>CAWFPL010000008.1:317500-1699467 GCA_963817785.1 uncultured Pseudomonadota bacterium | reverse complement strand
TTTTTTTAAGCCCGGGCCAGGTGTGCCGCTTCCAATGCTCGATGGCCACATCATCGCGCTCCAGCGCACGCCGATCGGGCTTCTGGCTGGAGAAGCCCAACTGCCCGAGCAACCGCCAGACATGAACCTCGCTGTAGTGAACGCCGAAGCGCCGCTCGATAAACACGCGCACCCGCTTGATCGTCCAGAGCGACGTGCCAAAGCCGTGCGCCGTCGGGCCTTCGAGCAAAGCTACTTGCAGCTTGGACAGTTCCTCGGCACCGAGTCGGGCGGGACGCCCGCCCTTGCTCACGCTCCGAAGCGCATCGATTCCCTCGGACTCCAGCACGCCCTTCCAGCGGTATACCGTCTGGCGCGGCGCGCCCACCATAGCAGCCACCTGCGCGGGAGCGTGACCGGCCTGAAGCAGCCGCGCCGCCCGCACCCGGCGCTTCGCCCCGGCATCGATTTTGTTCTTCGTCTTCATGCGCAAACTCCGATGTTATGCCAACACCCGAGTAACGCATGAGGAACAATTCGGTTGTCACGAGGTTAGGAAATACTCAATAGATTGATGGTGTACGAAAGATTCATATCGAAGTCACGTAGACCGGCCGCAGATTCTTTCCGGGCGGCTTTCTCTTTGTCGCCTCCTTCGACTTTGTCAGGCTCAGCATCGTCAGTAGCTGTTTGAGGAAGCTTGGACTCAAAGTCTGACATTGCTCTCAGTGATTCGAAGGTCTGGCATATCAACTGCACGATTCGATCTTTTTGCTCGAGCCCAGTTATTTCAACGACAAGTCCTTTGAACTGCTCCCTGTTCAAGTTGTTCGCGTACTCATTGCGCTCAAATATCTCCCGATAGCCGTTGCGAACCGCTTGTGCCATCGCCGCTTTCGAGGTGGGGGGATTTCTGTAGCGCTTGTACAGGTCGGTTGGTGTCCCGTCGCTATTGAGAAAACCAAGTTTCTTCGCGAACGGAATGAACTGCCGATAATTTCCACCTCGAAACCCTAATTTGGTTTCTAGGAAATCTTGATTGAAGCGATCAGGGGTCTTGGCATCCCGCGCCTTTTCGAGAATCTTTACGATGCTCCCTGGCTGGACTACGTAAGGTACGGTTGCAGCCATATCTTCCCCCGTTGGTTAGAGCGCCCTAACTGAAATGCCCGAAGTTTTGGTTGTGAGTTTGATTGGCAAAGATCCTAAGCAGCAAAGCTTCCAAGTTGTGCCGAAGGCGAGCGGATTCCACCGCGTACAGCGATATGTGAGTGGTTAGCGACTTGAGCGTGGGATACGAGTTCTTCTTTAGGTGAGGCGAAAATCGGATGGACACCGGTACTTTGCGTCCCAAGGTTTGGCGAACCTCCGCACGCAGGTTCGACGCTTTGCCCAGATAGAGAACTTGGCCCCCAGAGTCAAAAAGTATGTATATGCCAGCATCTGTAGGCAAAGAGTTGATGTTGGCGGGTATCGCTTCAAGTTCTTTCAGCGCTCTTACTGTCCACTCGCCTAGCCTGGATTTCCACGCCCCGGCATTGACCTAACACCCGAGCATTTTGTCGCGAGGGCTACGCGCTCATGCGCAGCGTGTGATTGTCCCACCAAGGCACCTTGACCGGTGAGTCCAGTAGCCCGGAAGCGATGATGATCGGGAGGTGCGCGCGGCGGTGGAAGCGCACGTGGACCTCGCGTTCGGAGATGGCGACATCGGCCGGGGTATCGATGAGGTCACGGAAGATATGGCGCGCCTGAGCCTCGGCGTAGCCGCGCATGCGCCGCGCCAGGAGGCGGTACAGGCCGCTGGCGATGACCAGCAGCGCCATGTCGAAATCCACCTTGAGACCGACCGCCGAGGACAGCGCATCCATGTGAAAGAACCGCACCGCATCGGAGAGCGCGTTCTCGATGAGCATGCGCTGCGCATAGCGGGTGATGAGCTTGGCCGGGCTCGAGTGCCGATCGTTGCTCAAGAGGATCGTCGGTTCCTCGTGACCGAGCTCGAGGATGAACAATTGGCGAAACGTGGCGCCTTCGAGCGCTACGGCTTGCTCGAACACGCGCGGGCTCTTGTACTTGCGCGCCGGTACGTCCAGCGCCACGCGGCGCCAGGCCGAAGGCGCCAAGGCAGAGATCTCGGCGAGCAGACTCGCCGAGCGGCGCCGCAGCGTGATGAAGCCGATGCGCATGGCATCGAGCCGCGCCAGATGCGCGTAGGTGGTCAGCCGCGAGTCGAACACCAGGTGGCGCGGAGGCTCCCCGTGGTGTTTCTTCCAGAAGGCGATGAAGCGAAAGATCTCTTCGGCTTCTTCGCCCTTGCGCAGATCGGCGTTGGAGTAGCAAAAGGCCTGTCCGTCGGCGTCCTGCGCCAGGAAGGCGAGCACCGAGGGCTGCGCGCGGCTGCGCATCGAGACGTAATGGCGCTCGATCTGCGGGTCCTCGCCATAGTAGGGCACCGAGTGGAAGTCCAGATTGAACGAAGCGCCAGCAAAGAGGCTCTCCTGAGCCACCGCGCGGTGCCAGGCGGCCAACAGGCT
Source organism: uncultured Pseudomonadota bacterium (assembly GCA_963817785.1). Lineage (GTDB taxonomy): Bacteria > Pseudomonadota > Gammaproteobacteria > Burkholderiales > SG8-39 > JAKALD01. Next base: position 1,696,951 of record CAWFPL010000008.1, on the reverse strand, counting down.
CGTCGTCTTGGCGTGCCCGAGGCGCGAGGAGTACTCCGAGAGGTAGCTCTTCTTCGGGATCGCGTTCAACCCACAAAAGAGCGCCAAGCCCGGATCGGCCACCAGCGCCATCACGTGGCTCTTGCGTTCGATCGACCAGAGCTTGAGCGCAAGCGCTGCCCGTAAGGCGTGTTCGGCCGGGATCATCACCGAGCCCGGCAGTCGAGCCGCCGCCGCGAGCCTTGCCACCTCGAGGCGCACCAGATCGGGCAGGAACAAGAACAACCCGCCGCAGCGCGTGGCAAATTCGGTTGGCGCCCCCAGCGCGAAGCCGCGCACGTCGGCCACCGGCTCCACCGTGGGCCGCGGCCGCGCCGGGCGCTCCTCGTCCAGGCGCCGCGGCAAGGGGGCAAAGCCCTCCGCGCGCAGCAGCTCGCGCACCGCCGTGGGGCTCAACGGGGACGCGTGCTCCTTGAGCGCCTCGGCGATCTCGTAGACCGAATGGTTCTGCTTGCGCAAGGCAATCACCAGATCGTGCGCTTTGGACTTCTTGGGCTGCTCGCGCGGCCCCGGTGTGGGGGAAACAAAGAACTGCGGATCGCGATTGCGGCGGAAGGCGTGGCAGAGCACGCGAAACGAACCGGCGCTATAGCCGAAGGCGCGCGCCACTTGCTGCGAGGAACGGCCCTCCAGGAAGTAGGCGCGCAGCGCCTCGTACATGCGCTGGCGCGGGTGGGAGGGCTGCGCGAAGAAGCGGCGGCAGGCCGTTATGTCCTTAGGTGCGCCTATACCCACCCATGCATAGTGCTCCATACAACCTATGGTTGTCAAGAGCTGGACCCGCCACTACCCATGGTGGAGCCACTCGCCCCTATGAATACCGGCCACGAAGGCACGGGCCGTCGCCCCTCACGCACCCTGCGCCCGTCGCATTGGCCCACCCCCAAGCAGGCCGAATGTCGGCCCGTAGGCGCACTACACGGCTAACGACGGCGACCCGATCCCAATCGAATTAGCAGGCAAATCTACAGGCGGGCAAGGCGCCGCCGTTAGGGTAATCCCTGGCCGTGGAAATCCAGGCTAGGTGGGTAACTGAAGTCCTCAGAACGCTTTCGCCGGGGTACAGCGTACCCCTGAGGTACCGGCTCATGTTTGATGTCTTCTTGCCGCATGCGCGTGCGAATTCGGACACCCCATCGTAGCCGAAGACGTCCATGAGTCGCCCCATAAACTCCACATTCCTTGCCTTCCGGCCACTTGGCATCGCTTCTCCCTCCCTCGAAGCTTGTGTTTCTACCTACCACGCGTGGCGAACCCCAGCGCTTGAAATTGCGCTCTAACGTGGCGCTCAGCCGCGCGCTTCAGCGCGTCGGCTGCAGCAGCGGGCTATGCCGCAGTTTGAAGATGATCTTCCCATCCAGGGAAGACCAGCACGGCGGGATGGCACTTGAGGGCTCGCGCGAGCACCTTTGCGCGCTCCACACCCAGGCGAACACGGTCGTTCTCGATCGCCGAAAGAGTGGCCTGGGGAATGCCCGTGCGCTGCGCGAGTTGATTCTGGCTGAGGCCCTGCAACTCGCGAATGATGCGCACGGATTCGCCGGCCGAGACGGTGATGCGTTTCTTCGCGGGACGAAACTGCTTCATTTACGGCCTCCGATAGTCGTGTGCGATGATCGAGACCACCTGGAAAAGCTGCTCGCTGGGCACCGCGCGGTAAAAAACTCGGTACTGCAACCCGAGTCGTGAGGACCGATAGCCATTCCACTTCCCGGACAACGCCTCGTCGTTGAACCCCCCAATCAGACGAAGGCCCGGCGGCCCGGAAAGCATGGCGATATCCTTCCACTTCTCATACCGCTTCAAGATCTCCCGGGGCGCCGCCGAGAGCTGCTTATCGACGCGGCGGTGCTCTTCGATGCGCCACATGCCACATTGTGCCTATACCATATAAGACATGTCAAGGCCGGACTGTCCTGCGGCATAACGTTATATGGATACGAAAAGTAGCCGGATAACATCGTCCGCGCCGCCCGACCGTGCGTCAACGGTCCCTTTACTCAAGGCCTTAGAGTGCGGCCCCCGCACATAGGCCCTGCGATATCAGGCTAAAGACGGAACAACACCCTGATTCGCCTGCCGGTTAACCCACGGCGCAGGACAAGCCGCAAAACCCTCGCCCACTCGAGCGGGTGCGCGAGGCGATCTACTCGAGGAATTACAGCGGCCGCAAAAGATCTACCGAATACGGTGTGCGGCTCCGGTCCGACCCGCCACCACCCACCGCAACCCTCACCCCCTCTGCGTCAGGTACCAGTCAAGAATCTGCTCGCCCGTCCACATCACCGCCCCCGGCTTTTTCGCGATGTGCTCGTACAGCCTCTCCAGCCACCCGATCCGATGCGCCACCCCGGTGATGTACGCATGGGTGCTGATCGCCATCACCCGCGTGATCTTCGCGCTTTCCTCGTACAGCCGGTCGAACTGCGCGGCCCCGCGCCGGAACATTTCTTCCGCCGGCAGGTGCTGCAGCACGCCCATCGGGATGTCGTTGACTTCCAGCGTGTAGGGCACCGAAACAATAGACCCCCTCGAGGTCTGGATTCTCACCGGCTGGTCGTCGAGCACCCAGTCGGCGACGTATTCGATGCCTTCTTCGTGCAGCAGGTCGATGGTGTCGTAGGTCTCGGTCAGGCCCGGGCTTTCCCAGCCGCGCGGGGGCTTGCCGGTGAAGTCTTTGATGATGTCGACGGTGTCGCGGATGGCTTTGCGCTGGTCGTCGAGATGGTGCATCGGGCCCTGCAGGTAGCCGTGGCCCATGAATTCCCAGCCGGCGGCCAAAGCGGCTTCGGCGATCCGCGGGTAGCTCTTGAGCACCGAGCCGTTGACGGCGAAGGTGGGCGTCACCTTGAACCGCCGCAGGCAATCGGCGATGCGCCAGAACCCGACCCGCATGCCGTACTCGTGCCAGGCCCAGTTTGGCAGGTCGGGCTGCAGCGGCTGGCCCATCGGCGGGGGCAGGACGGTGCGCGGCATGTTGCGCTCGATGGACCATTCTTCGATGTTGACGATGGTCCACACGGCCATGCGCGCGCCGTGGGGAAGTTTCAACGGCGCGCGGTCGACGATCGCGGAGTAGGGCACCCGTTCGGAGGGGAGCCTGGGCTTGTGTGCCATGGCGTTCGTCCTTACTTCGAGATGGCGCGGTTCACCGCCGGCATGACTTTCTCGGCCATCAGCTCCATCGAGCGGCGCCCGAGCTTCGCGTCGGCCCAGTCGATGCCGCAGTAAAGGAGCGTGCCGAAGTCGCCGGTGGTCTCGCGAAACGCGAGCAGCTCGTCGACCACCTTGTCCACGGTGCCGGCGATCACCAGGTTGTCGACCACCGAATCGAGGGTGACTTCCGAGTCGGGCGTTTCCTTGGTCGGCTTGAACAGGTTGACGCGCCCGGCGCGCACCAGCTTGAAGTGCAGCTGCTTGTAGTAGAAGCGATACGGGCTGTCCGGCCCGAAGCCGTACTTGCGCGCGGTGGCGTCGTCGTCGGCCACGAACACGGTCTTCGCCACGCGCCAGTTGGCCGGGTCGGCCTGGCGCCCGGCGGCCGCGCAGCCTTCGGCGTATTTCGGCCAGTGCGAGGCTACCCACTGCGGCAGGAGGAAGTTGGCCGAGATCGGGTCCCAGCCGCGCTTGGCGGCTTCGGTGACGCCCCTGGAAAACGGCTCGACCGCGGTGACCACGATCGGCGGGTAGGGCTTCTGCCAGGGCTTGGGGATGATGCCCTGGCCGATGTCCGGGATCATGGTCTTGGCGGTGGAGACGTTCCAGAACTCGCCCTTCAGGTCGTAGGGCGGCTCGCCGGTCCAGATCGCGATCATGTGGTTGATGCACTCGACGAACATGGCGTTGCGGTTCTTGCCCATGTTCTCGAACACCTCCCAGTCCGAGGGCAGGCCGCCCGGGCTGATGCCCACGATGAGCCTTCCTTCCAGCATGTGGTCCAGCATCGACACCGTCGCGGCGAGCTGCGCCGGGTGGCCGTTCGGCAGGTTGAGGGTTCCGGTGCCGAGCTTGATCTGCCTGGTCTGGTGGATGAGGCTCGCGAGGAAGGCGGTGCAGCTGGTGACCGACTCGGCGACGTCGGTGACGTGCTCGCCGACGAAGGCCTCGCAGTAGCCGAGCCGGTCGGCGAGCAGGATCGCCTCGCGGTCCTCCTTCAGCGTTTCGACGTAGTTGCGCCGCGGCGGGTGCAGCGGCATGGTGAAGTATCCGAGCTTCATGCGGTCCTCTTCTGCGCCGGCCTCACAGGCCGAGATAGAGCTTCTTCACCAGGTCGTTGTCGCTCAGGGTCTCGCGCGAGCCGCCCTCGAACTCGATGCGGCCGTGCACGATCACGTAGCCGCGGTCGGCGATACGGATCGCCTGGTGGAAATTCTGCTCGGCCATCAGCACCGTGAGGCCGAACTTGTGCTTGAGCTCCTGGATCTTGTTCACCGTGTGCTGCACCAGCAGCGGCGACAGGCCCACCGAGGGCTCGTCGACCAGCAGGATCTTGGGCGCGCTCATCAGCGCGCGGGCGAGCGCGAGCATCTGCTGCTCGCCGCCGCTCATGCTGCCGGCGAGCTGGCCGCGCCGCTCGGCCAGGCGCGGGAAGGCCTCGAAGCAGAACGCCAGGTTCGCCGCCAGGTGCGCGCGCGCCTCGCGCCGGTGCGCGCCGAGCAGCAGGTTCTCCTCGACCGTCAGCCTGGGGAACAGGCGCCGGCCCTCGGGCACCAGCGCGATGCCCAGGCGCACCACCTCCTGCGGCGCCAGGCCGGCGAGGTCGTGCTCGGCGCCGCCGATCTCGGCGACGATGCGCCCGGCGCTCGGGCGCACGATGCCCATGATGCACTTGATGAGCGTGCTCTTGCCGTTGCCGTTGGTGCCGAGCAGCGCCACGGTCTCGCCGTCGTTCACCGCGAGCGACAGGCCGTGCAGCACCTGCACGTTGCCGTAGCCGGCGCGCAGGTCCTCGACGCGCAGGCTATTCGCCAAGGTAGGCCTTCTCCACTTCCGGGTTGCGCATCACCTCGTCGGGCCTGCCGTCGGCGATCTTGCGCCCGACCACCAGCACCGCGACGCGCTCGGAAAAGCGCATCACCGCGCGCATGATGTGCTCGATCATGATCACCGCGATGCCGCGCGCCTTCATCTCCAAGAGGATCGCCAGGATCTCGTCCACCTCGGCGGAGGAAAGGCCCGCCATCGCCTCGTCGGAGATCAGCAGCTTGGGACGCGCGGCGATCGCGCGCGCGAGCTCGAGCTTGCGCATGTCGACCTGGGTGAGGCCGCCGGACCTCTCGCCGGCCTTGGCGGCCAGTCCGATCTGCTTCAGGATCCCGAGCGCCTCGTCGCCCGCCTCGTCCGAGCTGCGCCGGGTCCCGCCGTGCGCGTGCGCGGCGTACAGCAGCGGGATGCGCAGGTTGTCCAGCACCGTCATGCTCGCGAACGGGCGCGGGATCTGGAAGCTGCGCGCGAGCCCCAGGCGGGTGCGGCGGTGCGGCGGCAGGCTGCCGAGGTCGTGGCCGTCGAAGCGGATCGAGCCCTCCTCCTGGCGCAGCACCCCGGTGATGCAGTTGACCAGCGTGCTCTTGCCCGAGCCGTTGGGGCCGATCAGGCCGACGCGCTCGGCGGGCGCGACTTCGAAATCGACGCCCTGCAGGGCGACGAAGCCGCCGAAGCGCTTGGTGAGGCCGCCGACCGCGAGCACCGGGGCGCTCATGGCGAACGCTGCCTTCGCGACCAGAATTTCTGCGCCAGCCCGACGATGCCCTGCGGCGCCACGGCGACGAACACCACCAGCATCACGCCGACGAACAGCACGTTGAGCGCCGAGGACACGGTGACCGTGATCACCTGCTGCGCGCCGCCCACCAGCAGCGCGCCGATCACCGGCCCGATCCAGTGCGCGGTGCCGCCGATCATCGGCATGGCGATGGCGTTCACGGCCACGAACAGGCTGAAGGCGGAATCGGGATCGACGAAGGTGACGAAGAACGGGTAGGGCGCGCCCGCCACGCCCATCAGCGCGCCCATCACCACGGTCGAGACGAGCTTCAGGCGCAGCGTGGGCACGCCGGCGCACTCGGCAGCGACCTCGTCGTCGCGGATCGCGGCCAGGCCGCGGCCCAGGCGCGAGGTCACCAGCCCGCGCGAGATCGCCACCGCCGCCGCGGTGAGCAGCAGCATGACCATGAACAGCATCTGGATGTAGCTGTGGAACCACAGGTGGGCGTCCGGGGTGAGGATGTAGGCGCCGCGCGCGCCGCCCATGTAGCGCCAGTTGCTGATCAGGGTCGCGAACACGATCGCCATCGCCAGCGTCGCGATCGAGAAGTACACCCCCTTCAGGCGCAGGCTGAGGTAGCCCACGCCCAGGCCGATCAGGCCGCAGACCACCGCGGCCGCGGCGATCAGCACCGGCAGCGGCAGCACGTGGCCGAAGACCTTGTCGAGGAAGATCGAGGTGTAGGCGCCGACCGCGAAAAAGGCGGCGCTGCCGAAGTTCACGTAGCCGGTGAACCCGCCGAGGATGTTCCAGGCCACCGCCATGAGGGTGCCCTGCAGGACCACGTACAGGGCGTTGAAGTAGTAGTCGTTGTGCAGCACCTCGGTGAGCACCAGCCCCCCGGCGAGGACGGCGGCGATGCACACCCAGAACACGCTGAGCCGGGGCTTCATCTAGCGCCTGCCGAACAGCCCCGAGGGGCGCAGCGCGAGCGTGAGCAGCAGCACCCCGAAGGCCACCGCCGGCGCCCACGAGGGACCGGCGAAGGTGGACACCAGGCTCTCCACGACCCCCAGGATCATGGCGGCGACGAACATGCCGCTGATGCTGCCCATGCCGCCGAGCACGACGATGGCGAACACGCGCCCGATGTAGTCGCGGTCGATCGAGGGCACCACCGGGCCGATGATGATCAGCAGCGAGCCGGCGATCGCGGTGGTGGCGATCGCCAGGCCGAAGGCGAACTGCTTGATGCGCACCGGATCGGCGCCCATCAGCTGCAGCGCGAGCGGGTCCTGCGCCACCGCCAGGATCGCGCGGCCCATGAAGGTGCGCGACAGGTACAGCCAGATCCCGCCGGTGAGCGCGAGCGAGACCGCGAACGGCACCAGCAGGCGCAGCGGCAGGCCGACGGGGCCGAGATTGACGCTCTTGCCGATGTAGCCGGCGGTGACGAGGCGGTAGTCCACCCCGTAGACCAGCATCAGGGCCACCTCGATGATGAACATGACGCCGAAGAAGAACGCCAGCCCGCTCAGCGACTCCTGCCCGGTGCGCTCGAAGGCGGCGTAGTAGATGCGGTACATCGCCACGCCGGCGAGGAAGAACACCGGGGAGGCGAGCACCCCGGCCAGCACCGGATCGAGCCCGAAGCGGCTGTTCAGGATCCAGGCGACGTACGAGCCTACGACGATGAACGCCGGGTGCGCGATGTTGACGATGTCGAGCTGGCCGAAGCTGATGGCCAGCCCGATCGACACGGCGGCGTAGAAGCCGCCGAGCAGCAGCCCCGCCGCGAGCGCGTTCGAGAGAAGATCGACCGAAAGCACCGCGGCGCGGGGCCCTGCCTAGTGCGGATTACTCGTTGAAGGGATAGACCATCTTCCCCGATTTCCAGCGCGGCGGATACAGCACCACCTGCGTGCCCGGCTCGCGGAACTGATCGAGGTCGTTCGGCTTCACGTTGCGGAACTGGGTCATCAGCACGCGCGACTGGGCCCACTCGCCGTTCTTGCCGAACTTCACCTTGCCGACCACCGTGTCGAAGGTGTGGCCGTGCATGTACGCGGCGAGCTTCGCCTGGTCGAGGCCCTTGGTCGCCTCGATCGAATCGCCGAGCACCTGCATGTAGGCGTAGGCGTAGGGCGGCAGGTACTGGCCGAGCGGATCGACCCCCTTGCCCGCGGCGGCCGCCTCGTATTTCTTCAGGAACTCGTCGATGCCCGGGAACTTGAGCGTCGGCGCCGGCACCCAGAAGTGGTAGTTGACGATGTTGTCGAGCATCGGCCCGAGGTTCTTCTGGATGGCCGCGAACTGCAGGCCCACCATGCCGCCGCCGAACATCTTCGCCTTCAGCCCGACCTCGCGCGCGGCCTTCACCATGCCGACCGAGTCAGGCGGATAGGACGCCACGTACACCAGGTCGGGCTTCTCGGCCTGGATCGCGCGCACGATCGGCGTGAAGTCGGTGGTGCTGGGCGGGTAGGTCTTGTCGTAGACCACCTTGAAGCCGTCCTTCTTCGCGTTCTCGCGCGCGCCGGAGGCGGCGGCGAGCGCGAAGTCCGAGTCCGCGGCGACGATCGCCACCGTCTTCGGCTCCGGACGCTGCTCCTTCGCGAGCTGGAAGAAGCCCCTGGACCAGTCGAGCTTCGGCTGCGGGCCCGCCGGCATGATCTGGAAATAGCGGTCGTAATTGAACTGATCGTTCACCGCCAGCCCGAACAGCGACGGGAACACCAGCTTCTTGCGCATCACGATCGGCATCGCCGGCGAAATCTCGTTGGTGCCGTAGCTCGAAACCACCAGGTCCACCTTGTCCACGTCCAGCAGCTTGGTGTAGATCCCCGGCACCGTGGCCGGGTTGGTCGCGTCGTCGTAATAAACGAACTGCACCGGGCGGCCGAGCAGCCCGCCCTTCGCGTTGATGTCGTCCTTCCAGATCTCCATCGCGATCAGCGCGGCCTTGCCGGCGGCGGCCAGGCCGCCGGAGAGCGCCATGCTGAAGCCGATCTTGAGCGGCTCGGCCGCCTGCGTCGCGACCGAAGCGAGCGTACCGAACGCCACCGCCAGTGCGAGCAGGCCCGACTTCAGCCGCGCGCGCGTGAACGAATGAGGGTGAGCCATCTCCGAATCCTCCTATTGGTGTGTGCCGGAAGCGTCCCCTTGTTGGGCCGGGGTACGTGGCGCGTAGTGTATGGATAAAACCGCTCGGCGCACAAGGGAGGCGTCGGGGGGCGCTTCGGGTGCCTGGACCCGACCTGGAAGACGATCCTGAGAACGGTCCGGGGCTGGCGTTGGGCTTGCACGGCGGCCCGGGCGAAAGGCGGAGACCGCGGAAAGGCAAGAGAAGCGCGATGGGGAACTCGGGTTTTCCCCGATCTCCGTCTTTTGCGCGGGTCGCTTTTTGACCCGCGCAAAATACGGAGACACAGCAACGCCGAGACGCGCGCCGTGGTTGCAGACCGGGCGGATAGAAGCGGGGTGAAGGTTTTGAGGTTTCTGTGTCTCCGCATTTCCGCAGGGTCAAAAGGCGACCCTGCGGAAATGCGGAGATCTGGGAAGGTCAAAGGCGAACCCGGGAAGCGCGATGGTGAGCACGGGTTTTCCCCGATCTCCGTCTTTTGCGCGGGTCGCTTTTGACCCGCGCAAAAGACGGAGACACAGCAACGTCAAGACACGCGCTGACGTGGCGAGCAGCCGGAGGGTTTCGAGGTTGCCTGGGTCTCCGCATTTCCGCAGGGTCAGAAGACGACCCTGCGGAAATGCGGAGATCGATTAAAACCCGTCAGATCTTCCCCAGCGCAGCCAGCACGACATCCGGCGTGATCGGCAGGTTCGTCACGCGCGCCCCCAGCGGCCGCAGCGCGTCGTTCACCGCGCCGAGCACCGCCGCCGGCGCGCCGCCGGTGCCGGCTTCGCCCGCGCCCTTCGCGCCGAGGAGCGATGTGCGCGTCGGTGTCTGAACGTGCGCGACTTCGATGTCGGGCATCTCGCCTGCCATCGGTACCAGGTAGTCGGCCAGGGTGCAGCTGAGCAGTTGCCCGCGCTCGTCGTAGCGGCAGTGCTCGGTGAGCGCGCCGCCCAGGCCCTGGACGATGCCGCCGCGGATCTGTTCTTCGACCAGCTTGGGGTTGATCACGCGCCCGCAGTCGTCCACGCACCACATTCTGAGCACGCGCAGCAGGCCGGTCTCGGGATCGACTTCGACCAGGCAGCCTTGCGCGCCGTTGGTGAACACGAAGGGGTAGTCCTTGACCCGGTAGTGGCGGGTCACCACCAGCTCGGGCTGGAAGTCGGAGGGCAGCTCGTTGCCGCGGTAGTAGACGATGCGCGCGAGCTCGGTGAGGGTGATGCCTTGGTCCGTGCCGCGCTTGACCACCCGGCCGTCGGCGATGTCGAGCGCCGCGGCGTCGGTCTTGAGGATGCGCGCGCCGACTTCGAGGATGTTTTTCTTCAGCGCGAGCCCGGCCTGCAGCACCGCCTCGCCGCCGATGCCGGCGGCGCGCGAGGCCCAGGTGCCGCCGCCGTAGGGCACCTTGTCGGTGTCGCCGGTGAGCACCTTGACGCAGCTCATCTGCACCCCGAGCGCGGTGGCCGCGATCTGCGCGACGATGGTCTCGGTGCCCTGGCCCTGCTCGGTGATCCCGGTGGCCGCGATGATCGCGCCCGAGGCGTCCAGGCGCATGGTGCAGCCGTCCTGCGCCGCGATGCGCGCGCCGCCCACGCCGTAGAACATCGGGCTCGGGTTGGTCACTTCGATGAAGCTCGCCAGGCCGATGCCGCGGTACACGCCCTTCGCGCGCAGCGCCGATTGCTCGGCGCGCAGGCGCGGGTAGTCCATCAGCGCGAGCAGCTTGTCGAGGCAGGCGTGGTGCGAGAGGGCCTCGAAGCGCATCCCGGAGGGCGACTGGCAGGGGTAGGCGTCGTCGGCGATCAGGTTCCTGCGCCGCATCTCGGCCGGGTCGAGCCCGATGGACTCGGCCGCGCGGTCGATCATGTGCTCGCCGACCGCGGTGGCGATCGGGTGGCCGACAGCGCGGTACTGGCTCATCGGGTTCTTGTTCTGGAACACCACCGTCCCGGTGGCGCGGTAATGCGGGTGCCTGTATGGCCCGCCGGTCAGGTTGAGCACCTGGTTGCACTCGACCGCGGAGGAGCGCGGGAACATCGAGTACGGCCCTACGCCGGTGAGGTCGTCGATCTCGAGCGCGAGCACGCGGCCGTCGCGGTCGGCGGCGAGCCGGGCGCGCACGCGGTGGTCGCGCGCGTGAATGTCCGAGAGGAAGGACTCGTAGCGGTCGGCGACGAACTTGACCGGGCGGCGCAGCATGATGGAGAGCGCGCAGGCGGCCATCTCGTCGCCGTAGACGTGGATCTTGATGCCGAAGGAGCCGCCGACGTCGCGGCACACGATCCGCACGCGGTGCTCGTCCAGGCCCAGGCGGCTCGCCAGGATCGCCTGCATCATGTGCGGCGACTGGCCGGAGTGGTACGCGGTGAGCGATTCGTCCGCCGGGTTGTAGTCGGCGATGATCGAGCGCGGCTCGAGCGTCACGCCGGTGTGGCGCCCGAAATGAAGCGTGTCCTCGACCACCACCGCGGCCTGCGCGAAGGCCTCGTCCACGCCGCCCGAGTCGACCACGCGCCGGAAGCACAGGTTGTCGCCGAGCTCCGGGTGGATCACGCTCGCGCCGGGCTCGAGCGCGCGCTCGGCGTCCAGCGCCGCGGGAAGCTCCTGCCATTCGACCTCGACCGCCTCGCAGGCGTCCTCGGCCTCGGCGCGTGTGTCGGCCGCCACCGCCACCACCGGCTCGCCCTGCCAGCGCGCGACCTCGAGCGCGAGCGGATGCTGCGGCGGCGAGCGCATGCCCGCGAGGTGCGTGAGCACCCCGACGTAGGGCTTGCAGATCTGCGCGATGTCGGCGCCGGTGGCGACGCGGCGCACGCCCGGCATGCCCTCGGCCTTGCGCGCGTCGATGCGCAGGATTCGCGCATGGGCGTAGGGCGAGCGCACGAAGGCGAGGTGCAGCATGCGCGGCAGCACCACGTCGTCGACGTACTGCCCGCGCCCTTCGGCCAGGCGGCGCGCGTTCGGGCGCGAGACCGAGCGTCCGACGTAGCTCGCCGGGCCTTCGAAGTCGAGCTCGTCGCTCATCGCGGGCCCGCGCTCGACCTGCGATAGGCGGCGACCGAGGCCACGGCGTCGACGATCGACTGGTAGCCGGTGCAGCGGCAGTAGTTGCCCGAGAGGAACGCGCGGATCTGCTCGCGCGTGGGCTCCGGGTTCGCTTCCAGCAGCGCCTGCGCCGCGATCAGCATCGCCGGCGTGCAGTAGCCGCACTGCAGGGCGTTGTGCAGCACGAAGGCGTTCTGCAGGTCCGAGATCGTGCCCGCGTCCGACAGCCCCTCGATGGTCTGGACGCGCGCGCCGTCAGCCTGCGCCGCGAGCATCAGGCAGCCGCGCACGATCGCGCCGTCGACGCGCACCGTGCAGGCGCCGCAGGCGCCGTGCTCGCAGCCGAGGTGGGTGCCGGTGAGCCCGAGGTCCAGGCGCAGGAAGTCGGCGAGGCTGCGGCGCGCCTCGACGCGGCGGCGCACGCGCTCGCCGTTGACTTCGAGCTCGATGTCGAGCGCTTCCTGTGCGTCGTTCACTGAGCGAGCTCCCCGATCACCCGGCGCAGCAGCACTGCGGCGAGCCGGCGCTTGGTCGCCGCCGAGGCGTGCAGGTCGCCGCGCGGCTCGAGCTCGGCGTCGAGCGCCGCCACCGCCTCGGCGAGGACCGCGTCGCCGAGTGCCTTGCCCTCGAGCGCGCGCGCCGCGCGCGCTGCGAGCACCGGCCGGTCGGCGACGCCGAAGAACGAGAGGCGCGCGCCGCGCAAGCGCGCGCCCTCGCGCTGCGCGCAGGCGGCCAGCCCGACCATGGCGTAATCGCCGTGGCGCCGCGCGAGCTCGCCGAAGGCGCTCGCGGCCCCGGTCGCGGGCAACGGGAACTCCGCGGCCACCAGCAGTTCGCCGGGCTCGAGCGCGGTCTCGTACAGGCCACGGAAGAATTCGCTTGCGCCGACGCGCCGTTCGCCGCGCGGGCCGCGCAGCACGAAGCTCGCGCCGAGCGCGAGCGCGCAGGCGGGCAGCTCGGCCGCCGGGTCGGCGAGCGCGTAGCTGCCGCCGAGGGTGCCGCGGTTGCGGATCGCCGGATGCGCGACATGGCGGATCGCGCTCGCGAGCAAGGGCAGGTGGCGCGCGACGAGCTCCGAGCGCTCGAGCTCGGCGTGGCGCGTGAGGGCGCCGATGCGCACGCAGCCGCCGGCGAGCTCGATGCCCGCGAGGCCCGCAATGCGGTTGATGTCGACCAGCACGCGCGGCGCGGCCACGCGCAGGTTGAGCATCGGCACCAGGCTCTGGCCGCCGGCGAGCACGCGCGCCTCGTCGCCGTGCGCGGCGAGCAGCGCGAGCGCCGCCTCGACGGTGGCGGGACGCGCATAGGCGAAGCGGGGCGCTTTCATGCTCGGGACGATCGATGGCGGGCTCTACTGTACAGGCTCGGTTCGGCGCGATCGGGCTTGCGCGCCGGTGACGGGGCGCAGCCGCGCCCGCAAATGACGGCGCCGTTCCTGTAAAATCATAAGCTTGTCATCACAAGACCGCCGCATGAAGAGCGCCGAGATCCGTTCCAGCTTCCTCGAGTACTTCAAGTCGAAGGGGCACGCCATCGTCGCCTCCAGCCCGCTGGTGCCGGCCAACGACCCGACGCTGCTGTTCACCAACTCGGGCATGGTGCAGTTCAAGGACGTATTCCTGGGCAAGGAAAAGCGTCCCTACACGCGCGCCACGACCTCGCAGCGCTGCGTGCGCGCGGGCGGCAAGCACAACGACCTGGAGAACGTCGGCTACACCGCGCGCCACCACACGTTCTTCGAGATGCTCGGCAACTTCTCCTTCGGCGACTACTTCAAGCGCGACGCGATCCACTTCGCCTGGGAGCTGCTCACCAAGGTCTACAAGCTGTCGCAGGACAAGCTGTGGACCACGGTGTATCACGACCGACGACGAGGCCTACGACGATCTGGACCAGGGAGATCGGCGTTCCGCCCGAGCGCTGCGTGCGCATCGGCGACAAGCCGGGCGGGCACAAGTACCAGTCGGACAACTTCTGGCAGATGGCCGACACCGGCCCGTGCGGGCCGTGCAGCGAGATCTTCTACGACCACGGCCCCGGTATCGCCGGCGGTCCGCCGGGCTCGGCGGATGCCGACGGCGATCGCTACATCGAGATCTGGAACCTGGTGTTCATGCAGTTCAACCGCGACGAGCGCGGCGAGCTGCATCCGCTGCCCAAGCCCTCGGTCGACACCGGCATGGGGCTGGAGCGCATCGCCGCGGTGCTGCAGGGCGTGCACTCGAACTACGACATCGACCTGTTCCAGGAGCTGATCCGCGCCGCCGCGCGCGAGACCGGCGCCAGGGACCTGAAGAGCCCGTCGCTCAACGTGATCGCCGATCACATCCGCGCCTGCGCGTTCCTGATCGTGGACGGCGTGATTCCCGGCAACGAGGGCCGCGGCTACGTCCTGCGGCGCATCATCCGGCGCGCGATCCGCCACGGCTACAAGCTCGGCCAGAAGCAGCCGTTCTTCTACCGCATGGTGGCCGATCTCGAGCACGCCATGGGCGCGGCGTATCCCGAGCTCGGCGAGGCGCACCGGCGCGTCGCCCAGGTGCTCAAGCAGGAGGAGGAGCGCTTCGCCGAGACGCTCGAGCACGGCATGGCGGTGCTCGAGGGGGCGCTGGCGGGCGAGGGCCCGATGCTCGACGGCGAGACCGTGTTCAGGCTGTACGACACCTTCGGCTTCCCGGTCGACCTGACTGCCGACATCTGCCGCGAGCGCGGCATCCAGCTCGACATCGCCGGCTTCGAGGCGGCGATGGGGCAGCAGCGCGAGCGCGCGCGCGCGGCGAGCAAGTTCTCGATGTCGGCGGGCCTGGAGTACGCCGGCGGCAAGACCGAGTTTCACGGCTACGACACCTTGAGCCTCAAGGCGACCGTGCTGGCGCTGTACCGCGAGGGCACGCAGGTGGCGGAGCTGAACGCGGGCGAAACCGGCGTGGTGGTACTCGAGCGCACCCCGTTCTACGCCGAGTCCGGCGGCCAGGTGGGCGACCGCGGCGAGATGATCGGGCCGGCCGGCACCTTCGCGGTGTCGGACACGCAGAAGATCCAGGCCGAGGTGTTCGGCCACCACGGCACGCAGATGACCGGCGTGCTGCGCCCGGGCGACGAGGTGCGCGCCCAGGTGGACGCCGCGGCGCGGCGGCGCGCGGCGTGGAACCACTCCGCCACCCACCTCATGCACGCGGCGCTGCGCCAGGTGCTCGGCAAGCACGTGCAGCAAAAGGGCTCGCTGGTCGACGCGCAGCGCACGCGCTTCGACTTCTCGCACTCCGAGCCGATGAGCGAGGCGCAGATCCGCGAGGTCGAGGCGCTGGTCAACGCCGCCATCCGGCGCAACGACGAGGTCTCGGCGCGGGTGATGAAGTTCGACGACGCCATCAAGGCCGGCGCGCTCGCGTTCTTCGGCGACAAGTACGGCGACGAGGTGCGCGTGATTGGCATGGGCGAGTTCTCCACCGAGCTGTGCGGCGGCACGCACGTCAAGCGCACCGGGGACATCGGCCTGTTCAAGATCGTGGCCGAGTCGGGGGTGGCCGCGGGCATCCGGCGCGTCGAGGCGGTGACCGGCGAGGGCGCGCTCGCCTGGGTGCAGGAGCAGGAGGCGAAGCTCGCCGAGGCGGCGGCGGCGCTCAAGACGCCGGTCGCGGAGGTGACGCAGAAGATCGGCCAGGTGCTCGACAACGTGAAGCTGCTCGAGCGCGAGCTGGCGCGCCTGAAATCGAGGCTCGCCGCCTCGCAGGGCGAGGACCTCGCTGGTCAGGCGGTCGCGGTGAAGGGCGTCAACGTGCTCGCCGCGACCCTCGAGGGCGCGGATGCGAAGACGCTGCGCGAGACCCTGGACAAGCTCAAGGACAAGCTGAAGTCCGCGGCGATCGTGCTTAGCGCGGTGAGCGACGGCAAGGTCGCCCTGATCGCCGGCGTCACCGCCGATCTCACCGCCAGGGTCAAGGCGGGCGAGCTGGTCAACTACGTGGCGCAGCAGGTCGGCGGCAAGGGCGGCGGGCGGCCCGACATGGCGCAGGCCGGAGGCACCGAGCCTGCGAAGCTGCCCGCGGCGCTGCAGTCGGTGAGGTCCTGGGTGGAAGGCAGGTTGTGATCCGCCGCGCGGCATGACGCCGATCGGCGCGATCGAAGCCACCCCGCTCGGCCAGGCGCTGCGTGACTCGCACCTCGTGTTCGGTGCGGTCGCGACCGTGCACCTGCTGGGGGTCGCCCTGCTGTTCGGCTCGATCGTGGTGCTCGACCTGCGGCTGCTGGGCCTGTCGCGCTCCATTTCGGTGCGCCGCCTCGCCGCGCACGTCCTGCCGTGGACGCTGCTCAGCTTCGTGCTGATCGTGCCCGCCGGGCTCACGATGTTCGTGGCGCACGCGGGCAAGCTGATCGCGAGCCGCCTGTTCGCAGTGAAAATGGGATTGATTTTCGCCGGGGCGGTGAACGCCGCGGCCTTCCACGCCGGCGCGTTCAGGAGCGCGGCCGCCTGGGACACCGAGCGCATGCCGCCCCTGGCCGCGCGCGCGGCGGCGGCGCTCTCGCTGCTCATCTGGATCGCGGTGCTGGTCTGCGGCCGGATGCTGGTCGCGACCGTCTCCTGAGCGGTCTTGAAAGCGGGGGCCGCGGCCCCGAACTAAGCGGCAACGGAAATCCTGGAGCCGCGCATGTCCGAAGCCCTGCACGTCGTCTGCCCGCATTGCGGGACCACCAACCGCCTGCCGAGCGAGCGGCTTGCCGAGGGCGGCAGCTGCGGGAGCTGCAAGCAGCCGCTGTTCAGCGGCCATCCCGCCGAGGTCGACGAGGCCGGGTTCCGCGCCCAGGTCGATAAGAGCGACGTGCCGGTGGTGGTGGATTTCTGGGCCCCCTGGTGCGGTCCGTGCCGCTCGATGGCGCCCGCTTACGAGCAGGCGGCGCGCGCGCTCGAGCCGCAGGTGCGCTTCCTCAAGGTGAATACCGACCAGGAGCAGTCGCTCGCCGGGCGCATGAACATCCGCGGCATTCCGACGCTCGCGATCTTCCGCGGCGGGCGCGAGGTCGCGCGCCAGTCCGGCGCGATGGACGCTCGCTCGCTCTCGGCCTGGGTGCGTAGCACCCTGGCAGCCTAAAAGCCGATCCTCTGGCGGCGCGCGCCGCGCTGCAGCTCGGTGTCTTCGGGCGAGAGGGCGCTGCGCCCGGCAAGCTTGGCGTTGCCGAACGCCGCCTGCAGCGCCCGCCGCATCTCGCGCGGCGACAGCCCGGCGAGCTTCTCGAGCACGATCTGCCCGGGCTCCTCGGGAAACTGCCTGCCCCAGTCGTGCGCGTTGCGGATCTCGCGATAGATCGCGAGCGCGATGCGCGCCGCGCCCGCGGCGTCGGGCGGCTCGATCTGGTACACGTTCATGCGGTTGAGGATCGGCTCCGGAATGCGCGCGGGGTCGTTGGCGGTCGCGAACCACACCGCGCCCGAGGCGTCGATCGGAATCTCCGCGAACTCGTCCACGAACTGCGTCGCTGTCTCGGCCTCGAGCAGGCCGTAGAGCGCGCCGAGCGGATCGTACTGGCCCTCGGCGCTCGCCTTGTCGATCTCGTCGACCACCAGCACCGGGTTGGCGTAGTCGCCGTTGAGGAAGGTCTCGAACACCTTGCCGGGCTTGGCGTTCTTCCACTGCGACGAGGCGCCCGACAGGATCCAGCCGGCGGTGAGCGAGCTCATCGGCACGAAGCCGAAGCCGGTGCCGAGCAGCTGCGCGATGCGGCGCGCGAAGTGCGTCTTGCCGATTCCCGGCTCGCCGAGCAGCAGCACGGGCGGCAGCTCGACCGGATCGCTCGAGTCGATGCACAGCGCCAGCTGCTTGCGGATGTCTTCGAGCACCTCGGTGAAGTTGGGCAGCTCCTCGCACAGCCCGTCCATCTGCGGCAGGGTCGAGGGCTTGACGGTGAAGCGCTGGCCGCCGAGGCGCACCATCTTGTCGTACAGCGCGCGCAGCCCCTCGTTGGCCGAGGGCGGAAGCTCCTGCAGCGCACGCTCGACGTCGGCGACGGCGTAGACATCCTTGAAGCCGGCGATCGGAATGCAGGAGCCCGTCAGCGACACACTGGAACCCGCTTGCGGGTTGGCAACGTTTGTCGACATGGATGCCTCCTTGATCTCACGCGGAGCGTCCGCGAAAAAAAAGTAACACGCTGCGCATAGCGCAGCAAGACTCAGGCCACCTGATGGCCGCCGCGGATCGGCGCAGGAGGCCGCTCGTCGGCTTGGCAGCGCGGGCCGCGGAGTGCTAGTGGGAGACGTCGCGGTGAAATGGCGCTCCGGCCGCGCTGCGCGGGGGATTTGCCAAATGCTGCCGGTTCGTGCTTGAATCGGCCTCGAGGGCAATGCGATGAACCGCTGGTTCTTTTTCTTTTACGGTTTCTTCCCGCGCCGGCTGGCGGAGGGGAACGGCTAGTCGCATTCCGCGAATTCCCGAAAAACCGCCAGCGCCGCAAAGCCTGGCGGTTTTTTTTTGCATTGCTGACGTGATGAAAGAGCGCCATGACCACGCCCATCGATAGCGGCCTCGGGGCCGCCTTGCCGGTCGACAAGACCTCGCTCACCGACGACGAGCGCATCGAGAACATCGTCCCGCTGCCTCCGCCGGAGCACCTGATCCGCTTCTTCCCGATCCAGGGCACTCCGGTCGAGCAGCTGATCAGCGACACCCGGCGGCGGGTGCGCGAGATCCTGCACGGGCAGTCCGACCGGCTGCTGGTGGTGATGGGCCCGTGCTCGATCCACGACCCGGCCGCCGCAGTCGCCTACGCCGAGCGGCTGGTGGACGAGCGGCGCCGCCTGCGCGGCGAGATCGAGCTGGTGATGCGCGTGTATTTCGAGAAGCCGCGCACCACGGTAGGCTGGAAGGGCCTGATCAACGACCCCTACCTCAACGGCAGCTTCCGCATCAACGAGGGATTGCGCATCGCGCGCGACGTGCTGGTGCGCATCAACCAGCTCGGCGTGCCGGCCGGCTGCGAGTTCCTCGACGTGATCTCGCCGCAGTACATCGGCGACCTGGTCTCCTGGGGCGCGATCGGCGCGCGCACCACCGAGTCGCAGGTGCACCGCGAGCTCGCCTCGGGGCTGTCAGCCGCGGTCGGCTTCAAGAACGGCACCGACGGCAACGTGCGCATCGCGGTCGACGCGATCCTCGCGGCGCGCCAGCAGCACCATTTCCTTTCGGTGCACAAGAGCGGCCAGGTGGCGATCGTGCAGACGCGCGGCAACGACGACTGCCACATCATCCTGCGCGGCGGCAAGCAGCCGAATTACGACGCCGCCAGCGTGCGCGCGGCGTGCGAGGAGCTGCGCAAGGCGGGCCTCGCCGAGCGCCTGATGATCGACCTGTCGCACGCCAACAGCCGCAAGGACTACAAGCGCCAGGCCGAGGCCTGCCGCGACGTCGCCGGGCAGCTCGGCGCGGGCGAGAAGTGCATCGTGGGGGTGATGATCGAATCGCATCTGGTGGAAGGGCGCCAGGACCTGGTGGCGGGGCGGCCGCTCACCTTCGGGCAGAGCATCACCGACGCGTGCCTGGGCTGGGAGGATTCGCTCGCGCTGCTCGAGGAGCTCGCCGAGGCGGTGCGCCGGCGCCGCGCGGCCGCGCCGGCGCCGAACGGCAACGGCGGCGACTGAGCGCGCCGCCGGACGTGCCCTTCTCCCTGGCGACCTTCGCCCTCGCCGCGCTGATCGTCGTGGCGGCGTATACGGTGCTCGGCATGGCCGGATTCGGCTCGACGGTCATCGCCATGCCGCTGCTCGCGCAGCTGCTGCCGATCCGCTTCGCGGTGCCGCTCATGATGCTGCTCGACCTGTCGATGATGGTGCTGTTCGGCCTGCGCCTGCGCCGCGGTGTGCGCCTGGACGAGTTCGGCTGGCTGGCGCCGTTCATGCTCGCCGGCATGCTCGCCGGCGTAACGCTGCTATTGCGCGTTCCGGAGAAGCCGCTGCTCGCGGCGCTCGGCACCTTCGTGCTCGCCTACGCGCTCTTCGGCCTGGCGCGGCGCGGCGCCGCGCTCAGGCTGGCGCGTCCCTGGTGCGTGCCGATCGGCCTGGTGGGCGGGTCCCTCGCATCGATGTTCGGCACCGGCGGCGTGCTGTTCGCCCTGTACAACACCGGCCGCATTGCGGACAAGGGACAGCTGCGTGCCACCAACCTGGCGACGATCATGTTCTCCGGCGTGGTGCGCGCGGTGCTGTTCGGCGTGACCGGCCTGCTGACGCAGGACGGCCTGCTGCTGTTCGCGCTCGGGCTCATGCCGGCCATGCTACTCGGCGTGCGCCTCGGCAATCGCCTGCACGCCGCGGTGCCCGGCGCCGCGGTGGTCAAGGTGGTGTACGCGGTCCTCGTGCTGTCGGGCATCTCGGTGCTGCTGCGCGGGTTCGCTTGAGGCGCCGCCCGGGTGGCGCCGGCACTTATAATCGGCGCTTTTGCCCCGCGCGGCCTCCGTCTTGACCGATCGAATCACCCCACGGCAGTGGTTCCTGGTCGCGCTCGCCGCGACGCTCGCGTTCCGCTTCTGGCTCGCGGCGCATTTTCCGGTCACCAACGACGAGGCCTATTTCATCGAGTGGGGCCGGCGGCCCGCCCTGGGCTATTACGACCACCCGCCGATGGTCGGCTGGCTGCTCGCGCTGCTCGTGCGCTGGTCGGAGGCGGCATGGGTGGTGCGCCTGCCGGCGCTGCTGCTGCCGCCGCTGGCCGCGCTCCTGGTGCGCTGGGCGGTGCGCGCCGCGGGCGGCGTGCAGGAGGGCGTGGCCGAGCTCGCCGCGACCGCCGTGCTGCTCGCGCCGATGGACTTCTGGGACGTGTTCATCACCACGGACATCCCGCTGGTCCTGTTCTCGGTGATGTCGCTGGCGCTGTTCGCGCGCGCCGCGCAGCGCGACTCGCCGCCGACGTTCTTCGCCGCCGGCGTCGCCCTCGGCTTCGCGTTCCTGTCGAAATACCTGGTCGTCCCGCTCGGTCTGGCCTACCTGGCCTGGGCGCTGCTTGCGCGCGGCGCGCCGCGGCGCTGGGCGGGACTGGGGCTCGCGCTGCTCGGCGCGCTGCCCGCCGGGCTGCTGAACCTGTACTGGAATTACGAGCACTGCTGGGCGAACGTGATGTTCAACGCGATCAACCGCAACCAGGACGCGCGCTTCACACTCGCCAACCCGCTGCTCTACGCGGTCTCGCTCGCCTACCTCGCGGGGCCGCTGCTTTACTACGCCTGGCGCGAGCGCAAGCGCGTCGCGGCGCTCGCCGCTTCACCGGGCGGGCTCGCCTGGCTGCTCGGCTGGGCCGTGCCGTTCGCGATGTTCGGCCTGGTCTCGCTGGGCAAGCGCGTCGGCCTGCACTGGATGCTGTCGTTCGTGCCTGCGCTGGTGGTGACGGTCGCGCTCGCCGCCGGCCGCGAGCGGCTGCGCGGCGCGGTGAAATTCTTCGCCGCGTTCGCGCTCGTGCACGCGCTCGCGATCGCGGCGCTCATGGCGGTGCCGCTCTCGGCGTGGAAATCCTCCACGCTGTATCCGCGCCTGGTATTCGTGGTCGACACGCCGCGCCTGCTCGCCAAGGTGCAGCCGTGGCTCGGCGAGTACTTGCTCGCCTCGGACAGCTACTCCTCGGCCGCGGTGCTCTCCTATCACGCCGGGTATCACGTACCGGTGTTCGGCGAGGGCTCCTCGCACGCGCGCCAGGACGATCTGCTCAGCGACGTGCGCAGCTGGGCCGGCAGGAACATCCTGATCCTGCGCCGCGACGCGCCGCCGCTGGCCTACTTCCGGCCCTACTTCGAGTCGGTCGAGGAGCGCAACATCGAGGTCGCGGGGGCGACGTTCCACGCCTTCCTCGGCCGCGGCTTCAAGTACCTGCCCTACCGGCAGCGCATCCTGGAGGCGGTGCGCCAGCGCTACTACCGCATCCCGCGCTGGCTGCCGGTCGGGCACTGCTATTTCTGCGAGCGCTATTTCCCCGGCCAGTCCTGCCGGGGCTGAGCCGCACACGAGGCGAGCGATGCGCGACTGGATCCGCCTGCTGCGCCCCCAGCACTGGGTGAAGAACGCCTTCGTGCTGGCGGGGCTGCTGTTCGGCCACGCCTTCGGCGAGCCGGCGCTGGTGGCCGCCGCGCTCGGCGCCACCGCGGCGTTCTGCCTCGCCTCGAGCGCGGTCTACGCCTTCAACGATTGCGTCGATGCGCCGCGGGACCGCACTCATCCCGACAAGCGCGACCGGCCGGTGGCGCGCGGCGCGATCGGCCAACGCGCCGCGCTGGCGGTTTCGGCCGTGCTCGCCGTGGGCGGCCTCGCGCTCGCGGCCTGGACGGGCCCCGGGGTGGCCGCCGCGGTCGCCGCGTACGTCGTGCTCAACGTTGCGTACACGCTCGGGCTCAAGCGGGTGCCGGTGCTCGACGTGTTTGCCATCGCCGCGGGCTTCATGCTGCGCCTGCTTGCCGGCACCGCGGGCATCGGCATTCCGCCGTCGCGCTGGCTGCTCGCCTGCGGTTTCCTGCTGACCCTGTTTCTCGGCTTCGGCAAGCGCCGCGCGGAGATCGCGCAGCTCGCCGAAGACGCGGCTCAGCATCGCCCCGTGCTCGAGGCTTACAGTACCGGATTCCTGGATAAGGCAATACTGGTCTGCGCGGCGGGCATGATCGTGGCCTACGCGCAGTACACGCTCGCCCCCGAGACGGTAGCGGCGCAGGGTACCGACCGGCTCATCCTGACGCTGCCCTGGGTGCTGCTGGGCACCTTTCGCTACCTGTTCAGACTCAATTTCCGCGGCGGCGGCGGCGATCCCGCCAACGAGCTGCTGCGCGATCCGCTGATCGCCCTGGCCGCGCTCGGCTGGCTCGGCACCGTGCTGTGGCTGATCGCCTAGGCGTGCGCGGGGGCTTGGGCATAATGGGCCGCCCGCATCCAGCGCCTGCCCATGGCCGACCGCCCGCAACATTTTTCCAATCTCGAGTACTTGGGAGACGCGACCCAGTTCTCCGGGCAGATCCACGCGCTGATCCCGAACTGCGCGATGCTCGAGAACTTCACCGCCGCGGAGGTGCGCCTGCTGGCGCATTTCATGGCCGTGTATCGCGCCGCGCCCGGCACCGAGATCATCCGCGAGGGCGAGGGCGGCGACCTCATGCTGATCGTGGTCGAGGGCGGGATCGACGTGCTCAAGAACGATCGCTGGAACGTGCCGCAGGTGATCGCGTCGGTCGAGCCGGGCCGCACGCTGGGCGAAATGTCGATGATCGACGGCGAGCCGCGCTTCGCCGCCTGCGTCGCGACCGCGCCGGTGCCGATCGCGGTGCTCGACCGCGAGAGCCTGGCGCGGATCATCGTCGAGCAGCCGATGCTCGGCGCCAAGGTGCTGATGGCGCTGGTGCTCATGCTCTCACAGCGCCTGCGCGCCACCAGCACGCGGCTGCTGGAGATGCTCGACCAGCGCACGCAGCGCCCGCCGGACCTCATTTGACCGGGCGGGCGGGCGAGCCGGTGGCAGCGACTCGCGCCGAACCGGCATCGATGCCGCTCGCCTGCACCCGCGGGTTTACGGCTCGGCAGGGTTCAGCCGAGGATGGGTCTCCTCCGTCAGTCCGAACAGCTCGCACATGGCTTCATGAGTCGGTGCTCGCGACGGGCTACTACAGCCACAGCGTCTGTGCCGCCCGCTCGATTTCGTGCTTCTCCTTGCAGAAACGCATTGACGGCGGCTCCAGGCTCACCGTCGGCGCGGGAATGCCATAGAAGTTGCCGGCGCCGTAAGCGGCCATGTTGTCGCCTGTCTCGATGTAGCAGAAGCCGTGCCCGTTGAATCGGCCGGCGGCGGCCTTGCCGGAGATCTCCGCGGCGATGTTCTCGGCGACGATGCGCGCCTGCTCGTCGGCGAAGACCCCTGCCTTGGGCAGGAACATGCCGATGGGCAGCCGGATCGAAGTGGCGTCGCCGATGGCGTATACCCGCTCGTGGCGGGTTCGCAGCGAATTTGCCTCGACGGGCACCCAGCCCGAGGCATCGGTCAGCTTGGCCGCGCGCAGCGCCTCGGGCGCCCGGTGCGGCGGTACGCCGATGAGCAAGTCGAACTTGGTGTCCTCGAGCTCGAAGCGGGCGGTGCGGGCCGCCGGGTCGACCTTCATCACGATCTGCTCGGGGTGGAACTCGATGCCGCGCTCCTGGAGCATGCGCACCAGCTCCTTGCCCACCTCCGCTCCGGCGACGGGCATGGGCAGGTCTTCCGGCGTGTAGACGGCGATTTCGCTTTGCTCGCGCACGCCACGCCGGCGCAACAGGGATTCGACGAGGAACGCGGCCTCATAGGGTGCGGAGGGGCAGGAAAACGGCGTGCGCGCGACGATCACCACCACCCGGCCGCCGGTGAAAGCCTCCAGGGACGCGCGAATGCGCAGGGCACCGGCGGATTCATAGAGGTCGAGCGCGGCCTCGGCGAAACCCGGCACCGCCGCGGGATGGCGCTCGGCGCCAAGCGCGATGACCAGGTAGTCGCCCGCCAGCGTGCCGGCGCTGGTCCGGACCGTCCTGGCGACGGGGTCGATCGCCTCGATCTCGGCTCGCGTCCATTCGATGCCACGCTCAGCCAGTCGCGACAGGTCGCGTTCACCTTCCTCGGTGCGTCGGCGCTCCCCAGTCATCAGCCAAAGGTTCGCCATGCGCAATGAGAATGTCGCGTTGCGTTCGATCACGACGACGCGGTGCTCGGGGGCGCACAAACGGCGCAGGGCGCCGGCGGCCGTGATGCCGCCGAGGCCGCCGCCGAGGATGAGGATCGTTTTGCCGCTCATGAATGTCTCCGCGACGAGCTAGCCAAAGGTGAGAACGCGGTCGGCCTCTTCGGTGAGGCGCGCGAGATCGTCCATCGTCGACATCGGGCAGACAGCGGCGGCGTCCATTTTGCGGATGCGCAAACATGTCGTGCAGCTCAGCACGACGCCGCCCAGCTCGTCGAAGCGCAACAGGAGCTTCTCGACGTCGAAGCGCTCGCTGCCCACCCGCTCGATCTCGACGGCGGCGCCGAGCAGGAAGGCGCTCGCCTCGTGGCCACGCGACAGCACGGCCGAGCCGAAGCGCAGCGCGTTCCAGATGGTTTCCGGATCGTTGCCGTTGATGATGAGAAGGTATTTCACCAGAGGCTCCTTTTGCAGGGGGGGGTCACGGCGGCGTCATGCCGTCATCTTTACCTCGGTCGGCCACCCCACGCACCGGAGCTGCCGGCGTTCCACCGGGGCGTCACTCGTCAGGTCGAGCAGCTCACACATCGCTTCATCGATCGGCGCCAGCGCGTGCGCCGCGCGGATCCTGTGTGTCGCCGGCACCTCCTTGGCCCCGCCACCCCAGCATGCCGTCTGCGATCAGCAACGGCTGCTTGAAGCCCGCCTCGCGCAAGAGCTCTACCGCCTTGGCGGACATCCGGTTGGTGCGGCAGATGACGGCGAGCGGCCGCTCGCGGCGCGCATCGATCTCCGGCAGACGTCCGGAGAGGTCCTCGAGCGGTATGTTGAGGGAGCCGGGAATGTGACCGAGCTCGCCGTCGTAGTCCTTGGCGGGGCGCACGTCCAGCACGACGATGTCTTCATGCCGTTCGAGGCGCGCCTTCAGTTCGGCGCTGGAGATCTTCCCGGCGCAGGCGGCGTTCGCCCCACGCAGCCGCTTCACCAGGCGGGGCAGAAAAGCGATCGTCGCGAGCAGCGCGAGCGCGGCCAGGCCCTTGCCGATCATGTCGTCGGCGCCCCCCAGAGCCTCGCGACCGGCATAGCCGAGATAGGCATACGTGAAGGCGCCCGGCAGCATGAAAACGTAGGAGGCGAGCGCGTAATCCAGAAGCCGAATCCGCGTGAGCCCGAGCGCGTAGTTCACGATATTGAACGGGAACAGCGGCACCAGCCGCACGAAGGCGACGAACCGCCAGCCTTCCTTTTCCACGCCGTCGATGAGCTGCCTGGTGCGTCCGCCGGCCCTGCGCGCCACCCAGTCCGACGCCACGTAGCGCGCGAGCGCGAACGCCGCGGTCGCACCGATCGTGGCGCCCGTGAGGCTGTAGAACGTCCCCCACAGCGCACCGAATAGCGCGCCGCCGGCGAGCGTCAGGACGGCGCCCGGCACCGACAACACCGTGGCAATGGCGTAGACGGCCATGTAGAGCGCCGGTCCCCAGCTTCCGGCGCCCCGGACCACTCGGTCGAGGACGGCCAGATCGAGCATGTTCCGATAGGGAAATGCCGCGGCCACCGCGGCGGCCAACCCGGCAAACAGCGCGAACCGGGCGAGAGCCTTCCCGCTCACGGGTTCGGCCCCCATTGCCTGCGGTTGATGGCGTAGCCCGTGTCCGCGCCGAGAAACGGCAACGCGAGCATCCCCGGCAGATCGGACACCAGCCTCGGATCGCGGTAATTGCGAATCCCGATGCTCATGCGCTCGTGCCCGGCGTCGGGCTGCGCCTTGTAGGTGCGGAACAGCCGGTCCCACAGCGACAGGTTGAACCCGAAGTTGGAGTTGGTCTCGTGATCTTCGATCGAGTGATGCACCCGGTGCATGTCGGGCGTGACGACGAATACGCGCAGAACCCGGTCGAGCGCCGCGGGCAGCCGCACGTTCGCGTGATTGAACATCGCCGTCGCGTTCAGCAGCACCTCGAAAACCATCACCGCGACCGCGGGCGGGCCGAGCACGACGATTGCAGCCATCTTGATCAGCATCGAGAGCATGATTTCGACCGGATGAAAGCGCGCCCCGGTGGTGACGTCGTAGTCGAGGTCGGCGTGGTGCACGCGGTGCAGGCGCCACAGCGCGGGCACCGCGTGGAACATCACGTGCTGCAGGTAGATCGCGAGATCGAGCGCGACGACCGAGGCGAGGACTGCGGCGGCGAAAGGGACTTCGTATTGGTTGAGCAGGCCCCAGCCGCGCTCGTGCGCCAGACCCGCGAGAGCCACCGCGGCGAGCGGGAAGATGAGCCGCACCACTAAGGTGTTCAGGACCACGATGCCGAGGTTGCTGGCCCATCGGCGCAGCCTCGGAAGGGCGAGCGCGCGCCTGGGGGCGAGAACCTCCCAGGTCGCCATGATGGCGAGCATGGCGGCGAACGTGCCCGCGCGCACCTGGGCCTCGTGGCTCAGAAGCCACCGGCTCGCGGCGAGGAGATAGGATTCGAGCATGCGGGAACTTGCGTATTCAAGAGATCAATTGAATAATAGGCGTGCGAGGATTCCATGTCAATCGACACACTGAAGCGTTCGCTGTACCAGTCGCTCGCCAAGGTCGGGCAAGCACTGGCCAATGCCAACCGCCTGCAACTGCTTGAATACCTTGCGCAAGGCGAGCGCAGCGTCGACCAGCTTGCGGCCATGGCGGGTTTGACCGTCGCGAACACCTCCCAGCACCTCCAGGGGCTCAGGCAGGCCGGACTGGTAGTCCCGCGCAAGGACGGACAGCGCGTGTTCTATTCGATCGCGGGCAACGAAGTGGTGCATCTCTATAGCGCGCTGCGGCGCGCGGGAGAGGCGCGCGCCGCGGAGGTCGAGAAGCTGGTGCGCGACTTCATCGGCCATCGCGACGAGCTGGAGCCGATTCGGGCCGAGGAGCTGCTCGAGCGCGCGAAAAAGGGCCTGGTCACCGTGCTCGACGTGCGGCCGGCCGAGGAATACGTCGCGGGGCACGTTGCCGGCGCCATCAACGTCCCGGTCGAGCGGCTCGAGAGCGGCCTCGCGAGGCTGCCCAAGAGGCGCGAGGTGGTGGCGTACTGCCGCGGACCCTACTGCCTGATGTCGTACGAGGCGGTGCTGAAGCTGCGCAAGCGCGGCTGGAAGGCGCGCCGGCTCGAAGACGGTTTCCCTGAGTGGAAAGCTGCCGGCCTGCCGGTGGAATGAGCCGTGGCCTGAGCGCGACCGAGCGCTGACCGACGGGAACGAGGCGGACGTGGGTTTCTACGCCAAATGGGTTCTTCCGCATCTGACCGACCTCGCGATGCGTAACGACGAGGCGGCGCGTTATCGCGCGCGCATCGTCCCAAAGGCCCGCGGGGTGGTGCTGGAAGTGGGCGCCGGCTCGGGGCTCAACCTGCCGTACTACGGCCCATGCGTCGCGCGCGTGATGGCGCTCGATCCCTCGGCCGAGCTGCTGCGCAAGGCGAGGGCGCGCGCCGGTGCGGCCGGGTTTGCGGTCGATTTCGTTGAAAGTGGCGCAGAGCAGATCCCCCTCGCCGACCACGTCGTCGACGCAGTCGTGATGACCTGGGCGCTCTGCAGCATCGCGAATCCGGCGCGCGCCCTGGCGGAAATCCGGCGCGTGCTCAAGCCCGACGGTTCGCTGTGGTTCGCCGAGCACGGTCTGGCGCCCGAATCGCGCGTAGCGGCCATGCAGCGCCGCCTGAGCCCGCTCTGGACCCGGTTCGCCGGGGGCTGCCATCTCGACCGCAAGATGGACGAGCTGATCCTCGCCGCCGGCTTCCGGCTCGAGGAGCTGGACGCCGGCTACGCGAAGGGATCGCGCATGCTCAGCTATCAGTACTCGGGTCGCGCCCGCCCGGGGGCGGCGTGAGCCGGGCTCGCCGCAGGCGGACGATCTTGGTCGTCGCGGCTCTGGCCGCGGCGGGCGGCTTTCTCGCGTGGCGTCTCCTGCGTCCGCTCAACATCTTCACGGTATTCCCCGCGTTCGAGCGCCCGATCGATACGGGCGCCGCGCCCGCGGTCCTCGGGCCGCTACGGGCGGAGGACTGTGGCCGTTGCCATCCCGCGGTGTACGCCGAGTGGCAGACCAGCATGCACAGCCGCGCCTGGACCGACCCCTATTTCCAGGCCGATTGGCGCTTCGACGGCAGGCAGCAGGTGTGCAAGAACTGCCACATCCCGCTCGATCGGCAGCAGGAAAATCGGGTGCTGGGGTTCCGTGACCACGACAGGTGGAATCCGATCCTCGCGGCCAATCCGGGCTTTGACCCGGTCCTGCAGCACGAGGGCGTGACCTGCGCCGCCTGTCACCTGCGAGACGGCAAGATCCTCGGACCTTACGCGAGCCCGGGCGCGCCGCATCCGACGCAGAAGCTATCGAACGCCAACGAGATCTGTCTGCGCTGCCACGTGGTGCAAGGCGCACGCTGGGACACCTTCTATCGCTTTCCGCCCTGTGGCACCGCGGCCGAGATCGCCGCGGGCCGGGGCCGCAGCCGCGGCCGCAGCGGCGAATACGCGGTGCGGGACGTGGCTGCGCTCGGCTGCGTGCAGTGCCACATGCCGCTGGTCGAACGGCCGCTCGTGGAAGGCGGGCAAGTGCGCGCCGCGCGCCGCCATCTGTGGCGGGGTGGCCACGATCCGCAAATGGTTGCGGGCGCGTTGTACGGGCAGCTCGTCGAAGTGACCGCCAAGGCCGGAAGCGAGCGTGCCTTCGAGCTGACGCTGACCAATGCGGGGGCCGCTCATTTCCTTCCGACCGGCACTCCGGACCGGCATCTGACGGTCGAGTGGCGGCTGCTCGATCGGCACGGCGGGTTGATCCGCGAGCGCATGGTTACGCTCGAGCGCACCGTGCTGTGGCGCCCGTTCATCGTCGACCTGTGGGACACGCGCCTTCCATACCGGGAGCCGCGCAGCTTGCGCTACGAATTCCGCACGAACCGCCAGCCGGCGCCGCGCACGCTTGAAGTCACGGTCCGCTACCACCTGGTCCACGAAAGCCGCCGCCGGCGCATCGGGTATCAAAACGAGGAGCCCATCGACTACCCGATCTTCGAGCGACGGATCGATCTCACGGCGTCGGCGCGCAAGGCGCATTCATGACGGCGCGCCCGGCTGGAGACCTTGCAGGTCAATCTCGGCTACCGCTGCAACCAGAGCTGCGTGCACTGCCACGTCAACGCCGGGCCGCAGCGCACCGAGACGATGGCGCGCGAGACGATCGGCGACGTGCTCGCGTTTCTCGACGTGTCCGGGCTACGGCTCCGAGGCGTACCGGTCGTACTACGAGCGCATCGTGCACGGAGCGCACTACCAGCTCTCTGCAGCCGTGCACACCGAGCACCTGATTCCGATGACGCAAGGCGCCTCGCGTTAATGAGCGATACGAAGCGTGGATAATTCGTGTTTTGATCGGAGGCGGCATGTCCTTTCTGAAGTCATTGCCCTCGAATGCGGTTCTGCTCCATGTATTCGAGGCGTTTCCGACGACCTCGAGGCCGCTTCTGGAATACCACGAGGCGTTGCTGCGCGGCCCGTCCCCGCTTACCGTCCCGGAGCGCGAACTGATCGCAGCCTTCGTGTCCGGCCTTAATGCCTGCAGCTACTGCCACGGCGTGCACGCGGCGACCGCGCGCGAATTCGGGATCGCGGAGGACCTTGTCGTCCGCCTGCTCGGAGACGTCGATTCCGCCCCGATTGACGAGAGGCTCAAGCCGATGCTGCGCTACGTGAAGAAGCTCACACTCGATCCGGCAAAGATGACTCAGGCAGATGCCGACGCGGTGTTCGCCGCGGGCTGGAGCGATCGGGCGCTACACGACGCCGTGTCGGTATGCGCGTTGTTCAACTTCATGAACCGCCTCGTCGAAGGCCACGGCATCAAAGCGAACCCTGATTACTTCGGGCTCGCGGCGAAGCGCCTGCGCGAGGGCGGCTACGCGGGTCTTCTCAGGCGCATCACCCCGAGCGACCCCGGCGCCGCCTGAAACGTCCATCCGACTGCCCATCGCGAGCCGGGGAGCGCGATCGGCGGATATTCGCTGTGCCTCGGGGCGATCCGTTGCGGGCGTTCAGCCCGCTCTCAATCCCAGCTTTTGCGCGGCGAGCGCAGTCCCGACCACGCGCGCCCGGATTTTCTGGAACGCGATCTCTCGCGCGGTGGACATATCGTCGCCGAAGGGCGCAAATCCGCAGTCGTCGGTCGTGCCTAGGCGCGTCGGGCCTATGATTTCCGCCGCCTCCAGCACGCGGTCGCACACCTGCTCGGGGCTCTCCACGGCCGGGCTGATCGGATCGATGACGCCCACAAAGATGCGCTGCCCGGGCTTCGCGCATTCGCGGATGATGCGCAAGACCTTGGCGGGATCATTTTCTCCGGCCAGCTCGATGTAGAAATTGCCTGCGTTGAGCGCGAACAGATCCGGCAGCAGCTCGGCGTAGTCGACATCGGCGCTGTGCGTGGAGTCCTGATCGCCTCCGGGGCAGGTGTGCACTCCGAGGCGCTGGCGTTCCTCTGCCGAGAAGCGATTGAGCACTCGGTTGTTGAGATCCACGAACTGTCTTAGGAGGCCCTTAGTCGGGTCTAGCTTGACGGAGAGCCTCCCTTCGGTAAAGTCGATCTGAACGCTGCGGGCGCCCTTGGCAAGGCAACGCCGGATGTCGGTTTCAGCTTCGCGCAGGAGGTCGGCGAGGAACGCTTCTCTGGAGTACCCTTCGATTCCCGCCTGAGGATAAAGCAAACTCAGGGCGGAGGCCGAAATCACGGCCTGCTTGAGAGGAAGCTTCGTATACATGCGCGCTTCCTCGAGGTAGGTGTCGCAGTAGGTGCGATACCGAAACGGCCCGGCGGTCAGCCGAGGCAGCTGTCGGACGTGGCCGTCGGCGAAGGGTATCTTCACGCCGTCCGGCGCAAGCGCGCTCAGCCCGTGGATCGGATAGGTCGCGAAGCTGGGCTTGCCTTGCTCGCCGTCGGTGATGACGGGGGAGCCGGTGGCTTCGAACCTCCGGATGGTGTCTTGGATCGCCCGTCGACGCAGCGCGTCGAGCTCGGCTTGCGAGATCCGACCTTCGGAAAAAGCGGCCATGCCGTCGATCAATTCTCGCGGGCGCGGCACGCTGCCGATAGGCTCTGTGGGAATCATCATGGAACTCTCCTCCAGTAGTGATCGTGTGCAGGGTGGTTGGTACGCGACGCTCTTCGGCGGATCGGGCTCGGCCTAGGCCTCGAGTTGCGCCCGGAAGTAGGCAATGTTGGTGACCAGCCCCGGCAGCAGCCACTGAAAGGGCCGAGACATCTGGAGCACCTCCTCCAAGAGGGCATCCTCCCGCGCCGCTGCCCGCAGCGTCGCCGACGCGAGCCCCGCGGGGTTTGGCAGAATGTTCGTCACGCTGTTCACCGCCTGCTCGTGCACGGTTTCGCAGATTGCGACGTGCCCGCGGCCGGTCACGACCTGCTTCAAGTCACTCCAGGCAAGGGCGAAGTAGCTTGGCCAGCGCGCGAGCGCGCGGTTGTCGGTGTTGATGAACGGTAGTTTGAGCGTGGCCATGATGTCGGCGTATACCGCGCGCGTCGGCGCATCCGCATGATGCGCCTCCATAAGGACGAACGGCACCTGAACGTCCGGCGCGTGCCGTCCGGCGAAGCCCTCCGCTTCGGCGCCGTCGTGCATGTCTTGGCCTTCCAGAAGGAGTCGCACCAAGGTGGCGATGAGCAGATAAGGGAAGTTGCCGTGAGAGAACACGTCGATCATGTTGCGAATTTGCTCGAGCTCGCGCTGGGCGTAGCCCGCTTCGCGCAAGCGCTTCGCGATGGGAGGTGGAGAGAGCCTTCCCACCTCCGCTTCGACGGTTCCCCGCAGCGCCCGGAATTCCTGAACGAAGGCGCCGCTCGTCACGAGCGGCTTGGTGCCTTTCCAGAGCGCGCCAAAGAACGTGGGGTAATGGGAGTACGCCATGGTGACCACGCCCATCCACGGGACCTGCAGGGCGAGCTTCATTTCCTCGTACCAGCGCTTGCGCTCGCCTGCGGCGAGGTACTCGGGCAGGGGGTGAATCGCCGGAAGCGGATCAGGGTATTGGCGCGGCAGAGTCGTCATCGGGGAAGCTCCTCGGGCGTGTGTTTGTGAAGTTCGCATCGTGGGTACGGTTCGGGCAGGCAAGCTACGTTGCAGCCAGGCGCCGAATAGTGGCGACGAAGCATAGAAACGCCAGACACAACCCGAGCGCAACCCCGTCCTTCGCGAGGCTCGGCGAGAAGATGAGGATGAAGCCGCAGCCCTTGACCAGCGCCGAAAAGCTCGAAATGCAGAACGGAATGAAGAACAAGCGGAAAATCTGCCAGCGATGCTGCCGGGAAGCGCCGTGCGCGTGCACGCTCAGCATGAACGCGAGGCCGACGATCGCGCTCACGCCGAGCGAGGTGAGCCACAGCCGTGGGGCGGTATCGAAGTAGAGCGTCACCATCGTCAGATACCAGATGAGGTAGCACCACAGAGCGGCCCGGCCTGCGGACAGCGTGGCGAGATAGGCGCCGAATCGATTCACGGACGGCCGACGACGGGGCTCGATTTGTAGGCGGGCGCCCACGGGACCTTCCGTATCGTCCTCATGGTCACAACAGATTCGACGCGCGCCCTGCGCGGGCGCCGGAGTGCGCAGCGATCAACGGCCCCGTCGCTCGCCGCCGCCGCACCGCCGTGGCAGTCTCCGATCGGCGCGTCGTCGCGGATCGGTCGGTAACGCTGCTCGCCGGTCGCGTTTGGCGCGTGCATCCCGGGTAAGCTTCGCATCGTCGGAGCGACAAACTCAGAGGTTGCATGTTCAGGGCTGACGGCGGAGTTACCTCATTCGAGCGTCGAGTCGGTACTTCACATGGTCAATGACCGCGGCTCCGGTCCGCATCGGCCGAACAGCATCCAGGTCGCGCTCGCCGTTTTCGGAGTGCTCGCGGTTGGCGTTCTGGCGTGGTGGCTGTGGCCGCACGCACAGGCGTTCGGCTTCGACAACACGGTGCGCGGCACCGAACAGTTGATCCGCTCCTGGGGCGCGTGGGGCGTGCTCGATTCGATCGGGCTGATGGTCGCGCATTCTTTCCTGCCGTTCCCCGCCGAGATCGTGGCGCTCGCCAACGGGATGGTGTACGGGCCGCTCTGGGGCGCGCTGATTACGTGGACGGGAGCGATGCTTGGCGCGGTCTTCGCGTTCGGCTTGGCACGGCTGCTCGGGCGACCCATCGTGCGGCGCTTACTTCCGCGCGACTATCAGCGGAGGGTGACGGACTGGTCGCATGAGGGGGGCGGCCGAGCGCTGCTGGTGAGCCGTCTGATCCCGGTCATCGCCTTCAATCTGATCAACTACGCCGCCGCACTCACCGATATCTCGTGGTGGACGTTTCTGTGGGCCACCGGCCTGGGTATCCTGCCGCTGACCATCGTCCTGGCGGTGCTGGGGGAGAACGTGCTCGCGATGCCCCTTTGGGGCTGGTTGCTGCTCGGCGCGGTGGCGCTGCTTGCCTGGCTGCTGCTCAGGTCGCGGCGCAAAAGACCGCTCAATTCCGGCGGCGAAAGCAAAACGCCGGGGCCGCGTGGCCGGTGATTTACGCCCTTGCATGCTCAGCCCGCCATCCCTTCGAGCGAAGTTCCTCTACCTTCGATGCCGAAGAAGTACCACGGTAGCATTGCGCCGGCTCCCAGGAGCCAGAAAGTGGCGAGCAACACGAGCGCGGCGAGCATGCCGTGCATCGTGGCCACCGTCGTGAGCAGGAGCGGCGCGCCGAAGGCGCCAATCCGCCCGAAAGCGACCGACAAGCCAATGCCGGTCGAGCGCAGGTGCGTCGGGAAGATCTCCGAGAAGGTCGGGTACGCCGAGATCCAGGCGCCGGTTGCGAACAGGTTGGCCAGCGTGAAGCCCGCAAGCACCCAGCGCCAGTCGTGGCTCGTCGTGGCCGCGGCGAGCACGAGCACCCCGAGCGCAGCCAGCACATAGAACGCGGGAACGGTGATCTTGCGTCCCGCCTTGTCGAGCAGCAGCGTCACTGCGATGCCGCCGGCGAGTGCGCCCAGGTTGCCTATCAGGTAGAACCACGGCACGAACCCGGCGCTGATGTGTATCGCGGGCAGGATGAACAGCGCGAGGAACGCGAACAGTCCGTAGTAACCGGCCGCCTCGGAGAAATCGAGCATCGCGCCGAGCGCGACGCGGCCGGGATACCGCAGCAGCAGCTCCCGGGTCTGCCGCCAGATGCCGCCAGCGGTGCCGCCCTGGGCACTCACCGCGCTCCCTGCCTGGGCACCCCTCAGTCGCCCGCTCTCGATTCCGGTGATCACCGCCGCGGCGCCTGTGGCGTCGCCATGCGCGAGCAGCCAGCGCGGCGACTCGGGGATGAAGCGGCGGGCAACTGCCGTGAACACGGTTACCAGGGCCCCGAAGCCGAACGCGACGCGCCAGCCCAGGTCGGGCGGAAGGCGATTGAGCAGATACAGCGACACCAGCGAGGCAAGGATCGCGCCCAAGGACCAGAAGTTCATCACCGTGGCGTTGGTCTTGCCGCGATGGCGCGCGGGAATGAACTCGCTGATTGCGGCATTGATCGCAGCGTATTCGGCGCCCACGCCGATCGCGGTCAGCAGGCGCAGCGCCATCAGCGAGGTGTAGTTCCAGGCGAAGGCCGTCAGGAAAGTGAAGGTTCCATAGACCAGCAGCGTGGCGAGGAACAGGCGCTTGCGCCCGTACCGGTCAGCCAAGTAGCCGAACAGATACGCCCCGAGCATGAGGCCGACGAACCAGATGCTCAAGATCCACGAGGCCTGCAGATTGCTGAGGTGCCAAAGCTCCTTGAATACCGAAATGACGTTGTTGACGATGGTCACTTCGAACGCGTCGAGCAGCCAGCCGATGCCCAGTGCGGCGGTGATCACCGCATGGACGCGGTTCCAGCGGACGCGGTCGAGCCGGTGAAGGAGTGGCAAGGTCATGCCTGAGCCCTGTTGGAGTCGCACGAGGCCGTCCGTTACGTGACCGGCTCAACGGTTGGTCGGACAGGCCGCGAAAACCTTACACGAGATGATAGCGCTGCCCCCCCGAACTCCGATTGCATCGCGTCGCGGTCCATGTCGCTAACGGTGTTCGCCATCCGGTGGCGAAGATGGAGGCGCGCAGAAGCCCTGCGACGGAACCCCGAGCGCAGCGTTGAACTTGCTCGACATGTTCTGGAACGCGATCAGCGCGGTGAGCTCGATGATGACCTGTTCGCCGAAATGGCTGCGCAGCGCTTGCCGCATCGGCTCGTCGACGTGCCGCGTCGAGTCGGTGACCGCTTCGGCATAGGCAAGCGCCGCCTTCTCCCGGTCGGAGTACAGCCCCGAGCGCGCGTAATCGGGCAGGGCGGCGAGCTTGTCCGGCGCCACCGCGCGCTCGAGCGCCGCGGCGCCGTTCAAATCGACGCAGAACGCCCACCAGTTGATCTGCGAGACGCGCACCTGGACGAGCGCCCGCAGTCCGGGCTCGAGCGGCGAGCCGCGGCGGTCGAGGCTGCGGTAGTGCAGCGTCAGCGCCAAGAACGCGCGCGGCAGGCGCGCCCAGAGCATCGCGGATTCGAGCTCGGTGCCGTACTTGCGGCGCTGCAGCGCGAGGATCAGGCGCGCGTACCAGGGCGGCGGCTTCAACCGGGGCGTGGCGGCGGGCGAAGCAGGGGTGTGATGTCTCGAGGTGCTCATCGGTGGTTATCCGCTTATGACGAAGGGTCCGGAAGGCGGGCGCTCGCGTCGATGGCGGCGGTCACCGGGGTCGCCCTCGCCAGCCATGTCCGCTCGAACTCTTCTAGCGCGACCGGCTTACCGAACAGGTAGCCCTGTACCTCGTCGCATTTCCTGCGGCGCAGGAACTCTACCTGGCCGGCCGTTTCGACGCCGTCGGCGATCACACGAGTACCGAGCGTCTGACCCAGGCGCAGCATTGCACCTGCACGTCGTATTGACTGGCGATTCGAGTGCACACGTATTCAACTTCCGCTGCTACGCCGTGCCCATTCGGGATCACATCCGCGCCGCGAGCAGCGAGCGCCTCGGCAATACGCAACCCGATTCCGCTGGTCGAACCCGTCACGAGGGCGGTCTTTCCCTGAACACATCCATCTCCAGAAATCAGGTCGCAGCGGTTGGTCGGCCCATGGGGCGTATTCATTACATGGTGTGGCGCACGTGCGGGTGGGCAGGGCGTGCGAGCGCGGTACGCAGCGGCGGATATGCTGCAGCGTACGCCGCGACCGGGCTTCGGGTGCATCCTCGTGCGGCGAAACACACGCTCGTTCAGGCATTGGCGCCCGCGCAGGCACGAATAGGAGTAAGAAATTGGGCGCGGCTGCGACCAAAGGGGAGACATTCCCGCGTTGTTCGCGTGACAGCGCGGATCACTGCCTTTTTCCATCACGGCTGCAGACGCGATTAACTTAAGGAGACACTCAAGTGGCACTCAAACCACGACAACCGGTTCCGGCGCTCGAATTCGACCTGCTGGGGGGTAGCCGCTGGCGTCTTGCCGAACAGCATCCACAGACTTTCACGATGCTCGTGTTCTACCGGGGGCTGCACTGCCCGGTATGCCGCCGCTACACGAGCGAGCTGAACGGCATGCTCGAGGGGTTCGACAAGCGCGGCGTGTCCACGGTGATCACATCCACCGATCCCAGGGAGCGGGCCGAGCAGGCGAAGACGCAGTGGGGGCTCGACAAGCTTCCGATCGGGTACGGCGTGCCGATCGAGACCGCGCGGCGGTGGGGACTGTACATTTCGAGCGGCCGGGGGATGACCTCGGCCGGCGTCGAGGAGCCGGCGCTGTTCGCCGAGCCGGGATTGTTCCTGATCAAGCCTGACGCCACGCTTTATTGGCTGTCGGTTTCCAGCATGCCGTTCGCGCGACCGCACTTCGGAGAAATCGCGCAGGCGATCGACTTTGCGGTTTCTAAAGACTATCCCGCGCGCGGCGAGGCGTGAGCCCTGTCCGCTTTTGCGGTCCCGCCTGCGGAATCGCTGCTCCCCTAGGGAATCGTTCCGAACCTGTCGAGAGCCACGCGCTTCACCGGCCAATAGCCGGGGAACGCTTCATCGGTATGCATCAAGACGCCGCGCGGCCGGTTCCGCGGCCCGCAAGCCGTGGGCCCGCGAAGCGGGTGAGATCATCCAGCGCGCCGCTCTTGCCATTCGCGCGCGGATGACGGTCTAGGAGATAGCGACAAACTGATTCCGAACCCGTGACATGAGCAAAGCGGGCCGGACAGTGAACCGGGCCTGCGGGACGCTACCTTGAATCAAAGGGACGTGCTGTTCGTTACGTCTCGAGCGGCCTGACCTCCACTGCCCGGGCCCGAATGCCAGCCGAGGGCGACGCGCCGCCGCCGCTCGGCGGGGCGCCTTTCCAGCGCCGCAGCGTCAACGCATTGGTGACCACGCTCACGCTGCTGAACGCCATGGCGGCGCCGGCGATGACCGGGTTGAGAAAGCCGAAGGCCGCGAGCGGAATGCCGATCGCGTTGTAGAAGAACGCCCAGAACAGGTTCTGGCGGATCTTCGCGTAGGTGCGGCGCGAGATGTCGATCGCGTCCGCGAGCAGCAGCGGGTCGCCGCGCATGAGCGTGATGCCGGCAGTGTGCATGGCGACGTCGGTGCCGGTGGCCATCGCGATACCGACGTCGGCGGCGGCGAGCGCCGGCGCATCGTTGATGCCGTCGCCCACCATGGCGATCACGCTGCCGGGGCGCCGGAGCTCGGCCACGGCCTTCGCCTTGTCGGCGGGCAGCACCTCGGCGCGCACCTCGTCGATGCCCAGCGCACGCCCCGCGGCCTCGGCGCTGCCCCGGTTGTCGCCGGTCAACATTACCGTCTTCACGCCCTGGCGCTGCAGGCGCGCCACCGCCTGCAGCGCGCCTGCCTTCAGGGTGTCGCCGAACGCGAGTAGCCCCGCGAGGCTGCGCGCGCCGCCGGCTTCGATCGCGAGCCACGACACAGTGCGCCCTTCGCCCGCGTAGGCGCGTTCGCGTGCCGCCAGCGGTGCCGTGTCGACGCCCAGTTCCCCCATCAGGCGCGAACTGCCGAGATAAAGCGTGCGGCCCTCGAGCCGTGCCTGCACGCCGCGCCCGGGCAACGCCTTCACCTCGCTCGCCGTTACCGAAGGCA
The DNA here is from genome assembly GCA_963817785.1 of uncultured Pseudomonadota bacterium. GTDB lineage: Bacteria > Pseudomonadota > Gammaproteobacteria > Burkholderiales > SG8-39 > JAKALD01. The sequence continues at coordinate 1,658,208 of CAWFPL010000008.1, read as the reverse complement.
CGCCTTCGCGTTCGGCCTCGGCGAGGACCGCGCGCGCGAGTGGGTGGGTGCTGCCCTGCTGCAGCGCCGCCGCAAGGCGCAGCACTTCGTGCTTGACCCCCTGCCACGGCTCGATCGCCACCAGGGCCGGCCGGCCTTCGGTGAGCGTGCCGGTCTTGTCGAACGCCACCACCGTGATGGCGTGTGCGATCTCGAGCGCTTCGGCGTCCTTGATGAGAATGCCGCGGCGCGCCGCAACCCCGGTGCCCGCCATGATCGCGGTGGGCGTCGCGAGCCCCAGCGCACATGGGCAAGCGATCACCATCACCGCAACCGCGTTGAGGAGGGCCATCGTCCAGTTGCCGGTGGCGAAGCCCCAGCCGAGCAGCGTGACGAGCGCGATTGCGAGCACCACCGGTACGAACACCGCGCTCACCTTGTCGACGATTCTCTGGATCGGCGCCTTCGCGGCCTGCGCGTTCTCCACCAGCCGGATGATCCGCGCGAGCGTGGTCTCGGCGCCAACGGCGCGCGTCTCGACGAGCAGCAGTCCGTCAGCATTGACCGACCCGCCGGTGACGCGCTCGCCCGGGCCCTTGGCCACCGGCAGGCTCTCGCCGGTGACGAGCGATTCGTCGACGTGGCTGCGGCCCTCGCGCACCTCGCCGTCGACCGGCACGCGCTCGCCGGGGCGTACCACCACGAGGTCACGCAAAGGGACCGACGCAAGCGGCACTTCGACGTCCTTGCCGTCGCGCCGCACCAGCGCCCGCTCGGGGCGCAGCGCATTGAGCGCGCGGATCGCCTCGGTGGTCTGGCGTTTGGCGCGCGCCTCGAGCCATTTGCCGAGCAGGATCAGGGTGATCAGCGTTGCCGAGGCCTCGAAGTAGAGGTGCCCGCCCGCGCCGCGCAGAAGCTCGAACACCGACAGCCCGTACGCGGCGCTGGCGCCCAAGGCAACCAGAAGGTCCATGTTGCCGGTAAACACCTTGAGCGCCTTCCACCCTGCGCGGTAGAAGCGCGCGCCCAGCCAGAACTGCACCAGCGATGCGAGGACGAGCTGCAGCCAGCCTGGCAGCATCCAGTGCGCCCCGAACGCGAGCCCAGCCATCGGAGCGAGCAGCGGAACGCTGAGCGCGGCCGAGGCCGCCACCGGCCACCACTGCGGCAGCGTGAATCCCCTGGCTGCACCCTCAGCGGCCGCCTGCGCATCGCCGGACTCGGCTTCGTAGCCCGCCGCAACGACCGCCTCTCGCAGAGTTTCGGCGTCGATGCCCGCGACGGCCACCACGTGCGCGCGTTCGGTCGCAAGGTTGACCGATGCCGAGAGCACCCCGGGCACCTTCGCGAGCGCCTTCTCGACGCGCGCGACGCAGCTCGCGCAGGTCATGCCCTTGATCCCGAGATCGATCTCCCGGCGCGCGACCTCATAGCCTGCCTGCTCCACCGCCTTTCGGAGCGCTTCGAGCGTGACCGATGGCGCGACCTTGAGGGCTGCGATCTCGGTGGCGAGGTTGACCGAGGCATCGCTCACCCCGGGCACCGCGGCGAGCGCTTTTTCCACGCGCGCCACGCACGAGGCGCAGGTCATGCCCGCGATCGGCAAGCGGACGCTTTCGCCTGTCCGCTCAGAGGCGGTGGCCGGGATACGCAGTGCGGTCGAAGCCGGCATCGTGGACCTACGTAACATTCAGACACGCCGTCATGTTCAGGGTTCCCACAATGGGAATGTCAAGCCCCCCAGCGGCTTGGGACCGCGCGTGCGCAGCGCGGTGCTGACATGCGACGAAAAAGGCCGGCTCTGGAATCTGGCAAGGTTCACAATGCCGGGCGTTGCGTTCCCCCTACGACAGTCGATCTTCAAATCACGTCAGGCCCTCGAATCTAGTGGCACAGCGCCCGCTTTCAGCGACGGGCCTTCGACAGCGCGAGATCTCGGCGGTGGGCCGCCGCGGGCGGCTGGGCGATTGGGGTCTGCGAGGCCAAACCGTCGAGAATCGGGCACTCCGGGCGCTCGTCGCCATGGCAATGTGCCGCCAAATGCGCGAGAACGCGTTTCATGGCCTTAGCGTCGTTGATCCGCGCCTGGAGCTCCGCAACGCGCGCCAAGGCGAGCGCTTTCACCTTGCTGCTCGGCCGGCGTGGATCTCTCCATAGATTGAGCAGATCCTCGATCTGCTTGATCGAGAAGCCCAAGCTTCGCGCCTGCCGGATGAAGCGCAGCGTATGCACGTCGTTTCGCGTGTACGTCCGATAGCCGGAATCGCTCCGCCGCGCCGCGGGAATGAGGCCGATCTGTTCGTAGTGACGGATCATCTTCGCCGACACGCCTGAGACTTGCGCGGCGCCGCCGATGTTTATCTGCATGCCATCCATGATCAGTCTCCCCTTCAGCCGAGTGCTTCGAACGTGGGGTTAGAGGTGTGGGAAGCGAATAAGCTCACTCAAACCATAAACCTTCCAATAGTAGTAATGTCAAGGAGTGCCAATCGGCCGCAGGTGCTTGACTTTGCCATCACGGGAAGGCGTACGGTGCGTCTGGTAGCTTCGTATTGGGTCCTTTATCTAGGAGAAAGGCGATGGTCGAGCTGAAAGTCATGGATATGACCTGTGAGCACTGCGTGAGCACGGTGACGAAGGCGCTCAAGGCCGTCGATCCGGTGGCGACGGTCCATGTGGACCTTGCGACCAAGCGGGTACACGTCGAGAGCCGGCGGTCGCTTGCCGAGTTGACCAGTGCCCTGGCGCAGGCGGGCTACCCGGCGAGCGTCTGACGCGGTCGCACCGTTGACCTATGCGCCCGCGACGCTCCCGCCCCTAGTGGGTGCGTAGCGCGTCACACACCGAGCGCGCGAATCCGGCCGTGCCGTTGCGCCGGCAGCGGTGCGACGTTGAGCGGGCGTCGGCAGCAAGGCAGCATGTCATCGGTGGCAAAGCACGCGCGTTTTTGGGGGCCGCTCGTCTCATGCCAGCCTGAGGACGACGGGCTCGAGCGCCTCGCCCTGACCGAGCACTCGGCCGATCGCTGAAGCGTGAGCGTAGCCCAGCGCCCGCAGCGCGCCAAGGCAAGCCCCGGCGCGCGCCGCCGGGACGCTCGCCAGCAGGCCGCCCGCGGTCTGCGGATCGAAGAGCAGCTGGTAGCGCGGATGGCCCACGGCTTCCTGCTGGTTGCGCAGCGCCCGGCGCAGGCGCACGTTGGCCGGCTGCAGCGAGCTGAGAATGCCGGCTGCGCTGGTCTGCTCGGCGCCTTCCAGGACCGGTAGCGCCGAAAGGTCCAGCTCCGCGTCCACCCCCGAAGGCCGAGTCATCTCCACCAGATGCCCCAGCAGGCCGAAGCCCGTCACGTCGGTGCAGGCGGTCGCGCCATGCTCCCGCAGGCATTGCGCGCCCAGGCGGTTCGACTGGCACATCGAAGCGAGCGCGCCGTCAATCCAGCGCCCTCGCGCCTGCAGCCGCTCGTAGGCCGCAAACAGCGTGCCGGTGCCGATCGGTTTGGTGAGGATGAGGACATCGCCCGGCTGCATCCCGCTCTTGCGCATCACCGAGGTCATGTCTGCATCCACAAAGCCATTGACCGCGAAGCCAAGCGCAAGCTCCCTTGCCTCGCCGGTGTGCCCACCCACCAGCGCACAGCCGGCTTCGTTCAGCACTTCGACCGCGCCGGACATCATCTGAAACAGGACGTCCTCCACCTTGGCCTCGAGCCCTGGCGGCACCGTGACGATCGCGGCGGCCGACTGCGCCTCGGCCCCCATGGCGAAGATGTCGCCCAAGGCATGGTTCGCCGCAACCTTGCCGAAGAGATAGGGGTCGTCGATGAAGGCACGGAAGAAGTCAACGGTATGCACCATCGCTTTCCCGGGGGGGACGCGCACCACCGCGGCATCGTCCGGAGCATGAAGGCCAATCAGCACGTCGGCGCGATCGAGTGGACGCAGCGCGCCCAGTGCGCGCGAGAGTACCGTGGCGCCGACTTTGGCGCCGCAGCCGCCGCAGCGCATGGCGATCGCGGAGATCGCCTGCGCAGCCTCTTCCTTGTCGAGTTTCACTGACGAGGGCGGTGCCGAATCATCGGATGCCATGGCCGGAACGCCGTTGAACTTGTCCATGAAGCGGCGGTCGATCCAGTCTTTCCAGCGCCACACCCAGGCGCCCTTAAATCCGATCGCGCCGCGCGAGGCCACCGCGAAGCGATCGCCCGTGCTCACCAGCGCAAGCCAGCGGCGCTGCGGGCGGTAGCGCTTGAGCGTCCTGCCCTGCACGGCGCGGCGCAGATTCTCGGCCAGGATCGGTCCCTGCCGGACCGCGAATACGCCGGCCTTTTCGAGCGCATAGCTCGACATGCTCGCGATGTCGCCTGCAGCAAAGACTTTCGGGTCGGTCACCGTCTGCAGTGTGTCACCCACCCGGATGAAGCCCTCGGCGTCGAGCGCGAGGCCGGTCTCGCGCAGCCACGGCGCGCCGCCGGCGCGCGTGACCCAGACGATCTCGTCGGCTTGCACGGCTTCCCCGCTGGTGGTGCGCACGCCAGTCGCCGACACGCGGATCACTTCGGCGTCGCGATGAACAGCGACGCCGCGCGCGGCGAGCACCCGCTCGAACGCCCGGCGTACCAGGGAATTGTGCGTCGGCAGGATTTCCGAATCGCGCGTGAGCAGGTGGAAAGCGAGCTCCTTCGGGTCGCGCCCGAGGGCACGCAGCTCGTTGTGCAGACGATATTGCATTGCCAGGGTGAGCTCGATTCCGCCGGCCCCGCCGCCGACCACGGCGATGCGCGTGACGCCCAGGTGTTTGCGCACGCGATCGAGCAGCGAGCGCCACCGCACATCAAAGCCGTGGATGGGCTTTACCGGCACGACGTGTTCGACCGCGCCGGCGACATTGGCCATCTGCGGGGCCGAGCCGATGTTGATCGAGAGGCGGTCGTACGGCACCGGCGGGCGATCGCGGCAGAGCACCGTGCGCGCGCCGCGGTCCAGGCCGACCGCTTCAGCGCGCAGAAAACGAGCGCCAGCAAACCGCGCGAGCCGACTCAGATCAATGTGAACCTCGTCATAGCCGTAATGCCCTGCGATATAGCCCGGCAGCATGCCTGAATACGGCGTATGGGTATCGCGGCAGATCAGGGTCAGCCGCACGCCAGGCACCGGATGCATGCCGAAGCGCCTGAGCACGGCGACATGGCTGTGACCACCGCCCACGAGCACGATATCCCTGAGGACAGGTTGATCCGGCGTTTGCATCGCGAGGTCTTTCCTCTCCATACGGCCATGCTAGGCTTGGGACCACTGACGGGCGGTCCGGCAGATTTGCGTTTCGCGGAGCCGCCGCGTGTCACCCTCCATCGATGGCGAGCTCAAGCTCGCGAAGGGGCGCGAGGGAAGGTCTTATATGAACGCCTCCCCGGAGGCAAGCGATTTGACACGATGGTTTGCGGGAGTGGGTCGCAGTCTCATGTCCGGCCTGCAGGCGCAGGCGGTCAAGCCTCCCGGCCGGGATGCAATTCGCCGACGGAATCCTTATCTCGACATCGAGCTCGGAGTCCGTCTTCCCTATCAGGATGTCCCCGTCCCGTTCCTACCTGTATCGCCATCATGCGTCGATCGCTTGCGCTCCTTGGAGAAGTCTTTCGCTTACAGGTTGATACCGTGCTCCCCGAGCGGCGCTGAAGGCTTGCAGGATCATAAGGTCGCCCGCGGGCACGTCCCCGAGCGCACCTTCGATCGAAGCTTCACCTCCGGATCATCTGTCAGCCGCTCGCTCGACTCAGGATTCGTCCTTGCCTTCGTCGCCGTCGTCGGGTCCGGGATAGCGTTGCGCCGCACGCCGAAGAAATGCGAACTGCCGCTTCACGCGGGAACAACCCGTGCACATCATCAAATGCAGGCGCAACTGGGTGCGCTGAGCCAAGCCGAGCTGCTTGTCCAGCCCCTCCGACATCAGCCAGCTCGCTTCCTTGCAGCTGATCATCGCCAACCCTGCACAAACCAGTTCTTCCCGAGGCAGTCACGCAATCGCATCCGCGCGCGGTAAAGCAGCACGCCGCAGTTTGAAGTGCTGATCCCCAGGGTCGCACAGATCTCGATGGTCTCCATACCCATCACTTCACGCATCGCGAAGACGCGCGCGGTGCTCTTCGGCAAGCCCTCCATGCACTGCTCCAAGATCTCGAAAAACCTGCGCTGCGAGAGCGCCGCCTCCGGATCGCCCCAGTCCGCGGGACGTTCCGCATAACGGCCGTTACGCCCAAAGAACGGGTCGCCGTCGGAGTCCGGTTGCTCCTCCTCGTTCTGATCGAGGCTTTCCTCCCTGCGCGTCTGGCGCATCGCGTCGATGATCTTGTGCTTCAGGATGCCGGTGAGCCAGCTGCGTACCGAGGATCTGCCCGCGAACTTCCCGATGCCCTGTAGGGCGGCGATCAGCGTTTCCTGGACCGTGTCTTCCGCGCGCGCGGTCGCCCAGCTGCATCATGGCAAAGCGGAGCAGGTCCGTGCGATAGCGTTCCAGGTCTCGAGGATCGAGGGGGCTGCCCATGGCTCCGGTCAGTAGCGTTCGCGTAGAGGGCAAACGAAGGGCGGAACTTACCGAATCGAACCGGTCGGCGCAACAAGGCTCCAGGGTGCGATACGCCGAGGCTGTACTGCACCCAATCGGAACGGATTGACCGTGGAATAGAGCGCCCGCTTCGGGCGGCTGTGGCCATCGACGTAATCGGAGCGCAGCTTTGAGCCATGGAGGTTCGTCGCACGAGGGCTCCTGTTTGTTACGCGTGCGGCGACCGGGGGCGGAAACGAGCCCTCGTGATTTCCGTCCCGCGCCTCGATGGTCGCGCGAGCGCCCGCCCGGCCACACGGGGCTGTGGGTGGGTTTCGCGCGCGCGACATACCTCCCGCGTTGAATGAGCGTAAGGGAATTCGGGTCCTGCGTGACATACGGGAGTCGCGCACCCGCTGCCCCGGCAAACGATCGGCGTGTAAGGGAGTGGTAGCCAGGCGCGACGAATGGGCATGCACCCGGAACTTGCGGATTCCAACCGGCTGGGTGCGGGGTTTTTCTCGATTTCGGCCTCGAGTCGGGGCCACTACTGAAGGAGAGGTTCAAGATGAATCGATATCTGCTGGCTGCTTCAACGCTGGGCTCCGCCGTCGGGCTCGCCTTTGCGATGCAGGCCGCGCCCGCGCAGGCGGCCGAGGGCGCGAAGTCGATGGGCAACGTGCCGCCGGTCGTGAAACAGAACATGGAAAGGGCGCAGGCGAACCACCTCGAAAAGTGCTTCGGCATCAACGCTGTGGGCAAGAACGATTGCGCGCAGGGCGCGCATTCCTGCGCCGGCCAGGCTACGCAGGGCCGTGACCCAGGCTCCTTCGTCCTGTTGCCGGCCGGGGACTGCAGCAAGATTCAGGGTGGGAGCCTGAAGCCAGCCTGATGATGGGAAAGCGCGCCGTGCCCCTCGCACCCGTCGCGCCGAAGGCGCGCGGCCCGATCCCCGCCAAGGCAGGGATCGGGCTGCGGTTTCGGCACCACCAGGAGGTCCTCGAGAGCCGCCCTGCCGTCGCCTGGTTCGAGGTGCACACGGAGAATTACTTCGGCGGTGGGGCCGCCCCTGCCTATCTGGAGGCGGTGCGCCGCGAGTATCCGGTTTCGCTTCACGGAGTGGGGCTTTCGCTCGGCAGCGCCGACGGCGTGGACCGCGTGCATCTCGAGCGCGTGCGGGGGGTGATCGAGCGCGTCGACCCGGCGCTCGTGTCCGAGCATCTGTCCTGGAGTGCGGTCGGCGGCGCCTACCTGGGCGATTTGCTGCCGCTGCCGATGACCGAAGAGGCGCTCGAAGTCGTCTGCCGACACGTTGACCAGGCGCAGAGCGGCCTCAATCGGCGCATTCTGGTCGAGAATCCGTCCACGTATCTGCAGTTCCGGCATTCCACCATCCCCGAGTGGGAGTTCCTCGCCGCGCTGGCCCAGCGCACTGGATGCGGGATCCTGTGCGATGTCAACAACATCTACGTGAGCGCGGCCAATCACGGCTGGGATGCCCTGACCTATCTGGACGCCCTGCCTGCGACGGCGATTGGTGAGATCCATCTCGCCGGCCATACGGTCAGAGAGCTCGAAGGCGGTCGCACGCTGCGGATCGACGACCACGGCTCGCGTGTGGCCCCGCAGGTGTGGGTCCTCTACGCCGAGGCACTCGCGCGTTTCGGCCCCGTGCCCACGTTGATTGAATGGGATACGGACGTACCGGCATTGGAGGTGCTGCAACAGGAGGCAGCGCATGCCGCCGCATCGCTGCAAGCATCCGCGGGGCGCTATGCCGACGCTGCTTGAGCTGCAGCGGGCGATGCGCCACGGCCTGACTTCGGGCGACGACGCGGCGGCCTGCGCCTTTGTGATTTCCGATGGGTTGCAAGCGTCGCAGCGGCTCGACGTGTACCGCAACGGCTTCCTGAGCAGGCTGACGAGCGCCTTGAGGCTCTCCTATCCCGCCGTGCATCGCCTGGTCGGCGCGGAATTCTTCGAGGGTGCGGCGCGACTGTATATCGAGGATCATCCGCCGCGCAGCGCGTACCTCGACGAATACGGCGGGGATTTTGCGGAATTTCTTGCGCACTTTTCGCCTGCGGCGTCGCTCGCCTATCTTCCGGACGTGGCGCGGCTCGAGTGGGCGGTCAGCTGCGCGGCGCACGCGCCCGAGGCCGAGCCGCTCGATCCGGCGCGGCTCATGGAACTGGACGGAGCGGAGCGCGCGCATGTGCGCTTCGTCCCGCATCCGTCGGTGGCGCTGCTTCAGGCCGGCTCGCCCGCGGACCTCATCTGGCGCTCGGTTCTCGAGCAGGACGACGCGGCGCTTGCCGCGATCGACCCCGGCGCTGGACCGGTCTGGCTGCTCGTGGAGCGCCGAGCATCCGGAATCCAGGTCGAGCGCCTGACCCAGGCGGAGTGGCGCTTCACAGTCGCGCTGTGCGCGGGCCTTGCGCTGCACGAGGTCCTGGACGCGACCTCCGGCACCGAGGCCGGCGCCGTGCTGGCTCGGCATCTGGCCGCCGGACGCTTCACGGCCATTCGGCTGGACGATCATCACGACATCGAACGGGAGCTTTCGACATGACGCAGCGGACAGCCGCAGTGGCTTCAAATGCACCCGCAGCGGGTGCGGTCAATCGAGCGTTGGGCTGGCTCGACGCAGTGCCTTATACGTTGCTCGCGGTTCCGTTGCGGCTCGCCGTGGCGACCGTGTTCTGGAATTCGGCGATGGCCCACCTCGCCAATTGGCAGACGACGCTCTACCTGTTCGGTAGCGACTACAAGTTGCCGTTCCTGGCGCCCGTCGTGGCCGCCTACATGGCGATTTCGATCGAGCTCAGCACCCCGGTCCTTCTGGTGACCGGGTGCCTCACCCGCCTCGCGGCCCTGGTCCTGCTGGGCATGACAGCGGTGATCGAAGTATTCATCTACCCGCAAGCCTGGCCGACGCACATCCAGTGGGCGGCAATGCTGCTGGTCCTGCTGTGCAGGGGGCCGGGAGCGTGGTCGGTCGACCACCTGGTGCGGCGGCGGTTCGGCTCGTTGTCCCGCTGACGCCGCGCAGCCGCGAGACCGGCCGCGCGCGGGCAGCCGTCCGGCGATTCGATATGCTATAGCCTGCGGTATGCAGGGGCATTCGTTTACCTCGAGTGGAGCCAAGAGATGCACGCGACCTTGCCCCTGATGCAGCACTACGGCTTTCCGGCCCTGCGGCGCGCCCGGCTTGAGACGCTGCAGGTGAACCTCGGCTACCGCTGCAACCAGAGCTGCCTGCACTGCCACGTCAATGCCGGCCCGCAGCGCAGCGAGATGATGGGGCGCGAGACGCTTTCGGACGTGCTCGCGTTCCTGGAGGTGTCGGGGGTGCGCCGGCTCGACCTCACCGGCGGGGCGCCCGAGCTCAATCCGCATTTCCGCGACCTGGTGCTGCACGCCCGCGAGCTGGGAGTGCACGTGATCGACCGCTGCAACCTGACGGTGCTCGAGGAGCCGGGGCAGGAGGGGCTCGCCGATTTTCTCGCCGCGCAGAAGGTCGAGCTGATCGCCTCGCTGCCGTGCTACCTGGAGGACAACGTCGACCGCCAGCGCGGCAAGGGCGTGTTCGAGCGCAGCCTGCGCGCCTTGCGCCGGCTGAACGCGCTCGGCTACGGCGCGCCGGGCAGCGACCTGGAGCTGAACCTGGTGTACAACCCGCAGGGACCCGCGCTGCCGCCGGCGCAGGCCGGGCTCGAGGCCGACTACAAGCGCATCCTCGCCGAGGGCCACGGGGTGGTCTTCAACCGCCTGTACACGCTCGCCAACATGCCGATCCAGCGCTTCGGCTCGACGCTGATCTCGAAGGGCCGGTTCAACGAGTACATGGCGCTGCTACACGGGGCGCACCGCGAGGAGAACCTGGAGGCGGTCATGTGCCGCACGCTGATCTCGGTGGACTGGCGCGGCTACGTGTACGACTGCGACTTCAACCAGATGCTCGGGCTGCCGCTCGGCGGGCGCGCGCAGACGCACCTGAGCGAGCTGATCGGGCGCGAGCTCGCGGGCAGCCCGATCGCGGTGCGCGATCACTGCTACGGCTGCACCGCCGGCCAGGGCTCCTCCTGCGGCGGCGCGCTCGATGCGTGAGCGCCCGGGGCGCAGCTGTCCGCTGTCGTACCGCTACGGCGCGCGTGCGCTCGCCGGGGCGGCCGCGCTCGCGGTCGACACGCTGTGGGTGGCGGGCGGGCTGTACGGCAACCGGTTCGCGCTCGAGCGGTTGCTGGAGCTCTACGACGCCGAGCCCGGATCGAAGGCGCTCGTGTTCAACGGCGACTTCCACTGGTTCGACGTGGATCCGGGCGATTTCGAATACGTAAACCGCAGGGTGCTGGAGCACTTGGCCACCCGCGGCAACGTCGAGACCGAGCTGGCCGAGCCGCACGCGGGGGCGGGCTGCGGCTGCGGCTACCCCGAGTGGGTGGGCGAGGCGGAGGTGGAGCGCTCCAACCGCATCATGGAGCGATTGCAGTGCACCGCGCGCGGGCTGCCCGAAGCGCTCGCCGCGCTGGGCGCGTTGCCTGCTTATGCGCTCGCCGAGGTCGGCGGCGAGCGCGTGGCGATCGTGCACGGGGATGGCGATTCGCTCGCCGGCTGGGGGTTCTCGCAAGAGTCGCTCGCGAGCTCGCCGGGGCAGGCCGGCGCGCGCGCGGCCCTGACGGCGGCCGGGGCGCGCGTGTTCGCTTCGAGCCATACCTGTCTTCCGGTGCTGCAGATCTTCGCCTTCGGCGGGGAGGGGCCCGCGCATGCGCGGGCCGTGGCGAACAACGGCGCTGCCGGGATGCCGAACTTTCGCGGCACCGGCTACGGGCTTGCGAGCCGCATCTCGACCCGGCCGAGCGGCCGCGCGCTGTACGCGGCGCGGGTCGGGCGGCTGCACGTGGAGGCGCAGCCGATCGATTACGACCGCGCGGGCTGGGAGCGCCGCTTCGTGGAGCAATGGCCCGCTGACTCCGAAGCGCACCGCTCCTACTACGAGCGCATCGTGCACGGGCCGCGCTACGAAGCGTCGCAGGCCCGCCGCGTGGACGCCCGATGAAGGCCTCGAAGATTCTGGTGCTCACGGTGCTGGCGCTGCTGGTGGTGGTGTTCTTCGGCGCGGGGGGCTACCGGTACCTGAGCTTCGCCCAAGTCAAGGAGCAGGAGGCGGCGCTGCGTGGCCTGTACGCGGCGCATCCCTGGCAGACGGCGCTGGGCTACTTTGTGGCCTACGTCGCGCTCACCGGGCTCTCGCTGCCCGGAGCGGCCCTGCTCACACTGATCGGCGGTGCGCTCTTCGGGCTGGTGTGGGGCACGCTGCTGGTGTCCTTCGCCTCGAGCCTGGGCGCCACGCTCGCCTTTCTCGCCGCGCGCTTCGTGCTGCGCGACTGGGTGCAGGGGCGCTTCGGGCAGGCGCTGCGCACGCTCAACGCGGGCATCGAGCGCGAGGGCGCGTTCTACCTGTTCACGCTGCGGCTCATCCCCGCGGTGCCGTTCTTCGCCATCAATCTGGCGATGGGCCTCACGCCGATGCGCGCGGCTACCTTCTACTGGGTCAGCCAGCTCGGCATGCTCGCCGGCACGCTGGTGTACGTGAACGCGGGCACCCAGCTGGCGGCGATCGGCTCGCCGGCCGGCATCCTCTCGCCCGGGCTGATCGGCGCCTTCGTGCTGCTCGGGGTGTTTCCGCTCCTCGCGAAGCGCGCCGTGAACGCGCTCAAGGCGCGCCGCGTGCAGGCGCGCTGGAAGCGGCCGGCGAGGTTCGAGCGCAACCTGGTCGTGATCGGCGCGGGCTCGGCGGGGCTGGTCGCGGCCTACATCGCCGCGGCCGTGCGCGCCAAGGTCACGCTCGTCGAGAAGCACCGCATGGGCGGGGACTGCCTGAACACGGGCTGCGTGCCTTCCAAGGCGCTGATCAAGTCGGCGCGCGTGCTGGCGCAGATCCGGCGCGCGCGCGACTATGGCTTCAGGTCGGCGAGCGCCGAGTTCGACTTCGCCGAGGTCATGGAGCGCGTGCAGCGGGTCGTGCGCACCGTGGCGCCGCACGATTCGGTCGAGCGCTACACGGAGCTGGGCGTCGAGTGCCTGAGCGGCGAGGCGCGGATCGTCTCGCCCTGGGAGGTCGAGGTGAAGCTGGCCGATGGCGCGCTGCGCCGGCTCACCACGCGCGCCATCGTGATCGCCGCCGGGGCGCGCCCGCTCGTGCCGCCGATCGCGGGGCTCGACCAGGTCGGCTACCTCACCTCGGACACGCTCTGGGAGCTGAGGACGCTGCCGCCGCGGCTGGTGGTGCTGGGCGGCGGGCCGATCGGCTGCGAGCTCGCCCAGGCTTTCGCCCGCTTCGGCTCGAAGGTGACGCAGGTGGAGATGCTTGCGCGCATCCTGTCGCGCGAGGATCCGGAGGTCTCCGCGATGGTGGCGCAGCGCTTTCGCGAGGAGGGCGTCGCGGTGCTCACTGGGCACCGGGCCGAGCGCTTCGTGCTCGAGGACGGGCGCAAGGTCCTGGTCTGCGAGCACGCGGGCGGCGAGGTGCGCATCGAGTTCGACAGCGTGCTGGTCGCGCTCGGGCGCGTCGCCAACACCGAGGGCTACGGCCTCGAGGCGCTCGGTATCCCCGTCTCCAAGGCGCACACCGTGGCCACCAACGAGTACCTGCAGACGCTCTACCCGAATATCTACGCCTGCGGCGACGTCGCCGGCCCGTATCAGTTCACGCACACCGCCTCCCACCAGGCCTGGTACGCGACGGTCAACGCGCTGTTCGGCGGGTTGCGCAAGTTCCGCGCCGACTACTCAGTGATCCCCTGGGCCACCTTCACCGACCCGGAGGTGGCGCGCGTCGGCCTGAACGAGACCGAGGCGAAGGCACGCGGCGTGCCCTGCGAGGTCACCACCTACGACCTCGCCGACCTGGACCGCGCGATCGCCGACGAAGAGGCGCGCGGCCTGGTCAAGGTGCTCACCGCGCCGGGCAAGGACCGCATCCTGGGCGCGACGATCGTCGGCGAGCACGCCGGCGAGCTGATCGCGGAGTTCGTGGCCGCGATGCGCCACGGCCTGGGCATGAACAAGATCCTGGGCACGATCCACGTCTATCCCACGCTCGCGGAGGCGAACAAGTACGCCGCCGGCGTGTGGAAGAGGGCCCACGCGCCGCAGGCGCTATTGCGCGGCCTCGAGCGCTTCCATGCCTGGATGCGCGGCTAGGGACCAGACGTGGCGCAAGTGATCTCGGTGATCGTTCCCGCGCTCGACGAGGCGGGCGGCATCGCGCGCACGCTCGAGGCGCTAGCGCCCTTGCGCGCGCGCGGCCACGAGGTCATCGTCGTCGACGGCGGCAGCGCGGACCAGACGCGCGCCCTGGCGGCGCCGTTCGCCGACCGGGTGCTCGAGGCGCCGCGCGGCCGCGCGCGCCAGACGAATGCCGGCGCCGCCGCCGCGCGCGGCGACATCCTGTTGTTCCTGCACGCCGATACCCTGCTCCCGCCGCAGGCCGACCGGGCGATCCTCGCGGCGCTTGGCGGCACGCGGCTGTGGGGCCGTTTCGACCTCGCCATCGCTTCGCGCTCGCCGCTGCTCGCCGTCGTCGGCTTCTGCATGAACTGGCGCTCGCGCCTGACCGGCATCGCGACCGGGGACCAGGCGATCTTCGTGCGCCGCGACGCCTTTGCCCGTGCGGGGGGCTTCCCGGACATCGCGCTGATGGAAGACATCGCCTTCAGCGTGCGCATGAAGCGGCTTGCGCGCCCCGCCTGCCTGCGCGAGCGCGCGCTGACCTCCGATCGCCGCTGGCGCCGGCACGGCGCGGCGGCGACGATCCTGCTCATGTGGCGCCTGCGGCTGGCGTACTTCCTCGGCGCCGATCCGCAGGAGCTGGCGCGCCGCTATGCGCAGCCGGGCTGAGCGCCGTGCGGCGCTGATCGTCCTGGCGAAGGCGCCGCAGCCGGGCGCGGTCAAGACGCGCCTCGGACCGCTGCTCGGTGCCGAGGCCGCGGCGGCGCTGCACGCGCGCCTGGTCGAGCATACGTTGCGCACGGCGCGGCAGGCGCGCTGCGCGCCGCTCGAGTTGCATTGCGCGCCGCACGCGCGGCATCCGTTCTTCCTCGCCTGCGCGCGCAGCTTCGGCGCGCGGCTGCGCCCGCAGGCGAGCGGCGATCTCGGGCGGCGCATGCAGCGGGCGCTCGAGCAGGCGCTGCGCGGCGCCGACTACGCAGTGCTCGTCGGCACCGACTGCCCGAGCCTGCGGCCGGAGGATCTGCGCGCGGCGCTGCGCGCGCTGCGGACCGGGAAGGACGCGGTGTTCGCGCCCGCCGAGGACGGCGGCTACGCGCTCGTCGGCGTGCGGCGCGCCTCGAAGCGCCTGTTCGCCGGCATGCCCTGGGGCACCGGGCGCGTTTTCGGCGCCACGCGCCGGCGGCTCGCGCGGCTCGGCTGGCGCTGGACGCGGCTGCGCGCCGTGTGGGACATCGACCGGCCCGAAGACTATCTGCGCCTCGAGCGCGCGCGGCTGCTCGAGCGTTGAGCGCGTCTAGAGCGCGGCGACGGTCTGCACTTCGACCAGGAACGCCTCGTGCACCAGCCGATCGATCATGAGCAGCGTGTTCGGCGGATATGCCCCGCCCGGGAACATGCGCGGAAATTCGCGCGTGCGGAAGGCCATGAATTTCGGGATGTCCTGCGAATGCACGAGGTAAGTGGTGAACTGCACCACGTTGCCCCAGCCGGCGCCGGCCGAGCGCAGCGCGGCTTCGACGTTGCGGAACGCCTGCGCGCATTGGGCGTCGAAGTCATCGGCGCCGACCAGCTTGCCGTCGCCGTCCGCGGCGACCATGCCGGCGATGAACAGGAATTCGCTCGCCTTGACGCGCGTCACGTGCGAATACTGTCCGAGCGGCTTGCCGAGGCCTTGCGGGTTGTAGATCCTGATGTCGGGCATGGCGGGTCTCCAGCGTCGTCGGCTCAGGCAGCCGGATGCGCCGAGCGCCTGCGCCCGGCGAGCTGCGCCTTGATGGCCGCCACGAGCGAGCGGCGTTCGATCGGCTTGAGCAGATAGGCATTCGCGCCGGCGGCGAGGGTCTTGTCCATGGTCTGCTGGTCGGCGAGCACCGACACCACGACCACCGGGGTGTGCGCGTTCGGGGAGCGGGCGCGGATCTCCTTCAGCACCTCGAAGCCGCCGATGCCCGGCATCATGAGGTCGAGCACGATGGCGTCGTAGACGTAGTTGCCGGCCAGCCTGAGCGCCTGCTCGCACGTTCCGGCGAGCGTCGCTTCCACCTTCATGTCGTGCGTCACGATGCGCGCCAGCAGCAGCCGCGTCGATTCCTCGTCGTCGACGATCAGGATGCGGTGGCGGGTGCTGCCGGCCTTTTCCTGGCGCCGCATGCGCTAGCGCCCGGCGGCCAGCTGCCGGGCGAGATCGGAGAAGTCGTCGGCGTTGACGTCGAAGGCGGCCTCGTCCTTCAGGTCGGGGTGCGCGCTCGGGCCGAACTCGAGCGGCCGGCGCACGAAGGCGGTGCGCAGGCCGCAGGACTTCGCCGCATGCAGATCGTCCTTGTGCGCGGCGACCATCATCAGGTGCCGGGGCGCCACGTCGAGCAGCGCCGCGGCGCCCAGATACACTTCCGGATCGGGCTTGTAGTGGCGGAACAGCTCCGCCGACAGGATGCAATCCCACGGCAGCTTGCCGAACTTCGCCAGATCGGTGAGCAGGGCGAGGTTGCCATTGGACAGCGTTGCGATGACATGCGTGCGCTTGAGCCGCTGCAGGCCCGCGCGCGCGTCGGGCCACGGCCGCAGCCGGTGCCACACCCGGTTGAGCTGCTGCAACTCCTGCTCGCTCAGGCCGTCGACGCCGAACTGCTTGAGCACGTCGTCGAGGATCATGCGGTGCAGCGCGTCGATCGTGCTCCAGGGCAGCTCGCCCGCGCGCACGCGCGCCATCGCCGGGCGGTAGCCCGCGCGCCAGGCGTCCGCAAAGGCCGCCCAGTTGACCTTCAGGCGCTTGGCGCGGCCCAGCTTGCGGGCTTCGCGGATGATCGAGCCGCGCCAGTCGACGACGGTGCCGAAGACATCGAAAACGAGCGCATGGACGGCGGGCGGTTGGTGGCGCATCTTGTTCGCGTGGCGGATGCCAAAGCGTCGCGCCCACAATTGTACTTGCTTGCGACCAGCACCACGGCGCTGGCTCGCGCGGGCGCGGCGCGACTTATCCCTGCGTCGCGCGGCGCGGTTCCTTACTGCAGCTGGATGGTGCCGGAGACCGAGACCGAGATCTGGCTGGTGCCGGCTTCGAACGCCGGTGGCGCGACGCCCGCGGCCATGCCGCGCGCCGCGGCGGCGAACACGCGCGGCACGGAGGCGCCGCCGGAGACCTGCAGGTCGCGGATGCGGTATCCCTTCGCCTTGAGCGCGTTGCGCACCAGCTGCGCGCGCTGCTGGAACGCGGCGAGCGCTTCGTCGATGAGCGCGTTCTCGGCCCGGCGGCGCGCCGCCGGCGAAACGCTGAGCGAAACGCTCGCGACGGTGAGGGTCGACTGCAGCTTGCCGATCAGCCGGCTCGCGGCGGCGAAGTCGGACGACTCCAGGCGCAGCTCCTGGCGCGCGCGCCAGCGCGCGATGCGCGCCTTGTCGTAGACGGGATAGGTCTGGTAGCCGCCGCTGCGCAGGCTGACGCCGGCAACGCCGCGTGCCAGCGCGAGCGCCTTGTGCATGCTGCTGTTGACGCTGTTGGCGAGCTGCGCGGGGTCTGCGCCTTCGGCTTCGACCGCGAGCACGGCGACCAGCGTGTCGTTCGGCACCTCGCTCTCGGCCTGCGCCGACAGGCTCACCAGGTTGAATAGCGGCTCGTGCGTGTCCTGCGCGAACGCCAGCAGTGGCGCAAGCAGCAGCGCTGCCAGGAGGCTCCTCACGGCTTGGACCGCTCGTGGCGCCACTGCGCGTCGGCGCGGCCGGCGTAGCGATTGAGTACGCGGCCGACGACGAACAGCAGGTCCGAGAGCCGGTTGAGGTACTGGCGCGCGTGCTCGCTCACCGGCTCGGCGCGGCCGAGTGCGACCAGGCTGCGCTCGGCGCGGCGGCACACGGTGCGCGCGAGGTGGGCCGCGGCGGCGGCACGCGAGCCCCCGGGGAGGATGAATTCCTTGAGCGGCGGCAGTTGCGCGTTGTGCGCCTCGATCAGCGCCTCGAGGCGCTGCACGTGCGCCGCGCCGACCAGCGCGTGCCCGGGAATGCTCAGCTCGCCGCCCAGGTCGAACAGGTCGTGCTGCACGCGCTCGAGCGCGTCGTGCAGCTCCGTCGGCACGTCCTCGGCGAGCACGGCTCCGATCGCCGAGTTCAGCTCGTCGACGTCGCCGATCGCCTGGATGCGCGCGTTGTCCTTCGCCACGCGCGCGCCGTCGCCGAGGCCGGTATCGCCGGCGTCGCCGGTGCGCGTGGTGATCCTGCTCAGGCGGTGGCCCATGGGATGGGCGGATTATAGGCGCGCTCAACCCTTGCGGCGCACTTCGCTTTCGATCCAGCCCCTTGCGAGCGTGGTAGTGAGGCGCTCGCCCTCGGCGACGTGCTCGGCGTCGCGCAGCAGCTCGCCGCGCGCGTTGCGCGTCAGGCTGTAGCCGCGCGCGAGCACCGCGCTCGGGTCGAGGCTGGCGAGGCTCGCGCGCAGCCGCTCGAGCCTGCCGGCCGTACCCTCGACGCGGCGCACGAGCGCGTGCCCGAGGCGCGGCGCGGCAGCGCCCAAGCGAAAGTGCGCCGCCTCCAGCCGGTGCGCCATGGCCGTGGCGAGGCGCGCGGTGAGCTGCTCCAGCAGCCGGTGCGAGGCGCGCAGGCGCTCGGCCGGATGCACGAGGCGCCGCGCGAGCGCATCCACCGCCTGCATCGCGTACTCGACGCGGCGGCGCGTTTCGCGCGCGGCGCGCCCGGCGAGCTCGGCCACTCGCGCCAGCAGTTCGGCGCGCGGCGGGCTGACCACCTCCGCCGCGGCGGTCGGGGTCGGGGCGCGCCGGTCGGCCGCGAAATCGGCGATGGTGAAGTCGGTCTCGTGGCCGACGCCGACCACCACCGGGATCCTGGAGGCGCGGATCGCGCGCGCCAGCGCCTCCTGGTTGAATTGCCACAGGTCCTCGATCGAGCCGCCGCCGCGCACCAGCAGCAGCACCTCGCATTCGGCGCGCGCGTTGGCCACGGCGAGCATCTCGACCAGGCGCTCGGCCGCGCCCTCGCCCTGCACGGGCGATGGGTACACGATCACCGGAATCGACGCATTGCGCCGCGCCAGGGTCGTCAGCACGTCGCGCAAGGCCGCCGCCGCGAGCGAGGTGATGACGCCGATCGCCCGCGGGTGGGTCGGTACGGCGCGCTTGGCCGCGGGGTCGAATAGGCCCTCGCGCTCGAGCTTTTCCTTCAGCCTGAGAAAGCTCTCGTACAGCGGCCCGAGCCCCGCGCGGCGCATCGTCTCCACGTTGAGCTGGAAGCGCCCGCGCGGCTCGTACAGCGTCACCAGCGCCCGCACCTCGGCACGCGCGCCGTCGCGAGGCTCCCAGTCGAGCAGGGCAGCGCGGCCGCGGAACATGACGCAGTCGACCTGCGCGGCGTCGTCCTTCAGCGTGAAGTACCAGTGACCGGAAGAGGCGGGACGGAAATTGGAGATCTCGCCCGCGACCCACATGAGCGGGAAGCGGCGCTCGAGGGCATCGCGCACACTGCGCACCAGCTCGGAGACGCTGACCGGCGCGCTCCCGCGACCGGCGTGCGACACGAATTCGGGCTCCATGCCGGGGGCTTCTCCGAGGGTAAGCGAGTCTACACTAATCCACATGGCCACCGATCTGGTACAACGGCGCGGGAAAAACGTTCGCAGAGCCCGATTCTTTTTTATAAGCTGCTGTTTCGGTGCCGGAAAAAGCTGCTGAATTTTTGATCGCCCCAGACCGAAAGCGCTTCGCAAGACTGTGGTGCAGACATGTGCAGAGAAAATCCACAAACTTATCCACAAGTTTTGTGGATAACGGGATTAGCTAGATGTGATGCGCGGTGGCATCTGCCATCGAGAGCGGGCTCATCTCATGTTCCACGCGGCGAACGCGCGCAGAAGAAGGGCCTGCCATTGCGCGCGCAAGCTTGCCGCAGCGCAGCGCTTTGGCTAAAGTGCGCCGGCAGAAACCGTCGCAATGCATACGGCGCAACCCAGCCGCGCCGACCGTAGCGGGCTGGAGGGCGCCAACTTAACCTCGGGGAAACTCATTGTTTGCGATTCTGCATGACGCGGGCTGGCCGATCTGGCTGTTGCTTCTGACTTCGATCGTAGCCGTCGCGCTGATTATCGAGCGCTCGGTCTCGTTGCGCGCCGCAAAAATCGTTCCGCCGAATCTGCTGCAGCAGGTCGTGGCGGTCTACCAGCGCCAGGGCGTGAACGAGGACGTCCTCGCGCGGCTCGCGGCGGACTCGCCGCTCGGGGAGGTGCTGGCCGCGGGCCTGCGTAACCAGCGCAGCTCGCGCTACGTGATGCGCGAGGCCATCGAGGAAGCCGGACGCGCGGTGGCGCACAATCTGGAGCGCTTTCTCACCACGCTCGGCACGATCGCCACCGCCTCGCCGCTGCTCGGGCTGTTCGGGACGGTGATCGGCATGATCGAGATCTTCGGCTCGCAGGCGCCCAGCGGCAGCAACCCGATCATGCTGGCGCACGGCATTTCGACCGCGCTCTACAACACGGCGTTCGGCATCGCGATTTCGATCCCTTCGCTGATCTTCTACCGCCACTACCGCAACAAGGTGGACGGCTTCGTGGTGCAAATGGAGCAGGCAGCGGCGAAGCTGGTGGATATCGTGCACGGCGAGCGCGTCGACGACACGCGCGCGGCGGAGCGCGCATGAACTTCCAGCGCGGCAGGGTCCGCGAGGAACCGGAGATCAATCTGGTCCCGCTGATCGACGTGATGATGGTGATCCTGATCTTCCTCATGGTCACCACCACGTACTCGCGCTACACCGAGCTGAAGATCAACCTGCCGACCGCCAACGCCGAGAAGCAGGTCGACCGCCCGAACGAGATCAACGTGCTGGTCAACGCGCAGGGCCAGTACGTGATCGGCAGGACGCCGGTCACGTACTCCGGCATCGATCGGCTCACGGCCGAGCTGATGCGCGCCGGGGCGGGCATGAAGGATCCGGTCGTCGTGATCAGCGCGGACGCGAACGCCACCCAGCAGTCGGTGGTGCGCGTGATGGAAGCCGCGCGCGACGCCGGGCTGTCGCGGATCACTTTTACCACCCAGGCAAGCGAGCGCTGAGCCTGGAGCACGCGCCATCGCCGCGCACGCCCTCGCCGAGCACTGGTACCGCCGCACGGCGCTTTCCTGGCTGCTGTGGCCCGCGAGCCTCGTGTTCCGCGCCGCGGTATTCACGCGCCGGCTGTCGTACCGCCTGGGGCTGCTGAAGCGCGCGCGCGCCGGAATCCCGGTGATCGTGGTGGGCAATCTCGTCGCCGGCGGCAGCGGCAAGACACCGCTGGTGCTGTGGCTCGCCGAATTTCTCGGGGCCAATGGCTGGGTGCCGGGCCTGGTGTCGCGCGGCTACGGCAGTGCAGCCGAGGCACCGCGCGAGGCGAGCATTGCGTCGGAACCCGCCGAGGTGGGCGACGAGCCGGTGGTGCTCGCGCGGCGTAGCGGCTGCCCGGTGTGGGTGGGCGCGGAGCGCGCCGCGGTGGCCCGGGCGATGCGCGCGAGCCACCCGGAGGTGAACGTGCTCGTGCTCGACGACGGACTGCAGCACTACGGCCTTGCGCGCGACGTCGAGATCGTGGTGGTCGACGCGCGCGGCTTCGGCAACGGCTTCATGCTGCCGGCCGGACCGCTGCGCGAGCCGACCTCGCGGCTGCGCTCGGTGGATGCGGTGGTGGCACACGGCATCGGCCGGGATGCACTGCCGCGGCAGGCCGGCCACCGGCCGGCTTTCGCCATGGTGCTGGAGGGCGATCTGCTGCACTGCCTCGCCGACGCGCGCGACCGGCGCCCGGCCAGCGCGTTTGCCGGCCAGAGCGTGCACGCGGTCGCCGGCATCGGCGACCCGAACCGCTTCTTTCTGCACTTGGCCCGTCTCGGGCTGAAGGTCGTGCCGCATCCGTTTCCCGATCACTACGCGTTTCGTGCCGAGGAGCTCGAGTTCGGCGACGACGCGCCCGTGGTGATGACCGAGAAGGACGCGGTAAAATGCCGGCGCTTTGCCAAGCCTCGCCACTGGGTGCTTCCGGTGCGCGCGGCGCTCGATCCCGCGTTCGGCGACTGGCTGCTGAAGAGGCTCCGTGGACCCAAGACTGCTTGAGATCCTGGTATGCCCGCTGTGCAAGGGGCCGCTGGTGTACCGCAAGGACGCCGGCGAGCTGGTGTGCAAGGCCGACCGGCTGGCGTATCCGATCAGGGACGACATTCCGGTGATGCTCGAGGAGGACGCGCGCAAGCTCGATCCGACCGAAGAGGTGGCGCCGGGCTGAACGCAGCCCGGTCGGGCTCGCGTGGCGCCCTTCACGGTCATCATTCCTGCGCGTTACGCCTCCAGCCGCCTGCCCGGCAAGCCGCTGGCGGACCTGGGCGGCAAGCCCATGGTGGTTCGGGTGTGCGAACGGGCGAGCGCCAGCGGCGCAAGTGCGGTGTGCGTCGCCACCGACGACGAGCGCATTGCCCGCGCGGTACGCGAGCATGGCTACTCCGCGCACATGACGCGTGCCGAACATCCCTCGGGCACGGACCGCGTCGCCGAGGCGGCGGCGGCGCTCGGGCTTGCCGACGCCGCACTCGTGGTCAACGTCCAGGGCGACGAGCCGCTGATCCCGCCGCCGCTCATCGCCGCGGTGGCCGCCGCGCTCGAGGCCAATCCCGAGGCCAGCGCATCGACCGCCTGCCACCCGATTCGCGATCCGGCCTCGATCTTCAATCCGAACGTGACCAAGGTGGTACTCGACGCGCGCGGCTTCGCGCTTTATTTCAGCCGCGCGCCGATCCCCTACGCGCGCGACGCCTACGCGGCGGGGCGGCGCGAGCCGCCCGCGACGCTGCCGTGCTACCGCCATCTGGGCATCTACGGCTACCGCGCCGGCTTCCTGCAGCGCTATGCCCGCCTCGCGCCCGCGCCGCTGGAGCAGTTCGAGGCGCTCGAGCAGCTGCGCGTGCTGTGGCACGGGTACCGCATCGTCGTCGCCGTCACGCAGGGCGAGGCGGCGCCGGGCGTCGACACTGCCGAAGACCTCGAAACGGTTCGTGCCCGGTTTGACCGCGGCGGCGTTTCCGGCTAAGGTCAGCGGCCTTTCTGGGGTCAGAAAGCGGGCTTATGGGGCGCCCCGGCGCACGGCCGCTGCGCCCCGCCTGTTGACCGCCACGGAATACTTGAGAGATGCGCTTGATCCTTTTGGGCCCGCCGGGCGCGGGCAAGGGAACGCAGGCCGGGTTCGTCATGGAGCGGTTCGGCATTCCGCAGATCTCGACCGGCGACATGCTGCGCGCCGCCGCCGCCGCGGGCGAACCGCTCGCCCTGGAAGCCAGGAAGATGATGGATCGCGGCCAGCTGGTGCCTGACGAGATCGTCATCAGCCTGGTCAGGGAGCGGCTGAAGCAGCCCGACTGCGTGCACGGCTACCTGTTCGACGGCTTTCCGCGCACCATCCCCCAGGCCGAGGCGATGCGCCAGGCCGGCGTGCCGATCGACTACGTGCTCGAGATCGACGTTCCCGATCAGGAGATCATTGCCCGGATGGGCGGCCGGCGCGTGCATCCGGCCTCCGGGCGTACCTACCACGTGAAGTTCAATCCGCCCAAGGTGGAGGACCGGGACGACGTCACCGGCGAGCCGCTCATCCTGCGCGCCGACGACAAGGAGGAGACGGTCAGGCGGCGCCTCGAGGTGTACAAGGCGCAGACCCGGCCGCTGGTGGCGTACTACACTACATGGTGCGCCTCGGGCGACCCGCGCGCGCCCAAGTACTGCAAGATCTCCGGTTCGGGGACCGTCGAGCAGATCCGCGACCGCGCGTTTGGCGTGCTCGCCCGAGGAGGATGAGGAGAGCCGGACGATGTCGCGCAGCAAGCCGAGAAACGCGCTCTATGCCCAATCGGGCGGCCCCACCGCAGTCATCAACGCGACGGCCTGCGGCGTGATCGAGGCGGCGCGGCGCGCCAAGGGGCGCATCGGCAAGCTGTATGCGGCGCGCGACGGCATTCTCGGCGCGCTCAACGAGGAGTTGATCGACACCTCGAAGGCAAGCGTCGCTGCGCAAGCGTCTGCGCCCGCCCTCACGGCCTGAGCCGGCGGGCGGCGGACGTGACCTTTCTGCTAAAATCCGCGCCTTTCCTGCGGGCGTCCCCGCCCGTGAAACCCAACGACCAATAAGGGGAGTACGCCATGTCCGGGGGAATCATCTTCGCGCTGGTCTGCGCCGTCATCGCGCTTCTGTACGGCGCGTACTCGATCAAGTGGATCCTCGCGCAGCCCGAGGGCAACGAGCGCATGCGTGAAATCGCGGCGGCGGTGCGTGAGGGCGCGGTCGCCTACCTGAAGCGGCAATACACGACGGTCGCCGTCGTCGGCGTGGTCCTGTTTCTGGTGATCGGCTTCGTCCCCAAGCTCGGCTGGCCCACCGCCGCGGGATTCGCCATCGGCGCGCTGTTCTCCGGGCTGTGCGGCATCATCGGCATGAACATCTCGGTGCGCGCCAACGTGCGCACCGCCGAGGCCGCGCGCGTCGGCCTGAGCGAGGCGCTCGCGGTCGCGTTCCGCGGCGGCGCGATCACCGGCTTGCTGGTGGTCGGCCTGGGCCTGCTCGGCATCACCGGCTACTTCACGCTGCTCTACAGCAACGCCCCGGACAAGACCGCGCTCGACCAGATCATCCATCCGCTGATCGGTCTGGGCTTCGGCGGCTCGCTGATCTCGATCTTCGCGCGGCTGGGCGGCGGCATCTTCACCAAGGGCGCCGACGTCGGCGCCGACCTGGTCGGCAAGGTCGAGGCCGGCATTCCCGAAGACGACCCGCGCAACCCGGCGGTGATCGCGGACAACGTCGGCGACAACGTCGGCGACTGCGCCGGCATGGCCGCGGACCTGTTCGAGACCTACGCCGTGACCCTCGTCGCCACCATGCTGCTCGGCGCGCTGCTGGTGCACAGCACCAGCCCGAACGCGGCGATCTATCCGCTCGCGATCGGCGGCTTCTCGATCCTCGCTTCGATCATCGGCACCTGGTTCGTGAAGGCGAAGCCGGGCGACCGCAACGTCATGTCCGCGCTGTACAAGGGCCTGTGGGCGGCCGGCATCCTGTCGCTGATCGCGTTCTACCCGATCACGCAGTGGCTGATGGGCGGCATCGTCGCCGAGGTGCCGTTCGAGATCGCCGGCGCATCGAAGATGATCACGGTCTGGAACCTGTGGGGCGCGGCGGCGGTGGGGCTGGTGCTCACCGGTTTCATGGTCTGGATCACGGAGTACTACACCGGCACGGACTTCAAGCCGGTGAAGCACATCGCCGAGGCCTCGACCACGGGACACGCCACCAACATCATCGCCGGCCTGGGCGTGTCGATGAAGGCCACTGCCTGGCCGGTGCTGGCGGTGTGCGTCGCGATCTTCGCCTCGTACGGGCTCGCCGGGCTGTACGGCATCGCGATCGCCGCGACCTCGATGCTGTCCATGACCGGCATCATCGTCGCGCTGGACGCCTACGGGCCGATCACCGACAACGCCGGCGGCATCGCGGAAATGGCCGACCTGCCCGCGCAGGTGCGCGCCATCACCGATCCGCTGGACGCGGTCGGCAACACCACCAAGGCGGTCACCAAGGGCTATGCGATCGGATCGGCCGGGCTCGCCGCGCTGGTGCTGTTCGCGGACTACACGCACGCGCTCTCGAAGGCCGGGCAGTCGCTGAGCTTCGACCTGTCGAACCACATGGTGATCATCGGCCTGTTCATCGGCGGCATGGTGCCGTACCTGTTCGGCGCCATGGCGATGGAGGCGGTCGGCCGCGCCGCGGGATCGGTGGTGGTCGAGGTGCGCCGCCAGTTCAAGGAGATCCCCGGCATCATGGAGGGCACGACCAAGCCCGACTATTCGCGCGCGGTCGACATGCTGACGCGCGCGGCGATCAAGGAGATGATCGTCCCGTCCCTGCTTCCGGTGGCGGTGCCGATCGTGGTCGGCCTGGCCCTCGGGCCACAGGCGCTCGGCGGCGTGCTGATGGGCACCATCGTCACCGGCCTGTTCGTCGCGATCTCGATGACCACGGGCGGCGGCGCGTGGGACAACGCCAAGAAGTACATCGAGGACGGCCACCACGGCGGCAAGGGCTCGGACGCGCACAAGGCGGCGGTCACCGGCGACACGGTCGGCGACCCCTACAAGGACACGGCGGGCCCGGCGGTCAACCCGCTGATCAAGATCATCAACATCGTGGCCCTGCTGATCGTGCCGCTGATCGTGTGAGCGGCAGGCGTCGCGTTCGACGAAGGGCAGTCGCGGCTGCCCTTTTTGTTTCCGATTCCGGCGCTAGGCGGCCTGCGGCGCGTCCGCCGGCAGGCGCACCGTGACCCGCAGTCCCGTGGGGACGTTGTCGCCGAGCTCGATGCTGCCGCCGTGGTGTTCGACGACCCGCCTGGCGATCGCCAGGCCGAGGCCGCTGCCGCCGGGCGCGCTCCCGGCGCGCCGGTAGAAGCGGTCGAACACCCGCGCGCGCTCGTCGGCCGGGACGCCGGGCCCCGTATCGCACACCTGCAGCACGCCGTCCTCGCCGTCGCGCCAGACGCTGACATCGACGCTGCCGGGGCTCGGCGTGTAGCGCAGTGCGTTGTCCACAAGGTTGCTCAGCAGCGTGCGCAGCGCCTGCAAATTGCCCGCGACGGTGAGCGGCTCGGCGCGCTCCAGGCCGAGGTCGAGACCGCGGTACTGCGCGAGCGGCGCGTGTATCGCGACCACTTCGCGCGCGATCTCGTCGAGCCGGACCTCGGAGCGGGTCGCGTCGGGCTGCTGGCCTTCCTCGCGCGCCAGCGTGAGCAACTGCTGCACCAGGTGACTCGCGCGTTCGACGCCGCGCCCGAGGCTGCCGAGCGCCTCGCGCCGCTCGCTGTCGTCCGCGGCGCGCTCGGCGATCTGCGCTTGCAGGCGCACCGCGGTGAGCGGCGAGCGCAGCTCGTGCGCGGCGTCGGCGACCAGCGCGCGCTGCGCCTCGATCGCCTGGCCGAGCCGGCGCAGCAGGTCGTTGAGCGAGCCGACCAGCGGCCGCACCTCGTTGGGCAAACCGTTCTCCGGGATCGGTTCGAGCGCCGCCGGCGAGCGGTGGCGCACCTCCCGCGCCAGACGTTCCAGCGGCGATAGTCCCCGGCCGACCGTGAACCAGATCAGCAGCCCCAGCAGCGGCAGCATGGCCGCCAGCGGCCAGACCGTGCGCAGGGCGACTGCCGCGGCGAGCCGGTTCCTGACCTCCTGGGGTTGCGCCACCTGGATCACGTGGTCGCCCAGCTGCGTGGAGAACACGCGCCATTTGCCTTGCGGCGTCGCTACGTCGGTAAAGCCGAGCAGCGCCCGGTCCGGCATGTTCACCCGCGGATGGGAGATGTACAGCCGCAGCCCTTCGCGATTCCAGATCTGCACCAGCACCTCGAGCGCCTTGTCGGGACTGCCTTCGTGCTCGATCAGGCCGCTGGCCAGCGCGTGGTCGCGAAACGACATCGCCAGCTGCTGCAGCTGGTAGTCGGCAAGCTCGTTCGCCTGTTCCCGCGCCATGAGATAGGTCAGCACTGCGCCGACCGCGACCGCCGAGGCGACCCCGGCAAGCAGCCAGGCGAGCAGCCGGCGGCGGATCGAGATCATCGCGACTTGGGGATCATGTAGCCGACCCCGCGCACCGTGCGGATGAAGTCGGCGCCGAGCTTCTTGCGCAGGCTGTGCACGAAAACCTCGACCGCGTTCGACTCGACTTCCTCGCCCCACCCGTACAGCCGCTCCTCCAGCTGCGCGCGCGACAGGATCGCGCCCGGGCGAGCCGCGAGCGCTTCGAGCACCGCGAACTCGCGCGCCGAGAGCGCGAGCGGCTTGCCGCCGAAGCTCGCCTCGCGGGTGGCCGGGTTGAGGCTCAGTCCGAGATGCTCGATCAGCGGCTCGGCGCGCCCCTCGCGCCGGCGCACGACAGCGCGCACGCGTGCGGCGAGCTCGTCCAGATCGAACGGCTTCACGAGGTAGTCGTCGGCCCCGGTGTCCAGCCCCTTGATGCGCTCGGTGACCGTGTCGCGCGCGGTCACCACCACCACCGGGACATCGTCGTGTCGTGCGCGCAGGCCGCGCAGCACCTCGATGCCGTCCTTCTTAGGCAGGCCGAGATCGAGCAGCATGCAGTCGTACTCCTCGGCCTCGAGCGCCAGCTCGGCGGAGCGGCCGTCCTGTACCCAGTCGACCGAGAAGCCGTCCTGGCGCAGGCCCTTCTGGATGCCCTCGCCGATCATGCGGTCGTCCTCGACCAGCAGCAGTCGCATCCCTCGCCTCCCATCGAGCGGGCTATTTTACGCGTGCGTCATGGCGCGACGCGCAGAGCTGCGACCGGTCCCGGCCCGCGCCGCGGCGCAGCGCCACGGCGCCCGCGGTCAGGACAGCGCTTCGAATACGACGTGCCGCGGACGGCTGCCGACGACGACGTGGCGCTCGAGCTTCTTGCCGTGGACCTCGGCGGTGACGCTATAGCGGCCGGCGGGCAGCTTGAGCAGCATGAACGGTCCGGTCGAGACCGCGCTGAAGACCTTGGCCCCGTGCATGTCGGCGATGGTCACCGGCACGTTGGCGGTGAACTCGGCCGGCATTCCTTTCTGCTCGGTCTTGATCACGAACTCGAGCGAGAGCGGGTAGTGCTTGGCCGCCCGTTGCATGGCGTGCGCCTCGCTCTGGCCGACGCCTCCGGTGAGCCAGGTGATGTCGCCCTGAGTCCTGGAATGCGGCAGCGGCGCGCTCCCCATGGTTGCGTGCGCCACGCCGACGGTAAACAGCGTTGCGATGAGCATGCTGGATTCCTTGATCATGACGTGCTCCTTTCGATCACAGAGGGGAAAAGCACGGGCGGCGCCGGGGGAGGGAGGGGGGGAGCCGGCGCCGCCCGCTCTTCGCGACGGTGGCTCTCAGCCGAGGTCCACCGGAACGAAGATCTTGGCATCGTCGCGCTGGATGAGCAGCGCGACGTGCTTGCCTGCTTTGGCGATGATCTCGCGCAACTGCGCGATGCTCTTCACCGGCGTGCCGTTGACCGCCAGGATGATGTCACCCTGCTGGATGCCGGAGTCGGCGGCCGGGCCGCTCACCTGCTCGACGAGCAGGCCAGCCTTGACTTCCGCCTGCTGCTTCTCGTCCTGGGTGAGTGGCCGCACCGCGAGGCCGAGCCGGCCCTGCTCGGCCTTGTTGCCGCCCTCGATGCTCGCGATCTGCTTGCTGGTGAGCTTGCCGACCTTGACGGTGAGGTCCTTGGTCGCGCCATGGCGCCACACCTGCAGGGTGGCATCGGTGCCGGGCTTGACCGCCGCGACGATCGGCGGCAACTGCGCCGAGGTGTCGACCCTGGTGCCGTTGAAGGCAAGGATCACGTCGCCGGACTGCACGCCGGCCTTGGCCGCCGGTCCGTTCGGATCGACCGAAGACACCAGGGCGCCGGTGGGCTGCTTGAGGCCGAACGATTGCGCCAGCGGCTGCGTCACCTCCTGGATCGTGACGCCGATGCGGCCGCGCTCGACCTTGCCGTGCGCGAGGATCTGCTGCTCGACGTTCTTGGCGACGTCGATCGGGATGGCGAACGACAGGCCCTGGAAGCCGCCGGTCTGCGAGTAGATCTGCGAATTGATCCCGATCACCTGGCCGTTCATGTTGATCAGCGGCCCGCCTGAATTGCCGGGATTGACCGGCGCGTCGGTCTGGATGAACGGCACATAGGTGCCGTCGGGCAGCGCGCGCGAGGTGGCGCTGACGATGCCCGCGGTCACGGTGTTCTCGAAGCCGTATGGCGAGCCGATGGCGATCACCCATTGGCCGACCTGCACCGAGTTGGAGTCGCCCAGCTTGATGGTGGGCAGATCGTGGGCGTTGATCTTGAGTACCGCGATGTCGGTGAGTTTGTCGACGCCGATGACCTTGGCCTTCATCTCGCGCCGGTCCGATAGCTTGACCGTGATGTCGTGCGAGTTGTCGACCACGTGCGCGTTGGTGAGGATGACGCCGTCGGGGCTCACGATGAAGCCGGAGCCCAGGCCGCGGGTCGGCCCCTGCGGCTCGGGAACCTGGAAATGGCGGAAGAACTGCCAGAACGGATCGTTCGGGAAATCCGGTATCTGTGCCTGCGGGCTCGCCGTCGCCTTCTGGTTCTCGACCACCGTGATGTTCACCACCGCGGACTTGTTGGCTTTGACGATGGAAGTGAAATCGGGCAGCTGCACGGTGCGCATGGGCGCGGCGGCCGGCGCGGGCACCGCGGCATGCGCTTCCGAGTGCGCCCACGCAGGCAATCCCACCGCCTCCATGCCGCCCCAGGCGCCAAGGGCGAACAACCCGGCAGCCGCCAGGGCAACCATCAGACGCTTGCGTCTCATCAGAACCTCCGTGTGCGATGTCGGCGCGCGATCTGCGCGCTTACGTGGGACGCATCATCGGACGACGGCCTTAAAGCAGCCTTAAAGCCGCGCGGACCCGCCGTCGCGGCGGCGCTGCGTTAGCGGGGGTGGTAGGGACGCACGACTTCGATGCGCACCTTGAGTCCCAGGCGTGAGGCGAGATTGACCAGCGCGTCCAGGCTGAACAGCTCGCAGCGGCCGCGCAGCAGCGCGTTGACGCGCGGCTGGCTCACGGCGAGCAGTTCGGCGGCTTCGGCCTGTGTGACGCCGAGGCGCGCGATGCGGGCGGCGATCGCCGCGGCGATTTTGCGGCGTAACGCAAGGCTGGGCACGCGGCTGGCCATCGCGGTCTCCATTCAGGGCGGCGAGGCCGACCCGAGCCGGGCGAGGATCGCCTCGACACAAGCTTGCGGCGGTGCTGCGACGTCGATCATGATCGCGCCTTCCGGTCGCTCGAGCGCCGCAAACTGACTGTCGAGCAGCGAGACCGGCATGTAGCGGTGGCGGCGGTGCGCGACGCGGCTGCGGATCAACTCGGCACTGCCGTCGAGAAACGCCCATTCGCAGTGCCCGAGCCCCGCCGCGAGACGCACGCGGTAGGCGCGCTTCAGCGCCGAGCAGGCAAGCACCGCGCTCTCGCCGCGCGTCTCTGCGGCGCGCAACTCCGCGTTCAGCCGCGCCAGCCACGGCCAACGGTCCGCATCCTCCAGAGGGCTGCCGGCGGCCATCTTTGCCACGTTGGCGGGCGGGTGGTAGTCGTCCGCGTCGAGAAAGCGGCAGCCGATACGTGCCGCGAGCAGCCGCCCGACCGTGCTCTTGCCCGATCCAGATACGCCCATTACCACAATGATCATTGCCGTCATCGCCTCGCGCCGCCCTCGAGCGCTCCTGCCGGCCCGCCCAAGCGGGGCGCTTGGACGGACGGATAAATGGCGCTTGATTCTGGTCACGGCTTGTTAAGAATTCCCTTGTACGGGGAGTCGCGGCCCGACATGATGAGAATTATGTCGCTTCCGAACGGACCTGAAACAGACGGCATCTCGGCCGCGCTCGCTCAGTCGGCTGCCCCCGCATTCGGTGCGACGGCACAGCCGGCGATCGTTGCGGCGCTCGCGGCGCTCGCTCCGGAGTGGTTTCGGGCGCTGGAATGGCTGGGGGTGACTGCCGTCATCCACGTCCTCGCCACCTGGACCGATTCGACCTTGCTCGAGGCGGCCAAGTGGGTCTCCTACCTGATGCTGTTCACCTGGATGAGCTACAAGGTCGACCAGGCGCTGCAGTGGATCTTCCGCCGGTCGAGCCAGGCCGAAGCGCAGGTCGAGCCGATGCATCAGGTCATCGCCGTGGGGCTCGGCGGGACCATGATTCCCATGCTGTACATCTTCGTGCAGTACCTCGCGATCGTCCTGATCGCCAAGCTCGGCTCCTGATTCCTTATTGCGCGCGCCGGCCGGCGCATCGCTCAGCGCGCGGTCGCGCGAATACGCGCGGCGAGTTCGGCCTCCAGGGCCGGCGCATCGGCGTCGAGCGGTTCCACCTCGGGCAGGGAGCGCAGCCAGGTGAGCTGTCGCTTCGCCAGCTGCCGGGTGGCGGCGACCGCCTTGTCGTGCAGCGTCGCCCGGTCATACGCCCCTTCGAGGTAGCCCCAGACCTGCCGATAGCCGACGCAGCGCATGCTCGGCAGCCCCGCGTGGAGGGGGTATCGGCGGCGCAGTTCCCGGACTTCGTCGATCAGCCCGTCGGCAAGCATGCGGTCGAAGCGCGCCGCGATGCGCGCGTGCAGCCGCGCCCGATCGGCGGGGACCAGCGCGAAGCTCAGCAACGCAAACGGCAGCGGCGCGCTCGGCGCGGAGTGGAAGCTCGAAATCGTGCGGCCGCTCGCGCGGTACACCTCGAGCGCCCGCTCGATGCGCTGCGCGTCGTTCGGCGCCAGTCGCCGGGCGGTGACCGGATCTACGCGGGCGAGCTGCGCGTGCAGCGCAGACCAGCCCTGGCTGCGCGCTTGTGCGTCGATCTCGGCGCGCAGCGCGGGGTCGGCCGCCGGCAGCGCGGCGATGCCCCGGGAGAGGGCGCGGTAATACAGCATCGTGCCACCCACGAGCAGCGCGATCCGGCCGCGCGCGCGGATTCCTTCGATGGCGGCAATGGCGTCGTCCCGGAAGCGTCCCGCCGAGTAGCTCCCGGTCGGGTCGATCAGGTCGATCAGGTGGTGCGGCGCGCGGCGGCGCTCCTCGGCGCTCGACTTGGCGGTGCCGATGTCCATGCCGCGGTAGACCTGGCCCGAGTCGACGCTCACGATCTCGAGCGGCAGCCGCTCGGCGAGCTGCAGCGCGAGGCGCGACTTGCCGCTCGCGGTCGGACCAAGCAGGCAGAAGGCGGCGGGCTTCACCGTGTCCGGCGCAGGCAGTTCAGCGCCCGCCGGTGACGTCGAGCAGCGCGCCCGTGACGTACGACGCGGCATCCGAGGCGAGCCACAGGATCGCCTCGGCAACCTCATCCGGCCGTCCGCCGCGTTTCAGCGGAACTTCCCCGCGCATGCGCTCGACGCGGTCCGGGACGCCGCTCGAGGCATGGATTTCCGTGTCGATGAAGCCGGGGCGCACCGCATTCACGCGGATGCCTTCTTCGGCGAGCTCGCGCGCCAGTCCCAGGGTGAAGGTGTCCATCGCCCCTTTCGACGCGGCGTAATCGACGTAGGTTCCTCCCGCTCCGAGGCGGGACACGGCCGACGAGACGTTGACGATCGCGCCGCCGCTGCCGCCGTGATGCCGCGACATGCGGCGGATCGCCTCCCGCGCGCACAGCATGCTGCCGGTGACGTTGGTGGCGAGAATGCGGTTGATGCGCGCGGCGTCCATATGCTCGACGCGCGTCTGCCGCTCGAGGATGCCGGCGTTGTTGACCAGCGCCGTGACGGGGCCGAGCTGTGCGTCGACCGCTTCGAACAGGCGCTCCACGTCGGCTTCCGACGACACATCCGCGCGCATGGCAATCGCCCGGCCGCCGGAGCCGTTGATCGCTTCCACGACCTGGTCTGCGGCGTCGCGGTCGCGCAGGTAGTTGACGCACATCGCCCAGCCCCGCGCGCCCGCCATCCTCGCGGTGGCGGCGCCGATGCCGCGGCTGCCCCCGGTGACGACCATCACTCGTCGCATCGCTCAGCGCCCGCGCAGGAACAGCCTGTCGAGATCGGCCAGCGTGAGCTGGTACCAGGTCGGCCGGCCGTGGTTGCAGCTGCCCGAGCGCTCGGTTTCCTCCATCTCGCGCAGCAGCGCGTTCATCTCCGGCACGCTCAGTACGCGATGGGCACGTACCGCGGCATGACACGCCATGCCGGCGAGCAGCTCGTCGCGCCGCGCGGCAAGCGCCTCGGCGGCGCCGAATTCGCGCAGCTCGGCAAGCACGCTCTTCGCCAGCGCGCCGATGTCGCCGCTCGCCAGCGCCGCCGGTGCGGCGCGCACCGCGAGCTCCTGCGGACCGGCAGCGGTGATGTCGAAGCCCAGGCGCGCCAGCGCGTCGCCGTTCTCCTCGGCCGTCGCGATCTCGAGGGCGTCGGCGTACACCAGCGCCGGCACCAGCAGCTGCTGGGCCTGGGTGCCACCCGCGTCGAGGTCGCGCTTGAGCCGCTCCATCACGATGCGCTCGTGCGCCGCGTGCATGTCCACCAGCACCAGTCCGGCCGCGTTCTGCGCCAGCACGTAAACGCCGTGCAGCTGGGCGAGGGCAAAGCCCAGGGGAGGCAGGTCGCGCGCGGCCTGAAAGGCGGCGCGCGGGTCTCGGACGGCGGTCGCCGGGCCGGCCGTTGCGGCAGCCGAAGCCATGAACGCCTGATAGGCCGCCGCGGGCTGGGCGATCGCGAGCCCTGGCTGGTGACCCGGCTGCGTGGCCGCGGCCGGGCCCGACGCCACGCTGACATAGGGCACCGGCGCCTCGGCGGCGCTCGCGGACAGCGCACGCCTGAGCGCATGCAGAACGAACTGATGCACGCTGCGCGCGTCGCGGAACCGCACTTCGATCTTGGCCGGATGCACGTTCACGTCGACGCCGTGCGGGTCGATCTCCAGGAACAGCACGTAGGCCGGCTGGCGCTCCCCGTGCAGCACGTCGCGGTAGGCTTCGCGCACCGCGTGCGCGAGCAGCCGGTCGCGCACGAAGCGGCCGTTGACGAAGAAATACTGGGTGTCGGCGCGGGCGCGCGCGGCCTGCGGCGCGCCGGCCATGCCATGCAGGCGCAAGGTACTGGCCTGCGCCTCGACCGCGAGGCTTGCGGTGAGAAAGTCCTTGCCGAGCAGCGCCGCGGCGCGATCGCCGAGCGGCTGCCTGCGCACGTGGGTTGCGATGCGGCCGTTGTGCTTGAGCAGGAACGCGACCTCGGGGCGCGCCAGCGCAATGCGGCGGAAGGTCTCCTCGCAATGGCCGAACTCGGTGGCCTCGGTGCGCAGGAACTTGCGCCGCGCGGGGGTATTGAAATACAGGTCGCTCACGGCAACCGTCGTGCCGGGCGCGCGCGCGGTCGGCTCGACCTCGCCGTAGATCGC
This sequence comes from uncultured Pseudomonadota bacterium, assembly GCA_963817785.1. Classification (GTDB taxonomy): domain Bacteria; phylum Pseudomonadota; class Gammaproteobacteria; order Burkholderiales; family SG8-39; genus JAKALD01. The sequence goes on along the minus strand of CAWFPL010000008.1, from coordinate 1,623,542 downwards.
GCCTTCGGCGCGCAGCACGTAGCCGTGCGGCGCCTCGCGCGTGCGCGAGGCGATCTCGAGACGCGCGACTGAGGCGATCGAGGCGAGCGCCTCGCCGCGAAAGCCCATGGTAGTGACCGCCTCGAGTTCCTCGAGCGTGGCGATCTTGCTGGTGGCGTGGCGCGCGAGCGCAAGCGGCAGCTCGTCGCGCGGAATGCCGGCGCCGTCGTCCTCGACCTGCACCCGCCTCGCGCCGCCCTGCTCGAGCGTGACCAGGATCTCGTCCGCGCCGGCGTCGAGGCTGTTCTCGAGCAGTTCCTTGAGCACCGAGGCGGGGCGTTCGACCACCTCGCCCGCGGCGATCTGGCTGATCAGCAGCTCGGGGAGGATCCGGATCGCGCCCAAGGTGCGCCCGATTATACCGGCCGAGCCGCTACAATCCCGCCATGGATCTTCTGCTCGCGCTGTGGGGCTACGTCACCCATCTCGACCAGCATCTCGCCGCCTTTCTCGCGCAGTACGGCAGCTGGGTATACGGGCTGCTGTTCCTCATCGTGTTCTGCGAAACCGGGCTCGTGGTGACGCCTTTCCTGCCGGGCGACTCGCTGCTGTTCGTGGTGGGCACGCTGGCCGCGACCGGCGGCCTCGACGTGACGAGCTCGATCGCGCTGCTGGTGTGCGCAGCGCTGTGCGGCGACAACGTCAACTACTGGATCGGGCGCTGGATCGGGCCGCGCATGTTCCACTTCCGGCACTCGCGCTGGCTCAACCGGCACGCGCTCGAGCGCACGCATGCCTTCTACGAGCGCCATGGCGGCAAGACGGTGATGATCGCGCGCTTCGTTCCGCTGGTGCGCACCTTCGCGCCGTTCGTCGCCGGAGTCGGCACGATGCGCTACTGGCGCTTTCTCGCCTTCAGCGTCAGCGGTGCGCTGCTATGGGTCGGATCGCTGACCTTCGCCGGCTACCACTTCGGCAACATCCCGGTGGTCAGGCAGAACCTGACGCTTGCGATCCTGGCGGTCGTCGCGCTGTCGATGGTGCCGATCTTGGTCGGTTACCTGCGCCACCGATGGGCCAGGCCCGGCGCCTGACTCACTGCTGCAGCGCCATGGTGGGCTGCGGGTGGGGCGGGTTCTGCACCAGATACTGCTTGACGCCGTCGAAGATCGCCTGCGCGATCTTCTCCTGGTACGCGTCGTTTCGGAGCTTGCGCTCTTCCGTGGGATTGGAGATGAACGCGGTCTCCACCAGGATCGAGGGGACGTCGGGCGCGGTCAGCACGGCGAAGCTCGCCTGCTCGACGCGGTCGCTGTGCAGCGGGTTCACCTGCCCGAGCTCGCCGAGCACGTCGCGGCCGAGCCTCAGGCTGTGGTCGATGGTCGCGGTCTGCGACAAGTCGAGCAGCGTGCGCGCGAGATAGCGGTCCTTGGTATCGATGTCGACGCCGCCGACCAGGTCGGCGCTGTTCTCGCTGCGTGCCAGCAGCCGCGCGAGGGTCGAGGTGGCGCGGCGCTCGGAGAGCGCGAACACCATCGAGCCCTGTGCATCACAGTGCTCGCAGGAATTCGCGTGGATGGACACGAACAGGTCGGCCTTGAGCCGGCGCGCCAACGCGACGCGAGCCGCTAGCGGCACGTAGTAGTCGCCGGTGCGCGTGAGCACCGCGCGCATGTCGGGCTGGTCGTTGATCAGCGCCTGCAGGCGGCGCGCGATCATCAACGTGACGTTCTTCTCCAGGGTGCCGTCCGGGCCGCGCGCGCCGGTGTCCTCGCCGCCGTGCCCGGGGTCGACCACGATGGTGGCGAGCCGCTCCATCTTGAGCGGCGGGCCGCCGCTGCCGTCGCGCCCGGCCGACCCGCGTCTTGCTTCGGACTGGATCAGCGCCGCGAGCGGATCCGGCGCATGCAGCGGGTACATGTCGAGCACCAGCCGATAGCGGTAATCGGCGACCGGCTTGACGCTGAACACCTGCGGCTTGACCCGGGATTTCAGGTCGATCACCACCCGCACCACGCTGGGCCGGTTGCGCGCGACGCGCAGCCCCCTGATGTAGGGGTCGCCGGGGGCGACTTTGCCCTGCAGCTCGGCGAGCGCCGGGCTCATGTCGACACCCTCGAGATCGAGCACCAGCCGTTCGGGGTGGTTGAGCGAAAACAGGTGGTACTTGAGCGGGTGCCTCGACTCGAACGTGATGCGGGTGTAGTCCTGCGCGGGCCACAGGCGCGCCGCGATCACTGCCTCGTCGGCGCGGGCGGGCAGGGCGCACTGCACCAGGAACAGCGCACCTAAGCCGGTTGCCAGCGTTGCATAGCCGCGTCGAGCCAAGCCCGGCCGGCTTCGCTGGTGGCCTCCAGCGTCGCGCCGCGCCCCTCGGCAGCAAAATTCAGCCGCACCTCCAAGTCCGGAGGCGCGAGCCAGCCAGCGGCACGCTCTGGCCATTCGACGAGGCAAACCGATTCCGGATTGAAGTAGTCGCGGAATCCGGAACTCACCCATTCCGATCGATCTCCGACCCGATAAAAATCAAAGTGATACAAGTTTAAGCTCGAAACGCAGTAAAGTTCAAGCAGCCCGTAGGTCGGACTCTTGACGCGTCCCGCGTAGCCCAGGGCGCGCAGCAGACCGCGCACCAGCGTGGTTTTGCCGGCGCCCAACTCGCCGCGCAAAAACAGCACCCTCCCGGGCGCAGCCCCGGCTGCAAGCGCCGCGCCCAGGCGCGTCGTCGCCGCTTCGTCCGGGAGATCGATCCTGGTCATGGGTGCTCGCGCGGCAGCCCAACGCCGCGCCGCGGTTGCGCCGCTTCCGGGAAACGCTTCAACATCGGGTTCATGGACTACGCTCGGCTCGCCGCGCAGATCAAGGACTGGGGAGCTCAGTTGGGCTTCCAGGCGATCGGCATCGCGGATACCGATCTATCCGTTGCCGAGGCACGCCTGCTCGCATGGCTGGCGAAAGGCTGGCACGGGGAGATGGATTATATGGCGCGGCACGGGGCGCGCCGCGCGCGCCCGGCCGAGCTGGTCGCGGGGACGCTGCGGGTGATCAGCTGCCGCATGGATTATGCGCCGGCCGGGCGCGACGAATGGGCCGCGCTCGCTGACGGAGGGCTCGCCTACATCGCACGCTACGCGCGCGGCCGCGACTACCACAGACTGCTGCGCTCCCGCCTGCAGGCGCTTTGCGATCTTATCGCCGCGCAGGCAGGGCAATTCGGGCACCGCGTGTTCGTCGATTCGGCGCCGGTGCTGGAGGTGGCGCTTGCGGCCAAGGCGGGGCTGGGCTGGCGCGGCAAGCACACGCTGCTGCTCTCGCGCGAAGCGGGCTCCTGGTTCTTCGTCGGCGAAATCTACTGCAGCCTGCCGTTGCCGCCGGACGCGCCGGTGAGCGAGCACTGCGGCAGCTGCACGAAGTGCATCGAGGTCTGCCCGACGCAGGCGATCCGCGCGCCCTACCAGCTCGACGCGCGCCGCTGCATTTCCTACCTGACGATCGAGCTCAAGGGCGCGATTCCGGAACCGCTGCGCCCGCTCATCGGCAATCGGGTCTACGGCTGCGACGATTGCCAGCTGGTGTGCCCGTGGAACTCGTTCGCCGCGCCGAGCGGCGAGCCGGATTTCGCCGCGCGCAACGGGCTGGATGCGGCCACGCTAGTCGAGCTGTTTGCCTGGAGCGCGGCCGAGTTCGCCGAGCGGCTGGCGGGCTCGCCGATCCGACGCATCGGCTACGAGCGCTGGCTGCGCAATCTGGCCGTCGGCCTGGGCAACGCGCCCGCCGCACCCGGAGTGCTCGCCGCGCTACGCGCGCGCGCGGAGCATCCGTCGGCGCTCGTGAGGGAGCACGTGCAATGGGCGCTCGCGCACCACGGCGCGCGAGCGTGAGCTCAGGCGCCATCGTAAACTGCGCACCATGAGTGACTGGCAACCGGATACGTTGCTTGCCGGCTTCGTGCAGCGGCGGCTCGAATTTCCGCCCGATTACGACGGCCCGGTGGCAGCGACCCTGGTCCGCTTGCCCGGCCCGCGGCGCGACAGGGCGGTGCTGTACATCCACGGCTTCGTCGACTATTTCTTCCAGTCGGAGATGGCGGAGCGCTTTGCGGCCGAGGGCTACGCCTTCTACGCGCTCGACCTGAGAAAGCACGGTCGCTCGCTGCTCGCGCGTCAGCATCCCTGCTTCTGCAACGACCTGTCCGAGTACTACGCCGAGCTTACGCGCGCAATCGGGATCATTTCCGGGGAGCAGGGCGATGCGCCGCTGCTGCTCGCCGGGCATTCGACCGGGGGCCTGCTTGTTTCGCTCTACGCGCACGAAGGCGACGCGCGGGGGCGCGTCGGCGCGCTGTGGCTGAACAGCCCGTTTTTCGATTTCTACGTGCCTGCGTCAGTGCGGCCGCAGCTCGCCCTGGCGGCGGCACTGGGCCGCCTGTTTCCGTTCCTCAACAATCCCAACAGGCTGAGCCCGTTCTATCCCATGAGCCTGCACAAGAGCCAGCATGGCGAATGGGACTTCGACCTGCGCTTGAAGCCGATGCAGGGCTTCCCGACCTATTTCGGCTGGCTGGCGGCGATCCGCCGCGCACACGCGAGAGTGCACGCAGGCCTGGCGATCACCTGCCCGGTGCTCGCCATGTACTCGGACCGCTCCGAGTTCGGGCGCGAGTGGAAAGACAGCCTGATGAGCGCCGACACCGTGCTCGACGTCGAGGACATCAAGCGCTGGAGCCCGGGGCTGGGCAGCGACGTGACGCTGTGCGAGATCCCGGGCGGACTGCACGACCTCGTGCTTTCGCGCCGCGAGGTGCGCGAGCGCGTTTTCGTCGAGTTGTTCGGCTGGCTTCAGCGGCGCGGCTTCGGCGGCACGAGCCAGAGCGTCGCGACTGCGGCCAGCGCCCACAGCGCGTAGACAAGCGCAAAGACCCATTCGGGGAAGCTGTAGAACAGCACGCGGTGCAACCAGCGGCCGATGAAGGATTCCGGCTGCACGGTGCCGCGCAGCATGTCCTCCCAGATCGTCAGCGGACAGGCGTAGCCGGCCAGCGTCTCGAGCGCGACGTAGGCCGTCGCCGCCACGTGCGCCAGACGGAACGCGCGGGCGCGGATCCAGCGCCAGCCGCGAAGGCGTCCGACCCAGACCAGGACCAGGCCGCCGACGATGAACGCGGCGACGAGGAAGTGGACGACGAGCAGCGCGTCGGCGGCGTACCTGAGCATGGGTGCGCCTCTGGCCCCGCTTGCTTACCGCCGTTCGGACGGCGCGCGGGACGAACGGCCTCAGCCGCGGTCGCGCAGGCGCGGCCTACGCGGATCCGCGATCCACTCGCTCCAGGAGCCCGTGTACACGCGGGACCCGGACAGGCCGGCGATCTCCATGGCGAGCTGATTGTGGCAGGCGGCCACACCTGAACCGCAGTAGTGCACGACCTCGGTGGGCTCGCGTCCCGCGAGCGCAGCTGCATATTCCCGGCGCAGCTGGTCCGCGCTCTTGAAGCAGCCGTTCGCGGCCAGGTTCTCGTTGCAGAAGCGGTTGTGTGCGCCCGGGATGCGCCCGGCCACCGGGTCGATCGGCTCGGCTTCGCCGCGAAAGCGCTCCGGCGCGCGCGCGTCGAGCAGCAGGACGTCGGCGTGTCCCAGATGCTGCGCCACGAATGCGGCGTCGGCCTGCAGGGCATCCTGCGGCCTTCCCCGGTAAACGGTCGGTGCGACCGCCGGCACCTCGGTGGTGACCGGGCGGCCTTCGCGCAGCCATTGCACCATGCCGCCGTCGAGCACCGCCACCGCGTCGTGTCCGATCCAGCGCAGCATCGACCACAGGCGCGACGCCATGCTGCCGCTGCCGGCATCGTAGGCGACGACCTGGTCGCCGGCCTTCAGGCCCCGTGTGCCGAGCCAGGCGATGAAGGCGTTCGCTTCGGGCAGCGGATGGCGGCCGCTGCTGCCGGTTGCAGGTGCCGACAGATCATGATCGAGGTCTGCGAACAGCGCGCCGGGAAGGTGCGCTGCGGCGTATTGCCGCGCGCCGAGCTCGGGCTTGGCGAGGTCGTGACGGCAGTCGAACAACCGCCAGGCCGGATCCGCGAGGCGGCGCGCGACCGTGTCGCCATCGACGAGGGTGCGGTATGTCATCGGCCTGCCGCGCGCGCCGCTCAGCCGCGCTCGGCGGGCATGCGGAGTTCGCGGCGCACCCACTCGTGGAAGTGCAGCATCGCGTCTTCCATCGGCGACTGGTAGGGGCCGGCGTCGTTCAGGCCCTGCTCCCACAGCGCGCGGCGGCCGCGGTCCATGCGCAGGCACAGGTCGCCGTCCTCGGCGGCGGTCTCGGCGTAGGCCGCCTGCTCGGCCTCGACGAACTCGCGCTCGAACAGCGCGATGTCCTCCGGATAGTAGAACTCGACCACGTTGGTGGTGAGCGTCGGCGAGCGCGGGATCAGGTGCGAGACCACCAGCACGTGCGGATACCACTCGAGCATGATGCCGGGAAAGTACGTCATCCACAGTGCCCCGCGCCTGGGCTCGCGGCCGTCGAGATACTTCAGGCAGGCCTCGTGCCAGCGCCTGTAGACCGGGGTGCCGGGCCTGGTGAGCCCCGCCTTCGCGGCCACGATCTGCAGCGACCAGTTGTCGCCGTACTCGACGCTGAAGTTGTTGCAGTCGGTGAAGTTCGACAGACCGGGGTGGAATGGCTCGACGTGGTAGACCTCGAGGTATACCTCGATGAAGGTCTTCCAGTTGCAGGCGTAGTCCTCGACCATCACCCGGTCGAGCACGTAGCCGGAGAAGTCGAAGTCGCCGGCGAGCGAGACGCCGGCCAGGTCCTGATGGGGGTCGCGCGGGCCGGCGAACAGCAGCCCGTTCCAACTCGAGAGCCGTTGCGCGCCCAGGTTGCGGCATGGCGTCTCGGCGAAGTGCGGCGCTCCGAGAAGCTCGCCTCTCAGGTCGTACGTCCAGCGGTGCAGCGGGCAGACGATGTTCTGCGTATTGCCGCGCCCTTCCAGCATGATCGCCTGCCGGTGGCGGCACACGTTGGACAGCAGCTCGACGCCGGAGGCGTTCCTGACCAGCACCCTGGCATGGTCGAGCCAGGCGAGGGTATGGTAGTCACCCGCGTTGGGGACCATCAGCTCGTGGCCGACGTACCCCGCCGCCGCGTCGAACAGCCGCTTCTTCTCGAGGGCGAAGATCTCCGGATCGAAGTACCAGGAAACCGGCAGCTGGGCATTGGCCGGTTTCAGGTGCTGCGGGATGGCAAGGTCCGACATCGGGGCTCCAAGGGGCGCCAAAAAAACGTAAAATTCTACCGCGGCCGAGGTTGCGCCGAAAAGCAGGCATCCGGCCAAAGTCCCCCTATGAGCAAGTCCCCGCGCCAAAGTTCCCAGAGCGACGCTCAGAGCGTTTCCGAGCCGAGCTTCGAGAGCGCGCTTGCGGAGCTGGAGAGCATCGTCGCACAGATGGAGAGCGGCAACCTGTCGCTGGAGCAGGCGCTTGCTGCGCACCAGCGCGGCCTGCAACTCGCCAAGCTCTGCCAGCGGCGGCTGGAGGCCGCGCAGCAGCAGGTCAAGGTGCTCGAGGGCGAGGTTCTCAAGCCGCTTGCGCAGCTCAGGCCGGAACCTGGTGCCGACGACTGAGTCTCATTTTGAGGGCTGGATGGGGGCCATCCAGGAGCGCATGGAATCGGCGCTGGGCCGTCTGCTGCCGGGCGCGGAGCTCGCGCCCGCGCGACTGCACGAGGCGATGCGGTACGCGACGCTGGAGGGAGGCAAGCGGGTGCGACCGCTGCTGTGCTTCGCGGCCGGAGAGCTCTCCGGAGCGGCGTCCGAGCGGCTCGAGGTGGCCGCGGCGGTGGTGGAGATGATTCATGCCTACTCGCTGGTGCACGACGACATGCCATGCATGGACGACGACCCGCTGCGGCGCGGCAAGCCGACGGTGCACGTCGAATATGACCAGGCTACCGCGCTGCTGGTGGGCGACGCGCTGCAGGCGCTCGCGTTTCAGCTGCTCGCCGAGCGGCCGCTCGCCCGGGACGCGCAAACCCAGCTCGAGATGGTGAGGAACCTCGCCGTGGCCGCAGGCTCGCGCGGCATGGCGGGCGGCCAGGCCATCGACCTGCAGGCGACCGGAAACTCGTTGACCCTGCCGGAGCTCGAGTACATGCATATCCTCAAGACCGGGGCGCTGATCCGCGCGGCGGTGGCGCTGGGTGCGCTGTGCGGCAAGCCGCTCGGCGGCGAGCAGGCCGATCGGCTCGATCGCTATGCCAAGTGCGTCGGCCTCGCGTTCCAGGTGGTCGACGACGTGCTCGACTGCGAGGCGAACAGCGCGACGCTCGGCAAGACCGCCGGCAAGGACGCCAGGCAGGGCAAGCCGACCTACGTCTCGCTGCTGGGCCTGGCGCGCGCGCGGGAGCTTGCCGACGAGCTGCGCCGCGACGCGCACGCGTCACTGGAAGGTTTCGGCGAGCCGGCCCTGCGACTGCGTCAGCTGGCCGATTTCATCGTCCTGAGAAAGTTCTGATGCGGGTGATCAGCGGAATTCCGGCGGAGCTGCCGCGCGGCGACGACGAGCCGCAGGGCGGCGAGGCGCGACGGCAGGACTACAATCCGCTGATGTACGAGCTGCTGCAGACGATCGACAATCCGCCCGAGTTGCGCCAGCTCGAGCGCCGGCAGCTCAAGCAGCTCGCCGACGAGCTGCGCGCGTTTGTGCTCGACTCGGTGTCGAAAACCGGCGGCCACCTGTCGTCCAACCTGGGCACGATCGAGCTCACGATCGCGCTGCACTACGTGTTCGACACGCCCGAGGATCGCATCGTCTGGGACGTCGGGCACCAAACCTATCCGCACAAGATCCTCACCGGGCGGCGCGAGGCGATGAAGACGCTGCGCCAGCTGGGCGGCATTTCCGGTTTCCCGCGCCGCAGCGAGTCGGCGTACGACACCTTCGGCACCGCGCATTCCTCGACTTCGATCTCGGCCGCGCTCGGCATGGCGACCGCGGCACGCATGAAGGGCGAGCAGCGCCGCTGCATCGCGGTGATCGGGGACGGCGCGATGTCCGCCGGCATGGCGTTCGAGGCGATGAACAACGCCGGCGCGACCGACGTCGACCTGCTGGTGATCCTCAACGACAACGAGATGTCGATCTCGCCGCCGGTCGGCGCGCTCACCAACTACCTGGCACGACTGCTCTCCGGCCGCATCTACAGCACCGCGCGGCGCGCCAGCGAGCACCTGCTGAAGCGCGTCCCCGGCGTATGGGAGCTCGCGCGCCGCGCCGAGGAGCACTTCAAGGGCATGGTGACGCCCTCGACCCTGTTCGAGGAGTTCGGCTTCAACTACATCGGACCGATCGACGGCCACGACCTGGACGCGCTCATTCCCACGCTCGGCAACATCAAGAAGCTCAAGGGACCGCAGTTCCTGCACGTGGTGACGCGCAAGGGCCAGGGCTACAAGCTGGCGGAGGACGACCCGGTCCTCTACCACGGGCCGGGCAAGTTTGACCTCGCGGAGGGCATCAAGAAGTCCGCCGGCGCCAAACCCACCTATTCGCAGATCTTCGGCGACTGGCTGTGCGACACGGCGGCGGCCGACGAGCGGCTGGTGGCGATCACGCCGGCGATGCGCGAGGGCTCGGGCATGGTGGAATTCTCGGAGGCCTATCCGGCGCGCTACTTCGACGTCGGCATCGCCGAGCAGCACGCGGTGAGCTTTGCCGCGGGGCTCGCCTGCGAGGGGCTGCGGCCGGTGGTGGCGATCTACTCGACGTTCCTGCAGCGCGGCTACGACCAGCTGATCCACGACGTCGCGATCCAGAATCTGCCGGTGCTGTTCGCGCTCGACCGGGGCGGATTGGTGGGCGGCGACGGCGCGACGCACAACGGCGCCTTCGATTTCGCGTATTTGCGCTGCGTACCGAACCTCACGGTGATGGCGCCTGCGGACGAGGAGGAATGCCGGCGCATGCTCACGACCGGGTTCCAGCTCGGCGCGCCGGCGGCGGTGCGCTATCCGCGCGGCGCGGGGCCCGGGGTGGCGCCCGGCCTGGAACTGCACCCGCTGCCGGTGGGCAAGGGGGAGCTGCGCCGGCAGGGGCGGCGCGTGGCCCTGCTCGCATTCGGCGCGCTGCTCGCGCCGGCGCTCGCGGCCGCGAACGAGCTCGACGCGACCGTGGCCAACATGCGCTTCGTCAAGCCGCTCGACCTGGAGCTGGTGAGGCGGCTCGCCGAGACGCACGAGCTGCTGGTCACGCTCGAGGAGCACGCGGTGATGGGCGGCGCCGGCAGCGCGGTGTGCGAGGCGCTCGCCGGCCTGGGGCTCGAGCGGCGCGTGCTGCTGCTCGGCCTGCCGGACCGCTTCGTCGACCACGGGGACCACGCCAAGCTGCTCGCCTCGGTCGGCCTGGACCGCGACGGCATATTGAAATCGGTCCGCGCCGTAATGTCCGAGTAATTTACTCGGAGTTATAATGTGACCTCCGCAATGCCCGCTTGACGGGCAAGGTCTTACGCATGAAATCGCGCGATCTGTACAACATCCCGGACGTCCAGGCTTTCGCCGACACGCGCAGGCTCGCGATCGACAAGGTGGGCGTCAAGGCGATCCGCCACCCGATGAAGATCCAGGAGCGCTCGGGGGCCGTGCAGCACACCATCGCCAGCTTCAACATGTACGTGGGTCTGCCGCATCACTTCAAGGGCACGCACATGTCGCGCTTCGTGGAGATCCTCAGCGCGCACGAGCGCGAGATCACCGTGGAGACGTTCCAGGTGATGCTGCGCGAGATGGTCGAGCGGCTCGAGGCCGAGGAAGGCCACATCGAGATGAGCTTCCCGTATTTCATCGAGAAGGCGGCGCCGGTGTCGGCCGTTCGCAGCCTGATGGATTACGAGGTCAGCTTCATCGGCGCGGCCCGCAAGGGCCAGCAGAGCTTCACGCTGAAGGTGCTGGTGCCGGTGACCAGCCTGTGCCCGTGCTCCAAGAAGATTTCCGAGCGCGGGGCGCACAACCAGCGCTCGCACGTTACGGTCACGGCGCGGCTGAATGCATTCGTCTGGATCGAGGAGATCGTGGACCTCGTCGAAAGGCAGGCCTCGAGCGAGCTGTACGGGCTGCTCAAGCGTCCGGACGAAAAGTACGTCACCGAGCGCGCCTACGACAATCCGAAGTTCGTCGAGGACATGGTGCGCGACGTGGCGGCGGTGCTCAACCTGGACGAGCGCATCGAGGCGTATGTGGTCGAGTCGGAGAACTTCGAGTCGATCCACAATCACTCCGCCTACGCCATGATCGAGAAGGACAAGAGCGCGAAGCAGTGAGTGCGCGGCCCTGTCCGGCAGGTGGCGCAACGGGATGACCGCCGCGCTCGCGGCGCTCGACATGGCAGACGTTCCCGCCCGTGCACGCGACTTCGCGGCCGAACGCGCGGCCATGGTCGCCGAAGTCGAGGCGCTGTACGCCGAGACGCGCCTCGAGACCGGGTTCGCGGCGATGTCGCCGGCGGTGCGGGCGGCGCTCGGCAAGGTCGAGCGGCACCGGCTGGTACCGCCGGAGCAGGTTCCCCACGCGTACCGCAACCATCCGCTGCCGATTGGCGACGGCCAGACCATTTCGCAGCCGTACATCGTCGCGCTGTCCACGGATTTGATCGAACCCAAGCCGAACCACGTGGTGCTCGAGGTGGGTACCGGCTCGGGCTACCAGGCTGCCGTGCTCGCCCAGATCGTGCGCCAGGTGTACACGGTCGAGATCCTGGCGCGCCTCGCTCGCGAGGCGCAGGCGCGGCTTGCCGCGCTCGAGTGCCGCAACGTCGAAGTGCGCATCGGCGACGGCTACGCCGGCTGGCCCGACAAGGCGCCATTCGACGGCATCATCGTGACCGCCGCGGCGCCGCGGGTCCCGCCGGCGCTGGTGGCGCAGCTCAAGACCGGCGGCCGCATTGTGGTCCCGGTCGGCGAGGCGTTCGACCTCCAGTACCTGCTGCTGCTCACCAAGCGCGCCGACGGCGGATGCGACGAACGCCGCATCCTGCCGGTGCGCTTCGTGCCGCTGGTGCCCGGTACGGAGGGCTGACCGGCCGGCGCGGAATCGCCGCCGCGTGAAAAACGTTAGACTGCGGTTCGCCGGACGCCGCCGCGGCCGGCGTTCTCGTTGCCGAATTTTTTCGAGCGCCGATCCAGCCGATGTTCCAACCGCTTCCGCCCGTCACGCGCACGCTGCTGATCGCCAACGTCGCGGTATTCCTGCTCGAGCTGGCGGTCGGCCCGGCGGCGATGATCACCTACCTCGGGCTGTGGCCCCTGGGCACGATGTCGCTGCTGGGCAGCGGGGCCGGCTTCCAGCCCTGGCAGGTGGTCACCTACAGCTTCCTGCACGGCGGCTGGCTGCACCTGTTCGTCAACATGTTCGCGCTGTACATGTTCGGCGGGCAGGTCGAGACGCTGTTCGGCCCGAAGCGCTTCCTGAACCTGTACTTCGCCAGCGTCATCGCCGCGGCGGTCTCGCAGCTCGTGTTTGCGGGCGTGGTGGGCGGCGAACCCTATCCGACGATCGGCGCCTCGGGCGGCATTTTCGGCGTGCTGCTCGCCTACGCGATGTACTTCCCGAACCGCACGATCATCCTGCTGATTCCGCCGATCCCGATGCCGGCCTGGCTGTTCGTGCTGCTGTACGGCGCGCTCGAGCTGTTCCTCGGCGTTACGGGCACCGAGGAGGGCGTCGCGCATTTCGCCCACCTGGGCGGGATGGCGGGTGCCTGGCTCCTGATCCAGTACTGGCGCGGGCGGCCGCCGTTTCGCAGGAGGCGCTGAGCGGCGCGCGGATCAGACGACGTGCACGACCCAGTCGAAGGCCGCCTGCACGATGTACGAGGCGAGCAGCGCGAGGGCGAACACCATGGCATTGCGCGTCATTCCCTTCGGGATACCCATGTCGTCCAGGTAGCGCTTGACGAAAAACGACGCGATGAAGAAGGCTATGGTGGATACGACGATGTCGGACGTGGAAAAGTGCATGCGGGTCTCCCTAGCGTTTGGCGCTCACAGCTTCACGCAGACGTTGCGCAGCTCGGTATAGAACTCGAGCGAGTGCACGCCGCCTTCACGGCCGATGCCCGAGTGCTTCGAGCCGCCGAACGGGGTGCGCAGGTCGCGCAGGAACCAGCTGTTCACCCAGCAGATGCCCACGTCGATGCGCGCGGCGACGCGATGCGCGCGCGCCAGATTCGTAGTCCAGATCGTCGTCGCCAGGCCATAGGGCGTGTCGTTGGCGAGCCGGATCGCCTCGTCCTCGGCGTCGAACGGACGGATATGACAGCACGGGCCGAAGATCTCCTCGCGGATCACCGCGGACGTCTCGGGCAGGCCGGTCCAGATCGTCGGCTGGATCCAGGAGCCGTTGGCGAGCGCCCCTTCCATCTGCGGGATGCCGCCGCCGGTGACCACCGTCGCCCCGTCCTCGACCGCCTGCGCGTAATACGACAGGACCTTGCTGCGGTGCTCCTGGCTGATCAGCGGGCCGATTCCAGTCGTCTTGTCCTCGGGGCGGCCCGGTTTCATCGTCTCCGCCTTGGCCTTCAGGGCCTGCACGAAGCGCTCGAAGATCGGGCGCTCGACGTACACGCGCTCGGTTCCCAGGCAGACCTGGCCGCAGTTGGCGAACGCGGCGCGGCTAATGCCGTCCACTGCGGCCTCGAAGTCGCAGTCTGCAAAGACGACGCCGGCATTCTTGCCGCCGAGCTCGAAGGACACCACGCGCGGGCCCTCCGCGGCAGCCTTCATGATGGCGGTGCCGGTGCGCGTTTCGCCGGTGAACGTGATTGCGTCCACACCGGGGTGGCGCGTGAGGAACTCGCCCGCGGATCCCGGCCCGAAGCCGTGCACGACGTTGTACACGCCCTTGGGAACGCCCACCTTGTTCATGACCTCGCCCAGCAGCGTCGCGGTGGACGGGGTCTCCTCAGAGGGCTTCACCACCACCGCGTTGCCGCAGGCGAGCGCCGGGCCGACTTTCCAGGTCATGAGCAGGAGCGGCAGGTTCCACGGGCAGATCACCCCCACGACACCCTTGGGCACGCGGATCGCGTAGTTGAGCGCCCCGGCGCCGTCCGGGGTCGCCATCTGGAACGCTTCGGTGGCGACGTTCTTCACCACGTCGGCGAAGACCTTGAAGTTCGCGGCCCCGCGCGGAATGTCGATGTGCCGCGCGAGGGAGTGGGGCTTGCCGGTATCGGCCACCTCGGCCGCGAGAAAATCCTCGAAGCGCCGGTTGATTTCGTCGGCCACGGCGTAGAGCAGCTCGGTGCGCCTGGCGGTGTCCATGCTGCCCCAGGGCCCCGCGAGCGCCGCGCGCGCCGCGCGCACGGCCGCGTCGACCTCGGCTTCGCCGGCCTCGGAGACCAGCCCGATCAGCCGGCCGTCGGCCGGCGAGCGGTTCTCGAACGTCTTGCCGCCGGCGGCGAGGACGTGCTCGCCGTTGATGAAGTTCGGGATCGTCGCGGTCTGCCCGCGCAGCGCGCTTTCAACCGGCTGATTCATGGTCGCTCCGTTTCAGTAACGCCGCGTGAGGGTCATGGTCTCGCCGTCGCGGCGCATGTCCACGCGGTTCAGAAAGCTCATGCCGAGCAGCGCCACGTTCAGTCCGTGCTCGATCACGATCGCTCCGACGTTGCTCAGCTCGATGCCGCCGACCTTGATGCGATCGAGCGTGATGCGCCAGGCGGGCGCCCGTCCGTTGGCGGTCTGCGTTACTGCGGGGCGGCCCTTGCGGTAGTCGATGCCGAGCCGGGTGGCGACGCTCGCCGGGAGCGCGACCTCGGTGGCGCCCGTGTCGACGACGAAGCGCACCGTGGCGCCGTCCACCAGCCCGTCGGTCAGGAAGTGGCCGCGCGCGTCGGCCGACAGGATCGCGTTCTGACGGCTGTCGCCGCCTTGCGCGGAAAAGTATTCATTGCCGAGCTGTACGACGCGCCGCTGTCCGTCGACCCTGAGCGTGACGCGATCGCCGTCGATCGCCAGCACCGCGACGCCTTCGGCGGTCGTCTGGCCGACCCGCACCGTCCGCGGCGCGCCGCCGTCGATCACCAGCACCGCGGCCTTGTCGCCGAACGAGCCGATGACCTCCACCTCCGCGGCGAGCGCGGGACAGGCTGTCAGCGCCGCGACAAGCGCAATACAATGCCGCTTTATCACGCGGGTCTCCGGTGAAATCGGTCGGGATTTTCAGGCACGCCCACAGCGAAGGGCCGGGGTATTTTGCCACATACCTCGAGCGGCATTCGATCCCGTGGCGTCTGGCTGCGATCGACGCCGGCGAAGCGGTGCCGCGCGACGTGCGCCAGTTTTCGGGACTGGTGCTGATGGGCGGGCCGATGAGCGTCAACGACGATCTGCCGTGGATCGCGCCGTTGCTCGAGTTGATTCGCGACGCCGTCAGGAACGACGTGCCCACCCTGGGCCATTGCCTCGGCGGGCAACTCATGGCGAAGGCGTTCGGCGCCGAGGTCGCGCGCAATGCGGTGAAGGAGATCGGCTGGGGCGAAGTGAGCGTCGCCGACAACGGCGTGGCGCGCGCGTGGTTCGGGGACCAGCAGGGCTTCGAGGCGTTCCACTGGCATGGCGAGACCTTCGCCGTCCCGCTCGGAGCGACGCGCGTGCTCGAGAGCGCGTATTGCGCCAACCAGGCTTTCGCCCTGGGCAAGCACTTCGGCATGCAGTGCCACGTCGAGATGACCGAGGACGTGATCGGGGCGTGGTGCCGCGCCGGCCGCCGGGAGATCGAAGACGCGGCGGCGAGCCCCGGCGTGCAGCCCGTGGCGCAGATCGAGCGCGAGCTCGGGTCGCGCCTGGAGCGGCTGCACCGCGTCGCAGACCGCATCTACGACCGGTGGGTCGAGGGACTGGCCAGGGGTTAGCCGGGCCCAATGGCGCGCGGCGCGCCTGAGCGCGGAGCCGCGGGGCTCAGTCCCTGAAGTTGACGAACTGCAAGGGGACGTCGGCGACCGACTGGCGCACCAGCTGGATGGTTGCCTGCAGGTCGTCCTTCTTGGCGCCGCTGATGCGCACCGTGTCGCCCTGGATCGAGGCCTGCACCTTGCTTTTCGAGTCCTTGACGAGCTTGACGATCTGCTTGGCGCGGTCGCTCGCGATGCCGACCTTGACGGTGACGGCGCGCTTGACCTTGTCGCCGCCGATCTTCTCCAGCTCGCCCAGCTCCAGGCAGCGCACGTCGACGTTGCGCTTGGTCATCCTGCCGCGCAGCACGTCGGTCACCTGGCCGAGCTTGAACTCGTCGTCGGCGAACACCGTGAGCTGAAGCTCGTTCTGCTCCACGCGGGCGTCCGAGCCCTTGAAGTCGAAGCGGTTCGCGATTTCCTTGTTGGTCTGCTCGACCGCGTTCTTCACTTCCTGCTTGTCGACCTGCGAGACGATGTCGAACGACGGCATGACGCGCCTCCCTGCGCTACCGGCTGTTGATACGCTGCAGCTGGTCGATCCAGCGCTGCGTGACGTATTTTATCCAGGCGAGGTCAGCGGGGCCGTCGTAGCCGGTGTACACCGACACGCTGAGCGCCTTGCCGCGCAGCAGCAGCCACGTGGTGGTCGACAGCAGATAGTGCGGCTTTTCGCCGTAGCCGCCTTGCGATGGCATGCGCGTGCCCTGCAGCACGCTGACGACCTCGGGCTCGGAGCGCAGCTCGGCGAGCAGGCTCGCCTGACCGGCGGGCTGGCGGTCGAGGAACTTCGGATAATCGGCGCTGCCGGCAGGCTTGCCGAGGCCGCGCAGCGCGTCGGCGGCGAGCGTGGCGAACTCGTCCAGGCTGACGCTGTGGCGCACCAGCGAGCGCGGCGTGACGGCGATCATGTAGCGGCGCATCGCGGGCTGGTCGCCGTTCATGAACGCGCGCAGGTCGCCGTCCGTGATTGCGAACAGCAGGATGCGGTTGGACGCCGAGGTCAGCGACTGGGCGAGCTCTTCGAGCCGCGGCGAGCCGAGAAAGCCGGTGTCGGCGAAACCCGGCGGGGCATCGAGCGCGACCCGCGTGTCGCCGAGCGGCACCAGGAAGGCCGCAGCCCGGACGGGAGCCGCCGCGAGACTCAGCACGAGCGCCGCGAGCAGAAGAAGCCAGCGCGCCCGCGGCATCATTAGTGCCTCCTGCGGCGCGCCAGGTTCGCGGCGATGCGCATGCGCAGTGCGTTGAGGCGGATGAACCCGCCCGCGTCGGCCTGGTTGTAGGCGCCCGCGTCCTCCTCGAAGGTCGCGATGCGCGGATCGAACAGCGAATCGCTCTTCGATGCGCGGCCGACCACCAGCACCGTGCCCTTGTACAGTTTCACGCGCACCGTGCCGTTCACCGTCTGCTGCGAGGCGTCGATCAGGGTCTGCAGCAGCCGCCGCTCGGGGCTGAACCAGTAGCCGTTGTAGATCAGGCGCGCATAGCGCGGCATGAGGTCGTCCTTCAGCGCGAGCACCTCGCGGTCGAGCGTGATCGACTCCATCGCCCGGTGCGCGCGCAGCATGATGCTGCCGCCCGGGGTCTCGTAGCAGCCGCGCGACTTCATGCCGACGTAGCGGTTCTCGACCATGTCCAGGCGCCCGATGCCGTGCTTGCCGCCCAGGCGGTTCAGCTCGGCGAGCACGGCGGCGGCGCTCATGCGCCTGCCGTTGACCGCCACGATGTCCCCGCGCCGGTATTCGAGCTCGACGTGCTCGGGCCTGTTCGGCGCCTTCTCCGGCGACACCGTGATGCGCCACATCGATTCTTCCGGTTCGAAATCGGGATCCTCGAGAACCCCCCCTTCGTACGAAATATGCAGCAGATTCGCGTCCATCGAGTAGGGGGCGCCGCCCTTTTTCTTCTTGCCCTCCACCGGGATGCCGTGCGTCTCGGCGTAGCGCAGCAGCTTCTCGCGCGAGGTGAGGTCCCATTCGCGCCACGGCGCGATGATCTTGACGTCCGGCATCAGCGCGTAGGCGCCCAACTCGAAGCGCACCTGGTCGTTGCCCTTGCCGGTGGCGCCGTGCGAGATCGCGTCGGCGCCGGTCTTCCTGGCGATCTCGACCAGGCGCTTCGCGATGAGCGGCCGCGCGATCGAGGTGCCGAGCAGGTACTCGCCCTCGTACACCGCGTTGGCGCGGAACATCGGGAACACGAAGTCGCGCACGAACTCCTCGCGCAGGTCCTCGATGTAGATCTGCTTGACCCCGAGCTGCTTCGCCTTGCGGCGCGCGGGCTCGAGCTCCTCGCCCTGGCCGATGTCGGCGGTGAAGGTGACGACCTCGCAGCCGTAAACGTCCTGCAGCCATTTCAGGATCACCGAGGTATCGAGCCCGCCCGAGTAGGCGAGGACGACCTTGCGCGCCTTCGCGGGCGCCACTTGCTTGACCTCTTGCTTGCGCTGCTTTGCCATCAGGGTTCCACTTTGCCCAGTAACAGGAATTCCAGGAGCGCCTTCTGCGCGTGCAGTCGGTTCTCGGCCTCGTCCCACACCGCGCTCTGCGGGCCGTCGATCACTTCCGCCGCCACCTCCTCGCCGCGGTGGGCGGGCAGGCAGTGCATGAACAGGGCGCCCTTCTTCGCCACCCTCATCATGTCCGCGTCCACCTGCCAGTCCTCGAACGCCCGTCGGCGCACCTCGTTCTCGGCCTCGAAGCCCATGCTCGTCCAGACGTCGGTGGTCACCAGGTCCGCGCCGCGCGCCGCCTGCATCGGGTCGGCGAACTCCTCGTAGTGGTCCGTGCCGTACAGGCCCGCGCGCTCGGGCTCGACCTCGTAGCCTGGCGGCGTCGACACGTGCACGTTGAAGTCGAACACCTCGGCCGCCTGCAGCCAGGTGTTGCAGACGTTGTTGGAGTCGCCGATCCAGGCCACCGTGCTGCCGCGAATCGAGCCGCGCTGCTCGATGAAGGTGTAGATGTCGGCCAGGATCTGGCACGGGTGGTACTCGTTGGTCAGGCCGTTGATCACCGGCACGCGCGAGTGGCCCGCGAAGCGCTCGATTACTTCCTGCTCGAAGGTGCGGATCATCACGATGTCGCACATGCGCGAGATGACCTGGGCGGCGTCTTCCACCGGCTCGCCGCGGCCGAGCTGCGAGTCGCGCGTGCTGAGGAAGATCGCTGCGCCGCCGAGCTGGTGCATGCCGGCTTCGAACGACAGCCGGGTGCGCGTCGACTGCTTCTCGAAGATCATCGCCAGCGTACGGTCCTCGAGCGGCCAGTAGCGCTCGTAGCGCTTGAACCGCTGCTTGATCCAGCGCGTGCGCGCGAACAGGTGCTCGTACTCCTCGGACGACAGGTCCTTGAACTGCAGGTAATGGCGCAGGAGCGGCATGCGTGCACTAGCGCGCGGCGACGGTCTGCGGCTGCGCCGACGGCCGAGAGAGGAATTGCCTGACGATCGGGACCAGGGTCTCGACCACTTGCCGGCCCTCGGCCTCGCTCATGACCAGCGCAGGCAGCAGGCGGATCACGTCGTCGTCGGTGACGTTGAGCACCAGCCCGCGCTCGAGCGCGAGCCCGACCACCTCGCCGCAGGGCCGGTCGAGCTCGATGCCGATCATGAGGCCCATGCCGCGCACCTCGACCACGCCGGCCTCGCCCTTCAGCACCGCCGCGAGGCCGTCGCGCATGGCGTCGCCCACCCTGCGCGCGTTGGCGAGCAGGCCTTCCTCGTTCACCGTGTCGATGGTGGTCACCACCGCGCTGCAGGCGAGCGGATTGCCGCCGAAGGTCGAGCCGTGATTGCCGGGCTTGAACACGCCGCTGGCCCGGCCGCCCGTGACGCAAGCGCCCACTGCCACGCCCGAGCCCAGGCCCTTCGCCAGCGGCAGCACGTCGGGCAGGATGCCGGCATGCTGGTACACGAACCACTTGCCGCTGCGCCCGAGGCCGCATTGCACCTCGTCGAGCATCAGCAGCCACTCGTTGCGGTCGCACAGCTCGCGCAGGCCGCGCAGATACTCCATGCTCGCGAGGTTGATGCCGCCTTCTCCCTGAATCGGCTCGACCAGCACCGCGACCACGTTGCGGTTGTGCTTGGCGAGCTGGTTGACCGCCTCGAGGTCGTTGTGCGGTACGCGCACGAAGCCCGAGACGAGCGGCTCGAAGCCCGCCTGCACCTTGCGGCTGCCGGTGGCCGACAGCGTCGCGAGCGTGCGGCCGTGGAAGGACTTCTCCATGACCACGATGGCCGGCTCGTTGACCCCGCGCTCGTGGCCGTACTTGCGCGCGATCTTGATCGCCGCCTCGTTCGCCTCGCAGCCGGAATTGCAGAAGAAGACCTCGTCCAGCCCGCTGATCGCGGCGATACGGTCGGCGGCGGCCTCCTGCAGCGGGTTGCGGAACAGGTTCGAAACGTGCAGCACGCGCGCGGCCTGCTCGCTCAGGGCGCGCACCAGGCGCGGATGGTTGTGGCCGAGCGTGTTCACCGCGATGCCGGCGAGCGCGTCGAGGTATTGCTTGCCGGACTCGTCCCACAGCCAGACGCCCTGGCCGCGCACGAAGGCGACCGGCTGGCGCGCGTAGGTATTCATCACATGGGACATAGACCGTGCTCCCCGTGCAACGCGGGGGCGGGAAGCGCCCGGCCCCGCACGCCCAAATGCAAAACGGCGGTCGCAGCCGCCGTTTGCGGAATGCTATCACACACGCGGCGGGCATGCGGCCGGCCCGGTACGGCCGGCCGCCGCGCTAGCCGATGCGCCGCAGCCCCTTTTCCTCGGCGGGCTTGAGCACCCGCACGCACGGCAGGTAGCCCTCGTACACCACCCCGTGCAGCTCCATCTTGCGCTGCGAGCGCAGCAGGTCGCCGAGGTACTGCGCCACGTCCGCCCGGATGACCTGTCCGGGCACCAGCACCGGGATCCCGGGCGGATAAGGCACGATCTGGTCGGCGCACACGCGATGGGCGAGGGCCTTGTTGACGCGCTCGCGCTCATCGAACACCGGTACCAGCTCGCCGCCGCAGTAGTACGCGTCGCGCGGCAGGTAGCGCAGGTGGGTGAATCCCGGGATCTCGGCGGTCTTTACCAGGCGGCGCGGCGCGCGGCCCTCGCGCGCGATGCGCATCAGCGCGTCGTAGAGCCGCGACACCTTCGAGCGCGTGGTGCCGATGGTCAGCAGCAGGGTGAGCGTGTTGAAGGTCGATTTCTCGACCTGGATGTTGTAGCGCTCGAACAGCTCCCGCTGCAGGTCCTCGACCGTGTAGCCGCAGCCCGAAACGTCGATCGTCACCTTGGTGGGATCGAGCCGGATGCCGTCGTCCTTCACCTCGTCGGGCAGCAGGTCGGCGAGCTCGAGCACCCGGAACACGCGCGTCGAGTTGATCTGCTCGCGCAGCTCCTGGGCGAGCAGCAGCGTCCTGGACAGCAGCTTGTAGCCCTCCATCACCGCCTGCTTGCGCCCGACGTCGAGGCTCGCGATCAGGCCGTACTGCGGCGAGGTGGAGGTGTGCATGTTGAAATTCTCGCGGAACAGGTGCTCCTTGAAGTCCGGGTCGTTGACGTGAATCATCGACGCCTGCGAGAAGGCCGACAGCACCTTGTGCGTCGATTGCGTGGCGTAGTCGGCGCCGGCCTCGAGCGCGGTGGGGCGGAACTCCGGATGAAAGCGCGCGAAGCCGTACCAGGCCTCGTCGATGATCACCTTGATGCCCTTCTCGTGCGCGGCTTCGACGATCGGACCGAGGTCGTAGCGCAGCCCGTCGTAGGTGCACGAGGTCAGGATCAGAGCCTCGGCGTCCGCGTGTTTCTCGATGGCCTCGAAGACGGTGCTCTTCGGCACCGGGCCGTACAGGCCGTACTTGCGGTTGAGCGCCGAATCGAGATAGATCGGGTGCGCGCCGGAGAGCACCACGCCGTGATGCACGCTCTTGTGACAGTTGCGGTCGAGCAGCAGCTTCTCGCCCGGGGCGAGCAGCGTCTGCAAAATCACCTTGTTCGCGGTCGAGGTTCCGTTGGTGGCGAAGAACGTGCGGCGCGCGCCGAAGGCCTTGGCGGCCATGGCCTGTGCCTCGGCGATCACCCCCTTGGGCTCCATCAGCGAGTCGAGCATCGGCACCGATACCGACAGGTCGGCGTCGAACACGTGCTCGCCCATGAACTCGTAGAAATCGTTCACCCACGGGCTGCCGCGCAGCGACTCGCCCGAGGAGTGCCCCGGTGTGTGCCACTGGTCCTTCGCCATCCAGACGTAGTTCTTCAGTTGGTCGTAGAACGGGGTGCGGGCCTTTTCCTGGATCTGCGCGTTGAGGATGCGGTAAATGCCGCGGTAGTCGCGCTCCTCGCGGTAGAAGTAGCCGTCGACCGCTTCGGTGAACAGCGCGTCGACGACGTCGTCTTCCTTTTCCTGCGCGATCAGGATGTACACGTCCAGCTCGGGCCGGAAGCGCGTAATGCGCTGCACCAGCGCGAGCGCGGACATCTGCAGCTTCTTGCGGGTGCCGTTTTTCCTGCCGCTGCCGGGCAGCGAGTACAGCGTGTCGTCGACCAGCACCGCCTGCAGGTCGCCGTCCGACTCGATCGCGCCGAGCGCTTCCTTGGCGGTGGTGACCCCGTTGAAGGTGATGCCGAGCGGGTTGTCGAGCGAGCGCGCGGCCGCGTTGAGGCCCTTCACGAACTCGCGCAGCACGAGCTGCTCATCGTTGATGACGAGAACGCGGCTGACGGGCTTGGTCATGGAGTGGGGGATGCGAGAGCCGGAGCGCCCCTGGGCAGGCGCGAAAGATGGGCTAAAAGCGCCTCAAAAGCAAGGGCCAAGCGCCGTCGTTGTTATAATCGGCGACGCCTCTTTGCGCTGCGCTTGTGAAGCCCGACCGCCCGGTCATGATCGGCAACAACGTTGGTCAGTGTGTCGCACCCGCCGCTGCGGATGCGGGCGCGTGATGCTCGCGCAATGGAGTGCGCTTCGGCGGGGTGCTGCGTGGCGCGGGCGCTGCGCACTCAGGTCGGGTGCGCGGAAGGATTGGTGTAGGGGCATGCCGCCGGCGGCGGCGGTTGACTGGTGCAAGCGGGACGCGGGGCGCCGCCTGCACCGCACTTCGCGTTACTGCATCGCCTTGACGACGTGAGCCAGGCGGCTCTTGTGGCGCGCGGCGGCGTTTCGATGCAGGATGCCCTTCGCCGTCACGCGGTCGATCGTGCCCTGGGACTGCGTGAGCACGGCGGCGGCGGCGGCCTTGTCTCCCGAGGCGATCGCCTTTTTCACGTTCTTGATCGCGGTGCGCACGCTGGTGCGCAGTCCGAGGTTGTGGCCGCGGCGTTGGTCGGCCTGCCGGGCGCGCTTGCGCGCCGATTTGATATTGGCCATGGTGTGAGACCGGTTGCGAAAAAGGCGCGCATTGTAACGGCTAAGGGCGCGACGCGCAAGGCAAAATCCGCCCCTGGGGCTGCGCAGCGCCTTGCCGGGCGGCGCGCGCATGAGCCTGTCTGGAAGGAGGCGCGGGCATGAGACATCCTGTGTCAACCCCCGGTAGTGTTAAGGGCTGCGGCGCTGCGGTGCAGCTGCAGCTGCAGCTGCAGCTGCAGCTGGTAAGGGGTTCTGGTGAACCAGGCTCGCCACAGGACGCGTACCCAGGCGCGAGCGAGGATGCGGATGGCGTGCGGGTGGTCGCAGCCACGCGAGCGCGCGCGGTGATACAGGTCGGCGGCCCAAGGATGGGCATGGCGTGTCTGGTCGGCCAGGCAAGTGAGGGCGCGGCGCAAGCGGTGGTTGCAGGCGAAGCGGAACACGACGCTGCGATGTTTGCCCGATTCGAAGGTCACGGGCGCGACGCCCGCCTCGGCGGCGAGTTGGGCTTGGGTGGGGAAGCGTTCGCGCACGCTGCCGAGCTCGGCGAGGATCTGGGCGGCCAGGACGCGGCCGCTGCGCGGGAAGGACATGATGATCTGGCCGTCGGCAAGGCTCGCCACGGTGTGCTCGATACGCGCGGTGAGCTTGGCGAGTTCGGCCACCAAGCGCTCGAGAATCAAGGCGAGGCTGCCGACCAGCTCGCCCTTGGCCTCGGCTTCGAGCTCGCCCGCGCGGCCCGTGGCGGCGGCGCGCAGGCGCTCGAGCAACGTAGCGACGGGCCGGCGGCCGCAGTAGCGGTGCTGGGCAAGGAAGCTCGCCAGGCGCTTCTCGCCCAGGTGCGCGGCGCTCTGAGGCGTGGGATAGCGGGCGAGGAAGGCGAGCGCGATCGGCGAATCCACGTCGGCAAAGATCTGGGCGGCCCCGGGCCAGAAGGACTCGAGCAGGCTTCGCAGCTGATTGGCGAGCGCGACACGCTCGGCCACCAAGTCGTCACGGGTGCGCACCAGCGCGCGCAGCGCCCGGATGTCGTCGCTCTGGGGCTCCAGGGCGCGGAAGCGGTGGCCGTCGGTGCGCAGGAGATCGCCGAGCATGTACGCGTCGCCCGGATCGCTCTTGCCGGCGCCGCGGTAGCGCGGGCGCGAGGCCTTGAGCACGTTGGGGTGGATTGGCACGACCAGAAGGCCTGCTTCGAGCAGCGCATCGACGAGCAGGCCCGAGGGCCGCTCGATCGCGATCACGATGCCGGCAAAGCTCTTGAGCTGGCGGATCAAGTGCTCGATGCCCTCCTTGTGGTGCGGCACATCCAGGCGAAGCTCGATGCGGCCGGCGGCATCGAGCACGCAGACGCTATGCGACTGGCTCGCCCAGTCGATGCCGGCAAAGTGAGAAAACGAAGTCATGGACAGGCTCCCTATGCTTGGAGTAAGACTTCACGTGCCGGAAGACCGGGCGGCGAGCTCATTGAAAGGCGCTCTGGCTTCAGCTGCCTGGCGCAACATCCTGTAAGCCGTCTGGGCCTTCCGGCCCCTTCTGCGCAGCGGGTCTCACTTGGGCCGTCGAGCGGCCAGCACACGTGGCTGTCGCAGAAGGTGCACGGAAGTCGGTTGAGTAGCTCATCAAAGCGCCTTGCGTTGGTCAACCCTCGAGTTGACCCGTTTGCGCGCCGACGCAATTCAATGAACTTCGGGCGCGCGGTTACCCACAGGCCTGCGCGCTCGGTTGCGTATGAGACGCCCGCGCGCAGCCTGTGGATAACCGCTGACGTTAACCAATGAGCCTGCTTAGGGCCCTCGCGACGATCAGCAGCATGACGTTTCTGTCGCGCGTGCTGGGATTTGTGCGCGACTTCTTCCTCGCGCGCGTGTTCGGCGCAGGGGCTGCCACCGACGCGTTCCTGGTGGCCTTTCGCATCCCCAATCTGCTGCGGCGGCTGTTTGCCGAAGGCGCTTTTTCGCAGGCTTTCGTGCCGATCCTCGCCGAATACCGTAACCGCCAATCGGCCGAGGACACGCGCACGCTCGTCGATTGCGTAGCCACCGCTCTGTTCCTGGCGGTCGTGGCCGCCGCCGCGCTGGGCGTGCTCGCGGCGCCGCTCATCGTCTACGTCTCCGCGCCGGGATTCGCGGAGCAACCCGAGAAGTTCGCGCTGACGGTGGCGTTGCTGCGCGTCACGTTTCCGTACATCGGTTTCATCTCCCTGGTGGCACTGGCCGCCGGGGTCCTCAACACCTGGAGCCGGTTCGCCGTGCCGGCCTTCACGCCGGTGCTGCTCAACGTTTCGCTCATCGTGGCCGCGGCGTTCGCCGCGCCTCACTTCCACCCCCCGGTGGTTGCGCTCGCCTGGGCCGTGTTCGTGGGCGGTGCGCTGCAGCTTGCCTTCCAGCTGCCGTTCCTCGCCCGGCTCGGCATGGCGCCGCGCTGGCGCCTCAACCTGAGGCACCCGGGCGTGGGGCGCATCCTCAAGCTGATGGCGCCGGCGGTCTTCGGCGTGTCGATCAGCCAGCTGTCGATGCTCATCAACACGATCTTCGCCTCGTTTCTCGTATCCGGCAGCGTGTCCTGGCTGTACTACGCCGATCGGATGATGGAGTTTCCGGCCGGCATGCTGGGGGCCGCGCTCGGCACCATCCTGCTGCCCAGCCTGTCCAGGTATCACGCCAGCGGCGCGCCGCAGGAGTACAGCAAGCTGCTCGACTGGGGGTTGCGCGTGACGCTGCTGCTCGCCGTCCCCGCCGCCGCCGCGCTCGCGGTGCTGGCGATGCCGCTGATCGCGACCTTGTTTCACTATGGCCGCTTCACCGCCGAGGACGCATGGATGACGCGCCGCGCGCTGATGGCCTACAGCCTCGGGCTGGTCGGCATGATCCTGGTGAAGATCCTCGCCCCGGGCTTCTATGCGCGCCAGAACATCGTGACGCCGGTGAAGATCGGCATCCTGACGCTGGCCGCGACCCAGGCGATGAACCTCGCCTTCATCTTCCCGCTCAAGCACGCTGGCCTCGCGCTGGCCACCGGCATGGGCGCGTGCCTCAACGCCACCCTGCTGTACCGCTACCTGCGCCGGCACGGGGTCTACCTGCCGCAGCCGGGCTGGCTCGCGTTCGCCGCCAAGGTGCTCGCGGCCGTGGCCGCGATGGCGATTGCGCTCTACTTGGCGATGGGCAGCGCGCAATGGTGGCTGCACGCCGGCTGGCGCGCCAAGGTGCCAGCGCTCGCCGGCCTGGTGGTGCTCGGCGTGGCGGTCTACGGGCTGTGCCTGCTGGCGCTGGGCCTGCGCGTGCGCCACTTCTCTCGCCGGGGCGCGGCGTGACGGGTGCACTGGAGCCCTTCGCGGCGCTGCTGGCGTGCGCGGACGCGCGCATCGATCTGGCGCGCGCCTGTCTGATGCTCGCCGGCGATGCCTACCCCGGACTCGACGTCGAGCGCTATCTCGGCGACCTGGAGCGGCTGGCGCTGCGCTTGCGCCGGCGCCTGCCGCAAGCCTGCGGCGCGGAGGAAATGGTGGTCGCGCTCAACCGCTTGTTGTTCGACGACCTCGGCTACTGGGGCAACACCGACGACTACTACGACCCGCGCAACAGCTACCTGAACGAGGTCATGGACCGCAAGACCGGCATCCCGATCACGCTCTCGATCCTGTACATGGAGATCGGCCGGCGCATCGGGCTGCCCCTCGAAGGAGTGTCGTTTCCGGGGCACTTCCTGGTACGGCTGCGGCTGCGCGGCAACCTGCTGGTGCTCGATCCGTTCCTGGGCGGCGCGCCGCAGTCGGAAAGCGAGCTGCGCGAGCGGCTCGAGCGCGTCATCCCTGCGGGCGCGACGGGCGGCTTGCCGGTCTCGCAGCTGCCGCTCGAGCAGTTCTCCTCGAGCCGGCCGGCAACCGCCAGATCCTGGCGCGCGTCCTGCGCAACCTGAAGGGCATCTATCTCGAGACCGACCAGCTCGAGCGCCTGCTCGAAGTGCTCAACCGCATGCTGCTGGTCGCGCCCGATGCGAGCGCCGAGCTGCGCGACCGCGGCTCCGTCTACGAGCGGCTCGAGTGCTGGCGTCCTGCCCTTCAGGATCTTTCCGAGTACCTGAATCGCGAGCCGGAGGCGGCCGACAGCGAGGCCGTACGCGCCAAGGTGGTGCGGCTGGCAGCTCTTTGCGCGCGCCTGAATTAATAAGCTTAGAATATCCTTACGACCGCGGTTTACGACCGCTGAAGCCGGCGCCGCGGAGCATCCTTGGCGGCCCCGGCTGCCGGACTAAAATGGCGGTTCCAACCAAGCAATAAGGCGCGACGCCCCGGCGGCGCAAGCGCCGAGACCGTTCAATTATTTAACTCGATCAGAGAGGAGATCCATGGAACGCAGATCGTTTCTGAAAAAGGCGGCCGTGGGCGGCCTGGCGGCGGGCACCGTCGCCGCGCCGGCCATCGTTCACGCGCAGCCGAAACTCCAGTGGCGCCTGGCGGCGAGCTGGCCGAAGAGCCTCGACACCCTGTTCGGCGGCGCGGACCTGGTCGCCAGACGGGTGGGGGAGATTACCGACGGCAAGTTCCAGATCCGCACCTTCGCTGCGGGCGAGATTGTTCCCGCGCTGCAGGTGCTCGACGCGGTACAGGCGGGCACCGTGGAGATGGGCCATACCGCGGGGTATTACTACGCCGGCAAGGATCCCGCATTCGCGATTTCCACGGCGATCCCCTTCGGGCTCAATTGCCGCCAGCAAAACGCCTGGTGGTACGAGGGCGGCGGCGAGCAGCTGATGGCGCCGCTGTTCAAGGACTACAACTGCGTCGCGCTGATCGCGGGCAACACCGGCGCGCAGATGGGCGGCTGGTGGCGCAAGGAGATCAAGTCCCTGGAGGACTTCAAGGGCGTCAAGTTCCGCATCGGCGGGCTGATCGCCGGTGAGGTGTGCAAGCGCCTCGGGGCGGTGCCGCAGTCGCTCGGCGGTCCGGACATCTACCCTGCGCTGGAGAAGGGTGCGATCGACGCCGCGGAGTGGGTCGGCCCCTACGACGACGAGAAGCTCGGCTTCAACAAGGTGGCCAAGTTCTATTACTACCCGGGCTGGTGGGAGCCGGGTCCCGCGCTGGTGTCGCTGGTGAACGAGAAGAAATGGAACGAGCTGCCCAAGGACTACCAGGCGGCGCTGAGAGCCGCCTGCGGGGAGGCGAACACCTGGATGCCGGCCAAGTACGACGTCGTGAACGTGCCCGCGCTCAAGCGCCTGATTGCCGGGGGTACCCAGCTCAGGGCGTTCCCGGAATCGGTGATGAACGCGGCCGCAAAAAATGCCTTCGAGCTCTACGAGGAGCTCAAGGGCAAGAGCAAGCACTGGGCGCGAATCTATCCGCAATGGAAGCAGTTCCGCGCCGACTCGAACTCCTGGTTCCGGGTGGACGAGAACACGGACGACAACTTCCGCCTGCACACCAAGTGGGGCCTGACCTGAGCAGCACCGCGCAATAAAAAACAAACCCCGCCGAGGCGGGGTTTGTTTTTGGCTCTGTCCTAGTTACGTGTTGGTAAGAGGCACGCCAATGGCGTCCAGCAAGAGTGTCTGCGGGTCTACGTTGAGTGACTTCCGGTCGAAGAATCGGAACCAGGCCAGGTAGCTTGGGAGGTGCTTCGTGGCGACGCCTCGGAACCTGCTCAAGCGGTCGCGAATCCGGCTATGCAGAGCGTTGACGTTCTGCACGTGGTACGGGCCGAGCTTGTGCGAGCCGCGGGGAATCTGGCGAACGGTGACGCCTAGTGCCTTCCCGACGGTCAGATAGGTCTGAGAAGCGTCCGTGACGAGCACCGCGTCTGTCCGCAGCTTCGGACCCAACGCCATCGTGATGTCGCCGGCGTTCGGTGTCGAGGGCAGGACCTCGATGAAACTGTACGGGGAGCCGCGGGATACCGCGGTCTCGACGGCGACTTGCTCGGCCGATATGCCGCGCTTTCCGGCCCGCGTCCCGCGCCGATACGCCTTGCGCGGCAAGCCCTTCTTTTGGCCCTTGTACGACTTGCGGAAGAACATCTCATCCGCCTCGATAACCCCTTGCAAATCGGAGGGTTGGTGCTTCTCGAGCTCCGGCATCATCAGGTGCCGCAACCGGAAGGCGGTGTTGCGGTTAACGCCCAGTTTCTCGGCCGTCTCCCGCACCGACAGCCCCTCCTTCATGCAGAGCGCGTTCTGCAGGAGCTTCGGCTTGTTGCGGGCTCCCACCAGAGTGGTCCCGGTCAGGCTCGTGAACGTCTTCTCGCAGCCCGGGCGCTGGCACTGGTACCGCTGGCTACCGCTGACAGAATGCCCGAACCGAATGAACTCGGCGCCGCTGCACCAGGGGCACTTCGCGACCGCCTCTATGCGCTTTTCAAGCAGCCGGTGGACCTCCTGCCGGCCCTCCAGATGCCGAACCGCGTTCGACACCTTGCGCAGCTGGTTGGGACTCAGTTTGGTCAGCTCCTTTAGGAGCCGTTCGAGGTCTCGTTTGCGCATCGGAGGTCCGCCTTCTGCTACTCAGACCGCCAATTGTACCAACACGTAATTAGGACAGAGCCTTGTTTTTTGGGGGAGGCGGAAGCCGCGTTACTTCGTCTGCTTCGGCTCGCTGCCGGGGTTCTCCGCGGCGGCGCCCGATCCTGGTGTGGTTGGACCCAAGCCGGCCCCGATACCCAGGCTCTGGTCGATTTCCTGCGTTTCGTAGGACGGCGTCTGGATCTCGATTTGAACCTTGTTCAGGTCGATCTTCTGTTCGTGCAGGCTGCCGGTGACCAGCCCGGGGAAGAAGATCAGGATGCCGACCATCACCACCTGGATCACCACGAACGGTATGGCACCGAAATAGATCTGTCCGGTAGTCACCGGCTTGATCAGCTTGCCGGTGATCTTGTCGACGTATTCCTTCGTCGGCGCCACGCTGCGCAGGTAGAACAGCGCGAAGCCGAACGGCGGGTGCATGAACGAGGTCTGCATGTTCACCCCGAGCAGCACACCGAACCAGATCAGGTCGATGCCGAGCTTCTCGGCGATCGGGCCGAGCAGCGGCACGATGATGAACGCCAGCTCGAAGAAGTCGAGGAAGAACGCGAGCACGAAGGTGAGCAGGTTGACGACGATCAGGAAGCCGATCTTGCCGCCGGGCAGGCCGGTGAGCAGGTGCTCGACCCACAGGTCGCCGTTGACGCCGCGGAACACCAGGCTGAACACCGTCGAGCCGACCAGGATGAAGATGACGAACGAGGACAGCTTGGCGGTCGAATTGAGCGCCTGCTTGAGCAGGTTGAACGGCAGCCGCCGGTTGATTCCCGCCAGGATGAGCGCGCCGGTCGCGCCCATCGCGCCGCCCTCGGTCGGCGTGGCCCAGCCGATGAAGATCGTGCCGAGCACCAGGAAAATGAGGGCCAGCGGGGGAATCAGCACGAACACGACCCGGCGCAGCAGCTTCCAGCCGCGTAGCGGGCGCGCCTCCGGCGGCAGCGCCGGCGCTGCTTTCGGGTAAACCAGCGTGATGATGAAGACATAGGCGGCGTAAAACCCGGTGAGCATGAATCCGGGGATAAACGCGCCTGCATACATGTCGCCCACCGAGCGTCCGAGCTGGTCGGCGAGCACGATCAGCACCAGCGAGGGGGGAATGATCTGGGCGAGCGTTCCGGAGGCGGCAATGACGCCTGCCGCCACGCGCCGGTCGTAGCCGTAGCGCAGCATGATCGGGAGCGAGATCAGGCCCATCGAGATCACGGAGGCCGCCACCACCCCGGTGGTCGCCGCGAGCAGCGCGCCGACGAAGACCACCGCGTAGGCGAGGCCACCGCGCACCGGGCCGAAGAGCTGGCCGATGGTGTCGAGCAGATCCTCGGCCATGCCGCTGCGCTCGAGGATCAAGCCCATGAAGGTGAAGAACGGCACCGCGAGCAGGGTGTCGTTCGACATGATCCCGAAGATGCGCTCGGGCAGCGCCTGCAGCAGCGCCGGATGCAGCAGTCCCAGCTCGATGCCGATCCAGCCGAACATGAGTCCGTTGGCGGCGAGCGAGAACGCGACCGGGAAGCCGAGCAGTAGGAAGAAGACCAGCGCCCCGAACATCAGGGGCGCGATGTTGGCGATGATGAAGGCGCTCATTTCGCGTCTTCGGCCTCGACCTGCAGCTGCTCGATCGCGGCGTCGGTATGCTTCTCGGCCGGGTCGGGGATCAGCCCCATGAGGAAGGCGATGCGCTTGATCAGCTCCGAGATGCCCTGCAGCACGAGGAGGAAAAACCCGACCGGCACCATCAGCCGGGCCGGCCAGCGGATCAGCCCGCCGGCATTGACCGAGACCTCATGCGACACGTAGGCGTTCATGAAGATCGGCCAGGACAGCCACATGATGATCGTCGCCATCGGGAACAGGAAAACGATGATGCCGAAGACGTCGATCCAGACCTGGGTTCGGCGCGACAGGTGCGAGTTCACCACGTCGATGCGGATGTGCTCGTTGTGCAGCAGGGTATAGCCTGCGCATACCAGGAACACGGCCGAGAACAGGTACCACTGCAGCTCGAGCCAGAAATTCGACGCGCGATCGAGCAGGAAGCGCGAGGTGGCGTTGCCCGCGCTCACCAGGACCATCACCAGGATCAGCCACTTCAGGGTGCGCCCGACCCGCTCATTGAGCCAGTCGATCGCGCGCGAGAGTGCGAGTAAAGGTTTCATGAGCGGAATCCCGTGTCGTGAGGGACTTGCCCGCAGCTCCTCTCCAGCGCCGCAGGCGGACGGACCGGGCGGCATTCTCCCCGATATCAGTGTGGCTGGCAAAGAAATGCGCTGCGACCGCTGCAGGGATTCTGCATCGGATTTGCGCCATCGCCTTTCGGACGCAGCGCGCAGGCAGGGGCCGCGCCGACCAGCGCCACGCGGAGCGCGAAGTCGGGGACCGGCGCTGCGCTGCACGCCTGGCCGTCGGACGGCAAATTTCGCTACAATTCAGAATTTTAAGCGCGCCCGATGGTCGTCACGCATGGTTCCGTCGCCGCAAGCCGGGGCCGCGTTGCCCTGACCGTCGGCAATTTCGACGGTGTGCACCGCGGCCATCAGGCGATGCTCGAGCGGCTGGTCACCAAGGCCCGCGAGCTGGGTCTGCCCTCCGGCGCCCTGACGTTCGAACCGCATCCCCGCGAATTCTTCTCGCCTGCGTCGGCGCCGGCGCGCCTGACGCGGCTGCGCGAAAAGCTGGAGCGGATGGCGGCCGCCGGCGTGGAGCGCGTGCACGTCGCCCGCTTCGACGGGCGGCTCGCGGCGATGCCCGCGGAGCGCTTCGTCGAGGACATTCTGGTGCGCGCGCTCGGCGCGCGCTGGCTGCTGGTGGGGCATGACTTCCGCTTCGGCGCGAAGCGCGGCGGCGATTTCGCGCTGCTCGAAGCCGCTGGCCGGCGCCACGGTTTCGGTCTCGAAGCGATGCCCGAGGTGCGGCTCGACGGCGAGCGCGTTTCCAGCTCGGCGGTGCGCGCCGCGCTCGAGGCCGGGGAACTGGCGCGGGCTGCGCGCCTGCTCGGCCGGGGCTACTCGATCAGCGGGCGCGTGGCACACGGCGCGAAGCTGGGCCGCTCGCTCGGGTTCCCGACGGCGAACATCGTGCTGCCGCGGCGCCCGCCACTCGCGGGTGTGTACGTCATCGAGTGTTGCGGCGCGGACAGCGGGGATGCGCTGCGCTGGGCGCCGGGCGTGGCGAGCGTCGGGCGCCGGCCGACGGTGAACGAGCTCGTCGCCCCGCTGCTGGAAGTGCACCTGTTCGACTTCGACGCGGCGCTCTACGGCAGGCATCTCAAGGTGCGCTTTCTCGCCAAGCTGCGCGACGAGGCGAAATACCCGGACCTCGGCGAGCTGCGCGAGGCGATCGCGCGTGACGTCGCGCAGGCAAAGGAATATTTCTCGGAACATGGCTGACTACAAGAACACCCTCAACCTGCCGGACACCCCTTTCCCGATGCGCGGCGACCTCGCCAAGCGCGAGCCGCAATGGGTTGCGGACTGGCATGAGAAGGGGGTCTACCGGCGCCTGCGCCAGATCGCGAGCGGTCGTCCGCGCTTCGTCCTCCATGACGGCCCGCCCTACGCCAACGGCGACATCCACATCGGGCACGCGGTCAACAAGATTCTCAAGGACATCATCGTCAAGTCGAGGTCGCTCGCCGGGTTCGATGCGCCGTACGTGCCCGGCTGGGACTGCCACGGCATGCCGATCGAGGTACAGATCGAGAAGCAGTACGGCAAGCACCTGTCGGCCGAGGAAACGCAGCGCTTGTGCCGGGCGTACGCCCAGGAGCAGATCGAGCGGCAGAAGAAGGACTTCCAGCGCCTCGGCGTGCTGGGTGACTGGGACCACCCGTATCTCACGATGGCCTTCAAGAACGAGGCCGACGAGATCCGCGCGCTCGGCACGCTGCTCGCCAAGGGCTACGTGTACCGGGGGCTGAAGCCGGTCAACTGGTGCTTCGACTGCGGCTCGGCGCTCGCCGAGGCCGAGATCGAATACGAGGACCGCAAGGACCCGGCGATCGACGTCGGATTTTCGTTCGCCGAACCGGACAAAGTCGCACGCGCCTTCGGCCTGGCGCGGCTACCCGACAAGCCCGGCTACGCGGTGATCTGGACCACTACGCCATGGACGATTCCGGCCAACCAGGCGCTCAACGTGCATCCCGAGTTCACCTATCACCTGGTAGACACCGAGCGCGGCCTGCTGATCCTCGCCGCCGAGCTCGAGGAGCAGTGCCTGGCGCGCTACATGCTCTCCGGCCGCGCGCTCGCCTCGTGCAAGGGCGCGGCTCTGGAGAACATCGCCTTCCGGCACCCGTTCTACGAGCGCGTGGCGCCGATGTATCTCGGGGACTATGTGACGCTCGACACCGGCACCGGTATCGTGCACTCGGCACCGGCCTACGGCGTCGAGGACTTCGAGTCCTGCCGCCGTTACGGCATGAAGGACGAGGAGATCCTCACGCCGGTGCAGGGCGACGGCCACTACGTGAAGTCGCTGCCGCTGTTCGGCGGCCGCATGATCTGGGATGCGAACCTCGAGGTCGTCGCCGAGATCGATCGCCGCGGGGCGCTGTTCGCCAAGCAGGACTACGTCCACAGCTACATGCACTGCTGGCGCCACAAGACCGCGGTGATCCTGCGCGCCACGGTGCAGTGGTTCGCCGGCATGGACGCGGTCCCCGGCTGGGACGGCGTCAAGCCGGGCGAGACGCTGCGCACCACTGCGCTGCGCGGCGTCGACAACACCCAGTTCTTCCCGGCCTGGGGTCAGGCGCGGCTGCGCGGCATGATCGCCAATCGCCCCGACTGGACGCTGTCGCGCCAGCGCCAGTGGGGAGTGCCGATGCCGTTCTTCGTGCACAGGGAGACCGGCGAGCTGCATCCGGAGACCCTCGAGCTGCTCGAAGCGGTGGCCATGCGCGTGGAGGAGGGCGGAATCGAAGCCTGGCAAAAGCTCGATCCGCGCGAGCTGCTCGGAAGCGAAGCGGCGCATTACGAGAAGGTGAAGGACACGCTCGACGTGTGGTTCGATTCGGGCTCGACGCATTTCACTGTGCTGCGCGGCTCGCATGCCGCGCAAACGGCGTTCCCGGCCGACCTCTACCTCGAGGGCTCGGACCAGCATCGCGGCTGGTTCCACTCCTCGCTGCTGGTGTCGTGCATGATGAACGGCATGCCGCCCTACAGGGGGCTGCTCACCCACGGCTTCGCGGTCGACGGGCAGGGCCGCAAGATGTCCAAGTCGAAGGGCAACGTGATCGTGCCGCAGGAGGTGGCCGGCACCCTGGGGGCCGAGATCCTGCGACTGTGGGTGGCGAGCACCGACTACTCGGGCGAATTGTCGATCTCGAACGAGATCCTCAAGCGCGTGGTCGAGGGCTACCGCCGCATCCGCAACACGCTGCGCTTCCTGCTCGCCAACACCTCCGACTTCGACCCGGAGCTGCACGCGGTACCGATCGGCGAGATGCTCGAGATCGACCGCTACGCGCTCGCCCTCGCGGCGAAGCTGCAGGCGGCGCTCGATGAGGACTATGCCCGCTACCAGTTCCATCTCGTGGCGCAGAAGCTGCAAACGTTCTGCTCCGAGGACCTGGGTGCGTTCTATCTCGACATCCTGAAGGACCGCCTGTATACCTGCGGCGCGCAATCGCACGCGCGCCGCTCGGCGCAGACCGCGCTGTGGCACGTCACGCACAGCGTGGTGCGGTTGATGGCCCCGATCCTGTCGTTCACCGCCGAGGAGCTGTGGCCGGCGTTCACCGGCAGGAAGGACGATAGCGTGTTCTTCCACACCTGGCACCCCCTGCCGGCGGTGCCGGACGGGGCGGCGTTGCTCGCGCGCTGGGAGCGGCTGCGCGAGCTGCGCAATCCGGTGCGCAAGAAGATCGAAGCGCTGCGCGCCTCCGGCCAGGTCGGCTCGTCGCTGCAGGCCGAGGCGGAGCTGCGCGTCGACGGCGCCGACTACGAGCTGCTGGCGAGCCTCGGTGAAGACCTGAAGTTCGTGCTGCTGACCTCGGCAGCGCGCGTCGAGCGGGCGGCGCGCGCCGAGGACGAGAGCGTCGCGGTCGCTCCCAGCGCGCACGCCAAGTGCGGCCGCTGCTGGCACTACCGCGCCGACGTCGGCGCCAGCACCGAGCACCCCGGCCTGTGCGGGCGCTGCATCGAGAACCTCTACGGCGCGGGCGAGACGCGCAAGCATGCGTAAGGCGTATCCCTGGTTCGCGCTGGCCGCGGCGGTCGTCGCCGTCGACCAGCTCACCAAGTGGCTGCTGCAGGCCGCCCTGCACCCCGGGGAGCGCTACCCGGTGACCGGGTTCTTCAACCTGGTGCTCGCCTTCAACAAGGGTGCGGCCTTCAGCCTGCTCGCTCGCGCGCCG
This sequence comes from uncultured Pseudomonadota bacterium, assembly GCA_963817785.1. Taxonomy (GTDB): domain Bacteria; phylum Pseudomonadota; class Gammaproteobacteria; order Burkholderiales; family SG8-39; genus JAKALD01. The sequence goes on along the minus strand of CAWFPL010000008.1, from coordinate 1,587,399 downwards.
GGATGGCAGACGCCGCTGTTCGCGGGGATCGCCATGGCGGCCATCGTCGTCGTTTCGGTGCTGCTGCTGCGTTCGCCGCCGCGGCGCCTGTACTGTGCCGGGCTGGCGCTGATCCTCGGCGGCGCGATCGGCAACCTGATCGACCGCCTGCGCTACGGCTACGTGGTCGATTTCCTCGACGTCCACGCGCTCGGCTGGCACTGGCCGGCGTTCAACGCCGCCGATTCGGCGATTACCGTCGGCGCGGGGCTGCTGATCCTGGACAGCTTGGTGCACGGCAGGAGCGCAGGCGATGAGCGCACCTGACGCCGGGCTGCCGCGGCTGCTGAAGGCGCTCGCTTTCGCGGCACACAAGCACCGCGACCAGCGGCGCAAGGACGCCGAGGCTTCGCCGTACATCAACCACCCGATTGCGCTCGCCGACCTGCTGGTGAACGAGGGCGGCGTGCACGACGTCGAGGTGCTGTGCGCCGCGCTGCTGCACGACACCATCGAGGACACGGCCACCACGCGCGAGGAGCTGGAAGCCGAGTTCGGCGCCCGCATCGCCGGGATCGTGGCCGCGGTGAGCGACGACAAGGCGCTGCCCAAGGCGGAGAGAAAGCGCGCCCAGGTCGAGCATGCCGCGCAGCTGCGCGCGGGCCGCGCCGGAATGCCGCGCGACCTCGGGCACGCCGCGATGCTGGTCAAGCTTGCCGACAAGATCTGCAATCTGCGCGACGTGGACGAGCACCCGCCGGCGAGCTGGGACAGCGCGCGCCGGCGCGAGTATTTCGACTGGGCGAAGCAGGTGGTCGACCAGCTGCGCGGCACGCAGCCGCGGCTCGAGCAGGCCTTCGATGCCGCCTACGCGAGGCGACCGGAATGAGCGCCGGCGGCGGCCTCGTCACGCTGCACTACCGCCTGAGCCTGGAGCACGGCGCCGAGCTGCTATCGACCTTCGGTGCCGCGCCTGCCACGCTGGCGCTGGGCGCGGGCGAGCTGGCGCCCGGCCTGGAGCGCTGCGTCGAGCAGGCCGTGCCTGGCAAGCGCTACGTGTTCCTGCTCGAGCCCGGGCAGGCCTTCGGCGAGCGGCGCGAGGAGTTGCTGCAGGCGCTGCCCCGTGCCGCGTTTCCCGCCGACATGAGGCTCGCGGCGGGCGAGGCGGTGGAATTTGCCGGCCCCGAAGGCGATGCGCATCTGGGGATCGTGCTCGAGGCGGGCGAGGACCGGGTGCGCGTGGACTTCAATCACCCGCTCGCCGGGCGGCGCCTGCGCTTCGAGCTCGAGGTGATCTCCGTCCTGTGAGGGCCGCGCGCCAAGACCCTGCGTTGCGCGCGGCTTTCGCAACCGCTGCCGCAAGTGGCAAGATGTCGGCATGACGGAGATGGAAGTACTGCTGGCCAAGCCGCGCGGCTTCTGCGCCGGCGTGGAGCGAGCGATCGAGATCGTGGAGCACGTCCTCGAGCAGTTCGGGGCGCCGATCTACGTGCGCCACGAGATCGTGCACAACCGCTATGTGGTGGAGCATCTGCGCGCCCGGGGTGCGGTGTTCGTCGACGAGCTGGACGAGGTACCGGCCGGCAGCATCGTGATCTTCAGCGCGCACGGCGTGTCGCAGGCGGTGCGGCGCGCCGCCAAGGCGCGCGGGCTCAAGGTGTTCGACGCCACCTGCCCGCTGGTCACCAAGGTGCACGTCGAGGTGGCCAAGATGCTGCGCGCCGGCTACGAGATCGTGATGATCGGCCACCGCGGCCATCCCGAGGCCGAGGGCACCATGGGCCAGGCCGCCCGCGGCATGCACCTGGTCGAATCGATCGCCGACGTGGCGCAGCTGGTGGTGAAGAATCCGGACAAGCTCGCCTACGTGACCCAGACCACGCTCTCGGTCGACGACGCGGCAGCGATCGTCGCGGGGCTGAAGGCGCGCTTTGCTGCGATCCGCGGTCCGAAGACGGACGACATTTGCTACGCGACCCAGAACCGCCAGGACGCGGTGAAGCTGATGGCGCCGCGCTGCGAGGTGGTGATCGTGGTGGGCTCGCCCAACAGCTCGAACTCCAACCGGCTGCGCGAGGTGGCGCGCAACATGGGTGCCGAGGCCTACATGGTGGACAGTGCGGCGGACCTGCGTCCCGAGTGGGTCGCCGGCAAGCGCTGCGTCGGCGTGAGCGCGGGCGCGTCGGCGCCCGAGGTTCTGGTCGAGGAGCTGATCGCGCGGCTCCGGCAGCTTGGCGCCACGCACGTGCGGCAACTCGAGGGCATTACCGAGAACGTGGTCTTCACACTGCCGCGCGAGCTCGCGCATCGCGCGCTCCCTTCCTCCTAGGGCGCCGCCGCGAATGCGCGCCGCGGCTTTTGGCCGGCGGCGCGTCTCGGCGGGCCGATCGCGGGCGGCAGTGACCCGGGGAGTCCGCCGCCCGCCTCGACCCGCTTACTGCGAGATCAGCTCGCGCCAGGATACCCGGCGGCCCTGCACGTTGTTGGGCGCGACCGGCGTGGTCTGCGTGAGCTGCTGGTTGTCCGCGGTGGTGACGATGGTCTTCACGTCGCCGCCGGGCAGCTTGACCACGTTGATGCCGACCACCAGCGAAGCGGCGATCTGCGTGCTCACCATGTTGGCGGTGGCGCCCTGGATGAAGCTCCCCGTCTTATAGTCGAAGAAGTTGATCCAGCCCGAGCCGCCCGCGACGCAGGTGTCGGAGGACGGCACGTTGGACGCGACCACCAGCGTGCCGAGCTGCAGCTGCGGATCGACGTTGACGCGCTCGCCGCTGTCGGGCAGGTCGACCCACCACCCATCCTGCGTGTTGAAGTCCACCGCGTTGCTCGTCACGGTGCGTTGCGGGGGCGCTGAGCCGGGGATGGCGGTCAGCGTCTGCTGCACGAACTGGCCCGAGGTGCGCACATCCGGCAGCGGCGTCGAGCTCAGGGTGTCCTTCAGCGCGTAGATCGATTGCACCTGCGTGCTGCTCTTGTCGCTGACGCCGAGCAGCTGCCCCGTGGCCACATACACCACGTCGAAATTGCTGACCGACGCCAGCTCGGGCCGGGTGGTGAGGGGCTGCGGGGTGCCCGACGGGTCGGTGAGCGTTTCGAGCTTGAACGCGGTGCCCGTGGTGAGCTGGAAGCGCCACACGTTGCCCTTGAGGTCGACCCCGTACACCTGCTGCGCGGTGTTGTCGTAATACGCATTGTTCACCCAGGCGTTGATGTGGTTCAGCCCGCTCGGGTCGACCGTGCCGGCTACGCAAGGCGAAGTGGTGCTCACGCCGTCGCAGCCCACGCCGGTGCCGATGCGCTCGAGGATCGCCCCGGTCTGCGCGTCGAGCACGTACAGGTAGCCCTGTCCGTTGCCCGGGTTGACGTTGTTGTAGCCCGAGGTGACCAGCACTACCCAGCGGCCGTCGTACGGGCTCTTGACGATCAGCGGGTTGCCGAAGCTGTAGCCGAGGTTGCAGTCCTGGAAGTAGCTGCCGCTATCGGCCTGCGCGTTGGACAGGCAGGGTGTGCTGGCGTTGGCGCTGAATTCCCACAGCCCCTTCGGGTTGTTCGGATCGGTGACGTCGAGCGCGTAGTAGCCGCGCCCGCCGCCGTTCAGCCCGGCGACGAGGATCGTGTGCCAGCTCGCCACCGAGGGACACTTGGTGGTGGCCGTTTCCCCGAAACACACGTCGCCGACCGTCGGCGAGCCGTCGGTGTAGTACTGGTGCGCGTACGGGATGTCGGCCAGGTTCTCCAGCTGGGGCAGGAGCATCGACGGAATGTATGCCCAGCGCTCGGAGCCTTGCCCGTTGGTGGGGCTCGCGACCAGCGTGCCGGTGAAGGTGTCGTCCGACGTGGCGGTGGTGGCGATGCCCCCGGTCTGGTAATAGACCTCGCCGTTCGGGCCCTCGGTGTTGAAGGCGTGCAGCATGCCGTCGTTGGCCGCGGCGAACACGGTGCCCGCGCGCGTTCCGGTGGCGCCGTTGGTGCTGGCCGCGAACGTCTGGTAGTACTGGTCCTGCCCCCCGGCGTACGAGCCGCTGTCGTAGCCGAACGGCGCGGCCTTCACGTAGGCCGGCTGCGCGTCCACGATGTCCCCGAGCAGGTGGTCGCGCGGGCGGTACAGGTCGGTGGTCGCGGTGCCGCCGGTCGACTCGTTGGTCGGGTCGCCGCGCAGGTAGTCCACCAGGTTGTCCGGCGTGGCCGAGGTGTTGCGGCCGCTGCCGTCGCTCGCCCAGGTGGTCGCCTGGGGCAGCGTGAGCGGGTTGAAGTAGGCCATCTGCGCCGTGGAGAGCTCGGCACCGTCACTGCAGCCCGGGTAGTTGCCCGTGGCGAAGGCGCCGGGCCAGCAGAAGCTCTCCAGCAGGTTGCCGTTCTGGCCGCCGCCCGCCGTCGTGTCCGCTGGGTCGAAGGTGTAGATGTTGCGGTCGTATTGCGTGCGCTGGTCGAGCAGCGCCTGCGCCGACCACAACTCGCGCGTGGCCACGATCCCAGTGCTGAGGTCGATGGTGCGTGCCGTGAGGTCGCCGGTCCACACCACCGTCTGGTACTGGGCGGTGAAGGCGAAGTTGTCGCCCGCGACCGGCTGCAGGTTCGAGGTGGCCGCGGCGGCGCCCGCGCCGACGCGCGAGCTGACGTTGGACAGCGTCGAGTTGATGGCGTTGGACAGCGTGACCGGGTCCTTGGCGGTGAAGAACTGGCCGTGGCCGTCGACCGCGGCATGCCACAGGTCGTCGAGCGCGGTCGGCGAGTCGGCGGACGGCACCGGCCAGTTCAGGCTGCCTTGCTTGATGCTGAAGAAGTCCCCGCTGGTCTCGGTCAGGTAGTTCGGGTCGAAGTTGAGCAGGCCGGACTGGCCGATGATGACGCCGAAAAAGTCCATGTGCTGCTGCGGGTTCGGGTCGGTCTGGGTCGTCGGCACTTCGTTGGGGAGGTCCGGCCGCAGGTCCGTCTGGTAGTAATACATGGCGGTGTCGGCGAGCGTGTTGGTCGACCCGATCAAGCCGCCGTCGTAGGCGCCTATAGCGCGCGTGTGGTAGCCCGAATCGGTGTTGTCCTGGTTGCCGATCGAGCCGCCGCTCAGGGTCTGCCCCGCGTTGCCGTTCCAGTAGCCGTCGGTCACCAGCACGGTGTAGTTGGGCTGGCAGGCGACCTCGATCGGGCTGGCTCCCATGCCGTTGGCCAGGCGCGGCGTGGAGGTGCTGCCAAGGCCGGCGAGGTACTGGCCGACGCGCGACACCGCCTCGCGCAAAGGCGTGCCGCTGTTGGCCTCGGCTGCGTACAGGTGCTGGTACCAGAGGTCCTTCTGGTTGCCGGCGCCCGAGGTGAAGTCGTCGATCGCGAGGAACGCGCTCGAGCTCACCGGGTTGCCCGGATTGATGGTGATGAAGCCGACCCGGAAGGCGCTGGTGAGGCCGGCGAACGCGCGCCCGATCGCGGTCTTCGCCATCTCGTTGCGTGTACGGTAATACGCATACCAGTTTGCGAAGTTGGTCATCTCCTCGGCGTAGGTGCAGGTGCTCACCGCCGCGCAATCGGTTCGCCCCGGGTATTTCGGATAGGTCGCGGGGATCGAGTCGGTCGGCGGATCGAGGTAGGGGACGATGCTGGTGCGCACGAAGGTGCCGACGCCGGTGCGGATCAGGCCGGTGGCCGTGTTCGCGCCGCCGCTCATGCTGGTCGTCGTCGTCGCGATGCCGCCGATGGTCGTCCCGCCCGCCATGGTCGCGTTCACGGACGACGAGCCGCTGCCGTTGGTGCTCATGTTGCGCTGCTGCAGCGCGATGGTCGTGCCATTGCCCGAAGCGCCGGTGCCGGACGGGGCGATGATCGTGACCGTGCTGCCGCTCGAAGTGGCCGTGTAGCCGGTGCTCCCGCCATTGATGGCCGATGCGACCGCGCTGGCCATCCATGCCGCCAGGGCGCTCGCGTTGCCCGAGCAGCCGCCAGTGCAGCTGATCGTGGACGGGAGCAGCTGCGTCGCCGAGTTCGCGATGATCGAAGTGATCGTGCTGCGCGACCGCCAGTTGCTGCTCACGCCGCTGAACGTGAGCGAGACGCTCGCACTGGCGCCCGGCGTGCCGTTGTTAGTCACCGAGATCGCCTTGCCGTTCGGCGCGGTTCCGGTGGCCGTTGCGGTTACGACCACCGTGCCGCTGTTGCAGGTCGAGCCGCCGGTAGGCGTCTGGCAGGTGGCGGTATAGCCGCTGGTTGCGGAATTCACGGCGATCCGGCCCACGATCAGCGAGGCGATCGCGTTGATGTCGGTCGTGTTGTCCGGCGTGCCACTGACCGGGCTGCTGATCAGGCTGGCGGAGCCCACATAGATCGCGCTGATCGTACCCGTCCCGCTGCTCGCCTGCGGATTGGTGACCGTGATGGTGCCGCTCGCGTAGGTGGCAGCAATCGTCCCGGTGGTAAGGCTGCCCGTGTACTTCGGCCGCGTGTAGCCGGTGGCGGTGTTGTACTTGGCTTCGCAGTTGGTGAGCGCGGTGCTGTTGCAGAAGCGCACCGGCGCCGGCACGCTGTAGGTGACCCCGGCGACCACGGTCGGCGCGGTGGCGGCCGTGCAGGTGGTGAGGGTCGAGTCGGTGCAGTATTCGGTGGGGACGATGCGGTAGTAGTACGGCGCGCCGTATACGTACAGGATGGTGCTCTGGCTCGTGCCGCTGCTGTGTCCGTAGCCGTGGTTGGTGCTCGGATAGTTGTATCCGCTGTTGGCGACGCAGTGGTTCGGGTCCGTCGGCGTGGCGGACTGGCTGTCGCACCAGACCCGGTCCGGGTAGTTGTCGACCAGGTCGGAGGTCCCGCCCGCCGTGTCCGTCGCGCTTCCGGCCGGGAACATGTGGATCGTGTCGTAGTCGTTGTGGACCATCGAGCTGGCGCTGACCCCGTCCATCGGCACTGCGGTCCAGTTGGCGGTGGTCGTCGCGTCCATCGACGGCATCGACGTGCCGTCGAAGTTCGCCGCCGGCAAGTAGCGGATCGTGGAGTTGTAGTACTGCACGTTCACGTCCGGCGACATGACCGGCGGATCGCCCGCCTCGCAGTTACGCAGCGTGGTATTGAGCGGCGTGCCGAAGTCCAGCGAGTCGAAGCACAGCGCGTTGGTGTCCGAGCTGAAATAGCGCCCGACGTAGTCCGGCGTGTACTGCTGCCGCATCGAGCCCGAGTCGTCGAACAGTAGCATGATGTTCGGCTGCACGCTCGAGGCCGGCTGCGCCAGCGGCTCGGAGGCGAGGTCGGTGAGTCCGGCGTAAACGCTTCCCGGAATCAGGACCGCGGCGCCCAGCGCGCAGCCCAGGGTCTTGAGGAGCAGCTTGATCGGTTTGCGCATGATGATTCTCCCTGCGGGCCGGTGCGTCAGTACACCGTGGCCTGCACGTAGCTGACCGTGTTGCGGGGCCCCTTGATCTGCACCGTGATGCGATACACCGCGTTGGCCGGGACCGTGAGCGCGTAGCCGCCGTAGATGGCGGCGCCCTTCGTCCCGCCGCCGGAGGCGCCTCCGCCTCCGGCGGCGCCCGAAACCTGCATGCAATTCGCGCCCGAGGGATTGCCGTCCAACTGGCACAGGCGCTGGATCACGTAGCTCACGGTGTTGCCCGCGGCGTCGGTGCCGACCGTGACCGCCGTGCTCCAGTCGTAGGACGACTTGGTCGGATCCTCCGCGAACTGCGGATCGGGGATGCCCCAGTTGTCGTAATAGGCGCTGCCGCCGGTCACCGCGGGATTGGAGACATACAGGGTGCTGCCGCCGTTGTTGATCAGCCAGGTGCGCGCCGCCTCGATGCCCATGTCCCCGGACATGGTCGCGCTCTGCTTGAAGGCAAGGTTGTTGGCGATCATTGCGCCGGTGCCGACGCTGCGCATCATCGCGATGCCGGCGAGCGACATCGCGACCAGCACGATCAGGGCGATGAACAGCACCACGCCCTGCTGGCGGGTGCGTGGCAGGGCGGTTCTCACGAGTACCCCCAGAGCATGTTGCGCAGCGGCACCACGGTCTGGTACACGCGGTAGCGGTAGCAGCTCGGCAATCCCCCGGGAACCGTGAAGCTGCCGCCCTGCCAGGTCGGCGCCGTGGTGGTCGCCGTACAGGCGCCCCCCGGAGTGGCCGGCTTCTCGTAGCTGCCGATGCGCACCAGCACCCCGATGCGGACCGAGAGCACCTGCTGCCACTGGGCGCTCGTCGCCGGCTGCACATTGTTGTACTCGTCGACGATGCCGTCGCCGGCGGTGCCGCCGCCCGCGCCATCGTCCTTGCCGTACTGCGCGCGCAGATCGACGACCCCGTCGACCAGGTCCTGCGGGGCGGCCGTTCCGGCTACGTTCAGCAAGGTGTCCGTCAGCTGCAGCCGGTACTGGCCGACGGCGGGGCTCGCAACAGCGTAGGTCCGCACCACCGGGTTGCCGATGTCGAAGATCAGGTCGTTGGTGGTGTAGGTGGTGGGGAAACTGCCCCAGGACGGCGGGTTGTAGGGCCCGTTCAGGCCGGGGTTCATCTGCAGCTTCGAGGCGGTGGTCTGGACGTGCGTGATGTTCGCCATGGTGCAGGGCGTGCTGGGCGACTGGCTCACCAGCAGGATCAGGTCGCCGACGTTATAGCCCTGGGTGCCTGCAACCGTGACCTCGGAAGAGGACGAATTGAAGCTCTGAATGGTGGATCCCATCGAGAGCACGGTTCCGCTCGAATACATTATCGTGATCGTGTTCGGCGTCACCGATGAGTCGATGTACACCGGCGCGAGCACGAGGTTCGGCAGCGGCGAGCCGGCCTGGATGTTGGGCGAGTAGTTGCCGTTGTAATACCAGTCGATGTTGCCGCAGCCGAGCACGTTGGCCTGGTTGATCCCGTAGCCCGCCGTCTCCACGTCGCGCTCGATGGTGAACAGCGCGATCAGGCCGTTGGTCTGCCCACTGCCCGCCCCGAGCGCCGAGCGGTTGAAGTTGTCGCTGGCGATGTAGGCCTGGGTGATGATCAGGATGCCGATCAGGCCGATCGCCACCCCGACTAAAACCTCGACCAGGCTCATGCCTCGTTCGCGTGCGCGCATGGCGGTTCTCATGGGCTGGTAGCGCCTTTGATATTCGCGGTCACGATCTGCTTGCTCACGGTCGGGTCGCCCGGCTTTTGCCAGTACACCGTCACCGTGACCTGGGTCGCCGGGGTTCCCGCCACCGCGATGAGGGGCGCGTTGGCGCCGGTCGCCTTGGGCAGGCTGCTCTGCACCTGCGCAATCCAGGCGTCGCGCGGGGCGTAGGCGGCTCCGGTGGTGTCGTAGCGCGCGAGATCGACCTGGTCGACCCAGATCTGGCTGATGATCTGGTTGGCGAGGAACGCGGCGTCGGAGCGGTACTTGGCGTCGACCGTGGTCTGCATGCCGACGGCCTGCATGCCGAGCATCGCCAGGATGCCGATCGAGAAGATCAGGATCCCGATCAGCGCCTCGATCAGCACCATGCCCTGCTGCGCGGAGTGTGGACGTGCGGTCATCGTCGCTCTCTCAGTCGCAGATGCGCGGGTCCGTGGTGTCGGTCACCTTCGGATCGCACAGCTTCGCTTGCCCGCCGGTGGACACCTGGATGCGCAGGCAGCGCATGGGGCCCGGCGTGGTGGCGTTCTGGCAGTTGCCGCCGGCCGGATTGGAGATGTCGATCTGCGTGATGCCCGTGCCGACGACGCGACCCAGGCCGTTGAACACGACGTTCGAGGCGTCAGCGGTCGCCGCCACGTTGGCGCTTCCTTCCTTGGCGGATTTCGTCTCGATGATGAAGGGCGTCGCCGGGGGAGTCGGCAATATTGACGTGTTGGTGACGTTGTCGCCCCACGCGGGCTGGTTGCAGGCGCCACTCGGGTCGGCCAGGCTGACGATCCAGTTGAGCGAGGTGGTGGACAGCGTGCAGCTCGCGGTGAAATCGCTCACCAGCTGGAAGCGCACCTGGGTGTTCAGGCGCACCGCCTCGGAGCGCGCCAGGTCGAGGCCCTGCAGCGTCGTCGCGCCGGCGTTGCGGATCTGCGTGTTCTGCAGGAACGTGGTGAACGCCGGCACGCCGAGAAAGAGCACGAGCGCCATGATCACCAGGCCGATCATCAGCTCGATGAGGGTGACGCCGCGCTGGAGGCGCATGCTCAGCACGAGTCGCCTTTCCTCTGGATCCAGCAGTTGACGGTCCCCGAGGTGGCCCAGCCGGTCGGGGCCGTGATGTTGGTCGTGCGCACGTTCGACTCGTTGATCGTGTAGGTGAACGTGCTCATGTTGGCGAGGCCGGTGGCGGTAAGCGTGTAGGTCTGGTCCCCGGGGCCGCTCGATGTCCCGGAGGCGCAGGTGATGGTGAAGTACTTGGCGTTGTCGCCGCTCGGCATCGTCACGCCGCAGGTGCCGGGCGTGCCGGACGCGTTGTAGAAGTGATTGTCCCCGTAGTACTTCTCCATCGCGATGCGCGTGGAGGACAGATTCGCGACTGCCTCCGCGATCTTGCCGCGCATGATGTAATCCTGGTACGACGGTAGTGCGATCGCCGCAAGAATGGCGACGATCGCGAGCGTGATCATCAGCTCGAGCAGCGTGAAACCTCTGGCCTGGCGCATGGGAACTTCCCTCCCTGGGTGCCTGAATGCTAGGCGGACCGGGCGCAACCGGGCAAAGCCGGGCGACCGGCGGCGGGAATGCCGCCCTGAACGGCGCGCCGCGACGCGCACGGCGGGAAATCGGTCACGCTTTCGCGGGGAGGAAATTGTTCACACGCGAGCCTCGCCCCGCTATAATTTGCCGCTCGCGTCGGGCGTACGCGATCCACAGGCTGGTGTAGCTCAGTTGGTAGAGCAACTGATTCGTAATCAGTAGGTCCCCCGTTCGAGTCGGGGCACCAGCACCAATCCCGCCGCTCTCGGATACTTTCCTCGAACGATGGCAGCCCGCATCCTCGTGGTGGATGACGACGAAAGCCTCCGGGAGCTGCTCAGGCTGCACCTGCGCACTGCCGGCTACGAGGTGCGCGTCGCGGAGGACGCGATCGTCGCCGGGCACATGGTGCTGAAGGACCCGCCCGACCTGATCATCACCGACGTCAACATGCCGTTCATGGACGGCTTCGAGTTCGTCGCGGCGCTGAAGGCGGACAAATCGATCCCCGACATTCCGGTGATCTTTCTCACCTCGGTGGAGGACGGCGACGGCCGCAGCAAGGAGCTGGGCGCGGTCGGCTACGTAACCAAGCCGGTGCGTGCCGACCGGCTGCTCGCGGTGGTCGCCAAGCATGTGCCCGGGGGCGCGTACCCGATAGGCTAGGTCGGGGCGGCGCAGCCGCCGGAGGCGTCCGTGGTCGTCAGTTGGAGGGCGCCGGGGGCGCGCATTCCCGCAGTTCGCTGCCCGGGAAGCCCTGCGCGATCTGCTGCAGCTTGGCCCGCAGCGCGGCATCGACCTCGCTCACTACGTACCAAAGTCTCTCGCCCCGCGAGGCGCGCTGCCCCGCCTCTGCGCTGTGCACTTTCTTCGCGCGCAGCGCTTCCAGCCGGGTTTGGGCCGCCGCCTCGCTGCGGAACACGCCGAGCGAAATCGCCCAGCGCTCGGGTCCCTGGTCCTGCACGATGAAATAATCGTCGACGCCGAGCGCCTTCAATTCGGCGGCCTTCTTCTGCGCGGTTTGCAGGCTGGGCTGCGGCGGAATGAATACCCACCAGCTCTGCCCTCCTGCCTCGGTGCGCTGGGACAGGCGCGACCCTAGGCCGAGCGGCGCGAGCGCCTGCGCGGCGCGCGCGGCGTCCGCGGGATCGACCGCGCCCCATTCCATGCACACGAGAGGCGTGGCGGTCGAAGTCGCGGGCGCAGACGCGGTCGGAGCGGCGGGCGCGCCTGCTGCCGCGGTGGATGCGGGTTTCGGCTTGGACGGCGCCATGGCGGCGACTGCACCCGGGGTCAGGATGCGCAGCGCTCCGGGGTCGATCTGCTGCGCCAGCGGGCGCGGATCGGCGCCCACCGGACGCGGCGCGAGATAGCGGCTCCAGGCGAAGAAGGCGAGGTTGGCCAGCAGCAGCAGCAGGAACAAGGTTCTCATGAGCGCTGGCGCGAGGCCTCGGCCCGCCCGATCTTCACCAGCCCCTCGAGAACGAGGTTTTCCACGTAGCGGCACGGAAGATCCAGCATCTCGATCAGCGACTGCCCGGCGCCGCCCGACACCAGGCATTGTCCCTTGCCGCCCATCAGGCGGTACATGCGCTCGACGGCACCGGCCTGCGCGTGGCGGCAGCCGGTCTCGATCGCATCGAGCGTGTTGCGCGGCGCTTCGCGGTACGAGCCCTGCTGGATCGGCAGGCGCCCGGTGTGCTCGTGCAGCACGAAGCGCATCAGTTCCACCCCCGGCAGGATCAGGCCGCCGAGGAATTCCCCCTCGGCCGACAGCGCATCCACGGTGGTCGCGGTGCCGGCGTTCACCACCAGGCAGCGGCCGGGGTCGAGCGCGTGCGCCGCGATCAGCGCGGCCCAGCGGTCGGGGCCGAGCTGCTCCGGGCGCTCGTAGCGGTTGGTGACGCCGCAGCACTCGGCCGCGCCGTGCACCCACAGCGGCTCGGCTTCGAAGATGCTGGTCCAGTTGACCAGCAGCTGGTGTGCGCCGTCGCCGGCGACGTTCGAGATCACGATCTGGTCCGCATCTTCGTGCGTCGCGGCGAAGGGATTGATGTCGTGGCTCGCGGCGGCGAACTCGATGAGCGACACGGTGGCCAAGCCGTGCCAGCCGCGGCCGTCGTGCCAGCCCCATTTCACGCGCGAGTTGCCCGCGTCGATGGCGAGAATCATCATGCCGCCCTGGACGATACGACGCGGCCGCTGGTTACGGCGTGCACACCCGAGCGGGTGCGCAGCCGCAGCCCGCCGTCTTCGCACAGGCCGTCGGCGACGCCGGCGAGCACGCGCCCGTCGGCGAGCCGCACGCGCAGGCGCTGGCCGGCGTGCGCGTGCATCGCCTCCCAGTCGCCGCGAAACGGCGCAAGGCCCTCGGCGTCGAAGGTCTCCAGCGCCCGCAGGACCTCGGCCGCGATGCGCGCCACCACCAGGTTGCGCGACGGCAGCGGGCGCACGAAGTCCTCGAGCGCCGCAACGCGCCGCCGCAGGCGCGCCTCGAGCCCGGGGCTTGCGCGGCAGTTGACGCCTATGCCCACGACCGCGGTCACCGCGTCTGCCTGGATCCGCGTCTCGACCAGGATGCCGCCGAGCTTCGCGCCGCCCACCAGCAAGTCGTTGGGCCATTTGAGCGCCGCCCCGGCGGCGCCCAGCCCGCGCAGCCCGCGCGCCACCGCCACCCCTATGGCGAGCGACAGGCCCTTGATCTCGCGCGGCGAGCGGCCCAAGCGGCGCCGCAGCGAGAAGGTGAGCCCCGCGCCGACGCCGCAGATCCAGCGCCGGCCGCGCCGGCCGCGGCCCGCGGTCTGCTCCTCGGCGAGCAACAGCTTGGGCGGCACGTCGCCTCCGGCGAGCAGCGCGGAATTGGTCGACGGGCAGGCGTCGACGACCTCGATCTGCAGCGCCGGCGCACCGAGCGCGGCGCGGATGCGATCGGCAGAGAGAAAATCGAACGGCGCCGCGAGCCGCAGCCCGCCGGCCACCGGCACGACGAGGCCCGCGGCGGCGAGCTGCGCGAGGCTGCGCTCGGTCTTGCCGGGCGTCGCCGCGCAGGCGCTCGCCAGCGCGCGGACCGGTTGCGGTTCGTGGCGCGTGAGCTCGCGCAGCAGATCGATCGCAAGGGAGCGCATGAAGAACTGCGCGGCAGCCCGCCCGGCACGGGGCGGGGCGGACTGCGTCGCGCCGGAAAAGGGCAAGCCGTTATCGTAACCGAATGGCTGCGCGAATGCCGCGCGCGAAGGGTTGGTGCCGAAAGCCGCCGCCGGCCGGCGCATGCTCAGGCCGGACTCGTCCGGGTGCGAGCGAAGTCGAAGTGGCGGCCGGGCGCTGCGGCGAGCAGCGCCCGGGTGTAGGGATGGCGCGGGGCGCGGAAGATCGCGCCGACCGGTCCCTGCTCGACGATGCGGCCGTGCTGCATGACCACGATGCGGTCGCAGATCTGCGCCGCCACGCGCAGGTCATGGGTGATGAACAGCAGCGCGAGCGGCAGGCGCAGCTGGATGTCCGCCAGCAGCTTGAGGATCTGCGCCTGCACCGAGACGTCGAGCGCCGAGACCGCCTCGTCGGCGATCAGCAGCTGCGGCTCGAGCGCGAGCGCGCGCGCGATGCACAGGCGCTGGCGCTGGCCGCCGGAGAACTCGTGCGGATAGCGCGCGAGCGCTCCCGGGGACAGGCGCACCAGCCCCATGAGGGCTTCCGCGCGGCGCCAGGCGTCGGCGCGGGGAGCGCCGAAATTCATCGGCCCTTCGACGATGGCCGCTCCCACGGTGCGCCGCGGATTGAGCGAGCGATACGGGTCCTGGAATACGATCTGCACGCGGCGCCGGAACTCGCGCGCCACGCTGCCCGTGAGCGCCACCGGCTCGCCGTCCAGAGCGAGCCGGCCGGCGCTCGCCTCGATCAGCCGCGCCACGCAGCGCGCGACGGTCGACTTGCCCGAGCCGGATTCCCCGACGATGCCGACGGTCTCGCCCTGATGAACCGACAGCTCGATGTCGCGCGCCGCGACCACCTCCTTGCCGCGCGCGAGGAACGTGCCGCCGGCGTAGGTCTTGCCGAGACCGTGCGCGGAGAGTACCTCCACGCTCGTCGCCAGCGGCGCGCGCTCGGGCGGCACCAGGCCGGGCACCGCCGCGAGCAGCATGCGCGTATAGGCGTGTCGCGGGCGCGACAGCACCTCCTCGGCGCTGCCTTGCTCGAGCAGCTCGCCCTGACGCAACACGGCGACGCAATCGGCGATCTCGGCCACCACGCCGAAATCGTGCGTGATGAACAGCACCGCCGTGCCATGATCGCGCTGCAGCAGCCGGACGAGGCTCAGGATCTCGGCCTGCGTGGTCACGTCGAGCGCGGTGGTCGGCTCATCGGCGACCAGCAGCGCCGGCTCGAGGATCAGCGCCATCGCGATCATGATGCGCTGGCGCTGGCCGCCGGAGAGCTGGTGCGGGTAGGACGCGAGCATGCGCGCCGGGTCGAGCAGCCGCACCTGCGCCAGCACGTCGAGGATCCTGCGCCGGCGCTCGGCGCCCGGCAACGCAGTGTGGCAGGCGAGCAGCTCGTCGATCTGCGCACCGCAGCGCATGACCGGATTGAGCGCGGTCATCGGCTCCTGGAACACCATCGACATGCGCGCGCCGCGCAGCCGGCGCAGGCGCTCGGGCCTCGCCGCGAGCAGGTTCTCGCCCTCGAGCCGCACCTCGCCCGCGACCGCCCGCAGCCCGCGCGGCAGCAGGCCCATCACGGTCTGCGCGATGACCGACTTGCCGGAGCCGGATTCGCCCAGCAGGCACACGAGCTCGCCCTTGCGCACCGCGAAGCTCACCTCGCGCACCGCATCCACCCGCTCGGCGCCGGCGGGCAGCCTGACCGCCAGACTGCGGATGTCGAGGGTCGGCCGGTCGTTCGCCGGCGTGGCCGCGCCCGCGCCGCTCATCGCTCGCCCCGCTTGCCGAAGCGCGGATCGAGCGTGTCGCGCAGCCCGTCGCCGAGGATGTTGACGGCGAACACGGTGAGCGCGAGGAACACTCCCGGGAAGAACACGTTCTGCGGGTACTGCGTGAACTCGAGGCGGCCCTCCGCCATCATGTTGCCCCAGGTCGGGATGTCGGTCGGCAGTCCGACGCCAAGAAACGACAGGATCGCCTCGACCAGCATCGCCGAGGCGCACACGTAGGTGCCCTGCACCGCCAGCGGGGCGATGCAGTTCGGCAGGATGTGGCGGGTGAGGATTCCGAAGCGCGAGGTGCCGACCGAGACCGCCGCCTCGACGTAGGGCTCCTCGCGGATGCCGAGCACCAGCGAGCGCACCAGCCGCGTCACGCGCGGGATCTCGGGCACCGTGATCGCGGCGATCACGGTCCACAGGCTCGCCTTCCACATCGCCACCAGCGCGATCGCGAGCAGGATATTCGGCACCGCCATCAGGCCGTCCATCACGCGCATCAGTACGCCGTCGAGCCAGCGGAAGTAGCCGGCGAGCAAGCCCGCGAGTATGCCCAAGGTGAGCGCGAGCAGCGCCACGGTCGCGCCCACCAGCAGCGAGACCCGCGCTCCGTAGAGCACGCGGCTGTAGATGTCGCGGCCGTAACTGTCCGAGCCCATCCAGAAGGTGTGCTTGAGCACGTCGCCGTCGAGCGTCATGACCTCGCCGACCCGGCCGGGCAGCAGGTCGCGGCTCGCCGGATCGAACAGGGTCGGGTCCACGGTGCCGAGCCAGGGGGCCGCGAGCGCGATCACGAGCAGCACCAGCAACACGGTGCCCCCGAAGCGCACCGCGCCGTTGCCTGCGAGCCGCTGCCAGATGCCGGTCGCGACCGGCGGCGCGCTTCGCAGCTCGACCCCGGCGGCCTCGCTCATCAGTAGCGGATCCTCGGGTCGAGCAGCACGTAGGACAGATCGACCAGCAGGTTGATCAGCACGTAGACGACCGAGAAGAACAGGATCACGCCCTGGATGGTCGGGAAGTC
This sequence comes from uncultured Pseudomonadota bacterium, assembly GCA_963817785.1. Taxonomy (GTDB): domain Bacteria; phylum Pseudomonadota; class Gammaproteobacteria; order Burkholderiales; family SG8-39; genus JAKALD01. The sequence continues at coordinate 1,570,850 of CAWFPL010000008.1, read as the reverse complement.
GCGCGCCAGCACCGCGTCCACCGTCAGCCGGCCGAGGCCCGGGATGGAGAACACGCTCTCGGTGACCACCACGCCGCCCACCAGGAGCGCGATGCCGATCCCGATCACGGTGACGATCGGCACCGCGGCGTTCGCGAGCGCGTGCCGGATCAGCACGCGCGCCTCCGGCAGACCCTTGGCGCGCGCGGTACGCACGTAGTCCTCGGTCAGCGCCTCGGCCACCGCGGCGCGCGTCACGCGCGCGATCAGCGCGATGTAGATCACCGACAGCGTGACCGAGGGCAGGATGAGATGGCGCATGAACGGGATGAACCCGTTCGCCAGCGGCACGTAGCCCTGCACCGGAAGCCAGCGCAGCTTGAGCGCCACCACGTAGATCAGGACGTAACCGAGCACGAACACCGGTACCGAGAAGCCCAGCACCGAGAACCCCATGAGGGTGCGGTCGAGCCAGCCGCCGCGTCGCCAGGCGGCGAGCACGCCGAGCGGGACCGCCAGCAGCACGCTGAGAACGATGGTGCACAGCGAAAGCGCCACGGTCGGGCCCAGGCGCTGGCCGATCAGCTGCGCCACCGTGAGCTTGAAATAGAACGACCGGCCGAGGTCGCCGTGCAGCACGCCCCACAGCCAGGAGCCGAACTGCACCGCCAGCGGGCGGTCGAGGCCGAGCGCGACGCGGATGTGGGCGATCTGCTCGGAGTTGGCCGAGTTCCCGGCGATGATCGCCGCCGGGTCGCCCGGGGTGAGGCGAGTGATGAGGAACACCAGCACCGCGACCACGAGCAGCACCGGGATGGTGGCGAGCAGCCGCCTGAGCACGAACGCGCGCACGGCTCAGCGCTTGCGCAGGTTCCAGTACAGGTACACCGGCGCGTTGAGGTAGCCGGTGACGTTCTTGCGTACGGCGACCGGCTGGAAGTACTCCCCGAGGGGCGCGTGGGTGGCGATCTCGAGCGCGCGCTCCTGCACCTGCTCGGCGATGCGCTTCTTGTCGGCCGGGTCGGTGGCGCGTACGAACTGCGCGCGCAGGCGCTCGAGCTCGGGGTCGCAGGGCCAGCCCACCCAGGCTTGCCCGCAGGACGCGTTGAGCGCCGGATTGACCACTGGATTGTCCAGGTCGAGCCCGTTGAAGGTGGTCAGAAACACGTTCCAGCCGCCTTGCGCCACCGGCCCTCGATTGGCGCGGCGCGAGACCAGCGTCTGCCAGTCCATCGCCTGCAGCTCTACCTTGAAGCCTGCGAAGCGCAGCTGCTGCGCGGCCACCAGCGGCAGCCTGGAAATGGTGGCGAGATCGGTCGGCTGCAGGATCACCACCGGCGTGCCGTCGTAGCCCGCCTGCTCGAGCATCGCGCGGGCGCGCCTGAAATCGCCGCCGAGCAGGCCGTCCATGCCGCGCTCGCTGGCGTACGCGCTGCCGCAGGGATACACCGAGCGGCAGGTGCGATACAGGTCGGGCGAGACGTACTGGGCCTGCAGGAAGGGCTTTTGCGACAGCGCCACCAGCGCCGCACGCCGCAGGCGCACGTCGTTGAACGGGGGCTGCAGCTGATTGAAGCGCAGGATCACCATCGCGCCGTATTTGTTGTCGAGCACGCGGATATTCGGATCCCGGCGCAGCATCGCGTAATACTCGTGCGCCGGCTGCTCGAGCACGTCGATCTCGCCGGAGATGAGCGCGCTCACCTGCGTCTGCGGATCGGCGATGATGTGCCACTCGACGCGGTCGACGTACACGCGCTTGCCGCCCGCCGTTCCCGAGGGCGGCTCGTCCCTGGGCTTGTAGTACGGGTTCTTCACGTACACCACGAGCGCCCCGGGCTTCCACTCGTCCTGCTTGAACATGTACGGGCCCGAGCCGGTGAAGTCGTCGATCTGGCGGTCGGCGGGTGTCTCGGCCACGCGCTCGGGCATGATGAAGGGCACGTTGGCGCCGAGCTTGCCCAGCGACTCGAGTACCAGTCCGTAGGGTTCCTTGAGCCGCATGCGGAAGGTGTGCGCGTCCACCGCCTCGAGCCGCGCGACGAACTTGAACAGTTCCTGGCCCATGTTGTCGCGCTGGCCCCAGCGCTCGAGCGAGGCGATGACGTCGGCGCTCGTGACCGGCGTGCCGTCGCTGAAGCGCAGTCCCGGGCGCAGCGTGAAGGTCCACAGCCGCTTGTCGGCGCTCACGCTCCAGGTGTCGACCATCTGCGGCCGCACCTGGCCTTCGGCGTCGGTGCCGAACAGGGTGTCGTAGATCATGTAGCCGTGCGTGCGCGTGACCGTCGCCGTGGTCCAGATCGGGTCTAGGATCGCGAGATTCGACTGCGGCGTGATGCGCAGCGTCACCGCCGCCGCCTGGCCAGGCGCGAGCGCCGCCGCGGCGCAAAGCGCCGCGCACAGGAGAAGTTTCAGAGCCGCTTGCCGAACGCGTGGCCGGAATTGCTGCGCCGCGGTCAGGTCGTGAAATTTGCGCATGGCGGCGTAGGGACGGTGAGTGGAAATGATAGTGGTTGTCCGTAGTCTGCGGCCATGCGCGCCGATCAAGCAAGATCGAGGCCCGCACCGCGCCGGGTTCTTTCGCTATACTCTGCGCCCCGATCGAGCACTCGACCGAGACAGCCACCAGGAGGGCGAATGCGCTCCATTCTGTTCGCACTCGTACTCGCATGCGCCGCCGGCGCGGCGCGTGCGGCGACCGAGATCCAACTCTGGCACGAGATGAGCGGTGCGCGCGGCGACGAGCTGGCGGCACTGGTGCAGCAGTTCAACGCGGCGCAGAAGGCCTACCGCGTCGTTGCGGTCTACAAGGGAGCGGACGGCGCAGCGCTAGGCGCCGCGCTGGCGGCGCAGCGCGCTCGTCGCGCGCCGGACCTGGTGCAGGTCGACGATGTCGACACCGGCAGCCTGCTGGCCGAGCGGGGCGCGGTGCGGCCGCTATGGGAAGTGATGCGGGCGGCGCGCGAGCGGCTCGATGCGCGCGCGTTCCTGCCGGCCGTGGCGAGCCCCTTCCTGGATGCGCGCGGGCGCCTGCTCGCGCTGCCGTTCGATACCTCGACGCCAGTCATGTTCTACAACCGGGACGCCTTTCGCAAGGCGGGCCTCGACCCTGACCGGCCGCCGCAGACCTGGTACCAGATGATGAAGACGCTGGGGGCGATCGTCGACTCGGGGGTGAAGTGCGCGTACACCACCGCCTGGCCGTCGTGGGTGGAGCTCGAGAACGTGACCGCCTGGAACAACCGGCCGTTCGCCACGCTGGACAACGGCTTTCATGGGCTCGGCGCCCGGCTCGACTTCAATACCCGGCTCATGATGCGCCACATTGCGATGCTCGAGTCGTTCGCCAAGTCCGGCTACTTCAGCTATTCGGGGCGCGGCGACGAGGCCGAGGCGCGGTTCGCGGACGGCGGTTGCGCGGTGCTGACGTCCTCCTCCTCGAGCATCCTGCGGCTCAAGCGCGCGGCCAAGTTCGACCTCGGCGTCGCCCAGTTCCCGTACTACGACGACATGAGCGGTGCGCCCCAGAACACGCTGGTGCGCGGCGGCGCGCTGTGGGTCATGTCCGGCAAGAGCAGCAGGGATGACCGCGGGGTGGCGAAGTTTCTGGCGTACCTGCTGCAGCCGCGCGTGCAGGCGCAGTGGCACCAGCAGACCGGGTACCTCCCGGTGACGCGCGCTGCGTATCAGCTGAGCGAGCGGGACGGTTTCTACGAGCGTTTTCCGGGCGAGCAGATCGCGGTTCGCCAGCTGCTGAAGAACCCGACCCCGGAGTCGCGCGGCATCCGCCTGGGGCCGTTGCGCGCGATCCGACTCGTCATCGACCAGGAGCTCGAGGCGGTGTGGGCGGACAAGAAGACGCCGATGGACGCGCTCGACGCGGCCGTGAAGCGCGGTAACGTCCTGCTGCATGCTTTCATGCTGGCCCACAGCGGGCACCACCCGGCGCGGCGCGGGCTGAAGCTGGCCGAGCACTGAGCGGCCTGCCGGCCGCGCGGCATCGGACGGCGGTGGCGCGCACCGGGCCCGACCGGAAAGGCACCGGATTGATCCAAATCAAGACCCCCATCCCCCGGGAGATTACTAATGGCGCAATGCTTGGAAGGGCTGTGCTTCGTGCGGCGCCCCGGGGGCGCGGAACCAGTCTGGACGAGGGCATAGCAAGGGCGTAACTTTCGACGGCTAACTTACAGCTCCGGAGCCGGCGGCGAAGCAATCAAGGAGCCGCGGCGGGTTCCACAACCTGATGAGCAAAGGGAGAATCCAATGCGCAACAAGCTAATTGCGGTCCTGCTAGGCCTCGCTTCGGCGTCACCGGTCTACGCGGTGACCGAGATCCAGTGGTGGAACGCGATGACCGGCAAGCTGGGCGACCAGGTCAATTTGATCGCCAACGACTTCAACGCGTCGCAGTCCGAGTACAAGGTCGTGCCGGTTTACAAGGGCGGTTACGCCGATACGATGTCTTCGGGGATCGCCGCGTACCGGGCCGGCAACGCCCCGGACATCCTGCAGGTGTTCGAGGTAGGCACGGCGACCATGATGGGCGCGAAGGGCGCGGTCCTGCCGGTGTACAAGCTCATGCAGGAAACGGGTCACAAGCTCGACATGAGCGCCTACATGCCGGCGGTGGCGAGCTACTACAGCGACGAGCATGGTCGCCTGATCTCGATGCCGTTCAACAGCTCGACGCCGGTTTTCTTTTACAACAAGGACGCTTTCAAGAAGGCGGGGATCAACCCGAACGATCCGCCGAAGACCTGGGACGATGTCGCGATCGATGCGGCGAAGATCAAGGCCACTGGCGCCGCGTCGTGCGCGTTCACCACGGGCTGGGAGGTCTGGGTGCAGCTCGAGACCATGAGCGCCTGGGACAACGTGCAGTACGCGACCCTCGACAACGGCTTCGGCGGCCTGGGGGCGAAACTGACCTTCAACAATCCCACCATGGTGAATCACATCGCGCTGCTCGGGCAGATGGCGAAGGACGGCCGCTTCACGTATGCGGGGCGTACTACCGAGCCGGAAGCCAAGTTCTATGCCGGCGACTGCGCCATGCTCACGTCGTCTTCGGCCGCCTACGCCAACATCAAGGCCAACGCCAAGTTCGACCTCGGCGTGTCGCAATTGCCTTATGACGCCGATGCGGCCGGGGCGCCGCAGAATACGATCATCGGCGGCGCGAGCCTGTGGGTGTTCACGGGCAAGTCGAAGGCGCATGACCAGGGGATCGCCAAGTTCTTCGAGTTCCTGTCCTCGCCCAAGATCCAGGCGCGCTGGCACCAGAACACCGGCTACGTGCCGATCACCAAGGCGGCGTACGAGCTGACCAAGCAGGAAGGCTACTACGACAAGAATCCGGGCACCGACGTTGCGATCAAGCAGCTGCTGGAGAGGAACCCGACCAAGGTATCGAAGGGCGTGCGGCTGGGCTATCTGCCGCAGATCCGGGATATCGAGGACGAGGAGCTCGAAGCCGTGTGGACCGGCAAGAAGTCGGCCAAGGCCGCGCTCGACGAAGCAGTGCAGCGCGGCGACGTGCTGCTGCGCAAGTTCCAGCGCGAAAACCGATAGGGACGCAAGCACGAGGGCGCTTGTTCGCACCCATGTCAGCAATGGGACGGCCCCGCAAGGGGCCGTCTTTCGTTTGTGGCCGCTGAGAAGCGCACCTATTTTCCGACCGGCTGGCTGCCGTACCTGCTGGTCGCGCCGCAGCTCGCGATCACGCTGGTGTTCTTCATGTGGCCGGCGGAGCAGGCGATGTGGCAGTCGATGCTTGAGCAGAACGCCTTCGGCACCAGCGTCCGCTTCGTCTGGTTCGACAACTTCAGGCATCTGTTCACGGATCCGCGTTACCTCGCCTCGTTCGGGGTGACTGCGGAATTCAGCGTTCTGGTCGCCGCCTCCGGCATCGGCATCGGGCTGCTGCTCGCCGCCTGCTGCGATTACGTCCTGCGCGGCGGCAAGAAATATCAGACGCTGCTCATCTGGCCCTACGCCGTGGCGCCCGCGGTCGCCGCGGTGCTCTGGGCGTTCATTTTCAATCCCTCCGTCGGCCTCGTCACCTACGCGCTCAGGAGGTGGTTCGGCTACGACTGGAACTACCTGCTGAACAGCGGCCAGGCGCTGACCCTGGTGGTGGTGGCCGCGACCTGGGGGCAGATCAGCTACAACTTCCTGTTCTTTCTTGCCGGTCTGCAGTCGATTCCCCGCTCGCTCATCGAGGCGGCTGCGATCGACGGCGCCGGGCCGATCAAGCGCTTCGCGACCATCGTGTTTCCGCTGCTTTCGCCGACCTCGTTCTTCCTGCTGGTGGTCAACGTGACCTACGCCTTCTTCAGCACCTTCGGCGTGATCGATGCCGCGACCCAGGGCGGGCCGATGCAGGCGACGCAGATCCTGGTCTACAAGGTCTACCGGGACGGCTTCGAGGGGCTCGACATCGGCGGCTCGGCCGCGCAGTCGGTGGTGCTGCTGGCGATCGTGATCGCGCTCACCGTGGTCCAGTTCCGTTACATCGAGCGCCGGGTGCAGTACTGATGGTCGAGAACCGGCGCGCGCTGAATCTGCTCTGCCACGCGGTGCTGATCGCGGGCGTCCTCGCGATCCTGTTTCCGGTGTGGTTCACGCTGGTCGCCTCGACGCACACCGCGGAGCGCATGCGCGAGGTGCCGCTGCCGCTGCTGCCCGGCGGTCATTTGTGGCAAAACTACGTCACGGTGCTCAGGCACGGCGTCGCGGGCGCGAGCACCGCCCCGGTGAGCCGCATGATGCTGAACAGCCTCATCATGGCGCTGTCGATCTCGATCGGCAAGATCGTCATCTCGATCCTGTCCGCGTACGCGATCGTGTACTTCCGTTTCCCGCTGCGGATGTTCTTTTTCTGGATGATCTTCATTACCCTGATGCTGCCGGTCGAGGTACGCATCTTTCCCACCTACCAGGTGGTCTCCGACCTGCACATGGTCAACACCTACGCCGGCCTTACGCTGCCGCTGATCGCCTCGGCGACCGCCACCTTCCTGTTCCGGCAATTCTTTCTCACCATTCCGGACTCGCTCATGGAAGCGGCGCGCATGGATGGCGCCGGGCCGATGCGCTTCTTCTGGGACGTGGTGCTGCCTTTGTCGCGCACCAACATCGCGGCGCTGTTCGTGATTCTGTTCATCTACGGCTGGAACCAGTACCTGTGGCCGCTGCTCATTACCACCCAGGAGAACATGTACACGGTGGTGATTGCCATCAAGCGCATGATTCCGGGCGGGGATGCGGCGGTGGACTGGAATCTGGTCATGGCCACCGCGATGCTGGCGATGCTGCCGCCGGCGCTGGTCGTGATCCTGATGGAGAAGTGGTTCGTGAAGGGCTTGATCGAACAGGAAAAGTAGATGGCCGCCGTATCGTTCCGCAACGTTTACAAGTCCTTCGGCACGGTCAAGGTGATCGAGGGGGTGTCGATCGACGTCGCCGACGGGGAGTTCGTGGTGATCGTCGGGCCCTCGGGCTGCGGCAAGTCGACGCTGCTGCGCATGCTGGCGGGGCTGGAGCGGCTGACTTCCGGCCAGGTGGCGATCGGCGGCAAGGTGGTCAACGAGCTCGAACCGAAGGACCGGGACATCGCGATGGTGTTCCAGAACTACGCGCTATATCCGCACATGAGCGTTTACGGCAACATGGCCTATGGGCTGAAGATCCGCGGGCTTTCGAAGGCGGAGATCGAGAAGCGCGTCCAGCGCGCGGCCGAGATCCTGGAGCTCTCCGAGCTGCTCAAGCGCAACCCGCGCGATCTCTCGGGCGGGCAGCGCCAGCGCGTGGCGATGGGGCGCGCGATCGTGCGCGAGCCGGCGGTGTTCCTGTTTGACGAGCCACTGTCGAACCTGGACGCGAAGCTGCGCGTGCAGATGCGCGGCGAGCTGCAGGAGCTGCACAAGCGCCTGGGCACCACCACGCTGTACGTGACGCACGACCAGGTCGAGGCGATGACGCTGGCGCAGCGCATGCTGGTGCTCAACGCCGGGCGCACCGAGCAGATCGGCGCGCCGCTGGAGGTCTACGCCAGGCCGGCGACGACCTTCGTGGCCGGGTTCATCGGCTCGCCGCCGATGAACCTGATCGGGGGCCGCATCGCGCCGGACGGCGCGACGCTCGCGGCCGACGACGAGGTGCAGGTGCGCCTGCCCGAGCCGCTGCCGAAGTTCGCCGGACGCGCGCTGCTGCTGGGCGTGCGCCCCGAGGACCTGCTGCCGTGCGAGGCCGGCGCCGCGTCGCTCACGCCGCACGTCGACTTCATCGAGCTGCTCGGCTCGGACACGCTCGTGTACGGCCATATCGGCCCGAACAAGACCGGCACCCGCGTCGCGGCGCGGCTGCACGCGCTGTTGCCGCAGAGACAGGCTGCGCTGCCGCTGCGCTTCGAGGCCGACGCGGTCCATCTGTTCGACGCCGACACCGGCAAGCGCATCGAACCCTGAGCCGCGCTGCCGGCACGGATCTCCCGCGCCGGGCACCGGCGCCGCCGGCGCCTTCGCGCGCACGGCTTGACCCAGGTCAAAAGGATCCTTCCGGATTGCGCTATCAATAGCCCGGTCGATCGTACGGGAATCGGGGCGGTCGACGTCTTTTACCCTTCAATCCGTCGCGCTCCGGGCGCTCGCGTGTTCGCGGGCGTGCGGATGGATCAAGGAGACTGCAATGAAAAACCGAAGATGGCTGATGATCGGGCTGACTTGCGTCCTTGGCGTGTGCCTGGTGCCGCAGGCCGCCCTGGCACAGAAGACCGAGATCACCTGGTGGCACGCGATGAGCGGCTCGAACGGCAAGGTCGTCGATGCAATCGTCAAGGACTTCAACGCCGCGCATCCCGATATCGACCTGAAAGCGCTCTACACGGGAAGTTACGAAGAGACCTTGACGAAGTACATCTCGGCGTACCGGTCGCACACGGCGCCCAGCATGGTGCAGTCCTACGAGGTCGGGACCCAGACCATGCTGTCCAGCGGAGCGGTCGTTCCCGTGTACCAGATCCCCGAAATGCTCGGGGAGAAGTGGGACTGGGCGCAGTACGTGATCCCAATTACGAACTATTACGAGTCCGGCGGGCACCTGTGGTCGATGCCGTTCAATTCCTCGAGCGAGATTCTCTACTACAACAAGGACCTGTTCGCCAAGGCGGGGCTCGACCCGGACCGTCCGCCGATGACCTGGGACGAGCTCGAGGCCGACGGCAAGAAGCTGCTGGCGAGCGGCGCGGTCAAGCACGTGCTCTCGTTCGGCTGGCCGGACTGGACCCTCGAGCAGATGTTTGCGTTCCACAACCAGCTCTTCGCCAATAACGACAACGGTCGCAGCGGCCTGGCCACGAAGGTGCTCTTCAACAGCGACTTCGGGGTGAAGGTCGTCGGCACGTGGGCGCGGCTGGCCAAGGAGAACGTCTTCATTTACGGCGGGCCGGAGTATTCGGCCAACGCGGCCTTCCAGGCCGGGCAGATCGCGATGCTGATCCAGTCGACCTCCTCGCTGGCGGGGATCGAGCAGGCCTCGAAGTTCCGGGTCGGGACCGGCTTCCTGCCGCGCTTCGAAGGCTATCCGCGGGGCAACTCGGTCATCGGCGGCGCGAGCCTGTGGGTCACCAAGGGCCAGACCAAGGAACAGCTGCGCGCGGTGTGGGCGTTCTTCCAGTATCTGGCGCAGCCGAAGGTCGCGGTGGAGTGGCACAAGGGAACCGGTTACTTCCCGAGCGTCAATTCGGCGGTGCAGGAGCTCCTCGGCGAAGGCTGGTTCAGCAAGGACCAGAACTACCTCACCGCGTTCCTGGAGATCCTGTCCGGGCGGCGCGACACGGCCGCCGCGACCGGGGTTCGCCTCGGGCCATTCGTGCAGATCCGCGAGTTCGAGCGCACCGCGATCGAGAAGTCGGTTGCGGGCCAGCTCTCGCCCAAGGCCGCTCTCGACGAAGCGGCGCGCAAGGCCGATCGGCTGCTCTCTGACTACGCGCAACTGAACCGCTAGCGGGCTCGCGCGGGGACGGCAAGCGCCTGCGTCCCCGCCGGGATTCCCGCTCAGCAGCGCCGATGGCGAACGTTGTCTACGAGGAACGGTTCCCGGGACACCCTCTGCTGCCGTACGTGCTGATCTTGCCGTCGGTCGCGGTGATCGTCGTTTTCCTGGTCGTTCCCTTCCTGCAGAGCGTACAGGCGTCGTTTTTCGCATCTACCGCCTTCGGCACGAAGACGGTGTATGTCGGGCTGCGCAACTATGCGCGCGTGTTCGAGTCGTCCGACTTTCGCAACAGCGCGCTGGCTACGCTGCTGTTCGCGGGCTTCGTGATGGGAATCGGGCTGGCCTTCTCGCTCGGGGTCGCCCATCTCCTGAACCAGAAGATCAGGGGGCGGGGCTTCTATCAAGTCGCGCTCATCTGGACCTACGCGCTCTCGCCGGCGGTGGCGGGGGCGATCTGGGCCTTGATGTTCGCGCCGGCGACCGGGATCGTGCCATTCGTCGTGGCCAAGCTCTCCGGCGGCTATCTCATCAACTGGATGATGAACGGCTCGCTCGCGCTGCTGGTCGTATCCATCGCCGCGACCTGGAACATGCTCGGCTACAACATCGTGTTCTTTCTCGCCGGGCTGCAGAATATCCCGGAGGAGTTCATCGACGCCGCGCGCGTGGACGGCGCGAGCCCGTGGCGGACATTCTGGGACATCACTTTTCCCATGCTGTCTCCGACGACGACGTTCCTGCTGTTCGTCAACATGATCTACGCCTTCTTCCAGGTCTTCGGGCTGATCGACATCATGACGCACGGGGGGCCGGGGGACGCGACCAACATCCTGATCTACAAGCTCTACCGGGATGCGTTCCTGTATCTCGACGCCGGAGCGGCATCCGCCGAATCGTGCGTCATCTTTGTGGTCATCTCGGTGGCGGCGATCATCCAGCTGCGCTTCGCCACGCGCAGGGCGATCTATGCGCGCTAGGCCGGCCGAAGTCTCGGGAGTTTGAGATGGCGCCCAGACTGTGGAAGGCAAGCGCAACCCATGCCGCGCTGATCGTGATCGTCCTGGTCATCACCTTCCCGGTGGTCTACGCCGTGATCGTGAGCACCCTCACGTTCCAGCAGGCCTACATCTATCCCCCCCGCCTTGTTCCCGGCACCGAGCTGTGGAGCAACCTGGTCGAGGCTTGGAACCGTGTCCACATGGGGCGCCTGTTCTTCGTCACCACGGTGATCTCGGTGGGCGCGGCGGTGGTGAAGATCGTACTGTCGCTGATGGCCGCGTTCGCCTACACCCATTTCAGGTTCCACGGCCGCGCGCTGCTGTTCCCGATGACCATGATCACGCAAATGCTGCCGCTGCCGGTGCGCATCCTGCCCACCTACCAGATGATGGCGGACTTCCACTGGATCAATTCGTACTCGGCGCTGATGTTCCCGTTCTTCGCCAGCACCACCGGGATCCTGCTGTTCCGGCAGTTTTTCCTGACCGTGCCGCGCGACCTTCCGGACGCGGCGCGCGTGGACGGCGCGGGCCCCATGCGCTACTTCCTCCAGATCCTGGTTCCCCTGTCGCGCACCAACATCGCCGCGCTGTTCGTCATCGAGTTCATCTTCATGTGGAGCCAGTACCTGTGGCCCCTGATCGTGACCAACACCGAGGACATGCGGGTCGTGCAGATCGGCATCAAGATGCTGATCGCCACGGATCAGATCGCTCCGGCGTGGAACGTCATCATGGCAGGAACCATCGTCGCGATGCTGCCGCCGCTGCTGGTGCTGATGGCGTTTCGCAAGAGCTTCGCGGAGGGGATCGCGATGCAAACGCAGAAATAGGTCGTACGAGGCGAAAGGAGAGCGTGATGGCGCGGGTGGCAGTGGTGGGCGGCGGGGCCTTCGGCACCGCGATGGCGAGCGTGATCCGGCGCTCCGGGCACGACACGGTGCTCTGGGCGCGCGAACCGGAAGTGGTCGCGGCGGTCAACCGCGACGCAGTCAACGCCGTATTCCTTCCCGGGATCCCGCTCGTGCCCGGGATCCACGCGACCGGCGATCTCGCCGACGCCGTCGCGGGGGCCGAATTCATCCTGCTCGCAGTGCCGGCGCAATACCTGCGCAGCGTCGCCGAGCAGATGCGGCCGCTCGTGCGCAGCGGGACCCCCGTGGTGAGCTGCGCCAAGGGCATCGAGCGCACGAGCTGCGCGCTGATGTCGGAGGTGATCGCCGAGACGCTGCCCGAGGCGACCGTCGGCGTGCTCTCCGGGCCCTCGTTCGCCAAGGAGATCGCGGCGGACCTGCCCACCGGCGTCACCGTGGCCTGTGCCGATCTGGCCGTGGGCGAGCGGCTGGTGCGTGCGATCGGGACGCCGCGCTTTCGCACCTACCTGTCGGCGGACGTCGTCGGCGCGGCGCTCGGCGGCGCGATGAAGAACGTGTTCGCGATCGCCTGCGGCATCGCGGACGGCAAGAAGCTCGGCGAGGGCGCGCGCGCCACCCTGATCACTCGCGGCCTGGCGGAGATGGCGCACCTCGGCATGGCCAAGGGCGCGAAGCTGCGAACCTTCCTCGGACTGTCCGGCGTCGGGGACCTGACGCTCACCTGCAATGCCGGGCATTCGCGCAATACCTCGCTCGGCATGGCCATCGGACAGGGCCAGAAGTGGCACGATATCCTCGGCGAGCGCAAGGTCGTCACCGAGGGCTTCTGCTCGGTCGAGGCGGCCGCGACCCTGGGGCGGCGCCTGGGAATCGACATGCCGATCACCCAGGCGCTCGACCAGATCCTGGTTCACAACGCGGACGTCGACGAGGTGATCACCCGGCTCATGGCGCATCCCTACGAATTCGAGTGGGAGCTCGCGCCGGGCGCGAGGGGGTAGCGGTCCTGCGCAGCGAAACGGGTCGAGCGCCGAGGCGCGACGTGCGATAGATTGCCTGATCGTGAGGGTGTCGATCGACCGCGGAGCTCGGGAGGCATGAGCCGGATGAGCGTTTGGCCCTATCCACGCGTGGTCGCGCACCGCGGAGGCGGGGCGCTTGCGCCTGAGAACACGCTCGGGGCGATCCGGCGCGGAGCGGCGCTCGGCTTCAAGGGCGTGGAGTTCGACGTCAGGCTCGCGGCCGACGGCACGCTCGTGCTGATCCACGACCCCACCTTCAATCGCACGACCGGCGCCAGCGGCGAGGTCGCGCTCATGAGCTACGCCGAGATCGCAGTGCTCGATGCCGGAAGCTGGATGGGCGAGTCTTGGCGCGGCGAGCGCGTTCCGCGCTTCGATGAGGCGGGCCGGCTGTGCCGCGAGCTCGGGGTGTGGGCGAACGTCGAGATCAAGACCGTGGCCGGCAACGAGCGCGCCGTGGGCGATGCGGTCGCGCGCACCGCGCGCGAGCTGTGGCGCGGCAGCGCGCTGCAGCCGGTCCTGTCCTCGTCTTCGCCCGAGGCGCTCGAAGGCGCGCGCGCCGCGGTGCCCGAGCTGCCGCGCGGCCTGATCGTGAGCCGCCGTACCCCGGCCGGCTGGCGCGAGCGGCTCACGGCGCTGGGCTGCGCGGCGCTGCACAGCCATCAAGTGCTGTTGAGCGAGGCCCTGGTCCGAGAGTGCCACGACGCGGGCCATGCCGTGCTCGCCTGGACCGTGAACGAGGCGGCCGACGCGCGCCGCCTGCTCGACTGGGGCGTGGATTGCCTGGTCACCGACGTGCTCGAGCGCATCGGCCCGGACTTCCGGTAAAGCGGGGGCACCCTACGGTTCCCCCGCGCCCCCTCCCCAACCGGGGGGCGGGGTGCCTTATACGCAGCGCGCGCCGTCCACTTCGATGCACACGCCGCTGACCATGACGGCCTCGTCCGAGGCGAGGTAGAGGCAGGCGTTGGCGACGTCGAGCGGGGTGGAGAAGCGGCCGAGCGGTATGGTGGCGAGGAATTTCGCGCGCGCTTCCGGAGTCAGCGCGCCGCCGGCGAACTCGGCCGACAGCGCGGTGTCCGGGCTGAACACCGGATTGACGCAGTTGACGCGGATCTTGTCCGGCCCGAACTCGGCGGCCATCGATTTGGACAGCACGATGACCGCGCCCTTGGAGCTGTTGTACACGGCGAGCCCGGGGCGCGGCCGCACGCCCGCGGTGGAGGCGATGTTCACGATCGCGCCGCCGCCCTGCTTGCGGAACACGGGCACCGCGTGCCGCGCCGACAGGTATACGCTCTTCACGTTGACCGCGTAGACCTTGTCGAACTCCGCCTCGCTCACCTCGAGGTAGGGCTTGTTGCGATGGGTCCAGCCGGCGTTGTTCACCACCGCGTCGAGGCGGCCGAACCTGGCGCCGGCGGCCTGCACCAGCTTCGCCCAATCGGCGTCGCGCGTGACGTCGGCCAGCACGAACTCGGCGTTCCCGCCCGCCTCGCAGATCGCCTGCGCCACGCGTTCGCCGCCGGCCGGGTCGATGTCGTTCACGATCACGCGGGCGCCTTCTTCGGCGAAGCGCCGGGCGATGCCTTCGCCGAACCCCGATCCGGCCCCGGTGACGATGGTGACCTTGTCCTGCAATCGCATGTTGTGCCCCTTCAGGTGTTGGCCTTGAACGGAGAATGCTCCGCGAGCTCGTTGACGTAGCGCGCCACGCCCTCTGCCTCGCGCTCGAGGTAATCCTCGATGGCGCGCGCGAACCGCGGGTGCGCCAGCCAATGCGCCGAAAGCGATTCGACCGGAAGCAGGCCGCGAAACAGCTTGTGCTCGCCCTGCGCGCCGCCCTCGAAGCTCGCCAGGCGGTGGGCGATCCCGAACTCGATCGCCTGGTAGTAGCAGGCCTCGAAGTGCAGCAGCGGGACGTGCTCGAGCGCGCCCCAGTAGCGGCCGAAGAGCGTCTGTCCGGCCACGACGTTAAGCGCGGCCGCGATCGGCTGGCCGTGGCGCTCCGCCAGGATCAGCAGGGTGTGCTCGGGCAGCGTTGCCCCCAGGCGCAGGAAGAACTCGAGGTTGAGGTACGGCCGCGAGCGGTGCGCCGCGTAGGTATTGCGATAGCAGCGATTGAAGAACTCCCAGTGCTGCCGCTCGATCTCCGGGCCGCGCAGCCAGCGGAAGGTCACTCCCGCCTCGCGCACGCGGCGGCGCTCCTGGCGGATGTTCTTGCGCCTGGCGTGCGACATGCGGGCAAGGAAGGCGTCGAAATCGTCGTACTCCTCGTTGCGCCAGTGGAATTGCACCGTGCGGCGCATGAGCAGCCCTTCGCTCTGCATGAGCTGCGCCTCCGCCGGCGCCGGAAACAGCACGTGCAGCGAGGACACCTCCCTGGCCGCCTCGAGAGCGGCGGCGAGCAGCGTGCGCCGGTCGGCGTCGGTCGCCGCCAGCAGCCGCGGTCCGCACACGGGTGTGAACGGCACCGCGCACAGCAGCTTCGGGTAGTACTCCAGGCCGTGGCGCTCGTAGGCGTCCGCCCAGGCCCAGTCGAACACGTACTCGCCGTAGGAGTGCGACTTGAGGAACAGCGGCATCGCCGCCGCCAGCCGGCGGTCGCGCTCGAGCAGCAGGAACTGCGGTTGCCAGCCGCTGCGCGCCGCGGCGCAGCCGGTGTCGATCAGCGCCGACAGGAACTCGTGGCGCACGAACGGGTTGCCCGCCGCTAGCGCGTTCCACGTCGCGGGGTCGATGCCGGCGAGCGATTCGACGACGCGCAGCTGTTCCAACGCGGACTACTTCGGTGGCGCCCCGTGCCCGGGGCGCGCGGCGGCGATCATCGGCATGCCCGCATTATATGAGCGTGCTGCTGGCAGCATGTGCGACGGCGCGCGCACGGCGGCCGGCAGCCGCGCTACAATCGGCGCTCATCGGCTGTCGCGCGGAACGCCGTGCTCGGGAGGACCCCAGATGAAGAAAATCGAGGCCATCGTCAAGCCGTTCAAACTCGACGAAGTGCGCGAGGCGCTCTCCGAAGTGGGGGTGACCGGGCTCACCGTCACCGAGGTGAAGGGCTTCGGCCGGCAAAAGGGTCACACCGAGCTCTACCGCGGTGCCGAGTACGTGGTCGACTTCCTGCCCAAGGTGAAGATCGAGGTGGTGCTGACCGACGGCCAGGTCGAGGCGGCGATCGACGCGATCGTCAAGTCGGCGCGCACCGGCAAGATCGGCGACGGCAAGATCTTCGTCACCTCGGTCGAGAACGTGGTGCGCATCCGCACCGGCGAAACCAACGAATCCGCCGTCTGACCCGACCCCCACACCCCCGTGATGACGCGGGGGTGAGAATCGCCTGACCCCCGCACCCCCGTGATGACGCGGGGGTGAGAATCGTCCGACCCTGGCACCCCCTAGCGGCGCGCGCGCAGCAGCACCAGCATCGCCCCGCTGCCGCCGTCGGTGTCGGGCGACTGGCAGTAGGCCAGCACTTCCTCCCGCGGCGTCAGCCACTTGTGCAGCTTGAGCTTCAGCACCGGTCGCCGGTTTTTCGACCCCAGGCCTTTGCCGTGCACGATGCGCACGCAGCGCAGGCCATGGGCGCAGCAGTCGCGCAGGAACCCGGCCACGGCGAGGGCGGCCTGCACCCGGTCCATGCCGTGAAGGTCCAGGCTGTCCTGCACCACCCAGTCGCCGCGCCGCAGGCGGCGCAGCACCTGGCGGGACAGGCCCTCGCGCAGGAACGTCAGCTCCTCGCCCGAATCGAACTCATCTTCCACGGACAACGGCCCGGCGAGGCTCTCCGCGAGGACGGCCTGTACGTCGCGCTGCGTCTGCCGCGCCAGCGGGGGCGGAGGCGGAGATTTCTTCTGCGTGACGCGGCGCGCGCCGGTCAGCGGCTGGACACCGGCCACCGCCTTGCGGAACTCTGCGTCGTCGCTGGGTTTGTGCATCGTCGGCCCCGGGGGCACCGCTCAGGCACCGAGCGCGTCGAGGTACTTCTCGGCGTCGAGCGCGGCCATGCACCCGGTCGCCGCGCTGGTGACTGCCTGACGGTAGACGTGATCCTGGACGTCCCCGGCGGCGAACACGCCGGGGACGCTGGTGGCCGTGGCATCGCCGTCGCGCCCGCCGCGCGTCACGATGTAGCCGTTGGCCATCTGCAGCTGTCCCTCGAAGATCTGCGTGTTCGGGGTGTGGCCGATGGCGACGAATACCCCGGTCACCGCCAGCTCCTTCGCGGCGCCGGTCTTGACCTGCCTGAGACGCACCCCGGTGACGCCTTTCGCGTCGCCCAGCACCTCGTCGAGCACCGCGTCGAGCTCGAGCACGATCTTGCCCTCGGCGACCCGCTTCATGAGCTTGTCCACCATGATCTTCTCGGCGCGGAACCGGTCGCGCCGGTGAACCAGGGTGACCCTGCGACAGATGTTCGTCAGGTACAGCGCCTCCTCGACGGCGGTGTTGCCGCCCCCCAGCACGGCGACGTCCTGACCCTTGTAGAAGAAGCCGTCGCAGGTGGCGCAGGCGGACACGCCGCGGCCCATGAACTTCTGCTCCGAGGGCAGGCCCAGGTAGCGCGCCGAGGCGCCGGTGGCGACGATCAGCGCGTCGCAGGTGTAGCTCGCGGCGTCGCCTTCCAGCCGCAGCGGGCGCTCGCCGAGCTCGACGCGCTGGATCTGATCGAACACGATCTCGGTATCGAAGCGCGCGGCGTGCTTCTGGAAGCGCTCCATCAGCTCGGGCCCCTGCACCCCGTCCGCGTCGGCTGGCCAGTTGTCGACATCGGTGGTGGTCATGAGCTGCCCGCCTTGCGCGAGCCCGGTGACCAGCACCGGCTTCAGGTTGGCGCGCGCAGCGTAGACCGCAGCGGTATACCCGGCCGGACCCGAACCGAGAATCAGCATTCGCACGTGACGCGTGGGCATCGCTTGTTCGGTGTGTTGGGGGGTGAAATTCTGTTGCCGATTATAGCGGACGGCCCGCGCCGACGATCGCGCTGCGGGCTGCCGCCCGGGGCCGGCCGGGTCCAGCCGCCGCCATCGTGGCACGCGTTGCGGCCCTCGATTCTGCTACCATAGTCTGGGCAACGAGCGGAGGAGCGCGAGGCTTATGGCGGCGACGACCACGACCGTTTCGACGGCGGTGCTGAGAGCGGTACCGCTGTTCACGAGCCTTCCCGAGGACCAGCTACGCATGCTCACGACCATGGTGAGCCGGCGCAGCGTGACCCGCGGCACCAACGTCGTGGCAGCCGGGGACCTGACCGATTCGCTGTACATCATCATCTCCGGGCGGCTGAAGGTGATGATGAGCGACGCCGACGGCAAGGAAGTGATCCTCGCCATCCTCGGGCCGGGGGAGTTCTTCGGCGAGATGGGGCTGATCGACGACAGCCCGCGCTCCGCGAGCGTGTTGGCGATCGAGCCCTGCGAGCTGCTCGCCATCGCCAAGCGCGACTTCAAGAACTGCCTGGCTGGCAACTTCGACATGACGATGGCGCTGATGCGCGGGCTGGTGCGCCGGCTGCGCGAGGCCGATCGCAAGATCGGCAGCCTGGCGCTGCTGGACGTGTACGGTCGCGTCGCGCGCCTGCTGCTCGATATGGCGGAGACCGTCAACGGACAGAAGATGGTCACCAAGCGGCTGCCGAAGCAGGATATCGCCAAGATGATCGGCGCTTCGCGCGAGATGGTGAGCCGCGTCATGAAGGACCTGCAGCTGGGCGGCTTCATCGAGATGCGCGGTTCCAGCATCGTGCTGCGCGACTCCATCCTGCTGCCCGAGTAGCCTGCTGCGCCGACGCCGGGCGCTCGCCCGGCGCCGGTTTGCGTCGCGCGCGCCGCGGGCGAGGCCGGCTTCTGGGTTAGAATGTGGCCCTCGACGGTCGCGATGGGCGCAGCAGCGAAAATCTCCGGAGCCCCCCTTCCAGCGAAGCTCGCCAGCCTGCTGCGCGAGGCGAAATGGCTGGTGCTGGTCGCGCTCGCTGCCTACCTCCTGCTGATCCTGCTCAGCTTCCACAAGGGCGATCCCGGCTGGTCGCACAGCGCCACCGGCACCATCGCCCAGAATGCCGGCGGGCGCTTCGGCGCCTGGCTCGCCGACCTGCTGCTCTACCTGTTCGGGATTTCGGCCTACTGGTGGGTGGCGCTGTGCCTGTACGTCGTGGTCTGGGGCTATCGGCGGCTCGACGGCTCGCCGCTCGTCGACCCGCGGCCGCTCGCGGTCGCGCTGGTGGGCTTCGCCGTGCTGCTGCTGGCGAGCGCGTCGCTCGAATCGCTGCGCCTGTATTCGCTTTCGGCCGCGCTGCCGCTCGCCCCGGGGGGGCTGGTGGGCGACGTTGGCGGCAGGCTCGCCTCCGGCCTGATCGGGTTCACCGGGGCGACGCTCGCGCTGCTCACGCTCGTGGCGGTGGGCTTCAGCCTGTTCACCGGAATCTCCTGGCTCGGCATCGCGGAGCTCACCGGCTTTCTGCTCGAGGCGGGGTACGCGCTCGGCGTGCGTCAATGGGAGCGCCGCCAGGATCGCAGGCTGGGCGAGGTCGCGCGCGGGGAGCGCGAGTTCGCCGTGGAGGCCGAGCGCAAGCGCGAGGAGGAGCATCCGCCGCTGCGCATCGAGCCGCCGGTGATCGAGATCAAGCGCTCCGAGCGCGTGCAGAAGGAAAAGCAGGCGCCGCTGTTCGACGACCTGCCCGACACGCCGCTGCCGCCGCTCAAGCTGCTCGACGAGCCCGCGCACGAGGGCGAGCTGGTGAGCGCCGAGACGCTCGAGTTCACCTCGCGCCTGATCGAGAAGAAGCTCTCGGACTTCGGGGTCGCGGTCAAGGTGCTGGCCGCCTACCCGGGCCCGGTGATCACGCGCTACGAGGTCGAGCCGGCGGTGGGCGTGAAGGGCAGCCAGGTCGTGAACCTGGTCAAGGACCTGGCGCGCGCGCTGTCGGTGGTCTCGATCCGGGTGGTGGAGACCATTCCGGGCAAGTCCTGCATGGGACTGGAGATCCCGAATCCGCACCGCCAGACCGTGCGCCTGTCGGAGATCCTGGGCTCGGAGGTCTACCACGGCGCGCACTCGCCGCTCGCGCTCGCCCTGGGCAAGGACATCGCCGGCAATCCCGTGGTCGCCGACCTGGCCAAGATGCCGCACTTGCTGGTGGCGGGAACGACCGGCTCGGGCAAGTCGGTGGCGATCAACGCCATGATCCTGTCGCTGCTGTACAAGTCCGAGGCGCGGCACGTGCGCCTGATCCTGGTCGACCCGAAGATGCTCGAGCTGTCGGTCTACCAGAACATCCCGCACCTGCTGGCCCCGGTGGTCACCGACATGAAGCAGGCCGCCAACGCGCTCAACTGGTGCGTGGCGGAGATGGATCGGCGCTACAAGCTGATGTCGTGGCTCGGGGTGCGCAACCTGTCGGGCTTCAACCACAAGGTCGCCGAGGCCGAGAAGCAGGGGCGCACGCTCGAGGATCCGCTCACGCTCGACACCGGCAACCCGCAGCCGCTCAAGCAGCTTCCGTTCATCGTGGTGGTGATCGACGAGCTCGCCGACCTGATGATGGTGGTCGGCAAGAAGGTCGAGGAGCTGATCGCGCGGCTCGCGCAGAAGGCACGCGCGTCGGGCATCCACCTGGTGCTCGCCACGCAGCGGCCCTCGGTGGACGTGATCACCGGGCTGATCAAGGCGAACATCCCGACCCGGGTCGCATTCCAGGTCTCCAGCAAGATCGACTCGCGCACCATCCTCGACCAGTCCGGCGCCGAGGCGCTGCTCGGCGCGGGCGACATGCTGTACCTGCCCCCGGGGAGCGGGCTGCCGCAACGCGTGCACGGCGCTTTCGTTGCCGATCACGAGGTGCACAAGGTGGTCGACTACCTCAGGAATCTCGCCCGCCCGGAGTACCTCGAGGATGTGCTCGAGCCGGCGGCCGGCACCGAGGGCGGCGCCGAGGGCGGCGACGGCGAGTCGGCGGGCGAGAAGGATCCGCTGTACGACCAGGCGGTGGAGATCGTGCTGCGCACGCGCCGGCCCTCGATCTCGCTGGTGCAGCGCCACCTGCGCATCGGCTACAACCGCGCCGCGCGGCTGATCGAGGACATGGAGCGCGCGGGACTGGTGTCCGCGATGCAGGCGAACGGCAACCGCGAGGTGCTTGTTCCGGCGAGGGCGGAATGAACGGCGCGATGCGCGGGCTGCTCGCCGCGCTGGCGCTCGCCGCGGCATTCGGCGCGCGCGCCTCGAGCCTCGAGCGCTTTCACGCCTACGTGGCGACCACTCACTCGGCGCGCGCCGATTTCACGCAGAAGGTCTACGACCGCAATGGCGCCCTGGTGCAGCAATCGAGCGGCCACTTCGTGTTCGTGCGCCCGGGCCGCTTCCGCTGGGTCTACGCCAAGCCCTATCCGCAGCTCATCGTGGGCGACGGAACGCGGGTCTGGATCTACGATCAGGACCTCAACCAGGTGACGGTGCGGCGCATGGCGAAGGCGCTCGGCTCGACTCCGGCGGCGCTGCTCGCCGGGGATGCGGAGGTCGAACAGGCGTTCGTGCTGAGCGACGCCGGCGACAAGGACGGCCTGGAGTGGCTGCAGGCCGAGCCGCGCGACACCGAGGCCGGGTTCGATCGCATCCGCATCGGCTTCGGCGCGGGCGGCATCGAGGCGATGGAGCTGGTGGATCACTTCGGCCAGAGGACCGAGCTGCGCTTCACCGACCTGCAGCGCAACGTGCGGGTCGATGCCGGCGTGTTTCACTTCGTGCCGCCCAAAGGCGCCGACGTGCTCGGGAGCGGGTAGACGAAGGCGGCCATGTCCGACCTGTTCGGCACCCCGGCGCCCGCGGCGCCGCTCGCCGAGGCGCTGCGCCCGCAGTCGATCGACCAGGTCGTCGGCCAGCGCCACCTGCTCGGACCGGGCAAGCCGTTGCGGCTCGCGTTCGAGTCGCGCACGCCGCACTCGATGATCCTGTGGGGACCGCCGGGCGTGGGCAAGACCACGCTGGCGCGGCTGATGGCGCATGCCTTCGACGCCGAGTTCATCGCGCTCTCCGCCGTGCTGTCCGGCGTCAAGGACATCCGCGATGCGGTGCAGACGGCCGAGGCGAACCTCGCGCGCGGGCGGCGCACCATCCTGTTCGTCGACGAGGTGCACCGCTTCAACAAGGCGCAGCAGGACGCGTTCCTGCCCTACGTCGAGCGCGGGTTGGTGACCTTCATCGGCGCCACCACCGAGAATCCGTCGTTCGAGGTCAACAGCGCGCTGCTCTCGCGCGCGACGGTGTACGTGCTGGAGAGCCTGTCGCCCGAGGAGCTGGGCGAGCTGTGCGGGCGCGCCGCCCCGAAGGCCTTGCCCGGGGTTGCGCTCGACACCGACGCGCGCGCGCGGCTGGTGGGCTTCGCGGACGGCGACGCGCGGCGCCTGCTCAATGCCCTGGAGATCCTCGGCACGGCGGCGAAGGCGGCGCAGGCGACGGCGATCGACGGCGCTTTCGTCGAGCAGACGCTCGCCCGCAACCTGCGGCGTTTCGACAAGGGCGGCGAGCAGTTTTACGACCAGATCTCCGCGCTGCACAAGTCGGTGCGCGGCTCGGATCCCGACGCCGCCCTCTACTGGCTGGTGCGCATGCTCGACGGCGGCGCGGAGCCGTTGTACCTGGGGCGGCGCATCGTGCGCATGGCGACCGAGGACATCGGACTGGCCGATCCGCGCGCCTTGCGCCTGGCGCTCGACGCGTGCGAGACCTACGAGCGGCTCGGCACGCCGGAGGGCGAGCTCGCGCTCGCCGAGGCCGTGCTCTACATGGCCTGTGCGGCGAAATCGAACGCGGCGTACACGGCCTATAATGCGGCCCGCGCCTTCGTCGCACAGGACGGGACGCGGCCGGTGCCGATGCACCTGCGCAATGCCCCGACGCGCCTGATGAAGGAGCTCGGCTACGGCCGCGGCTACCGCTATGCCCACGAGGAGGCGGACGCCTACGCTGCGGGCGAGGACTATTTCCCGGAAGGCATGCCGCCGGTCGAGTGGTACCAGCCGACCGACCGCGGGCTGGAGGCGAGGATCCGGGAAAAGCTCGAAACCCTGCGCGGACGGGACGCGGCCGCGCGCGACAAGCCAAAGCGATGATCGACATTCAACTTCTGCGTAGCAACTTCGACGCCGTCGTCGCGCGCCTCGCGACGCGCGGGTTCACCTTCGACCGCGAAGGCTTCCTCGCGCTCGAGACCGAGCGCAAGACGATCCAGACCCGCACCCAGGAGCTGCAGGCGGCGCGCAACGCGCACGCCAAGAGCATCGGCCAGGCCAAGGCGAAGGGCGAGGACGTCACCGTGCTCCTAGCCGAAGCGGGCGGCATCAACGCGGGGCTGGGCGAGATCGAGCGCAGGCTGGAGACCGTGCAGCAGGCGCTGCAGCAGTTTCTCGCTGAGGTCCCGAACCCGCCGCACGAGAGCGTGCCCGAGGGCGGCAGCGCGGAGGACAACGCCGAGCTGCGCCGCTGGGGCGAGCTGCGCGCGTTCGCCTTCGCGGTTAAAGACCATGTCGACGTCGGCGAGGGGCTCGGGCAGCTCGACTTCGCTACCGCGACCAAGATCGCCGGCACGCGCTTCGTGCTGATGAAAGGCGAGCTGGCGCGCCTGCACCGCGCGATCGCGCAGTTGATGCTCGACACGCACACGCGCGAGCACGGCTACACCGAGATCTACGCGCCCTACCTCGTCAACGCGCAGTCGATGTACGGCACGGGGCAGCTGCCGAAGTTCGAGCAGGACCTGTTCGCGGTGCTGCGCGGCGAGGAGAAATGGTACCTGATCCCCACCGCCGAGGTGCCGGTCACCAACATCGTGCGCGACGAGATCGTCGCGCACGAGCGCCTGCCGCTCAAGTTCGTCTGCCACACGCCGTGCTTCCGCTCCGAGGCCGGCTCCTACGGCAAGGACACGCGCGGCATGATCCGCCAGCACCAGTTCGACAAGGTCGAGCTGGTGCAGATCGTCGAGCCGGAGAAGTCCTACGAATGCCTGGAAGCGCTTACCGGGCACGCCGAGGCGATCCTGAAGAAGCTCGAGCTTCCCTACCGGGTGGTGGCGCTGTGCACCGGCGACACGGGATTCTCGGCCGCCAAGACCTACGACATCGAAGTCTGGCTGCCGGCGCAGAACACCTACCGCGAGATCTCCTCGTGCTCGAACTTCGAGGCCTTCCAGGCGCGCCGCATGCAGGCGCGTTTCCGCAACGCCAAGGGCAAGCCCGAGCTGGTGCACACGCTGAACGGCTCCGGGCTCGCCGTCGGGCGCACGCTGGTGGCGATTCTCGAGAACTATCAGAACGCCGACGGCTCGGTCACGGTGCCCTCGGCGCTGCGCGCGTACATGGGCGGCGTGGAGCGGATTGCCCCCGCGGGCTGAGCAGCGGTGCGTGATAAAATCCGCCGCCTCGCGCGCAGTGCAGCC
Source organism: uncultured Pseudomonadota bacterium (assembly GCA_963817785.1). Classification (GTDB taxonomy): domain Bacteria; phylum Pseudomonadota; class Gammaproteobacteria; order Burkholderiales; family SG8-39; genus JAKALD01. Next base: position 1,546,546 of record CAWFPL010000008.1, on the reverse strand, counting down.
GCCCGCGACGCGGAGAGATGGCAGAGTGGTCGAATGCGGCAGACTCGAAATCTGTTGTACGGGTAACCGTACCGGGGGTTCGAATCCCTCTCTCTCCGCCACTTTTCAACTACTTACTCAGACTGCGCTTGCTTCCGACGCTTCGCCACTGTGCCGTATTTGTGACGTGGCACCAACGCCGAGGCTAAGCCGCTCTGCATGAGCCTTCAGATGCTCGGGGCGAGGTGAGCGTAACGGTTCACCATCTCAAGCGTTTGCCACCCTCCAAGCTCTTTCAGCACGTAAAGCGGTGTGCCTAGCTGAACGTGCCAGCTTGCCCAGGTGTGGCGCTTATGCCGATATCGGCATAATCGGCATACCTGGGCGTCATGGCATCGGCAGGCGGGGACGTCGACCGATGAGTTGAAGGACCTGGGCGGCTGGAAGTCGCGTGTGATGGTGGACCGCTACGCGAAGTTTGGGACGGAGCATTTATCCGCCGCTGCTTCGCGGATAGAGTCCGACAGGCCGAGCGCGGACGTAGTGAGTCTTTCGAGCTACGTTTTCGCTACGGTGGGAAAAACGAAGAAGGCCTAGCGCATTGCTAAGCCTTTGAACTGAAGTGGCTCCCCGAGTAGGGCTCGAACCTACGACCTGCGGATTAACAGGGAGTTTCGAACACCGCGTCGCTCACCCGACTTCCAAAAGATATAACAAGTTATCGCGCAACAACGCGCGACTCCCCGCCACAAATCCGTTCAATTCGCCAGCCTTTTTGGACAGGAGTTGGACAGAGTTGGACGATTGAACTCTACCAGAAAGATTGGCACAGCAATCGTGAACTGCCGACTCCACGCAGCGCCTAGGCTTCTTGACTCGAGTGCCGACCGATGCGGCCGTCAGAGGGTTGGGTGTAGTGCCCGGAAAAGCGGGGGAAGCCCAAACAGGTGCAGCCTCAAGAGCCGGGCTGTGCCAGACGGATCAGGCCTGTACCAAGTAGAAACGGGTGCCGCAAATATGTACCACGTCATTCTCCGTGTGGAGACCGCACGCCACCGCGGCCTTAAGAACGCGCTCTCGATTTGTAATCGCTAAGTCGACGCCCCCAAGACCTTCGCCGCGGCCGTCGCGTGCAGGGACGAAACGTAAACTGCCGATTTCGAGAAGTATCGTAGGAACGCCCCCGATGCCACTGGTCACCTCGCGCTCGAGCACCGCTCCCCATTTGGCTGCTAGAGCCTCGGGATCAGGACTCTGCAGTTCGGCAGCAAGAATGGCACTAGTTAGGTCGCTTGGTGTCGCCTTGAGCCACCATTCCGGCCCTGCAGGGGAATAAGGGCCCTCGAAACCTTGGCGTCCGGCGGTTTCGTTAATCGCAATCAGGGCCCCGCCGGTATCGCTCGGATGCAGTTGTATCTCGTTGAAGACGTCGTGCTTAGGGTGGAGAACAATCCTCACGCCGAGTGTGTTCATATGTTTTTCGCGGCGATCAACGTCGTTGCATTCCAAAATCACCATGTAACCGCCATCGCCCTTGCGCCGCTCTAGATAGCGTCCTGCCGGAGTATTCTTCGGATCGACGCCCGGGTGAAGGCTGATCACCTCAAGAAACGCGCCATTGATCGGGAAAATGACATTGTGGAGGCCGAATTTCCCGCCGAAGAGATTTTCCCGATAGCAGGCGTTGATGCGGAAGACCTCACCGAGCGCGGCCTCTACAGGCGCCAGGACGCGGGCTACCAGGCATATCTGGCGCAGCCAAAGAAATCCGGCCATTTTGTCTCCCTCTCTTCAGTGACCTGGCGGACAGTGGAAGATTTGCGCCGTTCCGCAAACGCCGAGCAAGCTCGACCACGATCCCGTCTCCAGCGGCAGCATATGATGCGCCGTCGCCTGTGCGGCGATTAGCTTTCCGAGGAGATTGTTGGCGCGCGTCAATTCTTGTCCGCGTCGCCGCGGCTCCGCTCCAATGCGCTTGGGGTATGCTTGAAAATCATGGATTGGCATAAGATGATCCGAACAGGAGGTCGCCCGCATGTCTAAGGCTCCGTCGTTCGCAGGTAGGCTACGCCTACCGGTGATTGCGGCCCCCATGTTTCTGGCGTCGGGTCCCGACCTCGTCGTGGCCTGCTGCCAAGCGGGCATTCTGGGATGCTTCCCGGCACTCAATCAGCGCACCAGCGAAGGCTTCGCTCAATGGCTGGAAGACATCGAGGCGCGCCTGAAGCCGGATGACGCCCCATACGGGGTCAACTTGATCGTCCACCGCACCAATCCGCGGGTTGCGGCGGACTTGGAGCAGGTGGTTGGTCACCGCGTGCCGCTGGTGGTCACTTCCCTTGGGGCCGTGCGCGACGTGGTGGAAGCCGTTCATTCCTATGGCGGTCGGGTGTTCCACGACGTGGTGGGCGCGCGCCATGCCGAGAAGGCGGTCGCGGCCGGGGTTGACGGCCTTGTCCTGGTTTGCGCCGGTGCAGGCGGTCATGGCGGGGCGCTCAGCCCGTTCGCCCTGATCCCGGAAATCCGAGCCATGTTCGGCGGCACGATTGTGTTGGCTGGCGCCATCTCGGGCGGCGCACAGGTCGCCGCCGCCCGGCTGATGGGCGCCGACCTCGTATACATGGGAACCCGCTTCCTCGCCAGTCGCGAGAGTGTGGTGAGCGACACCTATAAGGCCATGGTGGTCGAGGCCAAGGCCGCCGACATCATTTATACCCCCGCCATTACGGGCGTTGCGGCGAGCTTCCTCCGCCAGAGCATTGCCGCTGCCGGGCTGGACCCGGACAACTTGGCGCAGACCCGCGCGATCGAGATGAAGAAGGAGGGGGATTCCCACGCGCAGGCGTGGAAAGATATCTGGTCCGCCGGCCAGGGCGTGGGATCGATCACCGAGGTGCTGCCGGTGTCCGAGCTGGTCAAGCGTCTGGAAGCTGAATATCGTTTTGCGCTGGAGATGGCGCCACGCCTGCTCGCCGTTGCAGCGGGGCCCGCTTAGGACCGGTTCGCGGGGAACTGGCCCTCCCCCGGGGGTTGAGCCGAGTAGCGGGACCATGCATCTCTCCTTTGCGCAACGGCTGCCGCAATGGCAGAGCGGGCCTGAATCGTCCGCATTTGCCCCGGTAGACGAATCGAGGGCCGTCTTGGAAGACCACGCAAGCGCTGCGCTTTCGTCTAGTTCACGAGCCCATACTCGACGGACCCGATGGAGCGGCGCAGCCATGAGGTCGATGTATATCAATGCCTAGTGAACGGACCGTTTCGATCAAGTCGGCGGATCGTGTGCTCGATCTCCTGGAGCTGCTTAGCTCCAAAGGCAGGGCGCTTTCGCATACCGAGATCGCACGTATCCTCCGGATTCCAAAGAGCAGCCTGACCCAACTCCTGCGGAATTTGGCGGGAAAGGGTTACGTCGCGCTTGCTCCCGGCTCCAACAGCTACGAGCTTGGCCCTTCGTTCTTCGCGCTCTTGCGACGGGCAAACAAGGGGGCCGACATCGTTTCGCTCTCGCGGCCGATCCTCGAGAGGCTCACGGCGGCGACTCATGAGTCGTCCTCCTTCAATCTGTTCCGCGGGGATTATCTCGAGCGGGTGTGCGGTGTGGATTCGCCGCAAGTGCTGACGTATCGCATGACGCCGGGGACCCGTTTCCTTCTTTACTCCTCATCCGGGGGAAAGGCCGTGCTGGCAGCGCTTCCGGAGGGCGAGCGCGAGCGCTATCTGGCGAGCGTGCGCCTGGTGCCGCGTACCGAAGCGACCGTGAAAACCATTACGGAACTGCGCCGCCAGCTCGCCAAGGCTGCGCGCGAAGGCGTCGCGTATTCGCACGGTGAACATATGCTTGGCGTCATGGCTATTGCGGCAGTTGTTCGGCGGCAGGACGGCTATCCGATCGGGGCCTTCAACGTTGCGATACCGCGGATCCGCTATTCGCACGTGGTGCGCGCGCTCTGCGTGCGTGAGCTGAAGGCGGCCGCGGCCGCGCTAGAGCAAGAACTTCCAGAAAAATTGACCTAGAGCAAACAGCTCCTCGACGCGTGAAGGGTCGGGGGGTGACGCGCGCGCCCAACGAGTTCATACTGGTAGCTAAGGCCACATATATGAACTATCCGGGACGACCGCGGCCGATGCGGGATGGAGCCGGTCGACCTTGGGCAGCGCTGGCACATCTGCGATAGCACAGCGCACTTCGTTCGACGTCGAGAAGAGCAAGCTGGCCAAGCAAGGCCGCGGGCTACGCCGCGCTCCTTCTGCGGCAGCGCTGCGACGCTGAACCGAACAGTTCTAGAGGAGGGTAATCAAGTGTCTGCTCTCGTGCTTCGCGAAGACAGGAACGGCTTAGCGACTATCACCCTTAATCGACCGGAGCGGCTGAACGCGCTGAGCGTCGAGATGTTCGCCGAGTTGCAGGTGCACGTCGATAGCATTGCGACGGATACCGAGCGAATCGGGCTGGTCGTGCTGCGTGGCGCAGGCAAGAGCTTTTCCTCCGGGCACGACGTCGCCGACATCGCTGCCGGCGAGCGGCCACCGCGCCCGCATTTCTTTGCGGAAATCGTCGAGCGGCTCGCCAATCTTCCCCAGCCTGTAATCGCTGCTGTGCGTGGGCACTGTTACACCGGAGCGCTCGAGCTTGCTTTGGCCGGCGATTTGATCTTCGCTTCTGAGTCCGCGAAGTTCACCGATACGCACGCGAAGCTCGCGCTTACGCCAATCTGGGGCATGACCCAGCGATTGCCGCGGCGCGTAGGCAAAAGCAAAGCATTCGAGATGCTGTTGACTGGCCGGCCCTATTCCGGAGCGGAGGCCTTGGCCATGGGGCTGGCGGATATCTGCGTTGCCGACGATGTCTTCGACGCCGAGCTTGGCAAGCTTAGCGACGCGATTCTGGCCCAATCTTGGATCAGTTATCGCCGCTACAAGCGGCTTCTGATCGAAACGGACGGCATGCCGTTGGCTGCCGGCCTCGCGTACGAAGTCTATCGAAGCCCGGGACGCGGCCCTGATACGGCGGAACGCCTTGCTGCGTTCCTAAAGAGAAAATCCAGCGCGTGAAGTCGCGTCGCGGCTGTGAGCGATGAGCATTGCGCGGAGGCTGCGGTGGCCCTTGCCGAAGTAACGCTCGAAGACAAATACAAGGCCACATCGGGCCGGATCTTTCTGTCCGGGACTCAGGCTTTGGTTCGGCTGCCGATCACGCAGCGCGAGCGCGACCGGGCTGCCGGGCTCAATACGGGCGGGTTCATCTCGGGTTATCGAGGCTCTCCGTTAGGGATCTACGACAAGGCGCTATGGGAGGCGGGACACCTCCTGGCGCAGCACGACATCCACTTCCAGCCAGGCGTCAACGAAGATCTCGCCGCAACCGCTGTGTGGGGCAGCCAGCAGGTCGGTATGTTCCCTGGCGCCAAGGTCGATGGCGTCTTCGGCATCTGGTATGGCAAGGGCTTCGGTGTCGATCGTTCGACCGACGTACTGAAACATGCCAACTCGGCCGGAACCTCACCGCATGGCGGCGTGCTGGTCGTTGCGGGCGACGACCACGGTGCCAGCTCCTCGTGGATCGCGCATCAGAGCGAGCAGATCTTCGTGGCCGCGATGATTCCGGTCTTGAACCCGGCGTCGGTCCAGGAGTACCTCGATTTCGGGCTCTTCGGCTTTGCCCTCTCGCGATTCTCGGGCTGCTGGGTCGGCTTCAAGGCAATCTCGGAAACCCTCGGCAGCTCGGCCTCGGTCTTCGCCGACCCGCGCCGCGTCGAGATCACGGCGCCGCGGGACTTCGAGATGCCACCGGGTGGCCTCAACATCCGTTGGCCTGATCTGGCGCCCGAAGCGGAGCGCCGGTTGCACGGACCCAAGATGGCCGCGGTGGCGGCGTTCGCGCGCGCAAACCGCATTGATCGGGTCATCATTGATTCCCGAAATCCGCGTCTCGGCATTGTCACCACCGGGAAAGCGTACCTTGATGTGCGCCAGGCGCTTGCCGATCTGGGTCTTGACGACGGTGCGACGAGCGCGCTCGGCATCCGCCTTTACAAGGTAGGCCTTTCCTGGCCCTTGGAAGTCACGGGCGCCCTGCGCTTCGCCGAAGGACTTGCCGACGTACTCGTCGTTGAGGAAAAGCGCGGCTTCGTCGAGGACCAGCTCGTCCGTCTGCTCTACAACATGGATGCCGCGCGCCGACCCTCCGTGGTGGGCAAGCAGGTCGAGAACGGCGCACCTCTGCTGCCGACCACGGGCGAGCTTACGCCTGCGATTGTGGCGCGCGCGATCGTCCAGCGGTTGAAGCGCCTGGGCGAAGATGCCCCGAGATTGAGCCAACGCCTGTCCCGCATGCAATCTTTCGAGCGCCTGTTGGAGGCGCCGCCAGCCAAGATTCAGCGCACCGCTTCCTTCTGCTCCGGCTGCCCGCACAACAATTCGACCCGCGTGCCCGAGGGTAGCCGGGCCATGGCAGGAATCGGCTGCCACACGATGGTGCTGCGCATTCCGGCGCGCAACACGAAGATGATTACGCAGATGGGCGGCGAAGGGGCTAACTGGATCGGCCAGGCGCCTTTCACGAGCGAAAGTCACGTCTTCCAGAACCTCGGCGACGGCACCTACTCGCACAGCGGGCTCCTGGCGATCCGCGCCGCAGTTGCCGCCGGCGTGAACATCACCTACAAGATTCTGTTCAACGACGCGGTGGCCATGACCGGCGGGCAGCCCGTCGAGGGCCAGCTAACTGTGCCGCAGATCACGCAGCAGGTGCTCGCGGAAGGCGCAACGCGTGTCGTCGTCGTAACCGACGAGCCCGGCAAGTATCCCAGGCACGCGGGCTTCCCGCCCGGGATGCAAATCCGCCACCGCGACCAACTGGACCAGGTGCAGCGCGAACTGCGAGAGATTGCCGGCGTCACAGCGCTGGTTTACGACCAGACCTGTGCGGCGGAGAAGCGCCGCCGGCGCAAGCGCGGCCTCTATCCAGATCCCCCGAAGCGCGTTTTTATCAACGACGCCGTGTGCGAAGGCTGCGGCGACTGCTCGGAAGAGTCGAACTGCATTTCGGTCACTCCGCTGGAGACCGAGCTTGGCCGCAAGCGGCAGATCTCCCAGTCGAATTGCAACAAGGACTTCTCCTGCGTCAAGGGTTTCTGCCCGAGCTTCGTGACGGTGTACGGCGGTACCGTGCGCAAGCTAGGCCAGCCGGCCGTCGAGATGTCGGAGGACCCATTCGTCGCGCTGCCGTTGCCCCCATCGCGGCCGCTGGTGGAGCCCTACGCCATACTCATCACCGGCATCGGGGGAACTGGAGTCATCACTATCGCGGCGCTTCTGGGCATGGCGGCGCATCTTGAGGGCAAAGGCTGCACGGTGCTTGATTTCACCGGTGTTGCGCAGAAGAACGGCGCTGTGATGAGCCACTTGCGTTTGGCGGCGCGGCCGGAGGAACTGCACGCCGTGCGCATCGCCGCCGGCGGCGCTGATCTCGTGCTCGGCTGTGACATGGTCGTGGCGGTCAGTCCGCAGGCGTTGTCGCGCATCCAGAGCGGCGTCACCAACGCGGTGATCAACAGTTACCTGCAGCCTACTGCCGCCTTTGCTCTCAATCCCGATATGGATTTCGAGGCTCCCGCCATGCAGAGGACACTGCAGGACGCGGTGGGCGACGCCGAGGCGGACTTCGTTGACGGCACCGAGTTCGCGACGGCGCTGATGGGCGATGGAATCGCCACCAACCTCTTCATGCTGGGCTACGCCTTCCAAAAGGGTCTGGTGCCGCTGAGTCTCGCCGCCATCGAGCGGGCGATCGAGTTGAACGAGGTTGCCGTCGACAGCAACAAGCGCACTTTTGCCTGGGGCCGCCTAACCGCTCACGACCGCGCCCGGGTTGCAAACCTGGTGCATCCCGTCTTGAGCGAGGAGACCCCGAAGTTGCAGAGCGTCGCCGAAATCATCGAGCGCAGCGCCAACCTGCTCACGGATTATCAAGACGCCGCCTATGCACGGCGCTATCAGGACACGCTAGCGAGCGTGGAGGAGGCGGAGAAGGCGCGCGCGGCCGGACGAACAGGATTCACCGAGGCAGTGGCGCACAACCTCTACCGGCTGATGGCCTACAAGGACGAGTACGAGGTCGCACGGCTCTATACGAACGGAGCGTTCCTCAAGAGGCTCCACCAGCAGTTCGCGGGCGACTTCCGTCTGGAATTTCACCTTGCGCCGCCGCTCTTTGCGCGACGCGACCCCGAGACGGGCAAGCTGCAGAAGCGCGCTTTCGGCCCGTGGGTATTCAGCGCATTCAAGGTGCTGGCGCGACTCAGAGGGCTGCGCGGCTCTTTCCTGGACATTTTCGGGCATACCGCCGAACGGCGCATGGAACGTCGCCTTATCGCCGAGTATGAGGCCGAAGTGCGGGAGTTGGCCGCGGCGCTCACTCCTTACAACCACGCGCTCGCCGTAGAGATCGCCCGGTTGCCCGAGCAGATCCGCGGTTTCGGCCACATCAAGGACAAGAACCTTCACAAGGCAAAGGAGCACGAGAGCGAGCTGTTGGCTGCCTTTCGCGGCCATGCGCCGACGGCGAGCGCTATGCAATAGCTTCAACGGCAAGACAAGAGCGGCGGGAGGACATCGCAGCGAAGCGATTCCGCATGGAAGACCACCACCACGAGGAGGAAGGGACCATGGCACCTGTTCTAAGAAGATTCGCAACGTTGACCGGGCTGGTTCTGCTAACCGGCGCATCGGCTGCCCTTGCAGCCGATGCGAAACCGATCCTCATCGGCGTCAACACCCCGATCCAACTGCAACTCGGGCGCGACTCCGTCGACGCGATTCAGATGGGCGTCGACGAGATCAACGCGAAGGGCGGCGTGCTCGGCCGTAAGCTCAAGGTAGTTGTCGCAGACGAGGGCACGAACCCGCAGCAAGGGGTGGCGGCGGTCGAGAAGCTGACGGAGGAGGAGCATGTGGATGTGCTAATCGGAGGGGCCAACAGTGGCGTGACGCTGGCGGAGGAGCCGCATATCGCCGAGGCCAAAACGATCTGGATCATCAACGGGTCCTCGTCGAACGCGAATACGGCTTTCGTTAAGAAAGATTACAAGCGCTACAAATACGTCTTCCGCGTCAACCCGATCAACTCGAGACACCTGGCCGAGCAACTCGTCGGATTTACCACCGGCATGCTCAAGAACGAGCTGGGCTATCGGAAGATGGCGCTCGTCGGCGAGAACGCAGTGGCCATGCAGGAGATCGCCAGGGCAGTCAAGGCCGGAATGGAGAAGGGCGGTATCGAAGTCACGATGATGGAGCTTTTCGACCCAGATACGTCGGACTTCTCGCCGCTGTTCAGCAAAGTGAAAGCGAGCGGCGCGCAATATCTCGTGATTATGCTTTCGCACGCCAATTCCGATGTGTTCGTCAAGCAGTGGCACGACGCCAAGTTCCCGCTTCCGATCGGCGGCTTCGACATCAAGAGCCAGAATCCGAATTTCTGCTCGCGGATTGGAGGCAAGTCGATCGGCGAGACTCTGAGCAACAATCTGACCTCGGCACCGATAACCCCGAAAACCGTAGCGTTCTGGAACGCCTTCACGGGCAGGTACCATCGCGCGCCGGTCTACACCGGTCCCGGCGGTTATGACGCGCTGCATGTCTATGTCGAAGCGGTGGAGCGCGCCAAGAGCACCGACCCGGAAAAGGTCATCCCCGAGCTCGAGAAGACCAAGTACGTCGGCACGGAGGGAACCATCGAGTTTGACGAGTCGCACGATGTCAAGACGGGTCCGGGTAACCTCAACCTTCTCTTCCAGCAGTGGCAGGCGAACTGTACGCGGGCCGTCGTATGGCCGAAGGAAGTCGCTACGGGCAAGATGATCCTGCCGCCCTGGATCGCGGCCAAGCACTAGACTCTGACGCCAATCTCGCCTTCGGCGTGGTGCGGCGTCTCATGGGGTCCAAGGGCCTTCTATGGGCGCGGCCATGCCGAGAGCGAAGAGCACCGGAATGTCGCGCCGGTAGGCGGTATCTCCGGGCGAAACGAACATCTGGAGGAGGCCAAGATGTCACGTATTCTCTTTTCGTTGGTCACCGCCGCCGCGATCGTTTTGACATCGGCTGCGTCGGACACGCTCGCGGCCGGAAAGAAGCCGATTCTGATCGGCGTCAACACGGGACTGCAACTGCAGCTCGGCCGCGACGCCGTCGATGCGATTCAGATGGCTATCGACGAGATCAACGCCAAGGGTGGGGTGCTCGGCCGCGAGCTCAAGATGATCGCTGCGGACGAGACTTCAGACCCGCAGCAAGGTGTGGCGGCGATCAACAAACTGACGGGCGACGACCATGTGGACGTGCTGATCGGCGGTTTCAACAGCGGCGTAACGATGGCGGAGCTGCCGCATATCGCCGCAGCGAAGACCATCTTCCTCATCAATGGCTCGTCCGTGGCCGGGGCTACCGAGTTCGTGAAGAGGGATTATAAGCGCTACAAATATATCTTCCGCGTCAATCCGATTAACACGAAACACGTAGCCGTTCAGCTTTCCAACTTCGCCACGGGCCTGCTCAAAGGCGAGTTCGGTTACCGGAAGATAGCAATCGTCGGCGAGAACGCGGTGTCGATGCAGGAGATCGTAAAGGCGATCGTGCCTATCATGAAGAAGGGCGGCATCGACATCACGATGGTCGAGCTGTTCGATCCGGACACCTCGGACTTCTCACCGCTGTTTAGCAAGATTAAGGCGAGCGGGGCGCAGTATGTCTTCCTCTTGCTCTCACACGCCAACTCCGATGTATTTGTCAAACAGTGGTACGACGCAAAATTTCCGCTGCCTATCGGTGGCATGGACATAAAGGCCCAGGATCCGGATTTCTTCTCGCGTATCGGCGGAAAAGCGATCGGCGAGACGATCCTGAACAACGTCACCTCGGACCCGATAACGCCCAAGACCAGGCCGTTTTGGGATGCCTTCAATAGCAGGTACCACCGTGCGCCAGTCTACACCGGTCCCGGGGGCTACGACGCGCTGCATATCTATGTCGAGGCGGTGGAGCGCGCCAAGAGCACCGATCCCGAAAAGGTCATCCCCGAACTCGAGAAGACCAAGTACGTCGGCACGGAGGGAACCGTCGAGTTCGATGAGTCGCACGACGTCAAGACGGGGCCCGGCCATATCAACCTGCTCTTTCAGCAGTGGCAGGCCGGAGGCAGGCGCGTGGTTGTATGGCCGAAGGAAGTCGCCACGGGCAAGATGATCCTGCCGCCCTGGATTAATAGCATCAAGTAGCAAGATCAAGATTTGAGATGCACACCTTACTAAACATTCTCGTGTACGGTGCCGTCACGAGCGCGATCTACGCCATGCTGGCGGTGGGTTTCACCCTTATCTTCGGCGTGGCACGCGTTCTGAACCTGGCGCATGGTGCCTTCTACGGCCTTGGGGCCTACGCGGCGTATGTGCTGACTATTGACCTCCACTGGCCGATATTCCCCGCGGCGGTGGCCGCGGTGCTGTTCGTCGGCGCGTTCGGCGTGGTCATGGAGCGCGTACTGGTGCGTCCACTCCGCCACTCAGCCCTCGCCGTGCTGATGATCACGCTCGCGGTGTCGCTGCTCTTCGAGCAGGCAATGTTTATCCTGTTCGGGTCCCAATCGCGCAACGTGCCGTCCTTCGTCAGCTATACCTTGACCTACGCCGGGCTCGACATCAGCGGCCAGCGGCTGCTGACGCTCGCCGTCGGCATCGTCGTGCTCATCGTGCTCTACGCCATCATCGACGGCACGCGGCTAGGCTCCGCCATCCTCGCCATTTCGCAGGACCGCGAGGCTGCCCAATACATGGGAATCCCGATAAATCGCATGTACTCTGTGGTGATGGGGCTCTCCGCGGCCGTAGCCGCGGTGGCTGGCGTGCTCACCGCGCCGTTCCTGACGGTTCAGCCCACCATGGGTCTCCTCCCGATGATAAAAGCCTTCTCGATCGTTATCGTCGGCGGGCTCGGCTCCATTCCGGGAAGCATCCTGGCCGCACTGTTGCTCGGCTACAGCGAAACCATCGTCGCCTACTCGCCATGGCCCGCTGCGACGGAAATCGTCTCGCTGCTCGCTGTGTTGCTCACGTTGATTCTGCGTCCGGCGGGGCTGCTCGGCAAACGCGCGGCCTTCTGAGGCTGCGATGAATATACCGAACAAAGCACGAATCGGCGGGTTGGCGGCGCTTGCCTTCTTCGCGCTGGTGCCTCTCGTCACCCAATCCGACTACTTCATCGGCGTCCTCACCGTGTGTTTCATCTACGGCATCTGGGCGACGAGCTGGGACTTCATGTCCGGGCTCACCGGGCGAGAGAATTTCGGCCACGCGCTGTTCATCGGCGCCGGTGCCTATACCGCTGCGTTCCTCGGTAGCCGATTCAACGTCAATCCGTGGTGGGGCTTACCGACCGGGGCGTTCGCGGCTGTCGTATGCGGTGTGATTGTGGGAGTCCCGACGCTCAGACTGAAGGGACCCTACTTCGCGCTTGCCACGTTCGCGGCGGCAGCCATCGCACAGCGTTCGACCCGGATCTTCTGGGAGTACACGGGCGGTGAGGAGGGGATCCCGGGACTCAGCCCGCTCATCGGATCGCATCTCGCCTATTACTATTTCTGCCTCGGCGCGCTGGTTGTCACGACGATCGTATTGCTTGTGCTCGCACGCTCGAGCTGGGGCATTCTGCTGCGCGCCATTCGCGGCGACGAGGCAGCCTGCCAGGCAGCCGGCATCAATATTGCGTTCTACAAGATCGTCTCGCTCGTCATCAGCGCTGCATTCGCTGGCGTGGGCGGGGTGCTCTACGCCGACTACCAGTTGGCCGTGACGCCCGACGTCTTTTCGGTGGTGCTGTCCATCACCATCATGATCATGGTGTACGTCGGCGGCATGGGCACGATCTATGGTCCGGTGGGGGGCGCCATCCTCCTGGCGCTGTTGCCCGAGATGTTGCGCGCCTTCGGCGAGTATCGGCTCTGGGTGTACAGCCTTGTGCTGATCTTCATCCTCTTCTTCGCTCCGGGCGGCCTCATCGCACCGATCTGCCGCCGCATCGTGGGAGTCAGGCGATGACGGCGCTGCTCGCGGTCGAGCACTTGAGCAAGCACTTCGGCGGACTTACCGCGGCGAAGGACGTTTCATTCGAGCTGCAGCCGGGCGAGATTACCGGGATCCTCGGCCCCAACGGCGCCGGCAAGACAACGCTCTTCAACCTGCTCACCGGCTTCATCAGCGCAGACGGCGGTGTGGTGGAGTTCGAAGGCCATTCTCTTGTGGGTCTTGGGCCGCACCGCATTGTCAATCTCGGGCTTGCACGCACCTTCCAGCTCTGTCGGCCCTTCCTGGGCATGACTGTCCTGGAGAACGTGACCGTAGCCTGCCTCGCGCCGCGCGTGCGGGAGGAGCGCGGAACGGAGCTGCGGGCTCGCCGCATTCTCGATCAGGTTGGCCTGTCCGCCAAGACCGAGATCCTGGTCGACGTTCTACCCTATGGCGATCTGCGCCGTCTCGAGATCGCTCGCGCACTGGCGACAAAGCCGAAGCTTCTGCTGCTCGACGAGCCCTTCGCGGGCCTTGGAGTCGGGGAGATCGAACCGCTGTTGGCGCTCATTCGAAAGCTCCATGCCGAGGAGGGGCTGACCATTCTCATAATCGAGCACAAGCTGCGGGAGCTGATGCAGCTAGTGACGCGCGTCATCGCCATGGATTTTGGCGAGATCATCGCCGTCGGTGCGCCACGCGAGATCGTGCGCGACCCGCGGGTGGTCGAAGCCTATATCGGCCACTCGGAGAGCGTGCATGGTGTTGCTTGAGGTCAGCGATCTCGTAGTCCATTACGGCAAGGCGCTTGCGCTCGATGGGTTGAGCCTCAATGTCCAGCCAGGCGAGCTGGTTGGCGTCCTGGGCCCCAACGGAGCCGGCAAGTCCACGTTGTTGAAGGCAATCTCGCGCGCCGTACCGATGAGCCGCGGCAAGATCGTCTTCCGCGACGAGCCGGTCGATGGCCTTGCCATGCACCAGGTCGTCGCCAAGGGAATTTGTCACTGCCCGGAAGGCCGCCGCCTGTTCCCCGAGCTCACGGTGCTGAAGAACCTGCAGCTCGGCGCCTATCTCAGGAACGATGCCGAAGCGGTTGCCGCCGACCTCAAGCGCGTCTACGAGCTCTTCCCGGTGCTCGAGGAGCGTAGCAAGCAGATCGCAAACACTCTCTCGGGTGGCGAGCAGCAGATGGTAGCGATCGGCCGGGCGCTCATGGGCCATCCCGTTCTTCTTCTCCTCGACGAGCCGTCGGTCGGCATTGCCCACCGTCTCAAGGTACATATATTCGATGCTATTCAGCAGATCCAGCGTGCCGGTACGGCCATCCTTCTCGTGGAGCAGGATGCGTTGTCGACCCTGCGTGTGGCGACACGCGTGTACGTGTTGGAACACGGCCATGTAGCGCGCGAGGGAACGAGCGACATGCTGGCGCGTGACGATTACATACGGTCGGTCTATCTCGGGGTATGAAGCTCGGCCTTAGTCATATATGAACGCTCGGCGCTCGCAGATTGTTGATTTTCGCAGCGCATTGACCCGCCTTTTCGTCTTGCGTTGACCCGGGTCACGTCTCGAGGCTTTCGGGAAATCAGAGGGACTCCGTGAAAGGGCCGGGTCAGCGCTCGCCGAAAATTTGGATCAGCCCGACACGGCAGTCAACAGGCCTGAGCCCCGAGAAGCGCCCTGGGCCGAAACGGCGGTAGCCGTCTCCGCTTGCGGAGCCGCTCGCAGTTCAGCGGCATCATCTCGAAGCGGTGCCGGATGGGTGTGGTAGGCTCCGCGTCCGCCGCACAGCCCGAGCGAAAGAGCCGATCGGCAGCGGGTGTTTTGACATCTAAATGTCACTTGGCGACATCCGGCCTTTTTCCAGGCGCTTCGCGTGAACACATTGCAGCTGTACCTGATCGCCGTGATGCAGGGCGTCACGGAACTCTTCCCGGTCAGTAGCTTAGGGCACAGCGTGCTCGTTCCGGCACTCCTGCGTTGGCCGCTAGATCGCGACGCGCCCTGGTTTCTTCCATTCATCGTCGTCCTCCACCTCGGGACGGCGGCGGCTCTCGTGCTTTATTTCTGGCGGGACTGGGCAGAGATCTTCGCTGCAGCGCTGCGCTCACGCGGCAGTCTGAAAGACCCAGGGACTCGCTTGCTCCTACTCTTGGCCGTAGGGTCCATCCCGGCAGGCCTGCTCGGACTGATCCTCGAGCATGCCGTGAGGCGCTTGTTCGCCGGGTTCGTCGTCGCTGCCGTATTCCTTGCACTGAACGGTGTGATGCTTATTTGGGGTGACCGGCTGCGCAGGCGCGAAGCCAAGCACAACCTGGAGTCGATCGGCTTCGGACATGCGCTCTTGATCGGACTCGCCCAGGCCTGTGCGCTTATTCCGGGCATGTCGCGTTCCGGTGCGACGCTCGTGGCGGGTCTTGCGGTCGGCCTTGACTACGATGCGGCGGCGAAGTTCTCGTTTCTCCTCGCCACACCGATCATCAGCGCCGCCGGAATGCTCGAAGTGCCGAAGCTCCTACATTTTGCAGCGGGGCACGCCTCGGCCACCCCATTGACTCCGATCCTGATTGCAGGATTGCTCGCGGGCGTGTTCGCATTCTTGAGTACTTGGTTCCTGATGCATTACTTCAAAGGCCGAGACTTTGCGGCTCTTCGGCCATTCGGAATCTATTGTGTGCTATCAGGCTTGCTTGCCCTTGCTGTTCACGGCATCTAACTAGGCCCAGCCGGGAAGCGGGCTGCGATCTATTAACTGTCAACTGTCCGCGGGGCCCGCTGGTACTATCCCGAGCACGGCCTGGTTACCCCTTACGCGTTCATTGCGACCCTGGAGCAAAGCGGAAATATCGACGCGCTGACGCTGTTGATGCTGGAAAAGGCGGCGCGCGCATGCCGCGCGTGGCGCGAGCACGGAAAGGAACTGACGGTGTCGGTGAACCTCTCGCTCGTCTCACTGACCGACACGATGCTGGCTAACCGGATCACGCAGACCGTGCGCTCGGCTGGGCTCGATCCGCGTCACATGATTCCCGAGATTACCGAAACGGCCGCCATGACCGAGGTTGCGTCCGCCCTGGAAAATCTCGCCCGCCTGCGGATGCGGGGTTTCGGCCTCTCAATTGACGACTATGGAACCGGTTTCTCGAGTCTACGGCAACTGACGCGCGTACCGTTCACCGAGCTCAAGATCGACCAGAGCTTCGTGACGGGCTGCGCGGCGAATCCTTCGTCACGCGCCATCGTCGAGTCGAGCGTGGAAATGGCGCGCCGCCTGGACATTAAAAGCGTCGCCGAGGGGGTGGAAACACAGGCGGACTGGGACGTGCTCAAGACTATCGCCTGCGACATGAGGCAAGGGTATTTGATTGCCAAGCCGATGCAGGAGAGTTCGTTTCTGGCGTTCTGCAGTACTCAAGCTGCGAGCTGAAGCAAACGCGGTGGAAACCGCGAGTTGACAAAGGACCCGCCGGATACCCCGATCATGCGTCTTTGGCCTGCTGACCGATATGTTTTCGCCGCCGCGCTTCAGATTCGAACTCCTCCAATTCGGGATCCAGCGCGTTGCGTGCTGAGACAATTCCGATGAGCTCACCGTTCTCGATCACCGGTACGTGACGGAAGCCATTCTCGTGCATCAAGAGCAATGCGTATCCGAATGACTTGTCTGGCGCGACGGTCTTAGGCGCCCTCGTCATGACCTCGAAGAGCCGGGTCGTCCGCACATCACGGTCTTGCGCGATGACGCGAAAAACGGCATCCCGCTCGGTAAAAATGCCGACCAGATGTTTGTTTTCGACTACCAGGACAGCACTGACGCTGTTTTTTGCCATCAGTTTGGCGGCTGCACCGACACTGGTGTCCGGGGGAGCCATGAGAAGCTTCTTGCGCTCCATCACGTTTCGAACCGGTTCACTTAACATGGATGCATCCTGCCCGGCAGTGGAATCGCTCGAGGCTAGCCGCCAAGGCTTGAGGCATTTTGACTGTAATCAAAAGTCACGCGCTTTAGGCTCCGCCCATACGAAACTTGAGGGTACGGTATGCCGCTCCGGCATCGAGGTCGGTGATGCACGGCAAATGGCGGAACAGATCGAAATCCTGAGGTTTAGCCAGGAAAGCGAGATGCTGTTACCTCGGGGCGGTCGCCTACGGGCTGGCTGGAGCCGTTCAAGGGACTAGGATCTCCGGTCTCCAGAGTGGGCTTACACAGACCTCCTATCAATGCTGCCCGTTTCGCTCAAGCGCTACGCTTGGCTGTCCATCGCAGCGGCGCTCACGACCATCCTGCTCAAGGGGGTTGCCTGGCGGCTGACCGGCTCGGTGGGCCTGTTGTCCGACGCGCTCGAATCTTTCGTCAATCTGGCCGGGGCGCTGATGGCGCTCGCCATGCTGTCGCTGGCGGCCCTGCCGCCGGACGACAATCACGCGCACGGGCACGGGAAAGCGGAGTACTTCTCGAGTGCCTTCGAGGGTTTTCTGATCGTTGTTGCCGCGGCAGGCATCGCCTATGCCGCCCTCGAGCGCCTGTTCAATGCCCAGCCCCTGGAGACTGTCGGCCTCGGCCTAGGCGTGTCGGTCGCCGCATCGATCGTCAATTTCGCCACCGCTCGCATTCTGTTGGCCGTGGGTCGCACTTATGGGTCGATCACCCTGGAAGCCGACGCGCGCCACCTCCTCACGGACGTATGGACTTCCGCCGGAGTCATCGTCGGCGTCGGCCTTGCGTGGCTGACCGACCGGCTGTGGCTGGATCCGGCCATTGCCCTGCTTGTTGCCGCTAACATCGTCCGGACCGGCTGGGAGCTCATGCGTCGCTCGGCGGCGGGGTTGATGGATGCGTCGATGTCCGAGCCGGAACTGAAGCGAATCGGACAGATCCTGGAGAGCTATAGGCAGCATGGATTGGATTTCCACGCGCTGCGGACCCGGCAAGCCGGTAGGCGCGCCTTCGTTACACTGCATGTCCTGGTTTCGGGCACCTGGACGGTCCAGCAAGGCCACGACTGGTGCGAGCGCATCGAAGCCGATCTTCGGCGCACGATTCCCCACCTTAACGTGACGACTCACCTGGAGCCGACGGAAGATCCGCTCGCGCACGCCGACTTGGAGCTTGATCGCCCGATCGATTGACCTCGCGATGGGTCATCGCGAACTCACGTGGCGAGGAATCGTCAGTTTAGCTCGTCCTGAACGCAACGTAGGCCACACAGCTCCGAGGAGTGCTTGGCGGCTCCGCGCAGCTCGAAGCGGCTGCGACTAGGGGTCGTCGAAAATTTTTGCGCCAAATCAACAACGCCGCAGTCCACCGTAGGCGATAGCGTCTTGGTGGTCTAAAAGGAATTGTCTGTTCACATTGTCGGCTCACTAAAACGGAGGTCGGCCATGACCCTGTTTGCGTTACTTGCCCTCGGGGCGGCGGTGACGTTCCTGATACTTGGCATCAACTCCATGGTCCACGGTGGCGAGTACGACCGGGTGCACGGCACCCGCTACATGGCACTGCGAGTCGCCGCCCAAGGCGCGGCGTTACTCTTCCTAGCGCTTGCGATGCAGGCGACGATGCATTGAGTTTACCGGCGCCGGCAGCGCGGCGCTCTGCTCTAAGCCGAGCTGCTCCCGCTGCGTGGAGCGGAGCGCACGCTCCGCATCTCAGCAGACAAGATTCGTGCACCAAACCGCTTGGCCTTAGCACGAAGCTTGGGATACGCCCGCTGCATCCAGCGCATCCAAGCGCGGCGGATCGCGCTGATACGCATGCGCGTCGCCACTCCGGGTTTAGGCCACTGCCCTCACCGACCGCCGCGCGATGCACGCGGGCGCTTCTCTCGGGGCACCTCGGTACCGCGAGCATCGGGGCCGGGCGGCAGAGCGAAGTGCTCGCTGGCGCGCGTGGCGCCAAGAAAAAGGCCCAAAGGGGCGTCGCCGCCGCGTCCGGGCCGTGCGCTCCGAGGAAAGGAGGATAGGAGGAGCGCACCTCACATGATGCCCTTCTGGCGACCGGCGGCAAGCCTATGTTTCACGTCCCGGCGACAACTGGTAATCGGGCGGATCTCTCCACCAGCGTGTGCAGCACTCTCGAACGACGCGATGACGCCGAGATGTTGATTTTCGCAGCGCATTGACCCGCCTTTTCGTCTTGCGTTGACCCGGGTCACGTCTCGAGGCTTTCGGGAAATCAGAGGGACCTCGTGAAAGGGCCGGGTCAGCGCTCGCCGAAAATGTGGATCAGCCCGACACGGCAGTCAACACGCAGTCAGATCAAAGTGGTGTCGACGTCCGGGAAGTGCTTCTCGAGCATTCGCCGGACCACCTCCTCGCGGAGGTGCTTCTTGTCGATGAGCCAGCTCGCAACAGGGGCGGGATACCAATAGGACGGCTTCCTGGCCTTACCGGGGCTTGCCCTTGGTCCTATCAGGCCGTACTTCTTGGCGCTACGCATACGAGCGTCCCACCATTTCCTATTTTCCGTGGAATTCGCTTTCACCTTGAACGCCGCCATGATCTCGGCGGCCGGCTTTGGTTCCCCGTAATGCTCGCGGGCAACGTCGCCACTCGTTTCGGCTAGCGCCTTGGCGAAACCGGTGGCGAGTGGGAAGTCGCTTGGACTGCCACCGGCGCCGCGCGTTGCTATATGCTACTCAAGGAACTTCTCCGGCGTGGAGGGGAAGTTCAGGGTCAGTTCCCCATCGGCATGAAGCGCGTCGACTTGCTGCGCTGGGGTAAGAGCGTCGTCGGCCGCTGAGTGGCGCAGGTGGATGCCGTATTGCGATATGCGGTAAATGCCAAAGTCCCCCACGCCAACCCCTGTGAGTTCGATGAACTCCTTGAGCTTGAGATGCGGAAGATGAGCAATCTCCCGGGCGCGCTCGGGAGTTGCGAATCCGGAACTTGCCTCGGGGCCTTCTTGCGTTTGTGGGGCGCTCGTCTTGGGCATGGTGCGCTCGGCGTGCAGGCTCTGTGCTGGGCAGTTTACAGTCGACTTGAGCTTGGCGTCTTCCCTTGGAACGCGCCACGCTCGGAAACGCCCAACGCACTGTCGATCGGAGCCCCGCCGTCCTCACCCGCGCTGCTCGATGAAGCCGGGTCGGCTGGGGCAGACGAAGCGCTCCACGATCGCACGCCGACGGTGGGTCCACCGCCGCCGAGGATGCGACGAAGGCTACGTCAGGCGCGGACCCACCCCAGCGCGATCGGTCTAGCGAACAGACGTCGATATAGACCCTCGAGGCGGAGGGCCACCCATGTGCAGCAAATCCGCCCTGGCGCCGGTGCGAATGCGACAGCGGTCAGCGCCGAGATCCCAAGGGCTCCGATCACGTCGCCCGGGTAATGGATTCCAAGGAATACTCGAGCCCAGCCTGCCACGAGCGCCGCGGCGGTCAACGCGGTCCCTACGTACCGCACAGAGCGTGTAGAGGCCATCCACAAGGCGATTCCGGTAGCGGCAAGCGCTGCCACATGATCGCTTGGGAAGGAGGCATCGGGAGCATGCGCCAGGAAGGTGTGCCCAATGCCGAGGACGAATGGGCGCGGCCGGTCCCATGCGAATCCGATCGCCTGATTGATGAGCAGCGCCGTCGCGGCGCCGATTGCCGCCCTCACCGCTGCCACGCGCGCGGGGCCTGCGCCGGACATCCAGAGCGCGACCAGGGAGATCGGGACGAGATATACCAGCCACTCAGCAAGCAGCGTCGCGGCTTCGAGGTGCCAGCCCACGAGCCCGGCAGCGGCATCGACATGCTTGAACGCAAGGATATCGAGTTGGTTGAGCGTCATCTGGTGGTCACTTGGTGCGCTCGATTATGGCCGCAGGTGCGGCCCGCCATGCAGACCACGTTGGGATTAATCGTCATCGTCTCGGCGGTCCCGCTCTCGATGCCAGTAATGTCCATCGCGATACCCTTCACGCGACGGCCCGTAATACGCGGACACCCCCGGAGGGGCGCTGTAGTAGACCTGCGGAGGCGCGGTGTAATAGGCCGGCGGAGGAGCCGCGTAGTACGTCCCCGGACGTGCGTCGTAGTAGACGGCGGGCGGTGCCACGTAGGCGGGTGCCGGATAGTACGCGGGCCCTGAACCCATGTAGGCGGAGGCGCCCGGTACCGCTATCGAGAAGTTCAGGCCAATGCCGTCATGTGCGAGCGCGGTGCCGCTCGCCAGTGCTAGTGCTGCTACGCCGATGATCCACTTTATCGTTTGTCGCATGACCATGCTCCTTGATTGATGAGCCTCGAGCCAGAGACGCCGGACCTTCACCCATTGACGAATGGCATCACTTTCTCGGAGCGCCTTCATTGTGGGCCGGATATACGCGCTCATGTGAGGCAAAAAGTAACAAATGGTTACCGGGATCCGGCGTGGAATCATTACCTCGCGACGAGCCAACGGCACGGTGTCACCGTTGGACGACGGTACAGGGGCGGGGGTCCGGAGCTGGGGTTTGCTACTACTCGTCGGGAGGCGCCGCGCTGAACCTTCACTCGCACGGCTTATTCGCCGAGCCAGGCGTGCAGTCCGGAATCCTGGGCGCGTTCGTGACCGTGACACCGAGGCAAACGCAGCTCGACAGGAGTATGGCGAGGATGAGGGAGGCGAGGAGGTTGAGTCCGCTGAATCGCATAGCGTTACTGCATGATATCCGCGAATCTCGAAGAACAATCCCGGCTCAAATGGCGCGACCAATACGCCAAATGGGCCGGAGTCCACCGCCTAGGTCGTAACTCAGTTCTCGAATACTGTCACGTTCCCGATCTTCCTGACCGGGCGCAGCTTGAGCGAGCCCAGTTCCGCGTCGAAGTCCTGCATGCGCAGGCGGTGAACGAGCAGCACGACGCGCTCGTGCCGGCACAATTCGGCGAATTGCGCATCGGAGAGAAAGGTGCCCTGAGGGGCATAGGGCGTTCCGAATAGAAGGTCTTCGCTGTTGCTGTCGACAACGGTGACCGGGCGCCGAAGGTAGAACGGCACGCTCGAGAGTCGCTCGAAGTCCTGATAGATGAGTACCGGTTCCCTAGGGTGCTGCCTCCGCAGATAGGTCACGAGCGTGCGCTCCGAGACGTCGGGCTCGGCACGCTGCATCATCAATGCGAAAAACAGCAGCAGCGGCATGCTCGCTACCCCGAGCGCAAGGAGCGCGCCGCGCGGCCGGCGCATGGCCATCAGAATCGCCGCGAGCGCCGTGATCGCCGTGAAGGCCGATGCACTCCAGAGCAGGCTCGCGCGCAGCTTGAGCGCCGAGATCCACAGGCCGTGGGGGTGGTGCATCCACACATTCGAGGCGACGATCCAGGCCGCCACCGCTCCTGCGGCAACAAGCAGGCTGGTCAGCGCAAAGAGGCCTCGCCAGCGGTCTTCGATGACGAGCGCCACGATGCGCTCGGCAAGCAGGATGGCAAGGGGGGCGGCGGCGATCAGCATGTAGTAATTGCCCTTCGCCCGCGAGGTCGAGAAAAACACCAACGCCACCCAGAACCACGCCCAAAGGAGGCGGTCGAGCCCGTCCCGGGGCACCGCTTTCGCGTCGCGCCTCGTCGCAAGCAGCGGCAGGAACGCCGACCAGGGAAACAGGCCCACCACGACCCGCGGCACGTAGTAGTAGAACGGGCCCGTGTAGTAGTCCCGCGGCCGGCGCAGGCCGAGGAAGCGCAGGACGTGCTCGTGATAGACGTAGAACCAGACGAAATCGAAGTTGTGCCAGGCAAGCAGGATGAGCCAGGGCGCGCTCACCGCGAGGAATGCGAAGAGCGCCCACGGCTCGAGCAGGTCGATGTAGCGCCAGGGCTTGGGCCCGGTGGCGCCGAATGCGAGGATCGTGAGCCAGCCCAAGGCGAGGGCCACGAAGCCCTTGGTCATCACCGCAAGTCCCAGGAGCGCGTAGGAGAGGACGAGGTATCCCCGGCGCTGGCGCGCGTGCCAAAGGAAGAACAGGTACATCGACAGGCTGAAGAGGCAAATCAGCAGGCCGTCGGGCATCAGCGTGCGCACCACGGTGACGAACGGCACGCTGCTGATGAGGATCAGCGCCGCGACCCAGCCTGTCAGAGCAGTTCTCACGCGGGCCGCGAACAAGAAGGTTCCGGCGACAACGGCGATGCCGGAGGCCGCCGGAATGGCGCGCGAGGCCCACTCCGAAGGGCCGAACAGCGCGTACATCGCGGCAACGAGCCACGTAAGAAGGGGCGGCTTCTCCAGGTAAGGGACGCCGTTCAGGTGCGGCGCGATGAGCGAGGTGCCTCCGAGAAACTCGCGCGCGATCTCCGCGTACAGCCCCTCGTTGTCGTTGAGTACCCCGTAGCCGCCCAGCGCGAACAGAAAATAGATCCCGACCAGGCCGGCCAGAGCGAGCAGCTCGAGCGAGGAGACCTTCAAAACCTGGGGGTCACTCGTCTTGGGACGGGCGAGCGGGGAAGCCGACACGTGCGATGAAGGGCACTTAATCGAGGGCGCGAGGATGCCGCCGCGACCGAATGCTACACGTCGGAACCCTTCTCATGTTGACGCTAGTGTGGTGTCCGAGAAATAACTGGAGATTTGGCCCTCTTTTTTCTGC
Organism: uncultured Pseudomonadota bacterium; assembly: GCA_963817785.1. Lineage (GTDB taxonomy): Bacteria > Pseudomonadota > Gammaproteobacteria > Burkholderiales > SG8-39 > JAKALD01. The sequence continues at coordinate 1,522,960 of CAWFPL010000008.1, read as the reverse complement.
TGCGCGGTGCGGTGCAGCGCGGTTTGATCTGCTCCAAGGTCTGACGGCAGCGTGCGAGTTTGGCTTGAATGGATTCGACCGTGGCGGTCCAGACGAAGGGCTTGGGGTTTTCGTTCCAAGCGTCGAGGAATTGGGCGATCGCCGATTGCAGGTCCGCAACGCTGCCGAAGGAACCGCGGCGTACGGCTTTGGCGGTGAGTTCGCCAAACCAGCGTTCCACCAGGTTGAGCCAACTGGAACTGGTAGGGACAAAGTGCGGGATAAAGCGGGGGCGGCGCTTCAGCCACGCTTGCACGGCGGGATGCTTGTGGGTGCCGTAGTTGTCCATCACCAAGTGCAGCACGAGCTCGCTGGGGAATTCTGCCTCCAGGCGCCGCAGGAATTTCAGAAACTCCTGATGGCGGTGCCGGGCATAGCACTGGCCGATGACTTTGCCTTGCAGGATCTCCAAAGCGGCGAACAAGCAGGTAGTGCCGTTGCGCTTGTAATCGTGGGTCATCGTGCCCAGACGCCCCTTCTTCAGGGGCCCTCCGGGCTGGGTGCGATCCAGGGCCTGGATCTGGGTCTTCTCGTCCACGCGCAGCACGAGCGCTTGGTCGGGGGGATTCAGGTACAGTCCGACGACATCGGTCAGCTTCTCCAAGAACCGGGCATCGCGCGAGAGCTTGAAGCCCTTGACCCGGTGCGGCTTCAAATTGTGGCTGCGCCAGATATTGCTGACGGTGGATTTGCTCACGCCCTGGGCGTGCGCCATCAGCCGGCAGCTCCACTGGGTCATCCCTTGGGGCTTGCTCGAGAGCGTCGCTTGGACAATGGCCTTGATCTTTTTGGGCGAATACGTGGGCTTGCGGCCCCGCCCCGATGCAATCGCCCACAAGCCTTCCGGGCCCGTCTGCGCAAACCGCCCGCGCCACAGCGCCACCGTCTTCACATCGGCTCCCAACTCCAGACCAATCTCCAAATTCGTGCGCCCGGCCGCAGCGGCCAAAACAATCCGACATCGCAATGCCACTTGCTGAGGCGTGCCGTGGGCCGCCACCCAGCGCTCAAGCCTTTCCCGGTCCGCATCGGCAAGGTGCACGCTCGGGCTGATTCTGGACATGAATCAGCATAACCGGGTTTCCAATATAATGACATCTATTTGTTGGACACTACACTAGATTCCGATGATCTCGTTGAGACCCTCGACCACGAGCGCAAGCTCCTCCGGCGTGGAACGACCGAGCTTCGTGCCGATGCGCTCAACGGACAGGGTTCGAATCTGGCTGATCTTGACCCACGAACGCTTAGCCAGCTTCGGAGATTTCAGTTCGTGTGTGAGAGGAAATCCCGCGCGCTGAGGCTGGCTGGTCAACGCAACCGCGATGACCGTACCGGAGCGCTCGTTGAACACGTCGTGGCTTAGGATCAGTACCGGACGCAAGCCAGCCTGTTCGCGGCCACGTATGCGGTTAAGATCGGCCCAACGAATATCGCCTCTCAGTATGCGGGCCACGAGTCGAGCTCCTGGCCCAGGCCTTCCTCCGCGAGCGCTTTCTCGAACTTTGGATCGAGCTTGGCGCACTCCGATGCAAGGCGGCCACGCTCCATGCGCGCCAGCTTCTCGCTCACGGCTGCCTGAATCGCGCGACTGCGGTTGGGGAAAACGCTCTTTGCGACCAGATCGTCAACGCGGATCAGCGTCTCCTGGTCGAGAGTAATCGCTACCTTTACGCTGCTCATGCCTGATCTCCTGGTATGACAATAAATCATACCATGACCCGGAGGGGCAAGGAATCCAACGCTTCCGATCCGCGGCCGCTGCATCGGATGGTGTACGCGCGACATGAGCATGAGCTTGTCCGCTGCCGAGGAACGCCTGCACGCCTATACAGCAGTCATCGAGCACTGCCCGGGTACGCAACTCTATGTGGGCTGCGTTCGCGGTTTGCGCTGACTTTCATTCTGCTTGTGGTTTCCAACGTAATCGTTCGTGCCTTTGAGCCATCTTGGTTAACGTTGATTGTCTACGCGAATCTGACGATTATTACCACGATTGCGACCTGGCGATTCATATTCAAACCTAGGCAGAAGCCAATGTAAATGTGCCGGCGCTAACGGCGGATGCAGTTGAACACCCCGAGCGCGATCGAGGACGGAGCCCGGAACATCGTCTGGCGCTGAGACAACCAGGAGCCTTTCGGCGACGACACGCCGAACGAGGATCCGGGGAACACGGGCACGGCGTTCAGCTTCCCGCTCCGCTTCCCGGGGCAGTACTACGACGCGGAGACGAACACCGCCTACAACTACTACCGTGATTACGACCCCGGCGTCGGAAGGTATGTGCAGAGTGATCCGATCGGGCTGCACGTGCCAGCTTGGCCAAGTGTTGCGACAAGCCCTCTCCGGACCATGTTCTCGACCTCAAGAGAATGCTCTCGCACGGCCTTCTTCGCGATTTGGAAGTCCCGAGTACCCCGCGCGTGTTGAGTCGCGGCACTGTTGCCTCGGCTGGAACGCCAGATCGTTGACAGCCGCAAAGTGGGCGGGCGAAATGGATACCGTAAAATAAGGGGTGAATTGGGAGCACTGGTGACGGTATCGAGCGCCGCCCCACGCAGTCCATGAACGCATCGCGCTGCACGCAGCCGAGTCCGGATAGTCCCCATGGAATCGTCGCCGCCTGAAACACCCCGGGAACAGCGCAGCGATTCCTTGCGGAAACGCGTGCGAATTCGCGCGGTGAGGATGCGGTTCCGCCGAATATTCCTGCAGTTCGGAGTGCCCTGGGGTGCGGCGGTCGTGGTGGGCTTGGTGGCTGTGTTGTATGCGCGGTGGAGCACCGACGCTTACGACCTCTTCATCCGCTCGATCGCAGGGCGGCCCTGGCTCGCGTTCGTCATCACGCCCGCGCTCACTGTCCTGGCGGTATTCCTGACCCGGCGGTGGTTCTCCGGCAGTGAGGGCAGCGGTATTCCGCAGGTCATCGCCGCGCTGCACGCGCCGCCGGACGAGACTCTTCTGCGCCGGCTCTTCGGCTTGCGCGTCATCTTCGGCAAGATTGTCGTCTCGCTGCTCGGTCTTCTCGGTGGGATGACCATCGGCCGCGAAGGCCCTACGGTGCACCTGGGTGCGGCCATCATGGCCGAGACGCGGCGCCTCTATCCCCACCGAAGCATTCGCCTGGAGCGCCAATTGCTGATTGCCGGGGCCGCCGCAGGGCTTTCCGCCGCGTTCAATACGCCGCTGGCCGGAATCATCTTCGCCATCGAGGAGGTGGCGCGCGATTTCGAGAGCCGCACCAACGGCACCATGATCACCACCGTGGTGTTCTCGGGCCTCGTCTCCCTGGCCCTGGCCGGGAACTACCTGTATTTCGGCCAGATCAACGTGCCGCAGAACCTCGACATCCACTACGTGCTGCCGGTCATCCTTGCCGCCCTGCTTTGTGGATTGCTCGGCGCGGCGTTCAATTGGGCGCTGCTGCACTGGGAGCGCTGGATGCCCGCGCCGCTGAGAGCGTGGCGGGCGAACAAGCCCCTCGTGTACGCGCTCGTGATCGGGCTGGCCATCGCGGTGCTGGGGGTGGTGACCGGCGGCGAGACATGGGGCAGCGGCTATGACCAGGCGCGGCACCTGCTCGAAGGCACCGCCCCGCTGAGTCAGGGCTACGCCGTCACCAAATGGGCGGCCATGGTCATCAGCTACATGGCCGGCATCCCCGGCGGGTTGTTTTCGCCCTCGCTGTCGATCGGCGCGGGGCTGGCGCAATGGATCCATCTGGCCTTTGCCTGGGCACCGCTGCCGGCGCTCATCGCGCTGTGCATGACCGGCTATCTGGCCGCGGTCACTCAGTCGCCCATCACCTCGTTCGTGATCGTGATGGAGATGACGAACGGCACCGGCATGATCATTCCCATGATGGCCACGGCGCTGATCGCCGGACGCATCTCGAGCGTGGTCACGCCTCCGCTTTACGAGGCGCTGGCCGAGAAGAACTATTTCCCAAGTCCTGACAGTCGGCCGCAGAACAACGGCTGAGGGCCCAGCGTGGGTTGCGACGCATGACCTGCTTCGCGGAGCCTGCCGATTTGTCCGTCTGGCTTCGCGTTGAGCCGACACTATCCGTACCGTCTCGGGCGGCCATTCTCGAGGATTACCGCCGGTCGATGCCAAGGTGGTGCCGCGCCAAGTCTGCTCCAGCCCTGCGCCAGTAAGCCCCCGCGCCGCCCCAACGCGGGCCCCTGTGGCCGCCGCGCCGGCACGTGCGTTGGCACACGTAGGGGCGTGTAGACTCGACAGCGCGTTGAATGTCCGGTGCTTTCCGGGACAGGCATTGGAGCGCGAATGAGGATCTGCTGGATTACCAGCTCGGAAATCAAAAGCGAAAACGGCACGCTTGGCTCCGAGGGCGCCGACGCGCGCTACCGCGTGCTAATGCCGGTCAAGGCGCTGAATGGCCGCGGCCACGCGGTCGCGATCAGGCGGCTGTCGCCGGACCCGGGCCCGGCACGGCTGGCAGACGAAATTGAGGAGGAACTCGTCGTCGTAGGGAAATTGGTCCCCGCTACGGCGGCGCAATTCGGACCGATGGGCAATTACGTTCTGCAACTGATCCCGGAGCTGCAGGCGCGCGGCAAAAAGGTGATCGTCGACATCAACGATCACCACTTCGAAAACGGGGAGCGCGGGGCGTATTTTCGCGACATCGTCAAATTGGCGGATGCGGTCTCGGCCAGCACGCCGGTGATGGCGGCGGCGATCGGCGAATACACGGATCGGCCCGTGGTGACGGCTCGCGATCCGTTCGAGGGCCCTCGCGGGCAAGCGAAGCCTGTGGCGCAATCGCAACGCGGCTGGCGGCGGCGCCTCGGGCTTGACCCGCAGGCGCAGGCGCGCGTTCGGATGCTGTGGTTCGGTTATCCGGTCAACCTCGACTCGCTGCCGGCAATGGTGGAGCAGCTTGCGTCGGTGAGCCGCAAGCAGCCGATTTCCCTTCAGATCGTCACCATGCCCGGGTTTGGCGCCGCCGAATACTGCGCGGAGCTCAATTCCCGGCAACAGCACGATATCCGCGCCGAGTTCCTTCCGTGGTCCCGGGACCTGGTGTGGAATCTGATGGCCGAGTGCGACGTGGTGGCGATTCCGAGCCTGCAGGACCAGCTCACGAAGGCGGTCAAGAGCCCCAATCGCATCGTCGAAGCCATCTGGGCGGGCCGATTCGTGATCGCGCATCCGCTGCCGGCGTACCGGGAGTTCGAGCCGTTCGCCTGGATCGGTGAGGACCTGGGGCAAGGGTTGCGCTGGGCGCTGAACCACCCCGAAGAGGTGGTCGAGCGCATCGCGAAAGGTCAAAGCCATATCGCGGCGCATTATTCCCCGGAAATCGCGGCGTCCGAGTGGGAGGCGATATTCCGGCGACTCGCTCAGGGCGAGCTTGCCGCGAACGGGGACGCTGTCGGCGAGAGCCGCAAGCTCCCGCTGCGCCTGAATCTGGGTTGTGGCGACAAGATTCTCGCCGGACATGTGAACGTGGATATCGCGCCCAGCCGCAACGGGGCGCCGCCGGACGTCGTCTGCGACCTGCACCAGTTGTCCCCGTTCGAAACCGGCAGCGTGGACGAGATCCTGTCGGTGCACGTGATCGAGCACTTCTGGCGCTGGGAGGTCGGGGATCTCCTTCAGGAATGGATGCGCGTGCTCAAGCCCGGCGGAAAGCTGATCATCGAGTGCCCGAACCTCGAGTCTGCCTGCGAAGCCTTCCTCGCCGACCCGGACGTCGCATCGGGCGCCGGCCGGGAAGGGGAGAGCACCATGTGGGTGTTCTACGGCGATCCCGCGTGGCGGGATCCGCTGATGGGTCACCGCTGGGGATATACGCCCGCGAGTCTTGCCCGGATTCTCGAGGGCGTGGGCTTGTCCGAGGTGCGTCAGGAGAAGGCTCAATTCAAGATGCGCGAGCCACGCGACATGCGCATGGTTGGCATCAAGCCGCGCTGACCTCTGATCGGCTCTCCGCGGCGCCCGCGGGGGATCCCGGTCTCCGGCGGGCGCGGATTTCCCGGGCCAGCGGTTCGTTGTAGACTCCGCGCTCCGCCGGCGCCGGGGCTGATCCGGTCGCCTGCACGAAGAGTCCGCGCGCGGCGCGCGACGCGCTCACCCATCCACGACGAGACCATGAACGCCCCAGCGATCCAGTTCGACCCCGAGTCCGCACGTTTCGGATCCTCCCGCACTCAGAAGCGGATCGAGGACGACCGCCTGCTTACCGGCAAGGGCCTGTACAGCGACGACCGCACGTTCCCCGGCCAGGCGTGGCTGGTGCTCCTGCGCTCGCCCTACGCGCACGCCAACATCACGTCGATCGACACATCGGCCGCTCGCGAGGCGCCGGGGGTGCTTGCCGCATTGAGCATGCAGGACCTGCGCCGGGACGGCGTCGGGCACCTGCCGTTTCCGCCGATGTTCAAGCAGGCCGACGGCTCGCCGATGGAAGCGCCGCTGCGCACGCCGCTCGCCGAGGGCAAGGTGTACTACGTCGGGCAGCCCGTGGCCGCGATCGTCGCCGAGACGCGCGAGCAGGCGCAGGACGCCGCCGAGCTGGTCGCGGCCGATTACGAAGAGTTGCCGTGCGTGATCGACCCGCTGCGCGCGATGCAGCCGGATGCACCGCAGATCTGGCCGCAGGCGCCCGGCAACGTCTCGGCCGAGGCGAGCTACGGCGATGCGGCGGCAGTCGACGCCGCGTTCGCCCGGGCGGCGCACGTCACCGAGCTCGAGCTCGACAACCAGCGGCTCATCGCGCTGGCGCTCGAGCCGCGTTGCTCGATCGGCGTGGCCGAGGGCGGGCGCGTCACGCTCTACACCCAGAACCAGACGCCCACCGGCGCGCGCGAGCTGCTGGGGGCGGTATTCGGCGTCAAGCCCGAGGACTTCCGCGTGGTGGTGGGCGACATCGGCGGCGGCTTCGGCATGAAGACCGGGCTCACGCCGGAAGACGCGCTGGTGTGCTACGCGGCGCGCAAGCTCGCCCGGCCGGTGAAGTGGCGCGGCGAGCGCAGCGAGGAGTTCCTCGGCGCGCACATGGGGCGCGACCAGCATTACCGGGCCAGGCTGGCGTTCGACAGGGAAGGGCGCATCCTGGCGCTGCGCATGGACATGCTCGCCAATTTCGGCGCCGTGCCGGTCGGCTCGACGGCCATCATTCCGCTGGTGCTCGGCCCGAAAGTGCAGACCACGGCGTATCACGTCCCCGTCGTCGACTACCGCGTCCGCGGCGTGCTCACCAACACCATGGCCACCGGGGCGTACCGCGGCGCCGGCCGCCCGGAGGCCAACTATCTGATGGAGCGGCTGATGGAGAAGGCAGCGCGCGAGATGAAGCTCGATCCGGCCGAGCTGCGCCGGCGCAACTTCATCCAGCCGCAGCAGTTCCCGTATCCGACCCACCTCGGCGACTGGTACGACTCGGGCGATTTCGGCCGCGTGCTCGACCGGGTGCTCGAGGTGACAGACTGGAAGGGCTTTGCGGCGCGGCGCGAGCAGTCGCGCGCGCGCGGCAGGCTGCGCGGCCGCGGGCTGGCGGTGTATCTGGAGTGGACCGGCGCGATTCCGACCGAAACCGTCGACATCCAGGTCGACGCCGACGGCACGGTGACGGTGTTCTCCGGCACGCAGGCGATGGGCCAGGGCCTGGAAACCACCTACACGCAGCTCATCACCGAGGTGCTGCAGATTCCGGCGCGCGGCATCCGCATCGTGCAGGGCGACACCGACCGCGCCAACGGTGTGGGCAGCGTCGGCTCGCGCTCGGCGTTCGTCGGCGGCTCGGCGGTGGTCGCCGCGGGGCACAGGGTGATCGTGCGCGGCAAGGAGCTCGCCGCCGAGGCGCTGGAGGCGGCGGCCGCGGACATCGAGTACCGCGACGGGCGCTTTCGCATCGCCGGCACCGACCGCGCGCTCGGCCTGGCCGAGCTGGCCGGGCGGCAGCCGGACAGGCTGATTCGCGTCTCGGTGACCGAGACGCCGTCGGCGCCGAGCTGGCCGAACGGCGCCCAGGCGTGCGAGCTCGAAGTGGACCCGGAGACCGGCGCGGTCGAGCTCGTGCGCATCGCGAGCGTGGACGACATCGGGCGCATCATCAACCACATGATCGTCGAGGGCCAGATCCAGGGCGGCATCGCGCAGGGCGTGGGGCAGGCGCTGATGGAGCAGGCCGTCTACGACCCCGAGAGCGGCCAGCTGCTCACGGGCTCGCTCATGGATTACTGCGTGCCGCGCGCCGACCAGTTTCCGCCGATGACCAACGCCTTCGAGGAAGGCGTGCCGTGCAAGACCAACCTGCTCGGCGTGAAGGGCTGCGGCGAGCTCGGCACCATCGGCGCCGTGCCGGCGGTGGTCAATGCGGTGCTCGACGCGCTTGCGGAGCGCGGCGTGCTGCACCTGGAGATGCCGCTGACGCCGGAGAAGCTCTGGCGCGCGCTGCAGCCCGGGCGTTGAGCATGCATCCCGGCGGTGTATAGAGTGGGCCGCTCTGCAGGGTGACGCCGAATGACGGCAGCGCTCGACGAAGCAATGCCGGGGCGCCACGCAAGCGGGCATCACGAGCTCGCGTTCGCGCTGCTCGCGTCGCTGGCGCTGCATGCCATGCTGCTGCTCGGGTTGCCGGCGCCGCGCATCTCCGCGCTGCGACCCCCGCTCGACTCCGTGCTCACCGCGTACCTCGCCCCGGCGCGCGCGGCGCCCGCAATCGTGTCGAGGTCCGTGGCGCCTCCTCCGGCGCCTGCGCTGAGGGGGCCGCGACGCGCGCTTGAGCGCAGGCCGGCTCCCGCCCGGGCGCTGCGATTCGCGGCGCGTCCCGCCGACTTGGCGCAGGTTCGCTCGACGCCTGCGAGCCGCGGCGCCGAGCAAACCGCATCCGCCGCTCCTGCCGCTGCCCCGGCGCTTCCCGTTGCCGCGGTGCCGGCGCCGCGCGCGACCGCGGCGCCGGCGAGCGAGGACGCCGGCCGGGCACAACCGGCCCCGCCGCGCAGCGCAGCCGATCGGGCGTCGGCGCTCGCGCGGTACCGCCTCGCGCTCATCGCCGAGGCGCAGCGCTACCGGCGCTATCCGCGCCTGGCGCTGGACAACGACTGGCGCGGCAAGGTGGAGGTGCGCATGGCGGTCGCCGCGAGCGGCGCGCTCGCCTCGCTCAGCGTGGGACGCGGGAGCGGCCACGCGGTGCTCGACCGGCAGGCGCTCGACATGATCCGCAAGGCGAAGCCGCGGGCGGCGATTCCAGCCGCCCTGCGCGGGCGCGAGTTTACGCTCGACATTCCGGTGATCTTCGCCCTGCGCGAGCCGAGCGCCTGAAGCGCACCGCGCGGTGTCAGCGCCGCGCGGTTTGCGGCAGCGCGACGCGGCGCGCGCCGTCGTAGCGCCTCACCCAGTAGGGCCGCGACATCCTCTCCACACGCACTCGCGTGCCGGTTTTCGGTGCGTGGATGAACTTGCCGTTGCCGAGGTAGATGCCGACGTGCGAGTAGGGCCGGTGCTCGGTGTCGTAGAACACGAGATCGCCGGGCTGCAGTTCGGCTAGACTGACCGGCGTGCCCATCTCGCTTTGCTCGTAGGCGTTGTGCGGCAGCCGAATTCCGTAGGCCTCGTAAAAGACGTGCACCACCAAGCCGCTGCAATCGAAACCGGTGGCGTACGAGTCGCCGCCGTAGCGATAGCTGGTGCCGAGCGCGGTCAACGCCTGCAGCAGGGCCTCGGCGCGCTCGGGCGCTGCGCTGCCGCGCGAAGTGCCGCGCTCCGGTACCGGCGCAGTGGGGGCTGGCGGCTGGGGCGCAAACCCGGCGCAGCCTCCAATTAAAGAAACAAAAACCAGTAAATACAGGTTATTGTGCTGCATAATTCAAGTAATCTAGTGGAATGGCCGGCGGAAGTAAAGCGCAGCCGCGTCAGCCCCGGCAAACCGGGCGCGTTCAACGCTGAAGGTGAGCCCGGGGTCCCCGCGTAATGAGCAAATTCCCGCGAATGGCGACGCACGCCCGCGAGCGGCTCGAAAAGGTGCGCCCCTGAGCACCGCCGCGGCGCTCGAGCGCTTCTTCGCGACCGACGGCCCGCTCGCCGCCAGGCTGCACGGCTTCCGCCTGCGGCCGCAGCAGGTCGAGATGGCGAGCGCCATCCTCGAAGCGATCGAGGGCAACGGCGTGCTGGTCGCGGAGGCGGGCACCGGGACCGGCAAGACCTTCGCCTACCTCGTGCCGGCACTGCTCGCCGGCGGCAAGGTGATCGTCTCCACCGGAACCAAGACCCTGCAGGACCAGCTCTACGACCGCGATTTGCCCGCGGTGCGCGACGCGCTCGCTTCGGGGGCCACCGCGGCCCTGCTCAAGGGACGAGCGAACTACGTGTGCCTGCACCGGCTCGAGCGCGCGCGAGTCGAGGCGCGCCTCGTCTCGCGCGAGGAGGCGGCGCAGCTGCAGCGCATCGAGCGCTTCGCCGCGCTCACCACCAGCGGCGATCGCTCCGACTTGGGCGACGTCGCCGAAGACTCGCCGGCCTGGCAGCACGCGACCTCGACGCGCGACAACTGCCTGGGGCAGGAGTGCCCGCGCTACAAGGATTGCTTCGTGATGCGTGCGCGCCGCAACGCGCTCGCCGCCGACGTGGTGGTGATCAACCACCACCTGTTCTTCGCCGACGTGGTGCTGCGCAACGAGGGCGTCGCCGAGCTGCTGCCGGCGTGCAACACGGTGATCTTCGACGAGGCGCATCAGCTGCCCGAGACGGCGCGCATGTTCTTCGGCGACAGCGTGTCGACCGGGCAGCTGCTCGAGCTGGCGCGCGACGCGCGCCTCGAGCTGCGCGCGGCGGGCGGCGCCTCGCCCGAGCTCGACCGCCTCGCGACGCGGCTCGACCGGGCGGCGCGCGACCTGCGGCTCGCATTCAAGGACGAGGGTGCGCGGCTGTCATTGCAGCACGCGCAGCGCCTGGCGGAGTTCGCTCCTGCGCTCGAGGCGCTCGACGCCGCGCTCGAGGCGCTTGCAGAGCCGCTCGCCGAGCAGGCCGAGCGCTCCGAGGGACTGGCGGGCTGCGCGCGGCGCGCCGCGCAGGCGCGCGCAACCCTGGTGCGCTGGCGCGAATCCGGCGCGAGCGACGAGGTCCGCTGGCTGGAGATCTTCGGCCACGCGGTGCAGCTGCACGTCACGCCGCTCTCTAGCGCGGAGCTGTTTCAGCGCCAGATGCAGGATCATCCGCGCGCCTGGATCTTCACCTCCGCGACTCTGGCGGTGGGCGAGGACTTCTCGCACTTCAAGCGCGAGCTCGGGATCGAGCAGGCGGCGGCGCACACCTGGCCGAGTCCCTTCGAGTTCGGCCGCCAGGCGCTGCTCTACGTGCCGCAGCGCCTGCCGGCCGATCCCAATCAGGCCGAGTTCACGGCGGCGGTGGTCGAGGCCGCGTTCCCGGTGCTGCGCGCGAGCGGCGGGCGGGCGTTCCTGCTGTTCACCACGCTGCGCGCGCTGCGCCGCGCGCACGATCTGCTCGCGGCGCGCTTCGCGCGCGAGGGCGTAACCTGCCCGCTGCTGGTGCAGGGCACCGGCTCGCGCAGCGAGCTGCTGGCGCGCTTTCGCGAGCTCGGCAACGCCGTGCTCCTCGGTGCGGCGTCGTTCTGGGAGGGCGTCGACGTGCGCGGCGAGGCGCTGTCGGTGGTGGTGATCGACAAGCTGCCGTTCGCCCCGCCCGACGATCCCGTCCTCGCCGCGCGCATCGAGGCGCTGCGCACGCGAGGCGGCAACCCGTTCATCGAGTTCCAGCTGCCGCAGGCGATCCTGCAGCTCAAGCAGGGAGCCGGGCGCCTGATCCGCGACGAGACCGATCGCGGCGTGCTGATGCTGTGCGACCCGCGCCTGTTCTCCAAGCCCTACGGTCGCCTCATCCGCGCGAGCCTGCCGCCGATGCGCCTGACACGCGCGCTCGCGGACGTGGAAGAATTCTTCTCGGCTGCGTCGGCTACAATCGCGCAGGCGGACGCGGCCGCGCCGCGAGCGCGCGCGGCGGCAGATGCGCTCGCAAAGGACCCAGGACCCGCATGAAAGTCGTGATTACCGGAGGCGGCGGATTTCTCGGCTTGCGGCTCGCCAAGGCGCTGCTCGCGCGCGGCAGCCTGACGGCCCCCGACGGCGCGCAGCGCGAGATCTCGAAGCTAGTGCTGCTCGACGCGGCGTTCCCGCCGCAGCTGCCGCACGATGCGCGTCTCGAGGCGGTGAGCGGCGATGTCTCCGATGCTGCGACGCTGGCGCGCGTGGTGACGCCGGACACCGCCTGCGCGTTCCATCTCGCGGCGGTGGTGAGCGGCGGCGCCGAGGCGGACTTCGACCTCGGCCTGCGCGTGAATCTGAAGGGAACCGAGCTGTTGCTGGAGCAGCTGCGCAATTGCGCGCGGCCTCCGCGCCTGGTGTTCGCGAGCTCGGTGGCGGCGTTCGGCGGCGAGCTTCCGGCGGTGCTGGACGATGCGACGACGCCCAATCCGCAGACCTCCTACGGCACGCACAAGGTGATCGGCGAGTACCTGATCAACGATTACTCGCGCAAGGGCTTCATCGACGGGCGCGCGCTGCGCCTGCCGACGATCGTGGTGCGCCCGGGCAAGCCGAACGCGGCGGCATCTTCGTTCGCGAGCGGCGTGATCCGCGAGCCGCTGAACGGCGTCGTGTCCGAATGCCCGGTGCCCCTCGATACCGGGGTATGGCTGCTGTCGCCGAAGCGCGTGGTCGAGGCGTTCGTGCACGCTCACGAGCTGCCGGCGTCGGCGTGGGGCGTGAAGCGCGTGCTGAACCTGCCCGGCATCACGACCACGGTGAGCGCGATGATCGAGGCGCTGCGCCGCATCGGCGGCGACGGGGTTGCGCGGCGGGTGGTGTGCAGGCCCGAGGCGCGCGTCGAGGCGATCGTGCGCACCTGGCCGGTACGCTTCGAGACGCCGCGCGCGCGCTCTCTCGGCTTCCATGCCGACCCCGACATCGACACCGTGATCCGCGACTACGTCGCCGACGAGAACATCGGCATCGCCTGAGGATTTAAGCCCTCGAGGCGCGCCCTAAACGTGGCGCGCAGCGTCGGGACGGATCCGCGATAAAAGGTTGGGGAGGGGGTACGGGGGAACCGTAGGGTTCCCCTGTTCTTCTCTTACCAGTCCGGATCCCACAGCTTCCACCACGGCACGTTGCGCTTGAAGCCCTGCGCGAGATACTTGCTGTGGGGGAAGTTCTCGTGCATGACGCGATCGGCCGCGTCGCGCAGCTGGGTCATGCCGAGCTTGTCGTAGGCGAGCGCCATGATGTAAATCGCTTCCTCGGTGGCCGGTGCGCGCGGGTACTCCTTCACCGCGTACTCGGCGCGGTTGGCGGCCGCGATCCAGGCGCCGCGCTTGATGTAATAGCGCGCCACGTGGACCTCATAGGAGGCGAGCGCGTTGACCAGGTAGCGCATGCGCTCGGCCGAGTCCTTGGCGTATTTCGAGTTGGGGAAGCGCGTCACGACCTGCTTGAACGCCTCGAACGCCTCGCGCGAGGCTTTCTGGTCGCGGTCGCTCATATCGGTATTGTCGAGCCAGGACAGCAGCGTGTCCGCCTGGTTGAAGTTCACCAGACCCTTCAGGTAGTAGGCGTAGTCGACGTTCGGGTGGTTCGGGTGCAGCTTGATGAAGCGGTCGGCCGCCGCGATCGCCGAAGCGCGGTCGCCATCCTTGTAGTACGCGTAGGCGATGTCGAGCTCCGCCGCCTGAGCGTAACGCCCGTACGGATAGCGCGCCTCGATCTTCTCGTAATACTTGATCGCCTGCTCCCAGTTCCGGGAGGCCATGGAGTCCTGGGCCTCGCCGTACAGGCGCTGCGCGGACCAGCCGGCGGTCTCGTCCTTCTGGGTCGGCAGGATGCCGCAACCTGCGAGCAGCAGGGCGAGGACGACGAAGAGGGGACGAAGTAGACTTGTGGCCATGGCACCGATTCAGGCTGGCAGAACTAAAAATTATAGCGCCGCCCAGGCGCTCGACTGGGAAGCGGCCTTCGTCGCGCCGCTCAGCGCGGTCATTCCGCCGCAATATGGTGGCCTGAGATTGGATCAGGCGCTGCCGAGATTGTTCCCGCAGTACTCGCGCAACCGCCTGCAGGCCTGGTTGAAGGACGGCCACATCCTCGTCAACGGCGCACCGGCCGAGGGCAAGCGCCTGGTGAGCGGCGGAGAGCCCGTCGAGCTGACGCCGCCGCCAGCGCCGGAGGGCCCGGCGCCGCAGGCGCAGCGCCTGCCGCTCGAGATCGTCCACGAGGACCGTGACCTGATCGTCATCGACAAGCCCGCGGGCCTGGTGGTGCACCCCGGGGCCGGGGTGCCGGACCACACCCTGCTCAACGCGCTGCTCGCGCACGCGCCGGAGCTCGCAGCGGTGCCGCGCGCCGGGATCGTGCACCGGCTCGACAAGGACACCAGCGGCCTGCTGGTGGTGGCGAAGAATGTCTCGGCGCAGGCGAACCTGGCGGCGCAACTCGCCGCGCGCAGCATGCGCCGCACCTACCTCGCCGTGGTGCAGGGCGACCCGCCCGCCAGCGGAACGATCGATGCGCCGATCGGCCGCGACGTGCGGGCGCGCACGCGCATGGCGGTGACGCGGCGGGGCGGCAAGGAGGCGCGCACCAGCTACCGGGTGCTGGAGCGCTTCGGCAGCGCCGCCCTGGTGGAATGCCGCCTGGCGACCGGGCGCACGCACCAGATCCGCGTGCACTTCCAGTTCATCCGGCACCCGCTGGTGGGCGATCCGGTATATCGGCGCGGCACGCGGCACGGCATCGCGTTTGCGCGCCAGGCCTTGCACGCCACGGAGCTCGTGCTGGAGCACCCGCGGACCGGGAAGCGAATGACGTTCCGATCGGCGCCGCCTGCCGACCTGCGCAAGCTCCTGGCGACGCTGCGCCGTGCCGCTGGAACCGATCATTCCTGACTGGCCGGCGCCCGCCGGCGTGCGCGGCCTCGCCAGCACGCGCGCCGGCGGCGTCAGCGCAGGCGCCTATGCGAGCCTCAATCTCGGGCTGCACTGCGGGGACGACGCTCGCGCCGTCGCCGAGAACCGGCGCAGGCTCGCGATGCTGCTGCCTGCGGAGCCGGTGTGGCTGCGCCAAGTCCACGGCGCAACGGTCGCGGACGCCGATGCGGCGCGCCGCGCTGGCGCCGAGCCGCAGGCCGACGCCGCGGTCGCGCGCCAGGCGGGGACGGTGTGCGCGGTACTCGTCGCCGACTGCATGCCGGTGCTTCTGGCCGACGAAGCCGGGACCGCGGTGGGGATCGCCCATGCCGGCTGGCGCGGACTGTGCGCGGGGGTGATCGATGCGACGCTCGAGGCGCTGCGCGTGCCCTCCGCGCGGGTAGTGGCATGGCTCGGGCCCGCGATCGGGCCGCGCGCCTACGAGGTGGGCGAGGACGTGCGCGCCGCGTTCCTCGCGCGCGACCCCGGCGGCAGCGCGGCGTTCTCGCCCGCGCGTCCGCAGCACTGGCTGCTCGACCTGTACGCGGTGGCGCGCCTGCAGCTCGCCCGCCGCGGCGTCTACCGGATCTACGGCGGCAACTTCTGCACGCATTCCGATCCGCGACGCTTCTACTCGTTCCGCCGCGACCGGACGACAGGGCGCATGGCGGCGCTGGTGTGGCTGGAATGAGCTTCGGCCGAGGCGCCGCGCCGCGAGGGTCCCCACCTTGGATCCCCTCCGCGCCGGGTCGTCAGCGCATGGCTGCCGTTATTTGACGGGCCGGTTTGTGCGGCGCAGAATACGCCGCTCCCCAGGCCTCGGAAAGATCCCCGTCGAATCCCGCATGTGTCCAACGCCAAAGCCTTTTTCGGCTGGACGGCCGTGGCTTCGCGCGCCCTCTGCGGCCCTCGGCAAGGACGCTTGAAGCGCCCCCCCGCGGAAGCGACATGCCGGCACGGGAAGGATCGCCCGACGCTTTCATCGCTGCGATTGCCCAAGGAGGCGCGGGCTGGTTGCGCTGGGCGGGCGGCGATCCTGCAGGCGCAGACCCGGTCGCGTGGCTGGCGAGCCTGGCCCCCGATCCGGCGCAGTTGACCGCCCTGCAGGCTTCCTACGTGGAGAAGCAGACCAGGCTGTGGACTTCGCTGCTCGCGCAGCAGCCGGCGGCAGAGCCGCTGGCCGCACCGGAGCCGGGCGATCGCCGCTTTGCGGGTGCGGAATGGCGCGAGAACCCCTATTACGACTACATCCGGCAGTCCTACCTGCTCGCTGCGCGCTTCTTCACCGAGCTTGTCGAGAACGTGCAGCTCGAAGCGCAAGCCAAGGAGCGGCTGCGCTTTGCCGTGAAGCAGTGGATCGACGCGACGTCGCCGGCGAACTTTCCTGCCACCAACCCTGAGGCGCTGCGCGCCGCGCTCGAGTCCCGCGGCGAGAGTCTTACCCGGGGGCTCGCCAACCTGATGGCCGACCTGCGCAAGGGCCGCATCAGCCAGACCGACGAGTCCGCGTTCGAGGTGGGCCGCAATCTCGCGGTGACGCCCGGCGAGGTAGTGCACGAGAACGAATTGATGCAGTTGATCCAGTACGCGCCCGCCACCGCGCAGGTAGGGAGACGCCCGCTGGTCATGGTGCCGCCGTGCATCAACAAGTTCTACATCCTCGACCTGCAGCCCGAGAACTCGTTGGTGCGCTATGCGGTGCAGCAGGGCCACACCGTGTTCATGGTGTCGTGGCGCAACGTCGGGCCGGGGCAGGGGCGCTACGGCTGGGACGATTACCTGGAAATGGGGATCTTCGAGCCGTTGCGCGTCGCGCGCGACATCGCCCGCGCCGATCGCGTCAATGCGCTTGGCTTCTGCGTCGGCGGCACGCTGCTGGGCGCCGCACTGGCCGTGCTGGCCGCCAAGGGCGAGGATCTGGTGGCGAGCGTCACCTACCTCGCCACGATGCTCGACTTTTCCGAGCCGGGACAGATCGGCGTGTTCGTCGACGAGGCGGGCATCGCGGCGCGCGAGGCGAGCATCGGCGGCGGCGGCGTGTTCCCCGGTTCCGACCTGGACTTCGTTTTTTCGGCGCTGCGCGCCAACGACCTCGTCTGGCCGTACGTGGTCAACAATTACCTGAAGGGCCGCTCGCCCGACGCGTTCGATCTTCTCTACTGGAACGCCGACAGCACCAATCTGTCCGGACCGATGTATTGCTACTACGTGCGCAACACCTATCTGGAGAACAGGCTGCGTGTCCCGGGGGCGCTGGTGAATTGCGGCGTGCCGGTGGATCTGGGCAAGGTGAGCCTGCCCAGTTTCATCCTCGCCACGCGCGAGGATCACATCGTGCCCTGGCGCGCGGCCTACCGCTCGCTGCATTTGCTCGGGGGCGAAAAGACATTCGTGCTTGGTGCCAGCGGCCACGTCGCGGGCGTGATCAACCCGGCGGCCAGGAACCGGCGCAGCTACTGGAGCGGAGGGCCGCATGCGGAAGATCCCGCGGTCTGGCTCGCGCAGGCGCACGAGCACCCCGGCAGCTGGTGGCCGCGCTGGTCGGAGTGGCTCGCGCCGCACAAGGGAGGCGCGCGCAAGGCCCCGGCAGGGTCGGGCAACCGCAGCTACCGGCCGATCGAGACGGCGCCCGGCCGCTACGTGAAGGAGCGCGCGCCCGCGGTCCTTGCCGGGGCCGGGGCGGCGCAGGCGGTGTCGAAGCGCGAGGGACGTTTATCCGAACGCGACGCGTCGGGCGCGGCCGTGCCGCGCGACGCGTCGCGGGGTTCCTGCGGAGGTGTGTGATGGAAGAAGTCGTCATCGTCGGCGCGGCGCGCACCGCAATCGGTAAATTCGGCGGCGCCCTCGCGAAGACTGCCGCGTCGGACCTGGGCGCGCATGTCATCCGCAACGTGCTCGAGCGTGCCGGCGTGCGGCCGGAGCAGGTTTCCGAAGTGATCATGGGGCAGGTGCTCGCCGCGGGCTGCGGCCAGAATCCGGCGCGCCAGGCGGCGATCCGCGCCGGCCTGCCGGACATGATCCCGGCGATGACGATCAACAAAGTGTGCGGCTCGGGCCTCAAAGCGGCGATTCTGGGCGCGCAATCGATCGCCACCGGCGACGCCGACTTCGTGGTGGCGGGCGGACAGGAGTCGATGAGCCTCGCGCCGCACGTGCTGCCTGGCTCGCGCGAAGGCTTTCGCATGGGCGACGCGAAGATGATCGACTCGATGATCGTCGACGGTTTGTGGGACGCGTACAACCAGTACCACATGGGCGTCACGGCGGAGAACGTCGCCAGGGAGTACGCGGTGACGCGCGAGGAGCAGGACGAATTCGCGCTCGCCTCGCAGCTCAAGACCGAGGCGGCGCAGAAGGCGGGCCGGTTCAGGGACGAGATCGTCCGGCTGGAGATCCCGTCCAGGAAGGGAAGCGTGGTGTTCGCCGACGACGAGTATCCGCGCCACGGTGCGACGCTCGCGTCGCTGCAGGCCCTCAAGCCGGCGTTCGACAAGAACGGCAGCGTGACCGCCGGCAACGCCTCGGGCATCAACGACGGCGCGGCGGCGGTGGTGCTCGCCTCGGCGCGCAAGGCGCAGGCGCTTGGCCTGAAGCCGCTGGCGCGCATCAGGGCGTTCGCTTCGGCGGGGGTCGACCCGCAGTACATGGGCATGGGCCCGGTGCCGGCCTCCAAGCGCTGCCTGTCGCGGGCCGGCTGGGCGCCGCAGGACCTCGACCTGATGGAGATCAACGAAGCGTTCGCCGCGCAGGCGATCGCGGTCAACCGCCAGATGGGCTGGGACACGAATAGGGTCAACGTCAATGGCGGCGCGATAGCGCTCGGGCACCCGATCGGCGCCTCGGGCTGCCGCATCCTGGTGACGCTGCTGCACGAGATGCACAAACGCGGTGCGAAGAAGGGCCTGGCGTCGCTGTGCATCGGCGGGGGCATGGGCGTGGCGCTCGCCGTGGAGCGCTGAGATTTCCTGGAACTGCGTAGGAAAGAAACGGGCATGAGCAAGCGTGCGGCATTGGTGACCGGGGGCATGGGTGGCATCGGCACGGCGGTCTGCCGCCGGCTTGCCAGCATGAACGGCAACGTGGTGGCGGCGAACTGCCTGCCCGGCTACGACAAGAAGGACGAATGGCTTGCGCGCATGCGCGCCGAGGGGTTCGACAACATCTTCGCGGCAGAGGGCGACGTCGCCGACTTCGAGTCGGCGGGCGCCATGGTGCGCGACATCCAGTCGCAGATCGGGCCGGTGGACATCCTGGTGAACAGCGCCGGCATCGTGCGCGACAACATACTGAAGAAGATGTCGCCGTCGGACTGGCTGGCGGTGATCAACACCAATCTCAACAGCACGTTCAACGTCACCAAGCACGTGATCGACGGTATGTGCGAGCGCGGCTGGGGCCGCGTCGTCAACCTGTCGTCGGTCAACGGGCAGAAAGGGCAGTTCGGCCAGACCAACTACTCGGCGGCCAAGGCCGGGGTCCACGGCTTCGCCAAGGCGCTCGCCCAGGAGGTGGTGAAGAGGGGCGTGACCGTGAACTCGGTCTCGCCCGGCTACGTCGAAACCGACATGGTGCGTTCGATCCGCGCCGACGTGCTCGAAAAGATCGTCGCTGGCATCCCGATGGGTCGGCTGGCGAAGCCCGAAGAGATCGCCGGTTTGATCGCCTATCTGACCTCGGACGAGGCCGGTTATATTACGGGCGCGAACATTGCCATCAACGGCGGAATGTACATGAGCTAGCCGCGCGCGGACACCGAGGGAGGAGACGATGACGGAGGACAGACTGGCGGTCGTGACCGGCGGCATGGGCGGTCTGGGCGAGACGATCTCCACCAAGATGGCCGATGCGGGCTACAGGGTGGTGGTCACGTATTCGCCTGCCAACACCAAGTGGAAGCAGTGGGTCGAGGACATGCGCGGCCGGGGCTACGCTTTCGCGGCCTTTCCGGTGGATGTCGCGAACTTCGACGACTGCGCAGAGAAGTGCGCGCGCATTCAGAGAGAGTGCGGCGCGATCAATATCCTGGTCAACAACGCCGGCATCACCCGCGACATGACTTTCAAGAAGATGAGCAAGGCGGACTGGGACGCGGTGATGCGCACCAATCTCGATTCGTGCTTCAACATGACCAAGCAGGCGATGGACGGCATGGTCGAGCGCGGCTGGGGGCGGGTCATCAACGTGTCCTCGGTGAACGGCCAGAAGGGCGCGTTCGGGCAGACCAACTACTCGGCGGCCAAGGCCGGGATTCACGGCTTCACCAAGGCGCTGGCGCTGGAGGTGGCCAAGAAGGGCGTGACGGTGAACACCATTTCCCCCGGCTACATCGGCACCAAGATGGTGACCGCGATTCCGAAGGAGATTCTGGACACCAAGATCCTGCCGCAGATCCCGATCGGACGGCTGGGCAAGCCCGACGAGGTGGGAGGGCTGATCATCTATTTGTGCTCGGAAGAGGCCGCATTCGTGACCGGCGCGAACATCTCGATCAACGGCGGCCAGCACATGTATTGAGAAGATCCGTGCATCGCGCGCTGCGGCACGAAGCGCGCGGGCGTCATGCAAACAAGGGCTTAGGAGGGCAGACATGGAAACCCAGGTTCGACTGATCAAGAAGTACCCGAACCGGCGGCTGTACGACACCAAGACATCGAGTTACATCACCTTGGCCGACATCAAGCAGATGGTGCTCAAGCGCGAGGACTTTCAGGTGATCGACGCCAAGAGCAGCGAGGATCTCACGCGCCAGATCCTGCTGCAGGTCATCCTGGAGGAGGAGTCGGGCGGCATGCCGATGTTCTCGTCCGACGTGCTGTCGCAACTCATCCGCTTCTACGGCAACGCCATGCAGGGCCTGATGGGTACCTACCTGGGCAAGAACATCGAAGCGTTCCAGCAGATGCAGAACAGCCTGCAGGACCAGTCGCAGAAGCTCTACGGCGGCGACAACTCGCGCGCCTCGCAGGACCTGTGGACCCAGTTCATGAACCTGCAGGGCCCGGCCATGCAGAGCCTGATGCAGTCCTACATGGAGCAGAGCCAGAAGATGTTCGCGCAGATCCAGGAGCAGATGCAGAGCCAGGCGCGCAACGTGTTCGCCGGCTTCTCCTTCCCCGGCTTCCCCGGCGGGCCGCAGCCCCAGGGCAGGAGGGAGCCGGAGAAGAAGGAACCTGAAAAGCGCTAGCTGGCAGGCGTCCCGCGCGGTGCTGGCGCCGCACGGGAGGCGATAAGTCCGGACAGGGCAGCTTATGTCGCGGCGTGTCGCAAAGGCCGTTCCCCGCATCGGATTCGTCTCGCTCGGCTGCCCGAAGGCGCTGGTCGACTCGGAGCGCATCCTGACCCGGCTGCGCGCCGAGGGCTATGCGACCTCGGCCAGCTATGCCGACGCGGACCTGGTGATCGTGAACACCTGCGGCTTCATCGACGCCGCGGTCGAGGAGTCGCTCGGGGCGATCGGCGAGGCGCTCGCCGAAAATGGCAAAGTGGTGGTCACCGGCTGCCTGGGGGCCCGGGACGCATCGGTGCGGGCCGCGCATCCGGCCGTGCTCGCGGTCACCGGGCCGCACGACCCGGACGCGGTGATGCGCGCGGTGCACGCGCATCTGCCCCGGCCGCACGACCCCTATATCGATCTGGTCCCGCCCCAGGGCATCAAGCTCACGCCCAGGCACTACGCCTACCTGAAGATCGCCGAAGGCTGCAACCACCGCTGCACGTTCTGCATCATCCCGTCGATGCGCGGCGACCTGGTCTCGCGCCCGATCGGCGAGGTGATGCAGGAAGCCGAGAACCTGGTGCAGGCCGGCGTGAAGGAGCTGCTGGTGATCTCCCAGGACACCAGCGCCTACGGCGTCGACGTGAAGTTTCGCGCCGGTCTCTGGCGCGGCCGGCCGCTGAAGACCCGGATGACGGAGCTGGCGCGCGCCCTCGGGGGGCTCGGTGCGTGGGTGCGGCTGCATTACGTGTATCCGTATCCCCACGTGGACGAGGTCATCCCGCTGATGGCCGAAGGCGGGGTCCTGCCCTACCTCGACGTGCCGTTCCAGCACGCGAGCGCGCGCATCCTGAGGCTGATGAAGCGCCCCGCGAACGCCGAGGACACGCTCGAGCGCATCCGCGGCTGGCGCAGCCTTTGCCCCGAGATCGCGATCCGCAGCACCTTCATCGTCGGCTTTCCGGGCGAGACGCAGGGTGAGTTCGAGGAGCTGCTCGACTTCCTGCGCGCCGCGCAGCTCGACCGGGTGGGCTGCTTCGCCTACTCGCCGGTCGAGGGCGCCGCCGCGAACGCACTGCCCGACCCAGTGCCCGAGGGGGTCAGGGAAGAGCGCCGCGCGCGCTTGATGCAGGTGCAGGCGCAGATCAGCGCGGCGCGCCTGCAGGCGAAGCTCGGCCGGCGGCTGAAGGTACTGGTGGACGAGGTGGGGCGCGGCGAGGCGCTCGCGCGCTCGAGCGCGGATGCGCCCGAGATCGACGGCGTGGTTCGCATCCGCGACGGCGGCGCATTGACGCCCGGTGAATTCGCCGAGGTGATCGTCGAGGACTCGACCGAGCACGACCTGGTTGCGTGCCTCGCCGCGCAACCAGCGGAGCGGGCGGCGGGCACATCGCGCACGGCCGGCCGAACGGCGCCACCGGCTGCATCCTGAGGCAGAAGGCGCGCCAGGAACTCGCGCGCATCGGCAAGGGCTGCGCGCCGGTCACGATGTACGCAGGCGGCGCGTGTACACTAACGGCCGCCGCGGTCCCCCCGACAGCGAAGCGATCCCGCGACCGACCGGGGCAGCGGCCCGATTCAACAGCCGTGAACGAACAGCCTTTCGTATATCTGCTGCCGCAAGCGGTGCAGCCCGACAGCAACGGCGTGGCACAGCTCAGCTGGCCGGCCGGCAAGCGCCCGTTCGGAGCCTCCGCGGCGCTCGAGATGAATCCGGCGGCGAATGCCATCCAGCTCAGCCGCGGCGTGCTCTCGCCGGAGGAATGCCGGCGGGTGATCGAGCTGGGCGAGGGGCTGCCGATTCGGCAAGGCGGCGTCGAAGAGGGGCATGCCCTGTACCGGGTCAGCAATATCGCGTGGATCGAGCCTGCGCCCGACACGCACTGGCTGTTTCACAAGCTCGGCATGGCGTTTCTCGCGGCCAACCGCGACTACGGCTTCGAACTCGTCGGGCTGATCGACGCCCTGCAGTACACCGTGTACGGGCCGGGGCAGTACTTCGACTGGCACATCGATCTGGGGCCGGGCGTGACCAGCGCGCGCAAGCTGTCGATGACGATCCAGCTCTCGCCGTCCGCCCAGTACGACGGTGGCGGCCTCGAGTTCATCAACGCCCCGAGCCGCGAAGAGGCGCGCGAGCAGGGCGCCGCCACGGTCTTCCCGTCCTACCTGGCGCATCGCGTCATGCCGGTGACGCGCGGTGTGCGGCGCTCGCTGGTGGCGTGGGCGAGCGGCAACACGTTCCGCTGATGCTCTGGCGGCAGCTGCGCCGGCTGCTGCATCGCGGCCCGGCAGCGGCGCTCGCCGAACGCTCGAGCGGCGACACGCTTTTCGACGCCGGCGACTACCAAGGCGCGGCGGCCGTGTACGAGCGACTGGCGCGCTCGCGGCCCACGCCTGGCGCTTGGGTGAACGTCGGCTATGCGTGCCTGTTTCTCGGCCGCGACGCGGTGGCGCGCGCCGCCTTCGAGGAAGCTCTGGCGCTCCATCCGGGATTTGCGCCGGCGCTGACCGGTCTGGGGGATCTGTGCGCGAACGGCGGCGACCACGCGGCAGCCGCGGGCTTTTACCGGCGCGCGCTCGACGCGGAACCGGGTCTCGCGGTCGCTCACAACAACCTGTCGCTGTCCCTGACCGCGCTCGGCGAGCTCGAACTGGCTTGGCGCGAGGCGGAATGGCGCTACGAGCTGCCGCAGGCGCGCAACTACTATCCGCGCGGCAAGCTGACGCCGCGCTGGGACGGCACGCCGCTCGGCGAGCGTCGCCTGCTGGTGCACTGGGAGCAGGGTTACGGCGACGTCATCCAGCACCTGCGCTTCCTGGGCCCGCTTGCGGCGCGCGCGCCCGGGTTCGTCTTCGAATGCCCGCCGCCGCTGCTGCGGCTGGCGAGCGCCTCGTTCGGCGCGGCGCAGCTGGTGGAGTCGCGCGAGTCACTGCCGCTCTTCGACGTCTGCGCGCCGCTGCTTTCGCTGCCGCTATTGCTGGGCTCGAGCCGCGACGCGCTGCCGGTGCCGCCGTACCTGAGGGCGGACCCCGTGGCGGCGGCGGATTTCAGGCGGCAATGGTCGGCCGGCGGCAGGAAGCTGCTGGGCGTGGCGTGGCGCTCGAGCAGCTTCGATCCGGCACGCGATGTCGATCTCGGCGAGCTGCTCTCGCTCGCCACCCCGCAGACCCTGCTCATCAGCCTGCAGAAGGACGCCACGGCACAAGAGCGCGAGCTGCTGCGCGCGCGCGGCGCGCTCGATGCAGGCTCGGGTTTCGCCGATTTCTTCGACACCGCGGCGGCGATCGCGGCGCTTGACGCGGTGCTGAGCGTCGACACGTCGGTGGCGCACCTCGCCGGAGCGCTCGACCGCCCGACTTGGCTGCTGCTCACCGAGCCGGCGGCTGTGCGCTGGATGAACGCGCGCGCCGACAGCCCGTGGTATCCGTCGATGCGGCTGGTGCGACGCGCGCCGGGCCGCGCCTGGCGCGACGTGCTCGGCGCAGCCCGGGCGGAGATCGATGCACACCTGGGCTGAGTGCGCTCAGGCTAAACTGCCACGATGGGGATCTCGCTGCCGGTGACGCTCGCGGTGCTCGCCGCGGCGCTGCTGCACGCGTGCTGGAACGCGCTGCTCAAGTCGAGCCCGGACAAGGGGCTCGAGAGCGTCGCGCTCGCCGTCGGCCGCGGCGCGCTGGCGCTGGCGCTGGTGCCATGGCTGCCCGCACCCGCCCCGGCTTCATGGCCGTGGATGGCGGCGTCGGTCGCGGTGCACGTGGTTTATTTCTGGGCGCTTGCCGGCGCCTACCACTGGGGCGACCTGTCGTTCACCTACCCGGTGATGCGCGGCGGCGCGCCGGTGCTGGTGGCGCTCGCGGGAACGGCTGCGTTCGGCGAAGCGCTTTCAGCGTCGCAGGTCGCGGCGGTGGCGCTGATCTGCGCCGGGATCCTGGGTTTCGCGACCGGGCAGCGCGGCCGTCCGGCGGGCGGCCGCAGGGCGCTGCTGTTCGCGGTGGGCAACGCGGTGGTGATCGCGACCTACACCGTCGTCGACGCGCACGGCGTACGCGCCTCCGGTGCCGCGCTCAGCTATGCGCTCTGGTTTTTCGCCGCCAACAGCCTGGCGCAGGTTGCGTTCGGCGTGGGCAGTCGCGGGCGGGAGGTGCCAGGCTACCTCGCGCGCCACTGGGTGCGCGGCGCTGCCGGCGGTGCAATGACCCTCGCTTCCTACGCGACCGCGCTTTGGGCAATGACGCTCGCGCCGGTGGCGCTGGTGGCGGCGTTGCGCGAGACCTCCGTGATCTTCGGCGCGGCGATCGGCGTGCTGTTCCTCGGCGAGCGCCTGTCGCCCAGGCGCATGCTGGCGACCGGGGCCGTGCTTGCCGGTCTGGTCGTCCTGCGCCTCTAAGCGTCGCCCCTGCTCGGAAAGCTGCGCGGCGCGCGGGGCAGGGCCTGCACTGCGCGCCGCGCAGCCGCGCCTAGTCCGGCACCAGCGCGTTGTTGACGATCCGGACGTGATCGCCGGGGTGCAAGGCCGGCTCGGTAGCCAGCGAAATCACGCGGCTCGAGCCGTTCTCGAGGCGCACGCTCACGTCCCAGTGCTTGGTCGTGCGCACGCTTTTCTCGATCTGGTTGCCGGCGAGGGCGCCGCCGGCGGCTCCCACCAGGGTCATGACCGTCCGGCCGTTACCGTTGCCCATCTGGTTGCCGAGCACCGCACCGGCGACGCCGCCCGCAACCGCACCGAGCCCGGTTCCCTGGCCCTTCGCCTCGACGGCACGTACCGATTCGATCACGCCGCAGTCGAGGCATCTCGGGCGGCTCTGCGCAACCTGCGTCGCAGGACGTGCGGACGCCTCAGCCGTGCGCGTCGGCTCCTCGCGCGCGACACGATGCGTGGCGCTGCTGCGCGCGGCCTCACGCTTGTGCGCGGCTGCTTGCGCTGCGGTCGCTGCGGCCGGCGGCGCGCTCGCGACCGGGGACTCGGCCGGCGCAGGCGAGCCACGCGAACTCGGCAAGACTCCGGTGAAGGCGGCGACGCCGACCCCCGCCAGGACGATGACCGCCACAGCCGCCGTGGCGACCAGAGGGTGCAGTCTGCTCTTCGATTCGGGTTGCATGGTGTTTCCCTCCGCTATCCCGCTTGACGAGCGGGTACGGTGCGCAGCGTACGCGCCCCGGCGCACGCCGGCCACAGGGATTTGTTACCGGTTGTTTCCACGCCTGCCACGACGGTGAAATCGTTCACGCTGCGCAGCGCCCGGACGACTCCACACGGCGCAAAGCGTGCAC
This sequence comes from uncultured Pseudomonadota bacterium, assembly GCA_963817785.1. GTDB lineage: Bacteria > Pseudomonadota > Gammaproteobacteria > Burkholderiales > SG8-39 > JAKALD01. Next base: position 1,496,488 of record CAWFPL010000008.1, on the reverse strand, counting down.
TCCGTCACGCCTCGGGGCGCATGTGGGGAAACAGGATGACGTCGCGGATCGAAGGGCTGTCGGTCAGCAACATCACCAGGCGGTCGATGCCGACCCCCGCCCCCGAGGTCGGCGGCATGCCGTACTCGAGCGCGCGGATGAACTCGGCGTCGTAGTACATCGCCTCGTGGTCGCCAGCGTCCTTCTTGCGCGCCTGCTCGAGGAAGCGCGCGGCCTGCTCCTCCGGGTCGTTGAGCTCGGAGAAGCCGTTGGCGATCTCCTTCGCGTCGATGAACAGCTCGAAGCGCTCGGTGATTTCGGGATCGGCGTCGCTGCGGCGCGCGAGCGGAGAGACTTCGGCCGGGAACTCCGTGACGAAGGTCGGCTCGATCAGATGCTTCTCTGCGATCGCCTCGAACAGCATCAGCTGCAGCGCGCCCCAGCCCTGCTCGGGGGTGAACGCGACGCCGAGCTCGCTTAGCCGCGCGGCGAGAAACTCGCGGTCGCGCAGCTGCGCCGCGCTCCAGTGCTCCGGAGCGTATTTCTGGATCGCCTGCGCCATCGGCAGGCGCGCGAACGCCTTGGAGAAGTCGAACTGCTTGCCCTGGTAGGTGACCTGCATCGTGCCGATCGCGTACTGCGCGGTGAATCCGACCAGACGCTCGACCAGCGACATCATGTAGCCGTAGTGCGTGTACGCGCAATACGCCTCCAGCATGGTGAACTCGGGATTGTGGCGGGTCGAGATGCCCTCGTTGCGGAAGTTGCGGTTGATCTCGTACACCTTCTCCATGCCGCTGACCACCAGGCGCTTGAGGTACAGCTCGGGCGCGATGCGCAGGTACAGATCCATGTCGAGCGCGTTGTGATGCGTCGTGAACGGCCGCGCCACCGCGCCGCCGGGAATCGGCTGCAGCATCGGTGTCTCGACCTCCATATAGCTCAGCTGCGCCATCATGTCGCGGGCCGCCCACACCACGCGCGAGCGCACCGCGAATACCCAGCGCGCGTGCTCGCTCATGATCAGATCGACGTAGCGCCGCCGGTAGCGCTGCTCGGTGTCGGTGAGGCCGTGCCATTTCTCCGGCAGCGGGCGCAGCGACTTCACCAGCAGCCGGATATCGTGGGCACGCACTGTCAGCTCGCCGGTGCGTGTGCGGAATAGCACCCCGGTCACGCCGATCAAGTCGCCGATGTCCCAGTGCTTGTAGGCGGCGTGGCTCGCCTTGCCGCTGACGTCGTCGGACACATAGATCTGGATGCGCCCGCCAACGTCCTGCAGCACGCCGAAGCTCGCCTTGCCCATGACGCGCTTCAGCATCAACCGGCCGGCAAGCGAGACCGTGACCGGCTCCTTCTCGAGCTGCTCGGCGCTGGTTTCGCCGTGCTGCTCGTCGAGCCGCATCATGTTGTCGCGGCGCATGAAGTCGTTCGGATAGGCGATGCCCTGCTCGCGCAGCTTGGCGAGCTTGGCGCGGCGCTCGGCGACCACCCTGTTCTCGTCCTGCTGCGGCTCGGTTTGCGGATTGTTGTTCTGGTCGCGCATGTTCGGACTCCCGTCAGACTCCCTGCTTCAGGCTTGCGGTGATGAACTCGTCCAGCGCCCCGTCGAGCACCGCCTGGGTGTTGCCGATCTCGATCCCGGTGCGCAGGTCCTTGATGCGTGACTGGTCGAGGACATAGCTGCGGATCTGATGACCCCAGCCGATGTCCGACTTGGATTCCTCGAGCTTATCGCGTTCGGCCTGGCGCTTGCGCAGCTCGAGCTCGTAGAGCTTGGACTTCAGCATCGCCATGGCCTCGGCGCGGTTGCGGTGCTGCGAGCGGTCGCTCTGGCACTGCACCACGATGCCGCTCGGCGCGTGGGTAATGCGCACCGCGCTGTCGGTGCGGTTGACGTGCTGGCCGCCGGCGCCGGAGGCGCGGTAGGTGTCGATCTTGAGGTCGGCGGGGTTGATGTCGACCTCGATGGATTCGTCGACCTCGGGGTAGACGAACACGCTGGCGAACGAGGTGTGGCGCCGCGCGTTCGAGTCGAACGGGCTCTTCCTGACCAGCCGATGCACGCCGATCTCGGTACGCAGGTAACCGTAGGCGTGATCGCCGCTCACCTTGAGCGCGGCGCTCTTGATGCCGGCCACTTCGCCCTCGGTCTGCTCGAGGACCTCGACCGCGAAGCCCTTGCGATCGCAGTACTTGAGGTACATGCGCTCGAGCATCGCGGCCCAGTCCTGCGCCTCGGTCCCGCCCGAGCCGGCCTGAATGTCGACGAAGCAGTTGCTCGGGTCGAGCGGGTTGGAGAACATGCGGCGGAACTCGAGCGCCGCGACTTCCTGCTCGAGCTTGCCGGCTTCCCGCTCGATCTCCGCCAGCGTGTTGTCGTCCTTGTCCGCCTCGGCCAGCGCGAACAGCTCCCGCGAATCGGCAACGCCGCCGGCGACCCGCTCAAGCGTGGTGACGACGGCTTCCAGGGATTTCTTTTCCTTGCCGAGCTCCTGCGCACGCTGCGGGTTGTCCCACAGCCTGGGGTCCTCGAGCTCGCGATTGAGGTCTTCTAGGCGGTGTTGCTTCGCCTCGAAGTCAAAGATACCTCCGCAGCTCGCCGACCCGCTTGCCGAGGTCTTGGAGCGACGAGGCGATCTGGTTGCTGCGTTCTGCTTCCATGATGCTGCTCGAAAAGGGGAAATTATACAGGTGCCGCTCCGCGCCGCGCGCGGCGCTGCTAGACGCGCTTGGCGGAATAGTCTTCCGCGATCCTGTCGTCGAAGAACGAGGTGGGGTTCGGCGCCGCCATGAAGCGGCGGTAGACCTCGGGCGAAACCTTCGCGTACTGGTACACTTGGCCGTTGGCCAGCTCGACCTCGAGGAGCTGGTCTTTCTCGTCGTAGCCCACCGAGCGCAGGCGCGACGAGTTGACGCGCTTGCGCTGCATCAGGCGGCCTCCACTTTGACCCGGTCGCCGGCGCGAACCTTCGCCAGCACGCGCGCGTCGCCGACGATCTTGCCGAGCACGTTGCAGCGGCTGGCGAGCTTGGGTCGAGCATCGCTCGAAATCGGGGTCGGGCCGTAGGGCAGAGCGAGCGCGGAGCCCTCCACCCAGTAGCACACGGTGCCCGGATCGACGGTCTGGCGCGCTTGCGGCTCGAGATCGACGCTCACGGGCGCGTCGAAATACACTTCCTCGCCCCAGGTCCGGGCGGTCGATTCGAACGGCGCAGCCTGCAGGATGGCGCTGGCGGTCGGCGTGTCCTCGAGCGCGACCTCCAGGCGGACGCTTCCCACGCTGATGCGCAGCCTGGCGCGGCTCATGATCATGCAGCCTCGGCGTGCTCGACGCCGAGCTGGACGCTTTTCAAGCCGTTGTACTCGTTCACCATCAGCCGGTAGGCGGCGCGGATGCGCGGCGGCAGCGGGGCGCCGGTGGACTCCATGGCGTTGAACTGGATCGCTTCGAGCCGGCGGCCGTCCTTGGTCAGGCGCAGCTTCAGGTGCCGCTCGCCGACCACGCGCTGGCTTTCGACGTTGAATGTATCGCAGAACAGCGGCTGCGGAAAGCCTTGGCCCCAGATCTGCTGCTCGATCAACTGCGCCACGTCGAGCGTGTAGTAGGCAGAGTCGAGCGCGCCGTCGGTCTCCACCACGCGCAGGCGCGCCTCCTCGGGCAGGAGCTCGGCGGCGGTGTGCTCGAACAGCTCGGCGAAGCGCCCGTAATCGGCCTCGCGCAGCGTCAGGCCCGCGGCCTGCGCGTGGCCGCCGAAGCGCAGGATCAGGCCGGGGGCGCGCTTCGCCACCAGGTCCAGGCAGTCGCGCAGATGCAGGCCCGGAATCGAGCGGCCCGAGCCGCGCAGCAAGCCCGTCTGCCCGGCCTCCTCGGCGCGCGCGAAACACAGCGTCGGGCGGTGCAGTCGCTCGCGCATGCGCGCGGCGATCAGGCCGACCACGCCCTGGTGCCAGCCCGGCTCGAACAGCGCGAGCGTGGCGCCCGGCGCGGCGGCCAGCCCCGCGGTCGCGGCGCGCGCCTCCTCGAGCATCCCGCTCTCGATGCGCCGGCGCTCGCGGTTCAGGCGGTCGAGCTCCTGCGCGCAGTTCGCCGCGCGCGCCTCGTCGTCGGTGATCAGGCACTCGATGCCGAGGCTCATGTCGGCGAGCCGCCCGGCGGCGTTGAGCCGCGGGCCGATGACGAAGCCGAGGTCGAAGCTCGTCGCCTGCGCGGGCGCGCGCCCGGCCGCGCGCAGCAGCGCGTTCAGCCCCGGCTTGGCGAAGCCCGCGCGCAGCCGCTTCAGGCCCTGCGCCACCAGGATGCGGTTGTTGGCGTCGAGCGGCACCACGTCGGCGATCGTGCCGAGCGCGACCAGGTCGGTGAGTGCGGCGAGGTTCGGTTCGGGTGCGTTGCGGAACGCGCCGCGCTCGCGCAGCTCGGCGCGCAGCGCGAGCATCACGTAGAACATCACGCCGACCCCCGCCAGCGCCTTGGACGGGAAGCCGCAGCCCGGCTGGTTGGGGTTGACGATGCACTCGGCCTGCGGCAGGGCGTCGCCCGGCAGGTGGTGATCGGTGATCAGCGTGGCGATGCCGAGCTCGCGCGCGCGCGCGACGCCCTCGACGCTCGCGATGCCGTTGTCGACGGTGATCAGGAGATCGGGCCCGAGCTGTGCCGCGAGCTCGACCAGCTCGGGCGACAGCCCGTAGCCGAGCTCGAAGCGGTTCGGCACGAGGTAGTCCACTTTGGCGCTGAACAGGCGCAGGGCGCGCACGCCGACCGCGCAGGCGGTGGCGCCGTCGGCGTCGTAGTCCGCGACGATCAGCAGCTTCTTGCCGGCTTCGATCGCGTCGGCGAGCAAGCCGGCGGCCTCGGCGGCGCGCGCGAGCTGCGCCGGCGGCAGCAGCCGCGCGGGGCTCTCGGCGAGCTCCCCGGCGCTGTGAATGCGGCGCGCGGCATACACGCGCGCCAGCACCGGATGCACGCCCGCCTGGAGCAGCGCCTGGCGGTCGGCCTCCGCGTAGGGGCGCACGACGAGCTTCAAGAACAGTCTCCGAGCGCGCGCGGCCGCCGCCAGAAGCGGCGCAGGTCGCCGCGCACGGTTTCGATGCACAGCGCTTCCTCGGCATCGGGCACCTGTATCGTCACCATGCCGACGGCGCCGGCCTTGAGCGCCGCCAGCAGCGGAGCGAACCAGCGCTCCTCGAGCGTCTGCAGCCGCGCACGGAAGGCCTCGGCGTCGCCGAGCGCGTGCGCGGCGCGCAGGCCGTCCAGCAGCACGAGGTGCCGGCCGTCACCGGACAGCCGCTCGAGCCAGTCCCCGGCGGAGGCGGGCATCGGCCGGTGGCGCATGCCCGCGGCCCTCGCCAGGCCGAGCGCGAGCGGATCATCCGCGCTGAGCGATTGCCAGCGCGCCTCGAGCTTGCCCGGGAGCCGCCCCGCTCCCCACAGCCACACGCTGTTGACCGCCGGCTCGCCGCGCTCGTCGCGCGCCTCGTTGACCGGGCTCGCGTGCAGCAGCATCTGCACCTCGTTGAGCATGGCTTGCCAGTGCCTGGCGTCGGGCCCCGCCGGCAGGTGCGCGCTCACGTTCTCGCCGGCGATCTCGAGCGGCGCCTGCGCCTCGAGGCTGGCAACTTCGGCGCGCAGCTTCACGCCCCAGCGCTCCGGGTGCAGCGGATAGAACACCAGCTCGCCGCCGAAGTGCGCATTGAGCGCGGCGCACAGCGCCTCGGCCTCCGCGCGCGACACGGCGAAGCCCGCGCTCGGAATGAGCCGCAGCTCGTCGCGCATCAGCCGCAGGTGCACGGGATCGGCGCGCAGCCAGAGCTCCGCGCCGGGCTCGCTGCCTTCGCCGAGCACGCTGAGCGCGCCTGCGGGCAGCTCGTCCTCGTCCAGGCCGAATGCATCCGCCAGCCAGCGCTCCGTGCTGCGGCGTTCCTCGCTCGTGGCGCGGCCGCGGGCGAGCAGCAGCTCGAGCGCGGGCAGCCGCAGGCCGGCCACCGCGCCGCGCAGTGCTTCGGCCGGGACCAATGCGGGAACCACCAGCTCGCAGTGCATCTGGGCCGGAATGCTACGCCGCCAGAGCGCGCGCCGCGCGCGGCCCGAGCTCGACGACGCGCGCGTGGCGCGCGCCGAGATGGCGCGCCAGGATCCGGTACTGGTCCAGGTCGAAACGCGGGCGCGCGCTGCCCTCGAGCAGCTCGGCAAGATCGGCCTCCGAGGTCGCGGTTCCCAGGTAGCACCAATGGTGCACCAGGTGCATCTGCGTCATCTCCCGGCCGGGGTCCTCCTCGATCACGCCGATCGCGCCACGGTATGGCCAGGTGATCGCCGGCAGACGGGCCAGCGCGTGCGCGAGGCGCGCATGGTGTGCCTGCGGGCTCTCGTGCCCTGCGCAGGCGCCGGCGCAGCGCCCGATCTGGAAGCGAAAGCACGGCCGCTTGCCAGCGCCCGCCTTTTCCAAGCCGAGGGTCTGCAGGCACAAGCGGTGCTCGTCGGCCAGGGCGCGCAGGGCGGCGAGCGCCGCGCGCCGCGAACGGAACACCCCGCGCACGTCGGGCAGCAGCGCTGCGTCGAGCGCGTCGGCCTCGGCCAGGCGGAGCGCCTTTGCCGGGGGCTTGCGCAGCGGCTCGAGCACGAAGCCGCACAGCCCGTGGGGGCGGCGCAGGCGGCGGTTGAAGACCGGCGCGAGCGACTTGACCAGCTCGGCCTCGCGCAGCAGCGCGCCGAGCTCGCCCGCGCTGCGCTGCCACTCGATGTGGCGCACCTCGCGCGCGAGCTGCATGTCCTTCGCGGAGCGCAGGTCATCGGAGAAATGCGCCAGCACCCGGCTGCGCAGGGCGACGCTCTTGCCCACGTAGAGCGGCGCGCCGGCTTGTCCGTAAAAGAGATACACGCCCGGCGCCTCCGGGATCGCGTCGACCAGCGCCCGGTCGATGTGGGGCGGCAGCGTCGGCTGCTTGAGGATCTGCTTCGCGGCCGCGGCGAGCGCCTCGGCGCCGCGCTCGGCTGCGGCGACGCGCAAGAACCGCCACAGCGCTTCTGCGTCGCCCTGGGCTCGGTGCCGTGCGCGGCACTGCAGGTTGTGACGCGCGATCAGGCTGTCCAGGCTGTGGCGCGCGTGCTCCGGATACAGCCGGCGCGAAAGTTTTACCGTGCACAGGGTGCGCGCCGAGTACTTCAGCCCGGCGCGCTCGAACTCCTGCCGCAGGAAGCCGTAGTCGAAGCGCGCGTTGTGCGCGACGAGCACGCGCCCGGCGAGGCGTTCGTGGAGCCCCTCCGCGAGGGCGGCGAAGCGGGGCGCGTGCGCGACCATGGCATTGGTGATCCCGGTGAGCGCCTGGATCGCGGGCGGGATGGGGGTGTCGGGGTTGACCAGCGTCGACCACTCGCCCGTGATCTCGCCGCGCTCGACCTCGATCACCGCGATCTCGGTGATGCGGTGCCAGGCAGCGTTCGCGCCGGTGGTTTCGAGGTCGACGATGGCGAGCGGCGCGTCGAGCAGCTGCATGCAGCGGAGGCCGGTAGTGGATAAACGTCCAGTGCGAACTATATCAAAGCGGCGGCGCGAGCTGCCACGCGGCGAAGCCGAGGATGAGCAGGCCGGACAGCGTGTTGACGGCGCGCGCCAGGCGCGCGCCGAGGCGCGCGCGCAGCCGGCTGGCGCCGAGCGCGAGGATCAGCCACCAGCTGGCCGAGCCGAGGAACACGCCCAGCACGGCCAGGGCGGCGGCTTCGTAATCCGCGCTCGCTGCCAGGCCCAGGGCGGTGAAGATGGCAACGAAAGCGAGCATCGTCGGGGGATTGACCAGCGTCAGCCCGAACGTGGACAGGAACGCCGCACCCAGGCTGCGCGCCGAGAGCGCGGCGCTCTCGGGCGCATCGAGCGGCGCCGGCGCGGCGAGCAGCGCCTTCGCGCCAAGCCAGACCAGGAACGCGCCGCCGAGGAGCGCCAGCCAGGAGCGCTGGCCGAGCAGGAAGCCGGAAACCGCGCTCAGGCCGAAGGCCGCGACCGCTGCGTACACGCTGTCGGCGAGCGCGATGCCGAGCCCCGAGACGAAGCCGGCGAGCGCGCCCGCGGCGACGCTGCGCCGGAAGCACAGCACCCACATCGGCCCGACCGCGGCGGCCAGCACGAAGCCGAACGCGAGCGCCTTCAGGAACAGCGCCACGCCGTCAGCCGCTGTTGCGCAGCCCGGCCGCCACGCCGTTGATGGTGAGGTGGATCGCGCGCCGCGTGCGCTCGTCGGCTTCGCCCGCGCGGTAGCGCCGCAGCAGCTCCACCTGCAGGTGGTTGAGCGGGTCGAGGTACGGAAAGCGGTTGCGGATCGAGCGCGCGAGCGTCGGGTTGTCGGCGAGCAGCTCGCCGCGCCCGGTGATCGCGGCGAGCCACCTCCGCGTGCGCTGCCACTCGGCCGAAAGCATGCCGAAGACGCGCTCGCGCAGCTCGGCGTCGGGCACCAGCTCGGCGTAGCGCGAGGCGATGGCGAGGTCGGTCTTGGCGAGGACCATGTCGAGGTTGGACAGCACGCTTTGGAAGAACGCCCAGCGGCCGTACATCGCACGCAACTCGTCGAGCGTGCCGCGGCCCTCGGCGAGCCACTGCTCGACCGCCGCGCCGAATCCGTACCAGCCGGGCAGCATCAGGCGGCACTGGCTCCAGCTGAACACCCACGGGATGGCGCGCAGGTCCTCGAGCCTGCCCGAGCGCCCGCGCGCGGCCGGGCGGCTGCCGATATTGAGGTCGGCGATCTCGGCGATCGGGGTGGAGGCGCGGAAGTACTCCATGAAGCCCGGCGTGTCCTTGACCAGCGTGCGGTAGGCGCGGAAGGCGAGCGTGGCGAGCTCCTGCATCGCTTTCGCGTCGCGCTCGCGCTCGCCGTCGCCGCGCGGGCGCACGCCGAGGCTTGCCTCGAGCGTGGCCGCCGCGAGTGTCTCGAGGTTGCGCCGCCCGGTGTCGGGATCGGCGTACTTGCTGGCGATCACCTCGCCCTGCTCGGTGAGGCGCAGCGCGCCGTCGACGCTGCCGGCGGGCTGCGCCAGGATGGCGTCGTAGCTCGGTCCGCCGCCGCGTCCGACGGTGCCGCCGCGGCCATGGAACAGCCGCAGGCGCACGCCGTGCGCGTGGCACACGCGCACCAGGTCGGTGGCCGCCTCGTGCAGCGACCAGTTGGAAGACAGGTAGCCGCCATCCTTGTTGCTGTCCGAGTAGCCGAGCATCACCTCCTGAGCCCCGTCGCGCGCATCGATCCACGAGCGGTACAGCGGCAGCTTGAGCGCGCGGTCGATGATTGCGCCGCTGTGCTCGAGATCGGCGATCGACTCGAACAGCGGGATGATGTCCATGTCGAGCTCGGGGTGCGCGCCGGGCTTGAGCAGCCCGACCTCGCGCAGCAGCACGCCGACTTCGAGCAGATCGGAGACCGACTTGCAGTGCGAAATCACGTAATGCGGCACGGCGCGCGGCCCGAAGCGCCGGCGCCCGTCCGCCGCCGCGGCGAGGATCGCCAGCTCGCGTTGCACGCGCGGCGCATATTCGAGGTGCGGCGAGCGCAGCGGCCGCGGCCCGGCGAGCTCGCGCGCGAGCAGCGCGATGCGCGCTTCCTCGTCGAGGGCGGCGTAGTGCGCTTCGACGCGCGCACGCGCGAGCAGCTCGGCGACCACCGCCTCGTGCTCGTCGGAGCTCTGCCGCAGGTCGATCGGCGCGAGGTGAAAGCCGAACAGGCTCGCCTGACGGCGCAGCACCGCCAGCCGACCCTGCGCGAGGCGGCCGGCGCCGTGCTCCTGGAGCGCCTGCGCGATGGTCTCGAGGTCGGCGGCGAACTCCTCGGCGTTCGCGTAGGGCGGCAGCGTCGATCCCGGCGCCGGCGCGGCGCGCAACGCGGCGAGCGCTTCGGCGCTCGCCGCCAGCCGCGCGTAGATGCCCGACAGCGCGCGGCGGTACGGCTCGTCGCGCCGGTAGGGCGAGTCGTCGCCCGAGCTCTCCGCCAGCGCGCGCAGCGCCGCAGGCACCGCCTTGACGCGCGTCGACACGGAAAGCTCCTTGCCGAGCTGGTGCACTTCGCCGAGGTAGTGGCCGAGCACCAGCTGGGCCTGCTGGGCGAGCGCGTGCTGCAGCACCGCGGCGGTGACGTTCGGATTGCCGTCGCGGTCGCCGCCGATCCAGCTGCCCACGGTGAGGAACGGCGCGAGCCAGGGCGCGTGCTCCAGCCCGAAGCGCTCCGTCAGCGCCGCCTCGAGATCGGCGTACAGGCGCGGCAGCTCGGCGAGGAAAGTCATGCGGAAGTAGGCTAGGCCGTTGTTGATCTCGTCGGCCACCTCGAGCCTGGTGAGGCGCAGCATCGAGGTGAGCCACAGCCGCAGGACCTCGCGCTGCAGCGCCTCGTCGCGGGCCGCGTTCTGCGGCGTGGCGAGCAGGCGCGCGATCTCGCGCTCGCAGTCGAGGATGCTCTGGCGCTGCACCTCGGTCGGATGCGCGGTGAGCACCGGGCTCACCCGCGCACGCGCGAACCAGCGCACCAGCTCGGTGCCGCCGCAACCCTCCTGCTGCAGGCGCCCGAGCGCATAGGCGAGGCTTCCCGGGCGCGGCGGCGAGCCGGCCTCGGCATGGGCGCGGCGCCGCCGGGTCTGGTGCACGTCCTCGGCGATGTTGAGCAGGTGCGAGAAGTAGCTGAACGCACGCACCACGTGCAGCGTCTGCTCGATGTCGAGCGCATTGAGCAGCGCCTCGAGCTCGGCCTTGACCTCGCGCGCGCCGCTTTCGGGCTGCGGGCCGGATTCGGCGCGCCGGAAGCTGACCGCGGTCTGGCGGATGCGCTCGATTTTCTCCAGCATGGCATCGCCGACCTGCTCGCGGATCGCCTCGCCGAGCAGCCGGCCGAGCAGCCGCCGGTCCTCGCGCAGCAAGTGCTCCTTGGCCTCCTGGGTGAATTCGGCGAAGGCTTCCACGGCGAGCATTCTACGCGGTGGCGGAGACGATCCGGCGCGCGCGGCGCGCAATCCCTGCCCCGCGTTCCTCAGGCACGCGCCGCCGCGGCGAGGTCGGCCGGCGACAGGTTGTAGGTGCGGCCGAGGCCCGCCACGAAGCGCGCGTCGCGCACCGCGAAGCGCCAGAACGCGAAGTCGGCGAGCTCGAAGGTGACCGCGGACGCGGGGAAGCGCGCCAGCCAGGCCTGCTTGAGACGCTCGAGCTCGGCGCTCTCGCCCTCCAGCGGCCGTACCTCGCCGCGCAGGGCGACGCGCATCAGGGTCTGCGGATCGGCACGTCCGTCGTCGGTCTCCGTGATGGCGAGCGAGACGCGCGGCTCGCGCGCCATGTCCTGCGTGTGCCAGGCCAGCCGGCTGACGCGCAGCTGGAACGCGCCGAAATCCGCCTGTGGAAGATAGGCCACCATCGACACCAGCGGCGCGCCCTGGCGCAGCGTGCCGAGCCCGGCGACGCGCTCCTTGCGAACGAGGCGCGCCAGCGCGCCGAGGGTATCGCCATCCATGAGGGCGCTATTTTGCCGCATCCGGCGCTTCGGGTATGCTCGGGCAAGCGTAACCACTCGTTCGCAGCCTGCGCATCGCGCCGCCTGCGTCACTCCGGGGAAAGGCCCGGCAGACATTCCGTGCGCTACGAGCTGCTGATCGGCCTGCGCTACACGCGCGCCAAGCGACGCAACCATTTCATCAGCTTCATTTCGCTGACTTCGATGGCGGGCATGGCGCTCGGCGTCGCGGCCCTGATCGTGGTGCTGTCGGTGATGAACGGCTTCCAGGAGGTGCTGCGCGCGCGCATCCTCGGGGTGGTGTCGCACGTGCAGATCGGCGGGGTCGACAACCGGCTCGCGGACTGGCGTCCCGTGCTCGAAATCGCCGAGCGCCAGCCGCACGTCATCGGCGCGGCGCCCTTCGTGCAGGGCGAAGCCATGCTGACTTCCGGCGAGCGCGTGCGCGGCGCGATCGTGCGCGGGATCCTGCCGGCGCGCGAGAACGAGGTCGCCGACATCGGACGCCACATGCGCCTGGGCAGCCTCGGGGCGCTCAAGCCGGGCGGCTGGGGCATCGTGCTCGGCGTCGACCTGGCGCGCTCGCTCGGCGTGCTGCTGGGCGACAAGGTGGTGCTGATCGTGCCGCAGGGGCAGGTGACGCCCGCGGGGGTGATTCCGCGCCTGAAGCAGTTCACCGTGGTGGGCATCTTCGACGTCGGCGAATACGAGTTCGACTCCGGCCTGGCGCTGATCGACCTGCACGACGCGCAGACGCTGTACCGCACCGGGGACGCGGTCTCCGGGGTGCGGCTCAAGCTGGACGACATCTTTCTCGCGCGCCAGGTGGCCGACAGCCTGGCCGACAAGCTGGGTCCCGGCGTCTACGCGACCGACTGGACGCGCAGCCATTCCAATTACTTCCGCGCGGTGGAGATCGAGAAGCACGTGATGTTCGTCATCCTGCTGCTGATCGTCGCCGTGGCGGCGTTCAACATCGTCTCGACCCTGGTCATGCTGGTGACCGACAAGCAGGCCGACATCGCCATCCTGCGCACGCTCGGCGCCTCGCCCGGCTCGATCATGCAGATCTTCGTCGTGCAGGGCGCGCTGATCGGCGTCGTCGGCACGCTGCTCGGCGTGATCGTCGGCGTGCTGATCGCGCTCAACATCGGCACCATCGTCCCGGCGATCGAGCACCTGTTCCACGTGCAGTTCCTGGCGAAGGACGTGTACTACATTTCGGAGTTGCCCTCGCACCTGAAGGGGGGCGACGTGCTCACCGTCTCGGCGGTGTCGCTGGTGCTGTCGTTCCTGGCCACGCTGTACCCCAGCTGGCGCGCCTCGCGCGTCAATCCGGCGGAGGCGCTCAGGTATGAGTGAAGCCGTGATTGCCTGCCGGGGTCTGGCGAAGACCTACCAGGGTCCGGCCCCGGTCGAGGTGCTGCGCGACGTCGATTTCGAGGTGCGCGCCGCCGAGCGCGTGGCGATCGTCGGCAAGTCGGGCTCGGGCAAGAGCACGTTGCTGCACCTGTTGGGCGGGCTCGACGCGCCAAGCGCGGGTGCGGTCACGGTGCAGGGCAGGGCATTCAGTGCGATGGGCGAGGCCGAACGCGGCCGCGTGCGCAACGCCACGCTCGGCTTCGTGTACCAGTTCCACCACCTGATGCCCGAGTTCAGCGCGCTCGAGAACGTCGCCATGCCGCTGCTCATCCGGCGCATGGAGCGCAGCGCGGCGCTCTCTCGCGCGCGCAAGGTGCTCGAGGAAGTCGGCCTCGGCGCGCGGATCGAGCACCTGCCGAGCGAGCTCTCGGGTGGCGAGCGTCAGCGCTGCGCGTTCGCGCGCGCCCTGGTCACCGAGCCCGCCTGCGTGCTGGCCGACGAGCCGACCGGCAACCTGGACGTGCACACCGCGGACGAAGTGTTCGAGGCGATGTTGCGCCTTTCCGCTTCGCGCGGCACCGCCTTCATCATCGTCACCCACGATCCGGCGCTCGCCGCGCGGGCCGAGCGCGTGCTCGAGCTGCGCGACGGGGTGTTGCGCCCGGCGGCGCAATCCGCGTGATTCATCGCGCCACCGCCCGCTCGAGCGCGCTGCGGCCCGCCGGGGTGGCCATGACGACCAGGACGTCGCCCGCCGTCACCCGCAACCCGGGCGCCGGATTGAACGCCCAGCGCCCGGCGCTCTTCACCGCGAGCACGATGTAGTCCGACGACTGCGGCGCCAGCGCGCCGAGCGCGCTGCCGGCGAGCTCCGCCGGCAGCGCGATTTCCTCCACCCGCAGGCGATTCTCCGAGCGCAGCATCTCGTCGAGAAACGTGACCACCGTCGGACGGATCATCGACGAGGCGATGCGCATGCCGCCGGTGAAGTCGGGCGACACGATCGCATCGGCGCCTACGCGCCGCAGCTTGTCGGTGTTGCGCACGTCGTGGCAGCGCGCGACCACGCGCGCTGCCGGGACTGAGCTGCTTGGCCGAGAGCGTGATCAGCAGGTTCTTGCCGTGGTCGCCGGTGACCGCGAACACGCCGGCGGCGCGCGCCGCCCCCGCGCGCTGCAGGATCTCGTCGTCCTGCCCGTCGCCGTGCAGCACCAGGGCCGAGGGGAAGCGCTCGCGAAACGCTTCCACCTGGGCCGGCGAGTCCTCGACCGCGACATACGGCCGGCCGGTGGCCTCCAGCTCGTGCGCCACGTTGGCGCCGACGCGGCCCACGCCGCAGATGACGTAGTGGCCCTTCAGGGCATCGATCCGGTCCTGCATCCTGCGCCTCCCGAGAAAGACGTCGAGCTCGTTGCCGACGATGAACGCGGTCAGCTTCGATGTCATGTAGAAGATGTTGGCCACGCCGAGCGAGCCGATCGCCATGGTGAAGATCTTGCCGACGGGGCTGCGCTACAGGTCGATGGTCTCGCCGAACCCGATGGTCGTCACGGTGATGAACGTCATGTAGACGCAGTCGAGTAGCGATGCGCGCTCGTGCGTGATCAGCCAGTAGCCCCTGGTGCCCGTGAGCATGATCACAAGGAACACGAGCAGCGGCAGCCGGAACGCGAGGTACGCGCGCGCGACCAGCCCCTGGTGCTTTTCGGCGGGCCTGTTCACGGCGCCGCCCGGCGCGCGGCGGCGCGGCGCCGGCTGCGCGCGCGCCAGGCGAGGATCACGTGCAGCCGCCAGCCCAGCCGCACCGCGAGGTAGCCCAGCGCGGCGAGCGTCAGCGCGAGCGCCGGCAGGCCGACGGCGAGCGGCGTGCCGAGCGACAGCGTCCAGTCGACCAGCGCGTGCACCGAGCCGGCCGGGTCGGACCAGTGCATCTCGAACGGGCGGATCGTCACCGTGTTGCGATGCCCGCCGAGCAGCAGCTGGCCGTAACGGTAGGCCAGGACGTAGAGCGGCACGATGGTGAGCGGGTTGGTGTACAGCGTGGTGAGCAGCGCCACGGGCAGGTTGACGCGCAGCGGGACTGCGAGCAGCGCCGCAGTCAGCATCTGCAGAGGCCCCGGCACCAGTCCGGCGAACAGTCCGACCGCGACGCCGCCCGCTACCGACTGGCGATTGAGGTGCCACAGGTTCGGGTGATGCAGCAGCGAGCCGAACGGCGCCACCAGGCGGTGCGAGCGCACCGTAGCCGAATCGGGCAGGTATTTGCGGAAGTACTTGCGCGGCATGGGTCAGCCGGCGAGACGCCGGCGCGTTGCGATTGTAGATGAGCGCAGCCCTTCTCGCCTTCGCCGCCGGCGTGCTGCTCCTGCAGCAGCAGCAGGCGGCGCTGCCCCCGCCGGCGGTGCTCGCCGCGCTGCCGCTGGTCCTCGGCGGCGCGGGACTGGCGCTGGCGCGTGCCGCGCGCGCGCCAAGCGCGCGGCTGCCCTGGATGGCGGCGCTGCTCGCCTGCGCCGCCGCCGCCGGCTTCCTCTGGGCCGCCGCCCTGGCGCACCTGCGCCTCGCCGACCGCCTCGCCCCCCGAGCTCGAAGGGCGCGATCTCTCGGTGACCGGCGTGGTGGCCGGATTGCCCGCTTCGGGCGAGCGCGCAGTGCGCTTCGAGTTCGACGTCGAGCGGCCCGCAGGCGCCGGCCTGCCGCGCCGCGTGCTGCTCAGCTGGTACCGCGATTCCGCGCCGCAGCTCGCCGCGGCGGGCGGGCAGGGCCCGTCCGTGCACCCCGGCGAGCGCTGGCGCTTCACGCTGCGGCTGCGCCGTCCGCATGGCCTGCTCAATCCGTACGGCTTCGACTAGAGGCGTGGCTCATCGAGCGCGGCATCGGCGCCACCGGCTACGTCCGGGCGAGCGCGCGCCGCGGCGCGGCAGCCGGCGCGCTCCGGCTCGGAGTGCGCAACAGCCTCGCCGACCGCATCGAGCAGGCGCGCGAGGCGGTGCGCGCGCGCTTCGAGCGCGTGCTGGGCGAGGCGCCCGCGGGCGGGATTCTCGTCGCGCTCGCGGTGGGGGATCAGCGCGCCATTTCGCCCGTGCAGTGGCGGCTGTTCAACCGCAGCGCGGTGACCCATCTGATGAGCAACACGTAGATGCACACGATTCCGCACGTGCCAGCATTGACGCGCTCGCGAATCGCGGAAAAGAAAAACCCCGCCGAAGCGGGGTTTGTCTCTCCTCCTTCTTCTTATTTGAATCGCAGCTAGATCGCGCGCTTGTGGCGGGTGAGTCCGAGGCCAAGGAGGCCGATGGCGAGAAGAGCGATTGTGGCGGGTTCCGGGACGGTGCTCAGGTTCAGACCGGCCTCGGTGAATGGCGTGGAGTACGTGGGCGAGGGCGGATCAGCGTAGGCGACAGCAAAGGTTCCTAGCGGCAGCCCGCTTGTATTGATCTGAATGAAATCCTGGGGTCCGAACGACAGTGCATCAAGACCGATGACGTAGATGCCAAAGTTGCTCGCCGTGATCTGGCTGACGGAAGAATCCCACTCACTCCAGTTTGTGAAGCTGTTTGAATTGTTGGCTGTGAGGTTAAGCATGCCGTACACATCCCCGGACGTCATCAGGCCTTGGAATCCGTTCCCATTCAGTCCGTAGACAGTAGCGCCGAACGTGGAACTGATCGCTGTGGAAACGTCATTGGCAATGAGGCTTGCCGAAGTTACCGGATTGGCTGTTAGCGTGTTCGATGACGTGCTGTCATTCGGCACACCCAATATGAGAAGCACTTGTGAAACCGTATCGGCACCATTACTGGTCTGGTAGATATCGAGTCCTTGGGTGATAGGGTTGACCTCGTTATCGAAAACCGGACAACCGCCCGTTGCGCAAGAGGTCCCGTACCCGCTACCAATATGCAGGGTCGCGCCCGCCCATGCCTGAGCAACTCCAACTGACAGCGCAAACAATAGTGCCGCGAAAATCCGCTTCATGCTGCTTGACCCCCTATAGCTCACCGCAAAAGTGCAACACGAAAGATCCCTTATGTTTGACGATCCCCGAGCAAGAACAAAGCCAAAGTCAAGGTTTGGTCATTTCGGCAAAGGGTTACGGTCCTCGCGCGGCGATTCAAATCCACGTCTTAGCCGAGCATGTAAAGTGCGCCGACGCTTGACCGGCTCCTTCTGCTTGGGGGGGGGACTGAAGGTCACTGCCTCATTTCGCATCTGTTGGTCCGTTGGAACTGATGAGATCCGCCAAGCTCTCGCACGAACGGGTTGGGGCTGACGGGTAGGAGGCGGTGATTGGCCCCCCATCCTGCCAGAGTAAACACGGCGCGTCCGGAACGGGCGAACGGCTTTGCTCTTTGTTGCTCACCGCCGCAACACCCCGGCCACGCTCACGGGGATGTCAGTAAACACACCCCTAGTTGAGCATCTCGGGACTGCACGTAACGCTGGTCTCGGGTCTGGTCGCCTGGCTGGTGGCGCTCGGCTGGCGGCGCGCGACGCCGCTGGCGCGGCGCTGGCCGGCGCGCAAGGCCGCGGCCCTGGCCGCGCTGGGCTACTCGCTGCTCGCCGGTTTCGCCGTGCCCGCGCAGCGCACTTTCCTGATGGTGAGCGTGGTCGCAGCGGCGCTGTGGTCCGCGCGCGTGGCGGCCCCGGGGCGCACCCTGGCGCTCGCGCTCGCCGCGGTGCTGGCGGCCGACCCCTGGGCGGTGCTCGCGCCGGGCTTCTGGCTCTCGTTCGGCGCGGTGGCGCTGATCTTCTACGTGTCCGCGGACGGCGTCGGACGCGAAGCGCGGCCGCTGCAGTGGCTGCGCGTGCAGTGGGCGATCACCGTCGGCCTGGCGCCCGCGACGCTGTTCCTGTTCGCGCAGATCTGCCTGGGCGGTCCGCTTGCCAACGCCCTGGCGATCCCGCTGGTGTCGGTCGTCATCACGCCGTTGACGCTGCTCGCGGCGGCGCTGCCGGTCGACACGCTGCTGCACTTCGCCGCGTGGCTCACCGAGTGGCTGCTGCGCTTTCTGGAGTGGTGCGCCGCCCTGCCGTACGCCGTCCTGCAGCAGCACGCGGCGCCGCTCTGGGCGACGCTGCTCGCCTGTGCCGGCGCGGCCTGGCTGCTGGCGCCGCGCGGCGTTCCCTGGCGCGCTACCGGCATCGCCCTGATGCTACCCGCGTTCGCGCTGCCGGCGCCGGCGCCGGCGCCGGGCGAGGCCTGGCTCACTACGCTCGACGTCGACCTGGGGCTGGCGGTCGTCGTGCGCACGGCACGGCATGCGCTGCTCTACGACGCCGGCCCGGCGTACGGACCGGACGCGGATGCCGGCGCGCGCGTCATCGCACCTTTCCTGCGCGCTTCCGGCGTGTCGCGGCTCGACGCCGTGGTGTTGACCCACGACGACCTGGATCACATCGGCGGCGCGGAGTCCGTGCTGCGGGCGTTCGAAGTCGGTGCGCTGTACTCCTCGCTGCCCGACTCGCATCCGCTTCTCGCGCTGGCCCCGGCAGCGCAGCGCTGCACGCGCGGCGTCTCCTGGGAGTGGGACGGGGTGCGCTTCTCCGTGCTGCATCCGCAACCGGGGGCTCGCGCCGGCGAGCGCGCCAACAACATGAGCTGCGTGCTGCGCGTCGCGGCCGGGGACCAGGCGATGCTGCTCAGCGGCGATATCGAACGCGCGGCCGAGGCCTTGCTCAGGGCTCGCCGGGCGTCCGAGCTCGGGGCCGATGTGCTGCTGGTGCCGCATCACGGCAGCCGGACCTCTTCGAGCGCCGAGTTCCTGGCTGCCGTCCGGCCATCGGCCGCGGTGGTGTCCGTCGGCTACCGCAACCGCTTCGCTCATCCCAATTCCGGCGTGCTCGAGGGCTACCGCGCGCGCGGCGTACGCCTGCTGCGCACCGATCGCGACGGTGCGATCGAGGTGCGCCTGGTCGCGGGCGGACCGGCGCTCGAGGCCGAGCGCGCGCGGCGGCGCCGCTGCTGGCACGACGCGATGCCCTAGGCGGATAATCGGCCGGCGGGCTTGTGCCCGCATCATCCTCGAAGGAGGGGTCAATGGCGAAGAAGGCGGAAGAAGCGGTCTACCGGGTCGTGGACGTGATCGGGACCAGCCCCGACTCGTGGGAGGAGGCGGCGCGCAATGCCGTGAAGACGGCCTCGAAGTCGCTGCGCGATCTGCGCATCGCCGAGGTGGTGAAGCTCGACGTCAAGGTCGAGAACGGCAAGATCACGGCGTTCCGCACGCGCCTTGCGCTGTCGTTCAAGTACGAGTCGTAATTCCGTGACGGGGGCGCCGGCCGCTTTCACCGCCGTGATCCGCGTCACCGGGCGCCCGGAGAACTTCGACGCCTTCCGCGAGCGGGTGCGCTGGCTGCTGGTGCGCGACATCGACGCCGAGCCCTACAGCGAGCATCACACCGCGGATCGCCTCGAGTACCGCTTCGAGATCGCGCGCGGCATTCCGTTCCCCGCCTTCGCCAACGCGACGCTCGAGTTTCCCGACCTGCGCGTGGAGGCGGAGTGGCGCGACGCGCCGCGCGCGGTGGCCGGACGCGCGGTGATCGAGGGCGGCCGGCTGCTCGAGAGCAGCCGCAGCGCGCTGGCCGACGGCGGGCCGCTCGGCGTCGACGTCACGCTGTCGGCACATGGCGAGCTGGTGCTCGCCATGGCGTGCCGCGCGGAACGCGACGCGCTCTACGGCTACGCCGCGAGCGCCGATCGCCATGCCTATTTCCGCTTCGAGTCGGGCGGGCTGCGGCTCGCGGAGGGCGCCGCGGAACGCTGGAGCGCGGATGGCGAGCCGATCCCGGCGGAGGAGTTCGCGGCGCTGGAGGATCTCGCGTTCGAGTTCGCCGCCGACTGGCTGTGGTACGACGAGAGCCCGGCCGAAGACACGGCGCTCGAGCGCAGGCGCTACGCCGAGTACGGCTATGCGCCGCGCGGGGCGAACGTCAAGTCCGGGCAGCTGGCGCGGCTGCGCGAGGCGGGGGCGCAGGAGGACGGCAGCGTGCGCTTTTCCACGCTCGATGCGGCGGGCCTGCGCGCGCGCGACGCGTTGCTCGCGCTGTGGCGGAAGCGCGCGGGGGCGCAATGAGCGCGGCGCGTCAGCGCTTCGTGCAGTGCGCCTCGCCCAGGGGGCTGCACCGCATGGCCTACCTGGAATGGGGCGAGGCGCGCAATCCGAAAGCCCTCGTCTGCGTGCACGGTCTGACGCGCTGCGCTCGCGACTTCGACGCGCTGGCCCGGGAGCTCAGCGCGCACTACCGGGTGGTGTGCCCGGACGTGGCCGGACGCGGCGACTCGGACTGGCTGCCCGATCCGATGCTGTACGCGCTGCCGCAGTATGTCGCGGACCTGGTGACGCTGATCGCGCGCCTCGACGTGGACAGCGTGCACTGGGTCGGCACTTCGATGGGCGGGCTGATCGGCATGGCGCTCGCCGCGCAGGCGGGCACGCCGGTGAACAAGCTCGTGCTGAACGACGCCGGCCCGGTGATCGCCAGGACCTCGCTGGAGCGCATCGGCACCTACCTCGGCAAGGCGCCGGTCTTTCACAGCCTCGAGGCGGCGGAACAATACGTGCGCACGGTGAGCGCGCCTTTCGGCCCGCACAGCGACGCCGAGTGGCGCTTCCTCACCGAGGTGGTGCTGCGCCGCAACCCCGACGGCAGCTACCGCCTGCACTACGATCCGCGGATCGCGGAGCCGTATCGCGCCCAGATGCCGGACCAGGACCTGGAGCTGTGGCCGCTGTACGAAGCGGTGGCCTGCCCGACGCTGGTGCTGCGCGGAGCGCGCTCCGATCTGCTAGCGCGCGCTACCTGTGAGCAGATGGTCGCGCGCGGCCCGAAGGCGAAGGTGGTGGAAATCGCCGGCGTGGGCCACGCTCCGACCCTGATGCACGAGGACCAGATCGCCATCGTGCGCGATTTCCTGCTCGCGGGCTGAGCCTTCGGCGGCGTTGATTCTGGCAAGTGCCGACGGCGCGATCGGCTTTCACCAAGCTGGCGAGCCTGCGAAACCTGGTGACCGCAGCTGGCCCGCTTCGGGTCATAATTGCGGCATGGATCGCCGAACCTTTTTCGTCTTCGCCGCCGCCGCCGTGCTCGCCGCGCCCGAGGCACATGCCATGGCGAGCGACGATGCGCCGAGCGGCGTGTTCCAGGAGTCCTTCCTGGTGTTTCCGGACGAGGTGCGCGATGCGGCCAAGGCCGGCAAGCGCGTGGCCGTGTTCATCGAGCAGAAAGGCTGCATCTACTGCAAGCGCATGGCCGAGGAGACCTTCGCCGACCCGCGGGTCGCTGCGCTGCTCAGGAGCAAGTTCTACATGGTGGCGATCGACATGTTCGGCGCGCGCGACACGGTGTGGGTCGACGGCAAGAAGCGCCCTGAAAAGGCGCTCGCCCAGTCCTTCGGCGTGCGCTATACGCCGACCATCCTGTTCCTGAACGAAAAGGGCGAGGTCGTCGAAAGCTCGGTTGGCTATCGCGCGCCGCGCGAGTTTCTGGCCGTCCTGGAGCGCGCGCAGAAGTAGCCGCGGCACGCGCCTCGCTGGCGCGTTCAGTCAGCTGCCGCAAGCGCGCGCCGGCGCGCGATGCCTCCGACGCGGTCGAAAAAATCCGGCGCCAAGGGCGGGTGTGAACCGTCCGCGGTGAGCAGCTGCTGCCGCAAGTGCGCTTCGGATGGGGCGGCCAATAGCCGGTAGAGCCGCACGGTCAGCGCGCGCGCGCGGCGGCCATGCCAGTCCGGCGGCAGCAGATCGTCGGGCAGCTCCGGGTCGCGCAGCAGCAGCCTGCGGTAGTCGTGGATGAGCAGGGTACGCATCAGGAATGCGCGCTCCGGATCGGCGGCGATGGCCCGGCTGGCCGCCAGCGGCTCGTAGCGGCGCACGAAGGCGCCGTATGCGCGCGACAGCTCTTCCAAGTCCCAGGCCGCGCGCACGATGCGCTCGTGGTCGCCTCGCCCTTCCCCCGTGAGCGCGAAGAGTTTCGCGCTCAGCTCGGGAAAGTCCTCCGTGTCGAGCGCGGCGAGCACTTCGGCAAGCGCCCTGCCCGGATGGACGAAGACGCCGCCGCCCAGCTGGCCGAAGCCCTGCCAGGCGAGGCTGCGGCGCAGGTGCTCGCGCTCGCGCGCGCCCCACTTGCCGGGCAGCGCGACCAGCATGCGCCAGCGGCCGTCCCAGGCGGGCCGCGCAGGCGCATAGATGTGGCGCGCGGCGGCGTCGAACTGGCGCTGCCCGAATTCGGTGAGCCGGTAGTCGCTCCTGCGCCCGAGGGTTTCAACGCGCAGCCAGTGCTCGCGCGCGAGCCGGAACACGGAGGTGCGAACCAGCCGTTCCGACACACCGAACGGCGCGAGCAGGCGGATGAGCGAGCCGAGCCAGGCGCGGCCGCCGTGCGGCGCCACCGCGTCGCCGAACACGGTGACGATCAGGGGGATCGCGCGGATCGGCCGGGCGCGGCGGAAGGCCGCGATCAGGCGCGCGGCGGGGTCGGCGGAGGGCATTCGTAAATGATACAGAATTATTGACGCATATCAAGAAATGTGTATCATTTCAGCGCTGGAGGAGCGCCGATGTACACCCAATCGATGGACCTGCCCGGGCAGGTGCAGCTCGGCGGCCACTCGGCCGAGGAGCGGCGCTTCGAGGCCAGGGTCGACGCCGACGCGAAGATCGAGCCGCGCGACTGGATGCCCGAGGCCTACCGCAAGACGCTGCTGCGCCAGATCTCGCAGCACGCGCATTCCGAGATCGTCGGCATGTATCCCGAGGGCAACTGGATCACGCGTGCGCCGACGCTCAAGCGCAAGGCGATCCTGATCGCCAAGGTGCAGGACGAGGCGGGCCACGGGCTGTACCTGTACTCGGCGGCGGAGACGCTCGGCCAGTCGCGCGACCAGATGATGGTGGCACTCAACGCGGGCAAGGCGAAGTACTCCTCGATTTTCAACTACCCGACGCTCACCTGGGCGGACGTGGGGGCGATCGGCTGGCTGGTCGACAGCGCGGCGATCATGAACCAGATCCCGATCTGCCGCTGCTCGTACGGCCCGTACGCGCGCGCCATGATCCGCATCTGCAAGGAGGAGTCGTTCCACCAGCGCCAGGGCTTCGACATCATGCTCGCGCTCGCGCGCGGCACCGCGGAGCAGAAGGCGATGGCGCAGGACGCGCTCGAGCGCTGGTGGTGGCCCTGCCTGATGATGTTCGGGCCGCCGGACCAGGACAGCACGCATTCGGCGCAGTCGATGAAGTGGAAGATCAAGCGCGTCTCGAACGACGAGCTGCGCCAGAAGTTCGTCGACGTCACCGTGCCGCAGGCCGAGCTTCTCGGGCTGACGATCCCGGATCCACAGCTGAAATGGAACGCCGAGCGCGGCCACTACGACTTCGGTGCCATCGACTGGGGCGAGTTCTGGCGGGTGGTGAACGGGGACGGCCCGTGCAACCGCGAGCGCCTCGCCGCGCGCGTGGCCGCGTACCAGGAAGGGCAATGGGTGCGCGACGCCGCGCTCGCCTATGCCAAGAAGCAGCGGGAACGGGACCAAGGGAGGGCGGCATGAGCCCGCGGAGCAGGGGCCCCTTCGGGGATGCGACCGGGCTCATGGCGCGGAGCCTCCGACGGCTCGATGGATGTTCGTGGAACGATGGATCGGAGGAGGCCGCATGAGCAGCGAGAAGGAATGGCCGTTATGGGAAGTCTTCATCCGCTCCAAGCAGGGGCTCGACCACAAGCACTGCGGCAGCCTGCACGCGCCGGACGCCGCGATGGCGATCAAGCTGGCGCGCGACGTGTACACCCGGCGCAGCGAGGGCGTCTCGATCTGGGTCGTGCCGTCGGCCGCGATCCACGCTTCGGACCCGGATGAGCGCGAGAGCTTCGTCGAGCCGATGGCCGACAAGATCTACCGCCACCCGACCTTCTACGAGCTGCCCGACGAACTGAAGCACATGTGATGGCGACGAACCCGGAATTCGTGCTGCGCCTGGGCGACAACCCCCTGGTCCTCGGCCAGCGGCTCGCCGAGTGGCTCGGCCACGGGCCGGCGCTCGAGGAGGACATCGCCTTGGCCAACGTGTCGCTCGACCTGATCGGGCAGGCGCGGCTGTGGCTCGCCTGCGCCGGGCGGCTCGAAGGCAAGGGGCGCGACGAGGACCGGCTGGCGATGCTTCGCTCGCAGCACGAGTTCCGCAACTGCACCATGGTCGAGCTGCCGAACGGGGATTACGCGTTCACGACCGTGCGCCGGATGCTGTTCGACGCCTATCAGCGCGTGCTGCTCGCGCGCCTCGCGCAATCGCCCGACGACGAAGTCGCGGCCATCGCCGGGAAGTCGCGCAAGGAAGCCGACTACCACTGGCGGCACAGCGCCGACTGGACGGCGCGCCTGGGCGACGGGACCGAGGCGTCGCACCACCGGGCGCAGGCCGCGCTCGACCGGCTCTGGGACTACACGCACGAGCTGTTCGCGCCCGACGAAGTCGACCCGGACGCGGCGGACCTGCGCGAACCCTGGCTCGCCCTGGTCGAGCCAGTGCTCGAGGAGGCGACGCTGGCGATCCCCGCGCCGAGCCGTTTCCTGTCGACCGGCAAGCGCGGCGTGCACAGCGAGCACCTCGGCCATCTGCTCGCCGAAATGCAGGTCATGCAGCGCACCTACCCCGGAGCGCAGTGGTGACGGCCTGGGACGTCCTCGCGCGCATTCCGGATCCCGAGATTCCGGCGATCTCGATCACCGAGCTCGGCATCGTGCGCAGCATCGACGAGCGCGGCGCGGCGGTCGAGGTCGCGATCACGCCGACCTACTCGGGCTGCCCGGCGATGCACATGATCGAGGAGGAGATCGTCGGTCAGCTGAAGGGCGCCGGCTTTGCCGAGGTGAAGGTGCGGACGGTGCTGGCGCCGGCGTGGACCACCGACTGGATCGCGCCCGGCGCGCGCGACAAGCTGCGCGCCTTCGGTATCACGCCGCCGTCCCGGGTGAACCTGTTCCCGAAGGCGGTGCCGTGCCCGCGCTGCGGCTCGGCGCGCACCGAGCGGGTGTCGGAATTCGGCTCCACCGCCTGCAAGGCGCACTACCGCTGCCGCGAGTGTCTCGAGCCCTTCGACTACTTCAAGCCGCTGTGAGCGCGCCGCACTTCCATGCGCTGAAAGTGAAGGACGTGCGGCGCGAGACCGCCGAGTGCGTCTCGCTCGCCTTCGACGTGCCGCCCGAGCTCGCCGGGCGCTTCCGTTATACCCAGGGGCAGTATCTCAACCTGCGCAAGCGGCTCGACGGCGAGGAGCTGCGCCGCTCGTACTCGATCTGCTCGAGCCCGGACGAGGATGAGCTGCGCGTCGCGGTGAAGCACGTCCCCGAGGGGAAGTTCTCGACGTGGGCGAACGGCACGCTCGAGCCCGGCGACACCATCGAGGTCATGCCGCCCGAGGGGCGCTTCTTCGTGCCGCTCGCCCCCGGCAACGCGAAGCACTACGTTGCCTTTGCCGGCGGCAGCGGCATCACGCCGGTGATCTCGCTCATCAAGACCACGCTCGCGCGCGAGCCGCGCTCGCGCTTCACCCTGGTGTACGCCAATCGCTCGCTCGACACGGTGATCTTCAACGAGGGGCTCGAGGACCTGAAGGACCGGTACCTCGCGCGCTTCGCCCTGTATCACGTGTTCTCCCGCGACCCGCAGGAGGTCGAGCTGTTCAACGGGCGCCTCGATCGCGCCAGGCTCGCGCGCTTCCTCGACCTGCTGATTCCGGTGGCGACGATCGACGAGGCGTTCGTGTGCGGCCCGGACGGCATGATGGCCGACGTCGAGGCCGGGCTCGAGGCGCGCGGCCTGGCGCGCGCGCGCATTCACCTGGAGCGCTTCGGCGTGCCCGCGCCGCGGGTAGCCGCGCGCACCGCGGCGCGGCCGAAGCCCGGCGCGGGAACCTCGGAAGTCACGGTGATTGTCGATGGCGTGCGCCATCGGCTCGAGCTCGCGCCGGACGGCCCGAGCGTGCTCGACGCCGCGGTCAGGGCGGGCGCCGACCTGCCTTATGCCTGCAAGGCGGGGGTGTGCTGCACTTGCCGCGCCCGGCTCGTCGAGGGCGAAGTGCGCATGGACGCGAACTACACGCTGGAGGACGGGGAGGTGGCGAAGGGCTTCCGGCTCACTTGCCAGGCGCACCCGGTCACTCCCCGGGTGGTGCTCGACTACGACCAGAGGTAGGCCGGGCTAGATCCGCCGCCCGCTCGTTTCCCAGTGCGGGTCGCGCAGGCGGCGCTTGAAGATCTTGCCGCTTTCCTCGCGCGGCAGCCGGGCGTGGAACTCGACCAGCCGCGGCACCTTGTAGTGCGCGATGCGCGCGGCCAGAAACGCCTGCACCGCTTCGGCGTCCAGCGCCGCGCCGGGTGCGGGCTCGATCGCCGCGGCGAGCGCCTCGCCGAACTCGGCATCCGGAATGCCGAACACCGCGCAGTCGTGCACGCCCGGCATCGCAACGAGCACCGCCTCGATCTCGGCAGGGTAGATGTTGACCCCGCCCGAGATCACCATGTCGGCGGCGCGGTCGCAGATGAAGAGGTAGCCGTCCTGGTCCACGTAGCCGACATCGCCCAGCGTCCACAGCCCGTCGCGCTCGAGCGCGCGCCGCGCCTGCGCATTGTTGTTGTAGGTGAAGTCCGGATAGGCGGGCTGGCGCGCGTAGATCAGCCCGATTTTCCCCGGCGGCAGCTCGCGGCCCTCGGCATCGAGGATCCTGAGGGCGCCGGCGCCGATCGCGCGCCCGGCCGAGCCCGGCCTGGCGAGCGCCTCCGCGGAAGTGATCGAGGTGATCACGCCGGCTTCGCTCGATGCGTAGCACTCGTGGATCACCGGCCCCCACCAGTCGATCATCGCGCGCTTCACCTCGGGCGGGCAGGGCGAGCCGGTCATCGACACGAAGCGCAGCGAGGACAGGTCGTAGCGCCGCTTCACCGCCTCGGGCAGCTTCAACATGCGCACGAACATCGTGGGCACGAGGTAGGCGTGGGTCAGCCGGTGGCGCTCGATCAGCGCCAGCGTGCGCTCGGGGTCGAAGCGCGGCTCGAGCGCGAGCAAGCCCCCGAACTGAAGCGACTGGATCGCGTACACGTTCGGCGCGCTGTGGTACAGCGGGCCCGGAAGCAGCCCGCGCATGCCGGGCTCGATGCCGAAGCCCTTGTAGCGCGCCTCGCTCGCGAGCTCGGCCATGCGCGCGAGCTCCTCGGGCGGCGGCGGAAGGCGGCGCACACCCTTCGGCCGGCCGGTCGTTCCCGAGGTGTACGGCATGTTCCAGCGCGGCGTGCGCGGCGCGCCGCCCCAGGGCGGCAGCGCAGCCAGCCAGGCGCTCCACTCGCGCATGCCTGGTGGCACGCGCGCGCGCTCGGTCGCGATGCCGTACGCGGCGAGCGTCGCCGGCTCGGGCGCGACGGCCACCAGCTCGACCCCGGCCGGAACGGCGCCCTCGATCTGCGGCAGCAGGTCGGTGTGCGCGACCAGCACCTTGGCGCCGCTGTCGGCGAGGATCCAGCGCGCCTCTTCGGCCTTGTAGTGCCAGTTGAGCGGGCAGGAGTAAGCCCCGAGGCGGCTCGCCGCGAACGCCGCCACCAGGAATGCCGGCTCGTTCCTGAGCATGATGGCGACCACGTCGCCCTCGGCGACGGCGAGCCGCTCCAGGCCGCTCGCCGCGCGCAGGACCGCGTCCTCGAACGCGCCCCAGCCGATCTCGCGCTCGTCGAACAATAGCGTGCCTGGCATGGCTCCTCGCGGCGTGGCGGTGTGCCAGTATAAGGGCGCGGGCTGCTACCATCGCCGCTCGACCAGGGAGGATCCGCCGTGACCGATTTCGTCCCGACCGCGCGCACGAAAGCGAAGCGCCTGCCCAAGCGCGCCCGCCACGACCGGGAGAGCGTGTACGCGATCCTCGATGCGGGATTCGTGTGCCACGTCGGCTACGCGATCGACGGCCAGCCCTACGTGACGCCCACCAATTACTGGCGCGAGGGCGATGCGGTGTATTGGCACGGCTCGTCGGCCTCGCGCATGCTGCGCCACCTGCAGCAGGGCGTCGAGTGCTGCCTGACGGTGACCCACGTGGACGGCCTGGTGCTCGCGCGCGCGGCGTTTCACCACTCGATCAACTACCGTTCGGCGATGCTGTTTGGCCGTGCGCACAAGGTGGACGACCCCGGCCAGAAGCTCGCCAGGCTCGAAGCGTTCGTGGAGCGGATGGTTCCCGGACGCTGGAAGGACCTGCGCGCGGTGACGGAGCAGGAGTTGAAGGCGACCACCGTGCTCGGCATGGCGCTCGATGAGGCTTCGGCCAAGATGCGCGGCGGGCCGCCGATCGACGACGAAGAGGACTACGCCTTGCCGATCTGGGCGGGCGTCGTGCCGGTGCGCGCGGTGCACGGCGCGCCGGCGGACGACGGCCGGCTCGCGTCCGGTGCGCGCCGGCCGGCGGGTCTCGCCGACCTGTCGCACCTCGGGCTCGAGCCGGGCTGAGCGCCTACAGCGCGCCGATCGCGAGTCCCGCGGCGAAGGTCGCGCCGAGCGCCTCGCACTGTGCGAGCACCTCGGGCGAGAGTTCCTTGAGCGCGATGATAGCCTCGTGCGCCTTGCGCAGGCGCAGTCCGGTGACAATGCGCTCGACCGACGTTTGGGCGCCGCTGCCGTCCTGGCCCGCGGCGATGAACAGCGCGTAAGGCCGGCCCGCGACCTTGCCTTCGCAGGGGTAGAACACGCGCTCGAGAAAGTCCTTCATCATCCCGGACACGTAGCCGAAGTTCTCCGGCGTGCCGAGCAGCAGCGCGTCGGCGGCGAGCAGGTCCTTGGGACCGGCCTCGGCGGCGCGCTTCACCACGACGCGCACCTCGCCCTCGGCTTCGGCCTCGGCGAGCGCACCGCGCGCGCCGCGCTCGACCGCCTCGGCCATCTGCGCGGTCTTGACGCCGTGGGTGTGGAAGACGATCAGCAGCGTCTTCACGTTCCCAGCCTGCTCGCCGGGTCCTGGCGATAGAACAGCCGCAGCTGCTCGTACACATCCGGGTAGCGCCGCCGCACCTCGTCCGGCTGCTCGAAGAACGCCTCGCTCAGCACGGCGAAGAATTCCGCGGGTTCCTCCGCCGCATACGGGTCCAGCCAGGTGTCGCGGCCGCGCTCCACCGCGTCGCAGAAGCGCTCGTAGGCGCGCGCGAACGCGGCGCGCCAGGCCGCGCGTTCCATGCCGGCGTGCAGCGGCGGCACGCCGTCGGCCGCGCCGTTTGCCATGTCGAGCTTGTGCGCGAACTCGTGGATCACGACGTTGATCTCCTCGCCGCGCGCGCCGTCGACCGCGTCCCAGGACAGCACCACCGGGCCGCCGGGCCAGGACTCGCCGGCGAGCTGGTCCTGCCATTCGTGCAGCACGCCGTCCTGGTCCGTCTCCGAGCGCTTCACCTTGAAGTCGCCGGGGTAGACCACGATGCCGGTCCACCCCGAATACCAGTCCAGGCCGAGCTCGAGGATCGGCAGGCAGGCCTGCACCGCGATCGACAGCCGCATCGCGTCGTCCAGCTCCAGCCCGCGCACCGGCGCGAACTCCTTTTCGGCGAGAAACTGCAGCGCGAGCTGCTGCAGGCGGTGCACCTGGTCCGCGTCCAGGCCGCGGAGGAACGGCAGCCGGCGGGCGACCAGGCGCCACAGCGCCTCGTCGATGCGGTACCTCGCGAGCACCCGCCGGCGCCGCCAAGTCCTGAGCCAGCCCATGTCATGCCCTGGCGCGCGGCAGGCCTGCGGGGCGGCGTACGCGCGCGGCGAGCCACACGCCCGAGAAGATGAGAGCGATGCCGACCGCGTGGTACGCATGCAGCCGCTCGCCGAGGAACGCGATCGCCATCAGCGCGCCGAAGAACGGGATCAGGTACAGGTACACGCCAGCGAGCTCCGGGCCGATCGCCTGCACGCCCTTGCCCCAGAACTGGTAACACGCCACGGAGGGAAACACGCCCAGGTACAGGATGCCGAGCACGGGGCCCCAGGCCAGCTCGATGCGTCCTCCGGCGGCCAGGTCGGCCGCGTACAGCGGCAGCATCGGCACCATGCCGAACAGCGCGCAGGCGAGCAAAAAGCTCATGTGCGACAGCGCGCGAGGCTTCCAGCGCAGGCACACCGTGTACAGCGCCCACAAGGCGACGTTGCCGAGCAGGTACAGATCGCCGGGATTGACCCGCAAGCTTGCCAGGACCTGCAAATCCAGGCGGCTCACGATCGCCAGCACGCCGCAGAACGACACCGCGACCCCGAGCAGCGCGCGCGCGCCGATACGCTCGCGGAACAGCAGCAGCCCGAACAGCGGGATCAGCGCCGGCGTGACCGCCTGGATCAGCACCGCGTTGGTGGCGCTGGTCTCGCGGATGCCGAGGTAGCCGACGACGTTGTAGACGCCGGTTCCGGTGATGCCGAAAAACGCGATCTGCTTCCAGTGCGCGCGCACCACCGGCCAGTCGCGCGCGAGCTGCCGCCCGCTCAGTGGCAGCAGCACCGCGATCGCCGTGGCCCAGCGCCAGAACGCGAGCCCGACCGGCGTCACGTCGAGGTGCACGGCGCGCGCCACGATCCAGTGGCCGGCCCAGAAAAGCGCCGTGAGCACGAGCAGCAGGTGGGCGGAAACTCCGCGGGCGGCGTGCGTGTCGGACATGGGGCCCGCTACAATACCTGCTGGCGCGGCCCTGAGGAACAGATTCCCGCGCGCCGCTTATGGTTTCGGTCGTCCAGCTTCGCCCGCAGAGCCGCGCCGCCGCGCTCGAGCCGATCGCCGAGGGAATCGGCGCCGAGGAGCGCGCGCTGATCGCGCGCGCGCTCGAGTTCGCCGAGCCGCTGTACGCCGGGCAGTCCCTGTCCACCGGAGAGCCGGTGTGGCCGCACGCGCTCGGCCTGGGCGCAGACCTGGCCGCGATCGGCATGGACCCGGCGGCGCGCGCCGCGGGCGTGCTGTTCGCGGCACCGAAGGCGCTCGGAGGGCTCGACCTGCTGCGCGAGAAGTTCGGCGACGAGATCGCAACGCTCGCCGGCGGCGTGGAGAGGCTCTATCAGTTGCGCGTCTCGACGCGCCCGCATCAGTGGGGCCGCTCGGGAGAGACGCGCGCCGCGCAGGCGCAGCAGCGCGAAGTGCTGCGCAAGATGGTGCTCGGCATGGTCGAGGACATCCGCGTGGTGCTGATCCGCCTGGCGAGCCGCACCCAGACGCTGCGCTACTTCGCGCCGCGCGACAGCGCGGACAGGACGGAGTATGCGCGCGAGACGCTCGACATCTATGCGCCGCTCGCCAACCGCCTCGGCGTGTGGCAGCTCAAGTGGGAGCTCGAGGACCTGTCGTTCCGCATCCTCGAGCCGGAGGTCTACAAGCGCATCGCCCAGATGCTGGACGAGAAACGCGTCGAGCGCGAGCAGTACATCCGCGACGCCATGGCACAACTCGCGCGCGCGCTCGCCGCTGCCGGGGTCAAGGCGGAGATGGCCGGTCGGCCGAAGCACATCTACTCGATCTGGAACAAGATGCGCAGCAAGGGCCTGGACTTCTCCGAGCTGTACGACGTGCGCGCCCTGCGCGTGATCGTGGCCACGCTCAAGGACTGCTACGCCGCGCTCGGCGTGGTGCACGACCTGTGGCAGCCGATCCCGAAGGAGTTCGACGATTACATCTCGCGCCCCAAGGGCAATCAGTACCAGTCGCTGCACACCGCGGTGATAGGCCCGGGGGGCAAGACTCTGGAAGTGCAGATCCGCACCGAGGAGATGCACCGCCACGCCGAGCTCGGCATCGCCGCCCACTGGCGCTACAAGGAGGCGGGGGTACCGGCGCGGGCCGAGGGCGCGTTCGAGCAGAAGATCGCGTGGCTGCGCGAGCTGCTGGCATGGCGTGACGAGATCTCCGAGGGTGCCAGCTGGGCCGAAAAGACGCGCCAGGCGGCGCTCGACGACACCGTGTACGTGCTCACGCCGCAGGGCCGGGTGGTGGACCTGCCGGCGGGCTCGACGCCGATCGACTTCGCCTACGCGCTGCACACCGATCTCGGCCACCGCTGCCGCGGCGCCAAGGTGGACGGCCAGATCGTGCCGCTCGACACCGCGCTGCACAGCGGGCAGCAGGTCGAGATCGTGGCCGCCAAAAGCGGCGGGCCGTCGCGCGACTGGCTCAACCCGGAGCGCGGCTTCGTCAGTAGCCACCGCGCGCGGCAGAAGGTGCGGCAGTGGTTCAACGCCCAGGCGCTCGCCGAGACGGTCGCCGTCGGCCGCGCAGCGGTGGAGAAGGAGCTCAAGCGCGAGGGCGGCGCGCCGGCCAAGCTCGAGGCGCTCGCGGCCAGGCTCGGCTTCGGCAAGACCGAGGACCTGTTCGCCGCGGTGGCGCGCGACGAGGTCAACCTGCGCCAGCTGCAGCTCGCGGTGCGGGACATGGCCGGCGCGGCGCACGTGGCGCCGCGGCGCCCCGCGGCGGCGCCGCCCCCGCCCGCCCGCAGGCCGAAAGCGAGCGCGGGCGACGGCGGCATCCTGGTGGTCGGCGTGGACCGCCTGTTGACGCAGCTCGCCAAGTGCTGCAAGCCGGTGCCGCCCGATGCGATCCGCGGCTTCGTCACCCACGGCAAGGGGGTGTCGATCCACCGCGAGGACTGCGCCAGCTTCAGGCGGCTCGCCGAGCGGCACCCCGAGCGCCTGATCGAGGCGGACTGGGGCGCCAGGCCCGGCGGCGCCTACGCCGTGGAGATGGTGGTCACCGCGAGCGACCGCCAGGGTCTGCTGCGCGACATCGGCGACGCGCTGGCGCGCGAGCGCATCAACGTCACCGCGGTGCGCACGCAGAGTCGCGACGAGCTCGCGCACATGCGCTTCACCTTCGAGGTCGCGGATCTGGCGCAGCTCCGGCGCGCGCTGGCGGCGGTCAAGGAAGTGACGGGCGTGATCCGCGCGGCGCGCGCCTAAGCGCCGCGTCTACAGCAGGAACGAGCCGCCCGCCATCGCGGCACCGATCACCGCTCCGGCGAGCACGTCGCTCGGGTAGTGCAGCCCGAGCACCACGCGCGACAGCGCGACCAGCAGCGTGAACGGCACCAGCAGCGCCGCGAGCCCCGGGTAATAGGCGAGGGCGACCAGGGTGAAGGCGACCGCGTGCAGCGTGTGGCCCGACGGAAAGCTGAAGCGATCGAGCGGCGAAGCGCCGGCCGCGATCGAGGCGTGCACCTGATAGGGCCTGGGGCGCGAGGTGCCGCGCTTGAGCAGCTTGTACAGCGCGCTGCAGGCGAGCCCGACCAGCATCATGTGCGCGACCGCCGGCGCCGCGCTCGCCGAGCGCAGCAGCAGGCCGAGCATAAGCGCGTACCAGAAGACCCCGTCGCCGAGCCTGCTCGCGGCGCGGAAGGTCCCGAGCAGCACGCGGTAGCGCAGCGCGCGGTTGAAGCGCACGCAGACGCGTTCGTCCCAGCGCTGGATTCGCGACAGGGCGAGATCAAGCCGCGACATGCGCGCTCGCTGCCCGGGCTTTCGCCAGCGCCACCTCGCACAGCGCCGCCTCGAAGTCCCGTACAACGCGATCCCAGCCCAGCTGCTCGGCGGCGGCCCGCGCCTGGGCGCCGAGCGCCCGCGCCAGTTGCGGCTCGCGCGCGATGCGCTCGGCCTGGGCGATGAACGCAGCGCGATCGTCGAACGGCGCGAGCAGTGCCGAGCGGCCGTGCTCCAGATGCTGGCGGGCCGCCGCGTAGCGGTAAGCGACGATGCCCAGGCCGCTCGCCATCGCTTCGAGCGTGACGTTGCCGAAGGTCTCGGTAGTGCTCGGGAACAGGAACACGTCGGCCGAGGCGTAGTGCGCCGCGAGATCGCCGTTGACCCGCCGTCCGGCGATGACGCAACTGGCGCTGCTGCGGCGCAGCTGGGCGAGCATCGGCCCATCGCCGACCAGGATCAGCTTGGTGTCGGGCCGCACGCGGCGCATCGCCCCGTAGGCTTCCAGCACGAGCGGAAAATTCTTCTCCGGCGCAAAGCGGCTCACGCACAGCGCGACCGGCGTGTCCTCGCCGGCCCCCCATCTCGCGCGCAGCTCGGCGGAGCGGCGCACCGGCTTGAAGACCGCGTGATCGACGCCACGGCCCACCACCCGCAGCCGCTCGATGCGCAGCCCCGACAGCGCTTCGACCATCTCCTCGGTGGGCACCATCGTGCATTGGGCGCGGTTGTGGAAGCGCCGCAGATAGCCGGCCACCGGGCGCGCCATCCAGGCGAACCCGTAATGCCGGCTGTAGGCGTGGAAGTTGGTGTGAAAGTCGGTCGCCACCGGCAGCGCGAGCTTGCGCGCCGCGGCGAGCGCCGACCAGCCGAGCGGGCCCTCGGTGGCGATGTGCACGACGTCGGGCCGGCTCGCGCTCCAGGCACGCAGCAGCGCCTGCTTGCTCGGCAGCCCCAGGCGCAGCTGCGTGTAGCGCGGAATCGGCAGCCCCGGGCGCAGCAGCTCCTCGAAGCCTTCCGCGCTCGCAGGGCCGTCGGCGGCGTCGCGCCGCGGTCGCACGAGTTGGATGGCGTGGCCGCGCCTGCGCAGACCCTCGACCATCAGGGCCACGGTGCGGGCGACCCCGTTCACCTCCGGCGGGTAGGTCTCGGTCACCATCGCGATGCGCAGCGCGCGCGCGGGCGACGGGAGCGGCTCGACGGAGTTGGCAGGGTTCACGCCGCGCGACTATGCGCGCGTCCCGTGAAACCTCGATGACGCTTTTGTGATCGCGGCGTGACAGCCGCCGGCGGCGCTAACCGAGCAGCACCATGAGCCACACCGCGCCGACGGTCGCGAGCGAGAGCATCACCGCCGCGCTGCCCAGGTCCTTGGCGCGCTTGGCGAGGCGGTGGTTGTCCAGCGAGATGCGGTCCACCGTGGCCTCGATGGCCGAGTTGAGCAGCTCGACGACCAGCACCAGCAGCACGCTGCCGACGAGCAGCGCGCGCTCGACGCCGTCGCGGCCCAGCCACAGGCCGAGCGGCAGCAGCAGCGCGGCCAGGATCAGCTCCTGGCGGAACGCGTCCTCGTGCCGCGCGGCGGCGGCGAACCCCGCCAGCGAGTAGCGCGTGGCGGCGAGCAGGCGCGCCAGCCCGGTCTTGCCCTTGTGGGGGCTTTCCGGCACCGGATCTTCCCGGCTGGTGTGGGGTGCTGCGCTCATGACGGTGTCGACAGCGTGTACAGGAGCTCCTCCTGCGCCGAGCGGCGCCGGCCGCGCCGCGGCTTGACGCGCTCGTAGGTGCCGTCGGAGCGCATCATCCAGCCTTGGCAGTTGTCGTCCAGGTACGGCTGCAGCCCTTCGCGCACCACGCGTCGCTTGAGCGCCGGATCGAGCACCGGAAAGCACAGCTCGATGCGGCGGAAGAAGTTGCGGTCCATCCAGTCGGCGCTCGACAGGTACACCGCCTCCGCGCCGTCGGCGTGGAAGAAGAACACGCGCGAGTGCTCGAGGAAGCGCCCCACGATCGAGGTCACGCGGATGTTCTCCGACAGCCCCTCGATGCCCGGCCTGAGCGCGCACACGCCGCGCACGATGAGATCGGTCTTCACTCCGGCCTGCGAGGCGGCGTACAGCTCCTCGATGATCTGCGATTCGAGCAGCGCGTTCATCTTGGCAATGATGCGCGCCGGCTTGCCCTCGCGCGCGTGGCGCGCCTCCTCGCGGATCGCCTGCACGATGCGCTTGTGCAGCGTGAACGGCGACTGCCACACGTGCTGCATCCTGCCGACGCGGCCCAGGCCGGTGAGCTGCTTGAACACCTCGTTCACGTCCGCACACAGCTGTTCGCTGGCGGTCAGCAGGCCGAAGTCGGTGTACAGCCGCGCCGTGCTGGGATGATAGTTGCCGGTCGCGAGGTGCGCGTAGCGCCGCAGCACGGTGCCCGCGGGCGATTCCTCGCGCCGCACCACCAGCGCCATCTTGGCGTGGGTCTTGTGGCCGACCACGCCGTACACCACGTGCGCGCCGACTTCCTCGAGGCGCGCCGCCCAGTTGAGGTTCGCCTCCTCGTCGAAGCGCGCCATCAGCTCTACCACCACGGTGACCTCCTTGCCGCGGCGCGCCGCGTCGATCAGGATCTCCATCAGCTCCGAGTCGGTGCCGGTGCGGTACACGGTCTGCTTGATCGCGATCACCTGCGCGTCGGTGGCGGCGGTGCGGATGAAGTTGATCACCGGCAGGAACGACTGGTAGGGGTGGTGCAGCAGCACGTCCTGCTTGGCCAGGACCTCGTAGATGTCGGCGCCCTTGGCGAGCGCGCTCGGCAGCCCGGGCTGGAACACCGCGTATTTCAGCTCCGGGCGCTCGACCTGGTCCGGCACCTCGCGCAGGCGGTACAGGTTGACCGGGCCTTCGACGCGGTACAGGTCCGCCTCGGCGAGCGCGAACTGCTGCAGCAGGAATTCGACCATCCGCGCCGAGCAGTTGTCGGCCACCTCGAGCCGCACCGCGTCGCCGAAGTGCCGGTGCAGCAGCTCGCCCTGCACCGCGATGCGCAGGTTCTTGATCTCCTCCTCGTCCACGAACAGGTCCGAGTTGCGCGTGACGCGGAACTGGTAGCAGCCGCGCACCTTCATGCCCGAGAACAGCTCGTCGACGTGCGCGTGCAGGATCGAGGACAGGAACACGAAGTCGTACTCGCCGCGCGCCGCCTGCTGCGGCAGCCGGATCAGGCGCGGCAGGGCGCGCGGCGCCTGCACGATCGCCGCGCCCGAGCTGCGTCCGAACGCGTCGCGGCCCTCGAGCTCGATGGCGAAATTGAGGCTCTTGTTGAGCACGCGCGGAAACGGGTGCGCGGGATCGAGCCCGATCGGGGTGAGCACCGGCAGCAGCTCGCGGAAGAAGAACTCGCGGATCCACTGCCGCTGCGCCGCGTTCCACTGCTCGCGGCGCGAGAAGCGCACCCCCTCGCGCCCCAGCGCCGGCAGCAGCACCTCGTTGAGCAGCTTGTACTGCTCGCCGACCAGGGCGTGGGCCTCCGCGGCCACCGTGGCGAGCACCTCGGCCGGGCTGCGGCCATCCGGGCCGGGCTCGGGCACGCCGAGCTTGATCTGCTCCTTCAGGCCGGCGACGCGGATCTCGAAGAACTCGTCGAGGTTCGACGAGACGATGGTGACAAAGCGCAGCCGCTCGAGCAGCGGCACCGAATCGTCCGCCGCCTGCGACAGCACGCGGCGGTTGAACTCCAGGATGCCGAGCTCGCGGTTGAGGAAGTGCGCGGCGGGCGGGGTTTTTTTCATGCGGGGCCGCGGAGCGCGGTCTACCGTATGGATAGTGTAACCCCTGCGCATGACGGCAACATGACAGTTCTCCGGACCGCCATCGCGGCGTCACAATCCGGTGCTAGCGTGCGGCGGCCTGCGTCCCGCGGTTGCCGCCCGATGAACCTCCCTCCTGCCCCCCACACCTCGAAAGAATACGACCAGCAGCTCGCCCGCGCCCGCGGGCTGGTGCTGCAGATGGGCGCGCGCGTCGAGCGCCAGCTGGTCGACGCCATCGAATGCCTCGCCTCGGGCTCGAGCGTCCTGATCGACGAAGTCATGGGGCACGAGACGCTGATCAACGCGCTCGAGCGCTCGATCGACGAGCTGTGCTCCCAGGTGATCGCGCGGCGCCAGCCCACGGCCACCGACCTGCGCGAGCTGATCGCCTTCATCAAGACCACCACCGACCTCGAGCGCGTGGGCGACGAGGCCAAGAAAATCGCGCTGCAGGCGCGCAACATCCTGACCGACGGCGGCCTGCACCTGCCGCGCTACGTCGAGGTCCGGCACATGGCCCACGTGGCGCGCCAGATGCTGCGCGACGCGCTCGATGCGCTGGAGCACAAGAGCGTCGAGCACACGGCCTCGGTGGTGCGGCGCGACGACGAGGTGAACGACGCGTTTCGCGCCATCCTGCGCCAGCTGATCAGCTTCATGATCGAGGATCCGCGCACCATCGGCCCCTGCCTGGACATCCTCTTCGTGGCCAAGGCCCTGGAGCGCATCGGCGATCACGCGAAGAACATCGCCGAGTACGTCGTCTACGTGGTCAAGGGCAAGGACGTGCGCCACGGCTCGCTGGCGGACATCGAGCGCGAGATCGGCGGCGCCGACTGAGCATTGCCCGCACCTGCCGCCGGCGCTAAGCTGCACGCCATGGCACGCCACGACACGCTGGCCGCGGTCGACCTCGGCTCGAACAGCTTTCACCTGCAGATCGGGCGCGTGGAGGGCGGGCAGATCTACCCGCTCGATGCGCTGCGCGAGGTGGTGCGGCTCGGCGCCGGGCTGACCGCCGAGAAGCGCATCGACCGCGCGACGCAGGCGCGCGCCCTCGAGGCGCTGAAGCGCTTCGGCGAGCGGCTGCGCGGGTTTTCCCGCGAGGCGGTGCGCGCGGTCGGCACCAACGCGCTGCGCGTGGCGAAGAACGCGCCGCAGTTTCTCAAGGAGGCGCGCGAGGCGCTCGGCTTTCCGATCGAGGTGATCGCCGGCCGCGAGGAGGCGCGCCTGATCTACGTCGGCGTGGCGCACTCGCTGCCCCCGGCCGCGCACCGGCGGCTGGTGGTCGACGTCGGCGGCGGCTCGACCGAATTCATCGTCGGCACCGGGCTCGAGCCGCAGCTCACCGAGAGCCTGTACATGGGCTGCGTGAGCTACAGCCTGAAGTACTTTCCCGACGGCCGCATCGAGAAACCCCGCCTGAAGCGCGCCGAGCTCGCCGCGCGCCAGGAGCTCGAAGGCATCGCGCGCGACTACCGCGCCGCCGACTGGCAGGAAGCGGTCGGCTCCTCCGGCACTGCGCGCTCGCTGGAGAACATCCTGCGCGAGAACGGCTTCGCCGCGCAGGGCCTGACGCGCGACGGGCTGGAGCGGCTGAGGAGCCTGCTGATCAAGCACGAGCGCGCCGATCCGGAGCGCATCGCGGGGCTGCGCGCCAACCGTGCGCCGGTGCTGCCCGGAGGGCTGGCGATCATGATCGCCGCCTTCGACGAGCTCGGCATCGAGTCGATGACGGTCTCCGACGGCGCGTTGCGCCACGGCGTGCTCTACGACCTGCTCGGCCGCGTGCAGCACCGCGACATGCGCGAGGCGACCGTGGCGCAGTTCATGCGCCGCTACCACGTGGACGCGGCGCAGGCCGAGCGCGTGCGAGCGCTCGCCACCGCGCTCTACGACGCGCTCGCCGCGCGCAGCGGCCGCGAGGCCGAGTCGCGCGAGGACGACCCGGAGCGCACGATGCTCGACTGGGCCGCGCGGCTCGCCGAAGTCGGCCTGTCGATCGCGCACGCCGATTACCACAAGCACTCGGCGTACGTGCTGTCGAACGCCGACATGCCAGGGTTCTCGCGCATGGAGCAGCAGCGGCTGTCGCGCATCGTGCTCGCGCACCGCGGCAAGCTGAGCAAGATCCAGGATGCCGGCCTCGAGGGTGGCGACTGGACGCTGGTGTTCGCGCTGCGTCTGGCGGCGCTCATCCTACGCAGTCGCATTGACGTCAAGCCGCCGATGCTGCGCGTGGCGAGCGACGCGGGCGGCTTCGCCCTCGAGCTGCCGCACGCCTGGCTCGACCAGAACCCGCTCAGCGCGGACGCACTCGAATCGGAGGCCGGCTACTGGAAAGCCGTCGGCATGAAGCTCGCGGTGAGCGCGCTGTCGGAGAAAAAAGTCGCGCTGCTCGGCCGGCCCTAGGACAGATTCCTGCGCGTAGACGGCGCCGGCGCGCCGGTGGCGGACATTGAGCAAACGATGCGGACTAGGCTAGAATGCCGCTCCTCCAGGCGCGTAGCTCAGCTGGTTAGAGCACTACCTTGACATGGTAGGGGTCGTTGGTTCGAGTCCAATCGCGCCTACCAGTTGTTGAAGCGGCAGCGCTGCTGCCGCTTGTAACTCCGCGCGTTGCAGCGGGCGCCAGGCGCCGCTGAACGCGCGGTTTGTTTTTGCGGGCATGCCGAACATCACCCTTCCCGACGACTCGGTGAAAAGCTTCCCGGGGTCGGTTACCGTCGCCGAGATCGCGCAGTCGATCGGCGCCGGGCTGGCGCGCGCGGCGCTCGCCGGGCGCGTCGATGGCCGGCTGGTCGATACCAGTCATCGCGTCGACTCCGACGCGCGCGTGGCGATCGTCACCGAGCGCGACCCCGACGGCCTCGAGATCCTGCGCCATTCGACGGCGCACCTGCTCGCGCACGCGGTGAAGGAGCTGTTTCCACAGGCCCAGGTGACCATCGGGCCGGTGATCGAGAACGGCTTTTACTACGACTTCGCCTACCAGCGCCCGTTCACGCCCGAGGACCTGGCGGGGATCGAGAAGCGCATGGCGGAGATCGCCAGGCGCGACCTCCCGGTGCTGCGGAAGCTGATGCCGCGCGACGCGGCCGTGCAGTTCTTCCGCGATCAGGGCGAGGCCTACAAGGCCCAAATCATCGCCTCGATCCCGGCCGGCGAGGAGATCTCGCTGTACGAGCAGGGCAACTTTATCGACCTGTGCCGCGGTCCGCACGTGCCTTCGACCGGCAGGCTCAAGGTGTTCAAGCTGATGCGCGTTGCCGGCGCCTACTGGCGCGGCGACTCGAACAACGAGATGCTGCAGCGCATCTACGGCACCGCCTGGGCGAAGAAGGAGGACCTGGACGCCTACCTCCACCTGCTCGAGGAGGCCGAAAAGCGCGACCACCGCAGGCTCGGCCGGCAGCTCGACCTGTTCCACATGCAAGAGGAGGCGCCGGGCTTGGTGTTCTGGCACCCGAAGGGCTGGGCGATCTGGCAGCAGGTCGAACAGTACATGCGGCGCGTGTACCGCGCGAGCGGCTACCAGGAGGTGCGCTGCCCGCAGATCCTCGACGTCTCGCTGTGGAAGCGCTCGGGGCACTGGGACAACTACCGCGAGAACATGTTCTTCACCGCGTCGGAGAACCGCGACTACGCGGTCAAGCCGATGAACTGCCCCGGTCACATCCAGATCTTCAACCAAGGCGTGCGCAGCTACCGCGATCTGCCCCTGCGCTACGGGGAGTTCGGCGCCTGCCACCGCAATGAGCCTTCCGGCGCGCTGCACGGCCTGATGCGCGTGCGCGGCTTCACGCAGGACGACGGACACGTGTTCTGCATGCCCGGGCAGATCGAGTCCGAGGTGGTGGCGTTTCACGGACAGGCGCTCAAGGTCTATGCCGATTTCGGCTTCGACGACGTTCGGGTGCGGCTCGCGCTGCGGCCCGA
Source organism: uncultured Pseudomonadota bacterium (assembly GCA_963817785.1). Classification (GTDB taxonomy): domain Bacteria; phylum Pseudomonadota; class Gammaproteobacteria; order Burkholderiales; family SG8-39; genus JAKALD01. The sequence goes on along the minus strand of CAWFPL010000008.1, from coordinate 1,455,484 downwards.
AAAGCGCATCGGCGAGGACGCGGTGTGGGACCAGGCCGAGGACGCCCTGCGCGCCGCGCTGCGCAGCTGCGGGGTGGCCTGGACCGAAGCCGCGGGGGAAGGCGCCTTCTACGGCCCGAAGATCGAGTACCACCTCAAGGACTCGATCGGGCGCTCCTGGCAGTGCGGCACCATGCAGGTCGATTTCATGATGCCGGTGCGCCTGGGCGCCGAATACGTCGCCGAGGACAACACCCGTAAGGTGCCGGTCATGCTCCACCGCGCGATCGTCGGCTCCATGGAACGCTTCCTCGGTATCCTGATCGAGCATCATGCCGGCGCGTTCCCGCTCTGGCTCGCCCCCCAGCAGGTCGTGGTGATGTGCATCTCGGAGCACCAGGCGGACTACGCCGCGCAGCTTGCGGAGCGCTTGCGGGCGGACGGCTGGCGCGCCGCTGCGGATTTGCGGAACGAAAAAATTTCCTATAAAATTCGAGAACATAGCCTGCAAAAGTGGCCCTACCAGCTGGTGGTCGGCGACAAGGAAAAGCAGGCTGGAAGCATGGCCGTGCGCGCGCGCGGCGGCAAGGACCTCGGCGCCATGAGCTACGAGGCCTTCACCGCACGCCTCCGGAGCGAGGCGGGAGCGCTGGGCACGGCCTGATTTTTTTTGCGGGAACGGGTTCCCGCACGGTGTGAGCGCGGCCGCCGAGAAGTGCCGCCTTTAGAGGAGATGCCCACATAGCACTCGAGAAAGCGCAACGCCTCAACGCGGAGATCACCGCGCCGGAGGTGCGTCTGGTGGCCGACAACGGGGATCAGCTGGGCATCGTGCCGATTGCGGAGGCCCTGCGCCTGGCCGAGGAACAGAGCGTGGATCTGGTGGAAATTGCGCCGCTTGCGGTGCCGCCGGTGTGCAAGCTGATGGACTTCGGCAAGTTCCGCTACCGCGAGCAGAAGAAAGCCCATGAGGCCAAGCTCAAGCAGAAGCAGATCCAGGTCAAGGAGATCAAGTTCCGGCCGGGCACCGATGAAGGCGACTACAAGATCAAGCTCGCCAAGCTGATCCAGTTCCTCGAGGAAGGCGACAAGGCCAAAGTGACGTTGCGATTCCGCGGGCGCGAGATGGCGCATCAGGAGTTCGGCGTGCGGCTGCTGCAGCGGGTGCGGGAGGACCTCGAACCGTATGCGGTGATCGAGCAGTTCCCGAAGCTGGAGGGGCGGCAGATGATCATGGTGCTGGGGCCGAAGAAGAAGGTCGTGCCGGTGAAGGGCAAGAAGGCGGCGCCGCGCGAGGCGGCCAAGCCGGCGCCGGCGGGTTGAGGTTTTTTTGATGCGTCGTGCGGCATCGCGCCGTGCCGACGCCTACAAGTGATGTCCGGGTACCAAGCGCTCGCGCGGCGGGCCACCCGGCGTCAGGCTAAAAGAGAAGGAGTTCGTTCGTCATGCCCAAGGTAAAGACCAAGAAGAGCGCCGCGAAGCGATTCAAGGTGCGCCCGGGCGGCAGCATCAAGCGCTCGCAGGCTTACATGCGTCACATCCTGACCAAGAAGAGCACCAAGCGGAAGCGCCATCTGCGCGGCACCGCGGAAGTGCACGACACGAACAAACGGCAGGTCCGCGCGATGCTGCCGTACTCGGGCTAGGGAGAGCGACATGCCACGAGTCAAACGCGGCACCACGGCGCGCGCGCGCCACAAGAAGGTCCTCGACAAGGCCAAGGGCTACCGCGGCCGCAGAGGCAACGTCTACCGCATCGCCAAAAACGCGGTGATGAAGGCCGGCCAGTACGCCTACCGCGACCGCCGGCAGCGCAAGCGCGAGTTCCGCGCGCTGTGGATCGCACGCATCAACGCCGCCGTGCGCGAGTTGGGTTTGACCTACAGCACGTTCATGGCGGGCCTGAAGCGCGCCAACATCGAGATCGACCGCAAGGTGCTGGCCGATCTCGCGGTGCTCGACAAGCCGGCGTTCGCCAAGATCGCCAGCCAGGCGAAGGCGAGCATCGCCCACTGAGTCCGGCCGATCTCTCAGGGCGAAGCGGGGCCACGGCCCTCGCTTCGCGTTTCCAGGGATGCAAGACGTCGAAGCCATCGTCGACCGCGCGCGCGCCGATTTCGACCGCGCCGCGGACCCCGCGGCGCTCGAGAACGCCAAGGCGCGCTACCTCGGCAAGAGCGGCGAGCTGACCGCGCTGCTCAAGTCCCTCGGCGCGCTCGCGCCCGAGGCGCGCAGGAGCGCGGGCGCGGCGATCAACGCCGCCAAGCAGAGAATCGAGGACGCGCTCGAGGCGCGCCGCGCGGCGCTCGCCGAGGCCCGCATGCAGGCGCGCCTCGCCGGGGAGGCGTTCGACGTCACGCTGCCGGGCCGCGGCCGCGGCCGCGGCGGCATCCACCCGGTGGTCCGCACCTGGCAGAGGGTGGAAGCGATCTTCCGCAGCATCGGCTTCGACGTTGCCGACGGCCCCGAGATCGAGTCGGACTGGCACAACTTCACCGCGCTTAACCAGCCGGAGAACCATCCCGCGCGCTCGATGCACGACACGTTCTACGTCGAGGGCCACGACGCGGGCGGCCTGCCGCTGCTGCTGCGCACGCATACCAGCCCCATGCAGGTGCGCTACGCGCGCATGCACCAGCCGCCGCTCAAGGTGATCGCGCCCGGGCGCACCTACCGCGTGGACTCGGATGCCACGCACTCGCCGATGTTCCACCAGGTCGAGGGTCTGTGGATCGACGAAGACATCAGCTTCGCCGATCTGAAGGGCGTGTACACCGACTTCCTGCACCGCTTCTTCGAGACCGACGCCCTGCAGGTCCGCTTCCGGCCGTCGTTCTTCCCGTTCACCGAGCCTTCGGCCGAGATCGACATGCGCTTCGACAGCGGGCCGTTCAAGGGGCGCTGGCTCGAGATCTCGGGCTCGGGGCAGGTGCATCCGAACGTCGTGCGCAACTTCGGCCTCGATCCGGAGCGCTACATCGGCTTCGCCTTCGGCTCGGGCCTGGAGCGACTGACCATGCTGCGCTACGGCATCGACGACCTGCGGCTGTTCTTCGACGGCGACCTCAGGTTCCTGAGACAGTTCGCCTGAGGCCGAGGCCATGCAGATCCCGGAAAGCTGGCTGCGCGCCTTCGTCGATCCTGCGCTGTCGACCGAGGAGCTCGCCCACCTGCTGACCATGTCCGGCCTCGAGGTCGAGACCTGCGTGCCGGTGGCGGCGGAGTTCTCGGGCGTGGTGGTGGCGCAGGTGCTCGCGGTGGAGAAGCACCCGAACGCCGACAAGCTCAGCGTGTGCCGTGTCGACGCCGGCGGCGCGCCGCTGCAGATCGTGTGCGGCGCGCCCAACGTGCGCGCCGGGATGAAGGCGCCGCTGGCGCGCATCGGGGCGAAGCTGCCCGGCCTCGAGATCGGGGCCGCCAAGATGCGCGGGGTGGAAAGCCAGGGCATGCTGTGCTCGGCGCGCGAGCTGGGGCTGTCGCAGGATCACTCCGGGCTGCTCGAGCTCGACGCCGCGGCGCCGGTGGGCGCCGACGTGCGTGCGGCGCTCGAACTCGATGACCACGTGATCACCCTCAAGCTCACCCCGAACCGCGCCGACTGCCTGTCGGTGCTCGGCGTGGCGCGCGAAGTCGCGGCGCTCACCGGCGCCGGGCTCGCCGGGCACGAGGTGCCGCCGGTCGCGGCGTCGAACGACGCGCGCCACCCGGTGCGCATCACCGACGCGGAGGGCTGCGGGCGTTTCGCCGGCCGCGTCATCCGCAACGTCGACGCTGCGGCGCCGACGCCGGAGTGGATGAAGCGCCGCCTGGAGCGCGCCGGCCAGCGGAGCATCTCGGCGCTGGTGGACGTGACCAACTATGTGATGCTCGAGCTCGGCCGCCCGCTGCACGTCTACGATCTGGACAAGCTGCGCGGCCCGATCGACGTGCGCTGGGGAAGGCAGGGCGAGAAGCTGCGGCTGCTCAACGAGCAGGAGGTCGAGGTCGACGAGGCGGTGCTGTGCATCACCGACGACTCAGGCGCGATCGGCCTCGCGGGCATCATGGGCGGGATTTCGACCAAGGCCGATCTCGGCACGCGCAACGTGTTCCTCGAGTCGGCGTTCTTCTTTCCCGAGGCGATCGCCGGGCGCGCGCGGCGCTACAACTTCGCGAGCGATGCCTCGCACCGCTTCGAGCGCGGCGTCGATTTCGACAACAACGTCGCCGGCATCGAGCGCGCGACCGCGCTGATCCTCGAGATCTGCGGCGGCGAACCCGGGCCGACCGCGGACCTGGTCGCGCGGCTGCCGCAGCGCAAGCCCGTGCGCATGCGCGTGGCGCGCGCGCAGAAGGTGATCGGCGTGCCGATCACGGGCGAGGAGATGAGCGGCGTGTTCACCCGGCTCGGGCTGGCGTTCGAGTGGGAGGGCGAAGCGTTCGTGGTCACACCGCCCAGCTACCGCTTCGACCTCGAGATCGAGGAGGACCTGATCGAGGAGGTGGCGCGCGTGCACGGATTCGACAAGATCCCGGCGCATCCGCCGCGTGCGCCGGCGCGCATGAGCCCGATGCCCGAGGGCCGGCGATCGCTGCATGCGGTGCGCGAGCGCCTCGCGGCAGGCGACTACCAGGAGGTGGTCAACTTCGGCTTCGTCGAGCCGCAGTGGGAGGCCGATCTGGCCGGCGAGGCGCAGCCGATCCGGCTGCTCAACCCGATCGCCAGCCAGCTGTCGGTGATGCGCAGCACGCTTATCGGCTCGCTCATCGCCAACGTGCGCTACAACCTCGCGCGCAAGCAGCCGCGCATCCGGGTGTTCGAGGTCGGCCGGGTGTTCCTGCGCGACCCGGATGTGCGGGACGGGCCGCTCACGGTCGCGGGCATCCGCCAGCCGGTGCGCGTCGCGGCGGCGGCGTATGGTCCGGCGCTCGAAGAGCAATGGGGAGCCGCGGCGCGGCCGGTCGATTTCTTCGACGTGAAGTCCGATCTCGAGGCACTTTATTGGCCGCGCGTGCCGCGATTCGCGGCTGCGGCGCACCCCGCGCTGCACCCGGGGCGTTCGGCCCGGGTGCTGCTCGACGGCGCGCCGGCGGGCTGGATCGGGGAGCTGCATCCGCGCTGGCAGCAGAAGTACGAACTGCCGCATGGCGTGGCCCTGTTCGAGCTGGAGGCGGCGAGCCTGGAGATCGCGCCCCTGCCGCGGCCGACGGAGCCATCCAGGTTCCCGCCGGTCGTGCGCGATATCGCCGTCCTCGTCGATGCCGAGGTCCCGGCGCAAGCCCTGCTGGACGCGATTTTCGCGGAAAAGCCGCCGATCGTGCAGGACGTCACGCTTTTCGACCTCTACCAGGGCGCCAGCTTACCAGCAGGGAGAAAAAGCCTTGCGTTTCGGGTAGTTATGCAACATACTGAACGCACCCTCACGGATACCGAGGCCGATGCGGCCTGCGATGCTCTGGTCGGGCTGCTGGCGGGCAAATTTTCGGCAACTCTTCGTTCCTAAAGACAAATCAGGGAGCTGAGACGATGACTTTGACCAAGGCCGAACTGGCCGACCTGTTATTCGAGAAGGTCGGCCTGAACAAGCGCGAGGCCAAGGACATGGTCGAGGCTTTCTTCGAGGAGATCCGCGGCGCGCTGGAGCGGGGCGAGAGCGTCAAGCTCTCCGGGTTCGGCAACTTCCAGCTGCGCAACAAGCCGCAGCGGCCTGGCCGCAACCCGAAGACGGGCGAGGAGATTCCGATCAGCGCCCGCCGCGTGGTGACCTTCCACGCCAGCCAGAAGCTGAAGGCCATGGTGGAAAAGATGCGCCATGGAGCCAAACCACAAGAAAGCTGAGCTGCCGCCGATCCCGGCGAAGCGCTACTTCACCATCGGTGAGGTGAGCGAGCTGTGCGGCGTGAAGCCGCACGTGCTGCGCTATTGGGAGCAGGAGTTCACACAGCTCAAGCCGGTCAAGCGCCGCGGCAACCGGCGCTACTACCAGCACCACGAAGTGCTGCTCATTCGCCGCATCCGCGAGCTGCTGTACGAGGAAGGCTTCACCATCAGCGGCGCGCGCAACCGCCTCGACAACTTCTTCTCCTCCGAGGACAAGGCCGTGCGCGCCGCCGCGGGCGGCATCGACCTCGCGCAGATCAAGCACGAGTTGCAGGAGCTGCTCGAGGCGCTCAACGCCTGACGCGCGTTTTTCGCCGGCCGGCCCGCAGCCGGTTGCTATAATGCAAAGCTTCGGGGCGTAGCGCAGCCTGGTAGCGTACCTGCATGGGGTGCAGGTGGTCGGAGGTTCAAATCCTCTCGCCCCGACCAATTCCAATCAAAGGGTTCGCGTCGACTTCAGACGCGCGCCCTTCAATCGGCGCCGGCAACGTAGCCACTTCGTAGCTATGCTGCCCCCCAGCCCCGGCCCTCAGTCCCGAGAACCGTGCTACGTACCCGGCCAGGTGGTCATTGGAGAAGTGCGCATAACGCCGCACCATCTCCACCGACTCCCAGCCGCCCAGCTCCTGCAAGGCCTGCACTGGCGTCCCGCCCATCACGTGCCAGGTCGCCCACGTGTGCCTCAGATCGTGCCAGCGGAATTCCTTGATCCCGGCACGCGCTAGGGCAGCCTTCCAAGCCTTCCCGTTCACCTGATAGACCGGCTTCCCCAGGTACGTGAACACGTACTCGAGGTGCCTGCCTAACTGCCGCCGCACAACCGCCACGGCGGCATCGGTCAACGGTACATATAGCGGTTTGCGGGACTTCGCCTGATCCGCGTGAACCCACGCGCACCGCCTGACCAGGTCTACCTGCGACCACTGCAAGCCGATGACGTTGGCACGCCGCAACCCCGTTTCCAGCGAAAAAATCACCATCGCTGCAAGGTGCTCCGGCAACTCCAACACCAGCCGTCGCGCCTCATCGGGCATCAAGTACCGCACCCGCCGAGTGGGCTCGGGCAGCATCCGAAACTTCGGACACCGATCCAACCACTCCCACTCGTTCACCGCTCGACGCAGAATGACCCGGATGACCTGCAGCATCCGGTTGACCGTGGCATTCGAGACGCCATCGCGCAACCGAGTCGCCTGTATCCGATCAATCAACGTCCGGTCTATTTCAGATAACCGCTTGCCTCCAAGGAACCGATCCAGATAGCGCAAATGCATCAGATCGGTTTCATGCGTGGCCTTGTAGCGGCTCTCCGCCGTAAACCGCACTACCGCTTCCTTCCACGTGTGCTCAGGTTTTTTGCCTAAGCGCACTTCATCCCAGAGGGACGCCTTCAGCTTGTCGTGGAGCTCCTGTGCCTTTGCCCTATCGGGAGTGCCAGTACTTTGCTGTATTCGGCGTCCACACTGAGAGATCTTGACCCACCAATTCGGTGAGTCTGCCCGCCTGTAGAGTGACATTGCTTCAACTCCCCAACGTCACCCTGCAACGCTCGCGGCACGGATTTTGACCGGATGTACTCCCAGTAGTGTCCGACAGAATTCAGAATAGGTTCAGTTGGTTAGCGCTCTGAGGCATGTCCATCGAGATCACGGATTCGGTAAGCAACTGAATCAAGGATTCTTTCTCGAATGGTCTGATGCTCAGGATTTGCAGCATCGAATGCAGCGACAGTTCCAAGTTGAGCCGCTTGCGGATGATGGCCACCAGTACGTAGACAGTGACGGCGGTCCAGACTTGGGTCTTGACCGCGTTCTCGGAAGTGCCGAAGAAACGCTTGATGCGAAGATGCTGCTTGATCCATTTGAAAAACAGCTCCACCTGCCAGCGGCTCTTGTAGAGCGCGCACACGGTGAGCGCGGGCAACGACAAATGGTTGGTCAGAAACACCAGGCGCTTGTCTCGTTCGGGATCGCGATACACGATGCGGCGCAGCCGCTCGGGATAGCCCTGGTGGGAATAAAACACCGTGAGCTCGACCAGCTGATCGCAGATGAGGCCGGTCGAGCGATCCACGCCCTGGGAGAGCAAGCGCTTGAACTTGGAGTTCGACTTGGCGCGCGTCACGAAGAAGGCGCCGGCCTGGTTGAGCGTATAGAGCCGCTCGAAGTCGAGGTAGCCGCGGTCCATCACGTAGAAGGCGCCGGGCTCGGGCGCGAGCAGATCGAGCACGTTCACGTCGTGCAGCTTGCCGTCGCTGATATGCACGAAGGTGGGGATCGATCCCCGCAAATCGAGCAGCGTATGCAGCTTTACCGCCGCCTTGGTGGCGCGAAACGGTGCCCAGGGAAACAGCGCCAGACACAGATCGATCGTGGTGGAGTCCAGCGCATACACCGTCTCGGAGATGTCCACCCCGATGGGCTCTTCGGCGTAGAGCCGGCGTGCGGTATGGATCAGCGCTTGGGCGAACTCGTAGTAGATGCGCCAGTCGCGCTCTTCGTTGGCATCGGCGAGCGCGCTGCGGCTGACGTTCCCGCGCAGCCCCAGATGGTAGAGCTTGGCGGGCTGCGCGCGCAGACACGCCTCGATGTCGCGCAAGCTCTCTCGATAGGTCAGTTGCGCGAAGGCAAGACACAGGAACTGGTCCAGACAGCTGAAGCGGCGAACGTTGAAGTCGCCCCGATACTTCGCCACCAACCGTCGAAACGTATGCCACGGCGCGAACTCCATCACCTGCGCGAACACGAGCTTGCCTGTGTACATCGGCGCCTCCGAGCAAAATCCCGGAAGACTGCCCGAAGCAGCGTTCGCAATTCAAGTCGTTAACACCCCCAAAAGTCATAAAAACCCGTGTCAGCGCTAGAGTTACGATCGATCGACCTCAAACGTGTCGGACACTACTGATGTACTCCATAAGGTCAACCTCCAGAAAAACCCATGCGCGTCCAATTTTTGCCCCTCGCACTTCACCGGCCCTTGCCCTGTTCAAAAGAGTAACCGGATGCAACCGCAAATACGCTGCTGCCTCTTGCGCACCAAGCGTCCGCGCTTCAGTCCCCATGAGCCTTCTCAGACCATTCACGCCTGCTTCAGCAATAAGCACTTGCCCCTCTACAGAGGCCCGAGCCTACTTGGCATTAGCTTCGTCAATCAGCGCCTTCAGGTGGCGTTCCTCGATCTCCGAAAGCACCTTAAGTGTCTTCGGGTCGATATTTCTGATTACTTGATCCCACCCCGCCTCAAGCAACCGACAAAGTGCCTGGGTCCGGTTCTCGCTCAGCCGCTCCGCCAGCGCATCCAACTTCGCCACCAGATCCAGTGGCAGCCGCGCCGCAACGGTCACCTTACTTAAAGCATCGAACAAGTTCTCCGCGGTTCCACGATTCACCAAGCTCCACAGATGTTCCTTAAAATTCGACGCCCCAACGCTGAACCCCTCACCCTCCTTAATGGTCGCGCTCCTGCGCTTTCCCGTGTTCTTGGCCATAGTGACTCCTGTAAGGCGCGATGTAAAACATGGTGTATTACACGACATAATACACAAGCCGCAGGAAAATGCAAAGCGACACCGCTGAAGCGGTTATGCGGGACTACTTGACATGGAAAAACAGTGGGTTGCCGTCCGCGTAACTGCGCAAACTCTTTCAACTGACTCTTGACGATAGCTTCGCACCACCCGCCCAACGCCGATTCAAGTCCCGGCAAGCGCTCGCTGAGCGGCGCACGCCGATCGCGTTAGCCTTCTCCGAGGTTCTTTTCCATCCGCGTATTGCGTTTGTCTATTACCCGAAAGCCGCTCAGGTGCTCTCGCACCGCCGCAGGTGTACGCTACGAATCCGTAGGCGCCCGTGTTACGCAGACGGGGGCGCAACTTCGCGCGGCGACATGTGTCACGAGCGCCGGGTGTGCCGTTACCTTTTAAGAGTCGGATAACATGGCCCTCGCGCCTTGACATGAAAATTCGGCCAGCATGCAAATAGGTGGATTTGCCTTGGGTATTGCGGTTGGAGTCGTTGTTGCCTTCGGAACGGGATTCCTCAAGAAGGCCGGCGAAGAGTCCTACTTGTGGCTCAAAGGCAAATTTAGTCCGAAGTCAGTTGCGGATCACGCTCCCCAAGTTGTCGTGCACGTTCACGGCGACGGTGACCGCGACCAAAATTCTGCGACGCCCGGCGGTGCGGGCCTTGCCCCGGCTCCGATTGAACGGGTAAGCCTGGTTACTTTTGACGACATTGAACAGGCCATACGTAGCGCACCACCTATGCAGCGCCACGAGGTGGCGAAACGATATGTCGGAGTAAAGGTCGAATGGGACTCATATTTAAAGAGTGCGTACCCACGCAAAGATGGCAACGTCCGCCTCCGCCTTACTCCACACAAGGAGTTTAGCGGCAGTAATATCGTTTGCGAGGTGTCTGCCAATGAGTATCGGGAATTGGGAATCTTGCCCGAGGGCAGTCATATCCGTGTTTCGGGTGAAATCGCTGACGCCAGCTATGGCGAGGTAGAGCTTTCTAATGTACGTCTACAGATACTCCCGGACACCGCGAAGGCCTGATCCCCGTGCAACCGATGCGCATGAAGCCGCGCGATTGACAAGACACGCTAATCAAGGTCGATCCACGCAGCCCACTGGTGCCCCGGTTTGCCCCGCTCGGGGAGCCAACCCAACGCCGAGCGAACACAGATCACAACGCCACAATCTCCCCGGCATTGACTACATAAACCTCGCCCCCAAAACTAAGCGAACGTACCGACAAGAGTTCGTCCCAGCAAGCTCGGAACATCTTGCGAGAACCTTTTCGTAACGCCTCGTAAAACACGGCACGATCTGCCTCGTCCATCACCGCTTCCTTATGCGAAGCCCAATTTGGCGCCACTAAGCTACGTAGCGCATTACGCAAGCGAGCGAGAGAGACACCCTCCCACGCACACTGACGAGACTGAAAAAAGCTTACCAGCGCATCGCCCTGACCATGCGCCATGTACTGAGTGATCATGTAGCGACTTAACTTGACGCGATCTAGCCGCTTACCACCAACACCTTTAATCCACACGATAGGAGCGCCGTGCAACCGTGCCCAAGTGTCCGACAACCACTCCTGAGAGCACACCGTAGACCACGCCTTACCCCGCACGACCTTGGCCGCCATAAGAACGTGCAGCACTCCAAACCCCTCCTTAGTGCGTACACCCGCCCACTCGACCGCCACCCCCAACCGACGAACCATCAAACGCCGCAATTGCGCAAAGTGCATCATTAGCTTCGCCGAATCAGATCTCGGAGAAGAGGTCAGATTCACCCACTGAACAGACCACCCAGACGCAGACCACACGGCCATGCGATCCATCAATGCGCGCCGAATCCTAAATTGCCGCTGACTCCAAGACATAGGGCCCCCCAAAATAGAAGACGTCAACCACACGCCCTATGTATCAAGTGAGGGTAGAGCCGGCGGCTGCGCCGCCGGCTCTACCGACAGCACCGCTCCCACCTGATTGAAGATGGTCCGATAGTTATTCAGCGGATATTTGCAGCGCTCGTATTGCCACCGACCTACAGCGAGCGCCTCATCCTGCTTATCAGCGAGACTCAGCCACCTAGGCGGGTTACGCCTTTCCCAGACACCGCCTCGACGGTTAAAGAGACCCTTCCCGTTGGGGCCACGCCGATCTTGTCCCTTAACCGATTGCCGCCTATCCCAACCGGGCGGCGCCCACTTCCGATCCGTACCCATCGCGTAACCTCCACAGACTCGAAATCATTGCGGCCACGCTTTCCGTGGCTGCCCTTGCAAAGCTGCGAGCGTTGCAAGGTGCTGATTTACAAAACCTCGGGATTACTCAGAGGCGGATGGGGTGCAGGTGGTCGGAGGTTCAAATCCTCTCGCCCCGACCAGAAATTTCAAAGGCCTCCGTCAGGAGGCCGTTTGCATTTAGGTTCCCGACGGCAAATCCGCCCTGCGATCCGGTCGGGTGAACGCCCCGGTGAAACCTTCCCGGCCCGCGTATGCATAATCATTCGCCGTTGCGCGAGCGCCGGGCCACTTACCAGACAAAACGCAAGCGCCGTTTGACTCGCATCAAGACGCCTCTGAAAACGAGGCAGACGATGTCGATGGGTGACGGCGTAGTGCACTCGAATCGGTGGTCTTTGTCATAAGTATCTTATTCGCCCGGCGATGGCTCCGGTCACCGGTGCGGGGACCATGACCGGGGGCTGGCCGAACAGGCTGCGCCTGCCGCTCCAAAGGAGCTTGCAGACGGAGAAGCTCGCTACATCAAGAGCGGCACGGGCGCAGCGTGGACGAGCGCATCGCGCTTTGTCGCAATCCAGCGGAGGGTGTCATGACCAATCCGGTTGTGAGGGCGGTTAGCGTATTGGGCTGTTGTGTCGCGTTCGGAACTCCCGCTATGGCGCCAGCGCAGACGGCGAATGCGAATCAGGCGATCGTGAACGGCATCGAGATGGATCTCGGCGTCATGCCGGCGCAGGCGGTTCGCGACCTGCCGCCGAGCGAGAAGATGGAGCACGTGATGCACCGGGGCGCGCCCAACGACCGCGACATGTATCACGTCAACGTGTCCCTCTTCGACAGCACGACCCACGCGCAAATTCGCGATGCACGGGTCGAGGCCACGGTCGAGGAGCTCGGCATGGGCGGCGAGACGAAGGGGCTGGAAGCGATGACGATCAACCACTTCGTGAGCTACGGGAACTACTTCGAGATGGCCAGCGCGCGGCCTTACTGGATCATCGTCACGGTCCGCCGCAACGGTGCGCCCACGACCACGGCGCGGTTCCAGTACCAGCATTACTAGGCCCGCGCCCCGGGGCGCGGGCCACGTGCTCTAGCGCTCCAGCTTGCGCTCGACCTGCAGCCGCCGGAACGCGAGGAACTCGTCGAACGAGATGCGGCCGTCGCGGTCGGTATCCACGCGATCGAAGACGCGCGCCATGTACGGAAAGCGCGCCCGCGTTTCACGGCGCGACAGATAGCCGTCGCCGTTCGTGTCCGCCGAGCGGAACTGCGCCCGCGCCTCGCGGCGCAGGCGCTGCAGGCGTTGTTCCTCGGGCGAGGGTGACGGCGGCGCCTGCACGCTCTGGGCGCGATCGCTCTGCGGTGCTTCCTGCGGCGGCGACGCGGCCGCACTGTCCAATGGCGGGGGAGGCGCGGCCTCGAGCGGTTGCGGGGCGACCAGTGTGATGGGCGGCCGCGGCGCGGTGACGGGCGGAGCCGCCGCCTGCGGCGCCGCGCGTTCTCGCCCCGCGCGATGCTTGTTCCAGAATCCGAGCGCTGCCGCGGCGATCAGCAGCAGGGCCACGGCGCGCAGCCAGGGCGAGCCCGGCTTGCTTGCCTCGGGCGTCGCGGGCAGGGGCCGTCTGGCGGCGGGCGCGGGCCGTTGCGGCAAGCCGCCCGCGGGCTTCGGTGGCGGGGCGACGCGCACCGTTGCCGCGTCCGCGGCAGCAGCCGGCGGCACCGGCTGCGCGCCGCCCAGCGCGCGCTGCCATTCGTCCACGCTCTGCGGGCGCTTCTTTTCCTCCGGCGCGAGCGCCCATTCCACCGACTTCAGGAAGGTTCCGCCGTAGCGCCCGCGCGCCAGCGCGAGCGTCTCCCCGACCCGATCGCCCTTCAGGCGCGTCACTGCATCGGGGGGATTCTCGCCGGTCACCGCTCGATACAGCACGCCGCCGAGGGCGTAGATGTCGGTCCAGGGCCCCTGGTGGCCCTCGCTGAAATATTGCTCGAGCGGGGCATAGCCCGGGGTGAGCACGGCGGTCAGCGTCTTGGTCGCGCCGCCGATCGACTGGCGCGCGGCGCCGAAATCGATCAGCACGGGGCTGCCGTCGGCGCGCACAAAGATGTTGTCGGGCTTGATGTCGCGGTGCAGGAAGCCGGCGCCGTGCACCGCGCGCAGGCCTTCGAGCAGCGGCTCCAGCATGCGCTTGAGGGCGGCCTCCTCGGGCCGCGGCGCGCGCTTGAGCCATGCCGAGAGCGCCTCGCCCCGCTCGTAGTCCATCACCATGTAGCCGGTGCCGTTGGCTTCGAAGTAGCGGTTGACGCGCACGATGTGCGGATGGCTGAACCTGGCGAGCGTGCGCGCTTCGAGGATGTAGCGCTCCAGTCCCCACCGGTAGCCGTGCTCGGCCTCGGTGGTGAGCGGCACCACGCTGCCGTCGGCCGCGCGCATCGCGAGATCGGTGGGCAGGTACTCCTTGATCGCGACCGGCTTGTCGAGGTGCGTGTCGCGGCCGAGGTAGGTCACGCCGAAGCTGCCCGCGCCGAGCACCGACTCGAGCCGATACTCGTGCAGCATCGTTTGCGCCGCGAGCGCGTTGCGGTAGATGGCGGACTGCGCCATGGCACCGGATTGTAGTCGCTCGGCCGCGGCGCAGGTCCCGCACGGGTCGCGGCGCGACAGCGGGCCTTGCTCCGCCCGGCACGCGACGGGCACCGCCCGCGACAGGGTGGCGACGGGTTCGTGCCGGTAAGTGCTGCGCGCGCGGATCTTGGTAGACTTCGCGCCTGAGCCGCCAGACGAGAGACGACCGTTGCGCTTTCTGCTTGCAGTGGCCCTGACCGCGCTCGGCGCGGCGCTTCCCGCACTTGCGCAGGCCGACGAAGCGAGGCTCGGGCCCGCTTTTGCGCTACTGGCCTCCGCGGCGCCGGAAGCCGGCTCGCGCCTGCCGGTGGAATCCGCGGATGAGGCGCGTGCGGCCGGGAGCCTTCCCGAGGCCCTCGCGGATTACGCGCTGCAGCTGCTCGGCGTGCCCTACAAGCGCGGCGGCACCAACCCGGGCTTCGGCCTCGACTGCAGCGGGCTGGTGCGCTACGTGTTCGAGCAGGTCGCGGACATCACGCTGCCGCGCACTGCGCTCGCCATGAGCCGGGTCGGCGAGCGGGTGCGGCGCCGCCAGCTGAACGTGGGCGACCTGGTGTTCTTCCACACGCTGCGCTCGCGCTTCTCGCACGTCGGAATCTATCTCGGGGACGACCGCTTCATTCACGCGCCGCACCGCGGTGCCGACGTCCAGGTGAGCGACCTGAGCGATCCGTACTGGCGCCGGCATTTCAGCGGCGCGCGCCGACTCGTGGAGGGGGGCCGGCCGCTCGTGCGCTGAGCCGCGCTCAGCCGTCGAGCTCCGGGTAGTGGCGGAAGATGCCCTCCTCGCTGAAGGGCAGGCGCCGCGCCGAGGCGAGGTAGGCGGCGATGCGCGGGCGCTCGGCGACGCGCTCGTGCAGCCCCGCGAGCCGCCGGTGCGCGCGCGCGAGCCGCGCCATCGCGCGCGGAAACGTATAGCGCAGGCCGGCGATCAGCTGGAATATCGACAGGTCGACGTAGGTGAGCGCGCGGCCCACCAGGTGGCGATCGCCGGCCGGGTTGCGCTCGAGCACCGCCTCGAAGTAGCGCAGGTACTTGGGCAGCCGCTCGGCGGTGAAATGCGCGGCGCGCCGGCGGGCCTCCTTCTTCTGCTGGCGGTAGTACAGGCTGCCCGCGATCGGGTGATGGACATCGTGCACCTCGGCCACCAGGTCCGCGATCGTGAGCTGCAGCTGGTGCGCCCACAGCCGGCTCGCCTCGGCCTTCGGCACCAGCTTCAGGCGCGGGCCGAGGTAGAGCAGGATGTTGGCGGTCTGCGCGATGACCAGGCGCCCGGCCTTGAGAAAGGGCGGCGCGAACGGCGGCGTCGCAAGCTCGCGCCCGTCGAGAAGCCGGAGCAGCGCGGACTCGCCGCCGGGCCTTCGGGCGACGTCCACGTATTCGGCGCCGCCTTCCTCCAGCGACAGGCGAACGAATTCGCCGCGTCCCTGGATCGACGGCCAGTAGTAAAGCTCGTAGCGCATGGCGCGGCCCCCCGAGTGCGCGTCGTGACGAGGCCGAAGATGGTACGGCGCGGGTCTGCGCGGCGCCAGCGCGCGGCGCGGCCGGCTTTGCGATGGCGCTCGCGGCCGGGGTAACCTGTCGCCTTTCCGGCCGCGAGCGGCAAAAACATGCGCGCACTGATTTTCGATCTGGACGGCACCCTCGTCGACACGGTCTACGCCCACGTGTTCGCCTGGCAGCGCGCGCTGGCGGAGGCGGGCATGGCGATCGACGGCTGGCGCATCCATCGCCGCATCGGCATGAGCGGCGGCCTGTTCACCCGCGCGGTCGGGCGCGAGCTCGGCCGCGCCATCAGCCCGGACGAGGCGCAGGCGCTGCAGCGCCGCCACGGCGAGCTGTTCGCCCAGCTCCTGCCCGAGCGGCGGCCCTTGCCCGGCGCGGTGGAGCTGCTGCGCTTCCTGCGCGGGGCCGGGATCGCGTTCAGCGTCGCCACCTCCGGCGGGCGCCCCGAGATCGACACCTCCCTCGCGGCGCTGGGGGTGGGCGCCGAGACGGTGGTGATCGAGCGCAGCAGCGTGGCGCGCGCCAAGCCCGAGCCCGACGCGTTCCTCGCCTGCCAGCAGCGAATGGGCGTGCGGGCCGAGGACTGCTATGTAGTCGGGGATGCCGTCTGGGATCTGCTCGGGGCGCGCCGCGCGGGCATGCTGAGCGTCGGGCTGCTCAGCGGCGGGTACGGCGCGGACGAGCTGAGCCGTGCCGGGGCGTTCCGCGTGTACCGGGACCCGCAGGAGCTGCATGCCTCGCTGGACGAGCTCGGCGTGCTGCCCTGAGGGGAAGCCGGGGGCTCGCGGGGATTGACTTTCGCCGCGGCGCCGCTATTTTGACTGCCAGCCTTCATTTCTCCGAACCTCATGAGCACATCCGCAAAGCTGGAAAAGAACGCCCTCGGGCTGACCGAGTCCTCGATCATGGGGGTGGCGGGCACCGCGCCCGTCTACAGCATCGCCGCCACCACCGCGACGCTGATCGCGGCGGTCGGTGTGCTCTCGCCGGCGAGCCTGCTGTACTGCGGGCTGATCATGTTCGGCGTGACCATCTCCTTCATGTACCTCAACCGGCTGAACGCCAATGCCGGCGCGTCCTACGCCTGGGTGGCGTCGATCTTCAATCCCACCCTCGGGTTCCTGTGCGGCTGGTCGGTGCTGGTCTCCTCGGCGGTGTTCATGGTGTCCGGAACCATCCCCGCCGCGGTCGCCACGCTCCAGCTCTTCGCCCCGGCCAAGGTCAACGATATCGGCATGGTGGCCCTGGTGGCGGCCGGCTGGCTCGCCGTGGTGAGTGCGATTCTCATCAAGGGCATCAAGCTGACCAGCTACGTGCAGGTGGCCCTGACGCTGGTGGAGCTGGTCATCCTGCTGGTGATCGTGACGGCGGCGATCGTGGAGTACGGCCATCACCCCGTGCGCCCGTTGTCCCTGGCGTGGTTTTCGCCCGCCGGCTTCTCGCCGCACCTGTTCGCGACCGGGGCGCTCGCCGCGCTGTTCTTCTACTGGGGCTGGGACGTGACCGTCAACCTCAACGAGGAGACCCGCGACGGCTCGCGCGTCGCCGGCATCGGCTCGCTGGTGGCCATGCTGGTGCTGCTCGCCATGTTCGTCGCCTTCGCCGCGCTCGCGCTCATGGTGCTGACCGACCAGGAGATCCAGAGCTCGGGCGCCAACGTGGTGTTCGCCGTCGCGGAGAAGCTGTTCCCCAGGCCCTGGAGCTACATGGCCGTGCTGGCGGTGATGCTGAGCACGATCGGCACCCTGGAGACCTCGATCCTGCAGTTCACCCGCACCATGTTCGCCCAGGGGCGCGACGGCACGCTGCATCCGCGCTATGCGCGCCTGCATCCGTCCTGGAACACGCCCTGGATCGCCACCGCGGCCATCGCGTTCGCGGGCCTCGTCATGCTGCTGTTCGCATCGCGCTACCCGTCGATCAACCAGGTGATCCAGGATTCGGTCAACGCGGTCGGCATCCAGGCAGCGTTCTACTACGGCCTCGCCTGCCTCGCCTGCGCCTGGCACGTGTGGCGCAGCGGCAAGCGCGACCCCCACAGCCTGGCGCTGCTCGTCGTGTGGCCGCTGCTGAGCGCCGTGTTTCTGGGCTTCATCGCGCTATACGGCATCCCGACGTTCGACCTCACCGCCAACGTCGTCGGCCTCGGCGGCATCGCGATCGGCCTGGTGCCGATGTGGCTCAACCGCAACCGCGGCGTCGTGGCGGCCGCGGCGCAGCGGGGCTAGCCGCCCGCCGCTCCTGCCGCGGCCCGAACAACCCGCCTTACCTGCCGCCCGAGGCGGCAGACGCCGCCTGATCGATGTCCTCGAGGACGTCGTCCAGGGACCCGGAGGCGGCAGGCCGAACGCAGAGGTGCGAATGCTGTCGCCGCTCGAGAGTCTGCTGGGCCCGCTTCTGGACATGACTTCCGACTTGGTGGTGCTGGTCGATCCGGACGCAAGAATCGTCATGTTCAATCGCGCATGCGAGCGGCTGACGGGCTACCGGCGCGACGAGGTTTTGCACACCGAGATCGGGCAACGCCTCGTGCCGGCCTGCTGCGGGAAAGCGGCGCGGCACGACCCCAGTGAGGCCAACGAGAATCTCTGGCTCACGAAAGCCGGCGAGCGGCGTCTCATCCGCTGGCGGCCCACCGTGCTGCGGGACGAGGCCGGCAGGCCGCACTACGTGCTTTGCATCGGCACGGACGTCACCGAGCAGCAACGGCTCGACCAGCAGCTTCGCGCCCAGTCGCGTCTCATGAACAGCTTCTTCGAGTCGACGCTCACCTGCGCCGTGCTGCTCGACCGGGATTTCAATTTCCTGCGCGTCAACGATGCGTACGCGCGGGCCTGCGGCCGGGACATCGGCGAATTCATCGGCCGCAATCATTTCGAGCTGTACCCTTCCGATGCCAGGCAGATCTTCGAAGAGGTCGTGAGGACCAAGCAGCCGTACCAGGTTCAGGCGCGTCCGTTCTCGTTTCCCGACCACCCCGAATGGGGCGTCACGTACTGGGACTGGACTCTGGTACCGGTGCTGGACGAGCGCGACGAAGTCGAAGTGCTCGTGTTTTGCCTCAACGACGTGACCGAGAGCCGGCGGCAGCTCGACTCGCTGCGCATACTGTCGCATCAGATCGCGGAAGCGCAGGAGCGCGAGCGCTGGCGCATCGGGCTCGACTTGCACGACGAGGTCGGCCAGGGGCTCACCGCGGTCAAGTTGGCCCTCAGGAACGCCATGCATATGGAGCCGCCCCTGCGCGACGGCCGGCTGACGGGCGCGCTGGAAGCGGTGGACGGCCTCATCGAGGCCGTGCGCCGGATCGCGCTCGATCTGCGCCCTCCGATGCTCGACGACCTGGGGCTTCTGCCCGCGCTGCTGTGGCTGATCGACCGTCACCAGTCGCAAAGCGGATTGCGCGTGGACTTCAAGCATAGCGGCCTCGATCGGCGGCTGCCGAGCGCCGTGGAAACGGCCGCGTATCGCATCATCCAGGAGGCGCTGACCAACGTCGTCCGCTACTCCTGCGTAAGTGACGCCGTAGTGCTCGTGCGCGTCACGAATGACACCGCATACTTGAAGGTCGAAGACCACGGCATGGGGTTCGATGTGCAGGGGGCAGCCCCGGACGCCGGCGGCACCGGGCTGCCGGGGATGCGCGAGCGAGCGCGCCTGCTCGGCGGGCGGCTGACCATAGAATCGACCCCAGGTACCGGAACGGCGATTACCGCCGAGCTTCCGCTGGTGGCAGCGCAGGACTGAGGGTCCCGGTGAATCGTACTTCCCTCCTGATCGTGGACGATCACCCTCTGGTGCTCATCGGGCTGAGTGATTTTCTGACCGCACAGCCCGACATGCGTGTGATCGGAACCGAATCCGATCCGACCAAGGTGCCCGAGGCGGTGTTGCGCCTGAAGCCGGACGTGATGATCGTGGACCTCATGATGCCGGGCCTGAGCGGCCTGGCGCTCATCCGGCAGGTGCATCAGACGAGTCCGGACGTGCGCATCGTGGTCCTGTCCATGTACTCAGATGCGGCGTACGTGACGGAGGCGCTGCACGCCGGCGCGACGGGGTACGCGCCGAAAAGCGCGGAGCCGGACGAGCTGCTGCGCGCCATTCGCGCGACCATGAGAGGGGAGCGCTACCTGAGTCCGCCTCTGTCGGAGGAGCAGGTCAACCGGCATTCGCAACGAGTGCGGCAACCCGGCGTCGAGCCTCACGAACTGCTCACGCGAAGGGAGCGAGAAGTGCTCCGCCTGGTCGCCGAGGGTAAGACCAGCGCTGCAATCGCCGCGCTGCTGGGGATCGGTGTGCGCACGGTGGAGTCGCACCGTGCGAATCTCCTTAGCAAGCTGGACCTCCACAACCAGGTGGAGCTGGTCCGCTACGCCATCCAATACGGACTCGTATCGCTCGGGTGATCTTGTCGTAGCGGCTAGCCGGGGAATTTCGTCCTCCGGAGGGCAGCCTCCCAAGGGTTCCTATTTAATGAAAATCCGTAGAACTACGGAGATGCTTGATCCCAACGTCCGGTAGTGTTCGCCTTGGATCCCAGTGATGAGGTACTTAGCAAGCGCCTACGCCGCCGGTAGGGATCGGGTAGCGGCACGGAGGGCTTGCCGCCAAGAATCAACAACAAGCGCGATGCGGCCGGAGGCATGGGACAAGTCGTCACGTTCTTGCTGGATGAAACTCGGTTCGGACTGCCGCTGGCGGCGGTCGAGCGCGTAGTGCATGCGCCGTGGATCACGCCGCTTCCGAAGGCGCCCACAGTGGTCCTCGGCATCTTCGATCTTCAGGGGAAAGCCATCCCGGCAGTCAGCTTGCGGCGGCGTTTCGGCCTGCCCGAGCGGCCGATCGAGCTCACCGACCGGCTCATCGTCGCGCACACCGGCAGGCGGCTGGTCGCGCTGCACGTCGACGCGGTCGCGGGCGTAGTCGACTGTCCGGACAATGAGATCGTCGCGCCGGACAGCATCGCACCCGGAATCGGTCACGTCTCGGGGGTCGCGCTGCTCGACGACGGGCTGCTCCTGATCCAGGATCTCGGGGTCGTTCTGTCCCTCGATGAGGAACAGGCCCTGCAGCAGGCGCTGGAGGGCTGCGCGTGACAATCGGGGCGCCGCTCGCCGACACGCTGCTCGCGGGGTTGAGCGCAATGCTATCCGCTCGCACGGGCCTGCACTTTCCGCGCGAGCGCTGGGACGACCTCGAGAAAGGGCTGGCCTCGGCCTGCCGCGAGCTCGGGTTCTCCGATCCGGCGTCTTGCGCCCGATGGCTGCTGTCGGAGCCGATGACGCAGGGGCAGCTCGAGATTCTCGCCAGCTACCTGACCGTGGGGGAGACCTACTTCCTGCGCGATGCGCGCAGCTTCGAGGTGCTCGAGCAGCGCGTGCTTCCGGACCTGCTGCGCTCGCGCAGCGAAGCCGAGTGGCGCCTTCGCATCTGGAGCGCGGGCTGCTGCACCGGCGAGGAGCCGTACTCGATCGCGATGCTGCTCGACCGGGTTCTCGCGGACTCGCGCAAGCGCAACCTGACCATTCTGGCGACCGATATCAACCCGCTTTTCCTGCGCCAGGCCGCGCGGGGCGTGTACGGCGAGTGGTCGTTCCGCGCGCTGCCGGGCTGGATGCGCGAGCGCTACTTCACTCGCAGGAGGGACGGGCGGCACGAAGTCAGGCCCGAGATCCGCCGCATGGTCACGTTCGCGTACCTCAATCTCGCGGATGAAGTGTTTCCCTCGCTGGCGACCAATACCAACGCGCTGGACGTCATCTTCTGCCGCAACGTGCTGATGTACTTCTCGCCCGAGCGAGTGGCCGCGGCGGCGGGCAGGCTGCACTGCGCGCTGTGCGAAGGCGGCTGGCTGTTCGTGAGCCCGAGCGAGATGTCGCAGGCGCTGTTCCCCAAGTTTGCGATGGTCGATCTAGGAGGCGCGCTGGCGTATCGCAAGTTTGCGCATGGCGAGGCGCAGGCGGTCGCGCAGCCGTCGCCTGCGAGCCGCGCGTCGGCGTCGAGCCTCGCGCCGCAGGTCGTCGCCACGTTCGGTGCGCTGGAAAGCGCAATGCCTGCCCGCCCGCCCGTCAGGTCGGCCGACGTTGAGCCTGGGACGCGGCCGCAGCCCCCGGCCGCCGCGGCTGGCGAGGGCGCGTCCCCGTTCGAGATGGCCCGCAGGGACGCCGACGAGGGGCGGCTCGATGCCGCGCTCGCATGGTGCGACAAGGCGCTCGCCGCTGACCGGTTGGACCCGATGCACCACTACCTGCACGCGATGATTCAGCTGGAACGCGGACAGCGCGACGCGGCCGCGCTCGCGCTCGAGCGCGCGCTGTATCTTGCGCCCGAGTTGGTCGTGGCGCACGTCGCGCTGGGCAACCTGCGCATGGGGCAGGGCCGCTATCCCGAGGCGCGCCGGCACTTCGGCAACGCGCTCGAGCTGCTGCGCAAGCTGCCCGACAATGCGCTGGTTCCCGAATCGGACGGCCTGATCGCCGGCCGGATGGTCGACATCGTCGCGTCCCTTCGGCTGAGCCTCGCCTCGGCGCCGGCCGCGCTGGCCTCCGAGGGGCGCGCCGCATGAGCGTCGAGAAAGCGGATGGCTGAAGAAGGGAAGCCGCCGGCTACTGTGGACTGGGGCGAGCTGGCGCGCCGGCTCGCTGCGGGGCGGGCCGCCCTGCAGGGGTCCGCGGAGCGGGAGCCGCAGGAAAGGGTGCGCATCCTCAAGGAGCGCGCGCAGGCGCTCGGCCGCGGCGCACGGGGGATGCCCGATGAGGCCGCGCGCCTCGACGTCGTCGAGTTCCAGCTGTCGGGGGAGCGCTACGCCCTCGAGTCGCGCTACGTGCGCGAGGTGCATCCGCTTGAGAACCTCACCCCGCTGCCGTGCACGCCGGCCTTCGTGCTCGGCATCGTCAACCTGCGCGGCGAGATCCTGTCGGTGATCGACCTGAGGAAGTTTTTCGAGCTGCCCGAGAAGGGGCTGACCGATCTCAATCGGGTGATCGTGCTCGAAGCGCGGGGCATGGTCTTCGGCGTGCTGGCCGACGCGATCGCGGGCACGCGGCGCGTTGCGCCCGCCGAGCTGCAGACGTCGCTGCCGACGCTCAGCGGCGTGCGCGAGGCATACCTCAAGGGAGTGACCGCCGACCGCATGGTGTTGCTCGATGCGGCGAGGCTGCTTGCGGACGAGCGCATCGTGGTCAAGCAACAAGTGGACGAATAAGGGGTCACCGCATCCCGGCCCGAGAGGACGATACAAGGAGAACTATGATGAAATGGTTCCTCGATCTGACGACCCGCGGCAAGCTATTCGCCGGTTTCGGGCTGATGATCGTCTTCCTCGCGACCGTCATCGCAACTGCCTACGTGGGCATCGACACGATCAGGGCGTCGCAGAAAAGTGTCTACCAGGAGGACTTTGCCAACGCCATGGACCTGATGACTCTGCGTGCCGAGCAGAACGGGGTGCGGGCCGCGCAACTGACGATGATGCTCCTCCCGAATCGGCCTGACCAAGAGAGATGGCGTCGGGACGCAGACCAGCGCAGCAAAGACATCGAGACGATCATGGGTCGGCTGATCGAGCGCGGCCGCAGCGAACCAAGACTTCTCGCCCGGCTCGAGGAGCTGAAGGCGATCCACGATGCCTACGAGCAGACGCGCGCTGTGCAGATCAATCCCTTGATTCTCGACGGGAAGCTCGACGAGGCGAAGAACCTTGTCCTCGGCATTCAGGCCGAGCGCTACCTCAAGGCGCGCGCCATCGCCAACGACCTGGGCACTGCGGCGGTGGAGGATGCCCGCGCCGCGGTGGCCGAATCCGGATTGAGGGCGGAGCAGGTGGTGCGCCTGTTCGTTATCGTCGGTCTCCTGGGAGTGGCGCTCGCGGTGGCAACAGTGTTGTTCCTGAACCGGATCATCGCCCTGCCGCTCGGGACGATCTCCGGAGTCGCCGGGCAAGTGGCCTCGGGCGATCTCACCGTCAGCGTTCCGCAGGACGGCCGCGCCGACGAGGTGGGCGCCCTGCTGAGAGCGTTCCGCTCGATGGTCGAGAATCTGCGGCGCGGGACGCGGGAGCTGCACGAGGGGATCGGCGTGCTCGGTTCGGCCTCGAGCGAGATCCTGGCGACGACGACGCAGGTGGCGGCCGGGGCATCGGAGACGGCCACCGCGGTGAGCCAGACGACGGCGACGGTGGAGGAGGTGAAGCAGACGGCGCAGGTAGCGAGCCAGAAGGCGCGCTTTGTGTCGGACAGCGCGCAGAAGGTGGCGCAGGTGTCGCAGGCGGGGCGCAAGTCGGTGGAGGAGGCGATCGGGGGCATGCGGCGCATCGAGGAGCAGATGGGCTCGGTGGGCGAGAGCATCGTGCGGCTCTCGGAGCAGAGCCAGGCGATCGGGGAGATCATCGCGACGGTGAACGATCTGGCCGAGCAGTCGAACCTGCTGGCGGTGAACGCGGCGATCGAGGCTGCGAAGGCGGGCGAGCAGGGCCGGGGCTTCGCGGTGGTGGCGCAGGAGGTCAAGAGTCTGGCCGAGCAGTCCAAGCAGGCCACGGCGCAGGTGCGCGCGATCCTGGGCGAGATCCAGAAGGCGACCGGGGCGGCGGTGATGGCGGCCGAGCAGGGGGCCAAGGCGGTGGAGGCCGGGATGAAGCAGTCGGCGCAGGCGGGCGAGTCGATCCGGGTGCTGGCCGAGAGCGTGGACGAGGCGGCGCAGGCGGCCACGCAGATTGCGGCCTCGAGCCAGCAGCAGATCGTGGGCATGGACCAAGTGGCCCTCGCCATGGACAACATCAAGCAGGCGAGCCTGCAGAACGTGGCCGGCACCAAGCAGACCGAGGCCGCCGCCCATAATCTGCACGAGCTCGGGCAGAAGCTGAAGCAGCTGGCCGGGCAATACCGGGTATGAACGCGAGCGCGGAGCGGGGGGCGTCATGATGAAATCGGGGGTCGGAACGAGAATCGGCGCGGGCTACGCCTTCGCGCTCGCCATACTGGTCATCCTGGGCGTGGTGTCTTACCGGACCACTACCGGGTTCGTCGCGGCCAGCGCGCGCACGGTGCACTCGCACGACGTTCTGGAGAAGCTCGCGAACCTGCTCTCGGACCTGCAGGACGCCGAGACCGGGCAGCGCGGCTTCGTGATCACCGGGCAGGACTCGTACCTCGAGCCCTACCGGAACGGCATCGGGGACGTGAGCCCGACCCTGCGGGCGCTGCGCACGATGACCGCCGACAACCCGAACCAGCAGCGGCGGCTGGATCGTCTCCGGCCGCTGGTCGCGGACAAGCTCGCCGAGCTCAAGGCAACCATCGATCTGCGCAACAGCAAGGGGTTCGAGGCCGCATCGCAGGTGGTGCAAACCGACCAGGGCAAGAAGCAGATGGACGAGATCCGCGCCACGCTTTCCGCCATGAAGGGCGAGGAGAACAACCTGCTGAAGCAGCGCGACGAGCGGATGAACGCCAGCGCCAAGGCGACGCTCGGCGTGGTCCTGTACGGCGTGCCGCTCGCCGTGGCGCTGCTCGTGGCGCTCGGCCTGGCGGTCACCCGCGCCATCGTCGGGCAGCTGCGCGATGGCGTCGCGCGGCTCGGTTCGGCCTCGAGCGAGATCCTGGCGACGACGACGCAGGTGGCGGCCGGGGCATCGGAGACGGCCACCGCGGTGAGCCAGACGACGGCGACGGTGGAGGAGGTGAAGCAGACGGCGCAGGTAGCGAGCCAGAAGGCGCGCTTTGTGTCGGACAGCGCGCAGAAGGTGGCGCAGGTGTCGCAGGCGGGGCGCAAGTCGGTGGAGGAGGCGATCGGGGGCATGCGGCGCATCGAGGAGCAGATGGGCTCGGTGGGCGAGAGCATCGTGCGGCTCTCGGAGCAGAGCCAGGCGATCGGGGAGATCATCGCGACGGTGAACGATCTGGCCGAGCAGTCGAACCTGCTGGCGGTGAACGCGGCGATCGAGGCTGCGAAGGCGGGCGAGCAGGGCCGGGGCTTCGCGGTGGTGGCGCAGGAGGTCAAGAGTCTGGCCGAGCAGTCCAAGCAGGCCACGGCGCAGGTGCGCGCGATCCTGGGCGAGATCCAGAAGGCGACCGGGGCGGCGGTGATGGCGGCCGAGCAGGGGGCCAAGGCGGTGGAGGCCGGGATGAAGCAGTCGGCGCAGGCGGGCGAGTCGATCCGGGTGCTGGCCGAGAGCGTGGACGAGGCGGCGCAGGCGGCCACGCAGATTGCGGCCTCGAGCCAGCAGCAGATCGTGGGCATGGACCAAGTGGCCCTCGCCATGGACAACATCAAGCAGGCGAGCCTGCAGAACGTGGCCGGCACCAAGCAGACCGAGGCCGCCGCCCATAATCTGCACGAGCTCGGGCAAGGGCTCAACGCGATGATCGGCGGCACGCGCTCCTGAGCGGGGACCGGCGCGCGGCGACAACGGCCATGGCACAGGGCAACGGCGAATTCCTGAAGCGGCTCCTGGCGACCTTCCGCCTCGAGGCGGACGAGCACCTGAAGGCGATGTCGGCGGCACTGGCGGAGCTCGCGAAAGGCCCCGCGCCCGGCGAGCGCGCCGGTCTCGTCGAGCGCATCTTCCGGGGGGCGCACAGCCTCAAAGGCGCGGCGCGGGCGGTGAATCGCAAGGACGTCGAAACCTTGTGCCAGTCGCTCGAGGGGGTGTTCGCCGCGCTCAAGAACAGCCGCATCGAGGTCGCGCCCGCGCTCACCGACCTGCTCTACGAGGCGCTCGACGGGCTCGCTGCGGCACTGGGCGAAGAGCCAGCCGCCCGAGCCGCCGCGGGGAATCCCGCATTGCTTCGCAGGCTGGACGCGGCCGCCTCGCCCGTCCGTGCGGCGGCGCCGGCGACCGCCGAAGACCGGCCGATCGAGGCGCCGCGCGCCGTGGAAACGCCGGCGGCGGAAATGCGCCCGATACGCAGGACCGAAACGGTGCGCGTCCCGGCGGCAAAGCTCGATGCCGTCATGTGGCAGGCCGAGGAGCTGCTGGGGCCGCGGCTCGCCGCGCGGCAGCGCGCCGCGGAACTGCGCGCGGCTCGCTCGGAGCTCGACGGCTGGAACAGGGAGCGGGCGAAGGTGGTGCCGGCTCTGCGCTCGGTCGGACGCGCGCTCGAGCGGGGCGCCGGCGGTGCCGCGCCGCCGAAGGCGCTTGCCAGGGTCGTCGAGTACCTGGACGCCGAAAGCGCCTTCGCCAAGTCGCTCGAGGCGCGGCTGGCGACGCTGGGCAGAGCCGCCGCGCGAGATCAGCGCGCGCTCGCCGGCATGACCGACAGCCTGCTGCAGCACGTGCGCGGCATCCAGCTGCTGCCGGTCTCCGCGCTGCTGGAGGCGTTCCCGCGCTACGCCCGCGAGCTGGCGCGCGAGCAGTCCAAGAAGGTCGAGGTGTCGATCGCTGGGAGCGAGATCGAGGTCGATCGCCGCGTGCTCGACGAGATCCGGGACCCGTTGATCCACGTCCTGCGCAACTGCGTCGACCACGGCATCGAGCTTCCGGCCGTGCGCGAACAAAGGGGCAAGCCTGCCCAGGGCCGGATTTCGTTCACCGTGTCGCAGGAGCACGGCGGCAAGATCGAGATCGAGGTCGCGGACGACGGCGCCGGCATCGAGGCCCGCAAGCTGGTCGCCGCCGCGCAACGACTGGGCGCCCTCGCCGAGGAAGAAGCGCACGCGATGAGCGACGCGGACGCGGTCGCGCTCGCCTTCCGCTCGGGGGTGACCACCAGCCCGGTGATCACCGACGTGTCCGGACGCGGGCTCGGGCTGGCGATCGTACGGGAGAAAGTAGAGCGGCTCGGGGGCGCCGTGAGCGTCGAATCCAGGCCTGGCGCCGGAACCACGTTCCGCATCGTGCTGCCGCTCACCTCGTCCACTTACCGCGGCGTGCTGGTGCGTGCGGCGGATCGCCTGTTCGCGCTGCCCGCAGCGAGCGTCGAGCGGGTGACGCGAGTCTCCAAGGCCGACATCAAGACGGTGGAGAACCGCGCCACGATCGAGCTCGCGGGGCGCGCGCTCGCGTTCGCGCGGCTCGACGACGTTCTCGAATTGCCGCGCCAAAGTGCGCGTAACGACGCGCGCGCGTACGTGCACGCGGTGGTGCTCGCCCTGGGCCCGTCGCGCATCGCCTTCCAGGTGGACGAGGCGTTGGGCGAGCAGGAGCTGCTGGTGAAGCCGCTCGGCGCGCAGCTCGCGCGCGTGCGCAACGTGGCCGGCGCGAGCATCCTCGGAACCGGACAGCTGGTGCCGGTGCTGAGCGTCGCCGATCTGCTCAAGTCCGCGGCGCGGTTTTCCGCCGGCGCGCCGGCTCCCGCTCCCATCGAGACGCCCGACGCATTCCGGCAGAGATCGATCCTGGTGGTCGAGGACTCGATCACATCGCGCGCGCTGCTCAAGAACATCCTCGAATCGGCCGGCTATCAAGTCAGCACCGCGGTGGACGGCCTGGACGCGTACACCGCGCTCAGAGCCGGGAGCTTCGACTTGCTGGTTTCGGACGTAGAGATGCCGCGCATGGACGGCTTCGACCTGACGGCGAAGGTGCGCGCCGACAAGCGGCTCGCCGAGCTGCCGGTGGTGCTGGTGACCGCACTCGGCTCGCGCGAGCAGCGCGAGCGCGGCATCGAGGTCGGCGCCAACGCCTACATCGTCAAGAGCAGCTTCGAGCAGAGCAACCTGCTCGAGATCGTGCGGCGCCTGCTCTAGCGGGGACGCGATGGCCGAGACGGCAGACGAGGCGGCGCGCATGGTCAAGGTCCTGGTGGTGGAGGATTCCCCCTCGGTGCGGGAGTTTCTGGTTCACGTCCTCGGCTCCGATCCCTCGATCCGCGTGGTCGGCGCCGCGTCGAGCGGTGAGGAAGCGCTCGACGCCGTGAAGCGCCTGCGGCCCGACGTGATCACGATGGACATCCACATGCCGGGCATAAACGGTCTCGAGGCCACGCGCCGGATCATGGAGAACGACCCGACGCCGATCGTGATCGTGAGCGGCAGCACCAACACGCGCGAGGTGACGACCACCTTCGACGCGATGGACGCGGGTGCGCTGGCGGTGCTGCCGCGGCCTGCGGGTCTCGGGGACAGGGACCACCAGGCCGGCGCGCGCGAGTTGGTGCGCACGGTGAAGGCAATGGCGGAGGTGAAGGTCGTGAGACGCTGGCCGCGCGTGCAGCGCGCTCCCGCCGCGGCACGCCCGTCCGGAGTCCGGGCAAAGGTTCGCGTCGTCGCCATCGGCGCGTCCACCGGCGGGCCCCCTGCCCTGCACACGATCCTGTCGGCGCTGCCGGCCGACTTTCCCGTGCCGATCCTGGTCGTGCAGCACATGGCACCGGGCTTCGTGCGCGGATTTGCCGAGTGGCTGGCGCAGTCCTGCTCCCTGGCGGTCCAGCTTGCCGCGCACGGCGAGACGCCGCTCCCCCGCAGCGTCTACATCGCGCCGGACGGTCAGCAGATGGGCGTCGACCGCGGCGGCAGGATCGTGCTGAGCGCAGGCCAGCCCGAGAACGGACTTTGCCCGTCGGTTTCCCACTTGTTCCGCTCGGTGGCGCAAGCCTACGGGGGCGACGCGGTGGCCGGGCTGCTGAGCGGCATGGGGCGCGACGGTGCCGACGAGCTGCGGCTGCTCAAGGAAATGGACGCCGCGACCTTCGTCCAGGACAAGGCGAGCTCGGTGGTGCACGGCATGCCGGGCGAGGCGATCCGCCTCGACGCGACGATGTACGTGCTGCCGCCGGAAAAGATCGCCGCCGTGCTGATCAATCTGGTGAACGGCCGACGCTAGGCCGGGAGGCGACATGGCATCCGCAAAGAAGGCAGAGCGCACGGTGGAGATTCTGATCGCCGAGGACAGTCCGACGCAGGCGGCGCAGCTCGCCGCGCTGCTGGAAGAGCAGGGCTATGCGGTCAGGACCGCCGCCAACGGCCGCGAAGCCCTGAAGGCGGCCCGCGCGCACCGGCCGGCGCTGGTGATCAGCGACGTGGTGATGCCCGAGCTCGACGGCTACGGCTTGTGCCGCGCGCTCAAGAGCGACGCCGCGCTCAAGGACATACCGGTCGTGCTGGTGACCACGCTTTCCGACCCGCTGGACGTGATCCGCGGACTGGAATGCGGCGCCGACAACTTCATCCGCAAGCCGTACGAAGCGCGCTACCTGCTGTCGCGCATCGAGTACCTGCTGATGAACCTCGAGCTGCGCAAGAACCAGAACATGCAGATGGGGCTCGAGATCAATCTCGGCGGGCAACGCCAGTTCATCACCGCGGAGCGGCAGCAGATCCTGGACCTGCTGATCTCGACCTACGAGCAGGCGGTGCAGATCAACGGCGAGCTCGAGCAGCGCGAGAAGCAGCTGGAGCGCTCGAACCAGGTGTTGCAGGGGCTGTACCGCATCGCCGACGGCCTCAACGCGGTGGTCGGCGAGCGCCAGGTCGCCGAAACGGCGCTCGAGCGCGCCATGGAGCTGCCCGGCGTGAAGGCAGGCTGGATTACGCTGCGGGAGGGCAGCGACGGCTTCCGGGTCGTCGCGGCGCGCAACCTGCCGCCGGCGCTGACTTCGCCGGGGGCGCTCGACGGCCCGTGCCTGTGCCGGCGCAAGCTGATCGCCGGCGAGCTCGACTCGGTGACCAACATGCTGGAGTGCGAGCGGCTGGCACGGGCGCCGGGCGACACCCGGGGCCTGAAGGCGCACGCCAGCGTGCCGATCTGGATCGGCGGGGAGGCGCTCGGGGTCATGAACCTGGTCGGCGACGAGGCGGGCATCTTCGACGACGCCGATGCGCCGAACCTCTACGCGGTGGGCAGCCAGCTCGGCGTCGCATTGGCCCGGGCGCGGCTGCACGAAGGACTGGAGCTGCTGGTCGAGGAGCGCACGGCCAAGCTCGCTGCCGAAATCGAGCGGCGCAAGCGCGCGCAGGAGGAACAGGCGCGGCTGGTCGCGATCCTGGAGGCGACGCCCGACCTGGTCGGGACGGCGACGCTGGACGGAAATCTGCTCTACCTCAACCAGGCGGGGCGGCGCATGCTCGGCGTCGGCGAGGAGGCGGACGTTTCGTCGATTAGCATTCCGCATACCCACCCGGAATGGGCGGCCAAGCTGCTATTGGATGAGGGATTCCCGCACGCGCTGCGAGAGGGGATCTGGAGCGGCGAGACCGCGCTGCTGGGATCCGACGGCAGGGAGATTCCGATCCTTCAGGTCATCCTCGCTCACCGCGGCGCCGACGGCTCAGTCGCATACTTGTCGACGGTGGCGCGCGACATCACGGTGCGCAAGCGCATGGAAAAAACGCTGCTCCAGCGCGAGGCGGCGCTCAGGCACGCGCAGAGCCTGGCGAAGCTCGCGCACCTCGTCGCGCGCGCCGACGGGGGCCTCGAAAGCTGGTCCGATACGTTGCCGCTGATCGCCGGCTGCGATCCGGACCAGGTGCCGAGCAGCCTGCGCGAGTGGCTCGCGTTGGTGCACCCCGCTGACCGCGAGCGGCTGCGCGAGGTCTCCAAGGAAGCCGCCACCCGGGGCACGCGTCTGGATGAACAGTACCGGGTGCGGCGCGCTGACGCCAGTTGGGCGTGGCTGCGCCAGGTGAGCGAACCGGCTGCGGCGTTCGATTCCGCGGACCGCAAGCAGCGCTGGCTCGTCACGCTGCAGGACATCACCGAGGCCAAGCGCAGCGAGGAGGAGGTGCGGTTGCTGCTCGCGGTGACCGACGGGATGTCCTCGGCCGCCGACGTGCCCGCCGCGCTCGAGGTCGCGCTCAGGACGATCTGCGAGGCGAGCGGCTGGGACTGCGCGGAGGCATGGCTGGAGGAGCAGGGCGTTCCGCGTGCCGCTGCCGTGTGGCACATCGAAGATCCGGCGATCGAGCGCTTTGCCAAGCAAGGGCGCGAGCGGGAGATTGCGATCGACACCACGGGAAGCCTGATGCTCGCGACGTGGCAGAGCGGCGAGCCGAGCTGGATCCCCGACCTGACCCAGTCCAGGGGTACGACCCGGTTTCTGCGGCGCGCGGACGCCATCGCCGCGGGCTTGCGTGCGATCCTGGCGGTGACGGTGCCGGGCCACGACGGCAAGCCGCTCGCGGGGCTGCTGCTGCTGCGCCGCGCGGTCGGTGCGCAGGACGAGCGCATGGTCCGGCTGATCGTCGGGGTCGCGCGCCAGCTCGGCACGGCGATCGAGCGCAAGCAGGCCGCGGACAGGCTCGCGGCCAACGAGGCGCTGCTGCGCAAGGTGCTCGATACGCTCCCGGTCGGGGTCCGTGTCGCCGACCGCAAGGGCGCAATCGTGATCGGCAATCCCGCGGTCGAGCGCATCTGGGGCGGCGCGGGCCTGGCCAGAGGGGCAGCCCGTCCCGAGCGCAAGGCCTGGTGGGCGGACACCGCGCGGCGCGTCGAGCCCGGGCAGTGGGCGCTCGACCGCGCGGTCCGCGACGGCAAGACCTCGCTCAACGAGCTGATCGACATCGAATCCCTCGACGGCGCGCGCAAGACGATCCTCAGCGCGGCCGCGCCGATCGTGGATGCTTTCGGCGGGGTGGTCGGCGGCGTCGAGGTGACCGAGGACATCACCGAGCGCCGCGCGCAGGAGAAGCGCATCGCCCGGCTGACCCGCATGCATGCGATGCTGAGCGGGATCAATTCGACCATCGTGCGCGTCAAGAGCCGCGAAGAGCTGTTCAACGCGGCCTGCCGGCTGGTGGTCGACACGGGCGGATTCCTGTTCGTGCACATCCGCATGATCAACCAGGACCGGACCGAGCTGGTTCCGGCTGCCTACGCCGGGCCCGAAAACCTGGCGATCCATGAAGTGGACGTGCGCGACTCCGCCCCGCCACTGATGGTGGCGCAGGCCTACCGCACCCGGCACGTGGTCGCGTGCAACGACCTCGAGGCGGATGCGAATCGCTCGCCGCTGCGGGTCGAAGCGATGCAGGCGGGTTGCGCAGCGCTTGCCGCGCTGCCGATCCAGGCCGGCGAGGCGGTGTTCGGCGTCATCACCATCGCATCGCGCGAGAGGAACGCGTTCGACGA
This sequence comes from uncultured Pseudomonadota bacterium, assembly GCA_963817785.1. Taxonomy (GTDB): domain Bacteria; phylum Pseudomonadota; class Gammaproteobacteria; order Burkholderiales; family SG8-39; genus JAKALD01. The sequence continues at coordinate 1,422,749 of CAWFPL010000008.1, read as the reverse complement.
CGAGGAGGTTCGGCTCCTCGAGGAGCTTGCCGGCGACGTGGGGTTCGCGCTCGACCATCTCGGCAAGGAGGAGCGCATCAGCTATCTCGCTCTCTACGACAGCCTGACCGATCTCGCCAACCGCACTCTGTTCCAGGACCGCATCGCGCAGCTGGTGCACGCCGGGCGCGGCTTCGTGGTCGCCGCCATCAACATCGTGCGCTTCCGGCGCATCAACGAGACGTTCGGCATGCACAAGGGAGACGCCGTGCTCAAGCGCATGGCCGCGCGCCTCGCCGAGCACGCCACCGCGGAAAACGTCGGCAGGATCGCGGCCGATACCTTCGGGGCGATCCGCGAAGGCGTGGGCGACGCCTCGGGCGTGGCGCGCTGGGTGGAGGGGCTGCGCGCCGCCTTGACCCAGCCCATCGCGATCGACGGCACCGAGCTGCGCATCGACGTACGCATCGGGGTCGCGGTGTTCCCCTCCGACGGCGCGAGCAGCTCCGAGCTGTTCGCCAATGCGGAATCGGCGCTCGAGCGCGCGCGCAAGGGCCGCGAACCTTTCGTCGCCTACCGGCCCGAGCTGAACGCGCGCGTGGCGGAGCGGCTGTTGCTCGAGAACCGCCTGCGCCAAGCGGTCGAGCAGGAGCAGTTCGTGCTGTATTACCAGCCCAAGCTCGACCTGCAGCGCGGCACCATCATCGGTGCCGAGGCGCTGATCCGGTGGCAGGACCCGGAAGCGGGACTGGTCGGGCCAGGGATGTTCATCCCGGTTCTCGAGGAAACGGGGCTCATCCTGCAAGTCGGCCAGTGGGTGTTGAAGACTGCGTCGGCCGCTTGGGCGCAGTGGAAGGCCGCGGGCCTCCTTTGTCCGTCGATCGCGGTCAACGTCTCGCAGATCCAGATGCGCAGGCCGGACTTCGCCGAGCAGGTGATCGCCGCAGTGGCGTCGGGCGGCGGCGCGGGCGGCGTCAGCCTGGAGATCACCGAGACGCTGGTCATGGAAAGCATCGAGGATTCGATCGCCAAGCTGCGCAAGCTGCGCGAGGCCGGCATCGGCATCGCCGTGGACGACTTCGGCACCGGCTACTCGTCGCTCGCCTACCTGTCGAAGCTGCCGATCGACGCGCTCAAGATCGATCGCTCGTTCATCGTCAACATGCCGCTCGACCCGAACAGCATGACGCTGGTGTCCACCATCATCACGCTGGCGCGCGCCTTCAACCTGACCGTCGTCGCCGAGGGCGTGGATTCCGAGGAGCAGCTCAAGCTGCTGCGGCTGCTGCGCTGCGACCAGGTGCAGGGCTTCCTGTTCCACAAGCCGCTGCCGGCGCACGAGTTCGAGGCGCTGCTGCGCGGCACAAATGGCGGCGGCAGCGGCGTCAAGCCCGCCTAGCCGGCGGGCCGACCAGGTCGCTGCACTAGCGCCGGCGCCGCAACCACCAGCCGTAGCCGATCAGCAGCACGAGCGCCGCGGCGAGCAGGGCGTAGCTCGCCCGCGCCATGTCCGGCAGATAGGCGAGGAAGCGATCTCCGACCAGAAAAGTTCCAAGCGACCAGACCCCGACCCAGAGCGCCGCGCCGAGCGCGTTGTACAGCAGGAAGTGGCGCCGCGTCATCCCGGCGCTGCCCGCCACGATGCCGTTGATCTGGCGCGCGATCTCGACGAAGCGTGCGAGCACGACCATCGCGCCGCCCCAGCGGTCGAAGAAGCGCTGCACGAAGGACAGCCGCTCGGCGTTGATGCCGACGTAGCGGCCGTAGCGCGCCAGCAGCCGCATGCCGCCGTAGCGCCCGATGGCGAAGCCGATGTTGTCGCCGATCACTGCGCCGAGCCACGCGCACGCGGCCACCCACTCGATGCGCAGCCCGCCGCGCGCGGCGATCAGCGAAGCGGCGATCAGCGTCGTCTCGCCCGGCGTCGGCAGGCCGAAGTCTTCGAGCATGACGAGCAGGAACACCGCCAGGTAGCCGTAACGGTGCAGGAACGCGCCGCGCGCGTCGATCACGTGCTGCAGCGTATCGGCGCTCATGGCTGCGGTGGGCGCAGTGTGGCCTTCGCTACCTGCCGCAGCAATCGCCCGCGGGCTGCTGCATGGGCGGGCAGCGCACGCTGCCGTAGGAGCAGAACACGCAGCACTCGCCGGGTTTTGGGCGCAGCAGCGCGCCGCAACCGGCGCACTCGTAGAAGAACTGGCAGGCGTCGGTCGGCATCGTCTCCTCGCGCGCGAAGCCGCAGCGCGGACACGTGAGCACGGAGCGGAGAATCGGTGCGGAAGCGGTCATCCCGGTCGTGGGCAGAAATCGGTCAATTCAGCCTCGGGTGCGAGGCGCTCCCGCATGATAGCCGCCAAGTCCTCGCTTGCGGGGCTCGAGCAGTGCTGCGGTTTCCTGTCACGCGATGGGACGTGGCCGATGAGACTGCCTGTATGATTCGGGCTCCTCGGTCGTCGTCCGCCGTCTGCAGCGTTGAAAGCGCGTGTACCGGCATTCGCAAGGAGAAAACCGCGTGGCTCGATTATCGGCAGCCTTGGCGCTCGCATTCGGTCTGCTCTCGTCCGCGCCGGCGGCGGCGATGAGCGGCAGCGAGCTGCTGGCGAATTGCACCGAGGTCGTCAAGGGCGCCGACGGTGCGCCCAACGTCGATCCCTACAAGGCCGGGCAGTGCATGGGCTACATCCAGGGCTTCGGCGAGGGCGTGAAGGTCTCGGCGCTCGGCGCCAGCGGCGACATGGCGGAATACGAAAAGCGCAGGTTCTTCTGCGTTCCGCAGGGCGTCACCAACCTGCAGATGGTCCGCGTGCTGGTGAAGGCGCTGCGCAGCCAGCCCGAGGCGCGCTTGCGCGAGGAGGCGGGCGTCCTGGCGGGGATCGCGCTGCGCCGGGCGTATCCGTGCAAGCCGGGTGGCACGCAAACCCGCTGAGATTCGCGCACCCCGGACCGAGTCCCTGGAGAAGATCCGTGAAGCACCTTTTATTGATCACCGTCGCCGCCGCCGCACTCGCGAGCGCCGCTGCGCCGCACGCCGCCGAGCATCGGCACGAACCTGCGCTGCCCGCCGCCATGTCCATGCCGATGCCACAGCCCGCCGATACGCGCCAGAGCGTGAGCTTCCCGCCCATGCTGCTCGAGCACGAGATGCGCAACATGCGCGACCACCTCGCGACGCTGCAGAGGATCCAGGCCGCGCTCGCGAACAACGCCTACGACGAAGCCGCGAAGCTCGCGGAGCACCGCCTTGGCCTGAGCTCGTTCGAGCTGCACGGCGCGCACGAGGTCGCCCCCTACATGCCCGCGGGCATGCAGGCCATGGGTACCGAGATGCACAAGGCGGCGAGCCGCTTCGCGATCGAGGTCGACAAGGCGGCCGCGACCGGCGATCTGCGCCCGGCGCTGGGCGCGCTCGCCGACCTCACGCAGCGCTGCGTGGCCTGCCACGCGGCGTACCGTCTGCATTAGCCGCCGATGGCGGCTTCCCCGTTTTGCAATCCTTCACCTTTCCGGGCGCTCCGTTCGGTAACATTGCGGTGGCGTAGCCCGCCCTGATCCGGCTGAATACTTGCCCATCTCATCTGCCGCATGACTGCCCAGGCCGTGCCGAAGCGCTCCCGCTCCAGGGCTGCGGCCGAAGCCGGGCAGCTTCGCGTATCGGCCGACGAGAAGATCGAGGCGCTGTCGCTGCTGTGGCAGCAGCCCCTGGCGGGGATGTGCGTCGTCCAGCGCGGACGCATTGTCTTCTGCAACGATCGCTTCGTCGGCATGCTCGGGTATACGAGCGAGGAGCTCGGCCGGCTGCCTGCGAAGAAGGTGCTGCCGGACCTGCTCGAGGATCTCGCCATGCGCAGCGTCAGCCACGAGCGCCGCAGGCGCGAGCAGGACGCCGCGCACCCGGTGAAAGCCCGGCGCAAGGACGGCTGGCCCGTGGAGCTCGAGTGTTTCGGCAGCAGCGCCTCGTTTCGCGGACGTCCGGCGACGCTGCTCGTCGTGATCGACGTCAGCGCGCGCAAGCGCGCCGAGGACGATCTCAAGGGCTCGGTGAGGAAGCTCGAGGCCACGCTCCGCGGAACCATCGGCGCGATCAGCTCGATCAGCGAGATCAGGGACCCGTACACGGCCGGCCACCAGAGGAGGGTCGGATTGCTCGCCGCCGAGATCGGCCGGGCCCTGGGATTGCCCGAGGCGACCAACGAGGGTCTGCTGATCGCCGGGGAGGTGCATGACGTCGGCAAGATCGGCGTGCCGATCGAGATTCTCGTGCTGCCGCGCCGGCTGAGCGTCGAGGAGTTCAGCATGGTCAAGCGCCACGCCCGCTTCGGCTACGAGATGCTGAAGAGCGTGGAGTTTCCCTGGCCGGTGGCCGATGCCGTCTGCCACCATCATGAACGGCTCGACGGCAGCGGCTACCCCGACGGCCTGAAGGGGGACGAGATCACGATCGATGCGAGAATCGTGGCGGTCGCCGACGTCATCGAATCGATCGCCTCGCATCGTCCCTACCATCCCGCCCTGGGGGTGAGCACCGCCTTGGCGGAGCTGAAGAAGGGCAGCGGGACGCTGTTCGACTCCGCGGTCGTCCGCGCCTGCCAAAGCCTGTTCTCGAAGGGGACGGACAGCCGGGTCGCGGAGCTCTTCGACGTCCCGGCACGTTAGTTGCCGGCCGCGCCGAATCGGCGCAGTCCGCCGGTCCGAAGCGGTTGTGCAGTCGACCTGCGCTTGATCGACGTCAAAGCGGCGCGCGGCCGTGCCGGGACAATGCCGCATCGGGCAACCGGAACCGTCTGCAATACCGTGGCGACGGGAACCGCGCGCGCCGCAATGCTTCGCCGGCGCCCGCAAGGAGACTGACATGGCAGGTCTGGAAGTGGTGCTTTGCAACCCCGTTCGCACCGCCATCGGCACTTACGGCGGCACGCTCAAGGACACGCCCGCGCCCGCGCTCGGCGCCGCCGCGATCCGCGAGGTGCTGAAGCGCTCGGGGCTCGCGCCCGAAAATGTGGACGCGGTGGTGCTAGGCAACGTCATCCAGGCCGGCGTCAAGATGAACCCGGCGCGCCAGGCTGCGATCCAGGGCGGCCTACCGGTGAAGGTTCCGGCGCTGACCGTGAACCGCGTGTGCGGCTCGGGCGCGCAGAGCGTCGCCAGCGCCGCGCTCGAGATCTGGTCCGGGATGATCCGCTGCGCCATTGCCGGCGGCATGGAGAACATGGACCAGGCGCCGTACCTGATGCACGGGGGGCGCTGGGGCTACCGCATGGGCAACGCGCAGATCTACGACGCGATGCTGCACGACGGGCTCAACGACGCCTTCAGCGGCCAGCACTCGGGTTGGCACACCGAGGACATGGTGACCAAGTACGACGTCTCGCGCGCCGATCAGGATCGCTGGGCGCTGCGCTCGCAGCAGCGCTTCGGCGCCGCGCAGGCCGCGGGGAAGTTCAAGCGCGAGATCGTCGCCCTCGAGCTGCCCGGCCGCAAGGGGCCGGTGGTGTTCGACAAGGACGAGCACAACCGGCCGGACACCACGGCTGAGACGCTGGCGAAGCTCAAGCCGGCCTTCCGCAAGGACGGCACGATCACGGCCGGCAACGCGCCGGGTCTGAACAGCGCCGGGGCGGCGATGATCGTCGCCGAGCGCGGCTGGGCCGACAAGAACGGCCTCGAGCCGATGGCCCGGCTCGTGTCCTACGGCGTGGCGGCGGTCGAGCCGGGAATGTTCGGCATCGGCCCGGTGCCGGCGGTGCGCCAGGCGCTCGAGCGCGCCGGCTGGAAGATCGGCGACCTCCAGCGCGTCGAGATCAACGAGGCGTTCGCCGCGATCGCGCTCGCCTGCCTGCGCGAGCTCGGGCTGGCCGAGGACGTGGTGAACGTGGAGGGCGGGGCGATCGCGCACGGCCATCCGATCGGGGCCACCGGAGCGATCCTCGCCACGCGGCTCATGCACTCGATGAAGCGCGACGGCCTGAAGCGCGGCGTCGCGACGCTGTGCATCGGCGGCGGGCAGGGCATCGCGCTGGCGCTGGAAGCGCTGTAGCGCGCGGTAACCTGGAATCCCACCATCTCAAGCAAAGGAGGCGGCAACATGTACAAGCGCATCTTGGTCCCTGTCGACGGCAGCAGCACGGCAAGCCGTGGGTTGAAGGAAGCGCTGCGCATCGCAAGACAGCAAGGCGCAAGCCTGGTCCTGTTCTACGCGGTCGACGAGTCCTTCATCATGGCGGCCGGCGACGGAATGGTGTTCCCGGAGAACGTGTTCACGTCGTTGCGCGTCGCGGGACAGAAGATTCTGGCCAAGGCGGCCGCGCTTGCGCGCAAGAGCGGAGTGCGGGCGCGCACGGTGCTCGCCGAATCGATGGCGGGTCCGGTGGCCGAGTCGATCATCCGCGAGGCGAAGCGCTGCAAGGCCGATCTGATCGTGATGGGGACCCACGGACGTCGCGGGGTGAGGCGCCTGGTCATGGGCAGCGACGCCGAGCAAGTGCTGCGCGAGACGCCGGTGCCGGTGCTGCTGGTGCGTGGCGTGGCGGCGGCCGGGCGGGGAAAGCGAGGGCGGCGGTGAGCCGGCCGCGGGCCGCCCTTTGCGGCGGCTGCGGATACGAAGGTGCGGCCTAGCGCTTCGGGCGCCGGAGCTGCTCGGCGATGACGCGCCGCGCGCGCCTGGGCATCGCCGCGCTCGCGGTCCTGGTCGCCGCCGCGGGCGTGCTGTCGCTCTGGGCGCCCGCCAGGCGGGCTTTGTTCGGTCCCCCGGCCGGCCCGCAGAAGATCGTGGTCTCGGGCAACATCGAGGCCCATCAGAGCGTGCTGAGCTTCAGCCAGGTCCAGGCGCCGATCGTGTATCTGCCCTTCGACGAGGGCAAGTCCGTCGCAGCCGGCACCGTGCTGGCCCGGGTCGACGATCGCTTCTACCGCCAGCAGCTGGAAATCGACCAGACCAATCTCGAGGTCGCGCGGCGGGCGGTTGCCGTGAACGAGAGCAACCTGGCTGCGGCCCGCAACACTGTCGCCAGCGACCGCTTCAACCTCGCCGAAAAGAAGCGCGAGCTCGCGCGCGACGAAGCCCAGCTGAAATCCGGCGCGATCTCGCAGCTGGCCTATGACCTCGCCTCCACCGCCGCGGCGCAGGCAGCCGCCGAGCTCGAGCGCGACCTGGCCTTCGTCCAGGTGGCACGCGACAATATCGAGCTCGCGCGCGCCGACCGCGCAGCGGCCGAGGCGAAGGCGGGTCTCGATCGGGTCACGCTGTCCTACACGGTTTTGCGTGCGCCCTTCAGCGGGGTGCTGGCGGTGCGCGAGGCCGAGCTGGGCGAGCTGGCCGGGCCCGGCGTGGCGATTTTCACGCTCGATGACCTCGACCACGTCTGGCTGCGCGCCTACGTGAACGAGACGAACCTGGGCGCGATCCGGCTGGGCGAGGCGGTAGAAGTGGCGACCGATACCTATCCCGGCAAGATCTATCATGGCCGCATCGGCTTCATCTCCTCACAGGCCGAGTTCACGCCCAAGACGGTCGAAACCCACGCCGAAAGGGTTGCGCTCGTTTATCGCATCCGCATCGACATCGACAATCCGACGCACGAGCTGCTGCCGGGAATGCCGGCGCAGGCGACGATCGCGCTCCTGCCCGCGGGAAAATGACGGCGCAACCCGGCGAAGCGGCGGTGAGCGTGCGCGCGCTCAGCAAGAGCTTCGGCCCCGTGCGGGCCGTGCAAGACGTCGGCTTCACGGTATCGCGGGGAGAGGTCTTCGGGCTGGTCGGGCCCGACGGCGCGGGCAAGACCACCATCATGCGCATGCTGGCCGGCGTGCTGCGTCCCGATGCGGGCGACATCGAGGTCGACGGCGTGGACGCGGGCGCCGAGCCCGAGCTCGCCAAGCTGCGCCTGAGCTACATGCCGCAACGCTTCGGCCTGTACGAGGACCTCACGGTTGACGAAAACATCCGCTTCTACGGCGAATTGTTCGCCGTTCCGCCCGCCGAGCGCGCGCAACGCAGCCGGGAGCTGCTCGAGGCCGCCGGGCTGTCGCCCTTCCGGCGCCGGCTGGCGGGCCAGCTCTCCGGCGGGATGAAGCAGAAGCTCGGCCTGATCTGCGCCCTGATCCATACCCCCCGGGTGCTGCTGCTCGACGAGCCGACGACCGGCGTCGATCCCGTTTCCCGGCGCGAGTTCTGGGCGATCCTGTACAACCTGCGCGAGCGCGGGGTCGCCATCGTGCTGTCCACCGCGTACATGGACGAGGCGGAGCGCTGCTCGCGCCTGGCTCTGCTGCATGGCGGACAGATCCGTCATTGCGATACCCCCGCGCGCCTCAAGCAGGCGATGCCGGGCGCATTGCTCGCCGTCGCGTCGGCCGATCCCCGCTCCCTGCGCGCTGCGCTCGCAGGCACGCCCGGAGTGCTTGGCGTCCTGCTCATGGGCGATCGAGTGCACGTGCGGGTCGACGATTCCGCGCGGCGCGTCCCTGAGCTGCGCGCGCGGCTCGCCGAGCGGGGCATCACGGAGTTCGACCTCAGGCCCGCCGAGCCCGGCATCGAAGACGTGTTCGTGGCCCTGCTCGGACCCGGGGGACAGGCGTGAGCGGCGCCGTGCCCGCGGTCCTCACCCGGGGGCTGACCAAGAAGTTCGGGACCTTCACCGCCGTGGACCACCTCGATTTGAGCATCGAAAAAGGCCAGGTCGTCGGCTTCATCGGGCCCAACGGGGCCGGGAAGTCGACCACCATCCGCATGCTCTGCGGCCTGCTGCGCCCGACCGAGGGCACGGCTACGGTGGCGGGCCTCGATGTCGGCCGGGAGCCCGAAGCCGTGCGCGAGCACATCGGCTACATGTCGCAGAAATTCTCCCTGTACGGCGACCTGACGGTACGCGAAAACCTCAAGTTCTTCGGCGGCATCTACCGGGTCCCGCGCCGCGACATCGAGGAGCGCACGCGCGCCGCCGTGTCGATGGCCGGGCTCGAGGGCCGCGAGGGGGCGCTGGTGCGCACCTTGGCGGGCGGCTGGAAGCAGCGCCTCGCGCTGGGCTGCGCGATCCTGCACCGCCCGCCGATCCTGTTTCTCGACGAGCCGACCTCGGGCGTCGAGCCCGAGGCCCGGCGGCAGTTCTGGGACCTGATCCACGAGCTGGCGGGGGGCGGCGTCACCATCCTGGTGTCCACGCACTACATGGAGGAGGCCGAGTACTGCAACCGCATCGCGCTCATCGATCGCGGCAAGCTCATCGCGATGGGCGCTCCGGGCGAGCTGCGCAGCCAGCGGCTCGGAGGCCAGCTGGTCGAGGTCGAGTGCGCGCCGCTCGGGGCCGCGCTGCAGGCGCTCGCCGCTGCGCCGGGCGTGATCGAGGCCGCCATCTTCGGCGACAAGCTCCACGTCGTGCTCGGCGAAGCGGGCCTCGGCCCCGCCGAGCTGCCCGGCTTTCTCGCCACGCGCGGAATCCAGGCCGGTCAGGTGCGCAGCGTCGCACCGAGCCTCGAGGATGTCTTCGTGCACCTGGTCTCCGGCGGGCAGGATGAAAGGATCGCGGCGTGAAGGCACGGCGGCTCCTCGCCATGGCGTACAAGGAAATGCTCCAGGTCTGGCGCGACCCGCGCAGCCTTGCGGTCGCGCTGCTGATGCCGCTCATGCAGATGGTCCTGCTCGGCTATGGGGTGAGCCTCGACATCAAGCGGGTGCCGCTGTGCGTCTTCGACCAGGAAAACAGCCAGCAGAGCCGCGCCGTCGTCGAGCGCTTCGTCTCGTCCGGCTGGTTCTCGATCCGGCGCACGCTCGGGCGCGAGGCCGGCATTCGCGATGCGATGGACCGCGGCGAATGCATCGCCGCCGCGGTGATTCCGGCGGACTTCTCGCGCCAGCTGGCCGCGACCGGAAGCGCGCCCTTGCAGGCCGTTTTCGACGCGACCGACGTCAATACCACCAACATCGCGCTCGGCTACGCCCAGGGCGTGATCGCACAGGCCAACGCCGACATCGCGGCGCGCTGGGCGGCCGCGCACGGCGTTCGGCCGGCCCTGGTCGGCCAGGTCGATCTCGAGCCCAGCACCTGGTTCAACGAAACCCTGGACAGCCGCAACTTCATCATCCCCGGGGTGGTGGCGGTGATCCTTGCGCTGGTCGGTGCGCAACTCACCTCGCTCACGGTCTCGCGCGAGTGGGAGCGGGGCACGATGGAGCAGCTGATCTCGACCCCGGTCACCGCGCTCGAAGTCATGGTCGGCAAACTGATCCCGTATTTCGCGATCGGCCTGCTCGACGCCGCGTTCTGCTTGGTCGCCGCCATCTACTGGTTCGGAGTGCCCTTTCGGGGGAGCGTGCTCGCGCTGTTCACGACCACCGCGCTGTTCCTCATCGTGGTGCTCGGCATGGGCTACGTCATATCGGTGCGCGTGCGCAGCCAGCTCGGCGCGAGCCAGGTCGCCCTGCTCGTCACCATGCTGCCCACCACCCTGCTCTCGGGCTATACCTTCCCGATCGACCAGATGCCGGCGCCGATCCGCGCCATCACTCTGGCCGTGTATTCGCGCTATTACGTCACGGTCCTGCGCGCGATCTTTCTCAAGGGCAGCGGACTGGCCGATCTCTGGCTGCCGCTGCTCGGCCTCGCCATCTACGCCGCGGTCATCGTGGTGATCGCCGCGCGGGCCTTCCGCAAGCGGCTGGACTAGCGCGATGCTCGAACGCCTGTCGGTGATGCTGATGAAGGAGTTTCTCGAGCTCAGGCGCGATCGCTGGGCGATGTTCCGCCTGGTCGTTCCGCTGATCCTGCAGATGTTCATCTTCGGCTACGCGGCGACCTTCACCGTGCATCACGTCGCCACCGCGATCCTCGACCTCGACCGCAGCGCCGCCAGCCGCAGCCTGGTGTCGCACTTCCTCGCCACCTCGCGCTTCGACGTCGTCGACGTGGCGGAGAGCCAGGGCGCGATCACGCGGGATATCGATCGCGGCACGGCCGTCATCGCCATCGTCATCCACGCCGGCTTCGGCCGCGACCTGCAGAACGGCCGCGGCGCGCCGCTGCAGGTCATCGTGGACGGCACCAACTCGAACACGGCGCTGATCGCGCTCGGCTACATCAGCCAGATCGTGGTCCAGTTTTCGGCCGGGCAGGCGAGCCGCGCGAGCGCGCCGGGGGTCGGCGGCGCGACGCCGCAGATCGGGATCGCGCTCGCGCCGCGGCCCTGGTTCAACGAAGGCCTGAACGAGCGCTGGTTCTTCATCCCCGGCGTGATCGGCACGCTGACGCTGTTGCAGGTGGTCAGCCTCACCGCGTTCGCCATCGTGCGCGAGCGCGAGGTCGGCACGCTCGAGCAGATCATGGTCAGCCCGATCCGTCCGGTGGAGTTCATCCTCGGCAAGACCGTGCCGTTCTTCCTCATCGGGCTCGGCGACATCGCCCTGGTGAGCGCCATCGGCATTCTCTGGTTCCGCGTCCCGTTCAGCGGAAGCCCCTGGGTGATGCTGATCGGCGCCTCGCTGTTTCTCCTTGCGGCGCTCGGCATGGGACTGCTGCTGTCGACCTTCTCGCGAACCCAGCAACAGGCGTTCGCGCTCAACTTCTTCCTGGTCAATCCGTTCTTCATTCTTTCGGGCTTCGCCTTTCCGATCGCGGCCATGCCCAAGCTCCTGCAATGGTTCACCGTGGTCAATCCGTTGCGCTACTTCCTGGTGGTCCTGCGCGCGGTATTCCTCAAGGGGGTAGGGGTGTCGATACTCTGGCCGCAGCTCGGGGCGATGGCGCTGCTCGCGCTCGGGATGCTGACGGTGAGCGTGCTGCGCTTTCGCAAATCGCTCGATTAGAGCGGTGCGCCCCGCCACCGGTTCAGGCTGAAGCCGGCGTCAGCACGGGAAGGGCTAGCGGGTGTAGCATCCGAGCCCCGTCCTCCCTAGGGTGCATTCGAGACCATGCCTCGCGTCGCTGGTCCTGCCGGGCGTTCAAGCCGCGCATGGCGCAAAGCACTGCTGGCCGCGCTGGGAGGCTGCTACGTCGCGCTCGCGCAGGCAGCCGGCGGACCGCTCGGTATCGATCACCGCATCGGCCTGGACGAGAGCGGCATCTGGGCGCGCCACGACCAGTTGCTGCTGCAGGAGCTGACCCTGGCGACCGTTCTGGGAGGCGCGCTCTGGGAAGGCGGCGACAGCCGCCTCGGGCAGACCTTCTGGCGCTCGGTGGACTCCTCGGCGATCTCGATCGTCGCGACGACCGTGGCGAAGGATGTGTTCACCCGCGCGCGGCCCACCCAGACCACGGATCCCAACCTGTGGTTTCAGGGCAGCCACCATTACAGCTTTCCGAGCGGCGAGGTGTCCTTCGTCAGCGCCGCCGTGACGCCGTTCGTGCTCGAGTATCGCGACCAGCATCCCGGAGTCTATGCGCTCGAGCTGTTGCCGCTGTACGACGGGATTGCGCGCCTGAAGTCGCAGGCGCACTGGCAGACCGACGTGTTCGCGGGCTTCGCGCTCGGCACCGCCGCCGGGTACTACGCGCAGCACAGGAAGTCGCCCATCATCCTCGAGGCGCTGCCGCACGGCTTCGAGATCGGCCTGCGCAAGCACTGGTAGCCGCGGCGGCCGCTGCCGCCGTGCGTCCCGGCCGCGCTCAGTAGTGCCGGCCCATCGGGCCGGCCCCCACGCCGAACATGGCTGCGTTGAGCATGCCGATCACGGCACCGATTACGATGGCGATCACCACGATCACGGCGGTGTAGCCGAGCGCCTTCTGCGCCGGCACCTTCATCAGCGCCGGCACACCCAGGTAGAACAGGTACAGCGAGTACAGCGCGCCGAGGAGGGAGGCGAGCCAGCCGAGTACGGGCACGATCACCAAGACCCCCGCGACCCAGGAAGCGGTCATCGCGTACGCCGTGAGCTTGAGCGCCTGGACGAGGTTCTTCCGCCCGCCGAAGTTCGGCGCCAGCGTGTCGGCGATGAACGCGACCACGAACACCATCACCAGGCTCAGCACGTAGCCCACGACGGTGAAGCCCAGCGCGGCGCCCATGCCCATGCGCACGCCGAAGAAACTGGCGATGAAGGCCCGGCTGATCAGGCCCGCGATGGCGGGAATGAGCGCCAGGATCGCGATGTAGCCGCGATAGAGCGACTGGGGATCGGTCTGCTCCTGCTCGATGACCGGCCACTCGCTGCTGGGCTGAAGCAGGATTTTCCTCGCGCGATCGACGATGTCCATTTCTCCTCCTGACGTCAGCTGACGACAGTGCGAGTATAGGGGCGGGGTGTGGCATCCACAAGAAAACGTGCCGGCGAGTTGCGGACGCGGCGCGCCGGGGTCACGCCTTCAGCTCGGGAAAATCCTCGTCCCAGAACTCGTTCCTGCGCCGCGCCTCGCCCTGGCGCTCGTTCTCGGCGCCGCGCAGCTGCACGCGGCGGATCTTGCCCGAGATGGTCTTGGGCAGGTCGGAGAACTCGATGCGGCGGATGCGCTTGTAGGGCGCGAGCCGCTCGCGCGTGAAGCGGAAGATCGCAAGCGCGGTCGCACGCGAGGGCTCGAAGCCCGGCTTGAGCACGAGGTAGGCCTTCGGCACGCTCAGGCGCAGCGCGTGCGGGCTGGGCACCACGGCGGCCTCGGCCACCGCGTCGTGCTCGATCAGCGCGCTTTCCAGCTCGAACGGGCTGATGCGATAGTCGGCGCTCTTGAACACGTCGTCGGCACGCCCGACGTACCAGAAGTAGCCGTCCCGGTCGCGCGAGGCGACGTCTGCGGTGCGGTAGTAAGCACCGCCGAGCAGCTCCCGGGTGCGCTCGGGGTTGTCGAGGTAGCCGGTCATCAACCCGACCGGGCGCGAGCGGAGGTCGATCGCGACCTCGCCTTCCTCCGCGGGGCGGTCGTCGGTGACGTCGAGCAGCTCGATCTTGAAGCCCGGCAGCGGCCGCCCCATCGAGCCCATCTTCACCGGCTGGCCCGGCGGGTTGCCCAGCTGCGCCGTGGTCTCGGTCTGGCCGTAGCCGTCGCGCACGGTGATGTTCCAGGCAGCCTGCACACGCTCGATCACCTCGGGATTGAGCGGCTCGCCGGCGCTCGCCAGCTCGCGCAGCTTGGCCGGGTAGGCCTTGAGGTCCTCCAGGATCAGCATGCGCCACACGGTCGGTGGAGCGCACAGGGTGGTGACGCCGTGGCGCACCAGCGCTTCGAGCGTCTTCTTCGCGTCGAAGCGCGCGAGGTTGTACAGGAACACCGTCGCCCCTGCGTTCCACGGCGCGAACAGGCAGCTCCAGGCGTGCTTCGCCCAGCCCGGGGAGCTGATGTTGAAGTGCACGTCGCCTTCGCGCAGTCCGAGCCAGTACATGGTCGACAGGTGCCCGACCGGGTAGCTCTGGTGCGTGTGCTCCACCATCTTCGGCCGCGCGGTGGTGCCGGAGGTGAAGTACAGCAGCAACGGATCGTCGACGTGCGTGACGCCGTCGGGCGCGAAGCTCGCGCCGGCGTCATCGGCCCGCCGGTATGAGATCCATCCCGCGGCGTCCCCGCCGACCAGAATGCGCGAGTACGCGCCGGGCACGTCGGCGAACTTGCCGCTCGCGGCCATGTCGGCGACTACGTGCCGGACCCGGCCGCGCTCGATGCGGTCCTGCAGGTCGGCCTGCGTGAGCTGCGTGGTCGCCGGGCTCACCACCGCGCCGAGCTTCATCGCCGCGAGCGTGATCTCCCAGAGCGGCACCACGTTCGGCAGCATCACCAGCATGCAGTCACCGCGTCGCACGCCGTTCGCGCGCAGGAAGTTGGCGACGCGGTTGGAGCGCGCGCTCATCTCCGCGAACGTGGCGCGCGCCTCGGAGCCGTCCTCGTTCACCACCCACAGTGCGGTGCGCCGGTTGTCGCGCGCGATCACGTCGAAGTAATCGAGCGCCCAGTTGAACTCGGCGAGCTGCGGCCAGCGGAATCCCGCGAAGGCGGCGGCGTAGTTCTCGCGGTTCGCGATCAGGAAATCGCGGGCTTGCAGGAAAGTCTCGGTCGCATTCATCGTGTCCCTCCTCAGGCGGCCTCGATCGGGAAAGGCCGATGTTATTCGCCGGGCGGCGAATTTCAAACCCGCGTTCGCTCCCGGCGAGCTGTGGCTGCCGCTCGCCGGGGCGCGGGACGCCGGTTGACCTAGGTCAAAGGTGCGCGGCGCGCGGGCCGTAACGTCGGCAGTGTTGCGTGCGACGACCGGCATGAGCCATTTCAATCACGTGCGCCCCGGCGGGGCGAGGCATCGGCCATGAGGCGGATTCGGCTCGCGATCGTCGGTTTCGGGCGCCTGGGCAGCGCCTGCGCCGCGGCATTGCACGACTCGCACGATCTCGAGCTCGCCGGAGTGGTGCGGCACGCGCGGCCGGCGAAGCTGCCGCCGCCGTTCGAGCACGCGGCCGTGGCGGGCCACGTGCGCGAGCTGCACGGCGTCGACGCGGCGCTGGTGTGCGTGCCGGCCGCGGACGCCCCCGGTACGGCGCGCGAGCTGTTGCAGCAGCGCCTGCCCCTGGTCGAGTGCGCGGGCCTGGAGGGCCGCGCGCTCGAGGCGCACTACGCGGCCCTCGGCGAGGCCGCGCGACACCATCGGGTCGCCGCCGTGGTCGGCGCGGGCTGGGACCCGGGAGCATTGCCGCTCGTGACGCGTCTGTTCGAGGTGCTGATCCCGCGCGGGCAGACCGAGTCCGGCCCGCAGCCGGGGGTGAGCCTGCATCACACCGCGTTGGTGGAGCGCCTACCCGGGGTGAAGGCAGCGCTTGCCTGCGAGACGCGCGACGCGCAGGGGCGGCGCCAGCGCTACGTCTACGTGCAGCTCGACCAGCGCGCGAGCGTCGCGGAGATCGAGCGCGCGCTCGCCGCCGACCCTCTCTATGCCGGGGAGCCTACGTTCGTGTTTGCGGTCCCGGACGTCGCCGCGCTCGAGGTGGCGGGCTCCGGCGTCGTGCTCGAGCGCCGCGGCAGCGGCGACACGGGCGCGCACCAGAGCCTGCTCCTGGAGGCGCGCTTTGAGGTGGCGACGTTCGCCGCGCGGGTGATGCTCGATGCGGCGCGCCGGCTGCCACAGCTCAAGCCCGGGGCGCACCGCTATTCGCTGTGGGCTTGACGCCCGCATGCTCGAGATCGACGGCTCCCACGGCGAAGGCGGCGGCCAGCTGCTGCGCACCGCCGCTGCACTTGCGGCGCTGACCGGCACCGCGGTGCGCATTCGCGCGGTACGCGCCGGGCGCGACAAGCCCGGGCTCGCGGCGCAGCACCTCGCGGCCCTGCGCGCAGTCGCGGAACTGTGCCGAGCGCGCGCCGAGGGGCTCGCGCTCGGCTCGCGCGAGGTGCTGCTCGAGCCGGGAACACTGCGCGCAGGCAGCTTCGCGTTCGACGTCGGCACCGCGGGAAGCGTGACGCTGGTGCTGCAGGCGCTGCTGCCGGTCATGATTGCGGCGCGGGCGGAAATCGAGGTGCGCATCACGGGCGGCACCGACGTGCGCGCCGCGCCGCCGCTCGATTACCTGCGCGAGGTGCTCCTGCCCCTGCTCGCCCGCATGGGCGTGCAGGCGCGGCTCGTCGCCGTGCGGCGCGGCTACTATCCGCGCGGCGGAGGCCAGGTGGAGATGAAGGTGCGGCCCGCGGCGCTGCGGCCGCTGCGGCTCGACGCGCCCGGCCGATTGCTGCGCGTCGACGGCTGCGCGCACGTGGCCCATCTGCCGGCGCACATCGCGGACAGGATGCGCAGCGCGGCGCTCGAGCGGCTCGGGCCGCTCGGGGCCCCGCTTCGCTGCGACAGCACCGTGCTCGAGGGCGGGCAGGCGATCGGGCAGGGCGGCGCGGTGGCGCTGTGGGCGCAGTGCGAGCACACGGTGCTCGGCGCGGCGCGCGTTGCCGAGCGCGGCGTACGCGCGGAAGCGCTCGGCGAGGCGGCCGGCGCCGAGCTGGCCGCGGACCTCGCGGCCGGAGCGGCGCTCGACGCTCACGCGGCCGACCAGCTGCTGGTGTATCTCGCGCTCGCGGGCGGCGAATCGTCCTTCGTCACGCGCGAGCTCACCAGCCACGCGCGCACCGCGATGTGGCTGATCGAGCAGTTCCTGCCGGTGCGCTTCCGGCTCGCGCCCTGCGCCGCGGGCGTGCGGGTCGACGCCGCGCCGCTCTGAGCATGGCGGGAGACGAGCTCATCGCCCGCCTGATGCGCCACGTGCATGCGCTTGCCGGCGAGATCGGGGAGCGCAACGTGTGGCGGCCGCAGTCGCTGCGCGCCGCGGCGGACTACATCCGCGGCGAGCTCGCCGCGCTCGGCTACCAGGTCTCCGCGCAGTCCTACCGCGTGCACGGCGCGGACTGCGACAACCTGGAAGTCGCGATCCCGGGCGCCGCGCGGCACGACCAGATGGTCCTCGCGGGAGCGCACTACGACACGGTACCGGGCAGCCCGGGCGCGGACGACAACGCGAGCGGCGTCGCCGGGCTGATCGAAATCGCGCGGCTGCTGCGCGAGCGCCGCCCGGCGCAGACGGTGAAGCTGGTCGCATTCGTCAACGAGGAGCCGCCGTTCTTCTTCTTCGGCGAGATGGGAAGCAAGGTATACGCCGAAGCCGCGCGCCGCCGCGGGGACGCGATCCGGGTGATGCTCTCGCTCGAGATGCTCGGCTGCTACTCGGACGCGCCGCGCAGCCAGGGCTATCCGCCCTTGCTGCGCTGGTTCTATCCGCAGCGCGGCAACTTCATCGCCTTCGTGTCGAACCTCCGATCGCGCCGCGCGCTGCGCGAAGTGGTGGCGGCGTTCCGCGCGCAGTGCGACTTTCCGGCCGAGCATCTGGCGAGCCCGTCGTTTGTGCCCGGCGTGGCCTGGAGCGACCAGCTGTCGTTCTGGCGCGCCGGCTACCCCGCGGTGATGGTGACCGATACCGCGTTCTACCGCTATCCCTACTACCACAGCGCCGAAGACACGCCCGAGAAGCTGTGCTATCCGGAAATGGCGCGCGTGGTCGATGGGCTCGCCAAGGCTATCGCCGCGCTCGCCGGGGGCGCCTGAGATGGTGCCCGCACCTGCGCGACAAATCAGGTGAGGTGCTGGTTCGGGCTTCTCATCGCCTCCGGCTTTTGCGTGGGTCGAACAGCGACCCACGCAAAAGCCGGAGATGTGGGGAGGACCATGATTTCCCGAAGTGACAAGGGTCTGCTACGCAGCCTATTGCTCGACCGGCAACTACGGGGGGCCGGACGCAGGCTTGCGATAGATCGCCCGCGCCCCAGGCCAGGGATCGATCCCCCCGAGGTCGGCGGGCGGCGCTTCATGGATCCCGATCACCAGCGCCCCGCCTGGCCGCAGCCGCTCCAGCACGCGCCGCATGACCTCGCGTTGCGCCGCCGGCGCAAAGTATGTGAGCACCGCGTTGCGGCACAGGATGAGGTCGAAAGTCCAGTCCGGCATCGCGCAGCGAATGTCTTGCTCAAGCCACTTGACCGTCCGCAGCGCCGTACGCACGCAGCACTGCCCGGCGCGCGCCTCGAAGGACGCCGAGCGCAGCTCCGCCGGCAATTCCTTGAGGCTGCTCGCACGGTAGCAGCCGCCGCTCGCGCGCTCCAGCAGTCGGGCATCGACGTCGGTCGCGACGATGCAACACCCGAGCCCAGGGAAGCGCTCGCTCAGGCGCAGGCGCCACAGGATCGCGAGCGTGTACGGCTCCTCGCCCGACGCGCAGCACGCGCTCCATACCGCCAACTCCGTGCGCTCCCGGGAAGCGGCCTGCGCGGCGAGCGCTGGCAGCACGTCGCGCTCGAGCGACTCGAACACCTCGCGGTCGCGGTAAAAGCGCGAGATCGGGATGCGGCACAGCGCATCGAGCAACGGCCATTCGTCCGCGTGGCGCTCCAGATAAGCGCGGTAGGCGGCAAGGTCGCCGACGCGCGCCTCGCGCAGCCTGCGGGCGAGACGCTTGCACACGAGACGACGCACCTTGCGAAACCCGGCCCAGCGCATGCCCAGGCGCGGCAGCGCCCATTGCAGGAACTCGACGCAGGCGGCGTCGCTCATCGGCGCTGCGCTCCGCTCAGGCCGCGTCGCCGCGGCGCGGTGCGTGCGCGCGGCCCGACTCGCCGCCCGCCGGGGCGCCGGGCGCCCGGGTGAAGGCTTCGAGCTGCCAGGCATCTTGCGCCTCGTCGTGGCGCAGGATGTAGAGGTTGCCGTCGTCGGCCCTGACCCTGAAATAGCGCTGCCCGGGCCCCTGCCAGCGGTCGACGATCTCGAGCGCGATCAGCCGCCGCTCGCCCAGCCAGAATGCGCGCGGCTCCTGCTCGCCGCGGTAGCCTGCGTAGGATTCGACGCGGATCGTCATGGCCTCGGGCCGGCGCGCGCTCAATGCGCCTGCACGAACGGGAAACGCGCGCGCAGCTCGCGCGTGAGCAGGGCGACGCCGCATTCCCGGCCGACGGTCTCGCCCGCGACGACGTAGTCCGTGTCGTGAAACGCGGTGCGCAGCGCCTTGCCCTGGCGTTGCGCGATCTCGTACAGGTGCTCGGCCACCTCGCGCTCGACGGCCGGGCTCGGGATCCTGCCCTCCAGGCCGCGGCGCTCGAGCCGCACGTGAAACGTTCCGGAGCCCATGCGCTCGACGAGCGGTGCCGCGGCGCGCTTGAACTGCTCGGCCAGCGTCTCGGGCGTGAATCCGAAAGTGGCTTCCGCGGGGATCACGCGGCCGAGGTGCGCGAACCACGGCCTGCCGTTCACGCCGGCGGCACGCAGCGCCTCCAGGAAGACGCCGATGTCCGCCACCTCGCCCAGGCACACGTCGCGGAACGCGGTGGCATGGAAATGGCCGAACGCCGCCAGCGCGCCGAGCAGCTCGTGCTGGCGCCCGTGGCCCGGCCGGACGGTGACGATGACGTTCCAGTGCATGCGGGCGAGCGCGCCGCAGGCTTGCGCGCTCAAGCCCGAGGATCCGCGCTTCGCGCCCGGCGCGTTTGATCGAGGTCAAAGCTGCGGCGCGCGGGACGGGTACTGTTGGAGCCGTTCGAAGCCAGGAGACGCAGGACATGAAAGCAGAGCGCGGGGGATTCCGGATGCTGCGCAGGGAGCAGCTACTGCAGGAGCTGGTGCACGACAGCTACAAGTCCAAGCACAAGCTGCACGAGCCGACGCGCTGCCCGCAGTGCGGGGCGACCTATCACAAGGGCCGCTGGACCTGGGACCTCGCGCCGGCCGGCGCGCACGAGGAGACCTGCCCGGCCTGCCACCGCATCCACGACAAGTTTCCCGCGGGCTACGTGAATCTGACGGGCGCATTCCTGGCCGCCCATCGCGACGACATCCTGCACGTGGTGCGCAGCCACGAGGCGAAGGAGAAGGCCGAGCACGCGCTCGAGCGCATCATGGCGATCGAGGACACCCGGGACGGGATCCTGGTCACCACCACCGACGCGCACCTGGCGCGCAACATCGCCGAAGCGCTGCACAACTCGTTCAAGGGCGAGCTCGAGTATCACTACAACAAGGAAGAGAATCTGCTGCGCGTGAACTGGAGCCGCTGAGGGCGTCACGCGATCGGCGGCACCTGCCGGGCTATTCGAAGCGGATGAACGTCTCCGCCGGCGCGTCCCCGCCGTAGCGCGCGATCAGCTCGTCGATCTCCTCGAGCAGCGGCCCCTCGTCCTCCTCGTCGATGGTGCCTTCGCCGGCCATGCGCGCGGTGAGGCCTTCCAGCATCGCCGCCCGCACGATACCGAGGGTCGGCTCATCGGGCAGGCTGACATCGTCCATGGCCGCCTCGATCACGCGCGACAGGCCCTCGCTTGCCTTGGCTGTGATGAAATCGGCCAGTGCCGCCTCCCCGCCGTACTCCTCGATCAGGCCGTCGAGCTGGACGAGCAGCGAAGCGCTGTCCTGGGGATGCAGGAACTCGGTCTCGCGCGCGCCGGGAGCCCGGCGCCGGAGCAGCGCGGCATGCGCCTCCTCCAGGGTCTGTGGGGATTCCCGGTCCGGGTCGTTGACGAGTGCCTCGAGCACGGCCGACAGCTCGCGGCTGACGCGCATGGCGGCGTCGATGGAGGGGCGGATGGGCATGGTCGTTTGCTCGAACGAGGGTTCACACTTGCCGCCCCTGAGCTTCGCCGCGCGCTCGCTGCGGCGATCGGGGAGGCCATCGACCGGCGCCGACCATGATGCGCGCGTTGCAGATTGCCGTCTAGCCCCCCGGCGGTCCGCTTCCTTGCGGAGTCCTGCCCGCAAACGCAGGACAGGCCTCGGCGCTGCTAGTCACGAACGAGTCGTGCCGCTCGCACAAGCCGGTGTTGCCGCGCACCGAGCCGTAGGCCGAACTCAGGATGTTGAGCCCCGGGACCGCGCGCTCGAGGGCGGCGGGCGTGCCGGTGAAGAACCGGCACGCGCCGCAGCGCCGTTGCGCGAGGGCCATCAGCGCACGAGACGCGTCAGATCGACGCCCAGTAGCTGCCGAACACGTGCACCGACAGGATGTAGCCGAGCAGCACGTTCACCGCGACGCCGATGGTGAAGGCCCAGAAGGTCTTCCATCCGACCGCGTGCAGATCGCGATAGCGCGTCGTCAGTCCGATGCTCAGGAAGCAGAAGATGAACGCCCAGCTGCGCAGCGACACGAGCGGAAGAAGCAGATTGGGCCGCACCGCGCTGTTGAACTCCGCCGCGCTGAAGGCGCCGGCGAACGCGGTCATCAGCATCGAGGCGGCGAAGAAGCCGATGACGAACTTCGGAAAGCGCCACCAGATTTCGCGCGCATCCGGCGCCCGCCCGGTCTCCTTCTTCTCCCACACGATGGTCGCGATCGCCGCCCAGACGATCGACCAGATGCCGATCCACAGGTCGCGGCCGATGACCTTCATGAGAACGAACGCCTTAATCGCCACGTCCTCGTTGCCCGCCATGTGGCCGTAGGTGCTCGCCGCCGCGAAACCGGCTGCGTCGGCGAACTCCGAGGTGCCGATCCAGGCGCCGGCGACGCCCGGAGGCAGGCCCATCGCGCGCGAAACGAAGGGCAGCACCAGGATCATGACCAGCGCCCACCCGACAACCAACGTGACCGAGGTGTAGAGGTGCTCCTTCTTCGCGTTGACCGACGCCGCGATTGCCATCGACGCCGAGACGCCGCACACGGCGCCGCCGACGCCGATCACCGCCGCCAGCCGCCGGTCGAGCCCGAACGCGCGCGTGGCGACGAAGTAGATCACCAGGCAGGTGACGAGCGAGATGAGCGTCGCCTGCGCGATCGCCACCGGCCCGGCGGTCAGCACCAGGGTGATCGGAAAGGTCGCCCCGAGCAGCACGATGCCGAGCTTGATGAAATACTCGACGCGAAACGCGCTATCCATCCACTTGGGCAGGCGGAACACGTTGGCGATCACCAGCCCGAGAATCAGCGCCACCAGCGGCGGCTCGAGGTTGAACTTCGCGGCGTTCGCCCAGCCGGCGATCGCGAACATCACGATCGACAACAGGTACAGGAAGATGAACGCCGGAATGAACTGCGCCAGCGACACGCCCATGATGCGGGTGCTGATCCCGAACAGCGCCAGCCAGAACAGGAATTGGTAGAGGTACAGGTTCGCGTTCTGCGAGAAATGCCCGCCGAGCTGGCCGAAGGAGCTCCATTTGAGCCCGCCGGGGTTGATCGCCAGCGCCTTCAGCACGCCGCTGCCGCCGCCCTCGAAGAACAGAATCGCCACGACCATCAGGCCCAGGCCGAGCCAGACCGCCCACCAGTCCTCCTTCAGGTACAGCTCCTTCCAGCCCATCCGCTTGGGTCGTGCACCTTCACCGCTTTCGTTCCACGCCTCCTGAGTCGTTGCCATGACTTGAGCCCTCCTCTCGTCGTCCTAGCGTTTGCGTCCTCGATCTCATTGTTGTGGCCGCCGCCGCAGCGCCCTGCTGCGCCAATCGACGGCGCCGGGCATGGGCAGTTGCCGGGCTATGGCGTCCAGCGTGGTTATCTTACGTCAGGCTTTCTCCCGCGTCCTCGCAGCCGCGTTCCCACGCGCGAGCCATGTTTTGCACTGCAATAAGGCGGCCCGGTCGAGCGGCAGGGCGGCGCCTGCGGACTCCGGTGGCGGGCCGGAAAAGAAAACGGCCCGGTTTGCACCGGGCCGTTGCAACGACAGGCGGAAACTCTTGGCCGCCGTCGAGGCGGCGCCGCCGAGGGCTTACTTGCCCATGACCTCGCCGAGCAGCTCCCAGTTGTGCCCGTTGAAGCGCTCCAACTGCAGCTGGCTGAGGGGGAAGTAATCCGTCGGGCCGGTGTTGACCTTGATGCCCGGCAGGAGCATCGGCAGCTCGAGGTTGTGGAGGTTCGCCGCCTGCTTCATGACGTTCGCGCGCGTCAGGTCGTTGCCGCACTGCTTGAGCACCTGGACCAGCGTCTGCGCGTTCGTGTAGCCGAACACGTTGTTGCCGTCCGAGATGTCGGCGCCCGGCATGTTCTTGCTCATCCACTCCTTGAACTTGATCATCGCCGGGTCGTTGTCCCACTGCTTGTCGGTGGGGTCCTTCAGGTAGGCCGTGGAGATCTGGCCCTCTGCCTTCTGGAAGCCTGCCGGCTTCAGCACCGCGCCCGTCGAGTTGGACACGTTGTTCAGGTAGGACACCGGCTTCCAGCCGATGTCGTACGCCTGGCTGATCGCCTGCGCGGCGAACTTCGGGATCGTGATGTTGACGAACACGTCCGCGCCGGATCCCTTCAGGGTGACGATCTGCGAGTTGATCGTCGGCTCGCTGGTTTCGTAAGAGGCTTCCTTGACGATCATCGTCTTTGCCTTGGCGCCCAGACCGTCGACCAGACCCTTCAGGTAGTCCTTGCCGTAGTCGTCGTTCTGGTAGAGCACGCCAATCTTGGCGTTGGGATGGTCCTTGAGGATGGCGGCGGCGTAGATGCGGGCTTCCTGCTGGTAGCTCGGCTGCCAGCCCATGGTCCAGTGGTAGTGCTTGGGATCACCCCATTTGGTGGCCCCGGTGGCGACGAACAGCTGCGGCACCTTCTTCGCGTTCAGGTATTTGTGCACCGCGGAGTTGGTCGGCGTGCCGAGCGAGCTGTACATCAGCAGAACGTGGTCTTCCTCGACCAGCTTGCGCGTCTGCTCGACGGTCTTGGGCGGGCTGTAGCCGTCGTCCAGGCTCATGAACTTGATCTTGCGGCCGTTGATCCCCCCCTCCTCGTTGATCATGTTGAAATAGGCCGCCTCCGCCTTGCCGATCTGGCCATAGGCCGACGCCGGCCCGCTGTAGGGCATGGTCTGGCCGATCTTGATCTCGGTGTCGGTCACGCCCGGGCCGTAATGCTTCGCCGCCAGCGCGGGCGTCGCCGACAGCGCCAGCCCGATCGCAACCGTGGCCGGCGTCAATAGCTTCTTGAATGACATGGTCTCCTCCTTGGATGGTGAATGGCTTTGCCCGTCTCGGGCTAACCGGCTTTGCGGAAACGCCGCCTTGCCCAAGCCGTGGCAATGCGGAGAAAGGCTACCACGCCCCCAGGCATCAGGTACATGAAGCCGATCAGAAACACGCCGTAGATCGCCCAGGGCGCCGCCTTCGAGATCTGGCTGGCGATGTTCGGCACGAACACGATGAAGGCGCCGCCGAAGACTGCACCGGCGATCGAGGAAATCCCGCCGATCACGCTGCCGACCAGGAAAGAGATCGACAGGAAAATGTCGAAACTGTCAGGCGCCACGAACTGCACGGCGATCGCGCCCAGCGCGCCGGCGATGCCGGTGTACATCGCGCTCACGCCGAAGGTGAGCGACTTGTAGAGAGCGGAGTTGACGCCCATCGCCTCCGCGGCCATGGGGTGGTCGCGGATCGCGACCATGGCGCGGCCGACACGCCCATGCAGCAGATTGCGCGCGAGCGCGAACAGCACGATGGCGACCACCAGGGTGAAGAAGTACAGCCACTGGTCGCCGCTCAGCGGCAAGCCGAACGGCGCGTCGGGCTTGATGATGACGATTCCCTGCGAGCCCCCGGTGATGGCGTCGAAGTGCTTGTACTTGAGCAGCGGCGGCATGGTGACGCCGAGGGCGAAGGTGGCGAGCGCGAGGTACAGGCCCTCGAGGCGCAGCGCGGGGAGCCCGAACAGGAAGCCCGCCACCAGGCATACGACTGCCGAGGCCGGCAGCGTTGCCCAGTAGGGCACGTCGAGGCTGTTCATGAGGATCGCCGCGGTGTAGGCGCCGAGCGCGTAGAACGCGCCGTGCCCCAGCGAGATCTGGCCGTTGTAGCCGGTCAGCATGTTGAGCCCGAGCAGCGCGATCGAATACACCAGCACCAGCGTCAGCTGAAAGGTGTGGTAGCCGCTCATCATGAACGGCAGCGCGCAGGCGAGCGCCAGCAGGGCGGCCAGGCCGCCGAGACGCGAGCCCGGGATCTTCGCCGGAGAAGCAGTGTCCGTGGTCTGGGCGTTCATAGGGCTATACCCGGCTGACGAGCGCCTTGCCGAACAGCCCGGCCGGCCTGACGACGAGCACCCCGACGATCAGCACCAGGGCGAGGCTCAGCTTGAGGTCGTTACCGATCACGTACGCCCCCACCAGGTTCTCCAGCACGCCGACGATGAACCCGCCCAGCACCGCGCCGCCGGGGCTGTCGATTCCGCCGAGCAGCGCGGCGGCGAAGGCGTACAACAGCACGCCGGACATCATGTTCGGATCCAGGTACACGATCGGTGCCACCATCATGCCCGCGACTGCACCCACCGCAGCGGCGAGCCCCCAGCCTAGCGCCAGCATCCAACCGACCCGGATCCCAACCAGCCGCGCCGAGGCAGGATTTTGCGCCGCCGCACGCATCGCCAGCCCGAGGGGCGTGAAGCGGAAGAACGCGTACAGCAAGACTAGCACGACGAGCGTCACGCCGATCGCCCCGACGCCGTGAGGCGAGACGGATTGGATGCCGAACAGCGGCCGCGACGGAAACGGGCTCGGGAACGACTTGAGCGTATAGGTGTAGATCCAGCCGGCCAGGCTGTTGAAGATCACCAGCAGGCCGATGAACACCACCACCACCGAGAGCACCGGGGCGTTCTCCACCGGCCGGATGATCACCCGCTCGATGACCACGCCGCCGACGAACGAGATCAGCACGGTCAACACGAAGGCCAGCCAATAGGACATGCCCGCGTTGATCATCGACCAGGCGAGATAGGTGGAGAACATCGCCATCTGGCCCTGCGCGAAGTTCACCTGATGCGTGGCCTGGTAGATCATGACCAGCGCCAGGGCGACGCTGGCGTAGATGCCGCCCGTGACGAGGCCGGCAAACACCTGCTCCCAGAAAACGTTCATCGTCTTTGCCCCCGGGGCGAGCCGGCTTCAGTATCCAAGGTAGGAACGGCGCACCGAATCGTCGCTGCGGATGGCGGCGGCGCTGCCCGACATCACGATGCGCCCGGTCTCGAGCAGATAGGCGTGGTCGGCGAGCTCGAGCGCCATGGCCGCGTTCTGCTCGACCAGCAGGATGGCGACCTTCTCCTTCTGGTTGATGGTGCGCATGATGTCGAAGATCTGCCCCACGAGCAGCGGCGCGAGCCCGAACGAAGGCTCGTCGAGCAGCAGCAGCCGCGGCTTGAGCATCAGCGCGCGTGCGATCGCCAGCATCTGCTGCTCGCCGCCGGACAGCGTGCCGGCCTGCTGCCTGCGGCGCTCGCGCAGGCGCGGGAAGTACTCGTACATGCGCTCGATGTCCGCGGCGACCGCGTGCCGGTCGCGGCGCGTATAGCCCCCGAGGCGCAGGTTCTCCTCGGTGCTCAGGTGGACGAAGGTGCCGCGCCCGTCGGGAACGTGGGCGATGCCGAGGCGCACAATGTCCTCGGTGCCGCGGGCGTCGATGCGCTGGCCGTCGAAGCTGACCTCGCCCTGGGTCCGGATCATGGCGCACACCGCGCGCAGCGTCGTAGTCTTGCCGGCGCCGTTGGCGCCGAGCAGCGTGGTGATCGAGCCCTCCTGAATGTCGAAGGTCAGCCCGTGCAGCACCTGCGTTGGCCCGTAGAAGGCCTCGAGCTTGGCGGCGGCGAGCAGGGCGGCCATCAGTGCGCCGTCCCGAGGTAGGCGCGGATCACCTCCGGCTGCTGGCGCACCTCGGCGGGCGTGCCGTCGGCGATCTTGCGCCCGAAGTCGAGCGCCACGACCTTGTCGGAGACGCTCATCACCAGGTTCATGTGGTGCTCGACGAGCAGCACGGTGATCCGCAGCCGATCGCGGATGTCGCGGATCATGGCGCCGAGCGCATCGACCTCTTCGTGGTTGAGCCCGCAGGCGGGCTCGTCGAGCAGCAACAGCTTCGGCTCGCTCGCGAGCGCGCGGCCGAGCTCGACGCGCTTCTGGGTGCCGAAGGACAGCGTCGACACCGGCGTCTCGGCGACGCTCTCGAGCTGCAGGAACTTCACCAGCTCGCGCGTGCGCGCCTCGGCATCCCTTCGTTCCCGCGCCACCCGCGGCAAGCGCAGGAAGTTGGACACGAAGCCGGTGCGCGTGCGGCAATGCAGGCCGACCAGGATGTTGTCGAACACCGTCATGCTGCGGAACAGGGCGAGGTTCTGGAACGTGCGGCCGATGCCGAGCGCCGCGATGCGGTGCCTGGGCACGCCGAGCAGCGGCCGGCCGTCGAACTCGATCGTGCCCTGGCTTACGTCGTACAGCCGGCTCAGGCAGTTGAACAGCGTGGTCTTGCCCGCCCCGTTGGGCCCGATGAGCCCCGCGATTTGGCCGGCGTCGATGTCGAAGGACACGCCGTCGAGCGCGACGATCCCGCCAAAGCGCACACGCACGTCCTTGACGCGCAACAGCGTGCCGGCCGGGATCTGCACTCCTGCTCCTCCTCGTCGATTGACGATCCGCGCTCGCCTGCCGAGATCGCACGTCGCCCGGTCGCCCCCGGGACTTATCGACGCCCCACGGTCGGGGCGCGCTTGTGAGCGGCGATAGTTCCATAAAAGATCGCTGCGGTAAAGCCTCGCCGCGCCCCCGCCGCGGGCGCAGGCGCCATCCTGAAACCAAGCATTCAGGGCGATTGGACGCGCCCGGTCGATCCGCGCCCGCGGCCACCGACCGGGCTTCCCGGGGCGCGCTTACTTGGGTATCTTCGTTGCCTGAGCGGCATGCGGGCCGCGCCACGACCGGATGTCACGAGTGCTCATCAAGTTCCGCTCCGACGCGGGCGCCAGCGTGCTGATGTTCGGCGACGTCGCCGCCAGGCTGCTCAAGCTGATGGGCATGAGCGGGGTGGTTCCCGCCGCGATCCTGGGCAAGGACGTCGCCGCGGCGCTCGCGCAGCTGCAGGCCGAGCTGGCGATTCACGGCCGCGAGCTCGCCAGCGCGCCCGCCGGCGGCGCTGCGGACGCAGCCGCGCGCATCGACCTCGCCACGCGCGCGTTCCCGCTGGTCAAGCTCCTGCAGGCAGCGGCGAAGGAGCAGGCCGACGTGATCTGGGAGCAGGCGCGCTGAGGCGCGCAACTCGCCCGCCAGAGCGCGGGTCGGATAGAATTCAGCGTCCCGCGATGCGCCTCCTGATCTCCAACGACGACGGTTATTTCTCTCCCGGCATCACGCTGCTGGCCGAGCGCTTGGCGGCGCTCGGCGAGGTGACTGTGGTCGCCCCGGAGCGCGACCGCTCCGGGGCCTCGAACTCGCTGACACTGGACCGGCCGCTGAGCGCGCGGCGCGCGGCCAACGGCTTTTTCTTCGTCAACGGCACGCCGACCGATTGCGTGCATCTGGCGGTGACCGGGCTGCTCGATTTCCTGCCCGATATCGTCGTGTCGGGCATCAACCTCGGCGCCAACATGGGCGACGACACCATTTATTCCGGCACCGTCGCGGCGGCCACGGAGGGTTACCTGCTCGGCATCCCCTCGCTCGCGGTGTCGCTCACCAGCAAGTTAGGGCGCCATTACGAAACCGCGGCCGCGATCGCGGCGGAGATGGTCGAACGTATCGCCCGCGCGCCGGTGCGCGAGCCGGTGCTGCTCAACATCAACGTGCCGGACGTGGCAACGGCGGAGCTCGCTGGCGTCGAAGTGACGCGCCTCGGCAAGCGGCACAAGGCCGAGCCGGTGGTGCGCATCCAGACGCCGCGCGGCGAGGACGCGTACTGGATCGGGGCCGCCGGCGACGCGCAGGATGCCGGACCGGGCACCGATTTTTGCGCCGTCGCCGGCAACCGGGTCTCGGTGACTCCGCTGCGGGTCGACCTCACGCATCACGGGCAGCTTGCACTGGTGAAGGAGTGGCTCGGGCAGTGAACGCGCGTCTGGGCAAGAACTTCGCCGGCATCGGCATGACCTCGCAGCGCACTCGCGCGCGCATGGTCGAGCGCCTGCGCGAGGAAGGCATCCGCGACGAGCGCGTGCTGGCGGCGATGGCCGTGGTGCCGCGCCACGTGTTCGTCGAGGAGGCGCTGGCGAGCCGCGCCTACGAGGACAGCGCGCTGCCGATCGGATTCGGCCAGACCATCTCGCAGCCGTACATGGTGGCGCGCATGCTCGAGGAGCTCGGCCGCGCGCGCGATCCGGGCAAGGCGCTCGAGGTGGGCACCGGCTGCGGCTACCAGGCCGCGGTGCTGGCGCACGTGGCGCGCGAGGTGTATTCGGTGGAGCGCATTCTCGCGCTGCTCGAGCGCGCGCGCGCCAACCTGCTGGGCTTGAAGCTCGCCAACCTGCGCCTGGTGCACGGCGACGGCAACGCCGGCCTGGAGAAGGCGGCGCCTTTCGACTCGATCATCGTCGCGGCAGCGGCGCCGCAGGTACCGCCGGCCCTGTTACGGCAGCTGGCGCCGGGCGGCAGAATGATCCTTCCGCTGAAAGCGCCGGGCACGGCGCGCGCTGCGCAGCGCCTGGTTCTGATCGAGCGCGGCGCGCGCGGGTTTACGGAAACCGCCTTGGATCCGGTGAGGTTCGTGCCGCTCGAGCCGGGGAAAGCATGACCATGTCCGCACAGCACAGAGGCGCTTGGCTGATCGTGGCGGCGGCGCTTGCCGTCGCCGGCTGCGCGAGCCGCCCGGTATCCGCGCCGGTCGTGAGCCTCACGCCGCCGCCCGAGAGCACGAGCCAGCCCGGAGCGCAGGCCGTGCCGCAGGGCTACTACGTGGTGCAGCGCGGCGACACGCTCTACAGCATCGCGCTGGAGCACGGCGTGGGCTACCGCGACCTGGCGCAGTGGAACAAGATCGACGATCCCGCCAAGATCCGCGTCGGCCAGCTCCTGCGCGTGGCGCCGCCGCAGGAACCGACGGTCCAGGTGGGAGCGGCGCGCGGCGCGGGGCCCGTGGAAGCACGCCCGCTCGGCGGCGCCACACCCGGGGTCGGGCCGGTGGCGCCGCAGCCGGTCGCCCCCGGCGCCACGGTGACCTCGCCGAAGGCGCTGCGCCTGCCATATTCTGCGCAGAACGTGGCATTGCTGTCGCAGGGCGAAGGTCAGAGCGCACCCGGCCAGCCCGCTGCCACCCAGCCCGCCGCCGCCCAGCCTGCTACCACCCAGCCGGCCGCCGCCCAGCCCGCCGCGACGCCGGCCCCGCAACAGCTCGCCAAGACCGAACCGCAGCCGGCGCCGGGCGCGGCCGGCCCGATCGATTTCATCTGGCCGGCGAAGGGCAAGCTGCTCGCCGGATTTTCCGAGCCGAACAATAAGGGCATCGACATCGGCGGCAAGCTCGGCGACCCCGTGCTCGCCGCCGCACCCGGCCGCGTCATGTATACCGGCAGCGGCATCCGCGGGTACGGCAGGCTGATCGTCATCAAGCACGCCGACGGCTTCAACAGCGTCTACGCGCACAACAAGACCATCCTGGTGAAAGAGGGGCAGGTCGTGACGCGCGGTCAGAAGATCGGGGAGATCGGCGACACCGAGGCCGACACCCCGATGCTGCATTTCGAGATCCGCAAGTCCGGCAAGCCCGTCGATCCCCTCAAGTATCTGCCCGCCATCCGGCGTTGATGAACCACGAGCGCGAGGAACGGTCGCCCGGCGCGGACGAAGGCGCAGTGCCGCCGGCCGCGCCCGACGAGGCGGGCGGCGCGGACGCCGAAACGCGCGCCGCTGCGGAAGCGGCCCTGCTCTCGGACCTGACCCAGCTGTACCTGCGCGAGGTCAGCGCCAAGCGGCTGCTCTCCCCGGACGAGGAGCGGGCGACCGCGCGTGCTGCGCAGCGCGGCGACTTCGGCGCCCGGCAGAGGATGATCGAGCACAACCTGCGGCTGGTGGTGAACATCGCCAAGCATTACCTCAACCGCGGCTTGCCGCTCGGCGACCTGATCGAGGAGGGCAACCTCGGTCTGATGCACGCGATCGGCAAATTCGATCCCGAGCGCGGATTGCGCTTCTCGACCTATGCGACGTGGTGGATCCGCCAGAACATCGAGCGCGCGATCATGAATCAGTCGCGCACCATCCGGTTGCCGGTGCACGTGCTGAAGGAGCTGAACGGCGTGCTGCGCGCCAGGCGCCTGCTCGAGGCCGGAGGCGAGCGCGCGGTGACGCACGAGGACATCGCGCACCTGATCGGCAGGCCGCCCGAGGAGGTGCGCCGCATCCTGACGCTCGGCGAGCACACCGCCTCGCTCGACGCGCCGCTCGATGTCGATCCGCTGCTCTCGGTGGGCGAATCGATCGCGGCGGAGGACGCGCTGCCACCCGAGGCCTCGCTCGCCGGCCACGAGATCGAGGCCCTGGTGCAGGACTGGCTGGCGCAGCTGCCCGACAAGCAGCGCCGCGTGCTCGAGCGGCGCTACGGGCTCGCCGGGTGGGATGCCGCGACGCTCGAGACGCTGGCCGACGAGCTGGGTCTCACGCGCGAGCGGGTGCGCCAGATCCAGGTCGAGGCGCTCGATCGGCTGCGCGCGATCCTGCGCTGCCGCGGCATGTCGAAGGACGTGCTGCTGTAAGGCGCAGTGCCGGTCGCGCCGGGGCGCGCCGGCTCAAGGGCGCCGGGCGGCGCGCAGCGCTGCGGCGAGATCGCCCACTGCGCAGGCGTAGAACGAGCTGCGGTTGTAGCGGGTGAGCACGTAGAAGTTGTTGAGCCCGATCCGGTACTCGCTCGGTTGATCGGGGGTCTCGAGCTCGATCAGCGCGGCTCGCGCGTCGACCGGCAATCCCGGGGCGGTGAAAGCGACGCCAGCCCGCGCGAGCTCGGCAAGCGTGTAGCGCGGTTGCACGCCGCCGTCGGCGTAGGCCCAATATCCCTCGCCGCTCACGCTTGCGTCCAGGTCCGCCGGCTCGCCGCGGCGCCAGCCGTGCGCCTGCAAGAAGTTGGCGACGCTGCCGATCGCGTCCGCGGCGCTGTCGAGCAGGTCCGCCTTGCCGTCGCCGTCGAAGTCCACCGCGTACTCGCGATAGGTGCGCGGCATGAATTGCGGCAGACCGATCGCTCCCGCCGGGGAGCCGCGCAGCGCGAGCACGTCGAGCCCGGCCTCGTGCGCGAACAGCAGGTAACTCTCCAGCTCGCCGCGGAAGAACTGCCCGCGCCGCGGGTCATCGAAGGCGAGCGTGCTCAGCGCGTCGAGCACCCGCCAGCGCCCGGTTTGCCGGCCGTAGAAGGTCTCGATGCCGATGATGGCGACGATCACTTCCGCGGGCACGCCGTAGAGGCGGTGCGCGCGCGCGAGCGCCGCGCGGTTCACTTCCCAGAAGCCCAGCCCCTGGTCGATGCGGCGCGCGTTGACGAACATCGCGCGGTAGTCCTCCCAGGAGGGACGCTGCGCAGGCGTCGGCCGCATTGCGGCGAGCACCTCCGGCAGGAAGCGCGCCTGCGCGAACAGATCGCGCAGCGCCTTGGCGTCGAAGCCGTGGCGCTCGATCATCTGCCGGATGAAGGCGCGCACCTGCGGACGCTCGAGGTACGGGGACTGCGCCGGCGGCCGGGCGTCGGCCGCGCCGCACAGGACCAAAGCCACCAGCAGGACCGCGAGCTGCTTCATGCCAAGTGGAACTCCTGCACCAGGCGCTTGAGCTCGGCGACGCGCTCGGCGGCGGGGCGCATCCCTTCCCGCGGCGGGGCGCCATAGCGCAGCTCGATGTAGAACGTGCCGATGCGGCGGATCGCCGCGCCGGCATCCGGCAGGCCGGCAGCGGCGCGCTCCGAGAAGTCGCGCGGGCCCTCGTGCGGGCCGCGCGCGAAGCCGCGCGCACCGAGCTTGCGGCAGAACGCGTGCCAGGCGCGCTGCACCGGATCCGGACGCACCAGCTGGCGCAGCGACCAGACGAGCAGCACCGCGGTCAGCGCGCCCAGCACCGTGAACAGCACTGCGGTGAGCTGGCGCCAGTCCGTGTCGTGCATGCCGAAGTAGCGCATCAGCTCGCGCTGGCGCTCGGGGTTGTAGCCCAGCACCCACAGGTTCCAGCGGTTGCTGAGCGCCTCCCACTGGTAGCGCAGGCCGCGCAGCCACTCGAACTGCGGCCGCCACAGGAACGGCAGCGGCTCGCCCCGAGGCACGGCGCGCCGCGCGCCGCCCGCGATGCTGTCGGGAACCGCGAGCGCGGTCGGGTCGACGCGGATCCACCCTCGGCCGGACAGGAATACCTCGGCCCAGGCGTGCGCGTCGGACTGGCGCACCGTGAGGTAGTGGTCGTATGGGTTGAGATCGCCCCCCTGGTAGCCGGTGACCACGCGCGCAGGCACGCCCGCCGCGCGCATCAGGAACACGAACGCGGAGGAAAAATACTCGCAGTAGCCGCTACGCGTGTCGAACAGGAAGTCGTCGACCGAATTGCGCCCGAGCGGCGCCGGCTCGAGCGTATACACGAAGCGCTGATCGCGGAAGTAGGCGATGGCGCGGCGCAGGATCTGCTCGTCGCTGGAGGACGCGTGCCGCCACTGCGCGGCGAGCGCGACCGCGCGCGGATCGAACCCTCGCGGCAGCGCGAGCGCGCGCCGCAGCAGCGCCGGGTCCTCCCGGGGGTCGGGTGCCGGATCGATGGCCGACGTGACCGTGTAGCGGATCCGGCTGCGCACCGGCATGCGCGAGAGGATCTGACCGTCGTCGGTGAAGCGCGCATGCGGCGGAAGGCTCGCGGCGGTCTCGAGCGCGAACAGCCAGTGGTGGTTGTGCGGCTCGAGCACGACGCTGTACCGATAGTGCGCTCCGCCTTGGGGCGCGGCGAACGGCGCGAACTCGGGCCGGCCTTCGCGCCAGGTGCGGCCGTCGAAGTCCCACAGCACCGGGCCGCGCCAGTACAGCAACGGCTCGGGAGGCGGTCGGCTCGCGAATTCGGCGCGGAACGCGATCGAGTCGGACTGCGCGACGTGCGCCAGCATGCCCGGGGTCATGCTGTCGGACAGCCCGGTGATCCCGGTGTACGCGTCCTGCGGCAAACCCCAGAGCGGACCCTGGACGCGCGGAAACAGCAGGAACAGGACCAGCGCCGCCGGCGCCGCGTGCGCCAGCAGCAGGACCGCGCTGCGCAGATTGGCGCGCAGCGGGCGCTGCGGGGCGCTGAAGCCGACCAGCGTGGTGGTGATCGCGAGCAGCGCCACGCACATGGCGAGCGCCGTCGGGATGCTTTGCGTGTACAGGAAATTGGTGACCACGAGGAAATAGCACAGGAACACAGCCACGGTAGCGTCGCGCTGGTTGCGCGTTTCGAGCAGCTTCAGGCCCGAGAACACCAGCAGCAGCGCGACCCCCGAGTTGCGGCCGAATACCGTGTGGTACTCGCCGTACACGCCGACCATGGCCGCACCGGCCACGGCGAGCAGCAGCCAGCGCGAGGGCAGGGCGCCCTGGACGCGCTGCAGGGCGATGCGCCAGAGGTACAGCGCCGCCGTGAGCAGCGTGAGCCACCAGGGCACGCGCTCCGCGTGCGGTGCCACCACGACGACCAGCGACACGATCAGGCCTGCGAGATCGCGCCCGCTCAGCGCGCGCAGTTCCGGCGCGAGCGGATGCGCCAGACTCGCGGGCTTGCTGCCGGAGCGCGCTTTCATGGCGACTGGTACAGCGCGAGCGCCTGCAGGCAGGCGTCGCGCTGCGCTTCGCCCTGCGCCGGCGGCAACTCGAGCCCGGGAAGCCGCAGGCCGTAGCGCGCGCCCGAGAGCTCGGCGGCCAGCACCCAGCCGGTCAGGCGCGACAGGCGCTCCTCGACGCCGAGGCCAACCGGCAGCAGCTGCCAGTCGAGCCACAGCTCGGCGGCGCTGTCCCCCGCGAACTGCTTGGTCAGCATGTCGTCGCTGCGCGCCACCGCCTTCCAGGCCACATGGCGCGGCGAGTCTGAAGGCTGGTAGGCGCGCAGCGCGGTGAAGTCGTCCGTCCCGGCCGCCTGCGCGCGCGCGCTGCGGGCGGCCGCGCTCGCGCTGAACGCCGGCAAAGGGCTGCGCTCGGGTCGCGGATAGACGAGGCAGCGGGCGTCGGGCTCCACATAGCTCCAGGCACGAAACAGACCGAGCGGGAAGCGCGTCTCGAGCATGACCCGGCCGAGCGGCATCCAGCCGCGCCGCGCCGCGGGCACCGCCAGGACCGCCTGCGCGACCGATCCGGCGGCGACGTCGAGCACCCGCTGCGCACCGCTGGCGAGGTGGCGCACGAGAATCGCCGGTCGGTCGTAGCGTACGCTGCTGTCCAGGAACAGCCGGAACTGCGCGGCCTCGCCGGCAAACACCGGCTCGGCGCGCCCGGTGCTCACCGCCAGCAGAGCCAGGTTGCGCGCGGTGTGCACCATCCCGGCAAGCCCCAAGCCGGCGAGCAAGAAGGTCAGCGCGAAGCCGAGCGACAGTGCGTAGTTGATCGAGCCGATCAGCATGATCACCAGGGTGGCGCCGAACATCCAGCCCAGCCGCGCGGGGACGATGTACACCCGGCGGTGGCGCAGCACGACCACCCCGTGCTCGGGCGGGGTGAAACCCCAGAGACGATTGGCAAAGCGCGGATTGGCGAGCAGCGCGCGCAGCATGCCGTCAGACGGTGCGTGCCGTCGCGCTAGTTGGTCGGCCCGGAGTACTTCCAGCGCCCCTTCCATGCTGCGTAGACGGCGTCCGGATACTGGGGCTGCCCGAGGCTGCCGTTGTAGCGGCCGAGCGCGCGGAAATAATCGCCGTGCTCCAAGTCGAGGTAAAAGCGCAGGATGACGCAACCATAGCGCAGGTTGGTGCGCAAGTGGAACAGGTTGTCGCGCGGGCGGCCGATCAGCTTGACCCAGAACGGCATCACCTGCATGTAGCCGAGGGCTCCGGCCGCTGAAACGGCGTATTTGCGGAAGTGGCTCTCGACGTCGATCACGCCGAGGACCAGCTGCGGGTCGAGCCCCGCACGCGTGGCCTCGTACTGCACGCTCTTGAGCAGCGCGATGCGCGTGTCGCGGTCCGGCACGAACTTGCGCAGGCGCCGCGACATATCGAGCAGCCACATCCGCCCGTCTTGCGGATTGCGGAACTCGAGCGTCGGCGGGGCCTCGTCGCTGATCGCGTGCGACAGCGCCGTGCGGACGCTGTCGGCGAGCGGCTGGTAGATCTGCGCGCCGGCGAGCGCCGGCGCGGGGACCAGCAGGGCGGCGGCGAGCAGCGCCGCCAGCGCCGCGGCGTGCTTCATGCCTGCGCCAGCCGCTCCTTGAGGAACTGCACGGCGCCGGCGAGCGGCGCGTTCTGCGCCTGGGCGTCGCGACGCCCCTTGTACTCGACGGTCCCCGCGGCGAGGCCGCGCTCCGAGAGCACCAGGCGGTGGGGCACGCCGATCAAGTCCATGTCGGCGAACATCACGCCGGGGCGCTCCTCGCGGTCGTCCATCAGCACCTCGATGTCCGCGGCCTGCAGTTCGGCGTACAGCCGGTCCGCCGCCTCGCGCAGCGCCGCGCTCTTGTGGTAGCCGATCGGCACCAGGCAGGCCTCGAACGGCGCCATCGGCCGGGGAAAGGCGATGCCGCGCTCGTCGTGGTTCTGCTCGATCGCGGCGGCGACGATGCGGGTCACCCCGATGCCGTAGCAGCCCATCTCCATGGGCCGGGACTCGCCCTGCTCGTCGAGATAGGTGGCCTTCATGGCCTCCGAATACTTGGTGCGCAGCTGGAAGATGTGCCCGACCTCGATACCGCGCACGATGCGCAACGCGCCCCGGCCGTCGGGGCTCGGGTCGCCTTCCAGGACGTTGCGGAAGTCGTGGACGTTGTCGGGGTCCTCGCGCAGATCGCGCCCCCAGTTGACGCCCCTCAAGTGGTACCCGGCCTTGTTCGCGCCGCACACGAAGTCGCTCATCTTGGCGGCGGTGCGGTCGGCAAAGACCGCGACATTGCCGCCGACCCCGACCGGGCCGATGTAGCCCGGGCGGCAGTTCAGCTCCCCCTGGATCTCGTCGTCGCTCGCGAGGCGGAATGGACCGAGCACTTTCTGCGCCTTGACCTCGTTCAGCTCGTGGTCGCCGCGCAGCAGCACGAGCGCGAAGTAGCCTAGGCTGCGATACGGGACGCTCTCGCGCACCAGCGCGATCGCCTTGACCGTCTTGTCGAGCGGTACGCCAAGCAGCGCGGCCACGTCCGCGCACTTGGTCCTGCCGGGGGTGTGCACTTCGGCCATCGGCTCGGCCGGGGCGTGCCGCGGCCCCGCGGGCGCAAGCGCCTCGGCGAGCTCGACGTTCGCCGCGTAGTCGGAGTCCGGGCAGTACGCGATCGCGTCCTCGCCCGATTCGGCGAGCACGTGGAACTCGTGCGAGCCGGTGCCGCCGATCGCGCCGGGATCGGCGGCCACGGCACGAAAGCGCAGGCCCAGCCGCGTGAAGATGCGCGTGTAGGTCTCATGCATGTTGCGGTACTCGCGCTCGAGATCCGCTATGTCGGCGTGGAACGAGTAGCCGTCCTTCATCAGGAACTCGCGCGCCCGCATGACCCCGAAGCGCGGCCGGATCTCGTCGCGGAACTTGATCTGCATCTGGTAGAAGTGCACCGGCAACTGGCGGTAGCTCTTGATCTCGCGGCGCGCGATGTCGGTCACCACCTCCTCGTGCGTCGGGCCGAACAGGAAGTCGCGCTCGTGACGGTCCTTGATCTTGAGCATCTGCGGCCCGAAGGCCGCCCAGCGCCCGGTCTCCTGCCACAGCTCGGCGGGAATCACGCAGGGCATCTGCAGCTCGAGGGCGCCGGCGCGGTTCATCTCCTCGCGCACGGCCGCCTCGACCTTGCGCAGGACCCGCAGGCCGATGGGCATCCAGGTGTACAGGCCCGAGCCGAGGCGGCGGATCAGCCCCGCGCGCAGCATGAGCTTGTGGCTGGCGAGCTCGGCCTCGGCGGGCGCCTCCTTGATGGTACTGACGAAAAAGCGAGAGGTGCGCATCGCAGCCTGCGCCGCGGCCGGGAACACCCGCCGCGCGGCGTTGTCTTTCATGGAGGGCTGTGGAAAAATGCAGCGCGAATTCTAACTTAGGTGGTGCCGCGATGCTCGACAAAGACGGCTATCGTCCGAACGTGGGCATCGTGCTCGCCAACGGCCGCGACGAGGTCTTCTGGGGCAAGCGCGTCAACCAGCACGCCTGGCAGTTCCCGCAAGGCGGCATCAAGCACGGCGAAACCCCCGAACAGGCGATGTACCGCGAGCTCGAGGAGGAAATCGGGCTGCGCTCGGATCACGTCCGCATCCTGGGGCGTACCCGCAACTGGCTGCGCTACGACGTCCCCGAGCAGTGGGTGCGGCGCGATTGGCGCGGTACCTATCGCGGCCAGAAGCAGATCTGGTTCCTGCTGCGGCTGCAGGGGCGCGACTGCGACGTCAGGTTGCGTGCCACCGAGCATCCGGAGTTCGACGCCTGGCGCTGGCACGACTACTGGGTTCCGCTCGAGGCGGTGATCGACTTCAAGCGCGAGGTCTACCAGCTTGCGCTCACCGAGTTGCACCGCTTCCTGGGATCCGATCGGTTGCACAAGCGGCACCGCGCCGAGGCGTTGCCGCGCTGACGTTTCGGCGGCGTGGTTTGAAGTGCGCCTGACCGACGTCTATATTGGGTACGGCAAGTTCCCGCATGGAGGCGCCGTGGACAGGACATTCCAGGCATTGACCAGCCGGCCTCTGGGCGAGGGCGCCGGGTTCCGCCGGCCGCTGCAGCGCCGGCCGGCGCGGGTGACACTGGAATCGCCGGCGCTCGAGGTGCTGACGGACCTGACGCGCACCGGCCCGGCGACGGTGCGGCCGCAGGCACCGGTGGATGCCGCCAATCAGTACATGATTACGCGCGGCGTCCGGCTGCTCTTGGTGGTCGAGGACGACGACAACGTGCTCGGCCTGATTTCCGCGACCGATATCCTGGGCGAGAAGGCGGTACGGGTGGCAATTGAGCGCGGCGTGCCGCGCGGCGAGCTGACGGTCGCGGACCTCATGACGCCCGCGGACCGCGTGGAGGTGATGCCGCTGGCCGACATCGAGGGCGCGAAAGTCGGCCACATCGTGGCCACGCTCAAGCGCGCAGGCCGCCAGCACGCTCTGGCGGTGGATTTCGACCCGGCGTCGCCGCGCCCCATGGTGCGCGGGATCTTCTCGATCTCGCAGATCGCGCGCCAGCTCGGCGTGCAGTTGCAGGCGAGCGAAGTGGCTCGCAGCTTCGCCGAGATCGAGGCGGCGCTCATCCGCTGAGGTCCGCTGCATAGCCATGCTCAATGGGGAAAATTATAAAAATCGATTTGATTAATCGGGGCAGCGACACTATTCTGCCGGCGTGGGCGTCTCGGGGCGCCTGCGAGGTGACGAAGCACTAGAGGAGACTGTCATGCAGTTGAAGGGATCGAAGACCCATGGGAATTTGAAGGACGCATTCGCGGGCGAAAGCCAGGCCAACCGGCGCTATCTGTACTTCGCCGCCAAGGCCGACGTGGAAGGTCAGAACGACGTGGCGGCGGTGTTTCGCTCGACTGCCGAGGGCGAGACCGGGCATGCGCACGGGCACCTGGAGTACCTGGAGGCCTGCGGCGATCCGGCCACCGGCCTGCCGATCGGGCGTACGCGCGAGAACCTGAAGGCGGCGGTGGCGGGCGAGACGCACGAGTACACCGACATGTACCCCGGCATGGCCAAGGCCGCGCGCGACGAGGGCTTCACGGAGATCGCGGACTGGTTCGAGACGCTGGCCAAGGCGGAGCGCTCGCATGCCAACCGCTTCCAGAAGGCGCTCGATCAGCTCAGCGATTAAGAAAAGCGGCGCGCTGCGCTGCGGCGTCCCGCCGCGGCGCGGCCCCTGAGTTTCAGATAAGGCCAAACTAATCGAGCGGGAGGGCGGTGCAAGCCGCGCCTCCCGAGTTTTTTGCACGAGCACAACATGCCACGGATCGCGAAGGACAGTCTGCTCACGCTCGAGGCCTACGCCAGGCAGCGCAAGGAGTTCCGCGCCAGGGCCATGGCGCACAAGCAGCAGCGCAGCCTGCCGCTCGGCGATCACGCCACGCTGCTGTTCGAGGACGAGCTGACAATCCGCTATCAGGTGCAGGAGATGTTGCGCATTGAGCGCATCTTCGAGGAGCAGGGCATCCAGGACGAGCTCGAAGCCTACAATCCCCTGATTCCGGACGGCACGAACTTCAAGGCGACGCTGATGATCGAGTACCCCGAAGCCGACGAGCGCCGCCGCATGCTCGCCAAGCTCAAGGGGATCGAGGACCGCGTCTGGATTCAGGTCGAGGGCTGCGGGCGCGTGTATGCGATCGCCGACGAGGACCTCGAGCGCGAGACCGAGGACAAAACCTCCTCGGTACATTTCCTGCGCTTTGAGCTCAGCGAAGAGATGCGCCGGGCGCTCCAGTACGGCGTGGGCCTCGCCGCCGGCGTGGATCACCCCGAATACCGGATCACGCTCGGCGCGGTTCCGGAGGGGTTGCGCGCGTCCCTGGTGGCGGATCTGGCCTGACCGCCGTGTGGCAGTTCGCGGTGCGCGTGCTCACCTCAGTGCTGCTGCTGCTGGTGCTCGGCACCGGCGTTGCGGTTGCACAACCGATCAGCGACTGGGAGAGGGCGCAGCAGGAAAGGAACTGGAAGGAAGGGAAGGTCAAGCTCCCACCCTACCCCAAGCCCGGCAATTTGATCGGCTTCGAGGTGAGCGCCGCCACCGACTTCAAGTTCTTCATCGACAGCGCTTCGCTGAGCGTGGGCGACGACGGGGTGGTGCGTTATACGCTGGTCGCGCGCAGCCGATCGGGCATCGACAACGTGAGTTACGAAGGCATTCATTGCCGCGACGGAACTTACAAGATCTATGCCTTTGGCCAGTCCAACGGCACCTGGCGGCGCGACGCGCTCGCGAAGTGGCGTCCCGTCGAGGCGAAGAGCGTCATGCGCTGGCACCAGGTGCTGCGGCGCGACTTCTTTTGCCCCCAGAACATTCGGATCAGCAATGCCGCCGAGGGTCTTGCGGCGCTTAGGCGTGGCGGCACAACGGCGCACTACTAGCCGGTGCTTGCCGGTGCGCAGGCCTCACGATGAGTCTGCGCCGCAATCTGGTGCCGCTCCTCGGAGCAGCTCCAGATTTTAGTTGCGACTCGCGATGCGCTGACGCGAATCGTGAGTCTCCACTGTGACCTGCTGTTGCTACAGCAACACCAGGTTATCCCGGTGGATGAGCTCGGGCTCGTCGACATAGCCGAGCAGCGACTCGATTTCGCCCGAAGGGTGGCGCATGATGAGCCGCGTCTCGGCGGCGGAATAGTTGGCCAGTCCGCGCGCCACTTCGCGGCCATCGGGGTCGTCGCAGGCCACCACTTCACCGCGCCCGAACTCGCCGCTGATCTCGATCACGCCGATCGGCAGCAGGCTCTTGCCGTCGCGCGCCAGCGCGCGCACCGCGCCGGCGTCGAGCCTGAGCCGCCCGCTGACGTTGAGATGATCGGCCAGCCACTGCTTGCGCGCAGCAAGCGGCATGGTTCCAGGCACCAGCAGGGTGCCCAGATGCTCGCCGCCCGCGAGTCGCAGCAGCACGTCCGGCTCGCGTCCCGAGGCGATCACCGTATGCGCGCCGCTGCGCGCCGCGCGCTTTGCCGCCAGCACCTTGGTGATCATGCCTCCGCGCGCAATGCTCGTTCCGGTGCCGCCTGCGACGGCCTC
Source organism: uncultured Pseudomonadota bacterium (assembly GCA_963817785.1). Lineage (GTDB taxonomy): Bacteria > Pseudomonadota > Gammaproteobacteria > Burkholderiales > SG8-39 > JAKALD01. Next base: position 1,380,821 of record CAWFPL010000008.1, on the reverse strand, counting down.
GAGCCGCGGGTCACCGGCCGCGGTGCGCCCGATCAGCTTCGCATGCGGATCGCGGCGCGGATCCGCCTCGTATAGCCCCTGCTGGTCGGTGAGGATCACCAGCGCATCCGCCTCCACGAGGTTGGTGACCAGCGCGCCGAGCGTATCGTTGTCGCCGAACTTGATCTCGTCGGTCACCACGGTGTCGTTCTCGTTGATCACCGGAATGACGCCCAGCCCGAGCAGCGTGCGCAGCGTCGAGCGCGCGTTGAGATAGCGCTGCCGGTCGGCCATGTCGGCGTGCGTGAGCAGCACCTGCGCGGTGGCCAGCCCATGCTCGCGAAAGCAGGACTCGTAGCACTGTACCAGGCCCATCTGGCCCACCGCCGCCGCGGCCTGCAGCTCGTGCAGCGCGTGCGGCCGGCGCGACCAGCCCAGGCGCTGCATGCCCTCCGCGATGGCTCCGCTCGAAACCAGCACGCAGCGCTTGCCGAGCGCGTGCAGCTTGGCGATCTGCGCCGCCCAGCGCGCAATCGCCTCGACGTCGAGCCCGCGGCCCTCGTTGGTAACCAGCGACGAGCCGACCTTGACTACCAGGGTCTTCGCGCTGGCGATCGGACCGGGCATGCTCGGACTCTCAGGCTGCGCGGCGGGGGCGCGCAGCGGGCTCCTTGCCTGCGGCGAGGAAGCGATGTGCGGCGTTGCACACCTCGCGACAGCCTTCGCCTGTCAGCGCCGACACCTTGAACCAGGGACCTTTCCAGCGCATCCTGCGCAGGAACCCGTCGATACGCTCGTCCGCGTCTGCGGCGAGATCGATCTTGTTGAACACCAGCCAGCGCGGCTTGCGGTACAGCGTCTCGTCGTATTTCCTCAGCTCGCGCACGATGGCGCGGGCATCGCGCACCGGTTCGGCGTGCTCATCGAGCGGCGCGATGTCCACCAGGTGCAGCAGCAGCCGTGTGCGCGCAAGGTGGCGCAGGAACTGGTGCCCGAGGCCCGCGCCCTCGGCCGCGCCCTCGATCAGGCCTGGAATGTCGGCGATCACGAAGCTTGCGTCGTGCCCGATGCGCACCACGCCGAGCGACGGGCTGAGCGTGGTGAAGGGATAGTCGGCCACCTTCGGTCGGGCGCTCGAGACGGCGCGGATGAACGTGGATTTGCCCGCGTTCGGCAGCCCGAGCAGGCCGACATCGGCCAGTACGCGCAACTCGAGCGCGAGTTCGCGGCTCTCACCCGGCTCGCCGCGGGTGAACTGGCGCGGCGCGCGGTTGACGCTCGACTTGAAATGTAGGTTGCCGAGTCCGTTGCGGCCGCCCCGAGCGAGCAGAACGCGCTCGCCGTCTTTCGCCAGATCCGCGACCAGCTCGCCGGAGTGGAGGTCGCGGATGACCGTGCCCACCGGCATTCTCAGCTCCGCGTCGCGCCCCGCCTTGCCATAGCAGTCCGAGCCGCGCCCGTTCTCGCCGTTCGAGGCACGATGGATCCGCGCGAAGCGATAATCGATGAGCGTGTTGATGTTGCGGTCGGCGACCGCCCAGACGCTGCCGCCGCGGCCGCCGTCGCCGCCGTCGGGGCCACCGCGCGGCACGTATTTCTCGCGCCGGAACGACGCGATGCCGTTCCCGCCTTTGCCGGCGTGAATCTGGATGCGTGCTTCGTCGATGAACTTCACTGAGTCGGGACCGCAAACAAAAAAGCCCTACCGGATCGATAGGGCTTCGGGTTCCGGGTCCCGGCGGCTACGCCGGGACCACGCTCACGGTTTTCTTGCTGTTTTCGCCCTTCACGCCGTACTCGACCCGACCCGCGACCTTCGCGAACAGGGTGTGGTCGCGCCCGATGCCCACGTTCTGGCCCGGATGTACCTGGGTGCCGCGCTGCCGCACCAGGATCCGGCCCGGGCTCACCGTCTGGCCGCCAAAGACCTTGACTCCGAGCCGCTTGGCCTGTGAGTCGCGGCCGTTGCGTGAGCTGCCGCCCGCCTTCTTGTGTGCCATTGCTGTGTCCTCCCCGTTTCAGGCGCCGCCGACGATGTCGTCGATACGGACCTCGGTATAGCCCTGCCGGTGCCCTTGGGTCGTCTTGGAATGCTTGCGACGGCGCAGCTTGAAGATCATCACTTTGTCGCCCCGGCCGTGCGCCACCACGGTGGCCTTGACCTGCGCGCCGGAGACGAAGGGAACGCCGACGCGCACCGCGTCGCCCTCGCCGACCATCAATACCTCGTCGAACGACACCCCCGAGCCGACTTCGGCGGGCAGCGCCTCGACGCGCAACTGCTCGCCGGACTGGACCCGATACTGTTTGCCGCCGGTCTTGATTACCGCGTACATGATATTCCCTGATTCGAACCTGCAAAGACTTGGAATTATAGGGGATTTCTGCGACCCGCGTCAAAGCCCGTTGTGCTAACCTTCGCCGGCCTGAGCCGGCCATTTCGGCCGGCCGCGCGGTGCCGATCCATGAATACCATCTCCGCCTTGGACCTGATCGCCGAAGACATGCAGCGCGTCGATGCGCTGATCCGCAGGCGGCTCGACTCCGAGGTGGGGCTCATCCGCCAAGTGGCGGAATACATCGTGACCGGCGGCGGCAAACGGCTGCGGCCCGCGCTGGTCCTGCTCGCCGCGGGCGCGGTCGGCTATCGCGGCGAGGCGTGCCTCGAGCTCGCGGCGGTGGTCGAGTTCATCCACACCGCGACCCTGCTGCACGACGACGTCGTCGACGAGTCCGAGCTGCGCCGCGGCCGCAAGACCGCCAATGCGGCCTTCGGCAACGCCGCTTCGGTCCTGGTAGGCGATTTTCTCTATTCGCGCGCCTTCCAGATGATGGTCGGGATCGGCGGCATGCGCGTCATGCAGGTGCTTGCGGATGCCACCAACGCGATCGCCGAAGGCGAGGTGCTGCAGCTGCTGAACTGCCACGATCCGGAAGTCGACGAGGCGCGGTATCTGGCGGTGGTTCGCAGGAAAACGGCAAAGCTGTTCGAGGCGGCGGCGCGCCTGGGAGGCGTCCTGGCGAACGCCCCCCAGCCAGCCGAGGAGGCGCTCGCGGGATACGGGATGCGCGTCGGTACGGCCTTCCAGCTGATCGACGACGTGCTCGATTACTCGGGTGACGCGCCGGCGATCGGCAAGAGCCTCGGCGACGACCTCGCCGAAGGCAAGCCGACGCTGCCGCTGATCTACGCCTTGCGCCAGGGTTCGCACGAGCAGGCGCAGATGGTGCGCCGGGCAATCGTCGAGGGCGGGCGGCAGGATTTCCCGCTCGTTCTCGAGGTCATAGAGCGCACTGGCGCGCTCGCCTACGCCCGTGAAGTGGCCGAGCGCGAGGCCGAGGCGGCCCGGCGCGCGATCGAGTCGCTGCCGCATTCGGTGCACAGGGATTCTCTGCTAGAATTGGCGACCTTTTCCGTGGCGCGTCGCCATTGACTTGCGGCCGGCGCAGCGCGGTGATCCCGTCGGGGTGTAGCTCAGCCTGGTAGAGTACTGCGTTCGGGACGCAGGAGTCGGAGGTTCAAATCCTCTCACCCCGACCAATTTTCCCTGACGAGTCAAGGCGCCGCAAAAATGCACCGCAGGGGCTTGTCAGCTTCTGTGCCAAATCTGTGCCAAATTTGCGAGCGCCAAGGCTCGTATAAGTCCTTAGCGCCCGAAGGCTAAACTGCTTCGCCTATACGCGTGACCCTGTCATTCGGGAGTCACGCATGGCCACGTTCGTGAACCGCTCGCGCTATTTCGTCAAGGTCAAGACGCGCGAGGACCTCACGCGCGAGTTCCCCCTACGACGCGCTCGCCAAAGTCGCGGCCTACCGCGACGAGCTGCGCGCGCAAGGATTTAAACCCACCGTCGGCCAGTACGAGGACTGCATCCTCGTTCGGGTTCGCACCAAAGGCTTCAAGTCCCAGCAGTACACTGCGCGCTCGGTGAAAGAGGCCGAAGCCATCGCGGCGAAGATGCAGGAGGAGCACTCGAGGGGCCTATTTATCGACTACACGAAGTCACAGCGCGTCACGCTTGCCGAGCTCATCGCGCGCTATATCCGCGAGGAATGCCCCAAGCACAAGGGGGCCGAGTCGGAAACCTATCGGCTGAACGCGTTTCTCGCCGATAGCGGAAACGCCGTCGTGCCGCTTCCCAAGACGATTGGCGAGCAACCCGAGGCAGCCGACGGGCTCAAGCCCACTGATGCGCGAAAGACCGGCCGCAACCGGCCGCGGCGCGAGGCAATCTCGAATCTTGAGTTTCTCGATAAGCCCTTCGCGCAGCTCGAGCCAGAGGACTTCGAGACCTACATTCGCGACCGGCTGGAGGACGTCCTCCCGGCGACCGTGGACCGCGAGCTCGACCTGCTCTCGGCGGTGTGCAACCTCGCCATCGGCACCTGGCGCTATAGCGTCCCCCAGCGGCCCATGGAGGGCGTTCGCCGGCCTAAATATTTCAACGAGCGCGACCGCCGCCTAAAGGGTGACGAGGAGGCGCGCCTCATGGCCGGGGCGCACGAGGAGGACCGCATCCGCTCCATCGGCCTTGAGCTCGAGCGGCTCCTTGCGCCTTTTCGAGAAAAGGCTGCGGCGCTGAACGGCGCATCGGCCCGGAAGCGCTTCCTCGCCGCGGCCCGGGCGGACCTGCTACCGCTCGCACGCGAGCGCTACACGCACGTGCCCCTTTACGAGACCCTCATCCGGTTCTTGCTTGGGAGCGCCGCACGCCGAAGCGAGGCCTTGAATCTCGTCTGGAAACGCCTTGACTTCGAAGACCGCACGGCGCACTTCCCAGAGACGAAAAGCGGCCGGCCACGGACCGTGCCGCTCGTTCGGCCGCTCCCTGCGGCGCTCCGGGGGCTGCCGCGCGACAATGAGAGGGTCTTTCCGATATCGGTGGACGACCTGAAGAACGCTTGGGAGCGAATTCGCGCACGCGCTGGGGTGGAGAGCCTGCACATTCATGACCTCAGACATGAGGGCCTGAGCCGAATCGCCGATACGGGGAAGTTTACGCTCGTGGACCTCCAAGCCATCTCCGGGCACCGGGACCCCCGCATGCTGCTTCGGTATGCACACCTGTGCGCGCGCAAGCTCGCCGAGCGCCTGGACGAAGCCTTCTCGCAAGAAGGCACGCGGGTGCACAAGGGCAGGGCGCGTCTTTCGAAGGGTGCTTCGGTCTCCATGGGGGAGCTAATGCGCGACACCGGCTCGGCAGACCGTGCGGCTGAGCTGCTGCGTCAGGCGCTCGATGAGCTTGAGGGCGTCGATGCGGACCTGCGGCGGGCCATGCCGTGGTCCGCGGCCTGCGAGCTACAAGCGGCAGCCGAGAGCGAGCTGCCAGCGAATGTCATCAGGCTCGCCCCTCGCAGGCATTCTGGCTGACCGGGCGGTGGCAAGGTTGCGCACTGCGGGGTTTGTGCTAGGGCCAAGTGTGAACCAGCAAGCGTCGCCAAGCGAGAATTGCAGGGGGGCCAGCTGCTCACGCCCTCGAGCTGGCAATGCGGTTCCGTAGTCAAGCGTTGGCTGCTGTGCTGCGCAGGCGGAACGTCTGCACCTGAAAGCCCTTGCCCGCGCGCGACTTCACTTGGCGGGAGGCAGTCTGCTCGAGGCCTTGCCGCGCCGCGAGCTCCTGCAGGCCTTTGGGCGACACGAGACGCATGACCCGGGATAGCGCTTGAACGTGCGCGAGCGGCGAAGGCGTCACCACAGCGGTGCCGGGGCTCGGGAGCTGAACGACCGTTCCGAAGACTCCGCCGGGCTCGAGCATCGGGCGGATGCGCTTCAAGGCAGCGGCCACATCGACATACTCGAGCACAAGTCCCGCGTAGACGAGGTCCACAGGTGCGAAGCCGAGGTCTTCCTTTTCGAGGTCGCCGACGTAAAGCTCAAGCCCCGGGTGCCGGCTCCAGAATCGACCGCCGCAGGCTCCGACGTAGGCAGGATTGATGTCGACGCCCACCACGCGCTTGGTGATATCCGGCGATATGCGCTCTAAGCCATTGCCGCCGGCGCAGCCGAGGACGGCCACCGAGCGCGGTGCATAGGCCTCGAGCATCTCCGCGAACAGGTCGCCCAAGAGCGCTGCCTGCGCCACGTTAGGCAGCACCATATGCGCCTCATACTCCGGAAGGGGGAGTTGGAGCCAGGGGTTGGTCGCTCGGACCATAATCAACCAGGCGCACCTCGTCGCCAACTCGAATGATGCCCCGGGGACTCTCTGTTGTCATCGTGACCGCAAATGTCGGCGCTTCGGCCTCGAACACTTTCCTTCAGTCGAAAAGTGCCGACGGCATCGTCGCGAGGTCAAGAAATGCCTGGTGCCATTTTCGGCCTTCGCGCTGGAGCAGCGCGTGCGTAAAGCGCATGAGCTCAAGCACGTCGTCGAAATCCCGGCGCTCGCGTCTCTGGCATAGGCGTTCGACATTGGCAGCATTGCGCGTGCCGTTGTAGGGACTTCGAAGCACCGCCCGGAGGGACCGTGTCGAGCCTCCACTCGGCTCGCTTATCCGATTTGGAAGCCTCATCAGGGCGCGCGCACCGCTCTCCGAGGGTATCTCTCGTGTAACAGGTCCTGGGTGAGCATCGTGATGTCGCCTTGGTTGGGGGACACGTGTAGCGACTGAGCGTCTACGGAGAGATTCCTCATGCGAGTTCATCCTGTTCGCAGCGGGGGGACCATTGCTCGGAAGTCTGCGCACTACGGAAGAGCGGCTCGGCGCAGCCTACGGGTTGCCGCGCTTGCCGGTCGTTCACTGTGTGTCCAGCGGGGCGCGTACCACCGTGGCGGCGTTACGCACGTACAGCAACTGCATGGTCATGGGAAGGTGCCGTCGGAACCCCCCAAAAGCTTACGGGCCGTCCTGGCCGCCGAAATGACGCGCGACATACCGATGCACACCCCCCAATTCGGATTCCAGCCGTCGGGATGCGCCGTCGGCGAATATACGCAATTCCAAGCCGACCTGCACGCTTCGTAACCATCCGTAGGCTCCGCTGCGATGTACGCAGGTCAGAAGCAGAGGTTGTCTTCGATTCTGCGGGGGGATCGCAGCGTTCGCCGCTGGAGCTTGGCGCGGCGCTTTGCACCGGGGGGGCGGCTTTATGGTTCGGCGCAGATGGCCTATGATGCTCAAGCGCCCGAGGGGAGGGGGTGAGCCATGGCGCTCTTCGAGATGCCAAACTTGGGAACGGCCTTCAGGCGGTATTTCGAGATCGTTCCGGCGCTCACCGATGAACTTCGTGACCAGGCCTATCGCATCCGGCACCAGGTTTACTGCGAGGAGCTTAAATTCGAGGCCGAGCGGTCCGATGGACGCGAGCGCGACGAGTACGACGCGCATTCGCTTCACTGCCTGATTCGCAGCGTGCCGACCGGGGAATACGCGGGCTGTACGCGACTGGTGCTGGCGCGGCCGGGCGATCCTCTGTACCCGCTGCCGTTCGAGAAGACCTGCGCCCGAGCGATCGACCGCTCGATCGTTGATCCTCGGGCACTGCCGCGACAGCGCATCGCGGAGGTCTCCCGTCTCGCCATCACCGCCGCCTACCGTCGCCGTAGCGGTGAACGCAGGCAGGCCGCGCCCCTATCGGAGAAGAGCTTTGGCGCGGGCGAGAAGCCGCGCTTTCCGCATCTTTTGGTCGGGTTGTATCTCGGCACGGTCGAGCTTGCGGTCCTGCACGACATCGACACGCTTTTCGTTCTGACCGAGCCGAGGCTCGCCAAACATTTTTCGAGGTTGGGAGTAGCGATCGAGCAGATCGGCAGTCCCGTCGAGCACCGCGGCATGCGTGTTCCCTCGATGATGGACGTGAGGAGCATCATTGCCGGGCTTAACTTCATTGTTCGTCCAATGTATAAGGCCATTGCCGAGGAGGTTCAACGGGCCGTGCGCCTTCAGCGGGGCGCGCGCCGCGCGTCATGACCGTCCGCCAGCGCATTCTTCGACGCTCGGGTGCTCTGCCGCCCTCCGGAAACGAGTGACTGCCACGCCCAAGGGCTCGCACGGCTGCTCAAGTTTCGCCGCGACTCAAACGGCCGCGGCCACGCGCCAGCCATAGAGGGTTGCGCCGTGACGGCGGAGTGGTTTTTCCTCAAGAAGCTGCTCACCGCGCTCGTTCTTCCGCCGACGGGGCCGTTACTGATTGCGCTGCTCGGTCTGGCGCTTCAAGGCACGCGCCCGCGCCTCGGTCGCGCAATGGCCTGGGCCGGTGTCCTGGCGCTTATCGCGCTGTCGCTGCCGGCGATCTCGCAGGCCCTTCTGGGCACCCTCGACGACAGCCCCCCAATCAACCTCGTGCGCGCCCATGACGCCCAGGCTATCGTGATCCTCGGCGGAGGGATTCGTCGGGCGGCCCCCGAGTATGGCGGTGACACGCTCGGTCGCCTGACTCTCGAGCGCGTGCGCTACGGCGCTTGGCTCGCGCGACGAATCAAGCTCCCGGTGCTGGTGACCGGAGGAGCGGTGTTTGGCGGCACTCCGGAAGCGGTCCTCATGAACAACGCCCTCCAGGACGAGTTCGGCATCAAGGTCGAGTGGGTGGAAGGGAAATCGCGTAACACGCACGAGAATGCGATCGACTCTGCACACATCCTCCTGAGAGCCGGCGTCCATCGCATCATCCTCGTCGCGCACAGCTTCGACATGCCACGGGCTGCTGCAGAGTTCACGGCGGCGGGTCTTAGGGTCATTCCGGCTCCTATCGGCATCCCGGGTGGCGCCTACGACAGTCCACTTGAGCTCTTGCCGAGTATGGGGGCGCTCCAAGGGAGCTACTATGCCCTTTACGAGTTGCTTGCGAATGCGGTTCGACGAATTTCTTCTTGGGTATCCAGTTCCGATCGGGCGCGAACGGCGCCCGGGAAGGCCGTGGCGGACAGTCCGGGCCGTTAGCCCGAACGGCCCATTGTCGCTGTTTCCGTACTCTCGCTAAGCTGCTTCTTTCGCGAATCAGGGTGCTCAGGCGAGCGCCTCGAGGAACGGAGCAGCACCGGGTGGGGGATCTACGCTGGACCGCGGTCTAACAACGTGATTTCGTGGGCATAATAGTCCACGCAGGAGCGGCCCGATAATGGCAGTATTTTCGTGGGGAAGGCTACGCTGGCTTGGCAAGTCCCGCACCGCCCCTGGCAAACGATGCGCGCGCAAGCAATGCTCGACGCCATAGCCCCCCAAGCGGCGGATGAACCCCGGGTACGGGCGTTCGCGCGCGGGGATTCCGCCCGGTGGGAGGAGTTCGTACAACTGTGCCCCGAAGCGACGTTCTTTCATCGCATCGGCTGGAAGGACATCCTCGAAGGATGCTTCGGGCATCGAACGCACTATCTTTTGGCAGAGCGCTCCTCGCAGCTTGTCGGCATATTGCCTTTGGCCGAGGTAAAGAGCCTCCTATTTGGCCACGCATTGATTTCGTTGCCGTTCTGCGCCGTCGGCGGCGTTGCGGCGACTGAGCAAGGGGCAATCCCCGCGTTGCATCGCGCGGCTCGTGAGCTAGCCGAGCACGCAGGGGCACAGCATCTTGAGCTGCGTGATCGAGCGCCGCGCGAGCCCATGTGGCCGCGGCAAGAGCTTTATGTTGCGTTCCGCAAGACGATCCTGCCTGAGGTCGAGGCAAACATGCTCGCCATCCCGCGTAAGCAGCGTGCGATGGTGCGCAAGGGCATGAAGAGCGGCCTGAGCAGCCGGATCGACGACGAAATCGAAGCCTTCTTTTCGCTTTACGCGGACAATATGCACCGGCACGGGACGCCCCCATTGCCCAAGCGCTACTTTGAGGCACTGCGCAAGACGTTCGGCCGTGATGTCGAAATGCTTACGATCACTGACCCGAGCGGCAAGGCGGTTTCGGGTGTGCTCAGCTTCTACTTCAGGGACGAGGTCTTGCCCTACTACGCAGGCGATACGGTCGCGGCGCGCGAGCTGGCGGCGAACGACTTCAAATACTGGGAGCTCATGCGCCGCGCGTGCGAGCGGAAAATCCGGGTGTTCGACTATGGGCGCAGCAAGCGGGGCACCGGCCCATTCGAATTCAAGAAGAACTGGGGCTTCGAGCCGACCCCGCTCGCTTATGAGTACTGCTTGTACCGACGAGAGCGCATACCGGAGAACAATCCCCTCAATCCGAAGTACCGCGCGCTGATCGCGCTCTGGCGGCGGCTGCCGATTCCGGTGGCCAACTTCTTCGGCCCATACCTTGCGAAGAGCCTCGGTTAAGCTGCCCCGCGTTTTCCATGGAACCGCTCCTGTTCCTTGCCCACAGGATTCCGTATCCCCCCAACAAGGGGGACAAGGTGCGTTCCTATCACTTCCTCCGACATCTCGCCGAGCAGCACCGGATCTTTCTGGGCACTTTCATCGACGACCCTGCTGACTGGAAGCACCTCGACGCCCTAAGGCCGCTGTGTGCTGAATTGCATGTTGAGCCGATTGTTCCACGGTGGAAACGTTTAGCGAGTGCGGCAGGCATGCTGGGCGGCGAAGCGTTGAGCTTGCCGTACTTTCGCAGCCGTGAATTGGGCAAATGGGTTTTGGAAACGGTCCGTCGCGAGCGCATCACACGCGCGTTTGCCTATTCCTCCCCGATGGCGCAATACGTGCTCCATCTGCCCGGGATGCGAAGCTTCGTGGACTTCGTGGACATGGACTCGGCGAAGTGGGGCGAGTACGCCTTACGCAGAAAATGGCCAGCCTCTGCGTTCTATAAGCTTGAGGCGAGTCGCCTGCTTGCGTACGAGCGCCACGTTTCTTCGCACGCAGAGGCGAGCATCTTTGTCACGGAGGAAGAGGCGCGTCGCTTTTGCAGCGAGATCCCCGAGCCGGCGCATCGCGTCGTGGCGATCCGCAACGGCGTTGATAGCGAATACTTCTCGCCGCTCCAGAAGTTCGATTCGCCGTTCCCGGCAGAAGAAAAGCCCGTCGTCTTTACGGGAACGATGGATTACTGGCCCAATGTCGATGCCGTGCTCTGGTTTGCACGCGAGGTGCTGCCCGAGGTGCGCAGGAGCGACGCATCCATCCGCTTTTACATTGTCGGGATGAATCCCGAACCGGCAGTGCGGGCGCTGGAGAACGACGTCGCGACATGCGTCACAGGTCGCGTCGAGGACGTGCGACCCTATTTGCAGCATGCCCGGGCCGTCGTGGCACCGTTGCGGGTGGCGCGAGGCATCCAGAACAAGGTGCTCGAAGCCATGGCCATGGCCAAACCGGTTGTCGTGACCGCGGCCTCGGCCGCTGCCCTGTCGGTCCGGCAGGGCGAAGAGCTTGAAGTCGCATCGGACCCGCTCGATTTCGCGACCAAGGTGCTTTCGCTGATGGATCCCGCGAGGGCGTCCGATATCGGGAACCGCGCGCGCGCGCGGGTGCTGAGGGACTACGCGTGGACGGCGAGCCTGAAGCAGCTTGACGAGCTGCTGCAGCGCGGCGCTGACCCTCCCCGTACCGCCACGTCCGCTGCCGCAGGCGACGCCCGGTATGCGCTGCCGATGAAGTGATCTCACATGAGCGCCGAGACCGAAGCGCTGCTGCGGATTCACGAGCCGATCAGCCGGCCGGGGCCGGAGGACATTGGCTGGCGGGTCGCGCTGCCGCTCACCATTGCGGTGATCGCGATCATCCTCGCCATTTACTGGCGCACCGCGGAGTCGATCGTCGCGATCTGGTGGCGTTCCGAGACCTTCGCGCACGGCTTCCTGATTGTCCCCATCGCAATCGTCCTGGTCTGGATGAGACGGCGCGAGGTCGCGAAGACCGTCCCCGCGCCCGACGCGCTCGGCCTCGTGATGCTTGCGCTCGCCGGCCTGGCCTGGCTGGTCGCATCGGCCGGCCAGGTCCAGGTGGTCCAGCAGTACGCCATGACGGCCATGATCCCGGCCGCGGTGGTTGCCGTCGCGGGGCGCCGGGTCGCACTCACGCTCGCCTTTCCGCTTGCGTTCCTGCTGCTCGGGGTTCCGGTTGGCGAGGTGCTGATTCCGCCACTCATGGCCTGGACGGCCCACTTCAGCGTCGTCGCGCTCCGGCTCTCGGGAATACCCGTTTTTCAGGAGGGTACCTTCTTCACGATCCCCTCCGGAAGCTGGTCCGTGGTGGAAGGCTGCAGCGGATTGCGCTACCTGATCGCCTCGATAACAGTGGGTACCCTCTACGCGTATCTCACCTATCAGCGATTCACGAAGCGGGCGCTGTTCATCGTCGTTTCCGGGATTGTGCCGATCATCGCGAACGGTCTAAGGGCCTACACGATCATTATGATCGCCACCTTCATTGACAGGGGGCTCGCCCTGGGGATTGACCACCTGATCTACGGCTGGGTGTTCTTCGGGCTCATCATCTTCTTGCTTTTTTGGATCGGCTCATTCTGGCGCGACCCTGCGCCGGGCGCTTCCCGCGACACCAGCACTTCTTTACCGCGTGTGCCACGGCGCTCCGGTGGACGCATGGCGGGCACGGCCATTGCTGCGGTCGCGATCGCGGCGGCGTGGCCGCTTTGGGCGGCACATCTCGACCAGGCGAGCCGGGCGAGTGGCACGCCGGTCCTTGCGAGCCCCTCCGGCGCGTCCGGCTGGACGCTCGACGCGATTCCCCTCACCAACTGGCGCCCGCGTTACGCCGGCGCTTCGGCGAGTCTCTTCGATGTGTATCGCAAGGGCGACCGCGAGGTGGCGCTCTACCTGGGCTATTACCGCCATCAGCACCAAGGCGCCGAGCTCGTGACCACCACCAACGTCATGGTGGTGCAGAAGGACCCCGTCTGGGAAAACATCGGTGAGTCGCGGCGCACGGAGGATCTCGGCCAAGGGCCGGTGGCTATCCGCGAGACGCGGCTTCGATCGGCCACCCAACACCTGCTGGTCTGGGACTGGTTCCGCATTTCCGGACGCGACCTCAGCAACCCCTATCTGGCGAAGCTCCTGCTCGCGCGCGACCGGCTGCTCGACCGCGGTGATGACGGAGCGGCGATCATCCTTTCCACGCCCTATGGCGGGCACCGCGAGGATGCCGAAGAAACGTTGCGGCAGTTCGCCCGCGAGATGCTGCCGTCGATCGACCTCGCGCTGGCCCGAGCAGAGGCTGGCGACGGTGCAGCCGAACCTCGGGTCCGGTGAGGAAATCGGCATGTCCGCGCCGCCGCCGCTGATCGTCCACGTCGTTTATCGCTTCGGCATGGGCGGGCTCGAGAACGGCATCGTCAACCTCGTCAACCGCATGCCGAAACGGCGCTGGCGTCATGCGATCCTGGCGCTGACCGATGTCTCCGCGGAATTCGCCGCGCGCATCGAGCGGGCGGATGTTCACAGCATCGCGCTCGAAAAACGGTCCGGCCACCTCCTGCGGTACTACCCGCGCTTATATCGCTTGCTGAGGGAACTTCGCCCGGCGGTGGTGCACACGAGAAACCTCGCGGCGCTCGAAGCCGTCGCGCCGGCATGGGCCGCAGGCGTACCGGTGCGCATCCACGGAGAACACGGCTGGGACATCCACGATCCCGCCGGACATCGGCAGCGCTACCGTTACGTCCGCAGGATCTATCGCCCGTTCGTCACCCGCTACGTCGCGCTCTCGCGACATCTCGAGCAGTACCTCGAGCGACAAGTGGGCGTGGCTGCCTCCAATATTTCCCAAATCTACAACGGCGTGGATACTGACCGCTTCCGCCCCGCCGCCGAACCCAGGCCAACGATCCCCGGCTGCCCCTTTGGCGGGCCCGGGCAGTGGCTGATCGGCTCGGTCGGCCGCATGGAGGCGATCAAGGATCCGCTCAATCTGGCGCGTGCGTTCGTCCGGGCGCTCATACTCCAGCCCGCTGCGGCGAAGCAGCTCAGACTGATCCTGGTCGGGGACGGCGCTTTGCGTGAAGAGGTCAATGCCGTGCTGGATCGCGCGGGGGTTCGCGAGCGGGTGTGGTTCGCCGGCGAACGTGCCGACGTCCCGGACATCATGCGCGGGCTCGATTGCTTCGTGCTCCCCTCGCTGGCAGAGGGGGTCTCCAACACGATTCTCGAAGCGATGGCAAGCCGGCTGCCCGTTGTCGCAACCAGGGTGGGCGGCAATTCGGAGCTCATCGAGTCCGGGATGACCGGAATGCTCGTTCCGCCGGCCAACAGCGAGGCGCTCGCGGACGCGATGCTTGGTTACTTCAACGACCAGGCGAGCGCGCGCCGCCATGCGCGAGCGGCGCATCGCGTTGCCGAGAACCGCTTCAGCCTCGCGCGCATGGTAGCGGACTACGCGAACCTGTACGAGCGCGCACTCGCCGCCGCAGGTATCCCCGTGCCGCCTGGAAGCACTGAACCGTTCGAAGGGGCGGTCGGTTCAGTGCCAACCCGTACCGCCCCTCACTGAATCCGGGACCAACCTGACATGTGCGGGATAGTCGGCATCATGGACGTGTCGGGTGCGCGGGCGATCGCACGCAATCTCGTCTCGCGCATGAACGAGACCCAGCACCACCGCGGGCCCGACGAGAGCGGGCTTCACGTCGAGCCGGGACTCGGCCTGGGCCATCGTCGGCTTTCTATCATCGATCTCTCCACCGGGCAACAGCCGCTCTTCAACGAGGACGGCAGCGTGGTGGTGGTGTTCAACGGCGAGATCTACAACTATCAGGAGCTGATTCCGGAGCTCGCCGGTCTTGGTCACGCCTTCCGCACCAGGAGCGACACCGAGGTGATCGTTCACGCATGGGAGGAGTGGGGCGAAGCCTGTGTCGAGCGGTTTCGCGGCATGTTCGCTTTTGCACTGTGGGACCGCAATCGGGAGACGCTGTTTCTTGCCCGGGACCGGCTGGGCGTGAAGCCGCTCCATTACGCGCTATTGCCGGAGGGGCTGCTGGTCTTCGCCTCCGAGCTCAAGGCGCTGCTGGCGCATCCACGCCTCCGACGCGCGCTCGATCCGATTGCAATCGAAGAGTATTTCGCCCTCGGCTACATCCCCGAGCCGCGCACCATCTATAGCGACGCGCACAAGCTGCCCCCGGCCCACACTCTGACGATCCGGCGCGGCCGGCCCGTCCCCGAACCCAGAGAATACTGGGATGTGCGCTTCACCCTCGACAACCCGATCGGCGAGCGCGAGGCTCAGGCGGAGCTGGTCGATCGCCTGCGCGAGTCGATCCGGCTGCGCATGATCTCCGAGGTGCCGCTCGGCGCCTTTCTCTCCGGCGGTGTGGATTCCAGCGCGGTGGTCGCGATGATGGCCGGCGTGAGCGCGGAACCCGTAAACACGTGTTCGATCTCGTTCAGCGATCCGGCCTTCGATGAGACGGCGTTCGCGCGGCAGGTGGCGACGCGATACCGCACGCGGCACTTTGTCGACGCGGTGGACAGTGACGATTTCGACCTCATCGACGTCCTCGCCCGGACTTACGACGAGCCTTATGCGGACAGCTCCGCGCTGCCGACCTACCGCGTCTGTCAGCTCGCCCGCCGGCATGTGACGGTCGCGCTGTCCGGCGACGGCGGCGACGAGAGCTTCGCCGGGTACCGGCGCTACCGCCTGCACGCCATGGAGGAGCGGCTGCGGAGCGCCTTGCCCATTTCCGTCCGGCGGCCGGCCTTTGGCCTGCTCGGCCGGATGTATCCGAAGGCCGACTGGGCGCCGCGGGTGTTCCGCGCCAAATCGACCTTTCAGGCGCTTGCGCGTACCTCGGTGGACGCGTACTTCCACAGCGTGTCCGTCCTGCGCGATGACATGCGCGGCCAGCTCTACAGCAACGGCTTCAAGGCGCGCTTGGGCGGCTACTCCGCGGCGGAGGTATTCCGGCGCCATGCCTGCCGCGCCGGGACCGACGACACGCTCGCGCTCGTGCAGTATCTCGACCTGAAGACCTATCTGGTCGGCGACATCAACACCAAGGTGGACCGGGCCAGCATGGCCCACTCGCTCGAAGTCAGGGAGCCGCTGATGGATCACCCCTTGGTGGAATGGCTGGCGAGCCTTCCGTCCTCGCTCAAGGTCCGCGGGCAGGAGGGAAAGTTTCTGCTCAAGAAGGCGATGGAGCCGTACCTGGCGCGCGAGATCATGTACCGTCCGAAGATGGGCTTTGCCGTGCCGCTGGCGCAATGGTTCCGGGGCCCGTTAAGAGAGCGTGTCCGCGACGCGGTCCTCGGCCCGGATCTGGCCGAGACCGGCTTCTTTAATGAAAAGTATCTTCGGCACCTGGTCGGCGCGCATCAGTCCGGCGCCAGGGATTACGCCGCGCCGCTATGGAGCTTGCTGATGTTTCAGGCCTTCCTTGCCAACGCACGCGCGCAGCAGTCCGTGGGCGACAGCGGACCGCCGGAACGCTTGCTTCATTCGGCGGCGTGAGGGCGCCATGTGCGGCGAGCATCCCGTCGAAGTTCCCGGGGCATTGCTTTCCCGGGCGACGCAATAGAGCTGCATATGCGAATTCTGCACGTGCTCGATCACTCGATCCCGCTGCACAGCGGGTACACCTTCCGGACGCTGGCGATCCTGCGCGAGCAACGCGCGCTCGGATGGGAGACGTTGCATCTCACTTCACCGAAGCACATCGGAACGCAGGCTCGCGAGGAGGAGGTGGAGGAATGGAAGTTTTTTCGTACGCCGATGGCCCCGTCGCCGCTTTCGAGGATCCCGATCGTCAGGGAACTGCGCCTCATGGAACGGACGGCGCGCCGCATCGAGGAGATCGTTCGGCAGCACCGACCGGATGTGATCCACGCGCATTCGCCGGTGCTCAACGCGATCCCGGCATTGCGTGTCGGCCGGCGATACCGCATTCCAGTGGTCTACGAGGTGCGCGCTTTCTGGGAGGATGCGGCGGTCGATCACGGCACGGCGCGGGACGGCGGGGTGCGTTACCGGCTTTCGCGCGCGCTCGAGACTTACGCCCTGCGGCGAGCAGACGCGGTGACGACCATCTGTGAGGGCCTGCGCCGGGAAATCATAGGCCGGGAGGTCCCCGCGGACCGCGTGACAGTGATCCCCAATGCCGTGGATGTCAACGCCTTCAAGTTCTGCGGCGAACCGGATGAGTCGCTACGCGCCCAGTTGGGGCTCGGCGGAAAAACAACCATCGGTTTCATCGGATCCTTCTATGCGTACGAGGGACTCGACCTGCTGCTAGGCGCATTGCCTCCCATCCTCGCCGTCCGCCCGGAGGCTCGCGTGCTTTTGGTCGGCGGAGGACCTCAGGAAGACGTGCTCAGGCAGATGGCCGGGCGTCTTGGCATCGCCGGCCAGGTCATCTTTTCAGGCCGGGTTGCGCATGCCGATGTGTATCGCTACTACGGCCTGATCGACGTTCTGGCCTACCCGCGGTACTCGATGCGCCTGACCGAGCTGGTCACGCCACTCAAGCCGCTTGAGGCGATGGCGCAGGGGCAATTGTTGGTGGCCTCAGATGTGGGCGGGCACCGCGAATTGATCCGCGACGGAGAAACGGGGACCCTGTTCCGGGCCGGCAGCACCGAGGCGCTCGCGGACGCGGTGCTCCGCGTGCTCGCGCAACCATCGGAGTGGAGCGGACTGCGTGCCCGCGCACGCCGCTTCGTCGAAGCCGAACGGAATTGGCAGGGCAGTGTCGAGCGATATCGCAGGGTCTACGCTCAGCTTCGGGGGGCAGCCGGCTGATGACTCAAGACAGACCCCATGTAGTCGTGTTCTCCACGCTATTTCCGGCCCCGCTTCAGCCCCAGGCCGGGGTCTTCGTGCGCGAGCGGATGTTTCGTGTAGGCGCCTTCCTGCCGCTGACGGTCGTGTCGCCCGTGCCGTGGTTTCCTTTTCAATCCCTGATCCGGCGCTGGAGGCCGAATTATCGTCCCGAGGCGCCGCGCCGCGAAATCCAGTCAGGCATCGAGATCTTGCGTCCACGGTTCTTCTCGGTGCCGGGGCTCTTGAAGCGGTTTGATGGTTTCTTTGTCGCCGTCGGGAGTTTCCGGACGCTGCTGCGGTTGAAGCGCGCCGAACGTCTGGACGTGCTCGATGCGCATTTCGCCTACCCCGACGGATACGCGGCGACCTTGCTCGGTCGGTGGCTCAAGGTACCCGTTGCGGTCACCTTGCGCGGCACCGAGGCACGGCATGCGGCGACAAGAGCGCTGCGCGGACGGGTCATCACAGCACTGCGTCGCGCGGGCCGGATCTTCGCCGTGGCGGAGTCGCTCAAGCGGACGGCCGTGTCCCTCGGCATTCCCGAGCGCGGCGTTCGCGTCATTGGCAATGGCGTCGACCTGCACAAGTTTCAGCGGATGTCCAAGCACGATGCGCGATCGAGCCTTGGGCTGCCACAAGCTGCGCCGCTGCTGATCTCGGTCGGGGGTCTGGTGGAGCGTAAGGGCTTTCATCGAGTGATTGAATGCCTGCCAGCGTTACTGAGACGGCTCCCCGACCTGCAATACGTCGTTGTTGGCGGGCCTTCCCCGGAGGGCGACCTAAGTAGACAGCTGCATGCCCGGGTCGCGGAGCTTGGCCTGCGGGATCACGTACGCTTTCTAGGTGCCCTTCCTCAGGAGGAACTGAAAGTCCCGCTCTCCGCGGCCGACGTCTTCGTGCTGGCGACGCGTAACGAAGGCTGGGCGAACGTCTTTCTCGAGGCGATGGCGTGCGGCCTCCCGGTCGTCACCACGGATGTCGGCGGGAACGCCGAGGTGGTCTGCCGGCCGGAGCTTGGCATTGTCGTCCCGTTCGGCGACCGAGCGGCGCTGTGTGGCGCGCTCGAAACGGCCCTTACCAAGACTTGGAATCGCGACGCCATCCTCGCGTACGCGCGGAGCAACGGCTGGGAGGACCGCGTCGCGATCCTGGTCGGAGAATTTCAGCGGTTGGCAAGATCAACGCCGACCTCGGGCATGCGGCTTCCGGCGGGCGAGGGGAGCCGCCGATGACGGCGTTCTACACGAAGTTGATTTCCGGCCTCCTGTTTCCGCTGCAGGAGCGGATGAAACATCACGATTCCCTCGCCGTTCGCCGGTCGCTGGAGCAATCGCAGTGGTGGGATCGGGACCGGCTGGAGGCTTGGCAGCTCAACCGGCTGCGCGCCTTGCTGCAACACGCGGCGGATCACGTGCCGTACTACCGCGCACTTTTCAACCGACTGCGATTCGCAGCAGGCGAACTGCGGGTGCTCGCCGACCTCGCGCGCCTGCCGTTACTCGCCAAAGCGGATATCAGGGCAAACCTGGAGGAGCTGAAGTCCGATCGGGCGCGGCATTTGACCCGCTGCAATACGGGCGGCTCGAGCGGAGAGCCGCTGATCTTTTACCTTGGCGACGAGCGCGTCAGCCACGACGTCGGAGCCAAGTGGCGTGCGACGCGATGGTGGGGGGTCGACATCGGAGATCCCGAAATCGTGGTCTGGGGTTCGCCGATCGAACTGGGTGCTCAGGATCGTCTGCGGGCAGTGCGGGATGCGTTGATGCGCACCGAGCTCCTGCCGGCTTTCGAAATGTCCGATGCGAGGCTGGACACTTTCGTGGCGCGCATCCGCCGCCGGCGCCCGAAGATGTTGTTTGGCTATCCTTCGGCGCTCGCCCATATCGCAAGACACGCCAGACGACGGGGCATGGCGATGGACGATCTTGGCGTCAAAGTCGCCTTCGTGACGTCGGAAAAGCTCTACGAAGAGCAGCGGCACGAGATCGGGCGCGCATTCGCCTGCGCCGTCGCTGACGGCTACGGAAGCCGGGAAGGCGGATTCATTGCACACCAATGTCCTGCGGGTGGTCTGCACATCACAGCCGAGGACATCATCGTCGAGGTGGTCGACGAAGGCGGCCGCCCACTTGGCGCGGGGCGCCAGGGGGAGATCGTCGTGACGCACCTGGCCACCAAGGACTTTCCGTTCATTCGCTATAGGACAGGGGATGTGGGCGTGCTCGGCGAGCGGAAATGCGATTGCGGCCGCGGCCTCCCGTTACTCACTGAAATTCAGGGTAGGACCACCGATTTCGTCGTTGCCCAGGACGGCACCGTCATGCACGGTCTGGCAATGATCTACGTCGTGCGCGACATCCCCGGGGTGCGGCAATTCAAGGTCGTCCAGGAAACTCTGGACAGGACTCGCGTGTTGTTGGCCACAGACCGGGACTTCAGCGACGAGAATGTAGAAACGATTCGCAGAGGGATCGGCAAACGGCTCGGAGGCAACGTGCGCGTCGAAATCGAGCAGGTGGCAGAAATTCCGAGGGAAGTCTCGGGCAAGTACCGGTATGTGGTGAGCCATGTCGGTGCGGACCAATCCAGTCGGGTGAGTAGCCGGTGAGAGACATCTTTGTCACGGTGGTGATTTTCGGCGCGCTGCCGTTCGTGCTCGCGCGGCCGTATATCGGCATTCTTCTCTGGACGTGGGTGAGCTTCATGAACCCGCAGCGGTTGTGTTGGGGGTTCGCCTACAACTTCCCGTTTGCGTTCATTATCGCCATCGTCACCCTGGTTTCCGTGTTGATCTCGCGTGAACCGAAGAAGATTCCCTGGACCCGGGAAACGGTGGTTCTCCTCCTGTTCATCTCATGGATGGTGATCACGACGATTTTCGCCATGTACCCCATTCTCGCCTGGCCGGAGATGGACAAGGTGGCGAAGATCCAGCTCATGGTCTTCGTCACGATGATGGTGATGCAGAGCAAGGAGCGGCTCAATCTGCTGGTATGGGTGCTGGCTCTGTCGCTCGCGTTCTACGGGGTCAAGGGAGGCATCTTCACGATCGAGCATGGCGGCGTCTACCATGTCCGGGGGCCCGACGGAACCTTCATCGGCGGCGACAACGAGATGGGCCTGGCCCTCATCATGACCATTCCGCTGCTGCGCTATTTGCAGATGATCGCCACCAGGGCCTGGCTCAGATACGCCATGGTCGCCTCGATGGTTCTTAGCGCGGTGGCGGCGATCGGGAGCCAGTCGCGCGGGGCCATGCTCGGCATGGTTATGATGGGTGTGTTTCTCTGGCTGAAGAGCCGAAAGAAGCTGTTCACGGGGTTGCTTGCGGCCGTGGCGACCACCATGATCCTGCTGATCATGCCGCAGGCGTGGTACGAGCGCATGGCGACCATCGAACACTATCAGAACGACGCGTCGGCCGAGGGGCGTATCAATGCGTGGAAGATGGCGTTCAATCTTGCCAAGGACAAGCCGCTCGGCGGGGGCTTCAACACCTTCCAGCCCGGCATGTTCGCGATCTACGCTCCCGAGCCGAGGAACGTTCACGACTCGCACAGCATTTACTTCGAAGTGCTGGGGGAGCATGGGTTCTTCGGCCTGTTCCTGTTCCTCATGCTCGGCCTCATGGTCTGGCGCACTGCCGCCGGGATCATCAAGCGCGCGCGCGGCGATCCGGAGAACCGCTGGGCGGCCGATCTCGCGGCCATGGTGCAGGTAAGCCTCGTGGGCTACGCGAGCGCCGGGGCGTTCCTCGGCCTCGCGAACTTCGACCTCTACTACACGCTGATCGCGGTTGTGGTGCTGTGCAAGAGCGTGCTGCTGGCACGGCAAGCGGCGCGGGAGGTCGAGATGGACGGACAGGTGGGCGGCCCACGGCTTGAGCTGCTCCAACCGGGCGCCGATTCGGTATGAGCTCGTTCGACGCATCCGAGTGGGGCCGCTCGATCGGCCCCATGCACGGCGGGTCTTCACGTTCGGCCACCGAGCGCGCGAACCGACGCCGCATGCTCGTCTTTCTTGGCGTCTTGGGCATCGCCTGCGCCATCGGCCTTGTCTACGATTTCCTGCGCGCGCCCGTGTACCGTGCAACCTCGAAGCTCGAGATCACACCCGCCTCGTACGTGGCGTCGAGCGAGACGTCGGCGAGACCCGCGAGTCCGCTACCCGCGGAGGACCTTGCACGGCCGTTTCTGACCGAGGTGCAGAAGCTTTCCAGCCGCCCTCTTCTCGGACAGGTTGCCGACCGGCTGAAGCATGAGGGCGTCGACCTTTCAGGGCTGGGACCGGACCCCGTCGCCGGGCTGCAATCGACCTTGACCGTGACCCCCGTGCCGGGAACCCACGTGGTCGAGCTGGCGGCGACCGGGCTGCGCCCCGAGCTGCCGGCCGCGCTGCTCGCCGCAATCAGCGAGGCCTATCGCGACCAGATCACCGGCGCATTCGAAGCGCACTCGGAAGAGGCGCAGGCCCACGCGGACGACGAGGTCCACCGGCTCGAAGCGACCGTCATCGCCAAGCGTCGCGCGGTCGAAGAGTATCGCGTGCGGTACAACATCGTGTCGCCGGAGCGCGGGGAGAACGAGGCGCTCGCGCAGTTGCAGGGCCTCGGGAAGGCGTTGCAGGCCGCGAGTGACCGGGTGAACGTCGCGGAGGGCAAAGTGGCTGCGCTGCGCGAGGCGGCTGCGGCCGGCAAGGGCGTCGCCCGCGCGCGCGACAACCCGACTCTCGCGGACATCGAGAAGCGCGCTTCGCAGGCGCGCGAGCAGCTGCGCAATCTGGAGCGCACCTACACCTCCGACTATCTCGCGCTCGATCCGAACGCGCGTGCGTTGCGCGCGAGCCTCTCCGAGCTGGAGCGACAGATCACCGTCGAGCGTGCGCAGAGCGAGCAGGCCGCCCTCGCGGAGGCCGAGGAGGAGCTGGCGGGCGCCCGCGAGGCGGCGCAGCGCCTGCGGGCGCAGATTGCCGCCGAGCGTCAGGGCGCAGGCCAGTTCGCGGGCCGCTTCGAGCAGTTCAAGGAGCTGCAAAGCGAGCTCGGCCAGCTCGAGAGCGCATACCGCGATGCGCTCGCGCGCCGGGCGAAGCTCGAGGCGACCGAGCGGGCGCGGGTGCCGTCGGTCCGGGTACTCGAGCAGGCGGCGCTGCCCATGGAGCCCTGGCGGCCGCGGTACTGGCGCGACGCCGCGTTCGTCCTTGCCGGCGCGTTGCTCCTCGCGCTGCTCGCGATGTGGATCGTGGAGCTCTTCAACCGGCCCGAGCCGCAGCCTGCGGTCCTGTTGGCACAGCCAGTGATCGGCGGGGCGCTGCTCGAGGCGGTCCGCCAGCCGATCGGGCTCGCGTCGGCGACGCCGGCCGCGCTCGGCGCCACTGAACGGCCGCTGCTCGAAAAGCCGGCCGCGATGCCGCGCGAGTTGAGCGCGGGTGAGGTGACATCGCTCATGCGCGCCGCCGACCGGAACACACAGCTTGCCGTGTTGCTTCTCATGTCCGGGATCGCGCCCGAGGAGGCTCTGGCATTGCGTTGCCGCGATGTGGATCGGGAAGCCGGTGCGGTACGCATCGAGGGCGCATCCGCGAGGACTGTTCGGGTGAACCTGCTCGCGACGATGTATCTTGCGGCCGGGCCCGGAACGCCGGATGCGCCGGTGCTGCGCGGCCCGGCGGGCGAGCCCCTCACACTGGAGTCTCTTTCGGCGCAGCTGCTCTGCGCCGCTTACGATGCGGGACTGGAGCGGGTTGACGAAGTCATACCGCCCGCGCTGCGCCACACTTACGTCGCCTACCTGGTCCGCCAAGGAATTCGGTTCGTCGACCTCACCCAAATTGTCGGGAAGCTTCCTGCGGGCACGCTCGCCGCTTACGGCGCTCTCGCGCCCAGCGTCGCACGCGTCGCGCGCGGGTCTGTCAATTTCATCTATCCGGGCCTGGAGTGTCTTTGAACGGGGTGACTTCCGATCAGCGGCGCGAGGAATGCGCTAGCGCGTCAAGTGGCTAGGACGTTCATGAGCCAAGGCGGCTGCCATCCTTGTGCAGCTCAGAATCTGCTTGATGAGGGGACCAACGCATGGCGGAGGGAAGACCTGACTTCATTATCATCGGCGCTGCGAAAGCGGGCACCACCTCACTGTACCGCTACCTGACCCGGCACCCCGACATTTTCATGTCGGTGCCGAAGGAGCCCAATTATTTTTCCCATACCGAGAAGTTTCGGCGGGGCCAGAGCTGGTATCTCTCACTGTTTGAAGACGCGCGATCAGGTCAACTCTGTGGCGAGGCCTCGACGAACTACACTAACTGGCCGCTCCACCCTGACACCGTTGGCCGCATGGCACAGCTGGCGCCGGACGCGAAGCTCATTTACCTCATGCGCCACCCCGTCGACCGAGCCTACGCGCATTACATTCAGCTGATCGAGAACATCCGCGTGGATAATCCGGACTATAAATTCGAGCGGACCTTCGAGGAACATATTCTGATGGATGAAAGCGTTCTTCATAGCAGCAACTACATGCTGCAGATCAACCAGTATCTGGAGCGTTATCGCCGCGATCGGATGCTGTTTATGTTATTCGAAGAATTCGTCAAGGACCCGAACTCCACGTTGCGCCGAGTCACAGATTTTCTCGGGATCGATCCGGCTTTCAATTTCACGGCCGCGGGCAACGTAAGGGAAAACATCAGTGATGAAAAGGAGGCTTGGGTGATTCGTTCGCGGCTCACGGCGCGGGTCAAGGCGTTTCCCGGGGGGCAGTTTATTGCGGATCGTCTGCCGCAGGCCGCACGGGACAGAATTTACCGCTGGCTAAGGCGATTGCCGCAACGCAAGCAGATCGAAGCAGAATACATCCCGCCGAGGATGAAGCCAGAGACGCGGGCCAAGTTGCTGCAATACTTCAAGGGCTTCAATGCGCAACTCGCGAAGTTCCTCGATCGAGACCTCGGCATATGGGAACGATAGGTCGGTGTTACGTGGAGCTCCATTGCGGCAAGCGCGTGTCGCCCGTGCGCGTGGGCCTTCGCAATTCGGAGCGCAATTGCATGCGCGACGATCTTGCGTCGGTCTCGCCGTCGCACGCGTTGCGTGAAAACCTCGTCGGGGCAAGGCGGCAGATCGCCGCGTGACGCGCGGTAAGCGGGCAGTTCGCTCCCGCGCTGGAGCGCTCGGGCGCCGCCCAGGATTCCATCAAGAACGTGTTTCCTGGGCTGGGGCGTCTAGGAACGGGGTGACTTCCGACCAGCGGTGCTCGAAACAGCGCAGAGTCCAAGCCCGCCCGGGAGCGGCCACCGCACCGGCATAGCGATCGCCGACCGCGACGTCGCGCAGACCCCACTCCGCCTTGCGCGCTTCGACCTTCACGAGGCCGGCATCGCCGCTCGTTCCTGCGTGCAGCACGACGACCCGGGCGGGCTCAAGCGCGAGGCCGAGGCCGCAGCCTTTGAGAACAGCCTCCTTGCGTACCCAGGTCCTGAAAAATAGGGATCGCTGTTCCTGAGCTGGTGCGTCACGAAACACCCGCATCTCCGCGTCCGATAGCACCGAGCCCGCCAACACCGGTACATCCATGTCGTCCCTGAGTTCCTCGATATCGACGCCCACCGCCGGCGCATCGCTGACGGCAAGAAGGGCAAAATCCCCGGAATGGGCGAGATTGAATGACAGGTGCACATTCGGCTCTCGCCTGAGCCTCGGTTTGCCATTGCCCTCGACTTCGAACTCCAGCTCGCCGGGCAGCGCGCCGACATAGCGGCTTAGCACGAGCCGCAACATGGCATGCGACGCCAGGTATCGATCGCGATCGTCATGGCGCCAAAAGCGCATGGCCTTGGCACGCTCTTCACGGCTCAACAGGGCCTCCAGATCGCGAGCGACGATCGGCGAAACACGCGTCGACGTCTGCCACAGATGTACCTCGCCACGATTCAGTCGCGCGAGCAGGGTCGGGCTCCGTCAGGAGACCACGGCTTGCAGCGCCGCGCTGCGCGCATCGGTCGCGCGGTCGAGCTCGCCCTGAAGCTCCGCAGCCAGTTGCTTCACCAGCGGCGCCTTCATGATCGAGCTATGTCCGCCGGGCAGGCGGTGGAGGCGAAGCCCGCCCCGGACCAGCCGCTCCCAGCCGAGCGTAGGCTCGTGGACCAGGTCGAGCGACGCGTTGGCGACGAATAGACATGCCGTGCCCGCGTAACGTCGCGCCCGATACGACCAATGGGCCCATCGTTGGGCTTCCCCGACGCCCCGCAGGCGACGCCAATGCGACAGGCCGCTCCGATGAAGAATGGCGTGATACGC
Organism: uncultured Pseudomonadota bacterium; assembly: GCA_963817785.1. Classification (GTDB taxonomy): domain Bacteria; phylum Pseudomonadota; class Gammaproteobacteria; order Burkholderiales; family SG8-39; genus JAKALD01. Next base: position 1,354,950 of record CAWFPL010000008.1, on the reverse strand, counting down.
GCGCTCCTGCACGAGGCGCAGCCGCAGTCGGCGAAGCGTCGCGGCCGCTGCCTGCGCGATCGACCGCTTTCTCTTTGCTCGGGGAGAAAAACTGTCGATCAGCGTGAGCAGCCCGACCTTTTCTCCGGCGGACTCGAGCTGGCGAGCGACCTCGAAGGCGACGATGCCGGCACTGGAATAGCCTGCAATCAGGTACGGGCCCCGGGCTTGATGGCGGCGGATTGCGTCGATACAGTCCCCGGCGATGTCCTCAATGCGGTGACGAGGCACCTCCCGTCCATACACGCCGCGCGCCTGCAGCCCCATCACGGGTTGTTGAGGATCGAGGGCGCGCGCGAGTTCGTCGTAGTGGAAAAGGTTTCCGCCCATCGTGTGCACGACGAAAAGGGGCGGCTTGGTCCCGGAGAGCTTGATGGGTACGAGTATCGGCCAGGTGACGGATTGCATGTCCTCGCGCAGCAAGCGGGCCACGTCGGCGATCGTGGCACCCCCGTACCACAAGGTATCGAGCGGAAGACGGCGGCCGAACAGCCGTTCGATTTCGTCGAACAGTTGCGCCGCGAGCAGCGAATGCCCCCCGAGCTCGAAGAAGCTGTCGCGGATCCCGATTCCCTCAACCCCGAGCAATCGCTCCCAGAGTTTCACGAGGTGGAGTTCGAGCTGACTGCTTGGGGTCTGAAGACGCGCGCGATCGGGCTCCAGCGCCTCCTGTGGCGCCGGCAGCTTCTTACGATCGACTTTGCCGTTGGTCGTAAGAGGCAGGGTGGGCAGCACGACGAAGGCGGCGGGGAGCATATAGTCGGGAAGCTTCGGGCTGAGGAAGCTGCGCACGGTCTCGCTGCTCAGGGTCGCGCCTTCGGTGGCCGCGAGATAGGCGACCAGCGCACTCTCGCCCGGCCGAGTCTCGCGTACCAGCACCGCGCAGCTTGCGACTGCGGGATGAGACGCCAGCACCGCCTCAACCTCGCCCGGTTCGATCCGGAAACCCCGGATCTTCACCTGCTGGTCCTTGCGGCCGATGAACTCGATGTTGCCGTCGGGCCGATACCGGGCAAAGTCCCCGGTGCGGTAGAGCCGGGCACTCGAGTCGGCGGAGAACGGGTCCGAAGCGAACCGCTCCGCGGTAAGCTCGGGGCGATGCCAGTAGCCGCGGGCGACACCGTCGCCTGCGATCAGCAGCTCACCCACGACGCCGACGGGCTGTGGCTGCCCATCGCGATCCACGATGTAGGTGGTCGTATTGGAGATCGACCGGCCGATGGGGACGTGGCCGCGGAGCTCGTTCGCTTCCGTGACGGCGTACCAAGTCGCAAAGGTCGTCGTTTCCGTCGGGCCATAGACGTGAATGAGCCGGCGGGGTGCCCCATGTTGGAGAACCCGCAGGACCGAGTTCGGGTCCGCTCTCTCGCCACCGAACAGCAGATGGGTCAGCGCGGCAAACGGCGGCGGCGAGGCGTGGGCGAGTCGGTTAAAGAGCGCCGTCGTCAGGAAAAGCGTCGTGATGCGCTGCGACGTGATCGCGTCGGCCAGGCTCTGCGCATCCATCAGCGTCGCCGTCTGCAGCACGACGAGGCGCGCGCCGTCGAGCAAGGCGCCCCAGACCTCGAACGTGGCGGCGTCGAACGATGCATTGGAGGCCTGCGCGACGCCATCGTGGGGGCCGAGCTGCAGGTAGTCCGCGTTGCGAACCAGGCGGATGACGGCCCGCTGCTCGATCATCACACCTTTGGGTTTGCCGGTGGAGCCGGAGGTGTAGATGACGTAGGCGAGGTTGGTGGGGCTGGCGCTCGGGGGAGGGTTGGTGGCGGGCTGCCGGGCGATCGAGGCAGCCTCGCGCTCCAGGCACAGGGTATGGCCGGCATAGGCGGGCAGGCGTGCGAGCAGGCGCTGCTGGGTGAGCAGCACCGGGGCCTGGGTGTCTTGGAGCATGAAGGCCAGGCGCTCGGCCGGGTAGCTCGGGTCCAGCGGCACGTAGGCGCCGCCCGCCTTGAGGATGGCCAGCAGCCCCACCACCAGCTCGAGCGAGCGCTCCAGGCACACGCCCACCAGCACCTCGGGGCCCACGCCGAGCGTGCGCAGGTGGTGCGCTAGGCGGTTGGCGCGCGCGTTGAGCTCTCGGTAGGTGAGCTGCTGCGCCTCGCACACCAGCGCCGTGGCCTCGGGGCTGCGCTCGACCTGCGCCTCGAACAACTGGTGGATGCACCGATCGCGCGGATACTCCACCGCCGTGTCGTTCCACTGGACCAGTAGCTGGTGGCGCTCGGCCTCGGTGAGCAGCGGCAGCTGCGAGATGCGCTGCTCCGGATCGGCCACGATCGCCTCGAGCAGCACCCGGTAGTGCCCCGCCAGGCGCTCGATCGTGGCCGCGTCGAACAGGTCCGTGGCGTATTGAATGCTGCCCGAGAGTCGCCCTGCTCTCTCGGTCAGTTCCATGGACAGATCGAACTTCGCGCTCTCGCTGCTGATCCCCTCCACGCGCTGCACGTCCAGCCCCTCGAGTCGCAGATCGTGGGATGGCGTGTTCTGCAACACCAGCGACACCTGGAATAAGGGATTGCGCGACAGGTCGCGCTTGGGTGCGAGGTGTTCGACGAGCTTCTCGAAGGGGATGTCCTGATGGGCATAGGCGTCCAGGGCCCGCTCGCGCACGCGCGCCAGGTGCTCCTTGAAGCTGGGCGCGCCCGACAAGTCCGCGCGCAGCACGAGCATGTTGACGAAGAACCCGATCAGGCCCTCCAGCTCGGGGCGGCTGCGCCCGGCCACCGGCACCCCCACGGCAATGTCGGTCTGGCCACTGTAGCGATACAGCAGCACCTGGAAGGCCGCCAAGAGCGTCATGAACAGCGTCGCGCCCTCGCGCCGGCCCAGCGCCTTGAGCCCGCGGGTGAGCTCATCGCCAATCTCGAAGGCCTGCCGGGCTCCGCGGTAGCTCGCCAGCATCGGCCGCGGCCGGTCCGTGGGCAGATCGAGCACCGGCAGCTCGGCGAGCGCCTGCCTCCAGTAGGCGAGCTGCTCTTCGAGCACTTGCCCTTGCAGCCACTCGCGCTGCCACAGCGCATAGTCGGCGTACTGCACCGGCAGCTCGGCAAGGGGCGAAGCTTCGCCCCGGCGGTAGGCGCCGTACAGCGCCGAGAGCTCGCGCGCGAGCACCCCCATCGACCAGCCGTCGGTGACGATGTGGTGCAAGTTGAGCAGCAGCCAGTGCTCGCTCGGCCCCAGCCGCAGCAGCCGCGCTCGAACAAGCGGCCCGCGCTCCAGGTCGAACGGGGCCTGCGCCTCGGCCAGGACGCGGCGCTCGGCTTCGGCTTCGCGCTCCTCGGAGGCCAGGGCGCTCAGGTCCTCCAGCTCGATGGGCACGCCGAGCTGCGAATCGATCACCTGCACCGGCTCGCCGTCGCGCACCCCAAAGCGCGTGCGCAGCACCTCGTGCCGGCGCACGAGCTCATCGAGCGCGCGCCGTAGCACCTCGACGTCCAGCGCCCCCCGCAGCCGCACCCCCAACGGCACGTTGTACACCGACCGACTCGGCAACAACCGGTCCAACAGCCACAGCCGCTGCTGGGCATAGGAAAGCGGGGGGCGTTCACGGCGGTCGCCCTTCTGCACGCCACCCAAGGCGTCCCCCTCCACGTGTCCCAAAGAGCCCTGAATGCGCCGCGTCAGCGCGGCGACCGTGGGCTCCGCGAACAACGCCTGCAGCGGGATCTGCACCGCAAATACGGTCCTGATCCGGAACACTAATTGCATTGCCAGCAGCGAGTGACCACCTGACTCGAAGAAGTTCTGGTGCACGCCCACTTGCTCGAGCCCCAACACCTCCGCCCACACTGCCGCCACCTGCTCCTCGAGCGCGTTGCGCGGCGCTGTGAATTCATCGTCGGGCGTCACGCCCCCACGATCCAGCTCCGGCAGGCGCTTGCGGTCCACCTTGCCGTTCGGTAGGCGCGGAAACGATTCGAGGCGGATGAGAAAGGAAGGGACCATGTGCCCGGGCAAGCGTGTCTTCAGGTACGCGCGCAGTACCTTGGGGTCGCAGCAGGCTCGCTTCCCGGCCTGAAGGACGTAGGCAACCAGCTGTGCGCCGCCGGCCGCAGCCTGGTGTCCAACAACGACGGCGTCCGCCACGTCCGGGTGTTCGCGGAGTATCGTCTCGACTTCGACGGGTTCAATCCGGAATCCCCGAATCTTCAATTGCGCGTCGCCACGGCCAAGGAGCTCGATCTCGCCGTTGGGCAGGACCCGCGCGCGATCTCCCGTCAAATAGCGCCGTCTCGCCTCGCCATGGGAATCCGGTTCCGAAACGTATCGCTCCGCGGTGAGCTTGGGCTGATTGAGGTAGCCACGCGCAACGCCCGCGCCCCCGATACAAAGTTGTCCGGCGACGCCGATTGGAACCAGCTGACCGGTGCTGTCCACGACGGTAACTTGCGTATTCGCGACGGGTCGGCCGATCGGAACACGGTCCTTCAAAACCTCCGTACGAACCTTCCAGAAGGTCGAAGAAACGGTCGTCTCGGTAGGGCCGTAGAGATTGACCAGCTGACCTGCCGACTGCTCACCGGTGCGCCGGGCCAGCTCGGGTGGAAGGATTTCAGCCCCGCAAAGCAAGAGGCGTAGAGAGTCGCAGCTTCGGAATCCTGGATGCTCGACTATCGAGGCGAGCAGGCTCGGCACCACCTGCAGTACTGTGACCCTGTTCGCCTGCAATGCCGCGATCAAGTCTTCTGCGGACCAGTTCACGTCGGGTCCCGCAATCACCAATACGGCACCCAGCGTGAGAGGATAGAAAATCTCCTCAACGGAGGCGTCAAAGCTGATCGGTGTCTTCTGAAGTACTCGATCAGTTGCATTCAATGGGAAGGTATTGCCGATCCACGACAGATAATTGACCGCCGAGCGCTGCTCGATCATCACGCCTTTGGGTTTGCCGGTGGAGCCGGAGGTGTAGATGACGTAGGCGAGGTTGGTGGGGCTGGCGCTGGGCGGGGGATTGGTGTCGGGGTGCTGCGCGATGCGCGCAGCCTCGCGCTCCAGGCACAGGGTATGGCCGGTATAGGCGGGAAGGCGTGCGAGCAGGCGCTGCTGGGTGAGCAGCACCGGGGCCTGGGTGTCTTGGAGCATGAAAGCCAGGCGCTCGGCCGGATAGCTCGGGTCCAGGGGTACATAGGCCCCGCCGGCCTTGAGGATGCCCAGCAGCCCCACCACCAGCTCCAGCGAGCGCTCCAGGCACACGCCCACCAGCACCTCGGGGCCCACGCCGAGCGTGCGCAGGTGGTGCGCTAGGCGGTTGGCGCGCGCGTTGAGCTCTCGGTAGGTGAGCTGCTGCGCCTCGCACACCAGCGCCGTGGCCTCGGGGCTGCGCTCGACCTGCGCCTCGAACAACTGGTGGATGCACCGATCGCGCGGATACTCCACCGCCGTGTCGTTCCACTGGACCAGTAGCTGGTGGCGCTCGGCCTCGGTGAGCAGCGGCAGCTGCGAGATGCGCTGCTCCGGATCGGCCACGATCGCCTCGAGCAGCACCCGGTAGTGCCCCGCCAGGCGCTCGATCGTGGCCGCATCGAACAGGTCGGTGGCGTAGTCGACCAGAAAGGAGATCTTTCCCGAAAGCTCCACCACGTCGAACGCTAGATCGAACATGGCAGTTTCAGTGCGTGTGACGACCACCGCTGCGGTTTCGAGCCCGGCCAATTGCAGCTCGAGCCCGCTAAGGAATCTTTTTGTGAACGAGACCTGGAAGAGCGGGTTGCGCGCGCGATCGCGGCTGGGTGCGAGGTGTTCGACGAGTTTCTCGAAGGGGATGTCCTGATGGGCATAGGCATCCAGGGCCCGCTCGCGCACGCGCGCCAGGTATTCCTTGAAGCTCGGCGCGCCCGAGAGGTCGGCGCGCAGAACCAGGGTGTTGACGAAAAAGCCAATCAAGCCTTCCAGCTCGGGGCGGCTGCGCCCGGCCACCGGCACCCCCACGGCGAAGTCCTCCTGGCCGCTGTAGCGATACAGCAACACCTGGAAGGCCGCGAAGACCGTCATGAACAGCGTCGCGCCCTCGCGCCGGCCGAGTGCCTTGACCGCGCGCGTGAGTTCCTCGTCGAGCTCGAAGGCGAACCGCGCTCCGCAGTGGCTCGCGGCCGGCGGCCGTGGCCGATCCGTGGGAAGTTCCAGCACCGGGAGCTCCGCCAGCGCCTGCCTCCAGTAGGCGAGCTGCTCGTCGAGCACCGGCCCCTGCAGCCACTGCCGTTGCCACAGCGCGTAGTCGACGTACTGCACCGGCAGCTCGGCAAGGGGCGAAGCTTCGCCCCGGCGGTAGGCGCCGTACAGCGCCGAGAGCTCGCGCGCGAGCACCCCCATCGACCAGCCGTCGGTGACGATGTGGTGCAAGGTGAACAGCAGCCAGTACTCGCTCGGCCCCAGCCGCAGCAGCCGAGCGCGAATGAGGGGCCCGCGCTCCAGGTCGAACGGGGCCTGCGCCTCCGCCAGGGCGCGGCGCTCGGCTTCGGCTTCGCGCTCCTCGGAGGCCAGGGCGCTCAGGTCCTCCACCTCGATGGGCACGCCGAGCTGCGAATCGATCACCTGCACCGGCTCGCCGTCGCGCTCCTCAAAGCGCGTGCGAACCGCCTCGTGCCGGTGTATGAGCTCATCGAGCGCGCGCTGCAGCGCCTTCCCATCGAGCTCGCCGCGCAAGCGCAGCGCACGCGCCACGTTGTACACCGCACCCATCGGCAGCAGCCGATCGAGCACCCACAAACGCTGCTGCGAAAAGGAAAGCGGAAAAGCCTGCGCGCTGTCGATTGGCGCCTGCGGGTAGACGCACGCCGCCGCGCCAGACAGCTCGACGCTCCTGTCCCCGGTCATCGGTGAGCGCCTCGACCGAGGTTTCCGCGCCACCCCGTGTGGTCTGTACCGATCACGCGGCCCCCCCGCAAGTCTCGGTATTTGAAAACCTGCCCGTTTGATAGGCATTATGAAGGAGTCGGCCTCAAGATGTGTCATTCGAAGCTCACGAAAGTTGACGCTACGCCATGAATCCGCTTGCAGCTGACAGCGCGCCGGGCCTCGGGGAGCTTCTCTCGGCGTGGGGGCGTCAATCACCCCAAGCGCCTGCCCTCCTGGCTTCCGGTCGGCCGACCCTCACTTACGGCGGACTACTCGCACAGCTGCAGCGGATCGCCTCGGCGCTTGCCGGAGCAGGCATCTTGCCGGGCAACCGCGTGGCGATCGTCCTGCCGAATGGACCGGACATGGCCGTCGCGACCCTGGCGACAGCAGCCTGCGCCGTCTGTGCGCCGCTCAATCCCGCCTACGGGGTGCAGGAGCTGCGCTTCCATCTTGGCAATCTGCGGCCCAAAGCGCTCATCCTGCGCGAGGAGGAGGCAGGACCGGCGCGCAGTGTCGCGGCGGAGCTCGGAATCCGTTGCCTCGAGGCCTCGTGCGAGGTCGGCTCGCCCGCCGGGGTATTCAAGCTTCGGGGATTCGTAGAATCGACCTCCGCTGCGATACGGTTCCCAGCCAGCGACGACGTCGCGCTCGTGCTGCACACCTCGGGAACTACTTCGCGGCCCAAGATCGTTCCGCTCACGCGGCGCAACCTTTGCCGCTCGGCGGCGAACATCGCGTTAAGCCTGAGGCTCGGGCCGCAGGACCGCTCCCTTAACGTGATGCCGCTGTTTCACGTCCACGGTTTTGTCGGGGCGCTGCTCGCTTCGCTCTCGGTGGGCGCGAGCGTCGCCTGCATGCCAGGAATGCAGGTGGGGAGCTTCGTCGCCTGGCTCGCCGAGTTCGAGCCGACCTGGTACACGGCGGTGCCGACGATTCACGAAGCCGTGCTCGTGGAGCTCGCACGTTCTACGGCCAGCGCCGTGAAGCATCGGCTGCGCTTGGTGCGCTCCTCGTCCGCCGCGCTTTCGGCGCGGACCGCGGCCGGGCTCGAAGCCGCGCTCGGCGTGCCGGTGATCGAGGCGTACGGAATGACCGAAGCGGCTCACCAAATCGCGAGCAATCCACTCCCGCCCTTGCCGCGCAAGCCGGGCACCGTGGGAATTGCGACCGGAACCGAGATCGCAATCATGGGAGAGCACAACCGCCTTCTCGCGGTCGGTCAGACCGGCGAGATTGTCGTCCGCGGGGAAAACGTGACGGCGGGCTACGAGGCGAACCCCGACGCGAACCGCGCCGCGTTCACCGGCGGCTGGTTCCGCACCGGCGACCAGGGGTGGCTCGACCCCGAGGGCTACCTCACGATCAGCGGAAGGATCAAGGAGATCATCAACCGGGGCGGCGAGAAGGTGTCCCCGCGCGATGTGGAAGACGCGCTGCTCGGGCACGCCGGCGTGCGCGAGTGCGCGGCCTTCGCAGTTCGCCATCCGAACCTCGGCGAAGACGTGGCCGCGGCGGTCGTTTTGAACTCCGGAGCGAGTGCTGATGCAGAGGAGCTTCGCCGATTCCTCGTCGGCCGCTTACCGGAATTCGAGATTCCGAGCCGGGTGGTGATCGTGGACGAGATTCCGAAAGGTGCTACAGGAAAGATCCAGCGCATCGGCCTCGCCGAGCGGCTGGCCGAGCATCTTGTCGCTGAGTTCCTCGCGCCGCGCAACGAAACCGAGGCTTTCGTGGCGGAGCTTTTCGCGGAGGTGCTCGGAATCGAGCGAGTCGGCGCGACCGACAACTTCTTCGCGCTGGGCGGCGATTCCCTTCGCGGCGTCCAGGTTCTCGCACGGCTGCGCGCGCGGCGAGGCGTGAACCTGCCGCCCGCGGCGCTGTTCAGGATGCCGACCGTGGCTGAATTCGCGCGGGAAGTCGAGGCGGCACGGGTCGGGCAACCCGAGCACGCGCCTACGCCTCCCCTTGTGCGCCGTCCGGCGCCCGGAACCTAAGCGCGAGCACCGCCGCGAATCAAAGCCGTCTCTCCGCCAGCCAGCGCTCGAGCATCGTGATCACCCAGATCATCACTCCGAAGTAGGTGGCGTGGGTCGTTTCGTGGTGATGGAGCAAGTCTCCGACGTAGCCCGGTCGCACGATTCCGCGGCCTTGAAACGCGTTGAGGGTTTCACGGACAAGCTCGGCGAGAGGCTTGTGATCCCGCAGCCACAGGCCGAAGGGCATGCCGAAGCCGTGCTTGGCCTTGGCCAGGGTCTCGGGCGGCAGGAATTCCCGCAATGCCTGCTTGAAGAAGTAGCGGAGCCTCATTCCCTTCACCTTGAGTGCGGGCGGAATCTCGCCGGAGAATGCGACCAGCGCGTCGTCGAGGAGGGGATAGCGCACCTCGATCCCCGCGGCCTCGCACATGCGCGAGACCTTGCGCAGGTCGTTGTCGGCGAGTGTGAACTCGAGGTCGAGGTGCATCATGCGGTTCACCGGGGAGCCCGAAGCGGTGCGCTCGTACACCTCGCGCTGGAGCGCGAGTGGCTGGGTCGGGTCGATCGCCCCGAGGAATGCCGGATCGAGAATGTCTTCCAGTGGCGAGCGGCGAAGGAAGTTGTACGACTCCAGGCGGTCTGGTAACGGAACCGAAGCCTGGCGGACGTAGCTCGCGAGCTTGCGCAAGAGGGCGATTCGGTCTCCGCCCGGCAGACCGAACGCCAGCGGTTCGATCACGCCGCGCCGCAGAACTGCGGGAAGGCGCGCATAGGCTTCGAAGAGCTTTTGCTTCGCGTAACGGGCGTTGCCGCCGAAGATCTCGTCGCCGCCGTCGCCCGCGAGCATTACCCGGACCCCGTCCTCGCGCGCCATTTTCGCGCAGAAGTAGGTGGGCACCGCCGAATCGTTGCCGAACGGCTCGTCATAGGCGCGCGCGATGAGCGGGATCGCCTCGAGCACGTCCTGCGGCTTCACGTAGTACTCGTTGGCGCTGGTGGCGAAGTGGCGCGCCGTGATTCGCGCATAGGCCATCTCGTCGAAGCCCTCGGCCGCGAAGCCGATCGAGTACGTCTTCGCCGGCTTGCCGCGCAGCTCCGTGAGTAAGCCCGCGACGGTCGAGCTGTCGGTCCCGCCGCTGAGGAACGCGCCGATGTCGCTGTCCCGGGCGATCGCGCGGCTCGCGGCCTCGCGGAGCAGCTCGCGGAAACGCAACTTCATCGCGCTGGGCGATTCCTTGGCGTGATCCACGTATCGCAGCTGCCAGTAGAAGCGCCGCTCGACGGAGCCGTCGCGGAACACGACGCATTCGCCGGGCCGCAGCTTCTGAACCCCCTCGTAGATCGTGCCCGGCGCAGGCACCATGTGGCAGTAGAGGTAGTTGTAGATCGCCTGCAGGCTCAAGCCGCGCCCGACGCGGGGATGGGTCGCGACGCTCTCCGCGCTCGAGCCGAACACCAGACGAGCGGACGGGTTGGCGTAGCAAAGGGTTCGGATCCCCATCCGGTCGACGGCGAGCAGGCCGCTCGCGCTCTCGGCGTCGACGATCGCGAGGGCGAACGTTCCCAGCAGATGCTTCAGGCATTCGCTGCCGTGGCGCCGATAGGCCTCGGCGAGTGCCGCCGCGTAGCCGCGCTGGGTCGTGAGCGCTGTCAACTCCGCCGAGTTCCAACGCGGCCGGCCCTCGATCGCGACGAGCAGCGCGCCGGCCCGGTGGGTGCTGACCGGCACGACTCCTGGCCGCGTCGCGATCGCGCTCGCGCCGGCAAGCATCGGCCGCTCGGCGGCGTGCCCGTTGCCGATGCCGCGCGCCAGCATGCCGGACAGGACCTCCTCGGCGCGACCGCTTTCGGGCGCGCTGTTGATCCATCCGCAATATCCTCCCATGGGCCCATCGCTCCCGAATTCTTGTCAGCGCTGCCGCAATCCCTGCGTCGCCTGACAATCATCCTATAATGCGTTCGCCTCGCGCAAAAAAATGAACGAGTTCCTGCCGAAAATCGACAAGACGCTGCGCCACCACGGCCGACGGGCGCTGATCGCCTTCCGGGGCGCGAGGTGGGATCTTGCGCGGCGTCCCCTCGAGAAGCCGATCTTCGTGGTCGGCTGCAGCCGGGCGGGCACGACACTCGTCTACAAGACGTTCTCGCAATCGCGTGAGCTCGGCTCGCTCAATCGCGAGACGCACGATTTCTGGGCGGCGCTGCATCCGCTCGCAGAAAAGGGTTGGCGCAGCCACGCGCTCGACGCCGCGGATGCGAGCCAGCGCGACCGGGACGCCGTCTCGCGCTACTTCTTGTCGCACTCCGGGAGGCTGCGTATCGTGGACAAGAACAACCAGAACGGGTTGTGTGTCGGCTATCTGCACACCCTCTTTCCGGACGCCCATTTCATCTATGTGAAGCGCAGCCCCGGCGACAATATCCATTCGCTCATCGAAGGCTGGGGCAGAGCGGACGAATTTGCGACCTGGTCGGCGGCGCTCCCTGCCGAGGTCCTCATCGAAGGCGGTCGCTACCGGCGCTGGTGCTTCTTCCTGTTCGAAGGCTGGCAACGCTACGCGACTGCGCCGATCGAGGAAGTCTGCGCCGCGCAGTACGTCGCCATGAACCGCGCCATCCTCGAGGCGTCGAAGGCGATTCCGCGTGAACAGTGGACCAAGATCCAATACGAGGACCTCGTGCGAGACCCGGTGGCGGGCTTTCGCGCCGCCTTCGAGTCCTGCGGGCTCGCGTTCACGCCGGAATTGAAGGAGCACTGCGAGACGGTCCTGTCTACGCCTTACAACGCGTTCTCCGCGATCCGGCTCGACAAGTGGCGCGAGCAGGGTAATCGGGAGCGGATCGAGCGGGTGCTCCCGAAGGTGGCGGAGGTTACATCTGCCATGGGGTACGCGCTGTAGCGCGCGAACCGAGCCGATCGCCACGTGAACAGGTCCGGCAAGAAGGTCATCTGCTACCTTTCGGGAGCCGCCGGAGACTGGGGCGGCGCTAGCCGGGTGCTGTTCACCAATATCCGCTTGATTGACCGCAGCCGTTACGAGCCGCTCCTGCTCCTGCCGTCCGAGGGGCCAATCTTGCCGATGCTGCAACAATGGGGAGTGCGCTACACGATCTGGGGACGGCAGCGCGAGCCAAACGGTGCGCTCCGGTATCTTCGAGACATCGCCGCCGCAGCCAGTTTCTTTAAACAGAACCGCGTAGCCCTGCTTCACATCAACCACGCCAACTATTGGCGTCCGGCGGAAATCGCGGCCGCCAAGCTTCTGCGCATTCCTGTGGTTACGCATTACCACGTGGTCATCGACAAGCCGGCGCCCTTCGTGAAATTCTCCAGCCTTATCGCTGCTGTTTCCGAATACACGGCAGCGAAGTCCGAGCCCAAAAACGTACCGAAGGTCGTGATCCATAACTCAGTCAGTCTCGAACGCTTCGATGACGCAGCTGACATTCGGCAGGAGCTGGCGTTGTCCGCCGACGATGTGGTCGTCAGTTTCGTCGGCCAGATCCGTGCGATCAAGGGGATCGACCTCTTCATCGAGATGGCGCGTCGGATCCCGGGGCCGGCGGCCAAGTTCCTGATCGTCGGCGAGTGCCGGGACCCCAGCAAGTTCGAGGGTTCTTATACCGAGGAGCGGCTGCGCGCCGAGATTGCGGGGGACGCGCGCATCAAGTACGTCGGCTACCGGGGCGACGTGCAGAACATATATCGCTCGTCCGACATCATCGTCATGCCCTCGCGCTGGGGCGAGCCGTTCGGGCTGATCAACATCGAAGCGGGCGCGGCGAGGAAACCCATGGTATCGACCCGGGACGGCGGGATTCCGGAGATCATCCGCCACGGCGAGAACGGCTTTCTGGTCGAGCGCGAGGACCTAGAGGGGCTGATCCGATATACCACGCAGCTAATCGAGGACGAGGTGCTGCGGCGTCGAATGGGACAACGCGCCCGCGAGATCGTGGAGCAGCGGTTCACGGGCGAACCCGTCAGAAGGCTTGAGCGGGCCTATGATGAGCTGATTCGTTGAGGCGGCGGAGGGGAAGGGGATCTCGTGCTCAAGAATTGGATTAAACAGGCATTCCGCTACGCCGGCCTCAATATCGAACGCCGCGATCGGCTGGTGGAGACGATCCCGGCCGACTACAACCACTCGCCTTTCCTGCCGCGCGTGTACCGGGGCAGCCTGGACCGCTACCTGTATTTTTTCGACCAGCTCGAAAAGCTCAAGGGCATAGAAGGCGACATCGTCGAATGCGGGGTCTCGATCGGGCACGGCGCGCTGCTTTTTCTTCTCCTGAGCGAATACCTGGGCAAGGAGCGCACCTACTACGGATTCGATTCGTTCGATGGTTTTCCCGAGCCCGTACAGAAGGATGGCGTGACCCCCATTACGGGAAAGGATTTTTGGGCGAATCCGCCGGAAACCGTCCTGAGAGTGCTTCGCGACGGCCGGATCCCGGAGGACAGGATACGTGAGCGCGTGCGCCTCGTTAAAGGACCCTTCGACGAAACCCTGCGGAAATATCAAGGGAAGATCGCGCTGCTTCACCTCGACTGCGACCTGTACGAGTCGTACAGGATATCGCTGACCAATCTGTACGATAAGGTCGCGAAGGGCGGGATCATCATGTTCGATGAATACGTCGATCATCGGTGGCCGGGAGCGAACAAGGCCATCGACGAGTTCTTTGCGGCCAAGCCCGAAAAGCCGGTTCCGCATCAGAAGTGCACGTGGAAGTATTACGTCGAGAAGGCATAGCGGCGATGTCTGAGGACGAGGTAGATGCCGCGTTGGGCGAGGCAGTGCGGTGTCGTGCCCCGCTTCTTTCCAGGGGAAGCCGAGCGGCTGTCCCGCTCGCCCCATGAATTCGTCATGCAGTGGGTCCTTGTATTCGTGTTGCTCTGGATAGTTGTTGGCACCACTACTCTCGCATGGGTGTGCCGCAAGGCGCTCGGCGCGCTCTGGCGCGAGCCGATGCTCAAGCGTCCGGTGCTGATTGTAGAAAGCGACGACTGGGGCGCAGGGCCGCCGGGGCAGGCGGAGCGGCTCGACGGTATCGCGACGGTTCTCGGCTCGCACGCCGATCGCGACGGTCGAAAGGCGGTCATGACCCTCGGGCTGGTGCTCGGCGTGGCAGACGGCGCCGACATCCTTGCCAATGGCCTCCGGCACTACTGTCGCAAATCCCTGAGCGATGGCGAGTTCGCTCCGGTCCTCGCTACGATCAGGCACGGCGCCGAAAGCGGCGTGTTCGCCTTGCAGCTTCACGGCGCCGAGCACTACTGGCCGCCTGCGCTGCTTGCTGCCGTGCGAGGGGATCCGCGACTCGCGAGCTGGTTGGCGGGGCCGGGGATCCCGAGCACGGAGGCACTGCCCGCGCCGCTGCAGAGCCGCTGGGTCGACGCGAGCGAACTTCCCTCGAAACCGTTGCCCGCCGACGTGATCAGAGCCGCCGCGTTCGCGGAGGTGGCGGATTTCCGGACCATCTTTGGCAGAGAGCCGACGGTCGCGGTGCCGCCTACCTTCGTCTGGAACGACACCGTCGAGGCGGCCTGGGCCGAAGCGGGGGTTCAATTCGTGGTCACCCCCGGGCGGCGCTACGAAGCCCGGGCGGAGGACGGTAACCCGAGCGCTGCGGGGCCGGCCGTGTTGAACGGCGAAAAGGGGGCGGGCTGGATCACATACATCGTGCGCGACGATTACTTCGAGCCCTCGCGCGGGCACAAGGCCGAGCGCGCGCTCGATGCGCTGGCCGCAAAGACCCGTGCCGGACGACCGACGCTTCTCGAGACCCATCGGGCGAATTTCTTGGGCGATGCCGCGTCTGCCGAGGCGGCGCTTCACGAGCTGGATCGGCTCTTCGCGCTGACGCTGCGGGCGTTTCCGGACGTCGCGTTCCTCTCCACCGAGGAGCTCGCGTTGCGCATGCGGCGGACCGACCCGTGGCTAGTCGAGCGGCGGCTCGCCGTTCGACTTCACGTCTGGCTGCGACGCCTGTGGAACATCGCGCGGCTGCGCAAGCTTGCCTGGGCGACGGGCGCGATCGTTCCGGCGTGCCTGCTGTACGCTGCGACCTGGCGCGCGGGCGCGGCCCCGCGTGCATCGGGCGGGTAGGCCGATGGCGGCGCCGAGTTTCTCGGTCGTCATTCCGGTCTATAACGGCGCGGGCACCATCGGACGCGCGATCGAGTCGGTGCTCGCGCAAACCTACCCGGCTTCCGAGCTCATCGTCGTGGACGACGGCTCGACGGATGACACGGCGCGCGTGGTCGCCTCGTTCGGCCGTCGCGTCGTCTCGCTGTCCCAGGCGAACGCGGGCGTGTCCGCCGCGCGCAACAACGGGGCGCAACTGGCCACTGGCGAATGGCTCGCGTTTCTCGACGCGGACGACTGGTATTACCCGGATCGCCTGCGCTGGCACGCAGAGTGGATCGCGCGCGATCCGGAGCTGGACTTCCTCACGGGCGATTACGACTACCGGCGCCCGGACGGCAGCCTGATCAGCCGCTCGATGGAAATCACGGAGGCGGGCATGCGGCTCCTGGAGAAAGCGAGCGGTGCGTGCGAGGTGATCATGGAAGCGGACGAGCTCGAGTCCTTCGTCGAGAACCACTTCGGCGACACGCACACACTGAGCGTTCCGCGACGCACATTCATGCGCCTGGGCGGCTATCCGCTTGGCCAGGCGGTCTGCGAGGACGTGAATTTTCTCATCCGGCTGTGCGCCGCGAGCCGCCGCGTCGGCGTCGTCTGCGAGCCGATGGGCGCCTATCTGATTCGCCCGGACAGCGCCACGCGAACCGATCCCCTCCGGTCGCAGCGCCTCACGGTGCAGGCGCTGCGGCCCCTCAAGAAGATGCTGGAAGGCGGGCCGCCCGCCGTCTGGCGGGGGTATCGCGGCAGATTGCGTCGCGCGCGGCTCAATCTCTCTTACACCCTGCTGAAGCAGGGCAAGGGCGGCGCGGCGATCGGCGCGGTGCTCGCCTCGCTCGCGGAAAGCCGGAGCCGGAAGGCGCTGCGCGACGTCGCTTCGGTCGCGCTCGGTGCGCTCCGGGGCCCTCGGGCCTGACACGCGAGG
Organism: uncultured Pseudomonadota bacterium; assembly: GCA_963817785.1. Lineage (GTDB taxonomy): Bacteria > Pseudomonadota > Gammaproteobacteria > Burkholderiales > SG8-39 > JAKALD01. The sequence goes on along the minus strand of CAWFPL010000008.1, from coordinate 1,339,021 downwards.
GCTGTGCACGCGGATCGATCCGCGCAGTGAAGTCGACGCGTGGATATAATTTCTCGTCGAATGCGCAGTTCATGCTCTGCGCGGGAGGTGTCCGATGTCGATCTTTGGAAAGATAGCCGTGCTGGTCTCGCTAGTAATCGCTCTTTTGCCGCTAGGGGCGTCGGCCCAAAGCGATCTGGACGGCTGGCACCCCTCCGTACCCGAGGCGACGCTTCTCCCCAAGTTCTGCTGGGGCCAATTCCTGGGGAGCAAATTTAAGGGCCCGGATTTCGGGTTCCCGTACGACAGTTGCGGGGTCGGAATGAATCACTACTGTCCGGGCCTCGTTGCTCTCAACCGGGCGAACAGGAGCTTTGACAATAAAGCGAAGCGAGGCTACCTACAAGGTGCCCAAGCGCAAGTTCAATATACGCTGCAGGCGTTAAAAAAACATCCGCAATGCCCGATTCGCATGGACGCCATGAGAACCTACGAGCTTATTGAGCGAGAACTGAGCTTGTTGAGGTGAGCAGCCGCGGTAGCCACGCCGCGCTTGCTCATTGTGCGCCCTGAACCGTTCCGCGCAATCGCGCGTGTTACTCGGGGCGCAGCAATTCGATGACGGCGTACGATACGAAATATTCCCCGACGACAGGCATGCGCATCAGCGCCCGACCCGCGAATTGCCGCATGGGAGAGCCGCCGAAGCTGTGCGGCTCCAGGCGTGCGATGTGAAACCCGGCGTGGCGGGCCAAGTCACGGAACGTGGGGATATTGAGCTTGTTGATGTAGCCCTGCTCCTGGAATGACGACCAAGCGCGCCACTTGTTGGGCTTCTTGTTTCCATGTTCGTCCAAATCCCAATGCCGAGGCACGAATTCCGGCAGATCGTAGATCATCTCGGCCGTGCGGAACATCGCACGCTCGCCGAAGATGACGTGCGCCCAGGGGATCGGAACGAGCGCCTCCATATGCGGGCCCCAGGGCCCCTTGTAGGGAAACCACTCTACCAGGCATCGTCCTCCTGGCCGCAGGACCCGGTACCATTCGCGCAGGATGGAGCCGGGCGACATGACGTGCTCGAGGCAATCGAGCGCGAGCAGCGCGTCGAAGGACCGGTCGGCAACCGGCAGCGCATTCGTCGCGCCGAGCACGAATTCGACCTGAACTTCCGGCGGGACGGCGGTCCGGGCAAGAGAGGACTTCGCACGCTCGATCGCGGAAGGGATGATGTCGACACCGAGGATGCGCCGTGGGCGCTTCTCCGTGGCGAGAAAAAGGCTCAGCGGCCCGTCGCCACAGCCGAAGTCGAGCACGTCCTTTCCGGTCACGAGCGAGTCGGGAAACGCTGCCCAGCTCCGCGACAACGACGCTCGACGCCAGTCCCCGTATGCACCGTAGTCGACGGCGCGCTGCGCCGGCGCGCGCATCAACCTTCGGCTTAATGCGAAGCATGCGCGAGTACAAATGTCCATCGTGTTTCCTTGCTGTCCTCGGCGACCGGACGATGCGGCCCGTTGCGCATCATCTCCGTAGAGTGTAGCCGAATGAGCGCGCAGGAGAAGGCCGGGGAGGCTCGGGGAGACGGCCGCTACCTCGTCATTACCGAACTGTTCCTGCCCACCAAAGGCGGCACTGCGGTCTGGTTCGACGAGGTGTACCGTCGTCTGGGCGGCAAGGATATCCACGTCGTCACGGCGGACGTGCCGGGCGCCGCGGAGCACGACGCGGCGCATCCGAATACGGTGCACCGCCTCAAGCTTCGGCGGCACTGGTGGCTGCGGCCGGAGTCCTTGGGGATGTACGCGAAGTTCCTGATCGTGTCGCTCGCACTGGGGCTGCGCCATCGCTTCGACGCGGTGCACACTGGGCGCGTGCTGCCCGAGGGGCTGGTCGGCTGGCTCGTCGCGCGTGTGATCAGGCGGCATTTGGTGATCTATGCGCATGGCGAGGAGCTCACGACCTGGCGCCAGCCCGCGAAGATGCGCGCGATGGTATGGACGTACAAGCACGCGGACCTCGTGATTGCCAACAGCGAGTTCACGCGCGACGAGCTCGTCAAGGTCGGGGTCCCGCCCAAGAAAATTGCGCTGCTGTATCCGGGCGTGGATCTGAAGCGGTTCCGGCCGGGTCTGCCGCACGACGATCTACGAGCTGGCATCGGCCTCGCGGCAGGCGAGAAGCTGATCGTTTCGGTGGGGCGCCTGAGCCGCCGCAAGGGGTTCGATCAGGTCATTCGCGCGATGCCGCTCCTGCTCGAGCGCGGACTGGCGGTCCGCTACGTGGTGATCGGAATCGGCGAGGACCGGGATTACCTTCGGGCGCTGGCGGCCGAGCAGCGGGTGTCCGACCGGGTTCATTTCCTTGGGCACATGGACCCGGAGGACCTGCCGCGCTGGTACAACGCGGCGGACGTGGTGGCCATGCCGAACCGGGAGATCGATGGGGATACCGAAGGCTTCGGAATGGTGTTCCTGGAAGCTGCCGCCTGCGCCAAGCCGACCGTGGCCGGGCTGGCCGGCGGCACTGGGGCGGCGGTCATCGACGAGGTGACCGGGCTTCGCGTCGACGGCGCGTCCACGCAAGCCGTGGCCGACGCGCTGGGCCGCCTGCTCGGGAATCGGGCGCTGGCGGAGGAATTGGGCCGGAAGGGCTACGCCAGGGCCTTAAGCGATTTTTCCTGGCAGCGGGTGGCAGAGAGCACGCGGCAGCTGCGGGTAGCCCCAACGTACCCGAGAGACCGGGTTGCGGATTGAAGCTTCACGCCTCCGTGTCATGGCTGTCTCGCGGCTGCCATATCGTCGGTCACGTCGGTCGACCGACTGTCTCCCGCCCACTGATCCATGCAGCAAGTCGGCTCTGCAAGTCACGTATGACATCCGGATGCGCCTCGGCGAGGTTGTGCCGGCACTCGGGGTCGGCCGCCAGGTTGAACAGCGCGTACAGCGGCCCGTCGCTCGTCGGCTGATAGATCAATTTCCACGAGCCCACGCGCACCATTCGATCCTTTGCCGTAATGATGGCTTGCTCGTATTCGGGCTTGATGGCCAGTGTCCCGGTGCGCTTGTCGGGCACGTCCAGCAGATCCAGCAGGTTGGGATAGCGCAGATGGTCGGCGGGCATTCCGGGCAAGTCGGTGAGCCAGATTCCGGTCTCGTTGAACGCGGGGAGATTCAGGTCGATCGATTCGCCCTTCAGGTACGGCACGAGCGAGACGCCGTCCATGCTTGCGAGCGGCGCAATGCCGACCCGCTCGAGCAGGGTGGGGGCGACATCGATCGAGCGCACGACGCAGCAACAGGGCCCTACGCCCTTGAGTCTGGGATCGACGATTACCAGTGGCACGCGTGCGCTGAAGTCACCGCGCACGCTGTTGCCTTGGCCCCACGTATCGTGCTCGAAAAACTCCATGCCGTGGTCGCTATAGATCACGACGATTGTGTTGTCGGCGAGGCCGCAGGCCTTCGCGTGCTCGACGATTTTCTTCACCTCGTCGTCGAAGTTTCTGACGCAGCCGTCGTACAGATCGATGACCTGGTCCAGGTCGAAATCCTTTTTGGTGTCCTTCTGGCGGCGGATGATCTCCCAGGGATCGCTCAGCCCCGCCATGACGAACTTGGATTCCCCGGCGTAGTCCTTGTCGGACCAGAGCGTGTAGTACGGATACTCCGAACCGAAAGGAGGGTGAGTCGTCGAGACGAAAACATTGAGCAGGAACGGCTCGCCCCGGTCGGCAAAATGGCTGATCAGCGTACGTGCGTCACGCCCAACCAGGCTAGTGAGCGGAACGCCAGCAAGATAATAAAGTTCCGGCAGTAGCCATTTGCCGAAGCTGTTGTGCGTGAATAGAGAGAGAAACAGGCGCAGATCCTTCGGTCCCTGGCGGATCAAATACTTGATGTTCCATTGGTCCGCGGGCAGATCCAGGATCTCGAAGCCGAGCGAAAACTTGCCGAGATCACCGCCCGACCAGTCGCTGACGGCTGCGGTGCGATAGCCATGCCGGGACAGGATACTCGCCAGACCGGGGACGGGTAGCCGAGTGTGTTCGTCAGCAATGAAGTTGTCCCGAATGCCGTGACGATGCGGCCATGTTCCCGTCAGCATCGAGATCAGGCTGGGCGCCGTGCGTGCGCAGGGCACGTAACACGCGGTGAACTGGGTTCCGAGCCTCGCCAACGAATCGATGAACGGCGTGAGGTCGCGGGCATCCCCCCCCGCGCCGATGCGGTCGGCGCGAAGGGTGTCGGAGCCGATCATTAGGATGTTCGGGAATCTCGAGGCACTGCCGATGATCTCCTGCGAAACCCGACCGGCTGAGCGCGCGAGGACAGCCAGCGGTCCGACCAGAGCCAGCAGCAGGAAGCCCGCGGCGGGGAATCCTTCTCCCCGCCAAGCAAGCTGCCACGCGCTTGCCGCACAGAGAGTAGTCGCGGCCGTGCCCAGCCCCCATTGCACGATCAAAAGGCGTTTCGGCGTGAGCCGACGCCATACGGGATAGAGCCGGCTGACGCGGTAATGGTACGAGGCAGCGATGCTGCCGGGCAGGAAGAGCAGGTGCTGGCAGAATTGAAATGCGGTGAGCACCAGCACTCCCGCCGCCGCCGCCACGACCGCTCCCTCGAAGTGGAACGGCGTACCCGCCACCACGGATGTTGCGAGGTAGAGCAGAACACCGGACGAGGCCATGGTTGCGCACAGCACAAAGGCCCAGAGCGCAAGGCGAGCAACCGAGAGCACGGCGTGGGCACGGAAGTGGCGAACGATCTCCTTCCTGAGGCGCGGCCCGGTCTGGCTGAAGTCGTGGAACGACTTAAGAACCAGCGCTGCGCTATAACAAAGCGCGATCCAGAAAATCGCGGCCAGGGAGCTCGCCATGAATCGGGGCATACCGAGAAAGACGAGCGCAGCGCCGAGCAACGGGGTCGCAGCCCAGAGCGCCAGTTTGAACGCGTGGCGCGTCGCGGCTGGACTCGGAGGCGGACGCCGATCGCTGGCCTTATCCACAAAGCCGCGTAGCTCACCGAGCGTCGCCGCGAGACGCACCAGATAGAAGCGCGTGCGCGGCCAGGACGACGAAAAGACCCCCAACACGATATAGGTGACAAGTTTGCGCCACATGTACAACGGGACCGCGGTACCCGCGTCGGGTTGAGCCCGGGTCACGTACCGCGAGCGCTGGAAGCCCTTGTGCAGCACATAACTGAGCCGCAGCCGCGTCGGATCCACGTAGTGATACTGGGTAACCCATGGGACGTATTGCAGCGATTCGCCGCCGGTGAGACAGCGGGTGACAAAGTCGCTGTCCTCGCCGCCACCCAGGTCGTGCCCGTGCGGTCCCAACTGGACTGAAAATTTTCCGACGCGGTCGAACACTGCGCGCCACAGAAAAAGGTTGCCGCCGCCGGGTAGCGCGCCGTCGAGCGTAAGGGACTGCGGCTCGTCTCCTTGCTCGAACCGCGGGACCGGGAGCGGATAGATGCGGTAAGGCCCGGTGTCGTGCACCCAGGCCGGCTCGCTGCCGTCCCAATCGGGAATGATGCGCCCGCAAAACAGCGTCGCTTCCGGGTAGGCGGCGGCGGCACGACAGATGCCCTCGAGATAGCCGGTATCGACACGATGATCGTCGTCCACGAACGCGATGAGGTCGCCTTCGATCAGCGGAATCGCCCGGTTAAGGGCGTACGACTTGCCCGGCGTGGATTCCTCCACCCATCGAAGCGGCAGGCGATGCGCCTCGGTCTCGGCTTTAGCCCGCTCATCGAGCAGCGCGGAAGTCCCGTCCGTGCAGGCGTTCGCTACCACCAGAATCTCGAGCAGGCATCCGGCAGGACGTGTTGCAGCGTCGAGCGAAGCGAGCGTCCTTTCCAGCAGCGCAGCCCGGTTGTGGGTGCAGATCAAAATCGTGAGCTTCATCGGGCCGGGCCGCGGGTTCTGAATCGTAGTCGCGCCGACATCGGGGGCGGGCTTCGAGGCGGCAACGGTCCCTTCGCCCGGTGAACCGGCGTGGATCATTGGTGCCGGCCGTCCGGCGCCGTGAGGGAATCCCGAGTCTCGGCGCGCTTGGGGTTCTGTGCCAGCCCTCTCATCGCTCCGAGAAAATGCCACACGATGATGTTGCGCTAGAACGCCACGTCCAGCGACTGCGTGGAACGCGCCTTGAGCCCGTTCGCGCACGCACTCAAGACGCTGCAACCCATTGAGAACGAAGAACGGACCCCACTCCGAATCTCTCGCACATTTGGAAGATCACCTTTATGAGGTTCTCAAACCGGAGAAGCGACTCAATACTCGTCGCCAGCAAATAAAGCGGAATAAGTCATTTCGCTATTAAACTCCATGGAGAGGCGGACATGAAGATGTGATGCGGTATATACCGCTGGAATCGCCAGTGAAGTGCTTGTCTCAATCGGTGGTACTTGAATCCCTGACGCCACTTTCGTAGGGTGAGGAGGTTGGTGATTTCGCCTAGCGGCAATATGGCTACATCCGGTTGCTTCGTGAGCCACTTTAGGAGCCTATCGAATGCCGCGAGATCAATAATGGCCTCGTTGTCCGTGCTCTCGGAAAAGTCGTAGTGGTGCATCGCGGTAACGATCGTCGGCGAGAGTAACCGAAATCGTCGGGCTTCCTTTAGGGCGGCCCGTAAGCTAGCAAGATTGCAGGTTCGAGGCACGAGCACCATAGCGCCACGATACTCTAACGGCCCTTCCCATGCCGCTGACATATAGCGGAACGCAAGCCTCTCAAGAATATCGAGTGTCCCTACGTCGAAGGTGTTCCATGGCGGGACAAAGCCACAAATCCTGTCGCCGAAAATCTCCCTCAAGCGTAGTAATCCATCTGAGATAAGTGCAAACTGTTCCGTTGGGGCGAGTCCGGCAAACTCCGACGGTTTTCCGCCGATATCACTTCCGCGTCGTTCGTGAGAGAAGCCGTGCAATGCGATTTCCATCGTGCCTCGATTGACAGCGTCGAGAAGATAACTTGTGCGCTCCTGGGTCAATCCAACGAGGCAGCCGTTCACGCGGCTAAAAGGAACCACTGCGGCAGTAACGCGGCAGGCGTTGGAGAGGAAGACGTCGATAATTTTGCGCTCCAAGGCTTGGTTGCTCGAGGGCGACAAATCGTCGAACCGGAAGGCAACGGGGATCATCGATTCCTGCAGTCGTGGGCCGTGCTGGAATCGCAATCGTTGGTGCTCTTGCGAGCCGTTAGCAGGCTGTTGAAAATCTCCCCGAACGACACCGCTTGGTTATCTGTCATAGAGAGCGGTTCGTCAAAGGGAGAACAAGGATGCGGGGAACCGACGGGATGCAAGAGGGGCTGTTCACGATATCGAAGCTGGATGATTTTGTGCCCGGGGATCATCCGCTGCGCTCGATCCGGGTGCTGGTCCAGACGCACAACGCGCCCAGCGACGAGTCGCCGCATTGGAGCAGCCGCATGCTCGGCCAGGCATTGGGAATTTCGCACAGGTTTGTGGCGCGTCGCTGGGCCTAGCATGGCTTGAAGCCGCGCCGGGTGGAGGGTTATGTGGGCCTCCAACGGCCCGCAGTGCGAGGCCAAGGGTGCCCGACGTGATCGGGTTGCTCTGAATCTCCCGGCGCATGCCGCGGGGTTCTGTGTTGATGAGAAGACCGTGACCCAAGCCCTTGGCCGGCTCGAGCGTCACGGCTGCGAGTACCACCGGCATGGCACGCTCTCGCTTTACGCAGCGTTCAACACCAAAATCAGCGAAGTGCTCGGCAAGACCGCGCCGCGGCACATCGGTACCAGTTCATCGCGTTCCTGGCAGACATCGGCGCCCACTAGCCCAGGCCAAAAGGGATCCATGTCATCTGCGACAAGCACTCGGCGCGCGAGACCAAATGCGTCAACGAGTTCCTGGCCGATTACCCCAACGTGCATCTGCATTACCCCCGATTTGCGCGGCTTGGCTCAACCAGGCGAAACTGTAGTTCGCCAAGATCAAGCGCGACGTGGTCGCCCGTGGCATCTTCACCCCGTGACGGACCTCAAGCGAAAGCTCGTCCGCTACATCCGTCAATACAATCGCATATGCCAAGCTGTGAAGCGGGCCGACCTCAATCCGGCCCAACGCATCACTACGGATTCGCACCTTATAGTCTACTAGATGCCCAACCGAGGATGTAGCCAAGAAAGTAGGCGACGTTCATCTCCTTGCGCAGCGAGGCGTTGCGCCCGTGGCGGAAACGTTCCGCCAGGGCGGTTTTGATCGCGCGCCAGAGTTGGGGAATCAGATAGGGTGGTGGAAATCGCGAAGCGGCACCGCGCTTGCGCGTCCCCTCCGTGCGTCCTTGCCGAAAGTGAAGGTCGAGAAAATAACTCCGGCGAAGCTTGCCTGCCTGGATGCGATGATGAATGACGGCGTCTGGCACCCACCACACGTTGCATCCGGACGCGATCATGCGGCGGTAGATTTCGGTATCCTCTCCGCCGGTGTTGACGGTGCCTTTTCGCCCCAGCCCGGCATCAAAGTCGCCGACGCATATGAAGACCTCCCTCCGGTAGGCGGAATTACCCGTAAAGATCGGAGTGCTGGAAGCCGTGAGACGACGGGCGGCGTCGCCGTGATCCAGTTGGCCGAGGAATCCCAGCAACTCGTCCTGTAGCCACGCCGGACGCTCGCCATTTTCGAACATGACCTCGATGCGCCCTCCCAGCGCATCCGGGCGCTGCGCCAGAATCATTCGCTCGTAGGCAACCAGCCAGTGCGGATCGGGAGTTTCATCATCGTCCATGAAGACGATGTACTCGCCCGTCGCTTCCCGGATCGCCCGGTTGCGAGCATTGGATACGCCGAGCTTGTCCTCGCGCACGACCCTGACGTTCATCCCCGAAGTGCGCCACTCGTGCGTTGCCGCCAACTGAGGTGTGCCATCCGTGGATGCGTTGTCGACGATCAGCAGTTCCCACGGGCAGTCGGGCGGGACCAGTCGCGCGAGCGCCCCCAGGGTGCGTCGCAGCCGGGGCTCGTGGTTGTGGGTGCAAATAGCAACGGTCAGAGACGTCCCGGGTCCGGCATTCTCGTCTTTCGTACTGGTCATCGAACGCGAGCCGCCAGTCTGCCTGCGTAGTACCGTGCGGCTTGCCACCACGAACCATCATTGCTGCCCAAGGTCACTTTGCGCAGCAACGCGCTCGCGGTGTCGGTGCCATAGACGTCAAGCCTCCGGATCCGGTAGCGGTCGACGTCGCGGCGATTGAAGCCCGCTTGCACCGAAAACGCGGCCGTGTAGCCGGAGGCCTTGACGGCTTCGACGACGTTCTCGTCGTACCAGCCGTAGGGGTAGGCCAGATAAGAGACCGGACGTTCGAGCAGGTACTCGAGGTCCTGCCGCGCGCCGGCCAGCTCCTGCATGAGTGCATCACCGGAAAGCTGCCTCAAATCAGGGTGGCTGCGTGAATGCGAGTGGAACGAAAAGCCGCCTCGCGCCATTTCCTCGATCTCGTGGCGCCCGAGCAACGGGTAGGTGTTGCCAGAGGGGTTCTTTTGCCCGGTCCAGTCGTCCTGCTTGCCGATCAGCCCGCTGACCAGGAATACGGTTGCCGGCCACCCCATTTTCGACAATAGCGGAAAGGCATGCTCGTAAACGCCGAGGAAGCCGTCGTCGAAGGTCAGCACGAAGCTGCCTTGACGCAGCGTGCAGGCGCCTTCGAGCCAGGCGACGAAGTCTTCGACGGAGCAGGGTCGCATGCCGCAACGCTCCAGGGCCCGTATATGACGTGCGAAGCGCTCGGGACTAACGCAGTACCTGGCTTCCCAGTCATTCTTCGCGTGGCCGACGCGGTGATACATCAGCACCATGACGCGGCCGGCGTCCTTTGTCGGCGCAGGACTCATCCTTCGATCCTCGTTACCGGCATTCGGCAAGTTCGATCATGCGCCGGTACACAGCGGTAAGACGCCAGCACCTCGGGAACCCGCACGAGATGGCGCGTGAGCGCCAGGATTCTGAGCCACGACTCGCAATGCTTGGGCGGAACATGCCCATCGAAAAGCCGCTAACCTGCTCCAGCAGACTGTGTCGAAGCGGCACGGCGTGGATAAACCATCGGCAATCCCTTCAGAAGCAGCGCCACGGCGTCCTATGCGCACGATCACGCTCGCGTCCAGGGCATCCGCATTTGCGGATGGCCTCATCGAGAGACTTCTGTTCATGCTCTGGTGGGCCTATTTTCGCCGCGCGACCGCTCAAGGCGTGACACCAGCGCGCGGAACGCGCGGCGCGGCAGCAGTGCAGGCAGGACGTACCGACTCTCGGCCAGCTTCAGGTAACCGGCCTTCAGCACCATGCGAAAAATCGCGTGCGCGGCGTCCAGGTCGCGTGCCCAGTATGACTCCATGCCCCGGCGTAGCAGCTCGCCATCTACCATCTGCCGTATGCGGCGTCGCCCCAGCCCCCGGCCGAATTGCGGGTGACATCGCAGAAAGTCGCGCTGCACTGCGCGCAATTGGCACGCCGCTCGAACGAGGTCGCGAGTGGCACGTGGACCGTCGTGATGGTGGTAGAAGGCCAGAACCTCCGGCACTCGGACTACGCGGGCGAATGCCGCCAAGCGAAGCCACAAGCCGAAGTCCTCGGCGTAGGCAAAACGCGGGTCGAACCCCCCTGCTTCCCGGATCGCGCGCGTACGGGTGAGTGCCGCGTGGATCGGCCAGCGACACCCGCCCAGAAGCGCCTCGATCTTGTCCGGTCGCTCGTAGTCCGGCGGCACGAAAGGCGCGTCCCGGCCACCGGGTAGCCCCAGGTTCTGCCAGCCGCAATAGGCGAGCACAGCGTCCGGTCGCGCAACGAGGGCTGCGTGGAGCTTCGCCAGGCACTCCGCCGCCCACGTGTCGTCCGAATCCAGAAACGCAATGAATTCGCTGCGCGCTGCTTCGATCCCCATGTTGCGTGCTGCACTCACGCCACGGATCGGCTGGCGCAGCACGCGGACGCGGGAATCGCCGATCGCCTCGACGATCGGCATCGTTTGGTCCGAGGAGCCGTTATCCACCACGATCAGCTCGAGGTTGCGCATGGTCTGTCCAAGCGCGCTCGCGGCGCTTCCGGCGACGCTCTGTGCCGAGTTGAAGCACGGCATGATGACCGACACCGCAGGCGTCATGCGATCGGCGAGCGGGTTCATCGCGACACCGCGAGTCCGCCGCGCGCCAAGGCGCGCCGGGCGCCGTCGTTTGCGCCTAACCGCAACTCTCGCAGCAGCGCCCCCGCCGTATCGGTGCCGTAGACGTGGATGCGCAGGATCAGCAGCGGATCCTCTCGGGTGCGGTTGAAGCCCCAGCGGGTCGAAAAGGCACATGCATACCCCGCCTCGGCCACGGTGGCGCGGACCGCCTCGTTCAGCCGGCCGTACGGGTAGGCGAAACAGTCGATCTTCTGCCCTAGCACGCCTTCCAGTTCGGCGTGTGAACCGCACACCTCGTCGCGCAGCGTGTCGGCACCGAGCGTGGCGAGGTCGGCATGGCGGCGCGAATGGGATCCGAGCCCGGCGCCCGCGCGCGCGAGCTCTTCGAGCTGCCCGCGGGACATGGGCGGGTAGGCGGTGTACTCGGGACCGGCGTTGCGCATCCAGGCATCCGTTGCGCCAATTGCGGAGCTTATGACGAAAGCCGCTAAGGGGATGGCTTTGTTCCGGAGCAGCGGGTAGGCGTGCTCGGACACGCCGGCATAGCCGTCGTCGAAGGTGAGGAGAACAGCGTTGGCCCCCAACTCGCCTTGATCCGTCGCCCAGGCGCGAAAATCGGTTAGCGAGTAGGGGTAGCAGTCAGCTGCGCGCAACGCCGGCACGTGATTCTCGAAACGGGAAGGCGCAATAAAGTAACGCCGTTCCCACGGGTTTCGGCCCACGCGGATCACATGGTACATCAGCACCGGCACAAGACCTGCCTCGATGATACAGCTCATGTCGTATGACTATTTCGGGCGTCGCTCTCGCCCGCCCGGGCAATCGGTCTCGGTCTTCTGGTCAATGCAACCGACGCCGGCGGGTTGGCAAATCAAGCGCGAGTGCGGGCGCACGGTATTGTAGTGAATCCGCCGCTATTCGACCTCAATTGTGGTCCCCTTGCGATTGTGGGCGCCCGGGACACGCGCTCGCGCCGTTCCAGGAAGGGGCCATGGGGATATCTCAGGGCCTCCTTGGCTTCAGGCGTTCCCCTATCGCGCCGAACAGCTCTTCAACATCGATGCTTGGTTCCCGAAAGAGCCGTCCCGCCAGGAAATCGGCATGATCCGGTTCAAACCGCGTGCAACAAGCTTCGGGAAAGTTCGTCAGCTCGCCGACGAGGACGGCGGAATCGCGTAGATAAAAGTCCACCCGAATAAAAGTAAAATCGCCAGCCAATCGGCGGGCAGCATCCAGCATCTCGCCGAGTCGTGCGGGACGCGCCACTGGCTCAGAGTGCCGCGCGTAATTCATTTCAAAGCGCAATTCGCGCCAGTCCGGGGAGTAGAAGTTCCTGCGATGTCCGGAAAATCGATTGACGTCTACCTGAATAAACTTCGGTTGCCCACGAAAGCAGAAGATTTTGAAATCGCGGACCGAGTCTTGTCCCGGTTCCACAAGCAGTTCTTCGACGATTACCGCGGGCTGCAAATGGCGGTAGTTCGGTTCGCGGGCCACGTCGTAAAAGTTGCGTTCGAACCAACGAGCGATTTGCGACCGATCAAATTCCGGCCCGGCGTCTCGCCGAAAGATCACATGCCCGCTCATATGCGTTGGCTTGATGACGCACGTGTCCGGATATTGGAAGGCCAACGCCTCCTGCTTTGATCGGAGCACTGCTAACGTCTTTGGGGTGAAGCCAGCGCCGAGCTTGTTCTTGACGTACGCTTTGACAAACTCTTTGTCCGAAATCTCTGCCCGTAGACTGCTTCTTCCGTCGCGCGACAGTTTGAGGCGTAATAGATGCTCACTAAACCGCCTCGGAGCATGAAGGTTCGGGTACCTTCCAAATACCCGGCGATAATCGTCAATCGACCAGAGAAAGTCCCCGACCCAATTGCGAGAGAAAGCGAGCTCCTTCAGCACCCGCTTAGCACCTATATTCCTGCAGTTCCAGTACAGGCGCTTGATCTTGCCCGTCGTATGCGGCGACATATTCGCGTTAACTGGGTTTGGCCCGAGGTTCTTACGTTAATAATTGTGGCTTATCGAGGCGGCAAGGTGGTAGCGCGCGAGCTGTGAGAAAGCGACCCCAAAGGCGCACGAATCTGGTGGGCGCATTACCAAGAATGGGCCGGGTTGATAGTATGCGCTGCATGGTCTGCCGTAGCCCGAGGAGAAACGACAGGTGAGCCCCCCGCGCGTCAGTGTGCTGATGGCGACGTATAGCAATGCAGCCTATTTGGACGAAGCGATCGCAAGCGTTCTGGCCCAGACGATGACGGACCTGGAACTGATCGTGATCGACGACGGTAGCCCGGACGAAACTCCGGCCATTCTGGCCCGCCACGCCGATAGGGATCCACGCGTCGTCGTCCACAGGCAGGAAAACCGCGGAATTGGCAGCGCGGTGAACAAGGCACTTGCGCTGGCCCGCTCAGACTATGTGGCTATTTTAGACGGGGACGACGCCATGGAACCGGAGCGCCTGGGGATCCAGGCCGACTACCTGGACCAGCACCCCGAGATCGCAGCAGTGGGCAGTCAGTGGTACACGATGGATACCCGAAGCAGGATCAACGGACTGGACCGCCATCCGACGGATGCCGGCATCGTGGCCGAGCTCATGTTCGCGTACTTCGCGATGCACCATCCCACCATCATGGCCCGCAAAGCGTCCATATTCGCATCTGGCCTTTACGACTCGGTCAAGAGACAGGGATGCAGAGACTATGAGGTCTTTGTCAATGTTCTCCTCTCGAATTACCAACTGATCAATCTTCCGCAGGTACTCACTCGTTGGCGGCTCAATCCTGCGGGGCTCACCCATGGGAAAGCGCGCCCACAGACAGAAGACTGCATTCATATCCGATCGCAGGCTTTCGCACGTCTCGCTAAGCAAGATTGCGAAACTGCCGACCGGGTGGCCGAAGCATTGGTGCGCAATTTTCCGGCGGGTTCGTGGTTCGACGCGAAAGTAGCCAAGCTGGTCCCGGCTGCCGATGCAGCTCCGGCTTTAAACAGATGGCGGGAACTGGCCGCGCGTGGACGAATTCCCGCCATCGAAGCACAAGCCGTGGATTGGCTGCACGGCGAGCGCGATCATGCCAGCGGACTCGCCGGGGTGTTGGAACAGGCCGGTCTGCCGTGGCTGGCGCAACTAGTCCTGGCAAAGGCCGGGCGGCTCGTACCTTCGACGGTTGCACTCGGCACTAGCGAAAGTGCCGGCGCCCTGCACGGCATCAAGCGGTGCATGACCGTGTTAGTTCCCACCGCGGCGGACGACGACGATCTGAGCGACCGACTCCGGTCCGTCCTGGGAAGCATGCCGGATGACGCCGAAGCGCTGGTGTTTTCTACGGACGGCTCCACGCTCGACGAGCATGCGTGGATGCATGACGCTCGCCTGCGTGCCTTGCGGTCTAGCCATCACGCAGCCAATGCATGGGCCGCCGCTTGTGCCGAGGCTCGGGGTCGCCACGTCGCCTGGCTCGAGTCCGGGCACCGGCACCATCCGGATTTCCTTGCGCGCAGTCTGGGCGCGCTGGATTCGAACGGCGGAATAAACATGACCTACGCGGTATCGGACATCTACTTTCCGGATGCCCTGGACCTCAAGGGACAACCTGTGAAGGACCCCGCGCCCGAGCCACGCTGGAGCAAAGGAACCCTCCTGGGCAAGGACCGAGCTCGGCTAAGCTGCATGGTGATTCGCCGTGAGATACTCGGCAGCCTACGTGTCGACCCGAGGGAAGCGGGCCGGATGACGGGCTGGGCCATGGCGCGCTGTCTGCTGCTCCAGCAGCAGCCCCATCTCCTGGAGATGCGAAATATCGAATATGCACCTCCGATCCGCCTGGCCAATAACATCATGGCCACCCTGACTCACCGCCTGCTTCTGTGGTACCTGGATACCGGGCTGGGGAGCATTCCGTCCGACTATGCGTGGCCGGATTTGCCCGCCGAGGAGATACGGCAACGCCTGTCCAGGCTCGATGCTCAACTGGGGGAGGGGAATCTATATGTGCATCCCGGCAACCTGCCCTCGGTGCTGCACTTCGTCACGCACTTCAGCCCGCTGCCACTGGTTTGGGCAAGTTTCCGACACATCCTTCGAGGCCATCCCAGAGAGGCACTGAACGCGCTGCGGCAACATGGAATCGTGCAGATCAGCCTTGCCGTGGCTTGGTGGGGCGCGTACAGGCTCTGGCGCAAGCTTGCCAGCTGGAAGCCCACGTGCAATACAGCGCGGCGATGAAGATCCTACACGTTTTTCATAATGCCGATTTGGTCAACGGCGTCGACAGGACTACGCTGACGCTGCTGCGCGCACTTCAGAGGCAGGGAGTGGAAGTGCTGGCCCTTGTGCCTCAGGCCGGTGATGTCACGCAGGCGTTGGATGAGTCGGGCGTGGCCTACTTTGTGTCCGACCTGCGCTGTTGCCGTGGCCCCGCCAAGATGGCGGAGTTTGCCTATCTTGGCCGCGCCGCCGTGCGTACGGGCGAGATCGAAGCTTGGATACGCCAGGGCCGTGTTGACCTGGTTCACCTCAACACCGGGCACCTGATCGACGGCGCGGTGGCCGCTGCCAGAGCGGGCGCGGCTTCGATCTGGCATATCCATTCCCCTTTCGAAATCGACCTACAGCGTTACTCCGGATTCATGGATCCGGAGGGATACGCCTGGTTACTGGGTGAACTGGGTAGTCATGTCATCGCCGTTTCGGATGACGTCCGGAACAGCCTGCTGCCTTGGTTGCCGTCGGCCAGAGTCAGCACGCTCTACAACGGAATCGACGTCGAAGACCTGGAGCAGCGTGCGCGGCCAACGCATTCCGGCATCCGCGAGGAACTCGGTCTGCATGCGGGCACTCCCTTGGTGCTCGGTGTGGGCCGCATCTCGGCGCAGAAGGATTTCGCCGCTTTCGTGCGCGTCGCCCACAAGGTGGCGACGACGCGCCCCTCGGTATGCTTCGCCATTGTCGGCCCCGTCGAAGACAAGCCCCTGGCGGAAGCGTTGAATCGGCAGATAGCCGAGCTCGAGCTGACTCGCCGCGTTTTCGTCCTCGGTCCAAGAAGCGACGTTCCCGGCCTGCTCGCGCAGTGCAATGCTTTCTTATCCACTGCGATATTCGAAGGCCAAGGTCTCGCTGCACTGGAGGCCATGTCATTGAGCAAACCTGTAATCGCCATGAGTTGCGTCGGCCTACGCGAATGCATCCGACACGAAGTGGATGGTCTGCTCGTTCCGTTGGGGGATGAACACGCCTGTGCGCAAGCCGTGTTGCGTGTGCTTGAGGAGGTGGAAATGGCAGCGAACTTGGGAGTGCGCGGCAGGCAAAGCGTCCTCGACCGGTACTCGGCCGCCGCCTACGCCAGCGGATTTCTCGACATCGCCGAACGCGCTCTGGCTGGTTACCGCCCTGGACAGAAGGCAGCCGCAGCGAGTTTTACGCTCGGCCTGCTGGCGGAAATCCACGAGGCGCACGACAGGCTCGTCAGGTCGAACGAGCAGCCAAGAGGCATGTTGGCCAGGATCCGGCCGCGATTGGCCGAAATGATCAACAGAATGCGCTAAGGGATTTCTCTAGTGCTCACGCATGCAGGAACGATCGGCAAATCACTTTGGGCGCCCGCGGCGTCTTCCTTGCGCCGGATCGGCGGGCAATGAGCCTCGGCAACAGCATCCGTCACGGCGTTGCCTGGATTTTCGTCGGCGACACCGGATACCGAATTCTCTCAATCGGTTTTGGCATTGTATTGGCCAGGCTGCTGGCACCGGACGTCTTCGGCATGCTGGTCGTCATCCAGATCTTCACCGGCCTGGCAGGCTTTATAGCGGGGGGTGGTATGGGTCAAGCTCTGGTGCGCGCCCAGGAGGCTGGCAAGCGCGAATATGATGTAGTTTTCACGCTCCAGCTCATCATCGGCTGCTTGATCTATTGCGGCTTTTTCTTTACCGCCCCCTGGATTGCCGCTTGGTACCAAACGCCCCTCTACGCGGACTTGCTGCGTGTATCCGCCTTGTCCTTCGTGCTGCGTCCTTTCGTCAATCTGCCGAGAAATATGCTGTATCGCGAAATGCGTTTCAAGGCCCAGACCGCCGTCAGAATTAGCACGCTTTTCGCTTCGAGCGCCGTAAGCATCACCATGGCTTTATTCGGCTTCGGTGTCTGGAGTCTCGTAATAGGAGGATTGTTCGGTCCGCTGGTGAGCATAGCCGTGCTGGTTCCTCTCACTGGGTGGCGGCCTAGCTTGTCCCTTGAATGGCACCGGGCCCGTGATCTCGCCCGCTATGGATTTCTGACGACAGCCAGCAACTTCGTCGTTTATTTGCGCAGTCAGGCAGCCAATCTCATGCTCTCAAAAACGCTTGGCCCACACGCACTTGGGCTATTCAACAAGGCAAACAGCTTGGCGCTCATTCCTCAAAACGTCACCGGCTCTGTCTCTGAGGTGGCTTTCAGGGCCATGGCCAAAGAGCAGGGCAACCTCGACCTCAGCCAATATCTATATCTTCGTTCGATCACCTTGGTCAGTGTGTATACCTGGCCCGCATTCCTGGCGCTTGCCTGGCTCGCGCTGCCGTTGCTTCGATTCGTATATGGCGACAAATGGGTCGGCGCGGCACGTCCGCTGACGTGGCTTGCACTGGTCGGCCCATTTATCATGCTGGAGATCTTGGCCGGTTTGGTGCTCGCCGCACGCAATTGGTTGGGCAGGGAAATTCCGGTGCAGATCACGCAATTGATTGTCGTGGTACTCGGGGTCGTGGCGGGCCTGCCCTATGGATTGGTAGGCGTCGCGATCGGCGCTTCCCTCGCAAATATTTATGGCGCGTTGCATATGTCGTGGCTGAGCGCCCAGTGCCTTTCCTTGCCTTTGCGCCGCATCGCCTCCGCGATGTCGACTCCGTTGCTGCTGACTTTGCCGATACTGCTGCTGTGGTTGGCGATCGACCGTCTGTTCACGCCCCGGGAACACTACGGCGACTTTCTGTACCTGTTGATCATGCTCGGTTCGGGGGGGCTTCTATTTGCGTTACTGTTCTTCCTCGCCCCGATGCCCGACATTGCGTCGGAGAAGCGGCGTTGCCTCGAGCTGCTCAGGAAAAGCTGGCTTCGTTTCGGCAAGGTACGGACATAGTTACCTTTTCTGTCGTTCGCGCGCTCGTGGCGTGGCATTTGCCACGCGCGCAGCGATGGAAAAATCCTCAATCGCGTGGCAGGCAGAAGTGCAGGCACTCACTGGTATTATTTGTTCACAGACAACGACCTCTCTCTCGTAACTCGTTACCCAGGCGAAGAAAAACGTGAATAACGGACCCATCTTCATCGTCGGCGCGCCACGTTCAGGAACTACTCTGCTGCAATTTATGTTGCGGTGCCATCCCCGCATCTTCCTTCCGACCGGAGAATCGCACTTCTTCATCCCGCTTTACCGGACCGCGAAAACGTTCGGTGATTTGAGCCGAATCGAGAATATCCGCGCCGTGTTGGGGGCGATGTATAAGCAAAGCGCCGAATTCTTGGATACGGATCTCCCGACAAGATTCGATATCGAGGGACTAGCGAGCGAGTTGCAAACGCAGGGCTGCGATACGATGCCGCGGCTCGTTGCTGCGCTGTTCGCAAAGAATGCACGCGCGGAGGGCAAGGTGCGCTGGGGTGACAAGACCCCCTATTATGTCCTGCACATGGATAAGCTACTGGAATGGTTTCCCGACGCACAGTTCATCCATCTCATCCGGGACGGGCGGGACGTCGCCTTGTCGCTGTTCGCTCGTCGGGACGACTTCGGCGTGTACAACACCTACTTCGCCGCCAAGTATTGGGAGCAATTCGTGAAAGGAGGGCGGGAGCTCGGCCCAACGTTACCCGAAGGCGCTTACCTGGAGATCCGGTACGAGGACATACTCCAGGATCAAGAGGGGAGCGTGCGCAAGATCTGCGCCTTCCTGGGCGAGGAATACAGCGAGGCAGTAGTGAACTTTAAGACGACGCGCGAGCCCGGCAAGACCCCGTTGCTGCAAAAGCGTGTGCAGTCGGACAACGCTGGCAAGTGGCGCAGCAAGTTAACATCCGCGCAGATCAAGATCTTCGAGAGCGCCACTTGGGCGACGCTGGCCGCATGCGGCTATTCCACTCTGACGCCGGCAGACAGGCTGCCCCTACCCTTACGCGCGGCGATGCGGTGGCATAACGAGGCGGTTGCCTGGTATCGGCGCAAGCTCCGGGAGTAGCGCACCGATGCGGATCTAAGTCCTCATCTGCACCTACAACCGCACCTCATCGCTGGTTGGAGAATCAAATATGGAACGTACGCTCAGCCTGGCGTTAGGGTCATTGAAACCTCGTAGGAAGCGGATTATGAAGGGCCGAGCACGCCCGTCCGGCGCAAATGTGCCACGATCGACTCGGCGGCGTCCTCCGGCGCCGCGACGGTGGTATCGATCCGAATCGCGGGATGCTCCGGCGGCTCGTACGGCGAATCGATACCGGTGAAGTTCTTGAGCTCGCCGCGCCGCGCCTTCTTGTAGAGTCCCTTGCGGTCACGCCGCTCGGCGACGGCGAGGGGAGCATCCACGAACACCTCGCAGAATTCGCCCGCGTCGACCCGCTCGCGCGCAAACCTCCGCTCGGCGCCGAACGGCGAGATGAAGGACACCAACACGATCAAGCCCGCATCGACCATCAGCCGCGCGACCTCGGCGATGCGGCGGATGTTCTCGACGCGGTCAGCTTCCGTGAAGCCCAAATCCTTGTTTAGGCCGTGGCGGACGTTGTCGCCATCGAGCAGATAAGTGTGCAGACCCAGCGCATGGAGCTTCTTCTCGAGGATGTTCGCGATTGTCGACTTTCCGGCGCCGGACAATCCGGTGAACCACACCACGCACGGCTTGTGGCCGTTCAGCGTCGCATGCGCTTGCTTGTTGACCTCGATGGCCTGCCAGTGGATGTTCTGCGAGCGGCGCAGCGCAAAGCGAAGCAGTCCCGTTCCGATCGTGTCGTTCGTTAACCGGTCGATCAGGACGACGCGACCGGTATCGTGGTTTTCCTCGTAGGGATCGAACGCGACCGGCTGATCGAGGTTGAGGTTGCACACACCGATCTCGTTCGCTCGCAGCGTTCTCGCCGCCAGGTGCTCGAGCGTGTCGACGTTTACCTTGTATTTGGGTGTCGCCATGGTCGCGCCGACGGTCCGCGGTCCGATCCTGAGCAGGTAGGACCGCCCCGGCAGCATCTCGTCGCCGCTCAGCCAGATCACGGTCGCCTCGAACTGGTCGGCGACGCCGGCCGGTGAATCCGCCGCGGAGAGCAGGTCGCCAGGGTTGATGGCGAGTTCGTCCTCGAGCGTGACTGTGACCGACTGGTCGGCGGCCGCGACGGCGAGATCGCGGTTATCGGTGACGACACGCGCAACCGTGCATTCCCGGCCCGCGGGCAGCACGCGCACCCGGTCGCCCGGCTTGACGGTACCGGCCACGACCCGTCCGGAAACGCCGTAGGAGCCGGGGGCGGGGCGGTTCACCTGCTCTACGGGCATTCGGAATGGCCGGCCCCGGACGTCGGCTTCGGGTTCCACGGTCTCGAGATAGCCCATCAGTGTGGGGCCGCGATACCAGGGCGTGTTCGCGCTGGGCGCCGTGGCGTTGTCGCCCTGCAGGGCCGAGACTGGAACGCAGACGACATCCCGCAGCCCAACCCGCAGCGCGAGGGCGCGGTACTCCGTTTCGATCCGTTCGAACACATCTTTTGAGAAGCCGACCGCGTCGAAATTGTCGATCGCGAGGGCGACCTTTCGGATGCCGAGGAGCGACGCCAGGTAGGTATGCCGTCGCGTCTCGGTGAGTACGCCCTTAGCTGCATCGATCACGATGACGGCCGCGTGTGCGGTCGAAGCCTCGGCAACGAGGTTGGTCGGCTGCGACGCATCGCCCCGCGACTCGGTGAGAAGAAACCTGCGCGTGTCGGTGCAAAAGGTTCGGTCAGCGGCATCGAGAGCCGCAGACGGATCCGCATCCAGCAAGGTCGATTCGCGAAGCAGGCGCTCGATCAGAGCGCGTCTGTCGCCGTCGGCGCCGCCGCATATGACAAAGCGGAGCGGGTTCATTGGAAGCGGCCGAGTCGCCCAATCGGATTATCCAACCGCAGCTCCGCGTCCGCCGGTGCGAGGTTCGCCGATGTGGCGCAGCGCCAACAGTAACGTGAAATAAAAGAGCAGTGCTATCCGTGGTGAGTCGAGAATACTGCCGAAAAGACCAACCGTCAGAACGCCTGTGTATGAAGCGAGCAGGCCGACGGCCAACACGTCGCCGCCCCGGAGCCGCCGGAGCAAAGAAACACAGAGGTACACCATCAGCATGGTAAACGCCAGAAGGCCCAGCCACCCTTGGTCGAACAGTATTTGCAGCCATACATTTTCCACCCGCCAAGGCCAATAGTCATCGGTGGTGAAGAACCACCGGTTCGCTCCGGATGCGAAATCGCCGTTTGCCACAATGTTGCGGCCGTATTCATCCAGCAGTTGCACCCGGGTCAGATCAATGATGGTGCCAGGTTGGTGGTTGCTGAACGAAAGCTCGACTGGCATCGGCGGCAATGGTCCGATCCGGCTTCCGAGATCGGCGCTATCCAGATTGATGAGATGTCGAGCCCACTTGTCACCTTTCAAGTCCAAGGCGAAGGATTGGCAGTCGCGCGCATTGAGAATGTGCTTTTCGCAAAGATACACAAGAAGTGTCGCGGAACCGTGCAGGCTGCGGGCGTCGAGGGACAGTACGTAATGTCGCCGGGGCGATACCGGGACAATCTGGCCGATGTACAGCGAATCCCCGGCGCCAAGACGAAGAAAGGTTTTGCCGTCGAGTGCCTCGTAGCGGAAGTTTCCGGGTATCAGCCCGCGCTGGTTCTTGAGGAGGTAGGTCTCCGGATAACGGCCAACGCCCATTCCGAACGTACGAGCGATCCACGAGTCGTCGATCATCGCCAGCGAATTCTCCCAGTGGGAAAGTCGGATCCGGAGATCCGTACTGGATTTCGCAAGCCGATACCTCGCGTAGGGTCCGGTGACGACTGCAGCCCCCAGCGCGACAACGATCAGGACGAGCAGGAGCGGCACCACCCATATGGCACGCAATCCAAAGCGCTTCCCATCACGCCCGCCCGCAACCGCGGAGAAGACGACCCCCAACGCGAAGACAAGCAGGGCGACGGCCAGCCCCAGGTATCCTCCCCTCGCGAACGTCACCAGCAGACAATAGGCGCCCCCGGCAACCGCCATGGTCACGAGGAACACGACGGACCATCGCCGCGACAGTATCCCCCAGAGGATGACGAGCGGAAGCACGAATACCAGGTAGGCCTCGATATAGGGGCCGCCGATTTGCATGCTGGAGAAAGTACCGGTCGCGCGAAACGGGCTCGCGAAGTCGAACAATCCTGCAAACGCCATGCGTTCCCAAAGAATCGCGCCTATCAGTCCGAGCAATCCGACGGTGAGTCCGGGCAGGAGGAACCGGCGAAACGCGATGGCCGTATCCGGACTCTGCCGCTGCAGTCCCAGAACGATGAATAGCGCGATCGCCTCGAACAGCCCCTTCGACACCCTCAGGGCATTGAAGTGGCTCAAATAGCTCGAGAACGCGTTATGGTCCAACGCTTGCAATGGCAAGAGCCCGATGGCGGTGCTGACCAGCGCCGAAAGACTGAGAGCGGTGACGAGCAGCGCAGAGGGTCCGGAAAGTTGGGGAGGCCGGCGGTTCTGATCTGCGTTCCACAGTCCAACGGCCAAGGTTACAAGAACAAACAGATCAAACTCGCTCAGATAAATCCACCCGGTCCAGGGTGCGAGATCCAGCGTCGGCAGGAGCGCGGGAATGACGGCCAGCCACGCCATGGGATATCGAAAAAGAAGCGCTGCGTAGAGCAGCAGTGAGAGAGCCAGCCAGAGTCTTCCCAGCGGATAGGAAGCAACGGCCCAGGCGGTCGCGGCGAAGACGAGCACAGCAAGGAGCCTTAAGAAAAGCGCATCGCCATGAGCGGCGGGCTCCAGCTCCACGTTATCGATTGAGGCAGACTGAGTACTTGCCGCGGTCCCATTGGACCACCGTGTCAGCCACGATGCGACTGCGTACGCGATGGCGGCAGAGGCGAAGCCGATCAGCACATTGGTCGGATCGGGGCGTTGCCCGCTCAGGAACAACTTCGAAGACTCGATCGCAAGTGCGACGCCGCCGCCGAGCAGGCCCGCGACGGAGGCTCTTCCCCGTACTCGCCGGACCGCTTGCCGATGTGCCAGCCCCAATAGGCGAGGCCGACCGGAAGGTAGATGGCTGCGTTGCGCAGGAGGCTTACCAGGGCGACGGCCTCCGACGTGTAGTAATGATAGTAAAAGGGCAGGAAGTGCAGGCTCGATATCCGGCCAAGTCCCGCGGCCGCTGGCAACCAGCGGCTCGTGTACCACCCCTCCAGAACCGTGAGTGACGCCAGGTACATTAGTGACGAGAGGAGAACAACCCGGCGCAGATACGGCTTCAGGCGGCGAAGATAGGGCAGGGGGAGCTTCTCATACAGCATCAGACCCAGACACGAGCCGCCCATGCGGGTCAGCACCGAAATTCCCTGGGCGACGCCCGATTCCAGGAACAGTTGCACGCCCTCCGTCACGAGCCCGAGGAGCGCGCCCCACAGCAACGCTCTTCTCAAGCGTCCGCCGAAGTCCTTCCTCGACAACATCCCGATCAGAATGCCGAGCGGCACGATTGCCATGACCTCGTAGCCGAGTTTGGCAGCGCAGCGAATGGCGGAAGTGCAGGATTGAGGCGCAATAAAAAGAGCGTCACGATGCGTGGCGAGCTTGGCCGCGAGCTCGGGCCACGAGACGAGAAAATCGTAGGGGAAAAAGCTGACCGCCAGATAGCCGCACAGATACAGCACCAGCGCGGCGCGAACCGCCGTTGGGCCCCCAGCCTTGGCCGTCCGCCAGAGTTCACTCAGTCGAGCGCCTGCGGTATGCCAGATTGCGATCCCGATCGCGCTTCCGATGACCTCCGCAACAATGTCGTTCAGCGATACGGTGCGCGGAGGAAAATAAATCTGCGTGAACTCGACGCCGATTGCGACGAGGCTACACAGGATGAAGACCCACGACGCCTGCAGCCACCGGGTGAGGACGCGCGCCTTGTCTCTCGCCAGCCAGGCGGATGTGAAAAACGCGAGCGGCACGTACAGGACGACGTTGGCAACCCAGTCGGCCCTCTCGGTTACCCCCAGATTCAGGTAGGGAATATGCTGGAAATCCGCCCAGGCCTCGCGCAATGGGTGGTAGTGGTAATCGAGCGGGACGAGGCTGCCATAAACGACGAAGAACAAGTAGCTGAGCGCCGCATAGAGAACGGCTGGGCGCGCCGCATGCGTAGCGCCGCGACGGACAATCGGCCCTCTACTGGTGCTGTTCATAGCTCGATTTGGCCCGAAGCAGCGGCTGGTGCAGCGTCGTCCCGCGCCGGGAGGACCGCCGGAGGAGTGCTCGACTAGGGCCTTTGCCTCACCGTCAGGCAAAAAGGCCGCTGTCAAGCACCTTGAGACGAATCTTGTCGCACCTCACGAACGGGCCTCGCGCGGTCGCGCCGCCACGTTGTGGGGTACATTCCCATTGACTTCCGGCGCGGTCCCCGGCAGCGCATGCCTCCTATCAAGGAAGACCTGGTCGACCCGGTGCCACCTGAAATCGCGCAGCAGGCTTCGCAGCCTGGGCTCCATGCGGTGCAGATTGAGGTAGTGCCGGAAGCGGGTCTTCAGGCTTGTCCCCGCGACGCGGGGTTGGGCTGGATCGAGCTCCCACGGATGGAAGTAGAACACCGCAGAACGACGCTCCACCCTATTGACTCTGCGAATCAGCGAGCGAGAAAGCGAGTAAGGCATCAGGCGGAAGTAACCTCCGCCACCGGCAGGCCAATTGGTTCTTAGCAGGCGCGCGGTGGTGACCGGAATCTCGAGCAGGCTCTCGCACGGCCGATACGAAAAGCGGGGCGCGTCCGGCATTCCGTAGTGATCGTGGCGGATCGGGTAAACGCTTGAGCTGTAGCGATAACCGGCTTCGGCGATGCAGTCGAATGCCCAGAGATTTTCTTTTCCCACCGAGAAGCTGGGTGCGCGATAGCCCTTCACCTCGATGCCTACCAGGTCCTCCAGCAACGATTTCGCCTTCCGGATATCCTCGAAAAATTCAGCGCGGTGTTGGTCTGTTACCCGGTGGTGGCCGTAACCGTGGCTCGCCAGCTCGTGGCCTTCCGAGACGATGCGCGACACGAGCCGCGGATAACGTTCGGCGATCCAGCCGAGCGTGAAGAACGTTGCCTTCGATCCAGACTCGGCGAGCAGGGTCAGCACTACGTCGATATTGCGCTCCACCCGGCAGGGGATTCGACCCCACTCGGAGCGTTCGATGTGCGGCGCGAGCGCAGAAACCTGGAAGTAGTCCTCCACGTCGACCGTGAGCGCATTGGCGATCTCGACGTGACGCGTGCTCATACGCACTCCGTCAGACGCGTGTGGGCGCCAGGTGAATGGCGAGCCAGCTCGAGAGGTGCGCAGCGATACGCTCTGCGGCGTGCCCGTCCCACAATTCCGGGGTGCGGCCGCGCTTGCCGCTCGTGACCAAGAGCTCGTCGATCAATTTTAGAATGCGGCTGCGATCGCGTCCGACCAGGGTGTTGGTTCCTTGTTCCACCGTAATCGGACGCTCGGTGTTTTCCCGCATCGTAAGGCAGGGAACCCCGAGTGCCGTGGTCTCTTCCTGCATGCCACCCGAGTCGGTGAGAACCACCGTCGCGGCCGACATCAACCCGAGCATCTCGAGATAGCCCTGCGGCGGAAGCACCAGCAAGCGGTCGCCTTGGAGCTTGCTTCCGAGCCCAAAGCTTGCGATGTTTGCCATGGTGCGGGGATGCAATGCGCAAAGGAGGGGTAGCCTTTGAGCGACCTCCCGCAAGATGTCCAGACACTGGCCGAGCACGTCGGGCTTGTCCACGTTCGATGGCCGGTGCAGGGTCACCACACCGAAGCGATCGCTTGCACGGACAAAGCCGACAGGAGCCCCGGCGCGACGCAACGTCTCCTCGGCCGGGATTGCGCGCTCACGGTGCGATAGCAGCGAGTCGATCATCACGTTGCCGACAAATGCGATGCGATCGGGGGGTATGCCTTCCCGTGCCAGATTCGCGTGAGCCGAGCGCTCCGTGGTGTAAAGCAGAGACGAGACCTGGTCCGTAAGAACCCGGTTGATTTCCTCCGGCATGGACCGGTCGAAGCTGCGCAATCCGGCCTCGACGTGTGCCACCGGAACGCCTTTCTTGGCAGCCACTAGACTGCATGCCAGCGTGGAGTTGATATCGCCGACTACGACCACGCATACGGGCAGAAACTCGTCGAGCACCGGCTCGAAGCGCCGCATGATCTCCGCGGTCTGCACCGCATGCGTCGCGGAGCCGACTTCCAGATTGATGTCGGGACGAGGAAGCTGCAAGTCCGCGAACAGCCTGTCATTCATCATCGGGTCGTAGTGCTGCCCGGTATGAACGAGGATCGGCCGTGGCAAGATCGACTGCGCCCGGAACGCCCTCAACAGCGGCGCCATTTTCATGTAGTTCGGCCGCGCGCCGACCACGCAAACGACGGCGCCGAGTGCGTCCCTTGGGCTTCCCATCAGGGTGCCCTTCGTTTCAAGCCGGGGTCGGAGTCCTTGTTCGTCCCGATCATCTGTCGAAGCAGGTTGACGGTTATGGCAATTGCCTTCTCCAGGCCCGATATCCGACGCTCCAGGTTCATGATGTTGGGCGGACCCGCCACGACGATCGGAGCGCTGGAGTCCATCGTGGGCGCGGGTTCAGCGCCGTTGACGAACGTGTCCGTGTCCGCCTTCGTCATGGCGACCTCAGTGTCGGTGGGAGCGGCCTCGCCAAACTCCTCGTTGAACTCGGCAATCACCTGCTTGACGTCCTCGACGCCGATCACGTGCTTCTCCGACAGGAAGCCGGCCAGCAACGTGCGAGTGCAGAGCGTGTTGATCCGGCGCGGAATCCCGCCGGTGAAGCCGTGCACAAGAGCGAAGACCTCTTCCTGGAACTTCGGGTCGCCCTTCCAGCCGACGTGCTTCAGCCGATGCTCGATGTACGCGCGCGTTTCGTCGCCGTCGAGCGGTCCGAGGTGGTACGAGGCGATCACCCGCTGCCGCAACTGTTGCATCCTGGGGCTGCGCATGAATTGCCGCAGCTCCGGCTGCCCGACCAGGAAGCTCTGCAGCAATGCCTGGTTCTGGAGCTGAAAGTTGGAAAGCATCCGCAATTCTTCGACCGCTTCCGGCGCGAGGTTCTGCGCCTCGTCCACAATCAGCAGTGCCCGTCTGCCCTTCGGCACCAGCGAGACGAGGAACGCTTCGATCTGCGCAAGGAGGCGCGCCTTGTCGTAGTCCTTGACTACAAGTCCAAATGCGGTCGCGACCGCGCGCAACAGGCTGTCGGCGTCGAGCTGCGTCGAGACCAGCTGTGCGGCAACGACCTTATTGGAATCCAGTTGCTGCAGCAAGCTGCGGATCAGGGTCGTCTTGCCTGCGCCTACTTCCCCGGTGAGCGTGATGAAGCCTTCACCCTGGTATAAGCCGTACTGCAGATAGGCATATGCGCGCTTGTGCCCGCGGCTGCCGTAAAAAAACGAAGGGTCAGGACTGAGCTGGAAAGGCGCCCCGGACAAGCCGTAGAAAGGCTCGAACATATGGACCTCAGAAGCTATGGTTCAGACCGACGAAGACCGATCTGGAATTGCCACTGCTGGACGTGGTGCCGTCGGACGTAAACCGGGAGTAGTTGAGTCCCGCGAAAGTGGTGGTCTTCGGAGAGAGGGTCTTGTTGAGGCTCACGGTGAAAGAATCGTTACGGGAGTCCACCGTGGCCGGCACGTCCTGACGCGCGTAAGTCCGGATCGCGCTCGCTCCCAGGCTCGTCGAGCCAGTGATATTGCGATTGGCGCTGATGCCGAAGCCGTGCTGCGTAATCGCGCTACCTTGCGCCAGGGAGAAGGCGTCCGGCGCCGCGCTGTTGAAGTTGGACGTGAGCGCCTGGCTCTTGGTGCGAAATGCGTCCAGTATCACGGAGCTTCGCTTGCCGAGTATTGCCACGGACGCGTCCAGACGCTCCTGAAGAAAGACCTGCTGGGTGTAGAACGAGATGGAATTCGAAAGGAATTGCGGGATGCCGCTCGCCTGAAGGAACTGCGCAACCGCGGCCTGCCGTGCAACCGGGTCGGGAATGCTGGCGGTGAAGATGGTGTCCAGCAGTGCCGCCACGTTCCCCGGAGGCAAGGTCAACAGCGCCTGCTGATTGGTTGTGGCGTTTTTCGAGTAGGTGAGGGTCCACGCGGTCAATCGAGACCGATGCTGAAGGCTGGCGAGCCGCGAGGGGCCGAAATAGCGATGCTCATAGTGGTATTCGGCCGAGGTCAGCGGAGTGGGTTTCCACACTATGCCGCCGCCGTAAATGCTGTTGGAGCTCGTTTCGAGCGAGTAGTTGTTTTCCTCCCAGCCGCCGACGGCGGACAGGCGAAGGGTTACGTCCGGTTGATAGTAAAGGGTGCCTCTATAGAGCTTCGAAATCTGGCTGCCGGCGCTGTAGTTATTGTAGGTAATGGTGCTGTCGTCATAGTCGAACGCCCAGCCGAATAGCCGTATCGGACTTTCGGCGCGCCCCGTCCACTCGCTGGTTTGCTGGTTGAACAGCGCGCTGCTGTTCGAGTTGGTCCAGGTGTCCGCGTAGCGAAGCTGATAGGAAAATGCGTTGCCGACCTGTCCGCGCACGTAGGGGCTGATGCCGTAAGTGCGGGCCTCGGCGCGGTTGGTCGTGAGGCTGTAGAGGTTGCTGGGCCGCGGGGCAAACGGCGATATGAACGTCTGGCCGACGTTGCCGAACACGTCCACGTAGAAGAAATTCTCGACTGCTTCCAGTGTTCCTCGAGCATTGAGGGTGTTGTAGATCGTGTTTCCGGCGACATTATTCGAATAGACTACGGCGTTCGCCGAATAGTCCAGATTTCCCTTGAACCGGGCCCCGCCGCCCGCGATGTGGATGCCGGGTGCGACCTGCGTGACGAAAGTTCCCCCCGTCGGGGGGCCGACGAGGGAGGCGTTATCGGTGTAGGTGCCGGTAACGGAGACGTTCGGCGTGATGGTCCATTTACCTGCAACCGCGTTGGTGTTCAGACCCGATATCAGAAGCAGGACCAGGGCGGCCGCGTAGCCAAAGAGCCTGCGCGAGATGCCGGCGGTGATCATCTGCACTGGCTGAGCGGTCTGGAGTTTGGTCTTGAATTGGCGCTCGCCGGCGGAGGTTGCGTCATTTCTCGCCGACCCTAGCCATAGTAGCCGTAATAGGACCCTGGCTCGGATGCGATCGCCTTGTTCAGCATGGTCAGCACGACTGGGCATGACTCGACGGTCGAGAGCGCCGCTTCCAGCGCCCCGTGCGTGGTTCGCTCGGCCTCCACGACCACCACCACCTGGCCGACGTGACTCGCGAGAACTCGCGATTCCGTGGTGGCGAGCAGCGGCGGCGAGTCGAAGATCACGATGCGATCGGCGTAGCGATTCGAGACTTCGTTCAGCAGTTCGGCCATGGCGTCGCTCGCTAACAATTCCGACGCTCTCCGATGTGGCGTGCCTGCCAGAACGAGCGCCAGTCTGTCGATATTCGTCCTGAGCATAACGTCGCCGATGTTGAGGTCGGGCACGGTCAGGACGTCCAACAATCCCTTCGCGGGCTGAATCCCCAAGAGCTTCGGAATCGACTGTACGACCACGTCCGCGTCCACCAGCAGGACCCTGCTATCGATTTCCATTGCGATGCTCATTGCCAGATTTAGCGCAACGAATGTCTTGCCTTCGCCCGGCAACGCGCTCGTGACCATGATGAGATTGCCGTTTGTCAATGGCATGCCGGACCTTCCCAGCGCGTTCCGGATCAGCGGGCGCTTGATCACCCGGAACTCGTGCAGCAACTGCGAATTCGGGACAGCCGGAGTGATGAAGCCGTTGGCTTGGAGTCGCGCAAAATCGATATTGCGGTAGTTTGGCCCAGCGGCCGCGTTACCCGACCAGGACGATTCCGCCCGCTTGTCCTGGGCCCCGTCGGCGGGCACTTGTACGCGCTGGCGGACCTCGGCCGCGCGCGCAATTTGCTGCGGAATCGGATCCGGGGACGAGCGCTCTTCGTCCTTTCCGCGTCCGGCGGGCTCCGGCTTGCCTGGAGCCTGTATCCCGGCCCGGCCGAGCTGCTCTAGCCGTTTGCTCGCCTCTTCGATGATGCTCATGGGGCTCTCAGAAGGGGGTCAGGGTATTGATGAAGACGATCAGAATGGCTGCGCCATAGGTCGCAGCCAATCCTCCGAGGCCGCCGAAAAAGAGCATCGCCCGCCGCCGTTGCCGCGCGAGCACTTGCGAGTTGCGGATAAGGGATACGGTCCCGAGCACCGGGCGCTTCCCGATTGTCTTGAGGTTGCTCTTGTCATGGAACGTCGGACGCACCATGCTAAATAGATAGCTCGCAGCAAAACCTGCGCACAGCGACGCCAGCAGCGCCAGCGGGATCAGCAATTTCCGGTTCGGGGAAACTGGATTGGGCGACGTGCGCGGGGGGTCGATCACTCTGAAGCTGGCCAGCCCGGTTGCCTGTTCGAGTTCCCCGGACATCAGCGCCGATTCGCGCCGCGCAACCAGATTCTGGTAGTTCTGCTTCTCGATTCCATAATCCCGGTTGAGCCGCGCGTACTCGGCTTCTATCTCGGGAACCGATTCGGCTTTGGCGCGCATCTGCTGGTAGCGCTTTTCGTAGTCTGCGACACGTGCCCGCAACCCAGCGATCTGGGCATCGGAGTCCGCCAGAGCAAGCTTGAGCTGCTGATACACAGGATCGCTGGCATCACCGGCGGTTCCGGCCTGTTGACGCTTTTCAAGTTCCTTCTCCAGGCGGATGCGCTCCTGTTTCCTCTGCGCCTCGAGTTCCTTGATCATTTTTTGCGTATTGATCACATCGGGGTGCTGACTGGTGTATCGGAGCAACAAGTCGTCGAGATTCTTCTTGAGCGCGTCGATACGCGCGTCGAGGTCAGGCGTCGCAATCGAAGAAGACGCATCGTCTCCATCCGAAGAAGCCGTGGGATGCGCTTGCTCGTCGGCGAGCTGCTTTTTCAATGCCTCACGCGACTGATTCGCCTCCTGGAGCTGAAGTCTGGCCTTGCGGAGTTCCTCCGAGAGCGCGGACATGCTGGCGAAGTAGTCCTTGCCGCCTGAATCCTCGAAGTCCATGTGCTTCAATTTGAAGTCCTTGACCCTGTTCTCCGCAGCGCTCAGACGTTGTGCATAGGCCTTGATCTGGTCTTCGATGAAGTGCTGCGCACGCCCGGTATCGTTCCCCTTTTCGGAAAGGCCGGACTCGACGAAGATCGACAGCAGCGATTGGACGACTCGGCGCGCCTGCGTGGGACTCGGATCCAGAAAGTCAATCGTGTAAAGGTTGTCGCGGCCGAGGCTCTTGATGTAGAGGGTTCGCATCAGGCCGTCGACGAGCCTTTCGCGTTGCTCGGCGGACTTGATGTTCAGGTCCATATCCGTCATCCGGACCAGCTTTTCTACGTTGGGCCGGCTGATCAGTGTCCGACTCAGGATGGCAACCTGTTGATCGACGTCGGGCTGGACCGTCAATCCAGCCATCAGGGGCTTCAGGATCGACTGCGTATCGACGTAGACCCTGGCCGTTGCTTCATATTTGTCCGGTGTCAGGAAGATGTACGCAGCGCTCGTCAGGCCCGCCAGCCAGGCGACCGCCAACCCGACCCATCGGCCCTGCCACATGCCGCGAAGGGTTTCCGTGAGCTGTGGAATGAATGAATCCATACTGGATCAGGCCGGAGAAATTGGGATCGGGTCTGGCGGGCCGCAGCGACCAGGCACGGTTGTCAGAACCAGCTCTGCGGAATGATCAGAACATCGCCCGGTTTCATCTCCACGTTCGCAGAGACGTCGCCACGTCTGATCAAGTCCGACAGCCGCACGCGATACTGCTTGCCGTCCCGCAAGATCGAAGCGTCGTTGCCGTCGGCGAAGTCGGTGAGGCCCCCGACCGCGATCATGACGTCGAGCACCGTCATGTTCTGGCGATAAGGCAGCGCCTGCGGCTTGGCCGCTTCGCCTACGACTCGAATTTGTTGATTGTAGGGTCCGTTGAAGCCCGTGACGATCACCGTGACCACGGGATCGCGAATGTATTTGGCCAGCCGCTTCTCGATGTCCCGGGCAAGTTGAGTGGAAGTCCTGCCCAGCGCAGGGAGATCTTCGACCAGCGGAACAGTGATTTTTCCATCCGGCCGAACCGGCACGCTCATCGACAGCTCCGGATTGCGCCATACCACAATGTTCACCGTGTCGAGCGGGCCGATGAGGTAGTTGTACTCCGGAGAGGCGACAGTCTCGGGGGCAGGCGGATATGAAGCCGTGCTGCAAGCCGCAAGGGTTGCAATTAACAACAAGCATGTCGCGAAGACCGATGACCGGAGAGCAGCCAATTTCACGATGGTTATGCGCACCCTGGACCTCCCATAACGTCCGGACGACCGGTTAGTCGTTGTTTCGTATGGAGAAAGATTACCACTTATTCAGGTATTCAGTCGATTTTTCTGACATTCTTCTGTGCGGGGCGCTCTGCCGATCGGTCACGCATCTTCGCTCCAGTTTATCCATCCTCGGCCAATAGGAACAATGATCCGTTGGTACTAATAATTTCCATTCTTCCTTGAGGCGGGCAAATGGCCGCTGGGCGCTTGCTATTTCGGGTTTCGCTCCCGTGGGTTGTCCTCATGCCGGCGAAGCGCCTTGACCGTCAGATGGCGGGCCAACAATAGGGGCGGCATGCGCAGCCAATGCGCGCGAACGTAAAGCGCCCGGCGGGCAAGCGGCGTCATACGGTCTGCGGCGCAGGCGTGGTCCGGCCGCAGCGCCCGCAGAAAGAGGCTGTCCATGATCTGCGTCAGCCACCCCGCCGGCCGGGCGCTTTCGGCGCTGCGGAATGATTGCTCGGGGACCGGCGTCTCCAGGATGTGCGTCGCATAGCGCAGCGCGTAGTAAAGGGGGCGCGCAAGATCCAGCTCGCAGGCGCGGGCTGCCAGTTCCTCCCAGAACCCATGATCCCGCCCGAATTGGCGCAGCAGGCCGTCCAGATCGGCAAGATCGCGCAGGCCGCTGGCCAGTTCCTCGTTGAGGAACAGATGGGCGGCACTGTGCAGCACCATGTCGGCCGGCGCGAGCAAGCGCAGGCGGGAGCCCTCCGCAACCGGCCTCGAGGCGGCCACTAATTTTGCGGAATCGGGTTTCAGGCGCGCCGTGGTCGGCAGGATCGCGTGGTGTACGTCGAGGACCGTCTGCCGGGTGACATGCCGCATCGGCGGTAACTCGTGCATCCACTGCCGGTAATAGCGTTGGTCGTAGGGATCGTGGTGGGTCGTCGCCCAGCCATGCAACATCAGGGCGGCTTCCACTTCGGGGATGGCGCCCTCGGGAACGAGGATATCGACGTCCGAGAACAGGCGACCTCGTGCCGCAGGGAGCCCGCCGTACAAGTAGGCTGCGCCTTTGAGGAGGACGATGTCGACGCCGGTTCGGGCGAGCGCCTTGCAAATGAACGCGACCTCGCGCCGCACCGCTTCCTCCTGCGCCTGCGAAACCACACGCGCTGCCTGCAGATGGGCGCGCGGCGCTGCAGGCACTTGTTGCAGCAGTGCCTGGTCTTCGAGGAGCACGGCGATGCGCGCGAGCACATTCGCGCTGCGCGCCTGGCGCACCAGATCTTCCCATTGCCTCAAGGTCCATCCAGGAAGCGCATGCGGATTTCGCAGCGCGAGGCTGACGGGGTCTGCGCCAGCGATGATCATGCACTCGCCGCGAGCTCGTCGTACACCTTGACGGCCTCATCGAGGTTGCCATATGCGAACTCGTAGCAGGCGCAGGCTTCGATTATTTGCGCCAGGACTTCGAAACCTCTGCGGCCGTGCAAGTTGTAATTGAACGCGTTGTCGGCCAGCTGCATGAACGCGCGCCCTTTGGGCAGGGGTTTCAGCCGGGCCGCCGCGCCCGGCTCGTAGCGGGGCAGCACGATCCACCGCGGGCGCGCCGGCTCTGTTGCGCGACGTACGCTCTCGGCGGGTGCTTTCAGATGCGCGACTGAGCCCTTGAGCGTGTCGCGCACCGTCGGTCCCAGCACTGCACCGGGCGAAAAGCGCCGGATCACCTCGATGGAATCGTTTTTCAGGCTGACCGGGCGCGTAAGGGGCACGACGTCGCCGGACTGAGGGTCGATCAGCGTGAGCTCGTCGGACAACAACCGCCAGCCGCGGCTCACCAGGCCTGCGCAAAGCGTGCTCTTGCCGTATCCGGGTGGGCCCGGAAGTACGAGCGCGCGGTCACGGCGCTCGACTACCGCGGCGTGCACGACGAGGTACTGGTGACAGTGGGCCGATACGCACCAGTTGAGCCCCCACTCGAGCATCGGGAACGCCTGGTCGGCGGGAAGAGGGAGGAACGGCGGCGCGCCGTCGAACCGGAAGAGGACCTGCGGTTGCAGCCAGCGCCTCACGTTGCACGGCAAGGCGAGGCGCACATGGAAATCGGCGAACCCCTCCGGTTCCTCGACTGAATGGTCGGCGTAGTGCAGCGCGATGCCCTGAACGACCGCAGGCAACTGCGATTGGATTCGCGTGACCACCGGTCCCGTACGTAGCCGGAGACCCGGGCCGGCCAGCAGGCCAGCCAACTCCTTTTCCTGCAGTTCGGCAACGATCAAGACTGTTCGGGCTCCGCCAATCCGAGCCGCTGGAATTCGGACAGCACGGCTTCGATCGCGGCGGACCACTCCGAAATATCTTCGGCAGCCGTGTCTCCGCGCAGGCGGGCAACGAGATCCGGGATGCTCATGCCTGCGTTCGCTTCGAGGAGTATGCGCAGCACTTCGCCCGCGAAGGGCTCCAGCAGGTGCGTGCTGCCGCTACACGCATTGCGCACCAGCAACTCGCCATCCAGCTCCCGCCAAGTCAAAGCCTCAACGGGGACAGTGTGCCAGCGCAAGGCAGACGCCGATAAGCTATGCGCTACCGTCGGCAAGGGAACGGGTCACACCGTTGCAGGTGCGAGTCCCCCTAAATGGGCATCGTCGAGAGCAGGTAATTGACGATATCGTCGTGATACCACTTCACGCCGGCGGTGGGCTCGTAATAGCCTTTGGTTGCGTACTCGTTCCAGATGTCCTGCACTCTGGAAATCGTCAGCACTGGTGTCCAGCCCGACGCAACATTCAGCAAGGCAGCGACAATATGGCGGGCGACGTCATTTGGGGGCCCCCCCCCCATCTCCAAGACCTGCAACAACGTAGTCGAACCTGGATACGGCGAAGGGGAGAAAACATCCGTGAACTTGGTTGCTTGATGGCCCCAATTACCCGATATCGTAGTCGGATAATAAGGGCTGGGCCAAGAGTGCCCGCCCGTGCCAACATCGCAATTTTTCCAGTACCCGGGCGTGCGTCCGCTGCAAGTGTAACCTTGGCCGTGCTGGCTTGTAGGCATTGACACGAAACCGGACGGCGTAAAGCACTGGCCGCCGCCGCCCAAATTCCCGCCGCCTCCGCCTAGCACCGGACGGCTGACCAATGTCATCAGAATAGGCGCCGCGCCGAGGCTGGTCCGCAAAAAGCGACGCCGATTAGCGCCCCAAGGCGGCTCCGGGCTGTCCCCATTCGGAATGTTCATCGTTGGCGGCCTACGGGGTTTGAGCATCCGACAGCAGTTGCGCAAATCGCATGAAAATTACCGTGCTTATCTTCGCGCTTAGAAAATAATAAGTACGGTCTAATGCGATGACAAACAAATCCTCCCAACAAACCTCAGCTCATAGGTGACGTAGCACGTAACGTACCATATTTCTAATTGAATGATTTTTAAAATAAATAGCATTATTCGAGTGCGATTAATATAGCTTGTGTAAATTTCTTCGACAGTGGAATTAGAAATTTTATTAATATCCTCAAATGACATGCATTGGATATTAGAAATCAATGTCTGGTTGGCCCGACAACTCCTAACCTCCAGAATAGTCGACTGATTCTCAAAATTTTTGCTGTCTTTTCTGACCTATCCGTCGCCAGATCACAACAAATTTTTGAACTAATTTGCGAGCATGAAAATGTAAGTCCATGATGGAAAGACATTTTCTGAACTGGCCTACGAATTGCCTGACCCTCAATTCAAATAGAATCTTTCAGAGAATTTATGGTTACGATAAAGGCATCGCCTACAGAGCTCACTATCACAAATTTATCATTGCAAAACGGCCAGCTTATTGAAGTCCTGCATAGTGCCAATTGGCTCGAATCGCTTCTCGAGTTCGCCCATCGTCGTGACCATGCTCAGACGTCTGGGCCCTCGCTAATTGAGTCTACTGGCAACACTTCGTTGGCATCGGCCACAGCCCGAGTGCGCACCAGGGTCGCCGTATTGCCAGAACAATTTCAGGCAGCCGAGCGATTGGTGCGTAGACGTTACCAATGGCGGGGATACCGCGTACCGTCTGCGGAGAACGCCGAGCACTCTGCCGCACGTGCAGTAGGTCAGGCAATGACATTGCTTGCCGAAGACGGTAGAACATTGCTCGGCACCTTGACAGTTAGGCCAGACTCGCCGGAAGGGCTTTGGGCCGAACAGACGTACAACTCCGAAGTCGAAAGCCTGCGCCGCGATGGTCGCCGCGTGGGCGAGTTGGTAAAGCTGGCTGTGGAAGAGGGTGCGGACTGGAAGACGGCGCTTGATGCCTTAGTGCAGTCGGCCTACCTGGTTACTCGTGTGCTCCACGGGCTCACTGACGTGTTGATCGAAATAAATCCGAGGCATATACGCTTTTATCAGAGAATTTTCGGATTTGTGGTAGCCGCGGCCGAGCGGCTGTGTACGCGCGTTGGCGCACCCTCGGTATTGATGCGCCTCGACCTCGAGCAATTCGGTCGCCGGCTGCAGTTGTCTCCGGTATAAAGCCGGGCACCCGGTTCGGGCGCAGTTAACGACGGGCGAGCTCAACGCGGGCGCGGGCGTTACCTCAGCAGCCGTCGAATGTCCGCGTACGCGTTGGGAAGGGCGCCGCCCTTCTTTGCCGCCGTGGCTGGAGCGCGATGCGCATCGTGAAGCATGGCTCTGGCGCACCGGATTGTTTCCCGCTACTCCGGCCCAAGCCGCGCCTCCAGATCCAGAACACTTTCCTAAGGCAAGCCCGCTCGTGTCTGTTACAGGCGGTGAACTGCCCTTGCTATGATGACAAGGGTGAAGACGGACGTTCAAGGCAAACCGAAGCAATCTAGAACCACGAGGGTTTTGCTCGGAATTCAGCTGGCTTTAACGCTGGCCTTGCTGGCCCTCGCCCCCGGCGGCTGGGCCAAACTCGTCGCGCTTTTATTGTGTTGGGCACTGACCTTTGGCGCGATCACAAGACTGGAGGTATTCATTTACGTCTTGGTTTCAGCGCTTTTCTCGTTGATGGATATCATGGCTGTTCGCCAAGGAGTATTCAGATTCAATTCCCCCGACTTTCTGGGGCTCCCGATTTGGGAGTTCTTTATGTGGGGATTCTACGTCTTCCATTGCCTGCGCTTCCTGGGTGGACCGGTCCCTCGCGTTTCACGCCTCGCGGTGGTAGCGCTCGCGGTACTATTCGCGGTCCCGTTCGTTACCCTCAGTAATCCGTGGATGCTTCTTGCGGCATCAGCGGCCGTGCTCGCGATCACGCTGGCTTTCTTTCACGAACGAGGTGACTTGGCTTATCTCGGGTATATGATCGTTGTTGGCGCACTAGTTGAATACAGTGGGGTCTGGAGCGGTCAGTGGCGCTATCCTGGCGATCCTATTGGTGGCGTTCCCCTGTGGTTTATTTCGATGTGGGGAGGAGTCGGACTCTTTACGCGACGACTGATCGTTCCGTTGTTGCACGCGGACTCGTCGCAAGCGACTGGACACACCTAGGCGCACCTCGCGCGTGCCCGGGGGTGTCGGAGGGGGGCCGTGAGGCTCGAAGACGCACTTCTGGCATGGCGGAATCTGCTGGGGAACGATGCTGTTGTTGACGGCATCACGGCCCCGTCCAGATATCGCGAGTGCACGAGCGGTGCATCACGCTCTGTTCTCGCCGTACTGCGGCCGGCGAGCGCTGAAGAGGTTATCCGGATCGTCGAGATCGCGGGGCGCTTTCGTCTCCCGCTCCATCCGATTAGCACCGGCCATAACTGGGGTTACGGAACGGCGCTCGCCGTCGCGGACGAGGTCGTCGTCGTGGATCTCTCACGGATGTGCGGCATCCGTGATTTCGACGAGGATCTGGGCGTCATCACGGTCGAGCCGGGCGTGACACAAGGTGCACTTGCTGAGTTCCTACACCGACGCGATGCGCCGTTCCTAGTCCCGGTAACCGGTGCGGGGCCATCATGCAGCATTCTCGGCAACGCGCTCGAGCGTGGCTACGGGATCACGCCGATCTCCGACCACGCCTCGTCGATCATGGGCATTGAAGCGGTGCTTCCCGACGGCAAAATGTTCCGGCCCGTACTCACCGATTTGGGTGCTCCAGAAGCTGCACGGGCGTTCCGGTGGGGGATTGGCCCATACGTCACGGGTCTTTTCCTGCAGGGTGGTTTCGGGATCGTCACCAGCATGACGCTCGCGCTCGCCAGGCGTCCGGAGACCATGAAAGCTTTCGTGATGAGCGCTTCCGAGCACGTGACGCTCGAACAACTCGTCTCTGCGATCCGCGAGATATTGCGGCTCTTCCCCAGTACGGTCGGCGGCATCAACTTGATGAACTCACACCGCGTGCTGGCGATGAGCGTGCCTTACCCGCGCGCGCAGCTCGGTGCGGACGACCTCATTCCCGAAGCCGTGATCGAGGAACTGCGCCGGGGCCGCGAGATCGGCAGGTGGACCGTCTATGGAACGCTCTACGGCACCCGAGGGGTCGTTGCGGCAGCGCAGTCCGAGATCAAGCGGTTGCTGAAGCCTCTTGCAGCCCGGCTGCTGTTGGTGTCCCGGCCGATGGCGAACACGATGCGCAAGATTGCGGGCCGGCTACCTGCGCGAATGCGCCGGCGTTTCGGCCCGGCAGCAGAGACGCTCGCTTCATCGCTTGCACTGGTGGCAGGCGAGCCAAACGAGACGGCGCTCCCGCTGGCGTACTGGGTCTCGGGCACCCGGCCCGACGAGGGGGTCGGCCTCGATCCCGCGCGCGATGGATGCGGGCTGATCTGGTACTCCCCGATCGTGCCGATGCGGCCCGAGACCGTGCGCCGATATCTCGACTTCCTGGTGCCGACGATGCGCAAGCACTCGCTCGAGCCGCTGGTCACGCTCACAAGTCTGTCGGAGCGATGCTTCGATAGCAGCGTCCCGCTAATATTCGATCGCAGCTCCGAGGGGGCTACGCGACGCGCGCAAGCGTGCTACATGGAACTGCTCGAGACGGGGCGTAGCCTCGGCTTTGTGCCTTACAGGGTGCACGTCGACGCCATGTCTTGGCTCACCGGAAGGGCCTCGGGTCACTGGGATCTGACCGAGCGGCTTAAGAACGCGGTCGACGCCTACGGCATCATCGCGCCGGGACGTTACTGTCGCCCGGTGGGCAGCCAGATCAAGCAGAAGGGCTAGCAGTTACGATCCTGCTGCAAGGGTCAGGAAAAGACACGTCATCCGGAATTCGCGAGTCCTAGCGTGGAAATGGCATCGTATTTCCCGCTTTTCCGATCTCACTTAAACGTTGTCGAGTTTCCTTACAAATACTCGATGGCCATCTGGCATGCTGATATAAGGCAATTTCAGAGGCCCCTCACTTCGGAGCGGGCCGACCGTGCTGCCGTACCCCGCTTTTCTCGCGGTAACTCCGATGGCCGCAGCATCCTATTCTTCTAGCCTTCTAGCGCAGCCGATACGCCTAGCTTGCGCTGTCGATGATTTTTACATAGCCGGTTTTCGGCGATTCAGCCAATGTTTTGATCGTAAAAGAAACATCTTTATCGTCAAGATCATAGCCATCTTTTTATCGGGGCTGGCGTCTTGGCATGGTCGTTGCTCCATCCAAGCTGAGCAATCCCCATCGGGGAATTTTAGGAGATTGATCATGAAAAGGCATTTAACTGTATTGCTTGGCCTCGTGTGCAGCCTGTTCGCGGCACAAGTGTTCGCCCTTCCGCTTTCGTTCAGTCTGGGCGGTTACCAAGGTCCAGTCACGATTAAGTACAACAACTATGAAGTTCTCAACGTTCCCTCTGCATGCATTAGCGGCGGGGTTCTGACGAATTGCACCATTGCATCGCCGAATACTGCAAATGGTGGGGACAATTACGGGTTCGTGAAGGTGACGTCGATCCTTGATGGCTCGGGCCTCAATACGCTTTGGAGCGATGGCAACGGAGGCGCGGAGATTACCGGAGTATTCTCTGGCATAGGCATTAAAGATATCCATGTATTGAGCGGCTTCGACTTTGGAATCGACTCCATCGGTGGCCTGTTCAGCCTTTACCTGAATCCGGTAGGAACCTTGTCCAGCGCGGGCATCTCAACGGGAAACTTCAACGCTGCGAAGGATCAATATACGGGCATCACGGGTGGTACCTCATTTCTCTCGGGTATCTTCGCTCCTGGGATTCTGGCGAGCGACGCCACCATCACGGTCAGCGGGACAACCAGCACTAATACGTTGCCCCCGCGGGGCTCCTCCAGCGGTTACCTTGACGTAACGGGCGGGAACTACATGAGCATGTTCGACACTAATAAATTTAGTGGTCACGACATGTTGCTTGCAAACAACTTCACGCCGGATGGCGCGACTGGCGGTTTTACTTTGACGAGCTACGATCCGATCAAGGCGACGGTGCCGGAACCCGGAACGATCGCTCTGCTGGGGATCGGCCTTGTCTTAATCGGTGCCGGCCAGCTGCGGCGGCGCACCGCAATCTAAGAATAGCGCAGCCGGCCCGCTCCTCGGTCTGAGGGAACGCTAGCAAATCGCGAAAGACAAATTGAGTGCATATCAAAACGTCTCCTTCGGGAGGCGTTTTTTTTGGCTCTGTCATAAAATCGTGTGGACGTATCCGAAGTTCTGTGTTTGAGGCGGGTTGAGGATGTTCGCCCGGCGGCGTAGCCGGCGGGCGATGATCCGGGTTCATTTTACGCAGCCCTCGCGGTAAAGCGATCGGCGTACAGAATCGCGAACTGATTCATCGCGGCCTTCTATTCCTTGGCCGCGCGGCCCCAGTCGGCGGTGATGTTGCGCAGTGCCAGCCACAGCAGCTTCAACGCGGCCTCGTCCGAGGGAAAGTGCCCGCGCGTCTTGATGATCTTGCGAAGCCGCATGTGGATGGACTCGATCGCGTTGGTAACCGGCATGATATTGCCCGGTACCTGAGTGTCCCCGCCGACTCGGCGTATGGTGTGCCCATCCGGGACAGGGGTACCTGGGAGCACGAAGCGTGGGCAGGCCGATGTACACGATGAGCCGCGAGCTCGAGTTAGTAGCTGGCCGCCCCTGCGACCCGCCCGGTTGCGCTGCGAGCGCGAATCCGTAGTTGTCGTGTTGCCCACAGGCTCCCACGGTGAGGTGTCCAACCCAATTGAAGGAGCGTGATGATGAGAGTCATCGGACTGGATGTCTCGCGCACCGTCGGCGAGATCGCGTATCTCGAGGACGGCTTGGTGCGCGAAGGGGGGGCGAGTTCTTCTGCAGCATGAGTCCCTGCTGCGCTTCGCCCAGGGGCTTCGTGCGACCGACGAGGTTGTGCTCGAGGCCACGGGCAACACCGCGGCGATCGCGGCCGCACTGAAGCCGCACGTCGCGCGCGTCGTGATCGCCAACCCGCTGCAGGTACGGCTGATCGCCGAAGCCCGGGTCAAGACCGACAAGATCGGCGCGGCGATCCTGGCGCAGCTGTACGCGAGCGGCTTCCTGCCGCAGGTGTGGATGCCCGATGAGCGCACGCAGGCGCTGCGCCGTCAGGTCGCACGGCGTGCGCAGATCGTGCGTCACAGAACGCGCCTGAAGAACGAGATCCACTCGGTGCTTGCCACGCACCTGATCGCACGCTGTCCGGCCACTGTTGCCGGGGATGTAAAAGCGCGTCATTTTGAGGATGGGCGCGCGATGGGTCGGTAGGGGCACTCGGGCGAGAGGGGAAGGCAACGATCAGAACGGCGGATCGGTGCTCGGGGGATCGACATCAAGATCGTGCTGTGCGATGTCGGCGGGTGGTTGATAGTAGCGGCGAAGCTGGGCGGCGTAGTGACGTTCGAGCGCCTCGGTGAGCTCGTAGAGGAACTCGAGCAGGCTTGCAGCGGCCTCATCGGAGAGCCCGGTGGGCAGACACACGAGCGGCAAATCGTTGGGTCGCAACATCGGCTTCAGCGCTCACTTGCGTGGGGCGCGGCCGCGGGATTTCGCTTTGTGTGCGGCGCGTTCCTGGGCTTCCTTGAGGCGGTAGGATTCGCCCTCCAGGGCGATGATCTCGGAGCGGTGGAGGAGTCGATCGATCAGGGTGACGACGCAAGCCGCGTTGGGGAAGACCTGATTCCATTCGCCAAAGACCTTGTTCGTAGTCAAGGCGACGGGCCGCTGGGCCTGGTAGCGGCGGGTGATCACCTCGAAGAGCAGGTCGGCGTAGCGGCTGTCGTAGGACAGATACCCGAGCTCATCAATGCACAACAGTGTCGGGCTGCTATAGCGGCGCAGGCGCCGCGCGAGCGCGGTGCTCGAGTCCTGGGCGGCCAGGTCATGGAGCATGTCCGAGGCGAGGGTGAAGCGCGCGCTGTAGCCCTGGAGCAGCGCTTGGTGGGCGAGGTTTTTCATGAGCATCGTCTTGCCCAGGCCGTTGGGGCCGATCAGGATCACGTTGGCGGCTTCGGCGAGGAAGCCGAGCGAGAAGAGCTCTTCGATCGCGGCGCGATCGCACTTGGTGGGCCAGGCCCAGTCGAACTCGGCAAGCGGCTTGAAGGCGCCCAGGCGGGCGTTGTCGAGCCGACGCTTGAGCGAGCGCCGGGTGCGCTCGGCCTCCTCGATGTCGATCACCCGCGCGAGCCAGGGCTCGGCGAGGAGTTCGGGCAACTGCTCGAGCAGCCCGTAGAGGCCGAGCCGGCGCAGCCGGCCGCGGGCCGCCTCAAGACTGAGGTTCGTCGTCGGTGTGCTCGGGATTCGATCGCTCGGGGCGTTCATCGGGGACTCCTTCGGCGAGTCGTTCGTAATCGCTTAAGGGCTGCGAGCGCACGCTCAAGTGCTCGAGCCGCGGGTCCTTGGGCAGCGCGACCGCAATGGGCGGGCGCTCGCCGCGCGCATGGGCATGGGCGTCGATGAAGTGGCGCACGGCCCCGAGGTGAGCGGCGTCTTCGGCGAGCGCGGCGGCGATCGCCGCCTCGAGGGCCTGGGCGCCGTGGCTGTCGAGCAACTGCAGTAGCCCCCGGGTGAGCACGCCCAGATGAGCGCCGCGCTCAGCGGCACGCAGGAACAGGGCCTTCGCACTGGGGGCGGCGTGCTGCAGGCGGTCCTGCGCGCGATGCGCTCGGGCGGCGCGCTTTTGGGCGACGAGCGCTTCGAGATGCTTCGGGTCCTCGATTTGCACACCGCGATCGAAGCTTCTGGGGTGAGTGGCGAGGACTTGAGCGCCCTCGAGGATGCGCACGCTCTGGAGCGTGGCGAGCACGACCAGGGTGCGGTTGACGTGCGTGTGAGGAATCGAGTACTCGTTCCAGTCAAAGCGCACGTAAGGCGTCTTATGCACGCTCGCCTCGATTCTCGCTTCGCACGGGAACGGGTTATCAGGCAAGGCGAGAAGACAGGAGCGCTCCTCCTCGAACACCTCGCGCACGCTGCGCGTACGATCCTCGGGGCAGGGCCGCTCGGCGGCCGCCCCCGCGCACCACGCAAGCGCTTGCGCGTTCAGATCCTCGAGATCGCGGAACGTGCGCCCGGCGAAGAACGCCTCGCGGGCAAAACGAATCGAGCGCTCCACGCGCCCTTTTTCATTTCCGCGCGCCACCGCCACGGGCCGCGGCTGGAACCGGTAATGGGCGGCCAGCTCGAGCAACTTCGGATGGAAGCGAATCGCCTGATCGACGCGCTCGAGCACGGCGCTCTTAAGATTATCGTAGAGCAAGACACGC
The DNA here is from genome assembly GCA_963817785.1 of uncultured Pseudomonadota bacterium. Taxonomy (GTDB): domain Bacteria; phylum Pseudomonadota; class Gammaproteobacteria; order Burkholderiales; family SG8-39; genus JAKALD01. The sequence goes on along the minus strand of CAWFPL010000008.1, from coordinate 1,294,644 downwards.
GGCACGGAGTTGAAATACGCGAACGCCTCCACATGGCCGCGCAGGAACTCGCTCATCGAGGCGCCCAGATAAAAGCGCAGGAACAGCATCCGCGAGTACGAGAGCACCATCACGAAGGCCATCAGAGGACGCACGGCGCGGCCCACGGCGAGCTTGCCGAAGTGAGCCCAGTCAGTCTGGCCTTGGTCCCCCGGCAATGTGCGTAGCCGCAGATAGGCTTCGGCCGCCGGCCGTGGGCGCAGCCGCGCGATGATGGCGCGGAAGTGATCCGCAGCGCCCGGATAGCCGCGGCTGCGCACCATCGCGTACAGGCGCGAGGCACGTAGTGTCGGATACTTGGCGAGCGTCTCGGTGATGAAGCCGACATAGGGCTCGACGATCGAGGCGCGCGCTGTGCGCGGGGCCGTCAGCACGCCGGCTTGAGCGAGCAGCGCGGCGCACGGTGCCGTGGTGCACGCGAAGCTGCCGAGCGATTGTGCCCACGGGCCAGTGCTCGGTGTGATGCAGGCGCAGGATCTCGGCTTCGAGCGCGCGCGGGATCATGGCGCGCAGCCCTCTTTATGGTCCGCCGCGTAACGCTCCCAACCGTGCGAAGGCCGAGAGCGCCCGAGCGCAGAAACTGCAGCGCGGCCCCGCGCCCGGCAAGGTGCGCGATCCAACCGGCGGACTTTGGCCATCATGTACCAGCCTTGTGCTGTCAAGCGAAGTAGCCACCACTGTGGCAGCCAAGGCGGCACGAGGGGAACCCTGATGCGTCACTTTATGGGCTTGGCGCATGCGCCAGGTCCGCTGGCGCGCCGCGTGGCGGCACGCCCCGCGGAAGCTCAACTGGTAGCGCTGCCCGGCGCGGCGTAACGACTCGCGCCGGCGAAGCGCCGCGCACCCCCCGGCGCAGTAGATGTTGCCGTGGTCGCAGCGCCGGCACACCTGCACCTGCTCGCCGCAACGCCGGCAGTTGTAGAGCCGATGAGACGCCTCGGGCACCGCCGCCATGCACGCGTTCCAGGCAAGGACTGGACAACGCCGTGCATTGCGGGCATAAAGGCAATGCAGACGACGCGCGCGCGCTTCGCGTGCGCCGCCCGTGTAGAAGGCCCGGGGTTCTTCCAGGAACTCGCCCGGGCCTTCGTTTTTGCGGCGTCTGCGCTCAAGAATAGCGCGAGCCCGCGGCCTTGGCCGATCGGCCCAGCCGATCGAGCGAGCCGCTCATCACAGCCTCGAGACCCAAGGTACAACACCTCAGAGCATTGCGCCGCCCGCTCAGGCGTCGAACCCATCTCACCGGGCAAATTGGGCAACGGGCAGCGCGCCGACGGGATATCCACCGCGGCACGCGTTCGCGTGCGTCTTGATCGCCGCCCGCGCGCCGCCGTGGATATCCCTGCGCGGGTGAGCGCACGATCAGAAATTCATCGAACCTACGCGGCGAAGGATTTTAGGGGCGCTGCGCGTCAAACCCCAGCAGCACGCGGTTCTCGACCCCCGTTAACAGGCCACCGACCTCTTCGGCCGCAAGGGCCGCGCCTGGCTTGGGGAACAGCCGCTGCCGCTCGATGAGCGACTCGGCCTTCTTCAGGCCCCGAAACATCGAATCGAACTGCTCCGGCGTCAGCGGCCCTTGCACCAGCTGATCAAGTACTTCCGGCTTGATCGTCATCGCCGGCGGCGCCGGCTTCTTCTGCTTCTTGATTGGCATAACGGCTCCTCTCGGTCAACATGTTATGCCTCACACACGAAATTCCGGATACGCTCCGCTGTCGCTGTACGCAGCCTTCAACACCAAGACCGGGGAGGTCCTTGGCAAGACCGCCGCACGCCACACCTCGGCGGAGTTCTTCGCCTTCCTCACCGACATCGTCGTGCATCAGCCCAAGGGCAAGGAGATCCACGTGATCGCCGACAACCTCTCGGCGCACAAGACCCAACAGGTCGGGCAGTTCCTCGGCGAGCATCCCAATGTTCATCTGCACTTCACTCCAACCTACTCGTCCTGGCTCGATCAGGTCGAACTGTGGTTCGCCAAGATCGAGCGCGACGTGATCGCCCGTGGCGTCTTCACTTCCGTGCCAGACCTCAAGCGAAAACTCATGCGATACATCCGTCAATACAACCAGCAACCCAAACCCGTGAAGTGGAAGTACTTCGATCCTTCGCGTCGCATTACTTCCACTTTAACTGTTACGGTCCACTAATAGGCCCCCGCGCAGCGTAGGCCAAGCGTTTACCACTCATGCGCTCAGGGAAGGGCCGCCCCCCTATTGCGGGACGCGACTGAGTAGCTCCTTAAGCCCCTGGGCCGGAATGGCGTAGGAGATGCCGCTCGGGTTGGTCAAGGCCGCTTCTTTGGTGCCTTTTACAAAGACCATATTCACGATACCCATGACCTCCTGGGATCGCGGATCATAGAGCGGGCTCCCGCTGTTGCCGGGATATGCCGTGCCATCGAGCTGGAACACTGGGTACGCGCCTGCCGCCAATCGGCGGATCGAACGCGCATTGAGCTGGTCGGCATGGGCTGCAGGGATGACGATCGGCGTGATGGCGGAAATCATGGCGCGGTTCGTCGCCGGGATCAGCCCGAGAACGGTGCCGATTGGAAACCCGGTAAACAAGTAGATCTCCCCCTCACGTACCCGGTCCGAGTTTCCAAGGCGCAAGGGAGGCAAGGGGGGGCCGCCGATCTTCAGAAGCGCCAGGTCGGCGGATGGTTCAGAGGCTACTTTACGAGCGCTCCTTATCTGCACGGTGCTGCTCGACAAGCGGATCGCGACTGCGATCGTCTCTTCGCGCTCGCTATCGAGAATGGCGGGCACTACGTGCTCATTGGTCGCGATGAGCGAGCCGTCCCCCACCGCGAATCCGGTGCCGATGAAGCGGAACTCGGGGTTTCTCAAGCGCTCGAATGTTCCGACCGCGACGATCGATGGTTTAACCCGCTCGATCGCCGTGACATCGACTGATTGTGCTGGCGCAAGAGCCGGGCGCCCAAGCAAGAAGGCGAGTGAGCAGCAAAGCGCCCACCAGCTCAATCGATGGCGGGTGGCCCGCCGTCCGCGCATTGCGTGCCGCAAGGCGTTTGCACCGTGCATTTGCACCCTCGGTGCTTCTCGAATGTCTGGTTGGCGTTCGTTGTGCCCGCTACCGCGCCGCTTGCGCGACGGCGGTCGTCGTGCTGAACCGATCTACGTACCAGGATAATGCCTCGCGCAGCCCGCTCGATATCGTGTGGGTGGGCTCGTAGCCGAGCAGCCGGCGCGCCATCGTAGTATCCGCACGCGAGTGCCGCACGTCGCCCTCGCGGAACGGGCGATAGACAGGCCGAACAGCCCGCAGCGAGGGCCGCTCTGCGCCAAGCAAAGAGCGCAAGATTTCAAACAGTTGATTCAGCGACGTGCTATCGCCGACCGCGACGTTGTAGACTCGGTTCAGAGCCTGCGGATCGTCAGTCAGGGCCGCAAGCAAGTTGGCCTGTACAGCGTTGGCCACAAAACAGAAGTCGCGTGTAGTTTCACCGTCGCCATATATTTCGACAGCCTCGCCAAGCAGCATTGCGCGCACCCAGCGCGGAATAACGGCGGCATACGCGCTCTCCGGATCCTGACGCGCGCCGAAGACGTTGAAGTAGCGCAACCCGACAGTCTCGATACGATAGCAGCGCGCGAACACTTCGGCGTACAGCTCATCGGCGTACTTGCTCGCTGCGTAGGGGGACAGCGGGCGGCCGATGACATCTTCAACCTTGGGGAGCACCTCATGATCGCCATATGTCGAGCTGGAGGAGGCGTAGACGAAGCGCCGCACACGGGCCTCGCGTGCTGCTACCAACATGTTGACGAAGCCCGTGACGTTTACCGTGTGGGTGGCCAGCGGATCCGCAATCGAGCGTGGCACGGATCCCAGCGCGGCTTGGTGCAAGACGATATCCGCACCACGGCAGGCTGCCCGGCAGGTCTCGAGCTCCACGATGCTACCTTCTATGAACCGATGCCGCTTCCAGGCGTCGGGACCAACCGCGTTCTCCACCTGGCGCAGATTTTCCCGATATCCGGCGGAGAAGTCGTCCAGGCCGATGACCTGTTGATCGAGGCGCAGCAGGGCTTCCACGAGATGCGAGCCGATGAAGCCCGCGCTTCCGGTAACCAGCCAAGTCAGCTTGCTGCTCGGAAGACTTAACTGGATTTTCTCGAACGCGGTCAACGCGGCCTCCTCAGAGACGCCATACCTCGATCCCGCGCGCGCCTAGCGCCGCAGCATCGGCCTGGCTTTTTACGTCGACGTAAATGCCGTTCGGCGCCATTTTCGCCACTAAATCCTCGAGCGGCCGCTGCGCGAATTCGCGATGCGCAACGGCTGCGACAACGGCGGCGGCCGGGGGGAGGTCATCCCAGGCGGTGAGATGGATGCCATACTCGTGTTCCGCCTCCTTGGGGTCGGCGACCGGGTCATGAACGAGCACGTCGACGCCGAAGGACTGCAACTCTCGAATGACATCCACGACGCGCGAGTTGCGCGTGTCGGGACAGTTCTCCTTGAACGTCAGCCCGAGGACAATCACGCGCTCCCTGTTGACCAGGAACCCCCTCAGGATCATCCGCTTGATCGTTTGCTCCGCCACGTACTTACCCATGCCGTCATTGATTTTGCGGCCGGACAGGATGACTTGGGGGTGATAGCCGATGGTTTCGGCCTTGTAAGTGAGGTAATAGGGATCAACGCCGATACAGTGTCCTCCGACGAGGCCGGGGCGAAAGGGCAGGAAGTTCCACTTGGTGCCCGCTGCCTCGAGAACCTCGAGGGTGTCGATGCCGATCTGGTGAAAGATGATCGCGAGCTCATTGACGAGCGCGATGTTCAGGTCGCGCTGCGTGTTCTCGATAACCTTTGCCGCTTCGGCAACCTTGATGCTGCTCGCACGGTGCACGCCGGCGGCGACGACGCTGCCGTAGATCTCGGCCACGCGGGCCAGGGTCTCCGGCGTATCGCCGGCCACGACCTTGGTGATCTTGGTCAGCGTGCGTTGTTTGTCCCCGGGGTTGATTCGTTCCGGAGAGTAGCCCACGAAGAAGTCTTTCTTCCATCGCATTCCGGAATGCTGCTCGATGACCGGAATGCAGACTTCCTCGGTCGCCCCCGGATAAACGGTCGACTCGAATACGACCGTCGCACCGCTCTTGAGGCTCTTCCCGACCAGCGTGCTGGCACTGATCAACGGCCGGAAGTCAGGATTGTGGGCGTCGTCGACCGGGGTCGGGACCGCGACGATGATGAAGTCGGCTTCCCGCAAAGCGGAGGGGTCCGTACTTACCTCCAATCCGGAGGCAGCCTTGAGTTCCTCGGTGCTGATCTCTCCGGTCGGATCGACATGCCGCCGGTAAGCGTTGACCTTTCGCTCGGAAAGGTCGAACCCGATGGTACGGTGTTTCTTGCCGAATTCGACGGCCAACGGCAGGCCGACGTACCCGAGTCCGACGACTGCGATGGTGGTCATATCAGAGCCCCGACAGCAGCGCGGCCGCCTCGTGCTGGACCGGAAGGCGGCTGTCCAGCTTGGCAAGCGCCTCAAGTTCCTTGCGCGCTGCGCCGTTGCGTCCTGCCTTGATCAGAGCCTTGGCGAAATGAAGCCGGATATCGTATGCGTTCGGAGCAAGCTCCGAGGCGCGCCCTAGCAAGTCGAGCCCCCGTTCGCTTTGCCCGCCCTCGACGAGTATCCAGCCAAGGGTATCCATGATGGCCGCGTTCTCTGGCGCGAGCTCATGGGCCCGTTCGGCATACTGGAGCGCATGCGGCTGCTTGAGCTCGTGCATGGCCCACGCAAGGTTATTCAAGAATGCCGAATTGTTCGGTTGTCTCTCGAGGGCTTCGTGTAACCGCTTTGCGGCGCTACCATAGCGCTTCATCGCCAGGTCGCGCTGTGCAAGGTACGCGAGCACGACGGCATCCTTCGGCTGATCCTTGATCCAAGTGCTGGCCATCGCGTCAGCCTCGGAACCGTCTCCGGCTGCTTCCATGATTTCGTGCGCGCGTACCACGAGCAGGGGGAGAGGAAATTTCTTCACTGCGTCGCGATAAACGCGTACCGCGGGGCCCCACTTCTTTTGCGCTACGTAGATCTCGCCTTCAAGGGCGTAGCCAAAGAGCTCGTTCGGGTACTTGGCTTGAACCGTCTTGGCCTCATGCAGCGCCTCATCGCTGCGCCCGGTCGAAACATAAATCGCAGCGATGTCGCGCTCGACGCTCGTCAGGTTCGGTTGCAGTAAAAGGGCCGCCCGAAGCGACCGGATCGCGTCGTCGGGCCGTTTGGCCGCCATATAGGCCTGCGCCTGGCGCACCAGCGGCTCTGGGGAATCCGGAAGCACGCCGGCAAGTTGGGCAAATGTTGAGACTGCCGCTTTCGCCTCCCCTGCTGCCATCTGGGTGACGCCGAGTGCTTCGAGAATCGAAGGTGAGTTCGGCAGCGCTGCTTGCGCATCCTGCGCCGCCGCGAGGGCGCCCTTGAAGTCGCGGCTCGTCAGATAGAAATTGATCAGGACCACGCGGGCGGTCGGCGAGCTTGGATTACCAGTCACGGCCTGCTTGAGAAGCTTTTCGATGTCCACTTGTTGTGCGCCGGTAATGCGCAACAGGACCGCGAGGCGGAAAAGCGCCTGTTCGTTATACGGCTCTTTCTTCAATACCGATTCATAGCGTTTCTTGGCGGCGTCGGTGTTCTTGTCACGCAGGTCGAGGTTCGCGAGATTGATCACCGCCGGCATGTACATCGGCTGCAGCTGCAAGGCACGCTCGAAACTCGAACGCGCACTGGGGAAGTCGCGCTTAAGCATCAGGGCCAATCCGCGCAAGTTGTAAGTGAGCGGATTGTTGGGCTGTTTTTTCTCGAGGCTCTTTAAAGCGTCGAGAGCCGCGTCTGGCTGGCGCTGGCTCAGATACGTCGAGATCAGCGCCACATCGGGCTGATACTGATCGGGATGGCGAGCTGACGCCGATTCGAGCTCTTTGATGGCCCGATCACGGTCCCCAGCGGCAAGCCAGATCTCAGCCAAACGCGTCTGGATGATGGCATTGTTGGGTGCCAACGAATTTGCCTGCTCGTAATAACGGGCTGCGTCCGCGATGTCGCCGTTCGCGAGATAGGCTTCGCCGGCAAGGGTGAGAATATCCGGATCCTGGCCGGCCCTCGGGAGCAGTTCCTTGACCTCGCTCATTGCGAGATCCGTCTTGCCCATACGCAGATAAGTGGTTGCCAGAAGCCGTTTCGGACCGACGGCGTCCGGCGCATCGTAGGCGGCTTTGCGCAAGTAGCTTTCTGCTTCGCGATAGGCGCCGGTTTCCATCGCCGCCGTGCCAGCGAGCATCAGGCTCGGCACATGATTTGGCGCCACTTTGAGCACCTGAAGGATCGCCTCCTTCGCTGCTGGAAATTTGCGTTCTCCAACCAGAAGTAGCGCCTTGGCATAAAAGGTGCGCGGATCCTTGGGAGCTATTTTCTCCAATGCGTCGACCTCAGTAGCAGCCTTGTCAAGCAGGTGGTTGTTCACCAGCACGGCAATGAGGCTCAGGCGTGGCGCAATCTGGTGCGGTGCAGCCCGGATGGCGTCCCTATAGGCTTTTTCAGCTGGCTCGCTCTGTCCCTGTGCCTCCAGCAGGGCGCCTTTGAGCATCAGCGCATCCAGACTGGAGGGGGATGCGCTGAGGGCCGTGTCCACCCGCGACATGGCTTGCGTAAGATGCTTCTCCGAAGCGGCAATCCTCGCCAAGCCGAGATTCGCGGTGATGTCGCCGGAATCGAGCGCGAGCGCCTCGGTGAACGCGCTGCGTGCAGCCTCCGTGCGGTTGCGGGCAAGCTGGGCCATTCCGACAATGGCGCGAAGCTCTGCCTGCATCTTCGGCGACGACAGCGTCTTCGACCCGAACCGGTTAACGACCTTGTCGGCCTCGCCCTTGTCCAGCTCGGCGCGTGCCAGCGCGACTTGCACCTCGTCGGAGCGAAGGCCGAGTTCGACCGCTTTGTTCAGCTCGATTTCCGCGGCGCCGGCGTCACCGTTTTTCAATGAAGACAGGCCGAGGAGATATCTGGCCTCCGCGTTCTTCGGATTCTTCTGCAGGACATTCTTAAGCTGAATGATCGAGGCGCTGTAGTCACCGTGCGCCATGTACTTCTTGGCCGATGCGATCAGCGCCGCCGTATCGTCGCGGCTGCAGCCGGTGATAGAAATCGCGATCGCGAGCAGCAGCGGGGCGCACCAAGTCCGTGCGCGGCCCCGCGCGGTGGCAATCCCGGCGTTGCCGGGCATGGATTGCTTCGCGTTCATCGTTCAGTTTCCTTGAGACCAAACCGGTTGATCAGGTCGTACATTGTCGGCCGGCTGATGCCGAGCAATTCGGCTGCGCGGCTCATGTTCCCGTTGACCCGGGACAACACCCGGAGCACTGCATCTCTTTCAGCGTCCTCCCGTACTTGCCTGAGAGTCTTGATTTCCTCCTCCGGCTTTGCCGGGTTAATGCCAAAATCTGCTGCGCGCAATGTCGGGCCATCGGCCATGATGACTGCCCGCTTGGCGCAGTTCTGCAGCTCACGTACGTTACCAGGCCACGAATGCGCTTCGATTGCCGCAACCGCGTCTGGCAGCATCGTCATGGTGCCGCGTCTCTGCTCTTCTGCGTATTGCAGAACAAATGCGTGCGCGAGCAGCGCAGCGTCTCCCTTGCGCTCGTGCAGAGGCGGAATGTTTACCACGATCTCAGCCAGCCGGTAGTAAAGGTCTTCGCGGAAACGGCCTTCTTTGATCATTCCGGCGAGATCCTGGTGTGTGGCGCAGACGACACGCACGTCCACAGAAATCTCTTGTCTGCCGCCGATGCGCTCGATGGTTCGCCCTTGTAGAAATCGCAGGATCTTGGCTTGAAGTGGCGCAGGAAGATCGCCAATCTCGTCTAGAAACAGCGTGCCGCGGTGCGCGATCTCGATCTTCCCAGGCGTTTGCTTCGCTGCACCTGTAAATGCCCCCCTCTCGTATCCGAACAATTCGCTTTCGAGCAGATTCTCGGGTATTGCGGCGCAATTGATGGCCACGAAGCGGGCATTCTTGCGCTCGGATAATTCATGAACCCCGCGTGCCAGAACTTCCTTGCCGGTCCCCGACTCGCCGAGAAACATCACGGTGGCGTTTGTCGCGGCGACTTTTTCGACGACTCCGCAGACTTTCAGCATCTGCGGGTCCCGCGTGAGGATGCCGCTCAAGGGGCTGGACCGTTGCCTGGATTGGAGGCGCTTGTTCTCGGCCTGGAGTTCATGCAGCCGGAAGGCGCGCTCGATGATCAATCCGAGCAATTCCGGCTGAAAGGGCTTTGAGTAGAAATCGTACGCGCCCAAGGCGATCGCTTTGAGGGCATTTTCATGGTCGTTCTGGCCCGTGAGAACAATCACCTTGGTGTCCGGGGCGGCGGCCAGCGTGTCCTGCAGCAGCTGGAATCCCTCGGACGGTTCATCGGGGCGCGGCGGCAGCCCTAAGTCCATGGTGACGACGGCCGGTTGATAGCGTCTGAGCTGAATGAGGGCGCTTTCCCGGTCTCCGGCGGTCACGGATTCGTGCTGATCGAACGCCCACTTCATCTGCGTCTGCAACGCGGGATCGTCCTCGACAATCAGCAATGGGGGTCTGCGCTCGCTTATGCGCTCTGGATCATGCGACTGCGCGGTCATGTTGTCCTCGTGATGCGTTGCCACCACGCAACGGAAGAATCATTTTTATTCTGGTACCCATCCCCGGCCTGCTGTTGGTCTCCAGTCGTCCCCCAACCTCCTTCACATACTGGGCCGTTTCATAGGCTCCGATGCCCATTCCGCTTTCCTTGGTAGTCTGGAACGGCCGGAACAGCCTTTCACGCACGAATTCCTCGCTCATCCCGCATCCCGTATCGGCTATCTCCATGATCGCGCGTCCACCGTCTGCGAATACGCGTATTGCGAGCGTTCCCCCTTCGTGGGTTGCGTCGATTGCATTCTGTACCAGATGCCCGACTACTCGCTCGAATCGCTGCTCGTATCCCAACGTCATCACTTCGGCCGATGTGTCAATGGCGATGTCCGCCCGCTGATCGGCTTTGGCATCGACCACCCGCTTGGCCAGCGTGCCCAAGTTGATCGGGCGCAGATTCTCGGCTCCACGGCTGCCGGTGCTCAACTGAAGTAGCAACCTGTTCATGCGCTCGGTAACATGCTCTACGGTGGACAGCATGTCATCCTGGAAGCGAGGGTTCTGGCGATGGCGTTCCGAATTTTTCAGCAGCAGCGCCAACTGCGCGACGAGATTCTTCAGATCGTGGGCCACGAACGCCGCCATCTTGTTGAAGGCATCGAATTTCTTTGCCTCCAGCAAGGCTTCGGAGGACTGGATCTGGCCAAGGAAACTGCCGACCTGGCGTGCCGCAGTCTTGAGCAAGTCGAGCACCTCCCAATTGACGTCAATCGCAGCGCGGGGAGCAGTGAGGATCATAAAGCCCATTAGCTGGTCTTGCGCGACGATCGGAATTATGAGCCAAGCCGACGGCATGCTCTTCAACCACTCCGGGAGCTGAAGGCCCGGGTAGCGCGACGGTTGTTTCCGGTATTCATCCAGGTTGATCACCCAACCGGTCGCTCCTAGAAAGCGGGGCAAAGATCGGTCGCTGCACTCCTCAGCTTGGATATTGGGCAAGTTCCAGTGTGCTGATTGCGTGAATACCTCGCTGTTACCACGAAGCCAAAGCGCGCCCGAGGGGCTCTCGACCAGATTCGCCAATGCTTGAATGCACCGCTGCGGAGCGCTCACATTAGGGTCGAGCGTCGACAGGAGGTTGGTGAAGCGCAACCACTCCTCCCGATAGTCGTAGCGGTAGGAAAAGAAGTTCTTGTTGATGAATACCTTGAGCTTCGAGCGCAGCGTGCCAGAAGAGAAAAGCCAGCCTAACAGCAGTACTGCGGCAAAAATGAACCCGACCTGGAAGGTCTTACCCCAACTCCCGCCGAAGTAACGGACGTAATAGCCCGCAGCAGCTACCGTCAGCAGGTAGATCCCTGATGCCAGGAAGGCGGCCGAGTGAAACACGATTCCACGGGAGACGGCGATGTTGATCGTCCAGTCTTTGTTGCGTGCTGTCGCCAGGGCAATAAAGGGGATCACCAAGGCTTGCGCCAAGCCCCGCGCTGCCCAGATATTCGCGTCGAGACGGCCGAATAAGAGTGCGTCGGCATACATATATAGGTCGAACACGAAGCTCGCGCCCAGTCCAAGGCATAGAGGCTTGATCGACCAGCGCGCGTGCTCCAGGGTGCGCCGGAAAATCTGTTCCGTCAGCACCAAACCGACTACCGAAACGCCGAGGAGAAAGCCGTAAGGGAGACGCGACGGTGCGCTCACGGATGCGAGTTCCGGAACAGGTGGACTAGGCGGAAAGACCCAGGCTGCGGCAGGAAGGAGCAAGAATGCGGCGGCCCACCACATGCCTCCCCGAAAGGAAGTCGAGTCTTGAGTACCTGTTGACGAGTTGCTCGCAGTTGGTCGAGCCGGCAGGCCGGTTCCCGGCGCCGGTCTGCCGCCGAGCAGGATGACGATGAATACCAGCCAACCGCCGACTCGCAACGCGTCCAGGATCGTTTGTGCGGTCCAGAAACCCGGTCGATCGGTGAGCGCAAAGCCAAAGTTAAGGCCAGCCCACATGGCACTGATTGCGATCGTTGCAAGGAGAACCGATGCGCGCAGACCGCCGCGCCACCCCAGTGCGATATGCACCGAGAAGGCGAGGAACGCGAGCATGCCGACGCCGAAGCTGAGACTTGCAGGGCCTCGCAACGATAGCTCAAGCACTTCTATTATGCCCCCCGCCCGTGCGGTCAGCCTCTTCACTGCCTTCCCGGCGCGCCACGCTAACGCTCAGTGGTGTGTCGCGTGAGTTTGCCGATAAGCGCTGACCGCCTAAATGTCTCTGAGACCACGCGATAAGCATTGCGTCACGTGGCCTACGAAGACTGCAAGCCTACCCCTCACTACTTACCGGGATTCTACGCGCCTCGAGAAGTCGCGTTCATCATGGGGGCGACGCGCCTCAGGCTGTCGCCACGGCCGACCGAAATCGGCTACCGCGAACCGATCCCGAAGAGCACAACCTCGACAGTCTGCAACAGCACCACGAGATCGAAAGCGAGGCTATGATGCTTCACGTAGTACAGGTCGTATTCGAGTTTCTCGCGAGCATCTTTCTCGCTAGAGCCGTACCGGTATTGAACCTGAGCCCATCCGGTAATGCCGGGCTTCACTGCATGGCGCTCCGGATAGTAGGGGATGGCTTTCGTGAGTTGTTCGACAAACTCGGGTCGCTCCGGGCGCGGACCGACGAAGCTCATTTGACCGACCAAAACGTTGAGCACCTGGGGCAGCTCGTCGATTCTGAGCTTACGAATGAGCGCGCCGACCCGCGTCACTCGGCGGTCGTTTTGCCGTGCCCACACTGCTTCGCCGTTCGCCTCCGCGTCTACTCTCATGCTCCTAAACTTAAGCACGCGAAAGGGCCTTCCATTCTGCCCGACACGCACTTGGCGATATAGTACCGGGCCTCGATCCTCAAAAAAGATTGCCATTGCCGTCAATAGCACTATTGGCGAGCTCACCAACAAGATCGAGATGCTTATGGCGATGTCGAACAGGCGCTTGGTCGTAAGCCGGACGACGTCGCAGCGGAATCCCTTCGAAAAAATCAACCAACTCGGGTGCATGAGCTCCACGTTGACGCGGCCGGATTCGCGTTCGAAAAAAGCCAGAATATCGGAAATCTCGATCCCCCGGATCCGACATTGCAGCAACTCGGCGATCGGCAGGCCGCATCGGCGATCATCCGGTGCAACGACGATCTCCTCGACCCTATGGCGCATCGCCAGCTGAAGCAGGCCGCCCTCTTGGTGAACGATTTGATGGTCCGGAACGTTTGTGCAGTCCCCTGGTGCACTAAGATAGCCAATCAGCTTGAAGCCGCGTTGATCGGTGCGTCTACGCAATCTCTTAGCAATAGCGGCGGCTCGGGCGCCGGCGCCCCACACTAGCACGCGGCGCTTGAAAATGTCTTCGTCGACCAATTGCAGAAATGCATAGCGGACCGCTGTGAGTAGCGTGAACGTAAATAGCCCTGCGAGGGCCATCAGAACCGCGCCCCACGAAAAGTGCCGGTGTCAAATAGAAAAGCACCCCGAGGCCGGCCTGAGCGAAGAGCGCAGCAAGCAGTAGGCGCACGACGATCCCCGTGAAGCGGACGCGTTGCCGCAACTGATAGAGCCCCATTGAGGCGAGGCTCAGCGAGGTCACACCCGCGACCAGCAAGGCCCTGGGCCATATTTGGCCCACTGTGGCGTGAAAAAAAGATACCGATGCGGAGAAGCTCTCGAAGCGCACCGATATGGCGAGGTAAATTGATCCGAATGCTACCGCGGCCTCGACGAGGCTAAGAAGCACCATCGACCATTGCACCTGTCCATTGACAATGCGAACTGGCATGACCCTCGCCGAGGCGGCGTCAGTCACGCTGCTCGATCTTTCGATCAATGAACCATTCGGCATTTCTTCGTCACCGCATACCTCTGCACCGGTCCAGCCAAAACTTCATATTTTTCGGACAGGGGCGCTTGGCGCCTACATGGGAGATAGGGTGCTTTCCATAGTGCGGCGATGCGCGCGGGCGTTAGCGCGATTTTGCGTCACGGGCCGTGGACAGTCGCGAATTGCGCGACCGAGCGCTAGCTCGGTGACCGTGCGCGTCCCGACGCAGACCGCGAACAGGCATGCTCCTGCCATTCCATCGGCAGTCGATTTGCCATGTGTCTGATGTAGAAATGCGTCAATGCTCTCGGCTCCAGGCACATTAGTCTTCTTTTCTGGGATTGAGTCGGTCGAGGTGCGGCGGCAATCCAAGCAGCCCGTCCTTGGTTCATTAGGACGCGGAGAAACTCTATCGGCCGCGCGCTGCGACAGCAATAGTCCGAGTAGACTAACAGCCAGCACCTATCCCGCGCGGCGTCGCGCCTGACTTGCACCTCGGAACCGGGAGAGCTTAGACCGAACTACGCGAGCCGGCGGCAGCAGCGCGCGGCAAGCTACCGGTGATGCTCGCAAGGAAAGCACCCTGCAGGAGAGGAGGCCGACGCACAAGGCACTGTCATCGCGCGCCTTCGCGCAGTGGCTGATGCGACGCACCTAGCAGCTGCGCTATAGACCGCCAAACCCGGCCGGGCCCTGTACAACGCCTCCAAGCGCGCACACCGAGCGACTGATTGCGTGTGCTTGACGTCTTGACGCGCCGCGATCCAGAAGTACAGTCCGCTAATTCACGATAACTCAGCTAGTTGCCAGCTGCTTCTTGGTGTCGACTGAGATCAACCTGCTACTTGTTTGAATCGTTGTAATTTTCCAGGAGGCAGCGTCAGCAATTCTCGGCGTGACGTTCTCAACGCATCCTCGCATGATTGGGATACGATTGCTTCGAGTCGCCGCCGCGGCCGGTCACATTGTGGTGGCGGGGTTGAAAAGGGGGTACCTCATGGGGACTATGCTTATTTGGATTGGACGCTCCGCAGGAATCGTCGGCTTGGCACTATTTGGCTTGGCTGTCGAAGCGCGGCTTGCGGGAATGTATTGGATTCGGGGGTTTCAGGTCGGAACGGTTCTTCAAGCCGGTATGGCTTGCATGCTGGTTGCTTGCCTGGGCTACGTGGCTGCGCTCGCGGAGACCTCGAAACGCTGAGGACGACTTACGCCATCCGCCGGGCAGCGCCCTTCCCACGCGATACCTGGTGCATTTTCCATGCGCCACGCGACGCGCCGTTCGTCGGCTCACCGGGTGCATGCGAAGTACACACTACACACTACTTCTGATCCGTAATCTGCAGACTTCGCAGGCGTGCCTAGCGTATTCTGACTCACGGATCGGCGGCACGGCGGGCACAGGGGAAGAGCCAACGGCTCACTCTCTCTTGCGCAAGTCGCTCTTGAAGGAGCAAAGGATAGGGCGATTTGTGCACTGCCTAACGGCAGGGGAACGTGAACGAAACGCAGACGCGCTCGCACGGCATAAAATCCGTGCCAGAGGGCAAGCTTTTGTAGCCAAGAACGCAAGCGGAGTGTCCGACGGCCCAAGGCGACCGCAAGAAAGAAGGTTGATCGCGTGCGCGGCTTCGCATGACCGTATGCGCAGTTACGGCGCCGTCGCTTCAGGCGAGCGTCGAGGACCAAGGGCAGAGATTTGGCGTCCAGGGGGAAAGCGGTGAAACCACGTCGACGCCCTTACGGAACAGGTCGCATGAAGAGTCAGCAGCGAGTCAGGCCTATGTCCGGTAGGAGCGTGAAGGTTCGCCTCACGCCAGCGACACTCTATATGTACGCCGTTGACTTTCTTCGCGCAGCAAAAAAAGCGAGACTGCCTGATAAATCGTTTCGGCCGGCGCAGTATTACCTCGTGTGCCACGCACTTGAATTGATCCTCAAGGCGTATCTATCGGTTGGCGGCAAGCTCCTCGAAGACTCCGCGGTGAATGCCTTTGGGCGAAATCTCGGCAAACTCTTGGCTGAGGCGGATTTGTTGGGGTTGCGCGAATTTGTTCCTCTGGAGGCTCCAAAGGTTGCCGAAATACGCAGGGCCTCCCTGTATTACGCTGAAGCGGTCTTCGAGTTTCCGGCCCTCGCGGCAGCATTGCGCGGATATCCGCAAAGGCCGAGTGTGGACGTCCTGCTCGCGGCCGCCGAAGAACTAGTGTCGGCCGCGCGGGAACCTTGTCTCGCCGTCAACTGACGCGGACCGGTGGCGCTCTTCGTCCGCGGCCCGATGATGCCACGTGTCAAAATGGGACCGATGGTCCGCGCCAAGCAGCGTCGCGCGGCAGTGCCCGACAGATGGCCTCGCGAGCCTCGAACCAGCCCTCACAGGCGTTGCGTCCAGGGCGACGACGCCATAGATTGAGCAGGCCCTTGCACTTGGCATAAAAACGAAAGAAGCGAAGCAGCGCTTCACGCTGCTCGGCAGTAACCGGTTCGCCGCTGCAAATCACCTTGTAGTCGATCATGTCGCGATCGATCATCGCGACCGCGCCCCAGGCCTTTACCTGTATCCGTGTGCCTCGTGGAAGACGCGGGCCGAGGACTACCGCATCGAGCAAGTCACCCTCGAGTCCGACGTACTGGGGGACTGATCCATAATTGAACGGACATGGCAGCGGCGAGACAAAGTCCACGTCACCCACAGATCCGCGCTTAAGAAAGCTGCCACGCGCGACTTCGATGAGCACTTCGAGCACTGGCTGCGAAGGCGAGGCGTCTGTCCGCGACGACTGGGAGCACTTCGCGTCCTTCATCGCGCGAGTGTACGCAGGGCAAATGCGGATGGCTACTGCCGGTGCGCGCGGCTCGCGGTCTGCGCTGCGTAGCTCAACGCCCATCCACCAAAGGCAGTCTGGACAGGCATAATGCAGGCCTAGGTCGGAATCCGTCGCACTTACCGGCACCATGCTTGGTACTGCCAACGTGGCGTCGATTATTGCCGGGAGGGGTCGCGCTTGTGGCTCGACTGAGGGTGCGCGCGCACAAAGCTTTTGGTCGGCGGATCGCTGCCATGGCGGTGCCCTTCGGCCCATTCGCCGTAAGCCTGGGGGAACTCGGGTCGGCGAGGTGCACTCAAATTGAAGCGTTTGGGGCTGAACGTCAATTGAGCGCCAGGAGACTCTTAATGCCTGTTTCGCCGAGGGTCTCCCTAACAGGCTGTTGAAAATCTCCCCGAACGACATCGCTGGTTTTCTGTCATAGAGAGCGGTTCGTCAAAGGGAGAACAAGAATGCGGCGAGCCGACGGGATGCAAGAGCCGCTGTTCACGATGTCGAAGCTGGGCGACTTTGTGCCCGGGGATCCTCCGCTGCGCTCGATCCGGGTGCTGGTGAACGAGGCGCTCGGGCAGCTGAACGGCCTGTTCAATGAGATCTACGCCGATACCGGGCGCGCGAGCATTGCACCGGAGAAGCTCATGCGGGCGCTGCTGCTGCAGGTGTTCTACTCGGTCAGGAGCGAGCGCCAGGTGTGCGAGCAGCTGCGCTACAACCTGTTGTTTCGGTGGTTCGTCGGGCTGGCGATCGACGATGCGGTGTGGGATCACTCGGTGTTCTCCAAGAACCGGGACCGGTTGCTCGAGCACGCGGTGGTGGAAGCGTTCTTCACCGAGGTCATGGGGCTTGCCGAAGCCAAGGGGCTGCTGTCCAAGGAGCACTTCTCGGTCGATGGCACGCTGATCCAGGCCTGGGCGAGCCACAAGAGCTTCCGGCCCAAGAACGGGAGCGATGACCAAAGGCCCTCGGGGCCGGGACGCAATGCGCAGGCCGACTGGAAGGGCAAAGCGCGCACGAACGACACGCACGAGAGCACGACCGATCCCGATGCGCGATTGTTTCGAAAGAGCGACAATGCGGCCTCGATTCTTTGCTACCAAGGGCACGTGCTGATGGAGAACCGATCCGGGTTGGTGGTGGGCGCGGTGGTGACGCACGCCAACGGCACGGGCGAGCGCGCGGCGGCGCTCGCGATGCTGGGCACGGTGCCGGGCAAACAGCCCAAGAGCCTCGGGGCGGACAAGGCCTACGACACCCAGGACTTCGTCCCCGCGTGCCGCGAGCGCAAGGTCACGCCGCACGTGGCGAGCAACGACACCCGGCGTGGGGGCAGCGCGATCGATACGCGCACGACCCGGCACATCGGGTACGCGTTGAGCCAGACGATCCGCAAGCGCATCGGGGAGCACTTCGGCTGGGGCAAGACCGTGGGCCGCATTCGGCAGACCGTGTACCGAGGGCTGCGACGGGTCGATCAGCACTTCAAATTGACAATGACCGCGAGCAACATCCCCAGAATCGCCCGAATGCTCAGTGCGGCACCGCAGGCGGCGCTGCAATGAGCGGTCAGGCGAGGCAAACTGAAGCAATCGGCTTGCGCCGCGCTGCCCGATCACTCGCGAATCACGCATCGAGCGCATTCCCCACGCCTTCGAACATCGTCAAAGTCATCGTGTTCGAGCGAAATTCAACAGCCTGCTAACGCGCCGAGATACGCATGTCTAGCCGGACATGTCCGCGATGCGGGTCCCAACTGGTGCGCATCCGCCGGCGCATTATCGACAGGGCGCTTAGCGCTCTTTGGCCCGTCCACCGCTATTGCTGCAATAATTTCCAGTGCCAATGGGAGGGTAACCTACGTCAGGTACGGGAACATAAGGGCCGCTACACCAAGAAGGGCCAGAACCCGTAAGCGCCACCAGCAGCCTCACAGGGGCGGGACGTCCCGACGTGATCGCTGTTTCAGTAGCAATTTGATTTAAAGCCCATCGCCGTCCCTGCGGTCGTAGCGCAGCACGCTCGGGCTCATGCCCGCCAGCTTCAACGCCCGGCGCTCGCTCAGCCCCTGCGACTGGGCATACCGTACCAGTTCGCGCTTCGCTGGCGCGGTCACCACTTTCGGCGCAATGCCTCGCGGCTCACCTGCGCCTCCAGCATCGTCTCCGCCAGCAGCTTCTTCAGCCGCGTGTTCTCCGTCTCCAGGTGCTTCAGCCTCTTCGCCTCCGGCACCGACATTCCACCGAACTGCGACTTCCACAGGTAGTAGCTCGCCTCCGACAAACCCGTGCCGGCGGCACAGGTCCTTTACCGCCAGCCCCGCTTCAGCCTCCCGCAGAAACCCGATGATCTGCTCTTCCGAAAAGCGCTTCTCCATCGGCCCGATCCCCTCTCCTCAAAATCGGACTCCAAAGCATAACGCTACTAAAATCGGGGATCACGTCGGGAAATATCTTTTCTTGCGTGTGCCTGTGAGGGCAAGTGTCGGGGATATTCTTAGGGTTGCCTGGACTTACGGCAAAAGGGGGGCTCCATGTCTAAGATCGCAGCGTTTGCGCTTGTCGCAGCACTCATCGGCTACGGTTTTCACGCTGTGGCTCAAAGCCGAATCGATGTTCGGCCCACATTGACTCCGGTGGGCACGTCCTCCTCCAATGGCGTGTCGTTCGCTTGGTTTTATGATGCGACTGAACGCGCAGTCTATGTCTGTCGTGCCGGCCTGGAAGCCAGGAACATGATCGAGTGCAATGTCACAACGAAACTGCCTTAAAGCGGACAGAGATTGCAACGGAGACCTGATTCTCATGCAATCACTGTTATGTCCCAAGGAAAATCCGATGTCCGCCTGTGTTCCCGCTTGTCGGTCATATTTACACTTGCCAGAATTTAAATATGTCACTTTATTTTTTAGGCCATTGTCTCGATAGATAAGTACCATCATTGGTACGGGAGTTGCTTGTCGTTGAAAAACGACAAAGATCGCGAACCGCCAGATGGGGCAGCGTGTGAGCAGTGTTACACCAACAATACTCTATCGGACGCTCGGCAATAAGCTTGGATGTTGGGAAATTGAGCGCCTGCTTTTATCTTGCCCAGCGCTTCCGAATTGGAGCGCACAAGCCTTACTTGCGGGACACTGTCCAGTTCTTCTGCGCGGGAGAAGCCCCGCACTCCAGCGTTCAGTAGAACGTGGCGCTGCCGAAGCCATCGTGTTCAGATCGAAGAACACGATGCGTACTGCTCAAGATGCCGCGCTAACCGATGCGCCTTGCCGAGTGCGTACCGACCTCGCGTCGTGGGCGAATCCCGGCAGGGAATTGACCGTTCTTTGCAATACACCGCCGCGGACTTGATTAGGCTTTCGCCAATGCCATCGGACCTCGCAGCCGCGGAACTCGTTGGACTCGCCGCGCGCGGAGCGCTATCGGTTGCAATCCTCCGTAACGGCCGTATCGCTTGGGCCAGCCCGGGCTTTCTCGTCATGTTCAGACTGAATGCCGCGAGTGCCATTGGTACACGTTTCCTTGACTTGGTTGTGCCCGAGGAGCGAGAAACGCTTGCGAGCGCAATCGACGAAACGCCCGGTGCCGCCCTCGCGCCGACCCCGGCTCACGGCCTTCGCGCTGACGGCAGCCGATTCGACGCCGAGCTCGGCTGCGCCGCGTTCGAGCTTCCCGGGGGGGGAGGCGCAGTGATTACGGTGCGCGACATCACCGAACAGCGCCGCGCCGAAACCCGCCTTTCCGAGCTGGCGTTCATCGATCCGTTGACGGAACTGCCGAACCGAGCGCTATTTTTCGACCGACTGCGTCAGACACTGGTCGATGCGCGCCGTCACGGCAATCACTTCGCTGTGCTGGTCGGCGACTTGGATGGCTTTAAGCAAGTGAACGACCGCTACGGCCACGAGACGGGGGACGCCCTGTTGCAGGTGACCGCGAAGCGCTTGCGCGCAGCGGTACGCGAGGGCGATACCGTGGCTCGCACCGGTGGTGATGAATTCGCGGCATTGTTGCCGCGGGCGTCTAGTCAGGAGGAGGCGACGATTGTCGCGAAGCGCATGGTAGGCGGTCTCGGCGCTCCGATCGTGGTGGCGGGCCAGAAATGCGAAGTCGGACTCAGCGCCGGCATCGCGCTGTATCCGGAGGACGGGAAGGATATCGATGCGCTGGTCGCGCATGCCGACAGCGCAATGTACGCTGCCAAGCGCGCCGGCGGCAAACGTTTCGTGTTTGCACGGGCGCACCCCGCCGACCTCACCGGGCCGCTGAGGCTACCGGCGTTTGAGTGGCACGAGAGTCACCTTGTCGGCGTTCCTCTGATGGATGAGGAACACAAAAAGCTCGCGGCGTTGGTGAACCGTTTAGGCGAGGAGCTCAAAGGAGGCCAGGACGCCGACAATCTGCGGGAGTCGCTCCGGAGGCTAGGCGAGGTGGCACGCACCCATTTCGTCCACGAGGAATGGCTCATCGCGAACGCGGGGTTGCGCGCCGCCGCGGACAGGCATACGCATGAGCAACGTTCGCTCATCGACGAACTTGAAAGCCAGGCGATTCAGTTTGGCGGAAAGAGCATGGCGCTCACTATGCGCTACCTGAATGGCTGGCTGTCTCGCCACATTGAGGGAGATAAACCCTATGCGAAGGAGCTTTTGGACCGAGGCCTGCGCGTGCAATAGCTCTGGATTATCGGCTTTGCTTCGAGGCCCTCAATTCACCGACGGCTGCCTATGGATCGCTCTGATGGGGTGAGCTACTCGCCAAATGACGGACTGATTCATGTGCGGCATCGTCGGCGCGGCCGCTAGGCGCGATATCGTTCCGGTCCTGCTCGAGGGACTGCGGCGGCTCGAGTACCGCGGCTACGATTCGGCCGGCATCGCGGTGCTCGACGGCGCCGGCAAGCCCGGGCTCAAGCGTCTGCGCTCGGTCGGTCGCGTCGCCGAGTTGGCCGACCGGGTCGCCGCGAGCAAGCTCGCCGGATTCACCGGGATCGCGCATACCCGCTGGGCGACGCACGGTGCGCCGAGCGAGCAGAACGCGCACCCGCATGTCTCGGGCGGTCTCGCGCTGGTGCACAACGGAATCATCGAGAATCACGAGTCGATGCGCGCCCGGCTCGAGGCGCAGGGCTTCGCCTTCGCGTCGGAGACGGACACCGAGGTGATCGCGCACCTCGTCGCCGCGCACCGCGGCTCGAGCCCCGATCTGCTCACGGCCACCTCGAAGGCGGTGGCGGAGCTGCAGGGCGCGTTTGCGATCGCGGTGGTATCGGTGGACGATCCCGGCGCGGTGGTGCTCGCCAGGAAGGGCGCGCCGCTGCTGCTCGGCCTGGGCGAGGGCGAGAACTTCGCCGCCTCCGACGTCTCGGCGCTGGTGCAGGTGACGCGGCGCATCGTCTACCTGGAGCACGGCGACTGCGCCGAGATCCGCGCGGAGGGCGTGCGCATGCTCGACGCGAGCGGCGCCGCGGTGGAGCGGCCCGTGCACCTGTCGGAGCTCTCGGCGCAGGCGGTGGAGCTGGGGCCCTACCGCCACTACATGCAGAAGGAGATTTTCGAGCAGCCGGGCGCGGTCGCCGCGACGCTCGAGATGGTGCTCGGGGCGCAAGCGGTTCAGCCGCAGCTGTTCGGGGTGCAGGCCGCCGAGCTGCTGGCCGGGGCGAAGTCCGTGCAGATCGTGGCCTGCGGCACCAGCTACCACGCCGGGATGGTGGCGCGTTACTGGCTGGAGACGATCGCGCGCGTGCCGACGCAAGTCGAGATCGCCAGCGAATACCGCTACCGCGGCATCATCGCCGACCCGGACACGCTGCTGGTGACCGTGTCGCAGTCCGGCGAGACCGCGGATACGCTCGCCGCGCTCGAATTCGCCCGCACGCTCGGGATTCGACGGACCCTGGCGATCTGCAACGTGCCGGAGAGCTCGCTGGTGCGCGCCTCCGCGCTCAAGTTCCTGACCCGCGCGGGCCCCGAGATCGGCGTGGCCTCGACCAAGGCGTTCACCACGCAGCTCGCGACCCTGTTCCTGCTCACGCTGGTGCTCGCAAAGCTGAAGGGGCGTATCACGCCCGAGGGCGAGGCGGGGCTGATCCACGCGCTGCGCCACCTGCCGGTCGCGCTGCGCAACGTGCTCGGCGTCGAAGAGGCGGTGAAGGCCTGGGCCGGGCGCTTCGCGACCAAGGCGCACGCACTGTTCCTCGGGCGCGGCATTCACTGGCCGATCGCGATGGAGGGCGCCTTGAAGCTCAAGGAGATTTCCTACATCCATGCCGAGGCCTACGCCGCCGGCGAGCTCAAGCATGGGCCGCTCGCGCTGGTCGATCGCGACATGCCGGTGGTCGCGGTGGCGCCCGGCGATGCACTGCTCGAAAAGCTCAAGTCGAACCTGCAGGAAGTTCGCGCGCGCGGCGGCGAGCTGTTCGTGTTCGCCGACCACCAGAGCGGGTTCCAGCCCTCGGAGGGGGTGAACGTCATCCGGCTCGCCGATCACGCGGGAGCGCTGTCGCCGATCCTGCACGTCGTGCCGCTGCAGCTGCTCGCCTATCATACGGCGCTGGCGCGCGGCACCGACGTCGACAAGCCGCGCAATCTCGCCAAATCGGTTACTGTGGAGTGATTGATGCCCGTCGGCGCGGCGCAAAGCGTTAAAGGCACGAGAGCCAAGCAGACAGCGCCGGCGCGAGGGTTCGCGGCTAAACGGTCAACAGACATTCGGGGCTGGCGCGACTGCATTGCTTACCGGCCTTGCGGATATTGAATTGCAGTATGCAAGCAAACGAATACGCGATGCCTGCAGCTCGGCTAACTGGGCTGCTCGCTGCGGTCCGGCGCCTCGAGGATGCGGATAGGCGATGCCTTGCGGGCCTCGGCGGCGAAGCGTCGGAGTTCACGGACGTGAGCAAGCCACGCGAGCGCCTGCGCTCTGACTAATTGGACGAGATGGCCCAGCAACTGGTCAGCGCGATCGGGCAGCAGCGCTTTTTGCCGAAGTTCTGAACGAGCCCGCGTAGCGGGTTGGATCTCGCGGCGCCGACGCACCGGAGTTCGAGCGGCTCTAGCTCATCCGGGAGATCGAGGCCCGACCCGCGTCTAATCCGGACCCGGACCCGGCGAGGAAGCTTGGCGCATGCGCGACCTGATCCGTACACCGGATCTCAGCCGAACGGAAACGGGCCCGCGGCGTGTCACGCAGCTAGACATCATGGCCGCGTCTCAGAACGCGGCCATGATGTCTAGTGGCAGGTGTGTCCGGAGACGGGCACACAAGGCTTCCGGCTTATGCCATGTAGCATCGTTCAACCCGAGGCCGAACCGCTTTCGGATTCTGTGCGCCGAAAATAGGCCAGGATCATTCGGAGCGCGGCGGCTCGAGCCTCGGCGCGCTCGCCCTCAGAGGCCTCCGGCCGGACGTCGACACCGTCGTAGCCAATTCGCCCCTGCCCACGCTCGCAGTCCGCTAGGTCGGTAAGCCTCGACCAGTCGCGTTCGCTGATTCCGAGGGCAGCGCGCGCAGCGCTTGCGCTGCCATATGTAGTGGAGAGCGCCTCCGGAACATCGCAAAGAAGAGACAGCTCGTGTGCGGGATCCGAAATAGCCGCATCGTACCTTCGCAGCAAAGACTCCAGCAACGGGTCGATCGTGCTATAGGGCTCTGAGATTTGCGCAGCGGATGGCTCTTCTTCGATGCGTTCTTGTTGCGAAGCGACAGCGATGTGTGTGGTTCCATCGGCGTCTCCGATGATTGGAGCGTCCATAGCTCTCGCAGATCCCGCGACCTCCGGCTCAGGCTGTGCGGGGCTCTCAGCGGCGACGTATACGCGCGTAACAGTCGGGGCCGATAACTCGTATGGCGCACCCGTCGCGAGCTGAGCACCGAGAAACCAATCGATTACGACATCGTCTATCGCCTGCTGCAATGACGGAGCGGTATCATAAAGCGAGGCATCGATCTGCACCTCGAACTTGCCGCCAGTGATCGCCATCGCATACATCTCGCGGTTGAGCCGAACCGGTGTGTTGAAGTAGTTCGGAGGGGAAAAGGTCCACTCGAGAACAATGAACGACTTGTTAGTTTGAGACATGAGGGCAATTCTAGGAATCGGCCCACGCCGGAATCCAGCGGTTGACGCTATTCTTACATTATCGGCCAATCTTCTCTGTTGGCCGTGTGCAGCTTTTGCGAATATGTAGGAGCTGACACGCTATACGCTGGAAGGGGGGCGTCAGTCTGGACGCACCGCGCAATTGCTTGTCCACGCCCCGCAAGCCTGTGTTGCCGCGATTGCGCGGCAGATGCAGGGCCGCCATTTATTCGACTTCGTGCGTGACAAGCGGTCGGTGCTAAAGCCCACGCTCAGGATTGCTCCGCCTCTCGAACGCAATCGTGAGATCATGCGCCCTAGCCGCGCGATGCAAGAGCGGCATGTGCTGAGTGACCCGGGGAAGGGAACGCTATACGCCGGAACGCGCAACGCTACTTAGTAGCTCGCGAAATACGCGATTGTATGTCGTAGCAGCCTGTGTGCGGTTGCTGACGCCGATTTTTCTGTAAATGCGCTGCACGTGATTCTTGACTGTGAAGCGGCTAATCTCGAGCGCCCTTGCGATGTCGAGATTGGTCTCGCCGCGGCAGACCCACTCCAAGATCTCCTGTTCGCGCGCGCTCAGGTTCAGCCATGCGTTGCGGCCGCGTGGCTCGCTCATCGTCGCGGTGAGCGGGTAAGGGCTCACCCGACGGAACCCGATGTCGAGCAGGGGTAGCAGCAGGTCGAGCAGCAATAGGAACCGGTCCTTGGGGCGCCCCCTCGTAAAGGATGCTCGGTGAAGCGCGATGTAGAGGCTATCGTGCTCGTCGCGCGCGTCGCGCACGCCGTGTACAAGGAGCGTGCGCATCTCGCGGAGCGCGCTATGTAGGGGGCAGGCGCATTGTCCGTGCAGGGCGAGCACGTCGTCGGGCCTGAGAATAAGCGGGCGGCGGCCGCTTGCGACCCAGTCGGAATGCAGGTCCTCGACCAGCTCGTCAATGCTGCATTGGGCGAGCTGCGCGGTTCGCGCGCCGGGCAGGGCAGAGGCAATGTCGAGCTTGATCTGCCACGTCCCAAAATCGCCGTAAGCGCAAATGAGGATTTCGTGCGGAAGGAATTCCTGAAGATCGCCTCTTAGCCAGACGAAGAGCTCCTGGTGGCGTTGGATAGCCTGGGAACCGCCGATAACGCGCAAGAGCCTGTCGGCCTCTTCTGCTGTGAGCCGAAGGAACTGGGCCGCCGACGTCGGTGCCGGCCTCGAAAGGGGGGTAATGAGGTTATCCATGCTCATGTAGTCTTCGTACGGAGAGCAGAATTGCACGACATGCACCTGTGCGTCAGCCAACTCTTTCACGATAGGCCTGGCTCATTGCAATTTCTTACACCTTGATCGTTACGGCAGTGCGGCCGGCGCGTGTACCGGGAGGGGCGGTGGCGACGTGACACGTGACAGACGGCGCATGCCACACTGCAACGAGGCAGCGTCATTTGACGGTGGCGTGCGTAAGAAGCGCTTGCGTCGGCCACTCTCGTCTTGCCGGAATGACTGCCAAGTTACAATCACGGGATCGCTCAGGCGCGGAGAGCTTCACCACTCTCGGGATTTTCCAGCGTGGCGGCCAGAGTACCGAATGATTGAGCTGTGCACCCCCTTAAAGATCACGCCCTGATTCGGAGTGAGCATCAATGCGATGGCAACGAAGCGCAGGAATAGCGTTTACGAGATTATCCGTAGCCCTCGTGCTGCTTATTGCCTGTGAGAGCGGGATAGCAGCCAACTGCGGGGCAGCGCTTCGGGCGACTGAACTGGGAAGGCTTGCCAATGCTCTGTCGCGGGCGAACCAAAGGCTGCTGAAGGATGCTGCGGACCCTGGCTCAGGAATCACTGCGGGCGGCGAAACCAGGAGTCCTGGGACAGATGTCGAACGACTCGACAGCGGTGTCATTTTGGCGATGCGAATGCAAGCCGCAGTGGATCGATTGGCCGTACTGACTCAGCTCAGAGATTTGATGCGCCAATCGGAGGACCGGCTAATCGTGCAAGAAGCCGTTGCGAGCTTCGCGCTGCGCGCGGCCGAGCTCAGCACCTCCACCGTGATGCGCCTAAGCGAAAGCATCGGTCTGCGAAGCGATACCGGCGCAATTGTTGATATAAGGCGCGTGCGCGAACTGGCGCATCAAATTTCTGGACTCATCGAGAGGTGCAAGTGGGCGGCGCAATAAGAGGACGGAGAGCTAACTATGGCGACGAGTTTCGCACGTATTTGCCAGCTTGGCGTCAGTAAATCGCCTTATAGATCGTGCATGCTGGAATGGAATAGTTCTCGTCGAGTCTCTTTACACAAGACCCTAGGATTTCCCATCGATAACCGTTGCAACCTCTTTCGATGCAATAGGTTAACGGCGGCTGTCCTAGCGTTGGCACGTCGGCTGCTTTACCTTAGGGATACTCCTTACTGCCTACTGCCGGAGGCGTTCGCACTGGGTGCCGAAAGGCGGGGTGGTCGGCTGCGTTTGGGCGACCGTTGGTGATTGCCATAGTCGGTGTGGCGGGGCGGCGTAAGCACGGCCCTTATAGCAGGGCAGGCGCTTCATTTGCCGGCCTACCGACGTTCGTGGCGCGGCGCGCGCAAGGGAGGCGTGACAACGCATGGCGGAGGACTTGATGGAGCGTCTTGACGATGGCCCTCTTTTTGGCGGTTGCCCGAGGTCACGTCTAGGGCTCGCCAGTCTTTGCGTATACGCGTCGGACTTCTTCGAGGCAGCAAGAAATGCAACCTCTCTGAGAGACGCCGACTTCAGCCCGGCCCGCCTTTATCTGTTGTGCCACGCGCTCGAACTGGCGCTCAAGGCGTACTTGTCGCTACGTGGGAAGAGCGGCGAAGGGCTCGGTGCCATCGTTGCTAGGCACGACCTTCGGAGCCTGCTTGCCCAAGCCGATGCATCAGGGCTAGGTGACTTAGTGCGATTCACGGCTCATCAACGAGCACAAGTACATAAGGCGGCGCTGTATTATTCGGAGTCAGTGTTCGAATATCCGGCCCTCGCAGAAGCCCTTCGCGGCCATCCACAGACCCCGGACGTCGAAGCGCTGCTTGGTGTACTGGCGCCCTTGGTTTCAGCGGTGCGCCAAGCGAGCGGTGCAGTCATATAGCGCAATCACCCGGTCGATTGGCAGTGCTCACGCACTTCGCGGCGTAGAGCGTATCGACGCGCAGGGGGGGAGCCTCTGCTGTTTGCGCTGGGCCGCGGCTGGAGAGTCAGATTCTGGCCAATTGGCGCGGCATCCTCGAGCGCTCCGTCGTGACCTCGTGATAGCTTTCCTGGTTGCGACTGCATTCCCGAGCGATGAAAAAGGACGTACATCACCAGAATGCCGAGGGCGCCTCCTGGAGGCAGCGCGCCAAGACCTTTCCAAACCTCAGTCACGGTACAGCCCCTTTTTTCTTATGTTTGAAGTAGAAGTCCAAGACTTCTCCTACAATACTGTAGGATTCTATGTCAACAGCATGAAAAGTGGGCCTAACTTCCAGGTGATGGTGGCCTACGCATGCCATGTATGACATATAAGACGCTATCTGCGCCGGCTCACCCGATCTAAGGCGTCGTGCGCACGCCTCAATACTGCGCCCTTTGTGCAGTGCGGAGGTCCTGCCCAAGGCCGTCCCAAAGAGTTACCGACGCGACACAGGGTGGCCGAAAACAAAGAGAATTAAAGGTTCCTCGGACTGCAGCGTGCGTTAGGGGACGAAAGCCGGAGCTGGCTGCCCATGCTCGAGTGGTTTCCCAGCGGATCTGAAGTCCCTAGGAGGTTCGCGCACTGCCGAGGAGGGCTGGTACTCGATTGCCCAAAGACAGTACGAGCGGGTGCGCTGAATCGGGCGGTACGCCGATAGGCACGAACACGAAATGAAATGCCTCAAAATGCATACTCAACTTCGCGTTGCAATGCATGAGCCAGCATATAAAACTAAGAGGGGAAGGCTCGCTCGGCCTATACCGGTCGGTCATGCCCTTACGCGGAAGTGAGAGACGTGCTCCACGACATTGAATTGGTGTGCCCAATCGCCGAGCGGAGTATCGCATTGTTCGCGCTGAGGCGGCCATGTAGTTGGAGCTGTACTTGCGTGATCGCGGCATGTTGAGAGCCAGGAATCGCGGAAGAGCCTCTTGGAGGCAGTCGCAATCTGGTCCGTCGTTGCTGGGACACGCCATTTCATGCCTGATGCGAGCTAAGGCGGGACCAGTAGGCGCTCGGTCAGGCGTTCGTTCCCTGAAGCGTTGAACAGGGTTCCGCGCGATGGCTCCGATCGACGAACTTCGAGGCATTCTCGAGGCTGCCAGAGGCAAGGCGTTGACGACTGACGTTGTCGAAACGCTGGTACGCGCGTATGAGCGACACGATAAATTACTCAAGCGACTTACCGAGGACAACCGCGCGCTCAAGGATGCGGTAGACCTATATCGAATGAAGGCCGCTCACTTGGAGGCGCAATTGCATTCGCTTCGTAAGGAGCACGCGCAGGTAGCCGTTGCCGAGGTGCCGCTGGGCTTACCTGCTGGTTATAAGCCGTCGGCCGATGCTCGACGCGTGCTTGCTGGGCTCGCGGCTCAGAAGCGAAGCGAATTCTGGTCGAGTGAGACCAGGGCACTGAGTCCGGGGCTCGGACTAGCGGACCTAGAAGTCGCCATCAACGAGCTTCTCGACCATGACCTGATCGAGGAACTCTCATATACGGCTTTGGAGGGGACGCATTACGGTTGCACAGCACGGGGCAAGGAGTTGATGAACACACTTTTCGAGATGGGCCGATGACAATTGGGTCGCATCAAGCCCGGCGGACTCGGCAAAAGGCGCAAGTGAACTATGCTGCCGCCGAGCATTTGACCCGAGCGAATCGTCGATACGCGCTCCGGAAGGAAATCGCATGAATCTGCAACCGGTCATTCTGTGCGGCGGCGCGGGAACGCGTCTATGGCCCCTTTCCCGCGAGCAGTATCCGAAACAACTTCTCGCCCTCGTGGGAGCGCAGACTATGCTGCAGGCCGCCGTGCGCCGTATAGGCGGATCAGTCGCTGCGGCTGGCCGCAGGGTCGATGCTCCCATCGTGGTGAGCAATGAGGAGTACCGCTTCATTACCGCTGAGCAATTGCGCCAAGCTGGTGTGGCGCCAGCTGCGCTCGTGTTGGAGCCGATTGGCCGGGGCACCGCACCCGCTTTGACGCTCGCTGCGCTGGCGGCCCTCGAAGCAGGCGCCGACCCGATACTTGTCGTGATGCCAGCGGACCATGTCATTGCCGACGTTAGTGTCTTTCGCGACGCGGTCGTACGGGCTGCGGCCTATGCCGAGGCGGGAAAGGTCGTGGCGTTCGGGGTTCACCCGACCAGTGCACAGACCGGCTACGGTTACGTGCGCGCTGCGGCGGCATTTAACGATGCTGGCGAAGGGCTAGAGATCGCGGCTTTCATCGAGAAGCCGGATGCCGCCACTGCAGAGCGCTACGTGAGCTCAGGCGAATATTTCTGGAACTCGGGGATTTTTGTGCTGCGCGCGTCGGTGTGGATCGCGCAGCTCGATGTTTTGCGCGCGGACATCCTCGCCGCGTCTCGCGCAGCTTACGCGTCACGTCGGCGGGACCATGACTTTTTGCGCGTCGATAAGGACGCGTTCGCCGCTTGCCCGTCCGACTCGATCGACTATGCAGTTATGGAAAAATTACCAGAGAACCTTGGGGTATTGATTCCCCTATCGGCCGGCTGGTCAGACGTGGGCGCGTGGGACGCATTGTGGCAACTTGGGCAAAAGGATTCCGAGGGCAATGTGTTCCGGGGCGACGTGATCGCGGTGAATACGCGCAACACGCTGGCGATTTCAGAATCTCGGCTTGTAACGTGCGTAGGGCTCACCGATGCAGTCATCATCGAGACACCCGATGCAGTGCTCGCTGCGCATAAAGGCCACACGCAGGCCGTCAAGGAAATCGTGGCGCGCTTGAAGCGCGAAGGGCGCACCGAAGCAGACGCGCACAGAAAGATCTATCGTCCCTGGGGCTACTACGACAGCATCGACGCCGGCAGCCGGTTTCAGGTCAAGCGCATCGTGGTGAATCCGGGGTCGGCGCTGTCGCTGCAGATGCACCATCACCGTGCCGAGCACTGGATCGTCGTCAGAGGTACGGCGCGTGTGACGCGCGGCGACGACGTGTTCCTCCTGTCTGAGAATGAATCGACCTTCATCCCTCTGGGCACGCGCCACCGGTTAGAGAATCCCGGGAAGATGTCCCTCGAGATCATCGAGGTGCAGTCCGGCACCTATCTCAATGAGGACGACATCGTGCGCTTCGAAGATAGCTATGGGCGCAGTTAGCTGATCGACTTTCGCGCGCCAAGTTCTCGCGACGCCGGATCCGCCATAGGCCGTCTACGCATTGGGTCTTTGAGGCGCAACCAGTGGCGCACCGACGGATCCCTTATGGAAGTCTAGTCCGCGCCAAGTCAGTCGAAAATCTTTACAAGACTACTCACAAAGCGGCCCGGTCTGCGCCCGGTCTCCTGGGCGAACAATGGGAAGCGGCTGTAGGCCCGGAAAGTGCTTGATAGACCATATTCTGTGCCAATCCGGCATTATGGGACCTTCGATCCACTTGTTTGCGGTCCTCGCGCTCCTGGTCCCTGGCCTGCTTAGGGCCGCGCCGGGAAGCGACAGTCACCTTGGCGCGCTCAGCGCGGAGGCCGAGCAAGGGGAGCAAAAGGCACAGACGGAGCTAGCGATCAAGTACGAGTATGCGGAGGGCGTGCCCCAGGACCTCCAAAAGGCCCGCCGCCTCTTCTGCGAGGCGGCCAAACACGGGTATCCCGAGGCGCAATTCCAGCTCGGATGGCTGTATGCCAATGGACGCGGCGTCGCGCATGACGACGGTGTGGCCGCTGCCCTTTTCATGCTCGCTGCGAAACAGGGCCACGAGTACGCCGCCACGATGCTCCATTACGTCGCGGCCGGACGGAATACACAGTTGCCGCGGTGCCTTCTGCCGGAACCGACCGCCGAACGCGGGCTCCAGGATTCCGAGGCTGCCGCATCCACCCGTGATCGGATTAAGGACCTGGTCTATCGGCTTGCCCCCCAGTACGGGGTCGATCCGAAACTGGCGCTGGCCGTGATTGCTGTGGAATCCGGATTCAATGGTTCCGCCGTCTCGCCCAAAAACGCACAGGGGCTGATGCAGCTCATCCCGCAAACAGCAGAGCGCTTCCGCGTAAAAGGAGTATTTGACCCTGTCCAGAACGTGAGAGGAGGCCTTGCTTATCTACGCTGGTTGCTTGCCTACTTCCGTGGCAATGTCATGCTGGTCTTGGCAGCATATAACGCGGGTGAGCGGGCCGTTGACAAGTACCGCGGCATGCCTCCCTACGCTGAAACACGCGATTACGTAAGGAAGATCACGCGCGTTTACAAGAAAACAAGCGTTCCGTTCGAAGCCGCGGTTGTCGAGCCCTCGCCGATAGTACGCGACGGGAATTTTCCCCAGCGCTGATGGGCCTTGGCTCCGGTTAGCCAATACTCAATCGGACCATTGGCGCCGGTTTGAATGCAGTGGTCGCGTGCACCGGACGGGGGCGCCCGGAGCGTGCGACGGAAAGCATCGACGCGATGAGCGAGGAGTACGAGCTTTCTGCCGAAGGACGTCGCGCGGATCGGTCATTCGGTTAGAACTCATAGAGCAGTGCTTCCCGAACAACCTTTACCAGCGCCGTGGATCACCGTTTGATTCCGGTTTCCAATGGCCAGCGCGCGCTTGTCCAGGCGTGCGGCAGACGAATGTTCACCTTGCGCCACGGTCAGCGTAGTGGAGAGAAGATGACGGCAAACAGACCCTGGCTGAACCCCTAGTGGACTGTAACGGTTAAATAGGAAGTATCATCGTGCCTCTGGAGGGCGCGATGAAGCTGACCAGGACTGAACTGATGGAATTGCGGCGGCAGGCGAGTGCGAGAAATGGCCGAGCCGATTCGGCGCGACACGCTCGGCTGATCTTGTTGCTGTCCGAGGGACTGACGTGGGCCGAGATTCGCGCCAAGCTCGATTGCAGCGACAGCTACATCGATCGCTGGAGCAAGCGGTTTGCCGCCGATCGACTGGCTGGGTTGTTCGCACGGCACGCGGGGCGCGAGCGCTACAAGGTGACCGAGCGCATCGAGGCGCGGGCGCTGGCTTGGACCACCAAGCGCAAACCGGCCGACGGCTCGACGCACTGGTCTTCGCGCAAACTCGCTGCCGAACTGGGCGGTGCAATCTCGCACATGAGCGTGGCGCGCATCTGGGCCCAGCACGGGATCAAGCCGCATCGGCTTGAAGGCTATCTGGCCTCCAACCAGCCGGACTTCGAATCCAAGGCAGCCGACGTGTGTCAAGGTCAACCCAAATCTCCCCAGTTGTGTCAGATGAATTCTCCCCACCCGGTTCAAGATTCAGTCGCTTCTTCAGCGCGCACCAGCCCGGCTTTGAGCTTTTCCTTGTCACAGTTTCAGGTGCTGCAGAATAATAAGTATGGGCTGGTCGGCGTCTCCTCGATCTCAGAGATTGAACCGAACCAGACATCGCCGACGGTGGGACCCATGACGATCATAATTGGCAAGCAGACGAAGGAATTTTGGTTGACGAGCGCGATCGTTGGCCAACCCGCCGCCCTGAATGAACCAGTCCACGGAACCTGCATCAACAAATAGCCACACCAAATAGAAAGGCTCTGTCCTAGTTACGTGTTGGTAAGAGGCACGCCAATGGCGTCCAGCAAGAGTGTCTGCGGGTCTACGTTGAGTGACTTCCGGTCGAAGAATCGGAACCAGGCCAGGTAGCTTGGGAGGTGCTTCGTGGCGACGCCTCGGAACCTGCTCAAGCGGTCGCGAATCCGGCTATGCAGAGCGTTGACGTTCTGCACGTGGTACGGGCCGAGCTTGTGCGAGCCGCGGGGAATCTGGCGAACGGTGACGCCTAGTGCCTTCCCGACGGTCAGATAGGTCTGAGAAGCGTCCGTGACGAGCACCGCGTCTGTCCGCAGCTTCGGACCCAACGCCATCGTGATGTCGCCGGCGTTCGGTGTCGAGGGCAGGACCTCGATGAAACTGTACGGGGAGCCGCGGGATACCGCGGTCTCGACGGCGACTTGCTCGGCCGATATGCCGCGCTTTCCGGCCCGCGTCCCGCGCCGATACGCCTTGCGCGGCAAGCCCTTCTTTTGGCCCTTGTACGACTTGCGGAAGAACATCTCATCCGCCTCGATAACCCCTTGCAAATCGGAGGGTTGGTGCTTCTCGAGCTCCGGCATCATCAGGTGCCGCAACCGGAAGGCGGTGTTGCGGTTAACGCCCAGTTTCTCGGCCGTCTCCCGCACCGACAGCCCCTCCTTCATGCAGAGCGCGTTCTGCAGGAGCTTCGGCTTGTTGCGGGCTCCCACCAGAGTGGTCCCGGTCAGGCTCGTGAACGTCTTCTCGCAGCCCGGGCGCTGGCACTGGTACCGCTGGCTACCGCTGACAGAATGCCCGAACCGAATGAACTCGGCGCCGCTGCACCAGGGGCACTTCGCGACCGCCTCTATGCGCTTTTCAAGCAGCCGGTGGACCTCCTGCCGGCCCTCCAGATGCCGAACCGCGTTCGACACCTTGCGCAGCTGGTTGGGACTCAGTTTGGTCAGCTCCTTTAGGAGCCGTTCGAGGTCTCGTTTGCGCATCGGAGGTCCGCCTTCTGCTACTCAGACCGCCAATTGTACCAACACGTAATTAGGACAGAGCCAATAGAAAAGGCCGCCTCGCGGGCGGCCTCTCGTCGAGCTGCGGCTCGGTCTACCCGTCTACCTGTTCGGGGATCCCGAGGTCTGAGAGGAGCTGCGTGGGGGCACCCATCACGCCGACCCGTTGCGAAACGAAGAGCAACCCAGAATCTGCGCTGATCTGCAGCGCGGCGCTGCTGTTCGACGCTTGATACAGCTCCATGTGGGTCGGCTCGTGAGCAGGTAGGGCGCGATTTTCCGTCGCCGCCGTCGCGCAGGTGCCGATCAGCATCGCGGTACTGCCTGCAGCGGTCAGCTGCACCCATAACGGGTACTTGTCCGCGTCCGGGCGATCCAGCCGCACAAGGTACTCGATGATCGGATGCACGGGGGCAATGTTACCCTGGCGCCAGTCAGTGCGGTGAGAAACAAAGGCCGCCTCGCAGGCAGCCCTCGTTGAGCTGCAGCTCGAGCCGGTCAGCGGCCGAGCTGCTGCATCACCTCCGCGCGCTGCGTCTCGAGCTTCTTCGCGATCTGCTCAGAGCTAAGCCCGGACTCGTACATCTCCCGCAGGAGCGCCCTCTCGTGATCCGTGAGCTTCGCACGCGGTTTCGTCGGCTTCGTCTGCTTGGGCATCCTGACCTCCTGTCGGTTGAACTCGGTGCCACTGTGCGTCGTCCGCCTGCGCGCTGTCAACGTAGACCGATTGCTACAGCTCTGTAGCGTTCGGCGCGCGTCAAGGTAGTTGTCGCCTCAGTCATGCAGCCAGTGGCTGTTTATTCACGGCGCGTGAGGCCATCGTGACGACGGAGTCACGCTCCGGGTTGAGCGTGACGGCGCCGATGGGTGACCAGTTGCGCGTGTGGCGCGACCAGCGAGCCGGGTTGCGTTCACGCGCCTGGGCGTATAGCGCATGCCGAGCGGCGAGGACCGCGTGATCGTCGCCCGCATGGCGCTGCACCGGGCTGACGTAGCGGATGCCGCTGTGACGATGCTCGAAGTTGTACCAATGCACGAACTCGGACGCCCAAGCCCGAGCAGCCTGCAGATCCTCGAAGCCCCTGGCCGGGAACTCGGGTCGGCACTTGGCCGTGCGGAACAGCGCCTCGGCATGGGCGTTGTCGTCGCTGACGCGGGGCCTGGAGTACGAGGGCTTGATGCCCAGCCAATGCGAGCATCGCCAGCACCGTGGTGGCCTTGAGCGTGGAGCCGTTGTCCCCGTGCAGCACCGGCTTGGCCTCGAGCGCGGCGATGCCTTCGGCCAGCGCCGTGCGGCGCACCAGGTGCGCGGCATGGCCGGCATCGTCGGTGTCGCGCACCTCCCAGCCCACGATCTTGCGGCTGTACAGATCCAGGATCAGGTACAGGTGGAACCACCGGCCCACGACTGTGGCCGGCAGGTAGGTCATGTCCCAGCACCAAACCTGGCGCGGCGCGGTGGCGATGTGCGTGCTCGGCCGCCGGCTGGCCCGCGGCGCCTTGGCTCGCCCGCGGTGGGCGCTCTGCCCATGCTCGCGCAGCACGCGGGCGAAGGTGGACTCGCTGCCGATATACACGCTTTCGTCGGCCAGCATCGGCACGATGCGTGCCGGGGGCACCTCGGCAAAGCGTGGCTCGTTGGCCAGGCGCAGCACCTCCCCGCGCTCAGCTGGGCTGAGCGCATGGCCGGTACCGGACGCAGCGCATCGGGCCGGCCATCGCCCGATACGAGCCCTTCGCAGCCCTTCCAGCGCTGCAGGGTGCGCACGTCGATGCCGGCCGTCTCGCAGGGCCCGGTGCAGCCGCGCGCCGGCCGCGTGCGCCGTGTGGATGTCTCGGGCCAGGCTCTGGCGATCTTCGAGGCCGATCATTCGTCCTCGCCCTTGTTGAAGATCGCCGCGACTTTTTTCGACAGCACCAGAAGCGCCGCCGTCTCGGCCAAGGCACGGTCCTTGCGGCGCAGCTCGCGCTCGAGCTCCTTGATGCGCCGGCGGTCCTGCTTGGTCTGCTGCGGGCTCGCGCGGGCCTCCTCGGGCTCGGCCAGCGCCTGCGTGGCCGGCCAGCCGCCAAGCCGCCAGCTGCTGCGGGTACACCCCGTGGGCGCGGCACCAGGCGCTCTTGCCGGCCTCGTCCATCGAGGCCGTGGTCAATCGGCGTCCAATCGGGCCGCCGCTGTCCAGGCCCGCTCGCGAGCGGGCCTGGACAGCGCATCGCTGCGCCAGCGCTCCAGCGTTCCCGCTCCAACCCCGATCTCACGCGCCACGTCTTCCAGCACCGCGCTCTCCGGCGGCAACAACCGCGCCACCGCCCTGTCCTTGAATGCTTGTCCGTATCGAGCCAATTCCTTATCTCATCATCGCCCCCGGGTTCTCGATTCTATCGGGGCGACAACTATTCTGACGCGCGCGTGTTGCCTCACGGAGGAATGTTACCGCTACTGAGTTGTCTTTTCCTTCTGCATCGACAGAGAAGGCGCGGCCGAGGCCGCGCCTTCTCTGTCGCCGGCTGATTGCCTTAGCGTCCCCAAGATCAGATCCTTTGCCTTCTGTGCACGCCACTGCTTGACGCGGCGTTGCAGGGTCCTCAACTGAGCCTTGCCGGCATAGGCGTCCGGCACCATTGCCGCGAGGCGATCCATCATCTCCTTGGCGGTTACCGTGGACTCGTTCTCGAGCCATTGCTCGAGGACCGGCCAGGCGTGCTCAAACGGGTCTGCGCGAGTCCTCCACCAATGCTTCGCACCCGGTTGCGGACGGTGCGTTGGTCGAACTTCGCCATCTTGCCAGGCTCTGGACAGGCCGCTCAGGAACGTCGCCACGT
Organism: uncultured Pseudomonadota bacterium; assembly: GCA_963817785.1. GTDB lineage: Bacteria > Pseudomonadota > Gammaproteobacteria > Burkholderiales > SG8-39 > JAKALD01. The sequence goes on along the minus strand of CAWFPL010000008.1, from coordinate 1,257,668 downwards.
CCGTTACTGGCGCTGGCGGCGCGTGCTCGTGAGTTGCGGTTTCGGCGAGACCGGCCAGTGTGTTCTGAGTGGCGCGGATCTCCTGCAGCAGTCGCACCGGGTCGAGGCTGGTGAACTGCTCGCGCAGCCTTGCCTTGGTCGTCTCGGCCACATTGGGCAGGGCCAGCAGCCGATCGCAAGGGGTCATGGGCGGGTGATACGTCTTGCTGAGCCGCGCGCCGTCGCGCGTCTTCGACTGGAGCTTGAACGAGGGTTGGAAGAAGTTGATGTACAGCCGTGAGACGGCGTACAGCCGGGCCAGGGTTTGCGTGGCGGCCCGCCCGCTCAAGCGCCCGTAGCCCACCAGGCGCCGCACGACGGAGCCATTCTTCTGCTCGACCCAGGCTTGATCATTCTTCTTGTAGACCCGTGAGCGTGTTTGCTCGAGACCGAGTTCCTTGCAGTAGTCGAAGACCGTCTGGTTCATGAATGCGCTGTCGTTGTCGGTGTCCACGCCGAGCATGGGAAATAGCAGATCAGAGGCGACTTTGGCCATGCCCTGCACCACGAGCAATTGGTTGCGCACCGGCATCGCCACGCATTCGGTCCAGCCGCTGGCAATGTCGGTCAGCACCAGACTGTGAACGAAGTTGCCGTCGCTCTTCGAGCCACCGCAGTGCTCAACCATGTCGATCTCGAAGAAGCCCGGTGGAGGGTCCCGCCAGTCGGCGAAGGTGCGCACCGGAATACTGCGCCGAATCGCTGCGCCGACGCCGGTCCTGCGCTTGCGTTGCCCGTCAATCTGCTCGCGTAGCGCGCAAGGCGCGATCAATCGTGGCCGCGCTCACGCTCACGAGCTTGTCCTTGACCGTGGGGTCCAGGCTGAGAGGGCCATGTCGCTCCATGGCATCGACCAGCATGGGTATCAAGGCCTTGAGGCGCTTGCCGCACAGCCTGTCGGAAGCCTCCCATAGAACGATCAGTGCTTGTCGCACCGCCTCGTCGTACAGCCGGTTGCGGGCATGATTCTGGCGGAGCGAGCAGGGCGCACTGCTCAGAACGCGAATGGCGTGCTTGCGGTGATACTGGGTGAGCTCCGCGAACTCGCTCAGGATCTTGGTTCTCTCGCTCTTCGATGCTTCGCGATATCGCTGCCCAACGGCCGCGATCAATTCCTTGCGTGTTGCCATGCTCAGTCGCCTCGCCATGTTCCGCCCTCGTCGGCCAATCCGACGGGTAGCAGGTTAGGTGAGGCAACCGGTTCATCCGGGTAACAAATCGGATGAGTCAATGCGCGCGGGGGGCGTTTGCTACACCAGGTCAGTAGTGTCCGACACGTTTGAGGTCGATCGATCGTAACTCTAGCGCTGACACGGGTTTTTATGACTTTTGGGGGTGTTAACGACTTGAATTGCGAACGCTGCTTCGGGCAGTCTTCCGGGATTTTGCTCGGAGGCGCCGATGTACACAGGCAAGCTCGTGTTCGCGCAGGTGATGGAGTTCGCGCCGTGGCATACGTTTCGACGGTTGGTGGCGAAGTATCGGGGCGACTTCAACGTTCGCCGCTTCAGCTGTCTGGACCAGTTCCTGTGTCTTGCCTTCGCGCAACTGACCTATCGAGAGAGCTTGCGCGACATCGAGGCGTGTCTGCGCGCGCAGCCCGCCAAGCTCTACCATCTGGGGCTGCGCGGGAACGTCAGCCGCAGCGCGCTCGCCGATGCCAACGAAGAGCGCGACTGGCGCATCTACTACGAGTTCGCCCAAGCGCTGATCCATACCGCACGCCGGCTCTACGCCGAAGAGCCCATCGGGGTGGACATCTCCGAGACGGTGTATGCGCTGGACTCCACCACGATCGATCTGTGTCTGGCGCTGTTTCCCTGGGCACCGTTTCGCGCCACCAAGGCGGCGGTAAAGCTGCATACGCTGCTCGATTTGCGGGGATCGATCCCCACCTTCGTGCATATCAGCGACGGCAAGCTGCACGACGTGAACGTGCTCGATCTGCTCGCGCCCGAGCCCGGCGCCTTCTACGTGATGGACCGCGGCTACCTCGACTTCGAGCGGCTCTATACGCTCAACCAGGCCGGCGCCTTCTTCGTGACGCGCGCCAAGTCGAACTCCAAGTTCAAGCGCTTGCTCTCCCAGGGCGTGGATCGCTCGACCGGCCTCATCTGCGATCAGCTGGTCGAGCTCACGGTGTTTTATTCCCACCAGGGCTATCCCGAGCGGCTGCGCCGCATCGTGTATCGCGATCCCGAACGAGACAAGCGCCTGGTGTTTCTGACCAACCATTTGTCGTTGCCCGCGCTCACCGTGTGCGCGCTCTACAAGAGCCGCTGGCAGGTGGAGCTGTTTTTCAAATGGATCAAGCAGCATCTTCGCATCAAGCGTTTCTTCGGCACTTCCGAGAACGCGGTCAAGACCCAAGTCTGGACCGCCGTCACTGTCTACGTACTGGTGGCCATCATCCGCAAGCGGCTCAACTTGGAACTGTCGCTGCATTCGATGCTGCAAATCCTGAGCATCAGACCATTCGAGAAAGAATCCTTGATTCAGTTGCTTACCGAATCCGTGATCTCGATGGACATGCCTCAGAGCGCTAACCAACTGAACCTATTCTGAATTCTGTCGGACACTACTGACACCAGGTGCAGCTTGACGCACCCCGCCTCGCGCCGTGCGAGCTGCCGCATGACGATCGCGGCGATGTCGGCTCCTCGCGTTGCGATCACGAGCTGGAGTCGCGGGCCGTAGCCCCGCAGCCCGGCCTCGAGCATCCTGTCGAGCGTGGGGCGCACCTCCTCGCGCTCGAGCATGAACTGCGTGCCGTCGAAAAGGTGCTGGTCTTTCGGCACGTTGCGGACGCCCCACGCGATGGCCTCGCGCGAGAGGGCCGTGAGCACGCCCACGCAGCCGGTGAAGTGGAACTCGAAGTCGCGCCCCTGCTCGAGCGCGGTCAGCTCTTCGTCGATCTGGCGCAGCTTGGCTGGCGAGACTCCGGGGCCTCTGAAGGTCTTCATGCAACCTCCAGCCCGTCGGCACGAATGCCCTCGAGGATCGGCGGGACGTACCGGTGCTCGATCACCAGGGAATGTCCGAACCACATCTGGTTCGCCTCAACGGCGATGCGCTCGATGACCCAATGCCATGCTGCTTCGGAGACCGGCTCAAGCAGCGAGATGCTGCCGTGGTTGGAGTAGCGGAAGTCCATCTCGTCCTCCGTTGCAGTGGACGCCTCGGTTTAGCAGAGTCTTGAGGTGCTTCGTCCGCCTGCAATCGAGGCCAAATCGCGGACACGTAGAGACTACGCGCTCACCGGAAACCCGTCAACGCGCCTCACGTATTTGAGAGTCGCGCAGATCGACGCGACCTGCTCCAGGTGAGACCAGCCCGCCCGCTGAAAAGAAAAACCCCGCCGAAGCGGGGTGTCTCCTACTTGCTCTTGTTCGAGTAGTAGCTACATCGCGCGCCTGCGGCGGCTGAATCCGAGGCCGAGCAGGCCGATGCCGAGAAGGGCGATGGTGGCGGGTTCCGGGACGGTGCCCGCAGGGGGCAGGCCGGCCTCGGCGTAGGCGAGAACGTCGATGCCGTTGCCCCCGGTATCCGTCACGTTTCCATTGGTGCTGAGATCGGAATAAGTCTGGCCGCTACCGCCGTTCAGGTTGAAGCTGATCTCATAAAGATCGCCGACATTCGTCGCCACCGTCTGGCTGATAGCGTCGTAGGCTTGAACCGCCCCGTCATACCAGCAGTTGGTGCCGTTGAACCCGCAACCAGAGCCCAGCACGCCGCCGTAGGTCGCGCCATAGATGTTGGCGTAGGTCCAGTCGGTAACGGTGGAGGTGCCAAGATTGCCCAAGGCGAAGTCGCCGTTGAGCAGAAGATTGACGCTTGACGTCGTCAGGTCGACCAGCGACACGTTGGAGAAACTCTCGAAGCTGGGATCCTGGCGGAACGCGAAAGTTATCGCGGTATTGGCCAGGCCGGCGGTGAAATCGACGGAGTAGGATTGTTGGACGTTCGTAATCGGCTGGCCGTTCAGATCCAAAATCGCGCCTGCAGGCGGCGGGAGATTCGACGGTGTCGCCTGGGCGCCACCGGCGAGGCCGATCAAGCCCATTGCCGCCAGAAGGACTGTTAGACGCTTCGTCATGGTTGCTCTCCTGCTTTTGAAGTGGTCTCTGCCGCTGATCCCGCGATGGCGGATTATCCAGATCAAGCTCCTGCCTCAAACGGGGTTAAGTCAATATGAAAATGCAAGTTCCAGGCCAGCCAAACGTCTCTCACACTTTATCAATATGTTAGGGAAAAAGAGAACGAGCTCGGCGAAAAATAATGTAAAGAAAACCGACATTGGATGCGTGAATTAGCCCAGGTTGCCCTCCTTGAGGACCACAACGGTCCGAAGCGAGAAAAAGCCCAGCACTCGGCCGGGCTTCGAGTGAGGGGAGGTCTAGCGCGAGAGCGTGCCCGTCATCGCAACTGGGCATGTGGTAACTTGGTTATCAGATTGGCGGCTTCCTGGTCGCACGCGAGTGCTATACCCAGTGGATGAAAGGCCGCGGCGGCGGCGATCGGCACGGCCTGGGCGTAGAGCTTCTGCGTGTCGAAGAACTTGCGCTCTGGTGTGTCGCGTGCCACGCGGACCGCGTCAGGGATCTCGGCCAGCAGCTCGTTCTGCGGCTCGTTCTGCGGCTCGGTCTTCGGCTCCGTCTTCGACTCGGTCTTCGACTCGGTCTTCGGCTCCTCGATCGGCGCGCCGGTCAGCTCGTCGTGCTCGACGGGCTCCTCGTGCTCGGGCTCAGACTGCGCCGGTGCGATCGGTGGAATGTCGTCCACCATGTTGCTGTTCGGATAGAAGCTCATTTGCGGCCTCCTTTCGTTCCGGCCGGCAACATGATGTTCTCGCCGACCACCGGGCCGCTAGCTCCGGCCGCGACGGCGGCGCGCAGCGCGTGCGACTTCTCGCGATCGATGCGCTTGGCCGCGCCGCGCTGATCGTCGGCTGGATGCACCCAGCGCGGCAGGATCGGCTCGCCGACGATGTCGCGCTCGAGCTTGCTCTCGTCGATCTCGAACACATCGCCTTGCCGGCGGCGTGCGCCGTTGTAGAAGCCTTGTGTCCGGTTTCCAATGGCCAGCGCGCGCTTGTCCAGGCGTGCGGCAGACGAATGTTCACCTTGCGCCAGGGTCAGCGTGGTGGAGAGAAGATGACCGCAAACAGACCCTGGCTCAGCCCCTAGTACGCAGACACGTTAATTACGGAACATAGTATCATGGCGCATCCCCACCGAACGAGGAGCATGGGCGATGCACCAAACCGAGCTGAGGCTGAGCAAACGGGAGCGTGAAGCGGTGCAGCAGTTCCGATCCAAGGGTGCACACAGGGCGCGCGAGTTCAACCGCGCCCACATCCTTGCGGCCTTGGATCGAAACGTGCCCGAGCGCCAGATCATGGAGGTGCTCGGGGTGGGCCGTACCGCGATCTGGCGCACCCGGGCGGCATACTTGGAGGGGGGCTTGGACTTTGCGCTGCGCGATGTGGCGCGCCCGGGCAAACCCCAGCAGTACCGAGCCGAGGCGCTGGCCGAGGTGAGCGCCTTGGCATGCTCCTCACCGCCCGAGGGGGCCAAACGCTGGACAGTCGCGTTGCTGACCCAGGCGGCGCGCCGCCACCCGCAGATGCGCCGGATCAGTCGCGAGAGCGTGCGCCGGCTGCTAAAAAAATGTATGGTCCGCCCCCTGTTGTCAAGGACGCATTCTCGATGACGGGATCCGGTTTGCACAAATGTATCCGGCCTCACGTTGAAGGCACAGGCCTTCGGGCCCCGATGGGAATCCGCGCCGGGTCGTCCTCATAAACGCTGCGGCCTTGATAGATGCCAGGCCATTTTTTTATCAGGTTCTCGACTCGGTCGGTCAACCGGTTGTGCCATCGATGATGGTCCTCGCAAACCCAGGTGGGTGAACTCTGAGCTACGCTGCCATGCCCGTGCCCTCTAATGCCGCATTGCCCCGGGCCGTCGTGCCCTGGTAAGTGTCTCCTCGGGTAAGCACCGCCCAGGCGATGCGGGCGAGTTTATTCGCGAGCGCCACTGCCGCAACGTTGGGGTGCGCGCGGCGGCTCAGCCCCGCGAGCCAGGCCGAGAGCCGAGCGTCCCGCCGGGCGCCTCGGGCGAGCACCGCCCGCGCCCCGTGCACGAGGAGCGTGCGCACGTACACGTTGCCGCGCTTGGAGATGCCCAGCAGCTTGGGCTTGCCGCCGGTGGAGTACTGCGCCGGCACCAACCCCAGCCAGGCGGCGAGCTCGCGCCCGGATCGGAACACCCGGCCGTCGCGCACGGCGGCAATAAAGGCCGTGGCGGTCAGGATGCCGATGCCCGGGATCGTCATGAGGCGCTGGCAGGCGGGTTGCTCGCGCCCGAGCGCCTCGATCTCGCCGCTGAAGTCCTCGATGCGCTGGTCCAGATCGAGGATCTGGCCCCAGAGCCGCTGCAGAATCGAGCGCATCCTGAACGAGACGGCGTTCGTCTCGTCGGCGATGATCCCCGGCAGCGTGTGGCGAAGCGCCCGCGTGCCGCGGGTGATCGGCAGGCCGTACTCGAGCAAGAAGGCGCGCGCCTGGTTGATCGTGGCCGTGCGCTCGGCAACGAGCGCGCTTCGCACCCGGTGCAGCGCCTGCAGGTCCTGCTGCTCCGGGTTCTTCACCGGGACAAAGCGCATCGTAGGGCGCGTGACCGCCTCGGCGATCGCCTCGGCGTCCAGGAAGTCCGACTTGTTGGACTTGACATACGGCTTGACGAATTGCGCGGCCATCAGTCGTACCGTGTGGCCGTACTCGGCAAAGCGCCGTGCCAGGTATTGGGATCCGGGGCAGGCCTCCATGCCGATCAGGCACGGCGGGAGCTTCGCGGCAAACTCCATGAGCTTGGCGCGAGTAAGTTTCTGCTTCAGGGTCGGCCGCTCACGCTCATCCAAGCCGATCAGGTGAAAAGTCGATTTGCGGATGTCGATGCCAAGAGTTTTAATGGCCATGATGGTTCGCTCCTCTCGCTGGTTAGCGCATCGCTGCCCTTCCAGTATAGGAAGAAGGGGGCGGACCATCCCATTACCGCCTCAAGCCCTGGCGCAAGCTGATGTGGTGCATCGGGGTGTTGACCGAGGAGTACCGTCGACGCATGTACGACGTGCTCGAGCTCTATGCGCAGCCCTATCGCGCGCGAGCCCGTGATCTGCATCGACGAGAAGAGCAAGCAATTGATCCGAGACAGCCGAGCGCCGCTGCCCATGAAGGCCGGCAGACCGGGCAAATGCGATTACGAATACGTGCGCCAAGGCACCTGCAACGTGTTCGTGGCTGTCGAACCCAAGGCAGGGCGTCGCACGATCGAGGTGACCGAGCGCCGAACCAAGCCCCAGTTCGTCGGCTTCGTGCGCCAGCTCCTGGAACGCACCTACGCCTCGGCCACGAAGGTTCATTTGGTTCTGGACAATCTCAACACCCACTTCCGTTCGTGCTTCGAGGAGGTCCTGGGCCGCTCGGCCGCTCACGCCCTGTTGCGACGCGTGCAGTTTCACCACACGCCCAAGCACGCCAGTTGGCTGAACATGGCGGAGATCGAGATCAGTATCCTGGAGCGTCAATGCCTCGGGCGGCGGCTGATGGACCGAGCCAGCGCGCGGCGCGAGCTCAACGCCTGGCAACGCCGACGCAACGCCGAGGGGCGCGGCATCGACTGGACCTTTACGCGCCAAGACGCGGATCAAAAGCTCGGCCATCACTATGTTGCGTAATTCACGTGTCACCGTACTAGTGGACTGTAACGGTTAAATAGGAAGTATCATCGTGCCTCTGGAGGGCGCGATGAAGCTGACCAGGACTGAACTGATGGAATTGCGGCGGCAGGCGAGTGCGAGAAATGGCCGAGCCGATTCGGCGCGACACGCTCGGCTGATCTTGTTGCTGTCCGAGGGACTGACGTGGGCCGAGATTCGCGCCAAGCTCGATTGCAGCGACAGCTACATCGATCGCTGGAGCAAGCGGTTTGCCGCCGATCGACTGGCTGGGTTGTTCGCACGGCACGCGGGGCGCGAGCGCTACAAGGTGACCGAGCGCATCGAGGCGCGGGCGCTGGCTTGGACCACCAAGCGCAAACCGGCCGACGGCTCGACGCACTGGTCTTCGCGCAAACTCGCTGCCGAACTGGGCGGTGCAATCTCGCACATGAGCGTGGCGCGCATCTGGGCCCAGCACGGGATCAAGCCGCATCGGCTTGAAGGCTATCTGGCCTCCAACGGCCCGGACATCGAATCCAAGGCAGCCGACGTGATCGGGCTGTACCTGAACCCGCCGCAGCATGCGGCGGTGTTTTGCGTGGACGAGAAGACCGCGATTCAGGCTTTGGACCGCAAGGACCCGGTGCTGCCGTTCTCGCTCGGGCGCGCAGAGCGGCACGGCTTCGAGTATTACCGGCACGGTACGCTGTCGCTGTACGCAGCCTTCAACACCAAGACCGGGGAGGTCCTTGGCAAGACCGCCGCACGCCACACCTCGGCGGAGTTCGTTGCCTTCCTCACCGACATCGTCGTGCATCAGCCCAAGGGCAAGGAGCTCCACGTGATCGCCGACAACCTCTCGGCGCACAAGACCCAACAGGTCGGGCAGTTCCTCGGCGAGCATCCCAATGTTCATCTGCACTTCACTCCGACCTACTCGTCCTGGCTCAATCAGGTCGAACTGTGGTTCGCCAAGATCGAGCGCGACGTGATCGCCCGTGGCATCTTCACTTCCGTGCCCGACCTCAAGCGAAAACTCATGCGCTACATCCGTCAATACAACCAGCAACCCAAGACCGTGAAGTGGAAGTACTTCGATCCTTCGCGTCGCATTACTTCCACTTCAACTGTTACGGTCCACTGGGTCGCTATGTCCTGAGACAAGCTGATTAGGCGCTTGGAATATGGATCGTTGGACGGGCGCAGCCTTTCGGCGTACCCGCCGCCCGACTTACCCCGCGGCGAGCCGCCGGTTAGCTACCGACAGTCGCTTGATCAATAGACGGATGCAAGCTCGGTTGAACTGTACCTGACAGGCGGCGCTCGCTGCGCCGAGCGCCGCGGCTTTGATCTCGAGCACCAGCACCGGCCCGATCGAGCGAACGGTGGTGCTGCGCTCCGCGGTGTCGTCGGCAAAGTACAGCATCTCGCCGAACAGGTCTCCGGCGGCAATCGTCGCGAGTTGCGTGCCGGCGCGCGTTACCTCAGCTCGGCCCTCGACCAAAAGGTAGAGCGCATCGCCGCGTTCGCCTTCTTTGATGATCACTGCGCCTTCGGGCAAGCGCTGCCAAACCGCAAAGCGCAGCGTCTCCCAGATCTCGAGTTCGTGGAAGTCGCGGAAGAACGAAAGGTCGCGCAGGGCGTGGAATTTGTGCGTGTCGGATAACACTTCGGACGGTCCATCCAGGCGGCGCGTCAGGCTCGCGAGGTCTCTACCGAAGTCGATCCAAGTCGGGTAGCGCACGCTCCGGTCCTTGTGCATAGCGCGCGACACGATCGCCTCGAACGCTTCGGGCAGATCCGGCCGCAAGGTGCGCAGCCGTGGCGGCTCCTGATTGACGATCTGGTACATGAGCGCGGCGGCCGAGCTGGCGCCGAACGGCTGCCGGCCGCAGAGCAGCTGGTACATCACGATCCCGAGCGAATAGATGTCAGTCTGGTGGGTGAGTGGCTGCTCGGTGAGCTGTTCGGGCGACATATACGCCGGCGAGCCGGCGTTAGCGATATCCGTGTGCGTCGTGTTGTCGAGCCGAGCAATGCCGAAGTCCGAGAGCTTGACGTCGAGCGAGTGCGTCACAAGGATGTTGGCTGGCTTGACGTCGCGGTGGATCACGCCCTGACGCTGCGCGAACTCGAGGGCGCGGCTCAGCTTGAAAATCATCTCGACAACTCGCTCGAGCGGCAGCAGGTTGTCCGGCAGCGCGTACTGCGAAAGCGTGCCGCCCGGCACGTACTCCATCACCACGTAGCTGAACCCCGGCTCGACCGCCGCGTCGAGCAGCGTCACGATATGCGGGTGTTGCAGTTTGCCTACAAGCGCCGCTTCGTTGAGGAAGCTGGTGCGGTGCGCGGGCCGTATCGCGTCCGGGTCGCCGGTGGCATGCGCAAACACCTTGACGGCAACTTCTCCCCCAGCGAACGGATCGCGCGCGAGGAATACGGTCGCCATGGCGCCGCGACCCAGCTCGCGCGCCAAGACGTATCGGCCGACGTTTCCCGGCAAGCTTCGCAAGCCCGTACCCCCAAAGCGCAAAAGACGACGTCACCGGAACAGGCTCGCGCGCTGGCCGGCGCCTCTCGGATCTTCGTCGTGCTCCTGACCTACAGCGAACATATTGACACAAAGCCTGGTTCAGGTAGTGACCTGCCCAGGGATTTGCGGCCCAGTCATAACTGGGGAACGGCTCCCTGGTTGACGGAATCGTAACGCGCTTTGAACTCGACGAGTGTCATGTCTTTGAGGCTCGAATGCGGACGGACGTGGTTGTAGTGGCGACGCCAGGAGTGTCGTGATTTCTGTGTTTGAGGCTTGAATAACTTTCGCGCCGGGCGTTCGTCGCTTGCGACGAACGCCCGGCGCGGTGGGAAAGTCGACGGTAAAACATTTTACGCTTGTGCTCGGGTGAAACGATCTTGATACAGGATCGCGAATTGATTCATCGCGTTCTTCCAGTCGTGCGCGGCATGGCCCCAACGGGCGGTGATGTTGCGCAGCGCCAGCCAGATCAACTTGCTCGCGGCATCATCGGAAGGGAAATGGCCGCGCGTCTTGATGATCTTGCGCAACTGCGCATTCACGCTCTCGATGGCATTTGTAACCGGCATGATATTGCCCGATACCTGAGTGTCCCCGCCGACTCGGCGTATGGTGTGCCCATCCGGGACAGGGGTACCTGGGAGCACGAAGCGTGGGCAGGCCGATGTACACGATGAGCCGCGAGCTCGAGTTTGTAGCTGGCCGCCCCTGCGACCCGCCCGGTTGCGCTGCGAGCGCGAATCCGTAGTTGTCGTGTTGCCCACAGGCTCCCACGGTGAGGTGTCCAACCCAACTGAAGGAGCGTGATGATGAGAGTCATCGGACTGGATGTCTCGCGCACCGTCGGCGAGATCGCGTATCTCGAGGACGGCTTGGTGCGCGAAGGGGGGCGAGTTCTTCTGCAGCATGAGTCCCTGCTGCGCTTCGCCCAGGGGCTTCGTGCCACCGACGAGGTTGTGCTCGAGGCCACGGGCAACACCGCAGCGATCGCGGCCGCACTGAAGCCGCACGTCGCGCGCGTCGTGATCGCCAACCCGCTGCAGGTACGGCTGATCGCCGAAGCCCGGGTCAAGACCGACAAGATCGACGCGGCGATCCTGGCGCAGCTGTACGCGAGCGGCTTCCTGCCGCAGGTGTGGATGCCCGATGAGCGCACGCAGGCGCTGCGCCGTCAGGTCGCACGGCGTGCGCAGATCGTGCGTCACAGAACGCGCCTGAAGAACGAGATCCACTCGGTGCTTGCCACGCACCTGATCGCACGCTGTCCGGCCACCGACCTCTTCGGCCGCAAGGGCCGCGCCTGGCTTGGGGAACAGCCGCTGCCGCTCGATGAGCGACTTGGTGTCGAGCAGCGCCTGCGCGAGCTCGATCGCCTGGCGGAGGACCTCGCGGCCATCGACCAGCTGCTCGGACAGGCTGTCCTCGAGGACGAGCAGCTCAAGCGCTTGCTCACCATCACCGGCGTGAACTGCATCGTGGCCATCGGCGTGCTGGCCGCCATCGGAGAGATCGGGCGCTTCGCCTCACCCGAGAAGCTCGTGAGCTACTTCGGGCTCAACCCGCGCGTGCGTCAATCCGGACTGCAGCCGGCACAGCACGGACACATCAGCAAGGTCGGTCGGGCGCACGCTCGGGCCATGCTGGTCGAGGCCGCGTGGGCCGCGGCCAAGGCTCCGGGTCCGCTGCGTGCGTTCTTCCTGCGCATCCGCGCCCGCCGCGGCATGCAGATCGCCGCCGTCGCCACCGCACGCAAGCTCGCCACCATCGTTTGGCACGTCCTGAGCGGCCAGGAGGACTACGCCTGGGTGCGGCCGGCGCTGGCGGCGAAGAAACGTCGCGAGCTGGAGCTTCGAGCAGGTCTGCCCGTCAGAAAGGGCCACCGGAGCTCGGCCGCCGAATACAGCCTGAAGGAAGTACGCGAGCACGAACGTACGATGGCCGAACAAGCCGAGCGTGCCTACGCCCGGTTTGTCGCCCGCTGGCAGGCACGGCCCAAGGCGAGGAGCACGGGCGCCGCAAATCCGACGCGAACTCAGTAAGTTGGCTGCGCGGCAGCGCTTGCAGTCGGTGCGCCGCACTTCGCCCCGCGGTCACCCGTGCATGGGAGATGCTATTGCGATCATCCCTCTTGTCAATTTCATCCGTGGTGTAGATCACCCGCCGCACCGCCGGCGGAAACGCGAAGAACGGAATCACGTTCGACCACCCCCGGCGCCGGGAGGCGACCACGGTCGGGAATTTCTGGCCCCAGGGCCCGTCGGCGAAGGCGCCCAGCTCAGCCTCGGCTGCCTCGGCACTGGCGGCCGTGTAGATCGGCCTGATCGCTGCAGCCAGGGACTTTCGCTCCTTCCAGCCGGCGTACTCGAGGCTGTTGCGCATCAGGTGCACGATGCACGTCTGCAGCGTGGTTTCCGGATACACCGCGGCCAGGGCTTCGGACATGCCTTTCAGGCCGTCGGTGATCCCGCCCTACTGACGGACGGTAGCTAGTGTCCTGAGTGCGAAATGCGTTTACAGAATCTGGCCACGCTCGCGAGGATTTCGTCGGCGGTCTTGGTCCAGACGAAGGGCTTTGGGTCTTCGTTGTAGATGTTCAGATATTCGCGAATGGCCCGTTCGAGCTCGGCTGTGCTGCGATGCGTGCCGCGTTTAACCCGGCGTTCGCTGAGCAGGGCAAACCAGCGCTCCACCAGATTGAGCCAGGAGCCCGAAGTGGGGGTGAAGTGCACGTGAAAGCGAGGATGGCGGGCGAACCAGCCTTTGACCGAGGGCGTCTTGTGCGTGCCGTAGTTATCCAGAATCAGGTGTACCTCGAGCCCGGCCGGGACGTTGGTTTCGATCGTGCGCAGGAATGCGAGGAACTCCGTGCTGCGGTGCCGCCGGTGCAACTGGCCGATCACCCGGCCCGTGGCCACCTCCAGCGCCGCAAACAGGCTCGTCGTGCCATGGCGCTTGTAAAATCGTGCGTGCGCCGCTCGGGCAGCCCCGGGGCGAGCGGCAGCAGCGGCTTGGGTGCGCTCCAGGGCCTGGATCTGGGTCTTCTCGTCCACGCACAGCGCCATCGCCCGGGTCGGGGGATTCACGTACAAGCCCACCAGGTCGCGCACCTTGTCGATAAACAGGGCATCGGTGGAGAGCTTGAAGGTCTCAGCGCGGTGCGGCTGCAGCCCGAAGGCGCGCCAGGCGCGGCTCACCGTGCTTTGCGAGACCTTGAGCTTCTTGGCGAGCCGCCGCGTGCTCCAGTGCGTGGCCTCGCGCGGGCGCTCATTGAGCGTGGCGGCGATGAGCTCCTCGATCCTCGCGTCATCGAGCTTGCGCGGCGCCCCGGGGCGCGGCTCATCGAGCAGCCCATCGAGCCGGCGCCCGAGGAAGCGGCTCCGCCACCGGCCCACGGTCTGGCGCGTGACACGGTAGCGCCCGGCCACGGCGCTATTGTCCAGCCCTTGCGCGCAGGCGAGCACGATCCTCGAGCGCAACGCCAGCGCTTGCGAGGTCTTGTGCCGCCGCATCCACTCGAGCAGTTGATTATTCTCTTGCACGCTCAACTTCAACTCCGTGAGCTGCGCTCCCCGGCTCATCGCTCGTCCCCTGGTAATGCACCTCACCGTACGACAGGGGAACAAACGCAATGTTCCAGAATTAAAGACTCAGGACACTAGCCGTTTTGCGTGCAACGCCACCAGCAGCTTCGCCACCTCAATCGACGGCGCCCGATCTCCGGGCGGCGTTTAGGGCCGTGCCGACCCTCTTGTTCAGCGCGCGGCGCGGCGAAGCCTGGTCGAGATCGACGCAGGAAGCGAGTGTCAATTCGTGTGAGCGCGGCAGTGATGCGGGCACGTCGATTCCTTCCGCCGTGGTCAATGATTGTAAGAAACGCAAGAAAGGGCCGGCACTCGCTTGCCCCGCGCGCGCCACTGTGCTGATATATGTGGGACGCGTTGGCGCTATGGAGGCAAGGATGCTCGATGACATGGAGTACATTTGTCGCCTGGCCGCGGACATGGTAATCGCGGCGCGCAAGTACGCGGACGAGGCGAAAATTGGTATCAACACACCGAAAGCTGCGGCGGTTGTTGAGGCCCGACTACGTGCATTGGCCGACGTGCTGTACGCCGGCGAAGAGCTCTATGTGATGCAGACTTGCTTTCGCCGGCAAAGCGAACTAACTGTGCAACGCGAGCGGGACGGATGCCTGCGCGAGTGGCGCGACCGCGAAATCTATCTTCTTGTGGCGAATCTGATTGCGTCGCTCGTGCCAAGGGCGGAGCGGTCAGCACGACTCGGTCACGCAGGGCCCGCCATGGGGATGCTCCTGGGCCGCGAATTCAATGCTATGTCCCGCGCTTTGGGCGAAGCCGGCTACCTGAAGGCGTTGGCCAGATAGAGACGGTCGGCTTTGCTCTAGGAAGCGTGCGGCGGACGACGCTAGTGCGCGCTGCCAAGCCTAGCCTGCCGGACGCGGTGCGACATCAGGTTAGAAATTTCCGCAGCTCGAGGAGCGCTTGATTGTACTTCGTGGCCGCCTGCGTCCGATTATTGACGCCGATCTTCTTGAAGATTCTCTGCAGGTGGTTCTTGACTGTGAATGGGCTGATTGCGAGCGTGGCGGCAATGTCCGAGTTGGTCTCCCCACGGCAGATCAGATCAAGAATCTCCTGTTCGCGGGCACTCAGATTGAGTCCATCGTTGCCATCATGATTCCTCCCTTTCCTAACGGCAAGTGGGAGACCGGCAACGCGGCGGAAAGCCATGTCAATCTGAGCAATCAGTAAATCGAGCAAGAACAAGCGGCGCTCCTTTACCTCTGGGCCGCTCAGTGGTTCCCGATTCTGCATGACGTAAATGCTGTCGTGGCCTTCGCGAAAGTCGTGAACTCCGTGCACCACGATTGATTGCATCTCGCGGAGCGCGCGGTGCAAGGTACAGGAGCCTTCAGCAAGCGCAGGGTGCATGTCTGTGGGATCCAGAAACAGCGGTCGCCGTTGGCCTTTGACCCATTGCGAGTGTGCAACTTCGACGAATGGGTCAATACTGCAGTCCGCAAGTTGCTTTGTGCGCACTTCCGACAGAGTGGACACGACATCGAGTTTCACGAGCCACGCGCCGAAGTCGCCCGAAGCCGAGACCAGGATTTCATGAGGAAGGAAGTCCTGGAACTCGCCACGCAGCCACATGAAAAGTTGATAGTGCCGCTGGATGGTGAGCGCGTCGAGCACAATGCGCAGGAACTTTGCGCTTTCTTCTTGCGTAAGGCGAGAAATCGCCGACAGCGGGATTGCCGTCGAAAGAGAGGAGATGAATTTATCCGTGCTCATGTCACACTCTGGCGGGTGCCAAGGTGACACGTGCCTCATCGGGTCGTCAATGAAACTTGTAGGCTATATATGGAGGGCTTGCAATCTTTTACAAAATGACGCACTGGCATGTTCCTTTTCGTCTCCTTGCATGCGGCCTGCGAGGAGCCCCGGTGATCTTGCAGACGGAAAACGTATCACTGGCAGGCCTGGCACGGAGGGGGCTAAGTGAAAGCTCGGTGTAATTGTGAAATCTGTCACGGCCAGCCTTAGCGCGCTCAGCGAGTCCGGTGCGTAGTTCTGCCTGAGGCCTCGGGCGCGTGGCCGTTGCTTACCGCGCCGCAGGGGGATCGCGGCCTCGGCCGTGCGAGCCCGACGCGGCGGGGGCTCGTATCGGGGCGCGCCTGCGCCCCGAACAATGGCTGCTCATCGAGTGGCCGGCCGAACAGGCCGAGCCGCAAAAGTAATTCCTGTCGACGCTGCTGGCCGACACACGGCTCAACGAGCTGGTGGCCAAAGCGCGCGTGCGTTGGCGCATCGAGTGCGACTACCTGGACTTCAAACAGGAGCTCAGCTCGGATCACTACGAGGGTCGAGGTTGGCGGGGATTTCACCACCACGCGAGCCTGAGCATCGCCGCCTACGGGTTCCTGGTCAGCGAACGCATTGCGCTCGGCAAGGCCGCGGGCGCCAAAGAAAACTTCATCGAACGCTAAATGCCTGCCCTTCCCGCGGATTACATCCCGCGCGGCAGTCCTGCGCGCACAGCGCTACGTGTCAGACTCTGACCTGCCGCGGTTCTTTGGCCCAGTCATAACTTGAGAGAATTGCTCCCGTGAGGGTCACCCCAACTCTGGTCCAGGGCGATTGATAGTCTCCGGCGTCTCGTTGCTGCTGCGGCGTGCGCTTACCCAGAGCCTCTTGAGGTCGGCTCTCATTGTAGTCGATACGCCATGCTTCGATTTCACGCTTGGCGTCTCGCATCGACATGAATCAGTGCGAGTTCAGGCATTCGTCCCGTAGCCGCCCGTTGAACGACTCGACGTCGGCGTTATCGGTCGGTTTGCCTGGCCTGGAGAAGTCGATCCGGACACGGTTCACATAGGCTTAAAGGTCCAGCGTTCGACCTGCGAATTCCGAGCTGTAGTACATGCAGAATGCCAGCCATCGTTGGCGACGGCATCCTTTGGTTTGTCCATCGACCGAAGGAGCACACCAAGATGGCTGACCCTGCAAATGCTGCCGCGTCGATCAACTGGGTGGCGATCGACATCGCCCGCTACTGGAACGTGTTTCTGGTCGAGACCGCCGCTGTTAAGCGCCACCGTTTCAAGATGGCCAACAGCGCGGCCGATTTCGATCGGCTCGTCGGGTTCTTGCGAGCGCTACCCGGACGCGTCCGGGTAGCGCTCGAGCCGACCGGGGACTATCACCGCCCGATCGCTCATCGACTGCTCACCGAAGGATTTGAAGCGGTGGGGATCGGGTCGGTGGCTCAGGCCCGCTACCGGGAGGCAATGTTCAATTCCTGGGACAAGAATGACCCGAAGGATGCCCTGGTAATCCTGGAGATGCTCAAGCGCGGCGCCGTGCAAGGCGGAGTTTCAGCGTTAATTGGACACTTGAGTTTCAGCGTTAGTTGGACACCGAGTGCTCGAAAGACATTGCGCGGGGGAAATGGAGGGAGCCCGTAGGGCGACCGGAATTTCCCCCGCGCGGCAACTCGCGCTCGGGGCTGCGGGTCGCCGGATTAGCCCCCCCTGCTTCGTAGCGCGTGCTCGCTTGCTGTAGCGTTCTCGGATTTCGATAGGTGACTGCGATGGCTAAAAATCTTCGGTCGAACGCCGCCGCCAGCTCGTTCAGGCGGTTCGCTCGGGGCGAAGCTTGCGCTCGGTAGCGACGCAATTCGGGGTCAGCCGTGGCGCGGTGGCCTACTGGGTTTCGCATGCCTTCGGTAGACGCATTGACCGGGTGGCGTTCGCTAACCGCAAGCCCGGCAGGGCCTCTAACCGCACGCCTGCGCGGCTGGAACGGCTCATCCTGAGCACGCGCCGTGCGCTGCGGGACAAGAGCGTCTTGGGCGAGTACGGGCCCCAGGCCATCAGCTTGGCCCTGCAGCACAACCCTAGTGCCGAGCAGCTCCCGTCGCGCATCACCATCTACCGAGTGCTCGCACGTCACGGGGCACTCGAGGGCGTGCATCGGCAACGCCGGCCGGCACCGCCCAAGGGCTGGTATCTGCCCGATCTAGCCGCGGGGCAAGCCGAGCTCGACAGCTTCGATTTCATTGTGGAGCTGAAGATCGCTGCAGGACCCCTTGTCGATGTGCTCACCGGCACCAGCCTGCACGGCGCACTGGCCGAGGCCTGGGTCATGCAGCGGCCCAGCGCACGGGCCACGCTGCAAGCCCTGCTTGAGCGCTGGCGCCGCGAGGGGGCTGCCCACCTACGCGCAGTTCGACAACGACACGATCTTCCAGGGAGCCCACCAGTTCGCCGACACCGTCGGGCGTATCACCAGGCTGTGTCTGGCACTGGGAGTTGTCCCGGTGTTCGCCCCGCCGCGCGAGCCGGGCTTCCAGAATGCTATCGAAGGCTTCAATGGCCTGTGGCAAAGCAAAGTCTGGCAGCGCCACCGCTGCCCCGATGCCGAAGCCTTGGCGGCTGTCTCCGCACGTTATATCGCGGCCTATCGCGCCAAGACTGCTACCCGCCGGGAAACCGCCCCCAGGCGGCACAGCTTGCCCAAAGACTTCAAACTCAACCTCGGTACCCCACTCAAGGGAACCATGATCTTCCTGCGTCGCAGCGATGATCACGGCAGCGTTCATCTGCTCGGCAAAGCCCTCCACGTCGATCAACATTGGCCTCATCGGCTCGTTCGCTGCGAAGTTGACTTCACCCATCAGCGCATCCGCTTTTACGCACTACGCCGACGTGACCCCGCTCGCCAACCGCTGCTACGTGAGCTTGCATACCCTCGCCCAAAAAAACCATTCCAAGGCAAACCATGAGTGTCCAAACAACGCTGAAACTTTGTCACATCGACGTCAAAAAAGTGTCCAACTAACGCTGAAACTTGCCTGTTTACGTCCCAGCCCT
Organism: uncultured Pseudomonadota bacterium; assembly: GCA_963817785.1. Classification (GTDB taxonomy): domain Bacteria; phylum Pseudomonadota; class Gammaproteobacteria; order Burkholderiales; family SG8-39; genus JAKALD01. Next base: position 1,238,979 of record CAWFPL010000008.1, on the reverse strand, counting down.
CGCGGTCAAGCAGGATATGGATCCGTCTATAGCCGTAGCGTACCCGCGCTCGTGCGCAATCTCCCGAATCCTCGCGCGCAGGCCAATGCGCGGATCCTGGCGGCTGCGATAACGGTACGTCGAGCGAAAACACCCGGCCACCCCGCAGGCCCGTCGCTCGCCCACCGCGTAATGCGTCTCGAGGTATCAAACCATGTCCCGTCGCCGAGAGAGCCCTACCACTTTCTTTTAACCACGTCCTGCAGCATGACCTTATCGAGCGACAGGTCGGCCACCAGGCGCTTCAGCTTCGCGTTCTCCTCCTCGAGCTGCTTCAACTTCCTCGCCTGGCTCGGCTCGAGGCCCCCGTAGACCTTCTTCCAGCGGTAAAACGTCTGCTCCGAGATCCCCACCTTACGAATCAGGTCCGCCACCGGCGTTCCAGGCTCCGCCTCCTTCACCACCGCCACCATCTGCTCGACCGAAAATCGCTTCCTCTTCACGACAAGACCCCCTTCCGTTAAGGTCAATCTTGCCGGAAAACTCTCTCATCGCCTGGACTCAATTACGGGCTGACCCTCAGACGGCCATCCGGCTAAAATTTGGTCCATTTCGTTGCCATAATTCATGGACGCGAACCCGACGTTTAGAGCGCGCATTCGCCGGCTGAGCCGGGCCCACACTGCGCAGGCGGGCGGCTAATCATAACTTGCTGCCCTCCGACCGGTTGCCCCGGGGTTCCCTCGCCCCCACCGCTGCACGTCCCCCCTCGGCGCAGCGCCCCTACGTTGGGCTTGCCTTAGTCGTCAACGCGACCAACAAGCGGCTGGTGACTTCTGTGAAATTTGGCATGCCCATGATGCATACTTGCACAAGCCGATGGATTTGCTGCTAGGGTCAAGACCGTGAGCGGACATGACACAATCGCTAAGTTGGTAACCTTCGGAATGGCAATACGCGCCAAGACGGGGGGAAGTTGTAAAGCGGTCTCATGGGAGCAGGCGCAGGGCGCGGTTATCCGCGACGCAGCCGCAACCCGTAGGAACCGGCATGAACGGGATTGGGCATCGCTCGGCGCCGGGGAATGGGCGTACGGAATCGCCGATCAGCAAGCCTGGCCTTCCGAGATGCCCGATACCTTGGGCACAGGATCCTCAGATGGGCTGACATTCGCAGCGGGCAATGCCGCGGCCGGCCCCGTGTTGCCGACATTGCCATCGGTTTGCGGGTGCCCGGAGGGCGAGAGACGATGGGGTAGGCGGCGATGATGGCGATGATGATTGAGCAAGTGGGGAAATATCCGGTGGTGCGAACGCTCGGCCAAGGCGCGAGCAGTGAGGTGCTTCTGTGCCACGACCCCTTCAACAAGCGCGAGGTCGCGATCAAGCGGATGTTTCCCGAGTTCATGCACGATAAAGAGAAGGCCAAGATCTACGAGAGATTTTTCCTCACCGAGGCCTCGCTCATCGGTAGGCTCCTCCATCCGCACATCGTCCAGATCTACGACGCCGTTCTAGAACCCGAGGCTGCTTACATCGTGATGGAGTATGTGCCCGGCGGAACTCTCGAGCCGTTCTGCAAAATAGGGAGCCTACTGCCCGCCGACGAAGTCATCGAAATTATCTTCAAGTGCTCCCGGGCGCTTGCCCACGCTCACGGCGCTGGCATCACGCACCGGGACATCAAACCGGGCAATATCTTGTTGGCAGGGGGGAGTGACATCAAGATCAGCGATTTCGGGGCCGCATTGGGCGCTCCGGTGGAGACAACGCAAGTCAGCGGTGTTGGTTCACCAGCTTATATGTCACCCGAGCAGATCCGGGAAGAACCCGTCGACTTTCGCACCGATATCTATTCGCTGGGCGTGGTGATGTACCAGCTCTTGACCGGGGTACTGCCTTTTTGCTCAAACACAAGCTATAACTTGCTCATGCAGATTCTGGATTCTGAGCCGAAGCCGCCGTCAATCCATCGCTCCAATGTCCCGATGATGGCCGAGAAAATCGTGCGCCGCGCGATGCAGAAGGATCGAAACCAGCGATATCAGAGCTGGGAAGAATTTTCTTACGACCTTCTGGCAGCGCTCCGTGCGGATCGGGCCGCCGTGAACAAGAAGGCGTTTGGCGATACCGACAAGTTTGAAGCCTTACGCACGATGAGGTTCTTTGGGCACTTTAATGACGCTGAGATCTGGCAGGTCCTGGCGCTTACCAGCTGGGAAACCGTGGCCGCAGATACCGAATTAATGCGCGAGGGCAAGCCAGGCGACTTCTTTTGCGTGCTAGTCGAAGGTTCGATGCGGGTGACCAAAAACGGCAGGTTGCTCAGCATGCTTGCGATCGGGGAATGTTTCGGTGAGATGGCGTACCTGTCTAGGGACGACGGACACCGGCACGCGACGGTGACGGCGGCCGTGGACTCCCGTGTCGCCCGAATACGCATCTCAGACCTCGAGCGGGCCCCGGCAAGTTGCCGGCACAAATTCGACCGCGCACTCATGGCGAGCGTGGTCGAGCGGCTGAGCTTTGCAAACGATCGCCTCACCATATCCTGATCGCGCTGCGGCGGGCTCGGTCGCGCTGAAGAACACGGGAAGCGCTCGATTTCTGTATACGCCCATCCGGCACGGCGCGCGTTGACCGGGCTGCGTCGGGCGCGGCCCGTCGAGTTGCTAGCTGTACGATCGCCCAGAAGATGAATCCCGAGCAAATAGGATTTGTCTGCTCCAGCTTTCCAGCCTCGATCGGCGTGAGCAGCGCGACAGCCTGGTTGGAGACGCGATAGACCGCGTACCACCGAAACGAGCGCGCGCTCGACCAATCAGATCAACGAAAGAAAGAGTCCCGCAAAAATGGGGGCGCCCTGGACAGTACATGGGATGCGGATGCCTGTGTCCGACAGGTTTTCGAGCTGTGCTCGAAGCGTGAGAAGTTCTCCACTTGCGAATTGGCTGCTGGGCTGGAGAGCTACTCACTGGCACAAACGAGTCCAAGAGGCAGCAGCATCTCCCTAGACGTGTGGATAAATTCTGCGTGAGATCATCTGAAACACCAGGCGTCCTAACTCTGGTATTGGCGGGCCGGGCATGAGACATTTCTAGTTGTTCGCCGGAAAGCGGGGGTGTCTGTGAGCGAGCAAGACGAGGATCCTTACGAGGGGGTCGCCCGGTGGCTCAAGGAGCTCGGGCTAAGGCGGGGGACACCTCGCCTCACTCGCGATCCCAGCACCGGCCGCGGTACGGAGTCTAGTGAGAGCCTCCTTCGGTGGCTTGAAAGCGAAGCAGGCAGGCCGCTGCGCTCGCGTGAAGATATTCACGCCTTCCTGCGCGACGTTGCCGCCGATGATCCTGAGGCGACGCGGGCCTCCAGACGCAGAAGAATTGTGCGAGAGGGGTTGCTACTCGGGTTCTTGGTCGCTGCGTTTCTGCAGTTCTACTTCTTGGACATCCAACTGCAAATAGGAACCCTAAGGAGTCTCGTGGTGTACTTGCCACCGTAAGAGAGGCCATTGCGCCGGGATATGACCAGGAACGATGGCGCGAAGCAGGAACGTGATTCGGACGGCGCGGCTGCGAACGTCCCGCATTGCGGCGAACGCGCCGGCGGAATTCGGACCGTCGGGACATCCTGCGCCGCTATGCGCAGGCCGCACGAGCACTCTCCCGGACTGTGCGCCATTCGCGCCGCCGTGTCGGTCGCATGTATCGTCTGCGTCGCATGCACGCTACCGTAACACATTGAGTCCTGACACTTCAGCGGCAGATGACCGCCGCGGTTCATTGCGCTTCTGAGCCGGGGGACGGCGTGTGCTCCTCCTCAGGGCATTCTCAGCCCCAACGGCACGAGGGCGAGTGCCGCACAACTTCCGACGCTCTTGTAGAGAGCGCATTGGCTGCGCGCCTCGCGAGCCCCGGGGTAAGCACGTAGAAACATGTCAAATCTGTGAAGGCCTGTCAGAAGATGAATTGGTTCACTTATCGGCGATTTCTTGAGGTATTGAGATGCGAGCGAGCAACTCATGCCGAGTGACCAAATCGTAAGGAGCAATTCGGTGCTGCAATCGAACGATCAGATCATCCGGCTGTGGAAGTGGTGATGTCCACGTGGGCGCACCTGCGGACCCAGAAGTCGGGGTGCCCACACCCTGGATACATCTGCCGTTGTCGAAGCCACATTGAAGGCTTTGGCGGAGTCGCTTTACGCCATCGGGTTTCGCTTCTTCTCGGACGGCAGCTCGGGCTATGACTGCGGTGTCACCGACCGGCATATTGGAGCCACTTCGTGATCGGCATAAAGGAGCCAGCTGAGGATCGGCGTAATGGAGCCAGCCGATGATCGGCATATTGGAGCCAGTCTGAGGAAGTAGACGGGCGTCTCGGATTGACGCGGCAGGGCTACCCTGAGGGCTTTTTGCCCGGAGGCCATGGCGGTGAGCCGCAGGAGATTCGAGATGTTTCAGTACAGGCAGGTCCTGGTGCGGCTGCGCCAGGGTGATTCCGACCGCGACATCAAGCGCTCGCGGTTGATGGGCCGGCCCAAGGCGGCGGAACTGCGCGAGCTGGCCGCCGAGCGCGGCTGGCTCGATGCGGCAGCACCGTTGCCCGAGGACGCCGAGATCGCGGCCGCGCTCGGGGTGCGCAAGCGCGCGTGTTCCACGATTTCGAGCCTCGAGCCCCATCGGGCGATGGTCCAGCGCTGGTTCGAGCAGGGCGTTGCCGGCGTGGCCATTCACGCCGCGCTGCGACGCGAGCATGGCTACGCGGGCAGCTACTCGGCGGTGCGCCGCATGCTCTCGGCGATCCGGGCCGCGCTGCCGCCCGAGGCGACGGTGCCCCTTTACTTTGCCCCGGGTGAATAATGGAAAGCTTTCCATTACTCACCCGGCAAGGTGCGTAACCGCAGGTACGCTTCGGCCGCCGGCCGCGGGCGCAGCCGTGCCACGATCGCGCGGAAGTGATCCGCGGCGCCCGGATAGCCGCGGCTGCGCACCATCGCGTACAGGCGCGAGGCGCGCAGCGTCGGGTACTTGGCGAGCGTCTCGGTGATGAAGGCCAAGTACGGCTCGACGATCGAATGGCGCAGGATCTTTGGCACCACCGCCACGCCGGCCTGCAAGAGCACGCGGCGCACGGTGCCGTGGTGCACGCGAAGCTGCCGGGCAATCGTGCCCACGGGCCAGTGCTCGCTGTGGTGCAGGCGCACGATCTCGGCTTCGAGGGCGCGCGAGATCATCGCGCACGGCCTTCTTCACGGTCCGCCGCGCAACGGCCCCAACCGTGCAAAGGCCGAGAGCGCCCGAGCACAGAAACTGCAGCGCGGCTCACCGCGCGCTCCAACCGGTGGGCTTTGACCATCCTGTAGCCGCCTTGTGCCCTGAAGCGAAGAAGCCAGCACTGTGGCAGCCAAGGCGCTACGACGGGAACCGTGATGCGTCACTTTATGTGCATGGCGGCGGCGCCAGGCCCGCTAGCGCGCCGCGTGACGGCACGCCCCGCGAAAGCTCAACTGGTAGCGCCGGCCGGCGCAGCGACTCGCGCCGGCTAAGCCCCGCGCACCCCCCGGCGCAGTAAATGTTGCCCCGGTCACAGCCCCGGCACACCTGCACCTGCTCGCCGCAACGCCGGCAGTTGTACAGCCGATGAGACGCTTCGGGCACCGCCGCCATGCACGCGTTCCACGGGGGACTGGACAACGCCGTGCATTGCGGGCATAAAGGCAATGCAGACGACGCGCGCGCTTCGCGTGCGCCGCCCGTGTAGAAGGCCCGGGGTTCTTCCAGGAACTGGCCCGGGCCTTCGTTTCTGCGGCGTCTGCGCTCAAGAATAGCGCGAGCCCGCGGCCTTGGCCTATCGGCCCAGCCGACCGAGCGAGCCGCTCATCACAGCCTCGAGGCCCAAGGCACAACACCTCAGAGCATTGCGCCGCCCGCGCGGCGTCGAACTCATCTCACCGGGCAAATCGGGCAACGGGCGGCGCGCTGCCGGGATATCCACCGCGGCACGCGTTCGCGTGCGCCTTGAGCGCCGCCCGCGCGCCGCCGTGGATATCCCTGCGCGGGTAAGCGCACGATCAGAAATTCATCGAACCTACCCGGCGAAGGATTTTAGGGGCGCTGCGCGTCAAACCCCGGAAACACGCGGATTTCGCCCCCCGTTAACACCTGGACGCGCCGGAATGCGGATTTCAGCGATCGCGGACGCTGATTTCAGCGTGATCGCGGACGGTGTTTCATCGTGATCGTGGACGATCAACGGGCCGCGGGAGTGACGGGGTTTATCTTATCGTAATCGTCCACGATCAGGTTGAAACGCAGCTCGGTGCCGATGCGCCGAAGGCGGTTCGGTGCTCGTGTCACGGGGCGCAGGCTTGTCCACGGCGGCGGGCGGCGCCTGCGACGCACGAACGCCGCGGTGGGCAAGCCGTGTGGAGGAGCATGACGTTGGTGCTCGCCGGATTGCGCGAAGCGCTCATGCTTTGCCCTCGTGTTCGCGCATCGACTTGTTGCCCTTCAATGCGATGCGGTGCGCGGCGTGCACGATGCGATCGAGGATGGCGTCGGCCAGCGTCGGGTCGTCGAGCCAGGCGTGCCAGGAATTGACGGGCAACTGGCTCGTGATGAGCGACGAGCGCGAGCCGACGCGATCGTCGAGGAGCTCGAGCAGGTCGTTGCGCTCGCCCGGGCCGATCGGGGCGATAGCGAAGTCGTCCAGCGCGAGCAGGTCGATGCGGGCGAGCTGCGCCAGGCGCCGGCCGAAGCTGCCGTCGCCGTGGGCGACGCGCAACTCCTCGAGCAGCCGCGGGGCGCGAGCGTAAAGCACGGTGAAGCCCAGGCGGGCTGCCTGCTGAGCGAGCGCGCACGCCAACCAAGTCTTGCCCGTACCGGTGGCACCGGTGATCAGGACGTTGCGCCCGTGGCGCAGCCAGTCGCCGCCGGCGAGCGCGCTGATCAGCGCCCGATCCAGGCCGCGTGAGACTCGCCAGTCGATGTCCTCGATGCAAGCGCTCGAGACCTTCAGGCGCGCAGCCTTCAGAAGTCTGGTGAGGCGCTTGGCGTCGCGCCAGTCGAGCTCGCGCTGCACGAGGAGTGCCAGGCGTTCCTCGAACGGCAGCGCCGCGGCTGCGCTCGTGCTCGCCGGGTCCTCGAGCGCGTGCACGATGCCGTCCAGGCGCAGACTGCGAAGTTGTTCCAAGGTGTGTTCGTTAAGCAAGGTAGGCCTCCTTCGTGGGTCAGTGGTAATACTCGGGGCCGCGCACGTTCTCGTGCAGCGGCAGGGTCTTCTGGGCGGGGGCCTCGGCGCTGGCGCTCTGTCGATCCAGGCCGGCGGCCAGGATCGAGGCGACGCTGCGGTAGGTGGGCGAGCCGATCGCCAGTGCTCGCGCGCAGGCGGCTTCCAGCCGTTCGGGGCCGAGCTGGCGCACCAGGCGCTTGAGGCCCAGGCACGCACGGTAGCCCTGCTCAGGATGCGGGCGGTGCTCCAGCTGCCAGCGCACGAGCGCCGCGCACTGCGCGCCGATGCGCTCGCCCCAGGCAATGAGCTTGGCCGGGGTCCACTCCAGGTGCGCGCGGTGCGAGGCCGGCATGTGCTCGGGCAGCGTCGTGTGCCTGCCCTGCAGGCGGCTATAGACGTGGCAGGCCACGCGGCTCTGGCCGAGGAACGCCTCGACCGTGGTGTCGGTCACGCGCACCTCGAGCTGGGCGTGCACCAGCCGATGCGGCACGCTGTAGAAGTGCCGATCGACCTCGAAGTGGTAGTCGATGTTCACGCGTGCGCGCACGAAGCGCGCGATCACCATGCGCGTGGCCGGCAGCGGCTTGAGCGCCGCACGATCCAGCGCCTCGAAGGCGCTTCGCCGAGTCCCGGGCAGCTTCTTGAAGGGCCGCGCGTTCAACTGCACGAGCAGCTCGGCGATCGCCGCGTTCGCCTCGGCCAGGCTGAACAGGCGCCGGTGGCGCAGGCGCGCGAGGATCCAGCGCTCGACCACTTGCACGCCCACCTCGACCTTGGGCTTGTCGCGGGGATGCGCGGGCCGCGCCGGAAGCACGACCGTCGCGTAGTGGGCGCAGAACTCCTCGACCAGCCGGCTCGAGGTCGGCTCGTAGCGGTCGGGGTGCGCAATGAGCGCGCGCGTCTGGTCGGGCACGATCAGCCGCGTCACGCCGCCGATGAACTCCAGCGCCGCAATCAGTGCCCCGATCCAGTCGGCCGCCGTCTGCGTGGCGGTGGCACACGCGTAGGTGAAGTTCGACGCCCCCAGCACCGCGACGAACACCTGCGCGGGCCGGATCTCGCCGGTGTCGGCGTCGATGATCGGAAGCGTCTGGCCAGCGTAGTCGACGAACAACCGCTCGCCGGCGGGGTGGGTCTGGCGCATCGAGCGCTTCAGGCGCGCCGCCCAGGCGCGATACTTCACGCAGAAGCTCGTGTACTTGTAGGCCGATTCGCCCGCCTGGGCGTGCGCGCGCTGGTACTCCTCCCAGAGCAGCTGCAGCGTCACCCCGGGGCGCTTGAGCTCCTGGTGGATGAGGGCGTAGTCGGGCTCGAGCTGGTGGCTGGAGCGCGCGACCGGCGCTCGGTAGAGCCGGTGCTCGAGCTCCTCGTCCGAGAGCGTCTGGGCCAGCGCCCAGTCCACGCCAGCGGCGCGCGCGAGCAGCACGATCTTGCCCACCGTGGCCTTGGCCATCGGGATGGCGCGGGCCACTTGGGCGTAGCTCAGGCCTGCTTCGAGGTGCAGGCGAAGGGTCTGTCGAATCTGGCGCATCGTGATCCTGGGTGTGGGCATGACCGTCCGAAAAAATCGGCCAGCATGCCTGACAGTCAGGTCACTCGCGCGCCCCGCGATCGTCCACGATCAGCTTGAAACGCCGTCCACGATCAGTCTGAAACGGCGTCTACGATCAGCCTGAATTGCCGTCTACGATCCTCTGAAATGACCGTCTACGATGGGCTGAAATACGCAGCCGGAAGGATTGCACAGCCGTAATGCTCGGCCAGCGCCTCGTAGGTGCGGTTGGACTCGGGCTCGTAGCGCTCCGACTTGGTGACCAGTGCCCGCGGCTGATCGGGAACCAGCAACGCGGGCACGCCACCGAAGAAGCTAAGTGCGTTGACGTGGGCGCGGATCCAATCGACCTGCGTCTCGGCCGCCGTCGCCTCCACGTAGGTGTAGTTGGATGCGCCCCAGACGGCCACGAAGATATGCGCCCGCGCAACCTCGCCGGTTTGCTCGCCATAAATCGGCACCGTGGGGCCGGCGTAGTCGACGAACAGCTTCTCGCCCGCCACGTGCGTCTGGCGCATCGAGCGACGTAGCGTGCCAACAAATGCCAGGTAGCGTTCACAAAAACGCGAGCGGCTGTAGGGCACGCCCTGGGCAGATTCCCGGTATTCCTCCCAGAGCAGCTGCAGCGTCACGCCCTTGCGCTTGAGTTCGCGGTGCATCTGGGCAAAGTCTGGCACCGCAAACTGCCGGTACACGTAGCGCTGCGGATACAGCCGCGCAATCAGCGCGCTGTCGTCCAATCCGCTGGCCACGCTGTGCGTGACGCCGGCGGCCTCGGCCACGCTCAGGTAATTGCTGACCGTGCCCTTGGAAACGTGCAGCACCCGCGCAATCTGCCCAAATGACAGGTCACATTCGTGCTTGAGCCGCAGAACTTCTCGAATACGTCGCATGGCAATCCGCTGGGCTGGCACGTGCGTCTCCTTCAAAAAGGAGCCAGCGTGACAGCCGGTTCATCGAATCACCACGCCCCGCGCCACCTCCTATGGCGGAGGGTTCGCCGGGCACCTCCAACGGCGTTCCGACATCTTGAACGCCATTTCCGACATGCCCGGCAAATCGTTCAACATCCTCCGGAAATCGCGTTCAACATCGTCGGATCGTCGTTCACGATCCGTCGGAAATGCCGTTCAACTTGCCTCGGAATACGCAAACGGGATGACGTGCTCCCAAGCCCGGTGCCGCACCGCGCCCGCCGCGACGAGCGCGCCCCGCTCGTGAATTTCCAGCAGAAATCTGACTTGACGCCCGCAGCGCCACAAATGCATAGGAAGCTGCGGTGAGCATCGAGCTCGCGCACTGCAGGCTCGCACTAGATCTAGTTGCGCCCTGCACCAGACCTACTATTGCTTGTGCACCGCAGCTTGCGTTTGGGTACCGACCGGAGTAATGATTAGCGCCTCGGCCCGATCGGGAGCGCCACGAGTATGTGGCTATTGTGGATTGACCTGGGAATTGTGATCGGTCTCTTTCTTGCTGCCCTGCTCACGATGGCAAAAGAGGAGGATGAGCGATATAGAGGAGGCGAGAGGGGTGCTCGCGGTCAAGGCTGAGCCGCGCGGTTCTGCGGAAAGGAGTGCTGCTGACGATCGCCCTGCTGGCACTCTTTCTGCTCAATGCAATGTGCCATGATTTTCAGCGTGGCGCACTGTGTGCATTCACTGTCTGGATGCGCAGAAGTCAAATATCCTTGAGCACGTGAATGCGCATGAACTTGCAGGACGAAAGCGGTGTGGCTCGTCGCAGGTGCATAGGCGGCTCTCACTCAGAGCAGCGCCCCTCACGCAGCGCGTTCCTAATCTCCTGAAGGGCTTCTTCTACACGAGCCACTTCCGTGAACCTTCTCACGAGATGGAAGGCCTGCGCGGCGTGAAGCGCAAGCTTGCGGTGTGTGCTGCGACGGAAGAGGCGATGCGTATGCCCGTTGCTCATCGCGAGCAACGACACCATGGTCACTTGGACCCTTGGGAGGCTCATTCGCGCAGACCCGCGAGGCACTGCTCGAAGCACGCGCGCCGAGAGCGTTCTGGGGCGGCGAAAAACGCGCCCCGGCGCATGTCCAGCAAGGGGCGCGCGGTGCGACGGGGCGGTAAGGCCCCGACGGAAAATCTTTGATTCGTGCAGGCAGTCCGCGCGTTCGGGCGGCCTTCGGGCCGCATACGTCACGTGCCAGATGAGATCGCTGCTTGGCATTTACCGAAAGAGACGGCTTCTTGTGTCTTTCGGCAGGTAGACGTCCTCCGTTTGTCAAAACTCGACGCCTTCGCCGTTCCCACTTGTTCGTGTGGTGCGTGAGGTGTTGCCTGTGATACCGCGTCGCTGTTACCCGTCTGGGTCGGACCGGGCGCTGTCCCGGTGCGCCAGGGACGGGGCCTAGTGCTTCTAAGCGCTTACAGAAAGAGCCCGAGCGCTTGTAGAAGAATAGCCAGTGCAGCGAAGCGCGCACCCCGGGCGTTCCATCGGCTTTGAGTCCGAAGAATTGGCGCGAGTCTGGAAAACTCAGCGTCGAGCGCGGAAAGCGTCAAGGCTTCGTCCCCAGCGCTGACTGAGGAATTTGCGTGGCTCGCGCCATGATCCAAAGCGAGTGTGTGGTGGGGCGTTGGCATTCTGATTGCTGCGCTCTTCATCCAAAGGGCCGCAGCGGTCACGGCCGAGAATACCGACAAGAAGTGCAAGACAAGGGTGAGCATCATTGGGCGCCTCCGTTGCCTGGCATGGCTCGATCAATGGTATCAATCACGCATAAAACGCAACAGCGCGCAAAGGTCAAAAGATGTCAAGGATGAGCGTGACTGCATTGCGTACCCGCCATTGTGAGTATCTGATGACGACATGGAAACAAGCGAACGTCCAAAGGGCGCCGATGGACTGGCGAAACTGCTCACCACCGTCCAGCGCATCGAAGACGCCGTCAGTCGATGCCTGTCCGGCCACGGCGACGAATTTTCCACCTTCTCCCAGGTGCACGACGCGTGCGAGCAGCTACGTACGGCAGGGCTGGACGAAGTGGGGGAGCACCTTGTCTGGCTCATCGAAAGGGCCGCAGCGCTGCTGCAGGAAGCCTTGACCAGACCGGCCCAGCGAGTCGGATTCCATGGGGCCGACGCATCGGAAATTAGGCTGCTCAAGGGCGTCTCGGAGCTAGAGGCGTACCTCGAGACCATCCCAGATGGCGGCGAGGGCAATTGACGAGCGCGTATGGCCAGCGCTGCAATAGCAGGGTCAGCGCGAGCATCGCTGACCCGTAGGGCCGCTAGATCGCACATCGTGGCCGCGTGGCGGCAATACGGGCGTAAACCCGGCGCCAATCTGGACATGGAAATGGGCTCTTTCTTTCGGTGGATCGAGGCAAATCGCCCGGAATTGCTGCGCTTTCACTGTCGTGCCTCGAAATGGGAGCTCGTGCGGGGGTGGCTCGAGCGCGCCGAGTACAGCTGCGGCGCATAGCGCTCAGAGCGTCTTTCGGACTGAGGGGCTCCCCGCAACGAGGTCCGAAGCGAATGTGAGTTTTCTGGCAAGATTGACCTTAACGCAAGGGGGATCTTGTCGTAAAGAAGAAGCGTTTTTCGGTCGAGCAGATCGTAGCGGTGCTGAAGGAAGCGGAGCTGGGAACGCCGGTCGCGGACCTGATTCGCAAGGTGGGGATATCGGAGCAGACGTTTTATCGCTGGAAGAAGGTCTACGGCGGGCTTGAGCCAAGCCAGGCCAGGAAGCTCAAGCAGCTCGAGGAGGAGAACGCGAAGTTGAAACGCCTGGTGGCCGATCTGTCTCTGGACAAGGTCATGCTGCAGGATGTTGTAAAAAAAATGCCTCCGAGGCGATCTCTGGCGGCGGTCAGGTGCTCGTTAGTACTTCAGATCACATAAATTACGAAGGGCAGATGATGCTACAGATATCCGTGGCTGATAATGGGCCCGGGATGGATCCCGCCAAGATCTCTGCGCTCTTCGCCGCAACCGTAGGTCCCATCGGAAAGTCCGACAGAGGATTTGGCCTTGCAACGTCGTTGGTTATCGTTAAGGCGATGGAAGGGCATCTCGTTTGCCGCAGTCAACTCAAGAGCGGAACGAATTTTGCAATCCTCCTCCCACGCAGGCTCGCAACAGAACCGGGGTCCGCCCTCCATTAGACCGCATGTGGCGCAAACCCGTGTAGCACCTATGACGGCAAATCTGCTAGAAGGCGGTCAGCAGCTTCCCGAGCCGCCCGGACGGTTTCACGTGCTCGTCGTCGACGACGATCCTATGGTGCGTCACGCCGTCGTAGCCCTCGTGAGCAGCCCCCTGTGGCGGGTCACGGAATGCGGCTCTGCAGCTCAGGCGATCGAGAGCATGCAAAAGGAACCTGTCGATCTGGTGCTGCTTGATCTTAACCTGCCAGACGCGAGCGGCTTCGAGATCATGCGGTTAAACAGCAATGCTCAGTCTCCGGCCACGGTGATCGTTGTCAGCGGTGACGATCGCATCGACTCTGCCATCGCTTCGCTCAAGGCTGGGGCGCATGAATATGTCCGCAAGCCGTTCGAACCGGCGGCGCTGATCCGCAGCGTCGAGAATGCGCTGGCGGCGAGGCGATTGGAGTGGGAAAACTCCATCATGCGCACACGCTTGGAGCACTCGGAACGGTTGCACCGCTATTTTGTCGACAATTCTCCGGATCTGATTTTCGCGTTGGACCCGCAAGGACGCTTTCGTTTCGCCAATGATCGCCTCGTCACGCTGCTTGGATTCTCTAAGGATGAGCTCGCGGGAATGCACTATTCAGCCATCGTCCACGAGGAGGACTTGCCCCGTGTCACATGGATCTTTCGTGAGCGTCGTACCGGAGAGCGTGCATCGCGGAACGTCGAGGTCAGGCTGAAAGCCAAAACCGCCGTGGTGGACCTCGGCTCGGAGGGAGAAGCGGCGACGGTCGCGGTAAGCTCAGTTGGGATCTACGGCGGTGGTGCCGACCCATCCCTTGGGGGCCTGCTATTGGGTACCTATTGCGTCGCCCGCGACGTCTCTACCCGCGTGCGAGCCGAACAAATCATCGCGTTCCATGCATTTCACGACGGGTTGACCGGACTTCCAAATCGCACGTTGTTCCGCGATCGGTTAGGACAGGCGATTGCGGAGACACGACGGCGCAGGAAGTCGCTGGCGATTCTTTTTATTGATTTAGACCGTTTTAAGGTCGTCAACGATACCTATGGTCATTTGGCGGGCGATCTGCTGCTCCAGCAGACCGCGTCGCGGCTGCGAAAGTGCTTGCGCGGAGCCGACACGATCTCGCGCATCGGTGGGGACGAATTTGTGGCGCTCATTTCCGACCTGGATAAGCACCAGGACGCGGAGGTGGCCGCGAGAAAAATCCTGCATGAGCTCATTGAACCGTTCACTCTGGGGACGGATGCAGTTCACTCCTCGGTCAGCATTGGAATCTCCGTTTATCCCGGGGACGGCGCAAATGAGGATGACCTCATTCGCAACGCTGACCTTGCCATGTACCAGGCAAAGAAGAAGGGCAAGAACGGCTGCGCATTTTTCTCGCCCGAGCTCAGCACGCGTCATATCGAGAAGCTGCAGATCGAAAAGGATTTGCGCGGCGCCGTCCAGCGCCATGAGTTCGAGCTCTACTTCCAACCGATTCACAATGTGAGGACCCGGGTCGTCGAACGACTAGAGGCGCTCGTGCGGTGGCGCCATCCCTCATATGGGCTGCTGTCGCCGACCAGGTTTATTGGTATCGCAGAGGAGTCCGGTCAGATTCGTGAGCTCGGGGAATTTGTACTGGACTCGGCTTGCGCGCACTTGGCGGGTTGGCATTCACAGGGATCGACCGGGTTAGGGGTTTCGGTGAATCTCTCTCCGAGGGACTTTGATCGCACGGATCTTGTGGAACGCGTCGTACACGCAACGGGGAAATACGGGCTTCCGTCGGGCTCGCTGGAATTGGAGATTACCGAGAATGTGCTGATTGAGGACATGGATGCTGTTTCCAAAAGAGCATCCCGTCTTCGGGGCGAGGGCGTACACATCGCGATCGATGACTTCGGTACCCGGTATTCGTCGTTGGGGTATCTGCAAACCTTGCCGATCAGCACCATAAAGATCGACCAATCCTTTGTCCGAGACCTGGGTCTACGTGACTCCAACGCTTCTATTGTCGCTGCGATGATCGGCATCGCCCGCGGCCTCAATTTGGGTATCGTCGCAGAGGGCGTCGAGCGCACTGAACACCTCAAAGCGCTGCAGGAACTAGGGTGCGACCTCATGCAAGGGTACTTGTTCAGCCGCCCGTTGCCGGGCCCAGAGGTGCGCGATTACCTGATCGCCTTCCAGAAGCGAAGGTGAGGCGATCGCCCAGCGGCGCGCTGGTTTCGGCGTCGCACCTTCGCTCCTAGAAAATCACCGGAACGTATGGCGAAAGCCGGTGCGCACGATCGGATGCATGGAGGCTTCCAGTAAGCGAATTGAAGGCCGGGAGGAGCTGCTCGCCCGATCACGACGGTCTGTCCGATCCAATGCACCTTGTTTGCTCCCTGGTTGACTCCGTCGGACAGGGCGGTGCATGGGCGGGCCCTTGTTGAGGCGAACGCATCGACCCAGAGCACACTGGTACGCGCCACTCAAGTAGCTCGGCAAGGCATCAGCCCAATGGCGAATGCGCTGGTGGGTCGCCCGCAGGCGTGAACCTGCGTAAGCGATTGCCGAACGTTTGTACGAGCGCGACTTCGAGCAAGCACTCAGCAGCCAAAAAGCCTGACCATGACCAGTTCATCCAACCGCGGCTTGGTAAAGGTAGATGTCGCCTTAACTCGTAAAACTGGGTGTCGCTTGACAAGTGTCGACGCGGCGCGCCTGCGAGCTGATCGAGATCGCCCGCTCGGGTTTGACCTGCCGCTCGGTGCGCGCCGAGCGCGATCGGCCGACCCTGGAGGCCATGCGGCGGCTGGCTGCGCAGTATCCGCGCTACGGCTATAGGAGGATTCGCGTGTTCCTGAGACGAGAGGGCCACGGGCCAGTGAGCCGGCACCGGGCGCATCGCCTGCGGGGTCTGGCGGGGCTGCAGCTGCCTCGCCGCGGTGTGGCGACAAGCCGGCCGCGGCCGCTGCCCGCGATGGGACCGAACCACGTTCCAGTAGCGGGCGATGTCGATCGCCACCCAGTTGATCGGCGCGGTAGCATTTGCAGGGTCAGCCATCTTGGTGTCCTCCTTCGGTCAATGGACAAACCAAAGGATGCCGTCGCCAACGATGGCTGGCATTCTGCATGTACTATGGCAAGGAGTTCTGCGGGCGCGCGATGGCGATCTGGGCGCACGAGAACAAGGTGGCCTTGCGCTTCATCGAACCAGGCAAGCCGAACCAGAACGCCTACGTCGGATCCTTCAACGGACGGCTGCGCGACGAATGCCTGAACGAGCACTGGTTCACGAGC
This sequence comes from uncultured Pseudomonadota bacterium, assembly GCA_963817785.1. Lineage (GTDB taxonomy): Bacteria > Pseudomonadota > Gammaproteobacteria > Burkholderiales > SG8-39 > JAKALD01. Next base: position 1,222,799 of record CAWFPL010000008.1, on the reverse strand, counting down.
CTGGCGCATGCGCGAACCGTCATCGAGGAGTGGCGACGCGACTACAACGCGCAGCGGCCGAAGAAGGAGCTGGGGGGCCGCCGGTGGTTGATGCGGCGCGCCTGAGTTCGCTCGCGAACTCAGGCGCAAAGGAATCGAGTACAGTTTGCAGCGATGGGCTCTAAATCAAATTGCTACTGAAACAGGGATCACGTCGCGGCAACTATTTCATTCTTTGGCTCCCCAAACGGGGCGAAAGTGGGCACTCGTGGCTATTGAGCGTGCCGATTCATTACGTGCGCCAGACTTCCCGCGAATACCACGGCATCGGCCGGATCCCGTTACGCGGTGCAGGTTCTGTGCAGAACTGAGGCTGCGAGCGACTTGTGGTGTAACTTGCATGTGCTACGATCAATTGTCTATGTTAGTTCGAATGGGCTATTTCTCGAATCTTGGAAATGTGCCATTTTGATGTTAAATATTAGTCGATCGGTTTAATTTTTGCCACAGGCATTCTTACTGAGCATCCCAATCCCGCTTAGTCGCAGGAACGGTGTTCGTGAAATAACAAAGAGTTAGCGATTTTATTACTTGAGAGCTACTTCTTCCTGACAAGGAACTAGGTTCAACACGGGCGAAAATAGCGCCGCGACAGTCCGCGAGAAGACGCTGAGTGGCAGCTGACGGAGGTTCCCGTCTGGTATCAGTCGCCGTGCAAGGTGACTGCTTTCCACCGCGGAAGATCGGTTCAACTTCGGCGACGTTTTTAGGAATGAGTATGCAAACATTCTCAACGGCGTGGCCGAGAAGGGACAACCTATTGATCCCGAGTAGGAAGTGTGTTTGCGAGCGGCGCAGCGCTCTCATCCCAGTGGCGCTTTCGGGCCTGCTTGCGCTTGCCGGGTGCGGAGGGGGCGGCGGCGGCGGAGGGCCCGCGAGCACCATGACGCTGGTGGCGTATACGTACCCGCCTTCGCTCGCGACCGCTACATCCGGCGACGCAGTCAGCGGCTTCATGTCCCCGTATGCGCTGAATACAAATGCAGCGACGCCCCAGCTCGATTCCGTTCTGCCTACAGTTCTCGGCGCTTCGGCGTCAGCTGGAAAAATTGCGATCACCGTCTCAGATATTTTATTGCCTTCGGGTGGAACTGAACCCGCTTTTGTCGTTACCTTTGATTCCGCAGCCGGCTCGCTGCTCGTAAACAGTCCACTCGACTCTGTGGGCTGTACCGGTTGCCTCAAGACCGCGCAGGAGCCGGCTACCCAGGTGGTCGGTGGTGGCTCGGCCGGAACTGTCACCTTTACGTACCTGGACCCGAGCTCGCCGAGCTTTCCTTTGAACTACTCGACACTGGGAATGTGGACTAAGCTGACGACCGTCGGATCTGCAACTTGGCCAGAGGTCGGAGGCGCATTCTCCGGGGGTATTGTGACGAGAGGCGTAGATCTTCCGACAACCGGAACGGCTGCCTACAACGGCTACTTCCTCGGTCGTTACGTGACATCGAGCCCATTCCCGACGGTGGGGACGTACGTAGTCGGAGCGAATGCTCACGCCCAAGTCGACTTCAGTGGTGCCGGAGCCGTTACGTTCTCAACCTCGAGTACCAATATATCCAAGGAACTGTCAGGCGGCGGGTTGGGGCCTCCGCAGCCTGAGCTTAATCTCAACCTTTCAAGCGCATCGATGACGATTAGCCGGACTACCACGTCCAATTCGTTCGCAGGAGGGGCGGGTACGCTGACTAATGCATTTGGCATGGGGGTGACCGGGCAAATCAAGGGCGCTTTTTACGGGGCGCCTGCGTTCACGGTACCGTACGCGCCACCCGAAATGGGTGGCTCTTTGGCCGTCAGCAACTCCACCAACACGCAAACCATGGTCGGAAGTTTCGCGCTCAAGCACTGATCCTCGTACGGCCGCGCTCCAGTGCCCGGCCTCGCCGTCAATGTTTCTTGCGTTAGTCGGCTCACCCGCATCCCGCGCCTCCTTCTCCTCCTTGTTTGCTTCGGAGTCGCTCTTAGCGTCTTCGCGCAACCGGCTTCCCAGTCGATGACAATCGGCTACGACCAGGCGGTTGGCCTCGCGGCGAAGTGGATCCTGGACAAACAATTCGGGCCGGCCCGACAGATGCTCGATGGGCTCGAGAAAGCTTACCCGAACAATCCACAAGTGCTCTTTCTCGAGGGGCAGCTTGCGTTCGCCGAGGGCGACTATCAGACGGCGATCGCGATATACCGGCGCATGCTGTCCAAGAATCCCGGCCTGACCCGGGTTCGACTCGCACTCGCGAGGGCGCTTTTCGCTGCAGGTGACTATTCCGCCGCCCGTTACCACTTCGAGATTGCGCTGGGCCAGATATTGGATGAGCAGGCAAGGCGGAACATCTACGCTTATCTACGCGCCATCCGGGGTCGGACGTCGTGGCTAACGTTCTCGGCCAGGTTCGGGGAAGATTCCAACCCCAACTTCGCCACCGACGCCCGGACCGTGGATATTCTCGGCACAACGTTCGTGCTGAACCCGGGCGCCCGGGCAAGGAAATCTTTCGGCACCGTCATAGACGCTCAGGGACGCTATGCATTTGGGAAGGATGACCGCAACTTCGTGAGCGGCGCCCTCGAGCACCGAGACTACAAGGGCTCATATGCCGATTTCGACACGCTCGAATTGACTCTCGGCCGCAGTTGGGTTGTCGGCCAGGCGCTGTGGACAGCAGAGGCGGGACCGGTCCTGGCCGATTACCAACAGAAGGAACTCGACCACGGCGCGATGGTGCGATTTACAAATGCACGTCCGTTCGGCGAGCGGGTTCTTTCGACCTCATACGTGAGCGCGACGCGATTGGAGTTCCCGGACTATTCTTATCTGACGGGCGAGCAATACTGGGCCGGCACCACCGTGCGCTACGCGGTCAACCCCACATCCGGAGCATGGACGTCCGTGTCGTGGGGACGCAATTCGGCACATGACGCGCCTTATAGCTACCATGCCGTTGAGGGAACGCTCGGCTACTCGAAGGAATTGGCAGCACGGCTCAACGTGCAAGTGCAGCTCTCGGCAAATCAGTACGTCTACGATGAGCCCTCACCCCTTTTCGGGACAGACCGTAGAGATCAGCTTGTGCAATTTGATCTCGTGATCACCGCGCGCGATTGGAATTTTCAAGGCTTTGCACCAACGCTTTCGTTAAGCTGCGGACGCAACAACTCAACAATTCCTCTGTATTCCTATACAAGACGATTCGCTGGCCTCGGCTTCACGCGGCAGTTCTAGCGCCGGGACTTGCACGGAAATGGTCCGGCAAATGCGGTTCGCCGGTGGCCCCGAATCTAACCGATCGTCCGATTTCCTACCGATTCCCCGAGCCCTACGGTCGGGAACGCTCCCTAGAGAGGGTCAACGGACCGCTCAGAGCGAGTCGGCGCATCGCGTGAGGGCCACCTCTTACAATGCTCAGAGTCTTTTGCCGTCTTTGCGCGCTTCGGCTGGAACGCTAGGTTCGACACCGTCCGATGCCCAGGCACATCAATCATCCTAGACGGCAATCGTCGCCATGGCTTGCAGCAGGGGCTCACCGATCCGCAAGAGATCTATGCTCTTGGCGCCCGCAAGCTCGACGAGGTGCTCGAGTGGTGCGCGGAACCTCTCGATCACGGCGGGGTCACCCTTTGTGTGCTCTCGACGGACAGCCTGGGACGGCTCGCGGCCGAGGTATCGGGGATTCTGGCCACGGTGGAAAGCAAGCTACGGTCGCTTGCGAAGGACCCGCAGATCCACCATCGGTGCGTTAGGGTCGGCGCGATCGGCAGGCTCGACCTGCTTGCGCACTCGACCATCGCGGCGGTGAACGCTGCTCGGGACGCGACCGCCAGGCACGGTAGTACGAAGCTCACGATTGCGGTCGCCTACGACGGGCGCCAGGAGATAGTCGATGCCGTACGTGCGCTGCTCGAGGAGGAAGCGCGCAAGGCTTCTTCGCTTGCCGACGCGACCGAGCAGATTACGACCACCGCGATCAGCCAGCATCTGTACACCGCCTGCAGTCCAGATCCAGATATGATCATACGTACAAGCGGTGAGATTCGCCTCTCCGGCTTTCTAATTGGCTCTGTCCTAGTTACGAGGTGATGAAGGGCACGCCAATGGCGTCCAGCAAGAGAGTCCGCGGGTCTATGTTGAGTGACTTCCGGTCAAAGAACCGGAACCAGGCCAGGTAGCTTGGGAGGTACTTCGTGGCGACGCCTCGGAACCTGCTCAAGCGGTTGCGAATCCGGCTATGCAGAGCGTTGACGTTCTGCACGTGGTACGGACCGAGCTTGTGCGAGCCGCGCGGAATCTGGCGAACGGTGACGCCTAGTGCCTTCCCGACGGTCAGATAGGTCTGAGAAGCGTCCGTGACGAGCACTGCGTCTGTCCGCAGCTTCGGACCCAACGCCATCGTGATGTCGCCGGCGTTCGGTGTCGAGGGCAGGACCTCGATGAAACTGTGCGGGGAGCCGCGGGATACCGCGGTCTCGACGGCGACTTGCTCGGCCGATATGCCGCGCTTTCCGGCCCGCGTCCCGCGCCGATACGCCTTGCGCGGCAAGCCCTTCTTTTGGCCCTTGTACGACTTGCGGAAGAACATCTCGTCCGCCTCGATAACCCCTTGCAAATCGGACGGTTGGTGCTTCTCGAGCTCCGGCATCATCAGGTGCCGCAACCGGAAGGCGGTGTTGCGGTTAACGCCCAATTTCTCGGCCGTCTCCCGCACCGACAACCCCTCCTTCATGCAGACCGCGTTCTGCAGGAGCTTGGGTTTGCTGCGGGCTCGCGCCAGCGGGGTCCCGGTCAGGCTGGTGAACTTCCTTTCGCAGCCTGGGCTCTGGCACCTGTATCGCTGGCTGCCGGCGGCCGTGTGGCCGCACCGAACGAACTTGGTGCCGGAGCACCAAGGGCACTTCGCGATGGTCTCTATGCGTCGTTCAAGCAGCCGCTGAGCCTCCTGCTCACCCTTCGCGGCATCGACCCGCGCCGAGAGCTTCCGCAGCTGGTTGGGGCTTAGCTTGGCCAGCTCCCTAAGAACCCGTTCGAAGTCCCGCTTTTTCATGACCGGCTCGCCTCGCAGCACGCGTGCCGGTCATTGTATCACCCCATATCTAGGACAGAGCCTTCTAATTTGGCAGAGCGCGTACAGCGAGTACTACTTCACCGACGCGTTCTGGCCAGCGTTCCGTAAAATTGATTTTCTACGCGCCGTGCGCTCGTGCCAGCAACGCCATCGCCGGTTCGGGCTCTGAGGACTCTTCGGGTTCCAGCAAGACTAATCTTGGACGAAGGGGGATTTTGTCGTGCGAAGTGAGCTATATTGCGTTCAGGTATTCCTGCATTCTTACCGGTTTGTCGGGTAACTGAGAGCCTTACTCGGTGTCGACGTCCGGGCCGTCTGGTGTGATTGTGGTCGAATACAAGACAGCACGGGTCTACGATGCTGGCGGTCATCTGTTGATTTCCGGTCCGTCGGAACCGGACGTCAGAGAAGCCCTGGATATGCTCGTCAACGAAGACGGGGCCAAGGTGGCGTCGTACCCGGCAAAGCTGGGTAGCCTGTGGCTGGCAGCGTGCAGCCACCCCCTCCATGCGCCTGCTCCGTGCAAGGTCCGCCAGGAAGGCCTCACTATCATTGTTACCGGACCCACAGAACAGGCGGTGACGGTCGCCATGCTCGAGATAAAGGATCGTGGCGGCAGCATTATCGAACCGCCGTACGAAATCGGCGGGGACTGGATTGCGGTATTGGAAGGCGTCGAATTGGGCCATCTTGAGCGCCTTGCCTGGTCCAAGACGGAATACCGCCGCTGACGCGTCTCGTCTGACGGTCTTCAGTGGCCCGCTATGCGTGCTTAAGCACTTTCTGAATCGTATCAACCAGAATCTTCTTGCTGTAGGACTTGGTGATGTAGCCGTCGGCACCGAGGGTCAGTCCGCGGAGAATGTCCTTCTGCTCGACCGGAACTGTGAGCAAAATGACCGGCAATGACGCGATCATTTCATGGTGGCGCAGGCTGGCCAGGATCTCGAAGAACCAGTCATCACCGCTGGAATTCACCGAGAGGATGAAGACGGCGATCGACAGCGACCTGGGGCGAAGGCTCTATGGGCGGCGCATCGCGACGGTCGAGCCGGTCTTCGCCAACCTACGCCACAACAAGCACCTGAACCGGTTCACGCTGCGCACCCGGCCGTAGGTGAACGCGCAGTGGAACCTCTACTGCCTGGTTCACAACATCGAGAAGCTGGCGCATCATGGATACGGACGATAGGAGACCCGCAGGCAACATCCCGTGCATGCCCAGCCCAGTGCTCCGATGAACGCCGAATTACCGCAAGCCCCCGCGCCGTTCGCCGATCACACCTGGCGCGCGCCGCGAAAACGGGTTTTTCTACAGCCTCGTTAGGCCGTATGACCCCCACAAATAAGTCGGCTCTGTCACAAAAATCGTGTTGGTGCCAAGCCACCAACATGGGGTAAGCGCCTTGTACGGCAAGAAAATGCGACTTCTTTAGCCGTGCCCTTTTTCGCAGAGGGAGAATCGCCAAAACAAAGGTATCTTGTGACAGAGCCAATAAATTTGGAGGCGCTACGATGGGATCGCTTGTGGTGCGGACCCAGAGGAACCGCCCGACGCAGCAGAATGCGAGCGCAATTGCACCGCCTAACAGTGCAAAACCCAAGATATAAGCGGCGCGTGCGAGCGTCGCCGGTAGCGCCGTTGACGGCAGCAGCCATTGCAGCGCATGTGGCAAGAAAAAAGCAAGTACTATACGAGGAGCGGTGGGACCTGCAGTAGCGGATGAATACGAATGATTCAATTCACTTTCCAGCTCTCCCCGAGAACCCTATTATGGTCGTACTGATGCATTGGCTCCGCCTCGTCCGAGGCTGTGTGGATTGTTAGCAGGCTATTGAAAATCTCCCCGAACGACATCGCTGGTTTTCTGTCATAGAGAGCGGTTCGTCAAAGGGAGAACAAGAATGCGGCGAACCGACGGGATGCAAGAGCCGCTGTTCACGATGTCGAAGCTGGGCGACTTTGTGCCCGGGGATCCTCCGCTGCGCTCGATCCGGGTGCTGGTGAACGAGGCGCTCGGGCGGCTAAACGGCCTGTTCGACGAGATCTACGCCGATACCGGGCGCGCGAGCATTGCACTGGAGAAGCTCATGCGGGCGCTGCTGCTGCAGGTGTTCTACTCGGTCAGGAGCGAGCGCCAGGTGTGCGAGCAGCTGCGCTACAACCTGTTGTTTCGGTGGTTCGTCGGGCTGGCGATCGACGATGCGGTGTGGGATCACTCGGTGTTCTCCAAGAACCGGGACCGGTTGCTCGAGCACGCGGTGGTGGAAGCGTTCTTCACCGAGGTCATGGGGCTTGCCGATGCCAAGGGGCTGCTGTCCAAGGAGCACTTCTCGGTCGATGGCACGCTGATCCAGGCCTGGGCGAGCCACAAGAGCTTCCGGCCCAAGAACGGGAGCGATGACCAAAGGCCCTCGGGGCCGGGACGCAATGCGCAGGCCGACTGGAAGGGCAAAGCGCGCACGAACGACACGCACGAGAGCACGACCGATCCCGATGCGCGATTGTTTCGAAAGAGCGACAATGCGGCCTCGATTCTTTGCTACCAAGGGCACGTGCTGATGGAGAACCGATCCGGGTTGGTGGTGGGCGCGGTGGTGACGCACGCCAACGGCACGGGCGAGCGCGCGGCGGCGCTCGCGATGCTGGGCACGGTGCCGGGCAAACAGCCCAAGAGCCTCGGGGCGGACAAGGCCTACGACACCCAGGACTTCGTCCCCGCGTGCCGCGAGCGCAAGGTCACGCCGCACGTGGCGAGCAACGACACCCGGCGTGGGGGCAGCGCGATCGATGCGCGCACGACCCGGCACGTCGGCTACGCGTTGAGCCAGACGATCCGCAAGCGCATCGGGGAGCACTTCGGCTGGGGCAAGACCGTGGGCCGCATTCGGCAGACCGCGTACCGAGGACTGCGACGGGTCGATCAGCACTTCAAATTGACAATGACCGCGAGCAACATCCCCAGAATCGCCCGAATGCTGAGTGCGGCACCGCAGGCGGCGCCGCAATGAGCGGCAACGCGACCCAAATTGGACGAATCGGCATGCGCCGAGCCGCCCGATCACTCGCGAATCACGCATCGAGCGCATTCCCCACGCCTTCGAGCACAGTCAAAGTCATCGTGTTCGAGCGCAATTCAACAGCCTGTTAGAGCATCCCGCGACCCAAACCCTTAGCGTGTAGGCATGCCTCTTGCCGATCGCCTGTATCGTCGCACTGAGTCAGGCGACGAAGCGGCAGCGTCCACGGACGTGGCGATACCGTCCGACTACCGCCGCATTCTTCGCCACATTTACGGGGACACCCACTCGGATGTGATTCGTGGTTGCCTGCGCCAATATCCCGACACGCTGCTGGCCGAGTGGCTCGGCGAGTTGGAGGAAATCGGGTATATCACCTCGAGGGTGTCGGCAGATACGACGCAGCGCTTGGACTTCACGGTGTTCTTCCAGCGCGAGCTGACCCTGGCGACGCCGTTGCTCCTCGATGACCTGGAGCGCATAGAAAGGCAAGTGCATGCGGCAGGAAGGGATCTCTATCACAAGGGGGCTTTCCTGTCGCCCGACCGGCTCGCGCACCGCAAGCCACTTCAAAAGAGCTCTGGAGAAACCACCGTGCTCATCGTCGAGGACGACCCAGATCAACTGGCGCTCGCCGACTTGCGCGTCAGCATGGCCGGATACCGGGTCCGGGTTGCGCAGAATACCTCGCAGCTGCTTGAAGAGCTTCGCGGGTGGCAGCCGCCGGACGTGATTCTTTTGGATGTCATGCTTCCAGACGGCGATGGCTTCGAGATCTTGGCGAGCCTCCGCCGGCATGCAACGCTCGCTTTGCTGCCAGTAGTCATGCTGACCGTGTTAGCTGGCACAGACAACATTCGCCGTGGGCTTGCTCTCGGGGCGGACGGCTATATCACCAAGCCTTATACCAAGAACCTGTTAGTCGAGATCATTCGCGCCGTGATAAAGCAATCGCCCCACTCCCACTCCCAGTAGCCCAGCACCGTCACGGCGAGCCGTCCAAGAGTCTGGCCGCGCACTCCTGCACCGATAAGCAGCCCCAAGAGCCTCTCCGGTCGTCTCGACCGTACCAAAACAAGGCAGCGCAACCCTGGGGCCGCTTGAGGCACGGTTACGCGCGCGGGCGTGCTCTCTGGCGTAGAAATGTAAGGTTAGAATTCCCAGAGGGGGGGAATGGTGCTCCTAAACAAGGGAGGGAAAGGACGATGGACGCTGAAACATTCTCGCGACGCTGGTTTCTGGCAGCAGCCCCATCATCACGTACAGGGACGTGGAGACCCTCGTATGGCGCACCCCAGCGACGGCCTTTAGCGCGATGCCTGTCAGCGCGAGGTCCCACACGAGACCAAACAGTGTCCAGCCCCACGGCCCGCGGAGGACGCCGAGCGTAAAAGGCGTGTAGGTGCCGGCAATGAGGAGATCAATCGCTCCGTGGTCGAGGACCCTGAACACGGACTTGGCCCTGCTCTTGGGAAGCGCGTGGTAGAGCGTCGAGGCGAGGTACAGGAGCGGCATCGTGCATGCGAACACGCTCGCGCCAATCACTCGCGCTGCGCCGCCCGATTCGGCCGCGAGGGTGATGAGGACCGGCGCGGCTGCTAGTGGACTGTAACAGGCGCTTCCGTAGTACGGCCTACCAACAGTGGCACGTTGAGTGAACGTGCATCATCACTACGGATTCGCGCGTTACAGTCCACTAGTGCCGCCAGCAACCCTACGCCGTGGCTGACGCTGTTGGCGATTTCTTCCTGGAGGGACTGTGGGCGTTCATCCAGCGCGAGAGCTCGAGACATGGCTGGGCATGCTACTCGCCTCAGTTTGGCGCGGCGATGATTCATGTCACCGAGAGGACCGGTCGGACTGTATGACTGGGCGGCGCACCGTTTCGCAGGGCTCGGCCACATCCCTAGTCGTAATCGCCGCACGGGACTCTAAGCCACGAAGCCCGCGGAAAGGGTGTGTTCGGAGTACGTATCGAGGTTCTAACCGTCCATATCCGTGTCGGCGACGTGTGACGTGATAGTCCAAGGCACTACCGAGGCGGCGGCGTGAGCAGCGGCGCCGAGCGGTGGAGGACCTGGCGGACCCTCATCCGCTCAAGGAGTCCAAGCTGAAAGCGTGGCCGCTCGATGCGGGGGCTGGATGGATTTTAGCGCCCAGCTGGCGGCTGCCGCATTGCACAGCGACGGGTCAATTATCGTTCAACGCCGCGACGCGGGCGCGCTGCTTCCCTAGCGGGTCTGCGGACGCCCGCTTCTGACGCGCTGCTATAGGACGCGGGGTTTGAGCATTCGCGTGCGCTTCCCGAGCTCTTGAATCCGAGAGACCCAAGTCAGCAGGGGACAGTTGAGGCTCGGGCGACGATTCGACCGAGTCATCGCCACTTGGGCAGCTCAGACGGGACCTGAGCCAGGAATAGAACGTATCGGGGTGCCAGTAGCAGTGCCTGCCTATATGCGCGGGCGCCGGCATCAAGCCTTGCTCGACCCAGTAGTCAACGGTCCGCGACGAGACCTGCAGGACCTCAGCCGCGCGCTTCTTGGTGACGGGCTCAAATGCTTCGACGCTCATTTTTATCCTCGATTCGGTGCGCAACGTGTGCGCCACGTTTTGGATAGCCAATGCAATTTATATTTGTGGCCGCTCGCGTCGAACCTGGTGATGCCGTTACGATGCGCGCAATTCTTCCGGCATCGAATCTGTGCCAAATCTGTGCCAATTGGGCGCGTTTTCAGCTGCGTTTTATTGCGCGCAGTTGCGAACCCCGGTAAAATAACTTCTTGAAAGAACGCGCTTTGCACTTTTGGGTTCAGCGCGTATAGGCCTGTGGGGGGCCTTCGGGACGCAGGAGTCGGAGGTTCAAATCCTCTCACCCCGACCAACAACCCCGTTTGTCTGTCCACGTGCCGGTCGTCTAGCGCCCAGCAGCGGCGCGCCGTGGCATTCGTCACGGCGGCCCAGTCGCGGCGGCCGTGGCGCGCGCCGCCGGCCCGTTAAACTATCGCCATGGCACGACTGATCCTGTTCGCAATCGCGGTGTACGCCCTGGTGTGGCTGCTGCGCCGGGCGGTCGAAGGGCCCGAGCACGACCGCCGCCCGCCGCGCACGCGGCCGGACGTGGACGAGCTGGTCCGCTGTGCGCAATGCGGCGTGCATTTGCCGAGGGCCGAGGCGCGCACCGTCTCCGGGCGCCTCTACTGCAGCGACGAGCATGCCCGGCTGGGGCCGCGAGGGGACTGATGCAGGCGCCGCTGCGCTACGGAGCACTGTTCTCGCGCAACGCGCGCACGCCGGACTCGTTCTGGACCTCGTTGCGGTACTTCAATCTGTACCGCATTTGCCTCGCGCTGCTGTTTCTCGGCACGACGCTGGTCTACAGCGACTCGCTCAATCTCGGGTCGCACCGGCTGCAGCTGTTCCGTGCGGTCAGCGCGGGCTACCTGGTCGCGGGCGTCGTGTTCCACGGCGTGCTGCGCAACCTGCGCGACCGCTTCAACCTGCAGCTGTCCCTGCACGTATTCGTGGATATCGTCGCGATCACGCTGCTCATGTACGCGAGCGGCGGGATCCGCAGCGGCCTGGGCGTGATGGTGCTGATCTCGCTCACCGGGGCGGCGCTGCTCGCGCCGCGGCGGCTCACCTTTCTTTATGCCGCGCTCGCGGCGATCGCGCTGTTGCTCGAGCAGAGCTACTGGGTACTCGCGTACGACCAGCCGAGCGCCGACTTCCTGCAGCCGGGGCTGTTGTCGATCGGCTTTTTCGCAAGCGCCGGCGTCACCAACTGGCTGGCGCAGCGCGTGGCGGCGAACGAGATGCTGGCGCGCCAGCGCGGCCGCGAGCTGCAGAACCAGATGCGAGTCAGCCAGCTGGTGATCGAGGACATGCAGGACGGCGTGCTGGTCCTGGATCGCGAAGGAAGCGTGCTGCAGCACAATCCGCAGGCGCAGCGGCTCCTGGGCATGGAATCGTTGCTGGGAGCGAACGTTGCGCTGCTGCTGCCCGGCTTCGCCGCGCGCTGGCGCGATTGGCAGTCGGATCTCGGCCGCCCGGGAGCGGCCAGCGCCGAGCTCGAGGCCCATGGCAAGGACCTGCGGGTGCGCCTGATCGAGACCGGCACGGAAGAGGAGTTCAGTGTGCTGTTCCTGGAGGATACGACCCGCTCGCGCGAGCAGGCCCGGCAGCTCAAGCTGGCCGCGCTGGGACGGCTCACCGCCAACATTGCGCACGAGATCCGCAATCCGCTCTCGGCGATCAGTCATGCCGCAGAGCTTCTCGCCGAAGAAAGGCGCGAGCAGGACCGCGAGCGACTCACCCGCATCATCGGCGACAACACCACGCGGCTCGAGCGGCTGGTGGCCGACGTCATGCAGCTCAACCGCAGGGACCGGCGCGCCACGGAGCGCATCAGCTTGAATGGCTGGCTGACGGCGTTCCTCGAGGAGTTCCTGATCACCGAGGCGGTGCCGCCGGAGCGCTTCGAGATCGAGACCGCGCGCGATGCTTCCGTGGAGTTCGACCGCGATCACCTGCGGCAGGTGTTGTGGAACCTGTTGCGCAACGCTGTGCGTCACGCGCGCATCGAGCCGCGCAGCGTGCGCATCGTGCTGAAGGCATACGCCAATCGAGTAGAATTGAACGTGCTCGACAACGGGCCTGGGGTCCCGCCCGCCAACCAAGGCCAGCTGTTCGAGCCCTTCTTCACCACCGATAGCAAGGGAACGGGGCTGGGCCTGTATCTGGCGCGCGAGCTCTGCGCGGCGAACCGGGCGGTGCTGGAATACGTCGCCGACATGCCGGGGGCGCATTTCAGGATAGTCTGCGAGGAGGCGGCATGAGGCGGGGCGAGCGGCGCGAGCAGCCTCGTGGCGGGCAGGTCCTGGTCGTCGACGACGAGCCCGACATCCGCGAACTGCTGGAGCTCACACTACTCAAGATGGGGTTGAGGGTGGTTGCGGCGGGCTCGATCGGCGAGGCGAAGGAGTGCCTGAAGAGCGAGCGCTTCAACCTGTGCCTCACGGACATGCGCCTGCCGGACGGCGAAGGGCTGGAGCTGGTGCGGCACATCGCGAGCCTGTCGGCCGATCTCCCGGTCGCGGTGATCACCGCCCACGGCAGCGCGGAGAACGCGGTGGCGGCCCTGAAGGCGGGCGCGTTCGATTACGTCTCGAAGCCGGTCGGCCTTGAGCAGGTGCGCGCGCTGGTACGCGCCGCGCTCTCGCTGCCCGAACCGGACAAGGGCTTGCCCGGCGAGCAGCGGCTGCTCGGGGACAGCCCACCGCTGCAGCAGGCGCGCGAAATGATCGCCAAGCTCGCCCGTACCCAGGCTCCGGTGTATGTCTCCGGGGAATCCGGCTGCGGCAAGGAGCTTGCAGCGCGCCTGATCCATGAGCATGGTGCTCGCCGCGAGCGGCCCTTCGTGCCGGTCAACTGCGGCGCGATTCCGGAAACGCTCATGGAGAGTGAGTTCTTCGGCTACCGCAAGGGGGCGTTTACCGGGGCAGAGCAGGATCGTGACGGGTTTTTCCAGGCGTCGAACGGCGGCACGCTGTTCCTCGACGAGGTGGCCGACCTGCCGCTGGCGATGCAGGTCAAGCTGTTGCGTGCCATCCAGGAAAAGCGCGTGCGCAAGGTCGGCTCAACGCAGGAGGAGCCGGTGGACGTGCGCATCATCTCGGCGACCCACCAGAGCCTGGCGGCGTGCGTGGAAGCCGGCAAGTTCCGGCAGGACCTGTTCTACCGGCTCAATGTCATCGAGCTCAAGATGCCACCGCTGCGCGAGTGCCGCGAGGATATCGTGCCGATCGCCGCCAGCATCCTCGAACGCTTAGCCAAGCACGGCGGCCAGCCCCCGGCCCGCTTGTCGCAGGCCGCGATCGAGGAGCTGACGCACTACGACTTCCCCGGCAACATCCGCGAGCTCGAAAACGTCCTCGAGCGCGCGACCGCGCTCTCCGGCGCCCAGGAGATCGGCCCCGACGACCTGAGGTTGAAGCCGCTGGCGGGCGACGGGGCGGCGGGTGAGGTGGGCCGCACCGCGGAGGGCGGGGGCGGCGCGCCGCTGCCGGAATATCTGGACCGGGTCGAGCGCGAGGCGATACTCGAAGCGCTCGAGAAGACCGGCTTCAACCGCACCGCGGCCGCCAAGCTGCTCGGCATCACGTTTCGGGCGCTGCGCTACCGGATGCAGCGGCTCGGCATCCGCGAGCCAGGCGCGAGCCCGGCAACCCCGGGCCCTTGATGGAGGTCGGGAGCGACGGCCTGCTGGCGGGCGTCTCCTACGTTGCCTCGCCGAACTGCGATGACCGCCCGCCCGGCGTCGCAGTGTCCCTGCTGCTGTTGCATTCGATCAGCCTGCCGCCCGGCGAGTTCGCCGGCGATGCGGTCGAGCGCTTTTTCACCAACCGCCTCGACCCGTCCGCTCATCCATACTTCCGCGAGATCGCGGACCTCAGGGTTTCGGCACATTTCTTTTTGCGCCGCAGCGGAGAGCTGGTCCAGTTCGTTCCGGTGCAGCGGCGCGCGTGGCACGCCGGCGAGTCTGCTTGGCGCGCGCGCGCGCGCTGTAACGACTACTCGATCGGCATCGAGCTCGAAGGGACCGACAACACCACGTTCAGCGACGCGCAGTACGCGCGGCTCGCGGCGCTCACACGAACGCTCTGCGTGGCGCTTCCGATCCGCGACGTCGCGGCGCACAGCGACGTCGCGCCGCAACGCAAGACCGATCCGGGCGCGTGCTTCGACTGGGCGCGCTTTCTCGCCGAGCTCGCGCGCACCTGAGCGCGTGGCACGGCACCGCTGTTTGCCAAATTTTGCTCGCGCGTGCTCGCCGCGCGCCGGTGCCGCTTGCAAAAAATCCTTGCCATGGTAAATTGCGCGCACTAGAATTAGTTCGGAATTAGAGGTTAAACACTAGATATTGTGGTTTTGTCCGAGGCGGCGAAGAGCCGGCGGCGCCGCGGACGGGCGGGCGGAGAGACCGGGCAACCGGGCGAGAGGAAGGAGACAGGCATGCAGATCGCTCAGGAGAATGCAACCACGAGTGCGGTATTGGGCGTGAGCGTTCCTGAGCACAGTCAAGCGGTCCGACCTTCGTATTCCGATTACAAGGTCATCCGCCGCAACGGCGCGGTGGTCGGATTCGAGCCGGGCAAGATCGCGGTCGCGATGACCAAGGCGTTCCTGGCGGTGAACGGCAGCCAAGGGGCGGCGTCGGCGCGCATCCGGGAGCTGGTGTCTGGCCTCACCGAGAGCGTGGTCAATGCCCTCGTGCGGCGCCAGCCGCAAGGCGGTACCTTCCATATTGAGGACATCCAGGACCAGGTCGAGCTCGTGCTGATGCGCTCCGGCGAGCACGACGTGGCGCGCGCCTACGTGCTGTACCGCGAAGAGCGGGCCAAGGCGCGCGCCCAGGACAGGGCGGTGCGCGACAAGGCGGTTGCCCAGGCGGTGCTGTCAGTGGTCGACGGCGGGGCCCGCAAGCCGCTGGACCTGGAGGGGCTGCGCGGCCTGTTGAGCTCGGCGTGCGCCGGCCTGGAGGGTGCCGCGGCGCCGGAAGCGATCCTCGAGAGCACGCTGCGCGACCTGTACGACGGCGTGCCGATGGAGGAGGTGCGCAAATCCGCCGTCCTGGCGGCTCGCGCGCTGATCGAGAAGGATCCCGCTTACAGCTATGTCACCGCTAGGCTGCTCCTGCACACCATCCGGCTCGAGGTGCTCGGGGAGGAGGCCAGCCAGGCGGAGATGGAGACGCGCTACGCGGCCTATTTCCAGGAGTTCGTGCGGCGCGGCATCGACGCCGAACTGCTCGAGCCCGAGCTGGCCAACTTCGATCTCGCCCGGCTGGGCAAGGCGCTGCGGGCCGGCCGCGATCTGCAGTTCGGCTATCTTGGTCTGCAGACCCTGTACGACCGCTACTTTCTGCACGTGCGCGGCCGCCGTATCGAGCTTCCGCAGGCGTTCTTCATGCGCGTTGCGATGGGCCTGGCGCTCAACGAAAGTGACCGTGAGGCCCGCGCCATCGAGTTCTACGACGTGCTGTCGACCTTCTACTTCATGAGCTCGACGCCGACGCTGTTCAATTCGGGCACCCTGCGCTCGCAGCTTTCGTCGTGCTACCTGACCACGGTATCCGACGACCTCGAGGGGATCTACGACGCGATCAAGGAGAACGCCCTGCTTGCGAAGTACGCCGGCGGGCTGGGCAACGACTGGACTCCGGTGCGCGCGCTGGGCTCGCATATCAAGGGCACGAACGGCAAGTCGCAGGGCGTGGTGCCGTTCCTCAAGGTCGTGAACGACACCGCCGTGGCGGTCAACCAGGGCGGCAAGAGGAAGGGCGCGGTGTGCTCCTACCTCGAGACCTGGCACCTCGACATCGAGGAGTTCCTCGAACTGCGCAAGAACACCGGGGACGACCGGCGGCGTACGCACGACATGAACACGGCCAACTGGATCCCGGATCTGTTCATGAAGCGGGTGATGGAGAGCGCCGACTGGACCCTGTTCAGCCCCTCGGACGCGCCCGAGCTGCACGACCGGACCGGCAAAGCGTTCGAGGAAGCATACCTGCGCTACGAGGACCAGGTCGCGCGAGGCGAGCTGAAGCTCTACAAGCGAATTCCGGCGCAGAAGCTGTGGCGCAAGATGCTCAGCATGCTGTTCGAGACGGGCCACCCCTGGATCACGTTCAAGGATCCGTGCAACCTGCGCAGCCCGCAGCAGCACGTCGGGGTGGTGCACAGCTCGAACCTTTGCACCGAAATCACGCTCAACACCTCGCCGGACGAGATCGCGGTGTGCAACCTCGGCTCGGTCAACCTGGTCGCGCACCTGGGCGACGGCGGCCTCGACTTCGACAGACTGATGCGCACCGTGCGCACCGCGATGCGGATGCTCGACAACGTCATCGACATCAACTACTACGCTGTCGACAAGGCGCGCAACTCCAATCTGCGCCATCGCCCGGTGGGCATGGGGATCATGGGGTTTCAGGATTGCCTGCACAGGCTGCGTGTGCCCTACGGATCTCCGGAGGCGGTCGAGTTCGCCGACCGGTCGATGGAGATGGTGGCCTACAGCGCGTACTGGGCGTCCACCGAGCTCGCCCAGGAGCGCGGCCGCTATGGCTCGTTCCAGGGCTCATTGTGGGAGCGTGGCGTCCTGCCTCAGGACACGCTCGACCTGCTCGCCGCCGAGCGTGGCGGCTACGTGGAACTGGACCGCTCCGCGACGCTGGACTGGGACGGGCTGCGCGCGCGCATCAGGCAGTACGGGATGCGCAATTCCAACTGCCTGGCGATCGCGCCGACGGCCACGATCGCCAACATCGTCGGCGTATCGGCCTCGATCGAGCCGACCTACCAGAACCTGTACGTGAAGTCGAATCTGTCGGGCGAGTTCACGGTGGTCAACGACTATCTGGTTGCCGACCTGAAGGCCGCCGGCCTGTGGGACGAAGTGATGATTGCCGATCTGAAGTACTTCGACGGCAATCTGGCGCGCATCGACCGCGTTCCGGCGGAATTGCGCAGGCTGTACGCGACTGCGTTCGAGGTCGAGCCGAAGTGGCTGGTCGAGGCGGCCGCCCGACGCCAGAAGTGGATCGACCAGTCGCAGTCGCTGAACATCTACATGGCTGGAGCCTCGGGGCGCAAGCTCGACGAGACCTACAAGCTAGCCTGGATTCGCGGGCTCAAGACCACCTATTACCTGCGCGCGCTCGGGGCGACGCACGCCGAGAAGTCGACGGTGAAGGCCGGGCAGCTGAACGCGGTCCCGGCGGGCGGAGGCGCGACCGAGGCGGCGGCCGCCGAGGCCCAGTTCTGCAGCATCGATAACCCGGAGTGCGAGGCCTGCCAGTAGGCCCCGGGAACTGGAACACAGGAGACCGTCCATGCTCACGTTCGAAGAAGAAAGCAAGCGGAACGCGATTCCCGGCCTCGCGATCCAGCCAGTGAGCGGCTTTGTTCCGGCTTCCGGTGGCAAGGAGGAGCGCTTCGCCGCCGGCAACGCCTTCCGCCGCATCACGGTGGAGGACAAGCGCATCATCAATTCTCAGGCGGACGTCAACCAGCTGGTCCCCTTCAAGTACAAATGGGCCTGGGAGAAGTACATCGCCGCCTGCGCCAACCACTGGATGCCGCAGGAGGTCAACATGAGCCGCGACATCGCGCTGTGGAAGGATCCCAACGGACTGACCGAGGACGAGCGGCGGCTCATCCGGCGCAATCTCGGCTTTTTCGTCACCGCGGATTCGTTGGCGGCGAACAACATCGTGCTGGGCACCTATCGCCACATCACGGCGCCCGAATGCCGCCAGTACCTGCTGCGCCAGGCATTCGAGGAGGCGATTCACACCCACGCCTACCAGTACATCGTCGAGAGCCTCGACCTCGAGGAGGGCGAGGTGTTCAACGCCTACCACGAGATCTCCTCGATCCGGGACAAGGACGAGTTCCTCATCCCGTTCATCGACACGCTCACCGATCCGGGGTTCCGGACGGGCACGCCGGACAGTGACCAGAAGCTCCTGAAAAGCCTGATTGTGTTCTCCTGCCTTATGGAGGGCCTGTTCTTCTACGTCGGCTTCACCCAGATCTTGGCGCTGGGCCGCCAGAACAAGATGACCGGCGCGGCCGAGCAGTACATGTACATCCTGCGCGACGAGTCCATGCATTGCAACTTCGGCATCGACCTGGTGAACCAGATCAAACTGGAAAACCCGCATCTGTGGACGGTGCAGTTCCGCGAGGAGATGCAGGACCTGTTTCGCGTGGCCGTGGACCTCGAGTACCGCTACGCGGAGGACACCATGCCGCGCGGCGTGCTGGGGCTGAACGCGCCGATCTTCAAGGAGTACCTGCGCTTCATCGCCAACCGCCGTTGCCAGCAGATCGGGCTGGACACGCTGTACCCGGGTGCGTCGAACCCTTTCCCATGGATGAGCGAGATGATCGATCTCAAGAAAGAACGCAATTTCTTTGAGACGAGGGTGATCGAATACCAGACAGGCGGAGCGCTGAGCTGGGACTGAACCCGGCTCTTTCCCCGCCCGTTGATGACCGCCCACGTGAGAGGACAGACGATGCACCGAGTGACTGCCTGCAGGGCCGAGGAAGACTACAAGCTGTGGCTGCGCTTCGACGACGGGCTGGAGGGCAGCGTGTTTCTCGGCAACTTGCTCGAGATCGGAGCCTTCAAGATCTGGCGCGACGTGCGCGAGTTCGAGAAGGTAAGCGTGGATTCAGACAGTGCCACCGTGACCTGGGAAGGGGGGATCCGGCTCGATCCGGACATCCTCTACCACGACCTGGTGGCGAGAAGCGGGGCGTAGTGCGCCGCCGCGAGGAATTCAGTCTGTCCCTAGGGAGCAATCCCGCGGGGCGGTTGAATAGTCCGGGCCGGTACGGCCGGGCTCTCTTGTGTAACTTCCTTTAAGGAGATAGTTATGGCTACCAAAGCCAAGAAGAAGGCGAAGAAACCCGCGAAAAAGAAGAAGAAGAAAGCTGCGAAGAAAAAGAAGAAGAAGGCGTCTAAGAAAGCTGCCAAGAAAAAGGTAGCGGGCAAGAAGAAAGCCGCCAAGAAAAAGAAAAAGGCAGCCAAAAAGGCTGCCAAGAAAAAGAAGAAAGCGGCGAAGAAACCCGCCAAACCTAAGGTCAGCCCTGCGGCACCGATGACGTCGGTTCAAGTATCACCGCCGTCAACCGCTGCGACTCCCGGCGCGAGAACCGCGCTGAATCCAGCAGCCGCGTGGCCGTTTCCAACCGGATCCCGGCCGTAACCGGGAACCGATCGGGAATGTGGCGAGAGGTGCAAGCCCCTTGCTAGGCCTTCGAAGCTCCGCGGACCGCCTTGACCCTCAGGCTCGACCGAAAGGGTTAGGGTTGGTCCGCGAGCCTCACTTGAACCCGGCTGAGGGGTCAGCCGGGCTCAACCTTCAACCTGCATTTTACCGGCTGGGGAATCTGCCTTCAAACCAATTCGATAGGCGCGCTTCCTCGTTTCACACGGGAGATGGGCAGGGTCGCTTTTTGAATCAGAAGTGCTTGACTGCGTTGTGATTTTCTTAGCATAATGCGGTCCGCTGCATTGCAACATCCGCTGCTGAAAAGCATTCTTTAGCTAGGCGTGTCGGGCGGTCGAAGCCCCACGCAAGGCGCTCGGCGTGGTCGGCAAATCATGCCGACCGGCCCCGCAACTGTCCTGGTCTGCCACTCTTTAGACGACGGATGCGTCGTCAACGTGTGCCGGGTTGCGGCGGAGTGCGGCGCTCAAACCATGGAGGTGCACGATGGAAGCAACCAGTCACATGGAAGCAACCAGCAACCCCGTACGGCTGTCCGGTTTTGCGGCTGCGGTTCGACTGTTCGCCGTCACGCGGGGCGTGCTCTCGCTGGTGGGACTGGCAGCCGTGCTGGTGATCGGGTTGCCCCAGTCGCGCGAGCTGCTGTGGGGCACGATTACACCCGAGGCGATCGATGTTGCGCCGGCCCCCACGGTCAGCGCCGCCGGACCGATCCAGGTGAGTACGCGGGAAACCGCCCAGCAGCTGACGCAGCGTGCGGTGGCGGAGTTCATTGCCAAGCGCTACCGCGTGGCGGACGACGCGGTCGCTCGCTTCGTATCCGAAGCCTACCGCGCGGGACGTCGCTTCGGGGTTGACCCCCTGCTGATCATCTCGGTGATGGCAATCGAGTCCAGGTTCAACCCCGTGGCCCAAAGCGACGTGGGTGCGAAGGGGCTGATGCAGGTCATCCCGAAGTATCACCCCGAGAAGGTGAGCGAGTATGGCGGAGCGGAGGCGCTGCTCGACCCGGACGTGAACATTCAGGTGGGCACGCAGATCCTGCACGAATACCTGCGGCGCTTCGGCGGAACCCAGGCAGCACTGCAGGTGTACGCCGGTGCCGCGGACGAGCCGACCGCCCAATACGCCAACAAGGTACTTGCCGAGCGTTCCCGTCTGGAGCGTATGCTCAAGCGGGCGAACGACCGGGCCTGAGCGGGCACGCCTGTCGAACGCCGGGGGCCTCTGCTCCCGCAGTCCCATCCTCCCTGGCACCGCCGGGCGGAGGCTGGTCTAGCGGCGCGCGCAAAACTCCTCGATCCGCTCGACTGCGGTGCCGAGTTCCTCCAGGCCGCGCGTATACGCGAAGCGGATGAAGTGGCGCGTATCGTTGGCGCCGAAGTCTATGCCCGGCGTGGCTGCCACCGCCGCCTCCTCAAGCAGGGCTAGGGCGAAGCTTTTCGCGTCATCGCTGAACGCGGCGCAGCTGGCGTAAAGGTAGAACGCCCCGCCGGGAGGCGCCGGAATGCGCAATCCCGCGCGCTCGAGCCGCGGCATGAGGAAGTCTCGGCGGCGGGCGAACTCGCGGCGGCGTGCCTCCAGAACGGCGAGCGTCTGGGGCAGAAATGCGGCCAGCGCGGCGTGCTGGGCGACGGTGGAAGGGCATATGAACAGATGCTGGGCCAGCGTCTCCACGCCGCGCACGCGGTGCTCGGGGAGCACTACCCAACCGAGCCGCCAGCCGGTCATGCAGAAGTACTTCGAGAAGCTGTTCACCACGATCACGTCTCCCGGCAGCTCGAGCGCCGTGCGTGGCTCGAGTTCGTAGACGAGTTCTTGGTAGATTTCGTCCACGAGCAGGACGCCGCCGCGCGCGGCCACGAACTCCGCAATGCGCCGCAGCTCGACCGCGTGGACCAGCGTGCCGGTGGGATTCGACGGTGAGCCGAGCAGCAGGCCAGTAGTGCGCGCGCCCCACGCCTCGCGCACCGTCTCGAGCGTGGGCTGAAACGCCGACGCGGCGCTCACGTTGAGCGGGCGCACGACACCTTCGAAGGCGCGCACGAAGTGCCGGTAGCCGGGGTACCCCGGGTCAGGCACAAGCAGCTCGTCGCCCGGGTCGATCAGCTGCGCGAGCGCGAGGAGCAGCCCGCCCGAAGCACCGGCCGTCACGGCGATGCGCCCCGGATCCACCCGCTGGCCGAAGCGCGAGGCGTAGTAGCCGGCGATCGCCTCGCGCAGCGCCGGCAGACCGAGCGCCGGCGTATAGGCAGTGAGGCCGCTGCGCATGGCCGCGATCGCGGCCTCGACGACCGGCTGCGGCGCGGTGAAGTCGGGCTCACCGATCTCCATGTGGACCACGCTGCGCCCGGCCGCCTCGAGCGCATGCGCGCGCGACATGACCTCCATCGCCTCGAACGGCTGAATATCGGCGGTGCGGTGCGCCGTGTGCGGGCGGGAAGCTGGCGCGGCTGCGCGAACGCCCGTGTAGTCGGGCCGGACGGACATGGTCGGGCGCATTATACGAACAATCCTTGCGCTTCCCTTGAGCCACCGCGGCAACTCGACGACCGATTCGTACCGGATCGCGGCCGCGGCCGCGGGTGCAGGTGGCAGGCGCTATAATTTTTTCCCCGAGCGCACTGCGGCCTGCCGGCTGCGGCCCCCGCCCGGGCGCCTGGAGCCGAATGTGGACGAACAGCTGAGGAACAGCGCCCTCGAATATCACCGCTTGCCTCGCCCGGGCAAGATCTCGATCCTCCCGACCAAACAGCTCACCAACCAGCGCGACCTCGCGCTCGCATATACCCCGGGTGTCGCGGCCGCCTGCGAAGAGATCCAGCGCGATCCCGGGCAAGCGGTCAACCTCACGTCGCGCGCCAACCTGATCGGCGTGATCACCAACGGCACCGCAGTGCTCGGCCTCGGCGCGATCGGCCCGCTGGCGGCCAAGCCGGTGATGGAAGGCAAGGCGGTGCTGTTCAAGAAGTTCGCGGGCATCGACGTGTTCGACATCGAGCTCGACGAGCGCGACCCGGACAAGCTGGTGGAGATCATCGCCAGCCTGGAGCCCACCTTCGGCGGCATCAACCTGGAGGACATCAAGGCTCCCGAGTGCTTCTACATCGAGCGCAAGCTGCGCCAGCGCATGAAGATTCCGGTGTTCCACGACGATCAGCACGGCACCGCCATCATCGTCGGCGCCGCCATCCTGAACGGCCTCAAGGTGGTCGGCAAGGATCTCTCCAGGGTGCGCCTGGTCACCTCGGGCGCAGGCGCGGCCGCGCTCGCGTGTCTCGACTTGCTGGTGAAGATGGGGCTGTCGATCGACAACGTCACGGTGACCGATATCAAGGGCGTGGTCTACAAGGGCCGCAAGGAGGAGATGGACCCGGACAAGGCGCGCTACGCGAAGGACACTGCTGCGCGCAAGCTGGGCGAAGTGATCGCGGGCGCTGACGTCTTCCTGGGCCTGTCCGCGGGCGGCGTGCTCAAGCCCGAGATGGTGAGTCAGATGGCGGAGCGGCCGCTCATCCTGGCGCTCGCCAATCCGGAGCCGGAAATCCTGCCCGAGCTCGCCAAGCAGGCGCGGCCCGATGCGGTGATTGCCACCGGGCGCTCGGATTACCCGAACCAGGTCAACAACGTCCTGTGTTTCCCGTTCATATTCCGCGGCGCGCTCGATGTAGGGGCGACGACCATCACCACCGAAATGGAGATCGCCGCGGTGCACGCGATCGCCGAGCTGGCGCAGGCCGAGACCTCCGAGCAGGTGTCGATTGCGTACGGGATCGAGTCGCTCAATTTCGGCGCCGAGTACGTGATCCCGAAACCGTTCGACCCGCGCCTCATCTCGCGCATTGCGCCCGCAGTGGCCAAGGCCGCGATGGACTCCGGCGTGGCCACGCGTCCGATCGCCGATCTCGACGCGTACCGGGAATCGATGTCGCAGTTCGTGTATCACTCCGGGCTGATCATGAAGCCGCTGTTCGCCGCGGCCAAGGCGGCGCCCAAGCGCATCGTCTACGCCGAGGGCGAGGACGAGCGCGTGCTGCGCGCGGTGCAGGTGGTGGTCGACGAGGGCCTCGCCCGGCCGACGCTGATCGGCCGGCCCGCCGTGCTGCAGCACAGGATCGAGCGCCTGGGGCTGCGCATCCGGCCGGAGAAGGACTTCGAAGTCGTCAATCCGGAGTTCGACCCGCGCTACCGCGACTACTGGAACACCTACTGCCGGCTGACCGGGCGCAAGGGCGTGTCGCCGCAATACGCCAAGATCGAGATGCGTCGGCGCCATACGCTGATCGGCGCGATGATGATCTACAAGGGCGAGGCCGACGGAATGCTGTGCGGCACCTTTGGCACGCATGCCCTGCATCTGCACTACGTGGCCCAGGTGATCGGCCTGCGGCCCGGCGTGCGGCACTTTGCGGCGATGAACGCGCTGGTGCTGCCCAAGCGCACCGTGTTCATCTGCGACACCTACGTCACGCCCGATCCGGTCCCCGAGCACATCGCGGAGATGACCATGCTGGCCGCGGAGGAGGTGCGCCGCTTCGGCATCGTGCCCAAGGTGGCACTGCTGTCGGCGTCCAACTTCGGCTCGGTCGACCTGCCCTCTGCGCGCAAGATGCAGGAGGCGCTCGCCATCCTCAACGAGCGCGCGCCGGAGCTCGAGGTGGAGGGTGAGATGCACGGCGACGCGGCGCTGTCGCAAGAGATCCGGCTGCAGGTATTCCCGGACTCGCGCCTCAAGGGCGAGGCGAACCTGCTCATCATGCCGACGCTGGACGCGGCCAACATTGCCTTCAACCTGCTCAAGACCGCAGCCGGCGACGGCGTGACCATCGGCCCGATCCTGCTCGGGGCGGGACGCGCGGTGCACATACTTACGCCGTCCGCGAGCGTGCGGCGCATCGTCAACATGACCGCGCTCACGGTGGTCGACGCCAACGCGCCGCGCGGGCAGGAGCAGAGCCTGTTTTGACTCCGCTGCCGGGAGCAGCATCGTGACCGAGGCGACCGCGAGCAGCGTTGCGACGTCCCCGTCGAACCGGATGAAGCCGCGCGCGGGTCTGGTGCTCACCGGCGGCGGCGCGCGCGCCGCCTATCAGGTCGGCGTGCTGAAGGCGCTGCGCGACATCCTCGGGCGGCCGGAGCACAATCCGTTCCCGATTCTGTGTGGCACCTCGGCAGGCGCGATCAACGCCGCCCACCTTGCGGTATACGCCGAGGATTTCGCGCGCGGGGTCGGCAGCCTGCTCGAGGTCTGGGAGCACATGCGGTGTGAGCACATCTATCGCACCGACGTCCTGAGCATCGCGAGGAGCGGCGCCCGGTGGCTCGCCTCATTGATGCTGCTGTCGCGCAGCAATGCCGCGTCGCTGCTCGACAACTCGCCGCTCAGCGACATGCTCGCCGCGATGCCCTTCGAGCGCATCCAGTCGCACATCGACGCGGGCGCGCTGTACGCGGTGTGCGTCACGGCGTCGGGGTACACGTCCGGGCAGAGCGTGTCCTTTTTCCAGGGTGGTCCCGGGCTGGAAGGCTGGGAGCGTAACCAGAGGATCGGTGCGGCGGTCACGCTCCGAGTCGAGTACCTGCTGGCCTCGGCCGCCCTGCCGTTCATCTTCCCCGCGGTCAAGGTCCACCGCGAGTACTTCGGCGACGGCTCGATGCGCCAGATTGCCCCGATCAGCCCGGCGCTGCATCTGGGCGCCGACCGCGTGCTGGTCGTGGGCACGGGCCGGCAGGCCTCGGATCAGGCGCGCGCGCGCTCCAACGTGTACCCTTCGCTCGCACAGATCGCCGGCCACGCGCTGAACAGCATCTTTCTGGACAGCCTGATGGTCGACGTCGAGCGGCTGCAGCGCATCAACCGCACCGTGAGCCTGATTGCGCCCGACAAGCTCGCCGAGGCTGGCGTCGGGCTGCGTCCGGTCAAGGTGCTGTTCATATTGCCTTCGCAACCGATCGAGCGCCTCGCGGCGCGCTTCGTGCACGAGCTGCCGCGCAGCGTGCGCTTCATCCTGCGCCCGACCGGCGCGCTCAACCGCGCCGGGTCGAATCTCGCCAGCTATCTGCTGTTCGAGGAGTCGTTCTGCCGCGCCTTGATCGACCTCGGCTATCAGGACACTCTCGCCCGCGAGGCGGAAGTGCGCGACTTTTTCGCCGGGACCTGAACGGAGGCAGCATGTCCGAGCACAGCGCAGCACCGGATCCTTTTGAAATGTTCCGCCGCCTATGGGGCCCGCTCGGCCTGCCGGTTCCCGGCATGGCGATGCCTTCGCTTGACCCGCAGGAAATCGAAAGACGCATCGCCGAGCTGCGCTCGGTCGAGGCCTGGCTCACAGTGAACCTCAACATGCTGCGCATGTCTGTCCAGGCCCTGGAGATGCAAAAGACGGCGCTGCAGGCGATGCGTGCCGCGGCCGACGCGGGCAAGGCGGCGGGCGCGGCCGCCGCGCCCCAGGCGGAAGCCTTGGCCGAGCTGGCCGGCAGCACCGCGAGCACCATGCTGTGGCCCTGGGCCATGATGCAGCAGGCGATGAAGGGCGGTGCCGCGGGCGGCGAGCCGGCCAAGGATCCGGCCCCGCCGGAGGAAGGCGCGCGCAAATGAGCGCCTTCCGGCTCGCCCACGCCAGCGGCACCGGCTGGCGCGACTGCGTCGATGCTTGCGCCGCGCAGCTCGGACGCGGCGACGGCCTGGGATTCGCCTATTTCACCGACGCGCTGGTGCCGGACGCGGCGCGCATCGTGGACGCGCTGCGCGAGCGCACCGGCGTGCGCGACTGGGTCGGAACGGTCGGAATCGGCGTGCTCGCGACCGGTGTCGAGTACGTCGACGAGCCGGCGCTGGTGGCGATGGTCGCCGACCTCGAGCCGGGACGCTACACGGTGTTCTCCGGCAAGGCGCGGCTGCCGCAGCTCGCGGCGCGCGCCGCGGGCGACGCCGCGACCGCGCACTTCGCGGTGGTGCATGCCGACCCGCGCACCCCGGAGGTGCAGGAGCTGATCGCCGACATGTCGGGCAAGGTCGCGAGCGGCTACTTGGTCGGGGGACTGTCGAGCTCGCGCGCCGCGACGGTGCAGATCGCGAACGAGGTGCTGAGCGGCGGACTGTCCGGCGTGGCGCTGGCCTCGGGCGTGCGCGTCAGCACGCGCCTCACGCAGGGCTGCAGCCCGCTGGCGGGGCGCCATCGCGTCACCGAGTGCGACGAGAACGTGATCGCGGCCTTCGACGGCCGGCCCGCGCTCGACGTGTTCCGCGAGTCAATCGGCGAGGTGTTGGCGCGCGACCTGCGGCGCGCGGTGCAAACCGTCCACGTCGGGCTGCCGGTGGTCGGCTCGGACACCGGCGACTACACGGTGCGCAACGTGATCGGCCTGGACACGCGCAACAAGCTGATCGCGATCGGCGAGGCGGTCGAGGCGGGCGACGAGATCCTGTTCTGCAAACGCGACGGCGCGAGCGCGCGGGAGGATCTGCGGCGCATGCTCGGTGAGCTGAAGAGCGCCGGCGCGCATGCCGCACGCGGGGCGCTGTACTTTTCCTGCGTGGGGCGCGGCGAGCACATGTTCGGCCGCAGAGGCGCGGAGCTCGAGCTGGTGCGCGAGACGCTCGGCGACCTGCCGCTGGTAGGATTCTTCTGCGGCGGCGAAATTTCGCACGACCGGCTGTATGGCTACACCGGCGTGCTGACTCTGTTTTTCTGAAGCGTAAACCGAGGAGACGAACAACATGGCAAAGGCGATTCGCTTTCACAAGACGGGCGGGCCCGAGGTGCTGCAACTGGACGAAGTGGCGGTCGGCGAGCCCGGACCGGGCCAGCTGCGGCTGCGCCACACCGCGATCGGCGTGAATTTTCTCGATACCTACCAGCGCTCCGGGCTGTATCCGATCCAGCTGCCCTCGGGGGCGGGGAACGAGGGCGCAGGGGTGGTCGAGGCGGTCGGCCCCGGGGTCACGGGCGTCAAGGTCGGCGACCGGGTCGCGTATACCGGCGGTGCGCCGGGCTCCTACGCCGAGGTTCGCCTGTATCCCGCCGACCGCGTGGTGAAGATCCCCGCCGGCATCAGCGACGAGCAGGCCGCCTCGATCATGCTCAAGGGCATGACCGCGCAATACCTGATCCACCGCACCTACGCGGTGAAGCCGGGCGACACGGTTCTGTTCCACGCCGCCGCGGGCGGGGTCGGGCTGATCGCCTGCCAGTGGCTCAAGGCGCTCGGCGCCACGGTGATCGGCACCGTCGGCTCGGACGAGAAGGCCGCGCTCGCCAAGGCGCACGGCTGCGACCACGCGATCGTGTACACGCGCGAGAACTTCGTCGAGCGCGTCAAGGCGATCACCGGCGGCAAGGGCGTGCCGGTGGTGTACGACTCGGTCGGCAAGACCACTTGGGAAGGCTCGCTCGACTGCCTGCGGCCGCTGGGCCTAATGGTGACGTTCGGCAACGCCTCGGGCCCGGTGCCGCCGGTCAACCTCGGCGTGCTGGCGCAAAAGGGCTCGCTGTACGTAACCCGGCCGACGCTGGTCACCTACATCGCGGCGCGCGCGGACCTGGAAGCGACCTCCAGGTCGCTGTTCGAAGTCGTGACCTCGGGCAAGGTGAAGGTCGAAATCACCGCGCGCTACAAGCTCGCCGACGCCGCGCAGGCCCACCGCGACCTCGAGTCGCGCAAGACCACCGGCTCGGTGATTCTGCAGCCCTAGGCGGCGTGCGGCGGCGCCGCCGGGTGCGCGCATGAAAGCCACCTTGACGGCGGGCGACGCGCGGCCGGTCGAGCTTGACCTCGCCCGGCTGCGGCGCCGCTTCGCCGGCGGCGCGCCGCCGGCCGACACGATTTACGGCGACCAGGGTACGCGGCCGGAAGCGAGCGCGCTGCAGCCCGCCTCGGTGCTGGTGCCGATCGTTGCGCGACCCGTGCAGTTCACCGTGCTGCTCACCCGGCGCAGCGCGCAGCTGCGCGATCACTCGGGACAGATCGCCTTCCCGGGGGGGCGCGCCGAGCCGCACGACGCGACGCCGGAGGCCACCGCGCTGCGCGAGACCAGCGAGGAGGTCGGGCTCGACCCCGCGCGCGTCGAGGTGCTCGGGCGCCTGTCCGACTACCACACGCGCACCGGCTATCGCGTCACGCCCGTGGTCGGCGTGCTGACGCCGCCATTCGATCTGCGGCCCGACGCCTACGAGGTGGACGAGGTGTTCGAGGTTCCGCTTTCCTTCCTGCTCGATGCGCGCAACCACCAGCGGCACTCGCGCGAGCTCCAGGGCGGGACGGTGTCCTATTTTGCGATCCCGTACTCCGAGTACTACATCTGGGGCGCAACCGCCGGGATGCTGGTGAACCTGTATCGCTTTCTCGCCGCCGCAGAGTGAGCGCGCAGGGCGCGCCGCGGCGGTGCGGCGCGGCAAGTGTGCTATCTTCGCGCATCCATTCGAAGCGCGATCCATGAGGATTCTGGCGATCATCGCCGCGCTGCTGCTCGAGCAGTGGCGGCCCCTCGGCGACCGCAAGGCGTACTTTGAGGTGTTGGCACGCTGGGCCAGCTGGCCCGAGCGCGCATTCAACGCGGGGGAGTTCCGTCACGGCGCCATCGCGTGGCTGCTCGCGGTGCTGCTGCCGCTCGTTGCGGCGCTGGTGTTGTACTCGGCGTTGCTGTGGGTAAGCCCGCTGCTTGCGCTGCTGGTCAATATCGCCGCGCTTTACTTCACCCTCGGCTTTCGCCAGTTCAGCCACTACTTCACCGGTATCCAGACTGCGGTCAAGGCAGGAGACCTGGAGCGCGCGCGCGAGCTGATCGGCGCCTGGCGAGGCGAGTCCGCGCCGCAGCGCAGCCGCGAGGAGGTGATCCGGCTCTCCATCGAGGAAGCGCTCACCGCCTCCCACCGCCACGTGTTCGGCGTGCTGTTCTGGTTCATGCTGTTGCCGGGGCCGAGCGGCGCAATCCTGTACCGGCTGGCGTACTTCATGCGGCGCCGCTGGGGCGGGCTGGGCGCCTTCGGCCGCTTCGCGGAGAAGGCGTTCTATGTCCTTGAGTGGCCAGCGGTGCGCCTCACCGCGGCGTCTTTCGCCGTGGTCGGCGATTTCGAGGACGCGGTGTACTGCTGGCGCACTCAGGCGCGCACCTGGGAAGATCCCAACATCGGCATCGTGCTCGCCGCCGGGGCCGGAGCGATGGGCGTGCGGCTCGGCATGCCGCTCACCGAGGTCGACGGCCTCGAGCTGCGCCCCGAGCTCGGAGTGGGCGAGATCGCCGACGGACCGTTCCTCGACAGCACGGTCGGACTGCTGTGGCGCGCCTTGGTCGTGTGGGTGTTCGCGCTGGCGGTATTGAGCGCGGTGACGCTGGTGGCGTGACCCGCGGCCCGCGCCCGCCCGGCGCTGGTGGTGCTCAGTCGCGCCTGAAGGTGCCGCAACGCCAGCACTGCGTGAACTGCGCTTCGCAGAGCTCGCCGCAGGAGGCGCAGCGCCATGCGGTGGTCGGCTCCAGTGGGCGCGTGCGCCCATGACGCAGGATCTCCTCCGCGCGCCAGGCGTCGGCATCGTCGATCACCCAGAGCTCGATTTCGCACTCGGTGAAAGGCACTTGCCCGAGCGCCCCGGCAAGCAGCTCGTTGCGAATATCGGCGCGGATGCCCTCAACCGTGAGCAGGTTCCGGGCATGGTGCACGGCGGCGCGGTTGAGCGAGCTGAACACGCGCTTCATCAGCGCGCCTTCTCGAGCCGCACGATGCGCTGATAGAGCGCGAGCCGGCGCGGGTGCACCGCGCCCGAGTCCGCCGCCGCGCGCACCGCGCAGTCCGGCTCGGCGAGATGCCTGCAGTCCTGGAAGCGGCAGTGCGGCGCGTGCGCTGCGAACTCGCGGAATCCGGCGGCGATGTCCCGTGCACTCAGGCCGGCGAGGCCGAACTCCGACAGCCCGGGTGAATCGACGATCTCGGTGCGCTCGTCCACGGTGTACAGCCGGGCCACCGTGGTCGCCTGCCTGCCGGAGTCGAGGAAGCGGGAGATCTCCGCGATTTTCACCTCTGCGTCCGGCACCAGTGTCTTGACGAGCGTCGACTTGCCCATGCCGGACTGGCCCACCAGCAGGCTGCGCTGCCCGGCGAGTTCGCGGCGCAGAGGTTCCGCGTCCAGCTTGCCGGAGAGCTCGACCAGCGGGTAGCCAAGACCGCGAAACGGCGCCAGTTCCTCGAGCGCCTCGCGCCGGCGCTCGGCGAGGTCGACCTTGTTGAGCACCAGCACCGCCGGCAGCGCCGCGCGCTCGGCCGCGACCAGGATGCGGCACACCAGCTCGTCTGAAAACGACGGCTCGCAGGCGGTCAGGATCACGACCTGGGTGAGATTTGCGGCCAGGACTTTGACGCGGTACTGGCTCGAGCGCGCGAATTCGCTGGTGCGCGGCGCCAGCGCCTCGATGACGCCCTCTCCCGGCGCCGGCCGACTAAGCAGCGCACGGTCGCCGCACACCGGATGCAGGTGCCGGCCGCGCGCCTTGCAATGCAGCGTCTCGCCGGCGTCCGTGCGCACCAGGCATTGCCGCCCGAAGCCGGCGAGCACCGTGGCGCCGGGCTGCGCACGGGTCACTCGCGCAGGGACGCGGCGCGCGCCGCGTCCGCTACAGGCCGAACAGGGCGTCGCATTTCGCAGCGCAGATGAAGTCGTTCTCCGACAGCCCGCCGATCGCGTGCGTCATGTACTCGACGCGGCACTTGTTGTAGCCGACGTCGAGGTCGGGATGATGGTCTTCGCGGTGCGACACCCAGGCGAGCGCGTTCACGAACGCCATCGTTTGGTAGTAGTTCGCGAACGGGTAGAGCTTGACCAGCCGGCCGTCCTCGATGATCCACCCCTTGAGCTGCGCGAGCATGTCCTGGGCCTGCTGTGGCGTGAACGGCGCGACGCCGCCCTCGCAGGGTTTGCAGGTCTTGCCGGCCAGATCGTTCATGGGATCCTCCTGGAGCGGGTGCGCCGGTCTCAGGGCGCCGGCGCCTGCCGCAGGCGCGCGATGCGGCTCGCGGCCGGCGGATGGGTGTCGTAGAACGCCGAGTGCACCGGGTCCGGCGTGAGCGTCGCGGCGTTGTCCTGGTAGAGCTTGACCAGCGCCTTCACCAGATCGGCGGCGCTCGCATGCAGCGCCGCGTAGGCGTCGGCCTCGAACTCGTGCTTGCGCGAGTACAGGCTGGTGAGCGGCTGCAGGAAAAATGTGAACACCGGCATCACCAGCACGAACAGGATCAGCGCCGTCGCGGTTCCGTGCGTGCGCACGTTCAGCCCGGCGTACAACCACGGCTGGTCGATCAGCCGCCCGAGGATCCAAAGCAGCACGAGCGACAACGCGAACATCACGACGACGCGCTTCCAGACGTGGTGCTGCCGGTAGTGGCCGAGCTCGTGCGCGAGCACGGCCTCGACTTCGGGCGGCGCGAGCCTCGAGAGCAGGGTGTCGAACAGCACGATGCGCTTGCCCGCGCCAAAGCCGGTGAAGTAGGCGTTGCCGTGCGAGGAGCGCTTCGAACCGTCCATGACGTACAGGCCCTTCGACTTGAAGCCGCAGCGCGCGAGCAGGGCCTCGATGCGGTCGGCGAGCGCCGGGTCGCTCAGCGGCGCGAACTTGTTGAACAGCGGCGCGATGAACGTCGGGTAGATGA
The DNA here is from genome assembly GCA_963817785.1 of uncultured Pseudomonadota bacterium. Classification (GTDB taxonomy): domain Bacteria; phylum Pseudomonadota; class Gammaproteobacteria; order Burkholderiales; family SG8-39; genus JAKALD01. The sequence continues at coordinate 1,190,238 of CAWFPL010000008.1, read as the reverse complement.
GCAGCACCAGCAGGTTGAAGCCCATCCATGCCAACCAGACGTAGAGCCACCACCACGCGCCCATCCTGGCCATCAGCCAGAGCACCAGCACGACGAGCGGCACACCGAGCAGCGCGCCGAGCAGGGCCTGCTTGGCGAGGTCGGCGACGAACATGGCGGGCGTGATGCGGTTGAAGCCGAAGCGCGCCTCGATCACGAAGACGCGGTACGCGGTGAGCGGCAGCTCGAGCGCCGAGAGCAGCACGACGACGCTCAATACGAGCGCGACGCCGTGCCAGATCCCCTGCGGCTCGAGCAGCCGCGCCCACTGGTCCGAGAGCCACTGCAGCGCGCCGCCGAGCGTGAGCGCGAGCAGCGCCATGGCGCCGATCACGGTGTCCGCTGCGCCCAGCCGCGTCTTGGCGACGCTGTAGTCGGCGGCCTTCTGGTGTGCGGCGAGCGGGATCGTCGTGGCGAAGGTTTCGGGGACCGCCCCGCGGTGCGCGCGCACGTGACGGATCTGGCGCCATGCGAGCCACAGTCGCGCGGCGAGCGCTGCCGCCAACGCCGCGAGAAACAGCCAGGTGAACACGTTCGAGCCGCTCATGCTGTGAGAGAATACCGCGACTTTTCAATCGGATAAAGGCAGCAACGGTGGCGCAGGACCAGAACAACCTGATCTGGATTGACATGGAGATGACCGGGCTGCAGCCCGACGCCGACCGGGTCATCGAGATCGCGCTGCTGGTCACCGATTCGCAGCTCAATATCGTCGCCGAGGGGCCGGTGCTCGTGGTGCATCAGCCCGAGCCGGTGCTCGACGCGATGGATGCCTGGAACAAGAGCGTGCACGGGCGCTCCGGTCTCGTCGAGCGCGTGCGCGCCTCGCGCATGGCGGAGGCGGAGGCCGAGGCGCTCGCCATCGCCTTTTTGTCCCAGCACGTGCCCGAAAGCGCGTCGCCGATGTGCGGCAACTCGATCTGCCAGGACCGGCGCTTTCTGGCGCGCTGGATGCCGAAGCTGGAGGCGTATTTTCACTACCGCAACCTGGACGTCAGTACGCTCAAGGAGCTGGTCAAGCGCTGGAAGCCGGAGCTGGCGAAGGGCGTGGTGAAGGCGGGTAAGCACGAGGCGCTGGCCGACATCCTCGAGTCGATCGAGGAGATGAGGTATTACCGCCAGAACGTGATGAAGATCTGAGCCCTGCGCTCACGGCGCGGGCACGACCTTGCCCGGGTTCATGAGGTTGTCCGGGTCGAACACCTTCTTGATGTCGCGCATCACGTCGACCGCCTCGCCGTGCTCCTTGGCGAGCGATTCCTGCTTGCCCATCCCGACGCCGTGCTCGCCGGTGCACGTGCCCTCCATCGCGAGGGCACGGTCCACCAGGCGCGCGTTGAACTGCTTGGCGAGCTCGAGCTCCTCGGGTTTGGCCGGGTCGACCAGGAACATGAGGTGGAAATTGCCGTCGCCGATGTGCCCGAGCAGCGGCACCGGGGCGATGTAGCTCTTCACGTCCTCCATCGTCTCGTGGACGCACTCCGCGAGCCGCGAGATGGGCACGCACACGTCGGTCGATACGGCACGCGCGCCCGGACGGATCTGCAGGCAGGCGAAGTAAGCATGGTGGCGTGCGTCCCACAGCTGCGTGCGCTCCTCGGGCCTGGTGGCCCACTGGAAGTCCCTGCCGCCGTTCTCCTTCGCGATCGCCTGAACCGTCTCGGCCTGCTCCACCACGCTCGCCCGCGAGCCGTGGAATTCGAAGAACACGGTCGGCGCCACGCGGTAGTTGGTCTTCTTGTACTTGTTGATCGCGTCGATGGTCTTGTCGCACACGATGTCGCAGCGCGCGATCGGCACGCCCGCCTGAATGGTCTGGATCGCGGTCCGGGTGCACCCGTCGACCGAGTCGAAGGCACATACCGCCGCGGACATCGCTTCCTGTACCGGGTACAGCCGGACCGTCACCTCGGTGATGATGCCGAGCGTACCCTCGGAACCGACGAACAGGCGCGTCAGGTCGTAGCCCGCGGCGGATTTCTTCGCCCGCCGCGAGGTCTGGATGATGCGCCCGTCGGCGAGCACCACCTTGAGCGAGAGCACGTTCTCGCGCATGGTGCCGTAGCGCACCGCGTTCGTACCCGAGGCGCGGGTCGCGGCCATGCCGCCGAGCGTCGCGTCGGCCCCGGGATCGACCGGAAAGAACAGCCCCGTGTGCTTGATGTATTCGTTGAGCTGCTTGCGCGTCACGCCGGCCTGCACCACCGCGTCGAGGTCCTCCTCGTGCACCGCGAGGACCGCGTTCATCTGCGACAGGTCGATGCACACGCCGCCTTTGATCGCGAGGATATGGCCCTCCAGCGACGTGCCCACGCCGTACGGAATCATCGGCACGCGGTGGCGCCGGCAGATGTTGACGATGTCGCGCACTTCCTCGGTGCTGTGCGGAAACACCACTGCGTCGGGCGGCGCGTAGGGAAAGTACGACTCGTCCTTGCCGTGATGCTCGCGCAGCGCGGCCGAGGTGCCGACTCGATCGCCGAGCAGCGCTTCGAGCTCCGCGACCACGGTCTGGTCGAAGTCTCTGGCCTTATTCATGAGCGCCCCCGAGCCGTAGAGGCCGGCGAAAAACTCATTTTAGCTTGATCTCTCCCTCGAACGGGACGCTCACTCCCAGCGCAGGGATCTCGAGCGTCACCCGCGTCGCGAGCGCCTCGTCGCCCTTCAGCTTGCCGCCGCCGAGGGCCTTGGCCACCGCCTGCTCGATCTCGCGCTGGGAGTTCACGCCGACCATCTTCAGAAACTTGCGGATGCTGAGGTTGAAGGTTTCCTGGTCCATGGCTGTTCCTTGCGTACGGGTTGGGACGGATGCGTGATATTGCCTGGGCGCGGGCGTCGGGCCGGGGCTCAGTGCAGCCGCCGGTAAAGGCGGAAGCGCTCGTTCCTGTCCCCCGGCCGCCCGACGTCGGCGATCTTTCTCCAGCCGGCCCCGGGCGCGTGCGCCTCGCGATCCGGCGAGCCGGCCACGAGCAACAGCTTGCACGCGTTCGGGTGCGCAGCGCGGTACGGCTGCGTACGGATGCCCGCATGGTAGCTCAGCGCCGCTTGCTGCGGTACCCCGAGGTCGCGGGCCTCGATGCAACCCGCGCGCGCAGGCAGCCTGGCCTTGATCTCGAGTGCGACGCTGCGATAGCTCTTCTGGTAATCGACCCACGGCAGCCACAGGGTGGCGAAGGTGCCCCACAGCAGCGCGACGCCAGCGGCCCAGCGCGTGACGCTGCGCGTGGGCGCGGGCGCCGTGGCGAGCACGAGATACAGCCAGCCGAGGGTGAGCGCGAGCGCGATCGCAAACGGCAGCGCGGCGAAATGCGCGTCGAACCCCGGCGCGAGCTTAGCGAAGTTGTGCGCGATGCGGGGGGGCACGCCGAGCATCATTGCGACGTAGCCGAGCCACACCAGGCCCGCGAACACGGCGAAGGTCATGACGCCGAACCAATCGAGCGCGTTGACCGCGCCGCGGCGCAGCGTCTCGATGCCCAACGCGGAGAGCAGCGCGAGCGGCAGAAGTAGCGCGATCGCGTTGACGTCCTGCGGCGGGCCGAAGTACGCGACGGCCGCGAGCGAGAACACCAAGGTGGCGAGCGGCACGAACACGTGCGGCTCGCGCCAGCGCCAGCGTCGCGCCCAAAGCCCCCACAGGGCGAGCAGCCACCCCGGCCAGGCGAACCATCCGGCGATGCCGAGGAAATACTGCAGGTTGTCCCAGAACCCGCCCTCGGGCGTGATCTCGCCGGACCACCAGGTGGCGAGCATTGCCGGCGAGCGGTGCTCGAGCGCGAGCGGCCAGCTCGCCGCGATCGGCGCGAACACGAGCGCGGCGGCCACCAGGAACAGCAGGCCGCGGCGCGTGCGCCACGCGTCGCACACCAGGTGCGCGAGCAGCGCCGCGGCGCCGAGCGCGACCGGCGCCGCCGGCCCGGTGGCGAGGAACGCCGCGCCGAGCGCGGCGCCGAAGCCGGCGCCGGCCACGAGCGGCAGGCGGCTGGCGCGGGCCAGAAACGCGAACGCGGCGGCGCTCGCCGCCAGCGTGGCGAGGTCGGTGACCGCCTCGTGCGCGTGCACCATCAGCCCGATGGAGCCGATGAGCACCAGCGCCGCCGACGCGGACGCTGCGCGGCGCTCCTCCGGCGCGGCGGCCTCGCGCGCCGCGAGCGACAGGAACCACAGCGCGCCGAGCACGAACGCGCCGCTCGCCAGCCGCACCGCGTCGTGGAACGGAAGCACGCCGCCGAACAGCTTGGCGAACGCGAGGCCCACCCAGTAATACAGCGGGGGATCCGCGAGCCAAGGCCGGCCCGCGACGCGCGGCACCAGCCAGTCCCCGCTCAGGCTCATGTGGTGCACGACCTCGACGGTGACCGCGTCGAACGACTTCCAGGGCGCGTGATTCACGAGCCCCGGCAGCACGTAGGCGAGCGCGATGAGGGCGAGCAGCGCCAGCGAGGGGGGCAGCTTGATGCGCGGCAGCATCGGCACGGAAAACAAAAAGGCGGCCGGGGGCCGCCTTTCGCATCGGTCGGATCTAGGCGATCACGCCGTCTTCTTGGTCTTGCTGTAGCGGCGCTTGAACTTCTCCACGCGTCCGGCGGTATCCATGATCTTCTGCTTGCCGGTGTAGAACGAGTGCGACTCCGAGGACACCTCGACCTTGATCACCGGGTACTCATTGCCGTCCTCCCACTTCATGGTCTCGCGGCCCTTCGTGTCGATGGCCGAGCGCATGAGGAAGGGGTGGTTGCTCGCGGTATCGAGGAAGATCACCGGCTTGTATGCGGGGTGGATGGTGGGTTTCATGATGGCCCTGCGACGGAAAAGGCGCGAATTATACGTAAAACAAGGGCTTAAGGCAATGCGGCCTCAGCCGCGGCGCATCGAGTCGAAGAACTCGGCGTTGTTCTTGGTGGCGCGGATCTTGTCGATCAGGAATTCGGCGGCTTCCAGCTCGTCCATAGGGTACAGCAGCTTCCGCAGCACCCACACCTTCTGCAGGATCGCCGGCTCAATCAGCAGCTCCTCGCGCCGCGTGCCCGAGCGGTTGACGTTGATCGCCGGATAGATGCGCTTCTCGTGCATGCGCCGGTCGAGGTGGATCTCCATGTTGCCGGTGCCCTTGAACTCCTCGTAGATCACGTCGTCCATGCGGCTGCCCGTGTCGATGAGCGCCGTGGCGAGAATCGTGAGCGAGCCGCCTTCCTCGATGTTGCGCGCCGCGCCGAAGAAGCGCTTCGGGCGCTGCAGGGCGTTGGCGTCGACGCCGCCGGTGAGCACCTTGCCCGAGGCCGGCACCACGGTGTTGTAGGCGCGCGCCAGGCGCGTGATCGAGTCAAGCAGGATCACGACGTCCTTCTTGTGCTCGACCAGGCGCTTGGCTTTTTCGATCACCATCTCGGCGACCTGCACGTGGCGGCTGGCGGGCTCGTCGAAGGTCGAGGCGACGACTTCGCCGCGCACGGTGCGCGTCATCTCGGTCACCTCCTCGGGGCGCTCATCGATCAACAGCACGATCAGCACCGCGTCGGGCTGGTTGGCGGTCAGCGCGTGCGCCAGGTGCTGCAGCATCACGGTCTTGCCGGCCTTCGGCGGCGAGACGATCAGGCCGCGCTGCCCCTTGCCGACCGGGGCGATGATGTCGATGATGCGACCGGTGATGTTCTCCTCGGCCTTGATGTCGCGCTCGAGCTTGAACTGCACGTTCGGGTGCAGTGGGGTCAGGTTCTCGAACAGGATCTTCGACTTGGCGTTCTCCGGCGGCTCGCCGTTCACCTTGTCGACCTTGACCAGCGCGAAGTAGCGCTCGCCGTCCTTGGGCGTGCGGATCTCGCCCTCGATCGTGTCGCCGGTGTGCAGGTTGAAGCGACGGATCTGCGACGGGCTGACGTAGATGTCGTCGGTGCTCGCCAGGTACGAAGTGTCAGGCGAGCGCAGGAAGCCGAAGCCGTCGGGCAGCACTTCGAGCGTGCCGTCGCCGTAGATTGACTCCCCCTTCTTCGCCTGGTTCTTCAGCAGCGCGAAGATCAGGTCCTGCTTGCGCATGCGGTTCGCGCCGTCGACCTGATTCTCGACCGCCATTTCGATCAACTGCGAGACGTGGATGGTTTTTAGTTCTGAGAGGTGCATGGACGTAGGAAGCGCCGAATCGGCACGTGCTGCTTGAGACATACTCACGGGAGGTGCGCCTGACTCGGGCGCTGGGAACTGCTTCCGCGCCGTCAGCTTTTGCCGTTGGGGCGGCTTTGATGTGGCAGCGTAAGGTGTTTAGATAGTGCTGTCAAGGAACGCGGTGAGCTGCGATTTGGACAGCGCGCCCACTTTGGTCGCCTCGACGTTGCCGTTCTTGAACAGCATCAAGGTGGGGATGCCGCGGATGCCGAACTTGGCCGGCACCAGCTGGTTCTCGTCGACGTTGAGCTTCGCGACTTTCAGGCGGCCGTCGTACTCCTTGGCGACCTCGTCCAGGATCGGGGCGATCGACTTGCAGGGGCCGCACCACTCCGCCCAGTAATCGACCAGCACCGGCATGTCCGACTTCAGGACTTCCGGCTCGAATGTGTCATCGCTCACGTGGTGAATTTGCGAACTGCTCATGGCTCCTCGGGATGGGTGATCAGGGAAGTGCGGCGCTGAAGGTCGGGCCGGCCGCGAACCCGCGTTGCGTATCGTAACCAATGCCGAAACGGGTGACAAACTATACGCATATTTTACATGGGGACGACTGCGCGATTGCCAAGGACGTGTGCTAAGCTGCGGATTTAGTTCCTGATTTTTTTGGGGTTCTTCCGTATGGCCTACGTGGTCACCGAGTCCTGCGTCAAGTGCAAGTACACCGATTGCGTCGACGTCTGCCCCGTCGATTGCTTTCGCGAGGGCCCGAACATGCTGGTCATCGAACCCGACGAGTGCATTGACTGCACCCTGTGCGTGCCGGAGTGCCCGGTGGAGGCGATTTTCGCGGAGGACGACGTGCCCGACGCGCAGAAGGATTTCATCGCGCTCAATCGGCGGCTCGCGCAGAATTGGCCGCCGATCATCGAGCGCAAGCCCGCGCCGGCGGACGCCGACGAATGGGCCAAGGTCAAGGACAAGCGCGGCTTGATCGAGAAATGATGCGCCGCATTAAGGTGACTTGCGCGCCGGGACAGCGCGACTTCACGCTGCTGTAAGAATACGCGCGTAGGCTGCGTTCCTCGAGGGAACAAAGGAACGCAGTCATGGATCGAGGTCTGATCGCCTTCAACGCAATTTTCCTCAGGAACGGCGGCGGCTATCTCGGCTTCATCGAGGAGCTGCCCGGCGTCAACGCGCACGGCCGCACGCTCGAGGAAGCGCGTACCAACCTGCAGCGGCTGGCCGAGGTGGTGTTCGACGAGGAGCGCCAGCAGGCCGAGGCGCTCATCGAAGGCAAGGACGTGGTGCGCGAGTCGTTCACGGTGCCGTTCCCGCAGGCCTGAGCGGCGCCACCGGGACGGCGCTGTCGCGCTACTGCTCGTACAGCCCGGCCTGCGCCTTGCCGCGGAATACGCGGTAGGCGAATACCGTATACGCGAGCAGCAACGGCAGCACGATCAGCGCGCCAATCAGCATGAAGCGCAGCGCGCTCGCGTCGGCGGCCGCCTGCCAAAGCGTGATGCGGTCCATCACCAGGTAGGGAAACAGGCTGTAGGCGAGGCCGGCGAAGGCAAGCGCGAAGATCGTCACCGCGCCTGCGAACGGCTGCCATTCGCGGCGCGGCCGGCCCGACTGTGCAGCATCGCGCGCGATGCGCACGGTGTGCACCCAGGTCCACGCACCCGCGGCGATGCTCGCCAGCGGCAGCAGCATGAGCGGCAGCGTGGCTGGAAAGTCGAACCACTTGTGGCGCACGGTCTCGCTCGCGAGCGGTGTGGCCAGGCTCACCATCCCGACGCCGAGCGCGACCCAGCCCACGCCCCAGCGTGCCCAGACGAGCGCCTTGCGCTGCAGCTCGCCCTCGGTGCGCAGGATGAGCCAGGTCGAACCGAGCAGCACGTAGCCGCCGCACAGCCCGCCCGCCACCACCAGCGCGAACAGCCAGTAGCCGAAGCCGGGCGCGAAGCCGGTGACGTAGCGGCCGAGCATGAAGCCCTGCGCAAGGGAGGCGAGGAACGAGCCGAACCAGAACAGCCAGTTCCACAGTTCGCGGTGCCAGCCGAGCGCCTTGATGCGGAACTCGAAGGCGACGCCGCGCAGCATGAGCCCGACCAGCATGGCCACCACCGGCAGGTAGAGCGCGCCGAGCACGATGCCGTTCGCCAGGGGGAAGGCCACCAGCAGCAGGCCGATGCCGAGCACCAGCCAGGTTTCGTTCGCGTCCCAGAACGGGCCGATCGAGGACACCATGACATCCTGCTCTTGCGGCGCGGCGGCGGGCATCAGCATGCCGACGCCGAGGTCGTAGCCGTCGAGCACCACGTAGGCGAGCATCGCCACGCCCATCAGGAAAGCGAACACCAGCGGCAGGTCGAGGCTCATACCACCGCTCCCAGCACCACCGGGGCCTGCTTCGGCCGCCCTGGCCCGGCGCCGTGGCCCGCCATGTGCGTGAGCACGACGATATAGGCGATCAGCATCAGGGCGTAGGTGACGACATACCCGGTCAGGCTCGCGCCCAGCTCAGCGCCGGAGATCCGCCCGACCGCCTCGTCGGTGCGCAGGATCCCGGTCACCAGCCACGGCTGGCGCCCCATCTCGGTGACGATCCAGCCCGCGAGCGTCGCCACCCAGCCGGAGAAGGTCGCGCCGGCGAACAGCCACAGCAGCCAGCGCGGCGGCCGCGCGCCGCGCCGCAGGCGCCAGGCGCCGAACCAGGCGAGCGTGAGCATCAGCACGCCCATACCGACCATGATGCGGAAGGCGAAGAACACCGGCGCCACCGGCGGCGTGTCGGGGCCGAACATGTCGAGCCCCTTCAGCTCGCCCTCGGGGTTGTGCGTGAGCAGCAGGCTCGCACCCTTGGGGATCTCGAGCGCGTAGTCGTTGCGCTGCTTCGCGGCGTCGGGCAGCGCGAACAGCACCAGCGGCGCGGCCTTTTCGGTCTTCCAGATCGCCTCGATCGCGGCGATCTTCTCGGGCTGGTACTCGAGCGTGTTCAGGCCGTGCTGGTCGCCGGCCAGGATCTGCAGCGGCGCGAGCACCATGGCGATCAGGATGCCGGTGCGCAGGGTGCGGCGCGCCGCCGGGTCGTCGGGCGCCCTGAGCAGCCGCCACGCGGACAGGCCCGCCATCACGAACGAGGCAGTCAGGCCCGAGGCGAGCAGCATGTGCGTGAAGCGATACGGGAACGAGGGATTGAAAATCACCGCCCACCAGTCGCCGGCGATGATCTTGCCGTCGCGCACGATCTCGCCCGCGGGCGTCTGCATCCACGAGTCGAGCGCGAGGATCCAGAACGCCGACAGCGTGGTGCCGATCGCCACCAGCGCGGTCGCGGTGACGTGCACCCAGCCCGGCACGCGGTTCATCGCGAACAGCATCACGCCGAGGAAGGTCGCCTCGAGAAAGAACGCGGTGAGCACCTCGTAGGCGAGCAGCGGGCCGGCGACGTTGCCGACCTTGTTCATGTAGCCGGGCCAGTTGGTGCCGAACTGGAACGACATCACGATGCCGGTGACCACCCCCATGGCGAAGGTGAGCGCGAACACCTTGGTCCACAGCCGGTAGCTCTCGATCCAGGGGGCTTCACCCGTGCGCGCGTACTGCACGCGGAAGTACAGCAGGATCCAGGCCAGCGCGAGCGTGATGCTGGGAAACAGGATGTGAAAGCCCACGTTCAGGCCGAACTGGGCGCGGGCGAGATGCAGCACGTCGGAAGCTTCCATGGCGATCGCCTCCAGCCGGATCCGGTGCTGGTTGCCCCCCTCTACGGATGTGGATTATAGGGCGATCGGGCTGCGCGGCGGGGAAATCGTCCGGCGGCAGGCCGATCGCCCGGCCGCCCGCGCGGCGCCCGCGCTGACATATCATCGCGGCGCATGTCCTTCGCGCCGCTCGCCAAGTCCGATCTCTTCGTCCGCCTCGCCGCGGGGCACGCGGCCCAGGTCACCGTCGTCACGCCCAACCGGCGCCTCGCGCAGGAGCTCGGGCGCGAATTCGACGCGGGGAGAATCGCGGCCGGTCTCGCGGCGTGGGAAAGCGCGGACATCCTGCCTTTTGGCGCGCTGGTCGAGCGACTGTACGAGGACGCGCTGCACTCGGAGCGTGCCGCCGGACTTGCGCTGTTGCTCACGCCCGCTCAGGAGCGGCACCTGTGGGAACGGGCCGTCGACGAGAGCGAGTGGGGCGGGGCGCTGCTCGGCGCCGCGCAGGCCGCGGCGCAGGCCGCGGACGCCTGGCGCCTCGCGCAGTCCTGGAGGATCGATGGCGCGCTCGAGAGCTGGCCCGGCAACGACGACGCGCGCGCCTTCGCCGGCTGGGCGAAGGCCTACGCGCGGCGCTGCGCCAGGGATGGGCACGTGGACGCCGCGCGCCTGCCCGACGTGGTGGCCGGCCTGCTGAAGGAAGACGCGTTGCGCAAGCCGAAGCTCCTGGTCGCCTATGCTTTCGACATCCTGACTCCGCAGACCCGGGAGTTCCTTGCGGCCTGCGCGCAGCACGGAACCGAAGTCCGCGTGTGCGCTCCCGGGCGCAAGCAGGCGCAGGCGCGGCGCCTGGCCTTCGCCTCTGCGCGCGCGGAGTTGGAGGCCGCGGCGCAGTGGGCGCGTGCGCGGCTCGAGGAGGCGCATGCGTGCCTGACGCCGAAGGACGGCGAATACCCCGCCTACCCGAGCATCGGCATCGTCGTGCCCGACCTGCAAAAGCGCAGGAAGGAAGTGCAGCGCGTCTTCGCACGCGTCATGGACCCGGCCGGCAATCTGCCCGGCACCGGGCGTAATACCATGCCGTTCAATGTCTCGCTCGGCGCGCCGCTCGCCGACGAGCCGCTTGTCCATGCGGCCCTGGGGCTCCTCGCGCTGGCCGAGGGCGAGGTCGGCTTCGCGCTCGCCAGCCGGCTGGTGCGCTCGCCGTTCGTGCGCGGCGCGCAAGGCGAGATGGCGCGCCGCGCGCTGCTCGACGCGCAGCTGCGCGGGAGATTGCCCGCGCGCGTGACCCTGGTCAGGCTGCGCGCGGCGGTCGAGTCGCTCGGCGGCGCGCCGCTGCTCGCGCACAGCCTCGATGCGCTGATCGGGCAAGCCGCGACGCACCGCGCCGCGCAGCGCTCGCCGCACGACTGGGGGCGGCACTTCTCGGCGCTGCTCGAGGCCGCGGGTTTCCCGGGCGAGCGCGCGCTCGACTCGCACGAGTTCCAGGTGCGCGCCAAGTTCCACGAGACGCTGGGCGAGCTCGCCCGGCTCGAGCGCGTGGCGCCGAAAATGCGCCAAGCCGACGCGCTCGCGCGCCTCGGGCGGCTGTGCCGCGAGACCCTGTTCCAGCCGGAGTCCGCGGCTGCGCCGATCCAGGTGCTCGGCATCCTCGAGTCGGCGGGCCTGCAGTTCGCGCACCTCTGGGTGAGCGGGCTCACCGACGACGCCTGGCCGCTCGCCGCGCGCCCCAGCCCGTTCATCGCGGTCGCGCTGCAGAAGAAGGCGGGCATCCCCGAGGCCTCGGCCGACACCGCGCTCGCGCTTGACCGGCGCATCACCGCCGAGTGGCTGGGCGCGGCGGACGAGGTCGTCGTGTCGCACGCGCTGCGCGAAGCCGACCGCGATCTCGCGCCCAGTGCGCTGATCGCGCAGGTGCCCGAAGGCGAGGTCCGGCTGCCCGCCTACCCGCGTTACCGCGAGGTCCTGTTCGCATTGCGCGAGCTCGAGACGGTGCCGGACGGCAAGGCCCCCGCTCTGCCGCGCGCGGTGCAAGGGACCAGGACGCGCGGCGGCTCGCGCGTGCTCACCGACCAGGCGGCGTGCCCGTTCCGGGCCTTCGCGCGCCATCGCCTCGCCGCCGAGGCGCTCGAGACGCCGGCCGACGGCCCGGATGCCGCCGACCGCGGGCGGCTGCTGCACGAACTGATGAAGAGCCTGTGGGGCTCGCTCAGGAATTCCGCCGCGCTGAGGGGCAACGTCGATGCCGCCATCGCGGGGGCGGCGGACGCGGCGGTGAAGGCGCTGCGGCTGGACGGGCGCTTCGCCGAACTGGAGCGCGAGCGGCTCGCGCGGCTCGCGCGCGAGTGGCTCGAGGTGGAGAAGACGCGCGGGGAGTTCGAGGTCGTGGCGCTGGAGGAAAAGCGCGCGCTCGAGATCGGTGGGCTCGCGCTCCAGGGCCGCATCGACCGGCTCGACCGCCTGCCCGACGGCAGCCACGCGCTGGTCGACTACAAGACCGCCGATCGCGTGACGCCGCGCGACTGGATGGACGCGCGCCCGCGCGACCCGCAGCTACCGCTGTACGCGGTCACCGCGCCGGAGGACATCGGCGCGGTGGCGTTCGCCAAGCTCAGGCACGGCGCGATGCGCTTCACGGGCTACGCGCGCGCCGCGGATGCGCTGCCCGGGATCACGCGCTTCGATCACTGGGACGGCTTGCTTGCGGGCTGGAAAGCCGAGCTCGAGGCGCTCGGCGCGGGCTTCGCCGCGGGCGAGGCGCGCGTCGCGCCGAAGGAGCTGCTCAAGACCTGCCGCGAGTGCGACCTGCAGCCCTTGTGCCGGGTACACGAACGCCTCGATGCGCTCGGCGGCGACGAGCAGGAGCAGGCCGAATGATTCTCGATCCACGCCGAGCCGCGAACCGCCTGCGGCGCCGGCTGCATGATGGGTCCTCATGAGCGGCGCGATTCTTGATCGGGAGCAAAGGGCGCGCGCGCTCGATCCCGCGTGCTCGTTCATCGTGCAGGCGCCCGCGGGCTCGGGCAAGACCGAGCTGCTGGTGCAGCGTTACCTGCGGCTGCTGCCCGCGGTCGAGCGGCCCGAGGAGATCCTAGCGATCACCTTTACGCGCAAGGCCGCGGCGGAGATGAAACGGCGCGTCGTGAAGGGTCTTCCCGGCGCGGCGGAACTGGCGCCCCGGTTGCGCATCCAGACCTTCGACGCGCTGTGCGCGTCGTTTACGCGCCAGATGCCGGTGCTCTCGCGCTTCGGCGCGCAGCCCGAGATCGTCGAGGACGCGCGCGAGCTGTACCGCGAGGCCGCGGCACGCACCCTCGCGCTGCTCGAATCGAGACAGCCGGCCGCCGAGCACGTTGCGCGGCTGCTCGCGCACCTCGACGGCAATGCCGCGACCGCCGCGTCGCTCGTCGCCGGCATGCTCGCCAAGCGCGATCAATGGCTGCGCAAGGCCCACGGACCGCTCGATCGCGCGCACCTCGAGGCGGCTCTCGCGGCGGCGCGCGAGCGGCTCGCCGCGAGGGCCCGGGCGCTGCTTCCCGATGCCTCGGAGGAGCTTGCGCGCGAGCTGCTCACCAAGCAGCGCACCTGGCGCAAGAGGAACCGGCGCGCCCAGGAGCTGGCGGACAACGAGCCTGTGCGCCGCGCGCTCGCGGCGCTGCTCGACATGCCGCCCGCGGCCTACACCGACGGGCAATGGGAGGCGCTCGGCGCGATCGTGCAGCTCCTGCCGCGCGCGGTCGCCGAACTGAAGCTGGTGTGCGCCGAGCGCGGCCAGGCTGACTTCACCGAGATCGCCCAGGGCGCGGTGCGCGCGCTGGGCGATCCCGGCGAGCCGACCGACCTGCTGCTGTCGCTCGACGTGCGCATCCGCCACGTGTTGGTGGACGAGTTCCAGGACACGTCGATCTCGCAGTGGGAACTGCTCGAGCGCCTGACCGCGGGCTGGGAGCCGGGCGACGGCAGGACCATGTTCGCGGTGGGCGACCCGATGCAGTCGATCTATCGCTTTCGCGAGGCGCAGGTGGGCCTGTTCCTGCGCGCGCGCCACCAGGGCCTCGGCGGCGTGAAGCTCGAGCCGCTCACGCTGTCGACCAACTTCCGCTCGCAGGCGGGGATCGTGGAGTGGATCAATTCGGCCTTCGCCAGGATCCTTCCCGCGGAGGAGGACTTCGCCGCGGGCGCGGTGCCGTACTCGCCTTCGAACCCGCACGAGCCGAAGCAGCCGGGCGAGGCGGTGAGCTGGCATCTGTTCGCCGAGCCTGCGCACGAAGCGCGGCGCGTGGTCGAGCTGGTACGGGGCGCCCGCGGCGAGCAGGGCAATTGCGCGGTCCTGGTGCGCAACCGCAGCGCGCTCGAGGAAATCGTCCCGGCGCTGAAGGCCGCCGGGTTGCGCTTTCGCGCCATCGAGATCGAGCGCCTGGGCGAAAAGCAGGTCGTGCAGGACCTGTACGCGCTCACGCGCGCGCTCAACCACCTCGCCGACCGCGTCGCGTGGCTCGCGGTGCTGCGTGCGCCCTGGTGCGGCCTGTCGCTCGACGACCTGTCGCGCCTGTTCGAAGGCAAGCTCGAGCGGACCGTGTGGGAGCTGATGCAGCACGCTCCCGAGCTCGAGCGCGTGCGCGGCGTCCTCGCGCCCGCGATCGCCAACCGCCTGCGTGGCAGCCTGCGCGAGCGCGTCGAGGGCGCCTGGCTCGCGCTCGGCGGCCCGGCCTGCGTCGAAGACGCCACCGACATCGAGGACGCCGAGGTGTTCCTCGACCAGCTCGAAGCGCTGGAGGAGGCGGGCGATCTCGCCGACCACGGCCGGCTCGACGAGGCGCTGGCGGAGCTCTACGCGCTGCCCGACGTCGAGGCCGACGAGCGGCTGCAGATCATGACCATCCACAAGGCCAAGGGCCTCGAGTTCGACACCGTCATCCTGCCCGGGCTCGACCGCGCGCCGGGGCGCAGCACCCCGCCGCTCTTCATCTGGAAGGAAACCGCCGACGAAAGGCTGCTGCTCGCCCCGATCAAGGAAACCGGCGGTCCCGACGAGCTCGCCTACGACTACCTCGAGGACCTCGACAGGCAGGCCGAAGACACCGAAGCCGGGCGCCTGCTCTACGTCGCCGCCACCCGTGCGGGCAAGCGCCTGCACCTACTCGGCTGCCTCAAGCAGGACGCCGGCGCAGACCCCAAGCCGCCGCCGAAGCGCTCGCTCCTCGCGCAGGCCTGGGTCCTCGCTCCCCGGGCCCTCGAACCTGCGCCCGACCGCGAGCCCGCGCCGAAGTCCGCGGCCGCCGCGCCGGACGAGCTCCGCCGCCTGCACGCCGACTTCGTCCTTCCGCCGCCGCCCGATCGCGCAGTCTGGAATGCGCCGCCCGAAGGCCGCGACCCGGGCGAGCAGATCGAATTCTCCTGGGCTGGCGAAACTGCGCGCCACGTCGGCAGCGTCGTGCACCGCTGGCTGCAGCGCATCGCCGAGGACGGGCTGCGCGGGTGGGACGCGAAGCGAATCGATTCCCTGCGGCCGCAATTCGGCAAGGAGCTCGGGCGGCGCGGAGTTTCCCCCCGCGACCTCGACGCGTCGGCCGAAATGGTCGCGATCGCGCTCGGCAACACGCTCGGCGACGACCGGGGACGCTGGATTGTCGGCCCGCACGCCGAAGCGCGCAGCGAATACCGCATCCGCGCCAGAATCGACGGCAGCATCCGCAGCTACGTCATCGACCGCGTCTTCCGCGACGAGGCCGGGGCGCGCTGGATCGTCGACTACAAGACCAGCCGCCACGAAGGTGCCGATATCGAGGCCTTCCTCGATCGGGAAGTCGAACGCTATGCCGGGCAACTGCGCGCCTATGCCGCGGCGCTGACGGATTCCCGCCAAGGCCTGTATTTCCCGCTGCTCCGGGGTTGGAGAGCATCCGGCCTTTAGTCCGCCCGCCGGCGGTTCGCAATCGCCACGGCCTGCCAAATTCCTCGCGCCTTGGGCTACGATAGGCGCGGGAGACAATTGGCAACCAGCCCCGGCAACCCGGGGCGCAGCCGGAGCAGCGCCCGCACGGCGAATGAAGGAGAATTGGCGGGGTGAGACAGATGCGTCCGGAGACAGCGCGCAGGTCGCAGGCCAGGCACTTCGCCATTCGCCGGGCGGCGGCCCCTTCTGCATGAGCACGTTCAAAGTTCTGCAATTCAACATGCAGTTCGGGCAGACCTGGAACGACGCCTATCCCGATCACGCGCCCGTTGATCTCGATCTGACCATCGCCGAGATTCGCAGCCATGGCGCCGACATCGTGCTGCTGCAGGAGGTGGAGCAGGCGCGGCCCCAGGGCGTGCAACCCGATCCGCCGCCGAACTACACGCGGTTACGCGCAGCGCTCGACGGCTACGAAGGTCTATTTGCCTATCCGAGAGCGGACCCGCGCGAGCTGCCGTTCGGCATCGGCCTGGCGATTTTCTCGAAGACCCCGCTGCGTGCACCCATGCGGAGGGATCTGCCCTCGCCGCCAGTCGAATTCGAATTCCGCGGCGAGAAAAAGGAACCCACGGACCGGCTGCTTCTTGGCGCGAGGACCACGATCGCCGGCCGGGAGCTGCGCATCTTCAATACGCACCTGCTGGCATTCTTCATGCTCAATGTGAGCAGCGAGAAGCACACCGGGCAGCGCGAGCTCGTGGTGGAGCAATTGCGCACGGCCGACGAGCCCACGCTGCTCGGGGGCGATTTCAATGTCAGCCAGCACGATTCGCTCGTGCGCCAGTTTGCCGATGCCGGTTATCGGACGGTGCAGACCGACGAGGCGACCTGGCGCCGGCGCCCCTATGTTCTCGACCACATTTTCTACAGCCGGCATTTGCGCCCGCTGCGCCATGCGGTGAAGCCGACTCCCGCCTCGGACCACCACCTGGTCGTGGCGGAGTTCGAGTTTGTGGACTGAGCAGCGCCGCAGCGCGGGCGAGCGTCGTCGTTTTGCGGCCGCACGCGGAGGTTTACGTCTGCCGGCGGCTTTGAACTTGATTGACCCCGCGCTCCCCGGCCTGTATAAGCAAGCGGCAGGATTCTCAAGCAGTGAGGTAGCTGGTCCGCCTCGGCGCTCGCGCTGTGCTCATCAGGTAGTTTCCTTCCTTGAAGTTCCCGCAAGGCCAAGCAGGCCTCTTTTAAACTATCAGGGAAGCACAAATGAGTACAGGTACCGTGAAATGGTTCAACGAGGCCAAGGGATTCGGTTTCATCACTCCGGCAGACGGCGGCAAGGACCTCTTCGCCCACTTCTCGTCGATCCAGGGCGACGGCTTCAAGACCCTTGCCGAAAACCAGAAGGTGCAGTTCGAGACCGCGGAAGGGCCGAAAGGGGCGCACGCGATCAACATCCGCCCGGTGGAGTGATTCCGCTGGTGACTGCAGACGAAGCCCGGGAAACCGGGCTTTTTTGTTTCTACTTCACCTAGGGCGACAATCATGCAGCCATTTCAGCGTGCCAGGGTCGCGACGTGGACCCGGGACAAGATCGAGTCATTGAGCACGGAGGAGGTGCGCCAGCTGCACGCCAACGCGCTGCGCCTTGCCGAGACCGAGATCGCGGCACTGTGCGACGAGGTGCTCGGTGCGCGGCCCCGCGGGCGGGCCCCGGTGCGACGGCCCAAGCGAAAAGGGGCGGCGCGGCGGCTGGTGTCACGCACCCAGGCGCTCGGCATTCGCGGCGTCAACCTGCACAACCGGATCTGGAGCCGCGGCGGCGTGAGGCAAAGCGACGGTGCGGTGGTTCTCGCACTGTGGGCCGATGATGTGCAGGCAGCTGACGGCGCCTACAACTACTTGCTCTGGGGACCGAACGTTGCCGGCTCGCGCCCCTGGTCGGATACGCCCGGGGGCCAGGAGCGGCTGGAGCATTGCCGCCGAGCCGCGGAGCGCGGCACCGCCGAGGGCCTGCTCGTCTACGGAGAGCGCATCGATGGCTCTCTGCCCGAGGACAAGGCCCGCAGCGTGGATGGCGCCGATCCCGACACGGTGCTGCTGGTGCGCGTGGAGAAGCGCGCAGAGGAGTACTGGGCGACCTGGGGTGGCCGGACTAGCCCCATGGCCTGAGTCCCGCGGTTGCGGGAGGCGTCAGTCGAACGCGGAAGCTCGCGGCTCGGAGACGCCAGGCACGGCAACGGGCGTCTTTCTCTCGCGCCGGTGACGGGGCGCTAGGGGCGCCTGCAAAGAACCTCGATCGGCACGATGCGCGCCTCCGCGATCCCGCGCGAGGTGTTGGCCATGGCCTGGCGCGCAATCTCGGCGTGAACGAGGATGACGGCCCGGTGCGGGGGTTTCTCCCCGCGCGCGACGAGCTCTCGGGAGCGGGCGCCGAAGGCAAGGGCTTCGTCGACGGTGGCGCGCACCTGCAGCACCTCGAAGCCGGCGCCTTCGAGCCCGCTGCGCGTTTCCTCGGGCGTGGACAGGAAGCTCGCCTGCGGGCTCTCGGCCCAGGGCGTCGGGTAGTCGACTTCCGCGCCCGGTCCCTTCGCGATTTCAGACAGCATGAGGGGCGCGCCCGGCTTCAGCAGGCGCCGGATCTCGCGGTAGAACGCCTCCTTGTGGGCGATGTTCATGGAGACGTTCATCGAGTAGGCGCCGTCGAAGCTTGCGTCCGCGAAGGGCATCGCGAGGGCGTTGCCGTGCGCGAAGCGGATTTTGTGCTCGAGGCCGAGCAGTCTGGTGAGGTGGCGCGCGAGGTCGCAGAATTCGGCGGTCAGGTCGATGCCGGTGACGCGGCAGCCGAAGCGGTGGGTCATGTAGCGCGCCGGGCCGCCGATGCCGCTGCCGATGTCGAGGATGTGGTCGCCGGCGGCGAACTCGAGCAGGTCCGCGATCTCCCTGGTCGCCTCCAGGCCGCGGGTATGGAACTGGTCGTAGGGCGCGAGCGTCTCGATGCTCGGGCGCCCGGGGTCGACGCCGTCATCCGCCAGCGCCGCGCTCAGGCGCTCGAGCAGATTGCCGTCGCCGTAGTAGCCCGCGATTTCGCGTTCGCCGCTCATGCAGCGCAAATGTATGACGTTTCGCCGCGCTCAGGTTACCCGTTCCGGCGCTCGCGCGCGTGGCGCCGGGTTCCCGTCTGGCTCACCCCCAGTTGGCGAAACGCATTAAGCTTGGCACGTATTCCCGTGCGCTCCCGCTGGGTGGACCCATGACCGAAATCGTCGCCGTAGATCGTCTCGACGTGCTGGTGCTGGTCGACAACGTCACCGACAGCCTGTCGACCACACCTGCGAACGTGATCCCGGAGTGGACGGGGCTGCTGACCAGCGGGCGTATGCACATCGTTTCGGGCGCGGGCATCTGCTGCGCGCACCACGGGCTGTCGCTGTTGATCACGGCGCAGGTGGGGGATGCGAAGCGCACGCTGCTGCTCGACGCCGGGCCTGAAGGGGCGACGTTCCTGCGCAACGCGGGGATCCTGGGGGTGGATTTCGGCGCGATCGATGCGGTGGTGCTGTCGCACGGACACTGGGATCACGCGGGCGGGCTGCTCGCGGCGGTGGAGGCGATCGCGCGCGACCGCGGCGCGGGGGCGGTGGAGTGCTGCGTGCACCCGGGGATGTTCGCGCAGCGCGCGACGCGGCGCCCGACGGGCGAGCTCGCGGTGCATGAGCCGGTGCCCGATCCCGCGCTGCTCGCGCAGGCCGGAGCGCGGGTGGTGAACACGCGCGCGCCGCAGGTAGTCGGCGGCGGGGCGTTTTACGTGAGCGGGGAAATTCCGCGGCGCACGTCCTACGAGGTCGGGCTGCCGGGGCACATGCGCCGCAGCGCGGACGGGAAGTCGTGGGAGCCGGATCCGCTGCTGATGGACGAGCGCTTCGTTTCGGTGCGCGTGAAGGGCAAGGGGCAGTTCGTGTTCTCGGCCTGCTCGCACGCCGGGCTGATCAACGTGCTGACGCACGCGCGCGAGCTGTTTCCCGAGGCGCCGCTGTACGGGGTGATGGGCGGGCTGCACCTCTCGGGCGTCACGGAGAAGGCGATCCCGGAGACGGTGGCGGATCTGAAGAAGTTCGGGCTGAAGATGCTCGCGCCCGGGCACTGCACCGGCTGGCGCGCGCTCTCGGCGATGGCGCGCGAGTTCGGCGAGGAGCTCGCGCCCTCGGCGGTGGGCAAGCGCTATCTGATCTGACGCCCGGCCGAACGGCGCCCGGGCGCGGCGATCGCGCGCCCGCTTGACGCAGGTCAACCAGCGCAGTGCCTGCACGTTGACGCAGGTCAAGCGCGCCTTCGCGCGTGCTGCTTCAATTGGTCCCATGAATCGCCTCCACGCCGAACGGATCGAGCGGCAGGTGCGCCTCGCGGGCGAGATCGCCGCGCGCGTGATGGAGTTGTTCGCCGCCTGCCCCGAGTTGTGCGGCTTCGCCGTCGACGAGACGCTCGGCCTGCCGGTGCGCGTGGACGGCGCGGAGGAGAGCCTCTGCGTGAGGGAAGTCGTGCTGCATCCGTCGCTGGACGGGCGGCGCTACGCCGAGGTCTGCGACGAAATCGCGCAGACGCTGGCCGAGATCGTCTCCGAGCGGCCCGAGGCCGGCGCGCTGCTCTGCGGCCGCACTTTCGCGCGCGCCTTGCACTAGCAGCGTCAACCGCGGCGCGTCGCGGACGTTCTCCGGGTGAGAGCCCGCAAGCGTCCGCCATGTGGCCGAGCTGCCATGCACATGCCTTCGGGGTCACGCTGCACGTGGTCCAGCGCGGCTACGCCCGAGCCGCGTGCTTCTTCTGCGAGCGCGACCGCCGCGCCTATGTCCACTTCCTGCGCGGCTACGCGGAGCGCTGTGCCTGTGCGCTGCATGCCTATGTGCTGATATGGCCAACCACGTGCACCTGCTCGTCACGCCCGCTCGCGCCGACGCTCTCGCGGAGCTGATGCGCGCGCTCGGTGCACGCTATGCGCGTCACGTCGCCCAGGCACACGGCTATGCCGGCCCGCTCTGGGAGGGGCGATTCGAGGCCGCGCCGGTCTACACGCGACGCTATGTGCTTTCCTGTATGACCTACATCGAGCTCAATCCGGTGCGCGCCTGCCTGGTCGCGCGTCCGGAGGCGTACCGCTGGTCGAGCTACCGCGCGAACGCACTCGGGGAGCACGACCCGCTGCTCACGCCGCACGCGTTCTATTGCGCGCTCGGCCGAAATGCGCCGCTCCGCGTACCGGGCGCTGTTTCGCGTCCGCGCGGCGCGCCTCCCAGTCAGCCGCTGAGCGCGGCGGCGCGGTCCCCCCAAAAGAAAAAGCCCCTCGGCGAGGGGCTTTTTCGGTCGGACTGCCGCGCGACTTAGCGGCAGGAGGCCGGCAGGTACTTGATCGGCGCGCCGCTGCACACCCAGGTGACGGTGCCGTTCGTGAACGTCGGGCTGAGGGTCACCGTGACCGCCGTGCCGAGGGTGTTCTTATCCCCTGCGATCACGATCGTGCCGGTGTCGGTCACGGTGCCGCCGGTGACCTTGCCGACGATGTTCACCGTCAGGCCCTGGCCGGCGAGGGCGATCGTGCCATTGGTCTCTGCCCCCTCGGTCACCGAAGTGCGGAAACCGCTCGCGGCGAGAAGCAGCTCAGTGACCTTGGCGCGGATGGTGTAGTCCTGGTAGGCCGGCAAGGCGATTGCGGCGAGGATGCCGATGATCGCCACCACGATCATCAGTTCGATCAGCGTGAAGCCCTTCTGCACTGACTTCATGAGCGTTTCTCCAGTCGGTTCGTACGCGTGAATGTGCCAGGCTCTCGCCGCAGCGCGAGCGCAGTATAGGCGCAGCGAGTTGCGCGCGTGCGCAGATACGGGGCCTCGCGTGATGGAAATCACGTGTTAAATGCAATATTTGCGCGCGTGCCCGACGGCGCGCCGAGTTGCAAGCTCGCGTTCAGCAGCGCGTTCGCAGGATGCAAGCTTGGGGCGCTTGCGCCGCCGCTGCCGCGCGAAGCAGAGCGTCTCCGACGAGCAGGTGCGCGTGCGCCGCTAGCGCTCGCCCGCGACGAGCTCGATCCTGCGCCGGATGAGTGCCGCAGCGGCGCGGTCCCCGGCCTGCGAGGCGCGCTGCTCCTGCACGCCGAGCCAGGCGAGCAGCGGCCGGCGCCAGCCGTTCGCGGAAGCCGCGTCGACCGCGGCGGCGATGCCCGATGGCGTGAGGCGCCCGGCGCGGAACAGGGCCCCAGCGGCGACCAGGCGCGAGAGCGGATCTTCGATCGCGGCGAGCGCGCCGTCGCCCCGAGCGACGATCGCACGGTGCTGCGCCGGCAGCAGAGCAGCGTCCAGGCCTTGCCACCGTCCCGACAGGTACGCCGCGTAGGTGCGCTCGGCGGGGCTCGCGTCGCCGGCCAGGGCCTCGAATCCCGGGCAATCGTCGAACTCCAGGCTCGCACCGCGCACC
The DNA here is from genome assembly GCA_963817785.1 of uncultured Pseudomonadota bacterium. GTDB lineage: Bacteria > Pseudomonadota > Gammaproteobacteria > Burkholderiales > SG8-39 > JAKALD01. Next base: position 1,168,026 of record CAWFPL010000008.1, on the reverse strand, counting down.
GCGCAGCGCACCAGCTCGGCGTTTGCCACGAGGTCCGCGCGCCCGGTGCTCGATACCTCCTGCTTGGCGCGCGCGAACTCCAGCTGCGCGACGCGCGCGTCGCCGTGGAGGTACGCGGTCTCGAAGTTGCCGAGCGCGTCGTGCGCGTTCGTCTGCCAGTCCGGCGGTACCGGGCCCGAAGCGCAGGCGGCGAGCACCCCCGCCGCCGCGGCAGCGGCGAGCAGCGCCCTCAAGGCAGCTTGAGCTCGGTGTCGCGCTTGAACGGCCATTTGCGGTTGACCTCGTCGATGAGGCCGCTCACCTTGCGCAGGCTCGCCTCCACCTGCGCGCGCAGGGCGGCCAGGTCCTCGGTCGCGGCGCTGGTGTTGGCGCCGATCTTCTGCGCTTCGGCCAGCACGGCGTCGGCCTTTTTCAGGCTCTCGCGCGCGTCGCCGAGCGTGCCCTCGAGCTGCGTGATGGTCTTCTGCGCCTGGTCCATCACGCCGCCCGCGCCGAACACGCGCCGGTCGGTCTGATCGAGCGTGTGGCCGAGCTTCGCCGAGACGCCGGACAGCGAGGCGAGCAGCGCGTTGGTGCGATCCAGCGCCTCGATCACTTTTTTCGCGTTGCCGTCGCCACCAAGCGCGCCCGCGAGCACGCCGTAGCGGCCCTTCATGCGCTCGGTCACCGCGCGCACGTTGGCGAGACTGGCGCTGAGGTCGGAGTCGGCCGCGGTGAGGCGCTCCAGGTTCTCGAGCACGCTCTTCGCGGTGACCAGCAGCACCGGCAGCTGCTCGGTGGCGTCGCCGCGCAGCACCTCGCGCACCGCGCCGTCGGGCAGCGGGGGGTCGCTCAGGGTGCCGGTGAAGGCGCGCAGGCGCGCGCCGCCCACCAGCCCGCGCTCGAGGGTGAACACGCTGGTGGTGCGCAGCCAGCGCGCATCCTTGACCGGCACCTGGACCTCGATGCGCGCCTTGCCGTCCGGCGTGAGCTCGATGCGCTGCACGTGGCCGATCGGGAATCCGGCGAAGGTGAGGTTGGCGCCGACGGACACGCCCTCGGTGTCGGAGGAGATGAGCACCAGGTTCTGGGTGCGCTCGAAGGCGCCGCGCGCGTACAGCACGAACAGCGCGAAGCCGGCCAGCAGCAGCGCCGTGAGCGCGACCAGCAGCACCGCCTTGAGCTCGACGTGCCGGATCGCCGGCGACGAGGGCGGGACGTCGTCGTCCATGCGCGGCATGCTAGGCGTAAAGAAGCGCCAGGAACACGCCCTCGATCACCGCCAGGGCGATCATCAGGCGCACCATGCCGCGCAGCACGGCGACCGGCGCGAGGCGCGGCAACCGCGGCGTGGCGAGCGCCGCGGTGATCGGGATCACCGCCACCGAAACGCCGAACAGCAGCGTTTTCAGCGCCAGGCCGATCGAGGCCTGCGGGCTGAACACCTTGCCGGTGACGCGCAGGAACTGCCCCAGCCCCCAGGGCGAGAAGCCGTACAGAGCGTAATAGGTGAGCAGCAGGGCGAGCGCGCAGTTGAGAAAGCACAGCAGCGTCACCGCGACCGCGCTGCCGAGCACCCGCGGCATGATTTCGTGGCGCAGGGGGTCCTTGCCCGAGAGCTCCAGCGCCTCGAGGTCGCCGCGGATGTGCATCAGAGCGATCTCGGTATTGATGGCGGCGCCCGAACGCAGCGCGACGAACAGTGCCGCGAACAGCGGGATCAGCTCGAGCACCAGGACGCGCTCGGTCAACTGCAGCGCGTACCCCGACATGCCGTAGTCGTGGGCGGTCTGCGCCATGATGTGGATCAGCACGTAGCTGATCAGCGCGCACGCGAGGGTGAAGCCCGGCAATACCTGCCAGGCCGAGAAGTAGATCTGGCGCGCCGCCACTTGGCGGGCGGCCCGGTCGTAGGCTGCGGGCGAGAGCGCAGTCACCAGCGCAACGGCGGCGAAGCCGACGCGGCGGTGGAACGACCAGAGCGATTGCATGCGCGGATCATACCGCGCCGCGGCCGCGGCACCACGCGCCGCTGCCGGCGCTGCGGATTGACGCACATCAAAGGCGGGCGGTGGCGATTGCGCTACAAGAAAGCTTTCGGCGCGGCTTGCCGAGGGCGCGGGAGCGCGAGATGCGCGCGCACTGGGAGCATTACCCGCACGGGGCGGACATCGGCGTGCGCGGCTTCGGCGCGAGCAAGGCCGAGGCGTTCGAGCAGGCCGCGCTCGCGCTGACCGCGGCGGTCAGCGACCCGGCGACGGTCGAGCCGCGCGAGGCGGTGTCGATCGAGTGCGAGGCGCCGGACGACGAGCTGCTGCTCGCCGAATGGCTGAACAACTTGGTGTACGAGATGGCCACGCGCAGGATGCTGTTCAGCCGCTTCGCGGTCCGGCTCGCAGGCACGCGTTTGTCCGCCGAGGCACGCGGCGAGCGAGTCGACGCGGCGCGCCACCAACCGGCGGTCGAGGTCAAGGGCGCCACCTACACCACGCTGCACGTCGCGCGCGAGGACGGCGGCTGGGTGGCGCAGACGGTGGTGGACGTTTGACATGGACCTGAGTCTTCTCGAGCGGCGCTCGGACTACGAGTGGGAGATCCCGAAGCAGGGCGCGATGCGCGTGCCGGCGGTGATCTACGCGAGCGAGGCGCTGCTGCGCGACATGGACCACAAGGTGTACGAGCAGGCGGTCAACGTCGCGACGCTGCCCGGAATCGTGAAAGCCTCCTACGCCATGCCCGACGCGCACTGGGGCTACGGCTTTCCCATCGGCGGCGTGGCCGCGTTCGATCCGGACGAGGGCGGCGTGGTGTCGGCCGGCGGCGTGGGCTTCGATATCTCCTGCGGCGTGCGCTGCCTGCACACGGGCCTGGCGCGCGCCGACATCATGCGGGTGCAGAAGGAGCTGGCCGAGATGCTCTATTACCGCATCCCGGCGGGGGTCGGCAGCACCGGCGCGATCCACCTGAACGACGTCGAGATGGACGCCATGCTCGCCGGCGGTGCGAAATGGGCGGTCGAGCGCGGCTGGGGCGAGGCGGCGGACCTGGACCGGATCGAGGAGCGCGGACAGATGCCGCACGCGAAGCCGGGCAACGTGTCGGCGCTGGCGAAGAAGCGCCAGCGCGACGAGATGGGCACGCTCGGCAGCGGCAATCACTACCTCGAGGTGCAGGAGGTTACCGAGGTGTACGACGCGGCGATCGCCGCGGCCTTCGGCCTCAAGCGCGGCGACATCGTGGTGATGATCCACTGCGGCTCGCGCGGTCTCGGGCACCAGATCGGCACGGAGTACCTCAAGCGCATGGCGATCGCCGCCCCGCAGCACGGGATCCGCCTGCCGGACCGCGAGCTCGCCTGCGCGCCGATCAATTCCGAAGTCGGCCAGGACTACCTCGGCGCGATGCGCGCCGCGATCAACTGCGCGCTCGCCAACCGCCAGATCCTCACGCACCTGGTGCGCAAGGTGCTCGCCGATGCGCTGCCGCAGGCGCGGTTGCCGCTGCTCTACGACGTGTCGCACAACACCTGCAAGGTCGAGGAGCACCGCGTCGACGGCGGCACGCGCAGGCTCTACGTCCACCGCAAGGGCGCGACGCGCGCTTTCGGGCCGGGGCATCCGGACATCCCGCAGGCGTTGCGCGCGGCCGGCCAGCCAGTGCTGATCGGCGGCTCGATGGGCACCGGCTCGTACGTGCTCGCCGGCACGCGGGAGTCGGAAGCGCGCTCGTTCTCCTCGGCCTGCCACGGCGCGGGCCGCGCCATGAGCCGCCACCAGGCGCTGCGCACCTGGAAGGGCCGGCAGGTGATCGACGCGCTCGCCGCGCGCGGCATCCTGATCAGGAGCCCGTCGATGCGCGGCATCGCCGAGGAGGCGCCGGACGCCTACAAGGACGTCGCGGCGGTGGTCGATGCCGCCGACTTCGCCGGCTTGGCGAAGAAGGTCGCGCGCGTCGAGCCGCTGGTGTGCATCAAGGGATGAACGGCGTCACGAGGCGCGCTTATATCGGCACGAGCGGCTGGAATTACGACGCGTGGCGCGAGTCGTTCTACGTCGGCCGGCCGAAGAAGGACTGGCTGGGGCTGTGCGCCGGGCAGTTCAGCGCGCTCGAGGTGAACGCCACCTTCTACCGGCTGCAGAGCGTGGAAACCTTCCGCCGCTGGGCCGCCGAGACGCCGCCTGCTTTCCGCTTCGCCATCAAGGCGCACCGCTATCTCACGCACAACAAGAAGCTGAACGATCCGCTGCCCGCCATCCGTCTGGAGCGCAGCCGCGCCGCCGGGCTGGGCGCGAAGCTCGCGGTGGTGCTGTGGCAGCTGCCGAACAACCTGCACCGCAACCTGGAGCGGCTCGAGGGCTTCGCGCGCGCGCTCGGGCGCTGGCGCCGCGTGCGCCACGCGATCGAGTTCCGGCATCCGTCGTGGTTCGACGTCGAGGTGGCCGCGTGCCTGCACGCGCATCGCATCGCCAACTGCCAGTCCGACGCCGCCGACTGGCCGCTGTGGGACGCGGTCACGACCGACCTGGTGTATGCGCGCCTGCACGGCCACGCACTCACTTACGCGTCGGCCTACCGGGAAGGCGAGCTGCGGGCCTGGGCGGCGCGGGTGCGGCGCTGGCTGCGCGAGGGGCGCGACGTGCACGTGTACTTCGACAACGACGCCTTGGGCCACGCGCCGCGCAATGCGCTGCGGCTGCTCGCTCTGCTGCGCTCGGGCGCAGGGCGCTGAGACGTCTCGCATCCTCGCTTTAATGGTTAAATAGCGCCTGCAACCATGTTTCGCGAAATCCTCGGTGTCGCGGATGAGCCACCGGCCCGACGGCGCTGGTTCCACGACCAATACTTCGATCTCTTCGTCTGGCAGGCGAAGGGCGAGATCACGCTGTTACAGCTGTGCTACGGCGTCGGCACCGGCGAGCGCGCCTTGGTGTGGGAAAAGGGGCTCGGCTTCTTTCACGACGGGGTGCGGCACGGCGGCGCCGGGGAGATCCTCGGCGCCAAGCTGGCGCCCGGTCACAAGCCGGAGGACGATCCGGTGATCGCGCGCTTCGAGGCGGTGTCGCAAGCGCTGCCGGAGGACGTCCGCGTCTTCGTGCGCGCGCGCATCGACGAGTACTGCGACAAACGCCTCAGCATCCCCTCGCGGCGGCGGCGCTTCCGGCGCGCCGACTGGCAGCGCTAGGCGTCGCCGCCGGCCGACACCTGGCCGCGCCGGCACATCCGATTACAACGCGTGCGCGAATCGAGCGCGCCTCGGGCGTAAGCTTCACCTCACGCGCGCCCCGATCGGCGGCGGCGTGAACGTCGAGAAAAGGAGGGTCGCGTGATGAATGTCAGGAGAGCGCTGCTGGGAGCGCTGGTCGTCGCGGGGATCGTTGCGGCACCGGCTGCCTTCGCCCAGGTGAGTCTCAACATCGAGATCGGCGTGCCGCCGCCGCCCGTGCGTGTCGAGGTGGTACCCGCTCCGCGCCCCGGCTACGTCTGGGTGCCGGGATACTGGGGATGGAACGGGCACATGCACGTCTGGGTCCGCGGGCGCTGGATCCTGGGCCGGCCGGGATACCGCTGGCAGCCCGAGCATTGGGAGCACGTCGGCAGGCAGTGGCGCTTCGTGCGGGGCGACTGGGCGCGCGAGCGCCACGAGCGGCACGAGCGTCGGCGTGAGCACGACCGCGATCGGGATCGGGACCGCGGGCACGGCCGCGGTGACCGCAACTAGCCTGAAGTTCCTGTATGCACCGCGCAAGTTTGACCTTGCGCGACAAGCGCTTGGGGTGGTTTGGGGGTTCCGGATTCTGTCTACAAGCGGATTTGCTGGAGCAACTCGAGGGCGCGCTGTTGCTTGGGGCTAGGCGTGGTGAGGAGTTCGAAGCTCGGGGCCGCGGGCCCGGCGTTGGGGGTGCGGCAAGTGTTGCGCACGATGGTGGCGAGTTCGCCGAGCAAGGTGCAGAAGCTGTGCGCGGGCGTGCCGTCCTCGAGCCTGTGGCGCGTGACCTTGGCGAGCGCCGCCTTGGAGCGCTTGGCCGGGGCCACCGGATCGCGCCCGGCCTTGGCCGCTTGATCGGTGTCGGCGAACATCAGTTCGCGCCAGGCCTCGCGCATGTGCCACTCGACGTAGTAGGCGAGCATGCACAGCAGGATGTGCGCGCGCACCCGATCGGCGAGGCGGTGATGGATCGGGCGCACCTTCAGGTCGATCGATTTGAGCGAGCGAAACGCACGCTCGACGTTGGCCAAGGCCTTGTAGTGGCGCACGCAATCGGCCGAGTCCATTTGCGCGGGGCGCACCGAGGTGCGGATGATGTACAGGCCATCGAGCGCGGCCTCGGCGGCGATGCTCTCGCCCTTGCGAGTGAACTTGAAGCTCGCCTCGCCGATGGCGAGCTCGAAGTGCTTGGCGACCTTGTACTGGTTGATGAGCTTGCCCACGCGCAGCCCGATCTCATCGGCGCCGGTGAGCCTGCCCGCGTCCACCCGAGCCTTGATCTTCGCGAGGTTCGTCTCGGTCCCCGCGAGGAGCTCCGCGCGCTTGTGCGCGCGTAGCTTCGCGAGCTGCGCATTGCGGCAGGCGATCAGCCGCTCCCCGGGGTACTCCGGGGAGCTGAACTCGAACAGATTGCGCTCATCGAACAAGCCCAGCTGCAGCCCGCCCTGCTCAACCAGCGCCCGGATCGAGGCGCTCTTGAGCGCCGTGACCCAGCCGATCGCCTCGGTCTCGCGAAGCTCCTCGATCACCTTGTGCGAGATCATGCCGCGGTCGCCCACCATCACCAGGTGCTCCAGGCCAAAGGCCTCGCGCAGGCGCTTCACCTCGGGCATCAAGGTCTGGCTATCGGCCACGTTGCCCTCGTGCACCGACACCGCCACCGGGCAGCCGCGCGCATCGGTGAGCAGGCCGTAGTTGACCTGCAGCAGCCCCCGTTTGCCGTCGCGGCTGTAGCCGAGCTTGGCCAGGGGGCAGGTGCTGCCTTCGAAGTAGCTCGAGGACAGGTCGTAGAGCACCAGGGCGCCGGCGCGCAGATGTCGTGCGGCAAGCTTTTTCTGGATCTTGTCCTGGCGCTCAAGCAACCAGTCCATGGCCGCGTACAGGTCCTCCTCGTCCGTATCGGCCACGCCGAAGTCCTCCGCCAGCGTCGTGGTGTGCCACCAGCGCGTGGTGGCGAGCTTGCTGTGCGGGGCGAGCACCCGAGCCGCGATCATGGCGAGCACCCGGTCGCGCTCGGGGCAGGCCTTGGAGGCGATCAGCGCGGCCAAGTCCAGCCGCCGCAGGGCTTGCGCCACGGCGTGCACATGGCCCTGCGCACGCGAGGCGCTCACCTCGAAGGCTTCCCCCAGCGGCACGAAGCTCTCGCCCTTGAGCGAGCGCCGAATGATCTCGACCAGCGCCTCGGGCAGATGCGACAGATTGCCCAGGGTCTCGTTCTTGACGAGGCCGGCCTCGCGGTAACTGCGCCGCAGCAGGTGGGTGCGATAGACCCGGTTCTTGTACTTGCGTGTCGTCGTGACGACGTGTGCGGTTCCGATTCTGGCTGGCATACCTAACAGAGTAGGCGCAACACGCAGCCATGTCAAGATACTTTAGTGACTACAAACGGAAGCCGATTAAGACCGCTCACCCACGATATTGCTCAACAAAGACGGGAAGTTAGTCCCGCGCGTAACTACGAGGCACCCAGGAACTTCGGACTAGCTGCGCGCCGGAATGGCAAAGGGCCGCAGGAGCGGCCCTTCTCGTGCTGCGCCCGATGCGAGCTTAGCGGTCGTAGCCCGGCGGCGGCGGCGGAGGCGCGTAGGCGGGGCTGCGACGCGGCGCGAAGCGGCCTTCGACCGGCACCTGGTTGCCTTTCGCGTACATGCACTGCTGGTAGGCGATGTCATAGCGCTGCTGCAGCGTGTAGGAGGAGCTCTGCGCGGTGCCCGAGCCCGCGACCGAGCCGACCACCAAGCCGGCAGCCGCCCCCTCGCCCGCGCCCTCGTGCCCGCCGAGAAGCGCGCCGGCCACGGCGCCCACGCCGGCGCCAATCGCCGCGCTCTTGAGCCCGCTGTTGGTCGAGGCCTGCTCGGCGGTCGCGCCGCCGATCTGGCTGCTGGCGAATTGCCGGCAGGTGTAATCGTCCATGCGGAATTGATCGAAGGTCTTGCCGGATCCGGGCAGCACCATGACGCTCGGACCGCTCGGCGGCACGCTCGCGCAGGCGCCGAGCAGCAGCGTTGCCGCGAGCGCCGACCAACGCAGGGGATGGGTCATCTTGTTGTCGCTCCTGGTATCAGCCCGGCGGGGGCTGCGGCGCGACGCGCTGCCAGCCTCCCGGGCATTGCTTGATGTAGGGATAGTAGGTCTTCGAGTCGGGGCAGTAGTACCACCAGTACTGCTGCGATTCGGGGGCCGCCTGCGGGTTCGGCTGCTCCACGTATACCGGCGGCGAGCTCGGAACCACCACCCGCGGCGGGTAATAGTAATAGGGGGAGTAATAGGCAGGCGGGTAGTACCAGTCGTTCCATCCCAGCGGCGCGCCGAAGTAAAGCCCGAAGTGGACGTGACCGCCGTCGTGGTCGTGCCAATGACGATCGGCGAGCGCCGGCGCGCTGGCGCCGACGAAGAACGCCAGCGCGACCGCGACCAACGCCGACTTTTTCATGGTGTTCATCTCATGCCTCCCCGCGATGGGGCCTACCTTACTTCGACCGTCAGTGTAGCTCTGCCGTTCCGGGGCCCGTCCCGTTTTTGGTAACAAAGTGTTTCCGCCCCTCCAATGCCGGCGGGGGCAGGCGTCGCTGCGCCGCGAAGAACGCAAGCGCGTCGCGTTTACCGAAGGCGCGCGCCGCGCGACGGCGGGATGCAATGGGCTGGTGGGTGAACCGCGGCCTCGGGCCGGCCGCGCAGCATGCCGCACTGAGCTGACAATGATGTCAGGACGGCGCGGCGCGCACCCGAATTGGTGCACGCTGCGGCCCGCCGCAGAGCGAATCTTGCGGCACGCCGTCGCGCGCTGAGATTTCGTTTGACAAAGGAGTGCCCCATTCGCACAATCCCGCGCTCGCGTGGGTCCGGGCGGCACGTTTGCATGCCGGCGCGCTCGCGTGCGCCACTGCTTCAACAGGCAACAAACAAGCAAGTACGTTTCGAGGAGGATGGGCCGTCGCTGAAGGGCTTGCCGCTAGGCGAGAGCGCGTACCCCCGGTCTCGCGGGCCGCGCGCGCAGCGATATCAACTTGGCAGGATCAAACACAGAGGGTATGCAGATGACAGATCAAACCTTAGCAGACAAGAAAGTCAGCCGCCGCGGAGTGCTCAAGGCCGCGACCGCCCTCGGCGCGTTGCAGCTCGCCGGTCCCTTCATCATCAAGGCGCGCGGCGAGGAGCCGGTCAAGATCGGCCTCGACAACCCGCTCACCGGCACCTTCGCCGCGCTCGGCAAGAACGAGCTCATCGGCTGCCAGCTCGCGGTCGACGAGATCAACGCCAAGGGCGGCATCCTCGGCCGCAAGGTCGAGCTCCTGGTCGAGGACTCGACCAGCGGCGACGCCTCGGTCGCGGTGCAGAAGGCCAACAAGCTGATCGACCGCGACAAGGTCACCTTCCTGCTCGGCAACATCAACTCGGCGCTGGCGCAGGCGATCGCCAACGTCAGCTACGAGAAGAAGGTGTTCCAGATCGTTCCCGGGGGCCACATCGACTCCGTCACCGGCACGCAATGCCACTGGAACGTGTTCCGCGTCTGCAACACGACGCGCATGGAGACCAACTCGGTCTCCGAGCTGCTGCTCAAATCCTACGGCAAGAAGTGGTACTTCATCACCACCGACTACGCCTTCGGTCACGGCCTGCAGGCGGGCTTCGAGGCCAGCCTTGACGCGGCCCACGGCACCAAGCTCGGCGCCGATTTCACGCCGCTCGGCACCACCGATTTCTCGGCCAATTTGATCAAGGCGGAATCGACCAAGCCGGACGCGATCATTCTCCTGCTTGCGGGCGACGACATGACCAACTGCCTCAAGCAGATCGTGCAGTTCGGCCTGGACAAGAAGACCCACATCGCCGGCGCGCAGCAGGAGCTCGAAGTGCTCCTCGGCCTGCCGTCCAACGCGTTGATCGGCGACTGGTGCTTCGAGTGGTACTTCAAGCAGCCCGGCGTGCCGCATGTCGAAAAGTTCGTCGCCGACGTGCGCAAGCGCAGCGGCGGCAAGGTGCCGACGGCGCGCACCTGGTTCGGCTATGCCGCGACCTGGAGCTGCAGGCTCGCCGCGGAGAAGGCCAAGTCGTTCGACTCGCTCAAGATGGCCAAGGCGATGGAGGGCATGGTGCTGCCGCCCGAAATCGCGCTGATGCCCAACAATCCCTTCTATCGCAAGGGCGACAACCAGCTGATGCCGACCCTGTTCGTCGGCCATGCGCGGCCGGCGCCGAAGGGCGGAGATCCGGAGGATCTGTTCCAGGTCACCAAGCTGGTGAAGGGTGTGGACGCCGCCCTGCCGGTGGACCAGACCGGCTGCAAGATGGTGTGGCCGGCATAAGTCGGAACGAGCGCCGGGCGTCGCGTAGTCGCGGCGCCCGGTTTGTTTTCCCCCGGGGGATTTTTCGCGGTATCGTTCGTAGGTCCCCAAAAGGCCTCGCCCGCCGCTTGGGCGGGCCTTCTCGTGTCCGGGGCATGGACGGAAATTTCGTGATTGTCATTGGCACATGAGCCAGCTGCTGCTGTTCAACGTCTTCAACGGGCTCATCATCGGCGCGTTCTACGCGCTCATGGCGCTCGGCCTGTCACTGATTCTCAACCTGTCGGGTGTGATCAACTTCGCCCATGGCGGCTTCCTCGCTCTCGGCGGCTATCTCGCCTATACGCTCATTCCCTACGTCGGCTTCTGGGGCGCGCTGCTGCTGTCGCCGTTGCTGACGGCGGCGATCGGACTGCTCGTCGAGCGCGTCCTCATCCGCCGGCTCTATGGCCGCGATCCGCTCTACAGCCTGCTGCTGACTTTCGGCCTCGCCTTCATACTCGAGGACGGCACGCGCTACATCTGGGGCGCGCAGAGCCTGCCGTATCAGATTCCGAGCTGGCTCAGCTCGCCGCTGAGCACCGAGTTCTTCTTCCTCACCGGCTACCGCGTCTTCATGATGGTCCTGGTCGCGCTGGCGGTCGGGGCGTTGTTCTTGATCCTGAACCACACGCGCCTCGGCCTGCGCATCCGCGCCGGCACCCTGGATCTCGAGACCGTGTCGGTGCTCGGGGTCAACGTGCGCGTGCTGCGCAATCTCAATTTCGGCCTCGGCATCTATCTCGCCGGCCTCGCCGGCGTGCTCGCCGTCGGCATGCTGGGCCTGCAGCCGACGATCGGCGAGTCGCTGATCATGCCGAGCTTCATCGCCATCATCGTCGGCGGCCTCGGCAGCCTGCCGGGCACGCTCCTGGGTGGCCTGCTGATCGGCGTGGCGACCGGCATGACCACGGTATTTTTCCCTTCGGCGAGCGAGGCGGTGATGTACGTGATGATGGCCCTGGTGCTGCTGGTGCGGCCGCGTGGCCTTTTCGGCGAAGAAGGACGTTTCTGATGGATCAACTCGACAAGACCGCGGCCGCGGCACCGAACGTGCCGGGATCTGGCTTCCGCCTCGACAGGCATGCGGCCGACGTGCTGGTCTGGCTGCTGCTGCTGAGCGCGCCGTTCTGGCTGCCGATGATCGGCGGCTACGTCCAGCTCGGCAGCCGTATCCTAGTCCTCGCGCTGGCGGCGATGGCGCTCAATTTCCTGCTCGGCTATACGGGCGTACTGTCCTTCGGCCACGCGGCGTATTTCGGCCTCGGCGCCTACGGCGCCGCCATGACCGTCCGCTACCTCTATCCCAGCACACCGCTGGCGATGCTCGTCGGCGTCGTCGTCGGCACCGTGGCGGGCGCCGTCATCGGCCCGATGATCACGCGCTTGCGCGGCGTCTATTTCGCCATGTGCACGATCGCCTTCGGACAGGTGTTCTATTACATCGCCTTCCAGTGGCGATCCGCCACCCGCGGCGACGACGGGCTGAGCGGCTGGTACCGCCCGCCGATTGATTTCGGCTTCGCCAAGCTCGATATCCTGCACAACGGCTATGCCTTCTATTACATGGCGCTGGCGGTGTTTGCGGTCTGCGTGGCAGTGATGGCGTTCCTGTTGCGCTCGCCCTTCGGCCGCACGCTGCTGGCGATCCGCGAAAACGAACGCCGCGCGCGCTTCCTCGGCATTCCGGTCGATCGCCACATCTGGATGTCGTGGGTGATCTCGTGCTTGTTCGCGAGCGTGGCCGGCGCACTCTATGCGCTGCTGAACAACTTCGTCGATCCGCGCGCGCTGCGCTGGGACATGTCGGGCAATTTCGTCATCATGGCGGTGCTCGGCGGGATGCGGAATTTCTGGGGGCCGCTCATCGGCACCGCCATCTTCATCGTGCTGCAGGACTACCTCTCGAGCCACACCGAGAACTGGATGTCGTTCATCGGCCTGTTCTTCGTGCTGATCGTGCTGTTCTTTCCGCGCGGCGTGCTCGGCATGATCCGGCGGCGGGGCACGTCGTGAGCTTGCTGCAGGTCGAGAACGCCGCGCGCCGGTTTGGCGACCTGGTCGCCGTCAACAACGTCTCGATGACGGTCGAGAAGGGCGAGCTGCGCGCGGTGATCGGCCCCAACGGCGCGGGCAAGACGACCTTCTTCAACCTCATCAGCGGCTTCCTGATGCCGTCGTCGGGCCGCATCGTCTTCGACGGCGAGGACATCACCAAGCTGTTGCCGGCACGGCGCGTATGGCGCGGCATGGCGCGTACTTTCCAGATCACGGAAATCTTCCCGGAGCTGACGGTGCGCGAGAACCTGCGCATCCCGGTGGAGGTCGCCGCGGGTTACCGGCTGCGTCCGTGGCTGTCGCGCGACGCCGACGAGGAGGTGCGAGCGCGCGTCTCCGAGCTGATGGACATGGGCGGGCTGACCGAGAAGGCCGACCGCCTGGTGGGCGAGCTGGCGCACGGCGACCAGCGCGCGACCGAGATCATGATGTCGCTCGCACTCAAGCCGCGCCTGCTGCTGCTCGACGAGCCGACCGCCGGCATGGGCGACCAGGAGACCTACGACATCACCCGGCTCATCCGCAAGCTGCACAAGGACCAGAAGCTCACGATCGTGCTGATCGAGCACGACATGCGCGTGGTGTTCCACCTGGCCGACCGCATCATGGTGCTTGCCGAGGGCGCCATGCTGGCCGAGGGCACGCCCAAGGAGATCGCGGCCAGCGAGCGCGTCCAGGCGGCGTATCTTGGAAAGGCGGCGGCATGAAGGCCCTCGAAGCGGAATCGCTGCATACCTTCTACGGCAAGAGCCACATCCTGCACGGCGTCAGCCTCGAGGTGCGCGAGGGCGAGATCGTCACGCTGCTCGGGCGCAACGGCGCGGGCAAGAGCACGACCCTGCGCAGCCTGGTCGGCCTCACCCCCGCGCGCGAAGGTGCGGTGCGCATTTTCGGCCACGCCACGACGCATTTCCCGCCCTACCGCATTGCGGCCCTCGGCGTCGGCTACGTGCCGGAGGGCCGGCGCATCTTCGCCAACCTGACGGTCGAGGAGAACCTCAAGGTGCCGCTGGAGCGTCCGGGGCCCTGGACGATCGCGCGCGTCTACGAGCTGTTTCCGCGTCTGCGCGAGCGCAGGTCGAACAAGGGTCGCCAGCTCTCCGGCGGCGAGCAGGAAATGCTCGCCATCTCGCGCGCGCTGCTGCTCAACCCGAAGATCCTGCTGCTCGACGAGCCTTCGCAGGGCCTCGCCCCGCTCATCGTGCAGGACGTGTTCAGGGTCGTTGCCGACATGCGCAAGGAAGGCATCTCGGTGCTGCTGGTCGAGCAGAACGTGCGCGCCGCGGTCGAGATTGCCGACCGTGCCTACGTGCTGGACAGCGGCAGCATCGTATACCAGGGCTCGGCGGCCGAGTTCGCGAAAGACGAGGAGCGCGTGCGCGCGCTCGCGGGCGCAAGCGCCGAGACCTGGGAAGGGGTCGACTAGCCTCGGCGGCGCGTCAGCGCGCCGCGGGCCGGTACAGGTGCTCGCGCGTCCAGGGGACGTCGTTCTGCCCCGAGCGGTTGAACACCACCTGGAACAGCTGCAGCGCGCCGGCGTTGAAGGCGGCGATCGAGCCGGCGAGGTACAGCCGCCAGGTGCGCACGAACGCCTCGTTGTACATCGCGCGCACGCGTTCCTGCGCGTCCTCGTAGCGCGCCAGCCAGTGTCGCAGCGTGAGTGCGTAGTGCAGGCGCAGGTTCTCGACGTCGAGCACCGAGAAACCCAGCGGCTCGAAGATGTCCATCATCTCGCGCAGGGTCGGAGGATAGGCGCCCGGGAAGATGCGCTTGCCGATCCAGGCGTTGAGCGGTTCGGGCCGGTCGCGGCCGATGCTGTGGATCAGGCCGCGGCCCGCGCTGGTAAGGCAGCGGTCGATGATCCCGCCGAGCTCGCGGTAGTGCTCGCGCCCGACGTGCTCGAGCATGCCGATCGAGACGAACGCGTCGCAGCGCCCGGACATGTTGCGGTAGTCGTCCTCGACGAACTCGACGCGGTCCTGAATGCCGAGCGCGCGGGCGCGCTCGCGTGCGAAGGCAATCTGCTCGCGGGAAATGTTGAATGCCTTGACCTTGGCGCCGTAGCGCGTCGCCGCGTGCAGCGCGAAGGCGCCCCAGCCGCACCCGGCCTCGTAAACCGTTTCGCCCGCGCGCAACCGGATCTTTCGGCACACGTGGTCGAGCTTCGCAGTCTGCGCCTCCTCGAGCGTTGCCTGCGGGGTCGGAAAGTACGCGCAGGTGTAGAGCATGTCGCGATCGAGCCACAGCCGATAGAAGTCGTTGCCGAGATCGTAGTGGCGGTGGATATTGCGCTGCGAGCCGGCGAGGGTGTTGCGGCGCTCGCCGTTCAGCCAGCCCGACACGCGGCGCAGCAGCCCGGAGGAGCGCGCGGGCGGCATGGCGTGGTACGCGTCCTCGAGGAGCTGCACCAAGTCGCCTTCCACCTCGAGCGTGCCATCGGCGTAGGCCTCGCCGAAATGCAGCTCCGGATTGAGCAGCAGCTTGAGCAGCGCCGCGCGGCTGTGGATCCGGATGGTGGCGGGAGCCGGGTCCCGCGTGGCGATCGTTTCGCCGTTCCACAACGTGACGCGTACCGGCGGACTGCCCAGCGCGTCGAGCAGCCGGCGCAGCAGGCGCGCGTCGCGCGACGCGGCCGGGCGCTCCTTCGGCGGAGCCACGGCGTCGCCGCCCCCCGCGCGCAGGGCCTCCAGATGTTCCTCGCTCATGTTGCTAGTCCTCTTGGCATGCCGTCGAGCAGCGATTTTCCGCCTATTTATGACAAATCTCCGCCGTTCCGGCAACGCCCGGAGCGTCCGGTTCGCTCACTTTGCTTTCGGTAGCCTGCTGCCGGGCCTGGCGCCGTGACCGCGCCGCCTCAGCCGAGGATAAGCCAGCGCGCGGCGAGGATGAGCGGCGGCCGGATGATGTCGCCCAGGAGCGCGGGCAGGGCCAGCGGCTTGAGCAGCATCCTGGCGGCCATCTCGTAGGGATAGGCGTCGCGCACGAGGGCCCGGATCCGGACCGTCATGGCACCCAGCCGCGCAGGGTCGGGAGCGCTCTCCCGATAGCGTTCGGCGATGGCGTGCCGCAGCCCGCATTCGGCGTCTTCGACCCGCTCGTCGAGCACGCGGCGCACGATCGTGCGCAGCGCGCGCAGGCGGGAATTGCGTTCGGTGCGCTGATAGGTGCGGAAATAGCGGTAGAAATGCCGGTAATGGCCGATCTCGTCGCGGCTGATGCGCTTGGTGAGCGCGCGCAGCACCGGGTCGCGGGCATGCCGGCTGATGGTCTGATAAAGCGTGGCGGTCCCGGTTTCCACCACGCAGCGCGCCACCAGCTCCAGCCCGCGGACCGGTTGCAGCTCTTCGGGCGTGCACAGCGCGCTGTACTCGCCAAAGAACGCCGCGTAGGCGCGCTCCCAGTCGTAATCCGGCCAGACGCGGGCGACGTATGCGCGCAGCGCGCGCCCGTGCTGCAGCTCTTCGGGCTCCCAGTGCTGCGCCAGCCAGGCCGAGACCTCGGCATCCGCGCCGAAGTGCTCGACCAG
Organism: uncultured Pseudomonadota bacterium; assembly: GCA_963817785.1. GTDB lineage: Bacteria > Pseudomonadota > Gammaproteobacteria > Burkholderiales > SG8-39 > JAKALD01. Next base: position 1,151,930 of record CAWFPL010000008.1, on the reverse strand, counting down.
GTTGCCGGCATACAGATGCGAGGCCGACTCGACGAACGAAGACGCCGCCAGCAACAGCAGCAACGGCTCGTCGTCGCGCACGGCCTTCGCATCGGCGTGACGCAGATCGATGTCTTCCAAGTGCCAGGGAAGCGCACCGTGCGGCAGCGGGCTGGCGGTCATGGTTGGTCGAATCATGGAGTTGTTATTGCTTTGGGACAAGCACGGCCGGCCTAAGTTGCCGCCGCGCGCCGTTGGCGTGCGATGCGGAAAATACGGGCCGGGCGGAATGATCCAGCGCCGGCGCGTGTTTGCCCGTTGGCATCCCGCCCCTACCCGGAGATTGACATGAGCCTGACGAAGTATCGCCTCCTGCCCTCGCTTGCGCTCGTCTTCTGCATCGGCGCGGCGGCCAGCGTCTCGTATGCCGCCGAGCCCATGGCGAAAGGCGGCGTGCTGACCGGCGACAACGGCATGACCCTGTATACCTTCGCCAAGGATCAGGCCCATTCGGGCAAGAGCGAGTGCGTCGCCGCCTGCGCGAAAAACTGGCCGCCGTTCATGGCCAGCGCCTCCGACACCGCCTCGGGCGACTACAGCTTCGTCACGCGCGCCGGCGGCAAGATGCAGTGGGCGTACAAGGGCAAGCCGCTCTATTTCTGGCACCTGGACAAGAAGCCCGGCGACAAAACCGGCGACGGGTTCAAGAAGGTCTGGCACGTCGCCAGGCCCTGAGCGCGCCGCGCCGGCACGGGCTTCGCCGGCACGGGATCAGCCGCCGAAGCCGTCGGCGACCATCACTTCGAGCAGCTGCGGGGCGCCGCTCGCCATCGCGGTGCGCAGGGCGGGTGCGAAGTCCTGCGGCTCGGTGATGCGCCGAGCCGCGACGCCCATGGCGTGCGCCAGCCCGGTGAAGTTGATCGCCGGGTCGCGCAGATCCATGCCGACGAAGCGCTCGCTGCTACGCATCGACACCAGGCGCTCCTTGAGGATGCGATAGCTGCGGTTGTTGGCGATCACGTAGGTGATCGGCAGGTTCAGGTGCGCCGCGGTCCACAGCGCCTGGATGCCGTACATCGCGGCTCCGTCGCCCACCAGCGCCGCCACCGGCCGGCCGGGCAGCGCGAGGCTCACCCCCACCGCGCCCGGCATGCCGAAGCCCAGGCCGCCGCTTGCCAGGCCGTAGAAGCACTGCGGGTCGCGCAGCGGCAGAAAGGCGGGCAGCGAGCTCGCCGAGGTGAGCGCTTCCTCCACCACCACCGCGTCCTTGGGCAGCGTCTCGGAGAGGCGCAGCATCAGGTAGCGCGGGTCGATCGGCTTTTCCTCCGCGGCCTCGAGCGCGGCGTCGCGCGCGGCGTCGCGCTGCGCGCTCCAGTTGCGCGGCGCGAGCGCCGCGAGCCGCTGTTCCGCGGCGGCGACGTGCAGGGCGCTGCGCCGCGCGTGCAGCAGCGGCAGCAACGCGCGCAGCGTCTCCCTGACGTTGGCCTGGATCGCGAGCTCGGTGGGGTGGTTCTTGCCGAGCTCCCAGTCGCGCTCGCTGATGTGCACCACCGCCGTGTGCGCGGGCAGCGGATCGATCGGACTGTGCACCGACATGCGCAGCAGGTCCGCACCGAGGCAGATGAGCAGGTCGAATGGCTCGAGCGCCGCGTGCACCGCCTTCTGGTTGCGCGTCAGCGCGCCAAGGCAGGCGCGGTGCTCGCTCGGGAACTGGGCGCAATAGGGCACGGTCTGCTGGAACACCGCCGCACCGAGCAGCTCGGCGAGCTCGGCGGCCTCGGCGAAGGCGTCGTGGACCGCCAGCTCCTGTCCGGCGACGATCACCGGGTTGCGCGCCGCGAGCAGCCGCGCCGCGAGCTGCTCGAGCGCCTCGTCGGAGGGGCGCGTGCGGCGGTCGACTCGCGTCCGCCGGCCCAGCTCGAGCCCGGCTTCCTGCTCGAGGATGTCGCCCGGCAGCGAGATGAACACCGGGCCGGTGGGCGGAGTGAGCGCGACCTTGGCCGCGCGCCGCACGATGAGCGGCAGGTCCTCGACGCGCGTCACCTCGACCGCCCATTTGACGAACGGCTGCGCGACCGGCACCAGCGGCGCGTACAGCAGCGGCTCGCGCAGGCCGTGGCCCTGCTCCTGCTGGCCCGCGGTGACGATGAGCGGCGAGCCGGAGAACTTCGCGTTGTAGAGCGCGCCCATGGCGTTGCCCAGGCCCGGCGCGACGTGCACGTTGCAGGCGGCGAGCCGGTTGGAGGCACGCGCGTAGCCGTCGGCCATGCCGAGCACCACCGCCTCCTGCAGGCCGAGCACGTACTCGAGCTGCGGAAAATCGGGGACTACCTCCATGATCGGCAGCTCGGTGGTGCCCGGATTGCCGAACAGGTAGGTCACGCCCTCGTCGACGAGAAGCTGCAAGAAGGCGCTGCGGCCGGTAAGCCTGGTGGACATGGTGGCGAAATCTTAGCGGCTTGCGCCCCCGCCCGCCCGGCCGATTTCGCTGCGCGGCCGCCGGCCGCATGCCGGCGCCGGTTGATCCAGATCAAACTCCGCCCTAGGGCGCCGCGCGATAAATACGTAAGCTTTTGCGCATTTCCGGAGGAGAGGACGATGGCCGACCCGATCGAACCGAACCGCGACGTGGCCCACCTGGGGCGGGTGGAGCTGCTCACCCCCGAGCCCGCCAAGAGCCTGTGGTATTTCCGCGACGTGCTCGGCATGGAGCTGGTGCACGAGGAGGGCGCCTCGGCGTACCTGCGCGGCTACGGCGACTACGCCGCGGCGACCTTGAAGCTCACCGAGGCCGCGCAGGCCGGTCCGGGCCGCATCTCCTGGCGCGCGGCGAGTCCGCAGGCGCTGCAGCGGCGCGTACGGGCGATCGAGCAGGCGGGGCTCGGAGAGGGCTGGAGCGAGGGCGAGTTCGGGCGAGGGCGGGCGTACCGCTTCCACGATCCCGACGGGCACCTGATGGACTTGTACTACGAGGAGCAGCGCTACCGCGCGCCCGACCATCTGCGCTCGACGCTGAAGAACCTGCCGATGAAGTACACCGGGCGCGGCGCGGCGGTGCGCCGCATCGATCACCTGGCGCTGCTCGCGAAGGAGGTCGCGCCGAACCGGCGCTTCCTGCAGCAGGAGCTCGGCTTCGGCCTGCGCGAGCAGGTCCTGTTCGAGCGCGGCACGGTCGAGATCGGCTCCTGGCTGAGCAGCAACCCGCTGCACCACCAGGTCGCCTACGTGAAGGACGTGCACGGCGCGAGCGGCCGCCTGCACCATTTCTCGCTTTGGGTGGACAACCGCGAGGACGTGCTGCGCGCGGCCGACATCCTCGCCGAGAACGGCGTGTTCATCGAGGCCGGACCCTCCAAGCACAACAACTCGCAGGGCTTCTACCTGTATTCCTACGAGCCGGGCGGCAACCGCGTCGAGGTCTATTCGGGCAGCTACCTGGTGCTGGCGCCCGACTGGGAGCCGGTCACCTGGAACGAGGAGGAGCGCGGCACCGGCGTGTACTGGGGCGGCGCCCTGCCCGAGAGCTTCCTCAAGTACGGCACCCCCGACGTCGCGGCGAGCGTCATGCCGGAGCAGAGCGTCCCGGTTTTCGATCCCTACTGAAGGCGCCGCGGCACGCTTGCGCGCCGCGGATGCTACGATTCCGGCCGTTTCCTTCCCGTGGCCGGAACCAGCCGATGAAGCTCGCCATCCTGGACGATTACCAGCGCGTCGCGCTCGAGTGCGCCGATTGGGAACGTTTGCGCCGGCGCGGCGTCCAGCCGAGCGTGTTCCACGAGGCATTCGCTTCGCTCGATGAGGCCGCCGGCAAGCTGGCGCCGTTCGAGATCGTCATCCTGATGCGCGAGCGCACGCCGTTTCCGCGCGCGCTGATCGAGCGCCTGCCGAAGCTGAGGCTGGTGGTGCTCACCGGCGTGCGCTCGCCGAGCCTCGACGCGGCGGCGTGCAGCGAGCGGGGCATCCCGGTCAGCCACACGCGCCAGGGTAATTCCACCGCCTCGACCGCCGAGCTCACCTGGGGCCTGATCATCGCGGCGGCGCGCGACCTGGCCAGGGCCGAGCGCGGCATGCGCGCCGGGCGCTGGCACGAGGGGATCGCGGGCGGCATGATCCTGGAGGGCCGGCGCCTCGGGCTGCTCGGCCTGGGCAAGCTCGGCAGCCGCGTGGCGCGCGTCGGCGCCGCGTTCGGCATGGAGGTCGCGGCCTGGAGCGAGAACCTGACCGGCGAGCGGGCGCTGGCCGCCGGGGCGCTACACCTGGCGAAGGACGAGCTGCTCGCGACCTCGGACGTGATCAGCATCCACCTGGTGCTGAGCGAGCGCACCCGCGGGCTGATCGGCGCCGCCGAGCTCGCGAGGATGAAGCGCGGCGCGATCCTGGTGAACACCTCGCGCGCGCCGATCGTCGACCAGGGGGCGATGATCGATGCGCTACGCAGCGGGCACCTGGCGCATGCCGCGCTCGACGTCTACGACCGCGAGCCGTTGCCGCAGGATCACCGGCTGCGCAAGCTGGACAACGTCACGCTCTCGCCGCACCTGGGCTACGTGAGCGCCGACACCTACCGCACCTTCTACCAGGACGCGGTGGAGAACATCGAGGCCTGGCTCGACGGCAAGCCGATTCGCCTGATCAACCCCGAGCCGGCGCGCTAGGCGCCTCCCCTAAAATGCAAAGCCCGGCCTCGGCCGGGCTCCGGGCACTGACGGGTCGGCCTCGATCAGCTTTCGCTCCTGCGCGCGAAGCGGTCGCGATGCAGGACGCGGTGCTCGGCGCGGCGGTCGCGCCGGATCTGCCGCAGATCGCGTCGCTCGGCGATCGCGCCGGCGCGGCTGCCCTGCCGGGTGTCTTGAAGCATCTGGTGCCGGTCGCTGTACATGTCACGACGATCGGCGTGGATGGCGCGCGTGTCGTGGTGGATGTCCCACAGATCCTGGGGCATGTCCTGTGCGAACGACGCAGTGCTCATCGCCAACATGGCAGCGGCGCCTGCTACGTAGATCACCTTCTTCAACATGAGTGCCTCCTGTACGGGTGACGGTGCTTTGCGCTGCGCGCGGATGTCGGCGGCAGGTGAGGTGATTGAACACGCAGCGGGCCCCAGGGCGTGCAAGAGTCTGTCAGCGGCGTGTCAGTAGCTGTGAGGCGCGGCCGTCAAACTGCTCACCGAGCGTGCCGGGCCCGCGCGCGGCCGCAGCCGCGACGAGGGGACTTCGAAAAACGCGAAGCCCGGCCGCGGCCGGGCTTCGCGCAGCCGGGGCAGCCTGAATCAGCGCTTGCCTGCGCGCGCGAAGCGGTCGCGGTGCAGGTCGCGGCGGTCGTGGCGCAGGTCGCGGCGCTGGGCGCGCGCGCCGGCGCGATTGCCCTGGCGCATATCCTGGCGCATCGAGTGCCGGTCGCCGCGCGCATCGCGGCGGTCGGCGCGGATGTCGTGCCGGTCCTGGTGGATGTCCGCGCTTCGCGCGAACGACGGGCCCGCCATCGCCAGCATGACCGCGGCACCTGCTACGTAGATCAGCTTCTTCAACATGGATGCCTCCTGAATGGGTTGAGCATCTTTCGCTGCGCGCGGATATTCGCCGCAGGTGGTGACAGTAAACGCGTCCTGCCGCGCGCCGTCTGCAACAGTGTGTAAGCGGTTGTTAGAAGGTGCGTGCTACGCTTGCGCGCGAGGGATTTCCCCGCGATTTTCTCGAGGCCCGTGCCGTGGCGATCGTGACCAAATCCATATTCGGCAGCGCGCGCGCGACGGGCACGCAGCGGCGGCATGGCGACGATCGTCATCCTTGAGCACGCGCTGCAGCGCAGCCTGCGGCAGCCGTAAGCGAAGCCGGCGGCGCTTCCCGTTACGCCCTATACTCTCGCCGGCTCAAATTCTTCAAACGCCTCTCCGGAGAACGGAACGATGACGATCACGCGCATCTGCCTGGTGCGCCATGGCGAAACGGCGTGGAACGCCGAGGGCCGCGTACAGGGGCAGCTCGACGTGCCGTTGAGCGAGGTGGGACACGCGCAGGCGCGCGCGGCCGCGGCCGCGCTCGCGGGCGAGCGATTCGCCGCGCTGTATTCGAGCGATCTGGCGCGCGCGCGCCAGACTGCGGCACCGGCCGCGCAGCGCCTTGCGCTACCCGTGCGGCTCGAGCCGGCGCTGCGTGAGCGGCACTACGGCATGTTCGAGTCGCTTACCTACGTCGAGGTGCGCGAGCGCTACCCGGCCGAGTACGCGCGCTTCAAGGACAAGGACCCGGAGTTCGATTTCGTGAGCGGCGAAAGCCTGCGGCGCTTCGCCGAGCGCGCGGTGGCTTGCGTCGCCGAGCTGGCGCGGCGTCATGCCGGGGAAAGCATCCTGGTGGTCACCCACGGCGGCGTGCTCGAGATGGCCTTCCGCCACGCTACGGCCCGCGGGCTGTCCTCGCCGCGCGATTTCGAGCTGCCGAACGCAGGACTCAACCGCATCGAGGCCGCGCCGGAGGGCTGGCGGGTGCTGCAGTGGGCCGACGTCTCGCACCTGCAGGCGGCGCTCGACGATCTGGCCGGTTGAGCGGAGCGGCCCGGGCGGGGCGCCCGGGCACGTTCCACTCCGGTTACGGAGTGAGCTGTGCGCGAATCTCCCCGCCGCGGTGCGCTTCGCTGTGCACGTTGACGTACAGGTCCCCCGCCTTGTAGGCGGCGTACTGCGCGTCGCTCAGCTTCGCGCCGGCCGGCACCTTCCACGTGTTCTCGCTGGACATGCTGAGCGGAATGATCACCGGCCCGTTCTTGCCCGCAGCGCCCTGGTGAATGTGCGCGGCGATGCCGCGCATGCCCGAAGTGGTCACGCTGCCGCTCACCGCATGGTCCGCGGCGACCTTGATGGTGGCGCTGCCGCTGGCGCTGGTCATGACCGGCGGCACCTCCTGAGCGCCGCTCAGCGTGACGTGCATCCCGCCGCTCCAGGGCATTTCTGCGCATGCCGCCAGGAGCAGCGCTGCCCCGGCCACGCCCGTCCACAGAATCCGCTTGATGACCTCTTGTGTCGCGCGCATATGACATCCTCCGATCGGTAGCAATGGGAAAATCGTCCGCCAGCCGATTGCTGGCGACGCCCTGACAAACAGCGCCGCGGCAGGTTTATTCCGTTGCGCGGTGCACAAACCGCGCGGCGCTCAGGACGCGGCGAGGGGCGGCTCGTCCATCAGCGCGATCTGCTCGCGCAGCTCGAGAATGCGGTCCTGCCAGTAGCGCTGCGTATTGAACCACGGAAAGGCGGCGGGAAACGCCGGGTCGTCCCAGCGCCGCGCGATCCACGCCGAGTAGTGCAGCAGGCGCAGCGTCCTCAGCGCTTCGAGCAGGTGCAGCTCGCGCCGGTCGAACTCGAAGAAGTCCTCATAGCCCGCGAGCACGTAGGACAGCTGCTGCGTCATTGCGGCGCGCTCGCCGGCGAGCAGCATCCACAGGTCCTGCAGCGCGGGCCCCATGCGCGCATCGTCGAAGTCGACGAAGTGCGGCCCGGCCGGCTCTCCGCCCCGGCCTTCGCTCCACAGCACGTTGCCGGCATGGCAGTCGCCGTGCAGGCGGATCAGGCGCACCGTGCCGGCGCGCGCATAGCAGTGGCGCACGCCCTCGAGCGCGAGCTGCGCGACGCTCGCCCAGGCCTCGTGCAGATCGGGCGGAACGAACTCGTGCGCGAGCAGCCAGTCGCGCGGCTCCTCGCCGAAGCTCGCGGCGTCGAGCGCCGGTCGCGCGAGGAACGGGCGGTTCGCGCCCACGGCGTGGATGCGCCCGACGAAACGCCCCATCCATTCGAGCGTGGCGCGGTCCTCGAGCTCGGGCGCGCGCCCGCCCTGGCGCGGGTAGACCGCGAAGCGAAAGCCGCCGAACGCGTGCAGCGTGCGCTCCCCTGCGAGCGCGAGCGGCGCCACCACCGGGATCTCGCGCTCCGCGAGCTCGCGCACGAAAGCGTGCTCCTCCTCGATCTGCGCGTCGCTCCAGCGCCCGGGACGGTAGAACTTCGCCACGCACGGCGGCCCGTGCTCCATCATCACCTGATAGACGCGGTTCTCGTAGCTGTTGAGCGCGAGCAGGCGTCCGTCCGGGCGCAGGCCGACGCTTTGCAGCGCGTCGAGCACCGCGTCCGGCGTGAGTTTCGTGTAGGGATGCGAGTCCGCGTTGGTCATGCGCGCATTGTACGGACGCGTCCGCACATTTGACGTCAGACGTCAGAAAGCAGCGCAACACCGGGTGCGGCGTTTGAACCTCGGCTCGGCGCGGCGTTCCAAATCAGGATGTGGCTTCCCGACGGGGGAGAGGAGCATGAGCACCGAAGCGGTCCTGCTGGACGTGGCGCTGATCGTGACGTTTGCCGCGGGCATCCTGTACTGGGTCTTCGTCACGCCGAAGCGGGAGAAGGAGCGCTGGCGCAAGCAGCTTGAGGTGGGCGGCGCAGCCCCGCCATCCGCACCTTCGTCGAGCCCCTGGGACGCCAATACCGACGCCGGCCGGCGCGGCCGCTGAGGCACTACGCCCCGGTGTCGCGCGGGATGAATCGCAGTACGGCTCCGTTGTTGCAATAGCGCTGGCCGATCGGCGGCTGGCCGTCGCCGAACACGTGCCCGTGATGTCTCCCCCCTGGCCGCGGCCGGTACGCCCGTCTTAAAGTGCGCTCAGCGGCTGGCTGCCGCGAGCAGCAGGAAGTGCTGGTAAGGCAGGAAATGATACTGCCGCCGCAGCTCGAAGCCGGCCTGAGTCAGCTCCGCGATCACCGTCTGCGCTAGGACGCGCGCGCGCAGCGGCGGCCCGAGCGGCGCGTCCAGGCGGAAGTCGATGATGGCCAGCCGTCCGCCGGGCCGCAGCGCGGCGCGCACGCTGCGGAAGTATCGCTCGCGGTGGCGGATGCAGCGGTAGGTGTCGACCAGCAACGCGAGATCGACCTTGCGTGCCAGCTTGGGCTCCTCCGCGCCCCCAGGCTGTGCGCTGAGGTTGGACAGTCCTTCGCGCTGAGCGCGCCGTGACAGGCAGCGAACCAGTTGGGGATCCGTGTCCACGGCGACCACCTGGCCCCGCGGCAGCGCGCGCGCGAGCCGCACCGAAAAGTATCCGTTCCCGGCGCCGATATCGGCGACCACCGCGTCGCGCGCCGGCGCGAGCGCCCGCATCACCGCCGCCGGCTTCTGCCAGGCGTCGCGGCCGGGGTCGTCGGGCTCGCTCGACCCGGCTTCGGCGTCCCAGGGCGAGCGGTGCGCGTCCTGGCCGCTCGATCGCGCGTAGGCCACGGCGCCCGAGGCGAACAGGAGCATCGCGGCGAGCCGCGTCAGGGCGGGCGCGGGATTCAGTGGAAGCATGGCAGCGGCGTTCGCAAAAGAGGCTTCGACACGGGGCGGCAGTCGAGGTTCGGCGTGGCGCCTGCCGCCGTGCGCGCCGGCGGCTTGACGTGCATCAACCGCCGGCGGGTGCGTTGCGCAACAATACGGCTCCGGATTCGCGTGCGCGCAATGCCGCCCGTTTTTACCGCCCGCTCGGTTACCAAGGTCTACCGCATGGGCGAGGTGCAGGTGCACGCCCTGCGCGGCATCGACCTCGATGTCGATGCGGGCGAGCTGATCGTGCTGCTCGGCGCCTCGGGCAGCGGCAAGTCCACGCTGCTCAACATCCTGGGCGGGCTGGACACGCCGACCGCCGGCGAGGTGCGCTTTCTCGACCACGACCTCACCCGGGCCGGCGAAGCCGCGCTCACCCGCTACCGGCGCGAGCACGTCGGCTTCGTGTTCCAGTTCTACAACCTGATCCCCAGCCTCACCGCGCGCGAGAACGTGGCGCTGGTGACTGACATCGCCGAGCATCCGATGACGCCCGAGGAGGCGCTCGGCCTGGTCGGCCTGGCCGATCGGCTGGACCATTTCCCGGCGCAGATGTCGGGCGGCGAGCAGCAGCGCGTGGCGATCGCGCGCGCGGTCGCCAAGCGCCCGCAGGTGCTGCTGTGCGACGAGCCGACCGGCGCGCTCGACTATGAGACCGGCAAGCTGGTGCTCGAGGTGATCGCCAGAGTGAACGCGGAGCTGGGCACCACGGCGATGGTGATCACGCACAATGCCGCGATCGCCAACATCGCCGATCGCGTGCTGCGCATCGCCAACGGCCGCATCGCGAGCGTCGAGCGCCCGCCGCGCAAGCTCACGCCCGCGGAGATCTCCTGGTGAGGGCGCTCGAGCGCAAGCTGCTGCGCGACCTGTGGTCGCTCAAGTCCCAGGTCGCCTCGATCGCGCTGGTCATCGCCTGCGGCATCGGCGGCTTCATCGCCTCGTTCTCGACCTACGAGTCGCTGGTGTGGTCGCGCGAGCACTATTACGACAGCGCCCGCTTCCCGCAGGTGTTCGCCGAGGTGAAGCGCGCGCCCGCTCCGCTCGCGGCGCGCATCCGCGCCATCCCCGGCGTGTCGGAGGTCGAGACGCGCGTGCTGCGCGACGTGCAGCTCGACGTGCCCGGCGTCGTCCAGCCGATGACCGCGCGCGTGATCGGCATGGCGTTCGACCGCCCGCAGGCGATGGACCGGGTGACCCTCAAGAGCGGGCGCTGGCCCAGCCCCGGCGCGCGCGACGAGGTGCTGGTCAACCAGCGCTTCGCGCAGGCGCGCGGCCTCGCGCCCGGCGCGTACATCCACGTGCTGCTCAACGGCAAGCGCGAGCGGCTGCACATCGTCGGCACGGCGCTCTCGCCCGAGTTCATTTACGCGACGCGCGGGGGCGTGCTGCCCGACGACGAGTGGTTCGCGGTGCTGTGGATGGATGCCGGGCAGCTCGCCGCGGCATACGACATGGAGGGCGCGTTCAACTCGGTGCTGCTGCGCCTGGCGCACGGCAGCTCGCGTCCGGCGGTGATCGCCGCGCTCGACCGGCTGCTCGAGCCCTACGGCACCCCCGGGGCCTACGGCCGCGAGGACCAGATCTCGCACAAGATCGTTTCGCAGGAGATCGAGCAGCAGCGCGTCATGGGCACCGTCCTGCCGGCGGTGTTCCTGCTGGTGGCGGCGTTCATCGTCAACGTGGTCTTGCATCGCCAGGTGAGCGCGCAGCGCGGCGAGATCGCAGCGCTGAAGGCGCTCGGCTACGAGAACCGGGCGATCGCCTGGCACTTCATCGAATTCACCTCGGTGGTGGCGCTGGGCGGCGTCGCGCTCGGCGTCGCGCTGGGAGACTGGCTCGGACGCGAAATGACCGGGCTGTACACCGACTTCTTCCATTTTCCGGAGTTTCATTACCTGCTCCCCCCCTGGGCAGTGCTCGCCGGTGCCGGGGTCGCGCTGCTCGCGGCCTTCGGCGGCGCGCTCGCCGCGATCAGCCGCGTCGTGCGGCTGCGGCCGGCCGAGGCGCTGCGCGCGCCCGCGCCGGCCGAATACCGGCCGCTGCTGGTCGAGCGGCTCGGGCTCGCGCGCCTGCTCTCGCCGGCGCAGCGCATGGTGCTGCGCAATCTCGAGCGCCGTCCGGTGCGTGCGCTGACGACCGTCGCGGGCATCGCGGGCTCGGTGGCGATCCTCATCTCCGGCACGTTCTGGCACGACGCGGTGGAGCACTTCATCGACGTGAATTTCCGCTTCGCGCAGCCCGCGGACATCTATCTCGGCTTCGTCGAGCCGGTCGCACGCAGCGCGGCCTACGAACTGGCGCGGCTGCCGGGGGTGCGCGAGGTCGAAACCAGCCGCACGATCGGCGCGCGCCTGCGCGCGGGGCATCGCTCCTATCGCACCGCGGTGACGGGCCTCGGAGACGACGCGCGGCTGCAGCGCATCGTGGACCGCGACCTGCGCCAGTTCGCGCCGCCCCCCGGGGCGGTGCTCCTCACCGAACGGCTCGCCCGGCGCCTCGGCGTGCGCGCGGGCGACATGGTGAGCCTCGAGCTGATGGAGGGTAAGCGCGCGCGAGCCGAGCTGCGCGTCGGCGGGCTGGTCGGCGAGCTCGCCGGCATGAACGCCTACATGCGCCTCGACGACCTCGACCGCCTCGCCGGCGAGGGCGAGCTGGTCTCGGGCGCCGCGCTGCTGGTGGACCGGGCGCACGAGCGCACGCTGCTCGGGCGCCTAAAGGAGGTTCCGGGGGTCGCGACGGTGATCGTCAAGAGCACGCTGCTCGACACGTTCCGCAGCACGAGCGCGCGCAACCTGCTGTTCTTCGCCGGCATCCTGACCGCGTTCGCGGTGACCATCGCGATCGGGGTCGTGTACAACCACGCGCGCATCCAGCTCGCCGAGCGCGCCTGGGAGCTGGCGAGCCTGCGCGTGCTGGGCATGACGCGCGGCGAGGTGTCGGTGCTCCTGCTGGGCGAGCTGGCGCTCGAGATCCTGGCCGCGATCCCGCTCGGCCTGGTGGCCGGCTACTGGCTTTCGGCGCTCATCGCCGCGCTGACCCACGGCGAAGCGTTCGAGATTCCGATGGTGATCCTGCCGATGACGTATCTTTACGCGGCAGCTGCGGTCGTGGCGGCGGGCGTCGCCTCGGCGCTGATCGTGCGCCACCGCATCGAGCATCTCGATCTGGTCGCCGTGCTGAAGACGAGGGAGTGAAGTGAGAACCGCAAACAAGATCGCGCTCGGCGCCGGCGGACTCGCTCTGGCTGCCTTGGTGGTGTGGGCGCTGCGCCCGCAGCCGGTGACGGTCGAGGTCGCGCAAGTGAGCCGGGGCGCGTTCGAGCAGACCGTGTCGGAAGACGGCAAGACGCGCGTGATGGAACGCTACGTGATCTCGGCGCCGCTCGGCGGCCGCCTCGATCGCATCGCGCTCAAGGCCGGCGACCCGGTGAAGGAGGGCCAGGTCGTGGCGGTGCTCACCCCGTCGGTGCCGGGCTTCCTCGACGCGCGCACCGAGCGCGAGCTGCGCGAGCGCATCGGCGCCGCTGACGCACAGCGGCTGCGCGCCGCCGCCGAGGTGCAGAAAGCGGAGGCGCAGCTCGCCAAGGCGCGGCTGGACCTCGCGCGCTCGGCGAAGCTCGCCGAGCAGGGATTCGTGGCACCGGCCGCGCGCGAGGACGCCGAGCTGGCGCTGCGCAACGCCCAGAAGGCGTTCGAAGCGGCGACCTACGCCGAGCAGGCGGCGGGGCACGAAGCCGAGCAGGCAAAGGCGGCGCTCGAGCGCTACGAGGCCGAGGGGCGGGGGCGCGTGCCGCGCGACGCCCGCTGGCAGGTGCGGGCGCCGGTGAGCGGCGCGGTGCTCAAGGTCGACCAGGAAAGCGAAGGGCAGGTGGCCCTCGGCGCGCCGCTGGTCGAGATCGCCGATCCGCGGAGCCTCGAGGCGGTGGTCGACGTGCTCTCGCAGGAAGCGGTGGCGGTTCGCCCAGGGATGCCGGCGCGCCTCGATGTGGGCGGCGGCCTGCCGCCGCTCGCCGCGCGGGTGCGCCGCGTCGAGCCCGAAGCCTTCACCAAGATCTCCGCCCTCGGCGTCGAAGAGCAGCGCGTCAACGTGGTGCTCGACTTCGCAGAGCCGCTCGACCGGGTCGAGACGATCGGCGACGGCTTCCGGGTCGAGGCGCACATCGTGACCTACCGCGCGCCGGACGCGCTCGAGGTGCCGGTCGGTGCGCTGTTCCGCGACGGCCCCGGCTGGGCGGTGTTCGTGGTCGAGGGGGGCCGCGCGCTGAAACGCAGGGTAACGAGCACGCGCCGCAACGGCCTCGAAGCGATGATCGACGCCGGCTTGCGGCCCGGTGAGACAGTGGTGGTCTACCCGCCCGACTCGCTCGCCGACCGTGCGCGCGTCCGGGTGCTGCCCGGTCCGCGCGGCAACGGCGCCTAGCGCCGGGACGCGGCGCAGCGGGCGGGCCTGCGCTAGACTAGCGCCCCCTGCGAGGAGCGACCGTGAGCGCCGAGACCGAATCCCTGGTGGAGATCGACGACCTCCACTTCGCCTACAACGACAACGCGATCTTCAAGGGGCTGAGCCTGAGGATTCCGCGCGGCAAGGTGGTCGCGATCCTGGGCGGCAGCGGCTGCGGCAAGTCCACGCTGCTCAGGCTGATCGGCGGGCAGCTGCGGCCGGCTCAGGGCCGGGTCCGCGTCGACGGCAGGCTGGTCCACGAGCTCGGCACCGACGCGCTCTACGCGCTGCGCCGCGACATGGGAATGATGTTCCAGTCCAGCGGGCTGTTCAGCGATCTCTCGGTGTACGACAACATCGCCTTTCCGCTGCGCGAGAATACCGACCTGCCCGAGGACCTGATCCGCGCGCTGGTGTTGATGAAGCTGCACGCGGTTGGGCTGCGTGGCGCGCACGCGCTGATGCCCGGCGACCTGTCGGGCGGGATGACGCGGCGCGTGGCGCTGGCGCGCGCGATCGCGACCGATCCGATGCTGGTGATGTACGACGAGCCGTTCGCCGGGCTCGATCCGATCACGCTCAACGTGATCGCGCAGCTCATCCGGCAGCTGAACGACGCGCTCGGCGCGACCTCCATCCTGGTCACCTACGACGTGAGCGAGTCGCTCAAGCTGGTCGACTACGTCTACGTGGTCTCCGACGGCGTGGTGAAGGGGGAGGGGACCCCGGACGCGATGCTCGCCTCGGAGGATCCCTATCTCAATCAGTTCCTGCACGCGCTGCCGGACGGCCCGGTGCGCTTTCACGTCGCCGGCCGGCCGTTGGCCGAGGATCTGCGCCTCGCCGCGCCCGCAGCCTAGCGCTTCGCCGCCCGGGCGTAGCCGCCGAACAGGTCCAGCATGCGCTCGCGCCAGGCGTACAGCGGATCGTCGCTTTCGAGCAGGCTGAGCGGCGAGACCGAGCGCGACCACTGGAAGGCGCCGAACAGGGCGTAGTCGGCGAAGCCCGGCGCGCGCCCCGAGAAGAAGGGCCGCTCGCCGAGCACGGGGCGCGCCGGATCGAGCGCGCTGCGCAAGGACGCGAGCGTGCCCTTCGGGTCGGCGCCGTACTGCTCGAGCGTCATGCCGAAGCGCTTTTCGCGCGTCTCGCGGAAGTAAGCCCGGTCCTTGTCGTGCAGCCGGCCGTAGAGGTCCATGACGACGGCCTTGAGCAGTGGCGGGTGCACGCTGCGCTCCACCCAGAGCCTGAACAGGAGCGCGAGCGTACGCGCCTCGTCGCTGCCGAACAGGAGCGGACGGTCCGGATACGCCTGGTCGAGGTAGGTGGCGATCGCCCAGCTGTCGTGCACCTCCTTCCCGCCGTCCATGATCACCGGCACCAGCGTCTGGCCGGAGAAGGCGAGCGCGTCCTTCTCGTGGAAGCGCCACGGGATCGTCTCGAAGGCGAGCCCCTTGTGCAGGAGCGCCATCTTGACGCGCCAGCAGTACGGTGAAAAGCGCCGGTCGTCTTCGGCACCCGCCAGGTCCCAGAGCTTGATCGCCATGCCTTCGTCCGCCGCTGAGGCCATTGTCTGCGCTTGGCGACCGAGCGCGAGCCCCGTTTCGCTTCGGACCGCGGCGCCGCAAAAAGAGCCGCGCAGGCGCGAGCCCGCGCGGCTCCTTCGCGGCGGCGGCGACAACAAATATCACACTGCAGACGGCCACGCCGGCGAGGGCGGCGCTGGCGCGGGGAAGATGCGCAGGAAGCTAGGCCGAGGCGGCGGAGTCTTCGCCCTGGTGCACCACGCGGCCCGCGCTGTCGAGCACCTGCACGCGCACGGGAATGCCGCGGCGAATGCTTTCGGTCACCACGCAGAAATCCTCGAACTGCGTGCTGCAGCGATCCAGATGCTGGATGTCCTCGGCGCGGTCGGACAGCGTGATCGTGACGTCGAGGCCGCCGACGCGCAAGCGCCCGCGCTCGTTGCGCTGCAGCCGTCCGGTCACGCTGGCCCGAACCGGACCGGGCTGCTGCTTGAACTTGCCGCGCATGCAAAACACCAGGCTCGCCGACAGGCAGTTCGCAACTGCGGCGGCGAGCAGGCGCGCGGCGTTCGGTCCGTGCCGCGCCCCGAGCGGCTCGGGCTCGTCGAGCAGCAGGTCGGCCACGTTCGGCCAGTCGAACTTGACGGTGAACTCGAAGCCCTGTTGCTGCTCGAGCGTGAGCGTGAAGCTGTGTTCGTCGGACATGGCGACTCCGGATGCGGGTGGCCATGCAATGCTAGGCGAGGCGCGCGCAGTGCATTTGATCCCGGTCAACCCGCAACGAGGCGCGCCCGCGTCAGCTTTTCTTGCGCGTGGCCTTGCCCGCGAGCGCGCGCGGCTTGCGATACTGGGAAAGGGCTCCGACGCGGCGCTCGAACGGATCGCGGCGCGTGAGCCGCTTGGCCTGCACGCGCGTCAGCAGATCGTAATGCCGCACGTCCTCGAGCGCCTCGGCCACCTGCCAGGCGTCCTTGACGCCGCTCACCCAGATCTCGGGGCTGAAGCGGCGCAGGTCGAAAGGACGCGAGTATTCACGCAGCGTCTTGTGATCGCGCCGGTTGAAGTACTCGTGGAACCACGACATCGCGAGCTCGCGCAGCGTGCGGTACACCGGGTCGCGCCAGCGCAGGCCGACGCCGTTGGTCTTCGAGATCGCGCCCCAGCTGCCGTGGCGGCGGAACAGCGCCACGACGTGGTCGAAGTCGCGCACCGCGCGCATATCCATGAGCAGCGGCGGCTCGCCGTGCACCCACAGCGCGCACGCCGCGAGCATCGCGCCTTCGATGCAGTGCGCGTTGCGCTCGCGCAGGATGACGCGCACCGGGCGGCAGGTGTCGCCGTCGGGCTCGAAGTTCTGCTTCAGGCCGAACAGGAAGTGCTGGATTTTTTCCGGCGTGTTGAGGCGGCGCAGCACGGCGAACTCGGCCGGCGTCAGGCCGAGATCCTCCCGGCGTGCGAAGCGCGTTCTCGTGCCCATGCGTTCCCGGTGTGCGCGGCGGTACGGCCGCGCGCAAAGTATACTGGCGCCGGGGACGAGGATGAACGGCGAATATCCGATCGTCGACGCACACCAGCATTTCTGGGAACCCGAGGTCAACTACCATCCCTGGCTGCGCGACCAGCCGCCGATCGCGTTCCGCTACGGCGATTACTCGGCGCTCAGGCGCCGCTACCTGCCGGCGGACTACTTCGCCGACGCGCGCCGCTGGAACGTCGTGAAGACGGTGTACGTCGAGACCGAATGGGACCCGCGCGATCCGGTGGGCGAGATGCGCTACGTCGAGCGCCTGCGGCGCGAGACCGGCTGGCCGAGCGTGGCGGTGGCGCAGGCCTGGCTCGAGCGCGAGGACTGCGCGCAGCTGCTCGAGCGCCAGGCGCAGTTCGCCTTCGTGCGCGGTGTCCGGCACAAGCCGTCCCCCGGGCAGATGGGCGACGCGAAGTGGCGCGCGGGGTTCGCGCGCCTGGCGCGCTTCGGCCTGCGCTTCGAGCTGCAGGTGCCCTGGACGCAGCTCGACGAGGCGGTGCGTCTGGCGGGCGACTTTCCGGACGCGCAGATCATTCTCAACCACACCGGATTGCCGGCCGATCGCAGCCGCGCCGGACTCGACGGCTGGCGGCGTGCGCTCGCTGGGCTCGCTGCCTGCCCGAACGCCGTGGTGAAGGTCTCGGGGCTGGGGTGGCCGGGCCGGCCGTGGACGGTCGACGCGAATCGCGAGATCGTGTTGACGGCGATCGAGCTGTTCGGCATCGAACGCGCGATGTTCGCGAGCAACTTTCCGGTCGACGGCCTGTGCGCGAGCTTCGACGAGATCGTGCTCGGTTGCCGCGAGATCGTGCGCGATTTGGCGCCGCATGAGCAAAGGCAGTTCTTCCACGACAACGCGATTCGCCTCTACGCAATGGAGTGAGCCATGGACAAACCAAGAATCGGCTACGTCGGCGTGGGCTTGATGGGGTTCCCGATGCTCGAACGCCTGGTGTCACTGGGCTACCCGGTCAGCGCCTACGACATCGTCGCGCAGCGCACCGAGGCGGCGCGCGCCGCGGGCGCGCAGGCGGCGGGCTCGCCCGCCGAGGCCGCCGAGGGCGCCGAGTTCGTCCTGCTCAACCTGCCGACGACCGATGCGGTCGAGGCGGCGGCGCTGGGCGAGAACGGCGTGTGGGCCGCGGTGAAGGCGCCGCAGCTGGTGATCGATTTCTCGACCATCAAGCCGGCGAAGGCGAAGGAGCTGGCCGCCAAGCTGCGCGCCGCGACGGGCGCGGGGTGGATCGACGCGCCCGTCTCGGGCGGGCCGCCCGCCTCGGGCAGCGGCACGCTCACCATCATGGCGGGGGGCGAGGCGCAGGAAATCGCGCGCGCACAAGGCCTGTTCGCCGACGTCGGCCAGCGCTTCACGCACCTCGGGCCGGTGGGCAGCGGGCTCGCCGCCAAGATGATCAACCAGCTGTTCGTCGGCTGCGGCCACGCGATGATGGCCGAGGCGATCGTGCTGGCCGAGAGCGCCGGCCTCGATGCAGCGCGCATCCCGGAATGCCTGGCCGGCGGGCTGGCCGACTCGAACCTGCTGCAGCGCTTCTACCCGAGAATGGCCAGGCGCGAGTTTTCGCCGCAGGGCTACGTGCGGCAGCTGCTCAAGGACCTCGAGATGGTGCACGAGTTCGCCGCCTCGTTTAAAACACCCACCCCCATGACCGCGGAGGCCGTGTCGCTCTACCGCATGCTGGCGCACCTCGGGCACACGGAGCTCGACACCGTCGCGCTGGTGAAGCTGTACGACGGTTGAACGGCGCGCCGCGCACGAGGCGTCGCGGTCCCTTCCGGGCTCGATACGCGGGGCGGTAGAATGGAATGCTCTCCCGATCGCGTACGAACTCCCCGATGGCTGCTCCCGCTCGCCGAGCTTGTCGTGCCGTCGTGCCTGCCGTGCTGGCATGCGCCTTGGCGAGCTGTACTGTCGGACCGGATTTCCACCGTCCGCCGCCGCCCGCGGCAGCCGGCTACGCGGCCACGCCGCTGCCTGGGCAGACGGCGTCCGCGCCGGTGGCGGCCGGCGTCGCGCAGCGGTTCGTCTCCGGGCGCGACATCCCGGCGGAGTGGTGGCACCTCTATCGCTCGACCCCTCTCGACCGGCTGATCCGCGAGGCGCTCGCCGACAGCCCGACCCTCGAGGCGGCGCAGGCGGCGCTGCGCGTATCCCAGGAAAACCTCAGGGCGGCAACCGCCGTGCTCTATCCGAAGGTCGATGCCCAGTTGAGCGCTTCGCGGCAGCAGATTTCTGGCGCCCCGCAGAATCAGCCGCAGGCGAGGATCCCCGTGTTCAACCTGTACAACGCCTCGGTGAGCGTGTCCTACGCGCTCGACCTCGCCGGCGGCGCGCGGCGCGAGCTCGAGGCGCTCGAGGCGCAGATCGATTACCAGCGCTACCAGATCGCGGCCGCCTACCTGACGCTCACCTCGAACATCGTGACCACCGCGGTGAGCGAAGCGTCGCTGCGCGCGCAGATCGGCGCGACGCGGGACATGATCGACGCCGAGCAGAGCTCGCTCGGCGTGGTCGAGAAGCAGCTCGCGCTCGGCGCGGTGTCGAGTGCCGAGGTGCTCGCGCAGCGCGCGCAGCTCGCGCAGACCCGCACCACGCTGCCGCCGCTCGAGAAGGCGCTGGCGCAGACGCGCAACGCGCTGGCCACGCTGGTGGGCAAGACGCCCGGCGGCGCGAGGCTGCCGCAGTTCGACCTCACTTCGCTCGAGCTGCCGCAGGAGCTGCCGGTGAGCCTGCCCTCGGCGCTCGTGCGCCAGCGGCCCGACATCCAGGCCGCGGAGGCGCTGCTGCACCAGGCGAGCGCGCAGGTCGGCGTCGCCACCGCCGCCGAGTATCCGCAGCTCACGCTGAACGCGGGCTACGGTTCGGTGGCGACGGCTACCGGCCGCCTGCTCGGCGCCAACAGCATCGTCTGGAACGTCGGCGGCGGGCTGCTGCAACCGATCTTTCACGGCGGCGCGCTGAAGGCCCAGGAGCGCGCGGCGGTCGCCGCCTACGACCAGGCGCTCGCGCGCTACCGCCAGACGGTGCTGGGCGCGTTCCAGAACGTCGCCGACGTGCTGCGCGCGCTGGACAGCGATGCGCAGGCGCTCAGGGCGCAGGCCGACGCCGAGGCGGCGGCGCGCGCCAGCCTCGCGCTCGCGCGCCGGCAATTCGATCTGGGCGCGGTGAGCTACCTGGTGCTGCTCAACGCAGAGCGCCAGCAGCAACAGGCACGCCTGGGCCTGATCCAGGCGCAGGCGGCGCGCTACGCCGACACGGCTGCGCTGTTCCAGGCGCTCGGCGGCGGCTGGTGGCACGCCGGCCCGCGGTCCGCGGGCGCGGCCGGGAAGCCGGACTAAGCCTGCCGAACGCTCTGCAATCGACACGGAGTCGCACTCGATGACCAAGCGCATGCTTCTCATGCTGGTGCTCGTCGGCCTGCTGTTCGGCGGCATCTTCGGCTTCCAGGCCTTCAAGGCGCACATGATCAAGAAGTTCATGGCGGCGCAGGGCGTGCCGGTGCAGACGGTGTCGACGATCAGGGCGGCCTACGGCGAATGGCAGCCGCGCCTGGAGGCGGTGGGCACGCTGCGCGCAGTGCGCGGTGCCGACCTCGCGCCCGAAGTGGCCGGCATCGTGACCGCGATCCGCTTCGCGTCCGGCGAGGAGGTCAAGGCCGGGGCGCCGCTGGTCGACCTCGACAGCGCACAGGAAACCGCACAGCTGCAGGTGCTGCAGGCGGCGGCGCAGCTGGCCGAGATCAACTACACGCGCGATTCGCAGCAGCTCGAGGTGAAGGCGGTCAGCCAGGCCGCGGTCGACGCCGATGCCGCGAACCTGAAGGCCGCCCGGGCGCAGGTCGCGCAGCAGCAGGCGCTGATCGACAAGAAGCTGATCCGCGCCCCGTTCGCTGGGCGGCTGGGCATCCGCGCGGTCGACCTCGGGCAGTACGTGAGCCCCGGCGCCAAGCTGGTGACGCTGCAGTCGCTCGACCCGATCTACGTCGACTTCAGCGTACCGCAAGGCATGCTCGAGCGGGTCTCGGTGGGGCAGGAGCTGGCGGCGAAGAGCGACGCCTTTCCCGGCGAGCAGTTCAGCGGCAAGGTCTCGGCGATCGACGCCAAGGTGGATCCGGCCACGCGCAACGTCACCGTGCGCGGCGCGCTGCGCAACCCGAAGCACCGCCTGCTGCCGGGCATGTTCGCGACCGTGGACGTCCAGGCCGGCGCGGCGCAGCGATACGTCACGCTGCCGCAGACCGCGATCTCCTACAACCCGTACGGCGACACCGTGTTCGTGGTCGAGGAGCAGGGCAAGGGCCCCGACGGCAAGCCCAGGCTCGCGGCGCAGCAGCGCTTCGTGACCACCGGCGCGACGCGCGGCGACCAGGTGGCCGTGCTCTCGGGCGTCAAGGAGGGCGAGACCGTGGTGAGCGCCGGCCAGCTCAAGCTGCGCAACGGCACGCCGGTGGTGATCAACAACGCGATCCAGCCGGCCGACAACCCCGCGCCGCAGCCCAAGGACGAGTGAGCCGGGACGCGCGATGAAGTTCACCGATCTGTTCATCCGGCGGCCGGTGCTCGCCAGCGTCGTCAGCCTGTTCCTGCTGGTGCTCGGCCTGCGCTCGATCGAGCTGCTGCCGGTGCTGCAGTTCCCGCGCACCGAGAACGCGGTGGTCACGGTGACCACGACCTACACCGGCGCGGACCCGGAGCTGGTCGCGGGCTTCATCACCACGCCGCTGGAGAACTCGATCGCGCAGGCGAACGGCATCGACTACATGACCTCGTCGAGCAAGCAGAGCGTCAGCACGATCACCGCCAACCTGCGCCTGAACTACGACACCGACAAGGCGCTGACCGAGATCGCGACCAAGGTGAACGCGGTGCTCAATCAGCTGCCCCCCGGCTCGCAGCAGCCGGTCATCACCGTGCAGGTGGGGCAGACGATCGACGCCATGTATATCGGCTTCTCGAGCGACGTGCTGCCGGCGAACAAGATCACCGATTACCTGATCCGCGTGGTGCAGCCCAAGCTGCAGGCCGTGGAGGGCGTGCAGACAGCGGAGATCCTGGGCCAGAAGCTGTTCGCGCTGCGCGCCTGGCTCGACCCGAGAAAGCTCGCCGCCTACGGCCTGACCGCGACCGACGTGCAGCAGGCGCTCGCCAACCAGGACTTCCTGGCGGCGATCGGCAGCACCAAGGGCCAGATGGTGCAGGTCAATCTGACCGCCTCCACCGGCCTGCATTCGCTGGACGAGTTCCGCAAGCTGATCATCAAGCAGCAGAACGGCGCGATCGTGCGCCTGCAGGACGTGGCCAACGTCACCCTCGGCTCCGAGGATTACGAGTCGGCGGTCGGCTTCGACGGCAAGCAGGCGGTGTACATCGGCATCCAGGTGGCGCCGGCGGCCAACCTGCTCGACGTGGTCAAGCGGGTGCGCGATGTGTTCCCGGGCATCCAGGCGCAGCTGCCGCACGGGCTGGACGGGCGCATCGTGTACGACTCGACCAAGTTCGTGAACAGCTCGATCAACGAGGTGATCCACACCCTGATCGAGGCGCTGATCATCGTCACGCTGGTGGTGTTCGCATTTCTCGGCTCGTTGCGCTCGGTGCTCATTCCGACCGTGGCGATCCCGCTGTCGCTGATCGGCACGTTCACGGTGATGCTGATATTCGGCTTCAGCATCAACCTGCTGACCCTGCTCGCGCTGGTGCTGGCGATCGGGCTGGTGGTGGACGACGCGATCATCGTAGTGGAGAACGTCAACCGCCACCTCGAGCAGGGCATGCGGCCGCTGCAGGCGGCGGCGGTCGCGGCGCGCGAGCTGGGCGCGCCGATCGTGGCCATGACGGTGGTGCTGGTCGCGGTGTACGTGCCGATCGGGTTTCTGGGCGGACTGACGGGCGCGCTGTTCACCGAGTTCGCGTTCACCCTGGTGGGCGCGGTGACGGTCTCGGCGATCGTCGCGCTCACGCTCTCGCCGATGATGTGCTCGCGCATGCTCCATCCGCACGATCCGTCGCGGCGCGGCTGGGAGGACCGACTGGTGGTGTTTCTCGACCGCGCGTTCGACGCGCTGCACCGCCGCTACCAGGCGCTGCTGCATGGCACCCTCGACTACGTTGCGGTGACCACGGTGTTCGCCCTGATCGTCCTGGGGAGCATCTATTTCCTGTACGCCGGCGCTAAGTCGGAGCTCGCACCGCAGGAAGATCAGGGGGTGATCGTCGTCTCGTCCTCGGCGGCTCCCAACGCGACGCTGCAGCAGCGCCAGCTGTACTCGCACGAGGTGTACCAGACCTTCGCCAGGCACCCCGAGACCGACCACGTGTTCCAACTCGATGTGCCGGGGCTGTCGATCGCCGGCATGGTGCTCAAGCCATGGGACCAGCGCACCCGGACCGCCGAGCAGCTTCAGCCGGCGGTGCAGCGCGAGATCAACCAGATCGCCGGCGTGCGCGCGGTGGCCTTCCAGCCGCCGCCGCTGCCGGGCAGCCGCGGCCTGCCGATCCAGTTCGTGATCCAGACCACCGAACCGTTCGAGCGCCTGAACGAAGTCGCGCAGAAGTTCCTGCAGGAGGCGCAGAAGAGCGGCATGTTCATCTTCCTGGACAACGACCTCAAGTACGACCTGCCGCAGTCCACCGTGGTCATCGACCGCGAGCTGGCGGCGCAGCTCGGGCTGTCGATGCGCGACGTCGGCGGCGCGCTCTCGGCCATGCTCGGCGGCGGGTACGTCAACTACTTCAGCTACTACAACCGCTCGTACAAGGTGATTCCGCAGGTGCAGCAGGTCGACCGTCTGAACACCGACCAGCTGCGCAACTACTACATCCGCACCGCGTCCGGCCAGCCGATCCCGCTGTCGACGATCGCGCACATCGAGACCAAGACCGTGCCGGAGTCGCTGAACCACTTCCAGCAGCAGAACGCGGCCACCATCTCGGGGGTGGCGTTCCCGGGCGTCACCCAGGGCGAGGCGCTCAACTACCTCAAGCAGCTCGCCGCGAGCACCCTGCCGCAGAGCTACTCGGTCGACTACGCCGGGCAGTCGCGCCAGTTCGTGCAGGAGTCGAGCGCGCTGCTGGTGACGTTCTTCTTCGCCCTGATCATCATCTTCCTCGCGCTCGCGGCGCTGTTCGAGAGCTTCCGCGACCCGGTGATCATCCTGGTATCGGTGCCGATGTCGATCTGCGGTGCGCTGATCTTCATCAACCTGGGGGTGGGCGGGGCGAGCCTCAACATCTACACCGAGGTCGGCCTGGTGACGCTGATCGGGCTGATCAGCAAGCACGGCATCCTGATCGTGGAGTTCGCCAACAACCTGCAGAGGGAAGGTCGCAGCAAGCGCGAGGCGATCGAGACCGCCGCGGCGATCCGGCTGCGCCCGATTCTGATGACCACCGCGGCCATGGTGCTCGGGGTGGTGCCGCTCATCACCGCCAGCGGCGCCGGTGCGGTGAGCCGCTTCAACATGGGCCTGGTGATCGCCTCGGGTGTCGCGATCGGTACCCTGTTCACGCTGTTCGTCGTGCCGGCGATGTACATGCTGCTCGCCACCGCGCACGCCGGACGCGCCGCGGCCGAGCCGCTGCCGGGTGAGGCGGCGGCGTGACGCCGGGCTGAAGGACTCTTAGTCGAAGCGGTAGGCGTCCATCGCCAGGACGCCGCCCTCGATCGCGTCGTACTGGCGCCGCGGGGACGCGTTCGCACCGGCGGCGCCGAGCGCGACGTAGAGCGGCAGGAAGTGTTCCTCGCTCGGATGCGCGCGCGCCGCGTGCGGCGCCTGCGCGCGGTACTCGAGCAGCGCTTCGAGGTCGCGCGCCTGAAGGCGCGCGTGCACCCACTCCTGGAACTCGCGCACGTAGGGCGCGGGCGCGGCGTCGCGCGCGCCGCGCCATTCGCGCAGGTTGTGCGTCATGTGGCCGGAGCCGATGACCAGCACCCCTTCGGCGCGCAGCGGCTCGAGCGCTTGCCCGACCCGGTAGTGATGGCGGGCGCCGAGCGCGCTCTGCAGCGAGAGCTGCACCACGGGCACGTCGGCCTCGGGATACATGTACAGCAGCGGCGACCAGGCGCCGTGATCGAGCCCGCGGCCACCCTCGATCGCCGCGGTGAAGCCGGCTTGCTCGAGCAGCGCCAGGGCGCGCGCAGCGAGTTCCGGCGCGCCGGGTGCGGCGTAGCGGATGCGGTACAAGGGCTCCGGGAAGCCGAAGAAGTCGTGGATCGTCTCGGGCTTCGCCGCGCCGGTAAGCATTGGGAGATCGGTTTCCCAGTGCGCCGAGGCCACGAGCAGCGCGCGCGGGCGCGGCAGCGCGCGGCCGAGGTCCGCCCAGACCGCCCCCACCGGACCCGGCTCGAGCGCGTGCAGCGGCGAGCCGTGCGAGAGGAACAGTGTCGGAAGCATGGCGGCGCGCGGGATGCTCGCCCGTCAGTATTGACGCGCGCTCATTTCACCAGACCTTCGGCCTTGAGCGCTTCCTGCACCTTGGGCCGCGCCCCCACGCGCGCGGCGTAGTCCTTCAGCGCCGGCCAGCGTCCCAGGTCGATCGCGGTGAAGCCGCACCAGTTGAGCACGGTGAAGAGATACGCGTCCGCCACCGTAAAGTGCTCGCCCATCAAGTAGGGCCTGCCCTGCAGCCGGGTCCCGATCCAGTCGAAGCGGCGCGACAGGTTGGCGCGCGCGGCCTGCTTCCAGTCCTCCGACGCGCCCGGATTGAACAGCGGCGAGAACTGCTTGTGCACCTCGGTGGAGATGAAGTTGAGCCACTCCTGCAGCCGGTAGCGCTCCATGGTGCCGGATCGCGGCGCCAGGCCGCTGCCCGGCTTCTGGTCGGCGAGGTACTGCACGATCGCCGGGCCTTCGCTCAGGCGCTGGCCGTCGTCCAGCTCGAGCACCGGCACGTAGCCCTTGCCGTTCACCTGCATGTAATCGCCGCCGTCGGCCATCTTCTTGGTCTTGAGGTCGACCTTGACGAGGTCGACCGGCAACCCCGCTTCGCTTAGCACGATGTGCGGCGACAGCGAGCACGCACCGGGGGAGTAGTACAGCTTCATGTGCAGTCTCCAGTTGAGATTGGCTCTATGAGCCGGTGCGGCGCACCCGGCCGCCGCCCGGCGGCCTAGCGTCCCTTGAAGCGCGGGGCGCGCTTCTCCATGAACGCGGTGCGCCCTTCCTTGTAGTCCTCGCTGTCGAAGCAGGCTGCGAGCATGCGCTGCAGGTCTTCCAGGTCGCGCGACGAGGCGTCGGTGACCGCCTCGCGGATGGCGCGCTTGGCCGCGGCGATGGTGAGCGGCGCGTTTTCCGCGACCAGCCGGCAGTAGGCGTCGACCTCGCGGTCGAGCTCGGCGGCCGGAACCACGCGCGACACGAAGCCCATGCGCAGTGCGTCGGCGGCATCGAACTTGCGTGCCGAGAAGAAAATGTCGGCGACGTTCATCGGCCCCATCAGATCGACGAAGCGCTTGATGCCGACGAAGTTGTACCCCAAGCCGAGGCGCGCGGCGGGCATGCGGAACAGCGCGTCGTCGGCGGCGATGCGCAGGTCGCAGGCCGCGGCCAGCCCCAGCCCGCCGCCGAAGCAGATGCCGCGGATCTTGGCGATCACCGGCTTCGCGCAGCGCACCGGCGCGAGATAGCCCTGCTCGACCGCGGCGTTGTAGCGCGCCTGCGCGTCGGCGTTCGAGCGCGCCTGCTCGAACTGCGAGATGTCGGCGCCGGAGATGAACGCACGCTCGCCGTCGCCGCAGACCACGATGACGCGCACGTCCGCGTCGCGCTCGAGTTCCGCCATGGCGCGCGGCATCGCCTGCCACATGTCGATGCTGACCGCATTCAGCTTGGCGGGGTTGGAAAACACGATCGTGCCGACCGCGCCGTCGCGGCGCACGAGCAGTTCGGGCATGGCAAAGTCCTCCTCAGATGACGCGCTCGGCGCGCAGGCGTGCGATCGTGACCTCGTCGTAACCGAGCTCGGCGAGTACCTCGCCGGTGTGCGCGCCACGCTCCGGCGCCGCGCTGGCGAGCGCCGCCGGCGTGCGCGACAGCTTCGCCGCCTGGCTGACCAGCCGCATCGCGCCCAGGCGTGGGTGGGTCACGCTCCCCGCCACCTGCAGGTGCGCGACCTGGGGATCGGCGAACACCTCGTCCATCGCGTAAATCGGCCCGCACGGAACGCCGGCGCGGTTGAGGATCTCGATCCACTCGGCGCTCGTGCGCGCGCGCAGGCTCGAATTCAGCTCCGCGTTGAGCTCGGCGCGGTTCCTGGAGCGGTTCGCGTCGCCCTTGAACTCGGGCCGCTCGAGCAGGTCCTTGCGCCCGATCGCCTCGGAGAGCCGTGCCCACATGCCTTCGCCGGCTGCCGCGACGTTGATGTAGCCGTCGGCGGTGGTGAAGGCGGAGGTCGGGATGCTGGTCGGGTGGTCGTTACCGACCTGGCGCGGAACTTCGCCCTTCACCAGATAGCGCGCGGCCTGGAAGTCGAGCAGCGCGATGCCCGCGTGCAGCAGCGACGATTGCACCCACTGGCCCTCGCCGGAGACTTCGCGCTCGAGCAGCGCGGTCAGCACGCCGAGCGCGGCGAACAGCCCCGCGGTCACGTCGTCCACCGCCGCGCCGGCGCGCACCGGGCCCTGGCCCGGCAGCCCGGTGACAGACATCATGCCGCTCATTCCTTGCGCGATCTGGTCGAACCCCGGCCGCTCGCGGTAGGGGCCGTCCTGGCCGAAGCCGGAGATGCTGGCGAGCACGATGCGCCGGTTCTCCGCCTTGAGCGCGTCGTAGTCGATGCCGAGCCGGAACTTGACGTCGGGCCGGAAATTCTCGACCACCACATCGGCCTTCGTCACCAGCTTCATGAAGATCTCGCGACCCTGCGGCGCCTTGAGGTTCAGCGTCAGCGAGCGCTTGTTGCGGTGCAGGTTCTGGAAATCCGGCCCGTCGCGCGGTCCGCCCATGCCGTCGTTCGGATCGACGCCGGGCGGCGACTCGATCTTGATCACGTCGGCGCCGAAGTCGGCGAGCTGGCGCACGCAGGTCGGGCCGGCGCGCACGCGCGACAGGTCGAGGACACGAAAACGCTCGAGCGCCTGCGAGGCGCGCACGCGGGGCATGGCCGGCTCAGCTCTGATCGAGCGCGGGCGGGCGCCAGGTGAACGGCGCGGCTCCGGGCGCGCGCAACAGGCGCAGCATGCGCAGCGCCGCCTCGCGGCCGCGGTAATAGCCCGGCACCAGCAGCGTCTCGGAAAAGCCGAGCGCGCGGTAGAAGCCACGCGCGGCCTCGTTGCCGGCGCGCAGCTCGAGGTGCACGCTCTCCATGCCCGCGGTGCGCGCCGACTCGATCAGCCATTCCAGCAGACCGCGACCGATGCCGCGCCGCCGGTGCGCAGGACGTACGGCGAGCAGCACCAGGTGGGCACGCTCGTCGCCGTACTCCATGACCGCGAAGCCCACGATCAGGCCGCGCTCGCAGGCGACCAGCACCACGGTCTCGCGCTGCCGCATGGCGCGCAGAATGCGCTCGGCGTCGTACTTCCAGCCCAATCCCGACTCGATCAGGTCGCGCGACATGACGCCGATCGCTTGCGCGTCGCGCAATTCGGCCAGGCGGATGGTCATGGCGCGGGAGGTCACGTGCGCAATTGTGCCACGATCGCGCGTGCGCTTTGCGCGCGGCGCGAACCTACCTGACGTTTCCCCTGACTGGCGCGCTCAGCCGGCGGCGCTCGCGGCTAGAATGCACCGCATGCGAGCAAGCACTTCCCGCCACGCACCGCCGACCCCGGGCGCGCAAGCGCGCGGCGCAGCGCGATGGGCGTCCCGGTGAGCGACGCGCTGCTGGTTCTCAACGCCGGCTCCTCGAGCATCAAGTTCGCGCTGTTCGATGTGCCCGGCGCGGTTCCGCGGCTCGAACTGCACGGTCAGATCGAGGAGCTGCAGGGTACGCCGCACTTCGCCGCCCACGCGGCCGGCGGCGGCGCGCTCGACGAGCGGCGCTGGAGCGCGCCGCTCACGCACGACGCGGCCACCGAGCTCCTGCTCGACTGGCTGGGCGGGCATCTCGCGGGGCGGCGCCTGGCGGGAGTCGGTCATCGCGTGGTGCACGGCGGCACGCAGTACGCGGCCCCGGTTCTGGTCGACGAGGGGGTGCTGCGCCGGCTCGAGAAGCTGGTGCCGCTCGCGCCGCTGCACCAGCCGCACAACCTGGCGCCGATCCGGCGCATCATGGCGAGCGCGCCGCAGCTCCCGCAGGTGGCCTGCTTCGACACCGCGTTCCATTGCACGCAGAGCGAGGTCGCGCAGGCGTTCGCCCTGCCCGAAGAGATCGTGCGCGAGGGCGTACGCCGCTACGGCTTCCACGGCCTGTCGTACGAGTACATCGCCTCGGTGCTGCGCGATTACGACGCGCGCGCCGCCGACGGACGCACCGTGGTCGCGCACCTGGGCAACGGCGCCTCGATGTGCGCGCTGCGCGCGGGGCGCAGCATCGCCACCACCATGGGCTTCACCGCGCTCGACGGGCTGCCGATGGGCACGCGCTGCGGCGCGCTCGACCCCGGCGTGCTGCTGTGGCTGATGGACGAGAAGGGCATGGATGCGCGCGCCATCGAGGACCTGCTCTATCACCGCTCCGGGCTGCTCGGGGTGTCGGGCGTCGCGAGCGACATGCGCACGCTGCTGGCGAGCGATGCGCCGGGCGCGCCGCGCGCAATCGACCTGTACGTGTACCGCATCGGGCGCGAGCTCGGCTCGCTCGCGGCCACGCTCGGCGGCCTGGATGCGCTGGTGTTCACCGCGGGGATCGGCGAGCACGCGGCCGCCATCCGCGAACGGGTGTGCCGCGACGCGGCGTGGCTCGGCATGGAGCTCGACGCCCCCGCGAATGCGCGCGGAGGGCCACGCATCTCGAGCGCGTCGAGCCGGGTCTCGGCCTGGGTCATCCCGACCGACGAGGAAAAGATGATCGCGCTGCACCTGCTGCGGCGGCTGCCGCGCGCCGCCGGGGGCTAGTCCAGATAGATCATCTTGCGCGTCATGCCGCCGTCCACGACGAAGTTCTGGCCGGTGACGAAGCCGGCGGCGTCGGACAGCAGGAAAGCGACCAGCTCGGACTGTGCTTCGCGCCCTGCCTCGGCATCGAGCTCGGCGATGGCGACCCGATAGCCGCGGCGCGCGAGCAGCTGCGCGATCGCTTTGCCGATGCCCTGTCCGGCGCCGGTCACCAGGGCGGTCTTGGGTGGCGAGGAGGGCATGTTTGCGCTAGATCAAGGGGCGGCTGCGGGGCTTGCAGTCCCATGGCGGTGTCGAGCGCCCGCAGGGGCCGGGGAGCACCGCGATGCTGAGCCTGGAAGATTGTATCGCCCTGAGCGACCTCAGCGAGGAGGAGGTGCTGGCGATCGCCGAGCACGAGCACATCCCGGAAATCGCGGCGGCGGAGATGGGCAACTATCTGGTGCACGCTCCGGACGGCGAGCTCTACATCCGGGCGATGATCCGGGACGACATCGCCGCCGCGGCCGCCTGCGGCGATCGCACGCGCGAGCTGGCGCTGAAGCTCGTGCTGCGCACGTTCATCACGCAGCATCCACGCTGCGACGAGCGCCACCGCGCGGCGCTGCGCATTCCCGAGCGGCGCAGTGCCTAGGCGCACGGGCGGCGGGCTGCCCGACCCCGTGGCGCGGTGCGCCGGCAGCTTTCTGCGCCTGGCAGTTTGGACTAGGATGCAAGCGGAGGGTCGGAGAGGGGAGGGCTGCGCATGCAAGTCAAAGAGATCCTGCGCGTCAAGGGCAACCGGCTGCTGACCATCGATCCCTCCGGCCGCGCGGTGGACGCGGTCAGGACCATGGCGCAGGAGAACCTCGGCTCGCTGGTGGTCACCGACCAGGGCCGCATGCTCGGTGTGCTGACGTTCCGCGAGATCCTGCTCGCGCTGGCGCAGCGCGGCGGGGCGCTCGGCGAGCTCAAAGTCGGCGATATCCTGGTGCACGACCCCGTGACCGCGACCCCGGACATGGAGGTCAACGACCTGCGCCGCACGATGCTGGAGACCGGTGCCCGCTACCTGCCGGTGCTGCAGGAGGGCAAGCTGCTCGGCGTCATTTCGTTCCGCGACGTCGCCAAGGCCGTGCTCGAGGAGCAGGATTTCGAGAACAGGATGCTCAAGGGCTACATCAAGAGCTGGCCGGCCTGAGCGCGTGCGCTCTCGTGCGAGGCGCGCGCGTGCGCTCGTGCGGGCGGGCGCGAACGCGAAGATGCCTGTGCTAAGCTTTCCCGCATGTCCGGCAACTCCTTCGGCACGCTGTTTTGCGTGACCTCGTTCGGCGAATCGCACGGCCCGGCGTATGGCGGCGTAGTCGACGGCTGCCCTCCCGGCCTCGAGCTGTCGGCGGCCGATATGCAGCGCGAGCTCGACCGGCGCAAGCCCGGCAGCTCGCGACACGTGACGCAGCGGCGCGAGAGCGACTCGGTCGAGATCCTGTCGGGGGTCTATCAGGGCAGGACCACCGGCACCGCGATCGGCTTCCTGGTGCGCAACGAGGACGCACGCTCCAAGGACTACAACGAGATCGCGGACAAGTTCCGCCCGGGCCACGCCGACTATACCTATTGGCAGAAGTACGGGCTGCGCGACCCGCGCGGCGGCGGGCGCGCCTCGGCACGCGAGACGCTGGTGCGCGTCGCCGCCGGCGCGATCGCGAAGAAGTGGCTGGCCGAGCGGCACGGCGTGGCAGTCCGGGGCTACCTCGCGCAGCTCGGCCCGAAGAAGGTCCGCTTTCGCGGCTGGGAGGCGGTGCACGACAACGCCTTCTTCGCCCCGGACGCCGATGCGGTGCCGGAACTCGAAGCCTACCTGGACGAGCTGCGCAAGTGCGGCGACTCGTGCGGCGCGCGCGTCGACGTGGTCGCCGAGAACGTTCCGGTGGGCTGGGGCGAGCCGGTGTACGGGCGGCTCGACGCCGACATCGCCTGGGCCATGATGTCGATCAACGCAGTGAAAGGCGTGGAAATCGGCGCAGGGTTCGCTGCGGTGGAGCAAAAGGGCAGCGAGCACGGCGACGAAATGACGCCGGAAGGATTCGTGTCCAACAATAACGGCGGCGTGCTGGGCGGCATCTCGACCGGCCAGCCGGTCACGGTCTCGATCGCGCTCAAGCCGACCTCCAGCATCCGTCTGCCGCGCCGCACGATCAATACCCTGGGCGAGCCGGTCAGCGTGGCGACCACCGGCCGGCATGATCCCTGCGTGGGGATTCGGGCCACGCCCATCGCCGAGGCCATGCTCGCCTGCGTGCTGATGGATCACGCTTTGCGCCATCGCGCCCAATGCGGCGACGTCGCCCCGCCGACCCCGCCGGTCGGTTCGCGAGGGCGCTGACGCGGTCGCCGCGATGCTAGAAAACCCCAACAGAATCAATTAGAGTATCGCTTCAACCACTCCCGCGCGAGGCATCACATGAGCAGCAAAGGGCAGCTCCTACAAGACCCGTTCCTGAACACCCTGCGCAAGGAGCACGTACCGGTGTCCATCTATCTGGTGAACGGCATCAAGCTGCAGGGCCAGATCGAGTCGTTCGACCAGTACGTGGTGCTGTTGCGCAACTCGGTGACGCAGATGGTGTACAAGCACGCGATCTCGACCGTGGTGCCGGCGCGGGCGGTCAATCTCAGCCTCGAGCACGGGTCCGAAACCTAGGGCCTCGCGACCCGAACACGCACCGACGCGCTTGCTCGAGCTCCCCGCAGTCACCCCCGACCCTCGGGCGGCCGTCCTCGTCTGCCTCGATTTCGGCGATGCCGGCTTCGAAGCCGGCGCAGAAGAACTGGCGCGGTTGGCCGAGAGCGCCGGACTGACCCGCCACCGCCTGGTGAAGGGCAAGCGCGACCGCCCCGACCCCAAGCTGTTCGCCGGCTCCGGCAAAGTCGAGGAGATCGGCCGGGCGGTGGCGGCATTGAACGCCGCCTGCGTCGTGTTCAATCACGATCTTTCGCCCGCCCAGCAGCGCAACCTCGAGCGCGCGCTCGAGCGCCGCGTGCTGGACCGCACCAGCCTGATCCTGGAGATTTTCGCGCAGCGCGCGCAGACCAGCGAGGGCAAGCTGCAGGTCGAGCTCGCCCGGCTGGAGCACCTGGCCACGCGCCTGGTGCGCGGCTGGACGCACCTCGAGCGCCAGCGCGGCGGGCTCGGCAAGACCGGCGGTCCCGGGGAAAAGCAGATCGAGCTCGACCGGCGCATGATCGCGCAACGCACGCGCGTGCTGCGTCGCAAGCTCGAGCAGCTGCGCCAGCGGCGCGAGGTGCAGCGTCGCGGGCGGGCGCGCCGGGAGGTGCTCTCGGTGTCGCTGGTCGGCTATACGAACGCCGGCAAGTCCTCGCTGTTCAACGCGCTCACGCACGCCAAGGCGTCCGCGGCCGACCGGCTGTTCGCCACACTCGACACCACCACCCGGCGCGTGTACCTGGCGGAGGCGGGCACGGTCGTCGTCTCCGACACCGTCGGCTTCATCCACGACCTGCCGCACACGCTGGTGGCCGCGTTTCGCGCCACGTTGGAAGAGACCGTGCATGCGGACCTGCTGCTTCACGTGGTCGACAGCGCCGCGCCGGGTCGCGAGCAGCAGATCGAGGACGTGAACAAGGTGCTCGCCGAGATCGGCGCCGTGGGCGCACCGCAGATCCTGGTCTGGAACAAGATCGACCTGTCGGGTCTCGCGCCCGGGGTCGACCGAGACGAGTATGGTAAGATTTGCCGTGTTTGCGTGAGCGCGCGAACCGGCGCGGGACTCGACGCGCTGCGCGGTGCGATCGCCGAGGCGAACCGGGCGCGCTCGCAGGCACGCGAAGCGGCCGCCGTCGAGACCCTTTCCCTGTGACCCTGGATTCTTTTGACCGTAACGAGACGGGCGCGGCTTTGCGCCGGGCCTGCCTTCACGGACCCTTCTTACCATGGCGTTGAACGATCCGAACTGGGGACGGCCAGGCGGCCCGCGCGGCCCGAACCAGGGCCCTCCCGACCTCGATGAGCTCTGGCGCAGCTTCAACCGCCGCCTGAACGACCTCTTCGGCCGCCGGCGCGGCGGTGGCGGGGAAGAGCCGCCGCGGCCGCCTTCGGCGGCGCGCTTCGGCGGCGGGCTCGCGCTGCTGATCGGCGTGATCCTCGCGGTGTGGCTGGCGAGCGGCTTTTACATCGTGATCGAAGGCCAGCGCGGGGTGGTGCTCACGTTCGGCAAGTACAGCGACACGACCGGCCCCGGCCTGCATTGGCGGTTCCCCTGGCCGATCGAGTCGACCGAGATTGTGAACCTCGCGCAGGTGCGCACCATCGAGATCGGCTACCGCAACAACGTCAGCAACAAGGTGCTCAAGGAATCGCTGATGCTGACCGACGACGAGAACATCGTCGATCT
Source organism: uncultured Pseudomonadota bacterium (assembly GCA_963817785.1). Classification (GTDB taxonomy): domain Bacteria; phylum Pseudomonadota; class Gammaproteobacteria; order Burkholderiales; family SG8-39; genus JAKALD01. Next base: position 1,117,718 of record CAWFPL010000008.1, on the reverse strand, counting down.
GGAGTTCGCGGTGCAGTACATCGTGGATGATTCCAAGGCGTACCTGTTCAACAATCAGCACCCGAACGAGATCGCGAAGGAAGTCGCCGAGACGGCGATGCGCGAGGTGATCGGCAAGAGCAAGATGGACGCGATCCTGTACGAGTCGCGCGAGGAGATCGCGATCAAGGCACGCCAGCTCATGCAGCAGATTCTCAACCACTACAAGACCGGCATCGAGGTGAGCCAGGTCACGATCCAGGCGGCGCAGCCGCCCGAACAGGTGCAGGCCGCGTTCGACGACGCGGTCAAGGCGGGCCAGGACCGCGAGCGCCAGAAGAACGAGGGCGAGGCGTACGCGAACAACGTCGTCCCCAGGGCGCGCGGCACGTCGGCGCGCCTGCTGCAGGAGGCCCAGGGATACGAGCAGAAGGTGGTCGCCAACGCCCAGGGCGACGCCGCGCGCTTCGAAGAGGTGCTGGCCGCCTACGCCAAGGCGCCGGCGGTCACGCGCGAGCGCATTTACCTCGACACGATCCAGCAGGTGCTGTCCTCGAACGCCAAGATCATGATGGACTACAAGGGCAGCGGCAACATGCTCTATCTGCCGCTCGACAAGCTGCTGCAGAACAAGGGCGCCGTGCCGCTGCCCGAGCCTGGTTCCGCGCCGCAAACGCCCTCCGCGCAGGCCGGAGGGTCGTCCGTGCCGGCCGCGCCGACTTTGCCGGATGACTCCGCTCTGCGCTCGCCCGATGCGTTCCGCAGCCGCGGGCGGGAGGACCGCCCATGATGAGGTCGATCGGCCCGATCGTCGCGGCGCTGTTTGCGGTGGCGCTGATCGCCAGCGGCTCGCTGTTCACCGTCAGTCAGACGCAGAACGCGATCGTGTTCCAGCTCGGCGAGGTCAAGGAGGTCGTCACCCAGCCCGGGCTGCACTTCAAGTGGCCGCTGATCCAGAACGTGCGCAAGTTCGACGTGCGCAACCGCAGCTACGACGATCCCGAGCCGCTGCGCTTCATTACCGCCGAGAAGAAGCCGGTGCTGGTCGATTCGTACGTGATCTGGCGCATCGACAACGTGCTCGATTACTTCAGGTCGGTCCGGGGCGACGAGTTTCTTGCGGTGACCCGCTTGCGGCAGACCATCTCGGACGCGCTGCAGGCCGAGTTCGGCCGCCGCACGGTGCATGACGTGGTCTCCGGCCAACGCGACGAGATCATGGCGAACGTGCAGAAGAAAGCGGACCTGGACCTGCGGCGCATCGGCGTCGAGATCGTGGACGTGCGCCTGAAGCGCGTCGACCTGCCGAAGGAGGTCAGCGCATCGGTGTATCGCCGCATGGAAGCCGAGCGCAAGCGCGTCGCCAACGAGCTGCGCTCGACCGGCGCGGCGGAGGCCGAGCGCATCCGCGCCGACGCCGACCGGCAGCGTGAGGTGATCATCGCCGAGGCCTACCGCGACGCGCAGCGCATCAAGGGCGAAGGCGACGCCAAGGCGTCGGTGATCTACGCCCAGGCGTTCTCGAAAAATCCGGAGTTCTACGCCTTCTACCGCAGCATGGAGGCCTACCGGAAGGCGTTCAGCGGCAGGAATGACCTGCTGCTTCTCGAGCCGAACTCGGAGTTCTTCAAGTACCTCCAGGACGCTTCCGGCCGGCGGTCGGCCGCAAGAAAATGAGCGATGGGCACGACGTTTTTCATGGCGTTCGCCCTGATGCTCGTCATCGAGGGCGTGCTCCCCTTTCTCGCGCCTAGCCTCTGGCGCGAGACGTTTCGCCGCATCACGCAGCTCACCGACGGGCAGATCCGCTTTTTCGGCCTGACCTCGATGCTGGTGGGGCTGGTGCTGTTGTTCCTGTCGCGTTGAGCTTCGCTCCCGCCATGCGCTGGCTGCTTCCGGAAAACATCGAGGACATCCTGCCCGCCGAGGCGGCGCGCATCGAGGCGCTGCGCCGGCGCATCCTCGACCTGTTCGCCTCCTGGGGCTACGAGCTGGTACGACCGCCGCTGCTCGAGTACCTGGAGTCGCTGCTGACCGGCACGGGGCACGATCTCGATCTGCGCACGTTCAAGCTGGTCGACCAGCTCTCCGGCCGCATGATGGGCGTGCGCGCCGACATCACGCCCCAGGTGGCGCGCATCGACGCGCATCTGCTCAACCGCCAGGGCGTTGCCCGGCTGTGCTACTGCGGCAGCGTGCTGCACGCGCGCCCGGCGAGCCTCGCAGCCACGCGCGAGCCGATCCAGATCGGCGCCGAGATCTACGGTCATGCCGGGATGGAAAGCGACCTCGAGATCCAGCGCCTGCTGTGCCGCGCGCTGCAGGCCGCCGAAGTGCGCGGCGCGCGCATCGACATCGGGCACGTGGCCGTGTTCCGCTCGATCGTACGCGCGGCGCGCATCGCGCCGGAGCTCGAGTCGGAGCTGTTCGAGGCGCTGCAGGGCAAGGACGTTCCCGCCCTGCGCGAGCTGGCGCGGGGGCTGCAGGCCGGGACGCGCGAGGCGCTGCTGCTGCTGCCCGAGCTCTACGGCGGCGCCGAGGTGCTCGACCTCGCCGAGCGCAAGCTGCCCAAGGTCCCCGGGCTGGCGCGAGCGCTCGCCACGCTGCGCAAGCTCGCAGCGGCGCGCGCGCTGCCGGCGAGCTTTGATCTGGCCGAGCTGCGCGGCTACCACTATCACTCCGGAGTGGTGTTCGACGCCTATTGCGAAGGCGTGGCCGGCGCGGTGGCGCGCGGCGGCCGCTACGACGAGGTCGGCAAGGCATTCGGCCGGCCACGCCCGGCGACGGGTTTTTCCATCGACCTGCGCGCGCTCGCCGGCGCGGCGCCGGCACTGCCCGCGCGCGAGCCGATTCTGGCGCCGTGCGCGGACGACGACCCGGCGCTGAGCGAGAAGGTCGATGCTCTGCGGCGCGCAGGCGAGGTGGTGATCGAGGACCTTCCGGGCCACGAGAGCCATCGCCGCGAGCTCGGCTGCACCCGCGAGCTGGTGAAAAAAGACGGTATCTGGCAAGTGACGCCTCTGAGGAAATGAACGGCATGGCACGCAACGTGGTCGTCATCGGCACGCAGTGGGGCGACGAAGGCAAGGGCAAGATCGTCGACTGGCTGACCGATCGCGCGCAAGGCGTGGTGCGCTTCCAGGGCGGGCACAACGCCGGCCACACGCTGGTGGTGAACGGCAAGAAGACCATCCTGCGCCTCATTCCCTCCGGCATCCTGCGCAGCGAGGTCGTGTGCTACGTCGGCAACGGGGTGGTGCTCTCGCCCACCGCGCTGCTGCAGGAAATCGGCGAGCTCGAGGCGGCCGGGGTCGAGGTCGCGGCGCGGCTGAGAATCTCCGAGGCCTGCCCGCTCATCCTGCCGTACCACCAGGCGCTCGACCAGGCGCGCGAGGCGGCCAAGGGCGCGGGCAAGATCGGCACCACAGGCCGCGGCATTGGCCCCGCATACGAAGACAAGGTCGCGAGGCGCGCGATCCGGCTGCAGGATCTGCTCAAGCCGGTGCGCTTCGCGGCCAAGCTCGAGGAGCTGCTCGACTTTCACAATTTCGTGCTGCAGCACTATTACCAGCAGCCGGCGGTCGACTTCCAGAAGACGCTCGACGAGGCCCTGGCGCTCGCGCCCAAGCTCGCGCCCTTGGTGGCGGACGTGCCGCGCGCGCTGTACGAGGTCAATCGCGCCGGCGGGAACCTGCTGTTCGAGGGCGCGCAGGGCACCTTGCTCGACATCGACCACGGCACTTATCCCTTCGTCACCTCGTCGAACTGCGTCGCGGGCGCGGCATCGGCAGGGGCCGGCATCGGCCCGACGCAGCTGCACTACGTGCTCGGCATCACCAAGGCCTACACGACACGCGTCGGGAGCGGGCCGTTTCCCACCGAGCTTACCGACGAGATCGGCCGCCGCCTCGCGACGCGCGGGCACGAATTCGGATCGGTCACCGGCCGCCCGCGGCGCTGCGGCTGGTTCGATGCCGCGGCGCTGAAGCGCTCGATTCAGATCAACGGAGTATCGGGCCTGTGCATCACCAAGCTGGACGTGCTCGACGGCGTCGAATCGGTGAAGCTGTGCGTGGGCTACGACGTCGAGGGCAGGCGCTCCGACATCCTGCCGGTGGGCGCTGAGGAGCTGGCGCGCTGCGTGCCGCTGTACGAGGAGATGCCCGGCTGGCAGGAGAGCACGGTGGGGCTGAAGACGCAGCAGGCACTGCCGCAGGGCGCGCGCAATTATCTGACGCGCATCGAGCAGCTGTGCGGCGTGCCGATCGATCTCATCTCGACCGGTGCCGAACGCGACGAGACCATCATCTTGCGGCACCCTTTCGATGCGCCCTGAACCGGGCGCCCGGGACGCGTATTTGCGCCAGAGCGCTTAAGGGGTAGGATGCGATCGGGAACGCAACGAGCGCACGAGAGGCAGCAATGAGCCAAATCATCCCGGACACCCCGCGCGAGGACGATCGCACGCGCATCATCGAGCGGCCCGACGGCTTTTATTGGCAGTCGCGCGAGGGCGGCGAGGAGTACGGCCCGTTCGTGACGCTGGCCGAGGCGATGGAGGCCATGCAGGCCGGCGACGAGGGCGACTACGAGCCCGGCGAATCGCTCTCGGAAGCCGAGTCCGAGATCGGCATCGCGGAATGGATCGATCCCGACACCGGTGAGCTGGCCGAGGAATCGGTGCCGCGCATCGAAGATCATTAAGAACAACGCTGTGTTGCATCGCCACGTTCCGCGGCGATGCAACACCTTACTTTCAGAAAGAGCAAAAGCGGGCTTCGTGACCTGCGGCTAATGCCGCAGGACGCATTTCTCGTACAGGCCCTGCAGGGCTCCGCCGGGGTCGTACTTGGCCTTCAGCGCACGGTAGGCCTCGCCGCCGTAGAGCCGCGCGAACTCCTGCTGCGGAAAGAAGCTGTCGGAGTACAGGGACTTGATCCCGCCCAGCGCCACCGCCTGCTGCTCGATCATGCGGTTGAAGTGCCCGGGCGGATGCGCTTGCCGGCTGCGGATCACGTCCCAGAAGCCGAAGTTCACGTACAGCTCGCGTTGCATCGGATAGAGCGGAAAGCGGCTTGCGTTCTCGCTCGGCCCGATCGGGCAGATCCAGGTCGGCCAGATGCCGATCTCGCGCGCAAAGAAGCGCAGGAACTCGGCGGCGCGCGCGACCGGAATATCGACGTCCTGAATCACCGATTCGCTGTGCAGGCCGCGCAGCCGCTCGAGCCGGCGCATTAGGCCGAGCCTGCTGTTCCAGCGCATGATCCGCGTGTAGGTGTGCGAGCCGAGGCGGCTGCGGCCGTAGAGGCGGCGCACGAGCGGATTTTGCGCGAGCAGATTCTTCGAGCACCAGAACCAGTCGGTGTCCCAGCGCCAGATGAAATCGTGCACCGTGAGCCAGTCCTCGCCGCGTTCGGGGATCGAGCGGTAGTAGATGTGCTCGTACGTATAGTCGCTGGTGTACGGGGCCCGGTCGACGAAGCGTCCCAGGGTGAGGAACAGCCGGTCCGGCGCGAATACCGTTCCATCGATGAAATCCGCATCGTCCGCGCGGCAGCGGCGCTCAAGCTCGGCGAAGAAGGCCTCGGGGTCGCGGAACGGCAGGTGCTCGACGCGCACGTACGGCTTGACCGGAACCGCCGCCGCCCTGACGCGCAGCGCGTAGCCCAGCGTGCCGTACGAGTTCGGAAAGCCGTGGAACAGGTCGGCGTGCGCGTTCTCCGGCGTGCACACCAGGATGCGCCCGTCGCCGGTGAGCACTTCCAGCTCGAGCGCCGTCTCGTGAACCAAGCCGTAGCGGTGGGAGGACGCCTCGATGCCGACCCCGGCCACGGCGCCGCCGAGCGTGATGGTCTTGAGCTGAGGCACGACCGCCGGCATGACGCCGTGCGCGAGGCATGCCGCCACCAGCGTCTCGTAGGTCGCCATGCCCTCGCACTCGACGAATCCGGCCTCGCGGTCCACGGCCAGAACGTCGCGGAACGCGCGCACGTCCAGGCGCCGCTTGGCGCTCGCGGCGCGGTCGCGAAACAGGTTCGAAGTCTCCTTGTGCAGCGCGACCGGGCCGCTACCTTCGCGCAGGCGCGCAGCGAGCGCGTCGCGCTTGGCGGCGTAGCTGGCGGCGCTCACGACGCGCTCCGGGGCGGCCGCGCGCCGCACGCCGGGCGCGCGACCGCTGCCGGCGCGCTCGCGGCTGGCGGATGTGCGGAGTAGAGAAAGGCGCGGCTCATCGGATAGCTCCTGCGGGAAACGTTGCCCCGGCTGAAAACGACCTGGAACAGGTGCGTGCGCCCGGTGCTCAAGCGGAACACCTCGGCGCAGCCGTACAGGTAGGTGCGCCAGACGCGCCGGAAGCGCTCGTCGAAGCGGCGCGCGTCGAGCGCGCGGATGCGCTCCCAGTTGCGGTCGAAGCGCTCTGCCCAGGCGTCGAGCGTGAGCGCGTAGTGGCGCCGCAGGTTCTCGACGTCGAGCACCTCGAGCCCGGCGCGCTCCAATTCGACGAGGGCCTCGGCGAGGCTCGGGATCCAGCCGCCCGGGAACACGTGCTTGCGGATGAAGAACTCGGTCTGGGTGCTGCCGATGTGGCCGATGAAGTGCAGCACGCCGAGCCCGCCCGGCCGGAGAAAGCGCGCGTGGGCGCGCACGACCGCGCCGAGCTGATTGCGGCCCGCGTGCTCCAGGACGCCGATCGACACGACCTTGTCGTAGGCCCGGTCTGCGTCGCGCATGTCCGCCTCGATCACGTCGAGCTTGCCGCCCAGCCCGCGGCGCGCGATCTCGCGGCGTACGGCTTCCACCTGCTCGGTCGTGGTGTTGATGCCGGTCAGGCGCGCGCCGAAGTGCTCGTGCGCGTGAAACATGAAGCCGCCGAAGCCGCAGCCAATGTCGACTGCGTGGTCCGCAGGCCCGAGCTGCAGCTTGCGCGCAACGTGCTCGATCTTGGCGCGCTGGGCCTCCTCCAGGCTGTGCGTGCCCTCGTTCCAGTACGCGCAGGTGTACATCATTAGCGGATCGTCGAGCCATAGCCGGTAGAACTCCGTGCCGAGCGCGTAGTGAAACCGCGCATTGGCCTTGGCCCGGGCCCGCGACGCGTTGGAGAAGCGCAGCTCGTGCCAGCGGTTGCGCACGCCGACGAGCGGATTCGGCGCGTCGTAGCCGGCGCACATGCCGACCGCCAGGGCGTGCGCAAGGTCGCCTTCGATGTCCAGCTCGCCGTCGAAATATGACTCCAGCATCCCGACATGGCCGAATGTGCCCGAGCGCCACTGCGCGCGTGCAGTGCGGAAGACGAGAATGAACGCAGGCTCGCCGTGGCGGTTGCGGTATTCGCGGCCGTCGGCGAAGCGCACCGCGAACGCCTCTTCGGCCTGGTCGCCGACGTGGCGCACGGTCGCCTCGAGAAAGGCACGCATGTCGTGTCAGCCTTTGCTTTGTATGGCGGCCCGTGCCCGGCCGTCGCGCCGCGGCCGCTCGGAGGCGGCTCACCAGCCCGATTGGGATGCTCCGCCGACGTGGATTCTACGAGGTGCCGGGCGGGGCGGGACCGGAAGGCAGCGCGCGGATGCCGACGTGTCCGCGGGCGGAACTCCGGCAAGGCAGGATAGAATCCGAGGTTCCGAATCTGGTGCCGAGGAAGGGACTCGAACCCCCACAGTGTTGCCACCGCTAGGACCTGAACCTAGTGCGTCTACCAATTCCGCCACCTCGGCAGGGGAGCGAGATTGTAGTGGCGTGACCCAAACGTGTCAAAGAAAAGACCCGCAAGCAAGACCTTGAGCCGCCGCGCCCGGTCCCGACCGGGGACGCGCGCCGCGCCGCGCAGGGACGACTACGCGCGCGCGATCCTCGAGGCGCTGAACCGGGTAGCGGCACCGCTGACCGTGGACGAGCTCGCCGAGCGCATGCAGCTCAGGCCGCAGGAACGGCGCGCTTTCGATGCCGCGCTCGCCGAGCTCGAGCACGCCGGCACGCTGGTGCAAAACCGCGCCGGCAGCTTGCTGGTCGCGCAGCGCATCGATCTGATCGCCGGACGCATCGAGGGGCATCCTGACGGCCACGGCTTACTCATGCCAGACGACCGCAGCGCGCCGATTTTCCTCGCGCCCGCGGAGATGCGCCAGGTGCTGCACGGCGACCGCGCCGCGGTGCGCGTGACCGGGCGCGATCATCGCGGTCGTCCGACCGGAACCATCGTCGAGGTGCTGGCGCGCGGCAGCCGCCGCATCGTCGGTCGGCTGCACGAGGAGCACGGGGTGCTGTTTCTCGTCCCCGAAGACAGGCGCATCGCTCAGGACATCCTGGTGCCGCCCGCGGAGGCCGGTCGCGCCCGCAGCGGCCAGATCGTCACCGCCGAGCTGATTACCCAGCCGTCGCGGCATGCCCAGCCGCTCGGCCGCGTGGCCGAGGTGCTCGGGCAGTACGCAGATCCCGGCATGGAGATCGAGATCGCGCTGCGCAAGTTCGATCTGCCGCACGAGTTTTCGAAACGGGCGCTCGCCGCGGCCCGCGCGTTGCCCGAGGGCGTGCGCGCCGAAGACCTCGCCGAGCGTCGCGACCTGCGCGACCGGCCGTTCGTCACCATCGACGGGGAAACCGCCAAGGACTTCGACGACGCCGTGTACTGCGCGCGCGAAGGCAAGGGATTTCGCCTCTGGGTCGCGATCGCGGACGTGAGCCAATACGTGCGGCACGACGATGCGCTCGACCGCGAGGCGGCGGAGCGCGGGACTTCGGTGTATTTCCCCCGGCGCGTGATCCCCATGCTGCCGGAGAAGCTTTCCAACGGACTCTGCTCGCTCAACCCCGAGGTGGACCGGCTCGCCATGGTGTGCGAGATGGCACTGGCGCCGAACGGTACGGTGGCGCGCTACCAGTTCTACGCTGCGGTGATCCGGTCGCACGCGCGTCTGACCTACACCGAGGTGTGGGGCATGCTGTCTGAGGGCGCGGCGGCGAGCGGCCGCGAGCAGGTCTACCCGCACCTGGCGACGCTCTACGAGGCTTTCCAGCGGCTGGCCGAAGAGCGGCGCCGGCGCGGGGCGATCGATTTCGAGACCGTCGAGACCAGAATGGTGTTCGATGCTCACGGCAAGATCGAACGCATTCTGCCGGAGCCGCGCAACGACGCGCACCGCGTGATCGAGGAGTGCATGCTCGCCGCGAACGTGTGCGCCGGCGAGTTCCTGACCGCGCGCGGGCACCCGGTGCTCTACCGCGTGCACGACGTGCCCGCCGAGGACCGGGTGGCGGCGTTGCGCGATTTCCTGGCCGAGCTGGGCCTGTCGCTGCCGGGCGGCGCACAGCCGCGGCCCAAGGACTACGCCGAGCTGCTCGAGCGCATCCGGCCGCGGCCGGACTTCGCGCTGCTGCAGACGATCCTGCTGCGCTCGCTCAAGCAGGCGGTCTACAGCCCGGACAACGCGGGCCATTTCGGGCTCGCCTTCGACGCCTATGTCCACTTCACCTCGCCGATCCGGCGCTATCCGGATCTGCTGGTGCACCGGGCGATCAAGGCCTGCCTGGCGGGCCGGCGCTACGAAGGCGTGGACTGGGACGCACTCGGCCAGCACTGTTCGGAGACCGAGCGGCGCGCCGACGAGGCGAGCCGCGACGTCGAGAACTGGCTCAAGTGCTACTACATGCAGGACCAGGTCGGCAACGTATTCTCGGGCAGCGTGACCGGCGTCACCGCCTTCGGGCTGTTCGTGACGCTCGACAACTATTTCGTCGACGGCCTGATTCACATTTCCGAGCTGGGGCGCGACTACTTCCAGTTCGACCCTGCGCGCCACCGCCTGGTCGGCGAGCGCACGGGCAAGCGCTACCGGCTCGCCGACCGTGCGCGGGTCAAGCTGGTGCGCGTCGACCTCGAGCAGCGCAAGATCGATTTCGTGCCGGCGCAATGAGCAGGCCGCAGCGCGAACCGCGGGTGATCGTGGGCTTTCATGCGGTGCTGGCGCGCCTGCGCGCCGAGCCGCGGTCGGTGCTCGAGATCTTTCTGGACGAGAGCCGGCACGACGTGCGCGCCAAGGACGTCGCCGCCGCGGCCGAGCGTGCCGGCGTGCGGCTGCTGCGCGTGCCCGCCAAGCGCCTGGACGGCTTCTACGGCGGCGGCCGCCACCAGGGCGTGGTGGCGCGCATCGAGACGCGCACCGCGGCGGCGAGCCTCGAAGAGTTGCTCGACGGCCTGCAGGAGCCGCCGCTGCTGCTGGTGCTCGACGGGGTGACCGATCCGCACAACCTGGGAGCCTGCTTGCGCGTGGCCAACGCCGCCGGGGCACACGGCGTGGTCGCGCCGCGCGACCGCGCTGCGGGAATCACGCCGGTGGTATCGAAGGTGGCGAGCGGGGCGGCGGAAGCGACGCCTTACGTGATGGTGACCAACCTCGCGCGCTCGCTGGACGAGCTCAAGCAGCGCAACGTCTGGGTCGTCGGCGCCGATGCCTCGGCAGGCGCGGATCTGTTCGCCGCCGACCTGCCGCCGGCCATTGCCTGGGTGCTGGGCGCCGAGGGCGAGGGGATGCGCCGCTTGACGCGCGAGCGCTGCGACCTGCTGGTGCGCATCCCGATGCGCGGGGCAGTGGAGAGCCTCAACGTCTCGGTGGCGGCAGGGATCGTGCTGTTCGAGTCGGTGCGCCGGCGCGCTGCGCTGTCGCCCTGACTGCCCCTGCCCGGCAGTCTTTTCCAATTCAGGTTTGAGCCTGGAACTGAGCGGCGGAACTCCCGTTGCCGGCACAAATCGATCGGTTGAAGAAGCTGCCAGTTTAGCGGTTTGGTTTTGCTCTGGCCGTAGAGGAATTTCTTTACCGGCTTTGCGGGGGGGTGCGGGGGGGCAGCGCCTCCCCCCGCTCTTCCTTGGAGTCGAGAGGCGTTCATGCGGCGCGGCGGATCGCGGTGAAGAGTTTTTGGCGCGCCTGGTTCAGTTCAATTGCGGCCCGCAGATCGGTCTTGTCGAGGGCTTGCGCTTGGAGCCTCGAGAGGCTGACGCGGGGGCGTAGGAACGAGGTGGGATTGGGAAGGCTGAGCAGTTTTTCCAGCGGGGTCATCACATCGGCATGGCGGTAGAGCTTGCGCGTGCGACCGGGCTTGGCCGGGTCGGGCAACTCCGTGGCGAACAGGCACGGCCGGTGCAGATTCAGCAGCGAGTTCAGATGCGTGCGGCAAAACGCGTTGATGCGCACGGCGTGTCGCTGCGGGATATGCGCGTAGCCAAAGAGCTTACGCACGACCGCGCCGTTCTTGGTTTCGGCCAGCGCGTTGTCGTTGGTTTGGCGTGGCCGCGACCGGGTGAACTCGATGCGCAGCTTCTCGAGCAAACCTGCAACACGGGCATTGACGTACTCGCTGCCGTTGTCGGCGTGAAAGCCCAGCAGCTGGAACGGGAACTGCTCGAACATCTCCTGCAGTACCGGCAGCACGAACGCCTCGCTGATGCGTTCGCACGAGCCCACGACCTGCCACTGCGTGACGCAGTCCACCGCGTTGATGTAATACACGCCCTTGACGCCCTCGAAGTCGCCCTGGTGGACGCTGTCGATGCGGATGAACCCGGGTCGCCCTCCCGGGGCCGGGGCTTTGCGCGTGCCGATCGCCGCCGCGCTGGCACGCGTCTTGGTACGCACGATGCGTTGCGCCGCATAGCGGCGTGTGCGACGCAGGTTGTACAGGTGCGACACAGACAAACGCGCCAGTCGCTCGAAACGTGCTTCGCCGTAGAGCCTAAACGCGCGGCGCAGCAGATGCACCGTAGCGGGCCCCGAGAGGGTGTCGAACTGGCGGTCCATCTGGGCCAGCAGCAGCACGTCCCCGTCGGTGTAGCGGCGCGTGAAGGCTTGCGCCGCAACGACGTAGCGCTTGCTCAGCAGCTCACCGGCAAGCACTCGCGCCACCAGCCGAGTGAGCTGGGCGCGACTGAACCCGCCCGTAGCACGCAGGTAGCGCAATATCCAGCCCCGATCCGTTCGCAGCAAGCGGCCGTAATCGAAGCGTCGCAGCACCTCGACGATGTGCCCATAGCGGGCTGCCTCACCGTCCAAGGGCTTCAATTGGACGCCCAAGGTGCCCTCCAGAAACCCCTTCACCTGCGCGAGGGTACGAATCTGACCTTCGTTCATGTCGATCACCATCCCATCGATGATCGACCCATCCCGGCTGGCCGCTATCCCAGACGGCTATCCCCGCCCAGGCTCATACCTCGTTGGAATCACGCCCCTGCGTCCAGGCTCATACCTCGTTGGACAAGACTCCGGCTTGCGTGCGATCTAGAAATTCGGATACAATTCAAGGCTTTTCCGCCATACGGCGGACCTTGCCGCACCGCTTACGCATGGCGGGCGGCTTTATCCATAAGGAGTCGGCATGCGGCATTACGAAATCTGTTTCATCGTCCATCCCGACCAGAGCGAGCAGGTGCCCGCGATGGTCGAGCGCTACAAGGGCGTCATCGCGGCGCGCGAGGGCAAGGTGCACCGGCTCGAGGACTGGGGGCGGCGCCAGCTGACCTATCAGCTGCAGAAAGTCCACAAGGCGCACTACGTGCTGATGAACATCGAGTGTGACCAGGAGACGGTCAACGAGCTCGAGCACTCGTTCAAGTTCAGCGATGCAGTGCTCCGCCACCTGATCGTCAAGATGCCCAAGGCGGTCACGGCGCCTTCTCCGATGATGAAGGAGGAGAAGTCGAAGTCGCTGCTCGAGAAGGGCGGCGAGCGCGCCGAGGCGAAGCCGGCCGAGGCGCAGACGGCCTGAGCTTGCGCGACGCGAACCGCGTCGAGCTGTCGGGAACGCTGAGCGAACTTGGCAAACTGCGCTACACGCCGGCCGGGGTCCCGGTGATCGAGTTCCGCCTGCGACACGAGTCGCAACGGTCCGAGGCCGGCGCCGAGCGGACGGTAAGCGTGGAGCTCGCGGCGATCGCATTTGAGGTCCAGGCGAACCTGGTTGCCGGTGCCCCGCTCGAGAGCTCGCTGCGGCTGGAAGGATTCCTGTGCGCAAAGAGCCGGCGATCGAAGAAGCCGGTGCTGCACGTGACCAACATCGAATTCATTGAAGGAGATTGAACATGCCCGCTCCGCGTGGAAGAGGCAGAGGCAAAGCCAAAGGCAAAGGCAAGTTCGGCAAGGACCGCAAGGACCGCGGCCAAAAGGCGCTGTTCCGGCGCCGCAAGTTCTGCCGCTTCACGGCCGAGAAAGTCGAGTGGATCGATTACAAGGACCTCGACACGCTGAAGGACTTCGTCAACGAAACCGGCAAGATCATTCCGGCGCGCATCACCGGGACCTCGACCGGCTACCAGCGCCAGCTGTCCACGGCGATCAAGCGCGCGCGCTTCCTCGCGCTGCTGCCGTACACCGACCTGCATTGAGAGGCGAGCCATGCAAGTCATCCTGATGGAGAAGCTGGCCAACCTGGGCAACCTCGGCGAGGTCGTCAAGGTGAAGGACGGCTATGCGCGCAACTACCTGATTCCGAAAGGCAAGGCCAGGCGCGCGACCGAGGCCAACCTGAAGGCCTTCGAGGCCAGGCGCGCCGAGCTCGAGAAGGCGCAGGGCGAGACGCTCGCCAAGGCGCAGGAGCGGGCGGCGAAGCTGGAGGGCCTGATGCTGCAGATCACGCAGAAGGCGGGCGTCGACGGCCGGCTGTTCGGCTCGGTGACCAACTTCGACGTGGTCGAGGCGCTCAAGGCGCAAGGCATCGAGGTCGAGCGCTCCGAGGTACGCATGCCGCAGGGGCCGCTCAAGCAGGTCGGCGATCATCCCATCCAGATCGCGCTGCATACCGACGTGGTGGCGACGATCACCGTCTCCGTGCTCGGCGAGAGTTGAGGCGCCGAGCGGCTCGAGAGACCTCGAGCCGCTGCCGCAATAAGGGCCGCGCGAGCGGCCCTTATTCTTTCCGCGGGCGGCACGCCCGAGCTATGATGAACGCTTCTTCCGGCACGGCGACAATGGCACGCGCGCAGCAAGGCACGGCATTCGGTTCGGCGCAGCGCACTGAGGGCGACCCGCAGCTGCTTGCGCTCAGGGTGCCGCCGCATTCGGTCGAGGCGGAACAGTCGCTGCTCGGCGGACTGCTGCTCGATAACCAGGCCTTCGACCGCATCGCCGACCTGGTGTCCGCTGACGACTTTTACCGCGACGACCACCGCCGCATCTTCCAGCATGTCGCCAAGCTGATCGAGGCCGGCAGGCCGGCCGACGTGGTCACGATCTCCGAGTCGATCGAAGCCAGCGAGGACAAGGACCGCACCGGCGGGCCGGCCTACCTCGGATCGCTGGTGCAGAACACGCCCAGCGCGCTCAATATCAGGCGCTATGCCGAGCTGGTGCGGGAGCGCTCGGTGCAGCGCCGCCTGGCGCAGGTGGCGACCGCCATCGCCGAGTCCGCGCTCAGCCCGGGCGGCAAGGAGGTCGGACAGCTGCTCGACGAGGCCGAGTCGCGCATCTTCCAGATCGCCGAGCACGGCGCCCGGGGTGGCCAGGGACTGCAGGAAATCAAGCCGGTGCTCGCCCGGGTGCTCGAGCGCATCGACTACCTGTACCACCGCGACAATCCGTCCGACGTGACGGGGATTCCCACCGGCTTTCACGACCTCGACCAGAAGACCGCGGGGCTGCAGGCCGGGGACCTGATCATCGTCGCCGGCCGGCCCTCGATGGGCAAGACCGCGTTCGCGCTCAATATCGCCGAGCACGTGGCGGTGGACAACGGCCTGCCGGTCGCGATCTTCAGCATGGAGATGGGCGGCGCGCAGCTCGCGACCCGCATGCTCGGCTCGATCGCCAGGGTCGACCAGCACAAGATGCGCACCGGGCGGCTCAACGACTCGGAGTGGCACGACCTGTCGCAGGCGATGAGCCGCCTGCACGAGGCGCCGATCTTCATCGACGAGACCGCGGCGCTGAACTCGCTCGAGGTGCGCGCGCGCGCGCGCCGGCTCAGGCGACAATACAGCAAGCTCGGGCTGGTGGTGGTCGACTACCTGCAGCTCATGTCGGCCTCGGGCCAGGGCGAGAACCGGGCCACCGAAATCTCGGAGATCTCGCGCTCGCTCAAGGCGCTGGCCAAGGAGCTCGACGTGCCTGTCATCGCGCTGTCCCAGCTCTCGCGCGCGGTCGAGCAGCGCAACGACAAGCGCCCCATGATGTCGGACCTGCGCGAATCGGGCGCGATCGAGCAGGACGCCGACGTGATCCTGTTCATCTTCCGCGAGGAAGTGTATTTCCCGGACAAGCCCGAGGCGCGCGGCCGCGCCGACGTCATCATCGGCAAACAGCGCAACGGCCCCATCGGCACGGTGGCGCTCACCTTCCGCGGCCAGTTCACGCGCTTCGAGAGCTTCGCCGACCCGGGCGCGTTCTGACCGTCCGGCGCGGGCCGGCTCTTTCCATTTTCCGGCGCCGGCGTAACAATCGCGCTTCCGTGTGGGTTAGCAGGAGGAACGACGCCATGGCCGAGCCGATGATCGCGCAGAAATCCCCGTTCGCCGTGGAACTGGCGCCGGGCGAGTACTGGTGGTGCGCCTGCGGGAGATCCAAGCGCCAGCCGTTTTGCGACGGCTCGCACAAGGGATCCGAGTTCACCCCGGTGAAGTTCAGCGTCGCCGAAGCGCAGAAGGTGTGGCTGTGCGGCTGCAAGCACACCGGCAACAAGCCGTTCTGCGACGGCACCCACTCCAAGCTGTAGTCATCCCGCGGCGCGCGGCTTCAGAGCGCCTCGGCGGCGTGGTCGGCGAGGCGCGAGCGCTCGCCGCGCGCCAGCGTCACGTGGCCCGCGTGCGCCCAGCCCTTCATGCGGTCGACGACGTAGGTCAGGCCGGAGCTGCCCTCCGTGAGGTATGGCGTGTCGATCTGCGCGATGTTGCCCAGACACACCACCTTGGTGCCCGGGCCGGCTCGCGTCACCAGCGTCTTCATCTGCTTTGGGGTCAGGTTTTGCGCCTCGTCGATCACCAGCCACTTGTTGAGGAACGTGCGCCCGCGCATGAAGTTGAGTGACTTCACCTTGATGCGCGAGCGCACCAGGTCGCGGGTCGCCGCGCGGCCCCACTCGCCGCCGGATTCGTCGCTCGCATTGAGCACGTCGAGGTTGTCCTCGAGCGCGCCCATCCACGGCTGCATCTTTTCCTCCTCCGTGCCCGGCAGGAAGCCGATGTCCTCGCCCAGAGGAACGGTGACCCGGGTCATGATGATCTCCGAGTAGCGCTTGTCGTCCAGCACCTGCGTCAGGCCCGCGGCGAGCGCGAGCAGCGTCTTGCCGGTGCCGGCCTGGCCGAGCAGGGTGACGAAGTCGATCGCGGGGTTCATGAGCAGGTTCATGGCGAAGTTCTGCTCGCGGTTGCGCGCGGTGACGCCCCACACCGCGTTCTTCGCGTGGCTGTAGTCGCGCAGGGTCTCGAACACCGCGCCGCGGCCGGCTTTCTCCTTCACCAGCGCGTACAGCGGGCGCTCGCCCGACTCGTCGTACACCAGCTCGTTCAGCTGCAGTCGCGGCACCAGCGCGCCGCGCACCCGGTAATAGGTGTGCCCGTCCTTCTTCCAGGACTCCATGTCGCGGCCGTGCGTGTCCCAGAAGTCGGCCGGCAGGCGCGTCACGCCCGCATACAGGAGGTCGGTATCCTCCAGCACCTTGTCGTTGAAGTAGTCCTCCGCGGCGAGGCCGAGCGCCCTCGCCTTGATGCGCATGTTGATGTCCTTCGTGACCAGGATCACCTGGCGCTGCGGCTGCTGCTTCTGCAGGTGGCGCACCACCGACAGGATCTGGTTGTCGGTCTTGCCCAGGGGGAGCGTCGCGGGCAGCTCGGCGCTGATCGCCTCGGTCTGCAAGTACAGCCGGCCCTGGGGCCGCTCGCCCACCTTGGCGACGAGCGGGATCCCGGCGCCGATGTCGGCCACCGCGTTCGAGACGATCTCGTCGAGGAAGCGGCTCGCCTGGCGTGCGTTGCGCGCCACGTCCGAAAGCCCCTTCTTGTGGTTGTCGAGCTCCTCGAGCGTTCCCATCGGCAGGTAGATGTCGTGCTCCTCGAAGCGGAACAGGCTGCTCGGGTCGTGCATCAGCACGTTGGTGTCGAGCACGAACAGCTTGCCGGCCCGCTTGCCGGGAGCGGAGCGTGAACGTTTGGCCATGGATTGCGGGAGGGCGGGAGAGGGGGGAAGGGGGGACTCGGTGGAGATCGGCGCGTCGCTTGCCGCATCGGAGTTGCGGTCAAAGGGATTTAACAAAGCTCAGTACCTCCTGTGCGTGGCCCGGAACTTTCACACCGCGCCATTCGCGCGCCAGCACGCCGTTCTGGTCGAGAACGAAAGTGCTGCGCTCGATGCCGCGAACCTTCCTGCCGTACATGTTCTTCATCTTGATGACGCCGAACTGGCTGCAGACCTTCTCCTCGGCGTCGGAGAGAAGCTCGAACGGAAAGCCCATCTTGGTCTTGAAGCGCTCGTGGGACTTGAGGGAGTCGCGCGAAACGCCGAAGACCTCGCAGGCGGCCTTGCGGAATTCCTTGTGCAGGTCGCGGAACTGCGCGCCCTCGTCGGTGCAGCCGGGGGTGTTGTCCTTCGGGTAGAAGTAGAGCACCAGCTTGCGGCCAAGGGTGCTGGAGAGGTGAAACGCGGTGCCGCCCGTCGAGGGAAGGGAGAAATCCTTGACCGGTTTACCGAGCATGCTGTGCGGCTTGTTGCAAAACCTTCTTAGCAATGCTGCGCAACGCTTTCATTGAACACAAAAATTGTTACGCCCGCAAGTGCGCCGTGCGGGCGCCGCTGCGGGCGTATTAGGAGACTGAAAGCAAAGCGCTTTTTAGCGCGCATCGCCGCGCTCCTGGCGCGCGAGGAAGCGCTCGATTTCGGCCACCGTCTGGCGCGGCGCCTCCTCGGGCAGGAAGTGGCCGCACGGCAGCGCTTTTCCGGTCACGTTCGCGGCTACCTCGCGCCAGTCGGCCAGGCAATCGAACTGACTCTCGATCACGCCCTGTTGGCCCCACAGCGCGAGCACCGGCATCCTGATCTTCCGGCGCAGATCCCTGCGATCGTGCTCGAGGTCGATGGTCGCGGCGGCGCGATAGTCCTCGCAGGTGGCGTGGATGGTGCGCGGGTCGTTGAAGCAGCGCACATATTCGCGGATCGCAGCCTTGGCGAACGGCTTCAGGCCCGCTTTGCCGCGCCCGATGCGGCCGAGGATGTACGACACGCCCACCGCGCGCAGCATCTTCTCGGGCAGCGGCGCCGGCTGGATGAGGAAGAACCAGTGGTAGTAGGCGCGCGCGAACGCCATGTTCGTGCTCTGGTACATCTTGAGCGTCGGCGAGATGTCGAGCACGGTGAGCGTGCGCACGCGCGCGCCGTGGTCGCGCGCCAGGCGGTGCGCAACACGCCCGCCGCGGTCGTGGCCGACGACGTGGAAGCTCTGGTGGCCGAGCTTCGCCATCACCTCCGCCATGTCCTGTGCCATGGCGCGCTTGGAATAGTTGGCGTGGTCGGGAAGGCCGCGAGGCTTGGAGGAATCGCCGTAGCCGCGCAGGTCCGCGCACACCACGCTGTAGCGGTGCGCGAGCCGCGGGGCGATCTTGTGCCACATGGCGTGCGTCTCGGGGTAGCCGTGCAGCATGAGCACGGGCGGGCCTTCGCCCGCAGTGACGCAGTGAATGCTGGCGCCGCCGGTGCGCACCTTTCTCGCCTCGAAACCGGGAAACAGCATGACCAACCCTCCTCTCGGAATTTCAGGCCGCGAGCGCCGCGCCCTGTACCGCCAGGGTACCCGAGCGTCCCGGTACCGCCGCGAACTCGAGCGCGTGGCGCGGCAGGCGCGCGCGCTCGAGCGCCGCCGCCATGGTCCCCAGGCTCACGATCTCGTAACCGAGCGCGTCCCAGCCGTCGAGCAGCGCTTCGAAGGCCGCGATCAGCTTGCCGCCTTCGAGCTCGGCGTGCGCGGTGAACACGTGCCCGGCGGCCGACGCCGACGCGCACAGCCCCAGGATGCGTCGCGCGGCATCGCTTGCGCTCTGCCCGTCGACGCCGATCAGCTCGTCGAAGGTCGGCAGCGTGGTCGGCAGCTGCGGGCAGGAGAACAGCTCGCCCTGCACGCTCGGCAGGAACGGCTCGCGCCCGCGCGTATCGGAGGCGCAGGCGAAGCCCAGCTCGTCGAGCAGGCGCAGGGCGTGCGCGTTGGTCTGCCATCCCGCCGCGCCATGCACGCGCGGCGGCGCGCCGAAGATCTCGCCGAAACGCTCGACCGCTCGCATCAGCTCGCGGCGCGTCCATTCGGAGTCGCGGCCCGTGACCTGATCCTGCCAGCGCACGTGGTCCCAGCAGTGCACCCCGACCTCGAAGCCCGCGTCCCGGACCGCGCGCAGCCCGGCGGCGCAGCGCCGGCCGATGTCGGGCCCCGGCAGCAGGGTGCCGTAGAGGAGCGTGACCAGCCCGTAGTGCGAGACCACCGAGGTCCGCGATACCTTACTCAGGAAGCCCGGCCGGAACGCGCGGCGCAGGGCGCGGCCGGTGTGGTCGGGGCCGAGGCTGAACAGGAACGTGGCGCCGACGCCGCGCCGCTCGAGCAGCGCGGCCAGGCGCGGCACGCCATCGCGGGTCCCGTGATAGGTGTCGATGTCGATCTTCAGCGCGAGCTTCATTCCACCAGGCCGCGCGCCTCGGCCACGTGGTCGCGGTAGCTCTCGAAGATGCGCGCCAGCGCGTCGCGCATCCCGACCGCGGGCGTCCAGCCCAGATCGCGGCGCGTGTCGTCGATGTTCGGCGTGCGGTTCTGCACGTCCTGGTAGCCCGCGCCGTAATAGCGGTCCGAGGTGGTGGCGACCAGGCGCACCCGCGCGGCGGCGTCCCGGTACTCGGGATACTGCAGCGCGAGCTCGAGCATCATCTCGGCCAGCTCCCTCACCGAGTAGTTGTTCGCGGGGTTGCCGATGTTGTAGATCTTGCCGTCGGCGACGCCACCGGGGTTATCGATGATGCGCATCAGCGCGTCGATGCCGTCGTCGACGTAGGTGAAGGCGCGCCGCTGCGCGCCGCCGTCCACCAGCTTGATCTCCTCGCCGCGCACGATGTGGCCGATGAACTGCGTCACCACGCGCGAGCTGCCTTCCTTGGGCGTGTTGATCGAGTCGAGCCCGGAGCCGATCCAGTTGAACGGCCGGAACAGCGTGAAGCTCAGGCCCTGCTCGGCGCCGTAGCCCCAGATCACCCGGTCCATCAGCTGCTTGGCGCAGGAGTAGATCCAGCGCGTCTTGTGGATCGGGCCGAGCACCAGCTCCGAGCTGTAGGGATGGAACTCGGCGTCGCGGCACATGCCGTACACCTCCGAGGTGGAGGGAAACAGGATGCGCTTGCGGTACTTCACGCAGGAACGCACGATCGGCAGGTTGGCCTCGAAGTCGAGCTCGAACACGCGCAGCGGCTCCTTCACGTAGGTGGCCGGGGTGGCGATCGCGACCAGCGGGATCACGGTGTCGCACTTGCGGATGTGGTACTCGATCCACTCCTTGTTGATGGTGATGTCGCCCTCGAAGAAGTGGAAGCGCGGCTCGCCCATCAGGTCCTCGATGCGCTCGGTCTGCATGTCCATGCCGTACACCTCCCAGTCGGTGCTCGAGAGCACCCGGCGCGAGAGGTGATGGCCGATGAAGCCGTTGACGCCGAGGATCAGTAGTCGTTTCACGGGCGGGTCCTATTCGAGTGGCAGGGTGCGGGCGCCGAATTCGGCGCGAAAGCGTTCGGGGCCGAGGGCGGCGCCGTCGAGCTGGCATTCCGGCACGCGCAGCGCGACCCCGTCGCCGCACAGCGCATACAGTCCGCGCTCGTCGAGCGCCAGCAGCGGGGCGGCGTTGGGAGGCGCGAGCCGCGCGCCGACGCGCGAGCGCAGCACCTTCAGCGTGCGCGCGCCGAGCCGGCAGAACGCGCCCGGATACGGCGGCGCCACGCCGCGCACCAGATTGTGGATCTCCGCGGCCGGGCGACGCCAGTCGATGCGCCCGTCCTCGGGCCGGCGGGCGCCGAAGTAGCTGCCCTCCGCGAGCGCCTGCGGCTCGCGCGGCGCGCGCCCGGCGACGAGCTCCGGCAACACGCGGTCGAGCAGCAGCTCCGCCGCGACGGTGACCTTGTCGAACACCTCGCGCGCGCTGTCGTCGGGCAGGATCGGCACGCGCTGGCGCCCGACGACCGCGCCGGCGTCGGGCTTCTCGGTCATGTAATGCAGGCTCGCGCCGGTCTCGCGCTCGCCGCGCACCACCGCCCAGTTGACCGGCGCGCGTCCGCGATACCTGGGCAGCAGCGAGCCGTGCATGTTGAGCGCGCCGCGCGGCGCGGCCGCGAGCAGCGCGGGGCCGAGCATGCGCCGGTAGTAGAACGAGAACAGGAATTCGGGCGCGCAGGCGCGCACGCGCGCCAGGCACTCGGGTGCGTTCGGGTCGGACGCGGTCAACAGCTCGATGTCGCGCTCGCGCGCGAACGCCGCCACGTTCGCGAACCAGACGTTCTCGCGCGCATCGTCCTCGTGGCTGAACACCAGCGGCACCTCGATGCCCTGGGCGAGCAGCACGGCGAGGCAGCGCACGCCGACGTTGTGATAGGCGAACACCACCGCACGCGTCACTCGCCCTTCTCCAGCACGTTCGCGACCAGGTAGCGCGGCCGGCCGCGCACCTGCTCGTAGATGCGGCCGACGTACTCGCCCACCAGGCCGAGGCCGAACAGCACCATGCCGGTGAGGAAGAACTGCAGGATGTCGCGGTCCCAGAAGCTGTGCAGCGCGTCGCTGGCGGTCTTGGCCACCGCCAGGCGCTCGATGATCACCACCACGTACACCAGCACCGAGCCGAGCGCGGTCAGCATGCCGAGCGCGGAGAAGAACTGCAGCGGCTTGACCGAGAAGCCGGTGACCAGGTCGAAGTTGAGCTGCACCAGCCGGTACAGCGAGTACTTCGATTCCCCCGCGGCGCGCACCTCGTGCCCGACCTCGATCTCGGTCGGACGGCGCGCGTAGGTGTAGGCGAGCGCCGGGATGAACGTGTTCACCTCGGGCGAGCGGTTGATCGCGTCGACCACGTTGCGCCCGTAGGCGCGCAGCATGCAGCCCTGGTCGGTCATGCGAATATCGGTGATGCGCTCGCGAAACGCGTTCATCATGCGCGAGGCGAACTTGCGGAAGGCGCTATCCTGGCGCCCGCGCCGGTAGGTGCCGACGTAGTCGTAGCCCTCGCGCATCTTGGCCAGCAGCGGCGCGATCTCCTCGGGCGGGTTCTGCAGGTCGGCGTCGAGCGTGACCACCACTTCGCCGCGTGCCCGCTCGAAGCCGGCGAGGATCGCCATGTGCTGGCCGAAGTTGCCGGCCAGGAACACGATCCGGGTGACCTCGGGGCGGCGCTCGAACTGCTCGCGCAGAAGGCGCGCCGAGCCGTCGCGGCTGCCATCGTCGACCAGGATCAGCTCGTAGGGCTCGCCCAGGGCGTCGAGCGCGGGATACAGACGCGCGAACAGCGCCGCCAGCCCCGCCTCTTCGTTGTACACGGGGATCACCACCGAGAGCAGAGGGGTGCTCATGCCAGCACCTTGTTCGCCGTCTCGCACACGCGGTCCACGTCGGCTTCCGACATCAGCGGAAACAGCGGCAGCGTCGCGATGCAGCGGCCGATGCGCTCGGCGTGGGGGAACTGCCCCTCGCGGAAGCCGAGCGCGCGATACAGCGCGAACAGGTGGATCGCCGGATAGTGCACGCCCACGCCGATGCCCGCCGCGCGCATGCGGCGCATGAACTCGGCGCGCGGCATGCGCTCGGGAAGCACCACCTGGAACATGTGCCAGTTCGAGTCGGCGAAATCCTCGGGCGGCAACTCGCAGCCGAGCGAGCGGTCCCAGCGCTCGAAGTAACGCCGCGCGAGCGCGCGGCGCCGCGCGGTGAATTCGTCCAGGTGCGGCAACTGCCCCAGGCCGATGCGCGCGGCGACGTCGGTCAGGTTCCACTTGCCGCCGAGCAGGTCCACCTCCATGCCGTCCTCGCCGCTGCGCACCACGCCCTGCAGGCGCAGCTTCTCGCAGGGCACGGCGAGCCCCTCGTCGGGCAGGACCAGCGCGCCGCCCTCGGCGGTGGTGATGTTCTTGTTGGCGTGGAAGCTGAAGGCGACCAGGTCGCCGAACGAGCCCAGGGTGCGTCCGTTCCAGGCGGCACCGAAGGATTGCGCCGCATCCTCGAGCACGCGTAGGCGCCTGGCGCGAGCGATGTCGTAGAGGCGGTCGCGGTCGACCGGCAGCCCCGCGAGGTCGACCGGCAGCAGCGCGCGGGTGGCCGGCGTGATCGCGGCTTCGACGAGCTCGAGGTCGATGTTGCGCGTGCGCGGATCCACGTCGACGAACACCGGGCGCGCCCCGACCTCGAGGATCACGTTCGCGGTGGCCACCCAGGACAGGGGCGTGGTGATCACCTCGTCCCCGCTGCCTATGCCGGCCAGCCGCAGGCCGACCTCGAGCGCCGCGGTGCCCGAGTTGAACACGCGCACCGGGCGCCCGGCGCACAGGCCCGACAGCGCCGCTTCGAAAGCCCGGACCTGCGGGCCGGAGGTGATCCAGCCCGAGCGCAGCACCTGGGCGACCCCGGCGATCGTCTCCTCGTCGATCGACGGGCGGGTGAAGGGAAGAATGTCGCTCATGAGCGCGCCACGATGAACACGCCGAGGACGATGACCGCGATGCCGGCGACCCGCATCGGGGTCACCGCCTCGCCGAACAGGTACCAGGCGGCGATCGCGTTGACGACGTAGCCGATCGACAGCATCGGGTAGGCGACGCTCACCTCGACGCGCGACAGCGCCATGATCCAGACCACCAGGCTCGCTGCGTAGCAGGCCATGCCGCCGACGATGTGCGGCTCGAGCGCGAAGCGCAGGCCCATCGGCAGCGCGTTGCCGAGCGTGAAAGCGAAGCGGCCGACGGCGTTGGTGCCCGCCTTGAGCAGCAGCTGCGCCGCGGCGTTGAGCAGCACCCCGGTCAGGATCAGCGAAAAGCTCACCAGGCTCATGGCTTCCTCACGATGGTGTAGCGCGCGTCGCGCGCCACGATCTGCATGGGCAGGTCGTATTGTCTCCGGAAGGCCGCCAAGTCGCGAGTCGCGAACAGGGCGCCGGCGTGCCGGTCGGCGCGCCACGCCCGGGCGAAGGATGCCAGATCCGGCAGGAACTTCTGCGGCTCCCAGCCGATCTCCTCGGCGAGCTCGTCCTTGTAGCCGACCATGGTGACCGTGCGCCGCAGGTACCAGGGCAGGGTGTGGTCATAGGCGTCGACGGCGTAGAACGGCGCCCGGGAATCGAGCTGCGCGCGCGCCTGCGCCACCACCTGCGCGGTGCTGTAGTAGGGCGAGAGCACGCGATGTCCAAGCAGGGCGACGAGCGTGCCGGCAAAGGCCGCGAGCGCGATCGCGCCGACCGCGGCGCCGGTGCGCGCGCGCCAGGCGAGCCCGAGCGCGAGCAGGGCGCCGAGGGCGACGGCCCCTCCGGCGGCCATGACCCAGGGCACGTAGGCCGGCAGCAGCTCGGCGAGCGGCCCGCCCGCGTCGCGCATCAGCCGCGGCGCGAGCGCGACGACCGTCGCTCCGCCCGCCGCGAGCAGCGCAGCCTGAGCAATCAGCAGCCGGCGCGGCCGCCCGGCAGCGAGGTAGTCGCCGGCCAGCAGCGCGAGCGCGGGGAAGACCGGCAGGATGTACGAGGCCAGCTTGGAGTCCGACACCGAGAAAAAGGCGAATACCACCAGCGCCCAGAGTGCGAGAAAGCGCCGCGGGCTGAAGCGCCGCCCGGTGCCGTCGGTGAAGGCGCGCACGAGCGCGGGGCCGAGCGGAAGCAGCCACGGCGCCATGCCGAGCACGAGCACCGGGATGAAGTACCACGGCGGCTCGTAGCGGTCGGCGAAGCGCGTCAGGAAGCGCTCGAAGTGCTCCTGGATGAAGAAGAAGTGGAAGAACTCCGGATTGCGCACTGACACCAGCACGAACCAGGGGGCGGCCACGAGCAGGAAGAGCGGCAGGCCTGCGCCCCAGGACAGGCGCGCGAGCCGGCGCCAGTCGCGGCGCAGCAGCACGTCGAGCGCGATTGCGCCCGCGGGCAGCACGATCCCGATCAGACCCTTGCTGAGGGTGGCGAGCGCGCAGCTCGCCCAGAACGCGAGCATCCAGCCGCGTTGCTCGGCAGGCCGCGTCTGTTCGCGCTGCGCGAGCGCGTAGGCGAACACCGCGAGCGACAGGAAGAAGCTCACGCCCATGTCGAGGGTGTCGAACTGCCCGAGGAAAGCGTACAGCGGGCTGCCCGCGAGCACCGCGGCCGCGTAAGCCCCGGCGCCGGCGCCGAGCAGCCGGCGTCCGAGCGCGAGTACCAGGATCAGCCCGGCGAAGCCGGTGAGGGCCGGCCACAGGCGCGATGCCCAGTCGTGCAGGCCGAAGACCTCGAACGCGCCCGCCGTGGCCCAGTACTGCAGCGGGGGTTTCTCGAAGTACTTGAAACCGTTCAGGCGAGGCGTGACCCAGTCGCCGCTCGCGACCATCTCGCGCGCGATCTCGGCGTAACGGGCCTCGTCGGCGCGGACCAGCGGGCGCCAGCCCAGGGTGCCGAACCAGGCGAGCGCCATGGCCGCGGCCAGCAGGAGGGCGGCGGCGCGGCTCACGCTCGTGCGCACTCAGTCGAACAGCAGCGCGGCGGCAACCCGGCGCTCCTCGGCGGCGAGGATGTTGTAGGTCCGGCAGGCCGCCTGGGTGTCCATGACCTCCAGCCCGACGCCGGCCTCGAGCAGCGCGCGGGTAAGGCGCGGACGGGGAAAGCGCAGCGTGGCGCCGGTGCCGAGCAGCACCACCTCGACCCCGAGCGCGGCCAGCTCGGCAAAGTGCTCGGGGGCGAGGCGCTCGAGGCCCTGCGCGCTCCAGGGCAGCACCCGGTCGGCCAGCACGATGACGCTGCTTGCATGGCGCACGCCGTTCACCAGCACGTAGCCCTCGCCGTAGCCGGTGAAGGTATTCTGGCCGGTCGGCCCGGAGGAGTGCAGTTTCACGCTGGAATCGGACGCATCCGCGGGCACCGCGCGCATTGAGAGCGGAGCCGCGCTCGAATAGAATTCTACCTTTTTGCGGCGCACCACGCCGCCCGCCCATGAGAGAGTTTGCACGCATCCAGCGCCTGCCGCCCTACGTCTTCAACATCACGGCCGAGTTGAAGATGGCGGCGCGCCACGCCGGCGAGGACATCATCGACCTGTCGATGGGCAATCCCGACGGGCCGACCCCCAGGCACATCGTCGACAAGCTGGTCGAGGCGGCGCAGCGCCAGGACACGCACGGCTACTCGGTGTCGAAGGGCATCCCGCGCCTGCGCAAGGCGATCTGCGACTGGTACCGGCGGCGCTGGAACATCGAGTTCGACCCCGAATCGGAGGCGATCGTCACCATCGGCTCCAAGGAGGGCCTCGCGCACCTGATGCTCGCCACGCTCGACCGCGGCGACACGGTGCTGGTGCCCAATCCCTCGTACCCGATCCACATCTACGGCGCGATCATCGCCGGCGCGGACATCCGCTCGGTGCGCATCACCCCGGGGGTGGACTTCTTCGAGGAGCTGGAGCGCGCCATCCGCGAGCTGATCCCGAAGCCGAAGATGCTGATCATCGGTTTTCCGGCCAACCCGACGGCGCGCTGCGTCGAGCTCGACTTCTTCGAGCGCGTGATCGCGATCGCCAAGGAGCACGACATCCTGGTGGTGCACGATCTGGCCTACGCCGACATCACCTTCGACGGCTGGAAGGCGCCCTCGATCATGCAGGTGCCGGGCGCGCGCGACGTGGCGGTCGAGTTCTTCACCATGTCGAAGAGCTACAACATGGCCGGCTGGCGCATCGGCTTCATGGTCGGCAACAAGGACCTGGTGTACGCGCTGGCGCGCATCAAGAGTTATCACGACTACGGCACCTTCACCCCGATCCAGGTGGCCTCGATCGTCGCGCTCGACGGGCCGCAGGACTGCGTCGAGCAGATCCGCCAGACTTACCAGCGGCGGCGCGACGTGATGGTGAAGGGCCTGCACGAAATCGGCTGGATGGTGGAAAACCCGAGGGCCTCGATGTACGTCTGGGCGCAGATCCCGCAGGCCTACGCGCACATGCGCTCGCTCGAGTTCGCGAAGAAGCTGCTCGCCGACGCCAAGATCGCGGTGGCGCCCGGCGTGGGCTTCGGCGACTACGGCGACGATCACGTCAGGATCGCTCTGATCGAGAACGAGCACCGGCTGCGCCAGGCGCTGCGCGGCGTGCGCGACATGTTCCGCAAGGACGGTCTGGTCGGCGACGCGGCCGCGAAGGCGACCGCGAAGAGCGCCGCATGAGGGTCGTCCACGTCACCGACGAGGCCGGACGCGTGCTGCACCCGGGGCTACTCGAGCGCGCCGAGGGCGTGCACCGGCAGCTGCGCACGGCGCTGCCGGCCGACTACGCCGGCAAGATGGCGCGCGTGTTCGCGGGCGGGGGCCGGATGATCGTGGCGACCGAGCACGAGCAGGTGCACGGCGTGGCGGTGTACCGGATCCACGAGAACACCGCCAGCGACCTGCACCTGTACGTCGACGACCTGGTCACCGACGAGGCGCTGCGCTCGCGCGGCATCGGCAAGCTGCTGCTCGCCGAATGCGAGCGCATCGCGCGGGAGCGCGGCTGCAAGGCGCTCACGCTCGATTCGGGCACGCAGCGCCGCGAGGCGCACCGCTTCTACTTCCGCGAGGGCATGACCATTACCGCGTTTCACTTCGGAAAGCCGCTGTGAAGCCGATCAACGTCGGGTTGCTCGGCATCGGCACGGTGGGCGGCGGCACCTGGGAGGTGCTCAAGCGCAACGCCGACGAGATCCAGCGCCGCGCCGGGCGCGCCATCCGCATCACGCGCGTCGCCGACAAGGCGCTCGCCCGGGCGCGCGCGATCGTCAAGGGGCGGGCCAAGGTCACGGGCGACGCCTTCGCGGTGGTGCGCGCCGCCGACATCGACATCGTGGTCGAGCTGATCGGCGGCACCACGCTCGCCAAGGACCTGGTGCTCGAGGCGATCCGGCACGGCAAGCACGTGGTCACCGCCAACAAGGCGCTGCTCGCCACGCACGGCAACGAGATCTTCGCGGCGGCGCAGAAGCGGGGCGTGATGGTGGCCTTCGAGGCCGCGGTCGGCGGCGGCATCCCGATCATCAAGGCGCTGCGCGAGGGGCTGAGCGCCAACCGCATCGAGTGGATCGCCGGCATCATCAACGGCACCTCGAACTTCATCCTGTCGGAGATGCGCGACAAGGGGCTGCCGTTCGCCACCGCGCTCGCCGACGCCCAGGCCAAGGGCTACGCCGAGGCCGACCCGACGTTCGACATCGAGGGCATCGACGCCGCGCACAAGCTGACCATCCTGTCGGCGCTCGCGTTCGGCATTCCGATGCAGTTCAGGAAGGCCTACACCGAGGGCATCTCGAAGCTCACGCGCGAGGACATCGCCTATGCCGAGGAGCTCGGCTACCGCATCAAGCTGCTCGGCATCACCAAGCGCACCGCCCAGGGGATCGAGCTGAGGGTGCATCCCACGCTGGTGCCGGCCAAGCGCCTGATCGCCAACGTCGAGGGGGTGATGAATGCGATCCTGGTCAAAGGCGACGCGGTCGGCCCGACGCTGTACTACGGCGCGGGCGCCGGCAGCCAGCCCACCGCGAGCGCGGTGGTCGCCGACCTGGTGGACGTCACGCGCCTTATCACCGCGGACCCGGAGCAACGCGTGCCGCACCTCGCGTTCCAGCCCGACCGGCTCTCGAGCACGCCGATCCTGCCGATCGAAGCGGTGGAGACCGCCTACTACCTGCGGATGCGGGTGCTCGACCGGCCGGGGGTGCTGGCCGACATCACCCGCATCCTCGCCGACCGCTCGATCTCGATCGACGCCATGGTGCAGAAGGAGCCCGGCGCGGGCGAGAAGCGCGTCGACATCGTGCTGCTGACCCACGTCGCGCGCGAGAAGAACGTGAACCAGGCGATTCGGCGCATCGAGCGGCTGCGCACGGTGCCGGGCAAGGTCACCAAGATCCGGCTCGAAGAGCTGCTGTAGTGCTCTACGTCTCCACCCGAGGGCGCGCGCAGCCGAAGCGCTTCACCGACATTCTGCTGGAGGGAATGGCCGCGGACGGCGGGCTGTACCTGCCGGAAGCGTACCCGCGGCTCGCCCCCGGAGAGCTCGAGCGCATGCGCGCCATGGATTACCGCGGGCTCGCGTTCGCCGTGCTGTCGAAGTTCTTCGACGACCTTCCGGCCGCGGACCTCGAGGCGCTGATCGCGCGCAGCTACACGCGCGAGGCCTTCGGCAGCGACGAGATCACCCCACTCAGGACGCTCGAGCCCGGCCTGCACCTGCTCGGACTGTCGAACGGACCCACGCTCGCGTTCAAGGACCTGGCCATGCAGCTGCTGGGCAACCTGTTCGAGTACGTGCTCGCGCAGCGCGGGGAGACGCTCGACATCCTCGGCGCGACCTCGGGCGACACCGGCTCGGCCGCCGAGCACGCGATGCGCGGCAAGCGGGGCATTCGCGTCTTCATGCTCTCGCCGCACGGCCGGATGAGCGCATTCCAGCGCGCGCAGATGTTCTCGCTGCCGGACGCGAACATCTTCAACCTGGCGGTGAAGGGCGTGTTCGACGACTGCCAGGACGTGGTCAAGGCGGTCAACGCGGACGCCGCGTTCAAGGCGCGCCACCGCATCGGCGCCGTGAACTCGATCAACTGGGCGCGCATCGCCGCCCAGGTGGTCTACTACTTCAAGGGCTATTTCGCCGCCACCCGAAGCAACGCCGAAGAAGTCGCGTTCGCGGTGCCTTCGGGCAACTTCGGCAACGTCTACGCCGGGCACGTCGCGCATCGCATGGGTCTGCCGATCCGCCAGCTCATCGTGGCGACCAACGAGAACGACGTGCTGGACGAATTCTTCCGCACCGGGCGCTATCGCGTGAGGAAGGCGAGCGAGGTGCAGGCGACCTCGAGCCCGTCGATGGACATTGCGAAGGCGTCCAACTTCGAGCGCTACCTGGCCGATCTGACGGGACGCGACCCG
The DNA here is from genome assembly GCA_963817785.1 of uncultured Pseudomonadota bacterium. GTDB lineage: Bacteria > Pseudomonadota > Gammaproteobacteria > Burkholderiales > SG8-39 > JAKALD01. Next base: position 1,087,654 of record CAWFPL010000008.1, on the reverse strand, counting down.
GCGCGCGTGAACGAGCTGTGGCGGCTGCTGGACACCGAGGGCGCCTTCGACCTGTCCGGTTCGGCGTACTTCCGCGGCGTGGCCGGAACCGGGTTCGTCTCCGGACGCAGCACGCATGCCGACCGGCTCGCCACCATCCGTCGCGTCCACCAGAGATACGGCGTGACCGTCGACCCGCATACGGCCGACGGTATCAAGGTCGGGCTCGAGCGGCGCGCGTCGGGCGTGCCGCTGCTGTGTCTTGAAACCGCGCTGCCGGCGAAATTCGCCGACACCATTCGGGAGGCGCTCGGCCGGGATCCGGAGCGGCCCCCCGGATACGAAGGTCTGGAGCGGCGCCCGCAGCGCTTTACCGTGATCGAGGCTGACCCCGAGGCCGTGAAGCGCTTCATCGAAGCGCAGGGCTGAGCCGCGCTAGATTCCGTAGGCTTTTCGAAGCAGCGTGATCGGGTGCGCCTTCCCGGCGGACTTGCCCTCTTCGGCCATGCCCTGCAGGATGTGGCGCCCGGCGATCGGGCAGTCCGAGCTGATCCAGTCGGGCTCGCTGCCCGCCATCTGGCGGAACACCGGCCGCCCGATCTTCATCGAATTGGCGAAGTACTCGCTCTTCACGCCCCAGGTGCCGTCGTGCCCGGCGCAGCGCTCGACCGTGTTGAGCTCGGTGCCCGGGATCGCCGCCAGCACTTCGCGCGTGCGCTGCCCCATGTTCTGCACCCGGGAGTGGCAGGGGATGTGATACGAGACCTTGCCGAGCGGCGTCTTGAATTCGGTCTTGAGCAGGCCGTCGCGCCGGCGCAGCGCCAGGTACTCGAACGGATCGAACATCGCGTCCTGCACCGCCTTCACGTCCGCGTCGTCCGGGAACATGAGCGGCAGCTCCTGCTTGAACATCAGCGTGCACGAGGGCACCGCGGTGAGGATCGCGTACCCCTGCTTCGCCAGCCGGGCGAGCGGCGGGATGTTGACCGCCTTGTGCCTGGCCACGGTTTCCAGGTCGCCGAGCTCGAGCTTGGGCATGCCGCAGCAGGCCTCGCGCTCGACCAGCACGTAGGGAATCTCGTTGTGCTCGAGAACCGCGAGCAGGTCGTGGCCGATACCGGGCTCGTTGTAGTTCACGTAGCAGGTGGCGAAGATCGCCACCTTGCCCGGCGTGTCCTTGCCGTCCTTCACCGGGAAGGCCTTCGAGGCCGCGGCGTTCGGCCGGAACTTGCGGCGCGCGTACTCCGGCAACTCGCGGTCCTTGTGGATGCCGAGCATCGTGTCCATCGCGCCGCGCGCGGCCGCGCTCTTGTTGGCGGCGTTCACCGTCTGCACCACCACGGGGATGGTGGCCAGCTTGCCGAGCGCGTCGGTCGAGGACAGCAGCCGGTCGCGGAACGAAGCTCCATGAGTGCGGAACTTGACCGTCTTGGCGCGCAGCATCAGGTGCGGGAAGTCGACGTTCCAGGGGTGCGGCGGCACGTACGGGCACTTGGTCATGTAGCACATGTCGCACAGGTAGCACTGGTCGACGATCTTCCAGTAATCCTGCTTGGCGACGCCGTCGACCTCCATGGTCTTGCTCTCGTCGACGAGATCGAACAGCGTCGGGAAGGCGGTGCACAGGTTCACGCAGCGCCGGCAGCCGTGGCAGATCTCGAAGACGCGGGACAGCTCCTGGTCGAGCTTCGCGGCGTCGTGGAAGTCGGGACTCTTCCAGTCGAGCGGGTGGCGGGTGGGTGCTTCGAGGCTGCCTTCGCGAACTGTCATGGCGGGCGTGCTTTCTCAAAGGTTGCGGAACCGTCGTGCGCGAACCTTAGCGGCGGCCTTCCGATTGATCAAGTCGATTTTGGCAATGCGTGGGATTCGCGTGAGCTATCCGGACGCCGGACGCGGCAATCCCCCTTGTGCGATGCTGCATGCCGCGGGCGAAAGGCGTTTGACTCACGTCAAACGCGGGCGCGGCGCGCCGGTTAGGATCGCGAGGGTGCCGCCCCGCGGCGCGGGCAAGGCGCTTTCCAGGAGGGAGGCAGGATTCATGACGCACATCGCCCGCGCGAGCGGGCCGCTCGAGGCCGCCGCTGCGATGCCCGCCTGCTTTCACTGCGGGCTGCCGGTCGCCGAGCCCGGGCGCCACCACGCGAGCGTGCTCGGCGCGCCGCGCGAGTTCTGCTGCGCCGGTTGCGAGGCCGTGGCGCGCACCATCGTCGCCGCCGGATTCGAGCGCTACTACCAGGCCCGCGAGCCCGCCGAGGACGGGGCGGCGCGCGCGCCGCTCGCGCGCGATCTGCCGCCGGCGGAGGTCTACGACGACCCCGCCGCGCAGCGCGAGTTCGTGGCCGCGCTCGGCGAGCACGAACGCGAGGCGTCGCTGATCCTGGATCGCATCCGCTGCGCGGCCTGCCTGTGGCTGAACGAGCAGTACCTGCGCCGCCTGCCCGGGGTGACGCGCGTGGACATCAACTACGCCACGCATCGGGCCCAGGTCGCCTGGGACGCGCGCCGCGTCCGCCTGAGCCAGATCCTGGAGGCTATCCGCGCCATCGGCTACGACGCCTATCCGTACGACCCGCAGCGCCAGGCCGATCTCGAGCGCAGCGCGCGGCGCAAGGCGCTGTGGCGGCTGTTCGTGGCGGGCTTCGGCGCGACGCAGGTGATGATGTACGCGGTGCCCGCCTATCTGAACGGCGACGGCACGCTGACGCCGGACCTCGAGCAGCTCATGCGCTGGGCGAGCCTGCTGCTCACCTTGCCGGTGGTGCTGTTCTCGTGCGGGCCGTTCTTCTCCGCGGCGCTGCAGGACCTGCACCAGCGCCGCGTCAGCCTCGACACGCCGATCGCGCTCGGCATCGCCGCCGGGTTCGCGGCCAGCGCCTGGGCCACGGTGACCGGCGGCGGCCAGGTGTACTTCGACTCGATCACCATGCTGGTGTTCCTGCTGCTCGGCGCGCGCTACCTGGAGCTGGTGGGCCGGCAGCGCGCCGGGCGCCAGCTCGACTACCTGGCGCGCTGGATGCCGTCGTTCGCGCTGCGCCTGCGCGAGCCCGCCGACCAGGCGAGCGCGCAGCGGGTGGCGGCGCACACGCTCGCCCCGGGCGACTTCGTGCTGGTCCCAGCGGGCGACCGGGTGCCGGCCGACGGCGTCGTCGAGCGCGGCAGCTCGAGCGCCGACGAATCGCTGCTTACCGGGGAGTCGCGCCCGCTGTCCAAGTCGCCCGGCGCCGCGCTGGTGGGCGGCTCGGTCAACCTCGAGCAGGCCGTGGTCATGCGCGTGACGCGCGCCGGGGCCGATACGCAGGCGGCGGCGATCGGCCGCCTGATCGAGCGCGCCGCGGCCTCGAAGCCGAAGCTGGTGGCGGGCGCCGACCGGGTCGCGCACGCGCTCACCTACGTCGTGCTGGCAGTGGCCGCCGGCGCGTTCGTGTACTGGCTGCACGCGGCGCCCGAGCGCGCGGCGTGGGTCGCGGTCGCGGTCCTGGTGGCGACTTGCCCGTGCGCGCTGGCGCTCGCCGCGCCGATCGCGCTCACCGCCGCCGGCGCGCGGTTGCTCGAGCGCGGCGTCGTGCTGACGCGCTCCGGCGCGCTCGAGGCGCTGTCGCGCGCCACCGACGTCGTGCTCGACAAGACCGGCACGCTCACCAGGGGGCGCTTCGGCGTGGCGCGCATCGTGCCTCTGGGCGACGCCGGCGCGGAGCGCTGCCTGGAGATCGCGCGCGCGCTCGAGGTCTCGAGCCGCCATCCGATCGCGCAGGCCTTCAGCGAGCACGCGGGCGCCTGCGCGCCGCTGCGCACCGAGGCGCTGACCAACTTCCCCGGCCACGGGGTGGAGGGGCGCGTCGCAGGCCGGCGCGTGCGCATCGGCACCGAGGCGTTCTGCCGCGAGCTGTGCGCCGTTCCGCTTCCGGCGCACGTCGCGCCGGCGTCGGCGCGCGCCACGCCCGTGTACCTGGCGGGGCAGGAGGGCTGGCTGGGGGAGTTCCTGCTCGAAGACCGGCTGCGCGAGGATGCCCCCGCGCTGGTCGCGGCGCTGCGCGCACTGGGACTGCAAGTGCATCTGGTGAGCGGCGATCATCCCGCGCTGGTCGAGGCCACCGCGCGCCTGCTCGGCATCGACTCGTTTGCCGGCGCTGCCACACCGCAGGACAAGTTCGCGTTCGTCGAGCGGCTGCAGCACGCCGGGCGCGTGGTGGCGATGCTGGGCGACGGGCTGAACGACGCGCCGGTGCTGGCGCGGGCCGACGCGTCGCTCGCGATGGGCGGCGGCGCGGATGCCGCGCAGCTGCAGGCCGACCTGGTGCTGCTCGGCGCCCGCCTGGGCGCGGCCGCCGAGGCGCTGGCGATCACGCGCCGCACGATGCGCGTGATCCGGCAGAATTTCGCCTGGGCGATCGTCTATAACGGCGTGGCACTGCCGCTCGCCGCGAGCGGCTGGATCGGGCCGTGGCAGGCGGCGATCGGCATGGCCGCCAGCTCGTTCGTCGTGGTGCTGAACGCGCTGCGCCTCGCGCGCCGCGCGCCGGCGCGCGAGGCGCCGGTGGCGGCGGCGGTGCTGGCAACGAGCCGGGCATGACCAGCCTCTACGTCCTGGTGCCGATCTCGGTCGTGATGGTGCTGCTCATGATCTTCGTGTTCTGGCGCGCGCTCGAAGGCGGCCAGTTCGACGACCTCGACAAGCCCGCGATCGACGTGCTGATGGACGACGACACTCCGCCCAAGGCACCTCCCGATGGATGAGGCCGGCATGCGCGCGATGCGCGTGCACGTGCCGCGTGCGCCGCTGCGTGCCGGCCGCATCACCGGCGCCGCCGTGCTCGTTCCCTAGCAAGTCGCACCTGAGACGAGACCCGTTCTCGTTGTCGTCGCATGGCGGCCGACAGCATCCTTGCGTTTGACCTACGTCAAACCCGGCCTGCGGCCGAAATCTACCATCGTCAGCGTCGCGCCCGCTCGAGGCGCACGTCGGCCAAGCTCAGAGGGGAAGCCATTCATGCAAGGGGAAGCGACGTACAACTACAAGGTGGTCAGGCAGTTCGCGATCATGACGGTGGTGTGGGGCGTCGTCGGCATGCTGGTCGGCGTCCTGATCGCCTCGCAGCTGATCTGGCCGGCGCTCAACTTCGACACGCCGTGGCTGACCTACAGCCGGCTGCGCCCGCTGCACACCAACGCGGTGATTTTCGCCTTCGGCGGCTGCGCGCTGTTCGCCACCTCCTACTACGTGGTGCAGCGCACCTGCCACGCGCGGCTGTTCTCTGACAAGCTGGCCGCGTTCACCTTCTGGGGCTGGCAGGCGGTGATCCTCGCGGCGGCGATCACGCTGCCGCTCGGCATCACCACCTCCAAGGAATACGCCGAGCTGGAGTGGCCGATCGACCTGCTGATCGCGGTGGTGTGGGTGGCCTACGCGGTCGTGTTCTTCGGCACCATCGCGAAAAGGCAAGGTGCAGCACATCTACGTCGCCAACTGGTTCTACGGCGCCTTCATCCTGACGATCGCGATCCTGCACATCGTCAACAGCGCCGAGATCCCGGCGACGATGTGGAAGTCGTACTCGGTGTACGCCGGGGCGCAGGACGCGATGGTGCAGTGGTGGTACGGGCACAACGCGGTGGGCTTCTTCCTCACTGCGGGCTTCCTCGGGATGATGTACTACTTCGTGCCCAAGCAGGCGGGGCGCCCGGTGTACTCGTACCGGCTTTCGGTGGTGCACTTCTGGGCGCTGATCTTCACCTACATGTGGGCCGGTCCGCACCACCTGCATGTACACCGCGCTGCCCGACTGGACCCAGTCGCTCGGCATGGTGTTCTCGCTGATCCTGCTGGCGCCTTCCTGGGGCGGGATGATCAACGGCATCATGACGCTCTCGGGCGCCTGGCACAAGCTGCGCCAGGACCCGATCCTCAAGTTCCTGATCGTCTCGCTGTCTTTCTACGGCATGTCGACCTTCGAGGGTCCGATGATGGCGATCAAGACGGTGAACGCGCTGTCGCACTACACCGACTGGACCATCGGTCACGTGCACAGCGGCGCGCTGGGATGGGTCGGGCTGGTCACCATCGGGTCGATGTACTACCTGATCCCGCGGCTGTTCGGGCGCACCGAGATGCACAGCGTGCGGCTGATCAATGCCCACTTCTGGATCGCCACCGTCGGCATCGTGCTGTACATCGCGTCGATGTGGATCGCCGGGGTCATGCAGGGCCTGATGTGGCGCGCGGTGAGCCGCGACGGCACGCTCACCTACAGCTTCGTCGAGAGCGTGAAGGCCGCCTACCCGTTCTACACCATCCGGCTGCTCGGCGGGCTGGTGTACCTGTCGGGCATGCTGGTCATGGTCTACAACGTCGTGAAGACGGTGTCCGGCAGCCGCGCGTTCGACGCGCCGATCCCGCTGCCGGTCGCGGCCCACGCGTAACGCACGAGGACCGCTGCCATGAAGCTGACGCATGACATGATCGAGCGCAACCAGGTGCTGCTCATCGCCCTGGTCATCGTGGTGGTGTCGATCGCCGGGCTGGTCGAGATCCTGCCGCTGTCGTTCGACAAGCAGGTGATCCAGCCGGTGGAGGGGATCAAGCCCTACCCGCCGCTGCAGCTCACCGGGCGCGACATCTACATCCGCGAGGGCTGCAACAACTGCCACTCGCAGATGATCCGGCCGTTCCGCGCCGAGACCGAGCGCTACGGCCACTACTCCGTCGCGGGCGAATTCGTCTACGACCATCCCTTCCTGTGGGGCTCGCAAGCGCACCGGCCCGGACCTCGCGCGCGTCGGCGGGCGCTACTCCGACGACTGGTTGCGCATCCACTTCATGAACCCGCGCGACGTGGTGCCGGAGTCGAACATGCCGGCCTTCCCCTGGCTGGCGACGGCGCCGGCGAATGCCGCCGACATCCAGGCCAAGATGCGCGCGCTGCGCGAGGTCGGCGTGCCGTACACCGACGCGCAGATCGCCAAGGCGCCGGGGGAGCTCAAGGGCAAGACCGAGATGGACGCCCTGATCGCCTATCTGCAGTCCCTGGGCACCGACCTCAAGCCGCGCGCCGAAGTGCAGGCGGCGCCGCAGGGCAAGTAAGGAAAGCAATCATGGACATGATCGACTTTCACAGCGTATTCACCGTGGTGAGCTTCGCCTTTTTCCTCGGCGTCATCTGGTGGGCCTATGGCCCGTCGCGCAAGACGCGCTTCGAGCGCGACGGGATGCTGCCGTTCGAGGAGGACGGGCCGGCGCAGGCCTCCGAGTCGGGAGAGCGCTCATGAGCCAGTTCACCAGCAGCTTCTGGGACTTCTACATCGCGGTGATCGTGATCGTGTCGATCGTCGCCTGCGGGGTGTTCCTCAGGATGCAGAGCGTGCGCAAGGTCGCGGGCACCCAGACGCAGACCACCGGCCACACCTGGGACGAGGACCTCGGCGAGTACAACAACCCGCTGCCGCGCTGGTGGATGTGGCTGTTCTACATCACCATCGTGTTCGGCCTGCTGTACCTGGCGCTGTATCCCGGCCTGGGCAGCTACAAGGGCCTGCTCGGCTGGACCGAGGTCAAGCAGTACCAGGAAGAAGAGCAGCGCGCCGCGGCGCAGTACGGGCCGATCTACGACAAGTACGCGAAGCAGGAGATCGTCGCCCTGGCCACGAACCCGGACGCGCTGGCGATCGGGCAGAAGGTGTTCCTGAACAACTGCGCGCAATGCCACGCCTCGGACGGCGGCGGCGCCCGCGGCTTTCCCAACCTGACCGACAACGACTGGCTCTACGGCGGCGCTCCGGCGACCATCGAGGCGACGATCACCAGCGGGCGGGGCGGGGTGATGCCGGCCTGGGGCCCGATTCTCGGCGACGAGAAGGTCAAGGACGTCGCGCACTACGTGATGTCGCTCTCCGGCATGGCGCACGACAGCATCCGCGCCGCGCGCGGCCAGGACGTCTTCAAGCAGAACTGCGCTGCCTGCCACGGCGCCGACGGCAAGGGCAACCAGCAGATCGGGGCGCCCAACCTGACCGACGGGACCTGGCTGTACGGCGGGAGCGAGCCGACGATCATCGAGACGATCACCAAGGGGCGCAACGGGCACATGCCGGCGTGGAAGGAAATCCTGACGCCCGCGCAGATCCACCTAGTGGCGGCGTACGTGTACTCGCTGTCGCATCCGGCGGGCCCGCCGGGCACCCAGTAGGGCTGCAGGCGGTATGGCTCAACCGTCCCTCAAGGTGGTGGCGCAGAAAGAAAAGAACGGCGCACCGGCGAACGAGAGCGCCGAGCAGGCGCTCTACGAGGTCCGCAGGAAGATCTATCCGCGCGCGGTGCGCGGCTGGTTCGCCGCGTGGCGCTGGGTGCTGGTCTGGGCGACGCAGCTGGTGTTCTACGGCGGCGCCTGGCTCACCTGGAACGCCCGCCAGGCGCTGTTGTTCGACATCGCGACCCGCAAGTTCTACATCTTCGGCCTGGTGTTCTGGCCGCAGGACATCATCTACCTGACCGTCCTGCTGATCATCTCGGCGCTGTCGCTGTTCCTGTTCACCGCGGTGGCGGGGCGGCTGTGGTGCGGCTACGCCTGCCCGCAGACCGTCTACACCGAGATCTTCCTGTGGATCGAGAAGCTGATCGAGGGCGACCGCGTCGGCGCGCATCCGGCTCGACCAGTCGCCCTTCGGCGCGCGCAAGCTCGCGCTCAAGGCCGCCAAGCACGGCGCCTGGATCGCGCTGTCGCTGTGGACCGGCTTCACCTTCGTCGGCTACTTCACGCCGATCCGCGAGCTCGGGCACGCGGCGCTGACGTTCTCGGCCGGTCCCTGGGAGACCTTCTGGATCCTGTTCTACGGCTTCGCCACCTACGGCAACGCCGGCTGGATGCGCGAGCAGGTGTGCAAGTACATGTGCCCGTACGCGCGCTTCCAGAGCGCGATGTTCGACAAGGACACCCTGATCATCACCTACGACCCAGAACGCGGCGAGCCGCGCGGCGGCCGCGCGCGCCGCAAGCCGACCCGAAGGCGCTCGGCCTGGGCGACTGCGTCGACTGCGGCATCTGCGTCCAGGTCTGCCCGACCGGCATCGACATCCGCAACGGCCTGCAGTACGAGTGCATCGGCTGCGCCGCCTGCATCGACGGCTGCAACCAGGTGATGGACCGCATGGGCTATCCGCACGGCCTGATCCGCTACTCCACCACCCACGCGATGGACAACCGGCTCACGCGCAAGCAGATGTTCGCGCGCGCCTTCCGCCCGCGGGTGCTGCTGTACTCGGCGGTCCTGTGGGCCATCATCATCGCCGCCGGGGTGGCGCTATACCTGCGCGTGCCGCTCAAGCTCGACGTGATCGGCGACCGCACGGTGATTTCGCGCGAGGTGGAGGGCGGAGAGATCGAAAACCTGTACCAGCTGCAGATCATGAACACGGCCGAGCGCGCGCACCGCTTCGAGATCCGCGTCGAGGGCCTGCCCACGATCCGCGTGGCGAGCGAAGCCATCGTCGAGCTGCCCGGCGCCACCACGCGCCTGGTCCCCGTCAGGGTGCGCGTGCAGCCCGGCAGCGCGCAGCCGGGCAGCCACCGGATCGAGTTCGAGCTGCGCGCGCTCGACGGCGACCACGAGCACGTCGAAGAGAAATCGGTTTTCATCATCCGCTGAGGCCACGCACATGCACGACATCGCGCGCGAGGAAGTCAAACCGGGGGGTGCGGGGGTCGAGCGCTTCTCACCCCCGCGTCCCTGGTACCGGGAGCCCTGGCCCTGGATCCTGATCTCGGGGCCCGCGGCAGTGATCGTGGCGAGCTTCTTCACCCTGTACCTGGCGGTGGCTTCCTCCGACGGCCTGGTGGCCGACGACTACTACAAGGAGGGGCTGGGGATCAACCGCGTGCTGGCGCGCGAGGATGCGGCCGAGCGCCTCGACCTGATCGCGCGCGTCGATCCGCGCCACGGCCGTCTGCGCGTGCGCCTGCAGGGGCACGCCGCGATTCCCGATGCGCTTGCGGTACGCCTGGCCTATGCCACCCGCGCCGGCTACGACCGCAGTCTGGTGCTCGCGCGCGACGCCGACGGCAGCTACCAGGCCGCGCTCCCGGCGCTGCCGCCGGGGCACTGGCGCGTGTACATCGAGGACCCGCGCCGGCAATGGCGCCTGGCCGGCGAGTGGCTGGGCGGCGACCAGCCCTTCCTGCTCGAGGCGCACCCGGAGCGCGCACCATGAAAAAGGCGATCTGGATCCTGTGGCCGGCGTTCATCGTCGGCGGCCTCGTCGAGGTGCTGTTCTTCACGTTTTTCGACCCGCTGGAGCTGCACTTCCTAGGACAACCCGTGAGCATGAGCCGGCTCGCGGTGTATTCCATCGGGTTTCTCTTGTTCTGGGCGTTCGCGGCCGCGTCGAGCGCCTTCACCTGCTTCCTGCAGCGCACCTCGGACGAGGTCAACCGCTGTCCGCTGCCTCCGGTCGAGCGCCCGGTGGGCTGTCCCAAGCGGGAGGATCCGGATGCGTGCTGCTAGCGCGCTCGCCGGCATCGCGCTTGCCGCGGCGCTCGCCGGCGGCACGGCGCGCGCGCAGGACGCCGAGCGCGGCAGGCAGCTGTACGAGACGCACTGCAATGGCTGCCATTACGAGCGCGTGCACGAGCGCAGCCGCGAGAGCTCCCGCGTCCGCTCGGTCGACGACCTGCGCGCCGAGGTGACGCGCTGGGCCGGGCAGACGCGCCAGCGCTTCACGCGTGAGGATCTCGAGGACCTGGTCGCCTACCTGAACCGCTCGCACTACCACCTCGATTACTGACCAGCGCCCGGCCGGGTATCCTTCCGGGGTGAACCAGGAAACGCCGCCGACGGGCCTGTCCGCCGCCGAAGCTGCCGCGCGGCTCGCGGCCGAGGGCCCCAACGCGCTGCAGGCCGCCCAGCAGCGCAATACGTTCGCCATCGCGCTGGAGGTCGTGCGCGAGCCGATGTTCCTGCTGCTGGTCGGCGCGGCCGCGATCTACCTGCTGCTCGGCAGCCTGCGCGAGGCGCTGGTGCTGTCGGCCTCGGTGATGGTGGTGATCGCGATCACCGTGGTGCAGGAGCGCAAGACCGAGCGCGCGCTCGAGGCGCTGCGCGACCTGTCCAGCCCGCGCGCCCTGGTAGTGCGCGACGGCGTCGAGCGGCGCATCGCCGGCGCGGACGTGGTGCGCGGCGACCTGCTGCTGCTGGCCGAGGGCGACCGGGTGCCCGCGGACGCGCGCCTGGTCGCGGTGAACGAGCTGCTGGTGGACGAATCGCTGCTCACCGGGGAGTCGCTCCCGGTCGACAAGCGCGTCGCGGCGGACGCCGCGGCACGCGAAGCGCGCGTGTTCTCCGGCACGCTGGTCGTGAAGGGGCAGGGGCGCGCGCTGGTCACCGCCACCGGGCCGCACACCGAGTTCGGCCGCATCGGCGGCTTCCTCGCCTCGCTCGATACCGAGAAGACCACGCTGCAGCGCGAGACCGCGCGCGCGGTGCGGCTGATCGCGGCGCTCGGGTTAGCCCTGTGCGTGGCGGTGAGCGTCCTGTACGTGCTCTCGCGCGGCGGCGTGCTGGACGGGATCCTCGCCGGGCTCACGCTCGCCATGGCGGTCCTGCCCGAGGAGTTCCCGGTGGTGCTGACCGTGTTCCTGGCGCTCGGTGCCTGGCGGATCGCCAAGCACGGCGTGCTCACGCGCCGCATGCCTGCGGTGGAGATGCTCGGTGCCGCCACCGTGCTGTGCGTCGACAAGACCGGAACCCTCACCGAGAACCGCATGGCGCTGGTCGAGGCCTATGCGGCGGGCGCCTGGCGGCGCCTCGACGCCGGCGCGCTGCCGGCCGGGGCGGTCGCGCTGCTGGAGACCGCCGCGCTCGCCTGCGAGCTCGAGCCGTTCGATCCGATGGAGCGCGCCATCCTCGCCGGCGCGCAGCAGGCCGCGCCGCGCGCCGAGCGGATGCGGCGCGAGTGGCGGCTCGAGCGCGACTATCCCTTCGGCGCGGACTTCCTCGCGGTGTGCCACGGCTGGCGCACGCCGCAGGGGGAGGGCCGCGTCGCGGTCAAGGGCGCGCCGGAGACGGTGCTCGCGCTGTGCGCGCTCGACGAGAGCGCGCGCAGTGCGGCGCTGGAGGAGGCCGCGCGTGCGGCGGCGCGCGGACTGCGCCTGCTCGCGGTGGGCGTGGCCGACTGGAGCGCCCCCGAGTGGGCCGGCGACGCACGCGCCTACCGCTTCCGCTGGCTGGGCTTCGTCGCGCTCGCCGACCCGCTGCGCGCCTCGGTGCCGGCGGCGGTGGCCGAGTGCCGCCGAGCCGGCATCCGGGTGGTGATGATCACCGGCGATTATCCCGGCACCGCGCTCGCGATCGCGCGCCAGGCGGGCATCGCCAGCGACGGCGGCGTGCTCAACGGCGCAGCGATGGCGGGGATGGACGACGCCGGGCTGGTGCGGGCGGTGCGCGAGGTGAACGTGTTCGCGCGCATCCTGCCGGAGCAGAAGCTGCGGCTGGTGGGCGCGCTGAAGGCCGCCGGCGAGGTGGTGGCGATGACCGGCGACGGCGTCAACGACGCCCCCGCGCTCAAGGCCGCGCACATCGGCGTCGCCATGGGCAAGCGCGGCACCGACGTGGCGCGCGAGGCCGCGGCGCTGGTGCTGCTGGAGGACGACTTCGGCTCGATCGTCGAGACGGTGCGCATCGGGCGCAGGATCTACGAGAACATCCGCAATGCGATGCGCTACCTGATCGCGGTGCACGTGCCGACCGCCGGCATGTCGTTCCTGCCGCTGCTGTTCGGCTGGCCGCTGTTGCTGTTCCCGGTGCACATCGTGTTCCTCGAATTCGTGATCGACCCGGCCTGCTCGATCGTGTTCGAGGCGGAGCCAAGCGAGGATGGGGCGATGCAGCGCCCGCCGCGCGACCCGCGCCGGCCGCTGTTCGACGCCTCGATGCTGCTCACCGGGCTCGGCCTGGGCGCGAGCGTCCTGGCGAGCGTGACGCTGGCCTACTGGTGGGCGCTGGCCGACGGCCGCAGCCCGGGCGAGGTGCGCGCGCTCGGCTTCGCCGCCATCGTGTTCGCGAATCTGGCGCTGATCCTTGCGAACCGCTCCAGCGCGCGTCCGATGCTGGCCACGCTCCGCCGCCCGAACCGCGCGCTGTGGTGGGTCCTGGGTGGCACGCTGGCGGGGCTCGCCGCCGCGATCTACGCGCCGCCGCTGGCGAGCCTGTTCCGCTTCGCGCCCCTGCGCCCGGGCGACGTGCTGGTCGCGCTGGCGGCGGGCGTGGGGGGGGTGCTGTGGTTCGAGCTGGGCAAGCTGCTGCGCCGCCCGCCGGCCCGGGAGCCGGCGTAGCGGGGGCGCCGCGCCGCCTTCAGTTCTTGGAGGACGAGGTGAGCAGCGCCTCGAGGCCGTGGATGTCGACGATGCGCACGTGCTTCTGCTGCACCTCGATCAGCCCGTCCTCCTGGAAGCGCGAGAACAGCCGGCTCACGGTCTCGAGCTTCAGGCCGAGGAAGCTGCCCAGCTCCTCGCGCGTCATGCGCAGGTGGAAATCCGACTGCGAGTAGCCGCGCTTGGTGAAGCGCTTGGACAGGTTGAGCAGGAACGCCGCCAGCCGCTCCTCGGCGCGCATCGAGCCGAGCAGCATCATGACGCCGTGGTCGCGCACGATCTCGCGCGCCAGCACCGCGTGCAGGTGGCGCTGCAGGGCGCGGATCTCGAGCGACATCTCCTCGATCAGCGAGAACGGCATGACGCACACCTCGCTGTCCTCGAGCGCGATGGCGGTGCCGTTGTAGCTGCCCGCGCCGATGCCGTCCATGCCGAACAGCTCGCCGCCCATCAGGAAGCCGGTGACCTGCTCGCGCCCCTCGCCGTCGATGACGCTGGTCTTCATGAAGCCGCTGCGCAGGGCGTAGATGGCGCTGAACTCGTCGCCGGCGTTGAACAGCGCCTCGCCGCGCTTGACGCGCCGGCGGGCATAGACGATGCGCTCGACCTTCTCCATGTCCTCGGTGCACAGGCCGCTCGGCAGGCACAGCTCGCGCAGGTTGCAGCTCGAGCAGGTGACCTCGAACTTGCGCGGGGTGGGGCGCGACTCGGTGCTCATGTACAGAAGCTTGGCAGGCTGCTTTTGGGCGACGGCGGCGACTTGCATGGCGGTTCCTTTTTCGCGGGTCTGGCGGTTCAGTGCAGGGATCGGGCGGCGCGCTCGGCGAGGGCCTCGCGCACGCGCTCGAATTCGGTGCTCTTGTCGAAGAAGTGGGCGGCGCCGAGCCGCTCCGCCAGGCGCCGGTACGGCTCGCTGGCGAAGTTGCTCAGCATGAAGATCTCGATGTCCGGCGCCTGCTCGTGCACCGCGCGCAGCACGTCGAAGCCGCTGCCCTCGGCGAGCTTGAGGTCGAGCACGACCGCGTCGGGGCGCTCCGCCAGGATGGCCTGGATGGCCTCGTCGGCGCGCGCCGCGTGGCCCGCCGGCAGCGCCCCGGCGATTGAGGCAAGCATCGCCTCGAGCCGCTCCAGCACGATCGGCGAATCCTCGACCAGAAACACCCGCAGCGGGCCGGGGGTCTCGAGGGAGGGTTGCGCGTTCATCATGCTGCGCAGTGTGCGCGGCGGAGCTCGCAGGCGGTATCGGCCGGCGCTGAATGTGACCGTCGGAACGAAGGAAGCGCGGGCGTAGGAATTTTCCTACTCCCAGGGCCGGACGCGCGCGCTCGCGCCGCTCAGTCCGGCCGCTGCTCCAGCAGCCCGTGCTCCAGCGCGTATCGCACCAGCTCGGCGGTGCTGTCCAGCGCCATCTTCTGCAGGATGTGCGTCTTGTGGGTGCTGACGGTCTTGACCGAAAGGTTGAGCTGGTCGCCGATCTCGGTCAGCCCGCGCCCGGCGACCAGCAGGCGCAGGACCTCGAACTCGCGGTCCGAGAGCCGGGTGTGCAGCGGCGCGTCGCCGCCGGCGACCAGCTGCGCGGCGGCGGTCTCGCTGATGTGCACGCCGCCGGCCGCGACCTTGCGGATCACGCCCAGCAGCTGCGCCGGCGCGCTGTCCTTGGTGAGGTAGCCCGAGGCGCCCGCCTTGAGGGCGCGCGCCGCGTACTGCTGCTCGCCGTGCATCGAAAGAACCAGGATGCGCAGCTTCGGCTTCTCCAGCTTGACGCGCTTGATCAGGTCGATGCCCGACAGGCCCGGCATCGACATGTCGAGCAGCGCCAGGTCGTAGTCGTTGCCGCGCACCAGCGCGAGCGCCTCGTCGCCGCTCGCCGCCTCGCCGGCGACCTGCACGTCGGGCGCCGCGGCGAGGATCTGCTTCAGCCCCTCGCGCACCAGCTGGTGGTCGTCGGCGAGCAGCACGCGGATCATGCGCCGAGCCCTCGCGCGGCCGCGCGCAGCGGCACGCGCAGCTGGATGCGGGTGCCGCCGCGCGGCGCGCGCCCGATGTCGAGCGAGCCGCCGATGTACTGGACCCGCTCGCGCATGCCCCGCAGCCCGAGCGAGCGCAGCTTGGCGAGGTCATCGCCGTCGATGCCGCGGCCGTCGTCCTCGATCTCGAGGCGCAGCGCGTCGGCCTCGATGCCGACCACGACCCAGGCGTTCTTCGCCTGCGCGTGGCGCGCGATGTTGGTGAGCGATTCCTGCAGCGCGCGGTAGAGCGTCGTCGCCACCGTGCGCTCCAGGTCGGAGAGCTCGGCATCCGCGGGCGTGTCGATGCGGCACTGCACGCCCGAGCGGCGCGAGAAGTCTTCCACCAGCCAGACGGCCGCGTCGAGAAAGCCGAGATCGTCCAGCATCAGGGGGCGCAGGTCGGCCGCGATGCGGCGCACCGAGCCCACGGTCTGGTCGAGCAGCGCGTTCATCTGCTCGACCTTGGCGGCCGCCTCGGGCGCCGCCGGCAGGCGCTCGCGCAGCCAGGTCAAATCCATCTTCAGCGCAGTCAGCAGCTGGCCGAGCTCGTCGTGCAGCTCGCGCGCGATGCGCGTCTTTTCCTCCTCGCGCGCTTCCTGCACCCGCGCCGAGAGCTCGCGCAGCTCGTCCTGCTGGCGCTTGAGCCGGTCCTCGTACTGCTTGCGCAGCGTGACGTCGCGCAGAATCACGGTGTAGAAGCGCCGGTCATGCTCGATGAGCTGAGAGATCGAGGCCTCGATCGGGAACTCCTCGCCGTCGGCGCGCAGGCCCCACAGCACCGTCGCGTCGCCCATGCGCCGGCTGGTGGTGCCGGTGTGCGCGAAGTGCTCGATGTGGCCGCGGTGCGCGACGCGGTAGCGCGCCGGCAGCAGGCGCTCGAGCGGCATGCCGAGCGCCTGCTCGAGGCTGTAGCCGAAGGCTTTCTCCGCCGCCCGGTTGAACAGCACGATGTGCTGCTGCTCGTCGACGCCGATCATCGCGTCCATCGCCGAATCGACCACCGCCGCCAGGCGCGCCTGCGCGTCGTCGACCTCGCCGCGCGCGCGCGCGGCCCTGGCATCCGCGCGCATCGCCTGCCACACGACCGCTGCGATGGCGATCACGAGCAGCAGGGCGTCGCTCACCAGATCGACCGCGGTGAGCCAGGGCCTGTCCGGGGCGAGCAGCCCGGCGGCGAAGTGCAGCACGATCAGCGCGGAAACGGTGCCGATCGCGGCGGCGACGACCCAGTGATTCACCCGCGCCGGAGTGCGTTGTGGCTGCGGCTGCGGCAGGTCTGACACGGGCGTCCTACGCCGAGCGAGGGTTGGCCGGGGTTTGATGCAAGTCAAAGCGCTGCAGGCGCCCCCCGGCATAGTGCGTAAAACGACGCGCGCGATGCGCATCGCAGGTGCAACATTGGATGCAGAAGTGACGTATTACCCGGCCTCGGAATTGGTGATCGACCCGGTGCTGATTCGCAAGTACGACGTCAGCGGGCCGCGCTACACGTCGTACCCGACCGCGGATCGCTTCGTCGAGGCTTTCGGTGAGGCCGACTACAGGCACTGGCTCGGGAAGCGCAACATCGGTGGCATCAACCAGCCGCTCTCGGTTTACGTTCACCTGCCGTTCTGCGACACCATCTGCTACTACTGCGGCTGCAACAAGGTGGTGACCCGCGACCACGGAAGATCCTCGAAGTATATCAAATACCTAGCGAAGGAACTGGCGCTGGTGGGCGGCCTGCTCGGCGACGAGCGGCGCATCTGCCAGCTGCATTGGGGCGGCGGCACGCCCACCTTCCTGAGCCGCGAGGAGATGCGGGCGGTGATGCAGGCGATCGATCGCGAGTTCGTGCGCGACCCGGCCGCCGAATGCTCGATCGAAGTCGACCCGCGCAAGATCGAGGCCGGACGCATGGCGTTCCTCGGCGAGCTCGGCTTCAACCGGGTGTCGATCGGGGTGCAGGATTTCGACCCCGAGGTGCAGGCGGCCGTGCATCGCATCCAGCCCGACGAGGTGACGCAGCGCGTGGTCGAGGAGGCGCGCGCGAGCGGCTTTCGCTCGGTCAACCTCGACCTGATCTACGGCCTGCCCAAGCAGACGCTCGACCGCTTCAGCGCCACGCTCGACAAGGTGCTTGCGCTCGATCCCGAGCGCGTCGCGCTGTACAGCTACGCGCACCTGCCCGCAGTGTTCAAGCCGCAGCGCCGCATCGCCGAGAGCGAGCTGCCCTCGCCCGAAACCAAGCTGCAGATCCTGACGCTCGCCATCGGGCGCCTGACGCGCGCGGGCTACGTGTACATCGGCATGGACCATTTCGCCAAGCCGGACGACGAGCTCGCGGTGGCGCAGCGCCAGGGACGGCTGCAGCGCAACTTCCAGGGCTATTCGACGTACCCCGAGAGCGACATGCTCGGCTTCGGCGTCTCGGCGATCGGCCGCGTCGGCCCGACCTACTACCAGAACGTCAAGAACCTCGACGATTACTACGACACGCTCGATGCCGGCCGGCTGCCGGTCTGGCGCGGCCTCGAGCTGACGCAGGACGACCTGTTGCGGCGCGCCGTGATCCAGGCGCTGATCTGCCACTTCCGGCTGTCGATCGAGTCGATCGAGATTGCCTACCTGATCGAGTTCGAGCGCTATTTCGCCGAAGAGCTGGAGGACCTGAAGCGGCTCGCCGACGACGGCCTGGTGGAGATCACGCCGGAGTGGATCGTGGTGACCTCGAAGGGCCGCCTGCTTGTGCGCACCGTGTGCATGGTGTTCGACCGCTTCCTGCGCAGCCACCGGCGCGGCGGCTACTCGAAGGTCATCTGAGGTGCCCTGGGACGGCGCCGGACTGCCGGCCGCGATGCTGGTCGCCGGGCTCGCTTCGGGCGTGCATTGCGTCGGCATGTGCGGCGGCATCGCGGGCGCGTTCGCGGCCCGCCGCGTGATCCAGATTCGCGACGCGCGCGCCGGCGCGGAGTGGCCGCGGCAGCTCGCCTTCAACGCCGGACGCATCGCGAGTTACACGGGCGCCGGCGCCGCAGCCGGGCTCGCCGGCGGCGCGGCGGCGTACATGAGCGGCGCGCTGCCGGTCCAGACGGCGCTCTACGTGCTCGCCAACTTCATGCTGGTGCTGATCGGGCTGTATCTGGCCGGGGCGGGCGGGCTGCTGCGCCACGCAGAGCGGCTGGGCGCGCCGCTGTGGCGCAGGCTGCAGCCGCTCGCCGCGCACCTGCTCGGCGCGCGCACGCTGCCGCAGGCCTTCGGCGCGGGAGCGGTATGGGGGTGGCTGCCCTGCGGGCTGGTGTACGGTGCGCTCACGGTTGCGGCTCTCGCGGGCGGCCCTGGGCGCGGCGCGCTCGCCATGCTGGCTTTCGGGGTGGGAACCCTGCCCAACCTGATGGCGGCGGGCCTGGCGGCGGCGCGGCTGCGTGCCTGGAGCGCGAATCCCCGCGTGCGGCTGGCGGCCGGCGCGGTGGTGCTCGCCTTCGGCGTCTTCGGGCTGGGGCACGCCGCCGGAGTTGCCGAAAGCATCCGGCGCGGGCTACTCTGCCTGTAGGAGGAGACATGAAGCTGCTGGTCGCGGTCGACGGCTCGGTGCAGGCGCTGAACGCAGTGCGCGGGCTGATCGCCTGCGCCGTGCAGTGGCGCAGCGCGCCCGAGGTTCATGTCCTGCACGTGCTCGAGGCGGGCAGCGCGCCCGCGCCGCGCGCCGCCGCACGTTCGGCGGACGCGGACGACGCCGGGGTCACCAAGGCGAGCGAGTGGCTCGAGGCGGCCCGGCTGCACGTCCGGGTGCACGAGATGACCGGCGCGGCGGCCGAGACCATCGCGCGCGCGGCGGGCGAATTCGGCTGCGGCATGATCTGGATGGGCGCGCGCGGCGTCGATGGTGCGCGGCAGCGGCCGATCGGCTCGACCGCGAGCCGGGTGTTGCAGCTCAGCGACGTGCCCGTGGTGCTCGTACAGTAGGAGGCTCCGACCCATGCACAGAGCCATTCGCGTCCTGCGCGACGAGCACCGCTCGATCGCCGCGGTGCTGCACGGCCTGCAGCATCTGGCGCGCGCGTCGAAGGACCCCTCGGTGCGCCCGGAGTTCGAGGTGTTCCGCGCGATGATCTACTACATCGACGCCTTTCCCGAGCGCCAGCACCATCCGAAGGAGGACGCGTACCTGTTCGCGCGCCTCGCCCGGCGCATGCCGCAGGCCGCCGCGCTGGTGCAGGATCTGCGCGCCGAGCACGTCGAAGGCGCGCGCCTGGTGCGCGAGCTGGAACGTTCGCTGCTCGCGTTCGATGAGAGCTGGCCACAGGGCGCGAACAGCTTCGCCGCGGCGGTGGACGAATACGCGGAGTTCCACTGGAACCACATGCGCAAGGAAGAGCACGAGCTGCTGCCGCTCGCCGAGCAGCACCTCACTGCAGAGGACTGGCGCGAGATCGACGCGGCGTTCGCCGAGAACACCGACCCGCTCTCGGACCTCGAGCCCGAGGGCGAGTTCGCCAAGCTCTATACCCGCATCGTGATGCTGGCGCCGGCGCCGATCGGCCTGGGGGAGAGCTGGCGGCGGGACGCCGCGAGGTAGAGCGAAGGCTTTTATCAGATCTCCGTTTTCCGCGCGGCCCGTCTGGGGGCCGCGCGGAAAGCGGAGAAACCGCGGCGGTGAAGGGGATCACCGGCGGTGAATGTGCTGCCGCTGCGGTGTCTCCTGCTTTTGCGCATTGGGCGCGAGTGCGCCCAATGCGCAAAAGCAGGAGATTGGGGGAAAGCAAAGCCCTGACCCGCGCTCCTCACCGCGGCAGCCGGCACTCCAGCTCGCGCACGCGCTGCTCGAGCTCGCGCACGCGTTCGAGGTAGGCGAGTACCAGCGCGAGGCTGTCCAGCTCGAGCTCGAAGTCGGCGCGCAGCCTGGCTGCGGCGCGCGCCAGCGCGAGCGCGCTCGCGGGGAAGGTCCACTGCTCGGGCACTGCGCCCTGCGGGGCGAAGGCGCCGTACTCGACCAGCACGACGATCTCGGTGCGCGACAGCCCGGAGCCGGTCTCGAGCTCCGCGAGAGCGATCCGGGCGTGCGCGGCAAGCAGCGTCAGTTCGGCGTCCATCGCCTCCTCATTGCGAGAAATGGCCGCGCGGATCGAAGCTCGACGCGGCGCGCAGTTCCTCGAACAAGCGCCGTTCGCGCTCGCTGAGCACGCTCGGCACCGCGATGTTCAGCACCGCATACAGGTCGCCCGCGTCGCCGCGCGGCTTGGGCAGGCCCTTGCCCGCAAGCCGCAAGCGCTGCCCGGCCTTCGAGCCTTCGGGCACCTTCATGGCGACGCGCCCGTCGAGGGTCGGGATCTCGATCGCGGCGCCGAGCGCGGCCTCCCACGGCGCGACCGGCACCTCCAGGTAGAGGTCGTGCCCGCTCACGCGAAACAGCGGGTGCGGATGCAGCGCGATGTTCAGGTACAGGTCGCCCGGCGGCCCGCCCTTCCAGCCCGCGCCGCCCTTGCCGCGCAGGCGCAGCTTCTGGCCGTCGGTCACGCCGCGCGGGATGCGGGCGCGGATGGTCTTCGGCTTGCGCACGAGGCGTCCGTCCGGGCCGACTTCGCGCGCGGCGATCTGCAGCTCGACCTCGGTGCCGCGCGACGCTTCCTCCAGGCCCAGATGCACGTTGACCTCGTAGTCCTCGCCGGGCATCGGCGCATCGCGGCGGAAGCCGTGCGCGCGGCCTAAGCCCCCACCGAGGGAGGCGAACAGATCGGACAGGTCCACCCCGCCCTGCTCGTCGAAGCCGGGCTCGGTGCCATAGCGCGAAAACCAGTCGGGCGGCGGCTGGAAGTCCTGCCCGGGACGATGGCTGCCGAGATTGTCGTACGCGGCGCGCTTGTCCTTGTCCTTGAGCGTTTCGTACGCCTCGGCGACCTCCTTGAAGCGCTCCTCCGCGTTCGGCTCCTTGGACACGTCCGGGTGGTACTTGCGCGCGAGGCGCCGGTACGCCTTTTTGATGTCACCCTCGCCCGCGTCGCGGGCGACGCCGAGTATCGCGTAGTAGTCCTTGTATTTCATTCAGGCCGGTCAGCAGAGGTATCCCGCCGGTAGTTGGGGGCGTGCAGACCGGATTTCCAGTGCCGGGCGGGCCTCGCGGACGGCGCTCCGGGGACGCTCAGAGCGTGCGCGGCGCCGCTTGCGCCCGTTCGAAGCGCCCCTGGCAGGCGACACAGCGCGTTGCGGTCGGGCTGGCGTGCAGGCGGGCGAACGAAATCTCCGCGCCGCAGTCCGCGCAAATGCCGTACTCCGGCGTGTGCAGGCGCCTGAGCGCCGCCTCGGCCTGGCGCAGCTCGCGCACCTCGCGCTCGAGCGCGGCGACGTCGAGGGCCGCCTCCAGGTCGGCGACCGCGTCGTCGTCGATCTCGTCGAGGTGATTGGCGAGCCCGATCGCCTCCGGCTGGCCGCTCGCGCGCAGCGCGGCGGCAATCGCCTCGCGCAGCGCAGCGGCCCGGGCCTGCAGTTGCGCCTGCAGCCCCTCGCGTTGCTCGAGGGTGAAGTAGTGCATGTGCATGTTCAGCGGCAGACGAGTACCGGGGTCTTGGAGTGCGTGAGCACCTTCGTGGTCTCGCTGCCCAGCAGCAGCCCGGTCAGGCCGCGCCGGCCGTGCGAGGCCATCACGATCAGGTCGCACTTCTTCGCGCGCGCGGTGCGGATAATGCCTTGCCAGGCCTGGTCGGCGGTGAGCGAAACGACCTTGCACGGCACGCCGGCCGTCTGCGCCTCGATCTCGACCGCGGCGAGCGCTTTCTTCGCTTCCTTCTCGCTCAGCTCCTTGTAGCGCTTGGGCGACACCTCCGGCACGTAGACCACCGCCTCGCCGTACATCGGCGGCACGTATGGCGGGATCACGTAGAGGCCGGTCAGCTTCGCGCCGAGGGTCTTCGCGAGCCGCGCCGCGGCCTTGACGGCCTTCGCCGAGAGCCGCGAGCCGTCGGTGGGAACCAGAATGTGCTTGTACATCGCAGTCTCCTCTCTTGCCGGGCGCGCCCGGCGCTTGTTGATCTCGACCAGTGCCCAAGTTAGCCGGGCGCGCGGCCGATAGGTTGATTTACATCAAATGCCCACCCAAGCCCCGGGCGTAGCTTGGCCTGCGGAGAGCCAGGGGGTCGGAAGCGGTCATGGCGACGCAGCGCACGAAGCAAATCTCGGTGGTCGGAGCGAGCACTTTCGCGTTCACCCTCTGTTTCGCCGTCTGGATGATGTTCGCAGTGATCGGCATCCCGATCAAGAAGGCGCTCGGCCTGAACGAGACCGAGTTCGGGCTGTTCGGCGCGAAATTTGAAAGGGTTCGACCATGACCTCGGAAATCTCTCGCACACGCATGGGTAACACGCTCACCCTCTGGACGCCCGAAGACAAGGCGTTCTGGGCGCGCGAAGGCCAGGCGATCGCCAACATCAACCTGTGGATCTCGATCCCGGCGCTTTTCCTCGCGTTCGCGGTCTGGCAGCTCTGGAGCGCGGTGGCGGTGAACCTGCCGGCGCTCGGCTTCAAGTTCACCTCGAACCAGCTGTTCTGGCTGGCGGCGGCGCCTGGGCTCTCCGGCGCGACGCTGCGCATCTTCTATTCGTTCATGGTGCCGGTTTTCGGCGGGCGGCGCTGGACGGCGCTGTCCACCGCTTCGCTCCTGATTCCGGCGCTTGGCATCGGCATCGCGATCCAGGATCCGCACACGAGCTACGCGACGATGCTGGCCCTCGCCCTGCTGTGCGGCTTCGGCGGAGGGAACTTCGCCTCGAGCATGGCGAACATCAACTTCTTCTTCCCCAAGGAGCGCAAAGGCTCGGCGCTCGGGGTCAACGCGGGCCTGGGCAAGCTGGGCGTGTCCGGGGTGCAGTTCCTCGCGCCGCTAGTGATCGCCGCGGGCGTGTACGGCCCGCTCGCGGGCGCGCCGCAGACGATCGTCAACCAGGCGGGGGAGACGGTGCAGATCTGGGCGCAGAACGCGGCCTTCGTGTGGGTGCCCTTCATCCTGATCGCGGCGGTCGCCGCGTGGATCGGCATGAACGACATCGCGGACGCGAAGGCGTCGGTGCGCGAGCAGGCGGTGATCTTCAAGCGCAAGCACAACTGGATCATGTGCTGGCTGTATCTCGGAACCTTCGGCTCGTTCATCGGCTACTCGGCGGGCTTCCCGCTGCTCATCAAATCGCAGTTCCCGCAGGTGAACGCGCTGCAGTACGCGTGGCTCGGGCCGCTCGTCGGCGCGGTGGTGCGGCCCTTCGGCGGCTGGCTCGCCGACAAGCTCGGCGGCGCGTCGGTGACCTTCTGGAACTTTGTCGTGATGGCGCTCGCCGTCGGCGGCGTGCTCCACTTCCTGCCCGCGGGTGGCGCGGGCGGCAGCTTCGCCGGCTTCTTCGCCATGTTCATGCTGCTGTTCGTAACCACCGGCATCGGCAACGGCTCGACCTTCCGCATGATCCCGGTCATCTTCCTCACCGAGCGCCAGCGCGCGGCCGCCGGCCAAGGCGCGGCGGCGCAGGAGCAGGCCGTGAAGGAGGCGAACAAGGAGGCGGCGGCGGTGCTCGGCTTTTCGTCGGCGGTCGCCGCCTACGGCGGGTTCTTCATCCCGAAGAGCTACGGCACCTCGATTGCGCTCACTGGCGGGCCGCAAGGGGCGCTGATCGTGTTCGTCGCCTTCTTCCTGAGCTGCATCGCCCTCACCTGGTGGTATTACGCGGGCCGGCGCGCCGAGATGCCGTGCTGACCGAAAGGGGACGACCATGACCAAGAGCACCGACCTTATCGCGCGCTACGGCTTGCGCGGCACTCCCGCCACCGGGCTGTGGATGGGCACGTGGGGCTTCTTCATCGGCTTCGCGGCAGTATCGCTGTACGGGCCCGCGGCGCACTATTTCCAGGACTCCATGCACGTCTCGGGTGTGCTGCTCGGGGTGCTGGTGGCGGCGCCGCAACTCACCGGGTCGCTACTGCGCATCCCGTTCGGCGCCTGGGTAGACAAGGGCGGCGGGCGGCTGCCTATGCTCACCCTGTTCGCTATTTCGCTTGTGGGCATGTGGGGGTTGGTCTATATCCTCCACACGGTCCACGACCTGACGATGGCGGTGTACCCCGTGATTCTGCTGTTCGGATTCATGAGCGGCTGCGGAGTCGCCTCGTTCTCGGTGGGGATACCGCAGGTGTCGTACTGGTATCCGCAGAACCGGCAGGGACTTGTGCTTGGCACGTACGGCGGCGTGGGGAACCTCGCACCCGGCCTGTTCACGCTGCTGCTGCCCTTCGCGATCGGCGCCTGGGGATTGGCCGGGTCGTACCTGGCGTGGTTTGTTTTCCTGCTCGCCGGCACGCTGGTCTATGCCTGGCTGACGCGCGACGCTTACTTCTTCCAGCTGCGCAAGCAGGGCGTGCCGCTCGAGGAGGCGAAGCAGGTGGCGCGCCAATGCGGGCAGGAACTGTTTCCGAAGGAATCGGTGTGGCAGGCGCTTTGGAGCGCGGCCGAGGAGCAACGCACCTGGGGTCTGGTATTCCTCTACTTCACCTCCTTCGGCGGTTTTCTCGCGCTCACCGCGTGGTTCCCGACCTATTGGGTCAATCTTCATCACTTGGGGATCAAGGAGGCGGGGATCCTCGGCGGGCTCGGCTTTGCGGTGCTGGCGGCGCTGATCCGGGTGTTCGGCGGGGTGATCTCGGAGCGCTTCGGCGGCGAGCGCGTCGCGGTCGGGGCGTTCCTCGCGGTGTTCGCGGGGGCGGTGCTACTCACTGCGGTGACGCAATTCGCGCTCAACCTCATGGGCGAGCTGGTGATCGCGCTCGGCATGGGCATCGGCAACGCGGCGGTATTTAAGATGGTACCCAAGTACATTCCCCACGCAGTCGGCGGCGCCTCGGGCTGGGTCGGCGGCCTGGGTGCGCTTGGCGGCTTCGTGATCCCGCCGGTGCTGGGCGCCTTCGTCGATGTGCTCGGACCGGTGGGCTACGCGCGGGGCTTCTTCGTCTACGTCGTACTGGGCGTGGCCGCGACCGCGCTCGCGGTCGCGTTCGTGCGCGCCGAAAAGCCGGCCGCGGCCGCTGCGCGCTGAGCCCGCCACAAAGTAGGAGCAGCCATGAGCCATTTTCTCGACCGACTGAAATATCTCACCGAGGCGCGCGAGGGCTTCTCCGACGGCCACGGCGAGGTGCGCCGCGAGGACCGCATCTGGGAGGACGCCTACCGCAAGCGCTGGAGCCACGACAAGATCGTGCGCTCGACCCACGGCACCAACTGCACTGGCTCGTGCTCGTGGAAGATCTACGTGAAGGGCGGCATCGTCACCTGGGAGACGCAGCAGACCGACTATCCGCGTACCCGCCCCGACATGCCCAACCACGAGCCGCGCGGCTGCGCGCGCGGCGCCTCCTACTCCTGGTACCTGTACAGCGGCAACCGCCTGAAATATCCGATGGTGAGGAGCCCGCTGCTCACGCTGTGGCGCGAGCTGCGCAAGTCGAATCCGCCGCTCGAGGCCTGGCGCGCGATCGTCGAGAGCCCACAGGCGGCCGCGAGCTACAGGAAGGCGCGCGGCTTGGGCGGGTTCCTGCGCGCCTCGTGGGAGGAGGCGAACGAGATCGTCGCCGCGGCGAACGTCTACACGGTGAAGAAGTACGGCCCGGACCGGGTCATCGGCTTCTCGCCCATCCCGGCGATGTCGATGGTGTCCTACGCCGCGGGCAGCCGGTATCTGTCGCTGATCGGCGGCGTGTGCATGAGCTTCTACGACTGGTACTGCGACCTGCCGCCGGCCTCGCCCATGACCTGGGGCGAGCAGACCGACGTGCCGGAGTCGGCCGACTGGTACAACTCGAGCTTCATCATCATGTGGGGCTCGAACGTGCCGCAGACGCGTACGCCCGACGCCCACTTCATGACCGAGGCGCGCTACAAGGGCACCAAGATCGTCTCGGTGTTCCCGGACTACGCCGAGGGCGCCAAGTTCGGCGACCTGTGGCTGCACCCCAAGCAGGGCACCGACGCCGCGCTCGCCATGGCGATGGGCCACGTGATCCTGAAGGAGTTCCACCTCGAGCGCCCGAGCGAGTACTTCCGCGACTACGCCCGGCGCTACACGGACATGCCGATGCTGGTGCGCCTGGTGAAGCAGGGCGAGCACTACGTGCCCGAGCGCTTCGTGCGCTGCTCGGACTTCGCCGACCGGCTGGGCGAGTCCAACAATCCCGAATGGAAGACGGTGTGCTACGACGAGACGAGCGGCGCGCTCGCGGTGCCGCTCGGCTCGAACGGCTTCCGCTGGGGCGAGAAGGGCAAATGGAACCTGGAGGAGAAGAGCGGCGCCGGCGCCGACATCCGACCGCGGCTGTCGCTGCTCGAGGCGAAGGGCGACGTGGCCGGCGTGGCGTTCCCGTACTTCGGCGGCCAGCCGCATGAGCACTTCCGCGGGAGCGCGCATCCCGACGTGCTGGTGAAGAGCGTCCCGGTGAAGAAGCTCGTACTGGCCGACGGCGAGACGCTGGTCGCCACGGTGCACGACCTGCTGCTCGCCAACTACGGCATCGACCGCGGCCTGGGCGGCGGCAACGTCGCGGCTTCCTATGACGACGACGTGCCGTACACCCCGGCTTGGCAGGAGCAGATCACCGGCGTCAAGCGCGCCGACGTGGTGAACGTCGCGCGCCAGTTCGCCGACAACGCTCACAAGACGCACGGCAAGTCGATGGTGATCATCGGCGCCGGCCTGAACCACTGGTACCACATGGACATGAGCTACCGCGCCATCATCAACATGCTGGTGATGTGCGGCTGCGTCGGCCAGTCCGGCGGCGGCTGGGCGCATTACGTCGGCCAGGAAAAGCTGCGCCCGCAGACCGGCTGGACCGCGCTCGCCTTCGCGCTCGACTGGAGCCGGCCGCCGCGGCAGATGAACGCGACCAGCTTTTTCTACGCGCACACCGACCAGTGGCGCTACGAGAAGGTCTCGGTGGCCGAGATCCTCTCGCCGCTGGCCGATGCCAAGCGCTACTCCGGCAGCCTGATCGACTTCAACGTGCGCGCCGAGAGGATGGGCTGGCTGCCCTCGGCGCCGCAGCTGCAGGTGAATCCGCTTTCGATCGCGAAGGCCGCGGCCGCGGCGGGGCTCGAGCCCAAGGACTACGTCGCGCGCGAGCTGAAAGGCGGCAGGCTGCGCATGAGCTGCGAGGATCCCGATCACCCGGACAACTTCCCGCGCAACCTCTTCGTCTGGCGCTCGAACCTGCTCGGCTCCTCGGGCAAGGGGCACGAGTATTTTCTCAAGCACCTGCTCGGTACGCAGAACGGGGTGCAGGGCAAGGACCTGGGCGCGACCGCGGGCGACAAGCCCGAGGAGGTCGAGTGGCGCGTCGAAGCCGGCGGCGGCAAGCTCGACCTGCTGGTGACGCTCGACTTCCGCATGTCGACCACTTGCCTCTACTCGGACGTGGTGCTGCCCACCGCCACCTGGTACGAGAAGAACGACCTCAACACCTCCGACATGCACCCGTTCATCCACCCGCTGTCGCAGGCGGTCGACCCGGTGTGGCAGTCGAGGAGCGACTGGGAAATCTACAAGGGCCTCGCGCAGAAGTTCTCCGAGCTGGCCGTCGGGCAGCTCGGCCTCGAGAAAGACGTCGTGCTCACGCCGCTCATGCACGACACCCCGGGCGAGCTCGGCCAGCCCTTCGAGCCGAAGGACTGGAAGAAGGGCGAATGCGAGCCGATCCCCGGCAAGACCATGCCCGCGGTCAGCGTGGTCGAGCGCGATTACCCGAACGTCTACCAGCGCTTCACCGCGCTCGGCCCGCTGATGGCGAAGGTCGGCAACGGCGGCAAGGGCATCGCGTGGAACACCGAGCACGAGGTCGAGCTGCTCGGCAAGCTCAATTACCGCGTGACCGAGCCGGGCGCGACCCAGGGGCTGGCGAAGATCGAGACCGACATCGACGCCTGCGAGGTGATCCTCGCGCTCGCCCCGGAGACCAACGGCGAGGTGGCGGTGAAGGCCTGGGCGGCGCTCTCGGCGATCACTGGGCGCGACCACACGCACCTCGCGCGGCCGCGCGAGGACGACAAGATCCGCTTCCGCGACATCCAGGCGCAGCCGCGCAAGATCATCTCCTCGCCGACCTGGTCGGGGCTCGAGTCCGAGCACGTGTCGTACAACGCCTGCTACACCAACGTGCACGAGCTGATCCCGTGGCGCACGCTCACCGGACGCCAACAGTTGTACCAGGACCATCCTTGGATGCGCGCCTTCGGCGAGGGTTTCGTCGCCTACCGCCCGCCGGTGGACACCAAGACGGTCAAGCCGCTGCTCGGCCGCCGCTCGAACGGCAATCCGGAAGTGGTGCTCAACTTCATCACCCCGCACCAGAAGTGGGGCATCCACTCCACCTACACCGACAACCTGATCATGCTCACGCTGTCGCGCGGCGGTCCGATCGTGTGGATCTCGGAGATCGACGCGAAGAAGGCCGGCATCGAGGACAACGACTGGATCGAGGGCTTCAACCTGAACGGCGCGCTCACCGCGCGCGCGGTGGTGTCGCAGCGCGTGCCCGAGGGCATGGTGCTGATGTACCACGCGCAGGAGAAGATCGTGAACACGCCCGGCTCGGAGATCATGGGCACGCGCGGCGGCATTCACAACTCGGTCACGCGCACCTGCCCCAAGCCCACCCACATGATTGGCGGCTACGCGCAGCAGAGCTACGGCTTCAACTACTACGGCACCGTGGGGTCCAACCGCGACGAGTTCATCATCGTCAGGAAGATGGCGAAGGTGGACTGGATGGACGGCTCGGCGAAGGAGGAGACGGCATGAAAGTCCGCGCTCAGATCGGCATGGTGCTGAACCTGGACAAATGCATCGGGTGTCACACCTGTTCGGTCACCTGCAAAAACGTGTGGACCAACCGCGAGGGCATGGAGTACGCGTGGTTCAACAACGTCGAGACCAAGCCGGGAATCGGCTACCCGAAGGACTGGGAGAACCAGGGCAGGTGGCGCGGCGGCTGGGAACGCAGCGGCGACGGCAAGATCCGCCCGAAGCAGGGCGGCAAGCTCGCGCTGCTCGCCAAGATCTTCGCCAACCCGCACCTGCCCGAGATCGACGACTACTACGAGCCGTTCACCTTCGACTACGAGCACCTGCACACGGCGCCCGCGTCGCAGACCGCACCGGTGGCGCGGCCGCGATCGCTGATCACCGGCGAGCGCATGGAGAAGATCGTGTGGGGGCCGAACTGGGAGGAGATCCTCGGCGGCGAGTTCGCCAAGCGCTCGGCCGACGCCAACTTCGCCGATATCGAGAAGGAGGTCTACGGCCAGTTCGAGAACACCTTCATGATGTACCTGCCGCGGCTGTGCGAGCACTGCCTGAACCCGACCTGCGTCGCCTCCTGCCCCTCGGGCTCGATCTACAAGCGCGAGGAGGACGGCATCGTGCTCATCGACCAGGACAAGTGCCGCGGCTGGAGGATGTGCGTCTCGGGCTGCCCGTACAAGAAGATCTACTACAACTGGTCGACCGGCAAGGCCGAGAAGTGCATCTTCTGCTACCCGCGGATCGAGGTCGGTCAGCCCACGGTGTGCTCCGAGACCTGCGTCGGGCGCATCCGCTATCTCGGCGTGCTGCTGTACGACGCCGACCGCATCGCCGAGGCCGCGAGCGTCGCCGACCCGAAGTCACTGTACGAGGCGCAGCTCGGGCTGTTCCTCGACCCGTTCGCCGCCGAGGTGATCGAGCAGGCGAGGAAGGACGGGGTGCCCGAGGCCTGGATCGAGGGCGCGCGGCGCTCGCCCGTGTACAAGATGGCGATGGACTGGAAGGTGGCCTTCCCGCTGCATCCGGAGTACCGCACCCTGCCGATGGTGTGGTACGTGCCGCCGCTCTCGCCGATCAGCGCCGCCGCCAACAGCGGTGCGCTCGGCGCCAACGGCGAGATCCCGGACGTCTCGCAGCTCAGGATCCCGCTCAAGTACCTGGCCAACCTGCTCACCGCCGGCGACGAGGTCCCGGTGAAGCTCGCGCTCGAGCGGATGCTCGCGATGCGCGCCTTCATGCGCGCGCGCCACGTCGAGAACCGGGAGAACGCGGCGGTGCTCGCGCAGGTGGGGCTCAGCGCGGCACAGGTCGAGGACATGTACCGCGTCATGGCAATCGCCAACTACGAGGACCGCTTCGTGATCCCCACCACTCACCGCGAGTACGCCGAGAACGCCTACGACCTGCGCGGCTCCTGCGGCTTCTCGTTCGGCAACGGCTGCTCCGACGGCTCGAGCGAAGCGAGCCTGTTCGGCGGCAAGAAGCGCCGCACCATTCCGATCCGCGCGCTCCCCGAGGTCGAGGGAGGCGGGCGATGAAGACCTTTCGCGCGCTCGCGGCGTTGCTCGCGTATCCGGAGGCCGAGCTGCGGGCGGCGCTGCCCGAGCTTTCGGCGGTGCTCAACGCCGAGCGCGCGCTCGCGCGTCCGGCGCGCTCGGAGCTGGCCGGCCTGATCGAGGAGCTCGCCCGCGAGCCGCTGATCGCCTCGCAGGAACGCTACGTCGCGCTGTTCGACCGCAGCCGTGCGCTGTCGCTGCACCTGTTCGAGCACGTGCACGGCGAGTCGCGCGACCGCGGTCAGGCGATGGTCGATCTGGCCGCCACCTACCGCGCGCGCGGCATGGCGGTGGCCGGCAACGAGCTGCCCGACTACCTGCCGGCGTTCCTCGAGTTCCTGTCGCTGCTGCCGGCGCCCGAGGCGCGCGCCCTGCTCGGCGAGACCGCCGACATCCTGCGCGCGCTGGGCGAGCGCCTGGCCGGGCGCGGCAGCCGCTACGCGGCGCTGTTCGCGGCGCTGCTCGCGATTGCCGGCGAGCCGGGCCTGGCGCTCAAGCGGGCGGAGCGGCCACAGCCGGGTGAAGACGATTCGCCCGAGGCCATCGACCGCGCCTGGATGGACGAACCGGTGAGCTTCGGCGGCGCCTGCGCGGCGCCCGCGCCGCAGGCCGCCCCGATCCGCGTTTACCGCAAAGGAGCCCGAGCATGAGCGGCTTTTTCAACGACCTGCTGTTCGGCATCTACCCCTACGTGTGCCTGGCGGTGTTCCTGCTCGGGTCCCTCGTGCGCTTCGACCGCGAGCAGTACACGTGGAAGAGCGATTCCTCGCAGCTCCTGTGCCGCGGCCAGCTCCGCTGGGGATCGAACCTGTTCCACGTCGGCATCCTGCTGCTGTTCCTCGGCCACCTGTTCGGCCTGCTCACGCCGCACAGCGTGTACACCGGGATGGGGCTCACGACCGAGGCGAAGCAGCTGACCGCGATGAGCGCCGGCGGAATCTTCGGCACCATGTGCCTGGTCGGCCTGGCGCTGCTCGTGCACCGGCGCCTGGCGATCGCGCGCATCCGCGCCACCAGCACGCGCATGGACATCTTCATCCTGCTGTGGATCCTGGCGACGCTGCTGCTCGGCCTGACCACGATCGCCTTCTCGGCGCGGCACCTTGAGGGCAGCGAGATGCTGCTGCTCGCCGACTGGGCGCAGCACATCGTCACCTTCCGCGGCGGCGCGGCCGCGTTCGTCGCCGGCGTGCCGCCGATCTACAAGATCCACCTGTTCTTCGGCCTGACGATGTTCTTCCTGTTTCCGTTCTCGCGCCTGGTGCACGTCTGGAGCGGCTTCGCTTCGATCGCCTACCTGGGGCGCGCCTACCAGATCGTGCGGAGCCGCGGCTGATGGCACCGCTCGTCGTCAACG
Source organism: uncultured Pseudomonadota bacterium (assembly GCA_963817785.1). Lineage (GTDB taxonomy): Bacteria > Pseudomonadota > Gammaproteobacteria > Burkholderiales > SG8-39 > JAKALD01. The sequence continues at coordinate 1,055,596 of CAWFPL010000008.1, read as the reverse complement.
GCCACCGGATCGACGAGGCGCGCATCCGCGCCGAGGCCGAGCGCCAGCGCGACGCCGGCGATCCGGATGCCGCCGCGCGGCGCGCGCTCGCGGTACGCGAGCTGCTGCTCGAACGCGCTGCGCTCCGCGGCCTGCTCGAAGGCCGTACCCGCGCCGAAGTGAGCTTCGCCGACGCGGGCGCCGAAGACGCGGTCATCGAGCGCGTGCTGGAGCTCGAAGTGCGCACGCCCGAACCGAACGACGAGGAGTGCCGCCGCTACTACGAGGGCCACCGGGCGCAGTTCCGCTCGGGAGACTTGGTCGCGGCGAGCCACATCCTGCTCGCGCTCACCGCGCGGGTACCTCCGGGCGCCCTGCGCGCCAAGGCGGCGGAAGTGCACGCCGCGGCGCGACGCGAGCCGCAACGTTTCGCGGAGCTGGCGCGCGAGTACTCCAATTGCCCCTCGGCGGCGAACGGCGGCTCGCTCGGCCAGCTCGGGCGCGGCGATACCGTGCCCGAGTTCGAGCGTGCGCTCTTCGGCAGCGAGGCGCTCGGCGTGCTGCCCGAGCTGGTCGATACCCGATACGGATTCCACGTCGTGTTGGTGGCGCGGCGCATCGCGGGCGAGCCGGTGCCGTGCGACGCCGCGCGCGAGCGCATTGCGGCGCTGTTGCGCGAGCGCTCGACCGAGCGCGCGCTGGCGCAGTACGTGCAGGTGCTGGCGGGAGAGGCGAAGCTGCAGGGGGTGGACCTTGTGGGGGCGCAGAGTCCGCTGGTGCAATAAGCCGGGAGGGTTTCGGCTTTTCCCGATCTCCGGCTCTTGCGCAGGGTCGCCTTTTGACCCTGTGGGTAGTGGGCCAGTTTGAGTTATCCGCAGCTTGACGCGGCAGGCTGCCATATGCGACAAGGTGACATATGCCGAAGCGCTCAAGCAAGCGGAAGGACATCAACGAGCTCGCCGCGTCGATTTTGGAAGCTGCGACCGGCGAGCCTGATGAGCTGACGCCCAAAGGCACCAAGAATCCCGCCGCCGTGGCGTTAGGACGCATGGGCGGACTCAAGGGCGGCAAGGCGAGGGCGGCGAGCCTTAGTGCGGCCAAGCGCGCTCAGATTGCGAAGAAAGCAGCGACCGCACGCTGGGCCAAGAGGCAAAAATAGCTTCATTGCCTTGCCTGCATCGCGATCTGTATCTGTTGCTTCACGAACGCAATGCCGTTGAGATTTTCAATGATCTTGAACGACGGACCATTCATGAGAGCGTTCATGTAGCAATGATGAACGGTCAACACCAAGTCCTGTAGGTCTTGATCATCCTCTAGCCGTTCTATCTTCAAGCCCGGCCTTTTGCATTCCGTCATATGAATGTGGCGATCGTGGGCCTTGTTCACCCTATAGCTGGACAAGGCGTTGGTGATCTTCGCCGCCTTTTGTCTTGCGTTCGGGTCGCCATGGAACATCCCCTTCGCGAGTTGCTGGCGCACAAACGCCTTGGATACGGTGATAGCGTTTTGGCACTGGCCAAGAAACGTGGGCCGATACTGGCCAAGTATCGGCGCCCATACCCGTACGCGCTTGGGATCAAGCGCGATCTCTTTGAAAGCCGTTTCAAACTCCTCGATTGCGCCGTACGCAGGAATGCCGCGCAGATGAGGGTCAATCGGCCCTAAATTCGAGTGCTCCGACATAACGATGCTTTTGCACGAGCACGCAATCATCGTCCCGGCGGACATTGCTATCTGCGGAACCACCGCACGAATCCCCTTCGGAAACGTGCAGCGTTTCGCGGGTCCCCGCTTTGCGGAGAGATCAGAAAGCGACCTCTCCGAAAAGCGGAGATCGGGGAAAGGCTAAACCAAACCCCAGCAGGCTCGAATAGCCGCGATGGAGAACTACGCGTGCGATGCCGCGCCGCGCGCCAGCGAGGCGAGGCTCGGGCGGTCGAGGAGCGTGATGTCGCGCTTGTCCACCGTGATCAGACCCTGCTCGACGAGCTCGTGCAGCAGGCGCGAGAAGGTTTCCTTGGTCACACCCAGGCGCGAGGCGATGACGGTCTTGGTCGCCGCGAGGCGCACCGTGGCGCGAGTCTTGCCCTCGTGGCCTTCGACCAGCGAGTCGAGGTAGGAGGCCACCCGTTGGCGCGCGTCGTGCAGCGACGCGGACTCTACGTCGAGGACCAGGTTCTCCACGCGCAGGCACAGGTTGGCCACCAGGCTGCGCGCGAAGCTCGGGTCGCGCTCCAGAAGCGCGAACAGCGGCGGGGCCGGAATGATCACCAGCATGCTGTCGGACAATGCGACCGCCTCGACCGGGCTTTCGTGCTCGAGGAATACCGGGGGCTCGCCGAAGGTCTGGCCCGGGCCGACCAGCCGCAGCACTTTCTCATCGCCGTTGTTGCCGCGCAGGGCGAGCTTGACCATCCCGAAGGCGAGCGCAAACAGGCCGTGCAGGCGCTCGCCGCGGCGGTAGATCGCCGCGCCCTTGCGCACGTGATGCGCGCGCGCATGGCGCGCGATCTCGCTCAGGTGTTGCGGCGTGCACTGCCGGAAAAGTGGCAGATTCGCGATGACGCCTCCGAGCAAACTGTGCGCCCTGTGGGGGATTCCGATCATTTCCATTCGCAAATGGTTGCATGGCATTGCCTCAAAGCCTTGAGTTAGATCAAATGTGCAAAGGGCAGAGCGCGTCACGATTCGTTGTCGCGCATCAAAGACCTCCCGGCCAGGTGCCGGCAAACTGAGAACCTTTCCGGATTAGCTCATGGAACTTCTGCGCATCAGAGGGCGGCAGGCGCTGCCGCTTGTCCAAGGCGGCATGGGAGTCGGGGTGTCGGCCCATCGGCTCGCCGGCAGCGTCTCCGGCCTGGGCGGAGTGGGAACCATTTCGAGCGTCGACCTGCGCCGGCATCATCCCGACCTCATGCGCGCCACCCTGCGCTCGCGCGACAAGGAGGCGATCGACGCCGCCAACCTGATCGCGCTCGACCGGGAGGTGCGCGCCGCACGCGAGCTGGCGGCCGGCAACGGCTTGATCGCGGTCAACGTGATGCGCGCGGTGTCGCAGTATCCGCAGTACGTGCACCAGGCCTGCGCGAGCGGCGCCGACGCGATCGTGGTCGGCGCCGGGCTGGCGCTCGACCTGCCGGAGCTCACCCAGGACTGGCCCGACGTCGCGCTGATCCCGATCGTGTCGGAGGCGCGCGCCGCCAGCCTCATCGCGCGCCGCTGGCTGCGGCGCGGCCGCGCGCCGGACGCGATCGTCATCGAGCACCCGCGCTACGCGGGCGGCCACCTCGGCGCACCGCGCCCTGACGAAGTGGCCGACGCACGTTTCGACTTCGAGCGCGTGATCCCGGATATCCGCCGCGCGCTGCACGAGCTCGGCATCGACGCCGAGCGCGTGCCGCTGATTCCCGCCGGCGGCATCAACTCGCCCGAGCGCGTCGCGGCGGCGCTGGCGCTGGGCGCGAGCGCGGTGCAGATCGGCACGCCCTTCGCAGTCACGCAGGAAGGCGACGCGCATCCGAACTTCAAGCGCGTGCTCGCCGAGGCGCGTCCCGAGGACATCGTCGTGTTCATGAGCGTCGCCGGACTGCCGGCGCGCGCCGTGCGCACCCCCTGGCTGGCCACCTACCTGGAGCGTGAGGCGGTACTCCAGCGCCGCGCCAAGGCGCGCCGCGAGTGCACGCTCGCCTTCGACTGCCTCACCCAATGCGGCCTGCGCGACGGCCTGCCGCGCGCCGGCCAGTTCTGCATCGACCACCATCTCGCCGCGGCGCTGCGCGGCGATACCGAGCGCGGGCTGTTCTTCCGCGGCTCCGAGTCCCTGCCCTTCGCGGCGGCGATCCGCCCGGCCGGCGAGCTGATGGACCACCTGCTCGCGCGGGCGCCGGTGGAGATGGCGGCGTAGGGAAGCGGCGACGCATCTCGCACGCCGGGGGCACTGCAAGGTCACGCCGGCGGCGGCGCTGATTTGAACGCCTCAGTGTCTCCTGTTTTTGCGCAGGGCCAAAAGGCGACCCTATGCATAACCCGGAGATCGGGGCAAAGCCGGGTTCTGCTGCGGGGTCCGCAGTGCGGTCAGGCTGCGGCCGCCGCCTCCGGTTGCGCGTCCTCGTACGCGATGCACTTCTCGCACACGGTGCCGCGCACGTCCTCGGCGAGGTTGGCGCGGCGTAGCGCCTGAAAGCGCTCGCCCTGCCAGGCCTCGAGGAAGCTCTGGCGCGTCAGGTCGCCCATGTCGAAGCGCCCGTCGTGGTCGAAGCAGCACGCCGACAGGCGGCCGTCGTAGGTGACGTGCCCTTCGGTGAACAGCGACCAGCAGGGCAAGGGTTTTCTCAGGGCGCCGATGCGGCCCTGGTTGCCGGCGCTCGGCACGGTGCCGCGCGCGCCGGCGGTGAGCCCGGCCTGGCCATACAGCGGCAGCCAGTAGTGCTCGTCCACGAAAGGCAGGATCTCCTCGACCGCGTGCTCCATGCGCGCGAGCTGTTCGTCGTCGTAGCGGATGCTGGAGGCGTACAGGCCGCAGCGATGACCGGTACGCTCGGCGACTTCGTCGCGCACGCGGCGGGCAGCGCGGATGTTCGAGACCACGCGCCGGAAGTCGGAGGCGCGGACCCGTGTCACCTCCTGAAACTGCTGCGCATCGGAGAAGTTGAAGCTGAACTTCAGGCTGTCGAGCCCGGCTTCCATGCACTCGCGCACGCGCTCCGGGGTGGCCAGCCGGCCGTTGGTCGTCAGGAACACGTAGGGAAAGCCGCAGTCGCGCTTCGCGTAGCGCAGCGCCTCGGGCAGCCAGCTGCAGGTAAACGACTCGCCGAGGTAGAACACGCCCAGCTCCTCGACCCCCAGGTCGCGGAACTCGCGCACCAGGCGGCGAAACAGCTGCGGGTCCATCTCGCTCTTGGTGCGCAGGCGCATCGCGCTGGCGCAGAAGAAGCACTGGAAGTCGCAGCGCGCGGTGAGCTCGATCTTGATGCTGCGCGGCACCGGCGGCTGCACGCTGCGGTACGCGGCGGTGAGCCGGGTGATGCGGTCGATGCGCTCGGTGATCCTGGCCATGGTCGCGTCCTGAGGTTGAGGCTCTGCGCGATGTTCGCTGGAAGCCGGGACTCGCCAGAGCAACAAATTCCTCCTCGCCGGCAAGAACTCTGCATTGGTTGACCGGGGTCAAAGAAATGCAGGCCCGGGCGTTTCGCGGGACCGGGAGCCGCTTTGATGCATGTCAATCACGACGGACGGCGCTGCGCGGAGAATGCTGTGCATTGCTCGGCAGCCGGGACTCGCTCATGAAGCTGAAGCACGCACTGCTCGCATTTTCGGTGGTCGCGGCGTTCGCGGCAGCCGCGGCGTTCGCGCAGCCTCCGGAGGTGCAGGAGCACGGCGGGGCGCGCTACGTGAGCGGCGGGGTCGGGCAGGAGGAGCGCGCCGCGCTTGAGGCCATGCGCGGCGAGTTCAACCTGAGGGTGACTTTCGCCGCGCAGCGCTCGGGCGGCTATCTCGCCGACGTCGGAGTGAGCCTCGAGGACTCCAAGGGCCGGGAGGTGTTCCGCACCGTGGCGCAGGGGCCGTGGCTGTACGCGCGGCTGGCGCCCGGCCGCTACCGGCTGACCGCGACCTATTCTGGCAGGCGCGAGACGCGCCAGGTCGCGGTGCCGGCCAAGGGGCACGTTTCGCTTGACCTGTACTGGCAGGATCCCTCCGCGCTTGAGGAGGAGAACATGGCGCCGCGCGGGCCGCGCGGGCGGAAGTGACGCATGACGCAAGCCGCGGTCTTTCAGGCGATGAAATCTATCCACGTGGGCTGCGTGGCGCTCAGCGTGTCGGGCTTTGTCGCCCGCAGTGGACTGATGCTCGCGGACTCGCCGCTGCTCGCCAGGCGCTTCGTGCGCGTCGCGCCGCACGTGGTGGATACGCTGCTGCTCGCCAGCGCGCTGTGGCTGGCGTGGGCGATCGGCGAGTATCCGTTCGTGAACGGCTGGCTGACCGCGAAGGTACTGGGGTTGCTGGCGTACATCGTCCTGGGCAGCGTGGCGCTCAAGCGCGGCCGCACCAAGGGCGTGCGGGCGGGGGCCGCTGTGGCGGCGCTGGCGGTCGTCGGCTACGTGATTTCGGTGGCGTTCACGCGCGACCCGCGCGGCGTGTTCGCCCTGCTGGACTGACGCGATGAATGCCTTGCCGGGTTTCGCGAGCGCAGCTCCGGGGTTCGATGCGCCGCTCGAGCTGCTCGCGGCGTGCCACGGCCGCATCGCGGCGCAGCTCGCGACGCTCGAGCGCCTGGTATCGCACGTCGCCGCCCGCGGCTGCGACGCCGAGGCGCGCGCGGCCGCGCTCGGGGTGATGCGCTATTTCGACACGGCGGGCGTCAAGCACCACCAGGACGAGGAGCAGGATCTGTTCCCGGTGCTGCGCATACACGCCGCCGACCAGGGCGCGGCGGAGCTGCTCGTGACACTTGAAGAGTTGCAACGCGACCACCGCATCATCGATGCGGCGTATGCCGCATTGCGCCTGCGGCTGGCGGACGTCGCGGAGGCCCGGGTGGCGCGGCTGGATGCCGGCATGGTGGCGCATTTCGCATGGATCTACCGCAGACATATCGGCCGCGAGTCCGAAAACGTGCTGCCGTTCGCCGAGCTGGTGCTGGGCGCGCAGCAGCGGGCCCGGCTCGGCGCGAGCATGGCGGCGCGGCGCGGTGCGGCCCCGGCTACACTTGGCGCCTGACTGACCAGGCTCCGGGACCGGCAAGACCATGAAGATTCTGCTCGCAGTGGACGGTTCGAAGCATTCCCTCGACGCGGCCAAATGCCTGATCGAGCACGCCGACTGGTACCGGGAGAAGCCGGAGGTGGAGCTGGTCACCGTGCATCTGCCGGTGCCGAAGCTGCCCGGCATGGGAGCGGTCGTCGGCCGCAGCCAGATCAAGCGCTACTACGAGGAGGAGGGCGCGCAGGCGCTCGCCAAGGCCAAAAAGCTGCTCGACGCGGCGGGCATCGGCTACTCCGCCCGCGTGCTGGTCGGCGCTCCGGCCGAGCGCATCGTGGCCCACGCCGAGGCCGCGCGCTGCGACCTGATCTACATCGGCAACCGAGGCATGACCGCCGCCGGCAATCTGCTGCTCGGCTCGGTGGCGGCCAAGGTGCTGCACGTCTCGACGGTGCCGGTGCTGCTGGTCCGGTGAGAAGCCCATGACCGCCGCGGCGACCGCGAACGCCTTCGTCGAGCTCGACGTCGAGGGGATGAGCTGCACGGCCTGCGCCGCGCGCATCGAGACCAACCTCAACAAGCTCGAGGGCGTGGAGGCGAGCGTGAGCTTCGCCAGCGAGAAGGCGACGGTGCGCTTCACGCCGCAGAAGCTCGACGTCGACAAGCTGATCGCGACCATCCGCGACACCGGCTACGACGCGCACCTGGCGCGCGCCGGCGAGGTGCGCGACCACGCCGCCGAGCACCACGCGGCGCTGTCGGATTTTCTGGTCGCGGCGGTGCTGACCGCGCCGCTGCTGGCGGAGATGGCGGCGATGTTCTCCGGCCACGGCATGCTGCTGCCGCCGTGGCTGCAGTGGCTGCTCGCCACCCCGGTGCAGTTCTGGAGCGGGCGGCGCTTCTACATCGGGGCCTACAAGAGCCTGCGCGGCGGCGGCGCCAACATGGACGTGCTGGTGGCGCTCGGCACCAGCGTGGCCTACCTGTTTTCGAGCGCGGTGCTGTTCCTCGCCCTGCCGCTGCACCTGTACTTCGAGGCCGGCGCCTCGGTGATCACGCTGGTGCTGCTCGGCAAGTATCTCGAGGCGCGCGCCAAGGCGCGCGCCGCGCAGGCGCTCGAGGCGCTGATCCGGCTGCAGCCCAAGACCGCCTGGGTCGAGCGCGACGGGCGCCTGGTCGAGGTGGAGGTGGCGAGCCTCAAGCCGGGCGCGGCGTTCGTGGTGCGCCCGGGGGATGCGATCGCGCTCGACGGCCGCGTGCTCGAGGGCGACTCGGCGGTGAACGAGGCGATGCTCACCGGCGAGAGCATGCCGAAGGACAAGCGGCCGGGGGACCGGGTGTACGCCGGTACCGTCAACGGCATGCAGGCGCTCACCTGCGAGGCCACCGGAGTCGGCAAGGACACGGTGCTGGCCGGCATCATCCGCATGGTGGCTGCGGCGCAGGCCTCGAAGCCCCCGGTGCAGAAGCTGGTCGACCGCGTGGCGGCGATATTCGTGCCCGCGGTGGTGGCGGTCGCCCTGCTGACCTTCGGGCTGTGGTGGTGGGGGAGCGGCAGCTTCGCCGCGGCGCTGGTCCCCGGCGTGGCGGTGCTGGTGATCGCCTGCCCCTGCGCGCTCGGCCTGGCCACGCCCACCGCGCTGATGGTGGGCGTCGGGCGCGCGGCGAGCGCGGGCATCCTGATTCGCAACGCCGACGCGCTCGAGGGCGCCGAGAAGCTCGACGTGCTGGTGCTCGACAAGACCGGCACGCTCACGCGCGGCGAGCCCTCGGTCACCGACATCGCGCCCGCCGCGGGCGCGGCGCCCGAGGAGCTGCTGCAGGTCGCGGTGACGCTGGAGAAGCACTCCGAGCACCCGCTCGCGCGCGCCATCCTCGCGCATCCCGCGGCCGAGCGCGTCGCGGCGCTCGCCTCGAGCGCGTTCACGGCGCACGGCGGGCGCGGCGTGAGCGCGCTCATCGACGGCGCGAGCGCGCTGCTCGGCTCGCCGGAGTTCCTGCGCGAGTCGGGCGTGGTCTTCGAGGACGCGGCGCCCGGCCGGCTGCGCGCGGACGGCAAGACGGTGGTCGGCGTCGCGCGCGGCGGCCGGCTGCTGGGCTGGATCGCGCTCGCCGACGAGCTGCGCGAGAGCACGCCCGAGGCGGTGCGCCGGCTGCGCGCGATGGGCGTCGAGCCGATCGTGCTCTCCGGCGACAACCCGGTGGTGGTCGGCGCGATCGCCGAGCGGCTCGGGGTGCGGCGCTGGAAGGGCGGCGTGCTGCCGGCGGAAAAAGCCGCCGAGATCGACGCGCTGCGCAAGGAAGGCCACGTCGTCGGCATGGCCGGCGACGGCGTCAACGACGCGCCGGCGCTCGCCAGGGCCGACGTCAGCTTCGCGCTCGCGGGCGGCACCGGCGTCGCGCTCGAGACCGCCGACGTGACGCTGATGAAGAACGACCTGGCCGGCATCGCCGACGCCATCGCGCTGTCGCGCGCGACGCTCGCCAAGATCCGGCAGAACCTGTTCTTCGCCTTCGTGTACAACGTGCTCGGCATCCCGCTCGCGGCGTTCGGCATGTTGAACCCGGTGATCGCCGGGGCGGCGATGGCGATGAGCTCGGTGTCGGTGGTGTCCAACTCGCTGCTGCTCAACCGCTGGAAGCCGCAGCGCTGATTCGCAACCAAGGAAACGTCATGGAAAAGCTGGAACTCAAGGTCGAGGGCATGCACTGCGACGGCTGCGTCAAGAGCGTGACGCGCACGCTGAGCGCGCTTCCCGGCGTGGACAAGGTCGACGTCTCGCTCGCCGAGGGCAAGGCGCGCGTGAGCTACGACCCGGCCAAGGCGAAAGTCGCCGACTTCAAGCGCGCGGTCGAGCGCGCCGGCTTCAAGGCGCCCTAGGGCGCGCCGTTTCGCGCCGCCGCCGCTTGCGCGCGCGGCGCTGCGGGTAGAATCGGCCGCGTTCAAGGCGAAGGGAGCGCGGCGTGGCTGAAGCGGTGAAAGAGCGCGATGGCTGGCGTTGACGGCTGGCAGCCGCTGGCGGGCATCCGCGTCGTCGACTTCTCCATGTTCGTACCGGGGCCGTTCGCCTCGGCGATCCTCGCCGACCTGGGCGCCGAGGTGATCAAGGTCGAGTCGCCCGCGGGCGACCCCGCGCGCGGCTACATTCCGGTGCAGTTCCGCACCGAGAACCGCAACAAGAGGAGCCTCGCGATCAACCTCAAGGCGCCCGAGTCGCACGACGTGGTGGAGCGCCTGGCGAAGCACGCCGACATCGTGCTGGAGGGCTTCCGGCCGGGCGTCGCCAAGCGCCTGGGCATCGACTACGACGGCCTGAGCGCGGCCAACCCGCGCCTGGTCTACTGCTCGATCTCGGGCTACGGGCAGAGCGGCCCGTGGCGCGAGCGCCCGGGACACGACGTCAACTACGTCGCCGCGGCCGGAGGGCTCGCCTTTCCCGGGCAGTGGCTGAAAGCCCCGTCGCGCTCCAGCCTGCCGCTCGCCGACATGAGCGGCGGCTCGTTCGCCGCCACCGCGGTGCTCGCCGCGCTGCACGAGCGCGGCCGCACCGGGCGCGGCGTGCAGCTCGACCTGTCGCTGTTCGAGGCGGCGTTCTTCTGGGCGGCGATGCGCCACGGCCTGTCGCCCGGGGTCGATCCGCGAGCGCACATCTTCCCGGTGAACGACATCTTCGAGTGCGCCGACGGCCGCCGGCTGACGCTCGGCATCCTGGAGGAGCACTTCTGGAACAACTTCGTGCGCTGCGTGGCCGGGCTCGCGCCCGAGCTCTCGGGCGAGGACTACGCCACCGACGCCAAGCGCCGCGCAAACGGCGACCGGCTCTCCGTGCGCCTGGCCGAGGTGCTGAAGCAGAAGAGCGCCGCCGAGTGGGTGAAGCTGCTCGAGGCGAACGACGTGCCGGTGGACCTGTGCCTGACGCCCGCCGAGGCCGCCGAGCTGCCGCAGCTCGCCGAGCGCGGCGACGTGGTCGAGCTGCGCGGCGAGCGCTTCGCGCCGTTCCCGGTGCACGCCAGCGGGCGGCGCGGCGGCTCGATCCGGCGCGCGCCGCCGGGAGCGGGCGAGCACAGCCGCGAGATCCTGGTCGAGCTGGGCTTCGACGACGCGGCAATCGCCGACCTGGTGAGAGCGGGCGCGGTGAAAGCCGGTTGAGGGAGACGAAGATGAAGCGCATGTTCTGGCCGATCGTGCTCATCGTGCTCGGGGCGGTGTTCCTCGCGCACAACCTGGGCTACCTGCCGCTGTGGCACCTCAAACGCCTGCTCGCGCTCTGGTGGCCGCTCATCCTGATCGCCGTCGGCGTCCTGTGGCTCGCGCGCCGCGGCAGGTGAGGCGGTGGACTTCGCCTTAAGCCCCGAGCAGGAGCAGATCCGCGCGGCGATCGCGAGAATCTGCGCCCGCTTTTCCGACGACTACTGGCTGAAGAAAGACCGCGAGGGCGGCTTTCCAGGGGAGCTGCACCAGGCGCTCGCGCAGGACGGCTGGCTCGGCGTCGCGATGCCGCAGGACTGCGGCGGCGCGGGCCTCGGCATCACCGAGGCGGCGGCGATGATGCAGGCGATCGCCGAATCGGGTGCCGGGTTTGCGGGGGCGTCGGCGGTGCACATGAACATCTTCGGCCTCAACCCCGTGGTGGTGTTCGGCACCGACGCGCAGAAAAAGCGCATGCTCCCCGGCCTCATCGCCGGCCGCGAGCGCGCCTGCTTCGCGGTCACCGAGCCGGACACCGGGCTCAACACCACGCGCATCAAGACCCGGGCGAAGAAAGACGGCGGCCGCTACCTCATCTCGGGGCAGAAGGTGTGGATCTCGACCGCGCAGGTCGCCGAGAAGGTGCTGCTGCTCGCGCGCACCACGCCGCTCGAGGAGGTGAACAAGCCCGCCGAGGGGCTGTCGCTGTTCTACACCGACTTCGACCGCCGCTACGTCGAAGTGCGCGAGATCGAGAAGATGGGCAGGAAGGCAGTCGACTCGAACCAGGTGTTCTTCGACGGCCTGCCGGTGCCGGAAGCCGATCGCATCGGCGAGGAGGGCAGGGGCTTCGAGTACATCCTGCACGGCATGAACCCCGAGAGGATCCTGATCGCCGCCGAGTCCGTGGGCCTGGGGCGCTGCGCGCTCGCTCGCGCGGCGCAGTATGCGAAGGAAAGAATCGTCTTCGACCGCCCGATCGGCCAGAACCAGGGCATCCAGCACCCGCTGGCGAGGAACTGGATGCAGCTCGAGGCGGCGAACCTGATGGCGTTCAAGGCCGCGTGGCTCTACGACCGGGGCAAGCCCTGCGGCGCCGAGGCGAACGCCGCCAAGTACCTCGCCGGAGAGGCGTCATTCGACGCCTGCCAGCAGGCGGTCATGACCCACGGCGGCTTCGGCTACGCGAAGGAGTACCACGTCGAGAGGTACCTGCGCGAGTCGCTCATCGGCCGCCTCGCGCCGGTGAGCCCGCAGTTGATCCTGTGCTTCATCGCCGAGCGCGTGCTCGGGTTGCCGAAGTCGTACTGAGCCGGGCGCTACGCCGCGATCTGCTGGTAGTCGAGCGCCGGCAGATCGGCGCGCTCGCTCGCGTGCTCGAGCGTGATCGCGCAGATCTGGCCGCGCGAGTCGACGTCGACCTGCGTGTTCTCGTCGAGGTCGCGCGTATCCGACACCACGGCCTCACGGCGCTCGATATAGAGCGTATCGGTATCGCGGAAGTAGCGGATCTTCACGGTTCGAATCCCCGATCGAAGAACGCATTATGCATGGTCTCGCCGTCGGCGAGCACGACGACGCGCAGCCAGCGGTTGCCGGCCTCGGGGATCCGCGCCCAGCGCCGCAAGCGTCCGTCGGCCCGTACCAACTGGTGCTGCGGGGACAACACCGTGCGCGTGATCCATTCGTCGCGAATCGAGGCACGATCCGGGCGGTTGCGCATCGCGTCGAAGTAGCGGGTCGTCTTCACGCGTAGTGCGCTCCCGGCTGCTCCAGGCGGTCGAGCGGACTCTTCACGCCGCGCGCGCCGCGGTTGAGCACGTGCGTATAGATCATCGTCGTCGAGACGTCCGCGTGCCCGAGCAGCTCCTGCACCGTGCGGATGTCCTGGCCGCGCTCGAGCAAGTGCGTCGCGAACGAGTGGCGCAGCGTATGGCAGCTCACCGGCTTGACGATCGCCGCCGCCGCGGCGGCGCCTTTCACGGCACGGTGCAGCGTGTCGGGATAGACGTGATGGCGCCGGATCGCACCGGTCTCGGGGTCGGCGGAGCGGTTCTTCGACGGAAACACGAACTGCCAGCCCCACTCGTAGCCGGCGCGCGGGTACTTGCGCGCGAGCGCGTGCGGCAGCGAAACCTCGCCGAAGCCCTCTGCGAGATCGCGACGGTGCATCACCCGTACCCTGCCCAGATGCTCCTGCAGCGGCTGAACCACGCCCTCGGGCAGCATCGTGACGCGGTCCTTGCCGCCCTTCGCGTCGCGCACCAGGATCTGGCGGTAGGCAAAGTTCACGTCCTTCACGCGCAGCGTGAGACATTCGATCTGCCGCAGGCCCGAGCCATAGAGCAGGCTCCCCATCAACCACTTCACCCCGTGCAGCTGCTCCAGCAGGCGCCGCACCTCGGCCTCCGTCAGCACCGTCGGCAGGCGCACCGGACGCTTTGCGCGCACGACCCCGTCGAGCCACGGCAGCTCCTGCCCCAGCACCTTCTGGTAGAGGAACAACAAGGCCGAAAGCGCCTGGTTCTGCGTCGCGGCCGCCACATTGCGCTCCGTCGCGAGCCACGACAGGAACGCCGTCACCTCCGCGCCGCCCATCTCGCCAGGGTGGCGCTTGCCGTGAAAGTGAATGAAGTAGCGGATCCAGTACCAGTACGTCTTCTCCGTCCGACGGCTGTAATGGCGTGAGCGGATCGCCTCGCGCACCCGCTCGATCAGGCGAGGGCTTTTCGGGTTGTCCGGTGCTGCAGCCGAACCCGCAGGCGAATCAGCGTCTTGACCCATTTTTGGCTGGATATTGCGGGCACTGTAGATCGGTACGGCACCTTAACGCGTTGATTCAAGGGGCCGTTGACGCGTTGTCGCCCAGCGTAGAGCATGTTATCTGGCTACTTTTCGTATCCATATAACGTTAGGCCGCTAGGGATTTCCGCGCCTTCGTCATCGCAAGAGTTGCCTTTCGTGTTCTGCTAGCAACCAATTCTTTAACGGAAGGAGAGCGTCATGAACTTCATCTGGTTCCTAATCGTTGGGCTCATCGCGGGTTGGCTGGCTGGCGTCCTGGTTAAGGGTGGCGGCTTTGGCATCATCGGTGATCTCGTTGTCGGCGTAATCGGCGCACTCGTTGGAGGCTATCTGTTCGGCATCCTTGGCATCGGGGCCAATGGAGGCCTTATTGGCAGCATTGTGGTCGCCACGATCGGCGCTGTGGTGCTCCTCGTTATTGTCCGGGCCCTTAAGCGAGCGTAGCGGCCTAACAATTCGCTGCAGGCGCGACGGCCCTGACGGGCCGCGGCCTGAGCTCAAACGATGATATGGCTTAAACGTGTCAAGTGGCGACGAGCCTCCTGCTTTTTTCCTGCCAAGCATGTTTTGACGTTGAAGTGAACTCGATAGGGGACGCGGCGGGCTCATCTGAGACGACGGTCGATCAAGCTGATATCCGGGCGTTGGCTAGCCGCAAGACTGTTGTTCGTCACGGAGCTGCCTCGCTCTAAGCACTGAGGTGCCGGTCCGCAGACCGGATCAATAACGTTCGACGAGGATTCTCCAGCCGCGAGCGCACCGCGTTTCCTATCGAGTTGTGGGGAGGGTTCGGAGTGCGAGCCTCCTTTCGCGGATCGGGTCGGTGGCAAAGTCTCAGGAGGGTTTGACCTTCTGGCCAAGCGCCCAGACGAAGCCCGAGAGTTGCCGCGCGACCGCGACGACGATCTTGTTGCGGTGCAAGCCGCGCGCGCTCAAGCGGCGCAAGCGCGCGCACAGCCGCAGTTGCGCCTTCCAGGCGAGGTCGGTGACGGGTTTTGCGATCCCGCTCTGGCGCCGCGCGATGATTGGCGAGACGCGCGCGCCGTAGCGATAAGCCCAGGCCGCCTCCACGAGCGCGCGGCGCGCCGAGCTGTTGCCCGCCTTGGTGATCGAGCCCTGCTGACGCTGCTGGCCGGAGGAGTGTTCGCAGGGTACCAAGCCGAGGTAGGCCATGAGGTGACGCGCCGTGCCAAAGCGACTGAGATCGCCCAGCTCGGCCACGATTCTCACCGCGTGCAGTGTCTGGATGCCGCGAAAGGCCTGCAGCGCCACCACCACCGGCAGCCAGCGCCAGTGCTGGAGTTCGTCCCGAATCGCCGTCTCGAGCCGCGCGATGCGCCCCCCGGCCTCATCGACCGCCTGCACGTACTCCTCAAAGGCGAGTTGCTGTGCTGCCTGAGGTAGTTTCAGCACCGCGATCCAGCGCCGGTGCGCCGGCGTCCAGGCTGTCTTGGCCGCATAGCGGATGTCGTTGCGAAGTAAGAGCGCCCCCAGGCGCTGTCTGGCCTGGCGCTGCATCACCACCGCGTCCTCGCGCGTTCTCACCAGATCGCGCATCGCCTCGTCCACTTCGTCGGGCACGTGGATCGGCGTGAGCTCCCCGGCGCGCGCAAGGCGCACGAGCTTCAGACAATCGCGCCGGTCGGTCTTGATGCGGTCGGCGTTGCTGCGCGGCGTCAGCCCCGGGGACACCACCCAGCACTCGTGTCCTCGCGCGCGCAGCATTCGATAGATGCCGAACCCGCAGGGACCGGCTTCGTAGACAAATACCAGCGGCCCGCCGGCCGACTCGAGCTTGCGCGCGAGCCGCGAAACCGCCGCCAGATCCCCGCCAATCGCGCCGTAGTGGCGCACTTCGCCCCCGCGCTCATCGCCCGTGGCGACGTCGATGGAATCCTTGTGAACGTCCATTCCGACAAACAGCTTGCTAGACTTGCCCATGGCCTGCCTCCTCGATACGGTTGACGCCTGCGTGCTCAACCTGTGGCTCGGCGTGGTTCGCCACGCAATCCACGGTACAGCGGAGGCAGGCCGCCTGCTATCGGAAAGCCATTCTGTCTAAACGGCAGATATCTCGTGCCGGAGTACCAGCTATGATTTCTTTGACGTACATGCGGACAATGCAGACCTACAACCGGTGGATGAATGACCGGCTTTACGGCTGCTGCAGCAAGCTATCCGACGAGGAGCGAAAGCGCGATGTGGGTGCTTTCTTTAAGTCGATTCACGGCACCTTAAATCACCTGTTGCTTGGGGATCGAATTTGGCTTGGTCGTTTCACCGGCACGCCTTTTGTCGTGAAGTCATTGGACCAGGAGCTTTACTCTGATTTTGCTCAATTGCGATCGGAACGTAAGGCCACGGATGTTGCGATTTCAGACTGGAGTTCCTCCCTTTCTGAAGCCGATCTTGCCGGTGAGTTGCCATACATGAGCGTGGTGAACCCCAAACCGCGGCGTTTGCCGCTCTGGCTAGCTGTTACGCATTTCTTCAATCACCAGACGCATCACCGAGGGCAACTCACGACCCTCCTAGTTCAGTGCGACATCGATCCGGGGGTTACGGATCTGATCTGGCTTCCTGAGCTGCAAAGCCAGTCCCCATGAGAGTAATGTTAATTGGCGCATTGCCGTTTAACCCTGCGCCCAACTCGGACGCGCGAAAGCGGCGCGCGCCGGTTGGCTCCACGTTATGTGGCATTAGCGAGCGCCCGGCGACTTATTGAGTATTACGAAACCGTATGACATCAGAACAAACTAGCCTGGGACCAGCAAGCGGCGACGATAGTCGATCGGCGCTGGGCGGATTTTAGTTTGGAACGGGCGCCGTGATGCAGTTCGTCCAGGGTATCTGGGCAGAAGTTTGCGAGCGCGTGACGTTTGAGCCATGCCCACAGATATTCGACCGGATTGATTTCGGGCGCGTAGGCCGGCAAACGCTCGAGGACGATCTGGCCGTTGGTGGAATCGACATAGTCGCCGACCAGGCGGCTGCGGTGCGGCTTGGCGCCATCCCAAATGATCAGCAGCCGGCGGCGGTAGTGGGTCTTCAACGCTTTGAGGAACTCGAGGACCTCCTCCTTCCTGATCGCGCCATCGTGCAGCCGGAATGTGACTCCGGCCAGGTGCATCCCAGCAATGATAGAAACGTGATCCCAATTGAAACAGAACTGCACCACCGGAGTATGCCCTTTGAGTGCCCAAGTGCGCACCCGGGTCGGGCGTTGCGACAGGCCAGATTCGTCGATGAAGACGATCAGCCGGCCCTCTCGGCGGGCTTTTTTTTGAGCCCAGGCCAGACGCGTTTCTTCCAATCCTCGATCGCCACTTCGTCGCGCTCCAGAGCGCGCCGTTCCGGTTTCTGGCTGGAAAAACCCATCTGCCCGAGCAGGCGCCAGACATGCACGTCGCTGTATCGAATTCCAAACTCGCGCTCGATGAACACACGTACCCGCTTGATCGTCCACAGCGGGGTGCCAAAACCATGCGCAGTTGGTCCTTCCATCAGCGCGACCTGCAGCCGCACCAATTCCTCCGCCCCCAACAAAGCCGGCCGTCCGCCCTTGCTCATGTCGAGCAGCGCATCGAGTCCCTCGGCTTCGAGCACACCGCGCCAGCGATACACGGTTTGCCGCGGCGCTCCGACCAGTGCGGCCACTTCGGCCGGCTTGCGCCCTGCTTGCAACAACCGAGCCGCACGCACCCGCCGCTTCGCTGCCTCGTCCAATTTGTTCTTCGCTCTCATAGCTCCACTCCGATGTAATGCCTACATCGGAATAACGCTTGAAGATCCAATCGGTTGTCATACGGTTACGTAATTCTCAATAAGCACAATTGAGGCAGATCGGAGGTATCAGCCATGTCCACCGCCAAGGAAGAACTCATCCGCCTCATCGCGGGACAACCGGACGACAGCTCGCGGGAAGAGATCGTCCGAGAGCTTGCGTTCCACGTTATGGTTGAGCGTGGCCTCGCCGATTCGGATGCCAAGCGCACGATGTCGAACAAAGACATGGGCCACCGCATCCGCTCATGGCAGAAATAGCCTGGACGCTCGAAGCCCAGCGCTGGCTTGAGGACATCTTTGGGTACATCGCCGCGGACAACCCACAGGCCGCGCGCGGACCGTGCAAGGCATCTACGGGCGGGCGCAGGATCTCAAGCGCTTTCCGCAACTTGGCTCCCGATACGCCGCGTCTGCGCGCCACGTCAGGGTTCTTCTCTACGGGCACTACCGAATCGCGTACCTCATCAAGGACGACGGCAATATCGACATCCTTGGCGTCTTCCATGGAGCGCTGGATATCACGAAGTATCAGCTTTAATGCCACATAACCTGGCAGTGGTGTCGGACGCGGCGGCGAGCGCCCTGCTTTATGGTGGGCCGCGCCTACCGCGCCGCACACTTCCACGTTGAACTAAACCGCTGACGCGGTGGTAGAGCGATCTACCGCCGCGTTGTTGTTTTCAGAATTCGTCTGTCATCCGCTGCCCGCTGCGTACTCAAGCGGGGTGCCCAGCCGTCCTATCCTCGCCTGCGGGAATGTTCCCGAACTTGACGAGGAGAGCGACATGACTGAGTTGCGCAATCGGATGGACGAGGCGATGGTGCTGCGTGGGTTTTCGCCTCGCACACGCGAGGCGTACCTGGCCTGCGTGCGGGCCTTGGCCAAGCACTACCGTCAGTCGCCGGACGTACTCGATGGGCCGCGGATTCAAGCCTACCTGCTGCACCTGATCAGCGAGCGCAAGCTCGCCTACGCCAGCGTGAATCAGGCGTCCTGCGCGTTTCGCTTCCTGTTCGGCACCGTGCTGCGCCAGCCCGAGGCTCACCTCGAGATCCCGATGGCTAAAGTGCCCAAACGCCTGCCGCAGATTCTCTCGCGTGACGAGGTCACGCGCCTGATCGAAGCCGCCGCAACCTTGCGCGGGCGTACGCTGCTCACCACCACCTACGCAGCCGGACTGCGCGTCTCGGAAGTCTGCGCCTTGCAACTCGCCGACATCGAGAGCGCTCCCGAGCGCATGTGCCTCAAGGTGCGCCAAGGCAAGGGTGGCGAGGATCGCTACACGCTGCTCTCGCCGCGCTTGCTCGATGCGTTGCGCCGGTATTGGCGCGAGCACCGGCCGCGCACTTGGCTCTTTCCCAACGCTTCGGGCGGCGGCCCGATCGACGTGTCGACAGCGCAGCGCATGTACTGCGCCGCTCGGGATGCCGCCGGCATCCCTCGGGAAGGCGGCATTCACACCTTGCGTCACGCTTTTGCCACCCATCTGCTCGAAGCCGGCGTGAACCTGCCGACCATCCAGCACCTGTTGGGCCATGGCTACATCAGCACGACCTTGCGCTATCTGCATCTGGCGCGCAGCCACCTGACCGGCACCACTTCCCCTCTGGAGTTGCTCGAGCCGCCCAAGCACTGAAGCGTCCGCCATGCTTGCCGCCACCCCCGGGGTGGGCCTGGCCGAGGTGCTGCGCCGTCACGGCCCGGCCTATCTCGCGGCCCATCCCTTGTCGGTTGCCAAGGCGAAGGTCTGGCGCGCCATCCTCGCGTGCCGAACCCCCGCCCTCGGTGGCCATGTGCAAACCTGCGAGGCCTGCGGCAGGACGCGCCATCTCTATCACTCCTGCCGCAACCGCCATTGTCCACAGTGCCAGACGCGGGCCAAGGAAGCCTGGCTCGCCGCGCGCCGGCGCGAAGTGTTGCCGGTGCCGTACCTCCATCTCGTATTCACCCTGCCCCACGATCTGAATGCACTCATCGGGCAGTGTCCGCGGGCGCTCTACGAGATGCTCTTCGCCGCGGTCTCGGCGACGCTCACCGAGTTTGCGGCCAACCCGCGCTGGCTGGGCGGGAGCGCCGCGTTCACGCTGGTGCTGCACACCTGGAAGCAGGACCTGGGGCGCCATGTGCATCTGCACGCGCTGGTTCCCGGCGGGGCGCTCAAGGCCGACGGGAGTTGGGTGGCGGCTAAGCGCGGCTTTCTGTTTCCGATCCAGGCGCTCTCCCGGGTCTTCCGGGGCAAGTTCGTCGCCGCACTGAAGGCGGCACGCCAAGGCGGGAAACTGCGGGGCGAGGCGCTGCAGGCTGAGGCGCTGATCACCGAGGCTGCGTGGGGCGCGCTTCTCGCCCGGCTCCATGTCCATGATTGGGTGGTCTATGCCAAACACTCGCTGGGCGGGCCCGAGCAGGTGCTCGAGTATCTGGGCCGCTATACGCATCGGGTGGCGATCTCAAACGAGCGCATCCTGGGTATGGACGCGCACACGGTGCGTTTGCGGGTGCGCGATTCGGCAAACGACAACCGCAGGCGCACGCTCAGCCTGCTGGTGCACGCCTTCATCGAGCGGTTCTTCTTGCATGTGCTACCCAAGGGCTTCAAGCGCATCCGTCATTACGGCCTGCTCGGCCCGGCCGACAAGGCAACGAAACTGGCGCAGGCGCGCGCGGCGCTCTCGGTGCCGGTGCCCGATCCGCTCGTGATGGAGTCGCTCGAGGCATTCATGGGCCGCATCCATCGGCTCGAGTACTTGCGCTGCACACACTGCGGCAACGGACGGTTCGTGCCGAGCGCTCCGATCCCACCGCGGCGTGTGCCGCCACTCCGAGGCCCGCCGTGAGAGTTGCGCTGCGCTCGCGATTCGTGTGCCGTGCTCTTGGTGCTGCCGCTCGCCAGGGGCGCGTTCGGCCCTCCGACCGGGTTCGCGCGATACCGGCATTCGCGCGCGCGTGTTTCAGGCCTACGCGACCGGTCTTGGCCGTGGCCAACGCCTCCAGACATCTCATCGAGCGCCCTCATCGTCATGCCAAACGATGGCGTCGCGCTGCCGTACGCTTACAATCCCCATAGCCGCCGCCTGCGCTGCGGTTTAGTCCAACGAGGTTTATCCGCCGCCATCACCGCCGCGCGCCAGGATTCAACGTTTGTGCGGCGGCGGATAAACGCTATTCGTTAAACGGCAGCAGATCGGTGCGTGATGTACTTTGAGATCATCGGAGAAATTGCGTATGCCGAAACGTTTGCGAGAGGTTCCGCGATTCGTGAGATCGCGCGCCTGCGAAAACTCTACGGGCGGGCCGCTGGAGAAAGCGTAAAGGGGCTGCAAGCGTGCGACTGGAGGACGGCACAGTCCGTCTAGCCGAGGTACACTGGTACGAGGCCCACGGTGTCGGGCGCCGAGAGTTCAAGATCAAACGCTACATCGACTGATGCCCATGCGATCGACCGCAAAACAATTCGTCGTCTGTCTAAAGAACGAAGGCTACGAGGTTTCGCTGGAACGCCGAAAGATTTATCGGGTTCTGCCAGATCCCGAGGCGGCGAAACATCGGCAAATTCGAGTCATCGACGAGTCGGGCGATGACTACCTCTACCCTCAAAGCTTCTTCGCACCGATTGAGCTTCCTCAAGCCATTCGGCGAGCGGTCTTGGCTGCCGTTTAACAACGCAGCCTACTCGGACGCGCGGCCTGCACCGCGCCTCATTGGTACTCGGTGCTCGCGCGCCGGTGGCTGCGAACGTTGAGGCTGTATAAAAAGCTCCTGTTGCCGTCGTCGATCCGCTGCTTCGAGCGTTACTGAAGGGGAACGCTTCGAAGGGAGAACAACAAGATGGCGCGCTACAAGCCTGTTGATCGGAGCCCGCGGTTCCTTCCGATCGTCCTTGAGTCCCAGCTCATTGCCGGCAGTTTCGAGCACGCGCTCGATGTCCTGATCGACACGGAAGTCGATCTTTCGCGCCTGGCGAAGCGCTTCCGGAACGACGCAACCGGCGCGCCCGCCTACGACCCGGCGGTGATGCTCAAGATCGTGCTACTTGCCTACAGCCGGGGCGTAGTCTCCAGCCGCGCGATCGAGCGGCTGTGCCGCGAGAACGTGCTGTTCATGGCGATCTCGGGGGACAGCGCCCCGCAGTTCACCACGATCGCGAAGTTCGTCCGGGAGCTGGGTGAGGAAGCCGGGGCGATCTTTACCGAGGTGCTGCTGACCTGCGATCGGCTCGGCCTGATCGGGCGGCAGATGTTCGCGATCGACGGGGTAAAGCTGCCAAGCAACGCCGACAAGCGTCGCAGCGGCACCCACGCCGAGCTTGCGCACGAGGCCGAGAGGATGGAAGAGGCGGTTGCGAAGATGCTCGAAGCCCACCGGGGGCGGGACCAGGCGAAGGAGCCGCCCGATGACACGGCGAGGGAGCGAGCCCGCATGGAGCGGCTGCAGTCCGAAGCGCGCCGCATCCGCGAGTTCCTCGCGACCCACGCCGAGCGCCGCTCCGAGAAAGGCGCCATCCGCAAGAGCAATGTCACCGACAACGACAGCGCCAGCGCCAAGATGGCCACCTCCAAAGGCGTGATCCAGGGCTACGCCGCCGTGGCCGCGGTGGACGGCAAGGCGCAGATCATCGTCTCCGCGCAGGCCCACGGCTCGGGAAGCGAGCAGAGCGTGCTCGTTCCGATCGTCGAGAGCACCTCCAGCTTACGGACCGAGCAGACGCTCATCACGGCGGATGCCGGCTGTCACAGCGAGGCGAACCTGAAAGGGTTGTACGAGCGCGGGGTGCCGGCGCTCATTGCCGATGGCCTCATGCGCCGGCGCGACGAACGCTTCGCCGAGCAGGCGAAGTACAAGGCGCTCGCCGATCCGCTCTGGGACAAGACGGCCAGCGCGACGACCTCCACCGAGAAGTTCAAGCCCTCGGACTTCCACTACGATCCGGCGACCAACCGCTGCATCTGTCCGGCCGGTAAGAAGCTTTACTCCACCGGCAGCCACTGCACGACGAACGGCCGGGTGCACCACAAATTCCAGGGCGCCAAGCGCGACTGCGTGCCCTGCCACTTGCGGGAGCGGTGCTTGCGCCATCCGGACAGAACGCCGACACGGCAGGTGGCGTTCTTCGCGAAGAACCAGTCATCGCCGCTCGAGTTCACCGAGAGGATGAAGACGGCAATCGACAGCGACCGCTGGCGAAGGCTCTATGGGCGGCGCATCGCGACGATCGAGCCGGTCTTCGCCAACCTACGCCACAACAAGCGCCTGGACCGCTTCACGCTGCGAACGCGCTCGAAGGTGAACGCGCAGTGGAACCTCTACTGCCTGGTTCACAACATCGAGAAGCTGGCGCATCATGGATACGCGCGATAGGAGATCCGCAGGGAATATCCCGTGCATGCCGAGCCGAGTGCTCCGATGAACGCCGAATTGCCGCAAGCCCCTGCGTCGTACGCCGATCACACCTGGCGCGCGCCGCGAAAACGGGTTTTTCTACAGCGCTCGTTAGCGCTCAATACCGCACGCCGGTGAAGTGTTGACGTATATGTATCATGTGCATATACTGCGTGCGTGTCCGCCGATTTCGACCCGAAGAAGGATGCGGCAAACATCAAGAAGCACGGCGTGTCGCTGTCCGAGGGCGATGGGGTGCTGAACGACCCACTCGCGCTCACCGTCGAGGATGACGCCGCGGAGGGCGAACAGCGTTTCGTCACCATCGGTATAAACGCGTTCGGGTCGCTGATGGTCGTGGTCCACTCTACTCGAAGCAAGGGGACGCGAGTCATCTCGGTGCGGAAGGCAGACCCCAGAGAACGGAGAAACTATGAAAAAGGTGTATGACTTTTCCAAGGGCAAACGTGGAGCGGTGATTCCCACGACAGGCAAGACGCGCATCACGATCTACATGGACGACGCGATCCTCAGCCGATTCAAGGCCCAATCCGAAAAGACCGGCAAGGGCTATCAGACTCTGATCAACGAGGCTCTGAAGGCCCACCTGGGGCTCGCGGAGCAACCCGTAACTCAGGAGCTCGTGCGCAAGATCGTGCGCGAAGAGCTCGCAGCGCACGGTTGAGCGCTAACCTGGCGCCGCACACGGACGCCAAAGTTCCCCCGAAAGAGTTGACACCTCGGGCTAACAAGCTGGAGGTGGGAAGTGGCAAGAGCAGGTCCTCGAAAGGTCTCGAGGTACGGTGATCGATTCAAGGCGACGGCGGTCCAGCTCGACTTGCCCACGTAGCGGGTCTCGTTCCTGAGCAGCAGCGCCTGCAGCCGCTGGCGCGCCTGGCGGGTCCTTCATCATCAATCTGCTTTACTTCCCGGCGCAGGCATCAAGGGAGTTCGCGGCTCACACACGGAAATCCGGGCGCGCACAATCCAGTGCGTAACCCGTCCAGCGAGCGGGCGGCTTTCAGCCGGCTGCGCCAGCCCCAAAGCCGCCGCTCACCACCTGGGAGATGACCAATGACACCCGAAGCCCCTCTGCTCGCCAGCCAGGTCGTGGTACAGGTCTGCCTGTTCCTGGTTGCAGCCATTGCCATGTTCGGTGGCGCGCTGCAGATGTATCTCGGACAGCCCGATACCTCCGCGCGCCTGGACAATGTCCACCGCTTCATGGCGGGCGTGTACTTCTCCACCGGCGTCATTTGCCTGTGGGCGGCACTCACCATTCGTCAACAGGGCTTTCTGGTTTACCTTCTCGCCCTGGGCGTCTTGCTCGCAGGTGTCGGCAGACTCGTATCCATCGGCAAGGTGGGGCTTCCCAAGCCTGCAGCGGTGTGGCTGGGCTACCTGATTCCGGAGTTGATCCTTCCTGTCATCATTGCGGTAGCTCACCGTGCCGGTACCTGAAGTTCTCATCTGCGGCCACGGGTGGCCGGACCATGCCGTCGCAGCCCGCACGAGTGGCCCAACTCGACCGGAGACGATCATGAGTGTCCCAAACGTCCGTGAAGCGATTGAGCGTCTGAGCGCTGCCATATCCGCCGACCCGAACAAAGCTCGAGCGAAGAATGCGCCGGCAACGGCGCGTCTTGCCGAAGGTCTGCGCTGCGAGGTGATCGGACCGTACAACGAACGTCTGGTCACCGACATGCCCCCGGCGATGGGCGGTGCCGCCTCGGGCCCGAATCCCGGGTGGCTGCTCCGCGGTGCCCTGGCTTCGTGCACCGCGACGGTGATCGCGATGCGCGCGGCGCAGCTGGGGGTGGCGCTGAGCAGTCTCGAGGTCACGGTCGAAACCGATTCCGACCTGCGGGGCATCCTCGGACTCGACGGGGACGTTTCGGCTGGCCACGGACCGGTGCGCATGAAAGTAAAGATCGGCGCGCCGGCCGAATCGTCCGAGGCCTTGCGTGACATCGTGGCATGGGCCGACGCCCACTCTCCGGTCGGGTGCACGATCAGGCAGGCGCCTGCGTACTCGCTTGAGATCGAGGCCGTGTGACCGATGCGGGCTGGCCCTCCGCCCACGCGGACACGCGCCGGTGATGCTGAACGTCGCGCGTCACGGGAAGCGAAGATTCCCGGGTTCGCATATGCTTGCAATGAGGAGGCCTGCCAATGCCAAGCGGTGATTTTCCGGACCGGAAATATCTGATCGATGCGCGCGAGCTGGGCGAGCGACTGGGGGCGGTGACCCTGATCGACCTGCGTCCGGCGGAGGATTTCGCGCTCGGCCATGTCGAGGGAAGCAAGCATCTCGATCTCTACGGCGTCAGCCTGAACGACTCCTCGGAGGCCCCGTTGAACGCCTTCCTGGCAATATTTCCGACGCTGTTCGGGAGCCGAGGGGTAGCGCAGAACAAGCCGGTCGTGATCTACGATCACGAGACCGGCGAGCGGGCGGCGCGCGCGGTCTGGCTGCTCGCGGTTCTGGGGCATCCGGACGTCAGGATCCTCGACGGCGGGACGCAGGCGTGGACCGCGTCGGGCGAACGGCTCGTCCGCCTGACGCCGGCACCGGCGCCAGCCGACCCGGCCAAAGCGCCGCCGACGCCCCCGCCGTACAAGGCAACGCCGAATCTCGAGCTGCTGGCAACCCGGTTCGACGTTCATCGCGCGATCGACGATGAACGGACGGTCGTCGTCGACGTCAGGCGCGAGTCCGAGTATCGGGGCACGGAGAAGCGCGCGCGGCGCGCCGGAACCATTCCGGGCGCCGTGCACATCTTCTGGCGCGATCACCTCGACGATCGAGGCGCGTTTCGGCCGGCGGAAGAGATCCGCGCTCTCTACGCCTCGAGAGGCGTCACGCCGGACAAGACCGTCATCCCGGTCTGTCATGGCGGCTACCGCTCGGCCAACACCTTTCTCGCCCTCAAGTCCCTGGGCTATCCGCGCGTGCGCAACTACGTGGCTTCCTGGGGAGAGTGGGGGAACAGAGACGACTCGAAGATCGTCGTCCCGGACCCGGGCGGCAGCGGTCCGCGATGACGCACCGCCGCGCGATCAACCCGACCGTCCAACGGCGGCGCCGCGCCTGCTGTCCAAGCATCCGACGCAAGGCCGAGCTGATCTACAAGGACGGCAGGCTGGTCGAGCAGGCCGTCACCGAATAAGGCGCGGCCCCTGCGACTCGCCTCGCCGCTTGGCCGGTGCATGCCATCACCCTGGCTCTTGCGGCAACCGAATTCAGGGCCGCAGAGATCGGGCCGGTGTTTACGCAAACACAATGGCGGAACGCATTGCAAATTGCGAAAAACTCTGTTCTGATGAGCTCGAATCAGGCGGGAAATCCGCTGCCGTGATGAGCACTGCACCCATCCAGAACCTGTCCGAGAGCGCTCTGTTGCGGATCGACCTGCCGGACGCGCGCTATCAGGCGGACCCGCCGCTTTTCGATGACGGGAAGAATCTGTCGGCCGAGCTGCTCAAGCTCGCCGGGATCGCGGTGGTTGGGGCGCTGCTCACTCTTCCGGCCCGGCCCTGGCCCGACGATCTGCCGTTCAGGGTGTTGCTCTCCTGCTCGGTCATGGTGTTGGCGGTCTCCGCGGGTACTGCGCTGCTGCAACGCTTCTTCTCATCGAGCGGGATGTTTCACCATGTCAAGGCGATGAAGGTGGCGTCTTGCGCGGACCCGGCACTGGAGCAGTCCGTGGAACGGGAAATCGCCATTCGCCTGAGGCAGTTTGAACGCGCTCACGCACTTCTGATCGCCACCGCCAGCTCGCTGGTCCTGGGCGCCGCCCTTCTCGGCGGCGCGTTTGTCCGGCTGATGTTCGCGGCGTGAGCCCATGGCCTGAGCCCCGGTTCCGGGAGCCGCCGCGCGAGCAAGCCGCGTAGCGTTTCCGAACGCGAACGTCCAGCCCCGGAATATCCCACCATGTCCAAACTCACGCCCGATCGCGCCGCGGTTGTTGGCTTAGCGTGGTTCAGCCGCAAGCAGTGGCAGCGCCTGACCGAAGTCGTCGATGACCGCAACGAGCTCGAGGACAGGTACGAGCAATGGGAGCAGAGCGCAGTCGAAGCGATGCGGGCGATCGAGCGCCAGGGACAGAGAGTCGAAAAGGTGCACGTCGAGGTCGAGTCGCTCATGTCCTGGTGCAAGGAGAAGGGATTGGCGGTAAACGGCAAGTCCCGCGCCGAATACGTCACACAGCTGATTCGAAGGCGCCATGCGCAGGCCGAGCGCTGACCCGCGGCACCGGGCCTGCGCCGCGATAGCGGACGGCTTCCCGGGGCGTCAATGGGCGAGCGTCTGCTGCGTCATCTGGATCACGTCGCGCAGCACGGGATAGATGCTGTTCTCCCATTTCTTGCCGTTGAAAACGCCGTAGTGGCCCACCCCGGGCTGCACGTGGTGCGTCTTCAGATACGGGCGCAGGCCGCTGCATAGATCCTGTGCGGCGAGGCGGCGGGCCAGATCCGCGGCGCGAGCTATTCGATCGACGGCGGCTGGACCGCGCAGTAGCGCACCCCGTGCCTCGGTCGCGATGACCGGCGTGTTGCCCGTTTGGCCCTCGACGCGCATAGTCTCCACCGGTCTCCGGATCACGGGACAGGCTGCGAGGGAGCGCATGAGCGCCGGGAGAGTCTTGAACGTCGGCGGCGGCAGCAAGGCGATCCCGCTGCCGCCTCAGTATGCGGACTTCGAGCACCTGCTGCTCGATATCGATCCGCGAGGCTCGCCCGACATCGTGTGCGATGCGCGCGAGCTCACCGCGCTCGAGGGCGGGCGCTTCGACGCGGTCTATTGCTCGCACAATCTCGAGCACTACTACCGGCACGATGTCGCGAGGGTGCTGGCCGGATTCCTGCATGTCCTCAAGGACGGCGGATTCGCCCAGATCCGGGTCCCCGACATCGCCGCGGTGATGCGCACGAGCGTCGAACGCGGGCTGGACATCGACGACGTGCTCTACCAGTCGGCTGCCGGGCCGATCATGGTTCTGGACGTGTTGTACGGCTACAGCGTCGAAATCCAGCGCAGCGGGCGGGACTTCTACGCCCACAAGACCGGCTTTACCGAGAAATCGCTGTTGGCGGCGCTGCAGAGATCGGGGTTTTCGAAAATGTACAGCGCGGCGGCGGATATCGAGATCAGCGTCCTGGCATTCAAGGGGCGTCCCGACCCGGCGGCGCGTGCGCTGTTCGATCTCCCCGACGATTGAGCGCGGCTGCCCGGCGAGAGATGCGGACCGCCCGCCGCTGAAGGACGCACTCCGCGCCGCGAGGTGACGAGCGAAACCCCGGATTCGACTCACGCAACCAGGAGAAACGCCATGCAGATTTCCGATATCACCGAACAGCTCATGAGCGCCAAGAAGCGCAAGGGCCTGAGCTTCGCGGACCTCGAAAAGACGCTCGGCCGCGACGAGGTCTGGATCGCGGCGCTGTTCTATCGCCAGGCGATGGCGTCCCCGGAGGAGGCGAAGAAACTGGCGGCCGCCCTCGACCTCTGGCCGGAGCTCGCCGAGGCGCTCACCGGGTTGCCGTCGAAGGGCCTGGGCCCCGTCGTGCCGACCGATCCGCTCATCTACCGCTTCTACGAGATCATTCAGGTCTACGGCATGCCGATCAAGGCCGTGATCCACGAGAAATTCGGCGACGGGATCATGAGCGCCATCGACTTCACGCTCGATATTGACAAGGAAGAGGATCCCAAGGGCGACCGGGTCCGGATCACCATGTCCGGCAAGTTCCTGGCCTACAAGAAGTGGTAGGGCGGAGGCCGGACCGGCGATGCGCATTCGCAAATCCCGGGACGAGGACTCCCCGGCGATCCTGACGATCGTGAACGAAGCGGCCCAGGCGTATCGCGGCGTGATCCCGGCCGACCGGTGGCGCGAGCCGTACATGCCGGCGGAGGAGCTGGCGGAGGAGATCGCGCATGGCATCGTCTTCTGGGTGGGCGAGGAAGACGGGCGCCTGCTCGGGGTGATGGGAATCCAGGACAAGGGGGAGGTCGCCCTCGTGCGGCACGCCTACGTCGCGCCGGGCGCGCAGAGGAAAGGCGTGGGGACGACCCTCCTGCGTCACGTGGAGGGCCTCGCGGCCAAGCCGGTGCTGATCGGCACCTGGGCGGACGCGAAGTGGGCCATCGACTTCTACCTGCGAAACGGTTACGCCCTCGTCCCGAGCGCAGACAAGGACGCCCTGCTCGGGAGATTCTGGTCGGTGCCGGCGCGACAGGTCGAAACCTCGGTGGTGCTCGCGGACAAACGGTGGATGGACGGCCGAGCGCGCGCGCGCGGCGTTCCCGGCGGAGGATCGGGCGGCTGACCGCGCCGGAAGTTCTGCTGCATAATCGGCCCCCTCGGCATCGTCTCGCGCTCCCCTTCCGAATTCCAACGATGCCCGGCGGGGCGCGCCCTTGCGAAGGTATCCGTGGACCTTGTTCCCGAATCGACGACCGCCACCCGGCGTGCCCTTGTGGACGACCAGCTCGGAGACCGGTACCGCTCGATCCGGCAGGTCACGCCTCACGCGCGCGATGCGTGAGATGGCCCCCGGGAGGCCCGTCGATTCCTCGCTTGCGCGCCGCAGGATCCGCGCGGCGGTGCTGCGCAGGCCGGGCGGTCCGCTGAAGATCGAGCGGCTCGCGCTGGAGGCGCCGCGCGAGGACGAGGTGCTGGTGCGCATCGTCGCCGCGGGCATCTGCCGCACGGACATCGATCTTTGCGACGAGCACGGCGCCGCCGAGGAGCCGGTGGTGCTGGGCCACGAGGGAGCGGGGATCGTCGAGAAGGTGGGCAGGCGGGTGAAGAAGGTCCGGCGTGGCGATCACGTCGTGCTCTCCTACCAGTCGTGCGGGCGCTGCAGCGCGTGCCGGGGCGGACGTCCCGCGCACTGTGCGCGCTTCTACGAGGCGAACTTCGGCTTTCGCCGCCTCGACGGCAGCAATGCGCTCGAAGCGAACGGGGTCGGCGGGCACTTCTTCGGCCAGTCTTCGTTCGCGACCTACGCGCTGGCGACCGAGCGCAACCTCGTCAAGGTGCCCAGGGACCTGCCGCTCGAGCTGCTCGCGCCGCTCGGCTGCGGGCTGCAGACCGGGGCGGGCACCGTGCTGAACACGCTGCGCGTGCCGAAGGGCGCGAGCGTCGCCGTTTTCGGCAGCGGCGCGGTCGGCCTGGCGGCGGTCATGGCGGCGCGCATCGCGGGCGCGAGCCCGATCATCGCGGTCGACGTCGTCCCCGCGCGTCTCGCGCTCGCGCTCGAGCTGGGGGCCACGCACGCGATCGACAACCGCCGCGGCAGGCTCGCGGCGCGCATCGCCGCGATCACCGGCGGCGGCGTCGACTACGTGCTGGAGGTCACCGGCGAGCCGGCGATGGAGCGCATCGGCGCAGCGCTGCTCAATCCGCGCGGCACGCTCGCACTCGTCGCGCGCCCGGACGGGAATGCGTCGCTGCCGGGGCGGCGCCGGAGCGTGAGCGTCATCCAGGGCGACTCGGTGCCGCAGCGCTTCATTCCGAAGCTGATCGCGCTCTGGCGCGCGGGCAGGTTTCCGATCGAACGCCTGGTCAGGCCCTACGCCTTCGGCGCGATCAACCGGGCGATCGCGGACGCCCGGCGCGGGCGCACCATCAAGCCGGTGCTGCGCATGGGGGCGAGGGGCGCATGAGCGACGCTCTGCACGTTGTCTTCGGCGCCGGGCAGGTGGGCGCGCCGCTCGCCGCGCGCTTGCTCGAAGCCGGCCTGCGCGTGCGCGTCGTCAGGCGCTCGCGCGGCACAGTCGCGCGGGGCGCGGAGCTGTTCGCCGGCGACGCCGCCGATGCGGCGTTCTGCCTCGAGGCGACCCGCGGGGCGAGCGTGGCGTATCACTGCCTGAACGTGCCCTATGACACCTCGACGTGGGCCGCGCTGCTGCCGCGCTACATGGACAACCTGATCGCGGCGGCGGGCAAGGCCGGCGCGCGCCTCGTGGTGCTGGACAACCTGTACATGCTCGGGCGCACGGGCGGGCGGCCGATGAACGAGGACACGCCGATGAATCCGTGCAGCCGCAAGGGCGAGGTCCGTGCGCTGGCCGCGGAGCAGCTGTTCGACGCGCACCGACGCGGCGACGTGCGCGCGGTGTCGGGGCGGGCGTCGGATTTCTACGGCCCGGGCGGCGGGCAGACCTTCCTCGGGGAGTACCTCTGGAAACCGGCGCTCGCCGGGCGCACCGTGTGGTCGCCGGTCGATCCCGCTGCGGTCCACACCTATCACTACATTCCCGACGTCGCGGCTGGGCTCGCCGCGCTCGGCTGCTCGGACGACGACGTGCTCGGGCACCCCTGGATGCTCCCGTGCCAGCCCGGGGGGACGATGCGCGAGCTGGTCGCGCGCTTCGGGCGCGTGCTCGCCCGCCCGGTGCGCCTGGCGAGCGTTCCGCTCTGGATCGTGCGCGCTCTGGGCACGTTCTCGCCGCTGATGCGGGAAATGCGCGAGATGCTCTACCAGTGGGACGAGCCCTTCGTGGTCGACGACCGCCGCTTCCGGGAGCGCTTCGGCATCGAGCCGACCCCGCTCGAGGATGCCGCCATCGCGAGCGTCGCCTGGGCGCGGCAGGCGTACGCCGCGCGGTAGAATCCGGCTATCCGATTCCGCGCTACCTCAGCCCCTCAACCCGACGCAGGAGGACGCCATGAACCGCGATGAGTACGTCGAAAAGATGAAGGCGCAGCTCGACCAGTGGAACACCGAGGTCGCGAAGTGGGAGGCGAAGGCCAAGACCTCGCAGGCCGACATGAAGGCCCAGTACGAGCAGCAGCTCGAGGCGCTGCGCTCGCGCCGCGACGAGGCGATGTACACGCTGCACCAGCTGCAGGTCGCTTCGAGCGGGGCGTGGATGGACATGATGAAGGGCGCGGACGCCGCCTGGAAGGCGATGGCCGAGGCCTTCGGCCAGGCGCGCTCGCACTTCGAGAAATAGCGGCCCGCTACGTGAGCGCCCCGTCGCTGTTCGTCGTCGGCCGCGGCTTCTACTTCGAGGACCTGTCGGTCGGCTTCCGCTTCCGCACCCACCGCCGCACCATCACCGAGGCGGACCTGGCGGGCTTCGTCAACCTGAGCTGGCTCACCGAGGAGCTGTTCGCGGTGGCCGAAGGGCGCGAAGGTATGGCGATCGAGGGCCGGCCGGTGCCCGGCGCGCTGGTGTACGCCTTCGCCGAGGGGCTGCTCCTGCCGTCGATGCAGGACACCGGGCTCGCGTTCCTCAACGCGACGCTCGACGTGAAGCGCTCGACCGTGGTGGGAGACACGATCCACGTTGAGTGCGAGGTCGCCGAGCACCGGCTCACCTCGAAGGGCGACCGGGGCCTGGTGCGCTTTGTCAATCGCGTGGTCAACCGGCGCGGCGAGACGGTGCTCCAGTACAACCCGCTGCGCTTGCTCAAGCGCCGGCCGGCGGCATGAGCGGACCGCTGGCCGGGGTCCGCGTCCTCGAGCTCGGCAGCCTGATCGCCGGGCCGTTCTGCGCCAAGACGCTCGCCGACTTCGGCGCCGAGGTGATCAAGGTCGAGCCGCCGGGCGACGGCGATCCGCTGCGCCGCTGGCGCCGCATGCGCAACGGCGTGTCGCTGTGGTGGCAGGTGCAGTCGAGGAACAAGAAATCGGTGAGCGTGGACCTGCGCAAGCCGCAGGGCCAGGAGATCGTGCGCAAGCTCGCGCGCGCCAGCGACATCGTGATCGAGAACTTCCGCCCCGGCGCGCTGGAGAAGTGGAATCTCGGCTGGGAGGCGCTCTCGAAGGAGAACCCGAAGCTCATCATGGTGCGCATCTCCGGCTACGGCCAGAGCGGGCCCTATCGCGACCGGCCGGGCTTCGCCGCGATCGCGGAAGCCGTCGGGGGCTTGCGCTACGTCACCGGTTATCCCGACCGGCCGCCGGTGCGGCCCAACCTGTCGATCGGCGACACGCTCGCCTCGCTGCACGGGGTGATCGGCGCGCTGCTCGCGCTGCATCACCTGAACAGCGGCGGCACCGGGCAGGTGATCGACGTCGCGCTGTACGAGTCGGTGTTCAACGTCATGGAGAGCCTGCTGCCGGAATACGACGCCGACGGCACCGTGCGCGAGCGCTCGGGAAGCAGCCTGCCCGGCATCGCGCCCTCCAACCTGTACCCGTGCCAGGGGGGCGCGTACGTGCTGATCGCGGGCAACGCCGACAGCCTGTACCGGCGGCTGATGGGCGCGATCGGGCGCGAGGACCTGCGCGACGATCCCGCACTGGCGAAGAACGACGGGCGCGCCGCGCAGATGGGAAGGATCGACCAGGCGATCGGTGCCTGGACCGCCCAGCGCACGCAAGACCAGGTCCTCGCGGCGATGGAAGCGGCCGAGGTGCCGGCAGGGCGCATCTACAGCGCCGCCGACATCGCCGCCGATCCGCACTTCGCCGCGCGCGGCATGCTGGTCGACTCGGTGGCCGGAGACGGCGAGCCGCTCAGGCAGCCGGGTGTGGTGCCCAAGCTCTCGGCCACCCCGGGCGCGATCCGCAGCGCGGCGCCGAAGCTCGGCGAGCATACCGGCGAGGTGCTGCGCGCGATCGGCTACGGCGAAGCGGAGATCGCGCGGCTGCGCGGGGAGGGCATCGTATGATCGATCACGTCGACCACATCGTGCTCACGACGCGCGACCGTGCGGACTGCGTGCGCTTCTACACCGAGGTCCTCGGCATGCGGCTGGTCACCTTCAGGACGCCCACCGAGGAGCGATTCGCGTTCGCCTTCGGCAACCAGAAGATCAACGTGCACGAATGGGGGAAGGAATTCGAGCCGCGCGCCCACGTCGCGGCGCCGGGCACCCTGGACCTGTGCTTCATCGCCGGCGTGCCGCTCGACGAGGTGATCCGGCGTTTGCGCGCCGCGCATGTCGAGATCATCGAGGGGCCGGTGATGAAGACTGGCGCCACCTCGAAGATCCGCTCGGTGTACGTTCGCGATCCGGACCTCAACCTGATCGAGATCTCGGAGCCGGCGTGAAGGCGGCGCCGCGCGTTGCGGCCGGATGGGCCGTTTGCTAGAGTCTCCTGCACCCAAGGAGGAGGTCACAATGAAAAGACTGGTCACGGCTTGCGCCGCGCTGACGCTGTGCGGCGCCGCGCACGCGCAGGTGCTCGGCATCGGCACCGCGCCGCAGGGCACGATCGGCTACAACATGGGCTCGGCGGTCGCCAAGGTGCTGCTCGAGCAGGGCAAGATCCAGAGCCGCGTGCAGCCCTACTCGGGATCGAGCTCGGTGTTCCCGCTGCTCAACACCGGCGAGATCGATCTCACGGTCGGCAACACGCTCGAGGCCGAGGAGGCCTACAACGGCGAAGCCTCGTACCACGGGCGCAAGCAGCCGAACGTGCGCGTCGTCGGCGTGCTGTTTCCGCTGCGCGTCGGCTTCTTCGTGCGCAAGGACTCGCCCATCAAGACGATCGCCGACCTGAAGGGCAAGCGCGTGGTGTACGGCTTCACCGCGCAGGTGACGCTCAATCGCGTGGTGGACGGGTTGCTCGCCAACGGCGGGCTGACCTCGAAGGACATCGTCCCGGTCCTGGTGCCGAACGTGGTGCGCGATGCCGACGACTTCGCTTCCGGCAACGCGGACGCGGGGTTTTTCGCGATCGGCGCCGGCAAGGTGTCGGAGGTGGACAAGACCACCGGCGGCATCCGCTTCCTACCGATCTCGGACGATCCCAAGTCGGTCGCGGCGATGCGCCAGTTCGTGCCCTACGCGTACGTGAGCGACGTCAAGCCCGCGCCGCAGTTCGCCGGCGTGGTGGGTCCCACCAAGCTGATGGCTTACGACTACCTGCTGCTCGCGAGCTCGCACTTGAAGGACGACGTGGTGTACGCGATCACCAAGACCCTGTACCACAACCGCGCCGCGCTCATGGCGAGCTTCAAGCCGTTCGCCGGCTTCAACGGCAAGAGCATGTACAAGCCGATGCCCGCGCCCTACCACCCGGGGGCGCTCAAGTTCTACCGCGAAGTCGGCCTCGCGAAGTGACGCCGCGGGCCGGCGCTCTGCACGCGTCCCGGGGCCGCGCCGGCCATGCCTGACCCGCACGCCGCCCCGGCGGTGGGACGGCGCCCCTGGGCGCGCACGGTCTTCGCGCTGCGGGCCGTACTCACCGTCCTGGTGGTCGGCTGGGTGCTCGACGTCCCGAGCAAGCTCGGCTTCGCGCTCTACACCGAGCAGTTCCTCGTCACGGTCATCGGGCTGGCGATCGCGCTCGCGTTCCTCACCGTGCGCGCGGGCCCGCCGGCGGCCGCGGCGCGCGTGCCGTGGTGGGACGCGCTCGCCGCGGCGACGGGCCTCGCGATCTGCCTGTACATCGCCTGGCGCTACCCGGTGCTCGTCAACACGCTGACCGAGCTGCCGGTGGACGGCATCCTGATGTCGGCGGCGCTGGTGCTGCTGGTGCTCGAGGCCACGCGTCGCACCACCGGCATGACGCTGGTGGCGATCACGCTCGGCGGCGTCGTCTACGCGATGCTGGGCGACCACCTGCCGGGCGTGTTCCAGTCGCGCCCGGTCGAATTCAGGCGTCTGCTCGTGTACCTCGGGATGGACACCAACGCGCTGCTCGGCGCGCCGGTGCACATCGGCATCACGGTGGTGATCCCGTTCATCCTCATGGGCCGGATTCTCGCGCGCTGCGGCGGCTCGGAGTTCTTCACCGACCTGGCGCGCGCCTGGATGGGGCGCTACCGCGGCGGTGCGGCCAAGATCGCGGTGGTCGGCTCGGCGCTGTTCGGCATGATCTCCGGGAGCGCGGTCGCCAACGTGTCGGCGGTCGGCGTCGTCTCGATCCCGCTCATGAAGCGCTCCGGCTTCCCGGCGACGCTCGCCGCGGCGGTGGAGGCGGTGGGCTCGACCGGTGGGCAGCTGATGCCGCCGGTGATGGGCGCGGCCGCGTTCCTCATGGCCGAGGTGCTGCAGATACCCTATGCCGCGGTGGCGGTGGCGGCGGCCATTCCGGCGGCGCTGTATTACTTCGCGCTCTTTTGCCAGGTGGACCTCGAGGCGGCCAAGCGCGGCATCGTCGGGGAGCCCGCGGCGCAGCTGCCGCGCGCGCGCGACGTGCTGCGCGCCGGCTGGTACTTCCCGATCCCCTTCGCCGTGCTGCTGTACGCGCTGCTGGTGATGAACACGCGCGCCGAGTACGCAGCGCTGCTCGCCGCGGGTGTGCTGATCCTGTGCGCGCTCGCGTTCGGCTTCCGTGGCCACCGCTACACGCTGGGCGAGGTGCTGCGCGCGGCGCTCTCCACCGGCGGCGCGGTGGTCGACCTGGTGCTGATCTGCGCGGCCGCCGGCATGTTCATCGGCATCCTCAACATCACCGGATTCGCCTTCGGGCTCACGCTGCAGCTGCTCACCATCACGCAGCACAGCGTTCTGCTGCTGCTCGTGCTCACCGCGCTCATGGGCATCCTGCTCGGCATGGGGCTGCCGACGGTGGGCGTGTACGTGATCCTCGCCACGCTGATCGCGCCCGCGCTGGTGCAGGCCGGCATCGCGCCCATGGCGGCGCACATGTTCGTGCTGTACTTCGGCATCATGTCGATGGTGACCCCGCCGGTGGCGCTCGCCGCCTTCGCCGCGGCCAACATCGGCGGCACCGACCCGAACCGCACCGGCTGGACCGCCGCGCGCATCGGGTGGAGCGCCTACATCGTCCCGTTCCTGTTCGTGTTCTCGCCCAGCCTGCTGATGCAGGGTCCGGCGCTCGTGATCGCGTGGACCGCGCTCACCGCCGCGCTCGGCATCTGGATGGGCACCATCGGCGTGGTCGGCTTCTTCCTTGCGCCGATCGGGGCGGCGGCGCGCGCGCTCTTCGTCGTCTCGGGCGTCCTGCTCCTGATCCCGGGCGACACCTTCCGCGGGGCGAATTACACGGACTACGCGGGGCTCCTGCTGGGCGCGGTGCTCCTCTGGCGCGAGATCGCGCGGCACGGGCACGCCGTGCGCGTCTGACGATGCTCGAGCTCTACCACGCGACGCATTCGACCTGCTCGCAGAAGGTGCGGCTATGCCTCGGCGAGAAGGCCCTCGAGTGGCACAGCCGTCACGTCAACCTGCGGGCCTTCGAGCAGCTCGAGCCCGCGTTCCTCGCGCTCAACCCGGACGCGGTGGTGCCGGTGCTGGTGCACGACGGCCGCGTGATCCGCGAGTCGCTGGTGATCAACGAGTACCTGGAGGACGTGTTCCCCGAGCCGGCGCTGCGGCCGGCCGACGCCCATGCGCGCGCGCGCATGCGCGAATGGACGCTGTATATCGCCGAGGAGCCGACCTGGGCGGTGAAGACGCCTTCGTTCGACAAGAACATCCGCCCCGAGATCGCCGGCAAGTACGGCGACGCGCAGCTCGCCGCGATCGCGGCGCGCATGCCCAACCAGGACACCGCGGCGCGCTGGGTGAAAGCCGTGAAGGAGGGCTTCGGCGAAGCGGAGCTGCAGGCCTCGCTCGCGCGCCTGGCGAAGACCCTCGATCGCATGCAGGCCGCGCTCGCCGAGGGACCGTGGCTCGCGGGCGAGGCGTATTCGCTCGCCGACCTCGACATGGCGCCCTTCGTGCACCGCATCGCGCACCTCGGCGAGACGGCGATGATCGAGCGGCGGCCGCGCGTGGCGGAGTGGTATGCGCGGATGCGGGCGCGGCCGGCGTTTCAGCAGGCGATGAGCTGGCGGCCCTAGCGGTCGGTTACAACCTAATCCGCATGCCGCTTCCATCGCGGAGTATCGGCGTCGGGCGGGTATTCGCCATCCTGTCAGGCCGCCAACTTCATGACGCGCAATTGCTTGCGCCGCTGCTCGGCATGCCAGAGGTCGTACTGCGTTTGCTGATTCAGCCAGCTCTCGGCGGACGTTCCGAACGCGATAGACAGACGTACTGCCATCTCAGGGCTCACGCCCGCCCGGCCATTCAGAATCGTGGAAAGCGTCTTACGGCTGACGCCCAAGGCCTTTGCCGCTTCGGTGACCGTCACCCCGAGAGGCTCAAGGCAGAGCGATCTGATGATTTCGCCCGGGTGCGGGGGATTATGCATGCGCATCTCGCTTCCTCTCAGTGATAGTCCTCGTAGTCGACCATGTCGGCATTGGATCCCACAAAAACGAACGTGATCCTCCAGTTTCCGCTGACCTGAACCGACCAGTAGCCCTTTCGATTGCCCTTCAGCGAATGCAGCACCAAACCCGGGAGCGCCATGTCCTCGGGTTTGGCCGCTGCGTTCAGTTGGGCGAGGATGAGCCGCAAGCGTTCAGCGTGCTGGGCTTGTATCCCCGCTTTGCTGCCGGTCTCGAAGAATTGCTGCAAACCCCTGTGTCGGAATCTGCGGATCATCGAATCCAGTGTAACGCAAGGCGTTACGGGTGGCAAGCGGCCGAGCGCTTGAGATCAGCCGCCAGCGCAGCCGGTCGCCTGGAGTGATTGGTCGGGCAGCTCTACTTTGCGGCCTCCCCGCATCGAAGCCCTCTCGGCGCGTCTTCTCGGGAATTCGTCGAAGGTGCGCCTACGTCCGGCCCAAAGAGGGGCGCAGAGGGGCCTCACCGCAATCTCGCCCCCCGCCGCGCCGACGAGCCGCTACCCGGTCACCAGGTTAATCGACGAGCTCCACCCGCACCCCCTTCGCCTGGAGCGCCTCGACGAGCGCCCGCGTGTGCTCGCGGTCGCGCGTCTCGATCACGAACTCGACCTCGGGGGTCTTGACCGAGGCGGTGCCGAACAGGCGCTGGTGCTGCACCTCGACGATGTTGCCGCCGGCGTCGGCGATCAGCTGCGCGATGTGCGCCAGGCTCCCGGAGACGTCGGCCATCGCCACGCGCAGGCGCACCAGGCGCCCGTCGCGCACCAGGCCGCGCATCAGGACCGCGGCGAGCACCCGGGTGTCGATGTTGCCGCCGCACAAGGGGATGCCGACCCGCTGCCCGGCGAAGCGCTGCGGATGCTCGAGCAGCGCGGCGAGCCCCGCGGCGCCCGCGCCCTCGGCCACCGTTTTCTCGATCTCGATCAGGTCGACGATCGCGCGCTCGATCGTCGCCTCTTCGACCAGCAGCACCTCCTCGACCAGGCGCCTGACGATCGCGAGAGTCAGCTCGCCGACGTCGCGCACCGCGAGGCCCTCGGCGATGGTGTCGCCGCCGACCTCGACGGGAAGGCCGTTCACGCGCTGGTACATCGCGCAGTAGGTCTTCGATTCGACGCCGTAGACCCGGATCTGCGGGCGCAGCGCCTTAGCCGCGGTGGCGATGCCCGAGATCAGCCCGCCGCCGCCGATCGGCACCACGAGGCAGTCCAGCTCCGGCATCTCGGCGAGCATCTCGAGCGCGAGCGTGCCCTGGCCGGCGATCACCGCCGGGTCGTCGTAGGGGTGGATGAAGGTCAGGCCTTCGCGCGCGGCGCGCTGGTGCGCGCTGCGCGCGGCGTCGGCGAGCGTGTCGCCCTCGAGCAGCACCTCGGCGCCGTGCACCGCGGTGTTCTTCACCTTGGTGTTCGGCGTGCCGCGCGGCATCACGATCACCGCGCGCACGCCCAGGCGCGCGGCGTGGTAGGCGACGCCCTGCGCGTGGTTACCGGCGCTCATCGCGATGACGCCGCGCGCGCGCTCGGCCTGCGACAGGGTGAGCAGCTTGTTGAGCGCGCCGCGCTCCTTGAAGGAGGCGGTGAACTGCAGGTTCTCGAACTTGAGCCAGACCTCGGCGCCGGTGAGCTTCGACAGCGTGCGGCTGCGCAGGAACGGCGTGCGCTCGAGCGCGCCGGCGATGCGCCCGGCCGCGGCGCGGATGTCCTGCAGCGAAACGGGAAGCTCGTTTTGCGCCATGATGACGGGGCAGTCTAGCGCAAGGCATACAATCCGCGCATGGAGATCCTGATCATCGGCGCCGGGGTCGGCGGCCTGACTCTCGCCCTCGCGTTGCACCGGCGCGGGATCCCGTGCCGGGTCTACGAGGCCGCGCCGAGCATCAAGGCGGTGGGCGTGGGCATCAACCTGCTGCCGCACGCGAGCCGCGAGCTCGTCGAGCTCGGGCTGGAGGACGCTCTGGCGCGCGTCGCGGTGACCACCGCGGAGTCGTGCTTCTTCAACCGCTACGGCCAGCTCATCTACCGCGAGCCGCTGGGGCGCCACGCGGGCTACCAGTGGTCGCAGTTCTCGATCCACCGCGGCGACCTGCAGGCGGTGCTGATCGGGGCGTTCAAGGCGCGCGTCGGCGAGGACCGACTGCACCTGGGCTGGCGCTGCAGCGGGACCGCGCAGGCCGGGGAGGGCGCCGTTGCCCGGTTCGTGCGCAGCGAAGGCGGCGAGCCGCTGCCCGAGCAGCACGGGGCGGCGGTGATCGGCTGCGACGGCATCCACTCCGCGGTGCGCGCGCGGCTCTATCCGGACGAGGGCCCTCCGGTGTACTCGGGCGTCAACATGTGGCGCGGCGTGACGCGCTGGAAGCCCTTTCTCTCCGGGGCCAGCATGACGCGCGTGGGCTGGCTTGCCACCGGCAAGCTGGTGATCTACCCGATCCGCGGCAACATCGACGCCGAGGGGCGCCAGCTGGTCAACTGGGTGGCCGAGATCGAGACCCCGGACTACAAGCGCTGGGACTGGAACCGCCCCGCCGCGCTCGAGGACTTCATCGCGCCGTACGCCGGCTGGCGCTTCGACTGGCTCGACGTGCCGGCGATGCTCGCCGCCTCCGATACGATCCTCGAGTTCCCCATGGTCGACAAGGATCCGCTGCCGCGCTGGAGCTTCGGCCGCGTCACGCTGCTGGGCGACGCAGCGCACCCGATGTATCCGCGCGGCTCGAACGGCGCCGGGCAGGCGATCGTCGACGCGCGTGCGCTGGCCGACGCGCTCGCCGCGCACGGGGACACGGCCGAGGCGCTTGCCGCCTACGAGGCGCAGCGCCGCGAGGCGACCGCCAAGGTGGTACTGCAGAACCGCAGCAACCCGCCGGACGCGATCCTGCGCGAGGTGTACCTGCGCACCGGAGACAAGCCGTTCGCGCGCATCGAGGACGTCATCCCGCTCGATGAGCTGCGCGCATTGTCGGAGGGCTACAAGCGCGTGGCCGGCTACGACCAGGAGTCGATGCGCGCCCGGGCGGGCTCGGCCCGCTGAAGCGGCCGGCGATGCCGCCGGGCTAGGGGCGCTCGCGTGCGAGCCGCCGCGCGAGCGCCGTGACGCGCGCGTCCTCGGGCATGCGTTCGAGGCTCAGCGGCAGCTTGCGCCGCCAGTTCGGATGCTGGTTCACGGTGCCCGGCAGGTTGGCCTGCTCGGTCGCGCCGAGCGCGTCCTCGAGCTGCAGCATCATCACGCGCGCGGGAGTGGCGGCGACGTAGGCGTGCACCGCCTCGGTGAGCTCGGCCCCGAGCGCGGGCGCCTCGGGGCTCGCACCCGCGGGCCGCAGCCCGGCGCGCTCGAGGGCGCCGAGCAGGCGGGGCCGGTCCTGGGCGCGGGCGGCGTTTTGCTGCGCGCGCATCGCCTCGCTCGGGAACAGCTCGAGCGCGCTGCGCAGCTCGAGGTCGCGGCCTTGCCACCAGCCGGCGAGCGTGGGCAGGTCGTGGGTGCTCACCGCCACCAGCGCCTCGCGCAGGTAGTCCGCGGGGGCCTTGAAGTCCCCGGCCGCGTCGCGCTCGAAGTACAGCAGCCGGTAGGACAGCACGCCGGCGCGCGCGAGCGCCTCGCGCACCTCGTCGGGCACCGTGCCGAGGTCCTCGCCGATCACCACGCAGCGGTTGCGGTGGCTCTCGAGCGTGACGATCGCGAGCATTTCTTCGAACGCGTAGCGCACGTAGGCGCCGTCGCGCGCGCTGGCGCCGGCCGGGATCCAGTACAGCCGCAGCAGCCCCATCACGTGGTCGATGCGCAGCGCGCCGGCGTCGCGCATGTTCTCGCGCAGCGCGTCGACGAACAGCTCGTAGCGGGTCTCGCGCAGCCGGTCGGGGCGCAGCGGCGGCAGGCCCCAGTCCTGCCCGTTCAGGTTGAAGTCGTCGGGCGGCGCGCCGACGCTCGCGCCGCGCGCATAGCAGTCGCGGTGCGCCCAGGCGTCCGAACCCGCACGGTCGACCGAGACCGCGAGATCGAGGTACAGCCCGACGGCGAGGCCGAGCGCCTCGCAGCGCGCGGCGGCGTGCGCCAGCTGGTGCGCGGCCTGCCACTGCAGGTATTGGTAGTACTCGATCCTCTCGAAGCGCTCGGCCGAGAAGCGCGTCACCGCGTCGCCGAGCGGATCGCGGTATGGCTCGGGCCAGACCGGCCAGCCCCAGACCGCCGGATCGGCCGCGTGCAGGTGCTCTTGCAGCGCCTCGAACAGCGCGTGGCGCCGCAGCACCTCGCCGCCGCGCGCCTGGAAGGCGCGGAACGCGTCGCCGCGCGGCCGGCCGGGGCGCAGGTGGTGCTCGCGGAAGTGCGCGTACAGACGCTCCAGCACCTCGAACTTCGCCGCCGCGACGCCGGGGTAGTCGACCAGCTCGGCCGCGCGCAGGCGCGCGAGGCGCGCCTGGAATTCGGGCGCCTGCACCAGGCGCCGCGCGTCCTCGCACTCGGGAAAATCGTCCACCGCCTCGACGTCGAGGTACAGCACGTTGAGCAGCAGCCGCGACGACGGGCTGTACGGGCTGGCATGCGCGGGGTTGTGCGGGAAAAGCGCGTGCAGCGGATTGAGGCCGACGATCCCGGCGCCGAGCGCGGCCCACTGCTCGACCAGGCGCAGCAGGTCGCCGTAGTCGCCCATGCCCCAGTTACGCTCGGAGCGCAGCGCGTAGAGCTGCACCGCTGGGCCCCAGACGCGCCCCGAGTCCTCGAGCGCGCGCGGCCGGTAGCAGCGCGCCGGCGCAGCCACCACCAGCGCCTCGCCGAGCGGGTGGTGCCCTTGCGCGTCGTACAGCTGCAGCCGGTGATAGCCCATCGGCAAGGCGAGGGGCAGCTCGAGGGCGCGCGCGACCCAGGTCGTGCCGTCCAGTTCCGCGCGCTCGGTCTCCTGCAGCGCGCCGAAGTCGGCTTCGCCCTCGTGGCGCGCGCCGCCTTCCAGCTCCAGCCTCCAGCGCAGGCGCGCGTGCGCTCCGTCGGCCAGGCGCACGGCGACGCGCCACGGCGCCGTGTCGGAGGCGACCGCGGCGGCCGGCGGCAGCACGGCGCGCCAGCGCGCGGCCTGCGCAGCCCGCTCGGCTTGCGCGGCCTGCTCGGGCGCGGCGGCATCGATGCCGAGCTCGGCGAGCAGGGCGCCCAGGCTGCGGTCCGACACCCGGTGCAGCGTGCCCCAGATGTCGTGGTAGTCGCAGGCGATGCCGAGCTGGGCGCCCAGGCGCTCGAGCAGCGCGCGCGCTTCGCTCACGGGGTTTCCGGCGTCGCGCGCCTCATGCCGCCGGCCGCGTGAGCAGCGCGAGCGAGCGACCGCGCAGCGCGTAGCTCTCGCCCGGGGCGACGTGGTGGCGCGCGTCCGGCAGCGCCGGCTCGAGCGCGGTATCGAGCATCGCGCGCCAGGAATCGCCCGCGGCGGCCGGCAGCACGAACGCGACGTCCTCGTGGTGCGGGTTGAACAGCATCAGGAAGTCGTCGTCGTGCAGCGGCCGGCCGTGCCGGTCGACCTCGTCCAGCCCCTTGCCGGAGAGGAATACCCCCAGGCAGCGCGCGAACTCGTGCTCCCACTCCTGGTCGCTCATCTCCTGGCCGTCGGGCTTGAGCCACAGCACGTCCTTCACCCCGCCGCCGTGCAGCGGCCGCCCCTGGAAGAAGTCTCGCCGCCTGAACGTCGGATGCGCGCGCCGCACGGCGATCAGGCGCCGCGCGAAGGCGAGCAGCGCGCGCCGGTCCTCGTCGAGCGACCAGTCGAGCCAGGACCGCTCGTTGTCCTGGCAGTAGCCGTTGTTGTTGCCGGCCTGGGTCCTGCCGATTTCGTCCCCGGCGAGGAGCATCGGCACGCCCTGGGAAAGCAGCAGCGTGGCGAGGAAGTTGCGCACCTGCCGGCCGCGCACGGCGAGCACCGCGGGGTCGTCGCTCGGACCCTCGACGCCGCAGTTCCAGGACAGGTTGTTGTTGTTGCCGTCGCGGTTGCCCTCGCCGTTCGCCTCGTTGTGCTTGTCGTTGTAGGAGACCAGGTCCGCCAGCGTGAAGCCGTCGTGCGCGGTGATGAAGTTGACGCTCGCGAACGGGTTGCGGCCCGAGCGCCCGTACAGGTCCGACGAACCGGTCAGGCGGCGCGCGAACTCGCCGATCACGCCGCCATCGCCCTTCCAGTAGGCGCGCATGCCGTCGCGGTAGCGGTCGTTCCACTCCGCCCAGCCGAGCGGAAAGTTGCCCACCTGGTAGCCGCCGTGGCCGATATCCCAGGGCTCGGCGATCAGCTTGACGCGGTTGAGCACCGGGTCCTGGCGCACCACGTCGAAGAAGGCGCCGAGCCGCTCGACCACGCCGCGCTCGCGCGCCAGCGCCGCGGCCAGGTCGAAGCGAAAGCCGTCGACGTGCATCTCCTCGGCCCAGTAGCGCAGCGAGTCCATCACCAGCTGCAGCGCATGCGGGTGCTCCAGGTTCACGGTGTTGCCGCAGCCGGTGTAGTCGACGTACAGGCGCGGATTGCCGGGGTCGAGGTGATAGTAGGCGGCGTTGTCGATGCCGCGGAACGACAGC
The DNA here is from genome assembly GCA_963817785.1 of uncultured Pseudomonadota bacterium. GTDB lineage: Bacteria > Pseudomonadota > Gammaproteobacteria > Burkholderiales > SG8-39 > JAKALD01. Next base: position 1,011,110 of record CAWFPL010000008.1, on the reverse strand, counting down.
GTCGGCCCGAGCCGGTCGCCCTCGCAGGTGTGGTTGTAGACCACGTCGATGATCACCTCGATGCCGGCCGAGTGCAGCGTCTTCACCATCATCTTGAACTCGTTCACCCTGCCGGAGGCGCTGTAGCGCATCTCGGGAGCGAAGTAGGCGAGCGAGTTGTAGCCCCAGAAGTTGCGCAGCCCCCGCGCGACCAGCGCGCGCTCGTCGAAGAACGCGTGCACCGGCATCAGCTCCACGGTGGTGACGCCGAGGCGTTTGAGGTAATCGACCACCTGCCCCGAGGCGAGGCCGGCGTAGGTGCCGCGCAGCGCCGGCGGGACGTCGGGGTGGCGCATGGTGAAGCCGCGCACGTGCAGCTCGTAGATCACGGTGTCGTGCCAGGGCACGTCCGGGCGCCGGTCTTCGCCCCAGCTGAAGGCCTCCTCGATCACGCGGCACTTGGGCGCCACCCCCGCGCTGTCGCGGCGGTCGAACGACAGGTCCCCAGCCGGGTCCCCGAGGGTGTGGCCGTACAGCGCATCGCTCCAGGACACCGCGCCGACCAGGCTCTTGGCGTAGGGGTCGACGAGCAGCTTGTTCGGGTTGAAGCGCTGGCCCTGCTCGGGCTTGTAGGGCCCGTAGACGCGGTAGCCGTAGATCAGCCCCGGGCGCGCCTCGGGCAGGTAGCAGTGCCAGACGTGGTCGGTGCACTCGCGCAGCTCGATCCGTTGCTGCTCGTTGCGGCCGTTGACCTCGAAGATGCACAGCTCGACCTTCTCGGCGTGCTCGGAGAACAGCGCGAAGTTGACGCCTTCGCCGTCCCAGGTCGCGCCGCGCGGGTAGGGGCGCCCGGGCCAGACTGCGCTGAAGCGGCTCATGCGGCGCCCGGTTCCGGTCCGCGGCGGCGCCTCATCGCTCGTCGTCCTTGCCGCCATCGGGCCACCAGCGCTCGATGCGGCCGGCGGCCCACTTCTGCCCGCCCAGGCCGAAGGCGAGCGCGAGGGCGAACACCACCCCCGCCAGGACGATGAGGAAGCTCTCGCGGACGATCTCGCCGCCGATCTGCACCTGGTCGAGCGCGATCAGCACCACGAAGGTCACGATCGCGTACTGGGCGAGCTTGCCGAGCAGCGCGGCGTCCCGGATGCCGACGTTCCTGCAGTAGGCGATCACGGTGTTGCCGATGAAGCGCGCGAAATAGCCGCCGAAAGCGAGGATCAGGAGCGCGGCGATCACCTTGGGCACGAACAGCACCACCTCGCGCAGCAGCTCGGTGATATAGGTGAGCCCGAGCCCGTTGAAGGCGATGATCAGCGCGGCGAGGATCACCAGCCAGTAGATCAGCAGCCCGAAGATGTCGGTGGTGTCGCTCTCGATGCCGCCCTGCGCCAGGAAGGCGTCCATGCCGGCGCGCTCGGTGAGCACGTGGAAGTTGATCGCGCGCAGCGCCCTGGCGATCGCGAAGCGGGCGACCTTGGCCAGCAGCCAGCCGGCGATCAGGACCACCAGCGCCAGCGCCAGCCTGGGAAGAAACGCGCCGATCTGCTCGAGAAACACGCGCACCGGCTCAAGCAGCATGCTTACCTGGTCCATGGCTTCCTCCTTGTTTGCTGGTGGGTGCCCCGCGCGGCGCGCGCCTCAGCCGTCGAGCAGCCCGAAAATGCCGTGCAGCGGAATGCGCACCCAGTCGGGGCGATTGCCGATCTCGTAGCGCAGCTCGTAGAGCGCCTTCTCCAGCTCGAACAGCGCGAGCAGGCCGTGCGCCTCCTCGAACGAGCCGTACAGCGCGCTGCTGCCGGCCACCTCGGCATAGGCGCGCAGGAAAGTCGCGCGCGCCTCGTTCACCCAGGCGCGGGCGGGCGGCGCGAGCGGGCCGCCGTCCTCGGCGCCGTGGCTGGCGCGGCGCAGCGCGGCCCAGCGCGCGTATTCGAAGGAGCGCAGCATGCCCGCGACGTCGCGCAGCGGCGAGTGCCTGGCGCGGCGCGCCTCGAGCGCGCGCCCCGGCTCGCCCTCGAAATCGATGATCACGAAGTCGTTCGCCTTGAGCAGCACCTGGCCGAGGTGGTAGTCGCCGTGGCAGCGGATCTTGAGCGCCGGCGCCTGCGGCAGCGCGCAGGCGTCGATGCGCGCGAGCAGCTCGCGGCGCCGCTCGAGCAGCGCCTGCGCGTCCAGGTGCGCCGGCACCGGCAGCTGGCCGCTGCGCCGCTCCAGCAGCTCGAGGGTGTCGTGCGCCTCGCGCCGCACGTCGTGCTTCCACGCGGCCAGGTCCTCGGCGCCGATCGGCTCCGGGTCGAAGGCGGGGTCGCCGCTGCGCTGCCCGAGGGCCAGATGCAGCTCCGCGCTGCGCACTCCCAGGGTGTGCACCAGCGACAGGTATGCGCCGTGCACGTCCTCGGGCGGAGGCTCGGGCGCTGTGCGCCGGGCCTCCAGGTAGCGCTCGAGATAATCGAGCGTGTAGCTCCAGCCGTCGCCCTGGTTCGGCACGTAGGCCTGCAGCAGCGCGAGCGTCATCGGCGCGCCGTCCGCGCCGGCGTACTCGAGCGCGCCCGCGACCGGCACGCAGTGCGCGAAGCGCGCGACCTCGGTCAGGAAGCGGCCGATCTCGAGCTCGGGGTTGACGCCGGGGCGCAGCCGCCGGTAGACCTTGAGGAACAGCCGCTCGCCGAGCACCACGACGCTGTTGCTGCTCTGGGCCATGGGGCGGCCGGCGGGCAGCGCGCCGGGCTCCTTGCCGGCGATCTCTGCGAACGCGCCGGTCGGCCTGAAGCGCAGCGTGCCGCGCGCGCTGGCGATCTCGCGGCCCTCGCCGATCGCCTGCACCAGCGCGCGGCAGAATGCCTGGTCGGCGAGCGCATCGGCCAGCACGCCGACGTTCGCCTGCTGGCGCACCTTCGCCACCGCCGCCGGCGCGAGCGCGCGCAGGCGCTCGTCCTCGCGGTCCTCCCACGCGAGCGCGAGCGGCAGGAAATAGGTCGCCGGCTCCGATGCGCCCTCGGCCTCCGCGAGCGCGATCAGCCAGCCGGACTCGGCCGGCTGCCACAGCACATGATCGGTCAGGCGCACGCGCGTCGCGCGCTCGCCCTTGGCGGCGTACCAGCGCTGCGCCTCGAGGAAGCGCGGCAGGGCCTGCTCCTCGAGCTGGGCGCGCACCTTCTGCGCCATGCCGATGCGCCAGGGGACCACGCGGTCGCGGAAGAAGCTGGTCCAGCCGTCGAACAGCACCAGCATCGGCAGCTCTTCGGGCGCGAGGCGCTGCTGGTGCCAGCTCGGCACCTCGACGTCGGTGGCCAGGCGAAACCAGTAAAAGCCGTGGGCCGGCAGCGTCAGCAGGTAAGGCAGCTCGCCGACGGGCGGAAACGCGGTGCGCCCGAGCAGCTCGACCGGCACGCGCCCGCGGTAGCGCTCCAGGCGCAGCTCCACCGGCTGCGCCGAGCGCGCCAGGTTGGCCACGCACAGCAGCACCTCGTCGCCGTGCTCGCGCAGGTAGGCGAGGATCTTGCGGTTGCCCGGGTTGAGGAACACCAGCCGGCCGCGGCCGAAGGCCTGGCTGGTCTTGCGCACCGCCAGCATGCGCTTCATCCAGTTGAGCAGCGACGAGGGCTCGCGCTGCTGCGCCTCGACGTTCACCGCCTCGTAGCCGTAGATCGGATCCATGATCGGCGGCAGGAACAGGCGCTGCGGGTCGGCGCGCGAGAAGCCGGCATTGCGGTCCGGGCTCCATTGCATGGGCGTGCGCACGCCGTCGCGGTCGCCGAGGAAGATGTTGTCGCCCATGCCGATTTCGTCGCCGTAGTAGATGATCGGCGAGCCGGGCATCGACAGCAGCAGGCTGTTCATGAGCTTGATGCGGTCGAAGTCGTTTTCCATCAGCGGCGCCAGGCGCCGCCGGATGCCGAGGTTGATGCGCGCGCGCGGATCGGCCGCGTACATGCGGTACATGTAGTCGCGCTCCTTGCTGGTCACCATCTCGAGGGTGAGCTCGTCGTGGTTCCTGAGGAAGATCGCCCACTGGCAGCTGTCCGGGATGTCGGGCGTCTGCTGCATGATCTCGACCACCGGGTGGCGGTCCTCCTGCGCGATCGCCATGTAGATGCGCGGCATCAGCGGGAAGTGGTAGGCCATGTGGCATTCGTCGCCGTCGCCGAAGTACTCGCGCACGTCCTCGGGCCACTGGTTGGCCTCGGCGAGCAGCAGCCGCCCCGAGTAGCGCGCCTCGAGCATCGCCCGGATGGTCTTGATCAGCGCGTGTGTCTCGGGCAGGTTCTCGTTGCTGGTGCCTTCGCGCTCCACCAGGTACGGAATGGCGTCGAGGCGGAACCCGTCCACGCCCATGTCGAGCCAGAAGCGCATGCTGCGCATCACCGCCTTGAGCACGTTCGGGTTGTCGAAGTTGAGGTCCGGCTGGTGGCTGAAGAAGCGGTGCCAGTAGTAGGCCTTCGCCACCGGGTCCCAGGTCCAGTTCGAGCTCTCGGTGTCGGTGAAGATGACGCGCGTGCCCTTGTATTTCTCGTCGCTGTCGCTCCAGACGTAGAAGTCGCGCTTGGACGACCCGGCGGGCGCGCGGCGCGCGGCCTGGAACCAGGGGTGCGCGTCCGACGTGTGGTTGATCACCAGCTCGGCGATCACCCGCAGGCCGCGCCGGTGCGCCTCGCGCAGAAAGGCGCGGAAGTCGTTGCGCGTGCCGTACTGCGGGTGCACGTTGCGGTAATCGGCGACGTCGTAGCCGTCGTCCCTGAGCGGCGAGGGGTAAAAGGGCAACAGCCAGATGGTGTCGACCCCGAGCTCCTTGACGTAGTCGAGTCTGGAGGCGAGGCCGCGGAAATCGCCGATGCCGTCGGCGTTGGAGTCGAGGTACGCCTTGACGTGCAGCTGGTAGATCACCGCGTCGCGGTACCAGAGCGCGTCCGCGGGCGCGGCCTGGACGGGCGGCCCGGCCTGCAGGGCTTCGGTGTCGGTCGCGTCCATGGGCTCAGGCGAAGTAGTCGAAGTCCTGCTCGCGGCGCACGCGGCGCCGCACGCGGAAGATGTGCGCCGGAACCCGCTGCGGATCGAGCTGCACGAAGTTGCGCGGGCCCTGCCACAGAAAGCGCGCGCCGGTGATCAGGTCGTGCATCTGGTAGGGCCGCTCGGCGGCGATGCCGAGGGCGGCGAGGTCGAGCTCGATCCAGCCCGAGTGCACGTTGCGCGGGTCGAGGTTCACCACGGTGACGATCTGGTTGGCGCCGTCCTCGGTCGACTTGGCGTAGCACAGCAGCTGCTCGTTGCCGGCGGGGAAGAAGCGCAGGCTCCCGTCGGACTGCAACGCCGGATTCTCGCGTCGGATGCGGTTCACCAGCGCGATCAGCGCGCGCAGGCTGTCGGGGCGCTCCAGGTCCCAGTGGCGCAGCTGGTACTTCTCCGAGTCGAGGTACTCCTCGCCGCCGGGCTCGAGCGGCTCGCACTCCAGCAGCTCGAAGGCGGGGCCGTAGATGCCGTAGTTCGCGCACAGGGTGGCGGCGAGGATCAGCCGCGCCATGAACGCGCCGCGCCCGCCGAACTGCAGCGTCTCGGTGAGGATGTCGGGGGTGTTCGGCCAGGCGTTGGGGCGGAAGTACTCGCGTCCCGGCCCGTGCGCGAGCTCGGTGAAGTACTCGGTCAGCTCGTACGCGGTGTTGCGCCAGGCGAAGTAGGTGTAGGACTGCGTGAAGCCGAGCTTGGCCAGGCGCTGCATCACCTTGCTGCGGGTGAAGGCCTCGGCGAGGAAGATCACTTCCGGATGCTCGCGCCTGACCGCATCGATCGCCCACTCCCAGAACGCGAACGACTTGGTGTGCGGGTTGTCGATGCGGAAGATCTTCACCCCGGTGCCGATCCAGAAATCGAGCACGCTCTTCAGCTCCGCCCACAGCGCGCGCCAGTCCGCAGTCTCGAAGTCGAAGGGGTAGATGTCGTGGTACTTCTTGGGCGGATTTTCGGCGTACTGCACGGTGCCGTCCGGGCGCCGGCGGAACCACTGCGGGTGCTGCCTGACGTACGGATGGTCGGGCGAGCACTGCAGCGCGATGTCGAGCGCGATCTCGATGCCGAGCGCGCCGGCCTTGGCGAGCAGGCTGTCGAAGTCCGCCAGCGTGCCGAGCGCCGGGTGCACCGACTTGTGCCCGCCCTCTTCGGCGCCGATCGCCCACGGGCTGCCGACGTCGTCGGCCCCGGCGGCGAGCGAATTGTTGCGGCCCTTGCGCTGCGCGCGCCCGATCGGGTGGATCGGCGGCAGGTACAGCACGTCGAAGCCGAGTTCGGCGAGGTAGGGCAGGTGCGCTTCGCAGTCGCGCAGGGTGCCGTGGCGCCCCGGCTCGGCTGCGGCGGAGCGGGGAAACATCTCGTACCAGCTGCCGTAGCGCGCGCGCTCGCGGTCGACCACCAGCGGCAGCTCGAGCGGCCAGCTCGCCGCCAGGCTGCGGTCGGGGAAGCGCGCGGCGAGATCGAGCAGCGGCTCCTCCAGGCACACGGTCTTGAGCTCGGCGGGGTCGAAATCGGTCGCCGCCCGCATCCGCGCCGCCCACTCGGCGAGGCGCTTGCGCGCGGCGCCCTTCGCGCGCCCGGCGCACTCCTCGATCAGGCCCGCGCCGGCGAGCGCGGCGAGGCGGATGTCGCCGGCCTCCTCGCGCCGCAGGAACTCCTTGAGCCAGGTCTGGAAGTGGTCGACCCAGGCGCTGACGGTGTAGCGGTAGCGCCCGGGCGCGCCGAGTGCGAGCTCGGCGCGCCAGCGGTCGTTGCCGAGCGGCTGCATCTCGACTTCGCGCCACTCGGCGTCGGCCTCGACGCGCCAGCGCAGCACCGCGCGCAGCGCGTCGTGCCCGTCGGCGAAGCAGTCGGCCTCGACCGTGAAGCGATCGCCCGCGATGCGCTTGAGCGCGAAGCGCCCGCCGTCGATCGCCGGGCGCACCGCGTCGATCACCGCGCGCACGCGGCCGTCGTGCGCCGGCAGCCCGCTGGCGGCGTCAGCCATGCGCCTCGCTCCTCAGGTACAGCGCGGACAGCGGCGGCAGGGTGAGGCCGAGCGAGCAGGGCTGGCCGTGCGCCGCGACCGGAGCGGCTTCGACGCCGCCGAGGTTGCCCCAGCCCGCGCCGCCGTAGTCGCGCGCGTCGCTGTTCAGGATCTCGCGCCAGAAGCCGCCGCGCGGCACGCCGAGCACGTAGTTGGTGCGCGGTATCGGCGTGAAGTTGCACGCGACCAGCAGCGGCGCGCCGCCGGCGCGCGGCTTGCGCAGGAACGCGATCACGCTCGATTGCGCGTCGCTGCAATCGATCCACTCGAAGCCCTCGTGGCTGAAATCCACCTGGTGCAAGGCGGGCTCGGCGCGGTAGGCGCGGTTCATGTCGGCCACCCAGCGCTGCAGCCCGGCGTGCTCCGGCATCCCGGTCACCCACCATTCGAGCGCCTCCTCGTGCGCCCACTCGCGGCGCTGGCCGAACTCGCCGCCCATGAACAGCAGCTTCTTGCCGGGGTGCGCCCACATGTAGCCGTACAGCGCGCGCAGGTCGGCGAACTGCTGCCAGCCGTCGCCGGGCATCTTGCCGAGCGAGCGAGCCCTTGCCGTGCACCACCTCGTCGTGCGACAGCGGCAGCACGAAGTTCTCGTTGAACGCGTAGATGAGCGAGAAGGTGAGGCGGTCGTGGTGGTACTTGCGGTGGATCGGGTCCTCGCGCATGTACGCCAGCGTGTCGTGCATCCAGCCCATGTTCCACTTCATGCCGAAGCCCAGGCCGCCGACGTAGGTCGGGCGCGACACCATCGGCCAGGCGGTGGACTCCTCGGCGATGGTCATGGCGTCGGGGTGGTCGCGGTACACGGCCTCGTTCAGCGTGCGCAGGAACTGGATCGCCTCCAGGTTCTCGTTGCCGCCGTAGCGGTTCGGGATCCACTCGCCTTCCTTGCGCGCGTAATCCAGGTACAGCATCGAGGCGACCGCGTCCACGCGCAGCCCGTCGAGGTGGTACTTGTCCAGCCAGAACAGCGCGCTCGAGGTGAGGAAGCCGCGCACCTCGTTGCGCCCGTAGTTGAAGATGCTCGAGCTCCACTCGGGGTGGAAGCCCTGCTTCGGGTCGGCGTGCTCGTACAGGTGGGTGCCGTCGAAGAACCCCAGCCCGTGCGCGTCGGTGGGAAAGTGCGACGGGACCCAGTCGAGCAGCACGCCGATGCCGCGGCGGTGCAGGGTGTCGACGAAATGCATGAAGTCCTGCGGCGTGCCGTAGCGTGCCGTGGGGGCGAAGTAGCCCGTGGTCTGGTAGCCCCACGAGCCGTAGAACGGGTGCTCGGTGATCGGCAGCAGCTCGACGTGCGTGAAGCCGCACTCGACGACGTAGTCGGCGAGCTGCGCCGCGGCCTCGCGGTAGCCGAGAAAAACCCCGTCCGCGCCGCGCCGCCAGCTGCCGAGATGGACCTCGTAGATTGCGATCGGCGCGTCGAGCGCGTTCTTCGCGCGGCGCGCGGCCATCCATTCGGCGTCGCCCCAGTCGTACTCCAGCGTCCAGGCGCGCGACGCAGTGGCCGGCGGGCACTCGGCGCAGAACGCGAACGGATCGGCCTTCTCGGCGACGTGACCGTTGACGTTCGACACGATGCGGAACTTGTAGGTCTGGCCGCGGCGTACCCGCGGCGCGAAGCCCTCCCAGATCCCGCTGCCGTCCGGGCGCGCGTCGAGCGGATCGGACTTCGGGTCCCAGCCGTTCCAGTCGCCGACCACCGACACCGCGCGCGCGTTCGGCGCCCAGACCGCGAAGCGCGCGCCCTCGCGCCCGACCGTCAGGTGGCAGCCGAGCTTGTCGTAGAGGCGCCCGTGGGTGCCTTCGCGGAAGAGATAGACGTCCTGGTCGGTCAACACGACGCTTCACTCCATGGCTGGCTGCGGCAGCGTGCCAAGCCCCTCGACCGCCAGTGCGAGCCGCGCAGCGTCAGCGCGGGGCCACCGCGCGGCACGCGCTGCCCGCGAAGCGCCAGCCGACGATGCGCTGCGCGCCGTCGACCGTGAAATTCACGGTGCACGAGCTGGCGACGATCTGCCCCTCGTGATACGTGTACATCGAATTGCCGTCGGGCATGCGGTAGGTGTCGGCCGGCGGACCCCACGCGGCGATCAGCTCGTTGACGTTGCGTCCCTGCCACGAGCCGACGATGCGGCCGAATCCTTCCTGGCTCGGGATGCCCGCGCAGCCCGCGAGGGCGCCGAGCAGTAAAGCGGCTTGCAGCGAGCGTTTCATGCTTGCGTCACTCCATGCTTACGCGCCGTCGCGCGTTCTGACCGCCATCCCGGGCGCGGCTTTCGCGGCGCTACTGCAGCGGCTGCATCAGCTCCGCGTCGTCGGTCTTCGCGGCGTTCAGTCGGGTGCTGACCCGATAGTACTCGAAGTCGGCGCGCGCACGCTCGAGCAGGCTTGCAACGTCCTCAGGCTCGGTCACGTCCGCGGCAAGCCAGCGTTCGAACGCCGCCTCGGGCAACACCACCGGCATGCGCTCTTGCACTTCGGCGATGCGCCCCGCGGCCGCCTTGGTGAGGATCGCGCAGCTCAGGTGTTCGGCGCCGTCGACGCTGCGCACGCTGAGCAGGCCGGCAAAGCAGATCGGGCGCCGGTCCGCCGGATGAATGAACAAGGGCTGCTTCGCGCGCCGCACTTCGCCGGTTGCCGCGTCGATCGACTCGAGCGCCTGCCACTCGTACCAGCCCACGGCGGGCAGCAGGCAGCGCGAGTGCCGGTAGGCGTGCCGGCCGCCTCTTCGGCGCGCGCGTTGAAGGTCGACTGCGGCGGCTTCGGCTCCTTCCACCAGAACGGGATCAGTCCCCAGCGTGCCTCGCTCAGCTCGAAGCCGGCCGCCCCCGCGCGCAGAATCGGCACCGTGGTGGTCGGCAGGACGTTGTAGCGCCGCTTGAACGGATTGCCGTTGGAGCGCCCGATCTGCCAGGCCCGCTCGATCGCCGCTCGGTCCAGGCTGACGTAGCGCCCGCACATGCGCTCAGAACGGCCGGAACCCGCCCGAGCCCTCGAGCAGCCGCGCGTAGCCCGCGAGGAACGCTTGCTTGAGGGCTTCGACCAGCTCGGGCCGGTCGGCGACCAGGTGCGTCAGCGCGATCGTGTCGGTGCCGCGGGCGCAGGCCTCGCGCGCCGGGTGCTCGGGCGGCAGCACGGCCAGCAAGGCCGCCACCTCGGCGCGCTCCTGGGCGTCGCGCTTGTCGAGGATCGCGGGTTGCATGCGCGAGAGGCGGACGCGCTGCGCCACTGCGCGACTCAGACGCGCGCCGGCACGGCCGGTGCGCTGCTCGCGCGCAATACCAGGCGCAGCAGCACGAGGAACGCGACCAGGTCGAGCGTCGCCACCGGCACCCACAGGATCAGCCCGCCGAGCGCCTGGTCGGCCCGCGCCGACATGCTCCAGGCGCGGCCGCACACTTCGTAGACGTTGTACAGATCGCGCCCCGAGAGCGCGATGTAGGCGCCGATCAGCATTTCCGGGAGCATCATCGCCAGCACCATCGTCATGCGCGCCCCGTAGCTCAGCAGCGCGCCGTCGCGGTGCGAGCGCGGATCGAGCACCAGAAACCAGAGCAGCAGGCCGTCGATGAGCATGCTCCAGTTCATCCACCAGTACAGCCTGGCGCTCAGCATCGCGTCGAAGTGCACCCCCGGCAGCAGCCAGAACACGATCAGCCCGACGAAGATCGCGGGCGCGGCGAAGCGGTTCTGGACGTTCGCGTAGAGCGCGCGCACCAGCGGCTGGCGCCGGATGGCGGCCAGCATGGCGCGAGCGCGCGGCGGCACCGGCACGGCGCGCGCGAGCACCGCCTGCGGCCAGGAAAGCGCGACCAGGAACGGCCCCAGGTGGTGCACCGCGAACTGCTGCAGCACGTGCAGGAAGAACATGTGCGTGGAGAGGTACTCGTACTTGGTCTGCAGCACGAAATACATCAGCGCGCCGCCGGCGAAGTAGGCCGTGCTGCGCGCCGCGCCCGGACGCTGTGCGGCCGGGGTGAGCCGCAGCCCGCGCACGTAGAGCAGGGCGCTCAGGCTCCAGGCGAGAAACGCCACGGGCGAGAAGTCCCAGGGCAGCAGGAACTCGAGAACGGTGCTCATGCCAGGCGGTGCAAGCCGCTCATCGGGATCGTTCAGTGGCCGCGGCGCGGCGCGCAAGCTGAAGCGGAATCGATGGTGGGTGGTACTGGGATCGAACCAGTGGCCCCTGCCGTGTGAAGGCATTCTAGCCGTCCGCACGAGTCCGTACAGATTCTCAAGTCGATAATTCTCATAGGATAATTGTTCTTGTAGGTTCGCTCCGGTTCGTCTATGCTTTTCCGTATAACGTCCGTACGGAGGATCTAGCGATGGCTGGCAAGGTCAAGATCGACTCGGCGACGGCGCGCGGTAAGCTGAAACTACGGCGTGAACCGTACTGGGTCAAGCTGCAAGCGCGGGGCTATCTCGGCTTCCGGCGCACGGCGGACGGCGGCACGTGGGTGGCTCGATGGCGCGACGAGCAGGGTAAGCACCACTACCGGGCGCTTGGGCTCGAAGTGGTGGCTCCGGAGCAGGCGTTCGACGACGCGGCGAAGGCCGCTCAGGCGTGGTTCAAGGGGGCGCTGGCGGGCGTAGTAGCCAAACGCACGGTGAGCGACGCGGCGACGCTCTACGTCGAGGGCCTGCGGCTTCGTAAGGGCGAGGCGGCTGCGCATGATGCGCAGGGGCGCATCGACCGTTGCATCCTACCCAAAATCGGCGAGCGGCCGCTTGATCGTCTGACGACAGCGGAAGTGGAGCGCTGGCTGCATGGGCTAGTGCCGGCCGGGCCGAATGAGGACGACACGCGGCGCGCCAAGGACAGCGCGAACCGCAACCTGGTCACCTTCAAGGCGCTTCTTAATCACGGCTGGCGCATGGGCCTAGTGGCGTCTAACTCTGCATGGTCGAGGGTCAAGGCATTCGAGAAAGCAGGTCAGGCGCGCACCGTGTTCCTGAGTCCGGAGCAGCGCAAGCGCCTGCTCGAGAATTGCGGCGAGGGCGCGTTTCGGGATCTCGTCGAGGCCGCGATGCTCACGGGTGCGCGGTACGGAGAGCTGCGCTCACTCATGGTGGGCGACTTCGACAAAGCGCGGCGCACGCTCAGCATTCGAACCGGTAAGACAGGGCCCCGGGTAGTGCCGCTCTCGGATGCGGCCGTGGGTCTGTTCGGGCGCCTTGCCCGCCGCAAACTCCCGGGAGCCGTGTTGCTTCCCCGACCGGATGGCGAAGTCTGGGCGCATTCAGACCAGGACGAACTGATGCGCGAGGCCGTGAAGAAGGCGAAGCTGCCTCGCGGCACGGTGTTCTACACGCTGCGCCATACGTTCATCGCCAGCGCGCTAACCGGCGGCCTCGACATTCACGCGGTTGCGAAGATTTGCGGCACCAGCGTGCGCATGATCGAGCTGCACTACGGCAAACTGCTGCACACGGACGTGCGCGAGGCGCTCAACAAAGTCGCGTTCGCATGAAGCAATACCCTGCGCCTAGCCCGACGGGGCGAAAAGCCGGAAACCCGTGCCGGCCTGGCGCGGCGTCGCGCTGGCAAGAGGTTTTGAATCGGCTGAAAAGCAGCCACCCGCGCTCTACGGAACGCCGGATGATCGCCGAATTCGAGCACATCGCCGCAGGCATCGCCAGCTCGAAGTTGAACAGAAGAGAAGAGTTCACTGTAGTCCTCGCGCAAGTAGCCCGGCGCGCGCTCGAGGACGCCGACTTTCGCGCCGTCCTGCGGAGCTATCCGCAACGCTACGCGGTAGAAATCGGCGTGAGCTTTGCCCTAGAGCTCGCCTGGCTGCAGGCGCCCCGAGACTCGGAAGGCGCCAAGACCCCGGAACGATGGCTAGACCTAGCGCAAGAACATGACCGAAAGCTCGCCGTGCTCGAACGCGAGGTAGTCGCTGGCCCCTACGAGATTCCCCGTCAAGCCCTGAATCGAACCATGCAGGTGGTCCGCTGGGCTGCGGAAGGAATGAAGGTGATCCATCGTCCTGAGTTGTACGGCAAGCGCGGACGCGCCGCCGCCTCGCCACAAAGCGCCACGAGTGGCTGGGCCGTGCGCCGAGTTGCGCGCTTTGTCCGCGAAGAAATCCCAAAACGTTATTCCATCATCGCGCGCTTGGTCACGAAATTTTCCGGCTCGAGCGTGACTCCGCAGAATGTGCGCGGCATTCTGTTGAAGGGCCGAACTTAAACTCTCGCATCTCCCCCTCGCCCCAAGCGCGCCGCTCGCGCGTACACCCCTCGAAGTAATTACCGGCGCGTTGAGCGCCGTTTCTTTTTCACCGCAAATGGGTAGCAAACTCCGCGCGTGAGCGCTTGTGCGCGCTCGTTCACGCGAGGATTGAAATGAAAACACGAGCGCAGGAATCGACGCCCTCGCCAGCGGGGTGGGCGATCGGAGATTGGTGTTGGGCCTCCGGGATCGGACGGACGTTTTATTACGGGCTCCCGGAAAATTTCAGGCCGCGGGCGGTGCGCATCGGGGACCGCGTCATCATCACGGAGCAACCTGCGGCCTGGCTCGAGCGCATGGCCGCGCTCGGCGGCGTCCCGAGCTTAAGTCACGCAACGGCGAATCCAGAGCGGAAAGCGCCCGCAAAGCCGACCCGCGTTCTGAAATCTCGGCAGCGTTGAGAGGGCATCGCCGTGGCTTTCGTTGGAGCAGAATCGCTCGCCGAGAAGCCGTCGGCGCAAGTCATCGTCACGGATTGTCCGGAAGCCTATAGCGCTGCGCAGCGGTTATTTACGTCGCTCGCCGTGATCTTCAACAGCAGCAGCGGCGCGATCGACTGGGCGCCGCTCGCCGGGCGCCAAGTGGTGCTCATGCCGAGTTCGGATCGCGTGGCCGAAGCGCGTGCGATGGCTGGAGTGCTGGCCCCGATTGCGGAGACGGTGAAGCTGTGCGCGCCGGAGCCCGAGCGCGCTTCGGGCTGGTCGATCGCTTCCGAGGAGGAGTGGGACAGCGAGTCGGCGTTCAAGTGGGCGCGGGCAGTTGCGAAGCCGATGAAGCCGTGCGCTGCACCGCATGCTGAGCCCGCACTCGAGCCGCACGAGGACGACCCGGCCGCCGACGATGCAGCCTCGCCCGGAGATCGCCTCCCCTCTAGTGCTGTGCGCGGGATCGCGCAGCTCGACGCGAGCGCCGCGGCGCGCAAGGGCAACGGCGCCAATCTGATACTCAGCCTCGCACGACTGCCGGCAGTCGAGTACGACAGGCGCCGCGAAGACGAAGCGAAAGCCTTGGGCATTCGCGTCAGCACGCTCGACGATGAAGTCAGGAAAAAGCGGATCGAGCTGGCGATCGAGAACCCTGACGAGACCGGCGGCGGAATTTTTCCGAGCCGCGATCCTTGGGGCGAGAAAGTCAACGGCGCCGAGCTGCTCGAGGAGCTGGCCGCGACGTTCAGGCGCTTCGTGGTGCTGCCCAAGCACGCCGACACGGCGCTCGCATTGTGGGTCGTCATTACCTACCTGGCCGGCGACATAGGCGTAGCGCCGATGCTCGCGATCCGCTCGCCCGAGAAGCGTTGCGGCAAGACTTCGCTGATCGGGCTGCTCTCGCGCCTCGCGCACAAGGCGATGCCCGCCTCGAATATCTCGCCGAGCGCGATCTTTCGATCCATCGAGAAGTGGTCGCCGACCTTGATGATCGACGAGGCCGACTCGTTCCTTGGCGAGAACGAGGAACTGCGTGGCATTTTGAACAGTGGGCACACCAAGGATACGGCCTTTGTGATCCGTGCCGTTCCTGTCGGCGACGGTTTCGAGCCGCAGCGGTTCGTCACCTTCGGGCTCAAGGCGATCGCACTGATCGGTGCGCTGCCGGATACCCTGGCCGATCGGTCCGTCGCGATCGAGCTACGGCGCAAGATGCCCGCCGAGCGAGTGCAGAAGCTCAGGCATGCCGGAGACCTCGAGCCCCTGGCGCGCAGGTGCCTGCGCTGGGCGACCGACAACGCGGAGAAGGTGCGCGCGGCAAGGCCGGCGATCCCCGAGGAGCTCGACGACCGCGCCGGGGACAACTGGGAGCCGCTCCTCGCCGTGGCCGACCTGGCGGGCGGTGCCTGGCCGAAGGCCGCCAGGGCAGCCGCAAGCGTGCTCTCGGGCGCAACTGCGGACGGCGACTCGACCAAGGTTGAGTTACTCAAAAATCTGCTCGCCCTTTTCCGGAGTAAGTTTGCCGGCCGCGACGCCTTCGGCTCGGGCGAGCTGGTCGAGGCGCTCACCGAGGACAAATCCGGGCGCTGGTACGAATTCAGCCACGGCAAGCCGCTCACGCAACGCCAGCTCGCGCGCCTGCTGCGGCCGTTTGGCATCGTGTCAGGAGCGCACCGCGACGGCGGCCAAGTGTTCAAGGGATACGCGCTCGAAGCCTTCGATGACGCCTTCCGCCGCTACATCCCCGGTTTCGATCCGTTACACGGTTACAACGCCCAATCCACGCGGGTTGTAACGGATAAACGATCCGTTACAGAAGGGGATCTGTTACGGATCGAAGATCCGTTACAAGCCAGCAACGGCGCGGGTTGTAACCGTGTAACGGATCGAAAAGCCCTGTCCGACGGGGGGGAGCGCTTCTAATGAGCGCGCCCAACGTGCTGGCTTACCTCTCGCGCATTGGCGTGCGGCTCACCCGCGAGGGCGATGCCCTGGTCGCCAAGCCCAGAAGCGCGCTTACCGAAGATGCCCGCGTCATGATCCGGGCGCATAGGAACGAGCTGCTCGCAGCACTGTCGACCGATGCCGGGGACGGTCGGCTGTCCGATCCCAGCGCCGAGGCCGAGGCTGTCGAAGACCTGCGCGAGCACTTCGAGGAACGCGCCAGCATCCTCGAATTCGACGCCAAGCTGCCCCGTCCCGATGCCGAGCGCGAAGCTGGCAAGGCAACATTCTTGCTCGCGCGTGCCAAGGGCTACAGTTGGGCCGTTCTGCGCTCCGCGCTGCCGCCCGAGCTGGTAAGGGACCTGCCTGATGGCGCCGAGCCCGTAGACGGCGCCCCGCCCTGGGGCCTGCCGCGCTGGGTGGTCACTCCGGCGGGTGAACCGGCACGGCAGGGCGTGCACACCGCGACCGTGGAGCCGCTGCAATGAGCCTATCCGTACTCGCACAAGGAACCATCGCCCGAGAGCCCGAGGCACGCACCGGGGAATCCGGCAAGCCCTTCGCGCTCTCAGCCCTCTTGATCGAAGGCGCCGGCCCCGAGGGCGAAGCGCTTTATGCGAACCTGATCGCCTTCGGCTCGGCAGCCGAGGAGCTACTCGCGAAGCACAAGGGCGATGCGCTCGCCGTTGGCGGCCGCGCCAAGCTTCGCACCTGGACGGCGCGGGATGGAGAACAAAAGTTCGCGCTGTCCGTCACGGTCGAATCCCTGCTCGGCATCGAGCCTCGAGCAAATCAGTCCAGTCGGACGAAGAAGACCCCTTCGTCCGCCGAGCAGCACAGCGAGCCCACCGTGCGCCAGCAGACGCCGAAACCGACCGGCGGTAAGTTCGACGACATGGAAGACGATATTCCGTTCTGAGTGAACACACGATGGACAACGATCCCGAGAACGGCGCTCCACAAGTCAGCGCAGCCCTTCCTGCCGGCCCGCAACGACCGGCCCACGCCGCACGGGGGCGTTTCGTGAAAGGCACGAGCGGCAACCCAGCCGGCAGGCCACGCGGCATACTGAACCGCCCGAAATCGTTAGACCCCGTGCTGATGCGCGCCTGGCAGGAGCTTCGGAGAGTGCACGGGAACACCGAGCAAGAACTCATCGCGCTCGTGCGGCTATGCCTGGAGCGAGTGGAAACCGGCGCCCTGCTCCGGCAGATGCTTCGCCAAAAGCCACGCAAAAAATGACCGACCGAAGCCGGGGATTGAATTGGGTGCGGCATTTACTTCTCCCGCTCGTTCGAGCTTGCGATGGTCTGATGCTGCCCTGATTCGAGCGGCTCGGAGTAACATCAAGCCGCCGAGCAATCTCGGCTGCGCAACACAACCGGCGCCCGACTTTGGCACCACGGGGCGCGCGGCGGGGCCGCTGGCTCCGACCTAGCCTGAGCGTGCGCGCGCCAAATGAGGCCTCGGAGGGGACATCATGAAAGCACTACTCGCCGTTTTGATGCTCGCCGCGCTGCCGGCACAGGCGCAGACCTATGGCACAACGCCACAGCCGGCCCCCCTCGAGGAATACCGGCAACGGATCCAGCAGCAAAACGAGCAGCAAAACGAGCAACTCGAGCGGCTAAACGAGCAGCTTGAGCAGCAAAGGCAGACTGAACTCTTGCGCGAGCAAGTGGATATTGAACGACAGCGGCAATGGAACGAGGAGCGCCAACAACAGCAAGAGGAGTATCAGCGCGAGCAGCAGCAGTGGTTGCAGCCGGGGGGTGGATCTGGGCAATGAGTGCACTAGCACATCCCGTCTTAGACATCGGCGCAACGCCAATTTCCGTGTCCATTGTCCAATCTCGCGCGGCACTGTTCGCGACCTTATTGCTGCTCGCCACTTACGCGCCAAGCGCCGCCGCCCAGTCCAACGAGATCGCACGGGAGTATCGGCGCGGCGCGATGCAAATTTGGAACCAGGACAAGGTGCAGCAAGATTCGCTCATGCGGGCGGAGAAAGAGACGGCCACGCGTGTCGAACTCAAGCTCAAGGCCTTCCTCGCGAACAACAAGGACGCGCTCGAGCACGCTGGGCGCTACGGGGACGCGGATGCGCTCAAGCGCGAGCCGTCTTTGCCGTCTTGGCTCGCGGGCCAGATCGTGGCCGACCTGGAGGACGCTGCAAAAACGAAGCAGAGCCAGTGGCAGGAAATCAAGTCCGAGCGCGCCCAAAACCCTTCGGCGCTAGATTTGTATCGCGACGAAGTGCATGCACAGTTCGCGGTGAGCGCGCTCACCCGGAGGCTCTACGTCGCAAAGGTCAACGTTAATCAATGCGAGATGATCGAGCTGTACTACAACGTGAGGCTGGCGGCGGCTTCGGGCGTCTCGCGCGAGGCGTACGCCGAGGAGCTCGATCATGGCAGGCAGATGCTCGCGGACACCTATCAGGCTGAGCAGGAGCTTGCGCACGCGTCTTCCACGATGATGAATTTTTTTCTCTCGTACTAAGCTCGGTCCATGATTGGTCGAGCTACGCACGCCGGGAAGGGAGCGAACATGAGTGATGGCATAAGTACACCGCGCACAATCGCGCTCGTCCTAGCGCTCGCCTTGTCGGGCTGCGCAACGGCGCCATCCGACACCGCCGCGCGGGCAGCTTCGGTCATCGCCGCGACCGGGCAGGCGAAGATCGTGATTACGCGAAACACGGACATGACCTACTTCGGCGTTGCGGCGCGCGTCGATATCAACGGTGCCCGAGTCGCGGAGTTGTCGCGGGGCGAAAGCTACGCAGGCGCCTACCAGCCAGGCGAGATCGTTCTCACGGTTGATTGCTCGACCACGCCGGAGAAGTTCATTACGCGCTTCAAGGCAGAGCCCGACACGGAATACGATTTCGAGATCTCGCCTACCCCCTCACAGGCGTCCGTGGGCATGTTCTTCGGGCTCATCGGCAATGCCGTCGATCCGATGAAGCTTCCGAATGGTCCCTTCGCTGCCACGCTGAAAGAAACGAAGCCGCTCCCGCATTGAGCACTTTCCGGTAGGCGGCGCGCCCGCGAGGCTTCGCCAGGCCCCCAAGCACACCGGCACGAGCGAGCGCACGGCATGAACTCCCGCGTTCGCTCTCCGGCGGAACTTCCCGTTTTTTTCTGGGGAATGCGCTGGTGGACGACTTCGAAATCCTCTCGCGGCGGGCCGATGGCCTAGCGCGAGGGCGCGCCGATAGCCCGCCACGCGCCATCCGTCGCAGGGCTGAGCCAACATACCGAAGCAAGCGCTGCACCCTCACTCGATGCGGTCGCTAGCGCCGGTTAGGCGGTTCGAAGGGGCGACCTTTTGCGTACGGATTTCCGTATTGGCGTCCGTACGATCGTCGGCTGTCAACGTAACGTCTTGATTATTGGTGGGTGGTACTGGGATCGAACCAGTGGCCCCTGCCGTGTGAAGGCAGTGCTCTACCGCTGAGCTAACCACCCGCGGGAGGCGAATTCTAAGCGCCCGCGCTTGGGCCCGGCAAGTCAGCCGAACTTCGCGAGCAGCTCGGCCGCCTGCTGGATGCGCTCCTCGCTGCTGGCCTTCGCGCCTTGCTCCGGCGCGACCTGGAGCGAGCAGGCGAGCACGTTGAAGAACGCCTTGTCGAGCGCGCGGCGCGAAGCCGAGAGCTGCTGGGTGACCTGGTCGCACTCGGCCCCCTGCTCGATCATCGCCTGGATGCCGCGCAGCTGCCCCTCGATGCGGCGCAGGCGCAGGATCAGTTCCTTCTTGTGACGCTCGTCGCGGATGACCGCCATGGGACCGGCCTCGCAGCTCGGATAGAGGTGGGCATTATACCCCGTAGGGTATGTTGCGGCAAGGCCCGCCGGCGCCTCAAATCCCACCTGAAGCGGCCCGCACCGCCTCCAGCACTCGCGCGTACTCGCCCAGGCGCTCGGCCAGCGTGACGGCAAGGCGCGCCAGCGCGCGCTCGCGCTCTTCCCGGGGCGTGCGGTCGATCAGCTCGGCGAGCACGTCGTAGAGGCGGTCGACTTCGAGCAGCGAGAGCCTGCCGGACGGCGCGGCGGCCGGCGCGACGCTTGCCCTGGCGCCGCCGCGGTAATCGAGCAGCGCGGCGATCGCTTCGCGTGCGAAGCTCGCGTCTATGCCATTGCAGCGCGCGAGCACGTGGCCGTCGGGGCGGAACGCATAGGTGGCCCGCTCCGCGACGCCGTAGCGCCGGAACAGCGCGCCGCTTTCGTCGACCAGCACGCGCAGCGCAGTCGCCGCCGGCTCGCGCAGCACCGCGAGGGTCTGGACCTCGACGCCGTCCAGGCCCTCGACCTTCGGCCCGGTCGCGCCGAAGTACGCGACCGTGAACCGCCCCTGCAGCGCGTCGACGAAAAAGCGCGTCTCGCCGTTCTCGCTCACCCGGCCGTCGGGCGCCGCGGCGCCGGGCTGCGCGAGCGGTGCGTCGATGCCGCCGCCGTCGCGGTTGAGCGGCGAGCCGGAGTAGGTGGTCGCCACCGACAGCCGGCCGACGTTCACCAGCGCGCGCGCCCACTCGTGCTCCCGGGCGAGGTCGAGAATCGCGTCGCGGATCAGGCGCTGGCCGTCGGTCTCTGGGCCGATGAAGATCGCGCTGCGCGAGGAGTGCTCGACGCTCTCGCGCGCCGCGGCGTGGCGCTCGAGGTCGTAGCTTTGCATCAGCTCCGCGCGCGCCTTGCCTTCGAGCACCAGGGCGAGCTTCCAGGCGAGGTTGTTGGCGTCCTGGATCGCGCGATTGCCGCCGCGCGCGCCGAACGGCGAGTGCTGCGCCGAGGCATCGCCGAGGAACAGCACCCGCCCGTAGAGCATGTGCTCGAGGTAGCGCTTGCGGAAGCGCCATGGCCCCACCCACACCAGCTCGAACGGCGTGTCGGGGCCGAGCAGCTTCTTCAGGCGCTCGGTCGCCCGCCCGGCATCGGCCTCCTGCTCCGGGTCCGGGTAATGCCCGATCTGCCAGTCGGTGCGCCACACCCCGTCGGCCATCTGGTGGTACCAGATCGCGCCGCCCTCGTTGAGCGGATTATCGAGATAGGCCTTGCGCACCGCTTCGGCCTCAGGGGCCATCTTCACGTCGGCGATGCACCAGTGATTCTCGAACAGCGCTGACTCCGCGTCCCGGGCGCCGATTTTCTCGCGCACCACGCTGTGCGCGCCGTCGGCCCCGACCAGCCACTGGCAGCGCGCGCGGTAGCGCCCGTCGGGCGTGTCGACCTCGACCTCGACGCCTTCAGGCCCCGCACGCACGTCGACGACCCTGTTCTTCCAGCGCAGGTCGACCGCCGGCACCTCGGCGATGCGCTCCACCAGGTACTGCTCGACGTAGAATTGCTGCAGATTCACGAACGCGGGGTACTTCTGGTCGCGCTCGGGCTGCAGGTTGAAGCGGTAGAGCTCCCGGTCGCCGACGAACACCTGGCCCTCGTTCCAGGTGACGCCCTTGGCGCGCACGCGCTGCGCGACGCCGAAGCGGTCGAAAATCTCCAGCGAGCGCTTGGCGTAGCAGATGCCGCGCGAGGACAGCCCCGCCGCGCCCACGCTGTCGTCCTCGTCGAGCAGCACGGTACGGATGCCGCGGCTGCCGAGCTCGAGCGCGGCGGTGAGGCCGCCCAGGCCGCCCCCCACCACGATCACCGGATACTCGCCCACCGCGCCGGACTGGAGCTCGGGCGGCGTGCGATACGGGTACGTCGGCAGCTCGTATCCCGGCATGCCGTTCGGCTGAAAGCTTTTTGCCGTCATGGGGTGCGGAGCGCGCTGCTCATCACGGTATTCCTCCTCGTCAAATCCTAGCATTCAGGGGAGGAATGCAGCGGCCGCGGTAAAATGCGCGCCTTTCGCCGCCCCGCCATGACCGTCCGCACCCGCTTCGCACCCAGCCCCACCGGATTTCTGCACGTCGGCGGGGCGCGCACCGCGCTCTATTCCTGGGCCTACGCGCGCCGCCACGGGGGTCAATTCGTGCTGCGCA
The DNA here is from genome assembly GCA_963817785.1 of uncultured Pseudomonadota bacterium. Lineage (GTDB taxonomy): Bacteria > Pseudomonadota > Gammaproteobacteria > Burkholderiales > SG8-39 > JAKALD01. Next base: position 989,514 of record CAWFPL010000008.1, on the reverse strand, counting down.
TCGAGGACACCGACCTCGATCGCTCGACGCGCGAGTCCGAGGAGGCGATCCTCGAGAGCATGCGCTGGCTGGGCCTGGACTGGGACGAAGGGCCGTTTTTCCAGATGCAGCGCCTCGAGCGCTACAAGGAGGCGGCCGAGCGGCTGATCGCCGCGGGCCACGCGTACCGCTGCTACGCGACGAAGGAAGAGCTCGACGCGATGCGCGAGGCGCAGCGCGCGCGCGGCGAGAAGCCGCGCTACGACGGGCGCTGGCGCCCCGAGCGCGCGAAGGCGGCGGGGCTCGTGCCGCCGCCCGGGCGCGCGCCGGTGGTGCGCTTTCGCACGCCGGAAGCAGGCGAGGTCGGCTGGGACGACCTGGTCAAGGGCCCGATCGTGTTTCCGAACGCCGAGCTCGACGACCTCGTGATCCTGCGCGCCGATGGCGTGCCGACCTACAACTTCGGGGTCGTGGTCGACGACCTCGACATGCGCATGACGCACGTGATCCGCGGCGACGACCACGTCAACAACACGCCGCGCCAGATCCACATCTTCAGGGCGCTCGGGGCGCCGCTGCCGGCATTCGGCCACGTGCCGATGATCCTAGGCCCCGACGGCGAGCGCCTGTCCAAGCGCCACGGCGCGGTGAGCGTCACGCAGTACCGCGACGACGGCTTCCTGCCCGAGGCGCTCGACAACTACCTCGCGCGCCTGGGCTGGTCGCACGGCGACGACGAGCTGTTCTCGATGCAGCAGTTCGTCGAATGGTTCGACCTCGCGCACGTGAGCCGCTCGCCGGCGCAATTCAACCCCGAGAAGCTCGCCTGGCTCAACCAGCAGTACCTGAAGAGCGCGCCCGACGCGCGCCTGGCGAAGCTGATCGAGCCCGGGCTGCGCCGCCTGGGCGCGCCGCTTGAGCGCGGCCCGGCGCTCGAGCCCGTGGTCGCGCTCTTGAAGGACCGGGCGACCACGCTCAATCACCTGGCCGAGGCCGCGACGCTGTTCTACGGCGAGCACCCGGCGCCGGCCGCGCTCGTCGAGGAACACGTCGGCGCGGCGGTACGGCCGGCGCTCAAGATGCTGGAAGCGCGCCTGATCGAGGCGCCGCGCTGGGACAAGCCTTCGATCGGCGCCGCGCTCAAGGCGACGCTCGCCGCGAGCGGCCTCAAGATGCCGCAGATCGCGATGCCGCTGCGCGTGCTGGTCACCGGCCGCACCCAGACGCCGTCCATCGACGCGGTGCTCGAGCTGCTCGGGCGCGAGACCGTGCTGGCGCGCCTGGCGCATCATCTCGAGGCCGATTGAGGGCGGCCGAAAGGCTTGGCAGAACAGCGGCCTTGCCGCTATAATCCGCGCCCTTGCGTGGGGGTATAGCTCAGCTGGGAGAGCGCTTGCATGGCATGCAAGAGGTCACCGGTTCGATCCCGGTTACCTCCACCAGAAGCAGACTTGATCACGCATTAAGTCCCTATCGTCTAGAGGCCTAGGACATCGCCCTTTCACGGCGGTAACCGGGGTTCGAATCCCCGTGGGGACGCCATTCGTAGGTAAATTGGGTCGAACAGCGGCCCGATCGTGGTCTGGCCACGCAGGCGCCAGTACTTGCGCTCGCCTTCGAGCTCGGGAGCGAACTCTACCGGGCCTACCAAGAGCTTTCGGAGCGCCTGACGAGCCTTCGGTACATTCCCATAGACCAGTTCCCTCAAGTCGCTCAGACGGCCGTGTAGTCCTTTCCGGAGCACCTTGAGGTCCTGCGCCCCTGGCAGTATCGCCAGATGACTCTGGCGCTCGAATTTGAGCGCCTCGATACGCTGCTCCAACTCTCGAATTTGGTCCATCACTGCCTGGGGCGCGTTGCCTTCGGCAATGAGTACGAGGAAGTTGTTGAGCTTGCGCTGCGCCGAGCGGATGTCCTCCTGAAGCTGGGGGAGAAGATTCCTCTGTTTCCGCTGGCGCTCGGCGATCAGGCCGAGCGCCCGGTCAAGCACGTAGTCGACCGCCTCGGGCGTGAGCGCAGTCCTTTGGACGGCCCCTAGAACCGCCTCGTCGACGGCCCCCATGTGCGCGCGCTGAGCGTTTTCGCACACGCGGCTGCCGCGGTTATGGTGGAACGAACACTCGTAGTAGTGAATCGTGCGGCGGCGTGTGCCCGAGCCCGACGGGCGCGAACTCACCATCATGTTCGCCCCGCACACCGAGCAGCGCCCCAGCCCGGTCATGAGGTACTTGCTCTCCGTGCCCATGCCTGGACGGCCCCAGCGCCGCCCGCCGGTGTCCTCGATGTAGGTCTTGGCAACCGCCTGCAGCCGGGCCTGGACTTCCTGCCACAGGGGCTCTGGGATGATCCGCAAGTCTTCCCGGCGGGTTTGGAGGAACTCGCTCTGTTTGATGCGCCTATTTGCACTGCCGCCTGACCTCACCTTGCGGTGCTCGCCGAAGGGGATGAGGCCCATGTAGCGGGCGTTGTACAGGACCGCGCGAACCGAGGACGGCGCCCAGGAGCCCGTGCGCCCGCGGGGGCTTGGGCGGCTCACGCCGTCGAAGAACTCCTTGCTCGGGTCTCGGTAGCCTGGGTCGCCGTTCAGCGTCTTGGCGATCGTGACGTGGCCGTAGCCCGCCGCATACATCCGGAAGGTCCGCCTGACCGTGTCGGCTTCGCGCTCGTTGATCCGGTAGTCGGTGTGCGACTTGACCTGCTCGCCCTTCTGATTGGGGTGAGAGACCGGCACGTTGTCATAGCCGAAGACACGGCCGCCCGTGCAGTAGCCCTTCTCGGCCTTGCGTAGCAGCGCGTCGCGGCTTCGCTGGCTCGCCTTCTCGCGCTCAAGCTCCGCCGCGAGAGACAGGGCACTCAGCATGAAGCGGTCCATCGCGGAGTCGAACTTGATCTCTTCGTCGGTGAGATAGAAGAAGACCCGGACGCCCTGGCTCTTGATGCCGTCCAGCGCGTAGGTGGTGTGCACCATGTCCCGCCCGAGGCGCGAGAGCTCCGACATTACGATGACGTCGAACTCCTTCAGGCTGTTGAGCATCCGAAGGAGCCCCGGGCGGTTCCGGAATTCAGCCCCCGACACCCCGTCATCGACGTAGACGTGCTCGCGCTCGACGATCCAGCCCTTTGCCTCGGCATAGCGCCTTGCGTGCTCTACCTGGCGCACGACGGACTTGTTGTCCTCCGCGCGGTCGCTGTCGTCGGTGGACTTGCGAGCGTAGATGGCAGCTTTGAGCATCAAGCCTCCTGGAATTCCTCGGGGTAATCCTCTCGCGCCGATTGTAAGCCTTCGGCGGGGTGCTTCAAGCCGGGTGCGTCGGGTTCAAAGGGCGGCGGGGACGGCCTGCGCGCGCGCAGCTCCGCCTCTGCCAGCATCTCGGCCAGCACGTCGAGGAATGGTTTCAGCTCCTCGGGTAGCGCACCAGGTGCGGCCACGCGGCCCGAGGCCTCTGCCTTGCGGCAGCGGCGCATCTCCAAGCTCCCGCGACCGGGAGGGGATGCGCACTGGGGAGAGCGGCAGTCTGCATCCCACGCCCGACCGCAATAGGGTCAGGGTCGTGTGATGCAGACCCGGTGCCTGGAGAGCGGAAGCCACTGAACCGCCGTCTCCGATCGGCCGGACCCACTCAACACGTGTTGCGGGTGAGCGCCGGTCAACCCTCCGGCTCGAGCCTTGCGAGCCGGGTGCCTTCGAGGCCTTGCGGCCTCACGCCCCGTCGAATCTCGAGATCCAACCGAACGCCGCGGCGTACCTCGGGTACGTAGGGAATCTTCCCGCCGCGTAACCTACCAAGCCATCCAGCATGTTCGCCCGGCAAGTCCTGACGGAAGGCTAGTGCGCGGCGGGGAGCAAGTCAAGAGCGACTCGTCTGTCTACTTGCCGATTTGGCGTTGGATGATTGGTCCAACGAATCCCGCCGACGACAATAGACCGATGATGTTCGGTGAAGGCACGTCGGCATCAGTGGCGGTGGGCCGAACAGGGTGGACCATAAGGTCCGAATAAGGGGGCCATAAGGTCAAAATAAGGTCTAAATCAGGTGGACCATTAGGTTCGGATAAGCTTTGCGGCAGGGGCACAAGGGCTGCATGAGCCCGCGCAATGGGCGATGAGGCCCTTATGGGCTCGGCATTGGGCTCAAGAAGCGGAAATACGAAAGCGATATCGCTTCGCCGCAGAGCACAGTTTCGGCAAACACGTGAACTGAACGAATTCGCCGAGTTTCACTGACGCCGCGGCTTTTCGCCGCGGAGAACGCAATCTGCTCGGGCGTCATCTCGTCCGGGCAGTATTGCTTCAATGAGGCCGCGGCTTTTCACCGCGGAGAACGTGGGAACGCCAGCAGATGGAACAGTTACAACAACGCTTCAATGAGGCCGCGGCTTTTCACCGCGGAGAACCGGGGTCGGCGTCGACGTCGCGCGCGGTGGCGACGAGCTTCAATGAGGCCGCGGCTTTTCACCGCGGAGAACGTCCGCGCCGGTCGAGCGCAGCAGCCGCTCCTGGTGGCTTCAATGAGGCCGCGGCTTTTCACCGCGGAGAACTCACCGCGTCGTCCACGAGGCTGTAGAGCAGGCTCGGGCTTCAATGAGGCCGCGGCTTTTCACCGCGGAGAACCTTCATCCTCGACAACAACCAGAGCGCGGCGCTCATCACGCTTCAATGAGGCCGCGGCTTTTCACCGCGGAGAACACGGGGGCGTCCAAGAAGATCGAGGATGTCGGCGAGCTTCAATGAGGCCGCGGCTTTTCACCGCGGAGAACCGCGCCACGGTAGTCATGTGCCGGACCCCATTTTGTGCTTCAATGAGGCCGCGGCTTTTCACCGCGGAGAACGGATCCGGCGGCGATCATGCCGAGCGGCGCGGATCAGCTTCAATGAGGCCGCGGCTTTTCACCGCGGAGAACGCTGTATCTGCAGGAATCGAGACATTCACCGAGCAGCTTCAATGAGGCCGCGGCTTTTCACCGCGGAGAACCAAGACCGACAGGGGCGACAGTTTCGAGCTGGCGCCGCTTCAATGAGGCCGCGGCTTTTCACCGCGGAGAACCGGTGGCCGTGATGGTGTACTACACCGTGAAGGTCTGGCTTCAATGAGGCCGCGGCTTTTCACCGCGGAGAACGCGAACCCCCATGCGAATGACGGCCCTCCCGTATCGCTTCAATGAGGCCGCGGCTTTTCACCGCGGAGAACCAAAACGTGCGGAGATCCGTCGTGTCGCGGATTGAAGCTTCAATGAGGCCGCGGCTTTTCACCGCGGAGAACATCGATCCAGGTGCTCTTGACGTCGCAGGAAGCTGTGCTTCAATGAGGCCGCGGCTTTTCACCGCGGAGAACAATCGCCGTTCAAATGCAGCTTGCAAATATCTCGGAAGCTTCAATGAGGCCGCGGCTTTTCACCGCGGAGAACCATCTTCGACACGAACGTCCTGGTACAGGTGGTGCCGCTTCAATGAGGCCGCGGCTTTTCACCGCGGAGAACTCACCGTCAACGCGCTGGACAACGGCGCGATCAAGCTTCAATGAGGCCGCGGCTTTTCACCGCGGAGAACGCTGCGTGAATGGGATCTTGTAGATCGCGCTCGGGAGCTTCAATGAGGCCGCGGCTTTTCACCGCGGAGAACGCGGACATGCGAACGCGTCCTCCCCCCCCTCCGTCGCTTCAATGAGGCCGCGGCTTTTCACCGCGGAAAACAGCGTGGGCGCGACGGCGGCGCCAATATCGACCTCGATGCTTCAATGAGGCCGCGGCTTTTCACCGCGGAGAACTACCTGAATTAGCTGGCCAAACACAAGCCCCGCATCGCTTCAATGAGGCCGCGGCTTTTCACCGCGGAGAACCGCCTCATTCGGCGGAGAGAAGCACTCGATACCTGGCTTCAATGAGGCCGCGGCTTTTCACCGCGGAGAACGACGACCAGTGCTTTGTGTCTCGACATACAGATCCCCGCTTCAATGAGGCCGCGGCTTTTCACCGCGGAGAACCAACGTGGAGAAGCAAGGCCTCGCCAACGCGCCCACCGGCTTCAATGAGGCCGCGGCTTTTCACCGCGGAGAACTTACGGCCTCACCCGGGGCGATTCGCAAAGCAGGCGGCTTCAATGAGGCCGCGGCTTTTCACCGCGGAGAACCGCGCTCGAGACGTCGGGCGAATTCATCATCCCGAGGCTTCAATGAGGCCGCGGCTTTTCACCGCGGAGAACCTACCGGTAAAGTCTGTTCCGGCGACGGATTTGCAGCTTCAATGAGGCCGCGGCTTTTCACCGCGGAGAACGGCATCGTCGTGCACGTGTCTGCAGACGGGATCAATTGGCTTCAATGAGGCCGCGGCTTTTCACCGCGGAGAACGGCGCGATGCCGGGCTTGGCATGCCGGAATCGATCCAGGCTTCAATGAGGCCGCGGCTTTTCACCGCGGAGAACCTCAAGGGAAGCACCACAGACTGCCCCTGCCAGCTGGCTTCAATGAGGCCGCGGCTTTTCACCGCGGAGAACAGGGTCGCCGGAACACTTGCACCGAGCAACGCCTGCGCTTCAATGAGGCCGCGGCTTTTCACCGCGGAGAACCCATGCACGCGCTTACGCATGATCAGACCGTCGAAGATGCTTCAATGAGGCCGCGGCTTTTCACCGCGGAGAACCGTGCCGAAGCTGAGGGCCGCGCAGCAGAGGCGCGAGGCTTCAATGAGGCCGCGGCTTTTCACCGCGGAGAACCTCGATCCAGCCGCCCAGGGGGCGCGCGTCGTTCGCGCTTCAATGAGGCCGCGGCTTTTCACCGCGGAGAACTACATCCACCGCCTCTTGTTGAACGGCGGACGGATTGCTTCAATGAGGCCGCGGCTTTTCACCGCGGAGAACATTAGGACAGGGAGCACACAATGACAGATGATGAACTAGCTTCAATGAGGCCGCGGCTTTTCACCGCGGAGAACCTCCATTCCAGAATACATTCTTCGCGCCGAGCGAAGGCTTCAATGAGGCCGCGGCTTTTCACCGCGGAGAACACTGCTCTAGTGCTCGGCGGGGCGTGGAGCTTCACAGCTTCAATGAGGCCGCGGCTTTTCACCGCGGAGAACCAGGCCGTGACGCCCAAACAGGACGCGGATGAACATGCGCTTCAATGAGGCCGCGGCTTTTCACCGCGGAGAACCTGCAGCCCCCGGCGACTCGTCGTCGCCCTCGACCTTAGCTTCAATGAGGCCGCGGCTTTTCACCGCGGAGAACCGGACGCGGCGCTCGCGGCGCAGGCCTCCGAGATCGAGCTTCAATGAGGCCGCGGCTTTTCACCGCGGAGAACGAGCTCGTCTGAGCGCCCGAGATCACCGCCGGCTGAGCTTCAATGAGGCCGCGGCTTTTCACCGCGGAGAACCCACCCGGGCATGTACGAAACGAACCCGATCATCGGGGCTTCAATGAGGCCGCGGCTTTTCACCGCGGAGAACTGTCATGCACGATAGACTGCTTCACGTGCCCGAACCGCTTCAATGAGGCCGCGGCTTTTCACCGCGGAGAACAGCTTGATGGGCACCCGGAATGGGACGACGCGAATCAGCTTCAATGAGGCCGCGGCTTTTCACCGCGGAGAACCTTACATCCTAGTTTTGTGCCATTCTGCAACCGCACTGCTTCAATGAGGCCGCGGCTTTTCACCGCGGAGAACGTAGGTTGCGGGCGCACTCAGCCTCTCTCCAGCTCCAGATGCTTCAATGAGGCCGCGGCTTTTCACCGCGGAGAACTCCTGACGTCACAGGAAGCGCTGAACACTCCGAACATGCTTCAATGAGGCCGCGGCTTTTCACCGCGGAGAACCCTTCCGGCGATCCTCGCCGATGCCGGCGTTGAACTCGCTTCAATGAGGCCGCGGCTTTTCACCGCGGAGAACAACGCCACGCCGCCTGTTTCAGTCACCGTCAGCACGCGCTTCAATGAGGCCGCGGCTTTTCACCGCGGAGAACCGCGCCGACCACGCTGGCCCGCAACCCGTGCCGCGCGCTTCAATGAGGCCGCGGCTTTTCACCGCGGAGAACAGCTCGCCCGGAACCCCGCATCCAGCGGGGCGACCGGGCGAGACTTGCGAGCGCTGCCTGCAAACGCCCGTAACTTCGTGCGTCCGAGAACAAGTCTATCCGCCTCGGATTCGATTTTATCCAAATTTTTAAAGAGCTTGCAGCCGCGCGAGCACTGCTTCCCGCGTCCCGCGTCACGTCACCGCTCGCATTCATGCGGCGAGGTTCGCGGGCATTTCGTCCCACTTTGCGTTCCTTACACGATGACCGGTTCGCGGGCGATCGGCTCGAAAGTTTTGCCCAGGCTCACGACCCTGGGTTTCACCGACTCCGCCGGCCCGACCTCCATCGTGATGACGTGATCCTCCTTGTGGTGGATGATCCCGTCAAGCAGCTGGATCATCTCGGCGTGCCGCCTGCGGCTCAGCCGGCACTGGAACACGGAGAGCTGCAGCCATTCGCCGTAGCCGTGCATCAGCCTGAACACGCGCCGCCAGCGCTTGGGATCGCTGATGTCGTAGGCTACGATGTACAGGTGTTCTTCCACGGTTCACCTCGTCACGAGGTTGGGGTATTCGTCGATCTCGCCGAGCAGGTGCCGTCCCAGGAGGCGCGCCTGGAGCTCGATCAGCCGCCGGTAGCTCACCCGGTAGCCGAACAGCGGGTGGGTGATCTCCTGGCTCATGCGCCGCTCGAAGCCGGCGATGAAGCGTTTGCGGCCGTCGGGCGAAAGGGCCACCGCGCGCCCCGCGCGCACGAAATCGGACGGCCGCACTTCGCCGTTGTTGATCGCCATCAGCACCGCCGAATCCGCCACCAGCGGCCGGAACGGCTCCATCAGGTCGAGCGCGAGGGCGGGCCTGCCGTAGCGCGGCTGGTGGTAGTAGCCGCGATACGGATCGAAGCCCACCGCCGCGAGGGTCACCGCGAAGGTTCGCACGAGCAGCGCGTACGAGAAGGAGAGCAGGGCGTTGACCGGGTCGGTCGGCGGGCGGCGGTTACGCGCGGTGAAATCGAAGGTCAGCTGGCCGGACGCCGTATCGCCCGGCTTGATCAGATTGGCGAACGCGCCGAAGTAGCGTGCGGCGGCGCTTCCCTCGTTGCCGAGCAGCTCCGGGAGCGACTTGGCGCGCCGGGCGGCTTCCGCATCCTGCTTCATCGCATCGGTCAGGCGCTCAGGTTTTTCCTCCGTCCGCCAGTTGCGCCGCAGCAGCGTGCGGGCGTTCAGGATTTTCGCTTCGACCAGGCCCTTGGCAAGGCCCAGGCATCGCCGTTCCTCGAAGCTCGCATGGTACTGCGCCGTGCGCAGCTCCACGTTCTTGTGCCCGGTGCCGATCGTGTGCCCCATGAACCAGCCGCCATGGCTCATCCACGTCACCGGGATCCCGTGGCTCATCAGCTCCTGCAGGCAGGGCGTTGTGAGGTAGATGTTGCCCATTAGCACAAGCTGAGACACCTCGCGGATGCGAGCGCTGCTCACTACCTTGTCCTCGACGCTCACTTCGAGCGTCTCGCCGCTGCGCGAGACCTTGGCGCGGTTCATCTGCACGTACATCGGCAGCGCCTCGTCGCGCCCGACCGCGAGCGGCCGCGGCGGGTCCTCGCCGCGGCGAAAGAAATTGACCTCATCGGGCAGGCAGATGCCGACGAGCGAGCAGCGCGGGCACTTGGGACTGTTCTCGAGCGGCGCGGGAATCTGTCCGCCGACGGCGATAAGCCGCAGGCCGTCTCCCGCGTTCCGCGTGAGCGCGCGCAGCTCTTCGTCCAAGGGCACACGCACGCGCTCCTTGCCCTCGACGAAATACAGCACGCCCTCGGCCACCTGGTAGCCGTGCTCTTCCAGCAGCATGCCCTGGATGCACAGCTGCACCCGCTCCGGGTCGTAGGCGCCCTTGGCAATGTGCGGGCGCTTGCCGCGCTTGTAGTCCACTGGCGTGACCGCGTTGCCGCTGCCCTCGACCAGGTCTATTTTCGCGATCAGCCCGAGGCGCGCTGAGGAAAGCGTCACCGAGCGGGCATGGATGCGTTCCTCGGTGTCCTCCGCGCCGGGGTCGGGCAGTTCGCCGCCGGACGCGGCATCCACGCGCTTGTGCTTGTGACGGCCCTCGACCGTGTCAGCGGACTCGGCCCATTCGCCCTGCACCCACTCGAGGTAAGCGAGGCGCGGGCAATACTGGTATTCGTTGACCATGCGCGCAGGCAACAGCGGCATGTCCCCGGTGAACTCGGGGAAGGGCAATGGCAGCTCGGGCTGGTCCGGCTGCTGCGGAGCGGCTTCGCCGCCGTCCTCGGTCATCTTGATTCAGCCATGAGACTGCTCCGGAACGGGCCCCCCGAGAGGTAGGGCGCTAATCGAGCCGCAGACGTTCCCGCAGTCTGCGCACGATCGCGGGGTCGAACCCCGTCTCGTCGTCGAGCAGGAATTCCCGTTACGCGTCCTCGATCGTTTCGCGCCCGTAGACGTTCTTCACCAAGCGCGGCATCTCGTGCAGGTACTCGTCGAGGAGGCGCTGCAGCGGCGGCGGTCATTGCAGCCGGGGTTCATTCGAATGATCCGCCGGGTCTCAGGCGTATCCGGTCGCGCGTTATCGTCGCGATTGCGCCCCCGGCCAGCTCGTCTCCATGCCGCGCCAAGACCGTTTCACAGGCCGATACCTGATCTCGAGGGTGGATGTCCACCAGGCGAACAATGCCGCAATGAGGTTGACCAAACGCTACTGCAAGCTCTCCGAAATCCTTGTCGAGCGTAATCAGAATCCTCGATTCGCGCCAGGCAGCCTCGAGGATCGCCGCGTCGCCTGGGTCGGGATTCCAGTCTCCCGCCCAGACCGCGTCATGCCCCGCCGCCGCGAGCGTCGTCCGCGTGCGTGGCGAAACACACCTGTCCAGCAGCAGCTTCAATCCGGGGAGTCGACGAACGCTGGCTCGACGCGCTCATGTCCGACCACGCGCTGCGCGTAGACGAGGCAGGCACGAACGTCTGCCTCTTCGAGGTACGGGTAGTGCTCGAGGATTTCGGCCGCTGTTGCACCGGCTGCAAGCATGCCGAGGACATGCTCGACCGCGATTCGCATGCCGCGGATGATCGGCTTGCCGCCGAAGATCTTCGGGTTGATGGTAATGCGCTTCAAAAGCTCGGCTTCCGTCATGGCGGACTCCCTGCGCGACGCCCCGGCCCGGATTCTACGCCCGATCGATGTGCGTCGAATCGCGATCCAAGGCGTCACGATTGCGCAGCCTGCGCCACTGGTTCGAAAAGCCCGAGCCCGAAGTGGCAGGCGAAGCCGAGGGCGAGAGGGCCGCGCACGGGCGCAGCGAAGCGCAGTTCCAGCAAGCGGCCGAGGGTGTCGGGTTGTGTGAGCCCGCGCTTGCGGCGGAAGCGGTGGAAGTGCAGAGGACGTATTTTCCGGCCTCCGCATTGAATAGAGGGCAGTTCGCGGATTTCGACGATGTCCGGTAGCCCTGTGCCGCGCGCACGCCATTCACGCCGTAGCTGACCAAGGATGGCTGCCGCGGTGGCTTCCGACGTGCGCATCTCGGGCTTCTTGAGGTACCAGGGGTGGAGGTAGGGCGTCACGCTTCGCCATACCAGGCCTTCGCCGGTCACGGGCATCACTCTGTCGAATAGCGATGCGCTACCGAATCCATCCAGCATCAGCCTTAGCGGTTCGCTTTCATCGCGGTCGATTTTCTGAAGGGCAGTTAGTACGTGCATGGCTTCGGAACTTAAACCGCCCGGAGCGTGCACGAGAACATGTTCGATCTCACCGCGCTTGTTTGGATCAGGTAGCCAGAAGGCATGCGCGTGACGGTTGTGCTCCCCCAGGTCATGCCCGGAAAGCAGGGTGGGCAGAGCATCGGGGCCAAGGAGACGTTTGGCGCGGCCCATCGCGGCAGCGCGCAGGGCCTCGCCGATGCGTACCGCGTCTTCGATGCGCGGAAGAGGTTTGCCGTAGAGCACGAAGCGTGCAGTGGTGATGGTCGTATTCGGCCTGGCGATCGCCGGCTTGCGGATGACCTTCGGCGCGGTGGTCCTGAGCGCGTGCAGTGGCCGGCGGTAGCTTACGGTCCGTGCACAGGGCGGCGCGCTCCAGCCGGCGGCCTGGAGTTCGCCGGTTTCCACGCCGATGGCGTTCAGCCAATCGTCGGGAAGGGTTGTTAGCAGCTTCTTCTGGTCTGGCTTGAGTCTGGGCGGGCGCCCCGTGGCGTCGAGCTTGATCCCGGCGGCTTCAAGCTTTCCTGAACGGAATGCGCGATAAATCGCCGGAGTGTTCGGCGCCATCAGGCGCACGATCTCGCCCGTTACCTCTCCTGTTTCAAGATCCACGGATTCGGCAGCGGGCACGCAGTTGAAGTCCACTGGCGCCGGCGCGCGGCGAGCGTCCACCCAGGACTCGGCGCGGCCCAGGAAACCTAGATTCTCAAGCAAGGCGTCGAGCACTTCGGTTTGCTTTCCGTTCAATTCAAGCTCGGGCCAGCCAATGACAATAGGGTCGTCATTCGCGACGCGCGCAAAGGCATCGAATACCAGCGTGCGCTTATCCCTCTTGCCGGGCATGTAGTGTCGCGTGTGCGAATGGATCGCCACTTCCGGCAGACGGAACGATGGCAGGTCGGCCTCCGCCAGACATGCCAGCAGTGCGTGGATCTGCTCGCGGGGGTAAGAACCCAACTTTCGATGCCACACCGCGATTAGTGCGCGGGAGATACGCCACAAGTCAGGGGGCCAGGCCACGTCCGCTTCGTTGACGTGCCGACCCCAGGGTGTGGCGTGATAACGCCCGGCGGGGAAGGTGAAGGCGATAGCGAGCATGGCCGTCAGGCCACTACTTCGTCATCGCCAGTCTTCGGGGCTTTGTCTTTCTTCGGCTGAGTTGACCCGTCCCATGTCACACGGGTAACGCGATCCGCTGGCCACTTATGCTCTGTGGCAACCGCTTCGATCAAGCTTGGCAGCGCCGATTCGAGTTCAGCAAGCGTTGGAAAGACAAAACCCGTCGGACGCTTGATGATGATGCCGGACTCCTTAACTTCCAGATCGCAGGCCGTGCGAAGACGGAGCCCGGAAGCGAGCAAGGCCTGAATCTTAAACAGCGCGAGCGCGATCAATAAATCGGCGACAGCTTGGCCGAGGCCGAAGGCGCGAATTTGGGCGAGGTCCAGATTAAAGTAGGCAACGATCCTGGCTGAGGTGAATTCGGAGCGAGCGAAGGGGACGTTTCCGAAGCCCTTGGCCGTGTCGCCGGACGGGTTGACGTGATCGTTCTTCACGCCGCCGCTCTGCGCTTCCTTGATTTCTTCCGCTTCGATGAAAGACGACAGGGCACGCGGTAGCCGTAGGCGCCCGCCGGCGAGATCCGATTTCGCCAGGAATACGCCGTGGAGCAATGCGTTCGCATCCAGCTTAAGCAGGACGGCGGCGAGCTTCTTGATGTCCACTGGCCCTTCTTCCGTGTCGGCGAGTTCCGATTTCAGGGTCTGGAACACGCTCTTGTCCTTGCCTTCCAGAATGTACGGCGAGTTGATGCGGTGTGCTTCCAAGACACTGTTGGTCAACGGCTTGCCCTTCTTGTCCACCACTTTTACCAGCGGCAATCCCTTGAGCGGAGCCACCCAGTTGTCAGCGGGTCTGTCCCAGCACACCGTTTCCAAGCGATTTGCCATGCTCTGCGCTGACTCCACCAGTAGCATGCGCTCGCCATTCGGTCCGTCGTACGTGGCGGCGCCCAGATTCGGAAAGCCGGTCGGCTGGAAGCGCGTGCCCTGAATGGGTTGCAAGTGTGCCTCCAGCAGCAGGCGCGGCGCGGCCGCGAGAGCATCGAGTTTAATCCGCATGGCGATTCTCCTGGTCAAACAGTAAGTTCGGTTGGTCGGATACGATCGGATTCGAACTCGGGGCCTAAATCGAGGCCGCGCAGCAGCCGTGCGGTTTCTGCGTAGGTGAGCGGAATGCACAAGGCCGCGAGCCAGCGCGCGCCATCCACGCCCGCGACCTGGGGCGGATTTCGACCCGGCAGCTTCACGCCGATCGCGCGCAAGCGTTGCCACGCGATGCGCACGGCAGCCTGTGCGTCGTTGGCGGTCAGGCGCGCCGGGATTTCGGCGGGCAGACGGAAACTCCGATCCGGAGGCAGCCACTTCAAGGCGCGCAGCATAAACTCTGACGTGAAAAAAACTTTCAGGAGCGCGAACGTCGGCGGCAGCACGGTTTCTTCATCTGCATGTTTATTCGCCCGTGGCGGCTCAGCGCTGCTCCAGTCCACACATGCAAGACCGCCGAGAAGTTCGCCGATGCGGGCGTCGTCTGTGGCGCCATCGAGAAACGCGGCCACATCGTCGCCGATGGCGCCGGTCTGGCTGGCCAGCGCTTCGCCTTCCGCACCGAGCGGAATCGCTTCCAGCCGCCGCCGGTGCAACAGCGCCGCGATATTTCTGGTGAGTGGCCCCGGTCCCCAAACTGCGAGACGGGAGGTGGGCTCCCATGCGCGATCACCCTCTCTGTTGAGGGATTCGCTGACCGCGGCAAGGTGACGGCGAGCATCCAAAACTCGACGGCCTTGCTCGTCCCGCAGGCACAAACCCGAAAATGCGGCAGCAATCCTGAATTGGGCGGACTTGTCGTCTGCCTTGATCCCCCAAGGCAATGATAGGCGCGGGGCCGGAACACGCACGGATTCTTGCAACTTGGGGCTGACGTTGAGCGCGGCTTCGATACCCCCCACCCGTCGCAGCACGGTTTGGAATGCGGTGCGGCTGGCTTGTTGCGTCAACGCAAACAAGGCGGTGTCGAGTTGATGGGCAGCGGCGCGGAAGGCGTTAGGGGCGTTCTCGTCACGCGCATAACGCTGCACGTTGGCAAGCCAGTTGCGGCGTTCGAGTTCGGCGATGAGGTCGGCATCGGGGTTGCGGCGCACCGCGACGCGCGACAAGGGTGTCGCCAGGAAGTTTTTTCCTTGCCGCTTCAGGAAACCGTAGCGCTGGAAGCTCCGTATTCCACGGTTGACGCCCAACTGAGCCACGGCTCGGGCAAAGTCGAGACCATCGCGGGCGGAGCGACCATTGAGCGTGGCGCGGCCTTCGCTAAGCAGGGAGCGGACTTCATCCACGCCGCATGGAACCGCCCACAGCGGCATCCATATTTCATTGTGCGAATCATCATCGTCACCCGCGCTGGCGGCGCCCTCGGTTCCCATCCGACTACGCACGACGAACGGAGCCGACAGGATGGCCCGGTCGCTGAACTCCAGCCGCCGCACTGCGGAAGCGGCGAAAAGCACCGCGCCTTCGAGCATAAGGATGAAATCCCAAGCGTTGGTCCGGGCGCCACCCTCGAAACCCGACGATGCGTTCGGGCCGCCTGCGGAACCGGGGGCAAACTGACCGATAGCGCTTTTTGAAAGCAAATTGCACGGAGCACCGAACAACGCTGAATTGAGACTGTCGTCCGCACCTGGACGAGCCGCACCTGCTGATACGTCAATCACTTCCAAGAGCCGTTGCATGAAATTGTTCGTGAAGTCGAGGTTGCCATCGTTCCCTCCCGTGCCAAACAATGGTGGAAAGCTCGCCTCGTCGCTGGCGATCACAACCGCGCTGTCCATGGCAGACAGACAACGGTCAGAGGCAAGGTTTCTGAACGCTTGAATGAATCGGTCTTTCTGGTTATTCGTCGAGGTGTTTTCAGGTGCTTCGACAATCTTGAAATCGGCGACAACGCCACGAGCGATGGCGATCGCATCTCGATAGTCTGCGAATCGTGGGGAGGTGCATTGCACTATCGCGGCTACCGTCCTTGTGGCCTCGGTTTCTTGATCACGAACGCCAGTCTTGAACTTCTTGCCCGTGACTGGATCTTTTTCTTTGAGCTTGCCTTCATGGAAGTAAAAGCCGCTCCCGCCATTCCATGGCGCAATCAGCGGCGTAGGCCGATACCGATCCAAAAAGAACGCCCGCAACTCCTCCTTCGTCAACATCGTGCGCAGCACAAACATGTCCTCGCGCCAGAAACCGGTCGCATCGGGATCGCCGCCTTCGTCCGCCCCTGCCTCAGCCACCAGGCGCAGCACAGCCAGCGCCTTCAGGTAAGACGCCAGCGGCGTGGGCGTGCAGCCAAGCAAGGGGTGTTCATGGATCATTTCGCAGCCTCCTGTTCCGTACGTGAAGCTCGCCAGTCGGCGATCCGTACCAGCGCCTCGCACCAAGCCAACTGAAACGGACCGAGCACCTTCAGCAATCTTTGTGTGCGCGTGGTCCACGACGCGCCTTGGGGTCCGTCGCCGAGCTGCATCAGGTCCAGCTTGAGTTCGACTTCAGGGACGGTTTCGCCATCCGCGAATTGCACTACAGGAAGGCGATCACCGTCCCACACGCCTCGCGCAAACAACCGCCCATCCGGCGCCTCACACTCCTGCGGTAGCGCGCGCAAGGACATGCGCACCTTGCCGTGGTGCGCGGCGATCAGGTACGCGATCAAGTTGGCTTCGGCATCGTCACCATGCAACGCGAGCCAGACAAGCGCCGACGCGAGTTCATGCCGGAAGCGTGGACGCTCTTCAACGATCTTTCCCTCCACGATCTTGATGACATACCGGGCGCGCGGTTTCTTTTTGCCTTTCTCCGGGTCGCGTGCCTTCGCCCAGAGGCGGGTTGGGTCGAGACCTTGGTCTGCATGCAACAGCATGCCTTTGAATGCAGCGTGCGCCTTACCAAGGTCGTGCCACCGCGCCGCACGGACCACGGTGTCGCGCTGCGCAACGGGCAGACGCTCGCAGAGCCGCCGCGCCTCGGACTCGACGTCGCTCAGATGTTTGCTCAGCTCGACGGCGCGGCCGAGCAAACTGCGGTGCTCGTCGTCGTAGGCCTCGACCTTGGCGGCGGCCACAGTCGGCGCGACGACTGGAACCGTCCGCTTTTCTTCCGGGGCCAGGCCCAGTTGCGGCGTATAGCCGCCGACAGCGGCTTTCAGCATCAGCGTCATGCCGGGGCGCAGGCGCGTCTCCTTGGGCCTCGGCTTTGTCCACTCCCGGGCTAATGTGTCCCACACGAACACGTCCTCGGTTTCCAAACGATCCAGCAGTTTCTTTGCGGCGCCCAACCCGGCGCGGCACAGCTCTTCCCTCCATGCTGGCGGTTCGTCCTGTGGATCGCCGTCCAACGAACGCCAGAACAGCAGTACATCGGCATCGTCTGTGTCGCGGACGTAGGGCGCGATGTCCACGTCGAAGCCGGAAAGATCCTGGTCGGTGTTGAACAAGTCGAGAAAATCCTTGCGCCGCAACACCGGATACAGCGGGGCCTCGGCGGTGACGGACGGAAGATCGGCGGGCGCTGCGCTTGTTCGGTCCGCGAGAACTTGGCGCGCGTCATCGAGTTCCTCGGTCGTGTAAGGCTTGGCATCCTCTACGTCAATCCAGACGACCTGCGCCTCTCCAGACTTATTGAACTCGCCGTAACGATTGCATCGTCCGAAGCGCTGCACAAGCGAGGCCCAGGGCGCCAGTTCCGTGAACAGCACCCGGGCGGACAGGTCCACGCCCGCTTCAATCGCTTGGGTGGCGATGACGATACGGCCTTCAGGCCGTGGGGCAGAATGCAGGCGCTCTTCGTTCGCGTGGCGGTCTTTGGCGCGAAAACGGGAGTGAATCAGCAGCCGTTCCGGGTTGTTTGAAATCGATGGTGCCGGTGTCGCCGCTTTCTTCCCGCCTTTCACCGGCAATTGCGCCAGGCGGTTTTCCAGCTCGACAAACAGGCCCTGTGCCCGGTCAACAGTATTGAGGATTGCAAGCGTGGTGGTGCCCGGTTGATGCGCCGCGAGAACCCGGTCAGCCAATGCTTTGAGGTAAGTCTTGAGGTCGTCGCTCGTCAGCTTGACGACCTTTTCGCTTTCCCCCGCCTTTTCTGACTCGGAAGGCTTCGTGGAGATGAGCGCCACATGGCAGCGCGTCAGAACCTTGACCGCCTCACGTCGCTCCCGAACTGCGGGTGCCTTCTTTTCCTCCTCGCTCAGCGCCAGCGGGATCGTTGAGGCGGGATCGAAATCTACCGTTCTTAACCAGTCCCGCTTGAGCGTAGCCGAGACCCATAGACTGCGGCTGCGAGAAGACAAACCGATCTTCTGGCGAAACGCTTCAAGTTGAGCACTGGTCTTCATGCCCGCGCCCATCAATTGGACTTCGTCGAACACCCACAGCGCGTCGTTATGCAGCCAGGCGAAGTGCACCGGCCACTGATATCGGCTCATTCCGTAGCCGCGCATCAGCGCCCGCGAAAGAAGCATGTCCTGGGTGCCGATCAGAATCGCGTCTTCCTCCGGGTAGTCGGCCCAAGTCGGCTTTTTTACGTCCTCGGAGCCACCCATCAAGAGGTTCACCGAGACCTTGCCGCCGCCCGGTTCACCGGCCATATCAACGCGTTGGAGCCATTCGCAAACGTTCTGGTACGTCTGCTCAACAAGAACCCGCATCGGCAGGCAGTACACGAGCCGCCGCGGTGTCCCTGCGTCCGGATTGGCCTTGCGTCCGCCCTCGCGCCAGCCGCGCTTCCACAGCCAGGCCAGCGCGACCGCGGCGGTTTTCCCCATGCCGGTTGGAACGTCCAGCAGATCAGGCCACGGCTCTTCCGCGAGGCGGCACTGATACGGGAACGGCTTCAACCCGTCTGGCTGCTCCTCGGTACGCGTCGCGCGCTTGAAGAAGTCTGTGTAGCTCATCGCTCATTCCCGTCTGACTGTATCGAAAGCTCCACTGCCTGCAATCCCCTCGGCACCCGCTCCACCGGTTCGATCGCCTCGACGTCCACGGTCTCGTTCCCGGCCCCCAACTCCCGCGGCCCGCGCGCGGACACGAGCACGCCGCTCTCGAGCGCGGCAAGCTCCGACCGGCCGCGCCCGGCGCGAAGCAGCCAGACGACGGCGCCACCGACGGTGAACGCGAGCACGGCGGCCAAGGCCTCGGTCACGCGCCGGCCTGGGGCGACGTGAGCGCTGGGGTCCCGATAAAGTAAACGCAGGCGCTGCGACGAATCATCGGCTCCTCCCTGCCGGCGTTTCGTGCCCGGCGCGGCCCCCTGCTCAGGGGCTCGGTGATTTTGCGCGCGGCCGCTATCAATGGGCGATAGTGGCCGGCGTTCGCCGATGCGGGCGCACGGCCCTTCGGTAGGCAGTCTATGCGCCGTCGCGCTCCGAGGCCAAGCGCTTGAATCGGTCACGAAAGCCGCTGGTCGCGCAGAATTGATCCGCATGTCTTGTAAGAATTCTGCAAGACATGGAATCCCCCGCAGCGCGCCGCGCCGCCGTCAGGTTCGAGGCAAGGCGGTCAGCCGGACCCGTAGCGTCCGAGCGCTTCGCGCAATTGCCTGATCACCGCCTCGCGCAGCGTCTTCGGAGCGATGACCTCGACCTCGTGGCCGTGGCGCAGGATGTCCATCACCAGCTCGCGTTCGTCGCGGTACGGGATGCGTAGCTCGTAGGCGCCGTCGGTGAGGAACTGGCCGGATTGTTCGGGGTGCCAGCGCTCGTCGGCGACCCAGCGCGCCCGCTCGGGGGAAAAGCGCAGCACCGCGGTCTTGTTCGCTTTCCCGGCGAAGATGCCGTAGGCGCTCGCGAAGTGCTCGTCCAGCTCGGCGGCTGGGACTTCGTCCGCCAGCGTCTCGAGCTCACTCGCCGACTGGACTCGGTCGACGGAGAAGCTGCGCAGTGCGCGCCGCCGATGGCACCAGGCATCCAGGAACCAGTTGTCGCGATAGTGCACGAGCCGCTGCGGCGAGACTACGCGCTCGGTGATCTCGTCGCGGCTTCTCGATCGGTAGCGAATGTCCAGTCGCCGGCGCTGCAGCGTCGCCGCCGCGAGCCGTTGAAAATGCTCGCCCGCGGGGCGCGCCGCCATGCCGAGGACGCGAATGCGCGTGCCCGCTTCCGAAAGGCCCAGCCGGCGGTGGGCAAGCAGTTCGTTCACGCGCTGAGTAAGGGGGCCGAGATGCTCGGCGAGCAGCCCCGGCTCGAGCGACTCGAGCAGGCGCTCGAACACGACGAGCGCCTGCAGCTCCCTGGCGTTGAACCACAACCCCGGCAGCTCGTACGGACCTTTGTCCGCGTCCTGCCGATAGAGATAGCCGCCGCGCTCGCGGTCGAAGACCACCGGCGCGTGTAGGAAATCGCGCAGGACCCGCAGCAGCCGGTAAGCACTCGGGGTCGAGCACTCGAGCTTTTCCTTGAGATCCTCGATCGGCATGGGCGTGCGGCGCCCAGCGAGGGCATGGTGAAGCTTGTAGATGCGGTCGAATTTGTCCACCCTGCCAGTCTACGGCAGGAGGATCAGAACGGCATCGGCGCGGCGGCGCGCGTCAGCGGCTGCAGCGCGGCGTGGAACTCGCGCTGGATGCGGTACAGCACCTGCGCCGGTTCCGCGCAACACGATCGTCGGCGTGGTGTTCGAGGCGCACGCGACGCTGAAGCCACCGGTGCACTCAACACGCACACCTCGATCGTGAGGATGCGCTCGGCCCCCGGGAAAGGCCTCGCCTGCTGCAGCTTCGCCACCAGCGCGTGCTGCTCGCCTTCGAGAACGCCAATGCGCATACATAACCACCAACGCCCATTCATTCCGTTTGGCGCACCCCAGGAGGCGGCTGGGGCTGAGGTCCATTACGCAGCCGATACGGCGGCTTCCCAAGGCGTCGAAATTTGATTTACCTGGCAAGCAAACCCCCGTGGGGACGCCAGCTGAGACCCTCAATCGGACCCTCAATAACCGGGGCTAGGCACGTTGAGCATTAACTGCAGTCCTCTCGCCAACATTCGCCAGCGCAGAGCCGCGCGGCGACGCGGACCTCTGACTAGCGATCAAGATGCCACAGGGAGCGCCACGAAACCTATGAGCACACTTCGAAAGGCCCTCGAGGGAATCCAGCTATCGCCGGCAGCGGAAAAGGCATTGACGGAGGCGGAAGAGAAGCAGCGCAGCGACGCGGCCTACATTGAGTACCTTGAATCGCAGCTCAAGGTGTCCCGAGGTGACCATGCACAGCAGGCAAGCCCATACCGGAAGCAATGGGAGCAACGCGAAGCTCGCCTTGAGGACGTCAAAGAAAGGGTACTTGTATGTCTCTCCAGGGTGGAGCAAGCCACGAGCAAGCAGGTCGCACTTGCGGTTTCTGCGGGTGTGCAGACGGCTCAATTCCATCTTGAGGAACTAGAGGCTGCCGACATGGTGCAAAGCTATGGCGCCCTTGAATCCGACCAGTACTGGGCGCTAGATCACAAGGGACGGGGCTACCTCGTTAGGCATCGCCTCATAAACTGACGTCGATTGTGGGATCACTGGCCGCCGACAGAACCTCGCTCACCGCGACTGGCGGGTACGCGACACACCTACAGCTAGCGGGAAAACATCGCTTGCTGGCTACGCGCGGACTGTTCACCGGATTTCTGCTTGCGCTGAGCGTTTCCGTTTGGGCGAAGGTTGACTCACAAGCGCCCGTTCAAAACCGCAGCCAGCAGTACAACGAACAGCCAGCCAAAGGCAGCAACGAAAAGGCCGCCAAAAACGATGGCGCTAGCAAGTTGCTTCCGGCCCTGGTCGCGCAGGCGATCTCCAAGCCGGAGAACGAGAAAT
Source organism: uncultured Pseudomonadota bacterium (assembly GCA_963817785.1). Classification (GTDB taxonomy): domain Bacteria; phylum Pseudomonadota; class Gammaproteobacteria; order Burkholderiales; family SG8-39; genus JAKALD01. Next base: position 967,924 of record CAWFPL010000008.1, on the reverse strand, counting down.
CCGAAGCCAATGGAGCCGCAGAGCATGATTGGTACGACACTTTTCTCGATCACCCGACCGAATTGTTGCTCGTGCTTTTCAGCGGCCTTCTCGTTCTCTACACGGCTCGCTTGTGGGATGCAACGAGTAAATTGGTAGAGGGCGCTGCGGATACTGCGAAGCGGCAATTGAGGGCGTATGTTGCACTCAAGACGATTGAACACGATCCAGCAGTAGTCACGGGGACCGACAGGGGGATCAAGATTCGAGTGGAAAATTACGGGGCAACCACGGCTCACCACGTTTCCATCATTCAAACTTGCTTTGAAGAAGCCCAGCCCGATACCTATCGTCATCCTCCTACCACCAAGGCGGACAAGCTTGCCAATCAGATGCTTCACCCTAGGCAGGCGTTCAATCATTTCGTTCCTTCCTCCAAAGGAACGGAATGCGTAGATCGTGTTATCGATGTTTGCCTGCATCAATTCAGGCCGTTTTATGTCTATGGCAGAATCGATTACATGGACATATACAAACGCTGGTGGACGACCTTCTTTTGCGAACAATATGACCCAGGAAAGCCAGAGGGGAAGCGATGCACTCCCCATCATCATCACAACTACGAGTATCCAGGCCCATAGAACAAGGCTCTGTCCTAGTTACGTGTTGGTAAGAGGCACGCCAATGGCGTCCAGCAAGAGTGTCTGCGGGTCTACGTTGAGTGACTTCCGGTCGAAGAATCGGAACCAGGCCAGGTAGCTTGGGAGGTGCTTCGTGGCGACGCCTCGGAACCTGCTCAAGCGGTCGCGAATCCGGCTATGCAGAGCGTTGACGTTCTGCACGTGGTACGGGCCGAGCTTGTGCGAGCCGCGGGGAATCTGGCGAACGGTGACGCCTAGTGCCTTCCCGACGGTCAGATAGGTCTGAGAAGCGTCCGTGACGAGCACCGCGTCTGTCCGCAGCTTCGGACCCAACGCCATCGTGATGTCGCCGGCGTTCGGTGTCGAGGGCAGGACCTCGATGAAACTGTACGGGGAGCCGCGGGATACCGCGGTCTCGACGGCGACTTGCTCGGCCGATATGCCGCGCTTTCCGGCCCGCGTCCCGCGCCGATACGCCTTGCGCGGCAAGCCCTTCTTTTGGCCCTTGTACGACTTGCGGAAGAACATCTCATCCGCCTCGATAACCCCTTGCAAATCGGAGGGTTGGTGCTTCTCGAGCTCCGGCATCATCAGGTGCCGCAACCGGAAGGCGGTGTTGCGGTTAACGCCCAGTTTCTCGGCCGTCTCCCGCACCGACAGCCCCTCCTTCATGCAGAGCGCGTTCTGCAGGAGCTTCGGCTTGTTGCGGGCTCCCACCAGAGTGGTCCCGGTCAGGCTCGTGAACGTCTTCTCGCAGCCCGGGCGCTGGCACTGGTACCGCTGGCTACCGCTGACAGAATGCCCGAACCGAATGAACTCGGCGCCGCTGCACCAGGGGCACTTCGCGACCGCCTCTATGCGCTTTTCAAGCAGCCGGTGGACCTCCTGCCGGCCCTCCAGATGCCGAACCGCGTTCGACACCTTGCGCAGCTGGTTGGGACTCAGTTTGGTCAGCTCCTTTAGGAGCCGTTCGAGGTCTCGTTTGCGCATCGGAGGTCCGCCTTCTGCTACTCAGACCGCCAATTGTACCAACACGTAATTAGGACAGAGCCTAGAACAATGCCCTGTCGCTCAGGAGCCTGACAGGGCTTCCAACCTGAATCAGTGCGGCGCGCCGCGCTATTTGCTTGCATTGTCGACGCCGAAAGGTTCGGCAGTAGCGCAACCGCGCGTAGCCGTCGTGCTACGCGAGCTGCCGGGCGCCCCGGTAGCCGCGCACGCTCGCGCAGGCAAAGGCATTGCCCGCGCCCATCGCCGGCAGGCTGAGCGTGACGTCTGTGTTCTGATCCACGCCGGCAAGCGCGCTCGGGAAGTCGAGATTGAGCGCGCCGCCGCTCGTCACGCTCCCGGGCACGGCGAGCGCCAGCGTGATCGGGCCGCCCTTGAGACCGGTGAGCGTTGCCTTCTGGAGCGAGGCCGCAGTCGCGCCGCCATAGGTGATCGTGAGCCCCGAGCAATACCAAAAAGTTTGACCATCGTGCGTCAGGCTCGCGGCGCACGTGGCGCTCGTGGTGACCGAAGCGCTCGCGCTAAAGACCGTTGCGGGTTTGACCATATCGCCTCCTTCAGCTAGTGCAGTTCGAACTCGCCACGCGGCTTGACGTGCACGCTGACGACCTGGCCGTTTTCGTCGCGGCGCACGCTTTGCTCGAGCCGCTCCCTGCGGCGCCGGGCGTTCCCCTGCCTGCGTTCGAGTTCGTCGCGCATCGCGGTGACGTCGCAGACCGCCGCCTCCAGCCCCTCGGCACGCGGGGAGGCGAGGACCGACCCGCTGCCTCTCAGCGTCAGCAGCGCCCCGAGTATCTGCTCAAGGCCCTCAAGCATCTCGCCGAACTCCCGAACACCCTCATCCTCCTCGGCGAGCGCGTCGTCCAGCCTCTCCGTCATCTCCGCCAGAGTGGCGCTCGGCGCGGGGTCGCGTCTCGGGTCGTTGCCCATTGGGGTGCTCAGTGCGTCGTGAGCAGTCTGACTTCGGCGGAGCTGATGCGGCCCTCGGGATCGCGCCCGAGCACGCGCAATCGCAGGGCCTTGCTGCCCGCCAGCACGTCGGCCGAGGCGATGTTTTCCCCGGCGTCGCGGCCCGTCACCATGACTGTGACGGCCTGGTTGGCGCCCATCTCGAGCCGATAGCCGGCGGGCAGCGCTGCGGGCGCACCACTCGCCGCATCGGCCGGTACGGCATCCTCGATACCCTCCTCTGCGCCAGTGCGTAGAGCAGCCGGGACGCGCCAAGGTTCGCCATCAGGTTCGTCATCGGGTGCAGCGGCCGGCACGCCATGCGGTGCGCCAGGGGCCACGTCGCGGTGCGCGCTCGCGACCATGAGCTCGCCGAGGGTTTCGGCCAGCGCCTCGAGCGCCTGCCGGATTTCCTCGGCGCGCGCGAGTTCCGCGTGCACGCCAACCAGCGCCTCCAGCACGGCGTCCGCCGCCTCAGGTGCGCCCGCGCCGGATTCCAACTCACCTTCGATTTGCATAGTCATCTTGATCTCCATGGTGGCCGCCCTCGGGCGTAACGTCCACCTCGGCCCGCTCGAGCGTCTTGAGGTCATCCGGCAGCAGCTCGACCAGGCTCCCGAGGAATTCCGACGGGTTGCGCCCGAGCAGCCTCGATAGCTCCACTACCCGCAGCAGCTTTTCATCGCGCGAGAGCGTGCGCTCCACGCTGACCTTGTGCTCGCTCATCGCGGGAATGCCCGAGCGGTCCAGCAGATCCGCAGCCGCGCGCAGCCGGTCCTTGCGGTGGGCCTTCTCGTCGGCGATCGTCTCCAGGAGCAGCGCCGCCGCCGCCCCCGTGCCGAGAGTCATGCGCTTGCGCGCCTCTTCCAACACCGCAGCCTGCACCTTCGGATTGTGCGCAAGCCAGTGCGCCGTCACCTTGAGCGAGTTCCTCGTGCTCCCCTGGTAGCCCGCCATCTCCGCCGCCCGCGTGCGATCCTGCTTCGAGCCCTGATCGAGCAAGAGCACCACGAAAACGCGCTGCCGCTTACTGCATTCGCGCATCGCCGGCCCGAGATCCTCACCCTCCGGCAGCATCTCGGCTAGGTGCGATTCGTCAGGTCTGAGCGGGCGGATAGGCATGGTCGTTAACGGTTACACAGAAGATTCAAAAAGGCGGCGCGAAAGCGGAGAGGAACGTCAACTTCGCGCGGCGATCGGCAGTCGCGGGGGTACGCCACCCCCACCCGGCTTGATTTGGCCTCGGCCATCGCGAGCGCCGGCATTTTCTAAAGCGTGCCAGCGCGAGCGGCGCTTGAGCAGGCGCTCCGTCGCGCGGCGATAGCCTACAAGCAACGCGGTGCGGCCGAATGGCGCTCAGGTAGGTCGCCGCGCAGTAGCGGCGCGCGTGCGTGAGCCTCGAGCGAGTGCGTGGCGTCATGGCTGCTCGGCTGCGATCATTGGAGCGTGCGCAGTCGAAGCTCGACGCCTGCGACCCAGCGCAGGGCTTCGAGCGAATCTCGCGGATGTTTGAGCGCGCTGGTGAATTCCTCGGTGACTGCTGCCTCGCCGTGGTCGCCGTAGACAAGCGAGATCAGCTCGGCGAGCTCGGTGAGCTCATCCGGCGTTGCCATCATGCCGTGACCTGCATGCGCATGGCCTTGCGGCTGGACGCTGCGAACCAAGGTGGTGTCAGGGTAGCTTCGAGCTGCCGCGTCGCGCCTGAAGGCTCCTGAGGGCTTCTGAGGGCTGGCGAGGCAGTCATGGCCGCGGGCTCTCGGTTGCGATCGCGCCGGAGCTGCCGACCGCTTGCTGGCGCGCGATGCGTGCGGCAGAGCAGGCGTGTTGCCGGGGATGTAAAAGCGCGTCATTTTGAGGATGGGCGCGCGATGGGTCGGTAGGCGCACTCGGGCGAGAGGGGAAGGCAACGATCAGAACGGCGGATCGGTGCTCGGGGGATCGACATCAAGATCGTGCTGTGCGATGTCGGCGGGTGGTTGATAGTAGCGGCGAAGCTGGGCGGCGTAGTGACGTTCGAGCGCCTCGGTGAGCTCGTAGAGGAACTCGAGCAGGCTTGCAGCGGCCTCATCGGAGAGCCCGGTGGGCAGACACACGAGCGGCAAATCGTTGGGTCGCAACATCGGCTTCAGCGCTCACTTGCGTGGGGCGCGGCCGCGGGATTTCGCTTTGTGTGCGGCGCGTTCCTGGGCTTCCTTGAGGCGGTAGGATTCGCCCTCCAGGGCGATGATCTCGGAGCGGTGGAGGAGTCGATCGATCAGGGTGACGACGCAAGCCGCGTTGGGGAAGACCTGATTCCATTCGCCAAAGACCTTGTTCGTAGTCAAGGCGACGGGCCGCTGGGCCTGGTAGCGGCGGGTGATCACCTCGAAGAGCAGGTCGGCGTAGCGGCTGTCGTAGGACAGATACCCGAGCTCATCAATGCACAACAGTGTCGGGCTGCTATAGCGGCGCAGGCGCCGCGCGAGCGCGGTGCTCGAGTCCTGGGCGGCCAGGTCATGGAGCATGTCCGAGGCGAGGGTGAAGCGCGCGCTGTAGCCCTGGAGCAGCGCTTGGTGGGCGAGGTTTTTCATGAGCATCGTCTTGCCCAGGCCGTTGGGGCCGATCAGGATCACGTTGGCGGCTTCGGCGAGGAAGCCGAGCGAGAAGAGCTCTTCGATCGCGGCGCGATCGCACTTGGTGGGCCAGGCCCAGTCGAACTCGGCAAGCGGCTTGAAGGCGCCCAGGCGGGCGTTGTCGAGCCGACGCTTGAGCGAGCGCCGGGTGCGCTCGGCCTCCTCGATGTCGATCACCCGCGCGAGCCAGGGCTCGGCGAGGAGTTCGGGCAACTGCTCGAGCAGCCCGTAGAGGCCGAGCCGGCGCAGCCGGCCGCGGGCCGCCTCAAGACTGAGGTTCGTCGTCGGTGTGCTCGGGATTCGATCGCTCGGGGCGTTCATCGGGGACTCCTTCGGCGAGTCGTTCGTAATCGCTTAAGGGCTGCGAGCGCACGCTCAAGTGCTCGAGCCGCGGGTCCTTGGGCAGCGCGACCGCAATGGGCGGGCGCTCGCCGCGCGCATGGGCGTGGGCGTCGATGAAGTGGCGCACGGCCCCGAGGTGCGCAGCGTCTTCGGCGAGCGCCGCGGCGATCGCCGCCTCGAGCGCTTGCGCGCCGTGGCTGTCGAGCAACTGCAGCAGCCCCCGGGTGAGCACGCCCAAGTGGGCGCCGCGCTCAGCGGCGCGCAGGAACAGGGGCTTCGCACTGGGTGCGGCGTGCTGCAGGCGGTCCTGCGCGCGATGCGCTCGGGCGGCGCGCTTGTGAGCGACGAGGGCTTCGAGGTGGGCCGGATCCTCGATTCTCGCGCCCCGATCGAAGCTTCTGGGGTGAGTGGCGAGGACTTGAGCGCCCTCGAGGATGCGCACGCTCTGGAGCGTGGCGAGCACGACCAGGGTGCGGTTGACGTGCGTGTGAGGAATCGAGTACTCGTTCCAGTCAAAGCGCACGTAAGGCGTCTTATGCACGCTCGCCTCGATTCTCGCTTCGCACGGGAACGGGTTATCAGGCAAGGCGAGAAGACAGGAGCGCTCCTCCTCGAACACCTCGCGCACGCTGCGCGTACGATCCTCGGGGCAGGGCCGCTCGGCGGCCGCCCCCGCGCACCACGCAAGCGCTTGCGCGTTCAGATCCTCGAGATCGCGGAACGTGCGCCCGGCGAAGAACGCCTCGCGGGCAAAACGAATCGAGCGCTCCACGCGCCCTTTTTCATTTCCGCGCGCCACCGCCACGGGCCGCGGCTGGAACCGGTAATGGGCGGCCAGCTCGAGCAACTTCGGATGGAAGCGAATCGCCTGATCGACGCGCTCGAGCACGGCGCTCTTAAGATTATCGTAGAGCAAGACACGCGGCACGGAGTTGAAATACGCGAACGCCTCCACATGGCCGCGCAGGAACTCGCTCATCGAGGCGCCCAGATAAAAGCGCAGGAACAGCATCCGCGAGTACGAGAGCACCATCACGAAGGCCATCAGAGGACGCACGGCGCGGCCCACGGCGAGCTTGCCGAAGTGAGCCCAGTCAGTCTGGCCTTGGTCCCCCGGCAATGTGCGTAGCCGCAGATAGGCTTCGGCCGCCGGCCGTGGGCGCAGCCGCGCGATGATGGCGCGGAAGTGATCCGCAGCGCCCGGATAGCCGCGGCTGCGCACCATCGCGTACAGGCGCGAGGCACGTAGTGTCGGATACTTGGCGAGCGTCTCGGTGATGAAGCCGACATAGGGCTCGACGATCGAGGCGCGCGCTGTGCGCGGGGCCGTCAGCACGCCGGCTTGAGCGAGCACGCGGCGCACGGTGCCGTGGTGCACGCGAAGCTGCCGAGCGATTGTGCCCACGGGCCAGTGCTCGGTGTGATGCAGGCGCAGGATCTCGGCTTCGAGCGCGCGCGGGATCATGGCGCGCAGCCCTCTTTATGGTCCGCCGCGTAACGCTCCCAACCGTGCGAAGGCCGAGAGCGCCCGAGCGCAGAAACTGCAGCGCGGCCCCGCGCCCGGCAAGGTGCGCGATCCAACCGGCGGACTTTGGCCATCATGTACCAGCCTTGTGCTGTCAAGCGAAGTAGCCACCACTGTGGCAGCCAAGGCGGCACGAGGGGAACCCTGATGCGTCACTTTATGGGCTTGGCGCATGCGCCAGGTCCGCTGGCGCGCCGCGTGGCGGCACGCCCCGCGGAAGCTCAACTGGTAGCGCTGCCCGGCGCGGCGTAACGACTCGCGCCGGCGAAGCGCCGCGCACCCCCCGGCGCAGTAGATGTTGCCGTGGTCGCAGCCCCGGCACACCTGCACCTGCTCGCCGCAACGCCGGCAGTTGTAGAGCCGATGAGACGCCTCGGGCACCGCCGCCATGCACGCGTTCCAGGCAAGGACTGGACAACGCCGTGCATTGCGGGCATAAAGGCAATGCAGACGACGCGCGCGCGCTTCGCGTGCGCCGCCCGTGTAGAAGGCCCGGGGTTCTTCCAGGAACTCGCCCGGGCCTTCGTTTTTGCGGCGTCTGCGCTCAAGAATAGCGCGAGCCCGCGGCCTTGGCCGATCGGCCCAGCCGATCGAGCGAGCCGCTCATCACAGCCTCGAGACCCAAGGTACAACACCTCAGAGCATTGCGCCGCCCGCTCAGGCGTCGAACCCATCTCACCGGGCAAATTGGGCAACGGGCAGCGCGCCGACGGGATATCCACCGCGGCACGCGTTCGCGTGCGTCTTGATCGCCGCCCGCGCGCCGCCGTGGATATCCCTGCGCGGGTGAGCGCACGATCAGAAATTCATCGAACCTACGCGGCGAAGGATTTTAGGGGCGCTGCGCGTCAAACCCCAGCAACACGCGGTTCTCGACCCCCGTTAACAAGCTGCGCATGAACACGGCCAAGAGCGCGGTGGAACGACCGTGGAAGCGCAAGTTCCTCGGCTACAGCGTTACGGCACAGCGGGACACGAGGCTGCGCATCGCTGCGCAGAGCGTGACCCGGTTCAAGGAGCGGGTGCGGGAACTGCTGCGCATAGGGCGCGGTCGGTCGCTGCGGCACACGATCGAGGATCTGAACCCGCTGCTGCGGGGCTGGATCGGATACTTCCGGCACGCGCCGGGGGTCCGCGTCCTGGAAGAGCTCGACCAGTGGCTGCGGCGGCGGCTGCGCTGCCTACTGTGGCGGCAGTGGAAGCGCCCGGCCACGCGCCGGCGCCGCCTGATTGCTCTGGGGCTCGACCCCGAGCGGGCGTGGAAGTCCTCGGTGAACGGGCGCGGCCCCTGGTGGAACGCCGGGGCCTCGCACCTGAACCAGGCGCTTCCCACGTCCTCCTTCACTCACATGGGGCTGGTCTCGTTGCTCGCTACTCAGCAGCGCCTCCAGTGTGCTTCATGAACCGCCGGATGCGGAACCGCACGTCCGGTGGTGTGAGAGGGCCGGGAGGGTAACCTCCCGCCCTACTCGATCCTCGGTGCAGGCCCGTGCTCTTCTGCCCTCAATCTAGCCGCAACCTATAACCGGCTCGTCGGCGCCAACGGGACATACGGATAAAACGGCCGTCTCTCCCTCTGTGGATTTCCTCCCCGCAGCAGATTTGAGCGGGCGTAGTATTCCGGCACCAAGGGGACAAAGGGAGGGGGCACCTCTAGTGCGAGCAGCACCGGCTCGTCGTGGTCGACCCCTGCGGCCGGTGGGAGCGCGGCGCGGGGTGCGATGAGCGGAAGCAATAAGACGCTCCACACTCAAACCTTCCTGGAAGCGCACAGCAGCGCGGAAACAAGAAAGCCCGCACATAGCGGGCTTCCTGTGAGTGACGCTGACTACTCAGCTCAGCTTGCGGCGGCGCGAGAATCCGAGTCCGGCTAGACCGATGCCAAGGAGAGCGAGCGTTGCCGGCTCAGGAACCGTGGTGCCACCGGCATTCGCCGAACCCAATGTGATGTCGGCAAATGCGATCTGGTTGGCCGTGCCGCTGAAGTTGACCGACAAGGCCGTTCCCGCAAAGCTGGCACCGGCTGCCATATATGGGCAGAAGGATCCCGAGGGGTAGCAGCCGTTGGAGCCGGGCGTGCTGGGCGTCACGGGAAGATTGATTGTCGCCAGGAGCGACCCGGTGGCATCCAGTCCCGACCAGACATCGACGTTGCCAGGGTTGTTGATGGCGCTGTAGAAGAAAGAAAAGCCGGTATCGAATCCGGCGGGGACATTCATCATGTCACCGGGCCCGGTCAGGAAGAACAGGAGATTCGCGCCGGGGCCACCCGGAATCGCACTGCTGTTGCAATTACCCCCAGGCTGTCCGCTGCAGGCCAACGCATCGGTGCCGAAGACGATGCCGTAGTTCGGTCCGGGTCCGGAACCGAGGCTACCGGAACCGCCGTCGTAATAGGTCAACGGGTGCTCTTGGGCATCGCCATTCAGGCCGGCGAAGTTGAGCACCACGACGCTGGCCTGCGCCGCAGAGACCGCGACAAGCCCAGCAATGGCGGCGCCCACGATGGTGGCCCGGCCCAGAAACTGCCTTAGCTTGATCATCTTGATCCTCCACATGGTTTCGATCGAGGACTGCGTCGAGCTTGCGAGCCTGTTCGAATATTGCAAGCAAAGCTCATGCCAACCAAGAAGAAATTAGCATAATCAGTTGCATGCGAAAAATCCCGTTACCGAATTCGGTGGCCATTCACTTTTATGTAAGTTTTTTCGGCATTGGATCCGTAAGACACTCGAACTCGGTGCCGCTGGCCATCTGTACATTGACCCTATCGGCAACGGAACAGCGCACTTGTAAGTCTGAGGCTGAGTACGACGCGTTTGCTGCGACTTACATGGCGTGATGGATCTATACCATCCGAATCGTCTTGCGCCGATCCGTTCATAATTGACTCTTATTGCCGCAAGCTGGCAGCACAGATCGGCAGCTACACTGCAGCCCGATGCAGCTCGAAATCACGGTCAGAAGCGGTGCTGCCGCGTTTCGCGCAGCTAGTACGCAGACACGTTAATTACGGAACATAGTATCATGGCGCATCCCCACCGAACGAGGAGCATGGGCGATGCGCCAAACCGAGCTGACCTTGAGCAAGCGGGAGCGTGAAGCGGTGCAGCAGTTCCGATCCAAGGGTGCACACAGGGCGCGCGAGTTCAACCGCGCCCACATCCTTGCGGCCTTGGATCGAAACGTGCCCGAGCGCCAGATCATGGAGGTGCTCGGGGTGGGCCGTACCGCGATCTGGCGCACCCGGGCGGCATACTTGGAGGGAGGCTTGGACTTTGCGCTGCGCGATGTGGCGCGCCCGGGCAAACCCCAGCAGTACCGAGCCGAGGCGCTGGCCGAGGTGAGCGCCTTGGCATGCTCCTCACCGCCCCAGGGGGCCAAACGCTGGACGGTGGCGTTGCTGACCCGGGCGGCGCGCCGCCACCCGCAGATGCGCCGGATCAGTCGCGAGAGCGTGCGCCGGCTGCTAAAAAAAACCGCCTCAAGCCCTGGCGCAAGCTGATGTGGTGCATCGGGGTGTTGACCGAGGAGTACCGTCGACGCATGTACGACGTGCTCGAGCTCTATGCGCAGCCCTATCGCGCGCGCGAGCCCGTGATCTGCATCGACGAGAAGAGCAAGCAATTGATCCGAGACAGCCGAGCGCCGCTGCCCATGAAGCCCGGCAGACCGGGCAAATGCGATTACGAATACGTGCGCCAAGGCACCTGCAACGTGTTCGTGGCGGTCGAACCCAAGGCAGGGCGTCGCACGATCGAGGTGACCGAGCGCCGAACCAAGCCCGAGTTCGTCGGCTTCGTGCGCCAACTGCTGGAACGCACCTACGCCTCGGCCCAGAAGGTCCATTTGGTTCTGGACAACCTCAATACCCACTTCCGTTCGTGCTTCGAGGAGGTCCTGGGCCGCTCGGCCGCTCACGCCCTGCTGCGACGCGTGCAGTTTCACCACACGCCCAAGCACGCCAGTTGGCTGAACATGGCGGAGACCGAGATCAGTATCCTGGAGCGTCAATGCCTCGGGCGGCGATTGATGGACCGAGCCCGCGCGCAGCGCGAGCTCAACGCCTGGGAACGCCGGCGCAACGCCGAGGGCCGCGGCATCGACTGGACCTTCACGCGCCAAGATGCGGATCGAAAGCTCGGCCATCACTATGTTGCGTAATTAACGTGTCACCGTACTAGACCTCTGTTTCCCCCCTATCTGGAACGCGCTAGAAACGCTCAGCGAGCGATGAAACAGCTCAGGGATCATGCCCCCCTAGCGCGCGCTGCCAGCACCCCAAGACAGCTCGAAATCACGGTCAGGCTGCGTCTTGCTACGCGCAGCCGCGCGAGCTGCTACCCCCCTAGCTTGAGAACGCTGGAAACGCGCTCAGCGCGTCAAGCCGCTGCTCGATACTCCCAGCTCAGCGTCTCTGAAGCGCAAAGCTCAGATCCCCGTGGGGACGCCATCCATACCTCGCTCGCGGAGAGCCCTAGCTCCCGAGCGGCTTTCCGCATGTTGAACCGGGCCCCGGCACCGAGCGGGAGCCGGTAAATCACCCGGCCTTCGCCTGTCGCCGGGTCGAACTCGATCCGCTCCACTCTACGATCTGGGCGAGCGCGGCGCGCTGCTCGTCAATCGTGGTTCCGTCGCTGCCCACGACGCCAGTCACGGGGCCGTCTGATTTCGCACAGGCTTCGAGACTTCACCCGCGTCAACACGAGACGAAAATGCGGGTCAAAGCGTTTCGGAATTCAACAGGCGGATCCAAGCTATGGCCTGTGAGGAACGATGGCGGCGTGCACGTTCCATCCCTACCAGCGATGGTCGCTAGACGATTCCTTGCGCTTGGAAATGGGCGATCTCGCCCGCGGAAAGGCCTAGAAACCTTTCCAGCACGGCCGCGGTCTGCGCGCCCGGCACCGGTGCAGGTCGATCGTGCGATGCAGCAGAACGGCTGAACTTGAGTGGTATGTCCGCCGCCGCGACGCCTGTGCCGCTCCCGTCAGGGCGGCGCAACTCTTGCACCATGCCCCGCATCTTCAGCTGTGCGCACGCAATTGCTTCCTGCGGCGTCCGCACGGCAGCGCAAGGCACGTCTGCGCGGCGCAGACGGTCGATCACCTCTCGCACGGTGAGATGCGCGGTCCATTCGCCGACAATACGATCGACATCCTCGTTGTGCGCGATGCGCCACTCGACCCGGCTGAACCCCGCGTGGGCGCGCAGGTCATTGCGGTCGATGGCTTCGAGCAACGCATTCCACTCGTCTTGCGTGGCCGCGCCGACCGTCACCCAGCCGTCGCGCGCGCGAAAGGCGTTGAACGGCGAGAAGCGCATGATGCGGTTGCCCTGGCGCGCAGCCAGCCCGAGCTTCTCGTAGCAGTCGAGTGGCTCGTCCATCATCATCGAGAACAGGCAATCCAGCATTGACACGTCGATCGCTTGCCCGAACCCAGTCCGGTCCCGGGCGTGGAGCGCCGCCACGATGCCAAGCGCGGCGTACGAGCCGGCGATCATGTCGGAAAGCGCGCCGCCGGTCTTCATCGGTAGCCCCTCGGGGGCGCCGGTGATGCTCATAAGCCCGGCCGCGGCCTGCGCCATCAGGTCGTACGCCTTCAAGTCCTTATCAGGCCCTGTGGCGCCGTAGCCGGAGAGCGCGCAATAGACGAGGCGCGGGTTGCGCGCTGCGAGCACTTCGTAACCGATGCCGAGACGTTCGGCCACCCCTGGTCGGAAGTTCTCCACCACGACGTCCGCGCGTTCGGCAAGGCGCACGAAGAGTTCGCATCCGCGCGGGTCCTTGAGATTGAGCATGGCGGACTGCTTGCCGCGCGCGCGCTTGAGATAGGCGATGCCGTAGTCGCCGGGCGAGGCGCGCTCAAGGGAGGCGCCCGCGGGACCCGCGAAAGGGGGTGCGAGCGCCGCCGGGTCGCCCCGCGCTGGCTCGTCGATCTTGATCACCTCCGCACCCAGGCCCGCAAGCAGCAGGGTGCAGTGGGGGCCCGAGAGGAAGCGCGTAAGGTCGAGGACCATGAGGCCCTCGAGCACGCCGCTCATAAGGGATCGGGCTGGGTGCCCTGCAACACGCCGATCACCTGGGCGAGCGCCTGTGCCGCGCGGCCGCGGATCTCCTCATCCGACAGCGACGAGAGCGGGTGCTCGATCACCACCGGTACGATGCCGGTCATCCCGAGCGCCTCACGCTGCACGCGCGCTTCGTGCAGGAACACCGTCGTCACGATCACCGCGGTCGGTACGCCCAGCGACTCCAGACTGATGCCGTCATGCATACAGCACGACGTGCACGAGCCTCAGTCGCCGATGGCGGTGACGACGATGTCGTTCTCAGCGCGGATTTGCTCGATAAGCTCGGGGGCGGCGAACCGCGAAAAGCTCTCCTTGCGGTAATAGTGGACCTCGGCGAGCGGGTGTCCGGTCTGCAGCTGATCCCGCAGTTCGCGAAGGAGCTTGTTGGCATTCCATTTGGTGTTGTCGAGAATGCCCAGGCGCAGTCCGTCGAGCGCCTTGATGCGCGCCGCGGTGGCCTTCTTCTCAGCCCCGACCACGCCGCGCGGGTCATATACAGGTTGCATTAGGACGCCTCCTTTGTCAGAGATAGCAGGTACCGTCGACACAGCGCGGGCCGCCCTGCAACGGCCTGGCGTTGCCTTCGATCTCGCGCAGCACGGGCGAGGTCATGTGGCCCCAACCAGGGATGAAGGCGGAAAAGCGCCCGGCCTCGCCGCCGATGACGAATAGGTGGATGTTCTCCGCGCTCGGCACGATCGGAATGTGCGAGTCAAGCTCCCTCTTGTACCACACCGGGAGGCTGCGGTTGTAGACCTTGCCGTAGCGGTGGTTGAAGGCGAGTTGACCGAACTTGTTGCCCGAGTTCGTCCACAGGTAGTTCTTTACGTCGTGGCGCTTCCAGCCATGCTTCGCGATCGTTGCCGCGTGCTCGGGCCCGAGCACCACCGCGCAATGGCCGCTCGACACCGCATTGTTGTGCGCGAACGTGCTCATCGCCGAGCAGATAGAATCGAGGATGCCCTGCGGGTCGTTGGCAACATGGTTGGTAACGCTGTGCGGCGGCTCCGCGGCCATCAGGAACACGGTGGAATCCTCGGCCTTGAAACCCTTCTCGACATGGTAGGGGGCAAGGAGTCCCAACGCCTCGTTCTCGGCGACCGCGTAGGTGTACTTGCCGGGATGGCCCAGGGTACTTTTGTCCAGATCGCCAGGCCAGCCGCCGCCCACGTTGAGAAGGATGAGCCGGATCGCACGGCCGATAGTGGCGTTGGCGCGGTTGCCCGAGCCGAACGCATTGCACCCGGCGTTCATTCCGATCTTGCGCGCGATTGGCCCGTTTACCACGAGCAGCGGCGAAGCCATGTGCGTAGTGGCCTGCACTCCGTTCAGGTTGAATGCGGTTTCGCACAGCGCCAGTATCGCTGCGCGTACGACTGGGGCGTATTCCGGCTTGCAGCCCGCCAGCACCATGTTTATCGCCAGCACTTCGCGCGTGAGTCCGCCCCAGCGCGGCGGAACGCGCGCCTCGAGCTTTCCGGGATCGCCGCCGAGCGCCTCAAGCATCGCCGCCAGCTTGGCGGGCGTAGGCGGCACTACTGGCAGGCCGTCGGAGAAGCCCTGCTCGTAGTACCACTCGACTAGGTCGGTGCCTTCTGGCACCGGGCCGGCTGGCGTAGAAGCGGGGGCGAGTTGAGCGGACATGACGAATCCTCGTTCGGTTCGATGGTAGGCGGGCTGGCCATTCCTGGGAAATACGAGTTGGCGCTACCGGTATAACCACTAGGTATGGCTGGCCGCCCCGCGCCAGGCGCCGCGCTCGATGAGGTCGTGTGCGACCTGCCGCACGGTGTGCGACACCAGCGCCACCGTGTGCGCCGGTGTTTCGCCGCGGACGTTGCATAGATTCAGCGCGCGGGTGAGCGCCGGGCGTACGATCCGCCTGACGCTGAGGCCACTTCCGGGCCTCTCCGGGTACAGCGCTGAACGCGACACGATCGTGGCGCCCAGCCCAGCCGCGACCATCGCGGCGCTCGACCAGGGCACATCCACCTCGGCCGCGAGCCCCAGTTCGAGGCCCGCCTTGATAAAGGCCCTTTCGACGACTTGGCGGGTCGAATTGAAGGGCCCTGGCAGAATGAGGCGCTGGCGGGCCGCTTCCGCGAGCGTAGCGCTTGCCTTACTGCCAGGCGCGCGCGTGACAAGGTACAGCTCCTCCGTCAGGAGTCGCTGCTCCTCGATTTGCGGCGAGGGTCGCGCGCGTTCGTAGAGCAGGCCCAGGTCGAGCCGGCCTCCGGCGAGCAGACCTTCGAGCTGACCACTACCTTGCTGCGTGATGGCCAGCCGAATGCCAGGTAGACGCTCGCCCACCGCCTTGACTAGGGCGGGCGCTAAGATATTGGAGGCGCTAAACGGCATGCCAATCGCGACCACGCCAGTGGGGCTGGCCTCGGCTGAGCGGACCTCGTCCGGGATGCGCGCCATCTGCCGCAGCACCGACTGCGCCTGCCGGTAGAAGGTGTGCCCGGCCTCGGTCGCGGTAACGCCGCGCGGGCTGCGGACGAGCAGCGCGGTCCTCAGCTCACCCTCCAACGCCGCCATCTGCTTGGAGAGCGCGGGCTGAGCGACATAGAGGTCGGCTGCCGCCTTGGAGAGGCTTCCCAAGTCGACGATACGCACAAAGTAGCGCAGCTGGCGCAGTTCCATGATATTCCATCCCAGTATGGCCCCAGAGCCTGAACGTATTTCTAAGAATACCTCAGCGTGGGTACGATGATTGCCATGCCGCTCGCCACTATCCCCTCGGTCGACCGGATCCTACGGGACCCACGCCTCGCTGTGCCCATCGCCACCTGTGCGCGCGAAGTGGTTGTGGCCGAACTGCGCGCGCTGCTTGCGGAGCACCGGGCGGCGCTGAAGGCGGGCGCCGCGGGCGCGTTGTCCTATGACGGCGTCGTGCATGCGCTGCTATGCCGGCTCGAGGCGGCTGCGCGGCCTACGCTACGCCGCGTGTTCAACCTCACCGGCACAGTGCTGCACACCAACCTCGGGCGCGCGCTCCTGCCGCGCGAGGCGATCGAGGCCTGTGGCGCGGCTCTCGCCGAGCCCTTGAACCTCGAATACGACCTCGAGGCGGGCGAACGTGGGGAGCGCGACTCACACCTCGAGATGCTCGTTTGCCGCATTACGGGCGCAGAGGCGGCCACCGCCGTAAACAACAATGCGGCCGCTGTGCTGCTCGCGCTCAATGCGCTCGCCGCAGGGCGCGAAGTGCCGGTGTCGCGCGGCGAGCTCGTGGAGATCGGTGGCTCGTTCCGCCTCCCGGAAATCATCGAGGCGGCGGGCTGCCGCCTGCGCGAGGTGGGGACCACGAACCGCACGCACCTCGTCGACTACCAGAGGGTAATCGGCCCTGATACGGCGGCCATATTGAAGGTTCACCCGAGCAACTATGCGCTGGTGGGCTTCACCGCCGCCCCGCCGCAAGCCGAGCTGGCGCGCCTTGCGCACGCCCACGGTTTACCGTTCATCGTCGACCTGGGCAGCGGCGCCCTCGCACAGCTCGAGCGCTGGGGTCTGCCCGCCGAGCCGACGCCCATGCGCGCGCTTGCGGCGGGGGCCGACCTCGTCACGTTCAGCGGTGACAAGCTGCTCGGCGGTCCGCAGGCAGGGCTGGTCGTCGGCCGGCGCGAGCTCGTGGAAAGGCTACGCAACAACCCGATGAAGCGCGCATTGCGACTGGACAAGGGCCGCATCGCCTCATTGCAGGCAGTACTGCGCTTGTACCTGGATCCGGAGCGCTTACGCGAGCGACTGCCCACGCTTCGGGTCCTGACGCGGCCCGCCGCAGACATCGCGGCCCTTGCCGAGCGTGTCCTGCCGCGGGTGCAGCGCTTCTGCGGTGCGCAGGCCGAAGTGACGGTCGAGGGCTGCGCGAGCCAGGTCGGCAGCGGGTCGTTGCCGGTAGACCGCCTGCCGAGCGCAGCGCTGCGCATTGCCTCCGCGACGGTGAAGCCCGCGCGCATTGCACAATCGCTCCGCTCCCTGCCGATTCCTGTGATCGGGCGCATTCACAACGACGCGCTGTGGCTCGACCTGCGCTGCCTGGAGGAGGAGGCGGCCTTTCTTAATCAGCTCGAAGGCCGCACGCTGTGATCGTCGCCACGGCCGGCCACGTGGACCACGGCAAGACCGCCCTCGTGCGCGCGCTCACCGGCGTCGACACTGATCGGCTGCCGGAGGAAAAGCGCCGCGGCATGTCCATCGACCTCGGCTTCGCCTATCTGCCCCTCGCCGGCGGCGCGCCAATTGCGTTCATCGACGTACCGGGGCACGAGCGCTTCGTGCGCAACATGACTGCAGGCGTGCAGGGTATTGACCTCGCGCTGCTGGTGGTTGCTGCCGACGACGGACCCATGCCGCAGACGCGCGAGCACGTGGCCATCCTCGAGCATCTCGGTGCGCCGCGGCTGCTCGCCGTGCTAAGCAAGGTCGACCGCACGGCGCCCGAGCGCGCGGCGCAGGCAGAGGTCGAATTGCGTGCTCTACTCGCCCGGGGCCGATTCGAGGGATCCGAGGTTCTGCAGGTGTCCGCGGTCACCGGCCACGGGCTCGATGGGCTGCGTAATAGGCTCACCGCCATCGCCGGCAGCGTGCCGCCGCACGCCACGGCGCCACGTTTCCGGATGAACGTGGATCGCGCCTTCGTGATCGACGGCATTGGTCTCGTCGCCACGGGCACCGTCCTGTCGGGCGCAGTCACGCTGGGGGACGAGGTGCAGGTGCTGCCCGCGGCACGCCGCGCGCGCGTGCGCAGTTTGCGCGCGAACGGTTGCGAAGCGGCTCGCACAACCGCTGGACAGCGCTGCGCGCTAGCCCTGCACGGCGTCGCGCGCGGCCAGCTGCAGCGCGGTGATGTGCTTGCGGATTCGGCACCTGCGCCCGTGTCGCGGCACGTCGACATCGAGGTGGCGTGGCTCCAGGCGCCACTCGTCCGGGCCGTCACGCTCGGCGTGCACTTGGGTACCGCGATGCTGCAGGCGAGGCTCTCGCCATTCGGGCGCTTTGCGCGGCTTGCTTTTCCGCGCGCGGTTTCGGCGTGGCACGGCGACCGTCTGCTGCTGCGCGATCCGGGCTCCTGGCGACTCGTCGGCGCGGGTGTGGTGGTCGATCCGCTGCCACCCGAACGAGGCGCTTCGCGGCCCGAGCGCGTCGCCACGCTTGGGC
The DNA here is from genome assembly GCA_963817785.1 of uncultured Pseudomonadota bacterium. Lineage (GTDB taxonomy): Bacteria > Pseudomonadota > Gammaproteobacteria > Burkholderiales > SG8-39 > JAKALD01. The sequence continues at coordinate 949,628 of CAWFPL010000008.1, read as the reverse complement.
TGTTCGTGGGCCGATCCGCCGAACAGGCCCTCGACGCTCTGTTGACCAAGGGAATAGTGAACGTTGAGTGGTTTGAAAGGACGTTCCACGTTCCTCCCCTTCGTGCGGAGGGACTCGTCGCCTTCGCCGTGCGCGGGGTGCGCCACATGATGCGGCGAGAACGGTGGGAGGCGCATTGCGAGGCGCTTGTGAGTTCCGTCGCTGCCTGGCACGCGGCGTATCCTGATGCGATCGGCCCGCGGCCAGCAGACGTCGGTGCTCCGCTCGCGGCGGTAATCGAGTCCCTGGTCGGCGCCGGACAACTCGCGCGCGAAGGCCCGAGCCTGCGCCTGCCCAGTCACGTCCCGGCACTCTCGGCGCAGGATGAGGTCCTTTGGCAAAGGTGCGCGCTGCTCCTCGGGGGCGAGGGCGGCAGGCCCCCTCGAGTACACGAGTTGGCGGAGCGTGTCGCGATGGAGCCCAAGATGGTGGCCGAATTCCTGCATCGGGTGGCGCGCGCGGGGCGTGTGCATCGCGTGGCCCCGAACCGCTTCTTCTTGCCGGAGATGGTCGACCGATTAGTGGATCTGGCGGTGACGCTGGACCGCGAGTCGAAAAAACGCGGATTCACGGCGGCGCAGTTTCGCGACCGCAGCGGCCTCGGCCGCAATCTGACGATTGCGATGCTCGAGTACCTCGACGAGGCCGGCTACACGCGGCGAGCGGGCGACCTGCGCTTCGCACGCAAGCTTTCCGAGGAAGAGCAACGTCCCCGGTGGGACGCACGGACTTCAAATCCGGGGAGAGGCGTCTGACGTCTCTGGTAGGTTCGACTCCTACCTCTTCCGCCATTTGCAGAGCTCCGCCATCGTCTCCGCCTCTCCAGCAGCGATGGATAAGACATACGGAGAATTTGGAATGTGCCCGCATACAGAATCAGTACGCGGTGCGGAATTCGGCGATACGACGTGGATGTCTTGCGCAGCGATCACTATTTGGTGATTTTCAAGGGCGCCGGGCTACTGTCGCTCACTACTGCTGGTGGAGCGCTCGACCGACTTTGACAGCACTTTAATCCGCCAATCAAACGCACGTGCGTTCGCACTTTAAGGCTACGCGGTGTCCGATGAAGCCGTCGGCCTGACAAGTAATCGGGTCCGGTCAGCTACTCCCTTTTGACGTGTGCTGCCGTCACGGTTCCCGTGAGTCGCCGGAACGAGTCGCATTTGCGCCTGGAATCCATCGTTTCCCCTTCAAGGGAGAATCTTGAATCGCTCAGCTCAAAACGGTTGAAGCGGCTTGAGGCTGAGCGTAGGCTCGTTTTGTATGACCCCTGGATTAAGAATGCGGTAGTGGCTGCATACGAAACGCCGGCCTGCGCGTATTGCCCGAACACGGTTCGCGCATGTCGCCAAGGGGAGAGCGATGAGCGAGGCCCCGGATTTTGCCCATCCAAGGTCGACCCCGAGGGTATCGCTGATGCGCAGGATTATCGACGCAATCCCTTCATCGAGCGCATCGCGCGAGTTTCGGCGGCTGTGGAAAGCGAAGGTTATTGCAAGTGGACGCGGGTCGAGGAGATCTGTCACTTTGCCAAGCGCATGGGGTTTCGCCACGTCGGCATCGCCACCTGCATTAGCTTCGTCGATCTGTCGCGCGTGTTTAGCGCCATTCTCGAGAGCCACGGGCTGGAAGTCGCCTCGGTCGCCTGCAAGAACGGCGGTGTGCCGAAGGAGGAAATCGGGCTCAAGGACGAAGATAAGATCCGTCCAGGAACGTTCGAGGCAATCTGCAATCCCATATCGCAGGCCGAACTACTTAACCGTGCCGGTTGTGAGCTGAACGTAATCGTCGGCCTGTGCGTGGGGCACGACAGTCTGTTCATCCGCTACTCGCGGGGACTGGTTACCACGCTGGTCACGAAGGACCGTGTGCTTGCGCACAACCCGGTCGGTGCGCTGCAGCTCGCCGACACCTACTATAGCCGCGTGTGGGGTCCGAGCAAGCCGGACAAGCTGCCAACCAAGCCCGTCGAGGGACGTAGGCGAGCCTAGGTCGGCAGCGCAGCGCTTTCGGGGTCGATCCGGGTGATGGCGCGTTCGGCCAGCGCCGCGATGTCCTGCGGTGCGCGACCGAGCGAGGCGAGGATCTCGGCGCTTACATGGACCGCTATACGTAAGAGCGAGCTTTTCCATCGCCTGCGGTCGCAAGTTGTAGGCGAAGATGTCTGCAGTGGCGATGAGCTCCCGCAATAACGCCAGGCCTTCGGAAGTGCGCAGGTCAAGCACCAGGCTGCGCTTGTTGCGGTTGGCCTGCAGGAAGATCGAACCCATACCGGTTGGCGGGCCGGACCGATTCCGCGTACGGGATCTCCCGCGGGCGATTCAACTTTGATGACGTCAGCGCCGTAATCGCCAAGAATCTGCGTCGCGAAAGGGCCCATCAGGACCGTCGTGAGATCTACGAACCGCACACCGCGTAAAGGTTGTTGGCTCACCTCCCTCAGTCTCCCAGCGGCGAGGTCAGTCGGGGAGCAGCATGCCTTCGCTGATCGCGTTCACATCGGCTAGTAACAGTTCCCAGGGTTGCCGTTCTGCCCGCCCTGCCGTGCGGCGTGCGAGTTCGGCCTGGTGATGCTCGCGGATTTCCTTCGGAATCGGCACGCCCCCGACTTGCGCGAGCCGAACAGCGCCGCGCCAATCTCGCGCCGGCAGCGCTTGGTTGGCGTTCGAACGATGCGGCGAGAAGGGCACGTCAATGACGCCGGCTTCGATCGCCCGAATTGCCGCCAGAGCGGCGTCTCCCTCGCCGAGCTCGAGCGCGCGGTCTACGATGGCTCGCGTCTCGGCTTCCAGGATCGCTTGCTCGGCGGCAATCTCTGGGATGGGGGCGAGCTTTTGGTCAGCGAGCATTCTGAGCACCATCTTCGAGGCACTCACGCCGTGCATGTTCGCCTCTGGTGTTGGGATGCCTGCCGCTTCGTGGGGCGACTTCGAGATCATGTAAGTAACGCCGCCCAGGTAACCGGCGAGCGCGGCCATGCAGATGACACCGAACGCCTGTCCTTCGTCGCTGGGAAACCCACCCATCCACTGCGACATCACCGTGCTCAGTTCTACGTCAGTGAAGCCGAAGGTGTGGAGATAATGACGGCCGAGGGCCGGATAGGCGCGCAGCGCGGCGGCATCCTGGACAAGATGGCATTGCTGGCCGAATCCGAGGGAGATGTCGCGCACACCTTGCGCGGCGGCGATCAGGGAATCCAGGAGCGCGCAGGCCATCGACGTCGCATGCGGGACCAAGGTCGAGATCGGCAAGTAGTGCTCGACGCTCAAGGTGACGCCCCGCTCATGGTAGGCGCCCATCATGCGATACGAGTATTGCCAGGCTTCGATCGCATTCGCCAGAGGATAATCCTTGGCATACCCCAACGAGAAGACAATCGGGCCTGCCGTGCACGAGCTATAGCCGCCCGCGTACATGATTTCGTGAGTAAGGCGGCAGTCGGGCGCCGCGGTGCGAGCGAACAGGGGTGCATCCACCGCCTCGACGAGGCGACGGCAAGTTCGTACACCATAGTTGACGGCGGGAAAGCCGTTGAGCAGTGAGCGGCCCGCTTCCCGGCTTTGCGCGAGGCCGCGCGCGGCATCCTCGTAGCGGCATTCTCGAGTGTACGAGTCCACAGTCGTAGGGAGGAGATCTGCGCCTGCGACTCGTAGCCGTTGGAGAAGCGCAATTTGCTGCTCGACGTCGGCGACGCCGGCGCGCGGTTGCACCAGCGTCGTGCCTTGGGCGCGCGCCTGTCGAAGTCTCCAAGCGGTGTTCTTAGCTGGCGCCATCTCGCGGTGGTAGGCGGCAGCTTCGTCAAGATCGACTTCACTACCGGTGGGCCATGCTGCCAGCACGCTCCGCCGCACTTCCTGGAAGCGATCCTCGTCCCACCGCGTCATGCTCGGGAGGGTGTTACTTTGCACGCGGGTCATGTTCTTGCCCTCCCTTTGTCTACGAGATCGGCCGTCAGGTCCTCGACCACGCGATGCGGGGTCGTGGCAGGTGGATAGGCACGGTCGTAACCCATCGCCACGAACTTGTGCGCGATCGGCTCCCAGTCCTGCTTGCCGACGACCAAATTGCCGCCCACGTAGAGAACGATGTTCTCGAGCCCGGCCTCGGTGCATTGGGCGCGCAGGCCTTTGCAGTCGAGCTCGCCGTGGCCACACAGCGATGAGACAAGAATTGCGTCGGCTGCCGTCTCCACGGCCGCCTTCACGAATTCTGTCTGCGACACCAAGATTCCCAGATTTACTACTTTGAACCCGGCGGAGCTCAATGCCGAGGCCAAGATGGTGATTCCGATATTATGGATATCGGCGCCGATCACGCCGAGTACTAGAGTGGCTCTTGGCGCCATAGCACACATCCTCCGATTTCGTGGGACAGGACCCTATAATGTGAGTCGCGGTTGGCGGCACGATTCGTGTCAGAGGTTCGACTCCGAACAGCGTGCAATATTCACTGCACCAACCTTGGTGAATATGCCGCCAAACTCGGCGGCAAGGGTGTCTGGCGTTACGCCATCTCCCGCAGGGCGGTAGACGATACTGCGGGGGCAAGCGCCGATACGAAGGCATCTACGCCGGTGAGTGACTCCAGATCGAGCACATCGCGAATCGTCTTCTCCACTTTGGCAGCTGGCAGCGCTTTGCAGGCGGTTTGCCGGAACTTATCCAGTACATCGTCCTTGCTAAGCGGTTTTTCCGTCGAACCGCGGTTAATCTCTTCCCGGTGGCTGAACGTGCGGCCGTCGCGTAGGCGAATCACTAGAGTTCCCGAGTAGTGGCGAGGGTAAGCGCTTGTATCGTCGATCGCATACGTGGTGTGGTCGCATAGCCCGAGCACGCGATGATCATGGATGGCGGAATCCGCGATCTCGTTCATCGTAAGACGACCGTGTATGAGCGCCGTGGCGATGGCGAAAGGCAAGGAGAATCGGGCATCGTAGGCGTTCTGTGGGCGGCGCTTGTTTGCCTCGGGTTCGCAGACAATGCCGATCTGGTCTTTGCCGATAAGCGCTTGGATCGATTCGATCTGGTCAGGCGCGATCGAATAATCCTTGCGCAACGCAAGCGCCGCGTCAATGAAGGCATGGTTGAAGTGGCAGACGGGGTACGGCTTGAGCGCTACCGCGAGCATCTCCCACTTTGAGCCCAAGCCTGCCGTGCAGGCGGAGAGATCGGCTTGCCATGCGTCGCCGAGATATGATTTGAAAAGCCCGTAGCGCCCTTCGTAGGTTTTGCGGGCACCGATGACGCCAGCTTTGGCCAAGGCGCACGCTGTGATCGCGGCTGCAACAGCCCATCCAGGATGGAACCGCTTGTTCCACGCACCGTCTTCGATAAATTCGAACGAGCCACTTGCCTTGCTGAGAACTAGGCCCTGCGCATGGGCGAGTTCTGGCTCGGTCAATCCCCACAGTCTGCCAACGCCAAGCACGGCGCCAAAGGCTGCAACCATGCCGGTCGGATGAAATCCCTTCACGTGGAATCCGCCTTTGGCTGCGATAGCAATTCGGCTGGCCGTTTCCACGCAAATGAGGTAGGCGAGGAGGACATCCTTTCCGGTGCCGGCGATACTTTGGGCCGCGGCAAGCGCCATCGGCAATGCACTAGCCGAAACGTGGATTACACCAGCCGAGTGCGTGTCGTCGAAATCGATGCCGTGTATCAAGGCTCCGTTGGCGAGCACTGCGTCTCGAATCGGAAGCTTGTGCGGAAAGCCGATCACGGGGTAGTCCCCACGTCCGGCCAAACCGCTGAGAGCGCCAACGATCTGCAGCGCGAACTTCTCCGTGCTCGAAGCGAGGGCAATGCCAATGGCGTCGAGCATGTGAAGCTTGGCGCATTGACAGACTGGGTCAGGCACGTCATCCAGGCGCAATTCGGAAGCAAAAGAAGACAACGATGCAGAGATTAATGGGTCAGGCGTTGCGTTGTGGGCGATGGCTGCGTTGTCCATGTGACTCCTCTTGGGAACACGTTGATCGGTTGGGCGTCGAATCTAGGCGATGCGAAGCGCTCGGAGCTGAATGGGAGGCCATTGTCACGGCCTTTTTGAAAGCTGCGGATTGAAATCCAACCGCATCCGATAACTGTAGCGGTCGGGGTGATAATGGCTCACCGTTACTAGCAAGAGGCGTTTGCTGGAACCAAAGTAATGCCTGATGACGCAAAGGCTTGGTGAGCCGGGTGCGACGTGAAGCATTTGTGCCGGTCTGGTATCAATGGGGGCCGCTCCGAACTCCAGTTCCACAGCAAGGATTTGCTCGCCGTATTCGCTTTCGAGCAGTGTGTAGATCGGGTTACTGCAGGTCGGGGCCAGTTGTGCAATGGTCCCGAACATGTGCGGTACATAAACCTGTGCGTAAAGCAGCGGCGTTGTGTCCCCGAGGAAGGTCCGGGTCAGCTCCATACGAATCCAGCGCTGTCCAGCCGCGCCGCGCAGCAGCTCTTCATCGGCTACGGCGACGTCGAACTCGTGCGTGCTCAAGACAATTGGGTTGCGCAAGTTCTTCGCGTACTGAAAGACGTCGGCAATCGAATCGACGGCGTGGACGTATCGCGTCGCGGGCTGCTTTGCGAGAACCATCGTGCCAATCCCGCGGCGCGCCGAGACCATGCCGCGATCGCTCAACCACCGGATCGCCTCACGCAGGGTGGTGCGCGATACGCCGAATTGCTGGCACAGAGCCACTTCCGTCGGCAGCAGCGTGCCGATCGGATAGCGGTCCGCGTTGATGTGGTCGCAAAGGGAGCGTGCGACGAGCGCGTAACGCGATTGCCCAAGGATGCCTGGGGACGCGGAGCTAGAGCCCATGCCGGACAGTAAATCACTATGTCATGATGAATTCAATCAAAACTGATTCCGCTAGGGCGAGCACTGAACTCAGAGAGGACTGACTCTAAGGCTCAGATGCGAAAGAAGATTGGCGGTTGTCTAGGGTCGCTCGCCATGCATTAGAGACCGCTAGAGCGTCGGCGTGTCGCTCAGTGGGGCGAGCCGTGACGCCAGGCGCCTATAGCTGCAGACGCAATGACATAAGGTACGAAAAGCGGTCGGCGGGATGGAGGTTTACCGCAACCTCCAGCACTTGGTCCTTGGCTCCCATATAGTGTCGTACGATGAGCAGGCCAGCGGAGCCGACTTTGGCCTTAAGACGTTTGGCGTCTCCTGCGGAGAGCGTGACTGCGCGAAGCTCCTGCTTCACTTCGACAACACGCTCACCGAATTGCTCTTCGATCAGTGTGTACACCGGCACCTTCGTGACGCCGATGAACCTCTGAATCTCACCGTATATTGGATTGATGTAAATCTCGGTGAGCGCTATCGGCAACTTCTCCCTGCCTACGTATCGGAAGCCATTTACGCAGATCCAGCGCTGACCCACGGCGCACTTGAGCTTTGCGCTCAGCGCCTCATCGGCAATGACCTCCTGACCTTTGGTCGTCACGAGACGCGTATCCTTCACGTACTGCGTCAGGTCGGAGATCGAGGTTGTCGATTGGACGTAGCTGGAGTGCGTTTGGCTCGCCTTGACTCGGGTGCCGACCCCGCGCTGGCGAACGATCATCCCTCTCTCAAGTAGCTTGCGTATGGCTTCCCGTATCGTGTGGCGGCTGACCTGGAACTGGGTGCAGAGCTCCAGTTCGGTCGGCAATAACTTCCCCACGGGATAGTGCCCTCGCGCGATGTCGCGCATTAGCGCCTGCGCCACGAGCACATACTGCGGCTGGCTGGCGACCAGCGGCGAGGGTGATTCCTTGCTCATACCACCCTTTTCTCGCGAAGTTGAGCGATTTGCTCGCAGTCATAGCCGATGGCCTGCAGAACGGCCTCGGTGTCCTCGCCCAGCGCCGGGGCGATCCCGATCCGATCGGGTTCGCCGGAACAGCGCACCGGGCAGGCAAGAGTCCGAATCTTGCCGCGGACCGGATGCTCAGCCTCGATGACGCGTTCTTGCTCTTTGACAAACGGATTGTCCAAGGCTTCAGCCACTCCGTAAGCGGGAGCTACCGGAACCTTACCACTGAGGCGCTCGAGCCATTCCGCGGTGGTGGCAGTGCTCAGCACTTCGTCCAGGAGTTCGGTTAATCGGGCGCGATTGGCAAGACGCGCTTTGAAGTTGCAGAAGTCCGGATGCTCGGCCCACTCTGGTTTCCCTAAGGCCTGCGCCAGCAGGGGCCAGAATTTCTCCTTGTTGCACATGATGAAAAGCCAGCCATCTCGGGTACGGTAGAGTTGACTCGGCGTGAGGGAAGGGTGACTCGATCGAGGCTCGCGTTGCGCCGCTACCCCCTCATTCAGGTACCACGTACCAAGATAGGTGAGGTTGTGCAGAGCGACGTCGAACAGGCTTACGTCAACGTCACGGCCGATGCCCGTACTGCGTGCGCTCACGATTCCGGCCAACAACGCAAACGCGGCAGTAACGCCGGTCATCATGTCGATGATCGAAATTCCGCAACGGGCGGGCGGCCCTCCAGGCTCGCCTGTCAGAGAAAGGTATCCTGCCTCAGCCTGCATCAGGTAGTCGTATCCCGGCCAAGAAGCGCGGGATCCACTTCGACCGTAGGCGGAAAGATGTGCACAGACAATTGCTGGATTGTGGGCCTTGAGGTCTGCGTAGGTCAGACCCAATTTGGCCGGTAGATCTCCGCGCAGGTTGTCGAAAACACCGTCAGCGGTCCGGACCAGATCGTGAAGCACCGCTTGCCCTTCGGGTTTCTTGAGGTTAATCGTGATGCTCTTCTTGTTTCGATTGAAGGATTCGTGAAAATGGCTGTCGCCGGGAGCGAAAAAGTAAGGTCCCACCGCGCGTCCAACGTCGCCGCCCTCTTCGGGATTCTCAACCTTGATGACTTCGGCACCGAGATCGGCCATGTGCTGTGTGCCGAATGGCCCGGCGCCGTATTGCTCCACGGCGATGATACGCAAGCCGTGAAGGGGCAGGCTCATGCCGGATTCCGCTTGATTAGCTGCTTGGCGATGATGATGCGCTGCATCTCGTTGGTGCCCTCGCCGATCAATAGCAAGGGACTGTCGCGAAAGTAACGCTCAACGTTGAATTCCGTCGAGTACCCGTAGCCGCCGTGGATGCGCATGGAATCGAGCGAATTGTCCATTGCGGCTTCCGTCGCGTAGAGCTTGGCCATACCGGATTCCATGTCGCAGCGTTCTCCGCGATCGAACGCGCGTGCCGCGGCTTCCACGAGCAGGCGGGCCGCCTCGACGCGGGTTGCCATATCTCCAAGCTTGAGCTGGATGGCTTGATGCTCGCAAATTGGCTTGCCGAACGTTCGTCGCTGCTGCGAGTAGACCACCGCGTCCTGCAGTGCGGCGCGTGCCACGCCCACGCCGCGTGCAGCAACGTTAATGCGTCCGAGCTCTAGCCCTGAAAGGACTTGCTGTAGGCCGCGCCCTTCCTTGCCACCGATCAGCCGGTCGCTGGCGACGCGGTAATCGTTAAATACCAATTCGCAGGTGTCGATGCCCTTGTAACCCAGCTTTTTCAGCTTTCGGCTGACGGTGAAGCCTTGAGCCTTCTCGGCAATGAAGAGGCTCATGCCCATGTGACGCGGTTCGGCCTGGGGGTCGGTCTTAACGAGTAGAGAGAAGCAGTTGCCATGAAGCCCGTTTGTAATCCACATCTTGGTTCCATTGATCACGTACTGGTCGCCTTCGCGCACTCCGACTGTTCGAATTGCCTGCAGGTCGGTGCCAGCGTTTGGCTCCGTGAGACCGACGCCACCACGCAATTCCCCAGTGGCGAATTGCGGCAGGAAATGGCGTTTCTGCGCCTCGGTTCCATGGCGCTCGACCGCAAAGGCCATCATCAGATGGGAGTTGATGACTCCAGAAAGTGACATCCACACGGCGGAAATGCGCTCGACGAGCTTTGCGTAGGTCGACGTGGAAAGCCCAAGGCCGCCGTAGCCCTGGGAGATCGTGCAGCCGAATAGTCCGAGCTCTTTCATCTTTTCCACGATTTCGGTGGGATAGATGTCCTCGTGCTCGAGTTCTTGCACGTGGGGTCTAACCTCCGTCTCCAAAAAACGGTCAACTGCGTCGAGGATCAGACGTTCCTGCTCGTTATCATTGCTCATGGAGAAATCCTCTCAACACATGTTACGGTGCGTAGCTGACCGAGTCGTGACGGCTAGCTGTGCGAAAGAAGGCAAGCGCTCCGCAAAGCGGATGTGCACCTCGAGTACGCTCTCGAAAGGCCGCCGCGCTGGTATTCGATGGCCTCGCTGCGATGCACCACTCGAGGCCCAGCACACTATGCCGGTGCCCAGGTCCTCTCAATAGCTAGCGACGTCTCCGACGCCATGGCCGCGCTTGGGTACCAATACCGAGCGCACGAAGGTCATGAATACCGTGCCGTCTGCTTTCTTGCCTGTGGTACGCACGGTGACTACACCTTGGGTCGGACGGGACTTGGATTCTCGCAGCTCTAGTACCTCGGACTCGGCGTAAATGGTGTCGCCGGGGAAAACCGGCGCTAAAAGCTTGATGTCGCTCCAGCCGAGGTTGGCGATCGCCTTGGCACTGACGTCCGCTACCGACATGCCCAGCACCACGGCCAGCGTAAGGGCGCTGTTCACCAGTGGGCGCCCGAACTCGCTGTTTCGGGCGTAGACCGCGTCGCAATGGAGTGGGTGGTTATTCATCGTTAGGAGCGAGAACTGGATGTTGTCCGCGTCCGTGAGCGTCCTGCCGGGCCGATGCTCATACACGTCGCCGACCTTAAAGTCCTCCAGGTACCGCCCAATGTCGGCACGGTAGCGTGCATTGGCAATCTGCTTGGATCTCGTGGGCATCAGGTATGTCTCGAGGGGACCTCAAGAAAGGGAGCAATGGCCGGGCTAAGCAGACCCTAGCAGCCGGCGGGGTACCGAGGAATGCCGTCCACTCATTTGGACGGCGCAAGCTTGATGATGGGCAATTTGCCCAGCATCACGCCACGACCTATCGTTGCAGCAGGCTGTTGGGCGATCCAGTGCGGCTGCCAAACCTCGTCGCGCAAGCCACAAGGGAACGCACGATGAGATGCATTCTCGGTGAGCCACTGGCCTAAGTTGACTTCACTTCTTGAATGATCCATTCTTCGAGTGCTCACATTAAGTCGGACATCCGTTTGTACGGACATAGTGCTCGCGGGGGCGGGGCCTGTCAAGACGAGGGCGCCACCTCGGGGCGTCCGTACCGTCGCGCCACGGCGCCGCGCACGATCGGGACGCGAACGTTCGAATGGGGCGTTAAACAACAAGTGCGAAGTGACTTTCGGTGGTTAACCCAAGGAGGCATTTATGGTCCCAGGTTCAGCAAGACTTCGGATAGGGGAAGGAGCGCGCATGCTCTTCCGCGCTGCTGCGCTGTTTGTCATGTGCGGCGGTGCCGCGTACGCGGCGGGTGGGCCGATTGTGGTTGGGGCGACAAGCTCGCAGACCGGTGCCTTCGCTGTGGACGCCGACTACAACCTGAACGGCATGAAACTCGCAGTCGCTGAGGCGAATGCGCATGGCGGCTGGCTGGGCCGCAAGATCGAACTCAAAATCTACGACGATCAGAGCAACCCCGGAACCGCGGTGCGGCTCTACACGAGGCTCCTTACCGAAGACAAGGCGTCATTGCTCGTCGGTCCGTATTCGAGCGGCGTCACCAATGCCGTGGCTCCTTTGTTCAACAAGTACCAGTACGCCGTCGTGGAGCCTGAGGCGTCGATGCCGGGTATCTATGTTCCCGGAAACAAGTGGAACTTCCAGGGTATCGCCTCCTCCGAGCGCTACCTCAGCACGTTGTTGCCCATGGTGAAGCGCGCTGGGGCTAAGACCGTGGCTGTGCTGGGGCTCAAGTCTGCGTTCTCGCTTGTGTGCTACGACGCGCGAATCGCCCAGGCGGAAAAGCTCGGGATGAAGGTCGTGTACAAGGCAACCTATTCGCTTCCGGAACCCGACTTCAACTCGATGGCGCTCGCGATCAAAAACGCCCAGCCGGACGTGGTGATTGGCTGCACCTACTTCCCGGATGCGGTGGGCATTGCGAAGGCGCTTCACGCGCAAGGTTTTGCGCCGAAGTATTTCGCCGAGACAATCGGGCCAGTGGAGGCTTCCTTCCTGCAAGCGGTCGGTCCGCTCGCCAACGGGATCATTTCCAATACGGGTTGGTGGCACAACTTCAAGAGCCGGGGCAACAGCGAATTTGTCGCTCATTACAAGGCGATGTTTCATGGCTCCCCGGATTACCACGCGGCTTCCGGGTATGCCGCGATACAGGTTCTCGGCGCTGCTGTCAAAGCCACCCACTCACTCGATCAGGAAAAGCTCCGCACGTGGCTCCTGCACCACACGGTGGACACGGTCCAGGGAACTTATAAGGTCGATCCCAGCGGACTGGCGCTCGGCTACGAGCAGGAGCTGGTGCAGATCCAGAACGGTGAGATCAAGCTGCTTACGCCCTCGAGTTTGGCGGAGGCGAAGCTTGTCGCGCCTTATACCGGCCAATAATCAGGCGCGCATAGCGGGTACGGGTGTTCGGCGCGTTCGCGCGGCGGGCGGGGTTCCCGCCGCCGCGTCGAGCGTCGACGGGCTTGCGGAAGTGACTGGGCGGACATGCTTGCGCTGCAGCTCCTGATCAACGGCATCTTGCTGGGTGGCACCTACGTTCTCATCGCGCAGAGCCTGAATTTGATATTCGGGGTGATGGGGGTGGTGAACCTCGCCCACGGTAGCTTCATCGTCATGGCCGGACTATTCACCTTCTGGGCGACGACCCATCTGGGGGTCAATCCGCTGGTCGCTCTGCCGATCATCTTCGTTGTCATGTTCGTAGTCGGGGGCATTCTTCAGCCGATGCTGCTCGAGCCCTTGGTCCGCTTCGGACGCAAGGCCGAGCTCCTGAGTCTGATGATCACTTTCGGGCTCAATTACGTGTTGATCGAACTGGCGCTGCAGCTCTGGGGATCGGACTACGTATCGCTTCCCTATCTCCAGTCCACGTGGACGATCGGCGGTGTGACCTTGAGTAAGGCATTGGTGGCTTCCGGCCTGTTCGCAGCGGCGATCGCCTTCATTCTCTACTACGGGCTCAACCGGACGCTGTTCGGCAAAGCACTATTGGCAGCCTCGCAGAGCTCGACCGGTGCCGCCTGTTGCGGAATCGATGTCGGGCGAGTTCGGCTTGTGGCGTTCGCGCTCGGCGTGGGACTCGCCTCGGCGGCGGGCGCCTTGCTCATCCTGGTCATCCCGATGGCGGCTGCCTCCGCCGACAATCTCACCATTCTGGCATTCGTCATCATCGCGCTGGGCGGCCTTGGGGACTATGTGGGGGTGGCGATTGCCGCGCTGCTGCTCGGGCTCGGGCAATCGGTAGTGGGTTACTATCTGGGTGGTGATGCGGAAAATGTACTGCCTTACGCACTGTTGATCCTTGTGATGGTCATGCGGCCGCAAGGCTTCCGGCGAACTGCGTAGCTTGGAGAACAACATCACAGAGGGGGGCGACGAGAAGACGGAAGCAGCTCGTCGCGCGGGGATTTCGGAAGTAGGTGGTTCGCAAAGCTTGGCACGCGCTGCGCTGATTGGCGCTGTCTTTGTCGCTCTCGCCATCGCGATCCCGTTCACGGGCTCCGCCTATACGCTGCAGCTTGCAACCGACGTCCTGACGTTCGTTGCGCTGGCGTACGGATGGAATCTGATTAGCGGCTTCACCGGCTACTTGTCCTTCGGTCAGGCTTCCTTTTACGGATTGGGTGCGTACAGTACCGCCGTGTTCGTAATGCACGGCCACGTCCCGTGGTATTTCGCAATCGGGCTCGGAGGAGTCGTCGCCGCGGTGAGCGCGGCGGTCCTCGGGCCGATCATGCTGCGGCTTAGAGGAATTCTCTTCGCTCTTGGTATGTTCGGCCTGGCTCGAATTCTGAGTGTTGCGTTCTCCGATTGGAACTACGTCGGCGGTTCCATGGGGGTCACGCTTCCTGCGCAGCTCACGCCGGTCGCGGTGTACGCGGGAATGGCCCTGCTTGCGTGCGCGGCCTTCGCGCTGAATGCTTTCTTTGCACGCTCCGGATTCGGTCTAGATGCGATGAGCGTGCGCGAGGACGAGGATGCCGCCACTGCGCTCGGTGTCCCTACCACGCGTGTCAAGGTGATAGCGTTTGTTCTCAGCGCAGTGCTGGCCGGCTTAGCGGGGGGCCTTGTTGCCTGGAGCCGCAGCTACCTCGATCCCTCGAGCGCCTTCGACCCGGCGATCGATCTGCGCACCGTAGTCTTCGTGCTCTTCGGTGGCATTGGCACCCTCTGGGGGCCACTGATCGGCACCGCGGTACTGATGGTGGTGGGAGAGCAGTTTCTCGTATATTTCCCGAACCTTGAGCTGGCGCTGTACGGGGTCGTTGTGATCGCCACCGTGCTTGCCTTGCCCGGTGGACTCGTCTCACTGGCAAACCGCTACGGCTGGTTGCGCCGCAGGGCCGCTCTCGCCCCGCCTAGCCTGCCGGTCGGTGAGGCACCGCTCGCGCCACCTGTACCGGAGGGCGATACGGCGGTCCTCGAGGTCACGGACCTCAGCGTGCGCTTTGGCGGACTGGTCGCCTTGGACGAGGTTTCCTTCACGATCCGGCGCGGTGAAACGGTGAGCATCATCGGAGCGAACGGAGCAGGCAAAACCACGCTCTTCAATGCCATCACTGGTTTTGTAACGCCCAGCGGCGGCGACATCCGCTTCAACGGCGTCTCGGTCATCAAGCTGCCTGTGTTCCGGCGCGTGCACAGGGGCATGGCGCGAACCTTCCAGATTCCGCGTCTCATGCCTTCCATGACTGTTTGGGAAAATGTGGTGATGGCCAGCCGCCACGGCCGGCAGTCGCATCGAGCGGTCGCGCACGCGGCATGGGTTTTGCGGACAGTCGGATTAGACAGGCTATGGCTCGATCCGGCCGAACGTCTTACGCCGGGCCTTCAACGCGAACTTGAGCTCGCACGTGTTCTCGCCCTTCAGCCTGACCTCGTGCTTCTCGATGAAGTCATGGCGGGGATGACGCGCGACGAGCAGGAATCCGTACGAACGGTCATCCGGAGGCTCGGGCAATTCGGGGTTGCCGGAATCGTTTGCGTCGAGCATGTGATCGCCGCGATTGCGGATCTTTCGGACCGCATGGTGGTACTCGATTTCGGTCGCAAGATCGCTGAAGATGTTCCAGCCAAGGTATTGAAGAATCCGGTGGTGGTGCGCGCCTATCTCGGAGAGCCGCAATGACGCACGCGCCCCGAACGAGCCCGCGTGCGCCAGTACCCGCGCTGCTCGTCGAGGGGTTGGTCGCTGGAATTGGTCCGCTCACAATCTTGCACGGCGTGTCGCTCGAAGTGGGGGCGAACGAAGTCGCGGTGGTGCTCGGCGCGAACGGGGCGGGAAAGACCACGCTGCTGCGCGCGGTGGCCGGCCTCCTGGCGCCGCGCAAGGGGCGGGTTCAGCTCTTCGGCGAGGCCATCGAGGGCCGCGCGCCACACCTCGTCGCCCGTGCGGGAATTGGCCATGTGCCGAGCGGGCGGGAACTCTTTCCAAGGCTTTCGGTAGGCGACCACCTCGACCTGGGGGGGCGCTTGTGCGGCCCGCCCAGGCGTGCCGAGCTCAAGGAGCGGCTGCTCGCCATGTTTCCGGTATTGGCCGAGCGGCTGCGCCAGCCCGCCGGGACGCTTTCAGGCGGCGAGCAACAAATGGTGGCCATTGCTCGCGCACTGATGACCGATCCGCGTGTGCTTCTTCTGGATGAGCCCTCAACAGGGCTCGCACCGAAAATCGTGCTCTCCGTCTTCGAAACATTGTCGAAGCTGCGCGAGCACGGCGTGAGCATCGTGCTAGCGGAACAGAGTCTGACCCTTGGCCTTTCGATGGCTGATCGCGCTTTCGTAATTGATCATGGTCGCATCGTGCTCTCGGGTACCGCCACCGAGCTTTCCAATGACCGGCGAGTCGTGGACACCTATCTCGGCAGGTAGCTGAACGGCTGCCATATGGGATGCACGACGACCCGAGGTATGGCTCTCCGTGACGAACGTTGTATTCCTGGTCGGTGTATTCGTCTCGATCACCGCGTACCGTTGACTAACCGAGTCATTTTCGCAATCACGTCCCGATAGATGTGCTCGAGGGACCGATCGAACGTTGTCTCCGGTAGCGCGGCCAGTGTCTCCACCAACTGCCGAGCGATCAGGCTCTGCACTCGATAACGGTTGACTCGACGCCGCCAAGCTCCGTTGCCCGTGCGCTTACGGGCTCGCTCAAGTTCGCCGTCGAGTACCTCGCTCAGTCGGCGAACTCCGCTGTCGTCGTCCTTGTGCACCATGAGCAGCTGAGGGCAATCCGCGTCTGAGCGGGTTCCCAAGACTGAGCGCAACTCAGTCATGGTTCGCTCCGCGCCGGGCAGGTCGGCTTTATTGATGACAATGACGTCGGCCGTCTCGAGTATCCCCGCCTTCATCGCTTGGACCGAGTCCCCGAGGCCCGGCATGAGGACTAGCACTTCGACATCCACCAGCTGACGCACGCCGTATCCTGTCTGGCCGACGCCGACCGTCTCGAGGATGACCTCGGTGAAATTGAACTGGTCGACCGCCGCCAGCACTTCCGGAAGGTTGTCACCCAGCCCATCGTGCGCCTGGCCGCTAGGTAACGAGCGAATGTACAGGCGAGGGTCATCGGCCAAGTCCTCCATCCGCACGCGGTCTCCAAGCAGCGAGCCTCCGCTGCGCGGGCTGGAAGGGTCGACTGCGATCACTGCCAGCGGCGCGTTCCGCTCGACCCGATGGCGAGCAAGCCGTCCGATAAGTGAACTTTTGCCGACGCCAGGAGTGCCAGTGACGCCGATGCGCGGCGCTCGGGTGACCGCTCGTAGTGGATCGCGCAGGATCTCACTG
This sequence comes from uncultured Pseudomonadota bacterium, assembly GCA_963817785.1. Lineage (GTDB taxonomy): Bacteria > Pseudomonadota > Gammaproteobacteria > Burkholderiales > SG8-39 > JAKALD01. The sequence goes on along the minus strand of CAWFPL010000008.1, from coordinate 932,679 downwards.
GCGGTGGCGCGCGCCGCTCTGCTCAACGCACGGCCAAGCGCGCGACGATCAAACAACTCGGGTGCGCGTATCGCTGTCATCGGCCCTCCGAGAGCAGGGTTGCGTTGTGTTCGCCGAGCTGTGGCGGCGGCGTGAAGTGATCCCGGGCGCCGGAAAGTTTGATCGGATTGCCCACCGCACGGAGTGACGCGCCCGCTGCCGGTATCTCGACGACCATATCCCGGGACCGCGTATGCTCGCTTGCCAGCGCAGCCTCCAGGCTCTCGACGCCGGCAATCACGATGCCCAGGGGCGCGAGTCGCGCCACCCAGCGCTGAGTGGTATCGGCGGCCAGGACACCACTTACTAGATTGAGGACTAAGCTGCGGTTTTCACGCCGAGCTGCCATCGTCGCTAGCCGCACATCGTCGACCCATTCTGGCCGCGATACCTCCAGGCAGAACCGCCGCCAGAAGTCATCGTGGGTGATGAACAGAGTTACCCAGCCGTCACAGGTCGGGAAGATCTGGGCCGGCACGATGTAAGGATGAGCGGACCGCGGGTATCGCTCGGCCCGCTCGCCCACGTTAAGCCAGGCGCCGGCGAGGTAATTGAGCTGAGACAGCATGACATCGTACATTGCTATGTCGATCTGGCCGCCCTTGCCTTCGACCAGCTTGGCGAGCAAACCGACGGCACCCATGATGCCCGCTGAGTTGTCCACCGCCGAATACCCGGTCTTGGTGGGCGGCCCCTCGGGGTCGCCGGTGAGCGCCATCACGCCGGTCAGTGCCTGAATCACGTAGTCGTAGGCCGGACGGTCGGCGTAAGGGCTATCGAGGCCGTAGCCCGTCAACGCCACGCAGACGATGCTAGGATTCCAGCGCTTGAGACGGTCATAGGTCAGGCCAAGCTTGCGAATCGCCGTAGGCCGCAAGTTGGTGACCAGGCCGCGGGCGCCTTGCACCAGCTTCCCCAAGTCTTCTTGGCCAGCCACAGACGAGAGGTCCAGCACTACGCTCTGCTTATTGCGGTTGAGGCTGGCGAAATAGGCGTTGTGAGGGCCAATCCAGTGGGGGCTGATGGTTCGGCCGATGTCGCCCTCGGGCGGCTCGATTTTGATCACTTGCGCGCCGAGGTCGGCGAGCAGCATGCCACAGTAGGGCCCCATGAGCATATGGCCCACCTCGATGACCCGCACGCCTTCCAGGGGCAGGCTCATGAGAGACTGCGTGCAATCGAAGCGACTACGTCCTCCAACAGCATGTCGCTCGTGAACACCCCGCGCACGCCTTGCGCGCGCAACGTCTCTTGGTCATGAGCGGGAATGGTGCCGCCAACGAACAGGGGAATCTCCACGGCGTTCAAGGCGCGCAGCTCCTCCATGGTCTCGGCAACCAGATCGTTGTGGCTGCCGGATAGAATTGACAACCCCACGGCATCGACGTCCTCGTCAACCGCGGCACGTGCAATGAAACCGGGAGTCTTGCGCAGTCCCGTGTAGATCACGTCGGCCCCCGCATCGCGTAGTGCCAAGGCGATCACCTTGGCGCCCACGTCGTGGCCGTCCAGACCGGGTTTGGCAATCAGGATGCGCTTGCCGCGCAGGGATGGGGTGGTGGCGGGTGATGATGTGCTCATAGGCGTACTGGCTCCCGAAATTCCCCCCATTGGGCCTTGAGGCGGCTGACCATCTCGCCAACCGTAGCGTAGGCGTGACAGCAGTCGATGAGGTAGGGCATCAGGTTCTCGTCGTCCTTCGCGCACGCCTGCGCAAGGCGGTCAAGGGTGCGCTTGACCTCTGCCCCGTTTCGGTGCGTACGCACCGCCTCGAAATTCTCGAGCACGCGTTGGCTGACGCGAGGATCCAGATGGAACATCTCTCCCGGAGCGACCTGTTGATCTTCGCGCCGGAAGCAGTTCAAGCCAACCACTGGTCGCTCGCCGCTGTCAACCTGCACCTTGCGCTCGTGGGCGCGCCGAGCGACCTGAAGCTGAAGCCACCCCTCCTCGATTGCCTTGACGGCGCCGCCGTGATTCTCGACTTCCTTCATCAACGCAATGATCCTGTCTTCCATCTGGTCGGTGAGATATTCGACGTAATAGCTCCCCCCGAGGGGATCGACGGTGCGCGCCACGCCACTCTCGTAGCCGACAATCTGCTGCGTGCGCAACGCCAGCTCGGCCGAGAATTCGGTCGGGATCTGGAAGGCTTCGTCGTACGCACACGTAAAGATCGATTGAGCGCCTCCCATGACTGCGGCAAGCGTCTCGGTCGCGACACGCACCACGTTGTTGTAGGGCTGCGGCGCCACGAGAGACGAGCCGCCACAGACGACGCCGAAGCGGAACATCTGCGCCTTGGGGTCGGTGACGCCATAGCGTTCTTTAAGCAAGCGAGCCCAGATTCGTCGGGCCGCGCGGAACTTGGCGACCTCCTCGAAAAGGTCCATATGTACATAGAAGAAGAACGACAGGCGCTTGGCGAACTGGTCGGCGCTGCCGCCGCGCTTGATCAGCTCGTCGACGTAGGCAAGACCGTTGGCCAACGTATAGGCGATCTCCTCGGCGGCTGTGCAGCCGGCGTCGCGCATGTGGGCGCCGGCGATCGAGATTGTGTTGAAGCGCGGCGTCGTCTGGCTGCCGAATACCACTGTGTCGGAAATCAGGCGCATGGACGGGCGTGTCGGAAAGATCCAGGTGCCGCGCGCGACATACTCCTTCAGGATGTCATTCTGGATGGTCCCAGTGAGCTTCTCGCGCGATACGCCGTTGCGGTCAGCGCACGCAACGTACATCGCATAGATGATGGCCGCGCTGCCATTGATGGTGAAGGAGGTTGAGATTTGCGAAAGATCGATCCCCTGAAATAGGCTCTCCATTTCTGACAGGTTGGAAAGGGACACTCCGACCTTACCAATCTCGGGGCGCGCCATCGGATCGACCGGGTCGAGCCCGCATTGCGTCGGCAGGTCGAGCGCCACCGACAGTCCCGTCTGTCCTTGCTTGAGCAGGAAGCGGTAGCGCTCGTTGGATTCTTCCGCCGTGCCGAACCCCGAGTACTGGCGCATGGTCCAGAGGCGGCCGCGGAATCCATCAGGAAAGATTCCACGCGTGAATGGGAACTCCCCGGGCTGTCCGATCTCTTGGGTACGGCACATGTCCGGTGTGACGACCACTGGCGCCTCGATACCGGAGGGGATTGCCGTCCCAAGGTGTGGGACCCTGTTCGATCCTCGTGCTTCCTGATTTACAGCGCTCATGCTCTTCCTCACGATTTACGGGCCAACAGCCGATCTGCCGCGGCCCAGTGATCAGGGTGTATCCAGGTGCGCACGAACTCCGTCTGTTCGCGGCGCTCGCGTTCGGCGCGCGTCAGCCCAAGGCGTTGGCCCGATGCCAGCGTCTTGAACGCGCGTAGTACGTGCGGTACCTGGGCGCGCAAAGGTTCGAGGAAGCGCTCGATACAGTTCTCGAGCGGCTCGCTCTGTGCTCCCACGGCGTCGAACAAGCCAATCTCGCGGGCCTCTTCGGCGTTAAGAATCCTGGCCTCCGCCAGAATGCGCAGCGCCCGCTGTGTCCCCAAAAGTTGGACAAGGTCGGTTCCGCCACCGAATCCTGTGGAGATGTTGAGACGACCTTGAACGAAGCCAATCCCAGCGTGTGCCGCCGCGACGCGGAAATCGCACGCAAGAGCAAGCTCTGCGCCGCCCCCAAGGGCGAGGCCGTTAAGCGCCGCAATAACGGGTACGGCGAAGCGGCGCACCGCTCCGAGTGCTTCGTTGGCGTGGCGAAATAGGGCATCCGCGTCAGCTTCGCTGCGCAACGAAGCAAACTCCTTGAGGTCACCGCCGGCAGCGAAGCTCTTATCGCCTGACCCAGTGATCACTGCTGCTCGCAGCGATGTGTCGGTGCAATGTTCCACAAATATATGGCCGAGTTCTTCCAGCACGGCCCGACTTAGTGCGTTTCGCTTCTCGGGACGGTTAATGCAGACCCGCAGCACGCTATCGCGCACTTCGACCTTGAGAAATTGGAGCGCTCTCATTTCCCGAAAAACGCTTCGATGGAGCGCTCTGCCTCCAATAGGCAGTCCGCGTGGTCTTGGTATCGCGATGACATGCGATGAGACGGCCCGGCTACCGCCAAGCCGAGAATCTCCTTGTTGATCCGAAGCGGGACCGCGACAGCAGTGACATCGACGACGTTCTCCCCCTTGGTCATGAAATAGCCCCGTCGGTGGCCCTTTTCAAGGTCGGCCTTCAACTGCTCTGCATCAACGATGGTGTGCGTGGTCGTCGCAGTCAGACGGCGCGAATCCAGCCATTTGTCGAGCGCCTCCGGAGCGAGGCTGCCCAGGACCACCTTACCAATTGAACTTGAATGTAGGGGTTTTCGCTCCCCCGGACTGGCCGTGTATCGGATGGTGTGCAGTCCCGGCACCACCTCTAGGTAGAGAACTGAATCGCCCTGGCGCTTGCCGAGGATAACCGTCTCCTCGGTACGATCGCGCAACTTGTGCAGCGCACGCTCGATGCGGTTCAAAAACGGATCGTGCGCCACAATGGTCTGCGAGACATCCAGCAGCCGCCGCGTCGGATAGATTTCCTTGCGGCGAGTGACCGAATAGAGATAACCGCGCTCGAAAAGCGTCTGGACCAAGCCGTGGCAACTGCTCACTGGAACACCGGCCTGCTCAGCGAGTTCGCTAAGCAGCATCGGGCGACGAACTGCTTCGAAGGCTTCGAAGATCGCCAGGGTGCGGTCGGCGGTACGGACGGCGGTCACGGCTCTAAATTCTACGGGATGAAAAACATTTTCGTATATGGAATACAGTGTGTCAAGGAAGAGGACGCAGACAGACCGGTTGTGGTCTCGCGCGCCGCGGTGATTAATCGTCCCGGAATTTCAGCCTGAGGAGAGAAGTTCATTAGAATATTCAATATGTTATATTCGACTGCCGTTTTTCCGCGGAACTCACATGCGCATTTCATATTTTTAGCTGGACCGAGCCTTGGGAAATGAGGTCTCGGTAGTTGCGCGGCTTACGCGAGCTGTCGCTCGATCAGGATTTCGCGACTCTGCGGGAACGTGGCATGGGGGGCGATCAGTGACAACGGGCAGGCTGTATAGGAGGGCACGGCTCACGCCGACGATGCTGGCGAACTCCCGGATGGAAAATCCAGCGCGGTAGCTGGTCGCGGTCGATGCCATAAATCCTCCGTGTGTCTATGCGAGGATTGCAGCATCCGTTGACGTTTCCCCCCAAAAAAGCCCCGGGAATTTTCCGGGAGGGAAGATGCGCGCGCAGCTTATGCGACGCGCGGCACGTCAGGCTTCCGGTATAGGAGGGGGCAGCGCGTCGGGGTCTCAGAGAGCGGCTGCGAGCTTGTGCTTGGCGTAATCGTGCGCTTGCCTTTTCAAGTTGGCATTTGCTTTGCCGTGATCCATGAGCCTCAACCCTTCGAGAACCGCGCACTCCTGCGTGGGCTGCTTTATGCCGCGCTTTTTCAGAATAAGGACGCCGATCTGATACAGGGAGCGAATCAGACCGTGCCTTTCGACGCGGTTATTGCGCGACAGTGGTTTACGACCGCGTTTTTTCTTGGGCGGCCTCAAGGCGCCAGCGTAGGCGAGCATAACGAGCGCCTTCCGCCTTGTTGCTCTAGATGCTCCGACTGCAGTAAGGGCATCCTCCCAGCACTTCGCGGTTTCCAATGCGCGTTTGAACCGATCCGAGTCAGTTACCGAAGATGTAGCGCGGTCCGGTGTGGTGAGCGATTCGGTCCATTTCGCGCGTCGCAGCTTCGCCGCACCAGCGTTTACCGTAATAGATTTGGGCTTGGCCCTGCGCATCTTGTGCATGCGTGGCAGATTGACCGCTCTCCGTGCTCGCACAGCGGGGCTGCCTCTTCGTTTTTGTGGTCAGCTTGTCCCTAACTCACCTCGACCACCGCGCGCCGGCCGAGCGCGGCGAGCGCGCGTTCGAGCGTCGGTACTTTGGTCGGGTGCCTGGGATCGAGCATCCGCCGCGTCTCTTTCTCGTCTACCTGCATACGGCGCGCGAGTTCCGATTTGGAAACGTCCTGCTCTTTCATCGTCAAATACACGGCGGCCTTCAGGGCGGTCGCGATGGGCGTTGCGACAAGCCTCTCGCCAGCCTTCGGCTGCGAAGGCTGTGGGAGTTCCATGTCGTCCTCGATGCGCGCCTCGATCGCCGCCTGCACCGCGCCCTCGGCCTCGGAAAGCGCGTTCTCGATCGAATCGCCCTGGGTGATGGCCTCGGGCAGGTCGCGGCAGGTCACCGCGAAGCCGCCGTCCTTGCGGTCGCGGGTGAGTTTCACGGGATAGGTAAATCGCAGCATCGCTTGTTCCTCAGTGCAGGTCCTTGTCCGTCAGCCCGAGCTGTTTGAGCATGGCGTGGTAGGTCCCGGTTTTCAGCTCGTTCTTCGGGTTCCGGACCACGGTGCGCCGGTCGGCGAGGATCAGCACGCCGTGCGAGACTCTGCCGCGATCGGGGCGCCACTCGAAGGCGAGCCCACTGCTCTTCGCGTGTCTCTGCACCCGGCGGATGAATTCGTTGCCCCGCACGGCTCGCTCGGCACGTCAGGTCACTATCGGACAAAACTGTCCGGCCGTCAAGGGGCGCTTCATGCCGCAGCCGCCCTGCGGACCTCGGTCACGAGGGCCTTCTTGTCGGGCCCGAAGCTCGGCAGCTTCATCACCGCGGCGGCCAGGGTCTTGTCCGCCAGGTGCGCGTAGTGCTTCGAGGTGATGCGGGTGTCTGAGTGTCCGAGCAGCTTGCTGATGGTCAGCAGATCGACGCCGGCCTGCGCCAATTGCGACGCATAGGTATGGCGCAGCTCGTGGAACGCGATCGCCGGCTTGACCTTGGCCGCTTTGCAGGCGTTGGCGAGCGGCCGCACATGGTGATTCTTTCCCCAGGCCGCTCCGTTCGCGTGAGCGAAGACGAGGGCGTCGCCGGTCGCGCCGGTGAGTCGATCGCGAAACAGCTCGACTCCCTCGGGATTGAGCGGCACGTAACGGGCGCGGCCCGACTTGCCGGTCGCCAGGTGGATTTTGCCAGCGCGCAGGTCAACGTCCTGCGCCTTGAGGGTGACCAGCTCGCCGTAACGCGCTCCCGCAAGCAGCGCCGCACGCACGAGGGGCCGGAAGTCGCCCGCGCAGGCGTTCACCAGGCGCACGGCCTCGGCATTGCTAAGGAACCGGATGCGCGCCTCGTCGGCCTTTTCGAAGGGCTTGACCTTGCGCCATTCCGAATCGTCGGACACCAGGCCGTCGCGGAACGCCTTGTTGAGAATCGCCTTCAGGATGCTGAGAATCCGGTTCGCGGTCGAGCGCCGGGCCCGCTTTTCGTCGGCGGTCTCGGGGGCGGCCTTGAAGCGCTGCTTCTCAGCGAAGCGGCCCGAGCGGATCCGGGCGGGCTGCGCGGCGAGACCGTCGAGCCATTGGCGCAGCTCGGGGGCCTTCAGGTCCGCGATGCGCCGATCCCCGAGGATGGGCTTGATGTGGACCCGGTAGGCGTGCTCGGTTTCCTTGACCGATTTGCGATGCTGGCGGAACCAGGCGAGGTACTTCTCGGCCGCTTCCGCGACCGCGGCGGGCCGGGTGACGATGCCCTCGTCCCGCTTGGCCTGATCCTGAAGCGTCAGGGCGGCCTTCTGGGCCGCGCAAAGGTCAGCACGTCCACGTCATTGGCGGGGGCGTGGTCGTCTCTCAGCCGTCCCGAGCGCGCGAAGCGCGTAGCGGCCGTCTGAGAGCTTCAGGCGGGCGCTCCAGGTGCCCGAGCCTTGTCCGCCGCGCCGGTAGGACAGCGCCAAGCCTTCGTGAATCCCTCGCCAATAACGGCGACCTGGGCAGCCGCGCGCATGCCGGCTGCGCTCCTCCTCCTCGGCGTCCGCGCTCACCTCGCGCGGCCCGAAGTCGAGCACGCCTCCGGCTCGATCAGCCCGCCGGCTCCAGCAGCGCGAGATCGCGGCCGGGCCCGAAGGTCTGCTCGGACGCGACCAGGATCTTCGCGATGCGGCCGCTCGCCGGCGCGCTCACCTCGATTGCCGCTTTCACCAGCACCACGTTGGCGACGGGCTGGCCGGCGCTCACCGTGTCGCCCTCCTTCACCAGCCACTTCTCGAGCAGCGCCTCGGTGCCGATTTCGACGCCCTCCCACATCTCGTCGCCGAGACGGATCGCGAGCATCGCCGCAGGCGTGCCTAGAGCCGCGCGCTCATCAGCTGTTTGCCCGCCGCGACGATGGACTCCACCTGCGGGATGGCGGCGTGCTCGAGCGGCCGGCTGTACGGGATGGGCACTCCGGGCACCCCGAGGCGCCGCACCGGCGCCTTGAGGCGGATCGTGTCGAGCCGCTCGGCCACCAGCGCGGCGATCTCGCCGGTCAGCCCGAAGTTGAGGTAGTCCTCGTCGGCCACCAGCAGCCGGCCGGTCTTCGCCACGGACGCGAGCACGCCGTCCACGTCGAGCGGCACCAGCGTGCGCAGGTCGATCACTTCCGCGCTTACGCCCTCGCGTTGCAGCGCCTCCGCGGCGAGCGCCGCCTTGTGCACCATCTGGCTGATCGTCACGATGGTGAGGTCGGTGCCGGCACGGGCGATGCGCGCCTTGCCGAACGGCAGCGTATAGGCCTCGGCCGGAACGTCGTTGGTGCTGCCCTCGAAGTAGGCCATCCACGGCAGCCCCATGATCCCCTTGTGGAAGAAGTACATCACCGGGTTGTCGTCGCGGATCGCCGAGATCATCAGCCCCTTGGCGTCGTACGCGTTCGATGGCACCACGACCTTCAGGCCCGGCACGTGCGCGAACAGGCCGTACAGGCACTGCGAGTGCTGCGCAGCGTCGCCGTAGCCGCCGCCGATCGCGGTGGTGATCACCAGCGGCAGGCGCATGGTTCCGCCCGACATGTAGGTGTTCTTCGCGATGTGGTTGTAGATCTGGTCCATGCACACGCCGAAGAAGTCGACGAACATCAGCTCGGCGATCGGGCGCATGCCTTCGGCCGCCGCGCCGAGCGCGGTGCCGAGGAACGCGGTCTCGGAAATCGGCGTGTCCATGATGCGCTCCTTGCCGAAGCGATCGAGCAGGCCGGAAGTGGCGCTGAAAATGCCGCCGTACTTGCCGATGTCCTCTCCCATCACGAAGACCTTGGGATCGCGCTCCATCTCGGAGCCGATCGCCTCCGACATCGCCTGGGCCATGGTGAGCCTGCGCGCGGCTGCAGCGGCTTCGGGTTTCGCTTGCACGGCGGTCGTTGCGGTTGCGAGTGCCATGATCTGTCTCCTGCGGGTTCGTTGCGGGCGCGCTCAGGCGAACACGTGCTGCAGCGCTGCGGCGGGTTGGGGGTAGGCGCTCGAGCGCGCGAAGGCGAAGGCGGCGTCGACCTGGCGCTTGGCCTCGCCGCGCATGCGCTCGAGCGCGGCTTCGTCGGCGACGCCGCGCTGCTTGATGGCGGCGGCCAGCGCCGGGATCGGGTCGTGGCGGTGCAGCTCCTCGACCTCGCCCTTGGGCCGGTACGCCTCGGCATCGCCCTGGAAGTGGCCGAAGAAGCGGTCGGTCTTGACCTCGATCAGGGTCGGGCCCTCGCCGCGGCGCGCGCGCGCCACCGCCTCGCCCGCGGCCGCATAGACCTCGAGCGCGTCATTGTGGTCGACGTGCACGCCGGGGATGCCGTACGCCGGGGCGCGGTCGCTGTTGCGGAGCACCGCCGTCGCGACGCTCTTCTCGACCGAGATGGCCCACTTGTTGTCCTCGCACACGAATACCACCGGCAGCTTCCACAGCGCCGCGAGGTTGAGCGACTCGTGAAACGACCCCTGATTGGCCGCGCCCTCCCCGAAGAAGGCCACCGAAACCCAGTCCTTGCCGAGCTTCTTGGCCGCCAGCGCAAAGCCGCAGGCCTGCGGCATGCTGGCGCCGACGATGCCGCTGCAGCCGAACTTGTGCTCGGCGTCGAACAGGTGCATGTGGCCGCCCTTGCCGTGTCCGAGACCGGTCTCCTTGCCGAAGATCTCCGCGGTCATGCGATCGAGCGGCACGCCCTTCGCGATGGCGAAGTGGTGCGCGCGGTGCGTGCCGACGACCGAGTCCTCGCGCTTCAGGTGCGCGCACACGCCCGCCGCGACCGGCTCCTGTCCCGCCGAGAGGTGCATTTCGCCGGGCACCGGTCCCGATCCGATATCGAACGCGAGTCCCTTCTGAATGTGGGGGGGCAGCTTGCCCTCGAGGTAGACCTTGGCCATGGTCTCCTCGTACTGCCGGATAAGCGACATCTTCTCGTACATCCAGCGCAGGTGTTCCGGGGTGGGTTGCATGGTGTCCTCCTTGCGGACGGTTCGCGTCGATGGCGCGCTCGGGAACATCAAGCTATGCCTGCCGAAGCGGCACCGATTGACGTGGATCAAAAAGGGAACGCGTCGTCTCTTAACTGCTTGTCCGCAAGGCGCCGCCGGAGCGGGCGCTGCGACGCAGCATTCTCAGGGATTGCGTTTGTGACCTGCCCAGGGATTTTCGGACCCGTCAGAACGGGAGACTGGGCTTCCTCCGGTATCATGGACACTTTGACGCAGATCAGGTACCCGCTCGCCAATGCTTTACAGGGCATCCGTCGAAGGTCATCCAACGTCCTCCCGTAGCGTTTCGTTCTTATCGTAGGAGCACATCATGCGCACAGACAACAAGGCATCGCCCCGCCCTCCGAGACGCCGGTTCATCGCGCTTGCGAGCGTGACGCTGGCCGCTGGCCTGGCCGGTTGCGCCGGCACGAAGGCCCGCGAGTACGTCGACGACGGCGCGATCACGAGCAAGATCAAGGCGAAGTTCGCGACCGACAAGACCGTCAGCGCCCTGGACATTCACGTGACGACCGACATGGGCCACGTGTATCTCCGCGGCACCGCGAAGAGCGAGGCCGAGAGGTTGCGCGCCGTGGAGATCGCGCGCTCGGTGGAGGGCGTCGCGTCGGTGAGCGACGAGATCGTGGTGAAGGGCGACTGATCCCGGCCGCGTCCTGGAAAGCCGGATTCGGACTCGGTCGAGCCTTCTCCAGGCGCCGAAATCCCGGGTCAAATGGCTCGCTGGATCGAGGGGCCGGCTGGTAACATTGCGAGAGGGGAAGATTGCGGCGAGACCTGGCCGGACGAGTGGTCGGACCGGGCTCGCCCCGGACCGTTTCGTCCGGTACAGGGAGAGAAGGTATTGCAACAGAGGAATCTCGAACCTGAGGTCGCGCGGCTGATCGTCGAGGTGGTCAATCTCGATTGCGCGCCCGGCGAAATCGATCCGGAGGCGCCGCTTTTCGGCGAAGGGCTGGGCCTGGATTCCATCGACCTGCTGGAAGTTGCGCTGGCGATTTCCCAGCAGTACGGCTTCAAGCTGCGTTCGGACGACGAGAACAACAAGGTGACCTTCTCGTGCCTCCGCGCGCTGAGCGCGTACGTCGAAGAGCATCGGACGCGGTAAGCGCGAGCCGTGCCCGGGCGCAGGCGATATCTCACCGTGGCTGCCTGCTGCGCGTACCCCGTCTTGTCGCATCTCAGCGCCGTGACCGGAGAGCCGGGCCTGGCGGCGGTCGCACTTGCGCTCGTCGCATGGGGCCTCTTCGCGGCGCGCATGCGCCCTTTGCTCGCGGCGCTGCTCGGCGCGCTGGTGCTCGCGCTCGGCCTTGCGCTCACCGTACTCTTCCCCGCGGCCGTGCTCTACGTACCCCCGCTGGCGATCTATCTGGGGTTGTGCGCGACCTTCGCGGCCAGCATGCGCCGCGGCCGCGAACCGATGGTCAGCCTGTTCGCGCGCCTGGAGCGCGGCGGCGAGCTGCCGCCGGAGCTGGTGCGCTACACGCGCATCCTGACCGGCCTGTGGGTCCTGTTTTTCGCCGCGATGGCGTCGGTATCGCTCGGCCTGGCGCTGTGGGGAACGGTGGACGCCTGGTCGATATTCACCAATTTCGTCAGCTACGTCCTGCTCGCGCTGTTCTTCGTGGCCGAATACCTGTTCCGGCGATGGCGCTATCCGAACCACCAGCACGCCGGCTTGGTGGAATTTCTGCGCCGCATCCCGAGCTACAGGATCGGCGCGCGGCAGCCGGGCGGAAGGGGCGCGGATGGTCGCTGAGCTCCCGCTTCTGGAGGGCTTTCGCGGCGGCGACGCGGTCGGCTGGCACGCCGGCAGGCCGGTCGACGCGGCGCACTTCTGCGGCGCGGCGGCAGCTTTCGCCGCAGCGCTGCCGCGCAAGCGCCACGTGCTCAACCTGTGCGAAGACCGGCTGAGCTTCATGCTGGGATTCGCGGCCGCGCTGATCGCGCGCCAGGTGAGCCTGCTGCCTTTCTCGAGGGCGCCGGGCGCCCTGATGGACCTGTATCGCGCTCATTCGGACATTTACTGCCTGGCCGACGGCAGCGGGATTCCGCCGGGCCTGCACGCCATCATGGTGCCGCGGTTCGCGCATTCGAGGGAGGCGCTGGAAGTGCCGCGCGTCCCTGGCGATCAAGTTGCACTCATCGCCTATACGTCGGGCAGCACGGGCGAGCCGCAGCCGCACGCGCAATCCTGGGGATCGCTGGTCGCGGACGCGCGCTCGCTCGGCAGGGAGCTCGGCTTTGCGCAGGGCGGTCTGCGCTCCATCGTGGGCACGGTCCCGCCGCAGCACATTTACGGCATGGAAACGACCGTGATGCTGCCGTTGCAAAACGGGATGGCGGTGCATTCCGGGCGACCGCTGCTGCCGGGCGACGTGGCGAGCGCGCTGCGGAGCGTGCCCGGCGAGCGCTGGCTGGTCGCCACGCCCACTCATCTGCGTGCCTGCGTTGCCGACGGCGCATCCATGCCGCCGCTGGCCGGAATACTCAGCGCGACGATGCCGCTGCCGCCGGAGCTGGCGCGCGAGGCGGAGCAGAGGTGGTCGGCGCCGTTGCACGAAATCTATGGTTGCACGGAAGGCGGGGCGCTCGCCTTGCGACGCCCCGCCCGCAGCGAGATCTGGCGCGTGCGCGACGGGATGGGGTTGCGACGGGCCGGGAGCGCAACCTGGGTGGAGGGCGGGCATCTGGCCCGCCCGCTCAGGATACCCGACCGCGTCGAGCTGCTGAGCGACACGCAGTTCAGGCTTCTGGGCCGCCCCGAGGACATGGCCAAGATCGCCGGCAAGCGAGCGTCGCTCGAGGCGCTCACCCGGGAATTGTTGAGCATTCCCGGCGTCGAGGACGGCATGTTCTTCGATCCCGGGGCCGCGTCGGCGGGCACGGCGAGGCTCGCGGCAGTGGTGGTGGCCCCGCAGCTCGAGCAGGGGGCGATCCTTCGCGTGCTGCGCGATCGAATCGATCCGGCGTTCCTGCCGCGGCCCCTGATCGTGGTGCCGGAGCTGCCGAGAACGGAGACCGGCAAGGTCTCGCGGGCGCAGCTGCTCGCGTTGCTCGAAGCCGCCCAGGCGCGCAACCGGGATACGGCGTGACGCGCGTGAGCGACGTCGTCGCGCCGTCGCACCCCGCGCTGGCGGGCCACTTCCCCGGCGATCCCGTCGTGCCGGGGGTGTTGCTGGTGGCGCGCGTCGTCCGCGCGGCGGCAGAAATGGCCGGCACCCCGCTCGAGGCGATACCTGCAGCCAAGTTCCACGCGCCGCTCTATCCCGGCGAGCGCTTCGAGATCGAGCTGGAACGCAACGCCGACGCGACGATCGCTTTTCGCGTGTCGCGCGGCGACACCTTGATCGCCTCGGGCAAGCTTCGCTGCAGAGGGCGGGACGCTGCCTGAGCTCGACCATCCGTCGGCCTGGGCGGCGCAGGAGGAGCGCGGCAGCGCGCTAGCGGTCGCGCTGTACGGGCGGCTGACGCTCGCGCTCGGCAGGCGGGCCACGCGCTGGCTGCTGCATCCGGTTTGCTGGTATTTCGTGGCGTTCTCCCCGCGAGCGCGGCGCGCATCGAGGGCGTTCCTGCGCCGCGCACTGGGCCGCAGGGCGCGCTTCGGCGAGGTGTTGCGCCACTTCTACAGCTTTGCGGCGACGCTTCACGACCGCGTATTTCTGCTGAGCGACGGCGAGGCTGCATTCGAGATCGAGGTACACGGGGCCGACGCCGTCGAGAACGCGCTTCGCCCGGGCCGGGGTTGCATCCTGCTCGGCTCGCACCTCGGAAGTTTCGAGATGGTGCGCGCCCTGGGAAGGAGCTCGGCCATGCGGCCGGTGAACATCGTCATGCACTCCCGGGACGCGGCGCATACCGCGCGTCTGTGGTCGCGCATCGCTCCCGAGCTCAAGCATCGGGTCATTGCCCCCGGCCGTCCGGAGACGGTGCTCAAGGTCAAGGAATGCCTGGACAGGGGCGAGATCGTCGGCATTCTCGGCGATCGGCCGTTTGGCGGCGGCAAGACGCACGCCTGCAGTTTCCTCGGCTCGCAGGCGCCGTTTCCGCTCGGGCCGCTGCTCGTCGCGGGCACCCTTGCCGCTCCGGTGGTGACCTTCTTCGGCTTGTACGAGGGCGGCTCGCGCTATCGGGTCTACCTGGAGACGCTCACCGCAGGAGAGCCGGTGCCGAGAGCCGGGCGCAACGACTGGGCGGTCGCGCAGCTCGAGCGCTACGTCGAGCGACTGGCGCTCTACGCGCGTCGCGCCCCGTACAACTGGTTCAATTTCTACGACTTCTGGAACGAAAGACATGGCTAATACCGCCGTGGCGCTCGTCGCCGCGCTCGCGCTGGGGGCCACGGCGTCTGCCGAACCGATCGACGCGCAAGGGCTGATGAAAATGCTGGCGAGCGTCGAATCCGCGACCGCCAGTTACGTCGAGACCCGCTACAGCCCGCTGCTCAAGGCTCCCCTGGTGTCGCGCGGCACGCTTTCCTACCGGCGTCCCGACCGGCTCGAGGAACACGTGGAATCCCCGCGCGACGAGCGCTTCGTGCTGCGGGGAGAGCGATTGACCATCGAGAACGCCTCCGGCAACAGGAGCGTGACGGTGAGGGCGGACGGGGCGGAGGGAATCGCCGCGCTGATCGAAGGGGTGCGCGCGGCGCGCTCGGGCGACCTCGCCGCGCTGGAGCGCGACTTCCACGTGACGGTGAGCGGAATGCGAGAGCGCTGGCAGCTCCAGCTCCTGCCCCGCACCCCCGGTCTCACCAAGTACGTCCGGGGGATCACCATCTCGGGCAGCCGCGCGCGCATCGAGCGGATCGAGGTGCTGGAGGCAAGCGGTGACCGCACGGTGATGGAGGTCCAGGAGACGTTGCATTGATGCGCGGCGCGCGGAGCGTTGTCGCCCTCTGGTTGGCGGTGCTCGCGGCTTGCGGCACCTGGCTGGTCCGGGACCTGTCGGTGACGACCGACCTGTCGGCATTCCTGCCGCCGTCGGCGACGCCGACCCAGCGCATCCTGCTGGGGCAGCTGCGCGATGGTGCCGCCGCGCGCCTGGTGTTGATCGGCTTGCAGGGCGACTCCAGCGCCGCTCTGGCACGCACCAGCATGGCGCTGGCGCAACGGCTGAAGGCGAGCGGCCTGTTTACCTATGTGGCCAACGGCGATTCCGGGACACTCCGGCAGGAGCAGGCGTTCCTGTTCGAGCACCGCTATCTGCTGAGTCCTGCCGTGCGAGCGGAGCGTTTCTCGATCGAAGGGCTCAAAGCGGCGCTGGCCGAGACTTACGGTTTGCTCGGTTCGCCGGCGGCAGTCCTGGTGCGCCCTACATTGCGCTCCGACCCGACGGGAGAGATGCGGCAGATCCTGGCCCAGCTCACCCCCGCCGAAGGTCCGGGCCTGAGGGACGGCGTGTGGTTCTCGCACGACGGTCGTCGCGCGCTGCTGGTTGCGCAGACGCGCGCGCCGGCGTTCGACGCGCTTGCGCAGGGCAGGGCCGTGCGCGCCATCCACGCGGCATACGCGGCCACGCGATCCGGTGCGGGCAGCTTGCTGCTATCCGGCCCCGGCGTCTTCGCCGCCCGCATACACGATACCGTCGAATCGGAGATCTGGCGCCTGTCGGCGCTCGGCGCCGCGTTGGTGCTCGGGATTCTTTACGCGGTCTACCGTTCCTCGGCGATGCTGGCCGCCAGCTTCCTGCCGGTGGTGAGTGGCATCGTGGTCGGCGTCACGGCCGTGGCACTGGGATTCGGCAAAGTGCACGGCATCACGCTCGGCTTCGGCGTCACGCTGATCGGAGAGGCGATCGATTATCCGACCTATCTGTTCATGCAGGCTCGCGCGGGCGAGCCGCTGGCCGACGCCCTGGCCCGCATCGGCCCGACGCTGACTCTTGCGGTGCTCACCACGGTGTTCGGTGCGCTCGCGATGGTGTTTTCCAGCTTCACGGGCCTGGCCCAGCTCGGCGTGCTGACGGTCGCAGGCGTGGCCACGGCGGGCCTGACGACGCGCTGGGTCCTTCCGGCGCTGGTCCCGGTGCGCCTCGGCTCGCCGATCGCGGGCACCCCGTTCTCCGCGCTGAGCCGCGCCGTGAAATTCGCCCTACGCCTGCGATGGGTTGCGACGCTGCTGGTGATCGCGGCCTTCGGCGTGGTGGCGTGGAAGCATGACCGGCTGTGGAACGACGACATCTCGAGCCTGACGCCGGTCTCCGAATCGGCGAAGCAGCTCGACCGGAGCCTGCGTCACGGGATCGGGGCGCCCAGCCTGCGCTACCTGGTCCTCGCCAGAGGAAAATCGCGCGAAGGCGCCCTGCAGGCGAGCGAAACCGCCGCCGGCTGGCTGCGCGATGCGGTGCGCAAGGGCTGGCTGGCGGGCTTTGACGTTCCCTCGACCTATCTGCCGAGCAGGCAGACCCAGGAGCACCGCCAGGCCGCGTTGCCACCGAGAGAGGTGCTGGCGAGCCGGCTCGATGCCGCGCTGGCCGATTCACCGTTCCGCCCGGGCGGTTTCGCTCCCTTTCTCGACGCCGTGGCCCGCGCCCGCTCCGCGCCGCTGCTCGACATCCGCAGCTTCGCCGGCACCGCCCTGGCGGTGAAGATCGATTCGCTGCTGTTTCACAACGAGGACGGCTGGAACGCGTTGGCCACGCTGCGCGGCGTCAAGGCGCCCGCCGAACTGGCCCGCGAGGCGTCGCGCCACGGGCAGGAATTCGTCGACCTGAAAGCCGAATCGAACAAGCTGGTCAGCACTTACCGGGATCGCGCCCTGTGGCGCGTGGCGCTGGGGCTGCTGGCGATCTTCGCGCTCCTGTGCCTGACCATTCGGAGCGTGAGGCGGGCCGCAAGGGTGATCGCCCCGATTCTGGCGGCCGTCGTGCTCGACGTCGCGTTTCTGCTGCTGCTCGGGCAGGCGCTGTCGCTGTTCAACCTGGTCGCGCTGCTCCTGGTGGTCGGCGTCGGGCTCAATTACGCCCTGTTCTTCGATCGACGCCACGCCGACGAGGATGAGCGTGCGCGCACGCAGCGCTCGCTGCTGGTGTGCGCGGCGACGACGCTTTCGGCATTCGGCTGTCTCGCCGTTTCGCGCATCCCGGTGCTGCATGAAATCGGCGTCACGGTCGGGATGGGCGCGGCGTTCTCGCTGTTTCTGGCTGCCGTTTTCGCGCACCGGCCCGAAGCGGGCGGGTCTCCGGTATAGTTTTCCCGATGTCTTTTCAGAGTTGCGCGTGAGCCCGCTGGTCATCTCGCACTGCGCCACGGCGAATCCCCTGGGGCTGGGACGCGCCGCGACGCTCGAGGCGCTCGTCGAGCGACGCGGCGCCTTGCGTCCCATGGATTTCGAGGGGGCGCCGGCGG
This sequence comes from uncultured Pseudomonadota bacterium, assembly GCA_963817785.1. Lineage (GTDB taxonomy): Bacteria > Pseudomonadota > Gammaproteobacteria > Burkholderiales > SG8-39 > JAKALD01. The sequence goes on along the minus strand of CAWFPL010000008.1, from coordinate 914,970 downwards.
ATACGTGGATCGGCCGGGTCGCGGGATTGGAGGAGCAGCCGGTCGCGGCGAGGCTGTCGGAGTTCGATTGCCGCAACAATCGTCTGGCGCAAATGGGACTGCGGCAGGATGGCTTCGAGGAGGCCGTCGCGCAGGCGCGGGCGCGCTACGGGGCGGACCGCGTGGCGGTCATCATCGGCACGAGCACCTCCGGAATCGAGCATTGTGAGCGCGCTTTCCGGGAGCGGGATGCGCACACAGGCAGGCTTCCGTCATGGTTTCGAGAGCGTCACTCTCTCAACCTGTTTTCGGTCGCGGATTTCGTGCAGCGATCTCTGGGCCTGGAGGGGCCGGCAGCGACGATCTCGACCGCGTGTTCGTCCAGCGCGAAGGCGTTCGCCAGCGCCGCCCGCATGATGCAGGCGGGATACGCCGACGCGGCGGTCGTCGGCGGCGTCGATAGCCTGTGCCTCACCACGCTGTACGGATTCGGCTCCCTCGAGCTGCTGTCACGCGAACCGTGCCGCCCATGCGACGTGGCGCGCGACGGCATTTCGATCGGGGAGGCGGCGGGGTTCGCGCTGCTCGAGCGGCTCCCGGCAGGCGAGGGGCGTGTGGCGCTGGTCGGCTACGGGGAGAGCTCGGACGGCCATCACCTGTCGTCCCCGGAGCCCGAAGGCGAGGGGGCCTTCCTGGCGATGGGTGACGCGCTCAGGCGGGCAGGCATCGAGCCGGCGGACGTCGACTACGTCAACATGCACGGCACCGGAACCCCTGCGAACGACCGCAGCGAGGACCGCGCCATATTCCGCTTGTTCGGCGACGCGGTCCCATGCAGTTCGACCAAGGGCTGGACCGGCCATACGCTCGGCGCTGCCGGCATCACCGAGGCGGTCATCTGTGCCCTGTGCCTGGAGGCCGATCTGGTTCCCGGCTGCCTGAACGTGCGCCGGATCGACCCGGCGTTCAGCGCGCGTGTCGTGGTGGAGCCCGAGTCGCGGGAGCTGCGCTACGTGATGAGCAATTCGATCGGCTTCGGCGGCAGCAACTGCAGCCTGCTGTTCGAGAGGCTGGCGTGAGCGCGGCGTATCTGGAGTCCGTGGGGGTGCTCGCCCCGGGGCTGCCCGATTGGCCGACGGCGCGTCGGGTTCTGAGCGGCGCATCGCCGTTCGATGCGGACATCGCGGCGCAACCGAATCCCCTGCTGTTGCCGCAGAACGAGCGGCGGCGGGTCCCGAAACTGGTGCGCTGGGCCATCGCGGCGGCGCAGGAAGCCGTGAGCGGCGCCGGGCGCGAGGCCGCCGGCGTCACCATGGTCTTCACCTCCAGTTCGGGTGACGGCGAGATCGTGCACAAGCTCTGCGAGGCGGTCGCTGCGCCGCCGCGCGAGGTATCGCCGACTCTGTTCCACAACTCGGTGCATAACGCGGCGCCCGGCTACTGGAGCATCGGCGCGGGCTCGCGGCAGGGCTCGGTGGCGCTTTGCGGCCGCGATGCGTCGTTCGCCGTCGGCCTGGTCGAAGCGGTATCGCTGGTTCTCGCCGAGCAGGCGTGCGTGCTGCTCGTGGCCTGCGACCTGCCGTATCCCGACCCGCTGGGCGCGGTTCGCAATATCGAGACTTCGTTCGGGGTGGCGGTTTTGCTGACGCCCGCGCCGGGGCCGAGAGCGCTCGGGCGCTGGAAAGTCTCGATCGAGGGCGGTGCCGAAACCACGCGGTTTCCCCGGACGCTGCCGCGGACGCTGGCGACCAATCCGGCGGCGCACGCCTTGCCCTTGCTCGCCGCGGCGGCCTGCGATGCCGCGGCAACGATCCCGCTCACCTACGTGGGCGGGCGGCACGTCGCGGTCGAGGTGCAGCCGTGCCGGTGAGCGCAAGCGATTTTCGCCAGCTCATCCCTCATCGCGGCTCGATGAGCCTGTTGAGCGAAGTCCTCCACTTCGACGACGACAGCATTACCTGCCGGGCGGTCAGCCATCGCGACCCGGCCAACCCGTTGCGCGAGCACGGAATCCTCCCGGCCGTCTGCGGCATCGAATACGCCGCGCAGGCGATGGCGGTTCACGGGGCCCTCAGCGAGCAGCGTGGCTCGCGGCCGGGGATGCTGGCCGGCGTACGCGACGTCGCGCTGACGGTCGAGCGCCTGGACGACATTGCATGCGATCTGGTGCTGAAGGCACGCAGACTCATCGGCGGTGCGCAGCACCTGCTCTACGAGTTCGCGGTGCATGCCGCGGAAAGGGAGCTCATTCGCGGGCGCGCGGCAGTAGTGCTTGGGGAGCGGACAGGGAAGTGAAGCGAGCTCTGGTGACCGGCGGCAGTGGAGCCATCGGCGGCGCGATCTGCACGGCCCTGGCACGACGCGGGATGCACGTCATCGTGCACGGCCACGGCAACCCCGCGCGTGCGGCACAGCTGGTTGACGCGATCCGCGCGGAAGGCGGCAGCGCCGAGAGCGTCACCTTCGACGTTTCCCAGTCGGGTCCGGCGACGAGCGTGCTGGAGAGAATACTCGAGGGCGGTCCGGTCCAGGTGCTGGTGCACAACGCCGGGATCACGGCCGACGCCCCCATGGCCGGCATGAGCGATGTCCAGTGGTCGAGCGTCATCGGCGTGTCGCTCGACGGCTTTTTCAACGTTGCCCGGCCGCTGCTGCTGCCCATGCTGCGTACGCGCTGGGGTCGAATCGTGGCCATGACCTCGGTGGCCGGCGTCATGGGCAATCGCGGTCAATCGAATTACGCCGCCGCCAAGGCCGGACTTCACGGAGCGGTCAAGTCGCTAGCGATCGAGGTTGCGAGCCGCGGCGTGACGGTCAACGCGGTGGCGCCGGGCATCATTGCTTCCGAGCTGTCGCGCAAGGCGTTCACGGACGAAGCCGTTGCGCGCCTGGTGCCGATGGGGCGGGCCGGCACCGCGGAGGAGGTCGCGAGCGTCGTGGCCTTTCTGTGCTCGGACGAGGCAGCCTACGTGTCCGGCCAGGTTCTCGGAGTGAACGGAGCGATGGCATGACGTCGGTCGCGGCGGTGATTCCCGCCTACAACGAGCGGGCGACCATTCGCGGGATCGCGGAGCGCACGCTGCGCCAGGTCGAGCGGGTCATCGTGGTGGACGACGGGTCGTGCGACGGCACCGCCCAGGCCCTCGAAGGATTGCCGGTGAGCGTTCTGCGCAACGAGCGCAACCGCGGCAAAGCGTTCAGCCTGCTGCGCGGCATCGAGGAGGCGTTCCGCCAGGGAGCCGATGCCGTCGTCACGCTCGACGGCGACGGGCAGCACCTGCCCGAGGACATACACCGGCTCGTCGCCGTGCATCGACTCGAGCCCCGGGCCATCGTGATCGGAACTCGGCTGCACGAGGCACACAACGTTCCGCGCGAGCGCTACCTGGCGAACTGCTTCGCCAATTTCTGGATCGGCTGGGCCGCCGGGCAACGCGTCGCCGACAGCCAGTCGGGCTTCAGGCTCTACCCGCTGTCAGCCTGGCGCGAGCTCGTCGCTCGATGCGGCCACGTCACCGGCTTCGTATTCGAAAGCGAAATCCTGATCGAGGCCGGCAGGCACGGCGTGCCCCTGCTTGGAATTCCGATCGCCGCGATCTACCCGACGCGCGCGCGGCGCAGTCACTTCCGCCCGGTGGCCGATATCGCGCGCATCGTGCGCATGGTGTCGTGGAAGCTGCTGTCTCGCGGGCTCTACCTGCCGGGTCTGCTGAGGAGCCTGCGCGAGAGCCGCCCGGATCCGGAAACGGCTCTGCGGCGCACCGATCCCAGCGGCTGAGCCGTGGCCGGCTGCGAGCCGGACAGACCCATCTTTTCGTCGAGCATTGATCAAGCCTCGGTCACAGTAGCCGCTTAATATTTCGCAATCTTCGCAGCGACCGCACGGGTCAGCGTGAGACCGATGCTGGCGTCAACGGGTGATGGAAATAAACAGTAGAGCGTCAAGCTCCGAAAGGCCTCCGATGCAGACCGGCGCAGCATGTTGCAGCGCAATAAGGCATCGAGATTTACGGTACATCAATAATGGAATGCTGTAATTTACATATCAGTCATGGTAAGTCTAAACTCAAGCGCAGTGTATGATCACAGCGCAACAACTTCGGGCTGCAAGAGCATTGCTGGGGCTCGATCAGCGCGCCCTGGCCGCGGCGTGCGGCTTATCGCTCCCCACGATTCAGCGCATGGAGACGAGCGATGGTGTGGTGCGCGGCAATGTCGAGTCGTTAATGAAGCTGATTGAGGCGCTGGACCGCGCGGGCGTCGAATTGATTGGCGAGGGCGCGGCGAGTGCGAACGGCGGTCGCGGAGTTCGATTCAAGCCAACGCCGGAGCGGCCCGCGTAGGGCCCGAGCCGCGCCAAGGGCGTCCTTAAGGGGGGAACGAAGCGCACCATGGCTCTCGAAGGGCTGTTGTGGTGCATTGGGGGGCTGCTTGCAACCAGCGTGGCGGCGGTTCCGGCGGCGCGCCATCGTGTGGGAACCTCGATTGTCTACGGCGCTGCGCTCTGCCTATCGGCAGCGGCGCTCGGCATCGCAGCCACCAGCCTTTTCGTCGGTCGCCCGCTCCTAAGCGCGCTGACGCTGCCCGTCGGATTGCCCTGGTTGGGCGCGCACTTCCGGCTCGATTCCCTGGCGGCGTTCTTCCTCGTCGTGGTCAATCTCGGCGCCACGACGGCGAGCATCTACGGCATCGGCTACGGCAGGCACGAGGAGACACCCGGGCGCGTATTGCCGTTCTTCCCGGCGTTTCTGGCGGCCATGAACCTCGTGGTGCTCGCCGACGACGCGTTCACGTTCCTGTTCGCGTGGGAATTCATGTCGCTTGCCTCCTGGGCGCTCGTCATGGCGCACCATCGCCGCGCGGCAAACGCGGCGGCTGGCTATCTGTATCTCATCATGGCGAGCTTCGGTACGCTCGCGCTGCTCCTTGCGTTCGGCCTGCTCGCGGGCCCCGCGGGTGGCTACGCGTTCCAAGCCATTCGCGCGGCGCCCCCCGCGGCCGGCGTCGCAGCGGCGGCGCTCGTCCTCGTGCTGATCGGGGCGGGGTCGAAGGCGGGCCTGGTTCCGCTGCACGTGTGGCTGCCTCTTGCACATCCCGCGGCGCCGAGCCATGTCTCCGCACTGATGAGCGGAGTCATGACCAAGGTGGCCGTGTACGGCATGGTGCGTATCGTCTTCGACCTGCTCGGTGTGCCCACGTGGTGGGCAGGAGCGCTGGTCGCGTTTCTGGGCGGGGTGACCGCGGTCATAGGCGTGCTGCATGCGCTCATGGAGCACGATCTCAAGCGCCTGCTCGCTTATCACACCGTGGAGAACATCGGCATCATCTTCATCGGTCTCGGCCTTGCGCTCGCCTTCAAGGCCAACGGGATGCGGACCGCCGCTGCGCTGGCGCTGACGGCAGCGTTGTTCCACGTCTTCAACCACTCGGTGTTCAAGAGCCTGCTGTTCTTCGGATCGGGCGCGGTGCTTACTGCCACTGGCGAGCGTGACATGGAGCATCTCGGCGGATTGATCCATCGCATGCCCCTCACGGCATTTGCATTTCTGATCGGCTCGGCTGCAATCTCCGCGCTGCCGCCGTTCAACGGCTTCGTGTCCGAGTGGCTCACCTTCCAGGCGATTCTCCTGAGCCCGGGACTGCCGCAGTGGCTGCTGAAGTTTCTCGTTCCCGCAATTGGAGCGCTGCTCGCGCTCTCGGCCGCGCTCGCGGCGGCCTGCTTCGTCAAGGCATTCGGCGTGACCTTTCTGGGCCGGCCGCGCACCGATGCGGCTCGGAACGCCGCCGAGACCGACCGCTGGTCGCTCGCCACCATGTTCATTCTGGGCGTTTTTTGCCTCATCGCCGGCATCCTGCCGGGCTACTTCATCGACGCACTTGCGCCGGTCACCCAGGCTTTGGCCGGGGCGCATCTGCCGGGGCAGGGCCAACTCGACTGGCTGACGATTGTCCCGGTCGCCCAGAGCCGGAGCTCCTACAACGGACTGCTCCTGTTCCTCCTTATTGCGCTCGCCGCCGGGCTCGGCGCTGAAGCGATCCATCGCTGGGCCTCCGACGCGCTGCGCAGGTCTGCGCCCTGGGACTGCGGCTTTCCGGATTCGAGCCCCGCCACCCAGTACACCGCTGGAAGCTTCTCGCAGCCGATTCGCAGGGTATTCGGGAGCGTGGTATTCCGCGCGCGCGAGGAGGTGCGCATGCCGGCGCCGGGCGACCTCCATGCGGCACAGATGCACGTTCGGATGCGCGATCTCCTATGGGACGCACTCTATGCGCCCATCACCCGCCTCGTGAGCTTCGTCGCGGATCGACTCAACAAGGTCCAGTTTCTCTCGATCCGGGCCTATCTCACGCTCGTGTTCAGCGCATTGGTCGCGCTCCTGATGGTGCTCGCGGTATGGCATTAGTCCTGGATCTGCTCGTCCAGATCGGCCAGATGGCTCTCGTGCTTGCGCTTGCGCCGCTATTCACCGGCTACGTGCGCAAAGTCAAGGCGCACCTGCTGCGCCGCCAAGGCCCGCCGCTTGCGCAGCCGTATCGCGAGCTCCTGCGGCTGCTGCGCAAAGACGTCGTGCTCGCGCATGCGGCGTCATGGGTGTTTCGCGTCGCGCCTTACCTCATCTTTGCCACCACCTGGGTCGCCGCTTCGCTCATCCCTACTTTCGCCACGGGCCTGATCTTCAGCTACGCGGCCGACATGATCGCCATCGTCGCGCTCCTGGGAAGCGCGCGCTTCATGCTCGCCCTGGCCGGGCTTGATGTGGGAACCAGCTTCGGCGGAATCGGCTCGAGCCGCGAAATGTTGATCGCTTCGCTCGCCGAGCCGGCGATGCTGATGGTCGTATTCACGCTCTCGCTGCTTGCGGGCTCCACGCAGCTCTCCTCGATCGCCGCGTCTCTGCAAGCATCGGACGTCGGGCTGCGGTTTTCCCTCGCGCTTGCGCTCATCGGGCTCATCATGGTCGCGATCGCCGAGAACTCCCGCATCCCGGTCGACAATCCGGCCACGCACCTTGAGCTCACCATGGTGCACGAGGCGATGATCCTCGAGTATTCGGGCCGACACCTGGCGCTCATCGAGGCGGCCGCGTCCCTGAAGCTCCTGCTCTACGTCTCGGTCATCGCCTGCGTGTTCTTCCCGTGGGGGATCGCGGTGTCCGGGCAAGGGCTCGTCGCCTACTTCGCGGGCGTCGGGGTGTACGTGCTGAAGCTTGCCGCCGGCGGCTTCCTGCTTGCGGTATTCGAGACCGCGACCGCGAAGATGCGTGTGTTCCGCGTTCCCGATTTTCTCGGGGCGGCGCTGATGCTTGGTTTCCTCGCGGCGCTGCTGCTATTCGTGACCATGGCCGGGTGATGGATCCTCTCGCTCTCGACGTCGCGCATCTGTTCGCGGGCGGCCTCGTGCTGGTGAGCTTCATGCTGCTCTACCAGGACCGCATGACCGGGCTGGTGAACACTTTCGCACTGCACGCGCTGGTGGTTTCGCTCTCGGTGGCGTGGCAGGCGCACATCCAGCACGCGCCGCACTTGTACATCACTGCCGCGATCGCTCTCATCGTCAAGGCGATCATCATTCCCTTCGCGCTGCATCGCATCATCGTGCAACTGGGAATTCATCGCACGATCGAGACCGTCGTCGGCATCGGGCAAACGATGCTTGCAGGCATCGGATTGGTTGCGCTTTCCATCATGGTCATGCTGCCGATCACTGCGAAGGCCGGAACGCTCACCCAGCAAGACCTGGCGTTCGCGTTGTCGGTCCTGCTGCTTGGCCTGCTCATGATGATCTCCCGGCGCAACGCGGTAAGCCAGGTCATCGGCTTCATGTCGATCGAGAATGGGTTGATTCTCGCCGCCACGGGTGCCAAGGGGATGCCGCTCGTTGTCGAGATCAGCGTCGCGTTCTCGATCCTGATCGCCCTTATCGTGATCGGCGTGTTTCTGTTCCGCATTCGCGAGAGCTTCGACACGGTCGATATCCACGCCCTGCACGAATACCGCGGTGAGCAGCCATGAGCGAGGGTGGTTCTTTTTTCGTGGGCGCGGTTCTGATCATCCCCGCGGTGAGCGCGGGCCTGCTCGCCGTACTGCCCGATAACCGAGCGACGGCGCGGCTCAATGCGTTGGCGGCATTCCTGACGTTCATTGCAGCGACCGTGCTGTTCAGGGAACGACCGGCTCCCGGGCACTTCCTGATCGTAGATGACCTGAATGTCGTATTCATCGTGCTGAGCACCTTCGTCGGATTCACGACCAGCGTGTTCAGCGGCAGCTACATCGCGCACGAGCTGGAGACCGGCCGGCTCACTCCGATCTACCTGCGCTTCTACCACGCGATGTACCAGACGCTCATGTTCGCCATGAACCTGGCGCTGCTGTCCAACAACGTGGGTCTGATGTGGGTCGCGATCGAGCTCGCGACGCTCACTACGGTACTCATGGTGGGGATTTATCGAACCCCTGCCGCGCTCGAGGCGGCGTGGAAGTATTTTCTTCTGGGCAGCGTCGGCATCGCGTTCGCGCTGTTCGGAACCATTCTGGTGTATCTGGCGGCACACGCGGTCGTCGGCGAAGGCCTGGATGCCATGACCTGGAGCGTGCTGGTGAAGAGATCACCTGAATTCGATCCGGCGCTCCTGAACCTCGCGTTCCTCTTCCTCCTGCTCGGCTACGGAACCAAGGTGGGCCTGGTGCCCCTGCATGCGTGGCTGCCCGACGCGCACGCGGAAGGTCCGACCCCCATTTCGGCGGTACTTTCCGGCTTGCTTCTAAACGTGGCCCTATTCGCCGTGCTGCGGTTCAAGAGCGTGATGTCGGCGAATCCGGGGGCGTTCGCGCCGGGGCCACTCATGGTGTCCCTGGGTCTGCTCTCGGTGGTCTTCGCCTCGTTCATGCTGTATCGACGCCACGATATCAAGCGCATGTTCGGCTATTCCTCGATCGAGCACATGGGGATCATCACATTCGCCTTCGGTATGGGGGGGCCGCTGGCGAATTTCGCCGGTCTCCTCCACATGACGCTTCACAGCCTGACCAAGTCGGGAATCTTCTTTTGCGTCGGCAACATCGCGCAGGTAAAGGGGACGCAAAACATGCGCGACATCCGTGGGCTCACGGTTTCACACCCGGTCCTCGGCTGGGGACTGGTATTGGGCGTCGCCGCCATTGCGGGGCTGCCTCCGATGGGCATCTTCATGACCGAGTTCCTCATCGTGACGACCACCTTCGCGCGCTCACCGGTGTTGGCCGTGGCGCTGGGCCTGAGTCTTCTGGTTGCGTTCGGCGCGCTGCTGCTGCGTTTGAACGGCTTGGCGTTCGGCGATCCTCACGGCAGCCGCGAGCCGGTGAGGGCGTCGTTCGTGCCGATGTTTGCCCACTTCGCGCTGGTCATCGCAGCGGGGATCTGGCTACCGGCCGCGCTTGTGGCCTGGTTCGAGCATGTGGCGAGTCTTCTTAGGTAATGCGACATGGCATCGCTGAATTGGCCGCGTTCGGTCGTGCGCCGGGAGGACTGGGAGCAGGCGGCGGCTCGTCTGCAGGTCGGGGAACTGGCGTTGCTCGGACTGTGGGGAGAGCCGCGCTACGTGCACATGGCGGTCATGGAGCGCGACACGAACGGGTGCACCGTACTCAGCGTCGAATGCGATGGAAACCGCTTTCCCTCGGTCGGGCGGCTGCATCCGCCGGCGATTCGACCGGAGCGGGCGATACGCGATCTGGTCGGATTGGACCCCGTAGGTCTGCGGGACACCCGACCCTGGCTTCGCCACAGCGGTAAGTATCAGTTTCTGCCCGCGGAGGGCGAGAGCCTCCACCAGATCCCGGTGGGCCCGGTCCATGCCGGAATCATCGAGCCCGGACACTTCCGCTTCACCGCGAACGGCGAGACGGTGGTGCGGCTGGAGGAACGCCTCGGCTACGCCCACAAGGGCGTCGAATCGCTCATGGTCGGTGCCTCGGCCGAACGTGCGGCGGCGTACGCGGGGCGCATCTCCGGCGACAGCACCGTCGCCTTCGCCCTGGCCTTTGCCCTGGCGCTCGAGGCGGCCCTCGAGATGGAAATACCGCCACGCGCGGTCTGGCTGCGAGCGCTGCTCGCCGAACTCGAGCGGCTCGCCAATCACTTCGGCGACATCGGAGCCGTCTGCAATGACGCCGCCTTCGCCATCATGCACGCTCAATTCGGCCTTCTGCGTGAGAGGGTATTGCGAACGGCGGACGCCTGTTTCGGCCACCGGCTCATGATGGATCGGGTCGTGCCAGGCGGACTCCGTTGCGACTTGCCGGCCGACGGCCCCGCGCTCATTCACGCGCTGGTCGCGCAGGCTCGCAAGGAATTCCCGGACCTCGTCGAGGTATACGAAAACACTCCGTCGCTCAAGGACCGCACTGTCGGAACCGGCATTCTGTCGCCGAAGCTCGCGCAGCAATATGCCGCCGGCGGCTTCGTCGGACGCGCATCGGGGCGCGACTTCGACGCGCGCCGCGCGCCTGGCTACGCCCCCTACGACAGGCTGCGGTTCGAAGTTCCGGTGGTTCACTCCGGCGACGTGAACGCGCGCATCTGGATACGCATCCGCGAGGTTGAGCAGAGTCTTGCGCTCATCGAGCAGATACTGGCCCAAATGCCCTCCGGATCCATCTGCGCCCCGGTCGCCATGCGACTGGAAACCGGCGTGCGTGAAGGCACGGCGTTGGTCGAGGGATTCCGCGGCGACATCCTGGCCTGGGTCAGGGTCGGCCCGGGGGGGCGGGTCGAGCGCTGTCATCTGCGCGACCCTTCGTGGTTTCAGTGGCCGCTGCTCGAGGCGGCGATCGAGGGCAACATCGTCGCCGACTTTCCTCTCTGCAACAAATCGTTCAATTGCTCGTACTCGGGGCACGACCTATAGGGTGGCCGCGGATGCGCAGACTGCTTTTCAAAAGCTTCGTCCAGGGAACCCTCACCGAGCACGCGCCGGCGATCGATGACAGGGCGCTGGCCGAGTTGGCCGCACGCGTGAATCAAGCTTCCCATAAGCGCCTGGGGCGGGCGCTTTCGATCCGGGAGGTCGATGCAGGGTCCTGCAACGGCTGCGAGCTGGAAATTCATGCGCTAAGCAACGTGCTTTACGACCTCGAGCGTTTCGGTCTTCGATTCGTCGCTTCTCCGCGCCACGCCGACGTACTGTTGGTGACAGGACCGGTCACCGCAAACATGCGGGAAGCGCTCGAGCGTACTTACCTGGCCACCCCGGATCCCAAGTGGGTCGTTGCGGCGGGCGACTGTGCCCGGGACGGCGGCATGTTTGCAGGCAGCTATGCTTGTGTTGGAGGCGTGTCGCAGGTGTTGCCGGTTGACCTGCATATTCGCGGATGCCCACCGTCGCCGATCGACCTGCTCAAGGGCCTGCTCGCGCTCCTCGAAAGCGTAGCGGCCGATGGACGCCGAGGCGCATGATCCGATTCATGCAACAGGAGGAGGCAAATGAGCGATGAGCCGAAGGAGAAGCGTTTTTCGCCTACCCAAATAGCGATCGCGGGGCTTGCTGCGGCGATTGCCTTAATCATTATCATGGCGTTGATCAGCATTGGCGGCGCAGCGTCGGGGTGAGAGGTGGATAAGGCCGGACTAAGGCTCGGTTACCCCTGATGGGGGGGGACGGACGCGTTTTGCCGGCAACGCGCTGCACGGTCACGGAAACGACATCAGTGGCGTTTCCTCCGCGACAGGCGGAGGAAGATCAACCTTGCGGGGAGGCGTCCGTCCGGTCGGGCGCAGCCGCGAGCTGCTGCGAGAGCATGAATCGCTTGATCGCGACGAAGCGCGCGATCCGGTCCTTGAACTTCGGCACGGGCGCGAGCCAGGAGGCGCCGAATTCGAGCAGCCCTTCGTTCGCCGGTCCGACATGCAGGATCTGTATCCGGCTGTGCTCGTGCTCGGCGCCGTCGGCCAACAGGAGCGAGAGCGCGGCCTGAAGGCCGGGCCCCAATCCGGCGCCGCGCGCGATCTCCGCGGCGAGCGAGAGCCGGCAGCCGTCGACGCTGAGGTCCTTGACCGCGGGGATCAGAGGCTCGGCTCGTCCGTCGACCAGAAGCTCGGCGCGCACGCGGTCGTTCGGTTCGATCGGCACGCGCAGCGTCTTGCGCCGCCCCAGGCGCGACACCTCCGGGCCCACCTGCAGCTCGTAGGCGAGCGGATCCCCGGACCGAACCCGCACGACGCGGGCCTGCGCGGCGTACCGGACCCGGTCTTCGGTCCACAGCAGCCTGAGCGCTTCCCCGGTGCCGAAGGCCGGTTGCTCCGGCGAGGCGTCGGCGGGGTGACCCAGGACGATGGCGTTCCAGCCCGAATCGCTGCGGCCCACAACCGTGCTCAGGAACTCGGGGCGGTCTTCGCCGGCGACGACGGTGACCGGGAGACGATGGTGCGCAAGCTGCTGCAGCGCCTGGCGCGTCTCGATCCCGGTCAGGGTGTACGGGGAGGGGAACAGGTCGTCTTGGTCAAGCACTGGGCAACGGGCTCCGCTGTGCCCACCGGGGCAACGAGGACGTCTACGCGATGAAGGTGATCGAACCCTCGCGGCCTGCCTGCCGCTCGAGGGGCCGGCGCGGCTGCTGCTCGCCGGCTCCTGCTCGAATGGTCGCTTCCGGGCGGCGCAATGTCAATCGATCCGGGTCCTCGGGGCGTCCGCAGGCTCCTGCGCCTTCATTCGGAATGGCCCCACTTCCAGTTGCGGATCTCCGGCAGGTCCTCGCCGTGCTTGCGGATGTACTGCTTGTGCTCGATCAGCTTGTCCTTGAGCTGCTGCTTCAGGTAGATGCCCCGCTCGCCGGTCTTCGGCAGGCGGTCGATGACGTCCATCACGAGGTGGAAGCGGTCCAGATCGTTCAGCACCGTCATGTCGAAGGGCGTGGTGATGGTGCCCTCTTCCTTGTAGCCGCGGACGTGCAAGTTGGCGTGATTGGTGCGGCGGTAGGTGAGCCGGTGGATCAGCCACGGGTAGCCGTGGAAGGCGAAGATCACCGGCTTGTCCCGGGTGAAGAGCTCGTCGAAATCCATGTCGCTCAAGCCGTGCGGGTGTTCGACGGGCGGCTGCAGCTTCATCAGGTCGACGACGTTGAGCACGCGGATTTTCAGCTCGGGCAGATGCGCGCGCAGAATGGAGACGGCGGCGAGCGTCTCCAGCGTGGGCACGTCGCCGCAGCAGGCCATGACCACGTCGGGCGCCATGGCCTGGTCGTTGCTGGCCCACTGCCAGATGCCGATGCCCTCGGTGCAGTGCTTGACGGCGGCGTCCATCGTCAGCCACTGCGGCGCCGGGTGCTTGCCCGCGACCACCACGTTGACGTAGTGGCGGCTGCGCAGGCAATGGTCCATCACCGAGAGCAGGCAGTTGGCGTCCGGCGGAAAGTAAATTCGCACGATTTCGGCCTTCTTGTTCACCACGTGGTCGATGAAGCCGGGATCCTGGTGGGTGAAACCGTTGTGGTCCTGGCGCCAGACATGCGAGGCGAGCAGGTAGTTCAGCGAGGCGATCTTGCGCCGCCACGGCAGGTGCGCGGTGACCTTCAGCCACTTGGCATGCTGGTTGAACATCGAATCGACGATGTGGATGAACGCCTCGTAGCAGTTGAACAGCCCGTGCCGCCCGGTGAGCAGGTAGCCCTCGAGCCAGCCCTCGCACTGGTGCTCGCTGAGCATTTCCATCACCCGCCCGGCGGGCGCCAGAAATTCGTCGTTCGGCGCGGTCGCGGCATCCCATTGGCGCCGGGTCGCTTCGAACAGCGCCTCCAGGCCGTTGGACAGCGTCTCGTCGGGGCCGAAGACGCGGAAATTGCGCTGCTCGCCGTTCAGCTTCGCCACGTCGCGCAGGAAACGCCCGAGCACGTGCGTGTCGCCGATGCCGGGCGACCCCGGCGCGGGCACGTTCTCCGCGTAGTCGCGGAAATCCGGCATGCGCAGGTCGCGCAGCAGCATGCCGCCGTTGGCATGGGGATTCGCGCCCATGCGCCGCTCGCCCGCGGGCGCAAGCTCGGCCAGTTCCGGTTTCAGGCGGCCCTGCTCGTCGAACAGCTCCTGCGGCCGGTAGCTCCTCAGCCAGTCTTCCAGCAGCTTGAGGTGTCCGGGATGGGAGCGCGGGTCCCCGAGCGGCACCTGGTGCGAACGGAACGTGCCTTCGATCTGCAGGCCGTCGACGACTTTCGGGCCGGTCCAGCCCTTGGGCGAATTGAGGACGATCATCGGCCAGCGCGGCCGCGCGAGCTTGCCGTTTGCGCGGGCGTCGTGCTGGGTCCTCTTGATCTCCTCTACCGCCTTGTCGAGTGTCGCAGCCATGGTCTGGTGCATCAACTCGGGCTCGTCACCTTCGACGAAGTAGGGCGTCCATCCGTAACCGCGCAACAGCTGTTCCAACTCCTCCCGCTCGATGCGGGCGAGAATGGTCGGGTTGGAAATCTTGTAGCCGTTGAGATGCAGGATCGGTAGCACCGCGCCGTCGGTGGCCGGATCGAGGAACTTGTTGGAATGCCAGGCCGTGGCCAGCGGACCGGTCTCCGCCTCGCCGTCGCCGACCACGCAGGCGACGACCAGATCGGGGTTGTCGAACACCGCGCCGAACGAATGGCTGAGCGAATAGCCGAGCTCGCCGCCCTCGTGGATCGAGCCCGGGCACTCGGGCGAGGCGTGGCTGGGAATCCCTCCGGGAAACGAGAACTGGATGAAGAGCTTCCGCAGCCCCGCCTCATCCTGGCTGATATCGGGGTAGATCTCGCTGTAGGTGCCCTCGAGATAGGTGTTGCCCACGACCGCCGGGCCGCCGTGCCCCGGGCCGGAGACGTAGATCATGTCGAGGTCGTATTTCCTGATGATCCGGTTCAGGTGCACGTAGATGAAGTTCTGCCCGGGGGTCGTGCCCCAGTGCCCGAGCAGCATGTGCTTCACGTCGTCGAGCGCCAGCGGCCGCCTGAGCAGCGGGTTGTCGTAGAGATAGATCTGGCCGACCGACAGGTAGTTGGCGGCGCGCCAGTAGGCGTCAATCCTGTGGAGCAGTTCGGGCGTGAGTGTGTTGGTGTCCATGTTTCAAGCCTTCCGAATTGAGCCGAGATTGGGGACGCGGGTGACGGACCGCGCGATCATGAGCTCCTCGTCGGCGCGGAGGACCCGCGCCTTGACGCGACCGGACTGCGGCGAAGAGCGTTTGCACCGCTGCCGCCTGCGAAGTCGGGCGTGTTCAATCCGCCGGGCGCCGCCGCGCAGCGGATGCTCGACGAGCCGCCGGTGATCGCCAGGTCGCAGGGCAACGGGGAATTCAATGCGAGCGCTTCCGCCTTGGAGCCGCAACGCTCATTTTGCGCGTTTCGCGCCAGAGCGTATAGGCGAGCGCAGCCGCAAGCAGGCAGGCGATGACGCTCGCCCAGAGCGGAATGAAGATGCCGTTGACCGTGTTTGCCCACGCCGGCCTAATGGCGCGCTGTTGCGGCTTCGTGCTTGACCTCGTCCGCCCAGTAGCAGGGACGCCCGTAATGTTCGTAGATTCCCGCTTCCTGCTTGCGCTCCAGTTGCGCCGCCGGGTCGTACGGCGGAGCGTCCTTCACCGCCTGCCGGGTCAGATTGACCGAGACCGTGGACTCCGGCCAGCTCACGTGCTTGATCCATTGCGGCGCGACCAGCACCTGGTGACCGAGCCACCAGTTGCTGGTGTCCACGACCATGTAGCGAATGGCCCAGGTCTGCTCATCGACGAGCATGCCCTGTACGTGGCCGATGTCGCCATCGGTCGCCGCGATGTGATAGCCGATCACCGCCTTGCAACTGCGCAGGTGCAGGTCGTCATCCTCATGCCGCGCTTCGTCAGCGCGCGCGCAGGCCTCCTGCGCTTCCGGACGTGCGCTGTACGGCGTCGAGGAAACGCCGCCGAAATAGCCTGTCATCATCATGCCCGGGTAAGCGCCGCCGCCCCAGAGCCCGCCACCGCCCCAATAGTAGGGATAGCCGTAATAGCCGAGGTAGCGCATTTCGTGCTGACGCGAGACCGGCTTGTCGGTGTCGATGTCGGGGCTGTTCTTCATCTGCTCTTTGGTGATCGACACGGGTAGTACCTTCTCCGTCCAGTTCGGGTGGCCGATCGCGATCGGTGAGATCAGCACCTTGCGACTCGAAAGCCAGGTGCCGGTGTCGACCACGAGATAGCGGATGACCCACGCCTGGTCATCGAAATAGAAGTCCTTCACGTGACCGATGATGCCGTCGGTCGCGCGGATGGCGTAGTCCTGCAGGTTCTTCATGCTGCGTAACATTTGTCGTGCTCCTGCGAATCGGAGTTCGGAAAAAACGGGTGCACTGCGGAGCCATTGATACGCCGAACGTGCGGCCAGGTCCGTTCGTTTACGCACATAGAACCGGTGTGCCGCGAACTGAGCCGGTGTCCCGAACGCGGTTGAAGGCTGGAAGGTGGCGGCTTGCTGAGGAGCGCGTTTGCTTGCGTCCCGCGTCAGAAAACCTTCTCGCCGGCGAGCAGCGTCGGCGCGGTCGCTATCGGCTTGCGCTGTCTGGAAGTGGCGTATGGGACTTGAAGCCGCCAGGCCGTGCGGAGTTCGGCACGCCGCGTCGCTCATTCAAACCGGTGTGCGGCCGGAGGAATCGACGTTCGCGCCGCCGATTCAACGCTGCCAGAGGATTCGGGCAGCTTCGAGAGGAACGGCCACGCCGTCGCGGTGCGGTATCACGCGCGCCGTATAGTCCGTCACCGGGCGGGCTGCAGGCACTCCCGCGCGATAGGCGTAGCCGTTTGTCGCCCCCACCAGTTGCCGCACGCGCGCCATCTCCACTCGCTCCGGCGCGTTGCCGTCGAGGCCATCGGCATAGAGCTCGACCCGCACGGCCTCCGGGTCGAGGTCGTCGAGATACACCTGAATCTCGAATACGTGCCGCGCGCCGTCGGTCTCGGTCTTCGTTTCGCCGAAGCGTAGCGCGGCCCATTTTTGTTCCAGCGCGCGCCGCCAATTCACGACCTGCACGCCGACCGCGCCCTTGCCGGCAGCCCGCTCGCGGTAGGCCGAGGCGGCCGGCAGGTAGTGTTGCTCGGTGTATTCGCGCACCGCGCGGTTGGTGGAAAAGCGTGGCGTCAGGCGCGCCATGCTTTCGCGCATCCGCGCCACCCAGGCGCCGGGGATGCCCTGAGCGTCGCGGCTGTAGAACTCGGGGATCACCTCGCGCTCGAGCAGGTCGTAGAGCGCGTTGGCTTCGACCGCGTCCCAGGCCGGATCGTCGCCGTGTTCCCGGCCGTCGCCCAACGCCCAGCCGACTTCGGGCGCGTAGGCTTCCGCCCACCAGCCGTCCAGTTCCGACAGATTGATGCCGCCGTTGACGAGCACCTTCATGCCGCTGGTTCCGCACGCTTCCCAGGGGCGCCGCGGCGTGTTGAGCCAGACGTCCACTCCCTGCACCAGGTGCTCGGTCAGGAGCATGTCGTAATCGCTGAGGAAAATCGCATGCGGGCGCACCTCGGGCCGGCGGATGAAATGCGTCCATTCCCGGATCAGCGCCTGCCCGGCCAGGTCCGCCGGATGAGCCTTGCCAGCCATGATGAGCTGCACCGGGCGCTGCGGATGGGTTAGCAGGCGCAGCAGCCGCTCCGGGTCGTGCAACAGCAGGTTCGGCCTCTTGTAGGCCGCGAAGCGGCGCGCAAAGCCCAGCGTCAAGGTGTTGGGATCGAACAGATGCTTCGCGCCCTCGACCGCCTCGGGCGGCGCGCCGGAGGCGGCCAGCTGCCGGGACAATCGCTCGCGAGCGTATTCGACCAGAGACTTGCTGGCGGAGGTGCGGAATTGCCAGAGGCTCGCGTCGGAGACGCGGCGAATATTCTGCTCCACGGTTTCCATCGTCCCCAGCCAGCGGTCTTTTCCACAGGCTTGCGTCCAGAGATCGTCGGCCGGCGCCGAGTCCCAGGTCGGCACGTGGATGCCGTTGGTCACGTGTCCGACCGGGATTTCGTCCTCGGGCCAGTGGGCGAACAGCGGCTCGAAGAGGTGCCGGCTCACCTGGCCATGCAGGCGGCTCACGCCATTGACCGCCCCGCTGCCGCGAATTGCCAGATAGGCCATGTTGAAGGGTTCCGACGGGTCGTTCGGGTTCTGGCGGCCGAGGGCGAGCAAGTCGCGCAGCGATATGCCGAGCTTCTGCGCGGCATAACCGCCGAGGTATTGCTCGACGAGGGTCGGGGCGAAGCGGTCGAAGCCCGCGGCCACCGCCGTGTGAGTGGTGAACAGGTTCCCCGCTCGAGTGACGGCCAGCGCGACCTCGAAGGGCTGCGCGGTCTCCTGCATGAAGCCGCATGCGCGTTCCAGCACGGCGAACGCCGCATGCCCTTCATTGAGGTGGCAGATCTCCGACTGGATGCCGAGCGCCGCGAGCAGTCGCCATCCGCCGATCCCGAGCAGCACTTCCTGCTTCAGGCGCAACTCCGGCCCGCCGCCGTACAGCTCGCTGGTAATGCCTCGGTGCGCCGGGTAATTCGCCGCATCGTTGCTGTCCAGCAGGTACAGCTTCACTCTGCCGACCTGGACCTGCCAGGCGCGCAGCCAGACCGAGTAACCGGGCAGGGCGATCTCCAGCCGCAACCACTCGCCGTTGCCTTGGCGCAAAGGCGTGATCGGCAGCTGGCCGGGGTCGTTATAAGGGAACAGCGCCTGTTGCGCCCCGTCCTTGTCGAACACCTGGCGGAAATAGCCCTGCTGGTACAGCAGTCCCACCCCGATCACCGGCACGCCCAGGTCGCTGGCGGCCTTGAGCTGATCGCCGGCCACGTTGCCGAGCCCGCCCGAGTAAATCGGCAGCGCCTCGCTCAACATGAATTCCATGCTGAAATACGCGACCGCGGTCAGGGGCGACTGCGGGTAGGTTTGCTGAAACCACCCGGGCGCCTCTTCCGCCTGCTTCTTGGACTGCACAAGAGCTTCGATCTTCTTGCGGAAGGCCGGATCCGCGAGCAGGCGCCGGATCTTGTCCCGGGAGACCGTCTGCAGGACATCGCTCGGGTGATGCGTCAGATCCCACAGTACCGGATCCAGCTGCCGCCACACCTCGTCGGTGGCGTGATTCCATGACCAGCGCATATCCAGGGCCAGCTCGACGAGGGAATCGAATCCCTCGACGTCGGCGGGTAGCAGACTGTGTAGCGGGTGGTTGCCCCGGGATTTTTCACTCATGGTCTTGCCTTCAAATCTGTCCTCGACGCCGTTGCCGCCGAAAGCCGCCGTCAAACGATGGCAAAGCGCGGAAAGACGAAGCGCTTGGCCTGGTCCAGCAGCAGCGCGAAAGCCGCGCAGGCGATGAGCAGACCCGCGACCAGCGCGGCCGGCAGCGGCGCCATCAGCCAGCCCATCAGGGCGAGCAGGCTCACGAGCGCGATGTCGCTGCAGCTCGCCAGGGCCATCCAGCGCCCGGGCGCGAAGGACCACAGCCGGCCGTCCGTGCGCAGCACGTAGATGCAGGCCTGATTGGTGAACACCAGCAGCAGAAACACGACGGTTCGCAGTTGCGCCGGGCTCAGGCCCCGCGTGCTGCGCGTCCACCAGTAGACCGAAAAGGAAAACAGCAACGACAGCGCCCCGAACACCGCCGCCGCGCCCATCAGCCGCCGCACCGCCCAGCGCTGCGGCATGGCTGCCGGCTGCACGCGGTCCGTGGCGATGGTCATGGTGACGAAATCATTGGTGAACAGCAGCAGCACGATCAGCGTGGCCGACACGACGAAGCTGCCCGTGAGCCACAAACCGAGGGTGAGGAACACCACGATCTCGACGGTCTTGAGGGTCTTGTTCAGGGTGTAGGTCAGCATGCGCCGGTGCACCTCGCGCCCGGTTCGCACCACGGTCAGCACTCCGCCCAGGCCCGGGTCGGTCAGCACCACGCCGGCCGCCGCCTTGGCCACGTCGGTGGCGCTGGCCACTGCCACGCCGAGCTCGGCCTGGCGCAGCGCCGGCGCGTCGTTGACGCCGTCGCCGGTCATGCCGGTGACATGACCGGTGCGCTGCAGCGCCTGCACGATGGCGTGCTTGTCCTCGGGCAGCACGCGGGCGAACAGGTCGCAGTGTTCGGGGTCGCGCAGGGCGTCGCCCCTGGCCTCGCACACGCGCGTGCCCAGGCCCAGCCTGGCGCCGATGGCGCGGGCGGTCTCCAGCGCATCGCCGGTGGCCATGCGCACGCGCACGCCGAGCCGGGTGAGCTGCTCGATGAGATCGGCGGCGTCGGGACGCGGCGGATCCGAGAGGCCCACCACACCCAGCAGTTGCGGCGATTTCGGGGAACCGGCGGCCACCGCCAGCACGCGTGCGCCGCTTTCGGCGAGCTTGCGTTCGGCTGCATCCAGCGCGGCCTGCTGTTCCGCGCCGAGCTTGCACAGCGGCCCGATGACGCTCGCCGCGCCCTTGAGCGCATGCCATTCGAGCCCATCCACGGTGTACACGCCTTCGCTGCGCCGGGTGGCGGGGTCGAAGGGGTGGAAGGCCTGCCGCCCCGGGGCATCCTTGAGCAAACCTTGCGCGCGCGCGGGAGCGAGCACGGCGAGGTCCAGCGGGTCCTGGGTGGCATCGTCGCTCGCCAGGGCTGCAGCGCGCAGCACGGCGTGCTCGTCGCTACCGGCGGCCAGCGCGGTCACGCCGGCCAGAGTGAGGGTGTTTTGCGTCAGGGTGCCCGTCTTGTCCGACACCAGCGTGTCCATCGCCGCGGCTTCTTCCACCGCGGGCAGGCGGGTGACCAGCACGCCCTGGTGCGCGAGTTGCATGCTGCTGACGGCAGTGGCCAGGGTGTAGGTGGCGGGCAGCGCCACCGGCACGGACGCCACCAGGAGCATCAGCGAGAACACCGCGGTGTCCGCCAAGGGCATGTGGTGCAGCAGGGCGTAGACCACCACCAGCACCACCAGCGCGGCGTCGAAAATCACCAGCCGCTTCACGATGGCGAAAATGGTGCGCTGCATGTGGCTGGGCGCGCTGGAGGTACGTACCAGCTCCGCGGTGCGTCCGAAGAAAGTATGTGCGCCGGTGGCGGTGACTTCGCCGCTCGCCTCGCCCTGGCGGACGATGGCGCCGGTGTAGGCCGGCTTGCCGGGGCCGGCATCCACCGGCAGCGATTCGCCGGTGAGGGCCGCCTGGTCGAGCGACACTGCGCCGTCGAACAGCGCCAGATCGGCCGGCACCAGGTCGCCTGCGCGCACGTGCACGATGTCGCCCGGCACGACCTGCTCGGCCGGGATCTGGCTCCACTTTCGGTCGCGCAGCACGCGAGCATTGACATGCAGCTGCTTGCGCAGCAGCGCCAGCGCATCCTTGGCGCGCTGCTCTTGGGCGAAGGCCACCACCGCGTTGAACACCAGCAGCGCGGCGATCACCAGCGCTTCCATCCTGCGCGCCAGCGCGAGCTGGAGCACGATCACCGCCTCGAGCATCCATGGCACCGGCGCCCAGAACTTGGCAAGCAGCTGCCGCCACGCCGGCACGACCTGGTCGGCAATGGCGTTGGGGCCGACCTGCGCCAGCCGACGCTGCGCCTCGGCGGCGTTCAGGCCCCGTTGACGGTCGGTCGGTGGCAGCGCGGGCGCCGCGGCATGGGCGGAGTCGGATGTGGGCATGGGTTTGGTCTTTGCAGGGAATAGTTATTGCCCGTTCAGCGCCGCGCCGACGATGGCCCGGGCTTCCTCCAGGATGCGGCGCAGATGATCCGCGCCGCGGAAGCTCTCCGCATAGATCTTGTAAATGTCCTCGGTGCCGGAGGGACGCGCCGCGAACCATCCGCTTTCGGCAATCACCTTCAGCCCGCCGATGGCCGCGTCGTTGCCCGGCGCGCGGGTGAGGATGCCATGGATTTTTTCGCCGGCCAGCTCCGCAGAGCGCACCTGCTGCGGCGAGAGCCGCGCCAGCGCCTGCTTTTGCTGCGGGGTCGCCGGCGCCTCGACGCGGTCGTAGACGGGTTCGCCGAGCTCGCGCGCCAGCTCGCGGTAGAGCTCGCCGGGATCGCGGCCCGTGCGCGCGGTGATCTCCGCCGACAGCAAAGCCGGGACGATGCCGTCCTTGTCCGTCGTCCAGACGCCGCCGTCCCGGCGCACGAAGGTCGCGCCCGCGCTCTCTTCGCCGCCGAAGCCGAGCGAGCCCTCGAGCAGGCCGTCGACGAACCACTTGAAGCCGACCGGCACCTCGTAGAGCCTGCGGCCGAGCTTCGCCGCGACGCGATCGATCATTGCGGTGCTGACCAGCGTCTTGCCGACGGCCGCCGCCGCGCTCCACTTCGGACGGTGCCGGAACAGGTAGGAGATGGCGACCGAAAGGTAATGATTGGGCGGCAGCAGCCCCGCGCTTCGGGTGACGATCCCGTGCCGGTCGTGGTCGGTGTCGCAGGCGAAGGCGATGTCGAAGCGGTCCTTGAGGCCGATCAGGCCGTGCATCGCGCAGGGCGAGGACGGATCCATGCGGATGCGCCCGTCCCAATCGACGGTCATGAAGCGGAAGGTCGGATCGACGACTTCGTTCACGATCGACAGATTCAAGCCGTAGCGCTCGGCAATCGGGCCCCAGTAGCGGACCCCGGCGCCGCCGAGCGGATCCACGCCCATGCGGATGTTCGCGCCGCGGATCGCATCCATGTCGAGCACGCTGCCGAGATCGCTCACGTAGGCGCCGACGAAGTCGTGGCGATGGGTGGTGGCGGCGCGCAGCGCCTTGGCGTGGGGGATTCTCCTCACGCCCTGGAGGGCGCCTTGCAGAAGCTCGTTGGCCCTGGCTTCGATCCACTTCGTGACGTCGTTATCCGCCGGCCCGCCGTTGGGCGGGTTGTACTTGAAGCCGCCGTCGTCGGGCGGGTTGTGCGAGGGCGTGATGACGATGCCGTCCGCGAGGCCTGCACTGCGCCCGCGGTTGTAGGTGAGGATCGCGTGCGAGATCGCGGGAGTGGGCGTGTATTCGTCCCGCTCCGCGAGCATGACTTCCACGGCGTTGGCTGCCAGCACTTCCAGCGCGCTGGCACAGGCCGGGACCGACAGCGCGTGCGTGTCGATGCCGAGGTACAGCGGGCCGCTGATGTTCTGCCGCTTGCGGTAATCGCAGATCGCCTGGCTGATCGCCAGCACGTGCCATTCGTTGAACGTGCGCGCAAAGGAAGATCCGCGATGCCCCGAGGTGCCGAACGCGACCCGCTGCTCGGGCGCCGAAGGATCGGGCGCCCCGGTGTAATAGGCCGCGACGAGCCTGGGCACGTCGACCAGCATCGCCGCAGTGGCCGGCTTGCCCGCGAGGGGACTTGCCGTTGCGGGCGCATCCTTCGGGTTGCTCATGTCGCTCGGACGTGCGTCGGCGCTTCGAGTTTCGAGGCGATGCGGACCATCGGATGGCTCCATGACCTGGCGCAAGCTGCGGTGCCTGCGCGCCGGAGCCGAGCGGCGGGCGCTGCATCGTTGACGCACTCGCGCGCGGCCCGCGCACGCGATGCATCGGCGTCTATCTTCGTCCCATGGTCCTCCGGCCGCAACCATTTCCCGCGGCTGCCCGAGCGAGCGCCGGCGCGCGTGTCAGCCCGGAGGCCGGCTCGATGTGGTGGAAGCCTTCAGGGAATGCGGCGCGGGAGCCGCGCGCCGTGCGCCGCAGGATCGGCGAGGCGATGCGCCCGGGGGCTGCGCACCGCGTGCGCGGCCCCCGGCGCCGACGAGTCAGCCGAAGCTCGGCCTTTCGCCGCGCGCCAGCACCTGCAGTCTGCGCTCGAGGTCGGCCAGGTCGGTGGCCTGCGCCAGGTAGCGATCGACGTCGCTTTCGTAGGCGCGCTTCAGGCCCGCTCGGATCCAGCCGAAGAACCTGCGCGCCAGCCGGCCGATTTCCTCGGAGCGCTCGCGCTCGGCGCGCGCCAGCACGTCGCGCACGTCGACGTAGGGCGCGGCGAGGGTAGACTTGCCCGCGGCCTCCAGCTGGGACTTGGCAGCGACCTGGTCCGGCACGTTGACGATGGCACCGCCGTCCTGCGTGAGAATGATGTTTCGCATGGTCTTCTCCGGTGCGGAAATATTGCAGTGCACGCTTGCAATATAGGCTGCCTAGAACTATTTACAAATAGTAAAATCAGATTGTTATGATCACCCTCTGCGATGCTGCTTAAGTGCTTTATTGCATTGCACAATAAGGCGGCGAGGCGCTGGCCAGGTGACTTTGGAGCTCTACCAGTTACGTAGCTTCGCGGCGGTGGCCGACACCGGCCACCTGACCCGGGCTGCCGAGCGGCTGCACCTGAGCCAGCCGGCGCTGAGCGCACACATCCGCGCGCTCGAGGACGAGCTGGGCGTGCGCCTGTTCGAGCGCACGGCGAGCGGCATGACGCTCACGCGCGCCGGGCAGGAGCTGCTGCAGCACGCGCGCGGCGTCATCTCGGCCGCCGAGCAGATGCGCCGCGCGGCGCTGGCGATGAGCGGCGCGCTGTCCGGGCACCTGCGCATCGGCAGCGTGAGCGACCCGGAGTTCATCCGCCTGGGCGATTTTCTCGGGCGCGCGGTCGAGCGCTACCCGCTGCTCGAGCTCGACGTGCATCAGGAGGTCTCGGGTGCGGCGCTCGAGGCGGTGCGCGACGGAACGCTCGACGCGAGCTTCTACTTCGGCGAGCTCCCCGAGCGCGGCATCGCCGCGCTCGCCCTGTCGGCGGTGGTGTACCGGGTGGCCGGGCCGGCCGCCTGGAAGCCGCGCATCGAGAGCGCCGACTGGAGCACGATCGCCGCGCTGCCGTGGATCCTGACGCCGTCGTTCAGCACCCACAACCACCTCGTGCACGCGCTGTTCGTCGAGCACGGCCTCGAGCCGAGCAAGGTGGTCGAGGCCGACAACGAGACCGTGATCAGCAATCTCATCGAGTCCGGGCTCGGCCTGTCGCTGCTGCGCGAGGACCTGGCGCTGGCGAAGGAGGCGGCGGGCGAAGTGTTCGTCTGGCAGCCGGCGCGCCTGAGCACCACGCTGTGGTTCATCTACCGCGCCGAGCGGCAGGGCGACCCGCTCATCGCCGCGCTGCGCGAGCTGCTGGAGCAGACCTGGCATGGCGCCGCGCCCGCCCGGTTGGCCGACGCTCCGGATTCCCGGTAATAATACGTTCTCATACAACTGATCGGCGGGGCGGCGCGCAGCACGCGCCGCGCGCCTTCGTGTTCGGGGTCACCGACCCGGTGATGGTGCAGGGCGCGAACTTCGCCGGCATCACCTCACCGAGGGCCGGACGCGCGCGCCGCGCGAGTGCTTCCGCAGCGAAGACATCGGGCGTGTGAGCCCGAAGCGCAAGCTCATCGAGTCGATCGAGCGGCGGGGCCGGGAGTGCGCGCCGGCGCGGCGGGATTTTTTGAGGATGGAGGAGGATCGATGGGACTACGAGGAGCGGATGTCGTCGCCAGGTCGCTGGCGCGCGCCGGAACCCGGTACGTGTTCACGTTGTCGGGCAACCACATCATGCCGGTGTTCGACGCGGCCCTGGACGCCGCGCTGCCGCTGGTGCACGTGCGCCACGAAGCCGCGGCGGTGCACATGGCGGACGCCTGGGCGCGGCTCACCGGCGAGGTCGGCGTGGCGCTGCTGACCGGCGGGCCGGGACACGCCAACGGCGTTTCCGCGCTGTACACCGCGCTCGCCAGCGAATCCCCCGTGGTGCTGCTCTCGGGGCACGCGCCGCTCGCCGAGCTCGGCCAGGGCGCGTTCCAGGAGATGCGCCAGGCGGATCTGGCGGCGCCCGTGGTCAAGGCCTCGTGGACGGCGCGCTCGGCCGAGACGCTGGGCGAGGACCTGGCGCGCGCGATCCGCGTCGCGCGCAGCGGTCGTCCCGGTCCGGTGCACCTCAGCCTGCCGGTCGACGTGCTGGAAGCAAAGGTCGACGCCGCGTTGCCCGCCGCGGGCGCGTTCGCGCCGCCCGCGGCGGCGCTCGACGAGAAGGCGCTGGGCGGGCTGCTCGCCGCGCTGTCCGGCGCCGAGCGGCCGCTGATCCTCGCCGGCCCGTCGCTCACTGGCGCGCGCGGCCGCGCGCTGCTCGCCGAGCTGTGCGAGGCGATCGGCGTTCCCGCGCTGGCGATGGAGAGCCCGCGCGGGATCAACGATCCAAGCCTCGGCGCCTTTGCCGAAGTGCTCGGGCGCGCCGACGCGGTGGCGCTGCTCGGCAAACGCGTCGACTACACGCTCAAGTTCGGCCACGCGTTCGCGCGCCAGTGCCGGGTGGTCGACGCCGGCGCGGACCTCGACGCCGCGGCCGCCGCGCGCAAGCTCATCGAGCTGGCGCGCGAGCACCGCTGGCCCGCGAGCGGCTGGCGGGAGGAGGTCGAGGCCGCGCTGCGCTATCGCCCGGCCGAGTGGTCCGCGATCGCCTCGCCGGCCGAGGGGCCCGCGCACCCGGTCGAGGTGTGCCGCGAGCTGCAGAAGCTCCTGGCGGCGGACCCGCGCTCGGTGCTGGCCGCCGACGGCGGGGAGTTCAGCCAGTGGGCGCAGAGCCTGCTCGCGGCGCCGCAGCGCGTGATCAACGGGCCCGCCGGCGCGATCGGCCCCGCGCTGCCGTTCGCGCTCGCCGCGCGGCTGGCGTTTCCCGATGCGCCCGTGCTGTGCGTGATGGGCGACGGGACCTGCGGCTTTCACATGAGCGAGTTCGACACGGCGGTGCGCTACGGGCTACCGTTCATCGCCGTGGTCGGCAACGACGCGCGCTGGAACGCGGAATACCAGATCCAGCTGCGCTCGTACGGCGCCGCGCGCGCATACGGCTGCGAGCTCCTGCCCGCGCGCTACGACCGGGTCTGCGAGGCCCTCGGCGGGCACGGCGAATACGTCGCGCGCGCGAGCGATCTGCCGGCGGCGCTCGAGCGCGCTGCGCGCTCCGACCGGCCCGCGTGCGTGAACGTGCGCATCGAAGGCCTGCCGGCGCCGAGCCTGCGGCGGCCGCAGCCCTGAGACTTCAACCGAGAAAGCCCGACCATGCCGCATTCGAACTACTTCCCGGAAAAGATGGGCCGCGCCGAAGTGTCCCCGCAGGGCGCCTTCGCCGCCGGCAGCTTCGAGGAATTCACGCTCACCTACACCGCCGGCTACTTCGGCATCGACGACACCGGCTCGATCAAGGTCGTGCACCGCTTCGCGAGCGACATGGGCAAGCCCCAGTTCGACGACCCGAAGGGATGGAACTACACCACCGTCGAGGCGAGCAACGGCGCGGTGCTCGAGGTGCGCTACGACAACAAGCTCAACATCCGCCCTTGGGACAAGACGCTGTTCATCCGCGTGGTGCGCGGCTTCCTGCGCGAGGGCGACCGCATCGTGGTGCGCTTCGGCGACCGGCGGCGCGGCTCGCCGGGGATCCGGGTGCAGACCTTCTGCGAGTCGAGCTTCGAGTTCCGCGTGCTGGTGGACGCGTTCGCCACCTACAACTACGTCGAGCTGCCCGAGCAGCCGAGCATCGCGATCGTCGCCGGGCCCACGGTGCAGTACAAGTGCGTGCTGCCGACGCTGCGCCGGCGCGGCGAGCGGTTCGCGCTCGGCTTCAAGGGCGAGGACCAGTGGGGCAATCCGAGCGACCGGGTGGAGGGCGCGTTCACCCTGCGCTCGAGCCTGCTGCTCGAGGGGCTGCCCGAGCGCATCGAGATGCGTATGGGCGAGCACGCGCGCGTGCTCGAGGGCCTGCGCGCCCGCGCCGCCGGCGATCTGACGGTCGAGGTGCGCGATCTCACGGGCGCCGTGGTCTGCGTCAGCAACCCCTTGCGCATCGTCGACGATGCTCCGCTGCTGCCGTTCTGGGCCGACCTGCACGGGCAGTCGGAGGAGACCATCGGCACGAACTCCGCCCGCGAGCTGATCGAGTTCGCGCGCGATCGCGCATTCCTCGACGCCATGAGCCACCAGGGCAACGACTTCCAGATCACGACGCCGTTCTGGGAGCAGCTCAACGAGCTCAGCCGCGAATACGACCGGGACGGGCGCTTCGTCATCTTCCCCGGCTACGAATGGTCGGGCAACACCGGCCTGGGGGGCGACCGCAACGTGCTGTTCCTGAAGGAGGGCCGCCAGATCCACCGCTCCTCGCACGCGCTGGTCGACGACCTGTCGGACCTGGCGAGCGACGCGAATTCCGCCGGCGATCTGTTCCACGCGCTCGGGCGCGAGGACTGCGTGGTCTTCGCCCACGTCGGCGGGCGCTACGCCGACATCAAGATCGCCCACGATGCGCGCCTCGAGCGCTCGGTCGAGGTGCACTCCGACTGGGGCACCTTCGAATGGCTGCTCGAGGACGCGCTCGAGCAGGGCTACCGCGTGGGCATCCTCGCCAACAGCGACGGCCACAAGGGCCGGCACGGCGCGAGCCATCCGGGGGCGTCGCTGTTCGGGGCGTACGGGGGCCTGAGCTGCCTGCTGGCGACCGGGCTCACGCGCGCCGAGCTCGCCGACGCGTTGCGCAGGCGCCATCACTACGCGACCACGGGCTGCCGCATGTTCCTCGACGTGCGCGCGGACTTCGAGCGCGAAGCGGAGCTGTTCGCGGACGACCCCAATCTGGGCCCGACCACGTCGCGGCGCGCGCGCAGCGCGATGATGGGCGACATCCTGCGCTCCGGCGACCGGGAGGTCACGCTCTCGGTCGAGGTGATCGCCTCGGCGCCGATCGAGCGCGTGGAGATCCGCAATCGCCTGCGCACCCTGGAGACGATCCGTCCCTACGAGCCGCAGGCGCTCGGGCGCCGCATCCGGCTCATCTGGGAGGGCTCAGAGTACCGCGGCCGCGGGAGGCAGACGGTCTGGGACGGCGGCTGCAGCCTGGAGGGCAACCGCTTCGAGAGCGCGACGCCGATCAACTTCTGGAACCTGGACAAGAAGCTGCACCAGAGCGCGCCCGGCGCGCTCAAGTGGGCGGCGCTGACCACCGGCGGCTTCGGCGGCTTCGACGCCCGGCTGGCCGATCCCGCCGCCGGGACCCTGCGCATCGATACGCCGCTGGTGAAGACCGAGCTCGCGGTGGCCGACATCGGCTACGAGGATCGGGTGTTCGCCAACGGCGGCATCAAGCGGCAGATTCGCGCCTTTCGCCTGCCCGACGAGAACCGGCAGCACCGGCTCAAGCTGGAGCGACGCATTTCCGTGGAGGACCTGCACGACAACGCGCTGTACGTGCGCGTCACCCAGGAGGACGGCCACCTGATCTGGTCGAGCCCGATCTACGTGTTTCGCTGAGCGCCGGGCCGCTAGAATGCGACGCTGCGCCGCCGACCGACCGGAGTCCGCGTGTCGACGCAAGGGCTGATCACCAATCTGCTCGCGGCCTGGCTGCTGCCGCCGCTCCACCTGATCGTGGTCATGGCGCTCGGGCTGCTGCTCGCGCGCAGCCGGCCGCGCGCCGGTCTGGCGCTCGCCTGGCTCGCGCTCGCCGCGCTCGCCGCCCTGTCGATGCCGGTGGTGGGCGACCGGCTCGCCGCGACGCTCGAGCACCGGGAGCCGCCGCTCGCCGACGCGGCCGCACGCGCAAGCGGCGCGCAAGCCATCGTGATCCTCGGCGGCGGGCGCAACCGCGGCGCGCTCGAGTACGGCGGCGAGGCGCCGAGCAACGATACGCTCGCGCGGCTGCGCTACGGCGCGCACCTCGCGCGCGTCACGCGCCTGCCGGTGCTGGTGAGCGGCGGCAGGCCGGACGGCGGCCGTGCGAGCGAGGCCGATCTGATGACGGCGGTGCTCGAGCACGATTTCGACGTGCCGGTGAAGTGGCGCGAGACGCGCTCGATCAACACCATCGAGAACGCGCGCTTCTCGAGCGCGATGCTGCGCGATGCCGGGGTGAAGCGCATCATCCTGGTCACCGACGCGATCCACATGCCGCGCGCGCTGGCGCGCTTTCTGGCCACCGGCCTGGCGGTGGTGCCGGCGCCGACGGACTACCTCGCGCAAGCGGTGCACACGCCGGTCGATTTTCTGCCCTCGGCGCGCGGCCTGCTGCGCTCGAGCGCGGCGCTGCACGAGTGGATCGGGATCCTGGTGAGCCCCTGGCGCGGCTGAGCGCCGGCCGCGGCGCCTCGCGCGGAACCCTGCCCCCAGCGACCGTTCCAACCCGCAAGGAGAGCCTGCCGACATGACCCGCACCCCGATCGCCGTACTGCTCGCCGGCATGCTTGCCGCGACGCTCGCCGGCTGCTCGAAGAGCGCGCCGCCGCCGCCCCCGCCCGCATCCAAGCCGCAGCCGGCGGCCGCCAAGAGCGCGCCGGCGAAGATGAGCCCCGCGCAGGCCTACCGGGCCGCCGCCGGCGGCGCCGGCATCGGCGTCGGCCAGCTCATGGCGAAGGACGTGGTCTACGTGTTCTTCGATCCGCAGTGCCCGCACTGCGCGGCGCTGTGGCAGGCCGCCAGGCCCGTGCTCGGCGAGATGCGCATGGTGTGGATTCCGGTCGCGTTCCTCAACTCGCTGAGCGCGCCGCAGGGCGCCGAGCTGCTCGCCGCCGACTCGCAGGCCGCCGTGGACGCGCACGAAACGAAGGTGACCAACGGCGACTACGGCAGCATGCCGGCGAAGGTCCCGCCGGAGCTGATCGCCAAGGTCAAGGCGAACACCAAGCTGTGGCTCTCGCTCGGCGGCGATTCGGTACCCTACATCCTGTACCGGAACGCGCGCACCGGCGAGGACGGCGTGATCTCCGGCGAGCTGCCGACCGCGGAGCTGAAGAAGCACCTCGGACTGAAGTAGGCGCCGGCGGCCGCGGCGCGCCGCAGGCGGGGGGAGGGGCCATGAAGTTCGACTACGTGATCGTGGGCGCGGGCTCGGCCGGTTGCGTGCTGGCCAACCGCTTGAGCGCCGATCCGGGCAACAGCGTGTGCCTGATCGAGGCCGGCCCGCCGGACCGCTCGGCGCTGATCCATGCCCCGCTCGGCATCGCGGCCATCGTGCCGACGCGGCACGTGAACTGGGCATTCGACACGGTGCCGCAGCCGGGCCTGAACGGCCGCATCGGCTACCAGCCGCCCGGCCGCACGCTCGGCGGCTCGAGCTCGATCAACGCCATGATCTACATGCGCGGCCATCGCGGCGACTACGACGACTGGGCGGCGCTCGGCAACGCGGGCTGGTCCTACGACGACGTGCTGCCCCGGTTCGTGAAGTCCGAGCGCAACGAGCGCTGCGCGGACCGCTGGCACGGCGCCGGCGGCGAGCTGAACGTCGCCGACCTGCGCAGCCCCAACCCGGTCTCGTTCGCCTTCGTCGAGGCGGCGAAGAGCCGCGGCCAGCGGGCGAACCTCGATTTCAACGGCGCCGAGCAGGAAGGCGTCGGCCTGTACCAGGTGACGCAGAAGGAAGGCCGGCGCTGCAGCGCCGCGGTCGCGTTCCTGCATCCGGTCGCGACGCGGCCCAACCTGCGGGTGCTGACCGATTGCCGCGCGCTGCGCCTGCGGCTCGAAGGCGGCCGCGCCACGGGCGTCGAGGTGTGGGTGCGCCGCCATCGCGAGGTGATCGAAGCGGCGCGCGAGGTCATCGTCTCGGCCGGCACGTTCGGCTCGCCGCAGCTGCTGCTGCTCTCCGGGATCGGGCCGCGCGAGGAGCTCGGGCGGCACGCGATCGCCGTGCGGCACGAGCTTGCCGGCGTGGGCGAGCACCTCAAGGACCACGTCGACTACGTCCTCGCCTGCAAGTCATCGAGCAGCGACCTGCTCGGCCTTTCGCTGCGCGGCGCCTGGAAGCTCGGCCGGGCCGTGCTCGAGTACCGCTCGCGGCATACCGGACTCATCACCAGCAACGCCGCCGAAGCCGGCGGCTTCGTCAAGACGCGCCCCGCCCTCGAGCGCCCCGACGTGCAGCTGCATTTCGTGATCAGCGCGCTGGTCGACCACGCGCGCAAGCTGGTGCCCGGCCACGGCATGAGCTGCCACGCCTGCGTGCTGCGGCCCAGGAGCAGCGGCCGGGTCGGCCTCGCCTCGGCCGATCCGCTCGCGGCGCCGCGCATCGACCCCAACTTCCTCGCCGAGGACGACGACCTCGCGACCCTGCTCGCCGGCTTCAAGGCCGCGCGCGAGATCATGGCGGCGGATGCGCTGGCGCCCTGGCGCGGGCGTGAGATGCACACCGAGGGCGTGACCTCCGACGACGAGCTGGCGCACATCCTGCGCCAGCGCGCCGACACCATCTACCACCCGGTCGGCACCTGCCGCATGGGCCACGACGCGACGGCGGTGGTGGACTCGCGGCTGCGCGTGCGCGGGATGGATGGCCTGCGCGTGGCCGACGCCTCGGTGATGCCGACGCTGATCGGCGGCAACACCAACGCGCCGACCATCATGATCGCGGAGAAGGCGGCGGAGATGATCCTCGCCGAGGCCGGATAACGGCGCCGGGCAGGATCGCAATACTCCTGCGATCGGCCCTCGCGCGTGACAAACCGCACGCCCGGCGCGTAAATGACGCGTTGCGCCCTGCGCGCATGCGAGGCGTCGGACCTAAGATGGAACCCCCCGGGAGAGGTTGAAGATGCTGGAATGGGCCAGGAAGGATGACGGTCATCCGGACCATCCGATGCGCGATCCGGCGTCCGCGGCGAAGCTCCTGGCGGAGTTGCGCGGGGCCGATCCGCTCGCGGCGCTGGAGGATCTGCGCGGCTGGGTCGATGCGGTCGCGCGCGCTCCGAGCCCGGACGAAAAGGTCCGCGGCGAAGTCCTGTCCCTCATCCACGACGCGATCCGCGCGCACGCGTCCGCGCTGGTGGCGCAGAATCTCGCGCTGGTAAGCGGCAAGCAGGCCATGCCCGAGTCGAGCTGGACTGCGCTCGACAACGCTCTGCGCGAATTGGCGGGCGCATTGTGCGCTTCGGCGAGGGTGCTGCTGGCGCAGGCCGCGGCGAACCCGGAGCTCCAGCTTCAGGCGGCGGCAGGCGCGGCGGGAGGGCTGCATGCCTGTCGAATGCTGGCGAAGGTCTGCCTGCTTCGCTACCAGAGCGTTCCGCCGAAGCTGTGGCGGCTCGCGTACGCCGTGCATGGCGACGCGGAGAAGGCGAATTGCGCGGCGACCCCGGTGCGCATCTATCCTGCCCAGAAGACCTCGACCACCGCGACCCAGGAGCTGCTGCGCCTGCTGATGCTGCATTCGAGCGCGCCGGCGCTGATGGCGCCCGAGCAGATCGAGCTCGCCGACCGGGTGCTCGAGCAGCTCGGCGGCGAATTCACTCTGCGGCCGCGCGGCGTCGCCGACAGCGTCTTTTGCTTCGATCCGGAGAGCGACCGGCCGCCGCGCCGGGCGGATTCCCGGGCGGCGGAGCCGGGGGCCGAGGCCCGGCATTTCGGCGTCGGCATGGCCCTCGACACCCTCGATCGGCTCCACAGGCAGCTGGCCTCGGCGCGGAGCGCCGAGGTCAAGGCCTTCGGCAAGGACATCGCGCCCCATGCGCAGCTCTCGGCCATCCAGCACCTGCTTTCGTTCTGGGGCGAGACGAACCCGTATTCGCCGCCCGAGCGCTCGAGCGCGACGGGCACCCTGCGCGTCATTGCCGGCTACGGGCACATCTGGCAGCACCTTTCGAGCGCTCAAACGACCACTGGCGAACTGACGCTGGTGGAGGACGGCGACGGCGCCCCGGCGGCGCCCGAGGCGTGGATCCTGAAGGACGTGGGCGGCAGCGAGCTCGGCGCGGACGTCCCGAAGCCATCGAGCGACTGGACGCAGTGCGGCGAGGTGGTCGCAGTCGCGATGCAGGGCAGCGACGCGTGGTGGCTGGGCGTCATCCGCTCCCTGCACGCCGAGTCCGGCCGCGGCCTGCACGCCAAGATCTTCATCCTGACCCGGGAGCCGAAGGCGCTGCAGCTGCTGCCGCAGCTCGAAACGGGCGAAGAGAACGTCTACACGGGGGAAGCGGCGCGCCAGTTCAACTTCCTCCGCGCGCGCGCGATCGTTGTCTCGGACGGCGCCGGCGGGACGCAAACGCCGAATCTCCTGCTCACGCCCGAGAGCTGGAAGGCGGGCCGCGTCTACGAGGCCACGACGGGGGACGCGACGCGCTACCTCCGCGGCGTGAAACTCCTGCGGCAACGCGAGGATTACGTGCGCGCGACCTTCGAGTGGGTGGCGCAGCCCTGAGCGCGATCCGGGGCCGGTCTCGTCGCCTGCAGGCGACATTCGCAGCGTGAAATATGTCCGTCTTTTCTTGAGTTCGTAACAACTGGTTACCATTCTTTGCAGCCCGACGAGCGCGGCGATGCGAGCATTCCGAGCGTGGTGCAACACAGGAGGCAACCATGCAGCGCAACTGGAAATTGCTCGTCGGCGGTCTGGCCCTCGCATCGATCAGCGGCACTGCGCTGGCCGACCGCGATATCGGATTGGGCGTCTCGATTGCAGTGCCCGGCGTCTCGGCTTTCGTGGGCACGCCGCCTGAGACTGTTTATGTCGCGCCGCCGGCGGTCGTGTATCGGAGCGAACCCCCGCCCGTCTACTACGCGGCTCCTGCGCAGGAGTATTACGCTCCGCCGTCGCCCGCGTACTACGCAGCGCCCGGTGCTTCGGTCTATTACGGGCCCTCTCGGGAGGAATATCGCGGGCGTCGCTACTGGCATCGACATCGCGACCGGCGAGGCGACGATGACGATGATTAGGATCGCCGTCATCGCGCACCGTTAGGCCCGCGGCGGATCGCGGGACTCACTCCCGCCGCGGGGCGATTGCCTGAAGCATGTTGGCCAGACGTCAGAGGGCTTCGCGCCTGCTCAGCGCGTTCCAGTGCGCGAATCCCTTCAGGGCAAGTGTGAATCTCCGTGTGAACTTTGCCATATCTGCGCAACTGCGCGCGACTTAGGATTCGCGCGTCACCGATGCGCCGCGAGGGCGCACCGAACTCCGAAGGAGGATTGCCATGTTGAGAACACGAGCGAAACGAACACTACTGATCGGCAGCGCACTGATCGCGCTGCCACTCGCCGCCATCGCGCAAACGAGCACCGGCACGAGCGGCTCGACCAACACCGGAACCGCAAGCGTGCCCGCGAACCGGCTCACGCAGAAGTACTCCGACTTCGCCGGTTCGCAAACGAACTCGACCGCGCTGGTCACCGGGCTGCGTACCGGCAGCAGCGTTACGCTCAGTTCCACGGACACCGGCGGAACCTCGAGCTCGGTCACCTTCACGCCGCCGACGGGCACGATGGGCTACGGCAACGTGAACATTTCGCTTGCCCTGGCCGAGGCGCTGCTTGCCCAGCAGGGCATCGACGACCCGACGCCGCAGCAGCTGCAGGCGGCGCTCACCGGCGGGACCGTGACGACCTCCTCGGGGAGCACGGTCCAGCTCGCCGGCATTCTTACGCTGCGCGCGCAGGGCGAGGGCTGGGGCCAGATCGCCAATTCGCTGGGCTTCAAGCTGGGTGCGGTGCTGCGCTCGTCTCGCGCCGACACGGCGACGAGCGCGGAGCACGCGAAGGGCACGGACCGGAACGAGCGCGTCGCCGAGCGAACCGAGCGTCCGGAGAAGGCCGAGCGCCCGGAGCGCGTGGAGCGGCCGGAGAGGGTCGAACGGCCCGAGCGTCCCGAAATGCCCGAGCGCCCCGAGCGTCCGGATCACTGAGGCGCGCACGCTGCGAGTCCTGACGTCGTCCAATACAGGGAGAACTTGATGCAATTGAAGAAAACGGTCGTCGGCCTGGCGGCAGCGCTGTTGTGCTCCGCCGGCGCCCAGACGGCGCTCGCTGCCGGCCCCGAGAACCTCCTCGGGCTGGGGCCGGGCAAGCTCAGCCTCGGCGCCGGCGTCGATTACAGCTCGGGCAATTACGGCACCTCGACCACGACCGACATCACGTCGGTCATGGCGACGGCGCGCTACGACACCGAGATGTGGGCGTTCAAGCTGACGATGCCGTACCTGTACATCTCCGGCGGCACCGGGGTGGTCCCCGGCGTGGGCGCGGTGTCGAACACCAACCCGGAGGGCCGCGGCCGAAACACCGTCACCAACACGACCGCACCCGAAGCCTCCGCCTCGGGCTGGGGCGACCTGGTGGCGGCCGCGACCTATCACGCGTACTACGACCAGAATTCCGCCTTCGGGGTCGACCTCACCGGCAAGATCAAGTTCGGCACCGCCGACCCCAACCAGGGACTCGGGACTGGGGAGAACGACTACGCCTTCAACGTGGACGCCTTCAAGGGTTACGGTACGTACACGCTGTTCGGCGGGGTCGGCTACAGCGTGCTCGGCAGCTCGCAGTACGTCCAGTTGAACAACGTCTTCAACGCGAACGTGGGCGGCAGCTACCAGCTGGATCGGGCCAACAGCCTCGGCCTGGTGTACTTCACTCAGGAACGCGCGTCTACGACCGGGCATCCCGAGAGCGATCTGACCGGATTCTTCACCCACAAGATCGACCGGACCTGGAAGGCCCAGGCCTACGTGCTCAAGGGCTTTGCCGATGGCAGCCCGGACTGGGCGGTCGGCGCCAATGCGGCGTATGCTTTTTGACGTCTGAACCTGCCATGGGGAGAAGGGCTATGAAGCGGGAATGGTTGATGCGGGGTCGCACCCTCGCGTTTGCGGTGGCCGCGATCGTGGCGGCAAGCCCGGCGTTTGCCGGCAAACCGTCGTGGGCGGGCAACGGGAAGAACGACGAGCGCGGGCAAAACGACGAGCAGGGCAACGGCCGCGAGAGGGAACGGGACCGGCGGGCCGAGCATGGTCGCGATGCGCGCCGGGAGGGTGGCGAATCCCGCTTCGACGATCGGCGCCGGATGGCGGTGCGCGACTACTACGCCAGGGAATACCGCCGCGGCCGGTGCCCTCCGGGTCTCGCCAGGAAGCACAACGGGTGCACGCCGCCGGGGCAGGCGAGAAAATGGAACGTCGGCCAGCGGCTCCCCCGGGACGTCGTCCGATACGACTTGCCACCCTCGCTGGTGGTGCAGATCGGCGTACCGCCCGCCGGTTATCGGTATGTGCGCGTGGCTTCGGACATCCTCATGATCGCCGCCGGAACCAACATGGTCGTCGACGCGGTCAACGACCTGGGGCAGAGGTAGCGGACCCTCAGCGCTTGGCGCGCTGCGCCAGATAGGCGCCGATCAGGCGCTGCGGCTCGGCGCTCGCGTAGCTCGCCGCGAACGCGTCGATGCTCGCGCGCACGCTCTCGGCGAGCGGCGCTTCCTCCCACAGCTTGCACAGGCGCTTTTGGGTGCGCACCGCCTCGGCGCCCGAGGCGAGGATCGCATCCAGCGCGGCGTCGACCGCATCGTCCAACTCTCCTGGCGGCACGACGCGCTCCACCAGCCCCCAGGCGAGCGCTTCGCGCGCGTCGATGGTCTCGCCGGTGAGCACCAGCCAGCGCGCCCGGCCCGCGCCGACCAGGCGCGGCAGCAGCGCGGCCTCGACCACCGAAGGAATCCCCAGCCGCACCTCGGGCATGCCGAAGCGCGCGCCCTCCGCGGCGATGCGCAAGTCGCAGGCCGCGGCGAGCTCAAGCCCGGCGCCGAGCGCGATGCCGTTCACGCGCGCGATCACCGGCACGGGGCACTCGCGCAGCGCCGCGCAGGCTTCGTGCACGCGGGTGATGAACTCGCGCGCCGAAGACGCATCGAGCGCGGCCAGCTCGGCGACGTCGGCCCCGCCGGCGAAGGCCTGCTCGCCCGCGCCGGTGAGCACGACCGCGCGCACGCTCGAGTCCGCGGATATGCCGCGCAGCGCGTCGGCGAGCTCGGCGAGCGCGGCGCGCCCCAGGGCGTTGCGCTTCTCGGGGCGCTCGATGGTCAGTCGCGCGACGAGCGCCCCGGCGCGGCGCTCGAGCATCAGGACGAGGAAGCCGCTCACCGTGCGGCCGTCAGTGCGCCGAAGCGGTATGCGTCATGCACTCGGCGAGGAATGCCCGGCGGTGCGCCTCGCCGTTGTGCGGCGCGTCGAATACGTTCCTGGCCGCCGAGAGCAGCAGCGCCTCGTCGTCGCGGTCCTGCGCGAACCAGCGCAGCTCCTTCGGAAAGGAGCGGATCGCCTGGAAATCCGCGCGCATCTGGCCGATGAAGGCTGCGCGCGTCATGCCGTTGTCGCGCGCCTGTGCCGCGTCGTAGATGAAATCGCCGCCTTCGCGGCACTCCTGCGCGCTCAGGACGTGGGCCGTGCAGGGGTTCGTGAAGCCGCCTAGCGCCAGGAGCAGGGCTGCGGCAGCGGTTGCTTTCATTGTGGCCTCCTCCGCCTCGGGGCGTGACCCGGACGGTAGGCGGCTGGCGCGCGAGCGTCAAGACGCGGTGCAGCGTCAGGCGGCGGCGCGCTTGTCCTTGACCAGCGCGAAGACGAGCTGCTCGAGCTTGCGCGCGTCGGCGTTGAAGCGGCGGATGCCCCCGGAGAGCTTCTCGACCGCCATCTGGTCTTCGTTATGCTGCCAGCGGAACGCCTTCTCGTCGAGCTGCACGCGCTCGAGCGGCTGCTCGCGCGCGTCCTCGGGCGACAGGCGCCGCGCCAGCTCGCCCTCGGTGCGCGCGAGCTTCTCGAGCAGGTCCGGGGCGATGGTGAGCAGGTCGCAGCCGGCGAGCGCCACGATCTGCCCGGGCTTCCTGAAGCTCGCGCCCATCACCTGCGTCGGGTAGCCGAACTTCTTGTAGTAGCGGTAGATGCGCGTCACCGAGGCGACGCCGGGGTCGTCCTCGATCGGGATGTCCTCGACCTTGCGCGATTGCCGGTACCAGTCGTAGATGCGCCCCACGAACGGCGAGACCAGCGTCACGCCGGCGTCCGCGCAGGCCGCCGCCTGGGCGAAGGAAAACAGCAGCGTCAGGTTGCAATGGATGCCCTCGCGCTCCAGTTGCTGCGCGGCGCGGATGCCTTCCCAGGTGCTCGCGACCTTGATCAGCACGCGCTCGCGCCCGATGCCGGCCTGGGCGTACAGCTCGGCGAAGCGGTGCGCCTTGGCGAGGGTGCGCTCGACGTCGAACGACAGGCTCGCGTCCACTTCGGTCGAGACGCGCCCCGCGACGTGCTTCAGGATCTCGGCGCCGAAGTTGACGAACAGCCACTCCATGGTCGCCTCGGGGCTGCCCTGGCCGCGCGCGAGCGCGTCTTCGATCAGGGGCCGGTAGCGCGCGTCCTGGGCGGCGGCGAGCAGCAGCGAGGGGTTGGTGGTCGCGTCCTGGGGCTTCCAGTGCGCGATCGCGTCGATGTCGCCGGTGTCGGCGACCACGACCGAAAAGCGCTTCAGGGATTCGAGCTGGTTCATGGTGATGGAGAGGTTACACCCGGCCGCGCGGCCCACCCGCCCCGGTTTCGACCGCCCGCCGGAGCGTGATCCAGGTCACGCCCAAAGCCCCTTTGCTTAACGCTTGAAATTTAACGACTAAGGCTTTTATATCGTCGGATCGAAGAGTAAACTTATCCCTATATAAGACCGCCCGGCCGGGGCACGCCAGGAGGCGTCGTTGCAGAAAACAGAAATCGGCAATCCCAGCTACTTCCACAAAGTCGTCGATTGCCAGTGGGCCTGTCCGGCCCACACCCCGGTTCCGGAGTACATACGGTTGATCGCAGCAGGGCGTTATGACGACGCCTACATGGTCAACTGGGAATCCAACGTCTTTCCCGGAATTCTCGGCCGCACCTGCGACCGGCCCTGCGAGCCCGCGTGCCGCAGGGGCCGCGTCGAGGAAAGCGGCGGCGCGAAGCCCGAGCCCGTCGCCATCTGCCGCCTGAAGCGCGTCGCCGCCGACAACAAGGGCGACGTGCGCGCGCGCATGCCCAGGCCCGCGGCGAAGAAGAACGGCAGGAAGGTGGCGTGCATCGGCGCCGGCCCGTCCTCGCTCACCGTGGCGCGCGACCTCGCGCCGCTCGGCTACTCGGTCACGGTGTTCGACCGCGACCCGCGCGCCGGCGGCATGATCTGGTCGCAGATCCCGCGCTTTCGCCTGCCGCTCGAGGTGATCGACGAGGAGGTCGGCTACGTCCTCGGCCTCGGCGTCGAGTTCAAGTCCGGGGTCGAGATCGCGAGCATGAAGAAGCTGCTCGGCGAGGGCTACGACGCGATCTTCGTCGGCACCGGCGCGCCGCGCGGGCGCGACCTCGACATTCCCGGGCGCAAGGAAGCCGCGGCCCACATCCACATCGGCATCGACTGGCTCTCGTCGGTCTCCTTCGGCCACACCTCGCGCATCGGCAGGCGCGTGATCGTGCTCGGCGGCGGCAACACCGCGATGGACTGCTGCCGCACCTCGAAGCGCATCGGCGGCGAGGACGTGAAGGTGATCGTGCGCTCCGGCTTCGAGGAGATGAAGGCGAGCCCCTGGGAGAAGGAGGACGCGGCGCACGAGGGCATCCCGATCCTCAACTACCTGGTGCCCAAGGCCTTCACCCACCACAACGGCAAGCTCACCGGAGTCGCCTTCGAGAAGGTGAAGGCGGTGTACGACGAGAAGGGCCGCAGGAGCCTGGTGCCCACCGGCGAGCCCGAGCAGCATTTCGAGTGCGACGACGTGCTGGTCGCGGTCGGCCAGGAGAACGCCTTCCCCTGGATCGAGCGCGAGTGCGGCATCGAGTTCGACCGGCACGGCCTGCCGGTGGTCGACAAGACGACCATGCAGTCCACGCTGCCGCAGGTGTTCTTCGGCGGCGACTCTGCCTTCGGGCCGAAGAACATCATCTGGGCGGTGGCCCACGGCCACGACGCCGCGATCTCGATCGACAAGCTGCTCAGCGGCGAGGACATCCGGCAGCGCCCGGCGCCGCACGCGCGGCTGCTGTCGCAGAAGATGGGCATCCACGAGTGGAGCTACGACAACGAGATCACCCTCGACCGGCGCTTCAAGGTGCCCTGGCGCGACGTCAACCAGACGCTCGCGAACATCAAGGTCGAGGTCGAGCTGGGCTTCGACCCGGCCACCGCGTTCAAGGAAGCCGAGCGCTGCCTGAACTGCGACGTGCAGACCGTGTTCACGGAAAGGCTGTGCATCGAGTGCGACGCCTGCGTGGACATCTGCCCGATGGACTGCATCACCTTCACCGCCAACGGCGAGGAGCCGGTGCTGCGCGGGCAGCTCAGGGCGCCGGCGCAGAACCTGACCCAGGACCTGTACGTCTCCGACCCGCTCAAGACGACGCGCGTGATGGTCAAGGACGAGGACGTGTGCCTGCACTGCGGGCTGTGCGCCGAGCGCTGCCCGACCGGCGCCTGGGACATGCAGAAATTCCTGCTCGAGATGACGCACGCGGGACCCGGATGCCGCGCGCCGCAGCGCAAGGCGGCCTGACAAAAGGAACGCAGATGACCCCCGTCGCGCCGAACCGAGTCTCCAAGCCGAAAAGCGATTCCAGGATCGACGCGGCGGAGTGGCAGCTCCGGCTGCAGCTCGCCGCGGCCTACCGTATCGCCGATCACCTCGGCTGGGCGGAGCTCATCTACACCCACGTCAGCCTGCGCGTGCCGGGGCCCGCGCACCACTTCCTCATCAACCCCTACGGCCTGCGCTTCGACGAGGTGACCGCCTCCAACCTGGTGAAGATCGACCTCGAGGGCAACACCGTGGGCGAGCACGCCTATGGGGCCAACAAGGCGGGCTTCGTGATCCACGGCGCGATCCACGAGGCGCGCGAGGACGCGCAGTGCGTGTTCCACACCCACACGCTCGCCGGCATGGCGATCTCGGCGCAGGAGGAGGGCCTCCTGCCGGTGCACATGTACTCGCACAACTTCTACGGCAAGCTCGCCTACCACGACTTCGAGGGGCCGAGCATGCGCCTGGACGAGCAGCAGCGCTTGGTGGCGAGCCTCGGCCGCCAGCCGGCGCTGATCCTCAGGAACCACGGCCTGCTGACGGTCGGGCGCACGGTGCCCGAGGCCTTCGTGCGCATGTGGCGCCTGGAGCGCGCCTGCCAAGTCCAGCTCGCCGCGCAGGGGGCGCGCCTGCGCCTGCCCCCGGTCGAGGTGTGCCTGCAGTCGCAGGAGCTGGGCGACGAGTTCCTCACCGACACCGCGCCGCTGGGCGAGCTGGAGTTCGCCTCCCTGCAGCGCGCCATCGACGCGAAAGACCCCGGCTACCGGGACTGAGAAAGAGCGGAAAGAAGAAGGCACATGGCAAAACGCATCGAGGCGGTCAACGACTTCGTCGTCAAGTTCGCCAACGTCAACGGCTCGGGCTCGGCCTCGGCCAACGAGCTGTTCGCGAAGTCGTTCCTGCGCATGGGGATCCCCGTGTCCCCGCGCAACATCTTCCCCTCGAACATCCAGGGGCTGCCGACCTGGTACGAGGTGCGCGTCACCGAGCGCGGCTGGCTCGGCCGGCGCGGCGGGGTCGACCTGATGGTGGCGATGAACCCGCAGACCTGGAACCAGGACGTGAAGGAGATCGAGCCGGGCGGCTACCTGTTCTACGACGACACCCGCCCGCTGCCTTCGAGCAAGTTCCGTCCGGACATCCACGTGATCGGCATGCCGCTCACCGACATGTGCAACGAGAACTACACCGATTCGCGCGAGCGGCAGCTGTTCAAGAACATCATCACCATCGGCGCGCTGGCGTCGATGATCGGCATCGAGCCGGGCGTGATCGCCGAGCTGATCGGCGAGCAGTACAAGGGCAAGGAGAAGCTGCTCAAGCCCAACGTCAACGCCTTCCAGCTGGGCTACCACTACGCCCAGGAGAAGCTCAAGGACGCGCTGGGGCTGAAAGCGAAGCGCGCCGACGCGGTCGGCGACAAGATCTTCGTCGACGGCAACTCCGCCGCGGCCCTGGGCTGCGTGTACGGCGGGGCCACCGTGTGCGCCTGGTACCCGATCACCCCGTCCTCCTCGCTCGCCGAGTCCTTCCAGCGCTACTGCGGCCGGCTGCGCGTGGACCAGGACACCGGCAAGCACAAGTACGCGATCGTGCAGGCCGAGGACGAGCTGGCCTCGATCGGCATGGTGGTCGGCGCCGGCTGGAACGGCGCGCGCGCTTTCACCGCGACTTCCGGCCCGGGCGTGTCGCTGATGACCGAGTTCATCGGCCTGGCGTACTTCGCCGAGATCCCGGCCACCATCATCAACGTGCAGCGCGGCGGGCCCTCGACCGGCATGCCCACGCGCACCCAGCAGTCCGACGTCATCGCCTGCGCCTACGCCTCGCACGGCGACACCAAGCACGTGCTGCTGTTCCCCGAGGACCCGCACGAGTGCTTCGAGTTCTCGGCGCAGGCGCTCGACCTCGCCGAGCGGCTGCAGACCCCGGTGTTCGTCATGACCGACCTCGACATCGGCATGAACCAGCGCCTGTGCAAGCCCTTCGAGTGGGACGACTCGCGCAAGTACGACCGCGGCAAGGTGATGGGCGCCGAGGAACTGGAGGCGGGCAAGGACTTCGGCCGCTACCTGGACGTGGACGGCGACGGCATTCCCTACCGCACCTATCCCGGCACCCACGCGAAGCGCGGCGCCTACTTCACGCGCGGCACGACCAAGAACGCCTACGCGGCGTACTCGGAGGCGGGGCCGGACTACGTGTACAACGTGCAGCGGCTGCTGAAGAAGTTCGAGACGGCGAAGACCCTGGTGCCGAAGGCGCTGCTCACCGCCTCGAAGGAGCCGGCGAGGTTCGGGGCCATCTACTACGGCTCCACCAGCCCGGCGATGCACGAGGCGCTCGAGGCCCTGGCCGAGAAGGGCATCTTCGTCAACGCCCTGCGCGTGCGGGCTTTCCCGTTCCAGGACGAGATCTTCGACTTCGTGCAGTCGCACACCAAGGTGTTCGTCATCGAGCAGAACCGCGACGCGCAGCTCAAGACCCTGCTGGTGAACGACGCCGGCATCAACCCGGCGAACCTGATCTCGGTGCTGCACTTCGACGGCACGCCGATCACCGCGCGCTTCATCACCAACGAGATTTCGGAGATCGTGACGGCCTTGAACGTGCGCCCGATCAAGAAGGACAAAGCAGCGTGACCTACCTTACGAAACCCAAGCTTCATCACCCGAGCCTGCAGCACAACAAGGTCGGCTACACGCGCCGCGACTACGAGGGCAAGGTCTCCACGCTGTGCGCCGGCTGCGGCCACGACTCCATTTCGGCGGCGCTCATCCAGGCATTCTGGGAGCTCGACGTCGAGCCGCACAAGGTCGCCAAGCTCTCGGGCATCGGCTGCTCGTCCAAGACGCCGGATTATTTTCTGGGGAACTCGCACGGCTTCAACACCGTGCACGGGCGGATGCCGTCGGTGCTGACCGG
Organism: uncultured Pseudomonadota bacterium; assembly: GCA_963817785.1. GTDB lineage: Bacteria > Pseudomonadota > Gammaproteobacteria > Burkholderiales > SG8-39 > JAKALD01. Next base: position 870,860 of record CAWFPL010000008.1, on the reverse strand, counting down.
CGCGAACCTGGCCAACCGCGAGCTCATCTATTTGGGGGTTTCGGGGGACGGCGATTCCGCGTCCATCGGGCTGGGGCAGTTCGCGCACGTCATGCGCCGCGGCGTCAACATGACCTACATCCTCGAGAACAACGGCGTGTACGGTTTGACGAAGGGCCAGTTTTCCGCCACCGCCGACAAGGGCTCCAAGGCGAAGAAGGGCGCCATCAACACCGACGCTCCCGTGGACACCGTGTCGCTCGCGCTCCTGATGGGGGCTTCTTTTGTGGCGCGGTCTTTTTCCGGGGACAAGGCGCAGCTCGTGCCTCTGATCAAGGCGGCGATCGCGCACCAGGGGACGGCGTTCATCGACGTGATTTCTCCCTGCGTGGCGTTCAACAATCATCCGGGGTCCACCAAGAGCTACGACTACGTGCGCGAGCACAACGAGGCGGTCAATCGTTTGGACTTCTGGCCTTCGCGCGAGGCGATCACCGTGGATTACTCCGAGGGCGGGGTGATCGAGGTGCCGCAGCACGACGGGTCGATTCTGAGGTTGCGGAAGCTGGATGGGGATTACGATCCAAGCGACCGGATCAATGCCGTGACGCATGTTGCTCGGGCGGCGGAGAAGGGCGAGGTGCTGACCGGACTGCTTTACGTGCATCCCGAGGCGGAGGATTTGCACGCGCACCTCAATACTTATGAGGCGGCGTTCAATAGGCTTGGGGAGAAGGAGCTGTGTCCGGGGGCGGGGGTGCTGGAGAGGATTAACGCTGCGTTGAGGTGAAGCTCCGCTTCCACCTCGGTATACCTGTCAACCTCAGTAGCGGCAGTTCGAATCTCCACGCCGACATGCCCTTGGAATGAGCCTGTCAGGAGTTTTGTGTTTGAGGCATACCATGTTATCTGAGAGGAGCATGTATGCCGAAGCCAGTAAGGAAGATGCAGAAAGCCAATGCGGCCGCGCAAGCGGCGGTGTTGCCCAAGATTGCGCCTGAATTGCTCGACCAGCTCGTCAAGGGACCGATGAGCGCCGAGGCGGTGCAAGAAGCCTCGACGGCCTTCAAGAAGGCGCTGATCGAGCGTGCCCTGGGCGCCGAAATGAGCCACCACCTGGGCTACCCCGCCGGCGCCGACAAGCCGGCTGCCGCGACCAACCAGCGCAACGGCAAGAGCGGAAAGACGGTGCTCACTGAGGACGGCCCGGTGCGCATCGACGTTCCGCGAGACCGGGCGGGGGAGTTCGAGCCCAAGCTCATCGGCAAACACGAGCGGCGCTTCACGGGCTTTGACGACAAGATCATCGCCATGTACGCGCGTGGGATGACGGTGCGGGAGATCCAGGGGTTTCTGTCGGAGATGTACGCAACCGACGTCACGCCGGAGTTCATCAGCGGGGTCACCGACGCGGTGCACGCGCAGGTGACGGCCTGGCAGTCCCGGCCGCTGGAGCCGATGTACCCGGTGGTGTTCTTCGACGCGCTGCGGGTGAAGATCCGCGAGGACAACGTGGTGCGCAACAAAGCGGTCTACTTGGCCTTGGGGGCGCGACCCGATGGCACGCGCGAGATCCTGGGGCTGTGGATCGAGAACACCGAGGGGGCGAAATTCTGGATGAAGGTGTTCAACGACCTGAAGACCCGCGGGGTGGCCGACATCCGAGCCTGCCGAGCCTCACCCGCCTACCCTTCAAACCCCACCCACCTCGTAAACCCCTCCACCGCCTCGCGCGGCATGTCGAGCCGGTTGACGGGCGCCGCCTCGTCCGCATACCCGAGCGACATTCCGCACACGACGTCCTCCTCGGGCGCGAGGCCGAGCTCCGCGGCGATGACGCTGCGGTAGCGCACGAAGGAAACTTGCGGGCAGGTCGCGAGCCCCCGGGCCTGAGCCGCGAGCATCAGGTTCTGGAGGAAGAGGCCGTAGTCGAGCCAGCTGTGCTTGGTCAGCGCACCGTCGATGGTGAAGATAAGTCCGACGGGCGCGTCGAAGAACTCGAAGTTGCGGCCGGTCTGGCGCACCCGGGCGGCCGTGTCGGCGCGGTCGATGCCGAGCGCCGCGTAGTAGCGCCGCCCGAAGTCGTTGTGCCGCGCGGCGCAGTCGGCCGGCGGGGTCGGAGGAAAGGGCGAGAACGGCGGGTGGGCGTTCGAGGAATGGGCCCGCAGCAACGCCTCGCTCAGAGCGCGCTTTGCCGCCCCCGCGAGCACGCGCACGCGCCAGGGCTGGGTGTTGAAGGTGCTGGGCGCGGTGCGCGCGGTCTCGAGGATCTCCGCGATTTCCGTGCGCGGCACGGGCGCGGGGCGGAAGGCGCGTACGGTCCGGCGCGCACGGATGGCGGCGTCGATCGCTTGCCCTTTCCGGTTACCATGGCTGCTCATCGACGCCGAGCATAATGCGCGGCCTCCGGAGTGTCCTTGGTTCAGGTCCTTAATCGTTCTGAATGACCGGCATAGCAGGCGAGGAACTCCGCTTCGGCGATTTCCGCCTCGACCTGCGCCACCGCAGGCTGGTGGCCCGCGGCGTGCCGCTCGAGCTGAAGCCGAAGGCCTTTGACATTTTGTGCGCGCTCGCGGCGGCGCGCGGCGAGGTGGTGACCAAGGACGAGCTGCTGGCGAAGGTGTGGCCCGGCTTGGTGGTCGAGGAGAACAACATCCAGGTGCAGGTCTCGGCGCTGCGCAAGGCGCTGGGCGAGGAGCGCGGCGCGCCGCTGCACTTGGTGACGGTCCCGGGCCGCGGCTACCGGCTGGTCGGGGTGGAGGAGGCGTCCGCCACCGCCGCCGCGCCCGGGCGGCCGTCGATCGCGGTGCTGCCGTTCGAGAATCTCGGCAGCGACCCGGAGCAGGGCTACTTCGCCGACGGCGTGGTCGAGGACGTCATCACCGGGCTCGCGCGCGTGAAGGGGCTCACCGTAATCGCGCGCAACTCGAGCTTCGTGTACCGGGACAGGGCGGTGGACCCGCGGCAGGTCGGACGCGAGCTCGCCGTGCGCTATGTGCTGCAGGGCAGCGTGCGCCGGTTCGCGGACCGCATCCGCATCGCCACGCAGCTGGTCGATGCGGAGAGCGGCGCGCAGGTCTGGGCCGAGCGCTACGACCGCCAGCTCGGCGACCTGTTCGCGGTGCAGGACGAGATCGCGATGAGCGTGATCGGCGCGATCGAGCCGGGCCTGAGGAAGGCGGAGGTGGAGCGCGTCCGGCGCAAGCGCCGGGAGACGCTCGGCGCTTACGACCTGGTGCTGCGCGCGCTGCCGTACCTCTACAAGCTCATGCCGGACGCCGGCGCTCCGGCGATCCCGCTGCTGCAGAAGGCGCTCGAGCTCGAGCCGGGCTACGCGCTCGCCCACGCGATGCTCGCCTGGTGCTTTCACGTGCGCTACAGCCGCGGCGGCCTGCGCGAGGAGGACCGCGCGGCCTCGATCCGCCACGCGCAGGCGGCGGTGGCCGGCGGCAGCGACGACGCCCTCTCGCTCGCGATCGCGGGCTTCGTGACCTGGTTCGATCGGCACGACACGGCTACCGCGTTCGATCTGTTCGACCGCGCGCTCGCGCTCGGCCCCTCGAACGTCGTCGCCCTGTGCACGAGCGCGGTGGCGCTCGCCTGGACCGGCCGGAGCGAGGAGGCGATCGAGCGCGCCGGGCGCGCGCTCGCGCTGAGCCCGTTCGACGCGCTCAACTACCTGTCGTACCTGGCGCTCGCCGGCGCGCATTACCGCCTCGGGCGCTACGAGATCGCGCAGGGCTGGGCGCGGCGCGCGGTGGAGGCGAACCCGGGCTTCAGCGTGCCGTACGCGTATCTCGCGGCGGCGCTGGTGCGCGTGGGCCGCGAGGAGGACGCGCGGGCGGCGGTTCAAGCCATGCTCGCGCTCGACCCCGGCTTCACCATCGGCCGCTACCGCATCACCGTCGGGGTGAATCCGGAGGTGTTCGGCGAATTCGAAACGGGGTGGCGCCGGGCGGGGATGCCCGAGTAAAACGCAGGATATCGAGGCAGGGGGAACGATCGCCAATGCGTGACGCTATGGTTATCCGAAACGGCACCGTGATCGACGGGACGGGTGCGCCGGCGCGGCGCGCCGACGTCGCGATCGCGGACGGGAAGATCGCGGCGGTGGGCGAAGGGTTGGATGTGTCGAAGCAAACCATCGACGCCTCCAACCTCGTCGTCGCCCCCGGCTTCATGGACCCCCACACCCACTACGACGCCCAGATCTGCTGGGACGGCGCCACGACCCCGTCCTCCTGGCACGGAGTAACGACCGTAGTCATGGGCAACTGCGGCGTAGGCATCGCCCCGTGCCGTCCGGAATCCAGGGAAATCGCGATGCGCGACCTGGTGAACGTGGAGGCGATTCCGTTCGAGGTGCTGAACGCCGGGATCACCTGGGACTGGGAGACGTTCCCGCAGTACTTGAACGCAGCACAAAACCGCAAGCCCGCGCTCAATCTCGCCTTCCTCGCGCCGCTCACGCCGCTGCGCCATTACGTGATGGGCGAGGCGTCGATGGAGCGCGCGGCCACGCAAGAAGAAACGAAGAAGATCCAGGCCCTCCTCGGCGAAGCGCTCGACGCGGGCGCGTTCGGTTTCTCGAGCACGCTGCTCAACCAGCACATGGGCTACGGCGGCCGGCCGCTCGCCTGCCGCAACGCGAGCCGCGAGGAGCTGAAGGCGTACTGCAACGCTCTCAGAGACCGCAACAAGGGCGCGATCGAGTTCGCGATGACGCGCCAGATCGCGGTGATGGACGACCCGGAGGTGGAGCTGCTCGCCTTCATGCTGGAGGAGAGCCGCCGCCCCATCACGTTCATCGCGATGTTCGACCGCGACGACTTGCCCGAGGCGCTGCGCACGTCGCTCGCGAAGATCAAGGCGCTGATCCCGCGCGGCGCGAGGCCGCAGACTTCGCCGCTGCCGCTCACGCGCGAGCTCGTCATGCGCAGCCCGTTCGCGTTCGCGGCGTTTCCCTCCTGGAAGCGTCTGTTCGAGGACACCTCGAAAGCGGCGCAGGCGAAGGTGTACCAAGACCCCGCGTTCCGCGACGCGTTCCGCGAGGACTTGAAGCGCCCGGCCTCCTTCGGCGACTGGGCGCGGATCAGCGTGCACGAGGTGAAGAACCCGGCGCTCAAGGGCTTCGAGGGCAGGACGGTCGCCGAGCTCGCGGCGGAGCAGGGCAAGGACGGGGTCGACGCGCTGCTGGATCTCACGCTGCAGGACGATCTGGAGAACGAGTTCACGGTCCAGTCCTGGAACACGCGCGTGGACCGCATGGCGGAGTTGCTGAACGACCGCTCGGTGCTGCTGGGCCTGGGAGATGGCGGCGCGCACCTCGACATGCTGTGCGACGCGGGCTATCCGTCCTACGTGCTCGGCACCTGGGTGCGCGAGCGCGGCGTGCTCACGCTGGAAGAGGCGGTGCGCCGCATGACTTCCGACCCGGCCGATTTCTTCGGCATCCGCGACCGCGGGCGCATCGCCCCCGGCATGGCTGCCGACCTGGTGCTCTTCGATCCGCAGACGGTGGGCATCGCGGGCCGCCCCGAGCGGCTCCACGACCTGCCGGGCGGCGGCAAGCGCATGGTGGTGCGCTCGACCGGCATCGAGATGACGCTGGTCAACGGCGTGCCGACCTGGGAGAAGGGCGCGCTCACCGGCGCCGCGTCCGGGCGGGTGCTGCGCTCCTGAGGCGCTCCCGCAGCCGAGCCTCTGCCCGGCGGTGGTAGCATGACGGCCATGGACTGGAGACCTTACATCGCGACCGATCCGCAGATCATGCATGGGGCGGCGTGTTTCCGCGGCACGCGCGTGCCGGTCTCGGTCGTCCTCGACAATCTCGCCGCTGGCGAGACGGCCGAGCGGATTCTCTCGAACTTTCCTTCGCTGAAGCCGGAACACATTCCGGCCGCGCTTGCCTACGCCGCGGAGCTTGCGCGCGAGCGCATCGTTCCGATCCACGCGTAAGCGCGCCGCGTGGCGCTGCGCTTCAAGCTCGACGAGAACGTGCCCGGCGAGGCGGCTGCAATGCTGCGCAACGCCGGGCACGACGTGCGCACCGCGCTCGAGCAGGAGCTCGGCGGCCAACCCGATGAGCGGATCCTCCGTGCTTGCCAGGGCGAGTCCCGCATCCTGGTCACCCTGGATCTCGGCTTTGCGGACATCCGTGCCTATCCGCCGGCGGGGCACGCGGGAGTGTGGGTGCTGCGCCCGGCGCTCCAGCAGATCGAGCTGACGCTTCAGCTGCTGCGGCAGGGGCTTGGACTCGCCGCAGCAGAACCTGCGGCGCATCGCCTCTGGGTGATCGAGCCGGGGCGGGTTCGCATCAAGGAATAGCAGGCGCGCACGTCGTGGCTTTCGATCCGCAGACGGTGGGCATCGCGGGCCGCCCCGAGCGGCTCCACGACCTGCCGGGCGGCGGCAAGCGCATGGTGGTGCGCTCGACCGGCATCGAGATGGCGCAGGTGAACGGCGTGCCGACCTGGGAGAAGGGCGCGCTCACCGGCGCCGCGGCCGGGCGCGTGCTGCGCTCCTGAGGCTGATCGGTAACCGTCCGCGGGTGTGATCCGGGCGAGGCTAGAGCGGCCTGACGCTCACGCGACCCGATACTTTGCGAGCACCTCTTGCAGCGCGACGGCCTTGATCTCGCCCCTTCGATACGCGGCGAGGCGATCCTCGGCCTCTTTAGCCCACCGCGCGTCGAGCCTGGGGTCGCTCTCGTCGAGGCTCGCCAGCAGGTCGTCCACCAGCTCGAGGCGCTCGCTCGGGGAGAGTTTGCGTGCCTCGTTGCGCAGGTTCTTCACGGCGTCGGTCATGGGTAGGATTGTGCCCCTCGCCACGACTCGGAAGACGGGTGCACCGCCCCGGCGGCGGCAAGCGCATGGTGGTGCGCTCGACCGGCATCGAGATGACGCTGGTGAACGGCGTGCCGACCTGGGAGAAGGGCGCGCTCACCGGCGCCGCGGCGGGCCGGGTCCTGCGCGCCTAGACGCGCGCTTCGGCGAGCCCCTTCTCGAACTCCTTCATCTCGCGCGCGTGCGTCGAGTAGAAGGGCCGCGGCTTCGCGCCCTTCAGCTGGTCCTCGAGGATGCCCACGTGCGTGGCCCAGCCGCCGCCGACCGCGATCTTGAGGCCCGGATCGTCGGGCAGCTTGTGGTGGATGGTGAGGAGCACCTCCTTGCCGCGCGGGGCGAGCTCGTAGGTCACCTCCGACATCCCGCCTTCCCAGGCCCAGGTGTGCGCGAGCAGCTTCATCGGCTCCAGGCGCGTGATCTCGCCTTCGGCCCGGTGCACGCCCAGGCGGCGCGCGTCGGCCGGGGGCGCCTCGTCCGTGAGCTTCGGGTTGTCGAAGATGAGCTCGATCTTGCCGCCCACGCGCAGGTCGAACTCGCCCGCGGCGAGCCACAGCGCGCGCTTCTTCGACTCGGTGAGGTAGGCCCAGACGCGCTCGACGGGCCCGGGGAGCAGGCGCTCGAAGCGGACGGTGGAGGGCTGGATCAGGGTGGCGCGTGCGGTCATGGCTTTCTCCTTCGCTTGGCAGCGAGTCTGCGGGATGAGGATTGCGCGGCCTCGATCGCGTCCTCCGCGCGCAGCGCGGCCTCCAGCCGGTCGAGGCGGGCGGCCCAGGCCGCGCGCTCGCGCTGGATCCACGCGGCGACGCCGTCCATGGGCTTGGGATCGAGCGAGAGGAAGTGGTCGCGCCCGACGACGCGCCGGCGCACGAGCCCGGCGCGCTCCAGGATCCGGATGTGCTTGGAGACGGAGTTGAGCGAGATGTCGTACGGCGCCGCGATCTCCGTCACGCGCGCCTCGCCCGCCGCGAGCCGCTGCAGGATGCTGCGGCGGGTCTCATCGGCGAGGGCGACCAGGGTATCGTCGAGGTCCATGGCGCAAACGTTAATCCAAAAGGGTGAATATCGCAAGCCCCCCGGTCCCTGCCGGGCGATCGGCTCGGGCGCGCGACCGCGTAGCCCTCCGTGCAATCGTCGGCATGACAGGCCGGGCCCAAGAGCTCGCCGCGCACGAGGGACTCGAAGTGGCGGAGGGCAGCTCGGGCTGGGAGAATGTCATCTCTGTCGTTTCCCGACGAGCGCGCGTTTCGCGAGCGGTTCGACTCGCCCGAGTACCAGGAGATTGCCGAGGGCCGGAGCACGATGACCAAGCGCGTGATGCTTTCCTGGAGCAGCGGCAAGGACAGCGCCTGGGCGCTGCACGTCCTGCGCCAGGAGCCGGACGTCGAGCTCGCGGGCCTGTTCACCACGGTCAACACCGAGTTCGACCGCGTCGCCATGCACGCGGTGCAGCGCGAGCTGCTCGACGCCCAGGCCGCGAGCGCGGGCGTGCCGCTCTCGGCGATCCCGATTCCCTATCCGTGCCCGAACGAAGCCTACGAAGCGGCGATGGCGGCCTTCGTGGCGGAGGCGAAGCGGCGCGGGGTGACGCACTTCGCGTTCGGCGACCTGTTTCTCGAGGACGTGCGCCGCTACCGCGAGACGAAGCTCGCGGGGACGGGCATCGAGCCGCTCTTTCCGCTCTGGGGGCTACCGACGCGCGCGCTCGCCGAGGACATGGTGGCCGGCGGCCTGCGCGCGTTCATCACCTGCGTCGACCCCAGGCTCGCGCCGCGCGAATGGGCGGGGCGCGCCTACGACCGCCGCTTCCTCGACTCGCTGCCCGAGGGCGTCGATCCCTGCGGCGAGCGCGGCGAATTCCACACCTTCGCCTGCGCAGGCCCGATGTTCGGCCGCCCGGTGCCGGTGACGGTGGGCGAGGCCGTCGAGCGCGACGGCTTCGTGTTCGCGGACCTGCTGGGCCGAGCGACCGGGGGTCGCGCACTGAGTGGACCGGGCCGCGCGCGCCCCTGAAGGCTCGGGCGCCTTTCGCTGCGCTGCGCGCTCAGCGCGACCCGCGAACGTCGGCGTGCTGCCGGCCCCAATCGCGCAGCGCCTTGAGAACCGGGCCGAGGCTCTTCCCCTTGTCCGTCAGGTGGTATTCCAGCCGCGGCGGGTGCTCGCTGTAGGCGCGGCGCTCGATCAAGCCGCTGGCCTCCAGGTCCTTGAGGCGCGCCGACAGGGTGTTCGGCGCCACGCCGCCGAGGGATTCCTGGAAATCCTGGAAGCGGCGCGGGCCGTGCAGGAACAAGTCCCGCAGCAGCAGGATGGTCCAGCGCTCGCCGATGAGGTCGAGCGTGCGTGCGACCGGGCAGCTGGATTGTCGGTAGGACCTCGCCATGCCCCAAAAATAGCCGGTTGACATCAAAAAGGCAAGTCACTATTATAAGAATAGTCATTGGCCAACGGACTTCGATGGGGGGTTTCCATGAACGTCAGGCAATTCACCTGGGTCGCGCTCGGAATCTGGTTCGTAGCGATTGCCGCGATCGGCAGCGCGGGGGGCTTCGTGCGGGCGCCCGGGGAACCGCCGCTGCCCATCCTTTACGGCGCAACGCTTCCGCTCGCCGCGTTCCTCGTCGCCTACTACGGCTCGGACGGCTTCCGGACGCTCGTGCTGTCCGCGGACCTGCGCCTGTTGAGCGCCATACAGGGGTGGCGCGTGGCCGGCCTCGGTTTTCTCGCGCTGTACGCGAACGGCGTGCTGCCGGGTGCGTTCGCGTGGCCCGCCGGGCTCGGCGACATCGCGATCGGGCTGACGGCGCCGTGGGTCGCCCTGGCACTGACGCGCGAGCGGGCCTTCGCCGGCTCGCGCCTGTTCGCGCTCTGGAACGCGTTCGGCATCCTCGACCTGCTGGTCGCGGTGAGCGTCGGGGCGCTCAGCGCGGGCTTTCTGGCCGGCCTCGGCGGGGAGGTCACGACCGCGCCGATGGCGCGCATGCCGCTCATCCTGATTCCGGCCTACCTGGTGCCGCTGTTCGTGATGCTGCACCTCACCGCGTTCTTCCAGGCGGCGGCCGCGGCGCGGGCCGAGCGTTACGAAGCGAGCGAGGTCCCGTCATGACCCGCCGCGCGAAGGAACGATCCGTGTCGGCCCGCCACTCGCTCCTGCACGGACCGGTCGCCCCCCAGCTCCTCGGGCTGGCGGCGCCGGTCCTGGTCGTGCTCGCGGTGCAGACGCTGGTGGGCATTGCCGAGACCTATTTCGTCAGCGCGCTTGGCACCAGCGCCATCGCCGGGGTGGCGCTGGTGTTCCCGCTGTTCATGCTGATGACCATGATGTCGAACGGCGGCATCGGCGGCGGCGTTTCCTCCGCGGTCGCGCGCGCGCTCGGCGCGGGCCGGCGGCGCGACGCCGACGCGCTCGCGTTTCACGCCACCGCCGTCGCGCTCGCGTTCGGCGCGCTTTTCAGCCTCGGCGCGTGGTTCGGCGGACGGGCGCTTTACGCGTCGCTGGGCGGCGAGGGCGACACGCTCGCCAACGCGCTGCTCTACTCGAACTTCGTCTTCGCCGCCGCCATCCCGGCGTGGATCACCAATCTGCTGGCCTCCGTGCTGCGCGGCGCGGGCAACGTGCGCGTGCCGGCCGTCGTGACGGTCGCGGGCGCCGGCGCGACGCTGATCCTCTCCCCGTCGCTCATTTTCGGCTGGGGACCGTTCCCCGCTCTGGGGGTCGCGGGCGCCGGCGCGGCGATGATCGTGTTCAACGTGAGCGCTGCGGCCGCGCTGGCGCTCTACATGCGCTCGGCGCGCACGCCGGTGCGGCTCGACCCGGCGCGCATCGAGTGGCGCCTTCTCAAGGACGTCCTCGGGGTGGGGCTCCTCTCGGCGGTCGGCACGCTGATGGTCAATCTCACGGTGGTGCTGACCACCGGGCTGGCCGGCCGCTTCGGCGCCGACGCGATCGCCGGCTACGGCCTCGCCTCGCGCCTCGACTACGCGCTCATCCCGCTGCTGTTCGCGCTCGGCACCGCCTGCGTCACGATGGTGGGCATGAACGTCGGCGCCGGGCAGTACGAGCGCGCGCGCAGAATTGCCTGGACGAGTGCGCTCTACTCGGTGCTCGTGACCGCCGCCATCGGCGGCGCGGCCGCGCTGGCGCCGGCGGCCTGGCTGCATCTGTTCAGCCACGTGCCGGCGGTCGTGCGCGACGGAACCGCCTATCTGGTGCGCGTCGCGCCGCTGTATCCCTTCATCGGGCTCGGACTGGCGCTGTATTTCGCGAGCCAGGGCGCGGGCAACGTGGTGGTTCCGTTTTTCGCCGGCGTGGTTCGCCTGGCGATGGTGCTGATCGGCGGCGGGTATTGGGTGATCCATCTGCACGGCTCGCTGCCGGGCCTGTTCTGGATCGTCGGTTCCGGCCAAGTGCTGTTCGGCAGCATCAACGCGGCGGCGATGATGCTGAAGAATCCCGCGTTTTCAGCCCGGCGAGCCGCTGCCTGAGGAAACGCCGCTCGGGCGCCTGCTGCGCGCTTGAGCTGAGGGCCTTGCGCGAGGCCGGCACGCCTTTCCGCGTGCGCGGCCTCGGAACGGTTCGCTAGCGTCCACCGCCTCCGCCGCCTCCGCCGCCGCCACCGCCGCCACCGCCACCGCCACCGCCGCCACCGCCACCGCCACCGCCGCCACCGCCACCGCCACCGCCGCCACCACCACCACCACCACCACCACCACCACCACCACCACCACCGCCGCCACCACCGCTACCACTGCCACCGCCACTGCCACCGCCGCTGCCCGAACCGGAGCCAGATCCTGAAGCGGAGCTCGAGGCGGAGCTCGAGGCGGAGCTGTTGCTCGCGGCGATGCTGAGGCCGGTACTCGCGTTGGCTGCGGACTGCGCGTGTGCCGCGTTCGCAACGAGCCGCAGATCGGACGAGACGGTCCAGGGGTTGAGCGTCAGGGCCGCTCCGGCGAGCGCGCCGAGCATCAGGCGCTTGCGCATCGGTGCATCGAAGCCGTTCATGGGTATCTCCTTGTGCGCCGGCTAAACCGGCGAGGTGTTGTGAATGAAAGTTTCATACGGTGAAGGTGTAGCGAGCCACACCGGCCCCGAGTCATGCGGAGCCGCCCGCAAGGGTGGCGTCGAAGCGTTGACAGGGGTACGTGCGGGCCGGGTATTGAGCCGCGAAAGAACCTTCCTCCGGGGTGCCGACGCTGTAAGGAGAAGCGGAAGGCCACACCCGGCGCGTCGATATCGCGAGACGCGACGGGACCCCGCGCGGTCACAGACCCCGAGCATGTACGCAAACACCTCGCGCGGGAGCCGGGAGATCCCTTGTTCGCCCAGAGCAGCGGGCCGTGTCGGGAAGTCGATAGACGTACGCCGATGATGTACGGACAAGGGAAGTCGGACAGGCCCGTAGTACCGGCGAAGTCCCTGAACAAGGCCGGTTCGCCGGTGGCGGAGGGGATGGAGGGAAGGGGTCTGGCCAAAGAGAACCTGCCCGAGCAAAACGCGCTCCGGACGCTGAGCCGGGTGAGCGTGCAAAGTGCGCTCGAGCGGGTACGTCAAGCGGCAAAGAAGGATAGGACCAAGCGGTTCACCGCGCTCCTGCACCATGTCTATAGCTTGGACACGCTGCGTACGGCCTACTTCAGCCTGAAGAAGGAAGCCGCCGCGGGTGTGGACGGCGAGACCTGGCGCCACTACGGCGAGGACCTGGAAGAGCATCTCCGGGACCTCTCGGAGCGGCTCAAGCGGGGAGCGTACCGGGCAAGGCCGGTGCGTAGGGTGTACATCGCCAAGGACGGCGGCGGGCAACGCCCGCTGGGCGTGACATCGCTGGAGGACAAGCTCGTCCAGCGTGCCGCCGTCGAGGTGCTGAACGCCATCTACGAGACGGACTTCCTCGGGTTCTCGTACGGGTTTCGCCCCGGGCGCAGCCAGCATGACTGTCTGGATGCGTTGTACGTGGGGTTGCTCACGAGACCGGTGAACTGGGTGCTCGATGTGGACATCCGTGGGTTCTTCGATTCGATCGATCACGGGTGGTTGGTGAAGTTCATCGAACATCGCATCGCGGACCGGCGCATCGTGCATCTCATCCAGAAATGGCTGAACGCGGGCGTGCTGGAGGATGGCAAGCGCACGCGTACGGAGGAAGGTACGCCGCAGGGCGGCAGCGCATCGCCGCTCTTGGCCAATATCTACCTTCACTACGCGTTTGACCTGTGGGTACGGGCGTGGCGTCGAAAGCACGCGCGCGGCGAGATGATCGTCGTGCGCTATGCGGACGATAGTGCGCTTGGCTTCCAGGTGAAGTCCGATGCCGAGCGGTTCCGGGCCGAGCTGGTCCAGCGGTTGGCCAAGTTCAAGCTGGAACTGCATCCCGAGAAGACCCGGCTGCTGGAGTTCGGCCCGTATGCCGCCGAGCGCCGCGCCCGTCGGGGTTTGGGCAAGCCCGAGACGTTCAACTTCCTTGGCTTCACGCACATCTGCGCGACCAAGCGAAGCAACGGACGATTCACGGTCTTGCGGCAGACGATGCGCAAGCGCCTGCAGGCGAAGCTGCGTGCGGTGAAAGCCGAGCTGCGGCGACGCATGCATGCGCCTATCCCTGCACAGGGCCAATGGCTGGGCACGGTTGTTGGGGGGCACATCCGCTATTACGGGGTGCCCATGAACAGCCCGGCGCTGCAGGTGTTCCGGTTCCAAGTGGGCCGGCTCTGGCATCGCGCGCTGTGCCGGCGCAGCCAGAACGGTCGCGTGCGATGGGACCGCATGCGGCGTCTGCTCCAGCGTTGGCTGCCTGTCGCGCGCGTATGCCATCCCTATCCTCTACGCCGCTTCGGCCTTATTACCTGAGGCAAGAGCCGGATGCGGGAAAGCCGCTCGTCCGGATCTGTGGAGGGGGTTATGGGTAACCATGATTCCTACTCCGACTCGCTTGTCCGATTCCCCGCGCGAAATGCTAGCGCCGTACGCACGGCGTGAAAACTGTCGCATTTTCGCGACACACGTTTACAAACGGATACGACTTTTACGCTTCAGTGCGTTCCTTGAGGCCCGGCGTTTGCGCTAGATTGAGTGCTCAGGATTGCAACCAACGGAGGCAATCATGCGTAAATCGACTCTTCTGCTCTTGTGCGCATCGGCTGCTGTGGCGTTCAGCGCCGGCGCGAACGCGCGCGGACCCGAAGGAGCCGGCGGCTTCACTCACGGCTCTCCCGTCGGGCCGGGCTCGAACGGCTCCGCGTACGAGAACTCGAACGGGCGCTTCGCGCAGGATCGCGACCAGGGCCTGCAGCGCGCCGAAGACCGCATGAGCACCGAGGGCCAGGATCACTCGCAGGCGAGCTACGCCCAGACGCGCCGGCATCGCGGCGCACACGACAGCGCCGCGCGGCACGCGCCTCAGCGCGACAGCGCCCGGTAGAGGAAAGGCAGGCTGACGTCCATCCGGTAGTCGATGTCGGAGTGGTCGTCGTCGAATTCCTCGTAGCGGTGCCGGATGCCGGCGGCCGCGAGGCGCTTGGACAGGATGCGCGAGCCGTACTGGATGTGATACTGGTCGCGCCAGCCGCAGTCGATGTAGATGCCGCGCAGCGACTTGAGGTTGCGCCGGTACTTCGCCACCAGGTGGATCGGGTCGTTCGCGAGCCAGTTCCTCCAGCGCCGCTCGATCGGCTCGCCCGACTCGAGGTTGAACGGCACGCGAAAGCCGTTCGGCGCCTTCGGATCGGGATCGTAGCTGGCGGCCATGCACAGGTTCATGATGCAGTGGCCCTCGGCCATGGAGAGCTTCTCCTTCTTCCACACCTTGGCCAGGAAGCGCGCGATGCGCCCGTCGTCGAGCCCTTCAGCGAGGCCCTTGCGGCCCGACTCGCGGCGCGCGTCGTAGGGGCCCGCCTTGCGCGGCGGCACGCGGTGCCTGGCCAGCTCGTTGAGGGTGTTCGGCCAGTCGTGCCAGTAGACGAAGTCGAAGTACGCGTCGCCGGAATGGTCGGCGACTGCGCCCCAGTACTGCGCGTACTTCATGCCGTGGACGATCGCGCCGTAGCCGCCCGAGGACTTGCCGAAGCAGCCGCGGTGCTCGCGGCGCGCGAGCGTGCGGAACTCGCGGTCGACGAAGGGGATGATCTCGCGCGTGAGGTAGTCGGCGTAGCGGCCGATGGCGGAGGAGTTCAGGTACTGGTTGCCGCCGAGCGCGGTGAAGCAGTCCGGGAAGACGATGATCGCCGGTCCCATCTTCTCTTCGTGGATGAGCCGCGCCGCCCGCTCCGGGACGTTGTCGCCGAAGGGCTTCCAGTTGGCGTGCGCGAGGCCCGAGCCGGTGAAGCCGACCAGATCGTAGAGCACGGGGAAGCGGCGCCGGCCCGGGCCGTGCTCGTACTGCGGCGGCAGCCACACCGCGAGCTTGCGCACGTGCGGGTCGCCGAGCGGGTTGCCCTTCAGGATCTTCGAGTCGTGCTCCAGCACCAGCAGCGTGCCGGGGGGGCCTTTGGGTCGTTTGAGCGCCATGGTCTCGCCGGGTGTGGGGAGGTGGGGCGATTGTCGCAGAACCCGAGGCGCGTCAAGGCTCGAACCACTTCACCAGCTCGAAGCGCCTGCCCTTCCTCATGCGGACGATGCTGAAGTCGCTGACATCCACGGTCAGGAGGGACCGGCAGCCGATCCTTTCAGCGAGCCAGACGATGGCCGTGTCGGCAAAGTCGAGGTCGCGATCCGCGTACTTGAGGATGAGGGCGCGCAGGTCCGCGTAGGCGGAGGTCGGCACCTCCGCAACCGCGACGGCGCCGCGCTGAACCCATTCGAGCAGCTTGGCCTTGCCGTCGGGATCGAGGAAAAAGCAGGTTTCGACGATCACCGGCGCCACCGTAAAGAGCGGATGCCGGTTGTTCTGGAGGAACTCGCGCGCCGGGGCGCGCAGCTTGTCGCTGGGGTCGAAGAGCGGGATGAGAAAGCCGGTATCGACGATGGCGCCGTTCACTTCGCCGCCGGCGCCTTGCGCTTGCTGCCTTTCTTCGGGCGGAAATGCTCGCGCAGGAGGCGCTTGCTGTGGCGCGCGCTGTCCCCGGTGGGCGCCGCATCGGTGTGCGGCCCGAACAGATCCTTGCCCAGGTCGTAGGCGCTCGGCTTCCCGGCATTGGCGGCGAGCAGCTCCTCGAGTGCCTGCTTCACGGCCTCGCTCTTGGTAATGCGGCGCTTGACGCAGTATTCGGCCAGCTCCTGCTCGACGCGCGGGGGCAGGCGCACGGTGAGGGTCATGCGGGCTCTCCGACGTAATACGGAATATGCATGAGTGTAATACTGGAGGTACGCGCCGCCAAGCTCAGGAGCCGCCGCTCGACGCATCGCGCCCGGAAGGAATCCCGAGCTCCGCGCTGATCCGCCCCACCAGCGCCCGCAGCTCCGCAATCTCCCCCTCGAGCCGCGCCACGTTCGCCTTGAGCGCCGCCATCTCGCCGAGGGAAACGTCGCCGCCGGCCTTGGTCTCGGTCGCCGGCGTTTCCTGAGAGGGTTCGCCGCTCAGCAGGTGCGCCCAGCGGTTCTCGCGCGCGCCCGGAAGGCGCGGCAGCTCCACGACCAGGGCGCCCGCCGGCCGCGCCGCGAGCTCGTTCAGAAAGCCTTCGACCGCCGAGATGTCGGCGAAGGGGTGCAGCCGCTCGCAGGCGATGCGCAGCTCGCCCGCGGTCTGGGCCCCGCGCAGCATGAGGGCGGTGAGCAGGGCGGAGGACTGGGTCGGCACCTGCAGCACGCGCTCGAGGTTGTGGGCGTAGCGCGCCACGCGCCCGCCGCTCGATTCGACCACCAGGTTCGAGCGCTTCAGGCTGTCGATTGCCCCACGGACTTCGGTCTCGGTGGCCTGCATCACCGGGTCGCGGCTGGTCTTCTGGTTGCAGCCGGCGACCAGGGTGTTGAGCGTCAGCGGATAGGTGTCGGGGACGGTGCGCTCCTTCTCGGCGAGCGTGCCGAGCACGCGGGTTTCGAGCAGGGAGAGGGCGGGCAGGGGGTTCGACATGGCCGGCGTGGCGATGTTGCAGATCAGGTTTTGAGGCGGTAGCCGGTGCGGAAGATCCACGCCACGATCGCCAGCGACGCCGCGAGGAACGCCGTGATCATGGCGAGGCTCACGCCGACGCTCACGTCGGCCAGCCCGTAGAAGCTCCAGCGGAAGCCGCTGATCAGGTAGACCACGGGGTTGAAGAGCGTGACGGTGCGCCAGAACGGCGGCAGCATGTGGATCGAGTAGAAGCTGCCGCCCAGGAACGTCAACGGCGTGACGAACAGCAGCGGGATGAGCTGCAGCTTCTCGAAGCCGTCGGCCCAGATGCCGATGATGAAGCCGAACAGGCTGAAGGTCACCGCGGTGAGCACCAGGAACAGGACCATCCACGCCGGATGCTCGATGCGCAGCGGCACGAACAGCCCCGCGGTCGCGAGGATGATCAGGCCGAGGACCATCGACTTGGTCGCCGCCGCGCCGACGTAGCTCAGCACGATCTCGAGGTAGGACACCGGCGCCGAGAGCAGCTCGTAGATGGTCCCGGTGAACTTCGGAAAGTAGATCGCGAACGAGGCGTTGGAGATGCTCTGCGTGAGCAGCGAGAGCATGATCAGCCCCGGCACGATGAACGCGCCGTAGCTCACGCCCTCCACCTGCTGAATGCGCCCGCCGATCGCCGCGCCGAAGACGACGAAGTACAGCGAGGTCGAGATCACCGGCGAGACCACGCTCTGCATTAGCGTGCGCCGGGTGCGCGCCATTTCGAACTTGTAGATCGCGCGGATCGCGTAGAGGTTCATGGCCGCTCGCTCACCAGGCCGACGAAGATGTCCTCGAGCGAGCTTTGCGTGGTGTGCAGGTCCCTGAACCGGATGCCCGCCCCGGTCAGGTCCTTGAGGAGCGCGGTGATGCCGGCCCGGTCGCCCTCGTCGTAGGTGTAGACCAGCTCGCTGCCCTGGCTCGAGAGCTCCAAGGGGTAGGCCGACAGCGCGGGCGGGATGCGCTCGAGCGGATGCTGAAGGTGCAGCGTCAGCTGCTTCCTGCCGAGCTTGCGCATCAGCTCCGCCTTGTCCTCCACCAGGATGATCTCGCCCTTGTGGATCACCCCGATCCGGTCGGCCATCTCCTCGGCTTCGTCGATGTAGTGGGTGGTCAGGATGATGGTCACCCCGCCTTCTCTGAGCGAGCGCACCAGCTGCCACATGTCGCGCCGCAGCTCGACGTCGACCCCTGCGGTCGGCTCGTCGAGGAACAGCACCCGCGGCTCGTGCGAGAGCGCCTTGGCGATGAGCAGGCGCCGCTTCATGCCGCCCGAAAGGGTGACGATCTTGTTGTCCTTCTTGTCCCACAGGGACAGGTCTTTGAGCACCTTCTCGACGTACGCGGGGTCGGGAGGCTTGCCGAACAGGCCGCGGCTGAAGGACACGGTGCCCCACACCGATTCGAACGCGTCGGTGGTCAGCTCCTGCGGCACCAGGCCGATCAGCGAGCGCGCCGCGCGGTACTCGCGCACGATGTCGTGGCCGTCCACCAGGACGGTGCCCTCGCTCGGCGTGACGATCCCGCAGATGGTGCCGATCAGCGTCGTCTTGCCGGCGCCGTTGGGCCCGAGGAGCGCGAAGATCTCGCCGCGCCGGATCTCCAGGTCGATGTTCTTGAGGGCGCGGAACCCGGTCGCGTAGGTTTTCGAAAGGTTCGTGACGCGGATGATCGCGGGCATGGAAGCGCACGATAGCCCATTCCGCGGCGGCCCGCTGCACTCAAAGGACGAGCGAAATCGTGTAGCCTCGGGGCGCCGATTCCAGGCCGACCTCGGGGGAGCGATGCGCGCGCGGACGTTGATGTTTATCCTGGGCCTGTGCACGTGGGGCCAGGCGTGGGCCTGGGGACCGGAGGGCCATTCGATCATCGTGGAGATCGCGCAGCGCCGCCTGTCGCCGGCCGCGACGGCGATGGTGACGCAGCTGCTCGGAAAGGGTCACTCGCTCGCCTCCGAGGCGAGCTGGGCGGACGACATCCGCGACCAGCGGCCCGAGACGTACAACTGGCACTTCGTCGACATCCCGCTCGAGGCGAAGACCTACGATCCCCGGCGCGACTGCCGGCCCGACGCGGCGCGGGGCGACTGCGTGGTCGCGGAGCTCGATCGCCTGCGAAGCGAGCTGCGCTGCGCACCGACCGAGGCGCTCAAGCGCGACGCCCTGCGCTTCGCGGTCCACTTCGTCGGCGACATCCACCAGCCCCTGCACACCGTCGGCGACGAGCGCGGCGGCAACGACATCCGGGTCATGGTGCGCATCCACGAGCTCAAGTGCACGCGCCGCTGCAGGACGACGCACTTCCGCACGAATTTCCACGCGCTGTGGGACGAGACCCTGATCACCGCCACCACCTGGAGCTGGGGCGCCTACGTAAGCCGCCTCGAGCACGGCTGGCTACACAGCCCCGCGGCGCAGGGTCCCGTGGACGGCGGCACCCCGGAGCAATGGGCGACCGGGACGCACGCCGTCGCCCGGGCGATGTGGCGCCTGCTTCCGGCCGACCGGGTCGTCGACGACGCCTACTACGCCAAGGCGCTTCCGGTGCTCGATCGGCAGCTCGGGCTGGCCGGGCTTCGGCTCGCGCGCTTTCTCAACGAGGCCTACGCCTCGACAGCCTGTCCGCGCAGGTGATCGTTCAGGGCCCGCCGGCGGCCTGCGCGAGCGATTGCGTCAGCGCGGGCGCTGCCTGCCGCAGTTTCGTGTCTTCCGTGACCAGCCGCGCGCCCAGGCCTTGGGCCGCGGCGAGGAAGCGCGCGTCGTAGGCCGACACGCCGTATTGCATCGCGAGCTCCAGCGCCCGCGAATTCGGCAGGTTGACCGTTCCGGCCAGGGTTCGCTCCGCGTCCGCCAGCAGCTCCTTCGCCGCGCCTGGATCCAGTCTGCCGCCGCGAACGTAAGTGGCGAGCATGTTGGAGAACTCGACCAGCAGGAAGGCTTCGCTGCGCCAATCGGCGTCGCGCGCGTACAGCGCCTGCGCCTGGGGCGTGCGGTCGCCTTCGAGAAGCAGGTACGCGAGGACGTTGGTGTCGACGACGACCATGCGCGCGGGCCTATTCGCGGCCCGCGTCGATGGCGGATTCGATCTCGCGCAGCGTAAGCGGCCGCCGGCCGCGCAGGCGCACCGGCTTGGGCGGCTTGCGCGGGGCCTCGGGCGCCGGCGCGTGCGCCAGCCCCGCCTCGAGGAGCGCGGCGATCTCGTCCTTCAGCTTGCGCCTGCGGTGGACGGCGCGCAGCTTGATGCGCTGAAGCAGCGCGTCGGGAAGCTCGAGGGTAGTCTTCATGGAGCCATTTTCCCATAAAACCAGCTTTCCGGGGACCCCGCGGCGAGGTTCGCTGCGCCCGCACTGCCGCCCGCCCAGGCTTGCCCGATCAGCACCCCCGCGGCGCGAGGTTCTGCCTGGGCGGCGGACGGGTCGCGTTATTTTCGAACGTGTGGCGCGGCGCGGCGATTCGGCTCTTAGAATGGTGGCCATGGAGGCCTCGGACGGGCTCCCCCTGCCGCAGCGCGCCTGGGCGATGCTCGCCATCGGGCTCGCGATCACCATGTCGGTGCTCGACAGCGCGATCGCCAACGTGGCGCTGCCCACCATCGCGAGCGACCTGCACGCCACGCCGGCGGACTCGGTCTGGGTGGTGAACGCCTATCAGCTCGTCATCACCGTCCTGCTGCTGCCGCTCGCCTCGCTCGGCGAGATCATCGGCTACCGCCGCATCTACCGCACCGGGCTGGCGATCTTCACCGCGGCCTCGCTCGGCTGCGCGCTGTCGCATTCGCTCCTCGAGCTGTCCCTGGCGCGGCTGGTGCAGGGGGTGGGCGCGGCCGGGGTGCTGAGCGTCAACGCCGCGCTGGTGCGCTTCATCTATCCGCGGCGGCTGCTCGGCCGGGGCATCGGCATCATCGCCTTCGTGGTGGCGGTTTCGGCGGCCGCGGGTCCGACGGTCGCCGCCGGCATCCTGGAGGTCGCCTCGTGGCCGTGGCTGTTCGCGGTCAACGTGCCGTTCGGCATCGCGACCCTGGTCGCGGCGCGCTCGCTGCCGCGCATGCCCCGCTCGCCGCGGCGCTTCGACGTGCTGAGCGCGCTGCTGAACGCGCTGTTCTTCGGCCTGCTGGTGGTCGCCGTCGACGGCCTCGGCCACGGCGAGCGCACGCTCTACGTGGCGCTCGCCTTCGCCGGCGCGGCGCTCTCGGGCGTGGCGCTGGTCGCGCGCCAGCTGCCGCAGGCGGCGCCCCTGCTGCCGGTCGACCTGCTGCGCATCCCGATGTTCGCGCTGTCGATCGCGACCTCGGTGTGCTCCTTCGCCTCGCAGATGCTGGCCTACGTCTCGATTCCGTTCTATTTCCAGGACGTGCTCGGCCGCGACGCCGTGGCGACCGGCCTGCTGATCACGCCCTGGCCGGTGGCGGCGGCGGTGATGGCGCCGATCGCCGGCCGGCTCGCCGATCGCTATCCGGCGGGCATTCTCGGCGCGCTCGGCCTGGGGCTGTTCGCGGCCGGCCTCGGGCTGCTCGCCTGGCTACCGGCCTCCCCCGGCGACGCGAACATCGCCTGGCGCATGGCCCTGTGCGGCGCCGGCTTCGGCCTGTTCCAGTCGCCCAACAACCGCGCCATCATCACCGCCGCGCCGCTGTCGCGCTCCGGGGGGGCGGGCGGCATGCTGGGCACGGCGCGGCTGGTCGGCCAGACCGTCGGCGCTGCGCTGGTGCCGCTGATGTTCAGCGCGTTCGGCGCGCGCGCCACGATCTGGGCGCTCGGGATCGGCGCCGGCATCGCACTGCTGGCCGCGGCGGTGAGCAGCACGCGGCTCATCGAGACCGGCGCCGCGCAAGCGTAGTACCGCCGGGTCCCGGCCGCGGTGTTTTGCAGGCTGCCTTCTCCGAGGCAAGCCGAAGATGGAGAATCCGCGGTTCCGGTTTCCGGAATTCCCTTCAAGGAGAAGCTGCCCATGCTGACGCTCTTCTACGCCCCCGGTGCCTGTTCGATGGCCGCGCACATCGTCCTGGAGGAGGGCGGCGAGCAGTACGAGGCCAGGCGTGTCGACCTCGCGAAGGGCGAGCAGAAGACCGAGGCCTATCTGAAGATTCATCCGCAGGGGCGCGTTCCCGCGCTGCGGCTCGAGGACGGCCAGCCGCTCACCGAGAACACGGCGATCCTGCCCTTCCTCGGCAAGCGCTTCGGGCTGTGGCCGGTGGACGCCGTCGCCGAAGCCCGGGCGCTCTCGCTCATCGGCTTCTTCGCGGCGAGTGTGCATCCGGCGCACGCCCACATCAACCGGCCCGAGCGCTACACCAGCGAGACCGCCTGCTTCGCGAAGATCCAGGAGACCGGCCGCAAGACCTTCCACGACTACCTGCGGCAGATCGACCTCCGGCTGGCCGGGCGGCAGTGGCTCTCCGAGCACTACTCGGTGCTCGATGCCTACGGCCTGGTGTTCTACGCCTGGGGCCTGCGCCGGGAGCTGCCCATGACGGAGCTGAAGAACTACACTGCGTTCAAGGATCGCCTGCTGCAGCGGCCGGCCGTGCAGCGCGTCCTGGCCGAGGAGAAAGTGAAGGTCTAGCCGAAGGAGAACGCCATGAGCGCCAACAGCGGTCCGGGATTCAAGCAGCACCCCGGGCATCGCGTCACGACCGAGCCCGCGGGCGTGCGCGTGCAGGTGAAGGTGAACGGGGAAGTCATCGCCGACAGCCGCGACGCGGTGCGGCTGAATGAAGCCGACTATCCGCCGGTGTTCTACATCCCGTGCAAGGACGTGAAGATGGAGCGGCTGGTGCGCACCAGCCACCACACCTACTGTCCCTTCAAGGGCCAGGCCTCGTACTACTCGCTCAGGGGCGGCGCCGAGAACGCGGTGTGGAGCTACGAGCAGCCCTACGACGAGGTGAGCGTCATCAAGGAGCTGCTCGCCTTCTATCCGAACCGGGTCGACTCCATCACTGCCGCCTGAGCCGCGTGCCCGGCCATGACTCCCGAGCACCTGCTCGCCTCCACCCTCTGGCAATCCCTCGGCGGAGCGCCGGCCCTCGCGCACTCGCTCCAGTTCAGCGGCCCGGCGGGCGGGCTGCCGTCGAAATTCGAGGTGAGCACGCTCGCCTGCGCGACGATCGGCGTCGCGACGCTCGCCGCGGCCGAGCTGTGGGCGAAGCGACGCGGCGAGCCGCCGCGCCGCGTGACGGTCGACCGGCGGCTCGCGGCCGCCGCGTTCCGCTGCGAGCGGTTCCTGAAGCCCGAGGGCTGGACGCTGCCGCAGATCTGGGACCCGATCGCCGGCGACTACCGCGCGGCCGACGGCTGGATCCGGCTGCACACCAACTACGCGCATCACCGCCAGGCGGTGCTGCGCGTGCTCGGCGTTGCCGAGGAAAAGGAAGCGGTGGCGCAGGCGGTCGCGCGCCGGCATGCCGAGGAGCTGCAGGACGCGGTGGTGGAGGCGGGCGGTGCGGCCGCGTCGTTGCACACGATCGAGGCGTGGGCGCGCCACCCGCAGGGCGCTGCGCTCGCCGCCGAGCCGATCGTCGCGCGCGAGGGCCGCGCCGGGGAGATGAAGGAGCGCGCCGCGCCCGGTTCGCCGCTCGCCGGCGTGCGCGTGCTCGACATGACGCGCGTCATTGCCGGGCCGGTGGGTACGCGCCACCTGGCGGCGTACGGCGCGGAGGTGCTGCGGATCGATCCGCCGGGCTTCGAGGAGATGGGTGCGCTGCTGCCCGACATGACGCGCGGCAAGCGCTGCGCGGCGCTCGATCTGTCCAGCCCCGAGGGCCGCGCGGCGCTGGAGGGCCTGATCACGGAAGCCGACGTGCTGGTGCACGGCCACCGCCCTGGCGCGCTCGATCGGCTCGGGCTCGGGCCCGAGCGCCTGCGCGCGCTCAATGCCTCGCTCGTTCTCGTGAGGAGCGACGCCTGGGGCTGGAGCGGCCCGTGGGCCGCGCGCCGCGGCTTCGACAGCCTGGTGCAGATGAGCACCGGCATCGCGCATCCGGGATCGGACGGCAAGCCGACGCCGCTACCCGCGCAGGCGCTCGATCACGGCACGGGCTACCTGATCGGGGCCGCGGCCTGCCGCGCGCTCGCCGACCGGAGCGCGCTCTCGCGCCTCGCGCTCGCGCGCACTGCGAAGCTGCTCATGGACCTCGGGCAAGAGGGCGACGCCTCCGCTGCAAGGCTCGAGAACGTCGAAGACCTGCTCGAGCGCGGCGGCACCGCCTGGGGGCCGGTGAAGCTGGTGCCCTGCGCCGCGACCATCGAGGGGTTCGAGGTGCGCTGGCCCGTCGAGGCCGGGCCGCTCGGACGGCACGAGGCGCGCTGGTTTCGCTGACGCAGCGGTCCGCGCCGCGGGAATCGCGGACAATGCGGCTGTCACCGCTTCCCGGATCCGATCCGTCGCATGCGTTCCAACCATCGCGCGGTGGCCTTTGCGCTGCTCGCGCTCGCCAACCTGCTCTGGGCGGGAAACTGGATCACCGGCCGCGCGCTGCGCGGCGCGTTCGACCCGGTGATGCTCAACTTCCTGCGCTGGCTGGTCGCGCTCGCGGCGCTGGCGCCATTCGCGCTGCCGCAGCTCGCCGGCATGGGCCGCGTGATCCGGCGCGACGCACGCATGCTGGTGCTGCTGGCGGCAACCGGCGTGGCGCTGTTCCAGACCATCGTCTATCTCGGCCTGCGCACGACGACCGCGGTCAACGCGGTGCTGCTCAACTCCGCCGCGCCGCTGGTCTTCCTGCTGTGCTCGTGGGCGATCGAGCGCGAGCGCCCGAGGCCGCGACAGATCGCCGGCATGGCGATCTCGCTCGCCGGAATTCTGGTGATCCTGGCGCGCGGCGAGCCGGGGCGGCTGCTCGATCTGCGCTTCCACGCCGGCGACGTCTGGATCCTGCTCGCGATGCCGGCGTGGGGCCTGTACTCGGTGCTGCTCAAGCGCCGGCCGCCGGAGCTGGGCGGCACCGCGTTCCTGTTCGTGATCGCGGCGCTCGGCGTCGCCATGCTCGCGCCGGTCGCAGCGCTGCGCGCGCTCGCGGCGCCGCCGCGCTGGCCTGACGCCGAGGCCATGGCGGGCGTCCTGTACGTCGGCCTCGGCGCCTCGGTGGCCGCCTTCGCCTGCTGGAACCGCGGCGTCGCGGTGGTCGGCGCGAACGCCGCCGGCTTCACGCTGCACCTGCTGCCGGCGTTCGGCTCGCTGCTCGCGGTGCTGCTGCTCGGCGAGCGCTTCGCGGCCTACAACGCCGCGGGCATCGCGATCATCGTCGCGGGCGTCGCGCTCGCCACCAGCCGCCGTTCGCGCGCCTGAGCCCCCGGGGGGGCTTGACAGCCGCCCGCGGCGGGGCAGATACTAAACCGGATGGTTAAGTATGCGGACGACGAGCTCGACGCGGTCTTCGGCGCGCTCGCCGACCGCACCCGGCGCCACATCCTCGAGTCGCTGAGCGGCGGCGGGCGGGCGGTCTCCGAGCTCGCCGCGCCGCACGACATGTCGTTGCCCGGAGTCATGAAGCACCTGCGGGTGCTCGAGGATGCCGGGCTCGTCGCGCGCACCAAGGAAGGACGGGTGGTGAGCTGCGAGCTGTCCGCCGAGCCGATGAAGGCCGCCGCCGACTGGGTGTCGCGCTACGAGAAGTTCTGGTCCGAGCAGCTCGATTCGCTCGCCCGTTATCTGTATCAGCAGGAGGAGCTGCAGCGATGGAACCCGCCCGAATTGAAGAAAGGCCCTTCCTCGTCATCGAGCGCCGCTACCCGGTCGCGCCGGAAAAAGTCTGGCGCGCCTGGACCGACCCGAAAGCGATAAGCCGCTGGTGGGGGCCGGGCGGCGGCGAGAAGGTCTCGCTCGCCGAGCTCGACCTGCGCGTCGGCGGACGCTATCGCATCGTGTTCGGCGGCGCGGACGGCAACGCGCACGAGGTGCAGGGGGTCTACAAGGAAATCGTCCCCGGCCGCAGGCTGGTATTCACCTGGACCTGGCCGCGGACCACGCCCGAGCGCGAGTCGCTGGTGACGATCACGCTGACGCAGGTCGGCAGCGGCACCGAGCTCGCGTTCCGGCACGAGCAGTTCTTCGACCAGGCCGCGCGCGACGGGCACCAGCGCGGATGGGGTTACTCGTTCGCCAACCTAGAGCGCTTCCTGCAGGAGACCGAGCCCTTCGTCATCGAGCGGGTGTTCGACGCGCCGCGCGACAAGCTGTGGAAGGCCTGGACCGAGGCCGGGCAGCTCAGGCACTGGTGGGGCCAGAAGGGATCCACGGTCACGCATTGCACGATCGACCTGCGGCCGGGCGGCGCCATGCACTACTGCCTGCGTACGCCCGACGGCCAGGACATGTGGGGCAGGTTCGTCTACCGGGAAATCGTCGAGCCGGAGCGGCTGGTCTGGGTCAACTCGTTCTCGGACGCGAGCGGCGGCATTACGGTGCACCCGATGATGCCGACCTGGCCGCGGCAGACGCTGTCCACGGCAATGTTCGAGGCGCTAGGCGCAAGGACGCGGCTTACGATCCGGTGGATTCCGCTTGAGGGCTCGAGCGAGCTGGAGTGGAAAACCTTCGACGAAGGCCGCGACAGCATGAAGCAGGGCTGGGGCGGCACCTTCGAGCAGTTCGCCGGGTACATGGCGGGGGCGTGATGCAGCGCGAGCGCACGGTTTCCATCATCCGCGTCTTCGCCGCGCCGCGCAGCCGCGTGTTCGAGGCCTGGACGCGCGCCGAGCACCTGGCGGGGTGGTTTTGCCCGAACGGCTTCACGGTCCCGGAGTGCGAAGCCGATCCCCGCCCGAGCGGCGTCTTCCGCCTGTGCATGCGCTCGCCGGACGGGCGCGACTACTGGATGCGGGCCGTGTTCAGCGAAGTCGTCGTGCCCGAGCGCCTGGTCATCGCCGGCGCCGCGGACGACGACCAGGGCATCGAGCGCATTCAGACGGTGATCACCGTGACCTTCGCCGCGCAGGGCGGCAAGACCAAGCTCACGCTGCGCGCCACGGCGAGCGGCGAGGGCGCCGAGGCGGGCGCGATGCTCGATGGCATGGAGCAAGGCTGGACGGAAACCATCGGCCGCCTCGCTGCCCATCTCGCGAACTGACGACGACAAGGAGACGCCATGCAAATCCAGCCTTACCTGTTCTTCGAGGGGCGCTGCGAGGAGGCGCTCGAGTTCTACCGCAAGGCGCTCGGTGCCGAGGTGGCGATGCTGATGCGCTACAAGGACAACCCGGAGCCGCCGCAGGCGGGCAAGGCGCCCGCCGGCTCGGAGAACAAGATCATGCACGCGGCCTTTCGCATCGGCGAGACGACGCTGATGGCCTCCGACGGCCTGTGCGTGGGCACGCCCAGCTTCCAGGGGTTCTCGCTCACCCTCAGCGCGAAGGACGAAGCCGAGGCGAAGCGCCTGTTCGCCGCGCTCGGGGAGGGCGGCCAGGTGCGCATGCCCCTTGCGAAGACCTTCTTCTCGCCGAGCTTCGGCATGGTGGCCGACCGCTTCGGCGTGTCGTGGATGGTCCTCGTGCCCGCGAAGGCGTGAAGCCGTGAGCCAAGCCGCCAGCACGAATCCGGCGCAGCACGCGACCTTCGCCATCGAGCGCCGGTTGGCGCAGCCGCCGGCGCGCGTGTTCGCCGCTTGGGCCGACCCGAAGGCCAAGGCGCAATGGTTCGCCGCTCCGGCCGGCAAGTGGAAGCTACTCGAGCGCACGATGGAATTCCGCGTCGGCGGGCGTGAGCGCCTGCGGGGCCAGTGGGACACCGGCATGGTCACCGACTTCGACGCCCGCTACCACGACATCGTGCCCGACCGGCGCATCGTCTACAGCTACGCCATGCACCTGGACGAGCGGCGGATCTCGGTGTCGCTCGCGACCATCGAATTCGAGGCCGAGGCCGAGGCCGAGGGCGCGGGCACGCGGCTCACGCTTACCGAGCAGGGCGCGTTCCTGGACGGCTACGACGATGCGGGCAGCCGCGAGCAGGGCACGAAGGCGCTGCTGGACAATCTCGAAAATGCGCTGCGCCACGGGTAAACGCGCAGTGCGCCGGACCGAAGCGGCCTAACCCGTTCGGCGTGAGCGGGGCCTGCGTCGCCCGCCGGCCGCCGTCGGGGCGGCTCCGTCGCGCCTGGCATCGTCGTCATTGAACGCGGAAATCTGCGCGATTC
Source organism: uncultured Pseudomonadota bacterium (assembly GCA_963817785.1). GTDB lineage: Bacteria > Pseudomonadota > Gammaproteobacteria > Burkholderiales > SG8-39 > JAKALD01. Next base: position 842,884 of record CAWFPL010000008.1, on the reverse strand, counting down.
CGAAGGCGCGGTGCAGCGCGCCCAGTTCCGCGCGGTGCAGCAGCGCCAGGCGCTGCAGCCTCGCTTCGCCCTTCGGCGCCAGACGCACTTCGACCTGGCGGCGATCTGCGCGGCCCGGTCGCTTGACCACCAAGCCGAGCGCCTCGCAGCGCAGAACGAGTGCGACTGCGCCGTGGTGCTGCGCCTGCAGCCGCTCCGCGAGCTCGGCGATGGTGGCCCAGTCGCGCCCGGGAAATCCGCGCAGGTGGAGAAGCAGCAGGTACTGCAGCGGTGTGATTCCCGCCCGGCGAACCGCCCGTTCGCTGAAGCGCAGAAAGCGCCGGATCTGGTAACGCAGCTCCGAAACCGCCTCGAAGTCCTGCTTGGTCAGTGCCCGATCGCCGGCTTGCCGCTTCACGCTGGACCCGCGCAGTTACACGGAGTTGATCTGCTGGCCCGCGGCGGCAGTGGCGCCGGAGCGACGCGCAACTATATCACGTTGTGATATTGTGGCGCGCTTTGCACCGGAGCGCTCATGAGACCGCAAGCCATTGCCGCCCGTCCGTCCGTCCCGTCGCGCCTCGGCGATTACTCGGTCCGCCCGCGGATCCTGCTGATCGGCGCGCTGGCGCTGGCGGTGGGCGCCGTGTCGGCAGTGGTGGCCGACGCCCTGCTCAAGCTGATCGGATTGATCACCAACCTGGTGTTCTACCAGCGCGTCGCGACCGGCCTGGTAGCCCCCGGCGCGGGCGATCATGCATGGTGGCTGATCGTCGCCGCGCCGGTGCTCGGCGGCCTGATCGTCGGGCTCATGGCGCGCTACGGCTCCGAGGCGATCCGCGGCCACGGCATGCCGGAGGCGATCGAGGCGATCCTGCGCGGCGGAAGCAAGATCAGGCCGCGAGTTGCCCTGCTCAAGCCGCTGTCGGCGGCGATCACCATCGGCACCGGCGGCCCGTTCGGCGCCGAAGGCCCGATCATCATGACCGGGGGCGCCTTCGGCTCGCTGATGGCGCAGACGCTCTCGTTGACCGCCGACGAGCGCAAGACGCTGCTGGTATCCGGGGCCGCCGCCGGCATGGCGGCGACCTTCAACGCTCCGCTGGCCTCGATTCTGCTGGCGATCGAGCTGCTGTTGTTCGAGTTCAGGCCGCGCTCCTTCGTGCCGGTGTCCCTCGCCGTGGTAGTCGCGACTGCGCTGCGCTGGCGGCTGCTCGGCCCCGCGCCGATCTTCCCGACGCAGCACGCGCTGCCTGCGCTGGCGTTCCCCGACCTCCTGCTGTGCGCGGCGGCGGGTGTGGTCGGCGGGTGCGTCGCCTGGCTGGCGACCTCCCTCGTCTACCTGTCCGAGGACGCGTTCCGCAAGCTGCCGATCCACTGGATGTGGTGGCCCGCGATCGGCGGGCTCATCATCGGCATCGGCGGCCTGTTCGAGCCGCGCGCGCTGGGCGTGGGCTACGACGTGATCGGAACGCTGCTCGCCGGACGGGCGACGCTGGCGCTGATCGTCGGGATCCTGGTCGTCAAGACTCTGATCTGGAGCCTGTCGCTGGGCTCGGGCACCTCCGGGGGCGTGCTGGCGCCGGTATTCATGATCGGCGCGGCCCTGGGCTCGCTGCTGGCCTACGTGTTTCCGCCGGTGGCGCCGGGGTTCTGGGCGCTGATGAGCCTGGCGGCCGTCGTCGGCGGGGTGATGCGCAGCCCGTTGACCGGCGTGGTGTTCGCGATGGAGCTCACGCACCAGTGGGACGCGGTGATGCCGCTCGTGGTCTCGTCCACGGTTGCGTATCTGCTGTCGGTGCTGGTGCTCAAGCGCTCGGTGCTGACCGAGAAGGTGGTGCGCAAGGGCACGCATCTGACGCGGGAATACTCGGTGGATCCGCTGGAGGTTTTCCTGGTCGGCGAGATCATGCCCCGAAGCTTCCTGTGCTTCCGCTGCGGCGCGAGCCTGGAGTCCGCGGTGAAGGAGGCGGCGAGCGCCTGGCCCGACGGCGCCAAGCGCAAGCTCGCGCACACCCAACGCCTGTATCCCGTGCTCGACGACGCCGGCCGGCTGGCCGGGCTGGTGACCCGCCATCAGCTGCTCGGCGCGACGCTACGCTTCGGCTCGCACCCGGACGCGCGCGTCGAAGAGCTGATGGTGCGCGATGCGGTGGTCGGCTATCCAGACATGACCCTGCGCGAGCTGGCCAATCTGATGGCCGAGCGCGAAGTCTCGAGCGTCCCGATCGTCGATCGCAGGGACCCGCCGCAAGTCCTGAGCGTGATGGCGATGGACCAGGTGCTGGAGGCGCGCCTGCGGGATGTGAACGAAGAGCACAAGTCCGAGAGGGTGCTGAAATTCCCCCATCTTCGCGCGATCAGCGGCGGCCGCGTGCTGGTGCGCAGCCAGCCGCGCGGCGGGCAGCGCTCCGACGCCGATCCGGAATGACGGTTGCGCTCGCCTGCGGGATCGTCCGTCTTCGCCGCTAGCGCCCCTTCCACACCGGCTTCCTCTTGCCGAGGAAGGCGTCCATGCCCTCGCGGAAGTCCTCGCTCATGTAGCACATCAGCACCAGGTCGTCGCCCTCGCCGTGCGGGATCGCCGGCCGCAGGCGGCGCAGCGCCTCCTTGGTCGCCTGCAGGGTGAGCGGCGCGCGACCGGCCACTTCGCGCGCCAGGTCCTGCGCGCGCTTCATGAGCGCCGCGCCGTCCTCGACCAGCTCGCCGATGAGGCCGATGGCGAGCGCCTCCTCGGCCTCGATCAGCCGCGCGCGGAACACCAGGTCCTTGACGCGCGCCGCGCCGAGCAGCGCGGCGAGCCTGGCGTAGCTCTGCATCGACAGGCAGTTGCCGAGCGTGCGCGCCACCGGAAAGCCGAAGCGCGCGCTCCGGGCGGCGATGCGCAGGTCGCAGCAGGTGGCGATGCCCGCGCCGCCGCCGGTGCACGCGCCCTGGATGGCGGCGATGGTCGGCACGCGGCAGCGCTCGAGCGCGCCGAGGACGCGGTCGATGCGCGCCTCGTACTCGAGCGCGTCCTCGGGCTTGTCGAAGGCGCGGAACTGCGAGATGTCGGTGCCCGCGGCGAAGGCCTTGTCCCCGGCGCCGGTGAGCACCATGGCGCGGATCGAGCGGTCCTCGTCGGCCGTGGCGCAGATCTCGACCAGCCGGTCGTACATCGCGAAGGTGAGCGCGTTTCTCGCCTGCGGGCGGTTGAAGGTCACGTACGCGATCTCGTCGCGCACTTCGTAGACAAGCTCGCTCATTCTGTTTTCCTTCGGATCATGAGCTGCAGGAAAGGGCCGAGCAGCCGGCCTTGTTGCGCGCCCAGTCCGGGCGCCGCGCCGCGAGCTCGTCGTGCCCGGGCTGCTCGTCGCAGGGGCGCTCGAGGACCCTCATCAGGCGCTCGAGCACCGAGGCATCGCCGCGCTCCAGCGCCTCGATCGCCTGCACGGCGAGGTAGTTGCGGAACACGTACTTCGGGTTGACGCGGTTCATGTGCTCGACCCGCGCCGCCTGCGGCACCCCGTCCCGGCGCACGCGCGCCGCGTGCTTGCGCAGCCACGCGGCCAGACGCTCGCGGTGCGGCGAGTCGAGCGCGGCCTGGTCATAGAACGCCGGCCGCAGCGGCTCGAGGAGCGCCGCGTCGTCGGGCCCGCCGTCGGCCGGCACGCGGGCCAGGCTGCGAAAGAAAATGCTGAAGTCGGTCTCCACGGCGCCCAGCAGCTGGAACAGCTCCGCGAGCAGCTCGTCGTCGGGCGAAGCGAGGCCGAGCTTGTGCGCGAACGCGCGCGCGGCGCCTTGTTCGTAGACCTCGGCGAAGAGGTTCAGCCCTTCTTCGAGGGCGTCGCGCTCGACGAGCGGCAGCAGCGCCTCGGCCAGCCGCGCGAGGTTCCATTGTGCGATGCCGGGCTGGTTGCCGTAGCAGTAGCGCCGGCCCTCGGCGTCGGTGGTGTTCGGGGTCCACGCCGGGTCGTAGCCCTCGAGCCAGCCGTAGGGACCGTAGTCGATCGTGAGCCCGAGGATCGACATGTTGTCGCTGTTCATCACGCCGTGCACGAAGCCCAGGCGCATCCAGTCCACCATCAGCAGCGCGGTGCGCCGGCAGACCTCCCGGTACCAGCTCGCGCGGTCGTGCCCGGGGAAGTGCTCGCGGATCACGTGCTCGGCGAGCCGCGCGAGCGCGTCCTCCTCGCGGTGCGCGGCGTGGATCTGGAAGTTGCCGAAGCGCACGAAGCTGGGCGCGACGCGGCACACGACCGCCCCGGGCTCCGGGGCCGGGCGTCCGTCGTAGAACATGTCGCGCAGCACGGATTCGCCCGTGCCGATCAGGCTCAGCGCGCGCGTGGTGGGCACGCCGAGCGCGTGCATCGCCTCGCTGCAGGCGAATTCGCGCACGGACGAGCGCAGCACGGCGCGGCCGTCCGCGCTCCTCGAGTAGGGCGTGCGTCCCGCGCCCTTCAACTGCAGCTCCCGGCGCGTGCCGTCCGCGGCCAGCACCTCGGCGAGAGTGATCGCGCGGCCGTCGCCGAGCTGCCCCGCCCAGTGGCCGAACTGGTGCCCGCCGTAGCGCGCCGCGTAGGGCTGCATGCCTTCCAGCACGCGGTTGCCGCCGAGCACCTCGGCGGCGAGGCCGTCGGCGGCCGGGCGCGCGAGGCCGAGCTCTTCGCCCAGGGCATCCGACCAGGCGATCAGCCGCGGCGATTGGACCGGCGTCGGCGCCACGCGCGTGTAGCAGGCGTTCCTGACTTCGCGCGGCACGTTGTGCGGCACCGGGTCGGCCGGCAGCGCGCGCACGAACGCGTTGTCGAAGGCGAGGCCGGCCAGGTCGGCCGGGGCAGCGGTGCGTCGGGCTTCGGCGGGTTTCATGGCAGGATTATCGCCCGGGCGACGGGCGCTCGAGCCCCCGGACTCGCGGCGCTTGCCTACAGGCCCAGATACGCCTGCCGGATCTCGGGCAGCGCCTCGAGCCTGACCGGCGGGCCCTCGGTGAACATGCGCCCTTCCGCGATCACATAGGCGTAGTCGCTCAGCGCGAAGGCGAGGTGCACGTTCTGCTCGACCAGAAGAATGGTGAGGCCCTCCTCCTTCAGCGTCTTCAGGGTCGAGAAGATCTGATGCACCACCACCGGCGCGAGGCCGAGCGAGAGCTCGTCGATGATCAGCAGGTCCGGGTCCGACATCAGCCCGCGCGCGATGGCGAGCATCTGCTGCTCGCCGCCGGAGAACGTGCCGGCGCGCTGGGCGCGCCGCTCCTTGAGGCGGGGGAACAGCTCGTAGACGCGCTCCAGGCGGCCGGCGTAGCTGCGCGCGCCGTGCCGGGAGAAGGCGCCCATCTCGAGGTTCTCCTCGACCGACATCGCGCTGAACAGCTGCCGCCCTTCGGGCACCAGGGCGAGTCCGCGCGCCGCCTTGACGTGCGGCGTGAGCCGGGTGACGTCTTCGCCCTTGAACACGACCCGTCCGCCCCGCGGGCGGATGCTGCCGGCGACGGCGCGCAGCGTGGTGGTCTTGCCGACGCCGTTGGCGCCGACGATGGTGGTCAGCTTGCCGCGCTCGGCGCCGAGCGAGATGCCCCACAGCACCTGCACCTCGCCGTAGCCGGCCTCGAGCGACTCGACCTTGAGCAGGGCTTCGCTCATGCTGCGCGCAGCTTGGCCGCCAGGTCGGGATCGCCCAGGTAGGCCTCGACCACCGCGGGATCGTTGGCGACCTCGGCGGGCAGCCCCTCGGCGAGCTTGGCGCCCGAGTTGAGCACCACGATGTGGTCCGACAGGCTCATGATCGCCTGCATCAGGTGCTCGATGATCAGGATCGAGACGCCGCGCACGCGGATCGCGCGGATGATGTCGATCATGCGTTCGACCTCGGTCGGGTTGAGGCCGGCGAGCACCTCGTCGAGCAGCAGCAGCCTGGGGCGCGCCGCGAGCGCGCGCGCGAGCTCGAGCCGCTTCTTGCCGGCGATCGTCAGCTGCGAGGCCAGCGTGTCGAGCCGGTCCTCGAGGCCGACCAGCACCGCCGCCTCGCGCGCGGCTTCGCGCGCGCGCCCGAGCGCCAGGTTCTCGCGGCCGAAGCAGGCGCCCACGACGCAGTTCTCGTGCACGGTCATGTTGGTGAACGGCTGCACGATCTGGTGGGTGCGCGCCAGCCCGCGCCGCGCCACGCGGTAGGGCGGCTCGCCGGTGACGTCATCGCCGCCGAACACGACCCGCCCCTCGTCCGGCGCGAACACGCCGTTGATCAGGTTGAAGACGGTCGATTTGCCCGCGCCGTTCGGCCCGATCAGGCCGACGATCGCGCCCTCGTGCACGGTGAAGCTCAGCGCCTGCACGGCGCGCAGGCCGCCGAAGCGCTTGCTCAGACCGTGGACCTCGAGCAGCGCGCTCATTCGAAGTAATCCCTCAGGCGCGGCCAGCGCTGGTACAGCCAGCCCATCAGGCCGCCCGGAGCGAACAGCACGATGGCGAGCAGCAGCACGCCGGCGATGACCAGCTGGAAGTGCGAGAACGTGGGCGAAGTGAGCAGCCAGCCGCGCAGCTCCTCGTACAGGTAGGCGCCGAGGGCCGGCCCGGCCACCGTTCCCTGGCCGCCGAGCATCGCGATCACGATGGTCTCGGTGGAGAACTGCAGGTCGAACGCATCGGGCGGCTGGATGAACGCGCTCTTGAAGAAATACAGGCCGCCCGCGACCGCCGGCAGGAACGCCGACAGGCTGTACACGGCCGCCTTGTAGCGCGGCGTCCTCACGCCGAGCACCGCCGCCGCGTCCTCGTTCTGCCCGATGGCCCGCAGCCCGAGGCCGAACTTCGAGCGCTTGACGGCGTAGCTCAGGTACAGGGAGAGCCCCATCACCCCGACCAGCAGGTAATAGATCACCCACAGCGCCTTCGCGGGGCCGCCGAGGGGCTGAAACAGGACGGGCGAGAGGTAGATGCCGCTCGAGCCGCCCCACGGCCCGAAGTTGGCGACGAACGCCATGACCCCCTCGTTCACGCCGATGGTCGACAGCGCGAAGTACACCCCGCGCAGGCGCAGGATGCCGAGCCCGAAGAGCAGCGCCAGCGTGCTCACCGCGCACCCGCCCGCGAGCAGCGCGGCGGCGAGCGGCCAGCCGTGGGCGCTCATCAGCCAGACGCAGAAGTAGCCGCCGAGCCCGAAGAACACGATGCTGCCGAAGTTCACGTAGCCGGCGTAGCCGAGCATCATGTTGATGTTGCTCGCCAGCGTGATGTACACCGCGGCGAGCAGCAGGTTCTCGCGCAGCTCGACGTTGTTGCCCACCGAGGGCGCCACCGCGAACAGCGCGACGACGGCGGCGATGATCCAGAAGAACGGACGGCGCAGGATCGTCATCTCGGGGAACCGTTCAGGCGGAGCGCCGCCGCCACAGCTGCATCAGTCCGCCGGGGACCGCGATCAGCACCACGACGAACAGCACGAACTCGATGACCAGGGTCCAGCTCACCGGCACGAACGGCGTGGTGAGTCCCTCCAGCAGCCCGAGCGCGACGCCTGCCACCAGCGCCCCGGTGGGATTGCCCAGGCCGCCGAGCACCGTCACCACGAAGCTCTTGAGCTGGTAGGCGTCGCCCGAGAGCACGGTGAACGGGAACATGGTCGAGATCAGCATTCCGGCGACGCAGGCGAGGGCGACGCCGATCCCGAATGCCATCGCCAGCACGCGCGCGGTCGGAATGCCGACCAGCTCGGCGGCTTCGCGGTTGCCGGACACCGCGCGCACCGCCTTGCCGATGCGCGTCTTGTAGAGGAACAGGTACAGCACTCCGGCGATCACGGCGGTCAGCACCGCGGCCATGATGTGCGTGCCGGGGAAGGTGTAGCGGCCGATGCTGAACCCGGGCAGCGAGGCCGGGACGTTGAACAGGTCCGTGCCCCACACCGCGGTGCCCAGGCCGATCAGCACCAGATTGACCGAGAACGTCGCCAGCAGGCTCATGAGCGGCGGCTGCCCGATCACGCGGTGGACCGCGATCCAGTACAGCGCGACGCCGACCAGGAAGCCGCCGACCAGGACGATCGGCAGCGTTGCATAGACCGGGATTCCGGCCGCCCCCGAGAGGATGTAGACGCCGAACATGCCGGCCACGATCATCGCGCCGTGCGTCAGGTTGACCACGTCCATCACGCCCCAGATGAGCGTGATGCCCATCGCCGCGAGTCCGTAGACCGCGCCGATGAGCACCCCGTCGAGGATCGATGCGACAAGACCGAGCATGCGAGCGGCTCACACGAAAAGGGGGCCGTCACCGGCCCCCTTGCTTGCGCGCACTCCGGCTAGGGGAGCGGATAGACGACGCTGGCGGTCCGCGCGGCGTCCGGCCAGACCATCTGCTTCACCAGCTTGCCGCCCTTCATCTGCCACTGGGCGAGCACCATCTGGTGGGCGATCTGCAGCCCGTGATGCCCGGGGTCGGTCGCGAACTCGACGTGGCCGAAGAACGTGTGGGCGTCGGTCTTGTTCAGCTGGGCCGTTACCTTGTTAGGATCGATCGAATGCGCCTGCTCGATCGCGTGCTGCAGGATCAGCCCGACGACGTAGCCGGAAGCCGCGTGATAGTCCGGCAGGTCCTTGTTCTTGAGGACGTATTCGGCGGTGAACTGCTCGACCGTCGGGCCGAAGTCGGCCTTGTACTTGACCTGCGGCTCCCATTGCGACGGCACCGTGATGTCGTCGGCCGCCGCGCCGAGGGTCTTGAACTTCTCGCTGTCCGGCGCGACCAGGATCGACACCCACTTCATGCCCGCCTTCTGGTCATGCAGCTGGCGCGCGAGCGTGGCCCCGTCCGAATAGTGGCCGCCGCCGAAGAAGGTGTCGGCTCCCGAGGAGATGACCTTGTTGATCACCGCGGTGAAATCGGTGGTCGAGGGCGGATACGACTCGTCCAGCACGTCCGTGAAGCCGGCCTGCTTGGCATGCGCGCGCGCCGCGGCGATCACCGCCTTGGAGAACGGATCGTCGGAATAGACGAACGCAATCTTGGCGTGCGGGTTGTGCTCCTTCAGCTCGGCGATCGCGCCGCTCAGGTACTCGCCCGCCCGGGTGATGCACTGGAACAGATACTTGTTGCCGAGCGTGTAGGTCTTGCCCTCGGCGCCGCCCCCGATCAGCATGATCTTGCCGTACTGCTCGCTGATCACCGCCGCGGTCGCGACCAGGCCGGAGGAATACGGTCCGAACAGGAACTGCGCCTTGTCCTGCAGGATCAGCCGCGTGTAGAGCTGCTGCACGCGCCCGCCCACCGACTGGTCGTCGTATTCGACGAAGCGCACCTTGTAGTGCTTGTTGCCGACCTTGATCCCGCCCGCCGCGTTCACCTCGTCGCGCCACAGCTCGGAGCCGCGCAGCTGGCTGACCGAGTCGACGTTGAGGGGGCCCGTCTTGGAGACGGTCATGCCGATGGTGATCGTGTTGGCGGCGAATGCCGGCAATGCGGCGAACGCGCCCAGTGCTGCGGCGAGCCAGATCTTCTTCATACACTCCTCCAATTGTCTTCTGCGCAAAAACTTCGAATTTCCCAGGGCGCGGGGTGCGGAGCGAACCCGCCGCGCTGGCCGGCGCCATGAGAACTGTATTGCTTTCACATCGGGCGAAACCTGACGTTCCCTGACATCGGGACTTCTTTTGAGATGGTGAAACTGTGCGTGTGTTGGCGCACTTCGTCAAGCGCCGCCGCGCGCAGGCACGCGTCAGGAAGCCCCGGGGCGGGGCGGGGCGCAGGAGGTATCATCGATTCCATGGGCCCCTCGGATGCCATTGCCCTGACGCGCTCGCTGCTTCGGTTCGACACGGTCAACCCGCCGGGCCGGGAGCGCGACTGCGCGCACCACGCCGGGGCGCTGCTCGAGGACTGGGGCTTCAAGATCGACTACCACGAGTTCGAGCCGGGCCGCACCAGCGTCATCGCCCGCGCGGGCGGCTCGGACGCGAAGCCGCCGCTGTGCCTCACCGGGCACCTCGACGTGGTGCCGCTCGGCTCGCGCGCCTGGACCAGGGACCCGTTCTCGGGCGAGAGCGACGGCGACCGCCTCTACGGGCGCGGGTCCTCCGACATGAAAGCGGGCGTGGCGGCGATGTTGCTCGCCGCGCACGGCTTCGCCAGGCGCCTTGCGGGGACCCCGGGCGTCGTGCTGGTGCTCACCGCCTCGGAAGAAAACGGCTGCGTCGGCTCGCGGCATCTGGCGGCGCTGCCGAAGCTGATGGGCAAGGCCGGCGCGATCGTGGTCGGCGAGCCGACCGCCAACCAGCCGTTCGTCGGCCACAAGGGCTCGCTCAAGCTCTACGCGGCATACCGCGGCGTGTCGGCGCACGGCTCGATGCCGGAGCTCGGCGAGAACGCGATCTACAAGGCGGCGCGCGCGGTGGCCAGGCTCGAGCAGTTCGAGTTTCTCGCGCATGCGCACCCGGTGATGGGCGCGCCGACGCTCAACGTCGGCACCTTCGAGGGCGGCAGCGGGGTGAATCTGGTGCCCGACGCGGCCAGGATCGGCGTCGACATCCGCACCGTGCCGGGCATGGATCACGCGGCGCTGCTCGCGCGGCTGCGCGCGCTGCTCGGCGACGCCGAGCTCGAGGTGTTCTCGGACCTGCCCGCGGTGTGGACCGCGCCCGACGACGAGTGGATGCAACGCGTGTTCGAGATCTGCGCGCCGATCCTCGGCGCGGCGCCGCAGGCGCGCACCGCAACCTACATGACCGACGCCGCGAACCTGCTCAAGGTCTATGCGGGCGCGCCGACGCTGGTGCTGGGGCCCGGCGAGCCGCAGCAGGCGCACCAGACCGACGAGTACTGCAGCATGGAGCGCATCCGCCAGTCGGTGGCGATCTACGAGGCGCTCGTTCGCGACTGGTGCGCGAAGGCATAGGCCGCGCGCCGAAGCCTTCATCGATTCAGGCAGGAACTTCTCTTCCAGGGTTCGTGTCGCACGCGCTTGAGCGCGCAGCTGCGCGCGGCCCCGGCGCTTGCACCTGCGTCAGCGCGGGCTGACGGCAAGGTTGCGCGCGACGGCAGGATAACCGACCAGGAGATGGCAATGAGCGCAGTGCTCGACACCCACGGCGAGCCGCTGCGCGGCGAGACGCAGGGATACCACGGCCCGCATCGCGGGATCATGCGCTGGATCACCACGACGAACCACAAGGACATCGGCACGATGTACCTGGTGTTCGCGGGGATCATGTTCTTCGTGGGCGGGATGATGGCGCTGGTGATCCGCTCCGAGCTGTTCGAGCCCGGCATGCAGATCGTGCAGCCCGAGTTCTTCGATCAGCTGACCACGATGCACGGCCTGATCATGATCTTCGGCGCGATCATGCCGGCGTTCGTCGGCTTCGCGAACTGGCTGATCCCGATGCAGATCGGCGCCCCCGACATGGCGTTCGGTCGCCTGAACAACTTCAGCTTCTGGCTGCTGCCTTTCGCGGCCTCGCTGATGATCCTCTCGTTCTTCATGCCGGGCGGCGCGCCGGGTACCGGCTGGACGATGTACGCCCCGCTCACGGTGCAGATGGGCATGGGGATGGACTTCACCATCTTCGCGGTGCACCTGCTCGGGATCAGCTCGATCATGGGCTCGATCAACATCATCACCACCATCCTCAACATGCGCGCCCCGGGGATGAGCCTGATGCGCATGCCGTTGTTCTGCTGGACCTGGCTGATCACCGCCTACCTGCTGGTGGCCGTCATGCCCGTGCTCGCGGGTGCGGTGACCATGACCCTCACCGACCGCCACTTCGGCACCGCGTTCTTCAACGCCGCCGGCGGCGGCAGCCCGGTTCTTTACGAGCACATCTTCTGGTTCTTCGGCCATCCCGAGGTGTACATCATCGCCCTGCCCACGTTCGGCGTGGTCTCGCAGGTCATCCCTGCCTTCTCGAGGAAGCCGCTGTTCGGCTACACCTCGATGGTGTACGCGACCGCGGCGATCGCGGTCCTGTCGTTCATGGTCTGGGCGCACCACATGTTCACCGTCGGGATGCCGGTGATGGCGCAGCTGTTCTTCATGTACTCCACGACGCTGATCGCCGTGCCCACCGGGGTGAAGGTGTTCAACTGGGTGGCCACCATGTGGCGCGGCTCGCTCAGCTTCGAGACGCCGATGCTGTTCGCCTGCGGTTTCCTGTTCCTGTTCGTGATCGGCGGCTTCACCGGCCTGGTGCTTGCCTTGGCGCCGATCGACATCCAGCTGCACGGCACGTATTACGTGGTGGCGCACTTCCACTACGTTATGGTCGGCGCCGCGCTGTTCTCGGCGTTCGCGGGGATCTACTTCTGGCTGCCGAAGTGGACCGGCCGCATGTACAACGAGACGCTCGGCAAGTGGCACTTCTGGCTGTCGATCATCTTCTTCAACATGATCTTCTTCGTCCAGTTCTTCCTGGGCCTGGCCGGGATGCCGCGGCGGATCGCCGACTACAACCCGGAGTTCACGACCTGGAACCAGATCTCGACCATCGGCGCGTTCGGCTTCGCGCTGTCGCAGCTGCTGTTCCTGTACATCCTGGTGAGCGCCATCCGCAGCGGCGCCAAGGCGCCCGACAAGCCCTGGGAGGGCGCGGATTCCCTCGAGTGGACGCACCTGCCGACGCCGGCGCCGTACCACTCCTTCGAGACGCCGCCGGTCCTGAGCTAGCGCTGCGCGCGGCCGCGGGCCGTGCGGCTCATTTGCGCTTGCTGCGCGGGTCGGAGAGCGCGTCGCGCAGCCGCCACATCGTCTGGTCGGCCCAGTACTCGGGGTCGGCATCGATCTTCGCCTCGCCCTTCGCGACCAGGTCCTTGCCCAAGCCGTGGCGCTCGCAGAAGTCGCGCCAGAATTCCTTGATCTCTTCGGGGGTCATGTGCATGGGCGGTCTCGATTCGGTTGACGGCGCGTCCCCGGGGCCGGCGCGCGCGGCGGGCGAGGGAGCATGCCCTCTATTGTGACATTTCCGCGCGCTGCGTTCTTCGCGTACGCGCCGACGCCGCTCTTTTTCATCGTGCCGCCGACTGCTAGACTGCCGGCTGGCCAACCACGAAAGGAGGTGATCCAGTGAGAGTCGAACAAGGCGGCACCGGCAGCCAAAGCTCCTCCAGAGGATCAACTCGCGGGATCGGGAGCTTCGTAAGCTAGCTGGAGCCCCCAAGGCAGTACGCGCCCCGGCCGCGCGAGCGGCTCGGGGCGTTTCTTTTCCGGGATTGGGGTAGTTCACCATGCGCATCTGCATCTTCGGAGCCGGCGCGGTCGGCGGCCATTTCGCCGCGCGCCTCGGCGCCGCGGGACACGACGTTTCGGTGGTCGCGCGTGGCGCGCACCTCGCGGCGATCCGCGAGCAGGGAGTGACGCTGCTCAGCGGCGAGGAGCGCATTCAAGCCCGCGTGCGCGCGAGCGACGACCCGGTCGAGCTCGGCGCGCACGAATTCGTCATCGTGACGCTCAAGGCCACCGGCCTGGCCGCGGTCCCGCATGCCATCGCGCCGCTGATGGGCCGCGAAGGCGTGGTGGTGTTCTGCCAGAACGGCATTCCGTGGTGGTACGCGCAGGGGCTCTCGGCCGCCAGGCCCAGGCCGCCCGATCTCTCGCGCCTCGACCCCCAGGAAAGGCTCGCGCGCGCGATTGCGCCGGAGCGATTGCTGGGCGGCGTGGTGTACTCGGCGAACGAGGTGATCGAACCGGGCGTGGTCGAGAACCGCACGCCCGGGCGCAACATGCTGACCGTGGGCGAGCCCGACGACCGGCGCTCGGCTCGCGTCGCGGCGCTGCGCGCGGCGCTCGAGGATGCCGGGCTGCATTCGCCCGAGACCGGCGACATCCGCCAGGTAGTGTGGAACAAGCTCGCCAACAACCTGGTCAGTTCGACGCTGTGCGTGATCGTCGAGGAGACGGTGGCGGCGATGATGGCCGACCCCGCGCTGCAGGCGCTCGCCGCGCGCATCCGCGAGGAGGGGCGCGCGATCGCCGCCGCGCACGGCGTGGCGATCGAGGGCGCGCCGGCGCGCCCCGGCGCGCCGCCCGCCGGCGGGCTGGCGCACAAGCCCTCGATGCTGCAGGACTACGAGCGCGGCCGGCCGATGGAGATCGAGGCGCAGGTGATGGCACCGCTCGCCTTCGCGCGCTCCGCGAACGTCGCGGCGCCGGTGTTCGAGCTCGCCGCGGCGCTCGCCGCGCACAAGGCCGCCGCCAAGGGGCTGTACCAGCCGTGAAGGTCGCGATCGTTCCCGTCACGCCGTTCCAGCAGAACTGCTCGCTGCTCATCTGCGAGCGCAGCAACAAGGCGGCCGTCGTCGACCCGGGCGGCGACCTGGAGCGCATCCTCGAGGCGGTGGAGCGCTCCGGCGCCGAGCTGCAGAAGATCCTGCTCACGCACGGGCACATCGACCACTGCGGCGGCAGCGCGGAGCTGCGCCGCATGACCGGGCTGCCGGTCGAAGGGCCGCAGCGCGAGGACCGGTTCTGGATCGAGCAGCTTCCCGCGCAGGCCCTGCGCTTCGGCTTCGAGCGCGTGGAGGCGTTCGAGCCGGACTGCTGGCTGGAGGGCGGGGACCGCGTCACTGTCGGCGACCTGACTCTCGAGGTGCGCCATTGCCCGGGGCACACGCCCGGGCACGTGACCTTCTTTTCGGCCGAGGACCGGCTGGCGCTGGTGGGCGACGTGCTGTTCGCGGGCTCGATCGGGCGTACCGACTTGCCGCGCGGCGACCTGGACACGCTGATCCGCTCGATCACCACGCAGCTCTGGCCGCTCGGCGAGGAGGTGCAGTTCATTCCAGGGCACGGCCTGATGTCCACCTTCGGCGCGGAGCGCGCGAGCAACCCGTTCGTGGCCGACCGCGTGCTCGCCGGCGAGCGCGGCGGCCCGGGGCGGCAGCGCTTTCTGTAGCGCCGGGCCGCGAACCCCGGTTTGCAATTTGTGCAGTGCGGGAGTAGGGTTCGCGGCCTCCCGTCCCGTCCAGCCCTGCATGGCCAACGGAACCACTCCGCACCACTCGCGCGCCGCGCTGACGCTCGCGGCGCTCGGCGTCGTCTACGGCGACATCGGCACCAGCCCGCTGTACGCGGTGAAGGAGACCTTCGGCGAGGGCCACGGCATCCCGCTCAACCCGGAGAACGTGCTCGGCGGGCTGTCGACGATCTTCTGGGCGCTGATGATCGTGGTCTCGCTCAAGTACGTGACGCTGATCATGCGCGCCGACAACAAGGGCGAGGGCGGGATCATGGCGCTGCTCGCGCTCGCCTCGTCCTCGGTGCGCGGGCGGGCGCGCTGGCACCACGCGATCCTGCTGCTCGGCGTGTTCGGGGCGTCGCTGTTCTACGGCGACGCGGTGCTCACGCCGGCGATCTCGGTGCTCTCGGCCGTCGAAGGGCTTGCGGTCGGCACGACCGAGTTTCAGTCGTACGTGCTGCCGCTCTCGGTGGCCGTGCTGGTCGGCCTGTTCGTCGGCCAGCGCTTCGGCACCGCGACGGTCGGGGCCCTGTTCGGGCCGATCACCGTAGTCTGGTTCGTCGCGCTGGCCGCGGTCGGCGTATACGGCATCGCCAAGCATCCCGC
The DNA here is from genome assembly GCA_963817785.1 of uncultured Pseudomonadota bacterium. Lineage (GTDB taxonomy): Bacteria > Pseudomonadota > Gammaproteobacteria > Burkholderiales > SG8-39 > JAKALD01. The sequence goes on along the minus strand of CAWFPL010000008.1, from coordinate 827,379 downwards.
GATCCTCGCGGCGCTCGACCCGATCCACGCGGCGCGCTTCGTCACCGAGCACGGCTTCGGCTCGTTCGTGGTGCTCGGCTCGGTGCTGCTCGCCTTCACCGGCGCCGAGGCGCTGTACGCCGACATGGGGCACTTCGGCGCGGGCCCGATCCGCTTCGCCTGGTTCGCGCTGGTGTTTCCGGCGCTCACGCTCAACTACTTCGGCCAGGGCGCGCTGCTGATCGCCGACCCGAAGATGATCAGCAACCCGTTCTACCTGCTGTTTCCGTCCTGGGCGCTGTACCCGATGGTCGGCCTCGCCACCGCGGCCACCGTGATCGCCTCGCAGGCGACGATCTCGGGCACCTACTCGCTCACCCGGCAGGCGATCCAGCTCGGCTTCCTGCCGCGCATGAACATCATCCAGACCTCGGCCAAGGAGATGGGACAGATCTACATCCCGGCGGTGAACTGGATGCTGCTGATCGCGATCATCGCGGCGGTGCTGGGCTTCGGCTCGTCCTCGCGCCTGGCCTCGGCCTACGGAGTCGCGGTCACCGGCACCATGCTGGTGACCACCTTCCTCACCTTCTTCGTGATCCGCTTCGGCTGGGGCTACAACCTGATGCTGTGCATCGCGGCGACGGGCTTCTTCATGGTGGTCGACGCGGCGTTCTTCGCCTCGAGCCTGCTCAAGATCCACGAGGGCGGCTGGTTCCCGCTGGCGCTGGGGGCGGCGGTGTTCCTGCTGATGCGCACCTGGCGCGACGGGCGCAACATCCTGCTGGCGCGGCTGCGCAGCGGCTCGGTGCCGCTGGAGCAGTTCCTGAAGTCGCTGTTCATCGAGCCGCCGCACCGCGTGCCCGGCACCGCGGTGTACCTGAGCGCGACGCCCGACGCGGTGCCGCACGCGCTGCTGCACAACCTGAACCACAACAAGGTGCTGCACGAGCGCGTGGTGTTCCTCACCGTGATGGTGAAGGACGTGCCGTGGGTGCCGTTCGACCAGCGCGTGAGCGTCGAGCCGCTCGGCCACGAGTGCTGGCGCGTGATCCTGCAGTTCGGCTTCAAGAACCGGCCCGACGTGTCGCAGGCGCTCACCGAGCTGTGCAAGACGCAGGGGCTGCCGGTGACCATGATGGAGACCTCGTTCTTCCTCAGCCGCGAGACCCTGATCCCGACCGTCGGCGCGCCGAGCGGCATGGCGCTGTGGCGCGAGCGCCTGTTCGCGGCCATGGCGCGCAACGCCGGCAGCGCGGTGGCCTACTTCAATATCCCGCCCAACCGCGTGATCGAGCTGGGGACGCAGGTCGAGATTTGAGGGGGAGCGGGGCGCCGGACTGCGGGTCCGCCCGGCGCAGGTTTGCCGTTCCATGGTCTCCCCCATTTCCGAATTTCGCCGCGCGCTCCCGCGCGGCGAAATTCGGAAATGGGGGAGATAGGGTTAAAAGCAAAACCTGCACGCCGGACGCATCGAGCCGCGGGCCGCGCGGTGGCGGACTAGAGCATGTGCACCGCGGTCGGGAACCAGAACCCGATCACGCACAGCACCACCCCCGCCAGGCCGAGCGCGCCGGCGATCCAGGCGAGCGCCATGGTCTCGGTGATGATCGAGGCGGAGGCGAGCACGATGGCGATCTGCACCGCCGCCGAGGCGAGCTCGTAGTGGTGATACGCGGCCAGCGCGCGATCGCGCCTCGCTTCGGAGCCTTGGGCGCGCGTGGCGAGCTCGTTGCGGCCCTCGCCGGTCTCGGGCTCGCTCTGGTAGCGCTCGGCGGCCTGCTTCCATTTCTCGGCCTGCTTGCGCGCGGCATCGGGGGCGAGCGCGCCGGACTGCGCCTCGAGCAGCTCGGCGGCGGTGCGCAGCGTGGTCTGGCGGACGGTCTTCGCCTGGAAGAAGGCCCACAGGTTGGCGGCCTCGATGTTGGCCGTAAGGCCGGCGGTTTGCGCGGACTTGCCGAGCGTCTCGGAGAACGCGAGCACCAGCGCGAGCACCGCGATCAGCAGCGCGATGCGCTTGTCGGTGCGATGATCGACGTGGCCGTGGGCCCCTGCCATGCGCCTGCCTCCCGAATATCCGAGCGCGGATTGTAGCGTCCGCGCCCGGCCTCAGCGCCGCGGCGCTGAGGCGAGCAGACCGGCGAGCGCCACCGAGGTGAAGCCGGCGCCGGCGAAAAAGGTCCAGTCGGCGCCGAACGTGCTCCACAACCAGCCGGCGAGCACGCTCGCGGCGAGCAGCGCGAGGCCGCTCACCAGGTTGAAAAACCCGAAGGCGGTGCCGCGCTGCGCCGCAGGCGCGGCGTCCGCGACCAGGGTCGAGAGCAACCCCTGCGTGAGCCCCATGTGCACGCCCCACAGCGCCACCCCGGCGAATACCGCGCCGATCGATCCCGCGGCGCCGAGCACGAGGTCGGCGGCGATCAGCGCCGTCAGGCCCCAGAACAGCAGCGCGCGGCGCCCGCCGCGGTCGGCGGCGAGCCCCGCCGGGTAGGAGGCCGCGGCGTAGACCGTGCTCATGACCACGATCACCAGCGGCACGAGTGCGATGTCCAGGCCGAGGTCCTTCGCGCGCAGCACCAGAAACGCCTCGGAGAAGCGCGCCAGCGTCAGCACGGCGCCGAGCGCGACGATGGCCCAGTAGCGCGCGCCGAGCTCGCGCAGCGCCCGCAGCGCGATCGGCGGCCGCGCCTGGCCGGGGGCGTGCGCCGCCTCGGGCTCGCGCACCGCGAACAGCAGCAGCAACACGGCGGCCAGCGCCGGCAGCACGGCGAGCCAGAGCACCGCGTGGATGTTGTCGGCGAGCAGCAGCATCAGTCCGACGCCGGCGAGCGGGCCGAGCACCGCGCCGACCGAGTCGAGCGCCTGGCGCAGGCCGTAGGCGGTGCCGCGCAGCTCGGGGGGCGTGACGTCGGCGATCAGCGCGTCGCGCGGCGCGCCGCGGATGCCCTTGCCGACGCGGTCGACGAAGCGCGCCCCGAGCACCAGCGCGATCGAGTTGGCGAGCGGGAAAAGCGGCTTGGACAGCGCGGCGAGCCCGTAGCCGAGCAGCACGATCGGCTTGCGCCTGCCGAGGCGGTCCGAGAGTGCTCCGGAAAATACCTTCACGATGGAGGAGGTGGCCTCGGCCACGCCCTCGACGAGGCCGACTTCGAGCATGCTCGCGCCGAGCACGCTGGTCATGAACACCGGCAGCAGGCTGTGCACCAGCTCCGAGGAGAAATCCATGCACAGCGAGACGATGCCCAGCGCCCAGATCGTTGCCGGGAGCGCGCGCATCGGGCGGGCGGGCGAAGGGGGATGCGGAGAGGCCATCGCGGCGCGCAGCATAGCCTACCCGCCGGGGCCGGCCTTGCGGCCCGAAGGCCTGCCGCGCCTGGTCGAGGTCCTTGCCGGGACGCTGTTCCCTCCGCTTGCCTGGATCGCGCCGGCCGCGGCGCCCGCTCCGCGAGGATCGGGCGCCGCGGTGCTCGTTGCGCTAGGCCAGCGCCGCGCGTTTCACTTCCGCCGCCTGGGCGCCGCCCAGGGTGCTGATCTCCCCCGAGAGCTCCGCGCCTTCCTCGACCTTGATCCGGTTGTAGCGGATCTTGCCCGACACCTTGCCGGTGCCGTGCACGATCAGCTGCTTGCGCACCGTCAGCTCGCCTTCCAGCCGGCCGTGGATCTCGGCCTCGTCCACGGCCACCGTGCCGGTGAACACGCCTTGCTCGGCGATCTGGATCACGCGCGAGTCGAGCGTCGCCTCGATGCGCCCCTCGACGATCAGCGTGTCGCAATCCGTGATCTCGACGCCTTTCATCTTGATCTCGGGGCCGACGATCAGCTTCGCTTCCTTGCTCCGCGCTTCGTTCTTCGCTTCGGTGCGTGCCGCGGGCTTGTGCTCGGCGGGGTTGGCATGCGCCTGCGGCGCCGGCGCCGGCGCCGGTGTCGCGGGAGGCGCGGGCGGCGTGAATTGAACGCGGTCGCGGCGGAACAAACCTTCTTTTTGCAGCATGCTGGCTCCTCGGTGGTCGTGGGCGATCAAGCTGGTCTCCATGCACGCGCCATGCCCACGCTCGAATCGCGTCAAATCAACGCTTTGCGCGCCGCGACGGGCAACCGCGCGTCGTGTGATGACGACGGCTTGCGGATATGCCTTGCGAAGACTCTGTTTCGATTGCAACTTCGTTGTCGTTATCCAACGACGAAAGGCGAGGCGCGCATGGGAGGCTAAAATGGCCGCGCTCTTCCATGCGTTTGCCCACGATCCAGCACCTGCCGTCGAGCGCCTTCGTCGCGCGCGGCGAGCGCGCCTACGACGCGACCGAGCTCACCCGCGGCCCGTGGGACCCCGGTCACCAGCACGCCGGTCCGGCGGTGGCGCTGGTGGCGCGCGAGATCGCGCGCCCGGCCGCGGCGCTGGGCATGAGCCACCTCGCCCGGCTGACGGCCAATCTGATCCGCCCGGTTCCGATCGGGCCGCTCGACATCGAGGTGGCGACGGATTATGCGGGGCGCAATGTCGCGCACTTCTCCGCGCGGCTGCTCGCCGGCGGGCGCGAGGTCGCGCGCTTCACGGCGGTGGCGCAGCGCGATGCGGAAGTGGACCTGCCGGCGCAGATCGCCGGCCATCCGCTGCCGCAGGCGGCGAAATCGCCGCAGGCGTCGGAGCCGGCCGCGTTTCCGGCGCGCGCCGAGGGGATCGGGTATCAGGACCTGGTCGAGATGCGCATCGCCGAGGGCACGCCCCTGCGCGGGCCGTGCGCGGTTTGGTTCCGCATGCGCTGCCCCCTGGTTCCGCACGAGGCTCCGGCCGGCATCGAGCGCGTCGCGGTGGCGGCCGATTCCGCGAACGGCATCAGCGCGGTGCTCGACTTCCGGCGCTACACCTTCGTCAACTCGGATCTGACCATCAATCTGCTGCGCAGGGCGCAGGGCGAATGGATCTGCGTCGAGGCGCGCACGCTGCTCGGACCGGGCGGCGGGGGCATCGCCGAAGCGCGCCTCTTCGACTCGCTCGGCCTGATCGGGCGCTCGACGCAGAGCCTGCAGGTGCGGGCGCGCTGAACGGCGCGCCCGGGCGGCAGGCGGGCGTCAGCCCTGCGCGCGCAGCTGCGAGCAGCTCTTCAGGCCGAAGCGCTTCAGGATCAGCTCGAGCGGGCAGATGCCGCTGAAGCCGAACTGGAACAGGTTGGCGCCGACGAACGCGGTGAGCCACAGCCAGGTGCGGCTGTGGAACAGCGGGCTCGCGTCTGCGCCCAGCGCGAGCGATACCAGGATCACTGCGCCGGCGAAGATACGGATGAAGTTCTCGGTGGTCATGCAGGGGCTCCTTGTGAGTCAGTGGTTGTGGATCCGGGTTTCGGCTTGGGCTCGAGCCGGCGCTGCCAGAGGTAATACATCAGGGGGATCACCAGCAGCGTGAGCGCGGTCGAGGCGACCGTGCCGAAGATGAGCGAGATCGCCAGGCCGCCGAACACCGGGTCGCTCACCATGACGAAGGAGGCCGACACGATGGCGAGCGCGGTCAGCAGGATCGGCCGGAAGCGCACCGCGCCGGCCTCCATCACCGCGTCGCGCAAGGAATGGCCCGCGGCGCGGTACTCGAGGATGAAGTCGATCAGCAAGAGCGAATTTCGCACCACCACGCCGGCGAGCGCGATCACGCCGATCATCGAGGTCGCGGTGAAGGGCTGGCCGAGCAGCCAGTGCCCGGGAAACACCCCCACCAGCGTGAGCGGGATCGCCCCCATCACCACGATCGGCATCATGAAGGACTCGTAGTAGGCCGCGAGCAGCAGGTAGATGAACAGCAGCGCGACGATGAACGCCGAGCCGAGGTCGCGGAACACGTCCAGGGTCAGGCGCATCTCGCCGCCCCAGCTGAGCTGGTAGCCGCTCACGTCGTCCGGCCGCTTCGACACGAAGCCGAGGTTGTCCGCGGCGAGGCGCGTGCCGTCCGGCAGGACCTTGCCGTCGAGCGACTTCTGCATGGCGATCACCGCGGGCACCGGGCTGCTCCACAGCATCTCGCCCGAGACGTAGACCACCGGATGCTGGTCCTTGTCGTAGATGGGCTTGCGCGCGAGGCCGGATTCGACGCGCACCACCGAGCCCAGCGGCACCGCCTTGCCCTCGCGGTTGAGCAGCCGCAGGTCGAGCACCTGCTGGAGAACGCCGCGGCGCGCCTCGGGCAGGCGCACGATGATCGTGCGCGGCTCGCGCGCCTCGTCGCGGTGCAGCGCGCCGACGCGGAAGCCGGCGAGGTAGTCGTGCGCGACGCGCGCGACCTCGGCCGGCGCGAGCCCGGCGAGCATCGCCTTGTCCTTGTCGACCACCAGGCGCACCGCGGGGGCGTCGGCGGTCACCGAGTCGTCGACATTGATCATGCCGTAGACGCGGGCGAACTCCGCGCGCACGGTCTCGGCGGTGCGGCGCAGCTTGGCGTAGTCCGGGCCGTACAGCTCGGCGAGCATCTGCGAGCGCACCGGCGGCCCCGGCGGGGTCTCGTAGAGCTTGATGCGCGTGTCCGGGTAGGCCGCGCGCACGGGCGCGAGCGCCCGGTCGAGCTGCTGCACGATCTCGTGCGAGCTCAAGCGGCGGTCCTCCTTCGCGACCAGGTTCACGCGGATCTGCGCGAGGTTCGTGCCGCTGCGCATCGTGTCGCCGCGCACCAGGGCCGCGAAGTCCGGGGGCGCCGTGTTGCCGACGAAGGCCTGCAGGTCGGTGACGTAGCGCGTGTGCGCGAGCACGCCGGCGACGCGCCGGGTCACTTCGTCGGTAGTGGCGAGCGGCGTGCCGGCGGGCGCGTCGAGCTCGACCAGGAAGGTGTTGGTGTTGTCGTCGGGCAGCATCTTGAGCTGCACCCCGCCGAAGCTGAGCGGGCCGTTGATGCCCTGCGGGCGCAGGTACTGCCAGGCCGGCTGCAGCATGGCCGCGCCGAGCAGCGCGAGCACGACGACGAAGAACAGGTTGCGCCGCGCGCGCGAATCCATCAGTGGCGTCATGGCCCAGAGATAGGCGCGCCGCAGCCAGTCGCCGGGTTGCGCGCCGCGCTCCTCGAGGCTCAGGCTGCGCGCCTCGCGCATCGCCGTGGCGGCCTTGCCGCGCAGCCAGCGCCAGGCGATCCAGGGCACGACGACGTACGCGGTGGCGAGCGAGACCAGCATCGCGACCGGCGCGTTGATCGGGATCGGGCGCATGAACGGTCCCATCATGCCGGTCACGAAGGCCATCGGCACGAACGCCAGGATCACCGCGACGGTCGCGACGTTGGTCGGACGCCCGATCTCGTCGGTGGCGTGCACCAGCCGCTCCCAGAAGCGCCGCCGGCTCGGGTCGTGCAGGTGGCGGTGGATGTTCTCGATCACGACGATCGCGTCGTCGACCAGCAGGCCGAGCGACAGGATCAGCGCGAACAGCGTGATGCGGTTGATCGTCTGCCCGATCACCCAGCCGATGCCGAGGACCACCGCGAGCACCAGCGGCACGGTGACCGTGACGATCGCCGCCTCGCGCCAGCCCAGGAACACGAGCAGGATGATGGCCACCGAGACGATGGCGATGCCCAGGTGCTCGATCAGCGTGTTCACCGCGGCGTCCGCCTTTTGGCCGTCGTCGCGCGTGACGGTCACCGTCACCCCCTGCGGCAGCGCCTGCGCCTTCAGCTCGGCGAGCTTGCGCAGCACGCCGTCGGCGACCGTCACCGTGTTGGCGCCCTCGCGCTTGCCGATCGCGATGGTGACCGCCGGCGCGAAGCCGGAGAAGGCGGGGCGCTGCGCGCCCGGCCCGAAGGCGAAGTAGGAGGTCTCGTCCGGGTTCGCGGGCCCCTCCTCGATGCGCGCGACGTCGCGCAGGAACACCGGCTTGCCGTTCGGCATGCCGACGATCACGCCGCCGACCTCGGCCGCGGTGCCGAGCACGCCCGAGACCCGCACCCGCGTCTCGCGGTTGCGCGACACGAGCTCGCTCGCGGGCAGCGCGACGTTGGCCGCGCGCAGGGTGCGCTCGACCTGCTCGAGCGTGAGGCCGGTCGCGGCGAGCCGCCCCGGGTCGAGCCAGACGTTGAGCGCCGTCGGCGAGCCGCCGACGATCAGCGTGTCGCCCACCTCGGGCACGTTGCGCAGCTGCTCCATCAGGCGCTGCGCCACGGCGCGCAGCGCCTGCGTGTCGAGGCTGCCCGAGCTCAGCGTGAGCGTGAGGATCGGCACGTCGTTGATGCCGGTCGACTTGATGAGCGGCTGGCCGACGCCGGGCGGGATGCGGTCGAGGTTGCGCTGCACCTGGTTGTAGAGCTTGACCAGGCTGCGCTGCTCGTCCTGCCCGACCTCGAACTGCACCGTCACGACGCCGACGTCGTCGCCGGCGTAGCCGTAGGTGTGGTCGACCCCGGGCAAGGCGGCCATCAGCGCCTCGAGCGGCTTGACGACCAGGTTCTCGACCTGCTCCGCGCTCGCCCCGGGGAACGCCACGATCACGTTGGCGGCGGGCACCGTGATCTCCGGGTTGTACATGCGCGGCGTGAAGGCGACCGCGAGCGCGCCGAACAGCGCCGCCGCCAGCATCAGCAGCAGCGTGAGCTTGGACTTCAGGAAGGCGCGCGTGACCCGACCGACCAGGCCGAGCTGCCCGTCGCGGCGCCGGTGGCTATGCGCCGCCATGGCCTTTCGGGGCGATGCGCGTGCCGTTCTCGATGCGTTCGTCGGGGGCCTGGACGACGGTCTCGCCCGCGCTCAGGCCGGCCTGGATCTCGATACCGGCGGGCCCGCTGGAGCCCGCGCGCACCAGGCGGAACTGCGCCGCGCCGTCGGGAGCGACCACGAAAACGCCGGTGATCCCGGCGCGCGTCACGACCGCGCTCGCCGGCACGACCAGCGCCTGCCGCGTGCCGAGCGGCACCTCGACCGTCACGTAGCCGCCGCTCGCGACCGGCGCGCCGGGCGGCAGCGCGAGCTTGATGAGGTGCGTGTGGCTGAGCGGGTCGCCGGCAGGAACGCGCTGCGCGAGCTTCGCCTCGATCAGGTTCGCGCCGCTGCGCACCGGGACGGTCTGGTCCGGCGCGAGCGCGGCGTAGGTGGCCTCGTCGACCTGCGCGCGCACCTCGAGCCACGCCGGGTCCTCCAGCACGAGCAGGGTCCGGCCGGGCGTCGCGAGATCGCCCGCATCGGCGTCGCGCTCGACGATCACGCCCGCGAAGGGCGCGCGGATGTCGGCGTACGCCGATTGCGCGTGCGCCATGTCCACCCCGGCGCGCGCGGCCGCGACCTGACTGCGCGCCGCCGCGTAATCGCGCTCCACGCCCTCGTACTGCTGGCGCGTGGCCGCGCCCTCGCGGTACAGGTTGGTGAAGCGGGCGCGATTGGAGGCTGCGTTCGCGAGAGTGGCCTGGGCGCGCGCGAGTCCCGCCTGCGCCTGCGCGAGCTGGCCGCGCGTGTCGGCCGGGTCGATCGCGACCAGGAGCTCGCCCGCCTTGACGCTGTCGCCCGCGCGCACCGCGAGCCGCTCGACGTAGCCCGTCAACCGGGAGGCGATGCGTGCCTGCCGCACCGCCGCGACCGTGCCGGGCACGCTCGCGTACGCAGGGACGCTCTTCGGCTCGACCTTGAGCGTCGCGACGCGCAGCGCCGCGCCGGCGGCCGGGGGTGGACCGTTGCCGTCCTCCGATCCGTGGCAGGCGGACAGCAGCAGCGCCGCGGCAAAGGCGGCGGCCGCCGTGACGTGGATGCGACGCTGGTTCATTGCCCGAGGTCTCCTTCCCGCGCGGATGCGCTCATGTGCTGCAGATCGAGCTCGCCGAGCGCCTGCAGCAGGGCGGCGCGCGCGAGACGTTCCTGAAATTCGGCGTTCAGCAGCGCGTCGCGCGCCTCGTCCAGCCGCGCCTGGCCCGCGAGCGTGTCGCTCAGCGTGGCAACGCCCTGCGCGTAGCGCAGCAGCACGATCCGCTGCGCCTCGGCGGCGTCCTCGACCGAGGCCTTGCTCACCTGGACGCGCTCGGCGGCGAGCTGCGCGCTGCGCCGCGCCTGCCCGATCCGGAGCCGCAGCTCGTCGCGAGCCTGCGCCAGCCGGGCGCGCCCGGCGTCCTGCTCGGCGCGCGCGCGAGAGACCTCGCCACTGCGCGCGCCGAAGTCGAACACGTCCCAGGACAGCACGCCGGCGATCGTGTCGGAGGGCGCGGAGAAGCCGAGGTGCTGGTCGTTCCACTCGTGCTGCAGCACGAGATTGACGCTCGGCCGGTAGGCCGAGCGCGCCGCCTCTACGGCGGCGCCGCCCGCCTCGACCTGGTGCTCGAGCGCGCGCAGGTCGGGGTTGTTGGCGAGCGCGCGCTCGACCAGCTGCGCGGCATCGCCCGTGGCCATCGGCGGCGCGGCGGGCGGCCCGAGCTCGATCGGCTCGTCCGCCGGCAGGCCGGTCAGCACGCGCAGCCGCTCGAGCGTGTCCGCTGCCGCGTCCACCGCGGCCTGGCGGCGCAGGCGCGCCTGCGCGAGGTTGACCTGCGCGGTCAGCTCGTCGCTCTTGAGCGCCGCGCCCTGCCGGAACAGGCGCGTCGCGGTGTCGAACAGCGCGGCCGCGGCTTTTTCGGACGCGGCCGCGACCTGCAGCCGGGCGCGCGCGGTGCGCAGGCCTTCGAAAGTCGCGAGCACGTCGTAGGTGAGCGCCTGGCGCGCCGACGCGTCGCCCATGTGCGCTGCTTCCACCAGGCGCGCGGCGCGCTCGACCTGCGCCGCCGTGCGTCCTCCGGTGTACAGCGGAACGTCGATTTCGAGCTTGGTGTTGAAGTTGTTGTACGCCCCGGGCCGGTTCAGCGCCTCGGGCGCCACGCCGAGCGAGCCGGGGCCGGTGAACTGGTCGGCGCCGAAGTCCGCGAACGTGGCGCCGCGCTGGCTCAGGCGCTCGCCGAGCACCGTCAGCGGGTTGTCGCTGCGCGTGCCGGCGACGCTCAGGCGCAGTTGCGGCAGCCCGGCGCCGTGGGCGGCGCGCTGCGCGCCGGCGGCGGCCGCCGCCTGCGCTTCGCTCTCGCGCAGGCGCGGGCTCGAAGCGAGCGTAAGCTGCAGCGCCTCGGGAAACGACAGCGTGCGCGCCAGCGCCGGCGCGGCAGCCGCGGCGAGCAGCACGGCCGCCAGTCCGATGAGTGGCGCGCGCCGCGGGCCGGCGATGAGGCGGCCGATGCGTGCGCAGATGCCGAGGGGCTCGGTCACGGCCTGTCGCGGCTCCCGCTCACTTCGCCTTCAGCTTGACGATGCCGAGCGCCTTCATCACGTACTTCTCGTAGATCGGCTCGGAGGAGCCTTTCTTCATCTTGCGCATGAAGTACTTCTCGAACGCGACCTTGGCGAGGTGCACCCACTTGCCCTGCGAGAACCAGTTGACGTTGCGCGGCGGCATTTGCGGCAGCGCGACGAAGGCGATGCCGGTGTCGCCGAGGTCGGCGAGGCAGATCGCGTTCCAGGTGGCCTTGTGGGTCGGCGCCCGGCCGTCGATCTGCTCGCGGATGTTGTGCGCGGTCGCGGTGGCCATCGACTCGATCATGTAGCCGGTCTTGGGCGCGCCGGTCGGGACCGGCGTCGCCTCCACCGGCGGGATCGCGACGCACACGCCCACGGCATAGACGTTGGGGTACTTCGGATTGCGTTGGTGCTCGTCGATCAGCACGAAACCGCGCGCGTTGACCAGGCCCTCGATGCCCGCGACGGCGTCGATGCCCTTGAACGCAGGCAGCATCATCGAGTACTTGAACTGCAGCACGTGCTCGCGCTTCGGCTTGCCGTCCTCGTCGTGCTCGAGCACGTGCATCCGGCCGGCCTCGACCTTGGTGACCTTGGCGTTCACGATCCACTTGATGTGCTTGTCGCGCATCGCGGACTTGAGCATGTGCTTGGAGTCGCCCACGCCGCCCAGTCCGAGGTGGCCGATGTAGGGCTCCGCCGTGACGAAGGTCATCGGCACGCGGTCGCGGAGGCGGCGCTTCCTCAGGTCGCGCTCCATGATGAACGCGAACTCGTACGCCGGCCCGAAGCAGGAGGCGCCCGGCACGGCGCCGACCACGATCGGGCCGGGGTCGGCGATGAACTGCTGCCAGGCCTGGCCCGCCAGCACCGCGTGATCGACGTGGCACACCGAGTGCGTGTGCCCCTCGGGCCCGAGGCCCTCGACCTCGTCGAAGGCGAGCTTGGGGCCGGTCGCGATCACCAGGTAGTCGTAGTCGAGGAACGTGCCGTCGCCGAGCTCGAGCTGGTTGCGCTCGGGGTGCACGCGCCGCACGCCGGCCGGATTGAAGGCGATGCCGCGCTTCGCGAGATAGGGCGCGACCAGGAACTCGATGTCCTCGCGGCCGCGCCAGTTCACCGCCACCCAGGGGTTGGAGGGCACGAAGTGGAAGCTCGGCCCCTTGCCGACCACGGTGACGCGGTCTACCGCGCGCAGCTGGTCCCTGACTTCATAGGCCATCGGCATGCCGCCGAGGCCTGCACCCATGATCACTACGTGGGCCATTTGGCCCTCCCTGCGTCCCGATTTACTGCATGGCTCCGCTATATACCCCCCATAGTATATGATGAGGGCCTGGATTTCAAGCCCTGTTTATGGGGACCGACGCTCTGGATAGGCGCTATACCCCTATGGAGTATGTGGGCGTCGGCTCAGGCCTCGGTCTGCAACACCGGTCGCTCCGCGGTTTCCCGCCTGCCGGCGCGTTGCATGGCCATCGCCAGGCCCCCGAGCTCGTTGGCGAGCATGCGCAGCAGGTCGTCGAGCGTGACCACACCGATCAGCCTGCCGTCGGAGGCGACCACCGGCAGGCGCCGCACGCCCTTGTCCTGCATCGCCTCGATGGCCTCGAACACGCCGTCGTCTTCGCGGGCCACCACCAGCTCGCGCGCCATCACGTCCCGGACGGTGAGTGACTCCGGGCGCACGCCCGCGGCGGCGACCACGGCGATTACGATGTCGCGGTCGGTCACGATTCCGATCGGTCGCGTCACGCCTTCCTTGCCGTCGATCACGATCAGCGCGCCGACATGGTGGTCGCGCATCAGCCGCGCGGCCTCGCGCAAATCGGTGCTGCCTTCGGCCACGACGACCATGCGGCTGCAGATGTCCTTGATTCTCATGCCGTCTCCTGCGCTTCGATGCTCACAGGCTAGCGGGTCCCCGCAAGGGCGCTTTGACCAGGATCAACCGGGGCGGGCGCCGCGCCGGTAGCGTTCCCGGGGTGATGGCGGCGACCGGGGCGAGCGGGTCCAGCGAAGCGCGCGATGCGTGGTGGCGCGAAGCGCCCGAGGCGCTCGCCCGGGCCCTCGGCAGCGGCGCGCAGGGATTGAGCAACGAGCTCGCGCGCCAAGCGCTCGAGCGCCACGGCCCGAACATGCTGGTGCCGCGGCGGCGCCGCTCGGCGCTCGCCGAGTTCCTGCTGCGCTTTCGCAATCCGCTGGTGCTGCTGCTGGTCGCCGCCGCGGCGATTTCCGCGGGCACCGGCGATGCCGCGAGCGCGCTGATCGTGGTCGCAGTGCTCGCCGCGAGCGTCACCCTCGACTTTGTGCAGGAGCGCCGCGCCGGCAACGCGGTGGAGCGCCTGCGCGCGCTCGTGCGGCTGACCGCGACGGCGGTCCGCGACGGCGCCGAGCGCGAGGTGCCGATGGCGGAACTGGTCCCGGGCGATCTCGTGCGGCTCGCCGCGGGCGACCTGGTTCCCGCCGACGGCGTGCTGCTCGGCGCGCGCGATCTGTACCTGAACCAGGCGACGCTCACCGGCGAGCCGTTCCCGGCCGAGAAGCACACGGCTGCGCGCGGGGGCGAGGCCGGCGCGCCCGCCGAATGCGACGGTGTAGCGTTGATGGGCAGCCACGTGTTGAGCGGCACCGGAACCCTGCTCGTGTGCCGCACCGGGGCGGCCACGCAGCTCGGCGGAGTCGCGGGGCTGATCGAGGCGCGCACGCGCCCCAACCCGCTCGAGCTCGGCGCGCGCCGCTTCGGCCTGATGATCCTGCGGCTGACGCTGTTCATGGTGCTATTCGTGCTGCTGGTGAACGCGCTTGCCCACCGCCCGCTGCTCGAATCGTTCATGTTCGCCGTGGCGCTCGCCGTGGGGCTCACGCCCGAGCTGCTGCCGATGATCGTCTCGGTGACGCTGGCACGCGGCGCGCTGCGCATGGCGGAGCAGGAGGCGATCGTCAAGCAGCCGGCGGCGATCTACTCGCTCGGCGCGCTGGACGTGCTCGCCACCGACAAGACCGGCACGCTCACCGAGGGCCGCATCGAGCTCGAGCGTCACCTCGATGCCGAGGGCGCTGACAGCGAGCGCGTGCTGCAGCTCGCGTTCGTCAACAGCGCCTTCGAGACCGGGCTGAAGAGCCCGCTCGACCAGGCCATCCTGCGCCACCGCCACATCGAGCCCGCCGGCTGGAGGAAGATCGACGAGGTGCCGTTCGACTTCGAGCGCCGCCGCGTGTCGGTGCTCGCGGAGGCGCCAGGCGGCGCCCGGCTGCTGATCGTGAAGGGCGCGCCCGAGGAGCTGCTCGCGCGCTGTGACCGCTACGAGCGCGCCGGGGACGGGCGCGTCGCGTCCCTGGACGGCGCGACGCGCTCGCGCGCGCTGGCGCTGTTCGAGTCGCTCGGCGAGCAGGGCATGCGCGTGCTCGCGATCTGCTGGCGCGAGGCCGAGCCCGAGCGCACGGTCGCCACGGTGCGCGACGAGGAGCACCTCACGCTGGCCGGCTTCGCGGCGTTCCTCGATCCGCCGCGCGCCGACGCGCGCGCGGCCCTCGACGAGCTCGCGGCCCGCGGCGTGGCGGTGAAGATCCTGACCGGCGACAACGAGCGCGTGGCGAGCCACCTGTGCGCGGTGCTCGGCCTGCGGGTGGAGGGCGTGCTGCTCGGGCGCGAGATCGAGCGGCTCGATTTCGAGGCGCTCGCCACGGCCGCGCAGCAGGCGACGCTGTTCTGCCGCGTCTCGCCGGCGCAGAAGACGCGCGTCATCGCCGCGCTGCGGCAGCGCGGCAGCGTGGTCGGCTTCATGGGCGACGGCATCAACGACGCCCCGGCGCTGCGCGGCGCCGACGTCGGCATTTCGGTCGACGGCGCGGTCGACGTCGCCAGGGAGGCCGCCGACGTGATCCTGCAGCGCCACGACCTGATGGTGCTGCTCGCCGCGATCGTCGAGGGCCGGCGCACGCACGGCAACATCATGAAGTACCTCAGGATGGGCACCAGCTCCAACTTCGGCAACATGTTCAGCATGGCCGGCGCGACGCTGTTCCTGCCGTTCCTGCCGCTGCTGCCGGTGCAGGTGCTGCTCAACAACCTGCTGTACGATCTGTCGGAGATCCCGATCCCATTCGACCGGGTCGAGGACGCCGAAACCCGTTCGCCGCGCGCCTGGGACCTGGCGCCGATCCGCCGCTTCATGCTGGTGTTCGGACCGCTGTCCTCGCTGTTCGACTTCCTGACCTTCGGGCTGCTGCTATGGGCCTTCCGTGCCGGGCCCGAGCTGTTCCGCACCGGCTGGTTCGTCGAGTCGGTGGCGAGCCAGGTGCTCGTGATCTTCCTCATCCGCGGCCGTGCCGGGCCCTTGGCCGGCCGGCCGCATCCCGGGCTGGCGGCCGCGGCGCTTGCGGTGGTCGCCGTCGCGGCGCTGCTGCCGTTCACGCCGGCGGCGAGCTTCCTCGGCTTCGTCGCCCCGCCCCCGCCGCTGCTCGCGGCCGTCGCGGCTCTGGTGGCCGGCTATCTGGTGCTGGTCGAAGCTGTCAAGCGCCGCCTCGCCGCGCGGCTGTTCCCGGGTTCGTAGCGCTTCGCGGCACGGCCGCGTCGCCCCCGGGTTTCTTTCGAGACCCCGAGAACCGCAAATCCGCACGATGCATCAATACCGTGCGCGGACCTGAGCGTGCGCACCGAATTCATGCGCGCGCGGCGGGCCGGCCGCGGCGCGCCGCCGTACCGAGCGCATGGCACGTTCGTTGCGAGAACATGGAGCGAGGCAGCTACGGCGGCCGGGGACCGATCCATTTTTATCAGAGGGGACACGCATGAAAAGACGCACATTCGTCAAAGGGCTGACGCTCGGTGCCGCGACCGCGGCAAGCGGGCTGGCTGCGCCGGCCATTCTGGCCAAGGGCAAGACCGTCAAGGTGGGCGTGCTGCACTCGCTCTCGGGCACGATGGCCATCAGCGAGACCGTGCTCAAGGACATGGACCTGATGACCTTCGCCGAGATCAACCGCAAGGGCGGCGTCATGGGCCACAGGATCGAGCCGGTGGTGGTCGATCCGGCCTCCAACTGGCCGCTGTTCGCCGAGAAGGCGCGCCAGCTGCTCACGGTGGACAAGGTGGCGGCGGTGTTCGGCTGCTGGACCTCGGTGTCGCGCAAGTCGGTGCTGCCGGTGTTCGAGGAGTTGAACGGGCTGCTCTTCTACCCGGTGCAGTACGAGGGCGAGGAGCTGTCGTACAACGTGTTCTACACCGGCGCCGCGCCCAACCAGCAGGCGATCCCGGCGGTCGAGTACCTGATGAGCCAGGACGGCGGCGGCGCCAAGCGCTTCTTCCTGCTCGGCACCGACTACGTGTACCCGCGCACGACCAACAAGATCCTGCGCTACTTCCTGCACTCGAAGGGCATAACCGACGCCGACATCGAAGAGGTGTACACGCCCTTCGGCCACAGCGACTACCAGACCATCGTCGCCAACATCAAGAAGTTCGCCGGCGGCGGCAAGTCCGCGGTGGTCTCGACCATCAACGGCGACTCCAACGTGCCGTTCTACAAGGAGCTCGGCAACCAGGGCGTGAAGGCGACCGACATCCCGGTGGTCGCGTTCTCGGTCGGCGAGGAAGAGCTGCGCGGCGTCGACACCAAGCCGCTGGTCGGGCAGCTCGCGGCGTGGAACTACTTCATGTCGCTCAAGAACCCGGTCAACGACGCCTGGAAGAAGGAGTGGGCCGCCTACACCAAGAAGATGAAGCTGCCCTATGCCGACAAGCCGCTCACCAACGACCCGATGGAGGCCAGCTACATCGGTATCCACATGTGGAAGCAGGCGGTCGAGAAAGCCGGGACGTTCCAGGTCGACAAGGTGATCGCCGCGGTCGGCGGGCAGAAGTTCAAGGCCCCGGACGGCTTCACCATCGAGATGGACCCGCACAACCACCACCTGCACAAGCCGGTGTTCATCGGCCAGGTCCGCGCCGACGGTCAGTTCGACGTGGTGTGGAAGACCAAGGGGCCGATCAAGGCCCAGCCGTGGAGCCCGTACCTGCCCGAGGACAAGGGCAAGAAGGACATCCCCGAGAAGATGACGAAGAAGACCTGAGCGGTTCGGGCGGAGACACCGGCGTGCCGCCGCCCGTTCCGGCCGCGATGGCCCGCTGTCGAACCTTTCCCTCCATGACGCGCTTCGTGCTCGCCCTGCTCGCGATCGCGGCGCTGGGCCTCGCCCGGCCGGCGCTGGCGCTCGACGCGGTGGTGGTGCAAAAGCTCGCCCTGGGCGACACGAGCGAGGACAAGATCGCCGCCATCAACGCGCTGGTCGAGTCCGGCGACGAAAAGGCCGAGCCGCTCCTGCGCGCGCTGCTCGCCGGCTCGGTGCAGACTTCCGGCGACCGGGTGCTGATCATCGACGGCAGCACGGCCATCGACGCGGTGACCGGCGAGAAGATCACGCCGGTGCCCGCGGACGCGAGTGACGTGGTGCTCAACAACCGCGTTCGCGGCGTGCTCGACAGCGCGGTTTCCGCGCTGCGCCTGGTCTCGCACGACCGGGCCACCCGCCTCAAGGCGGCGCGCGAGCTGGCAGACGACCCGCGCGCGGCCGCGCTGCCGGTCGTGGACCGGGCCCTGGCGCGCGAGACCGTCCCCGAGATCAGGAGCGTGCTCGAGATCGTCGCGGCGTCGGTGCACCTCCAAGCCGGCAGCAAGGCCGAGCGCCTGGCTGCGATCCGCACGCTGGGGAGCTCGGGCAACGCCAAGACCGAGTCGCTGCTGCTGCCGCTGCTGGCGAAGAATGCGCACGGCAGCTTCGCCGAACCGGACGCGGAGATCCGCGCCGCGGCGCAGGCGAGCCTCGACGCGGTGAAGGACCGGCTCGCCTGGGGCGACCGCGTCGGGCTGCTGTTCGCCGGGTTGAGCCTGGGCAGCATCCTGATGATCGCCGCGCTCGGGCTCGCGATCACCTACGGGCTGATGGGCGTGATCAACATGGCGCACGGCGAGCTGATGATGCTCGGCGCCTACGCCACCTACGTGGTGCAGAACCTGTTCAAGGCCTACGCGCCGGGCGCCTTCGGCTGGTACCTGGCGTGCGCGATCCCGGCAGCGTTCGTGGTGTCGGGAATCGCCGGGATGATCCTCGAGCGCAGCGTGATCCGCTGGCTGTACGGCCGGCCGCTGGAGACGCTGCTCGCGACCTGGGGCATCAGCCTGGTGCTGATCCAGGCCGTGCGCTCGCTGTTCGGCGCGCAGAACGTGCAGGTCGACAACCCCTCCTGGATGTCGGGCGGCGTGCAGGCGATGTCGAACCTGGTGCTGCCCTGGAACCGGATCTTCATCATCGTCTTCGCGGCCCTGGTGGTCGCGGGCATCTGGCTGCTGCTCACGCGCACGCGTCTCGGGCTGTTCGTGCGCGGCGTGACGCAGAACCGCGCGATGGCGAGCTGCGTCGGGGTGCCGACCGCGCGCATCGACACCCTGGCCTTCGGCCTGGGCTGCGGCATCGCGGGGCTCGCCGGCTGCGCGCTGTCGCAGATCGGCAACGTCGGCCCGGCGCTCGGCCAGGGTTACATCGTCGATTCCTTCATGGTGGTGGTGCTGGGCGGGGTCGGCCAGCTCGCCGGCACCGTCTACGCCGGCATGGGTCTCGGCCTGGTCGACAAGCTGATCGAGTCCTGGTCGGGCGCGGTGATCGCCAAGATCGCGGTGCTGGTGTTCATCATCGTCTTCATCCAGAAGCGCCCGCAGGGCCTGTTCGCCCTGAAGGGCAGAGCTTTGGAAGCATAAGGTGGGGCCGCTCGCGACCACGCTGACGCGCTTGTACGGGCCCCGCAGCTGGACCGCTCTGGGCGTGGTCGCGCTGGCGCTGTTCGTCGTGGTGCCGCTCGCGGCGCTCGCGCCGGCCGGCAGCGCGTTCCACCTCTCCGAGTACTGGGTGAGCCTGGGCGGCAAGATCATCTGCTACGGGATCGTCGCGCTGGCGATGGACCTGGTGTGGGGCTACGCCGGCATCCTGTCGCTCGGGCACGGCCTGTTCTTCGCGCTCGGCGGCTACGCCATGGGCATGTACCTGATGCGCCAGATCGGGCTGGACGGCGTCTACCACAGCCCCCTGCCGGACTTCATGGTGTTCCTCGACTGGAAGTCCTACCCCTGGTACTGGAGCATGACCGGGCATTTCTGGTACGCCGCGGCCCTGGTGGTGCTGGTGCCGGGGCTGCTCGCGTTCGTGTTCGGCTACTTCGCCTTCCGCTCGCGCATCAAGGGGGTGTACTTCTCGATCATCACCCAGGCGCTCACCTTCGCCGCGATGCTGCTGTTCTTCCGCAACGAGACCGGCTTCGGCGGCAACAACGGCTTCACCGACTTCAAGCGCATCCTCGGCATCCCGATCGCCACGCCGCAGATGCGCGTGGTGCTGTTCGCGCTGAGCGCCGCGGCGCTGCTCGGCACGCTGCTGCTCGGGCGCTGGCTGGTGACCTCCAGGCTCGGGCGCGTGCTCGCCGCGATCCGCGACGCGGAGCAGCGCGTGATGTTCTGCGGCTACAACACCGCGCACTACAAGCTGTTCGTGTGGACGCTGTCGGCGATGCTGTGCGGCATCGCCGGCGCGCTGTACGTGCCCCAGGTCGGCATCATCAACCCGGGCGAGATGTCGCCCGCGAACTCGATCGAAGTCGCGATCTGGGTCGCGGTCGGCGGGCGCGGCACGCTGGTCGGCGCCGCGCTCGGCGCGCTGCTGGTCAACGGCGCGAAGAGCTTCTTCACGCAGGAGTTCCCGGACTACTGGCTGTACTTCCTCGGGCTGCTGTTCATCCTCGTGACTCTGCTCCTGCCGCAGGGCGTGGTCGGCGCGCTGCGCCGCCTGCGGCGACCGGCCCCGGGCCGGGCGGGGGCCGGCCCGTGAGCACCATCGCCTTCACCACCGCGCTCGACGGCGGCCCCTCGGGCGAGGCGGCGTTCGGCCGGGTGTCCAAGGGCGGCCTGGACACCGCGCACGGCGCGATCCTGTACCTGGAGGGCATCAGCGTCAGCTTCGACGGCTTCCAGGCGTTGAAGGATCTTTCGCTGTCGATCGACGTCGGCGAGCTGCGCTGCGTCATCGGTCCGAACGGCGCCGGCAAGACCACCATGATGGACGTGATCACCGGCAAGACGCGCCCCGACACCGGCAGCGCGTTCTTCGGGCAGACGATCGACCTGACGCGCTTGTCCGAGCCCGAGATCGCGCAGGCCGGGATCGGCCGCAAATTCCAGAAGCCGACGATCTTCGAGCAGCACTCGGTGTTCGAGAACCTGGAGCTCGCGATGAAGGCCGACAAGCGGGTGCGCAAGACCCTGTTCGCGCGCCTGTCGCCGGAGGAGCGCGACCGCATCGCCGAGATGCTGCGCCGGGTGCGCCTGGCCGAGAACGCCGACCGGCCGGCGGGCCTGCTCTCGCACGGCCAGAAGCAGTGGCTCGAGATCGCCATGCTGCTCATGCAGGAGCCGAAGCTGCTGCTGCTCGACGAGCCGGTGGCGGGCATGAGCGACGACGAGACCGAGCGCACCGCGGAGCTGTTCCTGTCGCTCGCGGGCAAGCACTCGCTGGTGGTGGTCGAGCACGACATGGCGTTCGTCGCCAGCATCGCGCGCAAGGTGACCGTGCTGCACGAGGGCAGCGTGCTCGCCGAGGGCCCGCACGAGCAGGTGCAGAGCGACCCGCGCGTGATCGAAGTCTATCTGGGGCGCTAGCCGTGCTCGCCGTCGCCCATCTCAACCAGTACTACGGCGGCAGCCACATCCTGCGCGACCTGTCGTTCGAGCTGCAGCAGGGCCAGGTGACCGCGCTGCTCGGCCGCAACGGCGTGGGCAAGACAACGCTGCTCAAGACGCTGATGGGCCTGGTGCCCGCGGCGAGCGGCAGCGTGCGCTTCGACGGGCGGGAGCTCGGCAGCGCGCCGCCCTACGTGCGCGTGCGCGCGGGCATCGGCTACGTGCCGCAGGGGCGCGAGATCTTCCCGCGCCTGACGGTGGCCGAGAACCTGGACATGGGCCTGGCCAGCCGGCCGCGCGGCGCGAGCCTGCCCGCGCGCATCTTCGAGATGTTCCCGGTGCTCAGGCAGATGCTGCGGCGGCGCGGCGGCGACCTCTCGGGCGGCCAGCAGCAGCAGCTCGCCATCGGACGCGCGCTCGCGATGCAGCCCAGGCTGCTGATCCTCGACGAGCCGACCGAGGGCATCCAGCCCTCGATCATCAAGGACATCGAGCGCGCGATCCGCACCCTGGCCGCAACCGGGGAGATGGCGATCCTGCTGGTCGAGCAGTACTACGACTTCGCGCGGTCCCTGGCCGACCAGTACCTGGTCATGGAGCGCGGCGAGATCGTCGCGCGCGGGCGCGGCGCGGAGATGGACGCCGACCGCGTGCGCGAGCGGCTGGCGGTATGATCGCCGCATGCAACTCGCCGAGCTCGTTCACCTCGCCAGCTGGCGCGCGCAGCTCGCGCTCGGCTTCGAGCGCCGCGGCGAGCGCAGCGTGCTCGCCGCGCGCCGCCAGGACGGACCGCTCGCGGTACAAAAGCCGCTCTATCCCGAGGGCGAGGGCGTGTGCCACGCGATCGTGCTGCATCCGCCCGGCGGCATCGCGGGCGGCGACGAGCTCGAAATCGCGGCGGAGGTGGGAGGGGGCGCGCACGCACTGCTGACCACGCCGGGGGCAGGCAAGTGGTACCGCTCGGCCGGCCCGTGGGCCCGCCAGAGCCTGGCGTTCGAGGTGGCCGCCGGCGCGTGCCTCGAGTGGCTGCCGCAGGAAACGATCGTGTTTGACGGCGCGCTCGCCGAGATGCGGACCGAGGTGCGGCTCGCGAGCGACGCACGCTTCATCGGCTTGGAAATTCTGTGCCTCGGGCGCAGCGGCTCGGGCGAGCGCTTTGCGCGCGGCGCGTGCCGGCTCGCGACTGACGTGATGCGCGATGGCAAGCTGCTTTGGCACGAGCGCGCGCGAATCGAGGGCGGATCGCCGCTGCTCGAATCGGCCGCGGGCTTGCGCGGGGAGCCGGTGGCTGGGACGCTGCTTGCGGCGGCGCCCTCGATCGACGACTACGTGCTCGCCGGGTGCCGCGCGCTTCATCCACACGCTGGCGAGGGCGCGGTGACCCGGCTACCAGGGCTGCTCGTCGCGCGCTATCTCGGCGCTTCGAGCGAGTCCGCGCGCAACTGGTTCATCGCGCTGTGGCGCATCTTGCGCCCGTCGCTTCTCGGGCGCGAGGCAATCGAGCCGCGGATCTGGCGCACCTGACCGTGGGCCACGCGGCGGCGCGGCGCTCTGCACCAGCGACGGCGTTTCAATCGCATAGCAGACACCAGGCCGCCGACCTCGGAGTCACTGTAGCCAACTTGTAGCAATGACCGCTTGCCGCCAGAACCGCCAAGCGCATGAAGTGTCGCGGACGTTCGCTTCTCGGCCGTTGCCGCCGCCTGATCTTTTCGCCATAAGCGGCCGCAATGGCGCCAAGAGCGGACGCTGGCTTCACCTGATCCAGCAGTTTTTATGACCGGAAGCCTGCCGATAGTCCGGAGAAAAAGGGACGGCTTGTCCTCCAATGGACCACAGTCTCTCCGCAGGTGCCTCATACATTCGCCAATCGTCGCCATGTGTGCATCGTGCATGTCGGCTGGGCTTACAGCGCAATCATCGGGACGGAATTGCGCCGATGGGAATGCCCCAACTTACAGAGACTTGAGAAAATCGGCACGGCATATGCATTCGGCAAGCTTGATGGAAGTCTTTTCCGGTTTCTTGTAAGAGCTCCCGACAATCGATTTCGCACGGGCAGGCAGAGATGAAACGCATTATCGCCCTCAGCTTTGTAGCGGTACTTCTCACGCGCGTCTGTTCTGCTGCCGTGCTCCCAGCGGTGAGCCTGGGTGGGGTTGGCAACGTCGGACAAGGCGCACCAGGCATAACGGATCCCACCGTTTCATGCGCTCCGACTTCGGTCTACGACTCCTTCGTCTATCTGGACAGCCGATATGGCTCCAAGGTGGCCGGTCTACTTGGCGTTAGCGCGCCGGATACGATCAACGCGCTCGCGGCCGATATGCAACTGGTTCCCGGACGCGGTTGTGCGTTTGCAGACATTGCAAGTGGGACAATTGGTTACCTTGAAAGCACTGGCTTGGCCGATGTGATCTCGGTGGAAAGCCAACTTGGCACCAGCATTGTCGCTGCCTCTGGCCAATTCCTCTATGATCAACTTGCGCATGGCCAAGGTGTTGACGTGGCGTTCTCATGGAACAGCGGCATCGGTGGTCACGCCATAGCCGTGACCGGCATGTCGAATTACGATACGGTGGCTCTTAGCGCAACGCTGAACTTCATGGACCCTTGGGGTGCGCCCCCAGGTCCTGGCGCCAACGCGGTCGCCCTAAGCGGTCAACTATCGTTTGCAGGAGGACTATGGACGCTGAACTACTCTGGTGGCGCCGCTGGTCCCGGCGCCGCGGGCACACTTCAGTTAATTGAAGCGGAGAGCGTCCCGGAGCCGTCCACGGTTTACCTTGTGATCGGCGCACTTCTTCTCCTGGTGTGGTGGCGGCGCGGGAAAATCCAGTCGCCCTAGCGGTCAGTTCATCGGCTCGCCGTAATACTTCCTGTACGCTACCCGCCAATCATCCACGAGCATGTCGCGCGCCTGCTGAAGCGTGATGTGCCCGGCGCACATCTCCTTGTGCAGCCGGTTCTCGAGCTTGTCCTTTAGCGCCGCGTTCCACGGCTTCGTGCCGTAAGCCTCGCGCCAGAGGTTCTTGACTTCATCGGCACCGCCCAGCTCGCGGCTGATCAGGTGGTCGATCTCGCAGCGCCAGCCTATCTGCCTAGTCCATTGGTTGCGCGTGGCGTGACCAGTAAAGTGACCCGGTCAAGCGAGGCACGGTCTGAAGGAGGTCGCAATGCCGCCGATCAAGTCGCAGAAGTACTGAAGTGTTTCAATCAGCGGCTTGCGCTCGATAACTTGCGGCTTGTTGATCGCTACGTCAAAGCGGAAATCTCTTTTTGCGTCAAATTTCATATCCGGCTCAAGGTTACTGATAAGTACGTCGCCCACCTTGAGCGGACACATATTGTCGGCGCCTCTAAAGAATGCGTCGAGTTGGGGGAGCCCGGCAGCTCTGGCCTCAGCGTCGGGAGCACCGCTGCGGCGGATGAACTCGCGGAGGTGCCGCGACATCATGCCTCCCAAGTTCACGCTTCTGGACGCACTTCCAACCGTGATGATGATTCGGTGCTTGTCGATATTGTTCAAGCGGTTGAGCGTCCAAATCCCGTGACCGTTCCCTCCCTTGTACGCTTCGACTTCGCGGAGTGCTTCTACAGCGTCAGCACGAAGCCGCTGCTGTATTTTTCCGTTAATGAGGGATTCATATTCCTTCGCGGTATTGCGGATCGGGAAATTGAGGTGCACCTCCGAGAAGTCAACGTTAAGTTGGACCAGCAGCAGTTGGTAGACCAAATGATCGAGGGCGCTCCTAAGATTCTGGAGAGCGTCCCCGGAAATTGCAGCAATGAACGCGGGAATCCGCTCGACGCGGTCGATCTCATAGCTCATTTTCCCAAGCTGCGGATCTACCTTTTCGACGACGCCGTAGGGATCGGTTTCGAGGAAGGCTCGGACCGCCCCCTGCACGTCGAGGACATGCTGTTTGGCCCGTTCAATTTTTACCATGACGGACGCTAGCCTTTCGTCGGCGGTCACGGGGGCGCAGCCCTATTGAGCAGCGCGGTGCAGGAGCGAGACAGCGACGTCGTACTTGTAGTCCACGGTCACCCGTTCGAGCCTGCGAAGTCCTGTTGCATTTCCAGGATTGCCCTGCCCAGCACGGCGGACTCATCGACACGCCCGCGCAGCTCCTTCAGGGATATAAGCTCAGCCACATTTTTGGGGTCCTTCGGGCTGAGATTCATGATTCCCTGTATCCGCAGCGTACCGTCGGCGTGGCGGAAATCATCAGCGGGCTGTGGGCAACGATGTTCCTAAAGCCAGCATGCCTTTCCGCCACATCGAACGCGTTCATTGCCCATTTATGCCGCGCCGTATCGCCCTGGGGGAACTTCTTGCGCACAAACCCAATTCTCGCGACAAGCGTATCCTTAAATATCGGGTTCTGATCAGTCCCGAGAACTTGCGCTACGAGCAGCCTCGTGCCACCCTCGACCACGCCCATATTGAGCATGTACCGGCCCACCATTTCGACCCACTCCTGATCCCTTGGGTTGATGAGGGGCTCAATCATCTGGGCGCCAGACGTGCGTGCTAGCTTGCGAGTTCAGCGAAGGCGGTGAAAGGCGAGCAATCATGCTGTCCCCGTCATTGACAAATTGGCGAGCGCAGTACGGGCGCATGGTGCGGGGGTACGAGCGCTTGCTCACACCATATATCAGCTCCGTCGAATATAACGACGATCTGCAACACTTCTTTCAAGATTGCTGGCACCTCAAAGACTGGATCAAGAATGACCCCCAAGCGGGCGCCGCGCGGGATGCCATTGAGGCGACGGTGGGCGCGTGTAAGCCGCTGTGCATCGTTGCCGATCTTGCCAACGCATGCAAGCACCTCGACCGAGTCAAGAGTCGGGAAGGCGCCTACGTTACTTCAGCAGGCGTCACTGTCCACTTGGCCCAGGCAAAGGGTATCGATCTCCACTACATTGTCACCCTCGGTGACGGGTCTACGCTTTCGGCGCAGGATCTCGTGAAAGACGTGTTCGCGGCTTGGCATGAGGTGCTCGGCAAGCTGGGTCTTAGTCCGTAGCGTCGGGCTGCCACGGCCCCGGCATGCGCCCCGGCTGCGCTGGCCGCCCTCGCCCCTCAGCCCTCGCGCCCTGGTAGCCCGGCTGAGGAAGGCCGAGCCCCGGCCCCCAGGGGGCGCCCCGCCTGACCCCCACAGCCGCTGTGACGGGTCGCAGCGCCCCGGGGACGGCCAGAGGTAGCGTCCCGGGCCGCCCTCCTGCAAAAAAGCCAGGCATTTGAACCCATGCCTCTCCTGGGATTTTTCTACCAATGACGGGGGGGCACTACCAACTCTGCGAGTTTCCGTACCATCGCAATACCGGTAATGGGTTGGCACAGCTAAGGCGGGTGCTAGCGTAAAGCAGCTTTGGTTGGCATCCGACCGCGTTGGGTCGGGCGCAGTCCGACGCGACCGACGAAAGGGCCTATTGACCCAGCGTAGCGCGTCAACGTCGGCAAACGGCGCTGCACCGGCCATTCGACTGAATTGCGGTCCATGACGGCAATGGCCGAAGAGCAGCAGTCCAATCAGGACATCCGGATGCGCCTGCATTCGTCTCGCATAGGCTCCGGTTCGGGGCCTTTGTCTTTGTGCCGGCGCGGTTCCGAAACGCACGGCGTTTTGGGTGGTCGAACCCTCCCTGAAGCGCGCGCCGGCGGCTTGACCCGCGTCAACGCTGGGTCCAGCATCGCCTATCCTGCCGCGGCGTTACGACACTCGCCAAATGCGTTCCGGAATGAAGCAGGTACTGACGCGCATCTTGCGCAATCGGTGGGTCCTCACCGCGGCGGGTCTCGTCGCGCTGTATGCGGCCTGCGGCTTCCTCCTCGCGCCCTATCTCGTCGCGCGCGACGTGCCGCGCTTCGCCCACGAGCGGCTCGAGCGCCAGGCGAGCGTCGGCAAGGTCCGCATCAATCCGTTCCTGCTCACCCTGGAAGCCGACGACTTCCGCCTCGCGGAAGCGAACGGGAGCCCGATCGCGAGCGCGCGCCGCCTCTACGTCGACCTGGACGCGGCGAGCGTGCTGCACTGGGCCTGGGTGTTCTCCGACATCGCCGTCGACGGCCTGGACCTGCACGTCGTCACGGACCCCGACGGCCAGACGAACCTCGCGAAGCTCGCCGATGCCCTGCGTGGGCCGAAGCCCGCCGCCGACCCGGCCGGAGCGCCGCCCCGCATGCTGTTCCGGCACGTCGAGCTCACCCACGGCAGCCTCACCTACACCGACCGCGCGCAGTCTGGCCCGGCCAGCGCGACGCTCGCGCCGATCGACATCCGGCTGGACGAGGTGGCGACGCTGCCCGATCGCACCGGGAAGTACGCGATCCAGGCACGGCTTCCGGGAGGGGGAACGATGGCCTGGCGCGGAAGTCTTTCCCTGCGGCCGCTCGCCTCGCAGGGCGAGCTTGCAATCAGCGGTCTCAAGCCCGCGGCGATCTGGAAATTCCTCCAGGGCGACTTCCGGCTCGAGCCCCCGGAGGGCGAGGTGAAAGCGCAAACGAGCTACCGCTTCGACGTCTCGGGCGGATGGCCGCAGCTGGTGCTCACCGGAGGGCGCCTCGGGGTCGCGGACCTCGCGCTGCACCTGACCGGCGAGGCGCAGCCGCTGCTCGCGCTGCAAAGAATCGAGGCGAGCGGCATCGGGCTCGATCTCCAGCGCCGCGCGGTGACGGTGTCGAACCTCGCCGTCGCCCAGGGCGAGGCGCGCGCGAGCATCGCCGCGGATGGCACGCTCGACTGGCAGAGGATTGCGCCGGCGCGCGCCAAGCCCGCGCCGCCGAGCGCGAGCCCCTGGCGCGTGAACTTCGATGCGATCGACGTCGCGGGGGTAGGCGCCCGGGTCGCGGACGTTAGCCGCGCGGCCCCCGTGACGCTGGAAGTCGGCAGCATCGCCCTCCAGGCTGCGGCACAGCTCGAGCTCGGCGGCACGACGACCTCGTTCTCCTC
Source organism: uncultured Pseudomonadota bacterium (assembly GCA_963817785.1). Taxonomy (GTDB): domain Bacteria; phylum Pseudomonadota; class Gammaproteobacteria; order Burkholderiales; family SG8-39; genus JAKALD01. The sequence goes on along the minus strand of CAWFPL010000008.1, from coordinate 799,516 downwards.
GAGCGCGCTCCACGCGGGGCTGTCGGAGGTGGCGCTCAAGCGCGACGGCGCACCGCTCGTTGCGCTCGAGAAGGTGACACTCGGCAACGCGACCATCGACACGGCGAAGCGGGAGGTCGCGCTGCACGAGCTGGCCGTGCGCGGCGGAAACGCGACGCTCACGCGCGACGCGCAGGGCCGGATCGATCTACTGAGCGAGCTGAGCGCGCGCAGATCGGGCGGCGCCCCGGGTGCCAAGAGCACCCCGTGGCGCTTCGGTCTGGAAGCGTTCACGCTCGGCGATTTCCGCGTGGCGCTCGCCGACCGCAGCGTCGAGCCGCCGGTCCGCTACGACCTGACCGGGGTCTCGGCCGAGCTGACGAACCTGAGCAGCGACCTGCACGCCCGGGTGCCGTTCGAGGTGAGCCTGCGCGTGGCGCAGGGCGGCGAGCTCGGCGCGACCGGAAGCTTCGCGCCGGACGGGTCCGGCGCCGAGGTGCGCCTCAAGCTCGCGCGCCTGAAGCTCGTCCCGCTGCAGCCCTTGGTGGCGCGCTTTGCCTCGGTCAATCTCAAGTCCGGCGAGCTCTCCGCGGAGGCGATGCTGCAGTACCAGCCGGGAAACTCGAACGGCGCGTTGCGCGCGGATGGCTCGGTGAGCCTGGCGGGTCTGCGCATGACCGAGGCGCCGAGTGGGCAGCGGCTGCTCGCCTGCAAGGCGCTCGAGGCGCAAGGCGTGCGCTTCGCGCTCTCGCCCGACCAGCTCACGGTGAAGGAGGTCAACCTGGTCAGGCCCGACGCGCGGCTGATCGTCTTCAAGGACCACAGCTTCAACCTGGCGAAGCTCCTCAAAACCGAAGGCGCCGCGCGCAAGCGCGCGTCGGCGCCGAGCCGCGCCTTCCCGGTACGCGTTGGCCGGGTGCGCGTCGAGGACGGCACCGTGGACTACGCCGACGAGAGCCTCGTGCTGCCGTTCGCCGCGCACGTCGAGGCGCTCGGCGGGAGCGTCGCGGGCATCTCGTCCAAGGTCTGGAGCCAGGCCGAGGTGGCCCTCGAAGGGCGAGTCGGCGAGTACGGCCTCGCGCGTGTGCGCGGCGCGCTGAGCCCGTTCGCCCCCAAGCGGTTCACCGATCTACGCGTCGTGTTCCGCAACGTCGACATGCCCCCGCTCTCGCCCTACACCGCGACCTTCGCGGGCCGCAAGATCGCCTCGGGCCGGCTCGACCTCAACCTGCGCTACAGGATCCAGGACGGGCAGCTCGAGGGCGACAACCAGATCCTGCTCGACCACTTCACCCTGGGCGAGCGGGTCGAGGCGCCGAACGCGCTGCACCTGCCGCTCGACCTGGCGATCGCGCTCCTCACCGACTCGCAGGGACGGATCGACGTCGCGGTGCCGGTGCAGGGCGACGTGAGCAGCCCGAAGTTCAGCTACGGCCACCTGATCTGGCAAGCGATCGCGACCGTGATCGAGAAGGTCGTCACCGCGCCGTTCCGCGCGCTGGGCGCTCTGCTCGGCGGGGGCGCGGAGAAGTTCGGCGCGATCGCCTTCGACCCAGGCTCCGAGCGCGTGCTGCCCCCGGAGCTGGAGAAGCTCAAGAAAGTCGGCGAGGCGCTCGCCAAGCGGCCCCAGCTCCAGGTGAGCGTAGAGGGCCGCTACGACCCCGCGCTCGACGGCCGGGCGCTGCGTGGGCAGATGGTGCGCCGCGAGCTCGCGGCGGCCCAGGGCGTGAAGCTCCGGCCGGGCGAAGAGCCCGGGCCGGTCGCGTTCGACGAGGCGAGGACGCAGCTCGCGCTCGAGAACCTGCTGAGGGCGCGCGCAGGGGGCAAAGCGATGACGGACTTCGTCGCGCAGTTCGAGAAGCGCGAGGGGCGCAAGCCCGAGCGCGTGAACCCGCTGCTCGGGCGCCTGGGGAAGGCCAGCCCCGACCGGGCCTTCTACCAGGCGCTGTACCCGCGCCTGGTGGAGCTGCAGCCACTCCCCGACTCGCAACTCACGCAGCTCGCGCAGGAACGCGCGAGCGCGGTGGCGCACGCGCTCGTTCAGGAGGCCGGGGTCCAGCCCGCGCGCGTTTCGATCGGCAAGACGGAAGCCGTGAGCGAGTCGGGCCGCCACACGGTGGAGACGCGCCTCGTGCTCGGCGTCGTGAGGACCGCCGCGCAGTGAGCGCGGGGCGGCTTATTTGCCATAACTCCGTTTGCATTCCGGCCTTGCAGGCGCGAACTTGAACGATTGTGCCCAGCAGCGCCGCTTAGCGACCCGAAACACGCCGGCACCGCCCGCGTTTCGGGGCAATGGCCTCAGCGGCGCGGCGCGGCTTAGGTGCGACAGGGGCGTCGGCTTAGCCGCCGCGGCCTGTTGCGAGGCTCGGCTCGAGCCTTGGGAGGTCCCGGGTCAGGAATCTCACGTCGGCCGAAAAGAGATCGTAGCTCGGGAGCTCGCTCAATGGCACGAAACGGATTTGTCTGATCTCCGGCGAGCAGGGCCGGGTCTGCCCCGACTGCAGCCTCTGGCGCAACGCTGCAAAGCCCTCCCGCGGTGCGCAGCGAAAATAGAAGTCCAGCCGGTACGGCCCGGGTTCCTCGGCGATATAAGGGATGGCATCGATCCTGATCAGGCCGAGCACCGTGATTTCGATGCCGAGCTCCTCCCAGACTTCCCGCCGCAATGCGGACTCGATGACATCGTCCTCGGAGGATTCGTCGCGCGGTCTCGTGGGATCTCCCGGAGTCGATTCGAGCGACCCGCCGGGGAGGCCCCATGCCCCTCGGGGGCGGTAGCTGTGCTCGACCAGCAGCACTTCCGAGGGGGAAGCGCTCTCGTCGATCATCACCGCGACGGCACCTACCAGCCACTTGCGGGCGAGCAGCCCCTTCAGGAATCCAGCCAGGCGAGGGGGGAACAGCCGCCAGACGAGAAGCGAGAAGCGGTGCAGCCCGGGGTGGCGCTCGATGAGGCGTGCGAGCCAGGCAAACATCCGAGGCTCAATAGCGCTTCGGGCGGCGGTTCGTCAAGATTCTCCCCCACCTGAGCCGCCGCTTCGGGTCGCTATGTAAAGGTTTACATAGCGACCCTTGGACTAAACCGCTGACGCGGTAGTCACGGCGCATAGGCCGTGGCATCGGCGGCTGGCGAGGTGCATTGCGCTCCGCATTGAGGAACGATGGAGCTGCTGTTCGCAGCGCCTTTCCATCCGACCTCTGTAAGGAGCCCCACCATGACACCGCTTCGCCAACGGATGCTCGAAGACATGAGCATTCGCAATCTCGCCGAGAACACCCAGCGTACGTACCTGCAGCAGGTCTCGGCCTACGCCCAGCACTATCACCGCTCGCCCGAGGAGCTCGGGCCCGAGGAGGTGCGTGCCTACCAAGTCCATCTGGTCGAGGTGCGCAAGCTCTCACCGGGCAGCGTGGGCATCGCGGCCTCGGCGCTGCGGTTCCTATACAAGGTGACGCTCAAGCGGGACTGGATGTTGGAGGACATCCCGATGCCCAAGAAGCCGTTCAAGCTCCCGGTGATCCTGAGCCCCGAGGAAGTCATGCGGCTGCTCGCTGCCGTCGAGAGCCTGAAGCACCGCACGCTACTCACGACGGCCTACGCGGCCGGGCTGCGCGTCTCGGAGGCGACGCACTTGAAGCTCACCGACATCGACAGCCAACGCATGGTGCTGCGCATCGAGCAGGGTAAGGGCCACAAGGACCGCTACGTGATGCTCTCGCCTCGGCTGCTCGAGGCGCTGCGCGCGTACTGGAGGCGTGCACGGCCTCAGGGCTGGCTCTTTCTGGGCGATCTGCCCGGTCAACCGATCTCGCGGGGCGCCGTGAACCAAGCCTGTGGGAAGGCGCGGCGTCTCGCGGGCATCAAGAAGCCCGTCACACCGCATTCTCTTCGCCACGCCTTTGCCACCCACCTGCTGGAGTCCGGCACCGACGTGCGCACGATCCAGCTGCTCCTCGGGCATCGTAGCCTTTCGACAACGTCTCGGTACTTAAAGGTAGCTACCAGCACGGTGTGCGCGACGCGCAGCCCCTTGGAGTGGCTGCCCGCGCCGGTTGCGCCGACGCCGTCTGAGCCGCCGCCCGTATTCTGAGCGCGCGCGGTGCGCGCCCGCTGCGGGCTCGAGCTGGCCGAGATCTTTCGCCAGATCGGGCCAGCCTACCGGCGCAGCCACGCCGGCTCGCTCAGCCGCGCGCAGCTGCGCGTCATGAGCGCCATCGAGCGCTGCCGCACCGCCGCGCTCGGGGGCCATGTCGAGCGCTGCGACGCCTGCGCTCATCAGCGCATCACCTACAACAGCTGCCGCGACCGGCACTGCCCCAAGTGCCAGTCGCTCGTGCGCGCGCAGTGGCTCGATGAGCGCCGCGCCGAGCTCTTGCCGGTGGAGTACTTCCACGTCGTGTTTACCGTGCCGGCCGAGATCGCCGCCATCGCCTACCAGAACAAGGCCGTCCTCTACGAGCTCCTGTTTCGCGCCACCGCCGAGACCTTGCGCACGATCGCTGCCGACCCCCGGCACCTCGGGGCCGAGATCGGCTTCATCGCCCTCCTGCACACATGGGGGCAGCAGCTCCTCCATCACCCGCACCTGCACTGCGTGGTGCCCGGCGGCGGCATCGGCGTACAGGGCGAGCGCTGGATCGCCTGCCGTCCCGGGTTCTTCCTGCCGGTGCGGGTGCTCTCGCGGCTGTTCCGACGTCTGTTCCTCGAGCAGCTGCGCGGGGCCTTCGAGCGCCACGAACTGCAGTTCTTCAATGCGCTCGCCGCGCTCAAGGACGCCAATGCCTTTGCCCGCTATCTCGCCCCGCTCGCGCGCACCGAGTGGGTGGTCTACTCGAAGCCCCCCTTTGGCGGCCCCGAGCACGTCCTCGAGTACCTCGGCCGCTACACGCATCGCGTGGCGATTGCCAATCACCGCCTGCTCGAGTTCGCCGAGGGCCGGGTCGCCTTCCAGTGGAAGGACTACCGCCACGCCGCTCGCCGCAAGGTCATGCGCCTGGAGGCTCAAGAGTTCGTGCGTCGCTTTCTGCTGCATGTCCTGCCGCGGGGCCTGCAGCGCATCCGTCACTACGGGCTGCTCGCCAACCGCTCGCGCGCGCTGAAGCTCGCGCACGCTCGCCAACTGCTGCAGGTGCCCGCGCCCCCCCAGCGCCCGAGGCACCGACCGACTACCGGGAGCGCTATGAGCAGCTCACCGGCGTGTCGCTGTGCGTGTGCCCGCAGTGCGGGCGCGGCAAGATGGTGTGCATCGAATCCTTCGCCCCAGGCGCGCAACCCCGTGCTCCGCCATGCGCCCCCTCGTGAGCCTCCAGCGTCACCCCTCGCAGGCGCGCCGCGACCGCATGATTCGCGACGCGACGGCCCGGCTTCGCGCGCGCTCTCGAATCGAGCGGCGACGCACAGCGGCCCTTGCGCGGGCGGACCACTCCATGCACTCGCCTCCGAACCCTCCCGAGGTCGCAAGACGAGATCTCCACGCCGCGCCCGAGCGCGCTCCGTCCGTGGCGGCGCGCACGAGCGTGCTTCAAACGCACATCGCTCTGATTCAATCCCCATAGACGCGAGCGCCCGGCTGGCGGTTTAGCCCAACGGGATCTTTTGCCCACCGGCCGCGGGGTGACCCGGCCTGGTTGACAACGCGCTGCACCCCGCGGCCGCTAGGCAAAAGACTCTCTGCACTATGCAAAGTTGTGAACTATGCGCCGATTCACCATCTCTGCCGACTGAAGCTCGGGATCCAATCTTTACATAGTTTCGCTGCGCTTGGCGATGCAGCGAGCGGGCAGAGCCTTGCAACGCGGCGGGGGAGGAACCTTTCGTTGGTTCAGTCTTCTTCTCGGCAGAGAACCGCTCCTGTCAGATAGACCTCAAGTATTCGTCGCAGGAACCCATGCATTGGGCAGCCTGGAGACGCTGAGACTATGTCAAGCCGGCGGCAGCTCTTCGCCTCTGCCTACAGAGGGCGAGCATCACAGCGCACGGCGCCAAGTGCGCATAGTTGCGACCTACGCATAGGGGTCGGATGCCGTCCTCCGGCTCAGTAGCAAGCGGTCATTCGAATTGAAATCTTGACCTACGTCAGCAAGCAGCTGGACACCGGTCGCTCGATGTTTCCGACGTAAGCGGCAGCAATGGCCGAGAAGCGGCCACGTGCGACGGTTTGCTTGAGGATTGCACAGGGTCGGGAGCCGTCATTAGCAAACCGAGGCAGCGTAGCCACGTCGTCGCTCATCCTCGATGCGGCAATTAATAGCCTGGTTCTGTCTGCAGTCGGGGAGGGCGGATCGTTGCGGGCGAATGGTGTAGGGCGCCGCCGTGCTTACAGCGACCGCTACTCCCAGCTTCGCGCCGCCACCCGCCGCACCCGCGCCGACTCCGGCAGGCCGCACTTCATGAACTGCCCGCGGCCCGCCGTGCCGCGGAACATTCCGTCCTCCCACACGACCTCGCCGCGCGAGAGCGTGAGCGCCGGCCAGCCGGTCACTTCGATTCCTTCGTAGGGCGTGTAGTCGACCGCGTGATGCAGCAGCTCGTTGCGGATGACGAGGCGGCGCGTCTCGTCCCACACGACCAGGTCGGCGTCGCTTCCCACGGCGATCGTTCCCTTGCGCGGATATAGGCCGTACATGCGCGCCGGGTTGGTCGCGGTGAGCGCGACGAAGCGGTGCAGGTCGATGCGGCCCTTGAGCACGCCTTCGGAGAACAGGAGCGGCAGGCGCGTCTCGAGGCCCGGAATGCCGTTCGGAATATGGGGGAACGCGACCTCGCTGCCGCCCAAACGCTTGCCGTGCGGATCGTCGTAGCGAAACGGCGCGTGGTCGGAGGAGACGACGTGGAAGGCGCCGTTCGCCAGTCCCTCCCAGACGTGCCGCTGGCTCGCCTTGTCGCGCGGCGGCGGGCTGCAGACGCACTTCGCCCCGTGAAAGCCCGGACCGCCGAGGTGCTCCGCGGTGAGCAGCAGGTACTGCGGGCAGGTCTCGGCATAGATGTTCAGCCCGCGCCCCTGCGCCCAGCGGATCTGCTCGATCGCCTCGCCGCCGGAGACGTGGACGATCAGGATCGGCACGTCGACGAGCTCGGCGAGCATGATCGCGCGGTGCGTCGCCTCGCGCTCGACCGGCGCCGGGCGCGCGGCGGCGTGGTACGCGGGCGCGGTGCGCCCGGCGGCGAGGAGCTTGTCGGTCAGCCAGGCGATGGCGTCGGAGTTCTCGGCGTGCACCATCACCATCGCGCCCTCGCGGCGCGCGAGGTCCATGACCTCGAGGATATGGCGGTCGGAGAGCTTCAGGTCGTCGTAGGTCATGTAGATCTTGAACGACGTGTAGCCGCCGCGGATGAGGCGCGGCAGCTCCTCGGAGAGCACCTGCGGGGTCGGATCGCTGACGATGAGGTGGAAGGCGTAGTCGATGCAGGCCTTGCCCTCTGCACGGCGGTGATAGTCCTCGACCGCGGCGGCGAGCGATTCCCCCTTCGCCTGCGCCGCGAAGGGAATCACGGCGGTGGTCCCGCCGCAGGCGGCTGAGTGCGTCCCGCACTCGAAGTCGTCGGCCATCTTCATCGGCGCGGGCATCGGCTGATCGAGGTGGCAGTGCCCGTCCACGCCGCCCGGCAGCACCAGCCGCCCGCCGGCGTCGATCTCGCGCGCGGCCTTGGGGAGCCCCTCGCCGAGCGCGACGATCTGCCCGCCCGCGACGCCGATGTCGCAGCGCATGCTCTCCGCGGCTGTGACGACCCGCGCCTTCCGGATGACGAGCTCGAGAGGCGCCAAGGCCGGGCCTCAGCGCACTTCGCGGAACAGCCGGCCCCAGCCCTGCACGCGCCCGGGGTCCACGCCGGCGAGCTTGAGCGACTTCCACACCACCGTCGCGATCGAGTCGTAGATCGGGATGCCGAGCTCCTGCTCGAGCTCCTCGACGAGCGGCGCGCCGCGCAAGTTGGTGCAGAAGATCGTGATCGCCTGCGGCTTGGCGCGCGCGACCTCGCGCACCATGGCGCGGATCTGCTCCGCGCCGACCTCGGAGAACGAGTAGTTGTCCTGCAGCCCGAGGTGGCGCTCGGCGACGCACTCGAGGCCGGAGCGCGCATAGTTCGCGACGATCCGCGCCTGGACGTCGTCGAGGTAGGGTGTGACCAGCCCGAAGCGGGTGACGCCGGTAGCGCGGAAGATCTCGTTCAGCGCGAGCACCGATGTGCAGGCGGGAATCCCGGTCGCCGCGGTGATGCGCTCGCACAGGCGCTCGTCGGCGTCGAAGCCGAGCCAGCCTGAGGAGGTGCCGTTCCAGCCGATGCACTGCAGCCTGGCGTGCGCGAGCAGCTCGGCCGCGCGCAGGATCTCGCCGTCGTCGAACTGCCCGAGCGCCCGCTCCGAGAGCGCGATCTCGGTGACCCGGAAACGGCCGAAATGCACGCTCGCCTCGGGGATCCCGGCCAGCATGACCGCGGTGACCGGCTCGAGGGTCGTGTTGGAGGAGGGGGTCAGCATCCCCAGGAGCACGCGCCGGATCATGTCGTTTTCCTCGGCGGGGATTATGCAGCAACGCCTGCCTCGTGACGGTGCATCGCCGCGGCCGGCTCGCCAATTTGGTGCAAAATGCGCCGGAAGAGCAGAGGAAGCGCCCGGGCATCGTCCTTGCTAGGGAATGCTTCGGAGCCGAGCGATGGAACTGACGCCCAGAGAAAAAGACAAGCTGCTGATCTTCACCGCCGCGCTGCTCGCCGAGCGGCGCAAGGCGAAGGGCCTCAAGCTCAACTATCCGGAGGCCGTGGCGTTCATCACCGCCGGCATCCTCGAGGGCGCGCGCGAAGGGCGCCCGGTGTCCGAGCTGATGACCTGGGGCGCGACGCTGCTCGCGCGCGAAGAGGTCATGGAGGGCGTGCCGGAGATGATTCCCGAGATCCAGGTCGAGGCGACCTTTCCGGACGGCAGCAAGCTCGTGACGGTCCACAATCCCATCGTCTGAGGGCGCCATGATCCCGGGAGAGATGCAGGTCGCAAAGGGCGAGATCGAGCTCAATGCGGGGCGCAGGACTGTGACGCTCGAAGTCACCAACACCGGGGACCGCCCGATCCAGGTCGGCTCGCACTACCACTTCTACGAGACCAACGACGCGCTTCGCTTCGAGCGCGCGAAGGCCTACGGCTTTCGCCTCAACATCGCCGCGGGCACCGCGGTGCGCTTCGAGCCGGGCCAGGGGCGCACGGTGCAGCTGGTGGCGCTCGCCGGCGCGCGCAAGGTGTACGGCTTCACCGGCAAGATCATGGGCAAATTGAAATGAAGATCACCCGTCAGGCCTATGCCGAGATGTTCGGCCCGACGGTCGGCGACCGCGTACGGCTGGCCGACACCGAGCTGTGGATCGAGGTCGAGAAGGACTACACGATCTACGGCGAGGAGGTGAAGTTCGGCGGCGGCAAGGTGATCCGCGACGGCATGGGCCAGAGCCAGCGGCTCGCCGCCGAGGTGGCCGACACGGTGATCACCAACGCGCTGATCGTCGATCACTGGGGCATCGTCAAGGCCGACATCGGGCTCAAGGACGGGCGCATCTGGAAGATCGGCAAGGCGGGCAACCCGGACATCCAGCCCGGGGTGACGATCCCGATCGGCGCCGGCACCGAGGCGATCGCGGGCGAGGGGATGATCGTCACCGCCGGCGGCATCGACAGCCATATCCACTTCATCTGCCCGCAGCAGATCGAAGAGGCGCTGATGAGCGGTGTCACGACGATGCTCGGCGGCGGCACCGGTCCCGCCACCGGCACGTACGCGACCACCTGCACTCCCGGGCCCTGGCACATCCTGTCGATGCTCGCCGCCGCCGAGGCGTTTCCGATGAACCTCGGCTTCCTCGGCAAGGGCAATGCGTCGCTTCCGGAGCCCCTCCGGGAGCAGGTGCGCGCCGGGGCGATCGGCCTCAAGCTGCACGAGGACTGGGGCACGACGCCCGCGGCGATCGACAACTGTCTCGCGGTCGCCGACGAGATGGACGTGCAGGTGGCGATCCACACCGACACGTTGAACGAGTCGGGCTTCGTCGAGGCCTCGGTGAAGGCGTTCAAGGGCCGCACCATCCACACCTTCCACACCGAGGGCGCGGGCGGCGGGCACGCGCCGGACATCATCCGCGTGTGCGGCGAGCCGAACGTGCTGCCGTCCTCGACCAACCCGACCCGGCCTTATACGGTGAACACCATCGCCGAGCACCTCGACATGCTCATGGTGTGCCACCACCTCGATCCCTCGATCGCCGAGGACGTGGCGTTCGCCGAGTCGCGCATCCGGAAGGAGACGATCGCCGCCGAGGACATCCTGCACGACCTGGGCGCCTTCAGCATGATGTCGTCGGACTCGCAGGCGATGGGGCGCGTGGGCGAGGTGATCATCCGCACCTGGCAGACCGCGCACAAGATGAAAGTGCAGCGCGGATCGCTCGCGGGCGACCCGAAGACGAGCGACAACGCGCGCGTCAAGCGCTACGTCGCGAAATACACCATCAACCCGGCGCTCGCGCACGGCATCGCGCACGCGGTCGGCTCGATCGAGCCCGGCAAGCTCGCCGACCTCGTGCTGTGGAAGCCGGCGTTCTTCGGCGTCAAGCCCTCGCTGGTGCTGAAAGGCGGCATGATCGCGGCCGCGGCGATGGGCGACCCGAACGCCTCGATCCCGACGCCGCAGCCGGTGCACTACCGCCCGATGTTCGGGTCCTTCGGCAAGGCGCTGCGCACCTCGGTGACCTTCGTGTCGCAGGCCGCGCTGCAGAACCCGGCGCTCGCGCAGCTCGGTCTCGGGCGGCCGCTCGTGGCGGTGAAGAACACGCGCGCGATCGGCAAGCGCGACATGGTGAACAACGCCTGGCAGCCGAAGATCGAGGTCGACCCGGAGACTTACGAGGTGCGCGCCGACGGCGAGCTGCTCGTATGCGAGCCGGCCAAGGTGCTGCCGATGGCGCAACGCTACTTCCTGTTCTGATGCTCGAGATCAAGGCCAAGCTCAAGGTCCGGCGCGCCGCGTACCAGGTCGAGGTGCGCGGACAGCTGCGCCTGCCCTTCGAGCAGCGCCAGAAGAGCCGCCTGCGCGCGCGGCTCGCCTCCGGCGAGGAAGTCGCCCTGATGCTGCCGCGCGGGGAGCTGCTGCGCGGCGGCGATCTGCTGGTCGCCTCCGGCGGGCGCGTGATCGAGGTGGTCGCCGAGCCCGAGCGGGTGCTGCACGTCGAGTGCGCCTCGCCCGCGGCGCTCGCGCGCGCCGCCTACCACCTCGGCAATCGCCACGTGCCGGTGGAAGTGGGCGAGGGTTATCTGCGCATCGCGGCCGACCACGTGCTCGAGGAAATGTTGAAGGGGCTCGGCGCGAGCCTCCGATCGATCGAGGCGCCGTTCGAGCCGGAGGCGGGCGCGTACGCGGGCGGCCATCGCCACGGCGACGAGCCCGCGCACGGCGGGCGCATCCACGAGCACGGCGAGGCGGCGCAGGCGTGCGACCACGATCACGAGCACGGCCACGGTCACGATCACAGTCACGACCACGACCACAAGCATCACCATCACGGACACGGCGATCGGGAGCACGAATGAGCACGGCCGATCTGCGCCTGGTGCGCCTGCTGCAGCTCGCGAGCCCCGCGCTCCCGGTCGGCGCATTCAGCTACTCGCAGGGACTGGAGGCCGCGGTCGAAGCCGGCATCGTGCGCGATGCCGCGAGCGCGGAGCGCTGGATCGGCGACGTGTTCGACGGCTCGGTCGTGCAGATGGAGGCGCCGGTGCTGCTGCGCCTGTGCGCGGCCTGGGGCGCGGGGGATGCCGCGGCGGCGGAGCGCTGGAACGCGCTGTTTCTCGCCGGCCGCGAGACTGCGGAGCTGCGCGCCGAGACCGCGCAGATGGGCTACTCGCTCGCGCGGCTGCTGCCCGAGCTGGGCGTGCCCGCGCCTGTCCTCGAGGAGATCGCCTTTGCGACGGCCTTTGCCTGCGCGGCGGCGCATTGGGACATCGGGCCGCACGAGGCGCTCACCGCATATCTATGGGCCTGGCTCGAGAACCAGGCGATGGCGGCATTGAAGGCGGTGCCGCTCGGGCAGACCGAGGGCCAGAAGATGCTGCTCGCGCTCGGCGCGCGCATCGCCGGCGCCGCGCGCCGGGCCGCAGCGCTCGCCGACGACGAGCTGTGCAATTTCGCTCCCGGCCTCGCGCTCCTTTCGGCACGACACGAAACCCAGTACAGCAGGCTCTTCCGCTCATGAATGCGACGCAACCCTTGAGAGTAGGAATCGGCGGCCCGGTCGGCTCGGGCAAGACCGCGCTCACGCTCGCGCTGTGCCGCGCGCTGCGCGAGCGCTACGACATCGCCGCGGTGACCAACGACATCTACACCGAGGAGGACGCGCAGTTCCTGGTGAGGAACGAAGCGCTCGCGCCCGAGCGCATCATCGGGGTCGAGACCGGCGGCTGCCCGCACACCGCGATCCGCGAGGACGCCTCGATCAACCTCGAGGCGGTGGCGCGGTTGAACCGCCGCTTCCCGGAGCTGGACCTGATCCTGATCGAATCCGGCGGCGACAACCTCGCGGCGACCTTCAGCCCGGAGCTGTCCGACCTCACGCTGTACGTGATCGACGTCGCGGCCGGCGACAAGATCCCGAGGAAAGGCGGTCCCGGCATCACCAAGAGCGACCTGCTGGTGATCAACAAGATCGATCTCGCGCCCCTGGTGGGCGCCTCGCTCGAGGTGATGGCGCGCGACGCGAAGTTGATGCGCGGCGAGCGCCCCTTCGTATTCACCAATCTGAAGAGCGGCCAGGGTCTGCAGACCGTGATCCGCTTCGTCGAGACCCAGGGAATGCTAGACACTCAAGGAGCCAGCACATGAAACCCGATCTTCTCGTCGGCCTCTTCGCGGGCTTCGCGCATCCGCTCACGGGCCTGGACCACATGCTGGCGATGTTCGCGGTCGGCATCTGGGCGGCGCAGCTCGGCGGGCGCGCGCTGTGGGCGGTGCCCGCGACCTTCGTCGGCTCAATGGCGCTCGGCGGGCTGCTCGGCTTCGCCGGGCTGCATGCGCCGCTGATGGAGCCGATGATCGCCGCCTCGGTGCTCGCGCTCGGGCTGTTGATCGCCTTCGCGGTGAAGCGCAAGGCGCCGGGGGTGGCGCTGATCGCGGTGTTCGCGCTGTTCCACGGCCTCGCGCACGCGAGCGGGTTGCCGCATCACGACTCCGCCGCGGGCTACGCGATCGGTTTCCTGGCGGCCACGATCCTGCTGCACGTCGCGGGCGTCGGGCTGGGCGTGGCGCTCAGGAGCCGCGCGCGCCTCGCCGGCGCGCCCCTGGTGCTCGCCGGCGGCTGGCTGGTGCTTCAGGCGCTCGCGGGCTAGCGCCGCTCACAAGCCGAGGCGCTTCATCTGCGCCTCGGGGTAGCGCGTGCCTTTCGCCGCGTCCGGCGGGCACGCCGAATCGAGCAGCGCCATCTCGGCCGCCGAGAGCGAGATCCCGGCCGCCTTCACGTTGGCTTCCAGGTGGTCGATGCGCCGCGTGCCGGGGATCGGCACGACGTGGGGGTCGCGCGCGAGCAGCCAGGCGAGCGCGATCTGCGCCGGCGTGCACCCCTTCGCCTGCGCGACGCGCCGCACCGGCTCGACCAGCGCCAGGTTGGCCTTCAGGTTTTCGCCCTGGAAGCGCGGGTGGCTGCGGCGCCGGTCGTCCTGCGCGAGGCTGTCCGCGCCGGCGATCTCGCCGCCGAACACGCCGCGCCCGAGCGGCGAGTAGGCGACGAAGCCGACGCCGAGCTCGCGGCACAGCGGCAGGATCTCGCGCTCGACGTCGCGCGTCCACAGCGAGTACTCGGTCTGCAGCGCGGCGATCGGGTGCACCGCGTGCGCGCGCCGCAGCGTCCGCGGGCCGGCTTCCGACAGGCCGAGGTGGCGCACCTTGCCCTGCTCGACCAGGCGCTTCATCGCGCCCACGGTGTCCTCGATCGGCACCCGTGCATCGACGCGGTGCTGGTAGTACAGGTCGATGACGTCGATGCCCAGGCGCTGCAGGCTCTTGTCGCAGGCCTCGATCACGTACTCGGGACGGCCGTCGATGTCCTGGCTGCCGTCCGGGCGGCGGATGTTGCCGAACTTGGTGGCGACGATGTAAGCGTCGCGCCGCCCCTTGATGGCGCGGCCGAGCAGCGTCTCGTTCTCGCCGAAGCCGTACATGTCCGAGGTGTCGATGAATCCGGCGCCGAGGTCGGCGGCGCGGTGCAGGGTGTCGATCGACTGCTGCTCGCTGCCTACGAAATAGAACCCCGGCATCACCATGCAGCCGAGACCGATCGCCGGCACTTCGAGCCGGCCGAGCATGCGCTTCATCATGTCTGTTTCTCCTGGGCGCCGGCTAAACCGGCGAGGTGTTGTGAATGAAAGTTTCATACGGTGAAGGTGTAGCGAGCCACACCGGCCCCGAGTCATGCGGAGTCGCCCGCAAGGGTGGCGTCGAAGCGTTGACAGGGGTACGTGCGGGCCGGGTATTGAGCCGCGAAAGAACCTTCCTCCGGGGTGCCGACGCTGTAAGGAGAAGCGGAAGGCCACACCCGGTGCGTCGATATCGCGAGACGCGACGGGACCCCGCGCGGTCACAGACCCCGTGCATGTACGCAAACACCTCGCGCGGGAGCCGGGAGATCCCTTGTTCGCCCAGAGCAGCAGGCCGTGTCGGGAAGTCGATAGACGCACGCCGATGATGTACGGACAAGGGAAGTCGGACAGGCCCGTAGTACCGAAGAAGTCGCCGAACAAGGCCGGGCAACTGGCGGCGGAGGGAAGGGGCCTGGCCAAAGGGAACCTGCCCGAGCAAAACGCGCTCCGGATGCAAAGCCGGGAAAGCGTGCGCAGTGCGCTCGAGCGGGTACGCCAGGCAGCAAAGAAGGATAGGAAGTTGCGGTTCACCGCGCTCCTGCACCATGTCTATAGCTTGGACACGCTGCGTACGGCCTACTTCAGCCTGAAGAAGGATGCCGCCGCGGGTGTGGACGGCGAGACCTGGCGCCACTACGGCGAGGACCTGGAAGAGCATCTCCGGGACCTCTCGGAGCGGCTCAGGCGGGGAGCGTACCGGGCAAGGCCGGTGCGTAGGGTCTACATCGCCAAAGACGGCGGCGGGCAACGCCCGCTTGGGGTGACGGCGCTGGAGGACAAGCTCGTCCAGCGTGCCGCCGTCGAGGTGCTGAACGCCATCTACGAGACGGACTTCCTCGGGTTCTCGT
Organism: uncultured Pseudomonadota bacterium; assembly: GCA_963817785.1. Classification (GTDB taxonomy): domain Bacteria; phylum Pseudomonadota; class Gammaproteobacteria; order Burkholderiales; family SG8-39; genus JAKALD01. The sequence goes on along the minus strand of CAWFPL010000008.1, from coordinate 784,302 downwards.
ACGGGTTTCGCCCCGGGCGCAGCCAGCATGACTGTCTGGATGCGTTGTACGTGGGGTTGCTCACGAGACCGGTGAACTGGGTGCTCGATGTGGACATCCGTGGGTTCTTCGATTCGATCGATCACGGGTGGTTGGTGAAGTTCATCGAACATCGCATCGCGGACCGGCGCATCGTGCATCTCATCCAGAAATGGCTGAATGCCGGCGTGCTGGAGGATGGCAAGCGCACGCGTACGGAGGAAGGTACGCCGCAGGGCGGCAGCGCATCGCCGCTCTTGGCCAATATCTACCTTCACTACGCGTTTGACCTGTGGGTACGGGCGTGGCGTCGAAAGCACGCGCGCGGCGAGATGATCGTCGTGCGCTATGCGGACGATAGTGTGCCACGAAGGCACACACTGGAGGTTTGCATGTAGGACGTAAACCGAATGTGTGCAGCCATGCTGCACCGACGATGAGGGCAGGCCCCTCGGAGCCGGCAGGTGCGTTGCAGGCTCCAAACCACCTTACGCTGCGGCGGTCAAGAGTCGCTGTGGTGAGCGGTAAGGAAAAGGCGGCGCTAGACGCTGTCAGGTGAGGATCATGAAGACGAACGCAAGTAAACCGCTGATGAAGTGTCGAAAGCGTAGGAACGAGGCCAAAACTGGGACGGAGTCGTTGGCCCGGGACGAGCGTGGGGGTTGCCGCACGTGCTGCCCACGCGGTCTCCGGCATAGAGGCGGCGTGAGCATGATTCGGGCGTTGGTGTGGAACGTGGGAACCTGTCGCCTCGATGCGAAGGAAGCGATCCAAGCGGAGCTCCCGCAAGTTTCGGAGTACCGATGCGAGGCACAGGGGCAGAGCCACCCGTATGAGCGAGGAGGGTTCTGTAATGGAACCGGAGCAAAGGGGTGGCGTTATCCGGTCTTCGCTGCAGGCCAACTCGAAGGAGGAGGAGCCTGATGGAGAAGACAAAGCCGTTTTGTATTGCCAAGCAGCAGGTGTGGCAGGCCTACAAGCGGGTAAGGGCCAATCACGGCGCGGCGGGAGTCGATGGGCAATCCATTGCCGAGTTTGAAGAGGATCTGAGCAACAATCTCTACAAGCTCTGGAACCGGATGGCCTCCGGCAGTTACGCACCGCCGCCCGTGCGACGGGTCGAGATACCCAAGGACAATGGCAACGGTGTTCGGCCGCTTGGCATCCCGACGGTCTCGGACCGCATTGCCCAGACGGTAGCCAAAGAGGTGCTCGAACCGATCCTTGAGCCGGTCTTCCATGTCGATTCGTATGGATACCGGCCCGGGAAATCGGCAAGAGAGGCACTCGGTGTCGCGCGCCGGCGCTGTTGGCGCTCGGACTGGGTGCTAGAGCTTGATATTCGCTCCTTCTTTGACAATCTCGACGATGCGCGTTTACTCGACATGTTACGTCGGCACACCGACTGCAAGTGGGTGTTGTTGTATGTCGAGCGGTGGTTGAAGGCGCCCGTGCAGATGGAAGACGGGAGCTTGATGGCGCGGGACAAAGGGACGCCTCAGGGCGGTTGTATCTCACCGATCCTGAGTAATCTCTTTCTGCATTATTGCTTCGATGCGTGGATGCAGGAGCACTTTCGCAGCATCCCCTTCGAGCGCTTTGCCGATGATGCCATTTGCCACTGCAAGACAAGGGCTCAGGCACAGTATCTGCGCGCGGAGCTGGAGCGGCGGTTTGCTCAATATCATCTGGAGCTGCATCCGCAGAAGACCCGGGTGGTGTACTGCCAGGATGATGATCGACGGGGGGACTATCCCGAACACAGCTTCGATTTCTTGGGGTATACGTTTCGCCCCCGGCGCTCGAAGAACCGGTGGGGGAAGTTCTTCGTCAGCTTCACCCCTGCGGTGAGCAATAAAGCTGCCAAGGCGATGCGCCAGACGCTGCGAAGCTGGTCGCTGCAAAACAGGAGCGACAAGTCCTTGGAGGATCTGGCGCGGATGTTCAACCCCGTGATCCGGGGTTGGATCAACTACTACGCCGGGTTCTACAAGTCGGCCCTGTACCCAACGCTGCGCCACATCGACCGCTCGTTATCGTTGTGGGCAACGCGCAAATACAAGAAGCTGCGCCGGCACCGCCGGCGGGCGGAGCATTGGCTGGTGCGTGTTGCACGTGTCCGGCCCACGCTCTTTGCTCACTGGCGGCTTGTGCGGCCCCAGGCTGGATGATGGGAGCGGTGTGAGCCGAGAGGTTCCCGCACCGTTCTGCGAGCGCCTGGGGGTGAGACTCCCCCGGGCGACTCACTTGGTGCTGGGCTTCCAGGTGAAGTCCGATGCCGAGCGGTTCCGGGCCGAGCTGGTCCAGCGGTTGGCCAAGTTCAAACTGGAACTGCATCCCGAGAAGACCCGGCTGCTGGAGTTCGGCCCGTATGCCGCCGAACGCCGGGCACGCAGGGGCTTGGGCAAGCCCGAGACGTTCAACTTCCTTGGCTTCACGCACATCTGCGCGAGCAAGCGAAGCAACGGTCGATTCACGGTCTTGCGGCAGACGATGCGCAAGCGCCTGCAGGCGAAGCTGCGTGCGGTGAAAGCCGAGCTGCGGCGACGCATGCATGCGCCCATCCCTGTGCAGGGTCAATGGTTGAGCACGGTTGTTGGCGGGCACCTCCGCTACTACGGGGTGCCCATGAACAGCCCGGCGCTGCATCTGTTCCGGTTCCAGGTGGGCCGGCTCTGGCATCGCGCGCTGTGCCGGCGCAGCCAGAACGGTCGCCTCCGCTGGGCGCGCATGCGGCGTCTGCTCCAGCGTTGGCTGCCTGTCGCGCGCGTATGCCATCCCTATCCTCTACGCCGCTTCGGCCTTATTACCTGAGGCAAGAGCCGGATGCGGGAAAGCCGCTCGTCCGGATCTGTGGAGGGGGTTATGGGTAACCATGATTCCTACTCCGACTGTCCAGGTCGGAGTCCAGCCAGGCGTCGAACTTGCGCAGCACGCGCCCGGGGAGGCGCTCGAGCGGCAGCGGGCCGCCGGCGTCCACGATGCGCGTGCCGTTGACCCACACGCCGTGCACGCCGAGCGCCGGCGTCGTCAGGCGCGCCGCGCCGCCGGGCAGGTCGCGCACGCGGCGCTTCGGCCCGCGCCCGACCGTCGCGGGATCGAACAGCAGCAGGTCGGCGGCGTAGCCCGGCGCCAGCGCGCCGCGCCCGGCGATGCCGAACAGCGTGGCGGGATCGTGCGTGAGCTTGCGCGCGGCTTCCGCCAGCCCGAGCGTGCCGCGCTCGCGCACCCAGTGTCCGAGCAGGTGCAGGCCGAAGCCGGCGTCGTTGAAGAAGGCGAGGTGCGCGCCCGCGTCCGAGAGCGACACGAGGCTGTGCGGGTGCCGCAGCATCGCCGCGACCGCCTCCTCGTGTGGTTGTCGATGATGCCGGGCATCAGCGCGAGGCCGGAAGCATCGAGCGTTTCGCGCGCCGCGCCGAGATCGCGGCCGAGCGCCGCGATGCGTCCGTCCTTCACCGCGAGGTCGCCGACGACCGCCGCCGATCCCAGGCCGTCGAGCAGCGTCGCGCCGCGGATCACGAGGTCGTGCATGCGGGCAAGTATACTGAGCCCGATGGAGCGCTTCGATCTGCAGGGCATAACCGCGCTCGTGACGGGCGGCGCGCGCGGCATCGGCGCGGCCACCGCGGCGCTGTTCGCGCAGGCCGGCGCGCGCGTCGCGGTGCTCGATCTCGATCCGGGCGCGGGCGAGGGCGAGGGGCTGCGCATCGCCTGCGACGTCACCGACGAACCGGCGCTCGAACGCGCCTTCGCCCGGGTGGTGAAGGAGCTGGGCGGGCTCGATGTGCTCGTCAACAACGCGGGCATCGCGATCCGCAAGCCGGCGACCGAAGTTCCTCTCGAGGACTGGCGCCGGGTGATCGAGGTCAACCTGACGGCGCTGTTCGCCTGCTCGCGGATCGCGGCGCGCCACATGCAGGCGCACGGCGGCGGCGCGATCGTTAATCTCGCCTCGGTGATGGGCTTCTCGGGCGGGATCTTTCCCAACGCCTCCTACCAGGCCTCCAAGGGCGGCGTGGTCAACCTGACGCGCGCCCTGGCCCTCGAATGGGCCGAGTACGGGATCCGAGTCAACGCCGTGGCGCCGACCTTCGTGCGCACCGACCTGACGGCGCCGATCTTCTCCAACCCGGAAGTGCTCGAGAAGGTGATGCTGCACGCGCCGCTCGGCGTGCTGCCCGAGGCCGAAGACATCGCCGCCGCGATCCTGTTTCTCGCCAGCCCTGCTGCGCGCTGCATCACCGGCGTGACCCTGCCGGTGGACAGCGGCTACCTGGCGCGCTGAGGCGCCGGGATGCGACCGGCCGGCTCCCTCGCCGCCGGGCTCCGAAAAGCGAAGTGTTCTTCGTGGAAACGATCGTTGCCTTGGCGCATTCGCTCAGACTCGGGGTGGTCGCCGAGGGCGTGGAGTCCGAGGCGCTGCCGGGTTCCCAGGTCCCGACCCCGCGTGATATACAGGCAAGGATGAACTCAGAGGGACGCTAGAAATCCCCCGATTTGCGCGCCACTTGTCGCTGCGCACATGGCTCTTCGTGCTGGTGCTGATTGCCATGTTGCCCGTCGTGGCGGTCATGATCTGGGGCGCGTTGAGCGCGCGCGGGCAGCGGATTCAAAGCGCTTACGCGGTGGTGCGCAACGTCGCCCGCGTGAGCGCCCTGGGGCAACAGCGGCTGCTCGAGTCTGCGCGGCTGCTGCTCATCGGACTGGCCGACTCGCCCGAGGTGCGACGGCGCGACTTCGCTCAGTGCGCGCGCTATTTCGCGCAGGTGCGCCCTACCATTCCCCATCTTGCCAACCTCGGCTTTGCCGACCGCGAGGGCAGGCTGTTGTGCTCGGCGGTGCCCACGCCGCGCTCGGTGAACATCGCGGATCGCCCTTATTTCGTGGGCGCGCTCAAGCGCGGCGCTTTTAGCGCCGGCGGCTATCAGGTCGGGCGCGCGACCCACGTCGGCTCGGTCGCGTTCGGCATCCCGGTCAAGAACGCGTCCGGGGCCGTTACAGGGGTCGTGTTCGCGGCGTTCGACCTCGGAGCTTTCGCGCCCTTTCCCGCCGGTGCGCATCTGCCCAGCCATCCGCAGTTTCTGACCCTGGATCGGCGAGGCGTGGTGTTGTTCGCCACTCCGGGCGGCGCCGGTCTGGTTGGCCGGCCCGCGCCCGTTGCGCCGCTGCGTGAAGCGCTCGGCGCGGGTCGCACGGGCAGCATCGCGGCGCCCGGCCCGGACGGCGAGCCGCGGCTGTACGCCTTCGCGCCGGCCCGAGTGGCCGGCCAGGTCGCCCTGTACGTGGCGATCGGGGTGCCGAAGGCGTCGGTCGTGGGGCCGGTCAACCGGGCTCTGGCGATGAACCTGGGGATTCTCGCCGCTGGGTTGCTGGCTCTATGCGGGCTTGTCTGGGTGGGGTACGAGCGGTGGGTGGTGCGGCCGGTCAACCGGCTGATCGCGGCCGCCGATGCGGTTGCGTCAGGAGATCTCTCGGCGCGAGCTTCCGGGCTCGGACCTGTCGTGGAGTACGCCAAGGTGCAGGACGGGTTCAATCGAATGGCGCAGGCGCTGGAGGACCGCGAGCGGCTCCTGTCCGGCCTGGTGGAAGTGTCGGCCGACTGGTATTGGGAGCAGGATGCCGAGCTGCGCTTCAAGACGTTCTCCGACAACATGTTCCCGCACGTGCAGATTCCGGCGGCCGAACACCTGGGCAAGCGGCGCTGGGAAACGCCGCATTTCGGCGTGTCGGATGCCCAGTGGGCGGAGCATCGCGCGACGCTGGAAGCGCGCAGGCCTTTTCGCGATTTCATCGTCGGGCGGTTCAATCAACAGGGAGAGCGCCGCTACGTGTCGATCTGCGGGCGGCCGACGTTCGACCGACGCGGCGCCTTCACGGGATATCAAGGGGTATCGACGGACGTCACGGAGAAGGTCATCGCCCAGGACGCCTTGCGCCAGAGCGAGGCAGGTTACCGGACTCTCGTGGATCTGTTCCCGGAGGCCGTGTTCATGCAGCGCGACGGGCGAATCGTGTTCATGAGCAAGGTAGGGGTGAGGCTGTACGGCGGCGGCTCGGCCTCCGATTTCGAGGGCAGGTCGGTTCTGGATCTGGTGGACCCTTCGGCGCATGCGCTTGTGGAAGGGCGCCTCACCCGGCTGACCGAGCACGGCGGTACGCTTCCGATCCGGGAAATTCTGCAGCGGCGCCTGGACGGGAGCGGATTCTACGGCGAGGTCCACACGACGCCGGTCGACGGGGGCACCGCCAGCCTCAGCGTCGTACGCGACGTCACCATGCGACGGCGCATGGAAGAGGCATTGCTCGCCTCGGAGGAGCAATACCGCACGCTGTTCGAGAAGAATCCCTATCCGATGTGGGTCCTCAGGCACGAGGATCTGCTCTTCGTTGCGGTCAACGAGGCGGCAATCACCCATTACGGCTACTCCAAGGTCGAATTTCTCGGCATGACGATCCGGGATATGCACCCGGCGGAGGAGATTCCAAGGCTGCTCGCGGCTCGCCTGGAGCCGCGCGCCGGCGTTCATGATCACGGCCAATGGCGGCATCGCAAGAGGGACGGATCCATTATCGACGTGCACGTCGTGACCTACGGCATCGAGTTCGAAGGCGCTCCGGCGCATCTGGTCCACGTCACGGACGTCACGGAAAGGCTGCTCAACGAACGACAGATCGAGTACCTCGCGACGCATGATGGACTGACGGGCCTGCCGAATCGAAACCTGCTCTCCGATCGGGCGGCGCAGGCGCTGAGCAGCGCCCGCCGCCAGAATCGAAGCGCCGCCCTGCTGCTCCTGGATCTGGACAACTTCAAGCTGCAGAACGACAGCTTCGGCCATCACGGCGGGGACTTGCTGCTGAGGGAGGTCTCCACGAGGATCGCACGGGTGCTGCGGGACGGCGACACGCTCGCGCGACTGGGCGGCGACGAGTTCGTGGCGCTGCTCAGCGATTTGCGTCAACCGGAGGACGTGGCCGCGGTGATTGCCAAGATCCGCACGGCACTGGGCGAGCCGTTCAAGGTCGGGGCGCAGGAAGTCTTCGTCACCGCAAGCATCGGGGTGAGCATATTCCCCTCCGACGGCCAGGACCTAGACACCCTGCTGCGGCACGCAGACACGGCGATGTACAAGGCCAAGGAGTTGGGGCGCGACGACGTCCAGTACTTCACGCCGGAGCTCAACCGGCGGGCCGCGGACCGCCTGGTGATCGAGACCGACCTCCGGCGGGCGATCGAGCGTGCCGAATTCGTGATCTATTATCAACCGCAGGTGGATCTGTACGCGCGCGAGATCGTCGGCGCCGAGGCGCTGATCCGATGGAATCATCCGCTCAAAGGCATCGTTCCGCCGGGGCAGTTCATCCAGATTGCCGAGGACAGCGGGCTGATCGTGTCGATCGGGGACTGGATCCTGAAGGAGGGCTGCCGGCAGCTGCGCGCCTGGCAGGACGGCGGAATGCCATCGATCAGGCTTTCGTTCAACGTGTCGGCACGCCAGTTCCGCGACAAATCCCTGGTGACGAGCATCGGCGACGCGCTCGCCAGCGCGCGGCTGAACGCGCAGCAGATCGAGCTCGAGCTGACCGAGAGCATGGTGATGGGCAGCGCCGAGCGATTCGAAGCCGGCCTGACGGAGCTCAAAAGCCTGGGCGTCGGCCTAGCGATCGACGACTTCGGCACCGGCTACTCCAGCCTGAATTACCTGAAGCGCTTCCCGATCGACAAGCTCAAGATCGATCAGTCTTTCGTGCGCGACCTGGAAAGGGATCCCGACGATGCGGCGATCGCGAGGACGGTGATCGCGCTGGGGCGCAGTCTGAAGCTGAAGGTGATCGCCGAGGGGGTGGAAACGCTCGGGCAGCTCGAGTTTCTGCGCCTGCACGGCTGTGACGAGATCCAGGGCTATTACGTGGCCAAGCCGATGCCTGCAGCCGACTTCGAGCGCCTGGTGCGCAGCGGTCTGCCGAGCGAGCTCTGGACGCGGCCGGGCAAGGAGGGCGCGTCGTAGCGGCGTCGCCCCCGCCGCGCGCGCTCAGTAGCCGGAGCCGAAGTCGACCTGCGCCAGCGGCGGCTCGCCGCGGCGCGCGCGCTCCACGTTCTCGACGATCTTGGGCAATGCGGTGCGCGGCTCGGTGAGCGCCGCGACGTGCGGCGTGAGCGTGACGCCCGGGTGCGACCAGAACGGGTGCGTGCCCGGCAGCGGCTCGGTCTCGAAGACGTCGAGCCAGGCGTGCGCGAGGCGCCCCGAGTCGAGCGCGGCGATCAGGTCCCGCTCGACGAGGTGCGCGCCGCGCGCCACGTTGATCACGCAGGCGCCCTCGGGCAGCAGCGCGAAGGTCCGCTCGTTCAGGATGCCGCGCGTGCGATCGGTGAGCGGCAGCAGGCACACCAGCGCGGCACTGCGCGCGAGCACCTCGCGCAAGCCATCCTCTCCGGCGCAACATTCGACGCCGGCAATCGCCTTCGGCCGCCGGCTCCAGCCGCAGACGCGGAAGCCGAGCGCGACGAGCTTCTGCGCCGCGTCGCGCCCGAGCTCGCCCATGCCGAGCAGTCCGACCGTGCGGTCGGAGGCAAGGAACTGCGGCAACTGTTTCCAGAGCCGGTAGCGCTGCTGCGCTCGGTAGCGGTAGCGATTGCGGTGCCAGTCGAGCACGCAGGCGAGCACGGTCTCGGACATCGCGGCCAGCATGCCGGGGTCGATCAAGCGCGCAAGCGGCACTCCGCGCGGCAGGGTCGGGTCGGCGAGCAGGCCGTCGACGCCCATCCACAGCGACTGGATCAGCTTCAGATTGGGGAACGTGCGCAGCGCGCCCGCGGGCGGCCGCGCGACGAGCGCGACGTCGATCGCCGCGGGATCGGGAATCTCGGGCCACAGATGGAAGCGCTCGCGCGGCAGCGCCGCGCGCAGCGCCGGAAGCCAGAGCGCGGGGTCCTCGCCCGGCGCGACGAAGGCGATACTGTTCCGCGGAGCATCGGTGACGGTCACGCGGTCGATGGTAGCATCGCCGTCCTGGCCGGATTCACGGGAGGTGCGCATGCCGCTCCGCAATTTCGACGAACAGACGCTCACCGCGGAAGTGCTGCGCCGCCTCGAGGCAACGCCGAGCCCGCGCCTGAAGGAAATCATGACGAGCTTCGTCAAGCACCTGCACGCCTTCGTGCGCGAGGTGCGCCCGACGTCCGAGGAGTGGTTCGCCGGCATCCGGTTTCTCGCCGAGACCGGTCACTGGTGCGACGACAAGCGCCAGGAGTTCATCCTGATGTCCGATACGCTCGGCGTGTCGATGCTGGTCGACTTCATCAACTACGGCAAGGCCGGCACCGCGACCGAGTCGACGGTGCTCGGCCCGTTCTTCGTCGAGGGCGCCCCGGAGATGGCGCTCGGCGCGAACATCGCCAGGCCGGGCACCCCGGGCGAGCCCTGCGTGGTGCGCGGCAGCGTGTCGGGCCTGGACGGCAAGCCGATCGCCGGGGCGGTGCTCGACGTGTGGGAAGCGGGCGGCGACGGCTTCTACGACGTGCAGAAGACCGAAGGCACCAACCTGCGCGCGCGCTTTCTCAGCGACCGCGACGGCAAGTTCTGGTTCCGCTGCGTCAAGCCGCGGAGCTACCCGGTGCCGCACGACGGCCCCGTGGGCAGGATGCTGGTCGCCACCGGGCGGCACCCGATGCGCCCCGGGCACCTGCACTTCAAGATCGCCGCGCCGGGCTGCGACACGCTGGTGACGCACCTGTTCGTGCGCGGCGACGAGTACCTAGACTCGGACGCGGTGTTCGGCGTCAAGGACTCGCTGGTCGTGGACTTCACGAAGAACGCTGCCGGCGAATACGAGATCGACTACGCGTTCGTGCTCAAGCGCGCCGCGCGGGCTGCGCGCGCGGCCTGAGGCAAGGACGGCGATGAACGGCAGGCCGCCGTTTCGCGCCGACCAGGTCGGCAGCCTGCTGCGCCCTCCCGAGCTCGCCGAAGCGCGCGCGCGCTGGAAGCGCGGCGAGCTCGGGGCCGCGACGCTCAAGGACATCGAGGACCGCGCGATTCGCGAGGCGGTCGCGCGGCAGGAGGCCATCGGACTGCAAGGCGTCACCGACGGCGAATTCCGCCGCGACTGGTGGCACCTCGATTTCCTGGCGCAGCTCGACGGCGTCACCACCACCGTCAACCCGGGACCGAAGTTCGGCGGCAGCGAGGAGCAGCCCCCGATCGCGGGCGTCACCGGCAAGGTGGACTGCTCGAAGCCGATCATGGCCGAACACTTCGCGTTCCTGAAGTCGGTCGCGAAGCGCACGCCCAAGATGACCATCCCGTCGCCCTCGATGCTGCACCTGCGCGGCGGGCGCGCTTCGATCTCGCGGCAGGCCTACCCGGACATGGCCGAGTTCTGGAACGACGTGGCCGAGGCCTACCGCAAGGCGATCGCGCACCTCGCCGCGGCGGGCTGCACCTACCTGCAGCTCGACGACGTGGCGTTCGCGTACCTGTGCGACCCGAAAGTGCGCGCGAACTGCGCGAACAACGGCGACGACCCGCAGCGGCTGCCGCGCACCTACGCCGATGCCATCAACGCGGCGCTGAAGGATCGCCCTGCCGGCATGACGCTCACCATGCACACCTGCCGCGGCAACTTCAGGAGCGCGTGGGTGGCCGAGGGCGGCTACGCTCCGGTGGTCGAGGCGATGTTCTCGACCGACCTCGACGGCTACTTCATGGAGTTCGATTCGGCGCGTGCCGGCGGCTTCGAGCCGCTGCGCGCGCTGCCCAAGGGCAAGAAAGTGGTGCTCGGCCTGGTGACCACCAAGGTCGGCGAGCTGGAATCGAAGGACCTCATCAAGCGGCGCATCGACGAGGCGGCGCGCTTCGTGCCGCTCGAAGACCTGTGCCTGTCGCCGCAGTGCGGCTTTTCCAGCACGCACCACGGCAACGCCCTGTCGCAGGACGAGCAGTGGCGAAAGCTCGAGCGCATCGTCGAGGTCGCGCGCGAGGTCTGGGGTTGAACCGGTAAAGGAGAACGCACATGACGGTGGAACAGGAAATCCTCGCGCTCGAAGGCAGGCGCTGCGCCGCGATGACCGGGCAGGACGCGGCGACGCTCGCACAACTGCTGCACGACGACCTGGTGTACACGCACTCGAGCGCGGTGGTGGACACCAAGCAGAGCTACGTCGAGGGCATCCGCACGGGCAAGTTCCGCTACCGCAAGGTCGAGCCCAGCGAGCAGAAAGTGCACGTGTACGGCGACACCGCCCTGGTGACCGGCCGCGCCGCGATCGAGGTCGAGGTCGACGGCAAGCCCAAGTCGCTCAAGCTCAGGTACCTCAGCGTCTGGGTGAAGCAGGCCGGCGCCTGGAAGTTCGTCGCCTGGCAGTCGACATCGATTCCGGCGTAAGTGCTCGGCGCGGGTTTGGTTTCCCCCGAGACCCGACAACGTCAAAACCAGCGCCTTTCCCGCAGCAGCGGGTGCAGCCCGCTGCGCGTCACGCGGCCGTGCAGCTCGCGCCCGAGCGTGCGCTCGCACAGCTCGGCCGCGGCGAGCAGGCCGTCCAGATCGATGCCGGTAGCGACGTCCATCGACTCGAGCAGGCTGACCAGATCCTCGGTCGCCACGTTGCCGGTGAAGCCGCCGCCGTACTGCACCTGGGCCGGGTGTCCGCCCGCGCCGCCGAAGGAGCAGTCGAAATGGCGCACGCCGGCCTCGTACGCGGCCAGGCAGTTCGCCAGCCCGGTGCCGCGCGTGTCGTGGAAGTGCGCGATCGGCACCAGCGCCGGCAGCTCGCGCGCGAGCCGCGCGCAGAGCGCGCGCACCGCGGGCGGCGTCGCCATGCCAGTGGTGTCGCCGAGCGCGACGTGGGCAACCCCCAGCCTGGCGAAGCGCGCCGCGTCCTCGGCCACCACGCCCGGGTCGACCCGGCCCTCGAACGGGCAGCCGAAGGCGACCGAGACGGTGCCGATCAGGCGGAATCGGCCGCGGGCGGCCGCCGCCATCGCGGCGACGTTGTCCCACTGCTCGGCGCGCGAGCGCCTGAGGTTGCGGCGGCTGTGCGACTCGCTCGCCGAGACCAGCAGGCTGATCTCGTTCGCGCCGTGGCCGGCATCGAGGTCGGCGAGGGCGCGCGCCACCGCGCGCGGGTTGGCGCAGGTCGCCTTGTAGGAGGTGCCCTCGCGGCGCGCGAGCGTCGCCAGCAGCTCGCTCGCGTCGGCGAACTGCGGCACCACCTCGGGATTGGAGTAGGAGGTGGCCTCGACGCGCGCGAAGCCGAGCGCCGCGAAGCGCTCGACGAGCGCGCGCTTGGCCTCGGTGGGCACGAAGCGCGGCTCGTGCTGCAGGCCGTCGCGCGCGAAGCATTCGCAGAGCACCGCCGGCATAGTTGATAGTGTCAACGAGCTGCGCTATCGTTGTCAACGCAACGCCCCTTTGCAGGAGCCCATGTGGCAGCCGGACCCGAGCGCCTCCGCAGCCCCGCCTACGCCGCCGATCCGCTCGACGAGCGCGCGCAGCCGCTGCGTGTCGTGCCCGGATACAAGGAGACCGCGTGGCGCAGCCCCGCGCAGCCGCTCGTGCGGCGCGCGCCCACGCTGAGCGAGCTGACCGGGCCGCTCGAGCCGGCCGGGCGCCTCAGCCTGCTCGGCGCGGACGTCGCCGGGCACGGCGAGCGGCGCGCCATCGGCCAGCTGATGCACCTGCGCCTGCGCGTGCTCGACGAGGACGGCAGCCCGGTGAGCGGCGCGCTGGTCGAGATCTGGCAGGCGAACGGCGCGGGCCGCTACATCCATCCGAACGACGACGACCACGCGCCGGTCGATCCGAACTTCTACGGCGCGGCGCGCGTGCTCACCCGCGCGGACGGGACGCTCGAAGTCCGCACCGTCAAGCCCGGCGCCTATCCGGTTCCCAACTCGGGCGGCTGGTGGCGCCCGCCGCACATCCACTTCTCGGTGTTCGGCAAGATCTGGCTTTCGCGCCTGGTGACGCAGATGTATTTCCCCGGCGAGCCGCTCAACGGCCAGGACCTCATCCTCAATGCGCCGCCGAGCATGGCAGCGCGCGAGCGCCTGGTTGCGCGCCTCGTGCCGCCCGCGCAGGGGCCCGCGGATGCGCTGGTGTTCGAGCACGAAATCGTGCTGCGCGGGCGCAAGGCCACGTCGGCCCAGCCCTGAGCCCGACCATGCAGCCCACCGCCTCGGCAACAACCGGGCCGTTCTTCCCGCCGCGCTACGTCGACGAGGGCTGCAACGACCTCACCCGCTACGCCGCGCGAGTCGCCCGCGGCGAGCCGATCGAGATCCACGGTCGCGTCGTGCAGGAGGACGGCAAGCCGCTGCATAACCTGATCGTCGAGATCTGGCAGGCGGACGCCTCGGGCATCTTCGGCCACCCGGCGGACCCGCGCGCCGCGCAGGCCGATCCGGGATTCCTCGGCTGGGGTCGCACCGCCACCGACCGGGACGGCGCCTACCGCTTCCGCACCGTGCTGCCGGGCGGCTACGTACAGCCCGACGGTACGCGGCGGGCGCGGCACGTGAACCTGCAGCTCTTGTTCTCCGGGTTGATGCGCGTGCTGTGCACGACGCTGTATTTCGAAGGCGATCCGGACAACGAGGCCGACCCCGTGCTCGGCGCGGTGCCGCCCGGGCGCCGCGGGCTGCTCGTGGCGAAGAAGGAGGGCGCGGCGCGCTACCGCTTCGACATCCGCCTGCGCGGCGAGAACGAGACCCCGTTCTTCGACCTGTGAGCCGCCCGCAGTGACCACGATCCGCGACCTGCTGTCGTTCCGCCTGCACGCGGTGGCGAACGTGCTCTCGCGCGGAGCGGAGATGCGCTACCGGCGCGAGTTCGGCGTCAGCCTGTGGGAGTGGCGCAGCGTGGCGCTGCTCGGCGGCGCCGAGGGGCCGCTGTCGTTGAACGAGCTGGCGCGCGCCGCCGGAATCGACAAGAGCCAGATGAGCCGCGTGGTCTCGGGGCTCGCCGCGCGCGGCCTGGTGCTGCGCGCGGCCGATGCGAACGACGCGCGCGGCGTGCGCCTCAAGCTGAGCGCCGCCGGCCGCAGGCTCTACCGCGGCCTGATGCGCGCCGCCGCCGAGCGCAACGCCGCCTTCCTCGGCGCGCTCAGCGCGCGCGAGCGCGCGGTGCTGACGGCTGCCCTCGACAAGCTCGGCGAGAGGGGGCGCGAGTTCATCCATCGCGAGCGCGCGCTCGCGGGCGGAGCGAGGCGCCGGTGAGGACCCGCATCACCGAGCTGCTCGGCATCGAGGTCCCGATCATCCAGGCGGCGATGAGCTGGGCCTCGTCCAACTCCGCGCTGGTGGTCGCCGTGTCGAACGCGGGCGGCCTGGGCGTGCTGGCCGCGGGGCCGATGCGGGTCGAGGACTTCCGCCGCACCGTCGCCGAGATCCAGGCCGGCACGCGCAAGCCCTGGGGCGTGAACGTGCCGCTCAACAATCCTCGCGCAGCGGAGCTGCTTGAGATCGCGCTCGAGGCGCGCGTGCCGGTGATGGTGGGCTCGCAGGGCGGGCCGCGCGAGCACCTGGCGCGCTTTCGCGCGGCCGGCAGCAAGTGGCTGCACGTGGTGACCTCGGTCGAGCACGCGCGCAAGGCCGAGGCCGCGGGCGTGGACGCGGTGGTGGCCGACGGCATGGAAGCGGGCGGGCATCCCGCGCCCTCGGAGGTGACGACGCTCGTGCTGGTGCGGCGCCTGGTGAAAGCGGTGAAGCTTCCGGTCGTGGCGAGCGGCGGCGTGGCCGACGGCGCAGGGATCGCCGCGCTGCTCGCGCTCGGGGCGGAGGCGGTGCAGCTCGGCACGCGCTTTCTTGCGACCGACGAGGCGGGCGTGCACCCCGCCTACAAGCGCGCCGTGGTCGAGGCCGAGGTCGACGCGACGACTCTGGTGGCGCGCGGCCGGCTGCCGATCCGCCAGCTGAAGAACGCGTTCACGGCGAAGTACGACGCCGCCTTGAGCGCCGGCGCGTCGCAGGAGGAGCTCGAGGCCATTTTCAAGGCGGCGAGCCTCAGGCAGGCCGCGCTCGAGGGCGACATCGAGTGGGGCAAGGTGGAGGCCGGGCAGTCCGCGGGCCTCGTCGAGGAGATCCTGCCGGCGGCCGAGGTGATGAGGCGGCTGGTGGCGGAGCTGGAAGCGGCGCGGCGCAGGCTGGCCGCACTTTGAACGGGAAAGGAACGGACATGGCGGTGGAAGGGCGCATGAGCGAAGTGCTGCTTGCCGAGGATCGCGGCCGCGTGCGGCTGCTCACGCTCAACCGGCCGGAGAAGCTCAACGCGCTGAACAACGCGCTCACCGAGGCGCTCGTCGGCGCGCTGGAGGAAGCCGAGCGCGACGCCGCGGTATCGGTGGTCGTGCTCGCCGGCGCGGGGCGCGCGTTCTGCGCCGGCGCCGACGTGAGCGAGTTCAAGGACCTGACCCCCGACCAGGCCGAGCGCGTCGAGCGGCGCGCCGCGCTCACCATGCGCTTGCACGCCGTCTTTTCGCAGATGAGCAAGCCGGTCATCGCGGCGCTGCGCGGCGCGGCGATGGGCGGCGGCGCGGGGCTCGCGCTTGCCTGCGACCTGGTGGTCGCGAGCGAGAACGCGCAGATCGGCTACCCGGAAATCAGGCACGGCATCCTGCCGGCGATCGTGCTCGCCAACCTCACGCGCCAGGTCGGGCGCAAGGCGGCCTTCGAGCTGGTGGCCACCGGAGCGCCGCTCGGCGCCCGGCGCGCCTGGGAACTGGGCGCGGTGAACCGGGTGGTTGCTGACGAAAAGCTGATCGACGGGGCGCTGGCGCTCGCCGCGACGCTCGCCGGCCACGACCCCGAGGCGCTGTTCGCCATCAAGCGGCTGTTCCACACGGTGGCGGAGCTGCCGCTCGCCGCCGGGCTTGAAGAGGGCAGGAAGGCGAACGTCGCGATGCGCGCACTGCGGAGCGGCCGCAGCTGACCGATGAGCACGCTGCGGGCTGGCCGCAGCTGACACCTGGCCGACGTCTTGCCGTAGGTTCTGCGTCAGCCTAGGATACGCATCCCGCGCGACCGGGTAGCGAAAGACCTCGCTCGACGAGGCAGCCGGTCGGCGCCGATTCCAATCCAGAGGAGACGTCCAGATGAAAGCATTCCGCAAGGCGGCGGTGGCCGCCGCAGCCGTTGCATGCACCGTGCTGGCCGGCGCCAGCTTCGCCGGCCCGATCGTGCTGCGCGCCTCGCACCAGTTTCCCGGCGGCAAGGGCGACGTGCGCGACGACATGATGCAAATGATCGCGCGCGAGGTGAAGGCGGCCAACGTCGGCGTCGAGATCCAGGTCTATCCCGGCGCGTCGCTGTTCAAGCCCGAGCAGCAGTGGAACGCGATGGTCGACGGCCAGCTCGACATGACGCTGTTCCCGCTCGACTACGCGAGCGGCCAGGTGCGCCAGTTCAGCGCCACGCTGATGCCGGGCCTGGTGCGCAACTACGCCCGCGCCAGGCGCCTCAACGATTCGCAGTTCATGACCGATATCCGGGGCGACATCAACAAGGCGGGCGTGATGGTGCTGTCGGACGCCTGGTTCGGCGGCGGCATGGCCTCGAAGAAGGCCTGCATCGTCGAGCCGAACGACGTCAAGGGCCTGAAGTTCCGCGCCGCGGGACCGACCTTCGCGCGGATGTGGCAGGCCGCCGGCGCGTCGATCGTCTCGGTGCCGTCGAACGAGATCTACAACGCGTTCCAGACCGGGGTCGCCGAGGCGACCGACACCAGCATGGGCAGCTTCCTGTCGTTCCGCCTGTACGAGCAGGCGAAGTGCCTCACCGTGCCGGGCAAGAACGCGCTGTGGTTCATGTACGAGCCGGTGCTGATGTCGAAGAAGAGCTTCGCCAGGCTGAACCCGCAGCAGCAGGCGGCGATCGTCAAGGCCGGCAAGGACGCGCAGAAGTTCTACGAGGGCAAGGCCGAGGCGGTCGACGCGGCGACGATCAAGGCGTACAAGGACCACGGCGTCGAGATCAGGAGCCTGAGCGACGCGCAGTACGACCAGTGGCTCGAGGTGGCGAAGAAGAGCTCGTACGCCGAGTTCTCGAAGGACGTCCCCGACGGCAGGAAGCTGATCGACGAGGCGCTCGCAGTCAAATAGCGGCGCGCGGCCCGCGGGCGGCACCGGCCGCCCGCGGCGCCCCGGTTCCATGGACCGATTCATCCGGGCCGTCAGGCTCCTGTCGCAGCTTTGCGGCTTCGCCGCCGCCGCGCTCATCGCGTGCGGCGTCATCGTGGTGTGCGAGATGGTGTTCGTGCGCTTCGTGCTCAACGACGACACCATCTGGCAGACCGATTTCGTCACCTACAGCCTGGTGGCGGCCACCTTCGTCGGCAGCCCCTACGTGCTGATGACGCGCGGGCACGTGAACGTCGACGTGCTGCCGCACCACCTCGGCCCGCGAGCGCGCTACGGGCTCGCGCTCGCCTCGACCCTGATGGCGATGGCGTTCTGCGTCGTGATGTCCGTCCTGACCTGGCAGTACTGGCATCAGGCGTGGAGCGCGAGCTGGCTGTCGAACACCATGTGGCGGGTGCGGCTGTGGATTCCGTACTCCTCGATGCCGATCGGCCTCGGCATCCTGACGCTGCAGTACGCCGTCGAGCTGCTGTGCCTGGTCAGCGGCCGCGAGCCGCCGTTCGGGATCGGGCCGAAGGGTCGCGCATGAGCCCGACCACGCAAGGCGCGATCGTCCTTGTCGTGACGCTCATCGTGCTGCTGTCGGGCGCGCCGGTGGCGTTCGGCCTGGGCGCGCTGTCGCTCGTATTCATCGTCATCTTTCAGGGCTTCGACGCGCTGCACGTGGTGGCCGAGACGTTCTTCGCGGGGCTGAACGACTTCACCCTGGTGTCGATCCCGATGTTCGTGATGATGGGGGCGGCGATCGGATCGTCGCCCGCGGGCAAGGACCTGTACGAGGCGCTCGACCGCTGGCTGTACCGGCTGCCCGGTGGCCTGGTAATCTCCAACCTCGGCGCCTGCGCGATCTTCGCCGCGCTCACCGGCTCCTCGCCCGCGTGCTGCGCGGCGATCGGCAAGATGGGCATCCCCGAGATGCGCCGGCGCGGCTATCCCGACGACGTGGCCACCGGCTCGATCTGCGCCGGCGGCACGCTCGGCATCCTGATCCCGCCTTCGATCACCATGATCCTGTACGGCATCGCCACCGAGACCTCGATCGGGCGGCTGTTCCTCGCCGGCGTGCTGCCGGGCCTGATGCTCACCGCGCTGTTCATCCTGTGGACGCTGTTCATCATCTGGAAGCGGGGCTTCCGCTCGCATGCCGCGGATTTCCGCTACAGCTGGAAGGAGAAGTTCCAGTCGATCCCCAAGATCGCCCCCTTCCTCGCGGTGATCGCCGGCGTGATGTACGTGCTCTACGGCGGCGTGGCCACCCCGTCGGAGGCGGCCGGCGTGGGGGCGGCGCTGTGCGTGCTGCTGGCGGTGGCGATCTACCGCATGTGGGCGCCGAAGGACTGGTGGGCGATCCTGCGCGACACCACGCGCGAGTCGGTGATGATCCTGATGATCATCGCCGCCGCGGTGCTGTTCGGCTACATGCTGACCTCGCTGTATCTCACCCAGACCCTCGCGCAGTCGATCGCCGACATGCACGTCAACCGCTGGGTGCTGATGGCGCTGATCAACCTGTTCCTGCTGGTGTGCGGCTTCTTCATCCCGCCGGCGGCGATCATCCTCATGACCAGCCCGATCCTGTACCCGATCATCCGCGCCGCCGGCTTCGACCCGATCTGGTTCGGCGTGATCCTGACCATCAACATGGAGGTCGGGCTGATCCACCCGCCGGTCGGCCTCAACATCTACATCGTCAACTCGATCGCGCCCGACGTGCCCGTGACCCGCGTCATGTGGGGTACCATTCCGTACGTGCTGTGCATGTTCCTGGCGATCGTGCTGCTGTGCGTGTTCCCCGAGATCGCCACCTGGCTGCCCAATCACCTGATGGGCGGCGCCCGCTGAGCGAAAGGCCATCGTGTACGAGAAGATCCTGGTTGCGATCGACGGCAGCGAAATCGCGCAACGCGCCCTGCAGGAGGCGATCAAGCTGGCGCGGCAGGGGAGCACCCGGCTGCGCATCCTGCACGTCGTCGACGAGAGCCCCCTGTGGCAATACCCGGACGGCGTCGGAGTGAACTACGAGACGGTGGTCGAGCGCTTCCGCGAGACCGGGCGGCAGATCGGCGCCGAGGCGCTCAAGGCGGCGCGCGAGGCGGGGGTCGCCGCCGAGAGCGCGCTGCTCGAGCTCGCGGGCGTCGGCCGGGTGGCCGACGTGATCGTCCAGGACGCGAAGGACTGGGGCGCCGAGCTGATCGTCCTCGGCACCCACGGCCGGCGCGGCTTCGCCCACCTGGTCCTGGGCAGCGTCGCCGAAGGCGTGTCGCGCGCGGCGAGCACGCCGGTCCTGCTGGTGCGCTGATCCCCGGGCGGCGCGCTACGCTGACGCCGCAGTTTCATGCGACCGCCTGCGCCGCCCCGGTGCAGTGTGCCTGGGCCTCGCGTTTCGCTGCACTGCGGCATGAAAATCCCTGCCGATTTCAATGGACCGGCCGCGCGGACTTGGTTAGGATTTCCGGCGCAGCCTGCACCCAGCTTTTGCCATGCCGTGTACCAGTTGCGCCACGCGTGCGTGATGCTGTGAGCAAGGCTCTCAAACCGAATAATCCAAAAAATCGATCCGCACGTCTCATCAATCCGAGGAGGAACTCGAGATGACTTCAAGCGAAAACAATCGCCGTCGCTTTATCAAGACGGCCGCCGCCGCTTCCGCGGTCGCCGTCGCCGCACCGTATGTCCGGACTTCCCGCGCCGCCGGCAAGCTCAAGGTCGCGTTCTGGGATCACTGGGTGCCGGGCGCGAACAAGACCATGGAGGCGATCTGCCACGAGTGGGCGGCAAAGCACAAGGTCGACATCGAGATCGACTTCATCACGTCGCAGGGCAACAAGCTCGAGCTGACGATCGCCGCGGAGAAGCTGGCGAAGTCGGGTCACGACCTGGTGCAGCCGGGTGCGTGGTCGCCCGCCGCCTACGCCGAAGACTTCGAGCCGGTCGACAACATCATGCATGCGGCCATCAAGGCGAACGGCGCGACCTACCCGATCGTCGAGTACCTCGCGCACATCAAGGGCCGCTGGGTCGCGGCGCCGGCGGTGACCGGCAGCCAGGTGAAGCCACCTTGCGCACGCATCAGCATGTTCAAGGAGTACGCCGGGCTCGACGTCACCAAGATGTATGCCGGGCCGGGCGGCCATTCGGACAAGAAGCTGCAGGACGAGTGGACCTGGGACAAGTTCCTCGATGTCGCCGAGAAGTGCGCCAAGGGGGGCCACCCGTTCGGCCTCGGTCTCAGCGCGACCACCGACTGCGTAGACTTTGCGGGCGCGCTGTTCCACGCGTACGGAGCCGAGCTGGTGAATGCCAAGGGCGACGTGACGGTCAATTCCGACCACACCAAGCAGGTGCTCGAATATTCGCAGCGCCTGGTGAAAACGCTGCCCAAGGACGTGATCGCGTGGGACGACGCCTCCAACAACAAGTTCCTGATCTCGGGGCAGGGCTCTCTGATCATGAACCCGCCGAGCGCCTGGGCGGTCGCCAAGCGCGACGCGCCGCAGGTCGCGGAGGACTGCTGGACCTTCGCCTCGCCCAAGGGGCCGATGGGACGCTACGCGCCGGCCCTGCCGTTCTTCTGGGCGATCTGGAAGTGGTCGCCGAACAAGGCCGCCGCGAAGAGCCTGCTCGAGACCCTGCTCACCCGGCACTCGGCGGAGCGCTTCGTCGCGGCGAGCGTGGGCTACGATATCCCCGGCTTCAAGGGCCTGCGCAACTTCAAGACCTGGGCCGAGGTCGAGCCGCCGAAGGGCACCGTGTACAACTACCCGCCGACGCCGGACCAGATCGTGATGGTCGCGGGGGCGCCGGCTCCGATCCACGTCGCCAACCAGATCTACACGCAGGGGCTGATGACGCAGATGATCGCCAAGTGCTCCATCCAGGGAGAGTCGGTGAAGGACACGATCGGCTGGGCCGAGAAGCAGCTCCAAGCCTACACAATGATGTAAGCTTCATGTCGGGTTCGGGAAGCGCCGGTAACCGGCGCTTCCCATCGGCCAGGAGGGGCCGACTCGACCCGCGCGTGCCTCGAGGAGGAGGACTCTGATGGCCAACGGAATCGCAGCCCAAACGCCTGCGGCGAGCCCGGCTCGCCGTATGACGATGCAGAAGCTGATGCGGCGCCGCTCCACGATCGCGTTCGCGCTCGCGCTGCCGCTCATCGTGCTGATCTTGGCGCTGGTGATCTACCCGGCGTTCTACGCCGTCTATCTGTCGATGCTCGACCGGAAGATGGCGCACTTCACCGGCCTGAGGAACATCATCTTCCTGCTGCATTTCGACACCTTCTGGATGGTGGTTGAGCAGTCCTGCATCTTCGCGATCAGCGCGGTGATCTTCAAGGCGCTGATCGGCTTCTTCACCTCGCACCTCGTGCACAACCTCCCGCCGAAAGGGCAGCGCAAGTGGCGCGGCATGCTGCTCGTGCCGTGGGTGATCCCGACGGCGATGAGCACCATCGCCTGGTTCTGGCTGTTCGATCCGCAGTACAGCGCGTTCAACTGGATCCTGCACAAGTTCGGCATCGCGCCGATTCCCTGGCTCGGCGTGACCGCCTGGGCGCGCTTCTCGGTCATCCTGGTCAACGTCTGGTACGGGGCGCCGTTCTTCCTCATCATGTACCTCGCCGCGCTCAAGTCGGTGCCTGACCAGCTCTACGAGGCGGCGGCGATCGACGGCGCCAACTGGTGGCAGAAGGTGTGGTACGTGACGCTGCCGATGATGCGCAACATCATCGCCATCACGATGCTCTTTTCGCTCATCGTGACCTTCGCGAACTTCGACATCGTCCGCATCCTGACCGCGGGCGGTCCGGTGGACGCGACGCACATCTTCGCGACCTGGGCGTTCGCCCTCGGCATCCAGGGCAACAACATCCCGATGGGCGCCTCGGTGTCGCTGTTCATGCTGCCGATCCTCGGGGTGGCCGCGTTCTTCATCCTGCGCGACATCAACCGCCGCGGGAGCACGGTCTGACCATGAGCGCGACCGCAGCCGCAATCAAGGCCGATGCCCCCGCGCGCCACCGCAGCCTGAAGCGCAGCCGCCGCTGGGCGCTGATCTGGTCGTACGTCTTTCTCGGCACGTTCGCGGTGTTCTTCCTCATGCCGCCGATCTACATGCTGATCATGGGGCTGAAGACGACCAGCGAGATCGCGGCGGTCACCAATCCCTGGTGGGTGTACCACCCGACGCTGGAGAACTTCAAGGCGCTGCTCACCTCCCGCACCTACCTGACCTTCTTCCGCAACTCGGCGGTGATCGCGCTCTCGGTGGTCGTGATCACGATGCTGATCGCGGTGCCCGCGGCGTTCTCGCTCGGGCGCATGCGCTTCTGGGGGTCGGTGACGCTCGCGACCGGGGTGTTCCTCACCTACCTGATCCCGGACTCGCTGCTGTTCATCCCGCTGTTCAAGATCATGGCCTGGGTGCACGAGCACACCGGCATCACCCTGCTCAACAAGTGGTGGGCGCTGATCATCATCTACCCCACGCTCACCGTGCCGTTCTGCACCTGGATCATGATCGGCTACTTCCAGTCGATCCCCAAGGAGCTGGACGAGGCGGCGCTGATCGACGGCGCGGGCTACATCCAGATGCTGTTGAAGATCTTCCTGCCGGTGGCGCTGCCCGGCATCATCGCCGCGACCATCTTCGCGTTCACGGTGTCATGGTCCGAGTTTCTCTACCCGATGGCGTTCACGGTTTCGGCCGACCAGCTGGTGCTGCCGGTGGGCATCGTCACCACGCTGATCAAGGGCGACGTGTACAACTGGGGGCAGATCATGGCCGCCTGCCTGCTCGGCGCCGCCCCGCCGCTGATCATCTACGCCTTCCTCATGGACTACTACATTGCCGGCCTCACCGCCGGCGCAACGAAAGGATAGAGTCGCCGATGGCCCAGGTCATGCTGCGCAAGCTGGTCAAGCACTACGACGAGACGCCCGCGGTGCGCGGCATCGACCTCGACATCTCGGACAAGGAGTTCGTCGTGCTGGTCGGGCCCTCGGGCTGCGGCAAGAGCACGACGCTGCGCATGATCGCGGGGCTGGAGGACATCACCGGCGGCGACATCCTGATCGGCGGCGACGTGGTGAACGACGTCCCCCCCAAGGACCGCGACATCGCCATGGTGTTCCAGAACTACGCGCTGTATCCGCACATGTCGGTGTACGAGAACATGTCGTTCGGGCTGCGCCTGAAGAAGGTCGCCAAGGACGAGATCGCGCGCCGGGTGCGCAACGCGGCGCAGATCCTGGACATCAGCGAGCTGCTAGAGCGCAAGCCGAAACAGCTCTCCGGCGGGCAGCGCCAGCGCGTGGCCATGGGGCGCGCCATCGTGCGCGATCCCAAGGTGTTCCTGTTCGACGAGCCGCTGTCCAACCTGGACGCGAAGCTGCGCGTGCAGATGCGCACCGAGATCAAGAAGGTGCACCAGAAGGTGCGCACCACCACGGTGTACGTGACCCACGACCAGGTCGAGGCGATGACGCTGGCCGACCGGGTGGTGGTGATGAACGGCGGCCTGATCGAGCAGGTCGGCGCGCCGAACGACCTGTATCACGCGCCGCTGACCAAGTTCGTCGCCGGCTTCATCGGCTCGCCGGCGATGAACTTCCTGCCGTGCAGGCTGGAGGAGGCGGCCGGCGGCTTGCGCGTGCGCCTGAGCGACGCGCTGGCCTTTCCCGTGCCGCAGGATCGCACCGCGCGCTACCGCCCGTACCTGGGCAAGGAGCGGCTGCTGTTCGGCCTGCGCCCCGAGCACATCATCGAGCAGCGCCCGCACCTGGAGCCGGGCCAGGTTCCCTTCGAGGTCGAGGTGGAAGTCACCGAGCCGATGGGCATGGAGACGCTGGTGTACTTCGCGGTGAACGGCACCGAGGTGTGCGGCCGCGTCAGCCCGGAGGCGGGCGCGCGCGACGGCGGCCGCATGAAGCTGGTCGCCGACCTCGCGAAGATGCACCTCATCGACGACGCCAGCGGGCGGGTGCTCTAAGCGCTCCGCCAGCCGCGCCCGGCGGCTTGCAGCCGGGCGTCCCCGTAGCCCGCCGCGCCCTTCACCGCGGCCACGCCGACCGTCTCTCTCGCCGCATGGGAATCGCCCTCGCGCTCGCCTCGATGCTGTGCTTCGCGGCGAACATCGTGGTCTCGCGCTACGCCGTGACCCGCATGCCGGTCGAGCTCGGCTTCCTGGTGGTGCTCGCGGTCAACTTCCTGCTCGGCGGCGCGCTGTTCGGCATCGACCTGCTGCTGCGCCGCGCGCCGTTCGCCATCCACTGGGAGCAGGCCGGCTGGTTCGCGCTCGCCGGGATCGTCGGCACCTACCTCGGCCGGCGGCTGCTGTACGACACCATCCGGGTGCTCGGCCCGGCGCGCTCGAGCGTGTTCCATTCCTCCTCGCCGGTGTTCACCCTGATCGCGGCCTGGGTCCTGGTCGGCGAGCATCTCGGCGGCTACCAGCTCGGCCTGATGGCGCTGGTGATCGGCGGCCTGTGGACCACGCAGATCGGCGCCCGCGGCGGAGCGGCCCGGCCCCCGCAGGGCGAGTCGCTGCGCCGCGGCGCGCTGTACGGCGTGCTCACGGTCTCCGGCTTCGGGGTCGGCAACGCAATTCGCGGCATGGCGATGCGCGGCTGGAACGAGCCGGTGTTCGGTACGCTGCTCGGGGTCTCGACCGCGTTCCTCGCGCAGCTGCTGACCACGCGCAATCTGCCGCGCAAGCTGGCGGCGCTGCGCCGCGCCGACCGCGCCGGGCTGGCGCTGTACGCGGCGAGCGGCGTGGCCACCATCCTCGGGC
Source organism: uncultured Pseudomonadota bacterium (assembly GCA_963817785.1). Taxonomy (GTDB): domain Bacteria; phylum Pseudomonadota; class Gammaproteobacteria; order Burkholderiales; family SG8-39; genus JAKALD01. Next base: position 759,358 of record CAWFPL010000008.1, on the reverse strand, counting down.
AGGTGTTCCTGCTCGCCGCGATGCGCCGCATGCCGATCGCGCTCGCGGCGCTGGTCAGCATGACCACGCCGCTGGTGATTTTCCCGCTCAGCCTGTTCGCGTTCGGGAACCGCGAGGGCCTGACGCGCTACAGCGCGCTGGGCGCGGGCATGGTGCTCGCCGGCATCGCCCTGCTCGCGCTGCGCTGAGGCGCGCGTTGACAGGGGCGGGCGGGTAGTTGACACTCGCAACTATCCATGCGGCCGCTCGAACAGCTCACCATCCTCGACCTGTCGCGCGTGCTGGCGTGCCCGTTCGCCAGCATGATCCTGGCCGAGCTGGGCGCGACGGTGATCAAGGTGGAGCAGCCGGGCGCGGGCGACGAGACGCGCGGCTTCGAGCCGCGGCTGGCGCAGGACAGCGCCTACTACTTCGCCTGCAACCGCGCCAAGCAGTCGATCACCGTCAACCTGCGCTCGGACGCGGGGCGCGCCATCGTGCGCGAGCTGGCGCAGGGCGCGGACGTGCTGGTCGAGAACTTCCCGGTCGGCACGCTGGCGCGCCGCGGCCTGGACTACGCCGCGCTGTCCAGCCTCAATCCGCGCCTGGTGTACGTCTCCTGCACCGGCTTCGGCCAGAGCGGGCCCTACGCGCACAAGAAGGGCTACGACACCGTGTTCCAGGCGATGGGCGGCATCATGAGCCTCACCGGCGAGAAGGGCGGGGGGCCGGTGAAGCCGGGGCTGCCGGTGGCCGATCTCACTTCCGGCCTGTGGGTGGCGATCGCGATTCTCGCTGCGCTCGCCGGTCGCGAGAAGACGCAGCACGGCGCCTACGTCGACTTCGCGATGCTCGACGGCCAGGTGTCGCTGCTCACGCTCGCGGCCGGGCGCTACTTCGCCCTGGGCGAGGTCCCGCCGCGCCTGGGCACCGAGCACCCGGGCCGCGTGCCTTCGGCGACGTTTCGCTGCCGTGACGGCCGCTACGCGCACGTGACCGCGAGCGACCAGCACTGGGTCCCGCTGTGCGCGGCGCTCGGCCTGCAGGCAATGGGATCCGACCCGTCCTTGTCGGACAACGCCGCTCGGGTGGCGCGGCGCGAGCAGGTGATGGCCGCGCTCGGCGAGGCGATCGCGGGGCTGACCCGCGCGGAACTGATCGCCCGGCTCGACGCGGCCGAAGTGCCGGTCGGCCCGGTGAACGACGTGGCCGAGGTCCTCGCCGATCCGCAGGTGCGCTCACGCCGCCTGGTGGGCGGCTTCGATTACCCCGGGGTGGGCGAGTTCAAGGCGCTCGCGCTGCCGTACAAGTTCCTCGGCTTCGACGATCCGCAGATCGGCCGTCCGCCGGCGCTCGGCGAGCATACCGACGAGGTGCTGCGCACGCGGCTCGGCTACAGCGCCGAGCGCATCGCCGCGCTGCGCGAGGCGAAGGCGATATGAGCGACGCGGTGGGCTATGCGCTGCGTGACGGCGTGGCCACCATCACGCTCGAGCGGCCGCAGGCGCGCAACGCGCTCAATCTGGCGATGTGCGAGGCTCTGATCGCGGCGGCCCGGCGCGCCGCTGCGGACCCCGGCGTGCGGCTGGCGCTGGTGCGCGCCTCGGGCAGCGTGTTCTGCGCCGGCGCCGACCTCAAGGAGCGCGAGGGCATGAGCGAGCAGCAGGTGCGCACGCGCCGGCTGCGCGCGTTCGAAGCCTATGGCGCGCTCGAGGCGCTTCCCATGCCCGCGATCGCCGTGGTCGAGGGCCCCGCGGTCGGCTCGGGCTGCGAGATCGCGGCGGCGTGCGATTTCATCGTCGCCACGCCCGCAGCCTGGTTCGCAACTCCCGAAGCGTTGCGCGGCACGGTCGGTGCGACGCAGCGCCTGCCGCGCGTGCTCGGCAAGCGCCTCGCCAAGGACCTGATGTTCACCGGGCGCCGCCTGTCCGCGGACGAGGCGCTGCGCCACGGACTGGTGGCGCGCGTGGTGCCGGCCGCCGAGCTCGAAGGCGAGCTCGAGGCGCTCGCCCGGACGATCGTCGCGGCGCCCGTGCAGGCCCTGCGGCTCGCCAAGCGCGCCATCGACCGCGGCGTCGAGCTCGACCCGGCGGGCGCGCTGGCGAGCGAGATCGAGGCGATCGAGGCGCAGCTCGCCTCGGGCGAGTGGATGGGCAAACGCGCGTGAGCCGGGAGCCGCGGACGCTGGGCGCGGTGCTCGAGCGCCAGGCGCGCGAGCGCGGCGGCGCCGAGGCGCTGGTGACCCCGAGCGCGCGCCTGACCTACGCGCAACTGCTGCATGCCGCGCGCGGCGTCGCCGGTGCGCTGCAGGATATGGGCCTGCGGCCCGGCGCGCACGTCGCGATCCTGATGGGCAACGACGAGAAGTGGCTCACGCTGTTCTACGGCGCGGCCCTGGCCGGCTGCGTCACGGTCCCGGTGAACACGCGCTTCAAGGCCGCCGAGCTCGATTTCTGCCTGAGGAAAGCCGACGTCGAGCTGCTGTTCTACGTCGAGCGCTTCCTGAACATCGATTACGGCGCGATGCTGCGCGAGATCCTTCCGCCGCGGGCGCTGGAAGTGTCGAGCGGAGTGCCGCAGGGCGCGTTCGGCGGTGCCGGCGTGGCGCCGCAGGATCCGCTGCTCATCCAGTTCACCTCGGGCACCACCGCCTATCCCAAGGGCGTGCTGCTCAGCCACGACAGCATGCTGAGGAACGCCTGGGCCGCGGGGGAGCGCATCGGCATCGGGCCCGAAGACCGCTATTTCAATTGCCGGCCGCTGTTCCACGTCGGCGGCTCGACGCTCTCGGCGCTGATGGCGCTCGCCTCGGGCGCGTGCCTGGTGACGCTGCCGACCTTCGAGGCCGGCGCCGCCCTGGCGATGATGGAGCGCGAGCGCTGCACGCTCACCTCGGGCAACGACACCATCTTCCAGATGCTCATAGGTCACGCGGATTTCCCGCGGCGCAGGCTCGCGCTGCGCGGCGGCTGGGCGGCGGCCGGCCCGCAGACCATGCGCCGGATCATCGACGTGCTCGGCGCGCGCACGATCTGCGCCGCCTACGGGCTGTCGGAGGCCTCGCCGAACGTGGCGATGAGCGACTGGCGCGACCCCGAGGCGCTGCGCGTCGAAGGGCTGCCCAGGCCGCTCGAAGGCGTGCAGGTGCGCATCTCGGCCGAGGGCGAGATCCAGGTGCGCGGCTGGAACGTGATGCGCGGCTACTACAACGACCCGGAGCAGACCGCGCAGGCGTTCACGCCGGACGGCTGGCTGCGCACGGGCGATCTCGGCACGCTCACCGCGGACGGGCGCCTGCGCATGCTCGGGCGGCTGAAGGACGTGTTCCGGGTCGGCGGCGAGAACGTCGCGCCCGCCGAGGTGGAGGAGGTGCTGCTCGCGCATCCCGCGGTCGCGAGCGCGCAGGTGGTGGGGGTGCCCGACGCGCGCCTGGGCGAAGTGGCGTGCGCCTACGTCACCCTGCGCGCCGGCGCCAACGCGAGCGAGGAGGCGCTCATCGCTTGGGCGAAGGACCGCTGCGCGAATTTCCGCGTGCCGCGCTACCTGCGCATCGTGCCGGACTTCGAGGCGCTCGGCATGACCGCGAGCGGCAAGGTGCAGAAGACGCGGCTGCGGGAATACGCGCTGCGCGAGCTGGGCCTCGGTTAGCCTGGCGCCGCGCGCGGCGATCAGCATGCGGCGATGAAGCTCTTCGAGTCGGACACCGCGCCGAACACGCCGCCCTGCATCTTGATCATCTTGAGCGCGGCGAGGTAGTTGCCGTAGTCGGTCGCGCCGGTGCAGTCCGCGAGCACCACGCACTCGAAGCCGCGGTCGTTCGCCTCGCGCATGGTGGTGTGCACGCACACGTCGGTGGTGATGCCGCCGAGCACCAGGTTGCGGATGCCGCGCGTGCGCAGGATCAGCTCGAGGTCGGTGGCGCAGAACGAGCCCTTGCCGGGCTTGTCGATGACGATCTCGCCCGGCGCGGGGGCGAGCTCGGGGATGAGCTCCCAGCCCGGCTCGCCGCGCACCAGGATGCGGCCGCAGGGCCCCGGGTCGCCGATGCCCGCGCCGATGCGGCGCGAGCGCCAGCGCTTGTTCTCGGGCAGGTCCGACAGGTCCGGCCGATGCCCCTCGCGCGTGTGGATCACGTGATAGACCCTGGCGCGCGCCGCGGCGAGCACCGCGCGCAGGGGCTCGATCGGCGCGCGCGTGAGCGACAGGTCGTAGCCCATCTTGTCCACGTACCCGCCGACGCCGCAGAAGTCGATCTGCATGTCGATGATCACCACGGCGGTGTTCGCCGGACGCAGGTCGCCGTCATACGGCCACGGGTACGGATCGGCCGCGACCGGGCCGGGGACCGGATCGGCCGCGGCGATCGCTGAGTTCGTCATGCCAGCGGACTCGACAGCGCCTACTTCAGGCTGCCGATCACCCCTTTGACGAAAAAGTCCATCGCGTCCACCTTGTCGCGCGGCAGCACGCTGCCCGCAGGCACCAGCAGCTTGCCGTCCTGGGTGGTGATCGGGCCGGCCCAGACGTTGAGCTTGCCGTCCTCGATGGCCTTCTCCTTGCTCAGCACGAGCGTGCGAGTCGCGGCGTCCACCGAGGGGCCGAAGGGCGCGAGCTTGGAGGCTCCGGTCTTGAGGTTGCCGTAGATGGCCTGCGACTTCCAGGTGCCGGCTTCCACTTCCTTCACCACGCTGGCCATGATCGGCCCCCAGTTCCAGTAGCCGCCGGTGAGCCAGCCCTTGGGATCGAAATGCATGTCGTCGAAGTGGTAGCCGATCACCTTGACGCCGCGCTTCTTGGCCGCCTCGATGACTGGGACCGGCGAATCCACGTGCATGCCGATCACCTGCACGCCCTGGTCCACCAGGGTGTTCACGGCGGCCACGTCCTTGGCCGGATCGTTCCACGCGCCGGTGTACACCACCGTCACCGTGGCCGCGGGATTGACCGATTGCGCGCCCAGCGCGATGGCGTTGATGTCCTGCAGGATCTGCGGGATCGGATGCGCCGCGACGAAGCCGATCTTGCCGCTGGGGGCCGCCTTGCCCGCGGTGATGCCCGAGAGGTACATCGCCTCGAACATGTCGGCGAAGTAGGTCCCCAGGTTGGACGCGCGCTTGGCCCCGCCGCAGTGCATGAAGGTGACCTGCGGATATTTCTTCGCCAGGTCGAGCGCGTAGGGCAGGTAGCCGTAGCTGGTGGCGAAGATGACCTTGTCGCCGGCGCCGATCATGCGCTCCATGGCCTGCGTGACCTGGGCGTTCTCGGGAATGTTCTCCAGCTCGTTGGTCTTGACCCCCTTGAGGGTCGTGTGCACGTACAGGCGTCCGGCTTCCTGCGCTTCGTTGTAGCCGCCGTCGGTCTTGGCGCCGACGTACACGAAGCCTACGGCGGTGTCGGCCAGCGCGGGCTGCGCGCCGAGGGAGGCGGCGAAGCCGAGTGCCGCGATGAGGGTCAATGCACGGTGCTTCATGATGGTCTCCAGGTTAGTGAGAAGGCGATTCAAGCCATGCCGCGGAAGACCCCGGCGAGCTCTTGAGGCATGGAGGTTCCGCGCTGGCTGGCCCGATAGCTCAGCAACAGCACGATCAGCGGCACCACGTAGGGCAGGGTGCCGAGCAGATACGGCGAGATGTCGGAGCCCACGGACTGCAGGCGCAGCGACAAGGCGTCCGACAGGCCGTAGATCAGGGCCACCGGCAGCGCCAGCCAGGGGTTCCAGCGCGCGACGATGACCAGGCCGACGGCCAGCAGTCCGCGCCCGGCGGTCATCTGTTCGACCCAGGTGCGCGTGTAGTCCACCGACAAGGCTGCGCCGGCCAGGCCGGTGAATCCGCCGCCGACGAGAATGGCGAGCAGGCGCACGGCCGCCGGGTGCTTGCCGAGCATGCGCAGGGCGTCGGAGGACTCGCCCGCGGAGCGCCACACCAGTCCCCATTGGGTGCGATACAGAAACAGGCCGCAGGCGACGGCCAGGACCAGTCCGAGGTACACCGTGGGCGTGAGCTGCGCCAGGAAGCCGCCGGCGAGCGGAACCGCGGCCACCCAGCTGTGTTCCAGGCCATGAAAGCCGGCGATCTGCTGACCCACCAGCGGCGTGCCGTAGAACGACGACAGGCCGTTGCCCAGGAACATGATGGCCAGCCCGCTGGCGATCTGGTTGACCTCCAGGCCCAGGCACAGGAAAGCGTGCACCGAGGACAGCGCCACGCCGGCCAGGGCGCCGACGGCGAGGCCGAGCCACGGATTGCCGCTGAGGTGGTTGGCGGCGAAGCCGGCCGCTGCCCCCACCAGCATCTGTCCTTCCACGCCGAGGTTGACGATGCCGGCGCGCTCGGTGAGCGTCTCGCCCAGCATGGCGAGCAGCACCGGCGTGGCGGTCAGCAGCGCGGTGGCGAGCAGCCCGAGGAGGGCGTTCGCGCTCACGACGCGGCCCTGCGCTTCGCGCGCCAGGCGCCGACGCCCAGCACGCTGATGAACACCAGCGCCTGCATCACCACGGTATTCGCGTAAGGCATCTGGGCGAACAGCTGCAGGGCGTCGCCCGCCGAGAGCAGCCCGCCCATGATCAGCGACAGCGGGATGATGCGCAGGAAGTTCTGTCCGGCCAGCCAGGCCACCAGGAAGCCGACGTAGCCGTACCCGGAGGAAATGTCCGGTTGCAGATGGCCTTGCACGTTGGCCGTCTGCACCCAGCCTGCCAATCCGGCGAGGCTGCCTGCCAGGGCCATCACGACCACGGCGTGGCGGGCATAGGACAGGCCCGCCATGCGGGCCACCCGCGGATTGCTGCGCAGCAGTCCCAGGCCGGTACCCAGGCGACTCCTTTCCATGAATACGTGCAGGACCAGCGCGAGCAGCACCGCCATCACCAATGCCCAGTTGCTCGACAGCACCCCCAGCGTGAGCGGGGGAAACTTCGCCGCGTCGGGGAAAGCGATGGTCGCAGGCCATCCCAGGTTGCCCGCGTCCTTCCACGGCCCGTAGACCGCGTACTCGACCAGCTGGATGCCGACGTAGTTCATCAGGATGGTGACGATGGTTTCGTTGACGCCCAGCACCGCGCGCAGCAAGCCCGGAATCGCGCCCCACAGCGCACCGCCCGCGACGGTGAGCGCGAGCGCCGCGGGCAGGAGCTGCCAGACGGGCGCCGCGGTCATCGCCAGCACCGCCGCGGTGCCGGTCAGCGCGCCGAAATACAGCTGGCCTTCGGCGCCGACCGAGACCAGCCCCATGCGCGCCGGCAGCGCGGTGGCGAGGGCGCAGAACAGGATCGGGATGGTCTTGGTCAGCGTGGTGTTGGTCGACAGCGCGCCGCCGAAGGCTCCCTGGACGATCCGCCCGAAGATGTTCACCGGCGGGTAGCCGTTGAAGTGGAAGAACGCCGCCGCCAGCAGCAGGAACACGGCCATGCCAACTACCGGAACGAACAGCCGGTCGGTCCATGCCCGGATCCACGGCGATTTCATTGCGCTGCTCCGTGCGTCATCAGGTGGCCCAGGCGCACCCGATCGGCGTCGCCGGCGGCGAGCACGCCCGCCAGCTTGCCGTGATAGAGCACCGCGATGCGATGCGCGTAGCGCAGCAGATCGTCGAGGTCTTCCGAGATCCACAACACGGCGGCCCCGCCCGCCGCCTGGCGAAAGAGCGCGTCGTACACGGCCTGGGTGGCCTGCAGGTCCAGCCCCATTGTGGGGTAGCACGCGACCACGAAGCGGCGCGGCTCCGAGAGCTCGCGCGCGATCACCAGCTTCTGCAGATTGCCGCCGGAGAGCCGGCCGGAGGCGAGGCTGCTCTGCGGCGGGCGGACGTCGAACTGCTGCATCAATTCCCGGGCCCGTGCGTCGAGCGACATCCAGCTCGGAAACATCGGCATCTCCTGCAGCCGGCGCAGGGCCAGATTGAGACTGTTACGCAGGTCCGCGGCGACGGCGTTTTTCAGCGGGTACTCGGGGATGTAGCCCTGCCGCGCGTCTTCCGGGCGTGAGCTGCCGCGGCTGTGCAGCACCTCTCCGTCGAGCAGCACTTCACCCGCCGTGATGGGGGCCATGCCCGTGACGGCGTTGGCCAGCAGATCCTGCCCGTTGCCCGAGACGCCGGCCACGCCGAGCACCTCGCCCGGCGCGATGTCGAGGCCGATCCCCTCCAGCGCCAGGGTTTCGGTGCTGCTGCGCAGGCCCCGGATCGACACCCGCGGCGCCGCGGCGGCAGGCGGCGGCGTTTGCGCCACTTGCCGCAGGCTGGCCTCGCCCACCATCAGCGCCACGAGCTGCCGGGCATCGATGCCGCGCGCGTCGGCCTGCGCCACCAGCCGGCCCCCGCGCATCACCGCCACCCGGTGCGCGCAGGCGCGGACGTCCTCGAGCTTGTGGGTGATGAACACGACGCTGCGTCCGGAGGCGGCCAGCTTGCGCACCACCGCGTGCAGGCGCTGCACCTCCTCCGGCGCGAGCACCGAGGTCGGCTCGTCGAGGATCACGAGCCTGGCATCGAGGTTCAGCACCTTGACCAGCTCGACTTGCTGCTTCTGGCCGACGGAAAGATCGGACACGCGCCGCCCGGCGGCGACGCCGGGTGCGAATTCGGCGAGCAGGCGCAGGACTTCGCCCGCGTTGCCGCGTCCGTGCCAGAGCGGCGGGTCGGGGTAGGCGAGCAGCAGGTTCTCCAGCACGGTCAGCGCGGGGATCAGGCTGAACTGCTGGAACACCATGCCGATGCCCTGGGCCATGGCGTCGTGCGGCGAGGCGATGGCCGCTTCGCGCCCGTCGATCATGATCTGGCCGCTGTCCGCACGGTAGTAGCCGTAGAGCACCTTCATCAGGGTGCTCTTGCCGGCGCCGTTCTCTCCCAGCAGCGCCAGCACCTCGCCGTCGCCCACGTCGAGCGACACGGCGTCGTTGGCCAGCACCGGGCCGAACCGCTTGCTGATGTCGATGAGCTTTGTGTGCACGGGTATCGGCGTCGGGCATGCCTGTATACAAGGTGGGATGCAAACGGCGTGCCACCGGCCGTGCCGGCGCGCGCGGCCGCCGGATGGGGGTCGAAGAGACGGCGGCGGGCGTGCGCGCTGCTTGGCGGTGCACGCGCGGCGGCGCGTGCGCCGCCTTGGTGCGGCCGGTGCGCCGCGCGCTACGAGGCGGCCTGCGAACCCGCGCTCGCGCGCGGGCCGCACTTGGCCGATACTGCGCGCCTCCCATGACCGCCCGCGCCATCCTCATCCTGTCCTTCGCGGCGCTGGCGAGCGCGGCGGCGCAGCGCGTCACCGATCCGCTGCTCGCGCTGATCTCCGCCGATTACCACGTCACGCCGGGCGCGGCCTCGGCGGTGATCACCGCGTTCGCGATCTCCTACGGCCTGCTGCAGGTGGTGCACGGCCCGATCAGCGACCGGTTCGGCAAGTACGAGGTCGTCGCCGCCACCACTGCGCTCTCGGCGCTCGGCATTTTCGCCTGCGCGCTGGCACCCTCGCTCGGCTGGCTGATCGCGGCGCGCTGCGCCTCGGGCGCCACGGTCGGCGCGCTGATCCCGGTGGCGATGGCCTGGATCGGGGACGCGGTGCCCTACGAGCGGCGCCAACCGATGATCGCGCGCTTTCTCGTCGGCCAGATGATCGGGATCGCGACCGGCACCTCGATCGGCGGCTGGCTCGGCGAGCTGTTCGGCTGGCGCGCGGCGTTCGCGGCGCTCGGGGTGCTCTACGTGCTGATCGCGCTGCTGCTGTTTCGCGAGCTGCGCATCAATCCGCACACGCGCCGCGCGGGCGGCGCCCCGGCGTCGATCCGCGGCGCCTTCGGCCGCATGGCGCTCCTGGTGCGCCGGCCGTGGGTACGGGTGGTGCTGGCGAGCGTCGCGGCCGAGGCGCTGCTGTTCTACGGGGCGCTCGCCTTCGTCGCCTACGACATGCACACGCGCTACGGCGTCGGCCTGGGCGCGAGTGGCGCCATGGTCGGGTCGTACGCCGCCGGCGGTCTGCTGTATGCCGCGGGCGCGGCGCGCATCGTGCGCCGGCTCGGCGAGCGCGGGCTGGCGCTCGGCGGCGGCGCGCTGCTCGGCCTGGGCTACCTCGGGCTGCTCGCCTCCCCGAGCGCCGCGCTGGCGGTTCCCTGCCTGGTCGCTGCGGGCGGGGGCATCTACATGCTGCACAGCACGCTGCAGGTGAACGCGACCCAGATGGCGCCCGAGGCGCGCGGTGCGGCGGTGTCGCTGTTCGCGCTGTGCCTGTTCACCAGCCAGTCCGCCGGGGTGTGGCTGGCCGCGCGCGTGGTGGATGCGTTCGGCGTGGCGCCGGTCTACGCGATCGCCGGCCTGGGCTTGCCGCTGGTCGCGCTCGCATTCCGCCGGCGGCTCAAGCGCCGCGCCGCTGGCTTCGGCGCGCACGCGGCGGAATAATCACCGGGAGCGGAGCGAGCATGAAATCGTTCGTCTACGTCGGGCTGCCCTCGCGCGTGGTGTTCGGCCTGGGCATCGTCGCGCAGCTTCGCGCCGAGCTCGACCGGCTCGGCGCGAAGCGCGCGCTGGTGCTGTCCACGCCGCAGCAGGCGGAAAGCGTGAAGGCGGTCGCCGTGAGCCTCGACGGTCGCGTCGCCGGCGTCTACGACCGGGCGGCGATGCACGTGCCGCTCGAGATCGCCGAGGAGGCGCGCCGGATGGCGCAGGCTCTCGGCGCCGACTGCTGCGTCACCGTGGGCGGCGGCTCGACCATCGGCCTGGGCAAGGCGATCGCGCTCACCTCCAATCTTCCGATCCTCGCGGTGCCGACCACCTACGCCGGCTCGGAGATGACGCCGATCTACGGCCTGACCGAAGGCGGCATGAAGAGAACCGGGCGCGACCTGCGCGTGCTGCCCAAGGCCGTGCTCTACGATCCGGCGCTCACCCTCAGCCTGCCGCCGGCGCTGTCGGCGGCGAGCGGCATGAACGCGATCGCGCACTGCGTCGAGGCGCTTTACGCGCACGACGGCAACCCGGTCATCTCGCTGATGGCGGAGGAGGGCATCCGCGCGCTCGCCGTCGCGCTGCTCGTGGTGGTCGCCGATCCCGAGAACCTCGAGGCGCGCGGGGACGCGCTGTACGGCGCCTGGCTCGCCGGGATCTCGCTCGGCTCGGCCGGCATGGCGCTGCATCACAAGCTGTGCCACGTGCTCGGCGGGACCTTCAACCTGCCGCACGCGGAGACGCACTCGATCGTGCTGCCGCACGCGGTGCGCTACAACCGCGACGCGGCGCCCGAGGCGATGGCGCGCATCGCGCGCGCGCTCGGCACGAGCGACGCGCCGGCCGGGCTGTACGACCTCGAGGCCAGGCTCGGCCTGCCGATGGCCCTCAAGGACATCGGCATGCCGGAGGCGGGCATCGAGCGCGCCGCGGAGATCGCCGCCGCCAGCCCGTATCCGAACCCGCGCAAAGTGGAATACGATGGCGTGCTGCAGTTGCTGCGCGCCGCGTACGACGGGCGCAGGCCGGAGGCTTGACATGCTGCAACTCAGGATCAACGGCGAAACCAGGCAGGTCGAGGTCGAGCCCGACACGCCGCTCCTGTGGGCGCTGCGCGACACCCTCGGGCTGACCGGAACCAAGTTCGGCTGCGGCATCGCGGCCTGCGGCGCCTGCACCGTGCACCTGGACGGCGTGGCGGTGCGCTCCTGCGTGATCCCGGTATCGGCCGTGGCCGGCAAGGAGATCACCACGATCGAGGGGCTGGGCGCGAAGGGCCTGCACCCGGTGCAGCAGGCGTGGATCGCGCACCAGGTGCCGCAATGCGGCTATTGCCAGTCGGGGATGATCATGGCGAGCGCGGCGCTGCTCGCGCAGAATCCGCGGCCGGCCGACGCCGACATCGACGCCGCGCTCGGCAACATCTGCCGCTGCGGGACCTACGCGCGGGTGCGCAAGGCGATCCGCGCGCTGGCGGGGGGGAAGGGGGCGTGATGCGGCGCGCGGGTTTGCTTATTGCATGGTCTCCGGTTTTTGAGCGGGTCGCACTTCGACCCCCTCAAAAACCGGAGATCGGATAAAGGCAAAGCTGCGATGCTGAGAGCATTGCCCGTTTTTCAACCGGCGCGCTGACATGGCCGGACCCAAGAGCAAATCCCGGCGCCGCTTCTTCATCGCCACCGCGCTGGTGGGCGGCGGCCTGCTCGTCGGCTATGCGCTGCGCGGGCGCGACCGGCTGGCGCGCGTGCCCGCGTTCGCGCGCGGCGGCAAGGCCTTCGCGTTGAACGGCTGGGTGAAGATCGCGCCCGAGGGCACGGTCACGGTGGCGCTGTCGCACCAGGAGATGGGGCAGGGCATTTACACCGCGCTGCCGATGCTGGTCGCCGAGGAGCTGGACGCGGACTGGAGCACGGTGCGCGCCGAGCAGGCGCCGGTGGACAAGCTCTACGGCAACATGGTGGTGCTGGGCGACGGCCTGCCGTTCGGGCCGGAGGACCGCGGCGCTCTGGCCACGACGCTGCGCTGGGTGGCGCACAAGGCGAGCGAGGTCCTCGGCCTGATGGTCACCGGCGGCTCGACTTCCTCGCGCGACGCGTGGGAGCCGATGCGCATCGCGGGCGCCTCGGCGCGAGAGATGCTGGTGGCGATCGCCGCCAAGCGCTGGAACGCGGCGCCGAGCGAGTGCTTCACCGACTCCGGCACCGTGCGCCGTCGCGGCACGGGGGACAAGCTGGGCTACGGCGAGCTGGCCGCCGAGGCCGCGCAGCTCGAGCCGCCGCACAAGCCGCGCCTGAAGACGCGCGCGCAATACAAGCTGATCGGCACGCCCGCCCCCCGGCTCGATACGCCGGCCAAGGTGGACGGCAGCGCGCAGTTCGGCATCGACGTGCACGTGACCGGAATGCTGTATGCGGCGGTCAGGCACTGCCCGGTGTTCGGCGGCGCGCTCAAGGCCTACGACGATTCGAAAGTGCGCGGCCTGCCGGGCTTCAAGGCGGTGGTTCCGGTGCCGGGCGGCGTCGCGGTGGTTGCCGACAGCTGGTGGCGCGCCAAGCGGGCGCTCGATCGGCTCGCGATCACCTGGGACGAAGGGCCGCACGCGGCGCTCGATACGAGCGCGATTTTCGCGCAGTACGGGCGCGACCTGGAGCACGGCAAGCCCACGACCTACGCCGAGCGCGGCGATGCCGCGGGCGCGCTCGCCAAAGCCGTCAAGGTGGTGGAGGCCGAATACCGCGTCCCTTTCCTCGCGCACGCCACCATGGAGCCGATGAACTGCACCGCGCGCGTCGGCGGCGGCAGCTGCGAGGTGTGGGTGCCGAACCAGTCGCCGACGCTGGTGCGCTGGGTGGCGGGCCGCACCGCCGGCCTCGACAGCGGCAGCGTCACGGTGCACACCACCTTCCTCGGCGGCGGCTTCGGGCGCCGCGCGGAGATGGATTACGTCGCGCAGGCGGTGACGGTCGCGAAGGCGGTGCCGGGCACGCCGGTCAAGCTCGTGTGGTCGCGTGAAGAGGACATGCAGCACGACATGTACCGGCCGGCGGCGATCGCGAAGTTCCGCGCCGCGCTGGACGGCTCGGGCGCGCCGCTCGCCTGGTGGAACCGCATCGTCGGGCCCTCGGTCACGCGCTCGTTCATGGACCGGCTGCTGCCCTGGGGCGGGATGGACTACCCGCCGGACAAGACCAACGCCGAGGGCGCGGCCGACCTGCCCTACGAGCTCGCCAACTTCCGCGTCGAGCACGTGCTGTCCAAGACTCCGGTGCCGGTGGGCTTCTGGAGGAGCGTCGGGCACTCCTACGACGCCTTCTTCACCGAGTGCTTCATGGACGAGCTGGCGGCCGCCGCCGGCAAGGATCCGTACCAGTTCCGGCGCGCGCTGCTCGCGAGGCATCCGCGCTACCTGCGGGTGCTCGCCACCGCGGCCGAGAAGGCCGGCTGGGGCACGCCGCCCGCGCCGGCAATCGGGCGCGGCATCGCGCTGCACGCGTCGTTCGTGTCGATCGTCGCCCAGGTGGCCGAGGTCTCGGTGTCGGAAAAGGGCGAGGTCAGGGTGCACCGCGTGGTGTGCGCGGTCGACTGCGGCACGGCGATCAATCCGGACACCATCGCCGCGCAGATGGAAAGCGGCATCGTCTTCGGGCTGACCGCGGCGCTGTACGGCCAGATCACGCTCGCCAGGGGCCGCGTCGAGCAGGCGAACTTTCCCGACTACCGGATGCTGCAGCTCGCCGACATGCCGGAAGTCGAGACGCACATCCTCGAGAGCGGCGCCGAGCTCGGCGGCATCGGCGAGGTCGGCACGCCGCCGATCGCGCCGGCGGTGGTCAACGCCGTGTTCGCGGCGACCGGCAAGTGGGTGCGCAGCTTGCCGATCCGGGCGGCGGAGCTGGCGCGGGGGTAGGGCAGGCCGCCGGGGGCGCGACCCTACGAGCCGCCCGCGTGCAGGATCTCCCAGAAGCGCCTCGGCGAGACGATCTCCATATCGCCGATCGCGCGCAGGCCGAGCAGCGCGGCGTCTCCGGTTACGAACAACGCCGCGCCGGCCTGTAGTGCCTCACCGAGAGCCAGTGCGTCATCGGGGTCGGCGCGCGCGGCTGCCGGCTCGGCGCGGGCGACCATGCCGGCCGCCTCTTCGGACAGGAAGTCGACGATTTCCCTGGCCCGGGCGGCGGGAAGCTTGAGCTTCGAGCGCAGAGCACGGTTCAGCTCGTGAATCACCTGGCGCCCGAGCACGAGGTCGTGCTCCAGCAGAATCAGCTCGAGCAGATCCGCGCACAGCCCCCGGGTCGCGAACGCGCTGACCAATACGTTCGTGTCGAGGAATACCTTCACGAAACGGCGCTGAACACGTCCTCGTCGCTCACCAGACCCTGCGCCTCGGCGAACGGCAGGGTCTTGCGGCGCAGCTCGCGAAAGCGGGCGACCGCGATCTGGCGCTCGAGCGCCTCGCGCGCGATCTCGCTCTTGGTCCGCCCCGTGCGCTTGGCTATCTGCGCGAGCGCCTTCTCGAGCTTGGGGTCAAGCCGGATCGTCAATGTCGTCATTGCCAGCCTCCACCATGTACGACATTGTCGCACGAATGAGGGCTGCCCGCCTCACCCCGCGAACTCCTTCTCCTGCAGCGCGCGCCACTGGATCTTGCCCGATCCCGAGCGCGGCAGGGCGTCGACGAACTCGAGCACGCGCGGCGCCTTGTAGGCGGCCATCTGGCCGTGCGCCCAGGCGAGCAGCTCCTGCGCGCCGAGCTTGCCGCGGTGCTCGGGCCTGAGCACCACCACGGCCTTCACCGTCTCGCCGCGGCGCTCGTCGGGCGCGCCGATGATGCAGCACTCCTGGATCGCGGGGTGCTTGTACATGGCCGCTTCGACCTCGGCCGGCCAGACCTTGTAGCCGGCGGCGTTGATCATGCGCTTGAGCCGGTCGGCGATGAAGAAGTAGCCGTCCTCGTCGGTGCGCCCGAGGTCGCCGGTGCGGAAGTACGACTTGCCCTCGACCTCGATCCAGGACTCGCGGTAGCTCTTGTTGTTCTTCCAGTAGCCGGTGAGCAGCTGCGGGCCGCGCACCAGGATCTCGCCCGGCTCGCCAGGCCCGAGCACCTTGCCGCTCGCCGGATCGACGATCAGCGACTCGGTGTCGAAGGTCGGGATGCCGAGGCACTGCTTTTTCGGGTGGTTCTCCGGATTCATGTGGGTCTGCGAGATGGTCTCGGTCATCCCGTAGCCCTCGAGGTAATCGATGCCGCAGGTGTCGTGCAGCTTCTGCGCGATCGCCTCGGGCATCGCGGCGCCGCCGCCGAAGATGCATTCGAGCGAGGACACGTCGTGCGCCAGCGCGCGCGCATCCGAGAGCAGGTCGACCACCATCGTCGGCACGTTCGCCCAGTGCGTGCAGCGGTGGCGCTCGATCAGGCGCGCGGCGAGCCCGGCGTCCCAGCGCGGCTGCAGCACGATGGTCGCGCCGCAGTACACCGGCGCGTGCAGGCTGTGCACGAAGCCGGTGACGTGGAACATCGGCGCGGTGGCGAGCGCGACCGCGTCCTGGTGGATGTTCTCCCACAAGGCGGCGCCGACCGTGTTGAACGTCACCGTCGCGTGCGTGTGCATGCAGCCCTTCGGGCGTCCGGTGCTGCCCGAGGTGTAGGGCAGCACGCACAGGTCGCGCGGCTGCGCGCGCGAGGGCTCGGGCGCGTGCCCATCGGCGAGCGCATGGGACCACGATTCGACGCCGGGCCCGGACAGCGGCTCGCGCGGCGCGGCGACGGCCTGCGGCAGCGGCAGGTCGGTGTCGGCGGGCAGATAGTCGGCGTAGGCGGCCACGATCAGCTTCGCGAGCGGCGTGCGCCCGAGGAGCCCCGCGAACTGCGCGTACACCTCCTGGCCGACGATCGCCACTTTCGCGTCGCTGTCCTCGAGGTAGTGCGCCAGCTCCTCGGCGACGTTCATCGGGCTCACCGGCACCATCACCGCGTCGGCGCGCAGGATCGCGTAGCAGGCGACGACGAACTGCGGGCTGTTCTGCAGATCGACCAGCACCCGGTCGCCGCGCTTCACGCCGCAGGCCTTCTGCAGATAGCCGGCCAGGCGCTCGACCTGCTCGAGCGCCTCGCGGTAGGGCAGCGCGGCGCCGAAGAACAGCGTGAGCGGCTTCTCGGGGTAGCGGCGCGCCGAAACCGCGAGCAGCTCGTGCAGCGTGGTCTGCGGCGAAGTCAGCCGGTGCGGCAGGTGCTTCGGCCAGAAGCGATAATGCGCGGACGCCATGGCCGCGAAGTATAGTGGCCGCACCGGGGGAGACGCCATGATCGCAGTGATCTTCGAACTCACGCCCGCCGACGGGCGGGTGCAGGAATACCTCGACCTCGCCGGCGCGCTCAAGCCCGAGCTCGACCAGGCCGAGGGCTTCATCTCGATCGAGCGCTTCTCCAGCCTCACCACGCCGGGGAAGTACGTTTCGATCTCGTTCTGGCGCGACGAAGAGGCGGTGCGCAAATGGCGCAACCTTCCGCGGCACCGCGAGGCGCAGGCCAAGGGGCGCGGCGGGATCTTCGCCGGCTACCGGCTGCGCGTGGCCAACGTGCTGCGCGATTACGCGCTTGACGAGCGCGGGCAGGCGCCGGAGGACAGCGTGGCGGTGCACGGGTAGGGCGTGCCGCTCAGCGTGCCGAGGTTGCGCTTGGCAGCTCCACTATCGGCGGCTCGTAGATGAAGGTCCAGTCGGAATAGAGCTGGCCCAGGGCCTGGACCTGCTTCTTGTCGCTACCTCGGGGCTTGTCCCCACGGCGCGGTGTATCAATTTTCGATTTCCGATCCACCCGAAAGGTGCGTCAGCTTTCGGTTTCCGTTGACACCGCCCACCCGCTCGGCGTGGACGCTCGCGCGTGCGCACCGAGCGCCCGTCCGCCCCCGCAAGCGGGGGTTCCCTCCAGCGGCTAAAATGGCAAAGGTCTGTTCCCGAGGATTGCCATGCACGCCTATACTGCGGTCATCGAACACTGCCCGGACACCAAGCTCTACGTGGGCTACGTGCCCGGCTTCCCCGGCGCGCACAGCCAGGGCGCGACCCTCGACGAGTTGCACGCGAATCTGCGCGAAGTGATCGCGATGCTGCTCGAGGATGGCGAGCCCAAGCTCGACACCGAATTCGTCGGCACGCAGACCGTCGTCGTCTGAATGCCGGGCGTGCCGGTCCTCAAGCCCCGCGAAGTAATCGCCATCCTCGCCGCGCTCGGCTTCGCCGAGGTGCGCCAACGCGGCTCGCACAAGCAGTTCCGCCACGCCGACGGCCGCGCAACCACGGTCCCCTTCCATGCTGGGCGTGACATCTCGCCGATCCTGTTACGTCAGATCGCAAAGGACATCGGCCTCACGGTCGACGAGCTGCTCAAACATCGCTGAGCGCGCGAGCTCGCCGTTAAGCTGCAACCTTGTGGCCGAACCCAGTAGTGTCCGACAGAATTCAGAATAGGTTCAGTTGGTTAGCGCTCTGAGGCATGTCCATCGAGATCACGGATTCGGTAAGCAACTGAATCAAGGATTCTTTCTCGAATGGTCTGATGCTCAGGATTTGCAGCATCGAATGCAGCGACAGTTCCAAGTTGAGCCGCTTGCGGATGATGGCCACCAGTACGTAGACAGTGACGGCGGTCCAGACTTGGGTCTTGACCGCGTTCTCGGAAGTGCCGAAGAAACGCTTGATGCGAAGATGCTGCTTGATCCATTTGAAAAACAGCTCCACCTGCCAGCGGCTCTTGTAGAGCGCGCACGCGGTGAGCGCGGGCAACGACAAATGGTTGGTCAGAAACACCAGGCGCTTGTCTCGTTCGGGATCGCGATACACGATGCGGCGCAGCCGCTCGGGATAGCCCTGGTGGGAATAAAACACCGTGAGCTCGACCAGCTGATCGCAGATGAGGCCGGTCGAGCGATCCACGCCCTGGGAGAGCAAGCGCTTGAACTTGGAGTTCGACTTGGCGCGCGTCACGAAGAAGGCGCCGGCCTGGTTGAGCGTATAGAGCCGCTCGAAGTCGAGGTAGCCGCGGTCCATCACGTAGAAGGCGCCGGGCTCGGGCGCGAGCAGATCGAGCACGTTCACGTCGTGCAGCTTGCCGTCGCTGATATGCACGAAGGTGGGGATCGATCCCCGCAAATCGAGCAGCGTATGCAGCTTTACCGCCGCCTTGGTGGCGCGAAACGGTGCCCAGGGAAACAGCGCCAGACACAGATCGATCGTGGTGGAGTCCAGCGCATACACCGTCTCGGAGATGTCCACCCCGATGGGCTCTTCGGCGTAGAGCCGGCGTGCGGTATGGATCAGCGCTTGGGCGAACTCGTAGTAGATGCGCCAGTCGCGCTCTTCGTTGGCATCGGCGAGCGCGCTGCGGCTGACGTTCCCGCGCAGCCCCAGATGGTAGAGCTTGGCGGGCTGCGCGCGCAGACACGCCTCGATGTCGCGCAAGCTCTCTCGATAGGTCAGTTGCGCGAAGGCAAGACACAGGAACTGGTCCAGACAGCTGAAGCGGCGAACGTTGAAGTCGCCCCGATACTTCGCCACCAACCGTCGAAACGTATGCCACGGCGCGAACTCCATCACCTGCGCGAACACGAGCTTGCCTGTGTACATCGGCGCCTCCGAGCAAAATCCCGGAAGACTGCCCGAAGCAGCGTTCGCAATTCAAGTCGTTAACACCCCCAAAAGTCATAAAAACCCGTGTCAGCGCTAGAGTTACGATCGATCGACCTCAAACGTGTCGGACACTACTGGGCCGAACCGTCAAATTAGGAACGGGCGTGACCGCGCCAGTGCGCAACGGGCGACCGTCTCTCGCGATCGCCGCCGCGCACGAACCCTACGGCGTCAGTCCGACCAGGAAAGCGAGACGCCGCCGCGCGCGCTCGCGCGCATCGCCTCTCGCGCCTGCTCCATCTCCGGCGTCGCCGCAGTCCCCGCCCGCACTCCTCGGCCGTCGGCTTGTTCTACGCGCAGCCGAGCAGCGACAGGGCCACAAGCGGCACCAGCGTCCTGGCGGCTGACGAGCTCATGGACTGCAGGGGATCCACTTGAGTCACCGGCGCACGCCCTGCGCCCCCTAGGCGGCCGGCTCCGCCGACTGCGGCGCGAGCTTCGTCACGTCCGGCAGCGCGATCGGCCGCACCGACTCGTAGGCGCGCGCGGCGCGCAGCACCAGCGCGTCGGCGTAGCGCGCGCCGACGATGTGCAGCCCGACCGGGAGCCCGGCCTGGGTGAGGCCGCAGGGGATCGACGCCGCCGGCTGCTGGGTGAGGTTGAACGGATAGGAGAACGGCGTCCAGTCGGTCCAGCGCCGCTCCTTCATCACGTCGGCCACTTCCCGGCCGGCGTCGAAGGCGGCGAGCGGCAGGGTCGGGGTGAGCAGCAGGTCGTATTTCTGGTGGAACTGGTTCATGTGGATGCCGAGCGCGCCGCGTTTCAGCTGCGCGTCGAGCAGTTGCGCGAGGGTGAGCTTCGCGCCCTGCCTGGCGACGTCGAGCAGGCCGGGGTCGATCAGCTTGCGCTGCTCGGGCGCGATGCCGTTGACCAGGTACGCCGCGCCGGAGAACCAGTGCACGCGGAAGATCTCCTCCGGGGTCTCGAAGCCCGGATCGGTCACTTCGACGTGCGCGCCCAGGTCGACGAAGGACTGCGCCGCCTGCTCGCACAGCGCGGCCACTTCGGGATCGACGCCCGCGTAGCCGAGATTGGCCGAGTACGCGATCCGCAGGCCGCGCACGCCGTCCTCCAGGCCGACGCGGTAATCGCGCGGCTCGTAGGGCAGCGCGAGCCAGTCGCGCGCGTCGGGCAGCGCGAGCACGTTGAGCATCAGCGCGGCGTCGGCGACGGTGCGCGTCATCGGCCCGACGTGCGCCACCGTGCCGAAGGGCGAGAGCGGCCAGGCCGGCACGCGGCCGAAGGTGGGCTTGATGCCGAACACGCCGGTGAAGGCGCTGGGGATGCGGATCGAGCCGCCGCCGTCGGTGCCGATGGTGAGCGGCCCCATGCCGGAGGCGATCGCGGCCGCGGCGCCGCCCGAGGAGCCTCCCGGGGTCTTGTCCGGGTCCCACGGATTGCGCGTGATGCCGGTGAGCGGGCTGTCGGTGACGCCCTTCCAGCCGAATTCCGGCGTGGCCGTCTTGCCGAGCAGCACCGCGCCGTGCTCGCGCAGGCGCGCCACCGCCGGCGCGTCGTCGTTCCACGGGCCCTTCGGGTCGATGGTCTTCGAGCCGCGCAGCGTCGGCCAGCCGCGCGCGTAGAGCAGGTCTTTGATCGAGACCGGCACGCCGTCGAGCAGCCCCCTAGGCTCGCCCTGCAGCCAGCGCGCCTCCGACTCCTTCGCCGCGGCGAGCGCATCCGGCGCGATGAAGCAGAACGCGTTGAGCCGCGGGTTGAGCTGCTCGATCCGCTGCAGCACGGCGCGCGTGGCCTCGACCGGCGAGATCACCTTGGCGCGGTACAGCTGCAGCAGTTGGATGGCGGACAGCGTGCACAGGTCTGCGGTCATGAGCGGGGCTCCGAAGGTTCGATCCTATTGTACGGGCAGGCCGCGGGCCTCGAAGCTCGCGAGCGCCGCCGCCTCGCCGAGCAGCCACGCGCCCCCCAGCTGCGGCGGCAGCTGCACGGCGTACAGGCCGTCGCCGGCGGCGCGCACGGCGAGGCCCGCGCTCGCGCAGCGCTGCGCCAGCGCCTGCGGGTCGCGGCAGGCGAGCGCATAGCCGGCGAAGGCCGGCGCCGCGGGAGGCGCGGCGCCGAGCAGCCGCTCCCAGTCGGCGGCGCGGCCGATCAGCAGCGCGCCGCGCGCGGTGGCGAGGCGCACCAGCGCCCCGGCCGGACGCGGCAGCAATCCGGCGAAGCGCGCATAGCGCGCCGCCGCGGCAACCGGGTTGCCGGCGACGACGAACACCGCGGCGAGCGCGGACACGCCGTTGCCATGCGCCAGGTACCGGCGCTGCCAGAGGCACTCGGGCGTGAGTTGCTGCACGAACTGGACGCGGCCTTCGGGCATTCGCCCGGGCGGCACGCGCGCCACGACGAAGCGCGCGCTGCGCGTCGCGCCGTCGAGCTCGACCTCACGCTCGAGCCGTACCAGGGGCGGCGGCTCGAAGCCGTGGCGCGCGAGGCGCGCGTGCTCCTCCTCCGCGGCCGGCGTACCGAAGGCGAGGACGTGCACCCCGGCGTGGCGCGCCATCGCCTCGCGCACCCGCCGCGCATGCGCAGTGCCGGCGATCGGCGCGAGCAGCTCGAGATAGCCCTCCTCGAGCATCACGCAGCGGTTGGCGGTGCCGGCGGGACCCTCCGGCGTCGCTTGCGGCGAGAACGGCGTGGGCGCGAAGCCGAGCGCCTCGAGCGCGCGCGCCGCGGCCTCGAGGTCGGCGACGAAATGCCCGACGTGATCGAGGAACAGGCTGCCCGCCGGCGGCTGCTGGCGCGCGGCGACGGGATTCATGCGCGGTGCTCGAGCGGATTCGACACGCTGTTCTTCCGGGGGCCTTGGCCGGGTGCAATAATAACTGCATGCACCAGCCCGACGGACCCGGCGCGCGCCCCGACCTGCTGATCGAGCGCGGGCACCACGACATGGGCGGCCTGCCGGCGGGCAGGGTCGAGCCGGTGGAGCACGATTACGCCGAATGGGAGCGGCGCGTCGACGCGCTGATGGTGCTGCTTACCGGCGTGCGCGGCGAGCGCAAGCTGATGACGGTCGACGAGCTGCGCAAGAACGTCGAGGCGATCGGGCCCGAGGCCTACGACACGATGAGCTATTACGAACGCTGGATCACCTCGATCACCCAGACCATGATCCAGCGCGGCGTGATCACCACCGACGAGCTGGCGCGCAAGCTGGAGCAGGTACAGGCGAGAACGGAGGATCCGTGCCGCCGCTAGCAGCGCCAGCGGGCGCGGCGCCGCGCCCGCAGTATCCGACCGGGCATCCGGCGCTGGCGGTGCGCTTCGCGCCCGGCCAGCGCGTGCGCGTGAGGAAGGCCGCGCCGCTCGGGCATGTGCGCACGCCGTGGTACATCCGCGGCTGCAGCGGCGCGATCGAGCGGCTGTGCGGGGCCTTCCCCAACCCGGAAGAGCTCGCGCAGCAGCGCAGCGGCCTGCCGGCGCAGCCGCTGTACCGCGTACGCTTCCTGCAGCGCGAGGTGTGGCCGGACTACCGCGGCCGGCCCGAGGACACGGTCGAGGTCGAGATCTTCCAGCACTGGCTCGAGCCGGAAGGAAGCTCCTGATGGCGCACGACCCCGACCTCGGCAAGTACCAGCCGCTCACCTACTTCCAGCTGATGGAGATCAGCCTGCGCGAGCTGCTGGTGGAAAAAGGCATCGTCAGCGAGCAGGCCATCGGCGAAGCGCTCGAGGACATGCGCGCGCGCACGCCGGAGCGCGGCGCGAAGATCGTGGCGCGCGCCTGGATCGATCCGGCCTACCGGGAGCGGCTGCTCGAGAACGGCACCCGGGCGTGCGAGGAGCTCGGCCTGGAAGTGCCCGCGCTGCGCCTGGTGGTGGTCGAGAACACGCCCGAGGTGCACAACGTGATCGTGTGCACGCTGTGCTCGTGCTACCCGCGCACGCTGCTCGGCATTCCGCCCGAGTGGTACAAGTCGCGCAACTACCGCTCGCGCGTGGTGCGCGAGCCGCGCGCGGTGCTGGCGGAGTTCGGCACGCGCGTTCCCGATGCGGTGCAGATCCGCGTGCACGACTCGACCGCGGACATGCGCTACCTGGTGCTGCCGATGCGCCCGCCGGGCACCGAGGGCTGGAGCGAGGAGCGCCTGGCCGCGCTGGTCACGCGCGACAGCATGATCGGCGTATCGCTGCCGAAGCCGCTGTAGAGCGCCGCACCCGCGATGGCGCTGCGGCGAGCCCGTCCCCGCCCTCTGGGCATCCTGCCGCTCGGCGATTGCGCGGCGTACGTCGAATTCTCCGAGACGCTCGATCTGGAGGTGAACTCGGCGGTGCAGCGGCTCGCCGCCGCCGTGCGGGCGCGCGCCGTCCCTTGGCTGCGCGACATCGTGCCCGCCCTCGGCGGCCTCGCCCTGCATTTCGACCCCGAGCATCCGGACCTGCCCGCCGCGCCGCTGCAGGCGAGCACCGCCCTGGTCGACGAGTGCCTGCGCGAGGGGCTGCCGGCCGCCGAAGCGGTCGGCCGCGAGATCGAGCTGCCGGTGTGCTACGACCCCGAATTCGCGCTCGACCTGGACGAGGTCGCCGCGCGCGCCAAGCTCGCGCCCGAGGAAGTGGTGCGCCGGCATGCCGCGCGCGAGTACCGGGTGCTGATGATGGGCTTTGCGCCGGGACTGCCGTACCTGGGCGGGCTCGATCCGAAGCTCGCGGTGCCGCGGCGCGCGACGCCGCGCGCGGAGGTGCCGGCCGGCTCGATCGCGATCGCGAACCAGCAGTCGGTCGCCTATCCCTACGGCATCCCGGGCGGGTGGAACGTGATCGGGCGTACGCCGCTCGTGCTGTTCGACGCGCAGCGCGATCCGCCGAGCCTGTTCGCCCCGGGGGACCGCGTGCGCGTCGTGCCGATCGCGCGCGCCGAGTTCGAGCGCCGGCGTCAGGCCGCGCGGGCGCCGTGAGCGTCAAAGTCCTCAAGCCCGGCCTGCTGACCACGGTACAGGACCGGGGGCGCCACGGCCTGCAGCACCTGGGCATCGTGCCCTGCGGGGCGATGGATCCGTTCGCCCATGCGCTCGCCAACGCGCTGGTGGGCAACGCGGACGACGAAGCGACGCTCGAGCTCACGCTCATCGGCCCGGAGCTGCTGTTCGAGGAACAGGCGCTGGTCGCGCTGTGCGGCGCGGAGCTCGCCGCCAAGGCCGACGGCCAGGCCCTGCCGCGCGACCGCCCGGTGTGGCTGCGCGCGGGGACCCGGCTCGCGACCGGCCGCGCAGCGCGCGGCTGCCGCGCCTATCTCGCGATCGCCGGCGGCATCGCGCTCGATCCGGTGCTCGGCAGCCGCAGCACCTACACGCCGGCGCGCTTCGGCGGGCTGCACGGCCGGGCGCTGCGCGCCGGGGACGAGCTGCCGCTCGCGCCGCTCGCCGCCGAGCTCGCCGCCGAGCGCTACCCGCGGCTCGCCGAGCACGCCGCGCTGCGCGGGGCGCTGCGCACCGTGCGCTGGTCGGCGCCCCCGATGACGCTGCCCGAGCACGAGCCGATCGTGGTGCACGCGATGGAGGGGCAGCACTTCGGCCTGTTCGAGGCGGCGGCGCAGCGCACCTTCTTCGAAGCCACCTGGCGCGTCTCCCCGGAGTCCAACCGCATGGGCTATCGCCTGAGCGGTCCGGCGCTCGCGGCGGCCAAGGCCGGTGAGATACTATCGGGGCCCACTTGCCTGGGCACGGTGCAGGTGCCGGCGAGCGGCCTGCCCATCGCGCTGATGGCCGACCACCAGACTACCGGGGGCTACCCCAAGATCGCGGAGATCGCGGCCGCGGACGTTGCGCGGATGGCGCAGCTCGCGCCCGGCGGCACGCTGCGCTTCGCGCGCTGCACGCTCGAGGAGGCGATCGAGCTCAGGCGCGCGGCGCACGCGCGGCACGGCGCCGCGCTGCGGGCGCTGGCATGGGAGTACGGGACATAACGCGCATCGACCTGAACTGCGACATGGGCGAGAGCTTCGGCGCCTGGAAGATGGGCGCCGACGCCGAGATCATGCCGTTCATCAGCTCGGCCAACATCGCCTGCGGCTTCCACGCCGGCGACCCGGCGACCATCCGCAAGACCGTGCGCCTGGCGGTCGATCACGGCGTGGCGGTGGGCGCGCATCCTTCGCTGCCGGACCTGCAGGGCTTCGGCCGGCGCGCGATGCACATCTCGCCGCAGGACATGTACGACCTGGTGCTCTACCAGGCGGGGGCGGTGCAGGCCTTCGCGCGCGCCGCGGGCGCCAAGCTGCATCACGTCAAGTGCCACGGCGCGCTGTACAACATGGCGGCGACGGACGCGGCGCTGTCGGAAGCGATGGCGCGCGCGGTGAAGGATCTCGGCGCCGAGGTCATCCTCTACGCGCTGTCCAACAGCCGCATGATGCAGGTCGCGCGCGAGCGCGGGCTGCGGGTCGCGGGCGAAGTGTTCGCGGACCGCGGCTACCTGGACGACGGCACGCTCGCGCCGCGCGGCGCGCCCGGCGGCATGATCGAGGACGAAGCGAAGGCGGTGGCGCAGGCGCTGGCGATGATCGAGCACGGCCAGGTCACCAGCCTCGCCGGCAAGCGCGTGCCGGTCGCCGCCGACACGCTGTGCCTGCACGGCGACCAGCCCGGCGCGGTGGCCTTCGCCAAGGCGCTGCGCAACGCATTTTCCGGCCGCGGCATCGCGGTCGGCTCACTCTGAAAAAGGACGCTGCAACGATGGCCAGCAAGCTCTTTACCCCGATCCAGCTCGGCGGCGTCACGCTGCCCAACCGCGTCGCGATCTCCCCCATGTGCCAGTACAGCGCGGACGACGGCTGCATGAACGACTGGCACCTGATCCACCTGGGCAGCCTCGCGGCCTCGGGCGCCGGCCTGATCATGATCGAGGCCACCGGCGTGACCCGCGAAGGGCGCATCTCGCACGGCTGCACCGGGCTTTACGACGAGCACAACGAGGCGGCGATGAAGCGCGTCGTGGACGCCTGCCGGAGGATCACGCGCTCGCCGATCGGCGTGCAGCTCGCGCATTCCGGGCGCAAGGGCTCGGCGCAGGCCCCGTGGCTGGGCGGCAAGGCGCTGTCGGCGGCCGAGTCGCCGTGGACCACGGTGGCGCCGTCGGCGCTGCCCTTCGGCGAGGGCTGGCACGTCCCCCACGAGCTGACCGAGGTCGAGCTGCGCGCCCTGGTGGACGCGTTCGCCGCCGCCGCCGAGCGCGCGCGGCGCATCGGCCTGGAGGTCGCCGAGCTGCACGGCGCGCACGGCTACCTCATGCACCAGTTCCTATCGCCGCTTGCCAACCGGCGCAGCGACCGCTATGGCGGCAGCCCCGAGAACCGCATGCG
The DNA here is from genome assembly GCA_963817785.1 of uncultured Pseudomonadota bacterium. Classification (GTDB taxonomy): domain Bacteria; phylum Pseudomonadota; class Gammaproteobacteria; order Burkholderiales; family SG8-39; genus JAKALD01. The sequence continues at coordinate 732,952 of CAWFPL010000008.1, read as the reverse complement.
CCTTCCGCTCGAGGCGGCGCGCGCGGTGCGCGAGGCCTGGCCGAGGGAGCGCGCGCTCGGCGCGCGCATCACCGCCAGCGACTGGATGGACGGCGGCCTCGCGCCCGAGGACGCGATCGCCTTCGCGCGCGAGCTGAAGGCGATCGGCTACGACTACGTGTGCGTCTCGAGCGGCGGCCTGTCCCCGCTCGCGCGCATCAAGGTGGAACCCGGCTACCAGGTGCCGTTCGCCGAGAAGGTGAAGAAGGCCGTTCCGATCGCGGTGCGGGCGGTGGGCATGATCGCGGATGCCGAGCAGGCCGAGAGGATCGTAGCCTCGGGCCAGGCGGACATGGTGGCGCTCGCGCGCGCCTTCCTCGACGACCCGCGCTGGGTCTGGCACGCGGCCGAGCGCCTTGGCGGCAAGGTCGAGTATCCGCCGCAGTACGCGAGGAGCCTTCCGGAGGTGTGGCCGGGCGCGAAGCTGGCGCGGCCGCAGGGCGCGACGGTCGGGGCGGCCTGAGCGGGCCGCGCGCCGTGCTGCGCCGGCCCATTGCAGCCAGAGCGCGATGAAGGCAAGGATCGTTCGGCTGCTGCTGGTCGTCCTCGCGCTCGCCGCCATCGGCGCGGGCGGCTGGTGGTGGCTGCGCAGCGGGGAGCAGCCGGCGAGCCGCACGCTCGTGCTGCACGGCAACGTGGACATCCGCCAGGTCGAGCTCGCTTTCAACGCTTCGGGGCGCATCGCGCGCATTCTCGTGCAGGAGGGCGACCGCGTGACCAAGGGGCAGCTGCTCGCCGCGCTCGACGTCCGCCAGCTGCGCAACGCGGTCGCGCAGGCACAGGCCCTGTCGGACGCGCAGCGGCAGGTGGTCGCACGCCTCAAGGCGGGATCGCGGCCGGAGGAGATCGAGCAGGCGAAAGCGACCGCCGAGGCGGCGCGCATCGACGCGCGCAACGCCGAGATCACCTACCGGCGCCAGCGGGAGCTGGTCGCGCGCCATTTCGTCGCGCAGCAGCAGGCCGACGACGCGCGCGCGGCGGCCGAGGCGGCGCGCGCGCGGCTGAAGGCGGCGGAGGAGGCGCTGCGCCTGGTGGTGCTCGGCCCGCGCCCGGAGGACATCGCCGCGGCCGAGGCGACGCTGCAGGCCGACCGGGCGGCGCTCGCGATCGCGCAGCGCGCGCTCGCGGACGGCTCGCTTTACGCGCCCGAGGGCGGCGTCGTCGAGAACCGCGTGCTGCAGCCCGGCGACATGGCCTCGCCGCAGAAGACCGTGTTCACGCTCGCGCTCACGCAGCCGCTGTGGGTGCGCGCCTACGTGTCGGAGCCGGACCTGGGCAAGGTCAGGATCGGCAGCCTGGCCGAGGTCACCACCGACAGCCATCCGGGCAAGCGCTACCGCGCGTGGGTGGGCTACATCTCTCCCACGGCGGAGTTCACCCCCAAATCGGTGGAGACGCAGGAGGTGCGCACGATGCTCGTCTACCAGGTGCGCGTGTTCGTGTGCGCGCCGCACGACGAGCTGCGGCTCGGTATGCCTGCGACGGTGGATATCCCGCTCGATCAGCCCGTGCCCGCCGGCGGCCACGAGCCGGCCGGCTGCGGCGGCGGCGCGTGAGCCGCGGAGCGCGCAGCGCTTGAGCCCTGCGGCCCCGGGCACCGACGAAGCACCGGTCGTGCTCGAGCTGGCCGGGGTCGCGAAGCGCTTTCGCTCGGGCACGCGCGAGGTCCACGCGCTGCGCGGGGTGAGCCTCGCCATGCGGCGCGGCCTCGTGATGGGGCTGGTGGGCCCGGACGGCGCCGGCAAGACCACGCTCATGCGCCTGGTGGCCGGCCTGCTCGTAGCCGAGGCGGGCCGCGTCACCGTGCTGGGGCTGGACGCCACGCGCCAGGCGCTCGAGGTGCAGGCGCGGCTCGGCTACATGCCGCAGCGCTTCGGCCTGTACGAAGACCTGAGCGTGCGGGAGAACCTCGACCTGTACGCGGACCTGCAGGGCGTGCCGCGCTCGGAGCGCGCGGCGCGCCACCGCGAGCTGATGCAGATGACCGGGCTCGGGCCGTTCAGCGCGCGCCTCGCCGGGCGGCTCTCGGGCGGCATGAAGCAAAAGCTGGGGCTCGCCTGCACGCTGGTGCGCGCGCCCGAGCTGCTCGTGCTCGACGAGCCCACCGTCGGCGTCGATCCCGTGTCGCGGCGCGAGCTGTGGGAGATCGTGTACCGGCTGGTGAAGAGCGAGGGCATGAGCGTCCTGCTTTCCACCGCGTACCTGGACGAGGCCGAGCGCTGCGACGAGGTCGTGCTGCTGCACGAGGGCGAAACGCTCGCGCAGGGCGCTCCCGGAGCGCTGAGCGAGCCGCTGCGCGGTCGCGTCTACGCGGTGCTCGCCCAGGGCGCGGGCAAGCGCGCGCTGCAGGAGGCGCTCGCCGGCCGGCCGGGCGTGGTCGACGCGCTGATCCATGGCGAGCAGGTCCGGCTGGTGACCGACGGCACGGCGCCCGACGCGGCGGCGCTGCTTCCGCAGTGGCCCGCCGCGCGCTTCGCGCCGGTCGCGCCGCGCTTCGAGGACGCGTTCGTCGCGCGGCTGCACGAGCGGCGCGGGGCGCGGCCCGCGGCGGCGCCGGCGTCGGCCGCCGTCGCCGATCCGGCCCCCGGCGAGGTGGTGATCGACGTGCGAAACGCGCAGCGCCGCTTCGGCGATTTCTACGCGGTGAAGGACGTGAGCTTCGAGGTGCGGCGCGGGGAGATCTTCGGGCTGCTTGGCGCCAACGGCGCGGGCAAGTCGACCACCTTCCGCATGCTCTGCGGGCTGCTCCCGGCGAGCGCCGGCAGCCTGCGCGTGGCGGGCGTGGACCTGCGCCGCGCCGCGTCCGCGGCGCGCGCTCGCGTCGGCTACATGTCGCAGCGCTTTTCGCTGTACGGGAACCTCAGCGTGCGCCAGAACGTGAGCTTCTTCGCGGGCGCCTACGGGCTCGCGGGCGCGCGGCGCGCGGCGCGCGAGCGCTGGGCGCTCGAGGAGTTCGAGCTGGAGGAGGAAGCGGACGCCGAGAGCGCCGAGCTCTCCCTCGGCTACAAGCAGCGCCTCGCCATGGCCTGCGCGCTGATGCACGAGCCCGAGATCCTGTTCCTGGACGAGCCCACCTCCGGCGTCGATCCGCTCGCGCGGCGCGAGTTCTGGCGCCGCATCAATGCCCTGGCGCGTGCCGGCGTCACGGTGATGGTCACGACCCACTTCATGGAGGAGGCCGAGTACTGCGACCGGCTCGCGATCATGGCCGCGGGCGAGATCCTCGCCACCGGCGAGCCGGCGCGCATCAAGGCCCTGGCGCGGGCGCCGGGCGAGTCCGAGCCGAGCATGGAGGACGCGTTCATCCACCTCATCCAGGGGACCGGGGAGGCCCGCGCATGAGCTCCGCGCGGCGCGGCGGAACGTGGATGCGCCTGCGCGGGCTGGTGCGCAAGGAGTTCCTGCAGATCGTGCGCGACCCGAGCAGCATCGCGATCGCCTTCCTGATGCCGGTCGCGCTGCTGCTGCTGTTCGGCTACGGGCTGTCGCTCGACGTCGATCACGTGCCGGTCGCGCTGGTGGTCGAGCACCCGGGCGCCGACAGCGCGGACTTCGTCGCCGCGTTCCGGGGTTCGCGCTATTTCACGCCGCGCACCGTCCCCGACATGCGCACGGCGGCCGCCGAACTGCTCGCGGGCCGCATCGACGCGATTGTGCACCTGCGCGCGGATTTTGCTGCGCAGGAGCGCGGCGCCTCCGGGGCGCCCGTGCAGCTCATCGTGAACGGCATCGACGCCAACAGCGCGCGACTGGTCGAGGGCTACGTGGACGGGACCGTGCAGGCCTGGCTGCAGCGGCGCGCGGCCGGGCAGGGGCAGGCGCTCGCCCCGCCGGCCGACGTCGAGCACCGGGTGTGGTTCAACGCCGACCTGCGCAGCCGCGACTTCATCGTCCCCGGGCTGGTGGTGGTCATCATGACCCTGATCGGCGCGCTGCTCACCGCGATGGTCATGGCGCGCGAGTGGGAGCGCGGCACCATGGAAGCGCTGATGGTGACCCCCGCCTCGGCGGGCGAGATCCTGCTCGGCAAGCTGATCCCGTACTTCGTGCTCGGCATGGGGGGCATGCTGCTCTCGGTGGCGATGGCCAACTGGCTGTTCGCGGTGCCGCTCGCCGGCTCGTTCTGGGTGCTGCTCGCGACCTCGTCGGTGTTCCTTCTGGTGGCGCTCGGCATGGGGCTGCTCATCTCGAGCGTCACCAGGGTGCAGTTCATCGCCGGGCAGGTGGCGATCATCACCACCTTCCTGCCGGCGTTCCTGCTCTCGGGCTTCATCTTCGAGATCGGCAACATGCCGGCCGTGGTGCGGGCGATCACCCACCTGTTCGCGGCGCGCTACTTCGTGGCGATCGTCACCACGCTGTTCCTCGCGGGCGACGTGTGGGCGGTGATCGTGCCGAACACGCTGGCGCTCGCGCTGATGGCGCTCGTGTTCCACGGCCTGACCTGGCGCAACGCGCGCAAGCGCCTGGAGTAGCGCGCATGTGGCGCCGCATCCTCGCCCTCGCGCTGAAGGAGTTCCTGACCCTGCTCAAGGAGCCCAGGAGCCGGGCGGTGCTGATCGTGCCGCCGCTCATCCAGCTGCTGGTGTTCGGCTACGCCGCGACCTACGACCTCAAGCAGGTGCCCTACGCCCTGTACAACGAGGACCCGGGGCCCGCGGCGCGCCACCTGGCGGCCATGCTGCGCGGCTCGGGGACTTTTCGCCAGGCCGCGATCGTGCGTGACGCGAGCGAGGTCGCGCCGCTCGTGGACGCGCGCAAGGTGCTGCTCGTGGTGCACATCGACCCGCGCTTCAGCCGCGAGCTGCTCGCCGGGCGCACCGGCACGGTGCAGCTGATCGTCGACGGGCGCAACTCGAACACCGCACTGATCGCGCTGGGCTACGTGCGCCAGATCGTGGAGCGCTTCAATGATCAATGGAGCGCCGAGCAGGGCCTGCCGGCCGCCCCGGCCGTGCTCGAGACGCGCGCCTGGTTCAACCCCAACCTGGAGAGCCGCTGGTTCTTCCTGCCCGGGATCATCGGCATCCTGACGCTGCTCATCACCCTGGTGATCACCGCGCTGTCGGTGGCGCGCGAGCGCGAGCAGGGCACCTTCGACCAGCTGCTGGTGACCCCGCTCTCGCCCTTCGAGATCCTGCTCGGCAAGGCGCTGCCCGGGTTCGTCATCGGCTTCGTCGAGGCCACCGCGATCACGTTGATCGCGGTGTTGTGGTTCCGCATCCCGCTGCTCGGCAGCCTCATGACCCTGTACGCAGGGCTGGCGCTGTTCCTGCTCTCGGCGGTCGGGGTGGGGCTGATGATCTCGGCGCTCTCGGTGACCCAGCAACAGGGGCTGCTCGGCGCCTTTTTGTTCATGGTGCCGGCGGTGATCCTCTCGGGCTTCGCCACGCCGATCGAGAACATGCCGGCGGCCATCCGGGCAATCACGCTGCTCGATCCGCTGCGCTATTTCCTCGTCATCCTGCGCAGGCTGTTCCTGGAGGGCGCCGGCTACGGCATCCTCGCGCCGCAGTTCTGGCCGATGGCGCTCATCGGGATCGGCAGCCTGGCGCTCGCCGGCTGGATGTTCCGCCACCGCATGTACTGATACGAGGGCGGCGGTACCGCCGCTCCGACGCCGAACAAGGTTTCGCGCGCACCGTGGCCCCGGTGCTGGGCGCAATTGTTCAGGTTCGCGCCTGGAAGGCCGGCATGCAAGCGGCCTTGTGCCGGATGTACGGCTCCTGTACACGCTACCATTCCATCTCTCGATTCGTTTACCGCTCGAGGGTCTCGTGGCGAATCCGGTGCTGTCGGTCGTTGAGCTGCGCAAGCGATTCGGCGACAAGGTCGCCGTCGACGGCGTCTCGTTCGAGGTCTGCCCGAACGAGATTATCGGGCTCCTGGGTCCGAACGGCGCTGGCAAGACCACGATCATCAACATGATCCTCGGCGTGCTCGAACCGACCGCGGGTACGATCGGCATCGAGGGCCGCGACGTAGCGACGCAACGCGCACAGGCGCTCGCGTGCACCAACTTCGCGGCGGTTTACGCGCCTCTGCCAGGCAATCTCACCGTGTACCAGAACCTGCGCTTCTTCGCCCTGATCTACAACGTCAAGGAAAGCGCGGCGCGTATCGAAGAGCTGCTCGATCAGTTCGAGCTCAAGGCGTTCCGCGGCGTGAAGTGCGGCCTGCTCTCTTCCGGGGAGCAGACGCGCGCGGCGCTCGCCAAGGCGATGCTCAACCGTCCGCGCCTGCTGCTGCTCGACGAGCCCACCGCCTCGCTCGATCCCTCGAAGGCGCGCGAGATCCGAGCGCAGATTCGCGAGCTCGCGCGCCGCGACGGGGTCGGGGTGCTCTGGACGTCGCACAACATGATCGAGGTCCAGGAGGTGTGCGACCGGGTGCTGTTTCTGTCGCGCGGCGCGATCCTGCTCGAAGGCGATCCCCGGACGCTGCCGCGCGAGCACGGCAAGAGCTCGCTCGAGGATCTGTTCGTCTCGATCGCGCGCGAGCCGCTCACGATCGAGGCCGGGTGAGACCATGCGCTGGCGTCCGGTCCTCGCGATCGTGCTGCGCCAGTTCTATCTCATGCGCGGCAGCCCCGCACGCCTGTTTCCGCTGGTCATGTGGGTCGCGGTCGACATCCTGCTGTGGGGATTCATCACCAGGTACCTTGCGACTGTCGCCGAGCCGGGCTTCAATTTCGTTTCGACGCTGCTCGGTGCGGTGCTGCTGTGGGACTTCTTCGGGCGCGTCATGCTCGGCGTCACCACCGCGTTCTTCGAGGACGTATGGTCGCGCAACTTCCTCAACATCTTCGCCACGCCGCTCAGGATCTCGGAGTACGTCTCCGGGCTGGTGCTCACCGGCATCCTCACGAGCTCGCTCGCGCTGGTGGTGATGATCGCGCTGGCGACCGCTGTCTTCGGTCTGTCGATCTTCGCCTACGGCGTGATGCTCGCGCCCTTTCTGCTCGTCCTGTTCCTGTCCGGCATCGCGCTGGGCATTTTCGGCGCCGCCGTCGTACTGCGTCTGGGGCCGGCTGCGGAATGGCTGATCTGGCCGATCCCGGCGCTGCTCTCGCCGTTCGTGGGCGTCTTCTATCCCCTCTCGACGCTCCCCGTGTGGATGCATGTGATCGCGTACGCGCTTGCACCTTCGTACGTCTTCGAGGGCATGCGTGCGATCATCGCGGGCGCGACGTTCCCGGAGACGCACCTGGTGTGGAGCACGTGCCTTGCGGCGCTTTACATCCTGTTGGCCGCCGTTTTTTTCCAGCGCGTCTATCGCCATGCCGTGCGCACCGGCTTACTCGCGCGCTACAGCGCGGAGACCGTGAGCTGAGCGCCGCGCCGCTCATTTCCTGGTATCGCGGTTCCTGACAAGGACGTGGAAGGCGATGGCGTCCCACGCATTGTGAATGCCGGTGAAGAGCAGCAGCAGCGCCGCCGCTCCAACGCCGAACAGGGCCTCGCGCGCATGCAGAGGCGCCGCGAACGCGGATAGCGCGAGCGTGCCGTACGCTCCCAAGGGCAGCAGGACGTGAAACAGCCAGTCCTCGAAGTCCGGCCGGTGCGTGGTCTGCACCCGGATGCGCCGGGCCACGATCGCTTCGTACACCACGCCGGCCAGGCCCACGAGACCCCAAAGTGCTGCGACGGACGTAATCGTCTGCCACGGCGCGCGAAGCACTGCCGCTAGGAGCAAAGCCGTGCCGAAGTGGACGATCGTCGGCGTCGCGAATGCGGCGCCGGCCTCCGCCGCGCGCAGCGGGGGCCGCTCGGCGATGAGCGTCATGACCACGAACTGCAGTCCGATCAGCGCACCGGCGGCCGAGCCGACGATGACGTAGAAGCTGTCCCATTCGCCGAGCTCTGACATGTCGTCACCTTTGCTCTCGCAGTCGCCGCGCTTTCGTCATGCGAACCGCTCGAACCGGTACGCGAGCTCCGCTCCGCCTTTGCCTTGGTACGCGAGCTGGGCGACGAGCAGCGCGAACGGCTCGGTGTAGCGCGCGATCCGCAGGGGCCCCGCGTCCAACGGATCGAAGCCCGCGTCGCGGATCAGCTGGACGGCCACTTCTTTGGCTCGCAGGTCGTCGCCGCAGTACACGAGGCTGGGCCGGGCGGCCTTGCGCCTGGCCTCGTACACGCCGAACAGCACTTCGCTGGGCACGGTATTGAACGCCGAGACGACCCGGGCCTTCGGAACCCTCTTCGCGAGCTCCTCCGCGCCGGAGGAGGTATGCGCGACGACAAGGTCCGTGTCCTCGGCGTTCATCGGGAGAGAGCAGCTGACGATCACCTTGCCCGAAAGATTGCCGGCCTGATTCAGCACATCGTCCACTCGCGACCAGTGCACGGCAAGGAGCAGTGCGTGCGCATTGTTCGCGGCCTCGGCCGGCGTGCCCGCCCGCGCCTTGCCCTTCGCCTCGCGCGCGAGCTTTTCGAGCTTCTGCATGCTGCGGGCGTAGCTGAAGACGACGTCGTGCCCCGCCCGCACGAAGATGGTGCCGAGCTCGCCGCCCATCAGTCCGGAACCGAGGATGCCGATCCGCATCGTCCCTCCGATCACTTTGGAGCAAGCTCGCCGTACCAGTAGGCGGCTGTGACGCCGCCGTCCATGAGGAAGTCGCTGCCGGTGATGAACGCGCCGTCCGGCCCCATCAGCAGGGCGCCGACGGTGCCGACTTCATCCGGCGTGCCTGCGCGCCCAGCCGGACAGAGTTCGATCATCCGGCGGTATCCGGGGCCACGCGGACCGGTCAGCTCGTCCCTGGCGAGAGGCGTGATGATGATGCCGGGGCTGATGGCGTTGACCCTCGCGCCGCGCTTGCCCCACCGCACCGCCTCAGCCATTACCCGCAGCGAGTTCCCACGCTTTGAGATTTGGTAGGCGGGCAGCGGGTCCGTCACTTGGTCAGGTTGAAGCATCGGAAGAGCGGGTAACTCGTCAGCGGGCATAGTCGCCAGCGCCCTGTTTTGTTCGGGCGTCAGCGCGGGGAGGCGGTGCCCCGATTGCGAGGAAACAACGACGCCTGCTCCCCCGCGCGCGATGACGTTGCCGAATTCCTCGAGCACAAGCGCGGTACCGTAGAGGTCGACCTTCAGGATCGTGGCGGGCGAGGCCTGCGTCGGTGAGACACCTGCGGCATGGATGAGGCCGGTTGGGGCGCCGAGCGCCGTGGCGGTCTCGACGAGCGCGTGGACGGACTTGCGCGAGGAGACGTCGACGGTCGTGGTGCTGACCTCGAAGCCGGCGTCGCCGAGGATTTTCGCGGCCGCCTTCGCGTTCTCTTCGCGCAGATCCGCCAGCAGGACATGCTTGCCTGCGCTGACGCGGCGCTCGATCGCCTGACCGATCGATCCGGCACCGATGACCACGATCACGTCGGATATTGCGCTGTCCTCTCCGTTTCTGTCGATCCTGTTGCTCACAGCCCGGTTCTCCGTTCCAGCGCCTCGGGATAGCGCGCGCCCCGGATCGTGATCTTCTCGGCGGCGGCGTCGATATCCCGCAGATCCTTCACCGTGAGTTCGATCGCGGCCGCTCCGATGTTCTCCTCCAGGCGCGCAAGCTTCGTGGTGCCCGGGATCGGAACGATCCAGGGCTTCCGGGAGAGCAGCCAAGCGAGTGCGATCTGCGCCGGCATTGCCTTCTTCAACTCCGCGATCTTGCGAAGCAGGTCGACCAAAGCCTGATTCGCCTTGCGCGCCTCCGGCGTGAAGCGCGGCACGATGTTGCGGAAATCGGACTTGTCGAACGTCGTCTTCTCGTCGATCTTGCCCGTGAGGAAACCCTTGCCGAGAGGGCTGTAGGGAACGAGCCCGATGCCGAGCTCCTCGAGCGTCGGCAGCAGCTCCTCCTCGGGGCGCCGCCACCACAGCGAGTATTCGCCCTGGATCGCGGTGAGCGGCTTCACGGCATGGGCGCGCCGGATCGTCTTGACGCCGGGTTCGGAAAGGCCCCAATGCTTGATCTTGCCTTCCCGAATGAGGTCCTTCACCGCTCCCGCCACGTCTTCGATCGGCACGCTCGGATCGACGCGGTGCTGGTAGTAGAGATCGATGACGTCGGTCCTGAGGCGCTTCAGCGATCCTTCGACGCTACTCCGGATGCGCTCGGGCCGGCTGTCCTGGAACTGCTGTCCGCCGGCATCGAGCGCGATTCCGAACTTGGTGGCGATCACCACCTGATCCCGGAAGGGGGCAAGGGCTTCGCCCACGAGCTCTTCATTGGTGAACGGGCCGTAGAGTTCGGCGGTGTCGAAGAAGGTCACACCGCGTCCGACGGCCGAGCGGATGAGCGAGATCGCCGCCTTCCTGTCCATTGGCGGGCCGTAGGCCATGCTCATGCCCATGCAGCCGAGGCCGAGAGCCGAGACTTCGAGGGCGCTCTTTCCGAGTTTGCGCTTCTGCATCTGCGCCTCCGTCATCAGAACTTGATCATGACCTTGATCGACTTGCGCTCGTTCATCGCCCGGTAGCCCTCGGGCACCTCCTCGAGGCCGATCACGCGGTCGAAGACGCGCCCGGGCTGGATGCGGCCTTCGAGGATGTCGGGCAGAAGCTCTTCGACATAGGCGCGCACCGGCGCCGGGCCGCCGCTCACGGTGACATTGCCGTAGAACGCGGGCTGCGAGGCAGGGGTGCCTTCGTAATGGGGCACGCCGACGCGGCCGACGGCGCCGCCCGGGCGGGCGATGCCGATCGCGGTGAGCATGGCGTCGTTCGTGCCGACGCACTCGAGCACGGAATGCACGCCGTAGCCGCCGCTCAGCTTGCGCACGCGCTCGACCGCCTCCTCGCCGCGCTCGCTGACGACGTCGGTCGCGCCGAACTCGCGCGCGAGCGCGATCCGGTCGGGGTGGCGCCCCAGAAGGATGATCTGCTCCGCGCCGAGCCGCTTCGCGGCGATCACGCCGCACAGGCCCACCGCGCCGTCGCCGATGACAGCCGCCTTCTTGCCGCGGCTCACTCTCGCGGCACGCGTGGCGTGATGGCCCGTTCCCATCACGTCCGAGAGCGTCAGCAGCGACGGGATCAGCGCGTCGTCTTCGCGCACCGGCAGAGGGAAGAGCGTCCCGTCCGCCTGGTGGATGCGCACGGCCTGCGCCTGCGCTCCACCGACCTCGCCGGTGCCGAAGAAGCCTCCGTGAACGCACGACGTTTGCAGGTCCTCGTGGCAGAACTCGCAGGTGCCGTCGGAATAGGCGAAGGGCATGACGACGAGGTTGCCGACTTTCACCTTGCGGACGTCAGCGCCGACCGCCTCGACGACGCCGATCGCCTCGTGGCCCATGGGGCGGCCGCTGGCGTCGGGCGCCATTTCCTTGTACGGCCAGAGATCGCTGCCGCAGATGCAGGCGCGGGTAACGCGGATCACCGCGTCGGTGGGATTGACGATCCTGGCGTCGGGGACGTTCTCGATCCGGACGTCGCCCGCCCTATACATGACAGTTGCGCGCATGGCGTTTGCCTCCTGCTCGCGATTACTCGGACTTGGCACCGGCGAGATATTGCTCGTCGGTCACCCGCTCCATCCATTCCACGACCTTGCCGTTGGCGTCGCGTTCCTGGATCGCGATGTGCGACATCGCGGTACTCGGCGACGCGCCGTGCCAGTGCTTCACGCCGCATGGGCACGTGATCACGTCGCCGGGGCGGATGACCTCGATCGGGCCGCCCCAGCACTGCGTCCAGCCCAGGCCGGAGGTGACGATCAGCGTCTGGCCGAGCGGATGGGTGTGCCAGTTGGAGCGGGCGCCAGGCTCGAAAGTGACGAGCGCGCCGGTGCCGCGAGCGGGATCGGGCGCCTGGAAGAGCGGGTCGACCCGCACGTTGCCGGTGAAATACTCCGCCGGGCCCTTGGTGGAGGGCTGCGAACCATTTCGTTTGATGTCCATGCGAAGCCTCCTGTTCACCCGACAGAAGATAGCCGCGCCGACCCCGCGGATTAAGTGGGACAATCCGCATGGGCTCATGAAGGGAATTCATGAATGCGCCGCGAGAACGTCAACGACCTGCTCGCCTTTATCGCCGTGGCGCGGGAACGCAGCTTCACGAAGGCGGCCGCGAAGCTCGGGGTGTCCCAGTCGGCGCTCAGCCACACCATCCGCGGGCTCGAAGGAAGGCTCGGCCTGCGGCTGCTCACGCGCACCACGCGGAGCGTCTCGCCGACCGAGGCGGGCGAGCGCCTGATGCTCAAGATCGGCCCGCACTTCGAGGAGATCGAGGCCGAGGTCGCCGCCCTGGGCGAGCTGCGGGACAAGCCCGCCGGCACCATCCGCATCACGGCCACCGAATACGCGGCGAACACGATTCTTCTACCGAAGCTCGCGAAATTCCTGCCCGAGTTTCCCGACATCCAGGTCGAGATCAGCGTCGAACAACGGCTGGTCGACATCGTTGCCGAGCGCTTCGACGCCGGCGTGCGGGCCGGCGAGCAGGTCGCGAAGGACATGATCGCGGTTCGCATCGGGCCGGACATGCGTATGGCGGTCGTCGGCGCGCCGTCGTACTTCGCGAAGCGGTCTGCGCCGAAGACGCCGCAGGAGCTGACCGGCCACCGCTGCATCAACCTGCGCCTTCTGACCTATGGCGGGCTGTACGCCTGGGAGCTCGAGAAAGGCGGCCGCAAGCTGAGAGTGCACGTCGAAGGCCAGCTTGTCCTCAACGGCACTCAACAGATGCTCAATGCGGCGCTCGCCGGGCTGGGTCTCGCCTATGTGCCGGAGGACCTGGCGCAGCCGCACCTGGGCGAGGGCCGCCTCAAGCGGGTGCTCGAGGACTGGTGCCCTCCGTACTCCGGATTCCACCTGTACTACCCGAGCCGCCGCCAGCCCTCGGCGGCGTTCGCCCTGCTCGTGGAGGCGCTGCGCGATCGGGGATGGCACCCGGCTTAGAGTCCCACGTACACGCGCGCCGGCCCGCGCTCAGTGCAGCGTGCGCGCGCCGCCCCCGACGAAGAGCGCGTCGATCTCCGCGCGACCGAAGCGGTACTCGTGGTTGCACATCTCGTTGCGGATCACGATCTCGCCCTGCTCGGCGAGGATCGACTCCACCTCCTCGCGCCCGAGGCCGCGCAGCACGTTCTTGACCTTCTCGACGTCGTACGGGCAGTGGTACTCGACGCCGTACAGGCGGAACACGCGCAGCAGCTCCTCGGGGAACAGCCGGGTGAGCAGGTCGTAGGGCTGCGCGCCGACGGTCTCGGCGAGCGTCAGGGTCGCGGCGAGCCGGGTGATGCGGTTCCAGCCGTCCGGGTCGCGCTCGTCGGCGCGCGGCAGCTTCTCGAGCAGCAGCCCGCACAGCGCGCCGCCGTCGGCGAGCAGGTGCAGCCACGCCTGCGACTGCTCCGACTGCGACAGGTAGTGCTCGAACATCTGCGCCAGCGTGTCGCCCTCGAGCGGCACCAGGCTCTGGTAGAGCTGGCCGCTGCCCGCGTCCTCGAGCGTGAGGGCGAGGCGGCCGTCGCCGAACAGGCCGCGCTCGCTGTCGGCGCCGGCGTGCTCGTACTGGGCCATGCCGCGGATCTTGAGCTCGGAGGTGCAATCGGCGACCAGCAGGCTCACCGGCCCCGAGCCCTGCACCTGCAGGGTCACCCGCGCGGCGTCCTTCTGGTTCGCGCCGAGCAGCACGCCGAGCGCCGTGGTGTGGCCGAGCAGCTCGACGATGGCCGGCGGGTAGCCGCGCCCCTCGAGCATGCCGCGCCAGGCGCTGGTGAGGCAGACCAGGCGGCCGCGGATGTCGAGATCCTCGAACAGGAAGCGCTGCACGTAATCGGTCTGCATGCGCCCGAGTTTACTGCACTTGCTAGTGCGGGCACGGGAATGCCGCTACCATCCCGGGCGTCCAGATGCGTTCACAACAACGACACGTCGGCAACGCGCGCGCCGCGGCCGCGCTCGTGGAGGACTGCGAGCACGAGGCGCTCGCGCTGCTGCGCGAGAACCTTTCGCCCGCAGGCATCCTCGCGGCGGGCCGGGCGCCGGCGGCGCGCGAGCGCGGCTACGAGAGCGTGTTCGCGCGCGATGCCTCGATCTGCGCGCTGGCGATGGCGCTCAGCGGCGATCGCGTGCTCGAGCGCGGCGCGGCCACGAGCCTCGCCTCGCTCGCCGGGCAGCAGGCGGCGAACGGGCAGATCCCGAACTACGCCGCGCCCGGATCGGAGGCCGACTTCTGGTACGTCGGCTGCATCGACGCGTCGCTGTGGTGGCTGATCGCGCTCGAGTGGCTGCAGCGCCGCGGCGTGCGCGGCCTGCGCGGCCTGCGGCCGCACGCGCGGCGCGCGCTCGACTGGCTGCGCTGCCAGGAGCACCCGGCGATCGCGCTGCTGGCGCAGAACGAGGCGAGCGACTGGGCCGACATCATGCCGCGCTCGGGCTTCGTGCTCTACAGCAACGCGCTGTGGTACCGGGTCAAGCGCCTGTACGGCCTGCCCGGTGCGGACGCGACGCGGCGCCATTTCAACCAGTTGTTCCACCCGACCCCGCGCGAACTGCCCAGGCAGCGGCGCCTGCGGCTGCTGGCGCAGGAGGCGGGCGCGCGCCGCCGCCATGCCGATCTGTACCTGAGCTACGTCAATTTCGGCGCCTGGGGCGGGGAGGGCGACGTCTTCGGCAACGTGCTCGCCGTGCTCTTCGGCCTGGCCGGCGGCACCCGGCGCGCCGCGGTCCTGCGCGCCATCGCGCGCGCGCACGGCGGCGCGCCCTACCCGGTGCGCGCGGTGTGCGAACCGATCCCGCGGCACGACGCGCGCTGGCGCTCCTACATGGGCCGGCACCGGCAGAACTTCGAGCACCAGTACCACAACGGCGGCATCTGGCCGATGATCGGCGGGTTCTGGGTGGCGGCGCTCGCCGCCGCGGGCATGCGGCCATTGGCCGGGAAGGAGCTGGTGCGCCTTGCGCGCGCCAACGCCGTGAACGGCTGGGAATTCAACGAGTGGTTTCACGGCCTGAGCGGCAAGCCGCGCGGCATGCCGCGCCAGTCCTGGAACGCCGCGGCGTTCCTGCTTGCGCGGCGCTCGCTGGAAGGGAAGCTGTTCAATGGATGATCCAGATGAATGAGCTTGAGCGCTACGAACGAGAAGTGCCCGGTGCCTGCGAAAAGGGTGCCTTGGTTTCGGTGCGGCCGACCAAGGCCCAGCTGGCTGCGTTTCGCGACGCCGCGCGCCCGACTTTTGTCAGGAGCCGGCGCGTTAGGGAGTCGTCAGCCCGCTCGTTAGGCGTCAATCACGCACGCGCGCCGTGGCATCGGCACAAGGCAGCAATCCAGCGGGTCAATTGCAGCAATTACGGAGGGAGGTTCGAGCAATGGGCAGATCAACCAGTCACAATCTTCGCAACCGCAGGCGCAAGCAGCAGATAGGAAAAAAGCTGCGCAAAGAAAGCAAGCAGAAAAAGAAGGGTCGGGCTGCGCCATGACGCCTGGTCATTCGCTCAACCATGGACGCTGCGCGATGAGGCCGCGCAGCGTCAGTCAGCTCGCACGCTGAACCAGCCGCACTCCCGGTACCCGAGGGCGCCCGGATTCGCCCTCGTCGAGGTGCCAGGCGGGACTCGAGCGTCTTACGCGATCCAGTCAGTCGCCCGCCAGCGTCCGGCCGCAAGCCGACGACCTGCGATCGGAAGCAGAGCCGTGACCGGAGCGTCCCCGGAGTAACTGAGCAGCGAGCCGGCAAGCGCTGCAAATCGCCTACAGCCCCAGATACGCCTGCCGCACCCGGTCGTCGTGCAGCAGCTCGGTGCCCGAGCCGCTCATCACCACGCGCCCGTTCTCTAGCACGTAGGCGCGCTGCGAGATCTTGAGCGACACGGCGACGTTCTGCTCCACCAGCAGCACGGTCATGCCCTTGCCGTGCAGCAGGCGGATGGTGCGGAACACTTCCTGCACCACCGTCGGGGCGAGCCCCAGCGAGGGCTCGTCGAACATGATCAGCTCGGGCTGGCCCATCAGGCAGCGGCCGATGGCGAGCATCTGCTGCTCGCCCCCCGACATGGTCCCGGCGAGCTGCTCGCGCCGCTCGGCCAGGCGCGGAAACAGCGCGAACACTTCCTCGAGGGTCTGCCTGGCGCGCGCCCGGGCGCGCGGCAGCATGGCGCCCATGTCCAGGTTCTCGGTCACGGTGAGCGAGGGGAACACCTGGCGCCCCTCCGCCACCTGGCCGATGCCGAGGTTGCAGACCTGGTGCGACTCCAGGCCGGTGATGTCGCGGCCCGCGAAGCGGATGCTGCCCGCGCGCGGCTTCTCGATGCCGGCGATGGTGCGGATGAGCGAGGACTTGCCGGCGCCGTTGGCGCCGACGATGGCCACGATCTCGCCCTGCGGCACTTCGAGCGAGACCTGCGACAGCGCCTGCGCGTCGCCGTAGTACAGGTCGAGGTCATGGACCTCCAGAAACGCGCGCTCCGTGCTCATACCTCTGTTTCTTCCCCCAGGTAGCACTCGAGCACCGCCGGATCGCGCACCACCTGCTGGGGCGTGCTGTTGGCGATGATCTCGCCGTGGTGCAGCACGATCACCTGCTGCGCCAGCGCCATCACCGCGCGCATGACGTGCTCGATCAGCAGGATCGTCAGGCCGGCACGGTTGAGCTCGCGGAACACTTCCACCAGCTGGTCGCACTCGGTCGGCCGCAGGCCCGCCATCACCTCGTCGAGCAGCAGCAGGCGCGGGCCGGTGGCGAGCGCGCGCGCCACCTCCAGGCGCTTGCGATCGGGCAAGGTGAGCGCCGAGGCGAGCTGGTCGCGCCGGCCCTCGAGGCCAAGCCGCTCCAGGATCGCGAGCGAGTCGCGGCGCGCCTGCGCGACGTTCCTGCTGCGCTGCAGGGCGCCGACGATCACGTTGTCGAGCACCGACAGGCCGGCGAAGGGCTTCACGATCTGGAAGGTGCGCCCGACGCCCGCCGCGCAGATCTGGTCGGGGCGCCGGCCGTCGATGCGCGCCCCGTTGAAGCGGATCTGGCCGCCGTCGGGAGCGTAGACCCCCGCGACCATGTTGAATATCGTCGTCTTGCCGGCGCCGTTGGGACCGATCAGGGCGACGAGCGCGCCCTGCGGCACTACGAACGAGGCGCCAGCGACCGCGCGCAGGCCGCGGAACGACTTGGACAGCGAATCGATCTCGAGTTGCGCCACGGTGTCAGCGCTTGCGCCGCAACCCGAGCTTGCGCGCGAGCGGCGGCCAGATGCCGTCGGGCAGGAACATGATCACGCACATCAGCGCGACGCCGTAGAACACCTGCTTGACGCCGGGGATGTCGAAGCCGAGCGCGCTCACCAGGTTGGTGATGCCCTCGGCGAGCGAGGTGAGCACGACCGCCCCCAGGATCGGACCGAACAGCGTGCCCAGGCCGCCCACGATCGGCCCGAGGATGATCTCGATGGACTGGCCGATCTTGAAGATCTGCTCCGGGAACAGGTTGTTGTAGTAGAAGGCGTAGAACACTCCCGCGATCGCCGTCATAGCCGCGCTGGTCACCACCGCCGCCATCTTCCACAGGAAGGTGTTGATGCCGAGCGCCCGCGCGGCCTCCTCGTTCTCGCGGATCGCCTGCCAGTAGTAGCCGGCCCGGCTCCGCAGCAGCCAGGCGCACAGGGCGAACGCTCCGGCCGTGAGCGCCAGCATCACGTAATAGAACATCGCCGAGGAGCCGCGCAGATTCAGCAGGTCGATGTGCTGGCGCTGCGCCACCTTGAGGAACAGGCCTCCGGTGGCCCCGACCCAGCCGAAATGCTCGAAGCCGATGCGCGTGAACTCGGCGAAAGCGATGGTGAGCAGAGCGAAATACACGCCCGAGATGCCGAAGCGGAAGGCGAGAAAGCCGATGATCGCCCCGGTGCACGCGCACAGCAGGATCGACGCCCAGACCCCGGCCCAGGGCCCGAGCTGATAGTGGGTAAAGAGCGCCGCGGCGGCGTAGGCGCCGATGCCGACGTACAGCGCGTGGCCGAGCGAAAGCTGGCCGCAGAAACCCATCATCACATTCCAGGCTTGCCCGGTGTACGCCAGGAACAGGATGTAGATCGCCACCGTGAGTAGGTACGGATTGACGTAGTAGGGCAGGGCGAGCAGCGCCGCGCCAGCGATGGCCAGCAGCGCCGTCATGCCTGCCCCCGGCCGGCGCAGCGCGCGTCCCGGGCCCGTCATGTCCTGCGCCCCAGCAGCCCTTGCGGGCGGAACAAGAGCACCAGGATGAGCAGCGCGAAGCTGAACATGCTCTTGGAGGACGGATCGAAGAACAGGCCGGCCAGCGCCTCGGAGACGCCGATCAGGATGCCTCCGAGCAGGGCGCCGCCCATCGAGCCGAGCCCGCCCACGATCACGATCACGAAAGCGAGCAGCGTGTAGGACGGCCCGAGCACCGGCGTGACGTCGACCAGCAGCACCATCATGCAGCCGGCGGCCGCGACGCAGGCCGCGCCCAGTCCGAAGGTGAAGGCGTACAGCCGCTTGACGTCCAGGCCGATCACCTTGGCACCGAGGTAGTTGTCGGCGCAGGCGCGGATCGCCTTACCGGTGCGCGCGAAGCGGAAGAACGAGAACAGCGCGGCGCTGCACACCACCGCAGCCACGCCCGAGAACACGCGCGCCTTGTCGAACAGGATCTGGCCGATGGCGTAGGAGTCGAGCTGATAGCTGGTCTGGACGTTGCGCGCGTCCGGCCCGAAGGCCATCAGCAGCACGTTGCTGATGATGGTGGCGACGGCCACCAGCAGGATGAACTGCGAGTGCTCGGGCCGGGTGATGAAGCGGTTGATGAGCGTTCGCTGCAGCAGGTAGCCGAAGGCGAAGAACGCGATCGCCACCGGCCCGATGGCGAGGATCGGGTCGATCTTCCAGGCCGTGAACAGCGTGACCGCGGCGTACATCGCGATGGTCATCATCTCGCCGTGCGCGAAATTGACCACCCGCACCACGCCGTAGATGACCGACAGGCCGAGCGCCATCAGGCCGTACACCAGCCCGGTGAGCGTCCCGGCGATCAGGACGTTGACGACCAGTTCTATCGGCACGGGCGTTGCACCGGGATCAACAAAAAGGGCCGGCAGCGCCGGCCCCGGTGTCGCAAGCGCTCTCTCTCTCAGGCCTGGTAGTCCGGCACGGGGAACACGGGCTTCGCCTGCGCGGCCGACTGCGGCAGCACTACGGTCGGCGTCTCGTCCAGGTTCTCGATGCACGCCGACTGGTTGCCCTCGACCTGGCCCTTGGCGTCGAAGCGGATCGGGCCGCCGATCATCATGCGCTTGGTGATGTTGGTGGCGCGGATCGCGTCCGCCAGCGGCTTGGGCGACGCGGTGCCGGCGCGCTTGAAGGCGTCCGCGGCGATCAGGATGGCCTCGAAGGTGCAGCCGACGTTGACCGCGTTGTACAGCAGCTTGTCCTTGGGGTATTTCCGGGCGAACGCGTGCTCGACCATCTTGGTGAGCTCGGCCTTGGGGTTGTACCAGGGCACGTTGGAGATGCAGTAGTTGGACAGCTTGCCGAGTGCCTTGTAGAACTGCTCGTCGTACATGCCGGGCGACCCCGGGCTGATGACGCCCATCGGGTGCCAGCGCTGCTTGACCATCTCGCGCCGCAGGATGACCGCGTCGTTCAGCCGGCCGATGAACAGCACGAAATCGGCCTTCGACGCCTTCGCCTTGGCGGTCTCGACCGACAGGTCCTTGGTCGCCGGGTCGTAGGCGATGTCCTGCACGATCTTGAACGGCAACTGGGTCAGCTTCGGCAGCATGCCGTCCATGATCTTGGTCATCGCCTGGCCGAAGGTATCGTTCACGTGCATGTACACGGCGCTGCGCGGCACCACGTGCGTGGCCTGGAACAGGTCGCCGAGCAGAATCAGGCCGTTGCGCGCCAGATCGATCGCGGTGGGGAAATTCCGGAATACGAACTTGTAGCCCTGCTCGGTGATCTGCGGCGCGGCGGCGATGTTGATCACGAACGGCACGCCGCGCTGCTCCGCGACCTGCGCGATGGCGGTGGTCTGCCCGGAGTCGAAGGCGCCGATCAGCACGTTGGCGCCTTCCTCGATCACGCGCTCGGCGCGGTTGCGCGCGGTCTGCACGTTCGACTCGGTGTCGGCGTAGACGATGTCGATGTCCACGCCGAGCATCGACTTGATCAGCCCCGGCGCGATCTCGGCGCCTTTCTTGCAGGACTGGCCGACGAAGCTCTCGTAGCTCGATAGCGGCAGCAGCATGCCGATCTTGAGCTTCTTGCTCTCGGCCCGGGCGATGCCGAATGGCGCCAGCATGGTGGCGGCGCCGGTCGCCGCGAGTGCCGCGTTGAAGCGGCGGCGGCTGATATCGCGCGTTGAGTTCATGACTCCTCCTCCTCGTTGGATGCGCGCCCGCATTGTACGCGAGCGCTCCGGCGCCGCGCCTTGCAGGTGCAGCAAGACGCGGCATGCGGGCCGTTGCTGCACAGCAGCAACGGCGCTTCGGGCGGGCGTGCCGTACGATCGAACGCTGGCGGGATTGTTATATACGCTTACAATCGGACGGTCAACGATGAGCAAGCTGCCCTCCCCGCACCGGCCGCGCGCGCTCGCTCCGATCAGGCGCGTCGCGGGCCTGGATTACGACGTGCTCGACGAGCTGCTCGGCTACTCGCTGCGCCGCGCGCAGGTGGCCATGTTCCTGTCGTTTCACGAGGCGACGCGCGGCATGGAGATCACCCCGCCGCGCTTCACCGCCCTGGTGGTGGTCGGCGCCAACCCGGACATCAGCCAGTCGACGCTCGGCGAGGTGCTCGGCATCGCGCGCTCGGGCGCCATGCAGCTCGCCGACTGGATGACCTCGCGCGGCCTGCTCGAGCGCCGCCGCCGGCCGGACGACGGGCGCGCCTGGGGGCTGCACCTGACGCGCCGCGGCGAGCAGCTCGTGGAACGCATGAAGCGGCGGGTGTGCGAGGCCGAGGCCCGGCGCACCGCGGTGCTGAGCGCGCCCGAGCGGCGCGAGCTGTTGCGGCTGCTGGCGAAGCTGGCCGATTGAGCGAGGAGGTGACGTGAACCGGGAAGCAGGATTTCGCAGGGTTGCGCTCGGCAAGGCGGGCGTGTCGGTCGAGCGCGACGCGCTGGGGCAGCTGCTGCTGCGCCCAAGCGCGCCGCTGGGCGCCTATCCGCGGCGCGTGACCGAGCGGCTGCTGAAATGGGCGGCCGAGGCGCCGCAGCGCAGCTTCGTGGCCAAGCGCGAGGGCGGCGGCGACTGGCGGCGCATCTCCTACGCGCAGGCGCTCGATTACGCGCGCCGCCTGGGCGAGGCGCTGCTCGCGCGCGGCCTGTCGGCCGAACGTCCGCTGATGATCCTGTCGGAGAACGACCTCGAGCACGCGATGCTGGCGCTCGCCGCGCTGCACGTCGGCGTTCCGTTCATCCCGGTCTCGCCCGCGTATTCGCTGGTGTCGCAGGACTTCGGCAAGCTGCGTTACGTGGTCGAGCTGATGACCCCGGGGCTGGTGTTCGCCTCGCACGGCGAGCGCTACGCGCGCGCGATCGAGGCCGCGATCCCGCCCGGCACCGAGCTGGTGGTCACCCAGGCGCCGCCGCCGGGACGCCCGGCGCGCCTGTTCGCCGAGCTCGCGGCCGGCGCGCCGAGCGCGCGGGTCGAAGCGGCGCACGAGGCGATCGGGCCCGACACGCTCACCAAGTTCCTGCTCACCTCGGGCTCGACCGGCGTGCCGAAGGCGGTGATCCACACGCAGCGCATGCTGGCCAGCAATCTGCAGATGATCGTCGAGTGCCTGCCGTGCCTGGCCGAGGAACCGCCAGTGCTGGTCGACTGGCTGCCCTGGAACCACACCTTCGGCGGCAACCACGACTTCGGCCTCACGCTGTACAACGGCGGCACGCTGTACATCGACGAGGGCAAGCCGACGCCGCAGCTGATCGGCGAGACCTTGAGGAACCTGCGCGAGATCGCGCCCACCGCGTACTTCAACGTGCCGCGCGGCTTCGAGGAGATCGCGCACGCGCTCGAGGCCGACCGTGCGCTGGCGGAGAAGTTCTTCAGCCGCGTGAAGATCATGTTCTATGCGGCGGCGAGCCTGGCGCAGCCGATCTGGGACGCGCTGCACCGCCTGGCCGAGCGAACGGTGGGCGAGCGCATCCTGATGATCACCGGCCTCGGGATGACCGAGACCGCGCCGTTCGCGATCTGCGCCAACTGGGAGGCGGGCCGCTCCGGCGGCATCGGCCTCCCGGCGCCGGGCACCGAGCTGCGCCTCGCGCCGGTCGGCGACAAGCTGGAGGTGCGCTACCGCGGCCCGAACGTGACGCCGGGCTTCTGGCGCCAGGCCGAGCTCACCGACAGCGCGTTCGACGAGGACGGCTTTTACCGCAGCGGCGACGCGGCGCGCCTGATCGATCCGGCCGACCCGCAGAAGGGCCTGGCGTTCGACGGCCGCATCGCCGAGGACTTCAAGCTCGACAGCGGCACCTGGGTGAGCGTCGGCCCGCTGCGCGGGCACATCATCGCCGAGGGCGCGCCCTGCGTGCAGGACGTGGTGCTCGCCGGCCACGACCGGCGCGAGGTCGGCGCGCTGATCGTTCCGCACCTCGACTCCTGCAGCAAGCTGTGCCCGGCGCTCGCGCCGGGAGCGACGCTCGCCGAGGTCGTGGCGCAGCCCGCGGTGCGGCAGTTCTTCCAGCGGCTGGTCGACCGGCTGGGCGGGGAGTCGGGCGGCAGCTCGCAGCGCGTCGCGCGCGCGACGCTGCTCTTCGAGCCGCTGTCGATCGACGCCGGCGAAGTCACCGACAAAGGCTCGATCAACCAGCGCGCGGTGCTGAAGGCGCGCGCCGCGCTGGTCGAGGAACTGTACGCGGCGAAGCCCTCGCCGCGCGTCATCCTGCCTCAAGCATAAGGAAGCGCTCATGTCGAAGCACGATGGAGTTTTCACGCACTACGACGACGTCTGGCTGCTCGAGGGCGTGCGCACGCCGTTCGCCGACTACAACGGCGCCCTCGGCCAGGTCTCGCCGATCGATCTGGGGATCAAGGCGGCGCGCGAGGCGTTCGCGCGCTCGGGCGTCGCGCCGGCGGACGTGGGGCACGTGTTCGCCGGCAGCATGGCCCAGGCGAGCTTCGACGCGTACATGCTGCCGCGCCACATCGGCCTGTACTCCGGCGTGCCGCTCGAAGTGCCCGCGACGCTCACGCAGCGCGTGTGCGGCACCGGCATGGAGCTGGTGCTGCGCGCCGGCGACGCGATCAAGCTGGGCCAGATCGAGCTCGGGCTGTGCGTCGGCGCCGAGTCGATGACGCGCAACCCGGTGGCCGCCTACACGCACCGCAGCGGCTTTCGCATGGGGCAGATTGAGTTCAAGGACTTCCTGTGGGAGGCGCTGCTCGACCCGGCGGCGAGCGTCACCATGGGCGATACGGCAGAGAATCTGGCGAAGAAGTACCAGATCACGCGCCAGGAGGTGGACCAGTTCGCAGCCGAGAGCTTCGCGCGCGCGCTCGCCGCGCAAGGCGACGGCTTCCTCGCGGGCGAGATCGCGCCGGTGAAGACCGAGACCTTCGCGCTCGAGGGCTACAACGCGCGCGGCATCCGCATCCCGTCGAAGCTCGCGCAGGTCGACCGCGACACCCATCCGCGGCCTTCGCCCGCCGACCAGCTGGCGCAGATCAAGCCCGCGTTCGGCGGGGTGCAGACCGGCGGCAACAGCTCGGCGATCGTGGACGGCGCCGCGGCGGCGCTGGTGGCCTCGGGCGAATACTTGAAGCGCAGCGGCAAGCGGCCGCTCGCGCGGGTGCTGGGCGGGGTGGCGATCGGAGTGCCGCCGGAGATCATGGGCATCGGCCCGGCGCCGGCGATCCGCCGCCTGCTCGACGGGGTCGGGCTGAGGCTCGAGGCGATCGATCGCTTCGAGATCAACGAGGCCTTCGGCGCGCAGTGCCTGGCGGTGATGCGCGAGCTCGGCCTGCCGCGCGACAAGGTGAACGTGAACGGCGGCGCGATCGCCATCGGCCATCCGCTCGCCGCGACCGGGGTGCGACTGACGCTCACCGTGGCGCGCGAGCTGGCGCGCAGCGGCACGCGCTACGGCATCGCTTCGGCGTGCATCGGCGGCGGGCAGGGCATCGCCGTGCTGGTCGAGAACCCGCAGGCGGCGCGCTAGCCGCGCACGCGGCGCAGGTCCAGGCCCCAGGCGAGGATCGCCATCAGCAGCGCGAACAGCGCGCCCGGCGCGAACGCCGCGGCGGCGACGCCGGTCGCGTCCCAGGCCATCCCGCCGACGATCGGAACCACCACCGCGCAGGAGTAGCTGATCGTGAACATCCCGGCCGACAGGCGGTGCACGTCGTCGGGCCGGGCGAGCAGCGGCGGCAGCGCGAGGCTGGCACCCAGGCGTAGGGCGTGAACACGATGCCGAGCACGCTCGCCAGGCACAGCAGCGCGATGGCGACGAAGGGCCAGCGCCGTCCGGTCAGCCGGTCGGCGAAGGCGAGCATCAGGAACGACGCCGGCAACTGGCACAGGCTGAGCAAGGTCAGCGCCAAGGTGGTCAGCTCGCCGTGCCCGGCGCGGTGCAGGTAATCCGGCAGGAAGGCGTTGGTCGCGAAGTACAGCGCGTTGACGCTGCCGAGCATCAGGCCGATGCGCCAGGTCTGCGGGTCGTTCCAGTCCGGCCACCAGCGGCGCCCGTCGGCGCGCACCCCGGCGCGGGCCGCGGACGAACGCGGCGCGAGCCAGCCGACCAGGGCCGCGGCGGCGAGCACCGGAACCGACCAGGCGACGAAGCTCAGGCGCCAGCTGCCGCCGACCAGCGGCAGCACCAGCGGGATGGTGAGCGACACCGAGAGGATCTCGCCCACCAGCAGCCCGTTCGTGTACACCGCGGTGGCGAAGCCGATGCGCTGCGGCACCCAGTCGCGC
This sequence comes from uncultured Pseudomonadota bacterium, assembly GCA_963817785.1. Taxonomy (GTDB): domain Bacteria; phylum Pseudomonadota; class Gammaproteobacteria; order Burkholderiales; family SG8-39; genus JAKALD01. The sequence continues at coordinate 708,041 of CAWFPL010000008.1, read as the reverse complement.
GCCAGCGGCGGCAGCGACGGTTGCATGACCGCGATGCCGAGTCCCATCAGGAAAGTCGCGGCGAACAGCAGCGCGGCGTCGGGCGCCGCGGCGCGCAGCGCGGAGGCGAGCGCGGTGAGCGCCAGGCCGGCGACCAGGGTGTGGCGCGCGCCGACGCGCGAGATGAGCAGCGAGCCCGGCACTGCCGCGGCGGCGAACAGCAGCGCGGGCAGGCTCGAGAGCACGCCGATGCCAGTCTCGGTGAGGTGCAGGTCGCGATGCAGCAGCGGGATGACCGGCGGCACCGCGAGCACCGTGAGCCGCAAGCCCGCGCCCGCCAGCCACAGCAGGGCGAGGGTGAGCAGCAGGCGCCCGGGCCGGCCCGAGGCGCGCATCAGTACAGCGCGCTGGCGAGCTTGCGCCGGTACTCGGAGACGAGCTCGGGCTGGTTCTCGGCGAGACTGAAGATGGCGAGTATCTGCTTGCGCGCCGCGCCGTCGCGGTACGCCTTATCGCGCCGGATCGACTCGAGCAGCTGGTCCATTGCCTCGCGGTAGCGGCGCTTGCCGGCGTGCAGCTGTGCCAGGGCGAGCCGCGCCGCGAGGTCCGCGGGGTTCGCCGCGAGCAGCGCTTCGAGCTCCGCCTCGCCCGGCCCCGCGCTGCCGGCGCGCGCGAAGGCGATCGCCTGGACGAGCGCCGCGGCCTGCGCTTCGAGCGCGGCGTCCGGCTGCATGGCAGCGAGCAGCGCCTCGGCTTCGTCGAGCTGCTTTTGCTCGATCAGCAGCTCGGCCAGATCGAGCCTGGCCAAGTCGTTGGCGGCATCGAGGGAGAGCGCCTTGCGCAGCGCCGCCAGGGCGCCGGCGACGTCGCCCGCGTCCTTCAGCTCGAGCGCGCGGGCGTGCTCGAGCTCGGAGGGCGAGGGCAGCAGCTGCTCGATGAACGCGCGCACCTGGCTCTCCGGCTGGGCGCCGAGGAAGTGCGACACCGCCTGGCCGCCGCGGAACGCGACCACGTCGGGGATCGAGCGCACGCCGAACGTCGAGGCGAGCTCGACGTTCTCGTCCGAGTTCACCTTGGCGAGCTTGAAGCGCCCGCCGTATTCGGCGGCGAGCTTCTCCAGGATCGGCTTGAGCACGCGGCACGGGCCGCACCACGGCGCCCAGAAGTCCACCACCACCGGGACCTGTTTCGAGGCCTCGATCACCTCCCGCTCGAAGCTGCGGGCATCGACGTCGACGGCATGTGCAGACATGGAGAGAAACCGCTCTTCGGAGAGTCGCAGATTATGGCGGAGATGGGGGCGCCGATGCGATAATTCAATTTTGACATTGCGAAACCAGGACGCGCATGACTTACGTCGTCACCGAAGACTGCATCAAGTGCAAGTACATGGATTGCGTGGAGGTCTGCCCGGTGGACTGCTTCTACGAGGGCGACAACATGCTGGTCATCCACCCCGACGAGTGCATCGACTGCGGCGTGTGCGAGCCGGAGTGTCCGCCGGCGGCCATCGTGCCGGACTCCGACGCCAAGGCCGAGCGCTGGCTGGCGCTGAACACCGAATACGCGGCCAAGTGGCCCAACATCACGCGCAAGGGCACGGCGCCCGCGGACGCCGATGACCACAAGGACGAGCAGGACAAGTTCGCGAAATTCTTCTCCCCGAACCCCGGCAAGGGGGAGTAACGCCCGCAGAGGCGCCGGCGCGCGGCTTGCGCGAGCGGGCAGGAGGCGTAACGTGGCACGCATGGCGTGCGAGGTGATGCCGTGAACCTGGGCTGGCGCGGGCGCCTGGCGGCGGCCGCGGTTGCAGTGCTGCTTTCCGCCTGCGCCTCCTACAGCGGCAGCGGGCTGGTGCCCGGGACGTCCACCGCGGCGGACGTCGAGGCGCTGATGGGCCGTCCGAGCCTGCGCCTGGCGCAGTCCGGCGGCGGCAGCGTGTGGTTCTACTCCAGGCTTCCCGAAGGGCGCGACACCTACGCGGTGACCATCGGGCCGGACGGAGTGATGCGCTCGATCGAGCAGCGCCTCACCAGGCAGAACGTGGCCAAGATCGAGCCCGGCACCACCACCATGCAACAGGTGCGCGCGCTGTTCGGGCCGCCGGGCACGGTGAGCTGGCTCACGCTCAAGCCGCGCATCGTGTGGGAATACAAAATGCGCGACGTGGCCGAGCCGCGCATCCTGTGGGTGCAGTTCTCCAGGGACGACATCGTGCGCGAAGTGATCGAGATGCACGACTTCTCCGCCGATCCGCAGGGAGACGCAAGGGTCTGCCGGTAACGCGGCATAGCGTGCTCAGCGCCTTTTACCGGCGCGTCGTTATCGCCCGGGTTTGGCTTTTCCCCGATCTCCGCTTTCCGTGCGGCCCGTCTGGGGGCCGCGTGGAAAGCGGAGACACCGCGGCGGTAAGAAATGTCACCGCCGGTGAACCTGCGACCACCGATGTTTCTCCTTCTTTCCGAAGGGGCATAAGGCGCCCCTTCGGAAAGAAGGAGATCGTGGAACGGCAAAATCGATTGTTGAGCGGTTGACGGGTGTTCAGAGCTGCTTGCGCAGCTCGGTCTTGAGCACCTTGCCGTAGTTGTTCTTCGGCAGGCTGGCGACGAAGCGGTACTCGCGCGGGCGCTTGAAGCGCGCGACGTGGTCGAGGCAGAGTGCGTCGAGCTCCTCGCGCGTCGCGCCGGCGCTCGCGCGGAGCACCACGAACGCGACCACCTCCTCGCCCCATTCGGGATGCGCGCGGCCGACTACCGAGCATTCGGCGACCGCGGGGTGCCCGAGCAGCACTTCCTCGATCTCGCGCGGGTAGATGTTCGAGCCGCCCGAGATGATCATGTCCTTGGAGCGGTCGCGGATGGTGAGGAAGCCCTCGGGGTCGAGCGAGCCCAGATCGCCGGTGTGCAACCAGCCGCCGCGCAGCGCCTTCGCCGTGGCTTCGGGGTTGCCCCAGTAGCCGGCCATCACGCAGTCCGAGCGGGTCACGATCTCGCCCACTTCGCCGGGCGGCAGGTCGCGCAGGGCGTCGTCGACCACACGCACCTCGACGCCGGTGCGCGCGAAGCCACAGGAGGCGAGCCGCTCGAGGTAGCGCGGGTGTGCGCGCTCGGCGTGCAGCGCCTGCGGCAGTCCGGTGATGGTCATGGGGCTCTCGCCCTGGCCGTAGAGCTGGTACAGGCGCGGCCCGAACAGCTCGAGCGCGCGCAGCGCGTCGGCCACGTACATCGGCGCGCCGCCGTAGGTGATGGTCTTCAGGTTCGCGGGCATGCGCGCAGCAGGGCTCGCCAGCAGGCGCACGATCATCGTCGGCGCGGCGAAGAACGATACGTTGCGCCAGGTTTCGAGCAGTGCGTAGATCTCCTCCGGGTCGAAGTGGCCCGACTCGGGTATCACGTTCACCGCGCCGGCGGCGATATGCGGCAGGCCGTACAGGCCCGAGCCGTGCGACAGCGGCGCCGCGTGCAGGATCGAGTCGCCGGGAAACAGCTGGTCGATGTCGGCGAAGTAGGCCTGGGTCGCGAACAGGAGGTTGCGGTGGGTGACGATCGCGCCCTTGGGCACGCCGGTGGTGCCGCTGGTGTAGAACAGCCACGCCGGGTCGTCGGGCGCCACGTCGGCGGGTGTGCCTTCGCCGGCCTCGAACAGGCGCGCAAACTCCTTCGATCCGGTCGAGATCGCCGCCGGGATCGAAGACTCGAGGTCCGGCGTCACGAAGCACAGCCGCGCGCCGGAGTTCTCCAGGATCCAGGCGAATTCGCGCGCATGCAGCTTGGCGTTCATCGGCACCGCGATCAGCCCGGCGTGCCAGCAGGCGAACAGCACCTCGTAGTACTCAGGGCAGTTCTTCATCGCGAGCGCCACGCGCTCGCCGGGTCCAAGGCCGAATTTCCCTCTCAGGGAGGCCGCGAGCCTTGCGGCGCGACGGGCCAGGTCGCCGTAGGAGCGGACCGCAGTCTTGCCCACCGCGAGCGCCGGCTGCTCAGGCAGGCGGCGTGCGCTGCGCAGCAGGAGATGGACGAGGTTCATGCCGCCGGCAGCCCGAAAAGCTCGCGCGCGTTGCGCGCGCTCGCCTGAGCGGTCTGCTCGGGCGGCTCGCTTCTCGCACGCGCGATCGCGCGCACGATGTGGGGCAGGAACGCCGGCTCGTTGCGCCGCGCCTTGGGCTGCGGGTGCAGGTCGCGCGGGGTGAGATAGGGCGCGTCGGTCTCGACCAGCAACCGGTCGGCCGGAATGTCGCGCACCAGTTCGAGCAGGTGCGCGCCGCGGCGCTCGTCGCAGATCCAGCCGGTGATGCCGACGTACAGGCCGAGTTCGAGGTAGGCGCGCAGCTCGTCGCGCTCCCCGGTGAAGCAGTGCGCGACCGCCGGCGGCAGGCGGTCGCGGTGGGCGCGCAGGATCTGCGCGAAGCGCGGGTGCGCGTCGCGCGAGTGCAGGAACACGGGCTTGCGCAGCTCGCAGGCGAGCTCGAGCTGGGCGACGAACCACTTCTCCTGGTCGGGATGCGGCGAGTAGTTGCGGTTGAAGTCCAGCCCGCATTCGCCGAGCGCGACGACGCGCGGGCGCACGGCGAGCTCGCGCAGCGCGGGGAGGGTGCCCGCATCGCATTCGCGCGCGTGATGCGGGTGCACGCCGGCGGTCGCGTACAGCATGTCCGGGTGCGCCGCGGCGAGCTCGGCCGCATGGCGGCTTTCGGCGACGCTCGTGCCGGTGACCACGATCGTCCCGATGCCCGCCGCGCGGGCGCGCGCGAGCACTTCGCCCAGGTCGTCATGGAACGCGGCGTGCGTCAGGTTGGCACCGATGTCGACGAGCGCGTTCAAAGCGTCTTGAGGCGGTACAGGAGCTCGAGCGCCTCGCGCGGCGAGAGCGCATCGGGATTGACCTGCGCGAGCGCGTCGCGCAGCGCGTCGGCCGCCGGCTCGGGCTCGGGTTCGCTCGCCGCCGGCGCGGCGAACAGGTCGGCCTGGCCGCCGCGCGCGAGGCTCTGCTCCTCGAGGCTCTGCAGGATGCGGCGCGCGCGCTGAATCACCGCCTTCGGCACGCCGGCGAGCGCCGCCACCTGCAGTCCGTAGCTCTGGCTCGCGGGGCCCTCTTCGACCGCGTGCAGGAAGACCACGCTGTCCTTGTGCTCCACCGCGTCGAGGTGCACGTTGACGGCCTCCTTGTACTCGAGCGCGAGGCGCGTCAGCTCGAAGTAGTGCGTGGCGAACAGCGTGAGCGCGCGGTTCCTCTCCAGCAGGTGGCGCGCGATCGCCCAGGCGAGCGCCAGGCCGTCGAAGGTGGAGGTGCCGCGGCCGACCTCGTCCATCAGCACTAGGCTCCTGGCGGTGGCGTTGTGCAGGATGTTGGCGCTCTCGGTCATCTCGACCATGAAGGTCGAGCGCCCGCCGGCGAGGTCGTCGGCGGCGCCGATGCGCGTGAAGATCTGGTCGATCGGGCCGATGCGCGCCGCGGCCGCGGGCACGAACGCGCCGACGTGCGCGAGCAGCACGATCAGCGCCACCTGGCGCATGTAGGTCGACTTGCCGCCCATGTTCGGGCCGGTGATGAGCAGCAGCTGGCGCGCGGCCGACAGGCGCGCGCCGTTGGCGATGAAGCGCTCGATCTGCCCCTCGACGACGGGATGGCGGCCCGCCTCGATCTCGACCTGGGTCTCGTCGACGAACCGCGGGCGGCAGTAGTTGCGCCGCGCGGCGATCGCGGCGAAGCACGCGAGCACGTCGAGCTGCGCCAGCGCGCGCGCGATGCGCTGCAGTGCCGGCAGGTGAGCGCCGAGCGCCTCGAGCAGCGCGTCGTACAGCGATTTCTCCAGCGCCAGCGCGCGCTCTCTGGCCGAGAGCGCCTTGTCCTCGAACTGCTTGAGCTCCGGGGTGATGTAGCGCTCGGCGTTCTTCAGCGTCTGCCGGCGGCGGTAGTCCGCGGGCACCTTGTCGGCCTGTGCGTTGGTCACCTCGATGTAGTAGCCGTGCACGTGGTTGTAGGCCACGCGCAGGTTGGGGATGCCGGTGCGCTCGCGCTCGCGGAGTTCGAGGGCCGCGAGGAACTCGCCCGCGTGGGTCTGCAGGCGGCGCAGCTCGTCGAGCTCGGTGGAATAGCCGTCGGCGATCACGCCGCCGTCGCGCACCAGCGCCGCGGGCTCGAGCTGGATGGCGCGCGCGAGCAGCGCGGCGCATTCCGTGGGCGGCTCGAGGTCGCGCGCCAGCGCCTCGAGCAGCGGCGCCCCGCGCGGCGCTGCGGCACCGAGCTGCGGCAGCAGTGCGAGGCTGTCGCGCAGACCGGAGAGGTCCCGCGGACGCGCGCTCCGCAAGGCGATGCGCGCCGCGATGCGCTCGACGTCGGCGAAGCGGCGCAGGAGCGCGTGGATCTCGCCGCCGTCGGAGGCGAGCGCCTCGAGCGCCTCGTGGCGCGCCGCGACCGCCGTGCGGTCGCTCAAGGGGTGGTGCAGCCAGTGGCGCAGCAGCCGGCTGCCCATCCCGGTGGCGCATTCGTCGAGCAGCGAAAACAGAGTCGGCGCGGGCTCGCCGCGCAGCGTCTCGGTCAGCTCGAGGTTGCGGCGCGTGGCCGCGTCCATGCGCAGGTATTCGTCCGTGCGCTCCGCTTTCACCGCCGTGACGTGGTCGAGCGCGCGGCCCTGGGTCTTCCTGGCGTACTCGAGCAGCGCGCCGCAGGCCGCGAGCGCGAGCGTGAGATCCTCGCAGCCGTAGCCGGCGAGGCTCGCCGCGCCGAGTTGCGCGAGCAGCTTGTTGCGTCCGGCGGCGACCTCGAACTGCCAGGCGGGAAGCCGGGTCACGAAATAGCCCTCCGGCTCCGCGCCCTCGGCGGCCAGCACCTCGGCGGGCGCGATGCGGCGCAGCTCGCTCGCCAGGAGCTGCGGCGCGACCTCGGCCAGGCGCAGCTCGCCGCTCGCGAGCGACAGCCACGCCAGGCCGACGGTGGACTTGTCCGCGGCGAGCGCGAGCAGGATGTTGTCCGCCTTCTCGTCGAGCAGCGCCCAGTCGGTGAGCGTGCCCGGCGTGACGATGCGCGTGACCTGGCGCTCGACCGGCCCCTTCGCCGTGTTCGGGTCGCCGATCTGCTCGCAGATCGCGACCGACTCGCCGAGCTTCACCAGCTTGGCCAAATACTGCTCGACCGAGTGCCACGGCACCCCGGCCATCCTGATCGGCTGCCCCGCCGAGGCGCCGCGCGTGGTGAGCGTGATGTCGAGCAGGCGCGCGGCGCGCTCGGCGTCGTCGTAGAACAGCTCGTAGAAGTCGCCCATCCGGTAGAACAGCAGGATGTCCGGATGCTCGGCCTTGATGCGCAGGTACTGCTGCATCATGGGCGTGTGCGCTGCGGCGGGCTCCATGCGCATCGGCTCGCTGCTCGACCCGAGAGGATGAGGCGGTTTGTTCACGTCCGCCGAAGTCTACCCGAGGATGCCCCGCGCTCGGCCGCAAGCCATGGCGCGTCATTCGTACGCGGCTTGCGCCGCGGCCTCCTCCCCGGCCGCGGCTCCGGGTTTGCGATGGCGCAGCATGAACACCAGCGGCAGCATGGCGAGGAAGCTCCAGGTGATGAACACGAACACGTCCACGAATGCCACCATCTGGGACTGTCGCCCGAGTTCCTGCCCGAGCGCCCGCGGGGCCAGAGGGCTGGAGAGCTTGAGGTGCAGCCTGCCGAGGTACTCGTACACGGCGGGATTGAACGCGTTGATGTGCCCGCTGAGGGAATTCCACGCGACCTGCGTCTGCCGCGTCAGGACGGTGGCCACGATCGCGATGCCCACCGACGAGCCCACGGTGCGCAGCAGGCTGTACAGCCCCGTGGCTTCCGGAACCGAGGGCTTGGGCAGCGTGGCGAACGCCACGACCGTCAGCGGCACGAACACCATGCCCATGCCGAATCCCTGCACCAGGATGGGCCAGACGATCCACCAGCGGTTCATGTCCAGCGAGTACCAGGTCATCGCGTAGGTCCCGAAGGCGCCGATGGCGATGCCGATCGCCACCAGGCGCTGCGGCCCCAGGCGGTTCACCAGCCGCCCGACCAGGATCATGCTGAGCATGCTCGCGAGGCCGCGCGGGGCCATCACCAGCCCGGCGGTGAAGGCGGGGTAGTTGAACAGCCCCTCCAGCATGAGCGGCTGCATAGCCATGTTGCCGTACATCCCGAGCCCGAATGCCGCGATCAGCAGGCTGGCCAGCGCGAAGTTGCGATCCCTGAAGATGCGCAGGTTGAACAGTATGCCCTCGCCGCGCGTGAGGCTGTGCGCGAGGAAGCCGATCAGCCCGAACGCGCTCGCCACGGCCGTAACCTGGATCAGCCGCGAGCTGAACCAGTCTTCCTGGTTGCCGCGGTCGAGCACCAGCTGCAGCCCGCCGATGGCGAGCGACATGAGCAGCAGGCCGGTCCAGTCCATGCCGCGCTCTTTCCTCTCGGTGTCGGGGATCACCCGCATCGACAGCAGGAACGACAGCAGGCCGAGCGGAACGTTGATGTAGAAATTCCAGCGCCAGCTGAAGGAGTCGGTCAGATAGCCGCCCAGCGTCGGCCCGAGAATCGGGGCCACCATGACGCCGATGCCCCACAGCGCCATGGCCTTGCCGCGCTCCTGCAGGGGATAGGTGTCCACCAGGATGGCCTGGGACAGCGGCACCAGGCCCGCGCCGCACACGCCCTGCACGAGGCGGAACAGCACCATCTGCGAGAGGCTCTCGGAAGCCCCGCACAGCGCCGAGGCGGTCACAAAGCCCGCGATGCTGAGCAGCAAGTAGCGCTTGCGCCCGAGCCGGTCGGTGAAGTATCCGGTGAGGGGCATGAACACGGCGGAAGACACCAGGTAGCTGGTGAGCACCCAGGTGATCTGGTCGGGAGCCGCCGAGAACGATCCCTGCATGTAGGGCAGCGCGACATTGACGATCGTGATGTCGAGCACCTGCAGGACCACCGCCATCATGACGGCGACGGTGAGCAGCGCGCGGTTGGGGGATGTCATGGAGAGCGTCGGTCGGGCCGCGGACGTCGCTGCGCCGCGCGGCCGGGAAAGACGTCTTGGCGGCAGGGCGCGGTACCGGCGGAATACTTAGCCGGCGGAATACTTAGCATGCTAATTATAGCCGCTCCGGCTGCGCGCGGCCGCACGGCGCCTGGCCGTCGGTGGGGCAACGGGCAGGACGGTGCTTCAGCGAACGGTCGTCGCGCGGCAGCCCTGCGGGGGCGCGATCAACCCGAGCCGTGGCTTGGTGAACGGCCACGGCCCGCCGAAGCTAGGCACGAGCCGCCGCGCGGGCTCCCGGTCGAGCTCGCAGCTGACGCTGCGGACAGGCGCCGAGGCGCGCTTTCTTGTAGCCTTTCACGGAATCTTCTCGCGGTGCTCGCGGCCTCGGCGGGGTCGCAGGTTGGAGCGTCGCGGGCGGGGCCTTCGTCTGGAGGGTCGAGGCGTGAAACGGCGCGGAGACGAAGGCACACAGGCACAACGAGCGCAAGTCACCTACCAGCGAAGGAGACGATCATGACAACGCAACGAACGGTATTTCGGCGACTGTCCGGCCGCGCGATGTGCGCGGCGGCGCTCGCTGCGGGAATGACATTCGGCGCGGGCGGCGCGCAGGCCGCGGCACCGGTGCGCATCGGCGTCATCGCGGAGCAGGAGATCCCCATTGGCCTGGGCATCACGCAGGCCGCCGAGCTCGCCGCGGACGAGATCAACGCCGCGGGCGGCATCGCGGGGCGCAAGATCGAACTGTTCAAGTACGACGACCACGCCTCGGCCAGCGACGGGGTGCGCGCCTTTCAGCGCGCGGCCAAGGAGGACCACGTCGTCGCCGTGGTCGGCAGCTTCCTCAGCGAGGTCGACCTCGCCCTGATGCCCTGGGCGGCGCGCCTGCACATGCCGTACATCGGGGGCGGCGCGGCCAACCGGATCTCGGAGATGGTGCACAAGGACTACCCGCGCTACAAGTACGTCTTCGAGCAGAGCAACAACTCGTACTATCTCGCGCGCACGGCCTGCGACATCTCGAGCTATGCGCTGGTCAAGCGCTTCCACTTCAAGACGGCGGTCATCATGAGCGAGGACGCGGCCTGGACCAAGTCGCTCGACAAGGGCTACGAGGAGTGCCTTCCCAAGGTCGGGCTCAAGGTCGTCGGCCACATCCGCTTCGCGCCCGACACCACCGACTTCAGCCCGATCTTCAGCAAGATCGAGGCGCTGCATCCCGACGTCATCATCGGCGGGCTGGCGCACACCGGCCTGAAGCCCACCATACAGTGGCACGACCAGCACGTTCCGGCCCTTCTGGCGGGCATCAACGTGCAGGCGGGGGCGAGCGACTTCTGGGCGAAGACGAACGGCGCCGCCCAGGGCGTGATCACCTGGAACACCGGCACGCCCGGCGCCGCCGTGACGCCGCGCAGTGTTCCGTTCGCGAAGGCGTACACGAAGCGCTTCGGCACCGCCCCGACGCTCGAGGCCTACATGACCTACGACTCGATGTACGCGCTCAAGCAGGCGATCGAGCGTGCGCACTCGACCAAGCCCGACGCGCTGGTGGCGGCGCTCGAGAAGACCGATCTCGTGGGTACCATGGGCCGCATGGAGTTCTACGGCCGCAAGGCGCGCTTCACGCACGACGTGAAATATGGGGCGAAGCTGGTGAGCGGCGTCGGCATCCAGTGGCAAGACGGCAAGCAGGTGGCGATCTGGCCGCCGCAGGCCGCCAACGGCACGCCCATCCTGCCGGACTTCGTCAAGGCGGGAGGCCACGGCTAGGGTTCGCGCCGGCGGCGCGGCAGCGCTCGCGCCGCAGGAAAATTGCAGCCGCTTCCGCAGGCGACCGTTCGGCGCCGCCGCGGGGGCGTTTGCATGTCGACAGTTGAAGAAGGGGGGACGGTGAGCGGATCGATCGACGGGCGTGCGGGCTCGCGCGCGGGCCGATCATGAGGGTGCTGCTCGAGATCCTGGTCGACGGCTTCGTCATCAGCGCGCTCTACAGCCTCGGAGCCGCCGGGTTCACGATCATTTTCGGCGTCTCGGGCGTGCTCAACCTCGCGCACGGCGGCGTGATGGTGATCGCCGCGATGGTGGCGTGGCTGATCGCGGGCCGCCTCGGCCTCGGCCCGTACTGGGGCGCGCTGGGCGGCGTCGGCGCCGCGCTGGTCGCGGCCTATGCGACCTACTTCGCGGTCGTGCGGCCGATCGGGCGCTCGCGCCGCATCCCGGGCGTCGAGAAGGAGATCTTCGTCCTCACCGCGACTCTGCTGTGGGGGATCATGATCCAGGAGGGCCTCGCCTACCTGTTCACCTCGAACCCGGTGGCGGTGCCGCGCTTGGTGGACGGCATCACCAGCGTGTTCGGTGTCAACACCCCGACCAACGAGCTGGTGATCGGCGGCGTCGCCTGGCTGGTGATCGGCCTGCTGTGGCTGTTCGTGACGCGCACGCGGCTGGGCAAGGCGGTGCTGGCGGCGTCGATCAATCCGCGCGGGCTGGCGCTGCTCGGGTTCGACCTGGAGCGTATCCAGTGGTTCGTCTGGGGCCTGTACGGGCTGCTCGCGGGCATCGCCGGCGTGCTGGTGGGCACCTTCCTCGGGGCGAGCTCGAACGAGGTCAGCGGGCTGACCGCGAGCGCGTTCTCGATCGTGGTCTTCGGCGGGCTGGGCAGCGTCCCGGGCTCGCTGGTCGCGGCCTACATCATCGGGTTCGTCGAGACGATCACGGCCTATCTCGTGTCGCCGTCACTGCGCAACCTGCCGGCGCTCATCATCCTGATCCTGGTCCTCTATGTGCGACCGCAAGGACTGTTCGGCCGGCGCTGAACCGGCGCCCGCCTTCGACCGGGAGGAGCCGTGACAGGGCTGCCGAGATCGCGCGGCTTCTGGCTCGCCGCGGGCGCGGCGCTCGCGCTCGCGCTGCTGCCGCTGTGGATGTCGGGCTACGTGCTCGGCGTGCTGACCATCGCCTACTACTTCGGCGTTTTCGCCATGTCGTGGGACCTGCTGTTCGGCTACGCGGGGGAGGTGAACTTCGGCCCGACATTCCTGATCGGGCTCGGCGCCTACGTGAGCGGAATGCTGAACGCCTACACCCCGGTGCCGATGTGGTTCTGCATCTTCATCGGGGCCTTCGCCGCGGTGATCGGCGGCGCGCTGCTCGCGCTGCCGGCGCTGCGCCTGCGCGGGCCGTACTTCGGCCTGGTGACGCTGGTCGCGGTGCTGATCCTGCAGCAGGTGATCGTCATCTTCGCCGGCGTCACGGGCGGCGAAATCGGGCTCGCGGTCCCCGACGTGCTCTCGGTGCACACCGACCCGAATTACTACTACGCCCTCGGCTTCATGCTGATCAGCGCCGCCGTGCTGCTCGGGTTCGCGCGCTCGCCGATCGGCCTGATCCTGGAGGCGACCGGGCAGGATCGCATCGCCGCCGAGGCGCTCGGCTTCAACGTCACCAAGCACAAGCTGCTCGCCTTCTGCCTGAGCGCGTTTTTCTCCGGCCTGGCCGGGGCGCTCATGATCTTCTACCTCGGAACCGCTTCGGTCGGCACGGTGCTCGACATCGCGGTGGCGGTGCAGATCATCATCGCCGCGGTGCTCGGCGGGCGGCGCACGATCCTCGGCGCGGCGCTCGGCGCGATTTTCCTGATCGTGGCGGGCGAGTACCTGCGCCCGATCGGCGAGCTAAGCAACTTCGTGGTCGCCGCGCTCGCCCTGATCGTGCTGATGTTCGTGCCCGACGGGTTCCTCGGCTACCTCATGCGGCGGAGGGCGCGGTGAGCGTCCTGCAGGTCGAAGGGCTCGGCAAGAGCTTCGGCGGCCTGCGCGCCGTGGACTCGCTCGGCTTCGAAGTCGGGCGCGGCGAGATCCTCGGCCTGATCGGGCCGAACGGCTCGGGCAAGTCGACCACCATGGCGCTGGTGATGGGCGTGCACCGCCCGGACCAGGGCTCGATCCGCCTCGACGGGGCGGAGATCGCGGGGCTGTCGACGCACCGCGTCGCGCGCCGCGGCGTGGGCATCGTGTTCCAGCACTCGCGGCCGCTCAGGCGGCAGACGGTGCTGGAGAACATCGAGCTCGCGCTGATGCCCGATCGGATCTCCAGCCTGCTGCTGCGCCGCAGCCTGGCCGACCGGGCGCGGGCGATCGCCGAGCGCGTCGGGCTCGGCAGCGTGCTGGAGCGCACCCCGGACGCCCTGACCTACGCCGACCTGCGCCGCCTGGAGCTCGCCAAGGCGATCGCGCTGGGCACGCACGCCTTGCTGCTCGACGAGCCCTTCGCCGGACTCACGGCGCCGGAGCTGCGCGAGTTCTCGCGCGTGATCGCCTCGCTGCGCGACGAAGGACGTGCGATCGTGCTGGTGGACCACAACGTAAAGGGCGTACGCGCCCTGGTGGACCGCATGCTGGTGATGCACGCCGGTCAGAAGATCGCCGAAGGCGAGCCGGACGCCGTCATCGCCGACCCGCAGGTGCGCGCGGTCTATCTGGGCGGCGCGCTCGACGTGCATCACGTGCCGACGGCGCGGCCCGCGCAGCACGAGGCCGAGGCGCTGCTGGAAGTGCGCGGCATGACCGTGCATTACGGCAAGGCGCGCGCGCTGCACGAGGTGAGCCTCAAGGTGCAGCCGGGGGAGTTCGTCGCCGTGGTCGGCTTGAACGGCGCCGGCAAGACCACGCTGTTCAATGCCCTGTCCGGCTTCGTGCCCTACGCGGGCGAGGTGCGCTGGCGCGGCAAGCCCCGGCAGCCCGGGGGCGAGGGCGCGCCGGCGCGCGAGGGCTTGGTGCACTGCCCGGAGTCGCGCGAGCTGTTCGGCGACATGACGGTCGCCGAGAACCTGCAGCTCGGCGGGCATCGGCTTGCGCCGCCCGAGTTCGACGCTCAGCTCGCCTGGCTGTTCGACCTGTTTCCCATCCTGAAGGAGCGGCGCCGGCAGACCGCCCGCACCCTCAGCGGGGGCGAGCAGCAGATGCTCGCCATCGCGCGCGCGCTGATGATGCGCCCGAGCCTGCTGATCCTCGACGAGCCGACGCTTGGCCTCGCTCCGTTGATCATCGACCACATCTCGGCCGCCATGGAGACTCTGCGCAAGGACGCCGGGCTCACGGTGCTGCTCGGCGAGCAGAACGTCACCTTCGCCGTGCGCCACGCCGAGCGCATCTACCTGCTGGAGAACGGCGAGACGACCTGGAGCGGCGGCGCGGCCGCGTTCATCGACGAGGTGGGGGAGCGCTACCTGTAGGTGTACTTGTTGTGCGCCTAATCCTGGTAGGAGCCCCGTTACTGCGCCCCCGGATCGCCGTCTCGACGGGCTGTCACGAGAAGCACCGGGTAGTCGCGCGCCGATCCGTCGGCTCGGGACTTGCGCACGACGTGCGCGATGCGTACTTGCGCGCCCACGAATCGAGCGGCCCGGAGCCAGCGCAGCAGCTCCGCAGGATCGAACCCGTGATGCATCACACCGGGTACGTCGTCTGCGTGGAAGGTGCCGTCCTCGCGCGCGAGATCCGCAAAAGCGACACGGCCGCCGGGCGCGAGCCTGTCGTGCACGCGCACGAACAGCCCTGCGACGTCCTCGATGTGATGCAGGGTCATGCTGCTGAAGACGAGATCGAACGGCCCTGCCGGCATCCGCAGGGCGAGGTCCGCCTCCAGCGCCTCCACGTTGGGAATGCCGAGCTCGCGCAGCTTGCGCCGCAGAACGTCCAGCATCCCCCCGGAACTGTCCACGGCGAGCACGTGCCCCAGGTTGGCTGCGAGCAGTGCAGTCACCATTCCGGTCCCGCAGCCGAGCTCCATCGCACGTTCAGTGCCGGTGAGGGGCACCGCCTCGATGATGGCGTTTGCGACACCGCGCGCGATCGCGGCTCGGGTGGGATTGTCGTCCCATGCGTTTGCAATGGAATCAAAGCGCTCTACGCTGGCGCGGCTTGGGGTGTGCACGCTCGTCATGCCGGCTCCGGGAATTTGAGTGGGCCCGTGTTGGACCCGCAATCGAAGAGAAAGTGCTCGCCAATCGAATGCACGTCACGGGGCGGATCAACGCCGGGGATCCCGCCATGGATTCTTCACGCCCCAGGGTCCCGCGGAAATGCTCTGCACCGGCAATATACCCGCACCCAAACGATCGCCGCTTGAACGACTCGCGAAGCGAGGCCCGGAAAGGCGAGATAATCCACCGACCGGTAGCCGGGCAAGCCGGGTCAGCTGCTGCCCGCGCGGCCATTGCGAGGGGCTTTCAGCGCTACGGGCGGACGGTGCAGGGCTTGGCGAGGAAATCTCCTGGCGGCGCGAATGCACCATGCCCTCGAATCCCTGGCGCATTGTGAGCTTGCTGATTCGGTGGGAATATTGCGCTTCAGACTTCCTGGCCTTGGTGCCACGCGCGTCGATCACCCTGCCGCCAATGCGACTTTGAGACAGGTTCCACACACATCAAGGAGAAAATCATGGGTGCCGCACTTTCGCAGTTCGCACAGGCCTTCGCCTCCAGCAAGGTGCGCGCCGTCGATTTGACGCAGACCCTGTCGGCGGAGTTTCCGGCGCTGCAGCTGCCGCCGCAGTTCGGCCAGGTCTGGGCGTTCAAGATGGAGCGCATCTCGCACTACGACGAGGCCGGCCCGGCCTGGTACTGGAACAACTTCTCCTGCGGCGAGCACACCGGCACGCATTTCGACGCGCCGGTGCACTGGGTCACCGGCAAGGACCACCCGCGCAACACGGTGGACACGATCGACCCGGCGCTATTCATCGGCCCGGCCGCGGTGGTGGACGCCAGCGCCGAAGTGGCGGCCAACCCGGACTGGCTGCTCACGGTGAGCTTCCTCGCCGCCTGGGAAGCGAAGCATGGCCGCATCCCGAACGGCGCCTGGCTACTGTTCCGCACCGACTGGTCCAAGCGCCTGGCCGACCCGGCGTCCTTCGTCAACATGCGCGAGGACGGTGCGCACACGCCCGGCCCGACGCAGGAGACCGTGGAGTGGCTGATCAAGGAGCGCAACGTGCGCGGCTTCGGCGTGGAGACGATCAACACCGACGCCGGCCAGGCGTACGGGTGGCCGACGCCGTATCCCTGCCATACGCTGATGCACGGCGCCAACCGGTACGGCCTGCAGTGCCTGAAGAACCTCGACCAGCTCCCGCCGCATGGGGCGCTGATCGTGGCCGCGCCGCTCAAGATCCAGGGCGGGTCCGGCAGCCCGTTGCGCGTGTTCGCGCTGGTCGAGGCCTGAGAGCCGGCCATGGCAGAGCGGTCCTTCGCCCGCGAAGTCGAGATGCTGCGGGTGCCGGCGGGAACCGAGTTCCGCGGCGAGGGCATCCTGGCGGTGACCAAGGCGCTGATGGAGGCGGGGGTCGCCTACGTGAGCGGCTACCAGGGCTCGCCGATCTCGCACCTGATGGACGTGCTGGCCGACGCTCAGCCGATCCTCGAGGAGCTGGGCGTGTACTTCCAGCCGGCGGCCAGCGAGGCCGCGGCGGCGGCGACGCTGTCGGCTTCGGTGATGTACCCGGTGCGCGGAGCGGTGACCTGGAAGTCCACCGTCGGCACCAACGTCGCCTCCGACGCGCTGGCCAACCTCGCCTCCGGCGGAGTGACCGGCGGCGCGCTCATCGTCATCGGCGAGGACTACGGCGAGGGCTCCAGCATCATGCAGGAGCGCACCCATTCCTTCGCCATGAAGTCGCAGATGTGGCTGCTCGACCCGAGGCCCAACCTGCCCGCGATCGTGCAGGCGGTGCACGACGGCTTCGAGCTTTCCGAGGCCAGCCACACCCCGGTGATGCTGCTGCTGCGCATCCGATCCTGCCACCTGCACGGCAGCTTCGTCACGCGCGAGAACCGGCGTCCCGCCTTCACGCTGCGCGAGGCGCTGGAGGCGCCGCGGCGCGACGTCAACCGCATCGTGCTGCCCCCGGCGTCCTTCCTGCACGAGCGCGAGAAGATCGAGCAACGCTGGCCGGCGGCGGTCAAGTTCATCCAGGAACGCAAGCTCAACGAGTTCTTCGACGGCGACATTGCCGAGCTGGGCATCGTGATGCTCGGCGGCCTGTACAACAACGTGTTGCGCGCGCTGATGCTGGAAGGCATGGCCGGCCTGTACGGCGAATCGCGCATTCCGCTGTACGTGCTCAACGTTGCCTACCCGCTGGTCGACGAGGAGGTCATTCGATTCTGCCGCGGCAAGAAGGCGGTGCTGGTGGTCGAGGAGGGGCAGCCCGACTCCCACGAGCAAAACCTGAACGCCATCCTGCGCCGCGCCGGCGTCGACGCCGTGCTGCACGGCAAGGATCTGCTGCCGATGGGCGGCGACTACACCGTCGCCGTGCTGCGCAAGGGGCTGCGCGGTTTCCTCGAGCGGCACTACCCGGCGGCGCTGGCGCCGGCCGTGCCGCTGGGCATGCCCAAGCGCGCGATCCCCGCCCCCCAGCCGGCGGGCGCCGGCCATGCCGCGGCGCTCGACGCGCTGCCGCCGCGCCCGCCGGGCCTGTGCGTCGGCTGTCCGGAGCGCCCGATCTTTTCGTCGCTCAAGCTGGTGGAGCAAAAGCTCGGGCCGCACCACGTCGCGTCCGACATCGGCTGCCACCTGTTCTCGATCCTGCCGCCGTTCAACATCGGCGCCACGACCATGGGCTACGGCCTAGGCGCCTCCAGCGCCTCCGCCTTCAACGTCAAGGGGGGCAAGCGCGCGATCGCGTTCATGGGCGACGGCGGCTTCTGGCACAACGGCTTGACCAGCGGCATCGGCAACGCGGTGTTCAACAAGAACGACGGCGTCATCGTGATCGTCGACAACAACTACGCCGCCGCCACCGGCGGGCAGGACATTCCGTCCTCCCGCGCGGTCAACGCCAACCGCAGCACCATGCATCCGATCGAGCGCGCCGTGCGCGGGGTCGGCGTGGAGTGGGTGCGCACGGTGGACCGCACGTACGACGTCACGCGCATGCGCGACACCCTCGAGGAGGCTCTGACCACCGAGTTTCAGGGGCCGAAGGTCATCATTGCGCAAAGCGAGTGCATGCTCAATCTGCAGCGGCGCGAGAAGCCTCGGACAGCGGCCAGGCTCCAGGCCGGCGAGCGCGTGCTGAAGGAGCGCTTCGGCGTCGACGCGGCGGTGTGCAGCGGCGACCATGCATGCATGCGGCTCTCGGGCTGCCCGAGCCTGACTCTCGCGCCCAGCGGCGACGCGCTCAAGCCCGACCCGGTGGCGCACGTGGACGAGCAGTGCGTGGCCTGCGGCCACTGCGGCGAGGTGGCCGATGCGGCGGTGCTGTGCCCCTCGTTCTACAAGGCGCGCTGGGTGCGCAACCCGACGCGCGCCGAGCGCTGGCTGGGCCGCGTGCGGAGCGGCGTGGTCGGCTGGATGCAGGCGCGCCAGGCGGCGTCGCTGCGCGCCCGCTCGCTCTACTCGCGCGAAGGTGCGTGATGGCCGCCGACACGCTGCGTCCGACCGCGATCGCGATCCATGCTTTGGGTGGACAAGGCGGCGGCGTACTCGTCGACTGGATCGTCGAAATGGCCGAGGAGGCGGGCTGGATTGCGCAAGCCACTTCGGTGGCCGGGGTTGCGCAGCGCACCGGCGCGACGGTCTACTACATCGAGCTGCTGCCGCCGCAGGCCAGGCGCAGCGACGGCGTCCTGCCGGTGCTCGCGCAGATGCCGGTACCCGGCGAGGTCGACATCCTGATCGCCGCCGAGCTGATGGAGGCCGGCCGCGCGGCGCAGCGCGGCCTGGTCACGCCGGATCGCACGACGGTGATCGCGAGCTCGCACCGGGCCTACTCGGTGCAGGAGAAATCGGTCCCCGGTAACGGCATCGCCGACGCCGCCACGGTCATCGAGGCGGTGCGGGCCCAGGCCAAGCGCCTGATCCACGACGACATGCAGGCGCTGGCCGTGCGCCAGGGCAGCGTGATCTCCGCCAGCCTGTTCGGCGCGCTCGCCGGCAGCGGCGCGCTGCCGTTCGGGCAGGACGCGTTCGAGGCCACGGTGCGGCGCGGCCGGGTGGGCGTGGACGCCAGCCTGCGCGCCCTGCGCGCCGGGGCGGAAATTGCGCATGAGCCGCTGCGCGCCGAGCCGGCCGGATCCGGCGCGATGCAGACCGCGCCGCGCGCGCTGCCCGAGCGCGCGGCAAGCGAAGCCGTGCAGCCGCTGCTGGAGCGCATCCGCGAGCGCTTCCCGCAGCCGGCCTGGGCGATGCTCGGCGAGGGGCTGCAGCGCGTGATCGACTACCAGGACCTGGTCTATGGCCGCGAATATCTCGACCGGATGGCGGCCCTGCTCGCCGCCGACGTCGCGGCCGGCGGCGCGCGGCACGGCTACGCGTTGACGGTGGAAGCCGCGCGCTGGGTGGCGGTCGCGATGTCCTATGACGACATCATCCGCGTCGCCGACCTGAAGACGCGCGGCGAACGCTTCGAGCGCGTGCGGCGCGAGGTCGGCGCCGGCGCGGGCGAGGTCGTCGGCACCGAGGAGTACTTCCACCCGCGGCTCGAGGAGTTCTGCGCCGCGTTGCCGCGAGGTCTCGGCGCCTGGATCATGGCTGCGCCGCGGCTGAGCAAATGGCTGGCCAGGCGGCTCGACCACGGCTGGCGCGTGCACTCCGACACCGTGTCCGGCCACGCGCAGCTGCGCCTCGTCGCGGGGCTGCGCCGCTGGCGCCGCGGCAGTCTGCGGCATGCGCGCGAGCTCGATCACATCGAGGCCTGGCTGCGCAGCGTGCACCAGGCGCTCGCGCAGGACTATGCGCTGGCGGTCGAAGTGCTTGCCTGCCGGCGCGTGGTCAAGGGCTACAGCGATACCCATCAGCGCGGCAGCAGCCGCTTCGACCGCCTGATGCTTGCCGCCGGCATCCTGGGGACGCGTCCCGCCGCCGCCCAGGAGCTCGCCTCGCTGCGAGACGCCGCGCTGCGCGATGCCAC
This sequence comes from uncultured Pseudomonadota bacterium, assembly GCA_963817785.1. Taxonomy (GTDB): domain Bacteria; phylum Pseudomonadota; class Gammaproteobacteria; order Burkholderiales; family SG8-39; genus JAKALD01. The sequence goes on along the minus strand of CAWFPL010000008.1, from coordinate 688,162 downwards.
GGGCGGAGCGCTGGACGAACGCTGGCAGGCACTCGGCCTGCCGACACTGCATTGAATCTAGGCACCAACAAACTGCCAGTTGCAGCGCATGCGCCGCGGTGCCTACCTTGTCGAGCCGCCGGGAGCCTGTCAGACTTGGCTTGTAGCGCTCAAACGCAGTGGTCGTCGCGCTTTTCCCGGCGCGACGCAAAACGAGGAGGAAGCAGGAGCATGAAAAAGGCTAACAAGTGGGCCGCACTCGCTGCGGCCGCCGCACTCATCGGCACTGCGGGCGCCGCCGGGGCCGCGCAGCCGATCACCATCGGCTGGGCGTACGACGGCATGGGCGCCATGGCCCCGTTCGACAGGCCGGCGCTCGCCGCGGCGGAGATCCGCGTCGGTCAGGTCAACGCCAAGGGCGGTGTTCTCGGCAGGCCGCTCAAGATCATCACCTGCGACACCCAGGGCAACAAGCCCGGGATCGCGAAGTCGTGCGCGATCAAGCTGCTCGCCGAAGGCGCGAACGTGATCTTCACCACCTGCGACGTCGACTATGCGGCCCCCGTCGTTCAGGAGGCGATCAACAAGGGTGTGCTCGCGGTCGCGGCTTGCATCGGCACCGATCAGATGGGACCCAAGCGGTTCGGCCCCAAGGGCAAGCTCGCCTTCTCGTTCGGCAACGTCGCCCAGGACGAGGGCTCGGCGATGGCCCAGTACGCGTGGCAGAAGGGCTGGAAGACGGCCGCGCTCGCGACCGACACCGTGATCGTCTACTTCAAAAACGTGGTGGAAGCCTTCAAGGCCCGCTTTACGCAGCTGGGCGGCAAGATCGTCGACGAGGAGAGCTACCAGTCGCTCGGCGGCAACAACGTCCAGAACGTCGTCAGCCGCTTGAACGGCGTCAAGCCCGACGTCATCGTGACCTCGACGGCGGGCGCGTTCGGGGCCCTGCCGACGCTCATCTCCGGGCTGCGCTCGCTCGGCAACAACACGCCGATCCTGAATTCGTGGGCCGGCGACGGCACCTACTGGCTGCCGAAGAGCCCGGAGGTGACGAACTATTACTTCGTCACGTTCGCGTCGGCGTTCGGAGACGATCCGAACCCGGCGGTGAATGCGCTGGCGGCGCAGCTCAAGAAGGAGAACCCCCAGCTCGCCGGTACCGGCGGCTTCGTCACCGGCTCCGCGGCGATCGATGGCGTGGCCACCGCGATCAAGCGGGCGAAGTCGACGAAAGGCGCGGCCCTGGCGGCGGTGATGGAGAAGTTCAGGAAGGTGCCGACGCTGTCGGGTCTGGTCAGCTTCTCGCCGCGCTGGCACACGGTGTTCGGGCGGCAGTACCGCGTGATCGAGATCCAGAACAATGTGCCGAAGGTCGTCGGCGAGATCGTCGCCAAGGTCGTGCCGACGATCCACTAGGCCTGGATTGACCGACAGCAGGACCGGCTGGAGGGATTCACGGCGGCCCGGGGTGATGCTCCGGGCGGCCGCGGTTTCCCGCTCCTTCGAGGGCGTCGTGGCGCTTCAGTCGGTTTCGCTCGAGCTCTCGCGCCACGAGGTGGTCGGGCTGATCGGCCCGAACGGCGCGGGGAAGTCCACGCTCGTGAACCTGCTCACCGGCTTCGACTTCCCGTCCTCGGGGACGATCGAGTTCGAGGGGCGCGACGTGACGCGCTGGACGCCGCATCGGCGCGGCCGCGCCGGCCTCACTCGCACCTTCCAGCACAGCCACGCGTTCCGCTCGCTGAGCGTGCGCGAGAACGTGGAGGTCGCCGCGCTCGGGGTCGGCGCCGGCCCGCGTGAAGCGCGGCGGCGTGCCGGCGACCTGCTCGAGCGCCTCGACCTCGCCGCCTACGCGGACATGCCGGCTGCGGTGCTCGCACATGGGCACGAGCGGCGCCTCGGCGTCGCGCGGGCGCTCGCGACGGAGCCGAAGTACGTGCTCATGGACGAGCCTGCGGCCGGGCTGCCCGAGGCGGAGGTCCCTGCCTTCGCCGCGGTCATCCGCTCGGTGCGCGACGAGCATGGCGCCGGCGTCCTGCTGATCGACCACAACATGGCGCTGATCATGGACGTGTGCGACTGGATCCAGGTGCTCGACCAGGGAAAGACGCTCGCCGAGGGCCCGCCCGCCGAGGTGCGCGCCAACCTCGACGTCGCCGCCGCTTACCTCGGCGAGGCGCCGGTGACCGAGACGGCGTCGTGAGCGAGAGGTTGCTCTAGGGGCATGAGCGATGCGATGCTCGAGCTTCGAGACCTGGAGGTGCGCTACGGCGCCGTCCGCGCGGTGCGCGGGCTGTCGATCGACATCCGCAAGGGCGAGATCGTCGGGCTGATCGGCCCGAACGGCGCCGGGAAGTCGACGACGCTGAACGCGATCATGGGGCTGGTGCCGATTCACGGCGGCGAGGTCTTGCTCGGCGGCGCCCGGCTGCGCGGCGGCTCGCCCGAGTCCATCGCCCGGCGCGGGATCGCGCTGGTCCCCGAAGGCCGCCGCATCTTCGGCGAGCTGAGCGTGCAGGAGAACCTCCGCCTCGGGCTCGCCGCTCGCCGGTCGAGCGAGGGGATCGCCGGGGACCTTGAGGATCTGTACGGGCTGTTCCCGGTGCTCGGCCAGTTCGCGCGCCGGCAAGCGGGTGCGCTCTCGGGCGGCCAGCAGCAGCAGCTCGCGATCGCCCGCGCCCTCATCGCACGGCCCGACGTGCTGCTGCTCGACGAGCCCTCGCTCGGCCTTTCGCCGACCATGGTCAACGTCGTCTTCGAGACGCTGCGAACGGTGCGCGAGCGCGGCCTCACCGTGCTGCTGGTCGAGCAGCGGGCGCAGCGAACCGTCAGCCTCGCCGACCGGAGCTACGTCATCGCCAACGGCGAGCTTCGCCTCAGCTTGACGCCGCGTGACGCGGCGGATACCGCGAAGATGGTCGCCGCCTACCTTTCGTGAGCATCACCTGGCAGACACTGGTTGACGCCGTCGGCCTGGGCGCGATCTACGCCCTGATGGCGGTCGGCATCGGGCTCGTCTTCGGCGTCCTGCGGCTGGTCAACTTCGCCTACGGGCAGCTGATCATGGCGGGCGCCTTCGCGCTCGCGGTCGCCTCCGAGCGGGGCTGGCCGGTGTGGGCGGGGATCGTGCTCTGCTTCGGCGTAGTCATCGCGCTCTCGCTCGTCATGGAGTGGGTCGTCTTTCGGCCGCTGCGCACGGAGCGTCCCGCGGTGATGCTCGTCGCGACGTTCGCGGTGGCCTTCCTGATGCAGAGCGTCGCGCTGCTCTGGTTCGGCGCGCTGGGCAAGACCGCCGCCTCGCTCGCCTACCTCAACCTGCCGATCGCCATCGGCCATGTCGATATCCGCAAGATCACGATCGTCGCGATCGTGGCCGCCGCGCTGTGTCTGCTCGCCCTCGTGCTCCTGCTCGTCCGCACCAACGTCGGCCTGCATATGCGCGCCGCCGCCATGGATTTCCGTACGGCGCGCGCGCTCGGGGTCAGGGCGAACCGGGTGATCACCGCGGCCGTGCTCGTCTCGGGCGCGCTCGCCGCGGTGGTGGCGGTCATGCTGACCGTGCAGAACCCCCTCGTGACCGCCGGCTTCGCGCTGCGCGACACGATCATCGTTCTGGCCGGCGTCGTCGTCGGCGGAATGAGCCGGCTCTCCTCGGCCACCCTCGGCGGCTTCGCGATCGGCTTCGTCTCGGGCTTTCTCGGCGGAGCGCTGCCGACCAACCAGAGCCAGTACCTGCCGTCGTTTCTCTTCGGCCTGGTGATCGTCGTCCTGCTGATCCGCCCCGGCGGGCTGTTCAGCCGCAGGCGCGGACCGGTGGAGCGCGTATGAGGGAACGGGCGATCTGGCAGCTGCTCGGACCCGTGATTCTGGTCGCGCTCGCGGCCACGATCGGGACGGGCGCCTCGAGCGCGATCCAGGTCTACTTCATCAACGCGCTCGTCGCCGTCGCGATGGTCGGAGCCATCTACGTGTTCGTCGGCAATTCGGGGGTGCTCTCGTTCGGCCACATAAGCTTCGTGGCGGTCGGCGCCTGGACCGCCGGCGTGCTCAGCGTTCCCCCGGACGAGAAAAGCGGGATCATGCCGAACCTGTTCCCGTTCCTTCTGCACGCCTCGGTCGGCAACGTGCCGTCGCTGCTCGTCGCGGCGGCGGCAGGCGGCGTGTTCGCGGTGATCGTCGGTCTGCCGCTGATGCGCCTCTCGGGCCTGGCTGCAAGCATCGCCACCTTCGGGGTGCTCGAAATCACGCACAACCTGCTCTACTTCTACGACCGGATCGGCCCCGGCTCGAGCGCGTTCTCTTCGGTGCCGGAGTCGACGGGACTGTTGCAAGCGGCGCTCGGCGCGCTCGCCGTCGTCGGCGCCGCCTACCTGTACCAGCAGAGCCGCTTCGGGCGCATGCTGCGCGCCACGCGCGAGGACCCGGCGGCGGCGCAGGCGGTCGGCGTGTCGGTCTATCGGCAGCGCCTGCTCGCGTTCGCGCTGTCGGGAGCGCTCGCCGGCTTTGCCGGTGCGCTGTTCATCCACCTGCTGCCGCTCACGATCCAGGACATGTACCTCCCGCTCACGCTGCTGACGCTCGCGATGCTCGTGGTCGGCGGCTCGTCGAGCCTCTGGGGGGCGGTGATCGGATCGCTCGCCGTGAGCGGGCTCGACTCGTTCCTCGCGGTCGCCGAAGGCGGGATCGATATCGACGGCTGGCAATTCGCTCTCCCGTCCGGGACCCGGATCGTGGTGGTCAGCGCCGTGATGGCCCTGGTGCTGATCGTGCGGCCCAGCGGCCTTACCGGCGGACGCGAGCTCTCGCTCGGAGCCCTACGCAGGCTCGCGCTGCGCCTGCAGCGGCGCGGCTGAACCAGGAACGGTTCCGAGGAGAAGCGACCGGGATCGCGCGGGGGCTAGGAGGGCTCTGCCGCCGGCCGCGACCAACGCTCACAAAAGCTGTAGCGGTTTCCGTCTTGCTTCGCCTGGTACATGGCCGCGTCCGCTGCCTTGAGGAGCGCTTCGGCGTGCCACGCGTCGGCGGGGCAAATTGCGATGCCGATGCTCGCGCCGATGCGCACGTCCCGACCTTCGGGGGGCAGACTGAACGGCTTTCTCAGAGCGTCGAGGATTCTCTGCGCGACCACGGCCGCGTCCTGGGGGCCGGTGATATGGGCCAAGATCACCGCAAACTCGTCGCCGCCGAGGCGCGCGACGGTATCGGACTCGCGCACCTGCTGCGTGATCCTTTCGGCGGAGCTTTTCAGGAGCTCATCGCCGGCAACGTGGCCCAAGGTGTCGTTCACCGGCTTGAAGTTGTCGAGATCGATGTAAAGCAGTGCCACGAGATGGCCTGCACGTGCGCTGAGGCTCAGCGCGCGCCGAAGGTGCTCGTCGAAGAGGAGCCGGTTCGCGACGCCGGTGAGGGCATCGCGCTGCGCCAGCTGGCGAATCCGGTTCTCTTCTTCCTTGCGCTCGGTGATGTCGGAGGTGACGGCGAACAGGCCGCGGACCTGCCCCTGTTCGCCGATGTGCGGAATGAGCTTGACGTCGAGGTGCCGACATTCTCCATCGGGGAGGCGGCGCGTGCGCTCGTACCCGGTCGGATACCCCTGGAGCACGCGGTCGAAATGGACCTTGATCTCCCGGTAGGCCTCCTCGCCGACGATCTCTCGCAGGTGTTTGCCGACGATGCTCCCGGTCGTCAAGCCGAAGTACTCCGCAAAGCGCTTGTTGGCGAACAGGCAACGCAGCTTCTCGTCGTAGACGATGCTCATGGCGGGCACGCTATCGGCAAACAGGCGCAGCTGCGCGGCGCTCTCGCGCAGGGCCTGCTCTGCCTGCTTGATCTCGGTGACATCCAGGACTGTCCAGAGCAGGCCCTTCGAGAGGTCATCGCGGTCGATCGCATCGAGTCCGCATCGGGCCCAGAAATGCGCGCCATCCTTGCGCCGCAGCTGGACGTCCTGGGCAAAGGCGCCTCTCTGCGCGAGCTGGACTCGCGCTTCCCGTTCCAGCGCTTCGAGGGCATCGGCCGACAGGTACAGGGCAGGCAGCGGCGTCGCCAGCAGCTCCCGGATCCCGTACCCAAAGGTCTCGGCGAGTCGATTGTTCGCCTTGACGACACGCCCATCGCGCAGCACCCCAAGCCCGACGACGCTGTTCTCGAACAGCTCGGGCTGCTTGGCAGCGGAATCCGACATCTCAGCGCGTCCTCGACGAACTGGTCATCATGCGAGCGCCCACGCAGAAAGCCTTAGCGCCGCCTCGGCCGGGGCCGGTTGGGGGTACCTGCCGTCGAGGCGTTCTCGTTATCGTTCTCGTGGGGTCAAGGCGGCCTTGTACAAGCTGCGCGAAATCCTTTCACCCCTCCCCGATCAAGGATACTGGAAGTACCTTGGTCGGAGGAATAGATAAGTGTCGAAACGAAGCTAGCCTGGCGGGCGCGTGGAGGAATTCTTGCGAAGACCTGACGCGCCGGCAGATTCTGGCCGCCTGAGCATCGCAGGTGCCTCGAAGACTGCACGCACTCGGCGATGTGCGCGCTGGAGATGGCGCGGAGGGCCGACGATCGGCGGATGACCTGCAAGTTCTCCCGGGATCGTCGCCGACGGCGGGCCGATCGGTACTATTTCATGGTGCTTTCCATCTTTTGCATTCTCGGACCCGTGCGACACAGTAAAGTCTGGCGCCCCTGAGACACTCAGCGTGGCCTGTGTGACTTCGTTCGGCCGGAGGCGACTCGAAAATGCTTGCGAATGGCGATCAACTGCGGCTGATGCAGTCGGCGGTGGGGCGGCCGGGATGCGCGCGCGGGGTGCTGCTGGCGATCGTGCTGGTGGCGCTTGGCGGGTGTGCGACGAGCGGGGGCGACGCTGGGGACCCGCTGGAGGGGTTCAACCGGTCGATGTTCGCCTTCAACGACAAGTTCGACCAGGCGATCGGCAAGCCGGTGGCCACGGCGTACCAGGACGTGGTGCCCTCGCCGGCGCGGGGCTGGGTGCGCAATTTCTTCGCCAACGTGGGTGACCTGTTCATCGGGGTGAACAACCTGCTGGAGGGCCGGCCGATGGATGCGGTGACGGACTGGGCGCGCTTTGCGTTCAACACGACGCTGGGCATCTTCGGCATCAACGACGTGGCGAGCCAGATGGGGCTGGAGAAGCACCACGGCGACTTTGGCCTGACCTTCGGCACCTGGGGTGCGGGCCCGGGGCCGTACATCGTCTGGCCGCTGGTGGGCTCGAGCGACGTGCGCGACAGCGTGGGCAGCGTGTTCGACTGGCATTTCGATCCGGTGAGCAAGCACAAGCCGGTGGCGCCGCGCGACGCCATGATCGTGTTGCGCGCCACCAGCGAGCGGGCCGACCTGTTGGGGGCGAGCCGGCTGCTCGAGGAAGCGGCGCTGGACAAGTACTCGTTTGAGCGCGACGCGTATCTGCAGCGCCGGCGCAGCCTGATCTACCACGGCAATCCTCCGCGCGAGCGGCCGCCCTCGCAGGCCCCCGAGGCCGAGCCGCACGCGGCGGCGCACTAAGAAGAGAAGCGGCGGCGGCCCGTGCGAAAATGCGGCGCGCGCTGCGCGAGGCGGCTTGCGGGCGCGCGCAAAGTCGGCGGGAGCGGATGCACGGTTCGGAGTTCGATGCGCGGCCGCGCGGTGCGGCGAGCGGGGCACGGCGCACCATTGCGCTCGCCTGCGTGACGCTGCTCGTGTCGGCATGCGCCAGCACCTATCAGCCTTGGATCAACCAGGTCTCCGCTCCGCCCGTCGCGGCGGCGAAGGAGAAGCCATCCTATTGGTCCGCGATAGGTGGCGCCAACAACGCCCGGGACATCTACTTCGTGGTCGCGTTTTCGGGGGGCGGAATGCGCGCCGCGGCGCTGGCGTACGGGGTGCTCGAGGCGCTGCGCGACACGCGTTTCGACTGGAACGGCCGCACCACGACCCTGCTCGACCAGGTCGACGTGCTGTCGGGCGTGTCGGGCGGGGGTATGACCGCCGGGTATTACGCCGCGTACGGCGCGCAGACGTTCACCGCGTTCAAGAAGCAGTTTCTGCTGCGCGACTTCGAGTCCGATCTGCTGGCGGGGGCGGTCGCGCCGGAAACCTCGTATCGCATGAGCTCGCCCTGGTTCGGGCGCGGCAACGTGCTGGCGGAGCAGCTCGACCGCGTGCTGTTCCACGGCATGACCTACGGCCAGCTGCGGGACGATCGGTCCGGGCCGACGCTGTTCCTGACGGCGACCGATTTATCGCTCGGCACGAGCTTCGAATTCACGCCCGATCAGTTCCGCCTCATGTGCTCGGACCTGCGCAGCGTTCCGCTCGCGGTCGCGGCCGCGGCCTCGAGCGCCGTGCCGGTCGTGTTCACTCCGATCACGCTGAAAAGCTACGCGGGCCCTTGCAGCAGCAGGCTCCCGCCGGGTCCGCACGGAGCGCATCCATCGTTTGTCCAGCGCAAGGTTCGTGAGTACCTCGCGGAGCAGGAGACCTACCGCGACCGGGCGCTCAGGCCCTACATCCATCTGGTCGACGGCGGTCTGGCCGACAACCTGGGCTTGAGGCGCATCGCTCAAGACATCGAAATGGCGGGCGGCTTGGGGCCGGCGCTCGAGCACGGCGGCGCGACCGGGGTGAAGAAGATCATCTTCCTGAGCGTCAACGCGGAGCGCAAGAACACCTTTGCGGCAGACCAGTCCGGCGACGTTCCTTCGCTGGTGGCGATGTTCCACGCGATCGAATTCGGGTTCCTGTCGCACAATACGGCCGACACCTACGATCAGTTCGCGCAGACCATGTCCCGCTGGCGGAGCGAGATACAGGCCGACCTCCGCAGCGGCCAGGGTCCCTTCGCGCCGGACGTCGAGGTCTACGACATCGAGGTCGGGCTGCGCTCCTACCCGGATCCGTCGATGCGCAAGGCGCTCCTGGCCGTGCCGACGAGCTTCGCGCTTGCGCCGGTCCAGGTCGACGAGACGATTGCGGCGGGGCCGAAAATACTCGAGGCCAACCCGGAATTCCGGCGGCTGCTGCAGGATCTGAGGGCGTCCGCGGTGGCGCCCAAGCTCGTCGGCGCCCTCGAGAGCTCCAGTCACGGCCGCTCGCGCGTCGGACTCGAGCGGCAATAGAGGCCGGAGGCCGAACAGATGTGGCTGCCGAAGAGCCGGAAGGTGTGGGGCTGGGCCTCGTACTACTGGGGAAACCACGCCTTCACGACCTCCGTCATCACGGCATTCTTCCCCATCTTCTTCAAGGGCTACTGGAGCCACGGCGCGGACATCACCGTGAGCACGCTGCGCCTCGGCGTGGCCAACTCCATCGCCAGCCTCGTGGTGGCGATCTCGGCGCCCGCGCTGGGCGCGATCGCCGACCGGGGCGGCCACAAGAAGCGCTTCCTCATCGCCTCGGCGCTGTTCGGCTCCGTGATGGTGCTGGCGCTGCACTTCGTGGCGCAAGGCGCATGGCAATGGGCGGTCGTGTTCTACGTGCTCGCGTCGATCGGCTACTTCTGGGGCAACGTGTTCGGCGATTCCATGCTGTTGAGCGTGGCGGAGCCTGGCGAGCTGGACATGACCTCCGCCGCGGGCTATTTCGCCGGCTACCTGGGCGGCGGGATCTTCCTCGCGCTGGGCGTCGCCATGAGCCTCAAGCCGCAGTGGTTCGGCATCGCCGACGCGACGCAGGCGGTGCGCCTGGTGTACGTCCTCACCGCCGCGTGGTGGGCGCTGTTTTCGCTGCCGGTGCTGTTCTGGGTGCCCGAGCCGCACCCCCCGGCCGCGCCGGTCGGCTTCGCGACGGCGGCGCGCGAGGGCATTCGCCAGTTCGCCGAGACCTTCCGGCAGGTTCGCGCCTACAGGACCGTGTTCATGTTCCTGATCGCCTACTGGCTGTACATCGACGGCGTCAACACGGTGATCCAGATGGCGGTGGATTACGGCAAGTCCATCGGCTTCGGCACCGCCAACCTGATCCTCGCGGTGCTGCTGGTGCAGTTCGTCGGCGTGCCGGCCGCGCTGGTGTTCGGGCGCCTGGGCGAGCGCATCGGCCCGCGGCGGGGGATCTTCATCGGTCTCGGTGCGTACGTGCTCGTGTCGGTGTTCGCCGCCTTCATGCGGCATCCGTCCCAGTTCTACGCACTCGCCGTGATGGTCGGGCTGGTGCAGGGCGGCGTGCAGCTGCTCAGCCGATCGCTGTTCGCGCGGCTGGTTCCGGCGGAGCGGGCCGGCGAATTCTTCGGCTTCTACAACATGCTGGGCGAGTTCGCCGCCATCATCGGGCCGTTCCTGATCGGCATCACGAGCTATCTCACCGGCAGTCCGCGCCTGTCCATACTCTCGGTGATCGTGCTGTTTGCCGCCGGGGCGGGCCTGCTGCTGCTCGTGGACACGGAGAAGCAGACCGACGCAACGGTACAGGCCGCGCACTCGCGTCCTGGACGGTAAGCGCCCCGACAGGGCCCCGGTAACGGGGTCCTGTCGGGGGCGCTCAGGCCAGCGGGTAGCCGACCGTCTGCGCGAAGGCGACGAATTGCCCCTCGCCGAGCTGCATCGCGCGCCCGAGCCTTTGGTGGTCAACCGCTCCGCGGAATACGGTCGCCAGTCCCTCCGATGCGCAATACAGATACACGTTCTGACCTGCGAACGCCGCATCCACCGATCCGTACAAGCGGCGGTCCTCCGGTGAAACTTCCGTCATGCGCTCCCCGTGGGCGACGTACACGAGGTTGAGCGGGGCGGTCGCCACGAAATCCTGCGTGCCGGTCTCGCGACGGAGATCGTCTGCAAGATGAGGCCGCAGCGCATGCTGCTTCGGGTCGTAGAGCCAGACGCCGTCGGCCATCGCGGCGTAGACGTCGATCACCATGATGTGGCGCCAGTAGGGCGCGGTGCGGTCGCCGCTCGGGCGGTTGACGCCGTATGCGGCCCACAGCAAGTCCGAGAGCACCTGGTCGGAGAGCGGGCGCTGCGAGTATTCACGCGTCGAGCGGCGCAGCTGCAAGGCCTGCATGAGCGGCTTGCCGAGCTCCTTGCGCGGGGCGGGGAGCACTCTTGCCTGCTGCGCGAGAGTCGCGGCCGGCAGCGCCGACATCGCGCCGAGCGCAAGCAGCGCAGTGTTGGCTTGTCTTCTCGTGACCGGCTTCGCCCGTTTCATGTTCACGCTCCATTCGCTGCGTCGAGGATCGCCCGGCGCACGAGCGTCTCGAAAATGGGCAGCTTGTAGGCATTGCCGGTGAGCGGCATCGCTCCCGCGAGGGACGCTCGCGCCGCGGCGCGTGCGGAATCCTCGCCGATGCGCCTGCCCGCGAGGGCCTCCTCGGCCTCCCTCGCCCGGTGCGGAACGGGGGCCGCGGCGCCGAGCACGATCGACGCTTTCCGGCACACGTTCCCCGGCTCCAGGTCGAGCACGATCGCCACGTCCGCAACCGGCCAGTCGAAGGATTCCAGCTCCCCCTGCCGCAGGTGCACCGAGCGCGCTCCCCGCACGGGCGGCAGCAGCACGGAAGTCAGGATCTCGCCCGGCCTAAGATCGTTTTCGCGCTCGATGTTCTGCTCGGGCGCGACGAAGAAGTCCTCCAGCGCGACCGCGCGCTTCGGTCCCCGCGCGCTCGCCAGCTCGACGCGCGCATCGAATGCGACCAGCGCCGTCGCGGAGGTGGACGGATGCACGATGGCGCAGCCGTTGTGGCCGAAGACGGCGTGGTATTGGTTCTCGCCGGCGAAGGCGAAGCAGGTCTCGCCGCCCTTGCGCACGCAGTGATGGTGCAGCGAGCGGAAGTACCAGCAGCGCGGCCGCTGCAGGAGATTGCCGCCGATGGTCGCCACCTGCCGGATCTGCGGGCTGGCCGAATTGCCCGCGGCCTCGGCCAGGGCACGGTAGCGGCCGCGCACGAGCGGATCCGCGGCGAGTTGCGCGAGCGTGACCATCGCTCCGATGCGAACCGATCCGCCGGGCTCCTCGGCGATGCGCCCGAGCTCGGCAATGGCGCGCAGATTGACGACCCGCTTCGGGGTGAGCAGGCCTTCCTTCATCAGGTCCAGAAGATCGATGCCGCCCGCCTTGAGGATCGCGGCGTCGGCGCCGGGCACGCCGCTTTGCGTGCGCATCGCGGCGGCCACGGTGACGCTTCCCGCCGCGGCGGCCTGCGCGACTCCCGGGGCGCCCGTCCATTCGAAGCGGTTCATGCGCCCACGCTCCGCGCCGGGATCCGCCCGAGCGCGGCGAGGACCGCGGCGGGCGTCATCGGCAGCTGGCGCACGCGCACGCCGATGGCGTTGTAGACCGCGTTGGCGATCGCCGGAGCGGTGGCGATGTTCGCCGGCTCGGCGATGCCGTAGGCATCGGTGGCGCTCGTGCCCTGGTAGTACTCCAGCAGGATCACTTCGATCGCGGGCGTCTCGCGCGACCTCGCGATCTTGTAGTACTCGAGGTCGGCGTTGAGCACGTAGCCGGTGTGCCGGTCGATGACGCGGTTCTCGTACAGCGCGTAGGACAGGCCCATGAGGACGCCGCCGTGCACCTGGCTCTCGATCTGCCGCGGATTGAGCGGCCGGCCGCAGTCCTGCGCGGCGACCACGCGCTCCACGCGCACGATGCCGGTCTCGACGTCCACCGCCACCTGCGCGAACTGCACGCCGCCCAGCATGCTGCGCGCGGAGGCGACGTCACCATGCCTCGCTGCGAAGCCGCCGTAGTCGTCGGTGCGGCTCGCCACCACGCCGATGTGGTCGGTGCGAAGCCTTGCGGCCGCTTCCCGAAAGCTCATGCCGCGCGCGCCGTCGCGGGTCGCAATGCGTGCGTCGCGCGCAACGAGGTTCTCCGGCGCGGTGCCGAGCGCCGGCGCCGCGGCTTGGAACAGCTCGTGCAGCGCGCGATGCGCCGCGTTGCGCGCCGGCGGCGTGATCGAGGCCGTGGTCATGCTGCCGTAGGAGGGCGGGCCCGCAGGGAAGTCCGTATCGCCGATGCGCACGGCGATGTCCTCGGGACGCAGGCCCAGTTCCTCGGCCACGACTTGTGCGAGCACGGTGCCGACGCCCGTTCCGATGTCCTGGACCCCCGAGAGCAGCTCAACCGAGCCGTCGCGCAGAATGCGCACTTCGCAGGAGGAATTGGTGCACACATTGGCGCCCCAGTAGGACTGCGCCATCCCGATTCCGCGCTTCACTGTGCCCCGATCGGCGCCGGGCGCGCGCCTGCGGCTCCAGCCGATGCTGGCCGCACCGAGGCGCCTCTCCTCGCGGTGCACCGGGTCCGCCTCGATGCGGTCGCGCAGCGCGAGCGGATCCATGCCCAGCTTCTCGGCCAGCTCGTCGACCATCTGCTCGAGCGCGAACGCGCCCGGCACGTTGCCCGGCCCCCGCATCGCGCACCCGGGTCCGGCGTTGATGAACACGTCGGACTGCGCGATGCCGAAGTTGTCGCACGTATACATCCCTTGCGCGATGAACCCGACTCCGGCGCCGAGGGCGACGCCGGCGGTGCCGTACTCGTCGACGGCGATCGCGGTGAGGGTGCCGTCGCGCTTCGCCCCGATACGCATGTGCTGGACCGTCGCCGGCCGGTTGCCGCTGTCGAGCTGCTCCTCCCGGCGATCGAGCGCCATGCGCACCGGCGCGCCCGCCTTCCGCGACAGCGCCACCGCGGCGCGCACGTAATTCCCGGCGCTCGACTTGGAGCCGAAGCCCCCGCCCATCGCGTCGACGACCACGCGCACGCGGCCGAGCGGCAACCCGAAAGCGTGTGCCAGCTCGCGCCGGACGCCCGCGGTGTACTGCGTGGACAGGTACACGGTCAGGCCGTCGGCGCGCCAGTCGGCCACCGCCGCGTGCGTCTCCATGCAGCAGTGGGTCTGCACCTGGGTGCGGAATTCGCCCTCGACGACGACCTCGGCTCGCGAGAGCCCTTCGTTCACGTCGCCGCGGGAGCCCGCTTTGTTGGGTCCGCGCACGTTGCCTTGCTGCGGCAAAGGCACGGCGCTGGCGATGGTTTCACCACGACTCTCGCTGCGGACAGGATGCGCGAACACGACGGGCGCGTCGCTCCGCCGGGCGCTCTCCAGGTCAACGACGAACGGCAGCGGCTGATAATCCGCCTTGATCAGGCGCAGCGCCTCCTCGGCGGCCTCGGGCGTGGCGGCGGCCACGCCCGCGACCACGTCGCCGACGTAGAGCACCCGCCGCGCATCGGACTGCGGCGGGGAACCGGCGTCGGCCGGAATCTCGACCGCCCGGCCCGCGGTGTCGTTGAGGGCGAGAACGGCCCTCACTCCCGGATGCCTGGCCGCAGCGTCGAGATCGAGCGCGAGCAGCCGCGCGTGCGGATAAGGCGAGCGCAGGAGCCGCCCGTACAGCATGCCGGGAAGCTTCACGTCCACGGTGTAGCGCGCGGCCCCCGTGACCTTGGCGCGGCCCGCGATTCGCGGCACGGACTTGCCGATCCACGTGAGCTGCGCATTCGGCGGCAGCGGCGGCGCCTCGCCGGCGGGCACGGTGCGCTCGATCTCGCCGAGCGTCCCCGGTTCGATGCCGGCCGGATACCTCTGCGTACGCATGTCCCCGCCTTCGGACACGATCAGCCCTTCATGACCTTCGCCGCGTCGAGCACCGCCTCGAGCACGTGGGGAATGGTCCCGCATCGGCACAGATGCCCGCTGATCGCCGCCTTGACGTCTTCGACGGAGGGATTGCGGTTCTTTGCGACGAGTGCCGCGCTGGTCATGACCAGGCCCGGCGTGCAAAAGCCGCACTGGATCGCGTCGCGGGCGATGAACGCGGACTGGACCGGGTGGAGCTTCTCGCCGTTGGCCAGCCCCTCGATCGTGACGACCTTGCGCTCGCCGACGTCGACGGCGAGCATCATGCAGGAGGAAACGGGCGAGCCGTCGAGCCAGACGGTGCAGGCCGAGCACGAGCCGCGGTCGCAGCCGATCTTCGTACCCGTGAGTTCGAGCTGCCCCCGCAGTGCCTCGGCGAGGGTCATTCGGGGTTCGACGGTGACGGCGCGCCGCGCGCCGTTCACCTCCAGAAATACTTCGCGCGGGCCGGAATGCGCGGCGTTGTCGCTTGCTGGCGGACCGGCTACGCGCTCTGCCGCCGACAGTCCCGCCCCGGGGACCGCCGCGCCCGCGATGGCCCCGCCCGTGCCCTTGAGGAATTCCCGCCGAGTGATCCCGCCGGCCATGACGCGCTCCGCAAAACCCGGGAAGCGATGAAACTTCGCCGACGATAGAACGTTGGCGGCGGCGCGGCTTGACCTTGATCAAGGAGCGGCTGCGGCCCGTTCACGACCGGGCCTCCAGCCAGGCGTGCCACATGCCGCGGTAGGCGGCTTCCAGGTCGCGCGTGAAGCGCGCGAAGTCGCACAGCGGCGAGGCACGCAGCGCGGCGCGCAGGCCGAGGCGCTGCCGTTCGAGCCAGCCGCGATCCGCAACGCGCTCGGCCGCGCGGCGCACGTACTCTTCGGGCGTGCGCGCAATCAGCTCGTTCAGCCCGAGGTTGCACAGGAAGCTGAGCGTCTGGCGCCCGGCGATCAGCGGACGCTCAAGGGTCACGACTGGCACGCCCATCCACAGCGCGTCGAGCGAGGTGAGCCCCCCGCAGTAGGGAAAGGGATCGAGCGCGAGATGGATGCCGGCGTACTGCGCGAGCGTCTCGGTGTGCGGGCTGCGCCCGCGCAGCTCGACGCGCGCGGCGTCGAGCCCCGCGCGCTCCAGCTCGCCCGCGAGCCAGTCGCGCGCCTGCGCAATGTCGAGCGTGGCGCTCTTCAGCACCAGCCTCGCGTCCGGGACGGCTTCGAGCACCTGCCGCCACAGCCCCAGCGCGGCGGGATTGAGCTTTGACAGGTTGTTGAAGCAGCCGAACGTGGGCGGCGCGTCCGCGGACGGGAGCGCGGGCGCCGGGCTCGGATCCGGCGGCTCGTAGCACAAACGCGTACTCGGCAGGCGCCACACGCGCTCCGAGCAGTAGCGGTCCGACTCGGGCGGAGAGGTGTAAGGGTCCGAAATCAGGTAGTCCACCTGCGGCAGCCCGGTCGAGCCCGGGTAGCCGAGCCAGCTCGCCTGCAGCGGCGCGGGCTGCAGCGCCAGGACGTCCAGGCGGTTGTTCGACGTGTGCCCGGAGAGCTCGACCAGAATATCGACGCCGTCCGCCGCGATGCGCTCGGCGACGTCGCCGGCAGGCATGCCGTGCACGTCCCGCCAGCGCGGGGCGAGGGCCTGCAGCCTTGCGGTCGTGGCGTCGCGGACCGGCGAAGCGTTGTAGACGTGGATCTCGAAAGCCGCCGCGTCGTGCGCGCGCAGCACGCCGGTGAACAGGCTCATCGCGACGTGGTAATACAGGTCGGACGAGAGGTAGCCGATGCGCAGCGCGCGATCCGGCGCGCGGTCGGGCGCGAAGCGGCGGGCGGCGCGCGGGCTCGCGCATGCCGCGGCCAGCCGGACGCGCAGCTCGGCATTTTCCTCGGGGCCGAGCGTCTCCACGTAATCCGACGCCATGATCGCGCCGGAGGCGAGCGCCGGGTGGCCCGGGTGCAGCTCGCAGCAGCGGCGCAGGGCGTCGAATGCGTCCTGCGCGCGGCCGAGCTTGGTCAGGCAATTGGCGTAGCCGACGCATACGTCGGGATCCTCCGCACGGCGCGGGCGCAGCTCGGTGAACACCGCGAGCGCCTCGGAAACCCTGTCGTGCGCCAGCAGCGCGTGGCCATAGAGCTTGCGCAGCTCGTCCGCGTCGGCCTGCGCGAGGCCGGGGTGCGCGAGGGCGGTGCGCGCGGCGTCGATGCAGGCGGCGTAGTCCGCTTCGCGCCGCCCCCCATCGGCCCGGCGATACAGGGCCGTGGCGAGCTGCGACCATGCCGTCGGCATTTCCGGACGCAGGCCGCACAGGCGCGTGAACGCGTCGACCGCGGCGTCCGCATCTCCCAGCTCCAGCCTGACCGCGCCCAGATTGAACCATGCCGCGGCGTGCCCGGGCTCGAGCGCCAGCGCGTGCTCGAACGCGCCCGCGGCCGCTTCGCGCGCCCCCAGGGCGAGCAGGGCATTGCCGAGGTTGAACCGGTACAGCGCGCGCTCCAGGTCGCGCGCCACTGCGCGGCGGATCAGCGCTTCGGCCTCGGCGGCGGCGCCGCGCGCGAGGCGCGTCAGCCCCAGCAGGTGCAGGGCGGCGGGGGATTCGGGATCGCGCTCGAGCATCTTCCGGCAGGCGGCCGCCGCCGCATCCGCATCGCCGGCCTCGTGCAGCCGGATCGCCTCCTCCAACCGGGCATCGGAAGCGCCGCGCCGCGCGCCGGCCAGCCAGCCGCGCAGCCTACCGAGCAGCATGAACCTCCCGCGGAAGCGCCCGCGTATGCGCCAAGACACTGTTTTTCATGATCGCGCTCGACTCGAGGCACGCTGGTACGCCCCGGGGCCGGAATGCCGCGCCTATGGTAACCCGCCGGGCGCGCACCCCGCGCGGGCCGTCGCGCGTTGCGGGGGGGACCCAAACAGGACTATAATGGTCCCGTATCGAATAGTCGCCGGACGAGGCCGCAGGACACCCCCATGTTGCGCATCAGCAAGCTCGCCGACTACGGCACGGCGGTCATGAGCCTCGCGGCGCGCCAGCCGGACGAAGTGCACAGCGCCGCGAAGATCGCGGTGCGCCTGGGCATCGGGCAGGCCACCGTGAGCAAGATCCTCAAGCTGCTCGCCCAGGGCGGCCTCGTCACTGCGCAGCGCGGGGTGAACGGGGGCTACGTGCTCGCCCGGGCGCCCGAGCGCATCTCGCTGGCCGAGATCATCGATGCTATCGAGGGCATTCCCCTCGGTCTGACCGAATGCAGCAGCATGCCGGGCTTGTGCGTGCAGGAGTCGGGCTGCCTGGTGCGCGGCAACTGGCAGCGCATCAGCGTGGCGATCCGGCGCGCGCTCGAAGGAGTGAGCCTTGCGGACATGGTGTTGCCGGCGCTGCCGCCAGCGCCGGTGTCGCCGGTGATGTTCGTCAAGGGGGGCGGTGGCCGGCGGGTGCCTGCCGCCGCGACAGGAGAGCGGACATGAGCTCCACCGTGAAGCAACTCGACGACTTGATCAGCCAGCCTTACCAGCACGGCTTCGTGACCGAGGTCGAGCAGGACAGCGTTCCACCCGGGCTCGACGAGGGCGTCATCCGCACCATCTCGGCGCGCAAGAACGAGCCGGAATTCATGCTCGAGTGGCGCCTGCAGGCTTACCGCCACTGGCTGGAGATGAAGGAGCCGCACTGGTCGCAGGTGCATTACCCGCCGATCGATTACCAGTCGATCATCTACTATTCGGCGCCGCGCGGCCGGGGCGACGGACCCAAGAGCCTCGAGGAGGTGGATCCCGAGCTGCTGCGCACCTACGAAAAGCTCGGCGTGCCGCTGCACGAGCGTGCGCTGCTCGCCGGCGTGGCGGTCGACGCGGTGTTCGACAGCGTCTCGGTGGCGACGACCTTCCGCGACAAGCTGGCCGAGAAGGGCATCATCTTCTGCTCCTTCTCGGAGGCGGTGCGCGAGCACCCCGAGCTGGTGCGCAAGTACCTCGGCAGCGTGGTGCCGCCGCGGGACAACTTCTACGCCGCGCTCAACTCCGCGGTGTTCACCGACGGCTCGTTCTGCTTCATCCCGAAGGGCGTGCGCTGCCCGATGGAGCTTTCGACCTACTTCCGCATCAACGCGCGCAACACCGGCCAGTTCGAGCGCACCCTGATCATCGCCGAGGAGGGCGCCTCGGTGAGCTACCTCGAGGGCTGCACCGCGCCGATGCGCGACGAGAACCAGCTGCACGCGGCGGTGGTCGAGCTGGTTGCGCTGGACGACGCCACCATCAAGTACTCGACGGTGCAGAATTGGTACCCGGGCGACAAGGAGGGCCGCGGCGGCATCTACAATTTCGTTACCAAGCGCGGCATGTGCCGCGGCGCGAACTCGCGCATCTCCTGGACCCAGGTCGAGACCGGCTCGGCGATCACCTGGAAGTACCCGAGCGTGATCCTGCGCGGCGACAACTCGGTGGGCGAGTTCTACTCGGTGGCGCTGACCAACAACCGCCAGCAGGCCGATACCGGCACCAAGATGATCCATGCCGGGCGCAACACGCGCAGCACCATCGTCTCCAAGGGCATCTCCGCGGGGCACGGCCAGAACACCTACCGCGGGCTGGTCAAGGTGCTGCCCGGGGCCGAGGGCGCGCGCAACTATACCCAGTGCGACTCGCTGCTGCTGGGCGAGCGCTGCGGCGCGCACACCTTCCCGTACGTCGAGGTGCGCAACCCGAGCGCCCGGGTCGAGCACGAGGCCACCACCTCGCGCATCGGCGAAGACCAGCTGTTCTACTGCATGCAGCGCGGCCTGTCGGCCGAGGATGCGGTATCGATGATCGTCAACGGATTCTGCAAGGAAGTGTTCAAGGAGCTGCCGATGGAGTTCGCGGTCGAAGCGCAGAAGCTGCTCGGCGTGAGTCTCGAAGGCAGCGTCGGCTAGGGATGAGAATGACCAAACCACTGCTCAGCATCAAGGGATTGCAGGCCAGGGTGGCCGGCAAGGAGATTCTTCGCGGCGTGGACCTGGAAGTGCGCGCCGGCGAAGTGCACGCCATCATGGGTCCGAACGGCTCGGGCAAGAGCACCCTGGCGCAGGTGCTCGCCGGGCGGGAGAGCTTCGAGGTGACCGGCGGCGAAGTGCTCTATCAGGGGCGCGACCTGCTGGCGCTCGCCCCCGAGGAGCGCGCGCGCGAGGGCGTGTTTCTCGCCTTCCAGTACCCGGTCGAGATTCCGGGGGTAAGCAACGTGTACCTGCTCAAGGCGGCGGTGAACGCGGTGCGCAAGCACCGCGGGCTGGCGCCGCTCGACGCGATCGACTTCCTCAAGCTGGTGCGCGAGAAGAGCAAGCTGGTCGAGATGAGCGACGAGTTCCTGCAGCGCTCGGTGAACCAGGGATTCTCCGGCGGCGAGAAGAAGCGCAACGAGATCCTGCAGATGGCGATGCTCGAGCCCAGGCTGGCGGTCCTCGACGAGACCGACTCCGGGCTCGACATCGATGCGCTGCGCGTGGTGGCCAACGGCGTCAACGCGATGCGCAGCCCCGAGCGCGCCATGATTCTGGTGACTCACTACCAGCGGCTGCTCGACTACGTCGTGCCCGATTACGTGCACGTGCTGGCGCAGGGACGCATCGTGCGCTCGGCCGGACGCGAGCTGGCGCTCGAGCTCGAGCGGCGCGGCTACGGCTGGATCGAGGCCGAAGCGGCGGCGGGTTAGGCGATGCAGGACCAGGCGCGCGCGGCGTTCGTCGCCGACTTCGGGCGGCGTGCGAAAGGGTTTCCCGGCGGCAGCACGCCGTGGGTGGAGCGCATGCGGCGGCTGGCGCTCGAGCAGTTCGCCGCTAGCGGCTTTCCCTCCAAGCACGAGGAGGAGTGGAAGTACACCAACGTCGAGCCGCTTGCGCGGCACCGGTTCGAGGCGCCGGCGCACCCGGCGGCCGTGAGCGCGGAGCGGGTCGCCGCGCTCGGCTTCGGCGCCGAGGCGCCCGAGCAGTTGCTGGTCTTCGTCGACGGGCATTTCGCGCCGGCGCTGTCGCGGCTGGGCGCTCTGCCCGGCGGTGCGAGCGTCGCCAGCCTGGCGGAGGTCCTGAGCCGCACCCCGGCGCGGGTCGAGCCGCATCTGGCGGGCGCAGCGCCGGCGAGCGCGTTCGTCGCGCTTAACACGGCGTTTGCCGCCGAAGGCGCCTTCGTGCACGTGCCGCGCGGAGTGGCGCTCGAAGCGCCCATCCGGCTGCTGTACCTGAGCGCCTCGGCGGACGCGGTCACGCACCCGCGCACCGTGGTGGTGCTCGAGGAGGGCGCGCAGGCGAGCGTGCTCGAGCACTACGCCGGGCCCGACGGCACGGTTTACTTCAGCAACGCGGTGACCCAGGTGATGCTCGGCGCCAACGCCTCGCTGCGCCACTACAAGCTGCAGCAGGAAGGCGACCAGGCGTTCCACGTCGCGGCGATCGACGTGCGCCAGGGGCGCGACAGTCGCTACGGCTCGCATTCGCTCGCGCTGGGCGGCGCGCTCGCACGCACCGACATCGGCGTGCGCTTCGAGGCCACCGGCTGCGAGTGTGCGCTGAACGGCCTGTACGTCGCAGGCGGCAGCCAGCTCACCGACCACCACACGCGCATCGATCACCTGCAGCCGCGGGGCACCAGCCGCCAGTTCTATCGCGGCATCCTCGACGGCAAGGCGCGCGGCGTGTTTGCCGGGCGCGTCGTGGTGCACGAGGGTGCGCAGAAGACCGACGCGCACCTCGCCAACCACAACCTGCTGCTGTCGCGCGGCGCCGAGGTCGACACCAAGCCGCAGCTCGAGATCTATGCCGACGACGTCAAGTGCGGCCACGGCACGACCGTCGGCCAGCTCGACGAGGAGATGCTGTTCTACCTGCGTTCGCGCGGCATTGCCGCGGACCTCGGCGCAGCGCTGCTCACCTATGCGTTCGCCCACGACGTCATCGGGCGCATCGAGCTCGCGCCGCTGCGCGCGCACATGGAGGAGATCCTCATCGCGCGGCTGCCCGAAGGCAGGCTGATCCGGGAGTACGCATGAGCGGCGTTGCCGAAGTGGCCTTCGCGCGGCAGGAGCCGGGCTACGACGTCGAGCGCGTACGCGCCGAGTTCCCGATCCTGGCGAGCAGCGTGCACGGCAAGCCGCTGGTGTATCTCGACAACGCCGCGACCACGCAGAAGCCGCGCGTGGTGATCGACGCGGAGCGCGACTACTACGAACACACCAACGCGAACATCCACCGCGGCGTGCACGCCCTGAGCGAGAGGGCCACCGCGGCCTTCGAAGGGGCGCGCGAACGCGTGCGGCGCTTCCTCAACGCGGCCTCCACCAAGGAGATCGTGTTCACGCGTGGCACCACGGAGGCGATCAACCTGGTCGCGCAGAGCTACGGGCGCAGCCGCCTGAAGGCGGGCGACGAGATCCTGATCAGTGCGCTCGAGCATCACTCGAACATCGTGCCCTGGCAGCTGGTGTGCGAGCAGAGCGGGGCGCTGCTGCGCGTGGTGCCGATCGGCGATGCGGGGGAGTTCCTGTTCGACGAATACAGGAAGCTGCTCGGGCCGCGCACGCGGCTGGTGGCGCTGGCGCACGTCTCGAACTCGCTCGGCACGGTGCTGCCGGTGAGGCAGGCGATTGAGCTGGCGCACGAGCGCGGTGTGCCGGTGCTGGTGGACGGCGCGCAGGCGGTGGCGCACGAGCCGGTCGACGTGCGCGCGCTCGACTGCGATTTCTACGCCTTCTCCGGGCACAAGATCTACGGCCCCACCGGGAGCGGCGTGCTCTACGGCAAGCGGGTGCTGCTCGAGGCGATGCCGCCCTACCAGGGCGGCGGCGACATGATCCGCAGCGTCACGTTCGAGAAGAGCACCTGGGCCGATCTGCCGTGCAAGTTCGAGGCCGGAACGCCGAACATCGCCGGCGTGGTCGGGCTGGGCGCGGCGCTCGAGTTCGTCGAGCGCATCGGCCTGGAATCGATCGCCGTGCACGAGGCCGGGCTGCTCGAATACGCGACCGAGCGCGCGGCCGGGATTTCCGGGCTGCGCCTGATCGGCACCGCGCCGCAAAAGGCCGGCATCCTGTCGTTCGTGCTCGAGCGCATTCACCCGCACGACATCGGCACCATCCTCGACCATCAGGGCGTGGCGGTGCGCGCCGGCCACCATTGCGCCATGCCGGTGATGCAGCGCTTCAACGTTCCGGCCACGGCACGCGCGTCGTTCGCGCTGTACAACACGCGCGCCGAGGTCGACGCGCTGATCGGCGCGATCCACAAGGCAAAGGAGCTGTTCGGCTGATGTCGGACCTGCGCGAGCTCTATCAGGAGGTCATCTTCGACCACAACCGCCAGCCGCGTAATTTCGGCCGGCCATCGGGCGCCAACCGGCAGGCGCACGGCTACAACCCGCTGTGCGGCGACAAGGTGACGATTTACCTGCGGGTGGAGAACGGCGTGATCCGGGAAGTCGCTTTTGAAGGCAGCGGCTGCGCGATCTCGACCGCTTCGGCCTCGCTCATGACCGAGGCGCTCAAGGGCAAGACCGAAGCCGAGGCCGAGCAGCTGTTCGAGGGCTTCCACGAGATGGTGGCCGGCTCGGGCGCGCACGCCGGGCTCGGCAAGCTCGAGGTTCTCGCGGGGGTGCGCGAGTTCCCGATGCGCGTCAAGTGCGCGACGCTCGCCTGGCATACGCTCGGCGCGGCGCTCAAGGGCGCGGACCAGCCGGTGACGACGGAGTAGACCATGGACCTCCAGGAAAACCGGGAACAGGTGACGCTCGCGCGCGACGTCGAGGCGGCGCTGGTGCCCGTGGGCGACCGCATCACGCTCAAGGCCGGCGAGCGCGCGACCATCACCCAGGCGCTGGGCGGCAGCTACACCGTCGTCGTCGGCGGCAACATGTTCCGCATCGACGGCAACGACGCGGATGCGCTCGGCAAGCAGCCGCTCGCGCAGCACGGCAAGCAGGCCGACGCGGCGGCGACGCGCGACGCGGTGGAGGAGGCGGCCTGGGAGGCGCTGCGCAGCTGCTACGACCCGGAGATCCCGGTCAACATCGTGGAGCTGGGGCTGATCTACGAGTGCGCCGTCGTGCCGCTCGAGGGCGGCGAGGGCTGGCGCGTGCAGGTGCAGATGACGCTGACGGCGCCCGGCTGCGGCATGGGCGATTACCTGTCGCGCGAAGTCGAGCAGAAGCTCGCGGCGATTCCGGGCGTCGGGCAGGCCGCCGTCGAGCTGGTGTGGGATCCGCCGTGGAGTCGCGAGCGCATGTCCGAGGGCGCGCGCCTCGAGCTCGGCGTGTTCTGAGGCCGCCGCCCTCTACTTGAGCGCTTCGAGCAGCGTCGCGAAGACCTTGGGCGTGCCGGCGACGATGTCGCCGGATTCCATGTAGCCCGCGTTGCCCGACAGGTCGCCCACCAGCCCGCCGGCCTCCTGGATGAGCAGCGCTCCTGCAGCCATGTCCCACGGCGCCAGGCCCAGCTCCCAGAAAGCGTCCAGCCGCCCGCACGCCACGTAGGCCAGGTCGAGGGCTGCCGCGCCGGCGCGGCGCACGCCGGCGGTCGTGCCCATGAGGGCGCGCAGCTGGCGCAGGTACAGGTCGATGCGCGTCAGCTCCTTGAACGGAAAGCCGGTGCCGACCAGCGCCTCCTTGAGCTTCTGGCAGCGCGAGACGCGGATGCGGCGGTCGTTGAGAAACGCGCCGCGGCCCTTGGAGGCGGTGAACAGCTCGTTGCGCCCCGGGTCGTAGACCACCGCGTGCGCGGTCGCGCCGCGGTGCTGCACCCCGATCGAGATGCCGTATTGCGGAAAGCCATGGATGAAATTGGTCGTGCCGTCGAGCGGGTCGATGACCCAGCGGTACTCGGACTTGGCGCCGGCGGTCGCGCCGGATTCCTCGGCGAGAATGGCGTGCTCCGGATACGCCTTCGCGATCACGTCCATGATCGCCTGCTCGGCCGCTTTGTCGATCTGGGTGACGAAGTCGTTGGCGTGCTTGGCCCTGATCTCGAGCGGCGAGCCGTCGAGCGAGGCGCGGTTGATGATCGAGCCCGCGCGGCGCGCCGCCTTGACGGCGATGTTGAGCAAGGGATGCATGGGGCCTTGGGGAAGCAGGGGGAAGGGCGCGTATTTTAATATGGCGGGTATGTCAGACGAGCTTTTGTCGCGCGTGCGCGTGGTCCTGTGCCGGCCGGGTCATCCCGGAAACGTCGGCGCCGCCGCGCGCGCGCTGAAAACGATGGGGCTGTCCGACCTGCGGCTGGTCGCGCCGCAGCGCTTCCCCGCGCCCGAAGCCGAGTGGATGGCGAGCAACGCGCTCGACGTGCTGGGCGCGGCGCGCGTGCAGGCTTCGCTCGGCGAGGCGATCGGCGAGTGCGTGGCCGCGTTCGCGTTGAGCGCTCGTCCGCGGGAATGGTCGCCGCAGGTGCTCGGGCTGCGCGCTGCCGCGCCGCTCATGCTCGAACGCGCGCGCGGCGGCCCGATCGCGCTCGTGTTCGGCAACGAGACCGCGGGCCTCAGCAACGAGGAAATGCTCGCCTGCCAGTTCCTGGTGCACATTCCGGCCGATCCCGGCCACAGCTCGCTCAATCTGGCGCAGGCGGTGCAGGTCGTGGCATACGAGCTGCGCGTGGCCGCCTTGGCCGCGCCAGGCGGGGCGATGCGCGAACGCGCCGACCGGCCGGCCACGGTGCAGGACATGGAGGGGCTGTACGCGCACCTCGAGGAGGCTGCCTTGGGGAGCGGCTTTCTGGATCCCGCCGATCCCAAGAAGCTGCGCGAGCGCTGGCGGCGGCTGTTTTCGCGCGCGGCGCTCGAGCGCGAGGAGGTCAATATCCTGCGCGGCCTGCTGCGCGCGCTGCTCGCGGGCCGCCGGAACTCCGGCGGAAATAGTTGATCGATTCAGTCGGATAAGTCAAAATACGCGCTTCGCCACACACGTCAGGCCTTGGCAGGAAGGGCTTTATGTTCAAGCAACTGCGGGAATACATCGCGAGCGTGTTCGAGCGCGATCCGGCTGCGCGCAGCACCTGGGAGGTGCTCACCTGCTATCCGGGCCTGCATGCGATCTATCTGCAGAAGCTCGCGCACTGGCTGTGGACGCATGGCCTGCGCTGGCTGGGGAGGGCGACCTCGCAGTTCACCCGCTGGCTCACCGGGATCGAGATCCACCCGGGGGCGTTGATCGGCAAGCGCGTGTTCATCGACCACGGCATGGGGGTGGTGATCGGCGAGACCGCCGAGGTCGGCGACGACACGACCCTGTACCACGGCGTGACCCTCGGCGGCACGAGCTGGAACAAGGGCAAGCGCCACCCGACGCTCGGCAAGGGCGTGGTGGTCGGCGCCGGGGCCAAGATCCTCGGCCCGATCACGGTCGGCGACGGCGCGAAGATCGGCTCCAATGCCGTGGTGGTCAAGGACGTCCCGGCGGGCGCGACCGTGGTGGGCGTCCCGGGGCGCATCGTTGAGGAGGCGACTACCGCGCGGAAGGCGGAGCGTTTCGCCGCCTACGCGGTGGTGCTGAACCAGGACGACCCGTATGCCAAGGCGCTGCAGACGCTCGTGGATCACACGCACGAGATCGAGCGGTCTCTGGCGGCGGTCACCGAGAAGCTCGCCAAGGTGGAGCAGGAGCTCGCCCAACGCCGCGCCGAGGCCGAGCGGGCCGAAGGGCTGCGCGCAGTCAAGTAGATGATTTAATAAGAAGACTAATGCCGACTAATTTTGTCGGATTTGAGTTATACTTGACTGCGTTAATCGGGTATCGGGCGGGGAAGCCATGAGACTGACCACCAAGGGTAGATTTGCAGTGACCGCGATGGTGGATTTGGCCATGCGCCAGTCGCGCGGCCCGGTGACGCTCTCCGCGATCAGCGAGCGGCAGCACATCTCGCTGTCCTATCTGGAGCAGCTGTTCGGCAAGCTGCGGCGTCACAAGCTGGTGTCCAGCGTGCGCGGTCCGGGCGGGGGCTATTGCCTTGCCCAGGCGCCGCAGACCGTGAGCGTGGCCGACATCATCGCCGCGGTGGACGAGCCGCTCGATGCCACGCAATGCGGCGGCAAGGAGAACTGCAACGACGATAAGCGCTGCATGACGCACGACCTGTGGGCGACGCTCAACGCCAAGATGTACGAGTACCTGTCATCGGTCTCGCTCGCCGACCTGGTCGCGCACCAGAGCGGCAAGCACGTCGCCGTGCTGCACGACCGGCGGGTCAGCGAGCAGGACGGCAAGCCGATCCTGGTGGCTGCCTGACGCGCGGAGGTACGCTGAGATGGCGCTGACACTGACAGAAAAAGCCGCGAGCCACCTGCAAAACACCCTGGCCAAGCGCGGCAAGGGCGTGGGACTGCGCATCGGCGTGCGCACCGCGGGCTGCTCCGGCCTGGCATACAAGCTCGAATTCGCCGATCAGATTCAGCCGGGCGACGTCGAATTCGAGAGCCGCGGCGTAAAGATCGTCGTGGACCCGGAAAGCCTGCCGTTCGTCGACGGCACCGAGCTCGACTACACGCGCGTGGGTCTGAACGAGGCATTCAAGTTCAACAACCCCAACGTCAAGAGCGAGTGCGGCTGCGGCGAATCGTTTAACGCCTAGAGCCGCGGCCGCCTTTTCTTCCGAATACTGGACTGCACGACCCTCGCGCGACCGACCGACCGGCGGGATGCGCTGGCGGAGGCGCGTGGGGCGTCGCTGCAGGCTGCGCTCGACGCATGTGCGGGCGCCTGATTGCGCTCGGTGAGCGACATGGAGCGCGCAGCCCGGCTCCGCGCGATTGACAGCCCGACCCGCCGCCGCTAGATTCATTTCGCCTCGCACACCTCGGGCGGGAGAGACCGGTTCGTCCGGCGCCGAAGGAGTAACGACCCCGTAAACTCTCAGGCAAAAGGACCCCCGAGGCCGGGCAAGCGTGCTTGCCCGGGGGCACTCTGGAGAGAAGGCCCGCGGGCCTCGCCGAAGGTACATGCGGAGGCCGGTGTTCCGGCCTCGGCCAATTTCTCAGGCAAACGGACAGAGGGGGCACAGGGACCGAGAACCGGCCGTGCTCCGTTTGCAACTCAGCCTCGCCCCGGCGCAGCACGCCTCCGTTCCCGGTTTGCTCCGTGACCGTCGCCCGGCTTCAACGCCGGGCGCCATTGACGAGGAGGTACCGTGGACATTCCGCAAGCACTGCGCTACACCGCTACGCACGAATGGGTCGCCGACCATGGCGACGGCACCGCGAGCGTCGGCATCACCGCCGTCGCCAGCGACCAGCTGGGGGACATGGTCTACGTCGAGCTGCCCAAGGTGGGGGCACGCTTCAAGCGGGGAGAAACGGCGGCCACGGTCGAGTCGACCAAGGCCGCCTCGGACGTGTATGCGCCCGTCTCGGGCGAGGTCATCGAGGTGAACGCCGGCCTCGCCGATCAGCCCGGCAAGGTGAACGAGGCGCCCTATGCCGCGGGCTGGCTGTTCAAGATGCGGGTCGCGGACCCGAAGGAAGCGCAGGGGCTGCTCGACGCGGACGCGTATCGGGCCGCGGCGGGCGCGGCGCCGTGAGCCGCGACCAGGATGGACCCGGGCCGCTCGGCGAGCTGCTTGAGGGCGAGGGTTTCCTCGAGCGCCACCTCGGGGCGGGCGCGCGCGAGCAGGGCGAGCTCCTCGCCGCGCTCGGCTGCGATTCGATCGACGCGCTCCTTGCCGGGACGCTTCCGGCGGACATCGTGCTCGATCGCACGCTCGATCTGCCTGCACCGCTGGACGAAGCCGCGGCGCTCGCCGAGCTGCGAGTCCTCGCCGCGCGCAATCAGCCGTCGCGCAGCTTCATCGGCCAGGGTTATTACGACTGCCGTACTCCGGCGGTGATCCAGAGGAACGTCATCGAGAACCCGGGCTGGTACACGGCCTACACGCCGTACCAGGCCGAAATCTCCCAGGGGCGCCTCGAGGCGTTGCTGGTGTTCCAGCAGATGGTGATCGACCTGACCGGGCTTCCGGTCGCCAACGCGTCGCTGCTCGACGAGGCGAGCGCCGCGGCCGAGGCGATGGCGCTGCTGCGCCGCTCGAGCCCGAGCCGCGCGAGCGCCTTCTTCATCGACGCGGCCAGCCACCCGCAGGTGATCGCGGTCGTGCGCACGCGCGCCAAGTGGGCCGGAATCGAGCTCGTCATCGGCGATCCGGAGCGCGACCTCGATGCGGCGCGGGTATTCGGCGCCCACCTGCAGTACCCGGACACCCACGGGCGCATCCGAGATCTCGCGCCGCTGATCGCGCGCCTGCACGCGGCACAGGCGCTCGCCTCGGTCGGCGCCGATCCGCTCGCGCTGCTGCTGCTCAAGTCCCCGGGCGCGCTCGGCGCGGACGTGGTCGTCGGCTCGGCCCAGCGCTTCGGCGTGCCGCGCGGCTTCGGCGGGCCGCACGCGGCGTTCATGGCCACGCGCGACGAATTCAAACGCGCGATGCCGGGGCGGATCATCGGCGTCACGGTCGACGCCGAGGGCCGCACCGCCTACCGGATGGCGCTGCAGACGCGCGAGCAGCACATCCGCCGCGAAAAGGCGACGAGCAACATCTGCACCTCGCAGGCGCTGCTCGCCATGGTGGCGGCGTTCTACGCCGTGTACCACGGGCCGCGGGGCTTGGCCCGCATCGCGCGGCGCACGAACTTCATGGCGCGCCTGCTGGTCGCGGCGCTCGAGGGACGCGCCGGAGCCGTCCCCGGGGCGTACTTCGACACCGTGGTGCTGCGTCCGCGCGAGGCGCTCGATGCGGTCCGCGCGCGCGCGCGGGCGAAGCGCGTCGATCTGCGCTGGTTCGAGGACGGCCGAGTCGGTGTGAGCTTCGACGAGACGACGTTGCTCGGCGACGTGGCGGACGTCGCCGAGATCCTCTCGGGCGCGCGGCCGGACGTCGAGGTTCTGGCGCAGCGCATCGCGTCCGAGCCGGAGTCGATCCCGGAGGGCCTGCGCCGCACCGACGCGGGGCTCGCGCATCCGGTGTTCGGCCGTTACCGCAGCGAGACCGAAATGATGCGCTACCTCAAGCGCCTGGAGAACAAGGACCTGTCGCTGATACACGCGATGATCCCGCTCGGCTCGTGCACCATGAAGCTGAACGCGGCAGCCGAGCTCGCGCCGATCTCCTGGCCCGAGCTCGCCGGGCTGCACCCGTTCGCGCTGGCCGAGCGGGCGGCCGGCACCCTGGAGATGATCGCGCAGCTCGAGCGCGCGCTCGCCGAAATCACCGGTCTGCCGCGCGTGACGTTCCAGCCGAACTCGGGAGCGCAGGGCGAATACGCGGGGCTGCTCACGATCCGCAACTACCACGCGGCGCGCGGCGACGCGGCGCGCGACGTGTGCCTCATTCCCGCCTCGGCGCACGGCACCAACCCGGCCTCGGCGACGATGATCGGCCTCAAGGTTGTGGTGGTGGCATGCGACGCGCAGGGCAACGTCGAAGTCGCGGACCTCGAGCGCAAGCTCGCAGCGCATGAAGGCCGCGTCGCCGCACTGATGATCACGTACCCTTCCACGCACGGCGTCTTCGAGACGCGCGTGCGCGAGATCTGCGCGCGGGTGCACGAGGCCGGCGCGCAGGTGTACATGGACGGCGCGAATCTCAACGCGTTGGCGGGCATCGCGCAGCCGGCGAAGATCGGCGCCGACGTGTGCCACATCAACCTGCACAAGACCTTCGCCATCCCGCACGGCGGCGGCGGCCCAGGCATGGGGCCGATCGCCGTTGCGGCGCACCTCGCGCCGCACTTGCCAGGTCATCCCGGCTGGCCGGCGGGCCCGGACGCCGCGAACGGCACGGTCGCCGCGGCGCCCTTCGGCAGCGCGCTGATCCTGGCCATTTCCTGGATGTACCTGCGCATGATCGGCGCGCCGGGGCTGCGCCGCGCCACCGAGGCCGCGATCCTCAATGCGAACTATGTCGCCACGCGCCTCGGGCGGTACTTCCCGGTTCTCTACACGGGCGCGAACGGGCGCGTTGCGCACGAATGCATCCTCGACCTGCGCGCGCTCAAGGCCGAATGCGGTCTCACCGCCGAGGACGTCGCCAAGCGGCTCGTCGATTACGGCTTTCATGCGCCGACCGTGTCCTTCCCGGTCGCCGACACGCTGATGGTGGAGCCGACCGAGAGCGAGTCGAAGGCCGAGCTCGACCGGTTCTGCGAGGCGATGATCGCGATCCACGGCGAGATCGCGCGCGTGCGCTCGGGCGAATGGGACCGGGCGGACAACCCGCTCAAGAACGCCCCGCACACGGCGCTCGAGCTGGCCGGCGAGTGGAGCCACGCCTACAGCCGCGAGCTCGCGGCCTATCCGCTGCCCGCACTGCGCGCGTGGAAGTACTGGCCGCCGGTGAAGCGGGTGGACAACGTGGAGGGCGACCGCCATTTCGTGGGCCGCCTGCCCGCCGGGAGGTAGGCGTGGCGCCCGAGCTCGAGCGCACGCCGCTCCACGACCTGCACCGCGAGATCGGCGCGCGCTTCGGGCCGTTCGCGGGCTACGACATGCCGCTGCAGTATCGCGAAGGCCTGCGCGCAGAGCACCTGTGGACCCGCGCGCACGCCGGCCTGTTCGACGTCTCGCACATGGGCCAGCTGCGCGTGCGCGGGCCGGACCTCGAGCAAGCGCTCGAGCGCGCGCTGCCGGTGGACTTCTCGGGCTGGCCGCGCGGTCTGCAGCGCTACACGCTGCTGCTCAACGCGCACGGCGGGATCGAGGACGACCTCATGGTCGCGCGGCTCGAAGGCGAAGTCGTGCTGGTGGTCAATGCTGCGTGCAAGGAAAAGGACCTGGCACGCTTGACTGCGTTGTGCCCGGGGCTCGCCTTCGAGCCGCTCGGGCATGCGCTCATCGCGCTGCAGGGCCCGCGCGCGGAGGAGGCGCTCGCCGCGCTGCAGCCCGCGGTCGCTGCGCTCCGTTTCATGCATTCGGCAGGCCTCGACGTGGGCGGCGTGCCGTGCCTGGTCACGCGCTCGGGCTATACCGGCGAGGACGGGTTCGAGATCTCGGTGCCGGCCGGGCAGGCGAGCGCGCTCGCGCGCCGGCTGCTCGCGCACCCGGAAGTCAAGCCGATCGGGCTCGGCGCGCGCGACACCCTGCGCCTCGAGGCGGCGCTGCCGCTCTACGGGCAGGATATGGACGAGCACACCAAGCCGCACGAGGCGGGACTCGGCTGGGCGATCGCACGCAGCCGCCGCACGGGGGGACTCAAGGCGGGAGGCTTCCCTGGCGCGGAGCACGTGCTGCGCGAGGAGTGCGAAGGCGCCCGCCGGCGCTTCGTCGGACTGGTGGGCGTGGAGCGCGTGCCGGTGCGGCATGGGGCGGCGCTCGTGGACGCCGCGGGGCGCGGAGTGGGCGTGGTGACCAGCGGAACCGTGTCGCCCTCGCTCGAGCGGCCGATCATGCTCGGCTACGTCGCGTGCGAGACCGGCGCACAAGCCGAGCTGTTCGCCATGGTGCGCGGCCAGCGCCACGCGGTGGCGCTGGCGCCGTTGCCGTTCGTCCCCAAGCGCTACAAGCGCTGAGCCCGGCTCAGCGCTCGCGCTTGACCTCGGCGAGCACGGCGTTGATCACCGGCCGGTTGCGCAGGCACAGCCGGATGAGCGCGAGCGGGCCGTCCGGTTCGCTCGCGAACCAGGAGCGCACCGCAGACAGGTAGGCGCGGGCGCAGATCCCGAGCGGCACCGCGAAGATGCCGCTCGATACCGCCGGGAATGCGAGCGAGCTCCAGCCGGCCTCGTGCGCGCAGCGAAACGCCGCGAGCAGTGCGCGCCGCAGCTTGGCTTCCTCGTCGCCCTCGCCCTGGTGTGGGCCCACGGCGTGAATCACGCCCTTGAAGGGGAGCTTGCCGGCAGTCGTGACCGCCGCCGATCCGGCCGGCAACGGGCCGCGCTCGCGCACGATGCGCTCGGAATCGCGCTGCAGTGCCGGACCCGCGGCGCGCGCGATGACGCCCGCGACGCCGCCGCCGTGCACGAGGTGTCCGTTGGCCGCGTTCACGATGGAGTCCACCGGCTCCTGCAGCAGGTCGCCCTGCACGACCTGGAACTTGCGCCCGTGCGGAAAGTCCAGCTCGGCGAGGATCGTGGCGCTCACGAGCCCGCGTTCGGGATCACGCCGGCACGCGCGCGATCTGTCCGCTGCGCGCCGATGCGGCGGTCGCTTCCAGCAGCGCGACGTTGTCGATCATCTGCCGGTGCGGGACAGGGTACGGCTCGCCGCCGGCCGCGGCGCGCGCGAACGCCTCCAGGTTGGCGACTACTGCGGGCGCGGGGGGAAACTCGCGCACGACGCGCGGCCTGCCGCGCTCGCAGACGGTCAGGGTCCAGCCGCTGGGCGCCTCGGGATGGCTCTTGTCGCGCACCTCGGCCCAGCCCTGGCTGCCGTAGAGGGCGAAGCGGCCCTCGAAGGGCGTGGCGAGCATGGCGCTCACCAGCGCCGCGGCGCCGCTCCTGAACTGCGCCAGGATCGCGAGCGCGTCGCCGTTCGCGAGCTGACTGCCGAGCTGGCGCACGGTCGCGTAGACGTGGTCCGCGGGCCCGAGCAGGCTCACGGCGAGGTCGAGCAGGTGAATGCCGGTCGCGGTGAGCGGGCCGGCGGGAGCTTCCTTTCCCGAGAGCCGCCAGTTGTCAGCCGCCAGCGACAGGAACTTGTCCTGGCTGAAGTTGGCCTCGATCTGCAGCGCCGTGCCGAGCGCGCCCGAGTCGAAGATGCGGCGCAGCTCGAGGATCGGCGGCTCGAAGCGGCGCTCGTGCCCGATGCCGAGAACGACCTCGTGTTCCTCGCAGGCGGCGACCGCACGCACCGCATCCTCGCGCGACAGCGCGAGCGGCTTTTCGCAGAACACGTGCTTGCCGGCCTGTGCCGAGCGCACCACCTGCTCGCAATGGGCGGAGTGCGGGGTGCACAGGATCAGCGCATCGACCTGCGGGTCGCGCAGCACGGCGTCGTAGTCCGGCGCCGCGCGCATGCCCGTTCCGGCGACGAGCCGCTCGGCGAGCGCGCGGTCGATGTCGGTCGCGGCGACGAGCGTGATCGCGGGGTTGTCGCGCAGCAGGCGCACCAGCGTCTGGCCCCACCAGCCCAGACCGATCACGGCGGCGCGCAGCACGCGCTTGGCCCTAGCCTTCCGCGAGCGGCAGCTCGACCGCCACCTTGCGCGCGGCCGAGAGGTCGAACGCCTTGGTGAGCATCAGGCGGTTGTGCGCCTCGCGCGCGCTCGCATGCTGCGTCGGCAGCCCGAGCGACACGCGATTGAGCCATTGCTCGGTCTCCTCGCGCATCGGCCCGCGCAGCTCGCCGAGCGCGATGTCGCCCGGCGGGTAGCTGCCTAGGAAGTCGACGCGGCGCGCCGCGTCCGGCGCGTAGCCTTCGCTCTGCGGGCGCTCGGTCGCGAGCACGATGTCGCGATGCGTGTCGTCGATCGTGAGCACGCCCTCGGTGCCGACGATGCCTACCTCGAGGCTGTACACCGCCCCGGGCCAGACCACCGGCAGCGCCCAGGAGATGACCGCGTGATACAGGCTGCCGTCGGAGAACGTGATCGTGCCGGCGGTCGCGTCGATGCCCCGCCACTGCGGCCCGAGGGCCTTGCTCACCGAGCGTGCGTAGACCTCGACCGGCGTCTTGGCTTCCATCATCCACATCACGACGTCGAGCGCGTGCGTGCCGGAGATCACCATCGGCGAGATGCGGCTCGGATCGCTGGTGCGCCGGTAGTTGTCGATCGCCACCAGCCGGTTCATGAAGGCGCGCGAGGTGACGAGGGTGACCTCGCCGAGCGCCCCGGTGCGCACCTTTTCCTTGGCGGCGAGCCAGCGGCGCCGGAAGCGCTGCGTGTAGCCCACCACGGCGTCGACGCCGGCCTGCTCGATCGCCGCCAGTACGCGCGCCGAGTCGGCCAGCTCCGTGGCGAGCGGTTTTTCGATCAGCAGCGCGTGGCCGTGCTCGATCGCGGCGAGGATCGGGTCGACGTGCAGGTGCTCGTCGGTGGAGATGACCGCCGCGCTCGCCTCCGGGCGGGCCAGCAGCTCGCGGTAATTGGCGGTGACGAAGTCGGCGCCGATTTTCTCGGCCACCAGGCTGGCGCGCTGCGGATTCTTCTCCGCGATGCCGATCCAGTCGACCTGCGGGTGGCGCGCCGCGACCTCGCCGCGGAACAGCCCCACGCGGCCTGCGCCGACGATCGCCAGGCCGATGCGCTTGACGCTCTTCCTCGGCACGGTGGATCCTCGCCGGCGAGGGCGGCTGCGCCCGCTACTGGATCTTCGCCTTGGCGCGCAGCCCGCTGATCAGCTCCTGGATCTCGCGCTGCGTCAGCTGCTGCACGATGCGCGGCTTGATCTTGTCGAGCGGGGGAAACTCGACCGGACGCGTGTCGTCGAGGCGGATGATGTGATAGCCGAAAGGCGTGTGCACCGGGGTCTCGGTGTACTTGCCCTTCTGCAGCTTGACCATGGCAGCGGCGAAGGTCGGATCGAGCGCGGCCGGGACGTACCAGCCGAGATCGCCGCCGCGCTCCTTGCTGCCCTGGTCGGTCGAGTTCTTCTTCGCCAGCTCCTCGAAGTTGGCGCCCTTGTCGAGCTGGGCGATCAGGCTTTTTGCCTCGGCCTCGGTCGGCACCAGGATATGGTGCGCGTGATACTCCATGGTGCCGGCGCGCGCCTTGTTGCGGTCGTATTCCTTCTGCACCTCCGCGTCCGTGACCGGGTGCTTCTCCAGCCAGTCGCGCAGGTAGGCTTCGACGACGACGGTCTGGCGCGCGAGCTCGATCTGGGCCTGCACGTCGGGCTTCCTGGTGATGCCGGCGCGCTTCGCCGCCTGCGCGATGAGCTCGCGGTTGATCAGCTCTTCCTTGATCGCCGTATGCAGCTCGGGGTTGTCGGCCTGGCCGCGCAAGGCGCGCTCGTGCAGCAACACGTCGGCCAGGCGCTGCGGGATCGCGACGCCATTCACCGTGGCGATGGTGCCGGGGGCTTCCTTGGCCTTCGTCTTGGCGCCGTTCTGCGCGAGCGCAAGCAGCGGCAAGGCCAGGACGGCCGCCAGGGCGGCGCGGACGAGCATGCGGTGGTTCATGAGCTTCCTTTCGAGAGGTGGCGGCGCCATTATGCGCCGGATTGCGCCGCGCGCGCCTCGTCGGGGGAGCGCGCGGCGATGGTCAGGGCGTGGATCGGATGGTTCATCAGATCGCCCAGAGCCTGGTAGATCATGCGGTGGCGCGCGAGCGTCGGCTGGTCGGCGAACCGGCGCGACACGATGCTCAGGCGCCAGTGCGTGTTGCCCCCGGGGCGCCAGCCGGCGTGACCCTGGTGCTGCGCGCTTTCGTCGACCAGTTCGATCCGCTCGGGCTCCAGCGTCGCGAGGCGGGCGCGCATGTCCTGCTCGAGCGTCACTGCTTGCCGCCGTTCGAGACGCCGCTGTCCATGTATTTGCCGAGGAACAGCCCCTGGATCACTACGAACAGGAGCATCAGCCCGAAGCCGCCGAACAGCTTGAAATCCACCCAGCGGTCGGTCGAAAAATGATAGGCCACGTACAGGTTGGCGCCGCCCATGAAGCCGAAGAACCCCATCCAGCTGCGGTTGAGCCGGGTCCACAC
This sequence comes from uncultured Pseudomonadota bacterium, assembly GCA_963817785.1. Classification (GTDB taxonomy): domain Bacteria; phylum Pseudomonadota; class Gammaproteobacteria; order Burkholderiales; family SG8-39; genus JAKALD01. The sequence continues at coordinate 652,067 of CAWFPL010000008.1, read as the reverse complement.
CGCATCGGGCAGCTGGATCTGTTCCGACAGCATCGCGCGCATCAGGTTGCGGCGGAAGAACAGCTCCCCACCGGCGAGCGCCGCGGCGAACAGCCAGTACAGCACCGTGGGCTTCCACTTGATGAAGGTATCGTCGCGCAGCAGCAGCGTGGCGCCGCCGAAGAGCACGATGATCACCAGACTCACCCACAGCATCGGCTCCACCTTGCGGCGGCGCATCCACACCCAGGCGATCTGCGCGATGGTGGCGCCGATCGCGACCGCGGTGGCGACGTAGATGCCCGCCACCTTGAAGGCGACGAAAAACAGGATGACCGGAAAGAGGTCGAACAGGAACTTCATGGGCTGGGCCGGGTACGGCGCGGCAATTGCCCGCCGGGAGAGGGATTCTACCAGCGCGCCGACGCCCGCGCCGGGGGCGAAGTCAGCCGCGCTCGAACTTCAGCGAGGCGGAATTGATGCAGTAGCGCTGCCCGGTAGGCTGCGGGCCGTCGTCGAACAGGTGCCCGAGGTGGGCGCCGCATTGCGCGCAGTGCACCTCGGTGCGCCGCATCGAATGGCTGTGATCGTCCTGGGTCGCCACGTTCTCGGCCCTGAGCGACTGGAAATAGCTCGGCCAGCCGCTGCCCGATTCGAACTTGTGGCGCGAGGAGAACAGCTCGGCGCCGCAGCACACGCAGCGGTAGGTTCCGTCCTCGTGGTGGTTCCAGTACTGGCCGCTGAAAGCGGGCTCGGTAGCCTGGCGGCGCGTCACCTCGAACTGTGTCGGGGTGAGCTCCTTCTTCCAGTCTGCATCGGATTTCGTGATCTTCATGAGGCTCCGCTGTCGCATCTGCGCGCCGGATCGGCGCGAGCGGCTACTATAATCCCGCGCAAGCGACGGAGGAAGCCATGGCCCTGGTCAAGCTGATCGAGTACGCGGAGGCGTCGCCCGAGGTGCGGGCGATCTACGACGACATCATGCGCTCGCGCGGCGTCGACTGGATCAACAACTTCTGGAAGGCGCTCGCCAACGACCCGGCGCTGCTCGCGCGCACCTGGGAGAACGTGAAGCAGGTGATGGCCCCGGGTGCGCTCGACCCGCTGGTCAAGGAGATGGTCTACGTCGCGGTGAGCGCGACCAACGGTTGCGAGTACTGCACCCATTCGCACACCGCCGCGGCGCGCAACAAAGGCATGAGCGACGCGATGCTGATGGAGCTGATGGCCGTGGTGGGACTCGCCAACGAGACCAACCGCCTGGTGAACGGCCTGCGCGTCGACGTCGACGAGGCCTTCAAGCCGAAGTTCTAGCGTTAGCCGGCTCCGCGGACCGGTCCCACAAGTTCGGCGTCACCGCGTTGTGGTAGCCGGAGACGAACTCGCGCGGCGCGCCGCTCGCCGGATCGAAGGTGTGCCGCCGCACCGCGCCGATGTTGGTGCCGTAGACGTGGATGCTGACCGCCGCCCCGTCGTGGCCCGCGTTCGACACTACGTGGATGTCGCCAATGCGCGGCGAGACGCGGTCGACGTCACCCGGGCGCACGCGGTGGGCGCCGGTCTGGCGCATCGCCTGATCCGGCACCGGGCGGGCGTATTCCTCGCACAGCTCTTCGCCGCGCATGACGCCGACCAGTCCCCACACCGTGTGGTCGTGGATCGGCGTGCGCTGGCCCGGCAGCCACACGAAGCTCACCACCGAGAAGCGCTCGAGCGGATCGCAGTAAAGCAGGTACTGGCGGTAGTGCTCCCGCGACGGCGCGGCGAACGCCTCCGGCAGCCAGTCGTCATGGGTGATCAGCTGGCGCAGCAGCAGCTCGCCCGCGTCGAGCAGCTGCGGCTCTTCGGCGCCGTGGCCCTCCACCAGCCGCGTCATATCCTGCACGAAGTTGCGCAAACGCCCGATGTCGCTCATCGATTCACCTCCTGCAGCACTTCCTCGGTGTGCTCGCCCAGCGCCGGAGGGCGCCGGCCGATTGCCGGCGGCCGGCCGAGCGGCGAGACGAAGGTCCGGGTCTCGGCGCCGCCGGGGAGCGCGAGCGGCTGCACCCAGCCGTAGTGCGCGACCTGCGGGTCGGCGAGCGCCTGCGAATAACTGTTGATCGGCGCGCAGGGCACTCCCTGCTTCCTCATGATCGCGAGGCACTCCTCGGCCGTCCAGCGGGCGCACTCGGCCTCCCAGAGCTCCTTCAGCGCGGTCTGGTTCTGCGCCCGCAGGGCGGTGGTGGCGAAGCGTGCGTCGCCCGCCAGGTCGGGCCGGCCGATTCCCTCGCAGGCGCGGCGGAACAAGTCGTCGTTGCCCGCGGCCATCACGAAGTAGCCGTCCTTGCAGCGGAACGCCTGGTAGGGCGCGTTTCTCGGGTGCGCCGAGCCGAGCTTCACCGGGTCGCGCCGGTTGCCGAAGTATTCGCTGGTCTGCAGCGCGCCGATGGCGAGCGTGGTGCCGAGCATCGGCACGTCGATGCGCGCCCCGCGGCCGCTGCGCGCGACCTCGCGCAGCGCCGCGGCGACCCCGTACGCGGCGTAAAGGCCGGCGGCGAAGTCGGTGAGCGGCACGCCGCACTTCACCGGCGGGCCGTCCGGCTCGCCGGTGACGCTCATCACGCCGCCGATCGCCTGCAGGGTGACGTCGAAGCCGCCTTCCTGCGCGCGCGGACCTTCCTGGCCGAAGGCGGAAATGGAGCAATACACGAGCGAAGGCTTGTGCCCGGCGAGCGAGTCGTAGCCGAGCCCGAGCCGCTGCATGACGCCGGGGCGGAAGTTCTCCAGCACCACGTCGGCCGACAGGCAGAGCTTGCGCGCCGCGGCGAGATCGGCCGCATTCTTCAGGTTCAGCACCACCGAGCGCTTGTTGCGGTTGAGCGAGGCGAAGTTTTCGGAATACCCCGCGGTGTGCGGCGGCCAGCCGCGCATGCCGTCGCCCTCGGGCGACTCGACCTTGATCACCTCGGCGCCCTGGTCGGCAAGCAGCATGCCGGCGAACGGGCCAGCGGCGATCTGGCAGAACTCGATGACGCGGATGCCGGAGAGGGGTTGCAAAGAGGGTTCTCGCTTGTGAAATCGGGTCTTGCGCCGATTATCCTACGGTTATGATCCCGGCATGGGGAGGTGTTTCATGGCGGTGATGGAGGAGCGTGCGGCGGCAATCGGGCAGACGATCGAGCGCGTGCGCGCCATCGTCGCGCAGCGCGGCGCGGGGCGCGCCGGGCTCGATGAGGTGAAGCAGGCGCTGATCGCGCTCGCCTCGCGCCGCGAGCTGTTTCCCGCGCCGCATTTCCCGGTGGCGGCGGGGAAAATGGGAGGCCTCTACTATCTCGCCGAGGATCCCGACGGCGGCTTCGCGCTGTACGGCTCGGCCGGCTTGCCGGGCAAGGCCCAGCCGCCGCACAACCACACAACGTGGGCAGTCATCTCCGGCGTGTACGGCGACGAGCACAACGTCTTCTACCAGCGCACCGACGACCGCTCGGTGCCGGGCACGGGCGCGCTGGGCAAGACGCACGAGCTCACCGTGCGCCGCGGCAACGCCTGCGCGCTGCTGCCGGAGGACTTTCACACCATCGAGGTGACCGGCACGCAGCCCTCGCTGCACCTGCATCTGTACGGCCACACGCTCGAGGACCTCCCGGGCCGCATCGGTTTCGAGGGCAGCGCGGGCGGCAGCTACCGCGTGTTCATGGAAAAACCGCCGGTCCTGTCGCCGCTGGTGAGCCTCGCGGAGCTGCGCGCGATGCTCGCCGACGGCGGCGAGCTCGCGCTGCTCGACGTGCGCGAGGAGGGGGTGTTCGCCAAGGGCCACTTGCTGACGGCCTCGAGCGCGCCGCTTTCCCGACTCGAGCTGATGATCGAAGCGCTGGCGCCCCGGCGTGCGACGCGCTTGGTGCTGTGCGACGACGACGAGCGCCTCGCGCAGCGCGCGGCGGCGCTGCTGCGCCGCTTCGGCTGGCGCAATCTCGCGGTGCTCGCCGGCGGTGTCGGCGCATGGCGGGCGCAGGGCTACGAGCTGTTCTCGGGCGTGTACGTCCCGAGCAAGGCGTTCGGCGAGCACGTCGAGCATTCGTGGGCCACGCCGCGCATCAGCGCCGCGGAGCTCAAGGCGAAGCTCGACGCGGGCGAGGACGTGGTGGTCCTCGACTCGCGTCCGCCGAGCGAGTATCGCGTGATGAGCATTCCCGGGGCGCTCGATTGCCCCGGTGCCGAGCTGGCCTACCGCGTGCACGAGGTGGTCGAGCGGCCCGAAACGCTGGTGGTGGTGAACTGCGCCGGCCGCACGCGCTCGATCATCGGCGCGCAGTCGCTGATCAACGCCGGGCTGCCCAACAAAGTGGTGGCGCTGCAGAACGGCACCATGGGCTGGCATCTGGCGGGCTTCGGGCTCGAACACGGCCAGACGCGCCAGGCGCCGGCACCCGGTCCGGCGGCGCTCGCCCGCGCGCGCGCGGCGGCGCTGCGGGTCGCGGAGCGCTACGGCGTGCGCGCGCTCGACGCCCAAGGGCTCGAACGCCTGCGCGCCGACGCGACCCGCACCACGTTCTGCTTCGACGTGCGCAGTCCCGAGGAATACGTCGCAGCGCACCTGCCGGGCTTCGCGAGCGCGCCCGGGGGCCAGCTGGTGCAGGCCACGGATGTCTACTGCGCCGTGCGCAACGCGCGCGTCGTGCTCGCCGACGCGGATGGCGTGCGCGCGCGCATGACCGCCTCGTGGCTGGCCCAGATGGGTTGGCCTGAGGTGTATGCGCTCGAGGCGTCGGAGGCGGCGCTGACCGAGCGCGGCGCGCGGGCGCCGAACGTGCTCGGGCTCGAGGAGGCGGCGGTCGAGCGCGTGGACGCGCGGGCGCTCGAGCGGCTGCTTGCCTCGGGCGCCGCGACCGTAGTCGACCTCGCGAGCAGCCTGGAGTACCGCGACGGCCACATCCCGGGGGCATGGTTCGCCGTGCGCGCGCGCCTGGCAGACGGGTTGGCGAAAATAGGCGCCGCGCAGCGGCTGGTGTTTACCTCGCCCGACGGGGTGCTGGCGCGGCTGGCCGCCGCGGACGCGCGCGAGCTCACGCGGATTGCGTCGAGCGCGCTCGAGGGCGGCACCCGGGCCTGGCGCGAAGCGGGTCTGGCGCTGGAGGAGGGCGCGCAGCGCATGGCGGCGGAGACCGACGACGTGTACTACCGGCCCTACGACCGCCAGTCGCAGATCGAGCAGGCGATGCAGGACTACCTCGCATGGGAGGTGGCGCTCGCCGACCAGCTCAAGCGCGAGGATTACCTGCACTTCGTCCGTGCCGCCTGAGGCACGGCCGGGGCACGCGCCGGGGCCGCTGTCGCGACGCCTGGGCGTGGTCTTCCTGCTGCTGCTCTCGACCGTGTTCGCCGGCAATCACGTCGCCGCGCGGCTCGCCTTCGACCATGGCACCAGCGTTCCGACCGCCGTCAGCGTGCGCGCCGGCGGAACGGCGCTGGCGCTGCTCGTGCTGCTCGTACTGCAGCGGGTACCGCTCGCGCTGCCGCGCCGCACGCTGCTGCGCGGCATGGGCATCGGCGTGCTCGTCGCGGTGCAAAGCTTCTGCATCTACTCCGCGGTGGCGCGCATTCCGGTGGGGCTGGCGCTGCTGGTGTTCCAGACCTTTCCGGTGCTGATCGTGCTGCTGACTTGGGCGAGCGGCGGGGAGCGACCGGCGCGGCGCGTGCTGGTGGCGATGCTGGTGGCGCTCTGCGGGCTGGCGCTCGCCCTGGACGTCGTCGGCGGCGCGCGCGCGGTCGCCGGGCAGTGGGCCGCCATCGGCACCGGTATCGGCTTTGCGCTGGCCGCCTCGTGCGTGTTCGCGGTGGCGCTGTTCCTCACGACGCGCTGGCTGCAGGAGGTCGACGGCCGACTGCGCACGCTGCTCACTCTGGGCACGACCGCGGTGCTGATGTGCACTCTGGGCGCAGCGACGCACGCGCTGGCCCTGCCGCGCGATGCCACCGGCTGGCTCGGGCTGGTCCTGCTGACCGTGTTCTACGGCACCAGCATCACCGCGATCTTCACTATCGTGCCGCGGCTCTCGGCCGCGAGCAGCATGGTGGCGCTCAACTTCGAGCCGATCGCGGCGCTGTTTCTCGGCTGGTTGATCCTCGGCCAGACGGTGGCGCCGGTGCAGATCGCCGGCGCCTTGATCGTGGTCGGCGCGATCGTGTACCTCGGCGCCGGCCGGCGCTGATCCGGGCATGGGCGCGCGCCTGTTCCACGGCTGGGTGGTGGTCGCGGCGTGCTTCGTCCAGGCGACGTTCGCGTGGGGCCTGGGGTTCTACGGCCTGGGCGTGTACCTGGTGCAGCTGCAGGGGCGCGCGGGGTGGTCGGCGGCGCTCGTTTCCGCCGCGATCACGTTCTACTTCTTTCTCGGCGCGATCACGGTGGCGATGACCGGAACGCTCTACGAGCGGCTCGGTCCGCGCGCGCTCGCCTCGCTCGGCGCCTGCGCGTTCGCCGTCGCGCTGACCGCGATGGCGCACGCGGCGGCACGCTGGCAGCTGTTCGCCGCGTTCGCGGTGCTCGCGCTGGGCTGGGGCACGACGACCTCGGCGGCGATCAACATGATCGTCGCCCCCTGGTTCGATCGGCGGCGCGGCCTCGCGCTGAGCCTCGCGCTGACCGGGGCGAGCGTGGGCGGCGTGATCGCCCCGCCGCTGCTGGTGCTGGCCATCGAGCGCCTGGGATTCGCGCGCGGCGTCGAGGGCGCGGGGTGGGCGATGGTGGCGATCGTCGTGCCGCTCGCGTGGTGGGCGATGGTGCGCGAGCCCGCGGTGATCGGCCTGCGGCGCGACGGTCGCGACACGCCGGAGGCGCCGCGCGCACCCGCCGCGCCGGCGCCGTGGTCGCTGGGCGCGACCCTGCGCGCAGGCCCCTTCTGGACCATCGTGATCCCGTTCGCGCTGGGCCTCACCGCCCAGGTGGCGTTTCTCACCCATCAGGTCGCGATCCTCGAGCCGGCGCTGACGCGCAGCGGCGCGGCGCTCGGCGTGAGCGTGACCGGCGCCTCGGCGGTGATCGGCCGCGTCATCTCCGGCGCGCTCATGGACCGGCTGCCGCGCCGCGCGCTCGCCGCGTGCAACTTCGCGCTGCAGGGGCTGGCGCTGGTGCTCATGGCGCGCGCCGGAAGCGCGTGGTTGCTGTACGCCACCTGTGCGCTCTACGGGCTGGGGGTCGGCAACCTGGTGTCGTTTCCGGGATTGCTGGTGCATCAGGAGTTTTCAGGGGCGCACTTCGCGCGCATCACCGGGCTGGTGGTGGGGATCTGCCAGCTGACCTACTCGAGCGGACCGGCGCTGCTCGGCGCGCTGCGTGAAGCCACCGGCAGCTACGCGCCGGGGTTGTACGCCTGCGCCGCAGTGCTCGCGGCAAGCACCGTGATCGTGCTGCCGCGGCGGCGCGGCTGACCGCCGTCAGGTTCAGGCCACGCGCCGCTTTGATCTGGCGCAAGGGTCGCAACCGGTGACAAGCTAGAGTTCGCAGCCAGGAGCCCAGCCCCGCCATGGATCAGACCTCGAACACGCCCCCCGTCAATCCGCCACCGCCGGACAGCGCCGAAGCCGTCGGCCAGGCGCTCACGCTGTCGGCCCGGCGGCTGCGCGCGCTGCACGAGAACGCCGACGCGGTGCTCGACCCCCTCGGCATGCTGGCGCCGCTGATGCATGCGCAGAGCGCGTGGATGCTGCATCCGCAGGAGCTGGCCGAGCTGTGGTCGCGCTTCGCGGGCGACCTGCTCGCGCTGCAGCTGCACACAACCTCGAAGTTGCTCGGGCGCCAGGGCGCCGATGTGGTGCGGCCGCAGGCCGACGACCAGCGCTTCAGCGACCCGGTGTGGACGAGCGAGGTGCCGTGGGACCTGCTCAAGCAGTGGTACCTGTTCTTCACGCGCCACATCCAGGACGCGCTGTTCCAGACCCCGGGCCTGTCGCCCAAGGAGCGCCGGCGCGCCGCGTTCTGGTGGCGCAAGTGGCTCAACGCGGTCGCGCCGACCAATTTTTTCTTCACCAACCCGGTGGCGGTGAGAAAGGCGCTCGAGACGCACGGCGAAAGCCTGCATCGCGGCTTCGAGATCTTCATGCAGGACCTCGAGGCGGGCACGGTGCGCATGACCAGCCCCGAGGACTTCCACGTCGGCGGCAACCTCGCCACCACGCCCGGCGCGGTGGTGTTCCGCAACCGGCTGCTCGAGCTGATCCATTACGCGCCGATGGCGAGCGGAGTGCGGCGCACGCCGGTCCTGATCGTCGTGCCCTGGATCAACAAGTTCTACGTGCTCGACCTCGACGCGCGCAAGAGCATGATCCAGTACCTGCTCAAGCAGGGCTTCGACGTGTACATCACCAGCTGGAAGAACCCGACCCCGGACATGGCGGAGGTGCGCTTCGACGATTACCTTGCCGAGGGCGTGGACCAGGCGGTGCGCGTGGCGCGCACGCTGAGCGGCGCGGACAAGGTGCACGCCGTGGGCTACTGCATCGGCGGCACGCTGCTCGCCACCTACATGGCCTGGCTCAACCGCAGGCACCCGCGCGAGGAAGTGCCGGTCTCGAGCTGGACGCTGTTCGCGTCGCTGGTCGACTTCCGCTCGCCGGGCGACATCGAGGTGTTCATCGACGAGGCGAGCGTACGCTGGCTCTCCGACCTGATGCGCACGCGCGGCTACCTCGACGGCAAGGAGATGGCGGCGAGCTTCCGCCTGCTGCGCTCCAACAGCCTGATCTGGCACTACGTGGTCCACGGCTGGCTCTACGGCGAGCGCCCGGCGCCGTTCGACGTGCTGTACTGGAACATGGACGTCACGCGCATGCCCTCCCGCATGCACGAGTACTACCTGCGCGAGATGTACCTGAAGAACAACCTCGTCAAGCCCAACGCGCTCACCATCGCCGGCGAGCCGATCGACCTGGCCCGCATCCACCAGCCCCTGTACAGCGTGTCGGCCGAGGACGACCACATCGCGCCCTGGCGCCAGACCTTCCACATCAACGGCCACGTCACCTCGCCCAAGCGCTTCGTGCTGTCGAGCTCGGGGCACATCCTGGGCATCGTCAATCCGCCGGTGACCCCGCCCAAGCGCAGCTTCCGCGCGGGCGCGGCGCACCGCGGCCAGACCGCGGACGCCTGGCACGCCAAGGCCGAGCTGCACGAGGGCAGCTGGTGGGAGGACTGGAGCGCGTGGCTGGCCGAGAAGTGCGGCCCGCTCGGCGCCCCGCCGCCGCTCGCCACGGAAGCGTTTCCGAAGCTCGCCGAGGCGCCCGGCACCTACGTGCTCGAGGCCTAGGCAATCTCGGCGCGCAGCGGATTCAGTCCTCGAGAGTACGCACGAGAGCGGTGCAGTCTTCGATGCTGCGCCGGTGCGTGTCGCGAATCCCGGCGAGCACCTGTCGGCCGGCCTCCTCGGGCACCCGCGGCAGCGCACCCTCGATCTCGCGGATCGACCAGCCCAGACCGCGACACAGGAACTCGAGCCGCGCCCGCCGGCCCCGCACGGCGAGCGCCTGGTCGAGGAACTCGCCGGTGGCGTGGCTGTAGGGCTCCCCGGCGCGCTTGAGCTGCTCGCCGAGGATCACGCAGTTGTGCGCCTCGTCGCCCTGAACGCGGCGCAGCACCTTCCAGGCTTCGCCGTCGCGCGCGTACTCGCCCAGGAACTCAAGCAGCGCGCGCGCCCCGGCCCGCTCGGCTTCGAGCATGCGGTTGAGGAACGCGCACCACTCGGCCCGGGTGAACGGCGCGGTGCTCATGGGCGGCTCAGGCGAGGTGCACGTACTCGTAGTCGACCGGCAGGTTATTGATGCCGCGCTCGGGCGGGGCGACCCACGCCGCCATCTTGCCGGGCTCGACCACCTTCTGCATCAGCGAGCGCACGAACGCGCGGTCGGATTCCGACGGAATCCAGTCGTGGATCTGCCTGTCGTACGCCTCGCGGGCGATGAGCTTGCCTTCCGGGGTGACCGGCAGGCCCGCCCACACGCCGATCGTGCGGCGAAAGTGCGGCGAGGGCAGAGTGAGGCGGAAAGCGTGTCCGGCGCGCTCGATGGCGCGGTTCCAGCGCTTCAGGCCGATCTCGCAGTCCTTGAGGTAGGACTCGCGCATCACCTCGTTGAGCGCGTTGAGCATCGGCACCTCCTCGGCCCGGATGCCGCCCTGGCCGTCGGGCGACTCCATGCGCAGCATCGCGCCGCGCAGCACGTGGTCCGCGTACTGCGACTCGTCGGGCCGGCCCTTGAGTCCGTTGGCGAAGTTGGTGGCCGAGTTCGACGAGATCTCCGAGCCGAACAGATCTAGCGAGCTCGAGCACCAGAAGTTGAGGTACTTCTGCAGCAGCGGCAGGTCGATCGCGCCGTGCGCGCGGATCTTCGCCGGGTCGTCGGTGGCCAGCTCCTTCATCACTTCGAGCGTGCGCTTCACCACGCGCCCGATGCCGGTCTCGCCCACGAACATGTGGTGCGCCTCCTCGGTGAGCATGAAGCGGCAGGTGCGCGACAGCGGATCGAAGCCGGATTCGGCGAGGCTCTTCAACTGGTACTTGCCGTCGCGGTCGGTGAAGTAGGTGAAGCAGTACAGCGACAGCCAGTCCGAGATCGGCTCATTGAAGGTGGTGAGGATGCGCGGCTTGTCGGAGTCGCCCGAGTGGCGCGCGAGCAGCTCCTCGGCCTCCTCGCGGCCGTCGCGCCCGAAGTAGGCGTGCAGCAGATACACCATCGCCCACAGGTGCCGCCCTTCCTCGACGTTCACCTGGAACAGGTTCCTCAGGTCGTAGAGCGAGGGGCAGCTGTGCCCGAGCAGGCGCTGCTGCTCGACCGAGGCGGGCTCGGTGTCGCCCTGCGTGACGATCAGGCGCCGCAGCGTCGAGCGGTACTCGCCCGGCACCTGCTGCCAGACCGGCTGGCCCATCGCGTCGCCGAAGCCGATCTTGCGCTCGGTCACCGCGTCGGCGAGGAAGATGCCCCAGCGATACTCGGGCATGTGCACGCTGCCGTAGCTCGCCCAGCCGTCCGCGTCCACCGAGGTCGCGGTGCGCAGGTAGACCTCGGCCTTCTCGAAGTCGGTCGGCCCCATCTCGTGCCACCACTGCAGGAAGTGCGGCTGCCAGTGCTCGAGCGCGCGCTGCAGCGTGCGGTCGTTCGCCAAGTTGACGTTGTTGGGGATCTTCTCGGAATAATTTATGGCCATGATCAAACGCGCTCCCAGTTGAATTTCGCCTTGGCGCCGCTGCCGTACACCTTGAGCGCGCCCTGTTCGCCGACCGCGTTCGGCCGGATGAAGATCCAGTTCTGCCACGCCGTCAGCCGGCCGAAGATGCGGGTCGCCATGTTCTCGCGGCCGGTGAAGCGCAGGCTCGCTTCCATGCCGGTGAGGGCGTCGGGCGACAGGCTCGCGCGCTCCTCGATCGCCAGGCGGATCTCGTCTTCCCAGTCGAGGTCGTCGGGCGTGGCGGTCACCAGGCCGAGCGCGCGCGCGTCGTGCGCGTCGAGCGTCTCGCCGATCGTCTGGCGCGCGGCCTCGACCGGCTCGCTCAGCTCGCAGAAGCGCGCCTCGATGCGCGTCGCTCCGCTCACCGTCGGGTACAGGCCGAAGTTGGCCGCCGAGAGCGCGAGGTGCGGGGCGCCGGCTTCCTCCTCGGCGAGCTGCAGCATGTAGCCGCGGTCGGCCGCGAACAGCAGCTCGGCGAGCGTGCCGGCGAAGCACGAGCCCTGGTCGACGATCGCGAACATCGAGCGGCTGGAGACGTCCAGCCGAGCCAGCGTGCGCCGCAGGTAGCCGATGGTCTCGCGCACCAGCCAGTGCCCGGCGTGCTGCTGCAGAGCCGCGTCCACGGCGAGCACCGCGTCGGCCTGGCCGCGTGTCTTCAACAGCCACAGCCCGATGTCGAGCTCGTTGTGGCGCAGCATCAGGATCGCGTCGTCGAGCTCGCGCGCGAGCTTGAGCGGCCACCACTCGGCGCCGAGCGCGAGCATCTCATCCGTGCTCTGCGGCTGCGCGCCCTCTGGCGCAGTGACGGTGATGGCGGCGGTGCGCGCGCCGCGATTGAGGTGCACCTCGACGGTCGTGTAGTGGTAGCCGGATTCGTCGATCCGGCGCGCGAGCGGCTTGAGCTCCACGCCCTTGCCGCCGGGCCGGTCGGACTGCCGCGCGAGCTCGAGCGCCCGCGCCTTCGCCATCTCGGCGAACTGCTGCGGCCTGGCGACGTGGTCGACCAGCTTCCACTCCTTGGCGCGGTCGGCGCGCACGCCTTCGGCGGTGGTGCAGAACACGTCCGCCAGGTCGCGGCGCACCTTCCTCTTGTCGACCAGGCGGGTGAGGCCGCCGGTGCCGGGCAGCACGCCGAGCAGCGGCACCTCGGGCAGGCTGACGGTGCTCGAGCGGTCGTCGATCATGGCGATCTCGTCGCAGGCGAGCGCCACCTCGTAGCCGCCGCCCGCGGTGGTGCCGTTCAGCGCGGCGAGGAACTTGAGCCCGGAGTGCGCGCTCGAGTCCTCGATGCCGTTGCGCGTCTCGTTGGTGAACTTGCAGAAGTTCACCTTCCACGAGTGCGCGCTGCTGCCGAGCATGTAGATGTTGGCCCCCGAGCAGAACATGCGCGGCTTGCCGCTGGTGAGGATCACGCTCTTCACCTCTGGGTGCTCGAAGCGGATGCGGTTGAGCGCGTCGTGCAGCTCGATGTCGACGCCCAGGTCGTAGGAATTGAGCTTGAGCTTGTAGCCGGGCGCGAGGCCCTTGTCCTCGGCGACGTCGAGGGTGAGGGTGGCCACCGGGCCGTCGCAGGAGAGCTTCCAGTGATCGTAGCGGTCGGGGTGGCGGTCGAAGGTGACCGGGATGCGTCCGGCCGGGAGCGGTGCGTTCATTTGTCCTCCTTGGCGACGAGGTTGGCGAGCTGCGCCAGGCTCTGCTTAAGCGGCTTGCCCGAGGTGTCGATGACGGTGTCGGCGCGCGCGTACAGCCGGTCGCGCTCGGCGAGCAGCTGGCGGATCTCCTCCAGGGCAGCCGAGCGGCCGCGGAACGGGCGCATGTCGCCCTGCGCGATGACGCGCGCCATGTGCTCCTCGGGCGAGGCCTTCAGCCAGACGCAGTAGCAGCTCTTCAGCAGCAGGTCGTAGGTCTGCGGATCGGTCACCAGGCTGCCGCCGGTGGCGATCACCGAGCGAGCATGGCGCTTCAGCACGCGCTCAAGGGCGCGGCGCTCGAAGCGGCGGAAGGCCTCCTGGCCGTAGATCGAGAACACTTCGCCCAGCGCGGCGCCGGCTTCCTGCTCGACCTCGCGGTCGAGCTCGACGAACGGAGCGCCCAGGCTGCGCGCCAGCGACTCGCCCAGCGCCGATTTGCCCGCTCCGCGCAGCCCGATGAGCGCGATGCGCGCGCGCCGCGGCGCCCCGTCGTGCTCGCGCACCAGGTCCGCGACCGTGACCTGCATCGCCTGCGCCACCTTGCGCAGCAGCAGCACCGAGATGTTCCCGTGGCCGGCCTCGAGCTGCGCCAGGTAGCGCTCCGACACCCCCGAGGCGAGCGCCAGCGCGCGGCGCGTCAGGCCGTGCTCGGTGCGCCAGCGGCGCACCCGCTCGCCGAGGCGTGCCAGGTAGGCGGAGTCGCTGGTGTGGTCGCGATGCGGGTGGCTGAGGGGGGCGCCCATGGCGGCTGAAGATTGATTTCCAATAATGCACTATAATGCTTGACCGGAATTCTAGGCTGCATTATATTTGCTGTCAATCGAGGAGCCCGCATGAGTCTGAAGATCAGCATTCTCATCGGCACGATGACCGGCACCGCGCAGCTCGTCGCCCAGGAGCTGGAGCTGGCGTGGGACGACGGCGAGACGCAGGTCGAGAGCGTGCTCATGGACAAGCTCGACAGCTCGGCGTTCGCGCGCGAGGGGGTGTTCCTGATCTGCACCTCGACCTACGGCCAGGGAGACGTCCCGGACAACGCCAAGGCCCTGTACGAGGACCTGAAGGCGAAGCGCCCGGATCTGTCGCACGTGCGCTACGGGGTCTTCGGGCTGGGCGATCGCACCTACGCCGAGACCTTCAACTTCGGCGGCAAGCGCTTCGACGAGCTGCTCTCCGAGCTCGGTGCGCGGCGCATCGGCGAGCGCGTCAAGCACGACGCGTCCTCCGGGGTCCTGCCCGAGGAGATGGCCGCCGAGTGGGGAGAGGGCTGGCTCAGGCAGGCGCGCGAGGCGTCTGCGCAGGCCGCGTAGCGGCTGCGCGAGCGCCCGGTTGCCTTGACGGCGCCCGCGGGCGGCGCCAACAATCGCGCCACCACTCAAGGAGGGAGTCATGCAACTTTCCCGGGCCGACCATTCGGTTTCGCCGCCGCTGCTCGACATCCCGCGCGAGTACAACGCCGCGGTCGACCTCGTCGAGCGCAACCTGCAGGCCGGGCGCGCGGCGAAGATCGCCTACATCGACGACGCGGGGCAAACCAGCTACGCCGAGCTGGCCGAGCGCGTGAACCGCTTCGGCAGCGGGCTGCTCGCGCTCGGGCTCGATATGGAGCAGCGCGTGCTGCTCGCGATGCTCGACACGATCGACTGGCCGACGGCCTACCTCGGCGCGATCAAGGCGGGCATCGTGCCGGTGGCGGCCAACACGCTGCTCACCAGTGCGGATTACGAGTACATGCTGAACGACAGCCGCGCCCGGGCGCTGATCGTGTCCGAGGCGCTGCTGCCGCAGTTCGCGACGCTGCTCGGCAAGGCGCCGTTTCTCAAGCACGTCATCGTCTCCGGCGCGAACGCCGCCGGGCACACCGCGTTCCGGGACGTGCTCGCCGCCGGCAACCCGCAGCTCGCACCGGCGCCGACCACCCGCGACGACGCGTGCTTCTGGCTGTACTCCTCGGGCTCGACCGGCAAGCCGAAGGGCACGGTGCACGTGCATTCGAGCATGATCGTCACCACCGAGCTGTACGCGCGGCCGGTGCTCGGCATCGAGGAAAGCGACGTCGTGTTCTCGGCGGCGAAACTGTTTTTCGCCTACGGCCTGGGCAACGCGCTGTCGTTCCCGCTCGCGGTGGGCGCCACCACCGTGCTGATGGCCGAGCGCCCGACGCCGGCGGCGGTGTTCAGGCGCCTGACCGGGAGGAAGCCCACGATCTTCTACGGCGTGCCGACGCTTTACGCGGCGATGCTCGCCGATCCCGGCTTCCCGGAGAGGGGGAGCCTCGCCTTGCGCCGCTGCACCTCGGCGGGCGAGGCGTTGCCGCCGCAGATCGCCAAGGGGTTCAAGGAGAAGACCGGTGTCGATATCCTGGACGGCATCGGCTCGACCGAGATGCTGCACATCTTCCTGTCCAACCGCCCCGGCGACGTGCGCTATGGCACCACCGGCAAGGCGGTACCGGGCTACCGTCTGCACCTGGTCGACGAGCAGGGCAACGCGGTGAAGCCGGGCGAGCTGGGCGAGCTGCAGATCGCCGGACCGACCAGCGCGGCGTCCTACTGGAACAACCGCGAGAAGAGCCGCAGCACCTTCGTCGGCGAGTGGACCAGGAGCGGCGACAAGTACAGCCAGGACGCCGACGGGTATTACGTCTACGGCGGGCGCTCGGACGACATGCTGAAGGTGTCGGGGATCTACGTCTCGCCGGCCGAGGTCGAGGCCGCGCTGGTGTCGCACGCTGCGGTGCTCGAGGCTGCGGTGGTGGGTGCGCAAGACGAGAACAAGCTGGTCAAGCCCAAGGCCTACGTGGTGCTCAAGGCCGGACAGGCTCCGAGCGCGGCCCTCGAGCAGGCGCTGCAGCAGCACGTCAAGGACCGGCTTGCGCCCTACAAGTACCCGCGCTGGATCGAGTTTATCGCTGAGCTGCCCAAGACCGCGACCGGGAAGATCCAGCGCTTCAAGCTGCGCGGCTGACGCGGCGCGCCGCTTCCCGGGCTCGCCGTCTGGAGCCGCGGCAGGCCATGCAGTAGAGTGTCGGAGCGCGTGGCATAAGGTGCGGGGTGGGCCGGGACGCGACGCGCTTTTGCGGCCAGCCCGGCCTGTGGAGGATTTCCGACATCGAACCTCGGCGGGACCTGGTGCAAGACCGGGACGTGTATGCCCTGACGCACAGCGGCGAGGTCGAGCTGCGCGAGGCCGGCACGTCGCTGTCACCGACGGAGCTCGAGGTTCTCGTGCTCATCGACTCGAAGGCGAGCGTGGCGCAGCTCGTCAAGAGAGCGCGCGGCATCGCGCCGGAGGTCGTGCGCGCGACGCTGGGCAAGCTGCTGTATGCGGGCCACATCGGGTCGGCGAGCCAGGTGCACTCGGACGCCATCGACGCGGGCGGCTTTTTCGACATCAAAGTGCCCGCCGAGGTTTTCGGCAAGCCGAAGGCCGACGACCACGCCGAAGCGGACACGACGGTGACCTCGCTCCAGCAGCAGGGCTACTACGTCCGGATCGCGCGCCGCGCGGCCGTCGAGCACAAGCCCCTGGACGGGGCCAAGCTGACGGTCATGCTCGTGGACGACGACGCCGACCTCGGCAAGATGCTGCGGACCTATTTGGTGCTCGAAGGCTTCGCCGCGCGCATGGCGACCAACCGCGACGAGATCGTCGCCGCGTTTCGCCAGCCCCCCGTGCCCGACCTGGTGCTGCTCGACGTCATGCTGCCCGACGCCGACGGTTTCGAGGTGCTCGCCAAGATGCGCCAGCATCCGGCGCTGAAGGACGTGCCGGTCATCATGCTCACCGCCAAGGCGACGCGCGACGGAGTGCTCAAGGGATTGCTCGGCGGCGCCGACGGCTACGTGACCAAGCCGTTCGAGATCGACACCCTGATGCGCGCCGTGCGCGCGGTGCTCGGCCTCGGTGCCGAAGCCGGCGCGGACGAGGTGGTGCAGCCCGACGTGTTCGGCGGCGAGCGGGACAAGGTCAATGCCGACTACCGCAAGCGGCTGGCGGCGAGGCTGCAGCGCATCGAGCGCCTGCAGAACGAGCTGGTGGGGGGCATCGCGCCGGCGGCGCGGCTCGCGGACCTGCATCGCGACCTGCACACCATCGCGGGCTCGGCCGACATGTTCGGCCTGCCCGCGGCCACGCAGGCGGCGCGCACCGCGGAGGCCCTCCTGGAGCTGCACCTGAACGACGGCTCGTTGCCCGGGCCGGAGGAATGGGCCCGGGTCAGGGGGCTGATCGCGGCGCTCAGGCAGGCGGGATCGAACTGACGCGGCGGCGCGCGTTCAGGGCGCGCGCATCAGCTCGCCGCTCTGGTAGTCGCGGATCGCCTGCTCGATCTCCTCGCGCGTGTTCATGACGAACGGGCCGTACTGCGCGATCGGCTCGCGCAGCGGCCGGCCCGCGAGCAGCAGGAAGCGCGCGCCGTCGCCGCCGGCTGCCGCTTCGATGCGCTCGCCCCCGGCGAGCACGCCGGCGCTGTGCGCCGGCAGCCGTGCGCCCGCGATCTCGAGGCTGCCTTCGTAGGGATAGACGAAAGCGCTGTAGCCGGCGTCCACGGGCTGCGCGAAAGAGCCGCCCGCAGGCAGTTCGACGTCGAGGTACAGCGGATCCGTGGCCAGGCCTCCGATCGGGCCGCGCGTTTCGCGGCCGTCGGCCACGAGAGTTCCCGCGACCACCTTCACGCGCCCGCCGCCGGGCAGCTCGACGACCGGAATCTCCTCGGGCTGCAGGTCGCGGTAGGCCGGCGGCTTCATCTTCTCGCGCGCCGGAAGGTTGATCCACAGCTGGAAGCCGCGCATGCGGCCGCGCTCCTGCTGCGGCATCTCGGAGTGGACGATGCCGCGGCCCGCGCTCATCCACTGCACGCCCCCGCTCCTGAGGTCGCCGCGGTGACCGAGGTGGTCCTCGTGCAGCATGTGGCCGTCGATCAGGTAGGTCACGGTCTCGAAGCCGCGGTGCGGATGCGCCGGAAAGCCGGCGACGTAGTCGTCGGGATTCTCGGAGGAAAACTCGTCCAGCATCAGGAACGGATCGACCCTGAGTCCGGGCTGCGCCCCGAGGCTGCGGCGCAGCTTGACGCCGGCGCCGTCGGAGGCGGGGACCGACTTGATCACCTGTTTCAGGGTTCTGTTGGTCACGATGAGGACCTCGCCGCTGCGCCGATCGCCGGGCGCCGCGCCTGCGAGCGGCGCGCATCGACGCTCCACGCGCCGGCGCCGTTTGCGGCAAGCATCAGAAAGCCGCCGGCGATCGCGAGGTTCTTCAGAAACATGATCTGTTGAGTGGCGTCGGCGAAATTAACATGAAACAGCAGCGCGGCGAGCAGCGTGAAGCCGGCCAGCGCCAGCGCGGCGATGCGCGTCCACAAGCCCGCGACGATCAGCAGGCCGCCGCCGAGCTCGAGTGCGATGACCGCGGGTAGCAGCGCGCCCGGCACGCCGTGCGACTGCATGTAGCCCTGCGTGCCGGCGTAGGCGCCGAGCTTGCCGACGCCCGCGATGAGGAACAGTGCCGCGATCAGGATGCGACCGGCGAGATCGGCGATGTTGCGCGAGAAAGTGTTCACGAGATGGCTCCATTACGAGTGTGGATGGAAGGAAACCCGGCTCATGCGGCGAGCGCGGCGCCTTCGGCCATGCGCCCGATGGCGAACCGCGCCTGCGCCAGCGCCGCCTGCTTGCTTGCCTCCCCGATCGCCAGCCCTTCGGCGTAGATGAATTCGACGTCGTCGATCCCGAGAAAGCGGAGGAAGTCGCGCACGTATGGGGTCTGGGTGTCACTCGGCGTGCCCGCGTACTGCCCGCCGCGCGCGGCGAACACGTAGGCTTGCTTGCCGGTGAGCAGGCCCACGGCCCCTTTGTCGGTGTAGCGGAACGTGACGCCGGCACGCGCGACGTGATCGAAGTACGCCTTGAGCGTGGAAGGCAGACCGAAGTTGTACATCGGCAGTCCGAGCACGATCACGTCGGCGCGCTTCAACTCGGCGATCAGCGCGTCGGAGTAATCCACGACCGCGTTCTGCTCCGGCGTGCGCTGGGCGGGTTGCGCGAGAAAGGCCTGAAATCGCGCCGCGTCGAGGTGCGGCACCGGGTCGCTTGCGAGGTCGCACACCCGCACCGCCGCGCCCGGATTATTCGCGCGCCAGGCGGCGACGAACTGCTCGGCGAGGCGGCTTGACTGGCCTTCGGTCGAGAACAGGCTGGTGTTGATCTGCAGCAGGGTTTTCATGTCGGCCTCCGGAGGTTTGGGTATTGCTATTTGAAGGTCTATAATGCAGATTGAAAAGCGGAAAAATATGGTCACTAATATCAGTAAAACAGATAAATGATCTCCCTCGATCAATGGCGGGCCCTCGTGGCGGTGGTCGATGCGGGCGGCTATGCCAAGGCTTCGGAGCGGCTGCACAAGAGCCAATCCGCGGTGACCTACTCGGTGCAAAAGCTCGAGTCGCTGCTCGGTGTCAAGGCCTTCGAGATCCGCGGGCGCAAGGCCGTCCTGACCCCGACGGGGGAGCTATTGGTTCGCCGCGCGCGCGGGCTGCTCGAGGAAGCCGGGGCGCTGGAGCGCGTCGGGCGCACGCTCTCTGCGGGATGGGAAGCCGAGATCGGAATCGCGGCCGAGATCGTTTTTCCCAGCTGGCTGTTGCTCAAGTGCCTCGAGCGCTTGGGAGCCGAAAGCCCGCACACCCGCATCGAGGTGATCGAGTCGGTGCTCGGCGGCACCCCCGAAGCGCTGGTGCGCCGCCAGGTCGATCTCGCGATCTCCGGCATGGTGCCGCCCGGCTTCCTCGGCGATCCCCTCATGCGGCTGCGCTTTGTGCTGGTCGCGCATCCCGAGCACGCGCTGCACCGGCTCGGGCGCAAGCTCACCGTTCAGGACCTGCGCGCGCAGCGCCAGCTGGTGGTGCGCGAGTCGGGCTCCACGCGCGCGACGCGTCCCTCGGTGGACGCGGCGCAGCGCTGGACGGTCAGCCACCTGGCGACGTCGCTGGAGGCGGTGCGCGCGGGCTACGGCTACGCCTGGATGCCCGAGGAGAAGATCCGCGACGAACTGGCGCAGGGCACGCTCAAGCCCCTGCCGTTGCGCGAAGGCGGCGAGCGCTACGCGGAGCTGTACCTCATCTTCGCGGACCGCGACGCGGCCGGTCCCGGGACGCTGCGACTCGCGGAGATCATCCGCGAGCTCGTGCAGGCCGAGTGTGCGCGGCGCGCCGCGTCGGCGGGCAGCGGGTAGAATTCCACCGAATCGAAATCCGGAGACGCAGTCACATGGCCCTGGGAAGCGACCCCCGCTCTGCCGAGCTCAACCTCGACCCGGCGGCGCTGTACCTCGAGGAGACTTTCACCGACCGGCGCATCGGCACCATTCGCCGCCTCACCCCGGTGAAGGGCGACGGCTCGCCCGACCCCGCGCGGGACGTGGGCTACGTCGGCGAGACGCAGGTCATGACGCCGATGGGCACGCTGCCGATCGTGTTCGAGATCGACGCCGGCTCGCTCGCGGAGGCGGCGAAGCAGTTCGGCCCGCTCGCCAAGGAGGCGATCGAGCGCACGGTGCAGGAGTTGCAGGAGCTGCGCCGCCAGGCCTCCTCCTCGCTGGTCATCCCGCAGGGCGGCCTGCCGCCGTCGGGCGGGCTGGGCGGCGGCGGAAAGATCCAGCTGCCCTGAAGGGAAGAGCGGCGCTCAGCTCAGCGTCTGCCCGCCGTCGACCGTGATGGTCTGGCCGGTGATCCAGCTCGCCAGGTCGCTCGCCAGGAACAGCACGACGTTCGCGATTTCCTCCGGCCGCCCCATGCGTCCCCAGGGAATCGTGCGCAGCGTGCCGTCGTAGAGCTTCGGATTGTCGCGCTTGCGCACGTCCCAGACGCCGCCGGGAAACTCGATCGATCCGGGCGCGATGCTGTTGACGCGGATCTTCTTCGCCGCCAGCGCGAGGCCTTGCGTCATCGTGTACTGGATCAGCGCCGCCTTGACCGCGCCGTAGGCCGGGGTGCGCGCGCTCGGCTTGAGGCCGGCGATCGAGCTGATGTACACGATCGAGCCGCCGCCCGCGCGCTCGAGCAACGGCAGCGCGGCCTGCGAGGCGCGCACGCTCGCCAGCAGGTCGACGTTGATGCTCGCCGCCCAGCCTGCCTCATCGTCGCCCAGGCCGTAGCCGGAGGCGTTGTTCACCAGCACGTCGATCCCGCCGTGCGCGTCGCCCGCCGCGGCCACGTAGCGCTTGACCGCCTCGCCGTCGGCCAGGTCGCAGCTTGCGGTGTGCACCTTGCCGCCGTGGCGCTTCAGCACGGCCTCGGCTTGCGCAAGGCCGGCGGCGCCGCGCGCGCAGATCGACACGTTTGCGCCCGCGGCGGCGAAGCCGAGCGCGATCGAGCGGCCGATGCCGCGGCTGCCGCCTGCGACCACGACGTTCTTGCTTGCGAACGAGATGTTCATTGGCATTCCTCAGTGGCGGATGCAGATCTTGCCGAAGTGTAGGCCGCTTTTCAGATAGGTCATCGCCTGTTTCAACTCCTCGAACGCGAACACGCGGTCGATCACCGGCTGCAGTTCGTGCTGCTCGATCGCGCGCATCATGGCCTCGAAGCCGTCGCGATGGCCGACCGTGATGCCCTGCAGCCGCACCTGGCGCGTCACCACGCGGCCGAGCTGGGCCGACAGGGTGCCGCCCGAGAGCACGCCGATCATCGAGATGGTGCCGCCGGGACGGATGCACAGCAGCGACTGCGGCAGCGTCTTTTCGCCGCCCAGCTCGACGATGTGGTCGTAGCCGCGCCCGCCGGTGATCGCGCGCGTCGCCTTGGACCACTCGGGCACGGCCTTGTAGTTGATCGCGGCATCGGCGCCCAGCGCCTTTGCCTTCGCGATCTTCTCGTCGCTCGACGAGATGACCGTGACGTGCGCGCCCAGGAGCTTGGCGAACTGCAGCGCGAACAGCGCCACGCCGCCGGTGCCCTGCACCAGCACCTTCGAGCCCGGGGCGAGGTCGTCGTAGGTCACCAGCGCGCTCCAGGCGGTGAGTGCGGCGCACGGCAGCGCCGCGGCCTGCTCGTCCGACAGGTGCGCGGGCGCCTTCACCACGCCGCCCTCGGGCAGCACCATGTACTCGGCCATGGTGCCGTCGATCGGCCCGCCGACGATGGCGGTCATGCGCTCGAGGTCGGGGCTGCCGGCGATCCAGCCCTGGTTGAAGCAGGGGCAGACGCGCTCGCCCACCTTGACGCGCGTGACGCCCGCGCCGGCTTCGACCACCTCGCCGGCACCGTCCGAGAGCAGCACCAGCGGCAAGGTGCCGGTGTGCGCGCCGTAGCCGCGATCGAGCACGAACAGGTCGCGGTAGTTGAGCGAGGCGGCCTTCATCCTGAGCAGCACCTGGCCGGGGCCGGGGCGCGGATCGGGGCGGGTGGCGAGCTGGAGGTGGTCGATGCCCCAGTCGTCCTGGATCTGAAAGACTTTCATCGGGTCGGGGAAGGGCGGTTGGTCGAGCCCGCATTCTGGCAGATCGGAGCGCGTCCCGCGCGGACACTTGCCGGCGGCAAGCAATTATGTGACATTGGCAAGCATATGGACGCGAGCCGGAATCGCATCGCCGCCGTGCGGAGCTTCAATCGCTTCTACACCGGCAGCATCGGCCTGCTCAAGGAGGGCCTGCTCGACACGCCGTGGACGCTCACCGAGGCGCGCCTGCTGTACGAGCTTGCCCGGCGCAAGGACGCCACCGCGAGCGAGCTCGGGCGCGCGCTGCGCCTCGACCTCGGCTACCTCAGCCGGCTGCTGCGCGGGCTGGAGCGCCGCGGCGTTCTGGCACGCTGGCGCTCGGAGTCCGACGCGCGGCGCAGCCACCTGCGATTGACCGCCAAGGGCACGCGCGGTGCGGCGCTGCTCGACGCGCGCTCGCAGGCGCAGGTGCGTGCGCTTCTTGCGACCCTTCCCGAGGCGCGGCAGGCGCGGCTTGTCGGGGCGATGGAGACGATCGAGCAGCTGCTCGGCGCGCCGGCGGCGCAACCCGGCGCCTACCTGCTGCGGCCGCACCGTCCGGGCGACCTGGGCTGGGTGGTGTCGCGCCACGGCGCACTCTACAGCGAGGAGTACGGCTTCAACGAGGAGTTCGAGGCGCTCGTCGCCGACATCGTGGCGCGCTTCGTGCGGCATTACGATCCGGCGCACGAGCGCTGCTGGATCGCCGAGAAGGACGGCGCGAGCGCCGGGTCGGTGATGCTCGTCAAGCAGTCGCCGACGATCGCCAAGCTGCGCCTGCTGCTGGTCGAGCCCTGGGCGCGCGGCTCGGGCATCGGCAAGGGCCTGGTCGAGGAGTGCCTGCGCCACGCGCGCCGCTGCGGCTACCGCAAGATGGTGCTCTGGACGCAGGGCAACCTGGTCGCGGCACGCGCGATCTATCGCGCGGCCGGATTTCGCCTCGTGCGCAAGGAGCCGCACCGCAGCTTCGGCCACGATCTGGTCGGCGAATTCTGGGAGTGCAGGCTCTGAAGCCTAGCGCGGGCTTTGCGCAAGCCCGCGCGGCGCAGTAAATTGGCGGCGCCCGAACGAGGAGGAGGGCGCCGATGATCCGTTCCACCATGCAGCGCGTGCCGCTGTCGCTCAACCATCTGCTCGAGCGCGCGGGCAAGCTCTTTCCGCAGTCCGAGATCGTCAGCCGCCTGCCCGACAAGTCGCTCGCGCGCCACAGCTTTGCCGACTTCTACCGCCGCACGCGCCAGCTCGCCGCGGCGCTGCTCGGCGCCGGCCTGAAGAAGGGCGACCGGGTGGCCACGCTGTGCTGGAATCACTACGCGCACCTGGAGTGCTACTTCGGCATCCCCGCCGCGGGCGGGGTGATGCACACCCTGAACCTGCGCCTTTCGCCCAAGGACATCGCGTGGATCGCCAGCCACGCCAAGGACCGCTTCCTCGTCGTGGACGACATCCTGCTGCCGTTGTACGAGCAGTTCAAGAGCGGCATGACTTTCGAGAAGGTGATCGTGGTGCCGTACTCCGGCAAGCCGGTGGCCGCGCCGTTCGTCGACTACGAAGCATTCCTCGCCGGTGCGCCGGGCGGATTCGATTACGTGCCGCACGAGGAGGACGATCCGGTGGCCATGTGCTACACCTCGGGCACCACCGGGCGCCCGAAGGGCGTGGTGTATTCGCACCGCTCGACGGTGATCCACTCGCTGGTCGCCAACCAGCCCGACTACTGGGGGCTGTCGGCGAAGGATCGCGTGCTGCCGGTGACGCCGATGTTCCACGCCAACAGCTGGGGCGTGCCGTACCTGTGCGCAATGATGGGTGTCCCGATGATCTTTCCGGGCCCGCACCTGCACCCCGAAGATCTGCTCGATCTCATGGCCGCGGAGAAGCCCACTTACGCGCTCGGGGTGCCTTCGATCTGGATTGGCATGGCGCAGCTGCTCGAGTCGCGGCCCGAGCGCTTCAAGCTTCCGCCGGGCATGCGCATGCTGGTGGGCGGCGCGGCGATGCCCGAGGCGATGATCAGGACCTACGCCAAGCACGGCGCCGAGGTGACGCACGGCTGGGGCATGACCGAAATGAGCCCGCTCGGCACGGGCTCGTACCTCAAGCCCGAGCTGCAGGACGCGGGCGAGGACGAGCGCTTCGCGCGCGCCGCGATGGCGGGGGTGCCGGTGGCGATGGTCGACCTGCGCATCGTCGGCGACGCCGGCGGCGAGCAGCCCTGGGACGGCAAGAGCGTGGGCGAGGTCCAGGTGCGCGGGCCGTTCATCACCGGGGGCTACCACGACGTGCCGACCGATCCTGAAAAATTCACCGCCGACGGCTGGCTGCGTACCGGCGACGTCGCCTCGCTCGATGCGCACGGCTACCTGCGCATCGCCGACCGCACCAAGGACCTGATCAAGTCGGGCGGCGAGTGGATCAGCTCGGTCGACATGGAGAACCTGCTGATGGCCCACGGCGCGGTGCAGGAAGCCGCGGTGATCGCGATTCCCGACCCCAAGTGGAGCGAGCGGCCGCTCGCCTGCGTGGTGCTCAAGCCCGGCCGGAGCGCCGCTCCCGAGGAGCTGCGCGCGCACCTGGCGACCAGGTTCGCCAAGTGGCAGCTGCCCGATCGCTTCGAGTTCATCGACGCGATCCCCAAGACCTCGACCGGCAAGTTCTGGAAGGTGAAGCTGCGCGAGCGCTACCGCTGAGCGTCAGGCCAGCCCGTCGCCGACCGGCCGGTTCTCCGGCTGCAGTGCGAGCCCCGAGTTGCGCGCCTGCTGCAGCAGCAGGGTGGCGAAGTCCTGCTCGCTCAGGCCGCTGCCGATCATCGCCTGCACCAGGTCGCGCGTCAGCGCGGCGAGCGGCATCGGCACCTCGAAGCGGCGCCCGGCCTCGAGCCCCAGGTCGAGGTCCTTGCGCAGCAGCTGCGGCGTGAAGGTGACGTGGAAATCCAGGTTCACGAAGGCCGGCGTCTTGTAGCGGGTGAAGGTCGAGCCCATCACGCTGCGGTTGAGGAACTCGAGGAAGGCGTGCCGCGGCACGCCGGCCTTCTGCGCCAGCACCGTGATCTCGGCCAGGCACTGCGTCACCACGCCGAGCATCACGTTGTGGCAGATCTTGACGATGCGCGCGAGCTCGCCTTCGCCGACGTAGGAAGAGCCCTGGCCCATCTGCGCGAGGTAGGGCGCCGCGGCGTCGTAGGCCGCCTGCGGGCCGGAGGCGACGAAAGTGAGCTTGCCGGCCTTGATCACCTTGGCGTTGCCCGACACCGGCGCCGCGAGCAGCTCGATGCCGCGCGCCGCGAGCAGCGCGCGCAGCTCGGCCGAGCCCTCGAGCGAGATCGACGAGCATTCGACCACCATGCGCGGCGCGCCGCGCCCCGAGAGCAGGCCCTGCGGCCCGGCGATCACTTCGTTCACGTCGTCCCAGGTCGAGACCATGCAGAACACGATCTCGCAGGCGGCGAGCTCCGGCAGCGCCGCGGCGATGCGCGCGCCGTCGGCGGCCAGCGGCTCGGCCTTGGCGCGCGTGCGGTTCCACACCGTGAGGTCGCAGCCAGCCCGGGCGAGCCGGCGCGCCATCTCGAAGCCCATGCGCCCGGTGCCGATCCATCCCAGTTTCGCGTCGTCGGTCATGCCGCAGCCTTCCGCTCGTTTGCGCGCCACACTAAAGGACGCCATAGTGAAACGCAATGTCGCGCCGCAATACCCGTGCCGCGCTTGCCTGCCGCACTGCGTTGCAGGCAACATGGTTGCCGCGACAAGGAGCGACGATGGCGGTACACGAGAACTGGGCGTTTCCGGCCGAGCTGCAACCGAGCACCGATGGGCTGCGATTCGACCTCGACGAAGCGCTCGATGCGCTGGTGCTGCTGCGCGCCGAGGTCCCCGAGGACGCGTTCACCGCGGGCATCCTCGGCACCGAGCGCGCCGGCAACGGCGTCGTGATCCGCGACGACGGGCTGGTGCTCACCATCGGCTACCTGATCACCGAGGCCTCCTCCGTCTGGCTCACCACCAACCGCGGCGCCGCGGTGGCGGGATATCCGCTCGCCTACGACCAGGCAACGGGCCTCGGCCTGGTGCAGCCGCTCGGGCGTCTCGACGCGCCGGCGCTCCCGCGCGGCACGGCGGCCTCCTGCCGCGTCGGCGACGACGTGGTGGTGGCCGGGCACGGGGGCCGCGCGCACGCGCTCAAGGCGTCGGTGTTCGCCAAGCGCGAGTTCGCCGGCTACTGGGAGTACCTGCTCGACGAGGCGATCTTCACGTCCCCTGCGCACCCGCAGTGGGGCGGCGCCGCGCTGATCGGCGTCGACGGCAAGCTGCTCGGCATCGGCTCGCTGCTGGTGCAGGAGAAGGAGGACGAGGCAAACATCGAAGGCAACATGATCGTGCCGATCGACCTGCTCGAGCCGATCCTGGAGGACCTGCTGGCGCTCGGGCGCCCCAGTGGCCCGGCGCGCCCGTGGCTCGGCCTGTACACCACCCAGGTCGAAGGCCACCTGGTGGTGGCGGGCCTCGCCGATGGCGGGCCGGCGAAGCGGGCAGGGCTGGAGGTCGGCGACCTGCTGCTCGAAGTGGCGGGCGAGCGCTTCAAGGGCCTCGCGGACCTGTATCACCGCGTCTGGCGGCTCGGTTCCGCGGGCGTCGAGGTGCCGCTCACCTACGCGCGCAACGGGACCATCTCGCGCGTCGTGCTGCGCTCGGCCGACCGCAGCGATTTCCTCAAGAAACCCCATCTGCACTAGGCCCGCGCCGGCCTCGGCCTAGTGCGCCAGCCGCAAACCGAACACCCAGGCGAGCGCGGAGAAGCTGAAGAAGGCGAGCGCGGTCGAGACCAGGATCGAGGCGGCGATACGCTCGGCGTCGGCGCCCTGGCGCTCGGCGAACAGGAACACGGTGCCCGCCACCGGCAGCGCGGCGCTCAGTACCAGCGTGTGCACCTCGAGCGGCGGCAGGCGGAACAGGAATACCGCGACCAGCGCGGCGACGTATGGGTGCACCAGCAGCTTCGCGCCCGAGATCACCAGCACGTCGGCGCGCGCCGCACGGGTTCCGGGGCGATAGAGCGACACGCCGATGGTGAACAGCGCCACCGGCACGGCCGCGTCGCCGAGCAGCTGCGCCAGCCGCTCGAGCGGCTGCGGCAGCGCCAGACTCAGCGCCGAGAATGCGCCGCCGGCGATCACCGACCAGATGAGTGGGTTCCTCGCCACGCGGCCGAAGGCGCCCTTGAGCGCCGCGCCGACGCCTCGGCCGCCGTGCTCCTCGAGCGAGGCGAGCGCGAGGGCCGCGGAGACCACGACCAGCAGATCGGCCATGCCCGCCGCGATCAGCGGGGCGAGCGCCGCCTTGCCGAGGATCGCGGGCAGCAGCGCGAAGCCCATGTAGCCCCAGTTCGACCACGACGCCGCGAGCGCCGCGAAGGCCGTCTCGCGCAGGCTCTCGCCCACAACGCGGCGCACGATCGCGGCCACCATGCCGAACATGGCGAGGCCGGTCACCATGTAGGCGAGAAACACCGGCAAATTGACGATCTGGTCGAAGGGCGTCCGCGCGGTGAAGCGGAACAGCATGGGCGGCAGGGCGAAATACAGCACGAAGCTGTTGAGCGCCGGCACGGCGTTCGCGGGCAGCAGGCGGACGCGCGCCGCGAGATAGCCGCAGAAGATAAGCGCGAAGAACGGCGCGGTGACGGTGAAGATGGCGAGCATGGAGGCGCGCAGTTTAGAGGAACCGCGGCGAATTGCACGCGCCGCGAAGCGAATCCGTCAGGTTGAGCGCCGCCGCTCTTGCGGATAGAGTGACCGCGCGGCAGGACGGCAATTCATGGACAGCGATCGCGTCATTCTTTTCGATCTGGGCGGCGTGCTCGTCGAGGCCCGTGGCCGAGACGCTCTGCAGACGATGCTCGCGCGCAAGCTCGATCCGGACGCGATCATGGCGCGCTGGCTCGCATCGCCGGCCGTCGGGCGCTTCGAGCGCGGCCTGATCCCGCCCGAAGCGTTCGCGGAAGAATTCATCGCGGAGTGGGACCTCGCGCTCGGGCCGGACGAGTTCCTCGAGTCCTTCGCCGCCTGGGTGAAAGGATTCTTCGACGGTGCCGAGGCGCTGGTGCGGACGCTGCGGGGGCGCCACCGCGTGGCCTGCCTGAGCAACATCAACGCGGTGCACTGGGCGCGCCTGCCGCAGCTCCCGGAGATGTTCGACGCGGTCTTCGCTTCGCACCTGACCGGGCTGATGAAGCCGGATCGCGAGGCCTTCGAGCACGCGCTGCGCGCGCTCGCCGTGCGGCCCGACGCCGTGGTGTACTTCGACGACCTGGCCCCGAACGTCGAGGCCGCGCGCTCGCTCGGCATGCGTGCCGTCCAGGTCGCGGCTCTTTCGGACATCGAGCGCGCGCTGCGCGCGCAGGGGCTGTGGGCGTGAGCGAGAACTGGTACCAGCGGCACATCCTCCCGTACGCGGTCGATCTCGCCTGCGGCAGCCGGTTCATTCGCCGCCAGCGGGAGAAGGTCGTGCCCCTCGCGCAGGGGCGCGTGCTCGAGGTCGGCATCGGCACCGGCCTCAACCTGGCGCATTACGACAAGGCGAAGGTCGCCAGGATCGTGGCGCTCGACCCGGCGCTGTCCATGCACCGCCTGGCGCGCAAGCGCATCGCGCGCGCGGGGCTCGAGGTGGAACTGGTCGGCGTGTCCGCCGAAACGATCCCGCTGCGCGACGCAAGCTTCGACTCGGTGCTCGTCACCTGGTCGCTGTGCAGCATTCCGGACCCGGTCGCCGCGCTGAAGGAGATGCGCCGCGTGCTCGCGCCGGGCGGCCGGCTCATCTTCTGCGAGCACGGCCGCTCGCCCGACGAGGGCGTGCGCCGCTGGCAGGACCGAATGACGCCGTACTGGATGAAGATCGCCGGCGGCTGCCACCTCAACCGCGACATTCCGGGACTATTGAGGCAGGCCGGGTTCGAGTGCCTGGACCTGGAGGCGGGGTACCTGCCCGGGCCGCGGCTGCTGACGTACAACTACTGGGGCGAGGCGGTGGCGGGGTGAGCGAACCCGGCTTCGAATGGGGGTAACGCAAGGTCAATCGGAGGCACCGTTCGCGGCACGAACTAGAAGTTGGATTGCGCCCGCTTGCATTCGTCTACGCCCTTTTTTTCCGTCGCCTCGTCGACCTCATGGAGCTGGGAGCGCGCCATCCAGAACCCCATCTTCACTTCCTGCCAGATGAAGTAGGCCTGCCCCGGCTTCGTCTCCAACTTGACGGTGGAGGTGTCCTCGGCAATCGAGCTCACCTCGTGCGGGCCCGGCGGGACTTCAAACAGGAAGTACGTCTGCGGCCCGCTGCTGCCCGCCACCCTTCCGTCCAACGCAACCGTCATCGGGATCCCGCCGCCGAATGACTCGTTCCGATAGAGGTAGATGCTCGACTTGCCGCTGGGCGTGGTAAAGGACTTGGCCTGGGCATCCATGTCCATCGACGCCATCGGGACCGAGGCGCAACCGGTCACCAACGATACGATCAGCAGGAGTCCCGCCAGTACGATCTTCCTAGGCGAATGCATTGAACCCTCCCCGTAAGACGCGGTGCCCAGCTCGCGCCGGTATCCCCTGACTGGCGTGCATGCCCCTGGCACCGGCGATCGAGGATAGGGCCGCCTTGCGCGCGACGTCAATTGCCTCCGGTCAACAGATTGGCAACGCCCGGCCGGCGAGCCGCTCCCGAGCGTCCGCTCGCGGCGCCGCGCCTGGCCATGCCTCACGGGAGACAATGACCTCGGCTAAGATGGCGCCTCGCCAGCCGGAGAAAGTCCCGCATGCTCACGGTTCACCACCTGAACAACTCCCGTTCGCAGCGCGTGCTGTGGCTGCTGGAAGAGCTCGGCGTCGAGTACCAGATCAAGCGCTACGAGCGCGACCCGAAGACCATGCTCGCGCCCCCTTCGCTGCGCGCGGTGCATCCGCTGGGCAAATCCCCCGTGATCACCGTGGACGGGCTCACCATCGCCGAATCGGGCGCGATCGTCGAGTACCTGGTCGGCCGCTACGGCCAGGGAAGGCTGATCCCGCCGGCGGGCACTCCTGAGCGCCTGCGTTACGTCTATTGGCTGCATTTCGCCGAGGGCTCGGCGATGACCCCGCTGCTGCTCTCGCTCATTTTCGGCAGGCTGCCGAGCCAGCCGATGCCGTTTTTCGTGCGCCCGCTCGCGCGCGGCCTGTGCAAGAAGGTGCTGGAGACCTTCGTCGCGCCGCAGCTCAGGGCGCAGCAGGAATTCATGGAGGGCGAGCTGGCGAAGAGCGCCTGGTTCGCCGGCGAAGAGTTCACGGCCGCCGACATCCAGATGAGCTTCGTGGTCGAGGCATCCGCCGCGCGCGGTGGGATGGACAAGACCCGGCCGAAGCTGATGGCATGGCTCGAGCGCATCCACGCCCGCCCCGGTTACCAGCGCGCGCTGGAGAGGGGCGGCCCCTACGAGTTACTGCGTTAACAGGCCAAGCGAAGACTTGCCCGCGCTTGAGGATGAGCTCGGGGGATCGCTCCCGACCTAGCGGCCGCGTGCGGCTTTCACGAACTCGAGCGAGTCCCGAAACAGCTGCAGATCCTTCTCGTAATCGGTCGCCTCGGCGCGGTCGATCTGGATCCATTCCCTGGTGCTTGCCATGCCGCCGGGCTGAAACGGGACGATGTTGTCCCTCGAGAACTGCAATTCGGTCGCGGTGGCAACGGGCAGGCGCAATCCGATGCCGTCGCCGCTGATGCAGGCGAACATCCTGTCGCTGACGAAGTAGGCGTCGAGGCCGTTGATTTTTCTTGCGCTGACGCCCGGGAGCTGGAGAAGCAGGGCGTCGATCTGCGCCTTGCGGTTGGACTTGGGGGTATCGGAATTCAAAGTGGATCCGTGGGCCTTGTCATGAACGGAGCGTCGCAATTATAAGCGCCAAGTCCGGCGCGGCCCCCGAACACGCACGCCGAGCATCGGCCGAAGAGGCGAGCAGCAAAACCGCCGCCGTTCAAAGAGCCTCGCTCGGTCAGCGCGCGGCGTCGGGGAATCGCGGCAGCAAATCAGCAAACACAAAGCCGTCGCGCTCGACAATTTCACCCACGGCGACGCTCACTGGTCGGCGGAACATCGGGCCGTCGAAAGCAAAGGTATGGAATTCGCCGCGCTCGCCGCACGGATCGACGCCCTCGGGCGCCGCAGCGACGAAGTCGCCGTCGAATAGCCGCCCCGCCCACTCGCGCGGCGCCTGCCTGGGATTGACGCAAGTGACATACGCGCGCAGGCCATGCGCCACCATCTCCTGCGCCAGTGCGCGGGTCGGCAAGCTCCAAAGCGGAAACAGCGGTTCGATCCCCGTTCCCGCGAGCTTCTCCTCGCGGTAGCGGCGAATGTCCTCCAGGAACAGATCGCCGAAGGCGAAGTGCGTCACACCGTTGCCCTTTGCCTCCTCGACGAACGCCGCCATCGCTGCTTCGTAAGCCTCATTCGGGCATGGATGAGGGATGGGGATGGTGTAAAGCGGCAGGCCAATGCTCGCGCACTGGGCATCGAGAAGGGTGCGGCGTACTCCGTGCATGGCGACGCGGTCGAACTCGCGATTGACCGTAGTGAACAGTCCCGCGAGCTCCACGTCCGGATCGCCACGCAGGCGTTGCAGCGCCCAGGCGCTGTCTTTGCCGCTGCTCCAGGAAACCATCACGCACTTGGTCATGCGGCTCCAGTCGCCGGTCGGGTTGGTTTAGCCCGGTTGGGTATCCATGGCATGAAACAGCAATTGATCGTCATTTGGCCGGGCATTGCATTCGGCGCGCCGAGGCGCGTGGTTGGCTGAACCGCACGATGAAAGGCAGCCATAACGCTCAAATTATAAGGCGCATGGCACGGCCCCCGATGTCAACGCGGATCATGAAGCCGGTGCACGCGAGCATCGCGCAATCGGTAAGGCGCCTGGCGCAGGAACGACTTGGCGACGCACACATCGGGCGCCGTGGTCGCGTCGGGCAGCATCCTCACGACGATCGTGCCGCGAGGCGGGCGGCCGGCTCATCTTCTGCGAGCGCGGCGCGCCGGGATCTTGTATCGGCTTCCCCTAGGCATCAGCGCCCACCGGCCCAAGGGCGACCGCGCACAAGCGAGCGGTGCGTTAGGCGGAACGTTGGCCGAGGCCACCCGCTGAACGGGAGCTGATGACAAAAGGCACACACCCCGCTAGACTGTCGATGTGCAGCCATTCCGGTGGGATCCGGACAAGAACGAGCGCCTGAAGACGGGGCGTGGCATCTCCTTTGAGGAGATCGTTCTCGCTATAGAGGAAGGTGGGCTCAAGGATATTCTGGTCCACCCGAACCAAAGGCGTTATCCGGGACAGGTGGTGCTCGTCGTGGTTTATCGCGAGTATGCGTTCCTCGTTCCCTCGGTCGAGGAAGATGAGCACTACTTCTTGAAGACCGTCATTCCGAGTCGGAAGGCGACGCGTGATTATTTGGCAATGGAAGATCCAGATGAAAAGGCTTGACCGTTACGAACGAGAAATACTCGGTGCCTACGAAAAGGGTGCATTGGTTTCAGTGCGTCCGACAAAGGCGCAGCTGGCTGCGTTTCGCGACGCCGCGCGCGCGACCTTTGTTAAGAGCCGGCGCGTAAACATTCGCCTTTCGGCGGCCGATCTTATGGACATTCAGGCGCGGGCATATGAAGAGGGTGTTCCCTACCAAACGCTCATTGCGAGTGTCCTTCATAAGTACGTGTCGGGGCGCCTGCATGAGAAGAGATCACGTCTAAGCACCGGCTCAATGGCGACCGCCCGCAAGCGGGTGGCGCGTTAGACGGGAGGTTAAACCAGCCACGGCCTCAGTACCCATATATGCCCAGATGCGCCCTGCTCGGCAAGTCGCCTCGATGTCCACGTCGTCGACAACTGCAGAAGACCTCCCACGATGCAGGGCGGGAGCATTGAGCGGCGGCGTCCGCTGAGGTGATCGGTCCCGGCGCGACGCGGGCCGGGGTAGGATGCGGGTCGGATCGCACGCCCCAGAGAACGAACCCCGAGCATGCCTCACCCGCGCGTCTTCTTCACCGCAAAGCGCACACCGCTCACGTGGTCGCGCTCGAGGCTCACCGTTAGTGACGACGCAATCGCCGTTTCGAGGAGACCGACTTGGCGAAGCGGGACGTGAAGGAGCTGCCGCAGGGAAGCGGCTACAAGACCCTCGCAGTGCTGCGGCTGTTCGCGCGTGATGCCTCGGAGCTGGGCGTCACCGACATCAGCCAGTTGACTGGGATGGACAAGGCCTCGGTCTTCCGTGCCCTGAAGGCCCTCGAGCGCTACCGCTTCGTGGAGCAGGATCGCGCGACGAGGAAGTACCGGCTCGGTTTTGCGGTGGTCGAGCTGGCGGGGAGCAAGCTCAGGCAGATGCCTTTGGCGTCGATCGCTCAGCCGCACCTCGCCAGGCTCTCGCAGGAGACCGGCGAGACGGTACAGTTGTCGGTCATGGACGAGCTGCGCGTGCTCTACATCGGCGTCGTGGAGAGTCCGCAGCCGATTCGCGTCGCGCTCGGGGTCGGCTCGCATGGCCCGCTCCACTGCACCGCGGCCGGCAAGATCTTCCTCGCGCATGCCGCAAAGGCCGAGCAGGACCAGGTGTTCGCCCGGCCGCTCAAAAAATTCACTTCCCGTACGGTCGTCGAGCCCGCGAAGCTTCGCAGGGAGCTCGCCGAAATCCGCGATCGGGGATGGTCGACGGACGAGCAGGGATTCGTCGAACACGTCCGCGTAGCCGGTGCTCCGATACGCGATGCGACCGATCGCGTGATCGCTGCCGTCGCGGTCGGCGGACCCACGATCCGGGTCAGCCGTCGAAAGCTCGGGAGTTTCATCAAGTTGGTCGTGGCAACCGCTTCCGCGATTTCCAGGGACCTGGCGCATCCGGCCTGACAGGGGCCCCCGGGTGGGGGGGACCAAGGGCGGTCCCGGCATCCGTTTTGCCCCCAACTTCAGATCGCAGTCCGCTCGCTTCTGCTCCGCGCAAGTCCTCCTCCCTTGCGGTAATCGATTCGTGAGTGCGCTTGACAATGCTTCTTGCTTCGTTTTCTAATACAGAAACAGTGTTACGTATATAGAAACAAGCGCATTTGCGGGAAGAGCCTACCCACTGCGTCGGACAGACGGCTGCCAGGCAACGTCTGACGGCCGCTGGTGGGCAATCAAGCGCGCCGGATCAGGGGATCGAAGGCCATGCAAACTGAAGTCGTGCGGCAACCGTGGGATGCGCCGCCCGAGCTGCCCCCCACGCATTACCTGGACAACCGGATCTATACGGACGACGCGATCTTTCGCGCCGAGCAGGAGAGGATTTTCCGGGCGACGTGGAAATTCGCCTGCCACGAGAGCGAGCTGCGCAATGCGGGTGATTATCGGGTGGTCGAGATCGGCGCCGTATCGGTCATCGTCCTGCGCGACGCCGACCGGCGGATCAGGGCCTTTTTCAATGCCTGTCCCCACCGCGGCGCCAGAATAGTGCGCGACACGGCGGGCACGCTCGCCGACCAGCGCCTGCAGTGCTTCTATCACCACTGGAGCTTCTCCACGCAGGGCGAGTGTCTCTATATCCCGCGCCCCGAGGCCTACGCGGGCTCTTCGGTCTGCGCCGAAAGGATTGCGCTGCGCGCGGTCCGCGCCGAGTCGGTCCACGGGCTGGTGTTCCTCAATCTCGACGACCAGGCGGGGCCGCTCGCGCAGTTCCTCGGCTCGACGCTCGAGGATCTTCGGGAGCCTCTGGCGGAGCTCGAGCTGCTGCACTACCACCGCATCGAGATCCGCGCCAATTGGAAGCTGTTCGTGGAGACCAATTGCGAGGGCTACCACGAGCTTCTGCATCTGCTCAATCGGACGACCGGTCTGTCTCAGCCCGCGTACCGCAAGCGGCAGTGGCACCTGCACCCACAGGGGCATCACACCTTCGAGCCCGCGCAAATCGCATACGGCAGGCTCGCTCTGGGTGAACGCAGCAGCGGAACGCTGCCCGGCATGGCGCCGAACGGGCATGTCGTCGTCGATCTGT
Source organism: uncultured Pseudomonadota bacterium (assembly GCA_963817785.1). Classification (GTDB taxonomy): domain Bacteria; phylum Pseudomonadota; class Gammaproteobacteria; order Burkholderiales; family SG8-39; genus JAKALD01. The sequence continues at coordinate 616,690 of CAWFPL010000008.1, read as the reverse complement.
TTCCCGACGTGATGGTCAACGTGAGGGCCACCGTCGTACGCATCGATTCGCTGACTCCGCTGGCGCCGGGACTCACCGTGCTCGAGTGTCGCGGGCTGGGCCGTGCGGACGACTCGGCGGAAATACGCGAGCTGAGGCTTCGCCATCACAACCAGGTCTGGGGACCGTTCGGCCGCAACCTTCCGGAAGACATCTGGGCCATCGAAACGCAGTGGGCGAACATGTCCGCGGGCGCCAGCCGCTTCTCGATCATCGCGCGGGAGGAGGAGCGGCAAGCGACCGACGACGCGCCGCTGAGGAGTTTCTACGGCGAATGGCGGCGCCTGGTCGGCACGAGCTCTCATGACATCGACGCGCCGTATCGCGACGCGGACTATGCGGGCAAGGACGCGCAGGGCGCGCAGCAGACTCCATGATGCACCAGCACGAAAGACTGAGCCGCCTGATCCATCTCTCCGGGCGCCTGCTCGACCAGGAGTCCTTCGAGGACTACACGGCTCTGTACGCCGAGGCCGGGGAGTACCGCCTCGTGACCAGGGCGCCGGAGGTCGCGCAAACGATGACCTGGATCCTGCTGAACCGCCAGGAACTGGGCGCGCTGCTGGCGTCGGCCCCCAAGCACGTGTGGAACACGGGGCTGCGCAGCCACCTGATCAGCGTCGAGGAAGTCAACGTGGAAGGCGACGCCGCCTATTGCACGGCGGGTTTCTGCGTTTTTCACACCGACAGCCGCGGCGCGACGCAGGTCTACGCCGTGGGCCGGTACGAGGACCGATGGCGGAAAGAGACCGACGACTGGAAGCTGCTGAAGCGTGTCGCGCGGCTGCAGACGAGGGTACTGACCCCGCCATCCGCAATTCCGCTGTAGCGCTACGCCCGATCCGCCAACCGCGATTGGACATACAAGGAGCTCTGTGATGACGAAGCACGGCTTGCCAGGCCTTTCGCACGTGGATCACGTCGCGCTCACGGTCCCGAAGCTCGATGATGCGGTCAAGTTCTACTGCGACGTGATCGGTGGAACCGAGCTCTACCGGATCGGCCCGTTCGATGCGGCAAGCATGCCCCAGATGCCCGACGGCCGCGACTGGACGTCGGCTCACGTCAATGTCCCCGGTGCTGCGTTGACCATCGCGATGCTCCAGGTCGGCCCGAACCTGATGCTCGAGCTGTTCCAGTACGACAAGCCGCTCAATCGCAGGACCGCGCCCCCCAGGAACTGCGATTACGGCGGGCATCACATCGCCTTCAAGGTGAGCGATCTCGACGCGGCGATTGCGCATTGCCGGGCGCATGGATTGCGGGTGATGGCGGGGCCGATCGTGCTGAACGAAGGTCCCTGCGCGGGGCTGCGCGTCAACTACTTTCTCGATCCGTGGGGCAATCAGCTCGAGCTGGTCGAATATAAGGAACAGGCATTCGAGGGCGAGAGCCCGGTGCGCATCTACAGGCCGGCGTAGGGCGCGGCCGGGAAGAAAGGAGAGCAATTGTCTGCCGACGTTTCGGGATGTGAAGCAACCAGGGAAGAGTTTGTGCGGGTGTGCACCCTCGGCGAGCTGCAGACGGCCCAGATGCTGGAGTGCGCGATCGACGAGCACACCAAGGTTCTCGTGCTGTGGACGCAGGCCGGCGTGCGTGCGTACCAGGCCGACTGCCCGCACCAGAGCATTCCGCTCGTCGAAGGGATTTTCGACGGCGAAGTGCTGACCTGCAATGAGCATCTGTGGCAGTTCGATGCGCTGACCGGATGCGGGCTGTATCCGGAGGGCACCGCGCTCGGGTGCTATGCCGTTCGCCTCGACGAGGGGCAGATCTGGGTGGGACGCAAGCCACCCGGGCAGAGCTGAGCCGCAATGAAAACGCTGTCGGCGCTCTACGGCAGGCTGCTGGAGGGATTGGGGCTGGCGGCCTGCGGGGTGCTGTTGGTGATGATGCTGATGATCTGCGTCGACGTGCTGTTGAGGAACGTGGCGCTGCTGCCGCATATGCGCGGCCTGGCGTGGGCGGACGAGGCCTCGGAGTACATGCTGTACCTGGTGACGATGCTGGCGGCGCCGTGGCTGCTGCGCCAGGGCCAGCACATCCGCGTGGACATCGTGCTGCGCGCGCTGCCCGCGCGGCTGGGCTGGTACTGCGAGTGGCTCACCGACGCGGTGGCCCTCGGCTGCTGCGTGGCGATGGTGCGCTACGGGGCGCAGGCGACCTACGAGAGCTATGCCTCGCACGCGCTGACCATCAAGACGGTCGTGACGCCGGAGTGGTGGTCGCTGGCGCCGCTGCCGGTGGCGTTCCTGCTGCTCGCGATCGAGGTCCTGTTTCGCATGCGCCGGCTGGCGCAGGGCGAGCGGGGGCCGCGCAACGATGCGGTTCCGGCGTCCTAGGCAGGCGGGCGAGCGCGATGTCCTGGCAAGCCGCGGCGTGGCTGCTACTCGGGGGCTCGACCGTGCTGCTGTTGCTGGGCCTGCCGGTGGCGTTCACCTTCCTCGCCATCAACCTGGTGGGGGCGGGGCTGTTCCTGGGCGGCGACGCCGGCCTGGTGCAGCTGGCGCGCAACAGCGTCGATTCGGTGGCCAATTTCTCGCTCACCCCCATCCCGTTGTTCGTGCTGATGGGCGAGGTGCTGTTTCACACCGGCCTGGCGGTGAAGGTCATCGACGCGGTGGAGCGCCTGATCACCCGGGTGCCGGGCAGACTGGCGGTGGTGGCGGTGGTCGCCGGGACCATCTTCTCGGCCATCTCGGGCTCGACCATCGCGGTGACGGCGATGCTGGGCAGCCTGCTGGTGCCGCTGATGATCGAGCGCGGCTACCACCCGGAGATGGCCACCGGGCCGATCATGGCGGTGGGGGCGCTGGACATGCTGATGCCGCTCTCGGCGCTGGCGGTGCTGCTGGGAAGCCTGTCGGGCATTTCCATCCCCAGGCTGCTGATCGGGGGGTTCGTCCCGGGCATGGTGTTGAAGGTCGCATTCGTCGCCTACATCGTCACTCGGGTCAAACTGAACCCGTCGCTCGCCCCGGCGACGAAACTGCTCGCCTACCGGGGCTGGGAGAAGCTCAGGCCCCTGGTGCAGTACGTCATTCCGATCCTGTCGATCTTCGTGGTGGTGGTCGCCTCGATGAGCGCGGGCTGGGCGACCCCGACCGAGTCGGCGGCGGTCGGCGCGCTCGCCACCGTGGTGCTGGCGCTCGCCTACCGCGTGCTCACCCCGGGCAACCTGCTCGCGGCGCTGCGCGGCACGATGTCGATCTCGGGCATGATCCTGTTCATCATCGTCGGGGCCACGACGTTCTCGCAGATCCTGTCGTTCTCCGGGGCGAGCGACGGGCTGGTGTCGCTGATCACCGGGCGCGGGCTGTCGCCCGACGAGGTCATCGCCGGCATGATGCTGATCCTGATCTTCCTGGGCATCTTCGTCGACCAGGTGAGCATGATGCTGATCACGCTGCCGATCTTCATGCCGGTGGTGCAGAAGCTCGGCATCGACCCGGTCTGGTTCGGCGTGATGTTCCTCATCTGCATGCAGCTCGGACTGCTGCTGCCCCCGCACGGGCTGCTGCTCATGACCATGAAAGGCGTGGCCCCGCCGCAGGTCAGGATGGGCCACATTTTCCGCGCGGTGGTGCCCTACGTGGCCCTCAGCCTGGTGCTGCTGGCGCTGGTGTTCTTCGTCCCGGCGATCGCCCTGTGGCTCCCGGGACTGCTTGGCTGACGCGAGCGGGTAGAGCAATCGCATCCAAAAACCGTATCAGGTGCTGACGAGGAGGAAGCTGACGATGTCGGGCAGATACATCAAGGTCAAGGCGCACGACGGGGGATCGTTCGACGCGTATGTCGCCGTACCACCGTCGGGCTCGGGGCCGGCGGTCATCGTGCTGCAGGAGATTTTCGGGGTCAACAAGGCGCTGCGGGACGTCGTCGACTACTACGCCGAGGAAGGTTACGTCGCGATTGCGCCGGACTTGTTCTGGAGATTCAGTCCGCGCATCGAGCTCGGGCACACCCCGGCCGATTTCGAGAAGGCGTTCGATTACTACCAGCGCTTCGACGTCGATACCGCGGTCAAGGATATTGCGCAGACGGTAGCCGCGGCACGCACGCTTGCCGAGTGCACCGGCAAAGTCGGCGTGCTTGGATTCTGTCTGGGGGGGAAGCTCGCCTATTTGACGGCCGCACGCGTCGGGGTCGATTGCGCAGTGAGCTACTACGGGGTCGGAATCGAGCAGGCGCTCGATGAAGCACCGAACGTCAAGTGCCCCGTGGTCTTTCACTTCGGGGACAAGGACGACTACGCGCCGCCCGCCGCCGCTGCGCAAGTCAAGGCCGCATTCGCCGGGCGGCAGGACGTCGAGGTTTACATGTATCCGGGCGCCGGCCACGCGTTTGCGAGCAAGGGGCGGGATTCGTTCGACAAGCCGGCCTCGTTGATGGCGCATTCGCGCTCGATCGCCGCGCTGCGCAAGGCGCTCGGCCCGCGCTACGACCTGTCGACGCTCTGGGACAAGCACACCGAGTATGAATTCGCCACTCGCGACGTCAAGGCGACCATGGCGACCATGGTGCAAGAGCCGTATGTGAACCACATTCCCACCATGACCGGCGGCGTCGGGCAAGCCGACCTGTCGCGGTTCTACAAATACCACTTCATTCCCAGGACCCCCAAGGACACCAGGCTGATCCCCATCTCGCGCACCATCGGGGCGGACCGCGTCGTGGACGAAATGCTGTTCTGCTTCACTCACGATATGGAGATCGACTGGATGCTCCCGGGAATTCCTCCCACGGGGCGCTACGTCGAGATACCGCTGGTGGCGATCGTCTGTTTCCGCGGCGACAAGCTCTACCACGAACACATCTATTGGGATCAGGCCTCGGTGCTGGTGCAGATCGGGAAGCTGGATCCCGCCGGCTTGCCCGTAGCGGGCGCCGAGACGGCCCGCAAGCTCATCGACGAGGCAATGCCCTCCAACTCGCTCATGAAGTCCTGGGCGACGAGCAAAGGAAAGCCGGTATGACCACTGGTTCGGACGCGTTGTCCGGTCGGCGGAATTAAGGTCCCCGGGGGCGTCTTCACGCTGGGGCAAGAGTCCACTTTATCTTGAATGGGAGAGGGCAATGACGAGGCATGGTGTAAGAGGGTACTTCGCTCTGGCGGCTGGCTGCGCGGCCGCGTGCTTGCTTGGCACGACGCCGGCAGGGGCACAGGAGGTCACGCTACGGGCAGCGAACGCCTTTCCGGAAGGCTCGTACTACGCGCGCAACTTCGAGACCTTCGTCAAGCGGGTCAACGAGCAGGGCAAGGGGCTGGTGCATATCAATTACATCGGCGGACCCAAGGCGATTCCCACCTTCCAGCTCGCCAATGCCATCAAGACCGGGGTGGTCGACCTGGGGAACACCACCACCTCGTACACGGCCTCGATCGTGCCGGAGGGGCAAGCGCTCAACTACACCGATCTGACCATGTCGCAGATGCGCCGCGACGGGGTGATGCATGACCTGAACAAGATATTCCTGCAGAAGGGGCTCTACTACTACGCTCGCACCGGCGAGGGGATGCGCTACTACATTTACACCAACGAGAAGATCGAAAACGGAAAACTGGCCGGACTGAAGATCCGCAGCGCGCCCATTTATCGGGATTTCTTCTACAAGATGGGCATCACCGGCGTGGAGATCGCGCCCGGGGAGGTTTATACCGCGTTGGAGAATCATGTCGTCGATGGTTATGCGTGGCCGCTGATCGGCATCTTCGACTTCAACTGGCAGGGAAGGACCAAATACCGCATCGAGCCCGGCTTCTACTCCGTGGAGCTAGGGGTGATTTTCAATGCAAATAGCTGGAAAAAGCTGACGCCCAAGCAGCGCGCATTTCTCGAGAAGGAACGAGTGTGGCTGGAGAACCTTGCCGTGGAGTCCATAAAGAAGGACGCCCCGAACGAGATCAAGCGGCAGCAGGCAGCAGGCATCCAGGTCATCAAGCTCGACCCTGCGCAGTCGAAGGCGATGCTGAAAACCGCGTATGACGCCGCATGGGATTCGCTCGTGGCGCTCAGCCCGAAGTACGGCCCGAAGCTCAGGGAGATGATGGCGCCCAAGTGACCGAGCGCGAGCGCGCCGCGGCTGTGAGGCCAGGCGCGCGGTGCCTGGGGTAGAGGCGGCGGGTCATCCATAGCCCGCCGCCGCCGCGCCCGCGGTGGAGGATCGCGGAGCGACGCCGCTGGGGCGGGGTGCGGGTCGGATTACGCTCCCGACCGTTGGCATATCCGTGTAGCACTGTTGTGCTACAGTGCGGTTTTCTGCGTGGAACATCGCGATGTCCACAACCACCATTCGCCTGCCGCAGGATCTCAAGGAGCGCATCGCGCGCGCAGCAGCACGCGCTGGAACCACCGCGCACAGTTTCATTCTGGAAGCGATAGCCGAGAAGGCTGAACAGGAAGAGCGCAGGGGGGAGTTCCAGGATACGGCGGAGCGGCGGTACGCTGAAATTGTCGCTTCTGGAGAGACGGTGCCGTGGAACGAGATGCGCCGCTATCTTGAGCGTCGGCTCACCGGAAAAAGGGTCGCTCGACCGAAGCCGCGAGCCCTTGCGCGCTAGTCATGCCGCGGGTCGAGCTCGCGCCGGAGGTTGGGGATGATCTCGATCGCATCTTGGAACACCTGTTTCAGCATCGGGTGGCGGAAACGCCGTCGCGCGTTGAAGACATCATGCGGGCAATCGACGTGCTAGAGCGCAATCCGCTGATCGGTCGACCTGTCCGAGCGGACCTTAGAGAACTTGTGATCGGCCACCGTGGGCGCGGTTACGTCGCACTGTATCGATACGTTGCAGAACTTGATACCGTGTTTGTGCTCGCCATCCGCGGTCAGAAGGAGGCAGGGTACACAAGAACGTAGGCTTGAGACCAAACCGAATCCCGAGTCGACTGACCTATGAGAAAGAGACCTTGCACCTGTGGAGCCGATGTCGATGTGCGTCGCGGCACCCGCCGCGGCGCGGATGGGCATGACGAGATCGTCTACCGCGCGATCTGTCCCGTCTGCGGGCAGATCGGTCCCGCGATTGCGGTGGCGGGCAAGGACGAAGCAGCCGCCATCGCCGAAGCCGTCGAAGCGTGGAACGAAATGATCGCCCGCCTCCGTCCGCTGGAAGCCTGACTAGGCCGCCAGGTGCTGAACGCAAGGCGCGACGCCAGTGACCGGCGCTCCGAAGGCCGAGAATTTTTCGCCGAGCTCGACCGGTGCTGATACGCTGAAGCCCCTGGTATTCACGAAATCGGTACATCGATGAAGGCAGCCTTTTTCATGCGGCATGGCGGTCCCGAGGTCTTGCGGTACGGCGACGTACCCGACCCCGAGGCCGGCCCAGGCGAACTGCTCGTGGACGTACATGCCGCGAGCGTGAATGCAGCCGACTGGAAAATGCGTGGCGGAGGCTACGCGCCCGTTGCGCGCTTTCCATACGTGTTGGGCCGAGACTTCTCCGGCGTCGTCGCGGCGCTGGGAACCGGGGTGAGCGATTTCAAAGTGGGTGATCCGGTCTTCGGTGTTTGCGACGCGGGCCAGGAGGGTGCGTATGCGGAGAGGATCGCGATCAAGGCAGCGATCGTGGCGCGCAAGCCCGACGCGCTGTCGCATGCGCAATGCGCCGCGCTTGCGCTGGCCGGCTTGACGGCTTTGGTTTCGATCGAGGACACGCTTCAGCTGGCGCGCGGCGAGACGATCCTGATCCAGGGCGGCGCGGGCGGCGTTGCGGGCTTTGCGATCCAGCTCGCCAAGCACATCGGGGCGCGTGTCGTCACCACCGCGAGCGCCGCGAACCATGCCTACGTGCGCGGGCTCGGCGCGGACGAGGTCATCGACTATCGGACCGAGGATTTCACGCACAAAGTGTCGGCCTGCGATGCAGTCTTCGATACGGTCGGTGGTGAAGTGGCGTTGAAGTCGTTTGCCGTGTTGCGACCTGGTGGTCGGGCCGCGTTCATCGCCTCGGGCGCATCGGCACCTTCCTCGCCACGGACGGACGTGAGCGCGTACCGCCCGAACGTCGGACGCGACCGACGCCATCTCGACCGCCTCATCGCGCTCGTGCTGTCGGGTGCCGTGCGTCTCCCCGAGATCACGCGCTATCCCCTGTCGGCCGCTGCCGCGGCCCACGCCACGAGCGAAGGCCGTCACCTTCGGGGAAAGCTCGTATTCGACGTGCGCTGAGGGCGGGGGGCGCTCTGAAGCGGGCGCGATACGCCGGTATTTTCGGTCAGGCTCCGATCGGCCAATGTGAGGTAAGCGGCGAACTCGACCGTGTCCCGCCTACATATGTGGTGCGCGTTTGAGCACCTGCGCATTGGAGCTGGAAGCAAACGGGGAATGTGCGTCATCCTGCCCTTAGCTGCCGCGGCGCGGGTTTGTTGTGCAGGTCGTCGCAGCGCTCAAGTGGATTAGTAGGGGGCGTGGCGCACCGAAGCGAATCTTCTGCGGCACCGGTTCGGAATTCGTCGGGCGGGCGCTTGATCTACGGGTCTACGTGGACAAGGTCAGCATCGGCTCCTTGCGGCCAAGCAAGTCGCTACAGCGCGCGTCGAGTCATTCAACGGACGACTGCGCGAGACGTGCCTGGAACAGGCACTGGTTCGTCTCGATGCGGAACGCAAAGCGTGTTATCGAGGCTTGGCACACGGACAGCAATGAGGCGGGGCTCACAAGGCTCCAGGAACCCACACCGACGGAGTTCGCTCTGGCGGCCGGCACATGCGCCGGGCCGCCAGAGCGATGGGATGCCGAAAACTCTCAATTAACCCAGTACGAATGCGAGGTAACCCTCAGGACGCCACTGCGAACCAAATCTGCCACCCTGCGCCCATGGCACGCACGCTCTCGGCATTCTTATTTGCTGTTGGCTGGCGCAAATCCCCACTCTGCCAATACTTTCTGGCCAGCTTTGGATAAGTAAAGCGCTTCAAGATCTTTATCGAGCTCCTTACGTTCTGCGTCCACAGCATGAAAGCGTGACTTGTTCAGTACGGATACGGTGAACGGCATCTGCGCATGGTAGGAAGATGGTATCGGTACCTCCCGTACGCACTCACCTTGCCTTTCCAGCCCTGTTACTTGGGAGGCGTAGAGTATCCCGATGTTCGATTCCCTATGCGTCACGGCTCGCGCGACGAGGCCGACATCCATTACTTCCATCGCATGCCCCATTATTTTCTGGAACGCGCCCGGAAGCTTTTTATCCATTTCTTTGAAAATGTCGATCGTTGCCTGACCCGCCGGGCTTAGCGTCGGCGACGCGATTGTGAGCACCACATCGGGGTTCAGCAGGCTTGTAACCAGGCTTTTTTCCGTAATCCCGCTTGAATCGCTCACGCCTTGTGCTTCACAGCACGGTGGTGGTGGACCACACGGCGTTACCGCGACCAGATGATCATGCGCGAGCGTGGAAAACAAGTTAACGGATGCCGAATTCGTTAACTGGTCTTGGTACTTTTCGCCAGCCGAGACGAAAAGATCCGGAGGAATACCCTGCTCAATACCTATCATGAAAACTCGTGACGCCCCGAATTCGTAATGAATGGCCACGTTCGGATGTTGTTTTTGGAACTGGTATCCCAGCTGCCGTAACGGCTTTTCCATAGCCTCGGAAGCAAATACCCGAACTCGTATTTCAGCTGTCGTTGCCGACGTTTGCGACGTTTGCGCATTGACCTCAGTTGCCGACACGCAAAGCGGCATCATCAGCAGAGCGGCGATCGAAATCCCAAGCGCTCTTTTCATTGCAATATCCTCTCTTCGGTAACGTGTGTTGTGCCAGATTGCACCAAACCACATCCAGTTAATTGCGCGCGCGCCGTGGAAAGCCCGTGGAATCGTTTCCGCAGCCTACGTAGCCCGTTCGTACGCGGCACAGCGCAAGCGGAGGTGCTTTTTGTGCCTCGATGCTCAGGCCCCTGCGCGCCTCGCTCGTGCAAGACCTTCCTCGATTGCGCGGCGTACCGCTGCGGGGACCCGTTTATGGCCAGGTCTCGTAGGAGTACCCCTCGCTTTGCAACTTCAGGATGGCGACAACACCGCTCGGATATGCGACGCCGACAAATGGAAAAAGGGCCGATTGGGGTACGTTGAAGGCAAGCAATGCCGCATCGCACGCGACCATTTTTACTCCTAGGTCGTGTAGCCGTTCAAGGGATTTGTAGCCATCCGCGTTAAATTGCTTCATGAAAAAATGGATTGTCGGTCCGGGTGCGACGAGCACAACTTTGATAGGAACGTGATGCCCTATTAGAGAGACGAGGTTGTGTGTAATCACCAGAGGCACGGAAGGCCACTTCTTCGGATCGCTCGGCACCTCAAACACTGCCTTAAACGGGTGGTCCCGATTGTAGTAAGGAAAGCCGTATTCGTTTTTTTGCGATGAAGCTGCGGCGACCTCGGTGGTTGCTGCGAATGCGATTAAGGGAAAAAATGTCAATACAGCTAACAATGACGTGAAACTCCGGCGCGTTTTCTTGGTTGTAGTCACACCCGTGCCCTCCTTAGTGATTGCAACGTCAGTAGAGTCGTTGTCTACGTTCTTGCTCTTCGGACAGCGACAGCCTTAGCGAACAATTCGCGATTAACAGCCTCTCGATGAATCACGCCTAGGCACCCACCGCACGGGTGAGCTCGTCCCAGTTTCCCTGGTTATCCTCCCAATGCACCTTGACCATGTCACCGTCCTTGCCACCCTTCACCTTGAGGGCAAGGAACGGGTCGTTCGACGAGCCAATGCTCAAGTCCCCCGCGAATATCTGCTTGCCGTTGAGAGACACAGTGATGGTCTTGACGAAGCGCTGCGGCTTTTTAACCTCGAACTGCCCAGTTAGCTTGTCCTTCACCATGCCGGTTACGATCTTGTACTCGATGAGTGTCTCGATCTTGGTGACGCCGGCGCTTGCGCGGGCCCGCATCCGGATGCTGCCTTGCTTGCGTTCCATGTTGTTCTGCCTCCTTATCCACCGCAACCGCCGAGGGTCACCTTGACTAGCGCCTTTCCGCCATAGAGCTTGCCATCGGCGGTCTTCACTACCGCCATGACGTGCTGCGTCTCGCTTAAGCGAATGCGCGTTGCGACAAAAGGCATCGCCTCCTCGGCGAGCTCGTACTCGGAGTTCAATGGAAAAGGGTTCTTGTCGGCAAACAGGCTGATCGCAACGACGCCAGGAAGATCCGATTCGACGCTCACGGGCACCGCCCCACCGTTCTCCGCGATCTCCGGGGCGGTCACTGTGACGTGCCCCATTTCGATGGCGCTCGCGCCTTCAGCTAGGGTGATAGCCTGCTTCTGGTCGTGGATGCGGAAAGCACTGGCAGGCCACGTTGCGAGTGCGGTCTCGGGCACCAAGCCCGCTCCCAGCGCAAAGCCAAGTGTGCCGAGTGAAGCGGCACGTTTCAATACGATTCTCCGGTGCGAATCCATGGTTGAGCGTTCTCCTTTAGTGTCCCATGCAAGCGGCAATGCTACGGTGTCGTGTTGTGCGGACACGGCATTCACGGCGTGCCGCACACCGCCACAATGCATAGATCCAACAGGCCGCGGCATTATTCCCTGGGCGACTCAAGTTTCGATATAGACCCAGCCCTCGTGGAGGCGGTTGACGACCTCTTCGACCGCCGTGGGCGCCATGTTCACCTCCTTGATTAGGCGTAGGGCTCGCCCGTTCCCGCTCAACGCCTGGAGACTGGCAGCGCAAGCGACAATTCGCAGGTTGGGATAGCGGCGCATGAGCTCTGTGAATTCATCGTTATATGGTGAGAAGCCGCGCCTTAGAAACTTTACTGCCATTCCGGTCACGACCACCTCGACCTTGAGGTTGCTGCCGCGATTGCGTTCGAGCAGCTCGCGCGTACGCCACAGGGTGGATCTGAGTTGCTCGCCTTTGAATGAGGCCAAAAGCAGCAGCACGCCGGGCGCACGAGCCGAAGGCGCCGCGAGTTGCATCTCACGCGGCGCAGCGAGTGGGTAATCACGTGATGAGCTGCTGCCGTGTGCCAGCCAGCCGGCACCAAACGTCGAAATTAACAACGCGAGCGCCAGAGCGGCGCCGAGAGTGCGCCGCAATCCGCTCACGCGACTCAAGGTGGGCTGGGCGATGGACGAGCCCTGCGGCGCATCGGGCACCTGCTCGAAGGCAAGACGCACCAGCTCGTTCAACTCACCCAGTTCGGCCACTTCGCGGCTACGCTCCGGGTTACGCACCAGTTCCTCAAGAAGCGCCGCGCGCTCGTAAGGGTCGAGCTCGCCGTCGACGTAGGCGTTGGTGCGAATGTCGTCGTGCGTGGGAGAAGACATGTTTTAGCTCTCCTGTGCGACAAGCCGAAGCGGAGGGCGCAGCTGCCCGATCACCGCTTGCCCCTCAATCAAGGCTCGCAGCGCTTGGCGCGCCCGATGCAGTCTGCTCATAACTGTGCCGATCGGGACCTCGAGGATCTCGGCAACCTCGGCGTAGGTGCAGTCGTTGATAACCACCAGCGTGAGGACCTGCCGCTGGCCAAGCGGAAGCTTGCAAATGGCGCTACGCACCTGGCGCACGATCTCATTACGCTCGCTTGCGCTCTCGGTCGACTCAGCGCACTCGAAATCACCCTCTTGTCCCAGCACGACCTCTTCCAGCGGCTCGGTTGGACGCCGGTCCCGCAAGTAGCGCCGGAAGCAGTTGTGCAGGATCGCGTATAGCCAAGCCTGAAACTTCTGCGCGTCGTTCAGCTGATCGAGCCGGCTGAGCGCTCTCACCATCGCCTCCTGAGATAGGTCTGCAGCGAGTGCTGCGTCGCAGCACCAGCTATAGGCCGTTCGGTACAAGCGGTGGTGCTCCGCGGCCAGTAGCTGCGCAAGCTGCGAACGTGCCTCCCGAGCGTTCATCTTTCCTCCTCATTGGGCGAGACTTTTTTGTGCTTTTCTTCTTATTGATCCTGTACGGCAACAAATATTCCCGCGGGTTCGCTCAAGCGCCCTTTTTTCGCGGGCCGAAGGAATACTGGAGGCCGCTGCCGGATCCTAAGTTGCTATAAGTTCGACCCAGCGGAGTTTGCTGGAATTTGAGTGGGCCCCGAAATTGATCTTGTTACCTGGAATGCGAATGGTTCAATTTTGGGGGCGCGGCGGTCGTCTTAATTGATTCGGCTAGCCTGGATTTCCACGGCCAGGGATTACCCTAACGGCGGCGCCTTGCCCGCCTGTAGATTTGCCTGCTAATTCGATTGGGATCGGGTCGCCGTCGTTAGCCGTGTAGTGCGCCTACGGGCCGACATTCGGCCTGCTTGGGGGTGGGCCAATGCGACGGGCGCAGGGTGCGTGAGGGGCGACGGCCCGTGCCTTCGTGGCCGGTATTCATAGGGGCGAGTGGCTCCACCATGGGTAGTGGCGGGTCCAGCTCTTGACAACCATAGGTTGTATGTAGCACTATGCATGGGTGGGTATAGGCGCACCTAAGGACATAACGGCCTGCCGCCGCTTCTTCGCGCAGCCCTCCCACCCGCGCCAGCGCATGTACGAGGCGCTGCGCGCCTACTTCCTGGAGGGCCGTTCCTCGCAGCAAGTGGCGCGCGCCTTCGGCTATAGCGCCGGTTCGTTTCGCGTGCTCTGCCACGCCTTCCGCCGCAATCGCGATCCGCAGTTCTTTGTTTCCCCCACACCGGGGCCGCGCGAGCAGCCCAAGAAGTCCAAAGCGCACGATCTGGTGATTGCCTTGCGCAAGCAGAACCATTCGGTCTACGAGATCGCCGAGGCGCTCAAGGAGCACGCGTCCCCGTTGAGCCCCACGGCGGTGCGCGAGCTGCTGCGCGCGGAGGGCTTTGCCCCCTTGCCGCGGCGCCTGGACGAGGAGCGCCCGGCGCGGCCGCGGCCCACGGTGGAGCCGGTGGCCGACGTGCGCGGCTTCGCGCTGGGGGCGCCAACCGAATTTGCCACGCGCTGCGGCGGGTTGTTCTTGTTCCTGCCCGATCTGGTGCGCCTCGAGGTGGCAAGGCTCGCGGCGGCGGCTCGACTGCCGGGCTCGGTGATGATCCCGGCCGAACACGCCTTACGGGCAGCGCTTGCGCTCAAGCTCTGGTCGATCGAACGCAAGAGCCACGTGATGGCGCTGGTGGCCGATCCGGGCTTGGCGCTCTTTTGTGGGTTGAACGCGATCCCGAAGAAGAGCTACCTCTCGGAGTACTCCTCGCGCCTCGGGCACGCCAAGACGACGAGCCTGTTGGCCGCCTGGCACCGCGCGGTGGCTCAGGAGAGCCTCTTTGCTGGCGCTTCGTTCAATCTGGACTTCCACTCGGTGCCCTACTATGGCGAGGACCCGCAGATCGAGCGCCATTACGTCTCGATGCGCAGCCGCGCGCAGCCCTCGGTGCTCGCCTTCCTGGCGCAGGACGCCGACGGACAGGCCTTTTGCTACTCCAACGCCGATCTGCGCAAGGGCGAAGAAGCCGAAGAGATCTTTCGCTTCATCGCCTTCTGGAAGAAACACCACGGGGAGCCTCCGCGCCACCTGGTGTTCGACTCGCGGCTGACCACCTACGCGCATCTGGCGCGGCTCGATGCCATGCGCATCGGCTTCATCACGCTGCGGCGCCGCTCGGCGAGTCTGCTCGCCGAGATCTCTGCCTTGGCGCCTTCGGCCTGGCGCCGCGTGGCGCTGGACGTACCGGCGCGCAAGTACAAGAGCCCGCGCGTGTTCGAGCAAGCCGTAGCGCTCGAAGGCGCCACGTTTCGCCAATTGTTCATCCTCGAGCTCGGTCACGAGGAACCGACGATCCTCTTGAGCAACGATCGGCACTCGAGCCCGGCCAAGCTCATCACCCGCTATGCGCAGCGCATGCTCATCGAGAACGCGCTCTCCGATGCGGTGCGGTTCTTTCACATGGATGCGCTGTCCTCGGCGGTCGGTCTCAAGGTGGATTTCGACATGGCGCTGCTGGTCATCGCCAGCGGCCTGTACCGCCTCCTGGCGCGGCGCATGCGCGGCTACGCCGAGGCTCAGGCGCGCCATATCTTCCGTGACCTCATCGATACCCCGGCCGATGTCGCCATCTCCGAACGCGAGGTCCACGTGCGCTTCCACCGCCGCGCGCACCTCCCGATCATCATCGCTTCCGGGCTACTGGACTCACCGGTCAAGGTGCCTTGGTGGGACAATCACACGCTGCGCATGAGCGCGTAGCCCTCGCGACAAAATGCTCGGGTGTTAGGTCAATGCCGGGGCGTGGAAATCCAGGCTAGGATTTTCCAACGTACTTACACGAGGGCCATCCCATCTATGACGCTATCCCGCCGTGACTTCGTGCGCAGCCTCGCCATGGCAAGCGCCGCCGGTTTTCCAGCCGCGCGACTGCTCGCCGCTAACAGCTCGCCTGGGGACCCGTACCGGATCCCTGAGTACGGCAACGTGACGCTGCTGCACTTCACCGACACGCACGCGCAGCTCGAGCCCGTGTGGTGGCGCGAGCCCGACACCAACATCGGCGTCGGCGAAGCGCGCGGGCGCCCTCCGCATCTTACCGGCGGCTACGCCGCTCGCCATTATGGCGTCGCACCCCACAGCGCCGAGGCTTACGCGATCGACTGCCTTACTTTCACCGAGCTTGCGCGGAGCTACGGGCGTGTCGGGGGCTTTGCCCATATCGCCGCGCTGGTCAAGCGCTACCGCGCCGAGCGCCCAGGCAAGGTGCTGCTGCTCGACGGCGGCGACACTTGGCAGGGATCGGCGACTGCGCTATGGACGAAAGGCGCGGATATGGTGGGCGCGCAGAACCTGCTCGCCATCGACGCCATGGTCGGGCACTGGGACTTCACCTACGGGGAGAAGCGCGTCGAGGAGATTGTCAAGCACGAGCTGCGCTTTCCGTTCATCTCGCAGAACGTCTTCAGCCAGCCCTGGGAGGACCTCGTGTTCCCGCCCTACGTGATGCGCGAAGTGGGTGGGCGCGCGATAGCGGTTATCGGCCAGTCCTTTCCCTACACCCCGATCGCCAACCCCCGGTACATGCTCCCGAACTGGAGCTTCGGCATCCACGCGCCCCACCTGCAGAAGGTGGTTGACGAGTGCCGTGGCAAGGGCCACGCCGACTGCGTCGTCCTGCTGTCACACAACGGTGCCGACGTCGACATCAAGCTCGCCGGCCAGGTGAAGGGCATCGACATCATCCTCGGCGGGCATACGCACGACATCATGGGCCCGCGCCCCTACGTGGTAGATGGCACTGTGATCATCAACACCTCCACCAACGGCAAGGTCCTGGCGCGCTTCGACCTCGACGTCGGCAAGGGTCGGCTCAACGGCTACCGCCTGCACTACTTGCCAATACTTGCCAATTTGATTCCCGCGGCCCCCGAAATGGCCGCCTACATCGCCAAGGTACGCGCGCCCTACGCGGCAAAGTTGGCCGAGCCGCTCGCGGTCACGGAGAGCCTGCTGTACCGGCGCGGCAACTTCAACGGCCCGCTCGACCAACTGCTGGTGCAGGCGCTGATGGAGGAAAAGGACTGCGAGGCAGCATTCTCGCCGGGGTTCCGCTGGGGCCCGTGCAAGCTGCCGGGGGAGACCATCACCTTCGAGGACGTCATGGCGCAAACCGCGATCACCTATCCGCAGGTGACGGTGAACCACTACACTGGCGCGCAGGTCAAGAACATCATGGAGCAGGTCGCCGATAACCTGTACAACAAGGACCCCTACTACGTGCAGGGCGGCGACATGGTGCGCGTCGGCAACGTGCAGTACGTCATCGACCCCGTCGCGGGCTACCCGAACTATATCCGCGACCTGCGCATCGGCGGAAAGGCCATCGAGCCGAACCGCAAGTACAAGTTCGCCGGCTGGGCTGAGGTGGCCGCACCTGTCGAAGGCGAGCCCGTCTGGGACGTCTATGCACGCTGGCTAAGGCGCCAAAAGCGCGTGCGCGTGGAGCATCTCGACCTGCCGCGCCTCGCCGGCGACATGCAGGGCAACCCCGGGATCGCTTATCCGCGCGCCTACGGCATCTGACCCGCCGCGCCACCTATTCGTCCATGCGCGGGGCCGTAGCCACCTTCCAAACGCGGAAACGCGACGCAGCGCGTCTTCGTACTTGGACCCGAGAGGTGCGCGCATGCGGTCAAAGGTCTGGGCTCGATTCGGTGCCGCTGCAGCGTTCGCGAGTACAACGCGCGTCCATTCTTTGAGAAGGTGCGCGACACTCTGTGGCTGCACTCACTTCTGGCATGCGCTCCGAGACCAAACGTCCCCCGGCATTACGGGCAACACATGAAGGAGCGGGCTTGCTCGCCTAGGGTCTGAACATGTCGCAAATAGAGCAATTTGCATATCTGCGCCATTCATCGGCACGAACCGCGAATGAGCGTACAGATGCGAGCGACTTCGGGTCGAGTGCAACTACCACGGTTCAAGGCGCCGCTATTTAGCCCAATGCGGCCGAGGACGAAATATGAATCGCCTACTCGTTTGTATCGCCTTAGTTGTGGTTGTCCTCCCCGCGCGAGCAGATAGTGCCGCCGTGCGTCGCCTCGCCGAGTCGCAGCTGCACATAGGCGAGAAGCTCGAACGGGTACTGCGTTCTCCGTACGATGGGCTTTACGAGGTGGACATACGCGGCCCGGAAGGACTTACGGTGTACTACGTGAACCAGAGTGCGAGCTTGATTTTTGAGGGACAGGTGATCGACGCACAGAGCGGGCGCAATCTCACGCAAGAGCGAGTACACCTGCTAAGCGCCATCAAATGGCAGTCGCTACCTTTCGCATCCGCAATCAAGATCGTACAAGGCTCGGGCAGGCGAGAGATCGCTGTCCTAACGGACCCCAACTGCCCATACTGCAGGCGCCTTGAGAAAACCCTTGCCCAGATCAGAGACCTCACGGTGTATACGTTTCTCTACCCCATTCTCGAACCCTCCTCGGTACCGTTGGCCGAATCGGTGTGGTGCTCGAAAGACCGCGCTAAGGCTTGGCGGGATCTGATGCTGCGCCAGCTGCGTCCGAATGCGACGCCGGACTGCGAAACGCCGATCAAACAGATTGTCGCGCTCGGCCGGTCGCTTGGAGCGAGCACGACGCCGACCTGGTTCCTGCGCGACGGGGAGCGCTACCAAGGCGCGATTTCGCGCGCTGAACTCATTAAGCTTCTTGATACTACGTCGCCGCATGAGCACTAACTCGGCATTACGGTGGGTGGCGGCGCTGAAGTCGTTTGCCGTGCTGCGACCTGGTGGTCGGGCCGCGTTCATCGCCTCGGGCGCATCGGCACCTTCCTCGCCACGGACGGACGTGCGCGCGTACCGCCCGAAAGTCGGCCGCGACCGACGCCATCTGGAGCGCATCGTCGCACTCGCGCTCTCAGGCGCCGTGCGCACCCCCGAGATCAGGCACTATCCCTTGTCGGACGCTGCCGCGGCCCACGCCACGAGCGAAGGTCGTCACTTGCGAGGAAAGCTCGTACTCGACGTGCGCTGAAACGCGGGGATTGGCTCTGAAGCGGACTCGATACGCCCGCATTTGTCGCAGCGTGTCTCCAATCGAGGGCCTCGGCGGGTTTCGCTTCTGGCTGCCGATTGCGGTACGTTCTCGCGCTGGCGCATCCGTGGCTCACATCGCTTCCGGCGCTTGCGTTCGCGTGAGCTGAGCACGTCCTGCTCGTCCGCCGATTGTTTATTCGGGGACGCCGGGTAAGACTGCGGGCGGCGACATGGCTTCCCTGATTGTCGCGAGCAGAGGGGTAGTGCAATGCGACCAACGAGCGAACGCGTAGTGCGCTAAGCGCCTCAGCCGACGACGCGTCGCGCATCTGCTTCTTTCTGCCTGATTCCCTTACGCCGAATGTGTACAGCGGTGGCGTCGCAGCGGTTTTATCCTTTCGTGGAGCTTACACAATGCTTACAAAAGAGTAGATTCGCCTCCGGGGGTTCTCACTCATGGCACAGGCAGCGACGGCGAAATTGCCGGCCGGCGGGGCACTCCGTGCTGAGCTCGGTGCGGCGCAATTCGCTTGGCTCGTCGGCAGCCTGTGCCGCATTCATCGCCTGCCGTTCGACGCCGCGTTGCTGCTGCAGCAGTTTCCGCCGCCGCACGATCGCGCTCTGCTTCTCGAAGCGTTGCGCGCCTACGGCTTCCGCGCAAGTGAGGCGCTGCTCGCCCGGGGAGGGCTCAAAGCGGCCCCGCTTCCGGCGATAGCCTTTCTGCGCCCGACGGTGTCCGAGGGCGGCTCCGATGAGACCGCCGACGCGGTCCCCGGTCTGATCCTCAAGCACGACGGCGAGCGCATCCTGTACGTCGAGGCGTGCAGCGAGCTGCCCCGCGCTCGGCTTGCGCACAACTTCGAGGAGTTCTTCGAGCCGGCGGTCATCCTCGTCACGCACGAGCGCGCGGGGGAAGAGCCGGTGCAGGGCTTCGAGAAGGAGGCGCGGCCGTTCGGCTTCCGCTGGTTCGTCCCCGAGCTGCTCAAGCACCGCGCGATCTGGCGCGACGTGCTCGTCGCTTCGCTCGCCATCCAGCTCGTCGGTCTCGCCACGCCGTTGTTCACGCAGGTCGTGATCGACAAGGTGGTGGTGCGCCACACCGAGAGCACCCTGATCGCGGTGGCGGTGGGCCTGGCGATGTTCCTCGTCTTCAATGCGGTGATGAGCTGGATGCGCCAGGCGCATCGAGCGCGAGCAGGACCTGAAGAGCCAGGAGCATCTCATCGGCGCGGCGCGGGCGGGCATCGCGCAGTCGGAACGGCGCCTGGAGCAGATCACGGCCGACTACCGGCGGCAGCTGGAGGCCGAGCGCGCCGAGGTGGTGCCGCAGGTGGAGCACGCGCGCGGCGAGCTCGCCAAGCAGGCGCACCGTCGCGATCTCCTCCAGCTGCGCGCGCCGCAAGCCGGCATCGTCAAGGATCTCGCCACTCACACCTCCGGCACCGTGGCCGCGCCGGGCACCATCCTGATGACCATCGTGCCGCGCGGCGAGCGGCTGCGAGCCGACGTGTGGGTGTCGAACGATGACATCGGCTTCGTGCGCCCGGCGCAGCCCGCGAAGCTCAAATTCGCGGCGTTCCAGTTCCAGAAGTACGGCATGCTCGACGGGGAGGTGGTGCAGGTGAGCGCGGACGCGAGCGAAGCGCCCAACCCCAACACCCGCTCGGGCTCGCTCGCCGGGCGCGAGCGGCCCGCGGCACCACTCGCCTTCCGAGCACTCGTCGACCTGAAGCGCCAGGCTTTCGAGGCCGACGGCCGGCGCTACGCGCTCACGCCGGGCATGCAGGTGATCGCCGAGATCCACCTCGGCCGCCGCACCGTACTCGAATACCTGCTCTCGCCGGTACAGAAGGCTTTCCAGGAGGCGGGGCGGGAGCGTTGAGCCGTTCCGGCGCAACGCCGCTGGGGTAGGATGCGGGTCGGATTTCACGCCCCAGGCAAAGGACCCCGAGCATGACCGACCCGCGCGTCTTCTTCGCTGCCGAGCGCACGCTGCTCGCGTGGCTGCGCTCGGGGCTCACGGTGATGGCGCTCGGCTTCGTGGTCGCCAGGTTCGGCCTGTTTCTGAGTCTGCTCTCGGCCTCGAAGGGCGCTCCCGGTATCGGTGCTCACACCCACGGGCTCTCGGCTACCCTCGGCATCGGCCTGGTCGTCCTGGGTTCGCTGACGATTCTGGGCGCGCTGCACAACCACCGCGCGTTTGTCCGCTCGCTGCCGGCCGAAGACGTTCCCGCGCTGCCGCTTCCGTGGCTGACGTCGTTTCTGACGCTCGCGGTCGCGATCGCGGGCTTTCTCCTGGCGGCGTACCTGGCGTTCGCGTGAGCCAGGCCCGCCGCCAATGGCCGATCAGGAGGTCGCATGATCACTGCCACGGTGCGCTACAAGCTGCCGCCCCACATTGACTACGCGGCCTGCCGCGAACACTTTCACCGCATCGCGCCCGCCTTCCGGGAGGTGAGGGGGCTGATCAGCAAGCACTTCATCTGGAGCGAGAGCGGATGGGCGGGCGGGGTCTATCAGTGGCACACGCTCGAGGATGCGAAGGCGTTCTACAGCGGGCCGTGGCTGGCCGGAATCGTCGAGCGCTACGGCGTGCAGCCCCAGATCGAGTTCTGCGAAGTCTTTGCGCTGACTGACAACGCGCGCGGGACGGTCGAACTGTTCGGGCAGACGATGCCCACGGCGGCAGCGAGGTAGTCGAGCAGGTTCCGAGCTATCCCGAAGGATCGCAGCGCCGCTGACTGTCTGCGGCAGCGGCGCGTGCGGGCTCCTCACAGGGGCCGATTCGCCGTAAGGCACTGCTATTGTCCTTGTTTCTATCCGGCAGAGAACGCGGCGGCTGCGTTTCCTTTTGAAACAATCTCTTCGGCCCAATTAAGCCGCAGTTTTTTCGGCGGGCGCTTGCCCACAGAGTGTCCAGGTCGGGGAACTCAGCATCGGCCGATCGGCAAGGCATCTGGTACGAAACGTGCAGTACAGCACAGGATTCTTTAGCGCTTCTGTTTTCGGAATTTCCAGGAGGGACTCGAAATGTCGCGCAACGCAGCCCAGTGGACCCAGCGCCCGAGGTTTCCCAGCAGCCATTACGTCGACACCCGGGTGTATACCGACGAGCAGCTGTTCCGGGAGGAGCAGGACAAGATCTTCAACAAGGTATGGGTCATCGCCTGCCACGAAAGCGAGATTCCCAATGCCTTCGACTACCGGACCTTCCAGCACCCTGGCGGCCAGAACTTGATCGTCATGCGCGGCGACGACGGAAGGGTGCGCTCGTTCTACAACGTCTGCCCGCATCGCGGCAATACGATCCTTTACGACCCGGCGGGCAACGCCAAGCGCATGACCTGCATCTTCCACGCCTGGTCGTTCGACTGCCGCGGCAGCTGCATCGACATTTCCCGCGCCAAGGAGGGATTCCAGGATCGGCTGAAGCTGGAGGACGTGAGCCTGCGCGAGGTGCGCACCGACGTGGGCTACGGCGGGTTCGTGTGGGTGAACGTCGACGATGGCGCGCCCAGCCTCAAGGAATTCATCGGCGATGCGCTGGCGATGCTCGAACCCTACATGCAGGAGCCGATGGAGGTGTTTCACTACCACAAGGCGGTCGTGAATACCAACTTCAAGCTGTGGCACGACACCAACAGCGAGTTCTATCACGACTACATGCATTACTTCAACCGCATCACGGGCATGATGCAGCCCGGTTATTTCGACCGCAAGTACGTCGGCTATCCGAACGGACATGCGTCGGTCGGTTCGATGGAAATCAAGTACGACAAATACGAAGGCAGCAAGGAGCGCAAGATCGGCTGGCCCGGACTCGCGCCCGGAGGATGGATCCTGATCGACATTTTCCCGGGCATGACCTACAACCTGCGCACTTCGGTGCTGCGCATGGACACCGCCATTCCGCTGGGGCCCAACAAAGTGGTGATCGAGTTTCGCGGTCTTGGGCTGAAGCGCGACACGCCCCAGGAGCGCCTGGACCGGATCCGCGACCACAACACGATCTGGGGCCCGTTCGGGCGCAACTTGCACGAAGACCTGCTGGGGGTGCACGGGCAGGGCATCGCCATGCGCGACGAACGCACCGACAGCCACTACGTCCTGCATGGGCGCCAGGAAAACATGACGATCCACGACGAAGGCGGCATGCGCCACTATTACGCGGAGTGGAGCAGGCGCATGGGTCGGCCGGCGTCCGATCCCTACGGCGACCGCAGCACTGCCAAAGGCGCCGCGGTAGCGGCCTGAGACCAACGAATGGCCGAGATTGCCGCCGGCCAGACGCCAAAGCGAGGACCTACGATGAACCCGAGAGCCGCGATCGAAGAACTCGTCTACCGCTCGTGCCTGCTGCTGGACGACAGGAACTTCAATGGTTACCTGGGTCTTTGCGACCCCGAGTTCCGCTATTCGATTACCGCCCATAGCCCCGAGATCCGCAAGGACATGATCTGGCTGGACCACGACAAGGCGGAAATGCAGACGCTGTTCAATAACCTTCCCCGGCACAACAGCGACCACTCGCCGCTCACGAGGCACGCGACGGTCTATACCGTGGAAGTCGATGAGGGAAAGGGCGAGGCGTCGGTGGTCTCGGCGCTGCAGGTATTCAAGACCGCGCTCGACGGCGGCACGACCGAGCTGTTCGGGGTGGGCAAGATGTACGACTCGGTGCGCCTGAACGGCGCCGGCGCCAAGCTGCTCCGGCGCACGGTCAAGCTCGATACGCGGATGCTCGGCATCGGATATCACATCCCCCTTTAGGGGGGTGCAGGGGCGGCGCGTTACGCCCCTGCGACAGCCCGACGCTTGACTCGACGGCGCGGGCAGACAGTGCGACGGGAGGAGGATGAGGGTTCAGCTCAATGTCCGCAATCGGGCCTACCAGTTCGAGTGCTCGGAAGCAGACAAGATTCTGCTGGCGGGCCTGCATCATGGCGTCGAGCTTCCCTACGAGTGCGGCAGCGGTACCTGCGGCACTTGCAAGGCCAAGCTGATTCACGGCGAGCTCGTGGAGGCCTGGCCCGAGGCACCGGGGCGCAAGGTGCTCAAGGCCGACCAGGGCGAGTTCCTCATGTGCCAGTGCGCGCCGAAAGGCGACGTCTCGATCGAGGTGGCGAGCTTCGTCTATGCGAGCAGCCCGGGTGCCTGGACGCCCGCGTACTTCGACGGCACGATCGCCTCGGTCGAGCGGCTCACTCGCGACGTGATGGCATTCTCCGTGGCGCTTGAGCGGCCGATGGATTTCGACGCAGGACAGTTCGTCCTGATGGAGGCGCCGGGAGTTGCGGGGTCGCGCGGCTACTCTATGGTGAATTTCGAGCGACAGGCGCGGCGCCTCGACTTCGTCATCAAGAGAAAACCGGGCGGCGGAATATCGGAATGGCTGTTCGGCGGCGACGCACGGGGCGCCGGGCTGCGCATGTTCGGCCCCTTGGGCAAGGCCGCGTTCTACCCCAACCTGGGCAAGAACGTGCTGTGCATCGCCGGCGGCAGCGGCGTGGCCGGCATGATGTCGATTCTGGGTCGCGCCGCGCA
This sequence comes from uncultured Pseudomonadota bacterium, assembly GCA_963817785.1. Taxonomy (GTDB): domain Bacteria; phylum Pseudomonadota; class Gammaproteobacteria; order Burkholderiales; family SG8-39; genus JAKALD01. Next base: position 592,666 of record CAWFPL010000008.1, on the reverse strand, counting down.
GGAGGGCTATTTCCGGCAATACCGGGGCGACCTGTTTTTCGGCGTGCGTACCATGCGCGACGCGTTCTTCCTCGACCGGCTCGCGGAGCTGCGCGGCCGGCTTCCGGACCAGCTGCGAGTCACCGTGGCGCTTTCCGACGAGAGCGTGCCGGAGGCGGCGCGTGCCGGCCACCCGCAGATTGAATTCGAGCAGGGCCTGGTACATGAAGTGGCGGCGAGGCGCATGGAGGGCCGCTACCAGAACGTACGCGCCTACCTCGCGGGACCGCCGCCGGCGGTGGAGGCGGCGATACGAGTGCTGCTGCTCAAGGCGAAGCTCACGACTGACAATATTCGCTATGACAAATTCAGCTGAGCAGCCGTGAAACTTCAGGGATCGCCGTGAACAGAAAAAGGGTATGCCGCGTCGAGGATGTGCCGGCGAACGGCTTGAAGGAAGTGCAGGTGGACGACGGCCTGAAGGTGATGGTCGCCAGCAGCGGCGACGCGTATTACGCGTGCCAAGCCATCTGCCCCCACCAGGAGGTGCCGCTGTGCGAGGGGTTGTTCGACGGCGGCGTGCTCACCTGCCACATGCACCTCTGGCAATGGGACATTCGCACCGGCGCGCCGATCGGCCTCGCCGAGACACCGCTGCAGACGTTCGCCCTCAGCGTCGAGGATGGCGTGATCTACCTGGCGCCGCCCGACGCGCTGAGCTCCTCCGAGCTGTTCAATGGCCTTGCCGAGGCGACCCTGGCGCGGCTCGCGCAGCTCGGCAAGGTCGAAGCCCGCGACGCGGGCAGCACGCTCTACGACGTGGGCGATCCGGTCGAGGACATCTATATCCTGCAGGGTGGCCGGGTCGAATTCCTGCTCGGGCGCGACGAACGGACCAGCCTGGCGGGGTTCGTGCTGCGCACCGGCGAGGTCTTCGGCTGGGCCGCGCTGCTCGATGGGCAGCCGACCCGGCTGGCGCGGGCGACCTGTCTGGAGAAGTCGACGCTGATGCGGATCAACGGAAAGGAGGTGCTCAAGGTACTTGAATCCGACCCGAGTGCGGGCTACCTGGTGATGCGGCGGCTCGCGGAGCTGATCGCGCGCTACCTGCCAAGCGCCTCAGGAGCCAAATAGACCTCGAAAGCAACCCCGTAAGCGCACCGGCGGGCAGCGGGCCGCGGGGGCAACAACAACGGCAGCGTACAGGGACAGCACGTTCAACCAGCCAAAGGAGGGCAGCATGAACAAGCACTTGCAGAAGGCGCTCAAGGCGTCCGCACACTGGATTCTCGGAATCGCCGGAGCGTCGATCCTCGGATTGAGCGCGACCTCGAGTTACGCGCAGCAGACGCTGAACTTCGGCAAGCCCGGCGAGCCGGTTCACCTCGTCGTCGGCTACCAGCCGTATTACACCGAGTCCTGGTCGGGCGTGGTGATGCGCGGCAAGAAGTTCTACGAAAAGTACCTTCCGAAAGGCTCCACCGTGGAGTTCCAGATCGGGCTGCAGGGCGCCATCATCGTCAACAACATGCTGGCCGGCAAGCAGGACATCGGGTACATGGGGGACATGCCGGCGATCGTCTCCACGACCAAGCAGAACGTGGCCGACATCCGCATGGTGGCGGTGCTGGGCCTCGGTTACGACCAGTGCAACATCTTCCTGGTGCGCAAGAACGCCCCGAACTTCAAAACGCCCCTGGACGCGCTGAAATGGCTGAACGGCAAGGTGGTCGCAGTGCCGAAGGGCAGCTGCACCGACCGCTTCGCCCAGGCGGTGTTCAAGAAAGAGAACATCAAGCCCAGCGCCTACCTCAACCAGAACATCGAGGTCATCACCAGCGGCTTTCGCTCCGGCAAGCTCGACGCCGCGGTGATCTGGGAGCCGACGGCCTCGCGCATCGTCCTGGATGGGCTCGCCAGGCGGGTGGCGTCCGGCTTCAGCGTGCATGAGAACGACGGTGGCTTCCTGGCCATGCGCGCCGATCTGATCAAGCAGCGTCCGGACGTAGTCAAGGATTGGCTCAACGCGGAGCTCGACGCACAGCTCTACCTTGCCGATCCGAAGAACGCGGAGGACATCATCAACATGGCGATGGCGCAGACCACCGGCTTCCCGCGGCAGGCCATGGCCAGCTCGCTGTACGGAAAGTTCCCGGATCAGGACGGTGCCAAGGAGCGGTTTACGCTGCCCTTTACGTTCACCCCGGATGCGCTGGACCTCATCGGCAAGGCAACCACCTTCCTGCACGAGATCAAGACCATCAACGTGCCCAAGCTCCGTCCGGAAGCGGTGATGCCGCAGTTCACGCAAGAGGTGCTCAAGGCGCGCGGCCTCAGCGCGCCGATCGGCGACGTGCCGGTGCTGTCGCCCCTGCCCAAGTGAACGCCGCGGCGGGACACGCTCCGCACCGATCGTGTCCCGCCGGCCCGGCAACACTCTCCGATGGAGTGAATTGAGGAGGCAATGCGGATGCAAGTGGCGGCTCGGACAGGTCAGGACGCGGACTACACGGCGCTGCTCAAGCAGTCGATGCCCTTTCAGGTGGTATCGAACGGCCTGCTGCAGGCGATCGTGGGAGCGTCGCGCCGCGTCTCCTTCAAGCGTGGCAAGGTGATTTACGAACGCGGCGAGCACGCCAGCGATCTGTACGTGCTCATCGCCGGACGGGTCGAGCACGTGCTGGGGCCCGGGGCGGCGGCCGCAAACATCATGCGCGTCCTCGGCCCGGGCGAGGTGTTCGGCTGGGCCGCCTTGCTGAAAAGCCAGCCGTATCGTCTGGCCAAGAGCACCGCGCTCGAGGACTGCGAGTGCCTGGTCATCGACGGCAAATCGCTGCTTCGCATCCTGGAGCGGGAGCCGGAAACCGGGAACGTGGTGATGAGCCGGTTCGCCACCATGATCACGCGCGACTTCACCGTGCCGCAATGGGTGGCCCAAGTGCACTCCCTCGCGCACCGGGCGCAGACGCGGCAGCTGACCGGCTTCGCGCTGACCATGTTCCGGCTTGCGAAATGGCTGCGCAGCCCGCGTCCCTACCTCATGGTGAGCGGTTTCGCGCTGTTTCTCGGCGCGTGGTACCTGGCGGTGGAGGTCTGGAAGCTGCCCCGGTTCGAGCAGCTGCCGGGGCCTACCAGCGTGCTCAAGGAATGGCTGAGCAAGGACCCGGTGTACGGGACTTCGCTGTTCACGCCCGCCTACTATCTGGACATCTGGGTCAGCGTACGGCGCGTGGCCATCGGCTTTTTCCTGGCCACCGTGCTGGGCATACCGCTGGGGCTGTTTCTGGGCTGGTCGGAGAAGTTCAAGCAGTACGTGTTCCCGATATTCGAGATGCTGCGCCCGATTCCGGTGCTGGCCTGGGTGCCCCTGGCGATCATCATGTTCACCGGACTGGAGACGCCGGTGATCTTCCTGGTGTTCCTGGCGTCGTTCTACGCCACCGCGCTCAACACGATGCTCGGCGTCGAATCGATCGACGAGTCCTATTTCCGCGCCAGCTTCTGTCTGGGTGCCAGCCGCTGGCAGGTGTTTCGGCACGTCGTCATGCCCGGGGCGATGCCGTTCATTTTCACCGGGCTGCAGATCTCGATGGGGGTGGCCTGGTTTTCCCTGGTCGCGGCGGAGATGGTGTCGGGCGAATATGGGCTCGGTTATCTGATCAACAACTCGTACACCACCGTGCGCTACCCGACCATCATCATCGGCATGGCCACGCTGGGAGCCGTGGGCTACGTGACCAGCGCGCTGGTCCGGGTGGCCGGCGACTACCTGATGCAATGGCGAGTCCGGGAACTCGCGCTCGGAGGCAATGCATGATGAGGGAGCAAGTGCCAGACAGCCGGCCATCGGCCCCGGTCGGCAAGGGGGCGATCCATATCGAACAGGTGGTCAAGGTCTACGATCCGGAGGGCGCAGCCGTTCTCGCCGTCGACCACTGCAGCCTGGACATTCGTCCCGGCGAGATCTGCATGATCGTCGGGCCTTCGGGCTGCGGCAAGACCACGCTGCTCAACGCGATCGCCGGGTTCCACAGCGTCAACTCGGGCTCCATCCAGCTCGACGGCGAGATGCTCTGCGGTCCGGGCAAGCCCAAGGCCGCGCCGGGACCGGACCGCATCGTGGTGTTCCAGAACGGGGCGTTGTTCCCGTGGAAGACCGTGCTGGAGAACGTCGCCTTCGGGCCGGTGATGCAAGGCAAGCTCGGCCGCAAGCAGGCGTACGAGAAGGCGCGCCAGATGATGGCCGACGCAGGGTTGTCGGGCACCGAGCACAACTACCCCGGGGAGCTGTCCTCCGGCGTGCGGCGGCGGGTCGAGATCGTGCGCGCCCTGATGAACGACCCCAAGGTGCTGCTGCTCGACGAGCCCTACCGCGCGCTCGACTCGCTCACCAAATCGGTGATGCACGAGGCGCTGCTGGAGATCTACTACAAGAACCCGGTCACCATCTTCTTCATCACCCATGACCTCGAGGAGGCGATCTTTCTCGGACACCGGGTCGTGATCATGACCACCCGTCCGTGCAAGCCGAAGAAGATCCTGGAGGTCGATATTGCGCACCCCAGGGACTACGGGGTGCTGACCGCGCCGCGCTTTCGCGAGCTCATGGACGAGACGATCGAGGCGGTGCACGAGGAAGCCATCAAGGCATTCGCCGCGGGCGAAAAGGAAGGCTGAGGGCCAGTCGTCATGCAATGGGGGCAAATCTGATGCCGGTACGTCTCAAGAGAGCGCTCCTCACGCCCGGCGTCTGGCGCGGGCTGGTAGCCGTCGCGGTGTTCCTGGTCATGTGGGAGCTGGGCTCGAAATCCAAGCAGTGGCTCGGCTTTCAAACGCCCTGGATTGGGGCCGTGCCCGCCCCGACCGACGTGGTGAAGGTGTGGATCGGGCTGCTCGCCGACAGGGGCTACTGGCAGAGCTGGTACCTGAGCTCCGTGCGGGTGTTTGGCGGATTCGTCGCCGCGATGATCGTCGGGATACCGTTCGGACTGCTGCTGGCGATCAGCAGCACCGCGTACGGCGTTTGCTTCCCGACCTTCGAGGTTCTGCGCCCGATCCCGCCGCTTGCCTGGGTTCCCGCTTCGATCATTTTCTGGCCCACCCAGGAACTGTCGATCGGATTCGTCACGTTTCTCGGCGCCTTTTTCACGATCGTCATCAACGTCCTGGGAGGCGCCAAGGCGATCGACGTGCGCTACTTTCAGGCGGCGCGATCCATGGGCGCCAGCTCCTGGGACGTCTTCTGGCGCATCATCCTGCCGGCAGTGATCCCGTCCATCGCCATCGGCTCGACCGTCGGCATGGGCATCACCTGGAACGTGGTGGTGGCGGCGGAGATGATCTCCGGCGGAGGCAGCCAGGCGGCCGGGGCCGGCGGGGGGCTCGGCTTCTTCATCTGGAACTCGTATGTCGGCGGTTCCTACGATCAGATCGTGGTGGGCATGATCAGCATCGGAATCGCCGGCTACATCTCAAGCGCGATACTGCGCAAGCTGGGCGAGTTGTCCACGCCGTGGCTGCGCTCGCGATAGCCGGAGGGGTGCAGCATGGCTGGTGGTAAGTCGGTCGGTGATTTCGCGGCGATCAATGCCGGGGAGATGGTCATCTCCCAGGTCAGCAAGTCGTATGGCGCCGCCGAGTTCACGAAGGAGGTGGTGAAGGACTGCTCGTTTACCGTGGAGCGCGGCAAGCTCACGGTCATGGTCGGCCCCTCCGGATGCGGAAAGAGCACCCTGATCCGGCTGCTGGCCGGGTTCGAGCGCGCGACCGAAGGCGCCGTCATGATCGACGGCAAGCCGGTCACGGGACCCGGCCGCGACCGGCTGGTGGTGTTCCAGGAATCGGCGTTGTTCCCGTGGATGACCACGTACGATAACATCATGTACGGGCCCCGTGCCTGCGGAGAGGACACCGCAAAGGCGCGGGAGCTGGCGGAGTTTCTGCTCGACAAGGTCGGGCTCGCGGCGTTCCGGTCCAAATACCCGAGCCAGCTCTCCGGCGGGATGCAGCGGCGCGCCGAGCTTGCGCGCGCCATGATCAACAACCCTTCGGTCATGATTCTCGACGAGCCGTTCCGCGGCTTGGACGCCATGACCAAAGGGCTGATGTGGGACTACTACGCGCGGCTCTTCGAGGAGAGCCGGCGCACCAACTTCTTCGTCACCACCGACATTGACGAAGCGATCTTCCTCGCCGATCGGCTGCTGATCATGACCAACATCCCGACGCGAGTGCGCGCGGTGCTGGAGGTGGATTTGCCGCGACCGCGGCATCTCAAGGACATCGTCGAGAACGACCGGGCCAATGAGGTGAAGATGGAAGCCCTGTCCCTGCTGCATGAAGAAGCGATGAAGTCGTTCGCCGGCGGAAGCAAGGCGGCCGCCGACTTCGTGGACGCCTATTCGCGCCGGGTGGCGCGCGGCTAGCCGATTCCGTGCACTGGCTGCTCAATCGGGAAGTCGTCATCGCCCTTGCCGTCGCGGGAGGGGCGCTCTCCATGCTCGCGACCGGGTTGCGGCAACGTCTGGGCGAAGGGCGGGCCACGGCGCTGTCCTGGGCCGCCTACGCGTGCATGGGCGGCAGCATGGCGCTGTTCGTGGCGCTCGGTTTCATGGCGCGCGGCTGAAGCATGTCCGACGCCGCGCAATGCTTTGGCTTCGACAGGAGGGTGTAGTGACCGCGCGGATCATCGATGGCAACAAGGTGGCCGCGCAGGTGCGCGCCGGATACAAGGAGCGGGTGGCCCGCCTGGCGCGACACGGGATCACGCCCGGACTGGCAGTGGTGATGGTGGGCGAGAACCCTGCTTCCCGAGTGTACGTGGGCAACAAGGCCAAGGCGTGCAAGGAAGTGGGGGTGCACTCGGAAATATGCCAGTTCCCGGCCGACGCACCCCAGGAGACCGTGCTGCGACGGATCGCCGCGCTCAATGCCAATCCTTCGATCCACGGAATCATCGTGCAGCTGCCCCTGCCGCCGCGGTTCGACATGCGGCCGATACTGGAGGCGATCGACCTGAAAAAGGACGTCGACGGCTTCCATCTGTACAACGTCGGCGGCCTGGTGATCGGCGACACGGTGTTCCCGCCGTGCACGCCCTATGGAGTACAGGTGCTGCTCGAAAGCACCGGCGTCGCCCTCGAAGGGCAGAACGTGGTCGTGGTGGGGGCGAGCAACATCGTCGGCAAGCCCATGGCGCTGATGCTCCTGCAGAAGGAAGCGACGGTGGCGATCTGCCACATCAAGACCCGAGACCTGGCTCAGTTCACCATCCTCGCCGACATCCTGGTGGTTGCGGCGGGCAAGCCCGGGCTGATCACCGCTCCGATGGTGAAGCGCGGCGCCGTGGTGATCGACGTAGGCATCAATCGCTTGCCCGACGGCCGTCTGGTGGGCGATGTCGACTTTGACGCGGTGAAGGAAAAAGCCGCCTGGATCACGCCGGTGCCGGGAGGCGTGGGCCCGATGACCGTGACGATGCTTATGGGGAACACCATCGCGGCGGCCGAGCGCGAGCTCGCGGCTCAGGGCCGAAAGCGGGACACCTCGGTCGAAGCCTGACGCGGGATCGGCGTTCGCCCCGGAGGCGGCGCCGAGGCCTCCGCGCGGTCCGGACGCTCGGGGGGATTACCCGCCGGACCGGCGCAAGCGCCTGGGCGGGTCGTAGAAGGGCAGGCGTGCCACGCGCGCCCTTGCGCCCGTCTGCAGTCGAACGCGCGTGCCGGGATGACGCTCGCCGGGACGCACGAATCCCATTCCGATTTCCCGTTCGAACAGCGCCGAATACCCGACGCTCGTTAGCACCGCCGTTGCCGATTGCGAGGGTGCGATCTGCCAGGGCGACGGTGAAGATCCGGGGCCCGTCGGCCCGCCCGACAGGTCGACGAAGCCCACCAGGACACGCGCCGGCTCACGCCAACGAGCGGCGGCGAACGCCGCAGCCCCCGCGAACGGGCACGGCGAATCGACTAGGCGGGCGAGGCCGAGCTCGTACGGGGTGACCGGGCTCGCAAGCTCGCGGGTGAACAGGATGAAGCCCGCTTCGATCCGCAGCGCGTTGGCCGCCTCGAGTCCGCACTCGGCGATTCCCGAGGCGCGTCCTGCAGCGGCCAATTCGCTCCACAGCGTCGGAGCCAGCGAGGCATCGACGAACAGCTCGTAACCCTGCTCGCCGGTGTAGCCGACGCGCGCGATCACGCAACGATGCCCGAGAATGCTCTCCTCCGCGAACCCGAAAGGCGCCGGCAGGCCGGCGGCGCCGCACTGGCGAAGGAGCGCGCCACTCCGCGGACCCTGGACGGCGATCACGCTCATCCGCCCCGAGCGGTCGTCTATCTCGATTTCATATCCGGCGCCCGCGGCGCGAACATGATCGACGTCCGCGCGGCGTCCCGTCATCAGCCAGTAGCGCTGTGCTGCGATGCGCCACACGGTGGCATCGATCAGCACGCTGCCGTCGTCTCGCAGCAGCAGCGTATAGGCGAGGCGGCCCGGCGGGAGTCGCGCGAGGTTTCTGGTCTGCAGCCGATCGAGGAATGAGGCGGCCTGGGCGCCACGCACCTCGAAGCACGCCATGAACGAAAAATCGTAAAGGCCGATCGCCGAACGGGTCGCGCGCTGCTCTGCGAGGGGATCGCCGAAGGACTGCGGCACCGCCGGACAGCCCGCGCCGATTGCAATCAGTCGAAGCCCGCGAGCGCGAAACAAGCCGGAGAGCGGCTGCTCGATCACCCTCAGGTCCAGCCCATGGCGCGCGCGAGGAGCCCGCTCCCGACCACGATGCACAGCACTGCGACGAAGCGGCGCAGCACTTGCGCATTGACCGCATGCACGACTTTTACGCCGAGCACGACCCCCGCGATCTCGAACGCGGTGACGGGGCCCGCCACGTGAAAATTGATGGTCCCGTACTTGAGGTTGCCGAGCGTGCCCGAAGCGGCGGCCAGTATCTGGATCACCTGGCTTACGCCGATGGTGCGCAGCGCGGGAAATCCGAACAGCACCATGATGGGTACGGACAGCGCCGGCCCGCCGACACCGGTGAGGCCCGAGCCGAAGCCGGCGACCGCCCCGATCCCGAGCAGCAACGCCTGCTGTTGCGGCTTGCGGCCCTCGAACGCCGGGCGCGGGGAGCCGTGCCATGACCAGAGCGTGTACACCCCGGCGAAGATGATGATGCCCGCCAGAATCACCGCGAGCTGCGGCGCCTGCAGGCGGGAATTCATCCATGCACCGAAGAATCCGAATACGGCCGCGCCGATGCATACCGGCAGCGCCAGCATCCAGTCGATGCTTCCTCGCCTGTGGAACAGATGGGTACCGAGAAGGCCGGTGAAAATGAAGGTGAATAGAGCGGTCGCCATCGCCTCCTGGATGGTCAACCCCGCGAGCGCGGACAGCGCAGGAATCAGGAGAATGCCGCCGACGCCGACCGCGCCGATCAGCGTTCCGACCAGGAGGGACATTCCGAGGAGAAAGACGAAGCTCATCGCATGGGTGCCTGCGCGAACGGCCTGCGCGCATGCCGCGCAAGCACGCCGGCGGCACGTGGGCAGAGGATCTTAGCCAGAGGCGAACGCCGTCAGCTCGCCGGTGATCAGGAACGTGAGCTGCTTCATGACGTGGTAGCCCACGCTGTGATTCTGGTCCATGACCCTCAGGAATTCGTTGCCGTCGATCACCAGCAGCTTGCACGGAGTGATGCAATAGGCGGTCGCGATGCGCCGCTGCGCCCGCTCCACGACCGCCGCCCAGCCGAACACCTCGCCGCTGCGGATCACCTCGCCCGCCGAAGCCTGGCGGTTGCCGCGGCCGATCGTGAAGCTCACCAGGCCCTCGACGAGCACGTAGAAATCCGCGGCTCGATCGCCGAGGTTGTAGATTTCGCTGCCCTGAGCATGATTCACCACGCGGAACCGCGGGGCCAGCGATTCAAGCTGGTCCGTCGTGAAGTCGGCGAAAAATCCGCTCGCCGACAGGACCGACACGACATCCAACGGCAGCGTCCCCGCGCTGCCCCGGCTCAATTCTTCTTCCACCCTACCAGTTCCCTGAATCGCTTGAGCTCGTCTTCCTTCATGAACACCGTGTGTTCCGGTCCCGGGTAGGCCCGGCTCTTCACGTCGGCGATATAGTCCCTGTAGACCTTGTCGATCGTGGGAATCAAGTCGACGTACACCTTGGAGTGGCGCGGCACGTGCTTTTCGTACAGTCGAAACAGGTCCGAACCGATGATGTGCACTCCGTCGGCGCGGTTTCCGGCACCCAGGCTGATGATCGGAATATCGGGCAACGCTTCAGTCAGATACTCGCAGACCTCGGAAGTGGTGACCTCGCACAGAATCGAGAAGCAACCGGCATCCACCATCGCCATGGCATCGTCGATCAGCTCCTTCGCCCGGCTGGCGGTCTTGCCCTGGGCCGAGAAGCCGCCGAGCTGGGCCATGCGCATCGGCGTGATGCCAATGTGCCCCTGCACCGGTATGCCGGCCTTGACGATGGCTTCCATGTACTTGGCATGGTGCTGGTTGCCCTCGCACTTCATCACTTCCGCGCCGGCGTGGGCAACGAACTTGGCGGCATTGTCCACGGCTTGCTGTGTCGATAGATGAAAGCTCATGTACGGCATGTCGACCATGCGCAGCCCGTATCTCGATCCGCGCTGTACGGCCTGGGACATGAACATGACTTCTTCGAAGGACACCGAGGTCGTGGACTCGTGACCGAACAGCACCATCCCGCCGGTGTCGGAGACGCAGAGGATGTCCACGCCTACGCGGTCGGCGACGATCGCATTCGGATAGTCGTACACCGCCAGCTGGACGATCGGCTCGCGCCGCTTCTTCTTGTCCAGCAGCATGGGGATGGTGACCTTCTTGCGCTTTTCGGTCGGTGCCTCTGCCACGATGTCTTCTCCTTCTGGCAACTGGTTGGGATGTGGGCGAAATAAGCAAAGCATATGCCAACGCCGCAATGACGGTTGCCGCAGAGGCCACAAGGAAACAGGCCGTAAAGCGCGCTCCAACTGCGGCGGACGGGTTTCGAAATGAAACGTGCGAGTTGGGCGGAAACGACCAGCCGGCCCCGATGGGCGATTTCGGCGCGAGCTCTGGCTATCGGGTGTTGCTGCCTCCCTGGGAATTCCGGTACCCGTTGCCGCTGCGGTACAGACCCCAGTGGCGGCGGCGCACCCAAAGCGCCTTGCGCCCGATGCCGAGCATCGCTGCGAGCTCCATTTCGCTATGCTGGTCCTGATGCTGGCGCACGATCTCCTGCATGTATTCCTCGACCGTAAGCGGCCTTCCGGGGGGGCTGTCGCGCCCCCCGGCATGCAGACTCCTCGATTCCCTGGCGTGGGGAGGGTCGTCGAGGGACAGCACGTTGCCTTCGGCCAGGATCACGCTGCGCTCGATCATGTTTTCGAGTTCACGCACGTTGCCGGGCCAGTGGTACGAGCGCAGGAAATTGCGCATGGCGTCCGTCATGCCCGCAATTTTTTTCCCCAGTCGCCGACTGTGCTCGTCGATGAAATGCTGTGCCAGGATTTCCACGTCGAGGCCGCGCTCGCGCAGCGGCGGTACCTGAATGTTGATGACGTTGAGCCGATAGTAGAGGTCGGCACGGAACTGGCCGGCTTCCATGGCTGCCTTGAGGTCCCGGTTGCTCGCGGCGAGAAAGCGCGCGTCCGCGGAGTAAGTCTGCTTGGAACCCAATGGCCGCACCTGGTGCTCCTGCAGCACCCGCAGCAGTTTCACCTGGAGGTTGATCGCCAGCTCCGAAATCTCGTCCAGAAACAGCGTTCCGCCGTCGGCTTCGCGGATCAGGCCGTCGGTCGCGTTCACGGCGCCGGTATAGGCACCCTTCGCGTGGCCGAACAATTCCGATTCCAGCAACTCTGCCGGGATCGCGCCGCAGTTGATGGGAACGAACGGACCTTCGGCGCGGCGGCTGGAATTGTGGATCGCCTGTGCAACCAGTTCCTTGCCGGTGCCGCTGTCGCCCTGGATGAGCACGTTGGCGTCGGAATCGGCCACCCGATCGATCAGGTCGAGCACCCGGCGTATGCCCTCGCTCTCGCCGATGATCCTCTTGCTCGAGTACACGCGCTTCAAGCCGCGCCGAAGCAGGGCGTTCTCCCTGCTGACCCGCTTCTCCCGCAGCGCGCGCTCGACGGAGAACAGGAAGTCGTCGTTGTCGAAGGGCTTGATGATGTAATCGGCGGCGCCCTTGCGCAGCGCTTCCACCGCGCCGTCGATGGAGGAGTAGCTGGTCATCAGGATCACGGGCCGATCCTTGTCCAGCTCGCGCAGCTCGCGCATGACCTCCAGCCCGGTGACGTCCGGAAGCCTCAGATCGGTGACGACCAGTGCGAAGGCCTCGGTCCGCGCCCGCTCCAGGGCCGCGCTGCCCGTCGAGGCGACCTCACTGTCGTATCCGGCCATGCGCAGCACGCAGCGCACGCACTCCGCGACGCCGGCGTCGTCGTCCACGACCAGCACCCGCTCGTCGTGCGAGCGGATCGGAAAGGTGTTCGAATTCATCGCGCACGACTCCACAATGGCAACTCCACGTAGAAACGCGCTCCCTTGCCGTAAGTACTTTCGGCGCGCATCACGCCGTCGTGCTCGCGGACCAGCTCATCGCTGATGGTCAGGCCCAGGCCAGTGTTCTGGCCGGCGGGCTTGGTGCTGAAAAAGGGCTGGAACAGCTTGCCGATATGCTCGGGCCGGATTCCCGGCCCGTCATCCTGGATCATGACCTCGACCCGGCGGCTCTCGATGCGCCGCGTGGTGATCAGGATGCGGCCGTTGCCCTCCATCGCCTGGACGGCGTTGCCGAGCACGTTGAAGAACACTTGCTGCAGCTCACCGGCGTGGCACAGCACCAGCGCCGCAGGATCCTTGTGGTGCTCGATCGCCACCTCGTTGAACCACGGCTCGTGGCGCACCAGAATCAAGGCCTCCTCGATGACCTCGTCCACCGCGGCCGGGCGCCTGGATTGCGCGTCGACGCGGGCGAAGCTGTTCAGCTTGCGCGCGATCTCCAGGACGCGCTGCACGTTGGCCGAAATGCTGTCCAGCCCCTTGCGCAGCATCTGCGGGCTCTGCAGCGCATCGTTCTTCACCAGCTGCAGCATCGAGTAGATCGCGGACAGCGGATTGCTGATCTCGTGGCTCACGCCCGCCAGCAGAAATCCGAGCGAGGCCAGGCGAACGGTCTGGGCATTCTCCGTCTCCAGCTGATGCCGGCGAGTCTCGTCGGTGACGATGAGCAGCGCACCCGCCAATGTCGGGCGCAGCCACAGTCGCTCGTGGACGGTCTCCTCCCCGGTCTTGCGCGTGACGACCGCCTCTTGCGCGTGCCTGGGCGGATCGCCGCGCAGCGCGGCGGCGTATTCGGGCAGCAGCTCCCTGAGCGATCGGCCGCTGCCCGAGGCGACGCCTCGATTTTCCATCGCCGGGTTTGCGCATACGACGCAGCCCGCTTCGTCCAGCAGCAGCGCCGGCCACGGCAGAACCTGGAGGGCCGGGAACATCGCATTGCGCAGCGCCAGCATCGGGTCTCGCATGGGTGCTCTTGGCGAATGGGTTACGGCGAGTCGGGGCGCGGGTGCGTGAGCGTGCTGATGCCGCCCGGCTCGTGGATAGCGTGCTTCGAGGTACGACCTCCTCCGATTTTCATCACCTGGAGCCGAAGATGCGCGCGGCATGGTCTTTGCATTACGGCCACGAGCTCACTTTAGGATCCATCCGGAAGGCTCCCTGTTTCCTTTTGAATCACGGGATGCCCCTTCGGAATTTGCATTATTACGCGAAACGTGGAGAAAACGAAGTGCTCAGCGATATCGAAATAGCGCAGAAAGCGCAATTGAAGCGAATAAGCGAAATTGCGGCGTCCCTCTCTATCCCGGCCGATGCGGTCGAGCCGTACGGGCACTACAAGGCAAAGCTGAGCCTCGATTACGTGGCGGAACTGTCGAAGCGCAAGAATGGACGGCTGATTCTGGTCACGGCGATCAGCCCGACGCCGGCGGGGGAAGGCAAGACCACGACCACTGTCGGGCTCGGGGATGCCCTCAACCGGATCGGCAAGAAGGCCGCCATCTGCCTGCGCGAGCCGAGCCTGGGACCGGTCTTCGGCATGAAGGGGGGCGCGGCCGGCGGCGGCTACGCCCAAGTGGTGCCCATGGAAGACATCAACCTGCATTTTACGGGCGACTTCGGCGCGCTCGCGCTCGCCAATAATCTGCTCGCCGCGATGCTCGACAATCACATCCATCACGGCAACGAGCTGGGAATCGACGTGCGGCGCATCACCTGGAAGCGGGTGGTGGACATGAACGATCGGGCGCTGCGCGACATCGTCGTGGCGCTGGGAGGGGCGGGCAACGGCTACCCGCGCCAGGACGGCTTCGACATCGTCGTGGCCTCCGAAGTGATGGCCATCTTTTGCCTGTCTACGAGCCTGGCGGATCTCAAGGAGCGGCTGGGCAACATCGTCGTGGGCTATACCCGCGAGCAAAAGCCGGTGCGCGCGCGCGACTTGCGGGCCCACGGGGCGATGACCGTCCTGCTCAAGGACGCGCTGAAGCCGAACCTGGTGCAGACCCTGGAGGGCAACGCGGCATTCATCCACGGCGGCCCGTTCGCCAACATCGCGCACGGCTGCAATTCGGTCATCGCTACGCAGACCGCGCTCAAGCTCGCCGATTACGTGGTCACCGAGGCGGGCTTCGGGGCGGATCTGGGGGCGGAGAAATTCATCGACATCAAGTGCCGCAAGAGCGGGCTGCGCCCCGACGCGGTGGTGATCGTGGCCACGATCCGGGCACTGAAGTACCACGGTGGAGCGGACCTGAAAGGCCTCAACGCGGAGAACCTGGAGGCGCTCGAGCGCGGCTTGGCCAATCTGGAGCGACACGTGAATAACGTGCGCAACCACTACGGGCTGCCGTGCGTGGTATCGGTCAACCACTTCACGCATGACACGGCGGCCGAGATCGACCTGCTGAAAAGAAAGATGGCGCACCACGAGGCCCCGGTCGTGGTGGCCAGGCATTGGGCCGAAGGGGGCAAGGGCGCCGAAGCGCTGGCGAAGACCGTGACCGACTTGATCGACGCGACCCCCACCAACTTCAAATTCGTTTATCCGGATGAGGCCGGCCTGTGGGAGAAAGTGACGGCCGTGGCAACGAAGATCTACGGGGCGGCGCAAGTGACGGCGGATTCCAAGGTGCGCGCCCAGATCAAGCGGCTGCAGGAGGAGGGCTACGGGCACTACCCGGTCTGCGTGGCCAAGACCCAGTATTCCTTTTCAACCGACCCGCAATTGCGCGGCGCGCCTTCCGGGCACGCGATCAACGTGCGCGAGGTGCGGCTTGCCGCAGGGGCCGAGTTCGTCGTCATGGTCTGCGGCGACGTCATGACCATGCCGGGGCTGCCCAAGCTTCCGTCGGCCGAAAAGATCGACCTCGACGCCGACGGCAAGGTGGTCGGTCTGTTTTGAGGGTGCCTGCTCCGCGCAAGCGGGGTGCGGCACGAAAAGGCGGCCCCGGGGACGGCGCCCCCGGGGCCGATCGTCGGGGATGCCCTAGTAGTTCTCGACGTCCGGGCGCGGATCGTGCGTGATGAATCCGTCGCGGTTCGGCATCTTGACCTTCGGCAGGGCCTTGGCGTCGATCACCTCCTTCTGCGGGATGATCTTGGCTTCGCCGAGGATATAGGCGGTGACCGCGTAGGCCTGGCTGTCACTCAGAGAGCCGGGGGCGTTGAACGGCATGGCCCGCTTGACGTAGTCGAACACGGTCGTGGCGTAGGGCCAGTAGCTCTCGACGGTCTTGAGCGGCTTGCCGCCCGTGAGACTCCCGCGGCCCCCGATCAGCGTATCGCCGGCACCCGCGACACCCTGCAGCTTGGCACCGTGGCAGGCCACGCAAGCGTCGCCGTAGATCTTCTTGCCTTCGGCGAAGGTGCCCGTTCCCGGCGGCAAATCGCGCCCGTCGGCCGGCCACGAGTCGATGGCGGCGCTCACATCCGCCGCCGAAGGGACGGTCCCGAAGCCGTATTTCTCGGCCCGGGCGCCGGTCGCGACCGCAAGCGCCGCGACGCCGATCGCCAGCACCAGGTTTCTAGAAGTGGTGAACATTGGTGACCCTCCCGTCGCTCGCGACTTGCCAGCTCTGAATGCCGTTCAAGTGGTAGATCGAGCCCAGTGGCCCGTTGAGCCCGCGCACGTCGATCAGCTGCTTGATCGTCGGCTGGATGTAGCCGGTCTCATCGGTGCAGCGGCTCTGCAGGATCGCCGGATTTCCATCCCACCTCCAGGGCCGGCGGAAGCGCACGGTGGACTTGGGCATGATCGGCTTGGTGAGCTCGGCGTCGTTCCATGTCCGGCCGCCGTCCGTGGACACTTCCACCCGCCGCACGCGGCCGCGGCCCGTCCACGCGAGGCCCGTGATCTCGTAGAACCCCGGCCCCGGCAGCATCATTTCGCCGGAAGGGAAGGTGATCACGGACTTGGCCTCCATCACGAACGTGAACTGGCGCGCCTTGCCGTTGCCGAGCAGGTCCGTGTACTTGGATGTTTCCTCGCGGGTCATGAAGGGTACATCGGACACCTGAATCCGCCGGATCCATTTGATGTTGGTATTTCCCTCCCAGCCCGGGAGCACCAGGCGCAGCGGATAGCCCTGCTCGGGACGGATCGCCTCGCCGTTCTGCGCGTAGGCGAGGATCGCGTCGTCGTAGCACTTTTCCAGCGGAATGCTGCGCGTCATGACCGCGGCGTCCGCGCCTTCCGCCAGGATCCATTTGGCGCCATCCTTGATGCCTACTTCGTCGAGAACGACGGCGAGCGGCACCCCGGTCCATTCGGACGTGCTGAGCAGGCCGTGAGTCCCTTGTACCGTCTTCAGCGTCGGTTTGGACCATTCGGTGAGCCCGTTGCCCGAGCATTCGATGAAATGGAACCGGGTCACCGAAGGAAACCGGCGCAGGTCGGCCATCGTGTATTTGCGTGGTCCTCCGACCAGACCGTGAATCAGCAGCGTGTGCTTGGCCGGATCGATGGTCGGAATTCCGCCGTG
Source organism: uncultured Pseudomonadota bacterium (assembly GCA_963817785.1). Classification (GTDB taxonomy): domain Bacteria; phylum Pseudomonadota; class Gammaproteobacteria; order Burkholderiales; family SG8-39; genus JAKALD01. The sequence continues at coordinate 575,604 of CAWFPL010000008.1, read as the reverse complement.
ATGGCGCTCGAAGTGAAGTCCGGAAGGCGTCACGATGCCGAACTCGTCGGCCAACGGGGTCATCGACCAGGAAGACTGCGTGGTCGGCGTCGGAAAGCGCCAGCGCACCGACGTCTCGAACTGCGAACGGGTCCCGTAGCCGCCGTCTTCCCCGACGCCGCGCCCCTGGACCTTGGTCGGGTCGGCCGGGACCGGATATTCCACGGCTCCCGCAGGGGCCGCGGCGACGCTCATGCGCGGCAGCATGCCGGCCGCGCCGGCACTCGCCAGCGCCGCGCCGGTGAGCATGAAGCGCCGCCGCGACGAGGCTCTACCGGGGTCTGGAAACATGCCTTCCTTGCACTCGCAATCCTCGAGCGCTTGCTTGCGCGCCGCCAGGTAACGGCGCTCCGCCGTGACCGTGGCTTCGATATAAGCCTTCTGCCCTTCGTCGTAGATTCCGTCTTCGGCCGACGCCATTGTCTCCCCCTCCAAGGAATGAATGCCCCCGTGCGTGCAAGGCATAGGGGGTCCTGCATAAATTGAGCCTAGGTGAAAAACGTAGGCAAATTGAAAGGATGCCGCTCGACCCGGATTCGAAGCGCGAGGTGTGTTTCCTCCTGAATCATGCGACGTTTCCGAAGGAAACGATCGCCAGGAGCTGTTTCGGCTCGGATATCCATGGTGTCCGAGGCAGTCGGTTCAGCCACCTTGCGCTGCGGAGAGCGCGCCACGCTAGGCCGATTGGCGGGAATCAGGCACTGGAGCGCGCGGACCTGGGGGGCGCGCGAATTGCTTGAAGAGGTCCGTGGAAATCGAAATCAGGGTTGCCGCCGCCGAGGACTTGCCGGCGGTGCTCGCGTTATTGAAGCAGCTGGATGTGGGCAAGGATCGGGACCTGCCTCTCGCCGAGGCGCAAAGCATCTTCGCGCGCCTGCAGAAGTATCCGCGCTACAGCCTGTATGTCGCTCTCGCGCAGGCGCAGATGGTCGGTACTTTCGCGCTGATCCTGCTAGGCAGCATCGCGCACGGCGGCGCGCCGCACGGTCTGGTCGAAGACGTGGTGGTGGACCCGCGTTGGCGCCGCCACGGAATCGGGAAGCAGATGATGAGCTTCGCGATGGAGCGCTGCCGCGAGGCGGGCTGCTACAAAATGGCCCTATCGAGTCATCTCAGCCGAGAGAAGACTCACGAATTCTATGAGTCTCTGGGCTTCGAGAAGCATGGATTCAGCTTTCTGGTGCAATGACGAAGCACGCGAACAGCCTTCATTTTCGCAGGCGCCCAAGTGTTCACATGACTGGCTTTGACGGCCAGCGCGGCTAGTTGAACGGGCGCGTCCAGCCTTCCGACCAGGCGCAATCCGCGCACTGGTCCGTTCCCGGACAGCGGCCCTGCTTGTGGGCGAGGCACCTGCTGCGGCCGTGACCCAGCCGCACCGCGAGCAGCGCCCGCTCGAAGACCGGCATCTGCGGTGTGCTCCATCCCAACCTGTTCTTCAGCCAACTGATCATGACATCACTCCAACGTATCGACATCGCATTCATCATTGTATGAAGGCTAGCGGCGAGCGCGCGCGGCGCTTTGATCTGGATCAACGCCGAGGCGGCGCGGCATTTCCTCATCGATCGGATCCGAACGCGTGCGCGAAGCCTGTCACCGACATCGAAATCCGCTGGCATGCCGATTGCTGTAAGACTGTGAATCGGGAGCAAAGCCGTAGAGCAATCGAACTGCAGAAAAATGGGTCACGCGAATCTGGCGCAAGACGGGCAGGAAATACTCAGGAATCGACTCACGCAGATTGGACAAAGCGCGTCGTTCGAGGCGACGCCTCGCGAGATTCGAGGCGGCCATTCCTGGATTGGCAGGATCCCTCGGGGCGCGCGGATCTACATCCCGCATGCAGCGGGTACGTTGCCGCAGGAGATCGCGCAAGCCGCGACGGTGGTGCGTTCGGTGCAGCGGGTCCCGGTACCGCACATTGCGGCCAGGCGCCTGGCTTCGATGGGTGAACTGGTCGAATTGCTCGAGCGTCTTCGGGCTGGCGGATGTGAGGACGCATTCCTGATCGCGGGGTCTGTCGCCCGCCCGATGTGCGAGCTCACGAGCGCCATCGATTTGCTCGACACCGGGCTTTTCCAAAAGTATGGCTTTCGTCGAGTCGGTGTGGCCGGTTATCCGGAAGGAAGCTCGGATGTGCCAGAGGCGGCACTGTGGCAGACGCTTGGCGAGAAGAGTCGAATTGCAGAGAGCGCAACTTTTGGCGTGCATGTCGTGACACAGTTTTGCTTCGAGCCGGGATCGATCGAGGAGTGGGAGCGGCATGCTCGAGAGCGCGGCATCGACTTGCCGGTTCATGTCGGTGTCCCAGGCCTGACCGGTATGGCGAGGTTGCTGCGGTTCGCCGCGATGTGCGGGGTGCGGGCATCCTTCGGTTACGCATTGCGCGGGCCATCTGGAATCGGGGCTGCCTTGTCCCGATGGTCACCCGCGCCTATGCTCTTGAGGATTGCGGCGTACATGGTTTCCCAGCCTCGATCTTTGCTCAGGCAGGTGCATTTCTTCCCGTTTGGGGGGCTGCGCGCGACGATCGCTTGGGCAAAGGCGCTCAGCGACGGGCGCTTCGAGATTCAGGGGAGCCCCACGGGCTTCAATATGGCGGTCGCGGAGGAGTCGGTGTGACGATCTCCACTCCGACAACTCCCCAACCCGGCCCACGCAAGGCGCGCTTCACGCTGAAGGGCAGGCGTGTGCAGGGGCGAGCGCTGGAGGAGGTTCGGGCGGTGCTGGGGGAGGCGCCGCGGCGGCGCGATCTGCTGATCGAGCACCTGCACCGCGTCCAGGACGCTTACGGGCGGCTTTCGGCCGCGCACCTCGCGGCGCTGGCGCAGGAGATGCGGATGGCGCTGGCGGAGCTCTACGAGGTGGCCACCTTCTACCATCACTTCGAGGTGGTGAAGGAGGGCGAGACGGGGCCGGCCGCGCTGACGGTGCGGGTGTGCGAGTCGATCGCCTGCGAGCTGGCCGGAGCGCAGGAGCTGCTGAAGAAGCTCCCGGCGATGCTGGGCCAGGAGGTGCGCGTGCTGGCTGCGCCGTGCGTGGGGCGCTGCGAGGTGGCGCCGTGCGCGGTGGTGGGACGCAACCCGATCGGGCAGGCGAACCCGCAGAAGGTGCTCGCGGCGGTGAAGGCGAAGGCCACCGAGTGCCCGGAGCCCGAGTACGAGGACTATGCGAAGTACCGGCGCGGCGGGGGCTACAAGCTGCTCGGCGAGTGCCTGGCGGGCAAGCGCACGCGCGAAGAGATCACGCAGATCATGGAGGACTCGGGCCTCAGGGGCCTGGGGGGTGCGGGGTTTCCGGCCGGGCGCAAGTGGAGGATCGTGGCCGCGGAGCCCGCGCCGCGGCTGATGGCGCTGAACATTGACGAGGGCGAGCCTGGGACCTTCAAGGACCGCTGGTACCTGGAGCGCGAGCCGCACCGGTTCCTGGAGGGGATGTTGATCGCGGCGTGGTGCGCGGGGGTGGGGGAGATCTACGTGTACCTGAGGGACGAGTACGCGGGCTGCCGCGCGGTGCTGGAGAGGGAGCTGAAGAAGCTGCAGGCGAAGCCGCCGTGCGCGCTGCCGCCGATTCACCTGCGGCGCGGGGCGGGTGCGTATATCTGCGGGGAGGAGTCCGCGATGATCGAGTCGATCGAGGGCAAGCGCGGCATGCCGCGGCTGCGCCCGCCGTACGTGGCGCAGGTGGGGCTGTTTGGCTACCCGACGCTCGAGCACAACCTGGAGACGGTGTACTGGGTGCGCAGTATCGTGGAGAAGGGCGCGGCGTGGTTCGCGGGCCAGGGGCGGCACGGCAGGAAGGGCTTGCGCTCGTTCTCGGTCTCGGGGCGGGTGAAGCAGCCGGGCGTGCACCTCGCCCCTGCTGGAATCACGGTCAGGGAGCTGATCGAGGAGTACTGCGGCGGGATGCTGGAGGGGCACGCGTTGTACGCCTACCTGCCAGGCGGCGCCTCGGGCGGGATCCTGCCCGCGTCGCTCGGCGACGTGCCGCTCGACTTCGACACGCTGCAGCCGCACGGCTGCTTCATCGGCTCGGCGGCGGTGGTGATCCTGTCGGACCGCGACAAGGCGAGCCAGGCGGCGCAGAATCTGATGCGCTTCTTCCGCGACGAGTCCTGCGGCCAGTGCACGCCGTGCCGCGTGGGCACGGCCAAGGCGCTCATGCTGATGGGCGAGCGCAGGTGGAACCAGCCGCTGCTCGGCGAGCTGTCGCAGGCGATGGTGGACGCGTCGATCTGCGGGCTGGGGCAGGCGGCGCCGAACCCCGTGCTGAGCGTGATGAGGTACTTCCCCGATGAGCTTGAGTGAGGTGAGCCGATGGAACGCGTGAGCGCGGGGCAGCTCGCGACGATGCCGATCGAGTTCAAGCTGAACGGCCAGACCGTGGTGGGCCGGCCCGACGAGACGATCCTCGAGACGGCGAAGCGCCACGGGGTGGAGATTGCGCACCTGTGCTACATGCCGGGGTTGAGGCCGGACGGGAACTGCCGCGCCTGCGTGGTGGAGGTGAAGGGCGAGCGCGTGCTCGCGCCCTCGTGCTGCCGCTACCCGAAGGAGGGGATGGAGGTGAGCTCCGACAGTGCGCGCGCTCGGCACTCGCAGAAGATGGTGCTGGAGCTGTTGCTCTCGGACATGCCGGAGAAGCAACCCGGGGAAGGGGCCCCGGGTTCCCCATACCGGCTCGACTCCGAGCTCGACCAGTGGGCGGGCAAGCTCGGCGTGGGGCTGCCGCGCTTTGCGGCGAGGAAGCAGCCCAAGGCCGATCCTTCGCACCCGGCGATGGCGGTGAACCTCGACGCCTGCATCCAGTGCACCCGCTGCGTGCGCGCGTGCCGCGAGGAGCAGGTGAACGACGTGATCGGCTACGGGTTTCGGGGCGAGCATTCCAAGATCGTGTTCGACTTCGACGATCCGATGGGCGAGTCGAGCTGCGTGGGCTGCGGGGAGTGCGTGCAGGCCTGCCCGACGGGGGCGTTGATGCCGGCGCGCGAGGCGGGGCTTGCGGTGGTGGACAAGACGGTCGAGTCGCTGTGCCCGTTCTGCGGGGTGGGCTGCCAGCTCACCTACCACGTGAGCGGGAACAAGATCGGCTTCGTGACCGGGCGCGACGGGCCGGCGAACCACGGGCGGCTGTGCGTGAAGGGGCGCTACGGGTTCGATTACGCGCACCACCCGCACCGCCTGGCCAAGCCGCTCATCCGCAAGCCGGGGGTGGCCAAGAGCCCCGAGTTCGTGCTCGATGCGGGCAACTGGTCGGAGGTGTTTCGGGAGGCGAGCTGGGAGGAGGCGCTCGAGGTGGCGGCTGGGGGGCTGGCGAAGATTCGTGCCGAGGATCGCTACGCGCTGGCGGGCTTTGGTTCGGCCAAGGGCTCGAACGAGGAGGCGTACCTGTTTCAGAAGCTGGTGCGCACGGGCTTTGGCTCGAACAACGTGGATCACTGCACGCGGCTGTGCCACGCCTCGTCGGTGGCGGCGCTGCTGGAGGGGGTGGGTTCGGGGGCGGTGTCGAACCAGGTGAGCGACGTGCTGCGCGCGGAGGTGGTGTTCATCATCGGGGCGAACCCGACGGTGAACCACCCGGTGGCGGCGACCTGGATAAAAAACGCTGCCAAGGGCGGCACCAAGCTGATCGTGGCCGATCCGCGGCGCACGGAGCTTGCGCGCCAGGCGACGCATTTCCTGCAGTTCAACGCCGACACGGATGTGGCGCTGCTGAACGCGATGATCCACGCGATCATCGACGAGGGGCTGGTGAACGAGGGCTTCGTGAAGGAGCGCACCAGCGGCTACGAGGCGCTGAAGGAGAACGCGAAGGAGTACTCGCCGGAGAGGATGGCGCCGGTGTGCGGGATTGCGGCCCAGACGATCCGCGAGGTGGCGCGGCTGTACGCGGGTTCGAAAGCCTCGATGATCCTGTGGGGGATGGGGATTTCGCAGCACGTGCACGGCACGGACAACGCGCGCTGCCTGATCGCGCTCGCGCTGATGACCGGGCAGGTGGGGCGAGCGGGCACGGGGCTGCACCCGTTGCGGGGGCAGAACAACGTGCAGGGGGCCTCGGACTCGGGGCTGATCCCGATGATGTACCCGGACTACCAGCGGGTGGACAACCCGGAGGCGAACAAGCGCTTCGAGGCGTTGTGGGGGGCGAAGCTGGACACCAAGCCGGGGCTGACGGTGGTGGAGATCATGAACGCGGCCCAGGCGGGCAGTATCCGCGGCATGTACATCATGGGGGAGAACCCGGCGATGTCGGACCCGGACCTGGGGCACGCGCGCGAGGCGATGGCCCGGCTCGAGCACCTGGTGGTGCAGGACATCTTCCTGACCGAGACGGCGTACCTGGCCGACGTGGTGCTGCCGGCGAGCGCGTTTGCGGAGAAGACGGGCAGCTTCACCAACACCGACCGCATGGTGCAGCTGGGTAGGCAAGCGATCGAGCCGCCGGGGGAGGCGCGCGAGGACCTGTGGATCATCCAGGAGCTCGCGCAGCGCCTGGGGCTCCCCTGGAAGTACTCGCACCCGAAGGAAGTGTTCGACGAGATGCGCCAGGGCATGAACTCGATCGCCGGGATCACCTGGGAGCGCCTCGAGCGCGACTCCTCGGTGACCTACCCGTGCGAGAACGAGGGCGACCCGGGCGAGCCGGTGGTGTTCCGCACCCACTTCCCGACGGTCACGGGGCGGGGGAAGTTCGTGCCGGCGGACCTGATCCCGGCGGCCGAGCGCCCGGATGCGCATTACCCGATGGTGCTGATCACCGGGCGCCAGCTCGAGCACTGGCACACCGGGGCGATGACGCGGCGCTCGGGGGTGCTCGATGCGATCGAGCCCGAGCCGGTGGCCTCGCTCCACCCGCTCGAGCTCGCCGCGCTCGGCGCCAAGCCGGGGGACATCATCACGGTGGCCTCGCGCCGCGGCACGATCTCGCTGTACGCGCGCGCCGACGAGGGCACCCCGCGCGGGGCGGTGTTCATCCCGTTCGCCTTCTACGAGGCGGCGGCCAACCTGCTCACCAACCCCGTGCTCGACCCCTTCGGCAAGATCCCCGAGTTCAAGTACTGCGCCGTGCGCATCGCCAAGGGCGGCCCCGCCCCCGCCGATCCCGGCTACGGCAAGGGCCGCAGCCTCGCCGCACTCTACGGCTGAAATGCCCCCGCTGAGCTGCTCAGTACGACGTCTCGACGTAGCTGTAGATGTAGTTGGAGCCGCCGTTCACGTTGCCGAGCAGTTGCGAGTCGCCGAAGATGCCCGAGCGGTGCGATACGCCGAAGCCGAAGTAGGTTTTGCGCAGCGAGCGCACTCCGAACAAGTCTCCGACGCTCACGTCGATGCTCGGATCGAGGTAGTTGAGCAGCCTCGAAGTGCCGCGCCCGCGCAGCGCCTGGTCGCGCGCCTCGACGTAGGGAACGCGCTCCGCGTACGAGAGGCCGACGCCGAAGCCGAGCCGGGTGCGTACGCGGCCGCTCCACGGAAAGCCGTAGTAGTAGGCCTTGAGGTAAGCGTCCAGCTGCCAGGCGTCCGGCTGGAGTCCGTTCTCCCGGTGCCGCACCAGCCCGAGGTAGCCCACGAAATCGAGCGGCCAGCCGTTCAGTTCCTGGATCAATGGCCGGCCGATCTCGATGCCGACGATGCGCGTATTGTCGACAGTCTGCGTCGACGTGCAGCCCAGCCGCATGATGGTCACCAGGTTGCAATCCGTCGACCTGCCGTACTCGACCTTGAACACCAGGGGCTGGCGCTCGGCGAAGGCTTTCTCGCTCGGCGAGAAATCGTACATCCACCCGAGCAAGCCGCTCACCTGCACCCGATCGTCCACGATCGGGCTGTGGCGCACGCCTTGCGCCCAGCGCGTGAACGTGGCGCCCATGAGCAGCCTCGAGCGGTCGGTAAGATCGTAGGAGGCGTACAGGCCGAGCTGCGCGTTCACGCCGCTGCCCGGCATGTAGGCGGGACGCGTCGGCGTCGCCTCGTCGAAGCGCACGCCGTAGTAGTAGTCGTTGAGGCGGGCGTCGCGCAGCGACAGCATGAAGTCCGGGCGCAGCAGCAGGCGGCCGTTGCGCCACGCGTAGTTGTACCCCAGCCGCAGCTCGCTGCCGCCGGAGGTGTTGGTCGCATCGCGCACCCACTCGGCCCAGAGCGCACCCCAGCTGCCGCGGCGCTCGTAGCCCAGGCCGAAGTCCATCTCCGGCTGTCGCGCGGTCATGCCGGCGAGGCTTGCCGGAACCCCGTTGTACGGAAAGCCCTCGAAGCGGTGGGCGAGGAACACGTCGACGCGCTGCCGCGGAGTGTCCAGGAGCTTCAGGCCGAAGCGATACGCATGCAGATAGAGGTGCTTGCCCTCGTACAGGTAGAGCGGCACGAGGTCGTTGCGCGTTCCGCCCCCGCGATAGGGGGAGGCTTCGATGCGGGTAGCGGCGCCGAGCCCCGCGCCGCCCGGCGCGGAGATCAGGTCGATCAGCGGATCGCTGGTCGCGCGCGCGGCGAGCGCGGCCAGGCTCAGGCACAGGGTGAGGCTCGCTCGCAGGAGTGGAGAACGCATTGCCGCTGGAAAATCACGACTCGGGGCGGGCCCAGTGCGGCAAGGATACACGAGTGAGCCGGACTCGAGCGCCGGCGGGCCTCGTTTCGCCATGCAGCCGCTGCCCAAGACTACACGGGCCCGGCCTCGGATTGAAACTGACGAGCCGCGCCGACGCGATTCGCGTAGAGTGCGCCACATACGCGCGAAGGAAAGTCAATGACGTCGGGTGCAAGACTTGCCGACGATACGCTCATCCTCAATGTCGGCCAGAACCTTCTGGGCATCTATTCGGTGAGGCAGCGGAAGTACGTTGCCTACCGGGGGCCGCACATCAGCGAGGGAATCCTGCGCCTGGTCAAGGCGCGCGAGATCGTCTCCTACGAGGGCAGTCGCGACGATCTGCCGAAGCTCGCGGCCTTCCTCAAGCTTCCCAAGGGCAGGCCCCTTCACATCCTCGGCACGCACGTGGATCTGCGCCGGACCTGCTTCGCCCGGCGTCGTGGCGGCGCCAATCTCGCGGCCACGTATCGAAAGCACTTCAAGGTGCTGCCGGAATTCCCGAGCTCACCGGAAGGCCGCAATCGGTGCGAGATCTATATGACCTTCAGGCTGTGGCAGCTGTGCAAGGCGGGGACGCTGTAATTTGAGCGCGTAGCGGCTGTTTGCGCCGATGCGCAGGTTTTCGGTGCGGGGCGCGGCGCCGCGTCCGTGCCCGTGTTGCATTGCATCAAAGAAACCGATTGCGCCGCGCGCCGCCGTGCCCTAGAGTTTGAACAATGGTTCAAATTCTGAATCGGCGTTCCAGCCGCGCGATGCCGCGCGCCCAGCGCAAGAGCGAGACGCGCCGCACCGAGATCCTGCGCGCCGCGGCGCGCGTGTTTCGCCGCAAGGGCCTCGCCGCCGCCGGCATGCGCGAGATCGCCGAGGAGGCCGACGTTTCGCCAGGCATCCTCTATTACTACTTCAGCGGCAAGGACGAGATCCTGCTTTTCTGCCAGGAGCGCACGCTCGAGCACATGCTCGCGGCGGTGGAGGCGGCACGCGCGACGCCCAGCTCGAGCGCCGAGCGGCTGCGCGCGGTGCTGCGCGCACACGTGCAGGCGATGCTCGACGAGCTGGAGGGAGCCACCGCGCACCTCGAGGTCGAGGCCCTGCCCGAGGGGATGCGCGAGCCGATGATCGAGAAGCGCGATCGCTACGAGCACAAGGTGCGCGCGCTGGTCGCCGAAGGCATGAAGCGGGGCGAGTTCGCGAAGGCCGACGCAGCGCTGGTCACGCGCGCCATGCTCGGCGCGGTCAATTGGAGCGCGCGCTGGTTCCGGCCGGACGGCAAGCTCACGTCGGTCGAAGTGGCGCAATCGCTCGCCGACTATCTCGTGAGAGGACTGAACAAATGAATGCGGTACCCGATCGCGTCCACATGACGCTGCGCGTGAACGGCGAGGACCAGCCGGTCTCGTTCGCCCCCTACAAGACGCTGCTCGAAGTCCTGCGCGAGGACCTCAACCTCACCGGCACCAAGCACGGCTGCGAGCTGGGCGAGTGCGGCGCCTGCACGGTGCTCGTCGACGGCAAGCCGCTGCTCTCCTGCCTGGAGCTCGCGGTGGACTGCGAGGGCCGCGACATCCAGACCGTCGAGGGGCTGGCGAAAGGCACCGAGCTGCATCCGCTGCAGGCGGCGTTCGCCGACCACGGCGGCTCGCAGTGCGGCTACTGCACCTCCGGCATGCTGATGACCGCCAAGGCGCTGCTCGACGAGGAGCCCGCGCCGAGCCGCGAGCGCATCAAGGAGGCGATCTCCGGGAACCTGTGCCGCTGCACCGGCTACCAGCAGATCTGGGAAGCGATCGAGGACGCGGCGCGCGTCATGCGGGAGGGCAAGCCGTGAACGCCCCCGAGAAACCGTTCCAGAAGCGGCGCTTCGACACCATCGGCAAGCCGCGCCGGCGCGTCGACGGGCGCGCCAAGGTGATCGGCCAGCTGCGCTTCGCCGACGACCTGGTGCTGCCGCGCATGCTGCATTGCAAGCTCCTGCGCTCGCCGCTGCCGCACGCGCTGATCGAGTCGATCGACGTCTCGCGCGCGCGCAGCCACCGGGGCGTGCACCTGGTGCTCACCGGCGCGGACTTCCCGGTGCCCTACGGGATCATGCCGGTGTCGCAGGACGAGCACGCGCTCGCGCCCGAGCGCGTGCGCTTCGTCGGCGACCCGGTGGCCGCGGTGATCGCGAAGGACGAGCAGACCGCGCGGGAGGCGCTCGAGCTGATCGAGGTGAAGTACCGGCCGCTGCCGACCATCGCCTCGTCCGAGGAAGCGCTCGCCCGGCCCGAGACGCGCATCCACGACTACGGCGAGCAGGGCAACATCCACCGCAACCAGTCCTACGAGTTCGGCGACGTCGAGGAGGCGCTGGCCAAGTCCGACCACGTCTTCGAGGACCTGTTCTTCTACGAGGGCAACACCCACCTGCCGATGGAGCAGCAGGCTTCGCTCGCCTGCGTGGAGGGCGACGGCAAGCTCCTGCTTTCGACGAGCACGCAGAATCCGCACTATCTGCATCGCCAGCTCGCGCGCGTGCTGCAGATGCCCGCTTCGCACATCCGCGTGATCGCCACGCCGAACGGCGGCGCCTTCGGCGGCAAGTGCGACCCGGGCAACCACGAGTTCGTGGTGAGCAAGGCCGCGCTGATGCTCGGGCGGCCGGTGAAGATCTGCCTCACGCGCGAAGAGGTGTTCTACCAGCACCGCGGCCGGCACCCGGTGCTGATGAAGTTCCGCACCGGCGTGACGAAGGACGGCCGGCTCACCGCGATGCACCTGCAGACGCTGCTCGACGGCGGCGCCTACGGCTCGCACGGGCCCGCGAGCACCTTCTATACCGGGGTGCTCACGCCCGTGACCTACCACCTGCCGCGCTTCAAGTTCGAGGCCTGCCGCACCTTCACCAACAAGCCGGCCTGCGGGCCCAAGCGCGGGCACGGCACGCCGCAGCCGCGCTTCGGCCAGGAAGTGCAGCTCGACAAGATCGCCGACCGACTCGGCCTCGATCCGGCCGAGCTGCGCCTCGCCATGGTCACCAAGCCCGATTCGCTCACCGCGAGCTGGCTGCGTGTCGGCTCGACCGGGCTCGCCGAGTGCATCCGCAAGGTGGTCGAAATGTCCGGCTGGAAGGACAAGCACCGCAAGCTGCCCGAAGGGCGCGGCGTGGGCCTCGCGTGCTCGACCTACATGTGCGGCGCGGGCGTGTCGATCTACTGGAACAAGCTGCCGCATTCGGCCGTGCAGATCCTGCTCGACCGCAGCGGCCAGGTCACCGTGTACTGCGGCGCGACCGAGATCGGCCAGGGGTCCGACGACGTGCTCGCGGGGCTGGTGTCCGAGACGCTCGGCATCGACCCCGGACTCGTGCGCTGTGTCACCGGCGACACCGGCATCACGCCGATCGACCTGGGATCCTATTCGAGCCGCGTCACCATCATGATGGGCAACGCGGCGCTGCAGGCGGCCGGGCGCGTGCGCGAGCAGCTCGCCGCGGCCGCGGCCGAGCCGCTCGATACGCTACCCGACCGGGTGCAGTTCTCGCAGGGCGGGGTGTTCGCCGCCGAGGAGCCGGGCAAGGGCATCACCTTCATCGAGGCCGTGGGGCTCGCCGAGGCGAAGTTCGGCACGCTCTCGGCGGTCGGCTCGTATGCCCCGCCCAAGCCTCCGGGCAAGTACAAGGGCGCGGGCGTCGGGCCGTCGCCCGCGTACAGCTTCTCGGCCTGCGTGGTCGAGACCGAGGTTGACCCGCATACCGGCTGGGTCACGGTGCCGAGGATCTGGATCGCGCACGACCTCGGGCGAGCGCTGAATCCCGTATTGGCACGCGGCCAGGTGATCGGCGGCGTGTATATGGGCCTGGGCGAGGCGCTGATGGAAGAGCAGGTGTTCCGCCGCCTGCCGCCGAAGCTCTCCGGTGCGCTGGTGCACCGCACGCCCTCGCTGCTCGACTACAAGAGCCTCACCTCGCTCGACATGCCCGAGGTCGAGGTGGCGCTGATCGAAGAGCCCGATCCGAACTGTCCGTACGGCGCGAAGGAGGTCGGGCAGGGGCCGCTGCTGCCGGTGATGCCGGCGCTCGCGAACGCGATCTTCGACGCGGTCGGCGTGCGGATCGACGAGGTGCCGATCACGCCCGACAAGGTGCTGCGCGCGCTCGAGAAGAAGGCGAAGGGCGAAACCCCGCGCGTCGGCCCCGAGGCATTCCCCTCGGTGCCGTACCCGGCGCCGACCTTCGTTCTGCCTCCCTGGGAGGGCGGCGACGGCAACGAAACGAAGCGCGAACCGGGAGTGAAGGCCGCATGATCCGCCTGCCCTGGTTCGCATTCCGCTCGCCGCGCACGGTCGCCGAGGCGGCGCGCATCCTCGCCGACGAGGGTCCCCAGGCGATGCTGATCGCCGGCGGCACCGACCTGGTGCCGAACATGAAGCGCCGCCACCAGACCCCCGCGACGCTGGTGTCGCTGCGCCGCGTGCCCGAGCTGAAGAAGCTCGCCAACGGCTCGGGGCTCACCCTGGGCGCGGGTCTGACGCTCACCGAGCTCGTCGGCTCGGCGCCGGTGCGCGCGCACTACCGCGGCCTGTGGCAGGCCGCGGCGCAGATCGCAACGCCGCACCTGCGGAACGCGGGTACGCTCGGCGGAAACCTGTGCCTGGACACGCGCTGCACCTACTACGACCAGAGCCACGAATGGCGCAAGGCGATCGATTTCTGCCTGAAGAAGGAAGGCGAGACCTGCTGGGTGGCCACCGCGAGCAAGCGCTGCGTGGCGGTGTCCTCGACCGACAGCGCACCGGCCCTGATCGCGCTCGGCGCCAGGGTGAAGCTGGTGTCGGCCGCCGGCGAGCGCGAGGTGGCGCTCGCGGACTTGTACCGCAACGACGGCATCGACTATCTCACCCGCAGGCCCGACGAGATCCTCACCGAGGTGCTGCTGTCTCTGGCCGCAGGCTGGAAGAGCACGTACTGGAAGCTGCGCCGCCGCGGCGCGTTCGATTTCCCCGTGCTCGGCGTCGGGGCGGCGGTGAAGACCGCGCCCGACGGAACGATCGAGGAGGCGAGGATCGCGCTCGGCGCGGTCGCCTCGCGGCCGTTCCTGGTCGACAAGGCCGGCGCGACGCTGACGGGCCGCAAGCTCACCGACGACGCCATCGCGGAAGCGGCGGCGACCGTGGCCTCGCGCGCCAAGCCGATGGACAACGCCGACCTCGACCTGTACTGGAGGAAGGAGGTCGTCGGCGCTTTCGTCGGCTACGCGCTGAGGGAAATCCGCGGCGACGACATGGCGGCGACGCGGCTGCGCATCGCGAAACAGACGCTCGCGTAGCACCGGGCCCGGAGTGCCCCGGCCGCGATCGATGGACCTCAACGCCGACTTCACTCAGCGCGCCTCGGCGCACGCGGCCGCAATGGCGTGGACGCCCTCGCTGGTCACCGGGGTCGAGCGCAAGATGCTCGATCCCATCGGCGGCTTCGAGGAAGGCGATGAGGCGTTCACGCGCGGGTCCTGGCTGCGCTTGCCCCCGGGCGCGCCGCTGCGCGCTCAGGCGGGGCCTGCCGGCGCGAGCGTTTGGATCAAGGAAGGCCATCTCGCAGGGCCGATCGGCGGTCCCGCGCAGTGAGATTCCGGCGCGGGCTGTGGCAAGATGCCCGCTGGGAAGGAAAGACGATGGCTGAAGAACTGCGGCAGCGCATCAACCGGATGTCCGGCTGGGTGAAGGAGATGGGGATCGTGATCCTCAGCGCTTCCCCGGATGAGGTCACCTGCGAGTGGGAGGTGACCGAGAAGCACCACCAGGGCTACGGCATCGTGCACGGCGGCGTGCATTGCGGGGTGATCGAGACGCTCGCCTCGATCGGCGCCGCGGTGGCGGCACAGCCGCGCGGCCAGCGCGTGGTCGGGCTGGAGAACAACACTTCGTTCATCCGCGCGGTGCGCACCGGCAAGCTGCACGGCCTCGCCCGGCCCGTCACGCGCGGGCGCTCGAGCCAGGTGTGGGAAGCGTGGATCCGCGACGACAAGGAGCAGCTCGTGGCGCAAGGGCGGGTGCGGTTGCTGTGCGTGGACGAAAGCAGGGCGCTGGGGTGAGCGGACAGGGCCCTGCTCGCGGGCCGGGATGACGCTGGACTGCGCGGATCTCGAGAAGATCGCCGCCCTGACGCTGCAGCATTACGACCAGCGCGCCGAGGACTTCTGGCAAGGCACGCGCGCTCACGACGTGAGCCAGAACGTCGCGGCGCTGTTGCGGCACATCGAAGCGCATCCGCCGTTCTCGATCCTCGACTTCGGCTGCGGGCCGGGGCGCGATCTCAAGACCTTTGCCGGCCTCGGTCACGTCGCGGTCGGGCTGGAGGGCTCGGCGCGCCTCGCGGCGATGGCGCGCCGGTACAGCGGCTGCGAGGTGCTCGAGCAGGAGTTCCTGCGGCTCGATCTGCCGCCCGGAGGGTTCGACGGCGTATTCGCGAACGCGTCGCTGTTTCACGTTCCGAGCCAGGAGTTGCCGCGTGTGCTGCTGCAGGTGCGTGCGGCGCTGAAGCCGGGCGGCGTGCTGTTCAGCTCGAATCCGCGCGGCGAAAACCAGGAGGGCTGGAACCGCGGACGCTATGGCGCCTACCACGACCTCGAGGGCTGGCGGCGCCATCTCTCGGCGGCGGGCTTCGTCGAGCTGGAGCACTATTACCGCCCCGCGGGGTTGCCGCGCGCGCAGCAGCCCTGGCTGGCGAGCGTGTGGCGCAGGACTTGACGGGGCCCGATGGCCGAGCGGCTGAAGGACAAGGTGGCGCTGGTGCTCGGCGCGGGCTCAGGCGCCGGCGGCGCGGGCATCGCCGCGCATCCGGGCTCCGGCACGGACTTCTTCCTCGGTCAGGAAGACCTTGCGCAGGACAGCCTTCATCTCGTCGACCGCGCGCGGCAGGCGCAGGATCTCCTCGACCGGAATGCCGCGCTCCTGGGCCTGGAGGCCGATCGGGCTCAGCGCGTACTGCAGGTCCGTCAGGTCGAACCGGTGCTCGGTCCAGCCGAAATACCAGAACCAGTTGGTGTAGTAGGCCCAGCTGCGCTCGTTGAAAGCGCGCACGTGCGTCGGATCCTGCCACGCGCCGTAGGAAAGGTCGTACGGCACGTGTACCCGCAGCGCGCCGCCCGGCTTGAGCAGGCGCAGGAAGTTGGTCATGGCCGTCGGCAGATCGTGGATGTGCTCGAGCACGTGGCTGGCCGTGATCTCGTCGAACATGTTTTCGTGCAGCGCCAGATGCCCGAAGCGCGCGGTCTCGAGCTCGAGCGGCAGCGCGCAGGGCTGCCCGATGTCGAGGACCGCGTCCGGGCGCCACTGCGCGCTGATGTCCAGGTTGAGGCAGTCCTCGCGCCAGTCCCTTCCGCTGCCGATGTTGAGCTTGAGGGGGTAGCGGACTTGCGGGCCGGCTGCGGGGTAGACGGCGGTGCCGACGAGCTTCGCCAGGCTGTCTTCGAGCCGGCGCGCGCTGAACGTCGCGTACCCCTGTTGCTCGAGCGCGCGGCGCTGCTCGGCGTCGTACGCCAGCTCCACGCAGAGGTCGGGCAGGTCCTCCGGCGGCGCGAAGCGCAGCGCGTCGGCCAGGTCCGTCTCGGACGCCGCCAGCTCGCTCGACTCGCTCACCACCGCCTTGCGGTTGGCGAGCAGGTAGGACACGCGCACGATCTCGAACAGCCTGGCGGGGTAGAAGTGAAGGTTGAGCACCAGCTTGGCGCGCGCGATCAGCTCGTCGCGCGCCTGGCCGTAGATGCCGAAGGCCGCCTGCGTGTTCAGGCCGGCTCCGGTGATCTCCTCGAGAACTTTCCGCCGCCGGTCGTTGAGCGAGCCGTAGAAGAGAACGTCGATGTCCTGCTCTGGCGCGGGCTGGATGCGCGCCAGCTCGGGCACGTAGCCCACGGGGAGAAGGGCCGCGTCCATCTTCGCGCCCAGCGCCGCGTAAGCCTCCAGGTTGCGCTCGGAGTAATCCCAGACGCGGCGCTGCCGCAGCAGCTCGAGATAGCCGGGATTGTCGCGCGCCGTGTCCGGGCCGATCTGCTCCAGGTTGTACACGATCGCCGAAGCGGGCAGCACCTCGAGCGCGCGCTCCCCCAGCAGGTGCGCACCGAGCACGATGCTCGCGGTGTCCGCCGGAAATCGGTTCTCGACGATCGTCGATCGGTGCCCCAGCCGCAGGAGCGCGTAGCACAGCGATTCAGCGATCTCGCGCAGCGCCTCGCAGTCCACGAGCAGAGGCGGACGGATGATGCAGACGTCGATCTTCGCCATCGAGTGCCGGTATCGGACCGCAGCGGTAAGCGGGGCCCCGGTGGGCTCAGACGAACTGCACCGACAGGCTGCCGAGCGTGCCGAAGTCGGCGCGCAGCGTGTCGCCCTTCTGCGCCCACACCGGGCGCGTGAACGAGCCGGCGAGCACCACGTGGCCGGGCTCGAGCGTGGTGCCGAACTTGCCCACCTTGTTGGCGAGCCAGGCGATGCCCATCGCCGGGTGACCGAGCACCCCGGCGGCCACGCCGGTCTCCTCGATCTCGGAGTTGCGGTACATCAGCCCGCTCACCCAGCGCAGGTCCACGTCCATCGGCCCGACCGGCCGGCCGCCGAGCACGATTCCCGCCGCCGCGCCGTTGTCGGCGACGGTGTCGAAGATCTTGCGCGGGTTCTGCACGCGCGCGTCGATGATCTCGATCGAGGGCACCACGAACTCGGTGGCGCGCAGCACTTCGAGCAGGCCGACGCCGGGGCCCTTGAGCGGCTTGCCGAGCACGAAGGCGAGCTCGATCTCGACGCGCGGCACGATGAAGCGCTCGAACGGAACCTTGGCGCCGTCCTCGATGAACATGTTGTCGAGCAGCACGCCGTAGTCGGGCTCGTCGATCTGCGAGGACTGCTGCATCGCCTTGGAGGTCAGCCCGACCTTGTGGCCGCGCACCTTCGCGCCGGCGGCGACCTTGGCCTTGTTCACCTCGGCCGCAATCGCGTAGGAGTCCTCGACCGTGATCCCGGGCCACGTCTTGGAGAGCTGCACCACGGGCTTGCGCTCCTTCTCGGCATTGAGCAGGGACTGCGCGGCTTTGCTGCGGTCGGCGTCGGAGAGCATGGTCTGCGGTTCCTCGGTTCGCTACGTAAAAGGGGCATGATCTTGCCCTCAAGGCGCGGCTTGCGCAATTCCCGGCGCCAAGAGGGACGTCATCCACGAGGCGGGCGCCAGGGTGGTGATCGAACAGGAAGGCCGCCGGCCGCCGACGGGGTTCGCAGCGTCCTTCAGTGAACCAGCTCCAGCAATGGCCTGTGGAAGCCGTGGACAAAGACGAAGGCCAGGCCGACCGCCGTCAGGACCGCGACGCCGAGATACTGAAAGACAATCTGCGCGCGAAGGACCTTCGGGCTGGCCATCCACCGCATGCGCAGGGATGTCCACAATGCCGGCCTCAGTGCCAGGGCCCAGACCGGAAGCGTCAATCCGAGTCCGACCAGGGTCAGGGTGATTGCCCCCTCGAGCGGAGAAGGCGCACGGAATCCGCCATAGAAGATCGCCAGGCCGATGTAGCCGCTGGGGGGCGGGATCAGGGCCAGCACCCAGGGAAGAGCCGCGGATCTTCGCGGCAGAGCGCACGCCCCGGACTTGCCGAGACGGGCTTGCTGAATCGTCGTGTAGAGAAGGTACGCGGCGGTGCCCAGGAGCAGGATGCCCCACGGCGCGCGCGCAGCCGTTCCGAGGAAACCCGCTATCGCTCCGACCAGGGCCAGAACACCGATACGGACCAGGGCAAGTGTCGCCGCCTTGCCCGGCTGCGTCTGCGTGCTGGCCCAGACCAGCGTGCCGCATCCGCAGGATGGATTCACGTTGAACAGGATGCCGACCACGAAGGCCAGCGGATACACGGACCAGGATGTCATCATGTCCCTATAAAAGTCGACACCGCCGCTCAGGAAGCGAGCCGGTAGCGGCCGCCTTCCTCGGTCACGCGTCCGGAGGCGGCGAGTGAGGCCAGGTGCTGCGCGATCGTGCGCCGTTCGACATCCTCGATGAACACGTCCTGGTAGCCGCGCGGGTAGACGAAGCGGTGGGCCGCGAGCGCCTCGATGGTGCTCGGGCCCGCGCTGGCGAGATGGTCCGCGATGGCCTGCTCGCGCGCTTCGAGCTTCGCGGCGAAGGCCGCGAGCAGGGCGAGGAAGGTCTCGCGCTCGGTGATCACGCCCTTGTGGTGCGAGGTGATCCAGACGCGCGCCGGCACCTTCGCGACCGCGCGCAACGTGCGGCGGAACGCCTCCAGACTGGAGGTGGCGTCGCCGTAGTACGGCCCGAAGGAGGACAGGTCGATGTCGCCGATGAAGGCGACGCCCTCGGGCTCGACCAGCAGCACGCTGTGCCCCGAAGTGTGGCCCGGCATGTGCAGGGCGCGCACGCGAACCCCGCCGCCCAGCTCCCAGAGCGCGCCGTCGGCATAGCCCTCGGCGTCGGGGCGGGGAACGTAATGGAAGTCGCGCTCGATCTTCGCCTTCATCTCCTCGAGCACGCGCGGCGCGTAGCCGTAGTGGCGCGCGAGCCCTTCCCAGCTGCGGACCGCCTCGAGGTCCGCCTGCGGCGCGAGCACGCGCGCGCGCGGCAGCCGATGCAGTCCGGCGATATGGTCCTCGTGCACGTGGCCGAGGATCACCAGGTCGGCGGCGTTCAGCTCGGTGCCGAGGCGGTTGGCCACCAGCGGCGTGTCGAAGGCGACCAGCGTGTCGCCGCCGCGCACCAGGACCTGGTTGCCGTCGGGGTATTTGCCCGACTTGTCGCCGAAATGGACGCTGACCGGGCCGCGGGTGAAGGAGGGAATCGGGGGCATTGAAGGTCGGCGGTCGGGCGGGTTCGCCATGCGGGACGCGGGCGTCCGCGCAGCTTGGTTACACTAACGCTATGCGTGCATTGAATCACGTCTGTGCCGTGCGAGGGCGATGAGGATCGCGGTCCTGGGCGCCGGCCCGGCCGGGCTGCTGTTCTCGCTGCTGGTCAAGCGGCGCTTTCCCGCCTGGCGCGTCGAGGTGTTCGAGCAGAATCCGGCCGATGCCACGTTCGGCTTCGGCGTGGTCTTTTCGCAGGGCGCGCTCGCGTTCCTCGAGCGCGATGCGCCGGACCTGCACCGGAAGCTCGCCGAGCGCATGGAGAGCTGGCCGATGCAGCGCATCGTGCACCGCGACGAGCGCGTGGACATCGACGGCAACGGCTTTTCCGCGATCGCTCGCCTCGCGCTCAACCAGTTCCTGCAGGCGCTGTGTCGCGAAGCCGGAGTGGAGGTGACTTACGGCCGCCCGGTGGGCGCGCTGGACGAGCTCGGAGCCGCGGATCTGGTGGTGGGCGCCGACGGTCTGAACTCGCTGGTACGCCGGACCTACGAGCGGCAGTTCGCGCCGCACGTGCGTTGGCTCACCAACAAGTTCGCCTGGTACGGCACCGCGCAGCGCTTCGAGTGCCTGACGCTCACTTTCCGCGAGAACGGCGACGGCGCCTTCGTCGCCCACCATTACCGCTACGGCCCTCAGATGAGCACCTTCATCGTAGAGTGCGACGTGGTGACCTGGCGGCGGGCCGGGTTGGACCGCATGTCGGACGCCGAGTCGCGCGCCTACTGCGAGCGCGTGTTCGCCCCCGATCTTGGCGGGCATCCCCTGGTGTCGAACATGTCGATCTGGCGCCAATTCCCGCTGCTCGGCAACCGGCGCTGGTCGGCGGGCAACGCGGTCCTGATCGGCGATGCGCTGCGCACGGTGCACTTCTCGATCGGCTCGGGCACGCGGCTCGCCTTCGAGGACGCGATCGCGCTCGATCGCGCGTTCGGCGAAGCCGGCGCCGACGTCCCCGCGGCGCTGGCGGCGTTCGAACGCGAGCGCCGGCCGGTGGTCGAGAAGCTCCTGCTCGCGGCGAACGCAAGCTCGTTCTGGTACGAGGAGTTCCCGGCCAGGATGGCGCAGGCGCCCTGGCAGCTCGCCTACGACTACATGACGCGCAGCGGCCGCGTGACCGACGAGCGGCTGCGGGACATGGCGCCGGAATTCATGGCGCGGGTCGAGGCCGCGCGCAGCTCAGGGAAGGTCTGAGCGGACCGCTCCGCGGTCGGGTGCCGGCTCGCCGGCGGCTGTCTGGCCCTGCTCCTCGGCGAGCTTGGCGGCGATGCGCTCGCGCAATTCGCGCTTAAGGACCTTGCCGACCGGGCTGAGCGGCAATTCGGCCACGACCTCCAGCCGCTCGGGGAGCTTGAAGCTCGCGATTTGTTGCGCGCGCAGGAAGGCGACCAGCTCCGGCAAGCCCAGCGACGCACCGGGCTTGAGGACGACGAACGCGCAGGCCTTCTCGCCGAAAATCCGGTCCGGCATCGCCACCAGCGTCGTGGCCTTGACCGCGGGATGCGCGAGGATGTAGTTCTCGACCTCGTCGCAGCTGATCTTCTCGCCGCCGCGGTTGATGATGTCCTTGCGCCGGCCTTCGGTGTACACCGTGCGGCCGCGCTTGCGCACGATGTCGCCCATGCGATAGAAGCCGTCCGCGGTGAACGCCTCGCGGTTCTTGGCCGGCGCGTTGTAGTACCCGCGGATGGTGTACGGCCCGCGCACGATCAGCTCCCCGGGACTGCCGTCGGGCACGTCGTTGCCTTCGTCGTCGACCACGCGGATCTCGTCGTCCGCGCACACCGGCGTGCCCGAGCTGTGCAGGATCGCCTCCTCCGCGCCGTCGAGCGGCACCATGTTGATGAGCCCTTCGGCGGTGCCGTAGATCTCCTGCGGCATGCATTGCAGCCGCTCGCGCAGCCGCGCGCGCAGTTCGGGGGCGAGGCGCGCGCCGCCGTTCTGGACCACCTTGAGCGAGGACAGGTCGTGGCGTTCCGGAACCCGCGAGCCGAGCCAGTTGGCGATCAGCGGCACCGCGGCGGCGATGACGCTGACGCGCTCGCGCTCGACCAGGGGAAACACCGTCTCCGGGTCCGACGAGGGTGCGAGCACCACCTTGCCCCCGCTCGCGAACGCGCCCATGAGGCCCGGCGAGGCGAGGTTGTAGTTGTGTCCCAGGGGCAGGATCAGCATCAGCACGGTCTCCTCGCCGAATCCGCCGGCGCGCGCGCACAGCCTAGCGTTGCAGACGTAGTCGTTGTGGGTGCGCGGGATGAGCTTCGAGAGCGACGTCGTCCCGCCGGAGAGCAGCATCAGCGCGACTTCGTTCGGGTCGGGGCGCAAGCCGCGCAACATCTCGGCCGCGCCCGGGGGCGGGGGCGCATCGAGTTGCGCGCAAAGGGAAATCTGACCGGCGAGCGGCTCTCCCGCCACGAACACGTGCTTGAGGGCCGGGTGCTCGGAGCGCATGTCCTCGGCCATCCTGCGGTAGTCGAAATCGCGCAGGACGTCGGGGATGACGTAGCCGACCGCGCCCGAGGAAGTCAGGAAATGACGGATCTCGCTGTGCCGGTGGGCGCGCAGCGCCATGACCGGGATCGCGCCGACGCGCAGCAGCGCGAAGTACGTGTAGACGAACTCCGGAACGTTGTGCAGCTGGAGCACTACCCGGTCGAGCGGCGCCAGGCCGGCGGCAGCGAAGTGCAGCGCGAGCTGCTCGATGCGCTCGCCCAGCTCGCGGTAGGAGATGCGCTGCGCGCCGCACACCAGGGCTTCGCGCGAGCCCCAGCGCGCGATCGCCGCGGCGAGCATCCCGGGGATCGAGATGTCCTCCCAGTAGCCCGCCTCGCGGTAACGCCGCGCGTCATCCGCGGCCCACGGCACGCATCCCGTCAGCATTTGACAAGCTCCTCCTCGGGCGACAGCGTGTCACCGCGGGCGCGCGTCAGGGTTGATCTGGATCAGATTTCACGCGCTGCCGGATCGAACCAGGACTCACACCCCGAGATACCGGTGCTGCAGCGCTTGGTCCGCGGCGAGCTCGGCCGAGGTGCCGCTCCACACCACGCGGCCCTTCTCGAGCACGTGGTGCCGGTCGGCCACGCGCAGCAGGGATTTGAGGTCCTTGTCGATGATCAGGATCGACAGCCCGGCCGCCTTCAGCTCGACGATGGAGCGGTAGATTTCCTGACGCACCAGCGGGGCCAGCCCCTCGGTCGCCTCGTCGAGGATCAGCAAGCGCGGGTTGGTCATCAGCGCGCGCGCGACGGCGAGCATCTGCTGCTCGCCGCCGGAGAGCTGGTTGCCGTAGTGCGCGCGCCGCTCGGCGAGGCGCGGGAAGAGCGCGTAGGTCCGGTCCAGGCTCCACGGCGCCGGCCGGCCGGCACGGTTGGCCGCGGTCGCCACCAGGTTCTCGCGCACGGTCAGGTTGGGGAAGATCTGCCGTCCCTCCGGCACCAGGCCGATCCCCGCCTGCGCCACGCGATACACAGGCGCGCCGCGCAGTTCGCGGCCGAGCAGCGTGATCGAGCCGGCCCTGGGCGGCACGATTCCCATGATCGAGCGCACCGTGGTGGTCTTGCCCATTCCGTTGCGGCCGAGCAGGGTGGCGACTTCGCCCTCGCCCACCCCGAACGAAACGCCGAACAGCACTTGGCTCAGGCCGTAGCAGGTCTCGAGGGATTCGACACGCATCACGGCGGCGTCACTCCTCACCCAGGTAAGCCGCCCGCACCTCGGGGTTGGTGCGGATTTCGGCGGGCGTGCCGGTGGCGATGATGCGGCCGTACACGAGCACCGAAATGCGGTCGGCGAGCGTGAACACCGCGTCCATGTCGTGCTCGACCAGGATGATGGTCTCGCGGCCCTTCAGCGCGGCGAGGAAGCGCACCATGCGCTGAGACTCCTCGGCGCCCATGCCCGCGACCGGCTCGTCGAGCAGCAGCAGGCGCGGGCGCGTGGCGAGTGCCATCGCAATCTCGAGCTGGCGCTGCTCGCCGTGCGCCAGGTTCGCGGCCGGCACGTCGGCGCGCGCACCCAGCCCGACCTCCTGGAGCACCGCGCGCGCCGGGGCGCGCAGCGCCTCGTCGCCGCGCGCCGGACGCCAGAAGCGCAAGCTGTGTCCGGCGTGCGCCTGCACCGCGAGCGCGACGTTGTCGAGCGCGCTGAAGTCGCGGTACACGCTGGTGATCTGGAACGAGCGCGCGAATCCCCTGCGCGAGCGCGCCGGGGCGTCGAGCGCGGTGATGTCCTCGCCGGCGAAGCGGATGCGTCCCGCGTCCGGGCGCAGGTCGCCCGCCAGCTGGCCGATGAGCGTGGTCTTGCCGGCGCCGTTCGGCCCGATGATGGCGTGCGTCTCGCCCTCCAACACATGGAGCTGCACTTGGTCGGTGGCGCGCAGCGCGCCGAACGATTTGCTCAGCCCGGTCACCTCGAGCAGCGGCTCAGGCATCGTGCTCCCCCGGCCACAGCAGGCCGGCCAGGCCGCGGCGCGCGAACAGCACCACCAGCACCAGGATCGGCCCGAGAATGATCTGCCAGTGCTCGGTCCAGTTCGAGAGCGCGTTCTCCAGCACCAGCAGGACGAGCGCCCCGAGCACCGGCCCGACCGTGCTGCCGATGCCGCCCAGGATCACCATGAACAGGATGTCGCCGGAGCGCGTCCAGTGCATGAAGTCGGGCGTCAGGTACGCCGTGTGGTTGATCAGGAGCGCGCCGGCGAGCCCGCAGATCCCGCCCGAGATCACGAAGGCGGCCAACCGGTAGCGATAGGGCGAGAGGCCGATCGCGCGGGTGCGCGCTTCGTTCGACTTCGCCGCGCGGATGACCATGCCGAAGCGCGAATCGACCAGGCGGCGCACGAGCAGCACGACGAGCAGCAGCAGCCCGAGCACCAGATAGTAGAACTGCGTGCCGTTGCCGAGGTCGATGAGGCCGCCGAACTGGCTGCGCATCGGCAGGCGCATGCCGTTGTCGCCGCCGTACACGTCCAGGGAGATGCCGAGGTAGTACAGCATCTGCGTGAACGCGAGCGTGATCATGATGAAGTAGATGCCGCTGGTGCGCACCGAGATCGCGCCGATCGCGAGCGCAAGCAGCATCGAGGCGCCGATCGCCACCGCCCACTGGAGCAGCCCGTTGTGCACGCCGTACACCGCCAGGATGGTCACCGCGTACGCGCCGACCCCGAGGTACGCCGCGTGCCCGAACGACACCATCCCGCCGTAGCCGAGGATCAGGTCCAGACTCACCGCGGCGATCGCGAAAATCATCACGCGCCGCACGAGATCGACGTAGAAGGGCTGGCCGAGCAGGATCGCGGCCGGGGGCACGGCCGCGAGCAGCAGCACCAGCCCGAGCAGCACGATCCGGCGCCGGCCGAGCCGCATCTCAGTGCCCGCGCGCCGGGAACAGACCCTCGGGGCGCAACGCCAGCACTACCGCCATCAGCAGATAAATGAGCATCGAGGCGAGCGCCGGCCCCGCACTTTGTGCGGCGGGGGCCGAGATCAGGGTGGCGAGCGCCGGCTTGAGGAACGCGCGCCCGAGCGTGTCGACCATGCCGACGATGAGCGCGCCGGCGAGCGCGCCGCGGATCGAGCCGATGCCGCCGATCGCGACGACCACGAAGGCCTGGATCAGGACCGCATCGCCCATGCCGGGCTGCACCGCGTAGATGGGCGCCGCCATCGCGCCCGCCAGCCCGGCGAGCCCCGCACCGAGGCCGAAGACGAGCGTGTAGAGCTGCCGGATGTTGACCCCGAGCGCCGCTACCATGGTGCGGTTGGAAGCGCCGGCGCGCACCAGCATCCCGAGGCGGGTGCGCGTCACCATGTACCACAGCGCGCCGGCCACCACGATTCCGACCACGATGATGACCAGGCGATACAGCGGATAGCTGAAGGTCGCGCCGAGGTCGACCGAGCCCGAGAGCCAACCGGGCAGATTGGTGAACAGTCCGACGCGGCCCCAGATGATGGCGATCAGCTCGTTGAAGAACAGGATCAGGCCGAAGGTGGCGAGCACCTGGTCGAGATGGTCGCGCTCGTAGAGCATGCGCAACGCGACGACCTCGATGACGATCCCCACGAGGAGGGTCGCCGGAAACGCGAGCAGAACGCCGAGCACGAGCGAGCCGGTCCAGCGGTAGAAGGTGACCGCGAGGTACGCCCCCACCATGTAGAACGAGCCGTGGGCGAGGTTCACCAGGTTCATGATGCCGAAGATGAGCGTCAGCCCGGCGGCCATCAGGAACAGGGTCACCCCGAGCTGAGCGCCGTTCAGGAGTTGCTCGAGAACGAGCTGCAGATTCATCGTGCGGCGCTGGCAAAAAAGAGGGCGCGGTCACGCCGCGCCCTCCCTTCGAGTGAAACTCCATCATCGCTACTTCATTCTGCACTCGTGGTAGTACGCGTCCTTGTGGTTCTTGAAGATCGTGCGCTCGACGCGCATCACGAGGCCGTGCGGACCCTTCTCGGCGCGCAGCAGGTAGAAGTTCTCGATCGGGAAGTGATTGACGTTGTAGCTGTAATGGCCGCGCGTCGAGGCGTAGTTCGCTTTCTCCATCGCCTTGATCATGCCTTCCTTGTCGGCGAGGTTGCCCTTGACCGCGCGCACCGCGGAGTCGATCAGCATTATGCCGTCGTAGGCCTCGGCGCCGTAGAACGACGGCGTGTAGCCGTACTTCTTGCGGAAGTCGGACACGTATTGGCGGTTCGCCGCGTTGTCGAGCTCGGAGCTCCAGTAGCCCGCCGACCACAGTCCGACGGCGTTGTCGCCGAGCGCGGGGAGCGTCGTCTGGTCCACGGTGAATACCGAGTACAGCGGGATCTTTCCGTGCAGGCCGGCCTGGTCGTATTGCCGGATGAAGTTGATGCCCATCGCGCCCGGGTAGAAGACGAACACCGCCTTGGGCTTCTTGGCGCGCAGCTGGCTGATTTCGGCCTGGTAGTCCTGCTGCCCGAGCTTGGTGTAGACCTCGTCGACGATGCGCCCCTTGAAGGTGCGCTTGAACCCCGCCAGCATGTCCTTGCCGGCGGCGTAGTTGGGCGCCATCAGGTAGACGTCGTTCACGCCCTTCTTCTGCAGGTACTCGCCCATCGCCTCGGGGGTTTCGTCGTTCTGCCAGGACGTGGTGAAGAAGAGCCGGTTGCACTGGCTGCCCGCGAGCTCGTGCGGCCCGGCGTTGGTGCCGATCATGAACACGCCCTGCCCGGTGACGCTCGGCGCGACCGCCAGCATGATGTTCGACCAGATGATGCCGGAGACGAACTGCACCTTGTCGTCCTTCACCATCTTGTCGGCGACCTGCAGCCCGACGTCCGGCTTGAACTGGTCGTCGCCGAAGATGACCTCGGTCTCGAGGCCGCCGACCTTGCCGTGCAGGTGCTCGAGCGCGAGCTCGACCGAATCCTTCATGTGCTTGCCGATGATGCCGGCCGGGCCCGACAGCGTGGTGATGAAGCCGATCTTGAGCTTTTCGGCGGCGACCGCAGGGGCCGCCGCCAGCGCGCCGGCGAGCGCGCCGGCAACGATGGCCAGAATGATCTTGCGCACGGGGAGTCCCTCCTTTGGGCTCTGGGCACCGCAGCGCACGAGGTGCGGTCGGGCCCCGCTCCGGTTGGTGGTGTAAATAATGGAGCAAGGCCAGTCTAGCAACAGGCCCCGGGGGTGTCCACATGGCGGCGCCGCAAGCGCAATGCAATATAGTGCCGTCTGATTCATACCGGCTGATCGGCTTCGCATGCTCGCGCTCACGCAGGTAACCAAGGGCTTCGGCGCGCGCCGGGTGCTGAACGGCGTGTCGCTCGAGGTGGCCGCCGGCGAATACGTGGCGATCGTCGGCGAGTCGGGCATCGGCAAGTCGACGCTGCTCAACGCCGTCGCGGGGCTCGAGCCGGTGGATGCGGGGCGCATCGAGTTCGACGGCATCGAGATCACGCGCCTGGACGACGACGCGGCGGCGCGCCTGCGGCGCGAGAAGCTCGGTTTCGTGTTCCAGGCTTTCCACGTTCTGCCGCACCTCACGCTGGCGCAGAACGTCGGCCTGCCGCTGGTGCTGCGCAGCGTGCCGCGAGAGGCGATCGAGGCGCGCTCGGCCGCCGCGCTCGCCGCGGTCGGTCTTGCCGGGCGCGAGCACGCCCGCCCGCGCGAGCTCTCCGGCGGCGAGCTGCAGCGCGTGGCGATCGCGCGCGCGCTGGTGGGCGAGCCGCGCCTGGTGCTCGCCGACGAGCCCACCGGCAACCTCGATCCGGAAAACGCGCGCCAGGTCCTTGCGCTCCTGCGTGCGCAGGTGAAGCAGCACGGCGCCGCTGGGCTGCTGGTGACCCACTCCGAGGCCGCGGCCGCGACCTGCGACCGGCGCTACCGCCTCGCGCCCGAGGGCCTGGTGCCTCTGACCTGAAGCCGGATTCCCCTCCTCAGCCCGGCGGGCGCGCGAACAGCCTGCGCGCCGGGTAGGGCAGGGCGCGCGCGCCGAGCGCCTCCTCGATGCGGATGCCCTCGTTCCACTTCGCCATGCGCTCGGAGCGCGAGAAGCTGCCGACCTTGAGCTGCGGCACGCCCCAGCCGACCGCGAGATGCACGATCGAGACGTCCTCGGTCTCGCCCGAGCGCGCCGAGACGATCGCACGGTAGCCGGCCTCGCGCGCGGCGCGCCACGCGGCCAGCGTCTCGGTGAGCGTGCCTACCTGGTTCGGCTTGAGCAGCACCGCGTTGCACGCGCCCTGGGCGATGCCGGTGCGCAGGCGCGCGGCGTCGGTGACGAAGTAGTCGTCGCCCACCACCTGGACGCGCGCGCCGGCGGCGCGCGTGAACGCCTGCATGGCCGCCGCGTCGCTCTCGGCGAACGGATCCTCGATCGACACGATGGGGTAGCGCTCGATCCAGCGCAGCAGCATCGCGAGCAGCTGCTCGGCAGAGAGCGAGCGGTTCTCGAGCGCGAGCTGGTAGGCCCCGCCGCGGTACAGCTGGGCGGCGGCGACGTCGAGGGCGAGCGCGACGTCCGCGCCGGGGTGCAGGCCCGCGTCCTCGATCGCGCCCACCAGCTCGACCAGGCCTTCCTCGTTCGACTTGAACGCCGGCCAGTAGCCGCCCTCGTCCGCGACGCCCTGCAGGGCACCGCGCTTGGCGAGCCGCGCCCCGGCCGCGTAATACACCTCGGCGGTCCACTCGAGCGCCTCGGTGAAGCTGCCCGCGCCCGGGCAGATGACCATGAAATCCTGCAGGTCCACGCGGCCCCGCGCGTGCGCCCCGCCGCCGAAGATCTGGATCTGCGGCACCGGAAGCGCCACCGGCTGCTCGCCGGCGAGATGGCGCCACAGCGGCTGGCCGGCCTCGGCGGCGGCCGCATGCGCGCAGGCGAGCGAGACCGCCACCAGCGCGTTGCCCCCCAGGCGCGACTTGTCCGGCGTGCCGTCCAGCTCGATCAGGCGGCGGTCCACCGCGGCCTGATCCCCAACTTCCATGCCGAGCAGCGCCGGCCGGATCTCGCCGTTGACGCCGCCCACCGCCCGCAGCACGTCGAGGCCGCCAAGAGCCTTGCCGCCGTCGCGCAGCTCGCGCGCTTCGCCCGATCCGGTCGAGGCCCCCGCGGGCGCGATGCCGCGCCCCAGCGAGCCGGAGGCGGTGACGACCTCCGCCTCCACGGTTGGGCGGCCGCGCGAATCCCACACGCGCCGGGCGCGCAGGTCGGCGATCGCGCTCACGCCGCGAGCTCCCGCCGCCAGCCTTCGAGCACCTGGGCGAGCCGCGCGGGCGGGTCGAGCAGCAGCGCACGCGCGGAACGGCGCACGCGCTCCTTGTCGGCCGCCTCGGTGAGGTACTCCACTGGCGACTTGCCGTCCACGCGCGCGAGCAGCAGCCCGGGCAGGAGCGACGCCGCGCGCGCTTCGAGCGCGGCGGCCGGCTCCCAGTCGACACGCTCCAGGTACGCCCGGGCGAGCGCTTCGAAGCAGGCGACGAAACCCGAGGCCGCGGCCGGCACCCACAGGCATTTGAG
Source organism: uncultured Pseudomonadota bacterium (assembly GCA_963817785.1). Taxonomy (GTDB): domain Bacteria; phylum Pseudomonadota; class Gammaproteobacteria; order Burkholderiales; family SG8-39; genus JAKALD01. The sequence continues at coordinate 546,125 of CAWFPL010000008.1, read as the reverse complement.
CAGCAGGTGGTTGAGGCAGAAGGCGAGGTCGAAAGCCGGGTCGCCGTACCAGGCGCACTCGGCGTCGAGTAGCACCGGCCCGTCGGGCCCGACCAGGATGTTCTTCGGGCTGACGTCGCCGTGCACCAGGGCAAGCTTCGTGCCGGCGGTGCGCGCGGCGAGCGCATTCAGCGCCGGCGCGAGGTCCGGATGGGCTCTGGCCGTCGCGAGCAGATAAGGCTCGAGCCGCAGCGCCTGAAAGCTGGCGTCGGTGTCGAAAGCCCGCGCCAGGTCCGCGCGCCGCGCGGTGGCCGCGTGCACGCGCGCGATGCGCTCGCCGACCGCCGCCGCGAACGCCGGGTCGGCGCGTCCCGCGCGCAGCTCGGTCTTCCACAGCGGAAAGCGCGCGGGGTCCAGGAATGCCATGGCGAAAAACCCCGCATCGTCGTGCGCCAGCACCTGCGGCGCGATTCCCGGGACGATCGCCGCCGCAGTCTCGATCCAGCGGCGCTCGTACAGGTTGCGCTCCACCGGCGCCTCCCAGAGTTGCGCTACGCGCAGCCGCGGCAACGCGCGCTTGACGCACACCGGTCCTGCGCGCAGCTCGACGCGCCAGATATCCGAGGACACGCCCCCGGCGAGCGCGATGGCGGACGGCTGCTCCCCGGGCGCCGCCAGGCCGCTGCGTCTCAGGAACGCGAGCACGGGCGCAAAGTCGGTCGCGGTTTCAGGCATTCGCCCCGACTGCCGGCGCGCGGCCGTCCGGCGGGAGCTTCACGGCGCGAGCCGCTCGATCTTCCAGCCGCCGCCCTGCGGCCGATACAGCAGCCGGTCATGCAGGCGGTTGGCGCGCCCCTGCCAGAACTCGATCGCCTGCGGCACGACGCGATAGCCGCCCCAGTGCGGCGGGCGCGGCGGATGGTCGCCGTAGCGGCGCGCGACGTCGCGCAAAGCCTCTTCGAGCGCCGTGCGGCCGGCAACCGTCTCGCTCTGGCGCGAGGCCCATGCGGAATGGCGCGCGCCGAGCGGGCGGGTGGCGTAGTACTCGTCCGAATCGCTCGCCGCGACCTTCTCGACGCGCCCTTCGATGCGCACCTGGCGCTCGAGCTCGGGCCACAGGAACACCAGGCAGGCCTCCGGGCGCGCGGCGAGCTCGCGGCCCTTGCGGCTGCCGTAGTTGGTGAAGAACACGAACCCGCCGCGCTCCAGGCCCTTGAGCAGCACCACGCGCGCATCCGGCGCGCCCGAGGGCGACACCGTGGCGAGCGTCATCGCGTTCGGCAGCGGCACGCCGGCCGAGAGCGCGTCCTGCATCCAGCGGCGAAACTGCAGCAGGGGATCCGGATCGGCGTCGGCCTCCGCGAGCCCGGCGCGCATGTATTCCTGGCGCAGATCGATGATATCCATGGCGGGCAATTGTATAGTGCGGATCACTGCCGCCCAAGATCGCCGACGGCGTTGCCTGTTTTGGACAAGAGTGAGGAGATTGGTCAAGCCATGCCAGCGAAAAACGCCTTTTACGCCCAGTCCGGCGGGGTCACCGCCGTCATCAACGCTTCTGCCTGCGGGGTCATCGAAACCGCACGCAAGCACAAGGACAAGATCGGCAAGGTCTACGCAGGGCGCAACGGCATCCTCGGTGCGCTCGCCGAGGATCTGATCGACACCAGCAAGGAATCGGACAAGGCCATTGCCGCTTTGCGCTTCACGCCGGGCGGAGCGTTCGGCTCGTGCCGCTACAAGCTCAAATCCCTGGAACAGAGCAAACGCGAATACGAGCGTCTCATCGAGGTGTTCCGGGCCCACGACATCGGTTACTTTTTCTACAACGGCGGCGGCGACTCCGCCGATACCTGCTACAAGGTGAGCCGGCTTTCGGAAACCCTGGGCTACCCGGTGCGGGCCATCCACGTGCCCAAGACCGTGGACAACGACTTACCCATCACCGATTGCTGCCCCGGCTTCGGCTCGGTGGCGAAATATGTCGCCGTGTCCACGCGCGAGGCCTCGTTCGACGTGGCTTCGATGGCCAAGACTTCGACCAGGGTATTCATCGTCGAAGTCATGGGCCGCCACGCCGGCTGGATCGCCGCCGCGGGCGGCATGGCATCCAGCAAAGACACCGAGATCCCGATCGTCATCCTCTTTCCCGAGGTGGTGTTCGACGAGAAGAAATTTCTCGCCAACGTAGAGGGGAAAGTGAAGAGATTCGGCTATTGCACGGTCGTCGTGTCCGAGGGCACGAAGGGCCCGGACGGCAAATTCCTCGCCGATCAGGGGCTCAAGGATGCGTTCGGCCATGCCCAGCTGGGCGGCGTGGCGCCGGTGGTGGCGGGCATTGTCAAACGCGGCCTCGAGCTCAAGTACCACTGGGCGGTGGCGGATTATCTGCAGCGCGCCGCCCGCCACATCGCCTCCAAGACCGACGTCGAGCAGGCCTACGCCACGGGCAAGGCGGCGGTGGAGCTGGCCCTCAAGGGCCACAACTCGGTGATGCCCACGATCGAGCGGGTGAGCGACGCGCCGTATCGGTGGAAAGTGGGCATGGCGCCGCTCTCCAAGGTGGCCAACGTGGAGAAGATGATGCCGAGGAATTTCATCACCGCGGACGGTTTTGGCATCACCGAGAAGTGCCGCACCTATCTGGCGCCGCTCATGAAAGGCGAGGACTACCCGCCTTACAAGGACGGTCTGCCGCAATACGTGCGGCTGAAGAACGTGGCGGCGCCGAAGATGCTCGGCGCTTTCGAAATCTGATAGCGGGCGGCGATGGTCGGGGCCGTGACCGGGCACGCAGGCGGCGCGCCGCCCGATCGGCCGGCTTGCCGTGCCCCCGCGCGGTGCGCGCCATGTGGTCGAGCCGGCGTGCCTTCGGCCTTTGCTGCCGCGAGCTCGATGGCTTCCGGTTCCTGTTTCCCGCACTCGCCCGCCGCAATTCGGTCCCCGGGGCCCGACACTGTTCGGTCGACCGCAGCCTCGCCCGAGGTCCACGGGCGGTGTAGGTCACTCACTTCGGCCGAGTGCGCGACGTGAGCCGCCTGGCCACCGAACCTGAAACGGCTGCTCGACGCGCGCAGCGCGCCGGCCACGGCAGGCGCGCACAGAGGGAAATATCTCTCGGAAAGATTGACATGCTCCTCTGGATTCGGCATCTTTCCGACACCGCTGCTCGACGGCGGCAGGCAAACCGGATTCCAACAAGATTTCCCAATCGTTCAGAGGAGAATCGACGATGGCAAAGAAGAAGGCCGCCAAGAAGTCCGCACCGAAGAAGAAATCGGCTGCTAAGCGCAAGCCGAATGCAGCGTTCATGAAGCCGATGAACCCGACCCCGACACTCGCGGCGGTGATCGGCTCCAGCGCGATGCCCCGCACCGAGGTCACCAAGAAGATCTGGGCCTACATCAAGCGCAACAGCCTGCAGGACAAGAAGAACCGGCGCATGATCAATGCCGACGACAAGCTCAAGCCTGTGTTCGGCGGCAAGGCGCAGGTGTCCATGTTCGAGATGACCAAGCTGGTCAACAAGCACCTCAAGTAATTCCCCCGTCGGGCGGTCGGCGCGGGGCGCCGGCCGCCTGCGGTTTCCCGCCTACAGCGGCCCCCGGCGACCGTCGGTCGCCGCCCCATTCACCGCAAGCTGGGTTTCATTCGGGATTGCGCCGAGCTTCTCGCGCCTCGTCCTGCGCGTCGTGGGCGTCGCGCTCGGGAGCGCGGCCGCGGCTGAGTCAGCCGCCCCGCGCCGCGGCGCGGGCTTCAACTCACGCGGCGCCGCTCTGCAGCGCGGCGATGCGCTTCTCGATCGGGGGATGCGAGGCGAACAGCGCCAGCATGCCCGAGTGGGTGCTGATGCCCGAGGCCTTGAACGACTGCGGCAGCTGCCCGGGCTCGATGCTCCCCAGGCGCCGCAGCGCCGCCACCATCGGTTGCGGCGAGCCGAGCAGCCGCGCCGAGCCGGCATCGGCGCGGAACTCGCGCCGGCGCGAGAACCACGCCACGATGATGGAGGCCAGCACGCCGAACGCGATCTCGCACACGATCACGGTGACGAAATAGCCCGGCCCGACGCCGCGCTCGGTGCGGAACACGGCCTTGTCGATTAGGTAGCCGACGATGCGGGACAGGAACACGACGAAGGTGTTGACCACGCCCTGGATCAGGGTCAGCGTGACCATGTCGCCGTTGGCGACGTGCGTCAGCTCGTGCCCCAGCACCGCCTCGACCTCGTCGTGATTCATCGACTGCAGCAGGCCGGTCGACACCGCGACCAGCGCCGAGTTCTTGAAGGCGCCGGTGGCGAACGCGTTGGGCGCACCCTCGTAGACCGCGACCTCCGGCATCGCGACGCCGGCGCGCTCCGCCAGCCGGCGCACCGTCTGCACCAACCAGTACTCCGCGCTGCCCTCGGAACCGTCGATTACGTGCGCGCCGGTGCTCCACTTGGCCATCGGCTTGGAGATGAGCAGCGAAATGAAGGCGCCGCCGAAGCCGATCACCAGGGAGAAGGCGAGCAGGGCGCCGTAGTCGATGCCCTGCGCGCCCAGCCAGCGGTCGAGGCCCAGGATCCTGAGCACGATCGACAGCACGATCACCACCGCGAGGTTGGTGGCGAGAAACAGGACGATGCGTTTCATGGGCGGCCTCCGGGGTCGCTGCGCAGGCTCAAAATTCTACCGCTTCCGGTCGGCGCGCAGCATGTCGGCGCCGCGCTCGGCGATCATGAGGGTAGGCGAGTTGGTGTTGCCCGAGGTGATGGTGGGCATGATCGAGGCGTCCACCACGCGCAGTCCCTGCAGACCTCGCACCCGCAGCCGCGCATCGACGACCGCCGCCGGGTCGTCGGCACGTCCCATGCGGCAGGTGCCCACGGGATGGAAGATCGTGGTGCCGACGTCGCCCGCCGCCTTGACCAGCTCGGCGTCGCTCTGCACCTGCGGCCCGGGCAGGAACTCCTCGGGCGCGTACCGCGCGAGCGCCCCGGCGCGGGCGATGCGCCGCGTCAGGCGCAGCGAGTCGGCGGCCACCCGGTGGTCCTCGGGCGTGGCGAGGTAGTTGGGCTGGATCGCCGGGGCGGCGCCGGGGTCGGGGCTCTCGATGCGCACGAAGCCGCGCGAGGTGGGCCGCAGGTTGCACACCGAGGCGGTGAACGCGGGAAAGCGGTGCAGCGGATCACCGAACTTGTCGAGCGACAGCGGCTGCACGTGGTACTCGACGTTGGGCGTGGCGTGCCCGGGCGCGGAGCGGGTGAAGATGCCGAGTTGCGAGGGCGCCATGGTGAGCGGCCCGCTGCGCGAGAGCAGATACTCGAGCCCCATCTTCGCCTTGCCGAGCCAGCTGTTGGCGAGCTGGTTGAGCGTGACCACGTTGTTCACCCGGAACGCCATGCGCAGCTGCAGGTGGTCCTGCAGATTCTCGCCCACGCCCGGCAGCTCGTGCGCGACCGCGATGCCGTGCGCGGCGAGCAGGGGCGCCGGCCCGATGCCCGAGAGCTGCAGGATCTGCGGGCTGCCGATCGCGCCCGCCGCGAGGATCGTCTCGATGCGGGCCGCGGCGAATTGTTCTTCGCCGGCGCGCGAGAGCTCGACCCCTGCGACGCGCCGGCCTTCCAGGCGCAACCGCCGGACCAGCGCCTCGGTGACCACGGTGAGGTTGGGCCGGCCCATGGCCGGGCGCAGGAAGGCCTTGGACGCGTTCCAGCGCACGCCGCGCTTCTGGTTCACCTCGAACTTGCCCGAGCCCTCGTTGTCGCCGCGGTTGAAGTCCTCGGTGCGCGCGATGCCGACCTCCTCGGCCGCCGCCTGGAACGCGTCCAGGATCTCCCAGCCCAGGCGCTGGCGCTCGACGCGCCATTCGCCGCCCGCGCCGTGCAGCGCGTCGCCGCCGCGCCAGTGGTCCTCGCTGCGCCGGAACGCCGGCAGCACGCTGTCCCAGGCCCAGCCGGAGTCGCCGGTGAGCCGCGCCCACTCGTCGTAGTCGCGCTGCTGGCCGCGCATGTAGATCATGGCGTTGATCGACGAGCAGCCGCCGAGCACCTTGCCGCGCGCGTACAGGATCGAGCGCCCGTTCAGGCCCGCGCAGGGCTGGGTGCGGTAGCACCAGTCGGTGCGCGGGTTACCGATGCAGTACAGATAACCGACCGGGATGTGGATCCAGATCCAGTCGTCGCGCCCGCCCGCCTCGATCAGCAGCACGCTGACCTCGGGATCCGCGGACAGGCGGTTGGCGAGCACGCAGCCGGCGGTGCCCGCGCCGACGATCACGTAGTCGAAAATACCCAGGCTCCTGGTCATCGCGCGCGCCTCCTGATCGCGGCTCGGTGGTGCGGGATTCTAAAGGCAGGGCTCCCAGCCCGAGGCGGTCCCTCCCCGGGACGCGACCGACGCGCACCGGGCCCGTATTTGACGCAGGTCAAAGGAATCGATGGCGCCTGCGGCGAGGATGACGGGCGCGGCGGGGCGCATGCGCCCCGGGTGGGCCGGGGCTGGGCGCCGCGGCCTCCTGCATGAACCGCATCCTCCTCCATCTGAGCGATCCCTGGACCGGGCGCGACGTGACGCGCGACGTGACCGGGCTGAGCCGCGCGCGCCTCGAGCGCTACGCGCGCGTCGTGCGAAGCGCGGAGTTCCGCCGGCTCGAGGCCGAGTCCGGCGCGGCCGATCCCGACGCGCTGCTCGCCGCCTGGGTGGCGCAGGTGGGGCCGGAGCGCGCCGGCGTTGCGCTCCTGCGCCGGCGCGTCGCGTGGCTCAACGCCGGGGCCGCGCTCGGCCTGCTGCTCGGGGCGTTCGTTCTGGGATGGCTGGTGGGGGTCGCCTTCTGGCTGCCGCAGCATCTCGCGCCGGGCGCCGGCGACCAGAACCTCATCGTACTGCTGCGCGCGTACCTGCAGGCCGGCGTGCCGCCGCTCGCGGCCACCCTGCTGACCTGGCTCGCACTGGCGGTATTCTTCGCCGCGCCCATCCTGCTCGGGCTGCTGCTCGGCGCCGGCGCAGGCTGGTTCGCCGCCGGGCTCATCGATGCCTGGGAGCGTTTGCGCGGCCCGGCTAAGGCGCGCGCCCCGGCGCAGCGCTGAGCGGGAAGCGACGCTTGCCATGGCCGGCCCCCTGCGCGTCCTGATCGTCGAGGACTCGGAGGACGACGCGCGGCTCCTGCGCCGCAAGCTGCAGCTTGCCGGCTACGACGTCACCTCGGAGCGCGTCGATTCCGCCGATGCGATGCGCAGCGCGCTCGCCGGCAAGCCGTGGGATCTCATCCTGTGCGATTACGTCATGCCGGGCTTCGGCGGGCTCGAAGCGCTCGCCATCGCAAGGGAAAGCGGGCTCGATCTGCCGTGCATCGTGGTCTCGGGCAAGATCGACGAGCGGACCGCGGTCGACACGATGAAGGCGGGTGCGTCCGATTTCGTCGCCAAGGCCCGGCTCGAGTGGCTGGCGCCGGTCGTCGAGCGCGAGCTGGCCGCCGCCGCGGCGCGCCGCGGCATGCGCCAGGCACAGATCGAGTGGCGGGCGGCGTTCGACTCGATGCGCGACGCGTGCTTCTTTCACGATTCCGAGTTCCGCATCGTGCGCGCCAATCTCGCGTACGCGGCGCTTGCCCGCATGCCCGTGGAGGAGGTGATCGGCAAGCGCTACTGGGAGGTATTCCCGAAGCGTGACGGGCCGTTGCCGGGCTGCAGGGCGCTGACCGAAAGGCGCGAGGGCTGGGTCGAGGAGGAGATCGATCTGCCGGACGGCGAGGTCTACGTATCGCGCTCCTCGCGCATCCTGGACGACCGGGGCGAGTACCTCTACTCGTTTCACCTGCTGCAGGACGTCACCGAGCGCAAGCGCTCCGAGCAGGCGCTCAGGCTGTTTCGCGAGCTGATCGACCGCTCGAGCGACGCCATCGAGGTCGTCGATCCGCAGACGCTGCGCTATCTCGACGTGAACGAGCGGGCCTGCCAGGATCTCGGCTACGGCCGCGAGGAGCTGCTGTCGATGCGCGTGCACGAGATCGATCCGGCGCTCGATCCGGCCGCCCTGGAGCAGATCGACCGGCAGCTGCGCGAGACCGGCTCGGCGAACTTCGAAACCGTGCACCGGCGCAAGGACGGCTCGAGCTTTCCCGTCGAAATCCACGTCAAGCGGATCCAACTCGACCGGCCTTACCAGGTCGCGTCGGTGCGCGACATCACCGAGCGCAAGCAGGCGCAGGCGGAGCTCGAGCGCAGCGAGCGGCACTTCCGCAAGCTGATCGAGGGCAGCGCGGACGCGTTCTTCGTGATCGACGGGACCGGAACCGTGCGCTATCGCAGCCCGTCGGCCAAGGGGCTGACCGGGCGCGACGAGGAAGAGGTGCTCGGAACCACCATCACGGACTATGTCGCGCCTGAGCATCGGACGCGCGCTCGGGACGTGATCGCCGAGACGATCCGGGCCCCGGACAAGACGGTCGAGGCCGAGCTGCGCTTGCTGCACAAGGACGGTACTCTGTTCGACGCCGAAGTGACCGGACGCAATCTTCTTGGCGATCCGGACGTGCACGGCATCGTCGTCACCGTGCGCGACATCACCGAGCGCAAGCGCGGCGAGGAGCAGCTCCAGCACCTGAACTGGGCGCTTCGCGCGCTCGGTCAGAGCAACTCCGCCCTGGTGCACGCCGGCAGCGAGCGGGAGTTGTTCCGCAGATGCTGCGAGGCGATCACCAGCGCCGGTGGCTATCCCTTGGCCTGGATCGGCATCGCGCGCGACGACCCCGAACGCACGGTCGAGGTTGTCGCCGCGGCGGGCCAGGCGCTCGCGTACGCAGAAAGCCTCAAGGTCTCATGGGGCGAGAACCCGCTCGGCGAGGGCCCCGCCGGCACGGCAATCCGTACCGCAACGACGCAGATGATCGGGAACCTCGCCGCCAGCCCTACATTCGCACCTTGGCGCGAGAAGGCCCGCGCGTCCGGGCTTGCGAGCGCGATCGCCTTGCCGATCAGCGCCGGGAGCGCAGCGCCGGGGATCCTCAACATCTACAGCCAAGAGGTGAACGCCTTCGGGAAGGCCGAGATCGAGTTGTTCGAGGAGCTTGCGTCCGACATCGGCTATGGAGTGGCCGCGCGCCGCACGCGGGCGGCCTACGAGAAGGCCGTGACGGAGCGCGCCGAGCAGGCGGTCAAGCTGCGTGCCACCTTCGAAAGCGCCATCGCCGCGCTTGCCGCGACCGTCGAGCAGCGTGATCCGTACACGGCGGGCCACCAGCGGCGCGTGGCTGTGCTGGCAACGGCGATCGGACGCGAGCTCGGGCTCGACGAAGACCGCCTCGAGGGGCTGCGCGTCGCCAGCACCATTCACGACATCGGCAAGATCTACGTCCCGGCCGAGATCCTGGCGCGCCCCGGGCGGCTCAGCGCGGCCGAGTTCGAGATCGTCAAGAACCACGCGCAGGTGGGCTACGACATCGTCAAGGGGGTCGATTTTCCATGGCCGGTCGCGGAGACGATCCGGCAGCATCACGAGCGGCTCGACGGCTCGGGCTACCCGCAGGGGCTGAAGGGGGAGCGGATCATCCTGGAAGCGCGCATCCTCGCGGTGGCGGACGTGGTCGAGGCGATCGCCTCGCACCGGCCCTACCGCGCGGCGGTCGGCATCGGCCCGGGACTGCAGCACGTCGCCGCCGAAGCGGGCCGCCTCTACGACGCCGAGGCGGCCGCGGCCTGCGTGCGGCTGTTCAACGAGAAGCGGTTCGAGCTGCCGGCGGCACCGTAGCCGCGCGCTTCGCTCCTGCCGGCCCGCTACCCGCGCACGACCCTGGTGCCGGCGCCGCCGGCGAGCGCCGCGGCGAGATGCGGCGCATCGGTGACGATCCCCTCGGTGCCGCCGGCCTCGAGAAACTCGATCACGGCGCGGACCTTCGGCCCCATGCTGCCCTTGTCGAACTGGTTGTCCGCGTAGTAGCGCTTCGCTTCGGCGAGCGTCATGCGCTCGATCCAGCGCTGGGTCGGCTTGCCGAAGTCGATCGCCACGCGCTCCACGCCGGTGGCGATCGCCAGCCGGTCCGCGCCCAGGCTGCGCGCGAGCAGGCTCGAGGCGAGGTCCTTGTCGATCACCGCCTCGACGCCGCGGAAGTCGCCCTCGGCGTCGCGCACCACCGGAATGCCGCCGCCGCCGCAGGCCACCACCACGTAGCCGGCGCCGAGCAGATGGGAGATTACCTCGAGGTCGAGGATCGCCTGCGGCGCGGGGGAGGGCACCACGCGGCGCCACCCCCGTCCGGGATCGGGGCGCACCTGCCAGCCGAGGTCCGCGGCGCGGCGCTGCGCGGTGGCCTCGTCCATCGGCGAGCCGATCGGCTTGGTGGGGTCGCGAAACGCCGCGTCGTCGCGATCGACCAGCACCTGGGTGACCAGCGCCACGGCCTGGCGCGCCAGGCCCTGGCGCCGGAACTCGTTGCGCAGCGCTTTCACGAACATGTAGCCGAGCGCGCCCTGCAGGTCGGCGCCGGCGTAGTCCATCGGCACCGGGATCACCTCGTGCAGGGCCAGCTCGGAGCGCCGCAGGATGAATCCCATCTGCGGCCCGCTGCCGTGGGTGAGCACCACGCGCCAGCCCGCGGCGATCAGCTCGACCACGTGCTGCACCGTCTCGCGCGCGGTTTCGTACTGGTCCGGGATGCTGCGATGCTGCTCGTCCCGGATCAGCGCGTTGCCGCCTACCGCGACCACCGCGAGCTTCGCCTCGTCGTTCATCTCGGCCTCCTCGTTGCGCCCGGCGCCGGGGCGGGTCCGCGGCGCCGCGTGTTCGTTAGCGCTGCGCAAGCAGCGCGTTCAGCGCGCTGACCGCCTGCACGAAGCAGGCGAGCGGCGCGCGCGTCAGCCCGGCGCCGATCTGCCCGATGCCCGCGTCGCGGTGCGCGATGCCGGTGTTGATCACCGGCTCGATGCCGGTGTCCACAACTTTGCGCGCGTCGATCCCGGCCGCGGTGCCGCGGAAGTCGAGCGCCGGAAGCTGGAACGCGCTCGACTCGCCCAGCGCGATGTGGCGCATGCGCAGCGAGTTGGCGATCGCGTCCTGCGGAGTTCCGCCGACGAACTTCACGATCGCGGGCGCCGCGGCCATCGCGAAGCCGCCGAATCCGGCGGTCTCGGTGATCGCGCTGTCGCCGAGGTCGCGCGCGGCGTCGGCAGCGGAATAGCCCGGGAAGTACAGCCCGTCGACCAACTCCGCGGGCGCGGTGAACCAGCGCTCGCCCAGGCCGCTGACGCGGATGCCGAACTCGACGCCGTTGCGCGCCATGGTGGTCACCATGCTCGCGCCCGCAAAGCCGTGCGCCGCGTCGAGCATCGCCTTGCAGGCGGCCATCGAGACGTTGAGAAAGAAGTGCTCGTTGCCGGCGATGAAATCGAGCGTCTCGGCGAGCGGAACCGGCGCCGCGCCGCTGCGCGCCAGGGGGCCGGCGAGGCGGCGCAGCAGCAGCGCGCTGGCGGCGGCGTTGCGGTTGTGCACCTCGTCGCCCATGTTCAGCGCCTGCGCCATGAGCGGCTTGAGCTCGACCCCGCCGAGCGCCGCCAGCGCCGCGCCCACGGCGGGCGCCAGCGTTGAATCGATCCACTTCAGCCGGGTGAGCACGTCCGGGCCGAAGGCGCCGAAGCGCAGCGCCTTGCCGAGCCCCTCGTTGAAATTGCTGAACGCGCGGCGCCCGTGGCTCGCGTCCTCCACGATCCATACCGGCATCGAGGGGCTGATGATGCCGGCCATGGGCCCGACGGCGGCGTGATGGTGGCAGGGCGCGAACGCGATCGCGCCGCGCGCGGCGAGCGCGCGCGCGCCCTCGGCATCCTGCGCCCAGCCTTCGTACAGGATCGCGCCGACGATCGCGCCCTGCATCGGCCCGCACATGCGCGGCCACTCGATCGGCGGGCCGGCGTGCAGGATCATGCGCTCGCCCAGGCCCGGCAGCGCGTCGCGCGCGGCGCCCACGCCGCGCAGCACCGGGGAGGCTGCCTGGAACGCGGCCAGCGCCTTGCGGTTGGCGTCCTCGACCAGCGGATGATTCACCAGCCGGGCGAGCGCCATGCCCGCTGCCGGGTCGCCCAGCGCCGGCGGCGCCCAGTCGAGCTGGACCACCGTGCCGCCGGCGTGCGCGATCGCCTCGGCGAACTGCGCCAAGCCGACGTTGATCACCGCGGGCGCGGCGCTAGTGAGCTTGGCCATGTCCGGAGGCGATCGCGATCGCCATGCGCGCAGCCTGCGCGTTGCTGGACCCGAGGACGACCCCCGCCTCGCGCAGCGCCGCCTCCTGGCGCGCGAGTCCCTGCGGGTCGGCCTCGGTGCCGCACACGAAGGCGAGCACCGCCAGCGGGCGTCCGTCGCGCTGCGCGGCCGCGCGCGCGTCGCGGATCGCGGGCAGCATCTCGGCCGCCGGATCGGGGTGGGCGCCGTAACCCAGCACGACGTCGAGCAGGATCACCGCCACCTCGGGGTCGGCGGCTTCGCGCCGGATGCGCTCGTTGCGCAGGCGATGATCGATCATCGGATGCGGGCGGCCGCGGGTGAATTCGTCGTCGCCCAGGTCGACGAGCGTGTGGCCGCGGCTGCGCCACACGTCCTGCAGCGCAGCGGCCGCGCCGACCGGGGTGTTCGAGTGCACATCCTGCAGCACCTGCGACAGCAGCAGTGTCGCCTCGTAGCAGAAGGTCCCGCCGCTATAGAGGCCGCGCACGTAGCGCTGTCCTCGCCCGAGCGGCAGCGCCGGAACAGGGGGCAGCGCGTCGGGCGCGGTGCGCGGCGCGTCGCCGCGGGCGAGCGCCGCCGCCATGTGGGCGGCATCGGCGAGCGTCGGCGCGGCCACCACGTTGCCGCCTTCGACCTCGCGCGCGGCGGCCCCCAGCAGGCAGGCGACGACCGGCTTGCCCGCCGAGCGCGCCCGGGCCAGCACCCGGCTCGCGACCGCCGGGGCGGGCGGCTTGGACACCAGCACGATGACGCGCGTGGCCGGGTCGGCGGCGAGCTCGTCGAGCGCCGCGAGCATCGTCGCGCCGCCGATGTCGGCGTGCAGATCGCGGCCTCCGGTGCCGAGCGCATGGGACACGCCGACCCCGGCGCGGTCGAGCAGCGAAGTGATCTGCTGCATGCCGGTTCCGGACGCGCCGACCACGCCCACCGGGCCGCGCCGCACCGCATTGGCAAAGCCGAGCGGCACGCCGCCGACGATCGCGGTACCGCAGTCCGGGCCCATCATCAGGAGCTCGCGTTCGCACGCCTCGCGCTTGAGCATCGCCTCGTCGCCGAGGCTCACGTTGTCGCTGAACAGCATCACGTGCAGGCCGAGGCGCAGCGCCTTGAGCGCTTCGGCGGCGGCGTATTCCCCGGGGGTCGAAATCAGGGCGAGATTGGCGCCCGGGGTCCCCGCCAGCGCCATCTCGATGCTGCGCGGCGCCAGCGCACGCTGTTCTCCGGGATGCGGCGCGGGCTGCGCAGACCGCACCACGGCGCGTTCGGCTTCTTCCAGCGCCGCCTGCAGTGCGGGCTGCCCCTCGCCGCGCACCACCGCGAGCAGGTCGCCCGGCGCGGCGTCCACCGGACCCTCGAGCAGGCCGGCCTCGCGCAGCAGCGCGAGGTTGCCGGCGGTGGCCATCACGACCGATGCCTGCTCGATGCCGGGCAGCGCGGCAATGCGCGCCGAGAGCTGCATCAGCGCGACCGAGTCGCGGTACGTGTTGCGGATGATGCGGGTGGCCGCGGGCATGGGCAGTGGCGTGGCGCAACGGGGCGGCGCGTGGCGTGCTGCTTGGAGTTGTCCCGGGCCGGTCCGGCGCATATACTGCGAGCGGTCAAGTATACATGGTTGTATGCAGGTAGCTTGGCCGCGGGCAGTCCTCGAGACGAGCACGACGGCCGGGGTCCGGGGAGAGTCATGGGTACGGCCCGAGGCAGTCTCGACATCGGCTGGCTGCGGCAGGCGTATCTGTCGGGCGCGCGCCGTCCGTCCGCCGTGCTCGAGCAGGTCCTCGAGCGCATCGCGCACCACGGCGATCACCACGTCTGGATCGAGCGCGTGCCGCGTGCGGCGCTCGAAGCGCGGGCGGCCGAGCTCGAGCGCACCTCGCCCGCCGCGCTGCCGCTGTACGGCATTCCGTTCGCGATCAAGGACAACATCGACCTGGCGGGCGTGCCGACCACGGCCGCCTGCCCGGACTACGCTTATGTGCCGCGGGCGAACGCGACGGTGGTGCAGCGGCTGCTCGACGCGGGCGCGATCGCGATCGGCAAGACCAACCTCGACCAGTTCGCCACCGGGCTGGTGGGCACCCGTTCGCCCTACGGCGCATGCCGCAACGCGTTCGATCCGCAGTACATCTCGGGCGGGTCCAGCTCCGGCTCGGCGGTCGCGGTGGCCGCCGGTCTGGTGAGCTTTGCGCTCGGCACCGACACCGCCGGTTCGGGCCGGGTGCCGGCTGCGTTCAACAGCCTCGTCGGCCTCAAGCCCTCGCTCGGCCTGCTCTCGACGCGCGGCGTGGTGCCGGCATGCCGCTCGCTCGACTGCGTCTCGATTCTCGGGCTCACGGTGCGCGACGCGCAGGCGGTGCTGCGCGCCGCCCAGGGCTACGACCGCGAGGACCCGTACTCGCGCGCGGCGCCGGAGGCGGCGGCGAGCGCCTTCGGCGAGCGCTTCCGCTTCGGCGTGCCGGGTCGCGGCTCGCTCGAATTCTTCGGCGACCGCGATTACGAGCGGCTGTTCGGCGCGGCGCTCGAGCGGCTCGAGGCGCTCGGCGGCGAGCGCGTCGAGCTCGACTTCCGGCCGTTCCTCGAGGCCGCGCGGCTGCTCTACGAGGGGCCGTGGGTCGCCGAGCGCTGGCTGGTGATCCGCGAGCTCCTCGCGCGCAAGCCCGAGGCGATCCGGCCGGACACGCGGCGCGTGATCGAGAAGGCGGCCTCGTTCTCCGCCGCGGACGCCTTCGCCGCGGCCTACCGACTGCAGGCCCTGCGCCACGAGGCCGAGGGGGCCTGGGAGGCGGTCGAGCTGATCGTCACCCCGACCGCGCCGACCGTCTATACGCTCGCCCAGGTCGAGGCCGAGCCGATCGCGCTCAACAGCCGGCTGGGCACCTACACCAACTTCGTCAACCTGTTCGACCTGGCCGCGCTCGCCGTGCCGGCCGGATTTCGCGGCGACGGCCTGCCGTTCGGCGTCACGCTGCTCGCACCGGCGTTCAGCGACTCTGCGCTATGCACGCTGGGCGAGCGCCTGCAGCGCGCCTTCGGCCTGCCGCTCGGCGCCACCGGCTGCGCGCTGCCCGAGTACCAGGCGCCGCGCGCGGCCGCTGCGCAGCGGCCGGCGACGGTGCGGCTGGTGGTGTGCGGAGCGCACATGTCCGGGCTGGCGCTCAATCGCGAGCTGCTCGAGCGCGGCGCGCGGCTGGTGCGCGCCTGCCGCACAGCGCCCGGGTACCGCCTGTTCGCCTTCGAGGCGTTCTCGCCGCCGCGGCCCGGCCTGCTGCGCGCGGCGCAAGGCGCGGCGATCGAGGTCGAAGTGTGGGAGATGCCGGAGGCGGCGTTCGGCGGCTTCGTGGACGGCATTCCGGCGCCGCTCGGCATCGGCACGCTCGAGCTCGACGACGGCGAGCGCGCGCGCGGCTTCCTGTGCGAGCACTACGCCACGGCGAGCGCGCGCGACATCACGCATCTGGGCGGCTGGCGGGCCTACCTTTCGGCCGGGCGCCGCGCGGCGGCGGGCGGCTGAACGATCGGGAGAAGACCATGGCGGCGGTTCAGGCGGAACCCTACGAATTCGAGCTCGATCCGGCGCATTGCGCGCTGCTGATCATCGACATGCAGCGCGACTTTGTCGATCCGGGCGGCTTCGGCGAGGCGCTCGGCAACGACGTGTCGCTGCTGCGCAAGGCGATCGCCCCGACGCGGCGCGTGCTCGAGGCGGCGCGCGGCCGCGGCATGCTGGTGATTCACACGCGCGAGGGGCATCGTCCGGACCTCACCGATTTGCCGCCCAGCAAGAAGCTGCGCGGGCGGCTCAAGACCGGCATCGGCGACCGCGGCCCGATGGGCCGCATCCTGGTGCGCGGCGAATACGGCCACGACATCGTGGACGACCTGAAGCCGCTCGCCGGCGAGCCGATCGTCGACAAGCCCGGCAAGGGCGCCTTCTACGCCACCGACCTCGACGCGATCCTGCACGACCGGGGCATCCGGCAGCTGGTGGTGTGCGGCGTGACCACCGAGGTGTGCGTGAACACCACCGTGCGCGAGGCCAACGACCGCGGCTACGACTGCCTGGTGCTGGAGGATTGCGTCGGCTCGTACTTCCCGGAGTTCCAGACGGCGGCGCTGGCGATGATCAAGGCCCAGGGCGGGATCTTCGGCTGGGTCGGCAATTCGCAACGATTGCTGGAGGCGTTGAACAAGGGCTGAAGCCCATCCGAGCGACCGGACGTCGCAAGTCTCGACAGGAGGAGGGTAGCGATGGCAAGCGAAAGCGGTACGGCGCAGGTGCGCTGGTGGGTGCCGGGGGACTGGAACGGGTTCTTCGGACTGTTCACCAACGTGATCCTCAACGTGATCGTGCTCACCGGGCTGTGCCTGGGCGTGGTGCACCTGCCCGCGGACACGGTGTTCGGTCGCATCCTGCCGGCGCTCGGCATCGCGCTGCCGATCGGCAACCTCTATTACGCCTACCTCGCCTGGAAGCTCGCGCACAAGGAGGGCCGCAGCGACGTGGCGGCCATGCCCTACGGCCCGAGCGTGCCGCACATGTTCATCGTCGTATTCGTGATCATGCTGCCGGTGTACCTCAAGACCAGGAACCCGATGCTCGCCTGGGAGGCGGGCCTCGCCTGGGCGTTCATCATCGGCGTGATCATTCTCTCTGGAATCCTGTTCGGGCCGTGCGATCCGCGCGCACACGCCCCGGGCCGCGATGCTCGGCACGCTCGCGGGCATTTCGATCGCGTTCATTTCGCTGCGGCCGGCGTTCCAGATGTGGGAAGTTCCCTGGATCGCGTTCATCTCGCTCGCCATCGTGCTGATCAGCTGGACCGCCAACGTGCGCCTGCCCTGGGGTCTACCCGGGGGGCTGGTGGCGGTGATCGTCGGCATCGTGGTCGGCTGGATCGCGTATTTCTTCGGCTGGAGCGACGTCGTGCAGGCCGCCCAGGTGAAGGCGTCGTTCGCGCAGTTCGGCCTGCACCTGCCGGTTCCGGGCGGCGAGGTGTGGCACGGCCTGATCGGCGTCGCGCCGCTGCTGGTCACCGCGATCCCGCTCGGTATCTACAACTTCACCGAGGCGATGAACAACGTCGAGAGCGCCGCCGCCGCGGGCGACTCATATGATCTGCGCAAGATCCTCGCCGCCGACGGCATCGGCGCGATCGTGGGCTCGATCCTCGGCAGCCCGTTCCCGCCGGCGGTGTACATCGGCCACCCGGGCTGGAAGGCGGTCGGCGGGCGCATCGGCTACTCGCTCGCCACCGGCGTCGTGATCGCGCTGGTGTGCTTTCTCGGCCTCACCGCGCTGTTGCTCGCGGTGGTGCCGCTGGTCGCGATCCTGCCGATCCTGCTCTACATCGGGCTGGTGATCGGCGCGCAGGCGTTCCAGGCCTCGCCGAAAGAGCACGCGCCGGCCGCGGTGCTGGCGATCATTCCCAACATCGCCGCGTGGGGCCAGCTGCAGGTCGACAGCGCCCTGAACGCGGCCGGCACCTCGGCCGCGCAGGTCGGCACCGGCAAGCTGATGGGCACCGGCGTCGTGTACCACGGCATGGCGCTGCTCGGCGGCGGCGCGGTGCTGGCGGGGCTGGTGCTGGGTGCGATGGCCGCTTTCATCATCGACCGCAAGTTCACCCAGGCGGCGATGTATGCGTTCGCGGGCGCGGTGCTGTCGTTCTTCGGCTTCATCCACGGCGCCCAGCTCGGGTTCGGCGTGTCGCCGCTGATCGCGCTCGGCTATGCGCTGTTCGGCGGCATCTGCCTGATCGCCGGCATGCAGCAGCAGCCACGCCAGGCGCCCGGATGAACGCATCCTTGCGCGCATGATCGCCGCGGGCCTGCGCCAGGCGGCGACCCTCGAGGTGCTGCGCGCGGGTGAGCTCGCACGCGCGGCGCTCGAACGCAGCGGGGGAATCGCCACGGCCTTGCCGGCGCCGGCCGGCGGTCCCTACTTCAGCGCCGCGGGCGAGCTGCTGTGGGTGGGTCCGCGCCTGCCGGCGATGCACCCGCGAGCCGTGGTTACGGCGCAAGCGCCTCCGCCGGGGGCGGTGCTGCGCCTGGTCTCGCTGCCGGCGCGCGGCTGGACGGCCGAGCTCTCCGGCCCGCAGGACGCGGCCCGGCTGACTTCGGGCGCGGCGCGCCTGCGCGAAGCGCTGGCGCGCGACGATGCGCCGCGCGGCTACGGCGCGCTGCTCGCCGGGCGCTCGCCGGGCTTTCCCCTGAGCCTGGGAGTCGCCCGGGTGCGCTCTCTCGCGGCCGCCTACGCGAGCGACGATCCGCCGGCCGTGCGGGCGGCCTCGCGGCCCCTGCTCGGGTTCGGCACCGGCCTCACTCCCTCGGGCGACGATCTCGCCGGCGCGGCGCTGTTCGGGCGGCGCCTGCTCGCTCCGCGCGATGCCCGCTGGGCCGGGGTCGCCGAAACCCTGGCGCTCGAGGTCGTGGCCCGCAGCCACCCCGTGAGCGCGGCGCTGTTCGGCGATCTCGCGCGCGGCCGCAGCTTCGCGCCCCTGCACGCGGCGGCAAAGGCGCTCGCCGTCGGCGACGATACCGGCGCGCTCACCGCGGCGCGCGCGCTCGCCGCGATCGGCAACTCCTCCGGCTGGGATATGCTCACGGGATTCATGCTGGGAATCGGAGTCGCGCTGCCGGGCTGAGCGCCGGGGCGGAGGAAAGACGTGACGGGCAAGGGCATCGGGAGAGACGGCAAGCGGCTGGCCGACGCGGTCTACCAGCGGGTCAAGGCGGACATCTTCGAGTTCCGCATGCTGCCCGGCGCCGGCCTGTCGGAGAACGAGATCGCCGCGCGTGCCGGGGTGAGCCGCACCCCGGTGCGCGAGGCGCTGCTGCGCCTGCAGCGCGAGGGCTTCGTCGAGCTGCAGCCGAAGAGCGGCTGGAGCGTCAAGCCGCTCGACTTCGAGCACTTCGAGCACCTGTACGATGTGCGCGTGATCCTCGAGCTGGCGGCGCTCGCCAGGCTGTGCGCGGGCGAGATCGGAGGCGCGCTCGACGAGCTGAAGGCGCTGTGGCTGGTGCCGCCCCGGCTGCGGCGCAGCGACTGGATCGAGGTGGCGCAGCTCGACGAGGCGTTCCACGCCGCGCTGGTGCAAGCGGCGGGCAACCCGGAGCTGGCGCGCATCCACGGCGACATCACCGAGCGCATCCGCATCATCCGGCGGCTGGACTTCACCCAGCGCGAGCGCATCGAGCGCACCTACGAGGAGCACGCCGCGATCCTGCGCGCGGTGCTGGCGCGCAAGGCGCAGCAGGCGGGCCTGCTGCTGCGCGCGCACATCGAGGCATCGAAGCTCGAAGTGCGCAAGATCTCGCTGCACCGGCTGCACCTCGCGCACCGCGCTGCCCGCGCCGCGCCGCCTGCGGCGCGGCGATTGCGCGGCGCGGGGCGCGGCCGGTAACATCGCACGCGATCACGACGGAGGAGCGTCATGGCGGATGCCAGATGGAGGATCAGCGGCGAGTACATGGAGAGCTGCAACTGCGACTACCTGTGCCCGTGCATCTTCACCAACCCCCAGGCGCCGGCCACCCACGACCAGTGCACTTCGCTGCAGGTATACCGCATCGAGCGCGGCAGCTGCGGGGAGGTCGCGCTCGACGGCCTGGCGTTCGCCCTCGTCATCCGCTCGGGCAGGGTGATGTCCGACGGCAACTGGATCTTTGCCGGCGTGATCGACGAGGCGGCCGCTCCGGCGCAGCGCCAGGCGCTGAGCGCGATCGTCAGCGGGGAGGCGGGCGGCACGCCGGCGCGCATCCGTGACACGCTGGTGAGCGATTTCCGCGGCGTGGCGGTGAAGCCGATCGTGTTCACGGCGGACGGCCTGAAGCGCGCGGCGTCGATTCCCGGGATGCTCGAGTTCGCGATCGAGGGCGTGCCCTCCAGGCGCAACAACGGCGAGCCCTTCTACCTCGACAACACCGCGCATCCCGCCAACGGCCGGCTCGCGCTCGCCAAGTCCGGTCACACCCGCCTGCACGGCTTCGGCCTGGAGCTGGAGATCGCGGGCAGGGGCAACAACGGCCACTACGCGCCGTTCAGCTGGTCGGCCTAGGTGCTCCTGCGGAGCGAGCGCGCCGCGACCGTCGCGGCGCTCCTCGGGGTCAGTGCGCTGGCCTGGCTCTACCTGTTCCACCTCGCTGGCGGGATGCCCGGCATGGGTGCGGCCATGCCGGGCGCTGCGATGGGGGCCATGCCGCCGGCGCCCTGGTCGGGGAGCAAGCTCATCCTGATGTTCGTGATGTGGTGGGTGATGATGGCGGGGATGATGCTGCCCGGCGCGATTCCCATGATCCTGACCTTCGCCACCGTCAACCGGCGCCGGCGCGAGCGCGGCCAGGCGCACCTGCCGAGCGCCGTGTTCGCCGCCGGCTACCTGATCGCGTGGGGCGTCTTCAGCCTCGGCGCCACGCTCGCGCAATGGCGGCTCGACCAGGCGGCGCTCCTGCTGCCGTCGATGAAGATCGGCAGCACCCTGTTCGGCGCGGCGCTGTGGGTGAGCGCAGGCGTTTATCAGTGGACCCCGCTCAAGCGCGCCTGCCTCGCGAACTGCCGCTCGCCGATCGATTTCGTCGTCAACCGCTGGCGCGACGGATGGCTGGGGGCGCTGCGCATGGGGGTCGAGCACGGCGCCTACTGCCTGGGCTGCTGCGCGCTGCTGATGGCGCTGCTGTTCGTCGGCGGGGTGATGAATCTGCTCTGGGTCGCGGTGCTCGCGGTGTTGATCCTCATCGAGAAGCTGCTTCCCGCCGGCGAGCGGGTGGCGCGCGTCGGCGGCGCGCTGATGATCGCCTTCGGAGTGTTCCTGCTGGCGTGGGGTTGATGCGAGCGAGGTCGCTCCAAGGATTGGTCGCGGAGCGTCAGGACGGAGTCAGTGATGCCGCGGGCGCGTCAGAAAATGACGCTGCGCCTCGGACTGCGGCGCTGCCGCTCGGGCGTTCACGAGGGGTATCATTCATACATGTGCGGCATCGGCGGCCCCAATCCGCTCGGGCCGAAGATTGGGCACTGGATACAGGAGGTTTGATATGGGCGAGTTCAGCATCTGGCACTGGCTGATCGTCCTGGTGATCGTCATGCTGATTTTCGGCACCAAGAAGCTGCGCAACATCGGCACCGATCTTGGCGGGGCAGTGCGCGGGTTCAAGGAAGGCATGCGCGAGGGCACCGCGGAGAAGCCGGCGGAGAAGCCCGCGGAGGCGCCGCCGCAGATCACCGGCCAGACCATCGAGGGCGAAGTGAAGGAGAAGACCGAGACCAAGGTCTGAGCGGGCTCCTCCGGTGGCTCGCCAAGGCGCCTTCTCCGGGCGCCTTTTCTTCGCCTCTTGAAAGCGGCATGTTACGAATAGGCATCGACCTTGGCGGCACCAAGATCGAGGTGCTGGCGCTCGATGGCCTGGGGCGCGAAGTCTTCCGCAAGCGCATTCCCACGCCGCAGGGCGACTATGCCGCCACGCTGCGCACGGTGGCGACTCTCGTGGCCGACGCCGAGCGCGACATCGGCGCGCGCGCGACCGTAGGCGTCGGCATGCCGGGCACGCTTTCGCTCGTCACGGGCCTGGTGAAGAACGCCAATTCGACCTGCCTGATCGGCCAGCCGCTCAAACCGGACCTGGAACGCGTGCTCGGCCGCGAAGTGCGGCTCGCCAACGACGCCAACTGCTTCGCGCTGTCGGAGGCGGTGGATGGGGCCGGGCGGGGCGCCGCGGTCGTGTTCGGGGTGATCCTCGGCACGGGCGTCGGCGGCGGCATCGTGGTGCGAGGGCAGGTGCTCGAAGGCGGCAACGCGATCGCCGGCGAGTGGGGGCACAACCCGCTGCCGCTGCCGCAGGCCGCCGACCTGCCGCTGCCGGCGTGCTACTGCGGGCGCGCGGGCTGCGTGGAGACCTATCTGTCCGGGCCAGGAATGGCGCGCGATCACCGGGCGAGGACCGGACAGGAGCTCGAGCCGCCGCGGATCGCGGCGCGCGCGGCCGAAGGCGATCCGGACTGCGAGGCCACGCTCGCGCGCTACGAGGAGCGCCTCGCGCGCGCTCTCGGCACGGTCATCAACGTGCTCGACCCGGACGTGATCGTACTCGGGGGCGGGATATCCAATCTCGCGCGCCTGTACGAAGGCGTGCCGCGCCTGTGGGGCCGCTACGTGTTCTCGGATCACGTCGCCACGCGCCTCGCGCGCAACGCGCACGGCGATTCGAGCGGGGTGCGCGGCGCGGCCTGGCTTTGGGGCGGGCCGGCATGGGAGGACGCGTGAAAGTCACCGTGTACGGCATCAGGAACTGCGACACGATGAAGAAGGCGTTCGCGTGGCTCGACGCGAATGGCGTCGCCTACTCGTTCCACGACTACAAGAAGGCGGGCGTACCGCCCGGCAAGCTCGACGCCTGGGCGAAGCGCGCCGGCTGGGAGGCGCTCGCGAATACGCGCGGGCCGACCTGGCGCAAGATCCCCGAGGCGCAGCGCGCGAAGCTTGACCAGGCGCGCGCGCTCGAGTTGCTCGAGGCAAACGCGAGCGCCATCCGCAGGCCGGTTGTCGAGGCGGGCGGAAAGCTGCTCGTCGGTTTCGATCCCGACGAGTTCGCCCGCGCGCTCGGGAGCCCGTAGACGCGCGGTGGCGGTTTGACCTGCGTCAAGAGCCTGTCGTTGTGCTGACGCACAATCGCGGAGGCATTTCGCCAGGAAAAGGGACCATCGTGAACGCAAGACGCATCGCCTGCCTCGCGCTGCTCGGTGCAGCGCTCGCATTGCCTGCCGCCGCCCAGGCGCCGCAAGGCCCGGGCGTCACCCCGGGTACCGGACCGGTTCCGGCACAGCGGCAGCGCTACCGCTTCAACCAGCGCAACACCTACGGCTGGGGGTTGATGACCCCCGAGGAGCGCAGCGCGCACCGAGAGAAGATGCTGTCGATGCACAGCTTCGCGGAATGCAAGGCCTATCAGGCCGAGGAGCACGCGCGCATGCAGGAGCGCGCCCACGCGCAGGGAAAGACGCTCCCGGCGCCGCGCTACAACGCCTGCGACCGCATGAAGGCACGCGGGCTGCTGAAGTAGCGCCCGCCGTAGCGGCCGGACCGCGCCGATGCTCGCGGATTTTGTCCAGAGCTGGGGCTATCCGGCCGTGTTCGTCGGCACGCTGCTGGAGGGCGAGACGACCCTGCTGCTGGGCGGGTTCGCCGCGCATGGCGGCTACCTGCGCTTGCCATGGGTGATCGCGGTCGCGGCGGCGGCGGCCTTTCTGGGCGACCTGTTCTATTTCTGGCTTGGCCGGCGCTACGGCGGCCGCATTCTCGCGCGCTTTCCGCGCCAGGCGCCGCGCGCCGCGCGCATACGCGCGCTGCTCGAGCGCCATCCCCTGCCGGTGATCCTGGCGCTGCGCTTCCTGTACGGCCTGCGCGTCGTCGGACCGATCGCGATCGGTACCAGCTCGGTGCACTGGGCGCGCTTCATCGCCCTCGATCTGGTCGCCGCGCTCGTTTGGGCGGTGCTCGGTACCGGACTGGGGTACCTCTTCGGCGCGGGGTTGCGCCTGTGGCTCGGAGATCTGGGCGGCATCGAGCTCACTCTCGGCGCGGCGCTGGTCGCCGTCGGGGCGGTCATCTGGGGCGCGCGCATCTGGCTGCAGCGCCGCCGGCTGTGAGTGCGCGGCGGCGCCGGGCGCCTTCGCAGGCACGCTTTTCGCTAAGATCCGTGCAAAGGAGGCAGCATGCAATTTCCCCCTCAGCTGCAACCCGGCCTGACCGGTGACACCGAGCTGACGGTCGGCGAGGAGCACACCGCGCCGAGCATCGGCAGCGGCAAGGTGCACGTGCTCGGCACGCCGGTGATGATCAACCTGTTCGAGGCCGCGGCGCTCGCCGCGTGCGAGCACCTGCTGCCGCCGGGGTATCAGAGCCTGGGGACGCGGCTCGACGTGCGCCATCTCGCCGCGACGCCGGTCGGCATGCGCGTGCGCGCGCGCGCCGAGCTGATCTGGGTGCAGGGCCGCACGCTCACCTTCCGCGTCGAAGCGCGCGACGAGAAGGACCTGATCGGCGACGGGTTGCACGAGCGCGTGGTGGTCGAGGTCGCCAGGTTCGACCAGCGGGTGCAGGCGAAGCTCGGGCGGGGGTAGGGAGGGGAGCAGCGGAGCGGTGCAGGTACGCCTGCGGCGGTCTCCGGTTTTCCGAGGCGTCAAAGGGCGACCCCTCGGAAAACCGGAGATCGGAAAAAAAACCGTCAGGGGTTTTCCACGATCTCCGGGATTTGCATGGGTCGAAGTCTGACCCATGCAAATCCCGGAGACACGGGGAACCAAGATGTGCCGGCCGCCCGCAACCCGCTCAGCCGCCTCAATGCCCTCCCGCCGGCCCGGCGCCGAACGGCGGGCGGGTGGTCCACAACAGCGGGATCAGCACCAGGAACAGCGCGCCCACGATCCAGAAGATGTCGTTGGTCGCGAGCATGTAGGACTGGCTCACCAGCAGGCGCTCGAGCTCGGCGTGCGCCTGGCCCGCCGCCATGCCCAAGCCGTGCAGGGTGTCCACGAAGTGGCGCGTGGTCGCGTCGTACAGGCTGATGTGCTCGGCGAGCTGGGTGCGGTGCAGGGTCTGGCGGCGGTCCCACAGCGAGATCGCGATCGAGGCGCCGAAGCTGCCCGCCATCATGCGCAGGAAATTCTGCAGGCCGGTGGCGTTGGCGATGCGCGCGACCGGGATGCCGCCGAGGTTGATCGAGATGAGCGGGGTGAAAAAGAATGCCACGCCGACGCCCTGCAGCAGTTGCGGCAGGGCGATGGTGGCGAAATCGGCCTCTGTGTCGAAGTGCCCGCGCCAGAACGCCACGATCGCGAACACCACGAAACCGATGCTGGCGAGCAGGCGCGGGTCCACGCGTCCGATGCTGCGGCCGACCAGCGGCATGAAGATCACGGCGAAGATGCCGGCCGGGGCGAGCGCGTAGCCGGCCCACTGCGAGTTGTAGCCGAGCTGGGTCTGCAGCCACAGCGGCAGCACGATGATGCTGGCGAAGAACAGCGCGAAGCCGAGCGCCAGCGCGATCGCGCCGCGGCGGAAGTTGTGGAAGCGGAACAGCCCCAGGTCGACCACCGGATGCGCCTCGTTCAGCTCCCAGGCGAGGAACAGGCAGAAGCCGAGCAGCGCGAGCAGCCCGAAGCCGACGATGGTCGCGGAATGGAACCAGTCGAGCTCGTTGCCCTTGTCGAGCATGATCTGCAGGCTGCCGACCCATACCACCAGCAGCACCATGCCGACGCGGTCCACGGGCAGCTTGCGGGTGGGCGTCTCGCGGTCGCGCATCATCTCCCAGGTGGCGAACGAGGCGAAGATGCCGATCGGGATGTTGATGAAGAAGATCCACGACCAGTGATAGTTCTCGGTGATCCAGCCGCCGAGCAGCGGCCCGAGGATCGGCGCCACCACGATGGTGATGCCCCAGATCGCCAGCCCGGTGGAGCGCTTCTCGGGCGGGTAGCTCGCCAGCAGCAGCGCCTGCGACAGCGGCACCATGAATCCGGCCGCCGCGCCCTGCAGCACGCGGAAGCTGACCAGCATCGAGAGGCTGGTCGCCAGGCCGCACAGGAACGAGGCGAAGGTGAACACCGCGATCGCCAGCGAGTACATGCGCACCTGGCCGAAGCGCCCCGCGAACCAGCCCGCCATCGGCACGGTGATGGCGTTGGCCACCGCGTAGGAGGTGATCACCCAGGCGCCCTGGGTGGGCGCCACCGCGAGATCGCCGGTGATGGTCGGGATGGCGACGTTGGCGATGGTGAGGTCGAGCACCTCCATCATGTTCGCCATCGCCAGCACCAGCGTCAGCAGCGCCAGCATGGCGCCGGTATACGGCTGCGGCGCGGCGGCGCCGTTCTGCACGATGCGCCCTCCGCGCCCGCTCAGCCGGGATGACGCGGCGCCGCGCCGACGCGCGGCGCGACCGCGGGCCGGGCGGCGCTGTTCGCGGCGATGATCTCGGCCACGCGCTGCGCCGCCAGCTTGTCGAGGGAGGCGAACACGTCGGTCTGCTGCCCCGCGTGCCGGCGCACGGTCTCGACCAGGCGTTTGCCGCTGCGGTCGTGCGTGTCGACGTACGTGCGCATCGACAGGCCGATCTGCAGCGGATGGGCTGCGAGCTGCCGCGGCTCGAGCGCGATGCGCAGCGGCAGGCGCTGCACCACCTTGATCCAGTTGCCGGTGGCGTTCTGCGCCGGAAGCAGCGCGAACGCGCTCCCGGTGCCGGCGCCGAAGCCGGCGACCGTGCCGCGGTACTTGACGTCGTCGCCGTAGACGTCGGAGCTGAGCTCCACCGGCTGGCCGACGCGCACGTCGGCGAGCTGGCTTTCCTTGTAATTGGCGTCGACCCACAGGTCGTTGAGCGGCACCACCGCCATGAGCGGCGCCCCGGGCGCGACGCGCTGCCCGACCTGGACGTTGCGCTTGGCGACGAATCCGGAGACCGGCGCGAGAATCTCGGTGCGCGCGTAGTCGAGGAAGGCCGCGTGCACCCTGGCCGCGGCGGCCTTCACGTCGGGATGATCGGCGACGGTGGTGTTGTCGGTCAGCGCCCGGCTGGCGGCGAGCTGCTCGCGTGCAGCCGCCAGCACGGCCTCGGCCGTGCGCACCGCATCGCGCGCGTGCTGCACGTCCTCCGCGGACACCGCGCCGCTGCCCGCCGCGCGCTCGCGCCGCGCCAGGTCGTCCTGCGCCTTGGCAAGCTCGGCCGCGCGCAGCGTCACGGTGGCGGCGAGCTGCGCATCGTTCGCGTACAGGGTTCTCACCTGGCGCACGGTGCGCGCGAGCTGCGCTTCGGCCTGCTCGAGCGCGACCTTGACGTCGGCGCGGTCGAGCTGCACCAGGACCTCCCCGGCCTTCACGTAGTCGGTATCGTCGGCGCGCACGGCAATCACCGTGCCCGCCACCTGAGGCGTGATCTGGACCACGTTGCCGGCCACGTAGGCGTCGTCGGTGTATTCGTAATAGCGTCCCGTCATCCACCAGTACACGCCGTAGCCGATGCCGCCCAGCGCGAACACGAGCAGCACGATTGCGAGCGCGCGCCTGCGCTTGCCGTTTCCGTTCGCCGCGGGAGTGGCGGGTTCTGCCATGGTGATTCCTTTGTGCTTGGTATTCAGGAGCCGCCCGCGGCGAGCGGGGGGGTGGTGCCCTGGTAGCCGCCGCCGAGCGCATGCGCGAGGTTGATCGAGGCGTCGAGCTCGCGGGCGCGCAGGTCGGCGACGAGCGAGCGCTGCGCGATGACCTGCGATTCGGTCGACAGCACCGAGAGGAAGTTCGACAGGCCAGCCCGGTAGCGTGCGAGGGCGAGGTCGTAGGCTTCCTGCGCGGCCGCGAGCCCCGCCTTCACCTGCGGGCGCTGGCGCTCGACCGAGCGGAAGGCCACCAGCTGATCGGCCACTTCGCGCAGCGCATCGGACAGCGTCTGGTTGTACTGCTCCACCGCCGCGTCGTAGTCGGCGTTGCGCGCGCCCAGGTTGCCGCGCAGGGCGCCGCCGTCGAAGATCGGCAGGCTGAGCGCCGGGCCGACTCCGGCGATGGTGCTGCCGCTGTCGATGAATTTGGACCAGCCGAGCGATTGCAGCCCGACGAAGGCGGCGATGTTGACGTCCGGGTAGAACTGCGCGTGCGCCGCGTCGATGTCGCGCGCCGCGGCCTCGACGCGCCAGCGGCTGGCGATCACGTCCGGCCGCCGGCCGATCAGGTCCGCCGGCAACTTGCTCGGCAGCAGCGGGCCCCTGGGCGCGGCCAGCCTGGGACGCGCGATCCTGAGCCCCCGGTCGGGGCCTGCGCCCGCCAGCGCGGCGAGCTGGTTGCGCGTGAGCGCGATCGTTTCCTCGATCTGCGCGATCTGCTCCTTGGCGGCCGGGATCTCCGCCTCCGCCTGCTTCAGCTCGACGCGCGAGTCGATTCCCGAGGCGACGCGGTGCTGCACCAGCGCGAGCACCTTGTCGCGCTGCGCGAGCGTGTCGCGGGCGAGCTGGAGCAGGTCGAAGGCGTGCGCGAGCTGGACGTAGGAGCGCGCGATGGCCGAGGACAGCACCAGGCGCGCCGCGTAGGCGTCGGCCTCGGCGGCCTTCACCTGGCCGAGCGCGGCGGCGTAGACGGCGGCGTTCTTGCCCCAGAAGTCGAAGTCGTAGGAGAAGTCGAGCGTGGCCTGGTTCTGCCAGTACCAGTTGCCGCCGTAAGGCGGCGGATAGATGAAATTCTCGGAGAAGCGCTGGTAGCTCGGGTTCGCGGCTGCGTTCACCTGCGGCCGGCGCGGCGCACCCGCGGCTTCGGCCAGCGCGTTCGCCCGCTCCACCCGCGCGCGCGCGAGGCGGATGCTCGGGCTGTCGGCGAGCGCCTCCCCGATCAGCGCGTCGAGCTGGGGATCGCCGAGCGACTTCCACCAGTCGGCCCCCGGCCAGGCCTCGGGGGAGAAGCGGGCCCCGGAAAGGCTGCGCGCGGCCTGCAGCTGCGCCGGGTCGGTGAGCCTGGCGTGCGTGGTGAGGCCGGCGGTGCTCGCGCAGCCGGCCGCGGCGAGCGCGGCAACGAGGGCGCTCAGCAGCGCTCGAGCGTTCATGCGTCCTCCAGCAGTCGTTTGAGGGAGGCGATCAGCTGGCGCGCCTCCGCGTGCGTAAAGCCGCGCAGCATGTGGTTCGAGGCGCGCACCGCCGCGGACTTGATCGCCGGCAGCGACTTGCGGCCGGCGTCGGTCAGCTCGAGCTTGAGCGAGCGCCGGTCTTCGGGCGCGCGCACGCGCCGCACCAGGTCCATCTGCTCCAGGCGGTCGATGACCCGCGTCATCGCCCCGGGGTCGTGCTGGATGGTCTTGCAGACGTCGGCCGCGGTGCTCGCGATTCCCGTGCCCAGCCCCATGAGCACGATCGCCTGCACCGAGGTGAGGCCGAGGGCCGCGAAGTCCGGCTCGACCAGGTCGAGCAGCCGGCGGCGCACCAGCGTCACGAGGTAGCCGAGGCTCTCGCGCGGGTCGTAGCTCTTGGGGTCGTAGAAGTCGGCCATCGCGGTCGGGAAGCGAAGAGCGGCGGACTATAATTGCCGAGGCAATCATTGTCAAGGCTGCCGCCGGCGAGGGCCGGTCGGGGCGACCGCCGCGCAACGCGCCGTGTCCGAGCGCGCTGGATTATGCGATTCTGTCGGCAGCGGAAAACAGGGACTGACGGATGCCATTGCCCGACAACCACCCGGAACGCTTCCAGCTCGCCAACGAGGTGCACGCGCGGCCGCACGAGCCGCTGCGCGCCCCCGAGCGCGCCTCGTACCTGGCGGTGCTCCTCGACCCGGCCGAGCGCGCAAGCGAGCACGCGCACGTGGCTGCGCTGTGCGAGCGCCACGGCGTGCACGCGCCGCCGGCCGATGCGATCCACTTCGCGACTGCGCTCGGGGCGTACCGCCTGCGCTGGGAGCGCCACACCGAGTTCTCGAGCTATACGTTCTTCCGTCCGGGCGCCGCGGCGCAGTGGTTCGCGGAGCCGGCGGTGCGGCTGGTGCCTGCCGAGTGGCTGCGCGCCATCCCCGGCCGGACCATCGTCGCGTTGCACGCGGACCTGGTCGAGCGCGCGCGTCCCATGCCGGGTGCCTCCGAGATCGCCGCCGCGTTCGGCGGCAACTACGTGATCGGTTCGGGGGTGGGCGAGGGCGCCGGCGCCGCGTTCACCGACTTTCGCGTCCACGCCGACGGATTCGGGCGCCTGCTGGTGATCGATCGCGAGCTGTCGCGCTACCAGGCCGGGCGCACGCTGCAGCGGCTGTTCGAGATCGAGACCTACCGTATGATGGCGCTGCTCGCCTTGCCGATCGCGCGCCGGATCTCGCCGCGCCTGCTCGAGATGGAGCGCGAGCTGGCACAGGTGGCCGCGGCGCTCGCCCAGGGCACCGGCGGCGACGAAGCGCTGCTCGAGCAGCTCACGCACCTGGCCGCCAACGTCGAGAGCGCGATCGGGGAGTCGCGCTACCGCTTCGGCGCGACGCGCGCCTACCACGATCTGGTCAACAGCCGCATCGGCGAGCTGCGCGAGCGCCGGCTGCCGGGAACGCAGACCATCCGGGAGTTCATGTCGCGGCGCCTGGCGCCGGCGATCGCGACCTGCGAGTCCGCCGAGCGGCGCCTGCTCGAGCTGTCCGAGCGCGTGGCGCGCGCGAGCGCGCTGCTCGCCACGCGCGTCGGGGTGGCGCGCGAGCGGCAGAACCAGGATCTGCTCGCCTCGATGGACCGGCGCGCGAGCCTGCAGCTGCGGCTGCAGGAAACGGTCGAAGGCCTGTCGGTGGCCGCCATCACCTATTACGTGGTCAGCCTGGTGGGCTACGCGGCCAAGGCGCTGGAGGCCGCGGGCGTGCGCATCAATCCGGCGGTCGCGATCGGCGTCGCGATCCCGGTGGTGGCCGTGCTCGCCGGGCTCGGCGTGCGCTATGTGCGGCGCAGGATCGCACGCGCCGAGCGCGGCTCGCTGCCGGCGGAGCTCTGAGCTAGAGCCGCAGGGCGAACCAGGCCGCGGTGAGCGCCAGCGTGGCGAGCGCGACCGGCACGCCGGTGCGCGCGTGGCGCCGCCAGCCGATCTCGATGCCGCGGCGCCGGGCGGCGTCGACCACGATGATGTTGGCGATCGAACCGACGATCAGCAGGTTGCCGGCGAGCGTGCTGACCAGCGCGAGCATGGGGCCGGCGAACGGCGCCCTGGCCGCGTGCAGCAGCAGCATGACCGCGGGCACGTTCGAGAGCACGTTGGACAGCACCAGCGTGGCGGCGAACAGCGGCGCCGGATGGTCGAGCGGCACGCCGGCGGCGGCGAGCGCGTGCAGGGCCTGCTGGGCGACGCCCGTGCGCTCGAGCGCGTGGTTGACCACGAACAGGCCGATGAACAGGATCAACAGCTCCCAGTCGACCAGGCCCAGCATCTTGCTGGAGTGCAGCTTGCGGCTGGTCAGCAGCAGCCCGGCGCCGATCAGCGCCGCAACGTCGCGCGGCCACGAGGTGAGCAGGAACACCGCGACCAGCGCGCACACCACCGCGAGGCCTTTCGCGGTCTGCCAGGGATCGAAGGACGCGCGCACGGCATCCGGCCGGGTGCGGGGCTGCGGCTCCGCGGACTCGGCTGCCGCCCAGGCGCCGCGCGTCTGCCAGGCGATCAGCGCCCAGGTGAGCGCCAGGCCCGCGAGCACGGGGACCAGCGCGTAGAGGAAATAGCCGCCGAACGGCAGGTCCAGCACCTGCCCGATCAGCATGTTCTGCGGGTTGCCGATCAGCGTCGCGGCCGAGCCCACGTTCGCCGCGCAGGCGAGCGCGAGCAGAAACGGCACCGGGTCGAGCCGGCGCTTCGCGCACGCGTCGGCGAGCAGCGGCGCGACGGCGAGGCACACGACGTCGTTGCTGAACAGCGCCGACAGGAGCGCGACCACGACGATCACGGCGCCGAGCAGCGCGGGCGGCGCGACGGGAAGCGCCGCGATCTTTAGCGTCACCCGGTCGTAGAAGCCGCCCAGGCGCATCTGCGCGGACACGACCATGAACGAGAACAGCAGCAGTAGCGTCGGCAGGTGGACCGAGCGCGCGGCCTGCTCCGGGGACAGCACGCCCAGGCCGACCACCGCGATGGCGCCGAGCAGCGCCACGCCGGTGCGGTCGAGCTGCAGGAACGGCAGGCCGCCCAGGATCATCCCGAGGTAGACCGCTGCGAAGATCGCGATGACGGTCGCGGTCACGCCGCCCCCCGGCTCAGGCGAGCGCCTTGACGACGATCTCGGCCACGTCCCTGGACAGTCCCTCGGCGTCGCGCATGCGCTCGAGCTGCGCCCGGGCGTGCGCCTGACGGCCGGCGTCGAACCTCTTCCAGCGGTCGAAGCCGCGCGCCATGCGCGCCGCGACCTGCGGGTTGAGGCGGTCGAGCGCCAGCACCTGGTCGGCGAGGAACGCGTAGCCCCCGCCGTCGGCGGCGTGAAAGCGCAGGTGGTTCGCGGCGAAGCCGCGGACGAGCGCATAGACCTTGTTCGGCACCTTGAGGTCGAACGCGGGATGCGCGAGCAGCTCGCGCACGCGCGCCAGCGTGCCGGGCAGGCGCGAGGTGGCCTGCACCGCCAGCCACTTGTCGAGCACCAGCGGCTCGTCCTTCCATCTGGCGTAGAACGCATCGAGCGCCTGCCGGCGCTCGGCACAGTCGCAGTTGGCGAGCGCGCCGAGCGCCGCCATCGCGTCGGTCATGTTGTCGGCGCGCTCGAACTGCGCCATGCACAGGCGGCGGATCTCGGCGTCATCCAGCTCCATGAGGATGCCCAGGCACAGGTTGCGCAGCGCCCGCTTGCCGGCCGAGGCGGCGTCCGGCGAATACGGCGCGGAGCTGTGCAGCCCGCGGTACAGCGCGAGCAGCTGAGACTTGAGCGCCGCGGCCAGCTCGCGGCGCAGCGTATTGCGCGCGGCGTGCAGCGCGTCGGGATCGACCACCTCCATCTGCTCGGCGAGGAAGGTCTCGGAGGGCAGCGCCAGCGCCTCGGCGGCGAACGCCGGGTCCGCGGTGCCGCCGGCGAGCACGCGCGCGCAGGCTTCGACGAAGGCCGGCGTCGGCTTGCCCGCCTTCTCCAGGATGATCGCGCCGGCGAGGCGCTGCCCGGCTTCCCAGCGGTTGAACGCGTCCGAGTCGTGCGCCATCAGGTGGACGAGGTCGGCATCCGAGTAGTCGTACTTGAGGATCACCGGCGCCGAGAAGCGGCGCAGCAGCGAAGGCACCGGCCGCGCGGCGACGTTCACGAACACGAAGCGCTCCTCGGGCTGGCGCACCGACAGCACCCGATCGGTGCCCGCGGGCTGCGCTTCGCCCTCGAGCTGCAGCGCGATCTCCGTGCCGTCGGGCGCGAGCAGGCCGAGCGCGAGCGGGATGTGGAACGGAAGCTTCAGCTCCTGGCCAGGAGTCGGCGGGCACGACTGGCGCACCTCCAGGGTGTAGGTCTTGCGCGCGGCGTCGTAGCTGCCCGCGCATTTGAGCAGCGGCGTGCCGGCCTGGTCGTACCAGCGCTTGAACTGGGCAAGGTCGGCCCCGGAGGCGTCGGCCATCGCGGCGGCGAAGTCGTCGCAGGTCACCGCCTGGCCGTCGTGGCGCTGGAAGTAAAGGCGCATGCCGGCCTGGAACTGCGCTTCGCCGAGCAGGGTGTGCTGCATGCGCACCACCTCGGCGCCTTTTTCATACACCGTCACGGTGTAGAAATTGCGGATCTCCATGTACGACTGCGGGCGCACCGGGTGCGCCATCGGGCCGGCGTCCTCGGGGAACTGCGCCGCGCGCAGCATGCGCACTTCCTGGATGCGCTGCACGGCGCGCGAGTAGGTGTCGGAGCCGTACTCCTGGTCGCGGAACACGGTCAGGCCCTCTTTCAGCGAGAGCTGGAACCAGTCGCGGCAGGTCACCCGGTCGCCGGTCCAGTTGTGGAAGTACTCGTGCGCCACCACCCGGTCGATGCTCAGGTAGTCGGTGTCGGTCGCGGTGTCGGCGCGCGCCAGCACGTACTTGGTGTTGAAGATGTTGAGACCCTTGTTCTCCATCGCTCCGGAGTTGAAGTCGCCGACCGCGACGATGTTGTACTGGTCGAGGTCGAGCTCCAGGCCGAAGCGCGCCTCGTCCCACTGCATCGCGCGCTTGAGGCAGTCCATCGCCCAGCCGGCCTGGTCGAGCCGGCCCGGCTCGACGTAGACGGAGAGCTTCGCCCCCTTGCCCGAGCGCGTGATGAACTCGTCCTCGAGCGCATCGAGCTTCGCCGCCACCAGCGCGAACAGGTACGAGGGCTTGGGGAACGGGTCCTCGAAGCGCGCCCAGTGGCGGCCGCCGGGCTCGTCGCCGCCGGCCACCAGATTGCCGTTGGACAGCAGCACGGGGAAGGCGGCCCGGTCCGCGTGCACCGTGGTGAGGTAGCGCGCCATCACGTCCGGCCGGTCGATGAACCAGGTGATGCGGCGGAAGCCCTGCGCCTCGCATTGGGTGACGAAGCCGGTCTTGGTCGCATACAGGCCTTCGAGCTTGGTGTTCTTCTGCGGCACGATGCGCGTCAGCGTCTCGAGCGAGAACGCATCCGGCACGTTCGGGATGAAAAGCGTCTCCCGGGTGAGGGAGTAGGCGTTGTCGCGCAGCAGCGTGCCGTCGATCGCCACCGACATCAGCTCGAGCTCGTCGCCGTCGAGTGCCAGCGGAGCCGACCGATTCGGCGCCTGTGGGTTGCGGCGCACGGCGAGCGTCGCCTTGACGAGCGCATCGTCCTTGCGCAGATCGACGTCGAGCGCGACGGTGTCGATCAGAAAGGCGGGCGGGGTGTAGTCCTTGAGGTGAATCGCGGTGGGCTGGGGTTCGCGCATTTTGGCAGGGCTCCGTGTGCGGATAGTCTACCGGAGCGAGGTTGCAGTTCGATGGTGCCGGACCCGGGCCGGCGCCGGCCTCGCGAGGCCTGAAAGCGAAACGCCGGCGCCATCTCCTGGATCGCACCGGCGTTCGCCTGCGCCGCGGCCCGCGGCCGCGCCTGTGTCAGGCGTCTTCGCGGCGGGGGGTGCCGAGCAGGGCCGCGCGCTGCGGGCGGCGCGTGATGCGCGGCGCCGGTCGCGGCGCCGGTTGCTGCGGCGGCATGGAGCTCGGCTCGTCCATCGGCGCGTCGCCATCCGCGGCCACGCGCATCCGGTGCTCGCGCAGCTGCGCGGCGCGCACCTCGTCGACCGGACCATAGCTGCGCAAGTCCGGTCTGCGCTCGCGGTGCGGGCGGCCCGCGCCTTGCGGAGCCTGCGGCGCACGCTCGCCGCGGCGCGGCTCGCCACGGCGCGGTTCGCCACGGCGCGGCTCACTACGGCGCGCTTCACCACGACGCGGCTCGCCACGACGCGGTTCCGCGCGGTGCGTACGAGCCTGCGGCTCGGCTGGCGCGCGTGCACTCTGCTGGCCGGGCTCGAAGCCCTCGATCACCCGTCGCTCGATCACGCGGTTGATCAGCCGCTCGATGGCGGCGAGCAGCGGACGGTCCTCGGCGCCGACCAGCGAGACCGCCTCGCCCGAGGCCCCGGCGCGGCCGGTGCGGCCGATGCGGTGCACGTAGTCTTCGGCGACGTGCGGCAGGTCGAAGTTGACCACGTGCGGCAGCGCGTCGATGTCGAGCCCGCGCGCCGCGATGTCGGTGGCCACCAGCACCTGGACGGTGCCGTCCTTGAACTGCGCCAGCGCGCGGGTGCGCGCCCCCTGCGACTTGTTGCCGTGGATCGCGTCGGCGTTGATGCCGTCGCGCACCAGCTGCTGCGCGAGCCGGTTGGCGCCGTGCTTGGTGCGGGTGAATACGAGCACCTGGCGCCAGTCGTTCGACTTGACGAGGTGCGCGAGCAGCTCGCGCTTGCGAGCGCTGTCGACCGGGTGGACCACCTGCGCGACCAGCTCCGCGGGGGTGTTGCGCCGCGCGACCTCGACGGTCACCGGGTCGTGCATGAAGCCGGCGGCGAGCTTGCGGATCTCGTCCGGGAAGGTGGCCGAGAACAGCAGGTTCTGGCGCTTCGCCGGCAGCAGCGCCAGGATGCGGCGGATGTCGGGGATGAAGCCCATGTCGAGCATCCGGTCGGCTTCGTCGAGCACCAGGATCTCGACGTGCCGTAGGTCGAGCGTCTTCTGCTGCACGTGGTCGAGCAGCCGTCCCGGCGTGGCGACCACGATGTCGACGCCGCGGCGCAGCGCGTCGATCTGCGGCTGGATGCCGACGCCGCCGAAGATCACGCTTGCGCGCAGCGCGAGGTGCTTGCCGTAGGTACGCACGCTCTCGTGCACTTGCGCCGCCAGCTCGCGGGTCGGCGTGAGGATCAGCGCGCGCACCGGGTGGCGCGCGGGCGATTGGCTCGCGCTGGCGCCGGAAGCGAGGCGCTGCAGCATCGGCAGCGTGAAGCCGGCGGTCTTGCCGGTGCCGGTCTGGGCCGCGCCGAGCAGGTCGCGCCCGGCGAGCACGAGCGGAATGGCCTGGGTCTGGATGGGGGTGGGTTGGGTATAGCCCTGCTCGGCGACGGCGCGCGTCAGCGCCTCCGACAGCCCGAGCGTCGTGAACGACGTATCGATGAGATTCTCCTGAAATCGGCCTGGGAAGGGCGGGCCTTCCTAACCGGTTCAGGCAGATCCATTAAGGCGGGGAATTCCACGCTCCAGGATGGACCGTGAAATCACTGCAACGCTAACCGGATGACGCGAAACAGAAACCTTGCCGCGCATTGTACCGCATTCTCGCGCCGCGCAGCGGCTGGCCGCGCTCAGCCCGCGCCCGGGGGCAGCCGGGCGGCGAGGAAGCGCTCCAGCTCGCCGGCGAGACCGGGGGAGTCCAGCTCGGCGAACTCGTAGCGCACTCGCACCACCGGCTTGTTCGGTTCGAGCAGTGCGGCGAGATCGACCGGCGTCGCGGCCAGCACCAGGTCCGCGTCGGCCGCGTCGATGGTGCGCCCGAGCGCCTCGAGCTCGGCGCTCGAGTAGCCGGCGGCGGGCAGCACCGTGCCGATGTGCGGGTAGCGCGCATAGAGCTCGAGGATCTCGGGCGGCGCGCTGCGCCGCGGATCGACGATGGCCGCTGCGCCGGCGCGCTGCGCCGCCAGATAGCCGGCGCCGTGCGGCAGGCCGCCGTGCGTGATGCTGGGACCGTCCTCGACCACCAGCACGCGCTTGCCGCGCACCGCTTCGGGATCGTCGATACGCACGGCGAGGGCGCCGCGCACGACGGCCGCGCGCGGGTTGGCGCGGCGCGCGTTGCGGATGACTTCGGCGACCGCATCCGGTGGTGCGGCGTCCGCCTTCGACACGACCACCACGTCGGCCATGCGCAGGCAGGTCTCGCCGGGATGATGCGTGCACTCGTGCCCGGGCCGCAGCGCGTCGGCCAGCACGATGTGCAGGTCCGGGCGCACGAAGGGAAAGTCGTTGTTGCCGCCGTCCCACAGGATCAGCTCCGCCTCGCTCGCCGCCTGCGCGATGATGCGCGCGTAATCGACTCCCGCGTAGATCGTGCTCCCGGCGGCGAGGTGCGGCTCGTATTCCTCGCGTTCCTCCAGGCTGCACTGCGCCGCGTCGAGATCGGCGCGCGTGGCGAAGCGCTGCACCGCCTCGCGCTCGAGGTCGCCGTAGGGCATTGGGTGACGCACCACCGCGATGCGCAGGCCGCGCTCGCGCAGGCGCGCCGAAAGCCAGCGCGCGGTCGGCGACTTGCCCGCGCCGGTGCGCACCGCGGACACGGCGATCACCGGAACCGCCGCGGCCAGCATGGTGCGGCGCGGGCCGAGCAGGGCGAAGTCGGCGCCCGCCGCCAGCGCGCGCGACGCGCGGTGCATCACTTCCTCGTGGGCCAGGTCGCTGTAGGCGAGCACCACCAGGTCGATCTGCTGCGTGCGCACGCAGTATTCGAGCTCGGCCTCGGGCAGGATCGGGATGCCCCGCGGGTACAGCGGGCCGGCGAGCGCGGCGGGGTAGCGCCGTTCGGCGATGCCTGGAATCTGCGCCGCGGTGAACGCCACCACCTCGCAGGCGGCGTCGCCGCGGTAGGCGACGTTGAAGTTGTGGAAATCGCGCCCCGCGGCGCCCATGATCAGGACGCGGGTGGGTGCGCGCTGCCCTGGCATCGGGACGCTGGGCGCGGTCCGGACCCGGCCGGGCGGCGCCGCTCAGGACGCCACGTGGTGCTTGCCGACGCTCACGCGCTTGGCCTGCGGGCCCTCGGCGCCGACGTCCTCGATGAACTGCACCTCGGCGTCCACCGCCAGGTCGTCGAAGCTCGGCGTGACGACGTTATCGCTGCTGAAGTAGAACTCGCGCCCGTCGGGGGTGGCGATGAAGCCGTAGCCCTCTTCCGGGAACAGGCGCGCCACCCGGCCGTGCTGCTCGGGCGCGTGGTCCTTGACGTCGCCGCGCATCACCCGGGCCTGGTCCTCGAGCTGGCGGCGCAGGGCGTCGAACGCGTCGCGCACCGCCACGAAGGGGTCCTGGTCGTGCTCGCGGTTGACCGCCAGTTCGTGCCCCGGCACGTGCAGGTCGACCCGCACCGTGAAAATCCGGCCCTGCTGCTTGTGGCGGCTTTCTTCCTCCACCACCACGCGGCAGCTCACGATGTGCGGAAAGAATTCCTCCAGCGCGGTGGCACGCTCGCGGATGCGCGCCTCGAGCGCATCGGAGCGCGGCACGTGGCGGAAGGTGATCTGCAATGGAATCTGCATGGCCGTCGTCCCTGGATGTCTGTTGCGACAACTTATCCGGGACGCCCGGCCGGGATTTGATCCTGGTCAACACTCCTGCGCGCGGCGCTAACGTGCGTCGCCTGCCGGCGCGCCCGCCTGCTCGTTCTTGGCGTCGAGCTCCTTGATGAGCCCCGCCACGCCCGCGCGGTGGATTTCCTCCTGGAACTGCGAGCGGTAGGTGAGCACCAGGCTCACGCCATCGACCACGATGTCGTAGATCTTCCAGCCGTCGGGGCCTTTGCTCATCGAATAGTCGACCGGGATCGGCGCCTTGCCGGGGCTGAGGTAGAGGTTCCGGACCGTCACGTCGGTGGCATTCGGCGCCATGTGCAGGGGCTGCACCTTCATCGTCTGGCCGTGGTAGGCGCCGATCGAGTTGGCGTAGGTGCGCACGATGAGGGCGCGGAAGCCCTCGACCAGCTGGTCGCGCTGCGCCGGCGTGGCGCCGGCCCAGGGCCGGCCGACCGTGAGCCGCGTCATTTGCCGGAAATCGATATGCGGCAGCACTTTCTGCTCGGCGAGCGCGAGCGCTTTCTGCTTGTCGCCGGCCTGCAGCGCCTTGTCGCTGTGGACCGCGTCGAGCACGTCCTGCGTGACCGCGCGCACCAGCTGGTCGGGAGTGAGCTGCGCCGCGGGCGCCGGCGCGGCGAGCGCCGACGCGGAGGGCAATACCACCACCAGGCATGCCGCCATCGCGGCCTTCCATGCGGCGCGCCGCGAGCCGCGGGCGCGGTAAGTCGTTTTCGAATCCATCATTGTCTGAAGCATCTCCGGGAAGTCATCGGGTTGCGGGCGCCGCGCGCAAGGATCGCCGCAGCTTCGCGTGCGCCGACATCCTGCCACGATTCGCAGGCGACGGTCACGGCATCGCGCGCGCCGTCAGGAAAGGCACCAGCACCCGCGCGGTGTGCGAAGCGTCCTGCGCGGCGGACCAGGTCCCGGGCGCGCCTTGCAGCACGACGCGGCCGCCGCCCGAGCCGCCTTCGGGCCCGAGATCGACGATCCAGTCCGCGTCGGCGATCACGTCGAGGTTGTGCTCGATCACCACCACGGTGTTGCCGGCGTCGACCAGGCGGTGCAGCACGCGGATCAGCTTCTCGACGTCGGCCATGTGCAGGCCCACGGTCGGTTCGTCCAGCACGTACAGCGTGTGCTTGTTCTCCCCCGCGCGCCCGGGCCGCGCCGCGGCGTTGCCCTGCGCGTCGAGTCGTACCTTGGCGAGCTCGGTGACCAGCTTGATGCGCTGCGCCTCGCCGCCGGAGAGCGTCGGGCTCTGCTGGCCGAGCGTCAGGTAGCCCAGGCCGACGTCCTGCAGCAGGCGCAGCGCGTGATGGATCGAGGCGTGCGCGGCGAACAGCTCGAGCGTCTCGTCGACGCTCATCGCCAGCACTTCGCCGACGGTCTTGCCGCGCCAGCGCACCGCGAGCGTGTCGGCGCCGAAGCGTTGCCCGCCGCAGGCCTCGCAGGTCACCCTGACGTCGGGCAGGAACGACATCTCGATTCGCTTCACCCCCTGGCCTTCGCAGGCCGGGCAGCGCCCGCCGGCGGTATTGAATGAGAAGCGGCTCGCGCTCCAGCCGCGCACGCGCGCCTCGTTGGTGTCGGCGAACAGCCTGCGCACGGCGTCCCAGAAGCCGACGTAGGTCGCGGGGCAGGAGCGCGGCGTCTTGCCGATCGGCGCCTGGTCGACCTCCAGCACGCGGCCGACCTGCTCCCAGCCCGCGATCGCTCGGCAGCCGGCGAGCGGGGCACCGCCCTTTCCGGCTTTCGGTTGGGGAGGGGATACAGGGGAACCGTAGGGTTCCCCTGTTCTTCTCTTGCCGGAAAGGAGACGCTGCAAGTTGTCGTGCAGGACATCGCGCGCGAGGGTCGACTTGCCCGAGCCCGAGACACCGGTCACGGCCACCAGCCGGCCGAGCGGGATGCGCACGTCGATGTCGTTCAGGTTGTGCAGGCTCGCACCGGCGACTTGGAGCGACGGGGTGGCCTTCGTCACCGCGCGGCGCGGCTGCAGCGGGTGGCGCAGCGGCCGCGCGAGAAAGCGCCCGGTGATCGAATCGGGCAGGCGCATCAGATCCTCCGCCGAGCCCTCGCCGATCACGCGGCCGCCGAGCTTGCCCGCGCCCGGGCCGAGGTCGATGACGTGGTGCGCGCGCCGGATGGTCTCCTCGTCGTGCTCGACCACCACCAGCGTGTTGCCCTTGGCCTCGAGCTTTTCCAGCACGTCGAGCAGGATGCGGTTGTCGCGCGCGTGCAGGCCGATGGTCGGCTCGTCGAGGATGTAGCACACGCCGCGCAGGTTGGAGCCGAGCTGCGCCGCGAGGCGGATGCGCTGCGCCTCGCCGCCTGACAGCGTGGGCGCCGAGCGATCGAGGGTCAGGTAGGCGAGCCCGACCTCCTTCAGGAACCCGAGGCGGCTGCGCAGCTCGGCGAGCAGGTCGCGCGCGATCTCGCGCTCGCGCCCCGCGAGCGCGACCTCGGCGAAGAACGCGGCCAAATGCTCGACCGGCTGCGCGCCGTAGTCGGCGATCGACTGTTCGCGCCAGGCGACCGCCAGCGCCTCGGGATTGAGGCGCTTGCCGGCGCACTGCGGGCAGGGCTCCTCGACCTCGAGCCAGTCGATCCAGGAGTCGAGCACGTGGTCCTCGGCGCCGGTGCGCGAGCGCTCCTCGTCCCAGCCGACCTCGTTCAGCGTCAGGCCCGTGCCGTAGCACGCCGGGCACCAGCCGTGCTTGGAGTTGTAGGAGAACAGGCGCGGGTCGAGCTCGGCGAAGCTGCGCCCGCACGAGGGGCAGGCGCGCTTGGTGGAGAACGCCGCCTGGCGCAGCTCGAGCTCCACCGTGCCCTTCGCCTTCGCGGCGGCCTTCACCAGCGCGTCGAGGTCGGAGAGCACGTGCACCACCCCCTTGCCTAATAGGAGCGCTCGGCCAAGAGCCTCGCGCAGCGAGCGCTCATTTGCCGCATCGACGCGCAGGTCGGCGACCGGCAGCTCGATGGTGTGCTCCTTGAAGCGGTCGATACGCGGGAACGGGTCGACCGGCAGGAACGCGCCGTCCACGCGCAGGCTGGTATAGCCCTTCGCCTTGGCCCACCGGGCGAGCTCGGTGTACACGCCCTTGCGGTTCAGCACCAGCGGCGCGAGCAGGCCGATGCGCTGCCCCTTGAATTCGCGCAGCAGGCGCGCGGCGATCGCGTCCTCGCTCTGCGGCTCGATCGGCACGCGGCAGTCGGGGCAGTGCTGCGTGCCGAGCTTGACGAACAGCAGGCGCAGGAAGTGATGGATCTCGGTCAGCGTGCCGACGGTGCTCTTGCGCCCGCCGCGGCTGGTGCGCTGCTCGATCGCCACCGTCGGGGGGATGCCGTAGATCGCGTCCACGTCGGGGCGCGAGGCGGCCTGCACGAACTGGCGCGCGTAGGCGTTGAGCGATTCCAGGTAGCGGCGCTGCCCTTCGGCGAACAGGATGTCGAAGGCGAGCGTCGACTTGCCCGAGCCCGATACTCCCGTGACCACGGTGAAGCGGTTGCGCGGGATCTCGACGTCGATGTTCTTCAGGTTGTGCTCGCGCGCGTTGTGGATGCGGATGGCGTTGCCGAGGTAGCGGCCGCTGGGCTCGTTGACCGCAGGGGTTTTAACGAGACCGGTTGTTTCGCGGGGGGCGCAGCCCCCTCCGAAACAGCCGATCCATCGGCAACGCTTGCAGCCGCGCGTTGTTTGGGCGTTGTCGGCTGCTCGGCCTTTCCGTACGGGGCAAGGGCCCCGTACGGAAAGGCCGACCTCTGATCAAATCCGAACCCGAGAGCTGCTTCGTAATCGCGCAGCGCTTTGCCGGTGTGGGAGGCGGGATGTGCCATTACCTCGCGCGGGGTTCCCTCGCACACCAGCTTGCCGCCGGCCTCGCCGCCTTCGGGGCCGAGGTCGATGATCCAGTCCGCGGCACGCATGACGTCGAGGTTGTGCTCGATTACCACCAGCGAGTGCCCGGCGGCGAGCAGGCGGCGGAACGCGCGCAGCAGCTTGGCCACGTCGTCGAAGTGCAATCCGGTGGTGGGCTCGTCGAACAGGAACAGCTTGCCGGCGAGCGCACTGCCGGCCTGCGCCTCGGCGAGATGCCCGGCGAGCTTGAGGCGCTGCGCCTCGCCGCCGGAGAGCGTCGGCACGGGCTGGCCCAGGCGCAGGTACTCGAGGCCGACTTCGGCGAGCGGCGCGAGGCGCGCCTCGACTTCGCGCTCGCCGGCGAAGAACGCGGCGGCTTCGGAGACGGTCATTTCGAGCACGTCGGC
The DNA here is from genome assembly GCA_963817785.1 of uncultured Pseudomonadota bacterium. Lineage (GTDB taxonomy): Bacteria > Pseudomonadota > Gammaproteobacteria > Burkholderiales > SG8-39 > JAKALD01. The sequence goes on along the minus strand of CAWFPL010000008.1, from coordinate 503,460 downwards.
GATGCTCCTGCCGCGCAGCGCGACTTCGAGCACCTCGGAGCGGAAGCGCTTGCCGTTGCAGTCCGGGCAGCGCAGGTAGACGTCGGACAGGAACTGCATCTCGACGTGCTCGAAGCCGTTGCCGCCGCAGGTCGGGCAGCGCCCGTTGCCGGCGTTGAAGCTGAAGGTGCCGGGGGTGTACTTGCGCTCCTTCGCGAGCGGCGCCCGAGCGAACAGTGCGCGGATCGCGTCCCAGGCGCCGACGTAGCTGGCGGGATTGGAGCGCGTGGTCTTGCCGATCGGCGACTGGTCCACCATCACCACGTCGGTGACGTGCTCGGCGCCGCGCAGCGCGCGATGCCGCCCCGGCGCCTCGGTCGGCTTGCCCTTCGCCTTGAGCAGCGCGGCGTACAGCACGTCCTGCACCAGCGTCGATTTGCCCGAGCCGGACACGCCGGTGACGCACACCAGGCGCCGGAGCGGGATCGCGACGTCGATGTCTTGCAGGTTGTGCTCGGCGCAGCCCAGCAGCTCGAGCCGCGCCGCGCCCGCTTCGGGCGCATGGGGCGCGATTCCGGCGTCGGCGCGCCGGCGCCCGGACAGGTACTCGGCGGTCAGCGTGCGCGACTCGCGCAGCTCGGCGGGCGGGCCGAAGAACACCACTTCGCCGCCGCGCTCGCCGGGTCCGGGCCCCATGTCGAGGATGCGGTCGGCGGCGAACATGATCTGCGGATCGTGCTCGACCACCACCAGCGAGTTGCCGGCGTCGCGCAAGCGCTTCATCACCTCGATCACGCGCCCCATGTCGCGCGGGTGCAGTCCGATCGACGGTTCGTCGAGCACGAACAGCGTGTTGACCAGCGACGTGCCGAGCGCGGTGGTGAGGTTGATCCGCTGCACCTCGCCGCCGGAGAGGGTGCGCGACTGGCGGTCGAGCGTGAGGTAGCCCAGGCCGACCTCGCCCAGGTAGCGCAGCCGGGTGCGGATCTCGGCGAGCAGCAGGTCGGTCGCCTGGTCGAGCGGGGCCGGCAGCTCTAGCGCGTCGAAAAACGATCGCACGCGCTCGATCGGCAGCAGCATCAGATCGTGGATCGAGTGCCGCTCGGCGCCCAGCTTCCACAGCAGCGCATCGGGCTTGAGGCGCGTGCCGCCGCAGGCCGGGCACAGGGTGTAGGCGCGGTACTTGGACAAGAGCACGCGGATGTGCATCTTGTAGGCCTTGGTCTCGAGCCACTTGAAGAAGCGCCGCACGCCGTACCAGGTGCCGGGCCAGGACTTCGACCAGCTCACCCACTCGGGCTCGCCTTCGAGCACCCAGGCGCGCTCGCCCTCGCTCAGCTCGCGCCACGGCGTGTCGAGCGGCACGCCGCGCTTTTTCGCGTACTTCGCGAGGTCGTCCTGGCATTCCCCGAAGCTCGCGGTCTGCCAGGGCTTGACCGCGCCCTCGCGCAGGGTCTTCGACTCGTCCGGGACCACCAGCCCGAAGTCCACCCCGATCACGCGGCCGAAGCCGTGGCAGGTGTCGCAGGCGCCGAGCGGCGAGTTGAACGAGAACGCCGCGGGCGTCGGCTCGGCGTAGTGGATGTCGCACTCGGCGCAGTGCAGGTCGGAGGAAAAACGCCATGCCGCCTGCGCCGCGCCGTCCTCGGCGAGCGGATGCACGCTGACGCGCCCTTGGCCGACGCGCAGCGCCGCCTCGAGCGCCTCGATCACGCGCGCGCGCTCGGCGGAGGACATGCGGATGCGGTCCTGCACCACCTCGAGCGCGGTCCTGGTGCGCGCGTGGATGCGCGTGTAGCCCTGGTGCTCGAGCAGCTGCTGGACCGCGGCCTCGCTGAAGTTCTTCGGCACGCTGACCGGGAACGTGACCAGCAGGCGCGGGTCGCCCGCGTCCCGCGCGCGCTCGGCGAGCGCGTGGAAGATCGAGTCCGGCGTGTCGCGCGTCACCGGCCGGGCGCAGCCACGGCAGTGCAGCCGCGCGGCGCGCGCGTAGAGCAGCTTCAGGTGATCGTTCAGCTCGGTCATCGTGCCGACCGTCGAGCGCGAGGTGCGCACCGGGTTGGTCTGGTCGATGGCGATCGCGGGCGGAATGCCTTCGATCGCGTCCACCTGCGGCTTGTCCATGCGATCGAGGAACTGGCGCGCGTAGGGGGTGAAGGTCTCGACGTAGCGCCGCTGGCCCTCGGCGTACAGCGTGTCGAACACCAGCGAGGACTTGCCCGAGCCCGACACGCCGGTGACCACCAGCAGCTCGTTGGCCGGCAGCGCGAGGCTCAGGTTCTTGAGATTGTTCTGGCGCGCGCCGCGAATGACGATCGCGTCGCCGGGGAGGGACTCTGGTTTCACGGAAGGCGGTGCCGCAGGAAGCCGATATTCTACCGGGGCGCGCGCCGCGCCCACCGCGGCAAAAGCGGTCTATAGTGGCGCATGGAGGCCGCGCCGATGCGAACCGCGATCCTGCGATGGCTGCTCGCGCTGGGGGCGCTGTGGCTCGCCCCGGCACTGGGCGCGCAGGCGCCGGTGCTGCGCCTCACCGTGGACGGCGCGATCGGCCCGGCCACCGCGGACTACGTGCACCGCGGCTTCGAGCAAGCGCGCAAGCTCGGCGCGCAGCTCGTCGTGCTGCAGATGGACACCCCCGGCGGGCTGGACGCCTCGATGCGCGAGATCATCAAGCAGATCCTCGCCTCGCCGATTCCGGTCGTGGCCTACGTGGCGCCGCGCGGCGCGCGCGCCGCGAGCGCCGGGACCTACATCCTCTACGCCTGCCATTTCGCCGCGATGGCGCCGGCCACCAACCTGGGCGCGGCCACGCCGATCTCGATCGGCGGCTCGAACGACGAGAGCGCTCCGGCCGAGAAGGGCAAGCCCGGCTCCGCGGTCCCGCTGCCGCGCGACACCGAGATGCGCAAGGTCGTGCAGGACGCCGCGGCCTACATCCGCGGCCTCGCCCAGCTGCGCGGGCGCAACGCGCAATGGGCCGAGCGCGCGGTGCGCGAAGCGGTGAGCCTGTCGGCCGACGAGGCGCTGCGCATGAACGTGATCGATTTCGTCGCCGGCGACGTGCCGGCGCTGCTCGCCGACCTCGACGGCCGCAGCGTGCGCGCCGGCGGCGAGCTGCGTACCCTGCACACCGCGGGCGCGCCGGTCGTCGACTTCGCGCCCGGCTGGCGCACCGAGCTGCTCGGCGTGATCACCAATCCCACGGTCGCCTACGCGCTGCTCGTGCTCGGCATCTACGCTCTGCTGTTCGAGTTCGCCCATCCGGGCCTGATGCTGCCCGGCGTGGCCGGGGCGATCGCGGTGCTGCTCGGCATGTACGCGCTGCACTTGCTGCCGGTGAACTACGCCGGCCTCGCGCTGATCCTGCTCGGCATCGCGTTCATGGCGGCCGAGATGTTCGTGCCCGCGTTCGGCTCGCTCGGCATCGGCGGGCTGATCGCGTTCGTCGTGGGCTCCCTGATGCTGATCGACACCGACGCGCCCGGCTTCGCGCTGCCGCTCGCGATCGTGCTCGGCTTCGCGGGAGCGAGCGCGCTGTTCCTGTTCGGCGTGCTCGGCATGGCGCTCAAGGCGCGCCGCCGGCCGGTGGTGAGCGGCCGCGAGGAGCTGATCGGGGCGCGCGGCGAAGTGCTGGCCGATTTCGAGGGCGAGGGCTGGGCGCGGGTGCACAGCGAGACCTGGCGCGTGCGCAGCGCCGCGCCGCTCAAGGCCGGCACGCGCGTGCGCGTCAGCGCGATGCACGGCCTGCTCCTGGACGTGGTGCCCGATTCTGCAGTCAACGGAGGAAGCTGACATGTTCGATATCGTCATTGGCGTGCTGATCGCGCTGCTGCTGCTGATCGCCTATTCGATCAGGATCCTGCGCGAGTACGAGCGCGGCGTGGTGTTCCAGCTCGGGCGCTACTGGAAGGTGAAGGGCCCGGGGATCGTGCTGGTGATTCCGGTCATCCAGCAGATGGTCAGGATGGACCTGCGCACCGTGGTGCACGAGGTGCCGAGCCAGGACGTGATCTCGCGCGACAACGTCTCGGTGAAGGTGAGCGCGGTGGTGTACTTCCGCGTGGTGGAGCCCGACAAGGCGGTGATCCAGGTGGCCGATTATCTGGGCGCCACCAGCCAGCTGGCGCAGACCACGCTGCGCGCGGTGCTCGGCAAGCACGAGCTCGACGAGATGCTCGCCGAGCGCGACAAGCTGAACCTGTCGATCCAGACCGTGCTCGACACCCAGACCGACGCCTGGGGCATCAAGGTGGCGAACGTCGAGATCAAGCACGTCGACCTGGACGAGAGCATGGTGCGCGCCATCGCGCGCCAGGCCGAGGCCGAGCGCGACCGGCGCGCCAAGGTGATCTACTCCGAAGGCGAGCTGCAAGCCGCGGAAAAGCTGCTGCAGGCGGGCGTGATGCTCGCCAAGCAGCCCGAAGCGATGCAGCTGCGCTACCTGCAGATCCTGACCGAGATCGCCGGCGACAAGACCTCGACCATCGTCTTCCCCGTGCCGATGAACCTGCTCAGCAGCCTGGGCGATCTGGCCAAGCGCGCGGCCGGCTGAGCCGTGCGGCGGCTTTGAGCTAGGTCAACTCCCGGCCGCCGGGGCCGGGCACAGTTCGGAGGTGGTATTCGAACCGCGAACTGCTGCCGGCCGGGCCCCCGGCCCCGAGCCGATCGGCGTCGTCGACGAGGTGTCCGGGCCGGTGGTCGACGTCGCCTGCCGCGGCGCGCTGCCCGCGATGCACGACGCCCTGCGCGTCGACCTGGACGGTCGCCAATGCATGCTCGAGGTGCGCCACCATCTCGACGCCAGGCGGTTGCGCGCGGTGGCGCTGCACGCCACCGCCGGCTTGCGCCGCGGCAGCGCCGTGTACGGCACCGGGGGGCCGCTCAAAGTGCCGGTGACGCAGGCCTGCCTCGGGCGGGTGCTCGACGTGTTCGGCGCGCCGCTCGATGGCGGACCGCCGCTCGAGGAAAGCGCATTCCGCGCGGTGTCACAGCCGCCGGCGCCGCTCTCCGAGGTGCGCGGTCCGGAGTCGATCCTCGAAACCGGGATCAAGGTGGTGGACCTGCTGTGCCCGTTCGTACGCGGCGGCAAGACCGGCCTGTTCGGAGGCGCCGGCGTGGGCAAGACCGTGCTCATCATGGAGTTCATGCACTCGATCGCGTCGCTGCACCAGGGCGTGGCGGTGTTCGCCGGCGTCGGCGAGCGCATTCGCGAGGCGCACGAGCTGTGGCGGGAGATGCAGGCGGCGGGGGTGCTGCCGAGCACGGTGCTGGTGTTCGGACAGATGGACGAGTCGCCCGGGGTGCGCTTCCGCGCCGGCGCGACCGCGCTGACCTATGCCGAGTACCTGCGCGACACGCTCGGCAAGGAGGTGCTGGTGCTGATGGACAACGTGTTCCGCTTCGTGCAGGCGGGCAGCGAGATCTCGGGGCTGCTCGGGCGCATGCCGGCCACGGTGGGCTACCAGCCGACGCTGCTCACCGAGGTCGCCGATCTCGAGGAGCGCATCGCATCGACCCGCACCGGGACCATCACCGCGGTGCAGGCGGTGTACGTGCCCGCCGACGACATGACCGACCCGGCGGTGAGCGCGATCCTCGCGCATCTCGACACCCTGGTGATCCTGTCGCGCGAGCAGGCCGGGCGCGGCATCTACCCGGCGGTCGACCCGCTGCAGTCGCAAAGCCACCTGCTCGACCGGCGCATCGTGGGCGACCGCCACTACGAGGTGGCGCGCGCCGTGCGCGAGCACCTGGCGCGCTACGCCGCGCTGCAGGACATCATCGCCATGCTCGGCATGGAGGCGCTCTCGGAGGAGGACCGGCAGGTGGTGCTGCGCGCGCGCCGGCTGCAGCGCTACCTGAGCCAGCCGTTCCACGTCGTCGCCGAGCACACCGGCCTGCCCGGCGTGTCGGTGCCGCTCGCGCAGACGCTCGCCGACTGCGAGGCCTTCCTGCGCGGCGACTACGACGCGCTGCCGGAAGAGCGCTGCTACATGCGCGGCGCCATGCAGGACGCACCATGAACGGCTTTGCGCTGCATCTGCAGTCGGCCACCCAGTACCAGCGCCGCGACGACGTGCAAAGCTTCGCCGCGAAGGACGCCTCGGGCGCGTTCGGGCTGCTGGCGCGGCACGAGCGCATGCTGACCGTGCTCGGCTTCGGCCTGGCGCGCTTCCGCACCGCCGACGCGGCCTGGCATTACCTGGCGCTGCCCGGCGGGGTGGTGTATTTCGCCGACGGCGAGCTGTTCGTGTGCACGCGCCGCTACGTGCTCGGCGACGACTACCGCCAGGTGGCCGCCGCGGTGGGCGAGACGCTGCTCGCGGAGGAGAAGGCGCTCGCGAGCCTCAAGCAGAGCGTGAACCGGCTGGAGCTCGAGATGATGCGCCGCCTGTGGCGCCTGAGCGGGCGCGAGGGCTGAGGCGATGCCCGAAGACGGCGGCAAGCAGCTGCGCCAGGCGGTCGAGCGCGAGGCGGGAAGTCTGCAGCGCGCCGAGCGCGAGCGTCCGCGGCTGATCGCGCAGACCGCGTACCTGGGCAGCCTGGCGCTGCTGTTCGTCGTGCCGGTGGTGGCGGGCGCCTACCTCGGGCGCTGGATCGACAGCCTGTTCGCGGGCTACTCGGCCCGCTTCACGGTCAGCCTGATCGTGCTCGGGGTGGCGCTCGGCGCCGTGAACGTGTACCTGTTCGTGCGCGAGCGGCGCTGATGGAAAGCGGCGGCGCGCTGTTTCACCTCGGGCCGCTGGGGATCAGCGTCACCGTGGTCACCACCTGGGGCATCATGCTGGCGCTCGGCCTGTTCAGCGCGCTGGCGACGCGGCGCCTGAGCGAGGAGCCGGGCACGCTGCAGAGCGCCCTCGAGGGCGCGGTGCTGGCGATCGAGGCGGCGATCGCGTCGGTGTACCCGCAGCGCCCGAGGATGCTCTTGCCGTTCGTCGGCACGCTGTGGGTGTTCCTGGTGGTGGCGAACCTGCTCGGCATCGTCCCCGGCCTGCATTCGCCGACCCGCGACCTGTCGCTCACCGCGGCGCTCGCGATCCTGGTGTTCCTGTCGGTGCACTGGTACGGGATCCGCGCCGACGGGCTGCGGACCTACCTGCGCCACTACTTCTCGCCCAACGCGGTCATGTTCCCGTTCCACGTCATGAGCGAGCTGTCGCGCACCGTGGCGCTCGCCGTGCGCCTGTTCGGCAACATGGCGAGCCTGGAAATGGCGGCCCTGATGGTGCTGCTGCTGGCCGGGTTCCTGGTGCCGGTGCCCATTCTGCTCCTGCACGTGATCGAGGCGCTGGTGCAGGCCTACATCTTCGGCATGCTCGCTCTGGTGTACATCGCGGGCGGCATCCAGTCCCAGGAGCTCACCAAGGAAAGGAAGGAGTCGCACACATGACCGCTACAGCATGGCTCGTCATCGTATCCAGCGCCGCGGCGATGCTGGCGATCGCGATCGGCGTGATCGGCCCGGCGATCGCGATGGGGCGCGCGATCGCGCAGGCGCTCGATGCGCTCGCGCGCCAGCCGGAGCTGGAGAACTCGATCACCCGCACGCTGTTCATCGGGCTGGCGATGATCGAGTCGCTCGCCATCTACGTGCTGGTGATCGTGCTGATCGTGCTGTTCCGCAATCCGCTGCTCGAATACCTGCTGAAGTGACGCCATGCAGCTCGATCCGACCAGCTTCGTCCTCGAGCTGATCAACTTCGCGGTGCTGGTGTGGATCCTGCACCGCTTCCTGTACCGGCCCGTGCTGGCGGCGATCGACCGGCGCCGCGCCGCGGTCGAGAAGTCGCTCGCGGAGGCGAAGGGCGTGCGCGAGCAGGCGGCCGGGCTGCAGGCGCAGGTCGGGGAGCGGCTCGCGAGCTGGGAGCGCGAGCGCGCCGCGGCGAAGGGCAAGCTCGCCGCCGAGCTCGCGGCGCAGCGCGAGAAAGGGCTGGCCGAGGCGGCGCGCGCGGCCGGGGAGGAGCGCGCGCGCCTGGCCGCGTTGCAGGCCAAGCAGGATCTCGAGCGCCGTCGTGCCGACGATCAGCGCGCGCTCGATCAGGCGGCGGCGTTCGCCGCGCGCCTGCTCGAGCGCCTTTCCGGCCCCGAGCTCGACGCGCGCCTGGTGGAGATGCTCGCGGCCGATCTCGCCGCTCTGCCCGAGGACAAGCTGCGCGCGCTGGCTGAAGCGGCGCGCGCCGCGGGCGCCAGCCTCGCGGTGCACAGCGCGCGTCCGCTGTCCGATGCCGCGCGCGCGCGCCTCGAGCAGGCGCTGTCGCGGCAGTTCGGCGTCGAGTGCCGCGCGCAATTCGCCGTCGACGCCGCGCTGCTCTCCGGCGTGCGCGTGGCGCTGGGGCCCTGGCTGCTGCAGGCCGACCTGGGCGACGAGCTACGCTTCTTCTCCAGGGGCCCGAGCGGTGAGCGCTGAGGCCGCGACGGCTTCCGCGCTCGAGCGCAACGCGGCGCAGGTGCGCGGCTACCGCTTCGCGCTGCGCGTGGCCGAGCGCGGCCGCGTGCTGTCGGTGGGCGACGGCGTGGTGTGGATCGACGGCCTGCCCTCCGCGGCGATGGACGAGCTGCTGCGCACCGAGGACGGCAGCACCGCGCTGGTGTTCCACCTCGCGCGCGAGCGCATCGGCGCCATCCTGCTCGAGGAGGCGCCCGGGCTGCGCGCCGGCGCCGCTGCGATGCTGACCGGCGAGCGCCTGGCGCTCGGGGTGGGCGACGAGCTGCTCGGGCGCATGGTCGATCCGCTCGGTGCGCCGCTCGACGGCGGCGCGGCGCCGCAATGCGCCGCGCAACGCCCGCTCGACGGGCCTTCGCCGCCGATCGTGGCGCGCGAGTTCGTCGACCGGCCGCTGTACACGGGCAACAAGATCGCCGACACCATGATCCCGATCGGCCGCGGCCAGCGCCAGCTGCTGATCGGCGACAACGGCACGGGCAAGACGACCTTCGCGCTCGACGTGGTGCTCAACCAGAAGGGGCGCGGCGTGAGCTGCGTGTACGTGCTGGTCGGCCAGAAGCGCTCCACGGTGGCGTTCGTGATCGACACGCTGCGCCGCTTCGGCGCACTCGAATACACCACGCTGGTGGTCGCCGAGGCCACCGCGCCGCCCGGGCTCAAGTACCTCGCGCCGTACGCCGGCTGCGCCATCGGCGAAGCCTGGATGGAGGCGGGCCGGCACGCGCTGGTCGTGTACGACGACCTGTCGACGCACGCGCGCATCTACCGCGAGCTGTCGCTGCTGCTGCGCCGCCCGCCGGGGCGCGAGGCCTATCCGGGCGACGTGTTCTACCTGCACGCGCGGCTGCTCGAGCGCTCGACCTGCCTCGCGGCGGCGCACGGCGGCGGGAGCATGACCGCGCTGCCGATCGTCGAGACCGAGCAGGGAGAGATCGCGGCCTACATTCCGACCAACCTGATCTCGATCACCGACGGCCAGGTCTACTTCGACCGGCAGCTGTTCGCCTCCGGCGTGCTGCCGGCGATCGACGTGCGCCGCTCGGTGTCGCGCATCGGCGGCAAGGCGCAGCCCGAGGCGATCAAGCGCGAGGCCGCGCGCATGAAGCTCGATTACCTGCAGTTCCTCGAGCTCGAGGTGTTCTCGCGCTTCGGCTCGCGGCTGGAGGCGGGATTGCGCGCGCGCCTGGCGCGCGGCCGGCTGCTGCGCAACGTGCTCAAGCAGGAGCCGTTGAGCCCGCTCTCCCCAGAGTGCCACCTGGCGTGGATGGTCGCGTTCAACGACGGCCGCCTGGAGGGCCTTGAGCAGACCGCCCTGAGCGACGCGCTGCAGCGGCTGCTCGAGGGAGCCGCTCGCGGCGCGCCCGGCATTGACCAGCCGCGCGAAGCCTGGAGCGCCGCGGTCGCCGGCTGGCTCGCCGCGGGCGCGGCGCGGGCCGCGGCATGAGCCGCCGTCACCAGATCGAAGTCCGGCTGGGCGCCTACGCCGAGGTGCGCGCGATCCTCTCGGCGATGAAGAACGTCGCGCTGATCGAGCTGCGCAAGCTGGGCGGCCTGCTCGAGCACCAGCGCCGCGCCTTGGCGACGATCGAGCGGGCGGCCGACGACTTCCTGCGCTTCTATGCGCCGCCCGAGGCCGCGTCGCAGCCTCCGGGGGTGTGCATCGCGATCGGCTCGGAGCGCGGCTTCTGCGGGGAGTTCAACGAGGTGCTGGCCGAAGCGGCGCGCGCGCGCGGCGAGCGCCTGCTGGTGATCGGCACGCGCCTGGCCGAGCGCCTGGGCGAGAAGCTCGCGGCGGACGCGCTGCCGGGCGCGAGCGTGGCCGAAGAGCTGCCCGCGGTGCTGGAGCGGGTGGCGGCCTGGCTGGAGCGCGCGCAGCGCGCCGCGCCCTCGGCGCCGCTGCGCGTCATCGCGCTGTACGAGGACCCCGAAGCGGTGGCACCGGCCGCGAGGATCATCGCGCCGCTGCCCGTGCCCGACAAGCCGGCGCGCGAGCGCGGCTATGCGCCGCGGCTCACGCTGCCGCCGGCGCGGCTGTTCCCCGCGCTCGCCGAGCAGGCGCTGCTGATGTCACTGCAGGGCGCGTTCTCGCTGTCGCTGATCGCCGAGAACCGGCACCGCCTGGAGCACATGGACAGCGCGCTGCGCCGCCTGGACGAAACCAGCGCCGAGCTCGCGCGCCGCGCCAACGCCTACCGCCAGGAGGAGATCACCCAGGAGATCGAGGTGATCATGCTGAGCGCCGAAGCGCTCGAGGCGCAGGACGCGGCGGGCGCCTGAGGCGCGTTGCCGCTAGGGGCGGTAGTAGACCCAGCCGGCGCGCTCCTTGTCGGCGATCTCGATCAGGCCCCCGGGCACGACCCGCACGCCGCCGATCAGGTCGTCCTTGGTGAGCTTCATCGCGTGCATCGTCTCGCCGCAGGCGGCCATGTCGATGTTCAGGTCGAGCGCCTGGTCGATGCGATCCTTGACCTTGGACTCGCTCTTGAGCATGTTTAGGCCGGGCCCGATGGCGACGATCTCGATCTGCGAATTGCCCTTGCCGACGTTGCGCTGAAAGGCGAACGCGTTGTTGAGGGCGAGATTCCAGACCTTGGGATTGTCGTCGGTGACCTGGATCACCAGCTGGTACTTGCCGTGGCTCTTCGCGGCGAGCGTCTCGGCATGGGCCTGCGCGACGAAACCGCCGCCGAGGATCGCGGCGGCGGAGAGGGTCAGTGCTGCAAAGGTGCTTTTCATTGCGTGGATTTTCCTTGAATGATCGTTCTGAAGGGCGGGCGGTCCCGGCTTACGGCCGGACGTAGGACCAGCCCTCGGACTGGCGCTTCATGATCTCGAGCACGCCGGCCGGCACCACCGTCGCGCCGCTGATCAGATCGGCCTTGGTGAGGTGCATCTTGTTCATCGTGTTGTGGCAGGCGGCCAGCTCGACGTTGTGGTCGAGCGCGGCGTTCAGGCCGGCGGCGACCTTGGAGTCGGACTTGAACATGTTGAGGCCCGGGCCGTAGGCGACGATCTCGATCTTCACCTTCTTGCCGAGCGCCTGGCGCACGTTCTCCGCGTTGTTGAGCGCGAGCTGCCACTTGGCCGGATCGCCGTCGCTCACCTGCATCACGACGTGCGTCATGGAGGTCTTGCCGGTGGCCTGGGCCGCGGGGGAAGCCACGAATCCGGCCAGGCCGGCGGCCAGGGTCATCACTGCAAGTGCTTGTCTCATTTGCTCTCCTCGAGTTTTCTAGTGGTGTGTGCCGTGGCCTGGCAGGCCCGCGACGCGAACGTAAGACGCCCGAGGAGCGGGATTTATTCCATGGAATAAACTGGGCGCTCGAACCGTCTTTGGGGTCATGAGGATGCGGGGGATTTTCGGCGCCACGGCGCAGTTCCGCGGCCAAGTCGAGGCGCAGCGCGCGCCCTTGTACCGGCTCGCGTATTCCTGGTGCCACGACGCCGGGCTGGCCGACGACCTGGTGCAGGACACGCTGCTGCGGGCGCTCGACCGCGCCGGGCAGCTGAACGACCCGCAGCGGCTGCGCAGCTGGCTGTGCGCGATCCTCGCCAACTGCCTGAGAGACCATTTCCGCCGCGCGCGCCCGCTCGAGCCGCTCGACGAGGAGATGGCGGCGCACGGCGAGGGCCCAGAGGCCGCGAGCGCGAGCGCCCAGCTCGCCGCGCGCGTGCGCGCCGAGATCGAGCGCCTGCCGCTCGGCCAGCGCCAGGTGGTGACGCTGGTCGACCTGGAAGGCTTTTCGTACGCCGAGGTCGGCGAGATCCTCGAGGTGCCGGTCGGCACCGTGATGAGCCGGCTGTGCCGGGCGCGCGAGGCGCTGCGGGCGCGGCTGACGGATTTTGCGGCCGGGGAGAACAACAAAGTCAGGAGCATCCGATGAGCCGGGAACGGGAAGTGTCGCGCGAGATGCAGAGCGCGTTCGTCGACGGCCAGCTGGACGCCGCCGACTGGACGGCGATGGTCGAGCGCATGGGCGCCGACGAGGCGCTCAGGCGCGAGGTGTGCGAGCTGCGCACGGTGAAGGACATGGTGAAGGGCGCCTACGCGGATGCGCACCCGCGGGGCGCGGCGCCCACAGCGAACCGCCGGAGCTGGGTGCGCGTCGCCGGCCTCGCGCTGCTGTTCGCCGCCGCCGGCTGGCTGGCGCGCAGCGGCCTCGAGCAGCACGGCGGCGTCGCCGGCATCCTTGCGCGCGCGGGGGTCGAGTTGCGCGGCGCCTCGGGCGACCGCATCCTGGTGCACGTCGCCTCGTCGCGCCCCGACGTGGTCGACCCGGCGCTGCAGGAGGTCGAGGACTACCTGCGCGACGCGCGCGCCGCCGGACGGCCGGTCAAGGTCGAGATCGTCGCCAACAGCGCCGGCCTGGACATCCTGCGCGCCAGCAAGTCCGCGTACGCGACGCGCCTCGAGCAGTTGCTCGCGGCATATCCGAACCTGACCTACGTCGCGTGCAACCAGACCCTCGACCGGCTGCGCGAGAAGGGCGCCGCGGTCGCGTTGCTCCCCGGCGTAAAAGTCGCGCCCACGGCGCTGGACGAGATCGTCAAGCGCCTCCAGGAAGGCTGGGTCTACATCCGCGCCTGAAGACGCGCCAGCGTCGCGCGTCTCGCTCGCGGGCGCGAGCGCGTGCTCCCGCGCGCGGGGCACCCCGGGCCCCGGTCCGCTTTGCGCTAGATCAACAGCTCCCGGCGCTGCCCTGAGTAGGCTTCGAAGGCGAGGGGTCCGCTTCGAGCGTGGCCTTCTCCGGCCCGACTCGATCCGACATGACGCTTTCCCGCCGCTGGCTCGCGCTTGTTGCAGTGCTGCTGCTCGTCGCAGCGGCCATTGCCGGCGCGGCGTGGCAATACCGGCGCGAGCATGCCTTCCCCGCCGGGCTCATCCAGGCCAACGGGCGCATCGAGTCCGACACCATCACCGTGGCGAGCAAGTACGCCGGCCGCGTGGCGAAGCTCGCCGCGCGCGAGGGCGATTCGGTGGCCCCCGGCCAGCTGCTGGTCCAGCTCGACGACGCGACGGTGCGCGCGCAGCTCCAGCAGGCGCAGGCGGCGCTCGCGCAGGCGGTCGCGCAGGCCGCGGCGGCACGCGAGTCGCTCGCGGTGCTGCGGCGCGAAGTCCCGAACTCGATCGGCAACGCGCAGGCCGGCGTGCGGGTCGCCGAGGCGGCGCTCACCAAGGCGGGCGCCGCCGAGCAACAGAGCAAGCGCGACGCCGAGCGGGCCGAGCGGCTCGCCAAGGTGCATTTCGTGAACCCGCAGGCCGCGGAGCAGGCCGAGCTCGCCTGGCGGGTGGCGCGCGACCAGCTCGCGGCGGCGCGCGCGGGGCGCGAGCAGGCGGTGCACGCGCTGCGCGACGCCGAACTCGGGCCCCAGCGCGTCAAGGCGAGCGAAGCGCAGCTCGCGGCGCTCGAGGCCGCGCGCGGTCAGGCGCAGGCGCGCATCGGCGAGGTCCGCAGCGTGCTGGACGACCTGGCGGTGAAGAGCCCCGCGCAGGCGATCGTGACCACGCGCTTCGTCAACCTGGGCGAAGTGGTGAACGCGGGCTCGCCGCTGTTCGAGCTGGTCGACCTCGACCGCCTGTACCTCAAGGTGTACGTGCCCGAGGTGCAGATCGGCAAGCTGCGCCGCGGGCTGCCCGCGCGCATCTACACGGACGCCTTCCCCGGGCAGCCGTTCGACGCCACCGTGCGCTACATCGGCTCGCGCGCCGAGTTCACGCCGAAGGAAGTGCAGACTCCCGACGAGCGCGTGAAGCTGGTGTACGAAGTGCGCCTGTACCTGGACCGCAATCCCGGACACCGCTTGACCCCGGGCCTGCCCGCCGACGCGGTGATCCGCTGGCGCGAGGACGCCCCGTGGGCGAAGCCGCGCTGGTAGCCGCGGCCGTGCCCGGCGCGCTGGTGCGCGTCGCGCAGCTTGCCAAGCGCTACGGGCGGCGCGTCGCGCTCGACGGCGTGAGCCTCGAGGTGCGCCGCGGCGAGACCTACGGGCTGATCGGGCCCGACGGCGCGGGCAAGAGCAGCCTGCTCAAGGCGATCGCCGGGGTGCTCGCGTTCGATTCCGGCGCGCTCGAGGTGTTCGGCGTCGCCCTGGACAGCGAGCGCGCCGCCGAGCGCGTGAAGGGGCGCCTGGGGTTCATGCCGCAGGGGCTGGGGCTCAACCTCTACCCGGAGCTCTCGGTGGAGGAGAACGTCGATTTCTTCGCGCGCTTGCGCCTGGTGCCGGCGGCGGATCTCGCGCGGCGCAAGCGGCGCCTGCTCGCGCTGACGCGCCTGGAGGCCTTCCGCGCGCGCCCGATGAAGCACCTCTCGGGCGGGATGAAGCAGAAGCTCGGCCTGGTGTGCACGCTGATCCACGAGCCCGAGCTCATCATCCTCGACGAGCCCACCACCGGCGTGGACCCCGTGTCGCGGCGCGACTTCTGGGTGATCCTGTCCGAGCTGCTGCAGGAACGCAGCGCCACCGCGATCGTGTCCACCGCCTACATGGACGAGGCGAGCCGCTTCGACCGCCTGTCGCTGTTCCACGAGGGCCGCGTGCTGGCGGCCGGCTCGCCGGAGGAGGTGAGCGCCCTGGCCCCGGGCGCGGGCGTGGCAGGGCGCGCGCCGGACCTCGAGGACGTGTTCGTCGCGTTGCTGCACGCGCAAGCGAGCGCGCCGCGCGCGGCGCCGCGCGGCCCGGCGCGGGCGGGTGAAGCCCCGGCGATCGAGGCGAGCGCCCTGACGCGCGACTTCGACGGCTTCCGCGCGGTCGACCGCGTCAGCTTTCGGGTCGGCGCCGGCGAGATCTTCGGCCTGCTCGGGGCCAACGGGGCCGGCAAGACCACGGTGATCAAGATGCTCACCGGCATCCTGCCGCCCAGCAGCGGCAGCGGGCAGGTGGGCGGCGCGGAGATGCGGCGCGCGGGCCGCGCCATCAAGCAGCGCATCGGCTACGTGTCGCAGGCGTTCTCGCTCTACGCGGACCTGACGGTGGTCGAGAACATCCGCCTGTACGCCGGCATCTACGGCCTCGAGCCGGCCGAGGCGCGCCGGCGCACCGAGTGGGCCCTCGAGATGGGCGCGCTCGCCGGACACGAGAAAGACATCGCCGGCCGCCTGCCCGTGGGGCTGCGCCAGCGCCTCGCGCTCGGCTGCGCGCTGCTGCACCGCCCGCAGGTGCTGTTCCTGGACGAGCCGACCTCGGGGGTCGATCCGATCGGGCGGCGGCAGTTCTGGGACATCCTGTTCGGGCTGTCGCGCCGCGACGGCGTGGCGGTGCTCGTCACCACGCACTACATGATGGAGGCCGAGCACTGCGACCGCCTGGCGCTGATGTTCGCCGGCCGCATCGTCGCCGACGCGCCCCCCGCCGCGCTCAAGCAGGCCGTCGAGCGGGAGGCCGGGCACCTCATCGAGGTGGCGGTCGACCGGCCGCTCGCGGCGCTGCGCGCGCTCGAGCGCGGCGGGTTCACCGACGTGGCCCTGTTCGGCCGCCGCATCCACCTGCTGGCGCCCGATCCCGGGCGCGCGCAGGCGGCGATCGGCGCGGCGCTCGCGGCGGCGGGGGTGAAGCTCGAGGGCGTGGCGCCGCTGCCGCTCTCGCTCGAGGACGTGTTCGTGCACCGGGTGCAGGCGCTCGAGCGCGCCGCGGCCGCCGCGGGGGAGAGGGCGGCGGCATGAACCTGCGGCGCATCTGGGCGGTGGCCTCGAAGGAGTGGCGCGAGATCGTGCGCGACCGCATCTACCTGGTGCTCGCGTTCCTGATGCCGGTGATGCAGATGGTCGTGCTCGGCTACGGCATGAGCCAGGACGTGGAGAACGTCGCGTTCGCGGTGGTGGACGAGGACCACACGCCGGCGAGCCGCGACTACATCCAGCACTTCGTCGTCTCGCGGCACTTCGCCTTCCGCGGCATGCTGCCGGGCGCGCGCGCGGGCGAGCCGCTGCTTGCCGACGGCCGCCTGCGGGTGATGATCGTCGTGCCGCCGCATTTCGCGCAGCGGCTGCGCGCGGGCAAGACCGCGCGCGTGCAGACCGTCCTCGACGGCACCTTCACCACCTCGGCGCGCACCGTGCGCAGCTACCTGGAGGCGATCAACGAGGCGGCCAACGCCGCCACCCAGGCGGGCTACCTGGCGCGGCGCGACGGCCTGAGCCTGGCGCGCGCGGCGGTGCTGCTGCAGCCGATCCGGCTCGAGGTGCGCTACCTGTACAACCAGGAGGCGCGCAGCATCTGGGCGGTCGCGCCCTCGCTGGTGATGTTCATCCTGCTGCTCACCGTGCCGCTGCTGATGGCGCTCTCCGTGGTGCGCGAGAAGGAGAGCGGCGCGATCTACAACATCTACGCCTCGACCATCAGCCGCGCCGAGTTCCTGGCCGGCAAGCTGCTGCCCAACCTGCTGATCGCGGCGATCAACGCGGCCGTGCTGTGGCTGATGGCGACGCGCTACTTCGGCGCGCCGTTCAAGGGCAGCCTGGCGCTGTTCGCGCTGGCGAGCCTGCTCTACATCCTGTGCATCGCCGCCCTCGGGCTGCTGGTGTCGCTGCTGGTGCGCACCCAGCAGGCGGCCATGATCATCACCCTGGTCATGGCGGTGATCCTGGCGTTCCACTACTCGGGCATGATCACGCCGATCAGCTCGCTCACGGGCGCGAGCTGGCTGTTCGCGCACCTGGTGCCGCCGATGTACTACCAGAACGCGGTGAGCGGCACCTTCCTGAAGGGCGTCGGCCTGTCCGTGCTGTGGCCGGACCTGGCGGCATTCGCGCTCATGGCCGCCGTCACGCTGGCGCTGTGCTACCTGGCGTTTCGCAAGAGGACGCGCACGTGAGGCGGCTCGCGCCGGGGGCCCGGGTCTGGCTGCGCCAGCTTCTGGTCATGACCGTGAAGGAGCTGCGCCAGCTGGTGCGCGACCGGGCGCTGTTCATCTACACCGTCTACATCTTCACCGCCAACATCGTGATCGCGGCGGGCGGGGCCGCGGGCGAGCTGCACGACGTGCGCACGATCGTGCGCGACGGCGACCACAGCGCCGCGTCGCGCGAGCTGGAGTACCTGTTCCAGCCGCCTTACTTCAGGCTGGTCGGAGAAGTGGCGCGGCCGGGCGAGGGCTTGCGCATGCTCGATCGCGGCCAGGCCAAGGTGCTGCTCGACATCCCCGACGGGTTCGAGCAGACCCTGCAGGAAGGCCAGCGCGCGGCCTCGGTGCAGCTGATGGTCGACACCAGCCAGGCCAACACCGGCTATCTCGCTTCCAGCTACGGCGTGCGCATCGCCGCCGGCATGGGGCAGGCGTGGACCGAGCGCCGCCTGGCGCGCGCCGGCGCGGCCAACGAGCCCCTGCCGCGCATCGCCGACGAAATCCGCGTCTGGTCCAACCCGGACCTGAACGAGAAGTGGTTCGTGACCATCTCCGAGCTGCTCACCATGATGACCGTGGCCTGCATCTTGCTTCCCGCCGCGGCGATGGTGCGCGAGAAAGAGCGCGGCACCATCGAGCAGCTGCTGGTGAGCCCGCTGTCGCCCTTCCAGGTCATGCTCGCCAAGGTCGTGGCGATGGTTCTGGTCATGCTCGCCGGCACCGCGGTGGCGCTGTTCGGCATCATGCAGCCCCTGTACCACGTGCCGATCAAGGGCAGCGTGGCGCTGTTCTTCGCCTTGACCGCGCTCTACGCCTTCACCAACGCCGGGCTGGGACTCGCCGCCGCGACCTTCGCGCGCAACTCGGCGCAGGTCGGCATGCTGGTGCTGCTGATGGTGATGCCGATCGTCACCCTCTCGGGCACCTGGACCCCGCTCGAGAGCATGCCGGCCTGGCTGCGCGACGCGATGTACGTCTCGCCGCTGCGCCACTTCATCGACATCGCCTACAGCATCCTGCTGCGCGGCGCGGGGGTGCGGCTGTTGTGGGACTCGATCCTCGCGACCGCGGCGCTGGGGGCGGCGCTGTTCGCGCTGGGACTGGTGCGGTTCAGGAGGCAGTTTGGGTGAGGGGGGCGCGAGGGGTCAGCCCTTGCGCGAGGCCTTTGCGGCCTTCGATGAGCGCGAACGCGGGTCGCGCAGAAATTTGGGCAATTCCTGGCTCAGCACCTGGCGCAGAGTCTTCTCGGTGACGGGCTGATCGGCTTCGGACAGGTAGCTGCGAAGCGCGTCGTTCATCATCGTCTGATATCCGGTTCCGGCCTTCTGCGCGCGTGCGCGGAATTCGTCGAGGATGTTGTTGTCGATGAAAATCGAAATGCGCGTCTTCCCCTTTTGGGGGAGCACCGCGCCGCGTTTGGCTTTGGAAAAATCGTATTCAGCCCTCATGGGATTTGCGTTCCTTTCGCGTCGGGCGCCGTGCTGAGATGATGCGGTGCTCTCCGCTCTGCGTACACGACCACCGGCAGCTCGCCGGCGCTGCCTGTTCCGATAGTGATGAAGCGTGCTTCGCCCTCGGCGTCGGGGTCCTGCACCGTCAGTGCCAACGGATCCTTGAGCACGCCCTCCGTGTCGGCGAACGAAATCCCGTGCTTCTTGAGATTTGCGGCCGCCTTGGCAGGGTCGTACTGGAACGGCATTTCCTCAGGATATATACATCGTATGCATGCGGCAAGCGGATGGGATAGCGAGGGCTGACGCGTGATCTCGGCAGCTTTACACGCTCGCGTAGGTGCGGTTCACGCTGCAGTTCGCGCGAGGAGATCCTTCCGTCTCCGACCTCGTTGGTCGGGGGCGATCTTGATGGTGCAGGTGTCGGGCTTAAGAGCAATACTGTTCATTTAATAGTCGCCCTACGGTATCCTGTCGCTTTCTGCGAGAGGAGGATGGCGCATGGCACGCACCGTTGCGGTACTGCCCGAAGGTAGCCGGATCACGGATTACGTGAGTCTGGGTGTGATCTCCAAGACCTTTCCGGCGGAGCGAATCCGCGCGGTGCTCAAGGCCACCGGCAAGGCGAGTATTCGCGAGCGCGACCTGCCGGCACACGTGGTGGTGTACTACGTGATTGCGCTGGCGCTGTATGCGCATTGCTCCTACCGGGAGGTGCTGCGCTGCCTGCTCGAAGGGGTGCAATGGTTGATGAATCCGTCCTTGCCGATCAAGGTCGCCGGCAAATCGGGTATCTCGCAGGCGCGTACGCGCTTGGGCTGGGAGCCGCTGCGCGAACTGCATGACCAGATCGTGCAGCCGATTGCGCTGCCCGCCACCCGCGGGGCCTGGTATCGGAGCTGGCGCCTGGTGAGCCTGGACGGGAGCACCCTGGACGTGGCCGACGAGCGCTCCAACGCGCGGGCGTTCGGCCGCCCGGGGGCCAGCCGCGGGGCGAGCGCGTATCCGCAACTGCGTTTTGTGTCCCTGGTGGAGAATGGCACCCACGTGCTCTTCGGTACCCAGATGGGTGCCTATCGCACGGGCGAGACCACCATGGCCAAGAGCGTGCTGCCGGCGCTGCGTGCGGGGATGCTGTGTTTGGCCGACCGGCAGTTCTTTGGCTTTGAGTGCTGGAAGCAAGCGCGGGCCACGGGGGCGCAGTTGCTCTGGCGCCTGAAGACCAATGCGCGCCTGGCGTGCGAGCAGCGCTTGGCCGACGGCTCGTACTTGAGCACTCTCTACCCCTCTGACAAAGACCGCCGGCACCGCACCCAAGGCATCGCCGTGCGGGTGATCGAATACCGCCTGCAGGGCATCGCCGAGGCCGAGCCAATTTACCGATTGGTGACCAGCATCCTCGAGGCCAAGCAGGCGAGCGCCGAGGAACTGGCAGCTCTGTACCACGAGCGCTGGGAGATCGAGGTCGCTCTGGACGAATTGAAGACCCACTTGCGCGGCGCCAAGATCATCTTGCGCAGCAAGACGGCTGATCTGGTCCGACAAGAGTTCTACGGCCTGATGCTCGCGCATTTCGCGATTCGGGGACTGATGCACGAAGCCGCGCTCACGGCGAAGGAAGATCCCGACCGGCTCTCGTTCGTGCATGCCGTGCGCGTGGTGAGGCGCAAACTCGCCACCTTCCTCGCTATTCCCCCCTCAGCAGAGGAAAAAGTTTCATGAGTGTGTCCTGCGTGAGATTCTGCAAGAGCGAGTGGTGTCCAGTCGCGGCCGCCGAAACCCGCGTGGGGTCAAGCGCAAGATGAGCAAGTTTCCGATCCGCCGTCGGCATGCGCGCCATCTTCCCGCAATCAACATCGGCACGACGATCAGGATCTTTAAATGAACAGTATTTGGCTTAAGAGCCTTTTTAATGCGCCCTTAGGCGCCTCTTCGGACGGGGTGGCTCAGCGGACGGCGTCCGCTCTGGCTGCCCGTCGTCGCGTCGCAAACCGGTCAGGAGGAGGGGGCGTCGCTGGACGTCCGTGCGAGGGGAGATGCCCAAGCTAGTTCGAGCCCGGGTCGGCTCCCCGATAGGGGCATATCTGGGCACCATTGGTTACTGAGAGTGCCACTCGCCTAATGCCCTGCCGAGCGGAGTGCTGGGTTTTGTGCGTCGGGCAATGAACCGAATGCTTCAAAGGAATCTTTGTGCTCCACTTGATACCTTATCGACGCCACGAGCAAATTCTGGGTCGGTTCGGTATCTGTCGCGGAAAACCGCCTGAACGTTCCAAGGCATACCGATGGATCGATTGACAAATCGAATGCAGGACTGAATGAGCACAAGGTGAATGACGACCCAAACGACGAGTGCTCCCCCAATAAACCAGAAACTCTTGAAATAGGCTGCGGCCGCGATCCCAAGAACGATGCATACCAGAAGGGCTATGCTGGACCTTTTTTTCGCGTGCAAATGCATGGAGACCGCATAGCATGCTTGGGTGTGAATGCGTTCTTCTTCCGTTGGGGCGTCCACAATGCCTCCATTGGCAGGGAAAACTGTCAGCGGAGAACAGCTGATGGAAGTTCTTCTGCTGGAGTGGGCGTGACCTTGAGCGGGGCAAGAAATGCCTCGACCTGCGCTTTGGGGGAGAGGTCGCTCTCAACCTTAAGAAGGTACGCACCGCGGGCAGTTCTGTAGATTTTGCACTTCGGAATCCTTACCAACGATCCTTCAACGCTTGGAAGGTTGTTGGATGTGCAGCCAGTTAACTCAAAAATAAAGGTTGCCATGGGTGATGTGCTCCGTAGGTATTTCTTTTCCATTGCGCTTGTGCCCCCGTTTGAGTAACACCCATTAGCCGGCCCAGTGTCAAGGGCGCGAACGAATTTCTCGTGTCCACGTCACGATCCTATCAATTTCTCTCTGCTGCATCGTTCCGTACGCACCCGTTTCTTCGTTTCATTGGCTGCGAACCGAATCGCGCCAAACACCCATCGGGTTCAAGCTCACGCAACTGCTTACGCGCTCGCCCTGGTGGTCTCGCCACCCCAGAAGAACGTTGGTACCGCACCGCGTCCAAGGGTTTCGCTCACGGTTCTGTGGTTGCCAAGAGCCTCTGGCACCAGTTCCTGGCTGGCTCGCGGTGCAGGCGACCCGGATTCGATCAGCAGTGGGCGCACAAGCGGTGTCCATTCACGGGGAGGAGTTGTTAGCCCAGTTACTTTCGCTGGCTCACCGCCGTGCGCTCGTTCATGTCTCAGGTGAAGCAGCGCTTCACGTCAAACGGTTTTTGCTCCTTGAGCATGTGGTAGCAGGCGCGCGCCAATTTGTGCGCGAGCGCCTTAGTGGCGAGGGCGGTGTTCGTCCTGGCCTTCTTGTGCTCGTAAACACAGCGTCGTAAGTAATGCAGCATAAGCGATGCAGCACCTTGTTGGGCCGACGCCAGCGATCGAAGCAGGCGGCGACGGCTTTCAGTACGTCGAGGAGCGTTGCGAAGTAGCGGTTGTGAGTTGCGAGCCGCCGAGTGAGCTTCCACACTCGTTCGATAGGAGCGAGTTGCGGGCTGTACGGCGGCAGGAAGAGCAGGCGCAACTGTCGGGCATGGCGATGAAGAAAGGCGGCCAGGAGTTTGGCGTGATGATAACGGGCATTGTCGAGCACAACGATCATTCGGCGTCCGGGCGTTTGTTGGCGCAGCAACCGCCTGAGGAAAGTGCGGAACGTTGCAGCGTTGAAGATCGGGCACATCATCCGTACGAACTGCCCGGTGTCCAAACTGACGGCGCCAAAACAGGCCACCGACTTGCGGGTCGGCGCATGCTGCAGGATGGGGTCCTTGATTTCCGGCGGTACCCACATGCGACAGCGCGAGCCGTGTTGCTGGAAGTGACATTCATCCAGGCTCCACAGTTCGACGTCGGGGCGGCGCGCCAGACGGCGGAGTTTTTTTTACCGCCGCGACTTTCAGCGGATCAGATTGAGCGACTTGGGGGCGCGGCTTGCGAAGCCGAAAGCCCAGTTCACGAAACAGTCGCTGGCATTGGCGTACGCCAAGGTCCACGCCGTATCGGCGACGCAAATGTTCCGACAACACCGGCCCGTCCCAGAGGGTGGCCGCCAAATCGAAGTCACGCGGGGTCTTGCGCAAGTCTGCCTGCAGCTTCCGCCAATCCTTCGCACCCAGCGTCCGCGGTCGTCCGGCTCGCTCGCCTTCCCGCAGTGCGTCTAAGCCACCCCGTTCGAAGCGGTTCACCCAGCGTTGCACGGTCGTGCCGTTCTCGCCGAACAATTCCGCGACTTCTCGGCAGGATTGCCCCGCCGTCACCAGCAACAATCCATGCAGCCGGTGGTCGTAACGCGACTCCTCGCTACGCCCAATCTCCTGCTGGATCGCTATTCGCATCACCTCAGCATCCTCGATCTGCAGCTTGCGCATCGTCTCTCTCCAAAGGAAAGGAACGATGCAATAATATCATTATGCTGCATTATTTATGTCGTCATGTTTAGAAGCGTTTTGCCTCGTCACAGAAGCGCCGCGCGAAGTTGGCCGCTTCCACGAATGCCCAGGCCAGGTAGGCGTTGCCGTTCTTGACGTTGCCCCGCCCCTTCTTCTTGCCGTTGGATAAGCGCGCGCTGTCCACGCACCGCGCGTAGGAGGCGAAGTTGCCCACCGTGGCAAAGCGCTCGATCGTGCCCACCTCGAGCATGATCAGCGTCGCCAAGATCTCCCCGATCCCCGGCACGCTGCGCAGCAGGCCGAATTCGGGCCGCATGCGCACGCATTGGCGCAGCCGGCGCTCAAGCTTTTCAATTTCCCGGCTCAGGGTCTGAATGACCGCGACGTTGGCGCGCATCGCAAGGGTCACGTCCTCGGCAAACCCAAAGGCCTCGAGCTCCTTCGGGCTGAGCTGCTGTGCCACCCGGTTGGTGATCCCCGCGCCTGTTTGTCGCGCAAACAGGTTCTCGAGCGCCAGCACATGCGCCGTGCGGCTTCTGACCAACTGCATGCGCTTGCGTGCCAAGTCTCGCACGGCACGCTTCTCGGGCGGGCAAATGTAGCCCGTTGGCAATAGCCCAAGCCGCAACAGCTGCGCCAGGTACGCTGCATCATCGGCGTCATCGCTGTGCTTGAGCCCCTCGTAGCGCTTGATCGCCGCCGGGTTTGCCAAATGCACCCGGTAACCAGCCTCCTGCAGGCCATCGACCAGCCAGTACCAGTTGAACGTCGCCTCCACCACTACTCCGGCGAGCTCCTCGCGGTACGGCGCCAGCATCCCTAGCACCGCCGAGAGATCGTTCGGCACACGCTTGCGCACCAATGCTCGGTCGGCTTCGTCACTGACCACCACCACGCTGTTGTTCGAGTGCAGATCAATTCCGCTATATTTCATCTCGGCCTCCTTCGGGTTGAAGCAAGTTCGCAAACTCACTTTAACCCCACCACCGCAAGGTGGTGGGGAGGTCGGCTAGATGATTTTCACGGGGGCCTACGGATGCATTCTAGGCCCCTCCCGATCGTGCCGCGGGATTGACTCAATCGAATCGATCGCCCTCGGTCGGAAGTGACCGCGAATGCCCGCACCCGCCGTCCCGAACCCATCCCCGGCACCCGCCGCACCGCAAGAAAACATCCTCCCCCTAAATCCCCACCTCCCCCAACCGCCCCAGCTGATCCAACGCATCATAGAGTTGCTGGTAGCTGCCGAGCGGCGAGGGCGTCTGACCCGGCAGCTTCCGTATCTCCGCAGCCGCCTTGCCGAGCCGCACGAGGACGTCTGGCATTGCCGACTCGGGGACGGTCTTCAGGTGCGCGCCGCGATAGTTGGAAACCACGGCACGGATGGCGCCGGGCAGGTGCGCTTCGTCCACCGTTCCGTCGGCCTTCCGATACGGCAGCTTCCACGTCAGAGGTTTCGAGGCGTCGGCGACGTAGGCAAAGCATTCGGCCGGCACTCGGTATTTCGGGTGAAGCAGGACACCGCCGGCTTCCGGCGAATTGATATCGACGGGCGTCGATAGCGGCGGCATGACAGGACTGTCTGACCTGCCCAGCGTCCTGGCCGGACGATAGATGCCGTCGACGCTCAGCCACCATGCGTCGGGCGAATACGCCGCAGCGTCGAGCAGGAGACGCGCGCGCGGCTGCAGTCCGCCGTTGACGATATCCGCGGCATAGAACAGGGTGCCATCGCTCACGGCGATGGTGCGCACGCGCTGCTCGTCGGCGTAGCGGCGCGCCTGCGCCAGCGCGAGGTGGAGGGAGGGCTGGTCCCATTTGAGCGAGCCGGGCCGCTTCACTTCGACGAGCAGGCGCTTGATGCCCTGCCTGGTCAGGACGATGTCGGCGTACCGAAGCTGGTTGTTGAGGTCGCCGAGGCTCCAGTCGAGCGCGACGGTGAGGAGGTCTTCGACGATGTTCTCGGCGACCTTTTCGGCGGCGGCGCCGTTGCGTTCTTGCTGGGTGAGCCGGGTTTGGCGTTGACGCAGGAACGCGGGCCAGGACTCGGGCAGCCGGGTCATGAACTTCCGGAAAGCGGCGAGGTTGTCCGGGTGGGGAGCCGATTCGTTCATCGGGCAGTGGCAAGGTGCCGCCGTGTTGCTGCCCTTATAGCCCTAATAGCGGGAGTTGGCGAGGCGGGCTCGACGGGCGCGGCGCTCATGCGCCGGATTGCGCGGCGAAGCGCTCGCGCAGCGCGGTCTTCTTGAACTTCCCGACCGCGGTCTTGGGAATCGCGTCGATGAACTCGAAGCGCTCGGGGAGCCACCACTTCGGCACCCGCTCGGCGAGGAACGCGCGCAGCTCCTCGGCGCTCGCGGAGCTGCCCTCGCGCAGCACTACGACCGCGAGCGGCCGCTCGGTCCACTTTTCGTGCGGCGACGGGACGGTGTCTCGGATCGGCTGTCCTTTGCGGCGCCCTCTAGATACGGCCTCAGCGACGGCCGTCAGTCTCACCTACGCCGCGTGCAGTAGGAACTCAACCTTGATGGCATCGAATGGAAACTTGATGCTTCCATCGGCTGCGCGGATCAGTACGCCTGCTTCCAACAGCGCGGTGATATCGCCGTGAACGGCCTTCACATCACGCCCGACTCGACGCGCAGCTTCACGAATGGACACGGGCCCGGCGCCACAAAGGACCTTCAAAAGCTCCCACCGCTTCGCGGTAAGTACTTCCCAGAGCAACTCAGGGGTCGCAAAGCTGATGCGCGCTTCGCGCTCCGCGCGCCCTGTCTTCATGGCACGGGCAGCATCGGCCAGTGTCTCCCGCAGGGAGCGTACTTCAAGAACGACCGTGTTCATGGTTCCACCTCACGACGTCAGCTTCAAAATCAGCCATCAGTTGGTCAGGCGTGGAGAAGGTGTACGGTTCTTCCGTGGCTTCCGTGTGCCGGTGATCGCCCTTTTCGCGTTCATTGTCGTAGCGCAGCACGCATTGCTGTTCGACCACATACGCCAGGCGGTATTTGAAACCTCGTGCAACCGTCCCAGTTGACGCAGCGCGTCGTAGAGCTGTTGGTAGCTGCCGAGCGGCGAGGTTGTCCGGGTGGGCAGCCGGTTCGTTCATCGGGCAGTGGGAAGGTGCCGCCGTGTTGCTGGCCTTATAGCCCTAATAGCGAGCGTTGGCGAGCCGGCTCGCAGGCCGGCGAAGGTTTACGCGCTGCGGATGCCTCTCAAACACACCGTTGCGGTGCATCGGTGAACCACGGCGGTGCACGGTGCCCGCCGGTCTGCGGGCGAAGGACGTCGAGATCTCACTGAAAGGCCCCGCGCGCGGGGCGTGGCATGTCTCTTGCAAACCCGGGGATGTCCCATTCATCGACTACCGCCAAGGAGCAACACTGATGAGCACCAATCGATTCTTCCCTCGCATCGAACGGCACGCCGCTGCGACGCCGCTGCAGGTCATGCGCTGGATGCCGGCCGTCCTCGGCATCGTCTGCGCGCTCGCCGCCGCGGGCCCGCGGCACGCGCACGCCGCGGACATCAGCGCGCCGCCGGCCTGCCAGGCCTTGCAGGCGAAGTACCCGCAGTTCAAGGGCAAGACGCTGGTCAACGCGCTCAACCCGCACACCCCCGGCTACGAAGCGCTCGATCCCAAGGATCCGAGCAAGTACGTCGGCTTCGACGTCGATCTGGGCGAGGCGATCGGCAAGTGCCTCGGCTTCAGCGTGGGCTACAAGCCGGTCGCCTTCGCCGCCTTGCTGACCACGCTGCAGGCGGGCCAGGCGGACTTCGTCATCTCGGACATCTACGCGACCAAGGAGCGCGCCAAGGCGGCCGATTTCATCACCTACTCGAAGGTGTTCGACGGCGTGCTGGTGGCGAAGGGCAATCCCAAGAAGATCACCGGCATCAACACCTCGATGTGCGGCACCGCCGCGGCTGAAAACACCGGGTTCGTGGAAGTGCCTCTGGTGCAGAACCTGGCCGGCCCGTGCAAGGCGGCGGGGAAGCCGGTCCCCACGCTGCAGCTCTACGACAACAACGCGCAGTGCATCCAGGCGATCCTCGCCGGCCGCGCCGACACCTACGTGAACGACGTCAACACGGTGGACCAGGCGGTCAAGGCCTATCCCGACAAGCTCGCCAAGGCGGTCGCGGTGACGCTGCCGTACTCGGTCGGCATCGCGGTGCCCAAGACCCGGCCCGATCTGCGCGACGCGATGGTGGCCGCGCTCGGCGCGCTGCAGAAGGCCGGCGTCGAGAAGGCGCTGCTCGTGAAGTGGTCGCTCGGCGCGGGCCATGAAGAGGCCCCGCGGCTCGTGACCGAGTAGTGATGGAGCTGTTCCTCCACTACCTCAGCCTGCCGTACCTGCTCCGGGGCATCGGCTTCACCCTCGAGGTGACCGCCCTGGGGCTGGCCGGCGGGCTGCTGCTGGGGCTGGTGCTGGCGAGCATGCAGCTGTCGCGCTTTCGCCTGCTGTCCGCGTTCGCCCGTGCCTACGCCGTCGTGTTCCGCGGCACGCCGCTGATCCTGCAGCTGGTGTTCGCCTACGACGCCCTGCCGCACATCGGGCTCACGCTGAGCGCGGTGGCCGCGGCGGGGCTCGCCCTGTCCGCCAACGAGGCGCCGTTCATCGCGGAGATGCTGCGCTCCGGGGTGCGCGGGGTCGACCCCGGGCAGGTGGCGGCGGGCCAGGCGCTCGGCATGACGCCCGTGGTGCTGATGCACCGGATCATCGCGCCGCAGGCGATCCGCGCCATGGTGCCGGCGCTGGGCAACGAGGCGGTGACCGCGCTGAAGAACTCCTCGCTCGCCTCGGTGATCGCGGTGCCGGAGCTGACGCTGCGCAGCACGCAGCTCGCCTCCTCGACGTTCGATTTTTTCTCCATCTTCTTCGCCTCGGGCGTGATGTATCTCGTGCTCACCGGCGCTTTCAGCGTGCTGCAGCTCGTCATCGAGGCGCTGCTCGACCTCGACCGGCCGGGGCCGCGCCGGATTCTCGCGCGCCTGCTGCCGTGGCGGCGCGCGCCGGCGGCCGCCGCCGAGCAGGCACCCGAAGCGGCCGCGGCGCCGATGCCCGTGGCCGCCGCGCCCGCCGACCGGACCGCGCGCGCCGCCGCGCTCGCGCGCCGGCCGGCGGCGGTCGAAGTGCGCGGCCTGCGCAAGCGCTACGGGGAGCACGCGGTGTTCGGCGGGCTGGACCTCACGGTGCGCAGCGGCGAGGTCGTGGCGCTGCTCGGGCCGAGCGGATCGGGCAAGAGCACGCTGCTGCGCTGTATCAACCGGCTGGAAGCGTGGGATGCCGGGGCGGTGCGGGTGGGCGGCCGCAATCTCGGACAGCGCGAGGACGGCAAGCCCCTGTCCGCGCGCGAGGTGGCGCGGGAGCGCACCAGCGTCGGCGTGGGCATGGTGTTCCAGCAGTTCAACCTGTTCAGCCACCTGAGCGCGCTGGAGAACGTCGCCGGGCCGCTGCGCTGGGTGTACGGCAAGTCGAAACCGGACGCGCAGCGCCGCGCGCGCGAGCTGCTCGAGCGGGTCGGCCTCGCGCACCGCGCTCACGCGCTGCCGCGCCACCTGTCCGGCGGGCAGCAGCAGCGCGTGGCGATCGCGCGCGCGCTGGCCCCGAGCCCCAGCGTCCTGCTGCTCGACGAGCCCACTTCGGCGCTCGATCCGGAGCTGGTCAGCGAGGTGCTGGAGGTGATCCGGCGGCTGGCGCTCGAGGACGGCCTGACCATGATCATCTCCACCCATCAGCTGCGCTTCGCGCAGGAGGTGGCGGACCGCGTGGTGTTCCTCAGCGAGGGCTGCGTGACCGAGGAAGGCCTGGCGCACGAGGTCCTCACGCGGCCGCGGCATCCGCTCACGGCCCGATTCCTGCAAGTCATGAATGCGGATCGCCCGCTGGAGATCCCGGCATGAGCGGCGCGAAGCAGTCGTTCTCCTTCTCGAGCGCGGAGGGCGTGCCGCCGCCGGTGGGGCCGTTCTCGCACGCGACGCGCTGGGGCGACTTGCTGTTCGTCACCGGGCAGATGCCGACCGACCCGGCGACCGGCGAGCTGGTCCCCGGGGACGTCGTCGCGCAGGGCGCGCAGGTGCGCCGCAACCTCGAAGCCGTGCTCGCCCGGTTCGGCCTCACCCTCGACGACGCGCTGATGGTGCGCGTCTACCTGGCCTCGTTCGGCGACTACGCCGCGTTCAACGCCGACTACGCCGGCTGGTTCCGCGGGCCGCTGCCCAGCCGGACCTGCGTCGGCGTCTCCGGCCTCGCCGTCGGCGCCGCCGTCGAGATCGACCTCATCGCCGGTATCCGGGAGAAAAGCTGACCCATGAGCACGCTCGTTCTGCAACCGCACGAAGGCCCGATCGCCGCCGATCATTACCTTGCCTCGACGCCGGCCACCATTCTCTGGGGCTGGCTGCCCACCGCGCACACGACCCCGGTGCTCACGATGCGCTCCGGCGAGACCGTGGCCATCGACACCGTGTCGCACGAGGGCATCCTGGAAGACCAGGGGCGGGACCCGCTGACCTTCTTCAAACAGTTCGGGGTCGCTCCCGCCAGCGTGTTGCGCGACGCCGTCGAAATCGCCGCCACTTATGCTTCGCGCGACGCGAACGCCGAGGGGCCGCACGTGGTGACCGGACCGGTCGCCGTGGCCGGAGCTCGGCCCGGCGACGTGCTGAAGGTCGAGTTCCTGGAGCTCACGCCCCGCGCTCCGTACGGAATCATCTCCAGCCGGCACGGCTATGGCGCGCTGCCGGGCGAGATGCCGCCACGGCCGCATGCGCACTTCGTGCCCGATTTCAGCGACCCCGAGAGGTCGGGCACCGTGTCGCTCTTCTGCCCGGTGGCCCCCGATCTCACCGGCAGCCTGGCGTTCGGCCGCGATCGCGCGCTGCGCTTTCCGCTGGCGCCGTTCCTCGGCCTGGTCGGCGTCACCCCGGCGGGCGGCAGCGCGCTGAATTCCATTCCGCCGGGACCGTTCGGCGGCAACATCGACATCAAGGACCTGGTCGCCGGCAGCGCGCTCTACCTGCCGGTGCAGGTGCCGGAGGCCGGCCTCTACGTGGGCGATCCGCACTACGCCCAGGGACACGGCGAAGTGGCGCTCACCGCGCTGGAAGCTCCGCTGCGCGCCACGCTGCGGGTCAGCCTGCTGCCGGCGGCGAGCAGCCGCGAGCTGCTCGGCCTGCTCGACCGGCCGTTCGCCGAGACGTCGCAGCACTGGATCGCGGTGGGGCTCGATCGCGATCTCAACGAGGCTTGCCGCAAGGCCGTGCGCGAAGCGCTGCGCGTGCTGAAGGAGATGCACGGCGTTCCCGCCGACATCGGGTATGCCTACCTGAGCGCTGCCGGCGATTTCGTGGTGTCGCAGGTCGTGGACGACGTGAAAGGCGTCCACTGCCTCATCCGCAAGGCCGACTTCGCGCGCTGGACGTGACGGGCTCCGCCCGCGGTCGGCGGGCGGAACGATGTGGCGTCGCCGCTTCGGCACGCGCTCGGCTCCCCGTACTGCGCGAGGAGTCAGGCGCCCCCGGATTCGCCGACGTATTCCTCGAGCATGAGGCCGTTCTTGCCCGCGCGCTTGACTCTGTACATCAGGGCATCCGCATGCCTGAAAGCTGCGTCGGCATCCGTCGAGGGTGACGGGAAGACCGCCACGCCGATGCTGAAGCCGATTGGCCAGCGATTGCGCGCGGCGACATCGAGCAGTTTCGCGCGCATGTCGGTGAAAAAGGTCCGGGCGCCGGCCAGGTCGGTTTCCGAGAGCAGGATGGCGAACTCGTCGCCGCCGACGCGCCCGACGAAGTCGGACGCGCGCAGCCGTGTCGCGAGCGCGCTCGCCACGGCCTTGAGAACCTGATCGCCAGCGCTATGTCCAAGGCTGTCGTTGACGCCTTTGAAGCCGTCGATATCGAGATAGCCCAGGGCAATCGAGTGGCGGTGCCGGGCGGCAAGCTCGGCAAGCGTCGCGTATCTCTGCCTGAAAGCACGCGCATTCAAGATGCCGGTCAGGCCATCTTGTTGCGCAAGTGCAGCCTGTGCGTCGAGTGCGGCGCGCAGACGACAGAGAAGATGCGCGACGATGACGAAGAACCCGAGGCGAACAGTGGCATTCCAGAAGGGAATTGCCGGATGCGCGTATTGATGCCCCATGGCGTGGTCGACCACCAGCCACGTTGCAGCCGAGACAAGGCACACGGAGATGCCGATCCGCGGTCCTGCATACCACGTGCCGAGCCCGACGGGAACCAGATAGAAGATCGAAAACGCCAGCTCGTACCCGGTCAGGTAGTCACTGGCGCCGATGAACGCAACGAGCGCCAGTGAGCTAGCCGCGATCTGCTCCCGCGATCGGGCCGACAGAAACGCGTCGATGTCGCGTTGCATGGCGGGGGTATGGAGTGAAGGCGCCTGACGCGTGATTGTACGGGCGAGCGCAGACCGACCCGCAAAGGGGCCAGCGCAGCATGCGGCCGAACCGATTCTCGGGCTCGGATCCTTCGCCCGGGCCCCCGAGGAAATGCAGCACGGCCGCGAATGTGTAGTCGCGCCGCCGGAAGGTCTGCGTGAGCCCGCCCAGCGACGAAGCGGACGCCGCGTTTGCTGGCCCGGTCCTCGACGTCTGCGAGCGGAGCGCCGATTCGACGGCCTTCATGGCGCGCAGCATCAGGACGAACGGTTGCATCTTCGATTCCGTCTGATCGATGGTGCCCGCCATGTACAGGTCCAGATCCTGCGAGTAGTAAAGGAACGAGCCCGTGGAACCCGAGTGGCCCCACAGGGGCGGGAATCCCTTGGCGGAGCCGATGGGCCGAGGCAGCTTGAAGTACATCGTCCCGTATCCGTACTCGATGGGAAATTCCCAGCGGTGCCACTGGTGCATCAGCTTCAGCGTGTCTCGGCGCACGATCCGCCCCTCGTTGAGCGCCTTCAGGAAGGCGATCATGTCGCGCGTCGTGGAGACGATGCCGCCGTCGGCCCAGTATGCCGCGTTGGAGCGTGACCGAGTGATGTTCATGCTCCCGTGAAATACGCCCGCAGGCGCCGGTTGCGCGGTGAGCCGGCTCCTGGGGTGGCCGATCAGCCAGGTGTGCTCGAGCCCGAGCGGGCGAAAGAAAAGGTCCTCGTATACGGCGTGGAGCGGTTTGCCGGTCACCGCCTCGATGACCTTTCCCAGCAACTGGTAGTTCGTGTCCGAGTAGGACGTCTTCGCACCGGGCGGAAAATTGGGCTTCATCTCCTCGCGCGCCCTGGCGATCGTCTCGTCGACGGTCCAATGCCGCAGCGGGTATTCACGAAGCCATTCGGCCAGGGTCTTGCCGTCCTTCGCCTTCTCCGAGTAGTAATCGGCGATGCCGGAACGGTGCGAGAGCAAGTCTCCGATGGTGATCTGGCTGGAGTAGTCCCGTCCCCTGTAAACGTTGATGCCTCGAATGAGCTTCTGCGGAAGGAACTTGGCCATCGGATCGCTCAGTGAGAGCGCCCCCTGCTGGTACAGCAGCATGACCGCGGTCGCGGTGTACAGCTTGGTGACGCTCGCGATGTAAATCGGTGTATCCGCGGTCATCGGCACCTGGCCCTCCTGATGGGCGATCCCGGCCGCGCCCGACCACGCGAAAGAGCCGTCGCCCTTCGCGACCGCCAGGACGCAGTTCCGGATCGAGGGGTCCTTTCCCGCCAGCCGCGAAACGATGGACTGCAGGGTCCGCTCCGCACCCTGCATCGGCTGGCTCGGGCGCCCGGGTCGCGCGGCGAACGGTGCGGCTGGAGCACCTATCGCGAGCAGCGTGAGTGCCAGCACCGCGCGTTTCATACGTATGCTAGCCGTCCCCCGGCTTCTCCTCGTCCTCGCCCTTGCGCTCGTTCAGCCAGCCGTCCTCGCCGGCGTCGGCTTCCTCGGGCCAGTCCTGGAGCGGGTCCTCGACGGACTCGAGCTCTTCCTGCTCGCGCGGGTTCTCCTGCGGCCCCGGAAGCGCCCCGCGCTCGGGCTGGGGACCCGCCTGCACCGCCTTGCGCTTCGCCTTCGGCGCCGCCTTGGCGCGGCGCATGCGCTTCGCTTTTGCCATCGATCCTCCTCGCCGCGATCGCTGCGCCGCAAGCGACTACATGGTCTTCCAGCTGCCGTCCGGCTGCCGGCATGCGGTGCCCTGGACGACCTCTTCGCGGCCGTCGATGACCGCCCGGGTGGTGAAGTCGCGGCACGGGCCCGAAGCGCTCGCGTAGGTGCGCGTCGGCGTGACGGTATAGGTGCTGCCGGTATCGGGATTGCGCCAGGAGGTGGTGCTGCCGGTGGGCGAGGTCTCGAGCGCTTGTGCGGCCTTCTCGCGATCCTTCTCGTCCATCGACTTGCCGACGCGGCTGCCCAGGTAGGCGCCCGCCAGCGTGCCGACGACGATCGCCGCGGTGCGGCCGCGTCCTTCTCCCATCTGCGCGCCAAGCACGCCCCCCAGCACGCCGCCCGCGACGGTGCCCATCTGCTCCTTGGTGGGTTGCGTCTCGCAGGCGGCGAGCGCGCCCGCCAACAGTGCGATCAAAATTCCCTTGTCTATCCGTGTCATGGAAAGCCCCCTCTTAAAGTGATCCTGCGCCGGCAGATGTCTGCCGGACATGACGTCCCAAGGGCCATGATTGGCCGATCGCGGCAGCAGTTCTTGACCGAAATCAACCCGGGCGGAACTTTGGCCGCTAGATTCGCTCCATCAGTGGCGAAGATCCATGCGCAACGAGCGCCGGGAGACAAGGCATGGCATTGAGCCGGGAGCAGAGCATCGAATTCGAGCGCCTCATCAAGGAACGGCGCGCGAAGCTCGCGGCCGAGCTGGAGGAGGACGTCGAGCGCACCCGGGAGGAGGACTACGGGGATCTCGCCGGGCCGGTGACCGATACCGGCGACCAGGCGAGCGCCGACCTGCTCTCCGACCTCGACAACGCCGAGGTCTCGCGCGACCTGCGCATGCTGCGCGAGCTGAACGCGGCGCTCGCGCGTCTCGCCGAGGGCAGCTACGGAAGCTGCATGGATTGCGGCGGTGAGATCGGGTTGGAGCGCTTGCGCGCCTATCCCGCGGCGCTGCGCTGCTTCGACTGCCAGCGGGTGCACGAGAAAACCTACGCCCATCCGGGCGAGTCCAGGCTGTAGTGCCGGGCTACGCTTGCGCGCGCGCCTGCTCGAGCTCGGCCCGCAATTCGGCTTCGCGCCCGGCGTAGCGCGGCGAGAAGTGGAACGGGACCACCAGCCTGGCGCGCGCGGCGCGCGCGATGCGTCCGGCCTGGCGCGCGGTGAGGTGGAACTTGCGCGCGGCGTGGCCGGCGTCCGCTTCGAGGAACACGCACTCGATGAACAGCAGGTCGGCGTCGGCCGCGAGCGCCGCGATGCGGCGCGCGTTGTCCTCGCTGCCGAGAACGTCGGTGACGTAGCACAGCTTCTCGCCGGGCACGATCTGCAGCACGCGCGCCTTCAGCTCGCCGAGCGGGACACGGCGCTCGTGAAGCCCCGCGGCGTCGCGCCACCAGGCGCGCAGCGGCGCGTCCTCGGGCGCGCCCTCGATCACCGCGCGCTTCAGCTCGTTCAGCCACGGACCCACCTCCAGGCCCAGCTCGGCGAGCCGGTTGCGCCAGACGTTCACGTGCGCCTTTTCCTCGAGCGCGAAGCCCAGGCACGCGGTGTCGTGCTCGAGCAGGGCGGCGCGCACCCGAAAGCCCGGCTCGTCGAGCAGCACGCCCTCCGGCGCCGTGCGCTCCGGCAGCGGCTCGCGCGCGAAGCGCTCGCGGCAGCGAAAGCGCGCCGCCCGCAGGTGCAGCCCGGCAGTGAGCTCGTGAACGAGCAGCGTGAAGTCGGTGGGATAGTTGTGCACCAGGTTCCAGGTGTACGCGGCCAGCTTGTGCTCGACCCGGTCGATGAAGCCGGGCGGGCCGTACAGGCGCACCGCCGTCTCGCGCCCCAGACAGACGCGCAGCAGCCGGTCGAAACCACAGAAGTGGTCCATGTGCGCGTGCGAGACGAACACGTCGGACAGGCGCAGAAGCTTGCGCGGCGGCAGCGCTTCGATCTCGCCCAGGTCGAACAGCAGCGCGCGCCCCTCGAACTTGAAGTCCAGGTACAGCGCCGGATCGCCGAAGGGGCCGTTGACGAGCTCGGGGCTAAAGGTCGGGCGCATGCCTGGTCGCGGCGCGGCGGTGAGTCCCATTATGGTTCAAGTGCGCCGTTTCGAGCGGGTTTGACCAGGGTCAATGCGCGCCGCATTGCGGGCGCGATTCTTGAAGCGGGGCGAGGGTTCATCGGTCGAGCGATTCGGCAGAGGAGGTGAGCATGGCAAGCATTCCAGATACGGCGGCTGCGGAAAGCGGCGGGATGTACAGCGGCGTTCCGGGAGCCGTGGTCAGCGCCGACGAGCGCCAGGCGCTCGTTCGCAAAGCCGCCTACCAGCGCTACCTGCAGCGCGGCGGCGCCGACGGGCGCGACCTGGACGATTGGCTGGCGGCGGAAGCCGAGGTGGACGCGATGCTGGGCGCATCCGGCGCGGCGTACCGGCGGGCTCGGCAGGCGAGCGACCGGGCACTGCCCGAGCGCGGCAGGCACGACGCCGAGAAGGCGGGCGCAATGAGCGCCAGGCGACGGGCTGCCGAACCTGCCGGCGCCCCCGAGCCCGAAGTGCAGCAAAGCAATGGGCGCAGCATTGCGCGGGACGAGAAGATGAAGCGGATCATCAGGCAGCATCCGCAACGCGACATCGCGCAGGTCGAGAGCCTCGAGCCGCCCGAGCCGCGCAAGAAGTGATGCCGGCGCCGCCGACCATGCACCGGCGCGACCCGGGCTACATCCTCGAGCTGGCGAACCGCGTGTTCGCGGATCCCGCCAAGGCTCGCATCTGGCTGGACCGCCCCAGCGTGCAGCTCGGCGGCCGGGCGCCGATGGCCCTCCTCGGCAGCGAGGAGGGCGTGCGGCGCGTGGTGGAGTTGCTGACGCAGATCGACGACGACGACCGGCTCGGCATCGATTAGGAGCGGCTGCGGCGCTCGCCGCGGCTACCACACCTGCTGCGGCGCCGAGATCAGCTCGCGCCAAAACGTTGTGACCCCGCCCAGCCGCTCGCGCGCGACTTCGGCGTCTTCGCCTGACCCGGTACAATCTGCGTTCTCATCATGATGACGAAGATCAAGCGCGAAGCGGTGGCATGGGCCGCGATCTTGAGCATGCTGCTCAACGCGCTTTGGCCGCTACTCGCCGGCGCCAATCCCGCAACGCCGGACCTCTTCGCCGCCGAAGTCTGCACGGCCAACGGCCTGCGGGTCGTCATCGCCGGCGACCGGCAGCTGCCGGGTTCGGATGGTCCGTCGCATCGCCTGATGCCGCATTGCGCGTTCTGCAGCCTCGGGGCCGGACACGCTGCACTTCATTGCGCGGGGCTGCCGGCCATTCAGGCGGCGCGGCCGCTGGATGAAGCGCCGGCGGGCTATCGTTCCCCCGGCCTTCCCTGGTTTCTATCCGCCTCGCTCAGAGCGCGCTCTCCGCCCGCCTAGTTGCCTCCCGCTCAGCCGCTCGCGGAGCGGCTGGATCCGCGATGGGCCCGACCAGGGCCATCGCGGCAACGCGCTCGCATGTCCCTCGGGCGCCGAGTTACATCCCCAGCGGAGGAAGCAATGTCCAGTTCACCTGCGCGCGCCATGATCGTTGGCCGCGCGAGAGCAGCGGCCGCTGCTCCGGTTCTTTTCCTGATTGCCGCTTCTTTTGTACCGGCGCCCGCCTTCGCCTGCGCCACCTGCGGCTGCACCCTGAGCGCCGACGCCGCGATGGGTTATTCCGCCGCCGCCGGCTGGCGCGTCAATCTGCAATACGACTATATCGATCAATCCCAGCTGCGCGGCGGCAACGCAACGGCGGCACCGGCCCAGGTGGTGGACAGTCCGACCACCGGCGAGCTCGAGCACGAGACCGTCAACCGCACCGTCACCGTGGGCGTGAGCTATAGCCCCAATGCCGACTGGAACCTGAACCTGCAGATCCCCACTCTTACCCGCACCCATAGCAGCTATACCAACACGACCTCGGCTCCGTTCGACGCTGCCCAGCTCGATTCCGCCAACCTCAGCGGCTCGCGCAGCGCCAGCGTGGGTGACGTCAGATTCATCGGCAGCTACCAGGGCCTTCTGCCCACCCACAACCTCGGCGTGCAGCTCGGGGTGAAGCTGCCCACCGGGCGCTACGGAGGTCCGAATGCCTCCGGCACCGGTGTGGTGGGCAACCACCCGGTGTACTTTTCCAGTGGTCCGAGCGCCGGGGAGCTGCTCGACACCAGTCTGCAGCCCGGTACCGGAAGCACCGACCTCATCGTGGGCGCCTACTACTACCAGGCCGTCAGCCAGGACTTCGATGCCTTCGTGAGCGGCCAATTTCAGACGGCGGTGGCAGAGAAGCTGGACCAGCCGGGGGAGGACTTTCGTCCCGGCAATCTCGCCGTTCTGAGCTTCGGATTGCGCTACGAGGCGAGCCCGGAGATCGTGCCGCAACTTCAGGTGAACCTGTCGCGCAAGAGCCACGATCAGGGTGCGCTGGCCGACGTGCAGGACAGTGCCGGCACCGTGGCGTATCTGAGCCCGGGCGTCACCGTGAGCCTGCAGCGACACCTGCAGCTGTACGGCTTCGTTCAACTGCCGATCTACAGCAAGCTCGACGGCTACCAGCTCTTCCCGCGCTGGACCGCGAGCGCCGGTGCGAGTTATGCGTTCTAAGGCCGGCCCGTCCTGCGCGGCGCGGCGTACCTGGCTGCGCAGCGTCGCGGCGCTCGGCGCGGCGGCGGCCGGATTGCCGCTTGCCGCGCATGCCGGCGGCCTGAAGCTGGGCGAGCCGGCGCCGCCGCTCGTGCTGCACACCTTGGACGCGCGACGCATCGCCACGCGCGATTTGCTCGGACAGGTGGTGATCGTTACCTTCTGGGCGACCTGGTGCGACCCCTGCCGCGAAGAGTTGCCGCTGCTCTCCGCATACGCGGCCCGGCATCGGCGCCAGGGCCTCGCGGTGCTGGGCTTCAGCCTCGACGGCGCAGAGAATTTGCCCAAGGTGCGCAGGGTGGCGGCCGGGCTGAGCTTTCCCGTCGGGCTGCTCGGCAGCGCCTGGGCTGGCGGCTACGGCCGCATCTGGCGCATTCCCGTGAGCTTCGTCATCGACCGCCACGGCCTCCTGCGCTACGACGGTTGGCAGGCCGAACAGCGGACCTGGACGGAGGCCAGCTTGCGGCAGGCGGTAAGTCCCTGGCTGCTGTAGCGCTCACCACACCTGCTGCGGACCCGCGATCAGCTCGCGCCACAAGGTGGTGACTCCGCCCAGCCGCTCGCGCGCGAGCTCGGCGATGCGCGGGCGCAGTGCGGCCAGCGCCGCGGGGTCCTCCAGCCGCACTTTCACGTCCATGAGCTGCGGATCGGTGATCGGGTAGCCGATGCGGCTCACGAGATAGCAGTAGGCCTCGCGCGCGCCCTCGATTTCGCCGATCACCGCGCGCGCGATGCGGTTGGCGAGCAGGTTGTAGAGCTTGCCGACGTGCGTCACCGGGTTCTTGCCCGCGGCCGCCTCGAGGCTCATCGGGCGGTAGGGAGTGATCAGGCCGTTGACCCGGTTGCCGCGGCCGACCTCGCCGTCGTCGCCCGCCTCGGCGGAGAGCCCGGTCACGGTGAGATAGACGCTCCCGGGCGTGTCGCCGTCGGCGGTATTCACCGCGACCTCGGCCGCACCGCCGGCCGCGGCGAGCGCGAGCTCGCGGATGCGCGCTTTCTTGCGCCGGTAGTCCTCGAGGTCCGCGACGTGCCGCCCGACCAGGGCGCAGGCGACGGTGAGGTCGATTCGCGACCCGCTGCGCATGCCCATCACCTTGACGTCCTCGCCGATCTCCGGGTGCGCGGCCTTGACCTCGGGCGCGTTGAGCCGCCGCTCGACCGCGAGCACCGCGGCCTCCAGCGCATCGAACGGCGCGTAGCCCACCCCGAGCGAAGTGTCGTTGGCGAGCGGCGCCCCGGCGCGCCCCTGGCGCAGGAACAGCGCCGCGAGGTCCGGCGAGGTCGGCCGGATGCGCGGGTGGATGCGAACGTGCCGCTCGGCATCGAGATGGCGCAGGTTCTCGCGCAGCCAGCGCCGGCTCGCTTCGATCGCGATTTCGTCGACCGGGATCGTCACGCCCTCGAACCGCGCGGTGGCGCGGCCGGCGAGATAAATCTCGATCGGCGCGCTCACCTCGCCGCCGCCGAAGGCCGGGCGCGCGACCCCGCCCCACAGCAGGCCCTTGTCCACGTTGTGGTGCAGGATCGCGCCGAAGCGCTCGAGGTAGAAGCGCGACAGCGCGATGCTGAGGTTCTCGGCGAGGGCGTCGCAGATCGTATCCGGATGTCCGAGGCCCTTGCGCTCGACGATCTCGAGCGGCAGTGACGCGGGCGAGGGGGAGTCGAGCGGGGCGATTTCGAGCTGCATGGCGGTCCGGGCGATGGAAACACCCGCCATGCTCCGCGGAGCAGAGCGCTGCGTGTTGACGTGAGTCAAATGCTGCCGCGCCGGCCGTGCGTCAATGGATCGGGCTACGGCGAGCGCGCCGCGCATTGCGCGGGCCCGTGCCGATCCATAGGCGCCCCCGATCGAAGCGATGCGGACAAACGATTTCACACGTCGGCCGGCCGCGCGTGCAATGGCGCTGCGGCGGGCAGGACTGGAACTCGACAGCGAAAGGCTTGCCCGACGTTGCCTGCGTGCAAAGCGCGCCATCATCGAACCCCGACCCTGACAGGAGATTGCCACATGGCGAAGAACAAACCCTTCCTCACCGACGTCAAGACCTTACGCGCCCGCGCGCGCAAGCACATCGAGCAGGGCGCGGTCACCGCGGGCTACAAGGCCGACCGCGCGACCGTGGTGAAGCTGCTCAACGAGGCGCTGGCCACCGAGATCGTGTGCGTGCTGCGCTACCGGCGCCATCACTTCATGGCCGCCGGCATCAACGCCGACGCGGTCGCGGCGGAGTTCCTGGTGCACGCCAACGAGGAGCAGCAGCACGCCGATCAGATCGCGGCGCGCATCGTGCAGCTGAACGGCGAGCCCGACTTCTCGCCCGAAGGGCTGCTCTCGCGCAGCCACGCCGAGTACGTCGAGGGCGAGGACCTGCTCGACATGATCAAGGAAGATCTCGTCGCCGAGCGCATCGCGATCGACAGCTACCGCGAGATGATCGAGTACGTGGGCGACCGCGACAGCACCACGAAGCGCATGATGGAAGGCATCCTCGCGATGGAGGAGGAGCACGCCGACGACCTGGTGGGGATGCTCGAGGAGATGAAGAAGTAGCCGTGCGCTAGGGGTTGCGCCGCCCCAGCACGCGTGCCGCTTTGGGGGTAAGCGTCCATAGGCGCGGGTGCCGCTCGGCCGGGCAGGCCGCGTGCAGCGGGCAGCGCTCGCAGGGCTGATCGCAGCCGGCGGCAATTCTCTCGAGGTATCCCTGGCGCTCGAGCGTCTCGAGCATCTGCACAGCTTGTCCCGGGCCGACGCCCAGGGCGCGCGCGAGCGCGCCGACTTCGGCGCTGCCGCGCCCGCCCGCGAGGCGCAGGAGCTTCTCAAGCATGGCTCAGCCCGAAGCCGAGCAGCACGCAGGCCTGGTACACGAGCGCCGCGGCACCGAGCGCGATCGCCAGCAGCAGCGCGACGCCGAACAGCGTCCAGCGCCAGCTTCCGGTCTCCTGGCGCATCACCGCGACGGTGGCCACGCAGGGGATGAACAGCATCGTCGCGACGAGGAACGAGAGCGCCGAGGCCGGCGCGACCTGGGCGGCGAGCGTGCCGGCGAGGCCTGCCGCTTTGCTGCCGGCGCCGTACAGGATGCCGAGGGTGGCGATCGCGTTCTCCTTCGCGACGAAGCTGGTGAGCAGCGCCACCAGCATGCGCCAGTCCAGGCCGAGCAGCGCGCCCAGCGGCGCGAGGCCGTGCCCGAAGCGCGCGAGCCAGCTGTGCTCGAGGCCTGCTCCCGGGAAGTAGCCCAAGGCCCAGACCAGCGCCGAGAGCGCGAGGATCAGGCCGCCCGCCTTGCGCAGGAAGGCCTGCGTGTTGTTCCACACGAAGCGCGCGATGCCGCGGGGGCTCGGGGCGCGATACAGCGGCAGCTCCATGATGAAGGCCGCGTGCTCGCCGCGGAACAGCGTGTGATTGAGCGCCACGCCGAGCGCCGCCAGCACGGCGAGATTGGCGAGCACGAGCAGCACGGCGACGGCGAGCGCGTGCTCGCGGAAGAAGATCGGGACCAGGAAAGCGAGCACCGCCAGCCGCGCGCTGCAAGGCACCAGCGGGGCGAGCAGGATCGTGAGCAGGCGGCCGCTGCGCGACTCGATCACGCGCGCGCCTATGACCGCCGGCACGTTGCAGCCGAAGCCGAGGAACAGCGGCAGGAAGCTCCTGCCGTGCAGGCCGAGCAAATGCATGAACCGGTCCATGACGTACGCGGCACGCGCCAGGTATCCGGTCTCCTCCAGCAGCGCGAGCGCCGCAAAGAACACGACCAGGATGGGCAGGAACGTGAGCACCAGGCCGGCGCCGCCGAGGACGCCGTCGGCGAGCAACGCGGCGAGCCAGTGCGGCGCGCCGGCGAGCGCGGGTCTGAGCCCGTCGCGCAGCGGCACCACCACGCCGACGTCGAGCCACACCTGGATCGGGCTCGCGACCCAGAAGGTGAGGGCGAACACCAGCGCCAGTGCGGCGAACAGCAGCGCCATGCCCCACAGCGGATGCACGGCGAAGCGGTCCAGGCGGTCGGTGAGGCTCACTTGGCCCAGACGCGGCCGCTTGAGCGCCGCGCGCACCATGCGGCCGATCCATTCGTAGCGCCCGCCCGCGACGTCGAGCACGGCGTCCTCGTGCCGGTGCAGCAGCGCGTCGATTTCCTGCCAGGCGCCTGCCGGAAGCCAGGCGCGCGCGAGGTTCGCGACCTCGGCGTCGCCCTCGAGGAGCTTCAGCGCGACCCAGTCCGCGTGGTACGGCGGCGGGACGCGCGCGCCGAGCAGAGCGCGCAGGCGCGCCAGCACTTCGCGGTGCGGCGCGCCGATCTCCGGCCGCGCGGGTGCGAACTCCTGCGGCGCCTGCGCGAGGCGCAGCGCCGCGGCGAGCAGTTCCGCAATGCCTTGCGCACGCTTCGCGACCAGCGGCACGACCGGCAGGCCGAGCGCGGCCGCGAGCACGTGCGGCTCGATCTCGATGCCCTCCGACTCGGCGAGGTCCATCATGTTGAGGCCGAGCACCACCGGAACGGGAAGCACGAGCAGCTCGGTGAGCAGATACAGGTTGCGCTCCAGCGCGCAGGCGTCGGCGATCATCACGATCACGTCCGGCCGCTCGTGCAGGATGTAGTCGCGCGCGACGCGCTCCTCCTCCGAGTGGGCGCTCAGGCTGTAGGTTCCAGGCAGGTCGATGAAGCGCAGGCGAATGCCGTCACGCTCCAGCGTCCCTTCCTTGCGCTCGACCGTCTTGCCCGGCCAGTTGCCGACGTGCTGCGACAGGCCGGTGAGCAGATTGAAGATCGTCGACTTGCCGACGTTGGGCTGCCCGGCCAGGGCGACGACGATTTCTCGCCCGGCCTCGCGGTGCGCTGCGCTCACTGGACTACCTTTCGGTGGATCATGGGAGTTGGCATGCCACGGTGCAGGGTTGCCCACGGCGTCGCTCGGTCGGCGCCTGCGACGAACCGACCGAGCGACGCGGTGGACAACCCGTGCTCAGCACGCCCGCGTGGGTGTGCGCACGGCTTGACGTGGCGCGCCGCACGCACCGATATTTCGTTCCGACTTCCGTGCCCCCGAAGCGACTGCCAGGTGCGCTGGCCGCTCGACGGCCCGCATGAGACCCGCAGCCTTCGGGGAGCCGGAAGACCCAGACGGGCTACAGGGTGTAGCGCCATGGTGTGCAGCCAAGAGCGCCGATCAGTGAGCGTCCCGCGTGGGCTTCCGGCACGGCGAGTCTTAGCGCAATTTGTAGGAGTCTGTCCATGAGCACTTGCTATGCCGGGCTGGACTGGGCCAGCCGAACCCATGCGGTGTGCGTCCTCGACGAACGCGGCACCGCACTCGAGCACTTCGAGGTGACGCATGACGCGGCCGGCTTGACCGAACTGAAGCGCCGCTTGAAGCACCACGGCTGTCCCCCGGTGGCCATCGAGCGGCCCTCGGGCCTGGTGGTCGATACGCTGCTCGAAGCCGGCTTCACGGTCGTGCCGATTCATCCCAACGCCGTCAAGGCCACGCGCCCGCGCTACCGCAGCCACGGGGCCAAGAGCGACGCCAGCGACGCCTATCTGCTCGCCGATTTGCTGCGCACCGATGGCCATCGCTTCAAGCCCCTGGCCGCCCAGAGCGACGAAGTGCGCGCGCTGCGCGCCCTCGTGCGCGGGCGCGACGACCTGGTGGCCACGCGCGTGGCCCTCGCCAACCAGCTGCGCAGCCTGCTCGAGTCGTTCTGGCCAGGCGCCGCCGAGATCTTCGCCGAGGTGGATTCGCCCATCGCGCTCGCCTTCGTCGAGCGCTACCCCACGCCCGAAGCCGCCGCGCGCCTGGGCCCCAAGCGCATCGCCGCCTTCTGCGCCCAGCACGCCTACAGCGGCCGGCGCAGCCCCGCAGAGCTGCTCGAGCGGCTGCACCACGCCCCCAGCGCCGCCTGCGCCGAGCTCGAGATGGAAGCCAAGGGCGAGCTCGCCCGCAGCCTCGCGCGCACGCTCGAGCGCCTCGTCGAACAAATCCGCCTGCTTACCAGCCGCATCGAGCACCACGTCGCCTCG
The DNA here is from genome assembly GCA_963817785.1 of uncultured Pseudomonadota bacterium. Lineage (GTDB taxonomy): Bacteria > Pseudomonadota > Gammaproteobacteria > Burkholderiales > SG8-39 > JAKALD01. The sequence goes on along the minus strand of CAWFPL010000008.1, from coordinate 459,521 downwards.
CTCGAGGACGGGCGCCTGCTCATGAGCTTCCCGCGCGCCGGGCGCCTGTGCGCAGCGCAGCTCCTCGCCGAGCTGGGCAGCGTACGCGAGCGCTTCGCCAGCGACGAGCACCTGGCCGCCGAGGCCGGCGTGGCCCCCGTCACCTACCAATCGGGCAAATCCAAGGCCGTCACCTTCCGCTGGGCCTGCAACCACCGGCTGCGCGCTGCCCTGACCTGTCTGGCCGATAACTCGCGCCACGCCAACGCCTGGGCCGCACATCTGTACGCCCAAGCCCGCGCCCGCGGCTGCGATCATCCCCACGCCGTGCGCATCCTCGCCCGAGCCTGGCTGCGCGTCCTCTGGCGCGCCTGGATCGATCGCAAACCCTACGATCCTACCCAACATCGAGCAGCCCAAACGCTGCTCAACGCAACCAAGGGTTGACACAGGGTGTCTCATGCCGTCTTCTCGACCAGGATCTTGGCCGCCTCGCCGCGCCCGAGCGCGATGCGGGTGTCGCGCACCAGGATGAGCACGGGTCCGCGCCCGCGGTTCTGCAGCACCTCGAGGGGCGAATCCACCGCGACGCCCATGGCCGCAAGCCGGCCGGTGAACACGGGTCCGCCGGTGAGCTGGCGCACCACGGTCTTCGCGCCGGTCGGCAGCTCCAGTAGCGAAACGGAGGTGCGGTCTTTCATTCGCGGTCTTTCGTCCTGTCGCCTTCAGCGGGCATCGGCGGTCTGCGCAGGTCCCTTGGCGAGGATACGACGCGCGAACCACTTGCGCAGCTCCTCCAGGGCGAGCAGCGCGAGCGCGAAGGGGACGAGGAAAAGCCAGACGTCTCCTCCGAGCGGCGCCGTGCCGAAGAGCCGGTTCGCCGCCGGCACGTAGTCGATCAGCAGGATCAGCAGCACCTCCAACAGCACGCCCCACAGGATCAGCCGATTGCCGCCGAGGCCGGCGGAGAGCGCGGACCGGACGCGGCTGCGGCAGAGAAACACGTTCACCACCTGCATGGCGACGATGGCGGTAAGGCAGGCGGTCGTGGCCTGCAGATAGACCGGGCCACCCGCTGGTTGGCCGTAGCGCCAGCCGGCGCCGTGCAGGATGAAAAAGAAGGCGGCCATCGCGGCGGCGGCCTCGATCAGGCCGAGAAACAGGTACGCGCGCAGCGCGAGCGGCCAGTTCATCAGCCGTTCGTCGTGCGAGCGCGGCGGGCGCCGCATGACGCCGGGGCCGGCGCGTTCCGTCCCCAGGCCCAGGGCGGTGAGCGAATCGGTACCCATGTCGATCGCGAGGATCTGGATCGGGGTGAGCGGCAACGGAATCGTGAACAGGGCAAAGCCGAGGTAGGGAACCAGCTCGGCCGTGTTGTGCGCCAGAATGTAGGTGAGGAACTTGCGGATGTTGTCGAACACCGCACGCCCTTCCTCGACCGCGCTCACGATACTCGCGAAATTGTCGTCGAGCAGGACCATGTCCGCCGCTTCCTTGGCGACATCGGTCCCTGAGATGCCCATCGCGATGCCGATGTGGGCGCTCTTCAGGGCCGGCGCGTCGTTCACGCCATCGCCGGTGACCGCCACGACGTGGCGTTTGCGCTTCAGGGCTTCGACGATCCGGCTCTTCTGGTCGGCTGCGACGCGCGCAAAGACGATTTCAGGCGCATCGAGTGCGATCCGCAGCTGCGTGTCCGAGAGCGCGTTCAACTGCTCGCCGGTGAGCACATGCGGATGCTCGCCGACGAGCCCGATCTCGCGCGCGATCGCCGTCGCGGTCAGCGGATGGTCCCCGGTGACCATGATGACGCGGATACCGGCCGCACGGCATCGGCGCACCGCCTCCGGCACCTCCGGCCGCGGCGGATCCTCCAGCCCGGCCAGCCCGGCGAAGATCAGATGCTCCTCCAGTTCCTCGCGTCGCACCGATGCTTCCAGCGGCCGGTAGGCGAGCGCCAGAACGCGCAAGCCGCGTTCGGCCATCTGCGCCACGGTGGCATGAATCCGCCGCGTACGGGCCGCATCGAGCGCTTGGGCCTCGCCGGCGAGCAGGATCCGGTCGCAGAGGGGGAGGATCGCCTCCGGGGCTCCTTTGCAGTAGAGCGTCCGGCCCTGCGGCTCCGCGAAGACGATGCTGAGCCGCATGCGCTCCGCGTCGAACGGGATCTCGTCGACCTTCGTGCCTTGCGGTGCTTCGGGCGGCAGGGCCTGCAGGGCCATGCCCGCCAGGGCGGTCTCCATTGGGTCGCCCATCAGCACCGGCTCGCCGCGCTCGCGGCCTTCCCTCAGATCGTGGCAGCGTCGGGCGACCGTGAAGAAAGGCCGGTTGTGCTCGAGCAGCTCGCGCTGCTGCAGGAAAACGTCCGGCGACACGAGGGCATCGCCCAGGAGCAGCTGCTTCACGGTCATGCGGTTCTCGGTGAGGGTTCCGGTCTTGTCCGTGCAGATCACCGTCGCGGCGCCCAGCGCCTCGACCGACGGCAGGTAGCGGATGAGCGCATTGCGCTTTGCCATGCGCTGCGTGGCGAGCACCAGCGCGAGCGTGACGGTCGGCAGCAGGCCCTCGGGCACCATGGCGACGATGATGCCGATCGAGAAGATGAAGTCTTTCCACACGGGAATGCCGATCGCCCGGCCGACGCCGAAGAAAACGAGGCCGATCGCGACGGCGAGCGCGGCGATCAGCCGGCTCAGGCGCGCAAGCTCCACGCGCAGCGGCGAGGTCTCCTTTCCCACGGTTTGGGCGAGGCGGGCAATCTTGCCGAACTCGCTATGCATGCCGGTCGCAAAGGCGAGCGCCCTGGCCTGGCCGGCCACCATGGAAGTGCCGGCCAGCAGGACATTGCGGCTGCGGATCAGTTCGTGCTCGGCGGAGGGCGCCGCGTCGCACGATCGAGGCAGCGACTCTCCGGTGATGGTCGCGTTGTTCACGCGCACGCCGAAGACTTCGACCAGGCGGCAGTCCGCCGGAACGTTATCGCCTTGCTCCAGGACGATGAGGTCTCCGGGTACGACCTCCTCGGCCGGCAGTTGGGTCAGGGATCCGTCGCGCTGCACCTTGACCTGCCGGGGAAGCAACTTTTGCAGCTCGGCGAGGATCCTTTCGACGCGGTATTCCTGCCAGAAGGAAAAGATCCCGCTGACGATGATGACCGCGACGATCGCATAGCCGACTTTCGCCATGCCCTGGCCCGGAGCGCTCCACTCGCCCAGGAACGCGAGCCCCGCCGCGACCCACAGAATCAGCGCGAAGAAGTGGGTGAACTCCTTAAGGAAGCGCAGCGCCAGCGGCTCGCCGGCGATGCGCTCCATCCTGTTGGGGCCGTATTCCGCCAGCCTGCGCCGCGCTTCCGCCGAGGACAGCCCCTGCGGCGTGCTGCGCAGGCTGGCGATCGCTTCTTCGACGGAGAACTGCTGGATTCTCACGGCGACCGGGCGCGCACGTAGCCGAGCATCTCTGCCGCGGGGTCGATGCCGAACTCCACGCCCAGCGGGCCGGCGAAGCGCCCGCTGCCGACCCCGATCTCCACGCCGCGTCCGCGCCACGGCAGCAGGGCGCGTACCGCCAGCAGCTCCGAGAGGTAGGCAGCGCCGTGGCGCTCGAACCACTCGTCGTAGCGCCGGTGGTGGCGGACGAAGGGCTCGGTCCTGGGATCGCCGCTCATAGGAGCTCACGCAGCGCGGCGACGAATCGCGCGTTGTCTTCGGGGAGCGCGGTGGTCACGCGCATGTATCCAGGGCCGAGGTGTTTGTCGTTGAGCGGCTTCACGAGGATGTTCCGCTCGAGCAGGCGCGCGGCAAGCACGGCGGCGTCGTGCGGGGCGAAGTCGGCGAGGAAGAAATAGGTCTCGCTCGGGAAGCAGCGCACGCCCAGCGCGAGCAGCTCCGCGGCGAGCGCCTCCGTCCAGCGGCGCAGTTGCGCCGCGCGTTCGCGGATCTTGTCCTCGTATTGCAGCGTGGCGATGGCCGCTGCCTGGCTCGGGCGGGCGAGGGGATAGGCGTCGTTGTGCCGGTTCAGGTCGTCGGCGATGGGCTCGGGCAGCACCGCATAGCCGACGCGGAATCCCGCCAGGCTGTGGGCCTTGGAGAGCGTGCGCGTGACCAGCAGGTTGCGGTGGCGCGGCACCCGGTGCGCGACCGATCGACCGGCCAGTCCGATGAATGCCTCGTCGACGAGGAACAGCGTATCCGGATGCTTTGCGAGCAGCGCCGGCAGTGGCTCCATGTCGAAGGTCCCGCCGGTCGGGTTGTTGGGGTTCACGAGCGCGACGAGCGTCGTGCCGGGCGGCGCCTCGAGACGCGCGAGATCGAAGCTGAAGTCCTCTTCGGGCCGCAGCCGCGTCTCGCTGTACGAGCGCGCGATCTCTGGAAACAGCGCGTAGGTCGGGGTGAGCAGATGAACGCGCTGGCCGAAGCGATCGAACAACTGGCGCAGGATGAGCTCGGAGCCGGCGTTGACGTGCACGAGCCGCTCCGGCACGCCGAGCTGCTCGGCGATCAGCCGGCGCAGCGGCGCGGAATAGGCTTCCGTATAGTAGTTGCCGCGCGGCGCTTCGGACTGCGCCGCGGCGATCGCCTCCTCGATCGGCGGCAGCGGGTTCTCGCACAGCAGCAGCTTGATGCCCGGAAAGGCGCCGCCGCCCTTCTCGGCGAGGGCGGTCATTTCCCGTTGCGTCCGGCCCGCCGGCGCCATGGGCCGCGCCGGGATCCGCCCGCGGCGGGGCGCTGCGCGCAGCGCCGGAAGGCAGGCAAGTGCCGCGCCTGCGAGGCCTCCTGGAGATTGCGGAACACCGCGACGATCTCCGGTCGCTGCGTGCTCGCCAGCAACCGCTCGTAGAGCCCGGCGTTCTCGATCTCGGCGGCCACGCCCGCTGCGCAGGCCTCCTGCAGGCTCGCGTAGCGCGCGACCTTCCCCGGCCAGGGGTTCTCGGGCACCGCCAGCCCGTAGCGGGCGAACAGCGTGTGCAGCGCCGCGATGTGGTTCGCCTCGGCCTGCCGAATGTTGACGAACGGCCGTACGGCGCCGAAGTCGCGGATCACCTGGTCGTAAGTCGCCCAGGCGCGGTGCTCGTCGTCGAGCGCCTCGTTGAGCGCGCGGATTTCGACCTCATTGAGCCCCGGCATGGGCGCTCTCCTTCGATTCATGGGCGAGCGGGCCCGGTCCGGGCTCACCGCTCGCGCTGTGTTTGCGTGCCGACGACATGGGTGCGTAGCGAACGAGGCGCCGGCTACTTGCGCTCGCGCTTCCACGCTCAGGCGTCCCTTTTGCAAAAGCCCTTCACGCCGTGCGACCGACACTCTCACCCAGTCTTACGGAGTGTCCCGCGGCCGTAAGCCCGGCGTTTGATCCCGATCAAGAGGCGCCTCGCCCGGGGCGAGACAATGCCCTGGACTGCGTGACGGGCCAGGCCAGGGAGGACGCCATGCGAAGGCTGTATTTCCTCGTTCCCGACGTCGAAGTCGGCAAAAAGGTGGTCGACGAGCTGCTGCTCGCGCACATCGAGTGGAAGCACATCCACGTCCTCGCCAAGCGCGGCACGCCCCTGGAAGACCTGCCCGAGGCCTCGTTCTGGCAGAAAAGCGATGTCGTCCCGGCCATGCTGCGGGCCGTCCCCATCGGCGGCGCGACCGGCATGCTGTGCGGCCTGGTGGCACTGGCAATCAACCCGGCGCTGGTGGTAGCGGGTGGCGGCGTGCTGCTCGCGACGTCGTTCGCCGGCGCCGGCGTCGGCGTGTATCTCGGTGGCATGGTGGGGCTCAACATCGGCAACACGCGGCTCAAGGCCTTCGAGCAGGCGATCGAGCGCGGCGAGCTGCTGGTGATTACCGACGTACCGCGCGACCGGGTGGAGGAAATCACCGAGCGGATCAAGAAGGCCCACCCCGGGGCCGAGCCCGAGGGAACCGAAGCGAGGGTTCCGGCGTTCCCCTGATCAGCGCGGCGCCGCCCGGCGCCGCCGCCGCGGCGAAACGAGCGCGCTGACGAAGAAGATCAGCGTGGCCAGCAGTACGATGGTCGCGCCCGAAGCGGTGTTGAGCGGATAGGAGAGCAGCAGCCCGCCCACCGCGCTCGCCACGCCGATCAGCACGGCGAGCGCCATCATGCGCCGGAAGTCCTCGGTGAGCTGGTAGGCCGCCGCCGCCGGGGTGACGATCAGTGCCGACACCAGCACGATGCCCACCACCTTGATCGAGAGCACCACGGTGAGCGCGACCAGGCTGATGAGCACGAAGTAGAGTTTCGCCGCCGGCACGCCCGTGACTTGCGCCATCTCGGGGTCGAAGGTCACGAACAGCAGCTCCTTGTAGAACAGGCCGACGACCACGAGCACGACCGCTCCGAGCCCGAGCGTGATCCACAGATCCTGCGCGGTGACCGCCAGGATGCTGCCGAACAGGTAGCCGAACAGGTCCACGTTGTAGCCGTGCATCAGGCCGATGAACAGGATCCCGAGCGCCATGGACGAGGCGAAGAAAATGCCGATGGCGGTGTCCTCCCGTACCTCGCCCTTGCGCGCGACGAAGCCGATGCCCCAGGCGGTCGCCAGGCAGAACGCCACTGCGGTGAGCACCGGGTTGACGCCGAGCAGGAAGCCGAGCGCCACGCCGCCGAAGCTCGCGTGCGCGATGCCCGCGCCGATGAAGGACAGCCCGCGCAGCACGACGTATACGCCGACGACGGCGCACACCGCGCCGATCAGCGCGCCGGCGACGAGCGCGCGCTGCATGAAGGCGTAATGCAGGATCTCCACGTTACTTCTTCTCCACCACCATGTGCGGCACGCGCCCGTGGTGGAACAGCATCGCGTCGCAGCCGTACATCTGCTCCAGCGCATCGGAGGCGAACACCTCGTCCGGGCGCCCGTGCGCCACCAGCCGCCGGTTGATGCAGGCCACCCCGTCGACGTAGGAGGCCACCACCCCGACGTCGTGGGAAACGACCACGATGGTGATGCCCGTCTGGTGCAGCCTGCGCAGCAGCTCGTACAGGCTGTCGGTGGAGGCCACGTCCACGCCGGTGGTCGGCTCGTCGAGCAGCAGCAGTTCCGGCTCCGCGGCGAGCGCGCGGGCGAGGAACACGCGCTGCCGCTGTCCGCCCGACAGCCGCGCGATCGGGCGATCGGCCAGGTCCGCGACGCCGACGCGCTGCATCGCCTGCTCGGCTGCGGCGCGGTCGGCGGCCGACGGGCGGCGCATCAGGCCGATGCGCCCGTAGCGCCCCATCAGCACGGCCTCGCCCGCGCGCACGGGGAAGTTGAGGTCCACCGACAGCCCCTGCGGGCAATAGCCGATGCGCCAGCGCTCGCCGTCGAGCTGCCATGGTGCGCGGCCGAAGACGCGCACCTCGCCCGCGGCCGGCCGCAGCAGCCCGAGGATGATCTTGAGCAGCGTGGTCTTGCCCGAACCGTTGGGGCCGATGACCGCGAGGAAATCGCCGCGCGACACCTTGAGGCTCACGTCCTCCAGCACCACCAGGTCCCGGTAGGTCGCGAAGACGTGGTCCAGCTCGACGACGACGGGGCGATCCATGCCCGAGCTACTGCAGAGCCTTGCGCATCTGGGCGAGGTCGTAGCGCATGGTATCGAGATAGCGGTAGGTCGGCGGCCGTCCGAGCGGATCGAGCAGCAGCACCTGGGCGCCGCTTTCCTCGGCGATCACTCGCGCGGCCTTGGTCGAGAACTGCGGCTCGGCAAAAATCGCCTTGGCGCCGATCGCCCTGGCCGTGCGGATGATCGCGGCGACCTCCGCCGGCGAGGGCTCCTGGCCGGGCGAGCGCTCGATCACCGCGGCCTGCTCCAGGCCGTAGTCGCGCGCGAAGTAGGCCCAGGCGGGGTGATAGACGATGAACTTGCGCGTGCGGAAGGTCGCCACCGTGGCGCGGATCTCCTGGTCCAGCGCGCGCAGCCGGCCGACGTAGCGTTCGGCGTTGGCGCGATAGCCATCCGCCCCCGCGGGATCGGCGCGGATCAGCGCGTCGCGGATCGCCTCGACCTGGTGGATCGCGCCGAGCGGGCTGAGCCACACGTGCGGATTGCCGCCGGGCTCGTCCGGGTCGCTGGCGAGGATCGGCAGTCCGGCCGCGGTCCTGACCACGATCAGGCGCGGGTTGCGGGCCGCGGAGATCAGCTTGTCCGCCCAGAACTCGAGCCCCACGCCGTTGAGCACCAGCACGCGCGCGCGGCTGAGCAGCCTGAGCTGCGCAGGCGTGGGCTCGTAGGTGTGCGGGCTGGCGCCGGGCGGCACCAGCGTCTCGACCGCGACGCGCTCGCCGCCGACCTGCCGTGCGAAGTCCGCGAGCGGAAGAATGCTGGCTGCGACCGGCAGAGGAGCCTGGGCGCCGGCATCAACGCCGCGCAAGGCCAAGCCCAGCCCGAGCGCGAGCGTCATCAAGAGGCACAACTTTCGCGCCATCCCGGTCCTCGCTTGATCAGGGGGCATCCGCGCAGGGTAGGGTTTTTCCGGCGTGCCGCTTTGACGAGGGTCAAACGCCGTACCGCTGTATGCGTTACAACTCACTAGGCTAGAAGAGGACAGACCGCTTGCCACCGCTGGCGCAGGACATCCGCAACGCGCACGCTGCCGCCGAGGGCCTCCTCGGCGAGTTGTGCGTGCGGGCGTTCGCCTACACCGTCGAGCAAAAGGACGGCCGCTGGACGCTGCGCGTCGAGTGCGCAACCGACGGCGGCTGGCAGGTGAGCACGTTTGCCGTGGACCCGGCGGAGCTGGGAGCGAGCCTGCGCGATCCCGCGGTGCGCGCAAAGCTGCGCGCGGCCTGGCTGCAGCACCTCGGCGCGTGCGCGAGCTGCGGCGCGGGCGCAGCCGCGCCGGCAGCGCGCTCATGATCGCGATGCGCGCACGGCGCGCAGCTTCTCCCACAGCCTGCGCTCCTCGGCCGTGAGCCGCTCGGGAACGCCGACCGCGACCCGCACGTAGAGGTCGCCGCGGCCGCGCGCGCCGAAGCGCGGCAGCCCTTTGCCGCGCAGGCGCAGCCGCGCATCCGGCTGGGTGCCGGGCGGAATCTTCACGCTGAGCGAGCCATCGAGCGTGGGCACGCGCAGCTCGGTGCCGAGCACCGCATCCGCGATGTCGATTCTCTCCTCGCGCCACAGGTCGGCTCCGTCGCGCTGAAAGCGCGCATCCGGCGCGCTGCGCACGACGACGTGCAGGTCGCCCGCGACGCCGCCCGGCTCCTCGCTCACGTATCCCTTGCCCGCGATGCGCAGCACCAGCCCGTCCTCCGCGCCGGGCGGGATCGTGACCGCGAGCGACTCCTCGCGCGGGACGCTGCCGCGCCCGCCGCAGGCAGGGCAGGGCGTGTCGATCACGCTGCCGCGGCCGTGGCAGTCGGGGCAGGCGCGCGACTGGCGGATGAACACGCCTTGCTCGCGGCGGCTCGTGACCTTCTCTCCGGTGCCGTTGCAGGTTGGGCAGGTGCGCGGCCGGGTGCCGGCCTTGGCGCCGCTGCCGCCGCAGTCGCGGCAGGTGTCCAGCCGCTCGTAGCGGATGCGCTGCTCGCCGCCGCGCGCGATCGTCTCCAGCGGCACCACCGCATCGATCTCGATGTCGGCGCCGCGCGCAGGACCGGCGCGCCGGCGCCGGAAGAAGCGCTCGAACAGTCCGCCGCCCGGCCCGAAGCCGAGGTCGCCGAAGATGGAATCGAAGTCGATGCCGCCGAACAGATCCTCGGGCGAGAAGCCCGCGACGCCGGCAAAGCCGCCGGCTTCGTACTCGGCGCGCTTCCTGGGGTCGGAGAGGACGGCGTAGGCCTCGGCGATGTCCTTGAAGCGCTCCTCGGCGCCCGGTTCCTTGTTGCGGTCGGGGTGGTACTGCAGCGCGAGCTTGCGGAAGGCCTCCTTGATCGCCTTCGCATCGGCGTCACGTGCGACCCCGAGGACCTCGTAGTAGTCGCGCTTGGCAGTGGTGGCGATGACCGGCCTGCCTGGGGAATCGCGGGCGCAGCCGGCGCGCGCCCTAGCGGGTTTCCTTGTACTCGGCGTCGACCACCTTGCCGCGCGGGCCCGAGCCGCTCGGCCGCGCCTCGCCCGCCGGCGGGACGACCACTTCCTTGTAGGGGCCGGCGCCCGGGGTTTGCGCGTAGATCACCACGCCCGCCTCCTTGAGCAGCTTCTCCAGCGCTTCGCTCTTTGCCTTCGCGAGCTTCGCGTCGCGCTTGCCGATCGCATCGCGGACTTCGCGGCGCGCGCTCTCGATGCGGCCCTTCAGCTCCTCGGTCAGCTTGTCGCCGAAGTCGGCGAGCGTCTTCTCGGCCTGGTAGGTGAGGCTGTCGGCGGCGTTGAGCGTCTCGGCCTCCTCGCGCCGCTTCTGGTCCGCTTCGGCGTAGCGCTCCGCCTCCTGCACCATGCGCCTTTTCACGTCCTCGGGCAGGCGCGTCGAGCCGCTGATGCGGATCGACTGCGAGCGTCCGGTCGCGACGTCGCGCGCCGCGGCGTTGAGCATGCCGTTCGAGTCGATGTCGAAGGTCACCTCGATCTTCGGCACGCCGCGCGGTGCGGGCGCGAGGCCGTCGAGGTTGAACTCGCCGAGGCTGGTGTTGTCCGCCGCCATCGGCCGCTCGCCCTGGTACACGTGCACCGTGACGCTGGTCTGCATGTCGGCGGCGGTGGTGAACATTTCAGCCTTCTTCACCGGGATCGGGGTGTTGCGCGCGATCAGCGGCGTGGCGACGCCGCCCAGCGTCTCGACGCCGAGCGTGAGCGGCGTGACGTCCACCAGCACGATGTCCTTGACCTCGCCCGCCAGCACGCCGGCCTGCAGAGCGGCGCCCGCGGCGACGCACTCCATCGGATCGACGCCCATCTCGGGCTTGCGCCCGAACAGCTCCTCGAAGAAGGCGCGCACGACCGGCATGCGGGTGGGCCCGCCGACGAAGACGATGCGCTCCACCTCGCGCGGCGTGATGCCGGCGTCGTGCAGCGCCTGCTCGACCGGCCGCCGGCAGCGCTCGATCACCGGGCGCACCACGCGCTCCAGCTCGGCGCGGCCGAGCTCCATCTCGAGGTGCGTCGCCTCGCCGCCCGTCATGCCGATATAGGGCAGGCTGAGGTGCGCCGTGGTGCTGGTCGAGAGCTCGATCTTGGCCATCTCGGCGGCTTCGAGCAGGCGCGCCGCCGCCTTGCGGTCGGCCTTGACGTCGATGCCGGTGCGCTGCCGGAAGCCCTCGGCCAGATGATCGAACAGCGCGTTGTTCATGTCCGTGCCGCCGAGCTTCGTGTCGCCGCTCGTGGCCTTGACCTCGAACACGCCCTTGCCGAACTCCATGATGGTGACGTCGAGCGTGCCGCCGCCGAGGTCGATGACGACGATGCGCAACTCCTGCTGCAGCCGGTCGAGGCCGTAGGCGAGCGAGGCGGCGGTCGGCTCATTCACCAGCCGCAGCACGTTGAGACCGGCGATCGTGCCGGCGTCCTTGGTCGCCGAGCGCTGGTTGTCGTCGAAGTAGGCCGGCACCGTGACCACAGCGTCCTTGACCGGTTCGCCGAGGAACGCCTCGGCGTCGCGCTTGATCTTCTGCAGCAGGAACGCCGAAAGCTGCTCCGGGGTGAACTCGCGCTCGCGCAGGCGCACTTTCTGCCGCGTGCCCATGAGCCGCTTGAACGCGGTCACGGTGCCTTCCGGATTGGCGGTGGCCTGGCGGCGCGCCGGCTCGCCGATCAGCATCTGGCCATCGGCCGTGAGCGCGACGTAGCTCGGGAACGCCTTGCCGCCGAGGCTGATGCCTTCGGCGCTCGGGATGAGCACCGGCCGGCCGCCGCGCAGCACCGCGGCGGCGGAGTTGGAGGTGCCGAGGTCGATTCCGATGGTGGCCATGGTTATCCGGACAGGAAACGCTGCCCCATCCGGGCAGCAAGGAGGCGGTGCGCGGCCGCCGACGAGCCCTCACCAATCCATCGCTTAGGTTAGGCGCGAGCTGCCGGCGCAATTTGATGAAAATCAAACCCATGACGACGAACAGGCGGTTCGCCGGTACGCGTTTGCGCCCGTTCGTTCGGTGATTGCGGTGGCGCGGCGCGCTTGCGCTAGATCAAAGGATCGCCGCCCGGTTTTGGCAGGATGAGTGGCGTCGGCGCGAGCGCGTGCCGAGCGGGTCGTTCCAACATTGGAAACGTTTCACGGAGGTGCCAAATGGCTGAAGAGAAGAAGGAAGTGAGCGTGAAAAAGGGCGAGATCCAGAAGGCCCCGGCGAGGATGGTCAGCCCGCTGGACAGCATGGAGCGCATGTTCGACGAATTCATGGGGCGCGGCTGGCTGCGTCCGTTCCGGCGCGAGTGGCCGGCGTTTCCCGAGCTCGAGATCAGCGCGCCCAGGGTCGACGTGATCGACCGCGACGAGGAAGTGGTGGTGCGTGCCGAGGTGCCGGCGATCAAGAAGGAGGACCTCGAGGTCTCGGTCTCGGGCAACCTGCTCACCATCAAGGGCGAGACCCAGCACGAGGAAAAGGAAGAAAAGGGCGACTACTACCGCTGCGAGATCTCGCGCGGGGCGTTCTCGCGCATGGTGACGCTGCCCGCGGAGGTCGACGAGACCAAGGCCAAGGCCTCGCTCAAGGACGGCGTGCTCGAGCTGACCCTGCCCAAGCTCGAGCAGGCCAAGCGCCGCACCATCAAGGTCGACTGAGACCACCGGAGGGACCGCTCCCTCCGGCTCGATCCCCGCTAAAGGAGTCGCGATGCCGACCTTCGTGATGGTCACGCGCCTGTCGCCCCAGATGCTGAGCCAGCCGAAATCCTTCGAGACGCTCGAGAGGCACGTGGCGGACCACGTGCGCAGCGTTTGTCCCGAGGTGAAGTGGCTCGCGAACTACGCCGTGATGGGGCCGTACGACTACGTGGACGTGTTCAGCGCGCCCGACCTGGAGACTGCGATGCGCGTCTCGGTGATCGTGCGCAGCTACGGACGCGCGCATTCCGAGATCTGGCCGGCGGTCGAGTGGGACGAGTTCAAGAAGATCGTCCAGAAGCTTCCGCCCGGCTAAGCGGAGGCGCGGCGCTGGGGCGACGTGCCGTCTACAGCTCTCGATTGCGCGGCGGACGGACGTACTCCATCGCCGGGGCGCCCGCCCGATCCGCGGTCACGCGGCAGTGGGGCCTGCCGTTCGCGACGTCGTAGTGATTGCGCCAGTGGAAAGGCCGCAGGTTCTCCGGCGTCGCCGGGTCGCCGCTGGCGATCTTCTCGATCTTCCAGCCGAATTCCGCATGCTCTTGACCGAACTGCTCGCGCCGCACCCAGGCGCCGCAGGCGTCTTGCCGCCAGGTGGCGGCGTCGGCCTCGGGAAGCACCCTGGCGTGTGCCCAGACCGCGTCCACGATTTCCTTGCTCCAGTTCACGGCATGCCCTCCGCAGTGGCCCCGATCACCGATCGCGCGCGCCCAAGGCACGCAGATACGCGGCCCGCTGGAGCATCCGCTTGAAAAAATACTCCTACGAAAGCGCGGCTCCGGGTTTGACCAGGATCAATCCGCGGCCAGGAGCTTCGTCGTTCCGATCTGCACGATGCGGCCCGTGGCTGCGCCAGCGCAGGTCGTTCGGAAGGCGTCGGCGGAGCGCGCGCAGAGGTCTGGCATGCCCTTGAGACAGCTCGCCAAAGCGCAATGGCGGACTTACTTCGAGCGCGTGTCGGGCGCACTCGACGCGAGCCGGGTCGAGATCGAGGTGACCGGGCTCGGTCTGGGAGGCGAGGCGCGGGCCGAATGGATCCCGCTGCTCGGGCTGTCGTACGAGCCGGAGAGTGACCTGCTGAGCGTGATCGCCGAGGGCGCGCGGCACCTGATCCGGCACCCGAAGCAGGTCTACGTGGAGCACGAGGAAGACTGGCTGCTCGGCATCGAGGTGCTGGACGCGGAAGGGGTGCGCCACTTCATGTTGCTGCGCGATCCGCTGATGCTGCCGGCGCCCTGAGCGGCACGCGAAGCCAGCGGGAGCGCCCGGCTCAGAGCGTCGCCCTGGCGGGCGCCGTTTCGTTCCCGTACGCGCCGCGCAGCGCCACGTACAGCACTTCGCACAGCGTTTCGCGCCGCAGTCCGTCGGGGTGTTTCGTGACCAGTGTCAGGTTCTGCCGTGCGTCCTGCAGCAGCGGAGCGATCGCGCGCCCGCCGGGCGCGAGCTGCGCTATGAGCGGCGCCGGGATGTCGGCGCAAGCCGCGGTGACGCAGATGCGGTCATAGGGCGCCGCCGCCGGGTACCCGAGGCCGCCATCGCCGAGCACCAGGATGACGTCGCGGTAGCCGGCGCGCTCGAGATTGCGCTTGGCGAATTCGTGCGTCAGGGGATCGATCTCGACCGACACCACCAGGCCCGCGTCGCCGACGACCTCGCGCGCGACGGCAGCTCCGTAGCCTGATCCCGTGCCGACCTCCAGCAATCGCTGGCCGCGGTCCAGCCCGAGCGGCTCGTAGAACAGCGGGTAGCTGTGCGGGCAGGATATGGTGGCCATCGCTCCGGGCAGGGGCAACGGGACTTCCTCGTAGGCGTAGTCGCGATACTCGCTCGGGACGAAGTCCTCGCGCTGCACCTTGAGCAGCGCCGCCCTGATGCGCGCGGACCCGAGCAGCCCTTGCGCCTCGAGCCAGCGCACTTTGCGCCGGCGTTCGAGCGCGTGCTGCGCCGCGGTTTTCACCGGCGCCTTGGGCGGGGGGACGATCCATCCGGGCATGCGCGGTCCTCGCTCGCTTCTCGCGCAGTCTGCGCGGGGTTTGCCGAGCGATCTTGATCCCGGTCAAGCACCGGCGTGTCCCGTCTGTACAATCGGCCGTGCCCAGATCCGGACTGCGAGGCTGCCATGGCGCTACTGTCGATTGCGCTCCTCATTTTCTTGAACGGTGCGTTCGCCATGTCGGAGATGAGCATCGTCGCCTCGCGGCGCGCCCGGCTGCGCGAACGCGCGCGGGCGGGTGACCGGCGCGCGGCCGTCGCGCTCGAGCTGCACAACGCGCCCAATGTGGTTCTGTCGACGACGCAGATCGGGATCACCCTGGTCGGGGTGCTGCTCGGCGCGGTCGGCGAGCGCGTGCTCGCGGCGGACCTCGCGGCCGTGCTGATGCGCGTGCCGGGGCTCGAGCCCTACAGCGACGCGCTGGCGCTCGGTGTGGTCGTCGTCGCGATTACTTACGTGTCGCTGGTGGTCGGCGAGCTGGTCCCGAAGCGCCTCGCGCTCTATCAGCCGGAGAAGGTCGCCTGCCTGGTCGCGCGCCCGATGCGGCTGCTGTCGCGGCTGGCCCATCCGGGCGTGCGGCTGCTCAGCGCGTCGGTCGATTTTTCCCTCAAGCTCGTCGGCGCGCGGGCGCCCGCCGGGCCGACGATCACCGAGGCGGAGATCCGCTCGATGATCGAGGAAGGCACGCGCGCGGGCGTGCTGCTCAAGGCCGAGCAGGACCTCCTCACCAACGTCATCCGCTTCGCCGATCGCAGCATCGCGATGCTGATGACGCCGCGCAACGACGTCGTGTGCCTCGACTTGGGGGATCCGCCCGAGGTCAACCGGCGCAAGATCGCCGCCAGCCCGCACGGGCGCTTTCCGGTGGTGCGCGGCAGCTTCGAGAATGTGCTCGGGCTGGTGCAATCCAAGGACTTGCTGACGCGGATCCTGTCCGGCCAGCCGCTGGACATCGAAGCCGCAGTACACCCGGCGCCGTACGTGCCGGAGAGCGCCTCGCCATTGACCGTGCTCGAGATGTTCCGCACCACCGCCGAGCACATGGCGCTGGTGGTGGACGAATACGGCGAGGTCCGGGGACTCGTGACGCTGACCGGCATCCTCGAGGCCATCGTCGGCGCGCTGCCCGCGCGGGGCGAGACGATCGAAGAGAAGATCGTGCGGCGCGAGGACGGCTCCTGGCTGCTCGACGGCATGCTCACGCTCGATGAGTTCAAGGAGGCCCTCGGCCTCGAAAGGGTTCCGGAAGAGGCGCAGGCGGGCTACGAGACGCTCGCGGGCTTCGTGTTGCACCAGTTCGGCCGCGTGCCGGGGACGGGCGAGCATTTCGAGTGGAACGACCTGCGCTTCGAGGTGGTCGACATGGACGGCAACCGCATCGACCGGGTGCTGGTCGGGCCGCGGCCTGCGGCGGCCGCAGAGCCGCGCGAGCAACAGCCGTAGAGCACGCGGCGCCATGACCAGGGGGGCTGCCCCGGCACCGCGAGCGCCGCTCGGCTTTCACGACCCGGTGCTGCTCGTGCCGCTCGATGTCGCACCCTCGCAAGAGCTCGGGCAGCTGGCGCAGGATCTGGCGGCCGAGGGTATCACGATCGGCGTCGCGGAACCGGTGGAGCTGCCTGCCAGCACCTACGACCGTTCGCGCGGGCAATACCGCGCCGAGCGTGTGCTGGCACTGATGCGCGAGTTGCGCGCCCCGCGCCTGCTCGGCGTCACCGAGCGCGACCTCTACGCGCGCGGGATGAACTTCGTCTTCGGCATCGCCGACAGTCCGGGGCGCGCTGCGCTCATGTCGCTGTTTCGGCTGCGTATCGGCGCGGATGCGGACACGGCCCGCGCGCGTGCGCTCAAGGAGGCGATCCACGAGCTGGGCCATACCGCCGGACTGGCGCATTGTGCCGACGCGCGCTGCGTGATGCACTTCAGCAACTCGCTCGCCGACACCGACGCGAAAGGCAGCGAGCTGTGCGCCGCCTGCCGCGGAAGGCTCGGCGCTTGAGCCGCCGCGAGGGCTTGATCGAAGTCAAGACTCTTGCGCGGCGCAAGGCTACGTTGAGCAGAGACTTGGCGATCGTGTCACGCACAAGGAGGATCGCGATGGACCCGAAGCAAAGACGACCTGAAAAGACCGAGACGCCCGCAGCCGAGGTGCAGGAGGACACCGGCCGCAGCATCAGCCGGAACGAACGCGTGAAGCGGGTCATCAAGCAGCACCCGCAGCGCGACATCCCCAAGGTCGAGAGCGTGGAGCCGCCCGAGGCGCCGACGAAGGAGTGATCGCCGAGGGGCGCGCCCGCAAGATGGGCACGCGCGACAAGCGTGCAGCCGTTCACCTCGGGTGGCTCGGGGCGGCGCTTGCCATGGCAGCGCTGTCCTTTGGCCTCGCCTGGCCGGGGAAGCGCCGCACGGGGGCTGGCATGAAAGAACCGGGCAGCAGCGTGGCGCTTCCGGCGCCGGACCGCGACAGCGGCTACGCGCTCGAGAGAGCGCTCGCAGAACGGCGTTCGGAGCGCGAATTCGCCGATGCGGCGTTGCGCCTGGCGGAGATCTCCCAACTGTTGTGGGCGGCGCAGGGGCTCACGCACGGATACCGAAGCGCGCCGTCGGCGGGGGCCCTCTATCCGCTCGAGGTTTATGTGGCGGTCGGGCGCGTCGAGCAGCTGGCGCCGGGCGTATACCGCTACCAGTCTTCCGGGCATCGCCTCGCGCGGATCGACTTGCACGACCAGCGCGCGGAACTGGCGCGAGCCGCCTACGGGCAGAGCTGGCTGGGCGAGGCGCCGGCCATCCTCGTGCTTGCCGGCGTCGAGCGCCGCACCACCGTCAAGTACGGGGAGCGCGGCGTACGCTACGTGCACATGGAGGCCGGGCACGCTGCGCAGAACGTGCTGCTTCAGGCCGTTGCGCTTGGGCTCGGAGCGACGCCGGTCGGCGCCTTCGACGACCACCGGGTCGCGGCTGCGCTCGGTCTGCAAGCCGGGGAGCGGCCTCTTTATCTGATCCCGGTCGGCCGGCCGCGCTAGAGCCGCCGCCTGACCTCGGTCGGACCGGCGGCGCCTTGCCCCGGCCGAGGAGGGGCCGAGCTCATCGCGCTCGATCCCTCGAGGCCGCCGGCGCCATGCGGGCGGCCGCCTCGGGCAAATCCTGCGACGCGGCGGCATGGCGGCGCTCCGCCGCGGCCAGCGGCGCTCGGTTGCGGCATACGAGCAGCGTCGCGTAGCCGAACAGGTTGGCGCGGCGCAGCTCGAGGACGTCGAGCTGCGCCGTTGCGAGAAAACGCTCGAGATCCATGTCACTCCGGTAGCGCAGCAGCCGATAGATCGGCGCGAGCAACGCCTCGCACACGCGCAGCCATGCGCTGCGCGTGCGGAAGTGATTGGCGATCACGATGGTCCCGCCCGGCCGGCACACGCGCCGGATCTCGTTCACCGCGCGTACCGGATCCGGCAGCCCGGACAGGGCGTACATCAGCGCGACCTTGTCGAAGCTGCCGTCGGTGAACGCCATGTGCTCGGCATCCATCTGCAGCAGCGCCTCGACTTGCAACAGGCGCCGCAGGGCGACTCGCGCCGCCGCTTTGTCGAGCATGTCGCGCGAGATGTCGATCCCCGTGACGCGCACCTGGATCGGGTACAGCGGCAGCGAGAGCCCGGTCCCGACGCACACCTCGAGAATGCGTTCGCCGGGGCGGCAGTCGAGCGCAGCGAGCGCGGCGCGCCGCCCCGGCGCAAGGCTCGCGCCGAAGACCAGGTCGTAAAGCGGGGCGAACCAACGATACCCGCGCTGAATGAGTGCGATGCTCATGCTCAGTCCTCCCGTTGATCGTTCCGCTCGGTCGCGCAGCTTGTGGGCACCGGTCCAGAGGCAGCCTGCCTGGGCTCGCCGAGCGCAGGCAGGCCCTCGCGCCTGTGCATCTCCTTCCGGATGCGATAGTTTAATGCCCTCCGCCATGCGCTCGGCGTCCCTCGTGCGCCGCGAGCCAGCGCACGATCTCCGGGCAAAGCCGGCGCTGCGCGTTGCGACCGAGCAGCACGCGTAGCTGCGGCATCCGCTCAGGTGGCCTGCGAGGCTGGCGGCGCGCTCTCGCCCAGGTCGGCGTCGCCGTGCAGCGAGAGCCATTTCAGGATGTCTTCGCGCCGGATTAGACCGACCAGCCGGCCTTGGTCGAGGACCGGAAGCTGATTGAGGTCGCGCCGGCCCAGAATCGCCAGCGCCTGCAGCGCGTCCTGGCGCGGCGCGACCGAGATCAGGGCCTCGGCCGGCGTCATGATCTCGCGCACCGTCATGGCATCCCAGGCGCGCGGCTCGCTCCTTTGCAGGTCGCGCAGACAGACCAGGCCGAGGAAACGCCCATGCTCCTCCACCGGGAAGGTGCGCTGGCCGCTCGGCATGAGCTGCTCGTTCACCAGCGTGCTCACGCGCATGTCCGGCGCGACGCTCACATAGCGGGTGTGCATGAGACGCGCGACCGGCACGTCCTCGAGCGACTCGCGCACGAGCAGCTGGCGATAGCTCGCGAGCGCGGCGTTGTTGAGGAACCAGCCGACGAAAGCCACCCACAAGCCGTTCACGAAGCCGCCGCCGAGAAACGGCACGCGCAGGCCGAGGATCATGAGAGAGCCGAGGGACATGAGCAGCCAGGCAAAGCCCTGGCCGGCGCGCGAGGCCCAGCGGGTGGCGAGGCGCAAATTACCGCTCAAGCCCCACATCACGGCGCGCAGGACGCGCCCGCCGTCGAGCGGGAAACCGGGCACCAGGTTGAACAGGCCGAGCATGATGTTCACTGGACCCAGCCAGGCCAGCAGGCTCGCCACCGGTCCGAGGGCGGCGAGCGCTTTCTCGGGGTGCTCCAGATCGATGTGGAGCGGGCCGCCCACCAGCCCGGCGAGCCACAGGAAGACGAAGCCGAGCGCGAGGCTCGTCAGCGGCCCCACGATCGCCATCGCGAGCTCGGCGCGCCACGACGGCGGCTCGTTTTCCATGTGCGCGATGCCGCCGAACATGAACAGCGTGATGCGCCGGATCTCCACGCCGCAGGCGCGGCCGACGACGGCATGGGAGAGCTCGTGTACGAGCACCGACGCGAAGAACAGCACCGCCGCGGCAAGCGCAGTCGCCCAGCACAGCATGGCGCTCCAATCGCGATGCCACGCGGGAAACACGCCGGTGGCCAGACTGAAGGCGATGAGCAGAAAAATGATGAGCAGACTCAGGTCGACGCCGATCTCGACCCCGGCGATCCGTGGGAGCTGCAGTTCGCCCGGTACGCGCATGAAGTTCCCCTCGAGGCTGCGGCCAGCTCGGGTCACTATCCGCGCGCCGGCGCCTGCCGCTTTGACCGGCGTCAAGCTTCGGGCGGCGCCATGCGCACCGAGTGCGCGGGCGCGGGGCGCTTGCGTTAGATCAAAGGATGGCCGGCCGGTTTTGGCAGGATGGAGGGTGGCTGCGGGAACCCGTGCCGATCGAGTTGCTTCAACGCTTGGAAACGTTTCGTGGAGGTGGCAGATGGCTGAGCAGAAAAAGGAAGTGAGCGTGAAAAAGGGCGAGATCCAGAAGGCCCCGGCGAGGATGGTCAGCCCGCTGGACAGCATGGAGCGCATGTTCGACGAGCTGTTCGGGCGCAGCTGGCTGCGTCCGTTCCGGCGCGAGTGGCCGGCGTTTCCCGAGCTCGAGATCAGCGCGCCCAGGGTCGACGTGATCGACCGCGACGAGGAAGTGGTGGTGCGTGCCGAGGTGCCGGCGATCAAGAAGGAGGACCTCGAGGTCTCGGTCTCGGGCAACCTGCTCACCATCAAGGGCGAGACCCAGCACGAGGAAAAGGAAGAAAAGGGCGACTACTACCGCTGCGAGATCTCGCGCGGGGCGTTCTCGCGCATGGTGACGCTGCCCGCGGAGGTCGACGAGACCAAGGCCAAGGCCTCGCTCAAGGACGGCGTGCTCGAGCTGACCCTGCCCAAGCTCGAGCAGGCCAAGCGCCGCACCATCAAGGTCGACTGATCGGCTGCCGCGCGCCAGGCCGGCAACGCTACTCGGGGCGCATCTCCCCCTTGCGCACCCAGACGCCGCGCTCCTCGCAATGCAGCAACTCGCTGCCGCTGCGCACGTAATCGCCGATCGCGTACGCGACGCCGTTGAAATAGCACACCCCGGCCTCCAGCTCCAGATCGGGCGAGAGCTCCTCGTCCGCCTCCTGCTCGTCGATGATCGGCGAGGTCTTGAGCTCCGGATCCGGGGCTCCGACCTGAGGTACGCGATGAGGCATGAGCTGCTCCTTGTTCGAGGTTTTCCGCTCTGCGGCGACAGACGGACAGGCGATACTCTAGCCGGCCGGCGCCGCCGGGCTCAAGCGAAATGACCGGATGGTCGCCGATCGAGGCCGAAACGCGTCGCCTGTGTCGATCCATGCCTGCAGGGTTCCGGGGTGAAACGGAGGCGCTTTCTCGAGCGCGCCGGCGCGGCGGCGCTGGCGGGTGCCGTACTGCCGCGGGCGCGCGCGGCACGCGGGAACGCGGTGAGCGCGGCGTCGCAGCCCGCTGAGACGCCGGAGGGCGGATCGCCCCCGGTCACGCTGTTCCTGTGCGGCGACGTCATGACCGGGCGAGGCATCGACCAGATTCTGCCGCACCCGAGCGCGCCGCATCTGTTCGAGCCGTACGTGCGTTCGGCGCTGGAGTACGTCGAGCTGGCCGAACGCGCAAACGGCCGCATCCCGCGGTCGGCCGACTTCGCCTACGTCTGGGGCGATGCGCTCGCCGAGCTCGAGCGCGTGCGCCCGGCCGCGCGCATCGTCAACCTGGAGACGGCGGTGACCGCGAGCGAGGCGGCGGCTCTGGACAAGGGCATCCACTACAGAATGAGTCCGGCGAACGCGCCGTGTCTGATCGCCGCGGCGCTCGACTGCTGCGTCCTCGCCAACAACCACGTGCTCGACTGGGGGCGCGCAGGCCTCGCCGAGACTCTGGCGACGCTGCGCAGCGCCGGCCTGCGCAGCGCGGGCGCCGGAGGCGACGCGGGCGAAGCCGCCGCGCCTGCGAGCATCGCGCTACCCCAGAGGGGCCGGCTGCTGGTGTTCGCCGCGGCCACGGAAAGCAGCGGCGTGCCGCGCGCATGGGCCGCGACCGGCGAGCGCGCGGGCGTGAACCTGCTGCGCGACCTCTCGGCGCGCAGCGTCGAGGCGATCGGGCAGCAGGTGCGCGCGCACAAGCGCGGCGGCGATCTTGCGATCATGTCGTTGCACTGGGGCGGCAACTGGGAGTACGAAATCGGCCCGGCGCAACGCGGCTTCGCTCACGGCCTGATCGACGATGCCGGCATCGACGTGGTGCACGGGCACTCCTCGCACCACGTGAAAGGCGCGGAGGTCTACCGCGACAGGCTGATTCTCTACGGCTGCGGCGATTTCCTGACCGACTACGAAGGCATCGGCGGTTACGAGGCGTATCGCCCGGACCTCGCGCTGATGTATTTCCCGACACTGGAGGCCGCCAGCGGCAGGCTGCTGCGCTGTGCCGCGACGCCGACCCGCACGCGCCGCTTTCGCGTCGAGCGCGCCGGCGGCGCGGACGCGCGCTGGCTGCGCGACACGTTGAACCGCGAGGGCAAGCCGCTCGGCACGCGCGCCGAGCTGCGGCCCGACGACACGCTCTCGCTGATCTGGAACTGAGGAAGGCCGCGATGCGCGATCTCATCGTCAACGGGCGGACGCATCAAGTGGCGGCCGATCCCGAGCAGCCGCTGCTGTGGGTGCTGCGCGACCGGCTGGGGCTGAAGGGCACCAAGTACGGCTGCGGCGTGGGGGTGTGCGGCGCGTGCATGGTGCTGCTCGACGGCGAGCCGAACCACGCCTGCATGGTGCCGCTCGGGCGCGTCGGCAAGCGCGCGGTGACCACGGTCGAGGGCCTGGCCGCGGACCATCCGCTGATGCGCGCCTGGATCGAGTACCAGGTGCCGCAGTGCGGCTACTGCCAGCCCGGGCAGCTGGTGAGCGCCGCCGCGCTGCTCGCCAGGACGCCCGCGCCGAGCGACGCGGACATCGACGCGGCGATGGCCGGGGTGCTGTGCCGCTGCGGCACCTATGCGCGCATCCGGCGCGCGATTCACGCCGCGGCGCGCGGCGAGGTCAAGGCGCCCGATGCCTGGCCGCAGCCCGAGCTGCTGAGCGAGCTGCCGGCGGACGCCGGCACGCGCATGAACGACTGGATCTGGATCGACGCGGCGGGGCGGGTGACGGTCATGATCAATCACTCCGAGATGGGGCAGGGCGCGCTCACCGGGCTCGCGCTGCTGTTCGCCGAGGAGCTGGAAGTCGCGCCGCAGGATCTGCGCACCGTGTTCGCTCCGGCCGACGAGCGCTACCGCAACGGACTGTGGGGCGAGCAGTTCACCGGCGGCTCGAGCAGCATCCGCGGCGAATGGCAGCGGGTGCGCGAGCTCGCCGCCAGGACGCGATTGCGCCTGGTGCAGGCGGCGGCGCGCCGCTGGAGCGTGCCCCCCGAGGAATGCGCCGCCGAGGCCGGCGCGGTGCGCCATGCGGCCGGCGGCCACAGGCTCACCTACGGCGAGCTGGCGCGCGAGGCCGCGAAGCTCGGGGTGCCGCGCCGCGCGCCGCTCAAGCCGCGCGCCGGGTTTCGCCTCATCGGGCGCGGCGTCGAGCGCCTCGACATCCCGGCAATGACGCTCGCGCGTACGCGCTACGGCATCGACGCCGGCGTGCCGGGCGCGCTGACTGCCGTGGTGGTGCACTGCCCGGTGTTCGGCGGGCGCCTCGAGCGGCTCGATGACCATTCCGCGCGCGCGGTCCCCGGCGTGCGCCACGTGGTCGCGCTGGGCAGCGGGGTCGCGGTGGTGGCCGAGGACTTCTGGTCGGCGGCGCGCGGGTGCGAGGCGCTGCACATCGAATGGGATCCGGGCGAGCACGGCGCGCTCGACAGCGCGCAAATCGAGCAGCAGCTGCTCGGCGCGCTGGGCCGCAAGGGCAAGGTGGCCCGCGAGCGCGGCGGGCAGCGCCGCGCGCTGCAGGGACAGGCCGTGATCGAGGCGCTCTACCAGACGCCGTACCTGTCGCACGCCCCGATCGAGCCGATGAACTGCGTCGCGAGCGTGCGCCGCGGGGCCTGCGACGTCTGGGTGGGCACGCAGCACCAGGAGGCGACGCGCAAGGAGGCGGCGCGCATCGCCGGGCTGCCGCTGGCGAAGGTGCGCGTGCATACCCAGTTCCTCGGCGGCGGCTTCGGGCGGCGGCTGGAGACCGACTTCGTCGCCGAGGCGGTGGAGCTCTCCAAGGCGCTCGGCGTGCCGGTGCAGGTCGTGTGGAGCCGGGCCGAGGATCTGCAGCACGACACGTACCGGCCGGCACACGCGGTGCGCCTGCGGGCGGTGCTGGACGATGCGGGCCTGCCGGCGGCGTGGCACATGCGGATCGCGGGCTCCGAGCTGGCGCTGGAGGGCATCGACGTCCCCTACGCGGTCGCGCATTACCGAGAGGAGCACGTGGCAGTGCCCTCCGTGCTGCCGACCGGGCCCTGGCGCTCGGTGGGCGCGTCGAACAACGCGTTTGCGATCGAGTGCTTCGTCGACGAGCTGGCACTGCGCGCCGGGCGCGATCCGCTCGAGTACCGGCTGGCGCTGCTCGGCGAGGCGCCGCGTCACGCGGCGGTGCTGCGCTGCGCGGCGGAGCGCGCCGGCTGGGGCGGCGCGCTGGCTGCCGGCCGCGGCCGCGGCGTGGCGGTGTATGAGTCCTTCGGCAGCGTGGTGGCGCAGGTCGCGGAAGTGAGCGTGGCGGGCAGCGCGATCCGCGTCGAGCGGGTGGTGTGCGCGATCGATTGCGGCATCGCGGTCCTGCCCGACGCCGTGCACGCGCAGCTCGAAGGCGGCATTGCGTTCGGCCTGTCGGCAGCGCTCAAGGAGGAGATCCGGGTCGCACGGGGGCGGGTTACGCAAGCCAGCTTCCGGGACTATCCCATCCTCACGATCGCCGAGATGCCGCGCGTCGAGACGCACATCCTCGACAGCGGCGCGGAGCCCGGAGGCGTGGGCGAGCCGGGGGTGCCGGTCATCGCGCCCGCGGTGGCCAACGCGCTGTTCGCGGCCACCGGCCAGCGCCTGCGCCGCCTGCCGCTGCGGCTCGAGCCGCGCCGCTGACCGGTGTGCGGCGTAGCCGGGCTCGGCTATGCTCTCGCCTGCAGCGGGACTCGCGGGCCATGAGCGACCTCTACGACAAACTCAAGCGGGCGGAACAGGAGCGCGCGGCGCGCGAAGCGTCCGCGGGGCAGATTGCTGCTTCGCAGCAGGCGCTCGCCGATGCGCAGGCGCAGGGGCACGCGCTGGCCGAAGCACGCGCGCACGCTGAGGCGGAGCGCGCAGCGGCGGCGCTCGCCGAAGAGCACCGCCGGCTGGAGGAAGCCGCGGCGCAGCAGGCGAGCGAGCGGACGACTCTGGAGGCGCAGGCGCTCGAGGCCACGCAACGACGCGTCGCCGCAGAGCGCGCCGCACGCGTGGCGGCGCAGGCGCGGGTCGAGGCGCAGACCGAAGCGGCGCGCCTCGCGCGCGAGCGCGCGGCCGCCGACGTCGAGCTCAAGCGCGCGGTGCAGCTGCGGCTCGAGGCCGAGGCCGACGCCGCGCAGGCTTCACGGGAGAGCGAGGAAGCCGGGGCGAAGGCGCATGCCGAAGCGCAGGCAAGGCTCGAGGCGGAGAGCGCCCTCGCTGCAGCGTCCGCGGAGCGCGCCACGGCCGAAGAGGCGCGGCGCACCCGGGCGGTTGCGCAGGCGGCCGCGGAGGCCGAGACCGTCACGCGCGCGAAACAGCGCAAGGCGGCCGAGGCCGCCGCGCGCCGCGCGGCGGAGGACCGTGCCCGGGCCGAGGCCGAGGCGCTGCGCACTGCGCGGCAGCGCGCGAAGGCGGAGGAACGTGCGCTCGGCGCGCTGCGCCGGCGCGAGGAGGCCGAACGCCGCCTGCGCGGCACGCTCGATGCGGGAGCGGCGGAGGAGGCACGCGCCGGGGAGCTGGCGCACGAGCGCGAGGCGACCGAGCAACGGCTGGCGCAGTTGCGCGACGAGCGGCAGGCGCTCGCGCCGCGCAGGCCCCGGCTTGCGCTCGCGGCAGCGCTGCTCGTCGCCGCGGCAGGCGGCGCGGTCGTCGGCGTCTACGGCGCGCGGCACGTCCCGCAGCCGGCGGCGCAGTTCGCTCAGGCGCGGGTCAACGGCGCGCTCACGCTGCGGCTCGATCGCGACCTGCAGGCACTCGACGCGCGCCTGCGCGCCGCCCGTCGCTGATCAATTTCACGCCGCGCTCAGGAGTCGTCGGCGAGCAGGCGCGACAGCTCCGGGTCGAAGCTGCCGAGGACGTCGATCCCGGCCGCGCCGAAGCGCAGCGCCGCGGCATACGCACGCCGATCGCGCTCGTGATCGAGCGACCATTGCGCGTGGCGCGCGAGCAGGGCCGCGGCGATCGCGCGCCCGAGCGTCAGCGCAAAGCGCCGCGCGCCGGCTTCGAGCGCGGCCTCGTCGCCTCCGGCGTGCTGAGTGAGCCAGCCGCGTGCCGCTTCGAGCGCGGCCCGGACGCGGCCCGCGAGCGCAACCAGCGCGGCCTCGCGCACCTCGGCCAGTCGCTGTTCGATCGCCCGCTC
This sequence comes from uncultured Pseudomonadota bacterium, assembly GCA_963817785.1. GTDB lineage: Bacteria > Pseudomonadota > Gammaproteobacteria > Burkholderiales > SG8-39 > JAKALD01. Next base: position 433,245 of record CAWFPL010000008.1, on the reverse strand, counting down.
GAGCGGCGCCAGGCCGCCCGGGGGGAGCGCGCGCAAGGCGTCGAGCGCCAGCACGTTGGTGGTGCCTTCCCAGATCGTGAGCACCTGGGTGTCGCGCAGCAGCGCGGGGAGTCCCGTGTCCTCGATGTAGCCCGCGCCGCCGAACGCCTCGAGCACTTCCGAGACCACCGCCACCGACTGCCGGCCGGTGGTGAGCTTGGCGATCGGCGTGAGCAGCCGCAGCAGGGACTGCTCTTCGTCGCCCGCGCGGCCGGATTCGCTGCGCCCCAGCAGCTCGACCACGAAGAAGGTCAGGTGGAAGGCGGCCTCGAATTCCCCCTGCAGCCCGGCGAGCGTGTCGGCGTGCAGCGGCTGCTCGGCGAGCGGGCGGCCGAACGCGTGCCGCAGCTTCGCGTAGGCGCGCGCGAGCGCCAGGCCGCGACGCATGTAGGCGAGCGCGGCGACCGAGTTCCAGGTGCGCGTGATGTTGAGCACGGTGCTGATCGCGCGCACGCCGTTGACGAGCTCGCCGACCGGCACCGCCGGCGTGCCCTCGAGCGTGAGCTCGGCGGTGGGCAGCTTGCGCGTGCCGAGCTTGTCCTTGAGGCGGTCGACGCTGAGGCGGTTGGGCAGGCCGGCCGCGTCGCGGGTTTCGAGGTAGAACAGCGCCAGCCCCTTGCCGCCGGGCGGGTTGCCCTCGGGCCGCGCCAGGGTGAGCGCGATCTGCGAGGTGATCGCCGAGGTGAACCACTTGCGCCCGTACAGGCGCCAGCCCGCATCGGGCGCCAAGCGCGCCACGGTCTCGGACAGCCCGACGTCCGAGCCGCCGCTCTGCTCGGTCATCCACTGGCCGCTGGTCCAGAAGCGCGCCGGGTCGCGGCTGGTGAGCCGCGGCAGCGCGCGCTCGATGAGCATGCGGTTGCCCGAGACGACGAGCGTGCGCGCCGCGCCGTCGGTCATCGCGAGCGGACAGGCGTAGATCTCGGTCGACGGGGTGAACAGGTAGGCGAGCGCGAACTGCAGCACGCGCGAGCGCTCGCCGAGCGCCGCCTCGTAGGGCAGCGCCACCAGGCCCTCGCGGGCGGCGATCTCCTCGGCGCGCCGCCACAAGGGCGTGGTGTCGATGCGGTCGATGCGGTTGCCCCAGGGGTCCCACTGCACCAAGGCGGGCTCGAGCGCGCGCTCGGTGAGCTGTTGCACGTACAGCTCGCCGCCGGCGAGCGCGCCCATGCGCTCGAGCTGCGGCGTCGCCGCGCGCAGCTCCTCGGCGCCCAGGGTGCGCGCGAGATAGCCGCGCAGCACGCGGTCGTCGGAATACTGGTTGCCGAGGCCCGGCGGAGTCTGGACGAATCCCATGGTCGCGCTCCTTGCTGGCGCACAGGATACACGCGGCGGCCGAGGACCGACGCGCCCGCCGCACGCGCCCCGCGGGCGTTGTTGATCTGCGTCAGCGCCGCCTGCGTCTGCGGGTACAATCGCCGCCTCCGAATCGCAGGCAGCCATGGCTCAATACGTCTATACGATGCGCCGGGTCGGCAAGGTCGTGCCGCCCAAGCGCGTCATCATCAAGAACATCTCGCTCAACTTCTTCGCCGGCGCCAAGATCGGCGTGCTCGGTCTGAACGGCTCGGGCAAGTCGACCCTGCTTAGGATCATGGCGGGCATCGACAAGGACTTCGAAGGCGAGGCGACCCCGATGCCCAACCTGCGCATCGGATTGCTGCAGCAGGAGCCGCAGCTCGATCCGGCGAAGAACGTGCGCGGCAACGTCGAGGAGGGCCTGGGCGAGACGATCGCGCTGGTGGCGCAGTTCAACGCCATCAGCGATCGCTTCGCCGAGCCGCTCGAGGACCAGGAGATGAACCGGCTGCTCGAGCAGCAAGGCGAGCTGCAGGCGAAAATCGACGCCGCGGGCGGCTGGGAGATCGAGCGCAAGCTCGAGCTGGCGGCCGACGCGTTGCGCCTGCCGCCGTGGGAGGCCGACGTGGGCAGGCTCTCCGGCGGCGAGCGCCGCCGGGTGGCGCTGTGCCGGCTGCTGCTCTCCGAGCCCGACATGCTGCTGCTCGACGAGCCGACCAACCACCTCGATGCGCTCTCGGTGCAGTGGCTGGAGCAGTTCCTGGAGCGCTATCCGGGCACCGTGGTGGCGGTCACCCACGACCGCTACTTCCTCGACAACGTCGCGGGCTGGATCCTCGAGCTCGATCGCGGCACCGGCATTCCCTGGGAGGGGAACTACTCCTCCTGGCTGGAGCAGAAGGAGCAGCGCCTGGAGCTCGAGGCCAAACAGGAGGCCGCGCACGTCAAGACCATGAAGGAAGAGCTCGAGTGGGTGCGCGCCAATCCGAAGGCCCGCCAGGCGAAGAGCAAGGCGCGCCTGGCGCGCTTCGATGAGCTCGCCTCGCAGGAGTTCCAGAAGAGGAACGAAACCAACGAGATCTATATCCCGCCCGGGCCGCACCTGGGCAAGCTGGTGGTGGAGGCCGAGGGCCTGAGGAAATCCTTCGGCGACAAGCTGCTGTTCGACGGCCTGTCGTTCAGCCTGCCGCCGGGGGGCATCGTCGGCGTGATCGGCCCGAACGGCGCCGGCAAGACCACCCTGTTCCGCATGCTGGTGGGGCAGGAAAAGCCCGACGCCGGCAGCCTGCGCATCGGCGACACGGTCAAGCTCGCGTACGTGGACCAGAGCCGCGATTCGCTCGATCCGGACAAGAGCGTGTGGGAGGAAATCTCCGACGGCGCGGACAACATCCAGGTCGGCGACTACTCCACGCCCAGCCGCTCCTACGTCGGGCGGTTCAACTTCCGCGGCGCGGACCAGCAGAAGCGCGTCGGCGAGCTCTCCGGCGGCGAGAGGAACCGCGTGCACCTCGCCAAGGTGCTGCGCGGCGGCGGCAACGTGCTGCTGCTCGACGAGCCGACCAACGATCTCGATGTCGAGACCCTGCGCGCGCTCGAGAGCGCGCTGCTCGACTTTCCCGGCTGCGCGGTGGTGATCTCGCACGACCGCTGGTTCCTCGACCGCATCGCCACCCACATCCTCGCCTTCGAGGGCGACAGCCAGGCGGTGTGGTTCGAGGGCAACTACGCGGACTATCTCGCCGACCGGCGCAAGCGCCTGGGCGAGGACGCGGACAAGCCGCACCGCATCCGCTACAAGCCGCTCGCGGCGTAGGATGCAGCGCCGGCGGACGCGCGCTTCAGCGCCGCGCGACCCGCGGCGCCGGCAGGTGCGAGAACATCGGGCGTCCGGGAACCGGCAGTAAGGCGCGCAGGATCGAGCCGCTATCGGATTCGGTGATGAACAGCTCGCGGCTCTCGGCGCCGCCGAACGCGAGGTTGGTGGTCATCAGTCCGGCGCAGGAACGGATCCGGTACAGCGGCTCGCCGAGCGGCGAGAACACCCAGACCGAGCCCATCCCGGCGTGGCACACGTACAGGTTGCCGTCGCCGTCGAGCGCCAGGCCGTCGGGCCCCGACAGGCCGCCCGAGAGGCGCACGAACGCGCCGACTTTCGACACCCCGCCGTCCGGCATGAGCGGCAGGCGCCATACCGAGTTGTCGCGCGTGACCGCCACGTAGAGGACGCTCTCTTCCAGGTTGAGCACCAGGCCGTTCGGGCTCGGGATCGTGTCGAGCAGGCATTCGAGCCGGCCGTCGGCGCGCAGGCGGAACACGCGCCCGGTGGGGTCGTGCAGCCCGGTCTGCCCCTGGTCGGTGAAGTACAGGTCGCCGTTCGAGGCAAATACCAGGTCGTTCACGCCCTTGAAGCTCTCGGAGCGGTAGTGGGTGAGCAGCGGCGTGACCGCGCCGCTGTTCGGATCGAGCAACATCAGGCCGCGCTTGTAGTCGGTGATGAAGATGCGCCCGTCGCGGTGGATCTTGAGGCCATTCGGCCAGCCGTCGTATTCGGCCACCAGGGTGAAGCTGCCCGCCGGGTCGACGCGGAATACCCGCCCGTAGGGGATGTCGGTGACCCAAAGGTCGCCGTGGCGGTCGAAGGAGGGACCCTCGAGGAAGCACTCGACGGTCTTGCCCGGCCGGTTGGCGCGGCTCCAGTCGTTCTCGCGGTCGCGCACGCGCAGCGCCTCGGGCACGCGGGCGAAGACCTCGGTGGGGATGTCGCGCGGCAGGGGATACAGGCTCATGCGGCAGTCCGGGTCGGGTTGCGCCATCGTACCCGAATGCGCGGGGGCGGGCCGGCGGCCGTTCGCCGCCCGGGCCGGGCGCTACCAGCGGAACAGCGCGACGTACCAGACCTGGCCGAGCAGCGCGACGCACGCGGCGTACGGCGCGAGCGCCGCGAGCCGCCGCAGCGAAGCGCGCGGCCGCAGCAGTTGCCAGCCGAGCCAGGCCGAGCTCCACGCGCCCGCGGCGAGCAGCCCCGCGCGGACGTAGGGTACCCATTCCAGCGACACCCGCTCCGCCTTGAGGTCGGCGAGGGTCAGCATCGACAGGCCCAGGAAGACCCCGATGCCCGCGATCGGCACCAGCGCGAGCGCCAGGCGCTGCCAGGACAGCTCGGGGTCGCCTGCCAGCCGCGCGGTGAGCCGCAGTCCGACCAGCACGCCCGCGCCGAGCACAAGCCCGCCGCCGAGGATGTAGGCGAGGACGCACAGCCCGTCGAGCCAGGTGAACACGTCGTGCGCCTCTGGATAGTGCGTGAGCAGCCACCACGGCGCGTTGTCCTGCAGCAGGGCGAAGTCGTTGCGCCCCACGAGCCACTGCCCGGCGGCCATCTTCATGCGCACGAACCAAGGGCTGAACGACCACTGGAACGCCGCAGTGGCGATGCCGATGACGCCGTACACGAGGAGCAGCGCTTCGGCCGTGCTGGCCTGCGATCGCGTGGTCTCGATGATCTCGCTGCCGGGTCTGCGCGCACGCAAATAGATTGCGTCGCGGTGCCCGCTGCAGCGGCCGCAGGCGTGGCAGGCGGAGGCGCTTTTCAGATGGCGCAGGTCCACCAGCGGCGCGCAGTCGACGCGCGCTGCCCGCCCGCCGTGCTCGCGCCAGGCGCGTTCATCGGCGGCGAAATGCAGCGGTGCGAGCTTCGCAAGCAGCGCGAACACGCCGTTCGCCGGACACAGGTGCCGACACCACACGCGCTTACCCTTGCCGTACACGAAACCCACGACGAGCGCCGCGAGCGTCGAGCCGCCGAGCACCAGGAGCGCGGCTTGCGGGTATTCGTAGACGCTCACCAGCTGCCCGTAGACGGTGGTGCACACGAACGCGACGAAGGGCCAGCCGGACCAGCGCATCCAGCGCGGGATCGCGCGCCCCAGGCCGTGACGGCTGGCGAGCTCGGTGAGCGCGCCCTCGGGGCAGAGCATGCCGCACCAGACCCGGCCCATCAGCATCATGCTCAGCATCACGAACGGCCACCAGAGGCCCCAGAACGCGAACTGCGCGAACAGGCGCAGGTTGTCGTACAGGTGCGCGCTCTCCGGGGGCAGCGGCATGAACGCGGGCACGATGAGGAGCACCGCGTACACCGCGACGACGATCCACTGCAGAGCGAGGATCGTGCGCCGGTGCCGGCGCATCGCCTCGCCGAGCCTCGCCAGCCAAGCGGCGGAGGCCGGCGCGGGTCTGGCGATCGCTGAGTCGAGTTTCGACATCGCGAGCCGTCAGTGCGCGACGAGTACGCCGCGCGCGGTGTCGGGGTGGAACTCGCCGAAGAAGGGGTAGCGCCCCGGCGCGAGCGGCTGGTAGATCAGGAAGCTGGTGGCGCCGGGGGCCAGCACCTTTTCCTTGCGCGGGAAGTTGCTCTCGAACTCCTCGGGGCCGGGGCCGTCGTTGCGGATCACCAGCTTGAACTTGGTGTTCGCGGGAACCTCGAGAGTCTCGGGGACGAAGCGCCCGTCCTTGACGACCAGGTTGAAGGTCGGCAGGTCGTCGGCGAGCGCCGGCAACGCCACGGGGACTGCGAGTGCGCACAGCGCGAGGAAGCGAAGAAGGGATGGACGGGTCATGACGTGGGGCGGGTCGAGAGGATTCAGAAAGCGATGCTGGTCCGGACGCCGGCGACTACCGCGTTGCGGATCGGAGCGATGCCGGACGGATCCAGCGGGTTCGCGATGTGGCCGCCGGGATGAAAGATGAGCTGCAGGTCCGGCTGCACGGTCCAGCCGCGCGCGATCTTGGCGCTGTAGGTCAGCTCGAGCGCGGCCTCGTAGTCGCGCACGGGGGTCGCCACGCCCGTGAAGAGCACCTGGTCCCGGTCGAGCGCGCGCGCGCGCTCCGAGATTCTTCCGTAGGCGAACGCGAGGCCGAAAGCGTCGTCGGGTCGCGCGCGGATCAGGCCGGTGAAGGTGAGGCCGGCATCGAAATAGAAATCGACCAGGTTGCGGTCGGAGGGGCTCCCTGCGACGCGCATGAAGCCGCCGATTCCCTTGTCCGCGTCGGCGCCCGGCAAGCGATAGAGCTGCTGGTCGATGACCGCGTACACGCCGTAGTCGTGCTCGTGCGCGAGCGGCAGGCCGTTGCTCGCCGGGTCGGCGAGGGACAGGCCGTCGCTCGCGTAGCGCAGGTCGTCGAAGCGCCCGAAGTGCACCCATCCGCCGAGCTTCACCGTGCCCGGCAGGCCGCTGCCGGCCTCCTGCGCCCCATGACGGAACTGCGCCTCGCCCATCACCAGGGGCCGGTCGTGCACCCGGAAGTTCAGGCCGTTGCGGTCGCGCTCCTGCGGATCGTTCGGCCCGGGCCCGGCCGGATCGCCGTTGTACACGCCGAGCAGGTACGCGCTCCGCGGGCTCGCATCGAGCCGCATGCTGATCCCCGGCGTGGCGAGCGGGAAGGCCGGGCCCCCGCTCGGCAGATCGGCCGCCATGACGGCCGGCCACCCGAAGGTGCCGTTGATGAACAGGCTCGAATAAGCGCTGGTGAGGAACTGCGTGTCGGCGCCGAGCTGGCCGACGCGCAGCGCGAGGCGGTCCTGCAGAAACTTCTGCTCCAGCCACGCCTCGTACAGCCGGGTCGCGGGCAGCGCCTCGATGTTGCTGACCGTCATCAGGTTGCCGACGTGCTCGCGCGACAACCCGCTGCCGTGGAGCTGATAGGCGTTCAGATGGAAGGTCGTTCCGCTCCAGCCGGCGAGCTTGCCGAGATCCGCGTCGAGCACGAGCTCGAAGCGACCCTCGTAGATCGCGCCGCGCTTCATACCGCCCGAGGTGTCGGCGAGCACCTCGCCGACGTAGTGCAGCTGGTAGGCCACGTCCTCGGCCGCGACGGCGGCGCGCGAGACGATCAGCGCGGCGGCGAGCAGCAGCGCGGCGCATGCCACGCGTCGCGCGGCGCGCATCTCAGTAGCCGCCTTTCTTGCCGAGGCCGACGAACACGAAGTCGTAGTCGACTTCGAAGGGCTTCCACCATGGGGCCACACCGGTGAGACGGTCGGTGTGGCGCCCGAAGTGCGCGTGCGGATTCATCGACGGCGGCTTGATGAAGAGCCTGAGGTGGTACTTGCCGGGGCCGAGCAGCTTGACGTTGTCGCCGTAGTGCGGGCCGTCGCTGGCCGTCATCGGCATCAGCTCCCCCGAGATCTTGGCGCCGCCGCCTTCCTTCGTGAGCTCGTAGCCCACGACCAGGTAGGGCATCCAGGCGCCTTCCTCGAAGCCCTGCGGATTGTCGGCGAGGGCGTGGATGTCGGCCTCGAGGTGGATGTCGGACTGGTCCGCCGGACGCATCATGCCTTCCGGGTCCATGGTCACCGGCTGAAGATAGACGGCGCCGATCTCCATGCCGGATCCCCGGTGGGGTTTCCCGATCGGGTACTCGAGCGCCTGCGCGCTTTGCGACGTAAAAGAGAAAATAGCTGCAGAACATATGGCTACGAAAGATATCTTAGAAAGCACGCGAGATCTCCGACGATGGGCGGCGATGAGATAGTAATGATAACTATTCTCATCGTCAAGCCGGAGGAGCGCGCCGGGGAGAAACGTGGTCGCGGCTAGAGGATCGCCCCCGGCTGGGCGAGCGCGTATTCCGCGAGCTGCTGCACGACCCAGTGATAGGCGTCGTCGACCGAATCGGTGCGGTGCACCAGCTCGAGGTCGCGCGCGTCGATGGTGCCGTGGCGCACCAGGGCGTCGAAATTGACGACCTCCTTCCAGTATTCGGTGCCGAACAGCACGATCGGCATCGCCTTGGTCATCTTGCGCGTCTGCACCAGGGTGAGCAGCTCGAACAGCTCGTCCAACGTGCCGAACCCGCCCGGAAAGACGAGCACCGCCTTGGCCAGGTACGCGAACCAGAACTTGCGCATGAAGAAGTAGTGGAAGTGGAAGCCGAGCTCGCGCGTGACGTAGGGATTGTCGAACTCCTCGATCGGAATCGAGATGGTGAGACCGACGTTCATGCCCTGGGCCTCGGCGGCCCCCCGATTGGCGGCTTCCATGATGCCGGGACCACCGCCCGTGCACACCACGAAGCGCCGTTCCTTGGGGTCGAGCTGCTTGGACCATTGCGTCAGGCGGAAGGCCAGCTCTCGCGCGGCCTGGTAGTAGACCGACATCCCGAGCGCTGCGCGTGCCCGGGCAGGATCGCCTTCGCCCGCCTCCGCCTTGTGCAATGTCTCCTCGGCCTGCTCGGGCGAGCGGATGCGCGCCGAGCCCATGAACACGATGGTGTCGTCGACTCGGTAGTGCTCGAAGCGGCTCTTCGGCTCGAGATACTCGGCCAGGATGCGCAGGGCGCGCGCATCCTTGCTGTTGAGGAACGGCTGGTTGCGGTACGCGGGCACGGCCCGGCGGCGGCGTTCGGTCATCGGATCATGCCTCGCGGTCTGGTACGGCTTGGACTGTAACCTGGGCGGCGGCAGCGTGCACCTCGCCGGCGGCCGGGCGCAACGATCGCGCGCCGGTTTGTGCCAGATCAACAAAGCGGCCGCGCGCCGGCGCAAGCTTGTTCGGCTGCACGCCGCGGCGGGCTGCGCCCGCGCGGCGTCCGAACCCAGGCCGAAAGGAGGAACCCCAAATGCCGAAAGTCAAAGTGAACGACATCACGATGAACTACGAGCAGCAGGGCGCAGGCGAGCCGCTGCTCCTGATCCCGTATCTGGCGGCCGACAACGCCTGCTATGCGTTTCAGGTCGCCGACTACGCCAAGCACTACACCTGCATCTCGGTGGATCCGCGCGGCGCCGGCGAGACCGACAAGCCCGCCGGCCCCTACAGCATGGAGATGTTCGCCGACGACATCGCGGGCTTCATGCAAGCGATCGGGATCAAGCAGGCACACGTCTCCGGCCTGTCGCTCGGCGCCGCGGTGGGCATGTGGCTCGCGGCCAAGCATCCGGCGCGCGTTAAGTCGCTGTCGCTGCACAGCGGCTGGACGAAGAGCGATCCGTTCCTCAAGACGGTGGTGCAGGGCTGGCAGGTGATGGCCAAGGGCCTGGGCAGCGTCACCGAGATGATCATCCTGGGCATCTTCCCGTGGTGCTTCACCCCCGAGCTGTACGCCGCGAAGCCCGACTACGTCGCCTCGCTCGCCGAGTTCGTGCGCGGCCGGCCCAAGCAGCCGCTCGAGGCTTTCCTGCGCCAGTCCGACGCGGTGATCGCGCACGACGCCGAGGCGCAACTGGGCCGGATCAAGGCGCCGACGCAGATCACGTTCGGGCGCCACGATCTCGTCTGCTCGACGCGCTTCGCCGAGCGCATGCACAAGGGCATCGCCGGCTCCGAGCTGGTGGTGTTCGAGGACTGCGCGCACGCGCCGATCTACGAGAACGTCGCGGACTTCAACGCGAAGACGCTCGCCTTCCTGAAGCGCCACTCCGGCTAGCACCGGGCGGCGCCGACGGCGCTACAGCACCTTGCGCAGCGTGTGGCGCCGGTTGCTCGTGTAGGGCCGCACCTCGCTCGGCCAGCGGCCCCGGTCGACCGCCTGTGCCCAGGCTGCGCTGGTGAGCACCTCGGCGCTCTCCAGCTCGTAGATCGCGCTGTAGCGCGGCTCGCCCTCGGCGACGATGGTCTTCTTCTCGCCGCCCAGGATCATGGTGAGCGGCGCGCTCACGCAGCGCGTCGCCGCCAGCACCCCGGGCACCTTCAGGATCAGCGGGATGTGCTCGGTGTCGTAGACCTCGTTGAACAGCGCCTCCTTGGCCGGATCCACGTCCATCGCGGCGGTGAAGATGTACTTGGTCTTCGGATGCATGCGGGCCCCTCCTTGCGTTCGCTCAGCCCTGGATCGAGTAGCCGCCGTCCACGGCGATGGCGGCGCCGGTGACGAAGTCCGACGCCGGTCCGGCGAGGAACACCGCGATGCCGCGGAAGTCGTCGATCCCGCCCCAGCGCGCGGCGGGCGTGCGCTGGAGCACGTTCTCGTTCAGGCCCGGCAGCTGCTCGCGCGCCTTGCGCGTGAGCGCGGTGTCGATCCAGCCCGGCAGGATCGCGTTCACCTGGATGTTGTCCTTCGCCCACGCCGAGGCGCAGGCCTTGGTGAGCTGCACCACGCCGCCCTTGCTCGCCGCGTAGGCGGGCGCGAAGCCGGCGCCGAAGATCGACATCATCGAGCCGATGTTGATGACCTTGCCGCCGCCCGCGGATTTCAACGCCGGGTACGCGGCGTGCGAGCACAGGTAGGCGCTGGTGAGGTTGGTGTCGATCACCTGGCGCCACTCGGCGAGCGTGAGCTCTTCGGGCCGCTTGCGGATGTTGATGCCGGCGTTGTTCACCAGGATGTCGAGCCCGCCGCATTCCTCGACGCTGCTGCGCACCAGCTCGTTGACCGAATCTTCGTCGGTGACGTCCACCGCGATCGCGAGCGCACCGCCGCGGCCGAGCTTGTCGAGCTCGGCGACCGCGGCGGCGGACTTCTTCTCGTCGCGCGCCGCGACCACGACCCGGGCGCCGGCGGCGGCTAGGCCGCGCGCCAGGCCCAGGCCGATGCCGCCGTTGCCTCCGGTGACGATCGCGACCTTGCCGCTGAGATCGAACATGGGCTCTCCGGGTGGCAGAGGGCGTTACTTTAGCCCGAAAGCGCCCGCGGCTGCGCGAGGTCGCCGCGCCCGCCGCCCGCGTGTATATTCTGCGGCCTCACGAAATTCACAGGAGAGCAAGCCGATGAGCACGACGCCCGCCCCCACTTTCCGCGCCGAGCACATCGGCAGCTTCCTGCGCCCGGACCGCCTGATGGCGGCGGTGCGCCAGGCGCGCGAGGGCAAAGTCGCGCCCGAGCAACTGCGCGCGGTGCAGGACGAATGCATCCGCGAGCTGGTCGCGTTCGAGGAGGGCCTCGGCCTGTCCTCGGTCACCGACGGGGAGTTCCGCCGCCGCGGCTGGTCGGCCGGGTTCATCGACTCGGTCGAGGGCTTCGGGCTGCGCGAGGGCACGCTGCTCGGTTTTCGCGACGAGAAGGGCGACAAGGGCGGCGCGGCCTCGCCCTACGCCAAGGCGCGGCTGCGGCGCACGCGCGGCATCGCGACCGATGAGTTCCGCTTCCTGAAGAGCGTGGCTAGGACCGGCCTGCCCAAGGTGACCATCCCGTCGCCCGACGTGATGCACTACTTCCTCGGGCCGAAGAGCGTGGACGAGGCGGTGTACCCCGACATCGAGCAGTACTACGCCGACCTGGCCGCGATCTATGGCGCGGAGATCCGGGATCTGGCCGCGCTCGGCTGCAGCTACCTGCAGCTCGACAACACCGCGCTGCCGTGCAACTGCGATGCGCACGCGCGCGCCGACGTGCAGGCGCGCGGCGAGAACCCGGACGCGCTCACCGCGCGCTACGTGAGGCTGGTGAACGACGTGCTCGCCGCCTGTCCGCCGGGCATGGCCAAGGCGACGCACATGTGCCGCGGCAACCTGAAGGGCGCCTGGATGGCCGAGGGCGGCTACGAGCCGATCGCCGAAGCGGTGTTCGGGGGCCTTGACGTGGACGCGTTCTTCCTCGAGTTCGATACGCCGCGCGCGGGCGACTTCCGCCCCTTGCGCTTCGTGCCCGCGCCCAAGCGCGTCGTGCTCGGGCTGGTGAGCACCAAGACGCCGCGGCTCGAGTCCGCCGACGAGCTCAAGCGCAGGATCGACGAGGCCGCGAAGTACGTGCCGCTCGAGCGCCTGGGATTGTCGCCGCAATGCGGCTTCAGCTCGGCGCCGGGCGCCGGCCAGCCGCTCACGCCCGACGACCAGAAGAGAAAGCTCGAGCTGATCGTCAGCGTCGCCGCGCAGGTCTGGGGCTCGAGCTGAGGCCGTGCACGCCGCGCGGCGGTTCTCCGCGGCGCGGGGTTTTTTGGTAGTCTGACGCGCGTCGGCAGGGGGAGGGCGGCGTAGCGGTGCGGCCGCCTCGACGAAAGCGCTTCGGGGGGCGTCGTTGCAGTCCGCGGCAACTACCGCGATTCAGGAGCCGGAGATCCGGCTCACGCAGGGCCGGGACGGGGCGCGCACGGTCGCGCTCTCGGGGGCGTGGGATATCCGCGCGCTGCGCGCGCGCGCCGTGGAACTTGCGCGCGCGCTCGCGCGCCACGCCCGCGCCACGAGCTGGGACCTCACCGGGATCCAGCGGCTCGACCACATCGGCGCGCTGCTGATCTGGCGCGCGTGGGACAAGCGCCGCCCCGCCGCGCTGGCGCTGCGCCCCGAGCACGATGCGCTGTTCACCCGGCTCGGCGCGGTGGTGGAGGCACCCGCGGCGCGCCGGCGCCCGGACCTGCTCGAGCCGCTGCGCTCGCTCGGCGACTTCGCCGCCGCGCTCGCCGGAGGCGGGCTCGAAATCGTGCGCCTGCTCGGCCAGGTCGTGCTCGATGCGCTGGGCGTGCTGCGCGACCCGGTGCGCGGGCCGTGGCGCGAGATCTCGGCCGGCGTGTATCGCTCGGGGGCGCAGGCGCTCGGCATCACCGCGCTGGTCGGCTTCCTGATCGGCGTGGTGCTGTCCTACCTCTCGGCCGAGCAGCTCAAGGAGTTCGGCGCCAACGCGTACGTCATCAACATCGTCGGCATCGGGGTGGTGCGCGAGCTCGGGCCGATGCTGACCGCGATCCTGGTGGCGGGCCGCTCCGGCTCGGCGATCACCGCGCAGCTCGGCGTGATGCGCGTCACCGAGGAGCTCGACGCGCTCGCCGTGATGGGCATCCCGCAGTCGCTGCGCCTGGTCTTTCCCAAGGTGGCCGCGCTCGCCGTCGCGCTGCCGCTGCTGGTGCTGTGGACCGACGCGATCGCGCTCGCCGGCGGCATGGTCTCGGCCAAGTGGCAGCTCGGCATCGCCTACCGCACCTTCGTCGAGTCGCTGCCCTCCGCGGTGCCGATCGCGAACTACTGGATCGGTCTCGGCAAGGGCGTGGCGTTCGGCGTGCTGATCGCGCTCATCGCCTGCCATTTCGGGCTGCGCATCGAGCCCAACACCGAGAGCCTCGGCGCAGGCACGACGCGCTCGGTGGTGGCCGCGATCACCGTGGTGATCATCGTGGACGCGATCGTGGCGGTGATCTTCTCGGGCGTCGGCATGGGGCTGCGATGAAGCCGCTGGTCGAGATCGAGGGGTTGTGGACGGTGTTCGGCGACAACGTCGTGCACCGCGACCTGAACCTGAGCGTGGCGCAGGGCGAGGTGCTCGCGCTGGTCGGCGGCTCGGGCAGCGGCAAGACCACGCTGCTGCGCCAGATGCTCGGGCTCGAGCGCCCCGCGCGCGGCACGGTACGCGTGTTCGGCATCCCGCTGCACGCGGTGCCGATCGCGCAGCTGCGCCGGCTGCGCAAGCGCTGGGGCGTGCTGTTCCAGGAGGGCGCGCTCTACAGCGCGCTGTCGGTGTTCGACAACGTGGCGCTGCCGCTGCGCGAGATGCGCTGCTTCGACGAGGGATTCGTGCGCGACATGGTGATGCTCAAGCTCGCCATGGTGGACATCGAGGCGCGCCACGCGGCCAAGATGCCCGCCGAGCTCTCCGGCGGCATGGTGAAGCGCATCGCGCTGGCGCGCGCGCTCGCCCTGGAGCCCGAGCTGCTGTTCCTCGACGAGCCCACCGCCGGCCTCGACCCGGACCGCAGCGAGAGCTTCGTGCGGCTGGTGGCCGAGCTGCGCCGGGAGCTCAAGCTCACGGTGGTGATGGTGACGCACGACCTCGATACCCTGGTGGCGGCGGCCAACCGCATTGCGGTGCTCGCCGAGCAGAGGGTGCTGGTCACCGGGACGCTCTCGGAGGTGGTCGCCGCCAAGCACCCGTTCATCGTCAACTTCTTCCTCGGCGAGCGCGGCCTGCGCGCGCTCGCGGCGCTGCGCCCCATGGCGTCGGGCGGCGCAGCCGGAATCCCGCCGACGTAGCGCATAGAGGAGTCGCCCATGGAAAACCGTGCCCATGCCCTGGCCGCCGGGCTGTTCGTGCTGCTGCTGGGGACCGCGCTCGCCGCGGTCGCAGCCTGGATGCAGCGCGACACGCGCCCGCTCGCGACCTACTTCATCGCCACCACGAAGTCGGTGTCCGGCCTCAACGTCGAAGCGCCGGTGCGCTACCGCGGGCTCGACGTGGGCAAGGTCGAGGCGATGCGCTTGGACCGCTCGGTGCCCGGGCAGATCCTGATCAGGATCGGCGTCGACGCGAACCTGCCGCTCACCCGGGCGACCTACGCGCAGCTCGGCTACCAGGGCGTGACCGGGCTCGCCTTCGTGCAACTGGACGAGGACCAGTCCTCTGCGGCCGCGCCGCTGCTCAAGCCGGGCCCGGGGGCGCGCCTGCCGCTGCGTCCGTCGCTGATGGACTCGGGCGAAGCCCTGCTCGGCTCGGTGCGCGAGGCGGCGGACCGCGTCAACGCGCTGCTCGATGCGGATCACCGCGATGCGGTGAAGCGCGCGCTCGACGGGGTCACGCAGGCCACGCAGAACACGGCGCAGCTCGCCGCGCGGCTGCAGACGAGCGCGGACCGGCTGCCCGAGTTGCTTGGCGAGGTGCAGGGCGTGGCGCAGCGCGCGGACCGGCTGATGGACGGGATCGGCGCGCTCACCGCGCGGCTCGATCAGCGCGTCGCCTCGCTCGATGGCTTCGAGGCGGCCGCGCAACACGTCGCGGCGGCCGCCGACCGCACGGGCAGCGCTGCTCGCTCGGTGGATCAGGATGCGGTGCCGCGCCTCAACGCCCTGCTCGACCAGCTGCAGCACGAAACGCACAGCGTCGATCGGCTGCTGGTGATGCTCTCGGATCAGCCGCAGAGCGTCGTCTTCGGCCGCGCGCCCTGGCCCCCCGGGCCGGGCGAGCCCGGCTTCGCGCGGGAGGTCTCGCAATGAGCGCGGCGCCGGTGCGGTGGCGGGTCCTGGGGGGCGCGCTGTGCGCCTCGCTGGTTGCGGCCGGCTGCAGCATCGGTCCGGCGCCGCGCCCGCTCTCCAGCGCGTACGACTTCGGCCCGCCGCCCGCGGCGGCCGCGCCCACGCCCGCGCTGCGCGAGCCGATCCGGGTGGATGACGTCGCGGCGCTGCCGTGGCTCGACACCAATGCCATGCTCTATCGCCTCGCCTACCGGGACACCGCGCAGCCGCGCGCATACGCGGACAGCCGCTGGGTGGCGCCCCCGGCCGCGCTGCTCTCGGGCCGGCTGCGCGCGCGTATGGCCGCCGCCGACCCAGCCGGCGTGCTCGGGCCCGGCGATGCGGCGAGCGCGCCGCTGACCTTGCGCGTCGAGCTGCAGGAGCTCTCGCAGGTGTTCGAGACGCCGGCGAAGAGCGCGGTACTGCTCGAGCTGCGCGCCACGCTGCTGCGCGATCACCGCCTGAGCGCGCAGCGCTCGTTCGTGGTGCGAGTACCCGCCGCCACGCCGGATGCCGCGGGCGGCGCTGCGGCCGCCGCGGTGGCAAGCGATCGCGCGATCGCGGAGATCATCGGCTGGACCGCCGCGAACCTGCGTCCGTAGGGAAAACGATCGCTTCTCACCCCCGCGTCACCGGGGGTGCGGGGGTCAGGCGCTTTTCACCCCCGCGTCACTTGGCCAGCGTCACGATCACCAGGCCGAGCGCGAGCAGCGCCATGCCAACGAGCTCCAGTCCCTTGAGGCGCTCGCGGAAGAAGCGCCGCGACACCACGTAGGCGAACGGCAGCTCGACCAGGCCGAGGGTGCGCACGTGCGCCACCGGCTCGACCGCCATCGCGGTGAACCAGCCGGCCGAGGCCGCCGCGCCCATGAAACCGGCGAACGCGGATGGGCGCCAGGCGCGCAGCACGCGCGCCACTACCGCCGCGTCGCGCGCCAGCAGCCAGCCGCCGAGCAGCACGCTCTGGATGAGCAGCGCGCCCATCAGCGTGGAGGCCGCCGCCATCGCGTATTGGGTGCCGTGCAGGGCGAGCGCGGCGCCGCGGTAGCCCACCGCCGCGAGCGCGAAGCCGGTTCCCGAGGCCAGCCCGAGCAGCGCCGGCCGCGTGGTCCAGCCCATGACCAGCGCGCGCAACGGGCGCTCGGGGTCCGCGGGGGAGAGCAGCAGCACGCCGAGCGTGCCGAGCGCGATGGCGAGCGCCGTGCCGCCGGAGACCGGGTCGCCGAGGAACAGCAGCGCGAACACCGCGACCTGGATGATCTCGGTCTTCGAGTAGGCGATGCCGAGCGCAAAATTGCGCTCGGCCATCGCGCGCAGCAGGAACGCGGTGGCCGCGATCTGGCACAGCGAGCCGAGCAGCATCCAACCGGCGAACACCGCGTTGGGCGCGGGCAGGGCGAGGCCGCCCGCGGCATGCACGCCGTACAGCCACAGCGCGGCGAACGGCAGGCCGTAGAGGAAGCGCACCAGGGTGGCGCCGAGCGTGCCGAGCTCGGCGGTGAGATGGCGCTGCACCGCGTTGCGCAGCGTCTGCGCGAACGCCGCGCAGACGGTGATCGGGATCCACAGCCAGGGGGCGGGGCCCACTCAGCCGCGGCCCACGAACGGCATTTTGCTCGCCATGATGGTCATGAACTGCACGTTGGCGTCCAGCGGCAGGGCCGCCATGTACAGTACCGCGCTTGCCACGTGGCCGACGTCCATGCGCGGCTCGACCGCGATGGTGCCGTTGGCCTGCGGCACGCCGTTCTTCATGCGCTCGGTCATCTCGGTGGCCGCGTTGCCGATGTCGATCTGCCCGCAGGCGATGTCGTGCTGCCGGCCGTCGAGCGAGATACACTTGGTCAGCCCGGTGACCGCGTGCTTGGTGGCGGTGTAGGGCACCGAGTAGGGGCGCGGCGCGTGCGCCGAGATCGAGCCGTTGTTGATGATGCGCCCGCCGCGCGGGCTCTGGTTCTTCATGATGCGGATCGCCTCCTGCGAGCACAGGAACATGCCGGTGAGGTTGACGTCGACGACCGCCTTCCACTGCTCGTAGCTGAGGTCCTCCATCGGGATCGCGGGCGCCCCCATGCCGGCGTTGTTGAACAGCACGTCCAGGCGCCCCCAGCTCTCCTTCACCCGGGCGAACAGCGCGCGCACCTGCTCCGGCTTGCCGATGTCGGCGGCGACGGCGAGCCCGCGCGCGCCGTTCGCTCCGGCGTCCTGCAGCGCCTTGTCGAGCAGCTCCTGGCGCCGCCCGGCGAGCGCCACCCGGTAGCCGTTCCCCAGCAGCGCGAGCGCGACCGCCTTGCCGATACCGGTGCCCGCGCCGGTGACGATGGCTACTTTGCCTTGCGCGCCCATATTGCCTCCCCCCAATTGGAAATCCCCGAAGGCGGGGATCGTACTACAGGGCCTCGCCCGGCCTTCGCCGGCTCGAGGCGCGCGCCGGATGCGGCGTACAAGGTGCCGCTATGGCTGCAGCAGGATCCCTTATTGAACTAATTCACAATACGCTACTAGACTGATGCTCGGGCGGCGGTATTCCGCTGCCACCGTCGGCCGGCTGCCGAGCAGGCGCAACACCGAGAGAACAGAAACGGGAGGAGACCGGGATGAAACCCAATCAGCACCAGGAGTCCGCCGACAGGCGGATCGACACACAGAGGCGCAATCTGCTGCGCATGGCCGGGTTGCTCGGCGGCGCGGGCCTGCTCGCGGGCGAGGCGGCTTCCGCGTTTGCGGCGGGCATGATCGAGCTGCCGTTCGCCAACGGCGGGCGGCGCCTCGCGCGCTTTCCGCAGAAGGGCAGCATGATCCTGCAGCGCACCCGTCCGCCGCTGCTGGAGACGCCGTTCCACGTCTACGACAATCGCGTCTTTACGCCCAACAGCGAGTTTTTCGTACGCTGGCATCTGGCGGACGTTCCCGATTCGATCAATGTGGACAGCTTCAGGCTGCGTGTCCACGGGGCGGTGAGCAGCCCGGTGGAACTCACGCTGAAGGAGCTGATCGACGACTACGAGCCGGTGCAGGTGGCCGCGGTATGCCAGTGCTCGGGCAACAGCCGCGGCTTCTTCGCGCCGCGGGTTTCCGGCGGCGAATGGGGCAACGGCGCGATGGGCAACGCCGTCTGGACCGGGGTCCGGCTGAAGGACGTGCTCGCGAAAGCGGGCCTCGCGGCCGGGGCGGTGCAGGTGCGCTTCAATGGCGTCGACAAGGGCGTCGAGCCCAAGACACCGGATTTCATGAAATCGCTCGACGTCGATCACGCGATGGACGGCGAGGTGATGATCGCGTACGCGATGAACGGCCAGCAGCTGCCGCTGCTGAACGGTTTCCCGCTGCGCCTGGTGGTTCCGGGCTGGTACGCGACCTACTGGGTCAAGATGCTCGACGACATCGAGGTCCTGACCAAGCCCGACGACAACTTCTGGATGAAGACCGCGTACCTCATCCCGGACACGCCGGGCGCCGACATGAAGCCGGGGCAGGCGGGCTTGAAGATGGTGCCGATCAACAAGATGAACACGCGCTCGTTCATCACCAACCTGCACGCCGGGTCGGTGGTGCACGTGAAGCGCCACACCCTGGTGCGCGGCATCGCCTTCGGCGGCGACGCCGGGGTCGCGAAGGTCATGTTCTCCGCCGACGGCGGCGCGACCTGGCAGGACGCGACGCTGGGCAAGGACCACGGCAAGTACAGCTTCCGCGCCTGGGAGACGCATTTCACGCCGGCGAAGAAGGGCGAGCTCGCGCTGATGGTGAAGGCGGTGAACGCCGACGGGCAGGGCCAGACGGATCAGCCGAACTGGAATCCCGCCGGGTTCATGCGCAACGTGATCGAGCGCGTGTCGGTGCGCGCGGTCTAGGGGGAGACACGACAATGACCAAGAACATCGTTCGTTTCCTGGGCGCGCTGCCGCTCGCCCTCGCGCTCGCCGCGCCGGCCCACGCCGGACCGGCGGCGGAAAAGGCCGGCATGGCGCCGCGCATCGTGCTCAAGTCCGTCAAAGTTACGTTCCCCAAGGCCTCGCGAACTTTTCGGGGCCCCGGCGCGGGCGACACGCACTACTGCCTGATCTGCCACTCGGCGGGAATGGTGACGACCCAGCCGCCGATGTCGATGGACACCTGGAAGGTCGAGGTCACCAAGATGCAGAAGGCCTTCGGCTGCCCGGTTCCCGACGAGAAAGTGGCGGAGCTCACGAGCTACTTCTACGGGATCAATAACAAGAAGAAGTAACCGCCCGGCACGCGATCGGGTGCGCCCGATCGCGTGCGTCATTGCTTCGGCTGTCGGTGCGCGGCGACGGTTGGGCGTCGCAGTGTCGTTGCGCTGCGACGAATTCCTGCGTCTGCAGCGAAACCGCCGCAGCGCTTCCGGCGCGCTGCCTAAGATCGGCGCATGTCATTGCGCGATCCGCATCTCAATCGATTGCCACGTGCCGCCTGGCTCGGCGTCGCGGTCCTGCTCGCGGGCCTCGCTGCCTGCAGCGTCTCGCCGCCAAAGAAGCTTCCGCCCGCGCCGCTCGCGCCGCTTTCGAGCGCGCGCAGCCTGGCCGAATACGAGCGCGAGGTCGCCCAGAGCGTGCAGGCGGCGAGCGCCGGCCAGGTCTACGAGGGCCGCCCGCAGTTCTTCCTGCGCGCGGTGATCGTCTACCGCCTGGAGATCGACGCCACCGGCCGGCCGGTGCGCGTGGAGCTGTACCGCGCGCCCGAGCGGGCGGGCACTTCGAAGCTGGTGGCGCGGGCGCTCGCGAGCGTGCGGCGCGCGGCGCCGTTTCCGCGCCCGAATCCGCGCCTGCTCGGCCGCTACGAATCGGTGGCGCTGATGGAAACCTGGCTGTTCGACGACGACGGGCGCTTCCGCCTGCGCGCGGTGTCGCTGCCGCAAGGGGAGCCGTGAGCCGGCAGGCGGGGGGGCACGAAACGGTCACATCGGCGCGCTAGCCGATCTTTAACACGATTTCGCTCTCGGAGGAATTGAGAGAAGCGTAAGTGTCGGTTTTGGTTGGTAGTGGTTCGAGACGTCGAAATGTAGTGCCATAAAATTTTCGTGCTGATGCGATCTGCGCGAGCGACTGACCTATGCTCGCGCCGGTATGTACATCCGACGAGTTCGCACCCATAACAAGAGCACGGGCGAGTCCTACGCGACACACCGGCTGGTGCGCTCCGAGCGCGTGGGAAAGCGTGTTCGGCAGCTGACGCTGCTCAATCTGGGGCGGCATTTCGGGATAGCACGGCAAGACTGGCCTTCACTTTGCGGTCGCATTGAAGACATTCTCGGGGGTCAGGAGGCGCTGCTGCCCGCAGATTCGGAACTGGAGCTACTTGCACAGCAATACGCGGCGCAGTTGCTGCTGCGCCATGGGCATCATGTAAGTAGCCTGCGCTCGGCATCCTCAGCGAAGGCAGAGAAAGTCTACGTCGAGGTCGATCCGGATTCGCTGGAGGTGCTTGAGCCGCGCTCGATCGGTGTCGAGCACGTGGCGCTGTCGGTGATGCGCGAGATCGGCTTTGTGCAGGAGCTTGAGCGGCTGGGGTTCAAGCGCGCTCAGTCGGCGGCGGCGATCGGCAACGTGATTGCGCGTATGGCGCAGCCCGCTTCCGAGCTTGCCACCTGGGGCTGGCTGAGAAACGAGTCGGCGCTCGGTGAGATGCTCGAGTTCGATTTCGAGACGATGCCGCTGATGCGGCTGTATCGCGCCTCCGACCTGCTTCTGCGTCACCAGGCAAGGATCGAGGCGTTGCTCTTCGAGCGGGTGCGGGGGCTCTTTGGGCTGGAGTGCACTGTCACGCTCTATGACCTCACCAACACCTACTTGGAGGGTGAGCTCAAGGGCAGCGCAAAAGCGGCCCGTGGCCACTCCAAGGAAAAGCGTTCCGAGTGTCTGTTGCTCACCTTGGGACTGGTGCTCGATCAAAGCGGCTTCGTCAGGCGCTCGCAGGTGTTCGCCGGCAACGCAGTCGAGGCGCGCACGCTGCAGAGCATGCTCGCAGGACTACGGGCTCCAGCCGGCGCCTTGGTGGTAATGGACCGGGGCATCGCTACCGAGGACAACCTCGCCTGGCTGAAAGCGCAGGGCTATCGCTATTTGGTCGTCTCGCGCGAGCGCAACCGGCAGTTCGATCCCGCTCAAGCGGTGCAGATCCGCGCCGCCGACGGCGGGCACATTCGCCTGCAGAAGGTTCTCATTCCTGAGCTCCAGGAAGCTCGCCTGTATTGCCATTCCGCGCAACGCGAGCAAAAGGAACTCGCCATCGTCGCCGGGCTCACCCAGCGCTTCGAGCAGGGGCTCGAGAAACTACGCCAGGGGCTCGGCAGGCCCCGCACCGACAAGCGCTTGGTCAGCATCACCGAGCGTATCGGCCGGCTCAAGGAAAAATCGCATGGCATCGGCCAGCACTACCACATCGAATATCAGACCGAGGCCTCAGGGGCGAAGGTCGTCTCGCTCAATTGGGCCAAGGAGCCTCGCCCCGGCTCGCAAATGACCGACCCGGGTGTCTATTGCCTACGCAGCAACGAAACGTCCTGGACACCCGAGCAGATGTGGCGCACCTACATCATGCTCACCGAGCTCGAGGCGGTGTTCCGCAGCCTCAAGTCCGAACTGGGACTTCGTCCCATCTTCCACCACAAGGACTCGCGCAGCGAAGCTCACCTGTTCATCTCGGTGCTTGCCTACCAGTTCGTGCAGATCATTCGCACCCGGCTCGCCGATCGCGGCATCCATGCCAGTTGGACGAGCCTGCGGGGGATCTTGCGCATCCAGCGCCGCAGCACCAGCTCGTTCAACACTCGCGGCGGCCGCATCTTGAGTGTGCGTAAGGCCTCGCGGCCTGAAGCCGAGCTCGCTCGGCTCTACGACGCTCTGGCTCTTGACCACAACCCCGGCGGAATCCGCAAAACCTTCCACTCAAGCAGAAATACGCCGTTGTAGTGCCACTTGACTGCCAACGGCCGTCTAAGCCATTGATCGGTCAAGCACAGTTCAGAGCGGTGTTAAAGATCGGCTAGGCTGCGCGCTACGCCACACCCTCGGACGGGCGAATGGCCGGCCGACCGGCGTCCGTCGGCGGCTCAATCGATCAGTTTGCCCGCGGCATCGTAGAAGGGGAACCGGCCGCCGTAGTCGCCGATGAAACTCAGGTGGCTGACGAGACCCGTGTCCTCGCGCCAGTAGTGCAGCTCGCACGTCGGCGGCTCGAGCACGAAATCGTGCGAGGCGTCGCGATTGAGGTCCAGGACGCACGAGTGCGACGGGCTCGGGGCGATGCTCGCGGTGACCCCGCACCACTGGAGATGGATCGGCCGGTGCACGTGGCCGCACAGGATGCGGATCACCTGCGGGTGGCGCCTCACGAGCGCTCCCAGTGCGTCGCCGTTGCGGCAGTTCTGCCAGTCCATGTTGGCCAGACCGGTAAGGAACGGCGGATGGTGCATGAACAGAACGGTCGTCCGGCTCGGCGCGCGCGCGAGCTGCTCGGCCAGCCAGGCCATGCGCTCGTCGCACAGCGCGCCGTACTGCTTCCCGGGAACGGTGGTGTCGAGACCGATCAGGCGTACCGGGTAGTCTTCGAGAACGTAATGCAGGAATTCCCCGTCGCGCGGCAGATACGCGTGGTCGGCGAATGCCTCCCGCAGCGCGGCGCGTTCGTCGTGGTTTCCCGGGATGACGTAAAGAGGCATACGCAGCGGCGCCAGGATCTCGCGCAGCAGCGCGTATTCCTCCGCCCGGCCGAGGTCGACGAGGTCCCCGGTGAGAAGGACGAAGTCCGGTCGCGGATCGAGCCGGTTGAGGTGCGCGACGCAGTTTCCGAGCTTCGCCGCCGAGTCGACCATCCGGTAGGCGAGCTTGCCCGCCGCCTTGATGTGGGTATCGGTCACCTGCGCGATCAGCATGGCTGCAACTCCCGAAGCCGTGGCGCCGGCGGGCTCAGCGGCGCAGCACCAGCAGCGCGCCGGGCTCGGCGCGCAGGCCGACCTTCTCGCCCGCGCGGAATTCGCGGTGCTCGGTGGTCTCGACCACGATCGGCCCCTCGGCGATTCCGGCGACGTGCAGCCGGGTGCGGTCGCCGAGGAAGAACTGCTGCGCGATCTCGCCGCGGAACTGCGCCTGATCCTCGGGCACGATGCGCGCGTCGTTCGGCCGGAACAGAACCTCGACCGTCCCGCCGCCGCCCTGCGTCCACGGTATGCGCCCGCCCGGCAGCTCGAGAAATCCGTCGCGGACCGTCCCGCGCACGCGGTTCATGGTGCCGATGAAGTCGGCCACGAACGCGCTCGCCGGCTTGTAGTAGATCTCGCGCGGGCTGCCGACCTGGATCACCGCGCCCTTGTTCATCACCGCGACGCGGTCGCCGATCGCCATCGCTTCGGCCTGGTCGTGGGTCACGTAGGCAGCGGTGATTCCAAGGGAGGTCAGCAGCAGCTCGATCTCGATGCGCAGCCTTTCGCGCAGCAGCGCATCCAGGGCGGTGAGCGGCTCGTCGAGAAGAAGAACCCGCGGCTTCACGGCGATCGCGCGCGCGAGCGCTACGCGCTGGCGCTGTCCCCCCGACAGTTGCGTGATGCGGCGAGCGCGCAGCTCGGTGATCTGCATCATCTGCAGCATCTCGTCGACGACCTTGGCACGCGCCGCCGGGGGCAGCTTGTGGACCTTGAGGCCGTAGGCGATGTTCTCCTCCACGTTCATGTTGGGGAACAGCGCGTAGGACTGGAACACCATGCCCACGTTGCGGCGCTCGACCGGCAGATCGGTCACGTCCTCGTCGTCGAACAGGACGCGGCCGCCGCGGTCCGGCGATTCGAGCCCGGCGATGACGCGCAGCAGCGTGGTCTTGCCGCAGCCGGACGGGCCGAGGAACACCATGGTCTCGCCGCCCTGGATGGCGAGCGACGTCGGCTCCAGCGCCCGGGTGCCGTTCGGAAAGGTCTTGGCGCAGTCGACGAGGCGGATGGTCGTGCCGGCGGCACGCTCGGGCGGGCTCATGCGGCCGGCCCCCGGGGGCCGGCCGCGGCTGCCGGGGCGCCGAGCGCCGGACGCCGCAGCTCCTCCTGGACGCGCGCCTGCGGGCTGCCGCGCCGCGCACCGTAGCGCTGCAGGGCGATGAGCAGGGGGATGATCATGATGAAGAAGATCAGGGTGTACGCGCTGCCGATCTCGAGGCGCATCGACGCATAGCTGTCGGCGAGGCCGACCGGCAGGGTCATGGTTTCGGGCGTGTGCAGCATCCAGGTCAGATTGAACTCGCCGACCGACAGGGTCACCACCGTGAGCGAGCCGGCGATGATTCCCGAGCGCGCGTTCGGCAGGATGACGCTGAAGAATCTCGTCCAGAATCCCGCCCCGAGGCTTGCCGCGCCTTCCTCGAGCGTGCGGAAATCGAAAGACGAGAGCACCGCGAGGACGGAGCGCACCATGAAGGGCAGAGTATATAGAACGTGGCCGACGAGGATGAACAGCCAGCTGGTGCGGAACTCGCGCATCCCGCCGTAGGTCAGGATGAGAGCCAGGGCGATGGCCAAGCCGGGAATCGCCACCGGCAGCACCAGGAACTCCTCGATCAGCCGCGTCAGCAGGCCCGGCCGCTTGGCGAGCACGTAAGCGGTCGGCACGCCGGCGAGCAAGGTGACGACCAGGGTCGACAGCGCGATGTACATGCTGCGGTAGATGGTCTGCGAGTACAGGCCCCACACCACGCCGACCCAGTGCAGCGTGAGCCCGCTGCTGACGCCCTGGAAGAAATTGACGGTGAGCCCGGCGACGATCGACATGAATACCGGCACGATGAGGAAGGCGCATGCGAGCAGCGTGAAGCCGAGCTGCAGATAGAAGTAGCGCGTGCGGCGCATCGTCGTCTATCCGGCCGCCGCCGCGGTCGCGCCCGCCAGCCCGCGGGAGGCTGCTAGCGTGAGCCAGGTAATGAGACCGAGCACGATGCTGAGCGCCGCCGCGGTCGAGATGTTCGCGAGCAGGGTGAATTCCGTGTAGATGACGATCGGCAGCACCTGGATGTCGGTGGCCAGCGTGAATGCCGTGCCGAAGGCCCCCATCGAGGTGGCGAAGCACATCGCCCCCGATGCAAGCAGCGCCGGCGCCAGGCCGGGAAGCATCACGTCGCGCACCACCTGCCAGCGTCCAGCTCCCAGAGAGCGCGCCGCTTCCTCGAGCGCCGGATCGAGCTTTTCGGCGGCCGCCATGATCGTGAGGATCACCCGGGGGATGGAAAAGTAGATGTAACCGGTGAACAGCCCGATCATCGAGTAGGCGAACACCAGCCGCCCCAACCCGAGCGCGGAGCTGGCGGTGGCGAGCAGCCCGGTGCGGCCGCCGAGCATGATCACCATGAAGCCCACCACCACGCCGGGAAAGGCGAGCGGCAGCGTGAGCAGGGAGATCAGGACGTCGCGGCCGCGAAACGTGTTGCGCTCGAGGAAGACTCCCGCGATGCTGGCGATCGCGAGCGTCGCGGCGGTCACCGAGACCGACAGCGCGACGGTCGAGATCAGGGCCTTGAAGTACAGGGGGTTGGTGATCACCGCCGCATAGGCTTTCAGGCCGAGCGGGCCCGTGCCGCCGACGACGATCAGGCGTCCGAGCGGCAGCAGGAAGAAGGCCGCGCCGATGATCAGCGCGGGGAGCACCATCAGCAGCAGGTTGCGATTTTCGCCGCGCCGCATGCGTTCTTCTCGCCGCCGTTCCCCCTGGTGCGCCGAGCGGGCGCTCCGACACTGGTCTCGCCGCCGTGCGGCGCCGCTAGCGGACCTCCCGCTGATACAGGTCGCGGAAGGCGGCCTGTGCCTGGCCCATCTTCGCGTAGTCGACCGCGCGCGCGCGCTTGTATTCGTCGGCGGGCGGGAACTTGGCCGCGATGTCCGGCGTCATGGCCTCGGGGCGGATCGGCCGCAGGAAGGCGTTCGCCCAGATCCTCTGCCCCTTGTCCGAAAGCAGGTAGTCGAGCACCTTCTTCGCGTTGGCGGGATGAGGGCCGTTCTTGACCAGGCTCATCACGTACGGCACGACGATCGTGCCTTCCTGCGGAATCACGAACACGCAGTTGCAGTTGTCCTTGTATTTCGCGCGCAGCGTGTTGAAGTCGTAGTCGAACATGATCGGGATCTCGCCCGAGAGCACGCGCGCATAGGCCGTCTGCAGCGGCACGATCGGCTTGTTCTTCTTCAGCGCCTTGAAATAATCGATCGCCGGCTTCCAGTCGGTATAGGTGCCGCCGAGGGCCAGGTTCACCGCCAGCGCGCTGGCGTAGCCGACGAAGGCGCTGGTCGGGTCGAGATAGCCGACCAGGCCGCGGTATTCGGGCTTGAGCAGGTCATTCCACGACTTCGGCACGGGCACGCCGCGCAGCGCATCCACGTTGACGAAGAACCCGATGGTGCCGTAGTGGATGGTGAACCAGTAGCCATCCGGGTCTTTCAGTCCGGCGGGGATCTCGTCGAAGTGCTTCGGTTTGTACGGGGCGACGACTCCGGCCTGCTTCGCGTCGATGCCGAACGACACGCCCAGGTAGACGATGTCGGCTACCGGGTTCGCCTTTTCGGCGATGATCGTCGACAAGGCCTGTCCAGAGTTCTTGTTGTCGAGCGGGACTTCAAGCCCGAGATCGGACTTGATGGCCTTCAGCATGGTGCCCCAGTCGGCCCATTCGGGCGGGCAGTTGTAGCAGATCACATCGGCTGCTGCCGCGGGTTGCGCCCCGAATCCCCCCACTGCCGCGGCCACGGCGAGTGCGCCGACAAACGATTTCAGCTTCATAGCGATATCCCCCTTCGTGCGACGATCATGACCGGATTACCCGCGCCCGCGAGCCTCTCCAGGGAGAGACTGCCCAGCCCCGGCTGCGGACCCCGGAACAGGGTAGGGCAGCGATGTTGCACCCGTTTGACGCAGATCAAGCGAGGCTTGCGTGGCTTGGTCCACGTAGTTCCCCTGGAACCCGGCCCGCAGCGCCGCACGACCGGCGGATGCCGGCGACGCGACGGGGCCTCCCCCCCGCGCGCCGCTCGGCCGTCAAGCCGCCTTCTGCTCCTTGAGCCCCATCTCTTCGGCGAGTTGCTGGCGCAGGATGTACTTCTGGATCTTGCCGGTGATGGTCATCGGGAAGCCTTCGACGAACCTCACGTAGCGCGGGATCTTGTAGTGCGCGATCTGGCCGCGGCAGAACTCGCGGATCTCCTCCTCGGTCGCGGTCACCCCCGGGCGCAGGATGACGCAGGCCACGAGCTCCTCGCCGTACTTGTCGTCGGGCACGCCGACGCACTGCACGTCCTGGATCTTGGGATGGCGGTACAGGAACTCCTCGACCTCGCGCGGGTAGATGTTCTCGCCGCCGCGGATCACCATGTCCTTCGAGCGTCCGACGATGTTGCAGTAGCCCTCGGCGTCGACGGTGGCGAGGTCGCCGGTGTGCATCCAGCCGGCGGCGTCGATCGCCTCCTTCGTCTTCTCGGCGTCGTTCCAGTAGCCGAGCATCACGCAGTAGCCGCGCGTGAGCAGCTCGCCTTTTTCTCCGCGCGGCACCACGCGGCCCTCGCCGTCGGCGATCTTAACCTCGATGTGCGGCTGGATGCGCCCGACCGTGGACACGCGCCGTTCGAGCGGGTCGTCGACCGAGCTCTGGAAGCTCACCGGCGAGGTCTCGGTCATGCCGTAGGCGATGGTCACCTCGCGCATGTTCATGGTCGACGCGACGCGCTTCATCACCTCGATCGGACAGGGCGAGCCGGCCATGATCCCGGTGCGCAGGCTCGACAGGTCGTACTTGGCGAAGTCGGGGTGGTCGAGCACCGCGATGAACATCGTCGGCACGCCGTGCAGCGCGGTGCAGCGCTCGGCCTGCACCGTCTCGAGCACGCTCTTCGGGTCGAAGCCGCCGTCCGGGAAGATCATGGTCGCGCCGTGCGTCACGCAGGCCAGGTTGCCGAGCACCATGCCGAAGCAGTGGTACAGCGGCACCGGGATGCACAGCCGGTCATTCTCGGTGAAGCGCATCGCCTCGCCGATGAAAAAGCCGTTGTTGAGGATGTTGTGGTGAGTGAGCGTCGCGCCCTTGGGCGAGCCGGTGGTGCCGGAGGTGAACTGGATGTTGATCGGCTCGTCGAACTGGAGCTTCTCGCCGAGCGCGGCGAGCGCGTGCAGCTCGGCGGCGCTCGCGGGCGCGAGCAGGTCGTCGAAGTTGAGCATGCCCGGGGTCTGGTCGCGCCCCATCCGGATCACGGTCCTGAGCTGCGGCAGCCTGGCCGCCTGCAGCTTCTGCGGGACGCTGGTCGCGATCTCGGGCGCCACCTCCTGCAGGATCGCGAGGTAGTCGCTGGTCTTGAAGCTTGGCGACAGGATCAGCGCCTTGCAGCCCACCTTGTTGAGCGCGTACTCGAGCTCGGTGCGCCGGTAGGCGGGGTTGATGTTCACCAGGATCAGTCCGGCCTTCGCGGTGGCGAACTGGGTGAGCACCCATTCGGCGCAGTTCTGCGACCAGATGCCGATCCTCTCGCCCGGCGCAACGCCCAGCCGCAGCAGGGCGCAGGCGAGGTCGTCCACGCGCTGCTTCAGCTCGGCATAGGTCCAGCGCACGTTCTGGTGGCGCACCACCAGCGCCTCGCGCGCCGGGAAGCGCGCCGCGATCCGGTCGAAATGCGCGCCGATGGTCTCGCCGATGAGCGGCACGGGAGAGGCGCCGTGCACGTAGCTCAGCTGTCGGTCCATGATGTTCCTCCTCCTTGGAGAAAGGGGGATTGTTTCGCGGATGCGCGCCGAGGGCAAGGCCGTTCAGGCGGGCTTGCCTTCCAGCACCATCTGCGTCTGGATGGTGAGCGAGAGCAGCCGGCCCGCCTCGTCGGTCACGCGCGTCTGCCAGACCATGGTGCGCCGGCCCCTGTGCAGCGGCGTCGCTTCGGCGCGCACGATCCCGCTGCGCCCGGCGGCGAAGAAATTTGTCTTGGATTCCAGCGTGGTGGTGCTCGCGCCGGCGGGCAGGTTGACGATGGTGGCCACCGCGCCGATCGTGTCGGCGAACGCCATCAGCGTGCCGCCGTGCAGCGCGCCGCCGACGGTGCGCAGCTCGTCGCGGATCTGCAGCTCGGCGAGCACGCGCTCGGGGCTCGCCTCGAGCACGTGCATGCCCAGGTGCGCGGCCAGGGTCCCGCTCATGCGCTCGTTGATGACGTTCGGGTCCATGCGGGCTCCTTCGCGAAGTACGGACTGCGAAGCTTACCCGCCGGGCGCGCCGCCCGGGAGCGTCAGGGCCGGGTGTTCGGCGCTGGCGGCTGGCCGGAGGGGGCCTGGTCGCCGCGGTCGCGATTGCGATCGTCCTGCTTGCTGCGCGACCCCGCGTCCTTGCGGACTTCGGTGCCGCGCGTCGTCCCCCGGCCCGCGCGTTCGCGCTGCTGCTCCTGCTGCGCCCGCGACGCGGGGGAGGGCCGCTGGGCGCGTTCGCGCCGTTGCTCGTACTGCTGCTGTTGCTGCAGCTGCTGCTGGCGCGCTGGCGAAGGCGGGGTCGTCGGTCGCGAGCGCTCGCGCTGCCGCTCCTGCTCCCGTTGCAGCTGCGGCTGCGCGGCCGGGCGGCGGATCGTCCGCCGCTGCGGCGCGTACTCGCGCTGCACTTCGACGCTGCGGTAGCGGAGGCCGCGCCGGTGGAACGGGTCGTGCTCCCAGGGGCCGGGCGCGACGCGCGTGTACACCCGCGTCTCCGGATGCACGATCCTGGGCCGGTAGTAGAAGGTGTTCACGTTGACCACGTTCACCCGGCGATGGTGCCAGTCGGGCGCGCCGAAGAAGAAATTCAGCGCGACCCGAACGCCGGTGCCCCAGAAGAAGGCGACGTGCACGCCGGGACGCTGCAGCGTCACGTAGCCGGGCCAGGGCGCCCAGGCCACGGGCGGGTACGCCGGCCACCACCAGCCGCCGTACACCACCAGCGGATCGTAGTAGGGGACGTAGATCACCTGCGGGTTGACCGGCTCGATGGCGATCATCCCGGCCTCGTCGGCCACGCGCAGGTGGTTGTCGGAGTACAGCTGTCCCGCGGCCTGCGCGCGGCTGCGCAGGGCCTGGACTTCCTCCATCACCTGCGGCTCCTGCGCGAGGAAGGCGTCGCCGAGCGCCTGCGTCCACTGCAGATTCTGGTCCATGCGCTGGAGGACGTCGGGGAAGGCGACCAGCGACTTCACGCTCGGATCCCAGTCCTGGCCTTCGACCGCGCGCACCGCGTCGTCGCCGCGCAGCGCCGGGTTCGCGCGCGACCAGCGCGCGGCCTGGACCACCTCCAGCGGATAGGTCGCCGCCATGAGGATCTGCGACAGCAGCGCGTCCGGATAGAGCGCGATCGGCGCCAGCATCTGGTCGAGCTGGGCCTGGGAGTAGGCGGCCTGCGCGGGCGGCGGCTGATCGGGCGCCGGCGGGTACTGCGCGAGCGCCGCGCCCTGGGCGAGCGCGAGCAGCGCGGCCGCGGCGAGGGCGAGCGGGCGGCAGATTCGGGTCAAGGACATCATGCGGCACCTCCAAGGCGTACAGCCTATTGGACCGCGCGCGCGCCATCCTGATCTGCATCAAATTGCAACGAAATGTGACCCGCCCGCAGGGCGGTCGCTGTCGCCGGGCGGCGACGCGCGACGGCCGCGCGGGACGGCTAGCGCGTGGTGCGCAGCCGCTCGCGCACCAGCGCGATATGGCCGCGCAGGTTGTACAGCTCGTCCATGTAGGACAGCGGCACCGCCACGTGCTCCGCCTTGGCGTCGAGGCGCTCGAGCTCGGCGAGCAGCTCGGCGGGCGCCGTGGTGCCGGCGCGACCGATGCGCTCCTCGATGTGGCGCAGCTGGCGGTACCAGCGGAACACCCGCGAGCGGATGCGGAACTCGTACAGCGGCGGCACCAGGCGCGACAGCGGGATCAGCACCGCGACGATCGAGAACAGCGCCACCCACATGCGGTCGATGAGGTTCGCCAGCCAGAAGGGCAGATAGCGCTGCAGCAGCGGCGGGCCGCTGCGGTAGAAGCGCTCGGCTTCGGGAGCCAGGGGGAATTCGCTGTTGCGCGCGGTCGGAAACTGGCCGGCGCGCGCGATCCAGCCGGGGCCGCTGTGGATCTTGCTCGCGGCCTGCACGAACAGCTGCAGCAGGGCCGGATGGGTGTCCTCGCGCGCCAGCAGCGAGGTGGTGGGCGCGATCAGGGGCACGTCGTGCGCCGGAACGTCGCGCGCGATGTCGACCACGCCGCGCGGCAGCACCACCGGGCTGAGGAAGGGATAGCGCCGCGCGTAGGCCTCGCCCTGCGGGAACTCGAGCAGCTTAATGCCCGGGGTCTGCAGCAGCATCTGCACCATCGGCGTCTCGGGCGCGGTGACGAACGCGATTGCGTCGAGCTTGCCGTCGAGCAGCGCGACCACCGCGGGGGTCAGCTCGAGGTTGCTGTAGTGGAGGTTGTCGCGGTCCATGCCGTTGGCCGCCAGCAGCTTCCTCATCAGGCCCGGCGCGCCGCTGCCGAGCGCACCGAGGTTCACGCGCCAGCCCTGCAGCTGCTGCAGCCCGGTCAGCGTGCCGCCGGGCAGCTTTTGCGCGGACTCGGCGCGGTAGAAGATCCACACCGGCTCGTAGAACAGGCTGCCCAGCGACACCAGCGGCACCCCGCCGCCTTTTTCGTCGCTGGCGCGCACCGTCTCGCTCGAGCCGCCCTGCACGAAGGCGAGATCGAGGTTCTCCTTCGGGTCGCGCAGCAGGCGCAGGTTGTCGTAGGAGCCGCGGGTGGTCTTCAGCACGACCGTGATGCCGTAGCGCTTCAGCGCGGCCGCGTATTGCTTGCCGAAATCGGCGTACGCGCTATCCTCCGGCCCGGTGGCGAGCACCACGTGCTTGGGCGGTTCGGGCTTGAGCAGGACATACGCGCCGGCGAGCAGCACCAAGGCGAGGATCAGGAACGGACCGACCGTGGCGAGCAGGTCGCGGATGGAAATCAGGGTGGCACGAATGACGCGCGGCATGTTGGTGGGGCCTCGGCGGGAGCACGCAGTCTACCGCTGGGCGCGCCGATTATCGACGCCCGGGCGACGCGCGTGAGAAGATGCGCGCGGGGAGGCGGAGAGAAAAAATGCCGGACACCACCGGGGGCGAGGTCGTCGCCCGCATGCTCAAGGCCGAAGGCGTGGAGAAAGTCTTCGGCATCATTGACGGCACTTATTTCGGCTTCTACTCGGCGCTGCATCGACTGGGAATCGAGATCGTCACGCCGCGCCATGAGACGAGCGCGGCCCACATGGCCGGCGCCTACGCGCGGCTCACCGGCAGGCTCGGGGTGTGCATGGCGAGCAACGGCCCGGGCGTGGCCAACCTGCTGCCGGGGCTCGCGGTCGAGCAGGCCGAGGGCAACCGCGTGCTCGCGGTCACCAGCGCGCGCCGACCCGGGGTGATGTACCCCGAGCGCGCCGGAGCCTACCAGAGCTTCGATCAAGTGGGCGCGATCTCGAAGCTCGCCAAGTGGAGCTGCGCGGTGCCGGCGTTCGAGCGCCTCCCCGAGATCGTGCGCCGCGCGCTGAGGAAGAGCTGGGAAGGGCGGCCGGGCGCGGTGCACGTCGACGTGCCCGAGAGCATCATGAATTCGCGCGTCAAGGCCGAGGTCGCTTACTGGGCACCGCACGAATATCGGCGCATGCACCCGATCGAGCCGCCGGCCGGGGCCGTGGTGCGCGCCGCGGAGATCCTCGCCGCAGCGCGGCTGCCGATGATCCATGCAGGCAGCGGCGTGATCCACGCCGGGGCGTTCGATGAGCTCGCGCGCGTGGCCGGACTGCTGCACGCGCCGGTGACCACGAGCTGGGCGGCGCGCGGTGCGCTTTCCGAGGAGTCGCCGCTCGCCGTCCCGATGATTCACGTGAAGCTCTGTCATCAGGTGCGCAACGACGCCGACGCGGTACTCCTGGTCGGCTCGCGCCTGGGAGAGACCGACTGGTGGGGGAAGGCGCCCTACTGGCGCAGGCCCGCCGAGCAGGAGATGGTGCAGGTCGACGCGGACGGCGAGGCGATCGGCCAGCACAAGCCCGCCGCCCTTGGGGTGCTCGCCGACGCGAGGCTGTTCCTCGCGGCGCTCGCGGCCGAGCTCGAGCGCCGCGGCGCGGGCGAGCACGCCCCGCGGCGCGCGGCACTCGCACGCTACGCGGCGCAGATGCGCCGCGACCGGGAGCGCTGGGACCGCGCGCTCGCCGAGCGGCAGGCGCCGATGAATCCGGCGCACGTCGCGCACGCCTGCGGCGAAGTCTTCCCGCGCGACACGGTGATGGTCGCGGACGGCGGTAACGCCGCAGTGTGGGCGATGTTCTATTCATCGGTGCGGGTGCCGAACACGGTGCTTTCGACCTTCAAGTTCGGCATGCTCGGCGCCGGCGTGGCGCAGGCGCTCGGCGCGCAGGTGGCGCGACCCGACAAACGCGTGGTGTGCGTGATCGGCGACGGTGCGATGGGCTTCCATCCGCAGGAGATCGAAACCGCGATCCGCAACCGCCTGCCTGTGGTCTATGTGGTGCTGTGCGACAGGCAGTGGGGCATGGTGAAGATGAACCAGCAGTTCATGCTGCGCCCCTGGAAGACGCTGGTCATGAAGTCGCTCGGGCCCGAGGAGACGATCAAGGCCGACTTGGGCGAGATCGCCTTCGACAAGCTCGCCGAGGCGATGGGGGCGTACGGCGTGCGCGTGGCCGACCCGGCCGAGCTGCGCTCCGCCCTGGAGCGCGCGCGCGACGCCGGGCGCTGCGCGGTGGTGCATGTCGACGTCGACCCGGTGAAGCACATGTGGGCGCCGGGGCTGATCCACTTCAAGAAGATGCACGAGGAGCCTTCGGGCAGGTAGTGCCGTGGCGGACATCGACCTCGTGCGGCTGAACTTCAATCCGCAGAGCCTGCTCGTCTTGAACGTGCTGCTCGGGCTGGTCATGTTCGGCGTGTCGCTCGAGCTCAAGGCTTCGGACCTGCGCGCCGCGCTCGCGACGCCGCGCGCGCTCGCCATCGGGCTGCTCGGCCACCACGTGGTGTTTCCGGCGCTCACCTACCTGCTCGTGCTCGCGCTCCATCCGCGCCCGAGCATCGCCCTCGGAATGATCCTGGTGTCGTCCTGCCCGGCCGGCAACATCTCCAACTTCCTCACCCACTATGCGCGCGGCAACACCGCGCTTTCGGTGTCGATCAGCACGCTGTCGACGCTGGTGGCGATCGTCATGACGCCGGTGAACGTTTCCTTCTGGGGCGGGATGTACGCGCCGGCGCAGCCGCTCCTGCGTTCGGTCGCCGTGAATCCCGTGGAAATGTTCGGCCACGTGCTGCTGCTGCTCGGGCTGCCGCTCGCCGCCGGGATCTGGGTGTCGCGGCGCTATCCCGGCTTCACCGCGCGCGCGGTGAAGCCGTTCAAGCTGCTGTCACTCGCGTTCTTCGTCCTGTTCGTCGTCGCCGCGCTCGCCGCCAACTGGCAGCAATTCCTGAACTACGCCGGCATGGTGGTCGGGGTGGTGTTCGTGCACAACGCGCTTGCGCTCGCCACCGGCTACGCGCTCGCATTCGCGGCGCGGCTGCCCGAGCGCGACCGCCGCGCGGTGTCGATCGAGTGCGGCATCCAGAACTCGGGCCTCGGACTGATCCTCATCTTCGATTTTTTCGGCGGCCTGGGCGGAATGGCGGTGGTTACCGCCTGGTGGGGCATCTGGCACATCGTCGCTGGGTTGACGGTCGCCACCGTCTGGTCGCGCCGCGCGCCAGCGCCTGCCGTGGCGTGAGCGTGCAGTGACCGTCCTCGTCACGGGCGCAGGCGGCTATCTGGGCGCGCAGCTCATCGAGCGGCTGGCAGGCTGCGCCACCCGCCACGGCCGCATCGTCGCGCTCGATCTCAGGCCAGTCGATGCGACGCGGCGCGCGCCCGGCGTCGAGTATCTCGCCGCCGACGTTTGCGGGGCGCAAACCGCGGAGGCAATCCGCGAGCTTCGGCCCGAGGCGGTGGTGCACCTCGCCGCCGTGGTCACCCCGCCCGCGGGCATGGCGCGCGAGCGCCTGCGCGAGATCGATGTCGGGGGCACGGCGAACGTGCTCCAGGCCTGCGTCGCCGCGGGCGTCGGCCGCATCGTCGTCACCTCGAGCGGAGCGGCCTACGGCTACCATCCCGACAATCCGCCGGCGATCGCCGAGGACTGGCCGCTGCGCGGCAACCGCGCGTTCGCGTATTCGGATCACAAGCGCCAGGTCGAGGAGCTGCTCGCGCGCGCCCGCGAAGCGCATCCGCAGCTCGCGCAGTTCGTGTTTCGCGTTTGCACTGTGCTGGGCGAGCGCACCGACAACCAGATCACGGCGCTATTTGCGCGGCCGCGCCTGCTCGCGGTGCGCGGCGCGGCAAGCCCGTTCAGCTTCGTCTGGGACGGCGACGTCGCCGCCTGCCTGGAGCGCGCGCTCACCAGCGACCGTCCGGGCGCGTACAACCTGGCGGGCGACGGCACGATGACGGTGCAGGAGATCGCACTGCGCCTCGGCAAGCCCTGCCTCGAACTGCCGGCCGGCCTGATCCGCGGCGCGCTCGCGCTGCTGCATCCCCTCGGGCTGACGCGTTACGGCCCCGAGCAGGTCGACTTCCTTCGCTACCGGCCGGTGCTCGACAACACCCGCCTGAAGAGCGTGTTCGGCTTCGTGCCGCGCTACAGCTCGCGCGAGGCCTTTGAGCGCTACGCGATCGCGCGCGGCAATCATGGCGCGGCGTGAGCTTGCCGGGCGGGTGGTCGCCGTCACCGGCGGGGCGGGCGGCCTCGGCCGCGCGCTCGTGCGCGCCTTCGCGACACGCGGCGCGCACGTCGCCGCGCTCGACCTCGACGCACCGGCGCTCGAGCGCCTGGCCGGGCAGGAAAAGGGCATGGCGCTCGCGATCGCGTGCGACATCACGAGCGCCGAGGCCTGCCGCGACGCGGTTGCGCGCGTGCTCGCCAAGCTCGGGGGGCTCGACGTGCTGGTCAACAACGCCGGAATCAGCCACCGGAGTCTGTTCGAGGCGACTGACCCCGGCGTGATCCGGCGCGTGATCGAGGTGAACTTCTTCGGTGCGCTGAACGCCACGCAGGCCGCGCTGCCCGAGCTCGTCGCGCGCCGCGGCGCGATCGCGGTAGTCTCGAGCGTGGCGGGATTCGCCCCGCTCGCCGCGCGCGCCGGCTACGCGGCGAGCAAGCACGCCCTGCACGGGCTGTTCGACACGCTGCGCGCCGAGCTCGCCGGCAGCGGCGTCGACGTGACGATCGCCTGCCCGAGCTTTATCCGAACCGGCATAGAGAGCAACCACCTGGGGGCCGATGGCGGCGCCGCGCAGGGGCCGCGCACGGTCGTAGGCGAGGCACTCGACCCCGGCGATGCGGCGGATCTGATCGTTCGCGCGGTCGAGCGCCGCGAGCCGCTGCTGCTCGTCGGGCGCGTAGCGCGGCTCGCTTGGTGGATGACCCGGCTCACGCCAGGGCTGTACGCGCGTATCATGCGCCGACGCATGGCGGCCGAGCTGCGGAACTGAGCCCGGCGCCGCCCCTGGACGTCCCAAGGATCCTATTAATGAGCACGCTGCTTCGCACCACGCTGCCGCTCGCGCAGACGAATTCGAATTTCCGGAGCGCCGCATGACCATCCGCTGGCATGCCGCGCCGCTCGCCGGCAAGTCTCTGCGCCTTTACCTCGGCGTGCCCGACTCGCCGGGCCCGCATCCCGGAGTGGTGATCGCGCATCACGCTTTCGGCATCGACTCGTCGATGCAGGACATGGCGCACCGGCTGGTGCGCGAGGGCTACGCGGTGGCGATACCGGATCTGTTCCACCGCCAGCCCGAGGGCCTCGAGCGCGTGCAGCGCACGCAGCGCCTGCGCGACGACGAGATCCTCGCCGACGTCGGCGCGGCGGTCGCGGCGCTCAAGGCAGCGCCGCCCTCTCTCGGGGCGCTCGGGATGATGGGTTTCTGCATGGGCGGGCGGGTGGCCTATCTCGCCGCCTGCGGCATCCGCGGCTTCGGCGCGGCGGCCGTGTTCTACGGCGGCAACATCATGAAGGCGCTGGGCGAGGGCCCGAGCCCACTCGAGCGCACGGCCGGGCTGGAGTGCCCGCTGATCGGCTTTTTCGGCATGGAAGACACCAACCCTTCGCCCGAGGACGTGTCCCGCATCGACGCCGAGCTGAGCCGGCTCGGCAAGTGGCACGAGTTCCACCGCTACCAGGGCGCCGGCCACGCCTTCCACAACTTCACCGACGAGCGCTACCGCGAGCGCGCGGCGCGCGCCTCGTGGTACGAGCTGCTGGCGTTCTTCTCGCAGTACCTGAAGCGCGGCGGCCGGGCCTAGGCTCCGGCATCGCGGGTCGCCGGGCACCGTACTGAACGTGAGGGTTTTGCATGGATCTGCAGCTCAAGGAACGGCGCGCGCTGGTCACCGGCTCGACCGCGGGCATCGGCTTCGCGATCGCGCGCGGCCTCGCCGCCGAAGGCGCGCGCGTGACGCTGACCGGGCGCACGCAGGCGTCGGTGGACGCGGCGCTCGCGCGCCTGAAAAAGCTCGTCCCGGGCGCGCAGGCCGAGGGCGTCGCGGCGGACTGCGCCGCGGCCGAAGGTGCCCAGGCGGTGTTCGCGCGCGTGGCCGAGACCGACATCCTGGTGAACAACCTCGGCATCTACGGGCGCAGGCCGTTCTTCGACATCACGGACGGCGAGTGGCTGCGCTTTTTCGAGGTCAACGTGCTGAGCGGCATCCGCTTCGCGCGCCATTACGCCGCCGGCATGGCCAGGCGCGGCTGGGGGCGCGTGCTGTTCGTGTCCAGCGAGTCGGGGCTCAACGTTCCCAAAGAGATGATCCACTACGGCGTGAGCAAGACCGCCCAGCTCACGGTGTCGCGCGGCCTGGCGATGGAGCTCGCGGGCACCGGCGTCACGGTCAACGCGCTGCTGCCCGGCCCGACGCGCACCGAGAACACCGATCGCATGCGCGCCGAGCGCGCCAGGGCGGCGGGCAAGACGGTAGAGGAGATCGAGGCCGAGTTCTTCGCCGCCTACCGGCCGACCTCGCTGATCAGGCGCTTCACCTCGGCCGACGAGGTGGCGAACCTGGCGGTGTACCTGTGCGGCGCCGGCGCGTCGGCAACGACCGGCGCGGCGCTGCGCGTCGACGGCGGCACGGTCAATCAGATCATGTAACGGCAGGTCGACGCGAGGTCATCGATCTTGGCAATTCTCGTCTACCACTTCGAGTTTCCGGACGGCCGCGAGGAATCGCTGCGCATAGGGCCCGCAGGCGAGCAGAGCGCGGACTTGCCGCCGTGGACCGAGCTGGCCTTGCACCAGTGCTCGAACTGCCCGCTCTCGCCTTCGGGCACGCCGCGCTGCCCGATGGCGGTGAATTTCGTGCCGCTGGTCGAGCTGTTCGGCAAGCTGCGCTCGTTCGACAACGTCACGACGCGGGTCGAGTCGGACGAGCGCACCGTCAGCAAGCGCACCACCGTGCAGCGCGCGCTGCGTTCCCTGATGGGCTTGCTGGCGGCGAGCAGCGATTGCCCGCACGTCGATTTCCTGAAGCCGATGGCGCATTTCCACCTGCCGTTCTCGAGCGAGGACGAAACCATCTTCCGCGTCGCCTCGAGCTATCTGCTGGCGCAGTATTTCCGTAGGCAGCAGGGCAAGGACGCCGACCCGGGTCTCGACGGGCTGAAGGCCCGCTACCAGGCGCTGCAGCAGGTCAACGCGGCGATGGCCAGGCGCATGCGCGCGATCAAGATCGAGGACGGCGCGGTCAACGCGCTGGTGCTGCTCGACCTGTTCGCGCAGGCACTGCCGTACTCCATCGATGCGGCGCTGGAGGAATTGCGCCCGGCGTTCGAGAAATACCGGATGTGAGCGCAGGTCATCGCGTCGCCAGCAGCACCAGCGCGACCAGCAGCGCGACGATGACGACCATTCCGACCAGCGCGCCGACGACCGCCTGGAACAGGGTGATGGTCGCCCCCTCCTTCTGCCAGGTTCCCTTCCGCCCGATGGCGAACAGCCCCCAGAACATGGTCGCCGCGACCTGCAGGGGGCTGGCCTTGCGCGGCGTCTGACCTTCCGCTGCATCGGGTGTGCGCTCCTCGGGGCCCGTCATGGCGTGCTACGCGCGCGGCGCCTGGTAGCTGCCCACCGGCGCGCGGAACGCGATCGCGATCCGGTTCCAGCCGTTGATGGCGATCACGGCGAGGGTCAGGTCGACGAGTTCCTTCTCGTCGAAGTGCCGCCGCGCCTCTTCGTACAGCGCGTCCGGCACCTCGGCCTGCGCGATCAGGGTCAGCGCCTCGGCCCAGGCGAGCGCCGCGCGCTCGCGCTCGGAGTAGCACGGCGCCTCGCGCCAGGCCGAAAGCAGATACAGGCGCTGCTCGTCCTCGCCCGCGGCGCGCGCGTCCTTGGTGTGCATGTCGATACAGTAGCCGCAGCCGTTGATCTGCGAGGCGCGGGTGCGGACCAGCTCGAGCAGCCTGGTGTCGAGCCCGCAGCCGCGCACGTAGCCCTCCAGCCCGCGGTAGCCCTCGAGGGCTTCGGGGGAGGCGGTGCGGTAGTCGAGGCGTCGGCTCATGGGGTTCTCCTTGAAGGTGCAGGACTGGAACGCCGGGCTGGTGAAGATCCGTGGCGCGGGATTCAGGCGTAGCCGGCTTCGCGCTGGTGCCGGATCGCCAGCACGAGCACCGTGTCGTCGCGCTCGTCGTAGCGGTACAGGGCCACGTAGCCGCTGCGCCCCCGCGACACGATCAGCTCGCGGAATTCATCCTGCCCCGGACGGCCGATTTCCGGATGGCGGCGCAGCACCTCGATTGCATCGACGATGAGCCGCGCGGCGTCGGCCGCCGCCTCCGGGTCGGAGTCCGTCAGAAACTCCGTCACCCGCTCGAGCTGTGCCAGGGTGCGCTCCGAGTACAGGATCGCCGCCACGGCGCGGAGTCAGCGCTTGATCGGCCTCGGCCTGCGGACTTTCCTGCCCGACGCCCGCGCGAGAACGTAGCGATGCACGTCTTCGGCCCGGTAGGCCACGGCGGTACGCTCGTACTGCGCTAGCGACTGTCGCGCCTCGGCGTGGAACGACCTCCGCTTCTCGGTCTGTTTCGCCTGCGCCTCGATGGCTTCGAGCATCCACGCGTGCGGCGATTGGCCCGCCGCTTCGGCGAGTTGCGCAACCTGCGCCTTGAGCGCTTCGGGGAGCTTGAGAGTGGTGGTGGCGGCCATGGTCGCTCCGTGCTCGGAGTGTCACCAAAGTAACACCAGGCCTCCTGCCGGTCAACCCTCGCCCTGGCTCGCCAGGTAATCGTCGTAGCTGCCGCGGTAATCGATCACCGTGGCCGGCTTGCCGTCTTCCCCCGGCTTGAGCTCCAGAATGCGCGTCGCCAGCGAGGACACGAACTCGCGATCGTGCGAGACGAAGATCAGCGTCCCGGTGTATTTC
Source organism: uncultured Pseudomonadota bacterium (assembly GCA_963817785.1). Taxonomy (GTDB): domain Bacteria; phylum Pseudomonadota; class Gammaproteobacteria; order Burkholderiales; family SG8-39; genus JAKALD01. The sequence goes on along the minus strand of CAWFPL010000008.1, from coordinate 392,596 downwards.
TCCAGCGCGGTGTTGAGCGACTCGATCGACTCCATGTCGAGGTGGTTGGTCGGCTCGTCGAGCAGCATCACGTTGGGCATGCCGAGCACCAGCTTGCCGAAGATCATGCGCTGCTCTTCGCCGCCGGAGATGACCTTGACCGATTTCTTCCCGTCGTCGCCCGTGAACAGCAGCTGGCCGAGGGTGGCACGCACGATCTGGTCGTCGTCGCCGCGGTCCTGGCGGCGCCAGCGACCCATCCACTCGGCCAGCGTTTCGTCCACGGCGAAGTCGGCGGCGTGGTCCTGCGCGCAGTAGCCCGGACGCGCCTTGTCGGCCCATTTCACGCTGCCGGCGTCGGCGACGAGCTTGCCCTGGTCGTTGCCGGGAGCGTTGTCCAGCAGGCAGCGCAGCAGGGTGGTCTTGCCGACGCCGTTGGGGCCGATGATCGCCACCTTCTCGCCGGCTTCGACGGCCAGATCGAGCCCCGCGAACAGCGGCCGGCCGGCCTGGAAGCCTTTGCTCAGGCCCTTCGCCTCCACCGCCAGGCGATAGAGCTTCTCCTTGTCGTCGACCGCGAAGCGGATGAACGGGTACTGCCGGCTGGAGGGCTTGACGTCCTCCACCCTGAGCCTTTCGATCTGCTTCATGCGCGAAGTGGCCTGGCGCGCCTTGGCCTTGTGGGCGCGGAAGCGGCGCACGAATTCCTCCAGGCCGGCGATGCGGTCCTTGGCGCGCGCGACGGCGTTCATCTGCTGCTGGCGCGCCAGCGTGGAGGCTTCCATGTAGTCGTCGTAGCTGCCCGGATAAACGCGGATGGCGCCGTAGTCGAGGTCGGCCATGTGGGTGCACACGCTGGTCAGGAAATGCCGGTCGTGGGAGATGATAACCATGGTGCTGGTGCGGCTGTTGAGCACGTCCTCCAGCCAGCGGATGCTGTTGATGTCGAGGTTGTTGGTCGGCTCGTCGAGCAGCAGGATGTCCGGGTCGCCGAACAGGGCCTGCGCCAGCAGCACGCGCAGCTTCCAGCCGGGCGCGACCGCGCTCATCGGCCCGGCGTGCTGCGCGAGCGGCACACCCAGCCCGAGCAGCAGCGCGCCGGCGCGCGACTCGGCGGTGTAGCCGCCGTACTCGGCGTACTTAGCCTCGAGGTCCGCGGCGCGCAGGTAGTCGTCCTCGCCGGCATCGGGGTCGGCGTAGATCGCGTCGCGCTGGCGCATCGCGTCCCACATCTGCTCGTGGCCCATCAGCACGACGTCGAGTACGCGCTCGTTCTCGTAGGCGAACTGGTCCTGGCGCAGCTTGCCCAGGCGTTCGTTGGCGTCGATCGCCACCGTGCCCGCGCTGGGCTCGAGGTCGCCGCCGAGGATCTGCATGAAGGTGGACTTGCCGCAGCCGTTGGCGCCGATCAGACCGTAGCGGTTGCCGTCGCCGAACTTCACCGAGACGTTCTCGAACAAGGGCTTGCCGCCGAACTGCATGGAAATGCCGGAGGTGACGATCATGGGACTTCTTCAGGTTGACATACGGTGCCGGGCGGCCGGCGCTGTGGTGCGCGCGGCAAAGCAGCGGGGCAGGACGGTGAGGGCCGGACGGGCAAACGAATCCGGCGGGGCGCAATTATAACGGCAGCCGGGCCGGATCAGAAGGGTTGCGTGACGAGCGCGCAGCCGGTTTCAGGCCTTGCGCAAACACTCCTCCAGCAGTTCCATCGCCCGGCGCGCGAACGCCCACATGTTCGCTTCGCGCTCGCCGCTCCCGGTCTCGAGGGTGATCACCGCCTCCACCGGTCCGCTCACCGCGATGCACGCGTGACCGGGCGCGTCGCCGTAGCGGTTGCCGGCGGGCCCGCTGGCGCCGGTCTCGGCGAGGCCCCAGGTGGTCCCGAGCTTGGCCCGAGAGCGCCGCGCCAGCAGCTGCGCGAACGGCTCGCTGGCCGAGCGGAAGCCCTTCATGTCCTGGTCGGTGATGTCGAGCAGCGCCAGGCGCCCCGTGCCCGTGTAGATGATGCAGCCGCCGAGGTAATAGGCGGACGCGCCGGGGACCGAAACCAAGGCGGCGTTGATCAGGCCGCCGGCGGAGGATTCGGCGACCGCGAGGGTCTCCTTGCGCTGCTTGAGCAGCGCGCCGGCGGCACTGCCCAGGGCGGTCAGCGAACGCGCGCTCATCTCATTCCCCCAGCGCGCGCAGCGCACCGGCGATCGTCTCGCCGGCCCGCCGGGTCCCGCCCTCGGGCCGGCCGCTGCGGTCGATGACCAGCTTGCCGCTGTCGAGCGACGAGGAGACCGCAAGGCGCACGCGCTGCGCGGCTTCGCGCTCGCCCAGGTGCTCGAGCATGAGCGCCGCCGTCAGCACCTGCGAGATCGGGTTCGCCTGGTCCCGCCCGGCGATGTCGGGCGCGCTGCCGTGGATCGGCTCGAAGTAGGCGTGCGCGTCGCCGATGTTGCCCGCCGGGCACAGGCCGATGCCGCCGACGGTCGCGCCGCCGAGGTCGGAGAGGATGTCGCCGAGGAAGTTCTCCATCACCAGCACGTCGAAGCGCTGCGGGCGCAGCACCAGCGCCTGCGCGGCGGCGTCGGCGTAGAGGTAGTCGCGCCGGATGTCGGGGTAGGCTTCGCCCACCTCGTCGAACACGCGGCGGAAGAACGCGTACGACGCGAGCACGTTGCTCTTGTCCACGCAGGTCACGCGCTTGACGCCGTCCTCGAGCGCGCCGGCGCGCCGCCGCGCGAGCTCGAACGCGTAGCGCGCCACGCGCTCGGTGCCTTTCCTGGTGATGAGCAAGGTGTCGGCCATGGCCTGGTCGGTGCCGATGCCCTTGCCGCGCGACAGGTACAGGCCCTCGGTGTTCTCGCGCACGATCACGTAGTCGATCGGCCCCGCGATCGGCGCGGGCACGCCGGGCAGGGAGCGCACCGGCCGCAGGTTGACGTAGGTGTCCAAGGCGATGCGCAGCACCCCGCCGAGCGTGCCCGCCTCGGTGCCGTCGGGCAGGCGCACCTCGGGCAGGCCCACCGGGCCTTTCATCGCGGCGTCCGCGCGCCGGATGGCGTCCAGGGCTCCGGGGGCGAGGTTGCGGCCGCTGCGCTGGTACAGCCCGGCACCGCCTTCGCGGGCGTCCACCTCCAGGCGGAACCCGTGCGCCTCCTGCGCGGCCTCGAGCACGCGCATGGCCGCGCCGACCAGCTCGGGGCCGATGCCGTCGCCTTCGATGACTACGATGCGATGGGTGCGGGGGGAGGACATGTGCGGGCCGTGCCGCCCGCGATGCTACCTCAGTCGCCGCTACGCGTGCTTGAGCACGCTGCGGATCGTGTCGGTCAGGATCTTCTTGCTGTAGGGCTTGGTGATGTAGCCGTCGGCGCCGAGCGCGAGGCCGCGGCGCACGTCCTCCGGCTCCGCCAGCGCCGTCAGCATGACGACGGGCAGCAGGGCGAGCTTGGGATGGCGGCGCATGCTCGCCAGGACGTCGAAGCCGTTGCCGTCGGGCAGCAGGATGTCGAGCAGCACGGCGTTCGGCGGCGCGCGCGTGCGGATCTCCTCGACCAGCTCCTTGCAGTCGCGCGCGAGGCGCACTTGGTAGCCGCCCATGCTGACGCGCAGGTCGGCGAGCGCCGCCTGGTCCGGATCGTCTTCCACGATCAGCACCACGATCTCGCCGGGCTTCTTGGCGATCGGTGCGCGGTTCTTCAGGCGATCGGGCGACAGGAACACGCCCTGGTGCTCGAGCGCCTTGCCGGCCGCCTGCGCCTGCTGCTCGATGCGGGGCTTGTCTTCCTGCATGCCCCGCCGGGCGCCCGGGCGCGAGCGCAGCAGCGCCGTGAAGTCGAGGTCCTGCGTGATTTCCGCGGGCTCCGAGCTGAGATAGCCGATCTCCTCCAGCTCGGCGAGCCAGTCCACGAGCAACGGGTCGGGATAGTGCCGCAGAGAGCCGCGGATGACGGCCGAGTGCGTGTCGCCTTCGATCAGCGCGAGGAGGCGGCGGTAATCCGAGGGCACCGCGACGTCGCCGGACGCAAGCGCGTCGTCCCCGGTCGCGGAGCGGCGATAGATGCGGTCTGGAAGCGACATGCGGGAATCATAGCCTGCCGCCCGCCAAGGCATGGTGACGAGTTTGACGCCCGCGCCCGGACCCCGGACTGCGCTCAGCGCGCACCGCTTATCCAGGAGTCCCGCAGCGTGACCGCGCGATTGAACACCGGCGCACCGGGGACGGCGTCGCGCCGGTCGGCGACGAAGTAGCCGTGACGCTCGAACTGGAAGCGCTGCTCCGCCTGCGCCTCTTTCAGCGCCGGCTCGAGCTGCGCACGGATCACTTCCTTCGAGGCCGGATTCAGGTCGTCGAGGAAATCGCGCGCCGCGCCGGGCTGCGCTTCCCTGAACAGCCGGTCGTACAGCCGCACTTCGGCCGCGCAGGCGTGCGCCGCGCTCACCCAGTGGATGTTGCCCTTCACCTTGTACTGATCGGCCCCGGGCGTGCCCGACTTCGAGTCGGGAAAGTACTTGCAGCGCACCGTGGCGCTCGCCTCATCGTAGCCTGTGCATTCGATCACGTAGCCGTAGCGCAGCCGCACCTTGTTTCCAGGGAACAGCCGGAAGTACCCTTGCGGCGGTTGCTGCATGAAGTCCTCGCGCTCGATCCACAGCTCGCGCGAGAACGGCAGCGGGCGCTTGCCCCAGTCGGGCTTTTGCGGGTGGTTCGGCGCTTCGCACGACTCCTCGCGCCCTTGCGGGTAGTTTTCGATCACCAGCCTGAGCGGATCGAGCACCGCGATGCGCCGCGGCGCGACTTCGTTCAAGTGCTCGCGCATGCAGTCTTCCAGGATCGAGAACTCGATCCACGAATCGGCCTTCGACACGCCGATCCGGTCGGCGAACAGGCGGAAGCCCTCGGGCGTATAGCCGCGGCGGCGCGCGCCGACCAGCGTCGGCATGCGCGGGTCGTCCCAGCCGTCCACGCGGCGCTCCTCGACCAGCTGGATGAGCTTGCGCTTGGAGAGCACGACGTAGGTGAGGTTGAGGCGCGCGAACTCGATCTGCTGCGGCAGCGGCGTCTGCAGCAGGCCCGCCTCGGCGAGCCGCCCGTTGAACCAGTCGTACAGCGGCCGGTGGTCCTCGAACTCGAGCGTGCAGATCGAGTGGGTGATGTTCTCGAGCGCGTCCGACACCCCGTGCGCCCAGTCGTAGGTCGGATAGATGCACCACTTGCCGCCGGTGCGGTGGTGCTCGGCGTGGCGGATGCGGTACATCACCGGGTCGCGCAGGTTGATGTTGCCGCTCGCCATGTCGATCTTCGCGCGCAGCACGTGCGCGCCGTCCGGATGGCGGCCCTCGCGCATCTCGCCCAGCAGGCGCAGGCTCTCTTCGGCCGGCCGCTCGCGGTAGGGGCTGTGGCGGCCGTGCTCGGTGAGCGTGCCGCGGTACTCGCGCATCTCCTCCGCGGTGAGCGAGTCGACGTAGGCCTGGCCGCGCTCGATGAGCCGTTCGGCGAAGGCGTAGAGGTACTCGAAGTAATCGGAAGCGAAGTACTGGTTCGCACCCCAGTCGAAGCCGAGCCAGCGCACCGCGTCGATGATCGAGTCGACGTACTCCTGCTCTTCCCTGGTGGGGTTGGTGTCGTCGAAGCGCAGGTGGCAGGCGCCGGCGTAGTCGCGCGCCAGGCCGAAATTGAGGCAGATCGACTTGGCGTGGCCGAAGTGCAGGTAGCCGTTCGGCTCGGGCGGGAAGCGCGTGCGGAGCTTCGCCGGGTCGGGCGGCGAGCCTGCGTGCGTCTGCGCCGGGCCGGGCTTTCCGGCCCAGTGCCGCCTGGCGTACTTGTGGCTCGCGAGGTCGGCCTCGACGACCTGGCGGATGAAGTTGGAGCTGGAGGGCTCGTTCTTCGTCGGGCGAGCCTTGGCCGGGTTGCTCATGCGTGCGCGCTGCTCGGGTATGATCCGGCGCACATTCTACCGGGGGAGGGGCCGACGGGCGCGATGCGAGGGCAGGATCTCGAAGCAGCCGTGCGCGCTGGCATCCTGAGCGCGGAGCAGGCGGAGCGGCTGGCCGCCTTCCTCGCCGCGGCGCGCGAGCGCGAAGGCGGCGAGCGGCCGCGCTTCACGCTGGTCCACGTGCTGTACTACCTCGGCGGCATGATCGCCATCGGCGCGATGTCGCTGTTCATGACGCTCAACTGGAAAGCGCTCGGCGGCTGGGGCGGCTTCGCGGTCGCGCTGTGCTACCTGGTCCTGTTCCTCGCGCTCACCCACCGGTTCATGGCGCGCCGGCAGCTCGCCATCCCGGCGGGCATCATGGCGACGCTCGCGGTGGTGATGGTGCCGCTCGCGATCTTCGCCGCGCAGATGGCGCTCGGCTACTGGGGCGCGGACCAGCCGTTCCGCGACTATCACCGGTTCATCGACGGCCGCTGGCTGATGATGGAGCTGGGCACGCTGGCGGCGGGCGCGGTGCTGCTGTGGCGCTACCGCTTTCCGTTCATGGTGATGCCGATCGCCGTGACGCTGTGGTACATGAGCATGGACATCGTGCCGCTGCTGTTCGGCGCGCCATGGCAGGACTGGGAGATCCGCGAGTTCATCTCGCTCTGGTTCGGCCTGGCGATGACGCTGCTCGCGTTCTGGGTCGACGTGCGCTCGCGCTACTCGCGCGACTACGCATTCTGGCTGTACGTCTTCGGCGTGCTCACCTTCTGGGGCGGGCTCAGCCTGATGCGCTCGCACGGCGAGCTGGCGAAGCTCGGCTACTGCGCGATCAACCTGGCGATGATCCTGCTCGGCGCGCTGCTCGCGCGGCGCGTGTTCGCGGTGTTCGGCGGCCTGGGCGTCGCCGGCTATCTCGGCCACCTCGCCTGGCGCGTATTCCCCGGCAGCACGCTGTTTCCGCTGGCGCTCGCCGCGATCGGGCTGGCGATCGTCTGGGCGGGCGTGCTGTGGCACCGGAGCGAGGCCGCCTGGACGGCGCGCTTGCGCGCCCGGCTGCCGGCGCCGCTGCGCGAGCTGCTCGAAGCACGCGCGGCGCAGGAACTGGCTTCGTCCTGACGCTCGCCGCGGTAAACCTTCCCGGCGCGCGCGCGTCCTAATGAGTACCTTGTTCTGAAAGGAGATCTGTCATGAAACTGAAGCCCATCCTGCTCGCGGCCTGCGTCGCCTTCGCCGGCGGCAGCGCCCTGGCCGACACCGCGCCGAGCCCGGTCAAGGCCGACCTGCAGGCGCTGAAGGCGGACCGGGTGCAGGTCAAGAAGGACATTCACACGCTGCAAGCCGAGCGCTCGAGGGAGCGCGCGGACTATCGCAAGCTGCGCAAGGACCGGATCATGGCCCGCAGGGAAGCGGCCAAGGCGAAGAAGGCCGCGCCGGCCACTCCGGCTACGAAGTAGCGCTGCCCCCGCGCGCCTGGTGCGCCGTCATGCCGGCGCCGTGATAGCGTGGCGGCATGACTGCGGATCACGGCGCCGACTTCTTCGAGCAGCAGTTCCGGCGCCAGGTCGCGCAGCAGGACTACGCGCTCAATCGCTTCGAGCAAGTCGCGCTGCCGTTCGTGCGCGGGCGCGTGCTCGACCTGGGCTGCGGGCTGGGCAACCTGTGCATCGAAGCCGCCCGGCGCGGGGCCGAAGTGCTGGCGCTCGACGCGTCGCCCACCGCGATCGAGCGCATCCGCGCCGTCGCTACGGCCGAGAAGCTCGCCATCGACGCGGTCCTCGCCGACCTCGGCACCTACCAGATCGCGGGCCAGTTCGACTCGATCGTGGCGATCGGGCTGCTCATGTTCTTCCCGCGGCAGGAAGCGCACGCGCTGCTCGCTCGCATCCAGCAGCACGTCGCGAGCGGCGGCGTGGCGCTGGTCAACACGCTGATCGAGGGAACCACCTACCTGGACATGTTCGAGCCGGAGCGCTACTACCTGTTCGGGCGCAACGAGCTGGCGCAGCGGTTCCGGGGCTGGGACCTTCTGCTCTCCACCCACCAGGGCTTCGACGCGCCCGGCGGCACGCGCAAGGAGTTCGCGACGCTCGCCGCGCGCAAGCCATGAGGCGCCGCGCGACCCTCTACTTGCCGCACTCGCCGACGCGGCGGGCCTCGATCGTCTCCTTGACGCGCGAGCTGCCGACCCGGGAATCGATCACCTGGGTGAAGCTCGACTCGCTGTGCACGATCACCTCGACGCGAGAGCGACCGCGCGTGCCGCAGTCGGTGGAGACGCGGTAGCGATTGCCGGCCTGGGTCGGCGCGGAGGATTTGCAGCCCGGGGGGCCCCCGGTCGAGGCGAACATTGCCCGCATGCCTTCGGTCGGGTCGCCGCATTTCGTCGTCTGCCGGGTTCCCTGCTTACCGTCGACGTCGAGCGTCGTTTCGAGCCGCCACAATCCCTGCTCAAACCGGGGGTAGGCGGCGGCCTGCGCGCGGGCGAGCCCGCCGGCGAGGAGCGCGCACAGCAGCGCGACGCGCGCGCGGCGGCCCGGCGAGTCCAGGTACGATTGGTCGGCGCGACCGGCATGCATGCGAATTCTCCTCGATGGCGGGGAAGCGCGCGCCGCTTCGCCCCCGTCAAGTATGCCTGCAGCCCGGATCGGCCGGAACAGGCCGGCGGCGAACCGGGTTTTGACATTCGCCGGGCCCGCCCGTAGCGTTGGTCCCCCGGAGGAGGACGAGATGGATTTCCAATTGACTGCAGAGCAGGTGCAGCTGCGGGCCAGCGTGCGCCGCTTCGCGCAGGCCGAGCTGCCCGCGCTCGCGAAGGAGATCGAGGAGACGCACGAGCCGCTGCCGCGCGCGATGATGAAGCGCTACGCCGAGCTCGGCTACCTCGGCGTCAACCTGCCGGAGGCGTACGGCGGCCACGGCATGGGCCACCTCGACGCGGTGATCGTGCTCGAGGAGCTGGCCAAGGTCTCGCCCGCGGTGGCTTTCCCGACCTTCGAGTCGTGCTTCGGCCCGATCCTCGCGATCGCGCACTTCGCCCCCGAGGAGCTGAAGCGGCGCGTGATTCCGCGCGTGGCCGCGGGCGAGGCGATCGTCGCGGTGAGCATGTCGGAGCCGGAGGCGGGCTCCGCGCTCACCGACCTGCGCACCCGCGCCACGCTCGAGGGCGACACGGTGCGCCTGTCCGGGCAGAAGCGCTGGTGCTCGGGGGCGGGGCATGCCGACGGCTACCTCGTGTACTGCCGCATGTCCGACGAGCCGGGCGCCGCGGGAATCGGGGCGGTGTACGTGGAGAAGGACGCCCCGGGGTTCAGCTTCGGGAAAAAAGAGCGGCTGATGGGCTTTCGCGGTGTGCCCTCGGCCGACATGTTCCTCGACGACGTGCGCGTGCCGGCGGCGAACATCGTGGTGCGCTCAGGCGGCGGTTTCAGGAAGCTGATGGAGGCCTTCGATCTCGAGCGCTGCGGCAACGCCACCATGAGCCTCGCGATCGCGCAGGGAGCGTTCGACTACGCGCTCGGCTACGTGCAGGAGAGGAAGCAGTTCGGCAAGCCGCTGGTGGACTTCCAGGCGGTGCAGCTCAGGATCGCCGAGATGGCGATGAAGCTCGAGGCGGCGCGGCTGCTGGTCTACCAAGCGGTGGCCAACGCGAGCGCCGGGCTGCCGTCGGTGAAGGAGAGCTCGATCGCGAAGTGCTTCGCCAACGAGATGGTGCGCGAGGTGGCGGGCTCGGCGCTGCAGGTGATGGGCGCCTACGGTTATTCGAAGGAATTCCCCATGGAGCAGCGGCTGCGCGATGCCTGGGGGTGGGGAATCGCGGGCGGCGCGATCGACATCCAGAAGGTCAACATCGCCGCGGCGCTCGTGGGGCGGCGGTTCGATCAGCGGCGCTGAGGGAGGCCCATACCATGCAAACCCGCGGCATCGAAGTGAAGCGCATCGCCGGGGCGCTGGGGGCCGAGGTGAGCGGAGTGGATCTGAGCAAGCCGCTCTCGGACGAGCTGGCCGCCGAGCTCCGCCGTGCGTGGCTCGAGCACCTGGTGCTTTTCTTTCGCAACCAGGACCTGAGCCCGGAGCAGTACCTGGCGTTCGCGCGGCGCTTCGGCAAGCCGGTCGAGTACCCGTTCGTGAAGGGGATCGAGGGCTTCCCCGAGATCATCGAGGTGAAGAAGCTCGAGCACGAGACGGTGAACTTCGGTGGCATCTGGCATTCGGACACCGCCTATCTCGATGAGCCGCCGATGGCCTCGATGCTGCTCGCGCGCGAGATCCCGCCCTACGGCGGCGATACGCTGTTCGCGAACATGTATCTCGCCTACGAGACGCTCTCAAGCGGCCTGAAGAAGATGCTCGAGGGGCTGAAGGCGGTGAACTCGTCGGCTCGGGCCGACGTGTCGAAGACCCGGGAGGACCGCCTCAAGTCCGACGGCCGCGCCGAGGCGAGGAAGGAGTACGCCGCCGAGCACCCGGTGGTGCGCACGCACCCGGAGACCGGTCGGAAGGCGCTTTACGTGAACGTCGCCCACACGGCGCGCTTCGCCGATATGACCGAGGAGGAGAGCGCGCCGCTCCTGCAGTACCTCTGCCAGCACCAGGTGAAGCCGGAATTCACCTGCCGTTTCGTGTGGCAGCGCTCATCGGCCGCGCTGTGGGACAACCGCTCCACGCAGCACAATCCGGTCAACGATTACCACGGCTTCCGCCGCCTGATGCACCGGATTACGCTGGCCGGAGACCGGCCGATATAGTCTGCTTGCCGGGCGGTCCAGAAGTGCTGCGCCTCGTCTTCGTGCTCAACGCCCGCCTCGCGCACCAGCGCGCGCGCGCGCTGCTGTCGATGATCGGCATCGCGCTCGGCGTGGCGCTCGGCTTCGGCGTGCACCTCATCAACCGCGCCGCGGTGAACGACCTCGCCTCGGCGGTGCGCGCGGTCGCGGGCGAGGCCGACCTGCAGGTGCGCGGCGGGCAGGAAGGGTTTCCGGACCGGGTCTACGCGCGCATCGCGCGGCTGCCGGGCGTCGCGGCGGCGAGCCCCGCGCTCGACTTGCGCGCGGGCCTCGCGGGCGGCCGGCGCACGCTGCGCGTGATCGGGCTCGATCCGCTGCGCGCGGCCCGGCTGCAGCCGCGCCTGTTCGCCGCCGATCCGCGCGGCCTGCTCGGATTGCTCCGGCCCGACACGGCGCTGCTCTCGGCCGCGGCCGCCGATTCGCTCGGGCTGCGGCCAGGCGGGCGGCTCGCGCTCGTGGCCGGGTTGCAGCGCGTCGAGCTGAAGGTGATCGGCGTGCTCCCGCCCGGGGCGCTCAAGGGGCCGGCCGCGCTCACCGACATCGCGACCGCGCAATGGCGCCTCGGGCGTCTGGACAGGCTCAACCGCGTGGACGTACGGATCGTGCAGGGCGCCGATCGCGAAACGATGCAGCAGCGCATCGCGGCGCTGCTCCCGCCGGGGAGCTTCGTGACCCGGGTCGAAGCCGCGGAGCAGGAGAGCGCCGCGCCCTCGCGCGCCTATCGGGTCAACCTGAACGTGCTCGCCATGGTGGCGCTGTTCACCGGCGGCTTTCTCGTGTTCTCGGCGCAGGCGCTCGAGGTGGCGCGCCGGCGCGGCGAGCATGCGCTGCTGCGCGTGCTCGGGCTGGAGGGCCGCGGCATCGCGCGGCTGGTGCTGATCGAAGCCGGCGTGGTCGGCGCGCTCGGCAGCGCGCTGGGGCTTGCGCTCGGCTACGCGCTCGCGCGGCTCGCGCTGCACTACGCGGGCGCGGACCTCGGCGCCGGCATGTTCCGCGGCATCGAGCCGCAGCTGACGGTGCCGGCGTGGATGGCGGCGGCGTATTTCGCCGCCGGGGTCGCGCTCGCGCTGCTGGGCGCGTGGCTGCCGGCGCGCAACGCGGCGGCCGCGCCGCCCGCGCAGGCGCTGAAGGCGGGCGACGAGCAGCGCATGTTCGAGCGCATCGTGTCGCTGTGGCCGGGGCTGGTGCTGCTCGCCGCAGGCGGCGCGCTCGCGCAGCTCGGGCCGCTGGAGGGCATCCCGGTGTTCGGCTACGCCTCGATCGCCTGCCTGCTGCTCGGCGGGGTGCTGCTCATGCCGCGCGTCTCGCGCGCGCTGTTCGACGTCCTGCCGTTGCCGCGCCGCGTTCCTCTGGCGCTCGCGCTCGCGCAGCTGCGCGGCTCGCCGGGGCAGGCGACGGTGAGCCTGGCGGCGATCGTCGCCAGCTTCTCGCTGATGGTGGCGATGGCGATCATGGTGAGTTCCTTCCGGCATTCGTTCAGCGAGTGGCTGGACACGGTGCTGCCCGCGGACCTGTACTTCCGCACCCCGATGGCGAACGACACCGCCTACCTCGATGCCTCCTTCGAGCAGGCGGTGCGCCGTCTGCCGCAGGTGCGGCGCGCGGCGTTCATGCGCATCCTGCGCATCAACCTCGACCCGGCGCGCCCGCCCGTCGCGCTGCTCGCGCGCGACCTGCCTGAGGGGCCGCAGCAGGCCTATCCGGTCGTCGGGCGCGGCTATGCGCCCAAGCCCGGCGATCCGCCGCCGGTGTGGGTGTCGGAGGCGATGGTGGACCTGTACGGCTATGCCCCGGGGCGGCGCATCGAGCTGCCGCTCGGTGGCAAGCTGCATGAGTTCGTGGTGGCCGGCGTGTATCGGGACTACGCGCGCCAGCACGGCGCGATCCTGATGCAGCGGCCGCTCTACATTGCGCTCACCGGCGATCGCGGCGCGACCGACGGCGCGCTGTGGCTCGCGCCGGGCGCTAGCGTGGCGGCCGCGGAGCGCGCGATCCGCGCGCTCCGCGGGGGAGATCTGCTCGACATGTCCGACTCGAGCGGGATCCGCGCCGCGTCGCTGCGCATCTTCGACCGCAGCTTCGCGGTGACCTACGGGCTCGAGGCGGTGGCGGTGCTGGTGGGCCTGTTCGGCCTGTCCTCGAGCCTCGGCGCCATCGTGCTCGCGCGCCGGCGCGAGTTCGGCATGCTGCGCCACCTCGGCATGACGCGCGCTCAGATCGGGGCGATGCTCGCCGCCGAGGGCGCGCTGCTCGCCGCGCTCGGGGCGCTCGCCGGCCTCGCGCTCGGCGGCGTGATCAGCCTGGTGCTGGTGTATGTGGTGGACCGGCAGTCGTTCAACTGGAGCATGGACCTGCATGCGCCGCTCGTTTTTCTCGGCGCGCTGGGGGCGGTGCTGATCGCGCTCGCCTCGCTCACCGCGTTTCTCTCCGGCCGCGAGGCGATGAGCATGGGCGCGGTGCGCGCGGTGAAGGAGGACTGGTAATGCGGCGGCGCGAATTTCTCGCCGCCGGCGCGGCGCTCGCGCTCGCTCCCGCACTGGACGAAGTGCGCTATGCCGAAGTCGTGCCCGGCACGGCGCTCGTCTTCCCGCGCGATCACGGCGCGCATCCGGCCTTTCGCACCGAGTGGTGGTACGTGACCGGCTGGCTCGCCACCGCGGGCGGTGCGCCGCTCGGCTTCCAGGTGACGTTTTTTCGCAGCCGTACGCCGTGGCAGACCGATAACCCGAGCGAGTTCACGCCGCGCCAGATCGTGTTCGCGCATGCCGCGCTCGCCGACCCGGCCTACGGGCGGCTGCGCCACGCGCAGCGCACCGCGCGGGAGGCGCTCGGTCTGGCCGGCGCGAGCGAAACGACGACCGATGTATGGATCGACGACTGGAGCCTCGCGCTGGAAGGCGAGACGTATCGCGCGCGCATCGCGGCGAGCGACTTCGCGCTCGATCTCGACTGCACGGCGCACGCCCCGCCGCTGCTCGAAGGCGAAGGCGGCACCAGCCGCAAGGGCCCGCGTCCCGGCGAGGCGAGCTACTACTACAGCCGGCCGCAGCTCGCCGTGCGCGGCGCGATCGAGCGCGGGCGGGGCAGGGAGGCGGTGAGTGGGACGGCGTGGCTCGACCACGAATGGTCGAGCAATTACCTCGCGCCGGAAGCCTCCGGCTGGGACTGGTGCGGGATCAATCTGGAGGACGGCGGCGCGCTGATGGCGTTCGGCATCCGCGCGAAAAGCGGTGGCGCGTACTACGCCGGCGGGACGCTCGCCGCGGCGGACGGCAGTGCCAGGAAGTTCGGACCGAACGAGATTGCCTTCGCGCCGCTGCGGACCTGGCGCTCCCCGCGCACCGGGGTCGAGTATCCCGTGGCCATGCGCGTGACCGCGGGAGGCGAAAGCTGGGACCTCGAGCCGCTCATGGACGACCAGGAGCTCGACGCCCGCCTGGGCACCGGGACGATCTACTGGGAAGGCGCAGCGCGGGCGATGCGGGCAGGGCGGGAGGTCGGGCGGGGGTACCTGGAGCTGACCGGGTACTGGAAGCCGCTGCAGATGTAGGGGGGGATTCGCTGCCCGGCTGACGTCATGTAATACTGCCCGGGAATGCCCAGGCGGGAGGCCAGGGGATGCAAAAGCCGAAAGCCACGGTTCTCGCGGTTGACGACTCCGAAGACATTCTCAACCTCATCGCGGCGACGCTCGGGCGCGAGCATCGGGTCAAGCTCGCCCCGGAGGGCCCCACGGCGCTGCGACTGGCCTTCGAGGAGCCGCGTCCGGAGCTGATCCTGCTCGACGTCGAGATGCCCGAGGGCAGCGGCTACGAGATCTGCAAGACGCTCAAGGCGAGCCCCGCGGTCGCCGACGTGCCGGTCGTCTTCCTCAGCGGGCGCTCCAATCCCCGCGATGTCGTGCAGGGCTTCCAGCTCGGCGCCATCGACTATCTGTCCAAGCCGATCAATCCGCCGGTGCTCGCGGCGCGGGTGCGCATCCACCTGGAGCTCATCGCCCGGCGCCACCAGCAGGACGAGCTCATCCGCGAGCGCACCGCGCAGCTCGAGCAGACGCGGCTGCAGCTCATCCGGCGGCTGGGCCGCGTGATGGAATATCACGAGACCTCCGCGGTGGGAAACCGCGTCGTGCGCCTGGGCCATTACGCGCGCGCGCTGGCGCAGGCCGCCGGCGCGCGGCCGCCGATCTGCGATCTCATCATGAAAGCCGCGCCCCTGCACGACATCGGCAAGGTGGGCGTTCCGGTGCAGCTGCTGCGCAAGGCCGGCAGCCTGAGCGTGCCCGAGCGCGAGCAGATGCAGCGCCATCCCGAGATCGGCGCCGAGATCATCGGCGAGCACGACGACCCGCTGCTCAAGCTCGCGCGCACGCTCGCCCTCACGCATCACGAGCGCTGGGACGGCACCGGCTACCCGGCGCACGCGCGCGGCGCCGACATCCCCTGGGCCGGGCGCGTCATGGCCGTCGTCGACGCGTTCGAAAGCATGACCACGACGCAGTTTCACCGCGGGCCGATGACGGTCGAGCTCGCCGCCAGCGAGATCTCGGGCGGGGCCGGTAAGCAATTCGACCCGGTGATGGTGGAAGCCTTTCGCAAGGCGCTGCCGGAATTCCGCCACATCCTGCAGACCTACGGCGACCAGCTCGGGGACATACTCAACCTCGATTTTGCGAGCAAGCCGTCGCCGGCCCCGGCGCCCGCGCCGCAGGAGAAGGCGGAAGTCGAAGCGCGCTCCGCGCAGGCGGCGCGCGACGCCGACGCAGCGCGCGCGAAAGCGCTCGCCGACGCGCACGCGCGCCTGCAGGTGGAGCGCGATCTCGCTGCCGCCGCGTCCAGGGACATCGTCAGCCAGCATGCGGCGCTCAAGCGCGCCGAGGAAGCATCGGCGCGCGAGGCCGAGCTGCTGCACGCCTCACGGCAACGCACGGCGGAGGAGGCGACGGCGGCCCGGCTCACGCAGGAGCGCGTGGCGGCAGAGGAGAAAGCGGAGCAGGCAGCCCTGCAGGCGCAGATGGCGAACGAGCTGGCGCGGCTCGGCGCGCAGGAGAAAGCGGCCGCGGACGAGGCCCTCACCGCGGCCGCCGCCCGGCGGCGTCAGACCGAGGAATCGCTCGCCCGGTCCGCCCAGGAGCGAGCAGCCGCCGCAGCGCGCGCTGCCGAAGCCGCCCGGACGCGCGCCGCCGAGGAGACCGCCGCCGCGCAGGCCGCGCAGGCGCGCCGCCAGGCGGCGGCCGAGGCCGCCGCAGCGGCGCAGCAGGCGCAGGAGAGCAACGAGGTGCTCAGCGAAGCCCTCGCGGCGCGCGCCGAGGCCGAGGCGGCGCTTGCCGACGCCAGGCAAAGCGCCGACCAGGCCGGGTCCCCGCTGGCGGATGAGGAGAGCGCGGAGCAGGCAGCCCTGCAGGCGCAGGCGGCCAACGAGCAGGCGCGCTTGAGCGCGCAGGAGAAAGCGGCGGCGGACGAGGCCCTCACCGCTGCCGCCGCCCGGCGGCGCCAGGCCGAGGAATCGCTCGCCCGGGCCGCGCAGGAGCGGGCTGCCGCCGCCGCGCGCGCTGCCGAGGCCGCCAGGCTGCGCGCCGCGGAGGAGACGGCGCTCGCCGATGCCGCGCTCGAGAAGCAGAGCTCCAACGAAGCTGCGGCGAAGAGCGCCGCCGCCGCGGCGGACGCGGACGAGAAGGCCGCGCGCGCCGCACGGCGGCGCGCTCTCGCGGAAGCCGCGGCGCGGGTTGCGGGCGAAGAGCGCACGAATGCGGAGCGCGCGGCGCTGGCTGCCGCGCAGAAACTCGAGGGCGCCACGCGATCGGCGAGCGCCACTGCGGATGCGGTCGCCGTGGCGCCGAGCCCCGCGCCGGTGCTCGTCAAGCGGCCCCCGCGGGTCGTTCACGCCTACCTCGCCGTCGTGCTGGCGCTCGCGGCGGGGGTGCTGGGCTTCTTCGCCCACCAGCCCGAGCCTCAGCCGGCCCGGATCGAGGCCGAAGCATCGCCTCCACGCCCGATGTATCTCGCTACGGCGGAGCTGTCGCCTCTCGATTCCCGCGGGGTTCCGCTCCTGCTGCAGCTGGACCGGCGATTCGATCGGTTGCCTTCGGGGGGAGGCGCCAACGCGCAATAGCGCTGTGGCGGGTTTGGGCCGCAGCCCAGTATCGTGCAACGAGCCGCAGCTTCAACCTACGAAGCGCGCAAGCAGGCGTGACGCCTTGCCGCCTCGTACAACAAGGCCCGCGTTCCCGGATAAGCCTGGCGCTGCACGCAGCTCTTCTTTCCCGCGTCACCCCAAAGCTCCAGTGCCGCAGCGCGGCGCATGAAGAGGGCGGGATCGAGCACCCAGTACCCGCCCATGGTCGTGACACCGCGGGCGAAAAGCGGGTCGGGAAAACAGCTCGCCGAAGGACCGATCAGCGCGACCGCCTCCGCGTGGCGGCAGCTGGACAGAATCTCCTCGAGCGTGTCGTTCAGCAACACCGTGCTGGTGGACAAAATCTTGTTGCACTCCCTGAGCCGCTTCGGATCGAGCGTGACCGACAAACCCGGCGCGTCCTGCACCAGCTCGGCACGCAGCTCCAGCACGGTGAGCGGCAGGCCGAGCGCGCGTACGTGCTCCACGAGCGGGCGGAAAAAGCCGATCATGCCCACGTGGTCCTCGGGCCCGACCCGCAACGAGCCGAGCGAGTCTGCGGCAAGATCGGGTTCGTATCCCGCTTGGCGAAAGACGTGCTGCGTGATCGCATTCAGCGCCGCGAGACCCAGCGCGCGCTCCACCGGATCGTCTCCGGCGAAGCGCCGCGCGACCTCAAGCGCCGGTCGTCCGACCAGCTCGCCCGGCACGCGCTCCTGCAGGCGAGCGAGCGTATCGCCCAGCAGCACGAACGCCGTGCCCACGCTGTCGTCGGCCAAGCGCAGCACGCAGAACTCTCCCGGCTTGCCGAGCCCTTTGCGATCCGGCGGGAAGAGCGCTTGCGCTATTGGGGGGAGGGGAAGCGCGGCGGCGGCTTCTTCGGCGAGGTCGAGGAGCTCTGTGGCGGGTGACATGGGATGCACTTTATATCGACTCAGTCAGCCCGAGGTGTTGACTCTTGCTCCGGCATGTGGGAGTCGGCCAGCGTGTCGCCGCGATCGTGCGCCAGGGCTTGAACCACTCGCGCCCGGCGGTGAGCGTGCCGGCGCGCGCCTCAACGCCATCGGAGACGACCAGCACGGCGTTCGTCGCGAAAAGCGCCGGAATCTCGGCCTTGTAGGTCTGGAGCTGCTGGAAGGCGCTCCCCCACCGCGCAACACGGAAAAGCTCAATCCGCCCCCCTACCTCCACGCCCACACCGGCTGCTCGAGATGCGCAACCCGCGTCTGACGCCCATGCAAGCCAACCTCGACAAACTGATAAATGACCGCCGCAGTCGGCGCGTGGATAGTCGTGCCGAGCA
The DNA here is from genome assembly GCA_963817785.1 of uncultured Pseudomonadota bacterium. Lineage (GTDB taxonomy): Bacteria > Pseudomonadota > Gammaproteobacteria > Burkholderiales > SG8-39 > JAKALD01. The sequence goes on along the minus strand of CAWFPL010000008.1, from coordinate 374,498 downwards.
GCGGATAGCGCACGACCGGGCGCTCGCTCTCGGGGATGGAGACGAATTCGGGCCCCGAGCCCAGATCCGCGAGCGGCACGCGGTAGATCTGTGCGACCTCGGAGGGATTGGGACTCAACGCCACGTCCGCCGCACACCACGCCACCAATGGAGTAATGAGGTAGCCCGAGCGCGTGGGGTAGTCGTCGAGGCGGCCGAGCACGGCCTCGGGCAGGAGCTCCAAGCCGATTTCCTCGTACGCCTCGCGCCGCGCCGCGTCGAGCGCGCTTTCGCCCGACTCCACGCGCCCGCCCGGCAGCGCGAACTGGCCGGCGTGCACATTCAAATGCTCGGCGCGCCGCGTCAATAACAGCGCGGCGTTCCCCTCCGTATCGGCGGTGACGATCACGCACACGGCGGCGCGCTTCAGCCCGCGCGCCTCGAGCGGCGCAGGCGCGAGCCGCGCGAGGTTGGCGGAGATCGACTCCAGCAGCCGGTCGTCAAACGCAGTCATGTGCGCGGCCGCATCGAGGCGAGCGCCACGCCGGTGAGGATCAGCCCGATGCCGGCGAAGTGAAACCAGTGCGGGTACTCGCCGAGAAGTATCGCCGACAAAAGCACGCCGAGCGCGGGCATGAGGTGCATGGTGACGCCGGCGCGCGCCGCGCCCAGGCGCGTGACGACGTAGCTCCATCCCGCGTAGGCGAGCAAAAGCGAGCCGATGGCCGAATACGCGACCGCGGCCAAGCCCGCGGCGTTGAGGCTCACGCGCGCTGCGTGGGCGAGGTCCCAGGCGACCCACGGCGAGATGTAGACCAGGCCGAACAGGCACAGCACGGTCAGGTACTGGATGGTGCCCAGCGTGTCGCGGCGCAGCCGCAGGAACACGGTGTAGGAGCCCCACATGGCCATCGAGCTGAGCGAGAGCAGGTCGCCGACGTTGAGCGACAGCGAGGCGAGGCGCCGCGGGTCGCCGTGCGCGGCGATGAGCGCGACGCCGCAGAAGGAGATGGCGATTCCGATCCACTGGCGCGGCCGGATCGGCTCGCCGAGCAGCGGCGCGGCGAGCAGCAGGATGAAGATCGGCGAGGTGGAGAGATACAGGGTGCCGCTGGTGGCGGTGGTGTAGTGCAGCCCGAGCCATTGCATCGCGAGGTGCAGGCCGCCGCCGCAGAAGCCGAGCGCGGCGAACACGCCCCAGTCGCGCCGCGTGAGCGCGCGCAGCTTGCGCGGCAGGCCGGGCCAGGCGAAGGGCGCGAGCAGCACCAGCACTAGCAGCAGACGGCCGGCGGTGGCGATGCCGGGGCTGATGTCGTGGCGCACCGCGCGCGCGACGATCCAGTTGCCCGACCACAGCAGCAGGGTTCCGGCGAGAATCAGGTAGGCGGTGAGGCGCACGAAGGGGCTCCGCAGCGACGGGCATTATCGGCGAAACGGCACGGCGCCGCGCGCGGGGCGCGTGCTATTCTCGCGCCCGCCTTACCGCCTTAGAAACCAAGCGCGCATGCCTTTCCTGTACGCCGCCGGCCATCGGCTGGAATACGAATGGATCGACGCGGCCGAGCCGGGCAAGCCGGTGCTGGTGTTCCTGCACGAGGGCCTGGGCTCGATCCGCCAGTGGCGCGATTTTCCGCTGCGGGTGGTCAAGTCCACGGGCTGCCCGGCGCTGGTGTACGCGCGCTACGGCTACGGGCAATCGGACGTGCTCGAGGCGCCGCACACGACGCGCTTCATGCACCGCGAGGCGCTCGAGGCGCTGCCGCAGGTGCTCGCCGCGCTCGGAATCGAAGCGCCGATCATGGTCGGACACAGCGACGGCGCGTCCATCGCGCTGATCCACGCCGGCGCCGGCCACGCGGTGCGCGGCCTGGTGCTCGAGGCGCCGCACGTGTTCGTCGAAGAGCACGGGCTGGCGGGCATCCGCGAAGCGAAGCAGGCCTTCGAGAGCAGCGATCTTCCGCAGAAGCTCTGCAAGTACCACCGCGACGCGGCGAAGACCTTCTACGGCTGGAACGACGTGTGGCTGTCGGAGGCGTTCCGCGCCTGGAACATCGAGGACTCCCTGCCGGGCATCCGCTGCCCGGTGCTCGCGATCCAGGGCGAGGACGACCAGTACGGCACCATGGCGCAGGTCGAGGCGATCGCGCGCCAGGTGAACGGGCCCTGCCAGGTGGTCAAGCTCGCCGGCTGCGGCCACAGCCCGCACCGCGAGCAGCCGCAGGCCACGCTCGATGCGGTGGCGCGCTTCGTGAACCGGATCGTGGAAGAATAGAGCCATGGAGCCCGCCGCCCCGACCCTCAGGCGCGACGCCCGCATCATCGGCCTGATCACGCTGGCGCACGGCCTGTCGCACTTCTACCAGCTGGTGATCGCGGTGCTGTTCCCGATCCTGCGCAAGGACCTGGGCGTGAGCTACACCGAGCTCGGCGCCACGGTCGCGCTGTACTACACCGTCTCGGGGGTGTGCCAGACGCTGGCCGGCTTCGCGGTGGACCGCTTCGGCGCGAAGCGCATGCTGCTCCTCGGCCTCGCGCTGGCCTCCTCGGGCGTGTTTCTCGCCGGCTTCGCGCCGAGCTACGCGACGCTGGTGATCGCCGCGGTGATCGCGGGCATGGGCAACAGCGTGTTCCACCCGGCGGACTTCTCGATCCTCAACTCGCGCGTGGACAGCGGCCGGCTCGGCTACGCGTTCAGCTTCCACGGCCTGGGCGGCAACATCGGCTGGGCGCTCGCGCCCGCCTTCAGCCTGGCGATGACCCACCTGTACGGCTGGCACGTCGCGCTGATGACCGCCTCCGCGATGGGCGTGGTGATGATCGCGCTGATCCTGGCGAACGGCGGCAAGCTGGAAGTGGCGCAGCGCGTGGGCGGGCGGGGGCGCGCGCCGACCACGCTGGCGCAGGACCTGCGCGCGCTCGCCGCGGCGCCGGTGGTGATGTGCTTCCTGTTCTTCTTCCTGCTGTCGGTGGCGCTCACCGGCATCCAGACCTTCGGCGTGTCGAGCATCGTCGCCTTCTACCACGCGCCGGTGGCGCTCGCCTCGTCGGCGCTCACCGCCTACCTGCTCGGTGCCGCGACCGGCGTGCTCTCCGGCGGCTACGTCGCGCAGCGCACGCCGCGCCACGACCTGGTCGCCGCAGGCGGCATGTTCTCGGCGGGCCTGTTCATGCTCGCGGTGGCGCTCGGCGCGGTGAGCGAGCCGCTGCTCGCGCCGGTGCTCGCGCTGGCCGGGTTTTCGGCCGGCCTCACCAACCCTTCGCGCGACCTGCTGGTGCGCGCTTCGACGCCGCCCGGCTCGACCGGCAAGGTGTACGGCTTCGTCTACTCGGGGCTCGACCTGGGCGCGATGGCGACGCCGATCTTCTACGGCGCGCTGCTCGACCGCGGGCTGCCGCAGGCGGTGTTCTTCACCGTGTTCGCCGCGACGCTGCTCAGCATCGCGACGGTGCTGCAGCTGCCGGGGCGCGCGCGGCGCGCCGCCGCGGTCCGGGCATGAGACATCCGGTGTCAACCTCCTGTGGCGGAAGCGAGCTTGAGCGCGCCGAGATGCAGCTTTGGGTCGTAGGGTTTGCGGTCGGTCCAGGCGCGCCAGATGACGCGCAACCAAGCGCGGGCGAGGATGCGGATGGCATCCGGGTGATCGCAGCCGCGGGCGCGTGCGGCGGCGTAGATGGCGTGAGCCCAAGAGTTGGCGTGGCGCGAGTTGTCGGCCAGGCAAGTGATGGCTTGGCGCAGGCGGTGATTGCAAGCCCAGCGGAAGGTCACGCTGCGCGTCTTGCCGGACTGGTAAGTCACGGGCACCGTGCCGGCCTCTGCGGCGAGCCGATCGAGCGTGGGGAAGCGTTCGCGCACGTCGCCGAGCTCGGCCAGGATCTGCGCGGCGCACACGCGCCCGGCGCGCGGGAAGGACATGAGGATCTGTCCGTCGGGCAACGACTGGACGAAGCGTTCGATGCGCCGTGTCAGCTCCGAGATCTGCGCGACCAAGGGCTTGAGCACGGCCACCAGCGAGCGCACGAGCTGGGCCATCGACTCAGCGGTGAGCTTGCCGGTGAGCCCTTGCGCCGCGGTGCGCAGACGCGCCCGCAGCTCGGCCGGGCTACGCCGGCCGCTGTAGTGCTGGGCACGGCAAAAGCCCCGCAACTGCGCCTCGCTCAGGTGCACAGCCGATGCGGGCGAGGGGTAGCGGCGCAGGAACGCCAAGGCGATGGGCGAGGTGATGTCGGCGAAGATGCGGGCCGCCCCGGGCCAGAAGGCCTGGAGTGTGCTGTGCAGCTGGTTCCCCAGGGCCACGCGGGTGGCCACCAGATCCTCGCGCGAGCGCACCAGGGCGCGCAGAGCGCGGATCGAATCGGACTGCGGCGACAGCGCCGCCCAGCGGTGGCCATCGGTGCGCAGCAAGTCGGCCAGCAGGTAGGCGTCCGAGGCGTCGCTCTTGGCGCCGTGGCTGCGGTGCGCGGGCGGCTGGCCTTGACCGCGTTGGGGTGGATCTGGAAGACCTGGTGGCCGGCCTCGAGCAGCGCATCGACGATCAGGCCCGAGGGGCGCTCGATGGCGATGCGCAGGCTCGCGCCGAAGCGCGCCAGGCGGCGCATCAACTCGGCCAGGCCCTCCCGGTCATGCGCGATCTCGAAGCGATCACGCACCGCGCCCGAGGCGTCGATGATGCACACTGCGTGCGTATGCACGGCCCCGTCCAGGCCGGCGAAGACATCGGTACTCATGGACAGACTCCTCAAAGTTGCGGTATGACTGCCGGTGTCGGAAGGCGCGGCGGGAAGCTCATCAATCGGCGCTCCCGCTGGGTAGGCGTGGCGCTACATCCTGTGGCCCGTCGTGGCCTTCCGGCACCCCGTGGGCTGCGGGTCTCATGCGGGCCTTCGAAAGGCAAGCGCAACGGGCAGTCACCGCGGGGGCACGGAAGTCGGTTCATACCTTCGGCGGTTCTCCTTGGCGGCGTCAATGCCGCACAGATACACGGTTCAGGCGCTGAACACGGGTTGCCCACCGGGTGCTTCGCAGTTGTGGACAACACGCTTCATGGCCTGTTGGAGGGCCAGCGCGTTGTCCACAACCAAGCCCGGTCGACAACCCTGCATCGAGGTGACTCGACGCCCCTCAAATACCGGGAGGTTGCCTGATGAGCACAAGCGGCAAGCTCGCGCGGCTGAGCGCGGCGTGGGCTCTGGCCGCGGCTTGCTCCGCGCACGCGGCGCCACCGGCCGGACAGCCGGTGACCTTCGACGTGACGGGCGGGACGCTCTCGGGGGTCATGTTCGTGCCGGCCAAGACCCCCGCGCCCGCGGTGATCGAGCTGCACACCAAGGGGAGGGGCAAGTTCGAGCCGGCGGACGAGGAGTACGCGAAGGCGCTCGCCGGCGAAGGCTACGTCGCGGTTGCGCTGAACTACCTCGACGTGGTCGGCAACCGGAAACTCTGGTCGCCGGCGATCGACCATGAGATCGCGCACGTGGTCGATGAGCTGAAGGCGCGGCCGGAGGTCGGCGGCAAGCCGGTCGGGATCGTGGGCTTCTCGCTCGGGGCGCACGGCATCCTGGTGTCAGCGCTCAACCCGAACGTGAAAGCGGTGGTCGTCTATTACGGCGACTACGACCTGCGCAAGGCGAAGGGCATCCATTTCCCGCCTTCCATCAAGATGCCGGTCGACGTCGCCGCGCAGGTGAGCGCGCCGGTGCTCATGCTGCACGGCGCCAGCGACAATGAAGTCCCGGTGGCGATCGCGCGCGACATGGAAGCGGCGCTCAAAGCGGCAGGAAAAACGGTAAAGCTGGTGGTGTATCCCGGCGCCTATCACCGCTTCGACCGCGGCGCACCGGCGTTCATGCAGGGGACCGTGTCGCGCGACGGCTACATCTACCAGTACGACGAAGCGGCGACTCGCGACGCCTGGAAGCGGACGCGCGAGTGGCTGCGGAAGTACCTGGGAACCTGAGGCGCGCCGCTCAGTCGCGGTAGCGAATCCCTTTCCTCTCCAGCAGCCGCAGCAGCGCCGGCCAGTCCTTTTTCGCCGCGTCGCGGTTCGGACGCTGGAACTGCTCGAAGGCCTTCTGCGCCGCCGGCTCGGAGATGAGCCCGACCTCGACCCGCCCGCCGGCGAGCGCGTCGATCTGGATCTGGCAGGCGGTGTCGAGGTAGTACATGGTCTCGAAGGCCTCGCGCACGGTGGTGCCGAGCGCGAGCAGGCCGTGGTTCCGCAAAATCATCGCCCTGGAGGTCTTGCCGAGGTCGCGCGCCAGGCGCGTGCGCTCATCCAGCTCGAGCGCGATCCCCTCGTAGTCGTGGTAAGTCAGCATGCCGTACGCGAACATGGCGTGCTGGCTGATCGGCAGCAGGCCGCATTTCTGCGCCGACACCGCCACCCCGGCCCGCGTGTGAGTGTGGATCACGCAGTTGATCTCAGGGCGCGCCTCGTGCACGCAGCCGTGGATGACGAAGCCGGCCTCGTTGTAGCCGGCGCCGCTCGGGTCGTCGAGCACCTTGCCGCCGGCGTCGATCTTCACCAGGTTCGACGCGGTGATCTCGTCGAACATGAGCCCGTAGGGATTGATCAGGAAATCCTCGCCGCCCGGCACGCGCGCCGAGAAGTGCGTGTAGATGAGGTCGGTCCACTTGAACAGCGCCGCGAGCTGGTAGGCGGCGGCGAGATCGACGCGCACCTGCCACTCGGCGTCGCTCACGCGGTCGCGCACGGAGGAGGTGTTCACGGACTTGAGCTTGACGGTCATGGCGGGATCCTTCGGGAGAGGTCTGGGGATGATACGCCGGGCGGGGGGAGGGGGAGCGGGGGGAGTGAAATGGGGGGTAGTGAGTTGCGACCGCTTCAGGGTCTCCTGTTTTTGCGAATTTCGCCGCGGGCGGCGAAATTCGCCAAAACAGGAGATCGGGGTAAAAGCGAAGCTAACCCACTATGAAGCCTATGCCGCCGCCATCGCGGGATGCTCGACTGCCTCCAGCGCCTCGAGCAGCAGCGCCGGTTCGTTGCGCGCGAGCCGCGCGGGGTCCGAGAGCATGCGCCGCCAAAGGCGGGCGCGCGGGTGGCCGTGGTAGAGCCCCAGCATGTGGCGCGTGATGTGGCGCAGCGCGGTGCCCCCGGCGACCTCGCGCCGCGCGTAGCCGAGCATCGCGCGCACTACGTCGGCGCGGCTGCGGGGTATTTGCTCGCCGTACAGGCGGGCGCCGGCTTCGACGAGCAGCCAGGGATGATGGTAGGCGGCGCGCCCGAGCATCACGCCGTCGGCGTGCTCGAGCTGGGCTTCGATCGCGGGCCAGTCGGCCAGGCCGCCGTTGACGACGATCTCGAGCGCCGGGAGCTCGCGCTTCAGGCGGTGCACGAAGTCGTAGCGCAGCGGCGGGATCTCGCGGTTTTCTTTCGGCGACAGGCCCGACAGGATCGCGTTGCGCGCGTGCACGATGAAGGTCTCGCAGCCGGCCGCCGCGACCTCGGCGACGAAGTCGCGCATGAATTCGTAGGTTTCGGTGCGGCCGATGCCGACGCGGTGCTTGACGGTGACCGGGATGGAGACCGCCGCGCGCATCGCGCGCACGCATTCGGCGACCAGCCGCGGCTCGGCCATCAGGCAGGCGCCGAAGGCGCCGCGCTGCACGCGCTCGCTCGGGCAGCCGATGTTGAGGTTGACCTCGTCGTAGCCGCGCTGCTCGGCCAGGTGCGCGCAGGCCGCCAGCTCGTCGGGCTCGCTGCCGCCGAGCTGCGCGGCGAGCGGATGCTCGGCCGGATCGAAGGCGAGGTGCCGTTCGGCGTCGCCGTGCAGGAGCGCGCCGGTGGTGATCATCTCGGTGTAGAGGCGCACGCGCGGCGCGATGGCGCGCAGGAAGAACCGGCAGTGCCGGTCGGTCCAGTCCATCATCGGGGCGACGCACAGCCGGTGCGACATCGGACGCGCCTGCGGCGTAGGCGTCACCGATACTGGCCGCTCGCGCCGGCGCGCAGCCGGATCAGGCCGTAGAGGCTTTCGGTGAACGGCGCGGCGACGCCGGCCTGGCGCGCGATTTCCAGGGTGCCGGCGAGCAGCCCGTCGATTTCGAGCGCCTTGCCGGCCTCCATGTCCTGCAGCATCGAGGTCTTGAACGGGCCGAGCGCGCGCGCCATGTCGATGCGCGCCTCGGGGTCGATGTCGGCATCCACGCCGACAGCGCGGCCGATCGCGAGCACTTCGCGCATGATCGCCACCATGTAGGACTTGACCTGCGGGTCGGCGATCAGCCGGTCGGCGGTGGAGAGGGTGAGCGCCGAGACCGGATTGAAGCTCACGTTGCCCAGCAGCTTCACCCAGAAGTCCTTCTCGATGTGGTGGCTCACCAGGCACTCGAAGCCGGCGCGGCCGAGCGCTTCGGCGAGGCGCTGCGTGCGCACGCCGTTGCGGCCGCCGGGCTCGCCGAGGATCAGCCGGTTGCCGTGGTTGTGGCTGATGAGGCCCGGCTCGACCATCGATGCCGCGAGATGGATGACGCAGCCCACGATGCGCTCGGTGGGCATGGCGCGCGCGAGCGCCCCGCCCGGGTCGAGGCTTTCCAGCCTGAGCTTGCCTTCGCCGTAGGCCAGGCGGTCGAAGAACCACCACGGCACGCCGTTCATCGCGGTGACGATCGAGGTGTCCGGGCCGAGCAGCGGCCCGATCGCGGCGGCGACTTGCGGCAGGCTCTGGCCCTTGACCGTGACGATGACGCAGTCCTGCGGGCCGAGCCGGCGCGGATCGCTCGCGACGTGCGGATGCGTGGTGAGCGTGGTGCCGGCGGTGCGGCTGCGGATGCGCAGGCCGGCGCGGCGGATCGCCTCGAGCTGCGCGCCGCGCGCCACCACGGCAACGTCCACCCCCGCTTCGGCCAGCCAGGCGGCCATCAATCCGCCGATCGAGCCGGCGCCGTAGATGCAGACTTTCATCGCGAGTCAGTGTGAGAGTGGCGCAGGCGCCATTCTACTAGGCCGCGGCGCGCCGTTTCGCTCTGCCGAACTCGTTGACATTGACCACTACCTGCCGGGGGTTTAAAACGCGGCAGGAGGCTCACCATGCCCGAACAAGGTTTTCCGGCTGCGGCCGCGGCGCAGCCGCACGTGCTGCCGATCAACGGCCACATCGGCGCCGAGATCCGCGGGCTCGACCTGGGGCGCTCCCTGTCGGAGGCCGAGTTCCGGGTGGTGCACGACGCGCTGGTGAAGCACGAGGTGATCGTGCTGCGCGGCCAGGCCATCACCCTCGAGCAGCAGATGGCGTTCGCGCGCCGCTTCGGCGAGCTGTCGATCCATCCGTTCTCGCCCAACCGGGAGGACAAGCCGGAAGTCATCGTGCTCGACTACTCGGCCGACAATCCGCCGGCGCTCACCGACTGCTGGCACTCCGACGAGACCTTTCGCGCGGCGCCGCCGATGGGCACGGTGCTGCGCGCCAGGGTGGTGCCCCAGGTCGGAGGCGACACGCTGTTCGCGAGCATGACCGCGGCCTATCGCGGCCTGAGCGAGCGCATGAAGCAGTACCTCCACGGCCTCGAGGCGCTGCACGATTTCAAGCCCTTCCGCACGCTGTTCGGCGACTCGCCGGAGGATCGGCGCACGCTGCGCCGCCTCGAGGACGAGTATCCCAATCCATGGCACCCGGTGGTGCGCGTGCATCCGGTGAGCGGCCGGCGCATCCTCAACGTGAATCCCCAGTTCACGGTGCGCATCCGCGGCCTGAAGGAGGACGAGAGCCGCACCGTCCTGCAGTTCCTGTACGCGCAGGCCCACGTGCCCGAGTACCAGCTGCGGGTGCGCTGGCAGCCCGACACCGTGGTCATGTGGGACAACCGCTCGGTCCAGCACTACGCGCCGCACGATTACTACCCGCAGCGGCGCACCATGGAGCGGGTGACCGTGCAGGGCGACGCGCCGATCGGCGTGAGCGGGGCGTACGTGCCGGAGGCCGGGACCGAGGCGGTCGCGCCGACCCCTGCGGCCCGGGGCAAGCGCCCGGTGCGAGCGTTCGAGCGCGGCTAGGCGCGCGGTTCCGCTCCGCTGAAGTCGTTGACGCTGACAACCATAAGGCGCGACGCGACCAGGCTCGGGCGGCTACACTGCAACCACAACAATCCGGATGGCACGGATGGTGAGGGCTGACGCGTTTGTCAGCGTTCGTTGAGGACACACAAAGGGAGGAGCATCCGATGGCAAGCCCGCGCTCGAAGAGTTACGAATACCGCATCCTGGTGTTGCTGGTCCTGTTCTGGGGCACGGTCGGTCTGAACCGGGTCGGGATCGGGTTCATCTTTCCGAAGATCGTGCCCGAGTTCCACATGGCGCTGTGGCAGGCCGGGCTGCTGATCTCCGGCACCTCGGTCACCTGGGCGTTCTCGAGCTGGATCGGCGGCTGGCTGTCGGACCGCTACGGCCGGCGCAAGGTGCTGCTGCCGGCGGTGGCCTTCACCTGCGTGATGACCGCCGCGATGGGCGCGGCGTGGAACTTCCTGTCGATGTTCGTCGTGCGCGACCTGCTCGGCATCGGCGACGGCGTGGGCTGGTCGGTCGGGGAGGCCACGATCAACGAGGAGTCGGCGCCCGAGCGGCGCGGCTTCAACCAGGCCATTTTCGCCGCCGGCTACACGCTGATCGGCGCGGGGCTGGGCGCGCTCATCATCACCTCGATCACCGTGCACCTGGGCTGGCGCTGGGCGTTCCCCATCGTCGGCGCGGCGAGCCTGCTGGTGCTGGTCGCGCTGTTCTTCGTGATGCGCGAACCGCCGGCGCACACCGAGCGCCACCCGATCCAGTGGCGTGCCGGCGCGCGGCTGCTGCGCGATCCGTCGGTGCTGGCCGTCACGATCGCCGGCTGCGCGGTGCTCACCTGGCTGCAGATGACGATCGGCTTCAACGTCCTGTTCCTGACCAAGGTGCGGCATTTCACGCTGCTCGAGGCGGGCAGCATCGCAGCGGTGTGGGGCTTGTCGGGCGTTGCCGGCCAGCTCGTGTTGCCGCTGCTGTCCGATTTCTGGGGCCGCCGGCGCACGGTGTTCCTGGCCGCGCCGCTGAGCGCCGCCGCGCTCGTGTTTTACCTCGGCGCTGACCACGGTATCGGCGAGATGCGGCTGCTGCTGGGAATCAGCGGCTTCTTCGGCTGGGGGACCTTGCCGATCGTGCTGGCCACGACGGTGAGCGAGCTGGTGTCCGACGAGCTGCGCGGCGCGGCACTGGGCATGACCAATTTCTTCGCGGTCATCGTCGGCACGACCCTGATGCCGGTCATCGCCGGCGCGATCGCCGACCACCTGGGTCTGGCGGCGGCGCTGTGGATCTCCGTGCTGAGCCAGGTGGTGGTCGCGGGCGCGATGATCGCCGTGAGGGAGACCGCGCCCCGGGTGAGGGCTGCGCGCGCCGCGAGCGCAGCGGCGTAGGGCCGGGCGTCCAGTAGCGCCGACGCCGCGCGGCACGCGCGGCGCGCGGTGCTATCCTCGCGTCAGGATCTGCGGCGCTCGCGCGACCAAGGCGCGTGCGCAACCCGAGGAGTCACGCCATGTTCGGATTCATGAAGAAGCTCACCCAGCTGCTGCCCGCCGAGCACACCCTGGCGGGGCGGCGCGGGAAGATGCCGGTGCCCGAGCGGCATTTCGTCAACGGCCATCCGCTCACGCCGCCGTTTCCAGAAGGGCTCGAGCAGGCGGTGTTCGGCATGGGCTGCTTCTGGGGCGCCGAGCGCAAGTTCTGGCAGACCCCGGGCGTGTACACCACCGCGGTGGGCTACGCCGGCGGCACGACGCCCAACCCGAGCTACGAGGAAGCCTGCAGCGGCATGACCAACCACGCCGAGGTGGTGCTGGTGGTGTTCGACCCGCAGCTCGTGTCCTACGACGAGCTGCTCAGGGTGTTCTGGGAGGGCCACGACCCGACGCAGGGCATGCGCCAGGGCAACGACGTCGGCACGCAGTACCGCTCGGCGATCTACACCTGCGGCGAAGCCCAGGCCAGGGCGGCGGCTGCATCGCGGGCGCGCTTCCAGGAGGCGCTGACGCGCGCCGGCCACGGTGCGATCACCACCGAGATCCGCGCCGCGCCCGAGTTCTACTACGCCGAGGACTACCACCAGCAGTACCTCGGCAAGAACCCGGGCGGCTACTGCGGGCTGGGCGGCACCGGCGTGTCGTGCTCGAGCGGAGTGCTGGCGCAGGCCTGATGCGCATCGACAAGTGGCTGTGGGCGGCGCGCTTCTACAAGACGCGCGCGCAGGCGCAGGCCGCGATCGAGGGCGGGCACGTGCGGCTGAACGGCGAGCGCGTCAAGCCCGCGAAGGACCTCAAGCCCGGCGACCGCCTGGATCTCACGATCGGCGGGCTCGGCTGGAAGCTCGCCGTGGTCGCGCTGAGCGAGCGGCGCGGCCCGGCCGCGCAGGCGCGCTTGCTCTACGAGGAGAGCGAGGCGGCGCGCGCGGCGCGCGTTGCGCAGCTCGAAGCGAACAAGCTGATGCGTGAGCCCGAGGCGTCGCGCCGCGGCCGCCCGGAGAAGAAGGACCGCCGCCAGCTCAACCGGCTGCGCGGCTGGTGACGGGAAGCGAAACCGCCCAGCTGGTCCGCGCCCTGTTCGCCGGCATGTGCGCGCTCGCGATCGCCATGGGCGTGGGGCGCTTCGCGTACACGCCGCTGCTGCCGGCGATGCAGCAGGCGGCGCATTTCGGCGCCGACGTCGCGGGGCGCCTCGCCGGCATCAACTACCTCGGCTACCTGCTCGGCGCGTTCGGCGCCGCCGCGCTGTCGCGGCCCCGGCTGCGGCGCCCGGGCCTGTTCGCCTGCCTGGCGGCGAGCGTCGCGACGACCGCCGCGATGGCGCTCGGCACCGACCTCGCCTACTGGGCCGTGCTGCGCTTCGTCTCGGGCGTGGCGAGCGCGGGCGTCCTGGTCTGGTCCTCCGCGCTGATCCTCGAGCGGCTCGCGCGCCACGGGCGCCAGTCGTGGATGGGCTGGATCTACGCCGGGGTCGGGGTGGGCATCGCGGCATCGGGCACGATCATCGTGGCGGGCGGCGACGCGCTCGGCTGGCGCGGTGGCTGGCTCGCGCTCGCGGCTCTGTGCTGCGCGCTGTTCGTGCCGTGCTGGTTGTGGCTCGCCCCGCGTGAGCCGGGGGAAAGCGCGGCCGCGCTCGGCGCGCGCGCGGTGCGCGCCGAGCGCTTCCCGGCGCCGCTGCTCAACCTGGTGTACTTCCTGCAAGGCGCGGGCTACGCGGTGAGCGGCACCTTCCTGGTCGCGATCGCGAAGGCGATGCCCGAGCTGCACGCGCTCGCCGAAGGGCTGTGGATCGTGGTCGGCCTCGCGGCCGCGCCCTCCGCGGTGCTGTGGACGGCGCTGTCCCGGCGCACCGGCCTGGTGAGCGCGCTGATCGCGGCCTACGCCGTGCTGTCGCTGGCGATCGTGCTGCCGGTGGTCTCGGGCGCGCCCTGGGCCGCGCTCGCCGCGGCGTTCGGCTTCGGCGGCACCTTCGCCGGGATCGCGGTGATGACGGTCTCCCTCGGCGGCGCGATCGCGCCGCACAACCCCACGCGCATGATCGGCCTGCTCACCGCGGCGTTCAGCGTCGGGCAGATCATCGGCCCGGTGCTGGCGGGCGAGCTCGCGGCGCGCTCGGGAAATTTCACCCTGGCGCTCGAGCTGGCGGCCGGGGCCGTGTTCGTGGGCGCGGTGTTGATGGGGGTGGGGGCGGGGTGGAGGAGGAAGGGGTAGGTGCGAGCGGCGTGCGGAAAGGGTTCGCCGTCAGTGACTCTTTTGCTTTTACCCAATCTCCTGCTTTTGCGAATTTCGCTCCGTAGAGCGAAATTCGCAAAAGCAGGAGACCATGGAAAACCAAAACGAGACAGACGTTGATTCAACGCCGGGTTCGCGTTCGAGTTCGTCGGCGCGGTGCGCGTGTGGCGGTGGCGCGTTTCGGGACGAAGAGCGAACTGCGAGCAGCGTGCGGAAACAGCGCGGCGTCCGTGACTCTCACGCTTTTACCCAATCTCTGCTTTTTGAAAAAGCGGGGACCATGGGAAGGCCAAACCAAGCCCGACTCCCGCTCACCTTCCTAAACGTGCAAGTGCTCCAGCAGCTGCTCGCGGCCGATCTCGGCGCGGGGGCCGGCCAGCACCGCGCGCCCCTGGTCCATGACCAGGTAGCGGTCGGCGACGCGCTCGGCGAAGGCGAGGTTCTGCTCCACCACGATGAAGGCCGCGCCCGCTACCTTGCGCCGCTCGATCAGCGCTTCCATGTGCAGGATGTTCTCCCACTGAACGCCCTCGGTGGGCTCGTCGAGGAGCACCAGCGGCTGGTCTTCGGCCAGCGCGCGCACGAACGACAGGATTTTCTTCTCGCCGCCCGAGAGCGTGCCGGCGTGCTGGGCCAGCCGCTGCGCGAGGATCGGGAAGCGCTCGAAGTACGGTGCGAACGGAGCGAGGTCGCGCCGGCCGCGCGTCAGCGTGAGGTTGTCGCGCAGCGAAAGGTCGTCGAACACCGGCCGCTCCTGGGGACTGTAGGTCATTCCCAGGTGCCAGCGCTGCGGTGGCTCCAGCGCCTCGATGCGGCGGCCCCGAAGAAGGATGCTTCCGTGCCAGCAGCGCAGGTAGCCGAACAGGAGCTTCATGAGCGTGCTCTTGCCGACCCCGTTGCGCCCGATGACGCACAGGACTTCGCCTGGCGCCACCGCTCCGGCCACGCCGCGCAGAACCGGCGCGCTGCCGTAGCCGCCGACCAGGCCCTCGAATTCCAGCAGCGAGGCGCTCATTTCTGTGCTCCGACGTATACCGCCTGGACCGCGGGGTTGGACTGGATGTCGGCGACGGTGCCCTGGGCGAGCAGGGCACCGTTATGCAGCACGTACACCTCCTCGGCGAGCTCCTTGACCAGGCTGATGTCGTGCTCGATGACGATCACGGTGGCGCCCAGCCGCCGGCTCGCCCAGCGGATGACTTCGATCACCTGCTGGGTTTCCTCGGGCGACAGTCCGGCGCAGGGCTCATCGAGCAGAAGCAGGCGCGGTTCGGTGAGCAGCGCCATGGCGAGCTCGAGGATCTGGCGCTCGCCGTGCGAGAGCTCGGCCGCCTTGCGCGTCGCGTCGGCGAGGAATCCGTAGCGCTGCCGCAGCTCGGCGAGCATCGGGCTGCTCCAGCGCCGCAGGCGCGGGCGCAGCAGGTCGGCGCGCGAGGCGCGTCCGCTCCAGAGTGCAATGCACAGGTTGTCGGCGATGCTCAGGTCGGTGAACACGGTCGGGATCTGGAACTTGCGGCCGACCCCGAGGCGCACAATGCGGTGCGGGGCCATGCCGGTGACCGCGTCCCGGTCGAGCTCGACCCGTCCTGCGGCCGCGGCGAGCTCGCCGGTGAGCAGGTTGAAGGTCGAGGTCTTGCCGGCGCCGTTAGGTCCGATGATGCAGAAGATGCCCGGCCGCTCGAAGGCGAGGGAGAGCCGGTCGAGGATCTTGACCTCGCCGACCTGCGCGCTGACGCCGTCGATCACGAGTCTCGCGGCTTCCTGCGCGCCGCCGCGGGGCGGCGCGTCCAGGTCCGCGCGGCGGCGGCGCGACGCGAAGCGGCGCTCGAGCGGCGCGAACACACCGACGATGCCTTGCGGGAAAAGGAGCACCACGGCGATGAACAGCGCCGCGACGAGCACTTCCCAGAATTGGAAGCGCACGACCAGCGTGCTGCTGAGCGCGCCCACCACGACTGCACCGAGCACCGGGCCCAGCATCCGGCCGCGTCCGCCGACCGCGGCCCAGATCACCAGGTCGGCCGACAGCAGGAATCCGCAGAGCTGCGGCGTGACCAGGCCCTGCTGCGGCGCGTAGAGCGCGCCGCCGATCCCGGCGAGCAGGCCGCTGAGGCCGAACGCGACCGCCTTGAGCTGGTTGCTGTTGAAGCCGAACAGCGCCAGCCGGCGCTCGTTCTGCGCGAGCGCCGCCCACAGGATGCCCAGGGGCGCGCGCAGCACCCAGGTGGTGAGGGCGAGCGCCAGCAGCAGCGCCGCGGCCGCGACATAGTAGGCGGCGCCGAAGCTGTCCAGGCCGGGCAGGCCCGGAATTCCCTTCAGGCCGTTGAAGCCGCCGGTCACCGAGTCCCAGCTGTTGGCGATCTGGTAGGCGAGGAGCGACAGGGCCAGCGTAATCATGGAAAAGTACGGGCCGCTCTCGCCGCGCTGGCGGAACACGAGCGTGCCGATCGCGTATGCGAGCGCCCCCGATGCGAGCGCCGCGAGCGGGAGCAGGACGACGAGCCAGGCGCTGCCCTCGAACGCGATCAACGCCAGGCCCGAGAGGTACCCCGACAGGCCGAAGAACATCGCCTGCCCGAGGGGCAGGAACCCGGCGCGGCCCCAGCATAGCCCGATGCCGAGCGCAGCCACCGCGTACAGGTAATACAGGGCGAGCTGGTAGGACCAGTAGTCGCCCAGCCCGAGCGGCAACAGGAGCAGCACGGCGGCCAGGCCGGCCAGCTGCAGCGGGGGTGCCGCGAGTTGCATGTGCGCCTTGCTAAACATGACGACATAAATACTGCAGCATAATGATATTATTGCATCGTTCCTTTCCTTTGGAGAGAGACGATGCGCAAGCTGCAGATCGAGGATGCTGAGGTGATGCGAATAGCGATCCAGCAGGAGATTGGGCGTAGCGAGGAGTCGCGTTACGACCACCGGCTGCATGGATTGTTGCTGGTGACGGCGGGGCAATCCTGCCGAGAAGTCGCGGAATTGTTCGGCGAGAACGGCACGACCGTGCAACGCTGGGTGAACCGCTTCGAACGGGGTGGCTTAGACGCACTGCGGGAAGGCGAGCGAGCCGGACGACCGCGGACGCTGGGTGCGAAGGATTGGCGGAAGCTGCAGGCAGACTTGCGCAAGACCCCGCGTGACTTCGATTTGGCGGCCACCCTCTGGGACGGGCCGGTGTTGTCGGAACATTTGCGTCGCCGATACGGCGTGGACCTTGGCGTACGCCAATGCCAGCGACTGTTTCGTGAACTGGGCTTTCGGCTTCGCAAGCCGCGCCCCCAAGTCGCTCAATCTGATCCGCTGAAAGTCGCGGCGGTAAAAAAAACTCCGCCGTCTGGCGCGCCGCCCCGACGTCGAACTGTGGAGCCTGGATGAATGTCACGTCCAGCAACACGGCTCGCGCTGTCGCATGTGGGTACCGCCGGAAATCAAGGACCCCATCCTGCAGCATGCGCCGACCCGCAAGTCGGTGGCCTGTTTTGGCGCCGTCAGTTTGGACACCGGGCAGTTCGTACGGATGATGTGCCCGATCTTCAACGCTGCAACGTTCCGCACTTTCCTCAGGCGGTTGCTGCGCCAACAAACGCCCGGACGCCGAATGATCGTTGTGCTCGACAATGCCCGTTATCATCACGCCAAACTCCTGGCCGCCTTTCTTCATCGCCATGCCCGACAGTTGCGCCTGCTCTTCCTGCCGCCGTACAGCCCGCAACTCGCTCCTATCGAACGAGTGTGGAAGCTCACTCGGCGGCTCGCAACTCACAACCGCTACTTCGCAACGCTCCTCGACGTACTGAAAGCCGTCGCCGCCTGCTTCGATCGCTGGCGTCGGCCCAACAAGGTGCTGCATCGCTTATGCTGCATTACTTAAGACGCTGTGTTTAGCTGCGGGCGTAGATGCCGCGCGGCCTCAGCCAGAGAAACAGGATCGCGAGCACCAGGACCGTGAAGTAGCCATACGTGGCGTTGAAGAGGGCGGAAACGATGCCGTTGGCGCCGCCGATGACCGCGGCCCCCGAGAGCAGACCGAGCACGCTGCCCAGGCCCCCCACCACCAGGACGAAGAACGATTGCAGGATGTAGTCCAGTCCCATGTACGGCTGTACCGGCACCAGGGGCGCGACCATCACGCCGCCCAGACCGGCCAGGCAGCAGCCGACCACGAAGGTGCCCGCGGCCAGGCGCTTGACCGGAATGCCGAGCGCCTGGGCGAGCTCGGGGTTGCCGACCATCGCCTTGATGCGCGTTCCGGTGCCGCTGCGGCCATACCAGAGGATCAGCGTGGCGAGCACCGCTACGCTGAGCACGATCAACGCGACCCGATAGGCCGGGTAGGGCGAGTCGAGCACGCGCACGGTCCCCTGCAGCGGCATCGACACGCTCTTGTAGCCGAGGCCGAACAGCGCCTCGACGCTCTTGCGCAGCAGCAGGCTCAGGCCCCAGGTGGCCACCAGCGTGTCGAACGGGCGCCGGTACAGGGGGCGGATGAGGGTCCACTCGACGAGCGCACCGAGCGCGCCGCAGACCGCCAGCGCGAGCGGCACCGCGGCGAGGAACGGCCAGCCGTGCGCCTGCGTCACCCAGGCGCAGTAGGCGCCCAGCATGATGAGCTCGCCGTGCGCCAGGTTGAGCACGCCGAGCAGGCCGAAGATCACCGCCAGGCCGAGCGCGAGGATCGCCAGCGTGGCGATCCCGTACGCGACGTTGATCAACTGCGTGACGAAGAGCGCGTCCACGAAGCTCGGGTCAGGACGTGGAGCGCGTCGACAGCCTGCCTAGGTTCTGCAGACGGTGCCGCTCTTCACGTTGCGGAAGGTCTGGATCACGTCGAACTCGGTGCCCTTGCACTCGGCGAGGTACATGTCCTTGTCGACCTGCCGGCCGCGCATCGTCACGCTCCCGGCCGCGGTCTCGAAGCGCAGTCCCTCGGAGGCCCTCATCAGCGCGCGCGCGCCGGTGCCGCGGGCCTTGCCGAACAGCGCCTTGGCGAAATTCAGCCCGGCGTAGCAGTCGACCCCGATGGTGCTGAGCTGCGGGGCTTTCTCGCCGTACGCGGCGGAATAGACCTGCTTGAACTTCTCGTTCGCCGGCGTGCGCAGGTTGGCGAAGTAGCCCATGCACGAATACAGGTTGGCGCTGCTCTCGGCGCCGATGCCGTCCAGCGTGTTCTCCTCGAGCAGCAGCGAGAGTCGCGCGATGTCCTTGTCCAGGCCGAAGCCTGCGAAGGTGCGGTTGAAGTTGACGTTGTCGGCGCCCACCAGCGTGATCAGCACCGCCTCGGGCTTGGCCGACTTGATGCGCGTGACCACCTCCTCGAACTTGTTGGGTGCGCCGAACGGCACGTACTCCTCGGCCAGCACCTTGCCGCCGTAC
The DNA here is from genome assembly GCA_963817785.1 of uncultured Pseudomonadota bacterium. Classification (GTDB taxonomy): domain Bacteria; phylum Pseudomonadota; class Gammaproteobacteria; order Burkholderiales; family SG8-39; genus JAKALD01. The sequence goes on along the minus strand of CAWFPL010000008.1, from coordinate 355,414 downwards.
TGGGCGATGTATTTCTTCGCCTGCTCGTTCGACTTGCGCGGCCAGACATAGTCGTCGCCGATGAGATAGTACGACTTGATCTTGCGTTCCTTGCTCATCCAGTGCACCGAAGGCTGCACCTGCTGGTGCGGGGTCTCGCCGAGGCAGAAGACGTCGGACGAGCATTCGCCGCCTTCGTACACCGGCGTGTAGATGTAAGGCACCCGGCCCTTGATGGTCGAGATCAGCGCCTCCCGCGTGGCGCTGTCGTGCGAGCCGATGAACAGATCCACCTTGTCCTCGAGCATCAGGCGGACCGCGGACTTGGCGGTCTCGGCGGGCGGGCCGCCGGCGTCGGTCGGGATCAGCTTGACTTGCCGCCCGCGGATGCCCCCGGCCTTGTTGATCTCCGCCGCCGCCAGCTCGGCGCAGGCCTTTTGCGTCGGGCCGAACAGCGAAGCCGGGCCGCTCAGGGCGATGAACAGCCCAATCTTGAACTCCCGCCCCGCGGCCTGGGCGCGGCGCAGCACGCCGGGGGTCAGCCCGAGCGCGGCGGCGCCCACCGCGGCACGGAGCACGGTGCGGCGGGCGGGTACGTGTTTGCTGTCGTCCATGGTGCGGATCTCCTTGGTGTCGGGGTGCGAATGGCGGCGCGTCGGCGCCGGATCAGATTTTCGGGGCAGGAATCCTGGGCAGCACGGCCTCGAGCGCGAGGCCGATGGCGAGCAGTCGCGCGTCGGCGCCCTCGGGGGCGTCGATTTCGAGGCCCACCGGCAGGCCCGCCGCAGTGACTCCGGCCGGCAGGCTGAGCCCGGGGATGCCGGCCACGCTGCCGGGGTCGGTGTTGCGTATGAAGGTCATGAACGTGGGACAGGCCGTACCGTCGAGCAGCACGGTCTCGTCCTCGCCGATCCTGGAGGCCGGCAGCGGCGTAGTGGGGAACACCACCCCGGCGAGGTCGTGCTCCCTGAAATAGCGGCGATACGCTTCCTGCAGTCCGACCCGGTGCTTGGCAAGCGCCTCGCGGTATGCCGCCTCGGGCATGGCGTCCTTGCCCAGCTGGCTGCCGAGGACGCCCTGCACGTCCGGGCTCGCGGTCTTCGCGACCAGGCCCGCGTACCCGCCCTCGATGCCGTGCGCGGCGAGATAGGCGTTGAGGTCGGTCACGGTCTCGTACAGCGCGATCGGAAAGCTCGCCGCGCCGTCGAGCGCGCCGACGTCCGGAATGTCGGCTTCGACCAGCACCACGCCCGCCGCGCGCAGGCGCCCGAGCGCCTCCTCGAGGAGGCGGCCGAGCTCCCGGTCGAGCGGCGCCCAGAAGTAAGTGCGCGGGACCCCTAGCCGCAGCCCTTTGAGCGAGGCCGGGGCGACGCCGCCCGCGGCGCCGGTGACCACGGAGTCGAGCAGCGCGCAGTCGGCGACGCTGCGCGTCATCGGTCCGGCCGTGTCGCGCGTGTGCGAGATCGGCACGATCCCGGTCTGCGGCCAGCACCCCACCGTCGGCCGGAAACCGCTGATCCCGCACAGAGCGGCCGGGACGCGCACCGAGCCGCCGGTGTCGGTTCCGATCCCGCCGGGGACCGTGCGTGCGGCCACGGCCACCGCGGTGCCGCCGCTCGAGCCGCCCGGGATGCGGTCCCGGTCGTAGGGGTTGCGCGCGGGGCCGAAGGCCGCGTTGTTGTTCGTGATGCCGAACGCGAGCTCGTGCATGTTGGCCTTGCCGAACATGATCGCCCCCGCGTCGAGGAGCTTCTGCACCACCGGCGCGTTTTGCTTCGGGCGGTTGCCTTTGAGCCCCGGCGTTCCGGCCGTCGTGGCCACCCCGGAGGTGTCGAGGTTGTCCTTGAGCGCCAGCGGCACGCCGTGCAGGGGCCCGAGCGCCGCGCCGCTCTTGCGACGCGCGTCGGCCTGCCGCGCCGCGGCGCGCACCGCGTCCGGATCGTGGTGGATGAAGGCGTTGAGCGGGGCGGCCTTGGCCGCGCGCGCGAGCAGGGCCTCGGCGTAGGCTTCGGCGGTCAGCTCGCCGCGACGCAGCGCATCGGCGGCGGCGGCGATCCCGAGTTCGGTGAAATCCTGCATGGCCGGCCTCCCGGGCTGAGTTCGTGCGGCGGTAGCCTAGCGTGCGCCGCTGCCGCCGACCATCCTCAATCCTGTGGAGGCCGCAGCAGGCGCGCGACGAGCGCGGTGCGGCTGGAAGCGCCCGATTTCTCGAACAGGCCGCGCAGGTGCGTGCGCACGGTCGAGAACGCGATGCCCAGCGCGCGTGCGATCTCCACGTCGCGCTTGCCGGCGCACAGCAGCCGCGCGATCTGTTCCTCGCGCGGCGTGAGGCGCAGATCGCGGGCCGCGCGCGGCGGCGCGGGGGCGTAAGCCGGCGCTGCGCGCAGGCTCTTCATGGCCAGGTTGAAGAACGGCTTCACGAGCCGCAGCAGCGCCATGTCCTCGCCGTCGAAGTTGTCGCGGCGCCTGCCGCGCCAGATGCGCACGTCCCCGATGTTGAGCGCGCCGTCGTAGGCGTACAGGTTGACGCCGTAGTACAGGCCGTCGCGGTAGAGGAAGTCGTTGAAGAACTCGGTCTTCACCAGCTCGTGCTGCGGGATGATCTCGGTGACGCGCGTCGGATTGCGCCGGCGCTGCAGCTTGGAGGTCATGGGGTCGTGGAACTGGTAGTAGGCGTCGTAGCGCGAGAGATTGTCGGGGTTCATGTTGATCGACACGCCGTCGGCGAACACCTTGCGCGCGGGATCCCAGACGTACGAGGCGTAGTAATCGGCTCGCAGCAGGCGCAGCAGGTCCTCGCCGATGCGCGTGCGGATCTCGGCGTGGCCGTAGCCGTGCACCATGTTTTCGATCACGCGCAGCAGTCCGCGTTGCCTGGTCTGGGAGACGTACATGGGCACACCCTCGTCCCTCGGTGGGGAGGGGGGATTTTGCACCCGCGGCGGCGGCGCGCAAAGTGCGCTCGCCGGGGGGCGCTGCGGGGCGGGGCTAGACGATCCCCTGCGCGATCATCGCATCGGCGACCTTGACGAAGCCGGCGATGTTGGCGCCGTCGAGGTAACTCACCGCGCCCTCGCGGCCCTTGCCCGCGCCGTGCTCGACGCAGGTGGCGTGGATCGAGCGCATGATGGTCTGCAGGCGCTGGTCGACCTCGGCCGTGCTCCAGGCGAGGCGCTGGGCGTTCTGGCTCATCTCCAGGCCGGAGACCGCGACGCCGCCGGCGTTGGCGGCCTTGCCCGGCGCGTACAGGATGCCGGCCTCGGCGAACACCCGCAGCGCGCCGAGCGTCGAGGGCATGTTGGCGCCTTCGGCCACGCACACGCAGCCGTTGGCCACCAGCGCGCGCGCATCCTCCTCGTCGAGCTCGTTCTGCGTGGCGCAGGGCAGGGCGATGTCGCAGGCTACGCGCCAGGGGCGCGCGCCGGCGAGGAAGGGCAGGCCGAAGCGCTCGGCGAGCTCGCGGATGCGCCCGCGGCGCTGCTGCTTCAGCTCGAGGAGCGCGCGCCACTTCTCGGCGTTCATGCCCTGCGGGATGTGCACCGTGCCGCCGGAATCCGAGACCGTGACCACCCGGGCGCCCATCTCCATCGCCTTGAACACGGCGTACTGCGCGACGTTGCCCGAGCCGGAGACCGCCACCCGCTGGCCCTCGAAATCGTGGCGCCGCGTGTGCAGCATCTCGCGCGCGAAATACACCAGGCCGTAGCCGGTCGCCTCGGGGCGCATCAGGCTGCCGCCGTAGGCCGTGCCCTTGCCGGTGAGCACCGCGTCGAAGCGCCCGGTGAGCTTGCGGTAGGCGCCGAACAGGTAGCCGATCTCGCGCGCGCCGACCCCGATATCGCCGGCCGGTACGTCGGTGTCGGGGCCGATGTGGCGGTACAGCTCGGCCATGAACGCCTGGCAGAAGCGCATCGTCTCGGCGTCGCTCTTGCCCTTCGGGTCGAAGTCGCTGCCGCCCTTGCCGGCGCCCAGCGGCAGCGTGGTGAGCGCGTTCTTGAACAGCTGCTCGAAGGCGAGGAACTTGAGCACGCTCAGGTCGACCGACGGGTGAAAGCGCAAGCCGCCCTTGTACGGGCCGATGGCGCCCGACATCTGCACGCGATAGCCGCGGTTGACCTGGACCGCGCCGCGGTCGTCCACCCAGGGCACGCGGAACATCACCGTGCGCTCGGGCTCGACCAGGCGCTCGAGCAGCGCTTCGCGCCCGTACGCGGGGTGCTGCTCGACGAACGGCCACAGGCTGGCGAGCACCTCGCTCACCGCCTGGTGGAACTCGGGCTCGTGCGGGTCGCGCGAGCGCAGGCGGGCGAGGAAGGCGTCGAGGCCGGCGCTCATGTGCGCGCCGGCCGCTACTTGCCGCGTTTGAGCATGACCTGCGCGTCCTCGATCACCTTGAACGGGCTCTTGCCCCACAGGATCGCGCCGTAGAAGAAGCTCTCCAGCTTCGCGTCGCTGAGCGCCTTCCACTGGTACTGGTTGACCAGGATCACCTGCCCGGTCATGCCGAGGTCGCCGATCACGGTGAACTCGCCCTCGAGCACCGGCTTTTGCGGCGGCTTGTCCCAGTGCACCGGGTCGATCCGGGCGACCGACCCGGGCTGCTCGCCCGGGTACACGTCGTAGGCGCCGTGGCAGTTGTCCTGCGTGCGTAGCGAGCAGGCGAGCCGGTTGCCGCGCGGGGGCACGTTCGCTCTCCCCGCGTGCCTAGGCGGCCTTGGCCGCAGCCGGGCCGGCGCCGCCGATCAGCTCGCGCAGCACGTAAGGCAGGATGCCGCCGTGCCGGTAGTACTCGACCTCGATCGCGGTGTCGATACGGCACAGCACCTTGATCTCCCGGCGCGTGCCGTCGGCGCGGCGCACGACCAGCGTCACGTCCTGCTGCGGCTCGATGTCCGCCAGGCCGAGGACGTCGATCTGCTCGTCGCCCTTCAGGCCGAGCGATTGCGCCGAGTCGGAGCCCTTGAACTGCAGCGGCAGCACGCCCATGCCGACCAGGTTCGAGCGGTGGATGCGCTCGAAGCTGCGCGCGATCACCGCCTTCACTCCCAGCAGCTGGGTGCCCTTGGCCGCCCAGTCGCGCGACGAGCCGGTGCCGTATTCCTCGCCGCCGAAGATCACGCTCGGCGTGCGCTCGGCGAGGTAGCGCATCGCCGCCTCGTAGATCGGCATTTGCTCGCCCTTGTAGAGCGTGAAGCCGCCCTCGACGCGCGAGCCGTCGGCCTTCGCCGGCAGCAGCAGGTTCTTGATGCGCACGTTGGCGAAGGTGCCGCGCATCATCACCTCGTGGTTGCCGCGCCGCGCCCCGTAGCTGTTGAAGTCGACCACCGCGACGTCGTGCTCCTGCATGTAGATGCCGGCGGGCGAGGTGGGCTTGATCGATCCGGCGGGCGAGATGTGATCGGTGGTGACCGAGTCGCCGAATACGCCGAGGATCCTCGCGCCGCCGATGTCGCCGGTCGCGCCGGGCTGCATGTCGAAGTCCTCGAAGAACGGCGGTTCCGCGATGTAGGTGGATTGCGGCCAGCTGTAGACCTGGCCGGAGGGCGCGGAGATCTTCTTCCACAGCGGGGTCGCCTCGCCCACGTTGGCGTACAGGCGGCGGAAGGTCTTGGGGTCCATGGCGAGCCGCATCAGCGCCTCCACCTCGTCGTGCGTCGGCCAGACGTCGCCGATGTACACGTCCCGGCCATCCTTCGACTTGCCGATCGGCTCGGTGCGGAAGTCCTTGAGCATCGTGCCGGCGAGCGCGTAGGCGACCACCAGCGGCGGGCTGGCGAGGAAGTTGGCGCGGATGTTGGGATGGATGCGGGCCTCGAAGTTGCGGTTGCCCGAGAGCACCGCGGCGCACACCAGGTCGTTCTTGACCACCGCTTCCTCGATCGCCTGCGAGAGCGGACCGGAGTTGCCGATGCAGGTGGTGCAGCCGTATCCGGCGAGGAAGAAGCCGAGCTTCTCGAGGTAGGGCAGCAGGCCGGCCTTGGTCAGGTACTCGGTCACCACGCGCGAGCCCGGAGCGAGCGAGGTCTTGATGTGCGGCTTGACCGTGAGGCCCAGCTCGACCGCCTTCTTGGCGAGCAGTCCCGCGGCGAGCAGCACGCCGGGGTTGGAGGTGTTGGTGCACGAGGTGATCGCCGCGATCAGCACGTCGCCCGAGCCGATGTCGATGCCGTCGAAGGTCCTGAAGCGCCGGCCCAGATCCTCGGGCTTCTGGGCGAAGCCGTTCTCGGCCACCGGCTTCGAGAACAGGCCGGTGAACGTGCTCTTCACCCGGTCGAGGTCGATGCGGTCCTGCGGGCGCCTCGGGCCGGCGAGCGAAGGCAGGACGCTCGCCAGGTCGAACTCGAGCACCTGGCTGTAGTCGATGCTGCCCTTCTTCGGCATGCCGTACAGGCCCTGCGCCTTGAAGTACGCGGCGAAGGCGTCGATCTCGGCGTCGGTGCGGCCGGTGCCGCGGAAGTACGCAATGGTCTTGTCGTCCACCGGGAAGAAGCCCATGGTCGCGCCGTACTCGGGCGCCATGTTGGCGAGGGTGGCGCGGTCGGGCAGGGCGAGCGAGGCGGCGCCCTCGCCGAAGAACTCCACGAACTTGCCCACCACCTTCGCCTTGCGCAGCATCTCGGTGACGGTGAGCACCAGATCGGTCGCGGTGACCGCCGGATGGAGCTTGCCCTTGAGGTACACGCCGACCACGTCCGGCGTCAGGAAATAGACCGGCTGGCCGAGCATCCCGGCCTCGGCTTCGATGCCGCCCACGCCCCAGCCGACCACGCCGATGGCGTTGATCATCGTGGTGTGGCTGTCGGTGCCGACCAGCGTGTCGGGGTAATACACGCCGTCCTTGCGGTGCACGCCGCGCGCCAGGTACTCGAGGTTAACCTGGTGCACGATGCCGATGCCCGGCGGCACGACCTTGAAGGTGTCGAAGGCCTGCATGCCCCATTTCATGAACTGGTAGCGCTCCTCGTTCCTCTTGAACTCAAGCTTCATGTTCAGGTCGAGCGCGTTCTTCGTGCCGTAGTGGTCGATCTGCACCGAGTGGTCGACCACCAGGTCGACCGGCACCAGCGGCTCGATGACCTTGGGATCCTTGCCCATGCGCTGCGCCACGCCGCGCATGGCGGCGAGGTCGCACAGCAGCGGTACGCCGGTGAAGTCCTGCAGCACGATGCGCGCCAGCACGAACGGGATTTCCTCGGTGCGCGGCGCGTTCGGCTTCCAGCCGGCCAGCTGGCGCACGTGCTCCTCGGTCACCTTCTTGCCGTCGCAGCTCCTGAGCACCGATTCGAGCACGATGCGGATCGACACCGGCAGCCGCGCGACGTCGATCCCGAGCGCCGTGCCGAGCGCGGGCAGCGAGTAGAACTTCCCGCTCTTCAGCGGTCGCAGGGTGTTGTGCAGGTTATGCGGCATGAAAGCCTCCGTCGTTGACTCAGATGACGAACAGGTCGACGAACTCGTTCACCGGCGTCGCGCTCAGGCGGCCGGCGTCCAGGCACAGCTCGAGGATCGCCTGCTGCTGCTTGGCCGGGAAGCGGCGCGCGAGGTTGGCCCGGAATTTCTCCACCAGTATCGGCATGCCTTCCTTGCGGCGCAGCTTGTGGCCGATCGGGTACTCGCACACGAACTCGCCCAGGGTCTTGCCGTCCTTCAGCTCGACCGTGAGCGCATTGGCGATCGAGCGCTTGTCCGGGTCGTGGTAGTCGCGCGTGAAGCCCGGGTCGCCGACGCACGCGATCTTGGCGCGCAGCGCGTCGATCCGCGGGTCGGCCGCGACCCGGTCCTCGTAGTCCTGCGCGGTGAGCCGGCCGAACAGGATCGGCACCGCCACCATGTACTGGATGCAGTGGTCGCGGTCGGCCGGGTTGGCGAGCGGGCCCTTCTTGTCGATGATGCGCAGGCAGGCCTCGTGCGTGCGGATGGTGATCCTCTTGATGTCCTCGGGCGTCCTGCCCTGGCGCGCGAGCTCGCGGTGGATGTCCATCGCGCACTCGACCGCGGTCTGGGCGTGGAACTCGGCGGGGTAGGAGATCTTGAACAGCACGTTCTCCATCACGTACGAGCCGAACGGGCGCTGGAACCTGAACGGCTTGCCCTTGAACAGCACGTCGTAGAAGCCCCACGTCTTCGCGCTGAGCACTGACGGATAGCCCATCTCGCCGGTCTTCGAGATGAGCGCGAGGCGCACCGCGCGGCTGGTGGCGTCGCCCGCGGCCCAGCTCTTGCGCGAGCCGGTGTTGGGCGCGTGCCGGTAGGTGCGCAGCGACTGGCCGTCCACCCAGGCCTGCGACACCGCGTTCACCACCTCGTCGCGGCTGCAGCCGATCATGTGGGCGACCACCGCGGTGGAGGCGACCTTGACCAGCACCACGTGATCCAGTCCCACGCGGTTGAAGCTATTCTCCAGGGCGAGCACGCCCTGGATCTCGTGCGCCTTGATCATGCCGGTGAGCACGTCCTTTATCAGCAGCGGCTTTTTGCCGGCGGCGAGCGCGTTGCGCGACAGCCAGTCGGCCGTCGCCAGGATGCCGCCGAGGTTGTCCGAGGGGTGGCCCCATTCGGCGGCGAGCCAGGTGTCGTTGAAGTCCAGCCAGCGGATCATGGCGCCGATGTTGAACGCGGCCTGTACCGGGTCGAGCTGGAACCGGGTGCCGGGCACCCGGGCGCCGTTGGGCACCAGCGTGCCGGGGACGATCGGCCCGAGCAGCTTGGTGCAGGCGGGGAATTCGAGCGCCTGCAGCCCGCAGCCGAGCGTGTCCATCAGGCAGTGGCGCGCGGTGTCGTAGGCGGCCCTGCTCTTGATCTCATACCGAGTCGCGTAGTCGGCGATCTTGACGAGGACCTCGTCGGGGCTGGGCCGGACGTTGGAGATGTGGGACGACATGGCGGGGTTGTTCCGGGTGATTCCTACGCCGCCGAGTCTTTTTCGCTCAGGGGCTCGAAGGTGTATTCGTTGCCGCCGGACTTCGGCGCGTGGCGCGCCGGCGGGGGCGGGGTGCGCACCGCGGGATCCTTGTCCCACCAGATGGCGCGCCCCTCCTTCTGCGCCGCGCGCTCCTCGGGGTGCTGCGCCATGAACTGGCGCATGAACTTGGTCAGGTCGGATTCGTACTCGGCCACGGTCACCTCCTTTCCTTGAGCGGCGTCCACGTGCGGTTCTCGGGGCCGGTGTAGTTGGCCCCGGGTCGGATGATCTTGCCGTCGATTCTCTGCTCGATGACGTGCGCCGACCAGCCGCTGGTGCGCGAGATCACGAACAGCGGGGTGAACATCGCCGTCGGCACGCCCATCATGTGGTAGCTGGTCGCGCTGTACCAGTCGAGGTTCGCGAACATCTTCTTGTCGCGCCACATCACCTGCTCGATGCGCTCGGAGATGTCGAACAGCTTCATGTTGCCGGCGTCCTGCGACAGGCGGCGCGCCACTTCCTTGATCACCTTGTTGCGCGGATCGCCGATGGTGTACACCGGGTGGCCGAAGCCGATGATGATCTGCTTCTCGCCGATGCGCCGCACGACGTCGGCCTCGGCTTCGTCCGGGCCGTCGTAGCGGCCGATGACGTCGAAGGCGAACTCGTTCGCGCCGCCGTGCTTGGGCCCCTTGAGCGCGCCGATCGCGCCGGTGATCGCGCTGTGCATGTCCGAGCCGGTGCCGGCGATCACCCGCGCGGTGAAGGTCGAGGCGTTGAACTCGTGCTCGGCGTACAGGATGAGCGAGGTATGCATGGCGCGCACCCACAGCGCGCTCGGCGCGCGCCCGTGCAGCAGGTGCAGGAAGTGCCCGCCGATCGAGTCGTCGTCGGTCTCGACCTCGATGCGCCGCCCCGAGTGCGAGTAGTGGTGCCAGTACAGCAGCATCGAGCCGAACGAGGCCATCAGCCGGTCGGCGAGGTCGCGCGCCTCGGCGAGCTTGTGGTCGTGGCTTTCGGGCAGCAGCGCGCCGAGCGCCGAGCAGGCGGTGCGCATCACGTCCATCGGGTGCGCGTTCGCGGGGATGCGCTCGAGGATCGCCTTCACCGCCACCGGGATGCCGCGCAGGCCCTTCAGCTTGGTCTTGTAGGCCGCCAGCTCGGCGACGGTCGGCAGCCTGCCGTGCACCAGCAGGTAGGCGACTTCCTCGAACTCGGCCTGGTCGGCGAAATCCAGGATGTCGTAGCCGCGGTAGTGCAGGTCGTTGCCGCTGCGTCCGACGGTGCACAGCGCCGTGTTGCCCGCGGGTACGCCCGACAGGGCGACCGATTTCTTCGGCTTCGGAATCGTGGCTTGGGCTTCGCTCATGCCGGTTTCTCCTTGGCGAACAGCGCGTCGAGCTTGCGCTCGTACGCATGGTAATCGAGATGCTCGTACAGCTCGTCGCGCGTTTGCATCGCCGGGACGACGCTCTTCTGGGTGCCCTCGCGGCGCAGCGTCCGGTAGACCTCGAGCGCGGCCTTGTTCATCGCGCGGAACGCCGACAGGGGATACAGCGCGATCGCCACCCTGGCCGAGCGCAGCTCCTCGAGCGTGAACAGCGGCGTCTTGCCGAACTCGGTGATGTTGGCGAGCACCGGCACTTTCAGCGCGTCGGCGAACCTGCGGTACATGGCGAGCTCGGTGATCGCCTCGGGAAAGATCATGTCCGCGCCGGCCGCGACGTAGGCCGCCACGCGCTCGAGCGCGCGCTCCAGGCCCTCGCCGGCGAGCGCGTCGGTGCGCGCCATGATCGCGAAGCCGGGATCGGTGCGCGCGTCCACCGCCGCCTTGATCCGGTCGCACATCTCCTCCTTGGAGACCAGCTCCTTGCCCGGGCGGTGGCCGCAGCGCTTGGCGCCGACCTGGTCCTCGATGTGCATCGCGGCGGCGCCGAACTTGACCAGCGACCGCGTGGTGCGCGCGACGTTGAACGCGCTCGCGCCGAAACCCGTGTCGGCGTCCACCAGCAGCGGCAGGTCGCAGACGTCGGTGATGCGGCGCACGTCGGTGAGCACGTCCTCGAGGTTGGAGATGCCGAGGTCCGGCAGCCCGAGCGAGCCGGCCGCGACCCCGCCGCCGGAGAGGTAGATCGCGCGGTAGCCGCTGCGCTTGGCGAGCAGGGCGTGGTAGGCGCAGATCGCGCCGATGACCTGCAGCGGCTGCTCTTCCTCGAGCGCCCGGCGGAAGCGGGCCCCGGGAGTGGTCGCGCTCATGGCGGCCTCCGGCTCAGCCGAGCAGGTGCTTGATGCCGTCGCGCTCCTCGTGCAGCTCCTTGAGCGTGGCGTCCATGCGCTTGCGGCTGAAATCGCTGACCTCGATGCCCTTCACGATCTCGTAGCGGCCGTTGCGGCAGGTCACCGGGTAGCCGAACAGCACGCCCTCCGGGACGCCGTAGCTGCCGTCCGACGGGATGCCCATCGACACCCAGTCGCCCTGCGGCGTGCCCGCGACCCAGTCGCGCACGTGCTCGATCGCGGCGTTGGCCGCGCTCGCCGCGGAGGACAGACCGCGCGCATCGATGATCGCGGCGCCGCGCTTTTGCACGGTGGGGATGAAATGGTTTTCTAGCCAGGCCTGGTCGTTGATCATCGGCCAGGCCTTCTTGGCGTCGCACTCGGCCTGGAACAGGTCGGGATACTGGGTGGCGGAGTGGTTGCCCCAGATGGTGACCTTGCGCACGCTCGACACCGGCTTGCCGATCTTCTGCGCGATCTGCGTGAGCGCGCGGTTGTGGTCGAGCCGCATCATCGAGGTGAACTGGGCGGGCGGCAGATCCGGGGCGTTCTTCATGGCGATCAGGCAGTTGGTATTGGCCGGATTGCCCACCACCAGCACCTTGACCTCGCGCTTGGCGACCGCGTTGAGCGCCTTGCCCTGCGGCGCGAAGATCTTGCCGTTCGCCTCGAGCAGGTCCTTGCGCTCCATCCCGGGCCCGCGGGGACGCGCGCCCACCAGCAGGGCCACGTCCGCGTCCTTGAAGGCGACCATCGGGTCCGCGGCGGGAATCATGCCGTGCAGCAGCGGAAAGGCGCAGTCATCGAGCTCCATCATCACGCCCTTGAGCGCTTTTTGCGCCTTGTCGTCGGGGATCTCGAGCAGCTGCAGGATCACCGGCTGGTCTTTGCCGAGCATCTCGCCGCTGGCGATGCGGAACAGCAGGCTGTAGCCGATTTGGCCTGCGGCGCCGGTGACGGCGACGCGAACGGGGGCTTGGGACATAGAAGGACTCCGGGGAATTCGCGCTCGTGGTCGGAAGAGGTTATGCGGCGGCCGCTGGGTTCAGCTCCGGCGCGTCATCAGCGAATACCAAAATGGCGCTGCGGCCGGCGCCGCGATGGTAAGCGCGCGCGGCAGGCCTGTCAAACCGTCTTCTGTCTTTTATAAGACATATGACACAATATAGACGAGTCCGCCGTTGTATGCTCAAATCGCCCGGTGAGTTCTCCCACCTTCAGCCCGCTGTACAGGCAAATCAAGGACTTGCTGCTGGACAGCCTGCGCCGCGGCGAATGGCGGCCAGCCGACGCGATCCCGAGCGAAATCGAGCTCGCTGGACGCTACCACGTGAGCCAGGGCACGGTGCGCAAGGCGATCGACGAGCTGGCGGCGGAGAACCTGTTGGTGCGCCGCCAGGGCAAGGGCACCTTCGTCGCGACGCACGGCGAGCGCCAGGTGCGTTTCCGCTTCCTGCGGCTCGCGCCCGACGCCGGCGAGCCGGTACCGCCCGAGCGCCAGCTGCTGGATTTCCGCCGCACTCGCGCCGGCGCGGAGCTCGCGCGCCTGCTCGAGATCAGGAGCGGCGATCCGGCGGTGATGCTCAAGCGCCTGCTGGTGTTCGCCGGCGACCCGATCGTGCTCGAGGAGGTGTGGCTGCCCGGAACCCTGTTCAAGGGCTTGAGCGCGGCGGCGATCAGCGAGCACAAGGGTGCGCTCTACAACCTGTTCGAAACGCAGTTCAACACGCGCATGGTGCGCGCCGAGGAGAAGCTCAAGGCAGTGTGCGCCGACGCGCCGAGCGCCGAGCTGCTCGGCGTGGAGCCCGGCCACGCGCTGCTGCAGGTCGAGCGGCTGTCGTTCACCTACGGCGACAAGCCGGTGGAATGGCGCCGCGGGCTGTACAAGACCGACCGTCACTTCTATCGCAGCGAACTGGGATGACGCGGCTGCGAATCGCTCGCCATAAGGAACGCCGATCAATGCATTGCGGCGCTATAATCGCTCATCCCCGGCATCGGGAATCGGGACTGGCAGTGCACGCGCCCGGCGCAGTTGCGCTCCGCCCGCACGATTGCAAGGACCAGTAGGCCATGGCGAACGCGGCCGTCAAGAAGAACCGACCGAAATACCTCAACCTGTACGCGATCCTGTTCGAAATCCGGCTGCCGCTGCCGGGCTGGATCTCGATCCTGCACCGTGTCAGCGGCGCGCTGCTGTTCTTCTCGACGATCTGGCTGCTGTTCATGCTCGATCGCAGCCTCGCCTCCGAGCAGGACTTCGCCTTCATCAAGCATTACCTGAGCCTGGTGCCGGTCAAGCTGGCGCTGCTGGTGCTGATCTGGGCGTACTGCCACCACTTCTGCGCCGGCATCCGCTTCCTGCTGCTCGAGCTGCAAAAGGGCTGGGACAAGCAGGCGGCGCGCCTGAGCAGCATCCTCGTGCTCGCCGCCAGCCTCGCGCTCACCGCCTTCTTCGGAGCCCGGCTATGGTGAACCGCGTCGTGGTCGGCGCGCATTACGGCTGGCGCGACTGGCTGGCGCAGCGCGTGACCGCCGCCATCATGGCGCTCTACAGCATCGTGCTGGCTGTCGTGCTGCTGTCGGGCAAGCCGGTCACTTACGCTGCGTGGAGGGCGCTGTTCGCCCAGGGCTGGATGCGCGTCGCGACGCTGCTGTTCGCCGCGAGCCTCGTGTGGCACGCCTGGATCGGCGTGCGCGACATCCTGATGGACTACGTCAAGCCGACCGGCGTACGCCTCATGCTGCAGGTCGCGGTGATCCTGGTGCTGGCCGGGTGCCTCGGCTGGACGGTGCAGATTCTCTGGGGGGGAGCGTGACGCTGCCGGTACGCAGGTTCGACGCGATCGTGGTGGGGGCCGGCGGCTCGGGGCTGCGCGCGGCGCTCGAGCTGGCGCGCGCCGACATGAAAGTCGCGGTGCTCAGCAAGGTGTTCCCGACCCGCTCGCACACCGTCGCCGCCCAGGGCGGCATCGCCGCGCCGCTCGCCAACTCGACCGAGGACAACTGGCACTGGCACATGTACGACACGGTCAAGGGCTCCGATTATCTCGGCGACCAGGACGCGATCGAGTACATGTGCCGCCGCGCGGTGGAGGTGGTGGTCGAGCTCGAGCACATGGGCATGCCCTTCGACCGGCTGGACAACGGCAAGATCTACCAGCGCCCCTTCGGCGGCCACACTCAGGACTACGGCAGCCAGAAGATGGCGACGCGGGCCTGCGCGGCGGCCGACCGCACCGGCCACGCCCTGCTGCACACGCTGTACCAGCAGAACGTCAAAGCCAACACCCAGTTCTTCGTCGAGTGGATGGCGCTCGACCTGATCCGCGACCCGCAGGACGGAGCGGTACTCGGCGTCACGGCGCTCGAGATGGAAACCGGCGAGGTGTGCGTGTTCCAGGCGAAAGCGACGCTGTTCGCCACCGGCGGCTCGGGGCGGATCTTCTACTCCTCGACCAATGCGTTCATCAACACCGGCGACGGGCTCGGCATGGCGGCGCGCGCCGGCATTCCGCTCGAGGACATGGAGTTCTACCAGTTCCATCCGACCGGGGTCTATGGCGCCGGGATTCTGATCACCGAAGGGGTGCGCGGCGAGGGCGGCTACCTGCTCAACAAGGACGGCGAGCGCTTCATGGAGCGCTACGCGCCCAACGCCAAGGATCTCGCCAGCCGCGACGTGGTGTCGCGCGCCATGACCACCGAGATCAAGGAAGGACGCGGCTGCGGCCCGCATGCGGACCACGTCATGCTCAAGCTCGACCATCTCGGGCCGGAAGTGATCATGCATCGCCTGCCCGGCATCCGCGAGATCGCGATCAAGTTCGCCAACGTCGACCCGATCCGCGAGCCGATCCCGGTGGTGCCGACGGCGCACTACCAGATGGGCGGAATTCCGACCAACTTCATGGGGCAGGTGGTGGTGCCGGAAGGCGCCAGCCCCGAATCCATCGTGCCGGGCTTCTACGCCGCGGGCGAATGCTCGTGCGTCTCGGTGCACGGCGGCAACCGACTCGGTTGCAACTCGCTGCTCGACCTGGTGGTCTTCGGCAAGGCCTCGGGCGAGCAGATCGTCAAGGACGTGCGCGCGCTGCCCAGGCCGCACCGCAACCTGCCCAAGGACGCCGCCGAGCGTTCGCTCGCCCGCCTGGCGCGCCTCGACTCGGCGACCTCGGGCGAGCGCGTCGCCGAGGTGGCGGTCGACCTGCGCCGGACGATGCAGGCGCACTGCGGCGTGTTCCGCTTTCCCGAGCTGCTCAGCGAGGGCGTGCACAAGATGCGGCAGATCGCCGAGCGCGCCGGCCGGGTGTACGTCGAGGACAAGTCCAGGGTGTTCAACACCGCGCGCGTCGAGGCGCTCGAGCTCGACAACCTGGTCGAGGCGGCGCTGGCGACCGTCGTCTCGGCGGAGGCGCGCAAGGAATCGCGTGGCGCGCAGGCGCGCTCCGACTTTCCCGAGCGCGACGACAAGAACTGGCTCAAGCACACGCTCTGGTACCAGGAGGACAGCCGGCTCGAGTACAAGCCGGTGCACCTCAAAGCGCTTTCCGTCGAGACCTTCGAGCCCAAGGCCCGCACCTACTGAACCCCGCCCATGCGCTTCTCGATCTACCGCTACGATCCGGACAAGGACCAGCGTCCCTACATGAAGGACTACGAGCTCGAGCCCGAGCACGGCGACCGCATGCTGCTCGACGCGCTGGTGCGCCTCAAGGAGCAGGACGACACGCTCGCCTTCCGCCGTTCCTGCCGCGAGGGGGTGTGCGGCTCGGATGCGATGAACATCAACGGCAAGAACGGGCTGGCCTGCATCACCAAGCTGGCCGACCTGCCGGCGCGCGTCACGCTGCGGCCGCTGCCCGGCCTGCCCGTGGTGCGCGACCTGATCGTCGACATGACGCAGTTCTTCAAGCAGTACGAGTCGGTCAAGCCGTACCTGGTCAACCGCGATGCACCGCCGGAGCGCGAACGGCTGCAGTCGCCCGAGGAGCGCGTGGCGCTCGACGGCCTGTACGAGTGCATCCTGTGCGCCTGCTGCTCGACCGCGTGCCCGTCGTTCTGGTGGAATCCGGACAAGTACGTCGGCCCGGCGGGCCTGCTGCAGGCCTACCGCTTCCTCGCCGACACCCGCGACCAGGCCACCAGCGAGCGGCTCGACAACCTGGACGACCCGTATCGCCTGTTCCGCTGCCACACGATCATGAACTGCACCGACGCGTGCCCGAAGGGGCTCAACCCGGCGCACGCGATCGGCAAGATCAAGGAGATGCTGGTCCGTCGCGCGGTGTGACCCGGGTACGGAACATGCTTGAAATTTTCCGGCAGCCTTGCCGTCGCGGAAGCGCTCGATGGACTCGACGGCGCGGCATCGGCTGAAGTGGCAGTGCAGGCGCGGCCTGCTCGAGCTCGATCTGGTGCTGGAGAGGTTCCTGCAGGGCGCCGCGAGGCAGTTGTCTGACGAGCAGCTTGCCCGCTTCGGCGAGCTGCTCGAGCAGCCGGACAACGACCTGTGGGACGTGGTCGCCGGCCGCAGCGACCGCTTCGACGAGCGCTACCGCGATCTCGTCGAGCGGCTCCGCGCCTGCTAACGCGGCGGCGGGGTCGCAGGGCCCGCGGCTCGCGGTCACTGGGGGAGGCAGGCGGCGTGATCGCGCTGGCGTCGCGCTCGAAGCGCGCAACTTGGATGGGATCAGCATGGACAAGAAGGCCACACTGAAGCTGCAGGACGGCAGGACGGTCGAGTTCCCGGTGCTCTCGGGCACCATCGGGCCGGAGGTGATCGATATCCGCAGCCTTTACGGGCAGGCCGGCGTGTTCACCTACGACCCGGGCTTCCTCTCGACCGCGAGCTGCTCCTCGGGCATCACCTACATCGACGGCGACGCGGGCGTGCTGCTGTACCGCGGCTACCCGATCGAGCAGCTCGCCGTGGAGTGCGACTTCCTCGAGGTGTGCTACCTGCTACTCAACGGCGAGCTGCCGAACCGCGGGCAGAAAGACGAGTTCGTGGGCACCGTGACGCGCCACACCATGGTGCACGACCAGCTCAACCGCTTCTTCATGGGGTTCCGGCGCGACGCCCATCCGATGGCGGTGATCGTCGGCGTGGTCGGCGCGCTGTCGGCCTTCTACCACGACTCGCTCGACATCGCCAATCCGGAGCACCGCAAGATCGCGGCCTTCCGCCTGATCGCCAAGATGCCCACCATCGTGGCGATGGCCTACAAGTATTCGATCGGGCAGCCGTTCGTCTACCCGCAGAACAGCCTGTCCTACACCGCCAATTTCATGCGCATGATGTTCGCGGTGCCGGCCGAGGACTACAAGGTCAACGACGTGCTGGTGCGCGCCCTCGACCGCATCTTCATCCTGCACGCCGACCACGAGCAGAACGCCTCCACCTCGACGGTGCGGCTGTCGGGGTCCTCGGGCGCCAACCCCTTCGCCTGCATCGCGGCGGGCATCGCCTGCCTGTGGGGTCCGGCGCACGGCGGCGCGAACGAGGCCGCGCTGGAGATGCTCGAGCAGATCGGCGACGTCTCCAAGGTCGGCGAATTCATCAGGAAGGCGAAGGACAAGAACTCGGGCGTGCGGCTGATGGGCTTCGGCCACCGCGTCTACAAGCATTACGATCCGCGCGCGAAGCTCATGCGCGAGACCTGCCACGAGGTGCTCGACGAGCTCGGCCTGCACGACGACCGGCTGTTCAAGCTGGCGATCGCGCTGGAGAAGATCGCGCTCGAGGACGATTACTTCGTGCAGCGCAAGCTGTACCCCAACGTCGACTTCTACTCCGGGATCGTGCAGCGCGCGCTCGGCATCCCGGTGTCGATGTTCACCTGCATCTTCGCCCTGGCGCGCACGGTGGGCTGGATCGCGCAGTGGAACGAGATGATCGGCGACCCGGAGCAGAAGATCGGCCGGCCGCGCCAGCTCTACAAGGGCGCCGCGCAACGCGACGCGCAGCCGATCGACCGGCGATAGCGCGGCGGCCGGCGCGACCCGCCGCCGGCTTCAAACGGAGACCCGAACCATGATGAAGCAGCTCCTCGCCAACTCCTACCTGTTCGGCGGCAACGCGCCGTTCATCGAGGACCTCTACGAGCAGTACCTGGCCAACCCGGGCGCGGTGCCGGAGGAGTGGCGCGAGTATTTCGACCAGATGCAGCACATGCCGGGCGCCGGCGGCGAGGGGGCGAAGGACGTGGCGCACGCGCCGGTGATCGAGTCGTTCGTGCAGCGCGCGAAGTCGGGGGTGCTGGCCGGCCGCGCCGTGGTCCAGGCGGATGCCGCGCACGAGCGGCTGCAGGTGGCGGCGCTGCTGCTGGTCACCGCGTACCGCATCTCGGGCTCGCGCTGGGCGACGCTCGATCCGCTCAAGCGCATGCCGCGCCCGGCGGTGCCCGAGCTGGAGGCCGGCTTCTACGATCTGGTCGAGGGCGATCTCGACCGCGAAGTGAACGCCGGCTCGTTCGTCGGCCTGGAGCGCATCACGCTGCGCGGCCTGATCCAGGCGCTGCGCGAGACCTACTGCGGCAACGTCGGCTTCGAGTACATGTTCGTCAGCGACCGCGTGCAGCGGCAGTGGATCCAGGAGCGCATCGAGCCGGTGCGCGCCACCCCGCGCTACGCGCCGGCGGTGCAGAAGCGCCTGCTGCAGAAGCTCACCGAGGCGGAGAGCCTCGAGCGGCATCTGCATACGCGCTACGTCGGCCAGAAGCGCTTCTCGCTGGAGGGCGGCGAGAGCCTGATTCCGGCGATCGACGAGCTGATCCAGCGCGCCGGCGCCGGAGGGGTGCACGAGATCGTGATCGGCATGGCGCACCGCGGGCGCCTCAACGTGCTGGTCAACGTGCTCGGCAAGATGCCGAAAGACCTGTTCCTGGAGTTCGAGGGCAAGCATGCCCACGAGCTGCCCGCGGGCGACGTGAAGTACCACAACGGCTTCTCGTCGGACATCTCCACCGCGGGCGGGCCGGTGCACATCTCGCTCGCTTTCAACCCCTCACATCTGGAAATCGTCAAC
The DNA here is from genome assembly GCA_963817785.1 of uncultured Pseudomonadota bacterium. Classification (GTDB taxonomy): domain Bacteria; phylum Pseudomonadota; class Gammaproteobacteria; order Burkholderiales; family SG8-39; genus JAKALD01. The sequence continues at coordinate 336,224 of CAWFPL010000008.1, read as the reverse complement.
CCGGTGGTCGAGGGCTCGGTGCGCGCGCGCCAGCGGCGGCGCGACGACAAGACCGGCGGCCAGGTGCTGCCGATCCTGATCCACGGCGACGCGGCGTTCGCCGGGCAGGGCGTGGTGATGGAGACGCTCAACCTGTCCGGCACGCGCGGCTACGGCACCGGCGGCACGGTGCACCTGGTGATCAACAACCAGATCGGTTTCACCACCTCGGATCCGCGCGACACGCGCTCCACGATCTACTGCACCGACGTGGCCAAGATGGTCGAGGCGCCGATCTTCCACGTCAACGGCGACGATCCCGAGGCGGTGCTGTTCGTGACCCAGCTCGCGCTCGACTTCCGCCAGCAGTTCAAGAAGGACGTGGTGATCGACCTGGTGTGCTTCCGCAAGCTGGGGCACAACGAGCAGGACGAGCCGTTCATCACCCAGCCGCTGATGTACAAGAAGATCGGCCAGCACCCGGGCACGCGCAAGCTGTACGCGGACAAGCTGGCCACCCAGGGCGTGGTCGCGGCCGGAGAGGCCGAGCAGATGATCGCCAGGTACCGTGCCGATCTGGACGCCGGCAAGCCGAGCGTCAACCCGGTGATCTCCAACTTCAAGAGCAAGTTCGCGGTCGACTGGGCGCCGTTCCTCAACACCCGGTGGACCGACGCCGCGGATACGCACGTGCCCCTCGCCGAGCTGCAGCGCCTGGCCGATCGCGTGACCTCGGTACCCGGGGATTTCAAGATCCATCCCACGGTGGGGCGCGTGATCCTGGCGCGCCGCGAGATGGCCGAAGGCAAGCTGCCGGTCGACTGGGGCATGGCCGAGACGCTGGCCTACGCGTCGCTGCTGTCGAACGGCTACGACGTGCGCCTGTCGGGGCAGGACTCCGCGCGCGGCACCTTCGCGCACCGCCACGCGGTGCTGCACGACCAGGACCGCGAGCGCTGGGACCAGGGCAGCTACGTGCCGCTGGCCAACGTCAGCAACGACCAGGGCCACTTCGTGATCATCGACTCGGTGCTCTCCGAGGAGGCGGTGCTCGGTTTCGAGTACGGCTACGCCACCGCCGAGCCGAACGCGCTGGTCATCTGGGAGGCGCAGTTCGGCGACTTCGCCAACGGCGCGCAGGTGGTGATCGACCAGTTCATCTCCTCGGGGGAGGCGAAATGGGGCAGGGTGTGCGGCCTGGTGATGTTCCTGCCGCACGGCTACGAGGGGCAGGGGCCGGAGCATTCCTCGGCGCGGCTGGAGCGCTACCTGCAGCTGTGCGCCGAGCACAACATGCAGGTCTGCGTACCCTCCAACGCCTCGCAGATTTTCCACCTGCTCAGGCGGCAGATGCTGCGCCCGTTCCGCAAGCCGCTCATCGTGCTGACGCCCAAATCGCTACTGCGCAAGAAAGAGGCGGCGGTGTCGATCAAGGATCTGGCCAAGGGCTCGTTCCTGGGGGTGATTCCCGAAGCCGACGCACTGGAAGCGAAGAGCGTGACGCGCGTGATCGCCTGCTGCGGCAAGGTGTACTACGACCTGCTCGCCGCGCGGCGCGAGCGGCGCTTCGACCACGTGGCGATCGTCCGGCTGGAGCAGCTCTACCCGTTCCCGCACAAGCAATTCGCCGCCGAGATGAAGCGCTACCCGAACGCGCGCGAGGTGGTGTGGTGCCAGGAGGAGCCGCAGAACCAGGGCGCGTGGTACCAGATCGGCCATTACCTGGTCGAGAACATGCGCCAGGACCAGAAGCTGTTCTACGCCGGCCGGCCGCCTTCCGCGTCGCCCGCAGGCGGGTACCTGGCGAAGCACAACGAGCGGCAGAAGACGCTGATCGACATGGCGTTCGGAAAGTACAAGTAGTACAGGCAGCAGCAGCCCGGCGCGCTACGCGCTGGTTTTTCACAACCCGGGCGAGGCCGAGCCGGGCCCGGGGAAAAATCGAACGGGAGAAGCAATTGATCGTCGAAGTGAAGGTGCCGCAGCTGTCGGAGTCGGTCGCCGAAGCGACGCTGCTGGAGTGGCACAAGAAGGAAGGCGACGCGGTCGCACGCGACGAGAACCTCGTCGATATCGAGACCGACAAGGTGGTGATGGAGCTGCCGGCGCCCGCCGGCGGCGTGCTCGGCAAGATCGTGAAGGGCGACCGCAGCGCGGTCGGCGCCGGCGAGGTGATCGCGGTGATCGACACCGAGGCGAAGGCCGCCGCGGGCGCGGCTGCGCCGCCCCCGGCCGCGGCACAGCCGCCGGCCCGGGAAGCGCCCCCGGCGATGCCCGCCGCGCGCAAGCTCGCGAGCGAGCAGGGCGTCGACACCAGCCGCATGCAAGGCAGCGGCCGCGAGGGCCGGGTGACCAAGGGCGACGTGCTCGAGCAGGTCGCCAAGCCCGCTTCCTACGCGGCTGCGGCGCCGGCGGTGGCCCGGCCCGCGCGGCCCGCGCTGCAGCAGCCGGCGGCGCCGGTCAGCGTCGAGCGGCTGCTCGCCAACCGTCCCGAGCAGCGCGTGCCGATGTCGCGCCTGCGGGCGCGCATCGCGGAACGCCTGGTGGAGTCGCAGTCCACGGCCGCGATCCTGACGACCTTCAACGAGGTCAACATGCAGCCGGTGATCGACCTGCGCCGCAAGTACCAGGAGCGCTTCGAGAAGGAGCACGGCGTGCGGCTCGGTTTCATGTCGTTCTTCGTCAAGGCCTCGATCGCGGCGCTGAAGAAGTTCCCGATCGTCAACGCCTCGGTGGACGACAACGACATCGTGTATCACGGCTACTTCGACATCGGCATGGCGGTCAGCAGCCCGCGCGGCCTGGTGGTGCCGATCCTGCGCGACGCCGACCAGCTGTCGTTCGCCGCGATCGAGAAGAAGATCGCCGAGTTGGGCAAGCGCGCCCAGGACGGCAAGCTCGGCATCGAGGAGCTGACCGGCGGCACCTTCTCGATCTCGAACGGCGGGGTGTTCGGATCGATGCTCTCCACGCCGATCATCAATCCGCCGCAGTCGGCGATCCTCGGGGTGCACGCCACCAAGGACCGGCCGGTGGCGGAAAACGGCCAGGTGGTGATCCGGCCGATGAACTATCTCGCCCTGTCCTACGACCATCGCATCATCGACGGGCGCGAGGCGGTGCTGTTCCTGATCGCCCTCAAGGAAGCGCTGGAGGACCCGGCGAGACTCGTGCTGGAGGTGTAGGCCATGCAATCCTTCGACGTGGTGGTCATCGGTGCGGGGCCGGCCGGCTACATCGCGGCGATCCGCTGCGCGCAGCTCGGCCTGCAGACCGCCTGCGTCGACCAGTGGAGGACGCCCGCCGGCCAGTACGCGCTCGGCGGCACCTGCCTCAACACCGGCTGCATCCCGTCCAAGGCCCTGCTCGAATCCTCGGAGAACTACGAGCGCGTGCTGCACAAGTTCCAGGTGCACGGCATCACCGCCTCCGGAGTGAAGCTCGACCTGGCGGCGATGCAGGCGCGCAAGGACCGCATCGTCGCCCGCATGACCGGCGGAATCGCCGGGCTGTTCAAGCGGCACAAGATCACCTGGCTGCAGGGGCACGGCAGCCTCGCCGGCGGCGGCACCACCTGGAAGATCGAGGTGAAAGGCGAGCAGGGCGCCGAGACGGTCGAGGCGAAGAGCGTGATCATCGCCACCGGCTCGAAGGCGCGCCCGCTTCCCGGGGTAGCCGTGGACAACAGGCTGGTCTGCGACAACGAAGGCGCGCTCGCGTTCGAGGCGGTGCCCGAGCGGCTGGGCGTGATCGGCGCCGGGGTGATCGGCCTGGAGCTGGGCAGCGTGTGGCGGCGGCTCGGCTCGAAAGTGAAGATCCTCGAGGCGCTGCCGGCCTTTCTCGGCGCCGCCGACGAGGCGATCGCGCAGGAGGCGTGGAAGATTTTCACCAAGGAGCAGGCGCTCGACATCGAGCTCGGCGTCAGCATCCGCTCGGTGAAGCCCGGCAAGAAGGGGGTGGCGATCGAGTACGCCGCCGCCGCCGGAGCTCAGGGCCGGATCGAGGTCGACCGGCTGATCGTGTCGATCGGCCGCGTGCCGAACACCGAGCACCTGGGCGCCGAGAGCGTGGGGCTGAAGATCGACTCGCGCGGCTTCGTCGAAGTCGACAAGAACTGCAGCACCAGCCTGCCGCGCGTGTACGCGATCGGCGACGTGGTGCGCGGCCCGATGCTCGCACACAAGGGCGAGGACGAGGGGGTGATGGTCGCCGAGATCATCGCCGGCCAGCACGGCCACGTGAACTACGACGCCATCCCGTGGGTCATCTACACCGCGCCGGAGATCGCCTGGGTCGGCAGGACCGAGCAGCAGCTCAAGGAGCAGGGCGTCGCCTACCGCAGCGGCCGGTTCCCGTTCGCGTACAACGGCCGCGCGCTGGGGCGCGACGAGCCCGAGGGCTTCGTCAAGATCCTGGCCGATGCGTCCACCGACCGCGTTCTCGGCGTGCACGTCATCGGCGGGCAGGCCTCCGAGCTGATCGCGGAAGCCGTCATGGCGATCGAGTTCGGCGCCAGCTCCGAGGACATCGCGCGCATCTGCCACGCCCACCCCTCGATGTCGGAGGTCACGCGGGAGGCGGCGCTGGCGGTGGACAAGCGCGCGCTGAATGGCTGAGCACGGTCGGGGAATGCGCGCAGAGCGCCGGCCGACGCATGCGCGATAGCGCACTCGGTGCCGACACCGAGGCGCCGGGCGCGGTCGACGACCAGCCGCTCGACGTCGTCTCGCTTTACCGGACGAGCCTGGCGCGGCGCGGGTTCGTATCCGACGACGCGCAGTGGCGCGCCGTGGAGCGCCTGCAGCGGCTGCACGAGGAGTGGGCCGCCTACAAGGCGCGCCGCGACACCCGGCTCAAGCGGCTCCTGGTCAAGCCCGCGCTGCCGCGGGGCGTGTACCTGTGGGGCGCGGTCGGGCGCGGCAAGAGCTTCCTGATGGACAGCTTCTTCCTTTGCGTGCCGCTGGTGCGCAAACGGCGCGTGCACTTCCACCACTTCATGCGCGAGATCCATCGCGAGCTCGACGCCCTGAAGGGCACCGAGGACCCGGTCGCCGCCGCGGCGGCGCGCACCGCGAAGCGCTACCGCCTGATGTGCTTCGACGAGTTCCACGTCGCCGACATCGCGGACGCCATGATTCTCGGCCGCTACCTCGAGCAGGTGATGGCGCGCGGCGTGGTGCTGTGCATGACCAGCAACTACCACCCCGACCAGCTCTACGCGAACGGGCTGCAGCGCGAGCGCTTCCTGCCCGCGATCGAGGTCCTGAAGGAGCGCCTCGACGTGCTGCAGGTGGACGGCGGCAGCGACTACCGCCGCAGGAAGATGGAGCGGCTGAAGGTCTACCACGTGCCGCCGGGCGCGCAGAGCGACGCCGAGCTCGAGCGCATCTTCGGCGAGCTGGCGGACGTCGAAGCCGAGCGCCACGCGCTCGACGTCGAGGGCCGGCGCATCGCCTACCGCCAGCGCGCGGGCGGGGTGGTCTGGTTCGATTTCTCGGTGCTGTGCGGGGGCGCGCGCTCGTACGCCGACTACGTGGACCTCGCGAGGCGCTTCCACACCATGATCCTGTCCGGTGTGCCGCGGATGTCGCCGGGCAACGCCGACGCGGCGCGGCGCTTCACCTGGCTGGTGGACGTGCTGTACGACGATCGGGTCAAGCTGATCCTGTCGGCGGAAGCGCAGCCCGAGGAGCTGTACGTCGAGGGGGCGAACGGCGCCGATTTCGCGCGCACCGCCAGCCGGCTTTACGAGATGCAGTCGGCCGATTATCTGCGCAGCGAGCGCGTGCGGCGCGAGCCGCCGGCGGCGGGCTCGCAGGGCTCGGGAAACGGGTTAATCTAGGGGAAACCGGGGAGAGCGATGGAAAAGTTCAAGGCATTCAAGATCCAGGAAGTCGACAAGAAGATCCAGGCGGGCTTCGTCGAGTGCGCGCTCGAGGAGCTGGACCCGGGCGAGGTCGTGGTGCGGGTCGCCTACTCGGACGTCAACTACAAGGATGCGCTCGCGGCCACCGGCAAGGGCCGGATCCTGCGCCGCGCGGCGTGCATCGGCGGCATCGATCTTTCGGGCACCGTCGTCTCCTCGAGCGACGCGCGCTTCGCCAAGGGCGACGCGGTGCTCGCCACCGGCTACGACCTCGGGGTCGCGCATCACGGAGGCTACGCCGAATACGCGCGCGTGCCGGCGGACTGGCTGGTCAAGCTTCCGGGCGGGCTGACCCTGTGGGAGGCGATGGCGCTCGGTACCGCCGGGTTCACGGCTGGGCTGGGGATCGTGCGTATGGAGCAGAACGGCCTCAAGCCCTCCAACGGCCCGGTGATCGTCACGGGCGCGACCGGCGGCGTCGGCTCGATCGCGATCGACGCTCTTGCGCGCCTGGGTTACCACGTGGCGGCGCTCACCGGCAAGCCGCATGAGGCCGATTACCTGAAGAGCCTCGGCGCGAAGGAAGTGCTGCTCCGAGGCGAGCTGGAATTGGGCAAGATCAAACCCCTGGATCGCGCCCAGTGGGCGGGCGCCGTGGATAATCTGGGCGGCGAAGTGCTGGCTTGGGTGGCGAGCAACATGCGGATCGGCGGCACGATCGCGTCGATCGGGCTGGCCGCGAGCATGAGCCTCAACACGACCGTGGCGCCGTTCATCCTGCGCGGGGTCTCGCTGCTCGGCATCGACTCGGTCAACTGTCCGATGGCGCTGCGCACGGAGGTATGGCGCCGCCTAGCGGGCGACATGCGCCCGGCGCACCTCAAGGAGACGGCACGCACCGTCGCCTTCGAGCAGCTGCCGGGCGTGTTCGGCGCCTTCATCGATGCGCGCATGAAGGGCAGGATCGTGGTGGACATGGCGGCCGCCTGACGCTACTAGGGCAGGAGGGGGTCATGGCGAGCGTGAAGGAGTTCCACCGGCGATCGATCGAAGACCGCGACGGCTTCTGGGCGGAGCAGGCCGGGCTGATCCACTGGCACAAGCCCTTCGCCAAGACCCTCGACTACTCGCGCCCGCCGTTCGCGAAGTGGTTCGTCGGCGGCGAGACCAACCTGTGCCATAACGCGCTGGACCGGCATCTCGCCGCGCGCGGCGAGCAGAAGGCGCTGGTCTACATCTCCACAGAAGTGAACGAGGAGCGCAGCTACACCTACCGGGAGCTGCATGCCGAGGTGCAGCGCACTGCCGCCATGATGCAGGCGCTCGGCGTGCGCCGGGGCGACCGCGTGATCGTGTACATGCCGATGATCCCGGAGGCGTGCTTCGCGGTCCTCGCCTGCGCGCGCATCGGCGCGATCCACTCGGTGGTGTTCGGCGGCTTCGCCGCGGCGAGCCTCGCAGCGCGCATCGACGATGCGCGCCCCAAGCTGATGGTGACCGCCGACGGCGGCAGCCGCATGGGCAAGAGCGTGCTCTACAAGGCGCTGGTGGACGAGTCGCTGCGCGTGGCGAAGCATCCGCCCGAGAAGGTGCTGATCTGCCGCCGCGGGCTCGACCCGAGCATGCCAGTGGTGACGGGACGCGACGTGGACTGGAAGGAGCTCGCGGCGCGGCACGAGGGCGCGCAGGTGGCCTGCGCCTGGCTCGAGTCGAACGAGCCCTCCTACATCCTGTACACCTCTGGAACCACCGGCCAGCCGAAGGGCGTGCAGCGCGACGTCGGCGGCCACGCGGTGGCGCTCGCCGCGTCGATCAAATACATCTACTGCGGCGATGCGGGCGAGACCATGTTCACCACCTCCGACATCGGCTGGGTGGTGGGGCACTCATACATCATCTACGCGCCGCTGCTCGCGGGCATGACCACCATCATGTACGAGGGGGTGCCGATCCGCCCGGATGCCGGCATCTGGTGGAAGATCGTGCAGGATCACCGGGTGAACGTGATGTTCTCGGCGCCGACCGCGATCCGGGTGCTGAAGAAGCAGGATCCGGCGTACCTGGCGAAGTACGACCTGAGCTCGCTGCGCCACCTGTTCCTGGCCGGGGAGCCGCTCGACGAGCCGACCCACGTGTGGATCTCGCAGGCGCTGAAGAAGCCGGTCATCGACCATTACTGGCAGACCGAGAGCGGCTGGCCGATCCTGTCGGCGATGCCGGGCGTGGAGAAAACGGCGAACAAGTTCGGCAGCCCGTCGTTTCCGGTCTACGGCTACGACGTGCAGCTGCTGCGCGAGGCCGATGCCGAGCCGGCGGCGGCGAACGAGAAGGCGGTGGTGGCGATCGTGCCGCCGCTGCCGCCGGGCTGCATGTCGACGCTGTGGGGCGATGACGAGCGCTTCGTGAAGACGTATTTCTCCACCTTCTCCAGGAAGCAGGTGTATTCGACCTTCGACTGGGGCATCCGCGACGCGGAGGGCTACTACTTCATCCTCGGGCGCACCGACGACGTGATCAACGTCGCCGGGCATCGGCTCGGCACGCGCGAGATCGAGGAGGCGGTCAGCATGCATGCGAACATCGCCGAGTGCGCAGTGGTCGGCGTCAACGACGCCCTCAAGGGCCAGATGCCGCTCGCCTTCGCAGTCGCCAAGGACGTCTCCGGGCTCGGCACGCCTCAGGGCCGCGCGCAGCTGCAGAAGGAGGTGATGGAGACCGTGGACAGGCAGCTGGGAGCGATCGCACGGCCGCGGGCGGTGCACTTCGTCACGCTGCTGCCCAAGACGCGCTCAGGCAAGACGCTGCGGCGCTCGATCCAGGCGCTCGCCGAAGGGCGCGATCCCGGCGACCTGACCACGATCGAGGACCCGGGCGCGCTGGACCAGATTCGCAACGCACTGAAGGAGAAGGCTGCCGTATGAAAACCCGCCCCATGCTGACCCTCGAGGATTGCCGCAAGCTGATGGCCGCCGCCCAGGCCGAGGCACGGCGCCACGACTGGATCGTCGCCATCGCGATCCTCGACGACGGAGGCCACCTGCTGCACCTGGAGCGCATGGACGGCGCGTCGCCCGCCAACGCGGCGATCGCCGTCGAGAAGGCGCGCACCGCGGCGGTGTCGCGGCGCCCGAGCAGGATGTGGGAGGAGCGCGTCGCCGGCGGGCGCATTTCGATGCTCAAGATGCCGGTGCTCCCGGTGACCGGCGGCGTGCCGATCGTGGTCGACGGCGTGTGCGTCGGCGGCATCGGCGCCTCGGGCGTGCAGTCGCAGGAGGACGAGCAGATCGTCCAGGCGGGAATCGACGCGCTGCTCAAGGGCTGAGCGCGCTCGCCCTAGCCGAACCGGGCAGGCGGATCACGTTCGCGGCGGCAAGCGCCGCGATCTGCGCTTCTCCGTAGCCCAGGCGCGCCAGCAACTCGTGCGCGCCTTCGCCGATCGCCGGCGGATCACTGCGCTTGGGCAGGTGCTCGCCGTCGAGCGCGATCGGCAGTGCCGGGACGTGCACCGTTCCGCCCGCGGGAAGGCGCGTCGCGTGCAGTCCGCCCGAGGCATTGAGGTGCGGGTCGTCGAGCAGGTCCCAGGGTTTGGCGATGGGCGCGAACGGCAGGCCGATCTCCTCGAGCTTCGCGGCGAGCGCCGCTCGCGAATAGCGCTTCATGGTCTCGCCGAGCTTGGGAATGAGCCAGGCGCGCTGCTTCACCCGCTCGCCGTTGGTGCGCAGCCGCACGTCGGCGGCGAGCTCGGGCTCGCCGAACGCGCGGCAGAAGATCTCCCACTGCGTGTCGGTGACCACGCCCACGAACAGGCGATCGCCGTCGCTCGTCTCGAAGATGTCGTACACGCCCCAGGCCGGGCGCTTCACCGACATCGGCGGCGGCGCCTCGCCGGTGATCTCGAATTGCGCCATGTGCTGGGCCACCAGGTAGGCGGTGCTTTCGAACAGCGCGCTGGTGACCCGCCGGCCGCGGCCGGTCGAGTCTCGCTCGCGCAGCGCGGCGAGCACCGCCACCGCGCCGAAGGTGCCGCCGAGGATGTCGACCACCGACGAGCCCGCGCGCAGCGGGCGCTCGGGCAATCCCGTCATGTAGGCCAGTCCGCCCATCATCTGCACCACCTCGTCGAGCGCCGCGCGATGCTGGTAGGGACCGTCGAGGAATCCCTTGAGCGAGCAGTACACCAGTCGCGGATTGCGCGCGGCGAGCGCCTCGTAGCCGAAGCCCAGCTTGTCGAGCGCACCGGGGCGGAAGTTCTCGGTGAGCACGTCCGCGGTGTCGAGCAGCCGCAGTACCAGCTCACGGCCTTCGGTGCGCCTGAGGTCGACCGCCAGGCTCTTCTTGTTGCGGTTGAAAACCGGAAAGAAGCCGGCCCCGGCGGCCTCCAGGCGGCGCGTGTTGTCGCCCTCCGGCGGTTCGACCTTGATCACCTCGGCGCCGAGGTCGGCCAGCACCAGCCCGCAGGACGGGCCCATCACCATGTGCGCGAACTCGACCACGCGCACCCCGTCGAGCGGCAAGCGGTTCATGCCGTCTTCTCGAAGCCCTTGGGCAGCCCGGCCTGCGGGGTGTGGCCGTAGACCGGTTCCTCGGGCAGGCCGCGCACCAGCGCCTCGCGCGCCGCAATCAGCCGGTCGAAGTCGATGCCGGTGGACACGCCCATGCTCTCAAACATGAATACCAGGTCCTCGGTGATCACGTTGCCGCTCGCGCCGGGGGCGAACGGGCAGCCGCCGAGTCCGCCCATGGAGGAGTCGAACGAGCGCACGGCTTCCTCGTAGGCGGCGAGCGCGTTGGCGAGGCCGAGGCCGCGCGTGTCGTGGAAGTGTGCGCCGTCGAGCCGCTCGCCGATCGCTGCGCGCACGCGGCGGAACAGACGCTTGACCTGCGCAGGATTGGCGTAGCCGACGGTGTCGGCGAGCGCCACGCTGTCCACCCCGGCGTCGACCAGCAGCTCGGCGAGGCGAACGACGTCGTCCTCGGGCACCTGTCCCTGCATCGTGCAGCCGAACGCGGTCGACACCGCGCCTTCGATCGCCGGGCGCTGCGCGGCCGGCAGGCCGTCGCGCACGACGACGCAGCGCTTGACCTCTTCGACCATCTGCTCGGGCGTCATGCGCACGTTGGCGAGGCTGTGGGCGCGGCTCGCTGACACCGGGAAAGTGATCTTGTGGGTGCCCGCCGCGACGGCACGCTCGAAGCCTTTCAGGTTGGGCGCCAGCGCGACCACGCGCAGGCCGGCGATGCCGCGCGCGTGCGCGACGATCTCGGCGGTGTCGGCCATGGCCGGGATCAGCCTGGGCGGGACGAACGAGCCGACCTCGATCTCGCATAGGCCGGCGGCGGCGAGCGCGCCGATCCATGCCTTCTTCGCGGCGGTCGGCATCAGGTGCTTGGCGTTCTGCAGCCCGTCGCGCGGGCCGACTTCGCAGATCAGGACTTCGGCCATCGACGGCCTCCCGGTTGGCAAGGCGGATTCTAGCCCTGCGCCGCGCGCCGCTTCTCGATCGCGCCCAGCGCCAGGCCGCAGGCGGCGCCGCAGGCCGCGAACGCGAGCATCGCCCAGAGCGAGGCGCCCCAGCCGCCGAAATGCGCGGCCAGCCAGGCGAGTACGAGCGGACCGAAGAACTGGCCCGCCTGGGAGGTCTGCATGACCATGCCGTTGGTGGTGGCGATGTGCTGCGCGGATTTCGCGTGTACCGGCACGCCGGAGAAGATCGACGCCGGGATCACTCCCGCGCTCATCGAGAAGACCAGCACCAGCATGAAGCGCAGCGCGTCGGGCAGCCATGAGCCGAGCATGCCGATCGAGCACAGCGCCATCACGGCGCAGCCCGCGACCACCAGCGGGCCGCGGCGCACGCCGCGGGCGAGCAGCCAGCCGCCGCCGAGATTGCCGGGGACGTTGACCAGAACCATGAGCGCGGTGAGCGCCGACGCGACGCCGTCCGAGGCGCCGCGCTCGTCGATCAGAAAGGTCGGCAGCCAGATCATCACCGAAGTCCATTGCGCGACGTAGAAGGCGAACAGCAGCGCGAGCGCGAGGCTGCCTTTCTGCGCCAGCGACTCGAGCACGAGCCTGAGCGAGCGCACGCCGCCGGAGCGCGGTGCGGGCGCGTAACGGGCGACCAGCACGAAAGCCGCTGCCGCGGCGAGCGCAAGCGCGAGCCACAGGCCGCGCCAGCCCCATGCGCCGATCGCGTAGGGAGCCAGGAGCAGCGCGATGCTGCCCCCGGCGGGCATGTAGGCGCTCCACAGCGACAGCGCCTGCGCGCGCTCGCGCGGCGCCGGGGCGGCCGCCGACATGAGCGCGGCACCCGACACCGTGAACAGGATGAATCCCGCGCCTTCGATGAAGCGCGCCGCGAGCAGAGCCTCGAATCCGCACGCCGCCGCGCCGAGCAGCCCGCCGCCCGTCAACACCGCCAGCCCGGCCAGGCTCAGCCGCTTCTGCCCGAAGCGGTCGCAGAGCACGCCGGCGAACATTCCGGCCAAGCCGCCGATGACGTTGAACATCGTGGCAATGAAACCGGATTCGACCAGGCTGAGCCCGAACTCGCTGCGCAGCGCGGGCAGCGCGGGCGGAACCTTGCCGATGTAGGCGCCGGCGACCAGGCCGCCGACGAATACCGCCCAGACGGCCGGCCAGCGGGCGGCGGAGGCCGACGCCACGCCTCGCGCTCAGGCCGCCGTGACCGGAAGCTTGAACTCCCTGATGCGCTTCTCCCACTCCTGCGGCCCGCTCTGATGCACCGCCGAGCCGTTCGAGTCGACTGCTACCGTGACCGGCATGTCCTGCACATCGAACTCGTAGATCGCTTCCATGCCCAGGTCTTCGAACGCCAGCACGCGCGACTTGCGGATCGCCTTGGCGACCAGGTAGGCCGCGCCGCCGACCGCCATCAGGTACGCGGCTTTGTGCTTGCGGATCGCTTCGATCGCGGCCGGCCCGCGCTCGGCCTTGCCCACCATCGCGATGAGGCCGGTCTTCGCCAGCATCGTCTCGGTGAACTTGTCCATGCGGGTGGAAGTGGTGGGGCCCGCCGGCCCGACCACCTCGCCGCGCACCGGATCGACGGGCCCGACGTAATAGATGACGCGGTTGGTGAAATCGACCGGCAGCCGCTCGCCCCGGTCGAGCAGGTCCTGGATGCGCTTGTGCGCGGCGTCGCGCCCGGTGAGCAGCCTGCCCGAGAGCAGCAGCCGCTCGCCGGGTTTCCAGGCCGCCACATCAGCGGGCGTGAGCCGGTCGAGATCGACGCGCCGCGCGTTGGCGTCGGGCTGCCAGGTCACCGCCGGCCAGTCGGAGAGCCGCGGCGGATCGAGCCGTGCGGGTCCCGAGCCGTCGAGCACGAAATGCGCGTGGCGCGTGGCGGCGCAGTTCGGGATCATCGCGACCGGCTGGTTCGCGGCGTGCGTCGGATAGGTCAGGATCTTGACGTCGAGCACCGTCGACAGGCCGCCCAGGCCCTGTGCGCCGATGCCGAGCGCGTTCACCTTGTCGTACAGCTCGATGCGCAGCGCCTCGAGCTTGTCGGCGGCGCCGCGCGCCTTGAGCTCGGCCATGTCGATCGGCGCCATCAGCGCCTCCTTGGCCATGAGCATCGCCTTCTCGGCGGTGCCGCCGATGCCGATGCCGAGCATACCCGGCGGGCACCAGCCCGCGCCCATGGTGGGCACCGTCTTCAGCACCCAGTCGATGATCGAGTCCGAGGGGTTGAGCATGGCGAACTTGGATTTCGCCTCGGAGCCGCCGCCTTTCGCGGCGACGTCCACCGTCACGCTGCCCCCCGGCACGATCTCCACGTGGATGACGGCGGGCGTGTTGTCGCGCGTGTTCTTGCGCGTGAACGCCGGGTCGGCGAGAACCGAAGCGCGCAGCTTGTTGTCGGGATCGAGATAGGCGCGGCGCACGCCCTCGTTGATCATGTCGGCGGGCGACAGCTCGGCCTCCCAGCGCACGTCCATGCCGACCTTCAGGAACACGTTGACGATGCCGGTGTCCTGGCAGATCGGCCGATGCCCCTCGGCACACAGCCGCGAGTTGGTGAGAATCTGCGCGATCGCGTCCTTCGCCGCGGCGGACTGCTCGCGCCCGTAGGCGCGCCCCAGCGCCCGGATGTAGTCGGCCGGGTGGTAGTACGAGATGAACTGCAGCGCATCGGCGATGCTCTGGACGAGATCTTCCTGCTTGATCGTAGCCATGGGAGGAGACGTTGACGGGACGACGAATCAATCTAGCACAGGCAGCGGCTCGGGCATCGAAATGCCGGCCGATTCGGGCAACGTTGGCGCCGTAGGTTTACAAGGTTTTGATTTGGTGCTTTTATCTGCCCCCACAGGCATTGCCTCGCACCGAGTGCGGGCCGGCGTGCCGCGGCAATCCTTGCATTCGAACCGACATTACCGAAGGAGCGGAGTGATGGCCAACATTGAGTCCGTGTTGCAGGAAACGCGGGTATTCCCGCCCTCGCCGGAGTTCGTCAAGCACGCCAATATTTCCGGCATGGAGGCGTACCACAAGCTGTGCGCCGAGGCCGAGCGCGATTTCACGGGATTCTGGGGCCGCCTCGCCAGGGAGAAGCTGCTCTGGCACAAACCCTTCAGCCAAGTGCTCGACGAATCCAAGGCGCCATTCTTCAGGTGGTTTTACGACGGCGAGCTGAACGCCTCGTACAACTGCCTCGACCGGCACCTCAAGACGCAGCCCGACAAGGTCGCGATCATCTTCGAGGCGGACGACGGCAAGGTGACCAAGATCACTTACCGGCAGCTCTATCACGAGACCTGCAAGCTCGCCAACAGCCTGAAGGCGCTGGGCATCAAGGCCGCTGACCGCGTGCTCATCTACATGCCGATGTCGATTCAGGCGGTGGTCGCGATGCAGGCCTGCGCGCGCATCGGCGCCACCCATTCGGTGGTGTTCGCCGGCTTCTCCGCGAAGAGCGTGCAGGAGCGCATCGTCGACGCCGGGGCGGTCGTAGTGATTACCGCCGACGGCCAGTTCCGAGGCGGCAAGGAGATCCTGCTCAAGCCGGTGGTCGACGAGGCGCTCGCGATGGGCGGCTGCGAGGGCATCAGGAACGTGATCGTCTACAAGCGCTCGGGAAGCCCGGTGAACATGGCCGCCGGCCGCGATCTGTGGTGGGTCGATGCGGTGAAGGGTCAGGCCGACAGCTGCGATCCCGTGTGGGTGAGGGCGGAGCATCCGCTGTTCATCCTTTACACGTCGGGCTCGACCGGCAAACCCAAGGGGATCCAGCATTCGACCGGCGGCTACCTGCTGTGGTGCCTGCTCACCATGGAGTGGGTGTTCGACCACAAGCCGAGCGACGTGTTCTGGTGCACCGCCGACGTCGGCTGGGTGACCGGGCACTCGTACGTATGCTACGGCCCGCTCGCGGTGGGCGGCACTGAAGTGGTGTTCGAGGGCGTGCCGACGTATCCCGATGCGGGCCGGTTCTGGAAGATGTGCCAGGACCACAAGGTTTCCGTGTTCTACACGGCGCCGACCGCGATCCGCTCTCTCATCAAGGCGGGCGGCAGCGAGCCGAAGAAGTACGACCTCTCCGGCCTGCGTATCCTCGGCACGGTCGGCGAGCCGATCAATCCGGAGGCGTGGATGTGGTATCACGAGACCGTCGGCGCGGGACGCTGCCCGATCGTCGATACGTGGTGGCAGACCGAGACCGGCGGGCACATGATTTCGCCGCTGCCCGGCGCCACGCCGACCAAGCCGGGCTCGGCGACTCTGCCGCTGCCCGGCATCATCGCCGACGTCGTCGACGAGACCGGACATCCGGTGGGCAAGGGCAAGGGCGGCATCCTGGTGATCAAGCGTCCCTGGCCTTCGATGGTGCGCACCATCTGGGGCGACCCCGAGCGCTTCAAGAACACCTACTACCCGGAGGACTTCAAGGGCAAGTATTACCTCGCCGGAGACGGCGCGAGCATCGACCAGGAGGGCTACTTCCGGATCGTCGGCCGCATCGACGACGTGCTCAATGTCTCGGGCCACCGACTCGGGACGATGGAGATCGAATCGGCGCTGGTGGCCAACAGCAAGCTGGTGGCCGAAGCCGCGGTGGTGGGGCGCCCGGACGACCTGACGGGCGAGGCGATCGTGGCGTTCGTGGTCACCAAGGGCCCTCGGCCCAATGGCGAGGAGGCCAAGAAGGTGGCCCAGGAGCTGCGCGAGTGGGTCACGAAGGAAATCGGGGCGATCGCGCGCCCGAAGGACATCCGCTTCGGCGACAACCTGCCCAAGACGCGCTCGGGCAAGATCATGCGGCGGCTGCTGCGTTCGATCGCCAGGGGCGAGGAGATCAAGCAGGACGTCTCGACGCTGGAGAACCCGGGGATCCTCGAGCAGCTCAAGCAGACGATCTGAGCCCGCGCCGGGGCACCGGCGCTGCGGGGCCTTGCGCGCCGCGTTTTACCTGCGTATCGCCGCGCAAGGCGTCTGCTAAAATGCGCGCCGCGTACGTCGCGTGGAGAGATGGCCGAGCGGTCGAAGGCGCACGCCTGGAAAGTGTGTATGCGTGATGAGCGCATCGTGGGTTCGAATCCCACTCTCTCCGCCACCCCTGGCTTCTTTGCCGCCGCTTCGCCTGCCCGAAATCGGCGCGGACCGGAGGCCGCACTTCGGGCATAATGGCCGAAAGCGGCGCGACGAGGCGCATCGGCGCCGCAACCGTCTCATGGCGGGCCTCCCCGCATTGCAGCCTGGTGAACCTGGTCAGGTCCGGAAGGAAGCAGCCACAGCTGGTCACTGCAGGTGCCGGGGGTTAGGCTCGCCACCAACTCGGCGTGCGAGGGGGAATTTCCGCGGGAATTCCTCCTCGCCCCCCGCTGATAGAATCGCACCGATGAGTTACCAGGTTCTTGCCCGTAAGTGGCGGCCGCGCGACTTCGCCAGCCTGGTGGGGCAGGAGCACGTGGTGCGGGCCCTGCACCACGCCCTCGAGCACCGGCGCCTGCATCACGCGTATCTGTTCACCGGCACACGCGGCGTGGGCAAGACCACGCTGGCGCGCATCCTGGCGAAATGCCTCAATTGCGAGACAGGCATCACGCCCGAGCCCTGCGGGAAGTGCAGCGCCTGCCTGGAGATCGACAGCGGCCGTTTCGTCGACCTGCTCGAAGTCGACGCCGCTACCAACACCCGCGTGGACGAGATGCGCCAGCTGCTCGACACGGCGCAGTACGCGCCCACCCGGGGTAGGTTCAAGGTATACGTAATCGACGAAGTGCACATGCTTTCGACCTCGGCGTTCAACGCGATGCTGAAGACGCTCGAGGAGCCCCCGGAACACCTGAAGTTCATTCTCGCCACCACCGACCCGCAGAAAATCCCGGTGACGGTGCTCAGCCGCTGCCTGCAGTTCAACCTGAAGCAGATGCCGAGAAGCGCGATCGCGCAGCACTTGGCGCGGCTCCTCGAGGCGGAGAAGATCCCGTTCGAAACCGATGCGCTGCCGCTGATCGGGCGCGCGGCGGCGGGCAGCATGCGCGATGCGCTGTCATTGCTCGATCAGGCGATCGCGCACGGGGCGGGGCGCGTGAGCACGGGCGACGTCAGGGACATGCTGGGGACAATCGACGAGACTTACCTGCTGC
This sequence comes from uncultured Pseudomonadota bacterium, assembly GCA_963817785.1. Lineage (GTDB taxonomy): Bacteria > Pseudomonadota > Gammaproteobacteria > Burkholderiales > SG8-39 > JAKALD01. The sequence continues at coordinate 318,766 of CAWFPL010000008.1, read as the reverse complement.
GCATCGTCGAGGCGGTGTCGCAGGCGAGTGGTGAGGCGGTGCTTGCGATTGCCGACGAGATGCAGGCGCGCAGCCTGTCGTTCGACGCGGCGCTGCAGGACCTGGCGAGCCTGCTGCTGCGCGTGGCTCTGGCGCAGGCGGTGCCCGACGCACTCGATGCCGACGCGCCGGAGCGCGAGCGCCTCGTCGGGCTGGCCCGCGCCCTGGATCCGGAGGCGGTACAGCTGTATTACCAGATCGCGTTGCAGGGGCGCGAGGATTTGCCGCTGGCACCCGACGAGCACGCCGGGTTCGTCATGACCTTACTGCGCATGCTGGTGTTCCGGCCCGAGGGCTTGCAGACCGACTCCGGCCTCGACGCTGCAGGTGATGCGCCGCGGCGCCCCGCGTCGACGGCATCCGGAGTCGCCGCACCCAGTGCGCCTGCCGTGCGCGCGCATGCCGCGTCAGCAGTGCCATTCGATGGCGACTGGGCCAAGCTCGCGCGCGAGCTGACGCTGGCAGGCGCCGCGAAGGAGCTCGCGCGCAATGCCGAGCTTCTGCGCTACGAGGATGGAGTGTTCGAGCTGGGCCTGCCGAAAGCGATGGCCTATCTGGCGGACAAGGGCTATCAGGACAAGCTCAAAGCCGCGCTCGAGCAGCGCCTCGGCCGTCGTGCCCAGGTGCGCGTGATCCCCGGAGAGGTACGTGGCGTGTCTCCTGCGGCGCTGGAAGCCGGGGAGCGCGATGCCCGGCGCTCCGAGGCGGCGCGCGCGGTAAACGGAGATCGCTTTGTGCAGGACCTCGTGAACATCTTTGACGCGAGCGTGATCGACACCTCGGTGCAGCCACGGTCGAAGGACTCTTGAGGCCCGGCGCAGACCGGGCCGAATCAGCGACAGCGGGAGAACACGATGCGAGGAAATATCGGCCAGCTCATGAAGCAGGCCCAGGCGATGCAGGACAACATGCGCCGCATGCAGGAGCAGCTCGCGACGATCGAAGTCGACGGGCAATCCGGCGCAGGCATGGTGAAGGTCGTGATGACCTGCAAGTACGACGTCAAGCGCGTCGCGATCGATCCTTCGCTCATCGGCGAAGACAAGGAGATGCTCGAGGATCTGGTCGCGGCGGCGTTCAACGACGCGGTACGCAAGGTCGAGTCGACGGTCGCCGAGAAGATGGGCGCCGTCACCGCGGGCCTCGGCTTGCCGGCCGGCTTCAAGATGCCGTTCTGACACCCGGCGCGTGCCCAGCTCCCCGGGCGCGCGCAGGTCGTTTCGAGGA
>CAWFPL010000008.1:0-312500 GCA_963817785.1 uncultured Pseudomonadota bacterium | reverse complement strand
AAGGTAGCGAAATTCCTTGTCGGGTAAGTTCCGACCTGCACGAATGGCGTAACGCTGGCCACACTGTCTCCTCCCGAGACTCAGCGAAGTTGAAGTGTTTGTGATGATGCAATCTACCCGCGGCTAGACGGAAAGACCCCGTGCACCTTTACTGTAACTTTGCATTGGACTGTGAACCGATCTGTGTAGGATAGCTGGGAGGCTTTGAAGTGGGGGCGCTAGCTCTCATGGAGCCGTCGTTGAAATACCAGCCTGATTTGTTTGCGGTTCTAACCTAGGCTCGTAATCCGGGTCGGGGACCGTGCATGGTAGGCAGTTTGACTGGGGCGGTCTCCTCCTAAAGAGTAACGGAGGAGTACGAAGGTACGCTTAGCACGGTCGGAAATCGTGCTTCAATGTGCATAGGCAAAAGCGTGCTTGACTGCGAGACTGACAAGTCGAGCAGGTGCGAAAGCAGGTCTAAGTGATCCGGTGGTTCTGTATGGAAGGGCCATCGCTCAACGGATAAAAGGTACGCCGGGGATAACAGGCTGATGACCCCCAAGAGTTCATATCGACGGGGTCGTTTGGCACCTCGATGTCGGCTCATCACATCCTGGGGCTGTAGCCGGTCCCAAGGGTATGGCTGTTCGCCATTTAAAGTGGTACGTGAGCTGGGTTTAAAACGTCGTGAGACAGTTTGGTCCCTATCTGCCGTGGGCGTTGGAAGTTTGAGGGGGGCTGCTCCTAGTACGAGAGGACCGGAGTGGACGCACCTCTGGTGTACCGGTTGTCACGCCAGTGGCATTGCCGGGTAGCTATGTGCGGAAGAGATAACCGCTGAAAGCATCTAAGCGGGAAACTCGCCTCAAGATGAGACTTCCCGGAGGCTTGACCTCCCTAAAGGGTCGTTCTAGACCAGGACGTTGATAGGCGGGATGTGCAAGGGCCGTGAGGCCTTGAGCTAACCCGTACTAATTGCCCGTGCGGCTTGACCCTATAACCGTGAGCAACACGGTTGAAGCGCGTGCAATCTCGCGCCCAGACTTCACTTCATTCCGAATCGCGGCTTGGCGTCGCCGCGGGTATTCCCGCGGCGACGCCAAGCCCAGAGTCAATCTGGCGGCCATAGCAGCCTGGACCCACGCCTTCCCATCCCGAACAGGACCGTGAAACGGGTTTGCGCCGATGATAGTGTGCATTCGTACGCGAAAGTAGGTTACCGCCAGGCCATATCCAAGCGAAAAGCCCGGGGACGAAAGTCCCCGGGCTTTTTCGTTTGTGCGCCCGGCAGGGCGCACTCACTTGATGGTGGAAGTCCATTACACGCCTGACAGGACGAAGTGTTAGCCGATCGGCAAGGGTGTCGCGGGTGACTGCGAATCCGGAGGAAGCTGTAGGCAAAGCGCTGGCGCGAGGAACACGAAGCGGATAGAGGCGCCGTGTCCGGGTGAGGCGGCAAATGTCGTCGAAGCCCGAACCCTGTCCGGAAGGACACGGCGTAGATCCGACGCGCATAAGCGTGAAGGTGGGGCTGGTCTCGTTGCTCGCTACTCAGCAGCGCCTCCAGTGTGCTTCATGAACCGCCGGATGCGGAACCGCACGTCCGGTGGTGTGAGAGGGCCGGGAGGGTAACCTCCCGCCCTACTCGATCCGGAGCTGCGGATTTCAGCGATCGCGGACGCTGATTTCAGCGTGATCGCGGACGGTGTTTCATCGTGATCGTGGACGATCAACGGGCCGCGGGAGTGACGGGGTTTATCTTATCGTAATCGTCCACGATCAGGTTGAAACGCAGCTCGGTGCCGATGCGCCGAAGGCGGTTCGGTGCTCGTGTCACGGGGCGCAGGCTTGTCCACGGCGGCGGGCGGCGCCTGCGACGCACGAACGCCGCGGTGGGCAAGCCGTGTGGAGGAGCATGACGTTGGTGCTCGCCGGATTGCGCGAAGCGCTCATGCTTTGCCCTCGTGTTCGCGCATCGACTTGTTGCCCTTCAATGCGATGCGGTGCGCGGCGTGCACGATGCGATCGAGGATGGCGTCGGCCAGCGTCGGGTCGTCGAGCCAGGCGTGCCAGGAATTGACGGGCAACTGGCTCGTGATGAGCGACGAGCGCGAGCCGACGCGATCGTCGAGGAGCTCGAGCAGGTCGTTGCGCTCGCCCGGGCCGATCGGGGCGATAGCGAAGTCGTCCAGCGCGAGCAGGTCGATGCGGGCGAGCTGCGCCAGGCGCCGGCCGAAGCTGCCGTCGCCGTGGGCGACGCGCAACTCCTCGAGCAGCCGCGGGGCGCGAGCGTAAAGCACGGTGAAGCCCAGGCGGGCTGCCTGCTGAGCGAGCGCGCACGCCAACCAAGTCTTGCCCGTACCGGTGGCACCGGTGATCAGGACGTTGCGCCCGTGGCGCAGCCAGTCGCCGCCGGCGAGCGCGCTGATCAGCGCCCGATCCAGGCCGCGTGAGACTCGCCAGTCGATGTCCTCGATGCAAGCGCTCGAGACCTTCAGGCGCGCAGCCTTCAGAAGTCTGGTGAGGCGCTTGGCGTCGCGCCAGTCGAGCTCGCGCTGCACGAGGAGTGCCAGGCGTTCCTCGAACGGCAGCGCCGCGGCTGCGCTCGTGCTCGCCGGGTCCTCGAGCGCGTGCACGATGCCGTCCAGGCGCAGACTGCGAAGTTGTTCCAAGGTGTGTTCGTTAAGCAAGGTAGGCCTCCTTCGTGGGTCAGTGGTAATACTCGGGGCCGCGCACGTTCTCGTGCAGCGGCAGGGTCTTCTGGGCGGGGGCCTCGGCGCTGGCGCTCTGTCGATCCAGGCCGGCGGCCAAGATCGAGGCGACGCTGCGGTAGGTGGGCGAGCCGATCGCCAGTGCTCGCGCGCAGGCGGCTTCCAGCCGTTCGGGGCCGAGCTGGCGCACCAGGCGCTTGAGGCCCAGGCACGCACGGTAGCCCTGCTCAGGATGCGGGCGGTGCTCCAGCTGCCAGCGCACGAGCGCCGCGCACTGCGCGCCGATGCGCTCGCCCCAGGCAATGAGCTTGGCCGGGGTCCACTCCAGGTGCGCGCGGTGCGAGGCCGGCATGTGCTCGGGCAGCGTCGTGTGCCTGCCCTGCAGGCGGCTATAGACGTGGCAGGCCACGCGGCTCTGGCCGAGGAACGCCTCGACCGTGGTGTCGGTCACGCGCACCTCGAGCTGGGCGTGCACCAGCCGATGCGGCACGCTGTAGAAGTGCCGATCGACCTCGAAGTGGTAGTCGATGTTCACGCGTGCGCGCACGAAGCGCGCGATCACCATGCGCGTGGCCGGCAGCGGCTTGAGCGCCGCACGATCCAGCGCCTCGAAGGCGCTTCGCCGAGTCCCGGGCAGCTTCTTGAAGGGCCGCGCGTTCAACTGCACGAGCAGCTCGGCGATCGCCGCGTTCGCCTCGGCCAGGCTGAACAGGCGCCGGTGGCGCAGGCGCGCGAGGATCCAGCGCTCGACCACTTGCACGCCCACCTCGACCTTGGGCTTGTCGCGGGGATGCGCGGGCCGCGCCGGAAGCACGACCGTCGCGTAGTGGGCGCAGAACTCCTCGACCAGCCGGCTCGAGGTCGGCTCGTAGCGGTCGGGGTGCGCAATGAGCGCGCGCGTCTGGTCGGGCACGATCAGCCGCGTCACGCCGCCGATGAACTCCAGCGCCGCAATCAGTGCCCCGATCCAGTCGGCCGCCGTCTGCGTGGCGGTGGCACACGCGTAGGTGAAGTTCGACGCCCCCAGCACCGCGACGAACACCTGCGCGGGCCGGATCTCGCCGGTGTCGGCGTCGATGATCGGAAGCGTCTGGCCAGCGTAGTCGACGAACAACCGCTCGCCGGCGGGGTGCGTCTGGCGCATCGAGCGCTTCAGGCGCGCCGCCCAGGCGCGATACTTCACGCAGAAGCTCGTGTACTTGTAGGCCGATTCGCCCGCCTGGGCGTGCGCGCGCTGGTACTCCTCCCAGAGCAGCTGCAGCGTCACCCCGGGGCGCTTGAGCTCCTGGTGGATGAGGGCGTAGTCGGGCTCGAGCTGGTGGCTGGAGCGCGCGACCGGCGCTCGGTAGAGCCGGTGCTCGAGCTCCTCGTCCGAGAGCGTCTGGGCCAGCGCCCAGTCCACGCCGGCGGCGCGCGCGAGCAGCACGATCTTGCCCACCGTGGCCTTGGCCATCGGGATGGCGCGGGCCACTTGGGCGTAGCTCAGGCCTGCTTCGAGGTGCAGGCGAAGGGTCTGTCGAATCTGGCGCATCGTGATCCTGGGTGTGGGCATGACCGTCCGAAAAAATCGGCCAGCATGCCTGACAGTCAGGTCACTCGCGCGCCCCGCGATCGTCCACGATCAGCTTGAAACGCCGTCCACGATCAGTCTGAAACGGCGTCTACGATCAGCCTGAATTGCCGTCTACGATCCTCTGAAATGACCGTCTACGATGGGCTGAAATACGCACGGAGCCACTGCGCGTTGATCTCGGCACCGAAGAGGCGGACGTGGAAAATTCCAGCAACGGGTTCAGGCAGCTTCTCGGTCGCATGACTGCCGCCATATGCGCCGGTGTTAACGGGGGTCGAAAACCGCGTGTTTCTGGGGTTTGACGCGCAGCGCCCCTGAAATCCTTCGCCGGGTAGGTTGGATGCATTTCTGATCGTGCGCTCACCCGCGCAGGGATATCCACGGCGGCGCGCGGGCGGCGATCAAGACGCACGCGAACGCGTGCCGCGGTGGATATCCCGTCGGCGCGCTGCCCGTTGCCCAATTTGCCCGGTGAGATGGGTTCGACGCCTGAGCGGGCGGCGCAATGCTCTGAGGTGTTGTACCTTGGGTCTCGAGGCTGTGATGAGCGGCTCGCTCGATCGGCTGGGCCGATCGGCCAAGGCCGCGGGCTCGCGCTATTCTTGAGCGCAGACGCCGCAAAAACGAAGGCCCGGGCCAGTTCCTGGAAGAACCCCGGGCCTTCTACACGGGCGGCGCACGCGAAGCGCGCGCGTCGTCTGCATTGCCTTTATGCCCGCAATGCACGGCGTTGTCCAGTCCCCCGTGGAACGCGTGCATGGCGGCGGTGCCCGAAGCGTCTCATCGGCTGTACAACTGCCGGCGTTGCGGCGAGCAGGTGCAGGTGTGCCGGGGCTGCGACCGGGGCAACATTTACTGCGCCGGGGGGTGCGCCGCGCTACGCCGGCGCGAGTCGCTGCGCCGCGCCGGCCGGCGCTACCAGTTGAGCTTTCGCGGCGCCTGCCGCCACGCGGCGCGTCAGCGCACCTGGCGCATGCGCCGAGCACATAAAGTGACGCATCACGGTTCCCCTCGTAGCGCCTTGGCTGCCACAGTGCTGGCTCCTTCGCTTCAGAGCACAAGGCGGGTACAGGATGGCCAAGGCTCACCGGTTGGGGCGCGCGGCTTGCCGCGCTGCAGTTTCTGTGCTCGGGCGCTCTCGGCCTTTGCACGGTTGGGGCCGTTGCGCGGCGGGCCGTGAAGTGAGCCGCGCGCCATGATCCCGCGCGCCCTCGAAGCCGAGATCGTGCGCCTGCATCACAGCGAGCACTGGCCCGTGGGCACCATTGCCCGGCAGCTTCGCGTGCACCACGGCACCGTGCGCCGCGTGCTCGCGCAGGCCGGCGTGGCGATCCTGCCGCGCGCGGCGCGCGCCTCGATCGTCGAGCCCTATGTCGGCTTCATCACCGAGACGCTCGCCAAGTATCCGACGCTACGGGCCTCGCGCCTGTACGTCATGGTGCGCAGCCGCGGCTATCCGGGCGCTGCGGATCACTTCCGCGCGATCGTGGCGCGGCTGCGCCCGCGGCCGGCGGCCGAAGCGTACCTGCGGCTACGCACCCTTCCCGGTGAGCAAGGACAAACCGACTGGGCGCATTTCGGCAAGCTCGCCGTGGGCCGCGCCGTGCGTCCTCTGATGGCCTTCGTGATGGTGCTGTCGTACTCGCGGATGCTATTCCTGCGCTTTTATCTGGGCGCCTCGATGAGCGAGTTCCTGCGCGGCCATGTGGAGGCGTTCGCGTATTTCAACTCCGTGCCGCGTGTCTTGCTCTACGATAATCTTAAGAGCGCCGTGCTCGAGCGCGTCGATCAGGCGATTCGCTTCCATCCGAAGTTGCTCGAGCTGGCCGCCCATTACCGGTTCCAGCCGCGGCCCGTGGCGGTGGCTCGCGGAAATGAAAAAGGGCGCGTGGAGCGCTCGATTCGTTTTGCCCGCGAGGCGTTCTTCGCCGGGCGCACGTTCCGCGATCTCGAGGATCTGAACGCGCAAGCGCTTGCGTGGTGCCAGGGCGCGGCCGCCGAGCGGCCCTGCCCCGAGGATCGTACGCGCAGCGTGCGCGAGGTGTTCGAGGAGGAGCGCTCCTGTCTTCTCGCCTTGCCTGATAACCCGTTCCCGTGCGAAGCGAGAATCGAGGCGAGCGTGCACAAGACGCCTTACGTGCGCTTTGACTGGAACGATTACTCGATTCCTCACACGCACGTCAACCGCACCCTGGTCGTGCTCGCCACGCTCCAGAGCGTGCGCATCCTCGAGGGCGCTCAAGTCATCGCCACTCACCCAAGAAGCTTCGATCGGGGCGCGAGAATCGAGGATCCGGCCCACCTCGAAGCCCTCGTCGCTCACAAGCGCGCCGCCCGAGCGCATCGCGCGCAGGACCGCCTGCAGCACGCCGCACCCAGTGCGAAGCCCCTGTTCCTGCGCGCCGCTGAGCGCGGCGCCCACTTGGGCGTGCTCACCCGGGGGCTGCTGCAGTTGCTCGACAGCCACGGCGCGCAAGCGCTCGAGGCGGCGATCGCCGCGGCGCTCGCCGAAGACGCTGCGCACCTCGGGGCCGTGCGCCACTTCATCGACGCCCACGCCCACGCCCGCGGCCAACGCCCACCGATTGCGGTCGCGCTGCCCAAGGACCCGCGGCTCGAACACTTGAGCGTGCGCTCGCAGCCCTTAAGCGATTACGAACGACTCGCCCAAGGAGTCCCCGATGAACGCCCCCAGCGATCGAATCGCGACCACACCGACGACAAACCTCAGTCTTGAAGCCGCCTGCAGCCGGCTTCGCCGGCTCGGCCTATACGGGCTGCTCGGGCAGTTGCCCGAACTCCTCGCCGAGCCCTGGCTCGCCCGGGTGGTCGACATCGAGGAGGCCGAGCGCACCCGGCGCTCGCTCAAGCGCCGGCTCGATCACGCCCGCCTGGGCGCCTTCAAACCGATCGCCGAGTTCGACTGGGCCTGGCCCACCAAGTGCGATCGCGCCGCGATCGAAGAGCTCTTCTCGCTCGGCTTCCTCGCCGAGGCCGCCAACGTGATCCTGATCGGCCCCAACGGCCTGGGCAAGACGATGCTGCTCAAGAACCTCGCCCACCAGGCCGTTCTACATGGCTACAGCGCGCGCTTCACCCTCGCCTCGGACATGCTGCATGACCTGGCCGCCCAGGACTCGAGCACCGCGCTCGCGCGGCGCCTGCGCCGCTATAGCAGCCCGACACTGTTGTGCATTGATGAGCTCGGGTATCTGTCCTATGACAGCCGCTACGCCGACCTGCTCTTCGAGGTGATCACCCGCCGCTACCAGGCCCAGCGGCCCGTCGTCTTGACCACCAACAAGCCCTTTGGCGAATGGAATCAGGTCTTCCCCAACGCGGCTTGCGTCGTCACCCTGATCGATCGACTCCTCCACCGCTCCGAGATCATCGCCCTGGAGGGCGAATCCTACCGCCTCAAGGAAGCCCAGGAACGCGCCGCACGCAAAGCGAAATCCCGCGGCCGCGCCCCACGCAAGTGAGCGCTGAAGCCGATGTTGCGGCCCAACGATTTGCCGCTCGTGTGTCTGCCCACCGGGCTCTCCGATGAGGCCGCTGCAAGCCTGCTCGAGTTCCTCTATGAGCTTACCGAGGCGCTCGAACGTCACTACGGCGCCGAGCTTCGCCGCTACTATCAACCCCCCGCCGACATCGGACAGCACGATCTTGATGTCGAGCCCCCGAGCACCGATCCGCCGTTCTGATCGTTACCTTCCCCTCTCGCCCAAGTGCGCCTACCGACCCATCGCGCGCCCATCCTCAAAATGACGCGCTTTTACATCCTCGGCAACAGCTGGGAACGGTCGACGTGCGGCAGGTCCAAAAATGGTCTTAGGTGAGGCGAAAGCAAGCTGCCTACCCTGGAGCTACTTCCCGAGATCGACGATTCGCTCGAGGTCCAAGATCCCCGCGGCGCCCCAGCCCTTTGTGCCCGCCGGCACTTCCGGCCGGAAATCCTCGTAAAGGCTATAAGGCACGCTCGGCGAGATCCGCGGGCGTGAACGCCTTGGCGAGCGTCGTCATGGCGCGCCGTGCGGGGCCGTAGCCCTCGCCGAACTTCGACTGGAGGTAGCGCTCGACGCTTTCCTGGGCGACGGGACAATCCTTCGAGAGAGCGCGAAGTCCCTCGGGCGTTCTCACCACCGGTACTGCCCGGTGAAGGAGGTTCACGGAGAGCTGCTCGCCGTGCTTGAGTGCCTTGCGCTTTTCTTTGACTGCGGCGGGCTTGGGATGAAAGATTCCCAGCGCCTTCCCTTTTGCGTAGGCGTTGAGGCCCGCGACCACGTGCCCCATCGTGAGCACCTCCTCCCAGTCGAAACCCAGGCGCTCGGCGACCACGGCCGCCCAGAGGGTGAGCACCGGCGCGCGGTTGATGGTGATCAGGGCTGTGTCTTGTTGTGCCATGGTGTTTCGGGCGCCGCTACTGCAGCGGTCGGACCAGGTCCTCGTCGTCCTCTTTGGCGGTGTTGAGCCGTGTGCTGACAGGGTAGTACTGGAAGTCAATGCGCGCGTGCTCGAGCATGTGCGTCACCTCGTCGGGATTGGACACCTCTGGGTCGACCCAGCGCTCGAGCTCGGCTTCCGACAATACGACCGGCATGCGGTGATGGATCTCGCCGGAGGCCCCGGCCGCCGCCCGGGTGAGGATCGCACAGCTCAGTTCCACGGTTTCGTCTGCAGCGCGGTACGCGCTCAGGAGCGCGGCGAAGCAAATGAGGCGCCCATCTGCCGGGTGGATGAAGTAGGGCTGCCTGGTGCGGTGCACCTCGCCGGTTACATGGTCAACCGACTCCGCGCTTTTCCATTCGTAGTAGCCGACCGCGGGCACGAGACAGCGCGCGTGCCGGTAGGGCTGGCGCCACATCGGTTTCGACGCGGCGTCCTCGGCGCGGGCGTTGAAGGTCGACTGCGGAGGCTTCGCGCCCTTCCACCAAGGCGGAATGAGGCCCCAGCGCGCCTCGGCAAGCGCAAAGCCCGCGTCCGGCCCAGGGCGCGAGCGCAGGATCGGGATCTGAGTGGTTGGGGCGACGTTGTAGCGCTGCTTGAAAGGGTTGCTGGTCGAGCGGCCGATGTGCCAGGCGCGCTCGATCGCGGCCTGATCGGGGCTCACGTAGCGGCCACACATGGTCTCACCTCAAATCGGCCACGGCGCGCCCTCTACGGGCGGTACGGAACCCAGCCGCGGTCGGAGGAGTGGTACTCAATCCTCCCAGTCCAGCGGTCGAGGCGCACCGATCCGAGGATGCTCGTCTGAACGTCGTAGCGGAAGATCCGGGCGAAGACGCAGATGGCCACGACCGCGACGGCAATAGATATCCAGAATTTCATCGGGCAAGGCGCGTTGCGACGAGCACCGCCCGCAGGGTCGGGGCGGGCGCGCAAGTGATGACGATCTGACCGGTCTTGAGCATCGCGCAGCAACCTCGGCGTGCTGGCATTGTAACGGGCGCATTACTGAATATAATTACACTATAGCGCCACGGACGCGCAAGCATGAAATTCCGAGTCACCCCATGCGCGACCGAGGCGTTCGCATTCCGACGAAGGAGCTCGCGAACCAGCGGTCGTACCTGGGCGAGCTTGTAATCTACGAGAGCCCCGATGAGCAGAGCGGGCGCTCGATCCGAATTGCCGCTCTGCACGGCGAGAACCAGACCTCGCTCGAGCTCCTACCGCGCCTGATGAACGTGGAGATTACCGGCGCGGCGCCGCTCGCCTCGACTCTGTCCGGATTCGAGCGGATCCAAGGGCGGCGCGGGGCAGTGGACGTGGCGCAGGAATGGTGGGTGAGAGCGCCGTAGTTGCAACGTGCGATTAACTTCCCGCGCCGGCTTACGTGTGCCTGAGCACGTAGCTGACGCGCGATCGCTGCGCCAGGGCAACGGCTAGGGCGGCCCACGCCGCGTCCGCCTCTTGCCGGCACGTTCGCGGCTCGCCGCGGAAGCAGGCGGCACAGACCCGAAAGCTGTTGATCTGTCTCAACGGGGCAGGCCGAATCGGCATTAGGCTTCTGCTCCATGAGCACTCTCGTGTGGATGAAGCTGCTCGAGTCCGCACCGGAGCGGTACGACCGGGGTATTCGCATGCTAACGCGCGGGCGCATCGGCGAGGTGTACGAGCGCATCGCGCGCTCGGTCGCGACACCCGGCAAGCGCATTCTCGACATCGGCTGCGGCACGGGCGGCGTGTCGCTCGCGTGCGCCGCGCGCGGGGCAGTGGTGACCGGCATCGACATCGACGCGGGCATGCTCGAGGTGGCGCGCGGCAAACCCGTGCCCGCCGCGGGTCGCGTGGAGTTTCTGGAGCTCGGGGCGGCGGAAATCGAGGACCGCTTCGCGAAAGAGAGCCTGGACGCGGTGGTGTCGTGCCTGGCGATGAGTGAGCTCTCGGTCGAGGAGCAGGATTACGCGCTCCGGGCCGCCTACTCGTGCCTCGCGCCGGGAGGGACGATCATGATCGCCGACGAGACCTTGCCGCAGAGCGGCCTTTCGCGACTGGCCTATCGGCTGCGCCGGCTGCCGGTCGCGGCGGTGACGTACATCCTCACGCAGGCCACGACGCGGCCGGTGCGCGATCTGGCCCTACGGGTCCGGGCGGCCGGATTCTCCGGCGTACGGGAGGAGCGGATGTGGTCGGGAAGCTTCCTCATCGTGCACGGGGTGAAGGGGAAAGGATGAGGCTCGCCGACCTGCCCGCCTACCTGCGCGACACGGTGCTGCGTATGCTCCCGCACCGCGCGCCGACGGGGCTCGTGCGGATCGGCGAGCCCGGGCGCGGCTCTCCCGTGCTGGTCACTGGAAATTTCACCCTCACGGTGCGGCGCCTGCGCGATGCGCTGCGGGGGCGCAATGTCTGGCTGCTCGTCGCGAACAGCAGGGGCATCAACGTGTGGTGCGCTTCGGGAGGGGGATACCTCACGCACCACAGCATCATCTCGGCGATCCGCACCTCGGGGGTCGAGGAGCGGGTCGACCACCGGGAGATCATCCTGCCGCAGCTGTGCGCAACGGGCGTGGAGCGCCGGCGAATTACCGAGGCGACAGGCTTCAACGCGCGCTGGGGGCCGGCGCGGCTGGAGGACCTACCGGCGTTCCTCGAGCGCGGGGCACGGGTGCGCAAGGGCGAGCGCTTTATGCGTTTTCCGGCCTGGGAGCGCATGGAGATGGCGGCGATGTGGGGCGTGCCGATGCTCGTCATCGGCATGCCGATCCTGGCGCTCGTCTTTGATCGTATCGCAGCGGCGGTGGCGGGCGCCGCCGTGGCAGTGCTGGTGTTCGGATTGTTCGCGCTGCTTCCGTGGCTCAAGGTCCAGGGACGCACGCGCTACGTGACGTTCGCGGGCTTTGCCCTGGGGGCCGCGCTCCTCGGGTGCGGGACGCTGTTCGCGCTGGACGCGGCCACGCCGGCGCACATGGCAACCGTGGCCGGCTCGAGTCTCGTCGCGATGGCCATCCTCTGGATCGATCTGGCCGGCACCACGCCTTGGTACGGGAGCTATATCAACACCTTCCACAACAACGCGCGTATCGAGCTGGTGGAGGAGTGCTGCACCGGAGCGGCGGAATGCGTACAGGTGTGCCCGCGCGACGTTCTCCACATGAACGGACGCCGGCGCAGGGTCGAGATCAGGAGTCCCGGCCAGTGCATGCAGTGCGGCGCCTGCATCGTGCAGTGTCCGGAGGACGCCCTGCGTTTCCACTATGGCGACGGCCGCCTCGTGGAAGCCCCCACCATCCGGCGAACGCGCATGAACCTGCTCGGCCGGCGCAGCGTCGAAGTGCGCGAGGAACAAAACGAGCTCGCGCGTTGACGGCACCGCGTGTTGATCGGGATTCTTGCGCACCGTGGCAACGGCGATGTTGGAAGCCGGTTGCTCTGGGCGGGCTGCGAGGCGCCAAAATGTGCAGCGTCGGACCATGATTCATCATCGTGGGGGCCCGCCGCACAGCACGACGTTAATCTAGCTCGATCCTCGCCATCCTATTGGTGCCCCGGGGAGGCGAAAGGCGCTCGGACCGCGAGGCGTCGGTACGGATCGCGTCTTGTGACTGCCCATTCTTGGACGAAAGTGTGAATTCGCAGTTGAGCCCGCACGCGGTCAGTCGCAGGATCCCGCGCTTTCAGGGTCCGCCTTCGGTGCGCACGGGCAGCCCGCTGCTTCCGGCCAGGAGCCGTCACACGCTTGAACCGCTGCGGACGCCGGCTTCTCGGCCATTGCGGTCATCGGCAATTCGACGAAAACGGGATCGACGCTTCCGATTTGAGTGTCCGCTTCCGAAGCAAATCGAACTTGTACTCTGCACTCAAAGCATACTTTTCCTAACCTAGGTCCGCATCGTGCGAATAGCGTTCTTGGTCAGCCGCGCGGGGCTTTATGCGCGTCCGGTGCACCAAGCGGTTAGGCACGGTACGTGCGACGTCACTCGCGGTCTCCAGGTGGTCAACTTGGCCGTCCAACTCGTAAATGGCATCATCCAGCAGATCGGCCGGACGCTTAGCTTCTTTGGGAGTCACAGAGGCAAGATGCTTGCGAGGGGTTTTCGGGGCCGCCTAGTAGTCTGCTCCTCAATGCATCGGGGAAAGCGAGCGAGGCCACAGAACGCTTCCGAAGGGTGGCGTCCAACCGTCTCTCTGGACGTCGAGATAATGCGCCATTGCCCCATCATCCGCAACGCGCCGCGGTCCGCTTGACTTATGCTTAGGGACCCGCTCACGATGAATATTGCCAATAAAAGGATACAGGTCGCTGCGTCCGTAGAGCCTCACGGGACCCACCGCGCCATTCCTAGCTCCGAGGCACGAACCCCATGGCCGATTTTCTCGTAATCGAATACGAGAGATGCCTTGATCTCCTCAAATACTACGACGAGCGCCAGCACTCGTTACTGCGCTTCGCGACCGGCGTTTCTAGCGCGGTACTCTCCGTAATCGTCGCTGTGATGAACCACACCACGGCACCAGCGTTAGTGTCCTGGGAGCTAATTTCCCTGCTATCTCTGATTACTGCCCTGGGCCTCGCTGCCTTATTTTCCGCCATGGTTCAAACCCGCCTTTATTTCGTCTTTCCTGCGCGCCAAGTCAACGCGCTAAGGAAACACATGCTGGCACTCCCCACTAACAGCTTCAAAGACAACCAGATGTACCTCGACACCACTTTCCCCGCGTTTAAGTTCAGGAGCACACAGACTACGACCATGTTCCTCGTCGGCCTACAGGCGGGCGCCATGTTTTCCTTCGGCCTGGGTGCACTCTTACATGATCAGCTTCCACCCCCCGTCCTAATAATCGGTGGCGCCCTACTTTCGGTCCTAGTCGCCGTTGCCTTAATTTGTGTTGCCCGCCTCTATATGCTCACGCGGGGAGCTCTAGCGGCCGACCACGGTATACACGGCCACAGGAGTTAGCCCAATGACAACGCGCGTTCTGTTTCATGACGTAGGACACGGACAAGCAGTTCACATTTTTACCCCGGACGGCAAAGCCGTCGTCATCGATTTAGGATGCTCTGCCGATTTCTCCCCCCTGGAATGGCTAGCACTGAGCACCAAAACCATCGATCTACTTATTATCACGCACCCCCATGGTGACCACATCGATGAGATTCTCATGTTAGACAAGCTGAGCTTTCATGTAAGACAACTATGGCGTCCCAGATGGCTCACGGCTCAGGAGGTATACGACGCGAATCAGGCCGCCTACAAAACAAAAGTGGACCGCTACCTCAAAATGTCTAGCGTCTACACCGGCGAGATTCCTGCGACTGAAAAAATTCTTGGTAACCCCAAGGCCAGTGGCGGAGTTACGATTGATACTTATGCGAGCCCCGAGTGCGGAACCAGCAACATCAACAATCACAGCGGCGTAACTGTCATCAAATATGCTTCGTCTACGATCATCGTTCCCGGGGACAATGAGCCCTCCTCTTGGGCAGAGCTTCTAAAACAACCCGGTTTCGTAAGTGCCCTCAAGTCCGCGGATATCTTCATGGCAAGTCACCACGGCCGTGCATCCGGCTATTCTGCCGACCTGTTCGCCGACGACAGAAAACCGGCCTTGGTATGCATTAGCGACGGCAGAGTTCAAGACACCGACGCCACAGCGCGCTATTCCGCCAATGCCACCGGCTGGACAGTGCACAATCGCTCGGGCTTCCCCTCGGAATCGCGGAAGGCAGTGACCACGAGGTCGGATGGACGCATCGACGTCACGTTGGGCATGAACGATACGACCCCCTTTCTCTCTGTTTACAAGAATTAGGCGCTGGCCCAGCTGGATGCTCTTTGTTGGTCGGCAGCCACCCCCCCTCTTCGCACTAACGCGCGGCCGCGGCTGGGTCCATTTCCAGGGCCATGCGAGTCAGTTCTTGGCGGTTTTAGACGTAACCACACGGGGCCAAATAGCGCGAACATTTGATTCGACGACGCCCGCCACACATTTGCAAGATTCTTAGCCCCATGCTCAATCCCATTCTTGACGAGGAGCGCACCTACGTCTCAATTTAGCGCTTCTTCGATGCAGCGAAGGGGCTTCGCGCATCGAACGCCCACCAATCAGGGTATCGCCCGCAGCCTCTTGACAGCCGCCTGCGGGCTCTCAGACGCCCTCTTTGCGTCAATTCTTCATTCATCCGCGACCCAGTTCGCGCAATACCTCGGGTTGCCCACACATTTTATTGAGCAGCTTTTTGCTATTGAAGACAAACGATTCCCATATCACCTCGGCATCGATCCCATATCCATCTTCAGAGCGCTGATCTTCAACATGGGCACAAAGCCTTTGCGCCTACATGGTGCTAGCACGCTCACTCAACAAATTTACTCGAACGAACTACGCAGACAGGGGCGATACCGCTCGACTCTCTCTATAAAGCTATTGCAGGCTACCTGGGCCATTCGAACCACCTTGCGTCGCTCAAAGTTGGACGTACTAAGAGACTATCTCGCGTCTGTGTATTTTGGTAAGCACTGCTACGGGCTGCGTGAGGCCGCTCACGTCTATTGTGACTGCTCGCCAGAGGCCCTAACCGTCGCCGATAGCTTCTTTCTCGCCGAACGGATAGCGCTTCCAAACCGGCTTAATCTTGCGCGCATATCCATCCTTGCGCGGCGCCGGCCTATACGTACCGTGCTAGCGGCAGATCCCTCGATTTTAGATTCACTCGCCGCCCTATATGAGCGCCACTTTCACTGCGGAAAGGAGATAGGCACATGCCTGGCGAATACTCGCATGAGGTAGGTCGCGCTTATGTCTACATATTTACCGGCTGCCTGGAGCGCGCGGTAAAGCCGTTCCGAGCGCTGTTCAATGTGTACATTCAACCCGATAAGCTCGAGTTCACAAGCTTTTCCGGGGCGAGCTACTCTTTCGATGTCTCCGGCACTTACGAGATGTCTGAGGTGTTCATCGAATCCAAGGGCCGCCAGGACAGCGCTGGTCTGCTTGATGACTACAGGGCCTTCCTCGCAAAGGCCTACTGCACATCGGTGCAATTTAAGCGCCATCAACATGACCTGTTCTGGTTTTTAACTAACGTACCTTTTGCGTCATCCATTGGCCGAGACCTATGGACGCCTAGGTTCATCCAGGAATCGTTGCGGACGCCGGCCGCTGCAATGTTCATGGGTTCGGCCAAGGTAGATTCGGGACACACCTACTCGCTTAGCAACCGTATTGCAGTCGGGATTTTCACTGATTCCTTCATAAAGGTTATGGGGACCACGTACCGCTTCCGCCCCGGCGACACTCTCTGGAGCGTAACAAAACTGATTCACGGCGGCCGGATCCCGCTGTCTAGCTTTGAGCCGATCGCGAATAGCGTCCGAAGCATGAATGACCTACCGGACGTAAATCGCATCCGTTCGGGGCAACGGCTCCAGCTCCCCTGGTATGGCATTCCCGGCGCGTTATAATGTCGCATCTTGGATGCGGGCCAGGATGCGGGCCAAAGACGACGTTCGCCGGTAGTTTGCGTTCCATCATTTAGTCAGCCCCAACGTAGTGACGGCTCCGGGCTTGGCCGAAGCGCCCGACCGACGCGGCGACCAGTCGCGCACGACAACCGTAACCGCTCAACCCGACTCGCATGCGGCCGCGATGGCAGCTTCGGATCGGGGGCGGATCTACCGTAATCAGCCAAGCAGACGGTGGCGCGGGCGGTAGGGACTCTGCAAATCTGCAAAGTGCGAGCGGCCGCTCAGGCCGAAAAACAGAAGTCCACTCATCGGCCAAGTAAGACAGTGTCCATCGGATTACGGCTAGCTTTTTTTGAGCACTAAACAGTGCGAGCGGGGCTACTCGCACGGAACAGCGGTCCTCAGGATGCATAGCCCCTGACTTGCAAGGAGTACTCCGCTGTTCTTGGCGACAAGGGGCACCTCGGAGCTCATTCTCCTGTATCATTTTGTTCAATTCGCGGGTGCGTGCCGCCTGCGGACGTATCCAATTCGGGATTGACCCCGGCGCAACCTCTCCAGACAAGCAGCTCCGCGAGAAAGCAGACGATGCCGAACATAAGCGCTATCTTCAAGCAGGAGATTTCACGCCTCTCGCGCAAGGAGATCCGTCGCGAGACGCAAGGCTTACGCAAGGCCACCACGCAGCACCGAAAGGCCATCGCGGTACTCAAGCGAGAGGCGTCGAAGCTACAAAGCGAAGTTGCGCGGCTGCAACGCCAAGCCGGACGGGTCGCTTCGCCGCCCGGTTCGGATGGCAAGGGCGACAGCTTTCGCTTCACCGCCAAGGGCGTTCAGTCGAATCGCGCGAGGCTCGGCGTATCCGCAGCCGACTTTGGAAAGCTGATCGGCGTTAGCGCTCAGACGGTCTACAAGTGGGAGCACGGCTCGGCGCGTCCGCGCCAACGCCAATTGGCGCTGTTCGCGTCACTGCGTCGCGTGGGCAAGAAAGAAGCCACCGCCCGTCTGGAAAAGCTCGGCGCGAAATCCGGCGACGGATCACGCCGCGGGAGGTAGGGCATCGCTGTGAGCAGCACCGCCGGAAGCGCTGTGGCGGATGCGAATCGCGTCCTCGTCGGCGATCGCGCCTTGCCGGCTCAGTCCGCGCGCGAGCGCGTGCTCGAGTTCATGCAGTCCCATCCCACCGCTTGGCGGGCGAAACCGCTCGCTGCGAAGCTCAGGATCAAGGTCGAACTCCTGCGCGCGGAGCTTTTGCGGCTCCAAGGGGAGGGGATGCTCGTGTCATGCACCGTGAGCGCTCCCAACCGTCAGCCCCAGGAAGAGTACCGTATCGCGGCACACGCTCGTGTGGTCGATCTGTACAAGTTCACAATTGGCAAGAAAGAGACTTCCAGGCCCTCAAGAGCCACGGGACCGGAGCGCACAAGGCACAAGCGTCCCTGACGGTCCGTTCGCTACCTAGCGCTCCCAGCGCCGCCCGGCGACGTAGCGCCGATAGCCCGCGATCCAATCGCGCGCAAAGATCCGCTGTGCCTCGGCAAGCGACATTCGCCCGTGGCAGACCCGCCAGTGAAGCTCGTTTTCGAGGAGGTCCTTCTTGTGGGCGTTCCATTCGCCGTAGCGCGGCTCGGGCCAGAGGTTCCTCGCATCGCGCGGCGCCCCGCCTACTTCGAGCGGGATCAGATGATCCTCCTCGTAGTGCCAGATGGCCTGATCGGCGTAACCGTACGTGGCGAGCTGCCGGCGCTTGAGCGCTTCGGTATAGGGCTCGGGCGGGCGGATGGTGCGCGTGTAGCCGCGCACGCAGATGGTTTTTCGGATGTTCGCCTGCGTGACCGCGGGGTTCGTGGCGCCGGGTGTCATTGTCGGATCCGGAAGTCCGTTGCCAGGCGCGCCAAAGGCGGGCTGGGCGAGGAGGGCAGCGATGGCGAGCGCGAAGGCGGCTTTCAGCATTTTGGGACACTCCACGATAGGAAGGCGATGAGGCGAGCGTACCGAATTCCCCCGAAACGCCAAACCGGAAAGCGTAGCGACGTGGACCCAAGCTTCAGCCAGGGGCTGTGCGCCGTACCCGCCCCCGCGCGGGGGGGGGTGCTCGACGGGGGCATCGCGCGTTAGCGCTACCCGATCGCTGCGGCACCGACTCCATGCAGGGGGCGTTGCCCCGCTGAGCTGCGATCAGTCCCTGGAAATCCTCGAGAAGACCTGCCGGCACTTCGGCTGCGTATTTCAGCCCATCGTAGACGGTCATTTCAGAGGATCGTAGACGGCAATTCAGGCTGATCGTAGACGCCGTTTCAGACTGATCGTGGACGGCGTTTCAAGCTGATCGTGGACGATCGCGGGGCGCGCGAGTGACCTGACTGTCAGGCATGCTGGCCGATTTTTTCGGACGGTCATGCCCACACCCAGGATCACGATGCGCCAGATTCGACAGACCCTTCGCCTGCACCTCGAAGCAGGCCTGAGCTACGCCCAAGTGGCCCGCGCCATCCCGATGGCCAAGGCCACGGTGGGCAAGATCGTGCTGCTCGCGCGCGCCGCTGGCGTGGACTGGGCGCTGGCCCAGACGCTCTCGGACGAGGAGCTCGAGCACCGGCTCTACCGAGCGCCGGTCGCGCGCTCCAGCCACCAGCTCGAGCCCGACTACGCCCTCATCCACCAGGAGCTCAAGCGCCCCGGGGTGACGCTGCAGCTGCTCTGGGAGGAGTACCAGCGCGCGCACGCCCAGGCGGGCGAATCGGCCTACAAGTACACGAGCTTCTGCGTGAAGTATCGCGCCTGGGCGGCGCGCCTGAAGCGCTCGATGCGCCAGACCCACCCCGCCGGCGAGCGGTTGTTCGTCGACTACGCTGGCCAGACGCTTCCGATCATCGACGCCGACACCGGCGAGATCCGGCCCGCGCAGGTGTTCGTCGCGGTGCTGGGGGCGTCGAACTTCACCTACGCGTGTGCCACCGCCACGCAGACGGCGGCCGACTGGATCGGGGCACTGATTGCGGCGCTGGAGTTCATCGGCGGCGTGACGCGGCTGATCGTGCCCGACCAGACGCGCGCGCTCATTGCGCACCCCGACCGCTACGAGCCGACCTCGAGCCGGCTGGTCGAGGAGTTCTGCGCCCACTACGCGACGGTCGTGCTTCCGGCGCGGCCCGCGCATCCCCGCGACAAGCCCAAGGTCGAGGTGGGCGTGCAAGTGGTCGAGCGCTGGATCCTCGCGCGCCTGCGCCACCGGCGCCTGTTCAGCCTGGCCGAGGCGAACGCGGCGATCGCCGAGCTGCTCGTGCAGTTGAACGCGCGGCCCTTCAAGAAGCTGCCCGGGACTCGGCGAAGCGCCTTCGAGGCGCTGGATCGTGCGGCGCTCAAGCCGCTGCCGGCCACGCGCATGGTGATCGCGCGCTTCGTGCGCGCACGCGTGAACATCGACTACCACTTCGAGGTCGATCGGCACTTCTACAGCGTGCCGCATCGGCTGGTGCACGCCCAGCTCGAGGTGCGCGTGACCGACACCACGGTCGAGGCGTTCCTCGGCCAGAGCCGCGTGGCCTGCCACGTCTATAGCCGCCTGCAGGGCAGGCACACGACGCTGCCCGAGCACATGCCGGCCTCGCACCGCGCGCACCTGGAGTGGACCCCGGCCAAGCTCATTGCCTGGGGCGAGCGCATCGGCGCGCAGTGCGCGGCGCTCGTGCGCTGGCAGCTGGAGCACCGCCCGCATCCTGAGCAGGGCTACCGTGCGTGCCTGGGCCTCAAGCGCCTGGCGCGCCAGCTCGGCCCCGAACGGCTGGAAGCCGCCTGTGCCCGGGCTCTGGCGATCGGCTCGCCCACCTACCGCAGCGTCGCCTCGATCCTGGCCGCCGGCCTGGATCGACAGAGCGCCAGCGCCGAGGCCCCCGCCCAGAAGACCCTGCCGCTGCATGAGAACGTGCGCGGCCCCGAGTATTACCACTGACCCACGAAGGAGACCTACCTTGCTTAACGAACACACCTTGGAACAACTTCGCAGTCTGCGCCTGGACGGCATCGTGCACGCGCTCGAGGACCCGGCGAGCACGAGCGCAGCCGCGGCGCTGCCGTTCGAGGAACGCCTGGCACTCCTCGTGCAGCGCGAGCTCGACTGGCGCGACGCCAAGCGCCTCACCAGACTTCTGAAGGCTGCGCGCCTGAAGGTCTCGAGCGCTTGCATCGAGGACATCGACTGGCGAGTCTCACGCGGCCTGGATCGGGCGCTGATCAGCGCGCTCGCCGGCGGCGACTGGCTGCGCCACGGGCGCAACGTCCTGATCACCGGTGCCACCGGTACGGGCAAGACTTGGTTGGCGTGCGCGCTCGCTCAGCAGGCAGCCCGCCTGGGCTTCACCGTGCTTTACGCTCGCGCCCCGCGGCTGCTCGAGGAGTTGCGCGTCGCCCACGGCGACGGCAGCTTCGGCCGGCGCCTGGCGCAGCTCGCCCGCATCGACCTGCTCGCGCTGGACGACTTCGCTATCGCCCCGATCGGCCCGGGCGAGCGCAACGACCTGCTCGAGCTCCTCGACGATCGCGTCGGCTCGCGCTCGTCGCTCATCACGAGCCAGTTGCCCGTCAATTCCTGGCACGCCTGGCTCGACGACCCGACGCTGGCCGACGCCATCCTCGATCGCATCGTGCACGCCGCGCACCGCATCGCATTGAAGGGCAACAAGTCGATGCGCGAACACGAGGGCAAAGCATGAGCGCTTCGCGCAATCCGGCGAGCACCAACGTCATGCTCCTCCACACGGCTTGCCCACCGCGGCGTTCGTGCGTCGCAGGCGCCGCCCGCCGCCGTGGACAAGCCTGCGCCCCGTGACACGAGCACCGAACCGCCTTCGGCGCATCGGCACCGAGCTGCGTTTCAACCTGATCGTGGACGATTACGATAAGATAAACCCCGTCACTCCCGCGGCCCGTTGATCGTCCACGATCACGATGAAACACCGTCCGCGATCACGCTGAAATCAGCGTCCGCGATCGCTGAAATCCGCACTTCGGCCATCGCGCGCATCTCGTCAACCAAGTGCCGCAGCGTAGAGGCGTTGGGCACCACACCGTGCAGCAACATCGCGGCGACACCGTTTAGCAGCGCGGTTTCCGAGCTCACGCTATGCCGGCGCTCCAGAAACCGCATATCGCGCGCATCGAGCTCGCGATGCGCGGCTTGCATCTTTAATCCCGGCTCAGTCCCAGCCCCACGGCGTAGTGATGCCGGACAGGAAGACCGGCGCGCCCTGCCTTCCGCCTGAGCGCGTGTCCTCCTCGATCAGGCTCGCGAACTGGCGTACGAAGGCCCTGGTCGCGCGCACATTGAACCAGGCTGTCGCCGCGTCGATGCTGCCAACGCGCGGTTCCAAGCCAAGGCACGCTTTGTGCGCGCGCGTCGCGAGGGCGATCGCCTCCGTCGCACAGGCCGATCCAAGCTCTTCAGCGAGCAGCACCGACATCAGGTTTTCGGGGTCGTCTTGGTCGCGATCCCAGAACAGGCTAGAGAACACGATGTAGTGCATTTCGTCCGCACCGTTCGAGTCCATGGCGAATTCGCGCTCGATTCGCCCGAGGGCAAGCCAGCGCTCGGGCGCCTCAAGCGGGCCGAGCACGTACACGTCCTGGCGCGAGCGTGAAACCCGCTTGCGGCCAAGGGAAAACTGCGGGCACGCGGGGGTCTCGTGCACAAGCGGCGAGAGGTACTGCGCGAACCGCGCCGAATGCGCGCCGATCTCACTCGCGATGCGCCGCGCTAAGGCTCGGTCCGCCAGGCGAGAAACAACCGCATCGCCGAGCCGCTCCGAATGCCATTCGCGCAAGGGGCTCGCACGGTGTCCGAGCGAGCGCGCCGCGGCGGCGACGTCGGGCGCTAAACGGGCAAGCACCGGCATGAACGCGGGATCCTCGATGTCCCTAGGCGGGCTCAAAATACTACCCTGAGGCGCTGGTCGCCTCGCGCACCGAGAGCACCTCGCAGCTGCCATTGCCGAAGCCGGTGATTTCGCCGGTGGAGATATCCCGCTCGGCCGGCATCAGGAGCCAATACGTGCGCCGGCCGTGCTCCTCGTCCAGCCGCCGCCGGATCGCATAGCCGAAGCGCCGTGCATAGTCTTCGAAGTTACCGAATGTGCCGCGTACCTGCACCGCCACCGCCTTCATCGCCACGCGGCTGATCTGCTTAAAGGACACCTTGAAACCGTGGGCCTCGATCAGAATGTTGGCGACCGCCATGTACAGGTGCGTCGCGATCGATGCCATGCGATCGGCGAGCACCGCCCCGAGGACGGGATCGCGAAAGCTCCGTACCATGACGTTGAATTCGGCAAAGGATGTGTCGTTCCAGATCCAGTCGAAGAGCACCGACTGGCCGATGCGTTCCGTTCTCTGGCAGGGTGTGCCGTCGTAGGCTTGAGAGAGCTTCTCGCGCACCGCCTGGCTGGGTAGGAGCGCGTTGGGCACCTTCACCCCTGCGCGCACTTCGCCCACCTGGAGCCACAGACTGAAGAGCACCGGGTGCTTATCGACCTCGAGCTCGAACTTGAGGCACCCGTTCTCCAACACCAGAAGGTGCTCGTGGCTCGGGTAGAGGATCTGGTCGTTCCACTTCCACAGTCCGCCGTGGCGTTGCAGCTCGGGCAGCCGTGGGTCGGCGAGCGCCATCGCCACCCCCGAGAGCACGGTGCGCCGCCACGTCTCGAGCGTTTCCGTACCGAGGCCGTGGCCAGGGCGAGGCGGCGTGGCCACTCGCGGTTCGCGTTCGGCTTGGTGGACAGGCGCGTTCATGAAAGCCTCCTTTGCGGAATCAGGCAACGGCTACAGACGGATGGCGATGGCGTACAGGTCGAGCAAGATGAGCCCGGCATTGAGCGCGATGAGACCGCGATCGCGACATCTGATCGCGTATCCGAACCAGGTCACATGCCCGGCGAGAAACCCAAGGAAAACCCGGTAATGCAGGGCGATCTCGGGCGTGATCGAAACAGCGGCGCCGGCGGCGATAATCGCTAGGTTGGCCGCGAGTACGAGCAGGCGCGCAGTATCGCGCCTGGCCTCCTGCCCTTCGGCGGCCGGTGTGAGCGTATCGCCCGGTGTGGGTTGCACGAGCGAATCGAGCGTGCGCTTGCCCGTTCGTAGCGGCGCTATTTGCGGCTCGGACATGACCGTGGCGGGTACGCCAGGCTCGATTTCCGGGACCTGAACGGACGCAACCGCTAAGCGCAGGGTGCCGCGCTGGCGAGGCGAGGCGTTGGCGCTACAGGACATGTGGTCGATCATCCCGTAGCGAACGCCGGTGTGGGATGCAAGAACCCCCCATGCGAGTAGCAGGATTCGCCAATAAGGCTTCCAAACGAAGGCGCGAGCGCACCTACAGGTCCGCCCCCACGACTGCTGCCGGCCTGCCCGCGTGCGGGGCGCGGCACTCCGCCCAGCAGTTGGGGGTTTCCTGCAGCCGAAGACGCTCCAGGCGCAGGGCCGCGCCGTAGCGGCGACGGTACTCCGGGGCGAGCGTCTCGAAGGCGATCCGTGCCAGGTTTTCCACCGTGGGCACGCAATCGAGCACCACGGTCTTGTGTCCCGGTAGACCCGCGAGGAACTCGGTGACGGCGCGGTCCTCGCGATACACGAAGAAGGCGTGGTCCCAGGGCTCGACGATACGATCAACGGCGATGCGCTTGACATCGGCGAAGTCCGCGAGCATGCCGTGCTCGGGACGCCCCGGTGCGTCGACGGGCTCACCCTGCAGGCTTACTTCGAGCACGTAGCGGTGACCGTGGAGGTTGCGGCACTTGCTCGCGTGATCGGGGATGCGGTGCCCAGCGTCGAACTCGAGTCGCCTGGTAATGGTGACCATGAAGTGGGAAATCCTTTTTCGGTGAGCGCCACGCGCGTTGCTTTACCGGGCGAGGCCGTGCAGGCCTTTTACCCCGCGATGCTCTACGCGCGATCACCGAAAGCGCGCCGAAACGGGTCACGATTCGCGTTCTTGCATGGCTCACGGCCGAGCGCGGCCTGCGCGGCGGGAGAGTTCGGCAATGCTGCACGCAAATCGCAGCGCTTTCCCACGCGGCACCGAAATGCGGCTTCCTAGAATCGAGCCGCTACCCCATCCGGCGCGAAGAACAGTGAAAGCGATCCTCAAGCCCGTCTATCAGCCTGTGTACAACCTCGGAACCGGCGAGATCCTTTATTACGAAGCCCTCGCACGCGTGAAAACCGATGGCGCGTGCGCTCATACGCGGCTCATCGAGATGGGCGAGGCCATGGGCTTCATCGCGCTGGTGGACCTCGCGATGCTCGATTACGCAGCAGCCGCGCTCGAGGCAAATCCCGCGGCGGTCGTGGCCGTGAACGTCTCTGGGGCGACGATCGAACGTGCCGCGAACGAATACCTCGCGGAAGTGTTTCGGCGCTTGAGCTTCGCGCCGCGCATGGTCTTCGAGCTGACCGAAACGCGGGAGATCCGCAACCATCGCATGTTGGAGTGCTTTCTGAACGCGGTCACGCTTCTGGGGGCGAAGGTGGCCGCGGACGATTACGGATCGGGCTACTGCACGAGCGAATTCGTCTCGCGCACGCGCGCGCACTACGTGAAGCTATCAGGCGATGTCGTCGCCGCGCTCGCCGAGCGCCAGGGCCGCGCCGAGCTCGAAAGCCTCAAAGAGCGGCTGCGAGCCTGGGGAGGCGAACTCATCGCCGAGCATGTGGATAACGCGCGCAAGGCCGCAGCCGTGAAGCGCCTCGGCATCCGTTACGCGCAGGGCTTCTGGGTGGGCGATTTTGTCTCGGACTTGAGACAAGCGCCTCGCCTCGGCGCCGTGCCGGTCGGCACCCCCGTCGCAGCCTGAAACGCGGAGCGCCAAGCGGCTGCGGCGAGCGATCTGGTCTGCGCTGCGGGTGAGTTCGCCGAGGTACACCCGCGAGGTTCCACCCTCGCGGATCAGGCGTTGCACACGCACGTTGGGCACGATCAATGTCGCGACGGCCACATCATTATGCGGCGATTCCTAGTTCGCGTAGTGCGTCATCGTCAGCTCGCGCCTTCGGCTCCAGGACCCGCTTCGGACTGTGCGCGGGCCTGCGCACTGCTCGCAGGCCTGCCAGTGCCGACGGGGAAGTCCAGGGCGATCACCTTCACATCGCAAAGGGACTCGAGGCAAGGACCGAGCAGTTCTCGGCACGTCTTGGCCGAGATCGATCCGCTCGTCTGGGCCCGCGCCAAGGCACGCTCCAACGCGTCGAGTCGCTCGATGCATGCCAGATAGCGTTTCGCGAAGCGATGGATGACCCGTACCGCAAAGGTTTGGGGAGGCCACTCGGGCGCCTGTTTTGTCGGGCCGAGTTGCTGGGGCGTCTTGAGCTCGGAGCAGGCATGTTCGAGTTTACTCAAAGCCTCGTCGAGCGCGTCGGCTTTTGAGCCACGGGCGAAGAACATTTTCGTGGCGACGATGTTGTAGTCCCTGCGCAGCACACGGCAAGCGCGGTTACTGCGAAGCACGACTTGGCGCGTTGAGGCGTTCCCGGGCGTGCGAATCTGCCCGATCCGCTCGGTGTCGCGCATCGGGCGGGCCTGCATGGGCGCCGTGTCGCGCTCGGGCTGGGACCTGCGGTGAGGGCGGTGCGCGGCCAGGGCCCGGTCCCGTACTTGTTCTTCGTGCGCTTCTTCTTCCACGGGAGTTTCACCGCGCGAGCGCAGGGGGTTGACCGGCACGTGCTCGATCTCGAGCTCGACGATCTCATCCCAGACGGCGTCCGAGCGCTCGTGCTCGGGAATCGCGAGCAGCTCGCGCAAGCGGCTGTGCCGATCCTGAGCGCGCGAATGGCGCTGCGCCGTGTCATGGGAGTTAACCTCGACATCCTCCGGCGAGCGGGACTCGGTGCTCTCGGTGCTTTCGCTCATGCACCACCTCCTTCGATCGGCGTGCGCAGCGCGCCTCGGTCTGATTCTTCGTTCCATATGCTGTGCGATCTTCCCTGTGCGTCCTGTTTCCTCGAGCGCCAGTCATGCGGTGCCTATTTTCATTCCTGCTTCGCGTGCTCGGCCTTGATCGTAATCCGGGTTGAATGGAGGAAGCTCACCGCCGTGAAGGTGCTCGCGCACCTTGTTTGCAACTTCGTGCACAGCGCTCGTCGTCCCCGATCTGCAGGACAATCTCAACGTCGGGCGCAGGGCGATACGTGACGGTGATCACGCGCTGGCCTTGCTGAGGCCGTGCATCGAATCCGCGAGCACTTGCTCGGGCGCCATCAATTTGCCTCGACTGAACGTGCAGGGCACGCGCGGCACATGGCGCATCGCTCAGGCGTACTGGTTGGCTACCGCCTTCAAGGCAGACCGATCCGCAATTGGTTGATTCTCATCGCGCTTGGGCAGGTCGAGCGCAATGCGTTTGACTTCGAACAGAAGGGCGAGGCAGGGGCGTACGATTTTGCGGCGGACTCGACGCTCAATCGCGCCGCGTGTCTCGGCGGCAATGAGCAGGCCGTTCACGGCATCCAGCCGCATGATCGAGCGAGCGTACCGGTTTGCGAAGGGCGAGACGATCCGGACCTGGAAAGTCTGCGGCGGGAACTCGACGCCGTAGTCCGCACGAAAGGCCTCGGCCGCGAGCTCCGCTTGGACGCAGGCGCGCTCGAGCTCGCGCAGCGTGATCGAAAGGGCACAGACCTTTGCGCCGCGGGCAAGAAAGAGCTTCGCCGTGACGATGTTGAAGTCCTTGCGCACGGTGCGGCACAGCGAGGCCGTGCGTAGCACGAGCCGCACGCGCGCCTCGACCGGAGTGCTAATGCGTTCGATCCGCCCGGTGTCACGGATCGGCGTGACAGCCATCGGTTGCAATAGGGGTATCACGGCAGGCCTCGCGAGGATC
This sequence comes from uncultured Pseudomonadota bacterium, assembly GCA_963817785.1. Lineage (GTDB taxonomy): Bacteria > Pseudomonadota > Gammaproteobacteria > Burkholderiales > SG8-39 > JAKALD01. Next base: position 285,454 of record CAWFPL010000008.1, on the reverse strand, counting down.
CGGTGCGCTCAGCCTACGGCACTAAAGCGAGCGGTCGTTTCTGAATCCTCCAGTTATCGTGCCGCTTCTTTGTGTGCCGAAGCGCCATGTCCAGGCACTTGGCGAGCCGCGAGCCACCGATGCCTGGCTCGCCGGGACTTGTCTGTGCGCGTCGCAAGTTGCTTAGCGCTGAGGAATCCGAAAGGGTTTGTCCGGAACCAATAGCGCGGGGTACGCGAGCGGTTCCTCGTCGTGAAACGCCTCGATGACGTTGTCGAATTCTTGATATGCCTTTGGGCTCAGCAAGGCGCGACCGATGCGCTGCGAAAATTGCGAGTGGATGAGTACGGCTGGAGGTCGATCTCCGGGAAGTCGCACGAGCGCGTCGATGCCCCGTCACCGCGGTCATCGGTGAACTTCCAATCGACGCCACCGAATTCGGCTTCGATGTACCAGTCGACAAACGCCTGTGCGAGCTTGCCTTTGTAGCGATCGTTGGCCCGTTCCTGCAGGGCTTCGACAAACTCGGTTACAAGTAGTCGCTCTTGCACTTCTTTTCCCTCCCCCGACTTCAGGCGAAGATGATGCCCCATACCGGGTGGAAGTAGAACCCCAAATGGCGGCCCCTTCCGAACCGCCGCAGTCATCATATTCCAGCATTCAGTTCCAAGATTCCGGGTCGGACTCTTGACGCTCGGGCTGTGAATCAGGGGAGGCTGAATTCGTTGAGTGCCCTACCCCCGATAACCGTGATTGCGTAGCAGTAAGATCAGTAGGTATAACTATACTAATCATATCAATTGAGGCAGTAGTGTCCGACAGAATTCAGAATAGGTTCAGTTGGTTAGCGCTCTGAGGCATGTCCATCGAGATCACGGATTCGGTAAGCAACTGAATCAAGGATTCTTTCTCGAATGGTCTGATGCTCAGGATTTGCAGCATCGAATGCAGCGACAGTTCCAAGTTGAGCCGCTTGCGGATGATGGCCACCAGTACGTAGACAGTGACGGCGGTCCAGACTTGGGTCTTGACCGCGTTCTCGGAAGTGCCGAAGAAACGCTTGATGCGAAGATGCTGCTTGATCCATTTGAAAAACAGCTCCACCTGCCAGCGGCTCTTGTAGAGCGCGCACACGGTGAGCGCGGGCAACGACAAATGGTTGGTCAGAAACACCAGGCGCTTGTCTCGTTCGGGATCGCGATACACGATGCGGCGCAGCCGCTCGGGATAGCCCTGGTGGGAATAAAACACCGTGAGCTCGACCAGCTGATCGCAGATGAGGCCGGTCGAGCGATCCACGCCCTGGGAGAGCAAGCGCTTGAACTTGGAGTTCGACTTGGCGCGCGTCACGAAGAAGGCGCCGGCCTGGTTGAGCGTATAGAGCCGCTCGAAGTCGAGGTAGCCGCGGTCCATCACGTAGAAGGCGCCGGGCTCGGGCGCGAGCAGATCGAGCACGTTCACGTCGTGCAGCTTGCCGTCGCTGATATGCACGAAGGTGGGGATCGATCCCCGCAAATCGAGCAGCGTATGCAGCTTTACCGCCGCCTTGGTGGCGCGAAACGGTGCCCAGGGAAACAGCGCCAGACACAGATCGATCGTGGTGGAGTCCAGCGCATACACCGTCTCGGAGATGTCCACCCCGATGGGCTCTTCGGCGTAGAGCCGGCGTGCGGTATGGATCAGCGCTTGGGCGAACTCGTAGTAGATGCGCCAGTCGCGCTCTTCGTTGGCATCGGCGAGCGCGCTGCGGCTGACGTTCCCGCGCAGCCCCAGATGGTAGAGCTTGGCGGGCTGCGCGCGCAGACACGCCTCGATGTCGCGCAAGCTCTCTCGATAGGTCAGTTGCGCGAAGGCAAGACACAGGAACTGGTCCAGACAGCTGAAGCGGCGAACGTTGAAGTCGCCCCGATACTTCGCCACCAACCGTCGAAACGTATGCCACGGCGCGAACTCCATCACCTGCGCGAACACGAGCTTGCCTGTGTACATCGGCGCCTCCGAGCAAAATCCCGGAAGACTGCCCGAAGCAGCGTTCGCAATTCAAGTCGTTAACACCCCCAAAAGTCATAAAAACCCGTGTCAGCGCTAGAGTTACGATCGATCGACCTCAAACGTGTCGGACACTACTGCAATTGAGGTAATAGCTATGATCCGCGAAGCCCCCGCCATGACGGTCCGCCAGAACCTGGGTGATTTGCTCAGTGAAGTTCAATACCGCAAGGGGAAGGTGATCATCACCAAAGCCGGCAAACCCGTAGCTGCCTTGGTGGACATCGCGCTATTCGAGCGCATCCGGAAGCTGGATGAGGAATTCGACCAGATGCGGGAAGAACTCGCTCGGGCCTTCTCTGACGTGCCCGAAAAGCAGGTTGAAGCGCTGGTAGACGAGGCTGTGAAAGAAGCGCGCACCCGTCGCCGCAAGAAGTGAAGTTCGTTCTCGATACGAACGTGCTGCTCTCGGGCTTGATGGCTCCCGAGGGCACGCCGGGCCGCATTCTGGCCGCGTGGTTCGAGGCCCGTTTCGATGTCGCGATGTCAATCGAGCAGCTCGCGGAGATTGGCCGGGCGCTCAGCTATCCAAAGATCCACCGCAAGTTGAAATGGGACGAGCAGCGGATCGAGAACTTTATACGCCAACTCTACATCCGGGCCGAAGTCGTCGATTTGCACTCCACTTCGGTCGAAGTCCCGCGCGATCCCCAGGACACACCGATCCTCCCAACACTTATCGCCTCCGGCGCCGATGTCCTCGTAAGTGGAGATCGCAACTTGCTTGAGTTGCGTGGGAAGTATCCGATCCAGACACCGGCTGAGTTTGTCCGCCGGTTGTAGGCATACTCAGGCAGCGCGCAGCGGCAGCACGTTGCGCTCGGTCAGGGCCGCCATCTTTTGTGGTCCCGCTCCAGGTCGGCGCGTTTGCACGCGACTATTTCTCGCCGACACGAATGACGACGTGTCCTATTACATGCTCGTTCGGCTTTGCTGATGCATCGGCGTCAAATCCGCGCTGGCATTGGCTTTACGCGCGCATTGATCGACGACCTACACTGCCACCTACACTGAACCGAACAATTCGTTGCGAATGGGGCAGTCTCTGATCTCACTATGGCATCGACGAAGTTCCGCCCCAATGGGACTGGAAATCAAATGAGAGTTGCCGGTGATGCTTGATCGCCAGAAGATAGAGATTCCCGTCAATCCGTGCGTACAGCACCAGATAGTGCTCGAGGATGTATTCGCGCAGCGCTTCCGTGTCCGGAGTCAGCGCCGATAACTTTGCTCGCAGTGCTTCAAGAGCATTCGTGGTTTCGACGGAGCGAGCCGGATGAGGCAGGAACGGTCCTCCGATGCCGGGAAACCGTTCGAGGTTCGGAATCACGGTGTCCAGCAATTCGTCAAGCAGGGCGACGTAAGCCTGGGGCGCGTTGGCCTCGGTCAGAAAATGCTCGATGTCGGTAAGGTTGCGCTCGAAGTTCGCAGTGAGTCTGACGAGGGGCTTCCTCGCCACGGATGCCGCTCCACCCGTTTCAGGCGCTGCGACGGCGCTTGATCGACTGGATGGTGCTACGGGCATCCTTCACGCGGCCGGCGGCGACATCGTCGAGTCCCTTGCCCGCCTCATCGATCAACAGCAGATGAATGCGTTCGCGCTCCAGTTGGTGGTAATAGTCCAGCCGTTGGGCGTCGATCAGAGCGACATAGCTCTCGCCGTTCCTGGTAATGATCTTCTCGGCACCGGCTTTGACCTCTTCAGCCAGCTCCGAGAAGTTGGCGCGAGCCTGCGAGAGCGGAATAACGTCGTTCGTTGAAATTCCCATGACAGGCCCCTGTGGCGTGCAAAACGGTAGCGCATTAAGTGTGCAATAGCGTGTACATAATACGCGCGTTCCAACCGAAGGGGAAGCGCGTGCATGGCGGGGGTGGCGCGCTCGCCTGAGTACTTTCCGGCTGGTTCTGTCGACGCTGGACTTCGCGCCGCTTCCGTCGTTCCACAGCGTCGAGCCCGTTCAACTCGACCAGAGTGGCCGGGAATTGAGCCATTGCATGAGCTCATGCGCACAGTCATCCGAGGGAGAACTCGCTGCCAAGTTGTCTCGGCCGCGGAAACGACGAATCCCGCCGCGTCAGGTCGTAGATCGATTCCCTGGACTGGACCGCCCCTCGCATTGACTCATCCGGGTAACAAATCGGATGAGTCAATGATCCGGTCGCTCAAGATTGATGTCAGGCCAGCGTCCTCGAACGACCTCGCCCGGAAGGCAAGCCATAAGCAGAATTTCTATGAGCGCATCCCGCGCGCCGCGGCTATCGCAGATTGGCTGGTAATCGGTCTCTCATCGGTCAGCCATACCGGACATAATGTCCGGTCCTGTGGATAAGTCGACCTGTCGCAAAATCGTGAAATTCGTGCAATGAGCTGGTTACAGGCCAAAGTGAAGACCGAGTCCACATGTTCAAGCATGGTGCAATGCATAAAAACAATCGGTCTGATTCAACTTCGACGTGCGGCGGTCTGCCGATTTAGCGGCGTTCGGATGCCGCACGGTGCTCACAGACCGTGTGTCTGGGCGATGCTTCGCATGGCCTGCTCGTACTGCTCGGGGCTTGCCTGGGGGTGCAACTCGATCCAGCGCGCTTTGGCTGTCTCGTAATCGCGCCAGCCGGCTTTGCGGCGAAGCTCGCGCGGGCGAGCCTCCTTGAATTGCGGGGCGGCCATGCGCTTTGCCGTCTTGGCGAGCGCCATCGCTCAGCGCTCGGCTTTGCAAAGGACCACGTCCAAGTGCGCCCGCACCTCGAGCGGCAGGGGGGCGCGGATGCGCTGCTCGAGGCGAGCGGCGATTGCTCGCTCCAGCGTGCGAAAACCCGCGGTACGCACGGTGTAGCGGATGAGCGGTGCGTCCAGCACGGCTGCCATCTGAGCGCGAGAGCTAGCCGTAGCGCCGGACCTCGGCGAGCGCGAGAACGAGCGCGCTCGTGCGGCCTTCGATCGCGAGGCGGCACCGCCCGAAGGTTTTGTAGCGCCACTCGCCGCTCGCGTCTTGCCACACGCGAGCGCTCGCGCACAGGTACAAGCGCTCGTGAATTTTGCGGATGACTTCTCGCGGCATGGGGGTTTTCTCCTGGGTGTTCGTGAGGTGCGTTGTGCTTCTGGGGCCCATTGTGCGGATTTGCGTGAATGCGCAAGGTCGCTTCGGCGGGGCCCATTGCCGCGCGTGGCACCGAGCGCCGTGGGCGCAATGATGAGTAGCCTGCTCGGCCTGTTATCTGCGAATGCTTGGTCAACTTCGCGCGGCACTCGGTTTTATGCGCCGCCTGGCACCGCGCAAACTCGGCGCACCGATTCACATCGAAAAGGAGTGAACCGCCATGGCGCGTAAAGGCATTCTTTCCAAGCTGATTTCGAACGACGAGCCGGTCGTTCAACCGCGCGAGAGCGTCGCCCAGCAAGCCCCCGCCCAAGAGCCCGCTGCGCCGCCGCCCTCCTCGGAGCAGGCGCAAGGCGCGGCGAACGACGGGTCCGGCGCGTGCGCTCAGCCCGAACCCAGCGCGATCCAAACCGAGCAAGATGAAGGCGCCGTCATCGCCCAGGTGCTCGATGAAACGAGCCAGGCCGAGCGCGAGGCGGCCGAGGCGCTCGAAGCCGAAGGCGTGCGCATGGCCAAGGCGAGCGCCGCGGCGCCCAAGCCGCGCAAGCAAAAGACCCCGGCGCAATTCGCGCGCGCCGCGCGCCGGCAACGCGAGCTCGGCCGCCGGCTCCTTGCGCGGCGCACGCGCGGCTTCGCTTCACGCCTGCGCCCGGTGCGGTTGAACAATTACCTGCTCGCGGCGGCCTTCGAGCGCTTCTTCCCGGTGATCGAGCGAGCCACTTACCTTGTCACGCGCTTCGGCGAAATGGCCTTGGGCGAGGCCCCGGCCGAGAGAATCATTACGCGCATGGCCGAGATGACGAACGAGGCGCTCGGTGACCGTCAACGCGAACTCGAGGGCGCAACGGCTCATATCGGCGAGGTCTCGGTCAAGATGGGCGATCGGTTCATCACGCCGGAGTTCACCCAGCCCGCCTACGATGCGACCGTCCAGGTGCGAACGCCGCAGGCCGATCGTGCGCTCGATATCTTCCTGCTCTCCGATCAGCTGCTGACCGAATTCGAGACGCTGTACTGGAACCAGTTGCGCTCGCTCGCTGATCGGAACGACCAGGTGCTGCGTGCGAAGCACGCGGTCTTGCCCTTGTTTCGGTTCGCGGCCCGCGCCACCATCAACCTGAACCGCAGGATGAAAACGCACGCCGGCGCGAACGAGGCCGAGCGCCCCGACGCCCAGCCCGAGGGCCACGAGCCCGCCGCAAGCGCGAGCGCGCAGCTTCAAGGGGAGGCGCCGGTGCGCGAGCCCGAGGCAGCCCTGGCGGCGCAGGCCTGAGGCCGCGGTGGGCGATGTGCCTGCCGCAGGCATCGCCGGGGGAAGCCGCGCGCGGCACGGCGACGTCCGCCGTGCGATCCAGGCGGGTGAGATCGCCTCCCGCGCTTGAGCGCACGACCCGCTGGCAGCGCAAGCGCGGCCGCAAGCTTATCGAGACCGGCGAGTACAAGGGCTAATGACCGATGCGCTCGGGGCGCTGAACGACGAGCAGCGCGAGGCGGCTCTTGCGCCGGGGCATTGCCTGGCAAGTGCCTGTCCGGGCTCGGGCAAGACGAGCATGCTTGCCGCGAAGGCGGCGCACCTGCTCGCCGCCCGCGAGGCGAGCGTGCTCGCGGTCACGTTCACACGGGACGCAGCGCTTGAGATCCGCTCAAGAATCACAGCGCTTGCCGGGCCCGGGGCTAAACCGCGCCTCCTGGTGGGTACGTTCCATAGTCTTTGCTTTTCGCAGCCGCGACCGAGCCCGCCTCGCTCCGGGTTCGGTGCGGCGATCTTCGCGAAAATGGCCCCGGGCGCGGCACGCTCGCGCGCGCAGATCGCGACCGAAGGCGATCGCCTGGCGTATCTCGCACGGGCGATCGAATTGAGCGGGCTCGCCGAGGCGAACCCGGAGGAGGCGCTGAAGCTGCTCGAATCCGTCAAGGGCCAGTTAGATGCGCCCTCGGGCAACGGCACGCCGCAAGAGAAGCTCTTTCATGCCTACCAGGACGTGCTAGAGCGAAACGGAAAGATCGACTTCCAGGACTTGGTACTCGCCGCGGTGCGCGGCATGCGAGACGGGACGCTCAAGCCCTATCCGGTCACCCACATGCTGGTCGACGAGTTCCAGGATACCGACGTACTCCAGTACGAGTGGATCGCGGCACACGCGCGTACCGGCACCCGCATTACTGCCGTGGGCGATGACGATCAATCGATCTACGGCTGGCGACAGGCGATGGGCTACGCGGGCATGGAGCGATTCGCCCGCGAGGCCAACGCTCATCGAGTCGTGCTGGGGCTGAACTACCGTTCGCGAAGCGAGGTGCTCGCCGCGGCCGAGCGGCTGATCGGACACAACGAGGGGCGTCTGCCCAAGCGGCTTCAAGCCGCGCGTGGGCAGGGCGGCGCTGTGCGCTTGGAGCAGTTTCCAGACTCGGAAGCCGAAGGCGCGGCGGCGGCCGAGTGGTGCGCCCGAGCGCGCTGCGAAGGTTCTTCCGACCTCGCGATCCTCGCGCGAACGAACCGGCGCCTGGACTGGGCCGAGGGGGCGCTTGCGGTGCGTGCCGTACCGTATCTGCGAACGAGCGGCAGGTCGCTCTTCGACCGGCCCGAGGCGAGCGTGTACGCGGACATCGTGAACCTCGTCGCCGACACAGCGGCGGCGGGCCTCGACCACGCTCTCACGTGGGCGGGCGTGCCCGAGGGCGACCTGCAGGTGTTGCACCGAAGCCTCGGCAAGCGCCTGATCGCCGCGCGCCGCTCGGAGCTTGCCGAACTGCCGATCGCGAGCAGCTCAGTGGATGCCTGGTGGGAGTTCGGCCGGCGCCTTGACACCTGGCGAGCGCTCGAGCGCAGGGGCAAGCAGGCGCTTGTGCTCGAAGGCATTGCCGGCTGGATGTGCGAGCGGGCCGAGAACGAGCGCCAGGGCGTGACGGTGAAGCTTGCGCAGGCCGTGTTCTCCTCAATCGAGGCGCCGCTGGGGCGCCGGGCCGACGAGCTGAAAAACCGTAGGCGCAAGCGCCAGGAGAGCTCCGATGCCGTCGTGCTCGCCACGATGCACGGCGCGAAAGGCCTGGAGTGGGACCGTGTGTGGATCGTGGCCTGCGAGGAAAAGGTGATCCCCGACGAAAAAAGCGCGCTGGAGGAAGAGCGCAGGCTCTTGTACGTCGCGCTCACGCGCGGCAAAGATGAGGTGGTCGTCTCGGCAAGTGCTCGGGCTCCGGTGAGCCGGTTCGTATGGGAGGCGGGGCTTGAGCGCAAGCACCCCGAGGCGCGCGCAGCGTAGGCGCGGGAAGACGCGAAGAGAAACTATGCGTGCGCGTGGTTATCCGGCTCCAGGTCGATGACCAGGCGCTTCCCAAGCAACCTCACGGCCTCGGCGATGCGTGGCAGCTTCGATCCGTAGCGCGGATCGAGGAGGCGACGGACTTCCTTTTCGTCGACTCCAAGGCGCTTCGCGAGCTGAATCGTGCTGACACCGGTCTCGCGCATCGCGACGTACAGCGCTCCCTTCGCCACGGCTTCCGCCGGCGGAGACACAAGGTGTTCTCTCCCGCGCGCCCTGCTGGGCTTGGGAAATTCCCCGCCTTTGATCATGTAGGCGGCGAAGACCTCATCCATGGCGTCTGCCGCCTGAGAAAGAGCGTCTCCTCCCTGCTTTCGCCCTGGGTTACCAGCTCGGGAAGCTCGCGACAGGTCACCACAAACCCGCCTTCTTTGGCGGTGGACGGCCGCACAGCGTACTGAAAGCGCTTCATGGCATTACTCATAACGGCATGGCTTGTGTTCGCTTTGCAGTTATAGAAGAAGGGCGCAGCAGATCTTCAAGGAGATGAGCGAGTCGGCGCCTCGCCGCGCTCGAGAGACGCCGTCGTGAACAGCTCGCGCGACTGCACGCCCGAGTTCAACCTCTTCCGCCACGGATCGATCAGCGTGCTAAGGCCGACCACTGTAGCGACACGAGCATGGCGGGAAGGCCACCGACCTGGGGACGCGCAGCGTGGTGGCCTTCTACAATCAGCGCGGCACCTGAGAGCAGTGGATCAAAGAAGGCAAGGGGGCGATCAAGTGGACGCGGCTATCGTGGCGCTCCTTCGCTGCGAACGGCGTTCGCCTTCAGCTTTACAGGCTTGCGTACAATGTCCGGAATTTCATGCGGACGCTGGCGATGCCCGAGACGGCAGAGCCGTAGTCATTGACCAGCTTGCGGCAGAAACTCATCAAGATCCAGGCCAAGCTGGTGAGGCACGGTCGTGACGTCGTGTTCCAGACGGCCGGGGCCGCGGTGGCGCGGCGGCTGTGCGCTAATGCCCTGCGGCTCATTGCGCGACTGCGCGCAGCGCTGGCGCCAGCGTGATAGGTGCGAACATGACGTGCGGAAGAAACGACGGGAGCGGTGCGCCTTGATGACGGGGAACCCATGCTCAAGAGGTCGGATGATCCCCAAATCCGCTGCTTCTCGGCTCCTCGGGGCGATCAGCGCCCTCGACGCCCCCCTTGTATGTGAGCCTGAATTGGAGCATCGTTCCAAGGGATGCTCGGGTTTGCGGGCAATGCCGGATAAAATAGTTTGCGTGCGGGAATGCGGGAAGAGATGCCATCTTGAATCGCCCGGTACCGGCCCTGAACACGACCCACTGCGCCCCCGTGACCGCATTGTGAGGCGCGCCATTAGTACGCGGCGCAACTTGGCTCATCCTGGTGTGGTAAGGACGACAACGCGGTCACCGCGATGCATCTGCGACGCAGATCAAACTTTATTGGCTCATTCACACCGAATAGGATCATGCCGCGAAGGATCCAGTTGTATCGGGCGCGACTTGTTTTAAGGTACTGGTCGCTCGCCGCTCTTTTGGGCGTTGTGGGTGCGGCGCCGGTCATGGCCGGGCCGCTCCAGCTGCCAGCGATTGTTGAGCCCGCCAGCCATGAGCATCACGTCGGCAAAGTGGTCTTTGTTGAACTGGTGACGCCGGACCTCGCCGCAAGTAAGCGGTTCTATGCGGGACTGTTCGGCTGGACATTTCGCGATATCCAGGCCGGTGCGACGCAGTACGCCGAGGCATTTCTCGACGGTCGTCCGGTTGCAGGACTGTTTCACAAGGCCCTACCGGCTGGCGAGCATCGCGAGCCCGCGTGGCTTAGCTTTTTCGCCGTGACCAATGTCGACGCAGCAGAAAAGGTTGCGTTACAACGTGGCGCGAAGGTGCTGTTCGGGCCGCGTAGCTTCCCTGACCGTGGGCGGGAAGCAGTCTTCGCGGATCCGCAGGGGGCTGTTTTTGCGGTCCTCGCCTCCAGTAGTGGCGATCCGCCCGATTTCCTGGCTGCACCCGGCGAATGGATTTGGAGCTCGCTCATGACGAGCGATCCGGACACCGATGCTGCTTTCTACCAGACGCTATTCGACTACGACGTCTTCGAGTTGCCCGCTAGCAGGGGCGCGCAGCATCTCCTACTCGCGTCCCAAAACTATGCTCGCGCGAGCGCGAATTCGCTGCCTGCGAATACGCCCAATGCGCATCCTTACTGGCTCAATTACGTACGCGTCGAAGATGCGCTCAAGATGACCGCAAAGGTCGTGGCGCTCGGTGGCCGCGTGCTGGTCGAGCCGCGGGTTGATCGGCAAGGCGGGAGGGTCGCGGTAGTCGCCGACACTGTGGGGGCGCCCTTCGGACTGCTTGAATGGCCGAATACCGAGAGTAAAGAGCTGCCCAAGTGAATATCGCAATCTCACGCTGGGCAGCAACCGCCTTCGTGATCGGGCTGTTCGCGGTCCTGTCATCTGGCTGCGTCGTTCCTGGTGGCGGATACGAATACGAGGGCGCCGCGGGCTACGGGCCGGGTTACTATGAACCTTACGGCGTCGAGTACGGTGGCTGGGGACCTGGCTACGAAGTGGCACCGTTTCGCGGCGAGTACGGTCGTGAATACCATGGTCGCGGCCACGCAGCTCCTCATACGTATAGGTCCGCGCCTGCATCCCGGCCGATGCCGTCTATTCCGTCGCGTTCGCGTTCCGGTGGTGGCGCTGGACGCGGTGGCCATGGCGGTGGCAGACATCGCTGACCACCCAGGAGGACAGTTCCCAGCGGAAGCACGAATGGTCCAAGCTGGCCGTGCGCTGCGGACGCGACTGCGCGGCGCGCCAGAAGGACGAAATGGCCGAGTGCTTGCGCAACTGCGCAAGCGGCGAACTACAGGCTCGCCTTGCCGCCTGCCGGGACCCCGCCTGGCTGCCATTCTGAAACGAAAACTCGCGTTAAGCTGCACGACCGAAGCGGCGTCCTTAGCCCATTAACTTATTACGCGTCGTGTGACCCTTCAGCACGGAGCTCCAATGCGGACAACCCGATTCGTCGTCCACACTCGTTTCACAGCGCCCCTATGGGAGAATATACTTACGTAGGAATCCGGCCATGAACCTCTCCGACCTTCACGAAATAAGCCGCCAGCCCCGCAAGGCAAAGAGCCTCTTCCAGCGCGCGCGGAAGTACATCGGCGCGGTGAAGGGGCCGCTCAAGCCGAAAAACACCGCGGCGCGGGCCAAAGCTCTGGTTCATGGACTCGTTGCCGCCAAACGTTCTCGCTGATACCGGACCGCTGTTTGCCCTGATCCACGCCCGCGACGCGGATCATGGGCGAGCCGCGCAATTCGCCCGAGCCTTCACGGGCCGCCTGATCACAACTTGGCCGGTGCTAACCGAGGTGTCCTATCTGCTCGAGCAGTCGGACCACCGCGGTGTTGGCGCCCTGCTCGGCATGGTCCTAGACGGCCACATGGTCGCGGCAGACCTCGATGGGGAGGATATCCATTACATGCGCCGCCTGACGGCCAAGTACGACGGCATGGACCTCGCCGACGCATCGCTCGCAGCAATCGGCGAGCGCCTCGGCATCCTGGACGTGATCACCCTCGATCGAAACGACTTCGATCGCTACCGCACCCGCACCCGGCGCGCTTTCACGAATCATTTTCCGCCTCGGGCGTGACGCTGCGCGCCTGTAGCCAGAATGCAGCTTCAGCTCGAATCGGCGGAACTGTCCGTGGCTTCTGTAGCCATGAAAATGGGGCGTGCGAGCGCTGCAAGGTGTTGATTGATAAACCGCCCCAGTTCCCGGCCGCGGATGGGGTACTCGATGGCGTGCGTCGGCTTGCACCATCTCGATGGCATTCGGTTAGACATTGCCAGCGCAATTTGACCAACTTTTCGTCCAAGGGAGCAGGAACCATGCACCGGAATGCGTCTTGTGCATCCACGATCCCGCATGTATTTTGACGCGAATTTTGCCTACGGGGCGCGCGCCCTGCCAACGCCTTCAACGAACGCGTACGCAGTTGAAAGGCGGCTGACTGACGCACGGCGATTCGCGGACCCCCACCGTTCATGCCGGGCGAAGATTTCGTGCTGCATTAGAACGACTCGGGCCAGGCGCGGCCGGAGTGAATGATGCTCAGGATTTGGACCTCGTCGGCTTGCTCCCGATACGCAACGATGTATGGGAAGCGGCACATGACAAGTTCGCGTGTCTCTTCGAGGCTGCCCGGGCGACCGAGGTGGGAATAATCCCTTAACCGCTGGATCTCGCGTTCGATCTCGACTATGACGCGGCTCGCCGCTTCGGCGTTATCCGCGGCGATGTAGTCGTAAATCTCGCTTAGATTGAGCAGCGCCTGGCGCGTGTAGCGGATCTTCAGGCCCGCGGCGCAGCGCGCTTGGCGAAGAACTCCTTCACTTCCTCATCGGTTGCAAATTCGCCGCATCGAGCTTGCTCGAGGCCCGCGCGGATCCGTGCAAGGTTCGCCATTTCGCGCTCGAGGTAAGCTTCGAGCGCCTCGTTCGCGAGGTCTACTTGGTCGCGCCGCGTCTGCGCGGCGAGGCGCTCGAGCTCCGCTTTGAGGTCCTGGCGGACAATGACGGTAGCTTCAGACATAGGCGTGTCCTGGGTTCGACGAAAGTGCAGTATATTGCTGCCCGGCGCTCTGGTGACGTTCTGCGAACAAGGGGATGGGCTCCGCAAGCAGGACTCAAGCTTGGTCAGTTGTTGAAAGAGAGGCTCCGCAGCGCCCGGCGCACATCGCCGGGGTGTAAGCGCCGCGCGGGATTGCTCACGCGCTCGGCGACGGCGATGTTCACCGCTTCGCGCAGCGCTTCCTTGATGTCGGCCATCGAGTGCCCCGCGAGGATCCTCGCCGCCACGCCAGGCTTGAGCTCGGGGGCGCATGGAATATCGCGCTCGGCAAGCCACCCACGCACGTATCGCGCGATGTCCCGCGCCTCGGGCAGGCGGAAGGCGATCTTCAGCGAAAATCGCCGGCTCGCGGCCTCATCCAGTGCCCCCGGGTGGTTAGTCGCCGCGATGTAGAACACGTCCGGGATCGGACCGTTCGCACCGTCGATGAGCGTGAGCAATTTGTTGGTGGAGATCTGGGTATGCGGTGCCAGCGTGCGCTCGCCCAGAATATCGTCGGCTTCGTCGATGAACACGATCGCCGGGCGCTCGTTCGAGGCACGCTCGAGGATCTTGTCCATGGCCGTGTCCTCGCGCATGAGGTCGTGCCCGGTGGTCGCGATGAAGCTCCACTGTGCGGCCCTCGCGAGCGCTCTCGCCATCAGGGTCTTGCCCGTGCCCGGGGGGCCGTAGAACACCGCCCCGAGAGGCAGTCGTGCCGCCTTGTCCTGGCGCTCCGTTTCCTCGATGTCGCGCATCCGCTTGGCGAGGCGCCCGATCTGCTCGCGCGAGCCGCGCGCGAGCACAATGTCTCCGAGCGGCGGCACGCCCTCGTAGCGGCGCGCGAGGTCCAGTCCCTGGAGGCCGCGTAGCGCGTGCAGCAGGGCGGCGAAATGCACCTGCCCCTTGCCGGTCTTGTCCGCCAAGAGGTATTTGCGCGCCTGCTGCGCGATCGCCGAGAGCCGCGCGATGTTGAACCCGGCGAAGTGCTCAGCCGCCATCTCCAGGGCGCCTTCGCGGATGCGCCCGGCGTACTCGGCGCCGATGCCGTTCGCGAGAATTGCGCGTCGGGTCGCGGCATCCGGAAGCGCGATTTCGATCTTGAGGTCGAAACGGCCCTCGCGCGTGCCGGCTGCATCCAGCCGTTCGGGATAGTTGGTCGCCGCGAGCACCATGACGTTTGACCCGCGGATCGACACCAGCTCGGTGAGCAGCGTCGCGACGATCCGCGGCCCCTCCGCGTCGTTCGAGGCCGTCGCCCGATCGGGCATCAGCGCGTCGATCTCGTCGAAAAACAGCACGCACGGCGATTGTAGCCGCGCGGCGCCGAAGGCGGCCGCGACGTGCTCGGTAGTGGCATTGACCCACTTCGAGGCAAGCTCCGCAACGCTCACGGTGATGAGGGGTAGCCCCAACTCGCCGGCGAGGGCTTCGACGAGGAAGGTTTTTCCGGCACCCGGCGGACCAAAGAGCAGCGCTCCGTTGCGTTGCCCCGCCTGCACGTCGCGCGCGAACTGCATGAGCGAGCGCTTTTCGCGCTGCATGCCGAGCACCGCGTCAAAGCCGCGCTTGGGAACGATGGCCGCGAAGTCCCGCTCCTGCATGGGCTCGAGCGCGGCGCTCACCGCGGGAGGCATCGTGCTCTCAGGCGCGGGGCTGCATGAGTCGCCGGGACCCTTGGCGAGCACCGGGCTCGCCAAGGCGCGCGCCACGCGCGCCGTCACGTACAGCACGGTGAAGGCGAGGGCGGGCCACAGAAACGCGTAGGCATCGTGCAGCCAGAACCAAAAGAGCATCACGGTCCCGAATGCCGTCGGGAACGCCTCCAACTCCGGCTGCTCGAAAAGCACCGGCGAGCGCGCCCATGCCCCGAAGGCGGTGCATCCGATCGCGACGGCCCCGAGGCAGGGCAGCCACCACAGGCTCGCGGGTGCCAGCGCTTGATCGAGCGATTCGGTCAAGCTCACGCCGTAGCACGTATCAAACACCACCGCCGGCACGATGCCGAAGAGCAGACCCCACCACACGCCCGAAAGCTGCGCGACAAAGAGCGCCTCACCGAGGCTGGGGGAGGGCTTCGCGAGGACTGCGTTCGCCGCCTCGGTGCTCATCCACCCCTCGCTACCCGGGCGGCGCGCTTGCGCTTGGCCGGGTGCGCCTCGCCCAAGTGCGTCACCAGCACCGGCTCGGCGCGAAGCGCCCAAGCCAAGCCCCAGCCGAATCGATGCGCAGGTTCGCGAGCCGCGAGCGCGCGGATGAGTTCCAGGCTCGCGCGGGGGTCGAAGTGCGCGTGTATTCGGACCTCCATGCGGTACAGCACGAGGCGCCGGGCGCCTCTCCAGTCGAATCCGGGCCCGATCGAGGCGCGCTCGCAACCCGGCACACGCGTGCACAGCGCAGAGGCATAGGCGTGGGCTGCGGGGCTCGCGAGGTCATCGCCCGCCTGCCAGTCGAGCGCTACGAGCGTCGCCATGTACGCGAGGCTCGCGGCTGCGAGCGCGCTGCTCACCAAGGCGATGGTGCGGGCAACGCGATGAGAGCCGGGTCTTGGCATGCTGGAAGCGTACGCCAGGCTTCGTTTTGCGCACCCCCGGGGCGTGAAAGGTGCTGAATAACGCGAATCTCTCCAAATCATCGCGCCCCGCGCACAACCAATAATCGGTGCGTTGCCGGCAACCGGCCGGCTTCTCGCGACGGGGGGTACGCACCGATGCGCTGCGCACTGACTTCGGGGCTTTGCGGCCTCGCATGCGTGCTCGCCGCTCAGTTGAGCCTCGCGGGGGAGGCTCCGGTGAGCGCGGTTCCGACGAGCGCCCCGGCGCTCGCCTGGCCAGAGCCGATGCGCGCTTCGCAGGAGCTGCCAGAGGTTCGGGTCGGTCCGTTCACGGTGAGGCGATCGAGCGCGTTCAATGCATTGAGGCGGGTGCTCGCGCAAAGCGGTACCGGGATCGGGCTGACCTACGCGGACGAGGCGTTGCCCGAAACCCTGCTTCGGCCCGTCGAGGCGGCGAACCTGGAGGGGCGCCTTCCCGCCCTGGTCGAGCAACTCGCCCAGGTCGCGGGCTTTTACTACGACTACGACGCTGCCACCAGGGTGCTGACGGTATCGGGCGATCGGCAATTTCGCGTGCGCCTGCCGCGCAATGAGTCCGCCGCCGCCGCGATCGTGCAGCACATCCATGCGCTCGGCGGCTCCAATCTCGATCGCCGCCTTGCCGCCCATGGGCTCGTATATACCGCCGATCGAGGAGCCGAGCGGCGCATCGTGGGTTACCTAGACGCGGCTTGGGACGAGGCACCGGCTGCGGCATCCGCTACGCCGAAGCGGCTGGAGGTGCCTTCGCAGATGGCGAAGGCCGCGAGCCCGCCGAAAGCAAGCTCCGAGCACCCTCAAACGGTGCGGGTGAGCAAAGCGACACCGACGTCCGTGGTGCACGCCGTGCCGCTGTGGCAAGTGAAGCCCGGCGAGCTCATCTCGCAGAGCTTTGAGCGCTGGGCAAGGCGCGCCGGCTGGCGTGTCGTGTGGCAGGCGCCGGAACTCCAGACGAGCGTCGGTGCGACGCTCGCCGGCTCGTTTCAGGATGCCGTGATGAGCGTCGTGCAATCTCTCGACCAGAACGGAGCGGCGCTCCGCCCGGTCTTCTACGCGGGCAATCGCGTGCTCAGACTCACCGGGGAGGCGCAATGAGCGACACCAGAACGAGCCTTGCGGCCTGCGCGCTTGCCGTCGCGCTCGCCGGCTGCTCGGCGCAGATGGTCAAGCCCATCGAGCGGCAGGTGAACGCGCAAAACGCAACCGTACTTGGAGAGCTTGCCAGGCTCCGTAGCGCGCCCGCCAAGCCCACGCCCATGGCAGCCGAATACGAGCAGGGCATTTACCTTCCGGTGCGCACGCTCGCTCGGCATCCGCAGAACTCCAATGCGAAGCTGGCGATCACCATCAATCAAGACTTCGATGGTTTGCACCCCTTCGCACAGGAGGTCACGCAGCTGACCGGCATCCCGGTTGTGCTCGCTCCTGACGTGCTCGAGAGCGATGCCAAGGCGCAGGCGAGCCAGGGCGCGCCGGCGACCCGTGCAACCAGCGGCAGGATCCTCCCGCCGTTCGTCCCTTCGATCGCGGGGAGCTCGCAGTTTCTAGCGACCGGCGTACAGGGGCAGGGTTCCGCCGAGTCCGTTTCTATTGACTACTCCGGGCCGCTTTCGGGTCTGCTCGACGTGGCCGCGGCTCGCTTTGGCGTTTCCTGGCAATGGCTGGGCCAAAACCGTATCCGTTTCTACCGCTACGCGACGCGAACGTTCCAGCTCGCCGCGCTCCCGGGAGATCTCAGTCTCACGAACACCATCGGCAACTCCGCCGGAGGCGCCGCCGGCTCGAGCGGCACTGCGGGCTCGGTCGGCACCACCACCACTACGGTCAGCGCTTCGGCGAGCACCTCGAGCCAGCAAACCGGCGTTTCCTTCTCCGGCTTATCTGTCTGGAAGGCGGTCGAAGATTCCGTCAAAACGATGCTCTCGCCAAACGGCAAGGTGTCTGTGGCGCCCGCGACCGGCACAGTCACGGTTACCGACACCCCCCAGGTACTCGACGAGGTCGGCGAGTTCATCAGGCAGGAGAACGAGTCCCTGACGCGTCAGGTGATCGTGAACGTGCGGGTACTGTCCGTGGACCTGACTCGGGAGGATCAATACGGCATCGATTGGGCTCTGGTGTACAACTCGCTCTCGCAGAACCTCGGCTGGAGCTTCTCGAACGCCTTCACCGCCGGCAACCTGAGCGCTGGTGCGCCAAGCTTGACGCTCAAGATCCTCAGCACGGCCGGGGCGGCCACCAACTCGCAGATCAAGGCTTGGCAAGGCTCCCAAGCGCTCATCGCGGCGCTTTCTTCGCAAGGGCACGTCTCGCAGCTCACCTCGGCTTCCCTCACCACGCTTAACGACCAGGCCGCACCGTTTCAGGTGGGCCACCAGAACGCTTATCTCGCGGCCTCGAGCACCACCACGGCGGTTGGTGTGGGCGCGACCGCCACGCTGCAGCCCGGTGTCGTGAATACCGGTTTTGCGCTGAACGTCATGCCGCACGTGCTCTCCAGAAGGCAGCTCCTGCTTCAGTTCACGATCGACCTCTCGGATCTCATCAGCATCGACACGGTCACCTCTGGCGGCTCGTCGATCCAGACCCCGAATATCGATCAGCGCGACTTCATGCAGCGCGTCAAGCTCGAATCGGGCGACACGCTGGTGCTCACGGGATTCGAGCAGGCGAGCCTCAGCGCGAGCACCGAGGGGCCGGGATCGGCCCAGAACACGTGGCTCGGAGGTGGGCTGGAGGGCAGCCGCGAGCACCACGTGCTCGTCATCCTCATCCAGCCCTTCATCACGCAAGGCTGAGCGAATGACCCCACAGGTCTTCGAGCTTGGCCGCGGGCGCGTATTCGTTGCGGGGCTTTTTTGGCAGCCCCTTGCGGGCACGGCAAAGGAGCGGCGCAAGGCCGCCGAGAAAATCGCCACGGAGCAGAACTTCGACCTCGCGGTGTGGCGGACCTCGAATGTGGTGCAGGTGGGCATGGGCTCGAGCGCCGAAGGGATCAAGGCCGGCATGTACGCGGCCGCGGCCATCGTGTCAAAGACCGTGGAACTCGAGACCGGGAGCGGGGATTTTCTGGCCGCGACGGAGGTTTCTCCTGGCAAGTGGCTCTATTGTGCACAACGCGACGGCAATATTGCCCCGGACGGTGACTTCGTCGGAGGCGAGGACGAAGTGCGTTCGCGCCTCCTCGCGGACCTTTCGCTTTCGGATTGGGCGCACGTCATCGCGCCAGAACACTGGAACGTCGCCCATGCGGCGGAGCGAACCTTCGAGTCCTTCCTGCCCACCGGGGGGCGAAGCGAAACCGGCCGCTGGTGGGCGCTCAGAGCGGTGCGCCAAAACCCGATACGGCGCTACGCCCCCTTCGCGCTCATCGTGCTCGCCGCGATCGGCGCGGCCTACGAGTACAAGGCCTGGCAGCAAGCGAAGCGCGCCCGCGCCTTGGCCGAAGCCCAACGCATGGCCGCCCCCAGCGAGGCTCAGGCGAACCACAAGGTTGTCCTTCCTGATCCATGGAAGAGCAGGGCGCGAGCAGTAGTGTTCACCGCGAGTTGCATGAATGCAATGGAGAAGCTCCAGGCGCTGTGGGTCACCGGATGGACGCTCGAGCGCATCGGGTGCGCGAGCGGGGCGCTCAGCGTGCTGTGGCAACGCTCCCAGTTCGGCTGGGTGAGCGAGATGACGGCGTTGCATCCAAACGCGGCCGTGAGCCTGGACGGCACGCGCGTGCGCCTGACCGAGGGCTTACCGACGAGCGCGGGAACGGACGAGGCGGCGCCCACTGAGATGAGCCGCCGGATCGCGCTTCTTGACAGCGCGCAGCGCTACGGCCTTCAGCTCGAACTCACCGAGCCGGCCGCGCCGGCCGTGCTGCCGGGGAACCGGCCCGCGGCGCAAGCGGGTATCCAGCGCTGGAAGACCCTCAGCTGGCGAATTCGCCACACGCGAGTCTCGCCGACGCTCGTGGTCGCCTTGCTCGACGGTGCTGCCTTTAGGGTGAACGCGATCGATGCGCGCTTCCGGGGCGCGGAGATCGAGTGGGATCTGGAGGGCAATCAGTATGTGCAAAAACCTTAGAGTCTTTCTGATCGGGGCGGCGCTCGGTTTCGCTGCGAGCGCTATCGCACGCGCGGCCGAGCCGGCGCCGAGTACGCCCAGCGCACCGAAGCACGTCACGGCGCTGCCGGCCAAAGACACTGATCGACCCGCGAGTGACCCGCGCTTGATGTCGGAGCTCGTCCAGATCAACGAGCGCATCGTTTTGCTCTCGGCGAAGCTCAAGGAACTGCAGTTGCAGGCGAAAATCGCCGCGAGTCAGGATGCCGCCGGGCAAAGCGCCCCGGGCGCGGACTTGGGCACAGGTTTCGCGAGCACGCTCCCCGTGGTACGGGGCATTCACGGTGTGGGAACGAAGCTCCGGGCGAAGCTCGCCTGGGGCAACGGCATCGTGAGCAGCGTCGCCGTGGGAGATCGTCTCCCGGGAGGCTGGCGCGTCACGCAAATCAAGCCCAACACGGTCGAGCTTGCGCGGGCAGGTAAGCGGGTGCGCCTCGGCTTCGGCATGGAGCCTGCGGTTGCGCCGCCGGGCACGCCCCTTGTTCCCGCGTCCTCGAGCGACACACCTGAGCCTTTTTCTCACCGGTAGGCATCGCACGTGAGCGTGGCAGCCACAGAACTTGGCCTTTCGCAGGCCTGCCCACTCACCGCCCCGGGCGGTGAGTTCCATGTCGACGCCGAGCTTCGCGATGTTCTTTGCTTCCTGGCTGACGGGCGTTTGTTGGTCGCCAAGTCGCACGCGTTCAGCGCTGGTGTACGTGCTTTCCTCGTGAGGCTGCAGCGGCTGGGCCGGAACTACCAGATCCACCAGGTCGACATGCCGGTGATCGCCCAAGTGTACCGGGACGCGAAGCGCACGGAGATCGTATCGGCCTCCAAAACGCAAGGCGCGGTGTTGGAGCTGTTCAACAAGGCGGTCGAGCTTCGCGCCTCGGACATCCACTTTCGCGTTTCGCAGAACGATGGCGTGCGCGTGCTCTTTCGCATTCACAACGATCTCGAAAGAATCGAGCAGTGGCCCTACGAGTACGGCGCGCAAGTTTGCACGACGATCTACCAGGCCATGGCCGATGTTTCCGATGCGACGTTCGAACCGCTCTCGCGACAAGACGCGCGGATCAGCGAGCGAACCAAGATCCCCGCGGGGCTCGACGGGATCCGGGTGGCCACGAGCCCGCAGGTCGGAGGCTACGTCATGGTGCTGCGCTTGCTCTACAACGACGCGGCCGAAACCGAGGGGCTCGCGGGCCTCGGCTACGGAGCGCAGCAGTGCGCTGCATTGAAGCTCATGGCGCGCCGGCCCAACGGGATCAACGTGATCGGCGGGCCCACCGGAAGCGGCAAGTCGACCACGCTACAGCGGCTGCTGGCGGCGCTCGTTCGCGATGCCAAGGGGCGCAAGAACGTGATCACCGTCGAGGATCCCCCCGAATATCCGATCGCGAACGCCGTGCAGACCCCGGTCACGAACGCCGATACCGAGGAGGAGCGCTCCAAGGCCTTTCAGCAGGCGATCAAGGCGGCCATGCGTCTGGACCCGGACGTCATCATGATCGGCGAGGTGCGCGATAGCCCCTCCGCACGGCTCGCCGTACAGGCGGCAATGACCGGACATCAAGTCTGGAGCACGGTGCACGCAACAAGCGCTTTTGCGATCATCGATCGCCTCCACGACTTGGGCGTCTCGATGGCGCTCGCAACCGACCCGTCGGTCATCACGGGGCTTGTCTGCCAGCGCCTCGTCAAGGTGCTTTGCCCGCACTGTAAGCAACCCTTTTCGAGCGCGATGAAACGCTACCGCGAAGACGATGCAAGGCGCGTGCTCGGCGTCGTGCCGGTGGACACGGTGTACGTGCTAGGGGAGGGGTGCGAGCACTGCCGCGGTTCGGGAACCGCTGGGCGAACCGTGGTCTCCGAGGCGGTCGTTGCCGAGGCGCAGGTCATGGAGTGCTTACGGCGTAACGAGCGCGAGGACGCCATTGCAGCCTGGCGCCGCAATCAGGCTGGCGTGACGATGATCGAGGACGCGATCGAAAAAGTGCGCGCGGGCCTGGTCGATCCATTCCAGGCCGAAGACGTCGTGGGGCCGCTCGATCTGGGAGGGGGGCGGCGTGCCTAAGCTTGCCGCCGGCGCCCTCGCGCGGCTCGAGTTCGCCTGGTCCGATCTCGAGCAGCGCTTGGGACAGTGCCTGTTCAGGGTCGATCGCGCGGGCCGGCGCCGACTCTGGGTCAAGCTCGCCAAGATGATTTCGAACGGAATCCAACTCGTCCAGGCGATCGACGCCTTGCGTGAACGCAAAATCGCCGCGGGCGCAAGCGCTCATCCACAAACCGCCGCGTTGACGGCATGGGCTGCCGCCATGCGAAACGGGGCGAGCCTCGCGCGCGCGATCGAGGGCTGGACGAGTACCGAAGAAGCCATGCTCATTGCGGCGGGAGAGCAATCGGGGACGCTCGAGCGGGCGCTGCATTCCTGTGCGCAAGTCATGGCTGCGCGCGCCCGGATCACGGGAGCCGTAGCGAGCGGCCTTGCATATCCCTTCGTCCTCCTCGCAATGGCTTTCGCTTTGATGTACCTGTTCGGTTTCAAGATCGTGCCCGCGTTCCAAAACGCCATCCCGCCGGGGTCCACGGCGTCCTGGCATGGGCTGGCCGCGGCCATGATCGAGGCGTCGGATTTCGTGCGGCACTGGATCCTGGAGATCGTCTTTGCGTTTGTGGGCGTGGTCACGGCGTTCTTCGTGAGCTTGCCGCGCTTCGACGGCCCGGTGCGAGTCGTCCTGGACCGATACACGCCTTACAACGTTTACCGAATTCTGCAGGGCTCAACCTGGCTCATTGCGATTGCCTCGCTCGTCGAGGCGGGGCTGCGCATCGAGACGGCCCTCGAGAGCCTGGCGGCTAAGGCTTCGCCCTGGCTGCGGCGCCGGCTTAGGACTTGCCTCGCCGCCATGCGATCTGGGCAAAACCTTGGCGAGGCGCTGGGCTCCTCCGGCGATGGCTTCCCGGATCAGGAAATCATCGACGACATGGGCGTGTACGCCTCCCTATCGGGGTTCGACGCCGCGCTCGCGCTCCTTGGGCGAGAGTGGCTCGACGAATCGGTCGAGCGAATCGCCGGGAAGATGAAGGTCGTATTCGGCGTGGCGATGCTCGGCGTGGGATCGCTCATCGCCTTCATGGTCGGCGGGATGATGAACATGGAACTGCAAATGTCGCAAATCCTGCAGCACATGACTCGTTAAGGTCCTCGCTATACGCCGAGGCACAGGCCGGTACACGCCATTCAATCTCAATGAAGGGAGACACACCGTGAAAGCAGGCATCCGAAATCTCCGCCGCGCGGCTGGCATGACCTTGATCGAAATCATCGCCGCGCTCGCCATCATCGCCGTGGTGGTGGTCGGAGCGCTGAAGCTGTTCCAGTCGGCCTCCTCCAGCAACAACGCCACGCAGATGCTGGAGGACCTGACCGCTTTGCGCTCGGCCACGCAGCAGCTCTACCTCGGCCAGGGCGGCTACGGCACGGTTTCGCTCAACGCGGTGCTCAACACGGCCAACAAGATCCCGAGCGATCTGACGTATTCGGGCGGGACGATCTCCACGCCGCTCGGAGGAACGCTGACGGTGACCGGGGCGAGCAGCTACTTCACCATGGCCCTCACGAACGTGCCTGCCGACGTGTGCACTGATCTGCTCACCAATGCGGCGAACGGCTGGCAGAGCCTGAAGGTCGGCTCGAGCACCATCACCACGTTCCCGATTTCGCCCGCGATTGCCACTGCGTCGGCGAACTGCGGCGGGACGGCTCCGTTTTCGCTTACGTGGGCAACGCTCAACTGAGGCGAGCCGGCTATTCAGGTCCTCAAACCACACGAAGGGCCGATCGATGACGCAATCGCTTCGCGTGCTTGAGTTTTCCGACATCTACCTCGGACGCGAGGCGAGCTGGCTCGCAGGTGTCCCGGGTAAGCTCGACCCGGTGCAGGCACCGAGCGCGTCTCAGCCTGAGCTCGCCGAGCTTCGCATGCAGTGCGAGCGCTACACGGAGGGCTCCAAGAAGGAGGAGTTCACCGTACGCGCGCTCGAAGTGACGTACCGCGTCTCGGTGCTTCGAAGCCTCAGCGAGACGGTGTACGTGCTCAGGCGATTCCCGGCCCAAGTGCCGCAGTTCTCTACGCTCGGCATCCATGCGGGCTACTTGAGGCGCCTGATGAGCCCGCATCTGACCGGGCTCGTGGTGATCGCCGGCGCCTACGGGCAGGGCAAAACGACGACCGCATCGAGCCTGATCACCGCGCGGCTCGCGCAGTTCGGGGGCGTGGCGATCACGATCGAAGACCCGCCCGAGATGCCGCTCGAGGGGCGTCACGGCGAGGGCGTGTGCTATCAGACCTGGGCCGAGCAGCACGGCTTCGGTCAGGCCTGCCGCCAGGCGGCCCGCTGGGCGCCATCCATCATCTTTCTGGGAGAGATTCGGGACGCCGAGACGGCCGCCGAGGCGCTTCGCGCCTCCATCAACGGTCGGCTGGTGGTGTGTGCGACGCATGCCGATAGCGTCGCGTTGGCCGTCGAGCGGCTCTACGCACTCGCCAACGGTGCAGCCGGAAGCGTCGAGGACGTCGCGAGCCTGCTCGCCGCCGGGCTGCTCGCGGTCTTGCACCAGAAGCTCGAAGGCGACGCGAAGGGCCAACGCCGCCCAAAGGTGAGTTTCCTGTGGCTGGGCGAAGAAGCGGCCAAGGGGATGCGCAACACCATCCGCCAGAGGCGCTTCGATCAGCTCGAGCACGAGGTGATGCTGCAGCTGAACCGGTTGCTCCTCGGCGGCGGGGCGAGGAGCGCTTAGCGCCATGGTTGCGCTCGTGTTCGCGATGCTGGGTGCGATGCTCCTCGCCTGGCAGGCTGCGGTGATCGACCCCGCGCAACTCGATCGACGCGCAAGCGCCGCGGCGGACGTGTTCGCCGCCAACTTCTGGGCCTACGAGCAGGCCACCGCCACGTACGCGACAACGCACCCGGGTGCGAGCGGCACCATTGGGGATGCGAGCCTCACGTTCGCGCCGGGCTACATCAGAAATCCGGCCTGGACCAACGTGGTTTCGGGCGGCACGCTCTACACCTATTCGACGCAAGCGTTGTCGCCCGAGACGAAGGGTGCGATCGCCGAGCGCGGCGGTCGCACCCTCGTGATCGGCATCGCGCAATCGGATGGAACGATGACGAGCTTCACCGGCGGGGCCGCGGGTTTTGCGCTTCCCGCATCCATTCCCGTCGGTGCACTCGTGGTCATCGGAGACTGAGATGAACGATTCCCAGCAGGGCTTGAGCGCAGAACTGCTCAATTTCACCGAGCAGAACATCGTCTCGAAGCTAATGGACTTGGTTCACTCCGAGCGTGTTTTCACGGACCTTCTCATCGAGGAGGACCAGCCCGTGATGGCAAAGGGGCCGCGCGGTTGGGAGTCGATAGAATCCATGAAACCGGTCGAGCGCGAGCAGATGAAGGAGATTCTCGTCAAACTCGACAGCGACTGGGAAGCCACGATCGTCGAGCGTTCAATCAACAGGCCGGTCGATCTCACAGCGTGGCGCCTGCGCGTGAACGCATATCTGACGCGCAACGGCAAGATCACGCTCGCCATGCGCAAGATTCCCGCGCGCGCGCTTTCGCTGAAGGAGACAGGACTTTCCCAGAGTGTGCGCCTGATGATCGAGAATCCGCGCGGGCTGCTCTCATCGTGGGTGCCACCGGAAGCGGCAAATCGACGACGCTCGCCGCGTTGCTCGAAGCGATCAACGAGGCGCGGGCCGCGCACATCGTCACGATCGAAGATCCGATCGAGTACGTCTTCCAGCGCAGGAAATCCATCTTCTCTCAGCGGGAAGTGGGCGTGGACGTGACAAGCTTCTTTGACGGGGTGCGAGACGCCATGCGCCAAAGCCCCGACGTGATCGCGATCGGTGAAGTTCGCGATCGCGACACCGCGGACACGGCGCTCCTTGCGGCCGAATCCGGGCACCTGGTGATCGGCACCTTGCATGCGAACAGCGCCCCCGGTGCGGTTCAGAAGATGCTCGGGTTCTTCAACTCCGCGGAACGCGAGGCGCGCCTCGGGACACTGGAGTCCACGCTCGTCGGCGTGATTTGCCAGGTGCTGCTACCGGCAGCCGATAACAGGGGATACGCGCTCGCCGCGGAGCTCCTGTTCAATCACAAGCGCCAATTCTCGCGGGTGCTGGGAGACCCCGAGAAGCTCGCCTCGCTCCTTGAGCGCAAGGAAGACAAGGTGTCTCGGCCGATGACGGACGCGCTGGTCGAGCTGGTCAGCGCTCAGCGCGTCACCAAGTCCGAGGCGCTGCGCGCAACCGCCGTCGGTAATACAGCCTTGTACGAGCGCCTCAAGAGCGCGGCCTGAGGGGGCGCTATGGCGCGAATGGGGCTCCAGTGCGATACGCGAGCGAGGGCTCTTCCCCCCCCGCGTTGTCGCGGCAGCAGCATTAAGGGGGAACGCACGCGCAATAGGGGTTGGCGCCATCGGCTCAAGCACGAAGTCGCGGTGAGGACCCCCAGAAGATCGCCGGAGCACAAGGGATGTCCAAGCGTCAAAGTGGTCTCACCCTAATCGAAGTCATCGCGTCGCTCGCCATCATGTCCGGGATCCTTCTTGGGGCGAGCAGGCTGATCGACACCTATGCGCAGAGCACGCGACAGAGCGTGCTGGCCGAGCAGCTCGCCACTTTCGGCAAAGCCGCAAATGCCTACATCAGGGACAACTACAGCGCCGTCGAGTCAGTAGCGAGCCCAACCACGCCTGCGATGATTCGCGTTTCGACGCTGACCTCGACTGGATACCTCACGAGCGGTTTTGCGGCGCAAAATAGCTACGGACAGACCCTCTGCGCGCTCGTGCTCCAACCGATGGCGGGGCAGCTCAACGCCCTCGTCGTGACCGAAGCGGGATCTGCGATCAACGACCTCGACCTGGGGCAGATCGCAGGGCTCGTTGGCGGCGCGGGAGGAGGCGTGTACTCCGGTTCGCCCGCCACGCTCACCGGAACGATGGGCGGCTGGTCGATGCCGGTGGGCGCGTTCGCGAACGCCAACAGTTCCGGCGAGCATTGCGATGGCTCTGCAGGCACGGTGTCCATTGCGGCTGGGCATGCGCTGGAGGCACTCTGGTTCGCGGGGGGCGATCGGACGGCGGGCGTCCTCTACCGCAACGCGGTCCCCGGGCAGCCCAGCCGCAACACCATGAATACGCCGATCGTGATGAGTGCCTCCACGATCGAGACGGCGGGCGCGGCCTGCCCGAGCACGGGGGCCATTGCGCGCGACGCGAGCGGCCGGGTTCTCGCGTGCCAGAACGGCTCCTGGCAATACAACGGGAGCCTGTATTGGGCCGACCCAGTGGCGGCCTACAGTAATCTTCCTTCTACGGATCCGGTCGGCACGGTGCGCATGGTGACGGCTCTGGGAAGGGCCTTCATGTGGACCGGAGGCGCCTGGGCTGCGCTCGGGATCGACCAGAACGGCGACCTAACGGTGCCCAACTGGGTCAGCGCGGCTGCTAACACCGTGACCCTCAATGCCCTGGCAGGACAGGGCGGCTACATCCGGCTCGGAGCGGCCAATGGCGCGAACGTTTACCTGGAGAACAACAACGGAGTGCTCCGGATCCTCAACAATCCTTGGTCCAGAGGTGTCACGGTCGATCAAAACGGAAACTTCGCGGCCGATGGGCGCCTCACCGCCGGGGAATTTGTGCAGATCGACGGAACGGCAAGCGCCGGTGCCGGGTGTTCGCCAAACGGGCTCGTCGGGCGCGACGCGTCGGGGTCGCTATTGTCGTGCCAGAGCGGCGTGTGGAAAGCGCCGAGCGCTGCGCCCTCCGGTTGGAGTTGCGCCAATTATGTTGCCTATTCCTATTTCACCACCTATCCAGCGTGTTCGGTCTACGTGCCTCCGACCAGTCATAGCCTGATGTTCGTTGCATCGGCGACCGTGGGCGACATGTGGGGCGGAGGGCACGGCGCGGGGGTCGAGGTAGGAAACCAATCGAACGGAATTTTTACCAGCGCAATCCAGAGCGCCGCAAACGGGTATACGGTGTCCGACAGCGAAACCTACATCGTGCCGTCCTCGTACTCGGGGCAATGGTGGACCGTGTATGGCTATAACTCATCCGGCAGGGGCGATTACGTCTTCGGGTATCTGAGTATCGTCGAGGTCAACTAAAGCTGATTGGTCAAGCCTGTGCTGAGCGAACGGCTGTCCGCGTGAGCAATTTTCAAGGGTACCGGCGGCCCTTTGGTTTTCTAGCTGAACAGCCAGAGACGACCTTGTGCGGTCCTCAAGCAAAACGTCGCAAGTGGCCGCTTCGGCTTGAGCGGCCGCTCGCACTTTGCCGATCCGCAGAATCCCGACCGGCCGCGCCAGTGGCCGCTTCCTGATTACTGTAGGTCCGCCCCCGAGCAGGGCGGTCGCTCGCTGGAGGTCTAAGTACGGCCGAGTAACCGAAGCAGTTCGAGCCCACTTCGGCTCCCCGAGCGGAGCCAATCTGAGCACCACTGGGTGGCCTGGATCGACTCGGCTTAACGTTCACGCCCGGCCGCGGGCAGACGCGCTATCTTGGCGACGTGGGGAGCGTTTCGTACGTCCTGCTGTCGGGCGACGTCAGGCGCAACGGCGCTAAGGAGTCACGTGCAAATAAGTTGATCAGTTTTTCTTCGCTTCACTAGGGGCGCACAATTCAAATCTTGATCAAGTTATCGTCACGCGAGTCCTAAGTCGAAGATTCGAGTTCAACTGCGCTTCACCTAGCGCGCACATAGAGACTGAACCAAGCTCGCAGCCGCCCAAGCACTCGACTGTGCCAATGGAATCAGTTTCTGCGCCGCCTCCAACTACACGCGAGCAATATACTGTTCCAATATTGTTCTGCCTGCATTGCCCCTTACCACACTGAACGGTGCCGATGTTGTCGGGCAGCGCACCGCCTCCCGGATATTGAGAACAATAGACAGTCCCGATAGTGTCCTTTGCACAGTCCGCCAAGGGTGAACCCATGCCCAATGCTAAGAGGGCACCGAAGACGACGGCAGGCAATTTCATTATCTTCCCTCCGATATGTGCGAGTAGCTGCGCTACAACCTGTTGTTTCGGTGGTTCGTCGGGCTGGCGATCGACGATGCGGTGTGGGATCACTCGGTGTTCTCCAAGAACAGAGACCGGTTGCTTGAGCACGCGGTGGTGGAAGCGTTCTTCACCGAGATCATGAGGCTTGCCGATGCCAAGGGGCTGCTAGACAAATCGCGTATGCCACGAGGAGGGCAATCACAAGCCTTGTCCAGTTGCTTGGTGGGTGAAGTCAGTACCGTATATTGGCGGTGAAGAGTTTGCGATGTAGAAGGAGTGTCGGTCTTGCAGGCAGTCCGTTCGCAAGCGGCCCGTGATCGAGGCAGTGGATCACTGCCACGCCGAGTGCGTGGGCTGGCACGTGACCAAGATCGGTGATCGCTTTGCGGCCCTGGAGCCCATCAACCAGGGGCTCGCGCGCCACTTCGGTGGCGTGCACGCCCAGCCGGGCCGCGGGCTGGCGCTGCGCATGGATCGCAGCACGCAGTACATGGCCGATCACTTCCTCAACCAGCTCAAGTTCTGGGGCATCGCCCCGAGCTTCGCGTTCGTCGCGCAGCCGCAGACCAACGGCGTCGCCGAGCGGTTCAACCGCACGCTCAAGGAGCAGGCTATCTACGGCCGCGTGTTCCGCAACATCGAGGAAGTGCGTCGTGCCGTCGGTGAATTCGTCGAGCGATACAATGCCCACTGGCGTGTCGAGAAAGTGGGTTTCCGAACTCCCCAGGAAGCCCGTCAGGCTCATGCCCTCAAACAGGCCACCTGATCATGCAATCCAGTGTCCAAACAACCGGGGCCTGATGTTGAACAGCACAAAAGGGGCTCAATCTTGAAATCTCCTCACAACCCGTCCGAAACCCGCATCAAATCAGGGGACCGTGCACCCAGTTGCGGCTGTTTTGGACAGCAGTGGGAGAAGGTAAATCTGTCCGAAGAGAGGTTTTCAACAAGATTGAGGCGATTTCTAGAAGGCAAAGGCTACGCGGTTGCTAGGCTCTTGGCTGACCATTTGGATGCCTTTCGGAGGGGGGTCGTGGCTGCGATCGATAGGCTTGAAAAGCTCGAATTGATGGATTTGTAGTTGCGTAATGTTCTGAGAATCTAGTGTACCGTCCCGCTGATTCGTGCGCAGAGTCGTTGGAGCTTCGCGAGGATGGAATCGGCGGTGGCGGTCCAGATGAAGGGTCGACAGGACTGGTTGTATTTGGACACGAAATGATCGATCTTGCCAATCAGCTCTCGCACGGAGCGAAACGAGCCGCGCCGGATCGCCTTGTCGGTAATGAGCGCGAAGAAGCGCTCGACGAGGTTCAGTCAGGACGAGTACGTCGGCACAAAGTGCACGTGCCAGCGCGGCCGTGCGGCCAGCCATGCCTTGACTCGCGGGTGCTTGTGCGTGCCGTAGTTGTCCAAGATCAGATGCACCTCCAGGTCCCTGGGCACAGCCTGCTCGATGTGGCGCAGGAACGACAGGAACTCCTGATGGCGGTGGCGCTGTTTGCACTGCGAGAGCACCGAGCCGTCGAGGACGCGCGGCAAACAGGGTGGTGGTGCCATGGCGCCCGTAGTCATGCGTGAGGCCCTCCACGTAGCCAAAGCCCAGCGGCAGCATCGGTTGGGTGCGTTCCAAGGCCTGGACTTGGCTCTTCTCATCGACCGAGAGCACGATCGCGTTCTCGGGCGGGCTCAGGTACAGCCCCACTACGTCGCGCAGCTTCTCCAGGAAAAACGGGTCGTTGGACAGTTTGAAACTCTCGCTGCGGTGCGGCTGCAGGCTGAAGGTCTGCAGCAGCCGGTGCACGCTCGTCTTCGAGATCCCCGTCTCGGCCGCAAGCCCGCGTACGCTCCAGTGCGTCGAACCGTCCGAGGGCGTTGCGTGAAGCGTCTTGTTCAGAAGCTCGGCAATCGCCTCGTCCTCGATCGAGCGCGGCTTGCCCGGGCGCAATTCATCGTGCAGTCCTGTATTGCGTCGCTCGATGAAACGGCGACGCCACTTGCCCACCGTCGCGTGATGCGTATGAAGCTGCTTGGCGACACGTCGGTTGTTCGACTCGCGCCCACAGCCCAGCACGATCTTCGCGCGCAGCACCAGCGCCGCGGGCATGCTACGCGAGCGTGCCATCGACATCAGCTGGTCTCGCTCCTCGACTGTGATCACAAGTTGCGCCTTGGAGCGTCCGGTTCGCATCGCGGTATCTCCATCGAGAAGATACCTCGATACCAAGCACTATGTGTGCCACGTATTAACGGGACAGGACACTAATGGACTGTAATTGATGGAATTGCGGCGGCAGGCGAGTGCGAGGAATGGCCGGGCCGATTCGGCGCGACATGCTCGGCTGATCTTGTTGCTGTCTGAGGGACTGACGTGGGCCGAGATTCGCGCCAAGCTCGATTGCAGCGACAGCTACATCGATCGCTGGAGCAAGCGGTTTGCCGCCGATCGACTGGCTGGGTTATTCGCACGGCACGCGGGGCGCGAGCGCTACAAGGTGACCGAGCGCATCGAGGCGCGGGTACTGGCTTGGACCACCAAGCGCAAACCGGCCGACGGCTCGACGCACTGGTCTTCGCGCAAGCTCGCGGCCGAACTGGGCGGTGCCATCTCGCACATGACCGTGGCGCGCATCTGGGCCCAGCACGGGATCAAGCCGCATCGGCTTGAAGGCTATCTGGCCTCCAACGACCCGGACTTCGAGTCCAAGGCAGCCGACGTGATCGGGCTGTATCTGAACCCGCCGCAGCATGCGGCGGTGTTTTGCGTGGACGAGAAGACCGCGATTCAGGCTTTGGACCGCAAGGACCCGGTGCTGCCGTTGTCGCCCGGGCGCGCAGAGCGGCACGGCTTCGAGTACTACCGGCACGGCACGCTGTCCCTGTACGCAGCCTTCAACACCAAGACCGGGGAGGTCCTTGGCAAGACCGCCGCACGCCACACCTCGGCGGAGTTCGTTGCCTTCCTCACCGACATCGTCGTGCATCAGCCCAAGGGCAAGGAGCTCCACGTGATCGCCGACAACCTCTCGGCGCACAAGACCCAACAGGTCGGGCAGTTCCTCGGCGAGCATCCCAATGTTCATCTGCACTTCACTCCAACCTACTCGTCCTGGCTCAATCAGGTCGAACTGTGGTTCGCTAAGATCGAGCGCGACGTGATCGCCCGTGGCGTCTTCACTTCCGTGCCAGACCTCAAGCGAAAACTCATGCGATACATCCGTCAATACAACCAGCAACCCAAACCCGTGAAGTGGAAGTACTTCGATCCTTCGCGTCGCATTACTTCCACTTCAACTGTTACGGTCCACTAGGCGGAGAACGAGCGGTTTGAGAACTACTTAAATTGACTGCTTTCCGAACCGGTAAGCGGCCGCATACATATTGGCTGAGTCTCTGCGTCATGCGAACAACGGCGCTGGAAGAGTGCGTGAACCACAGCTTGGATGCCGGGGTGTAGGTCTCGTCGATGTTATTGCACGTAGTTCCATATATATGAAATGTTCTTCACATATGTGAAACCACATTAGAATCGCTTGTGCAACTCAATGTGGCTTGACATACTTAATTCAGTCTAGGGATTCAAGTGCGTGAAGAGCCATAAGCGAATCTTGTGTACGCAGGTAAGTTGGCGAAGGCGGCGTGACCTGCTGGAATTCGATTGTCGAAGTCGGATTTCAGCGACCAACAAGGAGTGGCGCCACCATGCATCAGGACACGGTAGTTCCGTTTCGCAAGAAGAATGAGGCTGTTGATTCGCTCATGGGGTTGCTGTACCGCGAGGCGCGCGAATTGATCGGGCAGGCGGTATCGGAGCAGTTCGAGATAGTTCTGATGTCTGCTCATGGTTCGTGAAGAATCAAGCGCAAGCGAGCAACGGTCGTGGCAGCGATGTACGACGGTTGATCACTCTGATATTCGTGGATTGAGTACGAGCACTCGCCATCGTGGTCGTGATTCGTCGGGACCTGCCTTGCGACGAGAATCGCGGCTGGGGCCCGAAGGCTGCCGCACAGAGCACCGCGAGGGTTCTCCTTTGCCGTGTACCACCGCAGCCGCTGTCGCCGTGCGCTTTGCACCGTCTGTGTCCTGGGATGCGCCCGCCTTCTCAGGCGGCTTGGCGCTGCGGGAGGGTCACTTCCCGCTCCACCTGCACGCCGATGGCCCGGATGAGGCCCAGGACAACGGCAGGGCGGTGCCAGTAGACCCAGGCTGCCTCCACCACGATGCGCCGTGGGTGTGCGTTGCCCGCCTTGCTGATTGCCCCGCGGCGGATGCGCTCACTGCTGGAGTGCTCGCGCGAGACTGCCGCCGAGTAGCCCATGAGCTGGAGCGGATGCGCAAAGTGCGAGCGCTCGCCCAGCTTCGCCATGATCGACACGGCGCTGATCTGCGCAATGCCGCGCAGGCTCTCTGCAGCTCCCAGATCACCGCGCGCATCTTCTCCGGCAGCGTCTGGTCGCCGCATCGATCGCGCGCTTCAGGCGCATGATGCGCTCGGCGGCGTGCTCGACCTCGTGCACGTAGTCTCCAAGCGTGGCCTGTTGCGCGGGCTAAGCAAAGCACACCTACGTCTTGACCGACTGCAGATGCTTTTCGGTCCAGGCCCGCGTGCCCTGCGGGGCACGCCGCCCGTGGCGCAGCAGGAACTTGTCCAGCCGGTGTCGGGCGCGCAGCTGATCGTGCTTGGCCGCAAGACGAGCGCGCACCAGGTCACGCAGCGCGTCGTGCGCGGCATCGGGCACCCACACGGCCGTCAGATCCCCGACGCGGTGGCTGCGCGCGAGGTTCTGGGCATTGCGACGGTCGGTCTTGACCCGATCGCCCGCCTTCACCGGCACCAGCGTCGGGGCCACCACCTCACAGCGCAAGCCCAGCTCGCTCAGCTGCCAGTACAGCACGTAGCCCGTCGGGCCCGCCTCGTAGCACGCCCGCAGCCGCTCGGGCTTGTCGAGGTTGCGCACCAACCGTTCGATCGACTCGGCGCGGTTGGGGATCACTCCGAAGCTCCGTACATCGCCATCGGACTCCGCCACCGCAATCGTCTCGGCATGGACATCGAAGCCTATAAATCGTACCTTCTTCATCGTCGGCTTCCATTCGTATTGTGGCTCTGCGCCACGGGTCTTTCCCATCCACAGCATAACCGACGGATTGCGAATCGCGAGCCGGTCGTTCCATTTTGACTAGGGCAAGCGATGTTCAAATGCGTGCGAATTGATAAGACGCCCCTTGTTTGGCGCATTGTTCTGAACCGCCCGGAGGTCCACAACGCGCACGACCTCAACACATTCAAGGAACTGGTCGAGGCCTTCGACGAGGTCGAGAACGACCCAGAGTGCCGCTGCGCCGTGCTGACAGGAGCGGGCGACATGTTCAGCGCTGGACAGGATCTGAACTTCACCCGCTCCGCCGACGCGCGCGCCATCGATACGTACGGCCGCTGGAACGTGGCCGCGCGCCAGCGCATCCAGCGTAACCACAAACCGGTGGTCGCCGCGGTAAACGGGCCAGCGATCGGCGGCGGCGTCTATCTTGCAACAGCGTGCGATCTCATCGTGGCCGTGGACACGGCCTACTTCCAGATGCGCGAAATCCAGGCCGGCAACCACAGCGGCGGCGCTTATGTATTCACAGTCGGGCGCGCCCGCTCTCTCGAGATGTCGCTGCTCGGCCGGCGCATTCCAGCACCGCAGGCGGAGGCCTGGGGACTCATTAATCGATCCGTCTCGGCTGCGGAATTCGAGCTTGCCGTGGAGGACTACGTCAGCGCCCTCGTGGAGTTGCCGCCGCTCGCCGTCCGATATACCAAGAGTGCGACCAACCTACTTCTCGACATGGCCGGGTTCTCGACGCACCTGGATGCTGGCGCGCCGATGCAGCGTTACCTCGGCTTGACACCTGACGGCCGCGAGGCTAAGGCCGCATTCAAGGAGCGTCGCAAGCCGCACTTTACCGGCGATTATCCTAAGACGCAGGACGATGGCTGAGGCTTGGCGTCGCGCATTTGTATAACCACAGGAGCGCCTTTTGCCTCAAGTTCTGGACGGCTACCGGATCGTCGATTTTACTCACGTGCTGTCCGGCCCTATTGCCACGAATTACTTGCGGCTGCTGGGCGCAGACGTCGTGAAAGTCGAATCGTCGAGCGGCGACACCATGCGCAATTACGGTGGCAAGCAAGTCAAGGACGGCATGGGTCCCTCTTTTGTCTCGGTCAATGCCGGCAAACGATCCATCGTGCTCGATCTTAAGAACGCGGCGGACTTTGAGGTGGCGCGCCGACTCATCGCGACGGCGAACGTGGTGGTCGAGAACTTCCGGCCTGGCGTGATTGACAGGCTCGGCCTCGGCTACCAAGTGTGCCGCGAGATCAAGCCCGACATCGTCTTCTGCTCAATCTCCGGTTTCGGCCAGTCAGGGCCGCTCAAGGCCAACCCGGCCATCGACCAGATCGTCCAGAGCATGTCGGGCCTGATGAACCTGTCGGGCGAGCCGGGCAGTCCGCCCATCCGGATCGGGTTTCCGGTGGTCGATACGTTCAGCGGCTTGCTCGCTGCCTTTGCCATCGTCTCTGCGCTCCTGCAGCGCGATCGCACAGGCGAGGGCCAGTACATCGACGTGGCCATGTTCGACGCCGCGATGGTGATGATGGTTTCGGTGCTCGGGCCGTATCTCGTTTCCGGCATGAAGCCGGAAAAGCAGGGCAATCGCGGCTACAGTATGGCCCCTACCGCGGATACCTTTCCCACCGCGAAGGCGATCCGAATGTGCGGTGCAGTGAAAAGAGGAAGACTCAATCCATGAACGAAACCAAAGATCTTGCGAGCTGGATCGTAAATTTGAAATACGGGGATATTCCTCCGCAACTTATTGACTACGCGAAAGTCCTCATCCTGGACACCGTCGGGTGCATGCTCGGGGGCTCCGTTCAGGAAAGCAATAGAGCCGCTCTACGGTATATGCGTGCAATGGGAGGCGCGCCACAGGCGACGGTAGTCAATTATGGCGACAAGACGAATGTCTATAACACTGCTTTTCTCAACGGTTCCTTTGGCCACGGCTGGGACTTCGACGACCATCTGAACGGCGGCTCGCCCCATTCAATGAGCGCCACCACGGCGGCGGCGATGGCGGTGGGGGAGTGGCAGCTCAGCACCGGCAAAGCATTTCTAGAGGCTTGGGTAGCGGGGTACGAGGCCAACAACCGCATAGGTGCGGCGTGTGGGCCGGCATTTATGCGACGAGGCTTTCACCATGTGGGCACCATCGGATCCTTTGCCGGGACGGCGGTGGCAAGCAAACTGCTCCGCCTCGACGAGTGGAAGACCGAGAACGCTATTTCCATCACTGTGAGCCAGGCGGCGGGTACCTTCCAGCACAGCCAGACAACAGGGGGTGCGATAAAGAGAAATCATATGGGGTTCGCGGCTTCCAACGGGGTACGTTCGGCATTGCTGGCCTTGGAAGGCGTCACGGGTGCGCGAGAAGCTCTCGAGGGCAAGTGCGGCTTCGTCCTTTGCCATTCTGGAGCAGAAAATGATATGGGAGCCCTTACAAGAGACTTTGGCAAAGAGTGGTACACGACGAGGGCAGCCATTAAAAACTATTCCAACTGCGCTGGTCAGTGGGGGCTCTTGGATCTTTTCTATACCATGAAGAGGAAGCACCAGCTCAGGTCTGAGGTTATTGAAGCCATGACCTTCTGGACTAAGCCCGGATCCGCTCAGATGGTCGGGACGATCAAAGGCGAGGACGTCCAGGATATCTTTGCGGCGCAGTTCAGCGCCCGGTTTGGCGTGGGCATGGCCTTGGTGCTTGACGATAACCGGCCAAGATCGTATCAGCAGCATGTCTTTCCTTACGGAAGATGGAAAGAGATCGTGGATGTGGCCAAGAAAGTGGACATTATTGGTGATCCCGAAGTGGAGGCCATCGGCATGAAGAAGGGAATTTACGGCTATTCCCGGTGCGAAATAAAGCTCAAGAACGGCGAAGTCATAAAGGGTGAGTTAGACGCACCCCTTAAAGGCTTTCCAGAGAACCCGATGACGCGGAAAGAACGACTCAATAAGTACTACGGCCAAGCATTGATGGTGCTGAGTCAGGAAGAAGCTGACCAAATCGTCGAATACGTTGATGCAATCGAAGAGATGGACGATATACGACCCCTAATGAGACTTCTGGTGAGGCAATCTGGACCGGGGTATTCCCTCCGGCGCAGGGTCGAGTCGGAGAAGCCGGCTATGGAGCAGACAATACTTAAATGCTGAGGCTTCCATTATCTGAACGAATTGGCTCACCTAAGGAAACTTAAGGAGACGATGATGCAGGCGAGGACACCGGGGGCAAGGGCAATTAAAAACATTTTCGCTGCTGGCGCGCTGGTACTCGTGATGCTTGGATGGGCGAGCCTCTCCCCAGCTAACGCGCGAACATTCCCGAGCCGGCCGGTTCGGATGATCGTCCCGTTTTCTGCGGGTGGCGGAACTGACCTCACTATACGGCTACTGACGACGATACTTCATAAAATCCTGGGGCAGGCTATCGTGCTCGATTATATGCCCGGTGGTGGAACCGTAATAGCCACCGAAGCGACCGCCAAGGCGTCACCGGACGGCTACACGATGGGCGTGGTCGTATCGTCCTTCTACATCAATCCCAGCATTCGATCCAGTCTGCCCTACAATACGATGAAAGATTTTTCATGC
Source organism: uncultured Pseudomonadota bacterium (assembly GCA_963817785.1). Lineage (GTDB taxonomy): Bacteria > Pseudomonadota > Gammaproteobacteria > Burkholderiales > SG8-39 > JAKALD01. The sequence continues at coordinate 247,920 of CAWFPL010000008.1, read as the reverse complement.
GTTAGCACCATTGCAAAGTCGCCGTTGGTGCTGGTAGCGACTCCGTCGCTCAAAGCGAGCACGCTTGCCGAATTGATTGCGCTCGCGAAGAAGAATCCCGGCAAGCTGACGTATGCATCGCCCGGTTCCGGCACAAGCGCGAACCTCGCAATGGAGCGCTTTAAAAACATCGCCGGGATCAACATTTTGCACATCCCTTACAAGAGCGGGGCGGCGGCGTATCCCGATTTGTTTTCGGGGCGGGTTTCGCTCCAGATGGTGCTGCTACAGGGCCAGATATCCAACATCAAGGGGGGCTTGGTCAAGCCGATCGCGATCACCGGTGCACAACGCTCTGCCGCATTCCCTGCGATTCCAACGTTCGCGGAAACCTTTCCGGGTTTCGTCATGACGAGCACCATTGGTATCGTGGTGCCGAGTGCCACACCCCGTGACATCGTGCAAAAGTTGAGCGCAGACATCAATAAGGCACTTCAGTCGCCTGCTCTCATCGAACGCATGAATCAAGTTGGAATAGAACCAACCGGAAGCACGCCTGAGCAATGCAATGCGTTCATTCGCTCGGAAATCGGCAACTGGGCAAAAGCAGCGAAATCCGCCGGACTTAAAGCTCACTAGGTGTGACGGCGCAACGCGCTGTCTCGAGTTTATCAGACCACTAACGAATAATTGAGGCTCTGCCGGCTTGGCATCGTCAACGTGGCGACTAATGCGCGGCCGCATTGCATGCATAACCGCTGGTCCGGTCTAATCCGGGAGCTCTAGAAGCTATGAACATGATTGGTGTTCGCATGACATGCACGGCGGGACGGGCGGCGTTGGAGGTCGGCGGCCGGCTGATCGACGTGGAGCGACGGTCTGGCGGAAAATTTGCCTCGGATCCCATGTCGGTGCTCTTGAACTGGGACGCCTTCTCGGACTGGGCGCGCAGGCAGAACGCGGATGGCAGCGAGCCGGCGGTTGATGAAAACAGACTGGATCTTTGCATCCCGCGACCGAGGAGCGTGTTCGGTATCGGGGTCAACTATCGAGACCACGCCCAGGAAGCGGATATGGAGCTGCCGAAGTCTCCCATGGTTTTCGCGAAATTTCCCAGTAGCCTGGCGGGCCCGTCGGCGGACATTCCGCTCACGTCCAACCGCGTGGACTGGGAGGCCGAGCTGGTGGTAGTGATCGGCCGCAGAGGGCAGCGTATCACCGCGAAAGACGCCCTCAAGCACGTGGCGGGCTATTGCGTCGGGCAGGACATCTCCGATCGCAGGCAGCAGTTCAGCGACAAGCCGCCCCAATTCTCGCTGGGGAAGTCCGCCCGGGCATTCGGACCGATAGGGCCGAGCGTGGTTTCGCTCGACAGTTTCGAGGATCCCGATGACTTGGCGATCTCTTGTGACGTGAACGCAGAACGGATGCAGGACAGTCGGACGAGTCGGCTGATTTTCCCGGTATCCGAACTGATCGCATTCATTTCGCGATGGTGCGAACTGGCGCCGGGAGACCTGATCTTCACCGGCACACCCGGTGGAACGGGCGCCGTGCGTGATCCCCGCCGATACCTTCAGCTCGGTGACGTAATCACGACCCGAATCGAAGGCATCGGATGGATACGCAACCGATGCATTGTGGAAGCCCGTTGATCAACTGCAGAAAGAACGATGTGGGTGCAAGGCCATACAATTTCCCAAGTGGGGCACATGAATTCCATCATTGCTCTTTTTCCCGTGACGGCTACTCCAGAGCGCCTAACGGGGACTGACACTTCATTTCCTCTTTAAGGAGCGCCTTTTGCCTCAAGTTCTGGACGGCTACCGGATCGTCGATTTTACTCACGTGCTGTCCGGCCCTATTGCCACGAATTACTTGCGGCTGCTGGGCGCAGACGTCGTGAAAGTCGAATCGTCGAGCGGCGACACCATGCGCAATTACGGTGGCAAGCAAGTCAAGGACGGCATGGGTCCCTCTTTTGTCTCGGTCAATGCCGGCAAACGATCCATCGTGCTCGATCTTAAGAACGCGGCGGACCTTGAGGTGGCGCGCCGACTCATCGCGACGGCGAACGTGGTGGTCGAGAACTTCCGGCCTGGCGTGATTGACAGGCTCGGCCTCGGCTACCAAGTGTGCCGCGAGATCAAGCCCGACATCGTCTTCTGCTCAATCTCCGGTTTCGGCCAGTCAGGGCCGCTCAAGGCCAACCCGGCCATCGACCAGATCGTCCAGAGCATGTCGGGCCTGATGAACCTGTCGGGCGAGCCGGGCAGTCCGCCCATCCGGATCGGGTTTCCGGTGGTCGATACGTTCAGCGGCTTGCTCGCTGCCTTTGCCATCGTCTCTGCGCTCCTGCAGCGCGATCGCACAGGCGAGGGCCAGTACATCGACGTGGCCATGTTCGACGCCGCGATGGTGATGATGGTTTCGGTGCTCGGGCCGTATCTCGTTTCCGGCATGAAGCCGGAAAAGCAGGGCAATCGCGGCTACAGTATGGCCCCTACCGCGGATACCTTTCCCACCGCCGAGGGCGACATCACGATCGGCGTAGTGCGCGACGACCAGTTCGACCTGCTGTGCCAGGTGCTCCGGCGTCCTGACCTCGTCGCCGACCCGCGTTTCGCGGACCGGAGCTTGAGGCTTCGGAACAGCGACGCGCTGCAGGCCGAAGTCACGCGCGCCTTCAGTGCACGCCCGGCACGGGAATGGGAGCAGTTACTGAATCACGGCGGCGTGGCGGCCGGGGCCGTGCGCGACCTTTCCGATGCGATCGCGCTGTCGCACTTCGATGGCCGTGGACTGAAGATTCCACTGAAAGTGCTCGGCATCGCGCGCGAGACCATCGAGGTGCTTAACACAGGTTTTATCTTCGCCCACGACCCGCCGGGTATCGACCGTGCGCCGCCCCGCCTGGGCGAGCACACGAAGGAGATCCTCGCCGAGCTGGGCTATCGGCCGGAGGACTTCGAGGTGTCCGGCGGCAAACCACGCATAGCGCTCAAACAGGAGACGACATAAGGGAAAGATAAGGAAAAGACTGGTCGTCGGATCGAGGGATCTTCCCTACGATGAGGCAAGGACTTCAAGCCGGCCAGCGGCGGGAGCCGCAGCCTGCTGCGGATCGCTTGGTGCCCGCCGACTCGAAGCTGAAGATCCTGGCCGATGTTGTGACGACCGCGAAGAAGGAATCGAAGGCAGTGAACTTTGGCACCTTCGCAACAGGGTACCGGCTCGCGACCGAGTATTTCTCAAACATCGCAGGCGTGCGGTTCACCAACGTGCCATACGAGAACACAAGCCAGATGAACACCGATCCGATGGGTAGCTATTGAGTATTTCCTAACCGCGTGACAACCGAATTGTTCCTCATGCGTTACTCGGGTGTTGGCATAACATCGGAGTTTGCGCATGAAGACGAAGAACAAAATCGATGCCGGGGCGAAGCGCCGGGTGCGGGCGGCGCGGCTGCTTCAGGCCGGTCACGCTCCCGCGCAGGTGGCTGCTATGGTGGGCGCGCCGCGCCAGACGGTATACCGCTGGAAGGGCGTGCTGGAGTCCGAGGGAATCGATGCGCTTCGGAGCGTGAGCAAGGGCGGGCGTCCCGCCCGACTCGGTGCCGAGGAACTGTCCAAGCTGCAAGTAGCTTTGCTCGAAGGCCCGACGGCGCACGGCTTTGGCACGTCGCTCTGGACGATCAAGCGGGTGCGCGTGTTTATCGAGCGGCGCTTCGGCGTTCACTACAGCGAGGTTCATGTCTGGCGGTTGCTCGGGCAGTTGGGCTTCTCCAGCCAGAAGCCCGATCGGCGTGCGCTGGAGCGCGATGATGTGGCCATCGAGCATTGGAAGCGGCACACCTGGCCCGGGCTTAAAAAAAAGCCCGCCGCGAGGACCGGCTGATCGTCTTCATCGACGAATCGGGCCTGTCGCAGCGCCCCACGCGGGTGCGCACCTGGGCGGTGAGAGGCGAGACTCCGGTGCTCCAGTTCTGCTTCAACTGGGACCACGTCTCGGTGATCGCCGGAATGCACTATCGCGGCGTGTGCTTTCGGCTTCACGAAGGCTCGGTCAAGAAAGAGCAGGTCCTCGAGTTCCTCAAGGCGCTCAAAGCCCACTATCGCCGCCGGCTTCTCATCTTGTGGGATGGAGGCAGACCTCACCGCAGTCGCTTGGTGCGCGACTACGTGGACTCGACCGACGGCGACATCCAGCTCGAGTTCCTGCCCGGCTACGCCCCGGAACTCAACCCCGTGGAGTACCTCTGGGCTTGGCTCAAGCGCCATGCGCTGGCGAACTTCTGCCCCGAGACCTTGAGCGAACTCCAGCACGCCGCTCGCGGCAAGCTGAAATCCGCCCAACGGCGCTCCGCCATCATCGCCTCCTGCTGGGAACAGGCTCAACTGTTCTAATGTCATGCGGTTAGGTAATACTCAATAGATCGACGCGGCGACGGATAGAACGATTTCGCTGCCCCCGTTGTTAAAGGTCCGGCCGGCTCGGCGAGCAACACCCCATAGATGCAGCTCGCTGGCGCAGCGCAGCCGACTGGTTCATTACGTTGACACCATCGACGGTAGGATTGTACTGGCGTTCCTGCCGTCCTACGCCTCGTGGCTCAATGCCGTCGAGTACCTCTCTGGACTTCGCTCAAATGACGCGCGCTGGCCCATTTCTTTCCTGACGGACTGACCGAAGTGGCCTACAGCAAGGGCAGTAAGATCAAGTCAACCCTGGGTCGCAGCTCCGTCATCGCCGCCTGCCGGCAATCGGCTGAACTGTTCCGATGTCACCGGCTTACGCAATGCTCATAACGGGTATAAAGCTCCCAAAATCAGATTCAGTCTTTGTAGGACCGTTTTCGATCTGTGGATTCTCGCGGAGGCGCTCGGACGTGCTGGCGGACCGGCAGACTAACCGCATAGGCTACGCACCTCACCACTGGATAATCTTCAACTGAAAGCGAGAAATCGGCCGCTTCGCGGCGTTCGACGCTAAGTTGGGCGGGTCAAGGAGGGGCAGTGCGTACATTGTGGAGATTCAATAAGGACTATTACGGGGGCGCTCTCATGATTCTGATCGGACTTGGGTCAGTATACGGGGGCACGCGGTACCAGATCGGTTCCCTCGCCCGTATGGGTCCCGGTTTCTTTCCGAGCGCGGTTGGTGCGATCCTGGCCTTGATCGGGCTGGCGATCGCGTTGACCGCCCGTCCCATCGTCGAGGAACCCGGCGCACGCGTACCACTAGACTGGCGCGGCTCGATCTGCATTGTCGGCGGCATGCTGGCGTTCATCGTGCTAGCCGAATATGGCGGGCTGGTGCCGGCCACCTTTGCCGTCGTCTTCATTTCCGCGATGGGCGACAGGCAAAATACCGTCAAGCAGGCGTTCTGCCTTGCGGTCGGCATGGTCGTGATTGCCGTGGTCGTGTTCCGGTGGGCGTTGCACTTGCAGCTCAATTTGTTCCAGTGGGGGTGAGCGATGATTGAACAGTCTCTGCTGGGTCTGTGGTACGGCTTTGGCGTCGCCCTCGAGCCGCATAATCTCACGTGGTCCTTATTCGGTGTGCTGGTCGGGAATATGATCGGCGTGCTGCCTGGCATGGGACCACTGTCGGCTATATCGATCCTGCTGCCTCTGACTTTTGCCATGCATCCAATCCCCGCAATCCTGATGCTGGCGGGGATCTTCTACGGTTCCCAGTATGGCGGTGCAATCGGCGCGATCCTACTTAACCTGCCGTGCCACCCGCCTCACGCTGTGACCTGCCTCGACGGGTATCCGCTCACCAAGCAGGGGAAGGGCGGTAAAGCCCTTGGCTTAGCGATGATTGCTTCGTTCTTCGCCGCCTCGTTCGGCATTCTGGTGATGATTTTCTTCTCGCCGCTGCTGGTGGCGATGGCGTTTAAATTCGGTCCGACCGAGATTTCTTCCGTCATGCTGCTGGGCTTGCTGGCCGGTTCGACCATGTCAGGGGGGTCGCCGCTCAAGGGTGTGGCCATGACGCTCAGCGGCGTCTTGTGCGGTGTGGTCGGAACCGACGTCAACACCGGCATTCCCCGGTTCACGCTCGGTATACCGGAACTTTGGGATGGTATCGGCTTGGTCGCCGTCGCACTGGGCTTGTTCGCCGTGGGTGACTTCCTGCTGAACGTCAACCGGGCGGTGTACGCGACCCGCGGGGCTAGGGTCCGCATGCGCGATATGCTGCCCACCAAGGCGGAGATGAAGCACATGTTCTTCCCGATGTTGCGCGGCACCTTGGTTGGCACCCTGTTCGGCGCCATGCCCGGTACCGGATCCACTATCACCACGTTCGTGGCGTATTCGGTCGAGCGAAAGATCTCCAAGACGCCGGAGCACTTTGGCCAAGGGGCGATGGAAGGCGTGGTTGCGCCGGAAGCGGCGTCCCACTCGAAAACTCAGATCGACTTTATTCCGACCATGTGTCTTGGGATTCCAGGAGACGCGGTCATGGCGCTCATCCTAGGTGCGCTGTTGATCCAAGGCATCACTCCCGGCCCGGTGCTGATCGTCGAGCATCGCGACCTTTTCTGGGGGCTTATCGCCAGCTTCTGGGTGGGAAATGCGATCCTGATGCTGCTCAACGTGCCGCTGATTGGCTTGTGGATTAAGCTGCTTCGGGTCCCGTACCGCTATCTGTTTCCGTCGGCGCTGTTCTTCATCGCAGTCGGCGTGTACAGCACCCACAACAACCTGTTCGAGATCGCCGAGGTGCTGGCGTTTGGCGCCACCGGTGCCATCCTCAGGACGCTGAATTTCCCCATGGCCCCTGTGCTACTTGGATTCGTGCTCGGGCCGATGGTGGAGGAAAATTTCCGCCGCGCGCTTCTGCTCTCGCAGGGTAGCATAATAGTTTTCGTCCAGCGCCCTATCAGCGCCATGTTCGTCGCCGCGAGCACGTTGCTGGTCATATACCAGGTCGTGTCGCACTTCAGCGAATCCCGTCGCAAGCCCGTTATAGGGCACACCGTCTAGGTGTCAAGCGTCGAGAGATCCATATGACTGGGCCAGGCGACTTACAGGCGCTGAGCAGTGCGCTGGGCAGCTTGCGGCGTTCGGCAAGCAACGCTGCTCGGCGCTCACCGAAGTGTGGCCGATCCCGCTACTGATCCTGTCGGTCAAGGTGGCCTGTACGGGGCCTGCTCAGCCCCCGACCGAGGTCGGCGCGGTGGACGCGCTTATCTCCCTAGTCATCGACATACTGCAGGGTCGCATGAGCTTGGCCGCGATGCGCGATAGGCTGGTGGAGACCTTCGCCACCAAGGTGCAGATCTTTTCTATCGGGGTCGCCTGCACACCATTCATTAGAACGTTCCGGCGAGTCACTTATTGAGTGGCTCCCTCATCAGTCGGCCATATCCCGGAATCGCCTCTCGGACTCCGGCCATCCTAAAGGCCATCCAATGGGAGACTTGATTAGATGTCATCACTGGCTTTCCGAGATCCTGTTCGAGCGCGTCGATAACATCCAGTGCATTTAGCCCAGTGCAACTGAGAAACACGCCGTCTGCATCCGGTGTGTCGATCGCTTTCCCCAGCCGATAAATCACACTGGAGGGTAGATGGTGCAATAGATTGGGGTCAATCAAATCCAGTCCGTCGCAACTAACAACACTCACTCCATTGTCCTCGATGAACTTTTTCTCCACTTGGTTTACGTCAAACGGATAAGGAGTGGCCATGGCCAATTTCTTGATCCCCAATTGCTTGAACGCCGCCAGCATCGCGGTAGAGGTTGTCATGCAAGGTATCCGTGTGGCTGCTTCCATCTCCTTTATCAAGCGCTGGTCATGGCCTTTCCCTTTTAGAAAACTTCCTGCAGTGCAAATCCAGCCTATGACATCCGGCTCCGCTGGAGCCAATAACTTGGCGGCCGCGACGACCTTTGCATCCATTTCTGGATCTGCATGCGGGTACCGGTCATCGCGCATCACCGTTTCAAGGCCTTCGTCTTTGTGTCGAGGTATCGCGGTGCCTCCTATAGCAACACCCTTCGGAGCAAGTTTGTGAAAATCCCCAATTTGATGAAAGCCTGCGGCCGGATAGATAATTGCGATTCTCGCTCTCCAGCCTTGTTCAGAGTGCCATAAAGGATATCTCCCAATTTCTTTTCTGATCAGTTTCATATCGATCATCTCCGTGAAGCAATTAGCTACGATTGCAAAATGTCCCATTGCGCCTAAACGCGGGGGCGGTCACCAGGCCAGCACCAACGCGTCCTACGAAAAGCTAAGGCAGATAAGCACCGATCTGATGGGTGACCAGATCATCGTGGCGATGAATGGCATGACTTCGGCGCGTCCGTCTCGCGCAGTATGAGGGGCAACTCCGCTACATGGTCAATGCTTGACGGCCAAGGTGCAACCGCAATCCAGACCCGACACGCCTTAATCAGAACTGACAGTTGCACGCCGCCGCTGATCGGATCGTGGTTCGATTCACATATGTAAATTTCCTTTCTCATATATGAAATACGCTGAAAATTGCTTGTGCAATTTAATGCTCCTTCACATACTTAAACATGAAGGGCAGATGCACTTAAGAGCCACCAATCGGGCAGGACAGCAGATGACTGTTGCGCGGGTGGTCTCCGAGTGGAACTATTCCCTGCCTTTGCAGAGTCGACCCAAAGAAGATCGGCCTCGGTTTCAACAGCTTAAAAGGCAAGCGATGTTCAAGTCCGTACGAATTGACGAGACGTGCGCCGTTTGCGCGTCATCCTGAACCAGCCGGAAGTGGGCAATGCGGATGACCTCGATGCCTTCAAAGAAGTCGTCGGCATCTTCGACGAGGTGAAGTGCACACATGATGAACGCGGGCAGCCACAGATGGCTGGTCATAAACGCTAGCCGCTTGTTTCGCACGGGATAGCCTGGTGGGAATAAAAGACCCTGAGTTCGACCAGTCGATCGTTGATCAGCCCGATGCTGCGATCTCGATAGGTCAATTGGGCGAAGGCAAGGCGCAGAAGCCAGTCCACACAGTTGAAGCGGCGAAGGTTGAGGTTGCCCCGAAACTTCGCTACGAACGAAGGCACTAAACGTGTGCCACCGCGCGAACCGCCGTACCTGCGCCACCACGAGTTGGCCTGGATGCATTGATTCCTCCACGGAAACTCGGGGAAGGATGCTGCAATGCATATTCCCGGTTTAAATCGTTAACACCTTACCAAAGCACGAAACGCCTTGTCAGTCGTAGAGCTATGAGCAATATCCACTAAACGTGTCGTGCGCTACAGTGAGTTGTTGCACACATAATTCATCTGCACAATAGAAAAGCCATACCAGGAGGAGGAAGCGATGCACCCAACTGCAGCGGCCGCGACGGCCGATATGCGCTACGTCAACGCGCGCCTGGAGCGATTGCCCTACTGCTCCTGGCATACGACTATGGGAGCGATCGCTGGAGCCGCATGGTTTTTCGATGCCTTCGACGCGCTTACCATCGCATTTGTCCTGCCGGTACTGATCGGTCTGTGGAAGCTCACGCCGGGTCAGATCGGGGTGCTCATTGCGATCGGTTACGGGGGGCAATTGCTAGCCTCAATCACGGCAGGATGGGCCGCCGAGCGTTGGGGGCGCATTCCGACCATGATTGTGACGCTGCTTATTTTCACGGTGATGGCCTTCGCCTGCGCTTTGGCGCCGAACTACCAGGCGTTGTTGTGGTTCCGGTTCATCCAGGGGCTGGGCCTTGGGGGCGAGACTCCGGTCATGCACGCCTACGTGAACGAATTTGCCAACGCGCGGTGGCGCGGCCGGTTTGCCGTGGGCATTAATCTCATCTTCGTTTTGGGGCTGGCAGCTTGTTCGCTTACTGGCGTCTGGGTGGTCCCCCACCTAGGCTGGCAGTGGATGTTCATTATCGGTGCGGTGCCGGCCTTGCTCGTGATCCCATTGCGCTTGCTGCTCCCGGAATCACCTCGCTGGCTCGCCAGCAAGGGCCGTTTCGAGGAAGCCGACCGGTCACTGAAGCGCATCGAAGGCATCGCGGTAAAGCAAGGGAAGGTCCTTCCCCCGGTACCGCGGGATCTGCCGCCGGTCCAGGAAGCGAAAATCCGCTTGGGCGATCTGTTCAAGGGCATCTATCTAAAACGCACCATCACGTTATGGGTTCTGTGGTTCTCCACCTTCACCATCACCTACGGTGTCGTTGTTTGGGCGCCGTCGCTGTTTCGCACTGTGTTCAAGCTGCCGGTCGAGCAGTCGCTCCTATACGGATTCGTCCTTACACTTTCCAGCCTCACCGCGTGCATCATCAACGTTATTGTGATCGATTACGTCCGCCGAAAGCTTCTCTTAGCCGCCGCGCTGTTTGTGGGCTCGCTGCCTCTGCTCTGGTTCCTGGTCCCAGGCGACCGGTCTGCGATCGCGGTATTATGGGTGGCGTGCATCAGCTATTTCTGCGTGAGCTTCCCCTCGCTCACCCTCGGGATGTACACTGCGGAGTGCTATCCCAACCATATGCGCGCGCTGGGCGCGGGCATTGCCATCGCCTGGCTGCGCCTCGCGGCCATAGTCGCGCCGCTGTTCGTGGGCTTCATCCTGCCTATCTGGGGCCTGAACGCCGTGTTCGTGAGCTGGGGCGTCGTTGCCCTCATCGGCGCCATCGTCTGCGTGACGCTTGGGACCGAGACGCGTGGCAAGGTACTGGAAGTGATTTCCCCGCCGCTGTGATCGCGGCGTCAGGATGAAGCGTGGTTTTGGCTGACCGGTGAATCCGGCGCGCCGCCGAACTTCGGCGTAGCATAGGCCGAGGTGCTTGCCAGGCTTCTTTCTATTGGGTAGCCCAGTTCCTTCTGGACGTGGACCACCTCATCAAGCACTTCGCGCAGCCGGTGCTGGATGCGCAGTTCGACAAGCTGGTGGGCCAGGTTGGAGATTACGCCCCCCGGCACCTGGTGTATGAATTGCGCGTGGTCGTATTCCAGAGGCGCCCCGATCGGCAGGTGCTCGCGTTTTGCAATCGAGGTGAGCCGCTCCGATACCCGCTCGAGCACCTCGACGTTGACCCTCGGCGAGTGCCCCATCAGCCGGAGATTGCGCGCGACGTTGAAGATCGACGGCTGCGAGGACCCGTTGGCCAGCGGGGGCACTGCCGTGTGCAGCGTCTGGATTCCCAAAGGAACGGCCTCCAGGTAACAGAGCGGTGCTAGGCCTGTCGTACAGTGCGAGTGGAATTCCACCGGCACGTCCTGCGCATTGTTCACGATGGCCGGAATCAGTGTTCGCAGCCGGTCCGGCGTGACCAGTCCGCCCTGATCCTTGAGGTAGATCGCATCAGGCTTGAACTGCAGAACCTCGCGTGTCAATTGCGCGTAATACTCGTCGGTATGGCGGGGGGATACTTGATACGCCAAAGCGATTGCCGCCTGGACGCCGAACTCCCGGAACATCGGAATCAGCCACGGGAAGTCGCGCTTGCGCTGGTCCATCGTGCCGGTCGTGATCCGCGTCGTCCAAAGACCCTGTGATCCGTCGCGAAACGTCGTGTCGATAAGGCGTATCGTCCATGCCAAAGCTTCACCTCGCGTTTACGCAGCGTCCGCAGGCAGTTCCATGCCCAGGAACTTGGCCGCGTTGCGCAGCAGGATCTTCGGCCGCACCGTGTCCTTGAACGGCAGGTCAGCGAATTCGGCGAGCCAGCGCTCCGGCGTTAGCACCGGAAAATCGGAGCCGAAAAACACCTTGTCTTGGCTCAGCGTGTTGGCATCCTGAATGATCGACGCCGGGAAATACTTGGGCGCCCAGCCGGAAAGGTCCATGAAGACATTGCCTTTGTGCCGTAGCACTGCGAGCTGCTCGTCGTGCCAGGGCCATGCAGGGTGCGCCATGATTATGCGCAGCTCCGGATAGCGCGCAGCGAGTTCGTCAATATAAGGGATGGGCCGGCAATATTCCAGCAGCAATCCGTTGCCGCCCGGTGTGCCGGCCGAGATGGCTGTCGTGCCGGTGTGGAAAATGACTGGAAGGTTGAGGCGCGCGCACGCTTCGTAAATCGGAAAGAATCGGAGCCCAGTCGGCTGGAATGCCTGGACGGCCTGCTGGAACTTCATGCCGCGCAATCCCAGGTCGGCGCAGCTTTGTACCTCCTTCACCGCCGAGGGGCCTTTCCAGGGATCCACGCTGCCGAAGCCGATGAAGGTGTCGGGGTACTTCTTCACCCAGCCGGCGGTTTCGGCATTGGAAATCTTCACTCCGGTGCGCGTTTCGGCGTCGACGTCAAAGATGACGGCCATCATGTTGAGCCTCTGGTACATCTCGGCCATCGCGTCCGGGTGGTGGTTGTACTTGCCGATGTTGAGCGGGACACCGGCCTTCATCATCTGCGTGGAGTTGAAGGCGGCTTTGTCTCCCGTGTTGATATGGGTATGCATGTCGATGGCTTGCAGCAAGATGGCCTCCTTGGGTTGCGGGACCCGACCGGGGATGGGTGTCCCGTTCAGAGCCCCGGGACTTCGGCTTTTTGTCCGACGAGTGTGGTGCCGTTGAAAGCGGCCGGGATATCCATTTCGGTACAGTCTTGCGCCACGCGCAGCGGCACGCCGGTGCGGGCCTGAACCGCCGATGGGTCGAGTCCCGGGGCGAATTCACGCAGCACCAGGCCTTCGGGCATCACTTCGATCAAAGCCATGTCCGTGTAGATCCACTTCACGCAGCGGGGCGCGGTGAGCGGACATCGGCATCGGGCGACGATTTTCGGCTCCCCCTTGTTGGTCACATGATTCATGGCGACATGGACATTCTTCACCCCGAAGGCGAGGTCCATCGCACCGCCTACCCCGGGCACTACGTTGTGCCCCGGCACTCGCCAGTTGGCCAAATCACCGTTTGCTGCCACCTCAATCGCGCCGATGACGGCATGGGTGAGATGACCGCCGCGGATCATGGTGAAGGAAAGCGCATGATCAAACACGCTGCCGCCCGTAACCAGCCCGACATAGTGCTTATCGGCGTTCATGAGATCCGGATCCTCAGAGCCAGGACGCGCCTGGGGTCCCGCGCCCAAGATGCCGTTTTCACTGTGAAGAAAGATTTCGCGGTCCTTCGGCAGATAAGCCGCAACCAGCACGGGGATCCCGACACCGAGATTGACGTAACTGCCTTCGGGCAGGTCTCGGGCCACACGGTAAGCGATGCCTTCTCGGGTAAGACTCATAACGCGTTCGCCTCCTTGCGAGGTATGAACAGCTGCGGATGGCGCTTAACCTTGACCACGCGGTCGACGAAAATGCCAGGGGTATGGATTTCCTCGGGGGAAATCCCGCCCGCCGGCAGCATTTCATCGACTTCGGCGATCACGGCTTTGGCCGCGGTGGCCATGATCAGGTTGAAGTTTCGCATGGCGAGCCGGTAGCTCAGATTCCCGAGGCGGTCTCCACGGTGTGCCTTGATCAAGGCGAAGTCGGCATGCAACGGCTCCTCGAACACGTATTCACGGTCATTGATCACGCGCAGCTCCTTGCCGGCTGCGAGCTCGGTGCCTGCGGCGGTAGGCGTATAAAACCCGCCAAGGCCTGCACCCGCGGCGCGGATGCGTTCGACCAGCGTTCCCTGAGGCAGCAACTCGAGTTCGAGCTTCCCTTTGAGATAGCGATCCCGAAAAGCCGTTGCGGTCGGGTAGTTGGGGAAGGAGCAGACGAGTTTGCGCACGCGTCCGTCCTTGATCAGCCCGCCGAGGGCCCAGTCGTCGTTGCCGGCGCCATTGCTCACGATAACGAGATCGGTGGCCCCCTGCTCGCGCAGCGCTTCAGCCAGTTGAGCCGGAGTCCCCGGACTCCCGAAACCGCCGATCATGACGGTCGCCCCGTCGAACACCCCCGCCACCGCTTCGAGGCAGGTGGCCATGGTCTTGTTGATCATCGATGCTCCTTTAGCCTGGGCTTATTCATCAAGGTGGACAGTATTGAAACGCATCGGTTTTAGTTCATGGGGACTTCCGGATCGCGTCTTCACCCGTCTGCGTGCCTGCCTGCTCTGCTTTTAGCATCTGCGAGATCAGGTCTTTCACGAGGTAGGTGTTGACTTTGCCGTCGGCAAACTCGCGATGGGCCATGACGAAGCGCAGGAAATCGATGGTCGTACCGACGCCCTCGATCGAGAACTGCTCGAGCGCACGCCGCCTTGGTTCAACTGCTCGGCGCGGTTGAACCGGTAGACGATGAGCTTTCCGAGCATCGAGTCATAGAACATCGGGACGTTGTAGCCGGCATAGCCATGGGAGTCGACCCGGATGTTAGGGCCTTCAGGCAGAGACCACTGCACGATCCGGCCCGGGTCGGGCACGAAATCCCTCGTGCGGCAACTCGGCATTGATGCGACGTTCGACCGCATGGCCGCGCAGGAACAGCTCGGTTTAGTAAAACCGCAGCGGCTCGCCCCTCGCCATGCGCAGCTGTTCCTGAGAACGAGGTCCACCCCGGTGACTGCCTGGGTGACCGGATGCTCGAGCGGGATACGGGTATTTAATTCCAGGAAATAGAAGCCACCGGCGTCCTGATCGACGATGAACTCCATGGTGCCTGCGTTCTCGTGCCTGATCCTTCTTGTGAATGTCACGGCGGTGTGCCGGATTTCTTCGCACAGGACCTCGCTGATACCCGATGCCGGGGATTCCTCGATCAGCTTCTGATGATGCCGCTGCCGCGAGCAGTCGCGTGCGCCCGGGTGCACGATATGCCCGAAGCGATCGCCGGGCACCTGCACCTCGATGTTTGGTGTGCTCGGGATGAAGCGCTCGACACAGAACGTGTCGTCCTTGAATGCGGTGCGCGCCTCTGCAGCGGCCGAGGCGAACATCGGCCGCATTTCGTCGGGATAGCGCACGATTTTCTTACCGCGGCCGCTGCCAGCGGCCGCTTTCAACATGACGGGGAAACCAATCTGCTTGGCGACCGCGGCGCCTTCCTCGTAGGAATTCACTTTCGCCGATCCGGGAAGCGTTGGGACGCCATACTGCAGGGCAGGGGTGGGCGCCTGCAGCTTGTTGCTCATCTGACGGATCTGCTTGGGCCTCGGTCCCACGAACGTGATTCCCTACGCGGTGCAAGCTTGGGCAAACTGCGGGGATTCGGCCAGGAATCCGCAACCGGGATGTACGGCGTCCGGGTGCATACCCTGGGCGGTGGCAATGATCGCCTTGAAATTCAAAGTACTCTCACCCGGGCTCGCCGGGCCGATATGCACTGTGCTGCCTGCGGGCCGGGAGGCTGGCTGTCGCGGTCGGCCTGCGAGACGGCCAGCGCTGTATCGATTCCGAGCGAGCGGCAAGCCCGCATGATGCACATGGCGATTTCATCGCGATTGGCTATGAGGACCCGGAAGGGCGTCAACGTGAGGAATCTTTGAGAGGAGGGCTGTAGGGATTTCACACTGGGAGGTAGGTGCGCCTCAGCTTGTCGCTTGCTTCCAGCTCGGCGAGTGAGATGGGGCTCGCGAAGGTGGTCGGGCCGGAATTCCCGAGAATCACCAGGACTTTTTTCGAGGCAAGCTCGCGGAAGATCTTGGTTCCCTCGGAAGGGTTGGACTTATCGTCCTCCCACACGAGCTGCAGCGGCTGCTCGAGCCCGCCGCCCGCCGCCCGCCGCCCGCCGCGTAGATTTGCTCGGCCGCCAGTTACGCACCCTTGTGGCCGCCGTTTATTGAGAATTCCGTAACCTCGTGACAACGGAATTGCTCCTCGTGCGTTACTTCGGTGTTGGCATAACATCGGAGTTTGCGCATGAAGACAAAGAACAAAGTGGAAGCCGGGGCCAAGCGCCGAGTGCGCGCCGCGCGGTTGCTTCAGGCCGGCCACGCTCCGGCACAAGTCGCGGCGATGGTGGGCGCACCGCGCCAGACGGTGTACCGCTGGAAGGGCGTGCTCGAAGCCGAGGGGATCGATGCGCTGCGCGACATGAGCAAGGGCGGGCGTGCGGCCCGGCTGGGCGCCGAGCAGCTGGCGCGGCTGCAGGTCGCGCTGCTCGAGGGTCCCGCCGCACACGGCTTCGGCACGCCGCTGTGGACGATCAAGCGGGTGCGTCTTTTCATCGAACGCAGCTTCGGCGTTCGCTACAGCTAGGTTCATGTCTGGCGCCTGCTGGGACAGCTTGGGTTCTCCAGCCAGAAGCCCGAGCGGCGCGCCTTGGAGCGCGATGAAGCGGCCATTTCGCACTGGAAGAAGCGCACCTGGCCGCGGCTTAGAAAAAAGCCCGCCGCAAGGGGCGGCTGATCGTCTTCGTCGACGAATCGGGCCTGTCGCAGCGCCCCACGCGCGTTTGCACCTGGGCCCCCAAGGGCGAGAGCCCCGTGGTGCAGTTCTGCTTCAACTGGGACCACATCTCGATCATCGCCGGAATGCACTTCAAGGGAGTGTGCTTTCGGCTGCACGAAGGCTCGGTCGCAAAAGAACAGGTGCTCGCATTCCTCAAGGCGCTCAAAGCCCATTATCGGCAGCCGCTGCTCATCCTGTGGGACGGGGCCAAGCCCCATCGCGCCCGGCTCGTGCGCGACTACGTCGCCTCGAGCGCGGGCTACATTCACATCGAGTTCCTGCCGGGCTACGCCCCCGAGCTCAACCCCGTCGAGTACCTGTGGGCTTGGCTCAAGCGCCACGCGCTCGCGAACTTCTGCCCCGCGACGCTCACCGAGCTCGAGCACACCGCGCGCGGCAAGCTCAAATCGGCGCAGCGGCGCTCGGCGATCGTCGCCTCCTGTTGGACGCAGGCTGACCTGTTCTGATGTCACACGGTTACGGAAATATCAATATTATGGCGAAAGCGCCGCTCCGGGATCTGATCTCACCTAGCGGGATCGGCTCCCTGGAAGGCGCAGCACAACGGGCAGGCTGGGAAAGGAAAAAAAGCGCTTGCTAGAACCGACCACCACGTTCGCTTGCTTGGCACGGACTCTCCTCCTTGGAATTCCGAAGCACAAACGAAACGGCCTTTCTCCTCAATGGGAGGCCGAATCATTTCGGGCGGATGCGGAACAGCACCTGCTCGTACTCGACCAGCTGTCCATCCTGTACGCAGATCTCCGTGACGACGCCTTGTACGCCGGCGCGCACCGCACTGAACACCTTCATCACTTCAATCAGCGCAACCGTGGAATCCGGGTTCACCTCGGTTCCGACCGAGACGAATGGCGCTGCACCGGGCTCCGGCTTCGCATAGAACTGCCCGATCATGGGCGCCACTATCGCGACCGTACCGTTCTGACCGGGGCTTGTCTTGGCTTCGGGAATCGCTGGGCTCTTTGGTTCCGCTACTGCGGGGGAGGGTGGCGCCGATTGAACGGCAGCCGCCGGCGGCGCAACGCTGGCCGAAGGCGCGGGTGCCGCTGCTTCCTTGCTTGGCGGCGCGCTTCCCTTGCCGATGGTTACCTTCAGGTCGCCCAACTCCAGCTGCAGAAAGTCGAATGTGGAGTGCTCCAGCGTTTCGACCAGAAGCGCGATCTGGCGAACTTCCTCATCGCCTAGTGCAGCTAAAGGTTTATTCAAGCGGCATTCCCTCCACGCGTGGTGTGAAAGCGGTCACGTCAAAATGCGGCCCTGGATGGCGAGCGAATCGCTCCCTCGTCGGACATGGATATAGCGCACGCTCTTGTGCTTGCCGAGCTCCTGTAGCAGCGTGATCAGCGGAAGCGAGGCGTTGTAATACTGCCTGGGCGGCCCGGCTGCACGCAGCGCCTGGATGTCCTTGTCCCCCTGCATGATGTAGCGCAAAAGGAATTCCTCGTCGGACAGGCCGCTTGTGCCGTAGGTTTGGCGAATCTCCTTGAAGGACGGCTGCGTGGCACCGCGGCTCGCCAACTCCTTGGCGCGCGGCAGCGAGAGCAGCATGTCCCGCAGGTTCTGGTCCATCCAGGTGCAGCCAGAATCCTCGCCGAAGGTTCCCATCGCGAACAGGATGATGGGGTCGAGCACGAGCTTATAGCGCTCTCCGGTGGCGACGTTGATCGCGGCTTGCGTCACGACGAATTGCGAGTACGGCGTGATCATGATCGGGTAGCCCAGTTCCTTCTGGACGTGGACCACCTCATCAAGCACTTCGCGCAGCCGGTGCTGGATGCGCAGTTCGACAAGCTGGTGGGCCAGGTTGGAGATTACGCCCCCCGGCACCTGGTGTATGAATTGCGCGTGGTCGTATTCCAGAGGCGCCCCGATCGGCAGGTGCTCGCGTTTTGCAATCGAGGTGAGCCGCTCCGATACCCGCTCGAGCACCTCGACGTTGACCCTCGGCGAGTGCCCCATCAGCCGGAGATTGCGCGCGACGTTGAAGATCGACGGCTGCGAGGACCCGTTGGCCAGCGGGGGCACTGCCGTGTGCAGCGTCTGGATTCCCAAAGGAACGGCCTCCAGGTAACAGAGCGGTGCTAGGCCTGTCGTACAGTGCGAGTGGAATTCCACCGGCACGTCCTGCGCATTGTTCACGATGGCCGGAATCAGTGTTCGCAGCCGGTCCGGCGTGACCAGTCCGCCCTGATCCTTGAGGTAGATCGCATCAGGCTTGAACTGCAGAACCTCGCGTGTCAATTGCGCGTAATACTCGTCGGTATGGCGGGGGGATACTTGATACGCCAAAGCGATTGCCGCCTGGACGCCGAACTCCCGGAACATCGGAATCAGCCACGGGAAGTCGCGCTTGCGCTGGTCCATCGTGTTCGCTATGAACTGACCGCGGTTCAGAGCTCCGGTGGCCGCCACACGCGCATAGAAAAGCCTGACGAGCTCTCGGGGCGGTGATAGTGCCTCAAAGGAATGAATCCTCGCACCGGTCATGCAGCTTTTCGGCGTGTTAGGTAGCCGCTTCGCTATCAGGCGCAGCATTTCCCACGGGTCTTCTCTCAGGTCCCGCACGAACTTTTTGAAATAGATCGGATTAGCCGGAAGCTCGATCGCCTTGAACCCGGCCCCCTCCATCTGCGTGGCGACGACGTCCATCATGCCGGTCGTGATCCGCGTCGCCCAAAGGCTCTGCGATCCGTCGCGAAACGTCGTGTCGACAAAAGATACGTCCATGGCAACGTTACCCCGTCAAATAAATGACCTAGGATTGGGTTCCGTATATTCTTCCACTCTACATTCTCCGGCGACCGGGCCGGAGTTCGATTCACATATATAAATTCTCTTTCTCGTATATGAAATACGCTCAAAATTGCTTGCCTAACTCGATGTCGATTCACATACTTGAATCCAAGATTTACGCAGACTGAGGAACAATCATTCGAGCAGGACAGAAGATGCCGGCTCGCGCGAATCTGCCAGTGGAATCATTCTCTGCCTATCGGACTGCCGATCCAAAGAAGAGTGGCCTGGAGTTCAACGGCCTGGAGTTCAACGGCTTTTGTGGCAAGCGATGTTCAAGTTCGTGCGAACTGACAATACGGGCGTCGTTTGGCGCGTCATCCTGAACCGTACCGGAAGTGCGCAGCGCGCATGAGCTCGATGCCTTTAAGGAACTGGTCGTGGCCTTCGAGCAGGCAGAGAATGATCCGGAATATCTCACAGCGCAGAGTTGAGCGGAGCGGCCTATGGGGCAGATATACTCAAGCGCGAGCTCTGTAATTGTTAACCGGATGGGCTCACTGGTAATGGCCACCTGAGTAATTACTCATATTCTCACTTGTTCAGGTAGGGTCGAATCCTATGAATATGCCAGACAACTCCCTCAATGGTTCGCCATCTTACGATTACATCATTGTGGGCGCAGGCTCTGCGGGCTGTGTACTGGCCAACCGACTTAGCGCCGACCTTGATGTCAGCGTGCTTCTACTGGAGGCAGGTCCAGACCGGGAGCCTTTCTGGATTCGAACGCCCGCGGGAGTAGGGACCCTTTTCCTTGACGAAAGGGTCAACTGGAAATTCTGGACGGACGAAGAGCCTGGGCTAGACGGACGCCGTATCTACTGGCCGCGCGGCAAGGTGGTAGGCGGCACCAGCGCGATCAACGGCATGGTCTACATACGAGGCGAGGCAGCCGATTACGACCGCTGGAGCGAACTTGGGAACCGCGGATGGTCGTGGTCGGATGTGTTGCCATATTTCAAGAAGGCGGAAAGCAGCGATCTCGCCGGTGACCATCGAGGCACTTCCGGGCCCCTGCGTGTTTCGCGGCCGGCGGACCAGCACCCGGCAACAGATGCATTCGTCCAGTCCAGTATCGCCGCGGGTCTTGCGCTTAATCCTGACGTCACCAGCGGTGTTCAGGATGGAGTCGGCTACATTCAGCACACAATTAGCGATGGCATTAGGTTCTCGGCAGCGCGGGCCTATTTGCGTCCCGTGCGTCAGCGGAAGAATCTGACCATCATCAGTGATGCGCTGGTGCACCGAGTACACATCAATGGCGGGCACGTTGTTGGCATCAGATACGAGTGCGGCGGTGCACGCTTCGACGTGCGGGTTCGTCGCGAGGCCATTCTGAGTGCAGGCGCCATCGGCTCGCCGCAAATCCTGATGCTCTCGGGCATTGGCCCCGGCGATCAGTTGCAGGCACTGGGACTTACCATTAGTAATCATCTGCCCGGGGTCGGGGCAAACCTACAGGATCACATAACAATGAATGTCGGCTATGAAACCATAGCGGGCATGTCGCGGAACAGAGAACTGCGCGGTCTGCGGAAGCTGGCGAGCGGTGCACGTTACCTTCTGACCAAGAAAGGGCCTCTCGCCGTCGGCGTTTCGCACGCCGTTGCTTTCGTTCGGAGTACCTCGACAGTCGCTACGCCGGATCTCCAGATCACGTTCAGGCCGCTGAGCCTTGGCTTCGGGAGCGACGGTGGCAGGCAAATTCATCCTTTCCCCGGCATCCAGTTTGCCGGAGCTGTTCTGCGACCCGAATCGCGGGGCGCCATTCGTCTGCGTTCCGCTGATCCGACGAACGCACCGTCTATTCATGCCAATTACCTGAGCTCGGCGGAAGATGAACGGTGCGCGGTGGCAGCAATTCAATGGATACGTCGCATTGCCGGATTGGCGCCGCTAAGAGACATAGTGCGCCGAGAGGATCTGCCTGGACCGGAAAACCGGAGCGATGAAGAATTGCTTAATTTCGTACGCAAATGCGGCCAGACACTTTTCCATCCTGTCGGCACATGCAAGATGGGGTCGGACCCTGAGGCCGTGGTCGATGATCGCCTCCGCGTGCACCGTGTTCCAAACTTGCGCGTGGTGGACGCCTCGATCATGCCCACCATTGTGAGCGGCAACACAAATGCGCCATCGATCATGATTGGGGAGAAGGCGGCCGACATGATCCGTGAAGATGCTCAGGCTGCGTGACCTGTAGCAGATTCGCTCTGCGTCGACGCTGCTGGCCGGTTCACTCCAGGCCGTGGTGCGCGGTGCCTCGCGCAGTGATGTAATTCTGATAGAGAACCCACGCGCGATCTCCGAGTGCTGTGAGAATGCGCAGAGCGAAGGTGCGAGCCATCTCACCTGGAGAATCGCCAGCTCTCGCAGGCGAGGGTCCAACTGGTTACGGGCGTCTGGAGATTGCTCGCACCGGCCTTCATCGTGTAAATCGACGACACCCTTCATCGCTCGAAACCTCTCCAATCATGGACTGTAGCAGCTCAACCTCTATTTGAACCGCGCAGTACTGACACAGGGTGGCGGCCATTCGCTCGTGACGCTATTCCCCTCGCCTCGATAGTATTGGCATATTGAGCGGCAATAGGAGCGATTTGGTTATCGGACCGTCTAATCTCCGACAATGGCGCGGTCGTGCATGTGATCGAGAGTATTGCCAAATTAACGAGCAATTTATTGAGGAGCACAAAAGTTATGGCGATGACCCAATTGGAGCATTTCATAGACGGCCAATCCATGCCGCCAACCAGTGGCCTCTATCTTGATGGGTATAACCCGAGGAACGGGCAGGTAATCTCTCGGGTGGCACGTGGAAATGCTAGTGATGTCGATCGCGCCGTAGCTGCTGCACGTGCTGCACTACCTGCTTGGCGGAATTTGCGACCAAGTGTGCGTGGTCGCATCCTGATGGAGATCGTACGCAAGATCCGGGAGCATTTAGCCGGACTTGCTGGAATTGTGTGTCGCGAGACGGGCAGGTCAATGCCGATGGCCAAGGGCGACGCGGAGGTAGCCGCGCAGTACTTCGAGTTCTACGGCGGACTGGTCAATGCGATTCAAGGGAATACGATCGATCTGGGAGCAGGCTATCACTCGTACACTCGTCGAGAACCGTTCGGTGTTGTGGGCGTAATTCTTCCCTGGAATGCGCCGCTCAATCAGGCGGGACGGGCTTGCGCTCCAGCGCTTGCGGCAGGTAACACAGTGGTGGCCAAGCCCTCCGAGGCCACGTCAGCATCATTGCTCGAATTGGCGCGGATAGCGGTTCAGGAGTGTGGTCTGCCGGCAGGCGTATTGAACGTGGTCACGGGATTTGGCAAAGAGGCCGGTGAAAGCCTCGTTCTACATAGGGACGTACGCAAGGTGGCTTTTACCGGATCCTTGCGCGCCGGGCGTGAGATCGGCAAAGTCGCCGCCGACCGAATTCTACCCCTGACGTTGGAATTGGGTGGCAAGTCGCCCAACATTGTGTTTGCCGATGCCGATGTCGCGGCGGCAGTGCCTGGAGTCTTGAAGGGATTTCTCCAGCATGCCGGCCAAATCTGCCTGGCTGGTACACGAATTCTCGTCGAGCGGTTAATCCATGACGAGTTCATTCAAGCAATGAAAGAGGCCATAGGGGTATATACGGTCGGTGGTGAAGAAAGCGTTGTAGGGCCGATGACCACTCGTGCTCAGTACGAGAAGGTGCAGGAGTATTACGCCGTGGCGCGCATGGAAGGTGCTGTGGCGGAAGTTGGAGGATCACTTCCGCAGGATCCGACGCTGAAGGGCGGATGGTTTGTATCGCCCACGATCTATAGCGGGGTTAGCAATAGCATGCGAATCGCTCGCGAGGAAATCTTCGGGCCGATAGCCTGTGTGATGCCGTTTGATGACGAAATGCAGGCGATCGAAATCGCTAACGATACTGGCTATGGTCTAGCGGCAGGGATCTGGACGCGCGATTTGTCACGCGCGCATCGGGTTGCTGCGCAAATCGATGCGGGGCAGATCTACGTCAACGAGTATCTGGCTGGTGGCATAGAAACCCCGCTAGGTGGCTACAAGTTGAGCGGCTACGGTCGCGAGAAGGGCCTTGAGGCGCTGCACCATTACACGCAGTTGAAGTGTGTCACGTTGCGCCTGTAAGTCCGCAGATGATTATGCATCCGGCAATCTGTTGGCGCGTCACTGTCGGACTTACCGTGTGACTCACTGAATGTTTACGAATCACGATGTTGGTGCAGCAATTTTTTGCTAATCCTGCAACTGCTCAAGTCCATTTGCGAGAAAATTCATAAGATTAACAGGATTGCCAGGCAGCAGTAAGCAACAGGATGACGTGCGCGGCGGGTAATGGCTGAGCAGCGAGGCGCGCAACTGTTTTTTGAGTGCGTGGGGGAGTTCTATTAGATGGAAAAGAAATTTACTCTTGCGATCACTGGTGATGCAATCATCAACAGACGGCTTTCCGTCCACACAGAAGAGAGGTTTCTCTCACTGGTCAACATCCTCAGGGATGCTGATGTTGCATACACTCATTTTGAAACGATAATCCACGACTATGAAGGCGATGAGCTATATCCGGCCGCCGAACCGGGGAGAACGCCCATGCGATCGCCAAGTTTTGTGGCTGAAGAATTGAAATGGGCGGGCTTCGATATCGTTTCGCTCGCTCATAATCATTGCCTGGATTATTCTTATGGAGGCCTTTTTTCTACTTGGAAGGCATTGAATGAGGCCAAACTACCCCATGCCGGAACCGGCAGAAACCTGGCGGAGGCAAGGGAACCCGCCTACATTGATACGAAAATGGGAAGAATAGCTCTTATATCGATGACATCTAGCTTCCCTAGATGGGGCAGGGCAGGTGAGGCAAGGAAGGACATAAAAGGCAGGCCGGGAGTAAATCCGCTTCGTTTCTACCATGTGGTCGATTTGGCGACAATAGAGATCCTGAAGCAATTGGGTCCTAAGATTGGATGGAAGACCCAACAAGTCGGGCGGTCATTCTTCTTCAGCATACCGGGCGCGGAAAATACAATCACCAAATTCGTGCAGGGTGACGGACCAGGAGCATCGACAGTCGTCGAGGAAGAAGATGCTGAGGGCAATCTTCGCGCCGTGAGGGAGGCAAGAAGGCAAGCGGATTACGTGCTTGTGCACCTCCACAACCATGAGTGGGATCCCGACAAAGGTATGTATGCCCCACCAAAATTTTTACCACCTTTTGCCAAGGCATGCGTGGATGCAGGAGCAGACATGTTTGTTGCTGAGGGGTGCCACCACCCACTCAGGGGGATAGAACTGTATCGAGGCAAGCCTATATTTTATGATCCGGGAGATTTTATCAAAATGAATAACACGGTCACGAGACTCCCTGCAGAGGTTTATATGTCACCTCAGTTTCGCCTCAATACAGTGGCATCTGAAGCGACACCTGCAGATGTATACGATGCTCGGGAGAAGATGCCAAGACAGGCAGGACAACGAGATGGCCTCGTTTCTCCGCCCATTCCTAACGCAGCCGTGGTTGCTGTTTGTTCCTTCGGGGAAGGATGGAACCTCCTTGAGTTGAGACTTTACCCTGTGACTCTTGTCCTAACGCCTCGTTCGGCAAGCGGGTTCCCCATGCTCGCAGACAATGAGGAAGGCGAGCGCATCATAAATTATGTTGGTGAGTTGTCAACTCCATTCGGCACAGAAATAGCGTTCAGGAACGGGATAGGCTTCGTTAAGCTCTGAGTCGGATGGGCTGCATTTTCGAGGCGTGTCATCACCATCATTGGGTGCCCGTTCGCTTCAGTTCGTAGGCTTGCGCCGTGTACGATAAGCCTTTCCGACAGAAAGGCCATCTCATGCCTCGACCCGTGAAATCCGCGCAGCGTGTCGTCGAAGTATTCGAGTACTTCGCGCGGCGCCGGGCGCCAGCCACCCTTACGCAGATCTCTAATTCCCTCAGCTATCCAGCATCGAGCACGTTTGCATTGCTCAATACCTTGCGCGACCTCGGCTATCTCGACTATGCGCAAGGTGACCGTACATTCGTGCCCACGGTGCGGGCCGCGTTGCTGGGCATCTGGGTGAACGATGCGCTACTCAGCGACGGCACGATTGTGCGGCTGATGTATAAGCTGCGCGACGAGACTGGCTGCACGGCGGTGCTCGGCGTCCAGAGTGGTTTTCACGTTCAGTACATCCATGTCGTGAAGGGCACCGAAGAGGTGCGCACCGACGTCAATACCGGCGCCTTGCGCCCGCTGCTGCGCTCGGCGATGGGCCATGTGATCCTGACGTTGAAGTCGAAGGCCGAGGTGCGCGCATTGACGGTCCGGATCAACGCGCAGGAGCCAGAAGCGAACAAAGTGCGACTCGACGACCTAGTCGTCAAGCTCGACGCATGCCGCGACCGCGGCTACGCCTACAGCGAGGGCTTGGCGACGCCGGGCTCCGGCATTATCACGATGCTACTGGCGGCGCCGCAGCACCAGCCGCCGATGGTGCTGGGTCTGGGTGGCAGGATCTCGAAGCTGCGCGCGGAAAAGCAGAACTGCCTGACCGCGCTGCGCCGCGTGGTGCGACTGCATCGTGAGTACATGGAGGCCCTGCCGCAGAAGTTTGTCACTTCGACCGCGGGCCGCGTCTACTAGGCCTTCTCGGGCTGCGATCGAGCGCGTTCATTCCGCCTTCAGCCCCGCGGCCTCGGCAATGCGCCGGAACGTCGCGGTCTCGTTCTCCTGGAAACTCTTCATCGCCGCAGGTGAGTCCGTCATCGTTTCCGAGCTGATCTTCTTCGCGAAGGCGTTGCTCGGTTGCGAGGCGAGTACCCCCTGAGAGCGGTCACGTTTCGTGATGGCCCGGTTCTTCGCATGGCTGCATTGGAAGCGTCGCTTGCTGGTTCGATGGGAGTACTACGCGGCCAATTTCCTTGGATTCGTGCAGTTGGCGTCGATCACGATGCTGCTGAAACGATTTTGAGATAGATTCTAGTCTTGCTGAGTAATCTCTTATCGTATTTTGTATGCGCTTCGCTATCCGATCCAAGATTCACAACGCTACGGTAACTGAAGCGAACGTCGCCTATATAGGAAGCATCACCATCGACGCCGACCTGATGGAACGTGCGGGCCTCTGGGTTGGTGAAAAGGTGATGGTGGTGAGCAATACCACCGGCGCGAGACTTGAGACTTACACTATTGCAGGCATGCCAGCATCTGGCAATATTTGCATGAACGGCGCGGCGGCACATCTTATTAAGGCCGGCGAGCAAATCATCATTATGGGTTTTGAACTAACTGACCGTCCGCTCAATCCCAGGATCATTCTGGTCGACAAGAACAACCGCTTCATTCGCGACTTGGGAAGCGACGTGGGAAGATAAGGTCGCTAGCGAATTGGAATCAAGCAGCGCGACTTCTTCGCGCAGCAACGCTTTGATAGTGGACAGCCTTGCACTTGTGGGGCGAAGGGAAGCGACCGGCGCTCGGTCAGAGGTGGCACATTAGGCACAGACTTCGTACACGCCGAACCTGCGTTGCGTCGGCGCTTCGTCGGCCCTGAGTAAGGACGAAGGCGCCAGATTGCAGGGTGCGCACACGCGCCAGACCATCCGCAGATGAATCGAAAAACTTCTCAAACATGACCTCCTCCTCCTTGGGAATCGCCTTGGAAACGCATCATGCTTATGCGGAGTGGGGCGAGTTTCAGCGTTAGTTGGACACTTTTTTGACGTCGATGTGACAAAGTTTCAGCGTTGTTTGGACACTCATGGTTTGCCTTGGAATGGTTTTTTTGGGCGAGGGTATGCAAGCTCACGTAGCAGCGGTTGGCGAGCGGGGTCACGTCGGCGTAGTGCGTAAAAGCGGATGCGCTGATGCGTGAAGTCAACTTCGCAGCGAACGAGCCGATGAGGCCAATGTTGAGCGACAGGGAGGGCTCTGCCGAGCAGATGAACGCTGCCGTGATCATCGCTGCGACGCAGGAAGATCATGGTTCCCTTGAGTGGGGTGCCGAGGTTGAGCTTGAAGCCTTTGGGGAAGCTGCGCCGCCTGGGGGCGGTTTCCCGGCGGGTAGCAGTCTTGGCGCGATAGGCCGCGATGTAACGTGCGGAGACAGCCGCCAAGGCTTCGACATCGGGGCAGCGGTGGCGCTGCCAGACCTTGCTTTGCCACAGGGCATTGAAGCCTTCGATGGCGTTCTGGAAGCCCGGCTCGCGCGGTGGGGCGAACACCGGGACCACTCCCAGTGCCAGACACAGCCTGGTGATACGCCCGACGGTGTCGGCGAACTGGTGGGCTCCCTGGAAGATCGTGTCGTTGTCAAACTGCGCGTAGGTGGGCAGCCCCTCGCGGCGCCAGCGCTCAAGCAGGGCTTGCAGCGTGGCCCGTGCGCTGGGCCGCTGCATGACCCAGGCCTCGGCCAGTGCGCCGTGCAGGCTGGTGCCGGTGAGCACATCGACAAGGGGTCCTGCAGCGATCTTGAGCTCCACGATGAAATCGAAGCTGTCGAGCTCGGCTTGTCCCGCGGCCAGATCGGGCAGATACCAGCCCTTGGGCGGTGCCGGCCGGCGTTGCCGATGCACGCCATCGAGTACCCCGTGACGCGCAAGCACTCGGTAGATGGTGATGCGCGACGGCAGCTGCTCGGCAGTACGGTTGTGCTGCAGGGCCAAGCTGATGGCCTGGGGCCCGTCTCGCCCAAGACGCTTTTGTCCCGCAGCGCACGGCGCGTGCTCAAGATGAGCCGTTCCAGCCGCGCAGGCGTGCGGTTAGAGGCCCTGCCGGGCTTGCGGTTAGCGAACGGCACTCGGTCAATGCGTCTACCGAGGGCATGCGAAACCCAGTAGGCCACCGCGCCACGGCTGACCCCGAATTGCGTCGCTACCGAGCGCAAGCTTCGCCCCGAGCGAACCGCCTGAACGAGCTGGTGGCGGCGTTGTTCGACCGAATGTTTTTAGCCATCGCACTCACCTATCGAAATCCGAGAACGCTACAGCAAGCGAGCACGCGCTACGAAGCAGGGGGGGCTAATCCGGCGACCCGCAGCCCCGAGCGCGCGAGTTGCCGCGCGGGGGAAATTCCGGTCGCCCTACGGGCTCCCTCCATTTCCCCCGCGCAATGTCTTTCGAGCACTCGGTGTCCAACTAACGCTGAAACTCAAGTGTCCAACTAACGCTGAAACTCCGCCCTTTACCCCGAAGGCGACCTTGAGCGCCTCTACGTCCAGGTGCGCCTCCGCCAAGAGCTTCCTCAGCTTCGCGTTCTCGGCTTCGAGCTCCCGTAACCGCCTGGCCTCATTGACCTGCAGACCCCCGTATTTCGAGCGCCAGCCATAGAAACGCCGCGTCGCTGAAACCGTGCTTCCGGCAAAGCTCCTTGACTGGCATCCCGGCCTCGGCCTCCTTCAGAAACCCGATGATCTGTTGCTCCGTAAAACGCGTCTTCTTCATGCCCGTCTTCTCCTCCGAAAACCGACTTTACTAACTTCCTCCTGGTAGCGTCTTAGTACTCCACTTCAGAAGTTCGACCACGTATTTTCAAGCCGCCAGCTTGAGGGGCTGGGCATGCGCATAGCGCCAGCGCATGCGGGCGAGCAAGGCGTTGAGGTCCGCGCGCGTGAACTTCCACTCGAACGGGTGCGCGATGCTTTCGTAGTAGCGTTCGAAGTCGGCCAGCCGCTGCGCGATGGCCTGCAGGTCGGGGAAGTCATTGGGCGTGAGCACCTTGCGCTGGACGATGGAGAAGTAGATCTCGATCTGGGTGAGCCAGCTCGCGTGCACGGGGCCGTGCACCGGCACCAGCCGGGGGTGCGCCTGTGTCAGCCGTTGCACCGAGGCCTCGCCGCGGTGCGAGGAGCCGTTGTCCATGATCCAGAAGACCCGGCGGGCTTCGCGGTAGGGCCACTGGCGCATGACTTGATCGACCAGTCGCGCAAACGGCGCGATGCCGGTGGTGGGCTCACAGCGTCCGAACACCTTGGCGCGATGCACATCGAGCGCGGCCAGATAGGCCCACGCGCCGCCGCGGGCGTACTCGTGTTCGATGCGCATCGGTCGCGTCGACCGCGGTGGCAGGCTCGGGTGAATGCGGATGCGCGCCTGGATGCTGGTCTTCTCGTCGGTGGAGACGACGAACTCATCGTCGCGCAAGCGCTGCCCCTGCCAGCGGCGCTCGTACAGATCAAGGATGCGAGCGGCCTTGACCTGGAACTCGGGATCGCGCGGGAAGATCCAGCAAGCGGTGCTGCCAGGGCCGGATAGCGTCCTCATGCAGCCAGCGCCAGATCGTGCTGTCACTGATGCGCGCCACCAGCCCGCGTTGCTCGACCTGCTGGCGCACGTCGGCCACGCTCAGCCGTGACAGCGGCACCCCCAGCGTGCACGGCAACTCGCATGCCAGCGCCTTGACCTCAACGCTGAGCTCTGGGGGGAAAGGCCCGGGGGCGCCCCGGGCGGGATCGTTCTTCGAGCCCCGCCAATCGCTCCTTGAAGAAGCGCTTGCGCCATTGGCTGACCACGTCCCGGCCCGTGTCCAGTCGCGCGGCGATCTCATCGTTGCCCAACCCATCGGCCGCCATCAGGATCATCCTGGCTCGAACGACCTCGAAGTACGGCAACGTATACTTGTTTGCTCTGCGGTGTAACTCGATTGCCTCGTTCCGCGTGAGATCGATGCTAAATGGACTCTTTCTCGGCATGCGTACCTCCCGGTGATCGTCCGCCGTGAAGACGCCATACGCCGCCGTAACTGGCAAATATATACATTGCCATATTTATGGAAATGCCCACTTAGGGGGGGCAGGTCAATTGCTGCAAAGATGCAAGCGACTCGGCGCTTTGGCGGGCAGTACGGAAGCGCCCGAAGTCGAAGTGGTCCGGACGATTCTCTCGGCGATGGCGGGCTTAGATGAGGCGCGCAATTTCGGGCGCACAGTTCTCGACGCCCTGAGCCCACATACTCTTACGGCGCATTGAATCCCTAACCGTAGCTATCGCCGACGGCTGGTACTCGACCGATCAGTTCCGAGCAGTCCTGCAGCCCGCGTTGCTGAAACTGGCGCACTGAGGCATAGGGCACCCACACCATACTTAGCACGGCTCTTGCGAAGCCGCGCCATCGCTCAGAAACTCTCGATGCCCCACTTGTGGGTGGTGAAGTACTGCAGTAGTCGGAAGATGCTTTCGGTAAGTAAGCCCACAATGATTACAAGCAGAATACCGGCAAAGCCGTCGCTTATGTTCATAAAGAGACGGCTGTTGTTGATGAACCAGCCGATACCACCGCCGGTACCCGTTGCGCCGAAGACAAGCTCAGCCGCAACGACCGTGCGCCAGCCGAACCCCCAACCTATGCGCAGCCCGGAAATCATCATCGGCAGCGCTGCCGGTAGCAGGATCTCGGTCATCATGGTCACACGGCCAAGCTCGTAATTTCGCCCCAGTCGAAGCAGCGTCGGCGAGATCGTCGCGAAGCCCACAGTGAGTGACGAGGCAATGGGCCAGATCATTGCCATGACGACGACAAACACCACTGACTCTCGGGAAAAGCCGAACCACAGGATCGCCATGGGCAGGAGGGCGATTGACGGCAGCGGCTGGAAAACACCGGTCATGACGCTCAAGATCTGGCGCATCCAGCCGCTACTGACGGCGAGACCCGTCAACACAATGGCGAGCACGATACTAATCGCGAACGACTCAAGGATGACCGAAAGCGTCTGCCAGATATAACCCCAGAGCTCACCGCGACCGCCGATGCCAAGTCCTCGCACGAGTCGCACGGCCACATCTGTTAATGGCGGGAACAGGAGCTTGTTGACGTTGAAAATCCGCACCGTCCCCTCCCAAGCGGCGCAGAGCAACACCAGCACCAGCAACTTCTTCAGCGCGTCGGCGTTAAGCAGTTGCGTAAGAAACGCGTTGCCCCGGGCGGGGTTAGCGGATATATCGACGGACGCCATCAGGAGGGATCCTTGAGGAGGTCGCGCAGTTCACCCACGAGTTTAAGCGCGGTAGCATCATGCGGTGGGCTGCCGACGCTCGGGTTGTCGATGAGGGCGCGAAGCCTTCCCGGCCCGCGGCTCATCACCATAATGCGGTGTCCCAGGTGCACCGCCTCGTTTACGTCATGGGTCACGAAAGCGATGGTGACGCGCTCGCTTTGCGCCGCCCAGACGGCGTTGAGCTCAGACTGCATCCGCTCGCGGTTGATCGCGTCCAGTGCGCCGAACGGCTCGTCCATGAGCAGGATCTCCGGTTGCACTGCGAACGCACGCGCGATGGCGCACCGCTGCTTCTGTCCCCCGGACAGGGTGCTAGGATATTGCTCGGCTTGTGGACCTAGGCCCACTAGCTGAACGTATTCCCGCGCCCGCGTCCTGCGTTCCGCCGCCGGCATTTTCGGCCAGCGCTTGCCCAATGCCCACGCGACGTTGGCGGTAACGGTGCGCCAAGGCAACAGCTGGCCGAAGTCCTGAAACACCAGGACGCGGTTCATTGACGGTCTCTTCACCACTTTGCCGTCCACGCTGATCTCACCACCCGCCACCGGGATGAAGCCGCCGATGGCCGTGAGCAGCGTGGACTTTCCACAGCCTGAAGGCCCGAGAATCACGAATTTCTCGCCACGCCGGATCGAGAAGGACACGTCTTCGACTGCGACAACCCGACCACGCCCGCGAGAGCCGGGGAACGCGATAGACACGTGATCCATCGCCAGGAGATCCCCCTGGCCCTTCGGTTGCGATGCCAGTCGGTTATCAGGACGCATCCGCTGCAACACTGCTACCAATTTGGCCCTGCCTCGGCGGGATAAGCGTAGAAATCCTCCGGCCCCTTCGGCACGCGGTGGATCGCACCCAAGGCCTTCATCGCCTCCGCCTGGACTTTCAGGCCCGCATTCTGCGTATAGCTGTCATACGTCGTCGACTTCATGTATTTCAAGAAGTTGGCCGCGGACTCCTTGTTGTCAGTCGATTTGCTCATCATCTCGGCTGCGTTTTCTGGATAGGCCTTCATCCAGGCGACCACTTTGCGCAACGCAAGCGCGTAACCGCTGGCGACATCGGGGTGCTCCCGAATCGTCTTGGTCAGCGCGCAGGCCCCGACGGCATAGAGCGATCCCCACACGTCCTTGAACGATGCGATCTTTTTCATGTGCAGCTCCTCAAGGCGCAGGGCGAAGTCCGCGGTCGCGAAGTGCCCATCGAGCTGGCCGGCGATGAGCGCCTGCATCGCATCGGGGTGCGGCAAGTTGACCCAGTTCCGGTCGAGCGCATGCACATCCTTGCCGGCGCGTCGCAGAATTTCCTGGACAGTGAAGTATTGCGCCGTATTCGGACCGGGTGAAAGTGTCTTCGAGGTTCCCAAGAAATCGAGCACGCTATTGGGACCATTGGGGCGTACCATCAAGTAACCGTCGAACCCGGACGTGGTCTGGAGCCATTTCCAGTCAACACCCTTATCCCATGCCTGCAGGTAAGGTCCCGGAGTGCACGAGCCGAAATCGAGCCGTCCGGCGAGCATGGCGTCGCGCTGCTGGGGCGTCGTGAAAATTCTTTGCCATTCGATCTTTGCGTTGGGGAACATCTTCTCGACGATACCGAGCTCCCGAGCGACCGGCATCGGACCATAGATCAGGCCGTAGCCGTGAGCGAACTCATAGGTGCCGGTGACCTTCGGATTCGTCTCGATGGTGAGGCCTTCGGCGACCTGGACAGTGGCAGCGGCAGCGGGTAGCGCGATCCCGAGCGTAAGTGCGAGACCGGCGGCAATGGTGCGAAACTGTTTTTGCATAGGCTCCTCCTGTTATAGTTTGTTAGCGGGGTGTCGCAATCTCGAGGCGGCGCAGCAGATGAAATAGGCGGGCTGATCCCTCGTGTTCTGCCAATGAATCGGTGAGTCCAGAAAGCTCGGCGGCGTGTTGCGGGCCGAGACCCGGGATAGCGCATGAGGCGAACTTGCGGGCGATGTCCCCGGCGCTCATGGGATTGCCCGGGGTGCCAAGGTTATGGGCCACGTACTCGGTGTGCTTCTTACCGGAAAGCAACGTCACCGTCACGCGCGCCGGAAACGAAGCGGGGAACTCAGGAAGCGCCTCGACTTTGTAGGTGGTTCGGGCAGCGAGCGTAAGGGCCGCAGGGTCTGCGAGCTTCTCGGGACCGAAGCTCCAAACGTCGAGGCGGCCATCGAGCAGCGCGCGCGCCATGGTCCACTGCGCACTGAAGCGCGCTTCGTAGGCTGTGCGCGGCGCAGTCTTTGTTGCCGTCGGCTCAAAGACCAAGTCCACGTACCAACTCGGCGCGTCGCAATGGATGTTCACGATTTCGCTTGCGCGTTCGGGCGAGATCTTGCCCGCCTCGCGCAACTTGAGGATCGCCTGCACTGGCGCGTGCACACAGAGGCACGCCGGGTAAGGCTTGGGCGCCATAAGCTCGACTTCCCATGGCGCGCCGTCAGCCGCCTGCCACTTATCCGAGATATCCACCCGGGCAAACGACTTGAACACGCCGAGCTTGTACTCAAACACTGCACTCGGTCCGCGGAAGCCCGCCATCGCGAGGCGCGCCGCCCGGATACCCGACATGGCTGCCCATCCAGGATGCATTTGCTTCACATCGCTGCCGTCAGAGAGATACGCCATCAGTCCCGATGCCATGCTGCCCGCCGTGCCGAGCGCATGCACCGCGTCACCAGGCGTGAGCTTCAGAAGGCGCGCGGCTACGGTGGCCGCCGCGAAGGTTCCCAGTACTGAGGTTGCCTGGAAGCCATTGTCCTGGAAGGGTCCGGGCGCGAGTCGCCCGAGACGCGCGGCCACCTGGTAACCGACGATCAGCGCGGCAAGGATTTCGCGCCCTGGCGCCTTAACCGCTTCGCCCAGGGCAAGCGCCACCGGAACGATTACCGAGCTCGAATGCACGATCGCTGCTGCGTGGGTGTCGTCGAAATCAAGCGCGTGCGCGAGCATACCGTTGGCGAGCGCAGCGTCCTCGGCCGACACCGCGCGGCCTGCGCCCCAAAGTGCAGCGTGCTCCGGACCTCCGGCCTCAAGCGCCATTCGGGTTGCCGCCATTCCCACACCTACCGTGCGAGCAGCAATCGCTACCCCGAGCGTGTCCTTCACGCAGAGTGCGGCCCGCGCCAGTACGTCGTTCGGAATCGCGCGGTTGTCGATCGAGTACCACTGGTCGACGAGGCGCTCAGCGAGGGTAACAGGAGTGGCGCCGCGTTGCGGTTTCGGGATAGCGGCCATCGGCTCTCCAATCAAGGACGCACGCCGTATCGCGGCTTAGGCCCTAGCTTCGTGGGCAAGGTCGAATATGCAGTCTCGATGAAGCTTGCCAAGTACGCCCGGGTCTCGCGCGGATCGATGATGTCTTCGACGGCGAAGGCCTCGGCCATGCGAAAAGGCGAGCACAGGGCAGCGAGCTCGGCCTCAATTTCCGCCTCACGGGCTGCCGGATCGGCTGCCGCCTCTATCTCGCGCCGAAATGCAGCTCGCGCGCCGCCCTGGACAGGCAGGTTTCCGATTTCGGCGCTTGGCCAAGCGATCTTGAAGTTAATGCCTGCCTTGTCGCACGCCGCCATGCCAGCCATTCCATAGCACTTACGCACCACGAGGGTTAGTGCGGGCACCGTCGCCTGCATGCCGATATACACGGCGCGCATGCCATCGCGCAGGGTTCCGGCAGCTTCGGCTTCGGGACCGACAAGAAAACCCGGTTGATCGACGAGGTAGATGAGCGGCACGTGAAAGGTGTCGCATAGCTCGACGAAGTGACCCTGCTTGCGCGCCGAGCGCGCATCCATGGCGCCCGCGTACACCATCGGGTTGTTGGCGACTACGCCGACGGGGCGGCCAGCGAGGCGCGCAAAGCACGTGATCACGCCCTTGCCCCACCAAGGCTGGATCTCGAAAAGCGAATCAACGTCGAAGACGCCCCGCATGATGCGGCGCATGTCATAGGGCTTGCGGCGATTGCGCGGAATAATCGTGGCAAGCCCCTCGTCGCGGCGATCAATGGGGTCGTCGCACGGCATGATCGGCGGCATTTCCCACACGTTCTGCGGCAGATACGAGAGAAAATCCGCGACCATGCGTAGGCATTCCTGCTCGGAGGCTGCGGCGTTGTCGATGGTGCCGCCCGACTCCACCGCCATTTTTGAGCCGCCCAGCGCCTCGCGCGTCACCTTGAGGCCAAGCGCGCGCTCCACAATCGGCGGCCCGGCCGCGAACACCTGGCTCTGGCCGTTCACCATCACCGACCAGTGCGCGAGGATCGCGCGTCCCGCTGGTCCGCCCGCGGCCACCCCCATCACGGCGCTCACAACCGGGACGATGCCCATTAACTCCACAGACTTCTCAAAACCATGCACACCAGGGAATACGGCGTGGCCCCGCTTCTTGATCGAAGCCACACTGCCTCCGGAGCCGTCGATCAGGTTAACGAGCGGTATGCGGTAGTTGGCCGCAAAGTCCTCGATGAATCCTCCCTGCCCACCCTTACGCCTGTCGCTGCCCCAGCTAGTTCCGCCACGAACCGTAAAATCCTCGCCGCCGATCGCGACGGGACGCCCGCGGATCTTCGCAATTCCCATTACGTACGGTGCAGGCACTACGCGCTCGACCTTGGGACCAGTGTATTGTCCGGTACCTGTCAATTTGCCCACCTCACGGAACGACCCGGGGTCGGCAAGCTGCTCGATGCGTCCACGTATAGTGAGCCGGCCGCCCGCCATATGCTTGGCCACAGCTTCGGGACCGCCCAGGCCATCCGCCCAAAGGCGGCGCTGACGTAACTCGTCGATCTCCGGGTCCCAGGGAGACACAGCGCTCACGGGGCGACCCTCGCGGCGCAGGTGGCAGCAAAGCATTCCTGCTTCGGCCGCGACTGCACCCAGTCTTCGCGGAACGGCTCGGCTGCGAGCACCATGCGCTCCGCCGGGACGGTGATCTTCACCCCTATGATCTCGAACGCGACGAACGCGTAGTCGAGCCGCTCAATGGCCTCGTCGTGCGTAGGTCCACGCGCAATCACCTTGGCGATAATCGAGTCGTAGCGAGGCGCGATGGGGTTGCGCTCGCGGTGGGCGTTCTCGACGTGAACATCTTTGCCGCGTGGCGCGCGGCGCACGCGGTTAGCGACGAGAACGGCATTGAAGAACATATCAGTTGCCCCACTGTGCGGTGCGCAACCCGCGTCGAATGAAACACGCCGGTCCGATGTGACCTGAATTCAATCGCTTAGAATGTTGTTTCATCCTAGTAACTGGTAGGCCAGCCGCGCATCAGGTGCTGACCGATCCCGCCAGAGAGCTTAAGGGAGTGGATGTCGAGCATCTTGATCAGGTAATCGCGCGTCTCCTGCGGCCGGATCACGTTCTGTACGGCGTACGTGCGCGCGATCTCGTAGGCGTTGTTGTCCTTCTCCATTTCGGCGAGCTGCTCCTCGAAGCCGGGGTCGCCAGGCCGCGTGCCATGGACGATAGTGACCGCGAACTGCGGTGTCATGAAACTTACCTCCGCGGTGGGCCAGGCCGCAACCTCGTCGGAATTGCGGCCGCCACCCATGTTCAGGTATGCCTGCCCGAAAGTCTTGCGGATGATCACGGAGAGCTTTGGCACCGTAACGAGCTGCAGCGCATTCATAAAGTTGACGATCTTGCCCGTGGCCTTCTTCTTTTCCGCTTCGGAGCCGATTGCGAATCCCGGTGTATCCACGAGCAGCACCATCGGGATGTTGAACGAGTCGCACATCACGATGAAAGAGATCGCTTTGTCGGCCGCGTCGGTGTCGAGAACGCCCCCCTTGAAGAGCGGGTTATTGGCAATGATGCCGACGCTTTTCCCGCCGAGCCGCGCGAGCGCTGTCACCAGTACCTTGCCGAATCTCGGCTTGAGCTCAAAGACGCTGTCCTTGTCGACGATGCGGGCGATGACTTTGCGCATGTCGTAGACCTGTGTGCGATTCGACGGCACGAGATTCAAAATGTCGGCCATGCCATCGCCTGACCCGGCTGGTATCGCATGCACCGCAGGCGGCTCGTTGTGATTCGAGGGCAAGTAAGACAAAAAGCGCCTTACCGCGTCGATCGCATCCTCGTCATTGTCGACTACCATGTCGATGAGGCCCGTGACTTCGGTGTGCACCTGCCAGCCGCCCAACTGCTCGGCATCGATCTTCTCGTTTGTCGCAAGCTCAATGAGCCGCGGGCTCGATACCGCCATCACCGCTCCCTTGCGGATCACGCGAAAGTCCGAGCAGCACGTATACAGAAACGACGAGCCGTAGCACATACCTAGCACTGCTGCCGCCCAGGGGGTTTCGCGCATACGCTGGTACTGGGCAGAATCATTGCCGAGGCCGAGCCCCATGCCGCGGGCGCCCATCGTGTCCGGCATGCGCGCGCCGGAGGACTCACCTAGAAAGACCATCGGCATGCCGCGCTGCGTAGCTACGCGCTTCATGTGCGCGATCTTGCGCACGTTCGTTGCACTGCTGGATGCGCCCATCGCGGTGAAATCGTTCGACACGACAGCTACCCAGCGGCTTTGTATTCGCCCGTAGCCAGTGATTTTGCCGTCGCAGGGAGAGCGCTCGGCGTCCTCCGGCGAACGGATCGAGGTGCTGAAAAGGCCCGATTCCGTGAAAGTGCCCGAGTCAAAGAGGCGATCGATCCGGGCTCGCGCATCAAGAATGCCTGGCTTCGCTCTCCGGGCGAGCTTCTCCGGGCCACCCATCGACAGCGCCTTAGTCCGACGGCGCTCAAATTCGTCGTCGAGGGCTCGCGCGTAGTCGTCACCCATCACTGTGGAGTTCGCACTCATGCGGCGTTCTCCACCATGCGGTCGTTTTCCACAGGTGCGGTGGCGATCACATACTCACGTTCGAGCCGCTCAATCTCGTCCGGCGTGAGGCCGAGTACCTCCGTCAGCACGTCCACGGTATCCTCGCCGACATCATGGCCGGCATGGACGATCTGCCCGGGCGTGACAGAGAGCTTGGGCACCACGCCGGTCAGCGCCACGGTCCCAAAATCCTCATCGGGCGCGCGCACTAGCATTTCGCGTGCCTTGAAGTGCTCGTCCTTGAAGATGTCCTCGACGGTGTATATGGGCGCTGCGGGAATCCCGGCGGCGTTCAGAGCTTCCATCACCACGTCAAGCGAACGTGCTACGGCCCAGGCGCCTATAATCTTGTCTAGGTGCTCTTCGTTCGCGGAGCGGGCTAGCTGCGTCGCATAATCCGGGTCCGTCGCGAGCTCGGGCCGACCAATGGCGCCCGCCAAGCGGGCGAACACCGCGTCGCCCATCGCAGTGATGTGCAGGTAGCGGCGGTCGCGCGTCACATAAGTATTATTCGGCGCCGAGTCGGGCAGCCGCGAGCCCGTGCGATTGGCAACGATGCCAAGCTTGTCGAAGGCGGGCACGTGTGGCTCGATGAGGCTGAAGGCCGACTCGTAAAGGCAGGCATCGACGACTTGGCCTCGACCGGTGTGCGTCCGCGAATAGAGCGCCATCACTGCGCCCAGTGCCCCGTAGATGGCGGTCACCTCGTCTGTGACCGAGGCAGAGATGCGTGCGGGGGTGCGATCGGGATCGCCAGTTAGATGCCTCAGACCGCTTAGCGCCTCGCCAATTGCGCCGTAGCCGGCACGCTGGGCATAGGGTCCCGTTTGCCCGAAACCACTTATGCGCACCATGACCAAACCGGGATTCTTCGCACTGAGCGCTTCGTAACCTAGCCCAAGTCGCTCCATAGTCCCTGGGCGGAAGTTCTCCACGATGACATCGCACTTGGCGGCTAAGGCGGATGCGAGCTTGCGCCCACGCGGTGCTCTAAGATCGATACTTACTAGCCGCTTATTGCGAAAGATGCTGGCAGCGTAGAGGGATTTGCCCCCCAGCCGCTTGCCCATGCTGCGTACTGCGTCGCCCTCAGCGACCTCGACTTTGATCACGTCGGCGCCGAAATCCGCGAGCAGACGCCCGCAAAAAGGCCCGGCAACGCTCGAGCCCAGCTCGAGCACACGAATACCGGTAAGCGGACCGGCCATGCCTCGGGTCATTTCTCCTCCTCACATCCACGGTGCGCCGAGACCAGAGGCGACGCAGCCCACGGAGAACGCTACACCTCTGTCGGAAAATATGTCAACATTTTGTTCGACTATAGTAACGACGCTTTTGCGTCACGCTCGCAAGACAAAATACTCCGCAAAGGAGGCGGCAATGGCAATCGCAGCGCAGCAAGGCCGCCGTGTCGGTTCCGCCATGCGAACCGCAACGACGAAGAAATCGCGACCGCAAAAGCTCAACGGTCCGGAAGCGGACACGGTGCAAGCCCTACGTGATCGCATCTCAAGCCACTCGATCCCCCCTGGTGCGAAGCTCCGGGAGGCGGCACTCGCCAAGGAATACGGGGTCTCGAGGACACGCATGCGAGAGGTGCTCAAGGAACTCGAGTTTCGCGGGCTCATTCGGCGCATCCCAAACCATGGCGCGGAGGTTGTCCGCCTCGACCTCGCGCAGGTGTTCGAGATCTACGACGCGCGCGAGGCGCTTGAGGGCATGTGCGTGCGGCTTGCTACCCAAAAGGCCCCCCCGGAGATATGGCAGGAATGGGTCGACAAACTTCGGGAGGGCGGTCCTATGGAAAAGCTTCTGGAGAAGGGTGACATCGAGGGGTATTTTCAGACCTATGTCCGACTGCGGCTGCAGATCATCGATACCGCCGATAATCCCGTGCTCGCAGGGATGCTCGACAGCATCCTTGAGAAAACGCGCGTGATTATGCGGCGCGTCCAGATCCTTCCAGGCCGAGCGGCCCAGGGCCTTGCGGAGCACCGGGCGTTCGTCATGGCTATGCGCGCCGGTGATGCGGAAAAGGCCGAGCGGCTGCGGCGCGAGAACATCCGCAGCGCAGTTCGCACGCTCAAGCGGTTCCAGACATTCATCATCTAGAGCTGCGTGAAGATGGGGCACCTATCCGAGGCGAAGCGCTCGCCGCCGCGCTGCGGCGTACACGTGCTCGACCTGTCGCGACTGCTGGGCCGCCCTGCGCACAGGACCTCGCAGACCCAGGCGCGCATGTGATCGAGATCAAGGATCCGAGGCTCGGGGACCACGTGCGGCCTGCGATCCGAAAACCTCCCAATCGCGGGACGAACACGTTCGCCCTGGATCTGAATGCCGTGAAAGGCCGCGATTGCTTCTTCAGGCTACTCGCCAAGGCGGACATCGAGGCGTTGCGAACGCGCGGAATTGTCTGATCACCATCCAAGAGAGAATTCCATGGCAATAAAGGAAATCCGCTCCGAGATCACGGGCTCGCTCTGGAAAGTCCTCAAGCACCCGGGGCAGTCCGTCGCCGAGGACGACACGATCATGATCCTGGAGTCAATGAAGATGGAGATACCCGTCATAGCCGAGGCGAATGGAACGCTGAAGGAGCTCTTGGTCAAAGAAGGCGATTCCGTTTCCGAGGGCCAGATCGTCGCGATCCTCGAGGTGTGAAATGCGCTAGAAACGCGAAGCCGAAGACATTACGCCGAGGCGCAAATGCGCCGATGTGCTCGGTG
Organism: uncultured Pseudomonadota bacterium; assembly: GCA_963817785.1. Lineage (GTDB taxonomy): Bacteria > Pseudomonadota > Gammaproteobacteria > Burkholderiales > SG8-39 > JAKALD01. The sequence continues at coordinate 207,291 of CAWFPL010000008.1, read as the reverse complement.
GCCGCGACGCGGCGGGGAAGCGCCAGACCGCCGGAGCATCTCGCCGTCTGCGAGCGCATCAATGGAATATGCGGTGCGGAGCTTTGTTCAGGGAACTGGGAAATCCGTCTCCAAGCTGCTTGCGACAGAAGTCCTCAGTTTCTAGGCCGTGGTCAATTCACGCGATTCGCTTTTCTCTTTGCCGCATTGTCAGCCGAATTCAAGGACGGCTCACTACCACCCTTGGGTGACGCGCCGCGTAACGCCCTGAAGCCACTTGCGCAGCGCTCTATGCGATCCATGAACGAGGAGCTTCGATGACTATCGAGTACAAACATCTTCTGTATCACGTGGAAGCTGGCGTGTGCACCCTCACGCTGAATCGCCCGTACGTGCTGAATGCAATTAACGTAGAGCTCACCGCCGAACTGATCAGTGCCTTCGAGGCGGCGCGTCGCGATCGTGAGATCAAGGTCGTCGTGATCACGGGTCGCGGACGTAGCTTCTGCACAGGCCGGGATCTCAAGGAATTTCAACGCCTGCAAACAACCGCTATCGAGGATTGGGAGCTGCGGGAAAGCGGCCGCTTCCTTTATGGCCCCATGGAGGACTTCGAGAAGCCAGTCATCGCCATGATCAACGGCTTTGCGCTGGCAGGAGGATGCGAGCTTGCAGCTGCGTGCGACATACGCATAGCTTCCGACCGGTCTACTTTTGCGCTCACGGAAGTGGACCTCGCTGTCTATCCGGGATCAGGAGCAACATATTTGCTGCCGCGCATCATCGGCAAGAGCCGCACTCTCAAGATGATTTTCACTGGCGAGACGATCGATGCGCACGAGGCGGAACGCATTGGCCTAGTGGACCTTGTCGTGCCGCACGATAATCTCGAACTTGTCGTGGGAAGCATGGCGCGCAGTATTGCCGGCCGCAGTCTGCCCGCGCTCATGTTGGGCAAAATGGCGGTGAACCAGGCCGAGGGGCGCGATGTGAAGGCGGGCATCGCGATCAACGCGGCGCTGCGTGCCCTAGTCTCCACCACGGAAGACCACAAGCAGGCGTTGGCCACGTTCTTTGAGCGCAAGACAGCGCGAGGGACGAAGAGTAGCTTCCGGGCAAATGATTGAGCATCCTTCTTATGCTTTCAACCTCATGTGCGTCTTTCCGAAGGACTGAAGTCCTGAAATGCGCTGGCCGCTGCGGCCTTTAACTCAGTGAGGTAAGCCCCCGGCTTTGCCGGGGGACTCACCAAGGTTTGACCTATACGACGGTCATTGTGAATCTGTCGTCTCGACCAAGAGATGGAGATTCACGATGAAAGAGTACCAGAGTCTGAGCCACACGCGATGGGACTGTAAGTATCACGTGGTGTTCATTCCGAAGACGCGGAAGAAGAAGATATTCGAGGCACTGCGACGGCATCTCGGGGAGATATTGCGCGAGTTGGCGAAGCAGAAGGAGTCGCAAGTTCTGGAAGGGCACCTGATGGGGGACCACGTGCACATGTGCCTGAGTATTCCGCCGAAGTATGCGGTGTCGAACGTGGTGGGTTACATCAAGGGCAAGAGTGCGATAGCGATAGCGAGGCACTTCGGCGGGCGGGCGCGGAATTTCACGGGTGAGGTGTTTTGGGCCCGCGGATATTTCGTATCAACGGTCGGACTTGATGAAGCGATGGTCAGGGCGTACATCCGCAACCAGGAGGACGAGGACGAACGCTACGACCAAATGAAACTAGGCGTGTAGCCGCCTTGGGCGGCTCATGGTTTACCAGCGCCTTTGAGGCGCTCAATTGATAAGCCCCCGGCTTTGCCGGGGGTCATTTAACTGGCACCTTGGCGACGAGCCGCGAACAACCGTCATCGAAATAGTGGCTGAGCATGCCCTCCTGAATAGACTTGCCACGGTACGAGCCAAGGACCGCGACCTCGAAGCACGGATATATGCGCTTCGCCTAGAAGCGGATATCGCAGATTGACAACGACCCCGCACATTCACGCCGGCGCACGTAAAAGGATCGTGCGCCAGTGATGCGAACTATTAGCTCAAGTCGATTCTCACCACCCGCCCATGTCCAGATTTGCAATGGTTGTGGAGCCAACTGGATGCAAAACTGGGCACGCCCTCGCGGGTGCCCGGTTGACCCGCCGCCACGGCGTGCGCGAGCGCTGCATAGCTTCCGCGCATCTCAAGCTGCCGGTCCGCGACTCGGATTTCGGACACCAGCAGCCGCAGGTATTGCTTGGCAAAGGGACGGTTCGCGCCGAGCCTCGATTTGAGAGCGCGCCCGAAGGTCTCCACTTGGCTCGCTTTGAGCGCGCTTAACGGGGTTTCCGCCTGACGCTTGAGCCCGGCGATGTCAAGGAGCAGCGCCTGGCGCCTCGCCTGGAGCTTGTGCGCGCGTTCCTGAAGCGTCGCATCCAGGGGAAGGTGCCCCGACTCCACGGCCTCAAAGAGCCGGTCGCTACGCGCCTTCAGCTCGTTCAGCTCCTTGCTCAGCACCTTGACCCGCGCATCCTGGTCCGTGTGCGCACGGCGCATGCGCTCGCGCGCCCCGGCGATCATGGACTTCAGCCGCTGCGGCGTGAACACCTTTTCGGCCAGGGCCTTGAGCACCAGCTCGTCGAGCTTCTCCATCGGGATGTTGCCGCTCGGGCAGCGCGTGTTGCCCTTCGCAATGCGCGTCTGGCACTTGTAGTAGCGATACCGCCCGCCTTTGCCCGTGGCAAGCGTCATCCCGGCCCCGCAATGCCCGCACTTGAGAAGGCCCGTTAGCAGCGTGGGCGAGTTCACCACCCGAGGCGGCACCTCGGCCGGGGCGCGCGCCGCACGCAGCGCCTGCGCCCGCCTGTAGGTGTCTGCGTCGATGATCGGCTCGACGGCCACCCGGACCCATTCCGTTTCGGCCTTCACCTCGCCCGTCTTGTTGCTCGTGCGGTTGAAGACGTACTCGCCGCAGTAGGCGCTATTGGCAAGCAGGTTATGCACCTTGCCGCGCGTCCACTTCTGAGCCCGCAGGCTCACGCCCTGGTCATTGAGAATCGCCGCGATGCCCTTCTCCCCGAGCGGCGCGCCCTTGTGGCCGTCCAGGTACAGATCGAACACCTTGCGCACGATTCCCGCCTCGGCGGGATCGATCTCCAAGCGCTTCTTCTTGCCCTTCCTGCCCGTGGCTTCGGTCTCGACCGCCTTGTAACCAAAGGGCGGCCGAGAGCCGTTGAAATAGCCTTGCCGGGCGTTCTCCTTCATCGCCCGCAGCGTGTGCTTGCCGTTCTCCTTGCTCTGGTACTCATCGAACAGGCTAAAGATCGTGCGGGCCATCTCACCCGCCGGGTCGTCGCTCGTTTGCTGCGTGATCGAGATGACCTTTACCCCAGCGCGCTTGAGCGTGCGTTCGTAGCTGAGGAATTGAAACAGATCCCGGAAGAACCGCGAGCGGCTATGAACGATGATCGCCTCGTAGGGAGACGGCTCTAGCGTCGCCTCCGCAATCATCTGCTGGAACACCGGCCGCCGGTCGTCGGTGGCCGAAGCCCCAAGCTCCACGTATTCCACGGCGACCGCAAGGCCCTGGCCCTTGCACCAGTCCCGCATCTGGCGGAGCTGGTCGGGGATCGAGAGATCCTTTTCAGCCTGCTTTGTCGTCGATACCCGAGCGTACAGCGCGACGGCCATGTCCTTTCCTTTCCAGTGTTTCCCCGCCAATCCGCAGCTCGGCGAGGAGTTCCGGCAGCACGGAGTTAATCAAGACCAGTTCCGCCGCCGAAGCCTTCGATTCATCGAAACCTTCCCGATACTCAATGGCAAGTCTATCGGAATCCGTAATGGGCACGCATGGTCAACCTCCTTTCTTTGCGGTGTGGGCCTGCCCGTGCCCTACCTATCCTTGTGCTCTTCGCGAAACACCCGTTCCAGCTCCGACTCCAAGCCGCTGCGCCCGAACTCGTCCAGGACAAGCTTACGAAACGCTGCGAACTGGCCGGGCGCAAGCGCCAGCTCGCCGAATTCCAGAATGCGCTTCATCCGCGGTTTGATGAGACCGAGGAGCGTATCGAGATCAATCATTGGCCAAGCCGTACGAACTTGATGCGCTTTGTCACATCGAGCCGCCAGGTGAACTCGTCATGCACCCTGCACAGCAACCGTTGCAGCTCGGTGAGGACCTTGTCATGGGGCATGCTGTCCTGCCTTCGCTGCACGCAGCGCAGCGCCGCAAGCTGCTTGAGGTATCCGTTCAAGGCGAGGCCGATGCGGGCGATGCGCTCCTCGATTTGGCGCATCGGATCGATGACCCGAACGATCCCTTCGGCATTGAATCGCTCGATTTGCGCGTGAAGATCGCGCCACAGCGGATGCAGCAGCCAGCGCGAGCGGTTGCGGTCCCGTGTCCTCTTGCGCAGCGTGTCATGCTCGGTCGCAAGGTAGCGCAGCAGCTCCCCCGCCTGGGCGTTCAGCTCGGCATAGGTGCGAATGCCGAAGCGGCGCAGAGCGTTCTTGCGAACCTGCCATTCGATGCGCCAGACGTCGCGGTCCTCACCCCACAGGTCGAAGAGCCAGACCTTCTCGCTTTGCTCAAAGATCTCGGCCACCTTGTCATAGACGCGCAGCACCACCTCGTCCCGGCCGAAAGTGAAGGTCTGAACCGCGCCGTTTGCACGATGTTGACTATCTTTCGTCGCGAGGCTCACGAATGCGTCCTCGTCGAAGTCCACCACGGGGAGGTGGTAATCGAAACAGAAGTCCACCCGCGAAAGCGTTTCCGGCCTGACGGGGGCGAACCCAATCCCCGCGGCCCATGCGAGAAACCGCCGATGGAGCGCCTCGGTGCGTATTTCAGCCCATCGTAGACGGTCATTTCAGAGGATCGTAGACGGCAATTCAGGCTGATCGTAGACGCCGTTTCAGACTGATCGTGGACGGCGTTTCAAGCTGATCGTGGACGATCGCGGGGCGCGCGAGTGACCTGACTGTCAGGCATGCTGGCCGATTTTTTCGGACGGTCATGCCCACACCCAGGATCACGATGCGCCAGATTCGACAGACCCTTCGCCTGCACCTCGAAGCAGGCCTGAGCTACGCCCAAGTGGCCCGCGCCATCCCGATGGCCAAGGCCACGGTGGGCAAGATCGTGCTGCTCGCGCGCGCCGCTGGCGTGGACTGGGCGCTGGCCCAGACGCTCTCGGACGAGGAGCTCGAGCACCGGCTCTACCGAGCGCCGGTCGCGCGCTCCAGCCACCAGCTCGAGCCCGACTACGCCCTCATCCACCAGGAGCTCAAGCGCCCCGGGGTGACGCTGCAGCTGCTCTGGGAGGAGTACCAGCGCGCGCACGCCCAGGCGGGCGAATCGGCCTACAAGTACACGAGCTTCTGCGTGAAGTATCGCGCCTGGGCGGCGCGCCTGAAGCGCTCGATGCGCCAGACCCACCCCGCCGGCGAGCGGTTGTTCGTCGACTACGCTGGCCAGACGCTTCCGATCATCGACGCCGACACCGGCGAGATCCGGCCCGCGCAGGTGTTCGTCGCGGTGCTGGGGGCGTCGAACTTCACCTACGCGTGTGCCACCGCCACGCAGACGGCGGCCGACTGGATCGGGGCACTGATTGCGGCGCTGGAGTTCATCGGCGGCGTGACGCGGCTGATCGTGCCCGACCAGACGCGCGCGCTCATTGCGCACCCCGACCGCTACGAGCCGACCTCGAGCCGGCTGGTCGAGGAGTTCTGCGCCCACTACGCGACGGTCGTGCTTCCGGCGCGGCCCGCGCATCCCCGCGACAAGCCCAAGGTCGAGGTGGGCGTGCAAGTGGTCGAGCGCTGGATCCTCGCGCGCCTGCGCCACCGGCGCCTGTTCAGCCTGGCCGAGGCGAACGCGGCGATCGCCGAGCTGCTCGTGCAGTTGAACGCGCGGCCCTTCAAGAAGCTGCCCGGGACTCGGCGAAGCGCCTTCGAGGCGCTGGATCGTGCGGCGCTCAAGCCGCTGCCGGCCACGCGCATGGTGATCGCGCGCTTCGTGCGCGCACGCGTGAACATCGACTACCACTTCGAGGTCGATCGGCACTTCTACAGCGTGCCGCATCGGCTGGTGCACGCCCAGCTCGAGGTGCGCGTGACCGACACCACGGTCGAGGCGTTCCTCGGCCAGAGCCGCGTGGCCTGCCACGTCTATAGCCGCCTGCAGGGCAGGCACACGACGCTGCCCGAGCACATGCCGGCCTCGCACCGCGCGCACCTGGAGTGGACCCCGGCCAAGCTCATTGCCTGGGGCGAGCGCATCGGCGCGCAGTGCGCGGCGCTCGTGCGCTGGCAGCTGGAGCACCGCCCGCATCCTGAGCAGGGCTACCGTGCGTGCCTGGGCCTCAAGCGCCTGGTGCGCCAGCTCGGCCCCGAACGGCTGGAAGCCGCCTGCGCGCGAGCACTGGCGATCGGCTCGCCCACCTACCGCAGCGTCGCCTCGATCCTGGCCGCCGGCCTGGATCGACAGAGCGCCAGCGCCGAGGCCCCCGCCCAGAAGACCCTGCCGCTGCACGAGAACGTGCGCGGCCCCGAGTACTACCACTGACCCACGAAGGAGACCTACCTTGCTTAACGAACACACCTTGGAACAACTTCGCAGCCTGCGCCTGGACGGCATCGTGCACGCGCTCGAGGACCCGGCGAGCACGAGCGCAGCCGCGGCGCTGCCGTTCGAGGAACGCCTGGCACTCCTCGTGCAGCGCGAGCTCGACTGGCGCGACGCCAAGCGCCTCACCAGACTTCTGAAGGCTGCGCGCCTGAAGGTCTCGAGCGCTTGCATCGAGGACATCGACTGGCGAGTCTCACGCGGCCTGGATCGGGCGCTGATCAGCGCGCTCGCCGGCGGCGACTGGCTGCGCCACGGCCGCAACGTCCTGATCACCGGTGCCACCGGTACGGGCAAGACTTGGTTGGCGTGCGCGCTCGCTCAGCAGGCAGCCCGCCTGGGCTTCACCGTGCTCTACGCTCGCGCCCCGCGGCTGCTCGAGGAGTTGCGCGTCGCCCACGGCGACGGCAGCTTCGGCCGGCGCCTGGCGCAGCTCGCCCGCATCGACCTGCTCGCGCTGGACGACTTCGCTATCGCCCCGATCGGCCCGGGCGAGCGCAACGACCTGCTCGAGCTCCTCGACGATCGCGTCGGCTCGCGCTCGTCGCTCATCACGAGCCAGTTGCCCGTCAATTCCTGGCACGCCTGGCTCGACGACCCGACGCTGGCCGACGCCATCCTCGATCGCATCGTGCACGCCGCGCACCGCATCGCATTGAAGGGCAACAAGTCGATGCGCGAACACGAGGGCAAAGCATGAGCGCTTCGCGCAATCCGGCGAGCACCAACGTCATGCTCCTCCACACGGCTTGCCCACCGCGGCGTTCGTGCGTCGCAGGCGCCGCCCGCCGCCGTGGACAAGCCTGCGCCCCGCGACACGAGCACCGAACCGCCTTCGGCGCATCGGCACCGAGCTGCGTTTCAACCTGATCGTGGACGATTACGATAAGATAAACCCCGTCACTCCCGCGGCCCGTTGATCGTCCACGATCACGATGAAACACCGTCCGCGATCACGCTGAAATCAGCGTCCGCGATCGCTGAAATCCGCACCTCGGCGGGCTCGCGCCAGAGCGCCTCGCTGCGGTAGGTGACGTAAAACGAGGGGTTGTTGAATTCCCCGAACTCGATGCGATAGTCGGCGTTACTGAGCACGAACGGGTAGCCCGAGGCGCTGCCGTGCGGGGCGAGCAGAAACTCCATGTCACCGAGCTGGATCGGCTGCGGCTCGGGGGTCCTCACCTCGCGTAGGCTCTCCCGCTGCGCGCGCAGTTGCACGAAGTCGATTTGCGCTTGGCCCCGAGGCAGCAAGTAGTAGGCGCACTGGATCGTGTCGATTCCGTGCAGCAGCAACCGCGGAGCGGGCGCCTTCGCTCGCTTCGAGGGACCCGCAGCCGCCTTACTCGGTGTCGTCCTCGTCGTCTTCAAGGCCGATCCCTTCCTCGTCCAGAATGTCATCCACCCACGCCCGCACCTGGGCGCGCAATTCATCCCCGGTCAGCGCCTTGAACTCCTCGGTCACCACCGATTCAATGCGCCAGCGCTCGGATAAGTCCAGGTCCTCGATCGCCTCCAGCTCCTGCTCGGCGTACTCCAGGCCGTAACGCTGCAGTGCCTGCTGTCGCTGCGTGCGGGCCTCCAACGCGCTCTGACGGGCGAGCGCTTCCCCGTGGAGCCGATCCCGGACCCCTTCGGCGATCTGCACCAGCTCTGCCTGAGGTAGCTCTTCGATAGGCAACGGAGCGAGCGCACGCTCGATCGCCTGGAGGATCTGCGCCTTGAGTTCCGTACTCAGGCGGTAACTGGCGGGCCAACGCTCCACGACGGCCTGCTTGGTGTCCTGGATAATCTGACGGCGCTTGGCCTTGTGCCGCTCCTTGGCTTCTTCGGCCCGGCGGCGCGATTCCGCCTCCAGGGTAGCGCGCGCCCGGACGGCCTCGCGCTCGCGCTCGGGGGCGGCCCGGGCCGCGGCCTCGCGCGCCTGCTGCTCGGCCGCGGCGCGACGGCTCGCCTGCTCCTTGGCGTCCAGCTCCCCGTGCGCTTGGCGGATCTCCCGCAGCGTCAAACGAAGCTTCTCCGCCGACACCTGCTGGCGCATCTTGGTCACGGGGTCGAAGTCCTCGGCGGGCAGATCAAAGGACGCGACCGCCGGAGACTGCGTAGGCATGGCGCCGGCTGCCTCAGGCAACGCCGCCTGCCTTGTGAATCTGCCTAGATAGGCAGCGCATGCCTTGAGGTGCGCGCGCACCGCCTGCCTGCTACCAAATTCCTTTTCGCAGAAGCGGCATACCGCCATGATCCATGCCCTCGACGTTGCAACCGACGCCCTTCCGTTTCGAGAAAGCCGCCGGGGCGAGGCCCTCTGGGCCCGCCCCGCGGCGCACCGCGTTCAGTTGTCCCGACTCAGTGCGGGTGGCTGCGGTGCAGCGCTGAATCTGCGGCGCTTCGGCGATGGCGTCAAAGCAATTAACCTCCCTCTTGCACGGGGGGTTTGCTCCGGGGCGCGGGTTTTTCTACTGCGTCGAGGAGGGGCCGAAGATCGGCGTGGTGCCAGCCAACTTCTCGCAGCGCGATGCGGAGCACCTCCTTGAATGGGCCGCGGCGAAGCGATGGCAAGCGCGCACCGAATCTCTCTGTAGCGACCTTGCGAAATTCAACGACGAAGCCTTGCGCACGCGGGTTGCGCGGTCGGCCGCCCGTAGAACTGCGAGAAATCGGCATGGATGCAGCGCACGACAGCAGGCTTTGAAGCTTCGGAAGATTCTTCTCGAAGTGGCCAAGTGACTCCGAAGGCGTATCGGGATACTTGATTGGAATCCCATACAAATGCGTTGGCCTGCTTGCCAGTAGCCAGCTCCAGGCTGCGGACAGCCGCGTGTGGCCGGGGAAATACTTGCAAGCCTCTACGTAGGCAGCAATGAGTTCTTCCGCCTTCTTGTTGGCGCGCTCAAGATGCGTAATTGCCTCGCGCTCACTGCGCAACGTGTCTCGATCTTGTGAGTGTAAGATCCGGTACGTGCCGATCAGGCGCGCCAACTCATCGATGAAGGATTCGTTATTTGCCGTGAGCTTCAGTTTATCCAGCAATGCGGTAATTTCCAGACGGACCTGCGGCGGCATTTGGTAGCTGAGCGGCTGCATGCCGACGCCCGACAACGCGCCAACGTAAGTGATTGAAGGCGTCTGTGCGGCCGGATTTATCGAAGCGGCGGCAAGTGAGCTGTCGGATGAGAAATCCGGCATTGGACTGCCGGTAGCTGATGGTGTGGCACCGGACCTATCAGAAGGTCCTTTGACGCGTGCTTGAGCGGCCCGCTTGACTCTCACCGGCTTCGACTTTCGCATGTGCAAAGCCCTCCCTTCGAGCCGCTAAACGCCGCAAGAACCTATCCCATGCCGCATGACGGCTGCCTTGGACGGCGGCCCTTGACTGTGGGGCCCGGGCGCCTGTGTTGGCCGCTTGCGACCTTGCCGGGGTGCCCTGCGGGCACCCCGCCCAAGCTCGCTGGACGCTAACACAGGCGCCTACCCTCAGATCAAGGGCCGCCGTACAATGTATCCGAAGCCCCCCGTGTTACACGCTCGGGGGCCGTGGGTTTGCTGGATCTTGGACTGCAGGCCGGCTACTTCAACTTAGACTACGACAGAAGCACGCAAACCGATGGCGCGACCGCTACCCCTCGATACTGTCCTATCTGAATTCTCGGAAACCTCCGAGGCGTGGGTCCTCCAGTCGAAGCCAAGTGGTAAATACCTCACGATCCCCGACAACCGTTATCCCGGTCGACGGCCTGTCCGCTTCTTCATGAGTCGCCACGATGCGGACCGAATGCTGTCCGAAGTCATAAAGGTCAATCCGTCGTTAGCGTCCCAAGACATCACGCCCGTGTCGGTAAGACTCTTGCAGGCTCTTCGATCCATTGCAGCAGACAAGACGCCTGGAAACGCTGATAGCTTCGTCGTTCATTCGCCAAATGAAGTGTACGAGTTCATACGCGATCGGCAGTCTTGATTTAACCGGTATGCCGCGCGGACCAGTTGAATGCCGCGACTAGCACGGACAATTTCCTCCAGGAGGTCTGTGAGCTATGGCCAATATCTCATTCGGCGAGCGAATGCGCCGGACGCGCATCAAGAACGCTTGGTCTCAAAGCGAGCTCGGCGAGAAGCTCGATGTGAGCCAGATGACGATCTCGAACTGGGAGAACGACAAAGTCATACCAGATCGTTCCCAGAAAGCCCACATCCGCGAGGTACTAGGGTTATCGCGAACAAACAATGCCGCGGATCAAAAGGCACGCGACGAAGACGGAACAGAGCAGGAGTCTGGTCCATCCGCCTTCGGCTCATGGCTGAACCGCGTTCGTTTGGAACGGCGCTTGTCGGTTGGCGAGTTGGCAGCAAAGGCAGATGTTTCTGCTCCGGCCATATATAACATTGAGTCCGGGCGCATTGAGAATCCGCGTGTCGAAACTGTTCGCCGGCTTGAGAAGGCGTTAGAACAAGAGGTTCCCGCAGAGACGAAGCAAGAGATCCGCGATGAAGCTACCGTCGAGGGGGTCGGGGAATTCTTCGAGTTCGATCCGCTAGATAAAGACGATTGGCCCGACGTTCCCGGCATCTATGTCCTGTATGACATCTCAGAACGCCCGATCTACGTAGGCCAAGGGACAAGCATTAGAAAGCGAATTCAAGAGCACGAGGAAAAGTTCTGGTTCAAGGCGCCCATCGTCACGACGGCCGCATACATCAAGGTACCCGAGGCGGAACTGCGAAAGAAGTTCGAAACCATTCTGATTCGATTCCTGAAGCGAAATGCCGTAATTAACAAACAGAACGTGGACCGATGAAGAGTGCTAACGACACGCCCAACAACGACTGCTCAAGGGCGGGAGCGCTTCCGACCGCTCTACACTTGCCCAGCACCGTCCAGGTAACATGAGCCTAAGCGTAGTTCGACCCTAACCACCCAGTGCCCAGTTCTGCCCTCCTCGGGGAGCCAGAATGGGCTCGAACGCGAGTACTGTTGGCGGGAATTTACGTGCCTGGAGTGGCCCAACACGGGCCCTGGGACTACGGCCTAAATCCGCTCGACCGCGCAAGCAGCCGCCGGTAGCCGGCGAGCCACGCTTCCTTAAGTTCCTCGACCAGCTCGGAGCGATCGGCGACCAGGTGCGTCAGCTCCAGCGTGCCGGTGCCACGGGCGTAGGCCGCGCGCGCCGGGTGCTGGGCGGGGAGCCGCTCGAGGAGCGCGACGACCTGGGCGTGCTCGGTTGCGTCGCGGGTGTCGTATGGACTCGGGCTCACTGCAAGATTCTGCAAATCCCGGGGTACTGTTCGGCGAAAGTCGTGCCGGCGAACTTATCTTGCCTGCTGTCGACCGCGAGGAACGCGTCGGCGCCTGCCGATGTCGAGAACACAGTCGTCGTAGAAAAGACCGCGCCTGACTCGATGAAAGAAACCCCGACCAAGGTCGGCAACGCCACAACATCGTCGGCTCCGACGCTGCCAATAACGCGCGCCGTGTGTTTCTTAAGGTCAATTGCGTCGAACACCGCTTCACTGTCCCCGGACATGCTGCGGACTGTGGGCTTGCCTTTCTCCCATTGGGTAACGGTTCCGGTGCCAAATTGACAACTTCAGAGTTCGAGCATGATGGAGGCGCGAGGCTGCGTCACTTTGCTGCGCGCGGACCAGCAGCGGCAAGAAGCCCAGCACGATCGCTGCAGCGACCCCCGCGCACGAGCGCCTTCGTCCTGCGCGGCGCGCCGGGCGCCCGGGTGGCAGGTTGGCGTGCTGCGATTCCATCGCGGCTCGACCTACGGCAGCTCTGCGCGCCTCACGAACTCGATCGCGATCCGCTGCGCCGGGTTCTCGACCATGTGCCCCTCCATCACAAAGCGATCGCGCTGGTACTGCCCCGTGAGCTTGAGGTGGAAGTGGTCGATGGCCCCGAATACGGAGACGCCTCCCGCGAGGAACCTGTTGACCTCGACCTCGGCCTCCAAGTGCTTGCTCTCCGGCGGGAAGCGGTAGCGACCAACGTAGATCATCGTCGAATCCCCGCCGAAGACGCGGCCGGTCTCGAACACGACGATGCCGCCGCCCGCCGACGGTTGTCCGGGCAGCAGCTGTACGTTCGATGCAAAGACGATCGACCAGAGCGCCTCAATGGAGTCCATACCCCGTCCTTTTTCCGCGATGCCTGCGAGCGTACCCGAGGCGGAGGCTGGATGCTACGGTGCGCGGTGCGGTCTCCTCTTTGGTAGCGGCCCGGGGGCGCGTCGCTCCTGGCGGCTTCTGAACGATCCTCGAGGGGCCCTTCCGTCAGGGTCGTTCGACATCGTGCCTTGTGCGAAAAGACGCCCCGTGTGCCACCTTTGGGCGATGTTCAGCGCGTCGGGCGCCGCGATTGCCTTCATGGCGCCTACAGGGTTTCGGCTTGAAGTGCCTACTTACGTGAAAAATGCCCTATTCTTGGCTCCCCAACCGGGGCGAAGGTGGGCACTGGATCGTTCGGGTGCCGGTTAGCTAACGTATTTCTCGCGAATTGCCCAGCCCTCGAGCGAAGCCTGCTGGGAGGGCGTCTCTCTCGAAGCGTCGGGGGCTACCGTGATAATCGCTACGAAAATACCTGGATGATGATACCGACGGCAATAGCGCCGGCACCGAATGCGAAACTCCATACTTGACCACGGAAAATGCCCCACGTGCGCTCGCCGAGATGCTTTGATGCTTCCCGCAACTCATCGCGTTGACTGTTGCAAGTCTTCGGATGTGCGATTTTCGCCGTTAGACGGAAATCTGCGAGCCGATTTGTTGTGCACCAGAGTGCAAGGGCTACTGACAATGCGAGAAGGATCGACGCTGTAACGCCGAAACCGAAAGCGCATGAAACGATTAGCCTGCGATCAAGAAGGAGCACGGTAGTAAAACCTAGTAGGCCGGTGGCAAGGCCGAGAAGGAGGTTCGACGTTGCACCGAGTTGTTCGCGGGTGACGTCTTGCCACTTGCTAAACCGCGTATAGTCTTCCTCGTCCATTGTCAGAGCCCTCTGCGTGTAATAGCCGGGCCAAAGGTCGGATAACTCGGTCGCGTAGACGAAGGTCGATTTGCGCTCGATGCGGCCGTCTAAATCAAGGGAAGCTCACGCTGGTAGTCAGTGCGGAGCCCAGATTTCAGATAGTTCGCGATCTCGTAGCGTAGGTGTTCATGAAACATTTGCTCGTCTGCCGTTTCATAAAGCTGCAAGAAATGCAGCACGACGAAGTTAAGTACTTGTGCGGGAATGTGCTCGCCACGCTGTTTGGCAGCCTCCTGAAATGCGCTGCCGACCTGGACGTAAATTTGAACGATCTTTTCATCCGTTGTTCTTGCCGACGGGGCGCATCCTTGCCGCGATGCGATTGTCCGGTAACCACCCACTATAACGCTACCGGCGACCTCATTAAATTCGTCCAAGTACGTGCGGTTTCTCGGCCCTGCCGGTTTCGGTTTCTCCTCGACTTTAATCTCGGGGCACTTCTCGTTCTTCAATTGGATATCGATGCCATACTTGCGCTTCAAGTATTTAACAATTCTCTTAAAGGCTGGATCGCCAGGGACAACGGCGAGGAAGGGATTAGGTATAAGGATCCACCTCGGTTCCTCAAATGCAGGCTGAATTCCTAACTCGGCCATTGCGAGGGCGTACCAACCAAAGCGATGTACCTCTGTCTCGAAGGTCTCCGGGGGGCGCGTCATTAGACGGGCCAGGATCTCGTGTGCTTTCGAATTGACCTCAGCCTGCTTGGTCGGGAGCAGTCGCTCGAATGTAACTTTTGCTAGCACTACGTTGAGTGCGGCCGAGTATCGGCGGGCGTAGAGCATATATTTCAGCAACGCATATGCAATCACCACGCAGAGGACAGCAATAATCAGCACGGTCATATGATTGGTCTGCGGCGTTTGGCCCCCGTTCGTGTAACACGGGGGGCTACGGATACATTCTACGGCGGCCCTTGATCTGAGGGTAGGCGCCTGTGTTAGCGTCAAGCGAGCTTGCGCGGGGTGCCCGCAGGGCACCCCGGCAAGGTCGCAAGCGGCCAACACAGGCGCCCGGGCCCCACAGTCAAGGGCCGCCGTCCAGGGCAGCCGTCATGCGGCATGGGATAGGGTCTTGCGGCGTTTAGCGGCTCGAAGGGAGGGCTTTGCACATGCGAAAGTCGAAGCCGGTGAGAGTCAAGCGGGCTGCCCAAGCACGCATCAAAGGACCTTCTGATAGGTCCGGTGCCACACCATCAGCGACCGGCAGTCCAATGCCGGATTTCTCATCCGACAGCTCACCTGCCGCTGCTTCGATAAATCCGCCCGAACAGACGCCTTCAGTCACTTACGTTGGCGCACTATCAGGCGTCGGGGTGCAGCGGCTCAGCTACCAAATGCCGCCGCAGGTTCGCCTGGAAATTGCCGCATTGCTGGATAGATCGGAGCTCACGGCAAATAGCGAACCCTTCATCGATGAGCTGGTGCGTCTGATCGGCACGTACCAGATCTTGCGCTTACAAGATCGAGACACGCTGCGCAGTGAGCGCGAGGCGATTACGCATCTTGAGCGCGCCAAGAAGAAGGCGGAAGAGCTGATCGCCGCCTATGCAAAGGCTCGCGAATATTTCCCTGGCCACACGCGGCTATCCGCGGCCTGGAGCTCGGTACTGGAAAGCAGGCCAACGCATTTGCATGGAATCAGAATCAGATATCCCGACCCACTGGAATCGCTTGGCCAATTCGAGAAGAATCTTCCGAAGCTTCAAAGCCTGCTGTCGTATGCCGCATCTATCCCGGTGTCACGCAATTCTAGCGGTGGGCGGCCGCGCACCCCGCGCGCGCAGGGCTTCGTCGTCGAATTTCACAAGCTCGCCAAAGCGGGATTCGGCGCGCGCTTGTCATCGCTGCGCCGCGGCCCATTCAAGGAGGTGCTTCGCATCGCGCTGCGACAAGCTGGCTGGCACCACGCCGATCTTCGACCCCTGCTCGACGCAGTAGAAAAACCCGCGCCCCGGAGCAAACCCCCCGTGCAAGAGGGAGGTTAATTGCTTTGACGCCATCGCCGAAGCGCCGCAGATTCAGCGCTGCACCGCAGCCACCCGCACTGAGTCGGGACAACTGAACGCGGTGCGCCGCGGGGCGGGCCCATAGGGCCTCGCCCCGGCGGCTTTCTCGAAATGGGAAAGCGGTCGCTTCAGCTTCGAGGGCATGGGTCATGGCGGTATGCCGCTTCTGCGGACAGGAATTCGGCAGCAGGCAAGGCGTGCGCGCGCACCTCAAGGCATGCGCTGCCTATCTAGGCAGAGCCCCTAGGCAAGCGCTCCTGCCTGAGGCAGCCGGCGGCATGCCTACGCAGTCCCCGGCGGGCGCGTCCTTTGATCTGCCAGCCGAGGACTTCGACCCCGTGACCAAGATGCGCCAGCAGGTGTCGGCGGAGAAGCTTCGCCTGACGCTGCGCGAGATCCGCCAGGCGCACGGGGAGCTGGACGCCCGCGAGAACGCGAGCCGTCGCGCAGCGGCCGAGCAGCAGGCGCGCGAGGCCGCGGCTCGGGCCGCCCCCGAGCGCGAGCGCGAGGCCGCCCGGGCGAGCGCTGCCCTGGAGGCGGAATCGCGCCGCCGGGCCGAGGAAGCCAAGGAGCGGCACAAGGCCAAGCGCCGTCAGATTATCCAGGACACCAAGCAGGCCGTCGTGGAGCGTTGGCCCGCCAGTTACCGCCTGAGTACGGAACTCAAGGCGCAGATCCTCCAGGCGATCGAGCGTGCGCTCGCTCCGTTGCCTATCGAAGAGCTACCTCAGGCAGAGCTGGTGCAGATCGCCGAAGGAGTCCGGGACCGGCTCCACGGCGAAGCGCTCGCGCGCCAGAACGCGACCGCGGCCCGCACGCAGCGACAGCAGGCACTGCAGCGTTACGGCCTGGAGTACGCCGAGCAGGAGCTGGAGGCGATCGAGGACCTGGACTTATCCGAGCGCTGGCGCATTGAATCGGTGGTGACCGAGGAGCTCAAGGCGCTGACCGGGGATGAATCGCGCACCGAGGTGCGGGCGTGGGTGGATGAGATTCTGGACGAGGAAGGGATTGGCCTTGAAGACGACGAGGACGACACCGAGTAAGGCGGCTGCGGTTCCCTCGAAGCGAGCGAAGGCGCCCGCTCCGCGGTTGCTGCTGCACGGGATCGACACGATCCAGTGCGCCTACTACTTGCTGCCTCGGGGCCAAGCGCAAATCGACTTCGTGCAACTTCGCGCGCAGCGGGAGAGCCTACGCGAGGCAAGGACCCCCGAGCCGCAGCCGATCCAGCTCGGCGACATGGAGTTCCTGCTCGCCCCGCACGGCAGCGCCTCGGGCTATCCGTTCGTGCTCAGCAACGCCGACTATCGCATCGAGTTGGGGGAATTCAACAACCCCTCGTTTTACGTCACCTGCCGCAGCGAGGCGCTCTGGCGCGAGCCCGCCGAGGCGCTCCATCGGCGGTTTCTCGCATGGGCCGCGGGGATTGGATTCGCCCCCGTCAGGCCGGAAACGCTTTCGCGGGTGGACTTCTGTTTCGATTACCACCTCCCCGTGGTGGACTTCGACGAGGACGCGTTTGTCAGCCTCGCGACGAAAGATAGTCAACATCGTGCAAACGGCACGGTTCAGACCTTCACCTTCGGCCGGGACGAGGTGGTGCTGCGCGTCTACGACAAGGTGGCCGAGATCTTTGAGCAAAGCGAGAAGGTCTGGCTCTTCGAGCTGTGGGGTGAGGACCGCGACGTCTGGCGCATCGAATGGCAGGTTCGTAAAGAGGTCCTGCGCCGCTTCGGGATCCGTACCTATGCCGAGCTGAACGCCCAGGCGGGCGAGCTGCTGCGCTACCTCGCCGCGGAGCACGACACGCTGCGCAAACGCACGCGCGACCGCAACCGCTCGCGCTGGCCGTTGCATCCGCTGTGGCGCGATCTTCAGGGGCAAATCGAGCGATTCAAGGCCGAAGGGGTCTATCGCGCCATCGACCCGATGCGGCAAATCGAGGAGCGCATCGCCCGCATTGGCCTGAGCTTGAACGGATACCTCAAGCAGCTCGCGGCGCTGCGCTGCGTGCAGCGAAGGCAGGTCAGCATGCCCCATGACAAGGCCCTCACCGAGCTGCAACGCTTGCTGTGCAGGGTGCACGACGAGCTCACCTGGCGGCTCGATGTGACAAAGCGCATCCAGTGCGTGCAGCTTGGCCAATGATCGATCTCGATACGCTCCTCGGCCTCATCAAACCGCGGATGAAGCGCATCCTGGAATTCGGCGAGCTGGCGCTTGCGCCCGGCCAGTTCGCAGCGTTTCGTAAGCTCGTCCTGGACGAGTTCGGGCGTAGCGGCTTGGAGTCGGAGTTGGAACGGGTGTTTCGCGAAGAGCACAAGGATAGGATAGGGCACGGGCAGGCCCACACCGCAAAGAAAGGAGGTTGACCATGCGTGCCCATTACGGATTCCGATAAACTCGCAATTCGGTATCGGGAAGGGTTCGACGAATCGAAGGTGTCGGAGGCGGAACTGGTCTTGATTTACTCCGTGTTGCCGGAACTCCTCGCCGAGCTGCGGATTGGCGGGGACACAGTGGAAAGGAAAGGACATGGCCGTCGCGCTGTACGCTCGGGTATCGACGACGAAGCAGGCTGAAAAGGATCTCTCGATCCCCGACCAGCTCCGCCAGATGCGGGACTGGTGCAAGGGCCATGGCCTCGCGGTCGCCGTGGAATACGTGGAGCTTGGGGCTTCGGCCACTGACGACCGGCGGCCGGTGTTCCAGCAGATGATTGCGGAGGCGACGCTAGAGCCGTCTCCCTACGAGGCGATCATCGTTCATAGCCGCTCGCGGTTCTTCCGGGATCTGTTTCAATTCCTCAGCTACGAACGCACGCTCAAGCGCGCTGGGGTAAAGGTCATCTCGATCACGCAGCAAACGAGCGACGACCCGGCGGGCGAGATGGCCCGCACGATCTTTAGCCTGTTCGACGAGTACCAGAGCAAGGAGAACGGCAAGCACACGCTGCGGGCGATGAAGGAAAACGCCCGGCAGGGCTATTTCAACGGCTCTCGACCGCCCTTTGGCTATAGGACGGTGGAGACGGAGGCGACGGGCCGCAAGGGCAAGAAGAAGCGCCTGGAGATCGACCCCGCCGAGGCAGCCATCGTGTGCAAGGTGTTCGATCTGTACCTGGACGGCCACAAGGGTGCGTCGCTCGGGGAGAAGGGCATTGCGGCGATTCTCAATGACCAGGGCGTGAGTCTGCGGGGTCAGAAGTGGACGCGTGGCAAGGTGCATAACCTCCTCGCCAATAGCGCCTACTGCGGCGAGTACGTTTTTAACCGCACGAGCAACAAGACGGGCGAGGTGAAGGCCGAAACGGAGTGGGTCCGGGTGGCCGTCGAGCCGATCATCGACGCAGGCACCTACAGGCGGGCGCAGGCGCTGCGTGCGGCGCGCGCCCCGGCCAAGGTGCCGCCGCGGGTGGTGAACTCGCCCACGCTGCTTACCGGCCTTCTCAAGTGCGGGCATTGCGGGGCCGGGATGACGCTTGCGACCGGCAAAGGCGGACGGTATCGCTACTACAAATGCCAGACGCGCATTGCGAAGGGCAATACGCGCTGCCTGAGCGGCAACATCCCGATGGAGAAGCTCGACGAGCTGGTGCTCAAGGCCCTGGCCGAAAAGGTGTTCACGCCGCAGCGGCTGAAGTCCATGATCGCCGGGGCGCGCGAGCGGATGCGGAACACGCATTCGGAGCAGGACGCGCGGCTCAAGGTACTCGCCAAAGAACTCAACGAGCTGAAGTCACGCAGCGAGCGGCTCTTTGAGGCGGTAGAGTCGGGGCACCTTCCCCTGGATGCGGCGCTTCAGGAACGCGCGCACAAGCTGCAGGCGAGGCGGCAGGAGGTGCTGCTTGAGATCGCGGGACTCAAGCGCCAGGCGGAAACGCCTCTGAGGGCGCTCAAGGCGAGCCAGGTCGAGGCCTTCGGGCGCGCTCTCAAATCGAGGCTCGGCGCGAACCGTCCCTTTGCCAAGCAATACCTGCGGCTGCTGGTGTCCGAAATCCGCGTCGTGGACCGGCAGCTTGAGATGCGCGGGAGCTATGCGGCGCTTGCGCACGCGGTGGCGGCAAAGAAACCGGGCACGCTGGCGGGCGTGCCCAGTTTCGCATCCAGTTGGCTCCCCGACTAGGGCTCGAACAAAAACCCCGGACTGCCGGTCATCGCGAATGACCGCGCTTGCTCGATGGCGGACATCGAGTGCTGGCGTGCCCGGCAGAAATTGATCCCGCGATCGCTCGCTTCTTGTGTTCGAATGTCCCGGACTTAATGCTCGAGACCGTAGGGTGGCAAGGTGGTCAGGCGAGGATCATCGACAGGTCCACCGGTGGTGAAGTGATATAGCGACTGGAACGCCGCGTCACCTATACCCAGCACCTGATGGACGGGGTCATCGAAAAAGCAGCCGATTCCGGTCGCGCGAACGCCCGCCGCCTCCGCTTCCAGGTAAAGCACCTGACCGATTACGCCTGTCTCCCAAAAAAGCCTTCGGTAGAACCAGGGTCCGTAGCGCCGCAGGCTTGATTCGAATTCCGCGATCATCCCCAGCGAAAACGCGCTGTCACCGGCGATAGCCTGACCGCAACTGACCTGAGCAGCCATTTTCCGGGCATCGCCCTCTTGCAGGAGAAAGAGAGGCAAGTCCTCCGGGCAGCCCGGAGGCGGGGTCCAGGCAAATTGCTGGTGCATCGCCTGACTGAGCGGGCTCATCTTCGCAGCATTGCGAGCCAATACGTAAAGACCGGACGCAAGGCCGTCCACTCGATGGACGAACACGGCAAGGTGAATGGCCGGTTCCCAGGGCAGCATATCCCAGGGCATCGGGCGCTGGCACAGGTCACGCTCGACCCGTGGCATGACCCGGGCCAATATCGTAAAGAAACGGTCGACGGGGATTGACGTCTCGCCGTCAAACGCTAGCGCACTTCGCCGCTGGCGAATCAACTGTCCGGCGCTTGAGAGGCCCGGAGCAACCTCCGGTACCCGCCCTGCGTTGCTCCCACGATCGAGCTCGACGACCGCCTGCTCGGTACTCGACTTCCACGAGGCGACTTCCACTTCTTCGAGGTACTGCCAGCGCACCGGATCGTCTCGACTCAGCCGGTTCGCCTTGCCGTGCCAAATTCGCCGCGTCGACTCGCCAATGCCATCAGGCGCAAGGAATAGAGGCAACGTGTTCGTCTTCCGGGCGGAAAAATCTGCTCCGAGGTCGGACGGCCAGACAACAGCGAGGCAATCCGGGTGCTCCCGCTCCGCCCCGTTGAAATCCTGGTCTCGATCGACGCCCAACAAGGCACCCAGCGTGTCATCCGACACACCGTCCAGCAACAGCATGCGCCAGCCAAGCGTCTGGGCCGCAATGCGGGCGCTGCCGATTGCGTGTCCCACGTCGTGCTGACAGTAGCGGAACGCACGCTCACCGTACTTCCAGGTCTCCCGCCAGTTCACTGACGTGATGCCGAGCAGGAAGGCATGGCGCGGGAATCCTTCCAAGAGTGGCGTGAAGCTCTCCTGCGGCAGCTGTGCTCGCAGTTCCAGCGCATGTTCTCTGGCCGTATAGTGATAAAGACCCGGGAATGGTGACAGGCCAGGCACTTCACCAATGAGCAGGTAGCCTTCGGTCGGATGCAGGTTACCGCTCGAGGGATTGCTACGAAGCGCCCAACGGACCTCGCCGGCCTGCTTCCAGGCCGAGATCGCCAGCGCATATTCGAAAAAGCGCGAGAGCGCCGGCATGGTGACCGGCGAACTCGCAATCGCCCCCGGGCGATACAGGTCCTCATAGAGCGGCGAGTACGGAGGGTCGTCGCGTTTCAGGATCGGTAAGTGAATAAGTGGAGATCCATCGAATCGTCGAAAGGGGTCTGGCTGATTCGCCCAGTCCATGTACCCGGGTGCGCGCGCGTAGCGGGAAAAGCGGTGCTTCGTCTCCTGGTGGTAGCGCATGACCACTTCCAGGGGATCGAGTGCGCCCGCTGCCTTATTCATCGCCCCACAACGGCTTGCTCAATGCAGCAGTGAATGTGGGAAACATCAGGTTGAAGCTCAGACTTACGCGAATCTCGCCGCTGGTATTGGGATCAACCGAGTGATACAGATAGGATGGGAAGAGGAGCAGCATGCCATTTCTCACCCGCACCACGACCTGATCGGTATTTGCGGAGGTGAGTTCCGTGACCGGTGGTCTGATGACGCCGGTCTGGCTGCGCGGGTCGTGAAAATTGATACTGTCAGCGCCGGGTCGGGTGCGCACGTAGTACACCGCGCTCAAGAAATTGTTGGGATGGCTGTGCGCGCGGTGCGCGGCACCCGGCGCATACACGTTCGCCCAGCAGCCGGTGATTTCGATCACTGATTCCTCGATTTTCAGGAACTGAAGCACGCGCGCAGCTGCCCGGCTGACGCAGTCGCAAAGCGCGTGCAGCTCCTCCCGCCGATGCAGGCCATGGCCCGACTGCCAGGCTTCGCCGGGCTTCAACTCCGGTTCTCGCTGCTGCAGCGAGTGCAATAGTCCGAGTGTGCTCGCGTCGATCGGTTCGTGCACCTCGGCGCGAAGTTGGATTTTCCAGACCAAGGTGGGAAACAGCGAAAGGACGTCCGAGCTTTCAATCCACGAGTGCTTGCCCGATATAGCCATAGAGCCCCCCGCGCACGAGTGCGACCTGCCCGGCGTTCATTGGGGCCAGGGTCAGTGATTCAGCGGTCTTCCGCGTCCCGCATGTCCTGTTCCAGCAACGCTTCGCTTCCCCGATCTGTAATTGCAAGCCTACTGCGGCCGTCAAGCGTTACAAAGCCAAACGTAAGAAGCTTACCCACGATTTCTATTGGCACTGGCCGCGGATCCCGTATCGCATGCGTAGCGGCCCGGATTTCGCGAAGCCAGTCGAAATCTCCTGGCGTCAGATTCGAATGCGTGGCTTCCATCCCAGGGTCTTCGCGGAAAAGTGTGGGTACTTTTTGAGGCGAATTGGGCCCACCACAAAGGGAAATTGGGTCATTGACGGGATGCGAAAAGTCGGCATGATTTTGCGATGCCCACTTCATCGAAACAAAAGCGTCTGTCCGACGCATACCGATACCCTGGATTTCAACCGCTTGCGGGGCTGCGCGGGGCGTTCGGCAATCGCAGGGCTCGGGTCGTTGCGCTTGTTCGGCGCTCAAAAGAACGACCCGCGCGGCATGTCGGCCGGTGCACTCGGGGTGGTACGACCGATCGAGTCGTCGGGCGCGCCTAGGGAAGCTGCGCGCAACGGGACTGCCGGGCTCAGCTTGATGTCTAGTCGCGCGTGTGCGGCGCGCAGCGCGGCGACGACGCGGGGCGCGCTTCGCCCGCGCGCAAAAATGAACCCGAAGTAACCCGTGGCGTCAGGTGGCGGGGCGACGATCTGGCCGCGCTCTGCGGTGATCGGAATGCCCGTGATGCCCTGCACTGCAAGCGCCCGGTCCAGGCCACTCACGCCGTCGAAAATGCCGCGGGCCGGAATCGGAATCATCATCACGCCGCAGGCTGCCCCGCGCCGTGGCGCTGGCAGCGTTCGGCCGAGCGCATGGCGCACGATCAATTCCTCAAGCGTCATGCCAAGCGCCTGCGTAAGCACCGTGCCGCACAGCCCGCCGATCGAGCGCGGCGCGATCTCGAGCAGCCAGACGCCACGCTCATTGATTCGAAACTCCGCGTGCAGCGGGCCGTTGGCGAGTCCGGCGTGCCGACAGGCCTGCTCGACGGCGGCGGCCGCGGCGCGCTGAACGGGCGGCGCGAGCTGCGAGGGTGTGACGTAGATCGTCTCCTCGAAGTACGGGCCGTCGAGCACATCGGGCTTGTCGAAGAGCGCTAGCACCCGCAGCTTGCCGTTCGTGAGCAGCCCCTCAAGCGCGTACTCGCGGCCGGGAATGAACGCCTCGATTAGCAGCCCGAGACGCGCCGCATCGCGGTCACCGCGCGCCTGGATGCGGCGCACCTGCGCGACCGCGCGGACCAGCGCGCGGCGGTTATCGGCGCGGATCACGCCGCGGCTGGCGGCAAGGCGCCGCGCCTTGACCACCACCGGAAAGCGCACCGCGCGCATCTCCGCCGGGTCGGCGTCCGAGCGCAGATTCCGGAACCACGGGCGGTTCATGCCGTGGCGCTGCTGCAGCCGGCGGAAGGCGAGCTTGTCACGCAGCATGCTCACGCTACGTAGCGGATTGCCGGGCAATCGCAGTCTGCGGTTGAGCAGCGCCGCGAGCTCCACCCCGTGGTCGTCCACCGCTAGCACGGCGTCGGGCCTAGACTCCAGGTTTTGTAATGCGAGCCGAAGCGCACGCCGCGGCTGGTCAAAGGGCAGCGCGAGCAGCGGATGCAGCCCCCACTGCGGCGCGAGCCGGTGGCAGTAATCAGCGGCGGCAATGATCTCGACATCGAGCAAGTGTGCTGCAACGCGAAAGGCATCGTTGCGATACGACGCGGCGGGCAATAGCAGCAACACACTTTGTCTCGGCGCGGGTGAGGGCTTCACGGTTCAGAATGCCGCCAGCTGCTCGTGCGTGGGCTCCGCGCAGCAATACCACGGCTCCGAGAGGTGCGGGATCGCCTCCGCCGCCCTGCGTGGCGCCATCGCAGGGGAGCGTTGTCCCAGAGCCTCATACGCCAGGCGCCGGATTGCGGCGAAGGTCTCGCGCCGCGGCAGGGCCTGGGTCTCTGCGCGCGCGACCTGATCCTGCACCGCCTGCTGAAGTCCGTCGACGCGTGGGTCGCGGTGGCGCCAGGGATAGCCGAGCATCCTGGCGTCGAACGGCTCAAGCAGGTCGCGAAAGCCGCCTAGCTTGAGCAGCTCAGAACCCTCGGGCACCAGCAGCCGGATCGCGAGCTGCACCGGCGGCACGTTTTCGATCAGATTAAGCTGCAAAATGGTCTCGAGCAGCTCGAGGTAGCCCTCAAGCGTGGTCCAGGGCGTAAAGGCGACGAAAGTCGGCGCGAGCGCGATGCCGGCCGCACGCAGCAACACTACGGCGCGTTCGAAGTCGGCACGCGTATGATTCTTGGCGAGGCACTCCAGAATACGCTCGTCCACCGCTTCGACCGCGGAAGTAATGAACAGGCAGCCGCAACGCGCGAGCTCGGGCAGCAGCGCGGCGTGCTCGAGCAGGTGTTGTACCTTGATGGTGGCATCCCAGCTAAGATCCGGGAACTCTGCGTGAAGCCCGCGCACGATCCGGAGGGCATGCGTCGGCCCGTTGAGGAAATCCGGGTCGCCAAAGGCGATGTGCTGCGCGCCCCGTTCGACCTGCTGGCGAATGTCGGCGATGACGATCGCGGCGGGCACTGCACGAAAGCGCCCCTGGTACACCGGCACCACCGGGCAATGGCGGCACCAGTGCTTGCAGCCGCGGCTTGCTTCGGCGAAGCCGACAGTCTTCTCGCCGCCCTCCGGTAGCACGAGGCGCGCGTAGCGCTCGAGCGGTTGAAGCTGCGCGCGCTGCGGCACCGCGAAGTCGACTTTACCGCGGTGGATGAACGCCGGCGAGGCAGCGGCAGCGCTGTCGCCGCTACGCCTCGCGGCGGCGACCAGCGCGTCCTCGTATTCCCCGCCGATGACCTCGGTTACGCCATGCGCGCGCAGTAGCATTGCATTCATCGGCGCATACAGCCCGTAGGCGTACAGGCGCGCACGTGGGGCGAGCGTGCGAATGCGCGGCAGCGCAGCGAGCGCGATGCGCGTGGCCGTATGCATGCCAAGGTGAATGGCGACCAGCGTCGGGTCGCGCCATTCGATGTCGGCGAGTCTCTGCAGCGACAAATCGAGGCAACTCACCTCGAAGCCGGCGCGCTCAAGCAGCGCCGCCGGCTCTGCGAGGGCGAACGGCTGGCGGCCCAGGTCGTAGGGACTGATCAGGACGACCCGATGCCCGGCCTCCCGGGCGTGGGCACCGTGGGGGATCTCGCGGGCCATTGCTGCCTCTATTTCGCCTTCGGCCGCGCCTCGAAGCCCGGCTGCGGCTCGCGGCTCGCGCCGGCCTGCTCGAGCCGCCTCAAATACTCGCCCCACATCTCGTCATGATTCAGCCCGAAATCGTAGAGCAGCTCCCACGAGTATAGGCCAGTGTCATGGCCGTCCGAGAAGCACAGCTGAATAGCATAGGTGCCGACCGGCTCGACACGGGCGATGTCGACGTTTTTCTTGCCCGCCTGGAGCACCTCCTGCCCCGGTCCGTGGCCGCGCGCTTCGGCAGACGGCGAGTACACGCGCAGGAATTCGTACGGCAGCCTAAAGGTCTTGCCGTCGGCAAACGAGATTTCGAGCACGTGCGATTTTTGGTGCAGCTTGATCTCGGTCGGCGTCGTCGTGCCGGGGCCCTTACCTGCCATCACAGTTATCCCTCGTGATCGTCACCCGAATATCATAGGCGAGTCGACCGCCCGGAAAAACTCTGTCCGCTTCATGGTCTTGCAGTGGCAACCAGCCGCTCACCGGGGAATCCCGCTGCCGTCGACGCACGCTACAATCGACGGACGTAACGCCGCGCCTGCGGCGAGGGTCGAGTGGAGTTCGGCCATGGCGCGCATGGTCAAGTGCATCAAGCTTGGGCGCGAAGCGGAAGCGCTCGATTTCCCGCCGTATCCGGGCGAGCTCGGCAAGCGCATCTTCGAGAGCGTGTCGAAGGAGGCGTGGCGGCAGTGGCTCGTGCACCAGAAGATGCTGGTGAACGAGAATCGGCTCAACCTCGCCGACAGGAAGGCGCGCGAGTACCTCGCGCAGCAGATGGAGAAGTACCTCTTCAGCGGCGGCGCCGACGCCGCCGCCGGCTACGTGCCGCCGGGGCAGAAAAGCAAGTAGGGCGCCCGTGCTCACACCAGCGGCCCAAGAGCTGCTGGGCTGCCGACTCTCTCTCTCTCTCGCTCTCTCCTCTCAGCTGCACGTTATACTATTGAGTATTACCTAACCGCATGACATTAGAACAGTTGAGCCTGTTCCCAGCAGGAGGCGATGATGGCGGAGCGCCGTTGGGCGGATTTCAGCTTGCCGCGAGCGGTGTGCTGGAGTTCGCTCAACGTCTCGGGGCAGAAGTTCGCCAGCGCATGGCGCTTGAGCCAAGCCCAGAGGTACTCCACGGGGTTGAGTTCCGGGGCGTAGCCGGGCAGGAACTCGAGCTGGATGTCGCCGTCGGTCGAGTCCACGTAGTCGCGCACCAAGCGACTGCGGTGAGGTCTGCCTCCATCCCACAAGATGAGAAGCCGGCGGCGATAGTGGGCTTTGAGCGCCTTGAGGAACTCGAGGACCTGCTCTTTCTTGACCGAGCCTTCGTGAAGCCGAAAGCACACGCCGCGATAGTGCATTCCGGCGATCACCGAGACGTGGTCCCAGTTGAAGCAGAACTGGAGCACCGGAGTCTCGCCTCTCACCGCCCAGGTGCGCACCCGCGTGGGGCGCTGCGACAGGCCCGATTCGTCGATGAAGACGATCAGCCGGTCCTCGCGGCGGGCTTTTTTTTAGGCTCTGTCCTAATTACGTGTTGGTACAATTGGCGGTCTGAGTAGCAGAAGGCGGACCTCCGATGCGCAAACGAGACCTCGAACGGCTCCTAAAGGAGCTGACCAAACTGAGTCCCAACCAGCTGCGCAAGGTGTCGAACGCGGTTCGGCATCTGGAGGGCCGGCAGGAGGTCCACCGGCTGCTTGAAAAGCGCATAGAGGCGGTCGCGAAGTGCCCCTGGTGCAGCGGCGCCGAGTTCATTCGGTTCGGGCATTCTGTCAGCGGTAGCCAGCGGTACCAGTGCCAGCGCCCGGGCTGCGAGAAGACGTTCACGAGCCTGACCGGGACCACTCTGGTGGGAGCCCGCAACAAGCCGAAGCTCCTGCAGAACGCGCTCTGCATGAAGGAGGGGCTGTCGGTGCGGGAGACGGCCGAGAAACTGGGCGTTAACCGCAACACCGCCTTCCGGTTGCGGCACCTGATGATGCCGGAGCTCGAGAAGCACCAACCCTCCGATTTGCAAGGGGTTATCGAGGCGGATGAGATGTTCTTCCGCAAGTCGTACAAGGGCCAAAAGAAGGGCTTGCCGCGCAAGGCGTATCGGCGCGGGACGCGGGCCGGAAAGCGCGGCATATCGGCCGAGCAAGTCGCCGTCGAGACCGCGGTATCCCGCGGCTCCCCGTACAGTTTCATCGAGGTCCTGCCCTCGACACCGAACGCCGGCGACATCACGATGGCGTTGGGTCCGAAGCTGCGGACAGACGCGGTGCTCGTCACGGACGCTTCTCAAGACCTATCTGACCGTCGGGAAGGCACTAGGCGTCACCGTTCGCCAGATTCCCCGCGGCTCGCACAAGCTCGGCCCGTACCACGTGCAGAACGTCAACGCTCTGCATAGCCGGATTCGCGACCGCTTGAGCAGGTTCCGAGGCGTCGCCACGAAGCACCTCCCAAGCTACCTGGCCTGGTTCCGATTCTTCGACCGGAAGTCACTCAACGTAGACCCGCAGACACTCTTGCTGGACGCCATTGGCGTGCCTCTTACCAACACGTAACTAGGACAGAGCCTTTTTTTAAGCCCGGGCCAGGTGTGCCGCTTCCAATGCTCGATGGCCACATCATCGCGCTCCAGCGCACGCCGATCGGGCTTCTGGCTGGAGAAGCCCAACTGCCCGAGCAACCGCCAGACATGAACCTC
The DNA here is from genome assembly GCA_963817785.1 of uncultured Pseudomonadota bacterium. Lineage (GTDB taxonomy): Bacteria > Pseudomonadota > Gammaproteobacteria > Burkholderiales > SG8-39 > JAKALD01. The sequence goes on along the minus strand of CAWFPL010000008.1, from coordinate 179,020 downwards.
GCTGTAGTGAACGCCGAAGCGCCGCTCGATAAACACGCGCACCCGCTTGATCGTCCAGAGCGACGTGCCAAAGCCATGTGCCGTCGGGCCTTCGAGCAAAGCTACTTGCAGCTTGGACAGTTCCTCGGCACCGAGTCGGGCGGGACGCCCGCCCTTGCTCACGCTCCGAAGCGCATCGATTCCCTCGGACTCCAGCACGCCCTTCCAGCGGTATACCGTCTGGCGCGGCGCGCCCACCATAGCAGCCACCCGCGCGGGAGCGTGACCGGCCTGAAGCAGCCGCGCCGCCCGCACCCGGCGCTTCGCCCCGGCATCGATTTTGTTCTTCGTCTTCATGCGCAAACTCCGATGTTATGCCAACACCCGAGTAACGCATGAGGAACAATTCGGTTGTCACGAGGTTAGGAAATACTCAATAAGTGACCGTCAGTCAATACGCGCAGATTGTGATCGCTCGGAGCAAGTCCGCGGCTGCGGCATCCTGCGAGAGTCGGGCTTATCAGTAACCCGGGAAGCGAGCCGGCGGAAGAAAGGCGAGTCCGCCGCTCGAACGGCAGCGACGGGGTCGACAGCACCAGTTCAATTTGATTCGGAAGCGGACGTTCAAATCGGAACCGTCGATCCAGTCACCGTCAAATTGCCAGTGACCGCTGAGGCCGGATTCTGTTGAAAAAAAAAGCTCGCTAATCGTCGAATCTTTGATCCCGTGAAGCGTCCGATCTTCCAGTGCGTTGACGGAGCGCTTCAAGATGATGGGACAGCAAGCGGGCGGACAAGAGCGACTGTTCTATTCGTTCAATCTTGAAGATCACGTTCCGGCGAACCACCTGCTGCGCGGCATCGACCGATGCCTCGATCTGAGCGGGCTGCGCGAACACCTCGCCAAGTATTACAGCCACACGGGTCGGCCCTCGGTCGATCCGGAACTGATGGTGCGGATGCTGATCATCGGCTACAGCTACGGCATTCGTTCGGAGCGGCGCCTGTGTGAGGAGGTCCATCTGAACCTCGCGTATCGCTGGTTCTGTCGTCTTGGTCTGGAGGATGCCGTACCGGAGCATTCGACCTTCTCCAAGAACCGGCATGGGCGATTTCGCGAGAGCGGCGCGTTTCGCTGGGTGTTTGAGGAGGTGGTGCGTCGCTGCATGGCTGCGGGCCGGGTCAAGGCAGAGGGCTTTGCAGTGGATGCGAGTCTCGTTGCCGCCAACGCAAGCCGTCAGCACAGCGTGGCGCCAGGCGAGCGTTGCGATTGGAACAATCCCCTAATTGACACGCGCGCGATGCGGGAGTATCTGGCGGCACTGGATGATGAGGAGCTCGCCGCGGCAGCGTCGCGCAAGCTCTCGCTAAGCGACCCGCACTCGCGCTGGACGGCGGCGACCGGAGGCGTCGCCTTCTTCGCCTACTCGACCAACTATCTGATCGACGTCGCTCATGGGGTGAGCCTCGACGTGGAAGCGACGCCCGCTCACCGCACGACGGAGGTCGAATCCACCAAGACCATGGTCGAGCGGGTCGAAGAGCGCTTCGATCTCAAACCGCAGCGGCTCATCGCGGACACGGCCTATGGCTCGGCGTCGATGTTGGGCTGGATGGTCGAACAGAAGGCGATCGAGCCGCATGTGCCGGTGTGGGACAAGACCGAGCGCAAGGACGGCACCTTCGAGCGTGACGCCTTTCAATGGGACGAAGACGCCGACGAATACCGCTGCCCGCAGGGCCACGCGTTGCGCAGCCAATGGCGTCCATATAAGAACCCGCGCACGCACATCACCCAACCCCAAACCGTCATCTATCGCGCAACTGAGCGCAGTTGCACCGCCTGTCCGATGGAACCCCGCTGCTGTCCGAATATGCCCTTTCGAAAGATTGCCCACAGCACTCACGAGTAAGCGCGTGACGTCGCTCGGCGCATCGCCACCAGGGCGGCGTATCAACGATCGCGCCACGAGCGCAAGAAGGTCGAGATGCTCTTCGCGCACCTTAAATCCATTCTCAAGCTCGATCGCTTACGGCTTCGCGGGCTCAGTGGCGCCACGGATGAATTCACCCTTGCCGCTATTGCACAGAATTTGCGCCGGCTGGCCAAGCTCGTCTCACAGGCACCACCGCTTCACGGGATAGGTGCGCCCGCATGAGGTGAAACCCTCCCGATTAACCGACAAACAAGACATCAAAGCCCAGTGATGGGCACCGAAGCCCATCACCCCGCGTCGTTACCGCCAATATCCAAGCACCAGTTCAGCCGCAACGTCGAGTTCTTCAACAGAATCGCCGATGAGCGGACTTCTGCTTTTCGGCCAGAGTCGCCGCTCGCGTTGGCTCAGTTGAATGACTGGTATCACGCAGGTTACCGACGTTACCGTGGTACGCTGAGTCAATAGCTGCTTTCGTCAGCGGCGACGGGCGGCACCCGACCGAGGCTGTGTGAAAACGCTAGAACTCTCTTTTGCGGAGTGCTAATGAGTCGACGTAGCGGCCTCTAGAAGGCGTTTCTTTGCATTTTGGATTTTTTGAGAGAACGGATTTGCCGTGTGGCGGACACTGTCTTGCGTTTTCACACAGCCTCGACCCAAAGCGGCCGCTCCGAGGGAGAACCGTGGTGGTAAATGGGGTGCGGCTGAAGGATGGGAAATTCCTTCGTACCACCGCCCCGAAACGCAGCCGGTGCCGGCGTGTTTCAGGTCGCCGAGCCGCGCTGCCGGGCGCTCTTGCGTTCACCGTATGCTGGCGCCGGCCGGCGGACCGCTACTTGTACGCGACCGCGGCGCTCGCCGGGCCGGCGAGGCCGATGATCTCGAAGCGCTTGAATCCCGCTTCGCTGCACCAGGCGCGGAAGTCGGCGCCGGTGTAGTCGAACGCGTCGCCCAATTCGATCAGCATATTGAGTGACATCAGCAGGCCGAAGACGTTTTCCCGCCGTGCGTCGTCGATCAGGTTTTCGATCGCGATGAAGGCCCCGCCTTCGGGGAGCGCGTCGTAGGCCTTGCGGATCAGGAGCTTTTTGTTCTCCAGGTTCCAGTCGTGCAGGATATTGCCCATCGTCATCACGTCCGCCTTGGGCAGGTCGTCCTTGAAGAAGTCCCCCGCCACCGCCTTGATCCGCCCTTCCATGCCCGCCGCCTTGATATGCTTCTCGGCGAGTGGCGCAACTGGCGGGAGATCGAAGCTGGTGAATGTCAGATGCAGATGGCGCGCCCCCACAATTCTTGAGAGCAGGGCCAAGGCGCCTCCCACGTCGCTGACGGTCTTGTACTTCGAAAAGTCGAACTTCTCCGCCAGCGCGGCGAAATTGGCGGCTTGGGCACCGGTCATGGCGTCGAGAAACTGGCCGAGCGAGGCCTGGTTTGAATACAGCGCCTCGAAGATCGGCTTGCCTCCGTGCTTAACCTCATTCTGCGGTTTGCCGGTCTTCAGCGCTTTGCCGAGGTCGTTCCAGAACCCGAACAGGCGCGCGTTCAGCATCTCGGGCAGGCCGCCGATGTAGGTGGGGCTCTTCTTGTCGAGGAAGGCCGCCGTCTGGGGCGTGTTCGTGTACTTGCCTTGCGGCCCGTCTCCTTCTCGGTCGAGAAACTTGAGCGCCACTAGCGCATCGAAGAAATCGTAGGTCCCGCGCGGATGCAGTCCAAGCTTCTCGCCGAGCTGTGACGCGGAAAGCCTGCCGTCGCCAACGGTGGTGAACAGGTCAAACTCGACCGCGGTCAGGAGGACTTTCGAGGCCCAGAACGCGGTGGCGGTCTGCATGATGTGGGAGGGGTCGAGCTGCTTGTCCATATGTCTGGAGCCTCCGAGTCGACGGACTCATTCCTGATACCGCTTCGCGTCCCGGAGATCAACTTCGAAAACGACGAAGTGAGCAATCGCGCGCCCTTGCGTCACGCGTGCGTCAGAGAGATGGGGGCCTCCTTCGCGCCCACGCCCCGGAACGCGCGCGGTACCTGCGCGTTTCAGGGTACCGTGCGGCGCTGCTAGGCACAACCATTCAAGTTCGCGCCTGGAAGGCGGGAATGCAAACAGCGTTGTGGCACATGGCGCCGGAGGCGAGCCGCCGGGCGTCTTCCTCCTCCAGCATCCGCCGGTCGAGCGGCAGCGGGACGCCGAGCCACAGGGCGCGCGCGGTGTGATCGAGCACCTGCGACCCGGTGAGGGGATGAACAAGGATGTCGATCTCCTGAGGCCGCGCGAACATGAGCCAGGAGACGTAATCGGCGAACGCTTCGCGCGTGAACAGCACCTCGAAGCTGCCGAGCGGATGCGGCCCCGCCGGGGCCGCATGGAACGCACGCACTTCCAGATGGGCATTCGTCGCGAACGTGCGGCGGATGAGCTCCCTGAACGCGCGCGCTTGCTCGGCCCGCTCCGGCGCGGCGTAATCGAAGTACGCGTGGGAATGAAATCGGAGCGCATGCCGGGGCTCGGGTCCGCTCGTCCGGCTCATTGCTGCGCTGCGGCGGGACGCAGCCCGTACCGGGCCATCACCTGGCCGAGTTTCGCGCGGTCGGGCGGGCCGCCGGCGTTCACCACGCCCGCGACCTCGCGGAAGTACTCCTCGCCGATATCGGGCGTGAGAATCACGAGCACGCGCGCGGTTTCGGCCGCTTGATTGCTGAAGTGGTGCACCGCGCCGCGCGGAGTGGACATCCACTCGCCCGGCTTCAGGTCCCGCGTCTCTGCGTCGACCGAGTACCTGAGCGTGCCTTCCAGCACGTAGACGCACTCCTCGTTGTCCGTGTGGCTGTGCGGCGGGGGGACGTGCGCACCGGCGGGGACCTTCATCTCGAACACGCCCAGTCCGCCGTTCCGCGCGCCCTCGACGAGATAGCGGATTTCCAGTTGCCCGATTTTGACGACCTGCTGGCTCATGACGATCTCCTTGTGCGCCGGCTAAACCGGCGAGGTGTTGTGAATGAAAGTTTCATACGGTGAAGGTGTAGCGAGCCACACCGGCCGCGAGTCATGCGGAGCCGCCCGCAAGGGCGGCGTCGAAGCGTTGACAGGGGTACGTGCGGGCCGGGTATTGAGCCGCGAAAGAACCTTCCTCCGGGGTGCCGACGCTGTAAGGAGAAGCGGAAGGCCACACCCGGCGCGTCGATATCGCGAGACGCGACGGGACCCCGCGCGGTCACAGACCCCGAGCATGTACGCAAACACCTCGCGCGGGAGCCGGGAGATCCCTTGTTCGCCCAGAGCAGCGGGCCGTGTCGGGAAGTCGATAGACGTACGCCGATGATGTACGGACAAGGGAAGTCGGACAGGCCCGTAGTACCGGCGAAGTCCCTGAACAAGGCCGGTTCGCCGGTGGCGGAGGGGATGGAGGGAAGGGGTCTGGCCAAAGAGAACCTGCCCGAGCAAAACGCGCTCCGGACGCTGAGCCGGGTGAGCGTGCAAAGTGCGCTCGAGCGGGTACGTCAAGCGGCAAAGAAGGATAGGACCAAGCGGTTCACCGCGCTCCTGCACCATGTCTATAGCTTGGACACGCTGCGTACGGCCTACTTCAGCCTGAAGAAGGAAGCCGCCGCGGGTGTGGACGGCGAGACCTGGCGCCACTACGGCGAGGACCTGGAAGAGCATCTCCGGGACCTCTCGGAGCGGCTCAAGCGGGGAGCGTACCGGGCAAGGCCGGTGCGTAGGGCCTACATCGCCAAGGACGGCGGCGGGCAACGCCCGCTGGGCGTGACATCGCTGGAGGACAAGCTCGTCCAGCGTGCCGCCGTCGAGGTGCTGAACGCCATCTACGAGACGGACTTCCTCGGGTTCTCGTACGGGTTTCGCCCCGGGCGCAGCCAGCATGACTGTCTGGATGCGTTGTACGTGGGGTTGCTCACGAGACCGGTGAACTGGGTGCTCGATGTGGACATCCGTGGGTTCTTCGATTCGATCGATCACGGGTGGTTGGTGAAGTTCATCGAACATCGCATCGCGGACCGGCGCATCGTGCATCTCATCCAGAAATGGCTGAACGCGGGCGTGCTGGAGGATGGCAAGCGCACGCGTACGGAGGAAGGTACGCCGCAGGGCGGCAGCGCATCGCCGCTCTTGGCCAATATCTACCTTCACTACGCGTTTGACCTGTGGGTACGGGCGTGGCGTCGAAAGCACGCGCGCGGCGAGATGATCGTCGTGCGCTATGCGGACGATAGTGCGCTTGGCTTCCAGGTGAAGTCCGATGCCGAGCGGTTCCGGGCCGAGCTGGTCCAGCGGTTGGCCAAGTTCAAGCTGGAACTGCATCCCGAGAAGACCCGGCTGCTGGAGTTCGGCCCGTATGCCGCCGAGCGCCGCGCCCGTCGGGGTTTGGGCAAGCCCGAGACGTTCAACTTCCTTGGCTTCACGCACATCTGCGCGACCAAGCGAAGCAACGGACGATTCACGGTCTTGCGGCAGACGATGCGCAAGCGCCTGCAGGCGAAGCTGCGTGCGGTGAAAGCCGAGCTGCGGCGACGCATGCATGCGCCTATCCCTGCACAGGGCCAATGGCTGGGCACGGTTGTTGGGGGGCACATCCGCTATTACGGGGTGCCCATGAACAGCCCGGCGCTGCAGGTGTTCCGGTTCCAAGTGGGCCGGCTCTGGCATCGCGCGCTGTGCCGGCGCAGCCAGAACGGTCGCGTGCGATGGGACCGCATGCGGCGTCTGCTCAAGCGTTGGCTCCCTCTTGCCCGCGTGTGCCATCCCTATCCTCTACGCCGCTTCGGCGTCATCACCTGAGGCAAGAGCCGGATGCGGGAAAGCCGCTCGTCCGGATCTGTGGAGGGGGTGATCAGCGATGGTCATTCCTACTCCGACGAGGGGTTGTCGCTGCCGGGAGAGAATGTACGGAATTGCGAAGATATGAGAAATAGTGTTTACTGAAACCTATTGTTGCAAAAACCAGCCTAATGAAAGACCGCCTGAACGGGATGCGCGTGTTCGCGCAGGTAGTGGAAGCGAAGAGCTTCTCCGCCGCCGCGGACAAGCTCGGCATGTCGAAGTCGCTCGCAAGTCGGCACGTGAGCGCGCTCGAGCGCTCGCTGTCGGCGAAGCTGCTCAACCGGTCCACGCGCAAGCTCAGCCTGACCGATGCCGGCGCGGTGTTCTACGAGCACTGCGCCAGGATCGTGCAGGAGGCAGAGCTCGCGTCGGAGCGCCTGAGCCGAACCCAGTCCGAGCCGGCCGGGCTCGTGAGGGTCACGGCCGCACAGGCGTTCGCGGTCCGGCATGTGCTGCCGGCGCTGCCAGAGCTCCATCGAAAGTATCCGAAGATCCGTGTCAAGCTCTCATGCAGTAATCGCGCGCTCGACCTGGGCGGCGAGGGATTCGACGTCGGCATCCGCGTGTCCTTCGATCCGGCGCCGGACCTGGTGGCGCGAAAGCTCGCCGCCAACCGTGCCGTGCTGTGCGCTTCGCCTGCGTACCTCAAGCGGCGCGGCACGCCACGCCGGCTCGAGGATCTTCCCGATCACGACGCAGTCGTGTTTCCGCCGCTTGCTCCCAACGGACGATGGACCCTGCGCCGGAACGGGCGGAAATACTCGGCACAGGTCGCAGGCGTCCTCGAAACCGATGAAATGGAAGCCGTTCGCGCGGCCGTGACCGCCGGACTGGGAATTGGCATCCTGCCCCTTTACATGGTGAGCGACACCTTGCGCCGACGCCAGCTGGTGCCGGTGCTGCGCGAGTTTCAGGTCGTGCCGGAGAGCGCCATCTACTTGGTCTATCTGCCGAACGCCACGCTGCCGTCGCGCGTGCGCGCGTTGATCGATTTCCTGGTCGAGCGCTTCACGCCTGTCCCTGCATGGGAAACGGGCTGGTAGCGGTCTTGAATTCTCCTGGCACGATGCGGTCGAGTCATCCGATTCCGACGGCTCGTGCGATTAACCAGAAGCAAGCCCGCCCCGACGCCTACGGCTCCGATCGCTCGCGCGACTCGCTCGCCTGCCTGCAGGAAAAGCTCCGCGCTATGGTCGCCGGCGCGGCCCGCATCGCGCGCGGCTTCAAGGTTAGGTCTGACACAGGTGACCGCTTTTGGCCGATTGCTGCCCGACGAGACGCCGTCGCAGCGGGGCGTCGCGTATAGAGCCAAGGGGGTCATGGCCGGCGCTGGAGACCTGCCGAGCGCCCGACGACGTTACCTATAGTGCCATCGTCGCGAAGGTCCCCGGGCCGACAACTCCGCCGGAGCGACAGTACATCTCTTTCGATCGAGGTCGAGCGCGAGCTCCAGGTGATAGTTCGCGAACCGCCATCCTCATCATCCCCGTCCCTCGCGGCATGGCCGAGCGGAGCCTCGCAACGCCTGACACCGGAGCACAGGACCGCGCCGCAGGACCATCGGTCACGGCGCTTCCTCGCGCCTCAACCGTCGTGCCTCGCGCCGGGCAGCCTTTTTCTGTTCCAGATGGCGGGCGCGCTCCTCAATCGAATGCACCACGTCGGGACGATCCTTACCAAAACGCTTCCGGTAAAGCGATTCGATGAAGGCTGGCAGCGGCAGCTTCCAGGGCTCCTGGTCGGCGTTATCGAGGTTGCCGAGTTTCCTGGGGTTCATGCCAAGCTCCCGAGCCATTTGCACGTGGGCGTGCGAGAGGTGGTGGCGCTTGCGTGCCGTGATCCATTCCTGCAACCGATCGCCGATGCGCGGGGGCTTCGAGCTCACGCGTGATCCAAGGCCTCGTGCCCCGGAGTCGCTTCCCCGCTTCGGCGAGGGCGAACGGCATCCCAACAGAATCGCACACCCTGATCGGTTTTCCTCTGGCGCTCGCGGATAATTCTCTTAAAATCTCGATGGATGGTCATCGCTTCTCCACGCTTCGCGCTGCCTCGGCCGCCCCGTCTTGGGCTGCGCTGCGATGAGACGCACGACCGGGTGAGCCGGAGGAGTCTGCTTCCCTTTGCTCCGCTTGAGGGATCCTGCTGGGCGGGATCCGCTCGGAGTTCGGCGTCGGCTACGCCGTGGGGCTAAACATCCCACGGAAGCCGTTACTCCGTCAACAGCGACTGAGGCGTTACTCTCATGAAATCGAGGTACTACGTTCGCGTGATGCGCCCGACTTTCCACCGTGCGATGCTCGCCATCGAGGCACGATCCGAGGAGGAGGCGATGCGCTCAGCTCTGGGAAAGGCCGAGCAACTTTCCGAAGAGGACTGGGCGCAGCTCGAAACCGAGAGGGAGCCACCCGTGGTCGAGATGGCGCTCTCGCAGGAGGAAGCAGAGGGAGACTCCGAGGCTGATGTTCTCGAGTATGTGCGCGATGGGCGGCATGCGTATGCTCTGCTGCAGGCGGATCTCGATGAAGGCGAAGGCACTTTCATTGCGCCAATCTGGCTGAAGGATTTGCCGGAGTTGGCCGCTGCCGATATCACTCAGGATTGGAATGAGGCCTTGTCCGGCGTTTCCGGTGAGGAGACCGAAGCATTTTACGTATGGCTTACCCGCCAAGTGCGCCCCAGCAACGTCGTAGACTTTTTCGCGGAGCGGGATAAGCGCCGCAGAACGCCCAACGACGATCGGGACGCTGAAGATTGACGCGCGTGAAGCTGGATCCTGCCCTTTGAGCACCCGACCATCACCGTTCGTTACCTCGCACCACGGCGGAGCGCGTCTCGCCGCGCTGAGTCCAGCGTCCACGGTCGCCGATTATTGCGGGACCTGAAGCACCGCTGCTCGAGCCACGGGGGAACGCCTGCTCGGGCGGGTGCGGACGCTGGGCGGGGTCTACACTTGCCGATTGGAGACATCCGCAGCCGGCGGCTCTCGGCCAGGACCTGCCGTTCGCGCGATGACAGCTCTTCTTGCATCAGGCGTTTGGCCACACGCCGGCGTTGAAGGTCAGCTCGATTGAAATGCTCAATCGTCGCCGTCGGTCATATTGATCGGCCACCCACCACCCTTGTCGGCTTGCAAGGCGAGTTTGGCGTACATGGTCAGCAAACCACTAACCTTGGACTGATCGGGAGCTTTCCACTTGGCTTTACGCTTTCTGAGCTCGGCACTTGAGACCTTTAACTGCAACTTCCGTCTTGGAATATCCACTTCAATCTGGTCGCCGTCCTCAACCAGCGACAGCGGCCCGCCGATTTGCGCTTCCGGGCAAACGTGACCAATAGCCAGATACCCCTGGGTGAAACCGGAAAAGCGTCCGTCCGAAATGACGATCGCATTTCTGATCGCGGCGTCTTTCAGCGACGCGACCACGCGGTAACACTCGGTCATGGCGGGTCCCCCCCGCGGGCCGCAATAGCGCGCCACCACGGCATCACCCGGCTTGACCTTGCCGGAGAGAATGCCTTTGATAGCAGCCTGGTTGCCGTCGAAGACGCGGGCGGTGTAAGTCCTTTGCAGCAGGTCCTTGTCGGCAACTACGGTATGGCGGGTGGCGGCGCCGCGAGGCGCCAAATTGCCTCTCAGAATGGCGATCGCGCCCTCTGGCCAGATGGGGTCATCCAATTCGCGAATGACGTCGGACCTGACCGTTCTTACAGCAGCGAGGTTCTGTTCGACGGTCTGACCGGTGACGGTGAGGCAGGATTCGTCCAGATGCTTTCGGATGCGTTTCATGACGGCCGGAGTACCGCCCACTCTGTGATAGTCGTAAAGCACGTGAGGACCGGACGGCGCGACGTTGGCGATGGCGGGGACCTTGCGGCCGATTTCGTTCCAGATATCGAGAGTCAAAGGAATGCCGGCCTCATGCGCATAGGATTGTAGATGCACGACCGAGTTGGTGCCGCCGGCGGTCGCCATGTCCACTGCGATGGCGTTCTTCATGGAATTGAGCGTAATGATGTCGCGCGGGCGAACGTTTCTGCGAGCGAGGTCCATGATGGCCTCGCCAGTGGCTTTGGCCTGCCAGATCTTCTCCGAGGAAACGGCCAGAGACGTGGCCGAGCCGGGCAACGAGATGCCCATGGCTTCGGTCAGGACGGCCAAAGTGTTCCCCGTGGTGAGTTCATTGCATGCGCCGCCAGAGCAGCCGACGCAGTTGGTCACCTCTTCCACCATGCTCGCCATAAATGCATCGATATTCTCCTTGCCCCTGCTCTTCTCCATTGTCTTGCGCAGAATGTCCTGCCCGTGGACAAATCCGGCGCGCTCGCCTTCCCAATCGGATGGCATCATCTGGCCGCCCCCCAGGAAGATGAACGGTCTGTTCAAGCGCAGCGCGGTCAAGATGATGCCGGGGATGATCTTGTCGCAGGAACCGATGCCCACCCAGCCGTCGCACGCGGTGACCCGCAGCGAGGACTCGGCGGCGGCCAGAACGGCTTCGCGCTGCGGCATGTCGTAGAGCAGGTCTTCGGGGTTCTTGTGAAGCACGGAGCACAGACCGGGAACGTCGATTTCCACCGGCATGCCGCCGGCCATGCGAACGCCTGCTTTGACGCCGTCGGCGACCGCTCGGAGATGGGAATGGCCGGGAGATTGCTCGCTCCAGGAATTGATGATGGCGACGCGAGGCAGAGCCAGTTCTTTGGACGTAAAGCCGCTGGACTTGTAAAGCGCCTTCGGGCCGTAAGTGCGGGTGCTCCACTGCGGTTCTTGAGGCTGCTGCTCTTCACTAGTTTCCTGCATGGGCTCCTCTTACTTCGAATGAAACACACAAAAAAGCGATGAGCGAATCTCAACGAGCATCGTATCCGCCCGGCCCGCCCTTCCCACCGCTGCCTCAACCGTGGCGCGGTGACGGAGAGCACGAGCGAGGACGGATGGCTCCACGCTCTTGTCGGCCAGCTTCTTATTCTCCAGGTTATCTAGGCGCTCCTGCCATGCCTTGCCGTTCGCCCAAAACGGAATGAATCTCGTTTGACGCCGTCGTGATGGCCACGGCTGTCAGCGGACTCCATCCGAGTGCTTCGCTCGGGCAGGCGCTGCGGCGGGCAGAGCTACATAGCAGAGCTATTGATGCATTCAAGAATTACTTCGTGTTCCCGGCGCCAGCTATTCCTGCAGACATGAACAGCGTCGACAGAGTCTCGCCCTCAGCGGCAGACGATATTAGGAATGCAGCAAGTCGACGGCGCGGGCGTTTCGCATCCGGCGTGAGTGGCACCTATGGGTCGCTATGCAAAGCTTTGCATAGCGACCCAAAGCGGCCGCTCAGGCGGGAGAGAATCGTGGCGGTAAAGGAGTGGTGCGGCTGAAGGATAGATCCTATGTAGGGCCGCGAGGATTAACCTCTGGTGGCTTTCTCAACCATGAAGAGAAGGAGACCAGAAGATGAACCCCACGACCCATGAAACGGAAGGTAGCGCATCGACGCCGGTGTTGTATATGGCGCTGGAGTTGAGCAACAGGAGCTGGAGGCTTGCGTTGAGCGACGGCGCCAAACGCCGCCAGGTGTCGGTGCCGGCGGCGGATCTGGCGGCGCTCGCCGGCGCCGTGGCGAAAGCGAAGGAGCGCTTCAAGATGCCTGCTTCGGCCCGGGTGGTGAGCTGCTACGAGGCGGGCCGGGATGGCTTCTGGCTGCACCGACAGCTGAGAGGCGTCGGCATCGAGAACGAGGTGGTCGATGCCGCCTCGATCGAGGTCAGTAGAAGGCTTCGCCACGTGAAGACCGATCGGCTCGACGGAGATCGGTTGCTTGCGAAGCTCATTCGCCATCACGCGGAGGAGCGCAGCGGCTGGAGTGTGGTGCGCGTACCGAGCATCGAAGAGGAAGACGCCAGGCACCTGCACCGGGAGCTGGAGCGCCTGAAGCGCGAGCGGCTCGCGCATCGGGTCCGAATGCAGTCCTTGCTCGTCACCCAAGGCGTGCGACTGACGATCAAGGGCGCTGCGCGCCTGCGGCTGGAGACGCTCACCCTGTGGGATGGTCGAGCGTTGCCCCTGGAGCTCAGACGGAGCTCGAACGCGAGCGAGAGCGCCTTGCCCTTGTTGAGCGCCAGATCGAGCAATCGGAGGCCACGCGCCGCGAACGGCTGCAGAACCCTCGATCCGAAGCCGAGCGCAGAGTCGTTCATCTGATGCGTCTGGGGGCGATCGGTCCGGCAAGCGCCTGGTTTCTGGTGAAGGAGTTCTTCGGTTGGCGAGCCTTCCGCAATCGGCGTGAAGTGGCCGCCCTCGCCGGATTGGTGGGTACTCCGTACAGCGGCGGCGAATCCGAACGCGACCAGGGCATCAGCAAGGCGGGCAATCGCCGGGTCAGAGCCATGATAGTCGAGATCACCTGGCTGTGGTTGCGCTTCCAGCCCAAGAGCGCGCTCAGCCAGTGGTATCGGACACGCTTCGCCAGCGCGGGCCTGCGCATGCGCCGTATCGGCATCGTCGCCCTGGCGAGGAAATTACTGATCGCGCTGTGGCGCTACCTCGAGGACGGCGTGATGCCACAGGGCGCGCGGCTCATCGCCTCCGAGATCTGAACACTCAAGCCAACCAACCACAGGAGCTTGCAGCGTTGAAGGTTGGTCGAGACGCCCGTGATTTTCCTGGGCCGTGCCATGCGCACGACCGTCCTGATAGATGGGGCGCCTCGTCCGAAACCGGTTCGTCTTGCCCGCTTGGGGCGCATACAGCATCGGGTGCTCGGCAAAAACGCCGACACGGATAGAAGGTGGTGACGAGCGAATCGCGCTCGCACTCACGAGTGAACCGGGCCAACCAACGCGAAAGCTGCTTGCAGGAACGAAAATGAAAAGAAAACTGTAAACCACAAACCCGCCGCCGGAGACTTGACACGCGGAGAACCCTCATAGAAGGAAATTCCTTCGCGCCCGCGCCCCGAAACGCGGGCGGTGCCGGCGCGTTTCGGATCGCCGAGCGGCGCTGCTGGGCACAATCCTTAAAGTTCGCGCCTGGAAGGCCGGAATGCAAACGGCGTTATGGCAAATAAATTCGCGTTCCGATGCTAAGAATTTTCCGCACGCACGTGCAACGGGCGGACCGAGCAACCTGCTGAAACCCGCAGCCGCGTAAGCGACCCTAGACCACAGATTCACATATCTATCGCTTCGCCGCGCGCGGCATCAAGCCGCCCTGGACACCTTTGCGCCTTGCCGCACGAGCGAAAAGAATTCGTCCACCGTCATGACATGTGTGGTCGAGAAGGCGAGTATGGTCAGTGTCGCCTTGTGGACCTCTTGCGCGCTCATCGCGCCGTATCCCACGTCGGGATAGTCAAAGGTGCCTGTCGCATCGGAGAGGAACGCAACCTTGTAGTTGTGGAACATCGCGTCACGCGCCGTCGCATGGCAGCAATTTTCGGTAGTCGTGCCAGACACAACAACCGACTTAATGCCCCATTCGCGCAGGATCAGATCGAGGTCAGTCGAGAAGAACGCGCTATATCGGTGCTTCTTAATGACGTGTTCGCCCGCGGCGGGTGCGAGGTCGGGATAAATCTCGACTCCCGGCGAGCCATCTACCAGAGAGGCCCGCTCGGCGATGGGTGGGTACAAATCGTCGTACAACCCCATATCGCAGCCATCTTTGCGATGCACATGCGCGGTGTAGATCACCCGAATACCGTGCTCTCGGCAGAACTTCAGCGTCTTGGCGAGCTTGGGGACCAAGTCGTGCGCCTGCTTGGATTGCAGCATGGCGCCGTCGGCAACGAAGTCGTTTTGCATATCAACCACGATCATCGCGGTCGTGGAGGGGTCGATGCGATCAAAACGATAAGGCATGATAGACCTCCAAGTGTGGATTGCGCTGCGACACGGGGTGCCGTCGCCTCTCTTCCGCGAACGGGCTGATACTAATACTACTTCCCTGGAGTCTGTGCAAATTCCCAACAAATCGAGGATACTCCGAACTCGACGTACCGGCGCTCGCGAGGCCGTTCCCAAACGCCAAAGTGACTGCTTTCGGTAGTGTCGAGATGTGGCGCAGTAGCAGTATTGGTTTGGTGTGTCTGTTGCCGCCCCTTTCGTCTGGCGGTGCCCAAATAACCTCGCCGTAGCCCCGTTTCCACATCCCGCTCATCGAACGCAGCAGGCACATCTCCCGCATTCGGCTCTCGAAGGAAAGGATAAGAAATTCCTTCGCGCCCGCGCCCCGAAACGCGGGCGGCGCCGGCGCGTTTCGGATCGCCGAGCGGCGCTGCTGGGCAGAAAGCGCTCGAGCACGTTCTGCTCGACGGCGTTGCGCAGGCGGCCCGCGGCGCGCAGCTGCGCAAGGTGACGGCTGACCGAGATGCGCGTCAAGCCCCGTCCTTCAGGGCGGGGAAGGAAAGCGCGGAGGCGGTAGGCGTGCTTTGAGCCGGTTAGTCTGGCGTGTGCTGCTGTTCGATGTACTGGCGCACGATGCTGATGGGAGCGCCGCCGCACGAAACGGCGAAGTAGGACGGCGACCACAGCACGCCTTTCCAGTACCGCTTGCGGATGTCGGGACGCTGCTTGCGCAGCAGACGGCTGGAGACGCCCTTGAGACTGTTCACGAGCGAAGAGATAGAGACCTTGGGTGGGTACTCTGCGGATTTCAGCGATCGCGGACGCTGATTTCAGCGTGATCGCGGACGGTGTTTCATCGTGATCGTGGACGATCAACGGGCCGCGGGAGTGACGGGGTTTATCTTATCGTAATCGTCCACGATCAGGTTGAAACGCAGCTCGGTGCCGATGCGCCGAAGGCGGTTCGGTGCTCGTGTCACGGGGCGCAGGCTTGTCCACGGCGGCGGGCGGCGCCTGCGACGCACGAACGCCGCGGTGGGCAAGCCGTGTGGAGGAGCATGACGTTGGTGCTCGCCGGATTGCGCGAAGCGCTCATGCTTTGCCCTCGTGTTCGCGCATCGACTTGTTGCCCTTCAATGCGATGCGGTGCGCGGCGTGCACGATGCGATCGAGGATGGCGTCGGCCAGCGTCGGGTCGTCGAGCCAGGCGTGCCAGGAATTGACGGGCAACTGGCTCGTGATGAGCGACGAGCGCGAGCCGACGCGATCGTCGAGGAGCTCGAGCAGGTCGTTGCGCTCGCCCGGGCCGATCGGGGCGATAGCGAAGTCGTCCAGCGCGAGCAGGTCGATGCGGGCGAGCTGCGCCAGGCGCCGGCCGAAGCTGCCGTCGCCGTGGGCGACGCGCAACTCCTCGAGCAGCCGCGGGGCGCGAGCGTAAAGCACGGTGAAGCCCAGGCGGGCTGCCTGCTGAGCGAGCGCGCACGCCAACCAAGTCTTGCCCGTACCGGTGGCACCGGTGATCAGGACGTTGCGCCCGTGGCGCAGCCAGTCGCCGCCGGCGAGCGCGCTGATCAGCGCCCGATCCAGGCCGCGTGAGACTCGCCAGTCGATGTCCTCGATGCAAGCGCTCGAGACCTTCAGGCGCGCAGCCTTCAGAAGTCTGGTGAGGCGCTTGGCGTCGCGCCAGTCGAGCTCGCGCTGCACGAGGAGTGCCAGGCGTTCCTCGAACGGCAGCGCCGCGGCTGCGCTCGTGCTCGCCGGGTCCTCGAGCGCGTGCACGATGCCGTCCAGGCGCAGACTGCGAAGTTGTTCCAAGGTGTGTTCGTTAAGCAAGGTAGGCCTCCTTCGTGGGTCAGTGGTAATACTCGGGGCCGCGCACGTTCTCGTGCAGCGGCAGGGTCTTCTGGGCGGGGGCCTCGGCGCTGGCGCTCTGTCGATCCAGGCCGGCGGCCAAGATCGAGGCGACGCTGCGGTAGGTGGGCGAGCCGATCGCCAGTGCTCGCGCGCAGGCGGCTTCCAGCCGTTCGGGGCCGAGCTGGCGCGCCAGGCGCTTGAGGCCCAGGCACGCACGGTAGCCCTGCTCAGGATGCGGGCGGTGCTCCAGCTGCCAGCGCACGAGCGCCGCGCACTGCGCGCCGATGCGCTCGCCCCAGGCAATGAGCTTGGCCGGGGTCCACTCCAGGTGCGCGCGGTGCGAGGCCGGCATGTGCTCGGGCAGCGTCGTGTGCCTGCCCTGCAGGCGGCTATAGACGTGGCAGGCCACGCGGCTCTGGCCGAGGAACGCCTCGACCGTGGTGTCGGTCACGCGCACCTCGAGCTGGGCGTGCACCAGCCGATGCGGCACGCTGTAGAAGTGCCGATCGACCTCGAAGTGGTAGTCGATGTTCACGCGTGCGCGCACGAAGCGCGCGATCACCATGCGCGTGGCCGGCAGCGGCTTGAGCGCCGCACGATCCAGCGCCTCGAAGGCGCTTCGCCGAGTCCCGGGCAGCTTCTTGAAGGGCCGCGCGTTCAACTGCACGAGCAGCTCGGCGATCGCCGCGTTCGCCTCGGCCAGGCTGAACAGGCGCCGGTGGCGCAGGCGCGCGAGGATCCAGCGCTCGACCACTTGCACGCCCACCTCGACCTTGGGCTTGTCGCGGGGATGCGCGGGCCGCGCCGGAAGCACGACCGTCGCGTAGTGGGCGCAGAACTCCTCGACCAGCCGGCTCGAGGTCGGCTCGTAGCGGTCGGGGTGCGCAATGAGCGCGCGCGTCTGGTCGGGCACGATCAGCCGCGTCACGCCGCCGATGAACTCCAGCGCCGCAATCAGTGCCCCGATCCAGTCGGCCGCCGTCTGCGTGGCGGTGGCACACGCGTAGGTGAAGTTCGACGCCCCCAGCACCGCGACGAACACCTGCGCGGGCCGGATCTCGCCGGTGTCGGCGTCGATGATCGGAAGCGTCTGGCCAGCGTAGTCGACGAACAACCGCTCGCCGGCGGGGTGGGTCTGGCGCATCGAGCGCTTCAGGCGCGCCGCCCAGGCGCGATACTTCACGCAGAAGCTCGTGTACTTGTAGGCCGATTCGCCCGCCTGGGCGTGCGCGCGCTGGTACTCCTCCCAGAGCAGCTGCAGCGTCACCCCGGGGCGCTTGAGCTCCTGGTGGATGAGGGCGTAGTCGGGCTCGAGCTGGTGGCTGGAGCGCGCGACCGGCGCTCGGTAGAGCCGGTGCTCGAGCTCCTCGTCCGAGAGCGTCTGGGCCAGCGCCCAGTCCACGCCGGCGGCGCGCGCGAGCAGCACGATCTTGCCCACCGTGGCCTTGGCCATCGGGATGGCGCGGGCCACTTGGGCGTAGCTCAGGCCTGCTTCGAG
Organism: uncultured Pseudomonadota bacterium; assembly: GCA_963817785.1. Classification (GTDB taxonomy): domain Bacteria; phylum Pseudomonadota; class Gammaproteobacteria; order Burkholderiales; family SG8-39; genus JAKALD01. The sequence continues at coordinate 161,085 of CAWFPL010000008.1, read as the reverse complement.
GTGCAGGCGAAGGGTCTGTCGAATCTGGCGCATCGTGATCCTGGGTGTGGGCATGACCGTCCGAAAAAATCGGCCAGCATGCCTGACAGTCAGGTCACTCGCGCGCCCCGCGATCGTCCACGATCAGCTTGAAACGCCGTCCACGATCAGTCTGAAACGGCGTCTACGATCAGCCTGAATTGCCGTCTACGATCCTCTGAAATGACCGTCTACGATGGGCTGAAATACGCAGTACTCCACCAGCAGGTGCACATGGTCGTCCTCGCCGTCCATCTCGAGCAGTGTGGACTCGAAGTCCGCGCAGACGCTGGCGAAGATGCCGCGCAGGGCATCGATGGCCGGGCCATCGAATACCCGGCGGCGATACTTTGCCACGAAGACCAAGTGGACGTGCATCTTGAAAACACAGTGTCTTCCGTGGCGAATGTCGTTGTCGTCGCTCATAGGCCAAGAGTATCATGAGGCCATGCAGCGTCTCCAAGCCTTCAAGTACGAACTGATGCCGACCGGTGAGCAGCAGCGCGACATGCGCCGCTTCGCGGGGTCGTGCCGGTTCGTGTACAACAAGGCGCTGGCGATGCAGAAGGAACGCTACGAGCGCGGCGAGAACAAGCTCGGCTACGCTGGGCTGTGCAAGGAGATTACGCAGTGGCGCTCTGGTTCAGAGACGCCCTGGCTGGCCGATGCGCCGATCCATCCGTTGCAGCAGGCGTTGAAGGACCTGGAGCGGGCCTATGGCAACTTCTTCGCCAAGCGCGCGGCCTTCCCGAAGTTCAAGAAGCGCGGCCAGCGCGAGAGCTTCCGTTACCCCGATCCGAAGCAGATCAAGCTGGATCAGGGGAACAGCCGCATCTTCCTGCCCAAGCTCGGATGGCTGCGCTATCGCAACAGCCGGGACGTGCTGGGTGAGGTGCGCAACGTCACGGTCAGCTTGGTCGGCGGCAAGTGGTTCGTGAGTATCCAGACCGAGCGCGAGGCCGCGCCTCCGGTGCCGCAGGCCAGCAGCGCCGTCGGCATCGACGTGGGCGTAGCCCGCTTCGCCACGTTCAGCGACGGCACGTTCCTCGCGCCGCTGGACAGCTTCAAGAAACACGAGGCCCGATTGCGCCGCTACCAGCGGGCCATGAGCCGCAAGGTCAAGTTCAGCAACAACTGGAAGAAGGCGAAAGCCCGCCTCCAGGGCATTCACGCCCGCATCGGCAACGCCCGCCGCGACTACCTGCACAAGGCCACGACCACGATCAGCCAAAACCACGCGATGGTGGCAATCGAGGACTTGCAGGTACGGAACATGTCCCGGTCGGCGGCGGGCACGGTCGATGAGCCAGGCAGAAACGTTCGGGCCAAGTCCGGCCTGAACAAGTCGATCCTCGATCAGGGCTGGTTCGAGTTCCGCCGCCAGTTGGAATACAAGCTGGCGTGGAGCGGTGGATGGCTGATCGCCGTGCCGCCGCAGCACACAAGCCGCACGTGTCCGGATTGTGGCTGCGTGAGCGCGGACAACCGGCCCACGCAGGCGCAATTCCGCTGCGTCGAATGCGGCTTCGAGGACAACGCCGATGTCGTCGGCGCGATCAACATTCTGGCGCGGGGACACCGCGTTGCAGCCTGTGGAGAGGTAGCGCAGTTGGGCTCCTCCGTGAAACAGGAACCCACCGAAGCGATCTGAGATGTGCATCATCGTTTCAGACACCGTAGGAATCTCCGGCCTTTAGGCCGGGGAGGATGTCAATCACTGCCACAGTGCATTTGCGCGCGGTTTGCGCGGCCGATAGATCGCCGGGCAATCGGCCTTCATGCGGCGACGAACGCGACGGACATCACGGCGATCGAGTGGAACAGGTCGCCGGATGACATGGCGGTACGGCGGTCAACCCGAGCGGCGGCGCGAACGTTGAAAGAGGGGTTGCGCTGCCCCTGCCTTTCGCGCCTCGCTACGCGATGACAGGCGGCAGGTGGAGCATCAAGCGTATGGCCACTTCTGGCCGTTATGAAAATCTTTCCATAACGGCCAGGAGCGGTCATTCGCGACGGGGCGGCGAGCGCTGCGAATCTAAACCGCCATCTGGTCTTGCCCGATGTCAGTCGGGCAACATCTAGACCGTCTTGACGAATCAGATCTTGGGGGCGCCCCTCTGACCCCAGCAGCTTTCATCACTTGCCTAGGCCGCCGCGGCCGCCTCAGCAGTCTTGACCTTCGTCAAACCCGGTTCCACCGACCGCAGTAGGCTTGGAGAAAGCCAAGGCTCGGCGAAGTTTGCGGAGGTTCCCTATGATGCAAGGTCAAAACGAGGTCAAGGTGTGGGATCCGCTCGTGCGGATCGTTCACTGGGGGCTAGTCGTCACGTTCTTCACGGCCTACGCGATCGAAGAGCCCGAAGCGATTCACGTCTGGGTGGGCTACGCGGTGCTCGTCCTCGCGCTCGTGCGGGTGGTATGGGGATTTGTCGGCACGCCGCACGCCCGCTTCCCGGACTTCGTCTACGGGCCGGGCACGGTCCTGGGGAACCTCAAGGACATCGTTCTCATGCACCCCAAGCGCTACCTGGGGCACAGTCCGGCGGGCGGGGCGATGGTGGTGCTGCTCCTCCTCGGGCTGCTCGGCACCACGGTCACCGGGGTCATGCTCTACGGTGCCGACGAGCATGCCGGGCCGCTCGCCGGATGGATGGCGGGGGTGAGCGAGCACGCGCTTGAGGAGCCTCACGAGGTGCTGGCGAACGTCACTCTCGCGCTGGTGATCGTGCACATCGCCGGAGTGATCGTGGCGAGTCTCACGCACAAGGAAAACTTGGCGCGGGCCATGATCACCGGGCGAAAGCGCAGCCAATAGCTCCGTTCGCGCGCCGGGGTTCTAGCGCGCAGGCCCGCCCGCCAGCCAGCACGCGCACGCGCGCGCCGTCGAAAGCGAGTCGGGCGGATAGGCCAACCACCGTGGTGCCCGAATTCAGGCCGTGCGTGAAGGCACGCGCGGGAGGCTAGACGGGGTCGGGCCCCGTGAGCTCGGAAAGCGGCGAGACCGCGGTGATGAAGGCAACGCGATAGACCTTCGCGGGCTGCGCAGCGACGACACGCGCAAGCGCGAAAAGTGTGAGGCCACTGACGAAACTCCGGCGGGAGATCATTCGATCACCCGACCGGGGCGCAGAAAAAAATGGCTTTTCGGCAATTGCTGCCGATCGCGATCGTGGAGCGGCGTTCATCCCGGCCCTCCCTGAGCTCCCGGAACCGACTGGGGCACTCGACGCCGGCCACCCGAAAGGGGTCAACGCGGTTCTAAACACAGCGTCTTAAGTAATGCAGCATAAGCGATGCAGCACCTTGTTGGGCCGACGCCAGCGATCGAAGCAGGCGGCGACGGCTTTCAGTACGTCGAGGAGCGTTGCGAAGTAGCGGTTGTGAGTTGCGAGCCGCCGAGTGAGCTTCCACACTCGTTCGATAGGAGCGAGTTGCGGGCTGTACGGCGGCAGGAAGAGCAGGCGCAACTGTCGGGCATGGCGATGAAGAAAGGCGGCCAGGAGTTTGGCGTGATGATAACGGGCATTGTCGAGCACAACGATCATTCGGCGTCCGGGCGTTTGTTGGCGCAGCAACCGCCTGAGGAAAGTGCGGAACGTTGCAGCGTTGAAGATCGGGCACATCATCCGTACGAACTGCCCGGTGTCCAAACTGACGGCGCCAAAACAGGCCACCGACTTGCGGGTCGGCAGCATGCTGCAGGATGGGGTCCTTGATTTCCGGCGGTACCCACATGCGACAGCGCGAGCCGTGTTGCTGGAAGTGACATTCATCCAGGCTCCACAGTTCGACGTCGGGGCGGCGCGCCAGACGGCGGAGTTTTTTTTACCGCCGCGACTTTCAGCGGATCAGATTGAGCGACTTGGGGGCGCGGCTTGCGAAGCCGAAAGCCCAGTTCACGAAACAGTCGCTGGCATTGGCGTACGCCAAGGTCCACGCCGTATCGGCGACGCAAATGTTCCGACAACACCGGCCCGTCCCAGAGGGTGGCCGCCAAATCGAAGTCACGCGGGGTCTTGCGCAAGTCTGCCTGCAGCTTCCGCCAATCCTTCGCACCCAGCGTCCGCGGTCGTCCGGCTCGCTCGCCTTCCCGCAGTGCGTCTAAGCCACCCCGTTCGAAGCGGTTCACCCAGCGTTGCACGGTCGTGCCGTTCTCGCCGAACAATTCCGCGACTTCTCGGCAGGATTGCCCCGCCGTCACCAGCAACAATCCATGCAGCCGGTGGTCGTAACGCGACTCCTCGCTACGCCCAATCTCCTGCTGGATCGCTATTCGCATCACCTCAGCATCCTCGATCTGCAGCTTGCGCATCGTCTCTCTCCAAAGGAAAGGAACAATACAATAATATCATTATGCTGTATTATTTATGTCGTCATGTTTAGACGGTGCTCGAACGCGTTTTATTTCTGCATCGCCGCGTACGGCTGTTCAGGGTCGGAAGTGTGAGCTCGGGTTATTCAGGAGCGGACGCTCGTGCGGGTGGTCCTGCTTCGAGCGCGTAGGAAAGCGCGAGCGGCCGGTTAGGCCGATCAGGCGCCCTTCAAGGGAAGATGGGAGCTACCGCGGCACACTTGGGCGGCGCGGCCGGGGAGGCCAGTACGCGCCTTATAGCGAGCCTAAACGGCGCCGCGGATGCGGCCCGAGCAGCGGGCGCGGCCTCGGAGAAGTACGCACGCAGCTTGGTTTGGGCGACGTGGGCGCTGTTCACCGCTACGGCGGTGCTGGTGCTCGTGCCCGCGCTGCCTCTGGTGTACGGCAGAGCGTGCAATACTCTCATACCCATGAGCCCCAACCCCCACGACAACGCCGACGCGGCCGAGCACGCCGGTGCGACGCTCACGAGAGCAAAGCTGGCTAATATCCTCTTGGAAAAGATCGGTCTGAACAGGCGCGAGGCGCGGGATTTCGTCGAGCAGTTTTTCGAGGAGATGAGCAGCGCGCTCGAGCGCGGCGAAACCGTCAAGCTCTCCGGGTTCGGCAACTTCCAGCTGCGGAATAAGGCCGAGCGGCCGGGTCGCAACCCGAAAACGCGTGAAGAGATCCCCGTTAAGGCCCGCCGAGTGGTGACATTCCACGCGAGCCGGGGGTTGAAGGCCCGGATCGAGCAGAGACTTCGAGGTCGGTAACTCTCGCGTAAGATCCCGGCATGGCCCTCAAGGATCGCATCTACTGGCGCACCGAGGCCGGCGAACGAGCGCTAGCGTCGAGCGATCCGTCGGTACCGACCGACTACCGTCGCATCCTGAGGTTCGTCGAAGGGCGCACGCACTCGGCGGTCATTCGCGGCAACCTGCGGCAATTTCCAGACTCCCTGCTCGCCGATTGGCTGGACGAGCTGGAGGAGATTGGTTACCTCGTCTCGAAGCGGGCTGAGATTACGCATGACTTGGACTTTACGGCGCTACTCAAGAAGCAGCAGGAGCTGAAGACCAGCCCAGGGCCCGAGGATCAGCAGCGCATAGAGAGCCAGTCGAACGCTGCGGGCGCGGCACTTCGGCGAGCAGGTGTGTTTCTTTCCCAGGACCGGATTGCAAATCGCGAGCCCATCGACAAGCATCCCCGCGAGATTACGGTCCTGATCGTAGAGGACGACCGCGATCAGGCGGCGCTCGCCAACCTACGCGTCAGCATGGCCGGATACCAAACACGCGTCGTGTACAACTGCAAGGAGCTGGTACAAGAGCTTCATACGCATGGTCTCCCGGATCTCGTCTTGCTAGACATCATGCTGCCCGATGTGAACGGGTTCGAGATTCTAGCCAGCTTTCGCCACCACGAATTAATCGCGTCGCTGCCGGTCATCTTGCTCACGTCATTGGTCGAGCCGGAGAACGTGCGCCGCGGGTTGGCTCTTGGCGCCGACGGCTATATGACGAAGCCCTACAGCAAGAAATTTTTGGCTGACGCGATTCGGCAAGTACTCAAACATGCCGAGTAGCCCAAGGGCCACCGACCCCGGCACGCTCGAGCTGACGCATCTCATCGGCCACCAGCCCGAGCTGGTCGACGGTCTCAGGGGGCCGTTCCTTCCGGGCTATCGGCGGCTGCTCGCCCGCTCGGGCGGATTTCGGCCGTAGGCTGGCGGCCGTTCCAGAGCGCTGGGAAGGACGGCGCCAGCCTCACATTCCGCACATCGTTGAGCACATTTCCGCGTAATTTCTCCGGCGTCTGCCGGGGTCATGGATCGCGGGGCGCTTCGGCGTCGATGAGTCGCTCGGTTTCGGCCTCCCAGGCGCGCAGCAGCTTCTTCACCTTGCGGTAGTTGGCGATCGCCGGGCGCAGCAGCTCGGCTTGCTCGGCCGAGAGCCGCCGGTGGACGAGCTTACCGGCCTGCATGTGGCCCCAGTCGTAATACGGGCCGTGCCGCGCCGCCGGATCGTGGGCGCAGCGGCAGCCCGGTTTGCCGCAGATTGTCAGCCGCTCGAGCAGGGTGCCCGAGCACAGGTAATCAATCTTGGCCACGGCAGCGCGGATATGACTGATGCGCTCGCGTGCCCGTTGCGCCCGCGCGGCGCGCGTGAGTTTAACCATCGTTGTTGACTTTCCGTCTATCTGTTGCTAATAATAGCAACAGATTGGAGCAACCGCAAGTCCACCCACCCCAGCGCTTCGCTCTGCTGAGCGAACGACTGGGTCCGTTACCCCTGATCAACCACTTCCTCGAGCGCATCGGCGTGGTGGCGCTGCTCGAGAAGTACGTCCCCACCACCGATCGGCGCTGCGTGCTCGGCCACGCCGCCGCGCTCGGCGTGCTGTTGCGCTCGCTCATCGTCGAGCGCGAACCGATCTACCGCCAGGGCGAGACGGTGCATGGTTTCGCCGCGGGCTTGTTCGGGCTTGCCGCAGAAGAGCTCGAGCACCTGGGCGATGATCGCCTCGGCCGGGCGCTCGACCGACTCTTCGACGCCGACCGGGCGGCGCTCCTGACCGAGCTCGTCGTCGCGGTCGGACAGAAGTTCGCCGTGCGCTTCGAGCAGCTGCATAACGACTCGACTTCGGTTGCCTTCTGTGGCCAATACCGGGCAGCCTCGGGGCGCCGTCTGCGTGCTCGCCCAGCGCCGGCTATCACCTATGGCTTCTCCAAGGATCACCGCCCGGATCTGAAGCAGCTGCTGTTCATCCTCACCGTCGCTGCCGACGGCGGGGTGCCGGTGCAGTTCCGGGTCGCCGACGGCAACACCAACGACTCGATCACCCACATCGAGACTTGGAACACTTCGCACCGTTGCCGGCCGCGCCGACTTCCTCTACGTCGCCGACTCCAAGCTCTGCAGCCGCGACAACATGGAGTATATCCACCGCGCCGGCGGTCGCTTCGTCACGGTGATGCCGCGCTCGCGGCTGGAGGACGCCGAGTTTCGCAAGTGGATCCAGACCCACACCCCGCCCTGGGAGCTCCTCTGGGATCGGCCCAACCCGCGCGCGAGCGATGGGCCGCGCGACTGCTGGTACGTCTACAAGGCGTCCCTGCCATCGGCTGAACTCTGGCCCGTGGTCTGGGTGTTCAGCACCCTGCTCAAGCTGCGCCAGGAGTCGCGCCGGCGGCGCAACATCGCCGCCGCCAGCGAAGCACTCGCCGCGCTGCGCTCGCGGCTGCTCAAGGCACGCGCCCGGCTGCGCGGGGCCGCCCAGATCGATGTGCAGATCGCCGACATCCTGGAGCACTATCACGTCGGCCGCTACCTCAAGGTGCGCCGCACGGTGCGCGAGGAGCATGCCTTCAAGCAGACGCGGCGCGGCCGCCCAGGACCCGATACCGCCTACCGCAAGATCACTCGCCGCCGTTACGACATCGACTGGACGCTCGACGAAGCCGCCGTCGACTACGACAAGATGAGCGACGGGCAATACCCCTTGCTTACTAACGACCGTAGCCTCTCGCCGGCTCAGGTACTCACCGCCCACAAAGGGCAACCGAGTATCGAGAAGCGCTTCGAACAGATTAAGACCGTGCACGAGATCGCGCCGGTGTTTCTGAAGAACGAAGGCCGCATCGAAGCACTGTTCACCCTCTACTTCCTCGCTTTACTGGTGCAGGCGCTCATCGAGCGCGAGCTACGCCAGGCGATGCAGCGCGAACGCGTCGCCGAGCTCCCCATCTACCCGGAGCAGCGGCAATGCCGGCGGCCCACCACCGAACAGATCCTGCGCCTGTTCAGCCTTGCCGAAAGGCATACCCTGCTTGAGCGCGACCGCACCGTCCAAGTCTTCTATCCCGAACTGACTGACCTGCAATGCCAGATACTTAAGCTGCTCGGCGTGCCGCTGACCGCCTTCCGGCCACAAAAATAGTGGAAGGAAATTGACGCCAATTTGCGTCCGCGATGTGCGGAAAGTAGGGCCAGCGCCCGGCGATTCGCCTTTCTTCAGTTCCGGTAGACGAGACACCGGTAAAAGTTTGTCATGGGGCCGCAACGCTTCACTGCGCGGCCAGGACTGCCGGCGCTTCAATGGAGGCTATCGAAACAGGCATAAGCCGCATCCGATGAATCGTAGCGAAGTGACGACCCTGCGCGCAGTGGTCCGCCGGATCGACGACACGGTGTGCAAACTGGCTTCAGGACTCGCGCTATGTTTCGCGACTCTGGGACTTGTCCAGGCGTCATGCGAGGAGTTGCGCGCGGCCGACCTCGACGAGAGGACCGCCTTTTTCGTTGGCGTGATAGAGCGTTCCGCAGCGATGATCCAAAAGGCCGAGGAAGGTCTGGGTATCACCGCTTCTGCAAACGATTTGGGTTCGGCGGAAATCGAGTTACCGAAAAGTGTTTGGAATCTAGATGCCCACCTGCTCGCCGTTGCCGCTTCGGACGGGAAGTCCACGAGGAGCGGCGTGGCAGTCGGAGCATAACCAGAACGGGACCCCAATGATCCAGCCCGATGACCTGGCCTGTATTGCGCTTACCGCGTTGGCTTATGAAAAGGTCGATGCAGCAGCCTCTGTCGAAGCGGTAAATACGATCTTGGAACATGCCGAGGCCGCTCGTGCGTACGCGCGCCACACGAAGAACCGACAGCTCGAAGCAGACGCCAACAAGATCCGCCTGTACGCCGAGGTACGACTCTTCGAGCTGCTGGAAAACCAGCAGAGCGAGCCGATGTGACGGTGACGGCTGGCTCACGCTGTTCAGCGGCCCCAGGCCTTGTATGGGCATAAGCGGTAGACGTCGATCAGCTGGCCTTGGTGCACTGGCGTGGTGAATTGAGCCGGCACGTCGCGCGTCAAGGGTTCTTACCGGCCGTTTCCGTCCTCGCTCCTGCTGAAGCCTCGCGCGTCATCGATTCCAGTGACCTCTAACACCACGCTCGAGGCGGCCGCGCGCATGAGCATCGCACTTTGCCTCGGCCTAGCCACGCGCACCGTTGGGCGTGAACGATGATATGGCTTAAACGTGTCAAGTGGCGACGAGCCTCCTGCTTTTTTCCTGCCAAGGATGTTTTGACGTTGAAGTGAACTCGATAGGGGACGCGGCGGGCTCATCTGAGACGACGGTCGATCAAGCTGATATCCGGGCGTTGGCTAGCCGCAAGACTGTTGTTCGTCACGGAGCTGCCTCGCTCTAAGCACTGAGGTGCCGGTCCGCAGACCGGATCAATAACGTTCGACGAGGATTCTCCAGCCGCGAGCGCACCGCGTTTCCTATCGAGTTGTGGGGAGGGTTCGGAGTGCGAGCCTCCTTTCGCGGATCGGGTCGGTGGCAAAGTCTCAGGAGGGTTTGACCTTCTGGCCAAGCGCCCAGACGAAGCCCGAGAGTTGCCGCGCGACCGCGACGACGATCTTGTTGCGGTGCAAGCCGCGCGCGCTCAAGCGGCGCAAGCGCGCGCACAGCCGCAGTTGCGCCTTCCAGGCGAGGTCGGTGACGGGTTTTGCGATCCCGCTCTGGCGCCGCGCGATGATTGGCGAGACGCGCGCGCCGTAGCGATAAGCCCAGGCCGCCTCCACGAGCGCGCGGCGCGCCGAGCTGTTGCCCGCCTTGGTGATCGAGCCCTGCTGACGCTGCTGGCCGGAGGAGTGTTCGCAGGGTACCAAGCCGAGGTAGGCCATGAGGTGACGCGCCGTGCCAAAGCGACTGAGATCGCCCAGCTCGGCCACGATTCTCACCGCGTGCAGTGTCTGGATGCCGCGAAAGGCCTGCAGCGCCACCACCACCGGCAGCCAGCGCCAGTGCTGGAGTTCGTCCCGAATCGCCGTCTCGAGCCGCGCGATGCGCCCCCCGGCCTCATCGACCGCCTGCACGTACTCCTCAAAGGCGAGTTGCTGTGCTGCCTGAGGTAGTTTCAGCACCGCGATCCAGCGCCGGTGCGCCGGCGTCCAGGCTGTCTTGGCCGCATAGCGGATGTCGTTGCGAAGTAAGAGCGCCCCCAGGCGCTGTCTGGCCTGGCGCTGCATCACCACCGCGTCCTCGCGCGTTCTCACCAGATCGCGCATCGCCTCGTCCACTTCGTCGGGCACGTGGATCGGCGTGAGCTCCCCGGCGCGCGCAAGGCGCGCGAGCTTCAGACAATCGCGCCGGTCGGTCTTGATGCGGTCGGCGTTGCTGCGCGGCGTCAGCCCCGGGGACACCACCCAGCACTCGTGTCCTCGCGCGCGCAGCATTCGATAGATGCCGAACCCGCAGGGACCGGCTTCGTAGACAAATACCAGCGGCCCGCCGGCCGACTCGAGCTTGCGCGCGAGCCGCGAAACCGCCGCCAGATCCCCGCCAATCGCGCCGTAGTGGCGCACTTCGCCCCCGCGCTCATCGCCCGTGGCCACGTCGATGGAATCCTTGTGAACGTCCATTCCGACAAACAGCTTGCTAGACTTGCCCATGGCCTGCCTCCTCGATACGGTTGACGCCTGCGTGCTCAACCTGTGGCTCGGCGTGGTTCGCCACGCAATCCACGGTACAGCGGAGGCAGGCCGCCTGCTATCGGAAAGCCATTCTGTCTAAGTCAACTCGATCCGCGTCCCCCATTGGTGCCCGGATTTGCCCATCTCGGCTCCCCGATAACGCCGAATCTGGGCACTGGATGCAGGTCGTTTGCATTCCGCGTTAAGTGAAGCGGAAGGCGGATCGCCGTTTCTCTTCTGTGACTAAACACAGCGTCTTAAGTAATGCAGCATAAGCGATGCAGCACCTTGTTGGGCCGACGCCAGCGATCGAAGCAGGCGGCGACGGCTTTCAGTACGTCGAGGAGCGTTGCGAAGTAGCGGTTGTGAGTTGCGAGCCGCCGAGTGAGCTTCCACACTCGTTCGATAGGAGCGAGTTGCGGGCTGTACGGCGGCAGGAAGAGCAGGCGCAACTGTCGGGCATGGCGATGAAGAAAGGCGGCCAGGAGTTTGGCGTGATGATAACGGGCATTGTCGAGCACAACGATCATTCGGCGTCCGGGCGTTTGTTGGCGCAGCAACCGCCTGAGGAAAGTGCGGAACGTTGCAGCGTTGAAGATCGGGCACATCATCCGTACGAACTGCCCGGTGTCCAAACTGACGGCGCCAAAACAGGCCACCGACTTGCGGGTCGGCGCATGCTGCAGGATGGGGTCTTTGATTTCCGGCGGTACCCACATGCGACAGCGCGAGCCGTGTTGCTGGAAGTGACATTCATCCAGGCTCCACAGTTCGACGTCGGGGCGGCGCGCCAGACGGCGGAGTTTTTTTTACCGCCGCGACTTTCAGCGGATCAGATTGAGCGACTTGGGGGCGCGGCTTGCGAAGCCGAAAGCCCAGTTCACGAAACAGTCGCTGGCATTGGCGTACGCCAAGGTCCACGCCGTATCGGCGACGCAAATGTTCCGACAACACCGGCCCGTCCCAGAGGGTGGCCGCCAAATCGAAGTCACGCGGGGTCTTGCGCAAGTCTGCCTGCAGCTTCCGCCAATCCTTCGCACCCAGCGTCCGCGGTCGTCCGGCTCGCTCGCCTTCCCGCAGTGCGTCTAAGCCACCCCGTTCGAAGCGGTTCACCCAGCGTTGCACGGTCGTGCCGTTCTCGCCGAACAATTCCGCAACTTCTCGGCAGGATTGCCCCGCCGTCACCAGCAACAATCCATGCAGCCGGTGGTCGTAACGCGACTCCTCGCTACGCCCAATCTCCTGCTGGATCGCTATTCGCATCACCTCAGCATCCTCGATCTGCAGCTTGCGCATCGTCTCTCTCCAAAGGAAAGGAACGATACAATAATATCATTATGCTGCATTATTTATGGCGTCATATTTAGCGGCTTGTCACTGCGTGCCGGACTTCTTCCTAAGAGCCGACAAGAGGCCCGGGTCGAAACGCGAACCCCTCTCGGCGCGAAGCCCAGCCGCAGCGGACTCCCCTGCATCGGCCGGTTGCATGCATGGTGCTGCTATAACGGAACGCGTTCCCACTTTCGCCATCGCATTGATCGGGTTTGACCTGCGTCAAGACGGTCCCACAGAAACTGTGGAGCATGCTTCAGCGGACCGGAAAAGAACGGGCCGCGCCTATTTGCGTAGTGGACGATAAGGGGGCAACGATGAAATCGCACAGAGTTACGGCAGTTGTTTTCGGAGTTATGTTGGGCGCTGGCTCTATGTTCGCTGCTGCGGCCGAAGATTTGGGCCGGACGGAATACCACGATAGCTGTGCCATCTGCCATGGTGAAACGGGCAAGGGCGACGGCCCGTATGCATCATTCCTGAAGACGCCCGTGCCGGACCTCACGACCCTGCAGAAGCGAAATAACGGCGTCTTCCCATTCAATCGTGCCTACGAAGTCATCGATGGCCGTGAGGCGGTCAAGGCCCATGGCCCGCGCGACATGCCGATATGGGGCGACTCGTACACTGTCCAGGCCATGAAGTCCATGGCCGACTTCGTTCATCCCTCCGACGCTGAAGGCTTCGTGCGTGGCCGAATTCTCGCCTTGATCAGCTATGTCTACGGTTTGCAAGAGAAATGAGTCTACCGAAATAAGGGGACTAGGCGCGCCGGCGCCGGTCCCCGAGTAGGGCTCGAACCTACGACCTGTGGATTAACGGTATTGGCGCTCTGTACAGTTCGTGCCTGGAGGCCTCTGCGCTACCGGGAGAATAAATCCCGGACGGCGAGGCGTACTTCGGGTAGCGCCGCCGCGCTAACAATCTCCTCGCCAGTCGCAGTGAAGGTCGTCTTGTAGCCATCGGCGAGCGGATCGCGATAGACGCGAACGGCGCGTTTGGGCAGGTCGACCACCCAAACCTCCGGGATGCCGGTTCGGGCGTAGAGCGGAACCTTCGTATCAAGGTCGAAGGTGAGGGTCGTGTCGGCGACTTTGACGACAAGCAGCGCGTCGGCCGCCGTGGGATGCGATCGCGTATAGCTGTCCGCGCGCGGCTTGAGCAGCGCAAGGTCGGGCTGCGGTACCGATCGTTCCTCGACGATGAGGGGACTCTGGACCAAAACGATCGCGGAATCGCCTGCCGTGCGGCCGAAGAGCCTGTTAAGGATCATTACTGTACCGGCATGCGCGCTTCCAATCGGCGCCATCTCCACGATCTCCCCATCGAGCAGTTCCAGGCGCGCCTCCGGCGCAAACACGCCCGCCTCGCCCATGCGCAGGTACTCCTGGGCGCTTACCGCGTGACGCTTCGGGTGATCGAGAACCGCGCTCATCGTAGGAGAAAGCATACCTGTGAATGGCGGGCTCTGCCAGAGCGAGGGCGGTAGGTGAGAGGTGCGCGAAAGAGCCCCTCAAAAAGCCAAGCTTTCAAGGCGCCAGCGCCCATCGGCTTGGGTAGGCTCGCACCACTGCCGGGGGATTGGTCGCCCGGCGAAGATCTAACACTTGCCGGTTAGCCGGTATCGAAAATCGGGCCAAGAAGCCCCATCACGTCGCACCGCCGCGCGAGCGAGTCATTCTGATCGCACCCGCTTGGTCCGATCGGGCTGCTTTGAACGGCGAGACGGACACAATCGAATTGCTGGTTCGAAATGGATCGGTGCCCATGGAGCTCACGCCCTATCCACAACGCAATACACCACAACAGAAGGAGTATCCAAGGTGACCTTACCTTCCGTACTGATGGGAAAGCACGAGCTTTCGCCGAGAGTCAGCGGAAAGATTCGCCCGGGCATTATGGTGCTGACCAAGAACGGGCAGGGCAACAAGAAAGCGGTCGAGATGTACCAAAGTGGAGTAGCCGAAGGCCGCTCCTTCGAGGACATCAACGACACGATCTGCAAGGAGTGCGGTGCAGGGCTCATGCGCCCAATCAACACGCCGTACTTCACGGTGCGCGGCGCTGACTTCGCCATGCCCGAGATCGCGCACCTCCTCATGGATCGTTACGGCGAGGTGCGCGAAGACGGTGTGCAGCGGCTGTACCGTTTCCCGATCGTGTTCGGCTCCGACGAGCTCGCCAGGATCATGGATTTCAGGTTCCAGTGCTTCACGGCATCGGGCTTGAAATTCTGGTCCGCGGAGTCCGAGGACCGCAAAGAGCGGCTGTGCAAGACGTTCGCTCCGATCAAGGTGGACGAGAGCAGCAAGCGTGCGATCCGGCTGCCCGGCGGTCGCGAGGTCATCGCCCGCCAGGACAACGGTGGTATCTGCGAGCCGCGCGGCTGCAGCGAATTCCAGACCGGGCAATGCAAGATGCGCGGGCGGCTCCTTTTCTACATCCCGGGGATCCCGGGCGCGGGCCTGATCGAGGTGCCGACCGGGAGCAAGAACTTCGGTTTCGAAAGCGAAGCGCGCCTGAAGGAACTTCTGGCGATCGCTGGCACGCTGCCCACGCTCGTGGACGGCAAGCCCGTGCTGTGGCTCGCGAAGCGCCTTCACCGCGACATCCCGATGATCGACTACGACAAGGGCAAAACCACCCGGACCGACCAGTGGATCATCGAAATCGAGGCCGACATCGACATGAGCAGGGTGCGCGCCGCGCAGAACCCGCTACGGCTCACCGGGGAAGGTGAGGCCTCGGCGGCCGTGCTTACCGGCACGGAGGGGCCGAAGGCGCTGCCGCAGACCATCGAGAAGCCGCGCTCGCCCACCCCAGGCGGTGCGACACCGCCCGCGCGCAACTCGAGCCAGCACACTGGTGGTGCCGAACCCAAGCCCGCCAAGGGCGCGGGGCAAGACTTGTCGCCGACCGTCAAGCAGCTTCGGCGCCAAGCGAACGACGCGCTCCAGGCAATGGGGATCGACGCCCAGCGTTTCGCGGCGCGCGCGGCCCAAAAGTGGGGCGATGGCTGGTCGAAAGACGAGACGAACCTCAAGGCCGCGCTTGAGGTGCTCGAGACCATCGAGCCGTCGCTTTCGGCCGTCAAGACATCGCTTGCCGGTCTCGGTCTCGAGGAAAAGGAGTTCGATCTCTACGCGAGCAGCCAGTTCTCGCAGGACTGGCGCTTTGACAAGAAGGCGCTCGCGGCGATCGAGCAGGAGCTCATGCACGCGTTCAAGGACCGCGACAACTACGTGGCGGCCGTGCGCAATCTCGTCGTCGAGGAAGGCTGATCGCGAGCTGCTCCGTTCCGGCAGTGCCGGCCGAAGCGATCCGCGCAAATTCGAGCCCCCGCAGTTCGGGGGCTTTTTCAGGGGCCTTCGAGCGAGGGCGCCTGAATAAGCCTCAAGGCTTGAAGCCCTTTTGCTCGCCGGCGGGTGCCGGTATCGAATGAGTGCGGCCCGAGCTGCGCACGCCAAACGTCCCGGCCACGCTGGATCTTGGCCCCAAGACAACTCTCGCGGGTACGCTGTGCCCGCGAGGGACGGCTCCGCCATTTTCTATCGAGGAGCACATCCCAATGAAAATCCCCGCCGCATTGCTCGTGCAGGACGTGCGCGCGTATTCGCAGAGCGGCAGCGAAAAGAAGCAGGCGTTTTATGCCACCGGGCGTCGATTCCTCAAGGAACTCGCCCGGGAGCTTCGTCTGCCAATCGGCAGTTTCGATGTGCGCTCGAACCTAGCGGGCATTGCCGTCTCGGGCGAAGTCACGTTGCACGGTGAGCGCTTGTACGTCCAGCTCTCCGAAAGCGCCGTGTGCGGCGCTGGCATCTCGGCCCTGTACCGCAGCTGCAAGGGCCGCCACGACTACACCGGGGGCGTGAACCACTTCGTTCGTATGGACGAGCTTCACGAACCCGGGCGGCTACAGCGTTTGCTCGAAGAGCTTCGCAGCCTCCACGCGCGGTACGTCTAGCGCGGGTCGATTCACACACCAAGCGTACGCTGGCGGCGTAGAGCCGCGGCGTGGGCAAGTGTCCCAGGAGAGTACGCGTGGAAGTTACGACCGATGAAAGGCGAGCGACGTGCGACAACAAATCTCCGACCTGAGCCGGAACTCGCGCCCAGGAGATGGCCATGGGGCAGCGGACATTATGTCCGGTGCTGTGGATAACTGTCTCGACGCCGTCTCAATACAACTGGTTAAAGGAAGACGTGTACCTCGTGGCTGCGTGCTCACCTGACACTGGGATCAGTCCACGGCCCAGCTTGGGCAGGCCTACGCGCAGGTTGATCGCGAAAGCGCATGCCAATCGTGCCCGTTTCCCGGCCGCAGCGCGTGCGCACCGGGGTTAGCATCGCGACGAGATTTCCCCCAAGCCGGCCTCGAACCGGTATCGACGAGGCGCCTTCATGGGAAGGCGCAGACGGGCCTTCGGGCCTGTGGTGAAAACCCGGCTCGCAAACGAGCCGGTCCCCCTGGTCGTGCACCAGGTGAAGGTCTGCCACTGAGGTGGCGGATGAACCGTAAGGCGCGCCTTGCACAGCGCGCATCTAGGAGGCGCATTGCGCCTTCCGAGCGGGCCGGTTCGTGCCTGCTCAAAGTAAAAACCGTCCGAAGTCAGTCCGGTGTGGCGAGCGCTCCTGTAAAGCGCGCGCCCCGCGAGGCATTCGGCCGGCGTGAGCCTGCGTGAATGGAACCGACAGGAACCCGGGCCCCCGGAAGGGGCGCCGGGTTCCGCTAGCCATGCCGCAAGGCGTGCCAGGTCCTAGTGCCTGGGGACGACGTCCCGTCATCGTCGCTTTGCGTCCCGAAAAGTCTCCCCAGTGGCGGACCCACATCGTGCTTTGACGAAGCGCGGCTTCCCGGTTCGACTCCGGGTGGGGAGGCTCTCTGTGCTAGGATTGATTTCAATTAGGCAAAAGCAGCCCTCGGAAGACTCTGAAGGCTGTTTCGTCAGCTCCTCGCCCAGTGGGAGTTTGCCGAATGGAATGGGCTTCGCGAAAAGCCGCACGTTCAGCGTTGACGTGCGGCTTTTTGCGTTTTGCCTCTCCCGACGCTGCGCGGCGCGCGATCGCATCGGGGCCGCGTAACCGCCGCGGTTCCCGCGCTATCGACCGAGAAGTGCTCGTGCTACCGGCGATGGTGGCAGGGCCAAAGGCGTAGGGCGTTCGCTACAGCGCGACGAAGCGAAAGATCAGGGGGTTTCTCCAGACGGCTCATGGGGCGTCTCGACAAGGCTTCTCGCTTGAGGATAGTTCACCCGCCGGCGTCTTCCGGCATCGATCAGCGTACGGCTCAGGCCGTCGCCCCCGAGGCGTCCGGATGGACGCTTCATGCATCCAATACATCGGTCAGCGCCGAGCAGCGTTTGTGGCTCACCGGCGAAACATGCGCCAGCCACGCGATTGCGCGCGCGACTTCTCAAGGAGAACGACATGGAAAAGGAAAACAGACTCACGCGAAAACCCTGCCACAACGTGAACAAGCTCGCTGAAGCTGGCAGGTTCTTGGGCGGCGCGTTCAAGAAGGTGGGGCAGAGCCGTTACCCGGGCGGACGCCTGGTCGCGCTCGAGGGCCGCAATGGCAAGCACGTGATCGCGAATTTCAAAACGATCTTCCTGCGCGGCAAGCCCGTCGGCTCGCGCATGATCGGCTGGGCGAGCCTCGCGTGAGAATCGCCCAGTTCTCGGACCTGCACTACGCAAACGAGACGCTCGAAGAGGTCGATCGGTGCTTTGCCGCGGCGATCGACGCCGCCGTCTCCTGGGGAGCCCAGGCGGTGGTGATCTCGGGCGATGCGACCGACCATCGGCTGGATGTGCACGCGCCGGCGTTCATCGCGCTCGCGCGGCGCGTGCGGCAACTGTCGGATCACTGCCCGGTGCTGATGCTTCAGGGCACGTTCTCCCACGAGCCGCCCGGCACGCTCGACATCTTTCGGCTCGTCGACGGGCGCTATCCGGTATTCGTTGCAGACCGCTTTTGCCAGGTGGCGCTATACGCTGATCGCTGGCACCTGTTTCCGGGGTGGTGCGCGACCGAGGCCGAACTCGCCTCCATCGCGATGCCCGAGGCGCTTTTCACGTGCGTGCCCTCGGCCAACAAGGCGGCCATCGCGGCAGCCGTGGGCGCGACCGAGGCCGCCGAAGCGCTGGGAGAGCACTTGGCGCGGCTCCTGCGGGGCTACGGGGTCATCAACCAGGCGACACGGGCTCTCGGCATTCCGACGCTCGGCGTGTCGCACGGCACGGTGCGCGGGTGCGAAACCGAGCACGGTGTTCCAATGATGGGTCTCGATCACGAGTTCACGACGGGCGTTCTGTTCTCGGCCCAGTGCTCGGTGTTCATGCTCGGCCACATCCACAAGCATCAAGCCTGGGAGCGCGATGGCCACTGGATCGCCTACCCGGGCTCAATCGGGCGGCTTCATTACGGGGAGGTCGACCCGAAGGGGTGCCTGCTGTGGGACGTGTCAGCCCAGCGCGCCTCGTTCGAGTTTTCCGAGACGCCGGCGCGGCGGATGATCCACTTGGACTTTACGGGGCTGCCGGAGCCGGAGGAGCTCGAACGTGTGGCCAAGGAGTGCGCTGGCGCGTTCGTACGGGTGCGCTGGAACGTGGACGAGGAACACCGCAACGCCGTCGATCGCAACGCTATCGCGTCGATCCTTGGCGAGGCCGTCGAGGTCAAGCTCGAGCCGCACGTCGTTCCGATCGTGCGCGCCAGAGCTGAGGGCATGAACGGCGCCACGTCGCACGTGGACAAGCTCAAGCTCTGGTGTCGAGCGACCAACACGTCCGAAGTCGGGTTGGGTGAGCGCCTGGCGCAAGTCCAAGTAAGTGATCCCGAGGAAATTGCCGCGCGGATCATCGCGTGCGAAAGCGGCGCCGCGCACACCGAGCGATTTGGTCGCGGCGGTGCAACTCCGGAACCGTTCGCGTTATCGGCGCACTGAGAGGTTGCGCCGACCGGCACGCTAAAGCATGCCCACCGCTCATGCGGTGGGCATTGCGCAAGGCGCGATGCCCTCGCCTTGCGCAATGCTCAAGTGGCGGGTTTTCAAAGAGCTTGGATTGCCAGGCATCGACGCTGCGCGCGGTCAAGCCGCGGCGCAACCGGCCGGGATCCCCGGGCCTGAACAACCGAAGCGGGCGTTCGCGCTCGCCTCAATCGAAGAGGAGAGTGTCCGTGGAGCCGATAGGTTGGGACGAGTACGAGCCCGATGACCCGCGTGAATGGGACCAGTGTCCGTTTTGCCGGCGCGGGCTGGAGCATTCGGTCGGGCAGCACGTGCACGAGGTCAAAGAGGAGTGCGAGCGTGACCTGAGGCGCGAGGAGGCGCTCTATCGTTACGCGCGTCTCGTCTACGAGACGGATCGCCTCTGAGCGAATGTACGCAGGCCCTCGCGAAGCTCGCGGCGACCATCTCAATGGAGGTAAAGCAATGCCAACGACCAAGCTGGCTTGTCCGAAGTGCGGCGGCGCCCACATCGCGGTCGAAGTGAAGACGTGGTGCGACTTCAGCAAGGGTAAGCCCGATCGCTTCGATGATGAGGACGTGCCCTATGTCGAGGCGATCCCGGGGGGACAGCTGATCTGCCGCGACTGCCAGCACCAATGGAGCAGCAGGATCACGGCCTCTCGTCGCGACGAGGAACTTCTCAAGCTTGCGCGGG
Organism: uncultured Pseudomonadota bacterium; assembly: GCA_963817785.1. Taxonomy (GTDB): domain Bacteria; phylum Pseudomonadota; class Gammaproteobacteria; order Burkholderiales; family SG8-39; genus JAKALD01. The sequence continues at coordinate 141,235 of CAWFPL010000008.1, read as the reverse complement.
ATCAGCGCGGGCGTGAGGGAGAGATCGAGTTCGATGAGGGCGCGAAGGTTTCCGAAGTTGCAGAAGGTGGAGACAACGGCGCCTACGTGCAAGCGTGGGTCTGGATCGACTTCACCGCCACCGGTCTCGACAAGGAAGCTAAGACGCGGGAACCCAAAAAAAGCGCTAAGAGCCGCGGCTGAAGGCCGCTGGCTCCGGCGCCTCGTACCCCGAGGAGGGATGCATATGCGCGCTGTTTACACCGAGCGTATCGCCGAGCGGGCCATGCGCGCGGTGCAGGCGAGCCGGCGGCACCGGCACGGGTACCGCGCGCTCCGACGGTCCCGTGGACGCCTGCGATCGGTCAGGCCCAGACGGTGGCCTTCACCCAGCAACGAAAGGAGAGCGAGCATGCACAAACACGAGGCGTTCGACGTGACCGTGGATCCAGAGGTACGGGAGCAAACCGGCTCGGAGAACGACCCGCGCTCGCGGCTTCTGGCGAGCGCAATCTTCAACGGCCGCTGCTTTCACATGGAAGCGTACGCCACGGATCCCGATGCAAGCGAGCGGCGCCTCGCCGATCCCTGGTTCGATTGAGGAGTGGCGAGGATTTTGTCTGCTGCAACGCGACGGCGCGTTCCAGAGGCAGGACATCAACGGGCGCGAGTACATCATCGTCTTGCGCCCTGTTTGCGGATAAGGCCGCGAGTCTCGGCCACGCTCAAGACGAAGTACACGGCGGGAGGCCCATGGGAATTCTGGATTTGCTGATTGGCGTACCGGCCCGCGAAGGCGGATCGACGCCCCCGGCCGAGCACGAGGATACCTGTCCCGAGTGCGGCGGCGAGGGTGAAGTGACGGTGGCGGGCGAGAACGGCGCCGAGGAGCGGGAAACCTGCCCGCTTTGCCAGGGAAGCGGCCAAGCCGAAGCGTAGCAGATCGCACAGCCCATCTCATCAAGGGTGGGCAGTCTCCGAGACGCGCCGCGCCTCGCAGAATGCCCTGAGGGCAGAGCGTTCATTACAGGCCGGAATTCTCCGGCATCGAGCCGCGCGCGGATCGTCCGCGCCTACCGCCGGAGGCGCATGCCTTGATGCCGCCTACGGCATCGCGGCAACGAACGCGGGCATCCCCGTGCCCGCGCGCCAATTCAGAAAAGGAGAGAAGCGAATGGAGCAGCTCCATCCGGTGCTCGCGCTTGCGCTTGCGCCGTTCGCCCCGCCCAAGCACGGGGAGTCGATAAGCAAGCCGGCCCCCGCCGTGGTGGTGGTCCTTGTGGAAGATGTGCGCTACCGCCTGCGTCGGCACGGCCTTGCGGTGACCGGCCGGGAGCATGCCCTCCGGCTGGCTAAGCAGTCGGCGAAAACGCTCGGGCTGATGCCCGCTTCCGAGGAGCTCGAACAGGCGGCTTCGCGCCTGCTTTGAGGCGTTTGCCATCCAGAGCGCTGCCATCAACTGCACTCTGAGGCTAAACTGTAGGCCGTTGCTTGGAATCGGACCAGTTTTGTGGGGGCTTGGTGAAACCATCCACTGCTCTTGAGCTCAAGCGGCAGGCGATTCGCGAGGCCGCGAGCCGCTCTCGCACCGCGAACCCTCGCGTCTTCGGCTCCGTCATCCAGGGCACTGACCGGGACGGCAGCGACCTGGATGTGCTGGTGGACGCGCTGCCGGGTGCGACGCTTTTCGACCTCGGCGGCCTGCAAATTGAACTTGAGGAAGTGCTGGGCGTGCCCGTCCACGTGCTAACGCCCGGGGACTTGCCACCGAGAGTGCGGGAGCGGGTGCTTGCCGAGGCACGTCCGATATGACTGATAACCGCCTGTACGACCGGCTCGATCACATTCGGCGAGCGACACCTGCAATTTCGTCGAGGGTCTGAGCAAGGACGATTTTCCCGCAGACAAGGGTTCGCAGCGCGCCGTTGTCACGAGCCTCGTCAACATCGGCGAGGCGGCCACAAACGTGGACCTGGATATCGTCTGGGAAACGACCCGCAGCGACCTTCCGAAGCTCCGTGAGCGAGTGCAAAAAGCGCTGAGCGATCTGGAAGGGGGCGGGAAGCCTTGACGTGCTCCTCCCCGCCGCAAGCGGGGAGTGACTCCGCAAGCAGGCAAACGAGCTACAAGTTCGCATCTGCCTGTGCCTGCTAAAATCCTCACTGGAGATCGACATGAAACCATCGGTTGCACTAGCCGTTCACCGGGAGGCGATCCGCCGGGTGGTGCAAGCTCACCACGCGTGCAATCCGCGCGTCTTCGGCTCGGTGCTTCACGGCGCTGATACCGAGGAGAGCGACCTCGACCTCCTCGTCGACCCGACTTCGGACACCACGCTCTTCGACATCGGCGCGATCCGCCACGAATTGCTGCAACTCCTGAAGGTGCCGGTGGACGTGCTTACCCCGAAGGCCCTGCCGGAGAGAGTCCGAGCGACGGTACTTGCCGAGGCAGTGCCGGTATGAACCAGGACAAGCAACGCCTGCCCGACTACCTGGCGCACATTCTCGAAGCGATCGAGCGCATCGACCGCTACACCAAGGACATGAGCGAAGCAGCGTTTCTGGAGAACGAGATGGTCCAAGACGCCGTGGTCCGCAACTTCGAGATCATCGGCGAGGCGAGCCACAACATCGAGACGCATTACCCAGAGTTCGCGGCAGAGCACCCGGAACTGCCTCTGGCGGTTGCCTACCAGATGCGCAACGCAGTGTCGCACGGCTACTTCAAGGTAGATCTGGAAATAGTCTGGAAAACGATCGGCAACGACCTTCCGAAGCTCCGTGAGCGGGTGCAAAAGGCGCTAAGCACACTGGAAGGGGTCGGGAAGAGTTGACGTGCTCCGCCCCGCAGCAAGCGGGGAGGTCATCCCGAAGCGGTCCGCGGATCGGTTGGGGATGCCGGAGCGGCACGTTGTTCGCGAAAGCGGGCGCAACTTTGCCCTCGTTCGTCCCTGCGCCAATCGAGCCGCGGGATAGCATCGCCGTACCGACGGGGCTCGAACGGGCGCCCAGATCGGCTAGTTGTCCCTCACCGCCGGACGCTTCCGGCAACGATTTCGGCGGCCTTCGGCGCTGCCGCACGACCCGCGCTCGATGCGGATTCGTTCCGCGTCGCCGCGCCTTTCAACACCCACGGGTGTCGTGCCCGGTTCGGGTCCGCTCCGCGGTCATTACGGAGAGTTCATGACACCGAAAAAGCTGACGCTCAAAGGCTTCAAGGGCGTTCGTTCGGGCTTCGGGAGCGACGAGATCGTCCTGGATCTCGATGCGCTCGCGGGCGATGCCCAGCAAATCGCAATCGTGGGACCGAATGGCGCAGGTAAGTCGACGCTTCTCGACAACCTGCATCCCTATCGGCTCATGCCATCGCGCGCCGGGCGGCCCAGCCCGGATGCGTTTTCCTTCTGGGGCCACGTGTACGGCCCGGAGGCGCTCAAGGAACTGGACTGGGCGCACGGCGGCATGCACTATCGAAGCACGCTGGTGTTCAAGTCAACCGGCAAGACCAAAAAGGCGGAAGCCTACCTGCACGTCTTGCAAGACGGGCAGTGGGCGCCGGCGAGGCTGGCTGATGGCACGGTCTCGGACGGCAAGAGCGAGACCTACGATCGCCTGGTCGAGGGCATCCTGGGCATGCCTGAGACGTTTTTCACCTCGCAGTTCGCGGCGCAAGGACGCAAGCCCCTTTCGGCCCACACCGCCGGCGAGATCAAGACACTGCTCGCAGACCTGCTGGGCCACGAGCGTGTGCGCGAGATCGGCGCGAAGGCCGCACAGGTAGCGAAGCTCCTCGTCGCGGCGCTGGAGGGCATGCGTTCCGGCATGGCGAACGTCTTGGCCGCTGAGGAAGGCCTACCGGCGCTCAAGCTCGAGCTCGAACGGCTGAGCGCGCAGGACGCTAAAGAAGCGCAACTGCGCCGTGACGCCCAGCAAGCCATTACCAAGGCCCAGGCGGAGCTCACCGCGCTCAAGGCTGCACGTGTCGCGGCGGGCGTCGGCACCAAGCGCCGCGAGGAGTTATCACAGCGGCTCACGGCGCTACGTAAAGCGTCTTCTGAACGACGCGCTCAGGTCGAAGCAGACGTGCGGCGCGAGACCGAGCGTGTCGGGCAATCCGAGGCCGATCGGCAACGGCAGGAGAGGGAGGCCCAAAAACGCATCGGTGCGCTCGAGGAACTCGGCGCGAAGCGCCGCGCGGTCTTGGCTCGCAAGGACGAGATTGCCGAGGCGGCGAACGAGCTCACGCGCCTGAGCGGTGAGGAGAAGACGCTCACGGAGCGGCTCACCGAGCAGCGCAAAAGCGAAGCCGATGCGAGCGTTTGGCGCACCGAACGCGCGCGCTCAAGCGGCGGGCTTCAAAGCTTGGCCGAGCAGATTAAGGCCCAGGCGAGCCTGTGCGAGGGTTTAAAAAAGCGCGCGGGCCTCGCCTCGCAGGTTCCGTGCGAAGGCACGGAGCTGCAACCCAGGTGCCCCTTGCTCAGGGACGCGCTGGATGCCAAGGGCTCGCTTGCGGGTCGCGAACAAGAGCTGGCGGACCTGAGAGAGCGTCAGAGGGGCGCCGCCCAGGAAATCGAAACCCTGGATGGCAAGCTCGCGGCCTTCCCGCAGCTGGAGAACGCAATCCGTGACACAGAGACGGCGCTCGAGCGCGTGCGACAGCGCTCACGCGAGCAACGCAGCCTCGCTGGGATGGCCGCCCAGCTCGCGGATGCCGAGGAGGCGATTCAGACCTTCGACGAGCAAGCCGCGGAGTTGCGCACCAGTATCACCGAACGCGAAGCCGGGCACGCAAAGCTCCTCCAGGAATCGGAAAAGACGCTCGCCGGCTTGAAACAGCGCTTGGTTGTCTTCGGCGATGAACTGCGTCAAGCCGAGGAGCAGATCGCAGGCGACATTGCCAAGCTGCCGCCTGCGTTCGATGACAGAAAGCTGGGTGCGGCGGAACTGGCGTTCGAGCTCGCCGAGCGGGAGCCCGTAACCATCGATCTCCGGATCGAGCAGACCAGGACCGAGCTGGCGGGCGTGAAGGCGAAGAGCGACGCTGCGAAAGCGCAGATCGCCGCTGGTGAGGCCGCTAAGGAAAAGGTGGCTCGGCTCGAATTGGAGGTCGCGCAGTGGACGGTGCTCGCGAAGGCTTTCAGCACCAATGGCATCGTGGCGCTGTCGATCGATGATGCTGGACCGGCGCTTACGGGCCTGGTCAATGATCTGCTGCTTGCCTGCTACGGCAACCGCTTTAGCGTGTCGATCAAGACGCAAGCCGAGACGGCAAAGGGCGAGCTGCGAGAAGGCTTCGAGATCCTGGTGCACGACGCCGAGCGCGATGAGGCGAAGGCGGTCGAAGACATGTCCGGCGGCGAGCGCGTGTGGATCAACGAGGCACTCACCCGTGGCATCGCCTTGTATCTCGCGCGCGAATCCGAGCACCGCTACGAGACGCTGTTCTCCGACGAGGCCGATGGGCCGCTCGACCCCGAGAAGAAGCTCCAGTTCATGCGCATGAAGCGCGAGGTGCTCAAGCTCGGTGGTTACACCCGCGAATACTTCGTGAGCCAGAGCCCGGAGCTGTGGGCGCTGGCCGATGCGAGGATCGAACTCGCTGCGCTGTGAACGTCGAAAAGGGCACCCGCTAGTGCATTTCCGCGGCTACCAACTGCTTCTTTAATGACAATGCGAGTGTTACCATGGCTGGCATGGAACGGAATCTGAAATACGTGGTGTTCGCAGACGATGGCGCCTTCGTAGCGCGCTGCCTGGATGTCGAGGTTGCGAGCGAGGGCGACACCGAATCGGAAGCCATCGCGAATCTGCGCGAAGCCCTCGAGCTGTACTTCGAGGACCACACTGGCGGCCTGGCCGATCTGCCTCCTCGGACCTACAGGTTCGGGGAGGTATCGGTCGATGCCTAGACGGTGGTCGGCGGCAGAAATCGAGCGCGTCCTGCTGCGCAATGGGTTTACCTTCGTTAGCCAGAAGGGAAGCCATCGCAAGTATGCGGCCCCGGGACGGATAGTCATCGTGCCGGCTGGGCGCAAGGAAGTCAGGGCTGGTACGTTCGCCTCGATTCTGCGCCAATCCGGACTCGATATCTCTGCCTTCGAGTGATCGTCAGCCAGAGCCCGGAACTCTGGGCGCTGGCCGACGCGAAGGTCGACTGCGCCGCGCTCTAAGGCGCGAAGCGCTTCCCTCTGCCCACACGGCGGAGGGCTTTCCGCGGCGCCCTGCCGATCAGGAGGCCGCGGAAAGCCACATTGACGGTGAGCTCGATCACCATTGCCGGAGGTTTCTCCAGCATCGAACCGAGGCGGCACAGGCCGCCTACGCGACCGCGCCCGAACATCTCCTCGGGGCAGCTCGGGAGCTCACGAGCGCGCGATGACCGCTCACTTGCGTGCTGGCGCAACGATGACTAAGATGACTATTGTGACCAACAAACTGCGGAGTCCTGCCACGGACACGGATGTTTGGACTGTTGCGGAGGCGAAGGCGAAATTCAGCGAGCTCATCGACAGGGCGCGTTCCGACGGCCCGCAGACCATCACGCGCAAGGGCCGCACGGCGGTCGTTATCGTCTCGGCCGAGGAATGGGAACGCAAGACCAAGCGTACAGGGAATCTCGCCGAGTTCTTCGCCGCTTCGCCGCTTCGCGGCTCGAAGCTGAAGGTCAAGCGGGTGAAGGGTGGCTTGCGCAAGGTTGCCTTATGAGCTTCCTGCTCGACACGAACGTTGTGTCCGAGTGGGTGAAGCTCCGTCCAGATCCGGGAGTCATCGCTTGGCTCGCGGATGTGGATGAGGACCGGGTATTCATCAGCGTCATCACGTTGGCCGAACTGCGGCACGGAATCGAGCGCATGCAAGACGGGAGCCGCCGTAGTCGCCTTGACACGTGGCTCGGCCACGAGCTTCCCATGCGATTTGAAGGGCGCATCCTGTCCATTGACGATCCCGTTGCGGATATTTGGGGCAGGATGGTGGCGCATCGTGAGGCGCTCGGCCGGCGCATCGAACCCATGGATGCGTTCATTGCCGCAACGGCCCAGGTCCATCGCCTGAGCCTCGTGACGCGCAATACGTCGGACTTCAGCTCGTCGGTGAAGTCCGTTGTTAACCCATGGAGCGAAACCTGAGAACGGTCTGCGGACCGAGGCGAGTTCCATGCTCGAAGCGCTTCTCGCGGCCGAACTGTTCGGCTAATAAACTTCTCGCGCTGCGGATTCTGCGGGAGTTCCGGCGTTTCATTCGCCGGTAGCAATCGGCCCCGACCTGGGCGGCATCCCAGCCGCTATTCCGGAGCTGTAACGCGGCCTGTCGATCACCAGGGCGATCGCTCCGCAAGCGGGACCCGGCGTGGGACATTCCCGAGGGGAGACGCGCTGCAAGGCGCGCGTCACAAGGTCCCGTAAGGGCCGGTTTTTGAAGGGAACCGGCCGCGCCCGCGTTCACAAGCTGCGCCCGTTCACGATCCGGCTCGTGGATCGCATGCAAGCGGAGTCGGCGCTGCGGCACCCGCGCCTGGGAATCGATCCAGGCAACAAGACCACGGGCCTGGCCCTGGCGCGACTGAGCAAGGCGGTGGAGGCTCAAACAGGCGACGTCATCGAGACCCGCCACGCCCTGTTCCTGGCCGAGCTGCCGCATTGTGGTCCCCCGATCCGTGAGGGGCTGGACGAGCGGCGGGCGTTTCGCCGCCGTCGTCGTGGCGCAAACCTTCGGCATCGTACGCCACGGTTCGACAATCGCACGCGCTGCGCGCTGTATCGCGCCTTGCAGGCGACAACGCTCGCCATCGAGGCGGCAACGGACGGACGCACGAAGTGGAACCGCTCGCGAGTGAACCTCCCCAAAGCCCACGCGATCGATGCGCTACGCGTGGGCAAGGTGGATCTCGTCACGGCCTGAGATGCGCCAATCCCGGCGATCAAGGCACGCGGGTCGCGGCAGCTACCAACGCACACGGCTGACGGCCAGCGTCTTTCCTCGCGGGCATCTTACCCGGCACTAACTACGGGTTCCAGACCGGCGAGCTCGTGCGCGCCGTGGCGCCGACCGGCAAGAAGGCGGGGTGCGCATGTCGGCCGCGCGGCCGTGCGCGCGTCAGGCCAATTCAACAATCAGACGCCGCGTGGCGTTGTTCAGGGCATTCACCATCGCTACTGTCGCGTCTTGCAGCGCGCCGATGGGTATGGATATCAACGCGTGGCGCAACCAGGAAAGGAGAGTGGAGAAAGGGGACGTGGCTTGTACGCCGCGCTATCCCTCCCCGGCCCCAGCGCTGGGGTTTCCCGCGTAAATTGATGAAGGACGTTATCGTGAAACCGAGTACCACCGCGCTCGCCCACGCGAGCAACGCCGATCTGCTGGCCCTCGTTCTAGGCGACAAGCGGCTCGCCAACCGGTTACTGAAGGAGGCAAACGGCTCGCTCTATCGGCTGCTCTACGAGGATCCCGGAACACACGCATGCGTGGATTTCTTCTGCGCCGAGGGGCGAATCTCCTCTGCGCTCGATCCGGCAGTGAAGCTTCGCGCCGCGCGCGAGCTTGCCGCGAGAGGGCTCGCCGAGGAACTGCGGGGCCGGGACTGCCTCACAAGTCCCAACGCTGTGCGCGACTTCCTCAAGCACCGGCTCGCGGGTTTACCGCACGAGGTGTTCATCGTGCTTCACCTCGACGCTCAGCACCAGGTCATCGCGGCGGAGGAGCTATTCCGGGGAACGCTCACGCAGACGAGCGTCTAGACGCACGTTTTGCAGTTCTATCTTCCGCCGCCGAGGCGAGAGTGACCAGGGCATCGCCGTCTAGGTCGCGTCTGAGTACGGCCTTGGTCACGGCATCCTCTAGCGCCGGGATCACTGCGGGCTTACCGTGCCTCGTTAGGGTGACCGCCCCGCTGGCAACGGCAAGGTTCCCTTCGAGGCGGTACGTCCACACCCGGCCCTCGTACTCGCGCTCCAGCGCACGGTCACGTTTGATCCAGATCCCGCGCGTCGCATCGCCGTTCACGGGTCCGCCGACGAAGTAGAGCACAAGCCGCTGCTGCGCCTCGCGCGGCCAAGCGAAGACGCGGTAGCCATTGTGGCCGACGAGCTGCCGCACGACCTGCGCGGCGCGTTCGCCGAGGTCGGCAGGCAGTGCAGGCCGCTCTTTCAGCGCGCGCTTGTCTTCCACCTCGGCCTTCACGCCGACTAGCTTGCGCTCGCGTTCTTCGACGGCTGCATGGACACGCTTCCTGACCGCCGCGCCCTCCGCCGCCAGCTCGTCCATCAGGTTCCTGATTTCGCGTTCCAACTTCGCCGCCTGCTTATCGAGGGCCGCGATGGCGGAATCGAGATCCTCGCCTTCGTCGCCGTGCTCGCGTTTGAGCGACTGTTCGATCACGGTCTGTAGCTTGCGGGGTTCGCGCAGAAGTTCGGCGAGCTGGCCCAGGACGGCGGTTTCCAGCCGTTCGGCGGGAACGTGGTTAACGCATTGCTCCCCCTTGATGCGCTTCAAGTGGTGTCGGTAATACCGTGCGGCCTTCGTACCCGCACCCGACAGCACAGAGCCGCAGGCCTCGCAGCGGACGACATGCGCCAGCGGGTAGGTGTAAGGGCGCTTCGTCACGACCCTGTTTTGCTTCAGTTGCCGCCGTATCCGGTCAATCTGCTCTTCGGAAAGCAGCGCGGGGATCGCGGTCTTGACCTCGACGATCTCGCCCTTGTCGCGGAAGTGCTGTACCCACTCGCTCCCGGCCTGGAGAAGTCGTCGCCGGATGCTGTTCGCGTACACGGCGCTGCCCGTGAACGGGTCTTTCTTCCCTGTCCGCCCCCATTCCGCTGCGATCTGTTCCAGCGACTCGCCTCGCAGCACGCGCGTGGCCATCGCCGCGAGGTACTTCTTCGCGTCGTCGTCCACAGACCACTTGCGTCTCTCGGAGTCGAACTTCCGTCCGAAAGGCAGCGTACCGCATGATGGGACGCCCTGGCGGGCCAAGGCGATGCGGTTCTGGCGGCTCTTGGCGACGTTCTGCACTGCCGCGAAGCTATGAACCTGCGCGAAGATCCCCAGCATGAACAGGTCATTCGGGTCGTGCAGATCGTACTCGCGCTCTAAGACGAACAGCCGGACGCCGTTCATCTTGAATAGGTCGATCAGCCGAAGGTTGGCTCGCGGGTCGCGGGTAAGGCGACTGGCCTCGTCCACTATGAGCGCGTCAAAGCGATGGTGCTCTGCGTCGCGCAACATCGCCTCGAACTGTTTGCGCTCGTGCCCTTCGGTCGCGTGCTCCTGACCCTCGTACCACTTGACGACGGTGCCGTGCAGCTTGCGCACAGCGGCCTCGATGCGACCGCGCTGCGTCCGTAGGCTCTCGCCCCATTGCTCCTGTCGCTCGGTCGAGACACGCGTTAGGGCAGCGAAGCGCAGGCGCTCCGTTGATTTAGTCATTCGCCGTCCTCCCGCGTGCCCGTTTCGTCTGCGATTTTCCCACTATCCAGCACACGCGCTCGCCGAAGATCGCGTGGAAGGCTTCCCGCGAGCAGGTAACGTGGAACCACGCGGACGCAGGCGCCTTCAGTTTGACTTTGTGGTCGCGGCAGGCATCGCGCGGCAGGGGGAAGTGGGTTCCGGCGTGCTCGCCACGCCAGCTTGCGCCGCAGTAGGCGCACGTGAGCCGCTGGGATGACGCTGATCTAGAATTGGCTTTAGCCATGACGACCTCCGTAAAGGTTGGCTTGGTCAGGGCCGCTGGCGCGCTCGTAACGCGCTGGCGGTCCGCTTAGATTGCGGCTTGCTGCTGCCGGACGATGGAAAGCACCGATGCCGGATGCCAGCACCGGCCACGCGGGCGATAGCCTTTTTCAGTCAGCCGCTCGCAGATCGCTGCGAACGTGGCGCCCTTCGCGCGCAGCTTCCGTGCGAGCGCCACGGCTTCCAGCTCGTGCGGAATCGGCTTGAGGATGAGCAGCCGTCCGCCGCGCTTGTTGCGCTTGCTGGCGTGCAACACGGCCTTAAAGCCATACGGCGCAGTTCCGCCCGGCGCTTCACCAATCCGCATCTTGTGGTGCAACGCTGCGGTCACGCGCTCCGCTGTTAGCTCGGCCTCGAACTGGGCGAGCACGGAAAGCAGGCCGAACGTCATGCGGCCTGCGGCCGTCGAACTATCGAGCGCCTCCGACAGCGACACGAGATCCGCGCCCGCCTTCTTCAGCCGCTCCGCGAGTTCCAGCAAGTGGCGCGTGCTGCGGCCCATGCGCGACAAGCTGTAGATCACGAGCACGCCTTTGCGGTTGCACGCTTCGCGCATCGCCCGCTCCAGCTCGGGGCGGTCGGTGCGTGTGCCACTGATGCCCGCATCCTGATAGATGCCGGCGAGCGGCAGGCCGTGCGCCTTGGCCCAGGCCTCGATCCGCGACCGCTGGGCGTCGAGACTCACGCCATTGCGCGCCTGCTCTTCGGTCGAGACTCGCGCATACCCTATGCAGTACCTTTCTTTTACTTTCTCAGCGCGTTTCATTGACTTAGCTCCTTGATGTGGTTAGACGGCGCCAGCCCGGCAAGCGAGACCTGGGCCGATTTGCTAGCCCTGTTTCATCAATCGCGTCAGCTACTTAGCTACGAATTGCCATTATATTCCCACATGGCGCCAGTGGGTAAAAGCGGGGTGATACTCCCATGGGGTATGCGTCGAGAGCGCGGATGGCACCCATGCCCCAAGAGGGCGGTCAGGGAATCGTCAGGACGGCCCAGGATCGACGCGGCGGAACCATGGGGAGGGAGGGTACGTGAGTGTCGAGATTTCGACAGGACGCGATCCTGAGCGATCCTGGATGGTCATTTCACATCGTGCAATGCACGTTCCGGAATCTGATAAAACGCGATTCCCGCCCGCTGGGGGCAGATCGGCCCTCTCGGCGCAGCGGCTACTACGAGCTAGGGCTGCTCGTCGCCTGGGTCTTTGGGCTTATCGACCTTGAGAGGCTTCGTGAACTGGACGTTGATCGTAACCGGGTTGAGACCTGTGCCGAGTGGGCCGCCTGGAGGGATTGGATCGTCCTTGGGCTCGGAGCGCCATTGCGCGAGGTTCTTCATCAGGAAAATCTGGGCGGTCACGTTGCCTGCTTCGGCCTCTTGAAACAGCGCGCGTGCGATCCGGTCGATGCCCAGGGCGCGGCCACGGTCAAGAGCTTCCTGGATCGCCTCGGCGTCGGTTCCGTACCGGCCTGACGCATGATCCACCAGCGTACTCAGGCTGATGCCGAGCGCATTCGCGATCTGGTCCCGTGTCAGCCCGCGACCGGCAGCCTCGCGGATCTTGCGAAGATCCGTCTCAGTCGGCATCCATTCACGCCGCCCGCGTTTGTGCGCGTACGGCTTCCCGAACGAGGGACGGCTCACGGGTCTGACGCCTTTGACGTGCAGCACCTTGGGTTTGTGTTTCAGCTTTAGTGCCATCTGGTGTCACTCCACGATTCAAAAAGTAGTGCGGCCGCACGAGCTGCGCATCTCGCCAGCCGCATCTAGCCTTTCTTTTGCGTGCAAGGCCAGTAGCACGCCGCGCTTCGGCCATTGGCAGGCCCGGAGTTGCTGGCGCGGAAGCCGTATAGTGAAAGAGGTGCTGGCCGCGAGCGTTCGAGGGAGACGGGCGCGCCACGTCCAGTCGCGCCCGGGAGGATTGACGCTCCGCCAGCTCTGCCGGTTCATCTGATGGCGGACCACTCAGCAGTAACATCCGCCGGGCTGAAGAGGAAAGCCCGGAGATCCCATCAGCACCATGAATCCAGCTCCGCGGTCGCGTCGGCCAAGAGCGTGCGGTGCGTTTCCAGCCAGCCCTTCACGGCCTGCGTGAATGGGTCTTTTTCGTTGCCGACGACTGTCGGTACCGGCTGCGCGTTCAATGCCTCGAACAGCTTGAGCATTCGCGGGCCGAGCATCAGCCGAACCTCGCCTGCGGCATGGACGCCAATTGACTGATCAAGTGCTCGCGCGGACGCCTCCAGCCTCCAGAACTGATGTTTGGCCGCAAGCAGCTCGCTCGCCAGCCGGTCTGCCGCCTCGGTGCCGATGGTGGTCCACGCGGCCGAGCTGGCCGCTCTCTCCGCAACAGCGAGGGCCGCGACCGTGGCTTCGTGCTCCTTGGCAAGCACAGCAAGCGCGGATTGGGCTTCCTCGGTGCGCTCTCGTGCTTGCCGTCGCTGGTCACGCTCTGCGATTAGCTCGCCGGGCAGCGGGCCGCTGCGGTCCTCGCGGACCATCTCGGCTCGCGCCTTGCCAATCCGTTCATCCAGATCGGCGTAGCGCGCTTGAGCGGCTTCCGCTTCCTGAGCGGCTTGCCTTGCCCGCTCCAGCGCCTCGCTTGCGAGCCGGAGCTTTTCCTTTGCTGCGTCGCGGCGTTGGATTGCTGCGGAAAGAGCGCTTCTCGAACCAGTGGAAGGCGCGGCTGCCGGGTCCGTGAGTTTCAACTTCGCTGCGTGCTGGGTCATGCCCGTACTCCTTCAGGTGAACAGTTACGTTGACAACGGGGCCGTCGTGGACCGGCAATCGCAACGCCCAGCGTGGACGCCATGCGATCTGCCGCGTGCTCGGGTCGAAGGCAACCGCTTGCGCCAGATTCATGCATCAGCCCCGCCCCCAGCGTTTGGCGTGCTCACGGTGCGTCTGCCGGTGCAGCGCCGCGAGCTTCTGCTGTGGCGATGTGTAGGCGCTGTCCATGATCCGCATGTCGCGCTGCTCGGCGATGGGCTCAAAGTCCGGGCCGCTCTCGCCAGCCAGATATGCAATCGCGTTGTCTGCATCTTCCGGGTCGTGCTGCGGCTCGAACTGCGGGTCGAAGTCGTACAGCCGGTGAGAATCCGCAGTCTCCTGGTGAACAAATCGTTTGTCGTCCAGGCGAGCTACCAGCCTGCCGCGTGCAACTGGATCGGCATCGCGGACGCGCACGCCCGGCTGCCCTTGCGGGGTTTTCCAAAACGCGCGGTTGCGCTCGTTGACGCTGCGTAGCGCGCCTCGCTCGGCAGCCCGGAGGCGCACGTCGAGGGACAGGTGGTCCGTCACATGCTCGCTGCCTTCGAGACTGCGGCCGCGTGCGATGTGCTCCAGCGCGCCGGCGATGTGGTTTGGGTCGTCCTCAGGGCGCGTGGCGAGACTGTTGTCGTGCACGTGCCAGTGTCCGCTGTCGTGAGTCACGCCGAATCTGTCCTTCGGCAGCATGGCGCAGAGCACGCCTCGGCCCTCGGGCTGTGCCTCGTCGCCCGCCAGGGCGGAGACGGCTGAGCCGAGCAGCGGCGCCGGTTGCGCCGGCCCCGGGTAACTGCTCGCAGCGGGATCGCCAGGATCATCGTCCCGCTGTGAGGGCGGCAACGCGGCGCGGCGCTGGCCCTCGGGACTCCAGTACCGGCGGTTGCGTCGATTCAGCTCCGCGAGAGTGAGCCCCGGCTCGATGTTCTGAGGGTCACCGTAGCGGGCGCCCGCTCGGCGGATCTCGTTGAAGGAAACAGCCTCGGGTGCAGCATCATCGACAAGGGTGCGGGTGCCCGCCCGGACGAACGAACGTGCGGCGCGAATAAGTGGTCGTTTGATTACTGGTTTAGTCATGTCAAAGCCTCTGTGGTTGCTGCGGTTGGACAGCATCGAATCGCCGTAGCGAACGCGGTCACTCATGGCGTTGTGCTCCTGATGGAGCGGAATGCGTGTAGGTGGCTAACGTGGCCATCAGTGCGTCCCGATCAACCGCAGGCACTCCATGATCTCTGGCTCGAACATGATCAGCGACGGCACGTATTCGCTGCCCTCGCGATACGCTAGGCCCTGAGGTTCGAGGGATTCGAGCAACACCTGCGCTATGCGGCGCGATGGAATGTTGGCGTCGCAGGGATGTGTGCGGCGCCACGCGAGCACCAAGGCCTGGAGGAACATCGCCCGCTGGGTGAGAGCAGGCCTTTTATAGTTGGGGGGAATCTTGGGTTTTCGCGATTTCATGGGCTGTGCCTCATCAGTCGCAATACTCTGGCGGTCGGTGTGCAGACCGTGCAGGACGCCGCTTCCGTCGTCCACTGGCTTTGGGCTTATTGAATCTCGCCTCGAACGGCGCCTCATCACGCTCGTCCAATGTGAGCAGACAAGCATCGTCGTCAGCCACACCACTTTTCGGTGGGCTGCTACGGTTTTTTCGGGCTGAGGGAAGGGCGAGGAGTGCTGCGAGGGGACTTGCTGAGGCGGTGTCGTGGGGAACGGCATCGCCTGGGGGTGGCCTTTGTCTACTTCGTAAATTTAGCTGTCTCATGTGTACTCCTGTTTGCGGTGCGTGCGGTGTGTACGTATAACTCTCATGAAAAAATGGGATTTCTCATAAAGTTATAGCTACGTACCGCACGTACCGCAGACCGCACTCACATCGATGCCAGATTGATTCGACATCGATCTGCCTACTCAGCCGTCTCAAATACATACTGCTTGACCTCAACCAGCTTCCGCGAGGTGTCGCGTCTGTGTGTGAGCCGCCTTGTTATCCGCAGCTCATCAATCACGACTTCCGCAGTCTCTTTGAACACCTTCCCGAGCAGACGGCCGACGATCGCAACGGCGGATGTTTCGTCGATCTCCCGGTTTACGCTAGGCAGTTCGACATCGTGGAGGCTGCACAGGTTGAAAATATGCTGCGTCGTAAGTGCTTTGCCGAGCTGATTGGTCTTACGCACAGCCAGTGCGACCTCGCGTAGCCACGCCATCGCCGGATTCGAGATGCGCTCCTGCGCGTCGCGGTGCTCTGCCATCAGCGATCCGGTCTCGAAGAACTCCTGCACGATCCAGTCGAGCGCGTCGGCCCAAGGCTTGAAGTCATGTTCGACCCCGCTGCTGCGCTTTGCCCCCTGCTTATGCCAAGCCTTCACGACTGCATGGACGGCGCCGAGATAGCGCCGTTGGTTTGCACGCACATGTGCGAGCAGGTCACCCTCAGGCCACTTGTGCCAGCGGTATGTGTCCGGTTGCTTGCGGATGCGAACGATGCTCGATCGATTGGCCAGGTCCGTGGTACTCATCATGCCGTTGCTGGTAAGTTGAAAGATCACCCCGGTCGCGTCGAGCTGCACCTCGCCCTTGTGCGGCACGCGAATGCTCACTCTGTCAGGCCACGTGATGATCGCTTCGAGGTGCTGGCTCGCGATTCGATCGCGCAGGTTGTCGATAGCGACGAAAGCCTTACCTGATAGCAAGCCTTGGGAGATGCTCTCGTCCAAGCTGCCGACACCTCCCTGCCGCCGTGTGATCAGGTAAGCGTGATCACCATGGATCAGGCGCGGGAGCTGCTGCATCCAGCCCTTGCCCGCTTGTGACCGGTCGCTCTCAGCGACTTCAAGCGGATGCGGTCCCTCGATCAATCGGGCGAATACCATCGACGGCGTGATTAGGCTTGCAATTGCCCGCGCCTTGTCCCCATCAGAAACGAACTCGAAGTCACGTAAGAGGTTGAGTAGCTCTCTGACAGCCATTTGCGGGAACATGAACTGCGGCTGACTTTTCCCGAGCACTAGGATTTCGGGTCCTGCGTGGTAGCCCGGCCCTAGGGTGACGAGCCGCTCATGCGTCTCCGCCAGTACCGGCTGCGCCACGAGCGCGCGGATGTGGGGAAGCAGTTCTCTCGCCTCGCGAGTTGCGAGGAGTGCCTTTGCGCTGTCCACCGTCAGTCTGGATTCACGGCAGCTGATCTTGCCTTCCTTGGTGAGTGTTTCGGTCCATGTCGAACCGAGGGCTTCCACACGACTCCGAAAGCTGTCGGGAGTCACTAACGCGAGCTGTTTGCCACCACTCTTGGCCGGGACCAGCTCCATGATCGCCTCGCCTCGGCAGAACATCGCTTCCTTGTCCGCGAGCCGCTGGAAAATGTCGCCTGCGGCCTCGATGTACGGCAGCCGTCCGCTCGGCAGCATTACTTCCATACTTTTCCTAGCCTTGGCAGGTGGACGCCTCGTAACGTTCGGCCCCATTTCCTCATCCTCCGAAGTCGGATTGACGGCAGCTGGCGTCACTTTCTCGGCCGTGTCGAGCAGTTCCTTCAGCGCATCCGGTCCACCCACCACGAGTAGGTCATCGACACCCTGTTTCTCGCCGGTTTTGGAAGCTGGGAGCCGTGCGATGTACGCTTCCGCGCCGCGTGCTTGCAATTCCTGGGCGAGCCGTGCCTCGGCAGTGCGGACATCGGCTTTGGTCGCGGCGTCGCTGTCGAACGCGATGGTGACGCACCTGCCTTTCCACTCGATCAGGTCGAAGTCACGGATCGGTTGGTGCTCCCTCATCCAGCACCACACACCGCCCAGTCCGACCGTCGGGAAGCCGGCCTTGGTGGCGGCGGCACTTTTCTTCTCGCCTTCGGTGACGATCAGCGCGACCTTAGGATCGCTCGCGATACGCTGCCAATCCGTGTCTGCGATGTGTGGGAAGTAGAGCTGGGGTGGTTCGCCGCTGGGACCACGGTAGCGGATCAGGTCGCCATCGGAGCCCATCGCCCCTAGGAAGCGATCCCGGTAGTGGCGAGTCGGATTCCCCTTAAGCGTCCAATACGGAATCCGATACCGCAGTGCCCCGCCGTAACCCTTCAGCGCGGGAACATGAATGCCGAGCTGTCGGGCATCTTCTCGTGTCAACCCGCTGCGCGCGAGGTCGTCGAGCACCAAGCGCGGTAGGAGGACGGCCATCGATGGCTCGCGTTCGATCGAACGCGCTCCGGTTCTAATCTTGAGCTTCTTATTGATCGCCACGGTGTCGTCTCCTAGGTGCGCTTGTGCTTCAACCGCAGCACGGGCTTGCCGTTTTTGGCCTTCCGCTTCGCCTCGCGCTGTTTGCGGAATCGCTCGAGGTCCGCCAGGAAGAACATCCGCCTCCCGCTGTCGGCGTCGCGCAGGCACGGCAATTTGCCCGTATCGGCCAGATAGCGGATGTTCGACTCGCTGTCCTCGATGCGTCTTGCGGCGCCCGAAACACTCACAATGCTGATGTTGTCCATGGTCGGAAATTTGCCTCCTGGCGCGCAAATGAAAAACGGCCGGGGGGTAAGCCCGGCCGTTTTGGGGGTTTGGTGCGCTTTATCGCGCGGTGTATCTGGCGGTCTAGAAATCGTCGTCTGCTCCTGAATGCAAAAAGCCAGCACGGTGGCTGGCCTCGTCTGTGCGCTTTTGCAACTAGCTACAGAATAGCAAATTTCGGCCCTCGTGTCAACGGGTCAAGCTCCTGACCATGTCCTGCGCTCGCTTCTCGTGCAGGGGCGATTTTCCGCTCTACTGAGAGGAGATACATTCATGTTCATACATTGGCTGATTGCGTCCGGGTGGCTCAATTTCATCGGCTTGGCGTTCAATCTCGCAGGCGCCGTGGTCCTCGCCTACGGGGCAATCACTACGCAGCAAAACGCCGAGCGCATCTCCCGTATGGTTTGGGATAGCAATCCAGCCGTCCTAAAGGATCGCCTGCGCCAGTCGCGGAATTCGATCCTCGGGATCGCGCTGCTCGTGGTCGGCTTCGCACTCCAGCTACCGGGCAACTGGCCGCATTAGTTCGGCGCGTTATATACAGCTACGAATATCGCCATGCCTAGGAGGATTACTATAGCCACGAACGTGGCAGCCCTATATCCCGGTCGCTGTGCATACGCGGACTTTGCCGCAAGGGCACCGACGCCGACACCGAGCAGGAATGCGACCAGTAATTTCATGTTCGCCCCTTACTCTAAGAGGTTGAAGGTTCCGGACATGAAAAAGCCCGGACGAAGCTGGGCCGGCGCGTGCCCTAGAGAGTAGCGTCCGCGCTACTGCGAGGTACTGGAGCTGTCCTCAACGAGCAAGCAGGGAGCTTCAGAACTCCCGACCAACGTCGTTTTCTTGCACATCGTCACTCGCCCAAGAACCGTCACGGCGCATCCATAAACAGCTGTTGCAGTATTGCTGCGACATTTGAGGAAAATCTCCCGCGTTGCACGAGCTGCCGCGTCGGTCAGCAACCCGATGCTTTCTTCGGCTCTCGCGTTCGGTGGCCCGCCCCCTCCGTTTTGGATTACGAGGCTCGCAAGCGGCGACGGCGTGAGGTATTCGACGTCTCCGACCATTACGTACATTCCTCGAATCGAGATCTTTGCGCCACGTGCGGCGAGCTTCTTGCCGTCAAGCTCAAAGTCATCAAAGCTTATCGGCTCGTAACCGCCTTCGCTGTCGTTGTAGCCCTGCTCGGGTACCGCCTCGTTCTTAGGGGTGGATGTCACAGCTTGCCCATGCGAGCGATTCGTCTCAAAGATTGCGGGATCAATCCAGGGTGCCTTTGCATCGCTGTGTACGTTCAGCCACGAAATCGTTTCGCGGAAGATGCAGCCCTCAATATCGTTAAGGCTTGTGTTTGTTGCGCACCTAGCTCGGAGCCACTCGGGACAGAGGCTCCATTGTTTTTGAAGGTCTTTTAAGAGGTCCGCAAACTCAGCATCCGTGCATTTGTGGATTCCCGACTCGTAGTTTCCGCACATCTTGTCTGGCGTGTTATGAATTGTCGGCAAGGGAGTCGCCGGAGAGGATGAACTGGAGGCGAGCTGCGGTATAGCGTGTGACTTCTTTTCCTGATCTGAAGGCGTCGGCGAGGATGCAACCGGAGGCGGGTTATTCCAGCCACGCCAATAGTCCGGGTCGCTTTTTCTTCGCGCATCCGGCACCGCTAGTTTCTGCTGGGCCGCATAGCATCCCGCACTCCAATCAGCACCTGTTGACGGAGGGCTGGCGCCGCACGGTTCGGGGTGCGGCAAACTACGATGTGCTGCCCAATAGTCGGCGCCAGCACGGTAATCGCCCGATAGGCTGGCGAACCAAATCTCCCAACTCTGCCGATCAGCCTGTCCTTGACGGTAAGCCGCCGAGGGTTCGGATTGCGATGCCGAGGGCGTCGCCGTGCTAGCCGGGGAAGGTGTGGGCGCAACAGCGGTAGGCGCCTTAGGGACTGGCGGCGTTGTATTTGGCGTGGGTTGTTGCGACCCGAGCTGAGCATCGGGGGGCGATTGCCCAGAATCTGCCTGGCAATCCGGCCGCATCAGCTGCATTTTCTTGAGTTCAGTGCAATCCACCTCCAGTACGCCGCTCTCAACGGCCCACTTGCGGATCGGTCCCCTTAGATCTGTTTGAGCGGATGTGAATCCCCAGCCAGTCCAATTCCCATCTTTCAGGAGAATAGCGACGAGTTGCCCTGAACTCTCTTCCAGTGAAAATGCAGATTCGTAACTACCACATAAATGCGCAGCGCAGCCAGAACCGAACAGATATCCGCCGCTCTCCTCGACCAAGCTGTTACCGCCCGACAATCCTTCCTCAAAATCGCCTTTACGATCACCTAAGAGCTGCTTCAGGCGACTTTCGAGTGCGGGCGAGCGGACTGCCTGCCAGGAGGGGATGCCAATCAGAGGGGAAAGTTGCTCTCGCGTCATTCCAGCGCTTTCCGTTTCTTGTGGTGCATTGCCCTTTGCAAGCTCATTCAGCAAATTCGATGGAAGAGAAACGCGTGTGAGCTTCCAAGTAAACAGCCCCTCCCGTCTAAACGTAAGAACCAACGGTTCGATTTTGGGTGTCTCTGATGCCGAGATCCGCACACGGTAATGATCCAAGCCATCGTATCCGCGCTCAATCAAATTGCCTTGATAGGTACTCGTGCCTGTCATCGAGGATGGGCTAGGCAATTTCGTTGCCTTACCCAACGTTTTTACTTGGCCTTCCTCGAAAAGAGACGTAAGCCCGGATGGGCTGACAATCAGATCGACCATAGGATCGACCGCTAAGGAAGCCATTGCCATGCCGAGGACCGCAAAGGGATTGCCCTTGAGTTCCTTGGCTGCAGACGCCACTAGCTGTGCCTTGATATCTTCCTTTAGGCCGGTCTTCACAGCATCGAAATCAATTAGATCGCGCAGGCGGTCCTTATCGCCTGTCTCAGCAGCCATCTTGATCTCCTGTAAAGTTATTCCCGGAGATACGTAGCTGTAGTAAGCGACTCCAACGAGTGCGACGGCTAAAAGGGCGATGGTCGCCACGACGATTCTGGTTTTCATGATTCCCCTCCGGTGCGAGCCGGTGCGACCGAGACACATCACATTAGACGCCAGTTCACCGTGATGTGGCAGGCGGATAGACTTCTCGGATCCGGCGGTGCCGGACCAGCGTCCGCCCCTCGACGACGAAACATCCTACGCAAGCAAGTCCGTGAGCAACCCCTGGGCTTTGTACTCGTCGCCCTCCTGAATCGACCGCTCCAGCTCGCGGGCCTCGATCAGCTCGTCGCCGCAGATGTGCAGCGCGTTAACCCTCGCGCCGCGTTGCACTAGCTCGGGCGCCTGATTCACCGTAGCACACTTTCAGCGTAGGTCACGAGGGTGCGCCAACGCACAAAAAGCTGGTGAGATCATCGCCCTGGCGAGTAATGGCGCTACCATTCGACACGCACTGAGAGGAGAAATGCGCCATGAGCATCATCAGCGACGCTAAAGAACTCGCAGACCTAATTCAAAAACTTGGGAACGTTGAGCTTTACCGAAAGATCGTGGAGCTCGAAGGCCAGATCATCGATCTGACGCGCCAAAACCACGGCCTTAGCGAACAGGTTCGAGAACTCCAGCAGCAGCTAACAATCAAGGGGCAGATCAGATACGAGAAACAGGTTTATTGGCTGGAAGATGGTGCGAGTAAGGACGGCCCGTATTGTCAGCGGTGTTACGACGTGCAGGGGAAGCTTGTTCGCCTTCAGCCCTGGGAGGGGGCCTGGACTTGTTACGACTGCAAGAACACGTTCTTTGAGTGACCGCCCCACTATTTGAGCAGCTCGGCCAGCGACGCAGCGATCATGTAGTCGTCGCTTCCACCTTTCGCGCGCGCTGGGCTTTAGCCAGATCCCGGCGATTGTCTTGCCGCCTCTTGAATGACGGCGATCAAACCGCACCTGGGGGTGCCCGTGACAGACCAAATAAAGGCAACGCAGGAGCAGCGTCGGCCTTCGTAGAAGCGAAGGCGATTATCAAAGCACGGACGCCGGCGAGCAGCCGCGCCAAGATCCTGGTGCTCGATCCCTCCCATCACGGAGCTACAGGTATATGATTCGCAGAACGGCGGGTGTCACTCGGCAAGCTAAGGGAGGACTAGATGGCTGACCTTGCCCCTGTTTTCCGCATCCCATAGCCGAGACCGTCATGCGGCCCGCTTTTCCTGGTCGGCGTGCCAGCGCTGCTCGAACCGCATCGGACTGACGTAGCCCAGCGTCGAATGCAGCCGGCGATGATTGTAGAAGCTCATCCAGTCGATCACCTCGTCCTTCGCTGCACGGCGAGTTGCGAATCGAACGCCGTACAGGCGCGCGACCTTCAACGAGCCCCAGAGGCTTTCGGTCGGTGCGTTGTCCCAGCAGTCGCCCTTGCGGCTCATCGAGCAACGCATGCCGTAGGCGCCAAGCGCAGCCTGGAACTCGTCGCTGCAGTACTGGCTTCCGCGGTCCGAATGGAAGATCAATCCTGGCTGCGGGTGGCGCCGACCAGCTTGATGGGGAGCACGGTCACCGGGCGTGGTGTTATGGAAGCGCCAAACGTCCGTCTATCCGCGCGAAGTAGTCAAGGCTTGCATGCGGGCGAACAGCGCCGCGGTCATCCTCGCGCACAATCACCCCTCGTCGGGCGACCCGCATCCGAGTCAGGCCGACGAGCTACTGACGCGCGCGCTGAAAGACGCCCTCGCGCTCGTGGATGTCAAGGTGCTCGATCACTTCGTGGTGGCCGGCACGCAGACCTGCTCGTTCTCCGAACGAGGGCTCATCTGAGACTCGAGAAGGGACTACGGCGGGGAGGGCATCTTCCTCGCCGTTTTTACGTCCCCGTGAGTTGTTTACGAAAGGGACGCCCAATTGGTAGCCGTTCGTCCATCCCGGCGGGCACGGGTGCGTTACATTGCAGCATGACTCGCGGTGAGCGCCGCGGGTTTGGACACAGATCACTTCCATAGCCGGGGTCTTCCCGGTATCGAAATGCCGGGCAAGGTGCCCGGCCCAGTCACTGCGGCGTTCAAGCCCGCGGCGGCTTCATCCCAGGACGGCGCGCGGGCAACCCGCCCGAGCATCGCCACAAACGCCATTGAAGCGGGTCGCGACATGCGCAGGACGCAATGCCGTGCGCGCTCTGGCGCAATCCGCGCTCGGCCTCACGGCCGGGGCCGGGTTCGCGCTCGTCACGTTAAACATGAGGAAACTTGCACGGAGGAATCTGTAATGGAAACCGAGCAGGCCGAGGAGGTCATTCCGGAGGCATTGCACAATGACTATCTGTACGCGGTGCTCGTGCGCAACAAGCAAGAGCCGCAGCACTGGTGGTCGCACTATCTGAGGGACGCCCGACGCGCCGAAGCAACCAGGGAAGTCGAGCGTCTGAACCGCGACGGCTATCAAGTGCGCGTGCTGCGGGTGCCGGCATGATGGGTCTGCCAAGCATGGTGCAGGTGAGTTGTACCCGGGTGGTATCGGTAATGCACCTGCTCGCGCTCATGGCGCATGGCGCCGAGGACTTCGCCGTGCATGTGGGCGCGGGTCTTTCGGCGCCGATCGTGATCGGCCGTGGCGCGAGCGGTGTCATTGCCGTTCACGGCGCGCATGGCCGTTGCGAGCAAATCACCGGGGAGCAAATGAGCTCCTCCACGATCGGCACCTGGATTGCTCGGGGCGAGCTCTATCGCCGGGTGCTTTCTGCGCCCGGTTTCGTCCCGCGCTGAAGCGCGGGACGCCACAGGCCCGCTTTCATTGCGGGTTCCAGAAATCGACCAAGGAGATATCTAGCAATGTTCCTGATCGAAGCGCTGAGGGCGCTGCCGCAGGAAGCCCGTCACGTCCGGGTGGACGTCGAGGGGCAACGCGGTGCGCTCGCAGTGTCGCTTCCGGAAGGGCAGCTCAGCGTGGCTTTCGAGCCCGAGGGCGTGAACGCCTGCTCGTACGTGGTCGACGGCAAGATCGTTCGACTCGCCCGGGCGCTGCCCGCCGAGGCCCTGGCGCGCGTGCGCGAGGACAAGCTGCGCCTGGAATGCGGGGACGCGGCCTACGCGTTCAGCGCTCTGGCGGCGCAGACCGTGCCCCTCGTGGCCGAGCCCGAGAAGTGGGCGAAAAAGACCGTCGCGGCCGCTTGGCTGCGCAAGGCCCTTCAGTACGTGAAAGAAGCCGCCGCCACCGCGGACGTGCGCTACTACCTGAACGGCGTGTACGTGCGCCTGGAGGAGCGTAACGAAGTCGTGGCCTCGAACGGGCACGTCGCGGCGATGGTGTCGGCCGAGGGCGCCGAGCGCGAAAGGCCCGCGCGCATCATCCTGCCGAACAAGTGTGTGAACGAGATCGTGCGTTTGCTCGAGGGCGATTGCGACGCACCCACAATCGAGCTCGGCCACAATGGGAGCGGCGGCACGATGCTTCGCGTGAGAGCCGGAGCACTGACCTACGTCGCGCTCGGCTACGAAGGCGTGTACCCGGACTACGCGCGCATCTTCGCCGACAACCAAGCCACGGCGATGGCGCGCTTCGAGGCCGAGGCGGTAGCGGCAGCCGTTGCCAGGCTCGAGCTCACGGTACAGGCCAAATCGCCGAGCCTTCGCGTCTCGTTCGCAAACGGCCATCTGAGGCTCGCCTCCACCGACAACCCAGACAAGGACGGCGTGGAGACCGTGAAGGCCGAGGACAGCGTCTCCGGCGAACTGGTGTGCGGACTCAATGCACGCTACGCCGCCACCGCGATCGAGGCGGCCCGCGTGTACGGCAAACGGGCCATCATCGGCTGGTGCGAGCCGCAAAAGCCACTCACTATTTGTCCGGCAACTGAGGAGGGCGCCCGGATTCACGAGCAAATCAAGTGGATCGTCGCGCCGTTTCGGGAATGAAAGCCGAGCGCCGCGCGGCTACGATGCAATTGAGCCTCCTTAGCGGGCTGCCGGAGCGCTCGAGCGCCGTCGGGCACATCAGCCTGGACGACAAGCTCAATGAAGTGCTGCCGGGCGATCATCACGCCTGGTCGCAGCGTGAGCGCGAGCGCCTCGTCGAGCGCGTCGTAGGCTTGCTCGTCGACGACATGGCCGCGATGTTCGAGTCGCACCAGCAGCGCAACCACGCGGGGTGCCTCGCGTTTCGCGACGAGGAGGACCGACAGGACTTCCTCGCGCTGCTTGGCTGGGTGTGCGGCTACGGCTCGGCCATGGTGTCTCACGTGCCATTCACGTGGGCGATGCGTTACCTGGGGTTCGATGCGCGTGCCATCAGGGCGATCCGCGAAGCCGTTGCCGAGGCGTATGCCAACGAGCTCGACGTTGTCAGGGAGCTGTTTTCACGACAGCTCTCGGTACACTGAGCACCCTGATCTGGGAAATTCATGTCCACGGTTTTTGCACTGCTAGGGCGCCTGCTTTATGCGGTGGTGTTTCTGGCGAGCCTCGTCGTGAACATTGTGTGGATCCTCCTGCGGGCCGTTATCCGGAAGGTGAGTGGCACGTTCGGCGTAACACGCGCGGCGCGTACCGGGCACGTGCGGGCGCCCGAGCCAATGCGGGCGGCCTGCGCTAAGGAAGTGCAGGCAACACAGCCCGCGACGCTGCCAGAGGCTCGCTGTGCGGAGCGCCTCGCGCCAAGTGACGAAGGCGGCGAGAGCGAACCCGAGGCTGGGGTGTTGTACGTGCCGACGGACGCGGCCGATTCGCCGCAGCCCGATGCGAGCAGTGCGCAACCTCGCCGAAGCTCGGCTCAGCGCTTGCGCGAGAAAGACCGCCCACCGCGCACTAGGGTCGCGCAGCGACGTGTTCAACATGAAAAGCGCTGGGTCGGCACGCTCGCCGAGCACGGGGTCGGGCAGTTCAGCGACCGCAAGACGGGCCGTGAGTACGCCTCCTACTACGTGAGGATCGACTCCGACGATGGCAGCATCGTGACCAAGCGTGGCGTCGAGCTCGAACAGGCGATCGCGTACGCTGGGGTCAAGCCCGGAGACCGCGTGGAGCTGCTCTTTCTAGGGCGCGAGGTGGTTTCCGTCGACGACAACGGGCAAGCGGCACGCAAGTTCCGCAACCGTTGGCGCATCAACTCGATCAAGTAGGAGCACACGATGGCAAGCGTCAACAAGGTCATTCTCGTCGGGCACCTCGGGCGCGATCCCGAGCTGCGCTACATGCCCGAGGGCACGGCGATCGCGAACGCCTCGGTTGCGACCTCGTTCCGTTGGAACGACAAGCAGTCGGGCGAGAAGAAGGAAGAAACCGAGTGGCACCGCGTGGTATTTCGGGGTCGGCTCGCGGAGATCGCCGGCGAGTACCTCAAGAAGGGCTCGCAGGTCTACCTCGAGGGGCGTCTTCGCACGCGCAAATGGACCGACAAGGAAGGCGCGGAGCGCTATAGCACCGAGGTGATCGCCGCGAGCCTGCAGATGCTCGGCGCGCGTACGGACACGAGCGAGTCGCCTAACCGGGAGCCTTCCGAGCCACGCCAGGAAGCAAAGGCGGCTCAGCCGAAGGCGCCGGCGCCCGCGAGAAGGTCCAAGGAAGACTTCAGCGACGATATTCCCTTTTGAGCGGTCCTTAGTCCTCGCGACGCGTCGCCGAAAGGCGCTTTCAAGCCCCCTTCGGGGGGGGCTTTTTCAGGTGCCTTGCCGAGCGCAGGGCGCCGGATGAAGCCTCTCGATTTCATCTAACCGGCTCGAGCCGGTATCGATTCCACGGCGCATAGGCGCTGTCGAGCTCCCGCGAAAGGCGCATCCCGTGCCCGTAGCGGCGAAACCGAAGGCGACGAGCTTCACGCTCGTTCGGCCCGAGGCCAACCAATCGTCCCGGCAACTCCTGGGGACATCCAATCAAGGAGCTTTC
This sequence comes from uncultured Pseudomonadota bacterium, assembly GCA_963817785.1. Classification (GTDB taxonomy): domain Bacteria; phylum Pseudomonadota; class Gammaproteobacteria; order Burkholderiales; family SG8-39; genus JAKALD01. The sequence goes on along the minus strand of CAWFPL010000008.1, from coordinate 114,409 downwards.
GACTCAATCATGGCTCTCGCGAGCGTTCGCCCTGGGCAGCTCAAGCTGCTCCTGGCCGAAACCATCGCCGCGCGCCTGCCGACGCTCATCGTCGGCGCGCCAGGCATCGGCAAATCCGAAATCGTGCACCAGGCCGCGGATGCGGCTGGCGCCGACACCATCATCAGCCATCCCGCCCTGGCCGATCCAACCGACGCCAAGGGTCTGCCTTGGCCCGGTAAAGACGGCACGCACGCTACCTTCTTGCCATTTGGTGAGCTGGCGAGCGCGCTGGCCGCGAAAAAGCCGACCGTGTGGTTCCTGGACGATCTCGGTCAGGCCACGAGCGCGGTGCAGAGCGGATACATGCAGTTATTGCTCGCGCGGCGGGTCAACAGCCACGTTATTCCCGACTGCGTGAGCTTTGTCGCGGCCACCAACCGCCGCGGCGACAAGGCGGGCGTCACGGGGATCCTGGAGCCGGTGAAAAGCCGCTTCCACGCGATCGTGGCGCTCGCGCCCTCGCTCCAGGACTTCTGCAGCTGGGCGCTCGCCAACAACATCGACCCGCGGATCATCGCGTTCCTGCGTCTGCGGCGCGAGCTCTTGCACCAGTTCGAGCCGAGCACGAAGACCGACATGGAAAACTTCCCGTGCCCGCGCACCTGGAAAGCGGTCTCGGATCTCCTGACGAAAACCAAGCTCGAGCAGCACGCGAGCCTCCTTTACCCGGCAGTAGCCGGGGCGGTGGGCGAGGGCGCGGCGACCGAGTTCGTCGGGTTTCTGAAGACGTTCAAAGACGTGCCCAGCCCCGATGCGATCCTGCTCAACCCGGATACGGCCAAGATCCCGACGGAGCCCTCGGCCCTGTACGCCGTGTCTTCGGCGCTTGCGCATCGCGCGAACGCGGGGAACTTCGATCGCGTGATGAAGTACCTCACGCGGCTCAAAGACGGCGGTCTTGCGGAATTCGCGGTGCTTACGATCCGCGACGCCCAGCAAAAAACGCCCGATATCCAGGACACGCCGGCGTTCATTGCCGCCATGTCCGGAGATTTCGGCACCTTGATCTCAGGAGGAAACGTTCAGTGAGCGAACTCAAATCGCGGGTCATGCTCGCGATGCTCAATGTCTCGGTGTGGAGCGCTCGTGCATTCGACGCCAGGGCGACCGCCGAGGTGCAGGAGAACCACAACCAGAGCGACGACATCGGGCGCTTCAATAAGCGCCTGTTGCCGGCCAAGGCACCGAGCTTTGAGGCCGTGTACGAGGTGGCGCGGCACGCGCGCGACGCCTTCTACCGCCGCACGCTTCGCTACGGCCAGGACGGCGTGAGGCTGCTGCCGGCGAGCGCCTACATGGAGCTGGCCGCCGAGATCCGCGGCTTCAAGTCCCGGTTCCCGGCGGCGGTCGATGCGTTTCTCGTCGATTTGCCGAGCCTGAAGGCGCGGCAGCGAAATATCCTCAACGGGCTTTTCGTCGAGAGCGACTATCCGTCGAACGACGAGCTGAGAAAGCGCTTCGGCTTCCGGTTCAAGGTGCTGCCCTTCCCGGACGCGGAGCAATTCGGCGTGCAGCTGCCACAGGAGGCGCTCGCCCAGATCCGCGTGGATGTCGAGGAGCACGCGGCCGAGGTGGCCGAGACCGCGATGCGTGACCTCTGGGAGCGTCTGTACGAAGTGGTCGAGCGCATGGCGCAGCGGCTTTCGCAGCCGAAGCCCGTGATCCGCGATTCGCTCGTCGCCAACGTCAAAGAACTGGTCGAGATCCTGCCGAGCCTGAACTTCGCGGGCGACGCGAAGTTGAGCGACCTGTGCAACCAGGTCTGCGCGAAGCTTGCGAACCAATCCCCGGAGGATTTGCGCTCGAATTACAGCGCTCGAGCCGAGGCCGCGAAGCAAGCGGCTGACATCCAGGCGCAGATGGCTGAGTACATGGGCATCGATATGCCTGAGGCCTTCGGCTTGCTCGAGACCGAGCACATCGGTCCTTCCGGGGATTTCGCGAGGAGCGCAGCGCACGGCGGTGCTGCTGCTGTGAGAAAAACACCGCTGCCGGCGCTTACGCTGGCAGCGGGAAGGCAAGAGCGATGATCATCCATCAACTGACGGCGCCTCGCGACATCCGAGGCGTTGCGCAAGCGCTGACCGATCTCGAGCGGCTCGACGCTCTCGCGTTGCCGACCACACGCGAGGACGACTGGGCGCTCACGCGGGCGATTCAGTCCCTGCGCGAGATTGTCGGATCGAATGCGCTGACAGAGGAGAGCTCACCATGAGTGAAAGCGCCGAGGCCCTGCATCGCGAGGCTCGCGAAAAGATCCGCCAGGGCCGCTCAAACATGATCCTGGGCCACGAATTCTTCGGCTCGCTCATCATGCGATTGCGCGAGGTTCCCGATCCGAGCTGCAAAACGCTGTGGACCAACGGCGTGGAACTCGGCTTCAACCCGCGCTACGTGTTGGATCTGCCCATGGCCGAGCTGGAAGCGGGCCTTGCGCACGAGGTCGTGCACGTCGCGAACGGCCACACCTGGCGGCGATGCGCTCGCGACTTGGAGCGCTGGAACGAGGCGGCCGATTACGCCACGAACATCATTCTCAAGGATGCGGGATTCCGCGTCCCGCAGGGATGGCTAAGCGATGAGCGCTACAGAAGCTTGTCGGTAGAGGCGATCTACGACAAGCTCCCGCCGCCTGAGGGCGGCGACAAAGGCGCCGGCCATGGCCCGGGAAAGGCCGACGGGCAAAAGTCCGGCAGCCAGGGGAACCATCCGCAAAGTGCCGGACACTCGCCCGGCGCAAGCGTTTCTGCGCCCAGCGAGCCCCGTGCGCCGGGACCGGGCGAAGTCAGGGACCTGCCGGATCCGGACCGGGCCGACGAGATGGAATCGGAGTGGAAGATGGCCGTCCAACAAGCCGCCCGAGCGGCGAAGAAGCGCGGCAAGCTTCCCGCGAACCTCGCGTGGGTCGTCGATGACACGACGCGTAGCAAAACGGACTGGCGCTCGATCCTGCACCGGTTCGTGCAGCAGGCCGCGCGTAACGACTACGACTGGCGCATGCCCAATGCACGCTACATGCACCTGGGGCTTTACCTTCCGTCGCTTCGCTCGGAGGAGATGGGGCCCATGGTGATCGGCGTGGACACGAGCGGAAGCACGCGCAGCTGGATGGGGCTATTTTTCGCGGAGCTCAAGAGCGCCGTGGAGGACGCGAGACCCGAGCGCGTGCACGTCGTATACGCCGACGCCAAGGTGCAGAAGGTCGAGGAGTACGGCCCGGATGACGAGATGGTTCTTGCGCCGCGAGGCGGGGGCGGGACCGACTTCCGGCCGTTTTTCGAGTGGATAGACGGGAGCGACATCAAGCCGGCGTGCGCGGTGTATCTCACCGACCTCAAGGGGGCGTTCCCCAACGTGGCGCCGGACTATCCGGTGCTCTGGGCGGGCCCGGAGCAAGGGGCGGCGCCGTTCGGCGAGGTGGTACACGTCGAGATCTGAACCCTCCAGCAAATGGCAAGGCTTTTGCGGCCGCAAAGCTTGAGCAAGCAATGCAACGTGGGAATGGGCAGGAGGCCGCATCGGGCCGTCGTCTCGTGAGGCCGATCTGTGCGAATCCTGCTGCACATCGCGCAGATTTTGGCCCCCTACGGGCGCCAAGGCTCGGGACAATATTCCTCGCATCACCTCCTCCTTTTCCTCCGCCTTGAGCGGAGGGCTTTCTCAAGCGGCGGGCTCGCCGCCTGAGAAAGCCAGCGCGCTTTAACCCATGCCCGATGGTCAATCGGGTATCGACACAGCCGGGACCGTCTCGGTCGCCGACGAATCGAAATCAAGGAGCGCGCATGCTTTATCTAGAGCTCGATCTGAGCCAAATCAACTGGCAGCAAGTGCTGCCGCGGCTCGGGGTGAGGGAAGACTTCCTCACCAAGCGCCAGGGGCCATGCCCGATCTGTCCCGACGGGGGCAAGGATCGCTTTCGGTTCGATGACAAGGAAGGCAAGGGCACGTGGTATTGCAACCGCTGCGGCGCCGGCAACGGGCTCACTCTGGCGGCGAAAGCGAACGGGTGGTCCAACGCCGAGGCACTGAAAGCGATCATGGACGAAGCGCGGATCGTGCCGCTTCGGCCCTACATCGCCGCTTCGCGCAGCGCCCCCAACAGGGACGAGCTGCGATCCAAGCTCCAGAGGCTTTGGGACGAAGCCGCTCCCATCGCCGAAGGCGATCCGGTGTGGCGCTACCTGCACGCTCGCATCCCGGGCCTTGGCGTTCTGCCGACGCCCTCTGAGCTGCGGCATCACCCTCGGCTCGAATACTTCGAGGCTGTGCGTGGGGCCAAGGGGCGCAGCCGCTGCAAAGCCCGCGGCAACTTCCCCGCGATGCTCGCCAAGATCCGCGACAGGGAAGGGCATCCGGTGAACCTTCACCGGACCTACCTGACGCCTGACGGGGAGAAGGCGAAGATCCTCGACGCGGCGGGCGACCCCCTCGATGTCAAGAAGATGATGACGGGCATTGCCAAGTACACCGGCGGCGCGGTGCACCTGTACGCGCCGGACGCCTCCGGGGGCCTGGGCGTCGGCGAAGGCATAGAAACCATGCTCGCGGTGCGCGCGGCCTACAAGGGGCGTCTGCCCGTGTGGCCATGCTTGAACGAAGCCGGGCTTCGCAATTTCGTCATCCCCGAGTGGGTCACCGAGCTCCACATCTTCTCGGACAACGACGCACCACTCGAGGGCAAGAAGAAAGGCGTCGGGCAGGCTGCTTCGGCGGTGCTGCTTCGCCGGGCGGTGAAGCAAGGCTTCGCGCTCGGCGCAAGGCGCTCGGCGCCCAAGCGCGTGTTCCTGCACGTGCCGAAACTCGAGGATACGGATTTCCTCGACGAGTGGATGGAATGCCAGGCGCGGCGTGCCGCGTGAACAATTCCATCGGCGGCCGGGTTCATCCCGGCCGCCTTGGTCATGAAGGAAGGAAAATCTATGAACGCACCAGAATATCCGCGCCTCGAGCCCCAACAGATCTCGACCGAGGTGCTCATCGAAAAGTACGCCAAAAACGGCGAGACGACGCTCGATGAGGTGCGAAAGCGCGTCGCGCGCGCTCTCGCACAGGTCGAGCCCGTAGGCGAGCGCGAGGAGTTGGAGGCACAGTTCCTCTGGGCGCAACGCAACGGCTTCGTACCCGCCGGGCGGATCAACTCCGCCGCCGGCACCGACATCCGGGCGACGCTCATCAACTGCTTCGTGCAGCCGGTGGGCGACGCGATGACGGTCGCGGACGAGGAGGGCGTGCCCGGCATCATGCCGGCCATGGCGATGGCCGCCGAGACCATGCGCCGCGGCGGCGGGGTGGGCTACGACTTCAGCCGCATCCGCCCCAAGGGAGCCAAAGTGAAGGGCACGGCCTCGATCGCCTCGGGGCCGCTTTCCTACATGGAAGTGTTCGACGCCATGTGTAAGACCGTGGAGTCGGCCGGCGCCCGGCGTGGCGCCCAGATGGGGGTGCTGCGGTGCGATCACCCGGACATCTTCGATTTCGTCCTGGCGAAGAACACGTCCGGGCGGCTCACCCAGTTCAACGTCTCGGTGGGCGTCACCGACGCCTTCATGGAGGCGGTCAGGGACGATGCCAACTGGGAGCTCGTGCACAAGGCCGAGCCCGCGGATGCGTCGCTCAGGCAACGCGCGGACGGGCTGTGGGTGTACCGCACCGTGTCCGCGCGGAAGCTCTTTCGCATCATCATGGAGCAAACCTACGACCACGCCGAGCCTGGAGTGCTTTTCCTCGACCGGGCGAACGCGTACAACAACCTCGCGTACTGCGAGCGTCTGGAAGCAACGAACCCGTGCGCCGAACAGTGGCTGCCGCCGTACGGCTGCTGCTGCCTGGGCTCGGTCGACCTGACGCGATTCGTGCACGGCCCGCTAGGCGGCGCCGAGTTCGACTTTGACCGCTTCGCGGAGGTCGTGGGGTTGGGCGTTCGCATGCTCGATGACGCACTCGACGTGACCTACTGGCCGCTGGAAGAGCAGCGCGTCGAGGCGATGGCGAAGCGCCGCATCGGCCTTGGCTTCCTTGGCCTTGGTGACACGCTCATTATGCTAGGCCTGCGCTATGACAGCGCCGGGGGGCGGCGCTTTGCGGCTCAGATCGCGTGTGCAATGCGTGACGCCGCCTACTGGGCGTCCATCACGCTCGCCAAGAGCAAGGGGCAGTTTCCGCTCCTGGACCGCAGGCAGTACCTGGGCTCGGAGTTTGCCAAGAATCTGCCCGTCGACATTCGGGCGGCAATCGCAGAGCACGGCATTCGTAACAGCCATCTGCTCTCGATCGCCCCTACCGGCACCATTAGCCTGGCGTTCGCCGACAATGCCTCCAACGGTATCGAGCCGGCCTACGCGTGGACCTTCGCGAGGAAGAAGCGCCAAGGCGACGGCACGATGAAGGAGTATCAGGTCGAGGACCACGCCTATCGCCTGTACCGGCTCGAAGGCGGCGACACGGAGAGTCTTCCCGAGGAGTTTGTCTCGGCGCTGGAGATGAGCGCGCTCGATCACCTGAAAATGGTCAAAGCCGTGGCCCCATACATCGACTCGGCGGTCTCCAAGACCGTGAACATCCCGGAGGATTATCCGTTCGAGGAGTTTAAGAACCTGTACATGCAGGCCTGGGAAGCGGGGCTGAAGGGTCTATCGACCTACCGGCCGAACAAGGTGCTTGGGGCGGTGCTTTCGACCGAACAGGGCGAGAGACCGGCCGAGGCGCCGCTGCTGAGGAACGACGATCCGCTTCGCCAGCGCTTGGAAGAGCGCCCGGACGGCGAGCTCGAAGGGGTCACCTCGAAGGTCGAGTACTGGACCTCGGAGGGCAAGAGGAAGGTCTATCTCACGGTCAATTTCGCGCCGATCGAGGGCCTGGTCGATGATAAGCCCGTGCGCATCGAACGGCCGGTGGAGTTCTTCATGCCGGCGAGCCAGCGCGAGGGGCATCAGTGGATCACCTCCAACATGCGGCTTCTTTCGATGGTGGCCCGCTACGGCGGGGACATCGCCAAGGCGCTTACGAACATGCGCGAGGTCGTCTGGGACAAGGGGCCCGTGCGCTGCGGCCATGCGGCGAAGGAGGACGGGACTGCGATTCCGCGCTTCCACGACTCGGAAGTCGCCGCGATCGGCTACGCGCTACAGCGCGTGCTCTCCCGCCGGGGATTCCTCGACGTCGATGGCAACCAAGTGCCCGTGAAGGCGCTCGCGCAAGCGCAGGCGAGAGCAAGGGACGCAGATCCAGTGCCGGCTACGCGCGGCGGCGATGAGAGCGCTCAAGCGTCCGTCTTGCGGGCCTCAGCCTCGGCGAGGAAATGTCCGGAGTGCGGCGCACAGGCCTACCGCAAGCTCGACGGCTGTCACCGCTGCGGCAACTGCGGGCACGTGGGCGACTGCGGCTAGGGCCGCGCAAGCCCCATCAGACTGACCAGCCCGGCCTCCTCACGGAGTGTCGGGCTTTTTTGTGCGCGCCCCGTACGGCGAGGATGGTGCAGAAGCCCTCTTGGCGCCTTCGATGCCACTGTTTTCAGTATGCCGTGAGCGCGCTTCGCAACGCGTTGATTCACGAGGCAGCGAGCGGGCGAGAATTGGGAGGGTTTTCTCTATGGGTACATAGGCAGCGTGACGCGTGTATCGTTGTACGATCAGTTGCGCGCGGCCTAGAGAGGTGGAGCCAGGCATGAACAAGCAATACTGCATCGCGGTGATGATTGGATGGGCATTCGCTGGAACGATGGCTGGAATGATGCTTGGGAATGTCGGACTCGCGAAATACCAAGACGGTCTAGTCTTTACTTGCATCGGCCTTCTTGGGAGCGCGGTCCATCTTGCGCGGAGGAAGTGAACATGAGCTACACGGCCCCCGGGTCAGAATTCGGTCGGCAGGGTGGGTCACATTTGAATCGGCCCGGACAGCGCAGACTCCTAGCCAGCGCGTAATGTGCAATTCGCCGCACTCTGGTGTCCGTCGAAGTCGAAATGAGTTCAACTTACGTCGATCCCGTCAGCCGGTTGACATGCTGCACTGCCGATTGATGGGCGGGGTAGTCTCGGACCTCTTGAGCTTGACAAGCGCGTGTGCATGTCCTACCGTTTGCAACAGTAGCACGTCTGATGAATAATGGCTGATGACTTAGAGACAATCGGAAAAATGCGCGGCTCCTTTTCGCGGACACGCTGGCTTGGCAATTCCGCGCTATGGATGGAGTGCGCATCCATGTCGCCGCGGGAAAGCACGCGTCTCTGACAGTTCTGCAGCATGTAGTGGCGCGCCCTTTCTAGAGTGGCTGCTGTAATGAGGTACTTCAATCATTTTGAAGGCTAGGAGACCACCCGAAAGGGGAGACAGACGTGAGAGGAGATCACATTGTCTAAGACAGCATTTATGTTATGGCTCGCGTTGCTTTCTCTCGTTGTGGGGGTTAGCCCCGCGCGCGCTAACAAGCAATACGGTCCCGGTGTCACCGATACCCAAATCACAATCGGCGGCACCGTGCCGTACAGTGGGCCGGTGTCTGTGGCGGGAGACATAGGCAGGACCCAGCTTGCCTTTTTTAGGATGATCAATGATCACGGCGGCGTAAACGGCCGGAAGATACATTTCATCTCGCTCGACGATGGATATAGCCCACCCAAGACATTTGAGCAGACACGCAAACTGGTCGAGGAGGAGCATGTTTTATTGATCTTCGGCACGGTGGGCACGCCAACGAACATGGCGATTCGCAAGTACCTAAACATCAAAAAGGTTCCACAGCTTTTCATTTCCAGTGGTGCGAGTGGATTCGGCGATCCGCAGAACTATCCTTGGACGATGGGCTTCCAACCGAACTATCGGTCGGAGGGAGCCATTTATGGCAGGTATATCCTAGATACCATCAAGAATGCGAAGCTCGCGATCCTGTATCAGAACGACGATTTCGGGAAAGACTATCTCTCGGGCATAAAGTTAGGGCTCGGCAATGAAGCGTCAAAGCTGATTGTCCAAACAGCATCCTACGAGGTCAGCGAACCGACGGTGGACTCCCAAGTCATTGCACTTCATGGCTCCAGCGCCAACGTGTTTCTCAATGCGTCCACGCCGAAATTTTCAGCCCAAGCAATCCGCCAAGCCTACGATATCGGGTGGCATCCCACGCAGTTTCTGGACAACCTCTCAACCTCGATCTCGAGCACGTTAGTGCAAGCCGGTGTCAAGAAGGCCGTTGGCATCATTTCGGCTAACTATCTCAAGGAGCCGAGCGACCCGGCGTGGGCGAATGACAAGGACGTGCGAGACTACCTTGCGTTCATGAAGAAGTACGCTCCTGGGATCGACGCGCAGGAACATTTCGCGCTTCAAGGCTACGTGACGGCGGAGGCTCTGGTCCAAGTACTTAAGCAGTGCGGCAACGATCTCACGCGTGAGAACGTCATGAAGCAAGCTGCAAATCTCAAGAACCTGGAACTACCTATGCTGCTCCCAGGCATTTTGGTCAACACCAGCCCGACACGCTTCTATCCGGTAGAACAGGAGGAGCTGATGAAGTTTAACGGCAAGACGTGGGTGCGGTTCGGGAAGGTGTTCGACGCTTCGTAATCGCTTGGGCCTGACTACCTAGTGGCCTGTAACAGCCGATTCCAGAGTGCTGCTTACCCGGCAGTGGCGCATCGAGCGATTGTGCATCATCACTACGGATTTGCGCGCTACAGTCCGCTAGTGGTCTCGGATATGCTGCTCGGCGCGAGCTCCGCTTTCTACATATCGATGGTGCTCGTCGAGGCAAAGTCACTCTGAGTGTGTCTCTGCGCATTCACCTTGTGCCCTCGCGGAATGCCGTGCTCGTCGGTACGTTAGAGAACATCAACGGTCCTCAGATCGCGTAGCCTGTCGGCGGAAGCAGGGGGGCTGAAGACGATGTTGTCTAATGGCCCAAGCCATACGTACGACGTTAGCCAGAAATGTAGTGCTGGTCGCGGTAGGAATCGCAAGCGCGGATCGTCAATCGACGAGGAGGAGCAGGAGTGCAGATCCCGGCCGGCACGCTGTTGCGCGTCAAGGACGTGCGTGTGCGCTTTGGCGGGATCGTCGCGCTCGACGGCGTGTCCTTCGACATCGACGCCGGCCAAATCGCGGGGCTGATCGGGCCCAACGGGGCGGGCAAGACCACGCTGTTCAACTGCCTGAGCCGGCTGTACGACGTAAGCCAGGGCACGATCGAGTTCGACGGCCGGCCGCTGCTCGGCGTGCCCAGGCACCGCATCGCGGCGCTCGGCATCGGCCGCACGTTCCAGAACCTCGCCCTGTTCCGCAGCATGACGGTGTTCGACAACATCCTGGTCGGCCTGCATTGCCGCACGCGCACCGGCTTCGTGTCCAACTTCCTGCGCTTGCCGCGGGTGGCGCGGGAACGAAGGGATGCCGAGGCGCGCACGCGCGAGCTGGTGAAGTTCCTGCAGCTCGAGAGCGTCGCCGAGACGCCGGTGTCGACGCTGTCCTTCGGCACCCAGAAGCGCGTCGAGCTCGGCCGCGCGCTCGCGAGCGAGCCGAAGCTGTTGCTGCTCGACGAGCCCGCCTGCGGGCTCAACCACGAAGAGGTCGATGCGCTCGGCGCCATGATCCGCGACATCCGCGATCGGCTGCGGATCACCGTGCTGCTCGTCGAGCACCACATGAACCTGGTGATGAGCGTCTCCGACAAGGTCGTGGCGCTCGACTTCGGGCGCAAGATCGCCGACGGCACGCCCGCCGAGGTGCGCCAGCAGCCGGAGGTGATCCGCGCCTACCTCGGGACGGCGCACTGATGGCCGCCCTGCTCGCCGCCGCCAAGCTCGAGGCCTTCTACGGGCCAACGCAGGTGCTGCACGGGCTGACCTTCGACATTCAGGAGGGCTCGATCACCACGCTGCTCGGCGCCAACGGCGCCGGCAAGACTACGACGCTGCGCGCGGTGTGCGCCATGATCCGGACCCAGGGCGAGGTCAGCTTCGACGGCCAGCGCATCGACGCCCGCGGCACCGAGGACATTGTGCGCCTCGGCATCGCCCACGTTCCCGACGGGCGCGGCACCTTTGTCCACCTGAGCACCGAGGAGAACCTGCGCCTCGGGGGCTATACGCGCCGCGACCGGCACGCGGTCGCCGCGGACATCGAGCGCATGTACGAGTACTTCCCGCGCCTGCGCGAGCGCCGCAGGCAGCAGGCCGGCACGCTGTCCGGCGGCGAGCAGCAGATGCTGGCGATCGCACGCGCGCTGATGCTCAAGCCGCGGCTGCTGCTGCTCGACGAGCCCTCGTTCGGACTCGCGCCGCTGCTCGTGGGGCAGATCTTCGACATCATGCGCACCATCAACCAGAAGGAGAAGGTCGCCATCCTGCTGGTCGAGCAGAACGCGGCCATGGCGCTCGAGCTCGCCGACCACGTCTATCTGCTCGAGACCGGGCGCATCGTGATTTCGGGCGACGCCGAGACCATCCGCAACGACGATGCGGTGCGGCGCTCCTACCTCGGGTACTGACGCCGGCTCGCCTCGGAGGCACAAGCGATGAACGTTTTCTGGGAGCAGGTCGGCTCCGGACTGGTGACTGGCGGGATCTACGCCAGCGTCGCGCTCGCGCTGGTCATGATCTACCAGGCCACCCACCAGGTGAACTTCGCCCAGGGCGAGATGGCGATGTTCTCCACCTATCTCGCCTGGTCGATGATTCATGCGGGCCTGCCGTACTGGGTGGCTTTCGTGCTCACCGTGCTGATCTCGTTCATTGCAGGGGTTGCCATCGAACGCGTGATTATCCGGCCGGTCGAGAACGCGCCGGTGCTCTCGGTGGTCGTGGTGTTCATCGGGTTGCTCGTGATCTTCAATAGCCTGGCCGGATGGATCTATACCTACACGCTCAAGTCGTTCCCGAGCCCGTTCCCGTCGCGGCCGCTGTTCGGCATCCAATCCGTCTCGCCACACGGCGTCGGGGCGATCGGCGTGACGCTCGTCGTGCTAGTCTTGCTGTACGCGTTCTTCCGCTTCACGCCCCTCGGGCTGGCGATGCGTGCGGCGGCGCAAAATCCTGGCTCGGCGCGGCTGGTTGGGATCCGGGTCGGTTGGATGCTGGCGCTAGGCTGGGGGCTCGCCGCTGCGGTGGGTGCAGTCGCGGGCATGATGGTGGCTCCGATCGTATACCTCGATCCGAACATGATGTCGGGCGTGCTCCTGTACGCGTTCGCCGCCGCGCTGCTCGGCGGGATCGACAGCCCCGGCGGCGCGGTGCTGGGCGGGTTCATCGTCGGCGTGCTGGAGAATCTCGTGGGCGCGTACGTGATCGGCAACGACCTCAAGCTGAGCCTCGCCCTGGTGCTGATCGTCGGAGTGCTTATCGTCAAACCAGCCGGATTGTTCGGCCGGACGCTGGTCACCCGGGTGTAGCCATATGGATGCGAACGCCACCGCCGCTCTGGCCCCCGCGAAGGGATTGGCGCCGCGCCTCGCGGCCTGGGCGGCACTTGCCGTCGTCGCCTGCGGGCTTCCTTTCCTGGTGAGCGGCTACCACACCTTCCAACTGACGCTGGTGCTGGTGTACTCGATCGCACTGCTCGGGCTCAACATTCTGACCGGGTACAACGGCCAGATTTCGCTCGGGCACGGCGCTTTCTACGCGATCGGGGCTTACACCGCGGCGATCCTCATGAACAGCCTAGACGTCCCCTACTGGGCAACGTTGCCGGCCTCGGCAGTCGTATGCCTGGTGGCGGGCTTCCTGTTCGGGCTGCCGGCGCTGCGGCTCGAAGGCCTGTACCTCGCGCTCGCCACCTTCGCCCTCGGCGTCACGATACCCCCCCTGCTCAAGTACAAGCACTTCGACGCCCTCACCGGCGGCTCGCAGGGCATCGTCATCATCAAGCCCGATGCGCCGTTCGGCCTGCCCCTCACCGGGGACCAGCGGCTGTATTTCTTCACTCTGGTCATTGCGGTCGTGCTCTTCGTGCTGGCGCGCAACCTGCTGCGGGGGCGTGTCGGCCGCGCCCTGATTGCGATCCGCGACCACCCCGTCGCGGCCGAGGCGATGGGCGTGAACTCCGCCCTCTACAAGTCGCTCACCTTCGGCGTTAGCGCGATGTACACCGGGATCGCGGGTGCGCTGGGCGCGATCGCGGTGCAGTTCGTGGCGCCTGACAGCTTCGACATTTTCCTGTCGATCTCTTTCCTGGTCGGCAGCGTGATCGGCGGGATTTCCTCGATCGCCGGTGCAGTCTTCGGCGGCGCCTTCATCGTGTTCGTGCCGAACATCGCCAACCAGCTCTCGAAGGCGGCGCCTTGGGCGATCTACGGCGTGTTTCTGATCGGCTTCATGTACCTGATGCCTGGGGGCGTGGTAGCCTTCCTCCGCATTGCCTCGGCTTGGGCAAGGCGGCGTTTCCGCAAAGCCGGTTAGCCCTAGACGAGCAACGCCGCTAACCATCAACGGAGGCTTGCACCATGACTTGTCACCCCCGCACAGATCCCAGCCGGCACGATTCGCGCACCGGGCCCACTGTTCGGGTGCTTGACGGTAAAGCGTTCGATGGCGGAGCCCGTTAATCCGCAATGACAGTTGTCGTCAAGCTGCAGCGACCGTTACGGCATGGTAACAATGTTCGATGAATCGATACCATCGCTCATGATAGTTGTCGCCTGCCACTTATCCATAGCTTTCTCGCACCCTGACCAACGAGGCATTATCCACGTCTTTGGATACAGTGCTTCCGTCCGGGGCCCGGACGGACTTTAGCCTGCCTGACCGCAGCGCTGCCGAGCGCACATTACGCACGGGGTCGACTTCTGCTCCCCGTGCATCATCGGCTGCGGTTCCTCGCCCGCCCGATACGATCCCGCGGCAATACTGCCCGCGGAATGGACAGCAGACCTCTCGGTTCCCGCGCAGGTAGCGTCTATACACGCAGGGTTTTCCACTACGCCGAATCGGCTGGGGCGCTCGCCGCGCCTCTACATGTAGCCTTCCGCAGTGAGAACAGCGTCGGCTTCCAGAGCCAAATGACTTTCGCGGCTCAATAGCTGGCCTACGCGGTCACCGGCCGACGCTTCGCAAACGCCCTCGCGAATGCCTGCGCACGGCCCGAGGTGGGTGCGGTTGACTAAACCTTCGTCGCAGTGGGCCTGCCCACCTACCCCTGTCGATCTCCGGGCGCGCTCCCAACGTTATGCGAACAAATTTGGCTGATTGACTGACCGAAGCAACGATGGTGGGCTTGCTTCTTGACAATGCGAAGACGATGTCCTAAGGTGAGAGAAATAGTAGGACGTATGATTATGTGGGCTCTATCGACGAGGAAACGTGAGCGCGCGCTGGGACGCAGCCGTTGACCTTAGCCGATTGGGGCTAGAGGGCGCACATCGCGCGCCGACGCCGTCCGACAACCGGCGCGCGAACACCCCTACTACCATCGAGGTGCTCCTGTTCGGGGCCCTTGCCGAGGTCGCCGCAGAGCGGGCTCTGACACTGCGCCTGAAGAACCCCTTCTGTGTAGGCGAGGTAATCGCTGAGCTTGGGCGCCGCCTAGGAAATGAGTTTCTTAGTAGGGTGACCGAGCCGAGCGGCAGAAAGCTCAGACACTGCCGCGTATTTGTAAATGGTGATCAGGTCGAAGATGTCACCGCGCCCGTACAGTGCGCATCCGGCGCGGCCACAATCGAAATGATTCTACTCACCGCAGCGGAAGGAGGCTGATTCGTCATGAACGCACCAAGCAATGTGGCGCAGGCGCGTGACGATGTGTGGATTTCATCCTCTTGCGCTCTTTGCTATGGGTCGTGCTCAATCCGGGCCCATCGCGTGGACGGCGTCGTCGTGAAGGTCGAGGGCAACCCGGACAGCGTTGTAGGAAAGGGGCGCCTGTGTGGCAAGGGCGTGAGTGGGATCATGACGCACTATGATCCGAACCGCCTGAAAGTACCGTTGCGTCGCACCAATCCCAAGAAGGGGCTGGACGAGGATCCAAGGTGGAAGGAAATCACCTGGGAAGAGGCGCTCGAAGAGATCGCCAGCCAGCTGCGCCGCATACGCACCGATGATCCCCGTAAGCTGCTCATCCAGCGGACGACCACGGTCACCGCGAGCCGTACGCCGATGCAAACCTTTGCGGCCGCGTTCGGGACCCCAAACATTTCTACTGCAGGCGGTGGGCTGCACTGCGGCAACGGCGCTCACTTGCTCTCCGGCATGATGCACGCTTCCTGGTCGGTGGTGCCCGATTTCCAGTACTGCAACTACGCGATCTATTTTGGCGCTTCGAAGGGCCATGGCGCGGGACATGCATCGGCTTCCAACATGGGCTTGGCGGCCGATGCGCGCACGCGCGGGATGAAGATGGTGGTAGTCGACCCGATGTGTAATTTTGCTGCCGCAAAGGCGACTGAATGGGTGCCCTTGCGCGTGGGGACCGACGGCGCGCTGGCACTGGCAATGTGCCATGTATTGGTGAACGAGCTGGGCGCATACGACGGGCCATATCTCCAGGCTAAGACAAATGCCCCCTATTTGATCGGTCCCGACAAGCTATACATGCGTGATGGGGGGACGCAGAAGCCGCTCGTCTGGGACACTTCCGTCGGAGCCCCGCGCCCCTATACGGACGCAAGGGCGGCCGACACCGCGCTGGAAGGCGAATACGAGGTCGACGGCGTTCGCTGTCAGCCGGCCTTTCAGAAGTTGAAGGAGCACCTGAAAAAGTTCACCCCGGACTGGGGGGAGCACATCACCACAGTCCCTGCGGCCACCATCCGTCGCCTGGGCAGTGAGTTCTCGCGCGAGGCGCGTATCGGCAGCACGATCGTCGTGGACGGCGTCACGTTGCCTTATCGGCCGGTAGCCGCGATCGCGTTCCGCGGCGCGCAGGGGCACTTGAACTCAGTTTACAACTTCTTTGCCGTCGATTTGCTCAATCAACTGGTCGGCGCTGCGGACGTCGTGGGGTCATGCCTTGGGTTCAATCCCGCTTGCAATGGCTTTCCGGAGACTGGACGGCTGCGCTACGTTCCCACGGCTGGCCCGGACGGTTTGATGACGGTAGGGATGTGGATGGGCTATCACTATCCCTATCCGATCGGCGAGCCGCGCATGCCGAAGAACATGGGGTTGCAGGATCTGTTCGTGATGGGCATGACCTCGCCCTTCCTCGATTCCGACGACCAAGAAGAAATGTGGGACCGCTTCGAGCTCGGGTACCGCCCGGAGATGATGATCAATTTCGGCGCCAACCTGCTGATGAGCATTGCCAACCGTGAGGCGGTGGCGCGCTCGCTCGCGAAATATAAGTTCATGGTTTCGTTTGATCTATTCCTCACCGAGACCACCAGCTTTGCCGACATCGTGCTCCCGGATTGCGGCTACTTGCAAACGGTCGATTCACGATCCAATTTTCCGTTCATCTTCAGCCTGCCTGCGGGCATGGGCGAATGGTGCTGGCCGATCCGTCAGCCGATAGTCGAACCGGACGGAAAGCAGCGCCGCTTCCAAGAGGTGCTGCTGGAGCTTGCTGGCCGCGTCGGGATTCGCGCCGATCTGAACGCTGCCTACAACGCGTCGATGAATCTCGCGCCGGAGTATAGGTTGCAAGGGGATAGACGGTACAGCTGGGAAGAGATCTGCGACGCGGAATTGAAGAGCAATTTTGGCACTGAGCGGGGCCTGGAATGGTTTAAGCAGCACGGAGTGATCAAATGGCCAAAGAAGCCCCAAGAGGTGTATTGGCGGCCGTTCGTCGACGTGCGCGTGCCGATCTATTGGGAATTCATGGTGCCGACTTGGGAAAAGATCGCGGCCATCGCGGAGCCGCGCGGCTTGAAGATTCCACGCGAGTACTACGAGCCGCTACCCGACTTCCTGCCTTGCCATTCCCATACCTGCGAAACACCGGGCTTCGACCTATACGCCTTCTACTACCGCGACACCATTCACACCAATAGCTTCACCATGGAGAACGCTTGGCTGGACGAAGCGGCCCAGCTCGACCCGTTCTCCTACACCATCGCAATCAATGCCGATACCGGCAGGAAGAAGGGGATGGCTGAGCGCGCGCCTATCTGGGTGGAAACGGAGGGCGGGCGCAAAGTGAAAGGTCGCGTGCATTTGACTCAAGCGATCCACCCAGAAGGACTCGGCATCGCGGCGTGCGCCGGCCATTGGGGTGACGGCATGCCGGTAGCCAAGGGGAAAGGCGTATTTTTCAACGAGCTACTCGAACTCGATTGGGATCACTGCAGTCCGGTGAATCTGAATCTCGACCTGTGCGTGCGCGTCAAGGTTACGCTCGCGGAGGGATGACCATGCGGTGGGGAATGGTGATCGACCTTAAGCGTTGCATCGGCTGCTACGGCTGCCAGCTTTCCTGCAAGGCCGAGCACGGGACGCCTCCTGGGGTGTTCTACGCGAGGGTGCTCAAGCGCGAGGAGGGCCAGTATCCGACCGTAAGGCCGGTGTTCCTGCCGGTGCTGTGCAATCACTGCGAGGAAGCGCCCTGTGTCGATGCCTGTCCGACCGGAGCAAGCTTCAAGTGGAACGATGGCATCGTCGACATCGACCATGACAAATGCGTCGGCTGCCGCGCGTGCATGATGGCGTGCCCGTACAGCAATCGCTACTTCAACGACGGGCCGCAGAACTACTACGAGGCGGGCCCGACGGCTTACGAGCAGGCGCGCACCACGCGCCACCAGAACAATGTGGTGATGAAGTGTAATTTTTGCCGTGACCGCGTACGCATGGGCAAGCAGCCGGCGTGCGTTGCCAACTGCCCGACTGTTGCTAGGTATTTCGGAGATCTTGAGGATCCCACAAGTGAAGTGTCGCGTTTGATCAAGGAACGGGGAGGCTTTCCGCTTCATCCAGAGGCTGGGACCAAGCCGTCGGTCTTTTATCTGCCTGCGTAGGCAAGGAGTCCGAGAGCCATGAACCCGTCACGCGCAAAGTACGATCAGCTCATCGTGGATCTCCGCAGCGAGCTGCGGCCACAGCGGCAGTGGGGCGAAGGGCGTGGAATTTTCCTCGTAATCGGCCACTTCGTGGTCGGGGTCGCGGCGGGGACATGGCTCTTTTCGTGGCTTTTCGGCAGCCAGGCCGGTCTGGCGATCGCCTTCATGCTCGCCTGCCTGGGGGGGGGCGCCCACCTGGCCTTTCTAGGTCGGCCCGGGCGCTTCTGGAGGATGATGGCGCACGTCCGTACCTCCTGGATCTCACGGGGGTTCTTCGGGCTGGCCTTCTTTATCGCCGGCGCTTTCCTCTACTTGGTGCCGCTTTTTCTTCCCGGGGTTCTTTGGAGCACCGACTCCATCCTCGCCGGCATTGGCTGCGTGCTCGCGTTCGTCGGCATGCTGATTCTCATGGTGTACATGGGATTCGTCTACACCTCGTCCAAGGGCATCCCATTCTGGAATTCGCCCCTGCATCCGGCGCTCTACATCGCGTATGCGCTGCGCGGAGGTGTCGCGGCGCTTCTCCTGAGCGTAGCGCTCGGGGCGCACAGCTCCGCCCCCGTCGCCCAGCTGCTCCTGCTCTGGATCGGTATCACGGCGCTCGTCATCGTATTCATAGCCTTGGAGGTCTATGGTGCCCTGACGAGCGGCAATCCCGCCGCGCAGCGTTCGGTCCACGAACTACTGGCCGGTCGGATAGCGATCTATTTCTATGGGGGGACGCTCGCGCTTGGCGTGCTGTTGCCCGCGTGGCTCGTATGGACGCGGTTTTCCGGTCCCTTGTCTCTGGGCACCATGGCAGCGCTCGGTCTTGCGTCCGTGTTCGGCGACTTCTTCATGAAATATTCGACTATACGGGCGGGTGTGCACCTTCCCGTTTGGACTCGGCTTGCGCCGCAACGCTAGGCAACAGCGGGCCGACGCGCAAAGGGTGTTCATCGTGAGTGAGACTAAATATTGCTGTCATTCCTGGCCGCGTTGGAATCGCCGACGCTTGGTCGGCTTGCGTGCATATTTCGCGCTTGTGTCCTCGGCGTCGCGACGAGGCGAGCTCGACAGGGCGTCGAACTGACTGCCGAAGGTTTTGCGCGTTACCACATCTTGCGGATTGATGATGGCCTCATGGCCTTGTAAGAACATCTCTAATATCGCGAGAAATTGTCCCTGTTTAGATCGGGGCAATGCTGCAAGGGCGTCTTTCTGTGCACGTGCGGCGAGGGGCTCGATTTCGGCCAATGCCCTGCTCCCTGCAGGCGACAGCTTAAGGTGCATGCTGCGGCTGTCGCGTTCATTCACGGAACGCTCGACCAGGCCGCGTTCGGCAAGTAGCTTGACGACTAAGCCTGCCGTGGAGCGATCGAGTCCGACAAGTCGCCCAACGGCCAGTTGGTCAATACCCGGAAACTCGCGCAAGGCGCACAGTGCACCATACTGAGACGGCGTGATGTTGAATTCACGGCAGCGGTCGATGAAGATTGCGGACGTCACTTGATTGCAGCGTTTCAGCAGGAAGCCGGGTCGGCGGTGTAGCTTATATAGAGGTGCTTTCATGCAATTAGGGAGACTCTTATATGGATGCCAGTTGGAGTGAAAAGTGATTTTGCGTGCAGCTGAGAGAGATAAGAATGTAAGTCTTACATCCGGCCTGCTAGCGTAGACGTAAGCCTGCTGGCGCTGATGGACTGCGCTGAGGGAGTCCTCATCAGAATATCGAAGCTAAAGTTCAGTTGCGTTAAGTGAGTCATCTGCGTGACATCCGATCCGCGAGACAAGCCATCCGCCGCACCGAATAACGGGTCAACAGAGGTCTGATCCATATGATAGCTGACATGAACGCGGCTGAACATCTTCTGGACCTTGTCGTTTTGGCTACGAGTGCCGGAGAGCGCGGCGTTGAGCGTACTGTTGGTGGCCTTAAGGATCTTTTCAATGTCTTGCACATGGGCGCCGCGCTCCCGGACCGCTTGGTTGCGCGAGCGGGTGAGCATGCGAACCTCCTGAGGCGACACAGGCATCACCAAACTACCGATCAGACTGTGGCCAGCAGATCGGCGACGCACGTGGTGCCGTTGACGTTGGGCCATGTCTTTGACGTGCATCGTGGTACCGAGCGTTGGCGCGATGCTGCCCTCGAGCAGGTGCCAGAGCGGCCTCCAATACACGCCGTTGCGTATGCGGCTAGTCAATCCGACATAGCATGGAGCCCGCAGGTCGCGGTTGGGAACGTCTGTACGTGTTGCTCGACACCCGTGCGGCGGGCGATACGTACACACGGGAAGAGGGTCCGTTTGTGAACATCGAGTCCGCGCGCATCGTACTTAGGACAGTTCCGTTGTCACTTCCCTGTGAACGCGATACCCGTGTGAAGCCCACATCGTCGAATTCTAGGATGCGTGCTCCGGGTCCAAAGGCTCCTTGGCGACGGTACGGGGTGCGTATGGGGTGCTCGTGAGGCTGCGGGTCCAACTTACAATATGGGCTCCAGGCACCAAGTGCAAAGCGACTTCTGTGCTGGATACCACATCCGATCTACACCCACGCTTTATTCGACCTAGGTTATGCACCGTTCGGGTGGGTAATTTAGATAATGGACATTATTGAGCGAATACCGGTGAACAGTTGCGGATGGGAGAGGATGCCGTGAATAACCATGCAATGCACTGGATCGACGGCAAATGGTGTCCGTTTGGCGACAAGGGCAGCGCGAGGGGGGATTGCATTGACCCGGCGAGCGGCGAGAAGGTTGGTACGTTTGCCGAAGGTGGGCTCGCGGATGCGGAGGCGGCGATTGCGGCGGCTAGGCGGGCCTTTGATGACGGGGGATGGTCGCATGCGCCGCGCGTGCGCTCGCAGGTGCTGCTCGATTTTGCCGATCGGCTTGCCGCGCGCCGCAAGGAAATCGAAGTGCAGCTCACCCGGGTTAACGGCAAGCTGCTTCGGGAATCGGCGGGCGAGCTTTCTGCCTCCATCTCGGAGCTGCGCTACTACGCGGGACTTGCGCGCAACCTGTTCGGGCGTTGTGTGGAGCCTGATGACGGTTGCATGTCCTTGCTGACACGCGAGCCGGCCGGCCTTGCGGGGATCATTGTCCCGTGGAATGCGCCGATCACCCTGCTAGTGCGCTCGCTGGCGCCCGCGCTCGCCGCGGGCTGCACCGCAGTGGTGAAGTCCGCGCATCAGACCAGTCTTGCCACCCACTTGGTCATTAAGTGCCTGGCCGAGGTGCCGGGATTGCCTCCTGGCGCGGTCAACTTCATCACCGAGTCCGGAAGCGCCGTGTCCGAAGCGCTGGTGCGCGCGGCGGATGTGGAAGTGGTGAGCTTTACCGGATCGCGTGCGGTCGGCAAGAAGATCATGGCGGCCGCTGCGGGCACCCTGAAGCGACTCTCGCTCGAACTGGGCGGTAAGTCGCCTTCCATCGTGTTCCCCGATTGCGATCGGACAAAGGCAGTGGCGACGCTCGTCGCAGCCGCGACGGTGATGGCCGGCCAGATGTGCACGGCGGCTACCCGGGTACTCGTCCACGAATCGGTCGCGGACGCGTTCAGGCACGACCTAGCGGCTGCGCTGGGTAGTGTCATCGTTGGCCCAGGCAATGACGCCGCGTCACAAATGGGGCCGATGATCGATCGACGGAGCCGCGATCGCATAGTACGCTTGGTGGACGAAGCGGCAGCCCGCGGCAAGTTGCTGCTGCGGGGGCGTGTACCGGACGGCAAGCTCGGTGCAGGTGCATTTATCACTCCAAGCCTCATCGAGATTCGCGATCTCGCGTCGCCGCTGATACAGGAAGAGATATTTGGGCCAGTCTTGGTGCTTGAGACGTTCGACGATGAGGCAGAGGCGGTCGCAAGAGCCAACGCGACCCGTTACGGCCTCGCCGCCAGCCTCTGGACGCGCGACCACGCGCGGGCTCACCGCATGGCTCGAGCGTTAATGGCGGGGACGGTTTGGATTAACACGTACAACCGTCTCTTCCCGGAAGCGGAGACGGGCGGTTACCGCGAGAGCGGCTTTGGGCGCCTGCACGGCGTCGAGGGGCTAAACGATTTCTTGCAGACCAAGCACGTGTATTTCGAAACCAACAAGGCTTAGCCCATGCATAGGCGGGTGCCGTAACTGAGGCCGATAGGCAATAGGAGCAATATGAAGCTCGACATCTTCAATCACATCTTCCCGAAGAAGTACTACGAACGCATGCTCAAGGTCGCGCCGAATGGCCAGGATATGCACAAGCGCGTGCGCGCGATCCCGGCGATCGTCGACCTGGACGCGCGCTTCCGCATCATGGATCAGTTCGGTGACGACTACGCGCAGGTGATCTGCCTGGGCTCGCCGCCGATCGAAGTGTTCGGCCCAGCGCCTCTTTCCTCTGAACTTGCCAAGCTCGCCAACGACGGCATGGCCGAGCTGGTGCGCAAGCACCACAAGCGCTTTCCCGCGTTCATCGCTTCGCTGCCAATGAACGATCCGAAGGGATTACTGCGTGAAGCGCAACGCGCGGTGGCGGAACTCGGCGCGGTCGGGGTGCAAGTGTTCAGCAACGTCCTGGGCCGCCCGCTCACCGCCCCAGAGACGCTGCCGCTGTTCGACCTCATGGCGAAGCTCGACCTGCCGATCTGGCTGCATCCGGCGCGCGGCGCCGACACGCCGGACTACAAGTCGGAGAAGAAGAGCCACTACGAGATCTGGTGGACCTTCGGCTGGCCGTACGAGACGAGCGTCGCCATGGCGCACATCGTGTTCGCGGGCCTGTTCGACCGCCATCCCGAACTCAAGATCATCACCCACCACATGGGCGGAATGGTGCCGTACTTCGAAGGCCGCGTCGGTCCGGGGTGGGACCAGCTCGGCAAGCGCACCTCGGACGAGGACTACACGCTGCTGCTGAGCAAGCTGAAGAAGCGCCCACTCGATTACTTTCGCATGTTCTACGCCGACACGGCGCTGTTCGGCGCCTGGGAGGCGACCAAGTGCGGCCTGAAGTTCTTCGGCCCCGAGCGCGTGCTGTTCGCCTCGGACGCGCCGTTCGACCCGGAGAAGGGCTCGATGTACACGCGCACCACCATCGAGATCGTCGAGCGGCTCGACCTCTCGCCCGCCGAGCGCCACGCCATCTACGAGGGCAACGCGCGGCGGTTGCTGAAGCTCGCGTAACGACGGGCGCTTGGGGAGGATCTATGGACGACGGACTCCATAAGGAGCTCCACGCGACTGCACACTACGTGCTCGAGGGATTGAACGAGCTCGGCATCGAGTACCTGTTCTGCAACCTCGGCACCGATCACGCGCCCCTGATCGAAGAGATGGCGCGCTGGAGTAAAGCGGGGCGCGCGTTTCCTAAAACAATCTTATGTCCGCACGAGAGCGTCGCCGTGCATATGGCTGCGGGCTATGCGATTGCTACGGGCCGCGGCCAGGGCGTTATGGTTCACGTTGATGCCGGCACGGCCAATGCAGCGATGGCCATGCATAACCTATTCCGTGCTCGTACGCCTGTTCTACTAATCGCGGGGAAATCCCCCCACACCCTTCGCGGCGAGCTAACTGGCTCCCGCGACACGTACGTGCATTTCGTGCAGGAACCGTTCGACCAGGGAAGCATAGTGCGCCCGTACGTCAAGTGGGAGTACACCTTGCCTACGGGGGTGGTCACGAAGGAAGCGCTTCGCCGCGCGCACACCGTCATGCAGAGCGACCCGAAAGGGCCTGTGTACCTGATGCTGCCGCGCGAGACGCTCGCCGAAACCTGGGACATGAAGGACATTCGCTCCTTTCCCAAAGAGCGCTATGGCCCAGTCACTGCGGGCGGCGCCGATCCGGAGATGGTGAATGTACTCGCGGAGAAGTTGCTCGCAGCGCAGAATCCCCTTCTTATAACCGCCTACGCCGGACGAAATCCCGCAACCGCCACGCTACTCGACGAGCTGGCTCGTTTTGCCGGCATCCGGGTGGTCGAATTTAACCCCGTCTACTTGAATATTCCACACGACTCGCCGTGCTTCGCTGGGTTTTCCCCCGCCGAGTATGTGCCGCAAGCCGACCTCGGTCTTCTCGTCGACGTGGACGTGCCTTGGATTCCCAAGGACACGCAGGACAACCCGGCCACCTTCTGGGCGCACATCGACATCGACGTGGTGAAACGCGCGTTTCCCATGTGGGGCTTCCCCAGCAAC
Organism: uncultured Pseudomonadota bacterium; assembly: GCA_963817785.1. Taxonomy (GTDB): domain Bacteria; phylum Pseudomonadota; class Gammaproteobacteria; order Burkholderiales; family SG8-39; genus JAKALD01. The sequence goes on along the minus strand of CAWFPL010000008.1, from coordinate 90,271 downwards.
ATGCGAATCGAAGGTGACAGCAGTCGCATCCTCGCTCAGCTGCTCGATGCCATGAGAGTGCGCGCCAAGCCGGCCTTCGTCGCAACGGCCAAGCGGCGCATCGAGTCGTTTGCCAAGGATCAGCAAACGCGCCTCGCTGGGGTTGCAAAGCGTGCACTGGACAGAGGCTCCCCGGGGGGCATCAACCCGAACTACGTTTGCGCCGAGCTGGGTCGAGCTATCGAGCCGAGCGATGTCGTGTTAAACGAGGCGATACGTAACGGGCCAGTAGTGTTTGCTCAGATACCCCGCCCGAAGCCCGGTTCGCTGGTTGGGTTGGCCGGCGGCGGGCTCGGTTTCTCTGGAGGGATGGCACTCGGGATCAAGCTCGCGCAGCCCCAATGCACCGTAGTGCAGATCGTCGGAGATGGTACGTTCTATTTCTGCAATCCCGAATCAGTGTACGCGGTTTCGAAACAGTACAAGCTGCCAATCTTCACGGTCATCCTCGACAATTCCGGCTGGGCCGCGGTGAAGGAAGCCACATTGCGCATGTACCCGGAGGGCGAGGCAAAGGCCCTGAATAAGTATGAGTGCCTCCTTGCGCCGGAGATGGAGTTCGCGAAGGTCGCGGAGGCGGCGGGTGCCTATGGGGAAGCCTTGACCGATCCGGACAAAGTGCCTGATGCGATCCGGCGCTGTCTCAAGGAAGTTCGCGGTGGACGCTCTGCACTGTTGCACGTGCGCATCGCGCCTCTTTAGAGCATATAGCAAGATCAAGACGATGCTCGCACACTCGGGTTGATAGTCTTGCTTTGAAAGGACAAGATGGCACACGAACTGTCGATGATGAACGATGGTCGGTTATCGAGCCGCCGCTGTGGGCACCCAAGCGATGCCAAAGCTGCAGTCCGGGACACGCAGGCCCTTGGACCACTGCCGGGCGCTCACGGGCCTCTCGTTTGTGCTCTCATGTCGGGTATTCCGTGAGAAATGCTGGCCCAGGAGATGGGCGGTGGCTTGGCGCGGTTCTCTGCGCAACCTGCGATGACGAAGGGCAACCGGGCGCATCCACAAACACGGCCACGTTGTCTAGCTGCAATACTCTTCACTTAATGCTGGCACGGCGCTATCCTGTCGCTTTCCACGACAGGAGAACCGGCTATGGCACGCACGCTTGCGGCGCTGCCCGAGGGGAGTCGGATCACCGACTACATCAGCCTCGGTGTGATCACCAAGACCGTCCCGTTGAAGCGAGTGCGCGCGGTTCTCGCCGCCACCGGCAAGGCGAGCCTGCGCGAGCGCGACTTGCCGGCCCACGTGGTGGTGTACTACGCCATCGCCTTGGCGCTGTACATGCACTCGTCGTATCGCGAAGTGCTGCGTTGTCTGCTTGAAGGCGTGCAGTGGCTGATGGATCCGTCGGTGAGCTTCAAGGTGACCGGTAACTCGGGGATCTCTCAGGCCCGCTCGCGCCTGGGGTGGGAACCGCTGCGACAACTGCACGATGAGGTGGTCAAGCCCATTGCCGTGGCGGCCAGCCAAGGTGCCTGGTACCGCCAATGGCGCCTGGTGAGCTTGGATGGCAGCACCTTGGATGTGGCGGACGAGAAAGCCAATGAAGAAGCCTTTGGCCGGCCCGGAGCAAGCCGCGGCAGCAGTGCCTACCCCCAGTTCCGTTTCGTCTGCCTTGTGGAAAACGGGACGCACGTGCTCTTTGGCACCCAGATGGGTCCGTATGCCACCGCCGAGAACCGCTTGGCCCAAGACGTGCTCGGAGCATTGCACAAGACGATGTTGTGCCTGGCCGACCGGGGGTTCTTCGGCTTCGAGATGTGGCGCCAGGCACTCGCCACGCAGGCGCAGCTGCTCTGGAGGGTCAAGAAGAATCTCCGTCTGCCCTGTGAGAAGCGGCTGGCCGATGGTTCCTATCTGAGCCGTATCTACCCCTCTAAAAAAGATCGACGCCACCGCAGCAGCAGCCGTGGCGTCACGGTGCGGGTGATCGAGTACCGTCTGGAAGGCATCGCGGGGGCCGAGCCGATCTACCGCTTGGTGACCAGTATTCTGGATCCGCAACAAGCCCCGGCCCAGGAACTCGCCGCGCTCTACCACGAGCGCTGGGAGATTGAAACGGCGCTCGATGAGCTCAAGACCCATCTGCGGGGCGCCAAGATCGTCTTGCGCAGCAAAACGCCCGACTTGGTGCGCCAGGAGTTCTATGGGCTGATGCTGGCCCACTTCGCGGTGCGCGCGCTGATGCACGAGGCGGCCTTGAAGGCAGGCGAAGATCCCGACCGACTATCGTTTCTGCATGCCGTGCGCGTGGTGCGGCGCAAACTCCCTGCCTTCCACGCTATTCCCCCCTCTGGAGCGCAAAGCCTTTCATGAGCGTGTGCTCGAGGAGATTCTCCAGGAGCGAGTCGCCCCCCGCCGCGGCCGACGCAATCCGCGCGGCGTCAAACGCAAGATGAGCAACTTCCCACTGAGTCCGCGTGCCGCGGAGCCGCTCCCACCGGTCAACATCAACAAGGCTATCTCAATCGTTAAGTGAAGGGTATTGTGTCTAGCTGTGGTGATCCCGCGGAGCAAAAGGGCGCCGGCTGATACCCGCTTTCGATTGCGACACCAGAGCCGTTAACAAATGCAACAATGTATATTCACGTGAAAGTGGACTGTTACGAATCGTCGCTGGCATCGGGGACTTCCACCGAAGCTTCGTTGTTTGCTTTGAATTCCTAGTCGCGAAATCGCGCTATGGCCGCCAGCGGGCCGATTCGCGCTTCAATCCCTTCGGTTGACCGGATTCTGAGACTCGCCGCCGTGGCGGTCCTAATCGCGGAGTATGGTCGCGACGCGGTCGTCGCCGCTATTCGCGACGAAGTCAATTGGCTGCGCGCAATTCTTAGAAAACCAGACGGTGCGACGCTGAACGAAACGACAGCGGCGCGCATCGTGGCGCGGGTGGTGACCCGACTGGAAGCTGCCGCGAGGGGATCGCTACAGCCCCTATTCAATCTGACGGGAACGATCCTGCACACTAACCTCGGCCGAGCCGTGCTGCCGCGGGAAGCGCGCGAAGCGATCGCGAGCGCAGCCTGCAACGCAGTGAATTTGGAGTTCGACCTCGACACAGGCCGGCGCGGCGACCGCGATAGACACCTGGAGAGCCTCTTGGCGAAGATAGCCGGCGCCGAAAAAGCGACGGTCGTGAACAATAATGCGGCTGCCGTTCTCCTGGTATTGAACACGCTGGCGCAACGGAAGGAAGTCATCGTGTCTCGAGGTGAGTTGATCGAGATCGGCGGCGAGTTTCGCATGCCGGAGATCATGAAGTGCGCGGGCTGCAGGTTGGTCGAGATTGGCACAACGAATCGTACGCATCTGCGTGACTATGCAGAGGCAATCGGACCGCGTACTGCGCTCATCATGAAAGTGCACCCGAGCAACTTCCAGATCCTCGGGTTCACGAAGTCCGTAACTGAGAACTCGTTGGCGAAGCTAGCACACGAGCGGAGCCTGCCGCTGGTCTCCGACTTGGGCGCAGGTGCGCTGCTGGATATGCGGCGCTGGGGTCTACCCCACGAACACACGCCGGCCGAAATGATTCAAGCAGGGGGCGACCTAGTCACCTTCAGCGGCGACAAGCTAGTCGGCGGTCCACAGGCAGGGATCATTGTGGGGCGTCGCGAGCTCGTCGAGCGGATCAATCACAACGCGCTCAAACGGGCCGTTCGCCTGGACAAGCTGAGAATTGCCGGCCTTTCGGCCGTATTGCGCCTATATTCGAACCCGGACTGTCTGGCAAACAACCTTCCGCTTCTACGTCACTTGCGCCGTTCGCAGTCGGACATCGAGGCTCAAGCCAGTCGCGTGCTGCCCGTGATCGCGCACTCGCTTTCCGGGTACGCCACGGTAACAACCGAAAGTTGTGAGAGCCAGGCTGGTAGCGGATCACTTCCGGGGGAGCGCCTACCGAGTTTCGCCTTGGCGATACGACCATTGGCGGCTCGGCGCGAGGCATCTGCACGAGTTGAGGACCTAGCGCGAACGTTTCGGCACCTGCCGATCCCCGTGATCGGGCGCGTCCACGACGGCGCACTGTACTTTGACCTGCGCTGCCTGGACGACGAGGACCGCTTTCTGAACCAGCTCGATCGGCTTTCCGATCGCCCGAAAGAACATTAGTATTGCCCTCGGAAGAGTCGCGTCCCCGGTGGGGCGCCTGGACTTCAAATCCAGCGAGGGGACGCGTGCGTCCCCTAGGGTTCGACTCCCAACTCTTCCGCCGCAGAAACAAGCGCATCGCGTGCGAGTAGTGCGCGATGCCGATCTCGCTACAGCACCTAGCGCTGCAGGCGTTTTGCACGGGTCGCTTTACCAGAGCGGGTTGTGCGGTGCCGTGGCGGTTGCGGCAGTGGCGCTATGTCGGGCTTCGCTGGACCAAGGATCGGCACGAAGTTCTTGTGCATCTTGCGCGCATCACCGATGCGCTGCGTGATGCCGAGCGTATCCAGGAATTCCAGGATCCTGATGGCGAGGGTCCTGCCGATTCCGGTCACGTCGCGATACTGCGCCGCGGTAAACAATCCTCTCGAGGCCGAGCGTGCGACTAGGGCGGCGTTGGCGGCGAGGATCGCCAAAGTCGCCTTGGGATAGAAGCGGTCCTCGGTGACGCGCATCAGCTCGCCGGATCGGCTCTTGCGGTGCAGGAAGTCCGTGAGATCCTTCGCGTCCACGCATAGACTGCGCGCCAGCTCGGCGGCGGTCGGTGGGCAGAAGCGGCCCTGAAGCAGTGTCGGTAGTACCGCGCGCCACAGGTCCGCATCGGCGGAATTGAAGGTGGGATCGTGCCCGGGCAGGCGCACGTTCGAGCCGTCGACTTCGAGCGCGCGCGCATCGGCCAGGCCCCGCAGCAGGAACGAGAACGCATCCGCAGTCAGCCAGGGCGCGAGCTCCTTGCGCAGCACCGAGGGGCCGATTCCCAGCGCCCGCGGTTGCGCGCGGTGGAATTCGCCGAGGCGCGCGAGGACCCTGTCGCGCACTGCCGCGGCGCCGTCGCGCGCAATGGCGACGCGCCGCTCGCGGCCGAGCACGGCCGCATCGGCCGAGCGGTACAGCAACGCCGCCCGCTCGTCGCGGAGATCGAACATTGTCTCGAAGGTGGTGCAATCAACTGAATGGCGTGGGATGTTCAGCAACTGCGCCAGCGCGGCCTCGGGCGTCGCCTGCTCGAGCGCGGCGAGCGCCGCCAGCCGCGCGGGCGATGCGCGGCGCGTGCCGGGCGCGAACGGGTCGATCACCGTGCCGCCGCCGAGGGTACGGCCAGCCGACCGGTCCCGCAGAATGAAGCGGTCGCCGTTAAGAGCGGCGATCGGCTGCTCGAGCACGATCTGGGCCAGGGCCGACGAGCCGGGCGCGAGCGCCGCGCTCCCGCGGATTGCCACCCGCGCCATCACGTCGGTCGTGGCCAAATGCAGGTGCACCGGCGTCCAGTGCTGGAGAGGCGCTCGCTCGGTGGATAGGAACGTAAACCGCACATCCATGCAGCGTGTCGGCGAATGGAGTGACTCGTGCAGCACCCAGTGGCCGCGCGCTACGGCTCCAACTTCGATCCCCGAAAGATTCATTGCGCATCGGTCCCCGGCCTGCGCCCGCTCCGCGGGTTTGCCGCGGATCTGGATGGCGCGCACGCGCACCGGAACGCCCTCGGGCGATACCATCAGCCGATCGCTCGGCCGGACCTCGCCGTTGAACACCGTGCCGGTCACCACGCAACCGCTGCCCGCAACAGTGAACGCACGGTCGACGGCGAGCCGGAAGTGTTGCCCGTCGACGTAGCGCATCGCGTGCGCTTGCGCCGCGGACTCCAATTCTCGGCGCAAGCGGTCGACGCCGGCGCCGGTGACCGCGGACACCGGCAGTACCGCGATTCCGGCGAGCGCCGTTCCAATGAGAAGGGCGTGCAGCTGCATTTCGACCTCGTAGACACGGTCCGGGTCGACTCGGTCGGTTTTGGTGATGACCGCGATTCCGCGGCGAACGCCCAGCAGATTCAGGATCTGCAGGTGCTCCACGGTCTGCGGCATTACCCCGTCGTCCGCCGCGACCGCGAGCAGCGCATAGTCGATGCCGCATACGCCGGCGAGCATGTTGTGAATGAAGCGCTCGTGACCGGGCACGTCCACGAACCCGATCAGTTCGCCACCTGCGAGGGGCAAGTAGGCGAATCCGAGGTCGATCGAGATGCCGCGCGCCCTCTCCTCCGGTAGGCGATCCGTGTCCACGCCCGTGAGAGTCCTCACCAGCAGCGTCTTGCCGTGGTCGATATGGCCCGCAGTGGCGACGATCATGTTAAGCCGTGCCAGGGTCCGCGCTGCCGTTCCTGCGAGGTGACCCGATTTTGGGCGCTACGTGGCCTGGTGCAAGGTCTGCAGGAGCCGCTGCACGGTGGTGGCGGCGGCCTTCCCGTCAGCGACTGCCGCCGCGACGTTGCGCGGCGATCCGCTCCGAATGTCGCCGGCGGCGAAGATGCCGGGGAGTTCAGTTTCGAAGGCCTCGTTTACTGCGATATGCAGAGCCTGATCGAGCGTCAGTAGCCCTTCTAGGTAACCTGTCGCGGGTGCATAGCCGACATGAACCAGTACCCCGTAGACGTTCAGCGTTTCCTTCCTGCCGGTCGCCGCGTTCTGGACGACTAGGCCGGTTACGCCGTCGTTGCCGACAATTTCGACCGGGCGTTCGCCGCAGAGGATTTCCAGCTTTGCATCGGCCAAGGCGCGCTCTTGGAGCGCGGGCTTTGCGCTCGGGCGCAGCTGAGCCTCGACGACGAGAACCTTGGAGGCGAACCGTGCCAAGTACATCGCCTCGATCAGCCCGGCGTCCCCTGCGCCGCACACCGCGACTACGCGGTCTCTATACAGCCCCGCGTCGCACATGGCGCAATGGATCATGCCTTTGTCCTGGTATTTGTCCTCTCCCGGTACTCCCAGCTTCCTGGAATGTAATCCGCCGGCTAGGATCACCGCCGAAGTCGTATGCGCGCTGCCGTCCGCGCGCGTGACCGAGATGCAGCCGGAGTAAGGCTCGATCTCGGCCACCTCCGCCAGCTCCATTTCCACGCCCGCCTTCTCGGCGCGGTCGACCAGCTCCGACGCAAGCATCGCACCCGCCACCTTCTCGCCCGGACCGGGGTAGCCGTTGATCCATTCCACGTTGATGATGAGTCCGCCGAGCGACTCCTTGTCCAGCAACAGCACGCGATATTTCGCTTGCGCCAGCTGCGTGCCCGCCGCCAACCCTGCGGGCCCTCCGCCGACGATGATCGCATCGTAGTCCATCGAATATTCCTGCTCCTAGGTTCGTTTTCTCCGGATCCCCGCTAAGCGAAAGGCGATCAGGCGTGCCGGTTGTGTCTCGTTTTTTCTTGACCAGCCGCATGCCCTCGGCTTGACGGGGTACCGCGTTTGCATTAGACATTGAGGGGTCGTCGCAATCAACCGTTTCGCATGAGGAGGATCAATGAATATTGCCACCGAGGTCAACCAGCGCAGCGAAGGGTACGAGGTTTTTAGCCCGTGGGCGGATGTCGATCCCGTGCCCCTGCGTGGCATCGCTCCGCGCCAGCAGGACTTGGCCGGGAAGACGATCGGCCTATTCTCCAACCGTAAGCGCGCCGCCGAGCTGACGTTGGGTGCTGTCGAAAGGGAGCTGCGGCAGAACTTCCCCGGTGTGAAGACCTCGTGGTACGCGTCCACGGTCATCAACTCGCCGGAGATCCTGACCGAAGGCAAAGCCAGATTCGAGGCGTGGGTGGGCAGCGTCGATGCGGTCGTGCTATCGGTAGCAGATTGAGGGTCATGTACGAAGTTCCTCGTGCACGATGCAATATCCGTTGAGGACTTGCATCGGCCCGCTGTAGTACTGGCAAACGAGGGCTTCGTCACCGACGGGCGGTCTGCCGCGTCGAACAAGGGGTTGCCGGCCGTGCGGATTGTGCCGGAGACGGTTCCCTGCGAGTGCAACGTCAAGGAGGATGCAGACGCCGGGATACGCTTGGCGATGAATCGGATCGTCGAAGCCTTGACGAAACCGCTTACTGCCGAAGAAGCTTCACCGAACAGAAAAGAAAAGGAAAAGCCCTCCAGAATCGCATTCAAAGGGCACCTAGAGGAGTTCAACCGCTTCTTCTACAAGAGGGGGTGGGGCGACGGTTTGCCTCTTCTGCCTCCCACCCAGGACACGGTGCGGCAGATGCTGGCCGGGACCGATCTGCCGCCCGAGCATATAGTCGGTAAGATCGAGCCCCGCTACGGCAAGGCGACGGTCGAGAAAATCGCCGTCAATGCCGTCATGGCTGGCGCCCTGCCCATGCACATGCCGATCCTGATCGCGTGTGTGGAGGCGCTCACCGATCCATTGGCCCATCTGGGCGCCTACGGCACAAGCACCGGCTCGTGGGCGCCTTTCTGGATCATCAATGGCCCGATACGCAACGACGCGCGGGTGAACTGCAGCTCAGGCGCCATGAGCCCGGGAGACATCGCCAACGCGGCGATCGGCAGGGCCATGGGGCTCATCATCAAGAACATCGGTGGAGCGCGCAAGGGCGTCGAGGACATGGGCGTGTACGGCAACCCAGGGAAATACTCCTGCGTGATCGCCGAGAACGAGGAGGCGAGCCCTTGGGAACCGCTACACGTCGAGCAGGGATTTGCGCCTGACGACAGTGCCGTCACGCTGTTCTTCCCGAACTGCTACTCCCAGATCTGGCAGTACGGTTCCGACGACAAGGGGATGCTCAGCACGCTGATCTACAACCTACCGCCCGGAAGAAGCGGCCTGACCTGTCTGCTGATGACGCCCCCACAAGCGCGGACGCTAGCGCAGAAAGGCTGGAGCAAGCTAATGATCCGGAAGTTCGTCTATGAATTCGGGCGCGTTCCCGCCTACCGTCACCCAAGTTTCCACGAAGGCGGCGGCTGGACCAAGAGGAGCCTCGAGACAATCCCGCCCAACCCCATGGACGCGGTGGCGATCGTGCCGAGCCCGGATTTCATCAAGATTCTGGTCTCGGGCGGACCGGGCGCGTTCATGGGTCTTGCGTGCGGAGGAGGGCTGCCGGGGGCCAAGTTTGTGACCAAGAAGGTCAAGTTGCCGTCCGACTGGGCCAAGTTGGTAGCGAAGTACAAGAACCTCGTTCCCACATATGAAAGATATTGAGTACGAAGCTGACGGACAGAATCGTTCGGCGGGATGGCTTATGTACCGAGCCTTCCGCGTGAAGGGGCGTAACTGACGTCACCCCGGAATATCTGCACAAGTTAAATTCAATTGATTGGCCGAAGTGAGGATGGTTGGTTCCGGCGCAGACAAAGTAAGTAGCTGACGCAGCGGGGTTCGCTCGAACATGGTCAGGCTCAGGATCTGTAGGGTTTCATACAGGCTTGGCGAGAGGTTAAGTCCTTTCTTGACAATCGCCACGAGCACGTAGACCGAGATGGCGATCCAGATCTGCGACTTTACTGCGTTCTCGCTGGTGCCGTAGAAGGCCTTGATTCGAAGATGCTGCCTGATCCATTTGAACAAGTGAACCACATACTGCCCAACAACATCGAGATCCAAGCGAAGTCACGATCCGGTATCGCTTTCACCCGCTATGCGGGATGCGCCTGCCGGTAATCCGGCTGCACTACGTACACGAGCAAGCGTGCTACATCGTCAGGCGCCCGAACGGAATGCCGCTGTCCCTTCCGGCGTGGATGACGCAGGCCGGTGCGGCAGAACCTCGTATGGTACGCGAGCCTCGCCTGGCGCTTCCAGTGCTGCTCGAGCTTCGCCGCCTGGTTTCGAGTTGTCTATCCTCGCTGGCTTCTGGAGCGAGCGAGGGAGGCCGCGATGTGGCAGCGAGCGATACGGCAGCGAAAACTCTTCGACGAGGGGGGCGAAGCGTTTCCCGTCCCGCAACTGCCGCAGGAGGTGCAACGGGAAGCGACGCGGTGGCTGGTGCAGTGGCTGGCAGCGCTCGGCAAGGCGATCGGCGGCGGGGAGGCGGGCGATGAACAAGATCACCGCTGAACATTTGGCTCGCCGGGCGTGCGTGTACATCCGGCAGTCCACGCCGGAGCAGGTGCAGAACAACCTGGAGAGTCAGCGTCGGCAATACGCGCTGGCGGATCGCGCGAGGGCGCTTGGCTGGGCCGAGGTCGAAGTCATCGACGAGGATCTTGGACGCTCGGGCTCGGGGGCTCACCGTGCCGGCTTTGAGCGGCTGCTCGGAGCGCTGTGCGATGGCAAGGTCGGGGCCGTGCTCAGCATCGAGGCCTCGCGCCTGGCACGAAACGGCCGCGACTGGCATACGTTGCTTGAGTTCTGCAGTCTCGTGGGGGCGCTGCTGATCGACGCCGAGGGCATCTATGATCCCAGGCAGATCAACGATCGGCTGCTCCTCGGGATGAAGGGCACAATCAGCGAGATGGAGCTGGCGAGCTTTCGCGAGCGGGCGCAGGCCGCGCTCGAGCAAAAGGCGAAGCGCGGCGAGCTCTTCCGTGGGGTGGCGGTGGGCTATGTGCGTAGCGCCCGGGATCGCATCGAAAAGGATCCCGATCGCCGCGTGCGCGCAGCGATCGATCTCGTGTTTCGCAAGTTCTCCGAACTCGGTAGCGTGCGGCAGGTGTACTTCTGGCTCGCCGAGCAACAGATCCAGCTTCCCGCCCTTGCCGGCACAGTGAACGTGCCCCGGGTGCTCTGGAAGGCGCCCCGTTACCATACCGTGTTGAGCTTGATGCAAAACCCGATCTACGCGGGCGCGTACGCCTACGGCCGCAGCAAGACGACGGTGCGTATCGATCAAGCTCGCAAACGCGTCGTGCGCCAGAAGCGTCAGAAGCGCGAAGCGTGGTCGGTCTTGATTCCCGATCACCACGAAGGCTACATTAGCTGGGACGTGTACCGGAGCAACCAGGAATTGATTGCCCACAACGCGAACGCTCGGGGCGACATGGTCCGCGGCTCGGTGAAGCGCGGCGGCGCGTTGCTCTCGGGGCTCCTGCGTTGCGGTCATTGCGGTGCGAAGCTCCTTGCCCAGTACCCCGGGCCGACGGTCATTCGTTACCAATGCGCGGGCTACATCCTGGATCGCGACACGACGTGCTGCGTGAGCTTCGGCGGCCTGCGCGCCGATCTCCTGGTCAGCGAACACGTACTCGAGTGTCTCAGGCCGCTCGGGGTCAAGGCCGCGCTCGAGGCGATCGGGGAGCTGCAGGGCGCGGACGACGAGCGGGTTCGACAAAAGGAGCTCGCCTTGGAGCAGGCGCGCTACGAGGTCGGACGTACGCAGCGCCAGTACGATGCGGTGGACCCGCTGAACAGGCTCGTTGCAGCGGAACTCGAGCGTCGCTGGAACGAGGCGCTGAAACAACACTCGCAGCTCGAAGAGGAGCTCGTCGCCTTGCAGCGCGAACGCAGCCACCCGCTGACCGACGCGACCAAGAAAGAGCTTCTCGCGCTGGGAGATGATTTGCGCCGCCTGTGGGATCACCCAAGCAGTCCCCCCGAGTTCAAGAAGCGCATCCTGCGCACCGTGCTGAAGGAAATCGTCGCGAGTGCTCAGGCAGACACGATGCACCTGGTGCTGCATTGGCAAGGCGGTGATCATACCGAGCTCACATTCCAAAAGACGCGCACCGGCGAGCATCGGTATGTGACCGATGCTGAAGCGATCGAGCTGATTCGTTCTCTCGCGAGAATCCAGCCCGATGCGATGATTGCCTCGATCCTCAATCGTATGCGCCGGCGCACAGCGCATGGCCAGCCGTGGACTGCTCGGCGCGTGTGCTCGGTGCGTCACCATCACGCGATCGAGGCCTACCGCGAAGGAGAACGGCAAGCGCGCGGCGAGCTCACCGTCAGTGAAGTGGCTGGCATGCTGAACGTGACGGAAACTACGGTGCTCCGAATGATCCGCTTGAAGCAGCTGCCGGCCACCCATGCGTGCGCGAACGCGCCTTGGATTGTGCGCAAGGACGACGTCGACAAATGGATCGCGGCCTCCGGCGACAGAAGAACCCGGCACACCATCGACAGCAATCAGCTCTCCCTTGACATTCAATAGCATACGAAGGAGTGCAGAATGGCGGCCCGTCGAAGAACAACTCGACGCGCCAGCGCAGCCGATAGAGCTTGGTGATGGTGAGCGCGGGCAGCGCGAGGTTGGTGGTCAGGAACACGAGCCGCTTGCCCGACTCGGGATCGCGAAAGCGGATGCGGCGCAGCGGTGCCTCGAACCCCTTGCGGAAGTAAAATACGGTGAACACCAGGGTCTGGGTGCAGATCAGGCCGGTGGTTCGATCCACGGGGCGGGAGTAGCGGCGCTCGGCCTTGAAGTTGGATTTGGCACGTGTGACGAAGAAGCTGCCGGCTTGGTGAAAGCGTGCCAAGCGCTCGAAATCGATATAGCCACGATCCATGACGTAGAAGGCGGTGGGCTCGGGCTCGAGTTGATCGAGAATGTTGACGTCGTGGAGCTTGCCGTCGCTCACGAACATGAAGGAGGGAATCGGCCTGCGCAGATCGAGCAAGGCATGCGGCTTTACTGCTGCCTTGGTGGATCGAAACGGGGCTCAGGCAAACACCGACAGGCACAGATCGATCGTGGTGGAGTCCGGCGCGTAGACCGTCTCCTTCAGCTCGATTCCAAGCGGCTCCTCTGCGAAGAGCCGGCGTGCGATGCCGATCAGGCTTTGGGCAAAGTCGCAGTAGATATGCCAGTCGCGCATGCCGTTCGCATTGGCCAAGGTGTTCCTCGCGACGTTGCCGCGCGGGCCCATGTAATAGCGCTTGGAGGCTTGCGCCCGAATGCAGGCCTCGATGTCGCGCAAACTCTCGCGGTAGGTGAGTTGCGAGAACGCCATCCACAGATACTGATCGCGCCAAGAAAAGCTCTTGACCTTGTGCTCGCCCACATAACGAGCCACGCAGCGGCGAAACGTGGTGAGTGGCAGGTGCTGCATGAGCTGCGCGAAAACGAGCTGGCCTTGGTTCATCGAGCCCCCGGGCGAAACGGTTCGCCGCAGGGTCGCAGAAGTGCACGCCGCGCTTCAAACCGAGACCAGACAAGAACGTCAATTTATGGCGCATGCTCAATGAGTTGGAATTGATCACGCTCTCATCGTTGGGACACTACTGCATATGGCCATTTAGAAAGAGCTGGCAAGCGCGTAAAGTGCGGCCCCTCCAAATTTCGGACGGAAAGCTCGAACCGAGAGACCTTGCGTACGTGAGCGCACAGACCACAATCCAGGCATGACGATCCTCATCATCGGCGGTGGCATCGGTGGCTTGACGCTCGCGCTCAGCCTGCATCAGGCTGGCATCGCCTGCCGCGTATTCGAGGCGGCCTCCGAGATCCGCCCGCTTGGGGTGGGCATCAACCTGCTGCCGCACGCGGTGCGCGAGCTGACTGAGCTCGGACTGCAGGAGCGCCTGGCGCAGGTCGCGGTCACCACCCGCGAGGTCGTGTTCTGCAACCGCTTCGGGCAATTCATCTTCCGGGAGCCGCGCGGGCGCCACGCCGGCTACGACTGGCCGCAGTTCTCGATCCACCGCGGCGACCTGCAGGCGGCGCTCGTCGAGGCGCTGCGCGCGCGTTTGGGACCGCAGGCGCTCGCTCTGGGCAAGAGGTACGTGGCGCTCGAGCAGGACGCGGGCGGCGTCACGCTGCGCTTCGCCGACGGCTCCAGCGCCCGCGGCGCCGCGGCGATCGGCTGCGACGGCATCCATTCGGAGGTGCGCCGCGTCCTCCATCCGGGCGAGGGGCCGCCTTCCTACCAGGGCATCAACATGTGGCGCGGCGTGACGCGCGCCCGGCCCTTCCTCACCGGCGCGAGCATGGTGATCGGCGGGTGGCTCGAGGTGGGCAAGATGGTGATCTACCCGATCCGCAACGACGTCGACGGGCGCGGCACGCAGCTCGTGAACTGGGTGGCCGAGATCCAGTCGCCGCGGAACGCGATGCAGGACTGGAACCTCGCCGGGCGGCTGGCGGACTTCCTGCCGACCTTCGCCGGCTGGCGCTTCGACTGGCTCGACGTCGTCGAGCTGCTGGAGAACGCCGACGCCGTCCTCGAGTACCCGATGGTGGACCGCGAGCCGCTGCCCTTCTGGACCCGGGGGCGCGTCACGCTGCTCGGCGACGCGGCGCATCCGATGTATCCGCGCGGCTCGAACGGAGCCGGGCAGGCGATCCTCGACGCGCGCACGCTCGCAGGCTGCCTGAAGCGCGAGGCGGACGTGCCCACCGCGCTGCGCGCCTACGAGGCCGCGCGCCTTGGACCCGCCTACGAGGTCGTGCTCGCAAACCGTTCGGCGGGGCCGGACTCGATCCTGCGCACGGTGCACGAGCGCAGCGGTGACCGGCCGTTCGCGCACGTCGAGGACGTTATCAGCGCCGAGGAGCTCGCGGCGCTTTCGCAGAAATATCAGCGCATCGCCGGCTTCGAGCGCGAGCAGCTTGCGAGGCGTGCGACGTTCGTCTAACTATTGAGCATCCCAGGCGCGCGGGGGCGCTACAAGGTGAACGGCAGCGCCGAGATGACCGACAAGTCATTGGTGCGAGTTCGCGGCGTAGAGGACACCGTGATTCGAGCCCGCAATTGAGCATGGTCCGGGAATCGTCGGTGACAGTGGTGAGCGGTGTGAGCCGCATCCCGTTTGAGAGATCGAGTCGAGTACGACGCTTCCCATGGCGCTGCCGTTCATCATCAATAAATAGTGAGGTAAGCCATGGCGATGCGCAAGACAGCCGCTGAGGTGTATCCCAACGCGGCGGGGATCGATGTAGGGGCGTCGAGCCACTGGGTGGCGGTGCCGGCGCACCTGGCTGATCAGCCGGTGCGCGAGTTCGGTGCGATGACCGGGGACCTGAACGCGTTGGCGGACTGGCTTTTGGGTTGTGGCGTCGATACGGTGGCGCTGGAGTCGACGGGGGTGTACTGGATCCCGGTGTACGAGGTGCTGGAGCAGCGCGGGTTGACGGTCTGGCTGGTCGATGCGCGGCAGCTGAAGTACGTCCCGGGGCGCAAGAGCGACGTGCAGGACTGCGGCGCGTGAGGCCATCGTGACCACGGAGTCACGCTCCGGGTTGAGCGTGACGGCGCCGATGGGTGAGCAGTTGCGCGTGTGGCGCGACCAGCGGGCCAGGTTGCGCTCACGCGCCTGGGCGTATAGCGCATGCCGAGCGGCGAGGACCGCGTGATCGTCGCCCGCATGGCGCTGCGCCGGGCTGACGTAGCGGATGCCGCTGTGACGATGCTCGAAGTTGTACCAATGCACGAACTCGGACGCCCAAGCCCGAGCAGCCTGCAGATCCTCGAAGCCCCTGGCCGGGAACTCGGGTCGGTACTTGGCCGTGCGGAACAGCGCCTCGGCATGGGCGTTGTCGTCGCTGACGCGGGGCCTGGAGTACGAGGGCTTGATACCCAGCCAATGCGAGCATCGCCAGCACCGTGGTGGCCTTGAGCGTGGAGCCGTTGTCCCCGTGCAGCACCGGCTTGGCCTCGAGCGCGGCGATGCCTTCGGTAAGCGCCGTGCGGCGCACCAGGTGCGCGGCATGGCCGGCGTCGTCGGTGTCGTGCACCTCCCAGCCCACGATCTTGCGGCTATACAGGTCCAGGATCAGGTACAGGTGGAACCACCGGCCCACGATCGTGGCCGGCAGGTAGGTCATGTCCCAGCACCAAACCTGGCGCGGCGCGGTGGCGATGTGCGTGCTCGGCGCACGGCTTGCCCGCGGCGCCTTGGCTCGCCCGCGGTGAGCGCTCTGCCCATGCTCGCGCAGCACGCGGGCGAAGGTGGACTCGCTGGCGATGTACACGCCTTCGTCGGCCAGCATCGGCACGATGCGCGCCGGGGGCACCTCGGCAAAGCGCGGCTCGTTGACCAGGCGCAGCACCTCAGCGCGCTCGGCCGGGCTGAGCGCATGGGCGCCGGCACCGCACGTAGCGCCTCGGGCCGGCAATCGCCCGATACCAGGCCCTCACGGGCCTTCCAGCGCTGCAGAGTGCGCACGTCGATACCGGCCGTCTCGCAGGCCAGGCGCAGCCGCGCGCCGGCCGCGTGCGCCGTGTGGATGTCTCGGGCCAGACTCCGGCGATCTTCGAGGCCGATCATTCGTCCTCGCCCTTGTTGAAGATCGCCGCGACTTTTTTCGACAGCACCAGAAGCGCCGCCGTCTCGGCCAAGGCACGGTCCTTGCGGCGCAGCTCGCCCTCGAGCTCCTTGATGCGCCGGCGGTCCTGCTTGGTTTGCTGCGGGCTCGCGCGGGCCTCCTCGGGCTCGGCCAGCGCCTGCGTGGCCGGCCAGCCGCCAAGCCGCCAGCTGCTGCGGGTACACCCCGTGGGCGCGGCACCAGGCGCTCTTGCCGGCCTCGTCCATCGAGGCCGTGGTCAATCCGCGTCCAATCGGGCCGCCGCTGTCCAGGCCCGCTCGCGAGCGGGCCTGGACAGCGCATCGCTGCGCCAGCGCTCCAGCGTTCCCGCTCCAACCCCGATCTCACGCGCCACGTCTTCCAGCACCGCGCTCTCCGGCGGCAACAACCGCGCCACCGCCCTGTCCTTGAATGCTTGTCCGTATCGAGCCAATTCCTTATCTCATCATCGCCCCCGGGTTCTCGATTCTATCGGGGCGACAACTATTCTGACGCGGGGGGATACGATAAATGTACCGTCAGAGCGCTTCTGGCGCGGGATCCCGAGGTAATCGAGTTCGGCTACGTGGGAACCTTGGTGCGTATGGTCGCGGTCGGTCTTGGCGGTGAGGAGCGCGAGTTCTTCGGGCGTGTGAATCAACCGGTGGCTCTTGAGGGTGCATGAAGTTCCATTGGGAGTTCCCGAGTGACGGCGCTGCGGCGGTCTCCGGTTCACGTAGGAGCGCGTGCGAGCATTCTTGGAGGTTCGCGCTCGTGGACGTCGCCGAAGGCATGCCGGGCCGCGTGCGCCGATCTTCCAGTACGAAAATTCAATTCTTCCAAGCGCAGAGACAAACTTCGCCCGCGCACTCCGGTGTTTACTACCGTGAACAACGCGTTGACCGGGTCCCGCTCACCCGCATAAGCTGGGTGGTCGAGGTACACGCGCGCGTTCGCGCGGTGCATAGCGCGAACTAAGACGGGGGGACGCAATGACGACGCAAGCATTCATCGAGGAAACACTGCGCACGCCGGTGGTGGGCGAATATGACGTGATGGTCATCGGCGGTGGCGCTTCCGGAACGGTCGCCACCATTGCCGCGGCGCGCGCCGGGGCACGAACGTTGCTGCTCGAGCGCGGCGGTTGCCTGGGCGGTGCAGCGACTGCCAACCTAATCGCGCAGTGGGTGGCCTTTTTCCATGGCGATACGCAGGTGGTCCGGGGCATCCCGGGCGAGCTGTGCGAGCGTGTAGTGCGCCGGGGTGGGTCGGAGGGCTTTCACCGCTATGTCATGGGCGAGGCCGCGGGAACTCCGTTTCCGCTGCGCACGTTCCCGTTCAACCCGGAAATTATGAAGATTGTGCTCGATGAGGCGGTCGCCGAATCGGGTGCGCAGGTGCTTTTCCACGCGATATTTTCCCGTGCACTGACCAGCGCGAAACGTGTCACTGGGGTCACGGCGGAAACGGTTGAAGGACGCAAGGCCTATTTGGCGAAGGTAGTGATCGACGCATCGGGCGATGCCAGCGTGTGCGCGAACGTCCCGGTCCCTTGCCTCGGCGAGGAGGTCGAATTCAGAAAGCTCCGCCAGCCGTGCACCCTGTCCTTTCGACTGTCCAATGTTGACGTTGCCCGGTTCCGGGCGGTGCCGTCCGCCGAGCGGCGTCGGCTGGTGCTCGGCGGTCTGGAGCGCGGCGAGCTGTTCTGGGAGAGCATATCCTTTGTCAGCACACCTGCCGGGACCGACGCGATTTGCTTGATGAGTCGAATCTCCGGCATCGACGCGCTATCGAATGACGATCTGGCGCGCGCGGAGTCGATCGGCCGCAGACAAGTCGACAGTATCGTGCGCTTTCTCAAGCGCGAGATCCCTGGCTTCGAGCGCTCAGTCCTCGCCGGACTTGCAGAGCGGGTGGGTGTGCGCGAATCGCGTCGCATTCAAGGCGAGTACATGCTGACCGAGGACGACATCCTGAAGGAAGTCGCCTTTGAGGATTCGATCGCCTTGGGCGCGGGCCCGATGGACCGCCATCAGGCGGACGGCACGGGGATCCGACTCTACACCCCGCCTTCACCTTTCGAGATCCCGCTGCGCACGCTCCTCCCGGTTGGCATCGGGGCCCTGATCGTTTCCGGACGTACGCTGTGCTCGACGCGTGAGGCGAACGGCGGGGCGCGCCACATGGCGACGGCGATGGCACTCGGTGAGGCGGCAGGCAGCCTCGCCGCGATTGCGGCCCGCTCCGGGCGCGAGCCGAAGTCAGTGCCTGCGGGCGAGGTGCAGTCGCTGCTCGCTCGCGGCGGGGGGCTGTACCGGCGCTCCGACGTTCCGCCGGTTTCAGCGGCAGCCTGAGCCGCTGGATGCACGGATACTCGCCTGCACCCCCTAGTGATCGCGACGATGCGGTCGGCGGCAGTGACCGCAATCCGACGGTCGCGTGACGCTGACCCGCAGCGACGTTACGTTCGACGTCAGTCAGGAGAGCGCAAGGCCAGCATTTCCGTGCACCTTCGAACCAAGAAACTTTGATCTGCATTCACAGATGTGAACATGAGATTGACCCGCCATGCCTGCCGTCATAGTCTGATCGAATACCTTGGCAGTGGTATTGCGAGGCTCGACTGAACCCGGAACCGATCGCGCGATGGCCAGGGAGGCGGCCCGACGTGGGGGCGGCGGATTTTGGCAATTGGATGTCTGGCTCGCGTAACGGAATTTGCTAAGTGCATGCAGTGTACGGTTCGACCCTAAGACCGAATGCGAAAGGCTTCTAACTCGAGACGTGGCGATTAGTGCCGTGCTGCCTGCCCTCGACCGGACGTGGTGCGCGGCGGGGCTAGCGCGTACTGCGGGTGCGAGGCGAGATCCAAAAAGCCCGAGCGGCCGACCCGCACGCAGGACAAAAAACGCCGATCACTAAAGGAGATGGAGATGAAGGGGTTTGTATGGAGAGGTGCTTGGGGGCTAATGGCGGTACTGGTCTTGGCGGTAACGATGATCGCCAACGCCGCTGCTGCGGAGAAGAACATCCGAGTATGGACGTTCCTCGATCCTACGAAGAACGAGGGAAGAGAAATTGTCCTGCGCAAATTGATCGCGCAATTCGAGGCGCAAAACCCTGGCGTGAAAATCACGGTAGAACCACAGGTATGGTCGCAGGTGACTCAGAAGTTCGTCCTTGCCAGCAATGCCGGCAATGCTCCCGATGTCGTCTGGGCAATTGGCAGCGACTTCGGCCTGGTCATCGACTCGGGCGCCGCTGCCGACCTCAACAAGCTGATCTTCGATCACTGGACGCCGCAGCAGAAGAAGGACATGGCGTTCAAGTCGGCGTATGACTACGCCACTGTTGATGGAAAGCTCTTGGGCGTGCCGCTGTTTCCTTACGCGGCCGTCATCCTGTACCGCAAAGATATGTTCAAGGCGGCCGGCCTCACGGAGGATTCAATCAAAACCTGGAAGGGCTTCGCGGAGGCGGCCAGGAAGCTGACAAAGGATACGAATGGCGATGGCACCCTAGACGTATGGGGCGCGACCATACCGCTGGCCGTCGAGCGTGCCACCACGACGCCGGCGCCGACCGCGTTCATGGACCTGCGCGGCAATCTGTTCGACAAGAAGTGCCACGCCGACTTCGCCAACCCAGACGGAGTGCGATCGCTACAGATGGAAGTCGACTTGGTCACTAAGGACAAGGCCGTCAGCCGCGAGGATCTGTCGCGCACTACTGACGATTCAAACGACGTTTTCATCGCGGGCCATGCTGCGATGCTGACCATAGCCAGCGTGCGCTATCCGACCACTCAGCAGAAGGCGACTTGGGACAAAAGTCAGCTTGGCGTCGCCGCTTGGCCGAGTTGGGACGGCAAGAAGCCGGGGCCGGCGTTGATGTCGGCCTGGTTCCTGACGATCTGGAAGAAGTCGCCGCATCCGCACGAGGCGGCCAAGTTCGTCGAATTCCTGATTAGCCCGGAGGCCTCGAAGATGTGGACGCTGCAAGGAGGCCAGCTCCCGATTCGGCGTTCGGTCGCCGAGCTGCCTGAGCTCAACCAGCCTCAATATGCCTACCTCAAGAAGCTGACTTACATCCTGTCGGACACGGGAGTCTTCCCGCCGCCCGACTGCAACGCCACGCGCACCCTCAGCGACTGGAACCTTGCGGCGCAGCGAGTCATCCTTGGCGGGAAGACGCCGATGGAAGCGCTCAAGGAGGCCGAGGGCGCGACCAACAACCGTCAATAAGGAGAGAGACGAGGCAAGAGGGCTGGCGCCCAGGGGCGCCAGCCTGTGCACATATGGCCAGGACCACAACCGGCGGGATGTCACGCTTTCCTTACGCGCTGGTCATGCCGGCGCTGTTGTTGGAGGCCGTCTTCGTCTTGGCGCCCCTTGGAGTGGGGTTGTACGACAGCTTCTACCGCATCAAATACCTGCACATGGGCCGCTTCGTAGGCTTTGACAATTATGTGCAGATCATCGCGGATCCACTGTTCCTCAAGAGTATAGGAATCACGGCGTTTTACAGCTTCGCCTCGCTCTTCTTTACATTCATCGTCGGTTTTGCGCTGGCGGTCTGGCTGGAGCGCGACACCCGCTGGAACGTGTTGATGCGGGGAGTGGTCTTGGTGCCGTACATCGTCGCCATGCTAGTGGGCTCCCTTCTTCTGAAGTGGATATTTTCGCTCGATTCGGGGATCATGCCGCTGTTTCTCGGTCCGTTCGGCCTGGGCAATTTCAGCATCCTGGCGGACCCTAAGGCCGCGATGGCGGCGCTCGTATTCAACGCGTTCTGGCGTGATACGGCGCTCGCGATGATCCTGCTGATGGCGGGACTGAAGACAATCCCTTTATCGCTATATTCCGCCGCTCGCGTCGATGGCGCCGGACCGATCTACACGTTCTGGCGCATCACGCTTCCGCTCATGCGCATACCGATCGTCATCACCATGGTGCGCCTGTTGCTGTTGTTTACCAATATCCTCACCTATCCGCTGGTTCTAACCGGCGGTGGTCCGGACGGCGCGACTGAGACGCTTGTGCTTCGGATGTACCGGGTCGGCTTCGAGGACAATTTACTTGGTCGCGGCGACGCGATGGCGATTCTCCTGTTTCTGTTCAACATCGTCATTGTCGTCACGGTCATCGCGCTTTTCCGGCAACGATCCAGAACGGTTGCGGTGTCATGAGGCGTCGCACTTTGCGCAGGCTCATTGACTGGGGGATTTCGATTCTCGTAGCGACGGTTGCTCTGTTTCCGATCTATTGGGGTCTAGTGACCTCGCTTAAGCCGACCAAGCGAATCCTTGCGTTACCGCCCAGCTTGGTGCCGCATCACATTACCTTTGCTCACTACGAGGCGATTGTGCGAGGCGGCGTGTTCGGCTATCTCGAGAACACCATTATCGTGTCCGCCGGAACGGTGCTCCTGTGCCTAACGCTCGGGTTGCTTGGGGGCTATGCCGTGGCCCGCTTTGCTTTCCGCGGCCGCAAGGCATTCCAGGTTCTGATTTTGGGACTGATGAGCATTCCGATCGCGTCGCTGCTGATCCCCAGCTTCTCGCTTCTTTTTCGTATCGGTCTGCTTGATACGCGCCTCGGACTTGTCCTGCTGTACTCCGCTTATCAGCTTCCGCTTGTGCTGTGGCTGCTGGCCGGATTCATCGACACTGTGCCAGAAGCGCTTGAGCACGCGGCGCTGGTCGATGGCTACTCTCGTTGGGGAATCCTTTATCGCATTACCCTCCCGCTGTCCCGGCCGGCACTTGTCGCCGCCGGATTACTGGTACTGACCTTTGCTTGGAACGATTTCGTCGTCGCCGTAGTGATGATTTCTTCGAACGAGGTCAAGACCCTCCCGGTGGGAATCTACGATTTCCTCGGTTATTTCGGCCGCGACTGGGGCGCGCTCACAGCTTCTGCCATGGTGTCGGCGGTACCGGTTATCGCGCTGTTCGTGTTTTTCCAGCGCTATTTCCTGTCGGGCATGACGAGCGGCGGGATCAAGGGGTAAGGTACCGTTTGTGGCTGGAGTGCGCTTTGTTGATGTCAGTCATCGCTTCGGCGATGTCGACGCCCTGATAGGGCTGTCCTTGGCAATCGAGCCGGGAGAGTTTGTTTCGTTCCTCGGCCCCTCCGGTTCGGGCAAGACCACCTCGCTCAATTTGCTGGCTGGACTGCTGACCTGTCAGCGGGGCGAAATCTATATTGGAAAGCGGTTGGTGAACTCGCTGCCGCCCGACCAACGCAATTTGGCCATGGTGTTCCAAAACTATGCTCTTTATCCGCACATGACCGTTGCGGAGAATCTGGCCTTCCCCCTTCGCGCCCGGCGCGGCCTTTCCTCAGAGCACATCCGCAAGCGGGTCGCCGAAGTGGCTGAAACGCTGGGAATTTCTACCTTACTCGAGCGTCTGCCGAAGGAGTTGTCTGGCGGCCAGCAGCAGCGCGTCGCTCTCGGACGGGCGTTGATTCGCAATCCGGAGATCTTCCTCCTCGACGAACCGCTTTCCAACCTCGATGCGCGGTTGCGAATTCGCATGCGGCGCGATCTGAAAAAGCTGCACGAGCAGTTGCGATCCACCATTGTCTACGTCACGCACGATCAGGCCGAGGCAATGACTCTGTCTTCGCGCATCGCCGTATTCAATCACGGGCGTATGCAACAGTTCGGTACGCCCGAAGAGATTTATGCTCGCCCTGTGAACATGTTCGTGGCCAACTTCCTGGGTGAACGGGAGATGACCTTCATAAAAGGCGAGGTTGCGGCGGAAGATGGCCAAGCCGTATTCCGTGCCAAGGACTTTGCCCTCCCCCTTGGGGACCGCCCGAACGTACGTGCTGGCAAGGCGGCGCTCGGGCTTCGCGTGGAGAGTCTGGTGGCAGTTCCCGGTGAGCAAAGCGCCCCGCTGCGCGCCGAGGTGACGCTTACCGAGTTATCCGGGCCCGATCTGATCCTGTATGTTCGGGACCTTAGATCATCGCAGGAACTGATGTGTCGGGCTGACGCCCATGCCGTCATTCACAAGGGCGATTGCATAGGGCTCAGGCCAATTCCAGACCGCCTGTATCTGTTCGACTCGGACAGCGAAGCTGCATTGCTCGGTTGACGCCTTCAAATGGCCATACCGGACTCGCCCGAGATGCAAATGCTCGCAGCCGTTAACGCACGCTTTTCGAGCGGCGCGAGTGCCACCATCCGAGAACTTCGTGGCGCATCGACGGCGCTACCGCCATTCCGCATGGTGTTTCGTGTGTAGATTCGTCGCGAGGAATGCCGATACGCGGTTCGCGTAGGGAATAGAGCTGAATCGGGAGGCATGGCAGTGCGGTATGCCTGGCTGGCGTGGCCGCTACAGCCACGTATGCCGAGGTGCGATGGGGCCAATTGGTCCTCGTTGCCTTGAGATCAAGGAGGGCTAAGCCGTGAAGACCGATGTCCTGGTAATCGGCGGCGGATTGGGGGGTGTTTCTGCGACTTTGGCCGCCGCAAAGCTCGGCGCCAAGGTGGTGCTGGCAGAGGAGCTGGATTGGCTCGGCGGGCAATTAACCGCCCAGGGAATCCCGCCAGACGAGGCACCGTGGATCGAGACCTTGACTAGCTCGCGAAGCTACACCGAGTTCCGTCAGCGCATTCGACAATACTATCTGCGGAACTATCCGTTGACGGCGGAAGCGCGCCTGCGCTCCCCTTTCAACCCTGGCATGGGGAACGTAGGCACCCTATGTCACGAGCCGCGTGTGTCCGTGGCAGTCATCAACGAGATGTTGGCTCCCCAGACCAGTGGTGCCCAAGTGCGGGTTCTGCTGCGTCATCAAGTGGTGTCCGCCCACAGTGATGGCGACCGGATTGTTGAGGTCAGGTTGCGCGAGCTCGATTCCGGGCGCGACGTGACGATCGAAGCCGGGATCGTTATTGACGCTACCGAAACGGGCGAGTTCCTGGAATCCGCCGGGGTAGAACACGTGTTCGGTGCGGAATCCCAAACTCAAACTGGCGAACTTCATGCGGTTTCCGGCCCGCCCGATGCGTACGACCAACAAGCAATTACATGGACCTTCGCCTGCGACTACCTGCCGGACCAGCATTGCATCATCGCAAAGCCTTCGCGATACGATCATTGGCGCAGCATCCGCATAGACGACTGGCCGGGTCCACAAATCTCATGGACTATCAGCGATCACGTCACGCACGCGCCGCGGGAGCGGCCACTATTCGTCGGCGATACGGACGCAGAGTTCCTGTACGATCTGTGGCACGCTCGTCGCATCGCCTATCGGCGCCACTTTGCCGCAGGCACATATCCGAGCGATATCACGCTGGCCTGCTGGCCGCAGATGGATTACTGGTGTAAGCCGGCAATCGGGGTTTCTCCGGAGCAGGCGGCAGATGCGCTAAAGGAAGCCCGGGAGCTGAGCTTGGCGTTCTTCTACTGGATGCAAACCGAGGCGCCGCGCCATGACGGTGGTGTCGGGTATCCCGGGCTGCGCCTTCGCGGGGATGTGCTAGGCACCAGCGATGGGCTGGCCAAGCAATCTTACTATCGAGAAGGCCGTCGCATCCGTGCCGAGTTCACTTTGCTCGAACAGCACATCGGAGTGCAGGCGCGGCCAGGTGCCGGCGGTGCTGAAAGTTTCACCGACAGTGTCGCTGTCGGCGCCTACCGAATCGACCTTCATCCGAGCACCCGCGGGCGTAATTCAGTCGACATCGATACCTATCCGTTTCAGATTCCTCTTGGCGCGCTGCTGCCGGTCCGCGTGGAAAACTTGCTGCCGGCCTGCAAGAATATTGGGACTACTCGCATCACCAGTGGTGCTTGCCGGGTACATCCGATCGAATGGAGCATTGGCGAGGCGAGCGGTGCGCTTGCTGCCTTTGCCCTGCAGCGGCGAGTGCTGGCGCGCGCCGTGCGGGCCCAGCCGTTGTTAGCTGATTTTCAGCGCTGCCTGGTCGATCTCGGCGTAATGCTTGCTTGGCCGCGCTATGGCGCCCTGACGCCCATGTCGCGCACGGGTTATCGTCCGGTCCGGTAGCGGCGATGATGCGCCTCTGCGGTCCGACCGGAAATCCGCAGACCATGGCGAGTGGCTTTGCCGCTGCAGCGCTATCAAACTGTAATCTGTCGATGCGGTAGGGGAGTCCCTTGGCTGCTCGTATTCGTTCAGGAGCTCGCGACACCGTCAAGTCCGCCGACCGCGTGTTAGACGTGCTCGAGTTGCTAGCAGACGCCGGGCGGCTGATGACACACGCGGGGATCGCGGAGAGGACCGCGATTCCCAAGAGCAGCCTGACCCACCTGCTTCGAAATCTGTTGCGGCGTGGTTACGTCACCCGGGCTCCAGACGAGAGCCGTTACGGGTTGGGGGATGGCGCGTTTGCGCTTGCCCGCCGCGGGCAACGCGTTCGCGCAGTAGTCGCGGTCGCGCAACCGCTGCTTGAACAGTTGACTCGCGAAACCGGGGAGTCTTCGGCACTGAGCCTGTTACGGGGGAGTGTGGTCGAACGCGTATGTAGCGTCAACTCCACCCGCGCCATTTTGTACTCGATGCACGTGGGCGTACGCGCTCCGCTCTACGCTGTTTCGACCGGCAAGGTTTTCCTTGCTTGGATGGCGCCAGAAGAACGCGAGGCGTACTTGGCGCGGGTGAAGCTCGAGGCAGTCACTCCAAGGACGGTTGCCTCGGTCGCGGCGCTGCGCCGGCAACTGCGCACGGTCAGGGAAGAGGGCGTCGCATACTCGGTTGGCGAGTTCACCCAGGGCATCATTGGCGTGGCGGTTCCGGTCAACGACGGACGCGGGCGAGCTGTGGCGGCGCTTGGTGTCGCGCTGCCTGCGGCCCGCTTTGATGAGCGGCAGAAGATTGAACTCACTCGGGCTTTGCGTGGCGGGGCACGTACGCTTGCGCAACAATTGCGGGCACTGTGGCCCAACGCGGAATTCTGATTTGCAAGACTGCGTGTGGCGCTAGTGGCATCCGGCACTGTGCGCGGTTGCCTCCTCCTTTGCCTTGTTCGCGGCGCGTCATTGCGGCGGCTTGATGCCTCCCGCGCCTCCCATGGAAGCGCAGGCCATTGCGCAAGGCGAACGCGCAGGAACATTCGCGGGTGTTGGTTCACAAGCGTAAACCGCGCCTTGACTGGGCCGATCGCGACTTTTAGCCTGTACGGAACGAGCCTCCGCTGGCGCGAACGAGCTTCCGCTGGCGCTACACAGCTCGGCTTTGCGGAACCGCTTCTTGGGACTAACCACTTCGGTGCACAAAGAGGAATGCCATGGAAAACCCCAATACCCTTCCCGAATCGCTGCAGACGCGTTTTCTGGGTGAGTACGACGTCGTAGTGGCCGGCGGCGGAGCCTCGGGGCTCATCGCCGCGGTCTCCGCGGCACGCGCCGGTGCCCGCACAGTGTTGGTCGAGCGCTCCGGTTGCCTGGGGGGAACGGCGACCTACGGAATGGTGGCGCAGTGGCTCGGCTTCTACAACCGCGAAACGCGCGTTGTAGGAGGGTTGGCCTACGAGCTTGCGGAGCGAGTGCGCGGGATGGGCGGCAGCGATGGCTTCAGCCGATACATGCTTGCCGAGGCGTCGGCAACCCCGATCCCATTGATCAATTTCCCGTTCAACCCCGAGATCGTGAAGATCGCGGCGGACGAGTTCGCGCAGGATGCGGGTGTAGACCTCATGCTTCACTCGGTAATCGTGCGCCCGCTGCTTGGCGCGGGGCGGGTGGAGGGCGTGGTGCTCGAGAACGCTTCGGGCCGCTCCGCCCTGCGCGCGAAGGTCGTGGTGGACGCGACGGGGGACGCGTCGGTCGCGTCGGCGAGCGGTGTGCCCTGCGTTGGCGAGGAAGTAGACCTGCGCCGGCGGCGCCAGCCCTGTACGCTCGTCTTCCGCATGTCGAACGTGGACGTGAAGCGCTTCCGTGCCATGCCGCGCGACGAGAAGCGTGCGCTCGCGCTCGAGGGCGTCCGCGACAAGCGCATCTTCTGGGAAAGCCTGTCGTTCTGCAGCACGCCAGGCGGCACTGATGCCGTGTGCCTGATGAGCAGGGTATTCGACGTCGATGCGCTGGATGCCGCCGATCTGACGCGCGCCGAGCTCGTCGGCCGTCAGCAGGTGAAATCGATCGTCAAGTTCCTGCGTGAGCGCGTGCCGGGATTCGAGAAGTCGGTCCTGGCGGGTATCGCAGCACGCATCGGCGTGCGCGAGACGCGCCGCATCGTAGGACAGTACACGCTCACCGAGGAAGACATCGTTGGAGGTAAGCGCTTCCCGGATGCCGTCGCGCTCGGTGCCGGACCGATGGACCTGCATGAGTCGAAGGGCACCGGAATCGCACTTTGGGTGCCCGAGGTGCCGTTCGAAATTCCACTGGGCTCCCTGTTGCCGAAATCGGTTGATGGGCTAGTCGTGGCGGGACGCGCTATGTCGGCGAGCCGGGAGGCAAACGGAGGCAGCCGGCACATGGGCACGGCGATGTGCTTGGGCGAGGCCGCGGGTCTGTACGCCGCACTGCGCGCGCAAGGCGTAGCACGGCTTGCCGAGCCGCCGCATGAGGAGATCCGCCGTAAGCTGCGGGCACGGGGTGCCTTGGTGGCGGTCGAGGACGCTCTGACTGCCGCGGGTGAGGAAGGCACGTCCAAGAAGATGCTCGCAGCCTAGCGACGACTCGGAAATCTCTCGTAACTGAATGGACTTTGGGCGGACCTCCGCTTCCCCGGCGGACAGCTCAATCCCCTGGGGAGCGAAGAGTGCCATCCGCCACGGAATTTTGCGGTGCGGTGCGACGGTGGTGGACGGCGAGTTGTCTCCTTTTCCGCGGAGCGAAGTTGGCGCCGCAACGCACTACGATGGGTGGTCTGATATGCGCGTGAGCTTCGATGTCCTAGTGGCCGGCGGCGGGATGGCGGGCGTGTGTGCAGCCATAGCGGCAGCGCGTGCCGGAGCACGCACGATATTGCTTGAACGGCACGGATTTCTTGGTGGCGCCGCGACGGCCGGCGCGGTTGTCCAGTTCATGGGCTGGAAAACCGAAGGCGGCACGCAGATCGTGGGCGGACTCGCGCAGGAAATCATTGATCGCACGATTGCCGCGGGAGGATCGGACGGACACGGTTGGTTCACGATGTCGACTGGCCTGCGGATGGACAGAGTCGAGTTCGATCCGGAGGTGCTGAAGACGGTGCTCGATGAGATGGTGATCACGGCGGGTGTGCAGCCGCTTTTTCACAGCTGGGTATCTGGCGTGGGGGTCAGCGGACGAAGCGTTGCCGAGGTTCGCGCACTCACCAAATCGGGAGAGTTGGCGTTTGTCCCCCGTGTCGTCGTGGATTGCTCGGGCGACCTCGACCTATTACACGCGGCGGGCTGTGAGATGTTGGCGCTGGGGCAGGGCGAAGAGCTGCAGCCTGCAACGCTGGTATTTCGGATGGGCCCGATCGACTTCGACGTGTTCAACAAACTTACCTCGGAACAAAAGGCGGACCTCTCGCGCCGCGGTGTGGTGCAGCACGGCTTGGGACGCTTGGCGCTACATTGCAACCAGGTGCCTGACACCAGGGACGGGTGGTTCAACGTTACGCGCATCGCCGTAGATGGCACGGATGCCTTTGCGCTGTCGCGTGCCGAGATTGAAGGACGGCGTCAGGCCGTAGCGGCGGCACGGTTCATAGCGGAGAGCGTTCCCGGTTGCGAGAGGGCGCGTCTGAACGGGTTCGCGTCCCAGATCGGCATTCGCGAGACGAGACGCGTGCGCGGGCGAGTCGTTCTGGAGGAGGGGGATTTGCGCTCGGGTCGGGTTTTCCCGGATACCGTGGCGCTTTCGGCATTCCCGATCGACTTACACCAGGCGAATGGGAAGCTTACGCGCCTGGAGAGGTTGGGGGGAAAGGACCATTATTACTGCATTCCGCTGGGGGCCCTGATCCCGGCGTCACTTGACAACGCATTGGTCGCGGGTCGCGGGTTATCCGCGACGCATACGGCACTCGCCGCGGTCCGGGTCATGCCTCCAGCGATGGCAATGGGACAGGCGGCCGGCATCGCCGCTGCGCATGCGGCTCGTTCTGGAGAACCCGTCGCGAACGTACCCTTCGAGATCGTTCGACGCAACCTGTTGGAAGCAGGTGCGGTGTTGCCGGATCTTGAAGCGGAGGTTGAAAGATCGGCCGGCAATTGAGGATCGCCGCATCGCTACCTCCTGTTATTTTGTCTGGCTCTTCAGGAACTCGAGTGGATGATTCTGGGGCATTTTAGAGGGGTGGCAGCATGCAAGTGAGGATCTTGAGCCGCAGGTATTCCTCGTCACGCACGCTCACCACCAACTTCTGCGAGGCGGCACTCGAGGTGGCGTTGACCCGCTACGGCGCCCCCGAGATCTTCAACACCGACCAAGGCAGCCAGTGATGGCACCACACCCGCGGTCGATCGCACCTGCGCCAGATAGGCCCATCACTATTTCGGACGCACCCGAGCGCCCCGCCGCGAAGGCGCTTTGCGAACGGTGCGCGCCTTGGCGCCGGGGGACCTTCCTCGGCCCGCCTTCTTCGTTCGCGCCGGCGGCGCCGGCCGCTTCGCCTTGCCGGAGGGCATCGACGCGTCCGCCTCGGCCATCTCGATGCCGAACACGTCGGCTAGTCTCGCATCGTCGAGTACTTTCCCCGCCGCCGGTACTTTGCTCGCGAACGGCAGGGCCTCGCCCGCCCGGGCGACGAGCTCCTTGGGGTCGACCGCGCGCAGCGTGAACAGCAGCTCGGGCTTCTCGTCGAGTCGCGCGCCGATGCCGTAGAGCACCGCGGCGACGTGCTTGCACATCGAGGCCCAGTCCGGACAACTGCAAGCGAACGCGATTTCTTTCGGGGAAGGGAAGAGTCCGGTGTCCCGCCGGCAGATGCGTTCCATGACGCCCTTGGAGAGCCGCCCCTGGAGTAGCTCGATGAGCGAATCGATCGAGCCCGCGCAGTCCCGGCCGATCCCCTGCCACCGCGCTTTGGGCAGCGCTGCGATCTTCACCGTGGTCTTGTAGAGCGCCGAGCCGACCACCTGTGCCTTGACCTCGCCTGCGCTGATCCTCAGGTCGATCACCGAGCCATTGCGAACGTAAGACCGTCCGCGCGGCAGCCGGTTGGAGAAATCGCTGTAGCGCTCCATGTTGTCACACCAAGCCTTGCCCCAGAACGTGCTGGCGATGGCGCGGCCGGCGATCCTCACCGGGTCGAACGCGCCGCCCTTGCGGGCATGGCGTGCCGCGGCGCTCGCGGCCTTGCGCCGGCGCTCGGCCACCGGAACGTAGGGTTTCCAACGAAAGAACATGCTTCAGTCCTCCTCGCGTGCGCTATGAATGTCGAGCGCGACCAGCCGCAGCAGCTCGTCGTCCGCCATTTCGGTCAGCAGCAGCTCGGCGCCGCCCTCGAGCAGGTCCTTTACCAGCCGCTCCTTCGACTCGATCAGCCGGTCGATCCTCTCCTCGACCGTGCCGCGGCACACGAGCTTGTGCACCAGCACATTCTTGGTCTGGCCGATGCGGAACGCGCGATCGGTGGCCTGGCTCTCCACCGCCGGATTCCACCAGCGATCGAAATGCACGACGTGCGACGCCGCGGTGAGGTTGAGCCCGGCGCCGCCCGCCTTGAGCGAGAGCACGAAGAACGGCACGCGCTCGTCCTCCTGGAAGCAGCGCACCAGATCCTTGCGCTTGCCGACCTGGGTGCCGCCGTGCAGCACCAGTCCGGAGCGCCCGAACACCGAGCCAAGGAACGCGGCGAGCGGCTCGGTCGTCTCGCGAAACTGCGTGAAAACGAGCATCTTCTCCTGCCGCGAGGCGATGACTTCCGCGATCTCGCGCAGGCGCGCGAACTTGCCACTGTCGGCCTCGGCCCACGCCGCGTCCCCCAGCCACTGCGACGGGTGGTTGCAGATCTGCTTGAAGCGCATCAGATACTCGAGCACCACGCCTTTGCGCCGGATTCCTTCCGCGGCCCCGAGTGCGCCGGCCAACTCGCTCACCGCACGCTGATAGAGCGCCGCCTGTCTCGCGCTCAAGGGGCAGAACGCCTTCAGCTCGGTCTTGTCGGGGAGGTCGGCGATGACCGATTTGTCGGTCTTCAGGCGCCGCAGGATATAGGGGCGCACGAGCTCCCGCAGCGGGCCGTACGGATTGCCCTCCACCTTCGCCATGCGCCGGGTATAGGCCGTGAACGCCCTGTCCGAACCGAGCAGCCCCGGATTGATGAAATCGAAGATCGACCACAGGTCCGAGAGCCGGTTCTCCACCGGCGTGCCAGTCAGCGCGATGCGCGAGCGCGCGTCGAGCTTCTTGGCCGCGCGCGCTTGCCTCGCGCCCGGGTTCTTGATCGCCTGTGCTTCGTCGAGCACGGCGAGCTTCCACTGCATGCCCTCGATCCAGGGCATGCGCCGCAGCGAGCCGTAGCTGGTGATGACCAGGTCGGTGCTCGCGAGGCGCTCCTGGCCGAGCTTGATCAGCTCGGCAGCAGGCATTGCCGAGGCATGCGCGATGAGCACGTTCAGGCCCGGTGCGAAGCGCTCGATCTCCGCGGCCCAGTTGGCAAGCAGCGACGCAGGCGCGAGGAGCAGGCTCGTGCGCCGCTCGCCCCGGTCGTCGGACTTCAGCGCGAGCAGCAACGCGAGCACCTGGATCGTCTTGCCCAGGCCCATGTCGTCGGCAAGGCAGGCGCCGAGACCGAGCCTGTGCAGCAGATGGAGCCAGCGCACGCCCACCTCCTGGTACGGGCGCAGTGTCGCCTTGAGTCCGGCTCCCGCCCCCACGTGCGCGAGCCCCTGCGGGTTGCGCAGAGCCTTCAGCGTTTGCGCAAGCCAAGGGCCGGCCGCGACCCGGGACCAGTCCGGCGCGCCGCCGTTGGCCGCACTGTCTCCCGACAGGTCCGTTCCGGCAAGTAAACGCATCGCCTCGGCAAAGGGGACTCCGCCCTCGGCCGCGGCCTGTTCGACCCGGCGAAAGCGCTCGATCATGAGGCCGAGCTTCTCGCGGTCGACCTCGACCCAGCGACCGCGCACGAGCTGCAGACCGTCCGAACCGGCGAGCAGGCGCCGGATCTCGGCTTCGGTCAGGCGCTCACCCTCGAGCGTGACCTCGACGCTGAAGTCGAGCAGCGCGGCCGCGCCGAGGAGCGACGGCGCCCGGTCTCCGACGCTCGCCGTGACTTGGGCGCGGGGCGGGCGGCCCGCGTTCCAGGTGCGCGGCGCGCGCACCACGATCCCCGCCGCCTCAAGGCGCGGCACGTCGGTGAGAAAGCGCCACGCCTCCGCGGGCGTCCAGCGCAACGGATGGAAGATTTCGCCCTCCTCGACCATCGCACGCAACCACGCGCATTGCTCCGCCGCGCGCTGCACCGGCACGAGGAGCGAGAGCAGCCGCGTCCTGCCTTGCGTGCCGGCGTACTCGCGCAGGGCTTGCCCGAGCGGCAGGTGCTGCGCCCTGGCGTGTGCGGAGAGCCGCGTGGTGTAAGTGGCGAGAAAGGCGAATGGCGCCGCCTCGTCCTTACGATTCTCGGCGAGATTGAAGTGCACCCTCCCCACCAGGTTCCAGGCCGGATTGGAGCGCTTGAGGAAGTCTTGCAGCGGCAGTTTCGACTCGGCCAATTCGGCCCGAAACACCGCGTCGAGCTCTTGCCATAGCGAGCGCAGCACGGACGCGGTCAGATACTCCGCACCGGTCATCGGCGGCGCCACGGAGGCAAGCGCTGCGAGTTGCTGCTCGGGTGGAACCGGTATCGGAGCGCCTTGGGCGTGCTCCTCCGCCTCCGTCAAAGAGCACACCGCGGCGACATAACGCGCGCCGAACTCGCGCCAGTATCCCCAAGCGGGTGGCAAAACCGTCCCCACTTCGGCCGCCCCGAGCTGCAGCAGTCCGTGGCCCGCGCCGCGAGCGAAAGACTCCTCAAGCCTGCGCCGAAGCGCGCCGGAAAGCTCCGGCGCGTCCTGCACCGGCTCGATAAGAAGGCGGCCGTGCGGAGTGAGGAGCGGGGCAGGAGCGTGCGCCGTCATGCAGGCAGCGATTGTACCTATCCGCGAACGAGCCCGAGTGACTTCCTCGCGGGACGGCGGGACCTCCGGAATAAGTTCCACGCCAAGCGCAACTGCTTCGCACGGCGCATCGAACCCTTGGCCCGCCGCTGGCAACCGAAAAGGGAGGCTGTGTGCCGCAAGCGTCGCGGCGGCATTATGCGCCGAGCAGTCGGCGCGCCAGAAGGGATTGCATGTCGCGCCGGCCATCTGCGATCAGGTATAGGACCGCCCGCTTGTCCATGACGCGGTAAATCACCCGATAGGGTTTGAAGAAGACCTGACGGTACTCGCGGATGCCCAGCGCCAGCAGTTCCTTCGGATGCGCACCGCGCTCCAGGAAGGAGACCAGGCTTTCGGCGACCTTTATCAACTGTTCCAGCACATGGTCGGCGTTGGCTTGCGAGTCGAACGCGGCGATGTAGTCGTAGATCTCTTCCAGGTCACGTTCCGCGCCTGCCGTCAGCAGGATCGGGTAGCGCATCAGCCGCCAGAGCTCTTTGCACGCAAGCGGCTGACCACTCCAGCCAGGGGCTTGACCTTGCCTTGCTCGATCTCGCGATTGCCCAGCGCAAGAATCTTCAACAGCGCCAGCGTCTCCTGCGTTTCCTCGTAGGAGGCGACGTCCTGGATCACGGCCTTGGCCTCACCGTTTTGCGTGATCACCATTGGTTCACGCCGCTCACCGAGTTGGTGCAGCACTTCGGCGGCATTAGCCTTCAGGTAGCTGATGGGTTTGATCTGGGATGCATAGCGCATGTTGACCTCGCAGAGGACCGTGGAGACTGAATATAGTCCTTTAACGGTCTTTCCTCAACTCGCAACGAAGAGAGCCCGTTATCGCTGTCTCCGATGGCGAAGGGCTGGGACTTGCTGTGATGGTCGTGGGGATGCCTGTAAATCCATACGTTAGCTGCAATAGAGCCGATCAGCTCGCCCCCGAGTCGCGGCCGTGCCGCAGGACGCGAAAAGTCCTTACGAAGACGTGGCGGGCAGCACGCGACGCAGCCGACATACCTGCTGTCGCCTTCCACACGATGCGCCATTGCGGCAATTCGTGGTTGGCACAGTTGGGGATCGCCGCAGAGATGCGGGCGCGTCTTGGCGGGTGATCGGTGTGGGGCGCGACAATCATCTTGTCCGGTCGCCCTCGCACCGGGGTGCATCTAAATTCTTGGTTCGTCAGCGGAATCTGTGGGTAGATATTGTCACTGAGGGAGCGGTTAGAGGTTTGTGGTCAGGAACTGATAAAGCTTTCGGCACGTAGCGTCGAATGAGTTTTGTTGCTGCTGGGTGATTCTGGGCCAGATGAGCGGTCCGCATTCGGGATCCATGAGTTGGACAATGACAGTCTTGATGGGCCTGCGCCGCAAAGCCGGCTCTTCGTGGAGGCGGCGGATGATCTCCCCGCCGAGCATCCACAGGTGGTCGCGATGGCGCTGAAGCGTCTTGGTGGCCAAGCCTTGCTCGAGCAGATAGAGCAGGAAGAGCGTCAAGCACTCGAGGATGCGTTCGCCCAAGGCGATGTCGGAGTCTTGGTAGCGCCAGCGCTGCGGCCAGCCCTGGAGGCGCGGATGGCGGCGCTGTGCCGGGTGCCGATTTCGTTGAATTGTATGATTTCCGTCGCCTGTCGTCGTCGAGGCGACATGGCCTCGCGAGCGGACGAAGGGGCGCCAGCTTGCGAGCGCCGGGGTAAAGCATTCTTTTTCGGCGGAGGTCGAACCGAAACCGAAGTGGGGTAGGTCCTTCGGAGCCGGGAAAGGGAGGGGGAGGGGATCCATCGCGCTCCGAGCGTGCAAAAAATTTATTTTTTATGCGGACTCCGCAGTGGCTTCGCGATTTCCAGTCGCTCCCGTTTCTGCTGGACTTTGTCCTGGGACCGCTGAAGGAAGAAAACCTCCGTCGCGCGCTAGCGCTTTCGCATGCAAACTTGGCCGTGTTCGTTCAACGGCCAATCAGTGCAGCCTTCCTTGCGGCGCGTGCGTTGCTGATCCTGATCCATATCGCTGCCCGCCTGCGCAAGTCGCTGCAGAGGGGGCCGTGGGGATGGCGCGCTGACTGATGCTTGGTTCGTTCGCCGCCGGTATCCGTGCGGTAATCCCTATGCGAGCGGGGATTACCGCACGGATACCCGATCATGCGTCTTTGGCCTGCCGACCGATATGTTTTCGCCGCCGCGCTTCAGATTCGAACTCCTCCAATTCGGGATCCAGCGCGTTGCGTGCTGAGACAATTCCGATGAGCTCACCGTTCTCGATCACCGGTACGTGACGGAAGCCATTCTCGTGCATCAAGAGCAATGCGTATCCGAATGACTTGTCTGGCGCGACGGTCTTAGGCGCCCTCGTCATGACCTCGAAGAGCCGGGTCGTCCGCACATCACGGTCTTGCGCGATGACGCGAAAAACGGCATCCCGCTCGGTAAAAATGCCGACCAGATGTTTGTTTTCGACTACCAGGACAGCACTGACGCTGTTTTTTGCCATCAGTTTGGCGGCTGCACCGACACTGGTGTCCGGGGGAGCCATGAGAAGCTTCTTGCGCTCCATCACGTTTCGAACCGGTTCACTTAACATGGATGCATCCTGCCCGGCAGTGGAATCGCTCGAGGCTAGCCGCCAAGGCTTGAGGCATTTTGACTGTAATCAAAAGTCACGCGCTTTAGGCTCCGCCCATACGAAACTTGAGGGTACGGTATGCCGCTCCGGCATCGAGGTCGGTGATGCACGGCAAATGGCGGAACAGATCGAAATCCTGAGGTTTAGCCAGGAAAGCGAGATGCTGTTACCTCGGGGCGGTCGCCTACGGGCTGGCTGGAGCCGTTCAAGGGACTAGGATCTCCGGTCTCCAGAGTGGGCTTACACAGACCTCCTATCAATGCTGCCCGTTTCGCTCAAGCGCTACGCTTGGCTGTCCATCGCAGCGGCGCTCACGACCATCCTGCTCAAGGGGGTTGCCTGGCGGCTGACCGGCTCGGTGGGCCTGTTGTCCGACGCGCTCGAATCTTTCGTCAATCTGGCCGGGGCGCTGATGGCGCTCGCCATGCTGTCGCTGGCGGCCCTGCCGCCGGACGACAATCACGCGCACGGGCACGGGAAAGCGGAGTACTTCTCGAGTGCCTTCGAGGGTTTTCTGATCGTTGTTGCCGCGGCAGGCATCGCCTATGCCGCCCTCGAGCGCCTGTTCAATGCCCAGCCCCTGGAGACTGTCGGCCTCGGCCTAGGCGTGTCGGTCGCCGCATCGATCGTCAATTTCGCCACCGCTCGCATTCTGTTGGCCGTGGGTCGCACTTATGGGTCGATCACCCTGGAAGCCGACGCGCGCCACCTCCTCACGGACGTATGGACTTCCGCCGGAGTCATCGTCGGCGTCGGCCTTGCGTGGCTGACCGACCGGCTGTGGCTGGATCCGGCCATTGCCCTGCTTGTTGCCGCTAACATCGTCCGGACCGGCTGGGAGCTCATGCGTCGCTCGGCGGCGGGGTTGATGGATGCGTCGATGTCCGAGCCGGAACTGAAGCGAATCGGACAGATCCTGGAGAGCTATAGGCAGCATGGATTGGATTTCCACGCGCTGCGGACCCGGCAAGCCGGTAGGCGCGCCTTCGTTACACTGCATGTCCTGGTTTCGGGCACCTGGACGGTCCAGCAAGGCCATGACTGGTGCGAGCGCATCGAAGCCGATCTTCGGCGCACGATTCCCCACCTTAACGTGACGACTCACCTGGAGCCGACGGAAGATCCGCTCGCGCACGCCGACCTGGAGCTTGATCGGCCGATCGATTGACCTCGCGATGGGTCATCGCGAACTCACGTGGCGAGGAATCGTCAGTTTAGCTCGTCCTGAACGCAACGTAGGCCACACAGCTCCGAGGAGTGCTTGGCGGCTCCGCGCAGCTCGAAGCGGCTGCGACTAGGGGTCGTCGAAAATTTTTGCGCCAAATCAACAACGCCGCAGTCCACCGTAGGCGATAGCGTCTCCGTGGTCTAAAAGGAATTGTCTGTTCACATTGTCGGCTCACTAAAACGGAGGTCGGCCATGACCCTGTTTGCGTTACTTGCCCTCGGGGCGGCGGTGACGTTCCTGATACTTGGCATCAACTCCATGGTCCACGGTGGCGAGTACGACCGGGTGCACGGCACCCGCTACATGGCACTGCGGGTCGCCGCCCAAGGCGCGGCGTTGCTCTTTCTAGTGCTCGCCATGCAGGCGACAATGCATTGATTTGCCGAGCAGCCAAAATAAAAAAAGGCAGGCAAACGCCTGCCTTTTTCGCGCATGAAGTGACGGCTAATGCTTTGCGGACCCGGTGTCGCTCGTGGACTTGCTTCCTCGGGCGTGGTAGTGCCGCTTTTTGTGCGGCTGCGTCGCCTGTTCGTTAGTGAGACCTTGGTCGCTCATGCGGTCCTGGGCTCGATCCATTCCTTGATCCCGGTCCTGAGAAAACCGTCCATTCGAGTTCTCAAGCGCTCCGCTTGAGGATGGACCGACTGCCGAGCCGTGGCTGAAGCCACCGCCGAATCCGCCACCACCGCCGGGTCCATGCGCCGCTGCGCCGAGGCTGAACACCGCGCCGATCAATGCGCACAACAAAAGTGAAACCGGTTTACGCATAATTGCCTCCGTTCAGAGCAAGCCGGAGCGTTCAATATAGCGCGCAGGCTGTGCGGCAGGCTGCTCCCGGAGACATAAAAATCGTATCTATTTATAACCCTCGGGCGTCGGGCAGAACCAACAGTACGGGATCCCTTCAATTCATCATCGCTGGAGGCCGACACAGTCGAGGAGCTTCCGATAGGGCTGCGTAAAGATGTGAACGAATGCACACTTTAGGCAGCCTCTTGCCGCGAACGCCCTCAGCGTGAACGATCTCACGCCAGTGGTGAGCAGGAGAACTCTTGAACGAACCGCCCTGGCGAGGGGGTGAACGCGTGGGTAGACTCCGCGCCGTACCCGGTCATGGGGGCCGTGCAGGAGGGCACGCAATGGAGACCGAACCGAGACGCAAGCTGCACCGGCTGGTAGCTACCGCCGCGGTGGCGGTTATCGTTCTCGCGGGGGTTGGCATCGCCGCGTTCACGGGCGTGCTGCCCAGCTCGCATGGTTCGGTGGCACCCGCCGAGTCCGCGGCGACGAACGCAGCGCCGGCACCTTCCGCGGTCAAAGCGCCGCTGGCTAGCAAGAAGGAAGCGGCGCGTAGGAGTTCTACGCATCGCTCCGCCCTCGAGGAGCCGGCGCACAAAACCGAGACGTCCGCCACCCGGAGCGTGCAAGTCGCCCAGAGCCAACCGCGATGTCTGGACTGCGGCGTGGTCGAATCGGTGCGCGCCGTCGAAGTTAAAGGTCAAGGATCTGGCCTCGGCGCAGTCGCGGGCGGTGTCGCGGGCGCATTGCTCGGGAACCAGATCGGCAACGGTAACGGCGCACGGTCATGACGTTGGCGGGCGCCGCGGGCGGCGCGCTCGCGGGCAACCAGATCGAAAAACGCGTGCGCACAACCAAGCGCTGGGAGGTCAGCGTACGCCTCGAGAGCGGTACAACACAGGTGATATCGGTCGCCACTGAGCCGGCCTGGCGCCCCGGCGATCACGTACGGATCGCGAACGGCGCGATCGAGCCTCTGAACTGAGCACCGCGCGCCACGGTGTGGGCCCCCGTAGGGCGACCGAGGGCGTGTTCATCCTCCCGGCCTCCACAATCATTGAGCGCCGGGAACAGCCCGTAGCCACTGCATTTACCCATAGAGGCGCGCGGTGGCCTGATCCCCGCGATTTGGGCACCCCGCCAAATCGAGGGCTGAATGGCGGGCTCGAACCTTGTGTGGCAATCTTGAGTCACTGTGCGGGGGGCAGGATTCCCACACGTTGGGGCCATACTGGCGGATTGGCGCGTTGTGGGCATTCCGTCGTCCCGGCGGTATCCTGCGGCAGAAAGACCGATTTTTCAGAGGAGGTGACTCATGATCGACAATCGCACCGCGCCGTACGCGGCGCTCTTGCTTCGCGTGACACTTGGGCTGCTCTTTCTTGCCCACGGACTACTCAAGGTGCTGGTCTTCACTGTGCCGGGGACGGTGAAGTTCTTCGCCTCAATCGGGTATCCGGGATTCGTCGCCTACTTCGTGATATTCGCCGAGCTTGCAGGCGGCACTGCACTGATTCTCGGCCTATGGACGCGCTGGGTCTCGATCATCCTGTTCGTCGAGATGCTAGGCGTGATCGCGTTCCACTTTCCGCATGGTTGGATCTTCACTGCGAAAGGTGGCGGATGGGAATATCCCGCGCTGTGGGCGGTGGCGCTCATTGCACTTGCTCTCATGGGTGACGGCGCGGCGGCCATCTCAGGGCGCCCGAAAGCGCGCCCTAGCGGCTGAGCCTGCCTTGTGCCTAACTGGGAGGTCTTGCAGACACTGCTGGTGCGCGAGGAAACGATCCGGCGCCCCCGGGGCGGGCGGGTGAGGAACCCCAGCTCGCCGCATTGGTCTGCAGTCCCGCTATGGGCACGACCCCTTGCGCCCCGGGTACCTGCCGGGGACAGTAGGACCATCAGATGGTGAGCTACTTCATCTGACTCCTGCCCAGAACTGTCTCGCGTCCAACCGAAATCTCTGAATCAGCCGGCTCACCTGGGCAACGGCTCCGAGGCCTCCGATGCCGCCGATTCACAGTCGGGCGGCTCGGCCTATCGATCGTCTAATTTTGTTGTCATGCTCCAGCCAGCGCCGTACCAGCTCCCACTTGGAGCCGTGGCATCGAAAGCGGAGCGCCTCGGG
This sequence comes from uncultured Pseudomonadota bacterium, assembly GCA_963817785.1. Taxonomy (GTDB): domain Bacteria; phylum Pseudomonadota; class Gammaproteobacteria; order Burkholderiales; family SG8-39; genus JAKALD01. The sequence goes on along the minus strand of CAWFPL010000008.1, from coordinate 50,294 downwards.
ATGGCTGCTTTCCAGCCACAGGTAGAACGAAGCCATCTCCATGTCGCAGTTGGCGCCTGGCATGCGGTCGTACCGCCGCCACAGGCCCAAAACGAGCCGTCTCGCTGCATCTACCGCCAGCATCACCCGCGATGCGGCACCAGTTGACGTCGGGTTCCCCCCCTTTCTTTCGACATGCCAAGGATAATACTTAGAACTTATCCGTAAATAATGTTTATCTTCGCTGGGACGTGCCGGCCAGCATATTCAAGGCCAGGTAGGAGCGGTGCGTGTTCTCGTAGCGAACCAGCAGCTTACGAAAGCGGGTGAACCACGAGTGCGCGACTTCGACGACCCAACGCCGCGCTCGCTTGGCTTGGGCTCGCTGGGTGCGTTCCTCGCCGCGAGGCCGGACATGGGGCGTGTAGTGGCGATCGATCATGTCTTGGCGTGCCGCCGCGCCCACGAATCCGGCGTCGGCGCACAAGTGCTGCCGGGCGTGCGGGGCAACTGGCGGCCGCGGGGCGACGAGGGCATCGAGGGTGGGTACGAGCTGGGTGATGTCATGTCGGTTGGCCGCGCTCACGATGAGCGACAGCGGGACGCCACGGGCGTCGACCAGGAGCATTCGCTTGCTCCCATTTTCTCCCCGGTCGGTGGGGTTGGGCCCGACCGACTCCTGCGCCAGCGGGGCCTTGAGCAAGGCCCCGTCCCGGCGCTGGTGGCGCTGTTCATTGCCGTCGGGGCGCTTCATCGAGAGGAGAGTCGCGGAGCGCACTATCGCTCGGATTTTCCAGTGCGCTCAACCGAATTCGCGTACCGACACCGGCTTAGCCTCGCCGACCTCCAAGAGTGGTCGGAGGATACGCTCGAGGCGCTCGCACGTGGCGCCGTGGGAGCCTGAAAAGTGCCCGTGCCTCCGATCGCGACCATCCTGATCGAACCCGTGGTGCGTGCCGCACTGCTTGAGGACATGGGGCGCGCGGGCGACATCACCACCGATGCCATCGTGCCGACCGGGGTGTGCGTCCGCACTGCGCTGGTGGCGCGCCAAGCCGGCGTGCTCGACGGCCTTGAGGCGGCATTGCTTGCCTTCCGGCATCCTTGATGCAACGATCGAGACGTGCGTTCAGCGCCCGGATGGAAGCCAGCTTTCTCCTGGCGACATTATCGCCACCATCACCGGACCAGCGCGCGGCATCCTGAGTGCCGAGCGCGTGGCGCTCAATTTTCTATGTCACTTGAGTGGCGTGGCCTCGGCGACTGCAGCAGTGGTTGATGCATTGCGTGGCTACCGTACGCGCGTCACATGTACGCGCAAGACCATGCCCGGATTGCGCGCGTTGCAGAAGTACGCCATTCGCGTGGGCGGCGGCAGCAACCACCGCTTTGGGCTCGATGACGCCATCCTGATCAAGGACAACCACGTCGCGGTTGCCGGCGGGATCGTGCCAGCGATTGAGCGCGCGCGTGCCGCCACTGGCCATCTGGTTAGAATCGAGGTCGAAGTAGACACGCTTGCCCAGCTCGCCGAGGCCCTCGAGGCGCGGGCCGATGCGGTGCTACTCGACAACATGGACCTGGAGACATTGCGCCGGGCGGTGGCGATGGTCGCTGCTCGCGCGGTAACCGAGGCGTCGGGCCGCATCACGCCGGCCACTGCCGCATCCATCGCGGCCTGCGGTGTCGACCTGATCTCCGTCGGCTGGCTGACGCATAGCGCGTCCGCGCTCGATATCGGACTGGACTACCACGGTTGACGCGGGTGCTGGCGAAATCCACGCGTTATGCCAGATTCCCGAAACATGCGGATGGGGGTGCGCAAGCTATCCCGGAGGTCGGGGAAGGTGAACCTCGTCAGGGAGTGGCAGCGCGCGGTGGTACAATGATGGCCCAGTGAATGAGCGGAAGCACCCCAAGCGCGCTGCTCGGGGGACTGTGCCGAAACTGTGCTTTCGGGCGAGCAGGGCAAGAGCGGAAATGAAGCGGGGTAAGTGGTGGATGGCGCTGCTGACTCCGAGTTGCTTCAACCACTTACCTCCGCTACAGTCCCTTTGTCACGCCGGGGGTCGCGGGTTCGAGTCCCGTCCACTCCGCCAGATTCCTAGAACCGCCGCGCTGCGGCGTTCTTGACCAGAGGGTCCCGCGGGGCCCTTTTTACTTTGCGGCCAACGCATGTTCGAGTTCATCGACAAACACAAGCGGCTGATGCAGATCGTGCTGGCCCTCATCGGCGTGACGTTCGCGACCTGGGGGATCCAGTCGTACACGCACGTCATGGGCGGCAGCACCGACGTCGCCACCGTCGACAGCATCGGTATTACGCAGAAGGCCTTCACCGACCAGCTGCAGCGCGAGCAGGATCGGATGCGCGCGCTGCTCGGCAGCGCCTTCGACGTCGACAAGTTCGACACTCCGCAGGCGCGGCGCGCTCTGCTCGAGTCAATGATCCAGCGCAGCGTGATCGCCGAGCAGGCGATCAGGGCGCACCTCACGGCGAGCGACGACGCGCTGCGCGCGGTGATCGCCGCGCAGCCGGCCTTCCAGAAGGACGGCAAATTCTCGCGCTCGAGCTACGAGACGCTGCTCAATGGGCAGGGGCTTACGCCGGCGATGTTCGAGAGTCAGGTGCGCTCGGACCTGGCGCTTGCCGAGCTGACGGGATCGATCAGCAACACCGCGATCGCTTCGCGCACCGTGGCCGAGCGGCTCGCCGCGCTGCTGGCACAGAAGCGCGAAGTGTCGGAGGCGCAGATCCCGGCGCAGCAATTCCTCCCCCAGGTCAAGCTCGACGAGGCGCAGCTCAAGGCCTATTACGCTGCCCACCTGGCCGAGTTTCGCGTTCCGGAGCGCGTGCGCGCCGAGTATGTCGAGCTCTCGCCGGAAGCGCTAGGCGAGCAGATGCAGATCAGCGACGCCGATCTGAAAGCGGCCTACGCGGCGCATGCCAGCGAATTTCGCACGCCCGAAGAGCGTCGCGCGAGCCACATCCTGATCACGGTCCCGCCGAAAGCCACGGCGGAACAGAAGCAGGCAGCCCTCAAGAAGGCCGAGGAGATCCTCGCCGAGGTGCGCAAGTCGCCGTCGCAGTTCGCCGCACTGGCGAAGAAGTACTCGCAGGATCCGGGCTCGGCGCAAAAGGGCGGCGATCTGGGGTTTTTCCAGCGCGGCACGATGGTCAAGCGGTTCGACGATGCCGTGTTCGGCATGGAGCAGGGGCAGATCGAGGGCCCAATCGAGACCGAGTTCGGCTATCACATCATCGAGCTCACCGGGATCCATCCCGCGACGGTGCGCCCGCTCGAAGCGGTGCGCGCGCAGTTGACCGCGGAGCTGCAGAAGCAGAAGGGAATGGGACTCTTCAACGAGGCGGCGGAAAAGTTCAGCGACATGGTGTACGAGCAGTCCGACAGCCTGAAACCGGTGGCCGAACGCTACAAGCTTCCGGTGAAGGACACCGGCTGGATCGTGCGCGGCGCGAACCCGGACCTCGGGCCGCTCGGCAATCCGAAGCTGGTCAGCGCGCTGTTCTCCTCGGACTCGCTTCAGGCGCACCGCAACACGGACGCGATCGAAGTCGCACCGAACGTGCTGGTCTCGGCGCGCGTGGTCGCGCACGAGCCGGCGCGGGAGCGCGGGTTTGACGAGGTGAAGGCGCGCATCGACCAGGAGCTGAAGGCGCAGGAAGCGGCCAAGCTGGCGCACCAGGCGGGCGAGGCCAAGCTCGCGCAGCTGCTCAAGGGCGGCAGCCCTGACCTGACGTGGGGCGCGGCAAAGCAGGTCTCGCGGCTCGATCCCCAGGGCCTGGCACCGCAGGCGCTGAACCTGGTCATGGCGGCGAACGCGGCCAAGCTGCCGGCCTATGTCGGCCTGGACCAGGGCGAATCCGGCTTCGCGGTGTACCGCATCTCGCAGGTCATCGCGCCGCCGCCCGGCAGCAAGCAGCAGCAGGCCGCCCAGCTCGCGACCGCGCAGCGCGCAGCCGGCGCGGAGGAATTCGAAGCCTATCTCGACGCGCTGCACGCGCGCGCCGACATCAAGATCTACGACAAGAACCTGGAAAAGAAGTAGCCCGGCGCTTCACCCCGACCGGGCGTCGTTCTCGCCGCGGGGGATGCCGCCGACCGCGGTGTTGAAGCCGCCGTCGACGTAGAGCACCTCACCGGTGATTCCCGCGGCGAGATCCGAGAGCAGAAAGGCGGCGGCGTTGCCGACGTCCTCGATGGTGACGTTGCGCCGCAGCGGGGCGTTTTCCTCGACGAACTTCAGGATGCGGCCGAACCCGGAGATGCCGGCAGCGGCGAGCGTCTTGATCGGCCCGGCCGAGATCGCGTTCGCGCGGATGCCTTGCGGGCCGAGGTCCGAGGCCAGGTAGCGCACCGCCGCCTCGAGGCTCGCCTTGGCGAGCCCCATCAGGTTGTAGTGCGGCACCACGCGCTCGGCGCCCAGATAGCTGAGCGTGAGCAGAGCGCCGCGCCGCCCGCGCATCATGGGCAGGGCGGCCTTTGCCAGCGCCGGGAAGCTGTACACCGAGATGTCGTGGGCCTGGCGGAACGCGTCGCGCGACAGGCCATCGAGGAAATCGCCGGCGATCGATTCGCGCGGCGCGAATGCGATCGCGTGCACCAGGCCGTCGAGGCCGTCCCAGCGTGCGGCGAGTGCCTGGAAAAGCGCGTCGATCTCCGCGTCGTTCGCCACGTCGCACGGCAGGGCAACGTCCGATCCGAGCTCGCGCGCCATGGCTTCGGCCCGCTCCTTGAAGCGTTCGTTCTGGTAGGTGAGCGCGAGCTCGGCGCCCTCGCGATGCGCGGCCTGCGCGATGCCGTAGGCGATCGAGCGGTTGCTGAGCAAGCCGGTGACCAGGATGCGCTTGCCGGCGAGAAAACCCATCTGCGCTCCTCGGATGAAAGGGCCCCGATTATAGCGAACGGCGCCGAGGGCGCGCGTCAGGCGTGGGCCGATCCCTTCCGCTACACTTGCGTGAATGCGCGTCCTGATCGTTCCGGTGCTTGCGCTCGCCGCGACACTCGCGGCCTGCGGCAAGGTCTGGAACGACCCTTACCCGGCCGCCGACAGCGGCAAGAACTACCTGTACGCGGCGTTCGTCGAGCGCCCCAAGCACCTTGATCCGGTGCAATCCTACGCCGAGGACGAAGCGCGCTTCACGCAGCAGATCTACGAGCCGCCGCTGCAGTACGCCTATCTGGCGCGGCCGTACCGGCTCGTCCCGCTCACCGCCACCGAGGTGCCGCATCCGCGCTACCTCGACCGCGACGGCCGGCCGGTTCCGGGGACCAGCGACGCGGTGGCGTACAGCGTCTACACCATTCACATCCGCCCGGGCATCCGATACGAGCCGCATCCGGCTCTGGCCCGCGATTCCAGCGGCGCGCTGCTCTACGATCACCTGTCGCGCGAGCGCGTCGCAAAGCTCGCGAGCCCGTACGCGCTGGCGCACAGCGGCACGCGCGAGCTGGTCTCCGACGACTACATCTACGAGATCAAGCGGCTCGCCAGTCCGCGGCTGTACTCGCCGATCTTCGGGCTGATGTCGCATTACATCGTCGGCCTGTCCGAGCTCGCCGCACGACTGCGCGCGGTGAACCAGCGCATGGCCAAGGCGGGGCAAGGGTCGAACTGGATCGACCTGCGCCGCTATCCGCTCTCCGGCGTCGAACGCGTCGACGCGCACACCTTCCGCATCACGCTGAAGGGCCGCTACCCGCAGTTCGTCTACTGGCTGGCGATGCCGTTTTTCGCTCCGGTGCCGTGGGAGGTGGACAAATTCTTCAGCCAGCCCGGCATGGCGCGGAAGAACTTCACGCTCGACTGGTGGCCGGTCGGCACCGGCCCGTACATGCTCACCGAGAACAATCCCAACGCGCGCATGGTCCTCACGCGCAACCCCAATTTCCGCGGCGAGCCGTATCCATCCTCGGGCGAGCCCGGCGACGCGCAGCAAGGCCTGCTCGCCGACGCGGGCAAGACGATGCCCTTCATCGACAAGGTGATCTACAGCCGGGAAAAGGAGGGCATCCCGTACTGGAACAAGTTCCTGCAGGGCTATTACGACAGCTCCGGCATCAGCTCGGACAATTTCGACCAGGCGGTGCACGTCGCGGTCGGGGGCGAGGCGACTCTCACGCCGCAGATGCGACGGCTCGGCATCCGCCTGCGCACCTCGGTCGCGACCTCGGTGCTGTACATCGGCTTCAACTGGCTCGACCCGGTGGTCGGCGGAGCCATGGGTGGCGCGGCCGCCGAGCGGGCCCGCAAACTGCGCCAGGCGATCTCCATCGCGGTGGACATGGAGGAGTTCCTGTCGATCTTCGCCAACGGCCGCGGCATCGTGGCGCAAGGCCCGATTCCGCCGGGAATCTTCGGCTATCGCGGCGGCCCCGCAGGCGTAGACCCGGTCACCCACGTCTGGCGCGACGGTGCCGCGCACCGGCGCCCGCTCGCCGAGGCGAAGCGGCTGCTCGCCGAGGCCGGCTATCCGGACGGGCGCGACGCGCGCACCGGCCAGCCGCTGGTGCTGTACCTGGACACGGTGTCGCGCGGACCGGGCGACAAGGCGCGCCTCGACTGGTGGCGAAAGCAGCTCGCCAAGCTCTCGATCCAGCTCGAGGTGCGCGAGACCGACTGGAACCGCTTCCAGGAGAAGATCCGCAAGGGCAGCGAGCAGATGTTCATCCTGGGCTGGGACGCGGACTATCCGGATCCGGAGAACTTCCTGTTCCTGCTCGACGGCGCGCAGAGTCGCGTACGCAACCACGGCGAGAACGCGGCGAACTACTCCAACCCGGAGTACGACGCGCTGTTCGAGCGCATGCGTAACATGCCGGACTCGCCCGAGCGCCAGAAGATCATCGACCGCATGATGGCCATCGTGCAAAACGACGCGCCGTGGATCTGGGGTTACTTCCCGAAAGACTATGTGCTCTACCACAGCTGGCTGTCGAACGTGAAGCCGAACGACATGGCGCGCAACAGCGTCAAGTACCTGCGCGTGGACGCCGCGCAGCGCGCCGCGCTGCAGCGGCGCTGGAACCGGCCGGTGCTCTGGCCGCTCGGCCTGCTAATCCTCCTGCTCGCCGCGGTTGCGGTCCCCGCGCTGATCGGCTACCGGCGCCGCGAGCGCATGGCGGCGCTCCCGCCCGCGGCGCGGCGCGAATAGGGCCCGGGCTATGCTGGCCTACGTCATCCGCCGCGCGCTGTACGCGATCCCCATCCTGATCGGGGTGAACCTGATCACCTTCGCGCTGTTTTTCGTCGTCAACACGCCCGACGACATGGCGCGCATGCAACTCGGGGCCAAGCGCGTCACCGAGGCCGCGATCGAGCGCTGGAAGGCCGATCACGGCTACGACCGGCCGCTATTGTGGAATGCGCGCGCCGCGGGACTGGGCAAGGCGACCGACACCATCTTTTTCCGCAAATCGGTGCGTCTGTTCGCCTTCGACTTCGGCGCCGCCGAGGACGGCCGCGACATCGCCACCGAAATCGGTACCCGCATGTGGCCGAGTCTCGCGCTCGCCATCCCGGTGTTCCTCGTCGGCCTGGCGGTGAACATCAGCTTCGCGCTGGCAATGGCGTTCTTCCGCGCCACCTACCTTGATTTCTGGGGCGTGATGCTGTGCGTGGCCATGATGTCGATCTCGACGCTGTTCTACATCATCGGCGGCCAGTACCTGGTGTCCAAGCTCTGGCACCTGGTGCCGATCTCGGGCTACGACGGCGGGCTGCATGCGGTCAAGTTCCTGATCCTTCCGGTGCTGATCGGCGTGGTGAGCGGTATCGGCTCGGGCAGCCGCTGGTACCGTACCCTGTTCCTCGAGGAGATGGGCAAGGACTACGTGCGCACCGCGCGCGCCAAGGGCCTGTCCGAGGCGGCGGTGCTGTTCCGGCACGTGCTGAAGAACGCCATGATCCCGATACTCACCGGCGCGGTGGTCGTGATCCCTCTGCTGTTCATGGGCAGCCTGCTGATGGAATCGTTCTTCGGCATCCCGGGGCTGGGCAGCTATACGATCGACGCCATCCAGGCGCAGGACTTCGCGGTCGTGCGCGCGATGGTGTTCATCGGCTCGGTGCTGTACATCGCCGGGCTGCTGCTCACCGACTTGTCCTACACGCTGGTCGACCCCCGCATCCGGCTGGAGTGAGCATGGGTTTCCTCCCCGTCCCGCTCGCGACCGACGTCCTGCTGTGGCTGCTGGTCGCCGCGCTCGCCGGCTATTTCGCCTACTGCCGGCGCCGGCCGCACCTCGCCGCGCCGTGGCTGCGGGTGGTGAAGAGCCGTGCGGCGGTCGTCTCCCTGGTGCTGCTGTCGGGTTACGCGGCGATCGGGCTGGCCGACTCGCTGCACTTCCGGCTGGCGCTGCCGCGCAGCGCCGCAGGCGAAGCGACCGCGTATTCCCCCGAGGTGCTGTCGGTGCTCGACCTGGCGCTCGCGCACCTGCGGCACAGCGGCGAGAAGACCTACTCCGCTCCACTCGCGACCCGGCTGTTCACCATGGAGGAAGTGGACCTGCCGGACGGGCGCATCGTGCGTGGTTACCCGCGGTTGCGTTTCGGCGGTGCGCAGCTCGCCAACGGAGCCGGCAAGGGGGCCGACATCGCGCGGCGCGTGCTCGGCGGCCTGGCCGGCGCGGGGCTCGCGTGGGCGCTGATCGCGCTGGCGCTAAGGCCGCTGCGCCGCCGCTGGCCGGAGGTGCCTTGGGGCGCGGGCTACGCGACGCTTGGCGCCATGCTCGCGCTGCTCGGCCCGGTGTTCGCGCTCTCGCTCGCCTACCACGTGCTCGGCACCGACAAGGTGGGGCAGGACGTGCTCTACCTGTCGCTGAAGTCGATCCGCACCAGCCTGGTCATCGGCACGCTCACCACGCTCGTCATGCTGCCGCTCGGCGCGATGCTCGGCGTCACCGCCGGCTACTTCAAGGGCTGGGTGGACGACATGATCCAGTACCTGTACACCACGCTCAACTCGATCCCGGGCGTGCTGCTGATCGCGGCGTTCGTGCTGATGATGCAGGTGGCGATCGAGCGCCACGCCGAGTGGTTTCCGACCGCCGCACAGCGCGCCGACGTGCGCCTGCTGCTGCTGTGCGCGATTCTCGGGGTGACCAGCTGGACGGGGCTCGCGCGGCTGCTGCGCGGCGAGGCGCTCAAGCTCCGCGAGCTCGAGTACATCCAGGCCGCGCACGGCTTCGGGGTATCGCACCTGCGCATCCTGACGCGCCACATGCTGCCGAACGTCGCGCACATCATCATCATCTCGATGGTCATGGACTTCTCCGGCCTGGTGCTCGCGGAGGTGGTGCTGTCCTACGTCGGCGTCGGCGTCGACCCGTCAACCATCAGCTTCGGCACCATGATCAACGCCGCGCGCCTGGAGATGGCGCGCGAGCCGATGGTGTGGTGGTCGCTCGCCGCGGCGTTCGGCTTCCTGCTGGTGCTGGTGCTCGCGGCCAACCTGCTCGCCGACGCGGTGCGCGACGGATTCGATCCGCGCGTTCGGGTCGGCTCGGCACCGGCGCGCGGGCCGAGGAAGGAAGCGAGCGCATGAGCGAGGCGGCGCTCGCGGTCCAGGGGTTGCGCACGGTGCTGGACACCGCCGAGGGTGCGCTGCGCGCAGTCGACGGCGTGGACCTGGCGCTGCGCCGCGGCGAGTGCTTCGCGCTGGTCGGCGAATCCGGCTGCGGCAAATCGATGACCGCGCTTTCGATTCTGCGCCTGCTGCCGGAAGTGGCGCACATCGCACAGGGCCGGGTGCTGCTCGACGGCAGCGACCTGCTCGCTCTGCCGGAGGCCGCGATGCGCGCGGTGCGCGGCCGGCGCGTGGCGATGATCTTCCAGGAGCCCTCGACCTCGCTCAATCCGGTGCTCAGCGTCGGGCGCCAGATCGTCGAGGTGATCGAGCGCCACACGCCGCTGGGGGGAAGCGCGGCGAAGCGGCGCGCGCTCGAGCTGCTCGAGGCGGTGGGCATGCCGGACGGCGAGCACCGTTTCGACGAATACCCGTTCCAGCTTTCCGGCGGCCTGAAGCAGCGCGTGATGATCGCCGCCGCGCTGGCGGTCGATCCGGAGGTGCTGATCGCCGACGAGCCGACCACCGCGCTCGACGTCACCATTCAGGCGCAGATTCTCGAGTTGCTGCAGAAGCTGCAGGCCGAGCGCGGCATGGCGGTGCTGCTAATCACCCACGACCTGGGGATCGTCGCGCAGATGGCGCAGCGCGTGGCGGTGATGTACGCGGGCGAGATCGTCGAGGCGGCCGGGCGCGACGCGTTCTTCCGCGCTCCGCAGCACCCCTATGCGCAGAAGCTGTTTGCGGCGCTGCCTTCGCCCGAGCGCCGCGCCGGCGAGCTGGCCTGGATCAAGGGCCAGGTGCCGGCGCTGACCGCCGAGTTCGCGGGCTGCCGCTTCGCCGAGCGCTGCGAGCAGGCGTACGCGCGCTGCTGGCGCGAAGTGCCGCGCCTGATCGAGCTCCCGGACGGCCACCGCGTGCGCTGCCATCTGCGCGAAAGCGGGCCCGAAGCGCCGCGCGCGCCGGCGCAGCCGGCGCCGACAGCGGCTGCGGCCGGTCCCGGCGGCGCGCCGGCGCTGCTCGAGGTCGAAGCGCTGAAAGTGCACTTCCCGATCCGGCGCGGCCTGTTCCGGCGCACGGTGGGCCTGGTGAGGGCGGTCGACGGCGTGTCGCTCGCGGTGCGCGAGGGGCGCACGCTTGCGCTGGTGGGCGAGTCCGGCTGCGGCAAGACGACCGTCGGCAAGGCCATGGTGCAACTCATTCGCCCGACCGCCGGAAGCGTGCGCTTCCACGAGCGCGGGCTGGGTCCGGTGGAGCTGACCGCCCTCAACCGCACGCAGCTGCGGCCGCGGCGCCGCGCGATGCAGATCATTTTCCAGGATCCCTACGCCTCGCTCGATCCGCGCATGCGGGTGGCGGACATTCTCGCCGAAGGCATGCGCAGCCTTGGGGTAGGGCAGGACGAAGCCGGGCGTGCGCGGCGCATCGACGTGCTGCTCGATCAGGTCGGCCTGCCGCAGGGCGCCAAGGCGCGCTATCCGCACGAGTTCTCCGGCGGGCAACGGCAGAGGATCGCGATCGCGCGCGCGCTCGCGGTCGAGCCGCGGCTGATCATCTGCGACGAGCCGACCAGCGCGCTCGACGTTTCGGTGCAGGCGCAGATCCTGAACCTGCTGCGCGCACTGCAGCAGCGGCTCGGCATCGCATACCTGTTCATCACGCACAACCTGAGCGTGGTCGAATACCTCGCGCACGAGGTCGCGGTGATGTACCTGGGGCGGGTGGTCGAGTCAGGCACCGTCGACGAGGTGCTGGGTGCGCCGAAGCATCCCTATACGGAGGCGCTGCTCGCGGCGGTACCCAGGGTCGAAGGCGAGCACCTGATCGTGCGCCTGCCCGGGGAGCCACCGTCGCCCGCCCGTCCGCCGACAGGCTGCCACTTTCATCCGCGCTGCCCGAAGGCGCAGCCGCGCTGCCGCGAGGTCTATCCGCAGGCGGTGCAGCTCAGCCCGACGCGGCGCGTCAACTGTGTGCTTTACTGAACTGAAGGGGTGGCGGCGGCCGCCGCTTCCTGCGGCGCATGCTCCTCGAGCGCGGCGAGCAGCATGCCGTTCAGGTCCGACGGCACCGGCAGCAGGTGCTTCTCGAGAAGGCCGCGCAGCTTGCCGACCTCCTGGGCAGGCAGGCCGGCGATCTCCTTGCCGAACTCGGCGGCGAGCGCCTGCTTTTCGCGCTCGGAGAGCTGTGACAGGCGGACCTCGGCGGCGCGCACCTGCAGCGCTCGATCGGCGAAGTATTGGATCATGGGGCCGCGCAGGGCGGCGTTCTTCGGCTTGAGCAGCTCCCGGTTCAGGGAGTCGAAGATTTCCCGCCGCTGCTGCTCCGACAGGTAGGTGAAGCTCTCGTCGATGAGGTGCCTCAGCTGCTCGGGGCTCACGGAGGTGCCGGCGTACGTCTTGGGCAGCGCGTTGGCCGGTACGGGAACCTGCTTGGCCGATCGCTCCGCGGCCGTGCTGATCATCTGGCTCGCCGCGTTGAACAGGAACATCAGGAGCGGTTCGATGGCATACGCCGGAGCGGCGAATGCCCAAAGCAAAGCGAATGCGACGACCGCGCGCAGGATCCGGCCCATTGCCGCATTCTAGTCGAGGGCTAGGCGCGCCGGCTCGTACGCCTCCGCGACTTATTACACAAAACTAGAGGAAAAGTTCCTATGTATTTGTTTATACGCGCGAGATGGAATTAGATATCTTGGTAGATAATTGAGACATCACTTTAAATATTACGCATAAGGTATGTTTTTTAATTTATTGAATATAAATGATATATCATCTTCGCGTTCGAATTGGCGCCCTGTGAGCCGGCGGCCGCCTGCGGTAGCGGCGGGCGACCTCGCGGTGGGCCGCAAAGCGGGTGTGAATCTGCAGTTCGGTCCCGATCCGCAATTCGCGCCCGAGCCGGTTCCAGTGCCGCAGATCGGCGACGCTGACCCGGTAGTGCCGCGCGATCGTCGAAAGGGTCTCGCCGCGCCGCACGGTGTGGACGATCACGTGCGCCCCGCCCGCCGGAATGGGGGGCGCGTACATGATCGGCAGCAGTCGTGCGTGACGCGCGGCCGCGCCGTCGATCGGCACGACCAGCAGCGGCGGCGTGCGGTTCGAATAGCGCGGGATGCCGTTCACTTCCTTCAGGGTAGCGAGACTCAGGTGGAAGCGGCGCGCGATATAGAGTAGCCCCTCGCCACGCCGCGGGCGATAGGTGCGCCACGACACCATCGCCTTCTCGTCGTACTTCTGCAGGTTGGCGCGATAGACGTCGACCCGGTCGGCCGGCAGTACGATGCGCCGCACGATCGAGGCGGGCATCAGCGGGCGGTTGAGACCGGGATTGAGCGCGATGAACTTGTTCACCGGCATTTCGGCCAGCTTCGCGGCGAGCGGCACGTCCAGGTATTCGGGCGTCGCCACCGTGGTGAAGTAGGGCTGGTTCGGGATCGGGTCGAGCGTGATGCCGAACGGCTCGGGGTCGGAGATGATGTTCTTCAATGCCTGCAGCTTGGGCACGTATTCGCGCGTCTCCTCCGGCATGCTGAGGCTGGAGTAGTCGATCGGCAGCCCGGCGGCCTGGTTCTTGGCGATGGCGCGGGCCACGTTGTTCTCGCCCCAGTTGTACGCCGCGAGCGCCAGGTCCCAGTCGCCGAACATCTGGTAGAGGTCCTGCAGGTAATCGAGCGCGGCCGAGGTCGAGGCGATGATGTCGCGGCGCGCGTCATACCACCAGTTCTGCTTCAGGGCGTAGCGCTTGCCGGTGGGCGGGATGAACTGCCACAGGCCCGAGGCGTGCGCGCGCGAATAGGCCATGGGGTTGTAGGAGCTTTCGACCATCGGCAGCAACGCCAGCTCGGTGGGCATGCCGCGCTTCTCCAGCGCGTCGACGACGTGATACAGATACAAGCGGCTGCGCGCGAACATGCGCTTGAGGTACTCCGGGCGCGCCGCGTACCAGGCGGTCTGCTCGGTCACCAGCTCGTTGTCGAGGTCGGGCATGGCGAAGCCGTCGCGAATACGCTGCCAAAGGTCGTCGGGCGGAATCGTGCGGTCGATCTTGTGCAGGCCGCGCAGCGGGTCGTGCACGACCCGCGTCTCGCCGTCGAAGGGCGGCAGGTGCGTGGCGTCGAGCGGGTGCTTCATGGCCGCCGCATCGGCGGTCGCGGCGGTGCGTGTCGCCCGCAGGCCGGTGCCGGCGGCCTGCGACGGCGTGCCCCCTGGGGGCGACCCGGGCACCGCGGCACAAGCTGCTAGAAGCGTCGCGGCGAGCAGCGCCAGCCAGCGCAGTGCCCGGCTCCCCGCGGGGGCGCTCAAAACCGGTTCTTCCACTCGCGGATGGCGGCGAACACGCGCACCGGATCGGTCAGCCTGGCGCCCAGATACTTATTGGCGGAGTCGACCACCGCCGGCTCGAGGCAGCGCAGGAACGGGTTGGTGGCGCGCTCCTCGCCCAGCGTGGTCGGTAGCGTCGGCACGCCGGAGGCGCGCCGTGCACGCTCGCGGCGCTCGCGTTCGGCGAGCGTCGCGTTGCCCGGCTCGACGGCCAGGGCGAACTGGATGTTGGCCAGCGTGTATTCGTGCCCGCAGTACACCTTGGTCGCGGCGGGCAGCGCGCCGAGCTTCGAGAGCGACGCGTACATCTGCTCGGGCGTGCCTTCGAACACGCGCCCGCAGCCGCACGCGAACAGCGTGTCGCCACAGAACAGCGATTCGGCGCCATAATATGCGACGTGCGCCCGCGTGTGGCCCGGAATATCGAGCACCGAGAACGTCACGCCGAGCTCCGGGATCGGCACGCGGTCACCTTCGGCAACCCGGTGCGTCAGGTCCGCGATCGGCTCGCCGGCCGGGCCGTAGACGGGCGCGGTGTGAGCCTCGAGCAGGCGCGGGATGCCGCCCACGTGGTCGGGGTGATGATGGGTGGCGAGGATGGCCGCGAGCACGAGCTTCTCGCGTGCGAGGTAGTCGAGCACCGGCTGCGCGTCGCCCGGGTCCACCACGGCGGCGTGCGTGGCGTTGCGCAGCGTCCAGATGTAGTTGTCCTTGAAGGCCTGCAGCGGAACGATTTCGAGCATCCCGAGATTTTATCCGGAGAGAAAGGCTAACGGGTGCAGAGAAACTTTGTCGGGCCGTCTGCGTGCGGCGTCAGAGTGCACAAACGCACGCTGCATGAGTGGTTCGCCACGTCGCAGGGGCGCTACGTCCTCGACTGGGAGCTGAAGCAGTTCGACGGCGCGACCGAGGACTGTTTCGGGTTCCGGGCGGCTCAGGTCGGGCTGCCGGAGACGGATTTCCTGCGCCAGAACCGGATTCCGTTCCGCTTCACGCTCGGCCTCGAGCCGGGCGCGGCGCTGACGGCGGACCCGCTGCAGCTGCCACTCGCCTCGCAGAGCGTGGACTTGCTCGCGCTGCCGCACCTGCTCGAGTCCTGCGCCGACCCGCATCAGGTCCTGCGCGAGGCCGAGCGGGTGCTGCTGCCAGAGGGGCAGCTGGTGATCTCGGGCTTCAACACGCTGTCGCTGTGGCGTCTGCGCCAGTCGTTCGCCGCGCGCGATGCGGGGGCGCCCTGGGATGCGCGCTTCATCGGGCTGCTGCGGCTCAAGGACTGGCTCAGGTTGCTGGGCTTCGAGCTCAACGGCGGCAAGTTCGGCTGCTACGCGCCGCCGTTTTCCCGCGAGCATTGGCTGGAGCGCTCCGCGTTCATGGAGAAGGCGGGTGCGCGCTGGTGGCCGATCGCCGGCGGCCTGTACGTCGTGCGTGCGGTCAAGCGCGTACCGGGCATGCGCATCGTGACGCCAGCCTGGCGCAAGGAACGCGCCCGTCGTCGTGCGCTGGCGGCGATGCCACAACGCAACGGCCACGCCACGCGCGTGCAGACCTCCCCCCGCGACTGCGATGTCTGAGCAGGTCGTGGAGATGTACGCCGACGGCGCGTGCCGCGGCAATCCCGGACCGGGCGGCTGGGGCGTGCTGCTGCGCGCGCGCGGCAGCGAGAAGGAGCTGTGCGGCGGCGAGACGACCACCACCAACAACCGCATGGAGCTCACCGCTGTCATCCGCGGACTCGAGACGCTCAAGCGTCGCTGCAAGGTGCGCGTGTACACCGACTCGCAATACGTGCAGAAGGGCATCTCGGCGTGGATCCACGACTGGAAGCGGCGCGGCTGGCGTACCGCGGATCGCAAGCCGGTGAAGAACCTCGACCTGTGGCAGGAGCTCGAAGCGCTCGCGACGGGCCACGAGATCGAGTGGCACTGGGTGCGCGGGCACGCCGGACACCCGGAGAACGAGCGCGCGGATGCGCTCGCCAACCGCGGCCTGGACGCGCACGCGCAGGGCGGGTCGCGATGAACAGGAATGAGCTTTTTTTGCAGGTAACGCAGGGGCTGCGGCGCGCCGCAGCCCCTGCTGCGTAGCTCTTCATGCGGCAGATCGTTCTCGACACGGAAACCACCGGCCTCAACTCCAGGCTCGGCGACCGGGTGATCGAGATCGGCTGCATCGAGCTGCTCAGCCGGCGCGTCACCGACAACCACTTCCATCGCTACCTCAACCCGGAGCGCGACATCGAGCCGGGTGCGGTGCAGGTGCACGGACTGACGCGCGAGTTCCTGTCCGACAAGCCGCGCTTCGCGGACGTCGGGCCAGAATTCATCGACTACGTGCGCGGCGCGGAGCTGATCATCCATAACGCGGACTTCGACGTGGAGTTCCTCGATCAGGAGCTCGGGCTTGCCGGGCTGGGCAAGCTCTGCGATCACGCCGTGGGAGTGGTCGACACGCTGGCGCTGGCGCGCGAGCTGCACCCCGGAAAGCGAAATTCGCTGGACGCCCTGTGCGAGCGCTACGCGGTCGACAACGCGCACCGCACGCTGCACGGCGCGCTGCTCGACGCCCGGCTGCTGGCCGAGGTCTACCTGGCGATGACGCGCGGCCAGGACAGCCTGATGATGGACCTCGATGCCCCGGGCGACGCGACGGGGGGCACGACGCGGCTCGACGTCTCCGGGCTGGCGGTAGTGCGCGCGAGCGCCGAGGAGCTGGCTGCGCACGAGAAGCTGCTCGACGGCATCGACAAGGACGCCAAGGGCGGCAGCCTGTGGCGCAAGCTCGCCGCCGAGGGCGGCTAGGGACCTGCGCGGGCGGCCGCGGCGGTTACGAGACTATACTTTTGCGGTGGAGACTCGGAGGTCCTCCCGATGAGCCGATCCAATCCATACCAGGCCGACCTCGACCGGAATGCGGCCAACTACACGCCTCTGACGCCGCTGTCGTTCCTGGAACGCACTGCGTACGTCTATCCGCAGCGCGTGGCGGTGATTCACGGGGCCCTGCGGCACACCTGGCAGGACGTGTATGCGCGCTGCCGCCGCCTCGCCTCGGCGCTCGCGGCGCGCGGCATCGGCACGGGCGACACGGTGGCCGTGATGCTGCCCAACGTGCCAACGATGCTTGAAGCGCATTTCGGGGTGCCGATGTGCGGCGCGGTGCTCAACACGCTCAACACGCGCCTCGATGCCGAGGCGATCGCCTTCATGCTCGAGCACGGCGGCGCGAAGCTGCTGATCACCGACCCGGAATTCGCGCCCACGATCGAGGCGGCGCTCGGCAAGCTTGGGAGCAAGATCACGGTGATCGACGCCGTTGACCCGCAAGCCGCCGCGCACGGCAAGCGCCTGGGCGCGAACACCTACGAGGAGCTGCTCGAAGAAGGCGATCCTGCGTACGCCTGGCCGCGTCCGGCGGACGAATGGCAGGCGATCTCGCTCAACTACACCTCGGGTACTACCGGCAACCCCAAGGGCGTGGTCTACCACCACCGCGGGGCGTACCTGAACGGCGTGGGCAACATCCTCGAGTGGGGCATGCCGCAGCATTCCGTGTATCTGTGGACGCTGCCGATGTTCCACTGCAACGGCTGGTGCTTTCCCTGGACCCTGGCGGCCAACGCCGGCACCAGCGTGTGCCTGCGCAAGGTCGAGGCCGGGCCGATCTTCGACCTGATCAGGAAGCACCGGGTCACGCACTACTGCGGCGCGCCGATCGTGCACCAGACGCTGATCAACGCCCCCGACGAGCTCAAGCGCGGCATCGACTGGAAGGTGAACGCCATGGTCGCGGGCGCCGCACCGCCGGCGACGATGATCGAGGGCATGGAGAAGATGGGCTTTGCCATCACCCACGTGTACGGCCTGACCGAGACCTACGGTCCGGCATCGGTATGCGCCAAGCAGCAGGAGTGGGAGCAGCTGTCGCTGCCGGAGCGCGCGCAGCGCAACGGACGCCAGGGAGTGCGCTACCTGCTGCAGGAAGGCCTCACGGTGATGGATCCCGAGACCATGCGGCCGGTGCCGGCCGACGGCGAAACCATGGGCGAGATCATGTTCCGCGGCAACATCACCATGAAGGGTTACCTGAAGAACCCGAAGGCCAGCGAGGAGGCTTTCCGCGGCGGCTGGTTCCACTCCGGCGACCTGGCGGTGATGCAGCCCGACGGCTACGTGAAGATCAAGGACCGCTCCAAGGACATCATCATTTCGGGCGGCGAGAACATCTCCTCGCTCGAGATCGAGGACGTGCTTTACCGGCACCCCGCCGTGCTCGCCGCGGCGGTGGTCGCGAAGCCGGACGCGAAGTGGGGCGAGATGCCGTGCGCCTTCATCGAGCTCAAGCCCGGCGCGAAGGCGAGCGAGCAGGAGCTGGTCGAGTTCTGCCGCGAGCGCATGGCGAAGTTCAAGGCGCCGCGCGCGGTGGTATTCGGCGAGCTGCCCAAGACCTCGACCGGCAAGATCCAGAAGTTCGTGCTGCGCGAGAAGGCCAAGTCGGCCTCGGCGATCGATACCTTGGAGGTGCCATGAGCGCTGTCCCGAAGAACCAGGAATCCGTGCTGCTGCGCGAGGACCGCGACGGCATCGCGACTCTCACGCTGAACCGTCCCGAGCAGTTCAACGCGCTCTCGGGCGAGCTGCTCGAGCGTCTCCAGGCCGAGCTCGACGCGCTCGCTCAGGACGCGAGCGTGCGCGTGGTGGTGATCGCCGCCCGCGGGCGCGGCTTCTGCGCCGGGCACGACCTCAAGGAGATCCGCGCGCTCGGCGCGCAGGAGCGCATCGAGGCCCTGTTCCGCAAGTGCAGCAAGGTGATGACCTCGCTCGTGTCGCTGCCGCAGCCGGTGATCGCCCGGGTGCACGCCACGGCCACCGCCGCGGGCTGCCAGCTGGTTGCGCAGTGCGACCTCGCGGTCGCGGCGGAGGTCGCCAAGTTCGCGGTGAGCGGGGTCAACTTCGGCCTGTTCTGCTCGACCCCGAGCGTGGCGCTGGCACGCAACGTCGGGCGCAAGCAGGCGATGGAAATGCTGCTCACCGGCGAGTTCATCGACGCGCCGACCGCCAAGGCCCACGGGCTGGTGAACCGCGTGGTGCCGTCCGATCAGCTGGATGCCGAAGTGTCCAAGCTCGCCGCGCTCATCGCCTCCAAGCCGCAGGGCGCGGTGGCGGCGGGCAAGCGCCAGTTCTACCAGCAGCTCGAGATGGGACTGGAGGGCGCCTACCGGCTGGCGAGCGAGGTGATCTCGTGCAACGCCGCGAGCGACGAAGGCCGCGAAGGCATGGACGCCTTCCTCGAGAAGCGCAAGCCGAACTGGCCGCGCTGAGCGGCGCGCCGCGCTCGGCTCAGAACGAGCGCGGCAGGCCGAGCACGTGCTCGGCGACGTAGGACAGGATCAGGTTGGTCGAGATCGGCGCCACCAAGTACAGGCGCGTCTCGCGGAACTTCCGCTCGACGTCGTACTCGGCGGCGAAGCCGAAGCCGCCGTGCGTCTGCAGGCACACGTTGGCCGCTTCCCACGAGGCCTTGGCGGCGAGGTGCTTGGCCATGTTGGCCTCGGCCCCGCAGTGCTTTTCCTGGTCGAACAGCGCGGCGGCCTTGTAGCGCATGAGGTTCGCGGCCTCGATCTCCATGTAGCTCTCGGCGATCGGGAACTGCACGCCCTGGTTCTGCCCGATCGGGCGGTCGAACACCACGCGTTCCTTCGCATACTTCACCGCGCGCTCGACGAACCAGTAGCCGTCGCCGACGCACTCGGCGGCGATCAGGATCCTCTCGGCGTTCAGCCCGTCGAGGATGTAGCGGAACCCCTTGCCTTCCTCGCCGATCAGGTTCTCGGCCGGGATCTCGAGGTTGTCGAAGAACACCTCGTTGGTCTCGTGGTTCACCATGTTGCGGATCGGGCGCATGGTGAGGCCCTTGCCGAGCGCGGCGCGCTTGTCGACCAGGAAGATCGACATGCCCTCGGACTTCTTCTGCACTTCGGCGAGCGGCGTGGTGCGCGCGAGCAGGATCATCAGCTCGGAGTGCTGCAGGCGCGAGGTCCACACCTTCTGGCCGTTGACCACGTAGCGATCGCCCTTCCTCAACGCGACGGTCTTGATGCGCGTGGTGTCGGTGCCGGCGCCCGGCTCGGTGACGCCCATCGCCTGCAGGCGCAGCTCGCCGCTGGCGATCTTCGGCAGGTACTTCTTCTTCTGCTCCGCCGAGCCGTGGCGCAGCAGGGTGTTCATGTTGTACATCTGGCCGTGGCAGGAGCCCGCGTTGCCGCCGCAGCGCGTGATCTCCTCCATGATCACCGAGGCCTCGGTGAGCGACAGGCCGGAGCCGCCGTATTCTTCCGGGATCAGCGCCGACATCCAGCCGGCCTTGGTGAGCGCATCGACGAATGCCTCGGGATAGGCGCGCGCCTCGTCGATTTTCTGCCAATAGGCAGAGTCGAACTGGCTGCACAGCGCGCGCACCGCGTCGCGCAGCTCGGTGTGGGTTTCCTGTCCGGGGCTCATGTTTTCGGCTTCAGATGTTCGCTCGCTTCGTCCTCGACGCGGAACCAGACCTCCTGCGCGATCGGCTCGCGCGACTCCTCCAGCAGGTGTCCGACCAGGCCGATCGCGCGCGCCATCACCCCCAGGCCGCGCAGCACTTTCCAGTCGAAGCCCAGCTCGCAGCCCAGGGCGCCGATGGCGCCGGTGGCGTTGAGCGGCAGGCTCTTGCCCGCGGCGCGCTCGGCTTCGGCGGCGACGAGCTGCACCAGCTCGCAATACCTGCCGTAGAAGCCGGCCTCGCGCGCGATCTCGAACAGGCGCGCCGTGCGCGGGTCGACCGGCTTGTGGATCGGATGGCCGATGCCCGGCACGATCTGCCTGCGCGCCCGGTAGTCGGCGACCACGCGGCGCGCGAGCGCGGGCAGGTCGGCCGGCGCCTTGGGGTCGGGCAGGGCCTCGTACAGCATCTTCGCGCAGCCCTCCGTCGAGCCGACGAACACGCTGCCCAGCCCGCACAGCCCGGCGGCCACCGCGGCCTGCATCGCTTCCGGCGCGCCGAGATAGGTCAGGCGCGCCGCGAGCGCAGACGGGGTGATGCCGTGCTCGACCAGCGTCACCACCATGGCATTGAACAGCTTCGACTCGTTCGCGTCCGGCGTTCGGCCAGTGAGCTCGAGGAAGGCCATGTCGCCCAGGTTCAGCTTGCCGAGGATCTCGCCCGGAAGGTCGAGGCCGCGCACCACGATGCGCTCGGAGGTGCTCCAGCCCATCTCGGAGCGCATCGGCTTCGGTTTCCTAGCCATGCTGCGAATGATACAGAGCCGGGGCCGGCGAGCAACGCGCCAGCCGCCTGACCGTGCCGGCTCGCCGTCGGGCGCCTCGAGGCCGGCGCAGTCCGGCTGGGCGCTCATGCGGGCTGCGCGGAATCCTCGGCCAAGCCGGTGTACTCGCGCAGGGTATGGAAGGCGATCTTCGGCCAGCGCTTCTCGGCGACCTCGATCTCCGCCTTCATGGAGGCGAGGAAGGCCGGGACTCCGGCGCCGTCGTAGGCCATGCGGTGGGCATTGGCGTCGACGAAGCGCTTCAGCTCTGCCGGATCGTCCGACGAGACCCAGCGCGCGCCGACGTAGTTCGCGGGAACCAGCCGGATTTCGGCACCGTACTCGTGCGCCAGGCGATGGGCGGCAACCTCGAACTGCAGCGCGCCGACCGCCCCGAGCACGGGGTCGCCTCCGGTGCAGGGATGGAAGATCTGGATCGCCCCTTCCTCGCCCAGTTGCGCGAGGCCGGCGCGCAGCTGCTTGGTCTTCATCGGCGTCAGGAGCTCCGCGCGGCGGAACTGCTCGGGGGCGAAGAACGGCAGCCCGGTGAAGTGCAGCCGCTCGCCTTCGGTGAGCGTGTCGCCCAGACGGATGGTGCCGTGGTTGGGGATGCCGATGATGTCGCCGGCGTAGGCTTCCTGCACGATTTCGCGGCGCTGGGACAGAAAGGACACGGCATTGTTGGTGCGAATCCGGCGCTCGGTGCGGCAGTTCGAGATTTCCATGCCGCGCTCGAACCGGCCCGAGCACACCCGCACGAACGCAACCCGGTCCCGGTGCGCCGGGTCCATGTTGGCCTGGATCTTGAACACGACCCCGGAAAACCGGGGCTCGTCGGGCGCGACCGTGCGCTCGCGCTCCGGCCGGCTGCCGGGCGGCGGCGCGAGATCGACCAGCGCGTCGAGCACTTCCTTGACGCCGAAGTTGTTGATGGCCGAGCCGAAGAACACCGGCGTCTGGCGCGCCGCGAGAAAGGCCTCGCGGTCGAAGGCCGCCCCCGCCGATCGGACCAGCTCGGCCTCGGCAAAGGCGCCGTCGTAGGCCGGGCCGAGCCGCTCGCGGCAGGCGGGGTCGCGGTCGCCGATCTCGACCGCGTCCTCGTCCGCCAGGCGGTCGAGGCCCGGCTCGAACAGGCGGATGCGCGCGGCCCGCAGGTCGAATACGCCGGCGAATTCCCGGCCCATGCCGATCGGCCAGGTGAACGGCACCGCCGACATCCCCAGCACGGATTCGATTTCGTCGAGCAGCTCGAGCGCCGGGCGCCCCTCGCGGTCGAGCTTGTTGACGAAGGTGACGATCGGGGTGTTGCGCGCCCGGCACACCTGCAGCAGCCGCAGGGTCTGCGGCTCGATGCCCTTGCCGCCGTCGATCACCATCAGCGCCGCATCGACGGCGGTGAGCACCCGGTAGGTGTCCTCCGAGAAATCCTGGTGCCCCGGCGTGTCGAGCAGGTTGATGACGCAGCCGCGATACTCGGCCTGCATCACGGACGACGCCACCGAGATGCCGCGCTGCTTCTCGATCTCCATCCAGTCCGAAGTGGCGTGGCGCGTCGCCTTGCGCGCCTTGACGCTGCCCGCGATGTGGATCGCGCCGGCGAACAGCAGCAGCTTTTCGGTCAGCGTGGTCTTGCCCGCGTCCGGGTGGGAGATGATGGCGAACGTCCTGCGCCGCGCGACCTCGCGTGCGAGCGGGCTCATGCGGGCGTTTCCATGGCGAAAGCGTTGTACATCACCTCAGGGGGAGTCAGTGCGGCCGGGGCGCGATTCTATGTGAAATGGGGGCGGACTCCAATTTCACAACTGATCGGACCGGTTCGAGCACTTCCTTGTCGACTGGCGCGGCTAGATGGGATCCCAGGAGAACACGTCCTGCGAGCGCTCGAGCGGGTAGAACTGCGCGCGCAGCGCGGGAATCGCCTGCTCGGCGATCGCCTCCGGCGTCCAGCCGCCCGCGCGGTGCACCGAGCGTATGGGTCGATTCTGCGAAAACAGGAACAGCTCGTTCGCGCGCACGCCGAAGATCTGGCCGCTGACCTCGGCCGCCGCGTCGCTCGCCAGGTACACCGCGAGCGGCGCGATCTTCGCGGTCTCCATCGACTTCAGCTTCTCCACGCGCGCCTTCTGGTCCTCGGTCTCGGTGGGGATGGAGCCGATCATGCGGCTCCAGGCGAACGGCGCGATGCAGTTCGAGCGCACCTTGTACTTCGCCATGTCGAGCGCCATCGACTTCGACAGCCCGACGATGCCGAGCTTGGCCGCCGAGTAGTTGGCCTGGCCGAGGTTGCCGATCAGGCCCGAGGTCGAGGTCATGTTGACGTAGCAGCCCGAGCCCTGGCTCTTGAAGTGGGGCGCCGCCGCGCGCGACACGTAGAAGGTGCCGTTCAGGTGGACGTCGATGACCGCCTTCCATTCCTCGACCGACATGTTGAAGAAGAAGCGGTCGCGCAGGATGCCGGCGTTGTTCACCACGCAGTCGATGCGCCCGAACGCGTCGAGCGCGGTCTTGACGATGCGGTTGGCGGACTCCCACTCGGCGACGCTGTCGGTGTTCGCCACCGCGGCTCCGCCCTGCGCCTTGATCTCCTCGACCACCTTCTGCGCCGGGCCGGCGTCCTTGCCTTCGCCGGATACCGAGGCGCCGATGTCGTTCACCACCACTTTCGCGCCTTGCGCCGCCATGGCCAGCGCGAAGTCGCGGCCGATGCCGCCGCCCGCGCCGGTGACCAGCGCGACCTTGCCTGCAAGCATGCCTGCCATCGTCAGTCCCTCAGGAAGGATCGCGCAGGGAGGGAATCTTCGCGCGGGTAAGGTCGGTCATAACGCAGCTCCGGTGCCGAACAGGGCGGTAATCTGGCTCGAAAGCACGCCGCCGTTGCCGTGCGCGAGCGCCACTTCGGCGCCTTCCACCTGGCGCGCCCCGGCCTCGCCCCGCAATTGTCGCACCGCTTCGACCACCAGGAAGATCCCGTACATCCCGGGGTGCACGCAGGACAGCCCGCCGCCGTTCGTATTGACCGGGAGGGCGCCTCCCGGCGCGATGCGCCCGCCCGAGACGAAGGCACCGCCTTCGCCCTTGGCGCAGAAGCCCAGGTCCTCGAGGAACAGGATCGTGTTGATGGTGAAGGCGTCGTACAGCTCGAGCACGTCGACGTCGGCCGGGCGCAAGCCGGCCATCTGGAAGGCGCGCGCGCCGGACTCGCTGGCGGCGCTCATCGTGAGGTCGGGCATGGAGGAGATCTGGCGGTGCCAGTGTGCCGCGGCCGCACCGAGCAGGTAGACCGGGGGCTTGGGGAAGTCCTTCGCGCGCTCCGCGCGCACCATCACGTAGGCACCGCCGCCGTCGGTGACCAGGCAGCAGTCGCGCACCGTGAGCGGGTCGGAAACCATGCGCGAGGCGAGGACGTCCTGCACGACGAGCGGCTCGCGCGCGAACGCCTCGGGATTGAGCTGCGCCCATTTGCGCGCCGCGACCGCGACCTCGGCGAGCTGCTCGCGCGTGGTGCCGTACTGGTGCATGTGGCGCGCCGCCGCGAGCGCGTAGGAGGTGGGCGGATTGAACGGCTTGTAGGGATGCTCGAAGGGCTGCGGATCGAGCGCCGCCTTGTATTTCGCCGTTTCGCCGCGGCCGACGCCGGTGCGCTGGTTAGAGCCGTAGGCCACCAGGACGACGTCCGCGAGGCCAGCCTGCAACGCGAGCGCCGCCGGAATGAGATGGCCGACGAAGGACGAGCCGCCGACCATCGTCGAATCGGTGAAGCGCGGACGGATGCCGAGCTGCTCCGCGAACGCCAGTCCCGACATGAAGATGTTGGTGCTCGCCACGACGACGCCGTCGACGTCGCGCGTCGTCAATCCCGCGTCGGCGAGCGCGTTCTTCGCCGCCGCCGCCATGATCTCGGTCTCGGACCATCCCGGCGCCTCGCCGCAGCCGGCGAGCCCGACGCCTGCGACCGCGGCCGAACCGCGCAGCGAGCCGCTCATGCCGGCACGAACTCCACCAGCGCTGCATCGCCTTCGCCGGCGATGCGCGCCTGCACGCGCAGGCCGATGGCGACCGCCTGCGGCGCGATGCCGGCGACCCGGCTCATCATGCGCACGCCCTCCTCGAGATCGATCAGCACGACATTGTAGTCGCCGCCATCGGCGGGCCGGCGGCGCACCACCGTGCTCGAGTACACGGTGCCGCGGCCGCTCGGGCGCATCCATTCCAGGCGATCCGCGCCGCAGTGCGGGCACAGCACGCGCGGGTAGAACACGTGCTTCGCGCAGGCCGCGCAGCGCTGGATCTCGAAGCGGCCCGCGGCGAGCTTGTCGCGGTAGATCTTCTCGGGGCCGGGCGGCGGCGTCGGATCGGCGGTAGAGGCCATGATCCGGTACATTGTAGTGGCGGCGGCGAGCGTGCCGTGCCGGAGTTTCGCAGCGCCCGCCGTCACCTGCGCGCGATCAGCACGAGGCCGGCGGCGACCAGCAGCATGCCGCCGACCAGGCCCGCGGTGACGGTCTCGCCCAGCATCCAGCTGCCGAGCAGCACGCCGGTCACGGGGGCGAGGAAGTTGAAGCTGATCACCACGCTCGGCGTGTAGCGCCGGATGAGCTGGAAGTTGACCGTGAAGGCGAGGCCTGCGATCACCACGCCCTGGTAGAGGATGCCTGCCACCGGGGCGACGCCGATGCGCTCCAGGTGCACCGTCTCCGATGCGAGCGCGCCGGCGGCGAACAGCGGCAGCGAGATCACCATCTGCCAGAAAGTCAGCCGCACCGCGTTCACGCCCCGCAGCACGCGGCCGCTGAGGGCCAGGCGCAACCCCAGCAGGCAGGCGCTCGCGAGCACGATCCAGTCGCCGAGGCCCGCGCCGCCCCCCTGGCCGGCGCCGCGCGTGAGCACGAGCGCGGTGCCGGCGAAGGCGACCAGGGCGCCCAGCGCGCGCCCGGGCCGCAACCGGTCGCCGGGCACCAGGAAGTGCGCGAACAGCACCCCGAACAGGGGATTGGTCGCGATGAGCACGGCGCCGTTCACCGCGCTGGTGTGCTCGAACCCGATATTCATCATGGCGAGCTGCAGCGTAAAGAGCACGCCGATGCCGAGCAGCGCGGGCCATTCGTGACGCGCGGGCCGCAGCGGAATGCGCGCGTAGCGCGCCCAGGCGGCGACGCAGGCGCTGCCCAGCGCGAAGCGCAGCAAGCCGCTCCAGAGCGGCGGGAACGCCTCGAGCGCGATCTTCAGCGCGACCGGGTTGCCGCCCCACAGGATGTTGATCAGCACGGCGGCGAGCACCGCGCGCGCCGGAATCGACCAGCTCAAGAAACGTCCCCTTTCGCGGGCGGACTAGAATGCCGGTCCGCCGCCCTTCGCATCCATCCGCGCCGATGAAACCCCAGCACGCCTCCGGCCTCAAAGCCGCGCTCGCGCCGCGCTCCGTGGCGATCGTCGGCGCGTCCGACAATCCGCACAAGGTCGGCGGCCGGCCGATTCTCTATATGCGGCGCTACGGCTACGGCGGCGTAATCTACCCGATCAATCCGGCGCGCGCCGAGGTGCAGGGCTTGAAGACCTACGCCGACGTCGCTTCCCTGCCCGAAGCGCCCGACCTCGCGATCGTCGCGGTCTCGGGCGAGGAGGCGGTGCGCGCGGTCGAGGCCTGCGCGGCGCGCGGCGCGCAGGTCGCCGTGGTCATGGCCTCGGGCTTCGGCGAGCTCGGCGCCGAGGGACGCGCGCTGCAGGATCGCATGCTCGCGGCGGCGCGCGCCTCGGGCATGCGGCTGGTCGGCCCCAATTGCCAGGGGCTGGCGAACTTCGCCACCGGCGCGGTGGCCAATTTCTCCACCGTGTTCCACGAGATCGAGGCGCGCGACGGCCCGGTGGCGATCGTCAGCCAGAGCGGCGCCTGCTCGCAGGCGATCTACGCGCTCGCGCGCCAGCGCGGGCTCCACGTGCGCCACGTGCACGCCACCGGCAACGAGGCCGACGTCACCGTGGCCGACCTCGCGCTCGAGATCGCCGGCGAGGAGGGCGTGCGGCTGCTGCTGCTCTACATGGAGGCGATTCCCAAGCCGGAGGTGCTCGCGGCCGCCGCCGAGCGCGCGCGAGAGCGCGGCCTGCCGATCGTCGCGGTGAAGGCAGGGCGCACCGAGAGCGGCCGGCGCGCGGCGAGCTCGCACACCGGCGCGCTGGCGAGCGAGGACCGCGTGGTGGACGCGTTCTTCGCGCAGCATGCGATCTGGCGCGTGCCCGACCCGCACGCGCTGGTCGCTGCGGGGCCGCTCTACCTGAAGGGCTGGCGGCCCAGGGCGGCGCGCTTCGTCGCTCTCAGCAATTCGGGCGCGAGCTGCGTCATGGCGGCCGATGCCGCCGAGGAGTTCGGGCTGCCGCTGGCGGAGATCGGGCCGCCGGCACGCACCCGGCTGGCGGCGGTGCTGCCCGGCTTCGCCACCGCGACCAACCCGCTCGATGTCACCGGCGCGCTCCTCGGCTCGCCCGACCTGTTCGCGCGAGCGCTGCCGATCCTCGCCGAGGTGGACAGCGACCTCGCTATGGTCGCGCTGCCGGTCGCCGGCACCGGCTACGACGTGCCGGGCTTCGCGCGCGACTTCGCGGCGCACGCGCAGGCGACCGGCCGCGCGGTGGTGCTCGCCGCGCCGCAGCCCGAGGTGCGCGGCGAGTTCGAGCGGGTCGGCCTGCCCGCCTACGCGCGCGAGCGCGAGGCGATCGGCGCGCTCGCGCAGCTCGCTGCGCACAGTGCGCTCATGCGCAAGGGTCTGCGGCCGCAGCCGCAAGCGCGCGCGCCGGCGGTGCCGGAGGGCGAGAGCGGATTCCTGAACGAGGCGCAGAGCCTGGCGCTGCTCGCGGCGGCCGGGATCGCCGCCGTCGAGCACCGCCTGTGCCGGAGCGAGGACGAGGTGCGCGCGGCTGTTGGCGCGCTGGGTGCTCCGGTGGCGCTCAAGGCCTGCTCGCGCGATGCGCCGCACAAGACCGAGCTCGGCCTGGTCGCGCTCGGCATCGCCGATGCGGGTGCCGCGGCCGCGCAGTTCGGGCGCCAGTCGAAGCGGCTCGCCGAGCTCGGCGCGCGCTTCGAGGGCGTCGTGGTGGCGCGCATGGCGAAGGGCCGGCGCGAGCTTGCGCTCGGCGCGCGCGTCGATCCCCTGTTCGGGCCGGTGGTGCTGGTGGGCGACGGCGGCATCTACCTCGAGGCGCTGAAGGATTTTCAGCTGCTGCTGCCGCCGTTCTCCGAGGACGACGTGCTGGGCGCGCTCGGCCGGCTGCGCATCGCGCCGCTGTTCGCCGGGGTGCGCGGCCAGCCGGCGCTCGACACGGACGCCTTCGCGCGGATGGCGGTCAGGCTCGGCGACGCGATGCTCGCCTGGCGCGGAAGCATCGCGTCCGTGGACGTGAACCCGGTGATGCTGTTCGAGAAGGGCCGCGGCGCGCTCGCGGTGGACGCGCTCGTCGAGCGGGCCTGACTACCAGGCCTCGGGCGGGCGCTCGAGCGGCACCGCCTCGTTCGCGGCGCGCAAGGCCGGGTCGAGCGCTTGCGGCTCGCGCGGCTCGATCGGGTCGCCGGGGCGGATCGCGCCGCCGAGCAGCACCCGGCAGTTCAGGCCCGAGCGATTGATGAGCGGCTTGAAGACCTTTTTCCCCAGCAGGTCCTCGAGGTAGCGGCAAGGCACGTTGAGCCGCCCGCCGTACAGGACGCAATCGCCGATCGAAAAGTAGCGGCCCACCAGATGGTTGAGCGCCACCCCGCGGGTGGTGAGATTGCGCCGGTGCTCGTGCGGCGCGAGCGCGATGCCGTGGTCGCGCGCCAGGGCGACGAGCGTCTCCTCCTCGATCAGCGTCACCTGGCGGTCGATGTGATGCCTGGGAGAGTAGGTGCCTCGGCGCGTGGCATACCGGTCGCCCTCGATGCCGACGCCCTCGAGCAGGCTCGCTTCCGCCAGCGCCCGCATCGGGGCCGAGGCTCCGTCGGCGACGTGGATCCAGATCAATTCTCCGGTCCAATGCATGCGAATCTCCGCGGCCTTCCCTGTTTGAAACGCTGACCCTGCCAGGCCGCGCCGCTATAATTGCACATTCCCCCCGAGCACATTTCCGCCCATGAAAGTCCTGGTCAGCGTCAAGCGCGTGGTCGATTACAACGTCAAGGTGCGCGTCAAGGCGGACGGCAGCGGCGTCGAGACCGCGAACGTGAAGATGTCGATGAACCCGTTCGACGAGATCGCCGTGGAGGAGGCGGTGCGCCTCAAGGAAGCGGGCGTCGCCACCGAGATCGTGGCGGTGTCCTGCGGCGCCGCAGGCCTGCCAGGAGACGCTGCGCACCGCGCTCGCGCTCGGCGCCGACCGCGCCATCCTGGTCGAGAGCGACGCCGAGCTGCAGCCGCTCGCGGTCGCCAAGCTCCTCAAGGCGGTGTGCGACAAGGAGTCGCCGGGGCTGGTGATCCTGGGCAAGCAGGCGATCGACGACGACTGCCAACCAGACCGGGCAGATGCTCGCCGCGCTGACTCGGCTGGGCGCAGGCGACCTTCGCCTCGAAGCTGAAGGTCGCCGGCGGCAAGGCCGAGGTGACGCGCGAGGTCGACGGCGGCCTGGACACCATCTCGATCAAGCTGCCGGCGGTGGTGACCACCGACCTGCGCCTGAACGAGCCGCGCTACGTGACCCTGCCCAACATCATGAAGGCGAAGAAGAAGCCGCTCGAGAACCTCAAGCCCGATGCGCTCGGAGTCGACGTCGCGCCGCGCCTGGCGACGCTCAAGGTGAGCGAGCCGCCCAAGCGCCAGGCGGGCGTCAAGGTGCCCGATGCGAAGACGCTGGTCGAAAAACTCCGGAATGAGGCCAAGGTGATCTGATGGCGATACTGGTAGTAGCGGAACACGACAACAAGTCGATCAAGAAGGCGACGCTGAGCACGGTGGCCGCCGCGCAGAAGATCGGCGGCGACATCCACGTGCTGGTTGCCGGCCACAATGCAGGCGACGCGGCCGCGGCCGCGGCGAAAATCGCGGGCGTGGCGAAGGTCCTGCACGCCGACGCGCCGCACCTGCGATGATTTCCTGGCGGAGAACGTCGCCGCGCTCGTGGTGTCGGTGGCCAAGGGCTACTCGCACGTCATGGCGCCCGCAACCTCGAACGGCAAGAACGTGCTTCCGCGGGTCGCGGCGCTGCTCGACGTGCAGCAGATCTCGGAGATCATCGCGGTCGACTCCCCGGACACTTTCGAGCGGCCGATCTACGCCGGGAACGCGATCGCCACGGTGCAATCGAAGGACCCGATCAAGGTGATCACGGTGCGCGCCACCGGCTTCGACGCCGTGGCCGCAAGCGGCGGAGCCGCGGCGGTCGAAACGCTCGCCGCGCCGGCCGACGGTGGACTGTCGTCGTTCGTCGGGCGCGAAGTCTCCAAGTCCGAGCGTCCCGAGCTCACCTCGGCGCGGATCGTCGTTTCGGGCGGGCGCGGCATGGGCTCGGGCGAGAACTTCAAGCTGCTCGAGCCGCTGGCGGACAAGCTGGGCGCGGCGATGGGCGCCTCGCGTGCGGCGGTGGACGCGGGCTTCGTGCCCAACGACTGGCAGGTGGGGCAGACCGGCAAGATCGTCGCCCCCGACCTGTACATCGCGATCGGCATCTCCGGGGCCATCCAGCACCTGGCAGGCATGAAGGACAGCCGCGTGATCGTGGCCATCAACAAGGACGAGGAGGCGCCGATCTTCCAGGTGGCCGACTACGGCATCGTCGGCGACCTGTTCCAGGTCGTGCCGCAGGTCGTGGAAGAGCTGAACAAGTAGCACCCCGATCCTCGAGCGAGGAGTCGCCATGAGCAGCTACGTCGCGCCGCTGAAGGACATGCGTTTCGTGCTGAACGAGCTGGCCGGCCTCGCGGAGGTCGCGCAGCTGCCCGGCTTCGAGGAGGCGACCCCGGACACGGTGGACGCGATCCTCGACGAGGCGGGCAAGTTCGCGACCGGCGTGCTCGATCCGCTCAACGCCACGGGCGACCAGGAGGGCGCGCAGTGGGCGGACGGCGCGGTGCGCACGCCCAAGGGCTTCAAGGAAGCCTACCGCCAGTACGTCGAGGGCGGCTGGAACGGGCTGCCGCTCGACCCGGAGTG
Source organism: uncultured Pseudomonadota bacterium (assembly GCA_963817785.1). Classification (GTDB taxonomy): domain Bacteria; phylum Pseudomonadota; class Gammaproteobacteria; order Burkholderiales; family SG8-39; genus JAKALD01. The sequence continues at coordinate 19,003 of CAWFPL010000008.1, read as the reverse complement.
GGGCGGGCAGGGCCTGCCCAAGCTCGTCGCCACGCCGGTCACGGAGATGTGGCCTCGGCCAACATGTCGTTCTCGCTCTGTCCGCTGCTCACCCAAGGCGCGATCGAGGCGCTGCTGCTCGCCGCCTCCGGGCCGCTGAAGAAGACGTTCCTGCCGAAGATGGTCGCGGGCACCTGGACCGGCACCATGAACCTCACCGAGCCGCAGGCGGGCTCGGACCTCGCGCTGGTGCGCACCAAGGCCGTGCGCGAGGGCGACCATTATCGCATCAACGGGCAGAAGATCTTCATCACCTACGGCGAGCACGACCTGACCGAGAACATCGTGCACCTGGTGCTCGCGCGCACGCCCGATGCGCCCGAGGGCGTGAAGGGCATTTCGCTGTTCGTCGTGCCGAAATTCCTGGTCAATCGCCGACGGCACGCCTGGGCGCGCGCAACGACGTGCCACTGCGCCTCGATCGAGCACAAGCTCGGCATCCACGCCAGTCCGACCGCGGTGATGGTCTTCGGCGACAAGGACGGCGCGGTCGGCTACCTGGTGGGCGAGGAGAACCGGGCCTCGAGTACATGTTCATCATGATGAACGCGGCGCGCTTCGGCGTCGGGCTGGAAGGCGTGGCGATCGCGGAGCGCGCCTACCAGCGGGCGCTCGCGTACGCCAAGGAGCGCGTGCAGGGCCGCGACCTCGCCGGCGGCGGCAAGGCCGGTGCCGATCATCCGCCATCCGGACGTGCGCCGCATGCTGATGATGATGAAGGCGCAGACCGAGGCGATGCGCGCGCTCGCCTACGTCGTCGCGGCGTGCGATGGACGTCGCGCAGCGCCATCCGGACGCCGCGCTGCGCGCAGCGCAACCAGGCCTTCGTCGACCTCATGATCCCGGTGGTCAAGGGCTGGTCCACCGAGACCGGCATCGAGGTCGCCTCGCTCGGCATCCAGGTGCACGGCGGCATGGGCTTCATCGAGGAGACGGGCGCCGCGCAGCACCTGCGCGACGCGCGCATCACCACGATCTACGAGGGCACCACGGGCATCCAGGCGAACGACCTCGTCGGGCGCAAGATCGCGCGCGAGGCGGGCGCCACCGTCAAGGGCTGGCTCGGCCTGCTGCGCGGCTTCGACGCCGAGCTGGCGAAATCGGGCAATGCCGACATCCGCGCGCTGCGCGCCCAGCTCGCCGCCGGCGCGACCGCGGTGGGCGAGGCCGTCGATTTCATCCTCGCCAAGGCCGGCACCGATCCGCGCGTCGCCTTCGCGGGCGCGGTGCCGTTCCTCAAGCTAATGGGGATCGTCGCCGGCGGCTGGCAGATGGCGCGCGCCGCGCTCGCCGCCGAGCGGCGCCTCGCATCGGGCGCGGGCGACAAGTCGTTCTACGAAGCGAAGATCGCGACCGCGCGGTTTTTCGGCGACTACGTACTCACGCAGGCGCCGGGGCTGCGCGCGAGCGTGGTCGAGGGCGGCGCGGCGGTGATGGCGCTGTCGGAAGACCAGTTCCTGGCGGCCTGAGGGCATGACGCTCACTGGCAAGAAACGGCTTTCCATAGTGATTGCCGTAGCGTGGTTAGTTTTCATCACGTTCGCGACTTAGCCATGGAAGTATTATTTCCCCTATGGGGGTTGGACAGACTTTTTGGTGTTGGGAGTTGCGCCGATCGCCGTAATTGTCGCGATCGTCTGGATTTGGCAAGGTTTCCGTAATGGCAGAAAAGGAAAGGCATGAACAACGCGAAACACTCGTGTATCGAGGCCTATCTGTCAGAGCACTTTGCCGGCAGCAAGATTGAGCAGAAACATGACTTCGATCTTCTTGCCCAGTCATTCAAGGTGCATCTGCCCGACGACAGCCTACTGCTCAAGGTTAGTGACATTTTCGTTAGCGACAACGACGAAGCCCATATCACTCCAAGCCAAGGCCGTTCGAGAATCTTTCCTTTAGCGCAGCGTTGCGACGTGCTCTACAGAACGGGCCTGCATCGAAGGATGCAAAGCACGATACGTTGGACGATCTTCATGCCGAAGCGCTAGCAGCGTCTCGTGAGAAGGGTAAGAAGACACCATCTCCGAGCCCAAGCGAATGGGTAGCAGGTGTACCTGAACTGAAGACAAGGAAGGGGCTTACCACGTGGAAAGCGATCTGCGATGCCCTCAAAATCGATACCGTCGGCGATTCTGCGCGACGGAGGCTCAAGAACTGGGTGAAAGTCAATCGCCCAACGTGGCCTCGAGTCCCGAGCATTCGCTCGCATGACGCCTAACAGCGCAGCCCACCCGGCCGTGCGCGCAAGCGTTGCGCTTCTCGAAGGCCCCGCTGCGCGCGCCGGTGGCTGCGGACGTTGACGCCGTCATTTGCGAGCGCGGGTAGCCTTCAGTGCATTTCGAATGGGACCGTGCAAAGGCGGAGAGGAATCGCAGGAAGCATAGAGTTACATTTGATGAGGCCGTGAGCGTCTTCTACGACCCCTTCTCGGCGACCTTTTCTGACCCAGACTCGTCGCGCACCGAGGCGCGATTGATCACTATCGGTCATGCCTCCCAAGAGAGATTGTTGGTGGTTGTCTACACCGAACAAGGTGAGACAATCCGCATCATTAGTGCACGACTAGCTACGGCGCATGAGCGCAAACGACATGAAAGCTAAACGCACCAACGAGGTGGCTCAAATGCGAGCCGAATACGATTTCGATTACTCGAAGGCCGTACGAGGGAAGTACTACAAACGCCTCTTGAAGGAAGGCTCGAACGTCGTGGTTCTCGACCGAGACATCGCGAAGGCATTCCCCGACTCGGCCGCCGTTAACAAAGCGCTGCGGTCGGTGCTCAAGAGCAGGCGCCCACGGCGTCCAGCAACGCGTTCGACCCGGACGCGCGATAAGGCGTCGCGCGCCGATTGACGCGCACATAGCGATTTCCCCGGGGGATCGCAACGGCTGCGGCGGTGACGAACGAAGGTAGGAGTGTATAGGTATGAACGGTTTTCCCCCGCGAGAGGAGCGCTATGAACATCGATGAGTTCATGCAAGCCTACAAGGAAGCGTGGGAGCGCCGCGACCCTGCCATGTTCTGCGCGCTCTTCGTCGCCGATGGCGAGTACCACAACACGCCGTTCGCGGTTCAGCGCGGCCATGCGCAGCTGGCCGAGTATTGGCGTCGCGTGCAGCTCCAGGAGGACGTGCGCGTCGCCTACCAGGTGCTCGCATCCACTCCCGAGGGCGGCATCGCGCACTGGCACGTCACGTACCAGGTGGCCTCCGAAGAGCTGTTCCGGATCTGGGCCAAGTCCACCGGCACGAACCTGGTGGCCCGGAAGCCTGGCGATCCGCTGCCGCGGATGGTCCTCGACGGCGTGCTGCAGGCGGAGCTCGAGGGCGGCTTGTGCAAGCGCTGCCGGATCTGGTGGCACAGCATGCCGCAGGCGGCGTGAGCATCCGGACGGGGCTGGGCGTTACAGCTCCAGCGTCGACCGCATCACGGTCGCGTCCTGCGGGTGCAGCTGCAGCCGGAAGCCGAGCTTCTTGACCAGCTCCTGCATCGGCCGGTTGCTCGAGAGCACGTCGCCAACCATCCGTTTGAGCCCGCGGCGGCGCGCGACCGCGATCAGCTTCGCAAGCATCCGGCGCCCGATGCCGATGCCCTGCCAGGCGTCGGCGATCACCAGGGCGAACTCGCAGGTGTACTCGTCGGTCTCGCGCGCGTAGCGCGCCACGCCGATCAGCGTTTCCTCGCCCTCCAGCATCACCGTGGCGGCGAGCGCCATCTCGCTGCGGTAGTCGACGGTGGTCAGGCGCGCGAAGTACTCGGGGGTGAGGGCGATCATCCCGCCGAGCAGCCGGTTGTAGCGCGTCTCGGCGGACAGCCCGCGCACGAACGCGCTCTCGATGTCGAGGTCCTCGCGCCGCAGCGGCCGGATGGTGACCGCCTGGCCGATGATCGGCTGGAACGACTCGGTGAGATCCTGCGGGACCTCGCTGTCGCTCACGGCCGGATCAGAGCTTGATCTTGCCCGCGAGGATGTCCTTCCACATCACCCAGTCGCCCAGGAAGCTGTAGAAGGGGTAGGTGAAGGTGGCGGGGCGGTTCTTCTCGAAGAAGTAGTGCCCGACCCAGGCGAAGGCGTAGCCGAGCACCAGGCCGGCGAGGATCCACCACGCATTCTGCGTCGTCATCGCGAGCGCGAGGCACGCCAGCCCGAGGCTGGTGCCGGTGAAGTGCAGGCGCCGGCAGGTGCGGTTGGCGTGCTCCGAGAGGTAGAAGGAGTAGAAGTCGGAGAAACTGGCGTAGCGCTTCGCTTCCGCGGTCATAGCAGCTTCCTCCCGCAGACCAGGATGCCGTCCTCGTCGGCGTACAGCCATTCGCCCGGCGTGAACTTGACCCCGCCGAAGGCGACCGGCAAGCCGCGCTCGCCGAAGCCCTTCTTCTTCGGGCGGGTGGGGTTGGAGGCGAGCGCCATCAGCCCGAAGTCGATGCCCGCGCACTCCACGACGTCGCGCATGCAGCCGTTCACCACGCAGCCGGCGTAGCCCATGTCCTTCGCGCGCTGCGCGAGCACGTCGCCGATGATCGCCGTGCGCAAGCTGCCGCCGCCGTCGATCACGATCACCCGCCCGGCGCCGGGCTCCTTGAGCTGCTCGTGCAGCACCAGGTTGTCCTCGTACGCCTTGAGGGTCGCGATCGGGCCGCTGAAGCGTTTCGCGCCGCCGTAGTGCCGCAGCAGCGGCTCGACGACGTGCACCTCGTCGGTGTGGGCGTCGTACAGGTCGGCGGTCTTGAAGTTCATTTCCAGTCCCAGGGTTCGAGTTACATGTTCGGATAATTCGGCCCGCCGCCGCCTTCGGGCGTCACCCACACGATGTTCTGGGTCGGGTCCTTGATGTCGCAGGTCTTGCAGTGCACGCAGTTCTGGGCGTTGATCTGCAGGCGCGGGTTCGCGCCGCCCTCGTCGCGCACGATCTCGTACACCCCGGCCGGGCAGTAGCGCTGCTCGGGCGCGTCGTAGAGCTCCAGGTTCACCGTCACCGGCACGCCCGGGTCCCGGAGGGTGAGGTGCACTGGCTGGTCCTCGTTGTGGTTGGTGTTGGAGAACGACACCGAGGTGAGCCGGTCGAAGCTGAGCACGCCGTCGGGCTTGGGATAGCTGATCGGGGCGGCCTGGTCCTTTTTCTTCAGCGTCTCGTGGTCGGCGTGCGCGTGGCGCAGGGTCCAGGGCGCCTTGCCGCCGAACACGATCTGGTCGATGCCGACCATCACCGAGCCGGTGTAGAGGCCCTTCGCCATCCAGGGCTTGAAGTTGCGCGCGCGATACAGCTCGTCGAACAGCCACGAGCGGCGGAACGCCTCGGGGTAGGCGGCGAGCTCGTCGTGCGCGCGGCCGGCGCCGAGGGCCTCGAACGATGCTTCCGCGGCGAGCATCCCGGACTTGATCGCGGCGTGGCTGCCCTTGATGCGCGAGGCGTTGAGAAAGCCGGCGTCGTCGCCCACCAGGCAGCCGCCGGGGAACACCAGCTTGGGCAGCGACTGCAGGCCGCCGGCCGCGAGAGCGCGTGCGCCGTAGGCGATGCGCTTGCCGCCCTCGAGGAAGCCGCGGATCGCCGGGTGGGTCTTGTAGCGCTGGAATTCCTCGTAGGGGCTGAGGTAGGGATTGGCGTAGGCGAGCCCGACCACGAAACCGACCGCGACCTGGTTGTTCTCCAGGTGGTACAGGAACGAGCCGCCGTAGGTGTCGCGCTCGAGCGGCCAGCCGGCGGTGTGGATCACCAGCCCGGCCTGGTGCCGCTCGGGCGTCACGTCCCACAGCTCCTTCAGGCCGATGCCGTAGACCTGCGGATCGATCCCTCCCAGGCGCAGCCCGAACCTCGCTTCCAGCTCCTTGCCGAGGTGGCCGCGGCAGCCTTCGGCAAAGAAGGTGTACTTGCCGTGCAGCTCCATGCCGGGCTGGTAGGCGGCGGTGCGCTCGCCCTTGCGGTTCACGCCCAGGTCGCCGGTGGCGACGCCCGTCACGCGGCCGCTCCCGTCGTACAGCACCTCGGCCGCGGCGAAGCCGGGAAAGATCTCCACCCCCAGCGCTTCGGCCTGCTGCGCGAGCCAGCGGCACACGCTGCCCAGGCTGACGACGTAATTGCCGTGGTTCTTGAAGCAGCCGGGGAGCATCCAGTTCGGCGTGCGGTACGCCGAGGTCTCGGTCAGGAACAGAAACCGGTCCTCGCTCACCGGAGCGTTGAGCGGCGCGCCGCGCTCCTTCCAGTCGGGGAACAGCTCGCCGAGGGCGCGCGGATCCATCACCGCGCCCGAGAGGATGTGCGCGCCGATCTCCGAGCCCTTCTCCAGCACGCACACGCCGAGCTCGGCGCCTTTCGCGGCGGCGAGCTGCTTCAGGCGGATCGCCGCGGCGAGGCCCGCCGGGCCGCCGCCGACGATCACGACGTCGTACTGCATCGATTCGCGTTCCATGCGGGCAATTATAATCTCGCCTTATGAGCGAACAACGCAGGCTGGCGCACGTCGAGCGCATCCCCATCCGCTGGGGCGACATGGATGCCATGGGGCACGTCAACAACACGGTCTATTTCCGCTACATGGAGCAGGCGCGCATCGGCTGGTTCGACGCGCTGGTGCCGGAGGAGGAGGCGTGGGGCTCGACCGGCATCGTGATCGCCAACGCGCAGTGCAACTACCTGCGCCCGATCACCTACCCGGGTACCGTCGAGGTCAGGCTGTACGTGGGGCGCCTGGGCGGCTCGAGCGTCGCCACGAGCTACGAGCTGCGCGTGGGGGCCGATCCGACGGCCTACGCCGACGGCGCGGCGACCGTGGTGTTCATCGACATGGCGAGGCAGAAGCCGGTGCGCATTCCGGAGCACATTCGCGAGAAGCTGGAACACGCGGGGGCCGCGGCATGAGACACCCTGTGTCAACCCTTGGTTGCGTTGAGCAGCGTTTGGGCTGCTCGATGTTGGGTAGGATCGTAGGGTTTGCGATCGATCCAGGCGCGCCAGAGGACGCGCAGCCAGGCTCGGGCGAGGATGCGCACGGCGTGGGGATGATCGCAGCCGCGGGCGCGGGCTTGGGCGTACAGATGTGCGGCCCAGGCGTTGGCGTGGCGCGAGTTATCGGCCAGACAGGTCAGGGCAGCGCGCAGCCGGTGGTTGCAGGCCCAGCGGAAGGTGACGGCCTTGGATTTGCCCGATTGGTAGGTGACGGGGGCCACGCCGGCCTCGGCGGCCAGGTGCTCGTCGCTGGCGAAGCGCTCGCGTACGCTGCCCAGCTCGGCGAGGAGCTGCGCTGCGCACAGGCGCCCGGCGCGCGGGAAGCTCATGAGCAGGCGCCCGTCCTCGAGCGAGGCGACGTGGTGCTCGATGCGGCTGGTAAGCAGGCGGATTTGTTCGACGAGGCGCTCGAGCGTGCGCGCGAGGCTGCGGGCGAGCTCGCCCTTGGCTTCGATCTCGAGCTCGGCGCAGGCGGCGCTGGGGGCGTGGTGCAGCCGCTCGAGCAGCTCTGCGGGGCTGCGCCGGCCGCTGTAGGCGTGCTGGGCGCAGAAGGCGGCGATGCGCTTGGGGCCCAGGCGCGCGGCGGCTTCGGGCGTGGGGTAGCGCTCGACGAAGGCGAGCGCGATGGGCGAATCCACCTCGGCGAAGATCTCGGCGGCGCCTGGCCAGAACGACTCGAGCAGGCTGCGCAGCTGGTTGGCGAGGGCCACGCGCGTGGCCACCAGGTCGTCGCGCCCGCGCACGAGGGCGCGCAGCGCGCGCACTTCGTCGCTCTGGGCGGCCAGGGGCTTGAAGCGATGGCCATCGGTGCGCAGCAAATCGGCGAGCAGATAGGCGTCGCTGGCGTCGCTCTTGGCCCCGTGGCTGCGGTAGCGCGGGCGCGTGGCCTTGACGGCGTTGGGATGAATCGGCACGACCGTGAAGCCGGCTTCGAGCAGCGTATCGACCACCAGGCCCGAGGGCCGCTCGATGGCCACCGGGGGACAGCCGTGGTGCTTCAAGCGGCGCTTCAGTTCGGTCAAGCCGGCCGCGTCATGCGTCACCTCGAAGTGCTCGAGTGCGGTGCCGCGTTCGTCGAGGACGCACACCGCATGGGTTCGGCTGGCCCAGTCCAGCCCGGCATAGCAAGTGCTCATGGACAGACTCCTACAAATTGCGCTAAGACTCGCCGTGCCGGAAGCCCACGCGGGACGCTCACTGATCGGCGCTCTTGGCTGCACACCATGGCGCTACACCCTGTAGCCCGTCTGGGTCTTCCGGCTCCCCGAAGGCTGCGGGTCTCATGCGGGCCGTCGAGCGGCCAGCGCACCTGGCAGTCGCTTCGGGGGCACGGAAGTCGGAACGAAATATCGGTGCGTGCGGCGCGCCACGTCAAGCCGTGCGCACACCCACGCGGGCGTGCTGAGCACGGGTTGTCCACCGCGTCGCTCGGTCGGTTCGTCGCAGGCGCCGACCGAGCGACGCCGTGGGCAACCCTGCACCGTGGCATGCCAACTCCCATGATCCACCGAAAGGTAGTCCAGTGAGCGCCAAGCCGCTGTGGGCCCCGAGCGCCGAGCGCGCGGCGCAGACCAACATGGCGCGTTTCATGGCCGAGGCCGCGAAGCGCGCCGGTACCGCCTTCGACGCCTACGAGGCGCTGCATCGCTGGTCGATCGAGCGCAGCGCCGATTTCTGGGCCCTGGTGTGGGAGTTCGGCCAGGTGCGCGGCACGCTCGGCCAGGCGCGGCTGGTCGACGGCGATCGCATGCCCGGCGCAAAGTGGTTTTCGGACTCGCGCCTGAACTTCGCCGAGAACCTGCTGCGTGCGCCGGACGATTCCGACGCGATCGTGTATTGGGGCGAGGACCGGGTGAAGCGCCGGCTGTCGCGGCGCGCGCTGCACGAGCTGGTGTCGCGCCTCCAGCAGGCGCTCGCAGCCGCGGGTGTGAAAAAGGGCGACCGCGTGGCCGGCTACCTGCCGAACCTGCCCGAGGCGGTGGCGGCGATGCTCGCAGCCGCCAGCCTGGGCGCGATCTGGTCGTCCTGCTCGCCGGACTTCGGCGTGCAGGGCGTGCTCGACCGCTTCGGCCAGATCGAGCCCAAAGTGCTGTTCTGCGCGGATGGCTACCTGTACGGCGGCAAGCAGTTCGACACGCTCGACCGGGCGCGCCAGATCCTGGAGCAGCTGCCGAGCGTCGGGCGCTGCGTGGTGGTGCCCTGCGTGAGCGAGCGGCCCGCGCTCGCCGGCCTGCGCCACGGCGTGACGCTGGCCGAGTTCATCGCCCCCTTCGCGCCGGCGCCGGTGTGCTTCGAGAAGGTCGAGTTCAACCACCCGCTCTACATCCTGTACTCGTCCGGCACCACCGGGGTGCCGAAATGCATCGTGCACGGCACCGGCGGCACGCTGCTGCAGCATCTCAAGGAGCACCTGCTGCACAGTGACGTCAGGCCCGGGGACCGGGTGTTCTACTTCACGACGCTCGGCTGGATGATGTGGAACTGGCTGGTCTCGGGCTTGGCGGCCGGCGCCACGCTGCTGCTCTATGACGGCTCGCCGTTCGCCAGCCGCGGCAGGGTGCTGTTCGATTTCGCCGACGCCGAAGGGATGACGCACTTCGGCACCTCGGCCAAGTACATCGATGCGCTCGCCAAGCTCGGCCTCGAGCCGAAGAAGACCCACCGGCTGCACGCGCTGCGCGCGCTGCTCTCGACCGGCTCGCCGCTGGTGCCAGAGGGCTTCGACTACGTGTACGCGGCGCTCAAGGACGACCTGTGCCTGTCGTCGATCTCCGGCGGCACCGACATCGTGTCCTGCTTCGTGCTCGGCAACCCGATGCTGCCGGTGTGGCGCGGCGAGATCCAGTGCAAGGGCCTGGGCATGGCGATCGAGGTGTACGACGAGGCGGGGCGCTCCCTGCAGGGCGAGAAGGGCGAGCTGGTGTGCACGCGGCCGTTCCCGTCCATGCCGCTGGGCTTCTGGAACGACCCGGACGGCGCGAAGTACCGCGCCGCGTACTTCGAGAAGTATCCCAATGTGTGGCGCCACGGCGACTGGTGCGAGGTTACGGCCCACGGCGGCATGATCATCTACGGCCGCTCGGACGCGGTGCTCAACCCGGGCGGGGTGCGCATCGGCACGGCCGAGATCTACCGCCAGGTCGAGCAGCTCGACGAGGTGCTCGAGTCGATCGTGATCGGCCAGGACTGGCCGCCCGAAAACCCGAGCGACGTGCGCGTCGTGCTGTTCGTCAAGCTGAAGGAAGGCCTGACGCTCGATGACCAGCTGGCGGCCAGGATCAGGCAGCGCATCCGCGACAACACCACCCCGCGCCACGTGCCGGACAAGGTGCTGCAGGTCGGCGACATCCCGCGCACCAAGAGCGGCAAGATCGTCGAGCTGGCGGTGCGCGACACGGTGCACGGCCGGCCGGTGAAGAACGTCGAGGCGCTCGCCAACCCGGAGGCGCTGGCGCAGTTCCGCGGCCGGGCGGAGCTGAGCGCCGAGTAGCCGCGCCGGCGCGGCGCGCAATTGAACCGTGCGTGCATTGCGTGTAGACTTCCTTATTCGTGACCGACTTGGGTAAATGACCAAGTACGTCTTCGTTACCGGCGGCGTAGTCTCCTCTCTGGGGAAGGGCATCGCCGCCGCCTCCCTCGCCGCGATCCTCGAATCGCGCGCCATCCGGGTCACCAACATCAAGCTGGATCCGTACATCAACGTCGATCCGGGCACGATGTCGCCGTTCCAGCACGGCGAGGTGTTCGTGACCGAGGACGGGGTCGAGACCGACCTGGACCTCGGCCACTACGAGCGTTTCCAGTCCGGCAAGATGCACCGCTGGAACAACTTCACCACCGGCCAGATCTACGAGAGCGTCATCAAGAAGGAGCGCCGCGGCGACTACCTGGGCGGCACCGTGCAGGTCATCCCGCACATCACCGACGAGATCAAGGCGTTCATCAAACGGGGCGCCGGCGACGCCGACGTGGCGATCGTCGAGATCGGCGGCACGGTGGGCGACATCGAGTCGCTGCCCTTCCTGGAGGCGATCCGGCAGATGGGCCTCGAGCTGGGGCGCAACAACGTCTGCTACATCCACCTCACTCTGGTGCCCTACATCGCCTCGGCGGGCGAGATCAAGACCAAGCCGACGCAGCACTCGGTGAAGGAGCTGCGCGAGATCGGCATCCAGGCCGACGTGCTGCTGTGCCGCACCGACCGGCCGCTGCCCGAGGACGAGCGGCGCAAGATCGCGCTGTTCTGCAACGTGCAGAAGGAGGCGGTGATCTCGGCCTGGGACGTGGACTCGATCTACAAGATCCCGATGATGCTGCACGAGCAGATGCTCGACGAGATCGTGTGCCACAAGCTCGGCATCCTGGCGCGCGCCGCCGACCTGTCGTCCTGGCGGCAGCTGGTGGACGCCCAGGAGCATCCGGAGCACGAGCTCGACATCGCCTTCGTCGGCAAGTACGTCGACCTGCAGGATTCCTACAAGTCGCTCAACGAGGCGCTGGTGCACGCGGGCATCCATACCCGCAGCCGGGTCAACATCCACTACGTCGACTCGGAAGAGATCGAAAAATCGGGCGTCGCGTCGCTGGAAAAGGTCGATGCCATCCTGGTGCCCGGCGGCTTCGGCAAGCGCGGCACCGAGGGCAAGATCAGCGCCATCCGCTACGCGCGCGAGAACGGCGTGCCGTACCTGGGAATTTGCCTGGGCATGCAGCTCGCCACCATCGAGTTCGCGCGCAACGTGTGCGGGCTGGCCGGCGCCAACAGCACCGAGTTCGATCCCGATACGCCGCATCCGGTGGTGGCGCTGATCACCGAATGGCTCGACCGAGACCGGCCGCATCGAGCGCCGCACCGACCGGTCCGACCTGGGCGGCACCATGCGGCTCGGCGCGCAAAGGTGCCCGGTCGAGCCCGGCACGCTGGCGGCGCAGATCTACGGTGCGGAAGTGAACGAGCGCCATCGCCACCGCTACGAGGTAAACAACGTCTACGTGCCGCAGCTCGAGGCGAGGGGCTACCGGGTCTCGGCGCACACGCCGAGCGAGAACTTGCCCGAAATGATGGAGCTGCCGGACCACCCCTGGTTCGTCGGCTGCCAGTTCCATCCCGAATTCACCTCGACGCCGCGCGCCGGGCATCCGCTGTTCAAGGCGTTCGTGAGCGCGGGGCTGTCCCACCGCTCCCGCAGGCGCTCCGCTCCCGGCGGCACGCTCTCGGTGGTCGCGGCGTGAAGCTTTGCGGGTTCGAAGCCGGGGTCGATAGGCCGCTGTTCCTGATCGCGGGCCCCTGCGTGGTCGAGTCGCGCGAGCTGCAGATCGAGACTGCGGGCCGGCTCAAGGAGCTCTGCGCGGCGCTCGAGCTGCCGCTCATCTTCAAGTCCTCCTACGACAAGGCCAACCGCAGCTCGGGCGCGTCGTTCCGCGGGCTGGGCATGGACCAGGGTCTCGCGATCCTCGCCGAGGTGAAGCGCCAGATCGGGGTGCCGGTGCTCACCGACGTGCACACGGTCGAGGAGGTGAAGCCCGCGGCGGCGGTGGTGGACGTGCTGCAGACCCCGGCGTTCCTGTGCCGCCAGACCGATTTCATCCGCGCCGTGGCCTGCGCCGGCCGCCCGGTCAACATCAAGAAGGGGCAGTTCCTGTCGCCGCACGAGATGAAGAACGTGGTCGACAAGGCGCGCCAGGCGAGCGGCCGGGACAACGTGCTGGTGTGCGAGCGCGGCTTCGCCTTCGGCTACGGCAACCTGGTGTCGGACATGCGGTCCCTGGTGATCATGCGCGAGACCGGCTGCCCGGTGGTGTTCGACGCCACGCACTCGGTGCAGCTGCCGGGCGGGCAGGGCACATCCTCGGGCGGGCAGCGCGAGTTCGTGCCGGTGCTCGCGCGCGCCGCGGTGGCGAGCGGCGTCGCCGGCCTGTTCATGGAGACGCACCCCAATCCGGAGCGGGCGCCCTCGGACGGCCCGAACGCCTGGCCCCTCGCGCTGATGCAGCCGCTGCTCGAGACGCTGGTCGAGCTCGACCAGCTGGTCAAGCGGCGCGGTTTCGCGGAGAACCTGGTCAAGCACTAGCCGCGCGGCGCCGGAGAGCCCCGGCCCGCGCACCCCCAACGAGAACAACGGACATCCAATCATGAGCTCGATCGTCGATGTGGTCGCCAGAGAGATCCTGGATTCGCGCGGCAACCCGACCGTGGAGACCGACGTGCTGCTCGAGTCGGGCGTCATGGGGCGCGCCGCGGTGCCCTCCGGCGCCTCGACCGGCAGCCGCGAGGCGATCGAGCTGCGCGACGGTGATGCCCGGCGCTACGGCGGCAAGGGCGTGCTCCAGGCGGTCGAGGCGGTCAATACCGAGATCTCGGAGGCGATCGTCGGGCTCGATGCCTCCGAGCAGAGCTTCATCGATCGCACGCTGAACGATCTGGACGGCACGGAGAACAAGGCGCGCCTGGGCGCGAACGCGCTGCTCGCGGTGTCGATGGCGGTGGCGAAGGCCGCCGCCGAGGAATCGGGCCTGCCGCTGTACCGCTACTTCGGCGGCTCCGGCGCGATGCAGATGCCGGTGCCGATGATGAACGTGGTGAACGGCGGCGTGCACGCCAACAACAGCCTCGACTTCCAGGAATTCATGATCGTCCCGGTCGGCGCCCAGTCGTTTCGCGAGGCGCTGCGCTGCGGGGCCGAGGTGTTCCACGCGCTCAAGAAGCTGATCGACGCGAAGGGCATGTCCACCGCGGTCGGCGACGAAGGAGGCTTCGCCCCCGACCTGCCTTCGCACGCGGCGGCGCTCGACCTGATCGTCGAGGCCGTGGACCGGGCGGGCTACACCGCCGGTCAGGACGTGCTGCTCGCGCTCGACCCCGCGGCTTCCGAGTTCTACAAGGACGGCAAGTACGTGCTCGCCTCTGAGCGCCTGGCGCTCGGCGCCTCCGAGCTGTGCGAATACCTGGCGGGGCTCGCCGAGCGCTATCCGATCGTGTCGATCGAGGACGGCATGGCGGAGAGCGACTGGGAGGGCTGGAAGCTGCTCACCGGGCGGCTCGGGCGCAAGCTGCAGCTGGTCGGCGACGACGTGTTCGTGACCGACACCCGCCTGCTGCGCGAGGGCGTGCGGCAGGGCGTGGCCAACTCGATCCTGATCAAGGTGAACCAGATCGGCACGCTCACCGAGACCTTCGCCGCGATCGAGCTCGCCAAGCGCTCGCGCTACGGCACGGTGATCTCGCACCGCTCGGGCGAGACCGAGGACACGATCATCGCCGACATCGCCGTCGGCACCAACGCGCTGCAGATCAAGACCGGTTCGCTGTCGCGCTCCGACCGCGTCGCCAAGTACAACCAGCTGCTGCGCATCGAGGAAGACCTGGGCGACTCGGTCAGCTACCCGGGCCGCGACGCGTTCTTCCAGCTGCCCTGAGCGGAGCCGGACGCCGCATGAAGGTCCTCGCCGGCGTCCTCGGCGCGCTGATCATCCTGGTCCAGTATCCGCTGTGGCTCGGCAAGGGCGGCTGGCTGCGCGTCTGGCAGGTCGACCGCCAGCTCGCGGCGCAGCGCGACACCAACGCGCAGCTCGAAGCGCGCAACGCCGCGCTGATCGCCGAGGTGCTCGACCTGAAGCACGGCTACGCCGCCATCGAGGAGCGCGCGCGCTACGAGCTCGGCATGATCAAGCAGGGCGAGATCTTCTACCAGATCGCGGACCAGCCCGCGCCGCCGGCCAAAGCCGCGAAATAGCGGCCCCATGTTCAGCCTGGACGAGCTCGAGGCGGCGGCGCGCAGCGTGTACGCGGCGATGCCGCCCACGCCGCAGTACGCCTGGCCGCTGCTCGCCGCGCGCACCGGATGCGAGGTCTGGGTCAAGCACGAGAACCACACCCCGATCGGCGCGTTCAAGGTGCGCGGCGGCCTCATCTACGCCGAGCGGCTGAAGCGCGAGCGAGCGAACGTGCGCGGCATGGTGAGCGCGACGCGCGGCAACCACGGCCAGAGCCTGGCCTATGCCGGGCGGCGCCACGGAGTGCCGGTGGCGATCGTCGTGCCGTACGGCAACAGCGTCGAGAAGAACGCGTCCATGCGCGCACTGGGCGCCGAGCTGGTCGAGCACGGGCGCGACTTCGACGAGGCGCGCGAGCAGGCCGCGCGCATCGCGCAGCAGCGCGGCTACGAGATGGTGCCGCCGTTTCATCCCGACTTGGTGCTCGGGGTGGCGACCTGCGCGCTCGAGCTGTTCCGCGCAGTGCCGTCGCTCGATACGGTGTATGCGCCGATCGGCCTGGGCTCGGGGATCTGCGGCCTGATCCTGGTGCGCGACCTGCTGGGGCTGAAGACCAAGATCGTCGGCGTGCAGGCCGAAGGGGCGGCGTCGTACGCGCTGTCGTTCGCCGCCGGGCGGGTGGTGGCGACGGATCGTGCGCAAACGATCGCCGACGGCATGGCGACGCGCGTGCCGGACCCGGCCGCGTTCGAGATCATCCGCAAGGGCGCCGAGCGCATCGTGACGCTGAGCGACGCGCAGATCGTCGCCGCGATGCGCGCCTACTTTCAGGACACGCACAACCTCGCCGAGGGGGCGGGGGCAGCGCCGCTGGCGGCGCTGGTGAAGGAGCGCGAGGCGATGGCAGGGCGGCGGGTGGGGCTGGTGCTTTCGGGCGGGAATGTCGATCTGGAGTTGTTCTGCCGGCTGATGGCCGAGGCCTGAGAGCATGGATGCAAGGTGGCTGAAGGCGGAGCCGTACTCGGCGCTCCGTTCAAGATCACAATTTGTGATCTTGAACGCTCTGGGCCGCAAAGGGTCTGGCATCGTTCTGCTTGCGGATTGCTGACGCTTGAAGGACCCAATGTCGCCGAGCGAGCCGAGAAAGCAGTACATCCGGTTCAGCGCAGGCGCCGCAAACCGGCATTTGCGTTGCACCGGATGTACCGGGGGCCGCGCCGACAGTCTTGCCCCAGATCTCCCGTGCCGTGCCGGGTAGAGCGCTTGACGTATTACGGCGTGCGTAATAACCTCGCGGCGTGATCAAGTCCTTCCGTTCGGCCGGCACGGAGGCGCTCTACAACGATCAGCCGGTCGCGCGCTGGCGCACCATCGAGCGGCCCGCGCGCCGCAAGCTGCTTTACCTGAGCCAGGCACGAACGATCCAGGACCTGCTCGTGCCGCCCGGCAACCGGCTGGAGGCGCTCAAGGGCGATCGCAAGGGCCAGCACAGTATCCGCATCAATGACCAGTGGCGGATTTGCTTTCGCTGGTCGGACGGACACGCGTACGACGTCGAGATCGTCGACTACCATTCCTAGGAAATCCCATGACCGCGAAACTACTCGAACCGATCCACCCCGGCGAGATCCTCTACGAGGAGTTCATGCAGCCGATGGGCGTGAGCATCAACGCGCTCGCCCGCAAGATCGCCGTTCCTCCGAACCGCATCAGCGACATCGTCAACGGCAAGCGCTCGATTACCGCTGACACGGCGCTGCGGCTGGGGAAGTACTTCGGCGTTTCGCCTGAGCTCTGGCTCAACCTTCAGGTGGATTACGACCTGCGCGTCGCCAAGCGCACGACTTGGCTCAAGACCGAGCACCGCGTGCGCGTGCACAGCGCGTAAGGGCGGGGGGGGCGAATGCGCTGGGTCGCACCAACCGAGAAGGACGAAGCCAACCACGCGCTGGAAAAGCGCCTCTGGGCTGCCGCGGATCAGTTCCGGGCGATTGCAGGCTGAACGCAACCATGCGCCATGCCGCCGCGGCAACCGCGCGCCTATAATCCGCCGCAGGAGGAGCGAGACACATGAAGCTGACCCCAACCCAGCTCGAGCAATTCGAGCGCGACGGCTACCTGTTCTTCCCGAGCCTGTTCTCCCCCGAGGAGATCAAGGTGCTCACCGACGCGGTACCGGCGCTGTACGCCCAGCGGCGCCCGGAGAACGTGCGCGAGAAGAGCGGCGACGTGGTGCGCACCAATTTCGCCGCGCACCTGTACAGCGCGCCGTTCGCGCGGCTCGCGCGCCATCCGCGCATGGTGAAGCCGGTGGAGCAGATCTTCGGCGAGCCGCTCTACATGCACCAGTTCAAGATCAACGGCAAGATGGCCTTCGACGGCGACGTCTGGCAGTGGCACCAGGACTACGGCACCTGGAAGAACGACGACTGGATGCCCGAGGCGCGCGCCATGAACGTGGCGATCTTCCTCGACGCGGTGAACGAGTTCAACGGGCCGCTGATGTTCATTCCGGGGAGCCACAAGCTCGGGGTGCTCGAGGCCGGGCATGACGTGACGACCACCAGCTACCCGCTGTGGACCATCGACCACGATACCATTTCGAAGCTCGTGGCGCGCGCGCGCATCGGGGCGCAAGGAGAAGCTGGGCGCGAAGGCATCGTCGCGCCGAAAGGCCCCGCCGGCTCGATGATCCTGTTCCACGGCTGCCTGGTGCACGCCTCGACCTCGAACCTGTCGCCGTGGAACCGGGTGAGCGTGTACCTGTCGCTGTGCGCGGTGTCGAACCACATCCGCCGCTTCAAGCGCCCGGGCTACATCGCGCACCGCGACTTCACGCCGATCGAGTGCCTGCCCGACGATTGCCTGCTGAGGGACTACCAGGTCGCGCTGCCGTGGAAGGACGGTACGCCGGCGGACCAGCTGCGCGGGCTGCTCGAGGCGGCATGACATGAACCTCTACGCCAAGCTGCGCGAGCGCGCGGCCCGGAACAAGCCGCTACGCATCGGGGTGATCGGCGCCGGCAAGTTCGGCGCCATGTACATCGCGCAGGTCCCGAACACGCCGGGCGTGCATCTCGCGGGCATCGCCGACCTTTCTCCGGAGAACGCGAAACAGAACCTGGACCGCGTGGGCTGGAAGGCGGAAGCCTACGCCGCGCCCACGCTCGATGCGGCGCTGAAAGAAGGCCGCACCCACGTCTCGGAGGACTGGCAGGCGCTCCTCGCGCATCCGGCGATCGACATCGTGGTCGAGTCCACCGGCAATCCGATCGCGGCGGTCGAGCACGCGCTCGCCGCCTTCGCGCACGGCAAGCACGTGGTCATGGTGACGGTGGAGGCGGACGCGTTCTGCGGTCCGCTGCTCGCGAAGAGGGCGGCCGAGGCGGGGGTGGTCTACAGCCTCGCCTACGGCGACCAGCCGGCGATCATCTGCGACCTCGTCGACTGGGCGCGCGCCGCCGGGTTCACGGTGGTGGCGGCGGGGCGCGGGCACAAATGGCTGCCGCACTTCGCCCAGTCGACGCCCGAGACGGTGTGGGGCTACTACGGACTCACGCCCGAGCAGGCGAGGATCGGCGGGCTGAACCCGAAGATGTTCAACTCCTTCCTCGACGGCTCCAAGCCGGCGATCGAGACCACCGCGGTGTGCAACGCGACCGGCCTCACGCCGGCGCCGCACGGCCTCGCGTATCCGCCGGCCGCGGTGGACGACATCCCCTTCGTCATGCGTCCGAAGGAGGAGGGCGGGCAGCTGCACCACAAGGGGCAGGTCGAAGTCGTCTCCTCGCTCGAGCGCGATGGCCGCGCGATCGGCTACGACATCCGCTTCGGCGTATGGGTGGTGTTCGAGGCGGAAACCGAGTACGTGCGCCGCTGCTTCATGGAGTACGGGGTGAAGACCGATCCGTCGGGGCGCTATGCGTGCATGTACAAGCGCTGGCACCTGATCGGTCTCGAGGTCGGCATCTCGGTCGCCTCGGTCGGGCTGCGCGGCGAGCCGACCGGCTGCGCCACGGGCTTTCGCGCCGACGCGGTCGCCACCGCTAAGCGCGACCTGCGGCCCGGGGAGCTGCTCGACGGGGAGGGCGGCTACACGGTCGTCGGCCGGCTGATGCCCGCTGCGGACTCGCTCGCGCTGGGCTGCCTGCCGCTCGGCCTCGCGCACGGCTGGAAGCTGCTCAAGCCGATCGCGGCGGGCCAGCCGGTGAAGTGGAGCGACGTGGCGGTCGACGCGAGCAACCCCGCGGTGCGGCTGCGGCGCGAGATGGAAGCGGCGTTTCGCGCGCCGCAGCGCGACGCGGCCTA
>CAWFPL010000007.1:0-407646 GCA_963817785.1 uncultured Pseudomonadota bacterium | reverse complement strand
TTTGCGATCGCCGAAGGCATGCGCCGCTTCGGCACGGCGATCGCGGGGGTGAGGCGTCTCGCGGCGGTCCAGGGCTAGGGCGGCAGGACGGGTTGCCGTGACCAAGCCGTCGGACTTGGCCAAGGCGCAGCACAACCTAGCCTTGCAGCGGGTAGCCGAGGAGCGCCGCCAGCGCACGCTCGAGATGCTCGATGAGCATCCGGATCTGCATTGCGCGCTCCTCGCCGACGAATACTCCCTCCGCGATAGCGTGGTCCTGGCGATATCGCTGCGGTTCCACGACATCCAGCAAACGGTCTCGTGCGAATGTCGCATCCCGAAAGACAAGTGCTACCCGTACGTCTTCCCGGAGATGCACGGCAGTAGAAAGGTGCACTGAGGCGCGGAGGGGCAGCGTGGCCAGCAAACAGCGCCCAGAGTCCTTGGACGAGATGAAGGTGAGCTTCGTCGTTAAGCGAGAGGAACATGCAGAGCTTTTGCGCTGGCTGCTCTCGCTCCCGCCCGGGAAAACCTCGCGCGGGGTTCGCGAGCGCCTCGAACGCTCGCTCAGGCGCGACAAGGCGAAGCGCGCGACAGGCGCCACCGGCGATCGGCCACCCAGACGCCTCTCCCCGGCGCACGAGCCGGTCCCCGCCGCGCGGCCTGCCCTGGCCTCGTGTCCTGCCCCGGCGCAGGCGCATCCGGCCGTCGCCCCCGAGCGGCCACGGTCGCCGATGCCCTGCGAATCGCTTGCGGGCGAGTCCCAGGGCGACGAGCGGGTCCGCGACACCGACGAGATCCTGCTCGAGATGAACAGCACGTTCTAATGCGCCATGTTGGAGCCCTCAGAACGCCTGCACGATCGGCCCCCGCACGGCCTGGGCCAAGTGAGCGCCTCCGAGCTCGAGGCGCGCGGCCGGACAGACACCATGATCGCGAGGCTTCGGGGGGCGCCCTGCTCTACGACGCGCAACCCGCACGTGCCTTCGGCCGCCCCGGTGCGGCTCTACAGCCTCGAGAAGATGATCGCGGCCAAGGTGAGTCCGGACTTCAGTAAGGCCACCGCCAGGGCTACCGTCGCCTCGCGGTGCACCGCCGGAAGGCTCAGGCGTTCCTCGCCTCGGCGCGGAGGATGGGCCTCGAGCTGCCAGCAATCGCGCCTGAGGAGCTGCGTGCGCTCGCCGAGGAGCCCCTGGCGAGGGCAACGCCTGAGCAGCGCCTGTTTCCGATCAGCATCGAGGAGCTCGTCGCGGATCATGCAGTGCAGATCTTGCTCGAGACCTGTAGGCCGAGCCTCTACGCACTTAACGCAGCATTTGTCGCTTCAGGGGTTCGCTCGGCCAGAGCCGTCATCCGAAAGCGCATCCTTGCCGCGATCTCCGCGATGCACCTCTCGCTTGCCAGAGAGTGTGCGCGGCGCATCCGGGTCGAATCCGGGGCGGTCACCTCCGATCACGAGCCGCTGCGAACTTGCGCGAATGGGCTGATCGGGTAAAGGAACACCATGTACGACTTCCTTGCCAAAGAAGATCGTTTAGCGCCTTCACTCGGGCACGCAAGCGCTGCGCCTTTGCGGGCCAAGGCTGGTCTGGGCACGCTTCGCCGATTCGGTGCCGCCGCAGTGCGGCTACTGGGGACTCTTGCCATCGCCGCTGCGGTAGCTGGCGTGGCGGCTTCAGCAGCGATCCTCGCGATTCGAGCGCTGCAAGCGCGGGACGTCTGCGCAGCGTCACGTCGGCCGCTAGGCGAGCACGGCGTTCAGGTGTGGATGCGAAATCCGGCGGTGCACCATAGTGGGTTGAGGCTCCGGGCCGCCTGCGTACCCGGAGCACCGCATGAGCACGCGGGACACCCGACGCTCGAGGATGAACGCCTAGGAGGGCGCAACTATCCTCAATTGGCATCTGTCTACTCAGCGGCACGAGGCGGGTTGGAGGCTTGATCGGGATCAGTCGCCCGCGTCTGGTTACGACCACAGCACTCGTTCAAGCGTAGACTTCCCTGCAGGCTCGTCCGGGAAAAGGCAATGACCCAAGTCCCACGCAGGAACTTCCTGATTATTGCCGCCAAGCCGCTCGGGGCCACGATCCGGCGGCCGATGCTGCTCCACGCCGAACCAGTGATTGAATGAAAGCATCAACACGCTGCTAGAGAAGCGTCGTGTCACAGAAGGAGGGGAAGCAAAATGACCCTTTGTCCCGTCGCATTGGTGGTGGGGTGCAAGAAATGTCTGGCGTTCTCGGTCTGTCCCTTGAAAGGGGTCATCGGTGACTTCAAGGAGCCGGAGCAAGGACAGACGAAACAGCCGGCGGATGAGAGAAAACGTAACGCAAAATAAAGGGATTCCCGACTGTGCGCCGACCGGGTGGTCGCATGACGTCCCGTGAAGTACTATGAGTTGCGAGCGCTTCAATCATCCGCGAAGTTCCGCTCTGGGCGAAAGCGTTCGTTCAGATGCCGCGCTGCTGATTTTAGGCGGCCAATTCCGGGGCTAGAATTTCAGGATCGCTTCACTCGCATCGGCTTCAAGCCTCCATGGGCACGCAGGTATTGTCAATTAGATAGGTCCTGGAATTCAGCGTCTTTTCCCAAGCTGCTCCAGGGGAGCCGGGCTGTCTCGTGTCGGCTATGCGACTTGTGCCCTGCGTTTGCCTAGAGCAGGACCAGCAATTTCAGCATACTGCTCGGGCGTGGTAATTTGCAAGAACGGTTTGAGCCGGCGATAAGCCCCCGATAAACTCTTCGGCGTAATGGCTCACTTCTAACTGACAGGGAGTAACCATGTCCGACGACGATCTGAAGGCGGAGCTCGAGCGGCTGCGTAACGAGAACGCTGCGCTCAAAAAGGGGGCCGCCACCGGCATTACCATGAAAGTCAGCGAGAAGGGCGCGCTCTCGATCTACGGGATGGGGCGTTTCCCGGTAACGCTATACAAGGAGCAGTGGCTCAAGCTCCTGGGAATGTCCGATGTCATCCGGGCGTTCATTGTGGCGAACGAGCAGCGGTTGAAGACGAAAGAGTAAGTGCTTTGAGTAAGCTAAAAATGACCGGCGCCAGCGACGCCGAGGTCATCGCATTGCTAAAGCGTTACAAGTGCCCGACGCCATTCCATGAGGTGCGGACCCGGTTTCTGGGCAACATTGCGTCGCCCGTCATTGCTGCCTCGCCGATGGAGACGGTCAAGCAGCTCTGGGGTGGAGAGCTGCCGGAATTCGACTCCATGGAGGCTGTGAATGAACTGCTCAACGCGCTAGTTGCAGGTCTCTGGAATCGCCTGACGGCGCACCAAAGCAGCCGTAATCCGTTCCGGCTACTGCGTTTCGACGTGGCGCAGACGCGAGAAGGTCTTAAGCATTTCGCGCTGGTTCGCAGGCAAGAACTGGACGGCTTCGTCGAAGGCCTGTTCGGGCTTGAGGAACATATTGATTTACCGGAGCGCGCTCATCAAGCACTTGGCGTGCTTGCTGAAATCCGGGCCATGTTGGTAGGAGTCATTAATTTGCTTGACGACCCGAGCAAGCCCGCGGAGCCCGGTGACCTCAAGGGGCTGGTTCGCAATATTCAGGAAATCACGATCATTCTTGAAACAGAAATGAACAAGGCAAATCTTTCTTGCAAACGTGCTCGTAGCCAACTGCTTGAGCAGATACCGGCGACCAAGCCCACTTTGCACTAGACATTATGGCCTCGTTCTCAGACGCGGGCGGCCCGCTTTCAGCGGTGTAAATTGCACGGCGGGCCGTGTCGAGCTACATGCTGCGACGGAGTCGTCAGCAATCAATAACGACACGGCCGTGGACGAAAGCATCAATGCGTTCGTAGATCTGGATCGTTGCGGACCACCAACACTTTCGCTGGCCAACATCGTTCGTGGACTTATTCTGCGCGACGCACCGCGGCTGTGCGCCCACGTCGCTCATCGCGCGGGTCGAGCTCGAATAGCCCGACTGATCGCCCCTTGCGACGCGCGGGACGCGCGAGCCCTCGGAGCGCGCTCGCGCTCAAATCGCGTGCACCGGCAAAAACGCCGAGCGCATCGGGCCACCGGACAGTTACTCACAGAGTTATCCACGCTTTTTGTGGACAACTGTGCCACGTCAGCCGCAAAGAAGCAGAGCCCTGGCATCGCGAGGATGCCGGGGGCTCTTGCGTGTAGTACCCCCTGCTTGAAACTGGATCTGCCGCCGTGTTCATCCGGCGCGCACCTTCTCGAGCGCCTGCAGCGCCCCGGTCGTGAGCCGAAACACGGGGATGCTCACGTAGCCGGAGGCAATATGCTTCAGGGGCTCGCCTTCAATGACGCCGGCCGAACGTAGCAGTTCCGGCAGGCCTTCCCCCTCGGAGTAGTTCTTCACGGCGACACAGCCTTGCGGGATGCCGGGCACGTTCACGGTCGCCGTCAACCAGTGCCCGCCAAAGTCGTCCTCGTCGGCGCAGACGAGCTCAATTGCAGGTGCGCCGCCGTCCACGTAGTGAGCAAACTGCATCTTCACAGGCTTTGGCACCCCGAGCCGTGTGTCCGTAAACGCGATTTGCACGCTGTCCTCCTTGTGCAGAAAGATGAAGACGAAAAGCCCGCCCAGTGGACGCTGGACCGGGCGTGGGTGATGGCCGAGCCGCTCAGGCGTGCGTAGCCCGCACGCGCTTGCGGTTTGTGCTTTCGTGCCGAGCCCAACACGGAAGCTCGTGCCGCGGGAGCTTTCGCTCCGGATCGATCGTGTGCATGAGGCCATTGAAGATGGCCTGCGCCTCATCGGTGCTCGCGCGCACCGAGGCTTCGCCGCAACCGTCGTGCAGGCCGAACTCCCAGTGGGCGAGACCGCGGTTATCCCGATACACGAGCGAGACGTTACCCCGCTCGCTATCGATGCGCGCCACCCGCAAGCAGCCGGAAGCACTCTCGTGCAGTGAATCGAAGATCAACATGCTCGTCTCCAGAAAGAGCGAAACGCGGCGGGCCAAGTCCCCGATGGACTCGTCCCGCCGTGTCTCGCACGGTTGCTTACTGGCTACTTTTCGATGTAGCGCACGTCGCCCTGGCTGGGGCCACGCGCAACGACGCGCGTCGTGCCGCCCGACTGAACGACATACACCGGTTCTCCAGGAACGAACCCGGGGCCTCCGGCCTGCGTAACCGAGACGAGCCGGTGATCTTTCATCGCGATGATGACCTCCGTGCCGTTGTAGCCGCTTGCTTGATTGGCCACGTCATCGCCCGCGACGCCGCCCAGTACCGCGCCGAGGATCCCCGCCGCGATGCGCCCGTTACCCTGGCCCAAGCGCGAACCGAACAGCCCGCCCAGGGCCGCGCCGGTGGCGCGCCCCGTGTAGGTCGCGGTGTTCGAGGACTCAATGTGCACGGGGCGCACGTTGACCACGGTGCCCTCGTAGACGCTGCCGAGCATCATGCTGTTGTTCATGCCGTACACGCCGGCGTCCGGGGAGTTCTGTCCCCAGGCAAAGACGGCATTCGCGAACAGCGCGAGGGCCATGGTGACGATCAGCCGGGAGACGGCTTTCATCCTGTGTGCGATTTTCACGGTGTGGCTCCTTTCGGTGAAGAAGGTTTTCCGCGGCCTGCCCTGCTGGGCGGCCTGAGGAAGCCCCTATGGGCTTCGATGCTCGATACCCGTGGACCCACGGGCGAGGTGTTACAGGTGCTGGGCAAGGCCCAAGGCGATCCTTCGGTTCGGATGGCGCTGGGTCTCGGGCTTGACGATTCGTGCTTGCGTGCTACGGTCTATTCATCTGCGAAATCAGCGAAGACGAAAGGAGGTTCGAATGCCGACGTGGCTGGAGTGGACCCTTGCCGGGATCGCCGCTTGGTTCACCGTGGTTCCGCTACTGTTTTGGTTTGCGATGGAGGTCAAAGATCGCCGGTGGCCCCCGAAGGGACTGACGCCCCTTGGCACTCGCCGGCACGCACTGATTGACGTGAGCGCCGTGACCACGAAGATCTTGGAGCAAATGCAGGCGGGCAAAATCAGCCCCACTGTCGCCGAGGCGCGGGCCACCCGCGTCGGCCATTGGGCGCGGCGCAATGCGGCTACCGCACCTGGTCAGATGGACAAGTTCGCGCGCGAAGCAATGGGGCTCGCACTTGCGTTGATCCAACGGCAGCGCCTGGAGGAAATGCCGTCCCCGAGCGCCCAGGTCCACTGAGGACCCGGCGCCCGGCGACGGGGCGAATCGCCGATTCGCCCGTTTCCTTCTAAATCGTTTCCCGCAGGCCGTCGCGCACATCGAGGCGACGGCAATGCCGCAGGTTTTCCTCTCGGACGAGTTGGTTGAGCCGAAGCCGGAACTGCTGGAGCGCGTTCGGCTTGAGTTCCACCCGAGCCTCAGGCATGTACAGGACCGAGGATTGGTCCCCGTCTTTCGTCGTGTCGTGCCCCTGGGACCTCATTTGGCGCTGCACATACGGCCACAACAGCGCATTCTGTGCGTTCAACCACACTTCGCCCGGATTCTCCAGGTCGGCCAAGGCCCGAAGCGTGTGCCCACGCCACGTGCGTAGATCCCGTCTTGCCTTGCGGATGTGTCGCAGGAGCGTCTTCGCTTTCCCGACGTTCATGACGATCACGCGCAGCTCGCGGCGGCGGCGCCCCCAGTGCACTTCCGGTACCGGGAGCAGCGCGAGCGCGATTAACGCGAGCATGTGCATCGTGAACACGGTCGCCAGCCAAGCGAACTTCAGCCGCGCGGCGATGATGTACGGTTTCATGGGGTTCTCCATTTGCATGCCCCCGGTCACATAGGGGGCGAATTGAAAAGGCCGACGGTGAGATCCCGGTTCGCTGACCCAGGCGGCGGCGTTCTCTCGCCCCCGATGCGCCGGGGACATTTCCGTTTGCGCGCGAGCAGCCTACTTCGCCGCGTCGACGGCCTTCTGCATCGAAACCGTGTGGGCCGTGGCGATGTGCTCGAACTTGGTGACAAGCGCCTTGCCAATGGTGACTTGCACGACAGCGATGGCGATCAGGACGACGATCCAGGTTTTCATGTGGCGTTCCCCTTTCGAAGTGAAAGCGGGACGCCAGGCCCTCGCGGGCGCAAAAGCGTTACCCGCGAAGATTGCGTGTGCCGCGCGCCACGGGCACTCGCCCGTTCGTCACGACTTGCGTTTCAGAACTCAGTTGGCATCGCGTGCACGGTGCCGACCAACTCGATCTCTTGTTGCAGCTTGACGATGCGACTGTGCTCGGTGCCATTGGCCCAAACGAGCATGCCGAAGAGCGCGCTCATCGCGACAGGCGCGATGCCCAGTGCATACATCAGCGCCGAGCCGTTCCCGTCTCAGGTGAGGACGGGGACGCCATGCGTCTTGCAGGCGTAAGCGTTGCCCGCAACGTTCACAGATGCCGCATCCACCCAGCTTTCGCTCGGCTTCGCGATGGAGAGCTCCCCGATGGGAGTCCGTTCGATTCCCGTATGACCCCGGGAGGGGTGAAACCGCTTGGCCCTTGAGGGCGCACGGCGTTCGGGACGAGTCGATCCCGAAGGCGATGGGTCCTCGGCGTGCGGACCTAGCGGTCCAGTGCGAAAGGGGTAACCGGCCTTGCAGCCGGCCCCCTTTACGCGTGCTTCAGTGCGTCAGGCGAGCTTGCGCGTACGCGCGATACTCGCTTGGGAATTGCTTCGCATGGCGATCGAATACCTTGTCGAGGATGGTTCTCGCTTCGGGATTTCTTGCCAGCTTGCGCAGCACCACCGCAAGGCCCCGAAGAAGCGTGGGGTCCACAGCGATCGCTTGCGCGAGTTTCTTGCCGTCGCGGTAGCCGTCGGCCATGCTGCGCACGAACGACACTTTCCGCGCGGTGTCCTTGGCGTCGGACACCACTGTTCTTGTGGTTTGCATCGTCGAATCTCTGGGCCCCCTATTCGCGAGGGGGCGTCGGTAGGACACACGAATGGCGAATCTCCAGGCATGACCCAGAGCATCCATGTTCAGACGCCCCCTCGCAGAGGGGGATCGAAGATCGGTTTGTTTACGCCGTGGTGCGCGATTCGTGCGATCGCGCCGACTCGGTGCTCCCGCGTGGGAGCGCTTTTCGATTCCTGTGAGACCCACAGGGAGGTAAACACGGCCGCGCATTAGGAAAAGGCGCAGCGCGCTCCAGACCTCACGGATCCGGAGGGTGCTCGCGTCCTCGCCGGCGGCGTTTCTTGGGATTACGTAGAAGGGTCAGAAAGCAAAAAGCCGCACGACATTGCTGAGCGCGGGTTTTCGCGAAGCCCCATCTATTCGTCAGGCTTCCACTGAAGGAGGAGCCGATAGATCACCGCAGCGACGCGGTACTCTTGGCTCATAGTCGCCCAATCTATTCGGGAGACTCCCACTGGGCCTCCCTCCGTTGTCGGAGAGCGCGTGGCATGCCTTGCGGCATGGCTAGCGGAACCCGGCGCCCCTTCCGGGGGCCCGGGTTCCTGTCGGTTCCATTCACGCAGGCTCACGCCGGCCGAATGCCTCGCGGGGCGCGCGCTCTACACGAGCGCTCGCCACACCGGACTGACTTCGGACGGTTTTTACTTTGAGCAGGCACGAACCGGCCCGCTCGGAAGGCGCCGTGCGCCTACCCGATGCGCGCTGTGCGGGGCGCGCGTTACGGATCATCCGCCACCTCGGTGGCAGACCTTCACCTGGTGCACGACCAGGGGGACCGGCTCGTTTTTGCGAGCCGGGTTTTCACCACAGGCCCGAAGGCCCGTCTGCGCCCTCCCACGAAGGCGCCTCGTCGCTACCGGTTCGAGACCGGCTTGGGGGAAATCTCGTCGCGATGCTAACCCCGGTGCGCGCGCGCTCTGGCCGGGAAACAGGCACGATCTGCATGCGCTTTCGCGATCAACCGGCGCGTAGGCGCGCCCAATCTGGGCCGTGGACTGATCCCAGTGTCAGATGAACACGCAGCGACGACCTACGCGTCTTCGTTTAACCACTTGCATTGACACGGCGTCGAGACAGTTATCCACGGCACCGGACATAATGTCCGGTACCCGTCGCGGCGTTCGATTTGTCTCGCCGTGCCTGTGTTTGTGAATACCGCCCATACACCACCCCGCATTCCGGCAGCCGCACACTGCACGGGGCGCTAACGTCGTACGGCCGTACGATGCCAGGAGCGCACCGTGAAACGCCCCCCGAAACCGCTTTGGATTCTCCTCGCGACATTCATCGTCGCCCCGGCCTTTGCCGACGGCATGATCGTGGATCTCGGCGATCGGGGTACCAACACCGGCTACGCCAAAGAGATCCAATCTATGCCTGGGGACGCACAGAAGATCCTCGAGTACCAGTGGGTCTGCCCGCCCGACTCGGAGCGGCCCCCAGACGGCATCGTGACAATCCAAGTCAGCGACGTTGACTCCCACACCATCGCGCTCGGCAAACGCCAGTGCTGGAACAACGACGCGCAGCATATCGTCAACATGGTGAAGGAGTACAACCCCGCCTACTACGTGGTAGGCGGTACGATAGGCGACCTGCCGAGACCCGTTGCCGACCACGGCGGCTCTGGCGCCGCAGCAGCCGCAAACGCGGCCGGCGCGGCGGCCGGCGGCTACTACAACAGCTGCACGGCCAACCCCTTTGCCCTGTGCAGC
Source organism: uncultured Pseudomonadota bacterium (assembly GCA_963817785.1). Taxonomy (GTDB): domain Bacteria; phylum Pseudomonadota; class Gammaproteobacteria; order Burkholderiales; family SG8-39; genus JAKALD01. The sequence continues at coordinate 398,066 of CAWFPL010000007.1, read as the reverse complement.
GGCCCCGAGCCCGGCTCGCACGATTCGATGCATGCGTGCTGGGACGCGGTGTGCCCGATCGGGCGTTGACCGAGCACTCGCCCGAGCATCGAGCAGTGCCGGTGAATAGTCACCGGCGGGGCGATTTTTTGCCTGAACGTCTGGGTCCACTCTGTGCCGGTCTCTGCTATTGAGTATTACCTAACCGCATGACATTAGAACAGTTGAGCCTGTTCCCAGCAGGAGGCGATGATGGCGGAGCGCCGTTGGGCGGATTTCAGCTTGCCGCGAGCGGTGTGCTGGAGTTCGCTCAACGTCTCGGGGCAGAAGTTCGCCAGCGCATGGCGCTTGAGCCAAGCCCAGAGGTACTCCACGGGGTTGAGTTCCGGGGCGTAGCCGGGCAGGAACTCGAGCTGGATGTCGCCGTCGGTCGAGTCCACGTAGTCGCGCACCAAGCGACTGCGGTGAGGTCTGCCTCCATCCCACAAGATGAGAAGCCGGCGGCGATAGTGGGCTTTGAGCGCCTTGAGGAACTCGAGGACCTGCTCTTTCTTGACCGAGCCTTCGTGAAGCCGAAAGCACACGCCGCGATAGTGCATTCCGGCGATCACCGAGACGTGGTCCCAGTTGAAGCAGAACTGGAGCACCGGAGTCTCGCCTCTCACCGCCCAGGTGCGCACCCGCGTGGGGCGCTGCGACAGGCCCGATTCGTCGATGAAGACGATTAGCCGGTCCTCGCGGCGGGCTTTTTTTTAAGCCCAGGCCAGGTGTGCCGCTTCCAATGCTCGATGGCCACATCATCGCGCTCCAGCGCACGCCGATCGGGCTTCTGGCTGGAGAAGCCCAACTGCCCGAGCAACCGCCAGACATGAACCTCGCTGTAGTGAACGCCGAAGCGCCGCTCGATAAACACGCGCACCCGCTTGATCGTCCAGAGCGACGTGCCAAAGCCGTGCGCCGTCGGGCCTTCGAGCAAAGCTACTTGCAGCTTGGACAGTTCCTCGGCACCGAGTCGGGCGGGACGCCCGCCCTTGCTCACGCTCCGAAGCGCATCGATTCCCTCGGACTCCAGCACGCCCTTCCAGCGGTATACCGTCTGGCGCGGCGCGCCCACCATAGCAGCCACCCGCGCGGGAGCGTGACCGGCCTGAAGCAGCCGCGCCGCCCGCACCCGGCGCTTCGCCCCGGCATCGATTTTGTTCTTCGTCTTCATGCGCAAACTCCGATGTTATGCCAACACCCGAGTAACGCATGAGGAACAATTCGGTTGTCACGAGGTTAGGAAATACTCAATAAGACGTCGCGAGCAGCCGCTCCTCGGCGATTCTGTTGAAGAACTCGACGTTGCGGCTGAACTGGCGCTTGGATATTGGCAGTAATGACGCGAGGTGATGGGCTTTGGTGCCCGGCACTGGGCTTTGAAGCCTTGCTTGTCGGCTAATTCGGAGGGTTTCACCTCATGCGGGCGCACCTATCCCGTGAAGCGGTGGTGCCGGTGAGACGAGCTTGGCCAGACGCCGCAAATTCTGGGCGGTGGCGGCAAGGGTGAATTCATCCGTGGCGCCACTGAGTCCGCGAAGCCGTAGGCGATCGAGCTTGAGGATGGACTTAAGGTGCGCGAAGAGCATCTCGACCTTCTTGCGCTCGCAGCGCGATCGTTGATACGCCGCCGTGGTGGCGATGCGTCGAGCAACGTCACGCGCCGACTCGTGGGTGCTGCGGGCAATCTTGCGAAAGGGCGTATTCGGGCAGCACCGGGGTTTCATCGGACAGACGGTGCAACTGCGCTTACTTGAGCGATAGATGACGGTTTCGCCTTGGGTGATGTGCGTGCGCGAGTTCTTGAAGGGACGCCATTGGCGGCGCAAGGCGTAGCCCTGCGGGCAGCGGTATTCGTCGGCTTCTTCGTCCCATTGAAAGGCGTCGCGCTCTAGGGTGCCATCCTTGCGCTCGGTCTTGTCCCACACCGGCACATGCGGCTCGATCGCCTTCTGTTCGACCATCCAGCCCAACATCGGCGCCGAGCCATAGGCCATGTCCGCGATGAGCCGCTGCGGTTTGAGATCGAAGTGCTCTTCGACCCGCTCGATCATGGTCTTGGTGGATTCGACTTCCGCCGTACGGTGAGCAGGCGTCGCTTGCACGTCGAGGATCACCCCATGAGCCACGTCGATCAGATAGTTGGTCGAGTAGGCGAAGAAGGCGATGCCTCCGGTCGCCGCCGTCCAGCGCGCGTGCGGGTCGCTGAGCGATAGCTTGCGCGACGCTGCCGCGGCAAGCTCCTCATCATCCAGGGCCGCCAGATACTCGCGCATCGCGCGCGTGTCGATCTGGGGATTGTTCCAATCGCAATGCTCACCGGGCGCAACGCTGTGCTGATGGCTTGCGTTGGCAGCAATCAGACTCGCGTCCACCGCAAAGCCCTCTGCCTTGACCAGGCCCGCCGCCATGCAGCAACGCACCACCTCCTCAAACACCCAGCGAAACGCGCCGCTCTCGCGAAATCGCCCATGCCGGTTCTTGGAGAAGGTGGAATGCTCCGGTACGGCATCCTCCAGACCAAGACGACAGAACCAGCGATACGCGAGGTTCAGATGCACCTCCTCGCACAGGCGGCGCTCCGAACGAATGCCGTAGCTGTAGCCGATGATCAGCATCCGCACCATCAGTTCCGGATCGACCGAGGGCCGACCCGTGTGGCTGTAATACTTGGCCAGGTGTTCGCGCAGCCCGCTCAGATCGAGGCATCGGTCGATGCCGCGCAGCAGGTGCTTCGCCGGAACGTGATCTTCAAGATTGAACGAATAGAACAGTCGCTCTTGCCCGCCCGATTGCTGTCCCATCATCTTGAAGTGCTCCCTCAATGCACTGGAAGATCGGACACTTCATGGGACCAAAGATTCGATCACCGGCGAGGTTTTTCAACAGAATCCGGCCGTTGCTGCCAGTGGCGTTGGCTCAGTTGAATGACTGGTGTCGCGCAGGTTGCAGACGTTGACTTGCTACGCTGGGTGAATGGCCGCGTTCGTCAGCGGCGACGGACGGCACCAGACCCGAAGCGGCCATCCCCGACCGGTAGTACTGACTACTAGCGCTTTCGTTACGTAGCTTGATCTAAATTCGGTTGCCCCGCAGGAGGTGTCTTTGAACTCCTCAACCAATCGGCAAGAGTCTGTTGCCGGTACTCCGGGACCTTTCGGAGAAACGCATAGTTGTTCTGCACGTCGCTCGGGTTTACCACCATTACCGAATAGTTGTGCGTGTCGCGACTGTTGTACCAATCAGTGTAGAGAAACAGGGTCAACGCTTCGAGATCTGACGACGGCATGGAATAGCCGATAAAGATAAGGCGATCCACTCGATCGATTTCCCTCTGTCCGCGAAGTATCTGGAAAGCTCGCTTCCAGCGCTTACCCAATGCAGTCTTCGTCGTTCGATAGGCGAACTTCGCATAGATCGGCCAAGCCAGCGTCCGCTCGTTCATTGCGCCGTGGAGATGGAGGATGCGATTTTCCGTTCGAAGACCCGACCGAGCCGCAGCGGCCTCGAGCAGTTGGTCATAATTGAACGTTATTACGAAGTCTGTATTCCAGTTAATCGACCGCACAAGCTCTAGAATCGTCCTCCCGCCCGACTCACCCCAATCAATTCGGCGCACGCAGTCCTTTAGGTATCTCTTGAGAGCGCGCTGGAGCTCCCGCTCCTCTTCGCGAAAGATATTCCTGTCGAGCTCTAGATAGTAAGCCGAATACTTCGCCGCCCAGAGCGTTGACATAAACAACTCGAACCCGACTCCTGCGCGATAATGGAACAGTTGCTCACGCAGAGATTCGATCGTCGTTTTCCACCTCTCCGGCGCGACTCGGAACGCGATATCTTCCTTTGACGGCGTACGCCGTAGCAACGGATTGAGTTGATCGAGCATCTCCAAATCCGTCGCTATCCCACATGTCTTGGAAAGGCCCGCTCCGACGACGAAAATGCTACCCACTACTCGATCTCCTGCGTCCAGCTCTCAAGGCGAGCGTACAGCGGTCGGAATGCGACCCCAAGCGGTCGTGCGGCCGGAGAGCTCAGCGTCGATAATGCGAATTATGGATACTAACGCGCGCGAGGCGAAAGGCCGCAACACGCACATCATCTGGAGCTGGTTTTTGGGGGACGCCGACGACATCGTTAAGAGGGTGCGCTTCCGCGGCCGTCAACGCTGGATTAGCCGCGACTGAGTACGCAACCGCAAGCGGTCCCTTACGCCACTGCGATGCCGGCGTCAGATGAGTCTTTCGAGCATTTCGATGTTTCGAAAGCCGGTGGAGACAAATTGCTCCACGACCGGCAGCGGACGACGGAGCTGCCAGCGCGAAAAGATCAGGAAGTCCACCGCGTCAGCGATGCGGTCGCGGCCGAGGTCACGACTGCGGCAGCATCGTGAGTATGTTCCCCGGGGTGTCGGGCAACCACACCGCTCGTCGGATCCTATTTCGAGGAGCCGTTCGTAGGGACGATGTACGGCCTGGGGGCCCGGCCACCGCCCGGTATGCCGCAGGTGCAGATGCCTCAAAGCCCAGACCGCGTACATGTCCACGAGCTCGATGAGCGAATCCCCGAAGCTCCATGTGCCATCGGCCGGCTCGAAGGCGCAGATGGAGCCGTCGCCGAAGTTTGTGTGACGGGGACCAATCCAAACGGGAAGAAAGATAGGATCTACCCAGAACGCCCAGCTTCGGACCACGCCGGTGACGGCGGGCACGCCCATGAGGAAGAGCGCGTGCTCGCGTAGCCCGGGGAGCAGCCTTGCTCTAACGGCAAGCCATACCCCCCGTTGCGTTCTCCAAGACCGCGCGTCTGGGTAAATCGCTTGCAGCGCACTTACTTCCTGCTCGTACTGATCCAGCGCGCTGACGACCGGTGCGGCTTTACCGGCCGCCCAGAGTGGTCCGGACGGCCGTGGTCGCCCGAGTTGCCCTGGCCGCGGCCTGGGATCTCCTCGCCATGGCCGGGATTCTCCTGTTTCCCGCGGTCCTTCTCGCTCTTGTCCTTCTCCATCTGACTTCTCCTTGCCCCGATTAGGTAGAGGTCGGGAGGGCTCGCCGGGCATCACGAATCCCCCGTTTTTGACTTTCGGAAATATCCCGGCGTCGAGCTGTATGCCAATCTCCAGAAGCAATTGCTCGGCTTGTGCGTCCATCGGTTATGCCCTTACATTTCCGCTCCGTAGCCCGCGATTGCTCCAGCCCGCTGTAGATCCCCGAGCCGGCCGCCGCCGCCGCCTACATATAGAAAGGCTCCATGCTCGGCATCTCCGGACATGCAAAGAATTTTTTTCGGCGTGTCCGCAAACTGCGCCGATGGAGCATGTCTCAGAGGAGGCGACCTTGCAGGAATTGGATGCGCCGGACGCTGTAGATGCTCTGTCGCGTGCTGAGGTTGAGGCGGCTATCGCTGCCCTCACCGCGAAGGAGGAAGCCATCCTCCAGCGCGGGGCGGAATTGTTCTGTTACATCAATGGGTTCGAATCTCCGGAGGACCTCTTGCAGGAGGCCTTGGTGCGCGCCTTTGCCCTCCAGCGCAGGTGCCCCCGCGGCCTGGCCATCGTGCCATTCTTATGGAAGGCGATGAGCAGCATCGCAAACGCGGCTGCGAAGGCGAGCCGACGGTCACGCATCGACGTTTTTTCCGACCCGGAAGACGCCGAGGAGGAAGAGGAGCGCGGGCCCGAAGCAGTCGAGCTGCGCGACCCCGAGCGCTTGGCCGCCGCCCGGCAGGCCTTAGGCAAGATCGAAGCTCTATTTCAGGACGACGTAGACGTTTCGGTGCTGATCGAGGAGCTCGCCAAGGGTCTGAGGGGCGATGAGCTTCGCGAATCGCTGCGCGTGACCGAGTCTGAGCTCGACACGATCCGAAAGCGGATGCACCGAAAGTGCAAGGAGTTGGCGAGACCTTGGAGGCAAAAATGAGCGACAGCAAGGGGAACGCCGTACAACAACTTCAGGCGTTCATCGATGGTTATCTCGAGAGCCTGCAGCAACAGCCGGAGGAAGATATCCTTGGCGCTCCGCAGACGGGAGCCCCCGAGCGCGCGCGGTTTGCCGAAATTGTGCAGGCCGCGCGGCAGGAGGCTGGAAAGCGCCGATTGCAGGCCGCCCGGCGGGCATTGGATCGCCGTACAATGGTCCCGGCTGTCGAGGAGCCTATCGACGTCGGCGAGGCTCGGCGCGTCATCGCGGAAGCGGTTAACAATCCGCGATTCACTCTAGCGGCGAGGGACCTCAAGGAAATGTCCGACGACGATGTGCTTCGCATCTATCGGCAGTTGAGAGAGCTCGGAATCTCCCCCACGGACGAGCCTCAGTAGCCCATGCACCCGGCCGAGGAATGCATCGCCGAGCTCGGCATCACTGCACCCAAGGAGATCGATGTCGAAGCGATCGCCTTCGAGGCTGGCGTGGAAGTGCGCTACGAGCGCCTGCAAGGGTGCGAAGCGACCCTCGTTGGCATAGGGGGTCGCGCGATCGCGACCATCCAGAAGGGCATCCGCCCGACGCGTCAGCGGTTTTCCATCGGCCACGAGCTCGGCCACTGGCATCATCATCGGGGACAGTCTTTCCGATGCCGCGTCGACGATGTGTCCGTCAACTTGGCTGCAGCAGACCGAACCAAGGAGCGCGAAGCGGATCACTATGCGGCCCACTTGCTAATGCCTGGTCATCTGTTTAAGCCGCGCATTAAGGAAATCAAGACGCCTTCGCTAAACGACCTCGCTCTCCTCGCAGCAGATTTTGACTGCGGACTCTTGAGTGCTGCGATTCGACTTATCGACGTTAATACCGTGCCGGCCATCCTGACCAGCTACGACGACAGTGGGCTGCGGTGGTTTTTACGGACGCCGGACGTCCCTCGCAGGTGGTATCTCAAGCAAGAACTCGACGAAGATAGCTTTGCGTACGACCTGCTCATCTCCGGCAAGCAGGAAACGGGGCTTCGAAAGTCTGGAGCCGACGCATGGTTTACGAACGCCGACGGCGGCGAATACGAGGTGCGCGAACATTCCGTGGCCATGGGGAGTGAGGTGCTGACGCTGATATTGCCCGAGGCCTCGATGCTAGACGCGCGCTATGACCCTGATGCGTTTCCGGTGCGCTACAACGAGAATGGGACGAGCGTGGTTCGCCGCCCAAACCGAAAATAGGATTCATTGGTCGCTTCACATGTGCTGAGACAGCCTACAGCCGGAAGCGGCGTCGGCAGCTGGCCCTACCAGACTTCTGGTCGCAACCGCAGCCAGTGAAAGGCATCGCACCTGGCAAATGGAGGGGCATGCAGAGCAAGACCGTCCTCGCACCCACCGCTCCGGGTTTCGATAATTGACTTTATGGTCTGGTGGGAGGGGTGTCGCCGCTTTGACTTTCAGGCGAGTCAAGCTTTCTAAAGCTTGGATCCATTGAAGAGCCGCTAATGGTCGCTATGCGGAGCTCCGCATAGCGACCCGAAGTAGCCTGCCGCGTTTCCAGAAAGGAGCCACTGAAAAGTAGAATGCCGCAGTTGGCGGTGACTGGGCGATCCGCCCCGCTGATTCGGCCATTTGCGATTTTACGGGGATCAGGGGAGGCAAATTGCGACACTCTGAAAAATGCTGATTGCCCTTGGCACACTTATGGCGCTACCTGTCGTCCGACCGCCGGCGAATGATCAGCCTTTACCGGGCGCCCGATGCCGAGTCCGTGCGCCTGGCGCTGCAGGCTGCGAACATTCAGGTCGAGAGGGTCTGGGCGTTTCGGCTGTTCGGTGATTAAATGACTTGGAAGGGCCATTTAGCTGAACGGCGCTGTGTTTGCCTGCCCACGGAGCGTACCGCGACCTATGTCCCAGATTGCAAACACGCAGATTTCTAGTCCATCCATTCCAGCATGAAGGCCGGAGGCTGAAGTGCAGGTACAAGGCGCCAACGTTGATCTAGCCATTCACACGCTTGGGTGGAAGGCATTTCAAGATCTCTGCGCGCAGGTATGCGCGGAGACATTGGGTACAACAGTCTCGATCTACCGCGAGGCCCAGGACGGTGGGCAAGACGCCGTCTTCCAATTGCGAAAGGCAGGCTCTGACCAAACGGGCTCTGAAGCCACCGTTCAGTGCAAGTTTAGCGGCAAGGCCGACCAGCGGCTGCGTGCAACTGCTATTGATGCAGAGTTGGCTACGGTTCGCGAGTTGGTGGCCGCGAGACGAGCAGAGACGTACTATCTCATTACGAGCTTGGGAGTCGATGCCCCTGTCGCTGCGCAAATCCGAGACAAACTTGTCGAAGCGGGCGTTCGTGAGCCCCATGTACTCGGTCGAGAGTGGGTGACGCTACAGATCCGAGGCAGCGCTCGATTGCGAGCCTTGGTGCCATGTGTATATGGCTTGGGGGACTTATCGACGATCCTTGATGAAAGATGCACGCAGCAAACGCAAGCCCTTCTGGGACACCTGCAACCAGGCCTGCGTGTCTACGTACCAACTGCCGCCCATCGCACCGCCGTCCGTATGTTGGCAGAACACAAGATCGTTCTGCTTCTGGGGGCACCCGCGACTGGAAAGTCCATGCTCGCCGCGATCCTGTCAACGACTGCAATCGACGGCGAGCACCATCAATGTCTGAAGTGTGACGGCCCCCTCGAACTAGCCAGTCGATGGAATCCGCACGAGAAGAATCGACTCTACTGGGTCGACGATGCGTTCGGACCAAATCAACTCAGATCGGATTTTGTCGATTGTTGGATCAACGCGATGCCAAAGGTGAAGGCGGCGATTGAGTCCGGAAACCGATTCATTCTGACCTCTCGGAGCCACATCTGGCATGGCGCGAAACCGAAACTGGGTACGAGGAATTTGCCCGTTCTAGCAGATGACAGGGCCGTAGTCGATCTATTGAGTATTACCTAACCGCATGACATTAGAACAGTTGAGCCTGTTCCCAGCAGGAGGCGATGATGGCGGAGCGCCGTTGGGCGGATTTCAGCTTGCCGCGAGCGGTGTGCTGGAGTTCGCTCAACGTCTCGGGGCAGAAGTTCGCCAGCGCATGGCGCTTGAGCCAAGCCCAGAGGTACTCCACGGGGTTGAGTTCCGGGGCGTAGCCGGGCAGGAACTCGAGCTGGATGTCGCCGTCGGTCGAGTCCACGTAGTCGCGCACCAAGCGACTGCGGTGAGGTCTGCCTCCATCCCACAAGATGAGAAGCCGGCGGCGATAGTGGGCTTTGAGCGCCTTGAGGAACTCGAGGACCTGCTCTTTCTTGACCGAGCCTTCGTGAAGCCGAAAGCACACGCCGCGATAGTGCATTCCGGCGATCACCGAGACGTGGTCCCAGTTGAAGCAGAACTGGAGCACCGGAGTCTCGCCTCTCACCGCCCAGGTGCGCACCCGTGTGGGGCGCTGCGACAGGCCCGATTCGTCGATGAAGACGATCAGCCGGTCCTCGCGGCGGGCTTTTTTTTAAGCCCGGGCCAGGTGTGCCGCTTCCAATGCTCGATGGCCACATCATCGCGCTCCAGCGCACGCCGATCGGGCTTCTGGCTGGAGAAGCCCAACTGCCCGAGCAACCGCCAGACATGAACCTCGCTGTAGTGAACGCCGAAGCGCCGCTCGATAAACACGCGCACCCGCTTGATCGTCCAGAGCGACGTGCCAAAGCCGTGCGCCGTCGGGCCTTCGAGCAAAGCTACTTGCAGCTTGGACAGTTCCTCGGCACCGAGTCGGGCGGGACGCCCGCCCTTGCTCACGCTCCGAAGCGCATCGATTCCCTCGGACTCCAGCACGCCCTTCCAGCGGTATACCGTCTGGCGCGGCGCGCCCACCATAGCAGCCACCTGCGCGGGAGCGTGACCGGCCTGAAGCAGCCGCGCCGCCCGCACCCGGCGCTTCGCCCCGGCATCGATTTTGTTCTTCGTCTTCATGCGCAAACTCCGATGTTATGCCAACACCCGAGTAACGCATGAGGAACAATTCGGTTGTCACGAGGTTAGGAAATACTCAATAGGTTCATTAAGCCCAGAAGAACGCGAGCAGATCATCTATAACCATTTGAAGGCGGGGAATCAAACAGCTGCTTGGAAGCGCCGGATAAAGGCCCACCTACCTGCATTAGCCGGAAATTCGCGGCTGCTGCCGGAGATTGCACGTCGCTTGGGCGATCGCACCTATACCAAAGCGCTGAAAAGCTTTCCTGATGACTTGATCAAGTTTGTCGCAGAACCGGCAGAGTTCTTGGTTCAAACGATCCGAGAGTTGGACGAGCCGCACCAAGCGGCCATGACCCTTGTCTTCCTTCGCCAAGGAAGGCTGCCGGCGCATGACCTCGCTAGCGATTCGACGAGCCTGGTCGCCGAAAAGTACGGCGTCACTGCGCGCGCGATTGCTGATGCGCTACCGCAGTTGAAGGGGTCATTTGTATCGGTTCGCCAAGACGATTCTCAGCAGATCTGGGGCTTCGTGCACCCCACGTTCACCGATGCTATCAGTAGCATGCTAAGCGCGCGTTCCGACCTAGTGGAACTATATGTTCAGGGGGCGAAGCTCGAGACATTGCTTGCCGAAGCCGTATGCGAAGGTGCCGAATCGATTCGCGATGCTGTTGTTATTCCGCTGTCGGCATTTGAGCACTTAGTTGGTCGTTTGATTGGGGTGCCCGACGTGCCTGAAATCAATGGACCTCTGCTTGAGTTCTTAACAAACCGCGCATCAGACACAGTGGTCACCGCCATTTTGGGTGCAGACTCAATTTTGTTTCGACGTGAGGCTCAACACCAACACTTTTGGCGAATCGCCAGTGACCGGCGGCTGCGCTTTCTCGCACGCGTTCACAATCTGCACCGACTGCCGGAGGAGATTCGCTTTGAAATGGCAGACAAACTCGAACGGGCCGCGCTTAACGACCTTGACGCCTCCTTCTTGAGTGACGACGACATCCTGGCGCTCCTTCGGCCCACTCAACTTATACGACTAGGAGTCCAGCTGGTGGCCACACTCGACAGCGTTGTTTCGGACCGCATATCGGAACTTGCAGATGAAGCTGATCCAGAGTTTGATATACCAAACCAATTTGACCAGGTCCGGAACTTTGTTGAGCAATTGCAAGAAGCGTTTTCGGACGACGCGACTGTTCAAAACATGCTGGATTTACTAAGTGGCCAGATCGACGACGCCATAGCAGACGTTTCCAATAAGAAAGCCCCCGAGGAAGATGTTGGTTTTTGGTCGAACATTTCACCAGCAAAGGTCGCTGCAGCGCCGAAGGGGCGATCCATATTTAGCGATGTCGACGACTAGGACGCTGTTATGCGAATTGCGCGAATTATCGTTGAGAACTTTCCATCGATCAAGAATGCGCCGGTGACGCGCGCTCACATTATCGATGTTCGAGCTCTCTCTCTCTCGGTGCGGCCAGCTCCACAGCTGTTGAGCGTTTCGACGCCCTGATCGACGACATCTACTACCGTGTGGGGGCGCAGGATCGCTTAGACGCACTGCTGCAGGAGTTTCCGGAGTTTGTCCTTGCTCATATACTCAAGGGCTAATCTCTCATGGCCGAAGGTCGGCTCGGAAGTCCGTTCACGGCCGAAAGCGGCGGTTCCCCGCATCCGCTGAGAGCGGACGATGGCAAAACAGGTGGATTGACGTAGGTCTGCTTTGCAGCGCTCTACTCAACGGGCGCTCCCGGCAAGAAGCCGACACTTGAGAAATTGAGCCAGGGCTCTATTCAGCAAAGGGCGCGACGTAGTGGCTCGATTCGTAGCTACCTATGCAGCGCGACGTAGCCGAAGGTCGTTGAGATGTTCAAGTGTGGCAATTACGCTTTCGACATGCGCTGCGTCGAAATCGTCGCGATCGGCGCGTTCGTGCGTGCCCTTGTTGAGATAGGTCCAAATAAGGTTTTGTGCCGGAATTCCCAGTATGAGATTCAGGGCATCGACAATCGAATCCTTCTCCGGATGCACGAAGGTATTGTCGTTCAATCTTGTACGCAGCGCTTCGCAGAGATCTCGCAGCGACGGCTCGGCTCCCGGACCTCTCAGTTCCAATCGCAGTTCGCCGCGGCCGAAGGACGCGAGCCATTTCCAGACCTTGTTGGATAGCATTTCCAGTGCTCTGCGACCGCAGGAAAGCGCCTCGCGGTCGTCCAATGCGTTCTTGGCGACTCGCGCCCGCTCCACGTAGTTTCGGCTCATTGTGTTCGAGACCACCTGTGGATGATAGTCGCCGGCGTGGTGGCTGATGACATACTCCGTCCAATCGTTTCGGCTGTACTGCGGCAAATGATTGTGGATGTCCTTGATGAACTCACCGCTGTGGCAGGTGACGACGAGCTGAATCTCCCGAAAACGATCGCTCTCGAAAATAGTCTGCCGAATACCGCTCCGATGGTCATGGTCGATGGCGTTGATCGCATCGTCGAATATGATCAGCGAGCAGCCAGTGCTGATCGCCTTCGCCATCAGGATTGCAAGTCCGAGACATCGAATATGTCCCTCACTCAGAATCACCAGGGCGTCGAGGCGACGCTGTGGGTCGCCACGAAATGCGATATCGATGCGCTGTTCGCCCGTTAGGGGAAGGTGCAGCGAGGCGAATTTGTCCGCTTCGGGATCGTGCTGGTTGAATTCGTTGTAAAGGTCTCTCGCGAGATCGTTGAGGCCCTCCATCAGCAAGCCGGGCAGTTCGTTCCTAAAGCACCGCAGCATCGGTAGAAACTGGTCGTACGCCACCTTAATGGGGCGATCCCGCTCGATGTTCTGACGTTCTTGGGCAGCCCGCTGAATAAGACCCGAATTTTCTTCGTCAAATCGCGCGATACGTCCTCGGGCCGCGGCGATCTCATCCACAGCGGATTTGCGGGCGAGGTCCCGCTCCAGAATCTGACGCTGCCACAATAGCAGCGTATCCCGTTCTTGGACGAGTGCCTGACGTTCCTGAACCTGACGTTGAATCTCCTGATCCCGTAGCTCGATGCGCGACGCGATTTCCAGCACTTGCTCCAGCGACGCCGGCTCCACTTCCCGGCCGTCACCTCTTATTGGAGCGTAGACGTCCTGCCACCAGCGATCACCGCGTGGTGCTTGATCCAGTCCGGCGATATAGCGCCCCACGGGCGTCGTGTTCTGCTCGTTCTGAGTCATCGAAGCGAACGCGATATTGAGGTCCACACGCAAGGATCGTGATGCCTCATCCAGCTGTTGGCGACAACGCGCGGCCTCTTCCTGCAGTGCGGCAAGATCGCGGAGATCCCGTAGACCCGCCGTTGCCTTCTGGTACGGATCAGTGGTAACGGCATTCAGCGGGGTGTCGCACGCAGGGCATCGGTCTTCATGGGCCGCTTGCAAGGCGAGCACTGCGGTGTAAAGGTCCTTGAAGGAAACCTGGTGGCTTCTTGCCTCGAGCTGTCTGGTCGCTGTTCCCAAGCGGTCCGCTGCGCCGTCCGCTGCCGTATAGCGATTGGCCAATCCCTCGCGTGTGATCCCCACGACCGCCGGCGGAACGACGTTCAGGATGCCGTCAAGCTCCTGCAGGCGTCCGGGCGCTTCCGGAGTACCAATCCACGCCTTGAGATCGACATAGGACGTGCCTGGCCGGCAGCCCTCGGCGAATGTCGCTTCCCCCTGGTTGAGCTTCATCAAGGACGCTTGCTCGGCGGCGACGGTTTGCTGGTCGCGGGCGAGAACTTGCCGGCGGCTGGTCAATGCACGCTCGTTCTCGGCGTCGCAAACCAGCGCCGCATCCATCGATTCGTTGAAGTGACTCGCAAAGTCGTTAAATTTCTCCATGCCAAACAGCGTGGCGATGAGCTCGGTCCTCGTGGCGGGTGGCCGAGCAGCCATCCGCGCAAATGCTTCGATGCGATTCTTTTCGACGAAGCAGAAACGATAAGTGTCGGGATTCGCCGCTACGACGATTTCCTGGTCGCCATGATCCGTTGCCGTGAGCCGTGGCGCGACGAAGCGTCGGGCATGGATGTTTGCGAAGTACTGCTGGGCCTCGATGCGTCTGGCCTCAGCTTCCTGCACCGTTCCGAGGAGCGTGTGCTCCAACGCCTCGCACAGACTGCTCTTACCGCTGCCGTTCGGCCCGTAGATAAGAAGCACGCGCTTTTGCAGGTCGAACGACTCGTTTCGTCGAAATCCCCTGAACGGACCAACCGAGAGCTGCCGCAGTCTCTTCCAAGGCCAAGGTAGTGCGGGGTTCTGCGCCGGTGCCTCTGGCACAGCAGCAGATGTCGTGGCAAGAACTCGGCGCGCGAGGACCGCCAGATGGTTTGAACGGCTATTGTGCTGGCGGAAGGTCCCGGCGGTACGCTCGAAGTCCGCCAGAACCATGTTGGCAAAGCGCAGAACGTCCTCTCGAACGCGCCTGTCGGGCTGGTGCAGCCAGCGCACGAAGTGCTCGTAGTCTTCCCTGGCGCTCCCCATGTCTCCCCCCATCGTCTGCAAAGACACCCGACCGGTGCCTTATGCCGGTTGTCTACTCTGGATGATAGTGCGGCGGCCGTCCGACCGTAAGGCTGTGCCGTCGTGGCGTGCCCCGACCTTCTAACTCGCTCGGACGGCGCAGCCAGCTATCGAACTATTGGGGCCTGGCTTGATACTCCGAACGTCAGCTCTAGGTCGATACTGTTGAAAAACTGTGCTTGCGCCGAGAGTCGATAATTTCTAGCCGTTATGGGCGACGATGCGCGCGTCCAGCTAGAGGGGATGCCCGGACAGTACGAGATCTCGACCTGGGGCCCTCTAATAAGCACAACGAGCCAACCGTCGCCGAATTTTGAATCGCATCAATATTCGCTGACATTTTTGCGCCTTCCCGATTTGGACTTTTTCAACAGTATCGGTCGGATGCCGTCCTCCGGCTCCATAGAAGCGGTAATTCGAATTGCAATCTTAACCAACGTCAGCAGGCAGCTGGACACCGGCCGCTCAATGTTTCCGATCTAAGCGGCAGCAATGGCCGAACGGCTGTCGTTCGAAGCAACACTGGCGACCGTCGCTTCGTGGCCGAAACCGGCTGGTCGCGCCTCCCAAACCAATGCAAACGTGGTTACCCGTGGCGATTGAGGATGCACTCGTAAGCCCTATTGACTACGTGCGCCTACCCATCGCAGCCCTGCATGAGACAGCCGTAGCGATGCGATACGTCTTAGATGACACCCTACAGTGTCTGGATGTTGAAGCTGCCCGAGGCACGCATGGCGACGCGCTAGCACCCTTCCCCGGGCGGAATGCGAAGCGAAGGCGCACTGACCTCGTCGAGCATGTTGACGGCGCCACGAAGCCGCTCGTCCGTGCCACCGATCAGCGAGACACCATGCACGACCCAGCCCGACATCAGCGTAATGCGCGGTTGCCAGCTCTCGTCGACCCACAGTTCAAACACGTTCGCCACGGCGCGGCCCGACATTCCTCAGCCAACGACCGCGCTCAGCGCGCGATATGCGATGTTCACCAACGCGAGCGCTGTGATCACCCATCCGCCTATGAAAAAAACCGGGTTGTTCTGGTAGAAGAAGTGCAGCGCCGCGAGGAACCCGTCGCGCGTTCTCGGGAATGCGGGCTTCTCAAGCTCGCTCCATTGCTCCGGAGAGCTCGCGTAGCGAGCCTCGATGTATGACCCGAGCTCAGGGTCTTCTGGCATCGGGAGCGGGAGGCGCATCTGGCTTTCCTCGTAGCGGATTTGGGGCCGGGGCGCAAGTTAGAGGCTACCTTCTTCGCGCGCGCGACATGATGTTCAGGCCCGTGCGCCGGCTCGCCTCGCTCGCCCTGCGATAGCTGCTCAGCGCGCCGCTTGCAAGGCGTCCTGTCCCGTCCAGCCCGGACTGGCCCGTCGCCTTCGCCACCCCCCCAACCCCGCCGACGGCATAGGCCATGGCCGTCCCAGTTACGGCACCGCGCGCGTACGTGGCGGCGGCCCTGCCCGCTTCAATGCTGCCCTTCGCTGCACTGACTCCTGCCTCGATCAGCTTAGGCCCGGAGCCTGCCGCCGCGAGCGTGGCCCCTGCCGCGAGCTGTCCACCGCGAGCGACCGAGCCCATCATGCGTTGCATCTGCACCGTGGCGTGACCGCTGATCAGGCCGTGAGCGATGTTTGGTAGTTGCAGCATGATGTACAGGAGGGAAAACGCGAGCGCGGCCACGACCATGCCGCCTATCGTCACCTGGCCCCAATCCATGGTACCCGACAACAGGAGCGGCACCATGCTCTGCATGACCGCACTACCTAGCAGCAGGATCACGGCCCCGGCGATCTTGTACATCGAAGCCGAAAGCAGAAACCGCAGCCACCCATCGAAAAGCCAGCTGACGACGGGCAAGGCCAGAAACGGGACGAAGAGCGGCGCGAACACATCGGCGACCTTGAACATGATCAGCCCGATCGTCGCCATCACGAAAAGCGTGATGCCAGCGAACCAAAGAAAGACGATCGCGAGGCCCAGGAACAGCACCATGGGGAGGTTGGCGAACAACACACCGATCGCCTCCATTCCAGCCAGGAATCCGTGCGAGGAGCTGAACGGCTTCATCAGAGCTTGCATGAGCAGCCCGATCATCCCGTACAGATTGCTGAAGGCGCCGCTCGCAATGCCGGAGACGTCGCCGGTGGGATTGCCCGTGAGCGTCCTCGTGACAGCGGTGGTGAGCTTGTCCACGAACCACACCAGGGGCGTTTGCCCGGCCGCATACGGCAGCATGAGGAAGTAAGTGAAGCCCAAAATAAACACGGTCCGCATGAACCCGCCGAAGGTATTCGTGAAGTCGCCGCCGAGCAGCACCAGTTGCGCAGCCCACCATACGACTGCGATGAACGCCAAATAAGTGAATAGCTGCGAGCCGATACCCTGTAGGTTGCCCTGTACGCTTTGCAGCGCCCCTTCCACCGCTTGCAATCCGCTGCTTGCGGTCGCCGCTGTCCCGGTTTCCGCCGCCCACGCGCTCGCGGAAAGCAACGACAGCACAAGCCCGGCCACGACGATTTGCGCCATCGCAACTGCAAGCTTGCAGCGAGTTCCTTGTGCTGCCTGGCCTGGACTTGCCAAACCGTGTGCCTGTGGGATCATCTCACCGTCCTTCCTAAATCACGCATAGGGGAGATCAATGAGAACAACTGCCATCCTCCTTGTCGCCGGGGTCACGCTTTTAGGCGCCGGCTGCGGAAAGCAAGCCCCGGACAGCAAGGCCGCGGCGGCCGTTCCGAGCCAGGCGCCACGCAGCGATGCGCCTACCCAAAGCCAAAATGATGCGATGCGCACGAACTATCTCAAATGCATCGCGGCCGTTAGCGCAAGACACGAGTCTGCTCAACAAGGCGCGAAGGATGGTGAGCGCTGCGCCAAGGAATACCCGCTCCAGTAACGCAGGAGACCCCAAGGCGTCACGGCGAGATCTGGATGCCATTACCCACTCCGGCGCTGTCGTAGTAGCTCTGCATACGCTTCTGCGCTTCGTTGTAGAGCTCGGCCTGTTCCTGTTTATCCTGCGCCTCCTGCGCATCGTGCACGGCCTGGGCTTTGTCCCTGGTCGCCGCGGCCGCCGACAAATCTGAGAGCTGCTCCGTCAAGGTGTGGTTCTGCAACGCGATTCCCTGCAGGGCCTGCACCGCTCCTTGAGCGCCCTGGGCAGTTCGCAGGCCATCGTCCGCCTGCTGCTGGTAGGCCTGCAGGTCCTGCTGGAGCTGCTCGCCCTGTTGATATTGCAGTTGGCTCGCGCCCTGCAGTGCTTGTCCGCGGCTCTGCTCGTATTGAAAAATCTGTTGCGGCGTCATCCCGCTTGCAGCGCTGAATTTCTGCAGTGTCCAGCCCCAGTCGGCCGCCTGTGAATAGAGACTATTCCCCTGGTTCATCAACTGCTGGGTGCTGGAATACACGCTCAGCAGATGCACCCCCGCTTGGGCGAGCGCCGCGGCGTTGGCGTTTGGACCGGCGATCTGCAGCGCCTCGCGCCCGAACGTGGTGTCGAAGACCGTCGAGGGGGCGGTCTGCAGATTCTGCACCTGCAGCAGATACTGCAGCCCTTGGAGCTTGTACTGCTCGATCTGCTGGGCGTAGGCATCGGCGGACTTCGCCGCGGTGAGCGCGTTTTTGGCGAAGTTCGAGGCGTCGAACACCGCCCATTGGGCGATCGCCGGCACGACGTAAAGGAGGCCCAACGCGAGTGCGGCCACTCCTACCATGGCGCGCGCTCGGGCGACAGTGGCTTTTGCGGCCCGTTCCATGTGCTGCCTCCATTGCGACGGGTCTTTGATCGTACGTGCGCGGTAAGGCTGTCTTTTAGCAAAACGCGACACCAATGCGCCACGATTCGCCCTAACTTCATTGTCGGTTGCAGGGTCTTAGTCGGCGCCACGGTAAAATGATTTCGTCAAATCACTTTACGGCGCGACCTCGGGCACCGCGCTTTCGGTCCTTCCTATCGCCGCCTCGTTGAGATAGCGTTCCCGCCAGTCATCGCACTCGCCCCGCGTGGCGTAGTGCTTCAGGAAGAGCTTCTGCGCCCTGGAATCGCTTCGGACGCACGCGAGCACCATCGGCGGCAGACTCACCACGGCCATCCTCGCCATCGATGGCGTGACGATGTAGTAGTTCATCTTCGGCACGGCGTCCCGGATGCGCTCTAGTTGCTCGGTGTTGAGCCCGAATTTCTCTACGTACAGCGCCTCGTGCGCGAAGGCCTTGGCGTTCGGCAGAAAGATCGTGTTCGCGACGTTATCCAGGATCGTGCCGAAATACTGCGACTTGGCGAGTTCGGAGAGTCCCTGCGTGGTGAGCACCACGAACGCGTTTTTCTTGCCGAGCGTGCGCAGCCAGTCGTCCAGCCGCGCCGCAAAGCGCTCGTACATCAGCATGTACCAGCACTCCTCCACATAGATGAGCGTGGGCGTGCCGTCGAGCGTCATGCCCACTCGCTGGAAAGCGTATTCGAGAAACAGGGGCGCAATGAGCGTATCCTCGAAGAGCTTGCCGACCTCGATACAGGCGAGGTCGGCAAGCTGGAAGTCATCCTCCACGTGGTCGAAGTAGCGCGAGCGCGCACCGTGCCCGACCCACTCCTCGATCTCCTTGCCCAGGTCCTTCGAGCGAGACCCGAGAAACTGCGCGAGCGAGAGCAACCGCCACTGCGCCGGCGGCATGCTGGCTGTCCGCTCGACCGCCTCCCAGATCACCTCCGAGTCCGCGGCCGAGAGCGGCCGCCCGCGCCCGGCGAGCAGCAGCTCGAGCCACTTCGCGACCCACAGCCACGCGTCGCGATCGGCAAGGAGCGAGAGCGGGTTCACCCGCACCCGCGTATCGTCGCCCGACATGTCGATGTGCGAGCCACCCATGAGTAGCGACGGGATCCGGCAGGAATAGTCCTTGTCGAAGATGAACGCGCGGCAGGGGTAATACTTCCTGAACTGCGTGATGAGGAAGTTCATGAACACCGACTTGCCGGAGCGCGTGGGGCCGATCACCAGCGTGTGCGCCCGGTCGCCTTGGTGCAGATTGAAAAAGAACGGTACCCCCCACTCGGTAGGCAGCGCCGTGAGCGCCGGGCACGGCCGGCCGGTCTGCTCCGAGAGGTACTCGTTTTGCGCCTCGCCCATCGCGATCGTGCGGATCGGCGCCAGGTCCGAGAGGTTCGCAGACGATAGGAAGAACCAACGCACGAGCTCGCCCCACTGCCCTGGGAGCGTTCCTGCCCATGCCGAGAGCAAGTGGAGGCGCTCTCGCAGCGTGAGAAAGCCGAGGTTGTTGATCGCCTGGGCGACCAGGCGCATGCCCTCCTCCGTCTGCTCGGGGCTCGCCCCAAAGGCGATCACCGTCATGTTGAAGTAGCCGAAGAAGCGCTTCTGCGCGGTAATCGATAGGAGCGCGTCGTTGGCGTCCTGCGCCGCAGCCATCTTGCCCGCGTCCACCTTATCCGAGGGCTTGCCCGAGAGCGCTTCCTGCAGGTACGTGAGCATCGATTTGGCGCTGTTGAGATTGTTCTTGCGCACTTCCTCGATGTACTTCTTAGCGGCTTGCATCTCGACGTAGCGAAAGCAAAGCGAAAGCGTGATCTCGGCGGGCAGTGCCAGCAGCGCGTCGAGCAATCCCGGCGAGGTGAATCGGGGCCAGGATTTCACGGTCGCGGCTGCCGCGAACACCGGCGCGTTGCCTTCGAACACGAGCGTATCCGAGCCCACCCGCAGCGTGTTGTCCGCGATCCACGAATCGAGAAACTCGGTGACGTTGGGCTCGGCGACCGGCTGCCCCGAGCTCGCCGGGCTAGCGCGGTCGTGCAACAGGCGCAGTGCCTCCGGGCCGAAGACTCGCCGCAGGTACAGGCCCCGCGTCGATTGCTCGAACGAGCCCAGCATTTCCTCGAACCGCTCGATCTCTGCCTGGATCTTCGCGTTGTCGAAGTGAAAGGCCGATTCCATGCTGAGGTAGGTCTTCGCCGCCGATACGATCGCATCGAGCGTGCCCTGCCCGGCGTGTACAAACTGGCCGATACGTCCCATGAAGCCCTCAACCCCGCCGGGCGGCGTGTAAAGGACCGCGAACCAGTGGTTGTTCCGAAAATAGCTTCCGTCCACGAACCGCTGGGACCACTGTTGGTCGACGAACGCGCTCACGTCATCGGGAAACGCACCGCCCGGGTACTCGCGCGTGCGACGCCGATCCACGGTCCACCACAAGGTGATGCGCTCGTCGAACACGCGCAGCGCGTTCTCCATGGTGTTGACGGCCTGCTCGATCGCGTCGGTGCTTGCGTCGGCTGCATCCAGCCCCTCGAGCGCGTAGCACGCGAGGAGCGATCCGTCCTTGTTGAGCACGAGCCCCGGGGTGACCTGAAGCATCCACGGGATGAGCTCGGAGTAGCCGCGCGCAGCATTCAGGAACTCATCGGCTTTTTTCTTGAGATTCAGCATGGCGCTCCCCGGCAAAACCCCTTCGGTCGAGCATTCAGCTTTTGCCGTTCGCGCGGCCAGGGGTCGTAGCGAGCGCCTTGGCGCACGTAGCGGAAGTAGATCACCCGCATGAGCGGATCGCGCTTCGTGAGCCACGCGAGCAACGCGTGCGCGATGAGCCCAGGCAGCACGAACTGCCAGGCCTGCGCGGCCATGACCATTGCGGCGGTGAAGGAGATGTTGACAATCGCGAAGCTCTTCTCGGCGCCGGCGAAGGTGGGCACCGATTCCATCAGCGAATAGTGAAGCGGGCTGATACGCGGCTCTGTTTCCATGGTTTCAAAGACTCACGCGCAGCGAACGGCTTAGACCACAAGCGCCGGCGCCCGAGCGGGCGAGCCCCGCGTCGGGAGAGATCGAGCACCGCTCACACCGGCGTAGATGCGTGACCGCGTCAAGCGCAGCTGATGCTCGAGAACCCGGCGCTCGGGAAGATTCCCTGGAGGAACGAGCTCGCAAACACGATGATCGAAATCCCGAACAGCAGCAGCATCAGGTCGTGGATCCAGCCCTTGATTTCCATCTTCATGACGAGAATCCCGAACATGATGATGCCGGCGAGCGCGAAATAGCGCGCCGCCTGCTGCAGATTGCAGGCGATGCCGGCGAGGCCCGAAAGCCAGCCCGAGCCCGCCACCTGCGCGTATGCGTCCGCGCATACGAACATGAGCAGCATGACCGGCAAGTGCCGGGCCGCCACGTGGAGCCACGCGACGGTTTTGCTACAGAAGCGATGTTTCATGGGGTGTCCTCCTTCAGGACGGTGTAACAGTAGTCATGTCGATCGCGGTCGTAGCGCTCAACGCGTACGATTTCCGCGAAGCGCCGCACGGCCCTGCCCTCGAACTTGCCGCGCTCCATATGGATGACGTAGTCGAACGTGCGGCCAATCTGGTCTCGAATGGCATCAAGCGGCCAGTCCACGTCGGGCGTGGTCAACACGAGCCCTTCGAGACGCGCGAGTGCGTCGCGCGCGCTGTTGGCGTGGATCGTCGCCATGCCGCCGTCGTGGCCCGTGTTCATCGCCTGCATGAGGTCGAACGCCTCGGGCCCTCGGACCTCGCCGACGATGATGCGGTCGGGCCGGTACCGCAGCGCGTGGCGCACCAGGTGTCGAATCGAGATCCCGGCGGTTTCGTTCGCCTCGAATGGCACCCAGTTGGGTGCCTCGACCCGGAGCTCTCGCGTGTCCTCGATCGACACGACACGTTCGTCTGCTCCGATCAGGGCGATCATCGCGTTGAGCGCCGTCGTCTTGCCCGAGCTCGTTCCGCCCGAAACGAGAAGGTTTCGTCGCTTCTCGACCGCTTCGCGGATGACGTGTGCCCGGACCTCATCGAGCGCTCCCATGTCCACGTACTCTTCGAGCGTGAGCAGGACCTGGCTGTGGCGCCGGATGCAAAGCGAGGGCCCCTTGGTCGAGACCGATTCCAGCGCCGCGGCGAAGCGCAGGCCATCCAGTCTCGCGTCGATGAGCGCGCCGGCCCCCTCGGTATCGGCGATTTTCCCGACGATGCGCGCGAGCATCGCGATCGCGCTCGCGATCGCAATGTGATCGAGTTGCACCTCGAGCTTTCGCGTCTGACCGCGCTCCTCGATCCAGACTTCATTCGGGCCGTTCACCATGATCTCCTGCACCTCGGCCGAGCCCAGGTATGGGGCGATCGGCTTCAGGATGTCCGAAAGCATCCCGATGGCGTGTTCTTTGGTGGCGCGGTCCATCCGGAAAGTCTAGGCAGGCGCGCTCAGGCCACGTTGTCGAATGCTGGGGGTTTTTCCGCATCATTCCCGGCGGGCCTAGGCGGTAACGCCGGTGCCGTGGTCTCGCCTACTCGGGAGGAGGTGCGGCTCGCTCAGTGGTAAGCGTTCAAGCGAGCCTCGATGGAAGCCAAGGCAAGAATTTCCAGCCATGTACCGCGCTTGACTTCCGACCGTACAGCCCGTACAGTTTTGGAATGGTCAAACTCCAACGTAAAGGCGCCGAACAGGCGCGGAACCAGCTGCCGGCCCTGCTTGCCGATGCCGAACAGGGCCGCGCGACCATCATCACACGCCACGGGCGTTCAATTGCCGCCTTGGTACCTGTGAAGAGCGTGACCAGCACCCGCCAAAAGGCGCTGACCGCGTTGGCCGGGTCAGGCAAGGGGATGTGGGGCCGGGACAGCACACGCACCGTACGGCGGCTACGCGAGGAATGGAGCCGCTAGAGGCGGGCGCGCTGCCTAACGGGGCGCTTCTGCTCGTTGATAGCGCGCCCATCATCTACGTGCTCGAAGGCCACCCCAGACTCGCGCGGCGCTACCAGCCGCTCTTCGAGCGGCACGCGAAAGGTGAAATCGCGTTCGCCGTCACCACCATCACGATCGCGGAAGTCCTCACCGGACCGCTCAATGCCGGCGACGAGGCGCTCCTCAAGCGCTATCGGGCGGTGCTCGAATCCTGGCAGGTCGTCGAGTTGTCGGCGGACATCGCGGAAAGTGCCGCGCGGCTGCGCGCGAGCCTGAAACTGAGGCTCCCCGATGCCGTGCAGGTGGCGAGCGCCATCGCCATCAACGCCGATGCCCTGGTGACGCATGATCGGGATTTCTCGAAAGTGACGGCGCTTCGGATCATTGCGTAGCGCGCGCCGCCTTAGCACCCATCGAGCACCACGAAACCGCTCGAGGGGGCGCCGTATTCGATCTCGGAGAAGAACAGCCCTTCGACCCGGCCGGTCTTGGGCGTACCCGACACCTCGACCTGGATGTGCGAAGCGGGCACTCCGGCCTCGAGAAGTATCGCCTTGATGCTTTCCGCGCGCGAGCGGGCCTGCATGACGCCCCCGCCCGGGGAGGGGCGCCCACGGATGGTGAGCGGCCCATTCTCGGCAAGGCGTTTGGCGATTGCCACGAGGTCGGCTTGCGCCTGGCGGGTGGGCTCGGTTGCGCCCGAGACGAACGGCACGTCGATGGTTTTCGCGCGACCGAACGCGACCGAGCGATCGCAGTCCACGGAAGCGCGTAGAGGCTCTCCGGCAGGTCGGGCCGGGGTTGCGGTTTCGGGGCGCGTGGCCACCTGCGCATGCCTCAGTGCTTGCGTCTTCAGCCCGCGCGCTTGCCAGTCCACCATGACCACCGAGGCCTTGTGCTTGCCGCTGGCCACAACGAACTTGCGCGCAAGCTCGTGGACCACGAGATACGGGCTCGTCGCCTCGATCGGCAACGCGCGTTTCTGCGCCTCGGACTGCTCGGCCCAGATCACCGGCACATGCGCCAGATCGAGCCCTCGGAACTGGAAGTACGTGCGGCTCCCATCGTCGAAGACCTGCACTAGGCCCACAGTATCGCCACCGTGGATCTGGTAGCTGAAGTCGTAGCCCTGGACGGCCGAGCCCGCCGGAGCCGATTCCAGGCCCCCGCCGGCGCAATCCGTAAGCGCGGCGAGCACGGCGAGCGCCACCCAGAGCCGCAGGTGCCGATTTGCCTTCATGCCGCCACCCGCTCGTCGAAATGAGCCGGCACGAGGCGCAGAAGCCTCGGTTGGGCGTCCAGGCTGCAGCCCGCGCCATCGTCCGCCGAATCGGCGCGCCTTCCCCGCAGCACCGCGCCCAGGATTTCGGTGAGCGTAATGTCGCGCTCAAGGGCCGCCATGCGAAGCAGTTCGACCGATTCGTGCTGCGTCTTGCCGTTGCAAATCAGATCGAAGTAGCGCCGCTTCGCCTGAGCAGTGAGCAGTAGCTCGAGGCAGTACGCAGGTAGCGGCGAGCGCGTTTGATCATCGGATGGCGCCGCAGGCGTGAGGCCAAACTTCGCGAGCAGGACTGCGCCGAACACACCGCCCTTCACGAGCGGGACAAGCCGCACGCTTTTGCCCTTCACGAGGACCGGCACGCACTTGCGGTGCTTGGGTAGCACCCGTGCCTTCGACCCGTCCATGAGCGGCACGAGCAGGCGAAACAGCCCCACGTGGCGCCGGAAAATGCCCGCGTTGAGGTGCAGGTAGTGCACCCGGGTCGGCGCGAGCCGCGCCCCTTCCTCGGTCGCGACCACGCCCAGGTGCGCGAAGAACCCTTCAAACGAGTCCTCCGAGAGCGCCGCGTCTGCCCGGTTGCCCCGAAACCACGTGAGCACGGGTTCGCCGATCCCGGTCGACGCGCTCACCCCCCGAATCGAAAGCCCTCGCAGCACCATCAGGGCCTTCGCGGCCCGCTTTGCATAGGCGTAGCTTTGCTCTGCCATGTGCGTTACTCCTCGCTGATCCCGATGCTCTCTAACTTGGTCACGGGGTTGCCGCGCGAGCTCCGATCGATATGCCGCCGCAGCGCCGTAGCGACACGTCTGATTCTTGGCCTCGCGTGTGCCTTGGGCACGCGGTGCTTGTCTGCCTCTGCCTCACCCTTCGGCGCGGGTCTCGCTCGGGCGTTGTACTCACCCGCGCGCACGGCGCCGCTTGTGCCCGTGGCGCCACTCTTGGCAGCGGCTTTGGGGGGCGAAGCGCTACGCTGCTGCCCCCCTGCCCCCGCGGCGAGTGCAGCCTTCGCGTTCGACGGCGTGGCGGGGCCGGCCGGCGCCGGCAAGCCAAGCACCTGCCCTAGGCCGGGCAGGCTTTGAAGCCGAGCGGGCGCAGGCGGCGTGCTTGCCCCTGCCGGCACGTTCGCGGGGAGCTGCCCCATGTCGTACGCCTGATTCAGCGCCGGGGCACTCGCGCCGTGCAGCCCCGGACTAGGCTGTGGGGCTTCTCGCGTACTCGCGTGCGCTCCGGTGTTCGGCTGCCCCTGCGCGAGGCCCGGTAGCTCTTGATCGCCGGGTGCGGGTAACGCCGCCGGCGCCATGTCAAGGTCACTCGCGGCCGGGCTCCGATGCCCCTTCATCACGCGTCCGGCGACCGTCATGAAAAGCGCGACGGCGACGGCGCTCCCCATCACGAACCACATCAGGCGCCGTCGACGCGAATCGGGTGCGCTCGGCTCCGCCCGCGCGTGTGCCTTCTGGGTCGCGGTGTTGGCGTCATTCGCCGCGGGGGGTTCGATTGCTTTCCTCTGCTCCCGTAACTCAGCCATCAGAACACCCTCCAATCCCTCTTCATCTTCCAGCGCACAACGGGCTCTCGAGAGATCCACGCTCGCGGCGTGGCGCCGCGCAGCTCCGCGTGCGCGAGTTTGCGCAGCACGGGAGCGGCGCCCGCCGCCGCGAGTACTTGGCCAACGTAGCCCTTCCCGGCGTACAGGCTTCCCGTGTTGTAGCAACTGAGCGCGTGCACGAGCGCGCGCTGGCCGGGCCCGAACCTGTTCGCGGCCGGCATGTAGCAGTCCTCGAGAATCCGTGCAGCGGCTCTCAGGTTTCGGCATGGCTCGAACACTTCACTCACGCTCATGCCCACGTGCGCGAGGTTGCGGCTATTGACCTGGGCAAGGCCCATATCGACGCTGTGCCCGAGACGAACCAGCGTTTGCGCGATCGCCACGGCCTCCGCATAGCTCCGAGCCTGCCAACGACGCTTGTCCGTGTTGTCGTTGATCGCCCATGGATCACCGCCCGACTCCACCTGCACGATCGCCGCGATCGTCGAGCGCCCGATTTGCGGCGCGCACGCCGCGTAATAGGCGCTGAGGTAAACCGCGGACAGCATCATCTCGAGCCCCCGTACGGCGCAAGCGTCAGATCCCGTTGCACGATGATGTTGAACCGCTGCCCAGCGGCGACTTCCACGGTTGGCGGGATGAGTGTGTTCCGTTGCTCGATCTGGCGCGTGATGTCGACGAGCGACTGCCCCGCGGCGTCTGGGCTGGAGCCCCCGGAGAGGTAGATGTTGTTGGTGACGTTGCGCGGCTCGACGAGCGCCGTGACCCCGGCGATCAGCATCGAGGAACCGAAGATCTTCCAGAAGTGATTGTCGACCGCTCCCGGCACACCCGCCTTGCCGGCCTGGCCGATGCCCGGCATGGCCCCCAACGTCACGCCCGCGCCGTTCGGAAACACGATCCTGTTGAACGCCACGGCGAGCCTATCCTGCTCCATCACAACGGAGTTGTTGTACTCGCCGTACACGAGCGAGCCGGCCGGAATAAGGAGAGTGTTCCCGCTCACGCTGTCGTACATGTCCTCGGTCGTTCGCGCGATCACCCGGCCCGGAAGATCGCTGTCGATCCCGCTGACGATGACCGCGGGGATCGGCGTACCCTGGACGATGGTGTAAGGCGCAACCGCCGGATTGAGCCCGATCGGCACGAGCGATTGATCGCGCTGCGCGTCGGCCGCGCGCTTGTACCACGCCTCGTTGCGCTCGGCCTGGCCCAGATAGCCTGGTGTGCCGCGTGCCGCCGCGGGCCTCATCGGCGCGTTGGCGTGCCCCTCGGAGGCAAGGACCTGCCTGTCCTCTGGTGACAACGCCGGCGGCTGGGGCTTCTGAAGAAGTTGGTGCATGAGGAGATTCCGTTCCGAGGCCTGCGGCGGAGCGCTCGGCTTCTCCTCAGCGCTCAGAACGATAATCGGGCTGGTGGCCCGGACCCCTTGGGCGTACCCTTGAGCGGCGCCAGGGGCCACCCCGTTGGATGCCGCGTTGATCTCTTGGCCGACCCTGCCCTGCGAGAGGGCCGGTACCGTGAGATTTGGCGCCTGCTTCTTGGGCTTCGGCGGCTCGAGCTGTTGTGCACCCTCGTCGATCATTGCGTTCACGTCCGGGGCCTGCTTCGCGAGCGCCGCAGCCTCGTTGCGTCGCGCCTGAGAGCGCTTCGCCGCCTGCGTCGCACCCTGATGGTTGGAATTGAGGGCGAGTGCGACGACCATACCGGCGAGCACGGCTGCGACGATGAACCAATGCAGGTTCTTCGGAAGCAACCCTCTGCCGGCACGGATCGAATCGAGATTGCCTGGCATTGCGCTCACCGGTTACGCGCGATTCGTACTTCTTCGCCGCCCAGCTTGAGTACCGCTCGGTAGAACAGCCGCTGCACCTTGATGAGTGCTCTGCTCGGGTTAGCGGGATCGCTTGGCTCGAAGTTGTACACGGCAAGCTCGTCACGCCCGTCTGGAGTTTCTACGAACAGCGCCGGCATCTCTTGCGGTTTGTGCCCGAAGCGGATGTACGTGAAGGTGCCATCGTCGAAGACCTGCGTCGGCCGAAAGGGCGCTTCGCCCGTCACGGTGTAGTTGAAGTTGAGCCGAGCCACTGGGATGCCCTGTGGCGCCGGGCCTACGTCGACATGCGCGTGCGCGTGCTTCGCTTTCCCCTGCCCTTCCGCGAGCGCAAGCGCCGCCTGGCTTCTCTCGATCACGACGAGGTTGGGGTAGCGCCAGTTCACGCGCTGGTACCACGTGCCGCCCGGGCCGCTCGAGTGCAACGTCATCTCGTAAGTACGCTCGCTCGTGACGAGCGTGGCCGAGGTGAATAGCCCTGCCCGAAGCGGGCGCAGAAACAGATGCGAGCCCTTTTTTTCCGCTTGCCATTGAACGCTGTCTCCGAGCGCAAGCGCGAGGACCCGTTCGCTCGGGCGCAGGTCGATGTCGGTGACCGCCCCCGGCAGGCACAGGATGGTGTAGGTGTCGTTCGGACCAAAGACGAACGTCACCAGCTTCGTCTTGCCGGGCTCGGCGAGGGAAGTGTCTGCCTGCGGCCAGAGCGCCACAGGTGCCTCGCCCGGCAGCGGCGCGTCACGATGTGAGCGATGCACGGCAGCGAGTGTGGGGCCGGAGGCTGCGAGCCCAAGCGCTAGTGCGGCGAGGACTGAAACGGCGCGCATCAGCTCAGATCCTCCGTGATGGCGAAGTCCGTGACGTAAAGCCCGAGCGGATTCGCCATGATCTGCTCCTGCGTTTGAGGCGGCACCACGATGTAGTGGATGGCGATCTGCAGGTGCTTCGTGACGGGCTTTTCCTTCATCGAACGCCTCACGGTTTCCACCCGGAAAATCATTTCGCCGTCTTGCACCTGCGCCCAGTTGCGAATGTGTACGACACGCGTGAGGCTCGGATCTTCGCGCACGGACTTGAGGGGCTGGGCTTGGCGGAACCACTGGTCGAACTCGCGCGCCGCCAGGCCGCGCGTGTCGAGGTAGGCGTCGAGCACGTTGTTGTGCTTAGAATCGCCCGTGAGATAGCGATCGAGCGTGAGCATGTTAGTCACCCAGCGCGCCAGCCCATAGGCGATTTGGTTTTGATCGGGGCGAAAACGCTGCGCCGCGGCGGCAAGCGCCGACACGCCCCCTGCCTTGTCCACGCGGATCACGTACGGCACGACGGTCTTGAGCGGCGCCATCATCGCGATGGCGCCTGCCTCGGCGAGCGCGATTGCGCCAAGCAGCAGCGCGATAATCGTGAGGCGGGTGTTCGCTACTTGGACACCACCGAACACCTCGAACCAGCGACGGCGGGCGGCATTTGGCTTCGGTGACGTAGATTCGTGCATCGTGAGCGCGTTCCGTTGTGCATTCGACGCAGGGCTATGATCGCCGTCGGCGCCGCGCCCTCATTTGTGAATCGCGCGTGTTTTTTTGCACTTTCCGCGGTTCACCCCATCGCGCGGGAAGCCCGTTCATTCATGGTGGAGGGGATCATCGCGCCGGGCGCTCGAGCGACCGTTGGCCTCAAGCTCGGGAGCGCGCAGCAGAAGCTTGCTGAGGCCGTGGGAACGGGTTTGATGCGCAGCTCGCCCCTTTGGCGGCACCACCTCGACACTTCCCGCACTCCGGCCCGTGGCCCACGCAAACGCAAGCTTCGCGCAGGCTGTCACGCCGACGCGCTTTTGCGCTGCACAGCATCGCTTGGTAGGCTGCGCGTCAGCTTCCGCAAAAAACTAATGCCTTGTTTCTGTGTGCATCACTATCCAAATAGGAGTGATTTATCCACAGCACCGGACATAATGTCCGGTGGCGCGCCGACCTTCAGCAGTGTTCAGGCGCCCGCCTGGTAGGACTCCGCAGCCTTCCACGCACCGAACGCGAGCCCCACGATCAAAAGGGGCCAGGCCCACTGCTGGATCCCGAAGGGAACAAACGGAAGCGCGAATAACAGCCCGGACAGGCCGACCAGGCCGTGGGCCGAGAGGTGGAACGCCACGGGATTGGAGTACCCAAACTCAAAAGACTTGATGCGTCGGCGCACCGTTCCATCCAGAAACGCAGCCGCGACGACCAATCCCGTTGCCATCAACCAGCTCGTGGCAATCTCAAAGCGGTAGCACCCTTTGTACACGGTCCACCACACGCGCCGCAGGTAGGCGGTCGCTGCGCGGCGCCCCGGGGCGATCCTCACGCGGCTGGAGCTCACTGGTGCGAAGGTCGCAAACGACCAGGCGAGCAGCCCCGAGCGTACGGCGACGCGTTGAAAGAGCGCGCGCGCCCGCAGCATCGCCGCGTTATTCGCCTGGGCCCCAAGCAGGCGCGTGTTGCCCGCGATCTCCTCAGGCGCAATTCTCGCGATGCCAGGGTCCGGAATAGCGGGCACGGCGACGACCAGCACCACCGGAAGCAGCAGCCACAGGAGCACGTGCTGCCCGAATCGGCTTTGCGCGGCCACGGTGAACCTCTACGCCGCCGCTTGCGAGCGGCATGCGAGATAGGTCTCGCAAACTCGGTCGGCGTCGGCCGCTGGCATGATGCGCACCGCCAGCATCGCGGCAGCCGTGCGTTCGTTGATCGCGCCTGGCACGGGCTCATCGAGCACCACGAGCTCCACCGTGTCGGGGCGCTTGCCCAAGCGCGCGAGAAACTCGCTAAACGGTTCCTCGAACGGGACCCAGAAGGTGAAGCCGTGGCCGTTGTCCACGCCGACGCGCTTTTTGACCACCTCATGCGCATCGGCCACTAGCGCCGTGAGAAACGCCAGGGCTTCGCCGCCGCCGTTCGCCGCTCTCGCCTCGGCAAGCGCCCGGAACGCGCTCCTCAGGCACTCGTGCACGAAGGCTTCGCTGCGGCCCGGGAAGCGCTCGGTCAGGAACTGAATGAGCCGCCCGGCCGCGGCCTCCACGTTGGGGTACAGCGTGAACGCGCGCTGCGCGCTCGCGTGCGCGCCGATGGCGCGTAAGGCCTGCCCCAAAATTTTGCTATTTGCCCGGTGTTGCTCTCGCATGGTGCCTCGCGCTCCAGTTACGTGATGACGGGCAATCGCCCCTTCACGATGTTTCCCCCGGCAACCATCGCGAAATACTGAAGATTCGGAAGGCGCATCAGTACATCCGCGCCCACGAGCGCCGCGCGCTCTTCCTTGAGTGTGCGGCTCACAGTGCCCTTGAACTCGATCGCGAGCGCCTCGGTGTGTGATCCGGAGCTGTGCGAGACGTTCATCTTCGAGAGCGTCGTTTCCCCAAAGAGCTCCGAGATCATCTTTGCGGTGTCGTGATCGCGCAGCCTCAAGGCGATGACGTTGTTCGTGTTGCCAAAAACCTGCGTGGCCTTCGCGCGCTTGCCCAATCGTGCCTCGAAGTCCGCACAAGTCTGCGTCGCGAGGAACACGCGAAATCCGGCCATCCCGCCCTTGTTCTGGATCTGGATCAATTGCTCGTTCACCGCCTCGGCCGCCTCGTCGACGAACAGATACACGTCCTGCTTGCCGCCGAAGTTGTACATCGCCCCCGCCACCGCGGCGAGATCCGCAAGGAGCATCGAGAGCACGGCCGAACCGACCAGCTTGTTCGAGAGCATATCGGCCCCGATGTAGAGCACCTTTCTGCCGCTCACGATTTTTTCCATCGTGTACACTGGACGCGCATCGTCGAGGTCGGCCACGTCCGGCGAGAGCAGCTCGCCGAGCTCTCCGGTCGCGAGGCGCTGAAGCAGCGGCACGAGCCTCACGATGACCCGCGAGAACCAGTCCTTGTCGTAGTGCAGAATGGTGATTAGGCCGTCGATCGCCTCGTCCGAATCGCCCGTGCCCCGCACGTAGCGCTCGGCGTAGTACGCGGCCATCGCGTGCACCCTGGAGGGTGCCTTCTGGATGTATGGCGCAAGCGCTGCGTCCCAGTTCGGGCCCTCGCGCGGCACGAACCACTTCTGAAAGCACCGCTCAAGGAGCTCTCCCACGCCGTGCTCGACGTAATGCTTGATCGACTTCAGGCTCGGGCGTTCACCGACCATCACCTGGCCGTTCACGATCCGGGAGATCGTCGAGTCGGCGAAGTCGACAAAGCCGTCCCCGCCCGCTTCGCCCGCGAGCAGTTGCGAAATACGCGAGGCGATCTCGGAAGGATTGTTCCAGCTCGCAAGCGGATTGATCCGAATCGACTGTGATGGAAACGCAAGATGGAAATACAGGAAGTCCCTGCCGCAGCGCTCGCATTCGGCGCGCAGGCGCCGCTCCCAGTCGGCGTCGCCCTTCGGATCGATCACGAGCAGGGTCGCCTCGGCGTGGATCACCTGGAAGGTCAAGAGCTCGTAGAGCCTGGTCTTGCCCGAGCGGGTCGTACCAACGATCAACGTGTGCCCGGGCAGCGCGGACAAAGGCAGAAAGAGGTCCCGCTCGCTGCCCAATCCGTGGAGCCAGGAAGCGCCCTGCGTCACATGCGGATCCAGGATCGCGTCGCTTGGCAGCAGGAGCTTACGCACGATGCGCGGTAGCCATTCCGGGAGCATCGGAATCTCGCCCGGGTTGCGATCCGTAAACTGGCGCGCGAGCTGCGCATGCTGCGGGGTCCACGCAAAGCCGCGGCCGAGCCACAGGCCACGCTGCCGGCCGAGCGCCATAGCGGTCTTCTCCAGCATCTGCTCGGGCGGCACACGAGCGAGCCGCTGCCCGCTGATCGCAAGGCGAAAGCGGTACATCCCTGCGGCCTGCGCGCCGCGCCAAGCGGCAAACAGCGCGCACACCAGGGCGACGATCGGCCGATAGGGAATGGTCGCGACGCATACGACCAGGGCCGCGACCGCCCAGCCCAGCGCCGCCCACTGCTCGTAGGCCGGACGCCACATGTCTTGAATGCGCTGCGCCACCTCAGGCCGCCTCCGAGCGCGGCAAAATGAGCTCGCCGATCCTCGCCACGATGTGGAGCGTACGACCGTTGCCCTCGCGGGCGAGCTTGGCCTTTTTGAGCGTCGCGGCCACGCCCGCCGCAGGGCCCATGCCATAGCCGCCGAGGAGATTCTGGTCGATCACGAGCCAGCCGCTGTCATCCCAGCGCACGCGCTTGCGCACGTTCTCCTTCGTGCGGATGTCCTCTGCCAGCACGTCCAGCAGCTCTCGCATTGACGCGGGTAGCGGCGCCAGAGGCTCGCTCACGCCGCCCTCGAGATGGAGCTCCGATTGCGCCGGTCCCGGCTTTGCGCCCTGCGCTCCCGGTGCCGCGCCGTCGGGCCTTGTCTGGCGCTCCGCGGGTTCGGGGGGCCGTGCGCGCCGCAGGGCTTCGTGCTTCGCTTCAGGGTACGAGTCCTGGATTGGCGCTGCTGGGCCTTCTGGCACGTGCGCCGCGACCTCTGCCGCACTCGGCACCGCGACCTGGGTCGGCCGCGCATAGCGAGCGCGTTGCGCCCGTTGAGCGACTTCCACAGAACTCGCGAGCGCTTGGCGCACGATGCGCTCCAGCGGCGGCGGCGCACCTTGCGGGGCGCTATGTGGGCACAGCGCCGCCATGGTGGCATACGCCACGTCGCGCCTCAGGCCACCCAAAAAGGGCGCGACGAACTTTCCCGCGAGCCATAGGATGAGGGCACGCGGCAGCTCGGTGCGATCGTCACGCCAATTGAATGAGTAGGATCCACCCCGCTCACTCACCCAGCGCGCGAGTGCCAGGGGCCGAGAAAACTCTGACCACACCTCGCCGTCGCGCGAGCACACCGCCAGGTTCTGGTGCGCAAGCACGACGCTCGAACCGAGCGCCGCGAGAAATGCCGCGCGCCGGCTCTCGATTTCGATAACTCTGCGGGCTTCCGCCCCGCTCTCGGCGCCGAAGACCACGCCGTCTGCGAGTCGCAACGCGTAGTAGCCGGCCTGCAAGGCGTAACGCAGAAGCCCGCCCGGGTCGCAGTGATGCTCACGACAGGCCGGCAGCGCCTGCACCCAGTCCGCGAGCGCCTCGATCGGCGCCCCGTAGTCGCGCTCGAACACCTCATGTGCGCTCGAGGCCTCGCGTACGAGGCTTACCAGGCCGCTGCTTGCTTCGAGATCCGCGACCAGCTCACGCGGCTGACGAGTGCTGAATTGCATGCGGACCCATTGTTCGCGTCCCGGGTCCCGAGTGATTCTCGAATCGTTGCCTAAATGCGCGCCTTATCCAATAACGACTCGACGAGCGTCGCGAAAGCAAGACAAAGGGTGGGCCTCCCGCAAGCGCCTAGAGCGAGGCGCCCTAGTAAATCCTCGCGTATCCGAGTCGCGATCGGCCGGGCCTCGATGATGCGGAATTCTTGCGGAATAGAAAGCGTAGTGTGAACTTTTGTCAGAACTGTCAAATTCTTGTTGCGCAGCGGCCGGGTTGTTTCATATTTTGGAATTAACGCTAAGGGCAAAGCCGCCGAAAGGCGGCGACGCAAAGCTCCCGGCCTAACTGCCCCCTGGGCACATGGTAGCGGGGCCGCCGGTCCGAAACACGGGCCGTCAGTCCAGATTCGCTTCTTCGCGAAGCTGCGCTTATGCCCTAGAGGCTTCCTCATCGTGGAGGAATCGTGGCATTCGCGACGGCTGACGAGCGCGGTTCAATCGTCCACACCTCGCAAGGTGTGCTGCTCGCTACTCATCCCGCTGGAGGCCGGCGCACAAGCGCAGACGAGGCGCGCCATCGGGAGCCGCAAATTACGAAAAGCGCGCTTGCGCGGGGGGGGGGGGGGGATGCGAGTTGATCACCGAAACCTGTGTAAAAAGGTGCCTCTTTCGCCGTACCGCCCGGTTCGGCACGGTCATTTAATTGGAACTCCATCAACATCGGGGGAATGAGATGGCAAGCAAAGTAGTGAGCATCACATCGGCGCAAACGGAGGTGCCCGCGCCAAGCGCCAAGCCGCAGGCTCAGAGCTTTAGCTTGCAGCAGATCAAAGATCCGCAGCTACGCGCGGAAGTAACCGGCCACGTGCAGCGCGTGCGTGAGTCGATGCGCCGCACGGCCTACGAGGTGATCGAGATCGGGCGCCAGCTCATGCAGATCAAGGCCAAGCTCGCGGGCTACTACGATGCCGTGTGCGAATACGAGTGCGGGCTCGACCCGCGGATCGCGCGGCGCATCGTCGCGGCGACCCAGTTCGCCGAGCAGCGCTTGGGCGACCAGCACACGGTGCTCGAGAACATCTCTTCCACGCTCCTGTACAAACTCGGCGAAGGCAAGACCTCCGAGCGCGTGCTCGAGGACATCATCGGCCAGGCAGCCGAGGGCAAGCGCGTCACCCCTGCGGATCTGAACGACGCCATCAAGCGCCTCGAAGCCACGATCGAGCAGGTCGAAGCGGAAAAGGAAGACGTGGCGAGCGACTTGACCGAATCGCGCAAAGCGGTGCAGCAGGGCACCGCCAAGTACGAGCAGCTCGAATTGACCATGCTGCGCCAGAAGGAGCAGTCCGAGCGCGTTGCGCAGGCGCTGCAAAGCGCCACGGACGAGCTCACGCAACTCGGCGCGGAGCACGCCGAGCTCCAAAACACGATCGCTGCGCTACGGGCAAACCCACAGGTGATCGAGCGGGAAGTCCCGAAAATCCCGCCCGGGTACGCTTCCGTCGAGGCGGCCATCAAGGACAAGGAAAAGCGCCTGCGCCAGGTCGATGGCGAGCTCGCCAAGGCCCAGACCGGCGTGGAGGTGGCGCGGCGCGAGTTTGCCGCCCTGCAGGATCAGCGCGCGCGAGCGCAGTCAGGTCTCGAGGCCCTCGTCAACTTCCGGACCGACATCCAAGCGCTCGCCTCGAAGTACACCGCGGCACTCATGCTGTCGATGGCCGGCAACGATGCTCGCATCGAGGCCGAGTGCCGCCGCGTTGCCGAACACCTGCGTACCCTGGCCGCGCAGATCGAGCAGGGAACTCGGGCGAAGCCTCAGGTCAAATCGGCCAAGCGGCGCTAGATCAGGAGGCACAAGTGGACCTCCAAAACTTGGATCTCCAGAAACCCGATCGGGAACGAATCCGCCAGCTCAACCGCGAGTATATCTCCCTCGCCATTCGGCTCTCCAGAAGCTGCATGGCGGCATCCCTACTCCTCGGAATCGAGCAGCCGGTGGTCGAGGCGCTACGCACGGTTGCATACAGCAGCCTCCAGACCGTGGTGGATTCCGATTGCTTGGTCGCCCAACTGCGGTTCACGGACGAGCAAACGTGGCGGCGCCTAGCCGATGGCACGCTGGACGCAAACCATATGCTCCACGCGTTCCTGAAGACGCTTCCGAGGGAACCCACCCCATGATCAAGAATCGCTCAATCCAGGTGCATCACCGCCAGCTCGCCTCTGAGCTGATCCGACGCGGCATGCGCGCAAGCCTTATCGCCGCGATCCTCGACATGTCGCTGCCGCAAGCGCGACAACTCTATGAGGAGATCACGGGACGCTCCTCGCCCTCGGGGCAGACACCGAGAAGCAACGACTACTACTTCGCGCCCGTGATGCGCCTGCACGCCGCAACCTTTATCAGCCTCTACCAGTGTCTCGCGCCCCAGATCAAGGAAACGAGAGAGGCGTTTATTGCGGCCTACGCTCACTACTGCGGCCTGTGGGGCGACCCGCGCATGCCGATCGATCGGGCCTGGCGTCTGCTGCAGCTGTTCAGGCAAGCCGACGGCACAATTCGCGTAGCACATTGCAGTGCGCCGCGCTGCCGCGCATACACGTTGGTCCAGGCGCACGAAGGGGCTACGGGCTACACCTGCCCCGCCTGCCGGGGAAGCCTCGAAGTCTCCAAGCGCCTGCGGGGCAAGTCCGGCCGCAAACACAAACCGGCCAGTTCACCCGCCGCCACGAAGGCGATTGGGGTCTCGGCCACGAAGCGCGGCGATGCGCATCCAGTGCGGCCGTCGAACGCTCGGCATGCGGCGGGGCCGTGATGGGGAAGCAGATGACCACAACGCAGCAACACCTCTCCCTACGCGAGAAGGCCGCACAGCTCGCAGTGTGCGAGGAGACGGTGCGACGACACGCCAAGGAGTTAGGTGGCATCAAGGTTGGCAAGCTGTGGCGCTTCCCCTATGATCTGCCACGGCTGGCACTGCCGGACTCCACGAGAGATCAAGGAGACCAGCAATGCCGAAGTCTGGAACAGCTGCAGGAGCAGAAGGACTGCCCGCTTGGGCCGAAGGACTCGGTGGCAAGGAGTATGCACTCGCGAAGAAGCACGGCCTCTTTCGGCGTCCCGGAACGAAACTCTGATGGTGCCGTATCAAGGGGGTACGCGAGAGCACTGGGACTGAGGATCTAGAGCAGGCAGTAGCAGCAACAGCGAAGAAGCGGCATGACCACTGGCTCGGCGAGTACATGGGCGTCAAGCCAAAGCGGACATGGCAAGAGGCGGTCGAGATGCGGTTCAAGGAAGTCGCCGCCTCGATGAAGTCTTGGAACGATGAGCAGCAGCGGTTGCGCTGGTGGGATGACCACTTGCGGCACGTTAAGGACCTGAACGAGATCACCCGAGACATGATTGCGGGCATCATCGAGAAGCACAGGAAGGTGGACCTATCCGGCCCCGCCTCGTGCAACTTGACCGCCAACAAGTATGTCCGGGTGGTCCAGACGATCCTGAACGCTGCCGAGCGCAAATGGGGATGGGGCAACCGCGCCCCAGTCCTCAAGACGTACCAGGTGGGTCTACCGCGTGACGCCTGCCCTACCCCGTATGAGGTGCAACGGCTTTGCGAGATGCTGCCACCTCATTCGGCGGACATGGCGGCTTATTCGGCAATGACTCTCCACCGTCG
This sequence comes from uncultured Pseudomonadota bacterium, assembly GCA_963817785.1. Lineage (GTDB taxonomy): Bacteria > Pseudomonadota > Gammaproteobacteria > Burkholderiales > SG8-39 > JAKALD01. Next base: position 360,354 of record CAWFPL010000007.1, on the reverse strand, counting down.
CGGCAACGTGACAGGCCTGACGTGGTCGATGATCGACTGGGAGAAGCGAGCAGTACAGATCGCTGGCCGGTTCACCAAGACGGGCAAGCCGATCTACGTTCCCCTCAACTCGGTCGCGCTGGAGATCCTGAAGCGACGCAACGCCGCCAAGGATCGCCACCCGGAGTACGTGTTCCACTACTGGGGCAGCAGGATTACTCAGGTCCTCACGAAGACGTGGCGGGACGCACGCGACGCGGTGGAGATGCCCACTGTTACCTTCCACACGATGCGCCATTGCGGCAACTCGTGGTTGGCACAGTTGGGGGTCAGCGCGGAGATGCGGGCGCGTCTAGGCGGCTGGTCGGTGCGGGGGCTGGGTGCGATGGACAACTACACCCACCTCTACATCGAAGACCTGCGGCCCACCGCTGAGAAGCTCGCGGAGCAGTGGAAAGCGGCGGCGGCTGTATGTGCCGCGAAGCAGCAAGCCGAGGAAGCGGGGAGAGTTTTTGCCCTCCCAAGCACACTTTCGGCACAGTCCACCGGCGCGCTGGTCTAGCCTTCGGTGATAAGTGCTTGAAAGATTTGGCGGAGTGGACGGGACTCGAACCCGCGACCCCCGGCGTGACAGGCCGGTATTCTAACCAACTGAACTACCACTCCGTGCCCGGACGAACTGCCTTCGGCTTTCCTGAAAGTAAGGCATCGCGACGCAGCAGCGTGCTGCTGCGTCGCGATGCAGCGTTGATCCTTTGGTGGGTGCTGAGAGGGTCGAACTCCCGACATTCGCCTTGTAAGGGCGACGCTCTACCGCTGAGCTAAGCACCCTCCGGCCACCCGTTCGGCAACGCGCCGCAAAAAAAGCGCGTCAGTTTAGCGCATCCTTCAGGGCTTTTCCAGCGCGGAACTTCGGCACTTGCGCGGCTTCGATCTTGATTTCCGCTCCGGTCTGCGGATTGCGCCCGGTGCGCGCCGCGCGCTTGCCGGCGTAGAAGGTGCCGAACCCTACCAGCGTCACGCTGTCGCCCTTCTTCAGGCTCGATTTGATTGCCCCGACCATCGCGTCGACCGCGCGCTCGGCGGCCGATTTCGAGATTTCCGCCGCCTGCGCGATCTGCTCGATCATGTCCGCTTTGTTCACTGTTCCTCCTTGCGCGTACCTGCTCGCTGCCCTTTTCCCAAAAAGTTGGGTCTTGCCCGCGGCGGCGCCGCCGGCAAGGCCGCCTCGCGTCTAATGCGTAGTGACCGCCGGACCCGCTTTGTCGCCCTCGGCCTGCGGCAGCGCGCCGACTTCCACCGGTTCGGGCAGCGGCTCGGGATGTCGCTCGAGCGCAATCTCGAGCACCTTGTCGATCCATTTCACCGGGACGATCTCCAGCCTGCCCTTGATGTTGTCCGGAATCTCGGCCAGGTCTTTGACGTTCTCCTCCGGGATCAGCACCGTCTTGATCCCGCCGCGGTGCGCCGCGAGCAGCTTCTCCTTGAGTCCGCCGATCGGCAGCACTTCGCCGCGCAGCGTGATCTCGCCGGTCATGGCGACGTCCGCACGCACCGGAATTCCGGTCAGCACGGAGACCATCGCGGTGCACGATGCCGATGCCGGCGCTCGGACCGTCCTTGGGCGTCGCGCCCTCCGGCAGGTGGATGTGGATGTCGTTCTTCTGGTAGAAGTCCTCCGGCACGCCGAGCTTACGCGAGCGGTTGCGCACCACGGAGAGCGCGGCCTGGATCGACTCCTGCATCACCTCGCCCAGCTTGCCGGTGGTGATGGTCTTGCCCTTGCCGGGCATCGTCACGGCCTCGATCGTCAGCAGCTCGCCGCCGACCTCGGTCCACGCCAGCCCCGTCACCTGGCCGACCTGATTCTGCTTTTCGGCCATGCCGAAGGTGTAGCGCCGCACGCCGAGGAACTTGTCCAGGTTGCGCGGCGTGACGGCGATCCGCTTCGCCTTGCCTTCGGCCTCCTTCTTCTCGGTCAGCAGCTGCTTGACCGCCTTGCGGCAGATCTTGGAAATCTCGCGCTCGAGGCTGCGCACGCCCGGCCTCGCGCGTGTAGTAGCGCACGATGTCGCGGATCGCCTGGTCGGTCACGGCCAGCTCGCCGTCCTTGAGGCCGTTGCTCTTCATCTGCTTGGGCAGCAGGTAGCGCGTGGCGATATGCAGCTTCTCGTCCTCGGTGTAGCCCGACAGCCGGATCACCTCCATGCGGTCGAGCAGCGCCGGCGGGATGTTGAGCGTGTTCGCCGTGGCGACGAACATCACCTCGGACAGGTCGTACTCGACCTCGACGTAGTGGTCGACGAAGGTGTTGTTCTGCTCCGGATCGAGCACCTCGAGCAGCGCCGAGGACGGGTCGCCGCGGAAGTCCATGCCCATCTTGTCGACCTCGTCGAGCAGGAACAGCGGGTTCCTGACGCCGGCTTTGGTCATGTTCTGCAGGATCTTGCCCGGCATCGAACCGATGTAGGTCCGGCGATGGCCGCGGATCTCGGCCTCGTCGCGCACGCCGCCGAGCGACATGCGCACGAACTTGCGGTTGGTCGCCTTGGCGATCGACTGGCCGAGCGAGGTCTTGCCCACGCCTGGCGCGCCCGACCAGGCACAGGATCGGCGCCTTCATGCTTGTCGACGCGCTGCTGCACCGCGAGATACTCGACGATGCGCTCCTTGACCTTCTCCAGGCCGTAATGGTCGCGGTCCAGGATCTTCTCGCGCGGTCGGCGATGTCCTTGCAGATCTTGCGTCGTCTTCTTCCACGGCAGCCTTGACCAGCGTCTCGATGTAGTTGCGCACCACGGTCGCCTCGGCCGACATCGGCGACATCAGCTTGAGCTTCTTCAGCTCGCGACTCGACCTTCTTGCGCGCCTCCTTGGGCATGTGCGCGCGCCGGATGCGCTTTTCCATCTCCTCGAGGTCGGCGCCTTCCTCGCCCTCGCCGAGCTCCTTCTGGATCGCCTTGACCTGCTCGTTCAGGTAGTACTCGCGCTGGCTCTTCTCCATCTGGCGCTTGACGCGGCCGCGGATGCGCTTTTCGACCTGCAGGATGTCGATCTCGGTCTCGAGCTGCGACAGCAGGTGCTCGAGCCGCTGCTTGACGTCGAACATCTCCAGCACCTGCTGCTTCTGCTCGAGCTTGAGCGGCAGATGCGCGGCGACCGTGTCCGCCAGCCGCCCGGCCTCGTCGATGCCCGGCAGCGAGGTCAGGATCTCCGGCGGGATCTTCTTGTTGAGCTTCACGTACTGGTCGAACGGCGACAGCAGGGCGCGGCGCATCGCCTCGATCTCGGGCGGCTGCACCGGCTCCGCGGCGATCGCGGCGGCGTCCGCCACCCAGTGCGTGCGCAAATCGGTCACCTGGGTGACGCGCGCGCGGCTGCCGCCCTCGACCAGCACCTTCACCGTGCCGTCGGGCAGCTTCAGCATCTGCAGGATGTTCGAGACGCAGCCGATCTCGTACAGGTCCTCGGCCCCGGGTCGTCCTTGGCGGCGGACTTCTGCGCCACCAGCAGGATGCGCTTGCCGGCCTCCATCGCCGTCTCCAGCGCCTTGATCGATTTCGGGCGGCCGACGAACAGCGGAATCACCATGTGCGGGAATACCACCACGTCGCGCAGCGGGAGCAGCGGATACTGGACGGTGCCGGGAACGTTCTCTTGCTCGGACATTACGGGCCTCTAAGGCGTGGATGCTCCCTGGAAGATGCGGCCTCCAGGCCAAAAATCAACGGGCATTTGCCCCGCGAGGAACGCGCGTCGCGTGGCGCTACCCCTGAGGGTTAGCCTACACGTACCCGCCGTGCGCCGCAACGCGCCGGCGCGCAAAATACTGCCGGATTTGACGTTTCTGACAATCGGCCGCCCCGCTGTTTCGACACCCCGGCGGCGCGCCGGTTCTTGCTACGCCGAGCTGCTCGCGACCTTGGGCTGATCGGAGTAGATGAGCAGCGGCTTGCCGTCGGCAGTGATCATCTGCTCGTCAACCACCACCTTGCTCACGTTCTCCAGTGCCGGCAGCTCGTACATGGTGTCGAGCAGCACCTGCTCGAGGATCGAGCGCAGCCCGCGCGCGCCGGTCTTGCGCGCCAGCGCCTTGCGGGCGACGGCGCGCAGCGCCGCCGGGCGGATTTCGAGCTCGACGCCCTCCATCAGGAACAGCTGCTGGTACTGCTTGGTAAGCGCGTTCTTCGGCTCGGTGAGGATCTGGATCAGCGCGCCCTCGTCGAGCTCCTCGAGCGTGGCAACCACCGGCAGGCGACCGACGAACTCCGGGATCAGGCCGTACTTGATCAGGTCCTCGGGCTCGACGCTCGTCAGCAGGTCGTAGGTCGCCTTCGAGTCGCTCGGGCTGCGCACCTCGGCGCCGAAACCGATGCCGCTCTTCTCGGTGCGGTTGCGGATGATCTTCTCCAGCCCGTCGAACGCGCCGCCGCAGATGAACAGGATGTTGGTCGTGTCGACCTGCACGAAATCCTGGTTCGGGTGCTTGCGCCCGCCCTGCGGCGGCACCGAGGCGATGGTGCCCTCGATCAGCTTGAGCAGCGCCTGCTGCACGCCCTCGCCCGAGACGTCGCGCGTGATCGACGGGTTGTCCGATTTGCGCGAGATCTTGTCGATCTCGTCGATGTAGACGATGCCGCGCTGCGCCTTCTCGACGTCGTAGTCGCAGTTCTGCAGCAGCTTCTGGATGATGTTCTCGACGTCCTCGCCGACGTAGCCCGCCTCGGTCAGCGTGGTGGCGTCGGCGATCACGAACGGAACGTTGAGCAGCCGCGCGAGCGTCTGGGCGAGCAGCGTCTTGCCCGAGCCGGTCGGCCCGATCAGCAGGATGTTGCGACTTCGCCAGCTCGACCTCGTCGTTCTTCGACAGGTGCTTGAGCCGCTTGTAGTGGTTGTAGACCGCGACCGAGAGGATCTTCTTCGCCTGGTCCTGGCCGATGACGTACTGGTCGAGGATCTGCCGAATCTCGTGCGGCGTCGGCAGGTCCGAGCGCGCGCCCTTGCCGCCCTTGTCGGTGGCGGTCTCCTCGCGGATGATGTCGTTGCACAGCTCGATGCACTCGTCGCAGATGAATACCGACGGGCCCGCGATGAGCTTGCGTACCTCGTGCTGGCTCTTGCCGCAGAACGAACAGTACAGCAGCTTCTCGCTCGAGGAGGACTTGTCCGACATACTCTGTGCTCCTAGCCTGGTTCCCTCGCCGTCAGCACCTTGTCCACGAGACCGTACTTTACCGCGTCCTCGCCGGACAGGAAATTGTCGCGATCGGTGTCGCGCGCGATCGCCTCCACCGTCTGGCCGGTGTGCTTGGCCAGGATCTCGTTGAGCCGCTGCGCGCAGGTACAGGATCTCGCGCGCGTGGATCTCGATGTCCGAGGCCTGGCCCTGGAAGCCGCCCAGCGGCTGGTGGATCATCACGCGCGAGTTGGGCAGACAGAAGCGCTTGTCCTTGGCGCCCGCGGCGAGCAGGAGCGCGCCCATGCTCGCCGCCTGCCCCACGCACAGCGTGGACACGTCCGGCTTGATGAACTGCATGGTGTCGTAGATCGCCATGCCCGCCGACACCGAGCCGCCCGGCGAGTTGATGTAGAAGAAGATGTCCTTGTCCGGGTTCTCGGACTCGAGGAACAGCAGCTGCGCCACGATCAGGTTCGCCGTCAGCTCGGTGACCGGCCCGACCAGAAACATCACCCGCTCCTTGAGCAGGCGCGAATAGATGTCGTAGGCGCGCTCGCCGCGCCCGATCTGCTCGATCACCATCGGGATCAGGCCGAGCCCTTGCGGCTCGGTGCGCCCCGAGGCTGCCGGAGGAAATTGCCAGAGGAAGTCGCTCATGCGCCGCTGCCCATCAGTTCGTCGAAGGAAACCGCTTTGTCGACAACCTTGGCCTTGGAAAGCAACCAGTTGACGACATTGCCCTCGAGGGCCAGGCCCTCCATTTCCGACAAGCGCTGCGGCTGCATGTAAAACCATTTTACCACCTCGGCGGGGCTGTCGTAGCCTTGCGCCTCCTGCTCGATCAGGGCGCGCACCTGGTCAGGCTTGGGCTGCAGGCCCTGCGCGCGCGCCAGCTCGCCGATAATCAGCCCGAGCGCCACGCGGCGCTTGGCGCTCGCATCGAACGCCGCGGGATCGAGCCGCCCCTGCTCGATTTTCAGCCCGCGCGCCTGCAGGTCGGCAGCCGCGGCCTGCGCGAGGCGCTGCGCTTCCTCCTGCACCAGCGCCTTCGGCAGGTCGAGCGGCGTGCTGTCGAGCAGCGCCTGCAGCGCCTGGCTCTTGGTGCGCGCCTCGATGCGCTTCTTCACCTCCCGCTCGACGTTTGCCTTCACTTCCTCGCGCATCTTGGCCAGGTCGCCGTCGGCCACCCCCAGACCCTTGGCGAACTCGGCGTCGAGCTCGGGCAGCTTCGGCTCCTCGACCTGCTTGATCGCGAGCTCGAAGCGGGCGATCTTTCCGGCGACTTCCTTGCCGTGGTAATCGGCCGGGAAGCCGAGCTCGAAGCTCTTGCTTTCGTCGGCGGCCATGCCGCGCGCCGCGGCGTCGAACTCGGGCAGCATGCGGCCCTCGCCGAGCACGAACGCAAACCCGGAGGCCTTGTTGCCGCCGAACGGCTGACCATCGATCGTGCCCTCGAAGTCGACCGTCACCCGGTCGCCGTCCTGCGCGCCGCGCACCGCCGGCACGTACTGGATGCGCTGCTTGCGCAGGATCTCGATGGTCTTGTCGACGGCCGCCTCGTCGACGCTCACCTGCGGCCGCTCCACGGTCGCGCTCGCGACGTCGCGGAGCTTCACCTCCGGGTAGACCTCGAAGGTGGCGCTGAACTCGAGCGCCTTGTCGTCGGCGCCGTCCTTCTTCTCGATGCGCGGGTTACCGGCCACCCTGAGGTTGGCCCCCTTCACCGCCTCGCCGAAAGCCTTCTCCACCGCGTCGCCGAGCACCTCGGAGCGCACCTGCATGCCGTACTGCCGGGCTACCAGCTTCATCGGCACCTTGCCGGGGCGGAAGCCCGGCATCTTGGCGTTGCGCGCGAGTTGCTTGAGCCGCTCGTCGACCCGGCGCTCGATCTCCTCGAGCGGCACCGACATCGACACGCGCCGCTCGAGCGCGCCGACCGTTTCCACGTTTGCTGCCATGCGTATCGCGTCCTCGCTGTTGTCCCGCCTGCTGCCCGTCAAGGAATGGTGCGAAGGAAGGGACTCGAACCCCCATGCCTTGCGGCGCCGGGACCTAAACCCGGTGCGTCTACCAATTCCGCCACCTTCGCGCGTGAAGCGGGAATAAAAGGCACACTATTATACCTGCGATCGCCGCTCTCCCCGCCGCGAGCAAGCGCAAAATTCCTTAAGAATCAAACGGTGTCTGTCGGCCACTACGAGAACTTTCCGGTCGCCTCGCTGCTGCTGCCGGCGGCGCTACGCGCGCCGGTAGCCTTGATCTACCGCTTCGCGCGCAGCGCGGACGACTTCGCCGACGAGGGCGAGCTGCCGCCGGCGGAGCGCCTGGCGCGCCTGGACGCCTACCGCGGGGAGCTCGACCGCATCGAGCGGGGCGAGGCGCCGCGCACGCCGCTATTCGCCGCGCTGGCGCGCCTGGTGAGCGAACGCGCACTGCCGGTGCCGCTGTTGCGCGACCTGCTCGATGCCTTTTCACAGGACGTCGTCAAACAGCGCTACGCCGACTTCCCCGAATTGCTCGAGTACTGCCGGCGCTCGGCCAACCCCGTGGGCCGGCTGCTGCTGCACCTGTTCGAGCGCGGCGAGGCGCAACAACTTGCCTGGTCGGACGCGATCTGCTCCGGGCTGCAGCTCGCCAACTTCTGGCAGGACGTCTCGCTCGACTACGCCAAGGGCCGCATCTACCTGCCGCAGGACGAGATGCGGCGCTTCGGTGTGGGCGAGCGCCACATCGCCGAACAGCGCTGCGACGATGCCTGGCGTGCGCTCATCGGCTTTCAGATCGAGCGCGCGCGCGCGCTGCTAGAATCCGGCGCCCCGCTCGGGCACGCGCTGCCGGGCCGCATCGGATTGGAGGTCCGCGCCACCGTGCAGGGCGGCCTGCGCGTGCTCGCCAAGCTGCGCGCGGCACGCGGCGACATGTTCCGCCGCCGCCCGGTGCTGCGCTGGTACGACTGGCCCTTGCTGCTTGGCCGCGCGCTTTGACAGAAGCAGGGACAGATCGCATTTTTCCCCGATGACCTCCGACCAATACTGCCAACGCAAGGCGGCCGCCAGCGGTTCGAGCTTCTACTATGCGTTCCTGTTTCTGTCCCCGGAGCGCCGGCGCGCGATCACCGCCCTGTATGCGTTCTGCCGCGAGGTCGACGACGTGGTCGACGAGTGCAGCGATGCGCAGCTGGCGCGCAGCAAGCTGGCATGGTGGCGCGCTGAAGTGGCAAACCTGTTCGCCGGCCGCGCGCAGCATCCGGTCACGCGCGCGCTCGCGCCGGCGCTCGAGCCGTTCGGCGTCACCGCCGAGCGGCTGAACGAGATCATCGACGGCATGGAGATGGATCTGACCCAGTCGCGTTACGCGGATTTCGCCGCGCTGGAGCGCTACTGCTACCACGTGGCGGGGGTGGTCGGGCTGCTCGCGGCCGGGATTTTCGGCTACCGCGATGCGCGCACGCTCGAGTACGCCAAGCAGCTCGGCATCGCGTTCCAGCTCACCAACATCGTGCGCGACGTGGGCGAGGACGCGCGCAAGGGCCGGATCTACATGCCGCTTGAGGATCTGCAGCGCTTCGGCGTGCCCGCGGCCGATATCCTCGCCGCGCGTGGCAGCCCGGCCTTCGTCGAGCTGATGCGCTTCGAGACCCGGCGCGCGCGCTCCTTCTACGAGCGTGCGCTCGAGCTGCTGCCGGAGGTCGACCGCCGGGCGCAGCGTCCGGGCCTCATCATGGCTGCGATCTATCGCGCGCTGCTGGGCGAAATCGAGCGCGGCGGCTTCGACGTGCTCGAGCGGCGCACCTCGCTCACGCCCCTGCGCAAGCTGTGGATCGCGTGGCAGACCTGGGTGACCGCGTAGCGCCGGGATCCGCAGCGCGCGTCGCCGTGGTCGGCGCGGGCTACGCCGGCATGGCCGCCGCGGTCGCCCTCGCCGCCGCGGGCGCGCGGGTCACCGTGTTCGAGGCCGCGCCCGAGCCCGGTGGACGGGCGCGGCGCGTGCGCAGCCACGGCCACGAGCTGGACAACGGCCAGCACATCCTGGTCGGCGCCTACCGCGAGCTGCTCGCCCTCATGCGCCGGGTCGGCGCCGATCCGGAGCAGGCGCTGCTGCGCCTGCCGCTCGAGCTGCGCTACGCGCGCGGCTTTCATCTGCGCGCGCCGCGCTGGCGCGCACCGCTGCACCTGTTCGGCGCGCTGGTGAACGCGCGCGGCCTGTCCTGGCGCGAACGGCTGGGCGCGATACGCTTCATGCGCGCCATGCGCCGCAGCGGCTTCCGCCTCGCCACCGACGAGACGGTCGGCGCGCTGCTCGCGCGCCACGCGCAGGATGGCCCCGCCGCGCGTTACCTCTGGGTGCCGCTGTGCGTAGCGGCGCTCAATACGCTGCCGCAGCAGGCCTCTGCCAACGCGTTCCTCGCCGTATTGCGCGACAGTCTCGGCGGCGCGCGCGCGGCCTCCGACCTGTTGCTGCCGCGCGTGGACCTGTCGCGCCTGTTTCCCGAGCCCGCGGCGCGCTACGTCGCGGCACGCGGCGGCACGGTCCTCACCGGCCGCCGCGTGCGCGCGCTGCTGCGCGACCGCGACGCGTTTCGCGTCGAAGGCGAGCGCTTCGAGCGCGTCATCCTCGCCTGCGCGCCCCACCAGCTGGCGCCCCTCGCGGCCTCGCTGCCCGAGCTCGCCCCGCTCGCGCAGATGGCGAACGGCTATACCTACCAGCCGATCTACACCTGCTATCTCCAGTACCCGCGGCCGGTGCGCCTGCCCGCGCCGATGCTCGGGCTCGCCGGGGGCCTGGTGCAATGGACCTTCGACCGCGGGGCGCTCACCGGGGAGCCCGGGCGCATCGCATGCGTCATCAGCGCGCAGGGCGACCACCAGCAGATGGCGCACGACGAGCTCGCCGCGCGATGCCACCGCGAGCTCGCGCAGGCGCTCGGCGAGCTGCCGGCCCCGATCTGGTCGCGGGTGATCGCAGAGAAGCGCGCCACCATCACCACCGTGCCCGACGTCGCTCGCCCGGGGCCGGACACCCCGCTTGCCGGCCTGCATCTGGCCGGCGACTACACCGATCCCGAGTATCCGCCGACGCTCGAAGCGGCCGTGCGCAGTGGCCTGCGCGCCGCGGCGCGCGTGCTGCACCGCTCCTAGCCCTCGGACGCCGTGGACGGAAGCCGGCGCCGCAAGGCACGCCGCTTGCTAAGGAAAGAACAGCATGCGCCAAGACAGCTTTCTCTCGCTCGGGACAGGCGGATTTCACCGCATCGCCTATACCGACTGGGGCGATCCCCTGAACCCGCACGTCGTGGCATGCGTGCACGGGCTGGCGCGCAACAGCCGCGACTTCGATTTCCTCGCCGCCGAGCTCGCAGGCGACTGCCGCGTCGTGTGCATGGACGTGGTCGGGCGCGGCGAAAGCGACTGGCTCAAGGACAAATCCGAATACACTTTCTCCACCTACCTCTCCGACGCCGCCGCGCTGCTCGCGCGCGTCACGGGATCCGGCGTCGGAGGCTGGCTCGACGGCCTGCGCTCGAGAATGCTGCGTCGGGGCCTGCCGCACAAGCTCGACTGGATTGGAACCTCGATGGGCGGATTGATCGGCATCCTGCTCGCCGCCAAGGCGGGCTCGCCGATCCGCCGCCTGGTGCTGAACGACGTCGGCCCGTTCGTTCCCTGGAGCGCGCTGTTCCGGATGAAGGGCTACGTCGGACGCACCCCGCGCTTCGGCGAGCTCGCCGAGGTGGAGGCCTATCTGCGCACGGTCTGCGTCGGGTTCGGCTCCCTGAGCGACGCGCAGTGGGCGCACCTCGCGCGCCACGGCGCGCGCGCGATCGAGGACGGCGGTTACGCGCTGAGATACGACCCCGATATCGGCCGCAACATGCGTGGCCGCCTGGATCCCGAGCTGCCGATCGGCCCCGATCTGCTACGCGGCGTCGACCTGTGGAGCACCTGGGACAAGGTCGCGTGCCCGATGCTCGTGCTGCGCGGCGCAGAATCCGAGGTGCTGTTGCCGGAGACCCTGGGCGAGATGCGGCGACGCAAGCCGGACCTGGAAGTCGTCGAATTCGAGGGCGTGGGCCACGCGCCGGCACTGATGAGCGCCGAGCAGATCGCCGCGGTGCAGACGTTCCTGCTGCGGCCGTAGCGGACGTGGCCGCCGGGCCGCGCGCCGGATCCTAGACCAGAGCGTCCATGCGCCGCAGCCGCGCGGCCAGCAAGCGCATGATCTGCAGCGCGAACTCGGGCTTTTGCTGAACCAGGAGCATGAAGCGCTGCGCCGTGATCGGGGCCAGGCGCGCCTCCCTAGTCGCAATCGCCGTGGCGCTGCGCAGCCCGCTATCGACCAGTGCCATCTCGCCCAGGATGCCGCCGGATCCGATCGTCTCCACCCTCCGGCCGTTGATGCTCAGCGTCACCTCGCCGTGGAGCACGACGTACATCCGGTCGCCCGTCTCGCCCTCGGAGAAGACCGTGGCTCCGGCGGCAAAGGTCTCCAGCCCCTCGTCGTCGCGAAATGGATCGATCGTGACAGTCATCGCATGCCTCCGTCGGCGGCCGACGCACGGGGCACCGCGCTTGCCGGTCACCTTTGCCCGACGTTACACCTCGCCGGTTCGATCTTTCCAGGGACATCGCGCGCGGCCCGTGCAATTTCGCACAGCGGGCAGCGCACCGCGCGGCCTTGTTCCCGGTGCGCGGCGCGGCTACCCTCCCCCTCATGAGCTGGGATCCCTCCCAATACCTGAAATTCGCCGGCGAGCGCATCCACCCGGCGCTCGATCTGCTGGCGCGCATACCGGCGCCCGCGCCCGGGACCGTCGTCGATCTGGGCTGCGGCGCGGGCAATCTCGCCCCGCTGCTGCTCGAGCGCTGGCCGCGGGCGAAGCTCATCGGCGTGGACAGCTCGCCGGAAATGCTGGCCAGGGCGCGCGCCGATCATCCGCGGGTCGAATTCGTCCAGGCCGACGTTGCGAGCTGGCGGCCGCGGCAGCCGGTGGACGTGCTCTACAGCAACGCCACGCTGCAGTGGCTTCCGGGACACGATAGGCTCATCCCGGCCCTGCTCGCTTGCGTCGAGCCCGGCGGCTGGCTTGCGGTCCAGATGCCGCGCAACTTCGGCGCGCCGTCGCATACCTGCGTGAGCGACGCGATCGAGCAGGGCCCGTGGCGCGCCCGGCTCGAGCCGCACCTGCGCCGCCAGCCGGTCGCCGAGCCGCAGCACTACTGGCGGCTGCTGCAGGCGCGCGCCGCTACCCTGGAGATCTGGGAAACCGAGTACCTGCAGGCGCTCCGGGGCGACAACCCGGTTGCCGAGTTCACCAAGGGCACCTGGCTCAAGCAGTTCCTCGATCGCCTCGAGGAGCCCGAACGCAGCGCCTTCGAGGCCGATTACCGCACGCGGGTGAAAGCCGCCTATCCGCCCGAGGCGGACGGGCGCACCCTGTTCCCCTTCCGTCGCCTGTTCATTGTCGCGCAACGCGCCGGCTAGAGATCGCGCAGTACCTGCACAGCCTGGTCGACGCGCTCGACTGCGATTACCTCGAGGCCCGCGATGCGACCCTTGGGCTGGTTGGCCTTGGGCACGATCGCCTTCTCGAAGCCGAGCTTGGCCGCTTCCCTGAGCCGCTCCTGGCCGCGCGGCGCCGGGCGCACCTCGCCCGCCAGGCCGATCTCGCCGAACACCACCACCTTGGACGGGATCGGCCGGTCGGTGAGCGAGGACACCACCGCGAGCGACACCGCCAGGTCGGCGGCGGGCTCGCCGATGCGCACCCCGCCCACCGCGTTCACGAACACGTCCTGCTCGAAGGTCGCGATGCCGGCGTGGCGGTGCAGCACCGCGAGCAGCATCGCGAGCCGGTTCTGCTCCAGGCCCACCGAGAGCCGGCGCGGGTTGGGAGCGTGCGCATCGTCCACCAGCGCCTGCACCTCGACCAGCAGCGGGCGCGTGCCTTCGAGCGTGGCGAGCACGCACGAGCCGGCGACCGCGCGCTCGTGCTGCGACAGGAACAGCGCCGAGGGGTTGCTCACCGCGCGCAGGCCGCGCTCGGTCATGGCGAACACGCCCAGCTCGTTCACCGCGCCGAAGCGGTTCTTGATCGCCCGCACCAGCCTGAAAGCGGAGTGCGGGTCGCCCTCGAAATACAGCACCGTGTCGACGATGTGCTCGAGCACGCGCGGGCCGGCGATCGCCCCTTCCTTGGTGACGTGGCCGATGATGAACAGCGCCGCGCCGCTCCTCTTCGCGTGGCGCGTGAGCTGCGCCGCGCACTCGCGCACCTGCGCCACCGAGCCCGGCGCCGAAGTGAGCGCGTCCGAGTACAGCGTCTGGATCGAGTCGACCACCGCGACCTCGGGCTTGCGTGCATCGAGCGCGGCGGCGATGCGCTCGAGCTGGATCTCGGCGAGCAGGTGCACGCCGCCCGCGTCGAGCGACAGCCGACGCGCGCGCAGCGCCACCTGGTCGGCCGACTCCTCGCCGGTGACATAAAGCGTGCTGCGCTGCGTGCCCAGGCTCGCCAGCGCCTGCAGCAGAAGCGTGGACTTGCCGATCCCGGGGTCGCCGCCGATCAGCGTCACCTGCCCCGCCACCAACCCGCCGCCGAGTACGCGATCGAGCTCCGCGAGGCCGGTCGGGATGCGTTCCAGCTCTCGCGCCTCGATCTCGCCGAGCGGCACCGGCGCCGCCGCGGGCGCCAGCCCCGCGTAGCGGTGCGCCGAAGCGCGCTCGGCCACCGTCTCCGTCAGCGTGCCGACCGCGCCGCAGGCCGGGCAGGTACCGAACCACTGCAGCGCGCTCGCGCCGCACTCGGCGCAGACGTAGGTGGATTTGGTCTTGGCCATCGGGTGGATGCTTTCGGGCTTCAGTGAATTACGACGATCGCGTGTCTCCGCTTTTTGAGCGGGTCAGACGGCGACCCGCTCAAAAAGCGGAGATCGATTGAAAAGCAAAGCGGGACCGCGCGCTATCGCCATCTGTCACCAGGTTCTTCCCCGATCTCCGCTTTTTGCATGGGTCGCCCTTTGACCCATGCAAAAAGCGGAGACACTGCGACCCCCATACCTGCACCGCAGCTCAATACATGCAGAACGTGCAGCCTCTTCCGGTAGCGGTGTATCACGAGCGCTGCATTGTCTCCGCTTTTCGAGCGGGTCAGACCGCGACCCGCTCAAAATGCGGAGATTGGTTAAAAAACCAACCCGCACCGCGCCTGACCAAAGCCCTACCCCACCTCCACCACCGGCACTCGCGGCGCGAGCGCGCACAGCAGCTCGTAGCTGAGCGTGCCCGCGGCGGCCGCGACCTCGTCGGCCGACATGCCCTCGCCCCACAGCGTCACGCCGGAGCCGATGTAGGCCTCGGGGATGTCGCTGATGTCCACGCAGATCATGTCCATCGATACGCGTCCCACGGTGCGGGTCCTTTGCCCCGCGACCAGCACCGGCGTGCCCGAGGGCGCGTGGCGCGGATAGCCGTCGGCGTAGCCGCAGGCGACCACGCCGATGGTCATCTCCTCGGAGACCTCGAAGGAGAAGCCGTAGCCGATGCGCTCGCCCGGATGCAGGTGCTGCACGGCGATCAGCTCGCTTTCGAGCGTCATCGCCGGCTCGAGGCCGAGGCCGAGCGCGCTGCGCACGGGCTCGGCGTGGCCGAACGGCGAGCAGCCGTAGAGCATGATCCCGGGGCGCACCCATTGGGCGCAGGTTTCGGGAAAGCGCAGCAGCGCCGCCGAGTTGGCGAGCGAGCGCGGACCCGCGAGCGCATCGGTCATCTGGTTGAACCATTCGAGCTGCGCCGCGACACCGGCCGCGCCTTCGGCGTCGGCGAAATGCGTCATTACCGTCACGCCGTGCACTTGCGGATGCTCGCGCAGGGTCTGGTAGGCGAGTCGCACGTTGTCGACGTTGAAGCCGAGCCGGTTCATGCCGCTGTTCACTTTGAGATAGGCATCGATCGGCGCGGCGAGCGCCGTCTTCCTGAGCATCTCGAGCTGCTCGGGGTTGTGCACCACCGGGGTGAGCCCGTATTCCGCGAGCAGCGTCAGGTCCTGCGCGTTGAAGAAGCCCTCGAGCAGCAGGATCGGCCGCTTGTCGCCGGACATACGCAGGCGGATCGCCTCCTCGAAGTCGAGCACCGCCAGGCCGTCTGCCGCCGCAAGCGCGCGCGCCGCGCGCAGCAGCCCGTGGCCGTAGGCGTTCGCCTTGACCACCGCCCACACCCTGGCGGTGCCGGCGCGGCGTCGCGCCAGCTCGAGGTTGTGCGCGAGGGCAGCGGCGCTGATGGTGGCGCGGATCGGGCGCGGCACGGTCAGCGCCTCTCCAGGATCGGAAACACCGGCGCCTTGCGGCGCTCGTCCATCAGCCCGAGTGCCGCGACCAGAGCCGCGCTCACGCGGTCGGTGATCTCCTGCAGCGCCGGCCACTTCTCGCGCGCGGCCTGGATCAGCTCGCCGATGTTCTCGGGCACGGGACGGTCCTCCTCCATCACCATGTCTTCGAGCATACCGGGCTTGAGCTCCGGCCGGAACAGCAGCCCGTAGGACCATTCGCCCGCGCGGAACGCGAGCCAGCCGCCCGTCTCGTCGGCGACCAGCGGCACCAGCCCCGGCGCGAGCTCGGCGCGGCCGTTGGCCATCACCAGCACGCTGCGGCCATCGACCGCACGCGCGAGCGGGTCGTCCGCGACCAGCGCCCGCGCCAGCGCAAAGCGCGCGTCGTGCTCGGGCTCGGCGAACAGCGCCGCCCCGTGGGCCGCGGCGAGCACGTGCGCACCAAAGCCCAGCCCGATCACCGGGCGGCGCGCCTTTTCGAAGGCGTGCACCAGATTGATCTCCTGTTCGACGAACGGGCAGTGCTTGCGGTCGTTCGCCGGATGTGCGCCGCCGAGCAGCCACAGCGCGTCGAACTGCGAGGGCGTGCCGGCGACGTCCTGCCCGGCGATCGTGCGCACGTAGGTGAAGCCGATATCGCGCGCCTCGAACTGCGGCTCGAGCGCGCCGAAGAACTCGGAGAACGTGTGCTGGACGGCGAGGAAGCGCTTCATGGCGCTCAGGCGCCGTGCGCCGCAGCGAGCCGCTCCTTCGCGAATTGCACGAACGAGTTCACCAGCCGCGAGCGGAACTTCTCCTTGGGGTACACCACCGAGAGGTCGCGCGTCAGGCGCGGCGAGAGGGGCACGCGCGCCAGCACGCCGAACTTGGTCTCCTGCGCCACGGTCGCGCTCGACATGATGGCGAAGCCCAGGCCGCTCGCCACCAGACCCTTGACCGCTTCCGGGCTGCCGAGCTCCATGACCACGTTCAGCGCATCCGGCTGGATCCCGGCGCGTTGAAAGTACTGGTCGGTGACCTCGCGCGTGCCCGAGCCCGACTCGCGGCTGATGAACGCGTGCTGTGCGAGCTGCTTCGCACTCGCGGACTTGAGCTTGGCGAGCGGGTGCGAGGGCGCGCACACCACCTGCAGCTCGTCCTCGCAGCACACGTCGGTGCTCACGTTCAACAGGTGCGACGGCGCCTCGATGAAGCCGATGTCGAGCGTGTGTTCCGCGACGCGGTTTTCCACGATCTCCGAGTTCGCCACCAGCAGGCGCGGCTGAACCAGCGGGTACTTCGACTTGAACTCGCCCAGCACCTGCGGCAGCAGGAATTCGGCGATCGTGGTGCTCGCGCCCACCAGCAGGGGCCCGGCGATCTGCCCGGTCATCTCCTTCAAGCGGATGTCGAGCTCGGCCGAAAGCCCCAGGATGCGCTCGGCATACTCGAGCACCACCTGCCCCGCGGGCGTGAGCGCGATGCGGCCGTGGCCGCGCTCGAACAGGCGGGTGTTGAAATGCTCCTCGAGCTGCTTGATCTGGAAGGTCACCGCGGGCTGGGTCATGAACAGCGCCTCGGCGGCCTTGGTGAAGCTCAGCTGCTTGGCGACGGCGTGGAATACTTGCAGGCGGCGATCGGCCATGCGGTCAATTAATGGCTGTTGAGAATGCCCTTATTGAATCATAAACTTAAGCCCTGCGATAGCTTATGACCGACGCCTGGAAAAACCTCGACCTCGGCGGCGAGGGCCTGCAGCAAGCGAACCTGCGGCTCGCGCAGGCGCTGCGCCGGCGGCGCACCGCCTACCTGCTGCTGCTGGCCTTTCCGCTCGGCGCGCACCGGGTGTATTTGCGCGAGCCGGTCGGCGCCTGGATCTACCGCGGGCTGACGGTCGCGGCGCTCGCACTGCTCGCCATCGATGCGCGCGCCGGCGCCGCGCTCGGAGCGGTGCTGGCGGGATGGGCGCTGTTCGACCTGTTCTGGATCGAACGCCGCGTCGTCGCGCTCAACAAGCGCCTGCGCATGCAGGCGTATCTGCGCCCCGCACCGGGCGCCCCGCCCGGGTTCCGTGGCCATTTCACCGACGCGGACGAACCGCGGCCCAGGGCGCGAACACCCTCGTTCGCCGAGCAGGAGCGCCTGCTCGCCGAGATCGAGCGCCGGCGCCGCCCGCCCGAAGGCTGAGCGGCGCGCGGCGGCGCGGCACATCCGTGCTATAAACCCGGCCCAAGCAAGCAACGCGGCCCACGGCGGATTGCCGCGACAGGCCGATCCGGGAGCGGGAGTGGCGGCAACCCGGCACGTGAATTCCACGAAGGGCGCGAACCCCATGCAGGTACCAGCGTGCGATTGCGAGCGATGAGCCTCGGCTTCTACATCATCATGGCGGCGCAGTTTTTCTCGTCGCTCGCCGACAACGCGCTGCTGGTTGCCGCGATCGCGGTGCTCATGCAGGCGAATGCGCCGTCCTGGCTCACGCCCTACCTGAAGTTCTTCTTCGTCGTGTCCTACGTGGTGCTGGCGCCGTACGTGGGGGCTTTCGCCGATCGGCTGCCCAAGGGCCAGGTGATGTTCATTTCCAACGCCATCAAGATCGCCGGCTGTGCGCTGATGCTGTTCCGGGTCAACCCGCTGCTCGCCTACGGGCTGGTGGGACTCGGCGCGGCAGCCTACTCGCCGGCCAAGTACGGCATCCTGACCGAGTACCTGCCGCCCACCAAGCTGGTGGTGGCGAACGGCTGGATGGAAGGGCTCACCGTGACCTCGATCATCCTGGGCACCATGCTCGGCGGCGTGCTGATCAGCCGGCAGGTCGCGGGCCGCCTGCTAGCGATCGACGTGCCGCTCATCGACACCGGCATCGACACCCCGGCCGGGGCAGCGATCGCGGTGATCATCGCGATATACACGGTGGCGGCGATCTTCAACCTCTACGTGCCGCGCACCGGCGCGCGGCTGCGTCACCTGCACCCGCACCCGCTCGCCACGCTGGCGGACTTCTACCTGTGCTCGCTGCGCCTGTGGAAGGACAAGCTCGGGCAGATTTCGCTCGCGGTGACGACCTTGTTCTGGGGCGTGGGCGCGACGCTGCAGTTCATCGTGATCGTGTGGGCCAAGGAAGCGCTCGGCTTCGACCTGTCCAAGGCGGCGATCCTGCAGGGCGTGGTCGCGCTCGGCATCGCCCTTGGCGCGGTCGCCGCCTCGGTGCGCGTGCCGCTGCATCGCTCGGTGCGGGTCATCCCGCTCGGAATCGCCATGGGCCTGGTGGTGATCACCATGGTCGCCGCGCGCAGCGTCTGGATCGCCGTCCCGCTGCTGATCGCGATCGGCGCGCTGGCGGGGTTTTTCGTGGTGCCCATGAACGCGCTGCTCCAGCATCGCGGCCACAACCTGATGGGCGCGGGACGCTCGATCGCGGTGCAGAACTTCAACGAGAACGCCTCGGTGCTGGTGATGATCGCGCTGTACTCGCTGCTGCTCGAGGCGGGGCTGTCGATCTACACCGTGATCGTTCTGTTCGGGCTGTTCGTCGCCGGCACCATGGCGCTGGTGCAGCGCTGGTACCTGCGCAACCTCCGCGTGCACCACGCGGAGATCGAGGCGCTGCTCAAGATCGCGCGCGCCGAGCACACCTGAAGTACGACACTGCATTGCGTTGCAGCAGCATGCTGCCGCAACGCAATGCCTTACTTTCGGAAAAAGCAAGTCTTCCGCCGCTCGCCTACTCCGCGCGCTTATACAGGCGCAGGTACTCCTCGCGCGGCATCGGGCTCGCGCGCGCCACCGCGAGCAGATCCTCCAGATGGGCAGGCGCGCTCACCCCGGCGAGCGCAGTGCCGATGCCGGGCGTCGAGCGCGCGAACTGCAGCGCGCGCTGCGCGGGATCGGCCAGCGCGGGAAGCGCGGCGGCAAGCGGATCGTCGTGCGCGAAGCGGCCCTTGCCGAGAGCGTGACTGGTCATCACGTACACCCGGAGCTGATGCGCCGCCTGCAGCGTCGAGGCGACGTTGCCCTGCCCGGTGGCCTGCGAAAAGCGCGTGAAGCCCTCGGTCATCGCCGGGTTGAACGGCAGCTGCACGATGTGCAGGTGGTGGCGCGCCTGCTGGTCCTTCCATACCAGCTTCGCCGCGCCCTCCGCCAGGCCGAGCAGCGCCGCGATCGACTGGAACAGCGGCGCGTCGGTGGTCGCGCGCAGGCTCTCGAAGCTCGATACGCCGTAGCCGCGGATCTTGTTCTGCTTCACTGCCTGCTCGAGCACCGCGAAGCAGCGCGCGAGCTTGCGCTGGCCCGGCTCCTTGCCGAGCGCCGCGACCTGTACCTCGGGCTGGTCGACCAGGAACGCATCAATCGTCTCCAGCCCAAGGGCGGCGCGGGCGAACTCGAGCTGCCAGGACAGGTACGCCGCCGAGATCAGGTGGTGGCCAGCGAGGTCGGCGCGCGTGCCCAGGCCGCGCGCCGCGATGTTGGCGTCGAACCAGGCCGCCGGATCCGCCGGCGGCCCCTCGGGATAGAGCAGAAACCCGCCCTTGGCGACCACGAACAGCTGCTCGCGCCCGACGCCGGCGTCGAAAGCGCGCTCCAGGCCCGCGCGCAGCGCAACAAGCGAGCGGCCGTAGCGGTAGTGCGCCGCGGTGTCGATGACGTTGATGCCACCCGCGAGCGCGCGCTCGACGTTAGCCGCGTAGGCCACGTCCACTTCGTCGACCGCCGCGCCGGGGAATGTCCCCAGCCCGAGCGAAGAGAGCTTGAGATGGAGGTTGAGAAAGTCGCTGAAGTGCCCGGCTCCGCAGTGCTCGCCGAAGCTCGCCGCATACGCCTCGGTGCCGCGGCGCGTAGCGTGCCCCGCGACCAGCGGCAACGCGCGACTCACAGGCGGCTCTCGCGCTCGCAGCGCGTCCGGACGTACAAATACACGTGGCGCGCGAGACGGATGGCCATCTTCTCGGGCGCCGCAGGCAGCGCGTCGGCCCGATCCGCGGCGAGGCAGTTGCGGTAATAGACCAGCTCGCGCAGGTTGTCGCGCACCGCGTTCCAGGTCGGATCCCCCTTCACCAGCTCCTTGAACGCCTCGAGCAGGTCGGCGTCCTCCTCCGGCACGGGCTTCTTTCCCTCGGCCGCGAGATAGGCGCGGATCAGGCCGCGTGCTGCGTGGGTCGCCGCCTCGAGCGCCGGCTCGAGCGCGAGCGCCTCGCCGGCGGCGAGGCGCTGCTCCCAGGTCCCGATCGCCGCGTCGATACGGGCGAAATCCGCGCGCAGCATTGTGCCGTTCATTAGTGATCGCTAATATGGTGGATTGTACCGGTCACGGCAGACGAGGCTCGCCAATGAAAAAACCGCTCGTGCGCATGGTCAAGCTCAACGGCCTGCAGTTCAACGCGAACCGCGACCCGCAAGTCTACCGGCGCGCGCCCGGAGAACTGTTCTCGCTACAGGCGCTGCTCGACGGCAGCGGCGAGGCCGAGTGCCGCGTCACCGGCAGCGACGGCCTGCAGCTCGCGTCCGGCAAGCTCGCTCGCCCGGGTCTGTTTCGCGCGGAGCTCAGGTTCGACACTCCCGGTTCACACCTCGTCACGCTGCGCGTGACCTCGGGCGCCGAGAGCTACGAGCAGACACTGCGGCTGGATACGCTGGCGGCGAAGCATATGCACTGAAGGCGTCGGAGGATTGGTGGGGCTTGGCTGTACACCACCGTTCCAGTGTCTCCGCTTTTTGACAAAAAGCGGAGATCGGGGGAAACCCTTCGGTCCTCAATCTGACTGCAGGATTTGGTTTTTAACCGCTCTCGGGCTTTTGAGAGGGTCGCTTTCTGACCCTCTCAAAAACCCGAGACGTTGAGGCGCCCCAAAACCTCTCCGCGCCAAAGACCTACAGAACCGCCGGCTGATCCGGCAGCTCGTTCGGGTTCTCCCCCACCGCGGGGAAGTGCTGCGCGAGCAGCGCACCGATCGCGCGCAAGCCCTCGATCACGCCCTCCTCGAACTTGCCCGCGCGAAAGCGCTCTTGCATCGCCTCGCAGATGCGCTGCCACTCGGCCTGCGGCACGCGCTCGGCGATGCCGCTGTCGGCGACGATCTCTACCGCGCGCTCGGCGAGCAGCACGTAGAGCAGCACGCCGCTTTGCGCGCGCGTGCCGGCGACGCCCAGCCGCCCGAACAGCTCGAGCGCGCGCTCGCGCGCCGAGCTGCCGCGCAACACACCGCGCAACGGCAGCGACGCCTCGACCGCGAAGCGCAGCTCGCCGTGGTGGCGCGCTTCCTGCGCACGCACCTCGGCCTCGATGGCGGCGAGCACCGCGGCCGGGAAAGCACGCCGCAGCGCGGCGCGACCGTGGGTCAGGTGACGATGCCAGCGGTTCGTCATGCGCGCCTCACCAGCTACCCGAGGCGCCGCCGCCGCCGAAGCCACCGCCCCCGCCCGACCATCCGCCACCGCCGCCGAAGCCGCCGCCGATCAAACCGCCGCCGATCCAGCCTCCGCCGCGGCCGATGCTGTAGATGCCCGACCCGCGCCCGGGCAAAGCCATGAAGAAGGTGACCACGGCGGCGATCAGCGCGACGAGCAGGCCGAGGCTCGCCCACGCAAACAGGCCGATCACGATTCCCGCGAGTCCCGCAGCGGCGAAGCGCCCGATGATCGCGCCAAGAACGTACGCGATCCCGATCGCGATCATGGCGAAGACGAACAGCCCCTGCAGCGCATCGCCCGCGCCGCGCGCCGGGGCGCGGACCGCAGGCGGCGCGGGCAGCGGCTCGCCCTGGATCAGCTTCGCGAGCGCGTCGACCCCCGCGCTCAACCCGCCGTAGAAGTCGCCGGCGCGAAAGCGCGGCACGATGATCTCATTGATCACGCGCCAGGCGATGGCGTCCGGAATCGCGCCTTCCAGCCCGTAGCCCACCTCGATGCGCACGGCGTGGTCGTCCTTCGCCACCAGCAGCAGCACACCGTCGTCGACGCCCTTGCGCCCGAGCTTCCACTTCTCGGCGGCGCGGATCGAGTACTGCTCGATCGTCTCCGGCTTGGTGGTGGGCACGATCAGCACCGCAATCTGGCTGCCCTTTTCCGCTTCGAAGGCCGCGAGCCGGCTCTCGAGCGCGCTCTTTTGCTGGGCGCTCAGCGTGCCGGTGAGGTCGGTGACGCGCGCCTCGAGCGTCGGCACCGGGACCTCGGCGCGCGCGGCGGGCAGCCACGCCGCAAGCGCAAGCAGAACCGCGAGAAGACGCGTCATCTCAGTTCTTTGCCGGCGCCGGGCGCGAGAAATCGACCTTGGGCGGCGCGGCGAGCGCCTTCTCGTTCTCGACCGTGAAGTTGGCCTTGGTGTGATAGCCGAACATCTTCGCCGTCAGGTTGGTCGGGAACTCGCGCACCAGCACGTTGTACTGCTGCACCGCGTTGATGTAGCGCCCGCGCGCCACAGTGATGCGGTTCTCCGTGCCCTCGAGCTGCGCCTGCAGCTCGCCGAACTGCTTGGTGGCCGTGAGCTGCGGATAGCGCTCGGAGACCGCCAGCAGGCGCGAGAGCGCGCCGCCCAGGCGCGCCTGCGCGGCCTCGAAGCGCTTGAACGCCTCCGGGTCGTTGACCAGCTCCGGCGTCGCCTTGATCTGGCCGACCGAGGCGCGCGCATTGGTCAGCTCGACCAGCGTGCTCTTCTCGAAGTCCGCCGCGCCCTGCACCGTGGAGACCAGGTTCGGGATCAGGTCCGCGCGCCGCTGGTAGTTGTTCAGCACCTCCGACCAGGACGCGTTCACCTGCTCGTCCAGGCGCTGGAATGCGTTGTAGCCGCAGCCCGAGAGCGAAAGCGTCGCGAGCGCGGCGAGGACCAGCCAGAGTTTGCGCATCAACATGTCTCCCTTAAATTCGGCAAAGTCCCGCTCAGGCAATCAGCCGCGATTTCGTTTCTCCCGGATCTCCGGTTTTGGAGCGGGTCGTCTTTTGACCCGCTCCAAAACCGGAGACACCCGGGCCGTCAAAGCTCACAGCTGGTCGAACAAACATCGCGCCACCTCGCCTTCCTCAGTGTCTCCTGTTTTTGCGCGGGCCATAAAACGGCCCGCGCAAAAACAGGAGATCGGGGAAAACCCAAGGCCAATGCAGTCTGCCGCACTACGTAAATACATGGGGACTGCGCCGCCCGCTACAACCCCGCCAGCGTGCGCCGCGCGAACAGCAGGTCGGCCCAGGCCTTGGCCTTGTCCGGCAGGTTCCTGAGCAGGTACGCCGGGTGGTAGGTGACCACCAGCGGCACGCCGTGGTAGCGGTGCACGCGGCCGCGTAGGCTGGCGATGCTCGCGTCGCTGTCGAGCAGGGTCTGCGCCGCGAAGCGGCCCATGGCGACGACGAGCTTGGGCCGCAGCAACTCGATCTGGCGCAAGAGGAACGGCGAGCACTGCGCCACTTCTCCCGGCTCAGGATTTCGGTTCCCCGGCGGGCGGCACTTAAGCACGTTGGCGATGTACACGTTGCGCCCGCGCTGGAGATCGAGCGCGGCGAGCATGTTGTCGAGGAGCTTGCCGGCCTGGCCGACGAAGGGCTCGCCCAGGCGGTCTTCTTCCGCGCCCGGCGCCTCGCCCACCAGCATCCACTCGGCGCGCTCGTCGCCCACGCCGAACACCGTTTGCGTGCGGGTCTTGTGCAGGGCGCAGGCGGTGCAGCCGGCGACCGCGGCCTTGAGCTCGGGCCAGCCCATGGCGCCGATCTGCGCCTCGCGCGCTTCGCCCGAAGCCGGCACGGCCTGCGGCGGCGGCGTCTCGGGCTCGGCCGCCGGGGCGACGGGCGCAGGCCCGGCGCGCAGCTTCCACAGCGGCGCCAGCCCCATCTCGGCGAGGATCGCCGCGCGGCGCGAGGTCATAGCGGGTGAGACAGCACGAGGGCGTCCTCGCGCCCGTCGTGCGCGGGGTAGTAGCCGCGGCGCACGGCGATGCGGCGGAAGCCGAAGCGCTCGTAGAGGGCGAGCGCGGCGGCGTTGCTCGGCCGCACTTCGAGAAACAGGTGGCGAGCGCCGTGCTCTCGCGCGACGCGCAGCGCCTCGATGAGCAGCGCGCCGCCCTGGCCCTTGCGCTGCCAGGCGGCGGCGATGCTCAGGTTGAGCAGGTGCGCCTCGCCCACGGCGACCATGAGCACGAAGTAACCCACCAGCTCCCCGCCCAGGCGCCAGGTCCGGCACTGGTACTGCATGTGCAGCGAATCGGCGAAGTTGCCGCGCGTCCATGGGTGGCTGTAGACGGACTTCTCGATCGCGAGCACCTCGTCGAGGTCGTGCTCGGTCATCGGCGCGAGCCGCGGGGCTTGCTTCAGGACTGCGCTCATCGGCGTGCCTGTTGTTCTTCCGTGGTCAGCGCGACCTTGTCGCGCAGGTACAGCGGCGCGGCGAGCGCGGCGTCCACGCCCTCGCCCGCCGCGAGCCGCGGCGCCGCCAGCCGTGCGAGCGCCACCGCGCTCGGGCGCACTTCCGGCGCGACGCCGCGCAGCGACGCGCTCAACGCTTCGAGCAGCGGCTCGCGGTACACCTCGAAGCCGTTGCCGCAGCCCAGCCACCCAGACCCGCCCGGCCTGGGCACCGCGGCCGGCGCCGCGCACAGCGCCGGCACGACTTCGCGCCAAGTCCCGGCGGAGTCCTTTTCCAGCGCCGCATAGTACACCTCGTGCATGCGCGCATCGATGCAGGCGAGCACGCGCGGCGCGCCCGATTCCTCGGCGATCGCCTCGAGCGTGGACACGCCCAGCATCGGCAGGTCGTGCGCGAAGGCGAGCCCCTGCGCGACCGCGCAGGCGATGCGCAGCCCGGTGAAGGAGCCCGGCCCGGCGCCGAACACCACCGCTTCGAGCGCGCGTGGCTCGAGCCGCGCGCGCTCGAGCAGCCGCCCGAGCATCGGCAGCACCAGCTCGCTGTGGCGCGTGCCGGCGCGCTCCTCGAGCGCCGCGATCTCGCCGCCGAGGCTCAGCGCCACCGAGCACCACTCGGTCGAGGTCTCGATCGCCGCGAAGCGCAATTCCGCTCTCCGAAAAGGCGCCAATTCTACCGCCCGGGCGGGCTAGAATTGCCGCCTCCACCGACAAGGAGACGGACGTGGCCGAGCATCGGATTGCGGTGATCCCGGGGGACGGGATCGGCAGGGAGGTGATACCGGAGGGCATCCGCGTGCTCGAGGCGGCCGGCGCGAAGCACGGCGTGCGCCTGCAGTGGCAGGAGTTTCCCTGGAGCTGCGACTGGTACCGGGCGCACGGCAAGATGTGCCCGGACGACGCGCCTGACATCCTGCGCAAGTTCGACGCGATGTACTTCGGCGCGGTGGGCAACCCGGCGATCGTGGCGGACCACGTGTCAGCCTGGGGACTGCTGATCAACTTCCGGCGCTGGTTCGACCTGTACGTGAACCTGCGGCCGGTGCGCCTGTTCGAGGGCCTGCCCTGCCCGCTCGCCGGCAGGAAGCCCGGCGACATCGACTACGTGGTGGTGCGCGAGAACACCGAGGGCGAGTACGGCAACATCGGCGGGCGCATCTACGAGGGCACCGAGCGCGAGATTGTGACGCAGCAGGCGGTGTTCTCCAGGAAGGGCGTCGATCGCATCATGCAATACTCCTTCGAGCTGGCGCAAACGAGGAACAAGCACCTCACCTCGTGCACCAAGTCGAACGGCATCTCGATCACCATGCCCTACTGGGACGAGCGCTTCGCGGCGATGAAGCAACGCTACCCGGACGTGAAGACGGACCAGTACCACATCGACGGCCTCACCATACAGCTGGTGCTCAACCCGGACCGCTTCGACGTGATCGTGGCCTCCAATCTGTTCGGCGACATCCTCTCCGACCTCGGCCCCGCCACCGCGGGCACCATCGGCATCGCTGCCTCGGGCAACATCAACCCGGAGAGGACCGCGCCGTCGATCTTCGAGCCGGTGCACGGCTCGGCGCCCGACATCGCGGGCAAGAAAATCGCCAACCCGATCGCCGCCATCTGGTCCGGCGCGCTCATGCTCGAGCACCTCGGGCATGCCGCCGCCGCGGCCGATGTGGTGCGTGCCATCGAGCGCGTGATCGTCGAGGGCCCGCACACGCCGGACATGAAGGGCAAGGCTTCGACCGCCGAGGTGGGTGCGGCGGTGGCCGACGCGGTGCGCGGGGCGGCTCGTAAGGCGGCGGCGTGAGGAGATATCGCATCGCGTCGATTCCCGGTGACGGCATCGGCATCGAGGTGAT
Organism: uncultured Pseudomonadota bacterium; assembly: GCA_963817785.1. Taxonomy (GTDB): domain Bacteria; phylum Pseudomonadota; class Gammaproteobacteria; order Burkholderiales; family SG8-39; genus JAKALD01. Next base: position 333,692 of record CAWFPL010000007.1, on the reverse strand, counting down.
CGCCGAGGGCGAGAAGGTCCTGAAGGCGCTCGCCGAGAAGGAAGGCAGCTTCGCGCTGGAGTTCATACCGTTCGACTGGGGCTCGGAGCGGTTTCTCAAGACCGGCGCCTACATGCCCGACGACGCGCTCGAGCTGCTGAAGAAATTCGACGCCATCTTCTTCGGCGCGGTCGGCGCGCCGAACGTGCCCGATCACGTGTCGCTGTGGGGCCTGCGCCTGCCGATCTGCCAGGGCTTCGACCAGTACGCCAACGTGCGCCCCTCGCGCGTGCTGCCGGGGGTGAGCAGCCCGATTAAGAACGGCCACGAGATCGACTGGGTGATCGTGCGCGAGAACACCGAGGGCGAGTACTCGGGCTCGGGCGGGCGCGTGCACCGCGGCTTGCCCGACGAGGTGGCGACCGAGGTATCGGTGTTTACGCGGCGCGGCGTGGAGCGCGTGCATCGCTTCGCTTTCGGGCTGGCTCGCAGCCGGCCGCGCAAGCACTTGACGCTGGTGACCAAGTCCAATGCGCAGCGCCACGGCATGGTGCTGTGGGACGAGGTGTTCTGCGAGGTGGCGAAAGACTTTCCCGACGTGAAGACCGACCGCGTGCTGGTGGATGCGGTCACCACGCGCATGGTGCTCAAGCCTGCGGCGCTGGACACCATCGTCGCTTCCAATCTGCACGCGGATATTCTGTCCGATCTCGCGGCGGCATTGTCCGGGTCGCTGGGCATCGCGCCAACGGCGAATTTGAATCCGGAGGGGAAATATCCCTCCATGTTCGAGCCGATCCACGGCTCGGCTTTCGACATCACCGGCAAGGGGATCGCCAATCCGATCGCCACCTTCTGGACGGCGTCGATGATGCTCGAGCATCTCGGCGAGGCGCAGGCAGCTGCGCGGCTGATGAAGGCGATCGAGAAGGTCACCGCGCATAAAGTGTTTACCCCGGATCTCGGCGGCACTGCGCGAACTGCGGACGTGACCAAGGCGGTTCTCGCTGCTCTGTAATACTTGAAGGGCCTGAGCTTGCGGAGGCACCCATGAACCGCATCCCCAAATCGAACCCCACCCCGCAGCGTCCCGCTTCCCTTACCGAGCAGAGCGAAGCCTACCGCCGCATCCGCCAATCGAGCCTCTTTCTCGCCGCCCCGCTCTCCCCCGAAGACTGCGCGATCCAGTCGATGCCGGAGGCGAGCCCGATCAAGTGGCATCTCGCGCACACGACGTGGTTTTTCGAGACCTTCGTCCTGGCGCTGCACCGGAAGGACTACCGCCCGTTCGATCCCGCGTACCGCGTGCTGTTCAACTCGTACTACAACACCATCGGCGACAAGCACCCGCGTCCGGAGCGCGGCATGCTCTCGCGCCCGGGCCTGAACGACATCCTGGCTTACCGCCGCCACGTCGACGAAGCGATGGCTGCGCTGCTCGCCGAGCAACGCACGGACGTCGCCGAATTCATCGCGCTCGGTCTGCATCACGAGCAACAGCATCAGGAGCTGATCCTGACGGACGCGAAGCATCTGCTCTCGCGCAATCCGCTCAAGCCCGCGTACCAGAAGCCCTGGCCCCTCAACCCGGTCCACGCCCGCAAGCGCGGCTGGATCGCGCACGAGGCTGGCCTGTACGAAACAGGCCACGCGGGCTCGGATTTCTGTTTCGACAACGAAACCCCGCGCCACCGCATCTGGCTGGACGCGTTCAAAATCGCGACGCACCCGGTCACCCACGGCGATTTCATCGAGTTCATCGACGACGGCGGCTATCGCCGGCCGGAGTTGTGGCTCGCGGCAGGCTGGGACTGCGTCACCACCCGCGGCTGGCAAGCGCCGCACTACTGGGAACGCCACGACGGCTCCTGGCACACCTTCACGCTGCACGGCATGATGCCCGTGGATCCGCACACGCCGGTGTGTCACGTGAGCTTCTACGAGGCCGAGGCGTTCGCGCGTTGGGCGAACGAGCGCCTGCCCACGGAAGCCGAGTGGGAGGTGGCGGCGCGCGATGCGCCCAGAAGCGGCAACTTTCAGGAGAGCGGCGCGTTGCATCCGCTGGCGCTGCGCGAGGCCCCTGCGGACGGCACGCCCGCGCAGGTGTTCGGCGACGTGTGGGAATGGACGCGCAGCGACTACGGCCCCTACCCCGGCTTCCGGCCCGCGGAAGGCGCGGTCGGCGAGTACAACGGCAAGTTCATGTGCGGCCAGTACGTCCTGCGCGGCGGCTCGTGCGCCACGCCCGCGAGCCACATCCGCGCGACCTACCGCAATTTCTTCCCGCCCGAGGGGCGCTGGCAGTTCTCGGGCCTGCGCCTGGCGCGCGATACGTGACGGCAAGCCGCCGCTGCGCAGTTACACTGCCGCCTCATGTACGAATCGCACGCCGAACAGCCCTTGCCCCACGCCCAGTTCCTGCGGCGGCTCGCGCTGCACGCCGCCGCAGCCTTCGCGCTGTTGCTCGGCTCGATCGTCATCGGCATGGCGGGCTATATGTACTTCGAGGCGCTGGCGTGGCGCGACGCATTCCTCAACACCGCGATGCTGCTCGGCGGCATGGGGCCGGTCGATGCGCCGAAGACCGACGGCGGCAAGGTCTTCGCCGGCCTGTTCGCGCTCTACGCCGGGCTCGCCTTCCTTTTGACCGCGGGCGTGATGCTCGCGCCGGTCCTGCACCGCCTGATGCACAAGTTCCACTGGCAGCGAGGCTCCTGAGACTCGCCGGACCGGCCGCATGCAACCCGCCCTCGCCACGCTCGAAGAGAAGCTTCTTCCCGTCCACACCGCGCTGCTGGTCATCGACATGCAGAACGACTTCTGCGCCGAGGGCGGCTACGTGCACAAGCTGCGTGGCGCGGACATGAGCTCGAGCGCGCCGCTCGCTCGCCGCATCATGGCTCTCGTCCGTGCCGCCCGCAAAGCCGGCGCCACGGTCCTCTGGATCCGCGCGAACTACGAGCCCAAGTACCTCTCGGAGCAAGCGCTCGCCAAGCAATCCGGTAGCGGGATGGTGTGCTGTGCCGCCGGCAGCTGGGGCTGGCAGTTCTTCGAGGTCGCGCCCGCGCCGGACGAGCTGATCGTGGAGAAGCACAGCTACAGCGGCTTCGCCGGCACCGAGCTCGACCGGCTGCTGCGCTTTCGAGGCATCCGCACGCTGGTGTTCGCCGGCGTGGCGAGCAACGTGTGCGTCGAGTCGACCCTGCGCGACGGCTATTTCCGCGGCTACCACGTCGTGCTGGCCGAGGACTGCGTCGATTCGTACGCCAGGGATCTGCACGCCGCGACGCTGAAGAACGTGAAGCTCTACTTCGGCGAGGTGTGCCGGGCGGCGCAAGTCGAGCGGAGCTGGTCGCAGTCCGCCGCCTGAGCGGCGCGGATTGTGAACTTCTGTTAGGGTTCGCCGCCACGCATTGCCCCGTATCCGCGCTGCCTCTATAACCCGAACATCAGGGCAAAGCCGCCGAAAGGCGGTGACGCAAAGCTTCCGGCCTAACGGCCCGCAAGGGCTCATGGCAGCGGGGTTGCCGGTCTCGAGGACCGTCATTCCAAGCTCGCTTGGCCAGCCGGCTGCGCGCCGCCCGAGGTCCGTTCAACGATGGAGGGTGCCGTGCGAAGAATGCCAGCCTACAACGCATCGCGCAGCGCTCGCGCCTTCGCGCGGCGCGCCAGCCTGTTGCGAGCCGCGCCGCTCGCGCGACCAAGCCACGGCGCGCTCGCCCGCAGTCGGCGGCGCAGGCTCGAGTTTCTCGCCCGGCAGGCGCTGCGCCTGCGCCGCAGGCTGATTCCTCTGCTGAATAAGCCGGCCCCGCTGCCATGCTGAGGCAGCTCTTCCAGTCGCTTTCGGCGCCCGCGCGCCCGCCCGCCTTCGCCACCACGAGACCGCCGGTTCGCCGGCACCACACAATGACCAACAATCGAAAAGAAGAACAATCGCAGGGTTGCGAAGCGGACGCGGCGCTGCGGCGCGTGAAGCGCGCGCTGCAGGTGCTCTGCGCGGGCAAGCGCGCGCTGCTGGGCGCAATCGACGAACAGGAGCTGCTGCGCGAGCATTGCCGGGCGGTCGCGCAGGCCGGCGGCTACCGCATGGCGTGGATCGGCTACGCCGGGCACGACGACGCGCGCAGCGTTCGCCCGATGGCCCACTGGGGCGTCGAGGACGGCTATCTCGACTCCGTGCGCGCGAGCTGGGCCGAGAGCGCACAGGACCTCAGTCCGGCCGGCACGGCGATCCGGACGCGAATGCCGGTCGCGATCGACGACGTACGCACCGACCCGAGATTCGCCTCGTGGCGCGATACGGCGCTCAAGAACGGCTGCCTGTCCTGCGTGTCGCTGCCGCTCTCCCTCGACGGCGCCGCATTCGGCGCGCTCACGCTCTACTCGGACCAGGCCGACGCCGCGTGCACCGAAACCTTGACGCTGTTGAGCGAGACGGCCACCGACCTCGCGCTCGGCGTCGCCGCCGTGCGCGGCCGGGCCGACCACGCCCGCGCCGTCCGGACGCTGCAGGGGCGCGAAGCGCGCCTGCTCGCCGCGCTCTCCCGGGCGGAGCAGGCTGCCCGGGCGGGAAGCTGGCATTTCTCCGTCTCGAGCCGGACGTTCTGCGCTTCCGACGGGATGCGCACACTCCTCGGCGCGCCCGCCGCGCAGGCCCCGTACCCGTTGCAGGACATCCTCGGACTGTTCCGTCCACGGGACTGGCGCCGCGTGGCAAAGAGCTTGCGGGCATCGGCCAGGGAAAAGCGCAGTCTGCGCGAAGAACACCGCGTCCTGCACCGCGACGGCGAGGAACGAGTGCTGCTGTTTCAAGGCGAGCCCACGCTCGACGAGGCGGGAAACGTCGTGACGATATCCGGCTTCGCGCAGGACATCACCGAGCGCCGGCGCTACGAGTCGAACGTCGAGGCGCTACTGCGCAAGGGCGGGGTGTCCGTGCCTCGCGCCTGATCCCGCTGTCCGGGCCACGCACGCGCGCGTGGTTTGCATCGTCTCGATGGCACAGCCACTTGCGCGCCGCGAGGAATACGCAGAGATAAGGCGGCCGCAAAGCGCCGCCCATTTGCGCTCTTGCGTGGCCTTTCTTCCGTGATACGTTACCGGCGCAGCGCGAAAAAAAGAGCGAGGGTGGCCATGGCGTATCGCTTCAGGAACATGGTATTCGAGGGCGGCGGCGTGAAGGGAATCGCGTACGTCGGCGCCCTGCAGGAGTTGGACGCCCGCGGCATCACCCCTCAGGTCGCCCGCGTCGGCGGCACCTCGGCCGGCGCGATCAACGCGGTGCTGGTCGGCCTGAACTACACCATGGCCGAGACCCAGGAGCTGCTTTGGCACCTGGATTTCAGGAACTTCATGGACGACTCGTGGGGCATCATCCGCGACACGCAGCGGCTGATCGAGAGCTACGGCTGGTACAAGGGCGACTTCTTCCGCGACTGGATCGGCTCCGTCATCCGCACGAAGACCGGCAACAGCGAGTCCACCTTCGCCGACCTCGAGGCGATGAAGCCCGACAAGGGCTTCAAGTCGCTGTACTTCATGGGAACCAACCTCTCGACCCGCTTCTCGGAAGTGTTCTCGGCCGAGCACACGCCGCGCATGTGCGTCGCCGACGCGGTGCGCATCTCGATGTCGATCCCGCTGTTCTTCGCCGCCAAGCGCAGCGTGCGCGGCGACTTGTACGTGGACGGAGGCGTGCTCGACAACTACCCGGTCAAACTCTTCGATCGTGAGAAGTACCTCGACCCCGCAAGCGGCAGGCTGATTCCCGACTACTACCGGCGCGTGAATGACGAGGTTGCCGCCCTGTCGCACCCGGTATCTCCCTACGTCTTCAACAAGGAGACGCTCGGCTTTCGTCTCGACACCCGGGAAGAAATCGCCATGTTCCGCGACCACGCCGAGCCGATCCAGCACCAGATCGACGACTTCTTCGACTACGGCTGGGCACTCATCGACACGGTCCTCGACGCGCAGGACAGCGGCCACCTGCACAGCGACGACTGGCAGCGCACGATCTACATCGACACGCTCGGGGTCAAGACCACGCAGTTCAACCTCGGCGACGACCTCAAGAACAAGCTGCTGCAGTCCGGGCGCGACGGCGTCGCCAGGTACTTCCAGTGGTTCGACCACGACCCCAACGCGGTGAACAAGTAGGTGGCGGACCGGATGTACGAGCAACACGCTCGGCACAAGCTCCACGGCCAGTGCGTCGTCGACGCGCGCCAGAGGTGGAACCGCACCGGCATCCACCTCGAGGCGGGCAAGCGCTACGACTTCGAGGCGGCGCCGGGGGAGACCTGGCATGACGCGGCGATCGCCTGCGGACCCGACGGCTACGAGTCCGGGCGGCTGCGCCGGTTCGAGCGCTGGCGGCGCGTTCCGTACGCGCACTGGTTCGTATTGATCGGCGCGCTCGACTCCGACACAGCGACTGCGTTCCCCATCGGCAGCGGCAAGGGGAACTACATACCGCTGCGCAGCGGCGAGCTATGCTGCTTCGCGAACGACGTCTGGTTCATGTACTGGAACAACCGCGGCAGGATCGGGCTGACGGTGTACGAGCGCTCCGCCTAGCGGTCCGCCGCGGCGAGCGCGCGCCAGTCCGGTCCGGGCAGCGCAGGCGTGCCCTGCTCCCGCACCGCCAGCAGGCGCCGCGGCGAAAGCCTCAAGCTCTCGAGGATCGTCGGCGCAACCTGGGTGGTGAATACCGGCACCCGCACCACCAGGCGGCTCAACCCGGGATTGGACACCAGCAGCGCGACGCGAGTGTCGTCGGCAAGGAAGCCGCCATGCTCGGCCTTTTTGCGATCATTCGCCTTGCCGTAGATGACGCCGTTGCGTGCCACGACGATAAGGTCGGGGGTGCGGGGGTCGCCGTGCGGCGACGGAAAGTCGAGCCCGAGCCTCGCGCCGTAGAGCACCCGTCGGATGCCGAGCGATGCGCGCCGGTGCTTCAGGGCCCGCGCCACCAGCGCGGTCTTTGACTGGTCGCGCAGCCAGACCAGCGCACCCTGGTCGGTCGTGAGCTGCGCCAGGGCACCCGGCGCGGCGCGCTCGATCGCGCGCACGAGCGCCTTCCTGTCGACGTGGCGCAGCGCGCGCGGATCGATCGGATCGTTGCCGTGCTTGGCGGTGACGATGAGCAGCGTCGAGTCGAGCAGGGCGCGTGCGCGCAGCTCGGCGACGATCCTGCCGATCAGCCGGTCGCAGTGCTCGAGCGCGCCCTCGAGCTGCGGCGACGGATCGCCGCCCGCGTCGAGGTAGCCGCCGAGCTTCTCGCCCACGTTCACCGCCTGAAGGTTGAGGCCGAACAGCTGCGGCACCGGCGCCGGCGTCCTGCCGCCGTGTCCGAAGCCGTCGATCTCGTGGATCAAGGCTTGCGCCTTCATCGCGTCGTAGCGCTCGGTGCGCTGAATCGAGGCGGTGATCCGACCGACTCCCTTCGCGGCACGCCCTTCGAAGTCGCCGCCGATCTCCGGCGTGTACAGGTCCTCCACCCCCTGCCCGCTCGGCCCGTTCAGGATCTCGTAGACCGGGTGCTTGTCGATCCACGCCGTGTGCCCGCCCGCCTGGCGGATCACTTCGAAGACGGTGTTGACGCGCAGGTAGTCGTGGGGAGGAACGGGCGTGCAGCCATGCGGGTCGAGCGGCAAGCGGCGCGCGTCGAGTACCGGCTCGCCCCGCGCCGCGCCGGGAGCGTCGATCGATTCGTCGTACACGACCGGCGTGCCGGCGCTGCTGCAGCCGCCTCCCGGCGGCGACAGGCGCCGGTCGTAGGTTACGTCGTAGTACACGCCGGTGACCGCCGGCGTTCCTCCCGTCGCGAGCGCGAGCAGCCCGGGAAACGAGTCCGCCGGGACGACCGTGCGCGCCTGCGTGTACTCGATGCCACGCGCGGCGAGCTGCGCGAGCGCGGAATCGGGATGCCGCGCCGTGAAGATGCTCAGGTCCAGAGCGTGCAGCCCGTCCACGCTGACCAGCAGGACGCGCTCGATCGGTCCGCGCCCGGCCGCGCCGGCGGAAGCATTGCAGAAAAACGCCGCCAGCAGCGCCGCGCACAGAGACAGTAAAGTCTGCTTCATCGTCGGATCCTCCCGGTCAATCGGTGGAAGTGGTGAGGTTGAAGCGCACCCAGATCTCGAACCGCAGGCTCTTGCCGGCGAAGCTCCGCGGGGGCGGCGGATACTGCGCCGCGGACACCGCCTGCAGTGCCGCGGCATCGAGCAGGTCCGAGCCGCTCGAGGTCGCGAGCCTCACCCGGCTCGCCTGCGCATCGAGGTAGACGAACGCCACCCGCGCGCGGCCGCTCAGTCGGGCGAGCCTCGCCGCATAGGGATAGCGCACCGAGGCCTGCACGGCGGCGCGCACCCTGTCCTCGAAGCTCGCCTGAACGCTCGGGTCGACGCTCGGCGGCGCGGGTGGAGCCGGTGGCGCAGGCGCCGGCAGCGTGTCCGCCTGCGGCGCCGCCGCGACGATCGGCTCGGGAGCCGGTTGCGGCACGGGCTCCCGCACGGGACGCGGCGCGCGGCGCCGAACGACGCGATGCCGCACCGGCTTCGGCGGCGTCGGCACGGGCTTCGGCGGCGGGGGCGCTGCCGGCTTCGGCGGCGGGGGCGGTGCCGGCTTCGCCTCGGGCGGCGCAGGCTCGGGCGGCGTCTCGGGCAAGGCCGGGAAGCTCAAGGTCACGGGCACCACCTCGGGCTCCGGCGGCGAGTGGCGCGGCAGGCTCGCCGCTACCACCAGCACCAGCAGGGTTTCGAGCACCAGCGCCGCGAGAGCGGCGCGCGGCAGCGCGAGGCGGCCAGCGCCGCCCCGCTCGACAATTGGCGCGGGCATCGACTAGGGCTGCGCTTGCTTCGCCGCCAGGCCGATCTGCGTCACGCCCGCCGCGCGGCACGCATCCATCACGTCCATCAGGTGCTGGAGCGAGGTCTGCTTCGCGCCCGCGATGGTAACGATGGTCCGCGCCGGATCGCCCCGGCGCAGCGAAGCGCTGAGCTGAGCCGGCGTCAGCGTGTGGCCGTCCACCGAGATCGCGCCCGCTTCGTCCACGCTTACCAGCACCTTGGGTTGCGGCAGCGCGGCGGCGGTCGAGCTGCTCGCCAGATGCGAGACGAGCCCCGTCGCGGGGATCATGTGCAGCGTGATCATGATGAAGAACACCAGCAGGAAGAACATGATGTCGATCATCGGGATGATCTCGATGCGCGCCTTGCGCGGCTGGAAGTAGTGCACGCCGCCCCCTAGCCGGCGCGCAACGCGCGCGGCCCGGCCTCGTGCAGCCGGCCTTGCGGCCCCGCTTGCGCCGGGGCGTGATAGTGCGGATACATGCGGTTGACCAGCATCACCTTGAGCGTCTCCAGCTGGTGCATGATCACTCGCACCCGGTTGTTGAGCCCGTTGAAGAACACCAGCCCCAGGATCGCGATGAGCAGCCCCGAGGCGGTCGCGAGCAGCGCCTCCGCGACGCCGCCTGTTACCTGGGTGGGCGCGTTGCCCGGGTCCGATAGCACCTGGAACGCGTTGAACATCCCGATGATGGTGCCCAGCAGCCCGAGCAGCGGCGCCAGCGTGACGATCGTGTCCAGCACCCACAGGTAACGGTCCACCTGCGGCGCCTCGCGCATGATCGCCTCCTCGATCTTCTCGGGCAGGCGATCGAATTCGTGCGCGAGATCGTGCTTCGCCACCGCGTCCAGCAGCCGGGCATGCGGCAGGCGCCCGCAGCTCGAGCCCAGGTCCCGCAGCAGCGGCGCTTCGACCGCCGCCACGGAATCCAGCCGCCCGATCAGCCGGTGGCCGGCCGCCAGAACCCTCCCCAGGAACCACGAGCGCTCCAGTACGATGGTCAGCGCCACGAGCAGCAGCAGCGCCATCAGGTACAGGATGCCGCCCGAGCTGTGCGCGACCCTGAAAAACGTGTCCAGGCTCATGCGAATGCGCGCCCGGTTCCGCTCACAGGCCGGTCGAGAGCGTGAGCATCACGCTGCGCCCCGGGATGGTCCAGTAAAGCGGCGTGTTGGCCCCGCCCGTGTACCCCGCCAAGGCGTAGATGTCGGTCTTGTTGAAGACGTTGTTCAGCTGCAGGCCGAGCTTGGTGTCCTGCAACCCGCCCGGGCCGCGCTTCAGCGTGTAGCTCGCCGCCAGGTTGGTCACCGAATAGGCCCCCAGGGGCTGGGTCTCTCCGGTATCGCCGAAGCGCGAGCCGATGTAGCGGTTGATCGCAGACGCGTAGACCGGTCCGCGGTTGTAGATCACTCCGGCGGCCGCGGTGCTCTTCGGCGTGTTCGGCATCCACAGATTGGTGTCCTTCTCCTTGGCGCTGTTGAACGACAGGTTGCCGTACACGCTGAAGCCGCTGCCCATGTAATAGGTCGCCTCGCCTTCCGCGCCCTTGTAGATTGCGCCGCCGGCGTTGAAGAAGATGGTGTTCGCGCCGATCTTGCGGCTTTCCACCTTGTTGTTGAAATCGATGTAGTACAGGTCGCCGGACACGCTCAGGCGGCGGCTCTTCCAGGTGGTGCCGAGCTGCGCATCGGTGGTCTGCTCCGGATCCACGTTGCTCGCGGACGGATCCGCCGTATAGAACGTGTTCAGGTCCGGCGCGATGAATCCCTGCGCCAGCTGCAGGTATGCGCTCCAGTTGCTCTCGATCAGGTAGTGCAGATCCAGCGACGGCAGCGCCTTGGTCCAGGTCTTGCCGTAGCTCAGCGGCGTATTGGTCTTCTGGTTGACCGTCGCGTCGATCGAACGGTGGAAGTAGGCGTACTTCACGCCCGGAGTGAGGGTCAGGCGCGGGGTCAGCTTCCACTTGTATTCAACGTAGGGCTGGAAGGAGTCCAGCGAGTCCTGCATGTTGCGGTCGGTGGCCGCCAGGACGGTCGGCGCGTTGTACGCGAGGTCGTTGGAATAGTCGACCTCGTACTGCCAGCGGGTGTTGTTCTGGTGGTCTCCCCAGAAGCCCAGATTCAGGTCCCCTGGCCCGACCGGGCGCGACAGGCGCAGCAGGTCGCCAACCGAGCGGTACTGCATCGTCATCTTCTGTCCCGGCACGTTGTTGGCGCCGTAGATGGTGCCGTTCGGCGTCTCGCCGTTGGGATCCTCCCCGTTGAAGCCGAAATGGTCGTAGGCGTAGGTGTAGACCTTGTTGTCCACCGTCCATTCCCCGAGCCGCGAGTTCAGGCCCAGGTACTCGAAGTCGGTGGTGATGTCGTCGTAGTTGTAGCCGTAGTACGCCTGGCTGGTCGGATCGGTGTTGAGCGCATAGCTCGGGCCGTACTTCGCGATCTGCGCGGCGGTCGCCCCCAGCGAAACGTTCTGGTGGATCTTGTTGGCCATCGCCACCACGGTGAGCAGGGTGTTATCACCCACCGGCTTGGTCAGCTTGAAGAAGACGTTCTTGCGCCGCTGGCCGGAGTTGTCGAGCCAGCCGTCGGTGCTCGACTGCTTGTAGTCGAGGAACGCGGATGCATCGCCGTAGTGCTGCAGCGGGCCGGTATCGAGCTCCACGCCCTCGAGCCGCGTATTGAAGCTGCCCAGCGTCAGGTAGGGCGTGATCTCCGCGTTGGCGCGCGGGTCCTTGGAGGAGATCGCGATGGTGCCGCCGAAGGTCGCGGGACCGATGGTGCTGGCGGTTCCCGGGCCGCGGTCGACGACGATCCGGCCCAGGTCCTGGGACATGAAGTACGACGTCGAATGGTGGGTGAAATCGTTCGAGTCGCCCCACGGAATGCCGTCGAAGGTGACGTTGTACTGACCGTCCTTGAGGCCGCGCATCGTCAGGCTCTGCGATTCCATCATCCCCGGCCCGTTCGGATCCACGTCCCAGACGCTCGGCGAGATGCCGACGATGTCGGAGTAGTTGGCGGTCGGCGCGGCGTTTTCCTGGATGTAATGCTGGCTGATGACCGACTGCGGCTGGGTCGCGGTGAGCGAGCCCTGCGTCGGGGCCTGGTACGGAGCCGACTCGGGCTGGGCCGCGGAGCCGGCCGACTCGGCGCCGGCGCTGCTCTGCACCGTGCCCAGATTGATCGCGCCTTGCGCGTGCGACGCGCCGGCCGCGATCGACAGCATGGCGCCTGCGACCAGGCGCGCGAGCAGCTTCACGGGAAAACGATTCTGGACGTTCACTTGCTCTTCTCCTTCCCTGTTGGTTGAGTTCGGGGCGATCGTGATTGCGCGGGCAAGCGCGCCGCTCCCTGTCGCGGCGCGCTCCTCCATCAAACAGGCTCGGCGGTCCTCGATCGGCCCGCGAGCTGGGCGCAAGTTACGCAAGCAACGTGAATCCGCGGTGAAGCTCCAATGAACCCGGCGTGACGATCCGCTGACGCAGCGCTTGCACTCGCGCATCGCACGCCGGGTAGAATCACGCCTTCCGCAAGCGCCTCCCCTGGAATTGCTCCACGCAGACAGCGCCCGCAACCGCCTGGTCGGCATCGGCCTGATCTCGCTTACCTACGTGTGCTTCACGCTGCTCGACGGCAGCGCGAAGTGGTCGATCCGGTTCCTGCCTGTGCTGGAGGTCGTGTGGGTGCGCTTCGTCGCGCACGCGCTGCTGTCGGCGGGGCTGCTGCTGCCGATCCACGGCGCGCGGGCGCTGCGCACGCGCCGGCTCGGGCTGCAGGTGGTGCGCGGGCTGATGATGATCTCGATGACGGCGCTCAACTTCTCGGCGCTGCAGTTCCTGCAGCTCACCGTCACCTCGTCGATCAACTTCTCGGCGCCCATCATCATCGCGCTGCTCAGCGCGCCGCTGCTCGGCGAGCGCCTGGATGCGCGCCGCTGGACGGCGATCGTCTGCGGCTTCGCCGGCGTGCTGGTGATCGTGCGGCCGTTCGGGGTGGGGTTCCAGCCGGCGATGCTGCTTTCGGTCGCCAACGCGCTGATCTACGCGCTGTTCAACCTGCTGACCCGCCGGCTGGCGGCGCACGATCCGCCCGAGACCACCCAGTTCCTGTCGGCGCTGGTGCCCGCCGTCGCGCTGGCGCCCTTCGGCCTCGCGGTGTGGCAGGCGCCGCCCGACGCGTGGCATTGGACGGTGCTGTGCCTGATGGGCCTGTTTGGCGGCATCGGACACTACTTCCTCGCGCTCGCGCACCGCTACGCGCCCGCCTCGGTGCTCGCGCCGTTCGCCTATCCGCAGGTCATCTACATGGCATTGTTCGGCTTCGCCGTGTTCGGCGACGTGCCGGGAGCGCCGGTGATCGCCGGCGCGGCGATCGTGATCGGCAGCGGCCTGTACCTGCTCGCGCAGGAGAGGAAGCGCTGGGCACGGCGGCTGGGGTAGCCCGCCAGGCAGTCAAGCGTCGCCGGTTGCGCTTTTCCCCGTTCTCCGAATTTTTGTGAGGGTCGCGCAGCGTCTCTCACAAAAATCGGAGACACTCGGAAGGCGCGATTCCCGGACGCGAGCGAGAACGCCCGGCTACCGCGTCCGCCAGCGCGGCAGTCCCGCGCCCCAGTGTCCCGGGAAAAACGTGATCGACGGGCGCGCGCTACCGGGACGCGAGCTGGTCCAGGTCCTCGGTGATCGCCTTGGCCGAATCGCGCGGCAGGATCAGCAGCCTGCTGCGTCCGGTGCCGTCGAACACGAACACCGCGGTGCTGTGCGTCACCTCGTAGTTGCCGTCCTTGTCCGGCTTGGCGTACGAGTACGTCACCCGATAGCGCTTGGTGAGCGCGCGCAGCTCGTCCTGCGTGCCGCGCAGCCCGACGAACCACGGGCCGAAGGCATGCACGTACTCGTGCATGCGGCTGAGTGTGTCGCGCTTCGGATCGACCGTCACGAACAGCACCTGGGTTCCGGCGCCGTGGTTGTTCGTGTCTTTGAGCGCCTGAGCGAGCTTCGCCAGCGTGGTCGGGCAAACGTCCGGGCAGTTGGTGTAGCCGAAGTACAGCAGCACGGTCTTGCCGCGGTAGGTCGCACCGGTGACGGGCTGGCCGGCGTCGTCGGTCATGCTGAAGTCGAGCTTGGGCACCAGGCCGTCGATGTTGTCGGTGCGCCAGTGCTCCTTGTGGGTGCAGGCGGCGAGCGCGGCGCACGCGGCGAGCGCGGCGAACAGTAGCTTCAGGCGTTGCGGCATGGGTTCGGCTTCGTCAGGCGGTCAATGAAACGGCGGGCAGCGCGCCGGGCTTCGAGCCCTGGTCCGAATGCATCCAGCGCCCGAGCAGCACCAGCACCCCGAGCAGGTGCATCATCCCGGCCGGGATCCAGGTGATCAAACCGCCCAGGCTCTGGTCCTCGAGCGGGCTCATCGGCCAGGCGCGGCCGCACACGCTGTACACGTCGTACAGCTCGTGGCGCGCGAGCCCGATGGCGGCGCCCAGGAAGATCTGTGGCAGCGAAGCGAGCAGCAGCAGGAAGATGCGCGGGCCGTAGCCGATCAGCGCGCCCTCGCGGCGCGAGCGCGGATCGAGCATCAGCGCCCAGAACAGCAGCCCGTCGAGCAGCATGCTCCAGTTCATCACCAGGTACAGCCGCGCGTTCAGCATGGCGTCGAAGTGGATGGAGGGCGTGAGCCAGAAGAAGACCAGGCCGACGAACAGCACCGGCGCCACCATCCAGTTCTGCAGCACGCCGTAGACCAAGCGCGTCACCGGGTTGCGCCAGAACGGGCGCAGTACGCGGTCGACGACTCCGGCCGGCAGGCCGCGCGCGAGCACCGGCAGCGGCTGCGCGAGCACCACCAGGAACGGCCCCAGGTGATGCAGCACCAGGTGCTGGATGCGATGGATGAAGAACATGTGCTGGGACAGGTAGTCCCAGTGCGTCTGCATCACGAAGTAGATCAGTGCCCAGCCGCTGAAGAACGCGAGCCGGCGGCCGAAGCCCGGATGCTCGGCGGCCGGCGCGCGGCGCAGCCCGCGCACGTAGAGCAGCACCGCGCCCGCGCACAGGATGAGGGCGGGCGGCGAGAACTCCCACGGCAGGAGAAAGGCGAGCGCCGCCTTCAGGTCCGGCATCGGCGGCGGGAGAACTGTGAAGCCACCGCGGCGCGCTACCTCGCGGTGGGACCGCGCACCTCGAACTGCGCGCTGACCTTCTGGCCGTCGGAGAACTCGAGCGTCACCGGCACCTTGGAGCCCACCTTGATGTCGTGCTTGGCCTGCATGAACATCAGATGATAGCCGCCCGGGCGGAAAGAAACCTTGCCGCCGGCTGGCACCTCGATCCTGTCCACCGGCATCATCATCGACATGCCGCCCTTCTCGACCGTCTGGTGGATCGTCACCATGCCGTAGGCGGGCGAGCTCGCGCCGGTCAGCGCGGCGGCCTGCCTGCCCTGGTTGTGCACGGTGAAGAAGCCGCCCGCGGGCACGCCGGCGGGCAGGTGGCGGATCCAGGCGCCGGACACGGTGATGTCCGCGGCCCAGGCGCTGGCGGCGAATAGTGCGGATGCGATCAGGAGCGCAAGACGTGCCATGTCGGAAGTTCCGGTGTCGAAGAGGCGCGGAATTTGACCACAAAATTCGCCGCGACACGAGGGTGCCGCCGCAAGCAGAGCGCTTGCGGGATGCGCCGCTAGGCCGCGTGCTCGAGCGCGGCGCCGACGTCGAGCGTGGTGGTGCGGCGCAGCTCGCGCCGCTCCGACATATCGAAGCGCCGGGCGCGGTGCAGGGTGCAGCGGTTATCCCACATCACCAGGTCGCCGACGCGCCACTCGTGGCGGTAGACGAATGCACGCTGCGTGGCGTGCTCGAGCAGGTCGGCGAGCAGCACGCGCCCCTCGGGCAGCGTCCAGCCGACGATGCGCGTGGCGTGCGCGCCGATGAACAGATGCCTGCGCCCCGACCCAACGTGGGTGCGCACCAGCGGCCACTCCACCGGCGGCAGCGCCTTGCGCTGCTCCTCGCCGTAGCCGGTGTTGCCCAGCAGGATGCGCGAGTGGAACGCGTCGTGCTCGGTGCGCAGGTCTTCAATGGCGGCCTTCAGCCTCTCGGGCAGCGCGTCGTAGGCGGCGCGCATGTCGGCGAACTCAGTCTCGCCGCCCCAGGAAGGCAGCACCGCCGCGGCGAGCATCGAGTACTTCGCGGCCGGCTGCTGGAACGAGCTGTCGCTGTGCCAGAGCTGGTTGGCCATGTTGGACAGGATCTTGGCGTGGTCGCGGGCGGCGACCCGTCCGTCCAACGCCACGTTGGAGATGTCGATCATCTCGTCGTAAGCGTAGCGCGTGGGGAACTTGCCGGTCTTGCGCAGTCCCAGGTCGAGCGGTCCGAGGGCCTTGGCGAACGCCATCTGCTCGCCCGGCCCGAGCGACTGACCGCGGAACACCAGCACCGCGTAGCGGTCCATCGCGGCCTCGAGCGCGCGCACGCCGGCGGCATCGGGCGGCTGGCGCAAGTCGAGACCGCTCGCCTCGCCGACGAACAGGGGATGGATCTGGTGGACCCGCAGCGACATGGCGCTTGCTCCTCGAATGCACGCCTTGGCGGGCGCGCCGCCGCATTCTCGCCATGCCGCCAGGAGGCTGCAAGCGGCGTTTTGAGCGCCCCGGACACCGCCGGGCACCGATCACGGTACCCTTACGCCTTGCGCAGGAGACGGCGATGAACAGGACCCAGGCTGCGCTACGCAGCTGCGCGGTGTGCGGCAAGCGCTTTCCGGCCCGAGAGGTGGTTCCGGCTGCCGCGGTGCGCGACGCGCTCGCCGAGCGCATCGCCAAGGATCACCCCGCCTGGTCGCAGGATGCCTACATCTGCCGTGCCGACCTGTCGCGCTACAGCGCGGACTACGTCGAGTCGCTGCTCGAGTCCGAGCGCGGCGAGCTGACTTCGCTCGAGGAGGAAGTGCTCGAGAGCCTGCGCCAGCACGAGATCCTGGCGACCAACGTCGAGGCCGAGGCGGACAAGTCCCGCACCCGCGGCGAGAAGCTCGCCGATGGCCTCGCAACCTTCGGTGGCAGCTGGACCTTCCTGATCTGGTTCGGCGTATTCATGGCGGTATGGATCGGCGTGAACTCCGCGGTGCTGTTCTGGCATCCGGTCGACCCGTATCCGTACATCCTGCTCAACTTGGTGCTGTCGTGCCTGGCGGCGGTGCAGGCGCCGATCATCCTGATGAGCCAGAACCGCAAGGAGTCGAAGGACCGCCTGCGCTCGCAGCACGACTACCAGGTGAACCTCAAGGCCGAGCTCGAGATCCGGCACCTCAACGAAAAGCTCGACCACCTGCTGTCGCACCAGTGGGAGCGCCTGGTGCAGATCCAGCAGATCCAGCTGCAGCTGCTGTCGCATTTCGCCGAGGCGGCGCCGGGCAAGACCGCGCCTGCGGCGCCGCCCGCGCCACGCGACAGCCCGGCATAACCCTCGATCGCCGCGAGCGGCGCGTCGAAGCCGGTGCGCTCGAGCAAGTGGCGCGCATCGTGCTGACCCATTGCCGCCGCCTGCGGCTCGACTGCCAGGAGCGTGGCGCGGTTATCCATGTGTGGTCCGCTCAAAGAGCGGGCGGCGGACCCTGGGGGGAGAGGTGGGGAGGAGAAGGATCCGCCGCCCGTCAGAGCCGAAGTGTGGGCCGGCGCGCGGCGCGCGGGTGTGCGAATTTGTGACCCAAGTGTTGCTGCGCCAGCCAAGTTGTAACGCTTTGTTGCCGGGCCGGCCGGCGCGGCGCTCAGCGCCGCTCGTAGCGGCGGTTGGAGTCCATGATGTCGCGGCGCAGCTGCTCGCGCTGTTCCGGGCTCAGGCGTCCGCCCTCGGGCACCCGCTGCATGTGCTGCTCGCGCTGGCGCTCGAAGCGCCGCTCGCGCTGCTCGTTGCCGCCCCGCTGGTTGCGATACAGGTTGCGGTCGGCCGAGCGCAGCTGCTGGCGCAGCTCCTCGCGCTCCTCCCGGCTCATGTGCATACGCGCCTGCGCGTACAGGCGCAGCGCGCCCCAGCCGGGATCGGCGCTCGCAGCCCCGCTGGCGAGCGGGCCGGCGAGCGCCAGGGCGCACGCGAAACAGGCCATGACCTTGATCACAGCCGCATGGTACGCAGGCCGGGACGGGGCAGGCTGCCGTCCGCGCTGAAATTTGTAACAATGTGTTTCCCGCGGCGGGGCGGCTCACATCTCCTTACTGCGCCGCCGGCAAACGCGCTTAACCTGTGGCCATGGCCGAACTGAAGACGAGAATTCTGGTGCTCGACGACGACCAGCGCCTGCGCGACCTGCTGGTGCGCTATCTCGGCGAGCAGGGCTTCGAGGTGCGCGCCGTGCCCGATTCCGCCGGCATGGACAAGCAGCTGGCGCGCGAGCGCTACGACCTGATCGTGCTCGACCTGATGCTGCCCGGCGAGGACGGCCTGGCGATCTGCCGCCGGCTGCGCGCCGCGAACGCCGGCCCGGCGATCATCATGCTGACCGCCAAGGGCGACGACGTCGACCGCATCGTCGGCCTGGAGATGGGCGCGGACGACTACCTGCCCAAGCCGTTCAACCCCCGCGAGCTGGTGGCGCGCATCAACGCGGTGCTGCGGCGCCGCCAGCCCGCCGGCCCGCCCGGCAGCCCGGCGGGCTCGAACGAGCTGCACCGCTTCGGCGTCTTCGAGCTCAACCTCGCCACGCGCAGCCTCACGCGCGAGGGCAAGCCGGTCGATCTCACCACCGGCGAGTTCTCGGTGCTCAAGGTGCTGGCGCAGCACCCGCGCACGCCGCTGTCGCGCGACAAGCTGATGGAGCTCGCGCGCGGCCGCGAGTACGAGGTGTTCGACCGCTCGATCGACGTGCAAATCTCGCGCCTGCGCAAGATCGTCGAGGACGACCCGGCGCACCCGCGCCACATCCAGACCGTGTGGGGCTTCGGCTACGTGTTCGTGCCGGACGGCAACGCCAAGTGAGGTCCGGCGCGCGGCGCAGCCGCTGGGAGTGGCGCGTGCGGCGCCTGCTGCCGGACTCGCTGCTCGCGCGCTCGTTCCTGCTGATCGCGCTGCTGCTGGTGGTATCGGTGCTGGCGGCGTTCCAGCTCTACCGCATCTACGAGCGCGAGCCGCTGTCGCGCGAGCTCGCGCAGCAGGCGGTGAGCGTGGTGAACCTCACGCGCGCGGCGCTGGTGAACGCCGCTCCGGCGCTGCGCCCCGATCTGCTGCTCGACTTGAACGAGAGCGAGGGCATCCGCCTCTACCCGCTCACTCCCGGCGAGCAGCTCGAACCGCTGCCCGACGACCCGCTGTTCAAGCTGGTGGCCGAGCGCGTGCGCCGCGACCTGGGCGCGCGCACGCGCTTCGCCTTCGCGCGCAACGGGGTCGGCGGTTTCTGGGTGAGCTTCTTCATCGACGTGGACGAGTACTGGGTGATGCTGCCGCGCGCGCGCTTCGAGCCGCAGTTCGGGCTCGAGTGGCTCGGCTGGGGCGCGGCCCTGCTCGCGCTCGCCCTGCTTGGGGCCGCGCTCATCGCCACGCGCATCAGCCGGCCGCTCGGCGCCCTCACCGAGGCGGCGCGCCGCGTCGGGCGCGGCGAGATGCCCGAGCCGCTCGCCGTGGAGGGGCCGCGCGAGCTGCGCACCCTGTCGTCCGCCTTCAACCGCATGGCGCGCGACCTGGAAGCGCTCGAGCGCGAGCGTGCCACGGTGCTCGCCGGCATCTCGCACGACCTGAGGACGCCGCTGTCGCGCCTGCGCCTGGAGCTCGAGATGAGCGGCGCCGAGCGCGCCGCCGCCGAGAGCATGGCCACCGACATCGACGAGATCGACGCGATCATCGGGCAGTTCCTCGACTACGCGCGCGGCGAGAGCGAGGCGCCGCACAGCGCCGAGCTGGACGCGCTCGGCGCCGAGATCGCAGAGCATTACGCGCGCCGCGGCCGCAAGGTCTCGTTCGCGCCCGGCGGCGTGCCGCCGTTTCCGTTCGCGACCATGGCGCTGCGCCGCGCGATCGCGAACCTGGTCGACAACGCCCTGCGCTACGCCGGCGAGCCGGTCGAGATCCTCACCCGTGCCGAGGGCGACAAGGCGATCGTCGAGGTGCTCGACCGCGGGCCCGGCATTCCGCAGGGGGAAACCGAGCGACTCAAGCGCCCGTTCACGCGCCTGGACGCGGCGCGCAGCGGCCAGGGCGGCTCGGGCCTGGGCCTGGCGATCGTGGACCGCGTCGCACGCGCGCACGGCGGCATGCTCGAGCTGCGCCCGCGCGAGGGCGGCGGCCTGGCGGCGGTGCTGACCCTGCCGCGTGCGCCGGCCGCAGGCTGAGCGTGCCGCGCCGAGGCGCGCGATAATCGGGGCCGCGGCCGGTTGCGGCGCGCTCGCAAAAGGGGATGACATGGAAGGGTTGTTCGGCTGGATCGTGATCTCGGTGCTGCTGGTGGTGCCGCTGTGGAAGATCTGCGCGCGCGCCGGCTTTCCGCCCGCGCTGTCGCTGCTGGCGCTGGTGCCCTGGCTGGGCTTCCTGATCGTCGCCGCGGTGCTCGGTTTCACCGACTGGCCGCGTGTGCAGGGCCGCCGGACCTGAGGGAGGCCGCGATGATCACGTTTTCTCTGGGGCATCTGATCGCGCTCGCGATCGCGCTGGTACCGCTGTGGGTGTTCTCCCGCGTCATCGCCAAGGCCGGGTTTTCGCCCTGGTGGGCGCTGCTCGGCCTGGTCCCGGTGGCGAACATCGTAGCGCTGTGGGTCCTGGCCTATGTGAAGTGGCCCGCGCTGCCCGAGGGCTGAGCGCTCGCAGTAGCCGTCGCCCGGTATGAGGATTCAACTCAAGCGCGCCGCCATCGCGCCGGCCAAGGGCGACGGCGCGCGCGTGCTGGTCGAGCGCCTGTGGCCGCGCGGCAAGTCGAAGGCCGCGCTCAAGCTCGCTGCCTGGCTGCGCGACGCGGCGCCGAGCACCGAGCTGCGCAAGTGGTTCCACGCGCACCCCGAGAAATGGGACGAGTTCCGCAAGCGCTACTTCGCCGAGCTGGATGCGCAGCCGGAGGTGCTGGCGCCGCTGCGCGAGCTGCTGCAGGCCGGCCCGGTCACCTTCGTGTATGCGCGGGCGGACGACGAGCGCAACGCCGCGGTGGCGCTGCGGGAATACATGCTGCGGCGGGCGAAGCGGACGCGCTAGCCGCCGAGCGCGAAGCGCTCGACGAACGCGTAATCCGACCCATCGCTTGAGAGCTCCGAGCGCACCAGCACGAACGCCTCCACCGGCCAGTCGATCGCCGGCAACGGCGGCAGCGCGCGCGGCGCGTGCGCCTTGCGGATCAGGGTGACGTGGGCCTGGAAGGGCCGCTTCTCGAGCGCGAAGCCCTCGCGCAGCAGCTCGGCACGCAGAGCGCCGGCGAGCGCGCCGAGCGGCGCCGGCATCTCGCGCGGGCCCACCCAGACGACGCGGTTGTGCTCCCAGTAGCGCGCCTCGTCGATCGGCAGCGAATGCAGCGCGCCGCCCACCGCGTGCCCGGCGGCGATGGCGGACTGCAACCGCTCGTCCTCGACTTCGCCCAGGAACGCGAGCGTCAGATGGATCGTCTGGGGCCGTGTCACCCGCCCGCCCGTATCGCGCCGCGTCTCGCCGGCCCAGCGCTCGAGTGCCGCGGCCGCCGGCGCCGGCGGCCACAGGGCGAAAAACAGCCGCATCACTCCGCGACCAGGTGCCGCCGCGTCAGCGCGGCGAGGGCGCGCTCGGCGCCGTCGGCCGACTTCTCCAGCTGCGCGGCGATGCGCTCCTGCTCGCGACGGCCGCGGTTCTGCGACAGCTTCCAGCGCGCCTCCAGCCGCGTCACCGCAATCTCGAAAGCGACGATCCCCTCGAGCATCGAGTCGACGTACTCCTTGCGCAACGCCTCGAACGCCGGGCGCCACTGCGGATCGTGCGCAGCGACCAGCTTCGCCACCGCCGCGTACTTCGCGGCGCGCTCATCGAGCACCGTCACCTTGCCGTAGGCGTGCACCGCGGCGTAGTTCCAGGTCGGCACGCGCTCGGCCTGCTCGTACCAGCGCGGCGAGACGTAGGCGTGCGGGCCGCAGAAGACGACCAGCAGCTCGTCTTCGAAGAACTGCTGCCACTGCGGGTTGGCGCGCGCCATATGCATGACGAGCGCCAGTTCCGCCCCGCGCGCCTCGACGATGCAGGGCAGGTGCGAGGCGGCGGGGGCACCGCCGGTGGCGGTCACCAGCAGCGCGAAGTTGTTGGCGCGCATGAACGCCAGCAGCTCGGCGCGATCGTCGTTCTGGTTGTATGGGGGCGCGTACATCAGGGTCTCCCGGGGTCGGAATCGAGCGGCTCGATCAATGCGACCGCCTGCGCCGCGATCCCCTCGCCGCGCCCGGCAAAGCCCAGCCGCTCGGTGGTGGTGGCCTTGACGCTCACCGCGCCGGGGGCGATGCCCAGGTCGGCCGCGATGTTGGCGACCATCTGCGCGACGTGCGGCGCAATGCGCGGCGCCTGGGCGATGACGGTCGCATCGAGGTTCACCACGCGCCAGTTGGCGGCCAAGAGCTTGCGCGCCACGTCGCGTAGCAGCGCGCGGCTGTCCGCGCCGCGGTACTTCGGATCGCTGTCGGGATAGTGACGGCCGATGTCGCCGAGCGCGGCGGCGCCGAGCAGCGCGTCGCAAATGGCATGCAGCAGCACGTCGGCGTCGGAATGCCCCGCGAGCCCCTTGTCGTGCGCGATCTCGACCCCGCCCAGGATCAGCTTGCGCCCTGGCACGAGCGCGTGCACGTCGAAGCCCTGCCCGAGCCTCATCGCACCTCCCGCCTCGCCAGGATCGTCTCGGCGATCGCCAGATCCTCGGCATAGGTGACCTTGAGGTTCTCGCGGCTGCCGGGAACCAGCCGCGGCCGCAGGCCCACCTGCTCGATCGCGCTCGCTTCGTCGGTCACCTGCCCCTTCGCGCGCTGCAGCGCCTGGGTGAGCAGCCCGGCGCGGAACATCTGTGGCGTCTGCGCGAGCCACAGCAGCGTGCGGTCCTCGGTGCCGGCGATGCGCTGCGCGCCCGCCTCGTCCTTGCCCGCGCGCTTGACCGTGTCGGCGATCGGCAGCGCGAGGATGCCGCCGATCGCATCGCCGGCGCACTCCGCGATCAGGCGCTCCAGGTCCGCCTGCGGCAGGCACGGCCGCGCCGCGTCGTGCACCAGCACCCAGTCGTCGGCGTCGACCGCCGCCATCGCCGCCACCAGACCGTTGTACACCGAGTCGCGGCGCGTCTCGCCGCCGCAGTACAGCGGCTCGAGCTTGCCGGCGAACGCCCTCCAGTCGAAGCGCGCGAACTGCTGGTCCCCCGGGGCCAGCACCACGAACACGTTCTCGATCGGCGGCACGCACAGCGCGTGCACCGCGTGCCACAGCATCGGCCGGCCGGCGAGCGCGGCGTACTGCTTGGGCTGCGCGGCGGCCATGCGGCTTCCGCTTCCCGCGGCGGGGATCAGGGCAAAAGTGGCCAACTCAAATATTTTTTGAAATTCAACGCGATATAATTGCATGTCGCGCTGCGCCAAACAAGCCGCACGAAAGCCTGTTTGGCGCGCGTCATTTGTACTCATGCATCGCGATCCGCTTTCCCCGCCGCACGCGCGGCGGCGCTACACGCAACTGGCCGGCTCCGCCGACGCGCTGGCGCTCGCGCGGCTGGCGGCGGCCGCGCGTCCGCTCGTGGTGGTGAGCGCTACCGCCCTCGACGCCCAGCGCTTGCTCGAAGAGATCGCCTGGTTCGAGCCGCAACTGCGCGCCTGCCTGCTGCCCGACTGGGAGACGCTGCCCTACGACAGCTTCTCGCCGCACCACGACCTGATCTCCGAGCGGCTGGCAACGCTGTATCGCATTCACACCGGCCAGTTCGACGTCGCGCTGGTACCCGCCTCGACCGCGCTGGTCCGCCTGTGCCCGCCGTCGTATCTCGCCGCCTACACGTTCTTCCTCCGCCAGGGCACGCGGCTCGACCTCGAGGCGCTGCGCGGCCAGCTTGCGCTCGCGGGCTACCAGCACGTCACGCAGGTGGTGGCGCCGGGCGAGTTCTGCCTGCGCGGCGGCATCGTCGATCTGTTCCCGATGGGCAGCGCCTTGCCGTACCGCCTCGACCTCGACGACGACCTGATCGATTCGATCAAGTGCTTCGACGTCGATACGCAGCGCACGCTGTACGCGGTCAAGGAAGTGCGCCTGCTGCCGGCGCGCGAGTTCCCGCTCGACGAGGCCGGCCGCACCAAGTTCCGCAGCCGCTTCCGCGAGCTGTTCGAGGGCGATCCTTCGAAGAAAAGCCTGTACCGCGACGTCTCCAACGGCATCCCCGCGGCGGGCATCGAGTATTACCTGCCGCTGTTCTTCGACGCGCTCGCGACGCTGTTCGACTACCTGCCCGGCGCGGCGACCCTGGTGCTGCACCACGACGTCGCAGGCGCGGCCGCGGAGTTCTGGCGCGACGCGCAAGCGCGCTTCAAGCTGGCGGGCGGCGATGCGCAGCGCCCGCCGCTGCTGCCGGCGCAGCTGTTCCTGCCGGCCGACGAGTTCTACCTGCGCGCCCGGGAATTCGCGCGCGTCGACCTCCTCGCCGCCGGCGCCGGGCCCGAGGCCGGCGCCGTGCCCGAAGCCGCCGCCGAGCCCCTGGTCGCGAGCGCGCTGCCGCCGCTCGCGGTAGACCGGCGCGCGCAGGACCCGCTCGCCGCGGTCAAGCAGTTCCTCGAAGGCTGCGGGCTGCGCGTGCTGCTCGCCGCCGAGTCGCCGGGCCGGCGCGAGACGATGTCGGGCTACTTCGCCGAGTACGGGCTGGAGCCCGCGCCGTGCGCCGATTTCGCCGCCTTCGCCGCAGGCGACCAGCGCTTCGCGCTCACGGTCGCACCGCTCGCCAGCGGGTTCCAGGTGCCTGGCGAGGGTTGGTGCGTGATCACCGAAGCCGAGCTCTATGCCGGCACGGTGCGCCGGCGCGCGCGCGGGGTCGAGAAGCGCAGCTCCGTCGAGGGCATGCTGCGCGACCTCTCGGAGCTCAAGATCGGCGACCCGGTGGTGCATGCGCAGCACGGCATCGGCCGCTACCAGGGGCTGATGAGTCTGGACCTGGGCGAAGGGCAAACGGAGTTCCTGCTGCTCGAATACGAGGGCGGCGACAAGCTCTACGTTCCGGTCTCGCAGCTCGAGGTGATCTCGCGCTACTCGGGCGCGCAGCCGGAGGCCGCACCGCTGCACAAGCTCGGCAGCGGGCAATGGGACAAGGCGAAGGCCAGGGCCGCCCGGCAGGTGCGCGACACCGCCGCGGAGCTGCTCGCGCTGTACGCCAGGCGCGCCGCCCGCCAGGGCCATGCATTCGGCGTCAAGCCGCACGACCTGGAGGCGTTCGCCGACGGCTTCGGCTTCGAGGAGACTCCCGACCAGGCCGCGGCGATCGAGGCGGTTGCTCTGGACATGGCTGCGGGCAAGCCGATGGACCGCCTCATCTGCGGCGACGTCGGGTTCGGCAAGACCGAGGTCGCGCTGCGCGCCGCGTTCCTCGCCGTGGCCGACGGCAGGCAGGTGGCGGTCCTGTGCCCCACCACGCTGCTCGTGGAGCAGCACTTCCAGACCTTCTCCGACCGCTTCGCGCTCGTCGAGCGCGAGTGGCCGGTGAGGATCGCCGAACTGTCGCGCTTCAAGTCCGCGAAGCAGGCCGCGGGCGTGCTCGACCAGCTCGCCGCCGGCCAGGTCGATATCGTGATAGGCACCCACAAGCTGCTCTCCAGGGACGTGAAGTTCGCGCGCCTCGGGCTGGTGATCATCGACGAGGAGCACCGCTTCGGCGTGCGCCAGAAGGAGGCGCTGAAGGCGCTGCGCGCCGAGGTCGACGTGCTCACGCTCACCGCCACCCCGATCCCGCGCACGCTCGCCATGTCGCTCGAGGGCCTGCGCGACTTCTCCGTGATCGCCACCGCGCCACAGAGGCGGCTGGCGATCAAGACCTTCGTCGCGCCGTTCTCGCAGGGCCTGATCCGGGAGGCGGTGTTGCGCGAACTCAGGCGCGGCGGCCAGGTGTATTTCCTGCACAACGAGGTCGAGACCATCGAGCCCATGCACGAGCGGCTCGCGCGCCTGCTGCCCGAGGCGCGCATCGCGGTGGCGCACGGCCAGATGCGCGAGCGCGAGCTGGAGCGCGTGATGCGCGACTTCTACGCGCAGCGCTTCAACCTGCTGCTGTGCACCACCATCATCGAGACCGGAATCGACATCCCGACCGCGAACACGATGGTGATCCATCGCGCCGACAAGTTCGGCCTGGCGCAGCTGCACCAGCTGCGCGGCCGCGTCGGGCGCTCGCACCATCAGGCCTACGCCTACCTGCTGACTCCGCCCGCCGAGGCGGCGAGCGCCGATCCCTACGCGGCGCTGACCGCTGCCGCGAAGAAGCGCCTGGAGGCGATCCAGATGATGGAGGAGCTCGGTTCCGGCTTTTATCTGGCCATGCACGACCTCGAGATCCGCGGCGCCGGCGAAGTGCTGGGCGAGTCGCAGTCGGGCGAGATCCAGGAAGTGGGCTTCGACCTGTATACGCGCATGCTCGAGCGCGCGGTGCGCGCCCTCAAGGCGGGCAACAGCATCGACCTCGAGCAGCCGGTGGACGTCTCGATCGAGATCAACCTTCACGTACCGGCGCTGCTGCCCGCGGACTACTGCAGCGACGTGCAGGAGAGGCTGACGCTGTACAAGCGGCTTGCCAACTGCGCGAGCGGCGAGGAGCTGGACGCCATGCGCGAGGAGCTGGTCGACCGCTTCGGGGAGCTGCCCGAGCCGGCGCGTGCGCTGCTCGAGTGCCACGCGCTACGCATCGCCGCGGGGCCGGTGGGCGTGGCGCGCATCGACGCCACTCACGAGGCGCTGCAGCTGCAGTTCGTCAAGAACCCGCCGATCGACGCCGCCAGGATCATCGCCTTGGTCCAGGGCCGGCGCGGCGCGCGGCTGGCGGGTCCCGACCGGCTGCGCCTCGAGGCAAAGCTGCCCGCGTGGCCCGAGCGCGCGCGCGCCGTGAAGGACGTGCTCGGCGAGCTCGGCCGGCGCCCATGAACCTCGTGCTGCAAGGGGCGGCGCTCAGTCGCGACACCCTGGCCCAGCTGGTGGCGCTCACCGGCGCCAACCACGTGGTCACGCTCGGACCCGCCGCTTACCGCCTCACGGGCGCGACCGAGCAGGCCGCGATCGAGCCCTTCTGCGCCGAGCGCGCGATGGACTTCGCCTGGGTGCCGGACGAGCGGCGGCTGGCCGACGTGCGCCTGCTGGCGCTCGACATGGACTCCACCCTGGTCACGATCGAAAGCATCGACGAGATGGGCGACGTGCTCGGCATCAGGGACGCCGTCGCCGCGGTGACCGAGCAGGCGATGCACGGCAGGATCGACTATCCGGAGTCGCTGCGCCGGCGCGTGGCGCTGCTCACCGGCCTCGAGGAGGCCGCGCTCGAAGAAATTCTCGAGCAGCGCATGCGCCTGTCGCCCGGGGCGGAGGCGCTGATCGGGAGATGCCGCGAGCACGGCATCCGCACGCTGCTGGTGTCCGGCGGCTTCACCTTCTTCACCGAGCGTCTCAAGGCGGGGCTCGGCATCGACTATGCGCTATCCAACGTGCTCGAGATCGCGCACGGACGGCTCACCGGCCGGGTCCTGGGGGAGATCGTGGACGGCCGCGCCAAGGCGCGCAAGCTGGCCGAGATCCGCGACGCGCTGGGCGCGGCGCGCGCGCAGACCGTCGCCATCGGCGACGGCGCCAACGACATCCCGATGCTCGCCGAGGCCGGGGTGTCGGTGGCCTTCCGCGCCAAGCCGGTGGTGCGCGAGCACGCCACCCATGCGCTCGACCACGTCGGTCTGGACGGCGTGCTCAATCTCTTTATATAAAGAACAACGCTGCAATGCTGCGCAGACCCCCGCTGCCCGGCAATGCCGGACTTTCGGAACAAGCCTAGAATCGCCGTTCCACTCAGGAGGAGGCCGCCATGAGCGACACCGTGAAGTACCTGCTCGACGAAACCCGCATCCCGAAGCGCTGGTACAACATCATGGCGGACCTGCCCTCGCCGCCGCCTGCGGTGCTGCACCCGGGGACCAAGCAGCCGGTGGGACCGGACGACCTGGCGCCGCTGTTCCCGATGGCGCTCATCGCCCAGGAGGTCACGCAGGAGCGCGAGGTCGAGATTCCCGGCCCGGTACGGGACATCTACCGGCAGTGGCGGCCTTCGCCGCTGTTTCGCGCGCGGCGCCTGGAGAAGGCGCTGCAGACCCCCGCCAGGATCTACTACAAGTACGAGGGCGTCTCGCCCGCGGGCAGCCACAAACCGAACACCGCGGTACCGCAGGCCTTCTACAACAAGGAGGCGGGCATCAAGAAGATCGCCACCGAGACCGGCGCCGGCCAATGGGGCTCCTCGCTCGCCTTCGCGGGGGCGCTGTTCGGCATCGACGTGCAGGTGTTCATGGTGCGCGTGTCCTACAACCAGAAGCCTTACCGGCGCGCGCTGATGGAGACCTACGGCGCGCGCTGCATCGCCTCGCCCTCGCCCGAGACGAACTCGGGCCGCGCGATCCTGCAGCAGAACAAGGACCACCCGGGCAGCCTGGGCATCGCCATCTCGGAGGCGGTCGAGGTCGCGGCGACGCACGAGGACACCAAGTACGCGCTCGGCTCGGTGCTCAACCACGTGCTCATGCACCAGACCGTGGTCGGGCAGGAAGCCATCGCGCAGCTCGAGATGGCGGGCGACGACCCGGACGTGCTCGTCGGCTGCACCGGCGGGGGCTCCAACTTCGCCGGGCTCGTGTTCCCGTTCCTCGGTGCGCAGCTGCGCGGCGGCAAGAAGCGCCGCATCGTGGCGATCGAGCCCGCCGCCTGCCCCAGCCTGACGCGCGGCAAGTACGCCTACGACTTCGGCGACACGGGGCACCTGACGCCGCTGGTCAAGATGCACACCCTCGGCTCGACCTTCACGCCGCCCGGGTTCCACGCTGGCGGCCTGCGCTACCACGGCATGGCGCCGCTGGTGTCGCACTGCAAGGAGCTCGGGCTGCTCGAGGCACGCGCCTACAAGCAGGTCGAGGTGTTCGCGGCCGGCGTGCAGTTCGCGCGCACCGAGGGCATCCTGCCCGCGCCCGAGGCGAACCATGCCGTGAAGGGCGCGATCGACGAGGCGATCCGCTGCAAGCAGGAGGGCAAGTCGCAGGTGATCCTGTTCAACCTGTGCGGCCACGGCCACTTCGACATGCAGGCCTACATGGACTACTTCTCCGGCAAGCTGCTCGACCAGCATTACGACGAGGCCGAGCTGGCCATGGCGCTCGCCGGGCTGCCGTCGGTGCCGATGGCGGCATGAGCGCGGTGCCGTGAGGACGCGAACCGCCAGGCGACCGGTGCGCGTCGCCCGCAAGCTCGACGAGATGGCGCGGCGCAAGCTGCTGCATGTCAACGCGATGACCCACGACGCGATGTGGTTCGCGGCCGCGGTGCGCCTGTCCGGCATCGACAAGGCGAACCTCGTTGCCCGGGCGGCCACCCGGGCAGCGGCGGAGGTCGAGGCACAGCGCCTATGCAAGGCGCTGGGTCTGCCGGGCGTCCGCAGCTTCGCGAACCTCAAGCGCTTCCTGCGGGAGGCCCTGGCTGCGATGCGCACGCCCGTCATGCGGTTCGGCGTCTCGTTTCCTGCGCACAACCGCATGCGCTGGAAGGCGAGCCGGTGCTTCGCGCACGACTGCGCGAAGCGGCTGGGGGTGATCGACGACTTCCAGTGCCACGTGTTCGAGCGCCTGGACGGCTGGCTCGAAGACCTGGGAATCACGTGCCGCGCAGTTCCGGCGGTCGACGGCTGCCTGATGCACGCGCGCGGGGCCTGCGCGCGCGAATTCCGCTTCAGCTTCCCGCCGCAACGCCGCGCACGCGGCACCGCCTGACATTTTTTTGCCGCGCCGACACACTTTTACGCGCTCGCCGGGTAATTCGGCAGCGGAACAGGCGGCATCCGGCGGTATAGTCATCCGCATGACAGTATGCAAGGATGGCAACGGCGGCGGCGGGGACTCGCGCGCGCACGGCAACTGGCCGAGCGGCGACCTGGAGCTCGTGCGCGCGGTCCTGGACACGCTCTCGGACCACGTCTACGTCAAGGATCGCGCCGGCCGCTACCGGCTGGTCAACCGCGCCGGTCTGCGCGAGCGTGATCTCGGCACGCCCGAGGGGATCGTCGGAAAAACCGCCTACGACATCTTCCCGGAGCAGCTCGCCGAGCGCTTGAACGCCGAGGACCGCGCAGTGATCGAGAGCGGCGAACCGCTGGTGAACCGCGAGGCGGTCACCCGCTTTCCCGGGGTCGCCGGCCAGGGCGGTCCGCGCTGGCACATCACCACCAAGACGCCGATGCGCGATGCGCGCGGCAACGTGATCGGTCTGGTCGGGATCAACCGCGACATCACCAAGCGCAAGCTCACGGAACTGGCGCTGCGCGACAGCGAGGAAACATTCCGGGCGATCTTCGACCAGGCCGCCGTCGGCATCACGGTGATGTCGCCCGACCTGCGCTACCTCAAGGTCAACAACCGCTTCTGCCAGATGCTCGGCTACACGCGCGAGGAGCTGCTCTCGATGGGGTTGCGCGACGTGAACCCGCCCCGGACCCGCGAGGAGGCCGTCGATTACCGGCGGCAGCTGCTGTCGGGCAGCGCCGCCGGCCACGAGCTGCGCGAAAAGGGGCTGCTGCGCAAGGATGGCTCGACGCTGTGGGTCGGGCTCGCGACCTCGCTGGTGCGCGACGCGGACGGCGAGCCCAGATATTTCCTCTCGGTCATCCAGGACATCTCCGCGGCGAAGCGCGCGAGCGCCGCGCTGCGCGAGAGCGAAGAGCGCTTCCGGCAGCTGGCGCATTACGATCCGCTCACGCAGCTGCCCAACCGGGCGCTGTTCTACGACCGCCTCGCCCAGGCGCTGGCGCAGGCGGAGCGCAACCATTGGGTGCTCGGCGTCATGTTCATCGACGTCGACCGCTTCAAGCAGATCAACGACCGCCTGGGGCACGCGGCGGGCGACGCTTTGCTGCATCAGCTCGCCGCCCGGATGCAGGGCGCGGTGCGCTCCGGCGACACCGTCGCACGGCACGGCGGCGACGAGTTCGCGGTGCTGCTCGGCAGCCTCGCCGCGCCGCAGGACGCCGGCACGGTAGCGCAGAAGATCGTCGCGGCCCTCGAGGACCCGTTCCTGCTGGAAGGCGAGCAGGTCCTGGTGAGCGTCAGCATCGGAATCGCGCTGTCTCCGCTCGACAGCAGCGACCGGGACACGCTGCTCAAGGACGCCGACGCGGCGATGTACAGCGCCAAGGCGGCCGGGCGCAACTGCTACCGCTTCTACAAGCCCGAGATGAACGCCCGCGCACTGGAGCTGCTCGCGCTGGGCAGCCAGCTGCGCGGCGCCTTCGAGCGCAAGGAACTGGTGCTGTACTACCAGCCGCGAGTCGCGGTGGCGAGCGGTGAAACCACGGCGCTCGAGGCGCTGCTCACCTGGGTGCACCCCGAGCTGGGGGTGGTAAGTCACCGCGAGCTGCTGCCGCTGCTCGAGGACACGGGGCTGCTGCGGCATGCGGGCACCCACGTGCTGGACGCGGCCTGCGCGCAGATCCGTCAATGTCAGCGCGACGGCCTGGGCCCCGTCCGCGTGGCAGTCAAGCTCAGCGCGCGCCAGTTCCTCGCGCCCAGCCTGGTCTCGTTCGTAAGCCGCCTGCTGGGCGAGTACCGGATCGATCCCGCGCTGCTCGAGATTTCGGTGTGCGAAGCCGCGGTCATCGCCGACGCCGAGGCGGCCGTCTCGGTCTTCGGGGAGCTGAAATCGCTCGGCCTGCGGCTCGCGCTCGACGACTTCGGCAGCGGCTATTCGAGCCTGTCCTCCCTGAGGCGCCTGCCGATCGGGTCGATCACGATCGACCGCTCGCTCGTGCGCAGAATTCCCGACGACAGCGATGCCGCCGCGATCACGGGCGCTGCCATCGCTCTTGCCCACGCCCTCGGACTGCGCGCGCTCGCCGAGGGCATCGACAACGAGGAGCAGCTTGCATTCGTCGCCGCGCACCGCTGCGACGAGGCCCAGGGGGAGCGCTTCGCCCCGCCGTTGGCCGCGGAGCAGCTCGGCAACTGGCTGCAGAAATCGGCCGCGCGGGCCCGTTCGGGTTCGCATTCCGGCGCCAAGCGGGCCTGAGCCGGAGCGGCGCCCGACCCGCTCAGTAGACGTTGCGCACCTCGCGCAGCGCCGGGTAGCGGCGGCGCACCAGCGCCTCGACTACCTGCTTGAGGTCGAGCGCGGAGCGCGGGCAGCCGGCGCAGGCGCCCTTCAGCCGCACCACCAGAACCCCGCCCTCGAGCCCGACGAGCTCGAGATCGCCGCCATCGCGCAACAGGATGCGCCGCGCCTCCTCCAGCACCGCGCGCGCCTCCTCGAGCGTGGGCAGCGCCGCGCCCGCCGCAGGCTCGGCCGCCAGCCGGCGCGCGAGCTGTGCCTGCTCGCGCGCGATGCGCAGCGCTTCGACCGGGTTCTTTTTCTCGAGCGCATCGAGCTCCTCCTCGGTGTAGAACGGTGCGTCGAGCTTGGCGGGAACGCTCACCGCGCGGCCTCCGGGCGAACCTGCAAGTCGGACTCGATGCGACGCAGCTCCTCGTCGAGCGGAACCGAAAGATCGAGCGCCCCACCCGCGCGCCGATACCAGTAGCGCGCGTTGTCGAGGTCGCCTTCCATGCGATGCAGCAGCCCGTGCAGGCGTGCCGCGGCGGTGCTTTCGAGCACCTGCACCACCTCGTGCGCGCTTTGCCAGTCTCCGGCCCGCAGCCGCTCGATCGCGCGGCGCATTTCCCGCGCCGCATCGGGCGGCGACTCTAGCCCACCCATACCCGCGCGTTGCGGAACATGCGCATCCACGGCGAGTCCTCGGGCGCGCCGTCCGGCGACCACGACATCTGCACGCTGCGGAACACGCGCTCCGGATGCGGCATCACGATGTTGAAGCGCCCATCTGCCGTGGTGAGCCCGGTGACGCCTTGCGGCGAGCCGTTCGGGTTGAGCGGATAGGTCTCGGTGACGTTGCCGCGGTGATCCACGTAGCGCATCGTTATCAGCGCCTGCTCGAGGTCCGCTTCCCCCGCGAACTCCGCGCGACCCTCGCCGTGCGCGGTCGCGACCGGCAAGCGGCTGCCGGCCATGCCGCGGAGCAGGATCGACGGGCTTTGCACGATCTCGACCATGACGAAGCGCGCCTCGAACTGCTCCGAGCGGTTGCGCTCGAAGGCCGGCCAGTGCGTCGCGCCCGGTATCAGCCCCTTGAGCGCCGCCATCATCTGGCAGCCGTTGCACACGCCGAGCGCGAAAGTGTCCGGACGCGCGAAGAAGGCCTCGAACTCGCTGCGCGCGCGGGCGTTGAACAGGATCGACTTCGCCCAGCCCTGCCCGGCGCCGAGCACGTCGCCGTAGGAAAATCCGCCTCCCGCGGCGAAGCCCTTGAACCCGGCGAGGCTCACGCGCCCCGCGAGGATGTCGGACATGTGCACATCGTGCGCCTCGAAGCCCGCGCGGTGAAACACCGCTGCCATCTCCACCTGGCCGTTCACGCCCTGCTCGCGCAGCACCGCGATGCGCGGGCGCGACAGCAGAACACCCGGCGCCGCGGCGCCGCGGGCGGCCAAGGGCGCGGCGATGTCCTCGGCCGGGTCGTAGCCAAGCGCCACCGACACGCCCGGGTCCGCGGTGTCGAGCAGCCGCTGGTGCTCCTCGAGCGCGCAGGCCGGATTGTCGCGCAGCGCCTGCATGCGGTAGGTCGTCTCGGCCCAGGCGCGCTGCAGTTCGGCGCGCTTCTCGGCGAACACCGTCCTGGCATTGCGCGTGAAGCGCAGCTCGTCGCGCGCGTTGGGGTGGCCGATCAGGTAGGCGCAGCCGTTCACGCCCTCTTCGCGCAGCACGTCCATCACGGGCTGCCGGTCGGCGGCGCGGATCTGCAGCACCGCGCCCAACTCTTCGGCGAACAGCGCCGCCAGCACGCGGTCGTTGAAGCGTCCCGCGAGCAGCTCGGGGCGGCGCTCCAGCCCGTCGACGTCGTCCATCCATTCGTCGAAGCAGATCTCGTCCAGATTAAGCGTCACGCCACAGCGTCCGGCGAACGCCATCTCGCACACCGTGGCGAACAGGCCGCCGTCGGAGCGGTCGTGGTAGGCGAGCGCCAGGCCCTCGGCGGCCAGCCGCTGCACGGCGCGGAACAGACCCTGTAGCAGCACCGGGGCGTCCAGGTCCGGGCAGGCGTCGCCGAAGCGCGAGTGCACCTGCGCCAGGATCGAGCCGCCCAGCCGGTTCTGGCGCTGCCCGAGGTCGATCAGCAGCAGCTCGGTCTCGCCGAGATCGGTGCGCAGCCGCGGCGTGAGCGTGCGCCGCGCATCCTCGACCGGCGCGAACGCCGTGACGATCAGCGAGAGCGGCGCCACCACCTCCCGGGCGCCGGCGGCGTCCTGCCACGCGGTGCGCATCGACAGCGAATCCTTGCCGACCGGGATCGACAGCCCCAGCGCGGGGCACAGCTCGAGCGCCACCGCGCGCACCGTGTCGTACAGCAGCGCATCCTCGCCGGCGTAGCCCGCCGCCGCCATCCAGTTTGCCGAGAGCTTGACCTCCGGCAGCGAAGCGATGCGCGCCGCTGCGAGATTGGTGATCGCCTCGCCCACCGCCATGCGGCCCGAGGCCGGGCCGTCGATCAGCGCGAGCGGCGTGCGCTCGCCGATCGCAAACGCCTCGCCAGCGTAGCCTTCGAAGTCGCGCAGGGTGACGGCACAGTCAGCGACCGGGACCTGCCAGGGTCCGACGAACGGGTCGCGCGCGCACAGCCCGCCCACGGTACGGTCGCCGATCGCGATCAGGAAGGTCTTGTCCGCCACCGCCGGATGGCGCAGCACGCGATAGGCAGCCTCCGTGAGCTCGATGTCGTCGAGGGTGAGAAAGCCGCTCGGGCGCACCACGTGGCGCACGTCGCGCATCATGCGCGGCGGCTTGCCGAGGACCACCGCGAGGTCGATGTCCACCGGCCGCTCGCCGAGCCGAGGATCCTCGACCAGCAGCCGGCCATCGGCGCTCGCCGCGCCGAGCACCGCGAACGGGCTGCGCTCACGCTCGCAGATGGCGCGGAAACGCTGCAGCGACTGCGGCGCGATCGCGAGCACGTAGCGCTCCTGCGCCTCGTTGCACCAGATCTCGCGCGGCGACATGCCGCTGTCCTCCGAGGGCACCGCGCGCAGATCGAGCCGCGCGCCCCGCCCGGCGGCGTGCACCAGCTCGGGCAGCGCGTTCGACAGTCCGCCGGCGCCGACGTCGTGAATCGACAAGATGGGGTTGTCGGCGCCGAGCTGCCAGCAACGGTCGATCACCTCCTGCGCGCGCCGCTGCATCTCGGCATTGCCGCGCTGCACCGAGTCGAAGTCGAGGTCCTCGACGTTGGCGCCCGCGCCCATCGACGAGGCGGCGCCACCGCCCAGGCCGATCAGCATGCCCGGTCCGCCGAGCTGGATCAGCAGCGTGCCCGCGGCAAGCGGCGCCTTGGCGGCGTGCGCCGCGCCGATGTTGCCCAGACCGCCGGCGAGCATGATCGGCTTGTGGTAGCCGCGCAGCACGCCGGCCACCTCCATCTCGAAGCTGCGGAAATAGCCCGCTAGGTTGGGGCGGCCAAACTCGTTGTTGAAGGACGCCGCGCCGATCGGTCCCTCGAGCATGATGGCGAGCGCCGACGCGATGCGCTGCGGCTTGCCGGGATCGTGCGCTTCCCACGGCTGGAGCGCCCCCGGGATGCGCAGGTTCGACACCGAGTAGCCCACCAGGCCCGCCTTGGGCCGCGCGCCGCGCCCGGTCGCGCCCTCGTCGCGGATCTCGCCGCCGGCGCCGGTCGCCGCGCCGGGAAACGGCGAGATCGCCGTCGGGTGATTGTGCGTCTCGCACTTCATGACCGTGTGCGTGAGCTCGGCATGCGCACGGTACACCGCGTCGCCGTCGGGATGGAAGCGCCACGCCACGCGGCCTTCCATGATCGCGGCATTGTCGGAGTACGCGAGCACGGTGCCTTCCGGGCTCGCGGCGTGCGTGTGCTTGATCATTGCGAACAGAGAGCGGTCCTTCTGTTCCCCGTCGATGCGCCACTCGGCGTTGAAGATCTTGTGGCGGCAGTGTTCCGAATTCGCCTGCGCGAACATGGTCAATTCGGCGTCGGTCGGATCGCGCCCGAGCGCGCGGTAGGCCTCGAGCAGGTAGTCGATCTCGTCTTCCGAAAGCGCCAGCCCCAGCGCGCGGTTCGCCTCCTCGAGCGCCGCTCGTCCGCCCGCCAGCAGCGCCACGCTGGCAAGCGGCCGCGGCGCGACGTGGCGGAACAGCGCCCCGGCCTCGTCGAGCGAGGCGAGCACCGTCTCGGTCATGCGGTCGTGCAACAGCGCTCCGAGCGCGACGCGCTGCCCGGCCTCGAGCTCGCCAGACACCGACAGGTAAAACGCCGTGCCGCGTTCGACGCGCCGCACCCCGCTCAAGGCGCAGTTGCGCGCAATATCGGTGGCCTTCGATGACCAGGGCGAGATGGTGCCCAGGCGGGGCAACACCAGGAACAGCACGGCCTTGGCGCGCCTGCGGCTCGGCGGCGTGCCGTAGTCCAGCAGCCGCTCGAGCAGGATGCGCGCCTCCCGCCGCGGCGCCGCGTCGGCCTCGACGAAATGCCAGAACTCGGCCTCCAGGCGGCGGACGCCCGGGTGAATCTTCTGCAGCTGGGGAAGGAGCTTGGCGAGCCGGAAATCCGACAGCGCGCGTGCGCCGCGGAGCTTGAGAATCGTGGACATTGCGCAGCCCGTAAAGCCGGATTATACCGGCTGGCGCCCGCGGCGCCGGGCGCGCGGCTACTGGGCGGTGACCTGCGGCGCCTTGACCGTGCCGGCGAGGCGCAGCGTTGCGCCCAGCGTCTGCACCGCCGTCTTCACGTCGGCGATGATTCGCCCGCTGAGTGCCCCGTTCGGCCCGATTTCCGCACTCGCGCCGGCGTTCAGCGCCCCGGCGCCGATGGCTACATTGCGCAGGCTCACCGCGCCCCCGTCGTAGCTGCCGTTGCCACTCATCTGCACGAACGTCGTCAGCCCGGCGACCTGCTCGCCCTTGGTGCGGATCGCGCGCGCCAGATCGAAGTTACCGAGCACGCCCTTGCTGATCTTGAAGTTCCCTTCGAGATGGGCGTGATCGAGCAGCTTGGCCGGATCCGCGGCGCTCATCGAGTAGGTGCCACTCGCGTCCGCGGTACCCTGTGACAGCAGAGTCGGGGCGAGCACCGCGGCGTTGATCGTCTTGACCTCCAGGGAGCCGCCCACGTTCCAGCCGTCCTGCCAGCGAATGCGCGCGTCTCCGGCGATCGTGCCGTCATACAGCTGCGCGTCGAAGTGCGTCACGCTCATGCCGCCGCGGCTCGCGCGCCCCTTCATCGCGTAGTTGCTCAATGCGAGCGCCGGCACGAACGGCGGCGAGAAATTGTCGGCCGTCGCCTCGAACGTGACTTCGTCGCCCCTCGGCGCGAGCGTCATCGAGAAGTTGCCCGGCCCACGCACTGTGGCGGAGCGCAGCGCACCATTGGCGCCGATCGACAGGTCGGCATCGAGCGGCGGCAACGGCAGGGTGCCTTGCAGCCGCACCCTTTTCAGCACCACGTGCTCCACTTCGAGCCCCCCGCGCTGCAGCATACCGAACAGCAGGTTGCCGAGCGCCGCCTGCGGGGCGACGACGTCATCCAGTTCGATGCTGCCGAACGACTTCCGTGCACCGAACAGCAATCCCAGTCCCACCGACGCGCTTGCCTCCCGTGCCTTGATCGCGTTGCCGATCGTCACGTCGTCGAACTTCAGCTTCAATCCGCTGAACACCGACACCCGTGCCGATCGTATCGTCACCCGCTGTCCCAGCGCGGCGCTGGCGGCGCGCTCGTAGTCCGCGGTCGGGATCGGCATGAATTGCAGTGCCCCGACCGCGGCTGCCAGCAGAATGAGCGCGCCGGTCGCCAGCAGCTTGCCCCACTTCCTGGGCAGCCTGAATCTGAAGGGCTTTGCCGCCTCGGATTCCACCTTGGCGAGGCGCTCCTGGGCTCGCTCGCGCTCGCGCGTGGCCCGGCGCGCCTCCGGAGACAGCGACTGCTGGTCGCGCTTCACCTCGTCCATGTCGAGGTCTTCCGCGTGGACCTCGACGTCGT
The DNA here is from genome assembly GCA_963817785.1 of uncultured Pseudomonadota bacterium. GTDB lineage: Bacteria > Pseudomonadota > Gammaproteobacteria > Burkholderiales > SG8-39 > JAKALD01. The sequence goes on along the minus strand of CAWFPL010000007.1, from coordinate 295,615 downwards.
CGGCCGCGGCCGCGGCGCCGGCCATCGCCGACGGGTGCGGAAGGCTCTCGAGATCGGTCGTGCGGCGCAAAGAGACCGTCTCCCACTCCCCCCTCAGCCGATAGACGCGCATCGGCCGCGCGATGTTCTTCAGCTTCTGGGGCCCGAGGTCATCGAACTTGCAGGAAACCTTGTCGTGAATATGGTCGTACACCACGCCCGAGACGCAGATTCCGCCGCGCTCGGCGAGCCCTTCGAGGCGCGCAGCGACATTGACGCCATCGCCGAAGATGTCGTTGTCCTCGTCGATCACGTCACCGAGATTGACCCCCATGCGAAACGCGATCTGCCGCGCCGGTGACTGCCCCGCCTGGTCGCTCGCCACGGCGGTTTGCACGTCCACGGCCCAACGGGCGGCCTCCACCACGCTCGGAAACTCCAGCAGCAGCCCGTCGCCGGCAGTCTTGACGATGCGCCCGCCGTATTCGTCGACCTGGGGCCGGACGATCTCGTTGAGGATTCTCCTGAAGCGGGAGAGCGTGCCCTCCTCATCGATTCCCATCAGACGGCTGTAGCCGGCGACATCGGCTGCGACGATCGCCGCGAGGCGGCGCCTGGCCTTGCCGTTGCGCCTGCTCCGCTCTGCGGCCGGACGTGCCTCCTCGACACCCGGCTCGCTTGCGCGCCCCTGCTCGGCTTCGCGTTGCCTGCGCTCCTCCTGTTCGCGCAGCCTCAGCGTCTCCGCTTCGTCGGCCTTGCGCCCAACCGCTTCCTGGGCCTCGCGCTCCTCGCTCTCGCGCTCCGAGAACGAATCCAGGTCGGCGAGCAAGGACGCAGCCAAATCCACCGCAGCAGGCTGCTCGGCCTGACGCGCGGCAGCCTGCGCCCGCTCCTTCTCGCGCCGGGCTTGCTCTTCCTCGCGCGCCCGGCGCTCGGCCTCTTCTTTGGCGCGGCGCTGTTCCTCTTCGCGCGCCCGGCGCTCGGCCTCCTCTTTGGCGCGGCGCTGTTCCTCTTCGCGCGCCCGGCGCTCGGCTTCCTCTTTCGCCCGGCGTTCAGCCTCTTCTTTGGCCCTGCGCTCTGCTTCCTCTTTCGCCTTGCGCTCGGCCTCTTCCTTCGCCCGGCGCTCAGCCTCTTCTTTCGCCTTGCGCTCGGCCTCTTCTTTAGCCCTGCGCTCTGCTTCCTCTTTCGCCTTGCGCTCGGCCTGTTCCTTCGCCCGGCGCTCAGCCTCTTCCTTCGCCTTGCGCTCGGCCTCTTCCTTCGCCCGGCGCTCAGCCTCTTCCTTCGCCTTGCGCTCGGCCTCTTCCTTGGCTCGGCGCTCGGCTTCGTCTTTCGCCTTGCGCTCGGCCTCTTCCTTCGCCCGGCGCTCAGCCTCTTCCTTCGCCTTGCGCTCGGCCTCTTCCTTCGCCCGGCGCTCAGCCTCTTCCTTCGCCTTGCGCTCGGCCTCTTCCTTGGCTCGGCGCTCGGCTTCCTCTTTCGCCTTGCGCTCGGCCTCTTCCTTGGCTCGGCGCTCGGCTTCCTCTTTCGCCTTGCGCTCGGCCTCTTCCTTGGCTCGGCGCTCGGCTTCCTCTTTCGCCTTGCGCTCGGCCTCTTCCTTGGCTCGGCGCTCGGCTTCCTCTTTCGCCCGGCGCTCGGCCTCCTCCTTGGCGCGCTGTTCCTCTTCGCGCGCCTTGCGCTCGGCCTCGAGCCGCTGCCGCAGCGCTTCCGCCTCGTGCCGAGCCTTTTCCTCGGCATCCTTGCGGGCGCGCTCCTCGGCCTCCTTCGCCAGCCGCTCCGCCTCCGCAATTTTGACCAGCAGCTCGCTCTCGAGCCGCTTCTTCTGGTCGACCTCGGTGCGCGCGCGTGACTGCGCGTCGGCGCGGGCCCTCGCCTCCGCCTCCGCGCGCGCCCTGGACTCGGCCGCCGCCCGCTGAGCAGCTTCGTGCTCGGCCTTGGCCTTCCCTTCCGCCTCCGCACGCGCGCGCGCGGGGTCGGCGGTTCCCCTGAGATCCGCCTCCTCTTTCAGCTTGCGCTCGGCTTCAGCCCGCGCGTGGGCGGCAAGGTCGACTACCGGCTTGGACGCGCCATGAAGAGCCGACCGCGAAATCGATTGCGTGAAATCGAGGTCCGCCTCGTTCGAGGCCATCGATGCCGAACCGGGCCGGCTGCTGGTGGATGGGGCCGCGGGCGCGGCTGCCGCCCCGCCCGCAATCAGGCGAATGAAACCGTCGCGCTCGAGCTGCTCGAACAACTGCACGAACTTTGCGTCGTTCGTCGTCTTGCCGAGCTTTTGACCCACTTCCGCGACCGTCGACTTGCCGTCGATCGCGGACAGTACCGCGCGGTCGGCGCGCGACAAATCGCGCGTCTTGCCGGACGCCTCCTGCACGCCTTTGCCGGTCTTCGAGTAGATCGCGGGCAGCTTCATGCCATTAGCCGTGCGGGCAAGGGTACGACAGGCTGCTTGGGGTGATTAAAATCAGCACAGGGGTTATCTTCGTCTATTATAAGCAGACCCGAGGATAAGCATGCGGCGCCCCGCGCCGGCGTGCGGCGTAAGACAAGAGCGGGAACCGCGAATTCCGTCACACTGGCGTCCTTCATCGGCTGCAGGAACCTGACGCGGCACGCCGCGCCGGATGAAAGAGCTCTGCGGCAGCACCGCAAAACGGCCCTCCGGCACCTCCGGGGCGGTCGGGCGCGAATGGGTCCGCCGGCCGCGGCGCGGATATCCGGGGTGCTACACTCGCGCCGCCGCGCGCGGCCGCCGCCGCCGCGTTCCACGCCCATGCCCCTCAAGCCCGGCACCGTCTGGTTCACGATCCTGCTCGGGCTGCTGCTCGGGCTCACTCCGCTCGGCACCGATTCGTTCCTGCCCGCGATGCCGGCGATCGCTCGCGGTTTCGACGCACCGGCGGCCGCGGTGCAGCTCGCCGTCACGACGTTCTTCCTCGGCGTGGCCGCGGGCCAGCTGGCCTGGGGACCGCTTTCGGACCGCTACGGACGCCGCACTGCGCTGCTCGCCGGGCTCGCGCTGTTCTTCGGCGCGAGCCTCGCATGCGCCGCGGCGCATTCGGTCGCGGCAGTGGTCGCGGGACGGTTCGCGCAGGGCCTGGGAATGTCGAGCGGGCCGGTGGTCGCGCGCAGCGTGGTGCGCGACCTGTACGAGCGCGAACGCGCCGCCGGCTTGCTGGCGCGCATGATGGTGGTGTTCGGCGTCGTGCCGATCGCCGCACCGCTCGCCGGTTACGGTCTGCTCCTGCGCGAGCGCGCCGCCCCGCATGGAAACCGTTGACGCGGTCGTGGTCGGCGCCGGGATCGTCGGCCTCGCCGTGGCGCGCGCGCTGGCGCTCGCCGGCCGCGAGGTGGTGGTCCTGGAGGCGGAAGACGCGATCGGCACGCACACCAGTTCGCGCAATTCCGAGGTGATCCACGCCGGAATCTACTACCCGAAGGATTCGCTCAAGGCGAGAAGCTGCATCGCCGGCAGGCACAGGCTGTACCAGTATTGCGTGGAGCACGGCGTCCCGCACGCCCGCTGCGGCAAGCTGATCGTCGCCGTCGACGAGGGCCAGCTCGCGGAACTGGAGGCGCTGCAGATCAAGGCGCACGCGAACGGCGTCACCGACGTGGTGCCGCTGAGCCGAGACCAGACGCTCGCCCTGGAACCGGAGCTCGCCAGCGCCGCGGCCCTTTATTCGCCTTCTACCGGCATCATCGACAGCCACGCGCTGATGCTCGCGTATCTCGGGGACGCGCAGGCGCACGGCGCAATGCTCGCGTTGAAGAGCCCCCTCGGCCGTGCGCGCGTGCGCGCCGACGGCACGCTCGAGCTCGAGGTCGGCGGGGACGAGCCAATGCGGCTCGCCGCGCGCTGTGTCGTGAACAGTGCGGGCCTCACCGCCCCGAGCCTTGCACGGCGCATCGAGGGCTATCCGGCGGCGCTGGCGCCGCGCCAGCTCTACGCCAAGGGCAACTACTACGCGCTCACGCGCCGCGCGCCGTTCGCGCGCCTGGTGTATCCGATCCCGGAGCCCGGCGGGCTCGGCGTGCACGTCACGCTGGACCTCGCCGGCCGGGCGCGCTTCGGCCCGGACGTCGAATGGGTCGAGCGCATCGTCTACGACGTCGATCCGCGGCGCGCCGAGCGCTTCTACGCCGCGATCCGGCGCTACTGGCCGGCATTGCCCGACGGCGCGCTCGCGCCCGGCTACGCAGGCATCCGGCCGAAGATCGCGGGCCCGGGCGAACCGGCACCGGATTTCCTGATCCAGGGGCCGCGCGAGCACGGCGTGGCCGGGCTGGTGCATCTGTTCGGCATCGAGTCGCCGGGCCTCACCGCGAGCCTCGCGCTCGCCGACGAGGTGCTCGCCGCGCTGCGTTGACATCGCGCAACGCGATCGTCGAAGATTCCGCACGTTCTCCCGGAGACTCTCGCCTGCCGGCGCATTTGGCAGGCCGCCCTGACCCGCCATGGCTCGCCCCACCAGCGTTCCGGTCTACACGACTGCCGAAGTGCGCGCGCTCGAGCGCGCCGCGGGCGAGGTCACGCCGGGCCTCATGGAACGCGCCGGCGCCGCCGCCGCGGCGCTCGCCGCCAGCCTGGTGCCGGAGAGCGGCAAGGACGTTCTGGTGCTCGCCGGGCCCGGCAATAATGGCGGCGACGCGTACGAAGTAGCGCTCGGCCTCAAGCAGCGCTTCTTTCGCGTGACCCTGGTCAGCCCCGCCGACGCCTCGGCGCTGCCGCCGGATGCGGCGCGCGCGCAACACAGGTGGCACGACGCCGGCGGCGAGACGCTCGCCTCCGTGCCGCCGGGACGCAGTTGGGCACTCATCGTCGATGGCCTGTTCGGCATCGGCCTGGCGCGCGAACCGGCCGGCGAGTACGCGCGCCTGATCGACTACGCCAACGCCCAGCGCTGCCCGGTGCTCGCGCTCGACGTCCCGAGCGGGCTCGAATCCGACAGCGGGCGCGTGCTCGACCGCGCGGTGCGCGCCACGCACACGATCACCTTCATCGCGCTCAAGCCCGGGCTGCTCACGCTCGACGGCCCGGACCATTGCGGCGCGCTCACGGTCGCCGACCTGAAGCTGGAGGTGAAGAAGCTCGCACCGCCGCGCGGCTGGGTCGCGGATCCGGGGCTGTTCGAGGGCGCGCTCGCGCCGCGGCCGCGCAACTTCCACAAGGGGCTGGCCGGCTCGGTCGCCATCCTGGGCGGCGCAGCCGGCATGAGCGGCGCGGCGCTGCTCGCCGGCCGTGCCGCGCTCAAGCTCGGTGCGGGACGCGTGTACGTCGGAATGCTCGACGACGACGCCCCGCGCCTCGATTCCTGCGCGCTCGAGCTGATGCTGCGCCCTCCGGACGAGGCGCTCGGCCTGGCGCTCGACGCGCTGGTGGTGGGCCCCGGGCTCGGCCAGAGCGAGCGCGCCGAGACGCTGCTCGGCGCCGCGCTCGCAAGCGAGCTGCCCTGCGTTCTCGACGCCGACGCGCTCAACCTGATCGCGCGCAACCGCGACCTGCGCCACGCCTGTGCGCGCCGTCCGGCCGACACCCTGATCACGCCGCACCCGGCGGAAGCCGCGCGCCTGCTCGGCACCACGACCGGCGAGGTGCAGCGCAACCGGCTCGAGGCGGCGCAGAATCTCGCCGCAGAGCTAAGCGCGCACGCCGTGCTCAAGGGCAACGGCAGCGTGCTCGCGGCACGCGACGGGCACTGGTTCGTCAACACCTCGGGCAACCCGGGCATGGCAAGCGCGGGCATGGGCGACGTGCTCTCCGGCATCCTCGGCGCCCTGCTCGGCCAGGGGCTCGGCGGCGAAGCGGCGCTGGTACTCGGCGTGCATCTGCACGGTTGCGCGGCCGACGAGCGGGTGAGCGCGGGCAGAGGTCCCGTGGGGCTGGCGGCAAGCGAGCTGATCGAGCCGGCGCGGCGCATCTGGAACGGCTGGCTGCGCCGCCCTGGGGACGCGCCCGGCGCGCGCCGCGTCTAGGCCGCCATCACGCGCGGCTTGGGCTCGGGATACGGATACAGCACGTTGAGGGCGATCGACTGGCCGCCGGACTGCACGATGCGCACGTGCTCGCGCTTGAGCTCACGCGCGTGCCGCACCCCGCAGGAGTGCGCGATCATGTCGATCTCGCGGTTCATGTTGTTGGCGTAGTTCGCCACCCGCAGGTACTTCTCCTCGACCACCAGCGCGCGCTGCAGCCGCTTGTGGTGCGTGGTCACCCCGGTCGGGCAGGTATTGGTGTGGCAGCGCAACGCCTGGATGCAGCCCAGCGAGAACATGAAACCGCGCGCCGTGTTGACGAAGTCCGCGCCTGCGCACAGCGCCCACGCCGCGCGCGCGGACGTGACCAGCTTTCCCGAAGCGACCACCCGGATGCGCTGCCTGAGACCCGATTCGATCAGCGCGTCGACCACCCGCGGCAGCGCCTCGTCGATCGACAGGCTCATGTGGTCGGCGAGTGCCTGGGGCGCCGCCCCCGAGCCGCCCTCGCCGCCGTCGATCACCAGGAAATCGGGCGCGAACTCGAGTCCCTTGCGGTGCACCGCGTCGGCGAGGTCGTTCATGAAGCGCCAGCCGCCGATCGCGGTCTTCACGCCCACCGGGCGCCCGGTGAGATCGCGCACCCAGGCGATCCGGTCGAGCAACTGGTTGACATCCGCGATGTCGCGGTGGCGGTTGGGGCTGATCGAGTCGCGCCCCTGCGGGATGCCGCGGATCTGCGCGATCTCGGCGGTCACCTTGCGCCCCGGCAGCACCCCGCCCTTGCCGGGCTTGGCGCCCTGCGAGAGCTTGATCTCGAACGCCTTCACCACTCTGGCCAGCTCGAGCAGCCGCTCGGGCGAGAGGTTGCCCTGCGGGTCGCGCATGCCGTACTTCGCGGTGCCGATCTGCATGATGACGTCGCAGCCGCCTTCGAGGTGATAAGGCGACAGCCCCCCCTCGCCGCTGTCCAGCCAGCAGCCGGCGAGCGCCGCGCCGCGCGACAGCGAGCGCACCGCCGGCGCCGAGATCGCGCCGTAGCTCATGCCGCTGACGTTGACGATCGAGCGCGCCTCGAACGGCTGCTCGCAGTAACCCTCGCCCAGCGCCAGCGCAGGCGTCGGCAGGCGCTCCTCTTCGAGCACCGGGAAGGGATGATTGACGAACACCAGCGCGCCCGGCTGGCGCAGGTCGTAGGTCGAGCCGAAGCCGATCATGCCGCCCTCGTTCTTCGCCAGGCGATAGACCCACGAGCGCGTGGCGCGATTGAACGGCATCTCGTCGCGGTCGCCGGAGAAGAAGTACTGCCTGAAGTACTCCCCGAGCTGCTCGAAGAAATAACGCAGGTGGCCGATCACGGGATAGTTGCGCAGCACCCCGTGCTTCTTCTGCGTGACGTCGCTGATGAACAGGAACAGCAGCACCAACACCAGCGCGAAGCCGATCAGCGTGCCGATGCCATAGGATAGGATGTCCTTCATCATGGAGCGGCCTCCGCAAGCGGGCAGGCGCTTCGCCAGGCCGGCCTGGTGTCGAAGCGCCGCGGCATTTCGCGAATAATAGGCGATATTTCACCACCACCCCGGCATCGGCTCGAATGGACACGGCAGAATCCCGGCTCGGAGAACTGACTTCGGCCTACCTGTACCGCCTGATCGCCGCGCGCGAGCCCGAGCCGCGCAAGAAGCGGCTGTTCGAGGAACTGGCGCGCGACGCCGACGCGCAGGCCCTGCACTGGGAGCGGCAGCTGCGCGCGCAAGGTATCGAGCCCGGGCCCTTCAGCCCCGACCTGCGCGCGCGCCTGGTGGGGCTGCTGGTCCGCCTGCTCGGCCCGCAGCGCCTCACGCATGCGCTCACCGCGATGAAGGTGCGCGGCATGTCGGCGTATCGCGGCAGCGCGCGCGCGCCGCGCAGCGCCGCAGCGCTGCCTTCCAAACACGATGAGGTCGGCGAGCAGCATCGTGAAACCGGCGGCGGCGGCAGCCTGCGCGCCGCGGTGTTCGGGGTCAACGACGGACTGGTGTCCAACGCCAGCCTGATCCTCGGCGTGGCGGGCGCCGGCACCGACAACGCGATCATCCTGCTCACCGGCGTGGCGGGACTGCTCGCCGGAGCGTTCTCGATGGCGGCCGGCGAATACGTCTCGGTGCGTTCGCAGCGCGAGATGTACGAGTATCAGATCGCGCTCGAGGAAGCCGAGCTCGCCGAGTATCCAGAGGAGGAAGCCGGCGAGCTGTCGCTGATTTTCCAGGCGCGCGGCATGGTCGAGGACGAGGCACGCAGCTATGCGCAGAGCCTGATCGCCGACCCGATGCGCGCGCTCGACACCCTGACCCGCGAGGAGCTCGGCCTGAACCCCGAGGATCTCGGCTCGCCCTGGGGGGCGGGGCTATCGTCATTCCTGTCGTTCGCCGTCGGCAGCGCGATCCCGCTCGCGCCGTTCCTGCTGACGCGCGGCACGCATGCGCTCGCCGCCTCCGTCACGGTCGCCGCGGCCGCGCTGTTCCTGGTCGGCGCGGCGACCAGCCTGTTCACCGGGCGCAGCGCGCTGCGCGGCGGCCTGCGCATGCTGGTGATCGGTGCCGGTGCCGGCGCGCTCACCTTCGGCATCGGCCGGCTGCTGGGGGTCGGGCTGGGATAGCGCGCCCGGGAATGCGGCCCGGCCGATTCTGGGTTCCCATGGTCTCCCCTTTTTGAGAGGGTCCAGAAGTCGGACCCTCTCAAAAAGGGGAGATCGTGAGAGGCAAGCAAATCGACGACGGGTCCTACACCCCGCCCTCACCCCTTGAGCCGTTTCACCACGTCGTAGATCTCGTTGGCGTGGCCACGCAGGTTGACCGCCTGCGCGGCGTGCCGGATCACGCCCTTCTTGTCGATGACGAAGGTCGAGCGCACCAGGCACTCGCGCCGGACGCCGTCGATCTCCTTCTGCTGCAGGACCCCGTACTTGCGGCACACCTCGCCCTCCAGGTCGGAGAGCAGGTTGATCGACAGGCCGTGCTTGTCGCGGAACGCGGCGTGCACGAGGCAGTCGTCGCGCGAAACGCCCAGGATGACGCAGTCGTGCCGGTCGAACTGGTCCTCGTGGTCGGAGAACTCGATCGCCTGCTGGGTACAGACCGGAGTGTCGTCGCGCGGATAAAAATAGAGCACGACGTTCTTCTTGCCGCGGTACGCCGACAGGCTCACGGTCTGCATGTCGGCGTCCGGCAGCGAAAAGCTCGGTGCTGTTTGTCCAGGCTGCAGCATGGCGAAGTGTTGCGGCCGATTCTAAAGCATCCCGTTTGCGGGATGACAAGAGGTTTTGCGCGGCGCGAATATAATGGCCCGATGCCCGATCGCCTGCTGGGCGGCGCGTCGCCGCGCCTTTTCTTGCGCCGCCATTGGCAGAAGCGGCCGCTTCTGGTACGCGCGGCGCTGCCGGGCTTTCGCGGCGTGCTCGACCGTCGCGCGCTGTTCGCGCTGGCCGCGCGCGACGACGTCGAGTCCCGCCTGGTGGAACGCGCCCGCGGCCGTTGGCTGGTGGCGCACGGGCCACTGTCGGGCAGGCGGCTGCAGCGCACTGCCGCGCGCAACTGGACGCTGCTCGTCAACGGCGTCAACCTGCACCTCGCGGCCGCCGACCGGCTGCTGCGGCGCTTCGCCTTTCTGCCGCAGGCGCGTCTCGACGACGTAATGGTGAGCTACTCGGCCCCCGGCGGCGGCGTCGGGCCGCACGTCGACTCGTACGACGTGTTCCTGCTGCAAGGTCCCGGGCGGCGGGTATGGCGTATCGCGCGCCCGCAGCCCTACGCGCTGCAGCCGGGCGTGCCGCTCAAGCTGATCGCCGGCTTCGCGCCCGAGGACGAATACCTCCTCGAGCCCGGCGACCTGCTCTACCTGCCGCCGGGCTGGGGACACGACGGCGTGGCGCTCGAGACGTGCTTCACGTACTCGATCGGCTTTCGCGCGCCGCGCGGCGCCGAGCTCGCCGCGGCCTTTCTCGACTACCTGCACGAACACGCGCTGCCGGAAGGCGAATACCGCGACCCGGAGCTGCGCCCGACGCGCCGGCCGGCGCGCATCGGCAGCGACATGATTGCCAAGACCGCGGCGCTGCTCGCACGCCTGCGCTGGTCGGGACACGACGTGGAGCGGTTCCTCGGCGAGTACCTGACCACGCCCAAACCGCAGGTCTCCTTTGCCCGCCTGCGGCGCGCGCCGTCGCGGGCGTCGTTCGCGCGGCGCCTGGCGCGTTGCGACGCGGTACTCGACCTGAAGACGCAGCTGCTCTACCGCGCGGCGCGCTTCTACGTGAACGGCGAGGCGTTCGCTCCGCGTCCCGCGCAGCGCACGATACTGGCGGTCCTGGCCGACGCGCGTCGCGCGCCGGGGCGCGCGCTTGCACGCGCCGGGTTGTGCGACCTGCTCCTGGACTGGTTTCGATCGGGCTTTGTGCATCTGGAGCGCGCAGCGTGAGCGAGAACCGGGCGCAGTACGAGCGCTTCGACACCGAGACCGGCTTCCAGAGCGCGGTCGATCGGCTGCTCGCGCAGCCCGGACGCGAGCTGCGCGTATTCGATCCCGACCTCCGCGCGCTGCGCTTCGACGCTCCGCAGCGCGTCGCCCTGCTGGAGAAGTTCCTGGTCTCGAGCCGCGCGCGCCGGCTGTACATCGCGTTGCATCAGCCGGAGCACGTCACCGGGTACTGCCCGCGGCTGATGGGCCTGCTCGCGCGCTTCTCGCACGCCATCGTCATCCACCGCACGCATGAAGAGATCCGCTCCATCCAGGACAGCTTCCTGGTGCTTGACCAGAGCCATTACGTGCGCCGCGCGGTCGCCCGGTTTTTCCGCGGCGCCATCGGGCTGGACGACGAGGCCGAAGCATTCGCCATGTGCTCGCGCTTCCAGGAGATCTGGGCGGCCTCCTTCCCTGCGGTCTCGGCCACCACGCTTGGCCTGTAGCCGGCGCCGGGCGCGATTGGCCTCCGGCCTGCGGGTATGGACGAGCTTTTTTTGCAATTCGTTGACGCAAGGGCCTTGTCAGCGCCGCCAGCCTCTCTATACTTCGCGTATCGCGCGCCCGAATGGGCGGGTGACCATGGTTCCGTCTTGACGTCAAAACGTACTCGATTGAAGGAAATGCCCAAATGAAGAAGTCTCTGCTGATAGCCGCCGGTCTGGCCGTCGCCTTGGCCGCCTGTGGTAAAGAAGAAGAATCCAAGCCTGCTCCGGCACCCGCCCCGGCGGCCGAGCCGGCGCAACCCGCGCCCGCTCCGGCGCAGCCCGCCGCTGCGGCCCCGGCCGCCCCGGAGGCCGCACCCCCCGCGGCCGCCCCGGCTGCTGCCGAACCGGCCCAGCAAACGCCGCCGGCGGAAGAAAAGAAAGAGGAAAAGTAATCGGTCCGTAAGGGGCGCGCCTGCGCGTCCCTTACGCCGACGCCACGCCGACCGGCGGGCACCGCAAGGGCCCGTCGGTCTTTTTTTGTCCGCCGATCGCTCGGCGCGGATTCGAAAGCCGAGCCTGGGGTCCGTGCCCCTAGCGCAGCTCGCGCCAGCCGAAGCCGTCTTCCTGGCTGGCGATACCGACCCACGCCGGCTCGCAGCCCAGCGCGCGGGCGAGCGCGGCGCTGGCAAGCTCCGGACGGTTGTTCTGCTCCGAAAGATGCGCCGCGACAACGTGCCTCAGGCGCGAGCGGTCGATGCCCGCGAGCAGATTCTCGGCGGCGGCGTTGTCGAGATGCCCGAACGGGCCGCCGATGCGCTGCTTGAGCCACTTCGGGTAGGCGCTGTTCCACAGCAAATCGAGGTCGTGATTGCATTCGAGGACTAACGCGTCGCAGCCCGACAGGGTGGCCTCGACGTGGGCCGTCGGCGCGCCGATGTCCGTCAGCACGCCGAGGCGGAAGCTGCCGTCGGACAGCACGAACTGCACCGGCTCGCGCGCGTCGTGCGGAACGGTGAACGGCCGCACCTCGAGCTCGCCCACCGCGAACGCCGAGCGGGCATCGATCAGGCGGACATCCAGTCCCGCCGCGAGCTTGCCCGCTTCCTCGAGCGCGCGGCGGGTGCCATAGGTGAGCCAAACGGGGAGGTGGTGCTGCGCGGCGAGCGCCGCGACGCCGCCGCCGTGGTCGTCGTGCTCGTGGGTCACCAGGATCCCGGTGAGGTCGGCCGGCGCGAGTCCGAGACGCGCAAGGCGGCGCTCGACCTCGCGCGGCGACAGGCCGCAGTCGAGCAGCACGCGGCTGCCGCCCGCCTCGGCGACCAGGCAGTTGCCCTTGCTGCCGCTCGCCAGCGAGGCGAAGCGCATCATGGGCGGGGCCGCGCCTACTTCAGTTGCTCGTGCAGCAGGCCGAGGATCTTGCGCGCAGTTTCCGAGTGGTCGGGCACGCCCTGGTTGTCGAGAACGCGGACCTCGCTGTTGTCCGCCACCTGCTTGACTTGGACCTGGTACTGCTCCGGTTTGGCCTTGTCGCTGCTCGAGCGCCAGAACGCCAGGCGCGAAAGGAAGCTGCGCTTGCCATTCTGGTCCATCTCGGCCTCGGGGTCCGCATAGCGCACGTAATACAGGCCTTTCTCGCGGTTCTCGTCCTGAACCGTGAAGCCGACGCGGTCGAGCGCCAGGCCCACCCGGCGCCAGGCACGGTCGAACGGCTCCAGCACCTTGATCATCTCGCCGCCGTTCGCGCTCCCCTTGATCTCGGCGCGCACCTTCTGTGGCGCCGAGGCCATCATCTCCTTCGCCTTCTCCTGGGTCGCGCCGAGGCGCACCATCAGCCGGCGCAGAAACTCGGCCTCCAGCCCCGGGTCGCTCGGGCGCGGCTCCCACATGGTCTGCGACTGTCCCTCGTTGACGTAGACCTCGTACATGCCGCGGTGGCTGATGTAGACCTCGGTGCCCTTGCCGTTCGGCGTGTGCTCCAGGCGCGTGCGGAACATGTCGCGCTCGGGCGTCGAGTAGAGCTGGTCGAGCAGCTTGCCGAGCGCCTTGTGGATGAAATCCTGCGGAATCTTGGCGCGGTTCTCCGCCCAGTCGGTCTCCATTACGCCCGCGGCCGGAATCTCGGTCTTGATGAGGAAGCCGTTTTCCTGCCAGAAATCCTTGATCAGCGGCCAGAGCTGCTCGGGCGTTTCGTTGCTCACCACCAGCCAGCGCTCGGTGCCGTCGCGCTCGATGCGCATGTTGGTCACCTTGGGCAGCACGTCGCCGCCGCCGACCTGCCCCGCCTGGTCCTTGCGTTCAGCCTTGTAGCCCGACAGGGTGGCGCTGGAGCTCGCGCCGATCGCAGGCACGTCATAGCGATCGCTCGGCGTCGGTGCGGTGAGGTCCGGCGGGACCTCCAGCGACGGCAGCGTACCGGCGGACTTGTAATCGATCGGCTTGCCCTGAGTCAGGCTGTCGACGCTGCTGCAGCCTCCGAGCGCGAAAGCCGCGGCGAGCGCCGCGCCCAGAGCCAGACGCCAAGCGGTCCGATGCGCCTTCATGCACGACCCTCCACCACGCGCAGGCCCGGCAGGGTGATGCCCGCTTCGTGCAGCGCCTCGCGCACGGCCTGATGAAACTTCTCCGATAGCGGCACCAGCGGCAGCCGCATGCCGCCTTCCATCATGCCCATCTCGGCCAGCGCCCACTTCACCGGGGCGGGATTGGTCTCCAGGAACAGGCGCTGGTGCAGCGGCAGCAGCCTGAGGTTGATGTCGCGCGCCTTCTTCACGTCTCCGACCAGCGCCGCCGCGCACATCTCGTGCATCTGCCGCGGCGCCACGTTGGCGGTCACCGAGATCACGCCGTGGCCGCCGAGCAGGATCAGCGCCAACGCGGTCGAATCCTCGCCGCTGTAGATCGCGAAGTTGCGCGGCGCGCGCTTGATCAGGTCGGTGCCGCGCTCGATGCTCGCGGTCGCGTCCTTGATGCCCATGATGCCCGGCACCTGCGCCAGCCGCAGTACCGTGTCATTCTGCAAGTCGGTGACCGTGCGCGCCGGCACGTTGTACAGGATCATCGGCAGCGCAACCGTTTCGGCGATCTTGCGGAAGTGGCGGTACAGCCCCTCCTGCGTCGGCTTGTTGTAGTACGGCACGACCGACAGGCAGGCGGTGGCCCCGGCGCTCTTTGCCGATTCGGTGAGCTCGATCGCTTCGGCGGTCGAGTTGCCGCCGGTGCCGGCGATCACCGGGATGCGGCCCTGCGCGTGCTCGACCGCCACGCGGATCAACTCCTTGTGCTCGTCGAAGTCCACCGTCGGGGATTCACCCGTGGTGCCGACGACCACGATGCCGTCGGTGCCCTCGGCCACGTGCCAGTCGATCAGGCTCCTGAAGCGGGCGAGGTCGAGCCGCCCGTCTTCGTGCATCGGGGTGACGATCGCCACCAGGCTTCCGGTGATCATGGGGTGCGCCTCTCGTAATCCGGTAAACGCGAAATTTTAACTGTTTCAGACGCCTGCATAAACCTTGAGGCACGCCCTCAGGCCTCCAGCGCCGCCTCCGATACGCCGGCGCGCAGCGCGCACAGCCGCTGCACGACGGCGGGCTTCGGCCTCGGTGTACCGCCCTGCTCGAAGGCCACTACCGTCAGCTCCGTGCCGAAGGCCTGCAACAACTCGGCGGGCCGCAGCAGGAACGCGGGGTTAGACGGCTTGCCAAACGACTCGTTCCCTTGCGCGAAGGTCTCGTAGATGAGAACGGCTCCAGCCCCGAGCGCCTCCAGGAGGCGCGGGAACAGCGGACGGTAGAGATAGTTGGTCACCACGACCCCGGCGAACTGCCGGCCGGCAAGCGGCCAGGGCGTGCCGTTTTCGAGGTCCGCGCACAGCGTGCTCACGTTCGCTACGCCTTCCAGGGACGAGAGCGCGGCCGCATCCCGGTCCAGCGCGAGCACCCGGTGCCCGAGCCCGGCCAGCAGCCGCGCGTGCCGGCCCGTGGCGCAGGCGAGATCAAGCACCTCGCCACCGGGCGGAATCAGCCTCGCCCAGCGCTGCACCCACGGCGAAGGTGCCGGAGAATCGTGCATCACGCCCGCCTACCGGGCTGCTGCCGCGTGGGACAGCTTCGTCACTTGCGGCAGTTCGCAGGCGAGGATCGCCTGGCGAAGCGCCTCCACCGCCTGCGGGCGTGGAAAGCTCCTTCTCCAGGCAAGCGCCACCCGCCGGCCGGGCACCGGCTTGGCGAACGGGCGGATGCGGATCAGCTCGTTCGCACCGCCGGCACCCACCGAGGTCGAGGGCAGCACCGTGATGCCGACGCCGCCCGCCACCATCTGGCGGATGGTCTCGAGCGAGCCGCCCTCGAGCGCTTTCTGCAACCCGCTCTTGCGGCTGACCGCGGTGCACAGGTCGAGCACCTGGTCGCGCAGGCAATGCCCCGCGCCGAGCAGCAGCAGGCTCTCGCGCGTGAGTTCCCCGGCCGTGATCTGCTTCCTGCGCTCCCAGGGGTGGCCCTGCGGGATCGCAACCATGAACGGCTCGTCGTACACGGGCTGCGTCACCACCCCCGGCTCGTCGAACGGCAGCGCGATGATGATCACGTCTACCTCGCCCTGCTTGAGCGACTCGGCCAGCTTGTGGGTGAAGTTCTCCTGGATAATCAGCTGCATCGCGGGCGCGCTGCGGCGCAGGATCGGAATCAGCTTGGGCAGCAGGTACGGCCCGATGGTGTAGATCGCCCCGAGGCGCAGCGTGCCTGCGAGCGGGTCGCTCGCCGCCACCGCCAGGTCCTTGACGCGCGCCGCCTCCTCCAGCACGCGCTGCGCCTGCTCGACGATCTTCTGCCCGGTCTGGGTCACGCTGACCTCGCCCGGGCCGCGCTCGAACAGGGCCACGCCGAGCTCCTGCTCCAGCTTCTTGATCGCCACCGACAGCGTCGGTTGCGAGACGAAGCACGACTCGGCGGCACGCCCGAAATGACGCTCGCGCGCCAAGGCAACGATGTAACGCAGCTCGGTGAGGGTCATCGCGGACGCGCTACGGGCGACGACACGCCTATTTCGGAACCTCGCGCGCGAGGAACTGCACGACCGCGCGCTGCAGCTCGCTTTCCTTGCCGGTGTAGAAGTGATCCGCGCCCGGGACCATGACCTGGGACGAGCCCGGAATGCTCTTCAGCGCCGCGCGTCGCGCCGGGGCGGCGCGCAGCACCTCGGCATGGTCATACCCGCCATACACGTCAAGCACCGGCACCTTGACGTTCCGCAGGCTGCCGAAGGCGCCGCCGCGCCCCAGGCAGACCCAGGCCGCGAACGGCGCATCGGGCGTCGCCTGAAAGTACGCTTCGCTCATCCACGAGCCCAGGCTGTGCGACAGCAGCACGATGCGCGTGTAGCCCTTGCCGGCGAGCCAGCGCGCGCCGAGCCGGATGCGCTCGATCGCGTCGGGAAAGAGCTTCGGATGGTAGTCGGACACCGTTGCACCGGCCGCCAGCACCGGCATCTGGATCGAAAGCGTGCTGTAGCCCCGGTCCGCGAGCCCGGAGCGCAACGCGTCGAAAAAGCTGAAATCGGGTTGTACGCCCAGGCCATGCACCATCAGGACGGCTACGTGCGCGTTCTTGGCCTGCGTGTACAGGCCGAGGAACTCGTGCCCATTCGACTGGCGCAGCCACACGGCGTCGCCCACCACCAGGTCGGGGACCACCTCGTCCGCCCAGCGCTTCTCGCGGGCGTAGTCCTGCGCCGCAGCGCTGGTGGACAGCATGGTGAGCGCGAGCGCCAGCAATGCGCCGATCAGTCGGGTCATGTCCCACTCCCCTCCAAGGATGAGATCACCTTCATGCCTACAGTGTACGCGAGCATCGCACTGCGGCCAGCGAAGCACGCGGCGCGCGCGGGTTAGAATCGCCCCTCGCGCCCCGGTAGCTCAGTGGATAGAGCAGCCCCCTCCTAAGGGGCAGGTCGGACGTTCGATTCGTCTCCGGGGCGCCATGATTTCTAAGACTTTTTCGCTCCCGTCGCTTAGATTTCTCCTTAATTTTCAGCGCATTCCGGATGGAAACGGTAATCCATTTCTTTACAGGCACTTACACGTGGCCCCATTTTTCGGCTGTGAATGAAGTGTGAACGAGTGTGAACGGCCCCGACGGGAGAGGCGTCATACCATTGGCCCGTTCCAGGCTGCAATGCACCGCTGCCCCGTCCTTCGCAGGTATAGGCAGCGGCCCGCGATTCCCGGGACGCACGACACCTCAGTCGAGCTCCACGAAGACCACGGCTTGCCGGACCTGGTCGCGCGATGAGCGGCCGTCAATGCGTGACGGCGGGCATCTCCTTGGGGAGATCACCTGCGTCCACATCACGTAGATTAAGAGGCCGAAGAAGCGAGGCACAGAGGGGCTGAATGTTCGGACAGCACCGGCTTGCGAAGCAGGCAATCACGAACGTGAACATGTATGGCGTTATCGCGCGACGGGTTCGAGCATTTCATGCGGCCTTGTACATGCAGCCCGTCTCCCCGAATACGCGATTTGCAACCGAGCTTCCCATGGAAGTGATCAGTCCGGTGCCAGAAAGACACATCATTGACAGCGGGAGGCTGCCTCTAGGTCCTTGTACCGTCGAGTAGCTGCTCGGAATATTAGGCGGGCGACCGCCAGACGAGCCGCAGTCGGCTTTCCTCAGCGGTTCGTGGCCGCATTAGCGGGCGTTCGATCAGGACGATCCTGGCCCGGCGCGGTCGTGGTGACTCCTTGAATAAACCTAGGGGGGAACACATCCACGCGCCTCGAAAACCGGCCGGTCTGCAGGCGTCCCAGCATGGTCTCACCCGCCCGGACGCCAATCTCGTAGGCTGGAAAATCGATAGTTGTAATCCGCTTCCTTGCAAAGAACCAGAGGTCAAACGCGTTGAATCCGGTCAGCATCACATCTTCCGGAACGCTGTATCCGTTGCGCTCGACGACATCCAGAACTGCGAGTGCGATAGGCTCGTTCCCCGCGACAAAAGCGTCCGGCAGTCCATGGTCCGTCAACTCCCGAACGATCGTCGACTCGACAGACTCGTAGTTTTCGTCCTTGCACATTACAACCCTGAGTGAGGCTCCGCGCGTCCTCGTCACCGTCAATTCAAGACCTCGAGTCCTCTCTACCATATTTGGCCAACTGAAGTCGGGCGCCAGGAATACCAGGCGCCTGGATCCCTGATCGAGAAGGTGCGCCGCCAGTTTCGCCCCGCCCTCAAAGTCATCCTGCCGGACTACCGCAAAGTCTGCTCCAGGACGAGGTACCAGCGTCTCCTGCAACGCGATAACCGGCTGCTTCAACGCCAGCAGCCTCTTGAGAATCGCCATGCGCTCCTCATCGGGCCCCGACAGGATCGTGATAAGACCATCGGTATTTGCCAATTTGAGCAGCACGGATTCATCAAGCGCATCGGCACTCTGGCTGTGCAACAGCAAACCGTAGCCGCCCTGGTTCAGGGTATTGCTCAGCCCCGCCACCATCCGCCCCATCCACGGCGACGCAAGGAAATCGGGCTTCTTCATTACAATCTGCATGCCGATCGCCCACGAGCGCGCAAGCCTCAGGCCCCGCGCCTGGCTCTGCGGGCGATAGCCGAGCCTCTGGATCGCTTCTCGCACGCGCCTCTGCGTTTCGAGGCGCACCGGGCTGCGATTGTTTACGACGTTGGAAGCGGTCATGACCGAGACCTTCGCCTCTCGAGCCACATCCAGCAGCGTCGGCCTTCTGCTGCCGGAGCCCTTCAGCCGCTTTCCGGTCGTACTACGCATTTCAGGCTTCACTCTTCACGGCGTCCCGAATCCGCCACCACCTGCCGTCTCGACGAGTACGATGTCGTCTCTCTTCAAAGCCTGATTGTGGCATCCCGACAAGGCAATCCGTTCATCTCCCCGGATCAGCGTCACCTTGAATCGCTCGCCATCTTTGCCACCGCACAGTCCGTACGGAGGAATTACGCCTCGTTCGAAGATGGTCGTCAGAGTGACGCCATCGCCAAGAACCTTGTATTCGCGAATCAAGCCGTCGCCCCCGCGCCGAGCCCCTTGTCCGCCGGAGCTGTCGCGAACGGCCGATCGTAGTACCTCAATCGGATACTCAGCCTCAATGAACTCGGCGGGCGTGTTTGCCATGTTGGACAAATGTACGCGGGTAGCACTGCAGCCGTCACGGTCCCGCTGCGCACCTTCCCCGCCGCCGTGCGTCTCGTAGAAGGTCCACCAGCGGCCGTCAGGATATCTGCCGGCAAAGATCAGCAGGCCAGCGGTACCGCAACCTCCTGCAGTTATCCGGTCAGGTATGACCTTGCTGAAGGCACGGATCACGGCATCGACGATCCGCTGAGAAGTCTCGTGATTGCCGGCGACAACAGGAAAGCCGAATCCTGGATCAATGATCGACCCACGTCGGGTAATCACCCGAATAGGCTGGATCGCGCCATCGGAGTGGTACATATCGTCGGGGGCCAGGGCCTTCATCACGTACAGAACTGCGGAGTTCGCTATATACGGCGTCGCATTCAGTGGCGCGAGGATCGCATCCGCGGAATTCGAGAAATCGAAGACGATGTCCTCGCCATTCACGTTAATCTCCACCGCGATTCGCACCGGCGCCCCCCCACGACCATCGCCGTCGAGGTGGTCTTCACCACTGTATCGTCCCTGCGGTATGGAACCAATAACCTGACGCATCTGCTGCTCGCTGACGTCGTGGATATGGGCGATGCATTCCATGTAATCGCTCAATCCCATGCGCCCAACTAGTTCCACGACCCGCCTGTTACCAATTTGGAGCGCGGCTATCTGGGCGCGGATGTCGCCTTCGCGCTCGGCTTCCCCGCGAACGTTTGCCCGAATTAAGGCGAGAACGTCCGCGACCACCTTGTCCTGACGCATGATGCGCACCGACGGTATTTGAAGCCCCTCCTGCCACAGGTCCGAGGCTCCGGCGTCGTAACTGCCTGGAGCCCCACCGCCTACATCGGCCCAGTGCGCAAGCGAGATGCCGAAGGCGATCAACTCCGACTTGAAGAAGATAGGCCGGATCAACTTTACGTCCGGGAGGTGGTTGCCGCCGATATGAGGCTGGTTGACGATCCACACGTCACCTTCATCAATCTGGTCCCTGCCTACGGCGGCGATTAGCTCCTTGACGGTGAAGGCCATCACGCCGAGATGGATCGGCAGGTCTCTGCCTTGCGCCACCAGTCCACCCCGCGTATCTGTCAATGCGGAGGACAGATCGCCTGCCTCCCTCAGGGCGGGCGAGCGAGCGGCCCGCATAACAATGAGGGTCATTTCCTCGGCGATAGAGGACAGTCCCTGCCGGACCACATCAGTCGAGAATAGGTCAACGTGGGAACCCATGTTACGCGGCTTCGTTTTCAATGCAGATGTGAGCGCCATGCTCCACTTTCGCCGTCCAGCCGTGCGGAATCAGTATTGTGGAAAATTCGTCTACGATGATGGCAGGCCCTACGATCCGCTCCACTTGGGCGATCTCATTTCTCCGATATTCGGTCACCTCGCACCATCCGGTTCCTTGGAAATAGGCCCGCGTACGTCCTACCTGAGCGGAGGCGCGTTCGGGTGCCTCGGACTTGAGCGAATCTGCCGCCTTTGCCACCCCGATCCCAGTTGTCCTAAAACCTACGCACTCCCAAGGCTCATCTGCGGCATAACCGTAGGTGCTCTCATGCTTCCGGCCAAACGACTCGCTCAGGGCCACCTTCGTTATCGGGCGAGCTATGGGAATCTCGATTTCATGGCTCTGTCCCGCGTATCGCATGAGTGCGACGTGCTCGACACGCGTACCCTCGCCAGCGACACGTCCGCCAATCAGTTCCCCCAGAACAGTGCGTTCCAGATCGGAAAGTACGGCCTCGACTGAAGCGGACGAGAACTCTTCCTGCTTGATGTTAGTCGTCCGCTGCCGGGTGAAACGTGGCTCGGCGGACAAGCACCCGAGGGCGGATAGCGCGCTTGAGCGAAACGGCACAATGACATTGCGGATTCCCATCTCCCCCGCCAGGAGGCAGGCAAGCATGGGACCTGCGCCGCCGAACGCTATTAGGGCGCAGGAGCGCGCGTCAATCCCACGTCCCATCGTGATCCGCTTGATGGCGCGAGACGCAACTGCGTTTGCGACGCGCACCACACCGAGCGCGGCGTCTTCAGACGACAGACCGACACTACTGGCGATTCCGGAAAAGGCGCGCAACGCTGCTTCCCTGTCGATTGAAATCGGCCTCTCGGAGGCCTTGCCGCTTCCGAAGTAACCCAGAACCGCGACGGCGTCGGTAATGGTCGGAAGCGAGCCGCCGCGGTTGTAGCAGGCGGGACCCGGTTTTGCCCCCGCGCTGTCCGGCCCGATCCGCAAGCCACCTTCCAGCAAACGGACGATCGATCCACCACCTGCGCCGATAGATTCCACAGCGACCGTAGGCTGGCGAACATGGTATTGGCCGATATTTCCATCCATCTGGAGTTCCGCGCGGCCGTTCACGATGAGACTGCAGTCGGTCGTGGTGCCACCCATATCGAAGGTGATCGCGTAAGGCAGGTTGAGCGATCCCGCGACAGCACTTGCCGCCTCGACCCCGGCAGCCGGTCCGGACTTGGCAAGCAGCAGCGGGAACCTCGAAGCCGTTTCCGCCGAGACCATGCCGCCCGCCGAATGAAAGAGGTGCAACCGCTCTTCCGGGATACCCGACTTCCTCAGGGACGCTACCAGTCCTTCCATCTTCGGCAGCAGGGAAGCATTGAGCGCCGTGACCAGTGTGCGCTCATATTCCCGCGCTTCCGGTGATACCTCATGCGATACGGAAACGTGCTTCCACCTTCTGCGCGCGACTCGGGCAACTTCTTCCTCGTTGTCTCCATTGAGATACGAGTGCAGAAAAGCCACTGCCACCGCCTCGCAACGACTGCCAATGCGCTCAACGAGCTCGGTAACTGCCTCGCGGCTTGCCTTTCGCACGACATTGCCGTGGACGTCGCACCGCTCATCCACCTCAAAGCACATTTCCCGTGGAACGATCGCCGGCGCACGGTGCACCGGGCGCATGCCAAACACGACGTCCCGGCGTTGGCGCGCAATCTCAAGGACATCACTGAATCCCTTCGTGCTGATTAAGGCAATCTTGGCAACTTCCCCCTCGACCAAGGCGTTGGTGACCACCGTCGTTCCGTAAACAACCGACTCGACCTCCGCCAGGGGAATGCCCAGGGCCGAGAGCGCGGAGTGCAGACTTTTCCCGGGATCACCCTGCTCGCTCCAGACCTTCCTCTCGAGCCATGCGCCGCTTGCCCGGTGATGGGCGACTACGTCCGTGAACGTGCCGCCCGTATCGACACCGATGCGCCAGGTCACTTGAACACTCCCCTGCTTGCGCAAGACATGTGCTAGTTAGGGACGATAGGTTACGTCGCCGGGTAGTACGCTCTTCAGGGGATTCACATCGAGCGCCGTCTTGGCGAATTCGACTGGCTTCTTGATCAATTTCGCGTGCCACAGGGTGTCCGCGGTCCCCTGGAATTCATTGACGATCTGGTTGTTGATGGTCAGAAAGAATTTGACCCCGTCGATGTAGCGTGCAGCGGCGGCCTCCTTCAGCTTGTACTCGTTCGCCATCATTTTGGCCGCCTCGTCCCGGTTCGACTTGATGAATTTGACCGACTTGTCGAGGACCCGGAGAAGTGCCTCCACCGTCTTCGGATTTTTTTCGAGGAAGGGGGTGTCCACGTACATGATGGCATACGCAGTGTGAATCTTTCGTGGGCCTTCACTGCCCTTCATGAAGGACGTATTGTTGTAATGGAGCAGGTGGAGGCCCCGTGCCTTGCCTGCTTCGAGCGCGCGATCGATGAACGGCTGCCATCCAGCGTAGGCGTCGATGCTCCCGTTCACCAGAGCGGCTACGCCTTCCGGGGCCGACATGTTCACCAGCCTGACCTTGGTGATGTCGCACCCGAACACCTTGCAGAAATTCCTCGTGTACCACTCCAACGGGCTGCCCATCTGGACTCCGACCGTCTTACCTTCAAGGTCTTTCGCCACCTTTATGCTCGAATCGGCCACCATGCCGTGCAGGCCGGTCATGTCTGAGTAGATGCCCACAACCTTGAGCGGTATATCGCCCGCGACTAGAGTGATCATTGGCTGCTCCGCACTAGTCATGATGTGCACCTGTCCAGATGCAAACTCGGGAAATATGGTGGGCACCGCCGAAACCAGCTTCACCTCGACATGCGTGAAACCCTCCTGTGCGAAGTACCCCTTGTCCCGCGCGACAATCCATGGGCCGCCGATCTGAACGTCCGACGTCGTCACCACCGTCAGACTCTTGACTTCGGGGGCGGCAGTGGAGTCCGGTGCTTGTTGCGCCTGCGCAGCACCGAAGAGCATTGTCGCCGTGAGTGCTGCGAATACCGAGATTCCAACGCGAGCGGGACTTTTCATGCTGATCCTCCTGTGTGTTACCTGAAAAAGGTCCGCCAGGACCAGGAAAAACTGCCTACGTATTACTCCTCCTGCAGTGGACGCCATTTGAGAAGCAGGCGCTCCGCAATCAGTAGCCCACGATTGATCAAGTAACCAACGACTCCGAGGGTGACGATCCCCACCATAATTCGATCAGTGAAAAAATGCTCCCGTGAGTCCATGATCAGCCAGCCCAGGCCCGAACTCGAGCCAAGCAGCTCCGCCGCGACTAGGACGAAAATCGCCATTCCGGCACCCAGCCGCAAGCCGGTCACTATGCTAGGAACCGACGCGGGCAGGACCACCAGGTAGAAGATCTGACTATTGGAGGCGCCCAAGGCCCTGGCGGCGCGAATCAGTGACGTTTCGATCGAGCGAACTCCGTGGACGGTGTTGATGAGAACTGGGAACATCGCGCCGTAGGCGACCACGACCAGTTTGGATGTCTCGCCGATGCCGAACCAGAGAACCACCAGCGGAAGAAAGGCAATCGGAGGCACCGGTCGCAGCATCTCGATCCATGGGTCAACGATCGCAAAGGCCCAGCGCGAACGACCTACGAGAATCCCGAGAGGCACGCCGATTACCGTGGCCACCAAGAAACCGCCGAGTGCCCTTGCCACGCTTATGGCGATGTCCCGGAAGATACTGCCATCCAGCGCCATATCCACGAAGGCCTGGACCACCGAGCCCGGGGTCGGTAGTAAAGCCGGATTCGCCATCCCGGTAGCGGTAATCAGCCACCATAAACCAATGCCTGATCCGACCGAAAGGATCGAGACCGCAAGTAGGGCCGGCCGCCTGCCCTTACTCATTGTCGTCCCGGGGTAACAATACCTGGATCGAGCAGATCACGGATCTGGCGGACATAGTTGATCACCTCCGGCGAGGTACGTTCGCGCGGATGGGGCAGCGGAATTCGCAACTCGGCAATGATGCGTCCAGGCCTTGCCGCCATCACGATGACGCGGTCGGCGAGAAACACTGCCTCAAGCACGCTGTGAGTGACAAAGATGATGAGTTTCGGCTCGAGCCTTGCCAGCCGGAGAAACTCATCCTGCAATGTATCCCGGGTCATCGCATCGAGCGCGCCGAACGGCTCATCCATGAGCAGCATGCTCGGGCGATTGGCAAGCGCCCGCGCGATGGCAACGCGCTGCTTCATGCCGCCGGAAAGCTGATGGGGATAGCGTCCAGCAAATTCACTCAGGCCCACCAAGTTAAGATACTTGTCTACCAGGGCCTCGCGGTCGGGAGCCGGGACGTTCCTAACCCGTGGCCCGAACTGAACGTTCTTGCGAATCGTCAGCCACGGAAAAAGCGCGTAGTCCTGGAAGACCACGCCGCGGTCATATGACGCCCCGGTGATCGGCTGGCCGTCTACCAACAGCTGCCCGGTGGTCTGCTCGATGAACCCCGCGATAAGATTGAGCAGAGTCGTCTTGCCACAGCCACTGGGCCCGACCAGGCATACGAACTCCTCCGGCCCTACGTCGGTGGATACGCCGCTCAGCGCGACGAAGTCGCCGCTGCTCTCCGTCGATGGAAACGTCTTTGTGACGTTTTGCACGCGGAGCTTGGGGACTACCGGCATGGCGGCTCGGACCACCCGGTCCCCTGCTATCCCTGCACACTGCTCGACAAAGCTTCGCGGCTCTGGCATGCGCTTGTCTGCTTGACCGTCATGGGTACCGGACGATACGATTTGTAACGTTAAAATGTCTCGCCTCACATTGTCAAGCGGCACGCCGGTGCCTCCGGCGCTAAATTGTGGCCGGAACAAGAAGGAGCGTCGCCATGGGATCCAACCAAACCCCGCATGTATCCGCCGAGCGCCGATCCTGGCGCGCCGAGCCAATGAGCTCAGACGAAGCGGCACTCATCGAACGCGACGAAAAGGTCTCCTTCACCCAGGCCAACTCCACACCTGCGCTCATGAGCGTGACGGCGGCCAACGGCGTCTGGATTTGGGACATGTCGGGCCGAAAGTACATGGACTTCTACGGCAACAACTGCCATCACGTGGGTTACCAGCACCCGGAGGTGCTAGCCAAGGTGCGCGAGCAGCTGGATCGGTTCTGCTTCGTTTCCCGGGGACTGACCAGCGAGGCGCCCATCCAGCTAGCGGAGAAGCTCATCGCCCACTACCCGGTACCAGAATCGAAGGTTCTTTTCGTGCCGGGAGGAGCGGCCGCCGCGGAGTTGGCGCTCATGATCGCCAAGGTGCATACCGGACGGCACAAGACCATTTCGTTCTGGGACTCGTACCATGGCCGAAGTGCCGGCGCGCTAAGCGTTGGTGGCACGCCGCGGGACAGATCGTCGAGAATGGGACCGCTGATGCCGGGCGCACTTCACGTGGCGCCCTTCTATTGGCAGGCCCGCAAGCCACGGGCAACGAGCGATGACATGGCGGCCAGCGCTCAGGCCTCGCTTGATTCCCTCAAGGTCGTCTTTGAAAGCGAAAAGGACATTGCCGCGCTGATCGCAGAGCCCATCCGAAACGGACCCTACGTACCGCCGGCCGGATACTGGCCCAGGGTGCGGGAGCTATGCGACCAGCATGGAACGCAGCTCATATTCGACGACATTCCCACCGGTCTTGGTAAAACGGGACGAATGTTCAATGCCGAGCACTTCGGAGCCTCGCCGGACATGACGCTCCTCGGGAAGGCACTCGGCGGCTCAATCGCGCCACTGGCTGCGGTCATTGCCAGATCTTCCTTGGACACAGCGCCTGAGCTCAATCTGGGGTACTTCACACACGAAAAGAACGCATTGTCGGCAGCCGCCGGACTGGCGACGCTTTCCGTAATTGTGGAGAACAAGCTGCCACACCGAGCCAAGATGCTGGGAAGAAAGGTGGAAGCACGGCTCAACGCGCTTCTGCACCAATATCCCATTGTCGCCAACGTGCGTTATATCGGACTGATGTTCGCCATCGACTTCGACCGTTCGACGAAAGGCAAGGAAGGAATCGAGCTCGCAAAGGAGTTCTACTTTGCAGTCCTGCGCCGCGGGCTGCTTGCGATGAGCCCGAAGGCGAACACAGTGAGTTTCAGCGCACCCATGGTAATTTCCGAGGAAGAATTGGACAGCGCCCTCGACATCATTGAGGCCACCATCCGCGACCTGTCTTGAGGGACTGACCTGTCCCTGTGACGATACCAAGGCTTGCTTCGCAAAGTCCGCGGTTGAGGCTCCTTACAATTCTCGTGTGCCAGCCGCGGCGATCTCGTTATTTCGCCCTTCGGCATTTCCAGATCAGCTAATCGTTGCTCCCCTTCGCTCCAGCAGCGTTAGTTTTGCATACCCCACTTCTTCACCGTAATAAGCTCGATATTTCGAAAGATCACATTCTCCACGAACAATCCAATGAGGATGATCGTCAATAGCCCCGCGAACACATTGGCAATTTCAAGTTCGTTCTTACTAACATAGATAAACCATCCAAGCCCACCCGAATTGGAGGTAGCCCCAAACACGAGCTCAGCAGCGATCAGCGTGCGCCAAGCGAATGCCCAACCTATCTTCAGGCCGGAGAGAATGCTTCCAGACGCTGCCGGAATAAGTATCGACACTATGTATCTAGCGCCCCGTAGCCCCGCGTTGCGCCCAACCATACGCAACGTATTGCTGACTGACCTAAACCCCGCGTGCGCATTAAGGGCGACGGGCCACAACACGGAGTGCACAAGGACGAAGATCATGCTTCCGTTTCCTAAGCCAAACCAGATCAGCGCGAGCGGCAGTAAGGCGATCGCCGGCAACGGATTGAGCATCGAAGTCATTGTCTCTAGGAAATCAGACCCTAACCGCGAGCTGATCGCGATTGCCGTAAAGAGGCCGGCAAGCACAATCCCGAGACCGTAGCCCATCAGAAGTACGCTAATGGAATACCAAGCTCTGCGGAGCAACTCTCCGCTAGCCACATTGACCCATAATGCATTGGCCGTTGCACTGAGAGTCGGCAACAAAAGTCCCTTGCCAAGCCACATTGCATAAGCTTGCCACGCTGCCGCCAGCATTAAGATGATGAAAAGCTTTCGAAGTGCGCCGAAGTTGTACACCCTTTCCCATTTAGTGAGAGGCTTCTCCACGACACCCAAAGCGGCGTCCTTTACGGTGTCGTGCACGAACTCCTCTCGCGCCACGGACACAATGTTGTCCAGTGTCCCTTCCACTTGAGCGCCATTAGTCATGGTGGAGTTGTCCCTGTTCCTCCACCCTCTCGGCAAAGAGGAGTGAGTGGATCCTGTCCGATAGTCGCAAACCGCTGTTAGGGTCCACCTCATCTCTACCGTTACTGTTCAACTCCGCCTTGACCTGTCCAGGATGAGGCGACAACAGCAATATGCGATTGCCGACAGCAATCGCCTCCAAAATCGAGTGCGTAACGAACAGCACAGTAAAGCGTGTGTCTTCCCAAAGTTGCATCAGCTCGTCTTGCATCTTGCGTCGCGTAAGCGCATCTAGTGCGGCAAACGGCTCATCCATGAGGAGGATGTCAGGTTCCATCGCCATTGCGCGCGCAATCGCAACTCGTTGCTTCATGCCACCAGAAAGCGTGTGGGGATAGCTATCGGAGAACTTGACCAGATTTACTTTCCGGATGTACTGCATCGCCCTTTCTTCTGCGGCCTTCCCCTTAAGTCTGCCGCTCTTGAGCAGAGTAAAGGTCACGTTTTCTTTGACTGTCTTCCAGGGTAGTAGTTGATCGAACTCCTGAAACACCATCATCCGGTCTGGCCCTGGCTTTGAAACCCCTACGCCTTTCAATTGGATCTCACCCTCCTCCGGCTGCATAAATCCGCCAACAGCCTTCAGCAGCGTGGATTTGCCGCAGCCGGACGGTCCCAGAAGCACGAATCGGTCGGACGGGTAGATTTGAAAGTTCACGCGATACGTTGCCGTGACCAGGTGATCTTGTGTTTTGTACTGAAGCGTCACGCCACGGACCTCCAGTAGCGGCGCTATAACTGGCGAGTCAATGCCTAGTCGGGACTGATCACTCATTAGCATCGTTTGCTTGCTTTCCCAGACGTCCATCCGTCGACCTGCGGTCCATTCGTTCTTCCAGAGATTAGGGGACCATGTAAGCGGTGTGCTGGGCTTATGCAACCACCGGTCATGCCGGTCGCCCATAGACAACATCCTTGTGCTCGTCCTCGTTCTTTGACCATAAGCTGAATCTAAGCCCCTGCACTTGGCCAGATTCCACGATTGGAGAGCAGGTAATTCGCTCATAGTCGGACAACTGCTTTGTTTGAAGATCTATGTATAACTGCCCGTCGGCGACTTTTGTCGCGTATCTAAGGATCGGCGCTTCCGAGATGCCGGATTGCTCGTCTTCTGGACCGGCACCCCCCTCCAGGTGCTGGTTGCATTTGGGAGCGTTGCCGTCGAAGCATGCGTCGAATCCGGCGCCGCTCAGGAATCGCGGTGCATACACACAGACCGGCGGGATCGCCAGGTATTGGTCCCCAAGTCTTAGGACAAGGACCTGGGTGCCAGTGACGCTAAAGCTCTTTGCGTCGTGTTCCCCAATTTCAGCAACACCGCAAATTCGCGTCCAAGGCATAGGGCCTCCTTCTAGGGCAATCTACGACCTGCCCTCGTCATGCTCGCGTAGGCGCAATGACGAATGCCTAGTCGCAACTTGCGTAACCAGCTTGGCGACCTTATTGGTCAGCCGCAATTGACAGTCTAGCTCCCGTGCTGTCCACGCACTTCAGGGAAGAAAACGCTCTTCCAACTGGCCGGCATGCTCTCGATGGCACTCGTGCGATGCATGAAATCAGCGTATTTCATAATTCCTCGCGGTGTTGTCGTAAAGACGAACTCGGGATGGGCGATGATTTTATAAACGAACTGTTCGCTGAGTTTTGAGTGCGTTTCCTGTACATATAGCTCGGCAGCCGCCTTTTTATCGCCGTTGATGAGCCGCATCGCCCTTCCTAACGCCGCGAAAACAGCTTTGTATATCTTGGGTTTATCCTTGTGAAACTTGGCTACGCTGTACACGACATCCAAAGTACTTGGCCCCAGCACGTCGTAGGAGCTAAGCACCCTGTGCACGCCTTTGCCGTCCAGCTCCATCTCCTGAAAAGGAGGGTTCGCGAAATGCGCCGTAATCTCGGTTCCATGACTGAGAAGTGCAGCCATTGCGTCCGGATGCTTCATGCTGACGGTGATTCCGTCCAGCTTTGCAAAGTTGGCCGTGCCAAATGCCTGCGCGGAGGCCATTTCGAGCACAAGCGCCTGGATCGAAACCTTTACAGCTGGCAGAGCAATCCTGTCTTTCTTGGTGAAGTCCTTGATGGATTTCACCTTGGGGTCAATCGTGTTCAAAAACATCGGAATCGACCCAAGTGAGGCCATGCCTTTGACGTCAAACTGGCCCTTTGACTTGTCCCAAATCTTGAGCAGCGGTGCAACGCCTCCGGCAACAACGTCGATTTGGCCGGCGAGCAGTGCGGTGTTCATCGCTGCGCCCGATCCAAATTGTGCCCACTCAACGTTTAGTTGCCCAAGTCCCGCCTTCTTCGCCTCTTGCTCAATCAGTTTGTCCTTCTTCATTACAAGGAGAGGTAGGTACGGAATGCCATACTGGTAGGCAAGCCTAACTTCGCTGGCCTCTGCATTAGCGCGCATTGGTATTCCGAGCGCCACTACGAGGCTGACCATCAACGATAGCCCTTTGGCTTGAAAGGGCCCTCTTCTCCGATTTCTCAGCGCTGCCATCATTGTCTCCTCCTCACTTTGTAATTCTCGCTCGCCCGCAACCCCAGGCTTGTTGCGGGAGACGCATTTAGATCACGTCCTTGTAGGGGCGCGCCCGCCCTTCTTTTTTGTTATGCAACGAACATGCCCTGCCGAACAATCGGCGGGGGGTTCCCGACTACCCGTCTTTACTGACCGCTTACTACCCCATCAACTCGTTTGGCGCCGTAGATGCCCGCCGCCCCGCTTACGCATCTTGCACCCAATGCGAATCATTCGTATGATCACTATTATTCGAGCGCCCGGAAATGTCAACCCTAGAGCGGCCTCAACTCGGTGTGAATCGACTTTGGGGCCGCGTGAAAGAGAGCGCACATGTGTCCTTTCCCTGGCCGTCTGCTAGGGCCGTACGACGCACCGCAGGAACCATGAAAACACACAGCGTAGTTGAGAGCACCCGTCAGACGGCTGCCAGACTTCCGGCCGCACTTCTAACGCCAGAGCCGCTATACAAGCAGGTCAAACAGCAGATCGTACGCAGTCTGATGCAGGGCGAGTGGAAACCAGGCGAAAAACTTCCCGTGGAGTCGGAGCTCGCAACTCGATACGGCGTTGGAATTTCCACAATCAGGGCGGCTATCGGTGAGCTAGCCGCGGGCAAAGTGCTAGCCCGCAAGCAGGGCAAGGGAACGTTTGTCTCCCTGCACGACGACCGACGCAGCATCTACCAGTTTTTCCATGTCGTCCGCGACGACGGAGTGAAAGAGCTTCCGGTCAGCGAACTCGTATGGTTGAAGAAAACAAAGGCGGAGGATGTCGTCGCCGATATGCTCCAGCTACCGCGTAGCGCACGCGGACCCGACGTATTCAAGCTTCGGAACATTCTTCGAGTGAGCGGCACCGCAGTAGTCGTATCGGATGTTCTAATTCCCGCGACGCTCTTCGCGGGCTTAGACGAAGCGATCGCTCGAAAAGGCGGAACTACGCTTTACGCCGTTTACCACATGCATTTCGGCGTAAACATCATAAGGACGGTGGAACAACTGCGTGCCGTCAAGGCGGACCCTACCTCCGCAAAGATCCTCCGGTTGCCGGTCGGAGATCCAGTTCTCGAAGTGCATCGCGTTGCCTACACTTTCGGCAATCGGCCCGTCGAAGTGCGTACGAGTAAGGTCCTGACGAAGAAATTCTTCTACCTTCTTGAACAAGGGAGCGCGGACTGAGTGTCTCGCGCTCACGTAAAACAGGAGCAATTGATGAATCTGGAAATCAGTCGCCTTTCGCCAGCGTGCGGTGCCGTCATTTCCGGGCTGGACTTGAGGGGGCCCCTAAACGAATCGACGGTAAGCGATCTGCACCGAGCACTTGCGGAAAACGGGATATTGCTTTTCCGTCGCGCGGACATTACTCCTGCCCAACACATCGCGTTTAGCAGGCATTTCGGTCCGCTCGAGGAACATGTGATCGGCGACTTCGGATTGCCTGAGCATCCGGAGATCTTCGTCGTTTCGAATATCCTAGAGGGGACAAAGCCAAAAGGCGCTGTGTATGCCGGCCAATACTGGCACTCTGACCTGTCATATATGGAGAAGCCATCGCTCGGGTCGCTGCTGCTTTGCCGCGAGATGCCGCAACTTGGTGGCGACACGATGTGGGCCAATATGTACCAGGCTTATGACACCCTCTCAGAGTCGATGAAGAGCTTTCTCGGCGGACTTAGGGCAATCCACGACTATAGCCACGCCTACGATACGTATTTTGCTCACCTAAAGGAACGTCCTCCGCTCACCGCAGAACAGCGCGCCAAAACCCCCCCGGTGGAACAACCGATGATTCGCACGCACCCGGTCACAAAGAGAAAAGCGCTCTATGTGAACCCCGGATTCACTAAAGGAATTGTCGGGATGCCAAAGGACGAAAGCCAGCCGATCCTCGACTTTCTATTTCGGCACTCGACGCGTCCGGAATTCATCTATCGGCACAAGTGGCAGGTGCACGACCTGATTTTTTGGGATAACCGCTGCACCATGCACTACGCACTGGCTGATTATGACTTTTCAATGCGCCGCCATATGCACCGGACAACTCTCGCGGGCGAGAGGCCGTACTAGCAGCAACAGTTCACGGAGCTGGCCGTCAGATTAGATTGCGTTAGTTCCTTTGCTGCTGCGTGTAACCGTGATGCCAACGCAGCACGCGCGCTTCCAGCGCTAGAAATATCCTGTTTAGCGAGTAGCCGACTATCGCAAGGGTAAACACGCCAGCGAACATCTCTCTGATCTGGAAGCCCCGCTGAGCAGCCAATATGAAATAACCAATTCCATTCGATGCCGCCACCATTTCGCTTATCACCATCACAATTAATGCGACTGCGAGACTTATGCGCATTCCCGTAAAGATGTTCGGAGACGATGATGGTAATACCACTTGCCATAGAAGGCGCCTACCGCTCACGCCGAATGTACGCGCCGTCTGAATCTGAACGGGATCCACACTGCGCACGCCACTATAGGTATTTAGCAGTACAGGGAAGAATGATGCAAAGGCGATCATGAAAATCTTCATCTCATCGTCTATGCCTAGGAATAGGATCGCGATGGGCACGTACGCTGGGCTTGGAATAGGCCGTAAAATCTCCGTGAGTGGCTCCAGCAAATTGTAGATTGGGCGAAATGCCCCCATTAGCAATCCCACCAGTACACCCAACCCAACTCCAATGAGGTAGCCAACGAACATCCGCCACAAGCTTGACGCCAGCTCGGTAGGAAGTTCGCCGGACTTCACTAGATCCCACCATGTAACAGTGATGGCTGATACCCGTGGCCAGGATAAGGCGGGCACCCACCCTTTAGCTGAACTTAGCTCCCATAATCCCAGTAGGCCAGCAATCAGAACGATCCCAATAAGGCGGCTGTGCAGCAGTTGACGTAGCATCACTGTTGGATCGGCAAAGAATTCTGAGCGCTATCGAGCTTCTCGTCCTTAAACAGCTGGGCAAGTAAGCGGTGTCGATACTCGAGATATCGCGGAAGCTCGCGCGTGGAGATTTGGTCGCGGGGATGTGGCAGATCGACATCTAGATCAATTGCCACAGACGAAGGTGCAGTACTCAATGCCACCACACGAGTCGATAAATAGATCGCTTCGTCGGTGTCGTGAGTAACGAACACAATGGTCAATTTGAACTCACGCCAAAGTCTGAGCACAAGCTCTTGAAGGCCGGCTCGAGTCAGCGCATCCACTGCACTAAACGGCTCATCCATCAGCAAGACGTCCGGACGGCAAGCCAATGCACGTGCGATGGCGACCCTTTGCTGCATTCCACCTGACAGTTGCCAGGGGAAATGACGTTCAAAACCATCAAGCCTAACAAGGCTTATGAATTCATTGGTCCGGGACGCCACCTCGCTGCGCGACAGTGACTCACGATTCTGCAGCCCGTAAGCAATGTTGCCCTCCACGGTTCTCCACGGAAACAAGGAACGCGTGTATTGCTGGAACACATAGATCATCGACAGTGGGGGCTCGCGCACCGGGTGACCTTGGAGCAGCACCTCGCCAGACGTGCTAGGAACGAGGCCCGCGATAATCTGCAGAAGCGTTGATTTCCCGCACCCGGATGGCCCGACTATTGAAACGAAAGACCCTCGCTCAACATCGAGATTGATTCCGCCAAGCGCGACAGTTCTGCCTTCAGGACCGCCGTACTCCTTCCGCAAATTGACTATCCCCAGAAAAGGCGTTGCCATCGCGCTCGGCCTACCTGACCCGATCCCCGTTTTACATCTTCCCGGACAGGTCGAGCTTATGCTTAAGAAGTCCATACTTGACCATCAACTCCATCGTCCTGTTGATTTCCTTTGGATTTACGGCAGTGCCAAACAGTGGCAACAGTACGCGATCCTTCAATGCCGGATTCAAGCCAGTAAATTTCTGATTGATGTCTCGCGCAATTGCCGGGTGGTTGTTGGCAAACTGCGCTCCCTTACTGATGGCCAGTGCAAACTTCCTTGCGGCAGCTGGGTGAGCTCGGACCCACGAGGACAGCGCGATGTACTGCGTGATGTCGCAGTTGGGTTGAACTACAACGTACGGGAATCCAAGTGCTCTCACTTTGCCAGTATCAGACAACACCGTACGAAACGGCTCAACTTGGGCAATTGCGTCGACCTGCTTGTTCAGCAGTGAATCGTTCATCAGCGGGAATGGAATTTCAACGAATCGCACATCCTTCCGCGATACACCGTATTTATCGAGAAATGCCACGGTGTACAGCCATGCGGTGCTATTGATGACGTTGACTGCGATTCGCTTTCCCTTCAAATCTTTCGGAGAGCGAATTGCCCCTTTGAGCACCATCATCGCCTGAGTGGTATCCGGAGCTCTGGTCCGCGCCACCGCTCCCGGTGCAATAAGCGTCGCGTCAAGCCCTTGGTCAATTGCCTGCAGCGTCGTTACGGTGTTGCTTAGGATAATATCGGCCCGCTTTGCCTGCAGAAGCGGAAGCATTTCGGGCGCACTCCCCCCCTTTTTCAATTCGACGTCGAGCCCTTCCTCCTTGAAGTAACCATTTTTCTCCGCAATTACAGAAGCAAGTGACTCGGAAAATGGCAACACAAGAAGTCGGATCTTGTCCTGAGCAATCGCGTCGGTGGAAAACGGAATACCTAAGGCCTGCCAGGTAAGTACGGCAACTGCACTGAGCATCCATTTGCGCAATTTCATAATTCCTCCGCTTCTAAAATGATTGTTGTAACACCACACGCCAATTGAGCTAATCTCGAGTGCTATCGCTTGCGCGGAGAGTGACTGCGATTCGATAGCGAACCTGGAATCCGGAGATTTGGTAGCGGACCGCCGCGCGCCGCGGGCTACTTCTTGATGAAGTCCCCGATCGTCGCGTCGGTATGGAATTCGGGCTTCTCGTAGTAGTGGGGACCATCGTAGATCTCGATCAGCACGCTGTCCTCGCGCGCCAGCGTCGGACCGTGCGGGTGATCCTTGGGATTCATGTAGAACGACCCGGCCCGCAGGCGCAGCCCCGTGTCCGTGTACTCGTAGTCACCCGACAGGCAGTACATGAACTGGTTCGATGCATGCGAATGCTTCACCGGAATCTTCCCGCCCTTGCGGAACTCCAGGATCGCGATCGAAGCCTTCGTCTCCGGGTTCTTCCAGAGAAAGTGCTGCCGGAAGCCGTACTCCGGGTAATCGATCCAGCCTCCCGGATCGAGCCGCGCGGTATCGATTAGCACTTCTAGCGTACCCATGGCACTCCTCCTCGTCAGATTTTCGGGCAACCCGCCCGCTTCCATGTCTCGTACTCCGCGTCGCTCTCCGGCGTCGGCGGAAACAGACCGAACAGCGAGCGCCCGCGTGCCACATGCATCTCCGCGAAGGCCTCGTACTGCGATGCCTTGTAGGCCTCGCGCGCGACCTCGTCCGCCATGTGCGCAGGGACCACCGCGACGCCATTCGCGTCTCCGACGATCATGTCCCCGGGGTAGACGGCGACCCCCGCGCAGCCGATCGGGCCGTTGAGCTCGACGGCATGCAATGCGATTGGCGTGGCCGGTGTCGCCGGCGCGCGCTGGTATGCGGGCAGCCCCGTTGCACGGATTCCGGGCACGTCGCGAAAACCGCCGTCCGTGACGATTCCCGCGGCGCTGCGGGCGGATAAGCGCAAGGCCATCATGTCGCCGGCCGAAGATACGCGTGTCTCCCCACGCGCGTCGATGACCAGGACCGAGCCCGCAGGACACTCCTCTATTGCGCGCCGGTGCAGATTTTCGCTGTTCGCGTAGCCCGCCATCGTGTCGATATCCTCACGCGCAGGAATGAAGCGCAGCGTGTACGCCGGCCCAACCATCGGCCGCTGATCAGGCGCGACGGGAGCGAGCCCGCTCAGGCAAACGTTGCGCAGGCCGCGCTTGAGCAGCGCGTTCGCGATCGCCGCGATGCCGGCGGCCGCGAGCATGCCTTGCAGGTCGGGCCCGCCGCCCGGTCGAGACTTCCCGTCTTTCGTCGCAGCCATAAGCACCTCCGTCGAGCGCCCTACCGCGGAAGCATCGCGGCGTACTCCCGCTTCAGCCGCGCGGGATCGCTCCTCAGCAGCTCCGCCACGTACTGCGCGCGGCGGCCGAACAGCACCTCCTCATCGCCGCGCTCGATGCCGTCGCACAGCGCCTTCGCCGCGTCCTCGGGCGCTTCCTTCGGCACGCCGACGAGATCCCGGGTCATGTCCGTGTCGACCGCGGCCGGGAGGAACGCCATCACGCGCGTACCCTGCGCCGCGAGCTCCGCGCGCACGCACTCAGTCATGCGCAGAGCCGCCGCCTTGGAGGCGCTCAGCGAGCCCATCGCCGGCAGTGCGACATGCGCGGTGACGGAGAGCACGTTCACGATCATGCCACCGCCGCCCGTCGCGAGCACAGGAGCGAACGCCCGGCACATCGACAGCGTGCCGAAGTAGTTGGTCTCCATCTCGGCACGCGCGCCGCTCATGTCCAGCGCCGCGATGACTCCACTGTTGCTGTTTACCCCCGCGTTGTTGATCAGGATGCCGACGTCGACGCATTCGTGCGCGGCGCGCGCGACGCTCTCCGCGCTGGTGACGTCGAGGTAGGGCACCACGGTGACTGCGCCACCCGCCTCCGGAGGTACGCCGCCCGCCGGCTTCCTGGAAGCCGCATACACCTTGCGCGCGCCGCGCGCGAGGAGTTCGGCGACGATCCTGCGGCCGATGCCTCGGTTGGCGCCCGTCACGAGCGCGACGCTGCCTGCGATCTTCATGTCCTCACCATGCCCGTCGCCCCGCGTCAGTCACCCGCGATCGAGTTCCTGAGCGTGCCCACGCCGCTCACCTCGACCTCCACCGTGTCGCCGGGCTTCATGAACAGCTGTGGAGAGCGCCGCATTCCGACGCCGCCCGGCGTCCCGGTAACGATGACGTCGCCCGGCTCCAGTGTGGTGAATCGCGAGATGAAGCTGATCAGCTTGGGGATCGGGAAGATCATCATGTCGGTCGTCGCGCGCTGAACTTCCTGCCCGTTCAGGCGCGTGACGATGCTCATCACCGAATCGGCCGGCAGCTCGTCGGTCAGGGTCAGCCAGGGGCCGAAGGCGCCCGTGCACGGAAAGTTCTTGCCGGCCGTCCACTGCGACGTGGCGAGCTGGATGTCGCGCAGCGAGCCGTCGTTGTAGCAGGAATATCCGGCAACGTAGCGGTACGCGTCCGATTCGGGAATCCGCCGGCCGGTCGCACCGATCACGAGGGCCACTTCCCCTTCGTAATCGAACTGCGCGCTTTCCCGCGGACGCAGCAGGCTGCGCAGGTGGCCCGTCTGCGATTCTCCAACTCGCAGAAAAAGGGCCGGATCCGCCGTCTTTGGCCGGTTCCCCTCCGCGCGGTGCTCTTCGTAGTTGAGTCCCACGCAGACGATCTTGCCGGGGTTCGGCACCACGGGAAGGAACACCACGTCCCGCGTCAGATGGTCGGCCATCGCCCCGGCGGCAGCCTTGCGCGCGGCCTCGAGGCCGCCCGCCGCTATCAGGGTCTTGAGATCCGGATAGCGCGCGCCGATACGCGCGCCGAGATCGACAATCGTCTCTCCGTCGACGACTCCGTAGCTGGCGTGCCGTCCGTTGACGTAGCTCGCAAGCCTCATTGCGAAGAGCAACCCGCGTGCGCGATCGTGTCGATCTCAACCAGGATATCCGGCGTCGCCAGCGCCGCCACCTGCACCAGCGTCGACACGGGATAATCGCCCGTAAAGAACTCCTTGCGCGCCTTCCACACGAGCGCGTTGTCCTTCATGTTGGTTACGTAGATCACCATCTTCACGACGTCGTCCATCTTTCCGCCCGCCGCCTCGATGCAATGGCGGATCTTGGTGAATATGACCTTGGCCTGCTCGTAGGCGTCCTTGCCCTGGATCGTCTTGAGATCGTTCGCCCGCGAGGTGAAGCCGGACGTATAGATGAGGTCACCCACCCGCAGGCAGTTGGACCAGTGCCCGGGCGGCATCTCGGCGACGTGCTCAGTTACGAAGCGCTGCTTTCTGTGTGCCATGACGGCTCCTCTCTCACTATGAATGCAGCGCGGTTCCGGTCTGCGCCGCCTGGATCGCGCGCCATACCGCCTGTGGCGTGACGGGCATCGATATGTCGGTGACTCCGAGCGGCGCGAGCGCGTCGAGGACAGCGGAGACGATCGCCGGCGGCGCGCCCACGGTGCCGGTCTCGGCGCCGCCCTTCACGCCGAGCGGGTTGCCCTTGGTCGGCACGTTGCGCGTGCCGAGAACAAGCGGCGGCATGTCGTGCGCGCGCGGCATCGCGTAGTCCATGAACGACCCGGTAAGGAGCTGACCTTCGGCGTCGTGCACGACCTGCTCGCTCATCGCCTGTCCCACGCCCTGCGCGATCGCGCCATGCACCTGCCCCTCGAGCAGCAGCGGGTTGATCACCACGCCGAAGTCGTCCACCGCAGTGAACCGGTCAAGCGCCACGACGCCGGTCTCGGTGTCGACCTCGACCTCGACGACATAGCAGCCATTGGGGTAGTTCTGCGGATCCGCGGTCCAGTAGCCGACGCCCTCGAGGCCGGAGGCGAGCTCGGCGGGCAGCTTGTTGCCCCAGGCGTAGCTCGCGCGCGCGACGTCGCGCAGCGGAACCGAGCGGTCCGTGCCCTTCACCTTGAACGTGCCCGCCTCGAACACGAGGTCGGCCTCCGCGGCCTCGAGGATGTGCGCCGCAATGCGCCTGCCCCGCTCGATCACCTGGTCGGCCGCGATGCGCAGCGCCGAGCCGCCGACAGTCATCGTCCGCGATCCGAAGCTGCCGCGGCCGAAGGCGACCTTGTCGGTGTCGCCCTGCACCACGCGCACCTGCTCCGGCGGCATGCCGAGCCAGTCCGCCAGCATCTGCGCGTAGACGGTCTCGTGTCCCTGTCCGTAAGAGAAGGTGCCGGCGAGGACCGTCGCGCCGCCGGTGGGGTCGAAGCGGATCTCCATGCGGTCGGCGACCGTGGCGCAGACCTCGATGTAGAGCGCCAGGCCGCGCCCGCGCGCCAGCCCTTTCGCCCGCGACGCCGCGCGCCGCGCCGCGTAGCCGTCCCAGCCCGAGAGTGCGATGGCCTGGTCGAGGAGCGGGCCGAACTCGCCGCTGTCGTAGGTCTCGCCGATCGCGGTCCGGTACGGCATCTGCGAAGGGGCAATCAGGTTGCGCCGGCGCAGCTCGACCGCGTCGATGGCGAGCTCGCGCGCCGCCTGGTCGAGCATGCGCTCGACGACGTAGGTCGCCTCCGGCCGCCCGGCGCCGCGATAGGTCGTCAGAGTGCAGCTATGCGTCAACACGCCGTGTATCCGCACGTGCATCGCCGGCATCGCGTAAACCCCGGAGAGCATGCGCGCTCCGATGAGCGGCGGATGCGCGGTCGACGGCCCGACCTGGCAGCCGAGGTTGTGGTAAGTCGCGACACGGAAGGCGACGATCCTGCCGTCGTTGTCGAAGCCCATCTCCGCTTCAGCAACCTGGTCGCGCCCGTTGAAGTCCGAGAGGAAGGCCTCGCTGCGGTCCGCCGCCCACTTGACGCGCCGGCCGAGCTTCCGCGCCGCCCACAGCACTAGCGCCTCCTCCGGGTACAGGCCACCCTTGGTGCCGAATCCGCCGCCGACGTCCCCCGCAATGACGTGGATGCGGTGCGCCGGCACCCGCAGCACGTGCTCGGCGAGGAGCTGGCGGATGCGGTGCGGATTCGCGGTCGACGTGACGAGCCGGTAGCGCCCGTCGGCCTCGTCGAACTCGCCGATCGCGACGCGGGGCTCGATCGGATTGCCGGCGAGGCGCTGGTTGCGGATTCTCATGCGCGTGACGTGGCGCGCGCGGGCCAGCCCTTCCCCGGTGCGCGCAGCATCGCCCAGCTCGTGGACGAAGCAAAGGTTGCCCGGGCACTCCGGCCACACCGCCGGGGCGCCCGGCGCGAGCGCCGCTTCAAGGGTCGCGGCCGCGGGCAGCGCTTCGTAGTCGACCGCCACGAGCTCTGCCGCGTCGAGCGCCTGTGCCCGGGTCTCCGCCACGATCAGCGCGACGGCGTGCCCAACGCACAGCACCCGGTCGCGCTGCAGGGCCGGGAATGGCGTACGGAACCACTTCCCGCCCATCACGGTCGGCGGAATGCTGACGCAGGGGATCGGGCCGAGCCCGTCGCGCGCCCAGTCCTCGCCCGTGAGCACCGCGATGACGCCGGGCGCCGCTCGCGCAACGGCGGTATCGACTGAGCGAATCCTCGCGTGCGCTACCGGCGAGCGCACCACCACGGCGCGAGCGGCGTCGCCGATCGAGCGGTCGTCCGCGAAAACGCCGCGGCCGGTGACCATGCGCAGGTCTTCCACCCTGAGCATGGGGTCACCGATGCGCGGAAGCGTCACTCGAAGAACTCCCGCGGGGGATTCGCACCCCACTGGGTCGTCTGGTCGGCGGTACCGGAGAACGTCGACGGCCGGTGCTCGGAGTTGACGATGTCGCCGTCGGTATAGTGCTCAACGCGGAACCCGAACGGGTCCCGCCAGTAATCGAATATCTGGCTGCCGAGCAGGTGCCTGCCGACCCCGCAGTCGAGCCGATAGCCTCGCGCCAGCAGATAGTCGTGCGCGCCCATGATTGCGTCCAGATCCTGTACCTCGAACGAGCAGTGGTGCACCCCCGGCTCGTCCGCCTCGACGAGCAGCAGCGAGTGGTGGTCCACGTACTCGTTCCCGCGATCACACCTGAGAAATGTGCCGATGATCTTGTCCGGCTCCCCGGGAACGCTCATGAAGTCCGCAGCAACGAGTCCGAAGCGCTCGCGCATCCAGGCGAGCGATGCATCGTGGCTGGTGACGCGGAGCACGAAATGCCCCAGGCGCATGGCCGCGCAGGGCTCGCGCTTCGGGCGCAGCGAGGCGTTACGGCGGGTCTTCGCCTCCGCGGCGTTGAAGGGGTTGGGGGCGCGGAAGGCGAGGCGCGGCGCCTCCGCGATTCCCCACACGGCGTCGACCCGGAGCCCGTCGGGCATCGTCATGCGCACCCTAAATCCGCCCCCAGGGGCGCTCAGCGTTTCAACAGCCGAGGACCCCGGAAGCGATGCGAGCACATCGAGGTCCTTCCTCGAGTCCATGCGAAGGGCCGCGCCGACAAATCTGTTCTCGCTGCCCGCCACGCTTACGTGGATGTAGGCCGCGGGACCTGTGCCGCGCATAAATAGCGCCTCCGCGTTCCGCGCCGCTGTCGCAAGGCCGAAGTCGCGCAGGAATTCCTCCATCCGATCCAGGTCCGTTACCTGGTATACGACGTACGCAACATCGATCGCTCGCGGCATGTTCAGCTCCTAGTTGCCGGACAGGTGGTTCCTTTCATGACACTTGGAGTCCACAACGAAAGCGTCTGGGCGGGCACCACCAGCGTCAGGCACAGAAGGTTCGTGACGACGAAGGGGAGGACGCTGCCGAACGCTCTCGAGGTCGACAGGCCGCCCGGCGGCAGGGTCTTAACGATTAATATGTTGACCCCGCCAGGCGGTGTGATAAGCCCGAGCTCGACCACGATTACGACGACAACGCCGAATCAGATCGGATCCAAGTGAAATCCTGCGATGATCGCAAACGCCGCCGCTTCGTGCTTCCGTTGAGTTACGGCCGGTGAGTTCATGAGATTACCTCCCGTTGGAGCCAGTGATTTAGCCGATGAGGCCCAGTTGTTCGCGGATCTGCTGGCAATGATCCGTGTAGCGCTGAAGACCGCGCACCTTGGCCGAGCGTGGGCGCGGGAGCTCGACACGGATCTCCGCGCGCAGCAGCCCGGGCCTGGCCGACAGTACGAGCACCCGGTCGGCGAGGAACACCGCCTCGCTGATCGAGTGCGTAACGAAGAGCACCGTCTTGCCCGTCTCGTTCCATATCCTCAGCAGCTCGAGGCCCATCTGTTCGCGGGTGATCTCGTCGAGCGCGGCGAACGGCTCGTCCATCAGCAGCAGTTCGGGGTCGTGGATCAGCGCTCGCGCCAGCGCCACGCGCTGCTGCATACCGCCGGAGAGCTCGTGCGGATAGCGTTGCTCGAAGCCCTGCAGTCCCACCAGCGCGAGGAGCTCCCGCGCGCGCTCGCGGTACGCCGCCCGCTTGCGCCGCAGCACCTCTATCGGCAGCAGGACGTTGTTGAGCGCAGTGCGCCAAGCCATGAGCAAGGGGTCCTGGAACATTACTCCGGCACTCGCGACCGGGCCCGCGACCAGCGCGCCGTCGATCTCCACGCTGCCGGCACTGGCGCGGTCGAGCCCGGCGATGATGCGCAGCAGTGTCGACTTGCCGCATCCGCTCGGGCCGACGACAGCGGTGAACTCTCCGTGCTCGACGGCAAGATGGATGTCGCGCAGCGCCTCGATCGTGACGCCATCGGCGGTCTGGTATTGCTTGCCGACATTGGACAGGCAGACGACGGCCACCGCGGCGACTCAGGCAGCGCGGTGGGGCACGGCCCACGGCATGGTTACGCGCTCGAGAATCGCGACGAGCGCGTAGAACAGCACGCCGAGCAGGATCAGGTAGCCCGCGGCCGCGAAGGCGAGCGGCGCGTTGAAGGTGACTTGGGCGTTGATGATCAGAAAGCCGAGGCCCGCGCGGGCGCTGACGAACTCGGCAACGTTGGCGCCGATGACCGCCAGCGTGGACGAGACCTTGAGCCCGGTGAAGACGTAAGGCAGCGCCGCCGGAAACTGCGCCTTGCGCAGCACGTCCCAGCGGCTCGCCTGGTACGAGCGCAGCAGGTCCTTCATGCGCGGGTCGAGCGACGACA
This sequence comes from uncultured Pseudomonadota bacterium, assembly GCA_963817785.1. Lineage (GTDB taxonomy): Bacteria > Pseudomonadota > Gammaproteobacteria > Burkholderiales > SG8-39 > JAKALD01. The sequence continues at coordinate 252,710 of CAWFPL010000007.1, read as the reverse complement.
GTCCGGTCGCGGTGTTCACCACCATCGGAAAGAAGGCGACCAGGAACGTGATCAGGATGGTTGGCAGCTGGTTGTAGCCGAAGGCCAGAAACAGGATCGGCGCGAAGGCGATCTTCGGCGCGATCTGCGCGAGCAGGATCCAGGGCAGCAGCACCCGCGCGAGGAACGACGACATCACGATCACGAGCGCGATCGCGATGCCGAGAACGACCGCAACGGCAAAGCCGATGACGACTTCCACGCCGGTGACCCAGATGTGGTGCGGCCAGTCGACGCTTGGGTCGACGAGCGCAGCCGCGATCTGCGACGGCGCCGGTAGGATGATCTCCGGAACGTGGAACAGCCGCACCAGCGCCTGCCACACGAGCAGGACGACGACGGCCAGAATCGTCGCCGGCGCGTAGTGGACGACGACGCGCGGCATCACGGCTTGGCGACGTAGGCGTTCGTGTAGAGCGCTCTCGGATCAACCGTCTGCTTCAGGCCGTAGGACTCGCGCACGAGATCGACCGTGCGCGTCATCTTCGCTTTGTCGACCCAGCCCAGCTGCAGCGGGTCGCGGGCCGAGGCGCCGCGCGGGATCGAGACCTGAAGGATTGAGCGCAGCTCGGCGAGCGCACGATCCTTCTTGAGCTGGGGATTGGTTTTGCGCAGCTCCGCGACGGCCGCCTCTGGGTGCCTCGCGGCCCATTGCACGGATTCGAGGGACGCGCGCACGAAGCGCTTCACCACGTCGCTGTGCTCGGCAATGGTCTTGGTGTTGGCGAGAATCGCTGCGCCGTAGATGTTGATGCCGTAGTCAATGAAGCGGAACTCCTGGAGGTCGTTTCCCGTCTGTTTCGCCAGCCCGCGCAGGTTGACGGTCTGGTTGACGGTCGAGGGCGCGAAGTCTGCCTGGCCGACGACCAGGGGGTTGAGATAGGTCGGCGGGGCGCTGAGGATCTCCTTTATGCCACTGGTGCTGAAGCCGTTGATCCGCGCGAAGGCCTGAAACAGCTGCCCGACGCCGCTGCCGGTGAAGTTCGCCTCGGTCTTGCCGGCGAGGTCGGCGGGCTTCGAGATCCCCTTGTTCTTGAGGTAGAGCACGGAGTACGGCGTCGCCTCGAAGACCATGGCGACGACCTTCACGTCGCGCAGCCCCTTGAGCGCCGCGAGCGCCAGCACGCTCGTGTCGGCGAAGGCGAAGTCGATCTTGCCGCTCGCAACGTCGAGAACCGCGGGGTACGAGCCGTTGCCTGGGATAATGTCCACGTCGAGCCCGTGCTTGGCGTAAACGCCGCGCGAGACGCCGGCGTAGAACGGCGCGTGGTAGCCGACAGGCGAGAAGTCGAGCTTGAATGTCACCTTGTCGGCGGCGAGCGCGGCCGGTGCGGCCGCCTGAAGCGCGGCGAATGCCGCTACGAACAGCACCGACGTCAAGACGCGCGATATCGATTTCATCCTGGCCCCCTGCGGTTGAACTTCGAACAATGAACCCGGCGCCCCCTGTACCGCCGTCGCTACAGCGGCATCGGCGTCGGCGTCGTGAACTGACGCGTTGTTACCCTCGCCTTGCGGCATCTCAGCTTCCACGCGCCACCCTCGAGGACTAGCTCGTCCTCGTAGTGCCCCACGGCGTAGAGCGCCGACTGCCCGGCGAGGTCCGTGCGGAACACGGCGAAGGTCGAGAGCGCCTTCGCAACGCCCAGCGAGATCTCGATCTCCTCGGGCGCCACCAGGTGCGTGCGGTGCGCCTTGTCCCGTACGTGCTGGGGGTACTCCTTGAACAGGGTGCTCAGCTCGGTGCGGTTCGCCTCGAGCCAGGTCATGTCGTTGCCGGTCTCGTCGCTCCTCGCCTGCAGGAGATAGGTACCCTCGCGCGCGAACAGGTCGACAAACTCGTTCCAGCGTCCGTGATCGAGCAGCCGCGCCGAGCGCGCTACGAGCGCGCGCACCAGCTCGCGCTCCTCCAGCGGATGACGGTCAGCCATGCGCGACCCTCGGCGTGGACTCCGATTCCGCTGCCGCCGGGGGGCGCGGCAGGTCCACGTTGTGCGCCCAGCGCCCGACGCGCCGGCCCCATTCCTGGTAGTAGGCACGCAGGTTGCAGTCGTCGTGCGGGGCGAAATTCTCCTCGCGCGCGATGATGTTGTAGCGCGATGCTCCGTTCGCGACATTGCGCTGCTGGGACTCGACAGCGGCAACGTCCTCCGCAAGGTTGCGCCCGGCTGGCCCCCAGACTTGATTGTGCTGCCGCAGGCGCATCGCGCGCACCTCGGGGCTGTCGCCCTTGAGCCCGAGCCCGCGCCACTCGACGAGGGTGCGGTCCGGCGACAGGGGAGTCATCGTGTCGATGCGCAGGATGGTGGCGCGGAAAATGATAAGCACGTCGGGGAAAACGGCGAGCGGGAGTAGCCCGCTGGGGCGTATGCCGGGGAGGAGATTCTCCTCGCGCGCCTCGAGTCCGACCGCCTCGTAATTCGAGTACACCTGGTCGGGCGAAGCGTGTCCGTTCCTATACAACGCCCAGCGCCGGTTGTGGTAGCCCGGCTGCATCACCATCGTCTTGCGGTTCAGGATGTGCAGAAACTCGTGGTAGACCTCGGTGTTGTTCTCGTTCCAGAACTTCCAGTTCGCGTTGATCACCGCCGAGTGATGGTGGATCACCTCGTACTCGGCGGCGCCGAGATGCTCGTTAATGCGGCCGAGCATGCCGTCGAGGTAGGTCTCGAGCGGCTCGACGTCGTCGCGGAGCGAGACGAAGACCAGGCCGGCGACGCGCTCGGTGCGCACGGGGCGCAGGCCGTAGTCCTCTTTCTTCAGGCCGCAGCTCTCGTAGCCCTCGGGCCGCGTCATCCAGGTATTGCGGCCCTTGAGGTCGTAGGTCCACAGGTGATAGAAGCAGCGGAATCCGGCACGCCCCAGATTGCCGCGCATGTCGCGAACAAGCTCTGCGCCGCGATGCGCGCAGGTGTTGTAGAACGACCTGACCTCTCCGTTCTCTCCACGCACGACGACGAGCGATCGCCCGGCAACGCTGACGACACGGTAGTCGCCCGTTTGCGGTAGCTCGCTCTCGTGGCAAACGAGCTTCCACTCTCCGGCGAAAATGCGCGCCTGCTCCTCGGCGAAGATCGCCGGATCGGTGTAAATGCGGCTGTCCACGTAGTGGGTGCTCGGAAGCCTAGGCGGATCTTCCCAGCGGCGAGGTGCGCTCATATCTGTCATGTTGACCTTCCCGAATATCCCGTTTCCCAGTGCGTCACTGCCTTCCGCCACATAAAGCCGCGCGGAAGAGTTCTTGTTTTCATTATTGTTATTGGGCGCGCGCGGGATTGTCTAGTGAATTCAAATGCGCTAGGGTTAAACAATTGGTTAACCCTACTTTGAGTACCGTACGGCGGTGATGCCCATGAATTACAGGCAGTTGCAGCTCCTTTTGGCGCTCGACGAGCACCGGAGCCTGGCGCGTGCAGCCAAGCGGCTCAATGTCACGACGCCTGCCGTCTCGAAGTCCCTGCGCGACATCGAGCGCACGCTCGACGCCGAACTCTTCACCCGCGGCCCGCGCGGCATCGCGCCGACGATCTACGGCGACTGCATGATCCGCCACGCGCGCACCGTGGTCGCCGACCTGTCGAGCGCCTCGACCGAGCTCAAGGCGCTGAAGAATGGAACGGTCGGCAGCGTCGCGCTCGGCGTCCTGCCCGCCGCGGCGCCGCTACTCGCCCCGCTCGGCATCGTCGAGCTCAAGAGGCGCGCACCGCGCATCGGCGTCCTCCTCAAGGAAGGCACGATCGATGCGCTGCTGCCCGATCTGCAGCTCGGCCGGCTAGACACGATCGTCGGCAACGTTCCGTCGCCGCGCTTCGGTTCCACGCTTACAGTCGAGGTTCTGTTCGCAGAGGACCCGGTCGCAATCGTGAGCCGGATCGGCCACCCGCTCGCCGGCCGGCACTCGATCAAGTGGCAGCAGCTGGCCGAGTACCCATGGATCATCCCGCCCGCAGGATCGGCGATGAGCGAGTCCTTCGAGGCCTACCTCGCCAAGCGCGGGCAGCCCCTGGCGCAGAACTGCATCGAGTCCAGCTCGATAGTCTCGAACAAGACTGTCATCCAGAGCACCGACACGCTTGGCTTCTTCTCGAGGCAGATCGCCGCGCACTTCGCCGAACAGAAGGCGATCGCGGTCCTGCGCTTCAACACCGGGCTACGCATGGGGCCGATCGGGGCGATGTGGCGCACGGACCGTCCGCTCTCGCCGGGCGCGGAGCTCATGCTCGCGTCCCTGCGCGGCGCCGCGAGGTCGCTCGAGCAGCGGCAGTAGGGCAATATGCCGGTCGCACGCCCGGGCGACAATCGCTTGCCGTGTCGGAACCGACGCACCGCTGCAGGCGGTCGGCGACTCAGCAAAATCGCTGGTGCCGCCTCTTGATGATCTTCATCAGTTCATCGGGGTCGTGCCGCGCCCAGCGGGTCGAGAAGAGCTCGACCTCGTGCATTCCGGCATATCCCGCCGCGTCCATGTATCCGCGAATGCGGCGCACGTCGATGACGCCGTCGCCAATCATTCCTCGATCATTGAACATGTCCCGGGTCGGCACGAGCCAATCGCTGATGTGAAAAGCGTGGAGGCGCCGTTTCCCGGCACGCAGGATCTGCTGCTCCAGCTTCGGATCCCACCAGGCGTGATAGACGTCCACCGCCACGCCGAGCGCGCCGCTCTGGCCCGGGTCCAGTGCGTCGCACAGATCTAGCGCCTGCTCGAGCGTATTCATGCACGCTATGCTCACCTGCATGGGATGGAGCGGCTCCAACGCCAGGCGCACGCCGGCGGCCCGGGCATGCGGCAGCACTTCCGCAAGTCCGTCCACCACCTGCGCTCGCGCCCCCACGATGTCCCTGGATCCCTCGGGAAGCCCGCCGACTACAACGATCAGGCAGCCGGCGGACAGCTCCGCCGCCTCCTCGATCGCGCGCAGGTTGTCTTGAATTGCGGCCTTGCGAAGTCTCGCGGTGCGCGCCGGGAACCTCCCGCCACTGCAAAGGCCCGTTACGGCGAGCCGGTGGCCGCGGATCGAAGCCGAAGCATTCTTCAGCCCCATCGCACGCACTTGGTCACGCCAAGGCGCGATACCTCGAATTCCGTGTCTGGCGCAGCCTTCGATCGCCTGCGCGAGCAGCCACGTCGAGCGCGTGGTAACAAGGTTGAGTGCAAGTGCGGAGGAGCGCGGCGCGCTCACCTGCCCTCCCTCGCCCCTCGCGGCGATACCCGCGTCCCGCCGCCGATATCGTCGGCGACAATCACCTTCCATGCGCCGCGCCCCTTGAATATACGGCGCGCGCATTTGCTCAGGCCGCAGCCGCCTGAGGATTATCCCTTTCGTATTGCTCCTGATAGCGCAGCGCATCCTGCCACGGATGATCCGACGGCATGTACCAAGACGCAGTTCTCTGCTTGAAGTCGAGCGCGGGGCCGTGCGCCGGCAGCGGTTTTCCCTCCTCCATCTCCTGGAGCTTTCGCAGAATTAGGCGTCGATAATAAATCACGGCCTTGTCGCTTGTGCCGAGGTGCTCTTGGGTCCTGTCGCAAATCGCGCCCATGCCTTCTTGGATCGCGCAATCCTGGATGGCCGCACCCTCGATGCCGGAGAAATTTCCCCGCGCCATTCGCGCCCTGTCCTGGAGATGCATGTTGTCCACAGTACGCACGGTCCGGTACGTCGGCGCCTCTGTGCGGTGACCCCAATTCGCGTAGATGGCCGGCACGTCGATCGGGACATCGGGGTGGAAATGTATATAGAAGGTGAAGCAGCTCACGTCGTCTATTGGCAGCCACGCCTTGAATAGTCTGGGTTCGTGCGGCCCCGCCGGGATATAGGAATAGAAGGGCGCCACCCACTCATAGGTGCGGACGTAGTTCATCTTCGGGTCGTTCGTCTTTCGTACGGCCCCGACACGCATCAGTAATGGTGTCTCCTCGCAGAATATGGCCGGGGCGCCGTCGCCCATCATCTTCGTGATCGACCGCCATCCTGCGGCCTCCCAGCTGCTCGCGTCGTTGACTTCGAAGTCGCGATGCAGATAGTTCGGGTGTGCGGGATCGAGGTCGCCCTCCACGCCCTGCAGGAAGTTGCAGTCCTCGTAGAGCTTCACCGGCAGCAGATGGCCGGGCGGCAGATCGAGCCACGGGAAGGCAGGAAACGGGGGCTCGAGCTCCAGCGGTCCCATATAGGTCCAGAGTAGTCCGCCCGCTTCTCGCACAGGGTATGCCGTCACGCAAAGGCGCTGCGCCATCCTGCTCTTTTGAGGCTCAGGGGGCGTCTCAAGCACGTGGCCGTCGTGTGACATCTTCCAGCCGTGATATAGGCAGCGCAGTCCGCCCTTTTCATTACGCGCATAAGCGAGCGACGCCCGGCGATGCGGGCAGAATTCGTCGATGAGCCCCACCTTGCCCGAGGGGTCGCGGAACGCCACGAGGCGCTCCCCGAGCAGCCGCACGCGTACCGGCGCACCGCCCGGCTGCTCGATTTCTTCGAGCTTCGCGGCGGGTATCCAGTATCTGCGCAGGAATTTCCCCATCGGAGTCCCACGACCGACGCGTGTCAATCGAACGTTGTCTTCGTGGCTAAGCATGACTCACGTCCAAAGACCGCGTGAGAAGGATTGCTTGATAGGAAAAGTTTTTGCAACATACAATCATTTCGCGGAAGGGTCAACGCGGAGACACCCATGCTTCAGTACGGCTATCGCCCTGACGCGCCGATGCTTCGAAGCGCCCGCGCGCCCGACGGGGTCGACCGGGTCGAATACAGCCCGATCATCGACAGGCCGAAGATTCGCTGGCCGGGCGGGGCACGTCTGGCTCTCTGGATCTGTCCGAATATCCTGTATTACGAGTATGTGTCGCAGCCGGATCAATGGCTCGACATGTGGACGCGCATGCCGCAGCCGGACGTTCTCGCCTATGGCCGGCAGGACTACGGGAATCGGGTCGGATTCTGGCGCATGCTGGACGTCCTCGACCGCCATGAGATCCGGTGCACGGCGGTGGTCAACGCCGAGGCGCTCAGGCGGTTTCCGGAAATCCGGGATGCCGCTGTGGAGCGCAACTGGTGCTACTTGGGGCACGGGATCAGCAATTCGCGTTTCATCTACGGCGTCGACGAGAACGCGGAGCGGGCCTACTACGCCGCGATGCGCGACACGGTGGAGGCGCTCACGGGCGTGCGCATGAGCGGAACGGGCGGTCCGGGTCCCCAAGCCGCCACCGAGGCTACCCCCGATGTGCTCGCGGAGCTCGGCTTTCTGTACCACAGCGACTGGTTCCACGACGACCAGCCCTTTCCTTTGCGGGTCCGTTCCGGAAGGCTGATCTCGCTTCCTTACTCAATCGAACTGAACGATGCACCGTTCCTGGGCGCGGCCTTCGAAGGCGAACACTTCCTCGATGCCATTCGACGCCAATTCGACCGCCTCTACGCGGAGGGCGAGGACAGCGGTCGCGTGATGTGCATCGCCATACATCCGGCGCTCATCGGCCAGCCGCAGCGCGTCCGATTTCTGGACGAGGCGCTGCAGTACATAGGCTCGTTTCCGGGCGTCTGGCAGGCCACCGGGGACGAGATCGCCGCGCATTACCTAGCCAACTGCTACGACGATATGGTGGCGCACCTGGAATCGAAGCCGAAGGCCGGAGCGTGATTCGCCCTGAGTCGCCGACTGGCGATCAGCCCTACTTCGAGTGGCGCGCGCAGCCTGCTTGGCCCAGGCTCGTCTGGCCCGGCGGCGCGCGGCTCGCGCTATGCGTGGTGGTCAGCATCGAGCACTACGAAATTCACCCGCCGCCAGGCGCGGTATTCCCCCGTTCCCTGCCCGGCGGCTTCGGCCGCGGCCCCTATCCCGATTTTCGGACTTTCTCCCACCGCGAATATGGGAATCGCGTCGGTGTGTTCCGGGTCATCGACGCGCTCGCGACGTACGACATTCGGGCCACCGCGGCCATCGACGCCCGGACCGCGCAATCGAAGCCCGTGATCGTCGAGCAATGCCTGAAGCACGGCTGGGAGCTCGCCGCCCACGGTCAGGCGGTCACCCGCGTGGTCTCCAGCGCGATGACCGAACAGGAGGAGCGGGACTACGTGAGCGAAGCGATCCGCGGCATCGAGAGTGCCTGCGGCCGTAGGCCTACCGGCTGGCACGGCCCCGAGTACGGCGAGTCGATCCATACGCCGACCATTCTCGCGGAGCTAGGCATCGACTACGTCTTGGACTGGCCGAACGACGAACTCCCCTTTCGCATGTCCACGCCGGCCGGGACGCTCGTTTCGCTGCCGATGCTGGTCGACTTCGACGACGTGTTTGCGCACTGGCATCGCAAGTTGTCGATGAGCGGCTGGTGCAGGGCCGTTACGGATGCGCTCGACCGGTTGCTCATGGACGGGGCGGAGTCCCCGCGAATGCTGATTCTCAATCTGCATCCCTGGCTCATCGGACAGCCGTGGCGCATCTCCTATCTGGAAGACGTGCTGAGGAATATTCGCGGACGCAGCGGAATCTGGCACGCTACCGCTGCCGAGATCGCGGCGCACGCGAGCATTTCCATATGAGCCATGTTCGATATGTCGCAATTGTCGGCTGGTAGAGTTTCAAGCGTGTAAGGCCGCTTGGTAGAGTCGAGATGTGGCGCGGTGGTAGCAGGTTCGGGTTGTCTGTTGCCGCCTCTTTCGTCTGGCGGTGCTTCTCGGAAGCGGCACCGCCTGCCAACGTCTCCGACGGCAGTATGATCGGGGCGCTCCTGCACGTGACCTGACCGATCGCCTGCGGCAACCGCACTTGAATACAGGGTATGCTTAAATTCGTTACATACGGACTGCAACCCTAGCGCTGCTGCCAACGGCACGCCCAACCTAGCGTAGAGCGTACACAACAGTCGCGTTGCGACAAAAATCCTCGATACCTTCCCGACCTCCGGACAACAGCCATTCTCTGCATCTCTGCTTCGCATCGCATTCGATACATCGCGCTGCCGCAACAGCGAGATCAAACTCATAACCAACTGCGTTACTAGACAAGACTCCAAGTCGGCCCATAACCCTTGCGACCGGATATGGGCCGCCTATGGTCGCGAATTGACGCCACCAACTTAGGCCGAGTGGCACAAGAATCACCATAACGCCGGCCACCGTCGCCAAAGCTATTCCGACGACCATCGAGACATTACTCATCAGAATTCCCTTTCTTTCAAACTGCTAATTACGCTACATCACCGCTTCGGGATAGAGTTTGATCTATCTCAGGAAATGCTGAAGTCACGCTCGGATCGCCTACATTAATTCTGGTCTACCTCCCGGTTAAAGGGACCTCGAGAAGACTTCTTGCACATTACGTTCCTGCTCCGCGCAACTAATCCTCCGATGTCCCGCGATGCTCGGACTCGCATGCGATTGGCGCAAAAATGTGGGAGATCACGGATGCGCGAATCGCACCACCAACCTTTTCGACGTCTACATACTACTGAGATGTACCCTACCGCGACGCCACCGGCTTCTGGCACCCAAGACCACCTGCGTAAGGACCATGGTCACACCCAATGCAAGGAACCACGCGCTGATGGGGTGACTGATAAACGTGAGGAGGTGTCCATGTGAAACCAGCAAAGCTCGTCGAAAATTCTCCTCCACCATCGGGCCAAGTACGAATCCGAGCAGAATCGGCGCAAGTGGAAATCTAAGTGTACTCAGGACATATCCGATCAAACCGAATACCAATACCTCAACCACCGCGAACAGGTCATTCTTGGTACTAAACACGCCCACGGCAATAAATAGGAGGGCCGACGGAAATAAAAACCGGTACGGCACCTTGAGTAGCTTCACCCAAATTCCTATGAGCGGCACGTTAAGCAACATTAGGAGCACGTTCCCCAACCAGAAGCTTGCAATCAGTCCCCAAAATATGTCTGGGTGTTCGCTGATAAGCTGGGGACCAGGAGTAATGCCTTGAATCATCAAGGCGCCCAATATCAACGCCATCAGCGGATCACCCGGAATCCCCAGGACCATCGTAGGGATAAAATCTATCTGCCCCTTTGCGTGCGCGGATGCTTCCGGAGCTGCGACACCCTCTAGCGCTCCTCGCCCAAAGCGCTCCGGATTCTTGGCTATCTTTGACTCCAGCGCATACGCAACAAAGGTCGTAATCGTGGGGCCGGTGCCCGGCATTGCGCCAAAGAGGGTTCCAACTAGCGTTCCCCGGAGAATGGGAAATAGCGAGCGCTTGATTTCCCCTTTGCTCGGCCGCATATCTGCCAATCGCACATTCGCGCTTCGCGCGCTCAACGCTGCTCGATTGACGCTCTTTAGGAACTCCGCTACGCCAAACAAGCCAAGACATAGCGCCACCAAATTGATGCCGTCCCATAACTGGGGAATGCCAAAGGTGAATCGCAGAGTACCGGTATCAACGTCTGTTCCCACAATGCCCAGCAAAAGTCCAAAGAGCGTCATCAAGACTCCCTTCAGAGGTGTGCCGTGCGACATGGTAGCGCCGGCCAGGAGCCCGAACAGCATGATCGAGAAGATTTCCGCCGGCCCTAGTTTTAACGCAATCGTGACGAGAATCGGTGAGAACATGATCATCACCAAAATGCCGAACGACGTCGCGAGAAACGAGGCAATCATGGCAATGCTAAGCGCCACTCCGCCCTTTCCCTGCAATGTGAGGGGATATCCGTCCAGGCACGTAACCGCATGTGGCGGATGCACGGGAAGATTGAGAAGGATCGCGCCGATAGCCCCGCCGTACAGAGCCCCGTAGAAGACCCCCGCCAGCATCAGCACCGCCGGCACCGGATGTAATACATAGGTGACGGGTAGCAAGATAGACATCGCCGTGAGAGCACCCATGCCGGGAAGGACACCAACCAAATTGCCCACCACGACGCCAAATACGGACCACATCAAGTTGTGAGGTTCAGCCGCGACCCGAAAGCCGTACCACAAGTTCACCAGCGTTTCATGCATTCAGGCCTACCCCCAGGTCCATAAGGGGAGCTGTACACTCAGGCCCCACCAAAAGATGGCTACGCTAATGACGGTCATAACGACAGCCAACCAAAACGCCTGTGACACCTTATTTTGCTTATCAGCCAAGGCTGCGATGAACACCACTGCGAAGCTGGCCAGTATCAGTCCACCGTAAACACTGAGAGCTATGAATGCCAGGAGGCTTCCCACGATACAGCCCGCACTGCGCCCGTCGAATGAGAAGTCACTGACTTTTTCGGAAATGGAAGGCCCCGCTGTTGCTGCCATCGCGAGACCGAGCACGATCAGAATTATCCCTACCGCTGCCGGGAAGAACCCGGGACCCATATTTGTAAAGGTGCCAATCTCGTATGTCCGACCCCCTACTACGGCTCCGAGACCCAATAGGGCCATTAAGGCGCCGCCGTAATGATCTCTAGTAAATCGACGCTTTCTGGGTTGCATCATCCACGGCACTGATCGGACCAACAAAGTGCAAACTTGAGGCGTGCTCTAAAATTGGCGACCACGCACCTCAATGCGCAGAAGCACCAATATTGTGTCGCCGTACTTACTCCCGCATTGCGCTATCTGCGCGCAAAGAATGCTCCTGGCCTAATCGAATCAGGAGGACGCGAGTAACCTATTCGGGTTATTAACTAGAATAAGCTCTCGCGTCTTCGTGTCTGGAATAAATTGCTCTAACGCGTTGACAAGCGCCCCATCGTCGGGGACTTGAGCCGCATCGAAATACCCGGTATGAGGCCAGTCGCTTCCCCATAGAAGTCGCTCGGCCGCCGCGTCGACCAACCTATGTACAAACGGTACAAGATCGACATACGGGGGCCCCTGCCTCGATAGGCGATCGGCTCCACTGATCTTGATCCAGATATTGTCTCGCTCCGCCAAGGCCGTAAGAGCGCGGAAGGGTTCTTGATCAAGTCCATCTGCTGGATCGATCCGCCCAAAGTGATCGATTACGACAGAAGCGGGAATCCCTTGGATCCATGTTTGCAAATCAGGCAGCATGGCTCCCGCGAAATGCAACTCCACGAACCAGCCCAAATCGTCAATGCAGCGGAGCACATGATCAAACGTGCTCTGATCAAGAGTACCGCCATGTTGTGGATTAAACGCAAAGCGCACGCCACGCGCACCCGCCTCATGTAGGGCTAGACAGCGTTGGCGGGTTGCTGAGGCGTCGAGCCGCACCACCGCCAGGTACCGACCGCCCGAGCGCGACACCGCATCCAAGTCCACAGCATTGTCGAATCCGTGTGTATTCGCATGCACTACCAATCCGCGTTCGATACCCAACGCGTCATGAAGCCGCAAACATGCCTCGAGCGGAGAATCAGGTGGCGTGTATTTACGTGATGTCGCGTAGGGAAAACGCGTTTGCGGCCCTAGTGCGTGGAAGTGCGTATCCCATGCACCCTTCGGCAGCTTCCAGCTCGGGGTAGAAGGCCTCTGCACCGGTCCGAGACAGTTCGGAATCACATTATTCATAACGTACCTACTGATCCCGCCCATTGCTCAAGAAAGTCTCCGCTGCCAAACAAACCCGATCGCTCATCTCAAGCGCGTTGCCTAGACAACCACTCGGTTCCCCCAACTCCGCAAGAGCGCGGCCGCTTACGTGCCGAGTGACTTCCGGCATTTGAGCTAGCACGTCAGGCAGATCTACACCGTCGGCGAGGGCCTGGTTGCACGCGTTATGCACAAGATCATGTGCCGCCAACCGCCCGATATGGGGCGCAAGCGCCATCATGAATCGTTCCGCGAGAATAATGCCGTGGGTGAGATCGAGGTTCCGCCGCATCCTGCCCGAGAACACTCGTAAACCACGTAGTACCCGCAATACGCCCTCCAGACAACGTTCCGCCTCGACGAACGCCAACGGCAAGACTTTGAATTCGAGGAGTCCCTCCGCGCTTCGTTCTTGATGTTGGCGCATCGCTTGTAGCGTTGTCGCGGCGTGCTGCGCAACAAGCGCCGCCCCCGCGGTCACCTGCGCACAGTAGATTGGGTTCGCTTTGAATGGCAACGCACTACTGGCGTCTTTACCTCCCGAAACAGGTTCCGCGAGCTCGCCTATTTCCGTGCTTGTTAGATCTGCGATGTCTTGTGCAATTTTCGCTAGAGTGCCAGTTAGAACCGCAAGGAAGAGTACGCGATGTACCACACCGTCGCGCATTGCACTCCAAGTGATGTCGGGCTCTGGTAAGGCCAGGGATCGCATGAAGTGACGCCGTACTTCGAGGCCACGCCCTTCGAATGAAGCTAGGGTCCCCGCGACACCGCCCAACTCTCCGGTGAGAGGGTCGTCAAGTTGCTGCTCCAACCGCACGGCGTGGCGCAGAATTCCGCTCAGCCAGACGCTCACCTTAAAGCCGAAGGTCGTGGGTAAAGCGTGCCCACCAAAAGTGCGCGCCACCATGACCGTATTGCGATGCTCGTGGGCCAGCTCGACCAGCCGCAGGACAATTGCGCGCATACTTACCGCATATCTGTCGAAGGCCTCGTTGACCTGCAAAGCCAAAGCGGTGTTGAGAATATCCTGCGTCGTTGCCCCCCAGTGGACATAACGCCCATGCTCTCCGCAAATTGCCGTGAATTGGCGTACCAGCGGGGCGATGGGGTAGCCAGTCCGATTTGTTTCGGACTGCAACGCCTCTATGTCGACGAGATCGACGTTCGCGCAATCCGAGATGAAACGTGCGGCAGCCGTTGGGACAATATTGAGTTCCGCCTCCGCGGAAGCAAGCGCCGCTTCAACCCGCAGATAGGTCTGTAAGACGGACCGCTGCGAAAAGATCTCCTCGACGCGCCGAGCCGCCACGTGATTGGCTCAAGAATCAACAAAAAATGGCGTCTCGCTGTCGCCACGCAGCACGATGTCGAACTCGAGCGCCCGAACTCCTCCGGGTTCGTCTGGTAGCCTACGTGCAATGAGCGCCGCACGCGCGTCAAGATCCTCAATCCCGTTTAGGATTGGGTCGATATCATTCAACGGCTCATCCGGAAAATAGAGCTGCGTAATTAGCCGCTGCATCAAACCAGCCGCAAACAATGAGAAATGGATGTGCGGCGGTCGCATCCAGTTGTCGTAACCCGGATTTGGATACGCGCCGGGCATTATCGAGCGGAACCAGTAGTGCCCTTCTGCGTTAGTGAGGGTACGCCCCCAGCCCTTGAAGTGCGGGTCGAGCGGCGCGTCAGTCGTATCATCTGGATGGTCGTATTTTCCCCACTTGTTCGCTTGCCAAACCTCAATCAGCGCCTTACGCACGGGCTTTCCAAACTCATCAAGTACACGCCCCTTAACTATTATGGGTATCCCCTGCGCCCGCTCGCTCCCGCCGGCCTTGGAGGCTAGGTCGTTGTCCCCTTCCTGAATGAGGCCAAGGCTAAAGAAGGGGCCGATTGTCTGTGACGGCGTCACGACCCGAACAGGCTTCTCTGGGGTGCGCTGTTCGTGCACACGGTAGCCCTTAATGCGCTCGAGGCGCTTCTTCTCGAGGAAAACGGATGGGTGTGGAAGTATCGAAGTTGACTTGGACATAGGCATTCCTCTACTAATCAATCCGCCCAATCATGATTCCTAGCAACTTTGGCCCGACACCGTCAAAGCGATCAGCCTTTATGCGCGCACCTTCGCGGCAGCGCCTTTGAGCGGCGCCAATCGCAAGGGTTAGCCTTCGCACGCGCGCGCTCTCTAATGCGCCAACCGCATATCGGCAAACCGCTCCCCGGCGACAGTTGCAAAGGCGCCACTCAGTGAGGCTGTATGCCCAGTTTTCCGATGATGTGATGCCACATGGCGGATTCAGTGACGATCTGATGCTCAAATGCGCCCGGGGTCGAATTCACAATTGTGAATCGCAGCGCGACAAGCCGTTGTCGAATCTCGGGAAGGTTGATGATTCGCGTAATTTGCTCATGGTAGGTATCAATCAGCGACTTCGGGGTGCCCGCCGTAGTTAGAAATTCAATCCACGGAACAGCGTTGCCCTTTCGTAGCTTGGATTCGATGAGGGTTGGTACATCGGGAGCAACGCTCATACGATGCTCGCCGGTAACTACCAATGCCCTGAGCTGTCCGGTCTTCAAGTACGGTAAGACATTCGCTGCCACCAAGAATGCTGCTTGGACATGATCGCCAAGAAGCGCCGTGACCACTGGCGCCGCACCTTTATACGGGACGTGCACGAGCTTTGCTCCCGTCTCCGACTTGAATAGCTCCATCGTCAGATTTGACATGCTGCCAATACCGATAGATCCGTAACTGAGCGCTTCGGGATGCGCTTTCGAATATGCCACCAGCTGTGCGACGCTGGTGACTGGGACCTTTGGATTGACGACAAGTACTTCCGGCAACGTCACCGACAGGCTAATCGGGGCGAGATCTTTGATTGGGTTGTATGGAAGCTGCTTCAAGAGGCTCATATCGACGGCCAGAGGACCATTGAACCCAATAAGCAATGAACAACCGTCGGGCTTCGCCTTCGCAACCACATTCGTCGCAATATCTCCGCCAGCACCTGGCCTGTTTTCAACAATCACGGAAGGGCCGAGTGCCGCCGACAACTTATTGAGTATTTCCTAACCTCGTGACAACCGAATTGTTCCTCATGCGTTACTCGGGTGTTGGCATAACATCGGAGTTTGCGCATGAAGACGAAGAACAAAATCGATGCCGGGGCGAAGCGCCGGGTGCGGGCGGCGCGGCTGCTTCAGGCCGGTCACGCTCCCGCGCGGGTGGCTGCTATGGTGGGCGCGCCGCGCCAGACGGTATACCGCTGGAAGGGCGTGCTGGAGTCCGAGGGAATCGATGCGCTTCGGAGCGTGAGCAAGGGCGGGCGTCCCGCCCGACTCGGTGCCGAGGAACTGTCCAAGCTGCAAGTAGCTTTGCTCGAAGGCCCGACGGCGCACGGCTTTGGCACGTCGCTCTGGACGATCAAGCGGGTGCGCGTGTTTATCGAGCGGCGCTTCGGCGTTCACTACAGCGAGGTTCATGTCTGGCGGTTGCTCGGGCAGTTGGGCTTCTCCAGCCAGAAGCCCGATCGGCGTGCGCTGGAGCGCGATGATGTGGCCATCGAGCATTGGAAGCGGCACACCTGGCCTGGGCTTAAAAAAAAGCCCGCCGCGAGGACCGGCTAATCGTCTTCATCGACGAATCGGGCCTGTCGCAGCGCCCCACGCGGGTGCGCACCTGGGCGGTGAGAGGCGAGACTCCGGTGCTCCAGTTCTGCTTCAACTGGGACCACGTCTCGGTGATCGCCGGAATGCACTATCGCGGCGTGTGCTTTCGGCTTCACGAAGGCTCGGTCAAGAAAGAGCAGGTCCTCGAGTTCCTCAAGGCGCTCAAAGCCCACTATCGCCGCCGGCTTCTCATCTTGTGGGATGGAGGCAGACCTCACCGCAGTCGCTTGGTGCGCGACTACGTGGACTCGACCGACGGCGACATCCAGCTCGAGTTCCTGCCCGGCTACGCCCCGGAACTCAACCCCGTGGAGTACCTCTGGGCTTGGCTCAAGCGCCATGCGCTGGCGAACTTCTGCCCCGAGACGTTGAGCGAACTCCAGCACACCGCTCGCGGCAAGCTGAAATCCGCCCAACGGCGCTCCGCCATCATCGCCTCCTGCTGGGAACAGGCTCAACTGTTCTAATGTCATGCGGTTAGGTAATACTCAATAGGTGCGACTACCCTAGCAAGATAATCCATCGTCCCACCGATGACAGGTACGTAGATCTTGATTTCTTTGCACGGGATGCTTGCTGCTGCGGCTCCCGACATCACCGACATTAATCCCGCAGCCGCTGCCAACGCGGCAAAGTTTCTCATGTTCATAGCCCGTCCTCCTGTCGTTGTCCGTACAGTCCCCATTTCGCTTGCTACAACGTGTACACCTCGTTACCGAGATGTTCGCTGAGATGTTCATTCGCCCACGTACGAGCGTCGATCAATCGCTCAAGTAATACCGACGCTGCGCGCACGCGCTGCGCTGCGCCATCCCTGGCAGGCGGCTCAATGCCATTCGTGAGCCCACGCGCGGCGTCAAGAAGCATTCGTCGCGCAAACACTATCGCCTTGTCGGTCGGCACAAGGTGCTCCCGTGATCGATCCTGGATTGGCCCCATGCTCTCTTGCAACGATGCGTCTTGCATGGAAAAGCCCTCGATACCGCTGAAGGTGCGCCTCTCCTTTTGCGCTTTCCGATCGATCAAATAATCATTGTCCTTGTTCGCGAGAGGACGAAACGTGCCTGGCATATATCGCACGTGAATCCCCTTGCCCTCGTCCATGGCCTGCCTCTCCTCGTCAGAGAGCGGCTTATCCGGGTAGAAATTGATACTCCAGGCCCAACAATTCTCATCATTAATGGGCACCCAGATATGCGCGCCGAGTGGGTGAGGGCCGAATGGCGGGATAAGCGTAAACCACGGGAAGATCCATTGCGTTATGCGCCAATAGTAGGAATTGGCCTCACCGTTACGGCGTCCAAATATAGTGAGCCCGGAACCACTCTTGTCGATCTCAAAGATCGCGTTTTGATCGGCCTTGATGTACCGGTTCGCCTTTGCGAATTTGTGCATCGGATCGATATCGAGTTCATACCGGTGTACCCATGAAGCGTGGGTCGTATCGATCCCCCCTTCCATCGCCTGGAGGTAATTGCACTCTTGTAGCCGCTTCGATACATATCGATGTGCTTGCGGGACGATGCACCACTCCAATTCCGGCGGGTCAGGCCGCTTCTCTTCGGGCCCCATGTATGCCCAAACAACGTCGCCGCGCTCAATACACGGATACGATTTGATTCGGATCTTCGACGCGATGTCCGGTTGCGATGGCAGCTCGACACACTGGCCGTCAATGTCGTATTTCCATCCGTGGAAGGCACACCGAATTCCGCACTCCTCGTTACGTCCAAAGAACAAAGACGCGCCACGATGAGCGCAGAATTCGTCTATAAGTCCAGGACGCCCATTGGAGTCTCTAAACGCGAGAAGCTTTTCACCAAGTATCTCCACCCGAATCGGCGAACAGTCGGCTTCCGCAATTTCCGAGCTGAGGAGAATAGGCACCCAATAGAGCCGAAGCAGATTGCCCATTGGTGTTCCTGGCCCGCTTCGCACGAGCAGTTCTGCGTCGTCCTTGGTCATATAATTGTGCGTTGCTCGTCGCGCTGCAGCATGCGCTGTAGGTAACGCTATCCTTGTAATAAGTATACTTACAATATGTCCTCTCCCACATTCCGTGTCAAGCATTCGCGCACCCCACTGCCCTCTTCAGATGACAACTCGGCGCAAGCGACCGATGTCCTAGAGGAGCTTTACCAGCGTCCCGGTTTTCTCTTACGCCGCGCGCACCAAATAGCGGTCGGAATATTCACCGACGAATGCGCGCACATCGGGTTGACCCCGCCGCAGCACGGCATCTTGATACTGTTAGATCGTTACCCCTCGCTTAGCCAGTCTGATCTAAGCAAAGCGTTGGGGTTTGACAGGGCAACGGTGGGTCAGGTCATCCGTGGCCTGGAGACAAGAGGATTAGTCCAGCGGAACACTTCGACGGAGGATCGTCGCCGCATGGTCCTTGGGCTCACGACCAAGGGAAGGCGCCTGATTCAGCGAGCGTCCCCTGCGATTAGCCGAATATCAGGGCGCTTGCTGTCTCCGTTACTTCCAGCCGAACGGGACACCTTTATGAGACTTCTCAGGCGCTTGACCACGGCGCTCAATACGGAATCACGCAGCCCGCTTAGTTCGCTGAAGCTTCCAGGCGAGATTACCTAGTAATAATCGCCTGTGCCACGGCAGAGGCCGTGGCAATCGGATCCTAAAGCATAACGCTACTAAAATCGGGGATCACGTCGCAGGCCTTCCAGCGCGGCAGGGTGCGCGCGTCGATGCCAGCCGTCTCGCAGGCCCGGTGCAGCCGCGCGCCGGCCGCGTGCGCCGTGTGGATGTCTCGGGCCAGACTCCGGCGATCTTCGAGGCCGATCATTCGTCCTCGCCCTTGTTGAAGATCGCCGCGACTTTTTTTGTCAGCACCAGAAGCGCCGCCGTCTCGGCCAAGGCACGGTCCTTGCGGCGCAGCTCGCCCTCGAGCTCCTTGATGCGCCGGCGGTCCTGCTTGGTCTGCTGCGGGCTGGCGCGGGCCTCCTCGGGCTCGGCCAGCGCCTGCGTGGCCGCCAGCCGCCAAGCCGCCAGTTGCCGCGGGTACACCCCGTGGGCGCGGCACCAGGCGCTCTTGCCAGCCTCGTCCATCGCGGCCGTGCTCAATACCGCGTCGAATCGGGCCGCCGCTGTCCAGGCCCGCTCGCGAGCGGGCCTGGACAGCGCATCGCTGCGCCAGCGCTCCAGCGTTCCCGCTCCAACCCCGATCTCACGCGCCACTTCGTCCAGCGAAGCACTTTCCGGCGGCAACAACCTCGCCACCGCTCTATCCTTGAACACTTGTCCGTATCACGCCAACTCGTTCTCTCATCATCGCCCCCGGGGTTGTCGATTCTATCGGGGCGACAACTATTCTGACGCGGGGGGGGGGGGCTCCCTAGCCCGATCGAGCCGCGCCAGACTCAACGCATCGCGCCGGTCGGTCTTCACCCGATCCCCCGCCTTCTTCGGAATGAGCGAGGGGGCTACCACCTGGCAATGCTCCCCAAGTGCCTTCAACTGCCGATAAATGCCGTAACCACACGGCCCAGCCTCCTGGCACCATGCAAGCCGTTCATCGCCCTTCTTTAGCTGCCGCACAAGCTTCGCCAGCGCCTCGGGCGTATTGGCAATCTCGCCAAAGAAGCGCGCCTGGCCTGCGCTTGCATCGGTCAGCTCCACCGCGATCGTCTCCTTGTGCACATCCAGCCCCACGTGCTTGCTAAACTTCTTCATGACCTGCCCCCTCAATTGCGGCTCTGCGCCGATGGTTGATGAAACCCCAAGCGTAATCCGCGTCGCTTAAGGTGCGGCAGGTCAATACATGATGTCTAAACACCTCGCAGAAGTATGCCAAAAGCCCTGCTGATGCCCCTACTCCTCGTCACTGGTAATGTTTAGGCCTCCCGTGGGGGTCACGAGGCATGTATCCTCATACGCGACTGCGTGAGCGTTTACTGGCCACTGAAACTCGCAACATGCAATCATTCCCTCGCGAAGCTTTTGATTTTCACCCTCTACGAAGCGAAGGTGGGCGAGATTATTTTTACCCAGCAGATGTCCCACATCGCGCTCATAATCATGAGCGGGCTGAGCAAGGTTCACAAATAACGGATTACCTGCGAGTTGACGATGTTCTCCCCATATCGCTTCGGTCGCCTCCGCGTGGAGTTCGGCTCCGACCCGACCGGCGCGGGCGCCTGGAATCAACCGGTGGCGTACGCTGCTTTCGAAGATTGCATAAAGGTCCTGGCTCGCCGGAGAAAGTGCGAGAGTGCGGGCAATATCAGAACATCCAAGCAATACACCCTCGGAATCAAATAGGAGACAGCCAGCATCGATTTTCAACGTATTGATGGACCTATCCAGCTGATATGCCGTAGGGTTGGCCGGATAGATCGTGCGGGATCCAGAATGAAAGTTGGTCAGCGTACGGGAGACGCGAAGGCCAGGTAGCGCAGCCTGTGCAAATTCGCGCATTGCGCTCAGATAGAGCGCGTAGCTATCCATTTCTGTTACGCGAAGGGATCGCTTCAGCGCATCAGCCGCGAAGGAGAGGGCGGCCTCAATTGCATGTCTGGTCGTTCGCGTCGCGATAATATAATAAGCGAGATCTGGCAGGGCGTATTCGTCTCTCCACTGGCGTACCATTTTATCCGCTGAACGCCAATCTCGATTTTCAAGCCCTAACGCGTGTCCGAGCGCGACCCCGATGTCCTCAGTCTCGATGCCAAGGCCGCCGGTCGGTACGAGATGATTTAACGCAGATCTCGGCGAGGGGAACTGCCTTCCGTCACTCGCGCAGCCCGGTTCCATTACCCACGCACTGCTTTGGCCTGGAATATAGATCGCCGCGAGTGGCCTTTGCTTACGCCGCACGGGTACTCCAGCAATTTCCTGGACGTTTAGAGTCGAGCTGAGCACAATTCCGGTAAAGCCCTCCTTCTCGATAGCCTGATCTAGCTTCGAGAAGCGGTCATCAGAATAAAAGCCTAGATATGGTAACAATCGATCACGGATCGGAGACCTCACGAGAAGACGCGTTGCAGCCTTACTGGCCTCCAGGCGGCCGCGCTGCAAGCGGGCGACCGTCTCCGAGCACCTCACCTCCCTCAGGGTAACCGTGCCAGGCTCCGGAGCATCTTCAAGTGCGATTGCAAATCGCCCCTGCAGTTCCGAGGCGACCGCTAAGGGGGTTGCAGGATCAATTAAGATATTGCGATCGCCTTCCGCCACATGCTCGACTGCGTCAACGAGTGTTCGATGCACGGAGCGCCCGGCATCAGGCGGCTCAAATGTGAAATATGGGCGGTAGTAAACGGGAGTAATGTCGGCAGGAAGTCGGGCCGCCTCGACATTACCTTTCTCCACGTGGAGGAAGAGCGCGAAGCGCTGTCTGCTGGTTTCTAGCAAGAACGGCGTTACCGCCTTGGGGTTGTCCAAGGAGCGGACCGCCATAAGAAAATGATCGCGAATGGAGCAGTCAAACTCCTGCTCAATAAACGCCCAATTGCTATGAAAGCGCACCAAATCTCCGAGGCGGAAAGTCGCTACTTTGGCACAGCCATACCAAGATGCGCCACCTCGGCTACTCCTGCAGTACGCCCGCCATCAACCGGTAGAGCGACACCTGTGACGTAGCTAGCTTCGTCCGACGAAAGGAACAGTGTGGCATTTGCGATGTCCTCCGCAGATCCAATACGCCCCATCGGAATTATCATCGCAGTTTTTTTCCAGTTCTCTTCGAAACTTCCGCTACTTGCAAGAGCAGTTCGCAGCATCGGCGTATCAATCGATCCCGGACAGATGCAGTTGACTCGGACGTTTTCCTTGGCGAGTGCTAAGGCCATGGCCTTTGTTAAAGAGATGATTCCGGCCTTTGTCGCACCGTATACGGGCTGCCATGGTCGCCCGACTAATCCCGCGTTTGAAGCGTCATGCACAATCGCCCCGCCTCCACTTCTTATGATATTAGGGATAGCGGCTTGGCTCGCGAATATCGTACCTTTCAGGTTGACGTCGACCAAGAAATCGATCTCCTCGCCAGTCGTATCGATGAACGGCCGCGTAAGAGTGACGCCCGCATTGTTTACCAGAATGTGAAGCGCCTCGAGCTCCTTCGTTGCGTCATTAATTGCGGCGGTCACATCACTCTTTTTTGAGATATCGCATCCAAATGCAATGGCCACCCCGCCCGTGGCATTTATAGCATCCGCGACGGCCCGGACCTTTTCTACATCTTTATCCAGCAAGCCAACCTTCGCACCTTCTTTCGCAAAAAGGAGAGCTGTAACACGGCCAATGCCCTGCCCAGCACCCGTAATAAATGCAACTTTATTGTGAAGCCGCCTGCTCATCTTTGCTCCTTTTGGACTCTAGTCGTAGATGTCACTGAGCGGCAGGCGACTTTCCGGCACCTTCGCGCTGGACCATTTCGGATATTCCGAGATAGATCATCAGTGGCCACGCTTCGACCTGCAGCAGTCGGGCCATGTTCCGAGGGTCCTTGTTCACGTGGCGATGGTCGACGTTGGGGGGCATATAAAATAGATCTCCAGCCTCCCACTCGACGCGCTCGTCGCCGATGAGATCGTAGCCCTCCCCCTCAAGCACATATGCGACCGCCTCAAACGTATGGCGGTGGAGACCGGACTGTGATCCGGGTGGGATTTCGGTAAGCACCATTCCGAACGTCTTAGCCTGCAACCCAGTAGTGGCATCTACCAACGCCGCGTTTCGCCCCTGAGGGCTCACATGCCAATGAATATCTTTTTTCTTCAGTATCAGCTTACCCTTGTACTTGCGTGTCTCGGCCTGTCGCTCCATGAGCGACTGATAAAACGTCCTCTCTTCCATCACCTGTCTCCCGTTCTGTTGTGCACGAACTATTTGCCCTCGCAGACCGCGATGGCCTCTATCTCGACAATGAATCCTCCGAGTAGACCTGCCTGAATTGAAGTCCGTGCCGGGAAATGGGGACCCGGAAAGAATTCTTCAAACACCTCGTTAAACCCCACATAATCTTCCGGGAAGTTCGGCAGAATGCACGTCAGCTTCAGTACTTTGTCGAGCGAACTCCCAGCCGCCTGCAACACCGCTGTAAGGTTCTTCAGCGTCTGCCTGGTTTGTTCTTTGATGTTGCCTAGCATTGGCTTCCCTGTTGCTCCGTCATACGCAACCTGACCCGCCACGTAAACGATGTCCCCATGCTTGTATGCTTGGGAGAACGGACCGGGGGGCATAGTGCGTGGATTGGTGGTGATTAATTCCATGACTCCTCCTCTGGCTGGTGGAAGCGAAAAGTCGACGCTATAGACCCGCCCCAAGATCGCCGGCACGATTTCGGCCGCGATTACGCAGGACGAGCTTCTCGAGCAACTCGATCGCGTAATAGAATGCGAACCCAATAATAACGAGCCACCCTATCACCGCGAAGACCGTTAGCGTGTCAAGGTTACCGCGAGCCATCACGAGCAAGTAGCCTAGTCCACTGTCTGAGCCCACGAACTCGGCCACCAGCGTCCCAACCACCGCGAAAGTAATGGCAACCTTGAAACCGCCGAACATGCTCGGCAACGCGTATGGGAGTCGTATCTTCCAAAATGCCTGCCAGCGGCCGGCACCCATAGACCTCACCAACATCAAGCTCTCCGGCCTGACCGATGCCAATCCAATAACCGAATCAATAACAATAGGGAAAAAAGAGATGAGGAAGGTCATTAATACTTTCGGCAAGAGACCGAAGCCGAACCACACAATAAAGAGAGGCGCTAACGCGACCTTTGGCAGCACTTGCGCTGTAATGAGAATCGCCTGTACTGAGTGTCTAAACAGTCGCGAATAGACCATAAAAATCGCGATCGGTACTCCGACCGCTACTGCCATCCCGAAGCCCAATACGATTGCAGCTAGAGTGGGTAACGATTGCTCATAGAAGATTTTGTAGTCGGTAAACATCTTGCGGACCACTTCACTTGGCGCAGGTAACAAGTAGATGGGTACATGAAACCAGCGAACGCTCAGCTCCCACAAAATCAAGCATACAAGCGCTGTAACAATCGGCGCGATCCAAGCAAAGCCGTATAGACATCTGTCGCTCACCGAAGCACGCGTCTTGGGGTTAGTTGCCACGTCGGATCTCTGGCATTCTGAACACGCCGAGTTGCTGGAATATCCGCCGGATGTGGCCGGTGTAATGGTTAAACTTCGGATCCGTCTTTACCTCAAGGTCACGCGGTCGTGGCAAATCGATCGCGATGTCTTCCGCCACATCAGTAGGCCGCGGGGTCATTACTAGTACCCGATCAGACAGCCACACCGCTTCTTCGATGCTATGCGTTACCAAAATGGCCGTTTTGCGCTTCTCAAGCCAAATTCGCTGGAGGTCATAGTTCATTTGATCGCGCGTCAGGGCGTCGAGCGCGCCAAACGGCTCATCGAGAAGAAGGATGTCTGGGTCATGCACAAGTGCGCGACATAGCGCCACCCGCTGTCGCATGCCACCCGAGAGCTCGTATGGATACCTGTCGGCAAACCCGTCGAGACCCACCTGCCTCAGAAGATTCAACGCAATAGCCCTGTATTGTTTAACAGGCAGCTTGCGCATCTCGATTTGGAGCAGGATGTTCTCGAGACTTGTACGCCAGTCAAGCAGTTCCGCGTTTTGGAAGCCGATTCCGAGATTTGTAAATGGGCCGCGAACTTGCTGACCGTGGATGATCACCTCACCATGGTCGGCGTCAAGTAGTCCTCCAATGATCATCATTAGACTGGTCTTACCGCAGCCGCTGGGGCCAACCAACGAAACAAATTCCCCCTGCCTCACGTCTATGGACAGGCGCTGAATAGCTGGCACCAATTCCTGGCTCGTTCGGAAAGTCTTAGATACCGCTCGAACTTGAATCAGCGGCGCGGCAGACGAACTCATCTTGGTGATCGTCACCTTATATTGCGCTTCACCTCTATTTTGGTAGGAATTTGTTCGTGTACACCATCGATGGCGTCACCGTGCCTTTGGGAACTCCGGCATATTTCTGAAGCAGATCGATGGTCTCCCTCCAGTCCTTTACCGACATACGGCCATATGGCATGTTTTGAGTGTCGTTACTCTTAAGTATCTTGATAGTTTCCTCCCACTGCTTCATCACGACGTTACGGCTCAACTGCGTTTTGCCCGCTGCATATTTGAAGAACCCGTCAACAGCGGTCTTAGGATCCTTGACCGCGTTTTCAATGGATTCCACAGTAGCGGCAGCGAACCTGCGAACAACATCTGGTTTCTTAGCAATGAGCGCATCGCTCACAACAATTCCGTTGCTGATCGCATTAATGCCGTAATCTGAGTAACGAAAAACGTTGAGTTTGCAGTTGCAACGCTCCTGAAGTAGCGGCAGTTGCGTAACCGTGTAGCCAAAAGAAAAATTCGTCTGGCCGCTTAAAAATGCACTATCTCGTGTCGGGATATCCGCGGATATTTTCTTAATGCTGGCCAGGTCTATGCCTATTTTTTCTGCCAGGGCGGGAAAGAGTTGTTCTGGCGCGGATCCTGGGCTAAACCCACCGGTCTTGCCATTCAGATCCTTTAGATTATTCAGGCCGGAATCCTTTTTCGTCATGATGATCATCGGGTTCTTCTGTAGCATGCCGACAATCATCTTCACCTTTAGACCTTGCGCCGCGAGCTTGACCAACGTGCCACCGTCAGCAAATCCGAAATCGTCGGATTGATTCGCTACAGTCTGAAGGGTGGTAGCAGAGCCGCGTCCGGGCAAAGCGGTAACCTTTAACCCATACTTCTTGTATGTCCCGTCTACAATCCCAGCTAGCAAGGGAACATGGGATCCATAAAAGAACACATCGACCCTAAGCGTCACGGGAACTAAGTCCGCCGACATAGCGGGCGCTGCGCATGCGGCCAAGCTGAGCGTCACGGCAGCTACGAGGGTTCGGCGACAACTGATCGATTTGCACCTAGTATTGGTTTTGAAACCATTCACGGCCTTTCCTCCTCAACGAATATGCGATTGAAGGAACTACTGAGCAGCCTTTGATTGCGCGCCCATAAGGCTACGCTCACCGGGACTCGGCGCTGTAAGTCTCGACGAAATGCAAGTGGCACCGGCGTTTGCCTCTTAACTAACTCGCTGCACCAGAGTTCAGCGTGCAGTTGAATCATTTGGACTCCGCCTTCTTTGGAGCGGCCACAAGAATATCTGCCTGCTCGATCGGGAACTCACTCTCTCGCGGCATACCCAAATGGACGACCGAGTCCTTGACTAGCAAACGCAAGGTCGTCGGCTCAATGACCATGCCGTCCTGGGCCTGCACAACGCAGGCCTTCTCATTCTCACCGTCGATGCGCACGACACAGGCAGCGCACATGCCCCTTCGGCACGAAAGGTAATAGCCAAGGCTGCCATCCACGTGACGGCTAATGTATTGCAGCACATTGCTCACGCTCGCCCCCGAGATGTCAGGAAGCTTATAGATCTGCGTCCAAGTGCCCCCCTCTGGACCTGGCCCCCGGACAACCGAAATATTCATTTCCTTCATCGCGCAACCGCGGTTCGACTATTGGAGTCCGGCGTCGCCTCGGGGGGCAACATTCGGAACATCCGGGCCGCTCGCGCGTCGTGTCTCATTTCCCCACCTTGGAACATTACGACTCCGTTTCGCGGTGACGAGCTGTCGACTTGCGTCGGATAGTCCTCTCGATAATGAGCGCCGCGGCTTTCACGCCGCATCAACGCGGATAGTGCGATTGCCTCCAAGGTGTCCAGCATCGTGCGGCATTCCACTGCGTCGGCCCATTCCTTGTTGTAAAAGCGATCAGTCGAACGGCAATATATGCGTGCCAGTAAATCACAGCGCAATCCACGCACTCGATTCAGCGCCTCCTTCAGAGACTTCTCGGTTCGCAACATCCCAACGTGGACGTTGGCAAGTCGCTGCAGCTCCTCCTTCAGTTCAAATGGCGCGGTCCCGTTCTTTCGTCGTAACGGCGCTTCCAGCTCATCGCAAACCGCGGCCCATTGGGTGCGCACGATACCTGGTTGCGAACTTCGCCTGGCGTACTCCGATGCCGCAAAACCAGCGATTTTTCCCTGCACAAGTATTTGGCTGCTCGCGCTGCCCGATAGCCGATTCGCTCCGTGGAGCCCGCCCGCAATTTCCCCGCAGCAAAAAAGCCCTGGGACTCGGCTCGCGGAGCGCTCATCGATTAGCACACCGCCCATAAAGAAGTGACTGGCTGGCATTACCTCTACGGCCTCGCCTGACTTGATTCTTCTCACTAAATCGGCGAAATCGAAGCCCTCCCAAAGCCAGTTGCCCCGCAGATGCGTCCGGAAATACCACCTCGCTGCGAAATCAATAATATTCGTAGGGAGGTGCGCCCAGGACAGGAAAACTCCTCCATTCGGTCCCCCGCGATTTTCGACTGATTCTTTCATGCATGCGATTGAGATGATGTCCCGTGTGGCAAACTCCATATTGACCGGGTCCCATTTCGCCATGAATCGCTCGCCGAATCGATTCAACAGCCAGGCTCGAATACCACTTTGGGGACCAAGTACCCACGGAAATTGAATGCCTCTCCAGATGTCCGGCTCGATCAGAGTACAGGGGAGGAATTGAATCATTTCCATGTCGATCAACTCCGCGCCCGCACGCAGAGCCATACTGTGGCCATCGCCAGTTAGCTCCTCGGGTGCAGTCTGCACCGGGTAGATCATCATGCCCCCGCCGGTCGCTAAGACGACCGCTTTGGCCTTGATCGCGGCTATGTTGCCAGTGCGCTGATCGATACCGGCGATGCCGGCGATAACGCCGTCGTTCAGCAGGAGATCTGTCGCAAAGAATTCCTCTCGGACTTTGATGTTCAGCTTAATCATCTCTTTGCGTAGCACTTGCATGAGCTCCATGCCCGAATACCAAACCCCCCGCGCCGTGCGATGACCAGGGCTTTGAACGGGATCGCCGAGCCGTAGTCCCAAATCGCGCATGGATTTCAGAACTGGCCCGACTTCGGACACCATAGTTTCTGCCAGCCTTTGATCGCTCAAGAACTTCCCGCCTGCAACCGTGTCGGCGAAAAAATCGTCTTCCGTATCGTTGCGATCGGCTCGTAGCCCAAGAAGATCCACGCAAGTACGCCCGGCAACGCTGCAATCCCCAGTGATAGTGGCGGTTGCACCGGATCGCGCGGCCTGCCCCTTAGTTAGCATCACAGTCTTCCGCCCTGCTTTAGCGGCTTCTACAGCAGCGAGCATTCCTGCTCCACCGCTACCGACGACGAGCACGTCAATGTCAGTCACCGCGTCGCCCCCTATCCGCTTCTGCAACCATATTCGCCGGTGGTGGAAGCACCTGTGGACCTTCCGCGGTGATTAGAAGCTTTCGAAGAAGTGATACAAGCTTCATGCGCTCACGCTGATTCAGCGGCGCAATGAACCGAAGTTCGGTCTTACAATGAACATCCAGAACGTCGGCAATGATGCGCTCGCCTTTCCCGAGCAAGCTTACCCGCACCCCATGCCTTCCGCTTCGGCCCTTGTACCGACGAATCAAGCTAGCCGCTTCCATGCGATCAAGAAGCTGCGATAACCCACCCGAGCTCCACATCAGGTGCCGCATCAGGCTTGCTGGCGATAACTCGTACGGGGACCCACTGCGATACAAGGCAGCCAGCACGAGGAACATCCGCGGCTTCAGTCCGCACTGCGAATGGATGTCATCCAGCTTTTTCACGTAGATCTCCCGCAAGCGGAAGATTCGGGCGGTAATCTCCGAGCCAGATAGATCCAAGTCTGGACGTTCTTTGCCGAGTAGACGCAGATTGCCATCGACCCAGTCAGTTGTGGCTGAAATGCGATGCAGGGACCGCCGCACCTTTGCTCTTGTCCGCACGATGCCCCTCACACCCTGCTCCGACGACGTCAAGAATGCTGCGCCGCAACAATGCTCGCGGAAAGTCAGCGATACTAGGATCTTAACTAAAATCTTAACTAAGATCTTAGCAAGAATCGCGAGAGGCAATCCGGTGACGTTTAGTTTTCTGCGAAATCACCGCACGAATTGAATATCGCCCTGCGGGTACAACCCCTCGATCGACAGGTAACGCTCTCCAGTGTCGTAGAAAAAGGTCACGATATTCTTCCCAACGAACTCCGGCCGAGCAGCGACTTGTCCCGCGGCCCATGCGACAGCGCCAGATGTCAGGCCGACCAACATACCCTCTTTGTGCGCGATACGACGGGTCCATTCGTATGCGGTCCCGTCCTCTACCAAAATGATTTCGTCCGGCTTGTTCTCCGATCGCTGGAATATCTCAGTCACAAGACCGGGTCCCATACCGTATATGTGGTGCACACCTTGTCTACCTCCCGAATACAGCGGGCTTCCGGCCGGCTCGACTCCTACGGCGTGGACTCGCGGATTCATGCGCTTTAGGTACTTGGCAACTCCCTCGTAGGTCCCACAAGTGCCGAGTGCGATGACAACGGCATCAATCTTGCCCTCGAGCTGTTTCCAAAGCTCTGGCCCAGTCGTAAGCTCGTGCATTCGAGGATTCTCGGAGTTGCCATGCTGGTTTAGGAAAAACGTGCTATCTGGATTTGCCTCGCAATAAGCAATAGCTCGCTCGCGGGCGCCACGAGTGTACTCACGGCCCGGCGTAAGCGTGATCTTTGCGCCGAACGCGGCGAGTGCCCGCTTGCGCTCTAAGCTGACCACCTCGCTCATGAATATGCGCACCGGAAATCCATAAACAGCTCCCAGCGTTGCAATAGCGATTGCGGTGTTGCCGCTACTTGCCTCGACGACCTCGGTTTTCTGGTGAATGCTGCCATCCGCCATCGCCCGCCGGACCATATGCAGGACTGGCCGGTCCTTGTTTGACATCGGATTGAAGTTCTCCAGCTTGGCAAAGACACGGCCCCCAACTCCATCGTAAACGCGCCCCAGGTGGAGCAATGGTGTCTTGCCAATAAGGTCGGTAACATCGTTCGCAATGCGCATTTCGACTCCATTTTCAAAATGGCCCGGTAGGCACGGAAGATATGTGGTCGTGAATAGTTCGAAAAGATCGGAATATGTAGGGCCGAACTCCAATTTGATATCGCCGTTCGCATGAACTCTCAGAATGGGGATCGTGCGGCGACTGAGCGACGAATAGTGAGAACGGATTTGGGAGCATTTCCGAGAGAGAAGCATCCCAGAAGGCTGCGCTGGCCGAAAACCGGACCGGGGTGAGTGGCTCCCCGCAAGTGGTTCCGAAGCGAATGTGAGTTAACCGGCAAGACTAACCTTAGACAGAATGGCTTTCCGATAGCAGGCGGCCTGCCTCCGCTGTACCGTGGATTGCGTGGCGAACCACGCCGAGCCACAGGTTGAGCACGCAGGCGTCAACCGTATCGAGGAGGCAGGCCATGGGCAAGTCTAGCAAGCTGTTTGTCGGAATGGACGTTCACAAGGATTCCATCGACGTCGCCACGGGCGATGAGCGCGGGGGCGAAGTGCGCCACTACGGCGCGATTGGCGGGGATCTGGCGGCGGTTTCGCGGCTCGCGCGCAAGCTCGAGTCGGCCGGCGGGCCGCTGGTATTTGTCTACGAAGCCGGTCCCTGCGGGTTCGGCATCTATCGAATGCTGCGCGCGCGAGGACACGAGTGCTGGGTGGTGTCCCCGGGGCTGACGCCGCGCAGCAACGCCGACCGCATCAAGACCGACCGGCGCGATTGTCTGAAGCTCGCGCGCCTTGCGCGCGCCGGGGAGCTCACGCCGATCCACGTGCCCGACGAAGTGGACGAGGCGATGCGCGATCTGGTGAGAACGCCCGAGGACGCGGTGGTGATGCAGCGCCAGGCCAGACAGCGCCTGGGGGCGCTCTTACTTCGCAACGACATCCGCTATGCGGCCACATGCGGGCCTTGGGCTCGGTCGCGCTCGCGCTGGAGCCTGCGGTTGCGCTCGACGTATTGCGGGTGGGCTTGCCGGTAGGTGCGCCAGTACTCGGGGTGGCGTTCGCCCCAGGCCCTCTGGGCCGCGCGTTGATTGGCGCGGTAATCGGCGTCGCTCCCAAGCCGCGCGGCTTGCCATCGACGCCGTCGCTCGCGCTGACAGACCGCGGACGAACAGTACCTTTGCTCTGGAACCTGGCGACGCGGCCTGAACTCCAGGCCGCAGGCCGCGCACCGCATGCTCTGCATGGACGGCCTCCCTCCGGAGAAACCATCCACACAGGGTGCGCTATTGCATCTCGAGGACTACGGACCGCAAGCGCTCAACAAATCGCCGGCTCAACCTTCAACACCGGGTCCGTTTCGATGAGCACATGTGGGTCAATTCCGGTGAGCGTCAAAGTCTATGGGAGCGACAGATGTCAGGTATAAGCAGCCCAGCGATTCGCCCCGCTCCCCTCTTCCATCGCGAGCAACTCTCCGCGACGGAACGGTACTTGCTGAACAAGTACGGGACCCTCGTGATGACCGTAGACGAGATCGCGAGCGAGCTGCGCTACCGGGATCCGAAGTCCATCCTTAACGCGATCAGCGCTGGGCGATTCCCTATTAAGACGCGGAGGGAGGGGAAGTATCGCGTGGCTGACGTTCGCGATGTGGCCGGTTACCTCGACGAGCGCCGTTCAGCTTCTTAGCAATCTCGGATGCCGATGGATGCGTATATCGCTTGAGCGATTTCCAGTCCGAGTGTCCGGTAATGCTAGCCACCTCTTGAATCTGTAGCCCGCGTTCGAAAAAGCGCGAAGTCGCCTCATGCCGAAGGTCATGGAACCTGAGCCCCCCGATCTCGGCTGCCTTGCAGTCGCGATCGAAGGCCCGCGTGATCGAATCTGGCTTAAGCGCGATCCTCACCGGGTTCCCTGAATCGTCTCGCTCCCAAGGCAGCTTTCTCCAGACGCGCTGCATCGCGGGGCTCATCGGTATCGTCCGTGGGCGCCCCGTCTTTGACGTCGGCGCGCGCAGGGTCTTGCCGCTTCGGTGTGCGTATTCCATAGCGGCAATCTCGCCCCTTCGCATTCCGGACTCAACTGTCCAAATCCATAGAGCCTCGTGAACCGCGTCAGAAGCTTCCAGCAATCGCTTCAATTCGCCCTTGCGCAGGCGACGGTCGCGTTCCACGCCGCTGCGCAGTGTTTCCGTCTTGGAGAGGATCTTTCGCGCCGTTATGACCGGATTGAATGGCAGCGGTATCCCCCATAGCGCGATGCCGGTATCGATCGCGTGCGACAGGGTGTTAAGGTCTTTTCTGATCGTGTCGCTACACGCTCCAGCGGATAAACGAGCATCCACGAAGTCGACGACCGCCTGAGCAGTCAGCCCTGCCAGGGGGTATTTCCCGAGCCTGGCCACCAGGCCCTTTAACCGCGACTTCTCGCGTCTCCATGAACGCTTGCGGGGTGTCATCTTCTCTTCGTACTCGCCTAGCAGATCTTTGACCGTGGTATTTTGCGCCTTACTCTGGTCGACAAACGAGGCGTTCTCGATCTTGACTTCCGTTTCCCGTGCCCACCGTTCGGCGGCGGCCTTGGTGATGAAAGTCTCCGATACGGGCAGGTGCCCGTGCTTGCGCACCTGCACATTCCACTTCCCAGACGGCAGCTTTCGTATGGTCGCCATTTCGACTGTGAACGAAGTGTGAATGACCCCATTTGTAATTGCTAGCACGCTGTTTTGTCAATGTTTTTCTCTCGTTTGATCACTCTCCTAAGGGGCAGGTCGGACGTTCGATTCGTCTCCGGGGCGCCAGCGCGTGATGCGGCGCTCAGCGCACCACCGAGTCGATCACCACGCTCACGTGTTCCGCGTCGTTGGCGACGGGCTTGCTGAGCCCCTGCAGGTCGCCGGGGCCGGGCGTCGCGCTGCCCGACTTCGAAATGCGCGCACCGACCACGACCTGCGGGAAGCGCGACAACGACAACCCCGGCGCCATGGCCATCGAGTCGTCGAGAGAGAATGAGACCGGCAGGTCGCGCACGCGCTTGCGCAGCACGGCGAGCGGCATCGGCGGGCCGCTGGCCGCGCGCGCGAAGATGAACACGGTGTCGTCGGGCGCGGCCTTGGCGGCGAGCCCGGGCGCGAGCGTGACCGTCCCCGTAAGGGGGGCCTGCGCCGCCGGGGCGGCCGCATCGGTCGCCGCGGCCGCGCCTGAGGCGGTATCGGCCGCCGTCGCGGCGAGCGGCTGCTCCCCTGCGCGCGAGCGCGCCTCGTTGACGTTCGCCAGGACGGTCTTGGCGTCTTCCGAATTCGGGGGCACCAGCCGCAGCAGGCGCTGCCAGTAGGCGGCCGCCGACTTGTAGTCCTCGCGCTCGAACGCGGCGCTGCCGGCGAGCGCCAGCGCCTTGAAGTTCCGGGGATCGATCTGCAGCGCCTTGGCGATCAGCTCCTCGGGCTTGCCGAGCAGACGCTTGCCCTGCGCGAAGCCTAGGACGTCGGCGTAGTCGGCGAGCAAATCCGCATCCTGCGGCCGCAGCCTGGCCGCGTGGGCATAGGCGTCCACCGCCGCGTCCAGCCGGCCGAGCGCGGCGTACGAACGCCCGAGCATCACCCAGCCCTCCGCGTCCTCCGGATGCTGGCGCAGCCGCTCGGCGAGCTTCGCGACCATGCCTTCGATGTCGGCCTGGGTCACTCCGTGCGTGGGCTGCTGTGCGGTGTCGCTTGCAACCGGGCCGACGATCGCCCTGGGATTGCCCACCACGCCGTACAGTCCGAGCGCGAGCACCGGCAGCGCAAGCCCCAGCACGATCGCCGCCCAGCGCCCCCCCGGCTTCGGTGCCTCGACCGCGGGCTGGTCCACGTCCTCGAGAAGCCGCGCCTCGAGCTCGCGGCGCGCCTTGTCGTGCTCGGCGGCACTCAGGCTGCCCGCGCGCAGATCGCCGTCCAGCTCGGCGATCTGGTCGCGGTAGACGGCGATGTTGAGTGCGCGGCGCGAAACGCGTCCGCGCCGGCGCGTCCCGATCAGGGGCATCAGCAGGACGAGGAGCACGGCCGCCGTCAGCGCGGCGACACTGACCATGAAGGCCGTCATGGGGCCTCGGCGTCGCGGGAGACTTCGAGCAGCTGCGCGGCGCGCGCGCGATCGGCTGCCGAGAGATCGGGGCCGGGTGCGGTGTTGCGGCGCCGGATTCGCCTGAAGAGCGCGAACGCGCCCGCCAGAAGCAGCAGCAGCGGGCCGAACCAGAGCAGGACGGTGCTGAGCATCAGCGGCGGCTTGTAGAGAACGAAATCGCCGTAGCGCGCGACCAGATAGGCGACCACCTGGCGATTGCTCTTGCCCTGGCGCATCATTTCGCGGATCTCTTCCCGCAGATCAGCCGCCAGGTCCGCGTTCGAGGCGGCGAGCGACTCGTTCTGGCACACCAGGCAGCGCAGCTGGGAGGCGAGCGCCATCATGCGCGCCTCGATCGCCGGGTCGGCCGCGGCGGGGGGAGCCTCCCTGGCCCAGGCGGCGGCCGAGACCATGAGCGCGCACAGCAGCACCAGCAGCCTACTCACGCGCCAGCTCCCGCATCATCGGCAGGATCTTGCGTTCCATCAGCTCGGGGGTCACCGGGCCGATGCGCTTGTAGCGGATGATGCCGCGCTTGTCGATCAGGTAGGTCTCGGGAACGCCGTACACGCCGAAGTTGATTCCGACCCTGCCGTTGGCGTCGAAGGCGCTCAGGCGATAGGGGTCGCCGAAGTCGCGCAGCCAGGCGAGCGCGTCGGCGCGCTTGTCCTTGTAGTCGAGCCCGTAGATCGGGACGTCTTCGCGCTTGGCGTACTCGACCAGCACCGGATGCTCGTCGCGGCAGGACACGCACCAGGAAGCCCACACGTTGAGCAGCCAGACCTTGCCGAGCATCTCCTTCTCGGAAAACGTCTTGCCCGGTTCCTGCAGCCGGGGCAGCTCGAAATGCGGCGCCTCCTTGCCGATGAGCGGCGACGGTACTTTGCTGGGATCGAGCCGCAGCCCCACCGCCAGCATGACGACCAGCGCCGCGAACACTCCCACGATCCAGACGTAACGCATGCGCGGCAGCGCGGCGGTGCTCATCGTGCGGCGCCGGCCTGCGCGACCGCGACGTCGGAGCCCGCCGCGCGCCGCATCGTCGCGGCGACGCGGTAGCGGCGGTCGGTCGCGGAGAGCAGTCCGCCCAGCGCCATCACCAGGCAGCCGAGCCAGATCCAGCTCACCAGCGGCTTGTACTGCACGCGCACCACCCAGGTGGTCGCGTTCAGGGGGTCGCCGAGGGTCACGTACAGATGGCGCATCAGGCCCTCATCGATCGCCGCGTCGATGGTCGGCATGTGCTGCACCGTGTAGACGCGCCGCTGCGGATACAGGGTCGTCACGGTCCGGCCGTTGCGCGTGATCTGCATCTGCGCCTGCGTGGCGGTGTAGTTCGGCCCCCGCACCTTCGACACGCCGATCATGCGGAACGTGTAGCCCGACAGCTCGACGGTTTCGCCGGCCTGCATGCGCACGTCCTTCTGGGTCTCGTAGCCATTCACCACGGTCACGCCGGCGATGAACACCGCGATGCCGAGATGCGCGACCAGCATCCCGTACCAGGAACGCGGAGTGCTGCGCAGCCGCGCCCAGGTGCCGGCCGCGGAGCCCGCGTGCCTGACCCGGTCGCGCAGCGTGACCACGCTGCTCGCGGCGACCCACACCGCGAGCGCGAGCCCCAGGCCGATGAGCGGGCTCCAGCGCCCGAGCAGCAAGGGCAGCAGCGCGCCGCACAGCACGCTCACCGCGAGCGCCCAGCGCAGCAGCACCGCGAGCTCGGGCAGGCTCGCCCGCTTCCAGCGCGCGAGCGGCCCCACGCCCATCAGGAACACCGCCGGCGCCATCAGCGGCACGAACACGGCGTCGAAGTACGGCGGACCCACGGAGATCTTGCCCCCGCCCAGGGCATCGAGCGCCAGCGGATAGAGGGTACCGAGCAACACGCTTCCCGCGGCCACCGTGAGCAGAACGTTGTTGGCGAGCAGCGACGACTCGCGCGACACGACGGCGAAGCTGCCGCCCAGACCGATGCGCGCGGTGCGCGCGGCGAACAGCAGCAGGGAGCTGCCGACCAGCAGCGCGAACAGGATCAGGATGAACACGCCGCGCCGCGGATCCACGGCGAACGCGTGCACCGAGGTCAGTATCCCGGAGCGGACCAGGAACGTGCCGAGCAGGCTGAGCGCGAAGGCGCAGATCGCGAGCAGCACGGTCCAGCTGCGGAAGCTGCCGCGCTTCTCGGTCACCGCGAGCGAGTGGATCAGCGCGGTGCCCGCCAGCCACGGCATGAACGAGGCGTTCTCGACCGGATCCCAGAACCACCAGCCGCCCCAGCCGAGCACGTAGTACGACCAGGCGCTGCCGAGCGCGATGCCCAGGGTGAGGAACATCCACGCCGCGAGGGTCCAGGGCCGCGACCAGCGCGCCCAGGCCGCGTCCAGCCGGCCCGAGAGCAGGGCGGCGATCGCGAACGCGAACGCCACCGAGAAGCCCACGTAGCCCATGTACAGCATGGGTGGATGCACGACCATTCCCGGGTCCTGCAGCAGCGGATTGAGGTCCTGCCCGTTGGGCGGCGCCGGAAACAGTCGCGTGAACGGATCGGACGTGAACAGGATGAAGGCGAGGAAGCCGGCGCTCACGATCCCCATCACGCCGAGCACCCGCGCCACCATCTCTTCGGGCAGGTGGGCGCTGAACAGCGTCACGGCGAGCATCCAGGCCGCGAGCAGCAGTGTCCACAGCAGCATCGAGCCCCTGTGCCCGCCCCACACGCTCGCCATGCGGTACACCAGCGGCAGCGAGGTGTTGGAATGCTCGGCGACGTACTCCACCGAGAAGTCGTTGGTAACGAAGGCGTAGGTCAGGCACGCGAAGGCGAGCGCCAGCAACGCGAACTGCACCTGCGCCGCCGGGCGCGCGATCGCGATCCAGCTGGGAATGCCGCGCGCCGCTCCCACCAGCGGCAGGATCGATTGCGCGAGCGCCACCGCCAATGCCAGCGAAAGGGCGAACTGTCCGATTTCAGGAATCATTTGGCGAGCCTCGCCTGATGGGCCATCTTCAATGCCTCGGCCGCCTCCGGCGGCATGTAATTCGCGTCGTGCTTCGCGAGCACCTGCTGGGCCTGGAAGATGCCGTCGGGCTCGAGGCGCCCCTGCGCCACCACGCCCTTGCCTTCGCTGAACAGGTCCGGAAGGATGCCCTTGTAGCGCACCGGAATGCTCTTCGCGGTATCGGTGACGACGAACTGCACCGTGACGCCGTCGGGCAGGTGCTTCAGCGTTCCCTTCTCGACCAGCCCGCCGATGCGGAAGGTCTTGTTAATGGGCGCTTGACGGTCCGCGACCTGGGTCGGGGTGAAGAAGAACACCAGGTTGCTGCGGAACGCGTTCAGCACCAGCGCCGTGGTGATCGAGAGCGCGGCGAGCCCCGCCACCACCAGGATCAGCCTGCGGTGCCGCGGCTTCATGGCTTGTTGCCGTGCGCCGCGCGCCAGCGCCGCGCGAGCAGCCACAGCTCGCCCGCGATGCACAGCGCGGCGACCGCGTACGAGCCCCAGACGTACAGCCCGTAGCCGCCCATGTGGAGAAAATTGCTCAGACTGCCCCAGTTCATTCCAGTT
Source organism: uncultured Pseudomonadota bacterium (assembly GCA_963817785.1). Classification (GTDB taxonomy): domain Bacteria; phylum Pseudomonadota; class Gammaproteobacteria; order Burkholderiales; family SG8-39; genus JAKALD01. The sequence goes on along the minus strand of CAWFPL010000007.1, from coordinate 214,908 downwards.
CCCTCAGCTGCCGCACCCATTCCGCGTCGCGCTCGCGCTCCAGGATGATCGAGCGCACGCGCCACAGCGCCGCGGCGATGCTGTACATCCACGCGGCGAGCGCCATCAGCAGCATCCCGACGAGCATGGTCAAGGCCATCGACGGCGACCTGGTCAGGCTGACCGATGCGCCCTGGTGCAGCGTGTTCCACCACTGCACCGAGAAATAAATGATCGGGATGTTGATCACGCCGACGATCGCCAGCAGCGCGCCGGCGCGATCGGCGCGCCGCGAATCGTCGATCGCACTGGTGAGCGCGATGAAGCCGAAGTACAGGAACAGCAGGATCAGCTCCGAGGTGAGGCGCGCATCCCACACCCACCACGTGCCCCAGGTCGGCTTGCCCCACAAGGACCCGCTCCACAGCGCGATGAAGGTGAACATGGCCCCGGTCGGCGCGAGCGCCTTGGCCATCATCCCCGAGAGCCGCGTGTTGAGGATCAGCCCGAGCGCCGCCCAGCCGGCCATGACGCAATAGATGAACATCGACATCCACGACGCCGCCACATGGAGAAAGATGATGCGGTAGACCTCGCCCTGCTGGAAGTCGGTGGGCGCCACGAAGAAGCCCACATACAGGCCGGCCAGCGCGAGCACGGCGGCGAGCGCCGCGAACCATGGAATCATCTTCCCCGCCAGCGGGAAGAAGGTCTGCGGCGCGGCATACTTCAGCAGCCAGTTGCCATGGCTGCCGGAGTCATCCGTCCCGAACCGGTAAGTCTGCGTCGTCAAGTTCGCTGTTCTCCTTCGCCCGTCAATCGCAAGCGAGCCGCAGGCCCGCGCACGTGGCCAACGGGCCCACCACGCATGATATCGCCAGGCACGCCCCCAGCAGCGAAAGATGCGCCGCCGGGCTCATTCCGCTCATTACGGCGCCGACGCCGCCGGTGCCGAAGATCAGCACCGGCACGTAAAGCGGCAGGACCAGCAGCGCGAGCAGCACTCCGCCGCCACGCACGCCCAGCGTGAGCGCGGCGCCCACGCCGCCGATCAGGCTGAGCACCGGCGTCCCGATCGCCAAGGATAGCGTGAGCACTGCCAGCGCCTTTTGAGGCAAATCAAACTGAAGTCCCAGGATCGGCGCGAGCAGCGTCAGCGGCAAGCCAGAGAGCAGCCAGTGCGCGATGGTCTTGCCGACCACGATTACCCCCAGCGGATGTGCGGATATCAGCATCTGCTCCAGCGTGCCGTCGGCGTAGTCGGCCGCGAACAAGCGCTGCAGCGAGAGCATCGCCGCGAGCAGCGCGGCCACCCACAGGATGCCCGGCGCCATCGTGCGCAGAAGCGCGGGCTCCGGCCCGACGCCGAGCGGGAACAGGGTCACCACGATCACGAAGAATACGAGGTGGTTGAGCACGTCGCCGCGCCGGCGCATCGACAGGCGCAGGTCGCGGGCGATGATCGTATGCAGGCCGCCGAGCACCGGATCTCCCTCAGATCCCGAGCGCGATCGCGTAACGCACCGGCGCGGCGATCGCCACCTCCTGGTGGCTGGTGAGGATCACCGCGCCGCCGCGCGCCAGATGGCCGTCCACCAGCTCGACCACGGCCTCGAGCGCGCGCGTGTCGAGCGCCGCGAAAGGCTCGTCCAGAATCCACAGCGGAACCTCCGCCGCGAGGCACAGGCGCGCCAGCGCCACCCTGCGCTTCTGGCCCTGCGACAGGTAGCGTGCCGGGAGCCGCGCGCGCGCGGCGAGTCCGATGCGCTCGAGCGCCTGCGCGCGCGCCGCCGGGGAGGCCCGTCTGCCGCACAGCTCGAGCGCGATCGCCAAGTTCTCCTCCGCGCTGAGCTCGTCCTTCACGGCGTTGGCGTGCCCTATGAACAGCAGCTCGCGCGCGAACCCCTCGCGCAGCCCGGCGATGTCCTCGCCGCGCCAGCGGATCGCGCCGGCTGCCGGGCGCGAGAGCCCCGCGACCAGCCGCAGCAGGCTCGTCTTGCCGCTGCCGTTGGGGCCCTGCACCAGGAGCAGCCCGCCCTCGCCGAGCGAAAAGTCCAGGCCCGAGAACAGGCGCACGTCGCCCCGCTCGCAGGCGAGGCCGCTGACGTCGAGCATTTCGCGGGGGGAGGTCAAGCGGGCAAAAGCCGAGAGCATACCTCAGTCGCGCAGGGCAAAACGAAGGCCGGTCGTGCCGGCCTTGCATGGCCCGCCTGGTGAAGCGGCGCCTGGGGGTCGCGGCTCCTCGCCGCCGCCCCCGGGTCTGCTCAGCGGAAGCTGTAGATGTAGCGTCCCATCAGCACGGTCACGCTCTGATTCGGATTCAGGCTGACGGTGGTGTTGTCCGCATAGGTGAACGGCACGCCCGCGTACCCCCAGGTCCACTCGTCGAAGTGGTCGCTCTGATGCAGCAGGTCGACGCGCACCGCCGCGCTCTTGTTGAGCTTGTACATGCCGTACAGATTGAGCACGGTTTCGCGGAAGGTGACATCAGGCAGTCCGCCCGAAGATGCAAGGAAATTCACGTTGGCCGCGGCCGCCGTCGGACCCAGCGTCTCGTGGTAGATATTGCGGTCGTTCGAGTACGACAGCTTGCCGCCCACGTCGAGCCGTTCCGAGATCTTGCCGGTCAGGCCGATGCCGATCGTGTCGTTCAGGTCGCGCATCGCCATCTGATACGAGGCCAGGCTCGGCATGTTGACCTGCATCGTCTGGTCGCTGCGCGACGCATAACCCGTCAGCTTCCACTCGAGCGTCAGCGCATAGCTGACATCCACGCTGTAGAGCGAGGCATCGGCGCTCTGCATCCCGGTATAGGTCGGCGCGCTGTAGTGGTCCCTGCCGTCCTCGACCACGAACTGCAGCGACGCCCGGTCGGTCGGTGTCCATTCGGCCGTCAGCCTGCCTTTGTCGCGCTTGCGGTCCAGCAGGTAGCTTGGAAACGCGCCATTCGTCAGGACTGCCCCGATCTGGCTGCTCGAGACGATCGTCCCGTAGCCGATACCCGCCGCGGTGCAGGCAGAGCTGGTGCACAGGCTGTACCAGTCGGACCCGGTGCGCGAGGAATGCACCAGGCCGATGGAGCCCGCGAACTTGTCCGAGAAGGTGCGCCGCAGCTCGGCTCGATAGCTCGTTTCGTCGGTCTGCTGGCGCAGGCCGCTCAAACCTGCGACCTCGGTGGTGTCGAGCGGAAGGTCGCGGTCGATCGACTCGTAGTCGACCCCCAGCGTGCCGCGGAAGTTGGCCGGGAACTGATAGGTTCCCTCGAGCTTGCCGGCGACCTTGCGGTACGAATAATGGTCGTTGGTCCAGGCGCCCGCGATGCTCGAGCCCTCGATGTTGTAGTACTCGATCGGGCTTTTGTCCGCGCGGTCTTCGTAACGCAGATTGGCGACTAGCGAGAGCTTCTGCATCGGGTTCGCTGTCAGCCCGAGCTGCGCCAGCGTGGTGTCCATGACCCCGCCGAAGTTGCTCACGCCGGCCGGCGCGCCGGTCAGGCCCATGGCGCTGAAGCTCTGGTCCTGCGTGGCGTGCTGGTACGACAGGTTGAACGTCGAGCGCACTTTTGGCGTGATGGCGTAGGTGCCGTCCACGTAGAACTGATGCGCCTGGTTGTCCGGCCACAGCGCCATCGGCAAGTTGAGGATCCCTTGCAGCCCCGCGCTGAGCGGATGAGCGACACCCAGCCCGTTATTCAGGGTGCCCGGCACCGACGGCGTCAGGGTGCCGTTGTTGTCGGTGTAGAACGAGCCGTAGTAGCCGCCGCTCAGGAACAGCTTTTCAGTGTGGTAGTTGAGCTTGGCCTCGATCTGGTCGGTTCTCGAGTCAACCGGCTGGGGCAACAGCAGCAGCGCAAAGCCGGTCGTCGTCGCGCTCCCCCCCGCGCAGCCGGGCGCCGCGCTCGACGTGCAAGCGAAGCCCTTGCCCCAGAGCACCGCGCCGGTCTTGTCCTCGTTCTTGAAGCTCACCTGCACCTGCAGCGAAGGCGTGATCCACTTGTCCACGTTCAGACCCAGGCGCTGGCGCTTCAGCTCGAGGTTCACGTCCTGCCCGCTGCCGGGCGTGGCCAGCAGGCTGATCGTCGGAGTGGTCGTGCCGGCGCCCGCCATGCCCGTATTGATGGTGCGCGGGTCATGCTTGACGATCTCCTCGTAGTCCGCCGAGAACTTCCAGTTCCCCTGCCGGTTCAGGGTGAAGTCGAGCTCGGGCGTGTCGAGCCCCAGATCGCGGCCGCGGATGACGGTCCACGTTCCCGTCTTGTCGTCGCGCTTGACGTAGTCGAAGTCGAGCAGAAGATTGGCGTCGTCCTTGCGCAGGCCGTTGTACTCGCCGAACAGCGAGCGGTCCTTGCTGTCGCCGCTGGAGACGGCCGCGCCGACCGAAGCCGAGCTCTCGAGCTGCGTGAGCTTCGCGTAGTCGGATGCATCGTCGGCATGCGCCGGCCCGAATGCCGCGAGCAATCCCAGCGCGATGATCGTTTGGCTGAAGCCAAAGTCTTTTTTGGTGAAGTTCATGGTCGATCTCCCCGGATCAACGGAACAGGAACTGCGCGCTTGGGTTGCCCAACGGCACGCCCGAGGCCGGGTTGTTCGAGCCGTGAACCTCCGTATGACAGTTCAGGCAGCCGCGCGCCATGGTGTAGTTGATGCCGTTCTTGCCGGCCGTGGCGAAGTTCGTAGTCCCGATGACTCCGCTCCCAGGGAGCTGGTTCTTGAGCAGCAGATCCTGCGGCCCATGCGGGCTGTGGCACTGGTGGCACAGCATCGGCGGCCGCATCTTGAGCAGGTTCTCGGTCACCGTGCCGTGGGGGTTGTGGCAGTTGGTGCAGTCCTCGGTCACCGGCTCGTGGGCGTGCACGAACGGCCCGCGCTTCTCCATGTGGCAGGTGTAGCAGGTGTCGTTGACGGTATCGCGCTTGAGCAGGTGCGGCCCGGCCGAGCCCATCGGGTTGTGGCAGTCGGAGCAGGCCATCTTCCCTTCCGGGATCGGGTGGTGCGACGGGCGGTTGATCTGCCCGCGCTGCTCCTTGTGGCAGGTGAAGCACACCTGCGGCTGGGTGCGCTTCTCGAGCACCGGGTCGTGGGCCGCGTGCACCTTGTGGCACGAGGTGCAGGTCACGTTCTCCACCTGGTGGGTGCTGCCCGCCCAGTGCGAGGTCATTGCGCCGTTCTGGTGGCAGGTGAGGCAGGCCTTGTTCTGCACTTCCACCGCCGTCGGAGAGTCTTTTGTGAACATCCGGTCGGGTTTGGGGCGCGGCCCGCCGTGCGTGGGATGGACGTGCTCGCTGCTCTCGCCGTGGCAGCTGGTGCAGGTCGGGGTGCGCGCGTCGGTCCTGACGCCGTGCGGCGTCTTCGCGATCGCGAGCACCGGATAGTCGTCCTCCTCGTCGTGGCAGCGGGTGCACACCGCGTCGCCGCGCAGGACCAGGTCCTTGGACTGCGCCTGTTGATCGGCCTGCGGTGCCTGCTCGGCCTGCGCTTTCGCCGGGGCGGCTGCATGAGCGCCCAGGTCCGGCAAGTCGGCGGCGACCCATTTGTCGGTCTTCTGCGACGCGCCGGCGGCGGCCGCAGGAGCGCTCGAGCCCAGCAGACCCGCCGCGGCCGTCGCCGCGACCAGCCCGAGCAGGAAGTTTCGGAATCCACTCATCGGTCACTCTCCCCTTGTGTTCCCCAACACAACCGAATCGAGCGTTACGCCGCCCGATCGACCGTCGCTTGCGCTATTTCTTGATCAGCCCCAGCTTCACCCTCAATTCCTGCGGCCCGGGCCCTTCGGGCTCGTCGTGCGCGATGGCGTAGTGGCAGTCGATGCAGGAGATGGCCTCGGCCTTCATCCTGGCGTGCGCGGCCTCCGCCCTCTTCGACTCGCCCTTGAAAGAATCGACCTTGTGACAGTTGCGGCAGGTCCGCGAATCGGTTTCGAGCATCTCGGTCCAGACCTGCGTCGCGAGCTCCGAACGGTGCGCCAGGAATTTCTTGCGCGTGTCGATCCTTCCGGTGAAGTGGTCCCAGAGCTCGAAGGTCGCTTTCGTCTTGGCCCAGAGCAGCGGACCGACCTCGCGCGGCACGTGGCAGTCCGCGCAGACCACGCGCACGCCGTGCTTGTTCACGGCATGAATCGTGTCCTTGTATTCCTGGTAGGGGTTGTCACGCATCTCGTGACAACTGATGCAGAAGTCGAGCCGCTCGGTCCACGCGAGCCCGGCCGCCCCGCCGATCGCCAGCGTTGCGCCGACGAGCAGCACGACGAGCGCGACTCCGATGCCCAGCGTTACGCGCGAGCAGGTCGCGCAGCGCTGCTTCAGCCTTTGCCACCAACCGCCGAACATTTGGCCTCCCCGGTTCTCAGGCGAGGCGCGCTCAGCGGCTCAGGATCCAGTCGACCAGATTCTTGATCGCGGCCGGGTCGCTGGACTTCACCATCTGGTGGTCCTGCAGCTCGCCGTCGATCTTGACCTTGTTCGGAACGGTGATGTGCTTGATCAGCTTCTCTTCGGCGCCGGCGTTGCCCTTGTTTTTCTCGGCGACCGAGTGATACGAAGGCCCTTCCTTCTTCTTGTCCACCGAATGGCACTTGAAGCACTTGCTCTCCTTCGCCAGATCTATCGCCGCTGTTTCATCGACCGCCGCGGCCGATGTGGCCCAGGCGAAGGCAACGAGAGACAAACCCAGCGTGGATGCAAGAATCGTTTTGTTCATTGAAAGCTCCTTGTCAGTCAGTTTTTTGAATGCTCTCACGGTGTCCTTGCAGTGCCGTCAGGGTTTCGGCGGGAGCGTTGACCTTGGTCAAGCGCCCCCCCCCGCGTCCGGAATCGCGGTACGACGCGATGGCGTCGGGCCGGATGGGGGGCGGAGTCCCCTTCTTTGCCCTGGCGACGCTCGCTTTCCGCGCAAACGTTGACCCATGTCAAATGGCCGTCCATTCCGGGTGGTTTCATTTGGTGCGGTGCATCAAGCGAACAATCGGGAAAAACATGCGCACACCGGATCGAAGAGACACCCACCGCGAACCCTCGCGAATCGGGGGCCTGATTGCCCATGTCTCGGTGTACAGCGAGCTGGCCGAGCCGCAGGTGCTCGAGCTGGCGACGCGCGCTCATCTGTTGCACGCGGGCCGCGGCACGCCCGTGGTGCGCCGCGGCGAGTCGATGCCCGGAGTGATCAGCGTCAGCTACGGCCTGCTGAAGCTCGCCGCGCGCGGCGCCAACGGCGAAGAGCGGGTTTTGCGACTATTGGGCGCGGGCGAAAGCTTCGGCGCGGCGACGATTCTGCTTTGCCGCCCCTGCCCCGTCGACGTGGTGGCGCTCGCGGATACGCTGCTGGTCACCATCGCCGCGGCACCGATCCTCGATCTGATCGACCGCGATCCGAAATTCGCGCGCAGGCTGATGCTGGCGCTCGCGGAGCGCAATCTGGGACTGCTTTCCGAGTTCGCGGACAGCGCGCTGCAGCGCGGCGTGCAGCGGCTCGCGTCGTACCTGGATTCTGTCGCGCGCCCCCTCAACGGCTCGGGCCATTACGTCGCCGCGCTGCCGGCGGCGAAGGCGGTCATCGCATCGCGCCTCGGAATGAAGAAAGAGACCCTGTCGCGCCTGCTGCACGATCTGGTGCAGGACGGCCTCATCGCCGTCAACGGGCGCGAGATCGCGATCCTTGACCGCACGCGCCTCGTCGATATCGCGCGCAGCGGGGCGCGCCCGCCGTGCGCCGAGGAGGCGCGCGCCGATCGCTCACCTGGCGAAAGCCACGCGCTGCACGGCGTGATCTGAGCCCGGCACCCGCGCTCACGCGACTGCGCAGTGATCGCCTCCGGGCACCGCGGCCGGGAGGCGAAACGACTGCCATTGCCCTTTCGACGCCCTTTCCGGCGTCAGCTTGACCCGCATCAAGACGCGCAACCGTGAAAGCGCTCTAGTACCTCCCATGGAACTGAGATTTGATTGACTTGCCGACGGGGGACCACATGAACGCAGCGGTGGAAATTTCCAGCAAGCAGCGCAGCGGGAGCGGAATGCCGAGGCAAGTGATGCTTGCGTTCCTCGTCGCCGCAATCGTCCCGCTCGCTTCACTGCCAGCGCGTGGCGCGAACGGCGAGCGCAGCGGCAAGGAGGTCGTCGATGCGGTGTGCTCGGCATGCCACGCGACCGGCCTGCACGGCGCGCCGAAGATCGGCGACGCCGCGGCCTGGAGCGAGCGCGCGTCACAGGGCCTGACCGCCCTCACCAAGCATGCGATCGCGGGCATCCGCCAGATGCCGCCGCACGGCGGCAATCCCGGCGTGAGCGATTTCGAGCTCGAGCGGGCGATCACCTACATGGTCAACCAGTCCGGCGGCCACTGGGCCACGCCACTCGACAAGTCAGCGCTACCTGCCGAGCGCAGCGGGAAGGAGATCGTCGAGGAGCGCTGCATCCAGTGCCACGGCACGGGCGTCAACGGCGCGCCGAAGATCGGCGACCGCGCGGCGTGGATCCCGCGTGCGAAGCAAGGGCTCGACGCGGTCGTGCGCTCGGCGATCCGCGGGCACGGCGGAATGCCCCCGCGGGGCGGCATGGCCGACTTGACCGATACGGAGATCCGCAGCGCGGTGATCTACATGTTCAATTACGGTACCGGCGCGGGCGGCTGAGCGGGCGGCGCGCGGCGCCATCCACGTCACGGCAGAGTTCGGAGCATCCGGTCCCTGACTTCACGGACGACGGCCGCGCGCTCGGCGCAGCCGTCCACGATCAGATCGGCCTGCGGGCGTACGCGCTCGCGTTGCAGAATCATGAGGCGCCTGACCAGCGCGAGATAGTTCTCCAGGTAAGTGTCCAGCCACGCGAGCGCGTCGCGCTGGCCGACCTTGCCGGTGTTGCGAAGCGCGCCGCCGGTGACGTCCTTGAGGACCCGGGCGAGCGCGATCTCGAGCGGCGTGTCGATCCACACCAGCATGTCGATGAGCGCACCCGTGGCGCGGTGCGCGCGCCCGAGCTGAGTTTCGAACAGCAGATACTTGCGCGGCGTGATCGTCGCCTGGCTTGCCGGCCGCTCGACCGGCAGACCGCGCTTCAGCCGCTCGAGGTGCTCGCCGCGCAGCGGAACCGGGTACTCGTCCAGGTCCGCGCCGCGCGCGGCCCACTCGGCGATCCATGGCGCCGGCTGGAGCGTCATGCGCTCGTAGTCGTCCATGTGGATCGACGTCGCATCGACCAGCTCCCGCACCAGGCCTTCCACCAGCGACGTCTTGCCGCCTCCCGCAGGCCCGGCCACGCCGACGACGTAGCGCACGGTAGACCCGGCGAGGGCGATTCAGTCCGCCGCGCCTCCCGCGCCGCGGCGGCCGCTCTCCGGCTTACCGGTCCGGTGACGCGCAGTGCGCAATGCAGCCGATCAGGCGGCGCAGCTCTTCACGCCTGGCCCGGCCCGCCTTCAGAAATCCACGTCCTCCTCCTCCGCAGAAACGCCGCGCCGCTTGGCGCGGTGATGCTGCCACAGCGCGAGCAGCACCGAGGCGAGAGAAGCCCCCAGCAGCCCTCCCGAGATCGGGTGCGTGATGAACAGCCAGGGATTGGGGTCGTTGGCGATGGCGCGGATCAGGTTCACCTCGATCTGGTCGCCCAGGATCAGGCCGAGGATCAGCGGCGCGAGCGGGATGCCGAACTTGACCATGGCGTAGCCGGCCACGCCGAAGATCAGCAGGACGTAGACGTCGTCCATGATGTTGTTGAGCGCGAACGCCCCGATCACGCACAGCACCAGCACCACCGGGATGAGGATCGATTTCGGCACGCCGATCACGCGCAGCCACAGGCGCGACCCGGCGGCGATGGTCAGAACCATGAGCGGCAGCGACACGAAATACGCCGCGTAGATGCCGTAGGCGATCGCCGGGTGCTGCGTGATGAACAGCGGCCCGGGCTGGATGCCGTGGATGGTCATTGCGCCCAGCATCACCGCGGTGACCGCGTCCCCCGGGATGCCGAACGCCATGATGGTGACCAGCGAGCCGGCCACGTTGGCATTGTTCGACGACTCCGAAGCGATGATGCCCTCCGGGATGCCGGTGCCGAACTTCTCCGGCCGGCGCGAGAACTTCTTCGCCTGGTCGTAGGCCATGATGTTCGCCGCGCTGCCGCCGATCGCCGGCAGCACGCCGATCAGGATGCCGATCAAGGTCGACCACAGCAACAGGAACGGCCGGCTCAGGATCTCCCACAGCACCTTGAGCTGCGACACCCTCAAACTCTGCGCCGGTCCCGCCGCTCCGAGCGCATGCCCGGGGCGCATCTTCTCGATGTCCGACATCAGCTGCGCGAAGGCGAAGATGCCGATCAGCACTGGTAGGAACGGAAACCCGCCCTGCAGGAAATCCGAGCCCATCGTCAGTCGGGGCACCCCCAGGATCGGGTCGGAGCCGACCACCGTGATCACCAGCCCGATCGCGCCCGAGAGCAACCCCTTGGTGAGCGAGGTGCCTACCAGGCCGGCCACCATCGACAGCGCGAACACGAACAGCGAGAAGTACTCCCAGGGCCCGAACTTCAGCGCGATCGAGGCGAGCGGCCCGGTCGTGGCGATGAGAAACAAGCCACCCAGCAGTCCGCCGAGGAACGCCGCCCAGACGCCGATCCACACCGCGCGCCCCGGCTCGCCCTTGCGCGTCATCGGGAAGCCGTCGAAGGTGGTGGCGACCGCCGAGGGCGTGCCGGGAATGCCGATCAGGCTGGCGGTGATCGAGCCGCCGGCCGAGCCGCCGACGTACACCCCGGTCATCGCCGCCAGGCCCTGCAGCGGATCGAGCCCGAAGGTGAAGGGCAGCACCATGATGATGGTCATAGTGATGGTGATGCCGGGCAGCGCGCCGCCGATGACGCCCGCCACCGTGCCGAGGAATAGCGGCACGAGGTACTTCAGGTGCAGGATGCCGAGGACGCTGGCGAACAGGTGCTGATAAAGGACTTCCATGGCCTACATCCCGGTCCAGCTTCCGCGTGGCAGCAGCACCGACAGGTAGTGATCGAACACCAGAAAGGTCAGCCCGCTCGTGACCGCCGCCACCGCCAGCACCAGCAGCCAGCGGCGCCAGCCGCGCGCCGGATCGAGCACCACCTGCAGCAGCGCGACGAACAGGAAGGTCGCGATGCGGAAGCCGAGCCCGGGCAGCAGCGCGACGTAAACGGCGAAGATCGCGAACGTGACCGCGACCAGACGGTAGTTGAGCGGCGCGTCAGGCTTGCGCACCGCCACCCGCGTGCCGCGGCGCCCGGCCAGCACGTCGGACACCAGCAGGATGGCGCTCAGTCCGGCCATCAGGCCGAGCACGATGCGCGGATAAAAGCCCGGCCCGACCGGCACCATCGTGGGCCCGGGCAGGCCGCGCGTCAGCACCAGCCCGAACAGGCTGAGCGCCAGGCAAACCAGCCCGGCGACGCCGTCCCGCCCGAGCATCAGCGTTTCTTCAGCAGCCCGAGCTCCTCGGACACCTGCTTGTACAGCGCGTCATCGGTCTTGAGGAATTCGGCGTAGCCCTTGCGGTCGCGGAAATCCACGTCGGTGCCTTGCAGCGCCATCGCCTTCGCGAACGCGGGGTCCTTCGCCGCCGCGGCGCAGGCGGACTCGAGCTTCACCTCGGCGGCTTGCGGCGTGCCCTTCGGCACCATCAGTCCGCGCGAGACCGCGTACACGACGTTGTAGCCCAGGTCCTTCATGGTCGGCACGTTCGGGATATCCGGGTTGCGCTTCTCGCTCAGGATGGCGATGAACTTGAGCAGCCCGGCCTGCACCTTCGAATTCTGCGTCAGGTCGGAATCGGTGAGATCGATGTGGCCGCCGAGAATCGCGTTCATGCGCGGCGCGAGGCCGTCATACGGGATGTACTTGAACTTGAGACCCGCGGCCTTCTCCACGAGCGCCATCGAGAACTGGCTGGTGGAGCCGAGCGAAGCGCCGACCGTGACCTCGCCCGGATGGGCCTTGGCGTAGGCGTACAGGCCCTTCCAGTCGTTGTACGGCGTCTTCGGGCTGGCGGTGATGATCGAAGGCGTCGCCGTGATCAGGCAGATGGGATCGAAGTCCGTGTAGCGCACGTCGGTGACGCCGGTGTAATACGCCGAGTGGATGAAGTCGTGCGCCGCGAACAGCGTGTAGCCGTCGGCCGGCGAGTTCTTCGCGTCGCGCTCGCCCACGGTGCCCGAGGCGCCTTTCACGTTGGCGATCACCACTGTCTGGCCGAGCTGCTTCTGCAGCAGCGGCGCGAACGGCCGGAAGATGTTGTCGGTGTCCCCGCCCGCCGGCCAGGGCACGACGATCTTGACCGGTCGATCGGGATACTGGGCGGAAGCGGTGAACGGCGCCAGCAGCGCGAGCGCGGCGGCGACAGCGGCAAGTCCCCTCATCATGATGATCTCCCCTGTGGCGGTTGCGTGTGCAGCGCGGCGAGCGCCAGCCCCGCGGGCACGGCGCGACCCGAACCGTGCTGTGTTATACCAAATCCCGGCTCGCCGCGCGTGGACCGGGCTCAACGAAATGGCCAGTGCAGGCCGTGGCGTGAGCCGTAGCGGCTCGACGCGGCCTAGCCGTTGAAATGCGCGATCCAGCCGCGGTCGATGCGATCCTTGAGTCGCCACAGCCAGCGCCCCTCGGCCGACAGCCCGTCCCACGAGGCGATCGCGTAGCGCGCGCCGCAGCTGATCAGGGCGAGAACGCGCCGCTGAGCGACGTAGCGCTCGAGACGCTCGCCGACGAGCGCATGCCCCGCGCCGAGCAGCAGCAGGTGCTTCAAGGCGCGGCCGCGCTGTCGGTTGCCTGCGTCATCGGTGAACGCTCGGGGTCGCGGAACGCGCGCGATCTGGGCGCGCCGTCGGATCCAGTTTAACATCGGCACACACGCTTCCCGGCCCCAGCGGAGACCGATGATGGCCCTCGACGCTCTGGTGTTCGACGCCTACGGCACCTTGTTCGACGTGCACGCGGTGAGCGCGCGCTGCGAGGAATTCTGGCCCGGCCAGGGCGCCGCGCTGTCGCGGCTGTGGCGCCAGAAGCAGCTCGAGTACAGCTGGCAGCGCAGCCTGATGAACCGCTATGCGCCGTTCTCCGTGGTGACGCGCGAGGCGCTCGCGTACTCGTGCGAGACGCTGGGGCTCGCGCTCGACGACGCGCGGGCGCAGGCCCTCTCCGCCGCGTACTTGCAGCTCGAGCCCTACCCCGACGTTCCGGCCGCGCTCGCGCAGCTCAGGGGCGACCGGCGCAAGCTCGCGATCCTGACCAACGGCTCGCCCGACATGATCGAGCCGCTGCTGAGGAACCGCGGCCTGCAGGGCGCATTCGACGCGGTGCTCAGCGTCGAGCCGCTCAGGATCTTCAAGCCGGCGCCGCAGGTGTACCAGTCCGCGGTCAACCGGCTCGGCGTGCCGGCGGCGCGCACCGGCTTCGTGTCCTCGAACTGCTGGGACGCGCTCGGCGCCAAGTCCTTCGGCTTCACCGTGTTCTGGATCAACCGCGGCGCGGCGCCGATGGACCGGCTCGGCTTTCAGCCCGACGGCATGCTCGAGAGCCTGGGCGATCTGCCGCCGCGGATCGCGCGCTGAGCGCTCAGTTCAGCTGCACGCGCTCGCCCCAGGGCACCTCGCCGCGTCCCTTGACGATCCATAGCACCGGGTATTGCGGCGCGAGTTCGGGAAATTCGCCGAGCGCGTCGGTGAAGTACAGCAGCGCGTCCGGGCGCCACGCGGCTGCGCGCACCCAGTCGAACACGGGAGTGAAGCGCGTGCCGCCTCCGCCGCCGAGGCGCGCGGGAAGCGCGATCCGCTCCCAGGGCTCGAACGTCCAGGGCGCGTGCGGCGCAAGCTCCGCATCGCAGGCCGCGAGCACCACGCGCGCGCGCAGCTGGCCGTGCAGCGCGTCGAGCTCGTCGAGAAACTCCTCCAGCTCGCCGCGCCCGATCGAGCGGCTGGTGTCGAGCGCGACCACCAGCTGTGCCAGGCGCCCGATCCGGCCGGGAAAGATCGCGCCGCCCGCGCTCTCCTGGCGGCGGCTGGGACGCTCGTAGCCGTAGTCGTCGGGCGCGATCGAGGTGAGGAAGCGCGCCAGCAGCGCGCGCCACGGAAGGCGCGGGCGGGCGAGATCGCCGAGCGCGCGCTGCCAATTCGGGTACAGCCGCCCCGCGCGCGATGCCGCGAGCGCGCTCGCGGCGAGGCGCTGGCTCCGGCGCTCCTCGAGCCCATCGGCGTCGAGCGGGGCGGCCCGCGTCCGGCAGCAGCGCGGGCACCGACCACTGCACGTGCTCGCCGTCGCGAAACGGGATGCCGCGCAGGTCGCTCGGCTCCATCTGCGCGAGCCGCACGTCGAGCAGCGGCACGTCCTCGGCGGCGGCCAGCGCGGCGACGATGCGCGACTTGCCCACGCCGGGCGCGCCCCACAGCATCACCGGCGTGTGCTGGCCGCTCGCGGCGGCGCGCAGCTCCGAGGCGAGGATCGCCTCGACGTGGAACGGACGCATCGCAGGTATCATACAGGCGGTTTTTGCACGATCGCATGATGAAATTCTGCTCGAACTGCGGTGCGCCGGTGCTCAAGCGCGTGCCTCCCGGCGACTCGCTGCCGCGCTACGTGTGCGACGGCTGCGGCGAGATCCATTACCAGAACCCGAAGCTGGTGGTGGGCTGCGTTCCGGAATGGGACGGCAGGCTGCTGCTGTGCCGCCGCGCGATCGAGCCGCGCTACGGCTACTGGACGCTGCCGGCGGGGTTCATGGAGAACGACGAGACCGCCGGCGAGGCCGCGCTGCGCGAGACGCTCGAAGAGGCCGGCGCGCGCGTCGAGCTCGGCGAGCCCTTCAGCATGCTGTCGGTGCCGCACGTGAACCAGGTGCACCTGTTCTACCGCGCGCGCCTGGCGAACCTGGATTTCAAGCCCGGCATGGAAAGCCTCGACGTGGCGCTGTTCGAGGAGGCGCAGGTGCCGTGGCCCGAGATCGCGTTCCGCACCGTCGGGCTCACGCTCAAGTACTGGTTCGAGGACCGCAAGCGCGGCAGCTTCGGCTTCCACGCCGGCGACATCGCGCCGCGCTGAGCGCGCGGCCGCGCCGCGTCAGCCGCCCCTGCCCGCCTCGCGCTCCGGCGCGGCCGAGATCTTGTGGATCGACAGATCGGCGCCGTTGAACTCCTCCTCCTCGTCGAGCCGCAGGCCGAGCGTCGCCTTGATCGCGCCGTAGACGATGCCGCCGCCCGCCAGCGCGACCACGATGCCGAGCGCGGTGCCGGCGAGCTGCGACATGAAGCTCACGCCGCCCATGCCGCCGAGCGCCCTCGAGCCGAAGATGCCGCAGGCGATCCCGCCCCAGGCGCCGCACAGCCCGTGCAGCGGCCACACGCCGAGCACGTCGTCGATCTTCCAGCGGTTCTGCGTGACGGTGAACAGATAGACGAACATCGCGCCGGCCGCGGCGCCGACCACGAACGCGCCGACCGGGTGCATGACGTCCGACCCGGCACACACCGCGACCAGACCGGCGAGCGGGCCGTTATGCACGAACCCCGGATCGTTCTTGCCCGCGAGCAGCGCGGCGAGCGTGCCGCCGGCCATCGCCATGAGCGAGTTCACCGCGACCAGGCCGCTCACCTTGTCGATCGACTGCGCCGACATGACGTTGAAGCCGAACCAGCCCACCGTCAGAATCCACGCCCCCAGCGCGAGGAACGGGATCGAGGACGGCGGATGCGCATTGATGCGCCCGTCCCTGCTGTAGCGGCCCCTGCGCGGGCCGAGCAGCAGGACCGCGGCCAGCCCGATCCAGCCGCCGACTGCGTGCACCACCACCGAGCCCGCGAAGTCGTGAAACTCGGCGCCGAAGTGCGCCTGCAGCCAGGCCTGCACGCCGAAGCGGTGGTTCCAGGCGATGCCCTCGAACAGCGGGTACACCAGCGCGACGATGAGCAGCGTCGCGAGCAGCTGCGGGTAGAACCGCGCGCGCTCGGCGATGCCGCCCGAGACGATCGCCGGCACCGCGGCCGCGAAGGTGAGCAGGAAGAAGAAGCGCACCAGCTCGTAGCCGTTTTTCTGCGCCAGCTGCTCGGCGCCGCTGAAGAACGACACGCCGTAGGCGATGCCGTAGCCGATGCAGAAATAGGCCACGGTGGAGACCGAAAAATCGCTCAGGATCTTCACCAGCGCGTTCACCTGGTTCTTGGAGCGCACCGTGCCGAGCTCGAGAAACGCGAACCCGGCGTGCATCGCGAGCACGAGGATCGCGCCAAGCAGGATGAACAGAACGTCGGAACCGGATTTCAGGGCCTGCATGGTATTGCCGCCTCCACTCGAGAAATGACGAAATCATGGCTTCGGGGAAGAACCGGGCGCCAACTGCCGACTCGCTGCCGATACGCGTTAAGGTTCTTTTTCCGGGCGGATTGCCCGCACCGTCGCTGCACCATTGTGATGCGTCCGCGGGTTTTTCGCACGCCGACGGTGCACCCCGCGGTCCGGCGGGACCGTGGCATCATGCCGCGTCGAGGCCGATCCTGACGCCGACACCCGGGCGGCGGCCGGGCGACCCGCCTCGAGAGCGTGCTGCATCCATGATTCCCTGGCTCGATCCCGGCGCTTCGTTTCCCCCGGTCGAACGCGCGCGGCGGGACCCGAACGGCCTGCTGTGCGCTGGCGGCGACCTGTCGCCCGAGCGGCTGCTCGCGGCCTACCGCCGCGGAATCTTTCCGTGGTACTCGGGCAACGAGCCGATCCTGTGGTGGTCGCCCGATCCGCGCCTGGTGCTGTACTGCGACGCGCTGAAGGTATCGCGCTCGCTAGCCAAGAGCGCGCGCAACAAAGGCTACGAGGTGCGCATCGACGGCGCCTTCGGGCGCGTGCTCGCCGGCTGCGCCGCGCCGCGCACGGGCGACGGCGGAACCTGGCTCGGCGACGATATGCGCCGGGCCTACCTGGCGCTGCATCGGGCCGGCTACGCGCACAGCTTCGAAACCTGGCGCGACGGAGAATTGGTGGGCGGGCTGTACGGGGTCGCGCTCGGGCGCATGTTCTACGGCGAGTCCATGTTCTCGCACGCCACCGATGCCTCCAAGGTGGCGCTCGTGGCGCTGGTGCAGGAATTGCGCGCGCGCGGCTTTCCGCTCATCGACTGCCAGGTGAGGACTGCGCTGCTCGTGTCGCTCGGCGCGCGTGAAATTCCCCGGCGCGACTTCTTGCGCGCGCTCTCGGCATTGGTAAACTATCCCGAGCCGCCGGGGTCTTGGCAGCGCGCAACCGCGCGCTGAAGTCCCCGCCGCGGGGTTTGGCAAACGCACGGCGAGACGCGCAATTCATGTCCCGGCTCAACGACCTGCCTCACGCGGTCCTGCAGTTCTACGTGACTGCGCCGTACCCGTGCAGCTACCTCCCGGAGCGCATGGCGCGCTCCCAGGTGGCCACCCCCAGCCACCTGATCGACACCGAGCTGTACGGCGCGCTGGTGAAATCCGGGTTCCGCCGCAGCGGCATCTTCACCTACCGGCCGCACTGCGACAGCTGCCGGGCATGCGTGCCGGCGCGCATCCCGGTGGCCGAGCTGCGGCCCAATCGCTCGCAGCGGCGCGCCTGGAAGCAGCACGCCGGCCTCACCGCGCATGCGCAGGTGCTCAAGTTCCGGCTGGAGCATTACGCGCTGTATCTGCGCTACCAGTCGAGGCGCCATTCCGGCGGCGGCATGGACAACGACAGCCGCGACCAGTACTCGCACTTCCTGCTGCAGAGCCGCGTCGACACCCGCCTGATCGAGTTTCGCGACCAGGGGCAGCTGGCCATGGTTTCGATCGTCGATTACCTGCCCGACGGACTGTCCTCTGTGTACACGTTCTACGAGCCGGACCGGCGCGGCGCGAGCTTCGGCACCTACAACGTGCTCTGGCAGGTCGAGGCCTGCCGCGAACTCGGTCTTCCCTACCTGTACCTCGGCTACTGGATCCGCGAAAGCCCGAAGATGGCCTACAAGTCGCACTTTGCGCCGATGGAGGGCTTCATCGGCGGGGTCTGGCAGCGGCTGTCCGGGGACGACCTGCGGGACGCGAATTCGTGAAGCGCCGCGCCGCGGGCGGCGCGGCCGGTAAAATGGCGCCATGCTCTACGCGCTCGCGCGGCCGCTGCTGTTCGCGCTCGACCCGGAAAACGCCCACGCCCTGACGCTGCGACTCGCCGATGCCGCACTCCGCGCGCGCGTGCTCGGCTGGGCGGCGCGCGCGGTGCCGTCCCAGCCGGTACGCGCCATGGGGCTCGAGTTCCCCAACCCGGTCGGCCTGGCGGCCGGGCTGGACAAGGACGCCGCGCACATCGACGCGCTCGCCGCGCTCGGCTTCGGCTTTCTCGAGGTCGGGACCGTGACACCGCGCCCGCAGCCGGGAAATCCGCGCCCGCGGCTGTTCCGCCTGCCGCAGGCGCGCGCGCTCGTCAACCGCTTCGGCTTCAATAACGTGGGGGTCGAGGCCTTCGTCGCCAACCTCTCTCGCGCGCGCTACCGCGGAATCCTGGGCGTGAACATCGGCAAGAACTTCGACACGCCGCTCGAGCGTGCCGACGACGACTACGCGCTCTGCCTGGAGCGGGTCTATGCGGCGGCGAGCTACGTCACCGTGAACGTGTCCTCGCCGAACACCCAGGGCCTGCGCTCCCTGCAGGAGCGCGACGCGCTCGACCGGTTGCTCGCGCGCCTGGCGCGGGAGCGCGAGCAGCTCGCCGCGCGCCACGGCAGGCGCGTGCCGCTGGTGCTGAAGGTGGCGCCCGATCTGGGCGAGGGCCAGATCCGCGACGTCGCCGAGACCGTGCGCCGGCACGGCATCGACGGGGTGATCGCCACCAACACGTCGCTTTCGCGCGAAGGCGTCGAGGGCCTGCCGCACGCCGCGGAGGCGGGCGGCCTCTCGGGCGCGCCGATCCGCGCCCGCGCCACGCGCGTGCTGGCCGCGCTCGCGGACGAGCTCAAGGGCGAGGTCGCGCTCATCGGCGCGGGCGGCATCCTGTCGGGCTCCGATGCGGCCGAAAAGCGCGCCGCCGGTGCCGCGCTGGTGCAGCTGTACACCGGCTTGATCTATCGCGGGCCGGAGCTGATCGGGGAATGCGCGGCGGCGCTGCGTGAGCGGTCGGCGGAGGAGCGCAGTGCCGCCCCGCGTGCCGCCTGAGGCCATCGAAGCGCTGCTGCCGCAGACGCAGTGCGCGAAGTGCGGCTACGCCGGCTGCCGCCCCTACGCCGAGGCGCTCGCGCGCGCCGAGGCGGACATCAACCGCTGCCCGCCGGGCGGCGAGCCGGTCATCGCGCGACTCGCCGCGCTCCTCGGGCGCGAATCCAAGCCGCTCGATCCGGCCTGCGGGCGCATCGTCGGGCGCGCGCGCGCCGTGATCGATGAGCGGCGCTGCATCGGCTGCACCCTGTGCATCCAGGCCTGCCCGGTGGACGCCATCGTCGGCGCTGCCAGCCTCATGCATACCGTGCTCGGGGAGCAGTGCACCGGCTGCGAGCTGTGCCTGCCGCCCTGCCCGGTCGAATGCATCGCGATGGTTGCGCTGCCGCTCGAACGCGCCGCCTGGACCCAGGCCGATGCACTCGCCGCCAAGGCGCGCTTCGAAGCGCGCGGGGCGCGCCTGGCGCGCCCGCAGGCGCGACGCCCGAGCCCCGCCCGGGACGAGCGCGCCCGGCGCCGCGCGGTGGTCGCTGCGGCGCTCGAGCGCGCCCGGCGCAAGCGGGCGCCGGGCAACCGCGGGAGCGCGTCGTGAACGCGGACAAGCGCCGCCGCATCTTCGAGCGGTTGCGCGCCGCCAATCCCGAGCCGGCGACCGAGCTCGCCTATCGCACGCCGTTCGAGCTGCTGGTCGCGGTGGTGCTCTCTGCGCAGGCGACCGACCGCTCGGTCAACCTGGCCACGCCGGCCCTGTTCGCGGTCGCCGACACGCCGCGCAAGCTGGCGGCGCTGGGCGCCGCCGGGCTGGAGCCGTACATCCGCACCATCGGACTGTATCGGACCAAGGCGAAGAACCTCGTCGAGCTCTCGCGCCTGCTACTCGAGCGCCACGGCGGCGAGGTACCGGCGAGCCGGGATGCGCTCGAGGCCTTGCCCGGTGTGGGCCGCAAGACCGCGAACGTGGTCCTCAACGTCGCCTTCGGCCATGCCACGATCGCGGTCGACACGCACATCTTCCGCGTGGCCAACCGCACCGGGATCGCGCCGGGCAGGACGCCGCACGAGGTCGAGGCGAAGCTGGTGAAGTTCACGCCGCCCGAGTTCGCGCGCGACGCGCACCACTGGCTGATCCTGCATGGACGCTACGTATGCGTGGCGCGCAAGCCGAAGTGCTCCGCCTGCGCGATCCGCGACCTGTGCGAGTTCCGCGCCAAGACGCAGGAGGTTTGAGCCGGGCGGCGCGCAGGTGCGTACAACGCAAAGGGCCGCTCGAAGCGGCCCTTTGCGCGTGCCCCGCGGAACGCGGCTACTCGAAGTGCAGCGGCACCACCGGGGTGTGCAGCGCCGAGCTCCGGCTGGAGAACCAGGCCGCCAGATTGTCGATGTCCGCGTCCGACAGTCCTGCGGCCATGCCGTTCATGATCGCGTTCTTGCGCTTGCCGCTCTTGTAGTCCTGCAGCGCCTCGACCAGATAGTCGTCGTACTGGCCGGCGAGAATCGGATAATCGGGCGTGGTCGGCTTGCTGCCGTCAGCGCTGTGACAGGCCGCGCACACCTGCGCCGCCTTCGCCTTGCCGGCAACCGCATCGCCGCTCGCGAGCGCACTGCCCGCCAGCGCGCAGCCGAGCGCCGCCGCCGCGGCGAGAGTCAGAAGCTTGCTCATTGCTTGTGCCCCCCGAAATAGGCCGCCAGGTCGGCAATGTCCTGATCGGTCAGGCTGCCGGCGATGGCCCGCATCGAGGGATGCCAGCGCTCGCCGGACCTGTATTCCTTCAGCGCGGCGATGATGTACGCCTGCTGCTGGCCGCCGATCTTGGGCACGTGGTAGACCTTCGGATACGCGGTGCGATAGCCGGGAACGGCATGGCAGCCGACGCACATGTTGGCTTTTGCCTTGCCGGCGGCCGCGTTGCCGACGACGTTCTGCGCCGACGCCGCGGGCGCGATCGCCGCCAGCGCCGCGCACAACGCGAGCGCGGATGAGATGCGGGTGAGCATGCTGGGGGACTGTTCTGGGTTGGAAAGGGCAGGATCTTAGCCGAAGGACGAAGGCCGCTCAACCCGAATTCTGGCCTGCCCGCCGCCCTATAATTCAGCTTTCGTCCAGGAATGGCTCATGCGCTTCAACGGAACCAGCGAATACGTCGCCACCGAGGACCTCAATCTGGCGGTCAACGCCGCGATCACGCTGCAGCGGCCGCTGCTGGTGAAGGGCGAGCCCGGAACCGGCAAGACGATGCTCGCGGTGCAGGTCGCGAAGGCGCTCGGCGTGCCGCTGCTCGAATGGCACATCAAGTCCACCACCAAGGCGCAGCAGGGCCTGTACGAGTACGACGCGGTGAGCCGGCTGCGCGACTCGCAGCTCGGCGATCCGCGCGTGCACGACATCCACAACTACATCGTCAAGGGCATGCTGTGGCAGGCGTTCGGCGCCGAGTCGCCGGTAGTGCTGCTGATCGACGAGGTCGACAAGGCCGACATCGAGTTCCCGAACGACCTGCTGCGCGAGCTCGACCGCATGGAGTTCTACGTCTACGAGACGCGCGAGCTGATCAAGGCCCGCCACCGGCCGATCGTGTTCATCACCTCGAACAACGAGAAGGAGCTGCCCGATGCGTTCCTGCGGCGCTGCTTCTTCCACTACATCCGCTTTCCGGACAAGGACACGATGGAGAAGATCGTCGGGGTGCACTTCCCGGCGCTCAAGAAGTCGCTCCTGCGCGAGGCGATGGAGGTGTTCTTCGAGATCCGCGAAGTTCCGGGGCTGAAGAAGAAACCCTCGACCTCCGAGCTGCTCGACTGGCTCAAGCTGCTGCTCGCCGAGGACATCCCGGCCGAGGCGCTGCGCTCGAAGGACCGCAAGACCATCATCCCGCCGCTGCACGGCGCGCTGCTCAAGAACGAGCAGGACGTGCACCTGTTCGAGCGCCTGGTGTTCATGACCCGCGCCAAGGCCTGAGCCGTGCTCCAGCTCTACTTCTCCCCCGGCGCCTGCTCCTTCGTGCCGCACGTCGGCCTGGAGGCGATCAAGGCCGCGACCGGCGCCGACTTCGAGCCGAAGCTCGTCAAGCTCCACAAGGGCGAGCAGAAGACCCCCGAGTACCTGGCGCTCAACCCCAACGGCCAGGTGCCGGTGCTGGTGGTCGACGGCAGGCCGCTCAATCAGATCGTCGCGATCTGCGACTTTCTCGACCGCCGCCACCCCGAGGCCGGGCTGCTGCCGGCCGAGCCGTGGGCGCGCGCGCAGGCGCTGTCGCAGCTCGCCTGGATGAACAACACCGCGCACCCGACCTTCAATCACGTGTTCATGCCGGACCGCTACGCCGACAGCGACGCGGCCAAGGCCGAGGTGCGCGCGCGGGCGGTGAAGGCCTACCGCAGCCAGCTCGAGCGCGTGCAGCAGTGGTGCGCCGCCGCCTCGCCGCTGTGGCTGGGCGCGAAGGTGTCGTTCCACGACGCCTACGCCTTCACCCTGCTGCGCTGGGGCGGCTTCGCCGGAATCGATCCGGATTCGCTGCCCGGCTACCGCGCCTACGTCGCGCGCGTCATGCAGGCCCCCGCGGTCGCCGCTGCCATCGCGCGCGAGCGCATCGGCCTGGACACCTACAAGGCCGCCTGACGCGTGCTGATCGACTTCTTCCTCAAGCTGAAGAGCCACAAGCTCCCGGTCTCCATCAAGGAGTACCTGACGCTGCTCGAGGCGCTGCAGAAGGGCGTGATCGGCCCTTCGGTGGACGACTTCTACTACCTGTCGCGCACCGCGCTGGTGAAGGACGAGGCGAACTTCGACAAGTTCGACCGTGCCTTCGGCGAGTTCTGGCAGGGCGTCGAGACCATCCCGGGGATCGAGGCGCAGGTTCCGCTCGAGTGGCTGCTCAAGCAGGCCGAGCTGACCCTCACCGAGGAGGAAAAGAAGCAGATCCAGGCGCTCGGCGGCTGGGAGAAGCTCATGGAGACGCTCAAGCAGCGCCTCGAAGAGCAGAAAGGGCGCCACCAGGGCGGCTCGAAGTGGATCGGCACCGCCGGCACCTCGCCGTTCGGCGCCTACGGCTACAACCCCGAGGGCATCCGCATCGGGCAGGACAAGAGCCGCAACCGCAGCGCGGTGAAGGTCTGGGACCAGCGCGAGTACCAGAACCTCGACGACTCGGTCGAGCTCGGCACGCGCAACATCAAGGTCGCGCTCAGGCGCCTGCGGCGCTTCGCGCGCGACGGCGCGCCCGACGAGTTCGACCTCGACAACACCGTCAGCTCGACCGCCAGGAAGGCCTACCTCGACATCCACATGCGCCCCGAGCGCAGGAACACCGTCAAGGTGCTGATGCTGATGGACGTCGGCGGCACGATGGACGACCACGTCAAGCTCGCCGAGGAGCTGTTCTCGGCCGCCAAGACCGAGTTCAAGCACCTCGAGTTCTACTACTTCCACAACTGCCTGTACGACTTCGTGTGGAAGGACAACCGCCGCCGCCACGCCGAGCGCACCCGCACCTGGGACCTGCTGCACAAGTACGGCCACGACTACAAGGTGATCTTCGTCGGCGACGCCACCATGAGCCCCTACGAGATCCTGCAGCCGGGCGGCTCGGTCGAGTACTTCAACGAGGAGCCCGGCGCGCTGTGGATCAAGCGCGTCACCGACGTGTACGCGAAGTGCGTCTGGCTCAACCCCGAGCCCGAGGAGATCTGGGGCTACCGCCAGTCGGTGCAGGTCATCAAGGAACTGATGAACGGGCGCATGTACCCGACCACGATCGGCGGGCTCGAGAAGGCGATGAAGCTGCTGGCGAAGTAGCCGCGCGCCCTCAGCGCCGCCGCGGCGGAAACACCCAGAAGAACTCGCCCACCTGGCCGCCCTCGAGCGCCGCGCGCCGGCTCACGTACTTCATCTCGCCGAGCAGCTCGGGCTCCGTCCAGCCGAGGCAGGAGCGCATCTTGAGGCTCACCGGGTCGTAGTCCATGCGGTACTCGGCGGGCGCGCGCACCATCAGCGCCGAGGGCAGCACCACGCAGTGATACACGCGCAGCGCGCAGGGCAGCGTGCGCGCGCGCTCGAAGCTCTTGCGGAGGTTCTGCGGCGTGTCCCCGGGCAGGCCCATGAGCCGCCCGCGCCTCGCGCGTGATCCAGGCGTTCGTCTCCTGCAGCTGCTCGGCGCTCCAGCCCTGGCAGGAGGTCATGCGCAGCGTGACCGGGTCGTAGCGCACGTTCCATTCGGGCTTCGCGCGCGTCATCAGCGCGTCCGGCAGCACCAGGCAGTGATAGGCGCGCACGCTGGCCGGCATCGAGCGCGCGTAGGCGAGCGCAGGCGCGTACGGCGGCAGGTCGAAGGCGGCTGTGCGCGCCGAGGGCCCGCCGAACACGATCGTGCAGCCGGGACGCAGGCGCTTGACGCGCCGCGCCACCTCGACGAGGCGGGGCATCGACCAGACGTAGACCGACATTCCGATCAGGTCGGGCTCGAAGGACAGGATCGCCGAGACGTAGGCCTCGACGTCGGGCCGGCGCACGTTGACCAGCCCGACCGTCACGCCGCGCAGCTGCGGGTCCGCTATCACCGCGCCGAGCACGCGCCGGATGCCGTAGCTCGGCATCTCCACCGCGTGCTCGTTGGCGTCGGAGGTCGGCGTCATGCAGACAAACGCGATGCGTCTGGAAGCCGGCGCTGCCATGGGAGGAACAGAGGGGTGAGGTCCGGGGATACTACGCGGGCTTGTCGAAGCGCATGTACAGGACCCTCAGGTGGCCTTCGCGGTGCAGCCACCTCAGCATCAGCGCCGCGCGCAGCATCGGGTCGCCCGGATCCCTCCCCTCGTCGATCCCGGACGGCACCGTGTAGCGGTGGCTGGGCGAGGTCTCGCGCGTGGCGTCCTGCAACACGCTGCGGCGCAACCCCGCCGCGGCGGCGAGCGCGCCGTGGTCGGCGTCCTCACCCCACAAGTCGGGCCATGGCCCGTAACCATCGCGCAGCGCCGCCTCGTTGCGGAACCCCGCAGCCTGGAGGCCCCGGGCCGCACGGCTCGCCACGATGTCGGAGCACACCAGCGCGCCCCCGGGGCGCAGCGCGCGCCCCGCTTCGCGGAAGAACTCGCGCCGCGAGGAAAAGTGGAACATCGCTTCGATGCACAGTACCCGGTCGAAGCTCGCGTCGGCGACCGGCAGGCGACAGGCGTCGGCCAGCTCCCAGTCCAGGCGGTTGCCCGCGCGCGGCACGATCTGCCGGCAGATCTCGAGCTGGCGCGGATCGACGTTGACCCCGAGCAGTCGCATGCCCGCGTGTCGCTCGTTGACGGCCTGCAGCGTGCCGCCGAATCCGCAGCCGGCATCGAGCACCCGCTGCCCGTCGGCAAGACCGAACATCTCCAGCAGGATCGCGTCGAGCCTCGCCTGCGCGCGACCGAAATCCGCGGCGCCGAGCGCCGCCGGGTCCGGCGCCGCTTCCCAGTGGCCCAGATGCTCGTGCCGCCCGACCTCGCCGCGGCCAAATCCCTCGATCAGGAAATCGAAGTACTTCGGCACCGCGCGCGTCACGCTCATCCCCAGCAGTACATGGCGTCGCGCGCGCGGCTCAGTGCCATGAAGCTGCAAGCGGTCCAGCGCTTGCGCGCGCCGATCACCGGCGTGAGCCGGTGCAGGTAGCGCCCCGAGTCGAGGATGATCATGCTGCCGGGCGGCAGGCGGAAGCTCGCCGCATCGTATTGCGCCGGATCGGGCTTGCCCGAGATGCCATCGGCGTTAAGAAACCTCGCATCCTCCGGCTCGCAGCGCAGATCGAACACCTCAGGCGCGCCTCCGTCCTCGGCCTGCGTCAGCGCCAGCACGAACGAAAGGATGTGCGGCTCGACGCGGGTCCTGAGGTGCCGGTACGAGGGCCGGAAGTTCTGCTCGTTGTCGAAGTGCGGCGGTATGAATCCGCCCTCGTCGTGCGCGCGCAGCGTGGTGAACATGTAGCGCTGCCCGGGCCGCGGGCCAGGCGCGGCGATAAACGGCCGGCCGCGGTCGAGCGCCGCCAGCAGCCCGGCCAGGTAGCTCGTGAACCCGAGTTCCGGCGGAAGCAGCGTCGCGAGCTGCTCGTGGAACAGCGCCGCCTCGTCGAAGTAGCGCTCCAGGTCGGGCGAAGACAAGTTGAGGTTGCGCCCGTAGAACCAGGAGCGGAATTCCGGGGGAAACCGGGTCTGCAGGAACGGCGGATCCCGGCGCTCCAGGCGCTCGACGGTCTCGTCGAGGAGCTCTCGCGGGTACACGCCGTGCACGATGACGCCGTGCAGCTCGCCGGCACGCATCCGGTCGAAGGCGTGCGCACCGCGCGGCGGGTCGGAGCCGGATGCCAAGCCTCCCTGCGGCGCGGCACGTCCGCGCTAGCCACCGCGCGCCGTTCCGAGGTAGGCGCGCGCGCTCGCCGCGAGCAGCTTCGGCACGTGGGTGTAGACGTAGCGCACGCCGCCCGCGAGCACCTGCGCGACCTGCTCGGTCGCAGCCGGCATGCCGGCGATGCGGCCCACGGCGCGGATGCGCGCCAGGCCGCGCTCGATCGCCTGCGCGACCGGGGGCGCCTTCGGGTCGCCGGGATGGCCCATCGACTGCGACAGATCCGAGGGTCCGATGAAGAACACGTCGACGCCCTCGACCTCAAGCAGCGCGTCGAGATTCGCGATCGCCGCCTCGTCCTCGATCTGGATCGCGACCAGCGTTTCTTCGTTCGCCGCGCGCACGTACTCGGCCAGCGGGCCGTGCGCGTCGTAGGCCGCGGCGCGCGTGCCGGCGGCGAGCCCGCGGCTGCCCAGCGGGTGGTACTTCACCGCGCGCACCACCTCGCGCGCCTCCTCGGCGGTATTGACGTGCGGCACCTGCACGCCCAGCACGCCGCGATCGAGCACCTGCAGGATGTGCTCGGCGCTGCGAGTTGCCGGCCGCGCGATCGCCGTCATCCCGCTCGCCTCGGCGGCCATCGCCATCAACTCGACGCTCTCCGCGGTCAGCGTGCCGTGCTCGCAGTCGAGCAGCACCCAGTCGAAGCCCAGCGCGCCGAGCATCTCGACCAGCTGCGGCGAGGGGATCATCAGCGAAACGCCGAGCGCCGCCTCGCCGGCGAGCAGTTTGCGCTTCATGGTGTTTACCTTCACCGCGCCTCCGCGTTGCCGTGTCCGGACGGGATGATACCCGCACGGCGCGGAGCGTCAGGGCGCGGTCAGGCGCGGGCGCCCGCGGTGCGGGCCCCGGGGTGCCGCCCTCTACAGGGCGTTGAAGATGCCGCTGATCGCGTCCTCGGCCAGTCCGAACCCGGCGCCCATGCCGAGGCCCGCGGTGAGATTGCTGAGAAAGCCGCCGCTGCCCGAGCTCGCCCAGCCGCGCGGCTGCACCGTGGGGTTCGGATGGGTCTGCAGCTGCGCTTCCAGGGTCTGGATGTACTGCCCCATCTGGCTCACCAGCGTCGCCAGCATCTGGTTCTGGCTCTGCACGGTCATCGCGATCTCGCGCAGGTCCAGGGCCCACTCCCGCCCGGTCGCCTCGTCCGGCGCCGCCGACTTGAGCTTCTGCGCCAGCGTCTGGATGTTCTGCACCACCGTTTGCGACTGCTGCTGCACCTGCATGACCTGGTTTTCGGCGCTGGCGAAGTCCATCCGTGCTCTCCTGGTTGTCGACAGCTCGCTCAGACAGCGCGCGCGTCAGCCAGTTCCGGCAGGTTCGAGGCCAGCTGACGCCGCGCTTGCGAGCGGCGTCTCGAGCTAGGCGCCGAAGAAGTAATCCATCGTCGCCCAGCCCGGCGCGGCGACGAAGCGCGCAAAGTTGATGACGCCGTGAAAGCCGAACGGCAGCGCCTCCGGCTCGATGTGCTCGAAGGCGAAGCGGTCGGCGACGGCGTCGGGCGCGAAGGCGATGTCGTGGCGCTGCTCGAGATAGCCGCGGTAGGTGCGGCAGATGGCCTGATCTTCCGGGTGGCTCGGCTCGATCGCCGGATCCTGCAGCGCCTCGAGAAGGGCGCGCGAGCGCAGCGAGAAGCCGCCGTTGCCGACGTTGTGATGAGGCTCGCGGCGGTCGTAGGCGTGGGCCCAGCGCGCGCCGACGTAGTCAAACAGCAGGAACTCCGGCGACCACGCCGCCGGGTTGACGACGTAGCCGTCCCATTGCACGAGCAGCACGTAACCGGTGTCGATGTGCGGCGCGAGCTGCTTGAGGACGAACCGCGAGTAGTCCCGAGCCGAGCGCAGCGGCGCGATCGGCTCGCTGCGCACGCCCGGCAGGCTGCAGGCGCGGTCGCTGAGGAACTTGACCTGCTCGAATTCGCATCCCGTCATGCACAGCCGCAGGGCGCGCTCGGCCAGCGCATGGTTGGCGCAATCGACGATGCACAGTGTGGTGTCCTCGATGGTGCGCTTCGGCGCGGCGCTCGCCGCGCCGTCCGCCTGCTCGAGCAACGCGCCCTTCAGCGATCGCAGCGCGCCATCGAGCCGCCGCTCGCCATCGATGGCGCTCCACAGCAACCAATGCGCGGCATGCAGCCCCGGGGCCTGGCGCAGCACCTGGCGGAACGCCGCGATCGCCTCCGCGTGGCGCTCGAGCCCCAGGTAGCACGCCGCCAGCAGCGCACGGCTGTGCGCGTCCTCCGGATCGAGCGCGAGCGCGGTCTCAAGCAGCTGCACGGCGAGCTCGCCCTGGCGGCTCTGGTAGGCGACGAAGCCGAGCGCCGCAAAGGCGTGCGGATCGCGACTGCCGCCCGCCACCAGCGGGGCCAGCCCGTCAGCCGCCTCCTGCAGCGCGCCCCGCAGCAGCGCATCGATCGCCTTGCTCACCGCGGGCGCGGGAGCGAGTGCACGCAGGTGCCGAACGTAGGGGCCGACGATTTCGGCGTAATGCACCATCGGCACGCCTATCCGCCACGCCCCGCGCGCGATGCGCTGCGAGACGAATTCAGATCGTGCTCCAGGCAGACGGCGCTAGCCGGCCGCCGCGGCGCGCCGCTCGAGCAGTCGCTCGAACTCGGCCGCCTCGAGCGGCTCGCTGCACAGGTGTCCCTGCCATTCGTCGCAGCCGAGCGCAAGCAGGCACGCGAGCTGCCCCTCGTTCTCGACCCCTTCGGCGGCGACGTGCAGCCCGAGGCTCTTGGCCATCGCGGCGATGGTCTGCACGATGGTCGCGTCGTCGCGGCTGGTCTCGAGATCGCGCAGGAAGGAACGGTCGATCTTGAGCTTGTCGATCGGCAACTGGCGCAGATAGGCGAGGCTCGAGTAGCCGGTGCCGAAATCGTCGATCGCCACCCGCACGCCGAGCTCGCCGATGCGGCGTAGCGTCTCCACGTTGGCCGCCAGGTTGCCCATCAACACCCGCTCGGTCACCTCGAGCTCGATGCGCGCGCCGTCCACGCCGCCGGCCTGCAGGGCCTCGCGCAGCCGCGCCACGAAGCCTTCGCCGTCGGCCAGCTCGTGCGCCGACACGTTGAGCGCGACCCATGGCTGGCCCGGCAGGCTGCGCTGCCAGGCGCCGGCCTGCGACAGCGCGCGCTGCAGCGTCCACTCGCCGACGGCGCCGATCAGGCCGCTCTCCTCGGCGATCGGGATGAAGGCGTCCGGCGGCAGCAACCCCTTCTCCGGATGGCGCCAGCGTACCAGCGCTTCCGCGCCCACCAGCTTGGCGCCGCGCCCGCTCACCACCGGCTGGAAGTGCATCACCAGCTCGCCGCGCACCAGCGCGCGGCGCAGGTCGTTCTCCATCGTCAGGCGTTCGAGCGCCTTCGCGTTGAGCTCGGGGGAGAAGAAGCGAAATCCTCCGCGCCCGGTCTCCTTGGCGTGGGACAGGGCGGCGTCCGCGTTCTTCAGCAGCTCGTTGAAGTCGTGCCCGTCGTCCGGGTACACGCTGATGCCGATCGACGCGCTCACGCTCAGGCTGCGGCCCTCGATGACGAATGGCCTCGTCAGGATGCCCAGGATGCGCTGCCCCACTACTGCCGCGTCGTCGGCCGCCTTGACGCCTTCCCACAGCAGCACGAACTCGTCGCCGCCGAGCCGCGCCAGCGTGTCCTCGCGCCGCAGCGTATTCGACAACCGCTCGGCGACCGCGCGCAGCAGCGCGTCGCCGGCCTGGTGCCCGAGCGAGTCGTTGACGAGCTTGAAGCGGTCCAAGTTGAAGGACAGCAGCGCCAGCCGTCCGCGGCCGCGCGCCGCGGCGAGGATCGCGTGGTTAGCGCGATCGGTAAGCAGCAGCCGGTTCGGCAGCCCGGTGAGCGCGTCGCGCGTGGCGAGGTACTGGATGCGCTCCTCGGCGTGCTTGCGCGCGGTGACGTCCGCGCCGGTGCCGCAGTAGCCCGCAAGCCGCCCCGCGGCGTCGAACACCGGCACCCCGCTCACCGACTGCCAGATCACGCGGCCCGACTTGGTGATCGCGCGATGCATCTGGTCGCGGAACGGCTCGGCACGCTCGCTGTGGCGCGCGAACCACTCCGCCAGCGCGCGCGACTCGCCGAGCGGCATGAAGTCGCGCGGCGTGCGCCCGAGGACCTCCGCGCGCATGAAGCCGAGCACCGTCTCGGCGCGCGCCGACAGGTAGGTGTAGCGCCAGGCGGCGTCGGTCTCCCAGACGTATTCGCCCGAAGCCTCGACCACGTCGCGGAAACGCCGCTCGCGCTCGGCGAGCGCTTCGCGCGCCTTGCGCTGCTCGCTGACGTCGCGCATCACCATTTGCACCACCAGGCGCCCGCGCTCGAGATACGACACGCTGGCGATCTCGGCCACCGTGTCGCTGCCGTCCAGGCAACGCAGCGCGCGCTCCTCGAACTGCGACACCCCCGGACCCATGGCGTGGAAGCGCAGGCGCTCGCGCGCGCGCTCCAGATGCTCCGGGTGGATCGCGTCCTCCAGCTTCATCCCGATCAGCTGCTGCGGGGACTTCCCTTTCAGGATGCGGGCCGCGGCCGGGTTGGCGTATTCGATCGCCCCGTTGGAGAGCACGCACACGCCGTCGGGCGCAAGCTCGATCAGCGAGCGGTAGCGGGCCTCGGCATCGGCGGTGGCCTGCTCGGCGCGCTTGCGCACGTCGATGTCCACCGCGGTTCCGGACATGCGCGTCGCGCGCCGCGCCGCGTCGCGCCGCACGATGCGGCCGGAGGACAGGACCCACTTCCAGCCGCCGGAGGCGGTGCGCATGCGGTACTCCACGCCGTGGGCGGGCGGCTCGCCTTTGAGCGCGGCCATGAACGCGGCGCGCACCGCGCCGCGATCTTCCGCATGCACCAGCGCGAGCAGATCCGCGGCGCGCGCGGTCTGCGCCGCCGGCTCGCCGCCCAGCAGGCGCGCCCAGCCTTCACTCAGGTAGGTCAGCCCTGACTCGAGGTCGCAGTCCCAGACCGCCAGGTTGCCGCCCTCGAGCGCCAGCTCGAGCCGCTCGTTGGCCTCGGCAAGCGCGCGCTCGGCGCCGAGCTTCTCGCTCACGTCGCGCCCGACGCCGCGGTAGCCGAGAAACGTCCCCCCGCCGTCGAAGCGCGGCTGCCCCGAGACGAGGTGGATGCGGCGCGCGGCGTCCTCGCCGCAGCGCGCGATCTCGAAATCGAAGAACGGCGAGCGTGCCTCGAGCAGCTCCGCCAGGCCGGCGAGCGCCGCGGGCGAGACCTCGACGCCGGGCACTTCCCACAGGCGCTTGCCGAACGCGAGCGCGTGGCCGAAGAACGCGAGCACCGTGGGGCCCCCGCTCAGCCACGTAATGCGGTATTCGGCGTCGGACTCCCAGAACCAGTCGGCCGACAGCGCGGTGAGGCTGCGGAAGCGTTCCTCGCCGGCGCGCAGCGCCGCGAGCTCGCCAGCGTCCCTGTGCAGGATGCCGCGCAGCAGCAGGTACACCAGCGTTCCCGCCAGGCCGGCGAGCAGCAGGCCGTGAAGCAGCGCGTACCAGCCGGGATCGAACCACGGCGAGACGTAGGACTGGAAGAACAGCTCGTAGACGACCGCCGCCGCCCCGAGCGTCACCAGGTACCAGGGAAAGATGCGCGCCAGCCGATCGCGCTTCAGCCGGCGCCGCAGCTCGAGCCGCCGGTCCATGGCCTAGCGCCCCGCGTCCCGCGAAGGCGGCGCGACCTTCAGCACCTCGTCGATGGAGGTCAATCCGGCCGCGACTTTCATCGCACCGCTGATGCGCAGCGGCTTCATGCCTTCCTTGAACGCCGTCTCGCGGATGCGCGCGATGTCCGTGCCGGCGATCACCAGATCCTTGACCGCGGAGGAGTACAGCAGCGTCTCGTAGACGCCGACGCGCCCGACGTAGCCCGTCATGCGGCATTCCAGGCAGCCGACCGGCTTGAACACGCTGGAGGGGCGCTTCGCCTTCCACGGCGCGACCAGCGCGTCCCAGGCCGCCTCGTCCTCGGCGCGGTTGAGCGCGACCTGCTTCTTGCAGTGCGGGCACAGCGTGCGCACCAGGCGTTGCGCCATGACACCGTTGATCGTCGAGTTGAGCAGGTACGGCGCGACGCCCAGCTCGAGCAGCCGCGTAACCGCGCTCGGCGCGTCGTTGGTGTGCAGCGTCGAGAGCACCAGGTGCCCGGTGAGCGCCGCCTGCACCGCCATATCGGCGGTCTCCAGGTCGCGGATCTCCCCCACCATGATGATGTCCGGGTCCTGGCGCATCAGCGCGCGCAGGCCCTCGGCGAAGCCGAGCTCGATCGCCGGCTGCACCTGCATCTGGTTGAACGACGGCTCGACCATCTCGATCGGGTCCTCGATGGTGCAGACGTTGACCTCCGCCGTGGCGAGCTGCTTGAGGGTCGAGTACAGCGTGGTCGTCTTGCCCGAGCCGGTCGGGCCGGTGACCAGAACGATGCCGTTCGGCTTCTCGGTCATCTCCTTCCAGCGCTGATCGTCCTCGTCGCTGAAGCCCAGCTCGCGGAAGTCGCGCACCAGCACCTCGGGGTCGAAGATGCGCATCACCAGCTTCTCGCCGAACGCGGTCGGCAGGGTCGACAGGCGCAGCTCCACCTCCTCGCCGTCGAGCGTGCGCGTCTTGATGCGCCCGTCCTGCGGGCGGCGCTTCTCGACCACGTCCATGCGTCCCAGGATCTTGATGCGGCTGGTCATCGCCGCCAGCACCGCCGCCGGGATCTGATACACCTGATGCAGCACGCCGTCGATGCGGAAGCGCACGATGCCGACGTCGCGGCGCGGCTCGATGTGGATGTCGCTCGCGCGCTGCTCGAAGGCGTAGCCCCACAGCCAGTCGACGATGCGCACGATGTGCGCGTCGTTCGCGTCGAGCTGCTTGTTCGCGCTGCCCAGCTCGACCAGCTGCTCGAAGTTCGACAGGCCCGCGGACACCGCGGCGCTGCGGCTCGCGCCCTTGATCGACTTGGCGAGGTTGTAGAACTCGACCTGGAAGCGCTCGATGTCGAGCGGGTTGGCGATCACGCGCCGGATGCCGAGCTTGAGGATGCGGCTGAGCTCCTGCTCCCAGTCGCGCACGTACGGCTCGGCGGTGGCGATCACCGCCTCCTTGCCGGTGAGGCCCACCGGCAGGATGCGAAAGCGCGTCGCGTAGGCCGAGGACATCACTTCGGTGACCGCCGCGAAGTCGATCTTCAGCGGGTCGATGTGCAGGTACTCCATGCCGACGCGCTTGGCGAGCCACTCGGTGAGCACCTCGAGCGACAGCACGCGCTGCGCGCCTTTCCACTTCTGGCCGGCGATCACCACCAGAGGGTGCTGCGCGCCGCGGTAGTAGCGCCGCTCCTTCTTCACCTGCTCCACCGCCGCGACGTCGACCAGCCGGTCGGCGACCAGCCAGTCGAGGACCTCCGCGAGCGTGAGCCGATGCTCGGCTACCGGGGTTTGGACCGCTGACATGCTTGAGCTCCCGACGTGCGGCGAATTATGCCCGTTTCGCCCGCACGGCGTCACCCGGCTTACAATCGTTTGCCCCGCAGCTGCCGGCCATGTCCCGCTCCCACACCTCCACCGCACTCGCCGCCGACGTGACCCTGCGCGAGGTCTGGGCCTGGAGCATGTACGACTTCGCAAACTCCGGCTACACCACGGTGGTGATCACCGCGGTGTTCAACGCCTATTTCGTGGCCGCCGTGGCAGGCAACGCGCCCTGGGCGACCTTTGCGTGGACCGCGGCACTTTCCGTATCGTACGCGGCGGTCGTGCTCACCGGCCCGCTGCTGGGCGCGTGGGCGGATGCGCACGCGGCGAAGAAGCGGCTGCTCGCCTGGTCGACCGCCGGCTGCGTCGTGCTGACCGCGCTGCTGTGGCTTGCCGCGCCGGGCGCGCTGGTGCTCGCGCTGGTGCTGATCGTCCTGTCCAACTACTTCTACGGCGTCGGGGAAAACCTGATTGCCGCGTTCCTGCCGGAATTGGCTCAGTCCAGCGCCATGGGCCGGGTCTCCGGCTGGGGCTGGAGCTTCGGCTACCTGGGCGGCATCCTCGCGCTCGGGCTGTGTCTCGCCTACATCAGCTTTGCCCAGGCGCACGGGCAGTCCGCGGCCCAGTTCGTCCCGGTGACCATGCTGATCACGGCGGCGCTGTTCGCGCTCGCTGCCGCGCCGACCTTCCTGTGGCTGCGCGAGCGCGCGCAGCCACAGCCGGCAAACGCGGCGCCGGGCGCGTGGCAGCGCGTGCTGCAGACGCTGCAGCAGACGGAGCGCTTCCGCGACCTGCGGCGTTTCCTGGTCTGCACGCTGTTCTACCAGGCGGGCATCTCGGCGGTAATCGCGCTGGCGGCGATCTACGCGCAGCAGGCGATGGGCTTCACCACCCGGCAGACCATCGTGCTGATCCTGGTGGTGAATTTCACCGCCGCGGCCGGCGCCTTCGGCTTCGGCTACCTGCAGGACCGCATCGGACACGTGCGCGCGGTGGCGCTCACGCTGATCGGCTGGATCGCGATGGTGTTGATCGCGGGGCTCGCCCGCGGCCCGCTCGCGTTCTGGATCGCCGCCAACATCGCCGGCCTGTGCATGGGCTCATCACAGGCCGCGGGGCGCGCGATCGTGGGGCTGCTCGCGCCGCCGGCACGCGTCGCCGAGTTCTTCGGCTTGTGGGGCCTGGCGGTGAAGTCGGCCTCGATCTTCGGTCCGCTCACCTACGGCGCGGTGACCTGGATCTTCGCCGGCGACCATCGCCTGGGCATTTTCTCTGTCGGCGGCTATTTTGTCGCCGGCCTTCTGATCCTCACCGGCGTGGACGTCGAGCGCGGCCGCGCGGCCGCGCTGCAAGCCGCCGCGCCCGGCTGACGAGCGCCGCCTCGCGGGGGGGCGCCGTGCGCGGCGCTCAGCCGGCGGCGCGCTTGAGGTAGAGCTGGTGGCCCAGCATGGAGAGCACCACCTCGCCAGCTTGGTTGAGCAGCTCCCAGCGGAAGCTGACCGTGCCCCGGCTCGCCTGCGAGCGCGAGGGCACCGACTTCAGCACCGTCGAGCGGAAACGCAGCGTATCGCCCGGGCGCACCGGCTTGAGGAAGCGGATCTCGTCGATGCCGGGCGAGCCGACGCAGGAGGACTCGTTCAGGTAGGCGTCGCACATCAGGCGCATCGCGACCGCGCACGACTGCCAGCCCGAGGCGATCAGGCCGCCGAAGGGCGTCTGCCGGGCGGCCTGCGGATCGGTGTGGTAGCGCTGCGGATCCCACTCGCGCGCGAAGCTGATGATGTCCTGCTCGGACAGCGTTCGCGAGCCGTGCTCGAACACCCGCCCCGGTGCGAAATCCTCCCAGCAGTAGCGGAACGTCACGTTCACGATCCCCGGCGCATGCGTCCGGCGTCTATGTGGCTTCGAATTCCTTCCACTTGTAGTCGATCACCTCGAGCAGCGCGCCGTTCAGCGCGTTGGGATGCACGAAGGCGAATTCGCAGTCGCGAAACGGCCGTGCGCCGCCGATGAACGGATAGCCCTTCGCCGCGAGCTCGCCCATCGCCTCGCGCGTACGGTCGACGTTCAGGCTGACCAGCATCACCCCCTCGCCGCGCTTCTCGATGAACTTCGCCACCTCGCCGTCCGGGGAGGTCGACTCCATCAGCTCGAAGCCGACTTCGCCGACCCAGTACCGGGCGACCCGGATCTTCTCGGCCTCGTCGACGTAGGCATCGTCCGGGGCGCTCTTGCCGAGCACCGGCTCCCAGGCCTTGCGCGCCTGCTCGAGGTCGCGCACGGCGATGCAGATGTGGTCGATCTTGTTCACTTTCATGAGGTTTGGCCCCTGCGCACGTTCGGCCGTTGTTGTATAGCCGCCCGGCCCGAGGCGCGTCAAATGCATCCGATCCCCGGTGCCACGACAGGTTCGAAGAGTGGCAACCCGTCTGTTCGAGGGCCAATGAAAGCAGCTATCATTTCCACCCCAACCGAAGACAACGCAAGGAGCAAGGACATGACCATCAAAGTCGGCGACCGGCTGCCCGACGGCAAGCTCTCCGAATCACTGGAATTTGACCCGACCGGCTGCCCGATGCCCCCCCGCGAAGTGAATGTGGCGGAGAGCGTGAAAGGCAAGAAGATCGTGATCTTCGGCCTGCCCGGCGCCTACACCCCGACCTGCTCGGCCAAGCACGTGCCGAGCTACGTCCAGCACTACAACGATCTCAAGGCGAAGAAGGTCGACGAGATCTGGTGCGTGGCGGTGAACGACGGTTTCGTGATGGCCGCCTGGGGCCGCGACCAGAAGGCGAACGGCAAGGTCCGCATGCTCGGCGACGGCAGCGCGGCGTGGGCCAAGGCACTCGGCCTCGAGCTCGATTTGAGCGCGCGCGGCATGGGCATGCGCATGCAGCGCTTCTCGATGCTGGTCGACAACGGCGTGGTCAAGAGCGTCAACATCGAGGGACCGGGCAAGTTCGAAGTGAGCGACGCGGCGAGCATGCTCAAGCAGCTCGGCTAGGCCGGCTGCTTGCGGGCGGCGACAGGCGGCTGGCGTACAGCCGCCACGCCGCCTTCACCGTGTTGTAGTAGATGTCCACGGTGTCCTCGATCGGCTCCGCGTAGCCCCCGCCCATCACCACCGCGACCGGCAGCCTGCGCGCGCTGCAGGCTTCGAGTACCAGTCGGTCGCGCCGCTGCAGTCCCTTCTTGCTGAGCGAGAGCTTGCCCAGCCGGTCGCCGGCGTAGGGATCGGCCCCCGCCAGGTAGATCGCGAAGTCCGCCTGCGAGCGCTCGAAGGCCTGCGCGAGCGCCCCATCCAGCGCCGCGAGGTACTCGGCGTCCCCGGTCAGGTCGGGCAGGCCGACGTCGAGATCGCTCGCCTGCTTGGTGAACGGGTAGTTCTTCTCGGCGTGGATCGAGAACGTGAACACGCTGCCGTCGCCGGCGAGGATCGCCGCGCTGCCGTCGCCCTGGTGCACGTCGCAGTCGACGATCAGCACGCGCCGAGCCAGTTCCTCGGCCTGCAGCGCGCGCGACGCGATCGCGCAGTCGTTGAACACGCAGAAGCCCTCGCCGCAGTCGCGGAACGCGTGATGCGTGCCGCCCGACAGGCTCACGGCGACCCCGTCCTCGAGCGCCGCGCGGCAGGCGGCGAGCGTCGCGCCGACCGAGCGGCGCGCCCGCTCGACGAGCTGCGGCGACCAGGGCAGGCCCATGGCCTGCTGCTCGGCGCGGGTCAGCTCTCCGGCCGCCACCTTGCGCAGGTACTCGGCGCTGTGCGCCCTCAGGATCTGCTCGTCGGTCGCGGCCGCCGGCACTGCGAGCCGCGCGAAGCCCGCCGCCTCGACGCGCCGGCGCAGCAGCGCGTATTTGCCCGCCGGGAAGCGGTGATGCGCGGGCAGCGCCAGCGTGAAGCCATCGATGGTGAACGCACGCATGACCTGCGATGATACCGCCCGCGTTCGCGCGCCGCGGCGCGCCACGCCGGACTCAGGCTTTCGACGCCAGGTCGAGCAGCAGCTCGTTCATGCGCCGCACGAACCCCGCCGGGTCCTCGAGCGCACCGCCTTCGGCAAGCAGCGCCTGCTCGTAGAGCAGCGCCGCCCAGTCCGCAAACCGCGCCTGCTCGTGGTTCAGGCGCAGCACGATCGGATGCGACGGATTGATCTCCAGGATCGGCTTGCCGGCCGGTGCCTGCTGGCCGGCCGCGCGCAGGATGCGCGCCAGGTTGGTACTGATGTCGTGCTCGTCGCTCACCAGGCATGACGGGGAATCGGTCAGGCGCTGCGTCACGCGCACTTCCTTGACGCGCTCGCCGAGCGCCTGCTGGATGCGCCCGGTGAGCTCGCGCAGCTCCTTGCGCTTGTCTTCGGCGTCGTGCTTCTCCTTCTCGTCGGCGAGCTCGCCGAGATCGAGCCCGCCGCGTGCCACCGAGACCAGGGGCTTGCCCTCGAACTCCGGCAAATGCGCGAGCAGCCACTCGTCGACGCGTTCGCCGAGCAGCAGCACCTCGATGCCCTTCTTGCGGAATACCTCCAGGTGCGGGCTCGAGCGCGCGGCCGCCAGGGTATCGGCGGCGACGTAGTAGATGGCCTTCTGTCCCGGTTTCATGCGCGCGAGGTAGTCGGCGAGCGCGACGCTCCGCTCTGCGTCTGCGCCGTGCGTCGAGGCGAAGCGCAGCAGCTTGGCGATGCGCTCGCGGTTGGCCGGATCCTCGCCCACGCCCTCCTTGAAGGCGCGCCCGAACTCGCCCCAGAAGGTCGCGTACTTCTCCGGCTCGTTGCGCGCCAGATCCTCGAGCAGGCCGAGCACGCGCTTCACCGCGCCGCCGCGGATCGCCTCCAGGTCCCGGCTCTGCTGCAGGATCTCGCGCGACACGTTGAGCGGCAGATCGTCGGCGTCGATCACGCCGCGCACGAAGCGCAGGTACGCGGGCATCATGTGCTCGGCGTCGTCCATGATGAACACGCGCCGCACGTACAGCCGCACGCCGTGGCGCGGATGCCGCTCCCACAGGTCGAACGGCGCGTGCGCCGGGACGTAGAGCAGCTGCGTGTAGCTCTGCCGTCCCTCGACCTTGGCATGTGCCCAGGCGAGCGGCGGCTCGGGATCGTGGGCGACGTGGGTGTAGAACTCGCGGTACTGCTGCTCGCTGATCTCCGTCTTCGGCCGCGCCCACAGCGCGCTCGCCTGGTTGAGCGTTTCCTCCTTGCCCGGCATGAACTCCCTGCTCACCGGGTCGACCTTCGACTCGCCCACCAGCACGATCGGCAGGCCGATGTGGTCGGAGTACCTGCGCACGATTTCGCGGATGCGCCACGCCTCGAGCAGCTCGTCCTCGCCCTCGCGCAGGTGCAGCGTCACCTCGGTGCCGCGCTCGCGCCGC
This sequence comes from uncultured Pseudomonadota bacterium, assembly GCA_963817785.1. Lineage (GTDB taxonomy): Bacteria > Pseudomonadota > Gammaproteobacteria > Burkholderiales > SG8-39 > JAKALD01. The sequence continues at coordinate 175,585 of CAWFPL010000007.1, read as the reverse complement.
GCGAGCGGCTCGATGGTGAACTCGCCGCTGCCGTCGGACTCCCAGCGCACGCCCGCCTCCGCCGGCTGTCCCGCGCGCCGCGTCGCCAGCGTCACCCGGTCGGCGACCACGAACGCCGAGTAGAACCCCACCCCGAACTGACCGATCAGCTGCGCGTCCTTCTGCTGGTCCCCGCTCAGGCGCTCCACGAACTCGCGCGTGCCGGACTTGGCGATGGTGCCGATGTTGGCGACCACCTCGTCGCGCGACATGCCGATGCCGTTATCGGCGACGCTGATCGTGCGCGCATGCTGGTCGACGCGGATGCGGATCTTCAGCTCGGGATCCGATTCGTAGAGGTTGCTTTCCGACAGCGCCTCGAAGCGCAGCTTGTCGGCGGCGTCGGAAGCGTTCGAGATCAGCTCGCGCAGGAAGATCTCCTTGTTGCTGTACAGCGAGTGGATCATCAGCTTGAGCAGCTGCCTGACCTCGGCCTGGAAGCCGAGCGTCTCCTTGGCGCTCGCCTGCGTCATCGTGTTCTCTCCGGTTGATCTGCCGCAGCCGACACTGGGGACGGTGCCGGCTGTTTTCAAGGGCGCGCCCCGCGCCGCGGCTTACAGGCGCTGCTTCAGCAGGTCGCGGATCTCTTCGAGCAGCGCCTCCTGGCGCGGCGGCGTGGGCGGGGCGGCCGGCTGCTCGTGCCTGAGTCGCTGCATCAGCTTCACGGCGATGAAGATCACCCAGGCGATGATCAGGAAGTCGACGCAGTTCTGGATGAACTTGCCGTAGCCGACGGTCGCTGCACCGATCTTGATTGCCAGGCCGCTGAAGTCCAGCCCCCCGATCAATACCCCGATGAGCGGCATCACCACGTCGCCGACGAGCGAGGACACGATCTTGCCGAAGGCGCCGCCGATGATCACCGCGACCGCCAGGTCGACGACATTGCCCTTCATCGCGAAGTCCTTGAACTCCTTGCCCAGGCTCATGCGCCACTCCTTTCCGGGTCAGTCGATGGGGAGGTACTGCACCTCTAGAATGTCCAGCTCTTCGGCGCCGCTCGGACTGCGCAGCGTGACGATATCGCCCGCCCGCGCCTTGAGCAGGGCCTTGGCGATCGGCGATATCCAGGACACCCGGCCCTTGGCCGGTTCGACCTCGTCGGTGCCCACGATCGTGACGGTGCGCTCGCCCGCGCCCCTGGAATGCACGGTGACCGTGGCGCCGAAGAACACCTGGTCGGTGTCGCGCCCGGCGGTATCGACCACCTCAGCGGCCTCCAGCCGCTTGATCAGGAAGCGCACGCGGCGGTCGATCTCGCGCAGCCGGCGCTTGCCATAGATGTAGTCGGCGTTCTCGGAACGATCGCCGTTCGAGGCAGCCCAGGCGACGGTGCGCACGACTTGCGGGCGCTCGACCTCGACCAGCTGCTTGAGCTCCGCCCGCAGGCGCGCGTAGCCCGCGGGCGAGATGTAGTTCTTCAGCGCGGGGAGCGGTGCAGCCGGCTCGGGCGGCTCTTCGCCTGCCGCCTCGGCTTCGCGCACGAATGCTTTCGACATGGCCTGCAATGCGCTCGCTGACGTTGCGGTGGAGCATTTTACACTGGGCAAGTGCATTGAATTCGCGCCGCTTTTTTCAGACTTGCCAGGTCGCGGCCGCTTACCCAAAATGCACCCTCCTGCGGCCAGAACGAGAAGCGCCCCATGGCGCGTGATAAAGACGACCTGCTTGCCAAGATCCGCTTTCGCGAGTGGGCGCTGATGACGCTCATCGCGATCACCGCGGTCCTCGCCAATCTGCCGCACGAATACGTGGTGGACGTTCTGGGCATCAACGACGCCTGGCTGGTGGCGGTGCTCGGCTGCGCGGTGATCATCAGCCTGTTCCTGTACCTGCGGTTCTTCCTGTTCCTCGCGGTGGTGCTGCTGATCGCCGGCGCCAACATGCCCGAGCAAATCGCCCAGGGACTGCACATCTCCAAGATTCCGCTGCTGCTCGCGCTGGTCGCCATGGTCGGGATCTCGCTCATCAATTCCGCGGTGCGGCTGCTGCCCACCGGCCTCGAGCCCAAGCCGAAGGAGAAAAGCCCGGAAGGCATCCGCGCGATGTTCTATGCCATCGAGAAGAACAACCTCGCCTATGCCCGCAAGGTGCTGGCGATGAACTTCGACCCCAACCTGCACCATGACAACGGCTATACCCCGCTCGCCTATGCGGCGGTCAAGGGCCACGCGCAGATGGTCGGGCTGTTCCTGCGGCGCGGGGCCGATGCGGCGCTGACCTCCAGGGACGGGGACACGCCGGTGGAGCTGGCGCTGCGCTTTGGGCACTCCGACGTGGCCGATACGCTGCGGCGCGCGCGCCAGACCCAGGATACGCGCCAGGGCGGCGCCCAACCCGACCCGCAAACGACGAGCTGAGAAGCGCACCGCCCCGGCGCGCGCGGCCCCTCCCGGCTCGAGATCGGCCCAGAGCTGTATAATCATCCAGTACGAGACCTAGCCGCAGGCAGCCTCGCCGGCACCACCGGTAGTGGTCCGAAGGCGGCGCTCGCCGGCTTCGAACCCGCCCGGGAATCAAATGGATATACGCCGCTTCGCGGATTGGGAAAGCGTTTCATCCACAATCGCTCCACAGCCTATTTAGTGTCTGAATGCCGCAGATAAAGCGCTTGTCTTTTCAAAGCATTAGGCAGAATATTTGATCTGAAGTACCAAATGTTCAGACGCGTTCCAAGCAGCATTCGCGCAGCGCTATTCTGCGCGCTCCTTCAACCTAGAACCGGACGAGAACAAGGATGAATCCCGACCAAACCGGCACCCAGGCCAACACCCGCGACCGAATCGAGCCCGCCGCGCAGGAGATCTCGCGCGACACGCTGATCGAGAAGTACGCCAAGAGCAAGGAAACGACCGTCGAGGAGGTGCGCCGGCGCGTCGCCCGTGCCCTCGCCCAGGTCGAGCCCGAGGACCGGCGCGCGCATTGGGAGCGCCGCTTCCTGCAGGCGCTCGAGGGCGGCTTCATCCCGGCCGGGCGCATCAACTCCGCGGCCGGCATCCAGATGCAGGCGACGCTGATCAACTGCTTCGTGCAGCCGGTGGGCGACTCGATCTCGGAAGTGGTCGACGGCAAGCCCGGCATCTACACTGCGCTGCAGGAGGCCGCCGAGACCATGCGCCGCGGCGGCGGCGTCGGCTACGACTTCTCCTCGATCCGGCCGAAGGGCGCCGAGGTGAAGGGCACGCACTCGCGCGCCAGCGGCCCCGTGTCGTACATGCGCGTATTCGACGAGTCCTGCGAAACGGTGGAGTCGGCCGGCGCGCGGCGCGGCGCGCAGATGGGCGTGCTGCGCTGCGACCACCCGGACGTCGAGGAATTCATCCACGCCAAGGACCAGGGCGACCTGACCAACTTCAACATCTCGGTGGGCGTCACCGACGAGTTCATGCGCGCGGTCGAGAAGGACCTCGACGTCGAGCTGCTGCACAAGGCGAAGCCCTCGGCGGAACAGCTCGCCGAGGGCGCCTACCAGCGCGACGACGGACTGTGGGTGTACCGCAAGCTGCGCGCGCGCGAATTGTGGGAGCTGGTCATGCGCTCGACCTACGACCACGCCGAGCCGGGCATCCTGTTCCTCGACCGCATCAATCGCGACAACAACCTCAACTACTGCGAGACCATCGAGGCCACCAATCCCTGCGCCGAGCAGCCGCTGCCGCCGTACGGCTGCTGCTGCCTCGGGTCGATCGACCTGACGCGCTTCGTCAAGCAGCCGTTCTCGGACCAGGCGGCGTTCGACATCGAGCGCTTCGGCCGGGTGGTCGAGGTCTCGGTGCGCATGCTCGACAACGTGCTCGACGCGACCGCGTGGCCGCTCGAGCAGCAGCGCAGCGAGGCGATGGCCAAGCGCCGCGTCGGCCTGGGCTTCACCGGCCTGGGCGACGCGCTCATCATGCTGGGGCTGCGCTACGACGCCGACGAGGCGCGCGCGATGGCGGCGAAGATCTCCGAGGGCATGCGGGACTTCGCCTACCGGGCTTCCGCCGAGCTGGCGCGCGAGCGCGGCCAGTTCCCGCTGTTCAACGCCGACCTGTACCTGTCGGGCACCAGCTTCGCCGCGCGGCTGCCCGACGAGATCAAGGCGCTGATCCGCAAGACCGGCATCCGCAACAGCCACCTGCTGTCGATCGCGCCGACCGGCACCATCAGCCTGGCGTTCGCCGACAACGCGTCGAACGGCATCGAGCCGCCGTTCTCGTGGACCTACACGCGCAAGAAGCGCATGCCGGACGGCACCATGAAGGAATTCCCGGTCGAGGACCACGCCTGGCGGCTGTACAAGGCGGCGGGCGGCAACCCGGAGAGGCTGCCGCCCTATTTCGTCACGGCGCTCGAGCTGAGCGCCAAGGCCCACGAGCAGATGGTGGCCGCGGTGGCGCCGTTCGTCGACACGAGCATCTCCAAGACGGTGAACGTGCCCGAGGACTATCCGTATGCCGAATTCCAGGACCTGTACTTCATGGCCTGGAAGTCGGGGCTCAAGGGACTGGCCACCTACCGGCCGAACAAGGTGCTCGGCGCAGTGCTGTCGGTGGACAAGACGGCCGCCAAACCCCAGGACTTCCGCAGCGACGACGTCAACCGGCGCATCCAGATCAAGTCGGTGCCCGCGCCGGTGCTCGCCAGCCTGCGCTGGCCGGGCCGGCCGGTGCTGCCGGCGGGCAACCCGGCGTGGACCTACATGATCGAGCATCCGCTGCAGGGGCATTTCGCGGTGTTCGTCGGCCACGTCGAGAACGGCAAGCCGCACGCCTTCGAGGTGTGGGTCAACGGCAGCGAGCAGCCGCGCGGCCTGGGCGCGCTCGCCAAGACCCTGTCGATGGACATGCGCGCCAACGATCCCGGCTGGCTCAAGCTCAAGCTCGAGACCCTCGCGAAGGCCGCCGGCGACGACGCCTTCGACATGCCTTTCCCGCCGCACGGCGAGCACAAGCGCATGCCCTCGATCGTCTCCGCGTTCGCGCAGGTTGTGCGCTGGCACGTCGATCAGCTGGGCGGACTGGCCGACGGCGCGCCCACGCCGGTGCTCGACACCATGTTCAGCCTGAAGGAGCCCAAGACCGGCACCGACGGCACGATGTCCTGGACGGTGGACGTGCTCAACCCGAGGACCGGCGACGACTTCGTGCTCGGACTGAAGGAGATCACGCTGCCGGACGGCAACACGCGGCCCTACTCGATGTGGCTCTCGGGCGAGTACCCGCGCTGCTTCGACGGGCTGTGCAAGATCCTGTCGCTCGACATGCGGGTGCTGGACCCGGCCTGGATCGGCATGAAGCTGAGGAAGCTGCTGCAGTTCCCCGAGCCGCTGGGCGACTTCATGGCCTTCGTGCCGGGCTCCAAGAAGCAGGCGACCTTCCCCTCCACGATGTCGTACCTGGCGCGGCTGATCCTGCACCGCTACGCGATGCTCGGCATCCTCGACGAGAACGGCATTCCGCTGCAGCAGATGGGCGTGCTTGAAGCGCCCGAGCAGGGTCGCGCGCCCGTCATGCAGGGCGGGCGCTGCCCCGAGTGCGGCAACAACACCATGATCCGCAAGGACGGCTGCGATTACTGCACCGCCTGCGGCTACGTGGGGGTGTGCGGGTAGCCGGTGCGGCCGCGGCCCGGCGCGGCGCGGATCAGGTCCGCGGCACGCCGGCCATCGCGAGGCCCTCGCCCAGCCGCTCGACGAAGGCGGGCCTGAACGGCCAGGCGTCGCGCGCGACCGCGACGGTCAGGTTGGCGTCCTTGCGCAGCAGCCGGCGCGCGTAGCGGCGCGCCTCGCTCCTGGCGCCGGCGTGCGCGGCGGCTGCGACATGCACGCGCTCGGCCCAGAACGACTCCGGCCCCGCCGCCAGGCCGTCCTCGATCCAGCGCGCGGCGCGCTCCCAGCGGCCGGCATTGAAGTGCACGCAGCCGATGCCGATGAACATGAGGTGGCGCAGCGGCTCGAACGGCATTAGCCGCAACGTGATCTGCAGCTCGCGCAGCGCGCCCTCGTTGTCGCCCGCATAGGCCGACAGCCAGCTGCGCCGCGCCCAGCCCCAAGGCGACCAGGGATCGAGCGCCAGCGAGCGCTCGATCAGCCGGTCGGCGTCCGCGAGCCGGCGCGCCAGCGTGAGCGCCCCGCTGCACAGGCTCAGGCTGAGCGCGTCGTGCGGCGCGAGGCGCGCCGCCTCGTCGGCCAGGCGCAGCGACTGCGCGCGGTCCTGATGCGGCGTGCGGCTGAAGTTGTGCGCCGCGCGCTGGCTCCAGCACCAGGCGGCGATCGCTTTCGGCAATGCGTAGCGCGGCGCGAGCTCCTGGGCGCGCTCCGCGTCGGGGAGCGCCGCGCCGCAGGACTCCGGCGCCACCATGAACGCGCTGGCGAGCGCGCGCCAGCCCAGGCGCAGCGCTTCGTCGGAAACCTCGCCGTCCGCGCTCGAGGCCTGGCCGCGTGCCGCCCGCAGCGTCTGCGACGGCAGCTCGCCGAACTGGCGCCGGTAGCGCGCGGCGAAGCGGCCAAGCTGGCCGAAGCCGTTGGCGAGGGCGACGCCGGTCACGTTCGCGTCTGTGCGCGCGGCCAGCAATTGCTGGCGGGCGCGCGCCAGCCGCGCGTGCCGGACCCAGCCAAGAGGCGTCGTTCGCAAATAGCGCCTGAACTGCGCTTCCAGCGTGCGCGGTTTCACGCCGGCCGCGGCGGCCAGCGTCTCGAGCTGGATCGGCTCGTCGAGCCGGCTGTTGAGCCAGCCGACGCGCGTGCGACACCCGCGGGCAGCGCACCTTGCACGTGCGGTACCCCGTCATCAGCGCCTTCCCGCCTGTCCGACTCCACACCCATCGTTCCGCTCTCCGCCCCCCCGCTGCGGATTCTGCACAATCCTGCGGAAGGTGCATAGCGCGGCCGAAACGCGCGCGCCAAGGTAGCGCATGCCGGCGATCGCGCCGTGCACTTTTCTTGGAGGCAGACGTCATGTCACTGGCTCAGACTGCGGCCCAGCCCGCGCTCGATCTCGCCGCCCTCAAAGCTCGCCAGCACAGCGCCTGGTCAGCCGGCGACTACGCGCTGGTGGGCTCAACCCTGCAGATCGTCGGCGAGGAGCTGTGCGAAGCGCTCGACCTGCGCGCCGGCCAGCGCGTGCTCGACGTCGCGGCCGGCAACGGCAATGCGACGCTTGCGGCCGCGCGGCGCTGGTGCGAGGTGATTTCGACCGACTACGTGCCGGCGCTGCTCGCGCGCGGCGAGGCGCGCGCCGCGGCCAACGGCATGAGCGTCGCCTTCCAGGAGGCGGACGCCGAAGCGCTGCCGTTCGCCGACGCGAGCTTCGACGTCGTCGTGTCCACCTACGGCGTGATGTTCACGCCCGATCAGGAGCGGGCGGCGGCCGAGATGCTGCGTGTGTGCAGGCCGGGGGGCAAGATCGGCCTCGCCAACTGGACGCCGAGCGGGTTCATCGGACAGCTGTTCATGGCCATCGGCCGGCAGCTGCCGCCGCCGGCCGGCACCAAGTCGCCGGCAATGTGGGGCACGCGCGAGCGGCTCGCCGAGCTGTTCGGCGCGGGCGCCGCATCGATCCGGGCGGAGTCGCGGGACTTCGTGTTCCGCTACCGCTCGCCGGCGCACTTCATCGACGTGTTCAGGACCTACTACGGGCCGGTGCTCAAGGCGCTCGCGGCGCTCGACGAGGGCAAGCGCGCGGCGCTGCTCGCCGACATGCAGGCGCTGATCAGCGGGCTGAACCGCGCCGACGACGGCACCATGGTGGTCCCGGGCGAGTATCTCGAGGTGGTGATCGTCAAGCGTTGACCGCCCGCGAGGCGGTGTGAGCCGCCCCGCTCGCTCAGTCGCGCGGCTTGCGCCCGAGCTTTCTCTCCAGCTCGAGTACCTGCAGCGTCGTCTTGAGCACGGTGTCCGGGTTGAGGCTCATCGAGTCGATGCCGATCTCGACCAGGAACTGCGCCATCTCGGGGTAGTCCGACGGCGCCTGGCCGCACAGCCCCGAGTGGCGATGGTTGCGCCGGCAGCCCTCGACCGCGAGCCGGATCATCTCCTTCACGCCGTCGTCGCGCTCGTCGTAGTCGAAGGCCACGATCTCGGAGTCGCGGTCCACGCCCAGGGTGAGCTGGGCGAGGTCGTTCGAGCCGATCGAGAAACCGTCGAACAGCTTCGAGAAGGCGTCGATCTGGATGACGTTGTTGGGGATCTCGCACATGACGTAGATCTGCAGGCCGTCCTTGCCGCGCACCAGACCATGGCCGGCCATTGCCTTGAGCACCCGCTCGCCCTCCTCGACCCGGCGGCAGAACGGAATCATCAGCAGCAGGTTGGTCAGGCCCATCACCTCGCGCACGCGGCGCATCGCGGCGCACTCCAGCGCGAAGCCCTCGGCGTAGGCGGGATGCGTGTAGCGCGAGGCGCCGCGGAAACCGAGCATCGGGTTGCCCTCGCGCGGCTCGAAGCCGCGCCCGCCGAGCAGCGCCGCGTACTCGTTGCTCTTGAAGTCGGACATGCGCACGATGACCGGCTTCGGGTAGAAGGCGGCGGCGATTGTGCCCACCCCCTCGGCCAGGCGCTCGATGAAGAAGTCGGCCGGCTTCGCGTAGCCGCGGCACAGGCGCGCGATCGTGGCGCGCTCCGCGGGGTCGGCGACCTTTTCGGGGTGCACCAGCGCCATCGGATGCACCTTGATCGACTCGCTGACGATGAACTCCATGCGTGCCAGGCCGATGCCGTCGTTCGGCAGGAAGCTGGTCTTGAACGCGAGCTCCGGGTTGCCGAGGTTGATCATGATGAGGGTGGCCGGTCGCTTCAGTCCCTCCAGGTCGGTGCGCTGCACCTCGAAGGGCACCTTGCCGCGATAGATCCTGCCGACGTCGCCTTCGGCGCACGACACCGTCACCGTCTGTCCGCTCTCGAGCGCGGTGGTCGCGTTGTCAGCACCGACCACCGCCGGAATGCCGAGCTCGCGCGCCACGATCGCGGCGTGGCAGGTACGCCCGCCGCGGTTGGTGACCACCGCGCCGGCGGTCTTCATCACCGGCTCCCAGTCCGGCGTGGTGGTATCGGCGACCAGTACCTCGCCGGGACGGAATTCCGACAGGTGCGCGACACTCGCGATCACGCGCACCGTGCCGCTCACGACTTTCTCGCCCACCGAGCGCCCCGAGCACAGCACCTCGCCCGAGCCCTTGACGCTGTAGATCTCGAGCACGTGGCCGCGCTTCTGCGAGGCGACCGTTTCGGGGCGCGCCTGCACCATGTAGAGCTGCCCGTCGTGGCCGTCCTTCGCCCACTCCATGTCCATGGGACGCGGCTTGCCGGCTTTCGCGCTGTAGTGCTTCTCGACCTTGATCGCGTAGTCGGCCAGTGTCAGCACGTCGGCGTCGCCGATGCAGAAGCGCTCTCGCTCTTCGTCGGCGGTCGGCACGTTGCGCGTGGTCTGGCGCGGGCTGCCCGTCGCGTAGACCATCTTGATCTGCTTGCTGCCCAGCGAGCGGCGCAGGACCGCCCGCTTGCCGGACTCGAAAGTGGGCTTGAAGACGTAGAACTCGTCCGGATCGACCGCGCCCTGCACCACGTTCTCGCCCAGCCCGTAGGCACCGGTGATGAACACGACGTCGCGGAATCCCGACTCGGTGTCGAGGCTGAAAATGACGCCGCTCGCGGCCAGGTCGGAGCGCACCATCTTCATCACGCCGATCGACAGCGCGACCTTGAAGTGATCGAACCCCTGATCGATGCGGTAGTGGATGGCGCGGTCGGTGAACAGGCTGGCGAAGCAGCGCCGGCAGGCATCGAGCAGCGGCTGCTCACCCTGGATGTTGAGGAAGGTCTCGTGCGCGCCGGCGAAGCTCACGTCGGGCAGGTCCTCGGCGGTGGCCGAGGAGCGCACCGCCACGCTGAGCTGCGGACCATATTCCTCCTGCAGCGTGCCGTAGGCCTGGAGAATCTCGCGCTGCAGGTCGTCCGGCAGCGGCGCGCCGTACACCAGATCGCGCGCCTTCTTGCCACGGCGCGCCAGGTCCTCGACGTCGTCGGGCCGCAGGCCCTCGAGCGTCTCGCGCAGGCGCTCCTTGATGCCGGCCTTCTCGAGCACGTACCAGTAGGACTGCGCGGTGATCGCGAAGCCGTTCGGCACGCGCACGCCCTGGGGCGTGAGCTCGCGGTACATCTCGCCGAGCGAGGCGTTCTTCCCACCGACCGATGGGACGTCGTCGATGCCGATCTCGTTGAAGAAGCGGATGTAGCGATACTTGGCTGGCACAATAACCTCCTGCGATGGGTGAATTGCACACCGCGGAGCGCGCGGCCCATTGACCTGCGTCAAACGCGCCCGGTGGCCGCGGTAGCACCATGGCCAGCGCAACGCCGCAAGCGAATCGAAAGGAGACCGCCTTGAAGCTCTCGTTCCACGGCGCCGATCGCGGCGTCACCGGCTCCTGCCACCTGGTGGAGTGTGCCGGGCACCGGGTGCTCATCGACTGCGGCCTGTATCAGGGCGGCCGCGAGATCGAGGAGGAAAACGCCGAGCCGTTCGGCTTCGACCCCGCGGGCATCGATTTCGTGCTGCTGACGCACGCGCATCTCGATCACTGCGGCCGCCTGCCGCTGCTCGTGAAGCGCGGCTTCCGCGGCGAGATCGTCACCACGTCGCCGACCCGCGAGCTCGCGCGCCTGGTGATGCTGGACGCGGCGCACCTGCAGGAGGAAGACGCGCGCCACCGCGCGCGCTGGGCGGCGCGCCGCGGCAAGGAGCGCGAGGCGGTGGGCCCTTTGTATTCGATCCTCGACGCGCTCAACACGCAGGACGCCTTCGGGCGCGTTGCTGCGTATGGCGAGCCCGTGCAGATCGCGCCGGGCATCCGCGCCACTTTCCTCGATGCCGGGCACATCCTGGGCTCGGCGAGCATCCTCGTGGAGCTGGAGGAGCGCGGCCAGCAGAGGCGGGTTCTGTACTCGGGCGACCTCGGCAACTCCGGGCGGCCGCTGCTGCGCGATCCCGCCCGGCCGCCGCACGCCGATGCGGTAGTGCTCGAAACGACCTACGGCGACCGCCTGCACAAGCCGCTCGCGCCTTCGGTCGAGGAGCTGTACCAGGCCGTCAGCGACACCTTCGAGCGCGGCGGCAACGTCGTCATCCCGACCTTCGCGCTGGAGCGCGCGCAGGAGCTGCTGTTCTTCCTGCGCGCCGGCATCGAGCAGCACCGGCTGTCGCGCTCGATCCAGGTGTTCCTCGACTCGCCGATGGCGATCTCGGCCACCGCCATCTTCGAGCACCACCCGGAGTGCTACGACACCGCCACCAAGGAGCTGTTCCGGGCGGGGCGCGATCCGCTGCAGCTTCCCGGCCTGCATTTCACGCGCGAGCCGACCGAGTCGATGGCGATCAACCGCATCGTCGGCGGCGCAGTGATCATGGCCGGCTCGGGGATGTGCACCGGCGGGCGCGTGCGCCACCATCTCAAGCACAACCTGGCGCGCGAGCACTGCAGCGTGGTGTTCGTCGGCTACGCCGCCGAGGGGACGCTCGCGCGGCGCATCATCGACGGCGCGAAGAGCGTGCGCATCTTCGGCGAGGACATCGCGGTGCGCGCACGCGTGCACACCATCAACGGCTTTTCGGCGCACGCCGACCGCGACGAGCTGCTTGTCTGGCACGCGCAGGCCGCCGCTCCGCGGACCTTCCTGGTGCACGGCGACGAGCCGGCCATGCGCGCCTTTGCGCAGCGCCTGAAGGGGACCCGGGTCGAGATGCCGACCCTGCACCAGCAGTTCGAGCTGTGAGCCATCCTCAGCAGATGCGCGGCAGCTGCTCGCCGCTCAGCATGTCGACGACGCGCTTGCCGCCGATCGCGCTCTTCATCACCACGCGCCCCGCCGCGCCCGCCTGCACGCTCCCGATCACGCACGCGCCGCGGCTCGGCTCGTGCGCTCGAAGGAGATCGAGCGCGCGTGCCACGTCGGCCGGCGCGACGAAAGCGACGAAGCGGCCCTCGTTGGCGACGTAGATCGGGTCCAGGCCCAGCAGCTCGCACACCGCGCGCACTTCCTCGCGCACCGGAATCGCGGTCTCGTCGAGCGCGATCTCCACCCCCGCGGTTTCGGCGATCTCGACCAGCGCGCTCGCCAGCCCGCCGCGTGTCAGGTCGCGCAGGCAGCTCACCGCGCAGCCGGCCTCGAGCAGCGCCAGCACCGGCGCGGCGAGCGGCGCGCAGTCGCTCGCGATCGCGGTCTCCAGCCCGAGCGCGCCGCGCGCCGCCATCACGGCGACGCCGTGGCGCCCCAGGTCGCCGCTCAGCACGACGACCTCGCCGGAGCGCACCCGCCGCGGCGCGATGTCGCAGTCCGCGGCAACCCGGCCGATCCCGGCGGTGTTGATGAACAGGCCGTCGGCCTTGCCGCGGTCCACCACCTTGGTATCGCCGGTGACCAGCTCGACGCCGGCCGCTGCCGCAGCGGCGCGCATCGAGGCCACGACGCGCTCGAGCGTCGCGAGCGGCAGCCCCTCCTCGACGATGAACCCGGCGGAGAGATACAACGGCCGCGCGCCGCACATGGCGAGGTCGTTGACCGTGCCGTTCACCGCGAGGGTGCCGATGTCGCCGCCCGCGAAGAACAGCGGGCTCACGACGTAGGAATCGGTGCTGAAAGCCAGCCGCGCGCCCCCCAGCTCGAGCAGCGCGCCGTCGTGGCGGCGATCGAGCGCCGCGTTGGCGAACGCGGGCAGGAACAGGCGCTCGATCAGCCGCGCCATGGCCCGCCCGCCGCCGCCGTGCGCAAGCTGCACGCGCTCGTCCTCGCGCGCCGGCACGGGGCAGTTCGAGACCGGCGGCTCGCTCACGCGCTCTGCTCCACCGGCCGCCGGTAGCGGTAGTAGGCCGCGCAGGCGCCCTCGGAGGACACCATCGTCACGCCGAGCGGGTGCTCGGGCGTGCAGCGCGTGCCGAACGCCGCGCAGTCGAGCGGCTTGCGCGTGCCCTGCAACACCAGCCCGGCAATGCACTCGGACGGCCCTTCGGCGCGCGGCTGCGCCGCCCCGAAGCGGCGCTCGGCGTCGAATCCGGCGTACGGCGCCGACAGTCCGAGGCCACTCGCGGGGATCTCCCCGATGCCGCGCCAGCGGCGCGGGATCACCGTGAACACCTCGCGGATCAGGTCCTGCGCCGGCGCGTTGCCGGCGCGGCGCACAACGCGCGAATACTGGTTCTCGAGGCGCGCCTCGCCGCGCTCGAGCTGGCGCACGCACATCGCCACGCCCTGCAGGATGTCGAGCGGCTCGAAGCCGGTCACCACGATCGGCACGCGATAGCGGCGCACCAGGGGCTCGTATTCCTCGAAACCCATCACCGTGCAAACGTGCCCCGCCGCAAGGAACGCCTGCACCTTGTTCTCGGGGGCCGCCAGGATCGACTCGATCGCCGGCGGCACCAGCACCTGCGACACCAGCAGCGAGAAGTTGGCGAGGCCCTCGCGCTTCGCCTGGTACGCGGCCATCGCGTTCGCCGGCGCGGTGGTCTCGAAGCCGACCGCGAAGAACACGACCTCGCGCTGCGGGTTCTCGCGCGCGACCTGCAGCGCGTCGAGCGGCGAATAGACGATGCGCACGTCGCCGCCGCGCGCCTTGACCGCGAGCAGGTCGCGGCTCGATCCCGGCACGCGCAGCATGTCGCCGAACGAGCACAGGATCGCCCCGGGCATCGCCGCGATCTCGATCGCCTTGTCGATCATCTCCACCGGCGTGACGCACACCGGACAGCCCGGGCCGTGCGCCAGCGTCACGCCCTGAGGCAGCAGCTGGTCGATGCCGAAGCGCACGATGGCGTGCGTCTGCCCGCCGCATACCTCCATGACCGTCCACGGGCGGGTAACGCTGCGCGCGAGCAGCGCGGCGTAGCGCGCGGCGACCCGGCCGTCGCGGTACTCCTCGACGAACTTCACGGCGCCTCCTTCGCGCCGTTGACCGCCTCGATCTCCTCGATCTCCTGGAGGTAGCCGAACACGCGCTGCGCCTCGGCCTCGTCGATGAGGCTGAGCGCGAAGCCGACGTGCACGAGCACGTAGTCGCCGACGACGGCCTCCGGCACGTAAGCGAGGTTGACCTCGCGCGCGACCCCGCCGAAATCGACCTTGCCCACGCGCATCAGCGGCGCGGCCTCGGCGATGCTCACGATCCGGCCCGGAACGGCGAGGCACATGGCGTCAGACCTCCATCAGGCGCGCGGCGGCCCAGGCCGCCTGGCCCACCGAGATGCCGCCATCGTTCGGCGGAACCTGACGGTGCCAGAAGGGCTCGAAACCCTCTTCGCGCAGGCGCAGCACCGCCCACTCGAGCAGATGCCGGTTCTGGAAGCAGCCGCCGGTGAGCGCCAGCCGGGGCACGCCTGCCCGTCTGGCCACCGCGACGATCGCCTCGACGAGGGCGCGGTGAAACGCCGCCGCCACGGCGCCGCCCGGCACGCCGGCGCGAACGTCGCTCACGATCCGCCACACCATCGGCGCCCAGTCGACGATCCAAGGCTCCGTGCCGCGAGCATCGCCGGCGACCAGATCGACCGGGTAGGCGGGCAGGCCGGCCGCTTCGTCGAGGTGCCACTCGAGCTCGATCGCGGCCTGCCCTTCGTAGCTCGAGACCTGGCGCAGCCCCGCGAGCGCCGCCACGGCATCGAACAGCCGCCCCGCGCTCGAGATGAGCGGCGCGTGGGTCCCCTGCGCGAGCATCGCGTGCAGCACGCGCTGCTCGCTCGCGGCGAAGCTGCGCAGCGGCCCCAGATCGGCCGCTTCTTCGAGGAACCGGTCGCCGAAGACTTCGTACAGCACGCCGAGCGCGGCGCGACGCGGCTCCTGCACCGCGCGCTCTCCGCCGGGAAGGCGGAAACGCCGCAGGTGCGCCATGCGGCGCACCTCGGCGCGCTCGCCGATGAGCAGGAACTCGCCGCCCCAGATCGTGCCGTCGGTGCCGTACCCCGTGCCGTCCCAGGCCACGCCCAGCACCGGCCCGGGCAGGCCGTTCTCGGCCATGCACGCCGCCACGTGCGCGACGTGGTGCTGCACCGGCACGCGCGGCAGCCCGCTGCGCTCGGCGTATTGCGTCGAGGCGTAATCCGGATGCAGATCGCAGACGACCGCAGCGGGCGCCGCGTCGTACAGGCGCGTCACGTCCTCGACCGCCTGCTCGAACGCCGCGCGCGCCTCGGGCGTGCCGAGATCGCCCAGGTGAGCGCTGGTGACGATGCGGCCGGCCACCAGCAGGCTCACGGTGTTCTTCAGGTGGGCGCCGGTCGCGATCAACCCCGGCGCCTCCTCCGCGCCGGCCAAGGGAAGGGGATACGGCGCGTACCCGCGCCCGCGACGCAGCACCAGCTCGCGCCCGAGCACCACGCGGACCACCGAGTCCTCGACCGGGCGCGCGATCGGCCGGTCGTGCACCAGGAACAGGTCGGCGATGCCTTGCAGGCGATCGAGCGCCTCGCGCTCGTCGATGGCGATCGGTTCCTCGCCGCGGTTGCCGCTGGTGGCGACCACCGGAAAGCCGAGCGCGCCCATGAGCAGGTGATGCAGCGGCGTATACGGCAACATGGCGCCCAGCTCCGGGCTGCCCGGCGCCACCTGCGCGGCCAGCCCGTACGCACCGGATTCGGTCGCCGCGCGCCGCCGCAGCAGCACGATTGGCGCCTGCGGGGACTCGAGCAGCTGCGCCTCCGGGGGCGCAACTTCGCAAAGCGCGCGCACCGCCGCGAGGCCGGGAAACATGAGCGCGAACGGCTTTTCCGCGCGGCCCTTGCGGCTGCGCAACCGCTCGACGGCGGCGGGGCTGCGCCCATCGACCCAGAGGTGAAAGCCGCCCAGACCCTTGACGGCGACGATGCGCCCCTCGCGCAGGGCCTGCGCCGCCCGAAGCAGCGCATCGTGCCGTCGGGCGAGCACCTGCCCCGCCGCATCCCAAAGCGCGAGCGAGGGCCCGCAGGCCGCACAGGCATTCGGCTGCGCGTGAAAGCGCCGGTCGGCGGGATCTTCGTATTCGGCGCGACAGGCGGTGCACATCGCAAAGGCGCGCATGGTGGTGGCGTCGCGGTCGTAGGGCAGCGCCTGCAGGATGCTGTAGCGCGGCCCGCAATGGGTACAGTTCGTGAACGGATAGAGGTAGCGCCGGTTGTGCGGATCGAGCATCTCGCGCAGGCATTCCGGGCAGCAGGCGAGGTCGGGCAGGATCGCCGCCGAAAGCGCGCCTGCGCGCCGGCTGCCTCGGATGGCGAAGCCCGGCTCGCCGCGCGGCGCGATCGCGGCGACCTCGAGCGCCTCGATGCGCGCGCTCGGCGGACGGCGCGCCTCGAGCGCGTCGACGAAGGCGTCGATCGCCTCGGCGCGCCCCTCGACCTCGATCAGCACGCCGTCGGCCGAGTTGCTCACCCAGCCGCCGAGCTCGAGCTCGGCGGCGAGCCGATAGGCGTGCGGACGAAAGCCCACGCCCTGCACCGCGCCGCGGACCGTGACGCGCGCGCGCCGCACGCCTCAGCTCTCCAGGCTCACGCTGCGCAGGACGATGTCCTGCGCCTGCGGGTGCCGCGGGTCATCGGAGGTGACGAGCGACAGCTCGGCCCCGTTGGCCACCGTGCCCGCGGTCTCGCGCTCGAAATGCTCGCGAAAGTGCCCGGCCGAGATGTAGCACAGCGCGCCGAGCCAGACCTCGACGCCCACGACGCGCGCGTTGCCGCCGTCGCGCGCCAGCGCTTCGATCTTGTGCAGCAGATCCGTCATCAGGTGCGCTTCATGCATCGGCCACTCCCATGCGGCCGGGCTGCAGGGCGTCGATCTCCGCTTCGATGCGCGCCGCGACGCCGGGCACCGCCGCCTGCACCGCGGGCGACATCGCCGCCCCGGTCTCGAACTGCACGCCCTCGAGCGCGTACACCACGCACACTGGGGGAAGCGCCCCGAGCGCGCGCGCGAGCTCGATGCCTTCGGCGACGCCGAAGCCGTGCGTGGAGCAGCCGAACAGCCCCTGCGGCAGCGGCTGCGCCGCGGCATCCAGGCGCCGCACCCTGCCTGGCTGGGTGCCGGAAGCCGCGTCCACGATGAGCGCCGCGGAGGCATCCCGCAGCGCGTCCACCAGGGCGGTCGCCTCCCCGCTTTGCTCGAGCACCCGCGCTGCGGCGCGCTGCCGCAGCCGGCGCACGACCATGATTCCCGCCGCGTCGTCACCGCGCAACGGGTTGCCGAGCCCGATCACGAGCACGGCGGGGGAAACGCGGCTAGCCACGGTCCACGTCGAGCTTGAGGAAGTGGCACGAGCAGGAAATGCACGGATCGTAGTTGCGGATCGTCTGCTCGCAGCGCCAGCGCAGCGCCGCGTCGTCGAGCGCGAGCCAGTCGGGCAGGAACGCGCGCAGGTCGTCCTCGATGCTCGACTGGTTCTGGGACGTGGGCGGCACGATCTTGGCGTCGGTGATGGTGCCCTGCGCGTCGATTGCGTAGCGGTGGTAGAGCGTGCCGCGCGGCGCCTCGGTGCACGCGTAGCCGCTCCCCGCGCGCGGCTCGACCGGCGCCGCCGGGCGCTCGGGCTCCTCGTAGCCCTCGATCAGGCGCAGCGCCTCGTCGCAGGCGTACAGCGTCTCGACGGCGCGCACCACGATGCTGCGGTATGGATTGGCGCACGTCGTGCCCAGGCCCGCGGCGCGCGCGGCCTCCCGGGCGAGCGGCGTGAGCTGGTCGAAGTTCAGGCTGTAGCGCGCGAGCGGCCCGACCAGGTAGGCGCCGCGCCCGCGGATCGCGGACTGCAACGCGGTCGAGTACGCGACGTGCCGTTCCTCGAAATGCGCGTCGTACTCCCGCGCGCCGATGTCGAGGCCCTTGCTCGACACCAGGCGCCCCTCGTTGAACGGGTATTCGTCCGGATGCCGCAAGGCCACGAA
The DNA here is from genome assembly GCA_963817785.1 of uncultured Pseudomonadota bacterium. Lineage (GTDB taxonomy): Bacteria > Pseudomonadota > Gammaproteobacteria > Burkholderiales > SG8-39 > JAKALD01. Next base: position 157,672 of record CAWFPL010000007.1, on the reverse strand, counting down.
TTCGTAGTCACGCTCGCAGTCGGGGAACTCGAAGCCGGCCACCCAGCGCACCGTTTCGAGCGCCGCGTCGCGCGCCCATTTCAGCTTTTCCGCGAGCGGCGCCAGCTCGCGCCGGGTCGGGGTGCGGTAGAACCCGCCCACGCGCACGTTGATCGGATGGATCTCGCGCCCGCCCACGAGCTGCACGATCTCGTTGCCGGCTTTCTTGAGCTTGAGCCCGCGCTCGACCTCGGCCTGGTGATCGCGCGCCATCGCGATCGCGCTCTCGTAGCCGAGGAAGTCCGGCGCGTGCAGCATATAGATGTGCAGCACGTGGCTCTCGATCCACTCGCCGCAGTACAGCAGGCGGCGCAGCGCGCGCAGCGGCGCGTCGATCGCGACCCCGAACGCGTCCTCCATCGCGTGCACCGCGCTCATCTGGTAGGCCACCGGGCAGATGCCGCAGATGCGCGCGGTGATGTCCGGCGCCTCTGCGTAGCCGCGCCCGCGCAGGAAGGCCTCGAAGAAGCGCGGCGGCTCGAAGATGCGCAGCTCGACGTCGCGCACCGCGCCGTCGCGCAGGGTGACGTGCAGCGCGCCCTCGCCCTCGACGCGCGCCAGGTAGTCGACCTTGATGGTTTTACGCGCCATGGCGCTCGCTCTCGGTCCTGAAAGGCTCCGCCTCCGCGTTGAAGTTGCGGAACACGCGCTGGATGTCGGCCGGTTGCATGCCCAGGGCGCGCAGGTGATCGCCCAGGGCGCGCGCGTTCGGGGTCTCCATGGGCCCGAAGCAGCCGTAGCAGCCGCGGTGATACGACGGGCACAGCGCGCCGCAACCGGCGTGCGTCACTGGCCCGATGCAGGGCGTGCCATGCGCCACCATGACGCAGACGTTGCCCTTCAGCTTGCACTCGACGCACACGCTGTGCGCCGGGGTCACCGGCCTGCGGCCGGCGATGAAGGCGCTCAGCACTTCCACCAGCTGGGCCTTGTTGATCGGGCAGCCGCGCAGCTCGAAATCGACCTTGACGTGGTCGGCGATCGGGGTCGAGGTGGCGAGCGTGTCGATGTAGGCCGGGTTGGCGTACACGATCGAGATGAACTCCTTCACGTCCTTGAAGTTGCGCAGCGCCTGGATGCCGCCCGCGGTCGCGCAGGCCCCGATGGTCACCAGGTGCTTCGACATGCGCCGGATCTTCTGGATGCGCTCGGCGTCGTGGTGCGTCGTGACCGAGCCCTCGACCAGGGAAAGGTCGTACGGTCCCCCGACCATCGCGCGGCTGGCCTCCGGAAAATAGGCGATCTCGACCGCGCCGGCCACCGCCAGCAGCTCGTCCTCGCAGTCGAGCAGGCTCAGCTGGCAGCCGTCGCAGGAGGCGAACTTCCAGACCGCGAGCTTCGGCTTGTGTGCGCCCGCCATGTCACACCTCGCGCACCGCGAGCCGCTCGCGGACGCGGTCGTAGCGCAGCACCGGCCCGTCCTTGCAGACGAAGTCCGCGCCGAACTGGCAGTGCCCGCAATGCCCGAGAGCGCACTTCATGTTGCGCTCCATGGACAGATACATGCGCTCGTCGGCGAGCCCCGCGTCGCGCAGCGAAGCGACCGTGAAGCGCATCATCACCTCGGGACCGCACAGCATCGCCACCGTGTGCTCGGGATCGAACGCGGCACGCCGGACCAGGCTCGTGACCACGCCGACGTTGCCGCGCCAGGCGCCGGTGGCATGGTCGACCGTGACCTCGACGTCCACGTCGAGCCGCCCGCGCCAGGCCTCGACCTCGCGGCGGAACAGGATCTCCACCGGGCTGCGCGCGCCGTACAGCAGGATCACCTTGCCATAGCGCTCGCGCCGGGCGAGCAGCGCATGCAGCACCGGGCGCACCGGAGCATAGCCCAGGCCGCCTGCGGCGATCAGCACGTCGCTGCCGGCCGCCTCTTCGACCGGCCAGGCGCTGCCGAACGGGCCGCGCACGCCGACGCAGTCGCCGCGCTTGAGCCGGGTGAGCGCGCTCGAGACCGTGCCGACCGCACGCACCGTGTGCTGCAGCGCGCCGCCGCGCGGCGCGCTGCCGCTGATGCTGATCGGCACCTCGCCAATGCCGAAGGCGTACAGCATGTTGAACTGGCCCGCCCGGTAGGTCCACGTGCCCTCCCCCGGGGGCGGCTCGAGCTCCAGGGTCCAGGTATCGGCCGTTTCCCGGTGCACGCCGCTCACGCGCGTGACGACCGGCGTCATGAAACGCTCCGGCGTCATCGCTTGGCGGCTCTTTCGGCGGCGGGCTTGCCGTACACGTCGAGCATCTGCAGCCGCGTGCCCTGCAGGCGCTCGATCAGCACCGGCACGAAACGCTGCATGACCTCGTAGCCGAGGTCGTGGTCCTCGTCGAGCTTGCGGCGCAGGCACACGGCGTCGAGCGAGATGGCGCGCGTCAGCTCGAGCGCGCGCGCGTCGTAGGCCCAGCGGTACGGCGGCACGAACCACGACAGGCCGACCAGCTCGCCTTCGCCGAGGGTCTGGAAGGTCACCGCGCCGCCGCTCGGCGAGACCATCTCCAGCGCGACGCGGCCGTGACGCACCAGGTAGAACTGGTCGGCGGGGCCGCCTTCGCGAAACAGGTACTCGCCGGCATCGAAGCGCACGTTCTTGGCGCAACCCACCATCAGCGCCACGAACTTGGGATCGAGGTCTCTGAAGAAGGAATGCTCCCGGATGATGCGTTCAAGTCCTTCCATGGCCGCCTCCTTTTTTGGCGCCGTCGCTGTGCCGGATCGCGCCCGCCTCCTCGGTCAGGTCGATCCCGACCGGGCACCAGGTGATGCAGCGGCCGCAGCCGACGCAGCCCGAGGAGCCGAACTGGTCGACCCAGGTGGCGAGCTTGTGCGTCAGCCACTGCCGGTAGCGCGATTTGGCCGAGGCCCGCACGGCGCCGCCGTGCAGGTGGGAAAACTCCATGGTGAAGCACGAGTCCCAGCGGCGCACGCGCTCGGCCGTCTCGCCCGACAGGTCGGTGACATCCTCGACGCTGGTGCAGAAGCACGTCGGGCACACCATGGTGCAGTTGCCGCAGGTGAGGCAGCGCGCCGCCACCTCGTCCCAGCGCGGATGCTCGAGGTTGCGCAGCAGCAGCGCGGGCAGGCCTTCGGTTTCCATCTTCCGCCCCATGCTTTGCGCGGTGCGCGCCACCACCGCCTCGGCCGCCGCGCGGTCCCCGGCGCTCGCGTCGCGATGCGGCACCTGGGCGAGCATTCGCGCCCCCTTGTCGCTGCCCACCCGGACCACGAACGCGTGGCGCTGCGGCTCGACGAGCTCGGTGAGCGCGAGATCGAAGCCGGACTCGACCTGCGGCCCGGTCTTCATCGACACGCAGAAGCAGGTCCCGCCGGCCTCCCCGCAGTTGAGCGCCACGATGAAGGCGCCCTCGCGGCGCGCGCGGTAGGCCCGATCGGCGTGCCGGTCGCCGATCAGCACCCGGTCCTGGATCGCGATCGCGTGCAGCTCGCAGCTGCGCACCCCGAGGAACGCGTAGCGCGGGGCCGTGTCGGCCTGCGCCTCGACGCGAAAGCCGGCGCCCTCGCGCTGCGCGCGCCACAGCCGCAGGCTGGCCGGATGCAGGAAACGCTTCCAGGAATGCGGGCCGACCGCGTAACCGAACAGCGCCTGGTCGCCGCGCCGCTCGAGCCGGTAGCGGCCGCCGTCCTGGCGATCGGTCCAGCCCGCGGGCAGGTCTTCGACGCGCTCGATCGCGTCGTAGACGATCGCGGCGTCGCGCACGGTCGGCCCGATCAGCTCGTAGCCGTCCGCGCGCAGCGCATCCAGCAGCCGCTGCAGGTCCGCCCGCTCGACCACCAGTGCCCGTTGCTGCAACGCAGTCTCGCCCATCGCGTTCGCCGGATGGCCTCCTCGAGCGCCGCGCGAATGCGCGGCAGCCTCCTGCCATTGGACCGCGCGGCGCGCGCCACCGCTTGATTTGAGTCAAACCGCCGCCGGGCGGCCGGGCGCAGCGCTACTTCAGGAAGCTGCCCACCCAAAGCAGGCCGGTGACCGTCTTGGCGTCGGTGATGCGCCCGTCGCGCACCATGGCGAGCGCCTCGGCCAGCGGCATGCTCAGCACCTCGAGGAACTCGCCCTCGTCGAGCGCCGCGCCGCGGTGCTCCAGGCCGCGCGCCAGGAACAGCTCGATCGCCTCGTCGGTGTAGCCGATCGAGGGGTGGATCGTGCCCAGGCGCCGCCACTCGGCGGCGACGTAGCCGGTCTCCTCGAGCAGCTCGCGCCGGGCGGTCTCCAGGTGCGGCTCGCCCGGCTCGAGCTTGCCGGCGGGCAGCTCGATGAACTCGCGCCGGTGCGGATAGCGGAACTGCCGCTCGAGCAGCACGCGGCCGTCGTCGAACAGCGGCACCACCATGACCGCGCCCGGGTGGCGGACGTACTCGCGCACCGTTTCCTGGCCGTCGGGCAGCCGCACCACGTCGCGGTGCACGTGCAGCAGCCTGCCGGAGAACACCTCCTCGCCCGAGACGAACCGCTCGGTGAGGTCTGCGGCGGCCGCGCCCGGCGCCGGGGCCGGGCCTTTTTGCGCCACGGACACTACAGGCTCTTGATGGCGCTGAAGCACAGCGCCATCAGCGGCTGAGGCAGGATGCCCAGCACCAGCAGCGCCAGGCCGTTCGCCGACAACACCAGGCGCATCTCGTCGTTGCCCGTCACCGGGGTCGGGTCTGCCGGCTCGTCGAAGTACATCAGCTTGACGATGCGCAGATAGTAGAACGCGCCCACCAGGGCGAGCAGCACCGCCACCACCGCCAGCCAGACCTGCCCCGCGCTCACCGCCGCCGAGAGCACCGCCAGCTTGGCGTAGAACCCCGCGGTCGGCGGGATCCCGGCCAGCGAGAACATGAGTACCAGCATCACGAACGCGTACCAGGGGTTGCGGCGGTTGAGGCCCTTCATGTCCTCGAGCGTCTCGCACTCGAAACCGGCGCGCGACAGGAACAGCAGCATGCCGAAGGCGCCGAGCGACATCAGCACGTAGACGATCGTGTAGTACATCGCCGCAGCGTAGGCGTCCGCGGCGTTGCGCCAGTTGCCGCCGACCACCCCCGAGAGCAAGCCGAGCAGCATGAAGCCCATGTGCGCGATAGTCGAGTAGGCGAGCATGCGCTTGAGATTGCTCTGCGCGATCGCCGCGATGTTGCCGAGCGCCATCGACAGCACGGCGAGGATCACCAGCATCTGCTGCCAATCGACCGCCAGCACCAGCAGGCCGTTCACCAGCAGCCGCATCGCCATCGCGAACGCGGCCAGCTTCGGCGCCGAGCCGATCACCAGGGTGACCGCGGTCGGCGCACCCTGGTAGACGTCCGGGATCCACATGTGAAACGGCACCAGTCCGAGCTTGAACGCGATGCCGGCCATCACGAACACCAGCCCCAGCACGAGAAAGGTGCGCTCCCCGGCGTTCCCCGACAGCTTGGCCACGTGCTGCGCCACCTCCGAAATGGTCAGCGTCCCGGTCGCGCCGTAGATCATCGACATGCCGTACAGCAGCAGCCCGGAGGCGAGCGCCCCCAGCACGAAGTACTTCATCGCGGCCTCGGTCGACGCGGCCGACTCGCGGTTGAGCGCCACCATCGCGTACAGGCACAGCGACAGCAGCTCGAGGCCCAAGTACAGCGTAATGAAGCTGTTGGCGCTCATCATGACCATCATGCCGAGCAGCGCGAACAGCAGCAGCGTCAGGAATTCGCCCTTGAACAGATTGCGGTCGAGCAGGTATTGGCGCGAGTACGCCAGCGCCATCGCCACCGAGAGGTAGGCCATCAGCTTGAGCAGGTTCGCCATCTGGTCGTTCACGAACAGCCCGTCGAAGGCATACACCGGGTGCTTGAGCGAGAGCAGCGAGACCATCGCGGTCAGCACCGCGCAGCCGAGCAGGATCAGCTGCGCCAGCGCATAGCTTGGCGTGCGGCGCTCGCTCTTCACGTACAGATCGGCAATCATCAACGCGCAAGTTGCCGCCAGCAGGAAAATCTCCGGCAGCGCGGAGGAGAAGCCGGCGGATAGGACCGAAACTGTCATCGGGTCAGCGCCTTTTCCGAGAGTCTCGCGCTGCGGCGCAGGATGGTTCGGCGCCGCAGCGCATCGTGGTTCCTCATGTCTTTGGAATCGCAACGTGGCGCAGCAGCTCGTTGACCGAGGCGTGCATCACGTCGGTGAAGGGCAAGGGGTAGATCCCCATGAACAGCACCGCGATCGCCAGCAGGCCGAGCACCAGGAGCTCGCGCCCGTTCAGGTCCGCCATCCCCGCCACGCGCTCGTTGGCGACCGCGCCGAAGATCACGCGCTTGTACAGCCACAGCGTGTAGGCCGCGCCCCAGATCAGGGTCGTCGCCGCGGCGAAGGCAACCCAGAAGTTCGCCTTCATCGCACCCAGCACCACCATGAATTCGCCCACGAAGCCGCTGGTCGCGGGCAGCCCGCAGTTGGCCATCGCGAACAGCATCATCAGCGCGGCGAACTTCGGCATGACGTTCACCACGCCGCCGTAGTCGGCGATCTGCCGGCTGTGGAGCCGGTCGTACATGACGCCGACGCACAGGAACAGGGCGGCCGAAACGAAGCCGTGCGAGATCATCTGCACCAAGCCGCCCTCCACGCCGTAGGCGTTGAAGACGAAGAAGCCCAGCGTCACCAGCCCCATGTGCGAGATCGACGAGTAGGCGATCAGCTTCTTCATGTCGCTCTGCACCACCGCCACCAGGCCGATGTAGACCACCGCGATCAGCGACAGGGCGATCATGAACCCGGAGAGCGCGCGAGAGGCGTCCGGCAGGATCGGCAGCGAGAAGCGCACGAAGCCGTAGGCTCCCAGCTTGAGCATCATCGCCGCCAGCACCACCGAGCCGCCGGTCGGCGCCTCGACGTGCGCGTCCGGCAGCCAGGTGTGCACCGGCCACATCGGCACCTTGACCGCGAAGCCGAGCAGGAAGCCGAAGAACAGCAGCACCTGCGCGTCGAGCGGCAGCGGCAGCCGCCACCAGTCGAGGATCGAGAAGCTGCCGCCGGACTTGTCGTACAGGTACAGGAACGCGACCAGCATGAGCAGCGAGCCGAGCAGCGTGTAGAGGAAGAACTTGAGCGCCGCGTAGACCCGGTTGGGCCCGCCCCAGACGCCGATGATGATGAACATCGGGATCAGCGTGGCCTCGAAGAAGACGTAGAACAGCAGGGCGTCGAGGGCGGCGAACACGCCGTTCATCAGGCCCGACAGGATGAGGAACGCGGCGTAGTACTGGGCCACCCGGCTGTCGATCACCTTCCAGCCCGCGATCACCACCAGCACCGTGACGAAGCTGTTGAGCAGCACGAACAGCAGGCTGATGCCGTCCACCCCGAGGTGGTAGTTGACGTTGAAGTGCGCGAACCAGGGCGTGAACTCGACGAACTGCATCGCGCTCGTCTGCGTGTCGAAGTGGGTGTAGAGCGGGATCGTGACCAGGAATCCGGCGAGCGCGCCGGCCAGCGCGATCCAGCGCTGCAGCGGCGCGCGCGCATCGCCGCCGGTGGCGAGCACCAGCAGCCCGGCGAAGACCGGAATCCAGATGGCAAGCGAAAGGAGCGGTAGGTTCACGGTGGGTTCTTAGTGTTGGTTCACGGTCTGCTTTTCCCGACGGGCTCGCTGCGCCGTTCTTCAGCTCCGCAGGAACCAGTAGGCCAGCAGCACGACCCCGATCAGCATGCTGAAGGCGTACTGGTAGATCAGGCCGGACTGGAACAGGCGCACGACGGTGGCGAACCAGCCCACTACCCGCGCCGAGCCGTTGACCAGCACCCCGTCGATCACCGTCTGGTCGCCGCCGCGCCACAGCCCCTTGCCGAGCGTGCGCACGCCGCCGGCGAACAGCCACGCGTACAGCTCGTCGAAGCCGTACTTGCCCTCGACGATCGCGTACAGCGGACCGAAGGCGATCGCGATCTTCTTCGGCAGGTCGGTGCGCACGGTGTACAGATACCAGGCGAGCACCGCGCCGGCGAGCGCGAACCAGAACGGCAGTCCCGCCAGGCCGTGCAGCATGAAGCTCCACAGGCCGTGGTACTCGGCCGCCATCGCGGCGACCGCGCCGTGGACCGGCAGCACTTCGATCGCCGAGCCGAAGTAGCCGCCGTACACCACGCTCCCGATCCACCAGCCCGCAGCGATCGACGGGATCGCCAGCAGGACCAGCGGCAGCGTGACCACCCAGGGCGACTCGTGCAGGTGCTCGAGCACGTGCGGGTCGACCCGCGTCTCGCCGTGGAACGCGTAGAACACCAGCCGGAAGGTATACAGGCCGCCGAGGAACACGCCCAGCAGCAGGGCGAGGTAGGCGAATTGCGCGCCCGGGACGTGCGAGGCGTGCACCGCCTCCAGGATCGCGTCCTTGGAGAAAAACCCGGCGAACGGCGGCAGGCCGGCGTTGGCGATCGCGCCGATCAGCACCGTGGCGTAGGTGATCGGCAGGTACTTGCGCAGTCCGCCCATGCGGCGCATGTCCTGCTCGTGGTGCAGCGCGATGATCACCGAGCCGGCGCCGAGGAACAGGACCGCCTTGAAGAAGGCGTGGGTCACCAGGTGAAAGATGCCGGCCGCGTAGGCCGAGGCGCCCAGCGCCACCGTCATGTAGCCGAGCTGCGACAGCGTCGAATAGGCGATCACGCGCTTGATGTCGTGCTGCGTCACCGCGACCAGCGCCATGAACAAGGCGGTGATCGCGCCGATCACCATCACCACCGAGAGCGCGGTCTGCGACAGCTCGTAAAGCGGCGACATGCGCGCCACCAAGAAGATCCCGGCGGTCACCATGGTGGCGGCGTGGATCAGGGCCGAGATCGGCGTCGGGCCCTCCATCGAATCGGGCAGCCAGACGTGCAGCGGGAACTGCGCGCTCTTGCCCATCGCGCCGACGAACAGGCAGATGCAGACCACGGTGAGCAGCAGCCAGTGCGCGCCGGGCAGCAGCTCGATGGTGGCGTGCGCGAGGCCCGGCGCCTGCGCGAACACGCCGGCGTAGTCGAGCGTGCCGAAGTGCGCCAGGACCAGCGCGATCCCCAGAATGAAGCCGAAGTCGCCCACCCGGTTGACGATGAACGCCTTCAGGTTGGCGTAGATCGCGCTCGGCCGGGTGTACCAGAATCCGATCAGCAGGTACGACACCAGGCCGACCGCCTCCCAGCCGAAGAACAGCTGCAGGAAGTTGTTGCTCATCACCAGCATCAGCATCGAGAAGGTAAACAGCGAGATGTACGAGAAGAAGCGCTGGTAGCCCGGGTCGTCGGCCATGTAGCCGATCGTGTACACGTGCACCATCAGCGACACGAAGGTGACCACCACCATCATCAGCGCCGACAGGCGGTCGATCAGGAAGCCGATCTCCAGGCGCGTCTCGCCGGTGGTCACCCAGGTGTACACGCTGCCGTTGAAGTTGTTGCCGTGCAGCACGTCGGCGAGGATCGTGCACGAGGCGAGGAACGAGACCAGCACCGCGAGGATCGTCACCGTGTGCGCGCCCGCACGGCCGACCGCCCGCCCGAACAGCCCGGCGACCAGCGCGCCGGCGAGCGGCGCGAGCGGCACGAGCAGATACAGCGTTTTCATCGAGATCATGTCGTCCCAGCTCTCGCGCGCGACCCGCTCATCCCTTGAGCGAGTCCAGGTCTTCCACGTCGATCGTGTTCAGGTTGCGGAACAGCACCACCAGGATCGCCAGGCCGATCGCCGACTCGGCGGCAGCCACCGTGAGGATGAAGAACACGAACACCTGCCCGGCCGCGTTGCCGAGGTAGTGCGAAAAGGCGATGAAGTTCAGGTTGACCGCGAGCAGCATCAGCTCGATCGCCATCAGCAGGACGATGACGTTGCGCCGGTTGAGGAAGATGCCGACCACGCTGATCGCGAACAGCAGCGCGCCGAGAACCAGGAAGTGCGTCAGGCTGAGCGGTGCCATGCCGGATCCCCCTAGCGGTCCCTTTCAGCCGGCATCGACACCAGCCGCACCCGCTCGCCGGGCCGCGCGCGCACCTGCTGCGACGGGCTCTGGTACTTGGTGTCCTTGCGCCGCCGCAGCGTCAGGGCGATCGCCGCGACGATCGCCACCAGCAGGATCACCGCGGCGATCTCGAAAGCGTAGGCATAGTGCGTGTACAGCAGCATGCCCAGCGCCTTGGTGTTGCTGTACCCGGCCGGCAGCCGCACGGCCCGGCCGGGAACCTCGAAGGCACGCTCCACGACCACCGCGATGATCTCCGCGGCCATGATCGCGCCCACCACCAGCGCGAGCGGCAGGTTGCGCCAGAAGCCCTCGCGCAGGCGCTCGAGGTTGATGTCGAGCATCATGACCACGAACAGGAACAGCACCATCACCGCGCCGACGTACACCAGCACCAGGGCGATGGCGAGGAACTCCGCCTGCAGCAGCAGCCAGATCGCGGACGCGGTGAAGAACGACAGCACCAGGAACAGCGCCGCGTGCACCGGGTTGCGCGCGGTGATCACGCGCAGCCCCGCGAGCAGCAGCACCGCCGCGAAAAAGTAGAACACCGCCGTCTCGACAACCATTGTTCCCGCGGGCCCCGGGCCCGTGCTCCCTTTATCGGTAGATCGCGTCCGCGGCGCGGTCCTTCGCGATCTGTTGTTCGTAGCGCTCGCCGACCGCGAGCAGCATCGGCTTGGTGTAGTACAGGTCGCCGCGCTTCTCGCCGTGGAACTCGAGGATGCGCGTCTCGACGATCGCGTCGACCGGGCAGGATTCCTCGCAAAAGCCGCAGTAGATGCACTTGATCAGATCGATGTCGTAGCGCGTCGTGCGGCGCGTGCCGTCGGCGCGCTGCTCGGATTCGATGTGGATCGCGAGCGCCGGGCAGACGGCCTCGCACAGCTTGCAGGCGATGCAGCGCTCCTCGCCGTTCGGGTAGCGGCGCAGCGCGTGCAGGCCGCGGAAGCGCGGGCTCTGCGGCGTCCTCTCCTCCGGGTACTGGACCGTGATCTTGCGCGCGAACAGGTGCCGCCCGGTGACCATCATGCCGCGCAGCAGCTCGAGCAGCAGGAACGACTTGAAGAATTCGACGATCCGTCGCATCTCAGCTCCAGATGCTCCACGGACTGCGCATCCAGATCCCGACCACCGCCAGCCAGACCAGCGTCACCGGGATGAAGATCTTCCAGCCCAGGCGCATGACCTGGTCGTAGCGGTAGCGCGGGAAGGTCGCGCGGAACCACAGGAACATCGACACGATGAAGAACACCTTGATCAGCAGCCAGGCGAAGGGCGGCACCAGACGGAGCAGCGGCGCGTCGATCGGCGCCTGCCAGCCGCCGAAGAACATGACCGCGGTCAGCGTGCTGATCAGGATCATGTTCATGTATTCGGCCAGGAAGAACAGGGCGAAGGTCATGCCCGAATACTCGACCATGTGGCCGGCGACGATCTCCGACTCGCCCTCCACCACGTCGAACGGCGAGCGGTTGGTCTCGGCCACGCCGGAGACGAAATACACCACCAGGATGGGCGCGAGCGGCAGCCAGTTCCAGGACAGGAAATTGAGTCCCATCGCGGCGAAGCGGCCGTGCGCCTGCGCGTTGACGATGTCCGACAGGTTCAGGCTGCCGGAGACCATGAGCACCACCACCAGCGCGAAGCCCATGGCGATCTCGTAGGACACCATCTGCGCCGCCGAGCGCATCGCGCCGATGAAGGCGTACTTCGAGTTCGACGCCCAGCCGGCCACGATCACCCCGTACACGCCCACCGAGGTAAGCGCCATCACGTAGAGCAGTCCGGCGTTGATGTTGGCGAGCACCACCTGGGGCGCGAACGGAATCACCGCCCAGGCCGCGAGCGCCGGCATGATCGCGAGCATCGGCGCGAGGATGTACAGCCCCTTGTCGGCGTTGGTCGGTACGATCACTTCCTTCAACAGCAGCTTCAGGCCGTCGGCGATCGGCTGCAGCAGGCCGAGCGGACCGACGCGGTTGGGGCCGATGCGGATCTGCATCCAGCCGATCAGCTTGCGCTCCCACAGGGTGAGGTACGCGACCGCGACGAACAGCGGGATCATGATCGCGATGATGAACAGCAACGCCGCCACGAACACGTACACCGCCGGCCCCCAGGTCGGGCCGAACCAGGCGTCCGGACGGGTGGCGATCCAGTTGAGCATCTAGGCCGCCTGCTGCACGCTGATCTTCGCGACCTGCAGCGTGCCGAACATCGCGCCCAGGCCCGCGGTGGAGGAATGGGAGGCAGCCACCCGCACGCAATCGTCGGGCAGCCGCTCGTCCAGCGCCGCGACCAGCTGCGCCTCGCCTGCGCCCTGCGTGATTCGTACCGGCTGGCCGGCCGCGATACCCAGGCCGTGCAGCAGCTTCGCGTTCATCCACGCCTTCGGCGGCTGCGCGTCGTGCGTCTTCTGCAGCGACGGGGCACGGCGTGCCAGCGCGTCGGCGAAGTAGATCGGCACGTCGGCAATGCGCTGAAGGCCGGCGTCCGGCGCAGCCGGCGCCTGTGGCCGCAGCGTGGTGCGGTTGGCCAGCAACGCCGCCAGGTCCCTGCCGTCCAGGCACTCGGCGCGCACCTGCTCGCCGTTGTCGTAATCGAAGCCCGGCACGCCGAGCAGGCTGCCCAGCACGCGCAGCACCTTCCACGCCGGCCGCGCCTCGCCCAGCGGCAGCACCGCCGCATTGAAGCTTTGCACCCGGCCTTCGGTGCTCACGAAGGTCCCCGGGGTCTCGCTGAAGGGCGCGATCGGCAGCATCACGTGCGCGAATTCGCTCGCCTGATCCCTGAACATGGCGAACGCCACCACCAGCTGGGCCTGGCGCAGCGCCGCGCGCGCGCGCTGCGGATCGGCACAGTCCAGCTCGGGCTCGGCGTTCAGCAGCAGGTAGCCCCGGCGCGGCTGCTCGAGCATGGCACGCGCGTTCAGCCCGCCCTCGGCCGGCAGGCAGCCGGCCAGATATCCGCCCACCGAGTTCGCCGCCTCCCCCAGGAAACCGAGCCGCGCGCCCAGTGCGTCGGCGAGCGCTTGCGCGTGCGCGTGCAGCTGCGCCGCCGCCGGATGCCGCTGCACGAAGTTTCCCAGCAGCACGGCGACGCTGCGGCCGGACTTCAGGCTGGCGTGGATCGCGCCCGCCGCGCCGGCCGCGCCTTCCTTGACCGACGCCAGCGCGGCCACCATGTCTCCCGGCGCGACGATCAGCCGGTTCGCGACCGGCATCAGCGGATCGTCGTCCGCCGCGTGCAGCAGGCTGATCTGCGCGCCCTTTTTCGCCGCCTGTCGCAGCCGGTGGGCGATCAGCGGGTGGTCCTTGCGCAGGAACGAGCCCACCACCAGGACGCGGTCGAGATCGCCCAGCTCCGCGACCGGCATGCCGAGCCAGGGGATGCCGGCGCGCTCGCCCTCGGCCGAGAAATCGGCCTGGCGCAGGCGGAAATCGACGCTCGCCCCGCCCAGGCCCTTCACCAGCTTCTGCAGCAGGTACAGCTCCTCGAGCGTCGCATGCGGGCTCGCCAGAGCGCCGAGCTCGGCCGGGGCCAGCTTGCGCAGCTCCCCGACGACGTGTTCGAGCGCGACCTCCCAGTCCACCTCGTGCCACTCGCCGTCGCGCCTGAGCAGCGGGCGCGTGAGCCGGCGCTCCGAGTCGAGCGCTTCGTAGGAGTAGCGGTCCTTGTCCGAGAGCCAGCACTCGTTCACCTGCTCGTTGTCGAGCGGCAGCACGCGCATGACCCGGTTCTGCTTGACCTGCACCACCAGGTTGGAGCCCAGGCCGTCGTGAGGCGAGATCGATTTGCGCCGCGCCAGCTCCCAGGTGCGCGCGCTGTAGCGGAACGGCTTCGAGGTAAGCGCGCCGACCGGGCACAGATCGATCACGTTGCCCGACAGCTCGGAGTCCACCGTCTTGCCGACGAAAGCGACGATCTCGGCGTGTTCGCCGCGGTTGATCATGCCGAGCTCCATCACCCCGGCGATCTCCTGGCCGAAGCGGATGCAGCGCGTGCACTGGATGCAGCGGCTCATCTCCTCGGCCGCCACCAGGGGGCCGAGATCCTTGTGCAGCACCACGCGCTTCGGCTCGGTGTAGCGCGAGGCGCCGTGGCCGTAGCCGACCGCGAGGTCCTGCAGCTGGCACTCGCCGCCCTGGTCGCAGATCGGGCAGTCGAGCGGGTGGTTGATGAGCAGGAACTCCATCACGCCGTTCTGCGCCCTTTTCGCCACCGGCGAATGGGTATACACCTTCATGCCCTCGGTCGCCGGCGTGGCGCAGGCCGGCAGCGGCTTGGGCGCCTTCTCGATTTCCACCAGGCACATGCGGCAATTGGCCGCGATGCTGAGCTTCTCGTGATAGCAGAAGTGCGGGACGTAGATGCCGAGCTTGTTGGCGGCCTCCATCACCGTCGCGCCCTGCGCGACCTGCACCGCACGGCCGTCGACCTCCAGATTCAGCATGTTCGCCATTACGCGGCCCTCGGTACGGGCTGCGGCGCGCGATGCGCGCCGGCCCTGCCCCACTTCGGCTCGGTCTGCGGACCCTGCACCAGGCAGCGCTTGTGCTCGACGTGGTACTCGAACTCGGCGCGGAAGTGCTTGAGGAAGCTCTTCACCGGCAGCGCGGCGGCGTCGCCCAGCGCGCAGATGGTGCGCCCGGCGATGTTGTCGGCGACGTCGTCGAGCAGCGCCAGATCCTCGGTGCGCCCCGTGCCGGTCTCGATGCGGTGCACCACCCGGTACAGCCAGCCGGTGCCCTCGCGGCACGGCGTGCACTGGCCGCAGGATTCCTCGAAGTAGAAGTACGACAGTCGCTCGAGCGCGCGCACCATGCAGGTGGTCTCGTCCATCACGATCACCGCTCCGGAGCCGAGCATCGACCCGGCCTTGGCGATCGAGTCGTAGTCCATGTCGGTGGCCAGCATGACCTCGGCGGGCAGCACCGGCATCGACGAGCCGCCGGGAATCACCGCCTTCAGCTTCCTGCCGCCGCGCACCCCGCCCGCCATCTCGAGCAGGCGCGCGAACGGCGTGCCGAGCTTCACCTCGTAGTTGCCCGGCCGGTTGACGTGCCCGGTCACCGAAAAGATCTTGGTGCCGCCGTTGTTCGGCCGCCCGAGCGCCAGGAAAGCGTCGCCGCCGTTGCGCATGATCCAGGG
Organism: uncultured Pseudomonadota bacterium; assembly: GCA_963817785.1. Classification (GTDB taxonomy): domain Bacteria; phylum Pseudomonadota; class Gammaproteobacteria; order Burkholderiales; family SG8-39; genus JAKALD01. Next base: position 142,515 of record CAWFPL010000007.1, on the reverse strand, counting down.
CACGGCGGCGAAGGTTTCGGTGTTGTTGATCGTGGTCGGCTTGCCGTACAGACCGTAGCTCGCCGGGAACGGCGGCTTGAAGCGCGGCTGCCCCTTCTTGCCTTCGAGCGACTCGAGCAGCGCGGTCTCCTCGCCGCAGATGTAGGCACCGTAACCGGCATGCGCGTACAGATCGAAGCCGAACTCCGAGCCGAGAATGCTCTTGCCGAGGTAGCCGGCGGCGTAGGCTTCCGCGAGCGCCTGTTCGAACTGCTGGTAGACCACCCAGATCTCGCCGTGGATGTAGTTGTAGCCCGCGGTCGCGCCCGTGGCATAGGCGGCGATGATCATGCCCTCGATCACCGCGTGCGGGTTGTAGCGCAGGATGTCGCGGTCCTTGCAGGTGCCGGGCTCGCCTTCGTCCGAGTTGCACACCAGGTACTTCGCGCCAGCGTACTGGCGCGGCATGAACGACCACTTGAGCCCGGTCGGGAACCCGGCGCCTCCGCGCCCGCGCAGCGCCGATTTCTTCACCTCCGCGATCACGTTCTCCGGCGGCACCTTCTCGGCGACCAGCTGCTTCAGGGCACGGTACCCGCCGCGCGCCTCGTAGTCCTTCAGCCGCCAGTTGTCGCCGTCCAGGCCGGCGAGGATGATTGCGTCGGGGCCGTAGTCCAGCATCTCAGGCCTTCAGCTCGTAGGAGCGGCTCAACTCGTCGATCAGCTCGTCGAGCTTGTCCGCGGACATGCGATCGCACATGCGCTTGTTGTTCACCAGCACCACCGGCGACATGGCGCAGGCGCCCATGCATTCGCCCTCCTCGAGCGTGAACATGCCGTCCGGCGTGGTCTGGTCGAAGTCGATGCCGAGCTTCGCCTTGAGGTGGTCGGCGGCCTCGAGCGAGCCCTGCAGGCCGCACGGCAGGCAGGTGCAGATCGTGAGCTTGAACGCGCCGCCGGGCTGCAGGTTGTACATGCTGTAGAAGCTCGCCACCTCGTACACCGCCACCGGCGGCATCCCCAAGTAGTGCGCGACGTCGTCCATGACCTCGGTCGACAGCCAGCCGTTCTCGTCCTGCGCGACGATCAGCGCCGCCATCACCGCCGACTGCTTCCGGTCGGCGGGATACTTCGCGATCTCGCGCTCGATCTTCTGCAAGGATTCAGCCGACAGCATCAGCGATCGATCTCCCCGAAGACGATGTCCTGCGTGCCGATGACCGCGACCGCATCGGCGAGCATGTGGCCGTGCACCATCTCGTCGAACGCGGACAGGTGCGCGAATCCCGGCGCGCGGATTTTCAACCGGTAGGGCTTGTTGGCGCCGTCCGACACCAGGTAGATGCCGAACTCGCCCTTCGGATGCTCGATCGCGGCATACGCTTCGCCCTCCGGGACGTGCATGCCCTCGGAGAAGAGCTTGAAGTGATGGATCAGCTCTTCCATGTTCTCCTTCATCGCCACGCGCGAAGGCGGCGCCACCTTGTGGTTGTCGGTGATCACCGGCCCCGGATTGGCGCGCAGCCAGGTGACGCACTGCCGGATGATGCGGTTTGACTGGCGCATCTCCTCCATGCGCACCAGGTAGCGGTCGTAGCAGTCGCCGTTCTTGCCCACGGGAACGTCGAACTCGACGCGGTCGTAGACCTCGTACGGCTGCTTCTTGCGCAGATCCCAGGCCACGCCCGAGCCGCGCAGCATCGGCCCGCTGAAGCCGAGCGCCATGGCACGCTCCGGCGTGACCACGCCGATGCCGACGGTGCGCTGCTTCCAGATGCGGTTCTCGGTGAGCAGCGTCTCGTAATCGTCGACGCACCCGGGGAAGCGCTCGGTGAAATCCTCGATGAAGTCGAGCAGCGACCCCTGGCGGTTGCGGTTCATCTCGTCCACCGCGCGCTCGCCGTGGATCTTCGAGGCCTGGTACTGCGGCATCGCGTCCGGCAGGTCGCGGTACACGCCGCCCGGGCGGTAATACGCCGCGTGCATGCGCGCCCCGGACACCGCTTCGTAGGCGTCCATCAGGTCCTCGCGCTCGCGAAAGCAGTACAGGAACACCGTCATCGCCCCGATGTCCAGGCCGTGCGCCCCGAGCCACAGCAGGTGATTCAGGATCCGGGTGATCTCGTCGAAGAGCACGCGAATGTACTGCGCGCGCAGCGGCACCTCGATGCCGAGCAGCTTCTCGATCGCCATCACGTAGGCGTGCTCGTTGCACAGCATCGAGACGTAGTCGAGCCGGTCCATGTAGGGCACCGACTGGACGAAAGTCTTGGCCTCGGCGAGCTTCTCGGTCGCCCGGTGCAGCAGGCCGATGTGGGGATCGGCGCGCTGGATCACCTCGCCGTCGAGCTCCAGCACCAGGCGCAGCACCCCGTGAGCCGCCGGGTGCTGGGGGCCGAAGTTGAGCGTGTAGTTGCGAATCTCGGCCACTACTGCAGTTCCTCGCCGTAGTGCTCCTGGCGCACGATGCGGGGCGTGGTCTCGCGCGGCTCGATCGTCACCGGCTGGTACACGACACGCTTCTGCTCCGGGTCGTAGCGCATCTCGACATAGCCCGACAGCGGAAAGTCCTTGCGGAACGGGTGGCCGATGAAGCCGTAGTCGGTGAGGATGCGGCGCAGGTCGGGGTGCCCTTCGAACACGATGCCGAACAGGTCAAAAGCCTCGCGCTCGTACCACTGCACCGACGGCCAGACCTGGACCAGCGAGACAAGCAGCGGGAAATCGCCTTCCGCGCAGTAGCTGCGCAGCCGCAGGCGCCAGTTGTGCGTGAGAGACAGCAGGTGCACCGCCACCGCGAAGCGCTGCCCCTCGCGCGGCCGGTCGCCGTAGGTCTGATAGTCCAGGCCACAGAGGTCGACCAGCTGCTCGAAGCGCAGCTCCGGCCGGTCGCGCAGAACCTCGGCAACCTCGGGGTAATCGGCGGCCCGCACCTCCAGGGTCAGCTCCCCGAGCCGCTCGGTGAGCTTTGCGATCTTCGCGCCGAGGACGCTTTGCAGTGCGTCGTGAAGTCGTTGGAGCTTGGGTGACATCTACCGGGCGATCGTGTTGGTTCTCTTGATCTTGTTCTGCAACTGCACGATGCCATAGAGCAGCGCCTCGGCGGTCGGCGGGCAGCCCGGAACGTAGATGTCCACCGGGACGATCCGGTCGCAGCCGCGCACCACGGAGTAGGAATAGTGGTAGTAACCGCCGCCGTTGGCGCACGAGCCCATCGAGATCACCCAGCGCGGCTCGGCCATCTGGTCGTAGACCTTGCGCAGCGCGGGCGCCATCTTGTTGCACAGGGTGCCGGCCACGATCATTACGTCCGACTGCCTGGGGCTCGGCCGGAACACGACGCCGAAGCGGTCCAAGTCGTAGCGCGCCGCGCCGGCCTGCATCATCTCGACCGCGCAGCAGGCGAGCCCGAAGGTCATCGGCCAGAGCGAGCCGGTGCGCGTCCAGTTGATCAGCTTGTCCGCGGTGGTGGTGACGAAACCCTGCTGCAGGATGCCTTCGATGCCCATGAGATCTACGCTGCGTTGCGCGGCGGCGTGCCGCCGCGCAACGCAAAACGCTCAGAAAAGGCCTTCATTCCCATTCCAGGGCCCCTTTCATCCACTCGTAGATGAAGCCGACGACCAGAATGCCGAGGAACACCATCATCGATACGAAGCCGTACAGGCCGATGTCCTTGAGCGCCACCGCCCAGGGAAACAGGAACGCGATTTCGAGATCGAAAAGGATGAACAGGATGGCTACGAGGTAGTAGCGCACGTCGAACTTCATGCGCGCGTCCTCGAACGCCTCGAAGCCGCACTCGTACGGCGACAGCTTTTCCGGGTCGGGCCGGTTGGGGCCGAGCAGCCAGCCCAGCGCGACCGGCACCACGCCGACCGCCAAGCCGACGAGGACGAAGAGCAGGATCGGAAAATATTGGGCGAGCATTTAGGCTATCGCGGCACTGCTTCGCACAGCAGGGCCGACATCAGTTCCGGCCCCGACCCCTATTGGTGCCCACGAGCAGACTCGAACTGCTACGGGTTTCCCCACTAGCCCCTCAAGCTAGCGTGTCTACCAATTTCACCACGTGGGCAGGAGATTCAGTTCCGTAATTATCCTCCATATTCGGGCACGCCAAGAACCCGCGCCCCGCATGCCACGCACGCTCAGTTCGGAACCTTCTTCGCTTTCGAGTCGTCGGGGGCCACAGGCGCCGTCGGCGCCGCGGGCAGCGCGGGTGTCGCCGCAGCAGGCTGCCCGCGCCCGACCTGGTCCATGACACCGGCGCTCTCTTTGGGCTTGTGCGTCACCATGTAGCCCAAGCCGAGGCTGCTGATGAAGAAAGCCGTCGCCAGCACGGCTGTCGTACGCGACAGGAAATTCGCGGATCCGGTCGCGCCGAACAGGCTGCTCGAGGAGCCGCCGCCGAAGCCGGAACCCATGTCCGCGCCCTTGCCATGCTGCAGCAGCACCAGTCCTATGATGCCCAAGCCGAGCAGTACCTGAAGCATCACGAGAAGATTGATCCAGAGATTCATGTCACCGTCCTTTACGTCCTGCCGCACGGCAGATACCTAGAAAATCGTCCGCGACCAGCGATGCGCCGCCGATCAGCCCACCATCGACGTCGGGCATCGCGAAGATCGCCGCCGCGTTGGCCGGCTTCACGCTGCCGCCGTAGAGGATGCGCAACTCCGCGGCGACCGCTCGATCGGCCGCGGCCAGCCGCTCCCTCAGGAACGCGTGCACCGCCTGCGCCTGCTCGGGCGTCGCGGTGCGCCCGGTACCGATCGCCCATACCGGCTCGTAGGCGAGCACCGCCCCGGCGAACGCCGCGGCACCCGCTTTCGCGACCACTGCGTCGAGCTGGCGCCCCACCGTCGCATCCGTGCGCCCCGCATCGCGCTCGGCGAGCGTTTCGCCCACGCACAGGATCGGAATCAGCCCGCTCGCCCGTGCCGCGACGAACTTGCCCGCGGCCTGCGCGTCGGACTCGCCGTAGAGCTGGCGGCGCTCGGAGTGACCGACGATCGCGTAGCGGCAACCGAATTCGGCGAGCATCGCCGCCGACACTTCCCCGGTATGCGCACCCTGCGCATACTCGCTCAGGTTCTGCGCGCCCCACGCCAGCGCGCTGCCTGCAAGGCGCTCGGCGACCTGCGCAAGATACGGGAACGGTACGCACACCGCGCACTCGACGCCCTGCAGCCCGCCGATGCCGGCAAGAATCGCGTCCAGCAGCGCGCGGTTTGCAGCCCGGCTGCCGTGCATTTTCCAATTGCCGGCGACCAGCCGTGCACGCATCGAGTTCTGTCCGCAAAAACCGTAAAATTTTACCTCGCCACACGCCCGAGGGTCAATGAAAAAGCCTGATCCGGATCAATCCTTTGCACCGATTTCACGCAGTGGGTGCGCGCGTGCGCAGAGGAGCGGCTGCATTGCGCGCGGCTATTCCACCTCGAGCCGCATTCCCGACGCCTACGCCAGCCGGCTCAGCCGAAGCGGCCGGTGATGTAGTCCTCGGTTTCCTTCCGCTTGGGTTTGATGAAGATCGTGTCGGTGACGTCGAACTCGATCAGCTCGCCCAGGTACATGTAGGCGGTGTAGTCGGACACGCGTGCCGCCTGCTGCATGTTGTGCGTGACCATGACCACCGTATAGTCGTTTTTCAGCTCGTTGATCAGCTCCTCGATGCGCGCGGTGGAGATCGGGTCGAGCGCCGAGCACGGCTCGTCGAGCAGCAGAACCTCGGGCTTGATGGCGATGCCGCGCGCGATGCACAGCCGCTGCTGCTGGCCGCCGGACAGGCTGTGCCCGCTCTGGCCGAGCTTGTCCTTCACCTCGTCCCACAACGCGGCGCGCCCGAGCGCCCATTCGATACGCTCGTCCATCTCGCGCTTGCCGAGGCGCTCGAACAGCCGCACGCCGAACGCGATGTTGTCGTAGATCGACATCGGGAACGGAGTCGGCTTCTGGAACACCATGCCGACCTTGGCCCGCAACAGCGACAGGTCCTTCCTGGACGCGAGCAGGTTTTCCCCGTCCATGATCACCTCGCCCTCCGCCCGCTGCTCCGGGTACAGCGAGTACATGCGGTTGAAAGTGCGCAGCAGCGTCGACTTGCCGCAGCCGGACGGGCCGATGAACGCCGTGACCTTTCGCTCGGGAATCTCCATGCTGATGTCGCGCAGCGCGTGGAAGCTGCCGTAGTAGAAGTTCAGCTTGCGGATCTGCAGCTTCGCCGGCAACGCCGCTGCGGCGCCCGCCGGGCGCTGCGCCTCGCCGCGCGGCGTGGCCTGGAACAGCGGGCGCGGTGCAGAGACTGGGGTCGTGGTTTCCATGCGGTCAGTCCTTCCGTCTGAACAGCACCCGCGCCAGGATGTTGAGCGCGAGCACCGCGATCGTAATGAGGGCTGCGCCGCCCCAGGCGAGCCGCTGCCAGTCGGCGTAAGGGCTCATGGCGAACTGGAAGATTACCACCGGGAGATTGGCCATCGGCGCGTTGAAATCGAGCGTCCAAAACTGGTTATTGAGCGCCGTGAACAGCAGCGGCGCGGTCTCGCCGCTGATGCGCGCCACGGCAAGCAGCACCCCGGTCAGTATTCCGGTGCGCGCCGCGCGGTAAGTGACCGAGACGATCATCTTCCAGGTCGGGCAACCGAGCGCCACGGCCGCCTCGCGCAGGCTGCTTGGCACCAGCTTCAGCATGTCGTCGGTAGTGCGCACCACCACCGGGATCACGAGCAGTGCGAGCGCCAGCGACCCGGCCCAGGCCGAAAAATGCTTCACCCTCGCGACGTACACGGTGTAGATGAACAGGCCGATCACGATCGAAGGCGCCGAGAGCAGGACGTCGTTCAGGAAGCGCGTGGCGTTCGCGAGCCAGCCGCGGCGGCCGTACTCCGCGAGGTAGGTGCCGGCCAGGATGCCGACCGGAGTGCCGAGCGCCGTGCCGACCACGACCATAATCAGGCTGCCGGCGATTGCGTTCGCGAGTCCGCCGGCCGAGCCCGGAGGCGGCGTCATCCGGTAGTAGAACGAGGCATGCGCCAGCGCCGCCCCACCCTCGTACAGCAGCGTCGCCAGAATCCAAGCCAGCCAGAACAGTCCGAAAGCGAGCGCCATGCCGGAGACCGCGAGCATCACGATGTTCTTGCGCTTGCGTGCGCGGTAGCGCGCGTTGGCCGGGCTGATGGCGCTCATGCGAAGTGCCTCAGGTGCGAGTGCCTTCCTGCCTTGCGAGCCGCATCAGCAGCAACTTGGACAGTCCGAGCACCACGGTAGTGATCAGGAACAGGATCAGCCCGAGCTCGATCAGGGCCGAGTAGTACACGTCGCCGACCGCCTCGGTGAACTCGTTGGCGAGCGCCGATGCGATGCTGTTGCCCGGCGCCATGAGGGAGACCGCGAGCCGGTGCGCGTTGCCGATGATGAAGGTCACGGCCATGGTCTCGCCGAGCGCGCGGCCCAGGCCCAGCATGATGCCGCCGATGACGCCGACCTTGGTGTACGGCAGCACCACCCGCCACACCACCTCCCAGGTGGTCGAGCCCAGGCCGTAGGCCGACTCCTTGAGCAGCGGCGGCACCAGCTCGAAGACGTCGCGCATGACCGCGGCTATGAACGGAATCACCATGATCGAGAGGATCAGCCCCGCGGTGAGCATGCCGATTCCCAGCGGCGGGCCTGCAAACAGCGCGCCCACCAGCGGCACGCCGCTCAAGGCGCGGATCAGCACGGGCTGCACGTGCTCCTGGAAGACCGGCGCCAGCACGAACAGTCCCCACATGCCGTAAATGATCGAGGGAATCGCGGCCAGCAGCTCGATCGCCGTGCCGAGCGGCCGCTTGAGCCAGCCCGGCGAGAGCTCGGTCAGAAACAGCGCGATGCCGAAGCTCACCGGCACCCCGATCAGCATCGCGATAGCGGAGGTCATCAGCGTGCCGTAGATCGGCACCAGGGCGCCGAAGCTCGGCTTCACCGGGTCCCATTGCTCCCGCCACAGGAAGGAGAAGCCGTATTTCTTCAGCGTCACCTGGCTGCCGGCGACCAGCGCGATCAGGATCGCCACCAGGATGCTGAACACCAGAAAGGCGAACAGCTTGGTCAGGTATTCGAACGCGACGTCCTTCCACCGCGCCGGTGCATGGTGTGCCGTGCTGCGCTCGCTGTCGGTCATCAGGGCTCGAAAGGTGGCGCGCTGGATCTCGTCCTGGACGATGGTGGCGCGCACGGGGGATTCGGTCCGTGATTCTAAAGGAGGGGGGCGCGTTCAACAAAAAAGGCAAGGGGCGGCCGCAAACACGATGGCCGGGAGCAACGCCCCGGCCGCGAGGCCCGCCAGGCTCGCGAATTTCGGTTTCAACATGGGGAATCCCTCGATTGCGCACGCGCTCGGGAAAGCGGCACCGAGGGTACCGAACAGATATTGCAGCTTCGTGACAAGCGGTACCGGCCGCCCCGCCAGGCAAGCGCGAAACGGATTTCCCGCGCCTGGCGGAGGCCGCTTTTTTCGCAGGTAGATCCGGAAGCGGCGCCGCGCGCCGGATCTAACCGCCGACGGCGCGCCGCACGGCCCCGGCGATCGACTCTGCCGCCGTCTCGATCACCGCGCGCGGCTCGCCCTCGACCATCACCCGCAGCACCGGCTCGGTGCCCGACGGACGCAGCAGCACGCGGCCGCGACCGTCGAGCATGCGCTCGGCCTCGGTCTGCGCGTCGATCACGCCGCGGTGAGCCCGCCAATCGAAGCCGCGCGGCACGCGCACGTTGAGCAGCACCTGAGGGTACAGCGGCAGGTCCGCCGCCAGCTCGTGCAACGTCTGGCGCGACTCGCGCACCGCGGTGAGCACCTGCAGCGCCGAAATGACCCCGTCGCCCGTGGTATGCCGGTCGAGGCAGATGATGTGCCCGGAATTCTCGCCGCCCAGCAACCAGCCGTTGGCACGCAGCAGCTCGAGGACGTAACGGTCGCCGACCTTCGCGCGCGCAAACGGGATGCCGAGACGGGCCAGCGCCTGCTCGAGAGCAAGGTTGGTCATCAGCGTGCCGGCGACGCCGGCGATCTTTTCCTTCGCCGCGCGGTGCCGGACGATCGTGTAGAGCAGCTGGTCGCCGTCGTAAACGTTGCCGCCGGCATCCACCATCACCACGCGATCGCCGTCGCCGTCGAGCGCGATACCGGCGTGCGCGCGCTCGCGCTTCACCGCGGCCACCAGCTGCTGCGGCGCGGTCGCGCCGAATGTCTCGTTGATGTTGAAGCCGTCAGGCGCCACCCCGATCGCCGTCACGTCGGCACCCAGCTCATGGAATACGTGCGGCGCCACGTTGTAGGCCGCCCCGTTTGCGCAGTCGACCACCAGCTTGACACCCTTCAGGTCGAGCGCAGCCGGAAAGCTCGACTTGCAGAACTCGATGTAGCGCCCGCCGGCGTCGTCGATGCGCCGCGCGCGCCCGAGCCGCGCCGAGTCGTTGCAGCCCATGGGGCCTTCGAGCGCGCGCTCGATCTCGGACTCGATGGCGTCGGGCAGCTTGAAGCCGTCGCCGGAGAATATCTTGATGCCGTTGTCGGCGTACGGGTTGTGCGAGGCGCTGATCACCACTCCGGCGGTCAGTCTCAGCGCGCGCGTGAGGTAGGCGACGCCGGGGGTCGGCAACGGACCGCACAGCAGCACGTCGACGCCGGCCGCGGAGAACCCCGCTTCGAGCGCCGCCTCGATCATGTAGCCCGAAATGCGCGTGTCCTTGCCGATCAGCACGGCCGGCCGATCGGCTCCCGCTGCCGCGCCGCGCGCCGCCAGCACCGTGCCCGCGGCGTAGCCCAGCCGCAGCACGAAATCGGCCGTCATCGGGGCCTGGCCCACCGTGCCGCGCACGCCGTCGGTTCCGAAGTAGCGCCTGCTCATGCCTCCTCGCTCTGGTAGGCCTGCCACACCGCAAGGACGTCGCGGGTCGGCGCGACGTCGTGAACACGCAGTATTCTCGCGCCGCCCTGCGCGGCGAGCAAAGCCGCCGCCAGGCTCGCTGCCAGCCGATCCTGCACCGGCCGGCCAGTGATCTGTCCGAGGGTGGACTTGCGCGACAGACCGGCAAGCAACGGCACGCCAAGCTCGCGGAACTCCGGCAACCGGCGCAGCAGCGCCAGGTTGTGCCGGCCGGTCTTGCCGAAGCCGAAGCCGACGTCGGCCACCAGCCGCTCGCGCGCAACGCCGGCGCGCTGCGCCGCCGCGATGCGCTGCGCGAGGAAATCCCGCACCTCGCGCACCACGTCCTCGTAATGCGGCTCGCGCTGCATCGTGGCCGGATCGCCCCGCTTGTGCATGAGGCACACCGCACAGCCGGTCGCGGCCACGGATTCGAGCGCGCCCGGCGCGCTCAGCGCCTCGATGTCGTTGATCATCGAGGCGCCGGCGGCGAGCGCCTCGCGCATCACGCGCGGGCGGCGAGTATCGACCGAGATCGGGATCGGCAAATCCGACAGCGCCGCCAGCACCGGAAGCACCCTGGCCAGCTCCTCGTTCTCGCTGACCGGCTGCGCCCCCGGCCGCGAGGACTCCCCGCCGATGTCGATGATCGACGCGCCGTCCTCGGCCATGCGGTGCGCCTGCGCAAGCGCCGCCTCGCGGTCGAGGAAACGGCCGCCGTCGGCAAAGGAATCCGGAGTCACGTTGAGCACGCCCATGATGAGCGGGCTCTCGAGCGGCAATACGTACCTGCCGCAACGCAGCGTCATTGGCATTCCCGGAGCGGACACGGGCCATCCGGTGTGCCGGACGGCCCGCACGGTCTTGTCTTAGCTTGGGGCGGGCGCGGTGCTCGCGCCGTGCGCGCCACCGTCGTTCGCCGCTCCGGTGGAGCTCGGCGCGGGGGGCAGCGGCTTGGGCGGCCGCGGCAACTTGCCGGCGATGATGTCGCTGATCTGGTCGGCGTCGAGCGTCTCCCATTCGAGCAGCGCCTTGGCCATGGCTTCGACCTTGTCGCGATTGTCCTCGATCAGCTGGCGCGCGAGCTTGTACTGCTCGTCGATGATGCGGCGGATCTCGGCGTCGACCTTCTGCAGCGTCGCCTCGGAGACGTTCTTGTGCGTGGTGATCGAGCGTCCGAGGAACACCTCGCCCTCGTTCTCACCGTACACCATCGGCCCGAGCTCGTCCGACATGCCCCACTGCGTCACCATGCGCCGCGCGAGTTCGGTGGCGCGCTCGAAGTCGTTCGCCGCCCCGGTGGTCATCTGGCCCATGAACACTTCTTCCGCGATGCGCCCGCCGAACAGCACCGCGATGATGTTGAGCAGGCGGTCGCGATCCTGCGTGTAGCGGTCCTGCTCGGGCAGCTGCATGGTCACTCCGAGCGCGCGCCCGCGCGGGATGATGGTAACCTTGTGCACCGGATCGGTATTGGGCAGCAGCTTGGCCACCAGGGTGTGACCCGACTCGTGATACGCGGTGTTGCGGCGCTCGTCCTCGTGCATCACCATCGAGCGCCGTTCGGCGCCCATCACGATCTTGTCCTTGGCGCGCTCGAAGTCGTCCATGTCGACCAGCCGCTTGTTGCCGCGCGCAGCGAACAGCGCCGCCTCGTTGACCAGGTTGGCCAGATCGGCGCCGGAAAAGCCAGGCGTGCCGCGCGCCAGGATATCGGGGCGCACGTCGGGCGCGAGCGGCACCTTGCGCATGTGCACCTTGAGGATCTCCTCGCGGCCGCGAATGTCGGGCAGCGGCACCACCACCTGGCGGTCGAAGCGGCCCGGTCGCAGCAGCGCCGGATCGAGCACGTCCGGCCGGTTGGTGGCGGCGATCACGATCACGCCCATGGTGGCCTCGAAGCCGTCCATCTCGACCAGCAGCTGGTTCAGCGTCTGCTCGCGCTCGTCATTGCCGCCGCCCAGACCCGCGCCGCGCTGGCGTCCGACCGCGTCGATCTCGTCGATGAACACGATGCACGGCGCGTGCTTCTTCGCCTGCTCGAACATGTCGCGCACGCGCGCCGCACCGACGCCGACGAACATCTCGACGAAGTCCGAACCGGAGATCGAGAAGAACGGCACCTTCGCTTCGCCCGCGATGGCGCGCGCGAGCAGCGTCTTGCCGGTGCCCGGCGAGCCGACCATCAGAACGCCGCGCGGAATGCGGCCGCCGAGCTTCTGGAACTTGGTGGGGTCGCGCAGGAAGTCGACCAGCTCGGCGACCTCCTCCTTCGCCTCCTCGCACCCCGCCACGTCGGCGAAGGTGACCGTGTTGGTCGACTCGTCGAGCATGCGCGCACGCGACTTGCCGAACGAGAACGCTCCGCCCCGCCCGCCTCCCTGCATCTGGCGCATGAAGAACACCCATACGCCGATCAGCAGCAGCATCGGGAACCAGGACACGAAGATGTTCATGAGGAGCGAAGGCTCCTCCTCGGGCTTGGCCTCGATCTTCACTCCGTACTTGAGCAGATCCGACACCAGCCAGATGTCGCCGGGCGAATAGCTCACGACATTCTTGCCGTCGACGGTGGTCGCCTTCAGCTGGCGGCCCTCGATCGTCACCTTCGCGATGCGCCCCGCCTTCACTTCGTTGAGGAACTGCGAATACTCCATCGGCGACTGCACCGCATGGTGGGTATTGAACTGATTGAACACGGTCATCAGGACCAGGCCGATCACCAGCCAGATGACCAAGTTTTTGAGCATGTTGTTCAAGAAGCTGCTCCCGCAAGCGAAAGGCGTTTGCAAGTCATTCTAATCCTCTTTTCGCACCGCAAAAAGACCACTTAGCCACACCTTTCACGAGGTTTTGAGCCCGCGGCCGAGTACGTAAGCCTCGCGCGACTCGCCCCGCGAGGCCCCGGGCTTGCGCACCGCGACGCTGCGGAACCAGTGCCGCATCGCGCCCAGCACCTCGTCAAAGGCTTCGCCCTGAAACACCTTGACCAGAAACGCCCCCTCTGGGTTCAACGCCTGCCCGCAAAACTCGATCGCCTGCTTCACCAACCGCGTAGCGCGCGCCTGATCCACGCTCGCAATGCCCGAGAGGTTCGGCGACAGGTCGCACAACACCACGTCGGCGCGATCGCCGCCCAGCTCCTCGCACGCCCGCTGCCGGATCGGCGCCTCGAGGAAATCCCCGCGCAGCACCACAACCCCGCATATGGGGGCGATCTCCAGCAGATCAACTGCAACCACGCGCCCGCCCGGCTTCACCTTGCTGGCGGCGACTTGTGACCAGCCCCCGGGGGCGGCGCCCAGGTCGACGACCTTTGCCCCGGGCTTGAGCAGCTGATCCCGGGCGTCGATCTCCAGCAGCTTGAACGCGGCGCGCGAGCGGTAGCCCTGCGCCTGCGCCCGTCTCACGTAGGGGTCCGCGATATGCCGCCGAAGCCATCGCTTGCTGGAACCGGACTTCGCCATGGCTAGCCTCGAGCGTGCCGCGGGCCTGCGGCGTGCAGCCTAACGCCTATACTTGCGGCATGAATGAGCTCACACCTGCACAGCGGCAGGCGCTCAAGGCGCTCGCGCACAAGCTTACTCCGGTGGTCCTGATCGGCGACAAGGGGCTCACGCCGCAGGTACTGGAGGAGATCGATCGCGCCCTGGCCGTGCGCGAGCTGATCAAGGTTCGAGCCGGCGCGCTCGAGCGCGATGCGCGCGCAAGCGCGCTGGCTGAGATCTGCGCGCACACCGGCGCGCAGGTGGTGCAGCATATCGGCAAGATGCTGGTGATTTACCGCGAAAAACCGCGCGCCGAGGCGCCGCCGGCCCCGGCGACGGGGGCGCGCCCGCGCAGCGCTACTCGTAACGAACGTCGAGAATCTCGTAGCGCTTCGTCCCGCCCGGGGTCTGCACGTCCACCGCATCCCCGGCGTACTTCCCGATCAGGGCGCGAGCGATCGGGGAGCTGATCGAGATCCGGCCCTCCTTGATGTCGGCCTCGTCCTCGCCGACGATCTGGTAGGTCGCCGCCTCCCCGGAGCCCGCCTCCGCCAGCTCCACGGTGGCGCCGAACACGCAGCGCCCATCGGCGTCGAGTAGCGCCGGGTCGATCACCTGCGCGTCGGCCAGCTTGACCTCGATCTCCGCGATGCGGCCCTCGAGGAAGCTCTGCCGCTCGCGCGCGGCATCGTACTCGGCGTTCTCCGAAAGGTCGCCCTGCGAGCGCGCCTCGGCGATCGCCGCGATAACGTTCGGGCGCTCCACCGATTTCAGGCGCTGCAGCTCGCTACGCAACAATCCGGCCCCACGTGTCGTAATCGGTGTCTTTGCCATGGCTCAATGTTAACTCGCATCAGGCGGAGGAGACAGGCGCCATGGCGCCCTCGAGCGCCGGCGGCGCGCCGAGCTTCGCATGCAGGTCCTGCAGGCGATACGGCTCCAGCGCCGCCAGGTGGCGCATTCCCATGCACGCGGCGCGCGCGCCGGCGATGGTCGTGTAATACGTGACCCGCTGAGCGAGCGCGCTGGTGCGGATCGAGCGCGAGTCCGCGATCGCGGTGCGCGTGTCTTCGACGGTGTTGACGATGAAGCTCACCTCGCCGTTCTTGATCATGTCGACGATGTGCGGCCGGCCCTCGGCCACCTTGTTCACCGCAGCGACCGCGACCCCGTGGGCGGCCAGGACCGCCGCGGTTCCGCGCGAAGCGAGGACCGAGAAGCCGAGCTCGACGAGATCGCGCGCCACCGCGACCGCGGCCCGCTTGTCGCCGTCGCGCACGCTGATGAACGCCCGCCCGGCCTTCGGCAGGCGCACACCGGCGGCGAGTTGCGACTTGACGAACGCCTCGCCGAAGGTCGCGCCCACGCCCATCACCTCGCCGGTGGACTTCATCTCCGGGCCGAGTATGGTGTCCACGCCCGGGAACTTGGCGAACGGGAACACCGCCTCCTTGACCGAGAAATACGGCGGGATGATCTCCCCGCTCACGCCCTGCTCGGCGAGCGACTTGCCGGCCATGCAGCGTGCGGCAATCTTGGCCAGCGGCCGCCCGGTCGCCTTCGAGACGAAGGGCACGGTGCGCGAGGCACGCGGATTGACCTCGAGCACGTATACCCTGTCGCCCTGGATCGCGTACTGCACGTTCATCAGGCCGACGACGTTGAGCGCCCTGGCGAGCAGCACCGTCTCGCGGCGCAGCTCGTCGACCAGATCGCGCGACAGGGAATGCGGCGGCAGGCAACAGGCCGAGTCGCCCGAGTGCACGCCCGCCTGCTCGACGTGCTCCATCACCCCGCCGACCAGCACTTCGGAGCCGTCGGCCACGCAGTCCACGTCTACCTCGATGGCGTCCGAGAGATAGCGGTCGAGCAGGACCGGCGAATCGTTGGACACCTTCACCGCCTCGCGCATGTAGCGCTCCAGGTCGCCTTTCTGGTGCACGATCTCCATCGCGCGTCCGCCGAGCACGTAGCTGGGACGCACCACCAGCGGATAGCCGATCTCTTCGGCCAGCCGCAGCGCCTCCTCGGCCGAGCGCGCCGTGCGGTTGGGCGCCTGGCGCAACTTGAGCTTGTCGAGCAGCTTCTGGAAGCGCTCGCGGTCCTCGGCGGCATCGATCATGTCGGCGCTGGTGCCGAGGATCGGCACGCCCGCCGCGGCGAGATCGCGAGCGAGCTTGAGCGGGGTCTGGCCGCCGTACTGGACGATCACGCCGAAGGGTTTTTCCTTGTCGACGATCTCGAGCACGTCCTCGAGGGTGAGCGGCTCGAAGTACAGCCGGTCGCTGGTGTCGTAATCCGTCGATACGGTCTCCGGATTGCAGTTCACCATGATGGTCTCGAAGCCGTCCTCGCGCAGCGCGAGCGCGGCGTGCACGCAGCAATAGTCGAACTCGATGCCCTGGCCGATGCGGTTCGGGCCGCCGCCGAGCACCATCACCTTCCTGCGCGCCGTAGGGCTCGCCTCGCACTCGTCCTCGTAGGTCGAGTACATGTAGGCGGTCCGGGTGGCGAATTCCGCCGCGCAGGTGTCGACGCGCTTGTACACCGGGCGGATGCCGAGGGCGAGGCGCTTGGCGCGCACCTCCTTTTCCGTGGTGTTGAACAGGTAGGCGAGCCGCCGGTCGGCAAAGCCCCTGCGCTTCAGGGCGCGCAGCGTCTCGCCGTCCACGTTCGAAAGCAACTGGTCGTCGAGCTCCATCTCCAGATCGACGATCTCCTTGATCTGGGCCAGGAACCAGGGGTCGATGCGCGTCAGCCGGTGCACCTCCTCCAGGGAGAAGCCGTTCTCGAACGCGTCGCCGACGTACCAGATGCGATCGGGCCCGGGTTCGCCCAGCTCTTTCTCGATCACCTCGCGGTCGGTGGTCTTCTGGTTCATGCCGTCGGCGCCGACCTCCAGGCCCCTGAGCGCCTTCTGCAGCGATTCCTGGAAGGTGCGGCCCATCGCCATCACTTCGCCGACCGACTTCATCTGGGTGGTGAGGCGGTCGTTCGCCTGCGGGAACTTCTCGAACGCGAAGCGCGGCACCTTGGTGACGACGTAGTCGATGGTCGGCTCGAACGACGCCGGCGTCGCCCCGCCCGTAATCTCGTTCTTCAGCTCGTCCAGCGTGTAGCCGACGGCGAGCTTCGCCGCCACCTTGGCGATCGGGAAGCCGGTCGCCTTCGAGGCCAGCGCAGAGGAGCGCGACACGCGCGGGTTCATCTCGATGACCAGCATGCGCCCGTCAGCCGGATTGATCGCGAACTGCACGTTCGAGCCGCCGGTGTCGACGCCGATCTCGCGCAACACCGCGATCGAGGCGTCGCGCAGGATCTGATATTCCTTGTCGGTCAGCGTCTGCGCCGGAGCGACGGTGATCGAGTCGCCGGTGTGCACGCCCATCGGATCGAGGTTCTCGATCGAGCACACGATGATGCAGTTGTCCTTGCGATCGCGCACCACCTCCATCTCGAACTCTTTCCAGCCGATCACCGACTCCTCGATCAGCAGCTCGCGCGTCGGAGAGGCCTCCAGCCCGCGCTCGCAGATGGCGACGAACTCCTCGCGGTTGTAGGCAATGCCGCCGCCGGTGCCACCGAGCGTGAACGAGGGGCGCAGCACCACCGGGAAACCGATGCCCGCCTGCACCTGCAGCGCCTCCTCCATCGAGTGCGCCAGGGCCGAGCGCGGGCAGGCGAGGCCGATCCTGCCCATCGCGCGCTTGAACTTCTCGCGGTCCTCGGCCTTGTCGATCGCCGCGCGCGAAGCCCCGATCATCTGCACGCCGAACTTCTCGAGCACGCCTTCGCGCGCCAGATCCAGCGCGCAGTTGAGCGCCGTCTGCCCGCCCATGGTCGGCAGCAGGGCGTCCGGGCGCTCCTTCTCGATGATGCGCGCCAGCGTCTGCCAGGTGACGGGTTCGATGTAGGTGGCGTCGGCCATCTCCGGGTCGGTCATGATGGTCGCCGGGTTGGAATTGACCAGCACCACCCGGTAGCCCTCCTCGCGCAGCGCCTTGCAGGCCTGCGCCCCCGAGTAGTCGAACTCGCAGGCCTGGCCGATCACGATCGGTCCCGCCCCGATGATGAGAATCGAGCGCAGGTCGGTGCGCTTAGGCATGGCGCGCCTTCCGCTCCGCGATCATCCCGGCGAAGCGATCGAACAGATAGGCGATGTCGTGCGGCCCCGGGCTCGCTTCCGGATGCCCCTGGAAGCAGAACGCGGGCCGGTCGGTGTAGGCAAAGCCCTGCAGCGAGCCGTCGAACAGCGATACGTGGGTCGGCCGCAGGTTGTTCGGCAGCGTCGCGGCGTCGACCGCAAAGCCGTGGTTCTGGCTGGTAATCAGCACCGCGCCGCTGTCCAGGTCCTTCACCGGGTGGTTGGCCCCGTGATGGCCGAATTTCATCTTCACGGTCTTCGCGCCGGCGGCCAGGCCCATCAGCTGGTGGCCGAGGCAGATGCCGAACAGCGGAACGTCGCCGTGCTCGAGCAGCTCGCGGATGGCGCGCACCGCGTAATCGCACGGCTCGGGATCTCCGGGCCCGTTCGACAGGAAGATGCCGTCGGGCGCGAGCGCGAGCACTTGTTGCGCCGGCGTTTGCGCGGGCACCACGGTCACGCGTGCGCCGCGTTCGGAGAGCAAGCGCAGAATGTTGCGCTTGATGCCGAAGTCGTAGGCGACCACGTGAAAGCGCGCTTCCGCGGGCGTACGGTAGCCCTGCCCGAGTTGCCAGGCGCCCCCACGCCACTCGTAGGGCTGTTCGACGCTCACCACCTTCGCCAGATCCATCCCGGCCAGACCGGGGAAGGCACGCGCCTCGGCCAGGGCGCGGCCGATGTCCATCTCGCCTGCGCCTGCGGCGACGAGGCAGCCGCTCTGCGCGCCTTTCTCGCGCAGCATCCGGGTGAGCTTGCGGGTATCGATATCGGCGATCGCCACGACCCCGTTGGCGACCAGGTAAGCGCTCAGGCCCTGCTGCGCGCGCCAGCTCGAGAGGAGCGGCGGCACGTCGCGCACCACCAGCCCGGCGGCAAACACCCGGCGCGATTCCTCGTCTTCGGAGTTGACTCCGGTGTTGCCGATGTGCGGGTACGTCAGGGTGACGATCTGACGGCAGTACGAGGGATCGGTGAGAATCTCCTGATAGCCGGTGATCGCGGTGTTGAACACCACTTCCCCGGCCGAAAGGCCGCGCGCGCCGACCGAGCGGCCCCGGAACACCGTCCCGTCGGCGAGGACGAGGACGGCAGGTTCAAGCGCGGCCAAAGCGGACTCCAGGAGTAGATGCGAAAAGCGGGAGCGGCCTCGGCCGCTCCCGCTCCATTGAACCAAGGATTATACCGGAACCGCCGGGGCTAAGCCACCGTCGCCCGGCCGCGCGGGCCGGCCGCCCGGGGCATCCTGGCCGGGCTACTTCAGGCCCAGCACGTCGAACATGTCGTACAGGCCCGGCGCCCGGCCCCGCAGGAACTTGGCCGCGCGCAGCGCCCCAAGGGCGTAAGTCATGCGGCTCTGCGAGCGCACCGTGATCTCGACCCGCTCCCCCGTGCCGGCGAAGATCGCAGTGTGCTCGCCCACGATGTCGCCGCCGCGGATGGCATGGAAGCCGATCTGCTTCGGGTCGCGCTCGCCGGTGATGCCCTGGCGGCCGTAGACGGCGGTGCGGGCGAGGTCGCGACCCAGCGCCCGCGCCACCAGCTCACCGAGCTTGAGCGCGGTGCCCGACGGAGCGTCCACCTTGTGGCGGTGATGCGCCTCGACGATCTCGACGTCGTAGTCCTCGCCCAGGATCCGGGCCGCAAGCTCGGCGAGCTTGAACACCACATTGACCCCGACCGCGAAGTTCGGCGCCATGACGATCGGGACGCGACGCGCGGCCTGCGCGATGCGCGCCTGGTCCGCCTCGGCAAAACCGGTGGTGCCGATCACCATCGCCTTGCCCAGGCTCGCGCACGCCTCGAGGTGCGCGAGCGTGCCTTCCGGGCGCGTGAAATCGATCAGCGCATCGGCAGCCGCCAGCGCCTGCGCGCTGTCGGCCTGGATCTTGACTCCGCATGGCGCACCGGCGAGCTCGCCCGCATCGCGCCCGAGGGCGGCGTGCCCGGCGCGCTCGAGCGCCGCGGTGAGCTGGAGCTCGGGATCGCGCAGCACCGCCTCGATCAGAGTGCGACCCATGCGGCCCGTGCTGCCGGCGACCGCGATCTTCACTTGCCGTCAGCCTTTTTCGGTTCGGCCTGTTTCGGTTCGGCCTGTGCCTCGTCCTTGGCCGGCGTGCTCTTCGCCGGCACGACGTCGCCTTCGATGCGCGTCAGGCGCCCGTCGTTGTCGAACAGCACCGTGATCTTGCGCTCTTCGCGTATGCCGTAGGCCTTCTGCAGGTAGAACACGTAGTCCCATCGGTCGGCGTGAAAGATGTCGGTGATCAGCGGGGTGCCGAGGATGTAGCGCACCTGGTCCTTGGTCATGCCGGGCCTGAGCTGCGACACCATGTCCTGCGACACGTAGTTGCCCTGCTGGATGTCGATACGGTAGGGCTTGATGATCGCCGGGGGAGCGCAGGCGGCAAGAGCGAGCACGGCGATCGCGAGGAGCACGCGGGAGGGCAGCGACACGGGATCGATTCTCAACCGGAGGCAAAGGTTATATGATAGCCGATGGCATCCAGCCCTTTAGCCCCGCAATGACCTCCACGCAAAGCCTGAAGGGTATCGGCCTGAAGGCAACCCTGCCGCGGCGCAAGATCCTCGAGCTGTTCGAGAACAGCAAGGTGCGCCATCTGTCGGCCGAGGACGTCTACAAGACATTGATCGCGGAGGGGATCGACATCGGCCTGGCGACCGTGTATCGCGTCCTGACGCAATTCGAGCAGGCGGGGCTGCTGTCGCGCCAGCACTTCGAGACCGGCAAGGCGGTGTTCGAGCTCAGCCAGAGCGGGCATCACGACCACCTGGTATGCCTGCAATGCGGCCGGGTGGAGGAGTTCTACGACCCGGAAATCGAGAAACGCCAGAGCGAGATCGCCCGCCAGCGCGGCTTCGAGTTGCGCGGGCATTCGCTCGCGTTGTACGCGGATTGCACCAAGCCGAACTGCGAGCACCGCGCCGCCGCCGCCGATCTGCGCCCGCCGTCCCGCGGCTGAAGCGCTCCGCGCCGAGCGCCTACTTTCCCAGCATCTCCGCGGCGTGCTTGCGTGTGGTCGCGGTGATCGAGCTGCCACCCAGCATGCGCGCCAGCTCCTCGACCCGGCCCGCGCGATCGAGCCGCGCCACGGTGGACCCGACCCGGCCCTTGGCGCTCGCCTTGGACACCGACCACTGTTCATCCCCCTGTGCCGCCACCTGCGGCAGGTGCGTGACGCACAGCGCCTGCCGCTCGCGGCCCAGGCGCTTGAGGGAGCGGCCCACGGTCTCGGCGACCGCGCCGCCGATGCCGGCGTCGACCTCGTCGAATACCAGGGTGCCCACGGGCGAAACCTTGCTGGCGACCAGTTGCACGGCCAGGCTGATGCGCGACAGCTCACCGCCCGAGGCGACTTTGGCGAGCGACCTCATCGGCAGGCTCGGGTGGGCGGCGACATCGAACTCGACCTCCTCGGCACCGCTTGCGCCGGGCGCCGGCAACGGGCGCAGCACGACCGCAAAGCGCCCGCCCGCCATGGCCAGCTGCTGCATCGCATCGCTCACCGCGCGGGACAGCGCCTGGGCTGCACCCACGCGCTTCTCAGATAGCTTGGCCGCGTCCGCCTGGTAGCGCGCCTGGGCCGCGGCGACCTCGCGCCGCAGGGCCTCGGCATCCACGCTGAGCGCGAGCTCCCCGAGCCTCTCCTGCAGCTCCTTCGCCAGTCCCGGTAGTTCGGACGGCCGGACGCGGTACTTGCGCGCCGCGGCATGCAGCGCCTCGACGCGTGACTCGACTGCGCGCAGGGCCTCCGGGTCGAGGTCGATGCGCGAAGCGTAGTGGCGCAGCCCGCGCACCGCTTCGCCTGCCTGCGCCTCGGCCGACTCGAGCAGCTCCACGCTCGCGCGCAGCTGCGCGTCGTGCGCCGAGAGCGCGCGCAGGCGGCCCGCCACCGCGGCGAGCTGCGGCAGGCACGCACCTTCGGCCTCGGAGAGCGCCTCGAGCGCGGACTGTGCCCCCCCCAGCAGGCTCGAGCCGTGCGCCAGGCGGCTGTGCTCGGCGGCCAGCTTGTCCCATTCCCCTTCGCGCAGGCCGAGCTGGTTCAGCTCGGCCAGCTTGCCCTCCAGCTCGGCGCGCTCGGCTTCGCGCTGCGCGGAGCGCGCCTGGGCTTCCGCCGCGAGCACCTCAAGACGACGCCACGCGCGATAGGCGTCCGCGGTGTCCCTTGCCAGCGATTGCGCGCCGGCGTGCGCGTCGAGCAGGTCGCGCTGCGCGGCAGGACGCAACAGCGACTGGTGCTCGTGCTGGCCGTGAATGTCGACCAGGTGCTCGCCGGCCTCCTTCATCTGCGCCAGCGTCACCGGGTGCCCGTTGATGAAGCAGCGCGATCGTCCGCTGCGGTCGAGCGTGCGCCGCAGGATCAGAGCGCCCGCATCGCCTTCCAGCTCGCCCTCGGCCAGCCAGGCCGCGAGCGCGGCACGCGGATCGAGCGTAAATTCGGCCGACAGCTCGGCGCGCTCGGCGCCTTCGCGCACCACCGCGGCGTCGCCGCGCCCGCCCACCAGCAGCTCGATCGCGTCCACCAGGATCGACTTGCCGGCGCCAGTCTCGCCGGTGAGGACGGTGAATCCGGGGCCGAGCTCGAGCTCGGCGCGCTCGACGATCACGAAGTCGCGAATCGCGAGGCTGCGCAGCACCCGGTCACTCCCGCTCGCGATTCTTCTCGACCGGCTCGCTCCAGCGCAGCTTCTCGCGCAGCATCACGAAGTAGCTGTAGCCGGGCGGGTGAACGAAGCGGATCGCGTCGCCCGAGCGGCGCAGCACCAGACGGTCGCCTTCCGCCATGTCGGCCAGCGCGTAGCCGTCGAAGTGCGCGCGCGCGTCGACGGCGTGCACCAGCACGATCTCAATCGTGCTGCGGTCGCTGACGCTGACCGGGCGCGAGGACAGCGTATGCGGGTTGAGCGGCACCAGCGCGAACGCCGGCACGCTCGGCTGCAGGATCGGCCCCTGCGCCGACAGCGCGTAGGCGGTGGAACCGGTGGGCGTCGCCACGATGACCCCGTCGGAGCGCTGCGTGTACACGTACTCGCCGTCGATGTAAACGGCGAACTCGATCAGGCGGCCCTGCGAGCCCTTGCCGACCACCGCTTCGTTGAGGGCCAGCGTGCGCAGCAGGACGCGGCCATCGCGGCGGATTTCGGCGTCGAGCAGCGAGCGTTCCTCGATCGAGTGCCGCCCCTCCAGGATCGCGTCGACCGAGGTCTGCATGTCCTTCCACCCGATGTCGGTCATGAACCCGACCCGGCCCTGGTTGATGCCGGCGAGCGGCACCCCGTGGCGCACCAGGTTGCGCGCGGCCGCGAGCATGGTGCCGTCGCCGCCGAGGACGATCGCCAGATCGCAGCTGCGGCCGATCTCATCGTAGTCGGCCGCCGCGCCGTGCTCCCCGACGCAGGCGGCAGTCTCGCGCTCGACGCGGACTTCGCAGCCGCGTGAGCGCAGCAGCGCGCGCAACGCGTTCAGCGAGTCCGCGATCTCGGGGCTGCGCTTGCCGATCAGGGCGATGCAACGGAAGGCGAGCGGCATGCCGGGATTGTAACCGCAGGCAGCCCCCGTCCCATCGCGGCCCAAGCCCGGGAGCGCCTTTCGGCTCAAAGGCTTGCCGAGAGCTTGTGTACAATGAAGCCATGCTGGATCGGCGAGCGCAAATTCTGCTGAAGACCCTGGTCGAGCGCTACATCGCCGAGGGTCAGCCGGTGGGCTCGCGCACGCTGTCCAAGTATTCCGGCCTGGATCTCTCGCCGGCCACGATCCGCAACGTCATGTCGGACCTCGAGGAGCTGGGGCTGATCGCCAGCCCGCACACTTCGGCCGGGCGCATTCCGACGCCGCTCGGCTACCGCTTTTTCGTCGATGCGCTGCTGGTGGTGAAGACCCTGGAGTCCGGCGCGCTGCACCAGCTCGAAGACCAGCTGCATCCCGACAACCCGCAGCGCGCGATCCAGGCCGCCTCGCAGCTGCTGTCGCAGCTCACCCAGTTCGCGGGCATCGTCATGGCGCCCCGGCGCCGCGCGGTGACCTTTCGGCAGATCGAGTTCCTGAAGCTGTCCGAGAAGCGGGTACTGCTGATCGTGGTCACGCCGGAGGGCGACGTGCAGAACCGGATCCTGGCCACCGACCGCGATTACCGCCCGGCGGAGCTCGTCTCGGCGGCCAACTACATCAACCAGAACTACTCCGGGCAGAGCTTCGAGGACGTGCGCCAGCGCCTGAACAAGGAACTGCACGAGCTGCGGCAGGACATGATTCAGCTGATGAGCGCCGCCCTGGAAGCGGGCAACCGCGCCGTGGCCGAGGACAGCGAGCAATACGTGATCTCGGGCGAACGCAACCTGCTTGCAGTGCGCGATCTGTCGCAGGACATGACCCGGTTGCGCCAGCTGTTCGACCTGTTCGAGCGCAAGAGCCTGCTGCTGCAGATCCTCGACTTGTCGCTGCGCGGCCAGGGCGTGCAGATCTTCATCGGCGGCGAGTCCGGGGTCTCCACACCGGACGACGTGAGCGTCGTCACGGCGCCCTACAAGGTGGGCGGCGAAGTGGTCGGGACGGTCGGCGTCATCGGCCCCACGCGCATGGCGTACGACCGCGTGATCCCGATCGTCGACGTCACCGCGAAGCTCCTGTCGAGCGCGCTGTCGCATAGCTAGGGCTTGCCTGGCCGTGCCCCGCTACCGCCCCGAGCCGGCGTTCGAGCACGGTCAGCCCGCGCGCGACGGCATCCTGCTGATCAACCTCGGCACGCCGGCCGCGCCCACGACGCGCGCGGTGCGGCGTTACCTCGCCGAGTTCCTGGCCGATCCACGCGTCGTCGAGATCCCGCGGCTGGCCTGGCTGCCGATCCTGTACGGCGTCATCCTGAACCAGCGGCCGGCGCGCTCGGCGGAAAAGTACGCCGCGATCTGGACTGCGGAGGGCTCGCCGCTGGCCCTGCACACCGCGCGCCAGGCGGGCCTGCTCGCGGAGACGCTCGGCGCCGACGGTCCCCGCGTGGAACACGCAATGCGCTACGGCGCGCCCAGCGTGGCGCAGGCGCTGCAACGGCTGCGTACCGCGGGTTGCGGGCGCATCCTGGTGCTCCCGCTCTATCCCCAATACGCGGCGAGCACCACGGCGAGCGCGTTCGACGCCGTCGGCGCGTGGCTGGCAGGTGCGCGCAACGTGCCCGAGCTGCGCTGCGTGAAGCACTTTCACGACCACCCGGCGTACATCGCCGCGCTTGCCGCCGGCGTGCAACGCCACTGGGTCGCGCACGGCCGCGGCGACAAACTGGTGATGAGTTTTCACGGCCTGCCGCGCTACACGCTGGAGCGAGGCGACCCCTACCACTGCGAGTGCCACAAGACTGCGCGGCTGCTCGCGGAAGCGCTCGGCCTCGCTACGAGCGACTACGTGGTCACCTTCCAATCGCGTTTCGGCCGCGCCGAGTGGCTGCAACCGTACACCGAGCCGACGCTGGTCACGCTGGCCCGGGCCGGCGTGCAGCGGGTCGATGTCGCGTGTCCGGGCTTCGTCGCCGACTGCCTGGAGACGCTGGAGGAGATCGGCATCGTGGCGCGCGCCGCCTTCGTCGCCCACGGCGGCAAGCAGTTCGCCCTGGTGCCCTGCCTCAACGAGTCGGCCGAGTGGATCTCGGCCATGGCGACGATCGCCGCCGAGCACGGCTGGGTGCGCACCGCCCAGGCCCCCGGTGATGTTGCCGCCCAGGCCGCACGGGCGCGCGCCCTGGGCGCCGTACGCTAGGATCGAAGCGCTTCCTGCACCCGGGCGTGCAGCGCCTCGCGCTCGGCGGCTGGACGCCCACCGAGCGCCGCAGCCCAAGCCGGAAACAGAACCACCCTCCTCGCGATGCTCGTGCTTGGCGAGCGTGCCCGAGAGGATCGCCACGAAGGGCTCGATTTCCCACGCTTGCGGCGCTTGCCCGGCGGGCACCTCCGCGAAGCACTGTTCCACCGCCTGCAGTTGCTCGGTCAGCTCGACGTGCTCGCGCAGCATAATCTCCAGCGGCTCGAAGCGCGCCTCGGGCCCGAGCGCCGGCGCAATGATGTCGTTTTCGGCACGGACGTGCCGGCGCAGCCCGGCCGCGAATCCGTCGAGCAGGCTCTTCGCCCGGCCCGCGTCGCCTGCATTGAGCCGGCGCAGAGCGCGCGCCAGCAGCTCGTCGAGCCGGCGATGATCGCGGGTGAGCGTATCGATCAAGTCCCTGGGCAAGGTGTCGGCGGCGGGCCGCACGGTAGTGCGCCAGTGGTCCGCGCCCGGCGCCGTCTCCCAGGCCAGGGCGTCGCGCAGCTGCAGGTTGAGGCTCGCCATCAGCAGCGCCGGGTCCTCGCGCGTGAGCAGCACGCAGGTCCTGCCTGGGCCCAGCTCGCGCACCGCGGCGAGCGCCGCCAGGTGCACCCGGCTTTCCGGTTTGCCCCGCAGATCGACGGCTTGTGGAAGTTCGGACATGCGGAACATTTTCGCATGCCGCCCTTGAACCGTGGCCGGCCATCCCCAGCTTCCAAGCGGTTTGAAGCCTACTGTTTGAATGGAATCGCATGTCCGAATCGACTCAGCAACCTGAATCCGCACCCAGCATGGGGCAAACCCCGTCCCCCGAGGCGCAGCCCGGGGAGCGCTCCTGCGAGGAGTTGCTCGCCGAGGCCCGAGCCCAGGCGGACGAGCAACGCAACGCCAGACTACGCGCGCTCGCCGACGCGGAAAACGGGCGCAAGCGTGCCCAGGCCGACGTTGCGGCGGCGCAAAAATTCGCGATCGAGCGCTTCGTGCAGGGCCTGCTGCCGGTGGTCGACAGCCTGGAGGCGGCTCTCGGGACGGGTGACACCGCGCCCGAAACGCTGCGCAGCGGCGTCGAACTGACCTTGAAGCAGCTGTGCGCCGCTCTCGAGCAGGGTCAGGTGAGCGCGCTCGAACCGGCCGCCGGTGAACGCTTCGATCCCCATCGCCACCAGGCGATGGCCGCGGTTGAGTCCGACGGCGAGCCGAATACTGTCCTTGCGGTGATGCAAAAAGGCTATTTGCTGCACGACCGGGTGCTGCGCCCGGCGCTGGTCACGGTGGCCAAGCCCCGACCGGCAAACGACGCTTGAAAGCGGGCTCCGGATACCCCATATCCAACACTAAGTTACGAAGCAGACAAGGGAATCCACATGGGAAAGATCATCGGCATTGACTTGGGCACGACCAATTCGTGCGTGGCGATCATGGAGGGCGGCAAGTCCAAGGTGATCGAGAACTCGGAGGGCGCGCGCACCACGCCGTCCATCGTGGCGTATACGGACGAAGGCGAGATCCTGGTTGGCGCGCCGGCCAAGCGCCAGGCGGTCACCAACGCCAAGAACACCCTGTTTGCGGTCAAGCGCCTGATCGGGCGCCGTTTCGAGGAAAAGGAAGTGCAGAAGGACATCGGCCTGATGCCCTTCAAGATCGTCAAGGCCGACAACGGGGATGCCTGGGTGGAGGTGCGCGGCAAGCAGATCGCGTCGCAGCAGGTGTCGGCGGAAGTGCTGCGCAAGATGAAGAAAACCGCCGAGGATTATCTGGGCGAAGAAGTCAGCGAGGCGGTCATCACGGTCCCCGCATACTTCAACGACTCGCAGCGTCAGGCGACCAAGGACGCCGGCCGCATCGCGGGCCTGGAGGTCAAGCGCATCATCAACGAGCCGACCGCGGCCGCGCTTGCCTTTGGCATGGACAGGCAGGGCAAGGGCGACCGCAAGATCGCGGTCTATGACCTGGGCGGCGGCACGTTCGACATCTCGATCATCGAGATCGCGGACGTCGAGGGCGAGAAGCAGTTCGAGGTGCTGTCCACCAACGGCGATACGTTCCTGGGCGGCGAGGACTTCGACCAGCGGCTGATGGACTACATCGTCACCGAGTTCAAGAAGGACCAGGGCGTCGACCTGTCGAAAGACGTGCTCGCGCTGCAGCGGCTGAAGGAGTCCGCCGAGAAGGCGAAGATCGAGCTCTCGTCGTCGCAGCAGACCGAGATCAATCTGCCCTACGTCACCGCGGACGCGTCCGGCCCGAAGCACCTGGCGATGAAGATCACGCGCGCCAAGTTCGAAGCGCTGGTCGACGAACTGATCGAGCGCACCATCGAGCCGTGCCGCATTGCCATCAAGGACGCGGGCGTCAAGGTCTCCGACATCGACGACGTGATCCTGGTCGGCGGCATGACGCGCATGCCGAAGGTCCAGGACAAGGTGCGCGAATTCTTCGGCAAGGAGCCGAGGAAGGACGTGAACCCGGACGAGGCGGTGGCGGTCGGCGCCGCGATCCAGGCCGGCGTGCTGAAAGGCGACGTGAAGGACGTGCTGCTGCTCGATGTCACTCCGTTGTCGCTCGGCATCGAGACGCTGGGTGGCGTGATGACCAAACTCATCCAGAAGAACACCACGGTGCCGACCAAAGCCCAGCAGGTGTTCTCGACCGCGGACGACAGCCAGACCGCGGTGACGATCCACGTGCTGCAGGGCGAGCGCGAGATGGCGGCCGGCAACAAGAGCCTCGGTCAGTTCAACCTGACCGACATTCCGCCGGCGCCGCGCGGCATGCCGCAGATCGAGGTGACGTTCGACATCGACGCCAACGGCATCCTGCACGTCTCGGCGAAGGACAAGGCGACCGGCAAGGAAGCGAAGATCAAGATCCAGGCGAGCTCCGGCCTCTCCGAAGAGGAGATCCAGAACATGGTCAAGGACGCCGAGGTGCACGCCGACGAGGACCGGAAGGCGCACGAGCTGGTCAACGCCCGCAACCAGTGCGAGGCGCTGGTGCACTCGGTGCGCAAGTCGATCAAGGATTACGGCGACAAGCTCGAGTCTGGCGAGAAGGACAAGATCGAGGCGGCCCTGAAGGACGCCGAGGTCGCGCTCAAGTCCGACGACAAGGCGAAGATTGAAGCCCAGTCGCAGGCCCTGGCGCAAGCCGCGCAGAAGCTCGGCGAGAAGATGTACGCCGAGACGCAGGCGCAGCAGCAGGCCGCGGCGGGCGGCGCGAAGGACGAGGCCGGCGGCAAGAAGGACGACGGCAACGTCGTCGATGCCGAGTTCACCGAGGTCAAGGACAAGAAGGCGGGCTGAGTGCCGTAATGGGCGTCGCGCCTGGCGCGA
Source organism: uncultured Pseudomonadota bacterium (assembly GCA_963817785.1). Lineage (GTDB taxonomy): Bacteria > Pseudomonadota > Gammaproteobacteria > Burkholderiales > SG8-39 > JAKALD01. The sequence goes on along the minus strand of CAWFPL010000007.1, from coordinate 113,860 downwards.
CGCCTTGACTGGCCGAGCTGGAGCGACCGACGCGAGCCGTCGTGCCGTTCGGCTCGGCCGCTTGTTATCCAGCGCAGTAAACAGACATGGCCAAGCGCGACTACTACGAAGTCCTCGGCGTCAACCGCGACGCCAGCGAAGAAGACATCAAGAAGGCGTACCGCAAGCTCGCCATGAAGTGGCATCCGGACCGCAATCCGGACAACCCCAAGGCCGAGGAGCACTTTAAGGAGGCTAAGGAGGCCTACGAGGTGCTCACGGACACGCAGAAACGCGCCGCCTTCGATCAGTTCGGTCACGCCGGGATCGACCCGCAGGCCGGAATGGGCGCGGGCGGCGCTGCCGGCTTCGGCGGCGTCGGCGACATCTTCAGCGACATCTTCGGCGAGATCTTCGGCGGGGGCCGCGGTTCGCGCTCGGGCGTGTACCGCGGCGCCGACCTGCGCTACAACCTCGAGATTACGCTCGAGCAGGCGGCGCACGGCCTCGACACCAAGATCCGCATCCCGACCATGGCCGCCTGCGAAACCTGCGGCGGCAGCGGCGCGCGCCCCGGCACCCAGACCCAGACCTGCCCGACCTGTCGCGGGGCGGGCCAGGTGCGCATCTCGCAGGGCCCGTTCTCGATCGCCCAGACCTGTCCGCGCTGCCACGGCAGCGGCCACATCATCCCGAATCCCTGCACGTCCTGCGGGGGCGCCGGCCGCGTCAAGCACCAGAAAACGCTCGCGGTGCGCATCCCCGCGGGAGTGGACGAGGGCGACCGGGTACGCCTCGCCGGCGAGGGCGAGGCCGGTGTCAACGGCGGACCGGCCGGCGATCTATATGTGCAAGTACATGTCCGGCCACACGCCGTGTTCCAGCGCGACAACGACGACCTGCACTGCGAGATGCCGGTGTCCTTCGTTACCGCAGCGCTCGGCGGCGAGATCGAAATCCCGACGCTGGATGGTTCGGCCTTAGCGCGCATCAAGATCCCGGCGGAAAGCCAGAGCGGCAAGACCTTCCGCCTGCGCGGCAAGGGCATCAAGGGCGTGCGCAGCCAGGCTCCGGGGGATCTGTATTGCCACGTCGTCGTGGAGACCGCCGTCAACCTCACCGAGCGGCAAAGGGAACTGCTGCGCGAGTTCGAGGCCATCAGCCAGAAGGATATTGCACGGCACAACCCCCGCTCGAAGAGCTGGTTCGAGAAGGTCAAGGAGTTCTTCGAAGGTTAGCGCGCTGCGCGCCGTCCGCCCCCGCGTCCATTAGTTGCAAGGAGTTGCAAGGCCGAGTGCACTTTTCCGCAGTCCCGACTTGACCTGGATTGCCGAACCCGGCTTAATCTGCCGAACTCTCGGACACGACAGGGGGACAACTTGGCGCGCCGCAGTTTCACGATGGCAATGCTTCTGCGCCTGATCGCCGGCGCGGCAGCACTATGGCCCGGCGTCTCGGGCGCCCAGCCCCACTCGGGCGCCCAAGCCCACATGGGAGTCCAGACCCCAGGCGTGACCGCGAACAGCATATTGCTCGGCGAGTCCGCGGCATTCAGCGGGCCGGCAGCCCAGCTCGGCATCCAGATGCGCGATGGGATGAAGCTTTACTTCGACTACGTCAATGCGCACGGGGGCGTCTACGGACGCAAGATCGACCTCGTCACCCGCGACGACCGGTACGAACCGAAGCCCGCGGCCGAGAACACCAAAAAGCTGATCGAGGACGACAAGGTGTTCGCCCTGATCGGCTACGTCGGCACGCCGACTACCAAGGCCGCGGAGCCGATCTTCACCGACGCCCAGGTACCGCTCATCGGGCCGGTCACCGGTGCCGAGATATTTCGCGAGCCCTTCAATCGTTACATCTTCAACGTGCGGGCGAGCTATAACGACGAGACCGACAAGATCGTCCAGCAGCTGCTGACCGTGGGGATCAAGCGCTTCGCCGTGTTCTATCAGAACGACCCCTACGGCCAGGCCGGCCTCTCCGGAGTGAAACTCGCCGTGAAAAAGCGCGGCGGGGACATCGTCGCGCTCGGGACGGTGGAGCGCAATACCGTCGACGTCGCCAAGGCGATCCAGGCCATTGCTCCGAAGCAACCCGACGCAATCATCATGATCAGCGCATACCAGTCGTGTGCCGCGTTCATCAAGCAGATGAAAAAGCGCGGCTACACCGGCCAGTTCTTCAACGTGTCCTTCGTCGGCAGCACCGCGCTCGCACACGAGCTCGGCAAAGAGGGACGCGGCGTGGTGATCTCGCAGGTCGTCCCCTTCCCATGGGGCGAGGCGACCCCTGTGATCGCCGAATTCAACCATCTCGCCGCGAAGAGCAACGTCAACGTCAACTTTTCCAGCGTCGAGGGCTACCTGGTCGCCAAAGTATTCGTCGAGGGGCTGCGGCGCGCCGGCAAGAAGCTGACGCGCGACAGCCTGATCAGCGGCCTGGAGACGATGTCGAATTTCGACATGGGCGGCTTCAACGTCAATTTCTTGCCCACCAACCACAACGGGTCGTCTTACGTCGACCTGACCATCATTACCCGCAACGAGCAGTTCCTGCACTGAGCGGCAGCACGACAGCCGCGCGCGGTCCGGGTTACCCGCGGCGCCAGGTGGTTCCGCCCGCAGTGTCTTCGAGCACCACCCCGGCCGCCGCCAGCTCATTGCGGATCCGGTCGGCCGCGGCGTAGTCGCGCTGCTTCTTGAGCGACGTACGCTCGGCGATGCGGCGCTCGATCTCGGCATCGTCTATCGCGCCCGCCGGGCCGCCGCGCAGAAACGCCTGCGGGTCGCGCTGCAGCAGACCCAACACGCCGCCGAGCGCACGCAGCTGCGGCGCGAGCTCCGAGCGGCCGCGGTTCACCTCGTTGGCGAGGTCGAACAGCACCGCCATTGCGTCGGGCGTGCCGAAATCGTCGTCCATCGCCTCCCGGAATCGAAGGGCGTGCGGCTCCGACCAGTCCACCGCCCGCTGCACCCCTGGCGCACCTTTGAGCGCCGTGTACAGTCGCGCGAGCGCCTGCCTGGCATCGTGCAGGTGCGCATCCGAGTAGTTGAGCGGGCTGCGGTAGTGCGCGCGCAGGACGAAAAAGCGCACCACCTCGGGATCGAACAGCTTGAGGATTTCGCGCACGGTGAAGAAGTTGCCGAGCGACTTCGACATCTTCAGGTCGTCCACCCGGACGAAGCCGTTGTGCATCCAGTAGTTGACGAAACGCGTGCCGTTCGCGCCCTCGGACTGCGCGATCTCGTTCTCGTGATGCGGAAACTGCAGATCCTGGCCGCCGCCATGGATATCGAAGTGCTCTCCCAGCAGCGCGCAGCTCATCGCCGAGCACTCGATGTGCCAGCCGGGCCGCCCCTCGCCCCAGCGCGAAGGCCAACCAGGCTCGTCGGGCTTGGAGCGCTTCCACAGCACGAAGTCGAGCGGATCGCGCTTCGCCGCATCCACCTCGACGCGTTCGCCGGCGCGCAACTCGTCGAGCGATTTGCCGGAGAGCTGGCCGTACCCCGGGAACCTGCGCACCGAGAAATTGATGTCGCCGTCGGCCGCCTGATAGGCGAGACCATTGGCCTCCAGCCGACCGATCATGTCCAGCATCTGCGGCACATACTGAGTGGCGCGCGGCTCGAATTCCGGCTTTTCGACGCCAAGCGCAGCCGCATCCTCGTCCATGTATGCGATGAAGCGCGCGGTCAGCTGGCCGATGTTCTCGTGGTTGTCCACCGCGCGACGGATGATCTTGTCGTCGATGTCAGTGATATTACGCACGTAGGTGACGCGGTAGCCGGAGGCGCGCAGCCAGCGCCGCACCATGTCGAACACCACCATCACGCGCGCGTGGCCGAGATGGCAGTAGTCGTAGACCGTCATGCCGCAGACGTACATGCGCACTTCGCCAGGGCGGATCGGCTCGAAGACCTGCTTCTCGCGGGCGAGAGTGTTGTAGATTTTCAGCATCAGCGGGCGTGGCGCGAAGCGAGGCACGCACCTCGCAGGAGAAGGCTCATCCCCGGGACTCGAAGCCGCGACCCCGCGCTGCAACAAGCACCCGCAAAGTTGTGGACGAGCGGGGGTTGGTCTAGAATAATTGCTTTCGTAGGGCCTTGAAAAGTATAACACAATGCTGAACTCAGTCGCGCTGCGCTCGGCGCTCGGACCGGCCCTTCGAAAGCTAGGGGTCGCCCTTTTCATCGGCATCACGCTGGCCTCGGGCGCTGCGTTTGGCGACGAGCTGCAGCAGGCCAACAAACTGCTCAACGCCGGCGAGTATCGCCAAGCGCTTGAGAACGTCGACAAGATCCTCGCCTCGCAACCGAGCAACCCGCAAGCGCGCTTTCTCAAGGGCGTGATCCTCACCGAGCAGGGCGACTCGAAGGACGCGGTGGTCGTCTTCCAGAAACTGACCCAGGACTACCCGGAGCTTCCCGAGCCCTACAACAATCTCGCCGTGATCTACGCCTCGCAAGGCGAGTACGAAAAGGCGCGCGCCGCGCTCGAGCAGTCCATCCGCACCCATCCGAGCTACGCCACCGCGTACGAGAATCTTGGCGACGTATACGCCAAGCTGGCGAGCGGCGCCTACGACAAGGCACTGCGGATCGACTCGTCGAATTCCACCGCGCAGAACAAGCTGGCGCTCCTGCGCGAGCTGATCGGCGGGCCGCCGGGCTCGATCAAGGAAGTGCGGCGCGTCGCGGTCGCCAACGCGGCGAGCGTGCCCGGCAAGCCGACGCCGGAGCAACCCGTCGAGGTGAAGACCACTGCGCCCAGCCGTGCCGAAGCGAAGCCTGCCGAACCCAAGGCGGCGGAGGCAAAGCCTGCTGCCCCCACGCCGGCGGTGTCTGCCGCGGCGCAGCCCGTGATGGCGCACGAGGCGAGCGCCGCAGATGCCGATCGCGCCATCATCACCACCCTCGAGGGCTGGGCGAAGGCTTGGTCGCGACAGGACGTCGATGCCTATCTGTCCTTCTACGCCAAGGATTTCGAGACGCCGAAGGATCAGTCGCGCGCCACGTGGGAGAAGCTGCGACGCTATCGACTGACCGCGCCCAAGTCGATCTCGGTGACCATCGCGTCGCCCAAGGTTCACATCGCGGCGAACAGCGTGGCGAGCGTCACCTTCCGCCAGACCTACCGCTCCAACGTCATTCGCTCCACGACTACGAAGACGCTCGTCCTGGAGCGTTCCGGGGGTCGCTGGCTGATCCGCCAAGAGCGAGTCGGGCGCTGATGAGGCACGCGTTTGCGCTGCGCTTCGTCCTCGCCGCCGTGCTGGCCTGCGTGCCCTCTGCCCCCGCCCTGGCGCAGACCGAGCGCGATCGAGACCCGCTGGAACTCGATCTGTCCGGGGTGCTGAAGGCAATCGAGCTCAACCAGCTCGGCCTTGCTCTGCAGCGCGTCAACGCACTACTCGTGGCGCACCCGACTTTCCGCCTGGGTTACCTGATCCGCGGCGACCTGCTGCTCGCGCGGACGCGGCCGCTGCAAACCTTCGGCGACGTCGCGAAGACGGTGCCGCGGGACAAGGTGGAGGGCTTGCGCGCAGAGGCGCTCGCGCGGCTGCACGCGCTGCGCGACCGCCCCTCTTCCAACAAGTTGCCGCAATACGTTCTGCAACTGAGTCCCGAGCAGAAATACGCGCTGGTAGTCGATTCCCACGGGTCGCGGCTGTATGTGTTCAGGAACGTCGGCGGGTTGCCGCATTACGTCGCCGACTACTACGTGACGCTCGGCAAGCGCGGCATGGACAAGACGCGTGAAGGCGACCAGAAGACACCGGTCGGCGTGTACCACGTCACGGCCAATTTGCCGCGGCAGAAGCTGGCCGGCTACTATGGCGTGGGCGCCTTTCCGCTCAACTATCCGAACGCCTGGGATCGCAGCCTCGGGCGCAGTGGCCATGGCATCTGGCTGCACGGCACGCCGCCCGACACATACAGCCGTCCACCGCGCGCGAGCGATGGCTGCGTCGTGCTCGCCAATCCGGACCTCGAATCGGTGGCGCGCTTCGTGCGCATCGACCTGACCCCCGTGATCATCACCGATCGGATCGACTGGACCAACGCCGCGTCACTGGAGGCGGAGCGGCGCTCGCTGGCCGCCGCCATCGAAGCGTGGCGCGCGGATTGGGAAAGCCGGGACGCGACCCGTTACCTCAGCCATTACTCGGGCAGGTTCCACGGCGACGGTCAGGACTTCGCGCAATGGGCGGCACGCAAGCGGCTGGTCAATTCGGCGAAAACATGGATCAAGGTGGGCATCTCGGACGTGTCCATGCTCCGCTACCCGCGGGAGCCCTTTGTGGTGGTCAGCTTCGAGCAGGATTACCGTTCGAACAACTTGGCGAATGTCATGCGCAAGAAGCAATACTGGGTGAAGGAAGCCGGCGCCTGGAAAATCCTCTACGAAGGGCCCGCCGACGCCGGCCCGGCGCCGATCAAGGAGCAACATGAGACTACTAGATCTTTGCAAGCCGCTGGCGATGCTGTGCGCCGCGGCCATCGGCTCCACGGCCTTGGCGGCTGATCCGCAAGTGGACATTCATACCAGCCTCGGCCTGATCCGGCTCGAGCTCTATCCCGCCGCGGTCCCGAAGACGGTGGCGAACTTTCTCCAGTACGTGCACGACGGGCATTACAACGGCACGATCTTTCACCGCGTGATCAACGACTTCATGATCCAGGGCGGCGGCTACGACCAGGCATTTCACCAAAAGCCCACGCGCGCGCCTATCCCGAACGAAGCCGAGCTCGCGGTCAAGGCCGGGCTGAAGAACGTACCCGGCACCGTCGCGATGGCGCGCACCGCAGATCCCGATTCCGCAACCGCGCAGTTCTTCATCAACGTGAACGACAACAGCTTCCTCAACTGGGGTGATGCGCGCGGCGACGGCCACGGTTACGCAGTCTTCGGCAAGGTGATCTCCGGGATGGACGTGGTGAACAAGATCGCTCACGTGCCCACCGGGCCGGGCGGCCCATTCGGACGCGACGTGCCGCGCGAGCCGGTAGTGATCGAGTCGATGACCATGGTCGACGGTAAGTAGCGGCGTGCCTCGCACGCTGTTCATCTCCGATCTGCATCTTTCGGACGAACGCCCTGCGATCAGCGAGCGGTTCTGCCGCTTCCTGGTCGAGGTGGCTGCGCAGGCCGAGGCGTTGTACGTGCTCGGTGACTTGTTTGACTACTGGATCGGCGACGACGAGCTCGCTGCCGACGACGGCGATCGCCTAGCGCGACGCGTCGCCGACGAGCTGCACACGCTCGCGCAGGCGGGCGTCGCCGTGCATGTCATGCACGGCAACCGCGATTTTCTGCTTGGCGAGGGCTTCCTCGCCGCGGCCGGAGCAAAGGCCCTGCCCGATCCGAGTATCGTGACCATCGATCAGGTCGAGACCCTGCTCATGCACGGCGATACCCTGTGCACTGACGATCATGCATATCAGCGTTTTCGGACCGAGGTGCGCGGCCGAGGCTGGCAGGAGCGCTTCCTCGGCCTGCCGCTGGCCACGCGGCGCATGCGGGCCCTGGAGCTGAGAGCGGCAAGCGAGCTGGACAAGCGCGGCAAATCGCCCGAGATCATGGACGTCAATCACGCGGCGGTGCTCAAGACCTTGCGGCGCCACCATGTGGTGCGACTCATCCACGGTCATACCCACCGACCGGCGCGCCACGAACTCGAGGTCGGCGGCCGGCGCTGTGAGCGCTGGGTGCTGCCCGACTGGTACGAGCGCGGCGGCTACCTCATCGCCGAGCGCGGCGCGCTGCGCCTGGAGCTGCTCTAAGCGGCGAAGCGCCGGGAGCGGGCAGCGGCCGCGGTGGCCGCGTCCGGGCTCACTCCAGTCCGCGTGCGAGGTCCGCGCGCAGGTCTCCCAGTCCCTCCAGGCCGATCGCCAACCGCAGCAGCCCGTCACTGATCCCAGCGGCAGCGCGGGCCTCTGCCGAAATGCGTCCGTGGGTGGTGGTCGCCGGATGCGTGATAGTGGTCTTCACGTCGCCGAGGTTGGCAGTTATCGAGATGAGCTTCGTCGCGTCGATCACCTTCCAAGCCGCCGCCCGCCCGCCCTTCACCTCGAACGAGACGACCGCGCCACCGGCGCGCTGCTGGCGCATCGCCAGCCCATGCTGCGGGTGCGAGGGTAGCCCCGGGTAATGCACCCGCGCCACGCGCGGGTGCGACTCGAGCCAGCCGGCGAGCTCGAGCGCGCTGGCCGATTGCGCCCGCATGCGCAGCTCGAGCGTTTCGAGCCCTTTGAGGATGACCCAGGCGTTGAACGGCGACAGCGACGGGCCGGCGGTGCGCAGAAAGCCGTAAACGCCGTCCATGACCAGCTTCTTCGAGCCGAGGACCGCACCGCCCAGCACCCGCCCCTGCCCGTCCAGGTACTTGGTGGCGGAGTGAACCACCAGATCGGCACCCAGCTCGAGTGGGCGCTGCAGCGCGGGCGTACACAGGCAGTTGTCCACTGCCAGCAGGGCCCCGGCGCGCTTCGCGATCGCGGCAACGGCCGCGACGTCGGACACCTCGGTGAGCGGATTCGACGGCGTCTCGAGAAAGAACAGCCGCGTGCTCGGTCGAACCGCGCGCCCCCACGCGCCGAGATCGGCCGCCGGCACGAAGCTGGTCTCGACACCGAAGCGCGCCAGAATGCCCGCGTACAGCTGCACCGTCGCACCGAACACCGCGTTCGAGCACACCACGTGATCGCCCGCCTTGAGCAAGGCCATCGACAATGCGAGGATCGCCGACATGCCCGAAGCCGTGGCCACGCAGGCCTCCGCCCCCTCCAGGGCGGCGAGCCGGTCCTGGAACATGCTCACGGTCGGATTGGTGAACCGCGAGTAAATGAAGCCCTCCTCGGCGGATGTGAATCGCGCGGCGGCCTGCTCCGCGTTGTCGAACACGAAGCTCGAGGTCAGGAACAGGGGCTCGGAGTGCTCGTGGAACGAAGTGCGTGTCTGGCCGGCACGCACGCCCAGGGTCGCAAGCTCGAATTTGCCATCCATTTCGGTTTCCTCGGCGTGCGGGGCATAAGAAACCCGGCTGCGCGAACCGGGTTTTCGGCACGCTTTAGCAGCATTTTTTACGCGCCCGCAAGCTGTCAGTTCAAATCGGCGCGAGAAAATTATAGCTAGGTGCGTGACCCCGGTAAAGATGGCTACAGCGCCGAGACGAGGTTGAGGTCGAGCTGCGCAGCCTCGGACTCCTCGCCCGCGTCGCGCGCCGCGTCGCGGCGGCTCTCGACCGCCTGCAGATAGTCGCTGGTGACATCCCCGGTGATGTAGCAGCCGTCGAAGCACGACGTCTCGAAGTTGGTGAGCCGCGGGTTGACCCGCCGCACCGCCTCCTTGAGCGCCTCGAGGTCCTGGTAGATGAGCGCGTCTGCGCCGATCTCGAGCGCCACCTCTTCCTCGGTGCGGTGCGCCGCAATGAGCTCCGCACGCGTGGGCATGTCGATACCGTACACGTTCGGGAAGCGCACCGGCGGTGCCGCCGACGCGAAGTAAACCTTGCGCGCGCCCGCCTCGCGCGCCATTTGCACGATCTCGCGGCTGGTGGTGCCGCGCACGATCGAATCGTCGACCAACAGCACGTTCTTGCCTTTGAACTCCAGCGAGATCGCGTTCAGCTTCTGGCGCACCGACCTGCTGCGCACCGCTTGCCCGGGCATGATGAAGGTGCGCCCGATGTAGCGGTTCTTCACGAAGCCTTCCCGGTAAACCAGACCCAAGCCGAGTGCCAGCTGCATCGCGGAGGGCCGACTCGAGTCCGGGATCGGGATCACCACGTCGATCTCCAGGTGGCCATACTGGCGGCGAATCTTCTCGACCAGCTTCTCGCCCATGTGCAATCGCGCCTCGTAGACCGAGGCACCGTCGATCAGCGAATCAGGGCGCGCCAGGTAGACATACTCGAAGATGCAGGGATTGAGCGAGGTGCTGGGCGCGCACTGCTGGCTGTAGAAGTTGCCGTCCTCGTCGATGAACACGGCCTCACCGGGCGCGACGTCGCGCAGCACGCGAAAGCCTAGCGCATCGACCGCCACGGACTCCGAGGCAACCATGTACTCGGTACCGTCGTCGGTCTCGTTGTAGCCGATCACCGCTGGCCGGATGCCGAACGGATCGCGAAACGCGAGCACGCCGCACCCCGCGATCATCGCCACCACGGCGTACGCGCCCCGGCAGCGGCGATGCACGTTGGAGACGGCCGTGAAGATGGTCTGCGGATCCAGACGCAGCCGGACCGAAGCCTTCTCCAGCTCGTGCGCGAGGACGTTCAGCAGAACCTCCGAGTCCGAATCGGTGTTGATGTGCCGCAGGTCCTGGCGGAACATCTCTTCCTTCAGCTGATCAGTGTTGGTCAGGTTGCCGTTGTGCCCGAGAACGATGCCGAAGGGAGAGTTGACGTAGAAGGGTTGCGCTTCCGCCGAACTGGAGGCGGAGCCGGCGGTCGGATAGCGGCAATGCGCGATGCCGATGTTGCCGGGCAGCGAGCGCATGTTGCGCGTACGGAAGACGTCGCGCACCATGCCGCCGCCCTTTTGCATGTGGAACGTCTTGCGCTCGCTGGTGACAATTCCGGCCGCATCCTGGCCGCGGTGCTGCAGCAGGAGCAACCCGTCGTACAAGAGCTGATTGACGGGTGAGCGCGCGACGATGCCGAGGATGCCACACATGGCGGTCGATTACCGATTGCCCCTAGTTGACGCTCTTGCGGTCGCGAAAACGCGCTCCGCTGCGCTAATCATAGCGCAGCCGCTCGGAGAAGGTTTTGGGCAGCCATGGTTTGAGCGCCAGCGCTGCGTGCGCCAGCGGCAGCCCGCTGAGAGAGTGGCGCCAGTACGGCTGCCGCGGCACGCTGGTAAGGCCAGCCAGCAGCGCCGCCGCCAGCACCAGCAGAAGCCCGCGCGCGGTTCCGAACAGGGCGCCCAGGCCGCGGTCCAGACCGCCCAGACCGACCGCCTTGACCAGCTTCGACAGCAGCAGCCCGAGGAGCGTGGTGACGGCGAGGGTCACGATGAATACCGCGAGGAACGCCACCAATACGCGCAACTGCGGCGTCGGAACCGAATGCGGCAGCTGCTCGCCCAGCGGACCGGCAAACAGATTCGCGGCCAGGAAAGCGATCACCCAGCCTACGATCGAAATCACTTCGCGCACTAGCCCGCGCCACAGACCCCAGGCGATTGACCCGCCAAGCACGCCGAGGACGGCGTAATCGAGCCAGCTCATGTCACGACTTGGTCGCCACGTGACCCGGCTTGAGACCGAGCTTCTCCAGCTTGGCGAACGCCCGCTCGGCCGCCTCGCGGCTGACGAAGGGGCCGACGCGAACCCGCGTCACCTTGCCTTTTTTCGTTTCGATTGCTTCGGTGTAGTAGGGCAGCTTGGCGGCCCTGAGCCGCGCCGTCAGCAGCCTGACCTTGTCCTGCTCGGCGAGCGCCGCGACCGGGACGATAAATTCCTTGTCCGACCGCGCGGCCTCAGCGCGCACGTGCTCGGTCCCATCCGCCTTCGCGACGGCATGACCGCCGCCGGCGGCTTCGGACTTCGGCGCTACCGGGCGCTGTGGGGCCGGCTCTGGCTTGGCCGGCTCCGCCTTTGCTGCCGGCGCTGGTGCCGATACTGGCGCTCCGTCGGCCGTCACGGGGGCCGGGCTGCCGGGGGCGGCGGGCTGCGGAGCGACCTTCGGCGAAAGGCCGCCATCATCCTCGCTCGGGATGCGTACATTCACCGGCGCGGTCTGCTTCGGCTGCTGATCGAACACCATCGGCAGCACGATGACCGCCAGCAACACCAGAGCGATCGCTCCGACCAGGCGGCGCCGGCCGCGCCGCCTCAGGGTGTCTACGTCCTGCGATTCAGCCATGCGCCCGCGCAGTGCCGCAAGATGACTCGAGACCGTGCATGACCTCGGCGACAGTGAGAAATGACCCGCACACCAAGATTTTATCATTCTCACCGGCCTCGCTGCGTGCCGCCGCGAACGCGGCCGCAGGCGATGCGTGCTCGAAGACCGGCGCATCGATGCCTGCCGAACGCAAGATTACGGCAAGCTCAGCGGAGGATGCGCCGCGCGGCGCGGGCAGGCTCGCGAGGTGCCAGCGCGTGATGCGGGGCCCCAGCGTCCTGACAACCCCGGCCATGTCCTTGTCGCGCAGCATCCCCAGGACGGCAACCGTCTGCGGCGCAGTGCCGCTGGCAAGCAGGTTCATCGCCAGGACACTGGCGGCCTCCGGGTTGTGCGCGACGTCGAGAATCACCTGCGGCCTGCCCGGCAGGCACTGGAAGCGTCCCGGGAGAGTGACTTGGCCTATGCCGCGCCGAACCTCCTGCTGGCTCACCGGCAAGCGCTCGCGCAAAGCATCGAGCGCAGCCAGGGTCGCGGCAGCGTTGCGCAGCTGGATCGTGCCACGCAAAGCCGGGTGCGCGAGGCCCGCGCGCCTGCCAGCCGGGCCCCAGTAGGCCCACTGGCCGGGCTGGAGCGTGTAGCCAAAGTCGCGTCCCAGCAGGAGCGGGCGCGCGCCGACGCGCTGCGCCTCCTCGAGCACGGAGCGCGGCGGATCGGGATCGGCGACCACGGCCGGGCGGTCGCGGCGAAAGATTCCTGCTTTCTCCCGTCCGATCTGCTCCCGGGTGCCGCCGAGATACTCGACGTGGTCGATTCCGACCCCGGTCAGCACGGCGCAATCGGCGTCGAAGGCATTGACGGCATCGAGCCGACCGCCCAAGCCCACTTCGAGCACGACCGCATCGAGCCGCTCGCGTGCGAAAAGCCATACGGCCGCCAGCGTGCCGTACTCGAAGTACGTCAGCGCAATGCCCTCGCGCACAGCTTCCACGGCGGCGAAGGCGTCGCACAGCGCCTGATCGCCGGCTTCGCGGCCCTCGATCCGGACCCGCTCGTTGTAGCGCAACAGATGCGGCGAGGTATACAAGCCCGTGCGGTAGCCCGCCGCGCGCAGCACGCTTTCCAGCATCGCGCAGGTCGATCCCTTGCCGTTGGTCCCTCCCACGACGAATACGGGGCACGCCAGCGCCGCGTTCAGCCTGGCGAGCACTTGCGCCACCCGCTCGAGGCCCAGATCGATGGAGTTGGGGTGCTGGCGCCCGATGAACTCGAGCCAGGCCGCCAGCGTGCCGGGCGGCGTCACGGCGCGATGCCCGTCGCCCCGCTCAGGAGGCCGAATCGGCCGGCAGGCGCAGCAGCAGCGAGAGCAGCTGCGCCAGCTTCTCGCGCAGCTGACGTCGGTCGACGATCATGTCGATGGCGCCCTTTTCGAGCAGGAATTCGGCGCGCTGGAAGCCCTCCGGGAGCTTCTGCCGAACCGTCTGTTCGATGACGCGCGGGCCGGCGAAGCCGATCAACGCTTTCGGCTCGGCGAGCACCACGTCGCCGATCATGGCGAAACTCGCCGACACCCCACCCATTGTCGGGTCGGTCAGAATCGATATGAACGGCAGCTTGCGGTCGGCGAGGTCGGTCAGCGCAGCGGTGGTCTTCGCCATTTGTACCAGCGAGAGCAGGCCCTCTTGCATGCGCGCGCCTCCGGACGCGGTGATGCACACGAACGGCAGCTTCTGCTCGATCGCCACGCGCACGCCGCGCACGAAGCGCTCGCCGACCACGGAACCCATCGATCCACCCATGAACTCAAACTCGAACGCGGCCGCCACCACGCCGATCGCCTTGATCGAGCCCTGCATCACCAATAGCGCATCGCTCTCCCCGGTGGCCGCCTGCGCCTCGGCCAAGCGCTCGGGGTACTTTCTGGAATCCTTGAATTTGAGGCTGTCGATCGGCAGTACCTCCATGCCGATCTCGAAGCGGCCGTCCGGATCGAGCAGCGCGTCCAGGCGCGCCCGCGCGTCGACACGCTGGTGGTAACCGCACTTCGGACAGACGTTGAGATTCTTTTCCAAGTCGGTGCTGTAGAGCACCGCATCGCAGGCCGGGCACTTGGTCCACAGACCCTCCGGAACGGTCTTCCTCGGGCCGCTCGAGCGCTGGATCTTGGGCGGGAGAAGCTTCTGCAGCCAGCTCATGCGTCGAGCGCCGCCCGGATCGGGCGTATGAGATCCTTCACCCGCGCAATCGCCTGCGCGGGCCCGGCCGCTTCGATTTCCTGGATGATGCGACTACCGATGACGACTGCATCCGCGGTCTCGGCAACGCGGCGCGCCGACTCGGCATCGCGGATGCCGAAGCCCACACCGATCGGCAGGCGCGTGGCAGCCCGGATCTTGAGAATACGCGCCGCCACCTCCGCAAGGTCGATGTTTGCCGCGCCGGTCACCCCTTTGAGTGAGACGTAGTAGAGGTATCCGCGGGCGACCCGGACCACCTCCTGGATTCGCCGATCGGTTGACGTCGGCGCCAGCAGGAAAATCGGATCGATGCCATTCTGCTCGGCGAGCGCAGCGAACTGCGTGCACTCCTCCGGCGGGTAGTCGACCACGATGACGCCGTCCACGCCGACGGCCTTGGCCTCACGTACGAAGCGCTCGATGCCCATCGCCTCGATCGGATTGGCGTAGCCCATGAGCACGATCGGGGTCTGGGCGTCGCGCGAGCGGAAATCGCGAACCATCTCGATGACGTCGTGCAGCCCGACGCCGTTGGCCAGCGCCCGCTCCGAAGAGCGCTGGATGACCGGACCATCGGCCATCGGATCGGAAAACGGCACGCCGAGCTCCAAGATGTCCGCGCCTGCCTCCACCATGGCGAGGAGCAAGGGCACGGTCAGGGCGGGCGTCGGGTCGCCGGCGGTGAGATACGGAATCAGCGCCTTGCGCCCGGCTGCGCGCAACGCGTCGAAGCGCGCCTGAATGCGGGACATCGTGAGGGGGTCCTAGAACTGAATGCCGGAGTGCTGCGCCACGGTGTGCATGTCCTTGTCGCCGCGGCCGGACAGGTTGACGAGCAGGATCTTGTCCTTTGCCATCGACGGCGCGATCTGCGCCGCATAGGCGAGGGCGTGGCTCGATTCCAGCGCGGGGATAATCCCCTCGTAGTGGCACAGGTCGTGAAACGCTTGCAGCGCCTCGTCATCGGTTACGGCGACGTACTCGGCGCGTCCGGAGTCCTTGAGCCACGCGTGCTCGGGGCCGACACCCGGGTAGTCCAAGCCGGCGGAAATCGAGTGGGTCTGCATGATCTGGCCGTTTGCATCCTGCAGCAGGTAGGTGCGGTTGCCGTGCAGCACCCCCGGCCTGCCCGCGATCAGGGACGCCGCGTGCTTACCCGTGGCAAGGCCCTTGCCCGCCGCCTCGACGCCGATCAGACGGACGCTGTCCAGCGTGATGTACGGGTAGAAGATGCCCATCGCGTTCGAGCCCCCTCCGACGCATGCGATCACCATATCCGGCTGGCGACCGGTGAGCTCGGGCATTTGCGTCTTGCATTCCTCGCCGATGACAGACTGGAAGTCGCGCACCATCATGGGGTAGGGATGCGGTCCTGCCACGGTGCCGATGATATAGAACGTATTCTCGACATTGGTCACCCAATCGCGCATCGCCTCGTTGAGCGCGTCCTTGAGTGTCTTCGAGCCCGATTCGACCGGCACGACCGTCGCCCCCAGCAGCTTCATGCGGTACACGTTGGCGGCCTGACGCTCGATGTCCTCGGAGCCCATGTAGACCACGCACTGCATGCCGTAGCGCGCGGCGACGGTCGCGGTGGCGACCCCGTGCTGCCCCGCCCCGGTCTCCGCGATAACCCGTGGCTTGCGCATGCGCCGCGCAAGCAGCGCCTGCCCCACGGTATTGTTGATCTTGTGCGCGCCCGTGTGATTGAGATCCTCACGCTTCAGATAGATCTGCGCCCCGCCGAGCAGCTCCGACCAGCGCTTGGCGTGGTACACCGGGCTCGGACGCCCGACGTAATGCTTCAGATCGTAGCGAAATTCTGCGAGGAACTCGGGATCCTTGCGGCTGTCTTCGTACGCCCGCAGCAGCTCTTCCAGCGCGTAGCTGAGCGTTTCGGACACGAAGACGCCGCCGTAGGGACCGAAGTGCCCGCGCGCGTCGGGTAAGTCATACATCTGCATTCTTGACCTCTGCGATGAAGGCCGCGATTTTGGCCGCATCCTTGATGCCCTTCGCGGATTCGACCCCGCTCGATACGTCTACGCCCCAGGGCCTGACGCGCCGGATGGCCTCGCCCACGTTGTGCCGCGTCAATCCGCCGGAAAGAACCAGCGGGCGAGCGCGGAGGGCCGGCACCAGAGACCAGTCGAAGCTTGCACCGGCACCACCATACCCATCGACGTAGGCGTCTGCGAGCCACCCGACGGCGTCGGAAAACGGGCGCAGGTATTCTAGCAAATCGACTCCCGGCTTCACCCGGCACGCCTTGACGTAGGGCACGCCGAAGCGGGCACAGAACTCCGGCGACTCCTCGCCGTGGAACTGCAGCAGGTCGGGCCGCACGTTGTCGATCACGCGCGAGACTTCGGCCGGATCCGGATTCACGAACAGCGTGACCGCGCAGACGAACGGCGGCAGCGCGCGGCGCAGCGCGCGGGCTTGCTCGAGCGTCAGGCACCGCGGACTGCGCGGATAGAACACCAGCCCGATCGCGTCGGCGCCTGCATCGGCCGCGGCGCGCGCGTCCTCGACGCGCGTGATACCGCAGATCTTCACTCGTGTACGCACGTCAGCGCTCAAGCGCCATGGTCGCGGGCGTCGCTTCCCCGCCCGGCATTGCCCAGCGCGCCGGATACTCGACGGCCTCAAGATAGAGCCCCTGCGGCGCGAAGGTCGCGGCCGCGCGCGTGCGGTCGCGCGACTCGAGCACCTCGCGCGCCCATTGCGGCGGATGTTTGCCCTTGCCCACGCACACCAGCGTTCCCACCAGATTGCGCACCATGTGATGCAGGAAAGCATTAGCGCGCAGCACGAAATCGATGCGCTCGTCGCGGCGTTCGATGTGCAGCGCAAACAGCCTGCGCACCGGCGTTTTCGCCTGGCACTCGGCAGAGCGGAATGCGGAGAAGTCGTGCTCGCCCGTGAGGTAGCACGCCGCCTCGCGCATGACGTCGACGTCAAGCGGCGAGTGCACCCAGCCTGCGTAGCGCGCCGCAAGTGCGGGGCGCACGGCGCGATTAAGCAGCACGTAACGATAGCTGCGCGAAAGCGCGGCGTAGCGGGCGTGGAAATCACTTGCGACGGGCTGCGCCCAAAGCACGGCAACCGAGTCCGGCAGCAGCGCATTGACCCCGCGAACCCACGCCGTCAGGGGACGCTCGGCGGCGGTATCGAAATGCACCACCTGCGCGCGCGCATGCACGCCGCGGTCGGTCCGTCCGGCACAGGTCACCGAAACAGCCTCGCCGGCGATCGCCGCCAGCGCCGCCTCCAGGCAATCCTGCACCGTCCCGCCTCCTGGCTGGGTCTGCCAGCCCAGAAAACGGCTGCCGTCGTACTCGAGGCCTAGCGCAACTCTCATGCCGAAATACAGCAAGCCACAAGCCCGCGCGCTGTGGCGTCGCGGGCCGTGGCTCAGTCCGATCTGGTTCGCAGCTAGCCGAGATTGGCGAGCATCTGCTGCGCCTGGCTCTGCTGCGCGGCGTCGCCTTCTTTCAACGCCTCGTTCAGCAGTTCGCGCGCACCGTCCTTGTCGCCCATCTCCTCGTAGGCTTTGGCAAGGTCCAGCTTGGTCGCGACCTCTTGCCATTTCGGATCGGTGTTGGTGGCCGGCGTAGCCGTACCGCCGGGCGTGCCGAGATCGAGGCTGATCGAGGACAAGTCCAGCGGCGTCTCCGCAGCAGGGGGCGGCGTGGCGGCTTTCTCTTCGCCCAGATCGAGGTTGAAGTCGAAGTCGATCGCGCCGGCACTGCCGCTCGCCGCCGTCGCCGCTGGCACCGCGCTCGGGACTTGGGTCGGAGCGAAAGGCTCCGTCGCTTCGCCCTCTCTCTTGCCTTCGCCTGCCATGGTGCCGAGGTCGAAATCGATCGTCCCGGTCGCGGCCCTGGTCTCCTCGGAGCCCATGATCAGCGTTCCACCCGGAGCAAAGTCGGTCTTTTCTTCCTCTTCTGGCGCCGTGGTCGTGCCGAGGTCGAAATCCAGCGCCGGCTCTGCCGCGCGTCCCTTTTCGCCTTCGGTCGTCACATCTGGCGCCGCGCCGGTGGTCGTTCTGCCCAGGTCGAAGTCCAGCGCCGGGGCCGGAGCCGGAGCGCCGGGAGCGAGCCTGACCGTGTCGTCGAGGGCACCCGCATAGAGGCCGTTTTGCGGCTCGATCGACCGTCCCAGCTTGGTCGCCTTGTCCCATTCCGCACCTGCCCCGTGGGTCAGCTCCTTGAGCTTGAGCGCGGTCCGTTCGAAGGCCTTGGTGTCGCGCCGATTCGCGTAGATCTCGAGCAGTTTGGTGTGGATCGCCGTTCGGTTCGCATCCTTTTGCAGCGCTTCCTTGAGGATCTCTTCGGCCTGCGCGTCGCGCCCGTAAGCCATGTAGACATCGGCTTCGGCGATCGGATCGACCTCTTCGGTCTCAATCGGTCCGAGGCCCGTCGGACTCACCGACACCTGGGAAATCGCCGGACCGGCCTCTGCCGCCTGCTGAGCAGCGGCACCAAGCACCGAAACGCCTCCGAGCCCGATGCCCCCGCCCACGCTCTCCTGGAACTGGTTCTGGGCGGCCTTCTTGCGCCGCCACGCCAAGGCCCCGTAGCCGGCCAACAGAACGATCACTATTGCCAGTCCCCCCAACGCAAGCGGATTGTCGAGAAACTCGTCCACGAGACTTGGCGCAGGCGGCGGGGGTGTGACAGCCTTCGGCTTCGGCTTGGGTGTCGCGACGGGGTTCGGCTTCGGCGCGACGGCCGGCTTGGGTGGTGCTGCGGCAGGTACTGGCTTCGCGAGCTCCGAGGGCTTGGCAGCCGTCGGCGCGGCAGCAGCCGGGGCAGCGGCCTTCTTCTCGAGTTCCGCGATCTGCGCGTTTCTTAGATCGAGCAATTTCCTCAAATCTGCGACGTTCTTCTCCAGATCGGTGACCCGGGACTGAGCCTCTTTCAGTGCCTGCTCCCGAGCCACCCTGTCGTCTCCCCTAGCCGCCTTCGATACGGCCGAGGTCGGGTGATTCGGCTCCATTTTCGACAGCGTCAGGCGATCCTTGCCCTCCGGCGGTGGGGTTTCAGCCTGCTTCTCCGTAATGCGGCCCGCCGCGGTACGCTCGGAGGGCGCGGCGTGCGCCGCGCGTGCTGCCACCGCGGCCGCCAGCTTACGCCGGTAATCGGCGAACTCCCGCATCTGGCTGGTGACCACTCGGCGCGCCTCAGCAGGGTCGATCCCGCCTGCCGTTTCGCTGCCCGGAATGTTCAGGATGCGGCCAGCCCGAACCAGGTTGATGTTCGCGTGTATGAATGCGCCCGTGTTGGCGCGATACAGCGCGATGAGCATCTGGTTCAGCGTCACGCCGGAGCCCATGTAGTGGCGCGCGATCTCCGACAGCGTGTCCCCGTTCTTGACCACGTACGTGCCGGCAGGCTTGACGCCGGGGACCGGAGAGACCGGATGCTCCGCGGTAGCTGCCGGCGCAGGCGATTGCGCCGCCGCGGGCGCAGGCAACGGCACCGCCGCGATCGGTTGCGGCCCCTTGCCGTAATTCGGCGGATCCAGCAGGAACGTGTATTCGCGCACCAAGCGGCCGCTAGCCCATTGCAACTCAATGAGAACGTCGAGGAACGGGTCGCTTACAGGCTGACTCGTCGAAAGGTGCAGCACCACCTGGTCGCCACGGTGCTCCAAGGCGAACTTCATTCCCAGCAGCACGGGATTGAACTGGATCCCGGCGCTGCGGAATGCATTCTGCGTAGCGAGGCTGGCCTTGAGGGAATCCTCGTCGCCCGGTTGAAGAGCCACGATCTGTACGTCAGCGCTGAGCGGTTGCCCCAACGCCGACAGGACCGTCAGCTTGCCAAGCCCCGCTGCATGCGCAAGCAACGGCACCGCCAGCAGTGCCGCCGCGAGCATCCTCACTCCGGTGACGCATTTGCCCACTGTAGCACCTTGAATCATTTTTTCCGGACTGACTACCATAACATCATAGTGTTAGGCTTGCAAACTGAGGAGTTTTCTTGATTCTTTCTGGTTGGGCCGCAGCCTGCAAGGAATTTTTCCCCCTCCGGGCGTCGCCCGCCCTCAGGTGGGTGACGTCAGCTCCCGGGTCCGGCATCGAGCAGGATCCGCAGCATACGGCGTAGCGGCTCGGCCGCGCCCCAGAGCAGCTGGTCCCCAACGGTGAACGCTGCCAGGTATTGGCCGCCCATAGGCATCTTGCGCAGCCGGCCGACCGGAATGGAAAGCCTGCCGGAAACGGCTGCCGGGGTGAGCTCGGACAGGCTCTCCTGGCGTCGGTTGGGCACCACCTTCACCCAGTCGTTCGCTTCGGCGATCATGCCCTCGATCTCGTCGAGCGGAACGTCGTGCTTCAGTTTGATGGTCAGCGCCTGGCTGTGGCAGCGCATGGCGCCCACCCGCACGCAGATGCCATCGACCGGAATCGGACGCTCGCTGCGCCCGAGGATCTTATTGGTTTCGGCCTGGCCCTTCCATTCCTCGCGACTCTGTCCATTGCCCAGATCCTTGTCGATCCACGGCAGCAGGCTGGCCGCGAGCGGATAGCCGAAGTTCTGCTTCGGCAGGCCGGCGTCGCGCACCGTCTCGGTCACGCTGCGGTCGAGGTCGAGCGCGCTCGCCGCCGGATCGTCAAGCAGCCGCTTGGCGCGCTCGCCGATCGCTGCCATCTGCTCGACCAGCTCGCGCATGTTGGCCGCTCCCGCGCCCGAGGCGGCCTGGTAGGTCATGCTGGTCATCCACTCGACCTGGTCGTTGCGCAGCAGCCCGGCCATGCCCATCAGCATGAGGCTCACCGTGCAATTGCCGCCGATGTAGCTCTTGACGCCCTTGGAGAGCGCATCCTTGATCACCGCCATGTTGACCGGATCGAGGACGATCACCGCATCATCCTGCATCCGCAGCGCACTCGCGGCGTCGATCCAGTAGCCCTTCCAGCCTTCCTGGCGCAGCTTCCGATAGACCTCGTTCGTGTAATCGCCCCCCTGGCAGGAAACGATGACCGGCAGCGTCTTGAGCGCCTGCAGCTCGCGCGCGTTCTGCACCGGTGCCACATCCCGGCCGACGGCAGGCGCTTTGCCGCCAATCTGCGAAGTGGAGAAGAAAACCGGCTCGATGTGCTCAAAGTCGCGCTCTTCACGCATGCGCTCCACCAACACCGAGCCCACCATGCCGCGCCAGCCGACGATGCCAACTCTCAACATCTACCTCTTCCTCGATGCACTCCGCGCCGACTCATTCCCGGAAGCCCCTTGTCGTGCTCAGACCGCAAGCGCGGCGAGTACCGCGTCGCCCATTTCCCGCGTGCCCACCTTCTTCGTTCCGGCCGTGTAAATGTCGGCGGTGCGGTAGCCGTCGCGCAAGATCTTCTTTACCGCGGCCTCGACGCGCTCCGCCGCCTGCTCCTCGCCCAGCGAATAGCGCAGCATCATGGCCGCCGAGAGGATCGTCGCGAGCGGATTGGCCACGTCCTTGCCAGCGATGTCGGGCGCCGAGCCGTGGATCGGCTCGTACAGGCCCTTGCTGTCCGCATCGAGCGAGGCCGACGGCAGCATGCCAATCGACCCGGTGAGCATCGACGCCTCGTCCGAGAGGATGTCGCCGAACAGGTTTCCCGTGACCACCACGTCGAACTGCTTCGGCTTGCGCACCAGCTGCATGGCGCAGTTGTCCACGTACATGTGCGACAGCTCGATGTCGGGGTACTGCGCGCCCACTTCGCTCACCACCTGCCTCCACAATTCGGTGGTCTCGAGCACGTTGGCCTTGTCCACGGAGCACACGCGCTTGGCGCGGCGGCGCGCTGCGCCAAACGCGACATGGGCGATGCGCCGGATCTCGCTTTCACGGTAGCGCATCGTGTTCACACCCTCGCGCTCGCCGCCGGCGAGCGTCGAGATGCCGCGCGGCTCGCCGAAGTAGATATCGCCGGTGAGCTCGCGCACGATCAGGATGTCCAGTCCGGCCACCAGCTCCGCCTTGAGGCTGGAGGCATCCGCCAGTTCCTCGTATACGCGCGCCGGGCGCAGGTTGGCGAACAGCCCGAGCTCCTTGCGCAGGCGCAGTAAGCCGCGCTCCGGGCGCTTGTCGCGCGGCAGGGTGTCGTATTGCGGCCCGCCGATCGCGCCGAATAGAATCGCGTCGGCCTGCCTCGCGAGTCGCAACGTTGCCTCGGGCAGCGGGTCGCCCGCCGCCTCGTAACCGGCGCCGCCGACCGGCGCCTCCTCGAGCTCGAGCCGCAGCCCCACCCCGGCTAGCCGCTGCAGCACCTTCACCGCCTGCGCGACGATCTCCCGGCCGATTCCGTCGCCCGGCAACACTGCGATCTTCATGGCGGCTACCGGAAGAGCCAGGGAAACTGGTCGCGCCGCATCGCCTCGAAGGCGCCGATTTTGTCCGCCTGCTGCAGCGTAAGCCCGATTTCGTCCAGCCCGTTGAGCAGACAGTACTTGCGAAATGGATCGACCTCGAAGCGCATCACCTGGGCACCGTCCTTGGTTGCGACCGTCTGCTGCTCCAGGTTGACCATGAGCCGAAACCCGGGGAACGAGGCGCACTCATAGAACAGGCGGTCCACGTCGGCCTCCGGAAGAACCACGGGCAGCAGGCCGTTCTTGAAGCAGTTATTGAAGAATATGTCGGCGAACGAGGGTGCGATCACGCAGTGAAAGCCGTAATCGAGCAGCGCCCACGGCGCGTGCTCGCGCGAAGATCCGCAGCCGAAGTTCTTGCGTGCAAGCAGGATCGTGGCGCCCCGGTAGCGCGCCTGGTTCAGCACGAAGTCCGGGTTGAGCGGCCGCTTGGAATGGTCCATGCCCGGCTCGCCGTGGTCGAGGTAACGCCAGGCATCGAACAGGTTCACTCCGAAGCCGCTACGCTTGATCGACTTCAGAAACTGCTTCGGGATGACCTGGTCGGTGTCGACGTTCGCGCGATCGAGCGGTGCCACCAGGCCGTCGAGGACCGTGAACTTGTCCATGCCGCTACTTCTGCGCGGCGCGCTCGATCGCGGCGCCGCCCTGCTGGAGATCCTTGCCCACGCCCTGCAGCGTGTTGCATCCCGCCAGCACCGCTGCCAATACCGCCAAGAGAACGACTCGCTTCATTCCGCCTCCATGTTCAGCGCCAGTTGCGCACGTCGACGAAGTGCCCCGCGACCGCCGCCGCCGCCGCCATCGCCGGACTGACGAGGTGGGTGCGTCCCCCGTCGCCCTGGCGGCCCTCGAAATTGCGATTCGAGGTCGCCGCACAGCGCTCGCCCGGCTCCAGCCGGTCGGCATTCATGGCCAGGCACATCGAGCAGCCCGGCTCGCGCCATTCGAAGCCCGCGTCCTTGAAGATCCGGTCCAGGCCTTCCTTTTCCGCCTGCGCCTTCACCAAGCCGGAACCCGGCACCACCATCGCCAGGCGCAGGTTCCCGGCCACGCGCTTGCCGCGCACCACCGCCGCCGCAGCGCGCAGGTCCTCGATGCGCGAATTGGTGCACGAACCGATGAACACCTTGTCCAGCCGGATGTCGGTGATGCGCGTGCGCGGCTTGAGCCCCATGTAGGCGAGCGCGCGCTCCATGCCCTCGCGCCGGACCGGATCCTTCTCGCGATCCGGGTCGGGCACCTCGTCCTCCACCGATACCACCATTTCCGGCGAGGTGCCCCAAGTCACCTGCGGCCTGATGTCGCGCGCATCGAGCCTCGTCTCGCGGTCGAACCTCGCATCCGAGTCGCTGCTCAGCATGCGCCAGTACGCCACCGCCTGATCCCATTCGCTCCCGTTCGGCGCAAACGGCCGTCCCTTGAGATACGCGATCGTGGTGTCGTCCACCGCGATCATGCCGCAGCGGGCGCCAGCCTCGATCGCCATGTTGCAGAGCGTCATGCGCCCCTCCATCGACAGGGCGCGGATGGTACTGCCCGCGAATTCCACGGCGTGGCCGGTCCCGCCCGCGGTGCCGATGCGGCCGATGACCGCCAGCGCCACGTCCTTGGCGGTCACGCCGCGTCCCAGTGGCCCCTCGATGCTGACGCGCATGTTCTTCATCTTCTTCGCCACCAGGCACTGGGTGGCGAGCACGTGTTCCACTTCCGAGGTGCCGATGCCATGAGCCAGGCAGCCGAACGCGCCGTGCGTGCTGGTATGCGAGTCGCCGCACACCACGGTCATGCCCGGCAGCGTCGCCCCCTGCTCCGGACCGATGACGTGCACGATTCCCTGCCGCCGGTCGAGGAACGGGAAATAAGCCTTGGCGCCGAAGGCGCGGATGTTCGCATCCAGCGTCTCGACCTGGATACGCGACACGGGATCGCGGATGCCGTCGATGCCCAGCTCCCAGTGGGTGGTCGGCGTGTTGTGGTCGGCCGTCGCCACCACGGACTCGATGCGCCACGGCTTGCGGCCGGCGAGCCTGAGGCCCTCGAACGCCTGAGGGCTGGTGACCTCGTGCACGAGATGGCGGTCGATGTACAGCAACGCCGTGCCATCCTCCCCTTCGTGGACCAGGTGGCTGTTCCAAAGCTTGTCGTAAAGTGTCTGTCCCATGCTGCGCGCGGCGCCCGGAAATGCTCTGCGAGAGCTTGCAATTATCACATAACAGCGCACGACCAGAGACGCTGGCGCACCGCCTCGCGCGTGCAGCCGAGCAGCGCTACTTCACGTAGGGATTACGGCCGGTGCGCAACTCGATCCGCAACGGGGTGCCACGCAGATCGAAAGCCGTCCGGAACACGCCTTCAAGGTAGCGCCGATAGCTGTCGGGCACCCCCTGCAGCGCCCTGCCGTGGATCACGATCAGCGGCGGGTTCATTCCGCCCTGGTGCGCATAGCGCAGCTTCGGCCGGATCGGGCCCTTCTTGCGCGGGGGCGCCTGGCGCTCGACCGCCGCGATCAGCGTACGCGTCAGGCGCGGGGTCGAGAGCTTGGCCATGGCCGAGGCATAGGCGGCGTCCACCGACTGCATGAGGGCGCCGAGCCCCTTGCCCTGCTTGGCGGAGACGAAGTGGGTGTCGGCGAATCCCAGAAAACCCAGCTTCCACTTGAGCTCGCCCTTGATGCGCTCTCGCGCCTCCGCGCCGGCCGCGTCCCACTTGTTCACCGCCACGGTCAGCGCGCGCCCGCGCTCGAGGATGTACCCGGCGACGTGCGCGTCCTGCTCGGTGATCCCGTCCAGCGCATCGAGCACCACGACCACCACGTTCGACGCTTCGATCGCCTGCAGCGTCTTGACGATCGAGAAGCGCTCCACGTCGGCGCCCTGCTTGCCGCGCCGCCGCAGGCCCGCGGTATCGATCAGCGTGTAGTGCCGCCCGGCGCGCTCGAAAGGAATCTCGATCGAATCACGCGTGGTCCCCGGCTCGTCGGAGGCGATCATCCGCTCTTCACCCACCAGCGCGTTCACCAGGGTGGACTTGCCGACGTTCGGTCGGCCCACGATGCAGACCCTGGGATGATCGCCCGCGGCCGCGGGCTCGGCTCGCGCCGCGGGAAACTCGTCCAGGACTGCCTCGATCAGATCGCCGACGCCGTCGCCGTGCGCCGCCGAAATCGGCACCGGCTGGCCCACCGCGAGCTCGTGGAACTCCGCCACCGCCGCATCCGACGCCATACCTTCGCATTTGTTGACAGCCAACCAGATGCGCGGCTTGAGGCGGCGCAGCCGCTGCGCGATCGCGCGATCCCCGCTGGTGAGGCCGGCGCGCGCATCGGTGACCAGAATGACCGCGTCCGCCTCCGCGATCGCCTGCTCGGTCTGGCGCGCCATCTCGGCGAAGATGCCCGCCTTGGCCTCGAGCTCCAGGCCGCCGGTGTCGATCACCAAGTAGGGGCTCGGCCCGAGCCGCCCCTCGCCGTAGTGCCGGTCGCGCGTCACGCCGGGCACGTTGACGACGATGGCATCGCGCCGCCTCGTGAGCCGGTTGAACAGCGTGGACTTGCCCACGTTCGGGCGCCCGACCAGGGCGATGACCGGTAGCATGCAGCGGTGATCTAGAGAGAGAGCGCGTACAGGCCGCCGTCCTGCGTCTGGACCAGAAAACCGCGGCCAGGCAAGCGCACGGGAGCGGCGCGGATCGGGCTGCCGTCGGTGGCGATGCGCGCGACGAAGGCCCCCGAATCGCGCGCCAGGAAATGCACGTACCCCTGCAGATCGCCGAGCGCGATCTCCGAGCCCAGCGACAGCGGCAGCGACAGCTGGCGGTAGGCCAGCTTGTCCTGTTTCCACATGCTGCGCCCGTTGGTGCGATCGAACGCATACACCGCACCCTTGTCGTCGCTGACGTAGGTGTCCTGCGAGTCGACGCTCGCGCCGGTGACGGTCGACATCTCGCGCGACCACAGCTGGTTGCCGTTCGCTGCGTCGAAACACGCCACCCGCCCCTGGTACGCGGCCGCGCACACCTGCCCGCCGGTGAGCGACGGATTGCCGACGATGTCGGTAACGCGCTCGAGCTCGGTGGTGCCCTTGGGCAACGCCACCGTCGCCTCCCAGCGCACCGCGCCGCTGGCGAGATCGAGAGCGACCAGCTTCCCGCTGAAGCCCGCGTAGACCGCTCCCTCGCCGATCGCCATCCCTGCGGGCGAGCGCACCAGCAGCGACGGTGCCGTACGCTGGTAGTACCAGCGGCGTTTGCCGTCCTGCTCGCCGAAGGCGAAGATGCGGCTGTCGTCGCTTCGCACCAGCACCAGCCCCCCGCTCAGCTGCGGCGCCGCCAGCACTTCGCTCGACACGCGCGCGCGCCAGCGCACCTTGCCGTCGGCCGCATTCAACGCGAACACTTCGCCCTCATCGGTCGCCACGACGGCGAGCGTGCCGTCGCTGCCGACCCCTCCGGACAGGTGCGCGTCCAGCGTCACCCGCCAGCGCGGTTCGCCGGTTGCGGCATCCAAGCGCGCGACACTGCCGTCTCGCGACGCAACGTATACGCTGTCTTGCGCCACCGCCGGGCTGAAAATGAACGCCTCCGCCTTGCCGATGCGCGACGACCACAGCACCTTCACCGGAAGCGGGTTGCTGAGCGGCGTGAGCTCCGCCGGTTTCGGTCCGGCCGATCCCCCGCCGAACCAGCTGAACGGGTTCAGGCTGGGCATGCCCGAGCATCCCGCCAGGATCAGCGCCACCGTGAGCAACAGTCCGAGCAAGCGACGCATCGTCAGTCTCCGAGCGCGTCGAGCCGCATCTGCACGCTGTCACGGAAGGCTTCGTCCTTCGGATCGGCCTCCTGCAGTGCGAGCCGGTACGCCGCCTTGGCGTCCGCGGGCTGCTTCTTGGCGACCATGATGTCGCCCTTGAGCGCGGTGTACTGCGCGTCGAACGCCTTTGCATGCTTGGCGTCGAGCACCTTGAGCGCCTCGTCGTACGCCTTGCGGTCGAGCAGCACCGCCGCCAGGCGAACGCGGGCCAGGTCCCTGTACTCCTCCGAGCCAGAGCGTTCCGCCACCCACTGCAGCTGCGCTTCGGCGTTCTTCAGATCGCCATGGTCGAAATCGAAGCGCGCGGATGTGAGCGCCGCCATCGACGCGTAGAGCGTGCGCGGATATTTCTCGAGCAAGGCGCCGCCCGCATCGTGCACCCCACTCGCGTTGCCGGTGCGGACCGCCTCTTGCAGCGCCTCGTACAGCACGCTGGCCTGCGCGGCCTGCGTGCGCTGATACCACTGCCATCCCCGCCATCCCGCAAACGCGATCACGGCCGCCATGACGACCAGCAGCACCAGGTTACCGTTGTCATTCCACCACGCCTTCAGCGCGGCAAGCTGTTCCTGCTCTTCGAGATCTAGGTTTTCGAATGCCATGGTTAGCTGTCCTGGAGAAATTCGCTAAGACGCCGCGCCAGCGCGCCGCGCGGCACGCGCTGCTGCGGCTGCGCGGTGCGCAGCGGCTTGGCGGTCACCTCGCCGGCGGCAAGCTCGTCCTCGCCGACGATCAGCGCGAGCTTCGCTCCACTCGCGTCGGCCTTTTTCATCTGCGACTTGAAGCTGCCGCCGCCGGCGTGCTGCACGACCGCAAATCCGGCAGCGCGCAACTCGTCGGCGAGCGTGAAAGCGTACTCGAGCGTGCCGCTGCCCTGAAACACCACGTAGGCATGCGGCCCCGGCCGGGGCGCGCCGCGCACCTGCTGAAGCAGCGCGATCAGGCGCTCGACGCCCATCGCAAAGCCGGCTGCCGGGGTGGGTTTGCCGCCGATTTGCGCAAACAGGCCGTCATAGCGGCCTCCGCCGCAGACCGTGCCCTGAGCCCCGAGTGCATCGGAGACCCATTCGAATACGGTGAGGTTGTAGTAGTCCAGCCCGCGCACCAGGCGAGGATTGATGACGTATTCGACCCCGGCCGACGCGAGCAGCCTGCGGAGATCCGCGAAATGCGCCAACGACGCCTCGCCCAGATAGTCGGTCAGCGTCGGCGCGCCCGACAGCGCCTGCTGCACCAGCGGGTTCTTCGAATCGAGCACGCGCAACGGGTTGGTGTACATGCGTCGCTTCGCATCGGCGTCCAGCCGGTCGACGTTTGCCTCGAGGTGCCTGACCAGATCCGTGCGGTAGCGCGCGCGCTCCTCGGGCGAGCCGATGGTGTTCAACTCGAGGCGTATGCCCTCGAGCCCGAGCTCGCGCCACAACCGCGCGCACATCACCACCAGCTCGGCATCCACGTCCGGGCCCGCGTAGCCGAGCGCCTCGGCGCCGTACTGGTAGAACTGGCGATAGCGCCCCTTCTGCGGCCGCTCGTGGCGGTACATCGGGCCGGCATACCAAAGACGCTTCGGCCCCTCGTAGAGCAAGTTGTGCTCGATGGCGGCGCGCACGCAGGAAGCCGTGCCTTCGGGCCGCAGCGTCAGGTCCTCGCCGTTCAGCTCGTCGCGCCAGGAGTACATCTCCTTCTCGACGATATCGGTCGCCTCTCCGATCGCGCGACGAAACAGCTGCGTCGGCTCGACCAGCGGCATGCGGATGTTGTGGTAGCCATAACGCTCCAGCCACGCCTGCACCCGGGCCTCGAAGTCGAGCCACAAGCGGGCTTCTTCGGGCAATACGTCGTTCATGCCGCGAACGGCTTGGATGGTCGCGCTCATCGGAACCGGCGGTTCACACCGCCTTGACCGGTATCGGCGTGGGCAGCGCCCTGCGGCGCGGCGCACCGGGGCCGAAGTTGCGCCTGACGTAGTCCTCGACCAGCGCCTGGAACTCCTCGGCGATGCGCTCGCCCCTGAGGGTCACCGTCTTCGCGCCGTCGACGTACACCGGCGCGACCGGCACCTCGTTCGTGCCAGGCAGGCTGATGCCGATGTCCGCGTGCTTGGACTCCCCGGGGCCGTTCACCACGCATCCCATGACCGCCACGCGCAGGTCCTCGACGCCGGGGTAACGCTCGCGCCAAAGCGGCATCTGGGCGCGCAGGTAGGACTGGATCGTGTCGGCGAGCTGCTGGAAGTAGGTACTCGTGGTACGGCCGCAGCCGGGGCAGGCGGTCACCATCGGCGCGAACGCGCGCAGGCCCATGGTCTGCAGCAGCTCCTGCGCAACGATGACCTCGCGCGTGCGCTCGCCCCCGGGCTCGGGCGTCAGCGAGACGCGGATCGTGTCGCCGATGCCCTCCTGCAGCAGCACGGCGAGCGCCGCGGCGGAAGCGACGATGCCCTTGGAGCCCATGCCGGCTTCGGTCAGGCCGAGATGCAGCGCGTAGGCGCAGCGGCGCGCGAGCTCGCGATACAGCGCAATCAGGTCCTGCACGCCGCTTACTTTGCAAGAAACGACAATGGCGTCGGCCGGCAGCCCCCACCGCTCGGCCTGCGCCGCCGAATCGAGCGCCGAGCGGATCAGCGCTTCGCGCATCACCTCGCCCGCGGCGACTGGCGCGGCGCGCGCGGCGTTCTCGTCCATCATGCGCGCCAGCAGCTCCGGGTCGAGACTGCCCCAGTTCACCCCGATGCGCACCGGCTTGCGGTAGCGCGCCGCGATCTCGATCATGGTCGCGAACTGCTCGTCGCGCTTGTTGCCGTGGCCGACGTTGCCGGGATTGATCCGATACTTGGCCAGCGCCTGCGCGCACTCGGGATAGCGGCGCAGCAGCTTGTGTCCGTTGAAGTGAAAGTCGCCCACCAGCGGCACGTCGCAGCCCATCGCGTCGAGGCGCTCGCGGATGTGCGCGACCTGCGCAGCCGCCTCCGGGGTATTGACCGTCACGCGCACCAATTCCGAACCCGCGCGCCACAAGTCGAACACCTGCTGCGCGGTCGCCGCGGCGTCCGCGGTGTCGGTATTGGTCATCGACTGCACCACAATCGGTGCGCCGCCGCCGACGGCGATGCCGCCGATCATGACGCTCTTGGAAATGCGACGAACCCCGGCAGCCATGCTCAGTCCAGCGTCAAGCGCGCTACCTCGACCTTGATGTACGGCGTCAGGTCGATCGGTTTCTCGTCATAGGTCACACGCACGTGCTGCGCGTTGCCGATCACCAGCGAGAACGGCGCCTCGCCTTCGATGACCTTGCGCGTGCCCGCCGGGCTGAGCTGCGACAGCAACGCCTTGCCGCTCGCGTCCTTCACCTGCACCCACGCCTCCTGGTCGAAGCTGAGCACGATACGCCGCATGCCCGGTTGCGCCGCGGGCTTGACCTCGGTCGCCGGCGCCGCGGGCGTCAACGCGGCGACGACCGGCTCCGCTGCCGGCGCGCCTGCGGGGCTCGGGACGGACGTGGTGGCCGCGGCTGGCGCGGCGGTGGTCGCCGCGGCTGCAGTCACGGTTTCGGGCGCGACGACGGTCGGCGCCGCCGCGCTCGCCAGCGCGTGCGGCGCCTTGAGCGGGGCCTGCGCCGCCGGAACGAACGCCAACCGGGCGGGGCGTGCGCTGCGCTCCTGATGCCACTCGAACGCGACCGCCACGCCGACCGCCAGTATCACCAGCGTGAGCAAGACGTAAGCGAAGTTCGTGCGCCGTGCGGTGTCGGAGAACGGGATCGGGCGCCGAAAGGAAATCGACGCGGTGATCGGCCCGGGTGGCGCCACGAGGCCGGCGATGCGCTCGAGCAGCGGATCGGGGTCGAGCTTGAGCAGGCGCGCGTAGCTGCGCACCATGCCGCGCGCAAAGGTGGCCCCGTGCAGGCGGTCGAACTTGCCCTGCTCGAGGGCCTCGATCTGGCGGGCGCCGAACTTGAGCTGATGCGCGACGTCCTCGACCGACAGTCCGAGCGACCTGCGGGCGAGCGCCAAGGTCTCGCCGACGCTCTGTTCCGACGTGGGCGCCGGAGCGTCGGAGGGCGGGACCTCGGCCCGCTCCTCGGGCATCTGGCCGAAGAGCGCCTCACTCATAGGCGCCGCGTTGCAGCCGCTGGTATTCGGGCGAACCCGGGAACCGGCGCCGGAGCTCGGCGGCATCATTCGCTTCCGCGTCCGCCTGACCGAGCTTGCGTTCCACTCTCAGCGCCAGCCACAGCGAGCCGGCCGTGGGCCCGACGATCTCGTTGAAACGCCGCACCAGCTTGCGCGCCTCGAGATAATTGCCCTGCTTGTAGCGCAGCTCGCCGAACTCCAGCAGCGCGAGCGGCTCGTTCGGCTGCAGAGTCAAGGCGCGCCCGAAGTCCAGCTCGGCCTCCTTGGTCTTGCCGCTTCGCATCTCGCAGACGCCCGCGGACGCGTAGGACTTGCCGGGCGTCCTGTAGAGGGGATCGCGAATCGCGCGCATGAAATACGCGATCGACTGCTGCTCGTGCCCGGTCTGACAGAGGAACGTGCCGTAGTTGTGATTGATGTCCGGATCATTCGGCGCGTACTTCAGCGCGCGCTGAAAGCTTTCCTCGGCCAGCTGGTTCTCGCGCAGGGTCATGTACACCAGTCCGAGCATGCTGTGCGCCGGCGCATAGGTCGGATCGGCGGCCACCGCCGTGCGCAGCTCCTGCAGGGCCACGGCGATCGAGCCGCGCTGGAAATACATCGACGCCAGCTCGGTGTGAAGCTTGGCCCTGTTTTGGGGGCTGCTCGGCTCGCCCACGATCGTCCCGGTGTCCGGCAACGGCACATTCTCGGACGGCGTTTGCGTGGCGCAGCCGGCCACCAGCGCGAGCAGTGCGAATGCGAGCGAGCGTTTCATGCGGGGAGCTCCGTGATCGGGTGAACCTTGCGCGCCGGGTTCGCGCCCCGGCTGCGCCGCGTGCGGTCGGCGACGTCGCCGGCGAGCTGACCGCAGGCCGCGTCGATCGCGTCGCCGCGGGTCTTGCGGGTGGTGACGGTGGCCCCCGAGCGCTGCAGGATCTCCGCGAAGCGCCGGATGCGCGCAGGATCGGAGCGCCGGAAGCCCGCCTTGGGGAAGGGATTGAACGGAATCAGGTTGAACTTGCAGGGCACCTGCCCGGCGATCGCGACGAGCTCGCGCGCGCACTGGTCGCCGTCGTTCACGCCCTCGAGCATGACGTATTCGAAAGTCACGAAGTCGCGCGGCGCCTTCTCCAGATAGCGCCGGCAGGCCGCCAGCAGGTCGCGGATCGGGTATTTCCGGTTGACCGGCACCAGGCGGTCGCGCAACGCGTCGTTGGGCGCGTGCAGCGACACGGCGAGCGCCACCGGACACGCGTCGCGCAGGCGGTCCATGCCCGGGATCACGCCGGAGGTCGAGACCGTCACCCGGCGGCGCGACAGCCCGTAGGCGTTGTCGTCGAGCATCAGCCGCAGGGCCGGGATCACGTGGTCCAGATTGAGCAGCGGCTCGCCCATCCCCATCATCACCACGTTGGTCACGACGCGCTCACCCTTGGGTTCGCGCCCCAGCTGCCGGTTGGCGATCCACAGCTGGCCGATGATCTCCGCCGTGCTCAGGTTGCGGTTGAAGCCCTGCTTGCCGGTCGAGCAGAAGGCGCAGTCGAGCACGCAGCCGGCCTGGCTCGACACGCACAGCGTGCCGCGGCCAGCCTCCGGGATGTACACCGCCTCGACCGCATTGGCGCCGTCGACCTGGATCAACCACTTACGCGTGCCGTCCTCGGCAACGCTGTCGCCGACCACCCGCGGCGCAGCCACTTGCGCCACTCCGGCCAGCTTCTCGCGCAGGCCTTTCGCCAGATCGCTCATGCGCGCGAAGTCCGCCTCACCGTACTGATGGATCCAGCGCAAGACCTGCCGGGCACGAAACGGCTTCTCGCCCAGGTCGGCAAAAAGCCGCTCCAGCGAAGCAGGGTCGAAATCCAGCAGGTTGGCGCTCATCGCCATTACGGGCCCGTTTCAGCGCGAAAAGATCTCGCAGGCAGGGAAAAAATAGGCGATCTCGCCACGCGCCGTCTCGGCACCGTCCGAGCCGTGCACAGCGTTGGCGTCGATCGAGTCGGCGAAGTCGGCGCGGATGGTCCCTTTGGCCGCCTTCTTCGGATCGGTGGCGCCCATCAGCTCGCGGTTGCGAACGATCGCCGCCTCGCCTTCGAGCACCTGCACCATCACCGGGCCCGAAATCATGAACTCCACCAGATCCTTGAAGAACGGGCGCTCGCGGTGTACCGCATAGAACCCCTCGGCCTCGGCGCGCGACAGATGCATCATGCGCGCCGCGACGACTTTCAGCCCTGCCGCCTCGAAACGCGCACTGATCTGGCCGATGACGTTCTTTTTCACCGCATCGGGCTTGATGATGGAGAGGGTCCTTTCGACCGCCATTCCAGAGACTCCTAGGGTATTGGGAAAAATAACCGTTGATTTTACCACCAAATCGCATTGATTTTCGTAAAAACAACAATGGGTTGCGCGCTCCGCGGCATGCCCGCAGAGACAGCCGTCGTCGCGCGCGCAGGCTCCGTGAGGCGAAAAACTCAACCGGCGGGGTGAGCCGCGCTCGCCTCGGACCGGCGCCACTCGGGCAGCAGTCCTGCCGCGCGCGCGCTCGCACGGAACGACGCATCGACGCCCAGACCAGGGACCCAGATCAGGGTGGTGCCGCAAAATAGCAGCGGCAAGGCGTCGCGCTCCCACGGCGGCACGCCGGCTTCCTGGAACAGATTCTTGAGAGTGCGACGCGGCCGGCGCGCATCCGGCTGCAGGCGCTCGCCGCCCGCCCGAGCGCGGATCGTGACCGGCTGGCCGTCGAGCAGGGCGGGATCGATGCCCGCGCCGCGGGTTGTGCGAAAGCGCAGCTCGCCGTGCAGCGCCGGAATCGGCACGCGCCGCTCGCCCCACCAGCGGATCGGTGCGAATCCCTCCGCAGCCTCCGCAGCCGTCCGTGTCAGCAGCAGCTCGCCCCGATACACGCGCAGCACCGCGTCCTCGTGCGCGATAGCGCTGCGCGCACCGGGCGCGGCGGTGAGGATCTGGCGCAGCATTTCGGCGAGCCGGCCAGTGCTCGGCGGCCGCAACCCGTGCGCGCCCAGGAACTCGCGCAGCAGCAAGCGCGCGGACGCCGGCTCGGCCGCGCGCAAGCGCGCCACCCGCAAGCGCGCGCCTGCTTCGTGCATCGCTGCCTTCAGCAGCAGCCCGGCTTCAGCAAAGTGGT
Organism: uncultured Pseudomonadota bacterium; assembly: GCA_963817785.1. GTDB lineage: Bacteria > Pseudomonadota > Gammaproteobacteria > Burkholderiales > SG8-39 > JAKALD01. The sequence continues at coordinate 79,343 of CAWFPL010000007.1, read as the reverse complement.
GGGCCGCGCGCGCCAGGCTCTCGCGCCACTTCGGGAAGCGCAGCGCCAGGCGCGGCGCGATTTCCAGGCGCAGGAAATTGCGCGTCAGAGCGGGGTCGCTGTTCGACTCGTCGTCTACCCATTGCAGCCCGCACGCGCACGCGTACTCGACGATCGTCTCGCGCGGCACCCCGAGCAACGGCCGCAGCAGTGGCATCGCGCCGTGCCGCGTGCGCAGCGCACCGAGCGGCCGCATCGCGCTCGCGCCGCGCACGCCGGCGCCGCGCAGCAGGTTGAGCAGCACCGTCTCGGCTTGGTCATCCAGCTGGTGGCCGAGCGCGAGGGCATCGACCGGCAGCGCGCTGAACGCCGCGTAGCGCGCCTCGCGCGCCGCCGCCTCGACCCCCTTGCCGTTGCGCGCTACTGCCACGCGGCGCGAGGCGAACGGGACGTGCCAGCGCCGGCACAGCGCGGCGCAGAATCGCCGCCAGTCCGCGGCAAACGGGGAAAGGCCGTGATGGACATGGACTGCCGAGAGCCGGTAGCCCAGCTCCGGGGCCAGCTCGCGCAAGGCGTGCAGCAGCACCACTGAATCCACGCCGCCGGAAAGCCCCACTGCGAGGCGCTGCTCGCGCAGATCGAGCTGCTCGAGAACCGCGCGCGCGGCGGCCTGCAGCTCGCGGCCAGGCGCAGGCGCGGCGCGCGGGCTAGCGCTCGGCCGCTTCCTTGAACCGGCCATAGCTCATCAGACGCTCGAGGCGTTCCTCGACGAGCTCTTTCGGCTTTTTGCCCAGCAATTGCTTGAGCGCCTCGGCGAGTGCCTTTTTCAGTGCCTGCGCCGTGGCCTGCGGGTCGCGGTGCGCGCCGCCGAGCGGCTCATTGACGATCTTGTCGATCAGGCCGAGCGTCTTGAGTCGACTCGCGGTGATGCCGAGCGCCTCCGCCGCCTCGGGCGCCATGTCGGCGCTGCGCCACAGGATCGACGCGCAGCCCTCCGGCGAGATCACCGAGTAGGTGGCGTACTGCAGCATCAGCGTCACGTCGCCGACCGCGATCGCGAGCGCGCCGCCCGAGCCCCCCTCGCCGATCACGGTGACGATGATCGGCGTGCGCAGCGCGGCCATGACGTAGAGGTTGCGGCCGATCGCTTCCGATTGGCCGCGTTCCTCGGCATCGATACCGGGATAGGCGCCAGGCGTGTCGACGAAGGTGAACACCGGCAGGCCGAACTTTTCCGCCAGCTGCATCAGGCGCAGCGCCTTGCGATAGCCCTCGGGCTTCGGCATGCCGAAGTTGCGTGCGATCTTTTCCTTGGTGTCGCGTCCCTTCTGCTGGCCGATCACCATGCAAGGCTCGCCGTTGAAGCGCGCGAGTCCGCCGACGATCGCCAGGTCGTCGGCGAACGTTCGGTCACCGTGCAGCTCCTCGAAATGCGTGAACAGCATGCCGACGTAATCCAGCGTGTACGGGCGCTGCGGATGGCGCGCCACCTGGGCGACCTGCCAGGGGGAAAGCTTGGCGTAGATCTCCTTGGTCAGCGCCTGGCTCTTTTTACCCAGGCGCTGGATCTCCTCGGAGATGTCGACCGCCGAATCGTCCTGCACGAAGCGCAGCTCCTCGATCCGCTGCTCGAGCTCGGCGATCGGCTGCTCGAAGTCGAGGAACGTCGTCTTCATGGCTGGCGGATTCTACGCCGAAGTTCAGTACTCGACCGGCACCGGATCCAGCGAGCGCCACAGGTACCAGGTCGCGACTGAACGCCACGGCTGCCAAGCGGCCGCGATGCGGCGCAGGGTGCGCTCGCTCAGCTGCCGGCCGCTGCGGTACGCACGGCTCACCGCGCGCTGCAGCCCCAGGTCGTCCACCGGCAGCACGTCGGGGCGCAGCAGGTTAAAGATGAGGAACATCTCCGCGGTCCAGCGACCGATGCCGCGCACCACGACCAGCTCGGTGATCACCTCCTCGTCGTGCATCGCACGCCATCGCTCGGGAACCAGGCGCGCGGAGGAAAAATGCGCCGCGAGGTCGAGCAGGTACTCGACTTTGCGCCGCGACAGTCCGCAGGCAAGCAGCCGGGACGCCCCGGCGCGCGCGGCGTGCGCGGGCGTGACTGCGGGCAGCGCGCCACACAACCTCTCCCACACCGCCTGTGCCGCCTTGACCGAAATCTGCTGACCGACGATCGAGCGCGCGAGGGTGTGAAACGGGTCGCCGCGCGGCTGCAGATGAACGCGCGGATGGCGGCGGATGATCGCGGCCATGACCGCATCGTTGCGTGCCAGCTCGCGCTTGGCGCGATCCCAGTACTCGGGCTTCATGCGCGTGCGGCGCTGCGCTCAGCTGCGCCCGGCGAGCGGCAGGTTGACGATCAGGTTCTGCGGCTTCATGCGCACCACATCGTCCTCGCCCGAAGACAGCGCCAGATACACGGGCCGGCCGGCGATGTCCGGCCGCATGTCCGCCGGGTCCGTGAACCGCATGCGGAACAGCGCGAGGATGCGGCGCATCCGGCCTTGCTCGACCTCGCCGCCGTGCCACAGTTCGTTCAGGATCGCGCTCGATTCGGCGTCCAGCCCGATGTGCCAGGCCCAGCGCGCCTCCTCGATGGCGCGCAGCGGCTCGACGCTCACCGCGACGCCGAAGAAATGCGCTACCCAGGCTTCGATGACCCGGCACAGCGCCTGCAGTGCGGCGCCGCCGTGGTTGAGGCTGATCACCGTGTCGTGGCGCGACTCGCGCTGCCAGTAAAGCGGCGCATTGTCGGGCCCGAGCACGTCCAGCTCGACTTTGCCGAGCGGGCCCTGCGCCTCGACGATCAGCCTGCCCAGGCTGCCGTAGCGGCTGCCGCTCGCGTGCATCTCCACGGTGTCCAGGTCGGCGAGCAGGACTTGGCCCTCGCGCAGCGTCGCTTTCTGCTCGCGGAAAAACAGCTCGCCCGCGCGCAGCCTCAGCGGGTCGTCGCAGCCGTCCAATACGTTTCTCAGGATCACGTGGACCAGCTGCGCGACGAACGTCGGCGGTACGTCGACACCGCCCTTGAACAGCTCCGCGTAGCAGCCCTCGAGCGTATCGGCATCAAGCAGTCGTTGCCGGAAACGCAGCAGGATCCGGTAGTTGTCGCGCGCATCCGCGTCCGCGATGGCGTCGAGCTCGGCCCCGGCGACCGGCCGGCGCGGCTGCCGCATGAGGGCTGCGTGCAAACGCCGCTCGGCATCGCAGGACTCCTCCACCGGATGGATCTCCGGACGCAGCAGGTAGGCGCGCAGAAAATCGTCGCTGACCGCGAGCCACCCCGCAGGACCACGCTGCAGAAGATGGAAACCGCTGTTGCGCCAGAAATCAGGCACCCGGCAGCTCCAGCTGGGAAAGGGGATGGGGAACTGCGGGGCTCCCCTATTCGGCTCGCCGCGCTAGCGCTCGAGAGAGCTTACGCCGCAGCAAGAACCAGACGCGAGTGCGCCGCCACGTGCTGCTTCAGGAATTCCATCTGGTCGGCGAAGATGCGGCGGTTGGTGAGGATCAGGTACTCGGCCTTGTTCGGCACGTAGGGCGCGTACAGCAACTCCATACCCGCCTCCTCCGGCACGCGATTGCGCTTCTGGCCGTTGCACTGCCGGCAGGCGGTGACCACGTTCATCCAGGTGTCGCGCCCGCCGCGCGACAGCGGCGTGACGTGATCGCGGGTCAGCCTGAAGTAGCCGTATTCGCTGCCGCAGTACGCGCAGGTATGCCGGTCGCGGCGGAACAGCTCGCGATTGTTGAGCGGCGGCACCTGGTTGAACCCGCGCACGGCAAACGCCTTGCCCTTGATGGCAATGATCGAGTGCGCAGTGATGCTGGAGCGTTCGCCGGTCAGGCGCGAGATGCCGCCATAGAAGGTGAACGTCCGCTCGCCCAGGGTCCACGCCACCAGGTTCTTGGCGTAGTAGAAGCATGCCTGCTGCCAACTGACCCAGCGGTGCGGAACACCGTGGCTGTCGAGCGAGAGAATGAGCGGGCTGTCCATGGCACGAACCTTGTTAGCCCGTCGATTCTGCCAAGGCTTGTTGCGCTTTGCAACGTCCAGAAAAACAAAGGGCTGCAAGGTGAAGCTCGCAGCCCGAGACGGTTCGGCGCCGTGCCCGGCGCGCGCCGTGCTAGCGGCCGTCCACGGCGTCCTTGAATCCCTGGCCGGCGGCGAACGCTGGCACCGTCTTGGCGGTGATCTTGATCTCCTTTCCGTTTGCCGGGCTGCGGCCGGCGCGCGCCTTGCGCTTGCGCGGCAGGAAGGTGCCGAATCCGATCACCGTGACTCGGTTGCCCTTCGCGACGTTGGCGACGATCGCGTCGAACACCGCGTTCACAGCCTCGCCCGCCGCAGACCTGCTGAGGTTGCCCGCTTTGGCGGCCGCCTCAACGAGCTTCGCCTTGGTCACTACGGATGGCATATGGTTCTCCTTCCCGGCCCGCGACACCGGCCGATTCCGCTGAATTCTCGCTCGCAGCGCGATGCATCGTGCGAGCGAGGCCGCATCATATCGGCATCGCCACTGGAGCACAATTGCTTGCGCGTGAAGCAGCGCACATCCGGGCGAAGTTTTGCACGCGCAGCGCGGCTCGCGCGTTGCTGCACAGCACGAAAGCGCGGCGTGCACCTGCTCGCGGCTGACAGACTGCGCAACGAGCTGGCAGCCGCTGATCGCTTCAACGACGACGCTTCGCCGGACCGCGGTGGGTGACCGCGCCGTCGAAGGCCGAGCCGACGAGCGCGGCGTATTTCTCCAGTACCCCGGAAGGTCGCGCGCGGCGCGGGGCCTTCAAGCTCCTGCGCCGGCGCGCGAGCTCGGCGCCGGAGACGTGCACGGTCGCGATCCGCTGCTCGGCGTCGATGGTGATGCGATCGCCGTTGCGCACGAGCGCGATCGGGCCGCCGGCCACCGCCTCGGGAGAGACGTAGCCGACCATCATGCCGCGCGTGGCGCCCGAGAACCGCCCGTCGGTGACCAGCGCCACCTTCTCGCCCATGCCCTGACCGTAGATGAGGGCGGTCACGCCGAGCATCTCGCGCATGCCGGGACCGCCGCGCGGCCCTTCGTAGCGGATCACCAGCACGTCCCCCGCGCGGTAAGCCCGCTTGCGCACCACTTCGGCGCAGGCCTCCTCCGAGTCGAACACGCGCGCGGTGCCATCGAAGCGACGCGACTTCAGCCCCGCCACCTTGAGCAGCGCGCCCTCGGGGCACAGGTTTCCCTTCAGCACGACCAGCCCGCCGCTCGCGAGTATCGGCGAGCGGCGGACGACCTCGCCGTCGCCGCCCGGATGGTCCTCGAGCTCCCGCTCCAGGGTGGTGCCGAAAATCGTCAGGCAGTCGCCGTTCAGCGCACCGCGCCGCAGCAGCTCCTTCAGCACCGCGTAGACGCCGCCGACGGCGTGCAGATCCTTGGCGAGAAAGCGACCGCCAGGCTTCATGTCCGCGATCAGCGGCGTGCGCTTCGCGACCCGCGCCAAGTCGTCGAGCGAGAAGCGGATTCCCGCCTCGTGCGCGATAGCAGGAATGTGCAGCCCGGCGTTCGTCGAGCCGCCGGTGGCGGCGACCGCCGCGCAGGCGTTCTCGAGGCTCTTCCTGGTGACCAGATCGCTCGGCAACGGCCCGCCGTTGCCGAGAACATCCATGACGACGCGCCCGGCCTCGCGCGCCTGCGCGCGGCGCTCCTTCGCAACCGCGGGCATGGTCGCCGAGCCGGGCAGCGCGAGGCCCAGAGTCTCCGACACCATCGCCATCGTGTTCGCGGTGAACTGTCCCGGGCACGCGCCCAGCGTCGGCAGGCACACGCGCTCGAGCTCATCCAGCTCCGCAGGCTGCATCTCGCCCGCCAGCACGGCGCCGACCGCCTCGTAGGTGTCGAGCACGGTCACGTCCCGGCCGCGCCACGTCCCGGGCAGCGCGGCGCCGCCGTACTGGAACACCGCCGGCAGATCGAGGCGCACCATCGCCATCATCATTCCCGGCAGCGTCTTGTCGCAGCCGGCGAACGCGACCAGGCCGTCGTAGGCGTGCCCGCGCACGGCCGCTTCGACGCCGTCGGCGATTAGCTCGCGCGATGGCAGCGAATAGCGCATGCCGCCGTGGTTCATCGACATCGAGTCGGCGACCGAGATCGATGCGAAGTCGAACGGCGTGCCGCCCGCCGCACGCACCGCGCCGCAGGCTTCGCGCGCGAACTCGCCGAGCAGCGCATTGCACGGCGTGACGCGGCCGTCGGTCGAAGCCACGCCGATGAATGGGCGTTCGAGATCGGCGTCCGAGAGCCCGAGCGCGCGCAGGAACGCTCGATGCGGGGCCCGATCGAGCCCCTCGACCGTGACGCGCGACGGCAGCGTGCGCGCCGCCGCTGCGCGCGCGGCGGACTTGCGGACTTTTTTCATGCGCGCAGTGTAGCGCGCGACCCGGACCTTCTGTTACGCCGGGCTGCCGGCTTTCGCCGCCACGGTGCGGGCCGAGCGTTGCGCCCGCGCGCCGACGATGCGCATCAGCGCGAGGATGGTGACCAGCGTCACGACGTAAAACAGGATTTGAATGCCCGTGGGCCGGTCGCTGTAGCCGATGAGTACGTGCAGCATGCGGCCGGCGAGGCTGCTCTCGCTCAGCAGCCGCGAGCTGTCCCAGACCTCGCCGACGAGCGCCGGCAGCAGGCCCGCCTGGGTCAGGAAGCCCGCCGCGCTCGAGGCGAGCCCGGAGGCGAGCAGCAGCACGATCGCGCCCGTCACCGTGAAGAAGTGGCGCAGCGGAATTCGCAGCAGCCCGAAATACAGCAGGACCCCGACTGCCGCGCCGCCCGCGAGACCCACCACGGCGCCGGCCCCGAGCCCGGCGCGGCCGCCGCTCGCGAACAACCCGTACAGGAACAGCACCGTTTCGGAGCCCTCGCGCAGGACCGCGATGGCGGTCACCACGAGGATCGCGGAAAGCGGCTTGGACCCCTCCTTGACGTCGTGCCCGAGGTGGCGCATTTCGTCGACGTGCTTGCGGGCATGCGAGCTCATCCAGACGTTGTGCCACGCAAGCATCGCCACTGCGGCGAGCAGCACGCCGGCGTTGAACAGCTCCTGGCCGCGGCCCTGCACGGCCTCCGAAATCGCGCCGGCGAACACCGCCACCACCAGCGCTCCCACGATGCCGAGCAGCACGCCGCCCGCGACCCAGCGCCCGCGCGCGGCGACCCCGCGGCTCGCGCCCATGACGATGGCGATGATGAGCGCCGCTTCGAGCGTTTCACGAAAGACGATGATGGCCGAACCGAGCATGGCGTTCTTCTATTTGGTGGACAGAGTGCCCTTCGCGGTCGAGTCGTGGAATTCGCCGACGAAGGGATCGGTTCCGCGTTTATTATCTCTTTGACAAATAAGTACTTGCTTCAAGATCGATCTCGGGCGTGTCACGGAGATGGAATGATAACTGTTCTCATCTACTTCGGCAAGTCATTTGCGCTCATGGAGTGCAGATACTCTTCGACGATCTCGTCGATGCTCGCACTGGGCCGAAAGCCCAGCTTTGCCGCGCGCTCCGAGTGCGTGGCGCGCGGAACCGCATCCATGATCCGCTGCAGGCCGTCGTCGGGCCGAAAAGTCACGCTCCCCAGACCGCGACGGCCGGCGCTACGGCGCACCGCGCCCCACATCTCCTGCGCCGCCACCGGGATGCCGGTGAGCAAGAGGCTGCGCTCGAAACCGAGAGCACCCGGCTCCGCATCGGCCGCGTGCAGCAGCGCTTCGACCGTTCGCCCGAGCGACAGGCAGGCCATGCGAGTGTCCGCGCGCACCGGGCAGACGTAGTCGCGCCCGGCAAGCGGCTCGCGCACGATCGCACTCGCCCAACCCGACACCGCCGTGTTGGCCGTACCGGGCCGGACCATGACGGTCGGCAACCGCAGCGCACGCCCGTCGACGTAACCCCGACGCGTGTAATCGTTGATCAGCACTTCGCACACCAGCTTCTGGGCGCCGTACGAGATTCGCGGTGAAGGCGGCGTGGCATCGGTCACCGGATCGGGCAAGTCGCCGCCGTACACCGCGATCGACGAGGTGAAGACGAAGCGCGGACAATGCCCCGCGAGCCTGCAGGCCTCGAGCAGATCGCGCGTCGCGTCGAGATTGACCTTGGTCCCGAGCTCGAAGTTCTGCTCGGCCCCGCCCGACACCAGCGACGCGAGATGGAACACCGCGTCGAGGTCGCGCGTGATCAGTCCGCGTGCGGACTGGGGATAGGCCAGATTGCCCGCGAGGCGGCGCACTTTCGAGTGAGCGGCGCGGCCCTCCGTCTGGTCCACCGCGACCACTTCCGCCACCTCGCGGCGGGCCGCCAGCGCGTGCACCAGGGCCTCGCCGATGAATCCAGCCGCCCCGGTGACGAGTGCTTTCACGATCATGGGCTCCCTAGAGGATTCTAGCCGGAAAGAAGCGCGCGGCGTCACGCTCCCCGTCTTCCATTACACTGCGCTTGCGGCCGCGAGATTCCGCTCCCAGCTGCGAAGCACCCGACCGGCCCCCAACCTCCTGCGGCGATGAAACGCATGACCCGATCCCGAGCGCGCGCGCTGCGGCTGCGCCGCGTGCGCATGGACACCTATCACGAAAACGTCGCCTACATGCACCGCGAGTGCGCGGCGTACCGTGCCGAGGGCTTCCAGGCGCTGTCCAAGGTCGAAGTCGAAGACGGCGGGCGGCGCATCTACGCAGTGCTGAACGTAGTTGACGATGCGCGCATCATCGCCCCGCGCGAGCTCGGGCTGTCCGAGCCCGCGTTCGCGCAGCTCGCGGCGCGCGAGGGGCGGCCCGTCATCGTGCGGCACGCGGAGCCGCCGGCGTCGATGGACGCGGTGCGGCGCAAGATCCGCGGCGAGCGGCTCGAGCTGGAGGATTTCCGCGCCGTCATTCGCGACATCACCGACAACCGCTACTCCAAGACCGAAATCTCGGCGTTCCTGGTGGCTACCGGGCAAACCGAGATGGACCGCGACGAGGTGCTCAATCTCACGCGCGCGATGATCGAATCGGGCGAGCGGCTCGACTGGCGCGAGCCGCTGGTCGCCGACAAGCACTGCATCGGCGGCATTCCGGGCAACCGCACCTCGCTGCTGGTGGTGCCGATCGTCGCCGCGCACGGCATGCTGATGCCGAAGACCTCGAGTCGCGCGATCACCTCCCCCGCCGGGACCGCCGACACCATGGAGGTGCTGACGCAGGTCGAGATCCCGCTCGACACGATCCGCCGCATTGTGCGCAAGGTGCGCGGCTGCATCGCCTGGGGCGGCACGGCGCGCCTGGCGCCGGCGGACGACGTGCTGATCTCGGTCGAGCGCCCGCTCAACCTCGACTCGCAGGGCCAGATGGTCGCATCGATTCTTTCGAAGAAGGTGGCGGCCGGCTCGACGCATCTGCTGATCGACATTCCGGTCGGGCCGACCGCCAAGGTGCGGCACATGCGCGAGGCGCAGCGCCTGCGAAAGCTGTTCGAATTCGCGGGCGGAGAGCTGGGCATCCACCTGGAGGTCGTGGTCACCGACGGGCGCCAGCCGATCGGGCGCGGCATCGGTCCGATGCTCGAGGCGCGCGACGTGATGCAGGTGCTGCAGAACGACCCGCGCGCCCCGATGGACCTGCGCCAGAAGGCCTTGCGGCTGGCCGGGCGGGTGCTCGAATTCGACCCCGACATCCGCGGCGGTGACGGCTTCGGGGTGGCGCGCGACATCCTCGACTCTGGCCGCGCGCTCGCGAAGATGAACGAGATCGTCGCGGCCCAGGGCAAGCCGCCCGGCGAGCCCAGGCCCGGGCGGCTGCGCTTCGACGTGCTCGCCCCCGCCGACGGCTACGTGACCGGGATCGACAACCTGCAGCTCGCCCGCATCGCGCGGCTGGCCGGCGCACCCATGGACAAGGGCGCCGGCATCGACATCTTCAAGAAGATCGGCGAGCGCGTGCGCAAGGGCCAGCCGCTGTATCGCGTGTTCTCGGAGTTTCCTGCGGACCACGATTTCGCGCGCGCGCGTGCGAAGAAGTCCACCGGCTACGCGATCGGCCGGCGGCAGGACATTCCGGGCGCGTTCGTCGAGTTCTGATGCTGCTCGGTTTCCCCGAGTACGGGCCGCAGGCGGCCGGCCTCGCCGAGCGGCTCGGCCGGCGCCACGCGACGGTGGACGTGCACCGTTTTCCCGACGGGGAGAGCCGGGTCACGCTTCCGGCCGTGCTGCCCGAGCGGGTGGTCGTGTGCCGCAGCCTCGATCGCCCCAACGACAAGCTGATCGAACTGCTGCTCACCGCCGAGGCCGCGCGCAAGCTCGGCGCCCGGCATCTGACGCTGGTGGCGCCCTATCTTTGCTACATGCGGCAGGACATCGCCTTTCACCCCGGCGAAGCGGTCAGCCAGCGCATCGTCGGGCACTTCCTCGCGCGCTGTTTCGATGTTGTGGTGACGGTGGACCCGCACCTGCATCGCACGACGCGGCTGGCGGACGCGGTGCCGGCGCAGCGTAGTGCCGCGCTCCGGGCAGCCGAGGCGGCTGGAGCGTTCTTGCGCAGCCGGCTGCACGACGCGCTGCTGCTGGGGCCGGACCGCGAATCGGAGCAATGGGTGGCCGCCGCCGCCGGCGTCGCGCGCTTGCCTTACGGCGTTTGCGCCAAGACGCGTAGCGGCGACCAAGAGGTTCGCATCGAGCCGCCCGACATCGATCTTTCGCGACGCACCGTAGTGCTGGTCGACGACATCGCCAGCAGCGGCTCGACGCTGGCGGCCGCGGCGCAGGCCTGCCGCAAGCGCGGCGCGGCGCACGTGAGCGCATTCGTCACGCACGCCGTGTTCGCCCAGGGAGCCGAACCGAGGATGCGACACGCCGGAATCGAGGCGATCTGGAGCAGCGACAGCGTGCCCCACGCGACCAACGCGGTGCCGCTCGCGCCCGTTCTCGCGCAGGGCCTCGAGCGGCTCGGCGTCTGACGGCGCGGGCGTTTCCGCCCGCGCCGCCGGGCCGTCTTCTAGTTCAGCGACTGCAGGTAGGTGGCCAGGGCCACCATCTCCTTGTCGCTCAGCTTGTCGGCGACGCCGTGCATCACCGGCGCGTTGCGGATCGCATCCTTGATCAGGTGCAGCTGCTTCAGGACGTACTCCTTGTGCTGCCCCGCCAGACGGGGGAACGGCCCCGCGCCTTGCGCGTCCGCGCCGTGGCAGGACGCGCACGCCGGCAGCCCGCGTTTCGGGTCGCCTTGGTGGAACAGGGCATTGCCCTCGGCGACCAGCGTCGGATCGCCCGGTACACCCTTGGCCGGCGGCTGCCCGGCGAAGTAGTGCGCCATCGCGGCGATCAGCTTCGCGTCGATGTCCCTCTGCGCGACGCCCCACATGAAGTGCTGCGCGGTGGGCTCGGCGCGCGTGTGCGCGCGGAAGGCATTGAGCTGGTTCTCGATGTAGCCGGGCTGCTGCGCCGCGAGAATCGGGAACATCGGGTCGTCGTTCTTGCCGCCCGGCCCGTGGCAGGCGAAGCAGACCGTTGCCGCGATGTGTTGCGCTTCCGCGGCCGGCGCCTCGGTCGATTTCTGCGCCCACGCCTGGACCAGCGACCCGCTCAGCGCCACTCCCAGTGCCCATGTCAGTGTTTTTTTCACGATTGTGCTCCGCGTCGTATCTTGTTCGATCGTCATGTGCGCCGTCCTCAGTAGGCTACCCACATGTACAGGAATAGGGAGTTGTTGTCTTTCGCGTTGCGGGTCCCTCCGGCCGGGTCCATGTAAGTCGAGCCGCCGTAGTACTTGGTGTAAATGTTGTACTGCGCCGCCAGGCGCACGTAGTCCCACGGCATGTAGTCCGCCTCCAGGACGTAGCCGGCGCTGTCAGGTTTGCTGTTGAAGGAGCTTGCACTGTACAGATTGTCGTCGGCGCTGCCGCTCGTGGCGAAATAGCCGGCCGTCGCCCCATACTTGTGCCGATACCAGTAGCTGCCCTTCACCCTGAACGTATTGAGGTTGTCCGAAGAATTGCTCGCGCCTCCGCTGTTGAAAGTCGCGTTCCAGTCCTGGATCTCGTGAATGTACGTGGCCTGCGCGGTCCAGGTATTCACGTCGGTGATGTGCTGGAACTGCGTGTCCAGGCCGACGTCTTTGTAGCGGTCGGTCGGCCCGCTCGGGACGGTCGGATCGCCATACTGGTCGGCGACCATGCCGAAGGTCCCGACCTCGATCGAGTTGGCTCCCCAGTCCTTCTCGTACGCGAACCGCCAGTACGGGTTGTAACCTTGCAGGTACAGGTGGGCGTTGCCGGCGTTCAGGAAGGAGAAGAGTCCGTCGGCGCTGCGATAGGCCGAAAACTCGGCGTAGATCGACTGCTTCCAGTACGCATAGCCGCCGATCCCCGCGGTCCCCGCCAAGCCTCCGTCAACCAGCGTTGAAACAGCCGGGCCTGTGATCGAGGTGCCGCTTGCCATGTAGGGGAAGCCCCATGCAGGAGCGGTGTTCCACACGTCCTGTACGGTTGGATTGTTGTTCAACGTCAGGCCGTAGATCAGGTCGGGCTCCTGTCCGCCCGGGGCGACGCTCGTGTTGACCAAGCGGATGTCCGCGTTGTCGGCGCCGAAGTCGTAGCCGCCGGTGCCAGGATTGGGCACCGCGGTCCATTGCATGAACGCGCCTAGGTGATCGGTCGCTTTGCCGCCCAGAAACAGGCTAAGCTGCTGCACCTTGAACTTGCCGTTGTACGGGTCGACCTGCGAGCCGTCCGAGTAAGTGTTGTTCTTGGTGTCGCTCACCCCGGCCACCGCCATCACCGCGATGGGAATGTCTTCCGGATACGCCGAGATGGGCTTGCCGAGCGTATAGCCGCTCAGCTTGAAGTAGCGGCCATACGGCGTCAGCTCCGGAAAGCTGACGTGGCAGGCATTGCAGTTCTGCCCCGTCTGGCGCGCGAATGCCGGGATGGCCTGGGCCCCCGGCGCGGCCAGCCCGGACGCCAGACCGAGGGCCACCGTCAATGCAAATATTCTTCTATTCATCTTGCACCTCTCCACTTGACTCGAAACGGGTCGGACACGCGGCTCGGGAGGCCGCGGCGCGCCGCCGGGCGCAACCGGGCAGCCGCCTCATGCGCGGTCTGCGGCTTTTCTGCTTTTCTCGAAGGCGAGAACATTTGATGCGAGGATATCGTTGCTGCAGTGCCGCACGGGTTGTCTTAAATCAAACTTCATACACGCGAACCTTGCATGTTGCGTCAGCTTCGATATTCCGCACAGCGCCGCGCAACTGAACCCCTCGCCCGCGTGCGAGTCTGATTCGCGCAGTCCATTCCAAGGAAAGAGCGATGAAGATCCGGTCCGACGATTTCCGCGTGCGCCACGACGCCCAGGTCGAACTCAAGAAATGGCCGACCAGAGTCGAGCCCTGCTACAAGTCGAAGCTGCATTACCAGGAGCTGCTCGCGCAGCACGTCGCCCGACTGAGCGCGCAGCAAAATCTGCTGTATGCGCAGGACCGCCACTCGCTGCTGCTGATCTTCCAGGCGATGGACGCCGCCGGCAAGGACGGCGCCATCAAGCACGTGATGTCGGGCGTCAACCCGCAGGGCTGCCAGGTGTTCAGCTTCAAGCACCCCAGCGCGAGCGAGCTGCAGCACGACTTCCTGTGGCGCACCACGCGCTCGCTGCCCGAGCGCGGGCGCATCGGCATCTTCAACCGCTCCTACTACGAGGAGGTGCTGATCGTGCGCGTGCACCCGGAGATCCTGCGCAGCCAGAAGCTTCCGCAGAAGCTGATCGGCAGGCAGAGCCTGTGGGAGAAGCGCTACCAGTCGATCAACGACCTCGAACGCCATCTGAACCGCAACGGAACGCGGATCCTCAAGTTCTTCCTGCACCTTTCCAAGGACGAGCAGCGCAAGCGCTTCCTCGCGCGCATCGACGACCCGGACAAGAACTGGAAGCTCACCGTCGCCGACATCCAGGAGCGCAAGTTCTGGGAACAGTACATGCAGGCCTACGAGGCCTGCCTGAGCGCCACCAGCACGCGCTACGCGCCCTGGTACGTCGTTCCCGCGGACGACAAGGAAAACGCGCGGCTGATCGTTTCGCAGATCGTCCTCGACGCGCTCGACGGCCTTGAACTGAGCTACCCCAGGCCGAGCGCGCAGCACCGGCGCGAGCTGCGCTCGATCCGCAGGCTGCTGGAGAAATAGGCCCGGCGGCAGAGCACCGCCGCCGCGCCGCGGTCGTGCTGCACGCCTGCGCCGACGAGTTTTCTCGCGGTCTGCGCCGCGATCGGCTTGTGTCCGGCGGCCGCTCCATATTAAATTAGCAAGCTAACCATTCCAGGTGCGGCGGCTGCTCCAGGCACGCCGGCCCTGGGCGGTGCCCCGCGACTATTCCCCGATGGCCGACCAACCCGCTGCCGCGCAGTCTTTGCCCCCGCTCACCGGCGGCATGCTGGCGGTGGGCACCATCACGCTGTCGCTGGCAACCTTCATGAACGTGCTCGACACGTCGATCGCCAACGTGTCGCTGCCGGCGATCGCCGGCGACCTCGGCGTATCGCCGGAGCAGGGCACCTGGGTGATCACCTCGTTCGCGGTCGCCAACGCGATCTCGGTGCCGCTCACCGGCTGGCTCACGCAGCGATACGGGCAGGTGCGGCTGTTCGTGTCCACGATCCTGTTGTTCGTGGTCGCCTCGCTGATGTGCGGCTTCGCACCTTCGATCAAGATGCTGATCCTGTTTCGCGTCATCCAGGGCGCCGTGGCCGGCCCGATGATCCCGCTGTCGCAGACGCTGCTGCTGTCGAGCTATCCGAAGAACCGCGCCGGCATGGCGCTCGCAATGTGGTCAATGACCGTCATGCTCGCCCCGGTCGTCGGACCGCTGCTCGGCGGCTGGATCACCGACAACATCGCCTGGCCCTGGATTTTCTACATCAACGTGCCGGTGGGGCTGGTCGCCGCGGCGATGACCTGGGCGATCTACAAGAAGCGCGAATCGCCGCGCGTGCGCCGCCCGATCGACGGGGTCGGCCTGGGTTTGCTGGTGGTGTGGGTCGGTTCGATGCAGATCATGCTCGACAAGGGCAAGGACGCCGACTGGTTCAACTCGAGCTTCATCGTCGCGCTCGCGATCAGCGCCGCGCTGGGCTTCGCGCTGTTCCTGGTCTGGGAGCTGACCGACGCGCATCCGGTCGTAGACCTGCGGCTGTTCAAGCGCCGCAACTTCTCGGCCGGCACGCTTTCGATCATGCTCGCCTACGGGGCGTATTTCGGCAGCATCGTGCTGCTGCCGCTGTGGCTGCAGGAGTACATGGGATACACCGCGACCCAGGCCGGCATGGCGCTCGCGCCGGTCGGCATCCTGGGGATCATCCTGACCCCGCTGGTGGGCCGCAGCACCGACCGGGTCGACGCGCGCATCTTCGCCACCCTGGCGCTGGCGATCTTCGCGCTCACGTTCGCGATGCGCGGCAACTTCAACACCCAGGTGGGCCTCGGCACGGTGATCCTGCCGACGATCATCCAGGGCGCGGCGGTGTCGTGCTTCTTCATCCCGCTCATCGGCCTGTCGCTCTCCGGCCTGCGCCCGGACCAGATCCCCGCGGCCGCCGGCCTGAGCAACTTCGCGCGCATTACCGCGGGCGCGTTCGGCACGTCGATCGCGACCACGCTCTGGGACCACCGCGCGAGCCTGCACCACGCGCAGCTGGTCGAGCACATCACCCGCTTCGACCCCAGCGCGACGCACGCCATCGCGGCGCTCCAGTCGGCCGGCCTGAGCCTCGGGCAGGTGCACGCCTTGCTCAACCGTATGATCGACCAGCAGGCCTACACCATGGGCGTCACCGACGTGTTCAACGCCGCTGCGGTGCTGCTGGTCGTGCTGATTCCTGTCGTCTGGCTGGCGCGCAGCCAGCACCATGGATCCGGGGCGGAGATCGCGAGCGGCGCGCACTGAGCCGGACATTGCCGAATCGTCATCCTGCGGTCAGGCTCCGGTCCGGGTCGGACTGCTATCTTGGGCCGATGCATCGCTCGGTCCCGGCGCTCGCCGTGGCGCTTACCATGCTGGCTTCGTGCGCGAGCTATCGGCCCGAGCCGATCTCGGCCGCGACCAGCGCGAAGGCGCTCGAGGCGCGCACGCTCGATAACCCGCGCCTCCAGCGCTTCATCGCCGCGGCGCTATCGCTCGACGGAAATCGGCGTGGAACATCGTCCTGGGACCTCGCGCGACTCACCCTCGCCGCCGTCTACTACCATCCGGAGCTCGACATCGCGCGGGCGAAGCTCGCATCCGCCGAAGCGGGCGTGGTCACCGCCCGCCAGATTCCCAACCCGTCGCTCGATTTCGGATTGACCTACAACAGCACCACTACGGTCCCCTCACCCTGGACCGTCGGG
Organism: uncultured Pseudomonadota bacterium; assembly: GCA_963817785.1. Lineage (GTDB taxonomy): Bacteria > Pseudomonadota > Gammaproteobacteria > Burkholderiales > SG8-39 > JAKALD01. Next base: position 62,977 of record CAWFPL010000007.1, on the reverse strand, counting down.
CCGCTCGTCAATTTCGTCCTGGAGACCTTCGGCAAGCGCGGCTACCGCACCGCGCAAGCCCGGGCGCTCGCCGACGCCTCGCGCGAGGATCTCGCGAGCGCAACCTGGCTGGTGCGCGGCCGGGTGCGGACCGCGCTGCTCGGGCTATGGGCGGCGAAGGGGCGGCTCGCGCTCGAGCGGCGCCGGCTCGGGCTCCAGGACGAGCTCGTCGGTCTGCTCGAGCAGCGCTTCGCCGCCGGCGAGGCTTCCTCGCTCGACGTGACTCGCGAGCGGATCCGGCGCAACCGGATCAGCCTGGCGATGCATGATGTGGAGCGGCACGAAGCCGAGGCCCGCGCGCAGCTCGCGGCCGCGATCGGCATCCCGGCGCGTGCCCTGCACGGCGTCCCGCTGTCGCTCGAAGCGTTCGACAAACCGCCCGCGCTCGGGCCCGAGGTCGCGACCGGCGAGTTGCGCCGCCAGGCGCTCCTGCATCGCTCGGACGTGCAAAGTCTGCTCGCGCAGTACGCCGCTGCGCAGGCGGCGCTGCAGCTCGAGGTCGCGAACCAATACCCGAACCTGACGCTCGGGATCGGCTACACCTACGACCAGGGCGACAATAAGTACACGCTCTCGCCCGGGGCCGAGCTGCCGGTGTTCAACCAGAACCAGGGGCCGATCGCGCAGGCCGAGGCACGCCGCGCCGAGGCCGCGGCGCGCTTCACCGCGCTGCAGGCGAGCATCATCGGGGCGATCGACACCGCGGGCGCGGACTATCGCGGCGCGCAGCGCTCGCTCGCGACGGCCCGTTCGCTCGCCGCGCAGGAGAAGCGCCGCGCGGATCAGCTTCTGCGATCGCTCCGCGCGGGCGGGGTCGACCGGCCGACCCTTCTCGGTGCGCAGCTCCAGCTCGCCGCCGCGCGGCTCTCGCGGTTCGACGCGGCCGTCGTACAGCGCCAGGCAGTCGGTCGGCTGGAGGACGCCGCTCACAGCGCGCTCTTCGATCCGGGAGCGCCCCTTCCGGCGCCCGAGAACAATCCACGCCTTGCATCGGAGCCCCCCCATGAGTGACGGTCAGCCGCGATCCACCGCGTTGCGCCGCTTCCTGCCCATACCGCTCGCCGCCGCGGTGATCCTGGGCGCCGCCGGCGCGCTGCTGCGCAGCTATGCCGCCGGCGCGGACCAGTCGGGCCGCGACCCGGACGAACAGGAACAGGCCGTCAAGGCCCCGCAGCGGGTTTCGGTCGAGCACGGCGAGACGGTCATCACGCTCGACGCGGACTCCCAGCGGCGCAGCGGAATCGAGCTCGCCACGTTGCACAACGCCGCGCATCCGGAACGGCTGCGCGCCTACGCGACGGTGCTCGATTCGCAGCCGCTCACCGAGCTTCGCGCCCGCTACGCCGATGCAGAGGGTCGGCTGCGCACCGCGCAGGCGAAGCTCGCTGCCTCGAAGGCCGCGTTCGAGCGCGCGCGCACGCTCTACGCAGACCACGAGAACATCTCGGCAGCCCGGCTCCAGGAGGCCGAGGCGAACTACCACGTTGACCAGGCGAGCCTCGCCGCGACGCAGTCGCGACTGCGGATGCTGAGCGCCGGCGCGCAGCAGGCGTGGGGGCCGGTCCTCGGTCGCGCGCTCACCGACGCCGGGCCGCTCGCCGCTCGCCTGGTCGAGCGCAGGGATCTGCTGCTGCTCCAGGTCACGCTGCCGCCGGGCCGCTCGATCGTCCCGCCCGCGCACGACGCGTTCGTGCGGCTGGACGGCGAGACGCGCGTGCCGATCGCGCTCGTCTCGGTCGCGCCGCGCACCGATCCGCACATCCAGGGCGCGAGCTTCTTCTACACCGCCTCGGCGCGCTCGGCTCTGCTGGCGGGGATGAGCGCGCTCGCGTATCTCCCGTCCGGGAAGAGCGTCGAGGGCGCGATCGTTCCGGACGCGGCGATCGTCTGGGCGCAGGGCCAGGCGTCGATCTACCTGCGCACCGGGGCGCAGACCTTCGCACGCCACGCGATCTCGACCGCTGTGCCGGCTCCCGGCAGGGGCTACGTGGTGCAGGGGCTGCCGGACGGCGCCCAGGTGGTGGTGCAGGGGGCGCAGATGCTGCTCTCCGAGACGTACCGTGCCCCCGCCCAGGGCGGCGGCGACCAGGACTGACCCATGGCCGAACGCCGCTCGGGCCCCCAGGCGGCGCTGGTTCGCTTCGCGATCCTGTTCCGCGGCGTCGTCATCGCGCTCGCCTGCGTGCTCCTGGGCTACGGCATCTATGCGTTGCGCCAGACGAAGTACGACGTGTTTCCGGAGTTCGCGCGGCCGCAGGTGGCGATCCAGACCGAAGCGCCCGGGCTCTCGCCGGAACAGGTCGAGGCGCTGGTCACGCAGCCGCTGGAAAACAGCATCAACGGCGTGCCAGGCCTGCGCACGCTGCAGTCGAACTCGATCCAGGGCATCTCCGTGATCAAGGTCACGTTCGATCCCGCGAGCGACATCTATCTCGACCGCCAGCTCGTCGCCGAAAGCCTCGCGGCCGCCGCGGGGCAGCTTCCCGCCGGCGTCAAGCCGCCGCTCCTCACGCCGCTCACCTCGTCGACCGCCGTGGTGATGGTGATCGGCCTCACCTCGCGCGAGCGCTCGCTGATGGATCTGCGCACCACCGCCACCTGGACGGTGCGACCGCAGCTGCTCGCAGTGCCGGGCGTCGCCAAGGTGACCGTGTTCGGGGGCGAGGAGCGATCGATCCAGATCCAGGTGCGCCCCGACCGGCTGATCCGCTTCGGCATCGGCCTGAACGAGGTACTGCGCGCCGCGCGCCGCGCGACCGGCGTGCGCGGGGCGGGCTTCATCGACACCGCCAATCAACGCATCGTGCTGCAGACCGAAGGCCAGTCGCTCACACCGGCCGAAATCGGCATGGCGGTCGTGGTCAACCGGGGCGGGGCGAGCGTCACGCTCGCCGACGTCGCGCGAGTGGTGCGGGCGCCCGAGCCCGCGGTCGGCGGCGCGACGATCGATGGGCGCACCGGCGTCATCCTCGACATTTCGGAGCAATACGGCGCCAACACGCTCGAGGTCACGAAAGGCGTCGAGGCGGCGCTCGCCGACCTGCGGCCGAGTCTCGAGCGCTCGGGCATCACGCTGCACGACGATCTGTTCCGTCCCGCCAACTTCATCACGGCGGCCACCGGCAACGTGCGCAGCTCGCTCTTGCTCGGCGGCGCGCTGGTGGTGCTGGTGCTGTTCCTGTTCCTGTTTGATCTGCGCACCGCGGCGATTTCCTGCGCCGCGATCCCGCTGTCGCTGCTCGCGGCGGTGATCGCGCTGCAGCGCTTCGGCGTGACGCTCAATACCATGACTCTGGGGGGGCTCGCGATCTCGATCGGCGTGGTGGTCGACGACGCCGTGGTCGGGATCGAGAACATCGTGCGCCGGCTTCGGGAGAACCGGCAGCTCGCCCGGCCGCGCCCGATGGCGCCGGTGGTGCTCGACGCCTGCCTGGAGGTACGCGGCGCGGTGGTCTACGCCACGTTCGCCGTCATCCTGGTCGTGCTGCCGATCCTGGCGCTCTCCGGCATCGCGGGCAGATTCTTCGCACCGCTCGGGATCGCCTACGTGCTCGCGGTGCTCGCCTCGCTCGGCGTCGCGCTTACCGTGACGCCGGCGCTTTCGATGCTGTTCTTTGCCGGCGGGCACCTCAAGCCGGAGCTCCCGCCGGTCATGCGCTGGACGCGGGCGCGCTACGAGAAGCTCCTCGCGCGGCTCGCCCGGCATCCGAAATCGGTCATCGCGGCGGCGCTCGCGCTGACGGTGGCGGCGGCTGCGGCGTTGCCGTTCCTGCGCGGCAGCTTCATTCCGCAGCTCAAGGAAGGGCACTACATCGTGCACATGACGGCGGTGCCGGGCACCTCGATCGCCGAATCGCTGCGCCTGGGCAAGATCGTGACCAAGGCGCTCCTCGCGCTGCCCGAAGTGCGCTCGGTCGCGCAGCGCGCCGGCCGGGCGCAGCTCTCGGGCGACACCCACGGCACCCATCAGAGCGAGTTCGAGGTCGACCTCAAGCCGCTCAGCGGAGAGCAGTCCGAGGCCGCCGAAACCGACATTCGCAACGCGCTCGCGGACATTCCCGGCGCGAACTTCTCGGTGAACACCTTCCTCACCGAGCGGATCAACGAAACGTTCGCGGGCTACACCGCGCCGGTGGTGGTGAACATCTTCGGCAACGATCTCGACGTCCTGGACCGCAAGGCGCAGGAAGTCGCCCGCGTGCTGAACGGCGTTCCGGGCGCGGCCGATGTCCTGGTGCAGGCACCGCCGGGCATGCCGCAGCTCACCGTGCGGCTGCGCAAGGCGGACCTGCAGCGCTGGGGCTTCGATCCGGTGGACGTGCTCGACGCGATCCGCACCGCCTACGGCGGCGACACCGTGGGCCAGACCTACGAGGGCAACCGGGTGTTTCCGGTGACCGCGATCCTCGAACCCCGGGACCGCGCGAGCCCCGCGCAAGTCGCCGAGCTGCCGCTGCGCGCGCCGAGCGGCGCCTACGTGCGCCTCGGGCAGATCGCGGACATCTACCAGAGTGACGGGCGCTACCAGGTGCTGCACCAGGGCGCGCGCCGCGTGCAGACGGTGACCGCGAACGTCGTCGGGCGCAACGTGGCGTCCTTCGTGAAGGAGGCGAAGGCGCGCGTTGCCGCCAAGGTCGCGCTGCCGGCCGGGGACTATATCGAGTTCGCGGGCGCCGCCCAGGCGCAGGCGCGCTCCATGCACGATCTCCTGGTGAATTCGCTCATCGCGTTCGTCGGGATCGTGCTGCTGCTCGGGATCGTCACGCGGCGGGCGAACAACCTCCTGCTCGTGCTGGCCAACCTGCCGTTCGCCTTCGTGGGCGGGGTGTTCGCGGGATTCGCGACCGGCGGCGTGCTCTCGCTCGGCTCGATGGTCGGCTTCGTGACGCTGTTCGGCATCACGCTGCGCAACTCGATCCTGATGATCGCCCACTACGAGCACCTCGTCGGGGCCGAGGGCGCGCGCTGGGAGCTCGACACCGCGATCCGCGGCGCGGCAGACCGGCTCGCGCCGATTCTCATGACCTCGCTGGTCACCGGCCTCGGCGTTCTGCCGCTCGCGCTCGGCATGAATGCGCCGGGACGGGAGATCGAGGGCCCGATGGCGGTGGTGATTCTGGGCGGCCTGCTCACCTCGACGGTGCTGAACCTCCTCGTGCTGCCGACCCTCGCGCTGCGCTACGGACGGTTCGAGCCGGCGCAGGCGGGCGACGAGCTGGCGGAGTCTGCCTGAGCGCGGCCCGCTGCGACCGCTCTCCGCAGGACGTTGAGCGCGGCGCCCGGGGGGTGGAAAATCCGCATTGGCGTGATTTCGGGCCCGCGAACGGCGGACCGGCGAAGGCGGGCATGCGAATTCTCCTGGTCGAAGATGAGGTCAAGGCCGCGGGCTTTATCGGTCGCGGATTGCGCGAGCAAGGCTTGGCGGTCGACGTGGCGAGCACGGGCCCCGAGGGCCTGGAGCTTGCTCTCGCCAATCCTTACGATCTGCTGATTCTGGATATCCTGCTGCCGGGGCTCGACGGCTGGTCGATTCTCGCCGCCCTGCGCACCGCGGGGCAAGAGGTGCCGGTGCTCATGCTCACCGCGCGCGACGCTGTGGAGGACCGCGTGAGAGGGCTGGAGATGGGCGCGGACGATTATCTGGTCAAGCCGTTCGCGTTCTCCGAGCTGCTGGCGCGCACCCGAACCCTGTTGCGGCGGCGCGGGCCGAAGCCCGCCGGCGCCTTGCGCGTGGCAGACTTGAGCGTGGATCCGCTCTCGCATCGCGTCGCGCGTGCCGGGCGCCCCGTCGAGCTGAGCGCCAAGGAATTCGCGCTGCTGCTGCTTTTCATGCGGCACCCCGGGGAGGTCCTCTCCCGGACCCTGATCGCGGAAAAGGTCTGGGACATGAACTTCGACGGCGATACCAACGTGATCGACGTCGCCGTGCGCCGGCTGCGGCGCAAGATCGACGAGCCGTTCGAGACGGCGCTGATCCACAGCGTTCGCGGCCGCGGGTATGTTCTCGAGCAGCGCCCGGGTTGAGCCGCGTCCCGCGGGCGCGCGCGGCAAGTCGATCGCCGGTCGCTTGGCGATGCTCTACGGCGTTTTCGCGTTCATCACCTTGTGCCTGGCGAGCGCGATCCTCTATTGGGCCGCGGTGAGCGGGCTGCGGCGCGACGATGTTCACTTTCTGGCCGAGAAGATCCACGTCCTGCGGACCATGCTGCGGGAGCACCCGGACAACCGCGCGCTGCTCGAAGAGGAAGTGCAGTGGGAAACGAGCGTGATCGGGCACTCTCGCTACCTGGTGCAGATCGCGCTGCCGGAGGGAACAGTGCTGTCCCAGACCCGCGGCTTCGGTGCCGCGCTGGCGCATGAGCGCGACTTTCCGGCGCCGATCGGGCCGGGGCAGACGGATCCGGCGGCGCGCGACGTGCGCACCCCGGCCGGGCGCCACTACCTGCTCGCGGCGGCCGTGGCTCAGGCCGGGCCGAATCCCGAGGCGCAACGCGTCCTGCGCATCGCCGTGGACGTCACCAACGACGATCGCATCCTGGCCGACATCCGGCGCATCATGATCGCGGTGCTGCTCGTCGGCATCGGTCTGTCCACCGCGATCGGCGTGTGGATCGCCCGGCGCGGGTTGCGCCCCGTCAGGGAGGTCGCCGAGACCATCCGGAATCTGGGCGCTTCGCGGCTCTCGGCGCGCCTCGCGCCCGCCGACTGGCCGCAGGAGCTGCGCGAGCTGGTCACGGCTTTCAATCATCTGCTGCAGCGCCTCGAGCTGGCGTTCGGCCGCATCTCGAGCCTCGCAACGGAGCTCGCCCACGAGCTGCGAACGCCCCTGAACAATCTCATGGGCGAGGCCGAAGTCGTGCTCGACCGGTCGCGCAGCGCCGCCGAATACCGCCAGACGATCGAATCGAGCCTGGAGGAGTACCAGCGGCTATCGCACATGATCGACACGTTGCTGTTCCTGGCCCGGGCCGAGAACCCCAACGCCCACCTGCAGCGCACGCGCTTCGGGGTGCGCGCCGAAATCGAGGCGGTCGCCGACTACCTCGATCCCGTGGCGCAGGAGAAGAACCTGCGGGTGAGCTGCGAAGGCGACGCGCAGCTGTGGGCGGACCGGAACCTGTTCCGGCGCGCCCTCACCAATCTCTTCTCCAACGCCTTCCGCCATACGCCGCCCGGAGGAGAAGTCGTGGCGAGCGTGCGCACCTCCGCCTCGAGCGAGGTCACGGTCAGCGTCTCCGACAGCGGGCCCGGAATCCCCCGCGACGAGCAGCCGCGCGTGTTCGAGCGCTTCTACCGCGGCGCGTCATCGCAAGGCGACGAACAAGGCGCCGGCCTCGGGCTCGCCATCGTCCGCTCGATCCTGCAGCTGCACGGCGGCTCGGCGCGGCTGGAGAGCGCCGCAGGCCGCGGCACGACGGTGATCCTCTCGTTCCCGGGCGAGGGAGCGGCTCCGCCGTAGCCCTGCCGGCGGGCATTGCGGCAAGCGTTTACTTCTGCGCGCGCGGTCATTGCGGGGCATCGCTTCGGCCCTGATCGGCGCTGATCAACAGCACCGTTCCGCAGCGGCGGCATTCCGGCGCGCGCGCCTGTGCCTCGCTTCGCACCGGCCGCGAGCCGATGCCGTCCAGCGACCGCTGCAGCAGGGCCACCGCCTGATCGTAATGGTCGTCGGTACGCGGAAAGCTGACGAGCGGCAGTCTGCGCAGGCGCTGCCAAGCGACCGTGCCGACCCACAACGGCGTGCCGCCCGGTTCCAGGCTCACTGAGGTCGGCCAGAGGCGCAAGACCAACTGCGTCTCCGGACCCATTCCCGGTGCGGGGCGGACCAGGAGAAGCGCCTCGAAGCGGCCGTCGTTGAGCTGCGGCGGCACCGGGAGCTCCTCGAGCGACGCATTGGGCTCGAGCCAGTAGAGCGCCGTGCGCGGCGTAAGCGCGAGCGGCGCACGCCAGCCCGCGGACAAGAGCCGCCTGCGCACGCGCGTCAGCTCGCCCGCCCATTGAACGTTCAGCGGCTGCTCGCGCTCGCCTTCGAGGTCCAGCCGGAATGCCGGCAGCGCGCGCCAGCCGTCTTGCCACCACGTCGAAGCATGCATCTCGCGGGCGACGTGACGCACGGCATAGCGCTGCAGATCGTCTTCGAGGCTGGCGTAAACGTGCCAGAAGCCCGCGCCCAGAAAGGCCGCGACCGCCACCGCCGCGAGCCCCGGTACCTTGGGCGGCAGCTCGGTATGGCGCCGGCGCGCGATCGCCAGAACGGCGACCCATGCGGTCCCCAGCCCCACGCCGGCCGTGACATCCGCGAGCCAGTGCGCGCCGAGGTAGAGCCGCGAGAACGCGATCGCCCCGATCAGGACGGCGGCGAGCGCGTATGGCAGCCAGCGCCAGCCCTCGCGCAGCGCCGGGGCGATGAGCACCGCGAGGAACCCGTAGATCACCGTGCTCATCGAGGTGTGGCCGCTCGGGAAGCTGTAGCCCTGCGCGGCGGCCGCGAGTCCGTCCGGGCGGGGAATCTGCATCCCGGCCTTGATGGCGGCCACGCTGAGTGCTCCGAAGCTCACCGCGGCCAGCCAGTACGCGGAGTCGCGCCACGCGCGCCGCCATAGCAGCCAGGCGAGCACGGCCAGGATCACGCACAGCGCCACCGATGGGTCGCCCAGCTCGGTGATCGCGACCAGCATCCGGTCGCCCAGGGGTGTACGCAACTGCTGCAGCACGTGATGCAGCGACTGGCCCGCGTAGACGAGGGGGTCGACTGCGATGACATCCTGGAGGACGCCGAAAAACAGCCACCCGCCGGCGACGAGCACCGCGAGCCACGCGAGCAGCCCGCGCGGCACCGGGCGCCGCGGATCGAGGACGTCTCCGATGAGCCACGCGAAGGCGCGGTGCCTTTGCGCCCAGAGCATGGCGCTCGTTGCCCACTGCGCCGCGTGCGGAAGCAGCGTGCGATAGAGCGCGCGCGCCAGCCAGAGGGTGAGCCAGGCGAACACAAACAACGCGCCCAGCAGCAGGGCGAGCCGCCCCGCGACCTGACCGGCGAGCGCGAGCGAGGCGCCGAACGCCATTCCGGGCAGCAGGTGCGCCGGCGCCCAGGCGAGCGCCGAGAGCACGTTGTAGAGGTAAAAGCGCGACGGCGGCATTCCGAGCATGCCCGCGACCACCGGCACGATCGGCCGGACCGGACCGATGAAGCGCGCGAGCAGGACACTCTTTCCACCATGGCGCTCGAAGAACGACTCGCCGCGCCCGAGCAGCTGCGGGCGCTCGCGCAGGAAGCGCGTCGCGCGCAGCTCGTGCTGGTAGCGGTGCCCGATCCAGTAGCTCACGCCGTCGCCGAGGACCGCGCCTCCCACGGCCCAGGCGAGCGTGCTCCAGAACTCGAGCACCCCCACGCCGATCAGCGCACCCGCTCCGATCATCAGCGTCGCGCCGGGCACGAGCAGCCCGACGAAGGCGAGCGCCTCGGCGCAGGCAATCGAGGCGACGATCACGCCGGCCCAGTGCGGATGCTCGCCGATCCAGGACACCAGGTGATGCACGAAGGCGAGCATGCGTGGACTCCGTCGAGCGCCGAGCGCTCGAGGTTAACCCGGCCGCGCTCCCCAACGGAAATCGGGCGACTGCACAGCCGCGCGCCAGAGGCGCGCGAGCTCGGCCGGCGTCGTCGCCGGCCGAGCGCCGTTAATCTGCGCCCGGTCCCTCGCGGTCGTTCTCCAGGACCTTGCCGGTCCTGGCATCGACCCCGACCTCCTGCCGGACGTGCCCGGACACGATGTCGAACGAGTAGCGCAGGCCGCTGCCGCCCTTTTCGTGCTCGAGCTCCTCGTCGGCGATCCTGCCCGGAAACGCCTTAAGCGCGATCGCGCGCGCCTGGGCGAGCGTGATCTTCGCTTCCTTCGCGTATTTCTCGCCGCTGAAGGCGTGCGCGCCCGTGGCGGTCCCGAGCAGGGTGAAACCCAGCGCCGCCGAGACCAGGCCGGCCGCGGCGAGCTTCGTGTTGCGTGCAGTCATACAGTGCTCCTCGAATTGAAATGGTGATGGGTCACCGGCGACGCGCAGCGCGCCGCCATGCTCGGCACGGTAAGCGGCAAGAATTAGCGGATCGTTAAGCGCCGCGCCGGCGCATCAGGACGTGGAACAGCACCGGCATCACCAGCAGCACGAGCGGCAGCTGCACCGCCAGCCCGGCGATGATCGCCACCGCGAGCGGCTGCTGCATGGCCGAGCCCTGGCCGATCGCGAAGGCGAGCGGCAGCAGGGTGAGGATCGCGGCGAAAGTGGTCATCGCGATCGGCCGCATGCGGTTCTTGCCCGCCTCGATCAGCGCCGAGCGCGCGTCCGCGGATCCGGCCAGGTCGTGGTACTCCGAGAAATAGAAGATCGCCACCTCGGTCACGATACCGACGATCATGGTCATGCCCATCATCGCCGAGATGTTCAGCTCGATGCCCGTCGCCCACAGGCCGATGAACACCGCGGACACCGCGAGCAGCGGAATCGCCAGGATCGAGAGCGCGACGCGGAAGCTCTCGTACAGGAACAGAAGAAGCAGGAACACGAGCGCGACCGCCGCGGCAAACACCGCGGCCAGCCCGCGAAAGGCGATCTGCTGCTGCTTGTACAGGCCGCCGAGCTCGTAGTACACGCCCTTGGGCATCAGCCCCGGCTGCGCCAGCACGCGCTTCACGTCGCGGATCACCGAGCCCAGGTCGCGGCCGCTGATGCGACCGGTCACGGCCACCATGCGCTTCAGGTTGTCGCGCGTGATCTGCGGCTGGCCGGTCACGGCCACGATGCGCGCCACGCGCGAAAGCGGAAAGAGGTGGCCGTCGGGTGCGCGCAGCAGCAGCGCGCCGACGTCTCGCGTAGTGCTGCGCAGGTCCCGCGGAATCCACACCCGCACGCCGATCATTTTCGGACCGCTCTGCACCTGGGTCGTCACCAGGCCGGACAGGTAGCCCGACAGCAGCCGCGTGACCGCCTCCGGATCGACCCCCTCGAGCGCCGCCTTGACGCGGTCGACGTGGATTTCGAGCGCGTCGCCCGCCGGATGGATGCCGCTTCGGGTATCCACGACGCCGCGGACCTTGCCGATCGCGCCCTCCACCTTGTGCGCCAGCGCCTGCAGCTGGGCGGGATCATCGGAGTAGATCTTGACCTCGATCGGCTGCGGCACCGCGGTGAGGTCGCCGATGAGGTCCTCCATCAGCTGCGCCAGCTCGATCTTGACCCCCGGAACCCGCCGCTCGACCTGGCTGCGGATGTCGTCCATCACCCGCTCGATCGGCGGCCTCGGGCCCGACTTCAGGCGAATGAAGAAATCGCCCTCGTTCGCCTCGGTCACGCCGCCGCCGAGCTGCGTCCCGGTGCGCCGCGAATAGGTCGCGACGTACGGATTGCGCTCGATGATGCCCTCCACTTCGCGCAGCAGCCGGTTGGTCTCGGTGAGCGAGGTCCCCGGCGGCGTGACGTAGTCGAGGATGAATCCGCCCTCGTCCATGTGCGGCATGAATCCCGAGCCGACGTGCTGATAGGCAAGCCATCCTGCGGCGAGCAGCGGAAGCACGCCCGCCAGCACCCATACCGGCCGCGCGAGGACGCGGCGCATCACCGCCTCGTAGCCGCGGTGGATGCGACCGGTCAACGCGCCCCCTTCCCTCTGGTTGGCGTCCTTTTCGCCGAGCAGGTGGTCGGCCAGGATCGGCACCGCCAGCCAAGTCACCAGGAACGAGATGGCGAGGCCCGCCGCCACCGTCAGCGACAGCGCCTTGAAGAACGCCCCGGTCACGCCGGTGAGAAAGGCGAGCGGCACGAAGATCACGATCGTCGAGGCCGACGAGCCGGCCAGCGGCCGCGCGAACTCGAGCGCCGCGGCCATCACGCGCCCGTGATGCTCCCGAGGCGCGCCGCGCAGGCGGCGCACGATGTGCTCGATCATCACGATCGCGTCGTCGATGATCAGCCCGACCGCCGCCGCCATGCCGCCCAGCGTCATGATGTTGAAGCTCATGCCGAGCGCGTACAGCAGCACGATGGTCGCGGCGAGCACGGTAGGGAGCACGATGATCGCGATCAGGGTGATCTTGAGGTTGCGCAGGAACGCGAGCAGCACCAGCGCCGCGAGCCCGGCGCCGATCAGGATCGCGTCGCGCACGCTCGCGGCCGACGCCACCACGAGCTGGCTCTGGTCGTACCACTTGGCCACGTGCACGCCGGCCGGCAGCTGGGAGCGGTAGGCGGCGAGCTTCGCCTTGACGTCGGCCGAGATGCGCACGCTGTTGCCGCCGGGCTGCTGGTAGATGTCGAGCAGGACCGCGTCGCGCCCTTCGGCGGTGACGCGGATCCATTGCGGCACGGTGGAGTCGCTCACCGTCGCGACGTCGCTCAGCCGCACGATTCCGTTGGCCCCGGTGCGCAGGACCGTGTCGCGGATCTGGGCCAGAGTCCTCAGGCGGGTGTCGGACACGGCGAGGTAGAGCTTGTAGTGATCCTCGAGCCGGCCGACCGCGGTGACCACGTTCGCCGCGCTGAGCGCGCGCGCGACATCCGTGATCGTGAGGCCATAGGCCTGCAGGCGCGCGGGATCGACGCTCACCCGGTACTCCTCGCGCGTGCCGCCCGTCACGCCCACGCGCGCCACCCCGTTCACGCTCGAGAGCAGCGGCAGCAGCTGGTAGCGCGCGAGATCGTAGAGCTGCGTGAGCGATTGCGTCTTGGAGGTCAGGCTGTAGGACAGGATCGGGAACACCGTCGGGTCCATCCGCAGCGTGTGCAGCGTGGTCCCCGGCGGCAGCGAGGGCAGGATCTGCGTGATCGCCTCGTTGACCTGCGAGGTGGCGAGCGCCATGCCCGTGCCCCAGTCGAAATTGACCGACACTTCGGCGCTGCCGCGGCTGGTGGTGGAGCGCACGTCGCGCACGCCGGGCACGCGGCGCACCGCCTCCTCCACCGGGATCGTGACCTGCAGCGCCATCAGGTCGGCCGGCCGGTCGCCGGCCTCGAGGTCGACCCGCACGCGCGGAAAATCCACGTTCGGAAAGAGCGTCACCGGAAGCTTGAACGCGGCGACCAGCCCGGCCGCGGCGAGCGTGAACAGGAAGAACAGGATCGAGCGGCGGTGGGCCTGCACCCACTGGACGAAGCTCACCGGGCGGCCTCCCGCACCGCCATGCCGTCCCGCAGCTCGTAGTTGCCCAGCACCACCACAGGCTGAGCCGGGTCGAAATCGCCGCGGATACCCGTGATGCGGTCGGTCTCGGCTCCGGTCTGCACGTTCACGCGGCGCGCGCGACCGTCCTTGACCTGGAAGAGGTAAGCGCCGCGCGCGTCGCGGAGCACCGCCGAGCGCGGCACGGTCCAGCTGCTCGCCTGCGACAGCGTGATGACGCCCTGCACGGGCATGCCCGGGATGAAGGCTGCGTCGTGCAGTCGCACGACCACGTCCACCAGCTGGGTGTGCGGATTCACCATGCCGTGGACCTGCGCGACCTTTGCCGTCAGCGTGCGGCGGCTGTCGAACACCGAGGCCAGGCGCACCGGCATCCCGACCTTCACCTTGTCGCTGTCCTCGGGCTCGATGCCGAGGTTGACCCTCAGCCCCGTCTCCCGCGCCAGCTGCAGCACGGTCGCGCCGGTGGCCAGCCGGTCGCCCTGCGCCACCGGCACGCTGACGACGATGCCGTCGAACGGCGCGCGCACGCGCTCGCTCGCGCGGCCGGCACCCAGCCTGCGCTGCGCTTCGAGCACGGCTTCGGCATCCGCCGCCGCCTTGCGCGCCGCCGCGAGCTGCGACTGCGTGGCGAGGCGCTGTGCCGCCATCTGCCTGGTGCGCTCGAGGTCCTCGCGTGCGAGGGACAGCGCGTTCTGCGCCTGCCGGTAGGCGAGCGCAGCGGCCGTGGCGGTGTCGAACTCCGCGAGCGCGGTGCCCGCTTTGACCACTTCGCCCGCGCTCGCCAGCAGGCGCGTGACCTGGCCGGGACGCGGCAGGTTGATGTTGACCGTGCCGCCGATGTCAGGGCTCACGCGGCCGTAGCCGGTCAGGGTCACGGCCAGATCCTGCCGCGTCATGGTCGCGGTCCTGACCAGCACGCTGGGCCCGTCGCCCGCATGGACTTCGCCCGCGCTCGCCAGCAGGGCGACGCACGACAGCACCGCTACGCTCTTTTTCATTGCTTGGTTCCGCCTGGTTGATCCTTCATCGGCAACTGCGTTCCCGCCAGAGTCTGCAGCGCGACGCGCCGCTCCAGGATCTTCTGCTCGAGCGTGACCGCCTCGATGCGCTTCGCCAGCAGGCCGGCGCGCAGGTTCGCGTACACCGGCTCGCTCATGTTGTCGGACTCGTAGGCGGCCTTGGCCCTCGCGACCATGTGCTGCAGATCCCTCAGGCCGCTGTCGACGCCGTGCAATTGCGCCTGCAGCAGGCGCTGGTCCTCGAGAATGCCGCGCACCTCGCTGTCCGCGGCCTGCAGGCGCTGCCGGTACTCGTCGTACAGGCGCCGGCGGGTCGCGCGCTCGATCGCGACGTTGCCGCGATTGCCGTCGAACAGCGGCAGAGAGAGCGTGATCCCCATGCCGAGCGTATACACGTCGCTCGTATCACGGGCCCGCGTCAGGCCCACGTTCAGCGCCGGGAACTGCGCCAGCACCGCCTGGCGAAAGCGCAGCTCCTGGCTCTGGTAGCCGGCCCGCAGCGCGAGCAGATCCGGGCGGCGCAGCGCCAGGCGCGGCAAGTCCTCGCGAACCTTGGCGGCGTCGAGCGGCGGCAGCTTCGCGCCTCCCACGAGATCGAGCCTGGTGTCCGCGCCGAGCCCGAGCAGGAGATCGAGCTGCAGCCGGTTGGCATTGAGCTGGCGCTCGAGCCGGTCGATCTGCTGCTCGACGCCCTGCAGCGCGACCAGGTCCGAGCTCGCTGCATCGAGCGTCATGTTGCCTTCGCGCAGCGCCTGCTGCGCGTGCCGGTAGCGTGCCGCGAACAGCTGCCGGTTCTCCAGCAGGATGCGCAGCAGCCTGCGCTGCTCCAGGTTGCGCACGAACAGCAGCCGCGCCCGGCTCACGACCTGCCACTCCTGCCACAGCAGGTTCAGGTCGACCTGCCGCCGGTGCGCCTCGGCGGCGCTGCGGGCGACCGAGCGGGTGAGCAATGCGGTGACGTCCTCGCTCAGGCCGAGACTGAAGGCGCTGGTGTTGCCGGGACCGCCGTTGGTCGGCACGTCGCGCGTCAGGCCGAGTTGCGGGGCCGGGAGCAGCCCGGCGGCGAAGGCCTGCGCCCGAGCGACGCCTGCATCGTCGCGCGCCACCTTGAGCTGCGGGTTGTTGGCGACCGCGAGCATCGCCACCTCGTCCATGTCCAGTCCGTCGTCCGGGTCGAACCGGTGCGTGCGCAGAGAGGCAAGCGGCATGTCCTTCGCGTCGACCCGGATGTCCGCGACCCGGGACGGCGCCGGCACGATCGCCGGCAAAGGTTTCGGCGCATAGCTCGCGCAGCTGGCGAGCGCGATCGCGGCCGCCAGCATCACAATGCGCCTCGCGCCGTACGGCGCCGATCGATCGTTCATCTCTGTCAAATTGCTGAAAGGAGCGCCGCGATGCGAGCGCCTTGCGCGGCCGCGCGACCAAACGGACGCAAGTTTAGACGCCGCGGATTAGAGAACAATTAGAGCGTGAAGATCACGCTCGCGCGCAACCCCGTCGCATCGTCGCGGTTTTCGAGCTGGATGTGCGCATGGTGCCGCTCCGCCGCCGCGCGCGCGATCGCCAGGCCGAGACCGTGCCCGGCGACAGCGCTTCCATCGACCCGGAAGAAGCGATCGAAAACGCGCTCCAGGTGCTCCTCCGGGATTCCCGGACCGGTGTCGGCAACGCTGACGACTGCGCTGCGGCCCCTGCGCTGGACGGAGACGTCCACCTTCCCGCCCTCCGGCGTGTAGCGCAGCGCGTTGTCGATCAGGTTCGCGAACAGCGCCCGAAGTCCGGCCGGATGGCCGCGGATCGGGATGCTTTCGCTCTCGGTCAGACCGAGATTGATCGAGCGTGCCTCGGCGAACGGATAAAGATCGGCGATCACTCCTTTGACCGTTTCGAGCAGGTCCAGCTGCTCGAGCGGGGCGGGCGCGGCGGCATCGAGCCGCGCCATGGTCAGCAGTTGCGACACCAGGGCCGAGAGCCGGGCGATGCCGGCGCGCAACGCCTGCGCGCGCAGCCGGCGCTCGTCGTCGCCGATCGCGCTCTCGAGCATTTCGACCTGGATCTGCAGCGCGCCGAGCGGCGTGCGCAGCTCGTGCGCCGCATCCGACACGAACTGCTTCTGCCGGGACATGGCCTCCGCCAGCCGCGCGAGCAGCCCGTTCATGGCACGCACCAGCGGACGCACCTCGTCGGGCAGGTCCTTCGCCGCAAACGGCCGCAGATCGGTCGCCGGCCGGCTTTCGACGTCCGCCGAAAGGGCGCGCAGCGGCCTGAGCGAGCGCAACACGATCCAGCCGATCAGCACCCCGAGCAGCGGGATGAGGGCCAGCACGGGAAGCAAGGCTTGCAGCGCTCCGGCGCCCGCCAGCTCGGTTCTCAGATCCAGTCGCTGCGCCACCGCGACCTGCCGGTGCCCGACCTGCTCGCTGAACACGCGCCAGCGCTTGCCGCCGACCGAAATGCTGGAGAAGCCCGGAGCGGGGCGCTCGATCGGCGGAGCGACGGGCGTGCGATGCACGAGGCGCCCGTCCCGGTCCCAGATCAGCACCACGAAGTCGTCCTCGACGTCCGCATCCTTTTCGTTCGCCGGCAGCTGCGGCTCGGGTGCCGCGAATCCCTCTGCGGCGATCACCCGCGTGAGCTGCTTGAGCTGGTAGTCGAGCAACTCGCTCGCCTCGCTCCTGGCCAGATAAAACGCGACCGCCGCCGACGCGATTCCCGCGATGATGAGCAGCCCAACGACCGGGACCAGGATGCGCCGCCTGAGAGAAGTCCCCACCGCGGTCATTCCGCTACCGCCTTCGGCACCATCCAGCCGGCGCCGCGCACGTTCTTGATCGCCGCAACACCGAGCTTGCGCCGCAGGTAGTGGATCAGCACGTCCACCGCGTTGCTCTCGATCTCCTCGTTCCAGCCGTAGATGCGCTCCTCGATCTGCCGGCGCGACAGGATCGCCCCGGGCCGCTCGAGCAGCGCGCAGAGCACCGCGTACTCCTTCGCCGACAGCACGACCTCGCGGCCCTCGACCCAGACCTCGCGCGTGGCCGGATCGACCGTGATCGTGCCGTTGGACAGGCGCGGCTGCGCGCGCCCGGCGTGCCGGCGCACGACGGCGCGCATGCGCGCCTTAAGCTCGGCGAGCTCGAAGGGCTTGACGAGATAGTCGTCCGCGCCCAGGTCGAGGCCCTCGACCCGGTCCTCGAGCGCGTCGCGCGCGGTGATGACGATGACCGGGGTCGGGTCGTCGCGCTGGCGCAGCGAGCGCAGCACCTCGAGCCCGCCCTTGCGCGGCAGCCCGAGATCGAGCAGCGCCAGATCGAACCGCGTGGTCCGCAGGGCAAGCTCCGCGGCCTGCCCGTCCGCGACCCAGTCCACGCTGTGGCCGTCCTTGCGCAGGGCATCCGACAGATCGCTGCCGATCATGCGGTCGTCCTCGACCAGCAGCATGCGCATGGCTCGGCTTCCGCCTCGAATTGGAGGGATCGCAGCGCTGCGGCGCGCCGCGCGAGGCCGTAAGTCTACCTCCGCAGCCTCAAAACGAAAGCGGCGAGCCGCCCGGGCTCGCCGCTTTCGGTCAGACTGCGTGATCGAGGATCTCGGTCCCCGATCCGCCAGGCTCAGATGCCGAGATTCTTCTTCCAGTAAAGCTCGATCGCGTTCACCGTGCGCTCGGGAAGCGGGCCGAAGGAGATCTCCCTCGCCTGCGCCTGGCCATGGTCGAAGCCCCAGCGGAAGAACTTCACCACTTGCTCGTTTGCAGCCTTGGGAGCGTTGACGCGAAGGATCTGCCAGGTGCAGCCGGAGATGGGCCACGTGTCGTCGCCGGGCTGATCCGTCAGGATCACGTAGAAGTCCTTCGCCTTGAGGAAGTCCACGTGCGAGGCAGCGGCCTGGAACCCCTTGAGGTTGGGGCTGACCAGCTTACCGGCCTGGTTGTACATGCGCGCATAGCTTAGGTGGTTCTCGACGATGTAGGCATATTCCACGTAGCCGATCGAGCCGCCGATGCGCTGCACGTAGGCCGATACGCCCTCATTGCCCTTGCCGCCCACGCCGGTCGGCCAGGACACCGCGGTGTTGGAGCCCACCTTCTGCGCCCATTCCGGGCTGACCTTGGACAGGTAATTGGTGAAGGTGAAGGTCGTGCCGGAGCCGTCCGCGCGGTGCACGCAGGTGATGGCCGTGTCGGGCAGCTTCAGATCCTTGTTCATGGCCTGGATCTCGGGATCGTTCCACTTCGTGATTTCTCCGAGGTAGATCTTGGCGATCACCGGGCCGCTGAGAACCAGCTCGCCGGGTTTGATCCCGGGCAGGTTCGTCACCATGGCCGCGCCCGCAATGGCGGTCGGAAACTGGATCAGGTGGCTCGCGGCCAGATCCTCGGGCTTCAGGGGCATGTCGCTCGCCCCGAAGTTCACCGTGCCCGCCTTGATCTGCTGGATGCCGCCGCCCGAACCGATCGACTGGTAGTTGACCTGGACGCCGGTCTGCTTCTGATAGGTCGCCGCCCACTTGGCCACCAGGGGGTATACCCACGTGCTGCCGGCCCCGGTGATCGCGGTGTCGGCCTGGGCGAGGCCGTTCATGCCGAGGGCCAAAATGGCCAAACCTATGATCTTCATCTTGCGAAACGTGTGCATGCAGTGTTCTCCTGTGAAAGTTTGCGCTGTGTTGCTTTCCGCCCGGGATTCCCTGGCAAGGCCGGAATCGTCGATCCGGCGGTGCGGACCAATCGTGACGCCCCCGGGTCGATGAAATGCCAACGGGTCGATTGAGTCTGCACGGCGTGTGCGATTATCGGATCGGAAGGTTACGGATTCGTGACACGAGGTTACGGATTCGTGACACGAGCGGCGGCTGACGCCATGCCGAAACGGCGCCGGATCGGGACGCTCAAAGAAGCGTGCTTTCCAGCGCTGCTGCCGGGCTCGGCGCCACCGGGCCATCCTCGGCGACTTGGCGCACCAGCTCCATGCGCCCGTCGAGGTGCTCGACGATCGCCGAGCAGCTGTCCACCCAGTCACCGCAATTGAGGTAAGCGACGCCCTCAACGGCCTTCACCACCGGAGTGTGGATGTGGCCGCAGATGACGCCATGGTGGCCGAGGCGGCGGGCGTCGCGCGCCACCGCGCGCTCGAACTCGCCGACGAATGCCACCGCCTTGAGCACGTTGCGCTTTGCGTAATCGGCGAGTGACCAGTGGGCGGCGACGCCGAGCCACCGGCGCGCCCGGGACAGGAGCCGGTTGCCTTCGATCAGCGCCCGGTAGGCCAGGTCGCCGAGCACCGAGATCCAGCGCGCGTAATGCGTGACCTGGTCGTAGCGGTCCCCGTGCACCACCAGGTAGCGGCAGCCGTCGGCGGCGACGTGTACGCATGCGTCGGTGAAGGTGATTTCCCCGAGCGAGAGGTTCAAATAATCGCGCAACGCCTCGTCGTGGTTGCCCACCACGTAGACTACGCGCGTGCCGTGGCGCGCGCGGCGCAGGATCTTCTGGATCACCGTGTTGTGGCTGCGCGGCCAGTGCACGCTGCGCTTGAGGGCCCAGAAATCGATGATGTCGCCCACCAGATAGAGGCTGTCGAACTCGTAGCGCTTGAGGAAAGCGAGCAGATGCTCGGCGCGGCAGGCGCGCGTGCCGAGATGAACGTCGGAGAGAAAAAGCGTGCGCACCCGGAAGGGCCCCAGATCGGCGACGTTCATGGCTTGATCGGCGGGCGGCGCGCGTTGCGGATCAGGGGCCGGGCGCGAGGCCACTCGAACAGCGCCGATGCAGGCGTAGCAGCAGACTGCTCTCTTGCGGCACCGGAGACCTCCCCGTTGTGCAGGCGGCGTCATGGTATGGGTCGCGTGTGTCAGGAGCGTGACGCCTGCGAGGCTGCTACCACGGTGCCGCGATGACTGACTGCACTCGCCGCGCGACGGCCGCGAGCTCGCGGCGCCCAACAGGCCGGTGACCGCCTGCGTCATCGGTCTCCCTGCGCGCCAACGCCGCTGCTACCATGCGGACCAAGGAGGGCCAACGCGATGCGGCCCGTCAAGAAACCGAAACCCCTGGGAGCGTGCAGCGTCTGCCACACGCCGACCGACCTCCACGAAGCGTTGAATCAGCGCTGCCACCGGATCGTCTACGGCCGGCGCTGCCCGGGAACGTTCAAGAGCGACCTTTCGTTCGTCTGGGACCAGTGCACCTCCTGCGAAGGGACCGGCAAGGTCGGCACGCAGATGTGCGCGGAGTGCTCCGGATTCGGCTGGCGACTGTACGTTTGAGGCGCCGACGCAGACGCGGCGGCGGCGCGGATTCCGCAGCCCGGCGCGGCGCATTAAACTCCCACCTCGACGCCGAATCTCCCGGAGAGCGCCTTCATGCCTGAATTTCCCGCGGATATCTATACCGAACCGACCGACCTGGATTTCGATACGCTGAACAACCTGGGGCCGCTGCGCGGGATGGCCGGAATCTGGGAAGGGCAGCGCGGGCTGGACGTCAAGCCGAAGGCGGAGGGGCCGAAGAAGCAGGCCTACGTCGAGCGCATGGACCTGCAGCCGATCGATCCGCAGACCAACGGGCCGCAGCTCTATTACGGGCTGCGCTACCACACCCACGTGGTGAAGCCCGGCCAGGTCAAGACCTACCACGACCAGGTCGGGTACTGGCTGTGGGAGCCGGCCACCGGGACCGTGGTCCATACCCTGACCATCCCGCGCGCCCAGGTGGTCATGGCCGGCGGCCGGGTCGCGGCCGACGCCAAGGCGTTCGAGCTGAGCGCCGCCCTGGGCTCGCAGACCTACGGCATCTGCTCGGCGCCGTTCCTCGAATATGCCTTCAAGACCGTCGAGTTCCGCATCCGGGTCGCGTTCAACGCGGACGGCACCTGGAGCTACGAGGAGGACACGGTGCTGATGATCCGCGGCCAGCCCGAGCCCTTCCACCACACCGATCGCAATACCCTGACCAGGATCGGCGAACCCACGCCCAATCCCATGGCCCGGCAGCCCGCCTGATACGACGGCCGAAGCCGGCTCAGCCTTCCGCCCCCTTGCCGATCAGGGAACGCATGTGGCGATCGAGCTCCAGCAGCTCGGCGCCATACGCGTCGCGCGGGCGGGGCAGCGTCACCTCGATCGACTCGACGATGCGCGCCGGCCGCGGCGAGAACACCAGCACCCGGTCGGCGAGCCGGATCGCCTCGCGCACGTCGTGGGTGACGAACAGGAAAGTCGTGTTCTGCTCGCTGGCGATGGCCGCCAGGTCGGCGATCAGGCGATCGCGGGTCTGGGCATCGAGCGCGGCGAACGGCTCGTCCATCAGCATGAATTCGGGCTGGGTGGCGAGCGTGCGCGCGATCGCGACGCGCTGCTTCATGCCCCCCGACAGGGTGCTGGGATAGGCGTTGGCGAATCCGCCGAGCCCCAGATGCTCGACGTAGTGATGCGCCCGCTCCGCGATCTCGGCGCGCGTATGGCGCTTCATCATCTCAAGGCCGAAGGCGATGTTCGCGAGCACCGTTCGCCAGGGGAACAGCACGAAGTCCTGGAACACGATGCCGCGGTCCGGGCCGGGCCCGCGGATCGGCTGGCCGTGCAGCAGCAGGCTGCCCTCGCTCTGCCGTTCGAAGCCGCCGATCATGTGCAGGGTGGTCGATTTGCCGCAGCCGCTCGGGCCGAGAAAGACCGTGAATTCGCGACGCCGCACTTCGAACGAGACGTCGTCGATGGCGACCACCGGGGGCTGGCCATGGGCCCCGGGGAATACCTTGCGCAGATGGCGGGCCTCGACCACCTTGGGCGCCGCGCCGCCGGGGCGCTGCACCTCCTGCTCCATCGTCCCCGTGCTCACGTCGCCAGTCCCCAGCGCTTGATCGTGACGCGCTCGAGCGCCGGGAACACCAGGTGGTCGAGCGCCAGCCCGAGCAATGCGATCATCAGCACGCCCGCATACATCGTCGCGACGTCGAAGAACTGCCGCGCCGCGAAAATGGTGATGCCGATGCCGCGCCCGTGCTCGACGATGATCTCGGCGGCGATCACCGCGCGCCACGCATAGCCCATGCCGACGCGCAGCGCGGGGATCATGTGCACGAACGCGCCGGGCACGATCACCTTGCGCAGCTCGCTCCAGCGCGAAGCGCCGTAGGCGCGCATCACCCAGAGCTGGTGCACGCTGATCGACCGCGTGCCCTGCAGCGCACCCAGATAGACCGGGATCCAGCCCGAGAAAATGACCGTCAGCACGGTCACCGCTTCGCCGGCGCCGAGCCACAGCGACAGCACCGGGATGGTGACGATGGCGGGCAGCGGAATCCACAGCGCGACGATCGGGTTGAGCGCGGAGGCGAGGTCGGGATGGCGCCCGGCGAGAATGCCCAGCGTCGCCCCGACGAGCACGGCCACGGCATAGCCCAGCACCAGGCGGCCCAGCGTGTCGAGCGTGGCGAAGAACAGCACCTGCTGGCCCTCGAGCAGTCCGCGGTACAGGCCGGCGAGCACCGCGCTGGGCGCCGGGACCGCCGGGTTGTGCAGCATCCCCGTCCCCACGACCAGCTGCCACAGGCCGACGAACGCGAGCGCGACGAGCAGGCTCGAATAGCGCTCGAGCGCTTCCTGCAGCCGGTCGCGCCACTGCGACGCGGCGATGGTCGTCATCACTTACCGCTTCCCGGAAGCCAGCACACCCCAGCGCACCGCGGTCCGGTTCTCGGCGGCGCGGAACACGGATTCGATCGCGAAGCCGAGCACCGCCGTGACCACCATGTACAGGTAGATCGTGCGCGTGTCGAAGAACTGCGAGGCCTGGAAGATGGTGTAACCGAGCCCGCCGGTGAGCGCGGTCAGGCTTTCAGTGGCGATCAGGGAGCGCCAGGCATAGCCCATTCCCATGCGCAAGCCGGCGAGCAGCGGCACCACCGCCGCGGGCAGGATCACGTGGCGGAAGACGTCGGCGCGGCCGGCGGCGAAGGACCTGGCGGTCCAAAAGTACTTGCGGTCGATGGCGCGCACGCCGTCATGGACGTAGACCATGATCGGCACGCAGGCGGTGATCACCACGACCGTAAAATCGGTGGCGTTGCCGATGCCGGTCAGCAGCATCAGGATCGGAACGATGGCGAGCGCCGGGATCGCCATGAAGATCCCGACGAACGGCATCAGCAGCCGCTCGACCGGCCGCGAGAGCGCCGCGGCGATGCCGAGCGGCACGGCGAGCAGCACCGCGACCGCGAACCCGCCGAGCAGGCGCGCGAGGGTGAGCGCGATGTCGCCCTCGAGCTGGAACGGCGGATTGCTGGCCGGCCCGGCCAGGTAGAGCGCGCGCCCCACCAGGTCGAGCGGCCCGGGCAGCACGACCGACGAGATCACGCCGCTGCTCGCCAGTGCCTGCCAGAGCAGCACGCACAGGCAGACCGAGACAGTCCCGATCCGGGTGCCGCGGGACGGAAGCCAGCGCGACCGGGAGCCGATCGCGCCGGCGGCCGCGCTATTTTCCACCGCTGCTCGCGAGCTTCTCGGCCTCGTCGAGGTAGCGCATGTCGACCAGCTTGGAGAAGTCGGGCACCGCGGAGATGCGGTGCGCCTTCAGCATGAAGTCGCCGACCGATTGCAGCGCCGCGATGGAGGCGGGCGTGACGCGCATGTCGAAGCTCATGTTCTGGAAGGCGCGCGTGAAGGCCGCGGGAGCGACCGTGGCGCCGCTCTGCGCCTCGCTGTCCGCGGCGAGCTTGCCGGCCGCCTGCGGCTGCGTGGTGATGACCTTGTACATGTCGATCATCGAGGCGAGCACCCGGGCGAGCGCCTGCGGATGCGCCTCGGCGAACGCGCGCGTGGTGACCAGCAGCGCCGGGTCCGTGCTCACCTCGCCGAAGCTCTGGATCACCTTGACGATGCCTTTGGTCACCAGGATCGACGGCGTCGGCTCCCAGGTGAGCGCGGCGTCGATCTGGCCGGAGGCCAGCGCGGCGCCCATGTCGCCGGGCTTCATGTTGACGACCTGGAAGTCGTTGTTGGTCCAGCCGTGCTGCGCGATGTACTTCTCGAAGATGATGTAGGCGCCGGAGCCGACGGCGATGGCGATGCGCTTGCCCTTGAGATCGGCCACCGACTTGAAGGCCGCGTCGGGCCGCACCATCAGCTCGTGGCGCTGCCCGCCCGAATGGGTGGCGGCGATGATGATCAGCTTGCCGGGCGCGCGGCTCATCGCGCTCAGCACCGGCCCCGAGCCGCTGTCGGCGATGTCGGCCTGGCCGGCGAGCAGCGCCTCCATCGAGCGGACCGCCGAAGGCGACACCGTTTCCTCGACCTTGAGGTCGAACTTCGCGCCCCAGTCCTTGGCCCGGTACACGAAGTCCTCGGGAACCTTCTGCATGGCGTAGCGCACGGTGTATTTCGCCGCCAGCGCCGAAGGCGCCAGCAGCGCCGCGCCGAAGAGCGCGGCGGCCGCGAGGCCGAGCGTGGTGCCTGTTCTGGAAAGCTGTTGCAGGTTCATTGCCGTCCTCCTCCTTATGCGTGTGCGGTAGCTACCGCGTGATGACAAAGGCCCTCCTGGCCTGTGCCGCGTGCGTCAACTGTGTTGCGTCTGCGAATCCGCGGCGCCGATCGCCTCCGTCCGGCGCAGGGCGTGCGCGGCCGCGCTCTCCCCCGCCAGCTTGCCGAACACCGCCCCGGAGGTCAGCCCGGTTCCCCCAGGGTAATTGTGAAAGAACAGGCCGCCCACCAGCTCGCCCGCGGCCATCAGCCCGGGAATGGTCCGACCGGCGATGTCCTGCACCTCGGCCCGCGCGCTGATCTTCAGGCCGCCGAAGGTGAAGGTGATCCCGGTGGTCACCGCGTAGGCCTCGAACGGCGGCGCATCCAGCGGATTGGCCCAGTTGGACTTCGGCACCGCGAGGCCCTCGGCGGCCCGGCCGTCCTTGACCGCCGGGTTGAACGGCCGGTCGCGGCGCACCGCGGCGTTGAATTCGGCCACCGTCGCGAGAAAGCGCTTGCCGTCCATGTCCTCCATGCCGCGCGCCAGCTCCTCGAGGCTGTCGGCCTTCACCTTGGTGACCTGCCGGATGCGGTATTCGTCGCGCAGCATGGGGACCACCTTGGCATCGAACACCTGCCAGGCGCACATCCCCGGCTGCTGCAGGATCTCGCGCCCGTACCTCGCGTAAGTGTAATTGCGGAAGTCCGCGCCCTCGTCGAGGAAGCGCTGCCCGCGGTTGTTGACGACGATGCCGAACGGGTAGCTGTGCTTCTGGTAGTTGTCCCCTACCGCCAGGTCGCCGAAAGGCGGGGCGTTCTGGTCCCACGCCACCGCGTGCGCTCCGGACCAGTGACCGTAGGGCATGGCGCCGGCGGCGAGCGCCATGCGGATGCCCAGGCCGGTGTTGAAGCGCGTGCCGCGCACTTTGGCCAGGTCCCAGTTGGGGCCTAGGTAGCGGGCGCGCATCTCGGCGTTGGACTCGAAGCCGCCGCAGGCCAGCACCACGGCGCCGGCCCGCAGGTCGAGCGTCCTGCCGCCATGCCTCACCCGCACTCCGTGTACGCCCGCATCGTCCTGCAGCAGCGAGACGGCCATCGCCTCGTGCAGGATGCGCACGCCCTTGCTCTCGCAGGAGCGGTGCAAGGCCTCGATCAGCCCCGGTCCCCCGCCCCAGATCTCGCACGCCAGCCCGCCCCAGAACTTGAACTTGCCGTCGACGCGATACGCCTGGCGGCCGAGGCTCATCTGGAAGCGCACGCCCTGGCTGCGCATCCACACCAGCGTCTCGAAGCTGCGCCGCACCAGCGCTTCGGTCAGATCCGGGTCCGTGCGCTGCTCGGTCACGCGGAACATGTCGTCGAAGTACTGGTCCTCGGTGTAGCTGCCGAAATCGATCTCGCGCGCCTCCTCGTCGGTGATGTCGGGAACGATGCGGCGCAGCTGCTCCACGCCTGCGTAGGCGACTCGCATGGCGCCCGCGGTGTAGGCGCTGTTGCCTCCGCGCTCCTCGAACGGGGCGCTCTCCAGCATCAGCACGCGCGCGCCGCCGTTGCGCGCCGCCAGGGCCGCGCACGCGGCCGCGTTGCCGGCGCCGACGACGATCACGTCGGTCTCCTCGATCACCTGTCGCGTCACGATCCGCCCCCTGCGTTCGCGCCCCGGCGCCGCGCCGGCGCGGCGCCGCGCCGGCCGCCGCCGGCCTGCGCCAGCACTGCCCGCAGGTCCTCG
This sequence comes from uncultured Pseudomonadota bacterium, assembly GCA_963817785.1. Lineage (GTDB taxonomy): Bacteria > Pseudomonadota > Gammaproteobacteria > Burkholderiales > SG8-39 > JAKALD01. The sequence goes on along the minus strand of CAWFPL010000007.1, from coordinate 36,564 downwards.
ACCTGTCCCCCCGGCAGATAGCGCCGGCGCAGCTCGAACAGCGCCGGCCCGTACGCCTTCTGGATCTGCGCGCCGAAGCGCGCGAAGATCTCGGCCATGTAGATCTCGTGCCGGATCAGCGTGTCGGCCATCGTCACCACCGGCTGATTGCGCGTATAGGCGCCATGCGCCGGCGCGCGCAGGTTGGCCACCAGCGCCGCGTCGAAATCGGTGGTCAGGGTCACCTGGTCGAGCGCCAGCCCCACCGGAATGCCGTTGCCCTCGTGCAGGTACACGCGCGAGCGCCGGCCGAAGCGGAAACGCTCCGGCTGCCGCCCGAACAGGATGATCAGCACCTCCACGCCGCGCCTGGCGGCGCGCGCCAGATCGTCGCGATGGCGCTCGAGCACGCGATCCATGGCCTTGACCCAGACGTGGCTGCCGGAGGCATCGATCATCGCGGAGATCTTGGCGTCGATCTCCGCCTCGCCCGCCAGCGACCAGACGTATTGGCGGCTGTCGGCCTGGCGCTCGCGCACCACGGCCAGCCGCCCGACGATGCGCGTGCAGCGCTCGCGCGCGCTCTCGGCGATGCGCTCGAACAGGATCTCCGGCTCGACCGGCGCGTAGCGCGCCGGGTTCTCGGACACCGGCTGCACCGCGTGCTTGTGCTGCAGGCTTTGCAGCACCGCGTAGACGTTCGCGCGCGGCAGGCCGGCGAGCTTGCTCACCTCGTAGGCGGTCGCCGGGTGGCGTTCGAGCAGCGTCATGTACGCACGCGCTTCGTAGTCGCTGAATCCCAGGCCCTGCAGCTCGCGCGAGAACTCGGTCAGCGCGACTTCCTCCGAGCGTGCGTCGCGCGCCAGCATTTCGCTATCCGAGCAGGGCGTAGTCGACCGAACGCCCGATGCCCCGTCGCATGCCTTCCAGGCGCAGCACCTGCCCGGGCGCCACGTTGGCCAGGTTTACGTCGCTGCCGTACTCGGCGAGCATTTTCGCATGCTGCTGCGGGAACCGGTAGGGATCGGCTTCGATCAGCACGCTGCCGAACCAGGGCTCGCCGCGCACCCGCGGCAAGGCCCCCGGATCGGCCGCTGCGAGCGCGTCGATCTCGGACTGCTCGACGATGACGTGCTCGACGCCCCAGCCGGCGACGCCGTCCACCACCGAGTGCAGCTCGGAGGGGCTCATCGGCCGCTCCGGGTTCTTGCGGCCGAACTCGTAGATGACCGTGAAGCCGGCCTTCTGGAAGCGCTCGATCTCGCGCGCGCGCTGGTCCTCGCGCAGGGTGACGTAGTTCTCGGAGATCTCGAGCGCCGGAAGGCCCAGGCGCTGCAGGTGGCGCGCCAGTCCGTCGAGCTCGTTGCGGCGCCACGCGTACTCGAACAGAATGCCGCCGCTATACGGGACGATGTGCGCCTCGCGATACAGCCGCACGATGCGTGTGACCACCTCCTGCGGCAGCAGCAGGGCGTTCAGCGCGTAGATCTTGGCGAAGTCGATGTACGCGGCGGTGCATTCGAGCAGATCCTCGACGCCGCGCGGCCCGGTCCAGCCGAAGCCGTCGGGGCCGAAATCGATCATCGCGGTCAGCCCGGACTTGCGCGGTTTCGGCGCGCGCTGCGGCAGTTCGAGCATGGCGAATCAAGGCTCCGGATCGGGCTGGGCGGCACGGCCGCCGTTTGACGACTCGTAGCAGTCGATGCTACTACTCAAATTCCGCACAGGTCAAACCGGGCAGTGAACCATGCATCGAGTCGTGCTGATTCCGGGCGACGGAATCGGCCCTGAGGTCACGCGCGCCGCGCGCGAAGTGGTGGACGCCTCCGGCGCTCCGGTGGCGTGGCAGGTGGCCGTCGCCGGGCTGCAGGCGCAACGCGACTGCGGCACCCCGCTGCCCGAGGAGGTGGTGCGCGCCGTAGCCGAGGCCGGCACCGCCCTGAAGGGGCCGACCGCGACGCCCTTCGGCGGCGATTACCGCATCGGGTTCGAGCGCCCCGCCGCGGACGGAAGCCTCGAGCGGCGCTCGTATCCGAGCATCACGGTCGCCTTGCGCAACGAGCTGGGACTGTTCGTCAACCTGCGCCCGGTCAAGCTCTACCCCGGGATCGAGGCGCGCTTCGGCAGCGTCGATCTGCTGATCTTCCGCGAGAACACCGAGGACCTGTATCTCGGCATCGAGCGCATGCGCGATCCGGATACCGCCGAAGCGACCAAGGTGATCACGCGCGGCGCGAGCCGCCGCGTCGCCGCCTTCGCGCTCGACACGATGCGCCGCCTGGGCCGCAAGCGGCTCACCGTCGTGCACAAGGCCAACATCCTCAAGCTCACCGACGGGTTGTTTCTCGACAGCGCGCTCGCGGTCGCCGCCGGCTACCCGGACGTGGTCACCGAGCACAAGGTCGTCGACGCCCTGTGCGCCGAGCTGGTGACCCGGCCCGAGGCCTACGACGGGCTGCTGCTGCCCAACCTGTACGGCGACATCGTGTCGGACCTGGCGGCGGGCCTGGCCGGCGGCCTGGGCATCGCCCCCGGTGCCAACTTGGGCCCCGCCTGCGCCGAGTTCGAGGCGGTGCACGGCATGGCGCCGGACATCGCGGGCAAGGACGCGGCCAATCCGACCGCGATGATCCTGTCCGCGATGCTGATGCTGCGTCACCTCGGCGAGCATCGCGCCGCGGCAGCGATCGAAGTCGCCCTCTCGCGGGTGCTCGCCGAGAAGCGCTTCGTGACCCGCGACCTCGGCGGCTCCTGCGGCACGCGGCGCATGACCGAGGCGATCGTCGAGGCGCTCGCCGCCCGCTGAGTCGCTGCGGCGGCAGGCGGGGGCGAAGCGCCGACTGTCAGAACGTGCGGTCTTCGCCCGGTTGCAAGGTACAGCGGCGCCGGAGACCTAGATTCGCTCGAACGCCGGCTGGCCTGCCCCCTGGCCTTCCCGGCTCGGGTCGAGCTTGCGCCGGTAGACGATCGAGTAGCCGATCAACGCGAAGACCGGCAGGCAGGCGAGCGCCGCGACGGTGTTGTGCGAATCGAACAGCACGAGCAGGGCGAATGCGGCAAGCACCATGCGCATGCCCGCGTCCGCCGGCCGTTTGTCCGCGAACCTGGCCTGCAGGCTGAAGCTGATGCCGACGGTGGAGATCAGGACCAGCAGCGCCGCGCCCAGCTGCTCGAAACCCGGCTTGACCACGAGCTCGGGATGGACGAACACGCCCGCCATCAGGGTAAACAGCGAGACGCAGATCTGCACCGAGCGCCAGAGCGTCACGTAGAACGACGCTTTGGCGATCTTCGAGGTGATCGCCGCGGTCACCGAGGTCGGCGGCGTCAGCTCGCCGAACACCGCGAGGAAGAAGGCGAAGAAGTGCACCACCCATGGATTGACGCCGATCTGAATGAACGGCGGCGCGATCACGAGCGCGACCAGGATGTAGGTCGGCGCCGGCGGCAGGCCCATGCCCAGGATGGCGCCGAAAATGAACGCCATCACCACCATGGCGAACATGTTCACGCCGGCGGCGTCCAGCAGCAACGTTCCGAGCATGGTCGGTACGCCGGTGATCACCAGCGCACCGGTCATGATCGAGAGCGTCGCCAGAAGCAGCGCGATGTCCGTGATCATGTCGACATAGGCGTCCAGAAACCCCTTCAGCGGGGCGAGGAATTCGCGCAGCGACCAGTGGCCGCGCCGCAGCAGCGGCACGAGGTTGATGAGGAACAGCGCCGCGCCGGCCGCGTAGAACATGTAGAGCGCCGCGAACATCGGAGCCAGGAAGATCGTCGCCATCAGCGTGACCAGGCCTCCGACCACGAACACGAACGCGCCGAGATTGACTTTGTCGCGCCAACTCAGCCGCACGACGTCGCGATCGACCACCATGCGCGCACGGTGCTTGACCGACAGCAGATACACCGAGACGGCAACCGTGATGTAGTAGATGAGCGCCGGAACCCAGCCGCGGGCGACGACGTCGAAATAGTCGACGCCGAGGAACTCGGCCATCAGGAAGGCCGCGATGCCCATCACCGGCGGCATGAGCTGCCCGCCCATCGACGAAGCGTTCTCGATCGCCGCCGCGGTCGCCGGCGGCAGGCCGGCGTTGATCATCGCCGGGATGGTGGCTGACCCGACGGTGATCGAGTTGGCGGCGCCGCTTCCGCTCACGGTGCCGATGCACATCGAGCCGATCACCGCAGACTGCGGAATGGCGTGCGGGGAGCGGACGGCGAGGCGCTTGGTCGCGCGCAGGAGCGAATCGATGCAGCCGTAGCCGCGCAGCAGGCTGAGCACCAGCAGGAACGAGCCGATCACCGTGAGCGCGATCTGCGGCAGGCGCGAGAAGATGCCGGTGGCCATTTCCACGCTGCTCGCGGTGATAATGCGGTGCCAGGGAAGGCCGGCGTGGTAGAACATGCCCGGCACCATGTAGCCGTAGACGGCGTAGAGGATGACCACGATGTTCAGGATGAACAGCGGCATGTGGCGCTTGCGCGCATACTCGATGATCAGGAGAGTCATCCCGCCGCCCATGACCATGTCGGCGGTGTCCCACATGCCGGCGCGCTCCTCGCCAAGCGCGATGTAGTTCGTGTGCATGTAGTAGGCGCAGTACAGCGAGAACAGGCAAAAGGCACCCGCGATCAGGTAGTTCGCGATTCGGGGCAGCTTCGGATAGAACTCGTTCTGGCGCAGCGCCTGCAGGGTGAACAGCGCGTAGGTGACCGGGATCATGGTCATCGCGAGCAGCGTGGGCCCGCCCAGCCCGGTCCAGTAGTAGTAGAGCAAGTAGGCGAGATAAGCGACCGACGACCCGTAGAAGAGCCAGTCGAGGGCGAGCTTCGACCGTGGTGCCGGCGCGCCGCCCTTCATCGGGAACCCCCGCGATCTATCCGAAGCCGATGAAGGCGGGCGCGTGCACGCGCCCGCCCGCCGTCACTTGGCGACGTTGGAATCCCACTTGCTATCCCACACGCCCCGCGCCTTCATGTACTTGGCGAGTCCGGGATGGATGGGAACGAGGTTCCAGGTCGATTCGAGCGCCTTCTTCTCGAACGCTGCCATCCGGCCGCCGCTGATCTGGCGGAAGCCCGGGTCGAGCTTGGCCAGCTCGTCGGCGTGCTTTTCGATCACCAGCAGCATCTTGTACATCTCGTCGCCCGACAGGATGTGCCCCAGGTCGAAGCCCCAGTAGAAGGGCAGCAACGTCACTTGCTTGACGTACGGATGCTTGAGATGGAAGTACGCCGGGTTGGCCTCCTCGATGGTGAAGCCGGCCGCCTTGAGCTTCGCCACCTCGTCCGGGCTTGGGTTGAGCGGCGCCCAGTCGACCGCCAGCGAGGCCTCGGCCAGCCATGGCGGCGGAGTCTCGCCGCCGGCCGCGTAGATGCTCATCGCCTTGATGGCGCCGGAATTGAGCTGCGAGCCGACGGTCGACAGGTCCACCTGCTGGTAAATGTGATCCACGTTGAGCGCGGCGAGCGCGTTCTCCAACTGCCGCCGCGTATCGAAGGGCAGCGGACCGGTGTACACGGTCTGGCCCGTGAGATCCCCCCTACTTCTTGTAGCGGCCCCGTTCGCTCGCCTTGATCCCCAGCCCGACGTCGAGCGTGTAGCACCAGAACGACTGGATCGGCTGCTGCTTGATATGGGACTTGAAGCCCTCGAAGCGGCCGTTGTCGGTCTTGAGCTCCTTCAGCGCCACGTCGGAGCCGTAGTAGCCGTCGAAGTCGCCGGTGGCGAAGCCCTTTACCGTGGTCACCGCGCCCGGCGTCGGGAGCACGGTGATGCGGTACTCGGGCAGTGCTTTGTTCAGGACACCGGTCAGCACTACGAGCGCCTTGTCTCCCGCCGAGCCGACCGGGCCGGTGGCCCAGCGGATGTCTTTCGGCGGCGTCGACTAGGCGGCCGGGCTGGCGGCGCCGACCAACGCGGCGACCGCAAACGTCGTGAAGATACGCTTAACCATGGCAGTCTCCTCCGTAAGTCCCCGCGCAGGTCGAGCGGGGATGCACGCCTGCGATCCCTTGCCGCTTATTCGTTATGGTCGTGCGTGCGGCATTCTCGCGTGCGATCGCCCGATTGGCAACGCCGGTCCGGGCGGGCCGGCGTCCAAGCTGTAAGAATTGTCAGCCGCCTCCGCAGCCGCGATCCATGCACGCTGCCTAGAATTCGAAGCCGAGCCGGGCGCGCAAGGTCCGCGTCGGTTCGCCGGTCAGCAGCGCGACGAGGCGCCGCGCGAAGTCAGCCGAAGCCGCCTTCGCGCACACCGCGGCGCAATACACGGTCGCCAGCTCGAACTCCGCGGGCAGCGGGCCGACCAGCGTGACGCCCGGCGTGATCATGATCTCGGTGATCTGCGTGCATCCCAACAGGCCGCTGGCGTGCGGGCGCAGGCGGGGTGCGAGCGCCTCGCGCACCCCGAGGCGATCGAGCACCTTGGCGAAGTGAATCCCGGCGGTGGCACGCTCGGGATCGGGGAAGTAGATTTCCTTCGCGGCGAGCAGCGCGGCACGCAACGCCGGCGCGCTGGACACATCCGGAACCGGGTCGCCATGCTTCACAGCCACGCCGGTGCGCACGCGCCCGAGGTCGGCGCAGGGGTCGCCCAGCACGTGGCCCGCGGCCGCGAGCTCTGCGATCAGCGCCCTGGTGAGGATGACGAGATCGGCGGGTTCGCCCGCGAGCAGCTTGTCCTTCATCGCGCCGACCGGACCGAAAGTGCCGACGATTTCCGCACCGGTCTCGACCCTGAACTGCGCCGCGAGCGCGTCGACCACGCCGTGGGCAGCGCCCCCGCTCAACAGGATAACCTGTGGCGCCGGCATGCGCTCAGCCTTCCGGCCGCGTGCCGGCGACGCGGCGCCGGCACGCAGATCGAGTGCCAGGTTGCGTTTTCAGGTCCGCCATCAGCGCCTCTCTCGCTAAAGGATGATCACCCTCGTCCCCGCGTTCGAGCGGGTCGGGCGGCTTTTTAGCATGCCGGGCCGCGGCCGGTCCATGTCCTCTGTCATCCGCCGTCCGGTGTGCTGCAATGCAGCGCGCATTGCCCCGCTGAACGACATTCGAGACGATATGGCTCAACCGCAGATGGAGGTGCGAGTCGGAGCGCAATAAGAACCGACAGCCGGCGCGCCCGCCGTCACGCCAGCATCCGGCGTATCGCTGCGCCGAAGCTGTAGGCGTCGCCCGGCCAGCGCGCCGTGACCAGGCGCCCGTCGACCACGACGAAGCCGCGCTCGGGCCTGTCGGGCGTATCGCGCAGCAGCGGCGTCGGCCCCGGCAGGAAATCCTCGCGGGCGCGCAGGAAGGACGTCACCTCGTCCTGCGTCGTCTGCGGATAGGTCCGGTAATAGGTGCCGAGCCACGCGCGCGTGAGGGTGTACGCGGCCAGCTCCTGCGAGCGCAACAGGCAGGTGCAACGCTTGCCGTACAGGACCGACTTGCCGTCGTCGCGCCGAGTGCGCGCAGCCAGCAGCACGCCATGACAAATGGCGGCCAGGGGCTTGTCCGCCGCGACGACCTGCGCCAGCAGGCGCTGCAGCACCTGCGATTCCAGGTAGGGTTTCATGCCGGGCGCATGTCCGCCGGGCAGGATCAGCGCCCGCACCTCGCTCGGAGCGACGGCCTCGTAGGTCAGCGGGCTCAGGTAGGCCGGATCGCGCACCATGGCTGCGTAGGCTTCGCGCGCATCGCGCCGCGCCATCAGCAATCTCTTCCAGGGTCCCAGGCCCTGTCCGCTCAGCATGCGCGGATCCGCGGCGGCCGGCAGTCCCGAGGGCGTGGCGAAGCGAAGCTCGAGGCCGGCGCCGGTCAGGATCTTCCAGGTGATCGCCGCCTCGGAGGGATCGAAATCGCTCTGGGCGAGCGGCATCAGAATCATCGCAGCATCCCTCGGCGCGAGCTAAGAAGCCCGAGTCGCCGCTACCTGGGGATCCTTGAGAATGACCGCCTGCCCAGTAGGCAGCTCCACGAACGGAATGCCGTCTCGCACGCACACCTCGTCCCAGGCGCGTTCCGCACCGGGGAACAGCGCCGAGCCGTAATCGTCGCAGACGATCACCCCGCCCGGAGCGAGCCGGGGCAGGAAGTATTCGAGGCATCCCCGTGTCGGCTGATACAGATCGACGTCGACGTGCACGAACGACCATGTCGCCTCCGGCAGGGTGCCCAGCACCTCGGGAATCCAGCCTTTGTGGAATTGCACGCCCGGGAACCCGCCGAATGCGGACTTCACGCCTTCGAAGTCGACCCGGAAGTGACCGGCACCGATGACCGGCGGCACGTTCACGCTGCCGCCGGCGTCCGAGGCGACGGAGTGTTGATCCTGCGCGACTGGAGGGCTGAGACCCTCGAAGCTGTCGACGAAGTGGAAGCCCGTGCCGTCGAACGCCGCGTCCGTCGAGCGTGCAGCGAGGCACAGCGTGAGCCCGCTGAAGCCCGTGAATACGCCGCATTCGACCCAGCTTCCCGCGATGCGGCGGGCGTGAAGAAAATAGGCGATCAGGTTCAGTACCGCATGACGCCGGTTGAACGCGGTAAACGGCGCGAAGCTGGTCCCGGTGCGCCGGGCGGCCTCGGCGGTCAGCTCGAGCAGCGGTGTGCCTGCGGCGAGCATGTCGCCGTACAGGATCCCCAGATGCCGGTCGAGCGGCGCACGCCGGTGCATCGTCTCGAGCTTGTGGACGCGCAGCACCGAAGGCGCGAGCGGCACGGCCGGCACTTCGTCCGCGACGTCGCGGTCCGCCTCGACCTGTTCGGTGCGGAAGATATTCCTGAGCAATCGTCCCAGCATTCGTCCTGCCTGGCTGGTCTCTGTGAAACGGCTACCGCGCCCATGAGAGGCGCAGGTCGCCGTTGCGGGCGACTTCCCGATGCGCTTTCTCCACGCCCAGGCTCCGGCGCGCTCCGGGCCTGGGTGCGCAGACGGCGGACCTAACCGCCGGCGCGCCCTCTCGAGCGCCCCGAGATCGCGATCGCCCCGTCGCCGAGCAGTGCGAGCACGAGCAGCGCCACCGCCCATAGAGCGGGGTATTCCCATCCGCCCCCCTTGGCCGTGAATATCCAGCCGTGCGGGAAATGAAATGCGATGACTCCGAGCATTTCCACGAACAGGATGAGCGCAATCCAGCGCGTCCACAGGCCGAGGATCAGGGCGGCCCCGCCGCCGAGCTCCGCGAGAATCACCAGATAGGCGACCAACCCGGGATAGCCGATCGAAGCGAAGAACTTGACCGTGCCCGGAACGGTGAACACGAGAACCTTCAACAGCCCGTGGGCGAGGAACAGCAGCCCGAGCGTCACCCGAAGCAAGAGCGCCGCGTAGGGCGCCGTGCGCTTGTCGATCATGTGAGGCCTCCCCAGGACGTTATCGTCAAGCCACAGCATAGCGCGGGGCCACGGCAACGCCTACGGCAAGATTGCGGCGAAGGTCGTCAGCTTGTAGACAACAACCGCCGGGAGCGAATGCACCGCGCTGCGCATTCCTCGAGGCGGCGATCGCGTCTCAAGCGGGGCAAAGTTCCCGCACTAGCGGGCTTTCCCCGCGGCGCCCCCTTGCGGCGAGGCGTCGAACAAGTTTTCGCGCTCCAGGTGCCGCGCCACGGCTTTGGAGAGATAGTCATTGCGCACCATGGTTGCCAGCACGTGCCGATAGCGCCGCAGGGCGGCAGGCCCCGCGGGATCGCGCCCGAAGAAGCTCGGTGCCTGCGGCAATCCGGTCAGGTACAGGCATTGTCCGAGGCCGAGGTGATCGAGGCCGGCGTGAAAATATGCCCGTGCGGCATGCGCAATGCCCTGCGCATGCCTGCCGAAGTAAACGCCGTTGAAGTACAGCTCCATGATCTCGGGCTTGGTGAACTCGTGATTCACGATCAGCGTGTAACGCAGGATGTTCAGCAGGCCCAGCGCTTGCGCGAGCATGCTGGGTTCATTCCGGGGTTCTTGAATGATGATGCGCGCAAGCTGCTGCGTGATCGTGCTTCCGCCGTGGTCGGTGTGGTCGTTCACGAACGTCATGCCGATGACGCGCAAGATCGCGACGATGTCGATCCCGCGGTTCGAGAAGAACCTCTTGTCTTCCACCGATACGATCCCCTGCCGCGCGCAAAAAGGGATGTCGGCGTACGGCACATAGCGCAACCGCTTGCCTTCGAGCTCCTGGCGCAATTGCGCGGGGTAGTCCAGCACGACGCGCTTGGCCTGCCCGTGGGAGAGCAGGCCTCCCAACCCCGACATGAGCGGATTGAAAAAAAGGAACGACAGCAGCCCTGCCCCGAGCAGCAGGAACAGAAGCCGTAGCGGCTGGCGAACCGCCCTGCCGGGAGGCCTGGGTACGCTCGTTTTCAAGTCACCGAATCCCTGGTCCGTGGGTAGAACCGCAATCTTGCCGCACTCGGCGCACCGCGAACCATGAACCGTCCCGTTCGGTCGAAACAAGGGCTACCCGGGCCGGGTCGAGAGCGCAGCGGCCGTGAAATCCGCGCACAGGCTGACACGCAGCCGGACGTGACTTTTGCACTTGCCTTCGGCTGCAGGTCCGGCATCATAGGGTCGTCTCCAGTTTCTTTTCCTCCTCCTTCTGGGGACGCATAAATTGGCCCGGATGCGGCAAAGCGCTCCGGGCCGTTTCTTTTCTGTCATCAGCTACGGGACGGGCGCGCAGCGGCGCGTTTGCGTCCCGCCGGTTGCCCGGCCTCGGGCAGGGTGGTACGGTGCATCGAAGGCGGCGGTATTCCACAGCGAGCCGATCGTGCATGCCGACACCATCGAAGAGACGAAGACCGGCGCGCCGCGTGCGCTGCGTCGCTATGAGCAGCTGCCAGGCACGCGCACGTTTGCGCAAGGACCCCTCGCGGTCCGAGCACCCGCAGAACCTGCTCGAAGCCATGCTCGTCGCGGCCGATCAGCCCGACAGCGGCACGGACGACCGCCACGTAGCGGGTAACGTGCTCACCTTGCTGTTGGCCGGCGAGGACACCACGGCCAACACGATCGCGTGGATGCTGTGGCGCCACCCGCGCACGCTCGCTCGCGCGGCCGAGGAAGTGCGGCGCGTGATCGCCGACCCCGTGCACCCGACCCTCGAGGAGGTCGGGCGGCTCGACTACATCGAGGCCTGCGCGCATGAAACGATGCGCCTCAAGCCGGTGGCCCCCATCCTGCCGCTGCAGACGCTGCGCGAGACCACGATCGGCGACGTGCAGGTGCCTGCCGGTATCGTCATCTTCAGCCTGATGCGCCGAGACAGCGTGAGCGAAGCCTACGTGCCGCGCCCGGACGGCTTCGAGCCCGAGCGCTGGCTGGTCGATGGCGGGCCCGGCCGCGCGGCCAGTGCTGCCAAGCGCGTCTCGATGCCCTTCGGCGCCGGGCCACGCATCTGCCCCGGACGCTACCTGGCGCTGCTCGAGATGAAGATGGCGATGGCCACGCTGCTGGGCCGGTTCGAGATCGGGAGTGTCGATACTCCCGACGGCGGCGAAGCGCGCGAGCGACTGTCGTTCACGATGGCCCCGGTCGGACTGAGGATGCGCCTGCGCGCCCGCGGTTGACCGGGACACAGGGTGCTCGCGTGATCGATGGGCGCGTCAGCCCTTGCTGGCGGGGCCGCGCTGCTTGGACCTGTTCGTAGAGAAGTGCCTGGAAGACCTCGCGTCGGGGCCGCGCTGCTGGGAAGGCAACGAGTCCGGGCGCCGCGCCGACTGCTGGTGTCTGCCAGGCTCGGGACGTCGAGCTGCGCCTGCTTGCGGCGACACGGCACGGTTCCCGGGCGCGAGTTGGATTTCGAGCCCGATGATCTCATCCCACACGGCGTCGGAGCGATCGCGCTCGGCAATCGCGAGAAGCTCGCGCAGCCGGCGATGGGGATCCTGGGATTGCGGCCTCGGGGGCGGATTTTCGCTTGGCTGCGCGTCGGCGCGCGGCGCTTCGACCGGCTGTTCTGGGGTGGGGTGTTCTTCGTTCATGGCGACATTATCGCCCATCCGTCGCCTGCCTGCGCCCGCCGTCGCGGGGCTCCGCATCTTTCCGCCGGTGCACCCCTCGAGAGCGCGGCCCGGGTGCAGCGCGGAGAAGGCATGCGGTGGGGGGGGGGCAGAAGTCCCGCAAACAGAGCGCTGAAACAAAAAAAGCGGCTGAGATCTGTCGCACTTAACCGCTTGATGTAACTGGCGCGCCGGGCAGGATTTGAACCCAAGCCCCCTCGTTCGCGACTCGGAATTTGCAACCCTAACTACCTGTATAAACTCAACAGATTTCAGGCGGACGCAACCTGTGCCCTCGCGTTCGGCCATGGACCCGCCACCGCGGCGTCCCGGAGGCACCGGGATTACCCGCGACCTATTCCCAACTCCGGCGCGAGGCGCTCGGAAAATGCGGCCCCGGCGAACTCTGTGAATCTTGGTCAAAGGGGAGATTTTCCCGCATTGCATCGGACGAGGAGCGGATCACTTTTGATCTTGATCGCCACGCTCCGCTCCTCCACCGAACTTAATGAGTCGATCGGCTTGCATGCCGCTCCCGGGAGCAAAGCCACGGCAGTTACCCGTGATGGACGGCAAGACCCGGTGCGCACGGCAGCGGTGGATCGTTCGTTCGACCTAGCGAAACGCCCGACCTTTATGGCTACGCCGGCGACCTCTCCCGGCTATCGTCATAGCGTGCGCAACGCGAATCTCAGCAACTACCGCGCCCGACCCGCTCCGGCCGGCGTGAAACCGCGTCAAGCGCAACTGCGCCGTTCTTTTCGAACCAAGGGGGAGGACTTATGAAACCGTTGAAATCGATTCTGTCGATGCTCTTCTGTTGCGTCGTGTCCATGGCGACCGCAGGAACCGCCAGCGCGGAGGTCACCAAAGTCGTGCTCGCCGATCAGCTCACCCTTGCCTTCCTGCCCGCCATCGTCATGAAAGAGGGCAAGCTCCTGGAAAAGCACTTGAAGCAAGCCGGCCTGCCGAACGTCGAAGTGCAATGGGCGACCTTTGCGGGCGGCAACACCGCGATGGATGCGATGCTCGCCGGACAGCTCCAGATCGGCTTCACCGGTTTCATGCCGTTCGCGATCCTGTGGTCGAAGACCCATGGGGACGTCGCGGGAATCGCGGCAACGAGCGCACAGCCCGAATACTTCAACGCGCGCAATCCGAATCTCAAGTCGATCGCCGATCTCACGGACAAGGACAAGATCGCGCTGCCCGCGGTCAAGGTCTCGACTCAGGCCGTCTTCCTGCAGATGGCGGCCGCAGAGAGGTACGGGATGAAGAGCTACGACAGGTTCGACAGGCTGACGGTCTCGATGTCCCAGCCGGACGCCACCGCCGCGGTGCTCTCCGGGATCAGCGAAATCGACGTGGCCTTCGTGTCGCAGCCGTACACCTATCAGTTGCTGAAGGATCCCAGAATTCATACCGTGTTCAACACCTTCCAGGTACTCGGCGGCCCGGCCACGCTGACGCTGGCCTGGACCACGAAGAAATTCCACGACGAAAACCCGAAGATCTACGCAGCTTTTCTGGCGGCCTACGACGAGGCCCTGTCGATCATCAACGGCGACAAGCGCAAGGCCGCGGAGCTGTACATCCAGAGGTCGAAAAGCAAGCTTCCGATCGGGGATCTCGTGAAGATCATCAGCGATCCGAACGTCATTTATACCGAGACGCCGCAGAACACGATGCAGGTGATGAAATTCATGCATCAAATCGGGCGCATACCGAACCTGCCTGCATCGTGGAAGGACATGTGGTTTCCGAACGTACATGGCCTGCCGGGAAGCTGAGGAAGCGGGGCGCGGACGCTGAAAATACCGGCACCGAAGCAATCGAAAACCAAGTCGGAGCCGAACTTTGAACGCGCGGCGGAGCGCGTCGTGCAGCCGCCGCGCGTCTTCGCGTCACTCGCGCTCGCCGCCGTGCGGCGCGGATCCGCGCGGGGCTGGGCGATAATCGCGGCATGTCCTACGTCCACGCGCAGCCGTCGCGCGGCGCGCCTTGGCGCGCGAATGCATTCCTGCGCGGCTCGGTCGCACTGCACGCCGCCGCGATCGCCGGTGCGGCGCTCGACCCCGAGCTGTGGCCGTGGGCGCTGGGCGCCGTCGCCGCCAACCAGGCGGCGCTGGCGGCCGGCGGCTTGCTGCCGCGCGCGCACCTGCTCGGCCCCAACCTGACGCGCCTGCCCGCCGCTGCCGCCGCGCGCCGCGAGGTCGCGCTGACGCTGGACGACGGCCCGGACGCGGTAGTGACCCCGCGCGCGCTGGAGCTCCTCGCGCGCGCCGGGGCGCATGCAAGCTTCTTCTGCATCGGCCGGCGCGCGGCGCAGCACCCATCGCTCGTGCGGGAAATCGTGGCGCAGGGGCACGCGGTCGAGAACCACTCGCTGCGGCATCGTCACGACTTCTCGCTGCTCGGTCCGCGCGGCTACCTGAAGGAGATCGGCGCGGCGCAGGAAACCCTCGGCGCGCTCGCCGGCAGCGCGCCGCGCTTTTTCCGCGCGCCGGCGGGGCTGCGCAATCCGTTCCTCAGCTACGCGCTCGCGCGCCTGGACCTCTCGCTGGCGAGCTGGACCCGCCGGGGCTTCGATACGGTCAGCGCGCAACCTCCGGCCGTCCATGCACGGCTCGCGCGCCGCCTCGCCGCGGGCGACATCCTGCTCCTGCACGACGGCAATGCCGCGCGCACGCGCTCGGGCTCGCCGGTGCTCCTGGAGGTCCTTCCGCGTCTCCTGGACGACCTTTCGGCAGCGGGCCTGCGCCCGGTGACCCTGCGCGCGGCGCTGCGTTGAGCATCGCCACCGGATGAGCGTGGGCACGTTTTGGTCACCGGCCAGGAATCGGCATAGGGGGCCGCTATTTAGCGGCACCCCTGCCACACCACCCGGCAAGCGGGTCCGCACCGGGCGGTTCGAGAAGTTGTGGTCATGAGAGACGGGGTACGCCGAGGCGATCGAAATACGCAAGGGTGAGCACCCGGTTGAGGTCACCATCGCTGTTGCGCCACCAACGGCGTGAATTCGCCGCCACCCGCTGCGCCACAGGGGCAGCTGCGCCCAGGGTCCGCAGTTCCCGATACATCGTCTTGCCGCGCTTCCAGTGCTTGAGTTGAACCGCCCGGAGTCGATGCCGCAGCCATTCATCCAGCGTGCGCCAGATGCCCGGCGTTTGCGCCAACCCGAAATAGGCTTTCCATCCCAAGAAGTAAGGCCGCAGACGTTCAGTGACCTCCGCCAGGCTGCGCCCGCCCGAGCGCCGGGTGAGTTGCCTCACCCGTTGCTTGAACGTCGCCAACGCTTTGGCGGCCACCTTGCGCTTGACCTCGCCCTTGGCATACCAGAAGCTGTAGCCCAGAAACTTGCGTCCTGTCACGCTCGCCACCGCGCTCTTGGTCTCATTGACCTTGAGCCGTAGCTCGGAATAGCACCGCCGCAGCAGCGCCATCACCCGCTCGCCCGCCCTCCGACTGCGTACATACACGTTGCAGTGAGTCGCCCGGGGGAGTCTCACCCCCAGGCGCTCGCAGAACGGTGCGGGAACCTCTCGGCTCACACCGCTCCCATCATCCAGCCTGGGGCCGCACAAGCCGCCAGTGAGCAAAGAGCGTGGGCCGGACACGTGCAACACGCACCAGCCAATGCTCCGCCCGCCGGCGGTGCCGGCGCAGCTTCTTGTATTTGCGCGTTGCCCACAACGATAACGAGCGGTCGATGTGGCGCAGCGTTGGGTACAGGGCCGACTTGTAGAACCCGGCGTAGTAGTTGATCCAACCCCGGATCACGGGGTTGAACATCCGCGCCAGATCCTCCAAGGACTTGTCGCTCCTGTTTTGCAGCGACCAGCTTCGCAGCGTCTGGCGCATCGCCTTGGCAGCTTTATTGCTCACCGCAGAGGTGAAGCTGACGAAGAACTTCCCCCACCGGTTCTTCGAGCGCCGGGGGCGAAACGTATACCCCAAGAAATCGAAGCTGTGTTCGGGATAGTCCCCCCGTCGATCATCATCCTGGCAGTACACCACCCGGGTCTTCTGCGGATGCAGCTCCAGATGATATTGAGCAAACCGCCGCTCCAGCTCCGCGCGCAGATACTGTGCCTGAGCCCTGGTCTTGCAGTGGCAAATGGCATCATCGGCAAAGCGCTCGAAGGGGATGCTGCGAAAGTGCTCCTGCATCCACGCATCGAAGCAATAATGCAGAAAGAGATTACTCAGGATCGGTGAGATACAACCGCCCTGAGGCGTCCCTTTGTCCCGCGCCATCAAGCTCCCGTCTTCCATCTGCACGGGCGCCTTCAACCACCGCTCGACATACAACAACACCCACTTGCAGTCGGTGTGCCGACGTAACATGTCGAGTAAACGCGCATGGTCAAGATTGTCAAAGAAGGAGCGAATATCAAGCTCTAGCACCCAGTCCGAGCGCCAACAGCGCCGGCGCGCGACACCGAGTGCCTCTCTTGCCGATTTCCCGGGCCGGTATCCATACGAATCGACATGGAAGACCGGCTCAAGGATCGGTTCGAGCACCTCTTTGGCTACCGTCTGGGCAATGCGGTCCGAGACCGTCGGGATGCCAAGCTCGCGCTCACCGCCCTCGGATTTCGGAATCGTTACCCGTCGCACCGGACTGGGCCGGTACGTCCCCTGCAACAGTTGCTCTCGCAGCGTCGGCCAAGCAGTGACGAGCTGGCGGGCGGTCTGGTCAATATCCAGTCCATCCACGCCCGCTGCGCCCTTGTTGACCCGCACGCGCTTGAACGCCTGTCGCAGGTTCTGTCTCGTCAGCGCCGCGGCAAGCAGCGCCGACCCTGTGCTCTCGGTGTCCTGTCGCGGGTTGTTCGCTTCGTCGCTGGCCGGTTCGCCCTCGGCTTCACCGTGCGCTACCCCCACCCGCTCCGCTGGCGCGGACATCTGACGCGTGGCGTTCAACATCGACTTGGCCTTGAACACTCCCCCTCGTTCGGCCCTTCGCCCCCTACCGGCGGCTACTTCGGCCTCTGCTGACTTCTCGCCCCGGCTCATCACCGTCGGCCTTTCAGCCACCAGGCGAGATCTCCCCAGGTGAGAACGCACTCCTTCCCTGCACAACCGCCGGATCTACGCCACTTCGCCTTGATCACCAGAGCTTCGCGGTTTCATGCCCGCTCGCCCTGCTCAGCAACGCCTTCTATCCGGTTCTTGTTCATCGGCTCGCAGTTTCGCTCCACGCTTCCTCCCCACACTCAGTCGCCCTCGTGCAGTTACGCTTCGCTTCGTTCGCTGTGATCAACTTACGGCGGGACTCTCACCCGCAGGAGTGCGCCCATGCTGGGCGCACATGAAAAGGGCTCGCACTTGTGCGAGCCCTTGATGGACTGGCGCGCCCGGCAGGATTTGAACCCACGACCCCCTGGTTCGTAGTCGCTCCAAGCCAAGTTGTGATGTATTAAAATCAGCGACTTGCGGCGCTTGCCAATCCGCTAATCAGGCACATCCAGGCACAATTTGGTCACAGCCAAGCTGGTGTAGGCACAAGCATGGCCAAGACTGTTTCCAGGGAATGCGTCTGCTATTGGCCCGGAGCCGCGGTTCCCCACATTCGCTGAAAGCGGACGATAGCAAAACAGGTGGATTGACGTAGGTCTGCTTTGCGGCCCTGTGCTCAACGGGTGCTCGCGGCCAGGAGCTGACGCTCGCGAGCGGCCGCTTCCGTGCAGCCGTCAAACTTGCACCACCCCAGTTGTACACGCGGAGGCCAGCCCAGGTTGGAACGGTCGACGCAGTCCACCTGCCAATCGATCAAGGGGCTGCCGGCCAATCGTCTGGAATCAGCGCCGGCGGCTTCGACCAAGGCACCTCGACAAGCGCGGCCTGAAACCAATCGTCCCTGAGGTTTGCGTGCTCGGTCACGATGATCTGAAAGCCAGGAACCTGCGTCTGTGTGAAGTCGAGGAGCAGCTTGAACAACCTAGTGACAGCGACCAGATCGGCATCCGCTTCAGTTCGTTGGATTGAGCCGTCTGCCGCCCTGTAGACGTCCGCCGATGGGAAGTACACCTGGGTAGGCTGGTCAATCATCAGGAACCGCGGGATGGGGCGCTGATTCTTGGCCGCGAACTGATGAAGCGCCAACAACGCGGAGAGGTGATATGCGAGATGATTCTCGCCGCCGCCCGTCCGCAGCATCGGAACAGGTCGGTCAGGTCTATCGGCGACGACCGTGAGACTTTTCAGGTCAAACTTGAACGGGAACTCTCTGAACTCGGCCTCGAACTTCTCAACGTACTTCGACATCAGCGACGAGATATTGTTCAAGATCGAAGCTAGACGCTCACCGTAGTCGTCTTCGCCCACCTGGCCTATCAGGGTCTCGACCTTGCGACGTAGACGCGCTACATCCTGCTCCATGGCCGCCAGTGCTTCGTCCGGCTTCAGTTCTTCCAGATAATAGCTGATTCGGCCGATGACACGTGAAGCCATGCTGTTCCGACTATCGATCTGAGCCGCGATCTCATTGGCCGAGATCGCGGACTTCAGCTCGATTTCTTTGCCTGCGATGGCGCCAGCCAGCGTTGCGGCCTCCGCCTCCAACTCAGCCAAGTAGGCAGCAAGCTGCGGACGCTCCCCAGCGACCGCTGCCATTTCTGCATCCAAGGACTCAACCTCCCCAAGGAGCGCTCGCGCGATCGGCGTGTCCATTCCAAGCTGGCTTGGACTGAACGGCCACCGCCATTCACCGCCATCGGTACTCTTGGGCAACGCGCCGATTGACTGGAGACGAGCGCGTTGCTCATGGGCCTCGGTTTCGAAGCCAACGGAGGTGGTCGCAAACTGCTTGGCCGCATCTATGCGGCCCTGCAACTCACGGCGCTTCTTTCTCAACTCACTGCGCTCCGATTCGAGACGCGAAACGCGCTCGCTGTCATCCAAGGAGATAGACTCGGGCGTCCACCTCATCGCTTCGCGCAAGAGAGCCATAACCGATCTGGCGTCGGATTCACTCACTGTCCGTTCGAGTAGACCAACCGCCTTCGCCTCCGAGAGCAGGCCGATGCCTCTGACTTCGATAGAGTCACGCGTTTCGCGAGCAAACTCGAGCTGTTTCGAGGCGATGCGCAGATCGCGCTGTGCCGCCTTCAACTTGGCTTCCAGTTCGTAGCGCTGCGAAGACGAAACGCCTAAGAGGATTGGCAGCGTATCCCTGATCGCCTGCTGCTGATACGGCTCCCCTTGCCGGTAGAACAGCAGGTTCTTGTTGGCGACGATGTCTTGCTTTTGGAACAGGTAATAGTAAGTGTGCTTGACGCTAGCGGAAAAGCTGTCTCGCGAGTGCTCCGCAGCTACGGTTGTCACGTTGGCTGGAATTCCCAGCATCTGCGTCAACAGCCCAACAACGGTGTCGTCATCCGCGTTTGGCTGCAGTTCCTCGTGCACTGGCAGCTCCAGAGACGCACCGCGACGAACCAGCGCGGTGCTACAGCTGATTGCGTTGGAGCCTGGCGTTGGCTTGGCAATGAGAACCTGTTCACCGGGGAACTGGTAGATGACGGCAAACCATGCGACTTTGTCGCGAATGATGCCTTCGGCCACGTTAAAGGTGCTACGGCCCATGCAGTACTCGACGATGTCCGATAGGGCTGACTTCCCCGTCGAGGAGTGACCGGTGATGACGTTGAGGCCATCGACATTGAAAGTCACGTCACGACGTCGTCCATCATGGCTGTAGACATGGATTGATTGAATCTTCATGGCTTGACACCCAGCATGGTGTAAATCGTCACGCGGTCACGAATGCGTGCGAACTCACGCCCAAGAAGTCTTGCGGCTTGCTCGCATTCTCGACACTCTGGGCTACCAAGAGTCTTGGGCGATATGCGTCGAGGCAAGAGCTTGATGCGTCCCTCGTCGGTCACCTGAATGCACTCCTTGTGAGTCAGAAGGCCGAACGCTTCCAAGGTGTAGGGTAGATACGAACGGGCTCTTTCAGCAAAGCCGACAAGCAACTCCGGACTTCCCTCAACGACTTTCAAGAAGTAAGCCTTGTTGCTCGCTTGGATCGTCTGGCGTGACCGTCGGTGCAGGCTGAGCGGCAAGACGAGAAGCGCTAAAGAGAAAGGCATTCCTCTTTCGTCCTCCGCCTCAAATGTCCTGATGGCTCTTGCAAGCAGAACGCCGCAAAAGGCGGGATTAAAAAGGTTGCGGATCTCAATCGGCCGTTCATCCCACGGCTTCATGATTGCGCTTCCAAGACTCCGGCAAGTCGCTCAAGAAACTTAGGATGCCAATAGACTCTAGGCTTAGGCATGGAGTTAGCGAGGATGTGAAATCCACCTCGAACGACGTATGGTTCGTTCACCCGTGCTCGAATGCGAATGTCACCCGTGTCGAACTCCGCCCATTTGTAGATGTCCTGGCCAGCTTTCATGAGAGCAGCTTCGACTGCGTTAGCGGGAAGACTTTCGATAACCACAGCACGATAGCGTGTCCATTCCTCAATGAGTTTGTCCTCGTATTCCTCGACCTCACCGCCAAGAAGGACGCCTTCTCTGGCCCACGCCGACCGCTGTTCGAACGCGCGGTAATAGTCGACGATGGCGTGACAAATTCGATCGGTGGAGATGCCGATTGCACGTAGCTGTCGAACGAAGGGACGCTGGTCGCCATGTGCGTCAACGCCCTCTGGTGGCCCCTTGCCAGAGAAATTGATTGGCAAATCGTCATCTCGATATCCATCGGCAATCGACGTCAGACGGTCCCAGACTTCCGCGCCAGTGATTGGCCCAGGTCGTTCACCATTGATTAGCTTGATGGCCTGGTCAGTCCACCAGCCCTCGAGGTGCTCAAAGACATTTTTCCGAAACTTCCGGCGTACGGCCTTGAAGTGTTGCTCCACGATGAGCGCGGGCAGGTCTCCGATGCGCGGCGACTCGTCGAACACCGTGATACGAGACAAGAAGTCGCGTTGCTCTGGCTCGGAGAGCTTCCGAAATGCCTCATCGATCGGCTTGATCTGAGCCGATGTCGACGAAGCCAATGCCTTTAGAGCCTCGTCGACGAGGGTGTCGTCCGCTTTGGCATCCGGAAGAAGGTAAGCGATGAATGAACGGTCGGCGACCTTGCCGGTTGTCACCATGAAGAAGCGAAGGTGCGACGTCGTCTTGCCATCATCGCGATAACGCTCCAGCCAGATGCGAACTGACTTCCAAAAGTCCACGGAAAGATCGTTGACCTTGTCACCCTCCCCCTTGTGCTTGAGCGAGGCCAGGGTCTGGTCTCCCGACGCCTCAACGGACTCAACATCGTCATCTCGTTCGATGAAGATACCATCGGTCTCCGGCAGCTCTAAGAGGCGATAAAGCGCATACCTGAGCTGATAGACGTACCCGAGGGCCTGTTCACCCGCGGCGAACTTGCTCTTGCCGGCCCCGCTCATGACCCGTACTCAGATGTAGGCGCTTCAATCACTCTCGAAGCGCGCAACCTACTTGGGACGAGGCGAACGCGCGCGACACACACGACTTCCGCGCGCCAGATGCCACCCATTCTTCCCCCCCTGTCAAGCCCGAAGCTTATGCTCCATTTATTTTGGCCTTATCCTACTGCAAGTAACATCCGCCTTGTGTTGGCAAATCCCAAGTAGGGCCGATGAACGCGGCGAGGACCCAGCAAGGGATCGTTGCTTCAGGTCAAACGCGCGAGGTCGCTGTAACTAGGAATTGCAGCGGACATCCTACGAGCGCATAGTTAACAGCGCTACTCGATGCGGCGAAGAAAGTCGCGTGTCGTGGAATCGAAGCGCGGATTTGGCCGTTGCACTACTGCTAGACCCGTAGACATAGGGCCAAGTTCGAAATTGTTTAGATATCGGCCAAGGCGGGTTGGTCAGCGAGTCGCAAGCTTAACGAATGGCGGGTTTGCGGCGCGCCAATCCGCGAGTCGAAATTCCGCTTAGGGTCGAAAGTGCCGGTTCAGCATTTTGAAAAGCGGACTCTCCCGCAGCTCCCTGATCACCCCCCTATCGGCTACGTGTGAAGGTCTGCTCAGGCGGAAAAGCAGAAGTCCGCTCCTCGGCCATTGCTGCCGTGTACGTCGGAAGGATCGAGCGGCCGGTGTCTCGCTACTTGCTGACGTTGGTTGAGCTCGCAATTCGAATGACCGCCTTCACACGAGCAGCTTCCGCCTGATATCGCGATTCCGCGCGGGGGCGCCGTCGCGGCTACGCAGCCCAGCGTGCCGGCCGCTTCTCGACGAACGACGCCAGCCCCTCCGCCGCCTCGCCGCTCCGGCGCTTCGCGGCGTGCTGCGCGACGAGCCGGTCGAAGACGGAATCGTCCACCGAGCCCCACGCGAATTCGAGCGCGACCTGCTTGGTCTGGGCGTTGGCCTCGGGCGCGTTCTGCAAGAGCTGCTCGACCAGGCGCGCGGCGGCGGCTTCCAGCTCCGCGACCGGCACCACCTCGTGCACCAGCCCGATCCTTCGCGCCTCCTCCGCGCCGAAGCGCTCCCCGGTCAGCGCGTAGCGGCGCACCTGGCGGGCGCCGATCGCATCGGCGAACTGCGGCAGGATGATCCCTGCCATCAGCCCCCAGCGCGTCTCCGCGATCGAGAACATCGCGTTGGCCGCGGCGACCACCACGTCGCACGCCGCCACCATCCCGGTTCCCCCGCCGAAGCAACCGCCCTGCACGAGCGCGACCGTCGGCACCGGAAGCTCGTTCAGCCGCCGCACCGCCTCCGCGGTGGCCCGCGACGCGCGCTCGTTCTCTGCCGCCGACTGTCCCGCCACGCGCCGGATCCACTTCAGATCCGCGCCCGCCTGGAAGTGTTTTCCCGCCCCGCGTAGCACCACGGCGCGCACCCCGCCCGCGCGCGCCGAGTGCGTCCATCGCGTCGAGCAGGCCCTGGATGACGGACTCGTCGTAGGCATTGTTCACCTCCGGACGGTTCAGGGTCACGGTCGCCACACCGCGCGCGTCGATATCGTGGAGCACCGCGTCGTCGCTCATGGCGGATTCCTCCAGTTATTTCCCTGTGCGGATTTTCAGTTAGCAGGGTAGTTTTCGATCAACGAGCAATCAATGCCTTGCCAACGCTTGCCAGCTTCAACCCAGTACAAATCGGGCTAGGCCAAGGTCAATTCCGAGGTGCCGAGGCACAACTTCGGCACACCCTACTAACGCTCAAGCCAACGCGGCGGAATAGAGCACGTCGGCGTCGCGCTTGAGCCGTTCGTGCGCAAGCGCGATCGCGTCCTGCTTGAACAAGCGAGCCTTCCTGCGCCCCGCTTCGCGTCCACCCGGCCAGTCGGCAATTGCAGTCAGTAGTTCGCTGTCCGTGGCCTCGCCCTCCCGTTCGGCAAGCAGCCAGTCCACCGAAGCAAGCAACTCCATCAGATAGGGCGACTGGAAACCGTCGATCAACTTGTCGAGTCGTTGCAGAGCCACCTGGTAGGTTACGCCCGGTCCGCTCAATACGTATTCTTCGACCCTCGGAAGCCGGTCCATGTCGAGCTGGATCGGATCGAGCGGGCCCGCATCATGCAGCCTCTTCTGGCAGTGCAGGTAGCTGCCATCCAGGGAATCGAGCATGTGCCGGAGCGCGTCGGCATAGGGACCGTACTTGTTCGCGACGAACTTCAGGCGCAGCGGATCATCGAGCTTCATGCCGCCGAGGATTCGCTGCAGGAAATAGGCGAGCTTCTGGACCTCGAGATTCGTACACTCGAACCCGAGCACGCTGTATCGGTGGATCACATCTACCAGCATCGCGCGCGCAGGCGTGAGCTCCTCGACCCCGCTGCGCTTGGGCGTTGCCTGATACGCGTCGGTCGGCGGATAAACGACTACCTCGACACCCGACAGGTCGCCCGTCGCGTCATCAATAGCCTGCTTGACCTGCGCCCAATCGAGTCCACCATATCCGCAACCAAGCGGCGGCAGGGCAATGCTCTTGATACCGCGTTCCTGGATGACCTTCACGAGGCCGTTAAGTCCGGAACGCACGTATTCCAGCTTCGAGGGATGCCGCCATTCCTTCTTCGTGGGGAAATTGATGATCCAGCGCGGTCCGTCCAGGCGCCCGGTCTCGGTAACGAACATGCGTCCAATCTGCACTTCCCCGCGCTTGCAGGCTTCCTCATACGCATGGAAGTTGTTCGGGAACGCGTCCTTGAACTGCAAGGCGACGCCCTTGCCCATGACGCCAACGGTATTCACCGTATTGACGAGCGCTTCAACGTCGGCGAGTAGAAGGTTACCTGTGGAGTAGCGGATCATGGTCTAGAAATACCAGTCTTGTCTCACCTTGACCGCCATGTTAACCCCGATTGCCGTTACCGCGCTTCGAATCGTCTGTTCGACTGCGCTGCTGTAGCAGGCGATGCCGCCCAGCGCGGCGACTGGCAGGTGCCGATGCACCAGCAACTCAGCGGCCCGCCGGTCGAGCTTGTCGGGCCGGTTCGGATCGCGCTTGAAGTCCCGTCCGTTGATCAGGTCCCAGTCCAACCCGTCGAGGTCCGCCACGTTACTGGAGTAGTGGGCGTTGGCGACATAGGCATGCCGATTCGTGAAAACGAAGGCGATATTGTTCGCCGCAAGATGCTGCACAGACGACACGAGGTAGACCATGTCTCGCTGATGCACCTGCTGGACCCTGTAGCCGGTGTGAATGTTGTACAGCATCGCGGAATGCGTCCCGAAGTAGAACGGGATGTAGTCGTCCAGCGTGCCCGCGGGCGGGATCGGTACCGGTCGAGAGCTCCGCTTCTCGATTAGGTCGGCCAGGCCGATCTGGACGAAGCCCGGGTCTTTGGTGGCAGAGTTCGCGCAGTGCAGCCCGTTGGCGAGCAGCCAGGGCACGTTGTTCACATGCGTGATGCGATAAATCCGGGTCGGGTTGGGGACATGCAAGGGACACCACTACCCTGCGACCGCGTGCCGCTGCACGATGTCCTGAATTTGCGCTGGCTGGAACGCCACGTCCCAGCACCACGCGCCGAATCCGCCCTTCGCGTTTACGCCCTTCACCCAGGCATCGAGCGCCGAGCGCTTGGCGCGGTTCTGATCCGAGTCCTCACCCTTGATTTCCAGCACCAGGGTCTTGCCGTTCGCCAGCCGAACGAGGTAGTCGGGCACGAAGCGCCGCCGCGCTCCGTTCCAGAGGTAGTAAACCTGATAGCCAAGATGGTCGTTCTTGGCGTAGGCCGCGACCAGCTTGTTCTTCTCGAACGCATTGGCGGCGTACTGCTCCCAGGAGCTGTCGGCGAGCATGTGGCTGATCTGCGAGCGCTTCGTCGGGTGGCAGGGCTTGGTGGTGTACCAGGTCCGCATGTAGCGCGTCGAGCCGATCGGGTACTCCTCGTCGAACACCGGCTCGATCCGCTCCTGGTTCTGCTCGACGACAAAGCGCAGCAGGTGCTGCACGATTGCGTCGATGTTCAGCGCGATCAGGATGCGCTTGCGCAGCGGCTCCTGGTGGAACAGCGACGGAATGACGAGCTTCTTCGAGCTGAGGAACTGCTCGACCAGTCGGATGAGCTGGAGAACGAGGTATTCGCGGCTGCCGGTGAAGCGCTCGCGTCCCAGCTCGTCGTGCGCCTTGCGCGCCGCCTTGAACACCAGCCGCTGAAGCCGGAATTCCTCGGGCAGTTTCTCCAGGTCGATGACGTGAATCTTGTTCCAGTCAGTCGCACCGCCGAGGGCCGGCGCGATTTCCGCGCTGATCGGCGTCTGCGCCGGATCGAGTTCCAGCGTCCCGACCTTGTCCCAATCGACCGTCAGCACCGGCCGCACGATGGGATCGATGCGCAGCACGTTGGGCCAGCGGATTTCCAGTTCGTTGCGTTCCGGCAGCGATTCAATCTGCGTGCTCGGTTTGGGCGGCGGAGGCGGCTCTCCGTTGCCGCCCACGTCCTGGAAGATCGAGAGTGGCACGCCGAAGACGTTGACGTATTCAGGAAGGAAAAGACCGTTGTCGTCGGTCTCGTAGGAAACACGCCGCAAGCCGCGGCCGATCACCTGCTCGCACAGGAGCTGGCTGGTGAACGCTCGCAGCCCCATGATGTGCGTCACGTTCTTCGCATCCCAGCCTTCGGAGAGCATCGCCACCGAGATTACGTTCTGCAGGTCCTGCCCGGCGGTGCCGCGCTTGCCGACGTTGTCCACGATCTCGCGCAGCAGCTCCTCCTTCTTTAAGCCAAGCAGCCGTTCCTTGCGGTCGCCGGGGATATCGGCGGCCTCGACGATGGCTTGAAGCCGCCCTTCGTAGTCCTTGTCGCCGCCCGCGGTCTCGCCGATTTCGGCCTTCTCCAGAACCCTCGAATCCACGCGCAGCGTGCGCTCTGGCGCGTGCAGCTCTGGCCAGTGCGCGTCGCCCTGCCGGAAATACCGCTCGATGCGCGCCGCGGTCTCCACGCGGTTGCAGACGGAAAGCATGACGGGCGGCGAAACGTGGCCCGAGGCCTTCCACTGCTTGAGCGCGTCGCGCCAGTCGGCGCCGAGCAGCGTGTAGGCGTCCTGCACGAGCTTGGGCAGCGCTTCGTGCGGCTGCGCGCCGCGCCGGTTGAGGTCCTGCGCGACCGACTCGTCGCGGTAGATGTGATACAGCTTCGAGCGCAGCGTCTTCGCATCGGGCAGGGCATCGTCCCGCACCACCACGCGCGGCGTCTTGACCAGGCCGGCCTCGATCGCATCGTTGAGGCCGAAGTCCGAGACGATCCAGTCGAAAAGCCCCTGCTCGGTGTTCGCCTTGCCGGTGGGTGCAAACGGCGTCGCCGACAGGTCGAAGCAGCGCTGCAGGCGCCGCGTCTTGTGGATGCGGTCCAGGCCCTCGATCCAGCGCGTCGCTTCCTCCGGGTCGAAGTCGTCGGTCTTCTTGACCTTGATGTCCGCCGGAATGCGGTAGGCGTGGTGGGCCTCGTCGTTGATAACGACAATGTCGCGGAAGGCAGCGAGCTTGCCGAGCACGCGCCGGGTGTAAGCCTCGTCGCTTTCGGCGTCTTTCTTCACCACCGAGCGGTCCTGCTCCTTGAGCGGCATCAGCGTATGCCAGTTCTCGACCAGCACCTCGGCCTGGTTGAGCTTCTGGCGCATCGCGTCCGAAGGGCAAATTCCGAAAGCGTCGTAGTAGTTCGCCGGCTCTCCGGGATAAAGCACGCGCAATCGCTCCTTCACCGTGAGGCCAGGCGCGACCACGAGCACCGCTCGCGAAAAATCCTTCGCACGCTTGGGGTAGGTCAAGGCGTTGAGCACCTGCCAGGCGATGAGCATAGCCATCACCGTGGTCTTACCGGTTCCCGTCGCCATCTTATTGCACAGACGATCCCAAGTCCCGCCGTCACCCGGAATATGGATGCCCTGCTTGTGCTCGTCCGGGGCCTCGATCCACCAGATCAGCGTTTCGATCGCTTCGAGTTGGCAAAAATAGAACGGATACTGTCGCGCGCCGCGATCGAACCAGTGTTCAAGCAGCGTGCGCGTGACGCTCGTCACGCCCGGATAGCCGGCGCTGCGCCATTCGTCCACGCGCTTGCGGATCGAATTGACCAGGGCAAGCGTTTCGGTGCGCCGCGTGTTGTTGCGGATGTCAAAAATCTCGTAACCCGCGTCGCGCCGTTCTTCCACCAATGCGAGCGCACCGCCCTTGCCCTGGCGCCAGTGGCGCGCGGGCCGCTCGTAGGGCGAATTGATGATGAGCGACTTCGGAGCAGTCATTGCGCCGGGATCAAGCGAGCGGAAGAACCTTCACCGACTCGATTCCCCGGTCGTCCACGATCTTGACTGCGGCCTTTCGATTCTCGCCCGCCTCGAATGGCAGCGAAACCGTGCCATGGAACTTGTCGAGCTGGCTCTCGTCCAGCTCCGCCCGGATATCGCGGCGCAGCCTCTTCCAGCCTTCGTCCTTGCCCGCCATCGGGAAAAACACCTGGCGCGGAAACAGCGACCGGTCGTCGTAGTCGGTGTCGAGCAGCCACATGGCAATCTTCGCCTTTCCACCCGAGATCAGTTCGCCCTTCGCGGTGTCAAAGTAGTCGAAGCCGTTGACCTCGACCTCGAACATGCCGTCCTTGCGCTTGCGCAATTCCACATCCGGCTGGCCCATCAGCCAGAAACTTTGATTGCTCGACCGCGCCTTCTTCAGGTCTTCGGTGAGCAGGTCCGCGTTCATCTTCGCCTTATTGAGTATTTCCTAACCGCGTGACAACCGAATTGTTCCTCATGCGTTACTCGGGTGTTGGCATAACATCGGAGTTTGCGCATGAAGACGAAGAACAAAATCGATGCCGGGGCGAAGCGCCGGGTGCGGGCGGCGCGGCTGCTTCAGGCCGGTCACGCTCCCGCGCAGGTGGCTGCTATGGTGGGCGCGCCGCGCCAGACGGTATACCGCTGGAAGGGCGTGCTGGAGTCCGAGGGAATCGATGCGCTTCGGAGCGTGAGCAAGGGCGGGCGTCCCGCCCGACTCGGTGCCGAGGAACTGTCCAAGCTGCAAGTAGCTTTGCTCGAAGGCCCGACGGCGCACGGCTTTGGCACGTCGCTCTGGACGATCAAGCGGGTGCGCGTGTTTATCGAGCGGCGCTTCGGCGTTCACTACAGCGAGGTTCATGTCTGGCGGTTGCTCGGGCAGTTGGGCTTCTCCAGCCAGAAGCCCGATCGGCGTGCGCTGGAGCGCGATGATGTGGCCATCGAGCATTGGAAGCGGCACACCTGGCCCGGGCTTAAAAAAAAGCCCGCCGCGAGGACCGGCTGATCGTCTTCATCGACGAATCGGGCCTGTCGCAGCGCCCCACGCGGGTGCGCACCTGGGCGGTGAGAGGCGAGACTCCGGTGCTCCAGTTCTGCTTCAACTGGGACCACGTCTCGGTGATCGCCGGAATGCACTATCGCGGCGTGTGCTTTCGGCTTCACGAAGGCTCGGTCAAGAAAGAGCAGGTCCTCGAGTTCCTCAAGGCGCTCAAAGCCCACTATCGCCGCCGGCTTCTCATCTTGTGGGATGGAGGCAGACCTCACCGCAGTCGCTTGGTGCGCGACTACGTGGACTCGACCGACGGCGACATCCAGCTCGAGTTCCTGCCCGGCTACGCCCCGGAACTCAACCCCGTGGAGTACCTCTGGGCTTGGCTCAAGCGCCATGCGCTGGCGAACTTCTGCCCCGAGACCTTGAGCGAACTCCAGCACGCCGCTCGCGGCAAGCTGAAATCCGCCCAACGGCGCTCCGCCATCATCGCCTCCTGCTGGGAACAGGCTCAACTGTTCTAATGTCATGCGGTTAGGTAATACTCAATAAGCGCCGTGATTCCCTTCACCGCGTCGATGTCCTTTGCGGCCTCGGGATCGAACTCAAAGGCGCAGAACACGATCATCTTCGGCACCGGAAACAACACGCTCGCCTCGCGCAGCGCGTGCTCAACCTGGCGCTGCTCCAGCGCTCCATGCTCCGGCCCGAAGCTCACCACCACCCGCTCTCCCGAATCCAGATTGCCGCTCGCGTGCACACACGCTGTGCCGGGCAGCGTGTCCATACTGGCGAATTTCAGCATCTGCCCGCCCTTGCCCCGAATCCCGGTCTTCAGCAGCTCGTCCCGCCACGAATGTTGCCGCGCCGATTCTCCCGACCGCGCAATCGCCACATCGGCTTCCTTCGGCTGCTCCGTCTCATCTAGCGACAGCACGCTCGGGAACGGTACCGCTTCTACCGTAAACGGCCCGGTGATTCGCATCTTCGTCTTCGACTTCTCGGGTAAGTCGTACAGCACCTCGGATTCGGCATGCGCCGCGACAGACATGTCGATCTGCTTTTGCAGCGCCTGCCGCGCAGCATGAAACGCATCGAACGACTCTCGCACCGACGCATGCCAATCATCCGGAAAGTCGAGCGGCACTTCCCATTCCTGCAATGCAACCCCTTTCGCCAAGTTCAGTTTCTCGCCCTTACGCCCTCCAACCGCAACAATGAATTCGTCTGAAGAACGCTTCTTCAGCGCAGCATTGAGCGACTTAAGCGCTCCTTCGACTTCCGGGTGCATTCTTGCGTAAATTTCATCTACCTCAGTGTTATGCGCGATGGACTTGAGTGTGAGATGGGGAATGGTCTTATAGATGAACCCAGCTCGGAGACCTTCATGCGGATAGCGGAGCTCGTAATACTCGAAGCTCGATGTCATTAGCCGCTGCTTTGTCAGCGTTATCGATACTCTGGACGTGTCGCAGGTAATCCATCGCCGGCCCCACTTTTCAGCGACAAAAGCGGTCGTGCCAGATCCGCACGTTGGATCAAGTACAAGATCGCCGGGGTCTGTCGTCATGAGCATACAGCGCTCAATTACTTTGGGATGGGTCTGAACTACGTAAGTTTTCGTCTCACCATACCCAGCTACTGTGTCCGGCCAAGTGTTCAACAAACTCGTTTTCGGGAAATCTTGGAAATAGAGCTTGAAATAGAGCTTCGTGCCAAGGACGAACAGCCGATCCGATCGATATAGGCGACGCATTCCGTCCGGATTTGTGCGCCAGCTCTTGCCTCCACGAGGGATGAAGGGCTCATGGCCGTCAAAATCGAACGCGAATGTACAACTGGGTGTAAACCCTGACGATTCGAGAACCGATCTCTTAAATATTTTGTGTGACAATTCCGTCGAAATCTCTGCGCCTGATTCCTCGTCCGTTAGTTCCCGATAGCCAGGCGCCCTTGTAACAAACTTGAACTCGGCATTGCCCTCAAGCGGCTTGTCTCGGTAGAGATTTCTGTACTTGAGCGACTTGATATCTTTCGCGTACCAGACGAGGTAGTCGAACACAGTTTCGAGATGACCGGACTCAAGTGGGGTCATCGACTGGAAATTAATGCAGGAGACGAAGTTCTCTGTCCCGAATATCTCATCGAGAATCGCTCGCACTCGGTGCAAATTCTGATCTGAAATCTGCACGAAGATACTGCCGGACTCTGCGAGGAGTTCATGCGCAAGGAATAGACGGTCACGCAAGTACGAGAGATATGAATGAATATCTAGCTCCCACGTATCGCGGAAAGCTTTGATCATTTCAGGTTCTTGCGTTAAGTCCTCATCTTTTCGATCCTTTACGTCCCGCTTGTTCGTGAACGGCTGGAAATTGGATCGATACTCGATGCCATATGGCGGATCGATGTAAACCATCTGGACCTGGCCCGCCATGCTCTCCTTCCGAATGAGGGAGTTCATGACGAGCAGAGAATCACCGGCGATCAGCCGATTCGACCAGCCACGCTCATGCTTATAGAAGTCCACAGCCTCGCGCAGCGGAACATTCTCGAACGGAGCGTCGAACAGGCCGGGCTGAATGGCGCGACGCTTGCCTGCTTTAGCGTCCTTGATCTGCTTACTCACGACCGCGAGGATGCTCATCGGATCGATGCGCTCATGCACGTGCAGGGAGACGGTGTCGATCTCGAAGCTCGTCCGCTCCGCTTTACCGGCCCAGTTGAGGTACGGGCTGCTGGAGCGCTTCAGCTCGGTGAGCGCGGCGCGCATTGATTGCTCGTCGCCGCTCGCAAGGGCGTCGTCGATCAGTTGTTCGATCTTCGAGCGCCCTATGTCGAAGGACAGGGCCGGATCGATGTGCGGGTCGTACTTCCACATAGTCTTGGGTAACGGCGGGTCTGTGGTTTCGTTGACGAGGCCAACTTGCGGGTTGTTCTTGCGTTTGGTGTTGTGCCGATAGCTCAGCACATGCGGTTCTTCGTCAGGCGCGCTCTTGCGCGCCGCGGACTTCTTTTTCTTTGAGTCCGAAGTCTTCTCCACCGGAACGGGTGATTTCGGTTCGAGGGAAAAATCCCCGGAATCGATGGGCTGGACGCGGCGCACGGAACCGCCGCGGCCCTTGCCGCGAGCCAAAGTACCGGCTTCGATCAGTTGCTCACAGAGGGACGCGGCGATGGCTTCCGAGGCCTTGAGCCCCTTTGTGCGGGCTGCCTGCAGAAATTGCTCGCGCAGCTTCTGATTGCCGATTGAACTGCCGTCGGCTGGCACGAGGCCAAGCAATAGCTTGGCGAGTGACCGTTGCGTTGCCGAATCCACTATCTCCCTCGTATTCCCCTTAGCCTGCTATTCAGATCATGAAGTATTCTAGAATGCGCCGCCGCATGCGTCGCGCGTCATGATTGTTGCCCCTGTACCGCTTCTGCGTAATACACCTGCTCGGTCACTTTGACCATGCCTTCGAAGTTCACTGCATAGCGATCGATCTTGAATTCCTTCGCTGTGCGATCGTACAAATGGTAAGGCTCAAGCTCGCGCGCGGTGAGAAGAATCGCTCGACGGCGATACTGGTCGTTTACTACGCGTATGCGGGAGATCTCCTCCGGCAAGAATGGGGCGAGCTTCGAGAATATGATGTAGACGATGAAGCGGTCTCTAGGGAAAGAGTCAGCGACAGCTTGCAGCTTGGCAACATCATCGGCAGTAATTTCTTTCGGTCCGCATCGCGTGCCTCGTCATAGGCGAAATAGGCGCGCACCTCTCCGATAACGCCAGAACGCATTTCGTACCACTCGCCGCCTCGCATGGTCAGGCGCGAGTTGCTCCCCTGGGGCGTCCATATGAGACTCCATTCACTTACGACGCGGTCCCCTTGGGCAATTATTTCGTCGATCGCCCAGAGGGTATTCGAAACCTGCTTGAACTTGCGCCAAAACCGAGCCAGATGATCGGCGCCTCTGATTGGCGCAAATCGATCGGGCAAAAAGTAATGGACTACGTCATCGGCCAAAGTCGGCTTAAAGTCCTCGAGCCGCCCGGAATTGCAGGCGTCAAAATACCGCCTGACTGTATTGATGTGCTTTGCCTCCTCCATCGCCAAGCCCTCCCTGGTGGCCCCGATGCTGCTGGATTAGCTGCTGATCATCCCACGGGACTGTCCGTTCGGGGTCGGAGGCCGTCCTCCGACTCCATAGAAAGCGGTCGTTCGAATTGCAGTCTAAACCAACGTCAGCAAGCAGGTGGACACCGGCCGCTCGACGTTTCCGACATAAGCGGCAGCAATGGCCGTATTTTGTTGAAAAACTCTTCGACGGAAGCTTTTGACTGATTTCTGGGGGTCGTCGACCCCATACCCGGTTTGCTAGCGTCGCCTGTAGCGCATCCTGAGCGGTCGAGTCTTCGACGGGACGTTCCGCCGAGCAGGCCAACGGAGTTTTTCAACAGCATCGCCGAGAAGCGGCCACTCGCGCCGCTTAGCTGAGGACCGCACAGGGTCCGCTGCCGCCATGTCGCGAACCGACCATCACGAACCGACCGGAACCGGTGGTTCGTAACAGCTGAACTCGGCTGCGGTAGCCGCACTTCGATGCAGTAGCAATTGCTCACCCGGAGCGCGTCGGTGGTCGCCCGGAGCTTGGTGTCGAAGTCGAGGTTTGCCCCATTGCTGGTGGTCTGACGCTTCTTGCCGGGCCGTGCCACCTTGCCCCCTAGGATTCTTGCCGCATGTGCCGGCAATCGTAGCGCAGAACGTGGAGAGACTCTTGTGCACGACGACTAAGTGGTCAGGGCGCCGCTCCGATTTATCCTAACCGCCGACCTGCTCAAGACAGTCGAGCCGGGAGCGGCGCAGAAATCCGGGCCTGAACGCCTACGCCGCCTTTACTCGCCGCTCCTGAGGCACGTCTGACCCGCATTTTCATCCTTCAATGCCCACGTTGACGTGGCGAACGCTACGTCGACTCAGGGGGGCGCCGTCGAAGGGTACGGCTCAGCAGCACATGAAAAGGCGGGTCAATCCACTGCAACAGTCAACACACGTGCGCAATGCGCTCCTGACAGGCTCTCATTAGGTCTCGCATAGGATCCCAATAGGTTTTGGATAGGATCCGAATAGGTCCTGGATAGGCCGTGAATATCTCCGAAATGCTCGCTTGAATACACCCCGAATGGCGTCTGTCGGTTACCTACCGGGCACGGATCCACGCTTGGCACACGGACCGTCCTCGGTAGCGTTTCACTCAGTTTCACTCAGGACACTGACCAGGCCGCGATCAGGATCCGATCAGGCCCCGTTCAGGCCCCGTTCAGGTCCCCGGTCAGGCCGGCACCATCTCCGCATTGCTAGCTTCGCGGTTGCAGCGTGTGCGGCCGAAGGATGCTTCGGCGCTTCACTTTTCCCAGGGCTCTTGCACCATTTTCGCGGACGCCGTATATTCCCGTTTGCCGCGCGGCAAACGGAACAATACGCCCACGGCAAGGCAGGCCATGTGCACCGCGGGCCTGCCGGGGTCGGATGATCCTCTGACCTTCCTCCGATCGAGAGCGCGATCGCGTTCTCCTTCTCAAAGGCGGCTGTCCCTTGCTGGGCCCGATTAACGCTCGGGTCGAACCTGGGGCAGTGCGTTCTCTCCAAGCGAGGGCATTTCCCCAGGCATACACGCCGCTCGGAGGCTTGTGCATGGGGACGTTTGAACACCTGGGGCTAGCGCCCTCTTCCGGCAATCCCGGTCCCGACAACGGGCGGGGCGGCCGACGGAGTCTTGGCGTAGTCGAGGCCGCGCAGTTCCTGCGGGTTCACCCCGAGGAGCTGCGTCGGCGCGCGAAGCTCGGGCTCGTGCCGGGGGCCAAGATCGGCCGCGCCTGGGTGTTCCTAGAAGATGACCTTGTGACCTACCTCCGCTCGCACTATCCTAGCTCTCGGCAAGCGCTGCGAGTGACGCTGGGAAAGGAGGTTGATTCTTGTCACTTCGCAGACGCAGCGGCGTCTGGTGGGTCGACATTCGCACTCCAAACGGAGAGCGAGTACGCCGATCTACTGGGACTGCCGAAAAAGCCCTAGCTGCAGAGTTTCACGACCGGCTAAAGGTCGAACTGTGGCGCATCGCCAAGCTTGGCGAAAAGCCCCGGCGGACCTGGAATGATGCGGTCGTGCGATGGCTGAAGGAGAAGGGCCACAAGGCGACGATTGACGCCGACCGGATGCACTTCCGGTGGCTCGATCGGTACCTCGGTGGTAAGTCTCTCGATGCCATCACGCGAAACCTCATCGACCACATGACGGACGCGAAACTGGCGGAAGGGGTGAGTAACGCAACGGTAAACCGCGTGCTGGAAATCGTGCGGGCCGTTCTCAGGAAGTGCATGAATGAATGGGAATGGCTGGACCGTGTGCCTCGCGTTCGGATGCTCAAGGAGCCTAGGCGGCGAATTCGGTTCCTGACGAGGGATGAGGCGCAGCGATTGCTGGCGGCGTTGCCGGAGCACTTAGCGGACATGGCGGCGTTTTCTTTGGCGACGGGTCTTCGCCGTGCGAACGTCACGGGTCTGCAGTGGTCGCAGGTGGATGTAGTGCGGCGTATTGCCTGGGTGCATCCCGATCAGGCGAAAGCGCGGAAGGCGATTGCGGTGCCGCTGAATGCGGAGGCTGTAGTCATCGTCCGCAAGCAGCTTGGGAGGCATCCGACGCACGTGTTCAGCTTTAGAGGTAAGCCGATTACCCAGGTGAGCACCAAAGCCTGGTACGCGGCGCTGGAGAAGGCGGGGATCGAGGATTTCCGCTGGCACGATCTCCGGCATACCTGGGCGAGCTGGCATGTGCAGCAAGGCACGCCCTTACATGCCCTCCAGGAGTTGGGCGGATGGGAAAGCGTTGAGATGGTGCGGCGGTACGCGCACTACGCGGCCGAACATCTTGCCCCTTACGCGGATCGTCTATGCGCTGTGCGGGGAGTGGAAGCTGCCGAGGGCCGAAGCGTTGCGGAAGTTGGGCACGTTTTGGTCACAGCGCCCAAATGACAAGGGCCTAGCTCTCGCTAAGCCCTTGATTGTCTGGCGCGCCCGGCAGGATTCGAACCCACGACCCCCTGGTTCGTAGTTCGTATCTGCAACGCTAACTGCTTGTATTAACTCAACAGACTGAGGGGCGCCCGTTGCCCTACCCTGCAGAGCGATGCAGTACGATGCAGAACCGAGTCCCGCAGATCTCCCGCACGTGACTTCGCCGTCTGGGTCGAGCACCGGGCAACGTCCCACATGTCACTATCAAACGCCAGTGCTGGCGGAAACATCGAGCTACTGGTCGTAAATGAAGGGCGCTAGGCACCCTTCGGAATCTTGGAGGCCATCATCTTCCTCCGGTCGATCTTGCGTCCATCGACGATGAACGTGCCGTCGCCGACTGCGTGAACCGTTCGCTTTTCCTTGCGCGCAGGATCCACGTATGCGGCAACGCCCTGCAGCACGACGATATTGTGCTTCCCGACGATGTCGATGACCTTGCACTCGATGTTTGCGAGGCACTCTTTGATCAATGGCGCTTTGACGACCTTGCCCCGCACGGGCGTGAGCTTGAACTTGGCGAACTTGTCCGTGTCGGCGCCGGAGCACGTCCCGATCCCGACGGCCTGATCCAGCATGTCGACCGTCGGAATCGCAATGACGCATTCCCTGTTATTTCGCAGCGCCGCGTAGGAATGATTCCACTCGCCCGTGGTAATTGCGAATACCGGGGTGAAGTCCAGCACCATGGTCCATGAGATAGTCATGATGTTGTCCTTCTCCCCGTCATGGGTCGTCACGAGGACAACGGGCCCCGATTCCATCAGGGTGAAAGCCTTGCTTAGCCTCAAATTGCGCATGAGCCACCTCCTCACGTTTCCTCACCCGCCGGAACCATCACATCT
>CAWFPL010000006.1:0-222013 GCA_963817785.1 uncultured Pseudomonadota bacterium | reverse complement strand
CCCGCCGCGAGGACCGGCTGATCGTCTTCATCGACGAATCGGGCCTGTCGCAGCGCCCCACGCGGGTGCGCACCTGGGCGGTGAGAGGCGAGACTCCGGTGCTCCAGTTCTGCTTCAACTGGGACCACGTCTCGGTGATCGCCGGAATGCACTATCGCGGCGTGTGCTTTCGGCTTCACGAAGGCTCGGTCAAGAAAGAGCAGGTCCTCGAGTTCCTCAAGGCGCTCAAAGCCCACTATCGCCGCCGGCTTCTCATCTTGTGGGATGGAGGCAGACCTCACCGCAGTCGCTTGGTGCGCGACTACGTGGACTCGACCGACGGCGACATCCAGCTCGAGTTCCTGCCCGGCTACGCCCCGGAACTCAACCCCGTGGAGTACCTCTGGGCTTGGCTCAAGCGCCATGCGCTGGCGAACTTCTGCCCCGAGACCTTGAGCGAACTCCAGCACGCCGCTCGCGGCAAGCTGAAATCCGCCCAACGGCGCTCCGCCATCATCGCCTCCTGCTGGGAACAGGCTCAACTGTTCTAATGTCATGCGGTTAGGTAATACTCAATAAGGTCATCGGCCAGTTGGCGCAAGAGCGCCTCGTGCCCCTCATCGAAGAGCCCGGGCTGATTACCGTGGATGCTCAGAAAACCTAAAGCACGGTCTTTACGCGCTAGCAGTGGCAAGACGAGAATGCTCTGGGTGCCGGTCGCTAGCGCGAGTTCGCGCGAGAACGCTACGTCGGGGTCGGTCGCAACGTCGTGACTCACCAGAGAACGCCCCGTGCGAATCACGCGGGCCACCAGGCCCTGGCCTGAGGGGCTCTCCGCGGCCCAACTTATATTGCGTTGCGTCACCAACGGCTCCACGCCAGCACCGGCCCAGGCCTTCGGGGTGATAGTTTTCCCGGGGTCGTCCTCGGCGTAGCCTACCCACGCCTTGGCGTAGTTGCCTTGCTCGACGATGACGCGGCACACGGCCTGCAGGAGCTGGGTCTCGTCGGTGGCACGGACCAGCTCCTCGTTTGCTACGCTAATCGTCTTGAGCGCCCGATTGGCCCGCTCAAGTGCGAGTTCGCTCCGGCGACGCTCGGTGAGGTCGATGACGGCCGCAAGCGAGCCGACGAACGTCCCCTCGTCATCGTAAATCGGACAGCCCTCGACTCTCGCGTACAGCCCGCTGCCGTCCTTGCGAAGCCACTCCAACTCGTAACTGTCCCGGACTCCCTGCCTACGCTGCTCGAACCGGTGCCTGAGAATCTGCGCCTCGCGCTCGGCCACGAAGTCGAACACAGACTTGCCGAGCATCTCTTCAACGGGGTACCCGAGCATTTCCGCCATGCGTGGATTGACGAACGTGGTACGAGCCTCCGGGTCAATTAAGTAGATGCCTTCCTGCAGGCTCTCGAGAAGTTCCCGGTACTTCTTCTCACTCGCTTTGAGCTTCTGCGAAGCCTCCATCCCTTCGGTGATGTCTCGCCAGAAGACGGCGACGCCGTCCTCGAGCGGAACGACTTGGTGGCGTATCCACAGGGTTCTGCCACTGGGCGTACGCATCGAAACCTGCTCGTCCTTGGGATGACCAGACTCCAGAACTGGGATGTAACGCCGCAATAGCTCCTCGTAGGAGGGGAAAACCTCCAAGAATCGGCGCCCGAGAAGCTCTTCAGCCGGCCGCCTCAGCAGCACCTCGGCGTGAGCGTTGAGCTCCGTGAACTCCATGTCGACGACTGCTCCGTTCTCGCCACGCACCGGATTTAGAACACAGAAAGCGTCCAGGTTGCCCTGCAGCGCGGCGAGCAGCCGGCCCTCGGCCTTGCGCAGCGCCGCCTCGAGCCGCGCGCGCTCCGCCCGAGCGCGCACCGTCGAAATGCCGAAAGACAGGTCTTGAGCTACTTCCAGAAGCACCTGGACCTGTTCATCCCCGAAAGCACCCGCCTCCACCGCATACGCTCGGAGCACTCCCAGGACTTTGCCCTCATCGCTCTTGAGCGGCAGCGCGACCGTGGAGCCATAGCCGCGTTCACGTGCCTCCGCGCGCCACGGTGCAAAGTCAGGCTCGGTTGAAACATTGTTCACCACAATGGGCGACGCGGTTCGTATCGCAGTTCCGCTCGGCTCCTGACCGAACTCGGTGTCCGCCCACGTGAGCTCCATTGCGTCCAGATATTGCCTCTCGACGCCGCGACACGCGACGGGCCGGACGGCTCTTTGCGCATCGTCCTCAGCGTAGCCGACCCAGGCCATGCGATAGCCGCCCACCTCTACGAGTATCCGGCAAATCTCATCAAGCAACTGCTTTTCCTCAGACATGTGCAGCAGTGCCCGGTTTACGGCCGAGAGCACACGCAATGCGCGATTAATGAGCTCCAAGTGCTTGTTGGTAGCCTTGAGCTGGTCGCCCTTGTTCTGGAGCCCTTCGGCCATCTCGTCGAAGGTGCGGCTCAGCGCGCCAACTTCGTCAGCGGCCGGGCGCAGCTCAGTCCGAGCCGTTAGATTTCCTTGCCCCAATTGCTTCGCAGCACGTGAGAGCGCCGCCACCCGCCGCAGGAACAGTCTCTCGCTGCCTATCCAGACAATGCCGAGAGTCAGAAGAACGACCCCCAGCGCTAGGGTGGTACCCCAACGAAAGGCACTGTCTGCGAGTGCCGTAATACGGTGTTGGGATACCCCCAGCCAGAGGGAGAGCGGCCCGGACGTGGTCTGTAGAAACGGGACAAATCCGTAGAGGCGCCGCACCCCATCACCGTCAGATACCTGGGTGAAACCTTCCTGCTTTGCCAAGGCCAATTTGGCGAGCTGCGGATGGGCGGTGGGCTTCCCAGCGCGGGCTTCGTCGTCAGGGAAGCGCAGAACGGCCCTGCCCAGCCCGTCACGCACGACGAGTCGTGCGCCCGCGGGTAGTTCGTCGCGTGTCCGCAAGCTGTTCGGCCACGACAGGCCGACGAACACCGCGAGCATCCCTTGCGGCTGGCTCACCCTGTCAACTAGGGGTTCCGCGATGGGAATGGCCAGCCCGCCAGTTGAAGGACTCGCTACGGGTCCACCCACCACGAACTCGCGCGCAACCAACGCGGCCTTGAAGTAGGGCTGGCGTGCAACGTTAAGCGATTGTTCGGAAGGCTTCGCGGTACATACGACCTCCCCATTTGCCCGCGCGACTAGGATGTCGTTCCAGTCCGGATTCGATGCAAGCGCCACCGCAAGCTCGCGCTGACACTGGCTGCCCAACTCCGCGGCGTGCTGTATCCCGGCGAGCGGAGCCAGAGAATGCAGCAGCGTGTGGGCGCGAGCGACTCGTAGAGCTTCCTCGGTTGTAATCAGCTTAGCTGTGCGCAAAAGCGCTTGCCTCGCCTGCGCCAGGCTCTCCGTCCGCTCGCCCGCAAAGTGGTAGGCCGCCCCACCAAACAACAGCATGAATGCCACGACAAGAAGCAGCAGAAGGCGGCTTCGGAGGCTACGCAGAATTGGCATTGGCGGTTTTACAAGGCTGCAAAACGATTATGAGCCAGTCACACTCTAGGCTATCAGCTCTAATAAACTTCGTAGATGCTGACGTCAGCATCAGGCATTAGCACTGGAGCGCATCGTGGCGCCTCTTGGGGTCGCAATTCTCGGACGCCTAATGGGTCGACCAGCATCTCATGTCGGGGCCGCGAGGACGCGGCGCCCGGGAGCACGCTGCCCGCCGTGGAGCGCCGCTTTCCGAGAACCTTGCATCGCGTCAGGCATTCGTTGAGGACCGTCTCAGACTGCGAGCGAATGGTACTTGCACCCACAGCTGAGGGACCTACAACGGCACAAAGGTTTACAGATGCCGTGCCCTGTATCAACACTTGGCTCGACGACCGAGGTTGACAAGGTGCACCGTGATGACGATAAGGTGCGTCTGAGTAATTGAGGCGGCATGACGAACCCTTGGCTGCAGCTTCCTCTCACCGAATACGAGGCGCATATGTCTCTGCCAGAGGTCGCGCAGGCGGTGCTACTTGCCGACGTGTTTGGGGAGCTGCTCGAGGCCTACGCGCCACGCTCCGTCGCCGTCCTGGGCTGCGCTGGCGGCAATGGGTTCGAACGTATATCGCCGGATGTCACCAAGCGCGTGGTCGGCGTCGACATCAACCCCGCCTATATCGGCGCGTGCGGTGCTCGATTCGAGGACCGCATTCCCGGGCTCGAGCTGCTCGTCGGCGACCTCGAGAAAGATGACCTCGCCTTCGCCCCTCTGGAGCTCGTGTACGCCGGGCTCATCTTCGAATATGTCGACGTTGGCACCGCCTTGAACCACATCGGGCCAATGCTCGGGCCTGACGGAACTCTGGCCACTGTCGTACAGCTCCCGAGCCCCACAAGGGCCGCAGTCACGCCATCCCCTTTCGCGCGTGTGCAGGCGCTATCCCGCGTCATACGTCTCGTGTCGCGCAAAGTCCTGCAGGGTCTCGCGGCGCGGCAGGGGCTCAGTCAGTCAGGGTCGTGCCGGCCACAATCGCGCGTCGCCAAGCAACTTCGTGCGCAGACGTCCTTTTTGTACGCCCTTCCTTAGAACTGATTCGCCGAGATACTCGTTGTTTATAGGCTACCGTTCGCCTGCTTCACGAGCTACATTCGCAATCCGCTGTACTGGTCTCCTCCGTCAGTACCAAAGTTCAAGACGCGCCCAACCGCGAGATATCATGTTCTCGACCCGAACAGATGCTCCGGGCCATGCTATGTCACGCCAGTGCCGTAGCCGCGACGGTATTGGCCTAACCGTGCGCGAGTACTGTAGGTTGCCGCAGATTCACCGGTGCAGGTATGAGAGTGCTGGCAGGGTTACTTGTGTCGTCGCTCAGACTGTAACCGCAGACGGATTAGGGCTACCGCGCCCAGTCACGCACCCACTCTGGATAGTCCAACCGAAGCACCAATAGGCCCAACGCGACGGATAAGTCACAGACCAAAGGTCATTACCTAGTGCCGGGCATCCAAATCGTCTTCGGGTTTCGAATAAGCAGGCCGAGGGCGTCAGCAGCGGCGTTTGCCCCCCTGTCGTCAATAGAAGAGTCCGGAGGCCAGTCAATGTCGTATCCAGTGAGTGGCCACAAAGGAATGAACTGCTTTCCGAATTTGAAAAATTCGTTCACCTTAAGCCCTTCGGCAGCGCAGGCCATGACAAGAGCAAACAGCTCTCCGATTCCAATGGCAGAAGTCTGCACGTTCTTCCCTCTTCCATGTCGCGGTACGACCGGCGTCGTGGCAAGCAATGCCGCGTCTCTCCGGTAGGCATGCCTCCATGTGAATGCGATATAACGGGCTATCCAAATATGAACGTAAGGAGGAATTGTCCCGTTCCTCCGCAAATCGTCGCGGTCGCGCTGGAGAAAGACAATTTCTTCCTTTTCACGGTCCCTCTGATTTTGTTCGCCTACCATAGCTTTTAAAGTGAGCCACTGGCCTAGAATCGTCTGTTCCGGCGACCGCAAAGTGATGGCCTTACCAGTAATCAGTGGCGTCGCGATACGCTGTGCGGCCTGTTCAATTGAACTCATCCACCCACTGTTGCAGGCAGCGCAAACTGCTCGAAGTTTCTTGGTAGTCACATGTCCTGAGCGCTCTTTCATTTGGGCGTTAACAAGTATTGTTTTTTGAGTGTGCTTAACAAGAAGTTCGCGGTGCGGGCCTGTCGAGGACGGTGCCTTCAGCAAGGGCGCAACCCATTGCGGCCAAAAGTGCTCCTTGCTGAGATTGCCACCTCCGCAAAAGGCACATCTACCCGGAGATTTATGGGCTTTGGCGTTCTTTACCACGCTAAACGAGGCTGCTTGTACATGCGGGAGTTATCCCACCGAACTACCGGGCGCTGAAGCACACCATCGGCGTCGAGTAGAAGCGTATCTATTGTCACCTTGCGAATCTCATTCTGGCCGGAGGTCGGAGCCGTCTAAGGTGGTCCTCTAGCCGGACTGTGCAATAGATTACCCCTACGCTC
Source organism: uncultured Pseudomonadota bacterium (assembly GCA_963817785.1). Taxonomy (GTDB): domain Bacteria; phylum Pseudomonadota; class Gammaproteobacteria; order Burkholderiales; family SG8-39; genus JAKALD01. Next base: position 216,059 of record CAWFPL010000006.1, on the reverse strand, counting down.
TCGCCTGGCAAACATTCAAGCCCCGCCATGATTAGCCGCACCGCCGCTCGTTCCTCGCTATCATAGTCACCGAAGCCGCCACCTCTTGGGAGGCAGTCCTTGGCGTCAGAAATAGTCGCTGAACGCGTGGAGTTCCCCCCACACGTTCTGGCCGCCCTTGAGGGGCTCGGCGTATCCGTTGCCCTCGTTCGGACTCGCCTCCTCCCAATGTACCTGGAGGCTCCTCTACTTGTCGCCGCGGAACGAGACAGGAACGGGCGAGAACACCTTCTCGCACCTGCTGCCGCGAGGGCCTGGAATCGACTTACCGCCGCCGCGCGAAGTGACGGCGTCGACCTAGCTATATCCTCCGCGTTTCGGAGCATTGAGAGGCAGACCGCCCTCATCCGCCGCAAGCTCGAAAACGGCGTAAACATCGAGACTGTACTGTCGGTAATTGCTCCGCCTGGCTTCAGCGAGCATCACTCGGGCCGCGCCGTCGATGTGACTACACCTGGCTGCCCGGCGTTGGACGTCGCGTTCGCGGATACCGAGGCGTTCCGCTGGCTATCGCTGAACGCATCGGACTTCGGCTTCATGCTGTCCTACCCGGAAGGGAATGTCCACGGTTACGCCTACGAGCCTTGGCATTGGTGTTTTCATGAAGTCGCACGGAAGCACGAGCCGCATTTCTAGCCAATGGGGCGGCCCCTCTCATCGGCATTCGGGCCGAGAGGGAGGATTCGGCTCCTGCACTACAGCCGGCCTCGCCTCCCCGATGTGTCATTGGAACGGACGCAGATAGCTAGCAAAAATGCAGCCCGCTGCGCCGTCATTAAAGCAGTACTACGCGGCACGAGCCCGCGAGTACGAGACGGTCTATGCGAAGCCTGAGAGGCAAGCGGACCTCAGACGGCTTGAAGCCATAGTATCGCGCCTCTTCGCGGGCCGCCGCGTAGTCGAGGTCGCCTGCGGGACGGGCTACTGGACGTCGTTTATCGCTAGCGAAGCAAGGGAAGTCGTGGGAGTCGACGCTAGCGCGGAAATGCTCGAGGTTGCAGCCGGAAAGCAGTGGCCACCTGGACGCGTTCGATTCCAGGTTGCGGACGCGTACGCCCTACCCGATGACCTAGGCACCTTCGACGCAGCCCTCGGTGGCTTCTGGTTCTCTCACGTCCCCATCGAGGAGCGGCCACGATTCCTCGCCTCTCTCGACCGGCGATATCGAGAAAGACGACTTCGGCTTCGCCCCCGTGGAGCTCGTGTTCGCGGCCCTTGTACTCGAGTTCGTCGACGTAGCTACTGCCTTGAAGCGCATCCGGCCGATGCTCGCGCCTGGTGGAACACTCGGGACTGTCGTGCAACTCCCAAGCTCCACCACGGCCGCAATTACGCCAACACCTTTTGCCCGCGTCCAGGCGCTGTCGCGAGTGATTCGTCTAGTCTCGCCGGCGGCCCGGCATGGCCTCGAGCAGACGGAGTCGCGCCAAGTGGAATCGCGGGCCGGCAAGCGCTTTCAGGTGCAGACCTTCAGCGCACGCAATGCGTGAGCAATTAATAGCGCGAGCGGGGAGCAAACAGCAAGACCAGCAGAAGAGCCGTTCGCCTCGAAGCAAGGCCGCGCGCGATGCCCGCGCTTACTCCTTTGTCTGTTGCTCCAAGAAATCGCTGAGTTCGACAAGGAGCGCGCCGCCGCAGTCCGGGGCATTCCTGATTCGCTTCAGTAGCTCCTCGTCGCTCACCGAATTGCGCGCTTCGATATAGGCCATCTCGGTCGGGTCAATCGTTTGGTCCATCTTCATTGCCTCCGCCTGCCCACTTCGCTTTCCGAGCATCGTGGTGCGCGGGGCGGGGCTCGAACCCGCACGCCTTTCGGCTCCGAATTTTAAGTCCGGTGCGGCTACCAATTACGCCACCCGCGCGTCCCACGCATTCTACGCCCGGTCGAGCTTCGCCTGAGCCTTGTCCCTCAGCTCCTCGATAACCTTCGACACCTCATCGAGCTGCGGCCTCAGTATCCCCGCGCGCAGATGTTTATAGGGCTCGAGGGACAGTGGATGGACGTCTCCGACTAAGGCGGCTATCTGCGAGTCACTCATCGAACTTCGCTCTACCAGTCTCGAGATGAACTCGTGCCGGACGCCGTGCGGCACAACGGATTCAGGTAGATTGGCGTTCCGGCAAATTGCTCGCCAAGGCTTCGCATATCGGTACGGAACGAATTTTTTGTACTTCGGCGACCACGACCAAAAGAGATAAGGGCTGCGGCGCTCGGTAGCGAGTTGAATTTGGCGCTTAACAATGTCATGGACAGTGTCGTTGATTAGCACGATGCGTGGTCTGCGGTTCTTTTGGCCTTGCCGCGGCACATGGATTTCTCGCTGTTCCATACTGACCCACGCCAATCTTATTTTCGCGGCTTCTCCAGGGCGCATCCCAGTTCCGAACACAAACCAGAGCCAAGGCTCTAGAGTCGCGTTTGCGCGTCTTTTTAACGTGTATGCGCTCGCCGCTTCGTACAGACGCATCTCTTCTTCTAGGGATATTCGTATTTCTCTCCGTTTGGTGCTCGGCATCTCGATGTCCCCCCTTGCGGGGTTGTGTCGCACGAGACCTCGTCGCCTCGCAAATTTGAACACTGCAGAAATCAGCGCCCGCTCAAGCCGCACGGTATCTCCGCTGACCTGGTCGGCGTGTTTCGAACTGTCGGTGCAGCGGTCATCGACGTAACGCTGAACCACGTCATCTGTGATGTTCTCGGCTGCCAGCGCTCCAAGCCGCCTAAGCACGGCTTTCGCAGCCGTCTTTTCCCGCCGCTGCGTGCCTTCCGCCTTGTCTCTCCAGCGCGGTGAGCGCTGATAGCCTTCCCAAAGTTCTTCGAACGTGGGCCCCTTTCCTCCCCCTTCCGCTACAACCTTTGCGCGGTGCTCGAGTAGGCGAGACTCTTGGTTTGCTGCCCACTCCTCGGCAGCTTCCTTGGTATCGAACACCCTGTCTAAACGGCCGTGGCCGCTGCGGCGTATCTGCACACGCCAGCGCTCGCTCGGCAGCTTTGTAATAGTCGCCATATCGGAAAGAAACCGGCCTCTTTTTGTGTGCAAATCCTGCACACGGACATCTCAATGTCCAGTGAGCGCGTAGATTCTTGCCTGAATTCGCTTTGTATTACAAGGGCATATTTCACGCAACGGGCGGCCAGACGCATCAGGGCAAGCGATTTTTAAGTCCCCTGTGTCTACCAGTTTCACCACCCGGGCGGATCATTGGCCGCCCGCTTCGCCTCGTGACGGGCCCCAAACGCCTGCGCACCGATTGTACGGCCAGGCGCGCGCATGGCGCTACGTGCGGCTCAATCGATCGCGCTATGCCGCGCCGATCCCGCCCATGCAGATGTACTTGATCTCCAGGTATTCCTCGATGCCGTATTTCGATCCCTCGCGGCCCAGTCCGGATTGCTTGACGCCGCCGAATGGCGCCGGCGCGACGGATACGTGGCCGGTGTTGACCCCGACCATTCCGTATTCGAGTGCTTCGGACACCCTCCATACGCGTGCGAGGTCGCGGCTGAAGAAATAGGCGACCAGCCCGTAGACCGTGTCGTTGGCCATCTGAATGGCCTCCTCTTCGTGCCGGAAGCGGAATAACGGCGCGACCGGCCCAAAGGTCTCTTCCTTGGAGATTTTCATGCGCGGGTCCACATCGACCAGCACCGTCGGCTCATAAAAGGTGCCGCCCAGGCTGTGCCGGTTGCCGCCAACCGCAACCCGCGCGCCCAGGGCTATGGCGTCGGCTACGTGCGCCTCGACTTTCTGGATCGCCGCCTGGTCGATCAAGGGCCCCTGGTCCACCTGGGGTGACATCCCATTGCCCACCTTCAGGGCGCGGACTTGCTGCGTGAGCTTCGCCGCGAACTCGTCATAGATCCCGTCCTGGACGAGGATGCGGTTGGCGCACACGCAAGTCTGACCGGCATTGCGGAACTTGCAGGCCACGACCGCTTCGACGGCGGCATCGATATCCGCGTCGTCGAAGATCAGGAACGGGGCATTGCCGCCGAGCTCGAGCGACACCCGCTTGAGCGTATCCGCGGATCCGCGCATCAGCAGCTTGCCGACCTCCGTGGATCCGGTGAATGTGAGCTTCCTCACCGTCGGATTCGAGAGCAGCTCCTGCCCGATCGCGGCGGGATCTCCGGTCAGAATGTTCAGCACCCCGGGGGGAATTCCTGCGCGCGCGCCGAGCTCCGCCAGCGCCAATGCCGTATGCGGGGTCTGCTCGGCAGGCTTCACCACGACGGTGCAGCCGGCGGCGAGCGCCGCGCCGACTTTGCGGGTGATCATCGCGGCGGGGAAGTTCCACGGCGTGATCGCCGCGCACACCCCCACGGGCTGCTTGATCACCAGAGCGCGCTTGGTGCTGTCCTGCATCGGTATGGTGTCGCCGTAAATCCGCCTGCCTTCTTCGGCGAACCAGTCTATGAACGACGCGGCGAAGTCGATTTCGCCCAGCGCTTCGCGCAGCGGCTTGCCCTGCTCCGTGGTGAGGATTCTTGCCAGATCCTCGCGGTGCTGGCCGATGAGCGCAAGCCAGCGGCGGAGGATGCCGGCGCGTTCATCGGCGCTCTTGCGTTTCCATAACTGAAAGGCGCGCTCGGCCGCCTCGATGGCGCGGCGCGTGTCCGACGGCTGAAGCTTGGGCACCGTTCCAACCACCGCACCGTCGTACGGATTGGTGGTGGTCAGCCGGGCGTCGGGGACGGATCCGACCCATTCGCCATTGATGTAGGCCTGCTCCCTGAACAGGGACTTGTCGCTCAGCTCCAGCATGATCGGCCCCGGCGTCTACGCCGCGCCCTTGTAGACCGACTCGAAAACCGAGAAGTCCGCGTATTGATTGGCCCGCAGCGGGTTCTTGATCGCGCCGATCGTCACGAAGATGTTGGTGACGTGATCCAGTTCGCGGTAGAGAGTGCCGTTCTTGATGTCTCCCTCCCACTGCGCGATCGACAGCGGCTGAACGGCCTTGTACACGGACTGCATCTCGGCCAGCGGGACCTCCTTGTAATAGGAGTGGTGGAGGATTTCCAGCGACTGCTCGGGGTTCTTCAGCAGATATTCGTTGGCCGGTCCCCAGGCGGCGGACATCCGCCGGATCAAGTCCTTGTCCTTCTCGTAAGTCTGATTGTTGGTGGAATACGCCGTGATGATGTATCCGGTCTTCGGGTAATAGCTGCGCGCGTTCGCCAGCAGCTCCGCTCGGGGGAAGCCCTGCTTGATGCGCAGATTGAACGGAATCCAGATCGAGACCGCGGGAACGTTCTTGGTCACGAAGGTGGTCACGGCGGCGGGCATGTCCTGATTGAGGATCGTCACGTCTTTCAGCGACAGGCCTGCCGCGTGGAGGATGCTGTACAGGAAGATCTCTCCGGTCGTTCCCTTGGTCGTCGCGACCTGCTTGCCCTTCAAATCGGCGATCGACTTGATGCCCGAGGCGGGGTTCACCCAGACCTGCCCTGCGACCTCGACGCTGTTCGGAATGACTACCTTGCCTTGCCCGCGCGCCGGAAAGTTGCTGGTAACGCCCCCGGTGGTGAGGAAATCGATGCTTCCCCCGACCAGGGCGCTGAAGCCGCCGATCCCGGTGTGGAACTCCACGAATTCGGGCTCCAGACCTTCCTTCTGGAGCGTTCCCATGTGCTTCATCAGCCACATCTGCGCGTCCACCGAAAGGATGTGCAGGTAGCCGATCCTGACGCGCCGCTTCGTACGGGCATATACCCTGGCCGGTCGGCCCAGAGTTGCCGCGAGCCCCGCCGCCACTGCGCCCTGCAACAGCGAGCGCCGCGAGATGCCCTTCTTGGCCTTCTTCTCCCCAACCACATTGCCCTGCCCTGACTTGGTATCGTGCGTATTCATGCCGACCTCCTCCTGTAAGAATTCACCCTTGCGGACTACTCAATGGCGGTGAGCTTCTGCTGCGCATTGAACTGCTCCATCAAGATCGAATTGAGCTGTACGCGGAGCCCCTGAAATTCCGCGCTGCTGACGATTTCGGGTGCCCTCGGATATGCAAATGGGATCTCCACGCTCTTCATGAGGCGCGCCGGGCGGGCGCTCACTACGACCACGCGGTTGGAGAGAAATATCGCCTCCTCCACCGAGTGCGTGATGAGGACGACGGTCTTCCGTTCCTCCTGAAGCGCCTTCATCAGGGCGAGCTGCATCACCGACCGCGTTTGCGCATCCAGTGCACCGAAAGGCTCGTCCATCAGCAGCACTTCCGGGTTGGTCGCATAGGTTCGGGCGATTGCAAGCCGCTGCCGCATGCCGCCGGACAGCGTCTTCGGATAGGCCCGCTCGAACCCGGTGAGCTGCATCAACTCGATATAGTGCTGCACGATTTCCCGGCGGCGTACCGGGCTGGCATCACCGCGGTTTGCGCGCAGCTTCAAGCCGAACTCGATGTTCTCCTCGACGGTCAGCCATGGAAACACGCCGTATTCCTGGAATATGACGCCGCGTTCCTTGCCGGGACCCGATATGGCGCGCCCATCGATGGTCAGCGTGCCCGAGTCCGCAGGCAGAAAGCCCGCGATCATGTTCAGGATGGTGGTCTTGCCGCATCCGGATGGGCCGATCAGCGTGATGAACTCGCCGCGATCGATGTCGAGACTCACGTCGCTCACGACTCGCATCGGGCCGCGCGGCGTCTGGAACGTCTTTTCGACGCTTCGCAGGCTGATCAGCGGATTGGCAGCCGTCGAACGCGGTGAGCCGCCTTCCCCAGTCTGCTGCCTGCCGGTGGGATCGGCTGCGGGGCGATGATTCATGGCCGGGGCTCCCTTCTCCCGCCTACCGTATCGTGGTCTGCCACGACACGAGCCGCCGCGACAGAAAGCGGAAGGCGTTGTCCATCAGCAGGGCGATCGCGCCGATGAGGATGATGCCCACGTAGATGGTGCTGACCTGGAAGTAGTCCTGCCCGCTCACGATGACCGCCCCGAGCCCGCGATGCGCGGCAACGAGCTCGGCCGCGACCAGCGTGGTCCACGAAATCCCGACCGCGACGCGCACAGCGGTCAGCGCGTGCGGCAGGCTTGCCGGAATGATGACCTTGGTGAAGATTTCCATCTCCGACGCACCCAGCGCTTGCGCGACCCTGATATACGTGGGATTGAGGGAGCGAATTCCCTCGTACATCACGATGACGCTCGCGAAGAACGCGGCGTACATCAGCAGCCAGATCTTGGCGAACTCGCCGATCCCGAAGTACACGATGACCAGCGGAATCAGCGCGATCGGCGGCAGTGCGCGAAAGAAGTTGATGAGCGGATCCACGTACGGGCGGACGCCCCTGTACCAGCCGAGGCAGAAGCCCACCGGGATGGCCACCGATGCGCCGACCAGCACGCCCGTCACCACGCGCAGCGTGGAGATCCCTATGTCGTAGGAGAGCCCGGCGGTGCTGAGCAGATGAACGAAGCGTTCGAGCGTCTGCATGGGAGACGGAACCAGGCCCTTCTGCACCATGCTCGAGAGGGAGATGGCCTCCCAGATCAGGACGATCGCGGCAAACGACGCGGCTCCCTTCAGGGCATCGGCAAGCAGGCCACGCGACTCTCGCTGGGACATGGCGCCTCCTCCAATGAATGAACTCCGACGATGCGATGCAAAGAGGGCGCCATGGCGCTATTCGCCGTGCACGATCACCAGCCCTGCCGGAGGATCGACCGTCACCTTGTCGCCGGTCTTCAGCAAGCTCGTGATGTCCGCCTCGAAGCGGTCCATGAACGGCAGGGCCGCCAGAGCCGCGCCCTGGGCCATGATCGGGTTCGCCGCATTCAGCAGCAGGGCTGCCGGCGCCATCTTGCGTGCCTTCATTTCGTACAGCATCCACGCCGTCGCGACTCCGCCCTTCGCGTTGTCGAGAACCAGAATGGTGCCCACGTAGCTCTGCCCTCGAAGCTTGTGCGATTCGCGTGAAAAGATCCCCTTCAGCCGATCCAGGTCATAGCGCGCGCTGAAGTCATCCTTGGCGACGAGCGCGACGCCGGTGGTCCTCGGACCGATGCCGACGTGGCCGCGATATGTCCTGTCGGTCATCGCGCCATCCCGCCCCTCACCGCGGCTTCGACGCAGACGTCCATCGGCGCGATGACCGGCTCGTAGCCGTATCCCGCGATGATGTTGACGAGCTTCGCCGAATTGGTGAGCAGTCTTTTCCAGTTGTTGGCTTGCGCCATCTCCCGCGCGTACATCTGGTAGAAGCAGACCCCGCTCAGGACCATGGCTCCGGCCTCCTCGAGGGTCCCAGTGATACCCATTCGGTCGCAGGCCGCCTTGTTCTCGGGAGATGTGGCGATCAGCAAGGCGGTGTCGGGATGGACCCTGCGGCCCCGGAGCAGCTGGCCCAGCTCCCGCATCTCCAGCAACGACAGCTGCGGCGCGGCGAATACCACCACGTCCACCTTGTCGTGACAGCCGAACGAGGCGTAATAGGCATCCAGGTCGTCGCGCGTAATGCGGCGCGCGGCGGGGGCGGCGCCGTCGAACACCGTGCGCAGGTCGGGTGCCTCGGGAGTGGTGCCGACGATGTGGTAAAGAGCCACCGAGCCATAGCTCGCCATCGCGGCGCCGAAGTGCTTCAGGTCGTCGGAGCTCGGGCTCGCATGCAGACTGCCTAACACCGGGACTGACCAGTACGATCCCGCGGCGCGCCCGATGATCGCGCCCAAGACGCCCCATTCGGTCAGATTGCGCGGCTCGAAGGCCAATTCGAAGAGCATCTTGCCCCTGCGACACGCGTCCAGGTGATAGCCATAGCGCGGCGTGCGGCCGGTCAGCGCGGCGGCGAGCGCAGCCGGTCCACCCTCGAAATTGCTCCGCGCGCCGCAGACGCTGTTTGAATAGATCACCACGCCGGTGTCGCCGTACGCCATGTGCTGTCCGAAGACCGGTGCCTGGATGGTCTGATAGTTGATGCAGGTATCGGTCATCAGGATGCCGAGCGCCCGCATGGCTGCGCTCGCGCGCAGCTCGAGATTCGCCCATTCATCGCGTTGCTTCAGCAGCCGATAGCGGCATTGATCGACGCCACGGGGGTCGGTGATCGTGGGCACCGCCACCTGGCGCTCGGCCTCCGGGAAGGAGGCCAGGCGCTCCAGGAATTCCACGCCCGCCTCGCCGAGCGCTTCGGTGTCGCCCATGATGTGGGCCTGGCTGACCTCCACGAAGTCGGCGGCGTCGAAGAATCGTCCCACCTCGATCTGCTGCTCGATCGCCAGTCGCTTCGGCTCGCCGAATGCACCGGCTCGCATCGCCTGCTCGTATTCGGTCAGTTTCATCGTCCGCACTTGTTCATATGCTGGGTCACCGGCGTGCCGCAGCTCAGCCTGCCCGGGATCGGTGAACTGCAATCTCTGCGCTTGCCGCGGCGGGTACGCCCCGCTTCTTATAACGCTACTGTAACTCTAGATACTATGATGTATTTTTTGCGGCAGAATATAGGAGTTGGCCAACCCGGTGTCAAGCTGGGGAATAACCATGCAACCCGCGACGCGCAAATCCGCCTCGTCCGAATCACTGGCGTTTGTCAGGCGCCTGTGCGCGTCGGAGCACAGCGCGCTGCCCAAGCACGAGGTGTTGCGCCATGCGCTCGCGGCGGCCATCTCGCAGAAGATGTGGAAGCCCGGCGCGAAATTGCCGACCGAGACCGAGCTCGCCAGGGTGACGCCGTATAGCCTGGGCACGGTGCAGCGCGCCCTGCGCGCCCTGGTCGAGGACGGCTACATCCAGCGGCGGCGGGGCTACGGCACCTATGTGCCGGATCGCCGCGGGCAACTGAGCGACCCGTGGCATTGCCGGTTCCTGAGCGATGACGGCGAGTCCTACCTGCCGGTGTTTACGGTTCCCCTGGAGCGCTCGGTGACGCACCGGCATGGCCCCTGGTCGGCCCCGCTCAAGCAAGGCGGCGACGAGGTCATCCAGATCGACCGGCGGATGGAGATCAACGACGAATTTGTCGTCTATAGCAAGTTCTACGTTCTTGCGACTCGGATGCCGGGCTTTCGCGACGCGCCCCTGGAAGGTCTCTCAGGCGCCAACCTGAAGCTCCTGATCGTGCGCGCCATGGGCCGCCCGCTCACGGCCCTGAAGCAGCGGCTGCGCCAGGCGACCTTTCCCGACGCGATTTGCCAGCTCATCGGCGTCAAGCGCCGCACCATCGGCCTTCTGGTGGAAGCCACCGCCTACGCCGGAGCGGACACCCCCGCCTACTATCAGGAGCTGTACATCCCGCCGACGCAGCGCCGGCTCTATATCGAAAGCCGGGTTCCCGGATAGCGGCTCGTCCTGCGGCATGGCGGCGCCAGATTCAGGTCAGCGCACGCTCTTTCGGGTCAGCCTCAGAGCGGGTCAAGCCTGACGAATCAAGAGAGGACTTGGAGGCGGGGGTCGGAATCGATCCGGCGTCCACGGCTTTGCGGGCCGAGCTGCCCCTTCGCCATTCAAAGACTTACCTGATTTTGTCGCCCGTTTGCTCCGCTCCGCCTCCAAACGGCGCCTGCGCCCATCAGCCGACGGTCTCCTGCGCGTACCCGGCGGGCCAGGCGAGCCGGTGCCCGGTGCTCGCCGCGAAGCGCTCGATGTCCTCGGGCGTATCGATGTCGAGGCAATAGCGCTGGTTGTCGGTGTCGAGCCAGTGCACGCGCGCGGGGTTCCTCTCGCGCCAGTTGCGGCAGGCGAGATCGGCGCTACCCGCGAGCCACTCCTCGCGCAGCGCGGCATCGAAAATGACGGGGTTACCAGGCCCGAGGTCGCCGTCCGCGCGGCGCACGCGTGGAACGACCATCGCGGCCTCGCCCCGCTTCCTGAACGCGCTGATAAGCGCGACGATGTCCTGCGCGTCGATCAAAGGCTGGTCGGCGAGCGCGACGATGACGGCATCGAGCCTCGGCGACAAGGCTTGCAGCCCGAGCCGCACCGACGACGCCTGCCCGTCGTCGGGCGAGGGGTTCCTCACCAGCGTGATCGGAAAGGGCCGCACGGCTGCCTCGACCGCCTCGCCGTGATGGCCGAGCACTACGGCGACTTCGTCGACCCCGGCGCCCGACAGCGCGATCAGCTGGCGCAGAACGAGCGGCACGCCACCCAGCTCGAGCAGCGCCTTGGGGCGCCCGCCCAGCCGCTCCCCGGCGCCCGCCGCGAGCAGCACCGCGCCCACCGTCATCCGGCTATACAGGCCGTTCGCCTTGAACATGCATCCCATGGGCAGACTCCGTTCAGTGCAGCGATTCGATCAGTTCAGGCAGCACCGCGCGCAGGCTGGCGAGGTCTGCGCCCGGCGCGAGCAGGTCGAGGTGCGGCAGCGCCGCCTGCATGCCCTGGCAGACCGGCGCGTAGCCCGGCCGGTTGCTCAACGGGTTGATCCAGACCAGGCGCCGCGCGCGGCGGCGCAGCTGCGCGAGCGCCTCGGACAGACGCTGCGGCTCGCCGGTGTCGTAGCCGTCGCTCAGCACCACCACCGCGGTGCGCCCGTGCACGACGCGCGGCGCGTGCTCGCGATTGAACTGCTCCAGGCTCTCGCCGATGCGCGTGCCGCCCGCCCAGCCCTGGGCGACGAGGTGCAGCCGCTCCTGCGCGCGCCACGGATCCGGGTCGTGCAGGGCCTGCGATACCGAGGTGACGCGGGTGTGGAAGATGAAGCTGTGCACGTCGGCGAGCTCGTTCGCGAGCGCGCGCGCGAGGCGCAGGTAAAAGAAGCTGTACAGCACCATCGAGCGGCTGACGTCGATCAGCAGTACCAGTCGCGGGCGCACGCTGCGATGGTTGCGCCACAGCAGGTGGAACGGCGTGCCGCCGCTCCCCACGCTGCGCCGGATCGTCGCCGGGAGGTCGAGCCGCCGCCCGCGCCGCGCGCGCGCCTCGCGGCGCAGCCGGATGGTCTTCAGTTGCCGGGCGAAGCGTCGCATCAGCGCCTCGATCTCGAGCGCGTGCTCGCGCTCGGTGAGCGCGCTGAAGTCGGCCGAGGTCAGGGCCTCCTCGCGGCTCGCGGCGCGGCGCGGCCGGACGTCCTCGTCGTCCGACCTCTCGCCCTCGACCTCGCCGCCGGGATGCGCAGCGCTCTGCGCGCCGTCGCCGGCGTCGCGCCGTTGCGGAGCCTGCCAACGGTTGGCGGGCAGGAACCAGGCGTCGAACAGCTCGTCGAAGCGCTGCCATTCGTCGCCGCGGCGGCACAGCAGCGCCTTCAGGCTCCAGCGCAGCACGTCCTGGTCGAGCACCCCCGAGCGTTCCGCGGCGCGCAGCGCCTGCACCGCATCGCCGCCGCCGACCCCGAAGCCGTTCGCCCGCAGGAAGCCCGGAAAGCTCGCGAGGCGCTCGGCGGCGCGCGCCTCCAGCGCCGATGCGTCCTGCCTCAGCATGCCGCCGCCAGGCGCGCGACGACTTCGCGCGGGAAGGCCGCGCGGTCGTCGCGCGTCTTGATCAGGGCGCTCAGCGTATCCATGATGCGCTCGGCGCCGTCGATGTCGATCACCGAGATGCCCAGGCGCAGGAGCGCCGCGGTCCAGTCCAGCGTTTCGGCGACGCCGGGCTTCTTCTGCAGCTCCATGCGCCGCACGGCCTGGACGAAGGCGACGATCTGCTGCGCCAGCCGGACCTCCGCCTCGGGCGCCTTCTTGCGCACGATGGCGAGCTCCTTCTCGTAATCGGGATAGTCGATGTACTGGTAGAGGCACCTCCGGCGCAGCGCATCCGAGAGCTCGCGCGTGCCGTTCGAGGTGATCACCACCAGCGGGCGGCTCGTCGCGCGCACGGTTCCAAGCTCGGGAATCGAGATCTGGAAATCCGACAGGAGCTCCAGCAGGTAGGCCTCGAAGGCCGCGTCCGCGCGGTCGATCTCGTCGATCAGCAGCACCGGCGCCCGTTCGTCCGAGATCGCCTCGAGCAGCGGGCGCTTGAGCAGGTAGCGCTCGGAGAAGATGTCCTGCTCCTTCTGCGCCAGGTCCTTCGAGCCCGCGCGCTCGTCGTGCTCGAGCAGCTTGATCGCGAGCAACTGGCGCTGGTAGTTCCATTCGTACATCGCCGCGTGCGCGTCCAGGCCTTCGTAGCACTGCAGGCGGATGAGGCGCGTGCCGTTGATGTCGGCGAGGACCTTCGCGACTTCGGTCTTGCCCACGCCGGCGTCGCCCTCGAGCAGCAGCGGCCGGGCGAGATCGCGCATCAGCAGCAACGCCGCCGCGAGGCTCGGCTCGGCGACGTAGCCCGCGCGCGCGAGGTCCTGCTGCAGAGCCGCGATGTCGAGCGCGCGCTGCGAGTTCATGCGGGATTCTAGGCGCGTTTTCCGGCGAACAGCGAGCGCAGCCAGCCCCTGATGACGGCCCACGCGAGGGCCAGGGCGTTGAGCGGTTTGGCCTCGGGCGCCGGCGCGGCCGCTCCCTGCGCCGGCGCGGCCGCTCCCGCTTCCGGCGGCGGCGCCTCCTTCAGGCGCGCGGCGAAGTTCGCGGCGAACTGGCCGAGCACCTGGTCGGACACCGGGCCCATCAGGCGCGCGCCGAAGCTCGCCGCCTTGCCGCTCATCGAGACTTCGCTGTCGCCTGCCAGGTTGCACGAGGAGGCGTCCAGCGCATCGATGCGCGCCGTCAGGTCCATCGTGGCGGCCGAGCTCCCGGTGGTGTCGGTGCCCTTGGCGAACAGGTGCAGGGTGCGCGTGGACGCGTCGACGCTCTTCACTTCGATTTCGCCGCGAAACGACAGGCTCGCCGGCCCGACCTTGACGGCGACCGTGCCCTTGTAATGCGTGTCGTCGACGCGCTCAGTGATCTTCGCGCCGGGCATGCAGGCTGCGACGCCGGCGATGTCCTGCAGCAGGGCCCAGGCCACTTCGGCCGAGGCGGGCATCGGGAACGTCCGCTCGAGCTTGACCTTCATCGATGCGCCGCCCCTGCTCCGCTTTCCCTCATCGCTTGTTCACGCCGAGCGCCTTGCACTGCTGCCAGACGCGCCAGGCGCTGTGGGGCATGTCCATGTGCGTCACGCCGAGGTGGGCGAAGGCGTCGATCACCGCGTTGCTGAAGCACGGGATGCCTCCGACGTGCGGCGACTCGGCCACGCCCTTGGCGCCCAGCGGATGGTGCGGGCACTGCGTCACGGTGTGGTCGGTCTCCCACTTCGGCGTCTCCACCGCGGTCGGCAGGAAGTAGTCCATCAGGCTGTTGCCCAGGTGATTGCCGTTCTCGTCGAACGGGATCTGCTGCCCCATCGCCACCGCGAAGGCCTCGGTGAGGCCGCCGTGGATCTGGCCCTCGATGATCATCGGGTTGATACGCGTGCCGCAGTCGTCGAGCGCGTAGAAGCGCCGCACCTTCACCTCGCCTGTGAACTTGTCGATGTCGACCACGCAGAGGTAGGCGCCAAAGGGGAAGGTCAGGTTGGGCGGGTCGTAGTAGGTGACGGCGTTCAATCCCTGCTCCATGCCGGCTGGCAGGTTGCCGGTATGCGCGACCATGCAGATCTCCTTCATGGTCTTCGCCTGGCTCGGATTGCCCTTCACCTTGAAGCGGTCGATCTCCCACTCGAGGTCGCCCTCGCTCACTTCCAGCAGGTGCGCGGCGATCTTCTTCGCCTTGTCCTTGATCTTGCGCGCCGCCACCGCGGTCGCGGCGCCCGACACGGGGGTCGAGCGCGAGCCCCAGGTGCCCGCGCCGTAGGGCGACTTGTCGGTGTCGCCCTCCTCGACCACGATGTCCGAAGCCGGCAGGCCGAGCTCGGTGGCGATGATCTGCGCGTAGGTGGTCGCATGGCCCTGGCCCTGGCTCATGGTGCCCAGGCGCGCGATCACGCCGCCGGTGGGGTGCACGCGGATCTCGCAGCTGTCGAAAAGGCCGACGCCGAGGATGTCGCAGACCTTGGTCGGGCCGGCGCCGACGATCTCGGTGAAGGTCGAGATGCCGATTCCCATCAGCGTCGGGCACTTCGGGTCGGCGCGCTTTTGCGCCTGCTCGCGGCGTAGGCCCTCGTAGTCGACCGCCTTCAGCACCTTTTCCAGGGCGGCGTGGTAGGCGCCGCTGTCGAGCGTCCAGCCGAGCGAGGTGGTGTAGGGGAACTGCTCCGATTTCACGAAGTTGCGGCGCCGGATCTCGGCCTTGTCGACGCCGAGCTTCTGCGCGAGCACGTCCATCATGCGCTCGATCAGGTAGATCGCCTCGGTCACGCGCAGCGAGCAGCGGTAGGCGACGCCGCCCGGCGCCTTGTTGGTGTAGACCGCGTCGACCCGCGCGTAGGCGTTGGGGATGGCGTAGGAGCCGGTGCAGATCGAAAACAGTCCGGCGGGAAATTTGGTCGCGGACACGTGCGAGTTGAACGCGCCGTGGTCGGCGAGCGCGGTGAAGCGCAGGCCCTTGATGCGGCCGTTCTTGTCGGCGGCGAGCTCGCCGACGCCGTGGTAGTCACGCGCGAAGCCCGTGGTCGAGATATTGTCGATGCGCGACTCGATCCACTTGATCGGCACCCCGGTGACGATCGAGGCGACGATCGCGACCACGTAGCCCGGGTAGACCGGCACCTTGTTGCCGAAGCCGCCGCCGATGTCGCCGCCGACGACTCGGATCTTGCTCTCGGCAATGCCCGAGAGCATCGCCAGCACGGTGCGCACCAGGTGCGGCGCCTGCGACGTCATGTAGACCGTCAGGTAGCCGGTGGCCTTGTTGAACGAGGCGACGCAGCCGCAAGTCTCCAGCGGGCACGGGTGCACGCGCGGGTTGAGGATCTCCTCGCGCACCGTGACCTCCGCGGTCTTGAACGCGGCGTCGGCGGCGGCCTTGTCGCCTGCTTCCCAGGTGAAGATGTGGTTCGGGTGCGTGCGCGGGCCGTGGCCGACCTCCTTCTTGTCCTGGATGTCCTCACGGATGATCGGCGCGTCGGGGGCCATCGACATCTTCGGATCGACGATCGCCGGCAGCTCCTCGTAGTCGACCTCGACCAGCGCGGCGCCGTCGTAAGCCGCAGAGCGGTCGGTGCCGAGCACCATCGCGACTTCCTGGTACTGGAAGCAGACCTTCTTGTCGGCGAGCACCGCCTGCACGTCGCCGCCCAGGGTCGGCATCCAGTGCAGATTGACCGGCTTCAGGTCGTCGGCGGTCAGCACCGCGACCACGCCGGGGCAGGCGAGCGCCTTGGTCTTGTCGATCTTCTTGATGCGCGCGTGCGCGTAGGGGCTGCGCACGACGGCACCGAATAGCATACCGGGGAGCTTGATGTCGTCAACGTAGCTGCCCTGGCCGCGGATGAAGCGCGCGTCCTCTTTGCGCAGGAGGGACGTTCCCATGCCCTGCAGCTTCTCTTCGCGTTCCTTCAGGTCGGAAAGGTCGCCCATGAGGATCTCCGGTGGATTCTGTGTAGATGCGTCGGTTCGGGTCGATGGCGAATCTAGCGCGCGGCGGCGAGCTTTTTCGCCGCTGACTGCACCGCCTTGACGATGTTCTGGTAGCCGGTGCAGCGGCACAGGTTGCCGGCGATGCCGGTGCGGATCTCCTGCTCGCCCGGGTTCGGGTTCTCCTTCAGCAGCCGGTAGGCGCGCGTGATCATGCCGGGCGTGCAGTAGCCACACTGCAGGCCGTGCTCCTCGTGGAAGGCCTGCTGCAACGCGTGCAGGGTGCCGCCCTGCTCCAGGCCCTCGATGGTGGTGATCTCGGCGCCCTCGCACTGCACTGTCAGCACGGTGCAGGACTTGACCGACATCTCGTTCAGGTCGACCGTGCAGGCCCCGCAGTGTGAGGTCTCGCAGCCGATGTGGGGGCCGGTGTGCGCGAGCCGCTCGCGCAGCGTGTGGATGAGCAGCTCGCGCGGCTCGACCGTGACCTCGACCGGCTTGCCGTTGAGCTTGAACGACACCTTTCTTGCAGTCGCCATGGTTGCCTCGCTTCTTATCGGTTCCGGTTCAGCCGTTGGCGCGCGCGTGCGCTGCCTGCAGCGCTCGCCGCGTCATCTCCCCGCACATGGCGCGCTTGTACTCGGCGTCGCCGCGCTGGTCCGGCGTCGGCTCGCAGATCGCCATCGCCAGCCGCGCTGCCTCGGCGAGGCTCGCGTCGTCGATCGCCTTGCCCGCGAGGTAGGCCTCCGCCTCGCGCGCCTTGAGCACCGTCGGCCCAGCATTAGTGAGCGCGATCGAGACCTTGACGACGCTCTTGCCCTTCATCTGCAGCATCACCGCGGTGGCGGCGGTGGCGAAGTCGCCAGTCTTGCGCTTCAGCTTCTGGTACGACCAGCCGCTGCCCGCGGGCGGGACCGGAATGCGGATCTGCGTAAGGATCTCGTCCTCGGCGAGCTGGGTCGAGTACAGGCCGAGGAAGTAGCCGTCGACCTTGACCACCCGCTCGCCCTTCGGGCCGATGAGGACGAAGGAAGCGTCGAGCGCGACCATCAGGGCGGGCTGGTCGTTCGCCGGATCGCCGTGCGAGATATCGCCGCCGATGGTGCCCTTGTAGCGCACCTGTGGATCGGCGATCCAGCCGGCGCCCTCTACCAGCAGCGGCGCCTTCTCGGCGAGGAGCTTCGAATTGAGCAGGTCGTGCTCGGTGGTCATCGCGCCGATGCGGATCTCGTCGCCCGATTGCGAGATGCCGCGCAGCTCGGCGATGCGGCCGAGGTCGATCAGGTGGCCCGGCTCGGCGAAGCGAAGCTTCATCATCGGCAGCAGGCTGTGCCCGCCGGCGAGCAGCTTCGCGTCCGTGCCCAGCTCACCGAGCAGCTTGACCGCGTCGGCGACCGAGCGCGGTGCGTGGTAGTCGAATCCAGCAGGAATCATCGGCCCTCCTTTACTTGCGCCGCGCACCGCGCGGCGGCGTGTTGCAGACCGGAATTGTTGTTGGTATTGCGGACACCGACGGCACCGTGCATCCCTTCGCGCCGCGTCGCGCGCTTCGCCGCTGCTGGGGCAGCGCCGAGCACGGACTTCTTGTGTCGGCGCACGATACATCAGTGGTTCGCGTGCAGCAAGCGGCCGCGCGAAGCAATCGGCGCAAGGTATCGCTGCGTGCGTGCAAGCCTTTAAGCCCGGCGTCGCGGCGCCACGCTTGCTGCAGCGCCGCGAGCGGGGGTCTCGGTGACTTTGTTTCTAGTTCGTGCGCAGCGGCAATAGGCCGAGGAACGCGCGGTAGAGCGTCACGCTCACCACCATGCCCCAGACCATGCCGCCGATCATGCCGCCGAGCATCTCGGGCACGCCACCGCTCGTGCCGAGCCAGGCGGCGATGCGGTAGTACAGCATGACGCCGGCAACCATGCCGACCATCATCCACCCCGAGCAAGCAAGGTTCTGAACAAAGCGCGCGCAGAACTGGCGCCGGCAGCTTGGGCGCGTGCGGCGCAGCCAGACGAGCGCGCCGAAGCCGCCCAAAACCATGCCCAGATGCATCGCCGGCAGCCACTCCAGGTGCAGCCACAGCAGGGTAAAGAAGTCGGGTGCCTGGGCCTGGCACATCCAGGCGATGGCGGCGAGGCCTAATCGGTGGGCGTCGATGGCGAGGCCCCCCAGCATTCCGAGCGTGCCGAGGAGCATCATCGCCTGCGGCGCGGTGATGCCGACGCGCGCCGGGCGGAGCCAGCCGAGCGCGGCAAAGCCGCTGAGTACCGAGAACCCCGTCACCGCCAGCCAGACCAGCTCGCCTGAGCCGTCGAGCGCGGCGAGCTGCCACCACCAAGCCGCGGCGAGGACGACAAGCGCGCTCGCCACCGTCGCGTGGCGGCGCACGGTGCCTGCGAATGCGGTGGCGACTGGTGTCATGCCCGCCCTTTTACCAGAAACGGTGGTGCGCTCATAGCGCGGCGCGATCGAAAACTGCCATCCCCACGCACCCTAGCGACGTTTGCGCAAGCCCGACGCCGCGATCCACCGCGCAAAAACGTGATACGCGGGGATTCGAACGATTCCCCCTAGGGGCTCAACGAGCTAAGGGATGACGAATCAGAAGAGGACTTGGAGGCGGGGGTCGGAATCGAACCGGCGTCCACGGCTTTGCAGGCCGCTGCATAACCACTCTGCCACCCCGCCGCGGGGTGTCCGCGGCAAGCGCGGGACCTAGACGAAAAGGGGAAGGTGGCGTGCCACCTTCCCCGCGATTCTGGAGCGGGAAAGGAGTCTCGAACTCCCGACCTCAACCTTGGCAAGGTTGCGCTCTACCAACTGAGCTATTCCCGCGTTATCGGACTGCGGATTATAAGGCCTTCGACCGCCCCGCTCAACCGGGCGGGGCCACCGCGTGCGGCATCGCCTTGCGCAGGTAGTACAGCATCGAGATGACCGTGAGCACCGCGGCGACGTTGATCAGGACGGTGCCGAGCAGTTGCGTGTTCCCCAGCCAGGGCAGGTCGCGGTCGTACAGCAACAGGGGGATCGCCACCATTTGACCGACGGTCTTCACCTTGCCGACGAACGCCACCGCCACGCTCTTCGACTGGCCGATGGTGGCCATCCATTCGCGCAGCGCCGAAATGGCGATCTCACGGCCGATGATGATCAGCGCCACCACCGCCTCGACCCGCCCCAGCTGCAGCAGGACGATGAGCGCGCCCGTGACCATCAGCTTGTCGGCGACCGGATCGAGGAACGCGCCGAACGCGGAGGTCTGGTCCAGCAGCCGCGCCAGGTAGCCGTCCAGCCAGTCGGTGACCGCCGCGAAGATGAACACGGCGGTCGCCGCCACGTTCTGCGCGTCCGGCGACAGCCAGTCCACGGGCAGGTAGTAGATGCCGACGATCAGCGGAATCAGGACGATCCGCAGCCAGGTGATCAGGTTCGGCAGGTTGAGCGGCATTATCCGGCGGCCGATTCGTGCAGGTGCTTGTAGATCTGCTCGGCGAGCCCGCGGCTGATGCCCTCGACCTGCGCGAGCTCGTCGACCGCCGCGGACTGCACGCCGCGCAGGCCGCCGAAATGCGCGAGCAGCGCCTGGCGCCGCTTGGCGCCGATTCCCGGCACGCCGGTGAGCGTCGAGGTCGTGCGCGCTTTGCCGCGGCGCGCGCGGTGACCGACGATGGCGAAGCGGTGCGCCTCGTCGCGGATCTGCTGGATCAGATGCAGCCCCGGGCTCTGCGCGGGCAGCACGGGCGTGCGGCCTTCGGCTTCCACGATCAGCTCCTCCAGTCCGGCCTTGCGCTCGGGCCCCTTGGCCACGCCCACCACGCTGACGTCGTTCAGGCCCAGCTCGGCGAGCGCGGCGCGCGCCGCGTTCACCTGCCCCCTGCCGCCGTCGATCAGAATGAGGTCGGGGATCTTGCCGCCTTCCGTGGTCACGCGCTCGTAGCGGCGCGAGAGCACCTGGCGCATCGCGCCGTAGTCGTCGCCCGGCACGCCGCCGCGAATGTTGAAGCGGCGGTATTCGGCCTTTTGCATCGCGTGCCGGTCGTAGACCACGCAGGAGCCGACCGTCGCCTCGCCCATGGTGTGGCTGATGTCGAAACACTCGATGCGCTGCACGCTGTCGGGCAAGCCGAGCGCTTCGCGCAGCGTCGCGATGCGGCCTTCCTGGGTGGACTTCTCTCGCGCGCGCTGCGCCAGCGCGAGGCGCGCGTTCTTGCTCGCCATTTCGAGCCACATGCGCCGCTCGCCGTGCGCCGGCGCCACGATCTGCACCCCGCGCGGCGCGCGCTCGGCGAGCGCCTCCTCCAGCGCCTCGCGGTCCACTTCGTCGCTGATCACGATCAGCGCGGGCACCGGCTGCTCGAGATAATGCTGGGCGAGAAAGGCCGACAGGACCTCCCCCGGCAAGGCCTGGTCCGCGTTGTGCGGAAAGAAGCTGCGGTCGCCGACGTGGCGACCGCCGCGGATCATGACCAAGTTGACGCACGCCAGCCCGCCATCGATCACGCAAGCGACCACGTCGGCGTCCACGCCGCGGTGGCTTTCCACGTACTGGCGCGCCTGGACCCTGGACAGCGCGCGCACCTGGTCGCGGTAGGCGGCCGCCTCCTCGTAGCGCAGCTCGCGCGCCGCGACATCCATCTTGTCGCTGAGCAGGCGGATGACGTCGTCCTCGCGGCCGTCGAGGAACAGCCCGGCGGTCTTCACGTCCTGCGCATACAGCGCCTCCGAAATCAGGCCGGTGCAGGGCGCAGTGCAGCGATGGATCTGGTGCAGCAGGCACGGACGCGAGCGATTCTCGAACACCGTGTCCTCGCAGGTGCGCAGGCGAAACACCCGCTGCAGCAGCTGGATGCTCTCGCGCACCGCGTGGGCGTGCGGGAACGGGCCGAAGTAGCGGTTGCGCCGATCCTTGGCCCCGCGGTGGAAGCCGATCCTGGGGAAGCGGTGGCCGGTGATCATCAGGTAGGGGTAGGACTTGTCGTCACGGAACAGGATGTTGTAGCGCGGCGCCAGGCTCTTGATCAGGTTGTTCTCGAGAAGCAGGGCCTCGCCCTCCGACCGCGTCGCGGTCACCTCGATCGAGGCCACCTGCGCCAGCATCATCGCGATGCGCGGGCCCGGCACCTGGCGATGGAAGTACGAGCCGACGCGCTTCTTCAGGTCGCGCGCCTTGCCCACGTAGAGCGCCTCTCCGGCCGCGCCGAGCATGCGGTAAACCCCGGGCAGGTTGGGAAGGCCGGCGACGAACGCCTTCGGGTCGAACTTCGCTTCGCTCATGGCGCGAGTGTCGATTATACGTCCGCAGGCCCCTGATTTCGTGTAAAATTCGCGGCCTTTTTCCGGAAGTATTCAGCGCACCATGGCGAAAGTCTCGGCAGTCGAAATCCGCGTCGGCAACCTCCTCGAGTGGGACAAGCGCGTCTGGCGCGTGCTCAAGTGCTACCACGTGCACGTCGGCGGGCGCGGCGGCGCCTTCATGCAGGTCGAGATGAAGGACATCGAGTCCGGCACCAAGACCAACCAGCGCTTTCGCACGGAGGACAAGGTCGAGCGTGCGTTCGTCGAGCCGCGCGACATGCAGTACCTGTACCAGGACGGGGACAGCTACGTGTTCATGGACAAGCAGAACTACGAGCAGCTGTCGCTGTCGGCCGAGTTCCTCGAGGGACAGGCCGGGTTCCTGCTGCCGAATGCCGACGTGCAGGTGAACTTCTACAACGCCCGCGCCATCGGCCTCGAGCTGCCGGCCAACGTCGTGCTGACGGTGAGCGAAACCGAGCCGGGCATCAAGAACGCGACCGCCACCAACACGTTCAAGCCGGCGACGATGGAGACGGGGATCATCGTGCAGGTGCCGCCCTTCATCAGCCAAGGCGAGAGAATCAAGGTCAACACCAACGACGGCACCTACATGGAGCGCGCCTGAAGTCGGGCGCGGCACTCAAGCCAGGCGGCTGACCTCTCCCAGCGCCTCACGGTAGGCGGCGGTCCGGCGCCGGTCGCCGGCATCCCTCAGGCGCATGCGCGCCACGCGCGGCGCCGCGGCCGGCGCGACGCCGGACAGCGAATCGAGCAACCGCTCCTGGCCGGCCGGATCATTGCACAGCAGGACCATGTCGCAGCCCGCGGCGAGCGCCGCCCGCGCCCGCTCGGCGACACCGCCTGCGGTGCTCGCCCCCTCCATCGACAGGTCGTCGCTGAAAATCAGGCCGTCGAAGCCGAGCCGCCGGCGCAGCACCTCCTGCAGCCAGAACCTGGAGTAGCCCGCCGGCTCGGGGTCGGCTTGCGGGTAAATCACGTGCGCCGGCATCACGCCGGCCAGTCCGGCGGCGATCGCCGCGCGATAGGGAACCACGTCCCGCGCCAGGATCTCCGCGAGCGGCCGCTCGTCCACCGGCACGGCGACATGCGAATCGGCCCGCGCGTAGCCGTGCCCCGGAAAATGCTTGCCGACTGCCGCCACGCCGCAGGCGGCCAGGCCACTTAGCAGCGCCGCCGCCAGCCCGCCGACCGCCTCCGGGTCGGCATGCAGGGCGCGGTCCCCGATGACGGCGCTATGCGCGTAGTCCAGATCGAGCACCGGCGTAAAGCTGAAATCGACGCCGTGCGCGGCGAGCTCGGTCGCGATGACCACCCCGACGGCGTGCGCCGCGCGGCGCGCGGCGTCCCGGTCGCGGTCCCACAGCTCGCCCAGTCTGCGCATCGGCGGCACCTGCGTGAAGCCGGCCCGAAAGCGCTGCACGCGTCCGCCCTCGTGGTCGACGCACACCAGCAGCTCGCGGCGTAGCGCGCGGATCTCCCGCACGAGGGCGCCGAGCTGCGCCGGATCCTGGTAATTGCGGGCGAACAGGATCACGCCCCCGCAGGCCGGATGGCGCAGGCGCCGGCAGTCGTCCTCGGCGAGCGCGAGACCGACAACGTCGATCAGCGCCGGCCCCGCGCTCATCCGTTGCACTCCAGGATCACCGTGGCGCTCGCCATCTCGCGCTCGTCGGTAAGCGACAGATGCGCGCTCCGCACGCCGCGCTGATCGAGCAGCGCACGCAGCGCCGGCGTGAACTCCAAGTGCGGCTTGCCGGAGCGCTGGTTGACGACCCACAGTCCGTGCCAGTTGGCGGGCGCGTGGATTCCGGTGCCGAGCGCCTTGGTGAACGCCTCCTTGGCGGCGAAGCGCTTGGCGAGGTAGGCCGCGGGCTGGCGGTGGGCGCGAAAGCGCGCCAGCTCGGGCTCGCACAGGATGCGGCGCGCGAAGCGCTCGCCGAAGCGCGCCAGCGCCTTCTCGATGCGCCCGATCTCGATCAGATCGGTGCCGACCCCGTAGATCATCGGCTTCCTTCCCGGCCGCTCGCCGCCGCTGCGCGCGCCGCCTCGACCATCAGGCGCTTCATCTCGCGCACCGCCTCGCGCATGCCGACGAACACGGCGCGCGAGACGATCGCGTGCCCGATGTGCAGCTCGCGCACGCCCGCCAGGCGCGCCACCGGCTCGACGTTGAAATAGGTGAGCGCATGGCCGGCATTGAAGCGCATGCCGAGCGAGCGGATTGCTTCGCCCGCGCGCCGCACCTTGTCCAGCTCGGCGAGCACCGCGGGGCTCTCGTCATCGCGACCCTTGGCGTGGAACGCGTGCGCGTAGGGCCCGGTATGCACCTCGCACACCGATGCCCCGGCGCGAGCGGCCGCCTCGACCTGGCGCAGATCGGCGTCGATGAACATGGACACCACGATTCCCGCCTCGGCGAGCCGCGCCACCGTGTCCTTCAGCCTGGCTTCCTGCGCGACGACGTCCAGCCCGCCCTCGGTGGTGATCTCGTGCCGGCCCTCGGGGACCAGCATCGCCATTTCCGGACGGATGCGTCGCGCGATCCCGACCATCTCGTCGGTGGCCGCCATCTCCAGGTTGAGCTTGATGTGCGTGAGCTCGCGCAAACGGCGCACGTCCTCGTCCTGGATGTGGCGCCGGTCCTCGCGCAGATGAACGGTGATGCCGTCGGCGCCCCCGAGATGCGACTCCACCGCGGCCCATACGGGGTCCGGCTCGTAGGTGCGCCGTGCCTGCCGCAGGGTGGCGACGTGGTCGACGTTGACTCCCAGTTCGATCATAGCTCCTGCAGCTCCCGCAGCACGGCGCGCGTGTGCAGCGTCTGCCCGCCGAGACGCTGCGCGATCAGCGCGCGCATGAGGATTCTGGCCTCCTCGCGCGTCTGCGGCCGCGCATAGTCGTCGCGCACCACGTCGAGCAGCGTCTGGCCGCTCACCGTCAGATCGCCGCCTGCCGAGCCGCTCACCGCTACCGGGCCGCGATCGAGCTGGTAGGCGTAGCGGCGCCCCGGCTCCACCGGCGCGCCGCTCGCGGCGTCGCGATCGAGCAACGGAGCATACCCGAGTTCGGCGAGCAGCCGCCGCTCGAAGCCGCGCAGCACCGTGGCCTCAGGCTCGCCGGCAGCGAGCCGCGGCAGGCTCGCCGCGTAGGCGTCGAACAGGGCCTCGTGCGGGTCTTCGCGCGGCAGCAGCTTGAGCAACAGCTCGTTGAGGTAGAAGCCGCACATCAGCCCTAAGCCGCCGAGCGCCCACTGCCCGCCGAACCATTCCGCGGACAGCAGCGTCCCAAGCTCGGCCGACGTGCTCCAGCTCAGGCGCAGGGGATAAAACGACAGCAGCACGCCGCGCAGCGCCGAGCGCGGCCGCCGCGCGCCGCGCGCGAGCAGGCCGACGCGCCCGAAGCGGCGCGTGAAGGCCTCCACGATGAGACTGGTCTCCTTGTAGGGGTAGGTGTGCAGCACGAACCCCGGTTCCAGTTCCGCTCTGCGCCGCGCCATCTAGGCTGCCGTCGTGCCGTATTCCATCGAGGTCACGCGCCTCGACCCGCACCGGGTCGCGGCGCGCAGAGGTCATCCGTAACCGAACTGGCGCAGCATCCGCTCGTCCTCGGTCCAGCCGCGCTTCACCTTGACCCACACGCCGAGGTAGACCTTGCCGCCGAACAGCACCTCCATGTCCTTGCGCGCGGCGGTGGCGATGCGCTTGAGCGTCTCGCCCGCGGCACCGACCACGATCGCCTTCTGGCTCTCGCGGTCGACGAAGATCGTGGCCTCGATGCGGCGCAGGCGCCCCTCCTCCTTGAAGCTCTCGATCGCGACTTCGCAGTGATACGGCAGCTCGTCGCCGAGCGCACGGAACAGCTTCTCGCGCAGGATCTCGGCGGCGAAAAAGCGCTCGTCGCGATCGGTGAGCTGCTCCGGCGGGTACATCGCGGGCGCTGCCGGCAACTGCTCGCGCAGCACGCGCAGCAGCTCGGCGAGGTTTTTGCCGGTGCGTGCGCTCACCGGGACGATGGCGGCAAAGTCGCGCTGCTTGGCGAGCCGGGCGAGGAACGGGAGCAGATCCGTGGCGCGCTTCACGAGGTCGGCCTTGTTGACCACCGCCACCACCTTGCACCCTGCGGGGATGCGCGCCAGCACGTCGCGGTCCTCGGGGCCGAAGCGCCCCGCCTCGATCACGAACATGACGACGTCCGCGTCGCGCGCCGCCTCCGCCGCGCGCCGGTTGAGGGCGCGATTGAACACGTTGCGGTGACGGGTCTGGAAACCGGGCGAGTCGATGAACACGTACTGGCACTCCCCGGTCGTCAGAATGCCAGTCACGAGATGGCGTGTGGTCTGCGCCTTCGGCGAGACGATCGAGAGCTTCTGCCCCACCATGCGATTCAGCAGGCTCGACTTGCCGGTGTTCGGGCGCCCGGCGATGCCGACGACGCCGCAGCGAAAGTCGCTCATGGCTCGAGCTGGCGCAGCAGCCCCTCGGCTGCCTTCTGCTCGGCCTCGCGCCGCGAGCTGCCGCTGCCGGTGGCGCGCAGGTCCAGCTCGGCGACCATGCATTCCACCTCGAAAGTCTGCTTGTGGGCCGCGCCCTTGGTAGCGACCACGCGGTACTCGGGAAGCTTGTTTCTGCGGCCCTGCAGCAGCTCCTGCAGGCGTGTCTTGGCGTCCTTCGCGGGTGCCGCCGCGTCGAGCCGCCCCAGCGCGTCGCCGAGGGTGCGCAGGATCGTCGCGCGGGCCGCGTCGTAGCCGCCGTCCAGGAACACCGCCCCGTATACCGCTTCGAGGCCATCGGCCAGGATCGACGGCCGCTCGGCTCCTCCGCTCGCCAGCTCGCCTTCGCCGAGCTTCATGAAGCCCGAAAGCCCGATCGCGCGCGCCACGCCCGCAAGCGACGCCTGGCGCACCAGGTTCGCGCGCAGGCGGGAAAGCGCGCCCTCGGGCAGCTCCGGGAAGCGCGCGTAGAGCTCTTCCGCGACCACGCAGTCGAGCACCCCGTCACCGAGAAACTCCAGACGCTCATTGTGCGACGAGCCGAAGCTGCGATGGGTGAGCGCCTGCTCGAGCAGCGCGCTGCTCTTGAATCGGTGGCCGATGCGGGCTTCAAGCCGCGATGCGCGGGACAAGGCGGTCGGCTGCTACTGCGTGCTCGCCTGGAAGTTGATGTACAGCCCGATGTTGGCGATCAGCGGGATGTCCTTCCGGTAGGCGAATGAGATCACCGCTTGGCCGCCGCTGCTGGAGATGTCGAGGTCGCTGCCCGCGATCGCCATGTTGTCGATTGCGGCCTTCAGATCGAAATCTTTGCGCATGTCCACGATCGTTGCATTTTGATCGTTCTGCGCCACCTCGTTGATCGCCTTCTTGGCGGCGAAGAACTCCAGATAGGCAGGCCCCAACTTCAGCCCGACCAGCGCCACCACGATGAGAAGGAGCAGCCAAACCATGAGGCCGCTCAGACTGAGGCCGTGTTGCCTGTCGCGCATGTTGCCTCCCAGGTTGCCGGTTCAATGCAACGGGCCGAAGCGGCCCAGCTCGTTGAGGTTGAGCCAGATGAAGAACGCCTTGCCGACGATGTTGGCATCGGGCACGAAGCCCCAGAAGCGGCTGTCGCTCGAGTTGTCCCGATTGTCGCCCATGACGAAATAGTGCCCCGCGGGCACCGTGCACGTCACACCGCTCGCATTGTAGTGGCAATCCTTTTCGAGCGGGAACGAGCCGGGCTGCGGCACGAACGCCGGCGCGTCCTTGTCGATCAGGATCTGGTGCGTGACCCGGCCGAGATCCTCGAGGTAGCGCGTCGAGTACTGCATCGTCGACTTGGACAGGTAATCCGCGATGCGGCGCTCCGGCACCAGCCGGCCGTTGATGATCAGCCGCTTGTCCCGGTACTCGATGCGGTCCCCCGGCAGCCCGATCACGCGCTTGATGTAGTCGAGCGACGGATCTTCCGGATAACGGAACACCATCACGTCGCCGCGCTGCGGAGTCCCGATGTCGATCACCTTCTTGTGGATCACCGGCAAGCGGATACCGTAGTCGTACTTGTTGACCAGGATGTAATCGCCCACCAGCAGCGTCGGGATCATCGAGCCGGAGGGAATCTTGAACGGCTCGACCACGAACGAGCGCAGCAGAAACACGATCAGGATCACCGGAAAGAAGCTGATCGAGTATTCCACCCACCACGGCTGCGCGCGGCCCGCCGGACGGCGTTTCTTCAGCGACGCCGCCTCCAGCCCCCAGACCGCGCCGCTGATCACCAGCAGAATGAAAAGGAAGCCCTCGAAGCTCATTTGTCTTCCATCTGCAGGACGGCGAGAAACGCCTCCTGCGGAATCTCGACCGAACCGACCTGTTTCATGCGTTTTTTTCCTTCTTTCTGTTTTTCGAGCAGCTTGCGCTTGCGCGTGATGTCGCCGCCGTAGCACTTGGCGAGCACGTTCTTGCGCAGCGCCTTGACCGTCTCCCGCGCGATGATGTGCGCGCCGATCGCGGCCTGGATCGCGACGTCGAACATCTGCCGCGGGATCAGCCCGCGCAGCCGGTTGACCAGATCGCGGCCGCGCCCCTGCGCGCTCGCGCGGTGGACCATCGTCGAGAGCGCGTCGACGCGCTCGCCGTTGATCAGCACGTCGAGCTTGACCATGTCCGCCGCGCGGTACGCCTTGAGCTCGTAGTCCAGCGAGCCGTAGCCGCGGGTAATCGACTTCAGCCGGTCGAAGAAGTCGAGCACCACCTCGTTGAGTGGCAGGTCATAGGACAGCACCACGTGCCGGCTCGTGTAGTGCATGTTGGTTTGCGTGCCGCGCCTCTGCGTGCACAGCGTCATCACCGGTCCGACGTACTCCTGCGGCACGAAGATGGTGGCGGCGATCATCGGCTCGCGAATCTGCGCGATCCGCGAGGGATCGGGCAGCTTGGCCGGATTGGATACCTGCTCGAGCGTGCCGTCGCGCAGCTCGACCTCGTACACCACCGACGGGGCGGTGGTGACCAGGCTCATGCCGTACTCGCGCTCCAGCCTTTCCTGCACGATGTCCATGTGCAACAGCCCGAGAAAGCCGCAGCGGAAGCCGAAGCCGAGCGCCTGCGACACCTCCGGCTCGTAGTGCAGCGAGGCGTCGTTCAGGTGCAGCTTCTCGAGCGCCTCGCGCAGCGCCTGGTACTGATTCGCCTCGACCGGGTACAGGCCGGCGAACACCTGCGGCTTCACCTCCTTGAATCCGGGCAACGCCGCGGCGGCCGGCTGATCGGCGCGCGTGAGCGTATCGCCGACCCTGGCCGCGCGCAGCTCCTTGATGCCGGCCACCACGAATCCGACCTCGCCGGCGGAAAGCTCGTCGCAGGCCTGCGACTTGGGGGTGAAAATCCCCACCTGCTCGCACAGGTGCGAGACCTGCTCGCTCATCAGCAGGACCCGGTCCTTGGGCCGCAGTACGCCGTCGACCACCCGCACCAGCATCACCACGCCCACGTAATTGTCGAACCAGGAGTCGATCACCAGCGCCTTGAGCCGCGCACGCGGATCGCCGCGCGGCGCCGGCACGCGCGCGATGATCGCTTCGAGGATGTCCGGCACCCGCTCGCCCGTCTTGGCGCTGGCGCGGATCGCGCCGTGCGCGTCGAGGCCGATCACGTCCTCGATCTCCTGGATCGCCTGTTCCGGGTCCGCCGAGGGCAGGTCGATTTTATTGAGTACCGGGATCACCTCGACGCCCTGCTCGATCGCCGTATAGCAATTGGCCACCGTCTGCGCCTCGACGCCCTGGGAGGCGTCCACCACCAGCAGCGCGCCTTCGCAGGCTGCGAGCGAGCGGCTCACCTCGTAGGAGAAATCCACGTGCCCCGGGGTATCGATCAGGTTGAGCAGATAGGTCTCGCCGTCCTGCGCGCGGTATCGAAGGGCCGCGGTCTGGGCCTTGATGGTGATGCCGCGCTCGCGCTCAAGCTCCATGGAATCGAGCACCTGCTCGCCCATTTCGCGCTCCGACAGGCCGCCGCACAACTGGATAAAGCGGTCCGCGAGCGTCGACTTGCCGTGGTCGATATGCGCGATGATGGAGAAATTCCGGATGCGGTTCTGGAGCATAAAAAGAGGGTGCCGCTCCGCGAAGGGCACCCTCGATCGAGGCTTTATTTTACCGCAAGCCGCGTGCGCAGCGCCGACTCGTCCAGGAAGTAGTGACAGACCTCTTGCCCTTGCGCGTCGACCAGGACCGGGACCCGCTCTCCGTAGCGGCGCTCCAGCGCCGCGTCGGCGTCCACGTCGCGCACCTCGAATCGGAAGCCGAGCTCCACCTGCAGCCGCTCGAGCGCGCGCGCCATGTCCTCGCACAGGTGGCAATACGTGCGCCCATAGAGCGTCAGTTCCAAGTCAGCCCTCGCCGGCGAAGCCCGCAACGGTGACGAACGCGGTGCTCTCCCCGCGCCGCACGTAGAGCGTGATGACCGCGTCCCGCTCGAGACTGGCGAGCAGCCTGTCGAGCTGCGCAACCGAGGTGAGCTCGGTCTGCTGACCGCGCCGCACCAGGCGCAGCAAAACATCGCCGGCCCGCAGGTCCGCGCGTGCGTCGGGGCGCACGTCGGTCACGACCAGCCCGTGATCGAGATGCAGCGCCTTTTTCTGCTCGTCGCTGAGCTCGCTCACCGCGATGCCCAGGCGGTTGGCCGCAGGCCGGGCGGATTTCTGCGCGCGCGGCGCGTCGCCCGTGGCGACGCGCTCTTCGCGCAGCTCGCCCACGGTGACAGTCAGCGTGCGTACGGCGCCGTTGCGCCAGACCTCGAGTTGCGCCCGCGTGCCCGGACGCGTGGCCGCCACCAGGCGCGGCAGGTCGCTCGATGACTGGACCGCCCGGCCGGCGAAACTCGTGATGATGTCGGCCGGCTGCACGCCGGCCTGGTCCGCGGCTCCGCCCTTTACCACGCTGCTGACTAGAGCACCACGCGGGCGGTTCAGACCGAAGGAGTCGGCCAGGGCCTTGGTCACCTCCTGGATCACGACCCCGATGCGCCCGCGCGCTACCCGCCCGGTCTCGCGCAGCTGCTTCTGGATGTCGAGCGCCATATCGATCGGGATGGCGAACGAAAGTCCCATGAAGCCGCCGGTGCGGCTGTAGATCTGCGAGTTGATGCCGACCACCTCGCCGCTCATGTTGAACAACGGCCCCCCGGAATTTCCCGGGTTGATCGCCACGTCGGTCTGGATGAACGGCACCAGGTTCTCCTCCGGCAGCAGGCGCCCCTTGGCCGAGACGATTCCGGCAGTGACCGTGTTCTCGAAGCCGAACGGCGAGCCGATCGCGACCACCCATTCCCCCACCTTGAGGGCGGACGGGTTGCCGAAGCGCACCACCGGCAAGCCCGAGGCCGCGATCTTGATCAGCGCGACGTCGGAGCGCCGGTCGAGGCCGATCACCCTGGCCTTAAACTCACGCTTGTCGGTCAGGCGCACGTCGATCTGGTCGGCGCCTGCGACCACGTGCGCATTGGTGAGAATGTAGCCGTCCGGGCTGATGACGAAGCCCGAACCGAGCGAGCGGCTCTCGGCGCGCGGCGCGTTGTCCGGGCTGCGCGGCAGGAAGCGGCGCAGAAACTCCCTCAGCTCGTCGTCCTCGATGCCCGGCACCTCGGGCAGCGCCGCGCGGTGCAGCGCCTGCGTCGTGCTGATGTTCACGACCGCCGGGCCCTGCTCATCGACCAGGTGGGTGAAGTCGGGCAGCGCGCGCGCCTGCGCAAACGCCTGCCCCGCGCAGACGAGCAGCCACAGCGCAAACAGCCTTCGGATTGCCTGCATTGGATTTGTCTCCCTCGATACGG
This sequence comes from uncultured Pseudomonadota bacterium, assembly GCA_963817785.1. Lineage (GTDB taxonomy): Bacteria > Pseudomonadota > Gammaproteobacteria > Burkholderiales > SG8-39 > JAKALD01. The sequence goes on along the minus strand of CAWFPL010000006.1, from coordinate 184,588 downwards.
CACCCCCCGTGCCGGTGCGGCTAGTGCGGAGGATGGTACTCCACGCTGTCGCCGATGCGCTGCACGCTGATCGCAGGCGCCTCGCCCACCACGGTGACCAGATGGCCGGCCACCTCACGGGTGTAGATGTTGGTCGCTCCGGTGCGCGAAAGCCCGGGCTGCACCTCCGCGTCGTGCGCCGGCAACGGCTCGATGAACACCGATACCGCGGCCATGCCGTCGGAGTACACCACCTGGTCGACGAGATGCGTCTCGCGAAGCTTGCGCTTCACCTCGGCGATCTTCTCGAACCCGGGCAGATCGGCGCTCACCCGCCATCCCGCGGCGGCGAGATCGACCGGCTCGACGGTGGAATCCTCGACGTGCCAGCCGTGCGGGATGCGACGCACACGGGCCTCGTCGCGCGGTACGTGGCCGATCCTGAGCTGCGTGAACGTGAACTGCTCCAGGGTCGAGCCCTTCTGGTTGAACGTGCGCGCCTTGAGCAGCATTCCCGTGCGCTGATCCGCCCACAGTCTGTAGCCATAGCGGTAGTCGTCGTTCGGAGTGAGAACGACCTCACGGCACTCATAGCCCGCGATGCGCGCCACCCCGCTCAGGGTGACGGCGTAGTTGCGCGCGAGGCCGTTCAGCCGCTCGGGGAGCATCGCCGGGAATCCGCCCCCGTGGCTCCTCGGATCGACGCCGTGACGGTCGACTTTGACGGTGCGGATGTCCGGCAGGTAGCACTTCACGGTGTCGCGCGTGCGCACGATCTCGCGCCGCGCGCCGTCCAGCGCCTCGAGCTTTTCGACATCCGTTCCGCCGCCCGCCACGCGGACGATGCGGGAAGTCTCGGTCTCGTCGCCCTGCTGGTAGACGAAGGTTCCGCTGTAGGACAGATGCTGCGTGGCCTGATAGATCTTGCGCAGCCAGTTGAGCGCCTCGGGGCTGGTCTGCGCGTGCGCGAGCGTGGCCGAGGCCGCGACGGCGGCGCCGAGCGTCCTGGCGAGTCGCAGCACGCCCGGTCGCGTCACGGCCTGCCCGCGGCGGTTTCGACGGCGGCCGTGCGGATATACGGCATCATTCCTTGCAGCGAATTGCGCAGCGAGTAGCTCTGGTGCGCGAGCAGATAATCGTCGGCTTCGCGCGGCAGCGGAACGCGAGCCGGTGCCTTGGCAGCCAGGGCCGATGCCGCCGGCGACGCCGCAGGCACCGCCTGCACGGGCGCCTGGGCGAGCTGCACCGGGCTGCCGGCATGCTGCGGCGCCAAAGCCAGCCATCCGACCAGTACCGCCGCCGCGACGCTCGCCGCGGCCGAGAGCGCGATCCAGCGGCGGCGCGCGGGCTGCGTGGGCGCCGCAGCCGGCGCGAGCACCGTAGGCTCCGCGGCAAGGCGCTTCGCGAAGCGGGCGCCGAAATCCTCCGAGAGCGGGCGCGTGCCGCATAACGCGTCGCCGACCAAGTGGTAGACGCACCAGGCTTCGTAAGCCGCGGCGTCCCGCCTGGTCAGGGCGGCGAGCGACGCCGCGAGCTCCGAACCTTCGATCTCGCCGTCCATCAAGGCCGAAATTTTCGCTCTCATGGTTCTACCACCTCTTGTCCTTGCGCGTACCGAGCAGCGGGCGCAGCCTTTCCGCGATCGCCTCGCGCGCCCGGAAGATGCGCGAGCGCACCGTCCCGATCGGGCAATCCATGATCCGCGCGATGTCCTCGTAGCTCATGCCTTCGAGCTCGCGCAGCTGGATCGCGGTGCGCAGCTCCTCCGGCAGCTCTTCGATCGTCGCGTTCACGGTCACGCCGATCTCCTTGGACAGCAACAAGCTCTCCGGCGTGTTGATGTCCCGCAACTGGTCGCCTTCCTCGAACGTCTCCGCCTCTTCGGCTTCGACCTCGGTCGAGGTCGGCGCCCGCCGCCCCATCGCCATCAGGTAATTCTTGGCGGTATTGATGCCGATGCGGTACAGCCACGTGTAGAAGGCGCTCTCGCCGCGGAACGCCGGCAGTGCCCGATACGCCTTGATGAACGCCTCCTGCGTCACGTCCTCCACCTCCGCCGGGTCCCGGATGAAGCGTGCCAGCAGGCGTGCAAGCTTGCGCTGGTACTTCTCGACGAGCAGCCCGAACGCCTGCTTGTCGCCGCGCTGCGCCCGCGCCACCAGCTGCTGGTCGATGTCGCGGTCCGTCATGACCGCGCCGCGCTGCCGGCCGCCGCCGCCCGGAGCCTCACCCGCCCCGTCTTCCAGTTGCCTCGCCTATTTGCCACAGACACGAGCCCTTGGAAATAGTTCGGGTTGTCCAGCGGGGCCCCTCAGGCCGAAAGTGGGGTCGGCGCCACACCGGGCGCTTTCCCCCATAGCGCCCAGAGCCGCAAGGTACGGAACGCCTCGCGCTCCAGCATATCTGCCGTCACCAGCAGCGTGTGCCGCCTGTGCAGCCGTACGGGCAACACGAGCCAGAACCGGTTCACGCTGCGCCGCCCCGAGATGCGCGTCGAGAATCGTTCCCCGTTGCGCAGCTCGATGGTGGCTTCTTCCGGTCCCGAGGGTTCGATGGCGCGTACCGCGCGCGCGCCGCGCAGCAGGGCCCGGTCCCAGGCAGCGGCCAGCCCGAGCGCGACGCCCCACGGCGCAGGCGGCGCCCAGCCCGTGGACGAACAGGATCGCCCCGGTCAGAGCACGCGATGGGGAGAGCTCGATGCGGAGAGGGCGCTCGCCGCTCAAGTCCGGGCAAAAACGAGCGTGCCGTTGGTGCCGCCGAAGCCGAACGAATTGGACAGCGCGGCACGGATCGCCATCTTGCGCGCCGCATTCGGCACGTAGTCCAGGTCGCACTGCGGATCCGGGCTCTGCAGGTTGATGGTCGGCGGCGAGATCTGGTTCTGCAGCGCGAGCGCCGTGAACACCGCCTCCACGCCGCCCGCCGCGCCGAGCAGGTGGCCGGTCATCGACTTGGTGGAGTTCACCGCGACCCGCCGCGCGCTCTCGCCGAGCAGGCGCTTCACCGCGATCGTCTCGGCGATGTCCCCGAGCGGCGTCGAGGTGCCGTGCGCGTTGATGTAGTCGATCGCGTCGGGGCCCAAGCCGGCGTCGCGCAGTGCGTTTCTCATGCAGCGGTACGCTCCGTCCCCGTCCTCGCAAGGCGCGGTCATGTGGTAGGCGTCCGCCGACGCGCCGTAGCCGGCGAGCTCGCAGTAGATGCGCGCGCCGCGCGCCCTGGCGTGCTCATACTCTTCGAGCACCATGGCCCCCGCGCCTTCGCCGAGCACGAAGCCGTCGCGGCCGGCGTCCCAGGGCCGGCTCGCCCCCGCCGGATCGTCGTTGCGCGTGGACAGGGCGCGCGCCGAGGCGAAGCCGCCCATGGCAAGCTCGGTCACGGTCGCTTCGGCGCCGCCCGCGATCATGACATCGGTCTCGCCATAGCGGATCGACTTGCCCGCCTCGCCGATGCAGTGCGTCGACGTGGTGCACGCGGTCACCATCGCGAGATTGGGCCCCTTGGCGCCCAGCATGATCGACAGGTTGCCCGCGATCATGTTGATGATGGTGCCGGGGATGAAGAACGGCGAGATGCGGCGCGGCCCGTTCTTGACCAGCTCGTCGTGCATCGACTCGATCAGCGGCAGCCCGCCGATGCCCGAGCCGAAATTGATCCCGATGCGCTCCGCATTGTCCGGCGTCACCGCCAGGCCCGCGTCGCGCCAGGCCTGCAGCCCCGCCGCCATGCCGTAATGGATGAACGTGTCCATCCTGCGCGCCTCCTTGGGCGACAGGTAAAGGGACAGGTCGAACCCCTTGACTTCGCCCGCGATCTGGCTCGACAGGCGCGACGCATCGAAGCGTGTGACGCGGGTAATGCCGGACTTTCCGGCGAGCGCGCTATCCCAGGCTTCCTGGACGGTGTTGCCGATCGGGCAGATGATGCCGAGACCGGTGACGACGACTCTGCGGCGGGACAACTTCGCTCCGTCGGGGATGCTTCAGGGCTTGGAATGGGTCTTGATGAAGTCGATGGCCTGCTGGACCGTCGTGATCTTCTCGGCCTCCTCGTCCGGGATCTCGGTCTCGAATTCCTCCTCCAGCGCCATCACCAGCTCGACCGTGTCGAGCGAGTCCGCGCCCAAGTCATCAACGAACGAGGAGTCGTTCTTGATTTCAGCCTCGTTGACGCCGAGCTGCTCGGCGATGATCTTCTTGACGCGTGGTTCGATGTTTTCCATTTACTTCTCCTTCCCTGTGGGGCCGAGAGGGGCCGTATTCTACCAAAAGGTTCGCTCCAGCCCTGTGCCGGAACACTCTGTGAAATCAAGGGCCGAGCGCGCTCAGGCCATGTACATCCCGCCGTTGACGTGCAGGACGCTGCCGGTCACATAGCCGCCCGCAGACGAGGCAAGGTAGGCCACCGCGGCGGCGATGTCCTCGGGCGCCCCGAGGCGTCCGAGCGGGATCTGCGCGAGCAGCGCGCTGCGCTGCTGCTCGCGCAGCGCGCGCGTCATGTCGGTGTCGACGAATCCCGGCGCGACGCAGTTGACGGTGATGTTGCGGCTGCCCAACTCGCGCGCCAGCGACTTGGTCATCCCGACCACGCCGGCCTTGGCCGCGGCGTAATTCGCCTGCCCGGCGTTGCCCGCCGCACCGACCACCGAAGTGATGTTGATGATGCGTCCCCAGCGGGCTTTCATCATGCCGCGCATCACTGCACGCGACAGACGGAACACGGCGCGCAGGTCGGTCTCAATGACCTCGTCCCATTCCGCGTCCTTCATGCGCAGCGCCAGGTTGTCGCGCACCACCGCGGCGTTGTTGACCAGGACCAGGACGTCGCCGAGCTCCTTCTGCACCGTCTCCACCAGCGCGTCGCACTGCGCCGCGTCGCGCACGTTCAGGACCCGGCCGGCGCCCTTGAGCGCGGCGTCGGCGAAGGCCTGCGCGATCGAGGCCGCGCCCTGGTCGCTGGTCGCGGTGCCGACCACCGTGGCGCCTTGCTTCGCCAGCTCGATGGCGATCGCGCGCCCGATGCCGCGCGACGCGCCCGTGACCAGCGCGATCTTTCCTTCCAGCATGCTCATTCCCCCTTGAGCGCCGCGAGCGCCTGCTCGAGCGACGCGCGATCCGCGAGCGCGAAGCCGGTCAGACCGGCCTCGATGCGCTTGGTCAGCCCGGCGAGCACCTTGCCCGGTCCGCATTCGACGACGTGCGTCACGCCCATCTGCGCCATGCGCCGGATGGTTTCCACCCAGCGCACCGGCGAGGCCGCCTGGCGCACCAGCGCATCGCGGATCGCCGCCGGCTCGCTGCGCACCTCGACGTCCACATTGTTGATGACCGCGAGCTTCGGTGCCGCCAGGGCGACCGTCTCCAGGTAGCCGCGCAGCCGGTCCGCAGCCGGCTGCATGAGGCTGCAGTGGAACGGCGCGCTCACCGGCAGCGGCAGCGCGCGCTTCGCCCCCCGCGCCTTGCATGCCTCGATCGCACGCGCCACCGCCGCCTTGTCGCCGGCGATCACGACCTGGCCCGGAGCGTTGAAGTTGACCGCCTGCACCACTTCGCCCTGCGCTGCCTCGGCGCACGCCGCGCGCACCGCCTCGTCGTCGAGGTTCAGGATCGCGGCCATCGCTCCCTGCCCCTCGGGTACCGCCCGCTGCATGCACTGGGCGCGGAACCGCACCAGCGGGAGGCAGTCCGCGAACGCGATCGCGCCGCCGGCGACCAGAGCCGTGTACTCGCCCAGGCTGTGGCCGGCGACGACCTCGGGCTCCGGGCCGCCGAGCGCGCGCCAGGCGCGGTACGCGGCCCATCCCGCCGTGACCATGGCAGGCTGGGTGTTCAAGGTGCAATTGAGCGCCTCGGCGGGCCCTTCGCCGAGCAGCTTCACGAACTCCTCGCCGAGCGCCGCAGCGGCCTCGCGCAGCACCTCGTCCACGCCGGGCAGGCCGGCGTATGCCTGCACCATGCCGACCGACTGCGACCCCTGACCGGGAAACACCATTGCCAGCTTCATGTGCAATTCCGCCGCGTCAGAGCGTCGCCAGGACGGCGCCCCAGGTGAAGCCCCCGCCGACGCCTTCCATGAGCACGCGGTGCCCGGGGCGGATGCTGCCTGCGCGTATGCACTCGTCGAGCGCGAGCGGCACCGAGGCGGCCGAGGTATTGCCGTGGCGCGACACGGTGACGACCAGGCGCTCTGCGGGCAGGCCGAGTCTTTTCGCGGTCGCCTCGAGGATGCGCGCGTTGGCCTGGTGCGCGATCAGCCAGTCGACGTCGGCGATCGTCATCCCGGCCGCCGCCAGCGTCTCGCGCGCCACCTCGTCGAGCACCTTCACCGCGAACTTGAACACCTGGCTGCCCTGCATCTGCAAGTAGGGCGAGCCGACGATGCGGCCGCCGCAGATATTGCCCGGCACGGAGAGGATGTCGGCGTAGCTGCCATCGGCATGCAGCACCGAGGCGTGGATCCCCGGCTGGTCGCCCGCCGCGAGCACGACCGCGCCGGCGCCGTCGCCGAACAGCACGCAGGTCGAGCGGTCGTTCCAGTCCATGATGCGCGAGAACACCTCGGCTCCGACCACCAGGGCGCGCCGGTAGGGGCCCGAGCGGATGAAGCTGTCGGCGGTGGCGAGCGCGTAGACGAAGCCGCTGCACACCGCCTGGATGTCGAATGCGGGGCAATTCTTGACGCCAAGCTTCGCCTGCAGCAGGCAAGCGGTGCTCGGAAATACGTAGTCCGGGGTCGAGGTGGCGAGCACGATCAGGTCAATCTCGTTTGCCTGCACGCCGGCCGCCTCCAGCGCCCTGCGGCTCGCTTCGAGCGCCAGATCGCTCGAGGCCTGCGACTCATCCGCGATGTGGCGCTGCGCGATCCCGGTGCGCTCGCGGATCCAGGCGTCGCTGGTCTCCAGGCGCTGCGCGAGCTCGTCGTTGGTGACGATGCGCGGCGGCAGGTAGCTGCCGGTGCCGACGATGCGGGAGTAGGTCATTCGCTCTGTGGTTCCGGATCTCGGGCTGCCGGGTGCAGCAGCGCCATACGCTGGGTGATGCGCTTGACGACGTCGTTTTGCGCCTCGTCCACGGCGCGTTCCAGCGCCTGCCCGAACGAGAATGCGTCCGCCGACCCATGGCTCTTGATGACGATGCCGCGCAGCCCGAGCAGACTGGCGCCGTTGTAGCGCCCGGGGTCCATGCGCCGCCGGACGGCGCGCAGCACCGGCAGCGCGGCGAGCGCCGCGAGCCTGCGCAGCGGGTTGCGCGTGAACTCCTCGCGCAGCGCCGCGGCCATCATCCGCGCCACGCCCTCGGAAGCCTTCAGCGCCACGTTGCCGACGAAGCCGTCGCACACCACCACGTCGGTCGTACCCTTGTAGATGTCATCGCCTTCGACGTTGCCGTAAAAATTGAGCCCGCTCCCGCGCAGCAGCGCGGCCGCCTGCTTGACCGCATCGTTGCCCTTGATGTCCTCGGCGCCGACGTTGAGCAAGCCCACCGATGGACGCTCCTTGTGCTCCACCGCAGCCACCAGCATGGCCCCCATGATGGCGAACTGCAGCAGGTGATCGGCGCTGCAGTCGACGTTAGCGCCGAAATCGAGCATGTAGGTGTAGCCGCCGCGCATGTTCGGCACGACTGTCGCCAGCGCGGGCCGATCGATACCCGGCAGGGTCTTCAGCACGAAGCGCGAGATGGCCAGCAGCGCCCCCGTGTTGCCGGCGCTCACGCAGGCGTGCGCCTCGCCGCTTTTCACCAGGTTCGCCGCGACGCGCATCGACGAGTCTTTCTTGTAGCGCAGCGCCTGCGCCGGGGGCTCGTCCATGCTCACGACCTCGCTCGCGTGGTGCAGGCGCAGCCGCGCGTCCGCGGCTGCGCCGCGCGCTGCGAGCTCGGCCTCGATCGCGTCGCGCAGTCCGACCAGCACGACGTCGCAAACGGGATGCCGGCGCCGGAACTCGAGCACGGCGGGAACCGTGACGTGGGGGCCATGGTCGCCCCCCATGCAATCCACGGCAACGGTCAGGTTCATCGGGGTCGCGCGCGCCGCGCCAGCGGCGCTCGCGCCGGGCGTGCCGGCGTCCGGGCGCAGCGGCCTTATTCGCCCTTGGTCTGCGCGACCTTCTTGCCGCGGTAGTGCCCGGTCGGGCTGATGTGATGGCGCAGATGCACCTCGCCCGTGGTCGGCTCGACCGCAAGCGGCGGGTTGGTCAGAAAGTCGTGGGCACGGTGCATGCCGCGCTTGGACGGGGATTTCTTGTTTTGCTGGACGGCCATGTTCAACTCCTAGAAAAAGTCATTTCTTCCCGCTGCGCTTCCCCGGGCCCGACCCCCGGCCTCCGAGCAGCGCTCCCAAATTCGCGAACGGCGACTCCCTCGCGGCGCCAGCCGCCTCCTGCTGCGTGCCGCACTGCGCATGCCGCGGCGCATACGGAACCGCCAATAGCAGCTCGTCCTCGATTAGGTCGCGCACCAGCAGACTCTTGCTGGCGAGGACCCGGTCGGAACTCTCCGCCGTCAGCGGCTCGGCGTCGATCTCGGACTGGCTTCCGCCCAGCACGAGCGTCGAGTCGAGGTCCACGGGCAGCTCCATCGCCCCGAGGCAGCGCTGACAGATCAACTGCAGCACGCCGCGTATGCGCAGCCGCAGCGCAGGCCGGCCCTGGACATCACGCTGGCCGTTCAGCTCGTACTCGACCGCACCCGAGTTCGCGAACAGCGCGTCGCGCAAGCGAGCAAAATCCGCCACCGCGAAGCTGCCGCGCAGGCTCGCACCCGCCTGGGCAAACTCCAGGGCGTCGATGACAGGCTGGTGCGGCATAAAAAACGTGAAATAATAGCACCGTCTAAAAAGCCTTGTCAAAACAAAGTCATGCCCGCTCCCCGTCAGCTTGTTCTGGCCTCCACTTCGCGCTACCGGCGCGCGCTGCTCGAGCGCCTCGGCCTGGCCTTCGAATGCGCCGGCCCGGCGATCGACGAGTCTCCGCTGCAGGCCGAAGCTCCCGCCGACACCGCGTTGCGCCTCGCGCAGGGCAAGGCGCAGGCGATGGCCGCGCGCTTCCCCGATGCGCTCATCATCGGCTCGGATCAGGTCGCCTCGTGCGGCGCCTCGCGGCTGGACAAGCCGGGCGACCACGACACCGCGCTGCGCCAGCTCGAGCTGCTGAGCGGACGCACCGCGCGCTTCGACACGGCGCTCAGCCTGCTCGATGCCCGCAGTGCGGCGCTGCGCTCGCGCATCGTGTCCTGCGAAGTCACTTTCCGCGTGCTCAGCCGCGCGCAGATCGAGGCCTATCTGCGCCGCGAGCAGCCCTACGACTGCGCCGGCAGCGCCAAGTCCGAGGGGCTGGGCATCGCGCTCATCGCGCGCATCACCACGGAGGACCCGACTTCGCTCGTCGGGCTGCCGCTCATCGCGCTGACCGAGCTGCTGGCCGAGGCGGGATTGCCGGTGCTCGGCTGATGGCTGCCACGCTGTTCGCGATCCCCACGCCGCTCGGCGGTGCGCCGGCGGCTGCGCTTCCCGGACCAGCGCTCGAAACGGTGCGCGGGTTGCGGGATTTCGTGGCCGAGAACGCAAAGAGCGCGCGCGCATTTCTCGCCGCAGCGGGCATGCCTTGCCCGCTGCGCGTGCTGCGCATCGAGACGCTCGACGAGCACACCCCGGCCAGCGCAATCGCGCCGCTGCTCGAGCCGCTGCGCGGCGGCCGCTCACTCGGGCTGCTGTCGGAGGCCGGTTGCCCGGCCGTCGCGGACCCGGGGGCGGCGCTGGTCGAGGCCGCGCATCGCGAGGGCTTCCGCGTGGTGCCGCTGGTCGGGCCATCCGCGGTCGTGCTGGCGCTGATGGCCTCGGGGCTGGAGGGGCAGCGCTTTGCCTTCTGCGGCTACCTGCCGCGCGACAAAGCCGCGCGCGAAGCGCGCATCGTGGAGCTCGAGCGGCGCTCGCGGCGCGAGCGCGAGACCCAGATCTTCATCGAGACGCCCTACCGCAACGACGCCCTGCTGGAATCGCTGCTCGGCGCCTGCGCGCCTGCCACCCGGCTGTGCGTGGCGAGCGACCTCACGCTGCAAAGCGAGAGCATTGCGAGCCGAACGATCGGCGAATGGCGCGCGGCGCCGCCGGCGATCGGCAAGCACCCGGCGGTGTTCCTGCTACTCGCCTAGCCCGAAGTTCCCCGCAGTTCTGACCGAATAGCGGCTGGAAAGCGCATTGGAATCTGCAGGTTGGGGGCGTTGACGGGGGTTCGTCGTGTAGCCATGTAGTTGGCTTGACAAAGCTGCGATGTGAGGCTACATTGTAGCCATGCACATCGATGTCGTCCCGAACCGCGGCTCGCGCCCGGCGTATTTGTTGCGCGAGTCGTTTCGTGAGGGCGCCAAGGTGCGCAAGCGCACTCTGGCGAATCTCTCCTCGCTCAGCGATGCGCAGATCCTCGCCATTCGCGCGGTGCTTCGGGGCGAAGCCTTGCAGCGCCCCGAGGCGCTGTTCGAGGCGATCACCTCGCGCGCGCAGGGGCACGTCCAGGCCGTGCGTGTAGCCATGCAACGCCTGGGGCTCGAGGCGCTGCTGGGGGCTCGGCCCAGCCCTGAGCGCGACCGGGTGCTGGCGATGGTGGGCGCGCGCATCCTGGCCCCGCATACGAAGCTCGCGACCACGCGCTGGTGGCACACGACGACCTTGGCCGAGGACTTCGGCGTGGCCGGCTGCGACGAGAACGATCTGTACGCCGCGATGGATTGGTTGCTCGCGCGTCAGGACCGGATCCAGAAAAAGCTCGCCGCGCGCCACTTGAGCCCCGGGGGGCTGGTGCTCTACGACTTGAGCTCCAGCTACTTCGAGGGCAGCACCTGTCCCCTGGCCCGGCTGGGCTACAGCCGCGACGGCCGGCGCGGACTGCTGCAGGTCAACTATGGGCTTCTGACCGATGCGCGCGGCTGCCCGGTGGCCGTCTCGGTGCACGAGGGCAACGTCGCCGACAGCCACACCTTGATGCCAGAGGTGAGGCGCCTGCGCGAGGCCTTCGGCCTGGAGCACCTGGTGATGGTGGGCGACCGCGGCATGATCTCGCACAAGGTGATCGCGGAGCTTCGCGCAACCGACGGCATCGGCTGGATCACGGCGCTCAAGAGCGCCTCGATCCGCGTGCTCCTCGAAGGCGGGCAGTTGCAACTGGGGCTGTTCGACGAGCGCAATCTGTTTGAGCTCAGCTCACCGCAGTATCCGGGCGAGCGCCTGGTGGCCTGCCGCAACCCGGAGCTCGCGAAGCTGCGCGCGCACAAGCGCGAGGAGCTGCTCGCGGGGACCGAGACGAACCTCGCGAAGATCAAGGCCCGTGTGGACGCGGGCAAACTCACCGGGGCCGACCAGATCGGGCTGCGCGTGGGCAAGCTCGTCAACCAGTACAAGGTCGCCAAGCACTTCGAGCTCAGCATCGGCGAGGCGAGCTTCGAGTTCACTCGCAAGGCCCAGAGCATCGCCGCCGAGGCCGCGCTCGATGGCCTGTACATCATCCGCACTTCGGTGAGTGCGTCGCAGATGGACGCACCCGAGTGCGTGCGCAACTATAAAGCCTTGGCCAACGTCGAGCGGGCGTTTCGCTCGCTCAAGACGATCGACCTGAAGGTGCGCCCGATCCATCACCGCACCGCCGATCGGGTGCGTGCGCACATCTTCCTGTGCATGCTCGCCTACTACGTCGAGTGGCACATGCGCGAGGCTTGGCGCGAGCTCATGTTCGCCGACACCGATCAGGCGGCCAAGGCCGGGCGCGATCCGGTGGCGCCGGCCAAGCGCTCCCAGGCGGCGCTTGCCAAGGTGGCGCGCCACGCGCTCGAGGACGGCACCCCCACGCACAGCTTCGCCACCTTGCTGGCCGAGCTCGCCACGATCGTACGCAACACCTGCCGCACCCCCGGGGCTGGGGCCGACGCACCGAGCTTCGACCTCCTCACCACGCCCAGCCCCAAGCAACAGCGCGCGCTCGAGCTCCTCCAGCAAATCCGCTTGTAGACAGAAGCCAGAACCCTCAATCTCACGCCACGTGCCTGTGATGCAAAGGAAAACTCGCTCCGCGCTTGCTGGAACTTCGGCCTAGCGCAGCCCCGGAGAGTCGTAGCGCAGCGCGATCGCGGCCAGCGCGCTGGCCGCACCCACGCCGAAGCGCCGCGCCAGGCCCTCGGCGAGCGACTCCCTCTGCGTGTAGTCGACGATCTCCTTCGCCCCGATCACGTCGCGGGCCACGTAACCGAGGCTGCCAAAACCGTCGGCGAGGCCCAGCTCGACGCCTTTGCGCCCGGTCCAGATCAGGCCCGAGAACATGTCGGGCGTCTCTTTCAGGCGCTTGCCGCGCCCCTCGCGCACGACGCGGATGAACTGCTGGTGGATCTGCTCGAGCATGCCGAGCGCATACTGCTTTTGCGTGTCGTCTTCCGGCAGGAACGGATCGAGAAAACCTTTGTTCGTGCCCGCGGTGAGCAGGCGGCGCTCGATGCCGAGCTTCTGCATGAGCCCGGTGAAGCCGAAGCTGTCCATGCGCACGCCGATCGAGCCGATGATGCTGTCCGGGCTGACGAAGATCTTGTCGGCGCCGACCGCGACGTAATAGCCGCCCGAGGCGCAGATGTCCTGCACCACGGCATAGAGCGGGATCTTCGGGTACTTGCGCCGCAGCCGCCGCATCTCGTCGTAGATGTCCTGCGCCTGCACCGGACTGCCGCCAGGCGAATTGATGCGCAGCACCACGCCCTGGGTGTTCTTGTCCTTGAAGGCCGCGTCGAGCGCCGCGATCACGTGGTCCGCGCCGCCGTCGGTGCCGGGCGCGATCAGGCCGTCGAGGTCCACCAGCGCGGTGTGCTTGGCGCCTCCCACCTCCGGCCTGCCCTTCCAGTCGACGGCGAGAATGACGATCAGCGCGAGGAAGGAGAAGGTGAGCAGCTTGAAGAAGATGCCCCATCGCCGCGCCCGCCGCTGCTCGCGCAGCGCAGCCGTGGCGAGCTTCTCGATCAAGTCGCGTTCCCACTGCCCGCCGCTGTCAGCCATGTTGCAGCCCCATGTAGTAAACGTTGCCGTCGCGCTCCTCGGCCGCCAGGCGCACCAGCGGCGTGCCGTCGCAGGGCCCGCCCAGGCACTGGCCGGTGTCTGCGGCGTAGGCCGCCCCGTGCGTCGAGCATACCAAATGGTGCGCATCGGCATCGAAGAACGCGCCCGCGCTCCAGTCGAGCTCCATCGGCAGGTGCGCGCAACGGTTGAGGTAGGCGTGCACCCTCCCCCCGAATCGCACGATGAACGCGGGCGCGTGCTCGCCGCGATAGTCGATCTCGAAGCGCATTCCCGCGCCGCCGTCGGACAGCGCGGCCGAGGCGCAGATCAGGCGTGCGCGTCCAGCCATGCGGCCAGCTCCGCGACGCTCGCGACGCAGCCGCGCGGCTCGAGCGCGCGCAGCGCCGCCTCCGGATGCGCGCCGTAGGTGACCGCCACCGCGTCGACACCGGCGCCGCCGGCCATTTCCAGGTCGTGCGAGGTGTCGCCGACCATCAGCGCGCGCCCCGGCGCCACCGCGAGCTGCTGCATCAGCTCGAGCAGCATCGCCGGGTGGGGCTTCGGATTGGTCTCGTCCGCGCAGCGCGAAGCGGCGAAGCAGCCGTCGAGCCCGCTCGCCTGCAGCGCCCGGTCCAGGCCGTGCCGGCTCTTGCCGGTCGCCACCGCGAGCAGCCGGCCGCTCGCGTGCAGGCGTTCGAGCAGCTCGCGCACGCCGGGGAAAATCGCCATCGCATCCTCGCGCTCGAGGAAATGCCGGCGATAGAACGCGGCGAAATCCGCGTAGCGCTCGGGCGGCAGCGACGGCACCGCCAGCCGCAGCGAGTCGTGCAGGCCCAGCCCGATCACGTGACTCGCGGTCTGCCGGTCGGGCACCGGCAGCCCCATCTCGCGGCTGGCCTGCTGGATGCACTCCACGATCGTGGCCGCGGAATCGATCAGGGTTCCGTCCCAGTCGAACACGATCAGCCGGTAGCGCGCCTCAGAGCTCATGGCCCGGAAAGTGCGCCGCGATGAAGCGCCGCATGTCCTGCGGCAAGGGCGAGACCAGCCGCACGCGCTCGCCCGAGACGGGATGGGCGAACGACAGGCGCTGCGCGTGCAGCAGCAGTCGCTTCACGCCTTGCTTGGCCAGCCTGCGGTTCAACTCGAAATCGCCGTACTTGTCGTCGCCCGCGATCGGATGGCCGACGTGGGCGAGGTGGACGCGGATCTGGTGCGTGCGCCCGGTGAGCAGCCGGATTTCGAGCAGACTGAACGCCTCGCCGATCGCCAGGGGGCGCACGCGGGTCACCGCCTGCATGCCCTCGCGCTGCACGCTCACCCGGCGCTCGCCCCCGGCGGTGACGAACTTGCGCAGCGGCGCGCGGATCTCGCGCTCGGCCCCCGTCCAGCGGCCGGCGGCGACCGCCACGTAGGTCTTCTTCACTTCGCCCTCGCGCAGCATGCGATGCAGCTCGACCAGCGCCGCGCGCTTCTTGGCCACCATCAGCAGGCCCGAGGTGTCGCGGTCCAAGCGGTGCGCGAGCTCGAGCACCTTCGCCTGGGGGCGCGCCGCACGCAGCGACTCGATGGCGCCAAAGCTCACCCCGCTGCCGCCGTGCACCGCCAGCCCGGGCGGCTTGTCGATCACCAGCAGCGCCGCGTCCTCGTGGACGACCGGCAGGTCCAGCGGTGGCGCCGCCGGCCTGCGCCCCGGCTCGGCGGTGCGCACCGGCGGCACGCGGACGCGATCGCCGAGGCGCAGGCGGTAGTCCGGCTGCACCCGGGCACTGTTGACCCGCACCTCGCCGCTGCGCAGCACCCGGTAGACGTGGCTCTTGGGCACTCCCTTGAGGCGGCGCAACAGGAAGTTGTCGATACGCTGCGCGACGCTTTCTTCGCCGACTTCGAGCGCGGTCGCGCGAGCTTTACTTAACTCGTTCATTTTCCGTATAATCCGTGGACTTGCTTCGAGTTGCGAGGCACAGGCGCACCGAGGCGCAATGAGCCGCTGGCTCCGCGGCCGGAACCTGCAACCCGCCTCCTGCTCGGCCGTAGCCGGGCCTGAAGCAGTGGTTAATCTCGCTCACCGGAAGTAGCGATACTACTAGAAGCGCGCGCAAGGGGTTTCCCCCGCGGAAATTCATTCGCACCCCTTAAGGAAGGGTGCCTGGATTCCGGCCGCCGCCGGCATTTTCATAGGCCCAACAGGTCGCCCCATCGCAATCTGGACTGACTGGTAAGGACTAGGAGAGCACTGACCGACGGACCGCCGGTTCCCCTGCGAGCGCAGGAGAACAGCAAGTGAAAAGAATGCTATTCAATGCGACGCAGCAGGAAGAGTTGCGCGTCGCCATCGTCGACGGACAAAAGCTCGTCGACCTGGACATCGAATCCGCATCACGGGAGCAGCGCAAGAGCAATATCTACAAGGGCGTCATCACCCGCATCGAGCCCAGTCTCGAGGCCGCGTTCGTCGATTACGGCGAGGAGCGGCACGGGTTCCTGCCGTTCAAGGAGGTCGCAAAGGCCTTCTTCCGCGCCGACGTCGAGGTCGGCACGGCCAGAATCCAGGACGCCCTGCGCGAAGGCCAGGAGCTGATCGTCCAGGTGGAGAAGGACGAGCGCGGCACCAAGGGCGCCGCGCTGACCACCTTCATCAGCCTCGCCGGCCGCTACCTGGTCCTGATGCCCAACAACCCGCGCGGCGGCGGGGTTTCGCGCCGCGTCGAGGGCGAGGACCGCAACGAGCTGCGCGACACCCTGGACCAGCTCCAGCTGCCGGAGGGCATGAGCGTCATCGCCCGCACCGCGGCCATCGGGCGCTCGCCCGAGGAGCTGAACTGGGATCTCAACTACCTGTTGCAGCTGTGGCACGCGATCGAGGCCGCGGCGAACGACCGCACTCCGGGCGCGGACGGCAAGTACGTCCCCAAGCCGTTCCTCATCTACCTCGAGTCGAGCCTGGTGATCCGCGCCATCCGCGATTACTTTCAGCCCGACATCGGCGAGATCCTGATCGACATCGAGGACATCTACGATCAGGCGCGGGCATTCATGCAGATCGTGATGCCCGGCAACGTCGGCAAGGTGAAGCTGTATCGCGACGACGTGCCGCTGTTCTCGCGCTTTCAGATCGAGCACCAGATCGAGAGCGCCTACGCCCGGCACGTCAACCTGCCTTCGGGCGGCGCGGTCGTGATCGACCACACCGAGGCGCTAGTCGCGATCGACGTCAACTCGGCGCGGGCCACCAAGGGCCACGACATCGAGGAGACCGCGCTGAAGACCAACCTCGAGGCCGCCGACGAGGTGGCGCGCCAGCTGCGCTTGCGCGACCTGGGCGGGCTGATCGTGGTCGACTTCATCGACATGGAGTCGCAGCGCAACCAGCGGGAGGTGGAGAATCGCTTCCGCGAGGCGCTGCGCTACGACCGGGCCCGGGTGCAGATCGGCAAGATCTCGCGCTTTGGCCTGATGGAGTTGTCGCGCCAGCGGCTGCGTCCCTCGCTCGAGGAGACCGCGCACATCAACTGCCCGCGCTGCAGCGGCACCGGGTTCATCCGCGGCACCGAGTCCACGGCGCTGCACCTGCTGCGCATCCTGCAGGAAGAGGCGATGAAGGAGAACACCGGCGCGGTGCACGCCCATGTGCCGGTCGACGTAGCGAGCTTCCTGCTCAACGAGAAGCGCGGCGAGATCCAGAAGCTCGAGGCGCGGCTCAGGGTGAACATCGTCCTGGTACCGAGCCCGCACCTCGAGACGCCGCATTACAAGGTGCAGCGGTTGCGCCACGACGAGCTGAACGAGATGGAACACGTGCCGGCGAGCTACGAGCTGGTCGAGCAGCCGGAAGAAGCCGCCGCACCCGGCGCGCCGAGCGAGCCCAAGCGCGAGCGCCAGGAAGCGGTGGTCAAGGGCATCACGCCGGACCAGCCGGCGCCGAACGTGCCCGAGCCGCGCCCGGAGGAGCGCCGCGAGCCGCGTGCGCAGGCCGCGCGCCGGCCGGCACCTCGCCCCGCGCCCGCCAGTGAGGAAATCCGATCCGGAATCATTCACCGCATTCTGGGCTGGTTCAAACTGGAAAAACCCGCCGAGACGGCGGCCGCACCCTCCCCCGCGGCGGAGACGAGGCCGCGCGGCGAGCGTCCGGCACCGCGTGACGGGCAGCGCCATCACGAGCGGCGCGAGCGCCGTCCGGGAGAGCGCGAAGGGCGCCGCGAGCAGCGCGAGCCGCGCCCGGAGCGCCGCGATGCGCAGCCCGGCCAGCCGCAAAGACCCGAACAGCGTGGCCCGCGGGATCAGCGTCCCGGCGAGCAACGCCGCGGCGAACAACGTCCGGGCGAGCAGCGCCGCCACGAGCCGCGTCCTCCGAGGCCCGCCCAGCAGCCGCGCGCTGAGCGTCCGACCGAAGCGCTCCCCGGCGTGCCCCCGCAGGGCGGCGAAGGCGAAGAGCAGCGCCGCGGCCGTCGCGGCGGCCGCGGCGGCCGCGACCGGCATCGCGAACGCCGCCCCGAGCAAACGCCCGCCGGCGAGCACCCGCAAGGCGCAGCCCCGCAGCCGGTGGAAGTCGCTCCGCTGACGCAAGCTCCGGAACCGACCGAGCGCTCCTTTGCGGCGCCGGAACGGTCCGCGTTCCCGCACCACGAACCGGCGCGCGAGGAAGTCCGCGAGGAAGTCCGCGAGGAGGTCCGCGAGGAAGTCCACGTCGAAGCGCCCAAGCCGCAGGAGCCGGTCGTCACGCTGGCGCCGCCGGTGGCTGCTCCGCTCCCCGCGCCCGAGGCCGCTCCTCGACCGGCACCGGTCGCGCCTGCCGCGACGCGTCCCGCGCCGGTGCAGGCGGTGGATGCCGGCGAGCAGCTTGCGCGCACCGGGCTGGTCATGATCGAGACCGCCCCCGGCAAGGCCGTCGCGGCCGCCCCGGACGCCGCGCCCGAGCATCTCGGGCGCCCGCGGCGCGAGCGCCCGCGCTCTTCGGCAGAAGCAGAGCTCGTACAGGTCGAGACGCGCAACAAGTAAGCGCGCGCTGCGCGCTGCGCGCGGACCGAGCCCGCGCTTGATGCAGGTCAACCCGGCCCACGCGGCGCACCGGTATTGATATTCCGGGCGCCGCGCGGTCTTGCCCGCGGCGGTGCCCCGTTCGATTGCCGACGGTGCGGCCGATGACATCGAAGATCTGGCTCAGCTCCTATCCCCCGGGCGTCCCACCCGAGGTCGACGTTCGCCCCTACGCATCGCTCAAGGACCTGCTGGAGCGCAGCTGCACCCGTTTCCGCGACCGCGCCGCCTTCAGCAACCTGGGCGCAAGCCTCACCTATCGCGAGCTCGACCGGCTGTCGCGCGACTTCGCCGCTTTCCTGCAGACCCGGCTGGCGCTCGGCAAGGGCGAGCGCATCGCGATCATGCTGCCGAACTGCTTGCAATACCCGGTGACGCTGTTCGGAGCGCTGCGCGCCGGGCTGGTGGTGGTGAACGTAAACCCTCTGTACACGGCGCCCGAGCTGCACTACCAGCTCGCCGACAGCGGCGCCGCCGCCATCGTGGTGATCGAGAACTTCGCGCATACGCTCGAGCAGGCGCTGCCCGGCACCGGCGTGCGCCACGTCCTCACGACGCAGCTCGGAGACCTGTTCGCGGCGCCCAAGCGCTGGCTGACCAATTTCGTCGTCAAGCGCGTCAGGCGCATGGTCCCGCCCTGGCGCATTGCGGGCGCGACCGGGCTGCGCGCGGCGCTCGGCGAGGGCTCGCGCCGGGCTCCGAACGAGGTCGCCCTGGGCCCCGAGGACATCGCCTTTCTGCAGTACACCGGGGGCACCACGGGGACCCCGAAGGCGGCGATCCTCAGCCACGGCAACATGGTCGCGAACGTCGAGCAGACCGCGGCCTGGATCGGCGTGGCCCTCGAGCCGGGCGAGGAAACGGTGATCACCGCCCTGCCCCTCTACCACGTGTTCGCGCTCACCGCCAACTTGCTCGTGTTCGTGAAGCTCGGCGGCAACAACGTGCTGATCACCAATCCGCGCGACTTGCCGCGCTTCGTCGCCGAGCTCAGGCGCACGCGCTTCACCGCCATCAGCGGGGTGAACACGCTGTTCAAGGCCTTGCTCGAGACGGCGGGTTTCGGCGCGGTGCCCGCCGCGAACCGCGGCGCGCTCAAGGTCGCGGTGGCGGGCGGCATGGCGGTGCAGCGCGCGGTCGCCGAGCGCTGGCTGCAGGTGATGGGCGTTCCGCTGGTCGAAGGCTACGGGCTCACCGAGGCCTCGCCGAACGTGTGCTGCAACCGCTTCGACACGCCGGAGTTCAGCGGCAAGATCGGGCTGCCGCTGCCCTCGACCGAGGTCGCGATCCTGGACGAAGCCGGCGCCGAGCTTGCCCCCGGCGAGAGCGGCGAGATCTGCGTGCGCGGACCGCAGGTGATGCGCGGCTACTGGAACGCGCCCGAGGCGAACGCGCACCCGTTCACCGCGCAGGGCTGGCTGCGCACCGGCGACATGGGGCGCATGGACACGCGCGGCTACGTCGAGCTGCTCGATCGCAAGAAGGACGTCATCGTGGTGTCCGGCTTCAAGGCCTACCCGAGCGAAATCGAGGACGCGGTGATGCTGCACCCGGGCGTCAAGGACGTCGCCGCGGTCGGCATCCCCGACGAGCGCAGCGGCGAAGCGGTCGCGTTGTACGTGGTGAAGAAGGATCCCGCGCTCGGCGCCGAGGCGCTGCGCGAGCATTGCGCGCGGCAGCTCACCGGCTACAAGCAGCCCAAGCGCATCGAATTCCGCGACGCGCTGCCCAAGTCGCCGATCGGCAAGATCCTGCACCGGCAGCTCAAGGAGGAGGCCGCGCGTCACGGCCCGGGCGCCGCGCGTGGCTGACTATCCCGCGCATCTGGTGCGCGAGCACCGCCTCGCCAGCGGTACCGCGGTCACCATCCGGCCGATGCGGCCGCAGGATGCCGGGCTGACGCGCGCGCTCCTCGACGGCCTGTCGGAGGACGCCCGCCGCCTGCGCTTCAAGCAGTCGGCGCAGGCGCCCTCGCCCCAGCTGATCGGCTTTCTCACCGACGTCGATTACGCGCGGCACATGGCCTTCCTGGCGACGGTACAGAGCGCCGCCGGCGAACAGGCCGTGGGCGAAGCGCGCTACGTGGTGGAGCCCGACGGGCGGACCGGCGAGTTCGCGATCGTGGTCGCGGACGCCTGGCAAGGCACCGGCGTCGCCGGGCTGCTCATGGAGGCGCTGTTTCGCGCCGCCCGTGCCCACGGGCTGAAGAGCGTGGCCGGGCTGGTGGCGGGCGAGAATGCCAGGATGCTGCGCTTCGTGCGCGCCCTCGGCTTCGAGGCCGAGCCGGCGCCGCAGGATCCGCGCGTGGTGCGCGTGGTGAAGCGGCTGTGAGCGCCCCCGCTCACTCTGCGGCGGTTTCCTCCGGGGCGAGCGCGGCGCTGCCGAACACCCGCTTCCTGAGCTCCATCAGCTGGTCGCGCGCCTTGGCCGCCTTCTCGAACTCCAGGTTCTTCGCGTGCTCGAGCATCAGCTTTTCCAGCTGCCGGATTTCGCGCGCGACCTGCTTCTCGCTCATCGCCTCGTAGCGCGCCTCCGCCTGCGCCGTCTGCAGCTGCTCCGCGGCATGGCCGGCGTCGTACACCCCGTCGATCAGGTCCTTGATGCGCTTGGAAACGCCCTTCGGCGTGATGCCGTGCGCCTCGTTGTAGGCGACCTGCTTGCGCCGCCGCCGCTCGGTCTCGCCGATCGCGTTGCGCATCGAGTCGGTCATGACGTCGGCGTACAGGATCGCCGCGCCGTTCAGGTGGCGCGCCGCGCGGCCGATGGTCTGGATCAGCGAGCGCTCCGAGCGCAGGAAGCCTTCCTTGTCCGCGTCGAGGATCGCCACCAGCGACACCTCGGGCAAGTCGAGCCCCTCGCGCAGCAGGTTGATCCCGACCAGCACGTCGAACTCGCCCAGCCGCAGGTCGCGGATGATCTCCACCCGCTCCACGGTATCCACCTCCGAGTGCAGGTAACGCACCCGCACGCCGTGCTCGGCGAGGTAGTCGGTCAGCTCCTCGGCCATGCGCTTGGTGAGCGTGGTCACCAGCACGCGCTCGTTTTTCCGCACGCGCAGGTGGATCTCCGAGAGCAGGTCATCGACCTGCGTCGTGGCCGGGCGCACGGACAGCTGCGGATCGACCAGGCCGGTCGGGCGCACCACCTGCTCGACCACCTGGGCCGATTTCTGGCGCTCGTACGCGGCGGGCGTGGCCGAGACGAAGATCGTCTGGCGCACGATCTTTTCGAACTCGTCGAAGCGCAGCGGCCGATTGTCGAGCGCCGAGGGCAGGCGAAAACCGTACTCCACCAGGTTCTCCTTGCGCGAGCGGTCGCCGCGGTACATGCCGCCCAGCTGCCCGATGGTGACGTGGCTCTCGTCGATGAACATCAGCGCGTCGTGCGCCAGGTAATCGATGAGCGTGGGCGGCGGCTCGCCCGCCTTGCGCCCCGAGAGGTGGCGCGAGTAGTTCTCGATGCCCTTGCAGAAGCCCAGCTCGGCGAGCATCTCCAGGTCGAAGCGCGTGCGTTGCTCGATGCGCTGCGCCTCGACCAGCCTGCCCTGGCGCTGGAAGAACTCGATGCGCGCGGCCAGCTCCCTCTTGATCGCCTCGACCGCTCGCAGGGTCGTCTCGCGCGGCGTCACGTAATGGCTCGACGGGTACACGGTGAAGCGCGCCAGACCGTGCGTCGCGCGCCCGGTGAGCGGATCGAACAGCTGCAGCGACTCGATCTCGTCGTCGAACAGCGCGATGCGCACCGCGTGCTCGGCGTGCTCGGCGGGGAACACGTCGATCACGTCGCCGCGCACGCGGAAGGTACCGCGCCGGAAGTCAAGCTCGTTCCTTTCGTACTGCATCGCCACCAGCCGCCGCAGCACGTCGCGCTGCGCGAGCTTCTCGCCCTGGCGCAGGTGCAGGATCATGCCGTGATACTCGGACGGGTCGCCGATGCCGTAGATCGCCGACACCGTGGCGACAATCACGCAGTCGCGCCGCTCGAGCAGCGACTTGGTGGCCGATAGCCGCATCTGCTCGATGTGCTCGTTGATCGAGGAGTCCTTCTCGATGTACAGGTCGCGCGACGGCACGTAGGCCTCGGGCTGGTAGTAGTCGTAGTACGAGACGAAGTACTCGACCGCGTTCTCCGGGAAGAATTCGCGGAACTCGGCGTACAGCTGCGCCGCCAGCGTCTTGTTCGGCGCGAGCACCATCGCCGGTCGTCCCAGGCGCGCGATCGCGTTGGCCATGGTGTAGGTCTTGCCGGAGCCGGTCACCCCGAGCAGCGTCTGGAACGCGAGGCCGTCCTGCACGCCTTCCACCAGCTTGGCGATCGCCTCGGGCTGATCGCCCGCGGGCAGGTAAAGCTCGTGCAGGCGGTACGGGCTGCCCGGGTAAGTGAGGACCGCGGGAGCCCGGGCGACGTCGGCAAGGGGATCGGTGCTGGCCATGCGGCGGGGGCGGCGCTCGCCAAAAATGAAACCGTTCATTTTCCCACAGCGCGCCGCCCGGTAGAATAGCGGCGTCACTCTCAACCGGCTGTTCCATGAGCGCATCGATCCTGACCCGCGTCGAAATGGCACCAGGCGACCCGATCCTGGGCGTCACCGAGGCCTTCGTGGCCGACGCGAACCCGAAGAAGGTGAATCTGGGCGTCGGCGTGTATTACGACGACAACGGCAAGGTGCCGCTGCTCGAGTGCGTCCGCCGGGCCGAGCGGCAGCGCGTCGAGGCCGGCCCGCCGCACGCCTACCTTCCGATCGACGGCCTCGCCGCCTACGACAAGGCCGTGCGCGAGCTGGTGTTCGGAGCGGACAGCGAGCCCGTCAGGTCGGGCCGCGTCGTGACCGTACAGGCCCTGGGCGGCACCGGCGGCCTGAAGGTCGGCGCCGATTTCCTCAAGCGCCTCGCCCCCGCAGCGCAGGTCTGGATCAGCGACCCGAGCTGGGAGAACCACCGCGCGCTGTTCGAGAGCGCCGGCTTCACGGTCAACGCCTATCCTTACTACGACGCGGCCTCGCATGGCGTGCGCTTCGAGGCCATGCTCGCCGCGCTGAACGCGATGCCCGCCGGCTCGATCGTCGTGCTGCACGCCTGCTGCCACAACCCGACCGGCGTCGACCTGTCGCGCGAACAGTGGGCCGCGGTCCTGAAGGCGGTGCAATCCCGGGGCCTGGTGCCGTTCGTCGACCTCGCCTACCAGGGCTTCGGCAGCGGCCTGGAGCCCGACGGCTACGCCGCGCGGCTGTTCGCCGGGGCGATGTCGCCGGTATTCCTGTCGAGCTCGTTCTCCAAGTCGTTCTCCCTCTACGGCGAGCGGGTGGGCGCGCTGAGCGTGGTCGCCGGCAGTGCCGAGGAGGCGGCGCGGGTGCTGTCGCAAATCAAGCGTCTGGCGCGCACCAACTACTCCAGCCCCCCCTCGCACGGCGGCCAGGTGGTCGCCACCGTGCTCAATACCCAGGAGCTGCGCAAGCTCTGGGAGAGCGAGCTCGGCGGCATGCGCGAGCGCATCAAGGCGATGCGCAAGCGGCTGGTCGAGGGAATTAAGGCGCGCGTGCCGCAGGCCGATTTCGGCTTCGTGCTGAAGCAGCAGGGCATGTTCTCCTACTCCGGGCTGAGCAAGGAGCAGGTCGCGCGGCTGCGCAAGGAATACTCGATCTACGCCATCGACACCGGGCGCATCTGCGTCGCGGCGCTCAACTCGAAGAACATCGACTACGTCGCCGACGCGATCGCGGCAGTGATCAAGTAGCGAGCGCTACTTGCACTCCGCCTTGCCCTCGAGCCTGCCGCCGGCGGACGCCCCGAGGGTGGTGCCGATCCCGGGCAGCAGGAGGGTGCCGAGCACCGCGCCGATGGTGCCGCCGGTGGTCAGCTTGACGCTCGGCTCCGAGGTCGTGCCTGCCAGCTCGACTGGGACGCCGACGAAGCCCTTCGTCTTGGCGATCGACACGTCGAGCTTGCCCGAGAGCTTCTGATCCGGGGCGATCGCCACGTTCCCGGCGGCCACCAGGACCGAAGAACGGGCGCAGATCGCGTTGATGTTCACGTGCTTGCCGCGCAGGGCAAGGATGCCGTGCAGCTCGTCGAAGCGCGTGCCGCCGCCCGGGGAGAGCTTGCCCAGGGGCAGCTCGGCCACGCGCGACAGATCGATGCCGTGGTACTCGCCACCCTCGATGCGGAACGGCGCGTCGAGCGCCAGCGCGCTGCCCAGCTCCCCCGCCACCCGCGCGCGCGCCGAGTAAGTGGCGTTCCCGCTCAGGCGCCCGGTCAGCCTCGCCGGCTTGCCGAGCGCCTGCTCGACCGGCGCCAGATCCACGCCCGAGAGATGAGCCTTGCCGGCCAGACGCCAGCCGCGCGTCCACTCGATCCGGGCGTTGCCGGCGAGCGAGCCGCCGTAGAGGCGGCCGTCGATCCTGGGCAGCAGCAATTCGCCCGCGCGCAGCGCGCCGCTCGCATGCAAAGAGGCGAACACCAGCGGCGCCGCAGCCACCGGCAGGCGCCACTTCTTGGCCTTCAGCTCGACGCGCGCCTCGCCGCGGCCCTGCGGTGTCACGGCCAGCGTAAACGCGCCGTCGCGCGTCCTGAACAGCGCCCGGTCAAGCCCGAGGCCCGGTGCGAGCGCGACATCGAGGTCGAACTCCGGCAGCCGCAGCCCGGCGTGCTCGAACTTGACGTCGTGCAGCACAATGCGCCGCACCAGCACCGGCTCACCTGCGCCCTTCGACTTGGGCATCGTCTCGAACATCCTGATCGCCGCTTCGCGCACCTGCACCTTGTCTGCGCTGATCTCGTCGATGACCTTGTGACCGGCGAGCCACGCCAGCAACTCGGGCTCGACCTTCGCGCTCTCGATGCGGATTTCGCCGTGCCGGCCCACGCCGAGGCCGGAGATCACCACCCCCGGCACCGGCAACAGCTGCAGCCGCAGGCCCGCGATCGCCACGGGCTGGCCGAGCTTCTCGGAGGCGATTTGCGTGATCTCCGGGATGAAGCGCGACAGCGGAACCACGAAGGGAACGACGAGCGCCGCGATCACGATCGCGGCCAGGCCGCCGGCCAGCCAACGCCAAAGTCTTGCATTCGAACGCGCCATCAGATTGCCCGGGCAGGTGAAAGCCCTTAAAATAGCGTGTTTTTGCAGGTCCCCGATAGCTCAGTCGGTAGAGCGACGGACTGTTAATCCGCAGGTCGTAGGTTCGAGCCCTACTCGGGGAGCCACAGCTCAAGGCGTTACGTTCGTTTCACTTGCGGTCTAACAAGTCCGCAGGTATAAGGCGAGCCGAGCCTCGTTCTGACAGGCGCTTCCATCTCCGCCGAGCAAGTCCGCCGCTCGTTTCACGGCGGGCATCGCAGGAGATGGGAAATGACACCTGAAACCGTGCAGACATCTGCACCCTCGCCCGCGGGGCCCGGCGCGACTTCCAGCGCACCGGCAAGCGGGCCGACGATGACGTTACGCGCGCTCATCGACGCCTATATGGCCGCCTACGCCGGGCGCGATCGTACCCGCATCACACAGCTCGCCCGTTGGGCGGCGCTCCTGGGCGATCGGCCCTTCGCCGCACTCACGGACGATGACCTCTTCCACGGCCTCGAGACGATCCGCCAGGAGCCCGCGCGTGTCTATGTCGGGCGCGATGCCGACGGCGAACGCATCGAGCGCGCCAAGGGCGCGCGAAGTCCCGCCACGGTGAACCGCTACCAGGCGGCGCTCGCGGCGGTGTTCACCTGGGCGACGAAGCGCCGCCTCGCCCCGCGCGGCTGGGATAACCCCGCTCGGCGCCTCGAGCGCGCACCGGAGCGTAACGGTGTCGTACGCTTCCTCGCGACCGACGAGCTCGAGCGCCTGCTCGAGACCTGCAGGGCCTCCAGCTGGCCGCGGCTCTACCTCCTGGTGCTGATGGCGCTCACCACCGGCGCGCGCCGTGGCGAGCTCCTAGGCCTCACCTGGGGCGACCTCGACCTCGAGCGCCGAATCGCGCACGTGCGCGAGACGAAAAACGGCCACCCGAGGGCCCTGCCCCTCACGCCGGCGGTGCTCGAGGAGCTGCGCCGCTTCGCGATCGCGCGACCCGAGGCGTGCGTGTTCCCCTCGCGCGCGCAGCTCGCGAAACCGCGCGCGTTCGACTCCAGCTGGAGCTCGGCGCTCAAGGCCGCGCGGATCCGCAAGTTCCGCTTCCACGACCTGCGCCACAGCTGCGCCTCGATGCTCGCGCAAAACGGGGCATCGCTCCTCGAGATCGCCGACGTGATGGGCCATCGCCAGCTCGCGATGGTCAAGCGCTACGCGCATCTCACCACCGACACCAAAGCCAAACTCGTGAACCGCATCCTCGGAGACATCCAATGACCACCAAAGACAAACTTGAAGCACCCGGCACGCTCGATGACGCCGCCTCGCAACTCAACACGCTCAGCTGCAGGCTCCAGGGCGTGGCCGAGATCCTCGAGCTCTACTGCATCCACCACGGACAAAGCACCATTCCGTTCCTCGTGCGCGACGACATCAAGCGGGCTTACGGGCACCTGAACGACCTCGCCGGTTACCTCGAGCTCATGCACCGCGAGCAGGAGGCAACCGGGATCTGAGGCCGCGGTGGCCACGCGGAATTCGCGAGCCGTGAGAAAGCGCCGTCCGTCGCGCGCGGCGACGCAAAAGGCATCATGCGCCCGCGGGTGACCTTTCGCACCGAGGGACGCTGGCACGCTCGCGCGCGCTGGCTTGTCGAGTACGCGCGAGCAGAGGACGCCGAACTACCCGATGAGCTAGCACAGCTGCTGCAGCAGGCCAGGTGGCACTACGACAGCGCCGCCTGGCCACCGGCGCGTCAGGACCTGCGCGCGACACTCCAGGCGCTCCTAGCCGCGCCTGAGAGCGACCTGCAGGGCGCGCTGCAGCTCGTTGATCCCTGGACCGAGGCGCAACTCGCTACGGCGGCTTTGAAGCTCGCGCGCCTCGCGCACCCTGTCCCGGCCGAGCTCCCGGCGCAGGTTTTCGACAAACGCACCTGGAGCGCCGACCAGGTACGTGAGTTCGCGCAGCTCGCCCTCGAGGGGCTTCCCCGCCCCTTGGGTGGCAGGCGCTCGGCGCGTTGGGCAGACGCCTGGTTGATGCGTGCCCTCCTTCGCCTATGGCGCCGCGGCCGCGGCCGCAAGCTCTCTGCTCGCGACCAGGCGCTCCTGCCGGTGATCGAGCAGCACCGATCTCTCGCGACCTTTGCGCGCGCCATGTTCGCGCGAGTGGATCGCCTGCCTTCCGAGAGCACTCTGCGTAGCCTGCGCGCGGCCGCCTTGCGCCGCGCGGGGTAGGTTTTTAGACGCTTTGCGGCGCGCACTGCGCCGCGCTCCTAGACTCGTTCTCACGCCGTGTCACGCGGCGAGGCGTTGGAAGCGCCTGTTAGAACGAGGACCGATATGAACGAGAACGCTACGCAAGGTGATGCCGGAGTCGCGCTGCGCGACCTGGTGCCGGTGCGAGACCTGCAGCGAGAGCTTGCGAACGTGTTTCCAAGCCAGGGCTCGCTCGATTGGGAGCTGCGCACACATCGGCGAGAGTACGTCGCCGGGGGCGCGATCTTCGAGGTCGCCGGGCGCCTCATGGCGCATCCGGCAACCTTCGCAAAGGTCGCACTATCGATCGCCGCGCGTAAGCTCGCCACGCGCGCCGACCTCGAGCCGCAATCGCCACCCGTCTAGACGCCCGCAGGCATGGCGGCAAACGAAGAACAATCGGCCGCGGCACCAAAGGGAGACGAAAACCGCGGGCCGCAGGCGGGGCGCTGGGATGCGGTTCCTCCTGAGCTGCGTGCACGCCGACAGTGGCTCCTCTGGCGCTTCGAGAAGAAGCCCGACCAGTCGAAGCCCGCGAAGATGCCCTACTACGTCGACGGCGGCCGGCGCCACGGCAAACAGGGCAGCGACGAGGATCGCCGGCGCCTGGCGAGCTTCGAGGCCGCCGTGGCGGCCGCACCGCAAGCCGCTCGAGGCGGCATCGGCTTTGCCTTCCTGCCCGGCGATGGCCTGATCGGGATCGACCTCGACGCGGTGATCGACCCCGAGACGGGCGAGATCTCCGAACGCGCACGCAAGATCATCGAGGCCTGCCGCTCGTTCACCGAGCATTCCCCTTCGAGGCGCGGCGTGCATATCTTCGTCGCCGGCGAGAGCGATACCTTCAAGAACAATTCGATCGGCCTCGAGGTCTTCTGCGGCCGGCAGTTCTTCACCGTTACGGGCGAGCACTACGCCGGAACGCCGCTCGAGCTGCGCCCAATCACCCCGCGAACGCTCGCGCGCCTTAAAGCCACGGTGCGCGGCGCGCGCAAGGGCGATTCCGCCGGTCCCGATCAAGTCGCAGTGAGCGCGGGCGACGAGCTGCGCCGCCTCGAGAGCGCCCTCGCGTATCTCGAGGCCGACAGCTATGGCCAGTGGATCGAGATTGGCCACGCGTTGAAGGCGAGCCTGGGCGAGCCAGGCCTGTCGGTTTGGGACCGCTGGTCATCGAGAAGTGCCAAGTATCCGGGCAGCACCGAGACGGCGAAGCGCTGGGCGAGTTTCGAGCCTTCCTCGATCACCGTCGCCACGGTTTTCAAGCGCGCGCAGGATGCGGGGTGGAAGGCGCCGCGCGCCGCGGGCGCGAGAAGCGCTCGACCAGGTGCCGTCGCACCGCGCGAGCGTACCGACGATGCGCACGCTCAGGCCACCGACGGCGACGCAGAGCAGGCGAAGGCGCCGATCGACTGGATGGCCTTCTTCAAGCGCTTCACGCTCATCTATCCGACGCTGACCGTCTGGGACGCCGAAGTCGCAAAGATGGTCAGCGTCGCAGCGATGAAGCTGATGTTCGGCGCCGGGCCTGTGAACTATTGGCTCCAAAGCCCCGATCGCCACGCCGTCACCGTCGACGACGTGGTGTTCGATCCCGCGGAAAAGAACGATTCCGCGAACACGATTAACTTGTTCCAGGGGCTGCAGCTCAAGCCCTCCGACAAAGGTTCGTGCACAAAGCTGCTCGAGCTCTTTCAGTACCTCTGCGGCGAAGCCGACCAGGACCAGGCCCCGATCACCGAATACGTGCTGCGCTGGATCGCCTACCCGCTGCGCTACCCGGGCGCAAAGATGCAGACCGCGATCGTGATGCACGGGCCCGAGGGCACCGGAAAGAATCTCGCCTGGTCCGCAGTCAACGCGATCTATGGCGAGTACGGCACGGTCATTACGCAATTCCAGCTGCAGTCGCAGTTCAACGACTGGGCGAGCCGCAAGCTCTTTGTGGTCGCAAACGAAGTGGTCACGCGCATGGAGCTGCGCCACCTGGTCGGCTACCTCAAGACACTCGTCACCGAGCCTCGGATCCCGATCGAGACGAAGATGATGCCCGCGCGCGTCGAGGATAACCACATGCAGCTCGTGTTCCTGTCGAACGAGCTGCGACCGCTCCACATCGCCCCGGGCGACCGGCGCTACCTGGTGATTCGCACGCCGCGGGAGCGCGAAGCCGGCTATTACGCCGCAGTCGCGGCCGAGCTCGCCGCCGGCGGCAGCGCGCGCCTGTATCACTACCTGCTCAACGACATCGACCTAGGCGACTTCGACGAGCACACGAAGCCTATCCTCACGCAGGCGAAGAGCGATCTGGTCGAGCTCGGGCTGTCATCGACGCAGCTCTTCTGGCAGGAGCTCCACGATGGACTGCTGCCGCTGCCCTACACGCCGTGCCTGTCCGAGGACCTCTTCGAGGCCTACGCGATCTGGTGCGCGCGAAATGGCGAACGCACGCCGGCGAAGATCAACGCGTTCTCCCATGAGTTCATGGCCATGAATGGCGTGTCGAGGCGCGTGGAACGCATCGTCGACCCGCAGCGGCCGATGGATGCAGCGCTGCCCGAGGAACGACGCCGCCAGCGCAAGGTTTTCGTGATGGGGCAGCGCTCCGAAACCATCGAGCAGCGCTCGTGGGTGCAATCCGGCGTGAAGGCGTTCCGCAGTTCGTTGAGGGAATTCCGCGGCGCACGCATGGCCGGCGCTTCGGCTGTAGGCGCGGAGCGCGACAGCAATGGAGGGACGTGAATCCATGCAGTGCAGATGTCTGAACACGCTTGCACGGCGCCTTGGTGGGGGGTGTGGTGCGGGGTGTGGTGTGGGGTCTGGTGTGGGGTGCGCCGCGCGTATCTCGTTGATCGATCGCGCTTTGGTGTGGGTGTTACGGGTGTTGTGGGCTCCAGCCGGTCTCTACGCGCGTGTGCGTATGCACGCGCGCGTGTGCGCGTGCGTGCGTGCGTGCATACGAGGTATCCCCCACAACACCCACAACACCCACAACACTTGCAGGGCAATCATTGAGTTAGCGAAAGTTGACCCCACACCACACCCCACACCAGACCCCGTAACAGCGGGATCTGGAAGGCGCGGCGCTGTGGTGTTGTTCCAGGGCGGAACGCGCTGGCGACGCTCGATGTCGCTCGCCTCGCACACGTTGTCTCACCTGGCGATCGTCGGCGCCAGGATTGCCCGGCCGGCCGCTTCTGTCGCATCGGAGACGAGCGGCCGGCCGGCGGGCGGGTGCGAGATCGAGTCAAGCGCCACTGCCGCGACACGTGCATCGCCTCGCACCGCTGCCTGCCGCTTCCTTGAAGGGGTCGAGTTCGTGGCCCGGGTAGGGCCCTTCAATCTCTACAGTTTTCGTCTTCCGCGACCGCGCCCGCAACCAAATTTTTCCGCGCGCGAGTTTAGGGGAGGGGGTATCTCGAGGACGGGGGTATTGGGCGCCGAGCGGGCCACCGCTCGGCGCCTCGGTTCGAGCGGCTCGCTTCTCACAGCCTGCGCAGTTTCACAGGAGATCTCCCATGCCCACCGTGCTGCGTTTTAGAACGCCTGCTCGATCCGCGGCGTCTGAACTTGCTTTCCCCTCCTGGGCGCCACCGGAGGTCATCGCCCGCTGGCGAGAGGAAGCCCGAGCAGTAGCGCAGCGCCCGCAAAGTCTCAAGCGCCAGCGTCTGATCGCGTCCAGCGGTACGGGGGATGTCTCGACCGACGTGCGGCACGCGGATCTTCGCGGCGTGCCCGGGCTCCTCGAGCGCCTGCTGACCGACGCGCTCATGGCGCGCGTCTGGGAGCGCCTTACCCGCGCCGGCAACTACGGCGCCGGGGAAGGTATCCCCTACACGGTGCTCTTCACGGCGCAGGTCATTCGCGCCTGGCGCGGGCCCCACGGCGAGGAACGGTGGACCGCCGCCAAGAGGCGCTACTGGGCGCGAAAGGTGGCGGCCGTGTGCGCCGAGCTCGCGCACCTGCTCCGCGGTACCGGGGCCGATGACTACCTGTGGCGCATGTACTTTCAAGGCGCGCCGGCCTTGGAGCGTGCCGAATGGCATCCCGGCCAGGTCTCCGACGCGCTGCGCTCGATCGCGGCGCTCAACGAGCATCTTCTCGTCAAGTCGACACTCGGCCGGCCCGGCGACGCGCAACACGCTCGCCGCGCGTACTTCGTGCGCAGCCTGGGCGCCTGGCTGCAGGCGGCGTTCGACGCGCCCTGCGCGCGTCTGCTCGCCGACACCGCCGCGGTTGCGCTCGAGGATGCCAGTATCGAGGCGACCACCGTGTCCAGGCTCATCCGAAACCGTGGCACCACGCGCCCCGAGAACGGCGCTTAACCGCCTCGTGGCACATAACAGCACTTTTTGGCGCGTTTACTGCCCTTGTTTCAATTCGCGCCTCTCCTTATCGTGCATGTACGCGATTGCCTATCGCCCGATGCCGCAGAGGAGAGACGAACATGCACGCTGCCGCGCAAGCGCCCAAGGATCTGGAACTGCTCACGCCGGAGGCGGTCGCGCGGCTCCTGGGCTGCGGTCTGCAGACGCTCGCGGCCTGGCGATCGACCCGCAAGGTGGATCTGCCTTACGTGAAGGTCTCGCCTCAGATCGTGCGGTACAGACGTCTGGACGTCGAACGCTTCATCGCCGCGCGCGTGGTCCACGGCGCGCCGGAGCGCACCGCCGCATGAGCGCCGTCCTCTCGCCTGGCGCCGAACGCATCGAGCCGATCGAGGAATGCCGTGCGCGCCTGTTCGACGGGATGGAGGACCTGCTCGAGCTCGCCGTCCAGGTGGTCGACAGCGTGCTCGGCGCCGGCTTCGCGGAAAGGCATCCCCAGCTTGTGGGCGCCGTGCTCAACGCGAACGCCGCGCATGTGCACGCGGAGCTGCTCGCCGAGCGCGTCCTCTGGGCCGGCGAAAACCTCGGAATGATGGCGCGCTCGATCGACGAGCTCACGAGCGCCCTCCTGCAGCTCAAGGAAAGCCGCCCATGATTGCTCTTACCGCTCACCAACCAGGAGAATAGCCGTGCGCTTCCACCTGCCCGACGCTTTTCGTATGACCGAGAAGGACCGCGAGGTCATGGACCGCCTCAAGCGAAGCCCCGAGTGGGCGCAGCTCACGCAACGCGAATTTCTGGAGCGCCTCGAGCGCCGGCGCCAGCTCGCGAGGGCAAGCGCGCTCCGCCAGGCTGACCTTCGCAAGCGCCTGGACGGCACGTCCCCCAAATGCGCCGCGGCGAACGAGCGCCTCGCCCGTGCCGAAGCCGAGCTCCGCGCAGCGCGCCTAGCGCACGCCGAGGCCACGCAGCAGGCCGTGGCCGCACAGGCGCACCTCGGCGAGGAGGTCGAGAACTTCCACCGCAAGATGCATGAAGACAACGATGCACGGGTCGCGCTAATCTGGTTCGTGGCGCAGGAGCTCGACGAGGTTGTGCGGCACAAGGCCGAGGTGGTGCTGCCTCGCTCGCGCAGCTGGATGGGCTTGGAGCAGGCCGCCTACAGTAACCACGACGAGATCGGGCGCGTGCGCGGCGAGCTGCGGGGAATCTCGGACCAGATGCGCGCGCTCAGCGAAGGCGCCTACCCCGAGAACCTGCTCGAAATCTTCGCGGCGCACACGGCGACGTTGCGCAAGATCGCGAAGAAGTTCGACGTCACCGAGTACGAAAGCGACCTGCGGAAGATCGAAGAGCGCGCCGCAGAGGTGCAAACGTTGACGGGCGCCGGCGATCTTTTGAAGGTGAGCGCGGGCCTCCTGCCGCATTAGCCGAATTCGGCGATGAGCGCGTACCGCCAGATCCTCGCAGAGCTCAGCCGTCCCTACTGCGTCGAGGCGCGCTGGCTCGTTGCCGCCCTGTCGCAGGCCTGCGACAGCCTCAAGGCCGAAAACGCGCACCGGAACGCTCCCCTCGGGAGCGCGGCCTCCGCCCGTCGCCCTGCCGAGCCGCGGCGCGAACGCCCAGCCGTGAAACGCGGCATCGCGGTCGTACCCATTCACGGCGCGCTCTCGCGCCGCCCGGATCTCTTCGGCGCGGAGCTCGGGAGCGGGAGCACATCGACCGACATCCTTTCGGGCCAGGTCCGCGAGCTCGCTACGATGCCCGAGGTCAAGTGCATCGTGCTCGACGTCGACTCCCCTGGCGGGGATCTCGCCGGCGTCACGGAGCTCGCCGACCTGATCTACAGCCTGCGCGGAGCGAAGCGCACGATCGCGGTCGCAAACAGCTTCGCGGCCGGCGCGGCGTACTGGATCGCCTCCTCCTGCGAGGAACTCGTCATCGCGCCCGGGGCGCTCGCGGGCGGCCTCGGCGTGGTTCAGGCGCACGTCGACCTGAGCGAGCTCTACCGCAAGGCGGGCGTCAAGCACTCGCTGGTCTCGGCGGGCAAATACAAGACCGAGGGCAACGCCTTCGAGCCGCTCGGCGCTCCCGCCGGGGCACACATGCAGGCGCAAGTCGACGACTACTACGATTCACTCGTGCGGGCCGTCGCACGCAACCGCGGCGCGACGCAGAAGGCCGTGCGCGAGGGCTTCGGCGAGGGCCGAATGCTCGGCCCCGGCGCGCGCGCGGTGAGAGCAGGCCTCGCAGACCGCGTCGCATCGCTCAACCAGGTGCTGCTCGAGCAGCGTTTTCCGGGCCTCGGCAAGGCCAAGGCGCGCCTCAGTGCCGCCCTGCATTGACCGGGTGCAGACGTTTGCACGAACGGCTCCAAAAGGCGACGCGTCGACCGCAGAGGCCTGGCGTCGCGGGCGTAAAACTCACTGAGGGACCGAAATGGCCACCATCGGCAAGCTGATCTTCGAGATGTCGGCGAACGTCGCGCGGCTGCAGACGGACATGAACAAGGCGCGCGGCACGGTCCAGACGGCCATGGACGGGATCAAGAGCGCGGCGCAGACCGCGCGGCGGGCGCTCGAGACGATCGGGCTGGGCCTGGGTGCCGCCGGCTTCGTCGAGATGGTGCGCGGCGCGATCGATGCCCAGGACGCGCTCTACAAGCTGTCGCAGCGCACCGGCGTGGCGGTCGAGACGCTCTCGGGCCTACGGCTCATCGCGAAGCAGGCCGGCACCGACATGGAGACCACCGCCTGGCTGATCAATCGGCTCGAGAAGAGCATGTTCCAGCTCGCCACCGAACCGACGGCGAGCAAGCAGATGACGGCGGCGTTCACCGCGCTCGGGTACTCGACGAAGGACGTCGAGGCCGGCCTGAAGAACATCCAGACGTTCCTCCCGGACCTCGCGAAGCGCCTGACCGAGACTGGCACCGCGAGCCAGCAGGCGGCGCTCGCCACGGTGCTCCTGGGGCGCTCCGGAGCGGAGGCCCTTCCCTTCCTGCACCAGCTCGCGGAGGCCGGCCAGATTCAGGCCGACGTCACGACCGCGCAGGGAAAGCGCGCGGCGGAATTCAAGGACAAGCTCGACGCGCTCGACCAGCGCGCCGAGGAATTCAAGGAACGCCTGGCGAACGGCCTCTTGCCGTCGCTGACGAACATTGCTAACGCGTTCGTTGGGGTCGCGAACGACGCCAACACCGGCTCGAAGAGCATCCAGGCGATTACGACCTTCCTTCAGTACGCGATGACCGCGGCCGGGTCGTTCTGGCTCGGACTTCTGGACCTCGGCGACGGGCTCGGGGCCTTTGCCGCGCAGGCGAACGCGCTCCTGCACGGCGATCTCGCAGCGTTCAAGGAAATCGGCGCCGAACGGGACCGCCAGGCAGCCGCGAACGAAGCGGCGCTCGCGAGATTTCAGAAGCAGATCCTGCACCCCGCTGCCGCGCCGGCGGCCGCAGCGGCGTCCCCGGGGAAGCCGCTCGACATCGGGGCCCTGGTGCCGCAGAAGGCCGGAAAGGGCAGCGCCGGGGGCGGCTCGACCGACCAGAGCTACTGGGACGATGTCATCAAGAACGCCCAGGCGGCCGGCAGAGAGCTCAAGTCCATGCAGGCCGAGGACGCCAAGCGCCAGTCCGCCCTCGAGCAGCAGAACCAGAACCCTCGATCAGCAGGCGCAAAGTGGAAGGACATCATCGACCCGCTCGAGCCCTACCGGCGCCAGCTCGATGAGATCAATACCCTGCTCACCGACGGCAAGCTCACGATGGACCAGGCGGTGCAGGCCTCCGTGCACGTCAGCGACGAGATGGACAAGCTCGGCCAGAAGGCGAAAACCACCGACGACATCGGCAAGCAGCTCGGGCGCACGATGAGCTCCGCTTTCGAGGAGGCGGTGGTTTCTGGCAAGAAATTGGGGGACGTGCTCACCGCGCTCGACAAGCAGATCGCCCAGGTGATTCTGCGCGAGACGATCACGAACCCGCTCGACAAGGCGATCACGGGCGCGATCAGCGGCGCTGGCTCGAGCTCGAGCGGAGGTATTTTCGGCAGCATCCTCCACTGGATCACCGGCAAGGCCGCGGGCGGCCCGGTCACCGCCGGCACGCCCTACCTGGTGGGCGAGTCGGGCCCGGAGCTCTTCATGCCCTCGAGCCCGGGCTCGATCGTGCCGAATGGCGCGCTCGCGGGCAGCGGCGGCAACGGCGGCGGGGTGACGGTGAACCTCAACGTGACCTCGCTCGATCCGCGCACGGCGGCCTCGACGATTTTCGCGAACAAGGACCTGATCCTGGGCATTTTCCGACAGGCCTACAACCAGCGCGGCTACGTGACGCCGGTGGGATAACCTGGCAATGGGGTCCGGCAAAAGCAATGACCGCAATCCTCACCCTCGAGCCCTGGCGCGACTGGCCGCCGCGGGTGCACGCCGAGACGGTCGCGCGCTACGGCGGCGACACCGCCGGCTCGAGCGGGTTCCGCGTCGTGCACAATCGGCGGCACTGTCAACCGTGGGGGCTGTTCCTGGTTTACGTAGAGGGCCAGGTGATCGGGCGCCTGCTCTCGTTTCCGAGCTACGGGGACTGTCTCGGAATGCTCGAGGCTTTCCAGCGCGATCGTGCTGCGCTCACGTTCGCCGCCGATCGGCGCTCCTACAGCGAAGGGCGCCGCAGGCGAAGACGCCGATCGTCTGCGCCATCCCTGGAATCCCAGAGCGCGCCGCCAGGGCCCCGCGGCCGCTCTGATTGCAATGTCGGGTCCTGAAGGAGCGAAGTTATGCCAGCAGTCGTAGGAGCGCTCGCCGGCGCTTTCGTGACGCACGAGGTTGGGGTGATGGTCGGCACCGAGATCCTGGGCAGCATGCTCCTGGGCTCCGTGGTCGCTGCCGGCGCGGGCTCCCTTGCAAATGTGCTCGTCACGTCGGCGCTTCCCGTAAAGCCAGTGGGCGATTGGGGCGAGGAGCATCGTGTCGCTTCTTGATGTCTGGGTGAACAAGAGCCGCATCCTCCTGGGCGTCGACACGGAGCTGCGACGCCCAGGCGGCGAGGAGCTGGCAGGCTACTCGGCCAGCAAGTTCCTCTATCTCCCGCGCCTGAACGCGCTGCTCGCCGGCGCCGGCTGGCTGAGCTTGCATCAGTTCACTCGCAATTGGTGCGAGAGCCGCCTCGATCTGGATCTCGACGGCCTCATCGACGCATTACCTGGCGAGCTGCCGCACCTCTTCGAGCAGTTCGTGAAGCATGAGACCGCACTGGGCGCACCCGACTCGACCGATCTTGATGCGCAGCATCTCGTTCTCCTCGGCTGGTCGACTCGGCACGCGTCGATGATCGGACGCCAATGGGTCCAAACGAGTCGCAAGGCCGGTTTCGAGGGCGGTTCGATCGAACCCTACTTCGTGTCCCCGGGTGGCGCAGAAATGCGCTCTACGCCGGCTCCCAACACGGTCGGGCGTATGGTGGAGCTCGCGCGTGCACAGCGCGACTGGGTGCGACAGTACAAACCAGGCGCGCCGGCGGGCGGCCGTTTTCTCGTTGCCGAGCTCACGCGCCGGCGCTGCGTGATCGAGGACGTGTTCGACCTGGACGCGGACGCGGGATATCCAGCGGAGAGCGAGCGCGCTGTATTCGCCGGAGGCGGCGTTTCGCCGTTCGGCGCTCTCGGGCGCCCTTCGCGCGCTCGTTTCGGCGGCTGATGGCCGCGCAGATGCCAGTGCTCGGAGGGAACCGTGGGCTCAAAACCAGATCTGCGCGAGCAGCTCGGCGTCGCCGTGAATTCGTCCACCCTGAAATTGAACGGGCACGAGACGGCGCTCGAGCGCGTTGCGGCTCTTGGCATGGCGGTGCTCTCCGTGCAGCTCGGCGCCGATCGCGAGGGGCAGCCGATCGCCGGCTGCCGCGCCGTCGTGTACGGCCAGGCGCCAGATCGGCAAAGCGTCGTTGCTGGTGAGCTGTCAGGGTTACTGTGGCACATCAAGTACGGGCGGCAAGAGTCGCTCCTGCCGCGCGCCGTGGCGCTCTTCGCCGAATGGATGACCCTAGATGCGCGTCAAGCCCCATCCTTCAGGGCGGCCGCCGGCGGATGACAACGGAATTGCGCCCACAAGGTGCGCGCGTAACGGGAAAAGCGACAGGTAAAGCCGCAGCACTGCGCTGAGTATCCGATCCAGCCGAGCTCCCCACCCGGGAGCGGGAAAGGCCGAAGCCGGGGCGCGATATCTCCGGGAAATGGCGCCAGGAGGAAATGCCCAGCGCCTTCACCTCATGGGCACCTCACAAAACCCGCAACTGGGTCTGAGTCTTCGGTAAGGTGGCCACGTTCCAACCGTCCCGGCGGATCCGGGAGGCGGCGGCCAGGGCGCGCGAACGCCCTAGCCGCCTAACCACGACACGTCACGGAGAACGCCCCATGGTCAAAGCGAAAGCTACCACGATCCTGAACCTGACCGAGAGCCTGGGCACGCAAGCCGCAAGGCTCGTCGGCTGCCAGGCAATCCTCGAGCTCTACGCCGACGCGCACGCCGAGGTCGATCCGCAAAACGACGCGCTTTTCGTTGTCGCCGAGCAGCTCGGCGAGCACGCCGACAAGATCGGCGAGATCGCGCAGGCGATCGCACAGAAGGCGGCCCGGCGGAGGGGAGGATCCCACGCGCACTAATCAAGCGAAGCCCCGCGCGAAGAGGCGGCCCGCCGGCGATGCTCGAAAGCCGGTGCGCTGACCGTCCCGGCGGATCCGGGAAGCGGCAGCCGGTGCGCGTGAACGCGCCGGCTGCCTGACCACAACTTACCTGACCCTAGATGCGCGTCAAGCCCCATCCTTCAGGGCGGGGAAGGAAAGCGCGCACACCGAAGGTGAGCAGTAGTATGATTCATACGTCGAAAGACCTACCGGCGGATAGCCGGGAAGTTACGCCTGCGGAGATACGAGTCGCGCAGCAAGGCACTCGGCCCAGGAACCCACCGAAGCGAATCTCGTGCGAAGCCGGCGCGGGCGCTGTAGGAATCCCCCGCCTTCAGGCGGGGGAGGATGTCAACTGGCGCGCGCGGCTCGCCCAAGTCGACCCGCGGCAGTTCGTGCCCTTCGCCACGCAGGCGCTCCACGAGTGGCTCTCCGATCGCTGCCAGGCCTGCGGCGGCACGGGCAAGCTCGAGCGCACCCGCGGCGGCGCCTGGGTGAGACCACGCGGCGCGATGCAGCGCAATGCGGTCTTTCGAGTATGCACGGCCTGCGACGGTTCGCGCCGCGAGCCGCCGCGCCACGCCGAGCGG
The DNA here is from genome assembly GCA_963817785.1 of uncultured Pseudomonadota bacterium. Classification (GTDB taxonomy): domain Bacteria; phylum Pseudomonadota; class Gammaproteobacteria; order Burkholderiales; family SG8-39; genus JAKALD01. Next base: position 145,646 of record CAWFPL010000006.1, on the reverse strand, counting down.
CGCCGGAGGCTCGGACTCACTGCCACCGTGTACGAAGAGCAGGCCTGGCCGGCACATTTTCGGGCGGCGCTCGATTGGCTGAGCCACAGCCTCGCCCCGCGCGTGAGGCGCCCGCTTGCTCGCGAGCTCGAGCGCCGCTCGTCCAGTTGATCGATCGGCGGCCGATAGACGAGGTATCTTATGCGCGTGCTTCGAGGCTGAAGCCGCTCAACCAGGGGAGGATCCAATGCGTCGAATCGCAACTTTCATGGCAGTTGTACTCCTGCCGATTTTTGCCGGGTGCGCGACCATCACCGGCTCGGAGATGCAGACTGTATCGGTCACCACGCAGGCGCCTGACAAGACGAGCGTGGCCAAGGCCGATTGCTCGCTCAAGAACGACAAAGGCATCTGGCAGGTCACCACGCCGGGCTTCGTCAGCGTTCACCGTTCGGCCGAGGACCTCGATGTCGACTGCAAGGAGGACGGGATGACCGACGGCTTGGCGAAAGCGATCTCGCGCGCCGGCGGTGATATGTTCGGGAACATCATCTTCGGGGGCGGAATCGGAGCGATCATCGACCACGAGAAGGGCACCGGCTACAACTATCCCGACACGATCGCCGTCGTCATGGGAACGTCGACCGTGATCGACCGGCGCGACGAGGACCAGAAGCACCAGCCGGCGAGCAACGCGGCCGCGCAGAACCGCTACTAGGGGACGATCCGAATAATGGGCGAGATCCTGGCTTTTCCAGACTTCGACGCTGAGGCGAGAAAGCAGCTCATCGAGATTGCTCGCAAGATCTTCCTAGCGGCTGGAATTCCTGAGGACGAGGCGGCCCGAGCGGCCTCGCGCCTGGGTTTGGAGTTTTTCGATCGGTATTGCCGCCTGCGCGTGGACGTGCCCGCGACACTGCCTTTTGAGGACGTATGCCGGCGCGAGGCGGCGGTGATAACCCTCGAGCACCTGGTCGCTGAGCTTCAGACGAGATAGGCGGCCGGCGGCGCCACGCGAGCGTTCTACAAGACGCGCGCGTGCTACGCCTGCCTGGACAACTCCGCCAGTGCTGTGTAATGTCGTGCCTTGCGGAGTGTCCCCGAGGCAAGGCACGTCTGTTAATCCGCAGGTCGTAGGTTCGAGCCCTACTCGGGGAGCCAACTGGTTACAAGGAAGGCCTGAGCTTTTCGCTTGGGCCCGCTTCAAATCCGCACCGTGGGGATATCGTGATGTGTCGCCAGATGCGGGAAAGGCTGGAAGTCTGACTGTCTGCTACAGGCCGATTCCAGACCTTCGCTCTGCACGCTTCATCCTGAGGCGATGCGGGTTCTTGCCAGAAGGGAGAACGTGACATGCGCGCTCTTATCGTTACCGTCTTAACGCTCTGTCTCGCTGTCATAGCGGGGTGTGCCGGTAACCCGAACAGCTCTCTGGCGGCGCAGTGCCGAAGCGGCCTGGAAGTGGCCTACAAGGAACTGAATTTCGCCAAGGCCAAGGGCTTTGACGGCACGGTGGAATATTCCAAGGCGGTCAGCTTGCTGGGGGCCGCGAAGATCCAGTCGGAATTCGGCAAATATCCCAACTGTATTGACAAGGTCCAGCGCGCCAGAGCGTATATCCTCAGAGCCGGGAAATGAGTTACTGCAGAAGGCTGCGCGCCGCGTCGTTCGATTCATCGGCGCTGACATAGACAAACCCCGCTTCGGCCTAGGCGTTAAGTTAACGTGTTGACGATTTAAGCTAAGTCTGCGTTCCCAGAGGGGGAGCGGGCTTTATTCTGTCCGGAGATTTTTCTGACCGAAGAAATACCAGCGAGAGCCATGCTCCACGCGGGTTTCGAGGCAATTACGGCGCGTTTTTCAACACGCTAACTTAACGGCTAGCGCTTCGGCGGGGTTTGTTTTTGATGGATCTGCTCACCTGCTCAAACGTCCGCTATGGGTCTATTCCGTTGAAAAACTCCGTCTTGCGCTGAATTTCCGATGAAGCGAAGCGTCTGATCTTGCAGTGCATAGACGGAGCACTGCGAGATGATGGGACAACAGGGTTGTGGGCGGGATCGATTGTTCTACTCGTTCAATCTTGAGTCGCACGTTCCTCAAGATCACCTGTTGCGAGGCATCGATCGGTCTGTCGATCCGAGCTCCTGCATGGCCATCGTTTCTTCACGCCCTTTTCAGTAGCGCCGTCATGTCGTCGAAGGGTAGCGGCTTGCTGAATAGGTAGCCCTGCATCTGGTCGCAACGCAGCAGCTTTAGCAGCTTCGCCTGCTCCTCCTCGTCGACGCCTTCGGCGACAACCTTTAGCTTAAGCGAGTGTGCAAGCGAAATGATCGTCTGCACCAGAGCCATCGTGTCCGGATCGTTCAGCATCGTTATAATGAACGAGCGGTCAATCTTTAGCGTGTGCACCGGTAGCTTGGCGAGGTAGCCAAGCGACGAATACCCCGTGCCGAAGTCGTCAATCGCGATTTCCATCCCGAGCTCCCGAACGCGCTTCAGCTTCCCGATGTTGCCCTCGATATCCTCCATAACGAGGCTCTCCGTGATCTCGATGTCGACGCCGGGCGGATTGGTTCCGCGCCCCACCGCGTCCGCGAGGGTGTCGAAAAAGTCCGTTTTCCTTAGCTGAATTGCCGAGACGTTGACCGCGACGCGCGGCGCCGACAATCCGAACTCCTTCCAGCGAGACTGATCGGAAGCCGCCTTCGACAACGCCCACGCTCCGGCCTCTAAGATGATCCCCGTCTCCTCCATTAGAGGTATGAACTTGCCGGGGGGCACTAGGCCAAGCTCAGGGCTCTGCCAGCGGATCAGCGCTTCCACCCCAACGATGCGTCGAGACTCAAAGTCGACCTTGGGTTGGTAGTGCAGCACGAATTCCTCTTTCTCCAGCGCCTGCCGAAGCTTGTTCTCCAGCGTGAGGGTCGTAGAAGTTCGCTCCGTTAAGCCCTGCGTGTAGAACGTGTGCCGCTCACCTGTCTGCTTGCCCTTTCTCAGCGCTACTTCCGCGTTCCGGACAAGCGTTTCGGCATCGTTGCCGTCGTCAGGAAATTGGGCCATCCCCCCTTTGGCAGCAACCCTGAGCTCGGTGCCGCTGACCTGGAACGGCTCCGCAAAGCACTTTCGCGATATCGCCTCGACCATACGAGCGGTTTCGTGCCTTCCTTTTGCAGTCGGCAACATCATGGCGAAGTTACTCGCACTGGTCCGCGCGGCGTTGTCGGCACCGGCCGCTAGAGCCAGACGTTCCGCCACCTGCTTCAGCAGCGCATCTCCCGCATGGCGGCCAAGCGAACTGTTGACGATGGAAAGCCGCTCGATGTCGAACTCCGCAATTGCAAGCTTGCTTCCCTGCTGGCCCGCGTTGTGGATGGCATTCTTTACTCGCTCGACGAACAGGCTGCGGTTGGCCAATCCAGTCAACTGATCGTAGTAGGCAAGGTAATTGACTCGCTCGCTCTTCTCGATATGTTCCAGCGCAAACGCAATGTCGCTGGCGAGCTCAGAGAGGAGCTTCAATTCATCATCATCGAAAAATCCGGTCTCGGCCGCATACAGCGCCAACACCGCGACGACCTCGTCCCCCACGATTAGCGGCAGCGTTACCATAGAACGAAAGCCGCGCTCTAAGGATTCCGCTTTGAGGAGAATGCGCGCATCCTTTGACATGTCATCGGAGACTATTGCTTTTCGCTCGCGAACGCTGAACCCCGCCAATCCGACTCCCTCCACGCTGCCGGTGTCCAGCCCGACCGGCATCGATCGTATGTAGTCCTCTTCCGCCCCCACCCACGCTACGGGCTCGACACGCCTCGATTCACGGTTGACGACTCCGATCCATGCCAGGCGGAATCTACCGGCGTCGACGGCGATGCGGCAGGCCTCGCGAAACAGTTCGTCGGCGCTCCGGGTGCGAACGATCAGGGCATTGATGCCGCTCATCACCGCATGCACGCGGCTCAGGCGCTCGATCCTTCGTTGCTGCAGCTTGCGCTCCGTGATGTCCTCGGCGACGCCGGCCACCCGGATCACCTTCCCGTCCCTGCCCAGCACCGGGAACGCCCGGTCACGGATCCACCGTATCGAACCGTCGGGGCGCTCGATGCGGTATTCCTCGTCGTAATCGCCCCTAGCCTGCTTCATCTGCGCCGCCTCGAGCACCCTATCCCGATCTTCGGCGTGAATCGCCTCAAGCCAATCACGCGGCGTCGAATACAGATTGTCCACGCTCCGTCCCCAGATCTCCTCGTAGGCCGGGCTGATATACAGCATTTCATTCTTTGACGGATCGGTAAGCCAGAAGACTTCGCGAATATTCTCGGCCAGCTGACGGAAGCGCGACTCGGTCTCGCGCAGCGCCTCCTCTGCGCGCATGCGGTCGGTCACGTCGTGCGCCATTCCGCGCACGCGGCCTGCAACGACGCCGTCCATTCGCAGCGAGTTGCGGTACTCCCACCAACGGATTTCGCCACTCGCCGTCTGAACCCGCAATACGCCACTCGCAAGCCCTTTGGCTCGAATCTCTGCCAAGTACGCAGTGAACAGATGGCGGCTCTCTAGGGGGAGAAGTTCGGCCATATTCATGTGCAGCAATGCGTCGCGGGGATAACCGGTCAGCCGAACTGCACTTTCGTTCACCGTGAGCAATCTTCCATCGAGATCATGCGTACAGATGAGGTCAAAACTGTTCTCCACCAGATCCCGGAAACGGTCCTCGCTTTCGACCAAATCGCGCTGCATCTGGCGATGCGCGGCACGAGCTCCAGCTTCTCGCAGCTCACGCTCCAAGACCGATGGAAGTCGCGACAGGTTCCCCTTGAGCACGTAATCGCCCACGCCCGCCTTAAGCGCGTCCACGGCGATCTCTTCGCCGAGGCTTTCGGAAATTAGAATGAACGGGATGTCCTGTCCTGTCGCGCGCAGTATCCCGAGTGCGTCCAGGCCGCCGAACCCTGGGATGTTGTAATCGGAGACGACCGCGTCCCACGACTGGCGCCGAAGGGCCGCCTCCATTTCTGCGGCAGTGGCGACGCGCTCATACTTCACCTCGAAGCCCCCGCGCTTCAGCACACGGAGCACCACCCCAGCGTCGTCTGGCGAAGCTTCCGCAAGAAGAAGGTTAAGCATCCGTGTCGCTTTGATGTTCGCTCCCACGCAAAGTAATCAGGCTTTAGGCACGTCCCGAAGCCGCATCAGATTGTGCGCGGTCCTCTGGCAAGTGCGGCGCGGTCGCGGGATCTAGGTCAACCGCATTCGGGGGGGCGTCCTAACGGCCATCCGGGGGCTGAGTGCCATGTCGAAGCCCTCATCTAACACCCCCATTGCCCCATTCTCGGAGGATGGGGCTGTACGGGTCGCGCCCGAGCTTCTTGACTTCCGCCATGGCCGAGATTTCCTCTGGGCCAGCTAGGTCGTCAGATTATAGTCTTGGCGACCACGGCGCGGTGAAAATCTGCGGCCAGTCGCTCCCAAGTATTCCTCGAATCTTCGCTCTGGGTGTGCGCCGTGCAAAGGCAGCGCTTTCCAGTGGGTGCAGAAAAACTCTCCGAACGACACCGCTGGTTTGCTGTCATAGAGGGCGGTTCGTCAAAGGGAGAACAAGACCGCGGGGAACCGACGGGATGCAAGAGTCGCTGTTCACGATGTCAAAGCTGGATGACTTTGTGCCGGCGGATCATCCGCTGCGCTAGATCCGAGTGCTAGTGAACGAGGCGTTCGGGCGGCTGAACCGCCTGTTCAACGAGATCTACGCCGACACGCGGCGTGCAAGCATTGCACCGGTGAAGCCCATGCGGTGGCTGCTGCTGCAGGTGTTCTACTCGGTCAGGAGCGAGCGCCAGGTGTGCGAGCAACTGCGCTACAACCTGCTGTTCCGGTGGTTCGTCGGGCTGGCGATCGACGATGAGGCGTGGGATTGCAATATCCAGAACGGATGCGTTGACATACAGAGTTGTGCCGATAACGGTGATTTGTTCCATGGTCTCCTTTGGTTCAATTCTTCGTGCCAAAGGTCGCGATGCGTGCGCTGCGCTCCTTCGAGGCGTAGCAGAAGTTTGCGATCTCGATATCGGACTGGCATGCCGCCCACGCGTCGACGCCGTCGTCGACCGCGCGCTTGGCACCGCGCACGGCCGGCTGCATGTTGGCAGCGATCTCGCGCGCCAGCGCTAGTGCCGCTGCTTGCTCCTCTCCGCGTGGCACGACCCGGTTGACTGCACCGAGACGTAACATCTCGTCGGCCGAAATGGTCTTCGCGGTGAGAATCAATTCCTTCGCGCGCGCGGGCCCGATCAGCGCCGGCAGCTTGCGACAGCCGCCGGCCGCCGGGATCATGCCCCACTTCACCTCGGGCAGGCCGAAGTTCGTGCCATCGGCGGCGACGATGAGGTCACACGACAGCGCCAGTTCGAAGCCGCCGGCCAACGTATGCCCGAACACCGAGGCGATCGCCGGCTTGCTGCGGCCGTCGAGCTCACGGTACATCGGGAACAGCTCGCCAGCGCGGAATGCCGCGGCCTCGGCATCGCTGAAAGTCTGACGCTCCTTGAGATCGATGCCGGTGGAGAACGCCCGTTCGCCGGTCGCCGCCAGCACGATCACGTCGACGCCGTCGTCGGTCTCGAGCTCGGCGATCGCCGAGCGCAGCGCGTGCGTCATGGCCCGGTTGATCGCGTTCATCGCCTCGGGCCGGTTCAGGGTAAGCACGGCGATACGGTCGCCCCGCCGTTCGATCAGCACTTCGTTCGACATGCAGCCTCCCTTCAGGATTCGCGACGGATGACCATCGCAGTCGTCACGCCGCCGCCGCCGCAGATGCCGGCCACGCCGAGCTCCTTGCCGTGGCGACGCAGGATCGCCGACAGCGTGATCAGTAGCCGCGCGCCGGTGAAGCCGGTCGGATGTCCGAGCGCGATCGCTCCGCCCCAGACGTTGACGCGGTCTCGGTTCCACCGCAGTGCCCGCTCGTTGGCCAGAATCTGCGCCGCGAAGGCCTCGTTGACCTCGATGAAGTCCATGTCGGCCAGTGTCATGCCGGCCTGCTCGAGCGCAAGCGGTATTGACGCGCCGGGACCGTCGCCCATCAGAGACGGCTCGACCGCCGCCTCGGCGAACGCCACTACCGAGAACAGCGGGTCGAGGCCGCATGCCTTGGCCTGCTCGCGCGTGGTGAGTACGATCGCGCACGCGGCATCGCCCATTGTGCAGGCATTGCCGGCGCTCACCGTGCCGTCCTTCTTGAACACGGTGCGCAATTTGGCCAGCTTCTCGAGTGTGGTGTCGGCGCGCCAGCCCTCGTCGCGGGCGAACTGTTCGCCTTCCGGATGCTTCCTGCTCGGCTCCAGGTGGACCGGCACGATCTCGTCGTCGAACCAGCCTGCCGCCTGAGCAGTAGCCGCACGTTGCTGCGACTGCAGTGCGAACTCGTCCTGGGACTTACGGGTAATGTTGTACCTCTCGGCCTGATTTTCGGCCGTCATGCCCATGCCGTAGCCGCACAGCGGATCGATGGTGTCCGACCAACTGTCGAGCAACGTCTTGTCGCCCGCCTTGAAGCCTTCCCAGCGCGCCCCCTTGAGCAAGTAGGGCATCGTGCTCATCGACTCCATCCCGCCGGCCATCACGAAGCGGGCGGCACGGGCCTGCAGCTCGCGCGCGGCCAGCATCACGGTCTTCATACCCGATGGGCACGCCATGTTGACAGTCATAACAGATGACGTGACCGGCAGCCCACCTTTAACCGCCGCCGTCCGCGCCGGATTCGGGCCATTGCCCGCCTGACGGCAATTGGCGTAGACGACCCTGTCGATCATCGACGCCTCGACGCCGCTTTCCTTGAGCACGCCGCGGATTGCGACGGCGCCGAGCTCGTACGCCGGGATGTCGCGCAGCCTGCCACCGAAGCTACCGATCGGCGTGCGCACGGCGCCGACGGCCACAATGTCAGTATTCATCGCCTGCTCCTTCATAGCTTATAGACCCGCGCGGCGTTGCCGTGCAGGATCTTCTCGGCGACCTTGTCCGACAGGCCGAGCTCATTACGGATGGTCTGAATCGCCTCCCCGTGCATCACCGCGGGATAGTTGGTGCCCCAGATCACCTTGTTCTGGCCGCGCGTCTTCATGAACTGCAACAGCGAGGGCTCGAGGTACTTCGGATTGTGCGCGTCGATGCCGAGGTAAACGTTTTCGTGCTTCCAGGCCAGCGAAATCATCTCCTCGGTCCACGGCCAGCCGGTGTGCGCACCGATGATGTTGAGCTCGGGGAAGTCTAGGGCAATGTCGTCCATGTGGATCGGGCGTCCGAACTCGTTGGGCATGTGCTCCGCCGAATGCCCTACCTGCATCGAGACCGGCACGCCGAGCTCGGCGCACTTGGTGTACAGCGGGTACCACTGCCGATGGTTGAGCGGAATCCCCCAACCGTAGGGATGGATATAGACGCCCTTGAAGCCGTATTCCTTGACGGCCTTCTCGACCTGGCGAACGCTCTCCATGCCCTTGAACGGACTGAAGCCGGCCAAACCGACGATACGCCCGCCCGATACTTTGACGGCTTCCAACACTTCTTCTTCGGTGATGTCCCAGACCATCACCTTGCGCTTGTAGGAGAACATGCGGATCGCCGGCACCAGGGCTTTGTCGCAACCGGCGTCATCGAGCAGCTTGACGAATTCCTCGACGGTCTTGCCCTGTACCCTCTCCTCCATCTTCCACCACTTGATCAGCCGGTACATTTCCGGGCTGTCGTACCAGTTCTTCTTGATCGATTCAGGGGTGAACAGATTGCAATGAAAGTCTATGGGCATAACTTGTTCCTCTGTTGATAGGTGAGTCACGTAGCGCCAACAGTCCGATGCTGAGCACCTATGGGTAGATCGCATGCTCAGGGCCACGCTTGCCGGTCGATGTCTCGCGCTAAAGCGCTTCGATGCCCCTGCGGCGCTGCAGCACAAGATCGTTCTTCGAAATCGTACGCGGTACGGAGTACACCACGGCACGAGACATGCACGCGATCTCGCCGTTCGGCTTGACGCATACTTACTGTCTGGATAGTATTGTGCCATGCGCACCCATTTCCCAGACCAACTGTACAAGCAGGGCGATCCGGCGATGCCGGCGGAGTTCCGCGACATGCTGGTGAAGCTTCTGCTGGACGCCCACCTCGAAAACAATGGCAACCCTGAGTACCGCAAGATCCTCGCCAACATTGCCAACGCCGGCCTGCGCTATGCCCCGCACGGCCGCGCCATGGAGATCGAGGCCGAGATCGTCCGGCAGGAAGTCAACCACGGCAAGATAGTCGCCGAGTTGATCGAGGGGCTGGGGGCGAACCCAAACCAATACCGCCCGATCAAGCAGTACGCGTTCCACATTCCGCTGGAAGACTGGATCGACCTGGCTTGGTTCCACGCCCTGATCGACCGCGTCGGGCTGTACGTCGGCATCGAAATGACCGGCGCGCCCTACGAGCCGCTCGCCAAGGCGGCGCCCGAGCTCGAAGGCGATGAGGAGTTTCATACCCGGGCCGGATTCCAGCACCTGAAGGAGATCTGCGGCAGTCCGGAGGGAAAGAACGCGGCGCAGGAGCGGCTGAAGAAGTGGTGGCCCGTAGCGCTCGATATGTTCGGCCGCTCCGACTCCAAGAATTCGCCCCTTTACGTGAAGTGGGGCATCAAGATGCATGAGAACGAGGCGCTGCGGCAGAAATACATCGCCGAAGCGATTCCGGAGATCAGGAAGCTGGGACTCAACGTCCCGGACAACCTCGCCAACCGGCGCTTCCTTTAGGAGAGGCAACCATGGCCGTCGATTTCGCGGTAGAGCAAGGCGTAGGCGTCATCTCCCTCAATCGCCCGCCGGCGAATGCCTACGACTGGCAGATGCTACGCGACCTTTCGGAAGCCATCCGCAAGGCACGCGAGGACAGCGCAGTTCGGGCGGTCGTGCTCAAGAGCGCTTCGCCGAAGTTCTTCTGCTCGGGCGCCGACATCTCGACTCTCAAGGATTCGGACCGAGCGCAATTCGCCAATTTCCTCACGGCGGCGCACGAGACGGTCGACGCCATCACACGCACGCCGAAGATCTTCATTGCGGCGATCACCGGCCACTGCATCGGCGGCGGCCTGGAACTCGCGCTGTGCTGCGATTTCCGCTTCGCGGCCGCCGGCAAATACCGATTTGGCCTCGCCGAGGTGAACCTCGGGCTTTCGCCCGGCATGGGCGGGACGCAGCGCCTTCCCCGCCTCATTCCCAAGAGCCGCGCCCTCCACATGATGGTGACCGGTGACCCCGTCGGGCCGGAAGAGGCGCTGCAGCTCGGCATCGTCGACCGCGTCCTCCCCGAGGACAAGTTCGCGGATGAAGTGATGGGCTACGCCCGAAAGCTCGCCTCGGGGCCGTCGATGGCGCAGGGCTACATCAAGCTTTCGGTCAATATGGGCCTGGAAGCGAGCCTTTCGGAAGGCCTGGCCATCGAGCGCGCGCACCAGAACCAGCTGTTCGCATCGGAGGATGTCGCCGAGGGTCTCAAGGCCTTCCTCGAGAAGCGTCCGCCCAGCTACCGGGGCCGCTAGCATGGAGTTCATCAAGGTCGAGCGCGAGCAAGGCATCGCCGTCCTCACGCTCAACCGGCCCGACACGCTCAACTCCTGGAACCAGAAGATGCGCGACGAGCTGCGCGCAGCCGTTCGCTCGCTGGTTGAGGACGATGCGCTCAGGGTGCTGGTCATCACCGGGGAAGGCCGTGCCTTTTCGGCCGGCGAGGACGTGCGTGGCATGAAAGGCCTCGCCGACATCGGCACGCGCGGATTCAGGCGGGTCGCCCGCGACATTCACAACGTGTTCGACGAGATCGAGGCGATCGAGGTGCCGGTGATCGCGGCGATCAACGGCGTAGCCGCCGGCGGCGGGCTCGAGCTGGCCCTGTCCTGCGACTTCCGCTTCGCCGCGGATACGGCGAAGCTCGGGTTCCCGGAGAACAATGTCGGCTTGATCCCAGGCTCGGGAGGCTGCTCGCGCCTGGTCAAGCTCATCGGCCTTGCGAAGGCCAAGAAACTGGTGATGTCCGGGGATATGATTCCGGGACAGCGCGCGCTCGACATCGGGCTGGTCGAGGAAGTGCATCCGGCGGCGGAGCTCATGCCGAAGACGATGGAGTTCGCGCGCGAGCTCGCCGCCAAGGCACCGCTCGCCCTCGGGCTCGCCAAGCTGGTACTGAACGCCTCGGCCAACGTCGACCCAGACACGGGCCGTCAACTCGAGCGCCTCGGCCAGAGCATCCTCAAGAAGACCGAGGACCACGAGGAAGGCGCCCGGTCCTTCGTCGAGAAACGAAAACCGCAATTCAAAGGCCGGTGAGCTGGCAGAAGGCAGCCGAGCTTTCGGAGTTCGATGACGGCGAGATCTTCCCGGTCAACGTCGGCGGGGTCGATCTGATTCTGCTGAAATTCGAAGGCGGCATCTCAGCCTACCTAGACGCCTGCCCGCACGAAGGCGCCCAGCTTTCTTTTGGCGAGCGTGAAGGCGACGTGCTGATCTGCGCCAAGCATCTGTGGGAGTTCGACGTGCGCACCGGCCAGCACATCAGCCGCGTGCGCCGGCCGCAGCACGACCTGAAGCGGGCGCCGGTGCGGGTGGTCGGCGACACAGTCGAGGTCGATGTCACCGGCCTTGCCACATGAGCACCAAGCAAGCCCGGCGCCTCGCGAGTACCGCCCGGCTGCTCGACTCGGCTCTGCACCTGTTCGTCTCGCGCGGTTACCGCTCGACCAATCTTGAGCAGATTGCCGCTGCGGCGCGGCTTTCCAAGGGCTCGGTGTACTTCTATTTCGGCAGCAAGGAGGCGGTGCTGCTCGAGCTCCTGAAGCGGGTGCAGGCGATTGTGGTCGACGATGCGCTCAAGACCGCCGAGGCGGCGGGCCCGAGCGCCGCGGACCGGCTTGTCGCGTTCCTGTACCACCAGGCGAAGCTCGGCGTCACGCACCGCGACGAGGTGCTGCTGCTCATTCTGATGTCGCTCGAATTCGGCGGACGCAAGGCCGCAGCGAGCCGGTTCATCGAGCGTATCTATCGCCGCCTGTATGGGTTCGTGGAGCGCCTCATCAAGGATGGCATAGCCCGTGGCGAGCTGCGCGCCGACTTGAGCCCGCGCGAGCTCGCTTCGATCATCATGGCCAACCATGACGGAACGTTCCTCGAGTGGCATCGCCGCTCGAACGTTCTGCGCGGGCCGGCGCTCGTGCGAGCGCTAAGAGAGGTGGTTTTGTCTGGAATCAGCAAGAGGAGGAGGAAAGCTTGAACAACGCAAAATTCTGGAATAAGCACACCGAGACCATGCCGCGGGCGAAACTCGACGCGCTGCACCTGAGGCACCTGCAGGCGCTGGTCCATTCCGTATACGAGCGCAGCCCGTTCTACCGCACCAAGTTCGACGATGCCCGCCTGAAGCCCGGCGACATCCGGACGCTGGAGGATTTCAAGCGGAAGGTGCCGCTTACCGACAAGAGCGAATTCATCGACAACCAGCTCGCCAATCCCCCCTATGGCCCCACGCTCGCGCTTCCTCAGGAGCTGGTCGCGCACCACTGCGAGACCTCAGGGACGACCGGCAAATCGCTCGCCATCCCCTACTCGATGTACGACACAGTGCGCTACGGCGAATCCTGGGTGTACGGCTTCTGGGCGCTCGGCATCCGCCCTGGCGATTCGTTCTATTTCGCTTTTGGCTGGGGCAATTTCGCTGGTTTCTGGAGCGCGTACTGGGGAGCACGCCGCCTCGGCTGCCGCGTGATCTCGGGCGGCGGGCTCGACACCAAGGGACACATTCAGGCAATCATGCGCTTGAAGCCCACGGTGCTGATCTCAACGCCGACGTTCGCGTTGCGCATGGCCGCGGTTGCGGCCGAGATGGGCGTCGACGTGTCGAAATCGTCGATCAAGTACACCTACCACGCCGGCGAACCCGGCCCGACTGCGCTGCCGGCGATGCGCGCCCAGATCGAGAAGGCCTGGGGCGCGAAGGCCGGGGAGCTCCTCGGCATCGCCGAAATCGATGCGCTCGCGCCCGGTTGCCCGAACGGCGACGGCGTGCATGTCAACGAGATGAACGTGTTCTCCTGGTCGATGGATCCCGCGACTGGCAAGGAGGTCACCGAGGGCGAGATCGGCGAGAACATCGTCACGAGCTACGCCAACAGCGCGCAGCCGCTGCTCAACTACCGCAGCCATGACCTGGTGCGGCAGCGCCTGTCGTGCGCCTGCGGCCGCACCTGGGTGAAATACGAAGGTGCGGTGCTCGGCCGCACCGACTTCATGGTCACCGTGCGCGGCACCAACGTGTACCAGACCGCGGTCGAGAATCTGATCGGCGAGATGCCTGAGATCAGCAATTCCTACGAGCTGATCCTCACGCGCGAGGCAGAAAACGACGCCATGACGGTGAAGTTCGAGCCGGTGAAATCGCTGGACAGAGACAAGTGGGCTGAGGTGGCGAGTCACCTGAGCGACCGCATCCATAACGCGCTGCACGTGCGTTTGCGCTGCGAGCCGGTGGCACCCGAAACCCTGCCGCGCTTCGAGCTAAAGACCAAGCGCATCATCGACCAGCGGCCGAAGGAGTTCCGCCGTGCACTGGACCGTTAGGAGGGTTTATGCCGCTCGCAAATAGTATTTCCGCGATCGAGCAAGCCCGCGCCCTTCTAAAAAAGGCGCTGGCGGATTGCGACATCCCGCAGATCGAGTCCATGCTCCGCAACGCCGACATGGAGCTGCACTGGGCACTGTGGAACCTCGGCGTGCCGGTGGCCTTGCGACCCGAGTTCGAGTAAATACGGCAGAAAGCTGCACGCAGCGCCATTCGATTCATCGGCGCTGACACAGACAAACCCCGCTTCGGCGGGGTTTGTTCTTGATGGATCTGCTCACCTGCTCAAACGTGCACCACGGGTCGAAAGCACATAGCCGCCTGTAATCTTTGCTGATCCATGCACGTTTCCGGTCGCCGCATCGGCGCCGCGTTCAGCGGCGCGTTCCGACCGTGAGCAAGTACTGTCGCGGCATGCTGATGCCCAACGGCGTGAGGTAGGTATCGTGGAATGCGACGAAATCGCGCTGGAGTTTGTCCCGAACGGGAGCGTCGAGGCTTGCGGCGAGCGCCTTGGCCGGCCCGTAGCCGGTGACAAAGGCCTGCCAGGCGGATTCTCCGTTGCGGTCGTAGTAGATCGTGTCACCGTCCTCGAACTCGAGCTCGAAATTCGATCCGAGGAGCTCCTTGACGCGTTCGCGATTTCCCCACGCGAAGGGCGACGGCGGGGGCGAGGCCGGAGGCGGCGGCATGTACGCCCGCATGACCTTGAACATTTCGAACACGCTGCCGTCGGGTCGCCACGTGGTCAGGGCGACACGCCCGCCCGTGCGGCACACCCGCGCGATTTCGGCGGCGGCCGACTCGGGCCGGCTGGCGAACATCACCCCGAAGGTGGACACGACCGCGTCGAAGCTGCCGTCGGGAAAGCGCAGCTGTTCCGCGTCGCCGATTTCGTAATCGATGGCCAATCCTTTCGACTCGCCGATCGCCTTCGCCGTGACGATCAGGTCGGCGGCGATGTCGACGCCGGTCACCCTGGCGCCGCCCGCGGCGAGCAGGCGGGATGTCCACCCGGTGCCGGTGGCGAGATCGAGGATTCGCTCGCCCGGCTTTGAGGCCAGGCGCCGGACGCAATGATCGAGCGCGCTGGCGATTTGCCAGCTGATCTCCTCGTAAGCGGCGCCGCCCGAACTCCACACCTGTGCCGGACGCTGATTGTGCGGCTGAATCGAGCCATTGACGGGATGGCTCCCTCTTTCAGGGCTGGCGTTCTCGGCGCGCGTGGGCGCCGCCTGCAAATTTTCCCGGTTCATGTGCGTTTCTCCTGTCGATACTTCGGATGGCGGCTGTCCGGCTCTCACTGAGTCGCGTTACGGGACGGGCATCGGCTTACCTCTTGGCTGAAACATCGCGAGCCACAGGTACCTCAGGTACCAGACTGCAAAGGGGTAATTTGCGCGATCGACCCGAGCCAGCGCCTTGGCGAGATCAAAATGGTTCGTCATCTTGTCGCTGGGGGATGAGTCGAGGTTCGCGCGGCCCTTGATGTGCGAGGCTATGGATCTGGCCGCGTGAGCGTAGGCCCAGGGCGTTGAGGTGTTCGTCTCCAGAACGCCGGGCGCCAGAAAGAACAGCCGGCCATCGTGTTCCGATCTGAAGATGGATCGGCAATGCTTTGCGGCTTGCCGAAGATCCGTGATTTGCGACAGCCCCGGCATCGCCAGATAGCTCAGGTCGGTGGAATAGCCGGTTCCCCAGAGGAGCAGATCGGCCTCCACTCGCGCGCCGTCCGTCAGCTCGACGAGATTGCCGCGCACGGCCCGCACCGCGCCGCAGTGTCTGGAAATGCGCGCGAAGTTCCTGATCATTCCCGGACGCCCGGGGATGAGCTGATCCGTCTCGATGTCGAAAGCGGCGCGCGGCAGGAGGTCTCGGATTCCGGCCTTTTCGTACCGGGATGCCAGATCCTTGTTGAGGAGCCTGTTGATGGTCCCGATCGGGGTACCGATCATCTGCTGCCTGGCAAGCAGGCGCATGTCCGTTCCCGCGTACTTCGAGCGCCTGGTCGGTCGCATCCATTTCAGCGATCGGTAGACCCAGGTGACGCATGCCGCGCCATTGGCAAAGCCTAGCTCGACGAGGTCGAACGCGGACGCCCCGCCGCCCACGACAACGACCCGTCGCCCGGCGAGCTCGCGCGGGTCGCGCAGCTCGGAGGAGTGGCATTCCTGGACGCACGAGGCCGAGCGTTCGATTTCGGGCACCACCGGCCGGTTGTGCCCGCCGGTCGCGGCGATCAGGTAGCGCGAGCGGTAAGCGCCGCCCCGGGTCGTTATGGTCCAGCCGTCCTCGCCAGGACAGGCGGATGTGACTTCCGCATCGGTTTTGATGAACGGAGCGAGTCGAAAGCGCTCGACCCAGGCCTCTATGTTGCGCAGGATGCTCGCCTGGTCTTCGCCGTCGATGGGAAGATCGCCGAGCGTCCAATCCTCCCTCCTGAACTGGATGTCCTGCCATGCGGGCAGGTCGCGCCACAAGCCGCCGATCCGCTCCCGGCGCTCCAGCAGCACGGCGTCCAGCCCCGCGTCGACGGCGTACTTCAACGAAATCACGCCTCCGATGCCGCCGCCTACGATGACAACGTCGAGTTTTCTCGGGTGGAGCATGAGGCAGAAGGTACAG
Organism: uncultured Pseudomonadota bacterium; assembly: GCA_963817785.1. Taxonomy (GTDB): domain Bacteria; phylum Pseudomonadota; class Gammaproteobacteria; order Burkholderiales; family SG8-39; genus JAKALD01. The sequence goes on along the minus strand of CAWFPL010000006.1, from coordinate 129,398 downwards.
ATCAAAACCCATTGACACCGATGCCGATTCACCGGATAAATTGATCCGCCTACCGGCCGAGGGATTTCTCATGGACGCGCTGTCCGAGCTGCTCAGGGTCATCCGCTTGACCGGCACCGCGTTTATCGACGCGGAGCTCACGGCGCCCTGGGCGATCCAGACCCCTCCCCCATCCGTTCTCGCCGCCCGGCTTGCGCCCGGGGCCCGAAAAATCATTCCGTACCATCTCGTTTCGGAAGGCGGCTGCTTCATCGAGGTGAAAGGCCAACCGCCCATCCAGGTAGAGGCCCCGGAGGTCGTTCTGTTCCCGCACGGCGACGTGCATGTCCTGTCGAGTGCTCCGGGACTCGAACCGCTGCAAATCACCACCGAGGCGGTGATCAGGCTGACGCGCCCCGACTCCATTGCCCGTGCGAGGTATGGCGGCAATGGCACGAAGACCAGACTGATCTGCGGCTTCTTCGCCTGCGAGGAGCTGCTTTCCGGCCAGCTCATCCAGCGCCTGCCGCACGTCATGCGCTGCAAGCTCGCAGCCGACAGCTCCGCCACGCTGCTGCTGCGCTCGCTCGCACCGACCAAAGGGGGTGCATCGCCCGGCTCGGGAGCCGTTATGGGCAAGCTGGCCGAATTGCTGTTTGTCGACGCGGTCCGCTTGTTCGTCGAAGACAAGTCGAACGACGACGGGTGGCTGGCGGGCCTGCGCGATCGGTACGCCAGCCAGGCGATCGCGCTCATATACGCAAAGCCGGATGCGCCCTGGACGCTCGGGTCGCTCGCCAAGGCGGTAGGCCTTTCACGCACGGCTTTGGCGGAGCATTTCGCCCGCTGCACCGGGGTGCCGCCGATGCAATTCCTGGCGCAATGGCGCCTGCGGCTGGCGGCTGAGGCGCTTAGACATACGGACCGTCCGATCAAGAACGTGGCCGAGAACGCCGGGTTCTCGTCCACCGCCGCGTTTACCCGCGCCTTTGGGAGAGAGTTCGGTGCATCGCCCGCTTCCTGGCGGGGGAAAGCCGGCCGCGGCGGGGCGGGAAGACCGGCAACCCGCAGACTCAATCCCGAGAAACCCTCGCTCGCCAGTTAGCGACAGCCTGAGCGGAGCTCGTGCCGCGGATGCCCGCTGCAGGTCCGAGCCCCGCGGGCTCCGGGCAGGAAGATCGCGTGTAGACTGCCTCAGCATGAACGCGAACAGCTCACCCTCGCCCGAGACTTTGAAGGCGTTCGAGGCGGCCTGCGAGAGTGCCTCGCGCTCCGTGAGGCAGGCCGGATCGATGCGCGATGCGCTCGAGGCTTCCGCGGTCACGGAGCCGCACGCTTTGCAAGGCATAGGACGCATGCTGCCGGGATACCGCAGGGTTCTGAGGGCGCTCGCCAACCGGCTCGACGAGCTGCTGGTGTCGCAGCTCGAGGTCGCGTCGCGCATTCGTGAGCCGTACAACCTCGAGCGCGAGCTGGACCGCTTGAAGGTGCACGAGTGGTACGTGCTGCGCACCGATTATCCCGAGCTCTATTCCAAGGGGATCGCCGAAGCGGCGCAGCTGCGGCGTCGCATTCAGCCTCGCAGGTAGGTCCCTCGCCGGCGCGCCGGCCGCGGCTACTTCCAGTACCCCGGCTGGGGCAGCTCGTTGAACACCTTGCGCAGCTGCTCGGCCCAGCGCTCGCGGATCGAGGCGAAGTACGGGTCCTTGGCGTCGATGACCTTGCGGCGGGTGACGCGCAGCGAATCGCGCTCGTAGCACAGCAGGTCGAGCGGCAATCCGACCGACAGGTTCGACTTGATGGTCGAATCCATCGAGATCAGGCAGCACTTCGCCACTTCGTCCAGCGTGAGCCCGGCGTCGATCACGCGGTCGAGGATCGGCCTGCCGTACTTCGATTCGCCGATCTGGAACAGCGGCGTTTCCGCGCTCGCCTCGATGAAGTTGCCGGCCGAATAGACGTTGAACAGGCGCGGCTCCTCGCCCTTGATCTGGCCGCCGAAGATCAGGCTCACGTTGAACTCGATGTCGAACGCCTTGAGCGACAGCGCGTCGCGCTGATGGACCTTGCGCACGGCCTCGCCCAGCGTCTTGACCGCCGAGAACATGTTGGGGGCGGAGGCCAGGCTGCGCTCGCCGCCCTGCTCCATCCGCGCCCTGAGGCCGCTCGCGACCGACTGGCTGACCGCCAGGTTGCCGGCGGTGAGCAGCACCATGACGCGTTCCCCCGGCACTTCGAAGACGTGCATCTTGCGGAAGGTGCTGACCTGGTCCACGCCCGCGTTGGTGCGCGAGTCGGACAGAAACACCAGGCCGGCGTCGGTGCGCACGGCAACGCAATAGGTCATGGGAGCAATTGCACCGCGACTGGACCTATTGGCAGGCCGCGGCGCCGGCGCCCACGACCGCCACGCGGACGCTGAGCTCCTCGCCTGCGCCGCCGACGTGGATGCCGCGCATCGGGCTCGCGTCGGCGTAGTCGCGCCCGACCGCGAGCCGGCACAGCTCCGGGCCGGCCAGCCGGTTATGCGTCACGTCGAAGCCGAGCCAGCCCCCGGCCTCGCCGTCGCCCCCCGGCAGCCACGCCTCGGCCCAGGCATGCGAAGCCGCGTGCGCGGCGTCGGTCAGCAGGTAGCCGCTGACGTAGCGCGCGGGAATGCCGCGCGCCCGGCAGCAGGCGAGAAACACGTGGGCCATGTCTTGGCACACGCCCTGGCGCTGCTCGAGCGCCTCGGCCGCGGTCGCGTGCACGTCGGTGACGCCCTGCACGTAGGCCACGCGGCGGTGAACGGCCTGCATCAGTGCCAGCAGCGCCTCCCGGCCGGCGAGGTGCAGGCCGTGCGCCGGCCCGAACACCTCCGCCGCGACCGCCTCCACCTGCCCGGCCGGCTCCGTCAGGCGGGTCGGCAGGGCGAAGGCCAGCGTCGGCACCGCGGAATCGTGCGCGCGCAGCAGGACTTGCGCGTCGAGCGTCTCGACCCGGCCGCGGGCCACCACGCGCAGCGCGTCGTGCTTCGCGATCAGGGAGGTGATGTACACCACGTTGCCGAAGGCATCGATCTGATGCCAGCGCCGCCCCGGGGCATCGAGCGTCCAGTCGAGCACGCGCTGCTCCGAGTCGGCGCGCGGCCAGAGCCGCAGGTATTGCAGGCTGTAGCCGGCGGGCACCGCGTAGCGATACAGCGTCTCGTGGAAAATCTCGAGCAGCACGGTGCGTCTCCCGCTCAGGCCATCGGCACCAGAAAGTCCTGGGCGATCCGCTTGCCCAGGTCCGCGGTCCGCTCGAGAAAGTCGGTCAGGTAGTCGTGCAGGCCGACTTGCAGAATATGCTCGATGCGGCCGTAGCGCAGGCGCGAATAGACCTCGCCGGCCTGGCGCCGCGCCTCGTGCGAGCGGTCGTTGCCGACCAGCCTCAGGATCTGATCGACCTCGCGCATGCAGGCGTGCAGCGAGCGCGGCATGGCGTCGCGCAGGATCAGCAGCTCGGCGATGCGCGGCGGCGTGATGACGTCGCGGTACACCTTGCGGTAGATCTCGAACGCGGACACCGAGCGCAGCAGCGCGCCCCACTCGTAGTACTCGTCCCCGGGGGCTTCCTCGGGCGCCAGCTCGTCGAACTTCACGTCCAGCAGGCGCGCGGTGTTGTCGGCGCGCTCGAGGAAGGTGCCCAGGCGGATGAAGTGAAACGCCTCGTCCTGCAGCATCGTTCCCACCGTCACGCCGCGCGACAGGTGGGAGCGGAACTTCACCCACTCCAGGTACCTGGTCAGCTCGCTGCCCTGGATGGCGCCCTGCAGCAGCCCGCCGACCGACTCGCGCGCCTCGAGCCAGGTCGTGTTGAGCGTTTCCCAGACCTCGGAGGTGACGGTCCCGCGCACGGCATGGCAGTTTTCGCGCGCGGCGCGCAGGCAGGCGAGGATCGACGAGCCGTTGTCCAGATCGATCCCCATGAAGTGCAGCGCGTTGGCCGCCGTGATGGCGCCGTGCTTCGCCTTGTAGGCCGACTCGAGTCCGGTGATGCCGAGCGCGGCGCCCCAGTAGCCGCCCTGCGCCGCGTGCCTCTGCAGCGACATGCGGTAGGTCACGTCGAGCAGGCGCGCGGTGTTCTCCGCCCGCTCGGTATAGCGCGCCATCCAGTAGAGCGAATCGGCGGTGCGCGACAGCACGCTCAGCTCTCCAGCACCCAGGTGTCCTTGGTGCCGCCGCCCTGCGACGAATTCACCACCAGCGAGCCGGCCTTGAGCGCCACGCGCGTGAGGCCGCCGGGCGCCATGCGCACCCCCTTGCCCGAGAGCACGAAGGGCCGCAGGTCGATGTGCCGGGGCGCGATGCCGGCCTCGACGAAGGTCGGGCAGGCCGAGAGCGCCAGCGTCGGCTGGGCGATGTATTTGTCCGGAGCCGCCCTGACCCGCTCGCGGAACGCGTCGATCTCGGCCCGGGTCGAGGCCGGGCCGACCAGCATGCCGTAGCCGCCCGCGCCGTGGGTCTCCTTGACCACCAGGTCGCCCATGTTGGCCAGAACGTAGGACAGCTCGTCGGCCTTGCGGCACTGGTAAGTGGGCACGTTGGCGATGATCGGCTCCTCGGACAGGTAGAAGCGGATCATGTCGGGCACATACGGGTAGATCGACTTGTCGTCGGCGACGCCGGTGCCGATCGCATTGGCGAGCGTCACGCGCCCGGCGCGGTAGACCGAGAGCAGGCCCGCGACGCCCAGCGCCGAATCGCCGCGAAACGCCAGGGGATCGAGGAAATCGTCGTCGATGCGGCGGTAGATGACGTCGACCCGGAGCGGCCCCTGCGTGGTGCGCATGAACAGCGTCTCGTCGTGCACGTACAGGTCCTTGCCCTCGACCAGCTCGACGCCCATCTGCTGCGCGAGGAAGGCATGCTCGAAATAGGCGCTGTTGTAGGCGCCGGGGGTCAGCACCACCACGGTCGGGTCGTCCACCCCCGCCGGCCCGACCTGGCGCAGGGTGTCGAGCAGCAAGTCCGGATAATGCTCGACCGGCAGCACCTTGTAGCGGGCGAAGAGCTCCGGAAACAGGCGCAGCATCATGCGCCGGTTCTCCAGCATGTAGGAAACGCCCGAGGGCACCCGCAAATTGTCCTCGAGGACGCAATACGCCGCGTCGCCGCCCGGCAGCGCGGCGCGCACGATGTCGATGCCGGCGATGTGCGAATAGATTTCGTTGCGCACCGCGACGCCCTGCATCTCGGGCCGGTACTGCGCGTTGCAGAACACCTGCTCCGCCGGGATCAGCCCGGCCTTGACGATGCGCTGGCCGGAATAAATGTCCTGGATGAACGCGTTGAGCGCGCCGACCCGCTGGCGCAAGCCGCGCTCGAGCATCTGCCATTCGGAGTGCGCAATGATGCGGGGAACGATGTCGAACGGAATCAGGCGTTCCTTGCCCGCCTCCTTGCCATAGACCGCGAACGTAATGCCGTAACGGTGAAACGCCGAGTCGGCCTCCGCACGCTTCTGGGCGATGTGCGCCGGCGGCATCAGGGACAGCCAGTCCTGATATGGGGCGTAATGGGCGCGCATGCACCCATCCGTCGCATGCATTTCGTCGAAAATCTCGGCCATGGGGCGTTTGCTGCACTGTCGTAGGGACAGAAGCAATCGCCGTGCCCAATATCGGGTTATCCCAGGGCCGGGGGCGCCGCCGTGATCCCTCCTGCTTTCGCGGTGCCGCGGGCGGCAGCACGATGCCGGGCGCGCGCCGCGCCCGGCATCCATTCGCGGAGAACGTTCAGCCGATCGATCCCATGGGCCCCGGATAGCGCACTTCCTCGAGCTTGCCGGTGTCCACGTCGTAGATGAAGCCGCGCACCGTGACCGCGTCCGGCCCGCTGGTCGGGATCCAGGGGTGGTTCAGGATCGCGGACATCCCGCGCCGCACGTCCCACTCGAGGCGTTCGGTCTGCTTCGCGCTGCGCGGCGCGTCGAGCGGCTCGAGCGGGCCGCGGAAGGCATGGAACTGGGTCGGGGTGGATGCGCACTTCTTGCAGCTCGTGAACGCGCGCGAGGTCGCCTGTCCCAGCAGCTTCTCGGCCGCCGGATCGCCCTCGAGGCCCGCTTTGAGCAGGTCGTCGGTGAAGGCGAGCATACCGCAGCGCGTGTGATGGATCAGGATGATCTCGTTGGTGTTGAGCAGGTGATGCGAAATGATCAGACAGCGGATCGCATCGTCGCTCACCACGCCGCCGGCGTTGCGGATGACGTGCGCGTCGCCCGTCTGCAGGCCGAGCAGGTCCTCAACGTCGAGCCGCGCGTCCATGCAGGCCAGCACCGCCACGTGCTTGGCCGGGTTGATCGGCTGCTTGCCCGGATAAACAGGCTTGTGCAGCGCCTGCCCGCCCGCGTACTGCTTGTTGTTGTCGAGATACCGGTCGGTATTCGCGTTGGCCATGATTCCTCCTGTTTGGGGGTCGCGGAGCCGGCCATGACGTTCGTGCGCCGGTCCCGCCGCCGCTCAGAGCGGCGCGGAAATACTACCCCATCGGGAATCGCCCGGGCGCGCGGCCTTCCAGGGCCTGCGCCCGGGCAGGCTCAGGCCGTGGCGGCGGCGGCTTGCACGTCTTCCAGGGGACGCTTCGCCGGTTCGATGCCCCACACCCAGACGACGATGATCTGGACGACGAGCAGGCCGATCATCAGGCCGATGACGCCGGGAAGCTTGTAGGTCATCATGAGCCTGCCGACGATGAACGGCGAGACCACCGTCGCCAGACGGCCGAGGGTGTTGCAAATGCCGTTGGCGCGCAGCCGAATCTCGGTCGGGAACAGCTCGGTGGTGTAGACGCCGAACAGCAGCGCGGTCTGGATATAGATGGCCACGATCAGCACGAAGCCGACGCTCAGCACGATCGCGGGATCCGACGCCGCGTTGAATCGCGAATACACCGCGCCGCTGACGATGGTCAGGAGCGAAGCGCCGATGATGCTCCAGCGCCGCCCGATGACGTCGGAGGTGTACGCCCCCACCGCGCATCCGACCAGCGACCCGATGGCAAGCACCAGCGTGTAGCCGAGCGAGGTGGCGATGGTCAGGCCCTGGCGCAGGAAGAACTGCGGCAGGAAGATCACGGATCCGAAGATCAGCGTGTTGATGGTGATCAGCGACCAGTTGCCCACGATCAGGCGCTGCAGGAGCGGCGGCCGCGTCATCGCCATCACGCTCACCGGCACGGTCGCGACCGGCGCCGCCGCCGGCGGCAGCGTCCCGCCTGCGGCGGCTTCCTTCTCGATCGCCTGCATCAGCGCCTCGGCCTCCGCGTCCCGGCCCTTCGATTCGAGCCAGCGCGGGGATTCGGGCAGCCTCTTGCGCAGGTACCACACGATCAGCGAGCAGACACCGGCGATGATGAACATCGGCCGCCAGCCGAAGCTCGGGATGATGAGATAGGACAGCAGCGAGGTCACGGGAAAGCCCGCCACCACCAGCAGCACCATGAGCGACAGCCAGCGCCCGCGGGTCTTCGGCGGCGCGAACTCGGTCAGCGTCGAATAGCCGACCACGATCTCGGCACCGAGGCCCAACCCCTGCACGAAGCGGCAGGCGATGAGCTGGTCGATGTTGGCCGCGAATGCCGCGGCGAGCGAGGCCAGCCCGAAGATCAGCAGGTTGATCTGATAGGTGAAGCGCCTGCCGTAGCGGTCGCCGACGAAGCCGGTGATGAGCGCGCCCAGGGTCATGCCGACGAAGGTCAGGGAGATGAATTGCAGGTTCTGCGCCAGCGTCGAGAACTTGCTGTGGATGGTCGCCGCGAGCACGCCGCCGGCGACGTACAGATCTTAGCCGTCGAAGAACATGCCGGCGCCGACCAGCCAGAAGATGCGGTAATGGAACGAACCGACGGGCAGCCGGTCCAGGCGCGCGCCGGCATTGACTGTCCTGCTCATCGATTTCCTCCTCCTCTCCGGGTGCATCTCGTTGACTGCTTGTGGGCGGATGATATTCCCAATCAAACGGCAGCAACATCGGTGCCGCAGGATCGGGTCGCGCGCGCAAGTCTCCGGTCAGAAAGCGCGGCTCCGGTCGCGGATCGCGCGCACGCCGCGCGTGCTGCACGAGGCCGGATCGAACCATAATTGCGCCTCCCGATTGACCACCCCCGAGAATGGAACCATGCCCTTCGTTTCAGTGAACGGCCTCGAGGTCGAATTCGAGCAGCAGGGCAGCGGCCCGGACCTGCTGCTGGTCCACTCGCTGCTCACCGAGCTCAGCGTTTTCGCGCGCGTCCTGCCCGGGCTCGCGGCCGGCCGGCGGGTCACGCGGATCAACCTGCCGGGCTTCGGCGGGTCGAGCCCGGCGGCCTTCGATACGGTGGCCGATTTCGCCGACCATGTCGCCGCGCTGATGGACGCGCTGAAACTTCCCGCGACCACCGAGGTCTTCGGCAACGGCTTCGGCGCGTTCGTCGTTCTGGAGCTTGCGTGCCGCCACGGCGCGCGCTTCGGCAGGCTCGTCGTCGCGGACGCCGTGCCGGCCTTTCCCGAGCCGGCGCGGGCGCCGTTTCGCGGCATGGCGGAGCGAGTACGCGCGGGCGGGATGGCCGCGGTCCTCGAGACCGCCATCGGGCGGATGTTTCCGCCGCCGTTCGCGCAGGCCAACGCGGAGGTCATCGCGCAGCGCAAGCAGGCCCTGGCCAAGGTCGATCCGGAGGCGTTCGCTCGCGCCTGCCTCGGACTGGCAGCGCTCGACCTCACCCCGCGCCTCGGGCAGATCGCCAATCCGACGCTCGTTCTGTGCGGTGCGCTCGACCAGACGACGCCGCCCGAGCTCGCGCGCAAGCTCGCCGACGCGATCCCCGGCGCCACCTATCGCGAGATTCCGGGATCCGGCCATTGCCCGATGCTCGAGCAGCCCGGGCTGCTGGTAGAAATGATGCAGGCGTTCCTCGGCAAGCCGGCGGCGCCGAGACCATGATCGTCGATCATCCGGGCCATTTTTCCCGCTGCCGATACCCGAGCGCTTCATGCGCGTGACGAACGACTGGCTCGCGCGGCACACGCCCGCCGTCCGGGAGAAGGCCTGATCATGGCGGAGCGCTTCAAGCTGCGGGTGAACGGTTGCGAGCGGGAGGTGGTCGCGGAACCGGATGCGCCCCTGCTCTACATTTTGCGCAACGACCTCGGCCTGAAAGGCACGCGCTTCGGTTGCGGCGCCGGACACTGCGGCGCCTGCACGGTGCTGTTCGACGGCAACGCCGTGCAGTCGTGCGACACGCCGCTGTGGTCGGCCGTCGGGCACGAGGTGACCACGATCGAGGGCCTGGGCAGCCCCGAGTACCCCCATCCGCTGCAGCGCGCCTTCATCGATGAGCAGGCTGCGCAGTGCGGGTATTGCATCAACGGCATCATCATGTCGGCGGCCGCGCTTCTCGCCCGGAAGGCGGAACCGACGCGAACGGAGATCGCCGCGGCGCTCGAGCGCAACCTGTGCCGCTGCGGAACGCACGTGCGGGTGCTGCGCGCGATCGAGCGCGCCGCGAAGGAGACGCGGGGATGAGTGCGCCAGAGCTGCCGCTGAGCCTCAGGACCAATCCGCGCCTGGACCGCTGGCTGCGGTTCAACGCCGACCGCACGGTGACCGCGTTCAGCGGCAAGGTCGAGCTCGGGCAGGGCATCGTCACCGCGATCGCGCAGATCGCGGCCGAGGAGCTCGGCCTCGAGCCGGCGCAGCTTTCGATGGTCGCCGGCGACACGACCGCCTCGCCGGACGAGTGGTACACCGCGGGCAGCCAGTCGGTCGAAGTCGGCGGCACCGCCATGCGGCTGGTGTGCGCAGAAGTGCGCGAGCTGTTTCTCGCGGCGGCGGCGCGGGAGCTCGAGGTGAGCGCGGCCGACCTGCGCCTGCGCGCGGGTTCGTTCGAGGTGCCCGGGACCGACCTGAGGCGCAGCTACTGGCAGCTCGCGCCGAAGGTGGATCTCGCGCGCGAGGCGACCGGGAGCGCCCATCCGCTGCCGGCGTCGCGCCACGTCCTGGTCGGCACCAGCGCGCCGCGGCGCGACATCCCGGCGAAGATTTCCGGCGCGGCCTTCGTGCACGACATGACGCTGCCCGGAATGGTCCATGCGCGGGTAGTACGGCCGCCGGCATACGGCGCGCGCCTCGTTGCGCTCGACGAGGCGGCGCTGCGCGCCGCGCCGGGCGTGGTCGCGGTGGTGCGCAGCGGCGACTTCCTCGCCGTGGCGGCCGAGCGCGAGGAGCAGGCGGTCGCGGCGCTCGAGGTCGCGAAGCGCGCCGCGAAGTGGGACGCGCCGCCGATGCCGGAGCAGGCCGGGACCGTGCCGTTCCTCATGGGGCTGCCCGCGCGCTCATCGACGGTGCACGCGACGGGCACCACCGGCGCGGCGGGCGCGCGCCGCTTCGAGGCCGTCTACTCGAAGCCCTACCTCGCCCACGCATCGATCGGCCCGTCGTGCGCGCTCGCCGCGCCCGAGGGCGCGCGGCTGCGGATCTGGTCGCACACCCAGGGCCCGCACATGCTGCGCGCGCAGATCGCGAAGGCGCTCGGCGCGCCGGAATCCGACGTCGACGTCATCCACCGCGACGGCGCCGGGTGCTACGGGCACAACGGCGCCGACGACGCCGCCTTCGACGCGGCACTCGTCGCGCGCGCCTGCGGCCGGCCGGTGCTGCTGCAGTGGACGCGCGAGGACGAGCTCGCCTGGGCGCCGTTCGGCTCCGCGATGGCGGTGAAGATCGCCGCCGAGGTCGATGCGGGCGGCAGCGTCGTGGGCTGGAGGCACGAGCTCTGGAGCCACACCCACATCAAGCGCCCGGGCCGGGGCGAGGGCATCAACCTGCTCGCCGCCTGGCACATGGATCCGCCCGTCCCGGTTCCGCCGGCGCAGGACATGCCGCTGCCCGCGGGCGGCGGCGACCGCAACGCGGTACCGCTGTACGCCTTCCCGAACCAGGAGGTCGTCTACCACTTCCTCCCCGACATGCCGCTGAGCGTGTCGGCGCTGCGCACGCTCGGCGCCTACGCGAACGTGTTCGCGATCGAGTCGATGATGGACAAAATCGCGGCCGCGCTCGGCATCGATCCGGTCGAGTATCGCTTGCGCCACCTCGAGGATGAGCGGGCCCGGGCCGTCGTCAAAGCCGCCGCGGAGGCGGCGGGGTGGAAGCGCGGGACACCGGGGGGCGACGCGAGCGGCCGCGGCATCGCCTTCGCGCGCTACAAGAACCTCTCCGCGTACTGCGCGGTGGTGGTCGAGGTCGAGCTCGCCGAGAAGGTGCGCATCCGGCGCGCCGTGGCCGCGGTCGACGCGGGCCAGGTCGTCAATCCGGACGGCCTCAGGAACCAGATCGAGGGCGGCATCGTGCAGGCCGCGAGCTGGACGCTCAAGGAACAGGTTCGCTGGACGCGCGAGGGCATCGCGTCGCGAACCTGGGAAGAGTATCCAATCCTGAAATTCGACGAGGTGCCGCAGGTCGAAGTGGTGCTTATCGACCGGCCCGAGGACCCCAGCCTCGGCGTGGGCGAATGCGCCGCCGGGCCGACTGCCGGCGCGATCGCCAACGCCCTGTCTCACGGCCTCGGCGTGCGCGCGCGCCACCTGCCGCTGACCCCCGAGCGCATCGCCGCGGCGATGGACTGAAGGCGCGCTGCGCTCGCGGCACCCGGGAATTTGACCCGGAGCAAGCTCCGCGCAACCTTCGATTGCGGCGCCACGGCGATGGAGCACAGACTATGGATTGCCCGCACAGGGCGGCGCCTGCGTCTCCGTGAAAGTCCTTCTCGTCTATCCGCGCAACCCGGACACGTTCTGGAGCTTCCGGCACGTCCTGCCGTTCGTCGCCAAGAAGTCCGCGTTCCCGCCGCTCGGCCTGCTGACGGTGGCGGCGATGCTGCCGCAGAGCTGGAGCCTGCGGCTCGTCGACCTGAACGTGCAGCCGCTCGCCGACGCCGATCTGCAATGGGCCGACTACGTGTTCCTGAGCGGCATGATCGTGCACAAGCCCTCGGCGCACGAAGTGGCGGCGCGCTGTGCCGCGCTCGGCAAGCCGGTCGTGGCGGGCGGCCCGCTGTTCACCACCGGGCACCAGGAATTCCCCGAAATCCGGCACTTCGTCCTGGGCGAGGCCGAGGACCAGATCGCCGAGCTGGTCCGCGACATGGAGGGCGGTACCCTGCGCGCCGTCTACCGGGGCGAGGGCTGGCCTGACGTGCGCCGCGTTCCGGTGCCGCGCTGGGACCTGGTCGACCTGGGCGACTACGTCACGATGCCGGTGCAGTTCTCCCGCGGCTGCCCCTACAGCTGCGAGTTCTGCGACATCGTGGTGATGAACGGCCGCGTGCCGCGGACCAAGACGCCGGCGCAGGTCGTCGCCGAGCTCGAAGCGTTGCAGCGGCACGGCTGGCGCGACATGGTGTTCATCGTCGACGACAACTTCATCGGCAACCGCAAGCGCGCCAAGGAGCTGCTGCGCGAGCTGATCGCCTGGCGCCGCCGCAGCGGGACGGGCATGGGATTTCTCACCGAGGCGTCGGTCAACCTCGCCGACGATCCGCAACTGTGCGAGCTGATGGTGCGCGCCGGCTTCAGGAAGGTGTTCCTCGGGATCGAGACCCCCTCGCTCGAGAGCCTGGAGGAATGCAACAAGCGGCAGAACCGCAGCCGCGACCTCGCCGACTCGGTGCACATCATCCAGGCGGCGGGCATGGAGGTCATGGGCGGGTTCATCGTCGGCTTCGACAGCGACCCGCGCGACATCTTCCGGCGCCAGCTGGAGTTCATCCAGCGCTCCGGGGTGGTCACCGCGATGGTCGGCCTGCTCAATGCGCTGCCGCAGACCGCGCTCTATCAACGGCTTTCCAGAGAAGGGCGACTGCTCGTCGAGAGCCTCGGCAACAACACCGACGCGGCGCTCAATTTCGTCACCCGGCTCGAGCCCGAGTTCCTGATCTCGGGCTACCGGGAGCTGATGCGCAGCCTCTACGAGCCGGTCAACTACTACCGGCGCATCCGCACCTTTCTCGCGGCCTACCAGCCGCGCGGACCCGCGTCGCGCATCTCGAGGGCCGACGTCAAGGCGTTCCTGAGGTCGCTGTGGGTACTCGGCGTGCGCGAGCCGGGGCGCAGGGCCTACTGGGGCCTGTTCTGGTCGACTCTGCTGGCGAGGCCGCGCAAATTCCACGCCGCCATGGAGCTGTCGATCCTCGGCCACCACTTCAGGCGGGTGGCGAGCAGCCTGTAGGCCCGGCGGGGCGTTGCCACCCCGCCGGTGCGGAACGAAACGACCGAGGTCTTCCTCAGCCCGCCGCCGCGCCGAGCCCTTGGCCGCTCGAAGCGAGCTGCTTCGAGCGCAGCGGCTTCAGCACGAACAGTGCGAGCGCCACCACGATGAAGTTCATGATCGCAGTGACCACGAACACCATGTGCCAGCTCCCGGTCGAGTGCTTGATCACGTTGGCGAGCGGCACGAGGAACGCGGCCACCCCCTTCGACGTGTAGAGCAGGCTGAGATTGGTGGTTCCGTATTTCGTCCCGTAGGTGTCGGTGCAGGTCGATGGGAACAGGCTGAAGATCTCGCCCCAGGTCAGGAAGATGAGGGCGGCGAAGATCACGAACGCCCAGGGCGCGTGCCCCATCGCGCCCAGCAGCCAGTAGGCAATGCCGCCTAGCCCGAAGGCGATCGCCATGGTGTTCTCGCGGCCGATGTGGTCGGAGATCCAGCCGAACAGCGGCCGCGCCGCCCCGTTCGCCACGTTGTCGATGATCAGCGCCAGGGACAGGGCGGTGACGCTCGCCACCACCGGGGTGCTCGCGATGCCGAAGTCCTTCGCGATCAGCGCCACCTGCGCGGTCGCCATGAGGCCGCTCGCCGCCACCAGCAGGAACATCACGTACATCACCCAGAAACTGGCGGTCCCGAGCATCTCGCCCGGCGTATAGCTGCGCGCGCTCATCGCCACTTTGGTCTTCCCTGCGCTGGGCGCCTCGCCCGCGAGCGGACCGCGCATCCCCCAGGCGATGACGAAGATGATCCCGCCCTGGATCAGGCCGAACCAGAAGAACGCGGCCCCGTAGCCGCTCGAGGCGATCACGTGGCGGATCGGAACGACCGTCAGCGCGGCACCAGCGCCGAATCCGGCTGCGGTCAGGCCGACGGCAAGGCCGCGCTTGTCTGGAAACCACTTCACCGCGTTGCCCACGCAGGTCGCGTACACCGCCCCTGCGCCAGTGCCCGTAAGCACTGCACCGAAATAGAGCATCTCCAGGGTCTCGGCCTTGCCGTTGACGATCCAGCCCAGGGCGACCAGGATCCCGCCCACCGCCACGACCAGCTTGGGGCCGAGCGTCGCGCCGAGGCGATCGGCGATCCAGCCTTCAATCGGCGTCAGCCAGGTCTCCAGGGCGACGAACACGGCGAAGGCGACCTGGATGCTGGCGATGGTCCAGCCATGTGCTTGATTGATTGGGTGAACGAACAATGTCCAACCATATTGCAGGTTGGCGATCATCACCATGCAGACGATGCCGATGATGAGCTGCAGCCAACGGTTCGGGGTGCCGCCGGCAGAGCCGGTCGCCGCGGAATCGCTCATGGTCCTCCTCCTTCTCTACGTTGGATGATCGGGTCGCCTCGCTGTTCTTCTTAACTGCATCGCGCTTGGAGCGAGGTCGCGAACTGATGGATCTTCGAGAAATTTCGGGCGCCGCGCAATTGACGGTGGTCAAGCTTTCGGATGAATTGGGGGACGCGGGACGTCAGTCTTTCTGTGCGCTGACTTTTTGCTGACTACTTACTGACAAAAGACATGGGAAACGCCCCTCGTGCCGGTTGCGCCGCGGTTCGATTTCGCGGAAGAATCGCGCGGCGCACGGCATGCCTCCGGCGCATCCCGCGCCCGCACCAGGAGAACTTGATGGTCGCCACCCTCCGGCCCGACGGCCGTCCTCCGTTCCGCGCCGATCACATCGGCAGCCTGCTGCGCCCGGCGAAGCTGCGCGAAGCGTTCAAGGCCCACGCGGTGCAAGCCCTCGACGAGGCGCGGCTGCGCGCCGCTCAGGACGAGGCGATCCGCGAGGTCGTCCGCCTGCAGGAAGATTGCGGCCTGCAGGTGGTGACCGACGGGGAGTTCCGCCGCACCTCCTATTGGGCGCGCTTCGTGTCCCTCACCAGCGGCCTGACGGTCAAACCGGCCATGTTCCGCTTCCACAACGAGCATGGGCACGAAAGCGACTTCACCGCGCCGCACGTCGCGGGCAAGGTCGGGCGCGCCGGCCCGATCGCGCTCGACGAGCTCGCGTTCGTAAAGCGGATCACCGCTGCGGTGCCGAAGATCACGCTGCCGGCGCCCTCGACGATGCACTTCTGGCGCGGCCGGCATTACGCCGATCCCGGGGTGTACCCGGACGCGCGCGCGTTCTTCGCCGACCTGGGCAAGGTCTACCGGGCCGAGATCGCCGCGCTCGCCGCGGCGGGCGGCCAATACGTGCAGCTCGACGAGGTGGCGCTCGCGATGCTGTGCGACCCGGCGGCGCGCGAGATCGTGAAGGCCGACGGCGGCGATCCCGAGGCGCTGGTCGATCTGTACGTCGAGGCGATCAACGAGGCGGTGAAGGAGCGCCCCGCCGGGATGGTGATCGGGGTGCACATGTGCCGCGGCAACTACAAGGGCAAGTACCTCGCCGAGGGCGGCTACGACTCGATCGCCGAAAAGCTCTTCGACCGCGCCGCGGTGAATCACTTCCTGCTCGAGTTCGACACTCCGCGCGCGGGCGATTTTGCGCCGCTGCGCTTCATGCCGAAGTCGAAAGGCGTCGTGCTGGGCCTGGTCAGCTCGAAGCAGCCGCAGCTCGAGCCGATCGACTTGCTCAAGCGCCGCGCCGACGAGGCCGCGCGCTACGTGTCGCCCGAGCGCCTGGCGATCAGCCCGCAGTGCGGCTTCGCGAGCACGATCGGCGGCAATCCCGTCACCGAGGCCGACGAGCGCGCCAAGCTCAGGCTGTGCGTCGACGCGGCCCGCGCAATTTGGGGTTAATCACGTCTTTCCGCGCCTGTCCTTGATCCGCTTGGCCTTGAACTCGGTCTTGGGCAGCGTGTCGGGCGGCAGCACCTCGACGCCCACCCGCAGCTCGATCCTCGAGCTGACCGCGTTCTGCACCGCGCCGATCACCGCTTCCGCCTTCTGATAGTCGGGGTGCTCGACCAGCACGGTCATGAAGTCGATGCCTTCCGGGCTGGTGTCGAGCACCACCTCGTACTCGTCGCCCACGCCGGGCACCGAGCGCACGGCCTCCTCCAGCACCGACGGGTAGAACTTGATCCCGCGCAGGTTGAGCAGGTCGTCGGCGCGGCCCTGGAAGCCGCCGAGCGCGCGCACGTGGGTGCGGCCGCAGGCGCAGCGCCCGCTGTCGAATACCGTGTAGTCGCCGACCACGAAGCGCAGCTGCGAGGAGCTCTCCGAGTTCATGTTGGTGCACACCGTGATGCCGCGGCCGCCCTCGGGCACGCGCGCGCCGGTCTGCGGATCGATCAGCTCCCAGACCTGGAGGTCCTCCATCAGATGGGTCTGCACCGTTCCGTCCGCGCGCACGGCTGCCGGGCACGAGTAGCCCCCCGAGTGCGGCGCGGCTTCGGTGCAGCCGTAGAACTCGACCAGCTTCGCGCCCCACATGTCCTCGAGGCGCTCGCGCGTGGAGGAGATCCCGGCAGCGGGTTCGCCGCCGGTGAACAGCGTCCTGATCGAGGTCTTGCGCGGATCGTGGCCCATCTGCTGCATGGTGCGGCCCAGCCGCAGCAGCTGCGAGGGCAGCGTGGCGAGCATGGTCGGCTGGTAGCGCAGGATGATGTTGCAGCGCGCCTCGGCGGTCAGCCCTCCTCCCGGGATGCACGGCACGCCCATGTGCGCGAGCGCGTGCAGCACGCCCCAGGCCCATACGTGCGGCCCGAAGCCAACCACCAGGAACACCTTCTCCCCGGGGCGCGCGCCGAGCGACCACAGCGCGCGCGCGTTCGCCCACTGCCACTGCCTGAGGTCGAGCTTGGAGTAGCGAAACACGCGCGGCAGCCCGGTGGTGCCCGAAGTCGGGAACAGGGTCCAGCCGCGCTGGCTCCAGATCTCGTCGTCGTGGGTGGTGTAGGTGCCCCACGGCGGATTGGCCATCAGGTCCTCGGCCATCTCCTTCTTGTCCACCGGCGGCCACTTGACCAGGTCGTCCACGCTGCGGATGTCCTCCGGGGTGAGGCCGAGCTTGTCGAAGCGGCGCCGGTAGAAGTCCGAGTTCTCGTACAGGAACGGGGTGAGCGCGGCGAGCTTTTCGTCCTGGATCGCGCGCAGCTCGTCGCGCGAGGCGCAGTCGAGCGACGGGGACCAGTATTCAACCGATCCGGGCTGCTCGAAGTCGCGCCGGTACTTGTCCAGCGTCTCGAGCCATCTGCGGCGAGTCGCTTGCCTGCGGTCGGTGCCGGCCATGGAAGCCCTCCCTTTTCGAGTCCTCTGCGGTGCGCGCGAACATGCCGCGCTTCACTCGCGGCGTCAACCGCGCCGCGCGCCGGCTTGCATTCCCGCCGCCCTTGGCTATGCTCGCCGGCTCGCCGCGAGTGCGGCGACACGCAAGGGCAGGCCCATGGAATTGGTCGAGATCGCGCGCCGCCTGCGCGCCGACGTGACGCGGCTCGAATTCTCGCCGCCGGTGGCGTACGTCTACGATCCGCTCGAGTACGCGTGGGCGCCGCACCGCGCGTACCTGGAGCGCTACGGCAACGGGCATCCCGAGGTGCTGCTGGTCGGCATGAACCCGGGCCCCTTCGGCATGGCGCAGACTGGGGTGCCGTTCGGCGACGTGACGCTGGTGCGCGAGTGGCTGGGCATCGAGGCGCCGGTGGCGCGGCCGCCACGCGAGCATCCCAAGCGCCCGGTGCAAGGCTTCGCCTGCCGGCGCGGCGAGGTGAGCGGGCAGCGCCTGTGGGGCTGGGCGCGCGAGCGCTTCGGCGCGCCGCAGCGCTTCTTCGCGCGCTTTTTCGTGGCCAACTACTGCCCGCTCGCGTTCATGGAAGCGAGCGGGCGCAACCTCACGCCCGACAAGCTGCCGCGCGCCGAGCGCGAGCCCCTGTTCGACTGCTGCGACCTCGCGCTGCGGCGCACGGTGGAGCGGCTGCAGCCGCGCGACGTGGTCGGGATCGGCGCATTCGCCGCGCAGCGCGCGCAGCTCGCCCTGGCAGACCTGGATGTGAAAGTCGGCGCGGTGCCCCACCCGAGTCCGGCGAGCCCGGCCGCGAACCGCGGCTGGGCCGCGTCGATGGACCGGGCGCTGGCCGGCCTCGGCATCGCGCTGCGCTGAGGCCTGCGGCGGCGTACGCGCGAGCGCTCGGTCAGCAACCGGTCAGGCTTCGCGCGGTCGATGCGCCTATATTGGTTCGCATCAGCACATCCTGCCGCTTGCGCCGGCCGACCCGGACCGCGAGGACAGTTCTCTGCTGCCGCCGGCAGCCAAATAAGACAAGGAGGAGCTCTCATGGCAAGAAAAGACAATGTCCTGACGCCCGACGCGGCGCGACGCGGTTTTCTGAGAACGAGCGCCGGCATCGCCGGCAGCCTGGTCGCGGCTGGCCTGGCGCCGCGCACCGCCGAGGCCGCGGTCCCACCGCCGCTCGGCAACTGGCCGCTCGGGATCACGGGGGATTCGATATTCGTCGGCGTCACTTGCCCGCTGACCGGCCCATACTCGGCCGCGGGGGAGGACCACAAGAAAGGCTACGAGCTGGTGATCGATCACATCAACAGCGGTGAGCTGGCGAAGCACTGGCCCCACCTGCGCGGCAAGGGCGTGCTCGGCAAGCAGATCCGCTATCAGGTCGGCGACACCGAGAGCGCCCCCAACCCGGGGGTGCAGGCGCAGTCGCGCTTCATCTCCCAGGACAAGGCCATCATGATCACCGGGAGCGTCAACAGCGCGACCGCGATCGCGATCGAGAAGCTCGCGCAGCGCGAGAAGGTCGTGAACATGGTGGGCGCGAGCGGCTCGAACGACACCACCGGCAAGGACTGCCAGCGCTACGGCTTTCGCTCGCAGCCATCGGCCTATATGGCAGCCAAGGCGCTCGCCCCCGTGGTGGCCAAGGAGATCGGCCGGAACAAGAACGTCGCCTACCTGGTACCAGACTACACCTACGGCGAGTCGGTGTACGACTCGATGACCGAGTTTACCGGGAAAGACGGCGGCTGGAAGATCGCCACCAAGCAGGTCGTCCCGCTCGGTACCAAGGACTTCAGCTCCTACCTGCTCAACATCGCCAACAGCGGCGCCGACGTGTTCGTCAATGTCGCCTTCGGCGCCGACTGCGTGCTCTCGACCAAGCAGGCCAAGCAGTTCGGCATCCTCGAGAAGATGAAGCTGGTGGTGCCGAACATCTCCCCCTTCCAGGCGAAGGAGCTGGGTGCGCTGATGCAGGGCGTGTACGGGACGTTCGACTTCTACTGGGGGCTCGAAGACCGCTTCCCGCTGGCGAAATTCTTCGTCGCGGAGTTCGAGAAGCGCTACCACTACAAGCCGGAATGGTGCGCCCACATCGCCTACCTGCAGACGATGCTCTGGGCCGCCGCGGTCGAGAAGGCGAATTCATTCTACCCGGTGGACGTCATCAAGACGCTCGAGAAGACTGTCTTCAGCGATACCACCCTTGGCACGGTGCATTACGACGCCGAGACGCACCAGCTCGTACGCCCGGTGCCAGTGGTCGTCGGCAACAAGCCGTCCGCGATGAAGAATGCCTACGACTATTACCACGTTGCCGGCCTGGTGCCGGGAGCCGAGACGATGCCGCCCGCCTCGATCACCGGCTGCAAGCTCGGGAGCTACACCTAAGAAGACGAACGGCCCGGCGCGGTACGGGCCGCGGCTCATGCAGTCAGGCGCGGGGCCGGCATTGCTGGCCCCGCTTTCGTTGCGTATCCTCCTTTGCCGGTCGCGCCGCGCGCACCCGGCCGTGTGCCTGCTGACCACGACAACCTGAACCGGCAATGCCCAGCCTCGGACTGTTTCTGTCCCAGCTCTTCAACGGACTGGCGCTCGGCACGCTGCTCGCGCTGGTCGCCTCCGGGCTGACGATCATCTTCGGCACCCTGGGCCTGGTGAACTTCGCGCACGGCGCGCTGTTCGCCGTCGGCGCCTACGCGGGTTACGTCACCTACAACCTCACGCACTCCTTCGTGCTGGCGCTCGCGGTCGGCGCCGTGGTCACCGGCCTGCTGGGGCTGCTGCTGGAGTGGGGTCTGATCCGGCGCTACTACGCCCGCCCGCCCGAGGACCAGATCCTGGTGACCTTCGGCATCGGCATCGTGATCGTCGAGTCCCTGCGCCTTGCGTTCGGCGGCCTGACCCAGAACGTGCCGCAACCTTCCTGGGGCAATGGCATCCTCAACCTTCATTACTTCTTCTATCCGACCTACCGCCTCGAGGTCCTGGGCATCGCGGGAGTGGCGTTGTTCGGCCTGTACCTGCTGATCTACTGGACGCGCCTCGGGCTGATCGTGCGCGCCGGAATCGAGGATCCGCTGATGGTGCGCATGCTCGGCATCCGGGTGCCGCGCGTCATGACGCTGGTGTTCGGCATCGGGGCCCTCGCCGCGGGCTTCGCCGGCGTGGTCTATGCCCCCATCATCTCGGCGAGCCCGGACATGGGCAGCCGCGTGCTGGTCGAGTCTTTCGTGGTGGTCGTGATCGGCGGGCTCGGCTCGTTTCCGGGGGCCGTGGTCGGCGGAATCATCGCCGGCGAGATCCTGAGCCTCACCGCGATGATCGATCCGGCCTACTCGGACGTCGCGCTCTATGCGCTCATGGCTCTGGTGCTGTTCGTGCTGCCGCGCGGCCTGCTCGGCACGGAAGGGCGCGTATGAGCGCGCCACCCGCGGCCGCACGCTGGCGCGCCCTGCTCCCGGAAGGCGCGATGCTGGCGGCGCTGCTCGCGCTGCCCTGGCTCGCGCCGCTGCTGCATGTCCCCACCGACGTGCTCACGCGCTCGCTGATCTGGGGCCTGTTCGGCCTGGGCTTCGACATTCTGTTCGGCTTCACCGGCCTGCTCTCCTTCGGCCAGGCGGCGTTCTACGGCACCGGCGGCTTCGTGTGCGGGTGGCTCCTCACCAGCCACACGCTGAGCAGCGTGCCGCTCGCGCTGCTGATCGGCACGGTGAGCGCCGGCGTGTACGGCCTGATCGTGGGTTACATCTCGCTGCGCCGGGTGGGCATCTACTTCGCCATGATCACCCTGGCTTTTGGCGAAATGTCGTTCTTCCTCGAGAATTCGCCGCTCGCCAAGTGGACCGGGGGGGAGAACGGCCTGCCGGGGGTACCGACCCCCACGCTGCACCTGTTCGGCCACGTCCTGCACGTGAAATCGGGCTGGGCGATGTATGCGTTCATCGCGGCCATTTTCTTCGTCGGCTACCTGATCGCCCGCCGCGTCGTCGCCTCGCCCTACGGCGTGGTGCTGCGCGCGATCAAGTCCAATCCGCGGCGCGCCCCGGCGGTCGGCCACGACGTGCAGCGCTACAAGCTGAGCGCGTTCGTGCTCGCGTCCCTCTACGCGGGGCTCGCCGGCGGGCTGCTCGGGGTGTTCCAGGGCTACATGCCGCCGGACGCGTTCTTCCTCTCGACCTCGGGCCAGCTGGTGCTCTCGACCGTGATCGGCGGTCGCGGCACGCTGATCGGCCCGCTGATCGGGGCCTTCACCTGGATCGACCTGCGCAACGCGCTGCAGCAGGTTCCCCATCTCGGCGCGGCCTGGAAGCTGATCTTCGGCGCGATCTTCGTGGTCATCGTGACGCTGTTCCGGCGCGGCATCGCCGGCGAGACCGGCGCGTGGCTCGCGCGCCGGCGGCGCAGCCGCGCCCCGGCGCCGGCGCCGCAGGCGCTCGAGCACGCCCACGCCGCGGCGCACCTGCCGCACCAGCCCGAAGCCGCGCGGCCGGCCCGCCGCCAGCCGGGCGCGGCGGTGCTCGAGGTGCGCAACCTCGCCAAGCGCTACGGCGGCTTCATCGCGCTGGCCGATCTCACGTTCGAGGTGCGCGAGGGCGAGCTGCTCGCCATCATCGGCCCCAACGGCGCGGGCAAGTCGACGCTGCTCAACGTGCTCGCCGGGGACCTCGAGGCTTCGTCCGGCCAGGTCCTGTTCCGCGGCAGCGACATCACCCGCGAGGGCGCGATCGAAGTCTGCCGCCGCGGGATCAGCAAGACCTACCAGATCAACCAGCTGTTCGCCGATTTCAGCGTGCGCGAGAACGTCGAGATCGGCCTGCTCGCGCACCGCCGCGGGCGCTTTCGCATCGACTGCTTCCGCAGTTTCGGCACCGATCGTTCGCTCAGGGCGAGCGCCGAGGCGATCCTCGGCAAGGTCGGACTGCTGCCCTTCGCCGAGCATCCCACCGCCGAGATGTCCTACGGCGAGAAGCGCCGGCTCGAGATCGCCATCGCCCTGGCCAGCGAGCCGAAGCTGCTATTCATGGACGAGCCGCTGGCGGGCATGAGCCCCATCGAGCGCGCCGAGGCCGTGCAGCTCATCGCCCGCCTGGCCGCCGAGCGCACCGTCGTGCTGGTCGAGCACGACATGGACGCGGTGTTCCGGCTCGCCGACCGCATCATCGTGATGCAGAACGGGGTCAAGCTCGCCGAAGGCACCCCCGACGAGATCCAGCGCAACGAGGAGGTGCAGCAGGCCTACCTCGGAGGAGTCGAGGCACATGAGCCTGCTTGAAGCGCGCGGGGTGAACTGCTACTACGGCGACTCGCACGTGCTGTTCGACATCGATTTCGACGTCGCGCAGAACGAGGTGGTCGCGCTGCTCGGGCGCAACGGCGCCGGCAAGACCACCCTGCTCCACAGCATCATGGGCGTGGTGCCGCCGCGCTCGGGCAGCATCGCCTTCGCGGGCGATCCCATCCACGGCCGCGACCCGCACGAGATCGCGCGGCGCGACATCCAGCTGGTGCCGGAGACGCGCCGCATCTTCAGCACCCTCTCGGTGGAGGAGAACCTGCGGCTCGCGGCGCTCAGCGCGCCCAAGCCACTCGAGATCGGCTGGATCTACGAGGTGTTCCCGCGCCTGAAGGAGCGGCGCCGCAGCCGCGGCGGCAACCTCTCGGGCGGCGAGCAGCAGATGCTGGCCGTGGCGCGCGCCCTGATCCGCGACCCGAAGCTGCTGATGCTCGACGAGCCCTTCGAGGGCCTGGCGCCGGTGATCGTGCGCGACCTGAGCCGCGTCATCCGCGACCTGGTGCGCGCCGAGCGCACCATCATCATCGTGGAGCAGAACGTGCGCGCGGCGCTGCAGTTCGCGCACCGAGTGTACGTGCTCAACAACGGCCACATGGTGTACCACGGCACGCCGCAGGAGCTGCTGGCCGACGCGGAGCTCACCTCGGCCTACCTGGGCGCCGCGGTCTGAAGGCGCGCCGCGCGCCTGAAATTTCCCTGACGTACCGCCCCCCGTCCCTTGATCTAGGTCAGACGCGCGGGCGGCGCCCGCGCTAGGCTCGTGCATCGTCCCGGCCCCGGCGCGCGCCCCAGCCAATCGAGCGGCGCGGCCCCGGCCTTTCATCCGGGTGTCGCCCATGAGCTCCAAGACCGACGACTACGCACGCCAGTCCACCGCCGAAACGCTGCGCCGGCTCGAGGTCAGCGCCGAGCGCGGCCTGACCGAGCAGCAGGCGCGCGAGCGGCTCGCGCGCTTCGGCGCCAACGAGATCCGGGAGAAGGAGGAGCCGCTCTGGCATCGCGTGTTCCGCCGGTTCTGGGGGCCGATCCCCTGGATGATCGAGGCCGCCGCGATTCTCTCGGCGGTGGTCCAGAAATGGGAGGATTTCGCGATCATCGCGGTCATGCTTCTGGTGAACGCGGGGCTGGATTTCTTCCAGGAGCACCGGGCGCTGAACGCGCTCAAGACGCTCAAGCAGCGCCTCGTCAACGAGGTCGTGACCTTGCGCGACGGCACGTTCAGGACCATCGCCGCGCGCGAGCTCGTGCCCGGCGACGTCGTCAAGCTGCGCATCGGCAACGTCGTTCCCGCCGACGTGCAGCTGCTGCAGGGCGACTACCTCCTGATCGACCAGTCGGCGCTCACCGGCGAGTCGCTCCCGGTGAGCAAGAAGGCGGGCGAGGTGGCCTACGCCAACACCATCGTCAAGCAGGGCGAGATGCTCGCGGTAGTGGTCAACACGGCCGCCGACACCAACTTCCACACCGTGGTGGCGCTGGTCGCCAAGGCGTCGCTCGAGGAGCGCAGCCACTTCCAGAAGATGGTGATCCGCATCGGCGACTTCCTCATCCTTCTCACCGTCGCCCTGGTGGTGCTGATCGTCCTGGCGGCGCTGTTCCGCCACCAGCCATTGCTCGAAATCGCACGCTTCGCGCTGGTGCTGACGGTGGCCGCGATTCCCGTGGCGCTGCCCGCGGTGCTCTCGGTGACCCTGGCGGTGGGCGCTCTCAACCTGGCGCGCCGGCAGGCGATCGTGAGTCGGCTCACCGCGATCGAGGAGCTGGCCGGGGTGGACGTGTTCTGCTCGGACAAGACCGGCACGCTCACCAGGAACGAGATGCGCGTGGCCGACCCCGTGGCCCTCGACGGACACGACGAGCGCGAGCTGTTCCTGGCCGCCGCGCTGGCCTCCAGGCTCGAGAACCGCGATCCGATCGAACTGCCGATCTTCCATTACATCGACGAGCATTTCACCGACCTCGACTGGAAAGCCTACCGCCAGGTCGCCTTCACGCCCTTCGACCCGGTGCGCAAGCGTACCGAAGCGCAGGTCGAGAAGGACGGCGCGCAGTTCACCGCCGTCAAGGGTGCGGCCCAGGTCCTGCTCGGCCTGACGCAGCTCTCGGACGATCAGGCGCACGACATCCGCAAGACCGTCGACCTGCTCGCCTCCAAGGGCTACCGCACGCTCGCGGTCGGGCGCCGGCGCGGCGCCGAGCCGCTGCAACTGCTCGGCCTGATCCCGCTCTACGACCCCCCGCGCGACGATTCCCAGCAGGTGATCCGGGAGATGGTCGAGCACGGCGTGGACGTGAAAATGGTGACCGGCGACAACGCCGCCATCGCGCGCGAGATCGGGCACATCCTCGGCCTCAAGCCGCGCATCATGACCTCGGAGCAGCTCTCGGGCAGCGCGAGCAACGAGCTGCTCGATCTCGCGACGGTGCTGTCCGCCGCGATCTACCAGCGCCTCAGGCCCGAGGCCTCGCGCAAGGACGCGCAGCGCTTCGCCGAGGAGGTCATGCAGGGCGTGCGCGGCATGTACGACACCGGCCTGCTCGAGCGCGAGTTCCTGCACACGCACGAATCGGCGATCGTCGAGATGATCGAGTCGGTGAACATCTTCGCCGAGGTGGTACCCGAGGACAAGTACCGCATCGTCGACACGCTGCAAAAGGGCGGCCACATCGTGGCGATGACCGGCGACGGGGTGAACGACGCGCCGGCGCTCAAGAAGGCCGACTGCGGAATCGCGGTCTCCAACGCCACCGACGCGGCGCGCGCGGCGGCCGACATCGTGCTGACCGCGCCCGGGCTCGACGTCATCAACGAGGCGGTCAAGCAGGCGCGCATCACCTTCGAGCGCATGAAGAGCTACGCGACCTACCGTATCGCCGAGACCATCCGGGTCATCCTGTTCATGACCGCGAGCATCGTGCTGTTCAATTTCTACCCGGTGACGGCGTTGATGATCATCCTGCTCGCCCTGCTCAACGACATCCCGATTCTCACCATCGCCTACGACCGCACCAAGGTGCAGAAGCGGCCGGTGCGCTGGAACATGGCCGAGCTGCTGACCGTTTCCACGATGCTCGGCATCGCGGGCGTGATCGCCTCGTTCGGCCTGTTCTACATCCTGGTCGAGATGAAGTTTCCGAGCGACACGATCCAGTCCCTGATCTTCCTGAAGCTCGTGGTGGCCGGGCACGCCACCATCTTCCTGACGCGCACCGACGACTGGTTCTGGAAGCCGCCGTTCCCGTCCAAGCTCCTGCTGCACGCCAGCTTCTGGTCGGCGGCGCTCGCCACCCTGGTCGTCGTGTACGGCGTGCTCGTAACCCCGGTCGGCTGGAAATACGCGCTCTGGGTGTGGGCCTACGCGCTCGTCTGGGTGCTGTTCAACGACATGGTCAAGATGTGGAGCTTCCGCATCCTGCGCTCGCGGGGCGGGCTCTAACACCTCGCGCGCGTCGCGGGCGCGGAACATCCGCCTGCACCCGCTGTCCATTTTCACGCGGGCCGCACGCGCGCGTCGCCCGCCAACCGGCTGACGCGCCGCTGAACGCGCGCGCCGCGCCGGCGATCGCCATGACGCGGCGACGAGCGCGCTCGTCGCGCATTCACCCATCGCAAGCAAGGGATACGTTCGTGCACCACACGGAGAACAAGAACGAGCGCGTGCCGGCGGCGGGCGCCAAGCCGGACGGCCGCGACGCGCAAGACGTGGACGCGCGCAAGCGCCAGTTCCTGGCGGCGGCGACAGGCGTCGTCGGCGCGCTCGGCTGCGCGGGCCTGGCGGTGCCGTTCATCAAGAGCCTCGAGCCCGACGCCAGCGTCGCCGCGGCGGCCACCACCGTCGCCGACCTGACGAAGATCGCCCCGGGCATGCAGATGACCCTGAGCTGGCAGGACAAGCCGGTCATCATCGTGCACCGCACGCCCGAGATGCTGGCGAGCCTCAAGGAAGTGACGCCCGAGCTGGCCGATCCGGACTGCAAGGTTCCGCAGCAGCCGCCCTACGCCAGGAACATCTACCGTTCGCGCAAGCCCGAGTGGCTGGTGATGGTGCGCGTGTGCACGCACCTGTGCTGCATCCCGCTGTTCAAGCCCGCGCCGGGCAGCGTCGAGCCGCACTGGGACGGCGGCTTTCACTGCCCCTGCCACGGCTCGCTCTACGACCTGTCGGGGCGCGTGTTCAAGAACGTGCCGGCGCCGCGCAACATGGCGATCCCGGAGTACGACTTCGTGAACGGCGGCACGCAGGTCCGCATCACCGCCATGTACCCCGGCTCCAAGCTGTGCTGAGGCCGCCGCGATGAGCCGCGTGCTCGCCTGGGTCGACCGGCGCTTCCCGCTCAGCAGGCTGATCCGGGAGTCGATGACCGAGTACTACGCGCCGAAGAACTTCAACTTCTGGTACTTCTTCGGCTCGCTCGCGCTGCTGGTGTTCGCCATCCAGGTGATCACCGGCATCTTCCTGCTGGCGCACTACCAGCCGAGCGCCAGCAAGGCGTTCGACTCGATCCAGACCATCATGTTCGACGTCAAGTGGGGGTGGCTGATCCGCTACATCCACACCACCGGCGCGTCGTTCTTCTTCATCGTGATCTACCTGCACATGCTGCGCGGCTACCTGTACGGCTCGTACCGCAAGCCGCGCGAGCTGCTGTGGATCGTTGGCTTCGTGATCTACGTGTGCCTGATGGCGGAAGCCTACTTCGGCTACGTGCTGCCCTACGGCAACATGTCCTACTGGGGCGGCGAGGTGATCACCTCGATCGTCGGCGCGATCCCCTACGCCGGGCCCTGGCTCGCCTCGCTCGCTCGCGGCGGCTTCGGCATCGGCACGGCGACGCTCAACCGCTTCATGGCGTTCCACGCGGTGCTGCTGCCGGCGCTGCTCGGGCTGCTGGTGCTGATGCACCTCCTGGCGCTGCACGAGACCGGCTCCAACAATCCCGACGGCATCGAAATCCGCGACCGCCTCGGCGCGGACGGCAAGCCGCTCGACGGCATCCCCTTCCACCCCTACTACACGGTCAAGGACATCTTCGGCGTCGGCGTGTTCCTGATCGTGTTCAGCCTGGTGGTGTTCTACGCGCCGACGCTGCACGGACTGTTTATCGAAACCTACAACTACATCCCGGCCAACCCGCTGCAGACGCCGCCCGACGTGACCCCTGCCTGGTACCTCGCGCCCTACTACGCGATGCTGCGCGCGATCCCGAACAAGCAGCTCGGCATCCTGGTGCTGTTCCTCGCCATCGTCGCGCCGTTCTTCCTGCCCTGGCTCGACCGCAATCCGAAAGCCAAATCGGTGCGCTACCGGCCGGTGTATCTCGCGATGGTGCTGATCCTGGTCGCCTGCCTGCTGGTGCTCGGCTGGATCGGCATGCAGCCGGCCTCGCCGGCCCTGCTGCCTCCGGCACGCCTGTGCCTGGCGCTGTACGTCCTGTTCTTCGTGTCGCTGCCGTTCGTGAGCCGCTTCGAGCCCACCCGGCCGGT
Organism: uncultured Pseudomonadota bacterium; assembly: GCA_963817785.1. GTDB lineage: Bacteria > Pseudomonadota > Gammaproteobacteria > Burkholderiales > SG8-39 > JAKALD01. The sequence goes on along the minus strand of CAWFPL010000006.1, from coordinate 101,190 downwards.
GCCCGAGCGGCTGCGAATGTGATGGGCCGGCTGCTGCTGATGGCCGTGCTCGCGCTCGGCGCGCTGCCGGCCGCGGCCGCGGCGCCGAAGCTCGAAGCGCCGCACTACCGCTTCGACCGCGCCACGATCCGCCGCGGCGCCGAGCTGTTCGCGCGGCGCTGCTCCGCCTGCCACAGCGTCGCGCACATCCGCTACGGGCGCCTGGAGACCGACTTGCGCATGCGCCTCGGTACGCTGCGCGACGACATCATGCTGCCCAGCGGCGCGCGCATCCCCCAGGGCATGGTGAGCGCAATGCGCCCGCAGGACGCGGCCAAGTGGTTCGGCGCGGCGCCGCCCGACCTCACGCTGGAGGCGCGCTACCGCGGCATCGACTGGATCTACACCTACCTGAAAAGCTTCTACTGGGATCCCAAGCGGCCCACGGGCTTCGACAACCGCGTCTTCAAGAACGTGGCAATGCCCGACGTGCTCGAGCCGCTGCAGGGCATCCGGGCCGCCGACGGCAGCGTGATCGAGAAGGGCTCGGTCACGCCGCAGCAGTTCGACCGCGACGTGGCCGACCTCACCGCTTGGCTGCAGTACACCAGCGATCCTTCCAAGCTCGCGCGCGAGGCGCTGGGTCCCTGGGTGATCGGCTTCCTGGTCCTGTTCACGCTGCTCGCCTACGCGCTCAAGCGCGTCGTGTGGCGCCGCGTGCACTGAGCTGCGCTAGGCCGCGGCCGGCACCTGCTCGAGCTCGGCGCGCGGGCCCGCCTCAGCGCGGCGCCGGACCCTGCGTGATCTGCGCCAGCGCGCCCACCCTGAGCCACTTCGCATAGGCCGCGCGCACCTGCTCGGCGCTGAGCGCGGCGTAGCGCCGCGCCGCGCCCCACGGCTCGTCCAGCGGGAGGTCGAGGCTGGCGCGCTCCAGCAGGCCGCCGGCCACCGCGTTCACGCTCGCCTGCGACAGCGGGATCGCGTTCAGCGCGAGCGATTTCGCCTGGCGCAGCTCCTGCGCGCTCACCGGCTCGGTGCGCATGGCGCGCAGGTCGCGCTCGATGATCGCGCGTGCCTTGGACACGTTGGCCGGATCGCAGGCATAGCTCGCCATGTAGATCGCCCGCGTGCGGCCGATGTCGAAGTCCGAGCTCACGTAGTAGACCAGGCCGGTGGTCTTGCGCAGATCGCGGTACAGCCGGCTGGCGTAGAAGCCGCCGCCGAGCACCCGGTTGCCGAGCTGCAGCGCGTAGTAGTCGGGGTCGTAGCGATTCAGCCCGAGCGTCTCGGTCAGCAGCACCTTGTCCTGCACACGGCTGTCGTCGGGCACCGCGGTCGTCCTCGAGCGGCTCGGCGGAACCCGCGGCAGCTCGACCGGCGGCTTCGGCCCCCGTGCCTTCCAGCCGCCGAAGTATTTCTCGATCACCGCCCGCGCCTGCTGCGGGGTCACCTTGCCGATCACCACGATGGTCGTGAGATCGGGCCGATACGCGTGCCGGTAATAGTCGCGCAGGTCGGGCAGCGTGAGCGCCTTCAGGCTCTGCGGCGTGGCGTGCCGCAGCTCGGGATCGTGCCGCGGGAACAGTGCCGCCTTGATCGCCTGGCCGGTCAGGAAGCCCGGGCTCTGCAGCTCGCCCGGGAGCGCGGCGGCGGCCTGCGCGCGCACGATGCCGAAGTCCTTTTCGGGCAAGGCCGGCTGCAGCTCGTTCTGGGCGAGCAGCTCGACGCCGCGATCGAAGTCCGCGGCCAGCACCTGGAGCGAGAAATCCGTCCCGGCGGACTCGCTCGCGCCGATGTCGTCCAGCGCCTTCTGGAACTGCGCCTGATCGAGCGAGGTGGTGCCGTAGGAGAACAACTGGTCGAGGATGCCGCCCAGGCCCGCCTTGCCCCGCGGAACCTCGAGTGCCGGACGATTGCGGATGTGGCCGTAGACGCTGATCGTGTCGCTGATCGACTCGGGCTGCACGATGAGCCGGATGCCGTTGGCCAGCCGCGTGCTCACCGGATGCAGCGTCCAGCGCGGCACCGACACCCGCTCGACCGCGGCCCGGGCCCAATCGGGCAGCGCCACCTTGGCGGCCTTTTCGGGCGCGAACGATTCCTTGCCGCCGAAGCGTTGCCCGGAGACCGGCTTGCCCGAGGCCTGCGGGGTCAGCACCGCCACGATCGCGTGGCCGAGATCCAGGCGCTCGCGCGCGACGCGGTCCACGTCCGCCGGGGTCACGCGCTCGATCGCCCGCACGTCCTCCTCGGGCGAGCTGCGCCCTTCCACCGCGAGCGCCTCGGACCAGGCGTCGGCCAGCCCGGGGATCGAGTTCTTCTCGAACTCCGCCTGCGCGCGCTCGGCGCGCTTGGCCGCCGCGACGAGGTCCGCGGGCACGCCGTGCGCGGCGATGCCGGCGAGCGTCCAGCGCAGCTGCGCCACCAGCTGGTCGCCGTTGGCGCCGCGCGGAAACGCGGCGGTGGCGTATCCCAGCCCCGCCTCGGGCAGGAAGCTGAGCGAGAAGTTGGCCGCCAGCGCCTTGCCGTCGAGCACCAGGCCGTAGAGCTTGCCGCGCTGGCTGGCGAGCGCGTCGGCGAGCACCTGGGCGGCGGCGAAGTCCGGCGAGCGGTAGCCGGGCATGCGGAAAGCGACCACCGCGAGGCCGTAGGGAAGATCGGTGTCGCGGCGCATGGTTTGCGCGTCGACCGGCTGCAGGCGGATCTCGGGGCGCGGCGGCAGCGGTTTGCTCGGCAGAACGCCGAACAGCCGCTTGACGCTCGCCAGGGTCTTGCCGGGATCGAGATCGCCCACCACCACCAGGACGGCGTTGTTCGGCGCGTACCAGGTGTCGTGGAATTTTCTCAGCATCGCACCGGTCGTCTTGTCGAACGAAGCGCGCGTGCCGAGCGCGTCGTGCTCGTAGGGCGTTCCCTTGAAGGCCGCGGCGAGCAGCCCCGTGTACATCAGGTATTGAGGGTTCGACAGATCCTGCGCCACCTCCTGCTCGATCGCCGGGCGCTCGCGCTCCCAGGACGCCTGCGCATCGAGCGCGCCGCGCATGCGGATCGCCTCCAGATGCAGCGCGATCTCGAGGTCCTGCGCCGGAACGGTGAAGAAGTACTGCGTCACCGTCTGTTGGGTATCGGCGTTGAAGTCGCCGCCGATTCCGGCACTGATCTCGGCAAATTGCGCCTGCGACAGCCCCGGGCTGCCGCGAAACATCATGTGTTCCTGGGCGTGCGCCATGCCGGGAAATCCCGGCGGCGCCTCGTTCGAGCCGGCGAGGTAATTGATCTCGGTGGTGACCACCGGCGCGAGCGTGTTGCGCACGATGACCACGCGCAGGCCATTGTCGAGCGTGGCGCGCAGCACCTGACCGTCGTCTGCGGCGCGCGCGGCGAGCGGCAGGCCGAGCACCAGCACGGCCAGCAGCGCGCGCGCGGCCTGATGCAGGGTGTAGCGGCGTGGACGGGAGGCGTAGGGGATGCGATTCTGCGGTCTCAAGCGTCGGTTCCTGGCACGGGTTGGGGTTGACGAGCCGATACGGCGGCCGCGCGCACGGCAGCGAATGACCGCCAGCTTACCGGGAATTCCTTAAGCGGACCTGAGCTGCCGCCGCGCGCCCCGGCCCGAGCGCGCGCAGTCGCTCGTCGACGTCGATGGCGAGCGTCGAGAGCACCTCCACGGCGCGATCCTCGAGCAGCGGCACGCGCCGCGGCGCGCGCGCGGCGGCGAGCAAGCGCCGGTCGCGCGCCGCGAGCAGCCGGCCGATCTCGGGGCGAAACAGCCCGATCAACGCGACCAGCCAGCGATTGACCAGCGGATCGCCGGCCGAGCGCATCTCGAATCCGGCCAGCGCGCGCACGACGGCGCGCGCGCTCAGCACGCGGTCCCCGGTGACCCACTGGTTCACGGTGAACAGCGCGCTCGGCACCCCCTTGGGCGTGAGCGCGACTCCGAGCAGGTGCGCGAGAGCGTGCTTCGGGCGAGCGCCGGCCCCGAGCATGGCGAGGAAGTGCGCCTCGCTGCGCTCGTGCAGGCGATGGCGCCCCGCGTCGAGCCGAGCGAAGACGTGGAAGTGTCCGTGCTCGGGCCCGCCCGCGCGCGCGCCCGGCGCGTGGCAGTGATAGAAGTACTGGTAGCCGGTCTCGCGATCGATGGCGTCGTCCGCGGGATAGTGCTCCCATTGCACCAGCGGGCGGCCCTGCACGACGCCGTCGAGCAGGTGCGCCGCGTCGGCGGCGAGCGCTGCGTAGCAGCCGAGCAGCTCCCGTGCGTCGCCGCGCCGCGCCGCGGCGACGCTTACTTCTTGCCGCTGCACATCCCGCCGGATTTCGACTTGGACTTGGACTTCGAGCCCGACATGGCGCCGCATTGGGCGCTGCGCTTGGCGCCGCACTTGGCGCCTTGCTTGGCGCCGCACTTGGCCGCATGCGTCGCGGCATCGCCCATCGGTGCAGCGACTGCCGGAGCGGCGAGCGGCAGCGCGGCGGTCGCCGCGGTGAGCACCGCCACGGAGAGCGAGGTGATCGATTGTCTCATCAGAGGTCCTTATGTTTGAGCAGGGAAAATCTTGTTATCCTTCGCCGGCTCGCTGCGCAAGCAGCCGCGCAAATAAATTCCGGAAGGTTGTCGTTTCACTGACGGCCCCGAGGCGAACCGCGCGGTGCATCGCGCGTCCGGCGTGGTAGACAGCGCTCCCGGAGATTTGTTCTCGATCGATGCGCGTGCACTCGATCACCGGGCACGAAGCGATTTCGCCACAGCGCCGGGACAAGCACAGAAAAATGACACCGCATCAGCCAACCCCCCGTTCCCGCCCAACGCTCGCGCAGCGCCTGCTGCACGAGCCCCCGCCGCACGCGCGGCTGCACCGGCACCCCGCCTACCCGTGGGTGATCGTCGCCACGGTGTGCATCGGTGCGTTCATGGGCCAACTCGATACCAGCATCGTGAGCCTGGTGCTGCCGGCGCTCGAGACCCAGTTCAACGCCAGCCTGAACAGCGTGCAGTGGGTGGCGATCATCTACCTGCTGGTGCTGACCGGGCTGCTCACGCCGCTCGGGCGTATCGCCGACGAGCTCGGCCGCAAGGCGCTGTACACGACGGGCTTCTTCGTGTTCATCGTCGGCTCGGCGCTGTGCGGCTTCGCGCCCAACCTGTGGACGCTGGTGGTGGCGCGCGCCATGCAGGCGCTCGGCGGCGCCATGCTGCAGGCGAACAGCGTGGCGCTCATCACCGCGGCCGTGCCGCCGAACAAGCTCGGCCGCGCCATCGGCGTGCAGGCCACGGCGCAGGCCCTCGGGCTCGCGATCGGCCCCACGGTCGGGGGCTTTCTGATCGCGTGGCTCAACTGGCGCTGGGTGTTCTGGGTGAACGTGCCCTTCGGCCTGGTCGGGACCATCCTCGCGCGCTACACGCTGCCGCAGACCAAGGGAGCGCGCAAGGCCGTGCCGTTCAACCGCATCGGCTCCCTGCTGATGCCGCTCGCCATCGGCGCGCTGCTGCTCGCGTTCACCTACTTCTCGATGATTCCCTACTTCGTCCCGGCGGCGCTGTTGCTGTTCCTGGCGTTCCTCTACAGCGAGCGCAAGGCCGCGGAGCCGCTGCTCGGCGCCGACGTGCTGAGGGCGCCGGGCATGGCCGCGGGCGTGAGCGCGGCGCTGCTGTCCTACACGGTGCTATTCGGCGGGCTGTTCGGCGTGCCGATCCTGCTCGAGCGCGTGTTCGGCGAGCCGCCGGATCGCGCCGGGCTCATTCTCACCATGGTGCCGGCGGTGCTGACCGTGGTGGCGCAATTCGGCGGCTATCTCGGCGATCGCTTCGGCGCCAAGGTGCCGACCGTGAGCGGCATGGCGATCACCGCGGCGGCGCTCGGGCTGATGTGGTGGGGTGCGGGGACCACGCTCGGGCTGCTCGAGATCGGCCTGCTCCTGTTCGGCTGCGGCGTGGGGCTGTTCATCCCTTCGAACAATGCGAGCATCATGGCCGCCGCCCCGTCCACGCGCCTCGGTGTCGCCGGCGGGCTGCTCAACATGATGCGCGGCCTGGGGGCGAGCTTCGGCGTCGCGCTGGTCGGGGTGGCCATGGCGGTGCACGTCGGCGGGCCGAGCCACCTGGGACCGCACGCGCACGTGCTGCGGGCCTTCCGCTTCTCCGTCGCGGCGCTGCTGGTGTCCGCGATCGTCGCCGGCGTGCTGTCGATGGGTCGTCACGCCAGCACCAAGGGCGTCCACGCGGCGGACCTCGACCTGATGTAGAGGGGATCGCGCAGCACGGCGGCGATCAGCGCGCAGTGCGGAGCGCCCGCTCCTGCCCCATCGCAGCGGACGCGCGCGCTCCCGCCCGGCAAGGCGGCCGTGCCCGGCTTGGGCGGCGCGCCCGCGGGCGGACGTTGCGCGGACCGCAGCAGCGACAACGCCTTCAGCAGCTGCGCATCCTTGCTCGCTCGGAGCCGCTCCGCGCTCAGCCCGGCGAGGGTCTCGGGGTAAACGGGCTCGACGTCGGCGCCGAGCTTCACCGGAGCATTCGGCTGGATGCCCTTGTGCCAGATCGTGTGCCCATCGGGCGTGAGCCACTCGCGCACCGCCAGCATCAGCGCCGAGCCGTCGCTCAGGCGAAACTCCTCCAGCACGGTGCCGGTGCCGAAGGTCTTCTCGCCCACCACGACGGCGCGCCCGGCGTCCTGCAGGGCACCGGTCACGATCTCCGCCGCGCTGGCGGTGCCGCCGTTGACGAGCACCGCCATCGGCAGCGTCAACGCGGCCTTCCCGTCTTGCGCCGCCACGGGCTCGACGCGGCCCCGGGCGCTCTTTTCCAGCAGCACGTTGCCGCCCTGCAGGAACTGACTCGCCACCTCCACGGCCTGCTGCAGCAGCCCGCCCGGATCGTTGCGCAGATCGAGCACCACGGCGCGCGCGCCGCTCGCGCGCAGCCCGGCGATCGCCCGCCGCAGGCTCTTGGCGGTCCCGCGGCTGAAGTCGGAGATGCGCACGTCCGCGATCCGGGTTCCCGGAACGAGATGCCAGCTGACGCTGTGCACGTGGATCTCGGCCCGCACCACCGCGACGCGGCGCGTGCGGTCGGTCCCGGGGTCGCGTACCGACAGGATCACCGTCGTCCCGGCGGGCCCGCGGATCCGGCGCACCAGCTGCGCCAGGGTCAGTCCGGCAATGTCCTTGCCATCGACCTTGAAGATGATGTCGCCCGCGCGCAGCCCGGCCTTCTGCGCCGGGGAGCCGTCCAGCGGGGCCACGATGACCACCTGATTGTGACGCATGTGGACCTCGGCGCCGATGCCCGGGAAATGCCCCTGCAGCTGTTCGCCGGCCTCGCGCACCATCCGCGGCGTGAGAAAGACGCTGTGCCCCGTATCGCCCAGCGAGTCCACCATGCCGCTGATCGCGGCGTGCGTCATGCGCTGCGGCCGGATGGCGCCGCGGTCCACGTAGTACTTTTCAATGAGGTTCCATGCCTGTGCCATCAGCCTGAAATCCGGCCTGGCGTCGGCCGATACGGAGGCGCTGGGCGTGCTGTCGGCAAGCACCTGCCGCTCCAGCAGCACGCCGGCGCCGAGCGCTGCCAGCACCAGCCCGACGAGGGTCAATCGCTTCATTCGACACCATCCTCCCGGGCCCGGGTCGTGTTGTGGCATGGCGCTTCCTTATCGAGATTTCGCCGCAGCGACAGGTCGTGAGCCTAACGCCGTTCCGCGGCCTGCGGCGCGGAAGTGAGCGCGCTAAGCGTGGCTTAAGTCGGCTGGCCTAGAATCGAGCCACCCGTAGAGCGCGAACCGCGTTCCGCCGCACGCCGGCGGCGCAGCCGCGCATTGCAGGCCACCATCGGCATCCTGACACGGAGCGCACCATGTTGATCGCGGGAGACATCGGCGGCACCAAGACCCTGCTGGCGCTGTACACGCCCGAGCGCGGGCCGCGCGCGCCCGTCGCCCAGGCCGAGTTCCACAGCGCCCGCTACCAGCGGCTCGAGGACGTGGTCACCGAGTTCCTCGCGCAGAGCAAGGCGCGGGCCGCCGCCGCGTGCTTCGACGTCGCGGGTCCGGTCGTCGGCGGCTGCGCAAAGCTGACGAATCTTCCCTGGCTGGTCGAGGAACAGGCGCTGCGCGCCAATCTCGGACTGAAAAGCGTCACCCTCATGAACGATCTGCAGGCGACCGCCTACGCGGTGCCCCGCCTGCTGCCGAACGAACTGCGCACGATCCAGGCGGGCCGGCCCGAATCGCAGGGCGCGCTGGCGGTGATCGCCCCGGGCACCGGCCTGGGCGAAGCGTTCCTGGTGTGGTGCAAGGGCGAGTACCGGGCCTGCTCCTCCGAAGGCGGGCACGCCGACTTCGCGCCCGGCAACGATCTCGAGACGGAGCTGCTGCGCGCCCTGCGCGCCCGCGAGCGCCACGTCAGCGTCGAGAGAGTGTGCTCGGGGACGGGATTGCCGGGCATCTACGAGTTCCTGCGCGACAGCGGCCGCGCCCGGGACCCCGAGCCGCTCGCCGCCCGCCTCGCCCAGGCGCAGGACCGCACGCCGCTGATCGTCGAGGCGGCGCTCGCCGACCCCCTCGGCAATGCGCTGAGCGCGCTCACGCTGCAGACCTTCGTCTCCATCCTGGGCGCCGAGGCGGGCAACCTCGCTCTCAAGGTGCTCGCCACCGGCGGCGTGTATCTCGGCGGGGGCATTCCCCCGCGTATTCTCGAGCGGCTCGAGGACGGACGCTTCACGCAGGCCTTCGTCGCCAAGGGCCGCTTCGAGGGGATGATGAAAGCCATCCCCGTCCACGTCATCATGGCGCAGGCGGCGCTGCTCGGCGCCGCGATGTTCGGCCTGCGCCGCCTGCAGCAGCCGTGAGGAGAATCAGCATGCAACTCGGAATGATCGGAATGGGCCGCATGGGCGCCAACATGGTGCTGCGGCTGCTGAAGGCGGGCCACGAGCTCGTCGTGTACGACAGCCACGCCGAGGCGGTGCGCCCGCTGGAGCAGGCCGGCGCCCGCGGCGCCACCGCGCTCGCGGACTTCGTCGCGCGCCTGGCGAAGCCGCGCGCGGTGTGGCTGATGGTGCCGGCGGCGGCGGTCGACGCGGTGCTCGAGCACCTGGTGCCGCTGCTCGAGCCGGGCGACACCGTGATCGACGGCGGCAACTCGTACTACCACGACGACCTGCGCCGCGCCGGGGCGCTGGCGGCGAAGAAGCTGCACTACGTCGACGTCGGCGTGAGCGGCGGCGTGTGGGGCCTGGAGCGCGGCTACTGCCTGATGATCGGCGGCGAGGACGCGGCGGTGGCGCGCCTGGAGCCGGTCTGGCGCGCCCTTGCCCCGGGGGTCGAGTCGGCCGCGCGCACGCCCGGACGCGACGGCGCGCCCGGGCCGGCCGAAAGCGGCTACCTGCACTGCGGGCCCAACGGCGCCGGCCATTTCGTGAAGATGGTGCACAACGGCATCGAATACGGCCTGATGGCCGCCTACGCCGAGGGCTTCAACATCCTCAAGGGGGCGGCCGTCGGCGATCGCCCCGGCGAGGTGGACGCCGAGACCACGCCGCTGCGTCATCCCGAGCGCTACCGCTACGACATCGACGTCGCGCGCGTCGCCGAGCTGTGGCGCCGCGGCAGCGTGATCGGCTCCTGGCTGCTCGATCTCAGCGCGAGCGCGCTGCGCGCCGATCCCGAGCTGTCGAAATTCGGCGGCCGCGTGTCCGATTCCGGCGAGGGACGCTGGACGCTGCAGGCGGCGATCGACGAGGGCGTGCCGGCGCCGGTGCTCGGCGCGGCGCTGTTCGCGCGCTTCGCCTCGCGCGGCCACAGCGAGTACGCCGACAAGCTGCTCTCGGCGATGCGCTTCGAGTTCGGCGGCCATCTCGAAAAGCCGGCCTCCGGTGGGAGCTGAAGCGCGGATGAGCGCAGCCGCCGCGACCACGCACGCCGGGACCGAGGAGGTCGTGTTCCTGCTCGACGTCGACAACACGCTGCTCGACAACGACCGCGTGCAGGCGGACCTGCGCGCCGAGCTCGCGCGCCGCTTCGGCGCCGCGGCACGCGACCGCTACTGGGACATCCTGGAGGACTTGCGCACCGAGCTGGGCTACGTGGACTATCTGGGGGCGCTGGAGCGCTACCGCCTCGAGCAGTTGCACGACCCGCGCGTGCTCGCCCTGTCGAGCTGGCTGGTCGACTATCCGTTCGCCGAGCGGCTGTACCCCGGCGCGCTCGAGGTCCTGGGTCACTGCCAAGAGCGGGGACGCACCGTGATCCTGTCCGACGGCGATGCGGTGTTCCAGCCGCGCAAGGTGGAGCGTTCCGGCCTGTGGAATGCGGTGCACGGCCAGGTGCTCATCTACGTGCACAAGGAACAGATGCTCGCGGACGTGGAGCGGCTCTATCCCGCCCGCCGCTACGTGATGGTGGACGACAAGCTGCGCATCCTCGGCGCGATGAAGGCGATCTGGGGCGCGCGCCTGACCACCGTGTTCGTGCGCCAGGGCCACTACGCGGCCGATCCCGCGACCCTCGCCGCCTATCCGCCGGCCGACGCGAGCGTGGCGCGGATCGCCGACCTTCTGCAGCAAACGGAGATGCCACCGACATGACCAAGAAACCTCCGCGACTCTCGCGCAGCGAAGCCTGGCGCGCGCTGCAGGCGCATCACCGGCAGATCCGGGCCCTCCACCTGCGCCGGCTGTTCGCCGAGGACGCGCAGCGCGCCGAGCGCTTCAGCGCGGAAGGCGCGGGACTGCACCTCGACTATTCCAAGAACCGCATCACCGCCGAGACGATGCGCCTGCTGCTCGCCCTGGCCGAGGAGCGCGGCGTCGCGGCGCGGCGCGACGCGATGTTCCGCGGCGACAGGATCAACGTGACCGAGAAGCGCGCGGCCCTGCACGTGGCGCTGCGCGCGCCGCGCGACGCGCAGATCCTGCTCGATGGCCGCAACGTCGTGCCCGAAGTGCACGCGGTGCTCGAGCGGATGGCGGCCTTCGCCGAACGGGTGCGAAGCGGCGCGTGGACCGGGCACACCGGCAAGCGCATTCGCACCGTGATCAACGTCGGCATCGGCGGCTCCTACCTGGGGCCCGAGATGGCGTACCGCGCGCTGCGCGAGCTGAGCGAGCCCGGCATGGACTTCCGCTTCGTCGCCAACGTCGACGGCGCCGAGCTCGCGCGCGCCACCGCGGACCTGGATCCGGCCGAGACGCTGTTCGTGGTGTCCTCCAAGACCTTCACCACGCTCGAGACCATGACCAACGCGCGCAGCGCGCGCCGGTGGCTGGTGGACGCGCTCGGCAGCGATTCGGCCGTCGCCCGGCACTTCGTCGCCGTGTCCACCAACGCCGCCGAGGTGCGCAAGTTCGGCATCGATGCGGCCAACATGTTCGGCTTCTGGGACTGGGTCGGCGGGCGCTATTCGATGGACTCGGCGATCGGGCTCTCGACCATGATCGCGATCGGCCCGCAGAATTTCCGCGAGCTGCTGGCGGGGTTTCGCGCCATGGACGAGCACTTCCGCGACGCCCCGCCCGAGCGCAACCTGCCGCTCGTCATGGGGCTGCTCGCGCTCTGGTACAACAACTTCTTCGGCGCCCAGACCCAGGCGGTGCTGCCCTACGCCGCGGCGCTGGCGCGCTTTCCGGCGTACCTGCAGCAGCTGCAGATGGAGAGCAACGGCAAGCATGTCGCGCTCGACCGGCGCCGCGTGGCCTGGGAGACCGCTCCGGTCATCTGGGGCGAGCCCGGCACCGACGGCCAGCATTCCTTCTACCAGCTGCTGCACCAAGGCACCAGGCTCGTGCCCTGCGACCTGATCGGCTTCTGCCGCCCCTTGAGCGGGCTCGCCGGGCATCACGACCTGCTGATGGCAAACCTGTTCGCGCAGGCCGAGGCGCTCGCCTTCGGCAACAGCGCCGAAGAGCTCGCGGCCGAGGGCTCGCCGCGCTTGCAGACGCCGTTCCGGGTGACCGAGGGCAACCGCCCGAGCAACCTGATCCTCGCCGAGCGCCTCACGCCGGCCACGCTCGGCGCGCTGGTCGCGCTCTACGAGCACGCCGTGTTCACCCAGGGGGTGATCTGGGACATCGACTCGTTCGATCAGTGGGGCGTGGAGCTGGGCAAGCAGCTCGCCAATCGCATCATTCCAGAGCTGCAAAGCGCGGGCGAGCCGGCGCTCGCGCACGACGGCTCGACCAACGCCGCGATCCGCCGCTACCGCAGGCTGCGGGGCGCCGCGCGCTGAGCGCCGCATGGCGCAGGTGAGCGTCTATCCCGATGCCGGGCGCCTGGCCGACGCGGCGGCCGAGTACGTCGCGTCTCTCGCCGCGCAGGCCGTCGCCGAGCGCGGGCGCTTCACGCTCGCGCTCTCGGGCGGCGGCACGCCGCGGCCGGTGTACGAGCGGCTGGCGGCGCCGGCGCTCTCGGCGCGCATCGACTGGGCGAGGACGCAGCTCTTCTTCGGCGACGAGCGCTGCGTGCCGCCCGACGACCCGCGCAGCAACTACGCCATGGTGAAGGAGGCGCTGCTCGAGCGCGCGCCAGTTCCCGCGGCCAACGTGCATCGCATCCGCGGCGAAGACGACCCCGAGCGCGCCGCGCGCGATTACGACGCGCTGCTCGAGCGCCTGTTCGGCAGGAGCGCGGACGGTTCGCCGGCCGAAGGCTTCGACCTGGTGCTGCTCGGCATGGGCGAGAACGGCCACACCGCCTCGCTCTTTCCGGGCTCGGCGGCGCTCGGCGAAGCCCGGCGCTGGGCGGCGGCGGAGCACGTCGCAGCGCTCGACATGTGGCGCATCACGCTCACGCCCGCGCTCATCAACGCCGCGCGCCAGGTCGCGTTCCTGGTCTGCGGAGCGGGCAAGGCGCAGATGCTCGCGCGCGTGCTCGAGGGCCCGCGCCAGCCCGCGCTCCTTCCCGCGCAGATCGTCCAGCCGGCGCGCGGCGAGCTGCGCTGGATGGTGGACGCGCCCGCCGCCGCCCTGCTGAGTCGCGCTTGAAAGCGCACGCGCGCGTTAAGTCTGGCTTAAGTCGCCCGGTCCACGCTGCCGGCAATCGCGCCGCCGCGGCGCGCTCCCCGACAAGAAAACGGTAACCCGCATGCGCGCCTTCGGCCATCCCGGCATCGCCCCGTCCTGGACCAGCAGCGCGAAGGACATGGTCGGCTGCGCGCTCGGGCCGGCGCGCCTGTGGTTCACCTCCGGGTTCGGCATCCTGAACGAGGTCTATTGCCCGCGCGTCGACATCCCCCAGATCCGCGACCTCGGCTTCATCGTCGCCGACGGCCAGGGCTTCTGGGTGGAAGTGAAGCGGCTCGGCTCGTACCGCACGATCCAGCCGCAGCCGGGCATCCCCGCGCTCGAGATCGTGCACAGCCACGCGCACTTCGAGCTGCGCCTGCGCATCGCGCCGGACCCGCAGCGCGAAGCCCTGTTGATCGAGGTCGCGCTGCAGGGCGACGAAGGATTGCGCCCGTACGCGCTGCTCGCGCCTCACCTCGGCGGCACCGGCGCCGGCAACCAGGCCGAAGTCGGCTGGCACCGCGGCCGCAAGATCCTGTGGGCCGAGCAAGGCCCGTTCGGCCTGGCGCTCGCCGCCGCCAACCCCGACCAGACGCACGCCTGGGGCGCGGCGAGCGCCGGCTACGTCGGCGCGAGCGACGGCTGGCAGGACTTCTCGCGCAACGGCGCCCTGACCTGGCAATTCGACCAGGCCGGTCCCGGCAACGTGGCGCTGATCGGCGAGCTGCCGGCGCAGACGACACTCGCGCTCGGCTTCGCCAGCAGTCGCGAATCGGCGGCGACGCTCGCCTACGCGGCGCTCGCGCAGCCGTTCGCCGAGCTGTGGCAGCGTCACGTCGACGCCTGGCGCGCATGGCACGATGGCCTGCGCCTGCCGGATGCGCTGCCGGCGCAGGCGCGCAACGAGCTCGCGACCTCGGCCATGGTGCTGCGCGCGCACCAGGACAAGACCTACCCCGGCGCGATGGTGGCGAGCCTCAGCATTCCATGGGGCAGCTCGCGCGACGACATCGGCGGTTATCACCTGGTGTGGCCGCGCGACCTCGTGGAAAGCGCGGGCGGCCTGCTCGCCCTGGGCGCGATCGAGGAAACGCGCGACATCCTGCGCTATTTCATCGCCACCCAGCACCACCGGGGCAACTGGTCGCAGAACCAGTGGCTGGGCGGCAAGGCGTACTGGCAGGGCGAGCAGCTCGACGAGACCGCCTTCCCGGTGCTGCTCGCCTCCGCGCTCGCCGAGCGCGGCGCGCTCGACGGCATCGAGATCGGCTCGATGACGCGACGCGCCCTCGGCTTCATCGCGCGCCACGGGCCGGCGACCCAGCAGGACCGGTGGGAGGAAAACGCCGGCATCAACGCCTTTACGCTGGGCACCTGCATCGCGGCGCTGGTGTGCGGCGCGCGCTTCCTGGAGGAGCCCGCGCGCAGCCTGGCATTGAGGCTCGCCGATTTCTGGAATGCCGGCATCGAAGGCTGGACCAGCGTGCGCGACACGCGGCTCGCGCGCGAGCATGGCGTGCAGGGCTATTACGTGCGCACCGCACCGCGGCCGGGCTCGAGCGGCAGCCGCAACCTCGATCACATCCTGCCGATCAAGAACCTCGCCTGCGATCCGGGCATCCCGGCGGAGGAGCAGGTCGCCACGGACTTCCTGCACCTAGTCCGGCTCGGCCTGCGCGACGCGCACGATCCGCTGATCGTCGACAGCGTCAAGGTCATCGACGGCCAGCTCAAAGTGGACACGCCCTCGGGCCCGGCCTGGCACCGCTACACGGGCGACGGCTACGGCGAGGCGCCCGACGGCAGCCCGTTCAACGGCACCGGCCAGGGGCGCGCCTGGCCGCTTCTCACCGGCGAGCGCGGGCATTACGAGCTCGCGGCGGGACGCGACCCCCTGCCCTATCTGCGGGCGATGAGCGCGATGGCCGGACGCTGCGGCCTGATCCCCGAGCAGGTCTGGGACGCGGACCCGATTCCGCAGCGCTTCCTCTATCCGGGCCAGCCCACCGGCTCGGCGATGCCGCTGGTGTGGGCGCACGCGGAGTTCATCAAGCTCGCCATCAGCTGCGGCCTCGGGCGCCCCTGCGACCGCCCGCAGCCGGTGTGGGACCGCTACCGCGGCAAGCGCCCGGAATCGGCGCACGCCATCTGGACGCCGCGCTTTCCGCTGGACGAGCTCGATGCCGGGCAGACGCTGTGCCTGTGCCTGCCGGCGCCGGCCGAGGTGCACTTCGGAATCGACGGCTGGCAGCGCGTCGCCGACCTCACCACCGCCGACAGCGGGCTGGGCGTGTACATGGCCGAGCTTCCGAGCGCGCCGCTGCGGCCGGGCCAGAGCCTGCAGTTCACCTTCTACTGGACCGCCTCCTCCACCTGGGAGGGGCGCGACTACGAAGCGCAGATCCGCTGACCCGGCGGCGCGCCCGCGCGCCGCGCCGATTTCGTGACGGAGAACGAGCATGAACCACTTGTCATCGGATGCCCTGGTGCTGTTCGGCGCGACGGGCGACCTCGCCCATAAGAAGATCTATCCCGCGCTGCAGGCGCTCGTGCGGCGCGGCGAGCTCGACCTGCCGGTGATCGGCGTGGCGCTGAGCGGCTGGAACCTCGAGCGCCTGCGCCAGAGCGTGCGCGACAGCCTGAAGCAGCACGGCGACCTCGACGAGCAGGCCTGCGCCAAGCTGTGCGCGCTGCTCCATTACGTCGACGGCGACTACAAGGACCCGGCGACCTTCGAGCGCGTGAACCGCGAGCTCGGCCCGGCCAAAAGGCCGCTGCACTACCTCGCGATTCCGCCCAGCATGTTCCCGACCGTGGTCAAGGGACTTGCCGGCCTGGAGAGCACGCACGCCGCGCGGGTCGTGGTGGAAAAGCCCTTCGGCCGCGACCTCACCTCCGCGCAGGCGCTCAACCGCAGCCTGCACAGCGTGTTCGACGAAAAGGCGATCTTCCGCATCGACCACTACCTCGGCAAGGAGCCGGTGCAGAACCTGCTCTACTTCCGCTTCTCCAACTCGTTTCTCGAGCCGCTGTGGAATCGCAACTACGTGCACAGCGTGCAGATCACCATGGCGGAGAAGTTCGGCGTCGCGGGGCGCGGGCGCTTCTACGAGGAAGTCGGCGCGGTGCGCGACGTGGTGCAGAACCACCTGCTGCAGGTGGTCGCCAACCTGGCGATGGAGCCGCCGGTGGGCACCGACAGCGAAGCGCTGCGCGACGAGAAGGTGAAAGTATTCAGGTCCATCCGCTCGCTCACCGGCAAGAGCCTGGTGCGCGGCCAGTACCGCGGCTATCGCGACGAGGACGGCGTGGCGAAAAATTCCGAGGTCGAGACCTTCGCCGCCATGCAGATCCACCTCGACTCCTGGCGCTGGGCGGGCGTGCCGTTCTTCATCCGCGCCGGCAAAGAGCTGCCGATCACCGCCACCGAAGTGATGGTCGAGCTGCGCCGCCCGCCGCAGAACGTGTTCCGCGAGGCCCTGCCGCCGCACTGCAACTACATGCGCTTCCGGCTGGGCCCCGACCAGGTGGCGATCGCGATCGGCGCGCTGTCCAAGAAGCCCGGCACGGCGATGGTCGGCGAAGAGCTGGAGCTCTACGTGTGCAACACGCGGGACGACGAGGCCGGCGCCTACGAGCGCCTGATCGGCGACGCGATGAAGGGCGAGGCGACGCTGTTCTCGCGCGAGGACGCAGTCGAGGAATGCTGGCGCATCGTCGATCCGATTCTCAGGATGCAGAAGCCGGTGCACGCCTACGAGCCGGGCGCCTGGGGGCCGGTGGAAGCGATGAAGATGACGGAGACCCTGGGCGGGTGGCATCCGCCGATGCCGATGGTGTAGGGCGTCCTCGAGCGGGGAGACCGGGCCTGCTGATGGGTGTCATGTCTTTGAGGCTCGAATGCGGACGGACGTGGTTGTAGTGGCGACGCCGGGTTTCGATCACGACGCGCGCACGAGCGCCGTGCTTTGCAAAGGCCTGTCGGCGCGCGCAGGTTGATGCGAGCGTTACCCGCATAAGATGCCGTGCCGGCCCGCCAGATGTAGACTTCCCCCTTCGATACGGGAGGTTCACATGTCAGACCTCGTTGAGGAGCTTTCGCACAAGGCGCGGGCGCTACCGCCCGAGGATCGCGTGCGGCTCGCGGAAGAACTGCTCGCCTCCGTTCAGGAAGTCGACGCCGAAGCCGAAGCCGCCTGGGAGGAGGAAATCAAGCGCCGAATCGCCGAGATCGATAGCGGCAAAGCCAAGTTGATACCTGCCGAGGAAGTCTTCGCCGAGGTCCGCCGCCTGCTGAAGTGAAGGCCGTTCGCTTTCACGATGCGGCGCGGGCGGAATTGCTCGAAGAGATCAGGTATTACGCCGGCATCAGTCCCCAGCTCGGTGAGCGGCTCGCCAACGAGATCGAACAAGCGACACGGCTCGCCTCCGAATTCCCGGACGTGGGGTCGCCATACAAGCACGGCACGAGGCGCGTCTTTCCGAAGAAATTCCCCTTCTCGGTCATTTATGTCGTCCGTCAATCCGAGCTCTACGTTCTCGCGCTTGCGCCGTTTAGCCGAAAGCCCGGCTACTGGCGTGCGCGCAAGAAGGACGGCTAATCACCGGTAATAGTTCCGCCATGGGAGACGCGGCGCGCCATCTCTTAGAGTCCTTTGAGGCCTTGTCCGAGACCGAAAGACGCGAGGTCCTGGAGGAGTTGCTCCGTCGCGCCGCGGAATTGCCGTATTCCTTTCCATCCGACGAGGAGCTTGTGCGCGCGCCGAATCAGGTGTTTCAAGAGCTTGATCGGCGCGAGGCCAAAGGGTGAAGAGCCCGCTTCGCGGCGAGGTCTACGTGGTTGACCTCGGGATGGCCGCGAAAGTCCGCCCCCGTGCGTAGTTCTCAGCGTGCCGCTCGAGGAATCCGACCGGTCCCTGGTTACGGTCATTCCTCGCACAACCGCCCTTCGCAAATCGCGATTTGAAATCTCGGTGCCGGTCAGATTTCTGCGGCCCGGTGCGTTCGATTCTCAAGGTATCGTGACGGTTCCAACGGCTCGCCTGACGAACCGACTCGGATCCCTTACTGCCGAGCAGTTGGGCTTGGTCGAGAGGGGTGTCTGTACGTGGCCCGGTATCGGCATTGCGGCATGAAAGCGCAGCCCACCCGGACCAGCAGCCAGCGCCGCGCCACATCAAACGCCCGTGCGTGCGCGCCGGTGACTGCGGAGGTTTAGCCGCCTCGGCCGCAGGCGACCCTGATCGCCCATTTCCACATATCCCGTCAACCCGGACGGCCGACGGATTCAGGCATCCAGCGGACGGAGGCGCGCGATCATTTCATTCCACGCTTCGACGGCTTCGGCGATCGCGGCGGCTTCGTCCTTGCCCGCCGCCGGAACCGCGGGACCGATCTGCCCGCAGACGGGACAGATGACGCGGTAGACGATTTCGTCGCGCCCGTCGGCGCCGCGGCGGAGGTCGCGACGCACGTCGGCTTCGGCGCCGCAGGTGCAACGTCTCATTCTCATGGGCTCGAGCGTAGGCGATTGAAGGGGCAGAGTGTACGGAACCGGGTCGATTCAGTGAAGCCGGTTCCGCACCGCCCCCTACCCCGCATGCGATAATCGCGCCCCCGGAGGACATCATCCCATGCACAAAAAACTCGCCGCCCTTCTCGTCAGCCTTTTCGCCCTGAGCAGCGCCGCCCGCGCCGCCGAACCCCAGCCGATCACCATTTGCGCCCTGCCCTTCGTCTCGTCGGCGCCGCTGTTCATCGCCCAGGACAAGGGCTACTTCGCCCACGAAGGACTCAAGGCCGACATCAAGATCTTCCACGCCGCGCAGCCGGTGGCGGTGGGCGTCGCCGCGGGCGACTGCGACTTCGGCGTCACGGGCTTCACCGCCGGCTTCTTCAATCTCGCCGGCAAGGGCGCGCTCAAGGTGATCGGCGCGCAATCGCGCGAGCAGCCCGGCTATCACTTCGTGGGCTTCCTGGTCTCGAACAAGGCCTACGACGCGGGCTTTCACGACATCAAGCAGCTGCCCGGCCACACGGTGGGGATCAGCCAGATCGGGTCCACGTTTTACTACAACGTGGGCATGCTGGCCGACAAGTTCGGCTGGAACCTCGACGCGATCCACATGAAGCCGCTGCAGTCGGTGCCGAACATGATCGCCGCGCTCAAGGGTGGTGAGGTGGATACGGTGTTCCTGCCGGCGCACATCGTCGCCGCGCTCACCAAGGCCAAGGCGGCGCACCTGATCGGCTGGGTGGACGATTACACGCCGTGGCAGCTCGGCGGGCTGTTCACCTCGTCCAAGAACGTCGAGCAGCATGCCGGCGAGGTGCGCGCCTTCGTGCGCGCCTACCAGCGCGCGGCCACCGAGTACTACGCCGCCTTCGACCAGCGCAATGCCAAGGGCGAGCGCGTGTTCGGCGACAAGGCGAAGGCGCTGCTGCCGATCCTCGAGAAGTACACCCAGTCCAAGCCCGAGGCCATCTATCTGGGCGCGCCGTACATCGACCCGAAGGGCCGGCTCGAGGTGAAGGACGTGTACAAGCAGGTCGCCTGGTACCAGAAGCACGGCCTGGTGGACAAGGACGTCGATCCCAAGAAATTCCTGGACCTGCGCTTCATCAAGGGCCAGAAGTAGCGCCCGGGCGCGCTGCGCCGGCCGCAGGCGGGCGATGGAGCTGCTGGTCCAGGGCGTCAGCCACCGCTACGGCGAGCTGCACGCGCTCGAGGACATCGAGCTCGCGGTGCGCGAGGGCGAGACGCTCGCGCTGCTCGGTCCTTCGGGCTGCGGCAAGTCCACCCTGCTCGGCATCATGGGCGGGCTGCTCGCGCCGAGCGCGGGCAGCGTGCGGGTGCGCGGCGAGCCGCCGCCCGGCAGCCTGAATCCGTTCACCTACATCTTCCAGGACTTCGCGCTGCTGCCATGGCGCACGGTGGCGGGCAACGTGGCGCTCGCGCTCGAGCATCATCCGCTGAGCGCGGCCGAGCGCGCGCGGCGCATCGACGAGGCGCTGCGCCTCACCGGGCTGGAGGAGTTCGCCCGCGCCTATCCCAAGCAGCTCTCGGGCGGCATGCGCCAGCGCGTGGGCATCGCGCGCGCCACGGCCGTGCGCCCGGCGGTGCTGTTCCTCGACGAGCCGCTCTCGGCGCTCGACGCACAGACCCGCGAGCTGCTCATGGAGGACCTGATCGCCATCTGGAGCCGCGAGCGCACCACCTCGGTGTACGTGACGCACAACCTGTCCGAGGCGCTGCGCATGGCCGACCGCATCGCGGTCCTCTCGCGCCGCCCCGGACGGCTCAAGGAGATCATCGCCGTGGACATCCCGCTGTCCGAGCGCGGCGCGCCCGAGCACGCCGCCACCATCGCCGCCCTGCACAACCGCATCTGGGAGCTGATCCGCGACGAGGTGCAGGTCGCCGACCGGGAGGTGCACGATGGCTGAACAATCGATGAGCGCGAACTCCGGCGACCAGGTGCGCTTTCGCGGCGGCGGCTTCGAGCCGGACGTGCGCCGCTGGGCCTCGTGGCTCGCGTTCGCCGTCATCATCGCGCTGTGGCAGACGGCGTCCTCGACCGGCCTGCTGCCCGCGCTCGCCATGCCGAGCCCCTGGGCCGTGGTGCACGCGTTCGGCGACATGTGGCGCTCGGGGCGCCTGTCGACGGATCTTGCCGCGAGCGTGAGCCGCGTCGCCTGGGGCTGGGTCATCGGCACGCTCGCCGGCCTCGTCGCGGGCGTCGCCATGGGCATCTGGTCCATTCCGCGCTCGGTCGGCATCCCGATCGTCTCGGCGCTGTTCCCGATCCCGAAGATCGCGCTGCTGCCGCTGCTGATCCTGTGGTTCGGCATCGGCGAGCCCTCGAAGATCGCCACCATCGCCCTGGGCGTGTTCTTTCCTACCGTGATCACCGGCTACAGCTCGGTGGACGCGGTGCCGCGCAACCTGATCCGCATGGCGCAGAGCTTCAACGTGCCGCGCGCCGACATCATCCGCAAGATCCTGCTGCCCGGTGCGATGCCCGGCATCCTGGCGGGCTTCCGCATCACCTCCTCGATCGGCCTGATCCTGCTGATCGCCGCCGAGATGATCGGCGCCGAGCACGGCGTGGGCGCGTTCATCCTGCAGGCGGGCAACCTGATGCAGACCGACCAGCTGGTGGCCGGCGTGGTGGTGCTGTCGCTGCTCGGGCTGGCGATCAGCTTCCTGCTCGGGTGGCTGGAGAGGCTGCTGCTGCGGTGGAGGTAGGCGGCGCCGAAAAGTGTCGGTGCGATGAACTTGCCTAGACGGCTGGCCTGCGCAGCAGATCCACACGCATCGGTTGCATGAAGAGCGCCCCCTCGGGCGTCATCGAGCGCATGAAGCGCGTTTTCACCGCCTCCCACCGCGCATCGGTCAACCGGTGCTCGGTGTGGGTTTTCTCGCGTACGTTCCTCTCGAACTCCGTCCAGTCGGCGTAGCGCCTGGGGGCGAGGAAGAATTTCTCCACCACGAGCTCCATGATGCCCGCAGCAACGACTCGCTCGAGCGCCAGGAACGCCCTCTCTCGCACCAGCCGTTCGTCGTGGAATATCCGCATGACCTCGCTGTACTCGCCGTCGAAGACCGGCTCCTCGAAGTAGGCCAGCCCGCCGGGCCTCAGCACCCGGCGTATCTCAAGCGGCGCGCGGTCCATCGCCTGCACCGGGACGTGGTGTAGAGAGAGAAGCATGAGCACGACGTCGAAACTGGCATCGGGCGCAGGAATGGCCTCGGCGCCGCCCAGCCCGAAGGCGACGTTCGGAAGATCCCGGATGGCAAGGTTCTTCCGATGCTGGATGCGATCGACTTCGAGCGCCGTGATCGAGACTCGAAGCGCGCTCCCCGCGATCTCGCGAGTGAGCTCGGCCGCGCCGCACCCAAGCTCCAGCACGCGCGCCCCGGCCAAATGCAGCAGGCCTTCATAGGCAGCGCGCCGAGTCAGCACTTCGGTCGCCGCAGGGTTCTTGAGCCGCATCGCTGCCACGTATGGATGAACGACCCGGCCGCTCAAACGGCTTTTGCGATGAGGGTTGAAGCCGTAGTGAACAGCATGATCAGGAGCGCGTAGCGAAACCACTTGACGGAAAGCCGGCGGCGCATCTTCACGCCCGACCACGTGCCGATCATCACGGGAACCGCTAAGGCAACGGAAATGAGCAACCGCTCGTGGTTATAGAGGCCAAAGTACAGGAATGCCGTCACCTGACAGGCGTCTAGCGCGAGATAGATCACCGATGAAAGAAATACGAACGCTGTCGGTGCAAGCTCCAGACTGTACAGATACATTGCGGTGGTCAGCCCGCCAACGCCGGTCAGGCCCTGACTGAGTCCAGTCAGCGCACCGAATATGACCCCCCACTCCGATCGGCGATGCTTCGGGATCACGATCGCCTTCGGCAACAGCTGGAGCGCCACGAAGACGATCACGCTCGCTCCGAGAATGATGGACAGCATCCTGTCGGCGATCTTTGCCAACAGAAGGGTGGCGGCGGCGACCGCAACGGCACCGGAACACGCAAAGGGAATAATGGATCTGACGAGAATGGAGCTGCGATCCCCCCTTGCCTCAAAGGCCATGAAGGCATCACTCATGATCTTGGGCAGCAGCATCGACACCACGGCCGTCTGTACACCAAATACCGTAGCGATCAGCGGGACGCTGAGCAGATTGAGTCCCATGGTCGTCACGCCCTTGGCGAAGCTTGCGGTGTATGTGATCGCAAACAGAACCACCAAGGCAACGGGACTGAGCAGGTGCGCTTGCGTCATGCTATGCGAGCCCCCACGAGCAGGCGCTTACCCACAGGTCTGCGCGTTCCCTGGCGCATCAGGCGCCAGGCGCGCAGCCTGTGGATAGACGCTCGCGTCCCAAGTGCTGGACCGTCCGCCAAGATGACGCAGCTCCAGGCGAGCAAGCTGCCCCCAAACACCGCACTGCTCCACTCCTGAGTTCCCAATCATCCCGCAGGCAATGGCACCCCCATTTACCGAACCATGCAGGTAGCCGTGGCCGCGGCCTTCTGCCGCGGCGTTCCGGCCAAGGGACACCGCTCGCTCGTAACGCCGCGCTCCTATTTGCCCCTGGCGAGGCGCGCCATCTCCCGCTGCTTCGTCCGCAGATATCCGGGGACATCCTTTCGGGAGACGTAGCTGTCGGACGCGGACCAAGTCGACTTGAGGAACTGCTGAAATTGCGCGCTTTTGTACACCCTTGCGAGAGCTTCCGACAACAAGCGCACTTCCGGCTCCGGAGTACCCGCCTTCACCACGATCGCGCGAAACTCGCTCAACGTCACCTTGTAGCCGACTTCAGCTGCGGTCTGCGCCGACTTGATCTCGGGAACCCGCTTGTTGCCGAAGACAAGCAGCGCGCGCATCTGCCCGGCAGCCAGATAGCTCCTCGAATTCCCGTCGGGATCGCACAACAGGTCGACGTGATTGCCCAGGACCGCCGCGTAGCGCTCGCCGGGCTTGGGATACGGGACGGCGTTCAGCTTCAGCCCCCTGGCCACCAGGTAATTCACAAGCACGTCCTCGGCGCTGCCTAGCCCGTCGATTGCGATCTTCAATTCCCGCGCCTTGGCCGCCTTCGCCACGTCCGCCCAGGTCTTGAAGGGACTGTCTTTGGCGACCAGAATCGCGAACGGCTGCCGGTTCATGACGGCGAGCGGGGTGATCTCCTTGAGCTTCCACGGCGCCTTCTCTTTCTCCGCGACGTTGTTGTAGAAGGTGTCTGCGACGAGCACTGCAAGGGTATAGCCGTCCGCCGCACCGTTGATGAGCTTCACCATGCCGCTGTTGCCGTCGGCGCCGGGCGCGTTGACTACAGGTACCGAAACGCTCTTCAGGTCCTGTTCCAGCAGCTTTGCCACCTCCCGCGCCATCTGATCGGCGCCGCCGCCCGGCCCCCATGGAACGATCAGCGTGATTGGGCGCGATGGGTACTGAGAGCCCGTTGGGCTTGCGCCTGCGGCCGCTGCAAACAGCATCAAGATTGAAGCGCCAATAATCCGCTTCCATTCACCCGCTTTGATTATGCTCATAACTCCTCCTTTATGGTCCTCTGGTGGTACGTCATCCTCCGATACCCACTGGCTACTCGCGTCAAACACCGCGCTGCGATTTCTCCATCCTTTTCCAGCAACCGCCTCCAGCGAGCCCCTGCGGCTGGCACGGACGCCACCTATGCGCAAGCTGCCGCGCAGCACCGACGCGCCGCGCCTGAACACCGCTCCACGATCGCCAATGGAAGCGGCTCGAAGCCCGTTCCATGACGGCCCTATACCTCGGCAAGCTGTTCGCGTGCGATCGCAAGCGCCTGCGCGGGAAAGTCGCGCGCCAGCACGCCGACGCCGAACAGAACGTAATGCCTGTCGACGTACAGCTTGGGGTTCTCCGGGCAAAGCGAGAACGGGCGCGTTGCCTTCCTGAGCGCGGACTCGAGAATCGGGCGCGCGAAGGCTCCGCGCGCGACGACGCCGCCTACGCCGATCAGCATGCGCGTGCCGGTGAGATCCTTGCCCTCCTGGACGAGGACGGTGCCGTTGGGCGTATAGACCTCCTTAAGGGCGCCGGCGTGTCGGATCATGGCCAGCTCGGCGGCGCACGCCCCGATTCCCGCGTCGATGGTCGATTCCCCGGCCGCCGTCGGCAGATGCGCAGTGTCGGCTTCTATGCGTGCCACATAGGCTTCTATGTCGGCTGCGCTCGCGGCGTCGCAACTCCCCAGACCGGTGATCTTTTCCATCAGCGCATGGGACCCTGCCCGCTGCAGGACGGTGGGCGCGTTGATGCGCATCCCGAGATCGCCTTCGACAGTCCGCTTGGCGCGCAGCTCGGGCAGTCCCCTGGGCACTACGCCGGGCGTTCGCGGCGCGCCGGACGCAATCGAATGCACGTCGGTCGTGGCGCCGCCAATGTCGATAACGACGACATCCCCCGCACCCTTTTCGCCCTCCACCCCTTCGGAAAGCAACTGGGCCGCCTCGAGGATCGCGCGCGGCGTCGGGATGATCGGACCGACGAGATTAAGATCATCTCTGACTTTGTCGATCCCCTTCGCGTGAACGATCCGCTCCATGAAGATGTCGCGGATCTTGCGATGCACGGGCTCGACGTCCAGCTTGTCGATCTCCGGAAGGATATTGGGCTCGACGCTAGCGTCCACCCCCGCGTCCCTGAGGACGTCCCCGCAGGCCGCCGAGACCGATTTGTTGCCGGCGACAATGACCGGTATCTTGAGACCGCGCAGTGCCAGCTGATGCGCGTTATGCAGGATCGTGTCTTCGTCGCCGCCGTCGATGCCGCCCGCGAGCAACAGGATGTCGGGCATCCGCCTCGCCAAGTCATCCAGGTCCGAAGGTGAAATCTTGTACCCGTAGGCGCCGACCACTTTCGCTCCGGCCCCCAGCGCAGCGCGACGCGCGGCCTCGAGGCTGAGAGAGGGGACCAGGCCTATGGTCACGATGCGCAGGCCTCCTGCCGCGCTGCTGCAAGCAAGGCACGGGACGCTGCGAAGATCCGCGTGACTGGAGATGCCCTGAAGTGCGACCTCGAGCCCCTCACGTACGTCGCTACCCACGGTCGACGGTGCATAGCCCGAGCCGATGACCCTGCGCCGCTCCAGATCGAACAGCGCCGCCTTGGTATAGGTGCTGCCGAAGTCTATGGCGAGGCGGAGGGACATTATTGCGTCGGGACCTCAGCATCGAGCGAGCGGCAATCCTGCGGCGGCGAGCACCGTGGCGGCAGCCTAGTCGGCGAGCCCAAGGTCCGACTTCAGGTCGGCGATCGCGCGCTCGGGCTTGGTTTGCGGCGGATAGACGCGATGGAAGCCGTAGTCCGCGAACAGCGCCGCCGTCTTGTCCCAATCCTCCGGATCAGTCACCAGAATTCCCCCCAGATAAAGCCTCACGTGGCTGAGGCCCGCTTCCTGGCACTTGGCGCCGAAATCGGCACAGTCGATGCGAGCCATGCCGTAAAGGGAAGAAATGAGAATTGCGTCGGCCGCGCTCTCCCTGGCAGCGGCGATGAATTCCTCTGCCGGCACGACGGCGCCGAGGAAGATCACCTTGAAGCCGGCCTCCTGGAGCGCATAACGCAGGACGCTGCTGCCAACCACGTGCGCATCGTGGCCGATCGTGCCAAGCACCACGACCGGCTGCCGGTCGCTCCTGTTCTTCGTCACTTGAGGTCCCATTGCAGTTGGTCCCGCGTCAGTAAGTGCGTTCCGAAACTTCGTCCAGCAGGGAGCGGGACGCCCAGGTGGCCTCCCGAATCAGCCAATTGACGTCTGCCCTGTTGTTCTCCTTATCTTCCCGCTGCTTGACTCTGGAGCGGTGGTACTCGATCACGTCCGCCGGCAGCGGAACGTCGCCGTGCTCGAGGTAGCGCAGCGCACCCTGCCTGTCACGCACGATCTTCACCTTGCCATGAAGGTACTTGTACGGCGAAAACATGGTGTCCAGAACGCCGGTCAGAATGCCCTTTGCACCGCCCACGGCGACGTCTCCGTCGCCGAGCTCGAGGACTTTGTTGAGCACCGCGCGCACCTCGCGCTCCATCATCTCCATTTCCAGCTTCAATTCCGGTGAATCGGGCAAGCGCTGCCCGGCCACCAGTCGCGCCACCTGGCCGCAAATCTGAATCGCCTGCCGGAATCCTTCCTTTGTCGGGGTGGTGGCCGACTCGTCGGGCGACTTGATGAACATGCCGTTGCAACCGGCAAGCGCCGAGACCGCCGCGTTCCACGACAGCTGCCCGCACATCGCCCCGCGATCGAGCGGCCAATCTCCGAGGAAGAAGTAGGTCCACGAAAACAGCTTCACATCCTGCTTTCCCATGGCGTCGAGATATTCGCGCGCCAGCCTCTTGAGCAGGCGGATGGCGGCCACGTCCTGGACCAGGTTCATTCCGATCCCGAGACTGAGATCGATCCACTTGACACCCTGCGCCGCCGACAGCAGCGTCTCGAGCAGGGAGACCGTGACCTTGAATCCGAGCGTGTCCCAACCCGGAAGATTGGCGGAGGCCCTGCGCAGAATCGGAACCCCCGCTTCGGTAAAGTGAGCCGCAAGCCGATCGATATACTGTTGGTTGAAGATATTCAGATCGACCGGATAATCCCGGGAGTGCTGAATCAGCTCTTCGATGCTCTTGATGGTGCCCCAGCTCCAGCCGCCGGCCAGCGCGATCTCCCAGGGCAAGCGCGCATCCTCATCGTTGTTGTCCGTGCCGATGGCCGCCTTGGTGCACTCATTCAGCGCACGCGCTCCTTCGACACCATGGGCAACCACGGGATATCCGTTCAAGTAGGAGAACTTGTCGCGGATGCTGCGCTGCACCGCGTCCTGCGCTTTCGCATATTCGGACTTGCGCGTGTACGTGTCGGTCAGGATGTACCAGCGGTCGGGGCGCATGTCCTCCGAATGGGTGATATGGTCCACCGTCTGTTCGACGAGCGCGTGACCGACCTGCGGCGTGATCTGAATTCGATCCTCTTCCAGCGCCCGCTCGTTGCGCAGCGCCGCGTACTTGTACCAGGGCTGTCCCTTGTGATACGCGATCGCCTCCTCGATCGCCGTTGCCGATTTGAGCGGCCCGCCTGTCGGCCACAAGTCGAGGACCTTCCTGCGCTCCGCCAGGAAGAAATCCCAGTCCCACTGCTTCATGCTGAGGTCAATACCGGCAAGCATTCAATTTTCCTTGTAGGAGCGTTTGCGTTCTGCCGAGCGGCACAACGGAAATTCGAATCCCCATGGCGCGGCCGGGATCCGTGCAGCGATAAAGAGAGCTTCGGAGTCATTTCTTGACGACCCGGGCCTGCCACGACGCGCCGGCCACAACTTCATGAGCTCCAGCGTCATCGCTCAACCCCGGAACGGGTCGATGCCCGTGATTTCTCGGCCCTGAATCAGAGTCAGAATGCCGGGCGTACCGTCAGGGATGGATAGCGTACGCACGTCGCGCGCCAACTGCTCGAGTTTGAGCTCCCTGCTCAAACCCATCGCACCGTGAATGCGCATGGCCAGGGCGATTGCCCGATCACAGGAATCTACGGCATATCGCTTCGCCATTGCGGACAGTCCGTTTGCCCGCTCTCCGCGATCGATGGCCGCCAGCGCGTGATAGCAGAGGAGCCGGCTGGCGATGACGGCGGTCTCGATTTCCGCTAGATCGCTTTGAATCAGCTGGAAGCCGCCGATGGCCCGCCCGAATTGCTTCCTGGTGCCGGCGTACTCACGCGCAGCGTCCAGCGCTTTCTGCGCGAGATTGACCGCCAACAGGCCCACCAGGGGGCGATTGGCGAGCCACGTGATAGTGAGCAGGCGCGCCGTCTCCCCGGTGTCGGGGCACAGGTTGGCCTTCGGCACGCGACAATTGTCGAACAACACCTCCCCGAGCGGCGCCTGGCGCAGGCCCATCATGTCCAGCTCTCTGCTCTCGAACGCCGATTCCTTACGGTCGACGAGAACGCGCGCAAGACGGGAGCTGCCGTCACCTTTGGTCATGCGGCAGGTTACGTTGATGACATCGCAGACCGTCGCGTTGGAGATCCACTGCTTGCGACCGTTCAGCACAACGGAGTCGCCGTCCTCCTTAACCGTCGTCTTGACGCCGCGCGGATCCGAGCCCACGTCCGGCTCCGTACTTCCGGTGCAGGCAATGCGCCGGCCGGCGATGAGGTCCGGAACAAATCGTTCCCTCTGCTCGGCGCTGCCCCCGAAATAGATGCGCGTCGTGGTGGCCTCGTGCGGTTGCACGATGAGCGCGACCTGAGGCGGGATTTGCTCTTCGATCAGCCCATAGTCCAGCATGCTCTGGCCGGAGCCTCCGCCTTCCTCCGGAATGCGCGCGGACGTGAGGCCGAGGTCAGCGGCCTTGGCCAGGATCTTCAGTATCGCGGACTTGGGAAGCGGCTTGTCCCGGTCGTGCGCGTCGAGAATCGGCTGGATGTGCCTGTCCACCAAGCGACGCGCGGACTCAACCATCATCCGCTGCTCGTCAGTGAGCGAAAAGTCCATGTCTCACCTGTGGCGAAGTGGCTCAGGCTGGCGTTGTTTGCTCAAATCCTTCAATCCCCGCTGCCCTTCCCGCGGCGCCGCGTCACACCGGTGCATGGGCGCCGACTTCGACCACGACACGCCCGACGGTTGTCACGGCGAAGAACTGGTCCATGACCTCGTCCAGTTTCTCGAACGGAATAGGCCGCGAAATACTGGCGAGGTGCCTCGGCTTCAGGTCGGTTGCCAGGCGCTCCCACAGGCGCACGCGCTCGGTCATGTGCAGTTGCCGCGAGACATTGATGCCGAGGATATCAATTGACCTGAGGACCAGCGGCAGAACCGTCGTCGTGACTTCCGCGCCGACTGCCATGCCGGCAACCGCCAGCTTGCCGTGCGGCTGCAGCATTGCGGCCAGCCGGTCCAGATAGTTGCCCCCGACATTGTCGAGAGCACCGGCAAACAATGAAGGTGCGAGCGCCGCTCGATTCCTGAGGAAATCCTCTCTAGGGATGATGCTGTCCGCGCCAATCGACTTCAAATAGCCGTCCTGATCGCGCTTCCCGGATATCGCGATGACCTTGTAGCCGCGCTTGGAGAAGATATCGACCGCCAGGCTCCCGACGCCGCCCGTAGCTCCCGTTATTCCGACCGGACCCATCGACGGCGCGAGACCGGCCCTTTCGAGCCGCTCTACGGCGAGCGCGGCCGTAAGTCCGGAGGTACCGAGCCCCATTGCTTCGTAAAGCGTGAGCCCGGTGGGAAGCGGGACGATCCAATCCGCCGGCACACGAACATATTCCGCATAGGCGCCATCATGCTCGGTCCCCAGCTTGTAATTGGTCACGACGACGGAGTCGCCCTCCTTGAAGCGAGCATCGGAGGAGCTCACGACGACGCCGGACATGTCGACGCCCGTGACGCACGGACGCTCGGTGCGCACGTTCTTGCCAACCCCACGCGCGGCCATCGCATCCTTGTAAGTGATCGCGGAGTAGGCGGTCTCGATCACAACCTCGCCCGGATCGAGATCCTCCAGCATCAGTCGTTCGAATCGGCATACCGGCTTGCCGCCGATCGTGTGCACACGAAATGCCTTGAATGTCGCCATTTAGGTGGCCTCACTTGCCGTCACAAAATATGACGCCCGCGCTCTCAAGCGCGTCGATCTGCGCCTCCGACAGGTTTGCCAGCCGCCTCAGAACTGCCCGCGTGTCTTGCCCCGTACGGTGACCCGACCAGCGCACATTGCCGGGAGTGGCCGAGAGCTTCGGAACGACGCCGGCCAGCATCACGGAGCCCAGGTCATCATCGCCGGTGCGCACCAGCATCTCTCTCGCGCGGTAATGCGCGTCCTTGAAGATGTCGGCCATGGTGAAAATCCGGCTCGCCGGAACACCCTGCGCCTGGAGGATGGCCTCCAATTCCTGGATGTCCCGCGATTTGGTCCACTGCGAGATGATCTCGTCGATGAGCTCCTCGTTCTTGT
The DNA here is from genome assembly GCA_963817785.1 of uncultured Pseudomonadota bacterium. GTDB lineage: Bacteria > Pseudomonadota > Gammaproteobacteria > Burkholderiales > SG8-39 > JAKALD01. The sequence goes on along the minus strand of CAWFPL010000006.1, from coordinate 70,705 downwards.
TCCTGCTCTTTTGATCCGCGAAGCGTGGATCGGTGCCAAGTTCCGGCCTCCCCATGGCGACGGCGAGCCGCCGATACACTTGATCGGCAAGCGCTGCGATGTGGATGTAGCCGCCGCCGCGCGTCGGGTAAAGATTGTTCGGCGCGCTGTTCGGCAATCGGGATCCCGTGCGCATGCCCGTCTTGCCGGTCTTCTCGTAGGTGGGCACATAGGCCTCCATGAAACTGAAGGCCGATTCGAGCAGCGATGCGTCCACGCACTGGCCGACGCCGGTTTTCTCGCGCACCAGCACAGCCATCACGGTGCCGAACGCGGCATACAGCGCCGTGATGTAATCGGTCAGCGGAATCGCGACTCGGGACGGCGGCCGGTCGGCATCTCCGATCATGTGGCGCAGGCCGCTCATTGCCTCGCCGATCACGCCGTAGCCCGGGCGATCCTTGTACGGACCGGTCTGCCCGTAGCCGCTGATACGAATCATGATGAGATCCGGTCTGACGGACCGCAGGTCCTCGTACGCAAGCCCCCATTTCTCGAGCGTACCTGGACGAAAATTTTCGACCACCACGTCGAACTGGCCGATCAGCTCCTTCAGCAGCCGGGTGGCTTGGGGCTTGCGCAGGTCGAGCGAGGCGATGACCTTGTTGCGCAGGATGCTCGCCGCGTAGAGGGATTTCCCCTCCACCGTTTCGCCGAGCTGGCGGATCGGATCCCCTTCGGCCGCCTCGATCTTGACCACTTCCGCGCCAAAGTCCGCCAGCAGCCGGGTGCAAAAGGGCCCGGCCGCGGTCGACCCCAGCTCCAGGACTCGGTAGCCTTTGAGCGGACCTGCAGCCTGTCTCGCCGGCGCCTCCGTAACGGCGTCCCCTGGGCTATCCGTGGTCATCGGACCCTCTGCGCATGGATCGGAATCCACGTTACCAGCCGCCTCGAATTTCGCGAATCTGCAAATTTCGGGGGTAACATTCGGCAAACCTGAACGCACAGGCCAGGGGCCGAGCGGGAATGCATTTCAGTCTTACAGACCTTCTTCTTTTCGTTCAGATCGCCGAGCAACAGAACGTTACTAAGGGTGCACGACGCGCATCGTTGTCACCGGCCGCAGCGAGTACACGTCTGAAGTCCCTGGAGGACCAGGCCGGCACTCGCTTGTTCTATCGGGAACCTCGCGGCGTAAAACTCACTCCAGCGGGCGAGATCTTTCTCCGCCACGCGCGCGTGATCTTGCGGCAGGTCGAGTACGCGAAGGGTGAATTCGCCACTTACACCGCAGACGATGCCGGGCACATCCGCATTTTCGCAAACACCACCGCCGTCACCGAGTTCATGCCTCGCCTGCTTGCGCGCTTCATGGTCGAGCGGCCAGCGGTGACGGTGGACCTTCAGGAACGTGCGACCAAAGAGGTCGTTCGAGGCATTCTGGACCATTCAGCCGATATCGGCATCGTGGCGGGACCGGTACCGACAGAAGGGCTGCAGGCACTTTCCTTCAGCACCGACCGGCTGGTGCTGGTTACACCCGAAAATCATCCCCTCAACGGCAAGAGGGCGATCGCATTCATCGACGCGCTGGAGTTCGACCATATCGGTATGGACGAAGGAAGCACTCTGCACGGCTTTCTCATCGAGACCGTCAAGCAATTCGGTCGGAAGTTGACTATCCGGGTCCAGATGAGAAGCTTCGAGGCGATGTGCCGGATGATCGAGGCAGGCGTCGGCGTAGGGATACTGCCGGAGTGCGCCGCACGGCACCACCAGAAGACGATGCACCTGAACGTCATCCAACTGACGGACTCCTGGGCAATTCGCGAGCGCAGGATCCTGGTTCTGGACATGGAGGCGCTGCCCACCTGCGCGCATGCTTTGGTCGCCGGCCTACTGGCCTTGGGCAATCCCAATTCAGGCGGGCCTGCGTGAGGTCAATGTTGGCCGACTGTGGGCGCGACGTCGATCTCCGCCTCAACGCCCCGCCAGCGCCGCCTTGAATTCGACCTTCACCTCGGCCCCCAGCCATTTCGTGTTGCTCCACTCGCCGGTGCCGATCGCGTAGTCGAGCCGGTTCAGGGTGAACGCGCCGGACACGGTGCGCTTGCCCGCGGCGCCCGCCAGCCGGAAAGGGATGCCGACCTGGCGGCGCGTTCCCTTGATCTCGAGCGTGCCCTCGGCCTGCCGGAGATCGCCGCGCGCCTGGATCGAAGCGCTCGTGAACGTGACGCGCGGGTACTTGTCGGTCGCGAAGAAATCCCCGCCCTTCAGCGCCGCGTCGAGCTCGGGCAGGCCGCTGTCCACCGACGCCGGATCGAGCCACACGTCGATGCGCGTAACCGCGTTGCCGTCCAGGCACACGGTGCCGCCGAACCGCCGGAACGCGCCCTTGAACGGGGCGCCGGCCTGATCCACGCGGAAGGTCACGCTGCCGGACGCCGCATCCACCGCGTAGCACTGCTCGGCGACCGCCGGCGCGGACGCGAGCGCGAGCAGGAACAGGAGCGCCCGCCGCATCAGCGCCTGCCCGCCGGGTGCCACGGCAGCATGCGGTGCATGACGCCGTCGCGCGTGAGCCACGCGTGCCGCAGGGCCGCGCCGACGTGTACCAGCAGCAGCAACGCGAGCAGCGCGACCAGCGCCTTGTGCGCATCCTTGAACAGCATCGCGAGCTGGGCGTTCTTCGCCACCAGGTCGGGCACCCGGAACAGCCCGAACCAGTCGACCGACAGCCCGGCCGCGGAGGCGTACAGCCAGCCGGCGAGCGCCGCAAGTGCCAGCAGCGCGTAGAGCAGCCGGTGCGTCGCGAGCGCCGCGCGGCGCTCCCAGGCGGGCATCGAGCCCGGCAGCGCCGGTGCGCGATCCAGCGCGCGCCAGCCCAGCCGCAGCAGCACCAGCGCGAGCACGCCCAGCCCGAGCGCCTTGTGGCGCGACAGCCATTGCAGCCGTGCCAGGCTGAGCGGCAGGTCGGCGGCATACAGGCCCAGTGCGAGCTGGGCGAGCACCAGCGCCGCGACCAGCCAGTGAAAGCCCTGCGCTATGATCCCGTAGCGATCCTGCGAATTGCGCCAGCGCATCATGCGAACGCCCTTGTTTCGTCTAGGCTACCGAACACGCCTGCTGGCGTCGATATTCCCGCTGCTGCTCGCGGCCTGCCAGACGCCGCCTGCGCAGCAGGGCGGCGCGGCGCTCGCGCAGCCAGCGGAGCCGCCGGCGCAGATCTCGCCCGCCGCGGCGCGCTTCGCGGTCGATCCGCAGGCATCCGAAATCCGCGTGCTCGTCTACCGCGCGGGGCCCCTCGCCCGCTTCGGCCACGATCACGTCGTGATCGGCCGCGTGCGCGGCGAGATCCGGGCGGGCGACAGCGCCGCCGACAGCGGTTTTCGGCTCGAGATCCCGGTCGCTTCGTTCCAGGTGGATCCGCCCGCCGCGCGCGCCGAGGAAGGTGGCGAGTTCGCCGAACCGGTCTCCGCGCAGGCGCGCGAGGGCACGCGCCACAACATGCTCGGCGCCGAGGTTCTGGACGCGGCGCATTACCCGCTGATTCGCATCGAGTCGCTCTCGCTCGCCGGCCCGCGCTGGAATCCGACGGTCACGGCGCGCGTCACGCTGCGCGGCGCAACGCACGACCTGCGCTTCCCCGCGGCCGTATTCGAGGGGCCCGATACGCTCACGGTGATCGCCAAGTTTCGCCTCGACCAGACCGAGTTCGGCCTCCAGCCGTTTGCGATCCTGGGGGGCGGGCTGCGGGTACGCGACGCGCTCGACATCCGCCTGCGCATCGTCGCGCGGCGCGCCTAGGGGCGCGCACCTTCAAACCAGGCGCCCGCGCACCGGGTTCTGCGGATCCTTGTAGCCCTTGCCGGTGTGCTCGCCGCGCGGCACCAGCGCGTCGACCGCCTTTTCGTCCTCGGGCGTGAGCGCCCAGCCGATCCCGCCCAGGTTGTCCTCGAGCTGCGCCAGGGTGCGCGGCCCGATGATCGCCGAGGTGATGGCGCGATTCGCGAGCACCCAGGCGAGCGCGAACTGCGACAGCGTCTTGCCGTGCCGCTCGGCGAGCGGCCTGAGGGCCTGTGCCACCGCGAAGCTCTCCTCGCGCAGCTCGGTCTGCTGGATGCGCTTGTCCCCGCGTGCCGCGCGCGAGCCTTCGGGCAGCGCCGCCCCCGGCGCGTACTTGCCCGAGAGCACGCCGCGCGCGAGCGGGCTGTAGCTCACCACGCCCAGGCCGTGCCGCACGCACGCCGGCAGCAGCTCGAGCTCCGGGTCGCGGTTGACGATGTTGTAGAGGGGCTGCACGCAGGCGAACTCGGTCAGCCCGCGCGCGCGGCTGAGGCCGAGCCCCTCGACCACCCGCCAGGCGTAGAAGTTGGAGCACGCGATGTAGCGGATCTTGCCGGCGCGTACGCAATCGTCCAGCGCGCGCAGGGTTTCCTCCAGCGGCGTGGCGTAATCGAACTTGTGGATGTAATAGACGTCGATGCAGTCGGTGTCGAGCCGGCGCAGGCTGGCGTGCAGCGCGTGCATCAGGTGGTAGCGGCTCGCCCCGACGTCGTTCGGCCCCTCGCCCATCGCCACGCCGAACTTGGTGGCGAGCACCACCCGGTCGCGGCGCCCCTTGAGCGCTCTTCCGAGGATGCGTTCGGCCTCGCCGTTGTTGTAGCCGTCGGCAACGTCGACGAAGTTGATGCCGGCCTCGAGCGCGCGCTCGACGATGGCGATCGACTCCTGCTCCGAGGTGGGGCTGCCGAACATCATCGCGCCCAGGCAGAGCGTCGAAACCTTGACGCCGGTGCGTCCGAGAGTGCGGTATTCCATGATTCTCCTCGGCCGGGATCGCCCGGCTATGCCCACTGATCGCGCAGCCGGGCCGCGACGTCGATGCGCGCCAGCGCGCGCGCCTGCCGCTCCTCGGCGGCCTCCGCGTCCGCGGGCCAGGTCACCGCGTCGAAGCACTGCATGACCTTCGGCGTCAGGAAGCGGCTGCGCGCGCCGTAGACATGGCCGTCACCGCGCCGCGGCTGCTGGGTGACATAGTATTTCAGAGGCGAGACCAGCTCGAGGCCGTGTTTCGCACGCGTCATCGCGACGTACAGCAGGCGCCGCTCCTCCTCCACCTGCTCCGGCCTGCCGGTCGAGTACTCGGACGGAAAGTTGCCGTCGGCGACGTGCAGCACGTACACGTGGTCCCACTCCTGGCCCTTCGCCGAATGGATCGTCGACAGGATCAGGTAGTCCTCGTCGAGCAGCGGCGCGCCCGCCAGGTCCCCGCTCGCCTGCGGCGGGTCGAGCGTCAGCTCGGACAGGAAGCGCTCGCGCGAGGCGAACTGGAGCGCGATGCGCTCGAGCTGCTCGAGGTCGCCCGCGCGCACGCCGGCCTCGTCGTAGCGGCGCGCGAGCTGCGGCTCGTACCAGCGGCGCGCCAACCCGAGCTGCCCCGCCCAGGCGCGCCCCGGCGTGCCGAGCGTCGCCAGCAGCTCGGCGAGCGGCGCCCAGTCCTCGCGCGCCGCGGCCGGCGGCGGCCACGCCGCGAGCGCGCTCCAGGCGTGCGCCGCGGCCTCGAAGGCCTTCAGGCAGCGATCGGCGTTCGCCGGCCCCATGCCGGGCAGCAGCTGCAGCACGCGGAACGCGGCCACCCGGTTGCGCGGGTTGTCCGCCCAGCGCAGCAGCGCGAGCAGGTCCTTCACGTGCGCGGCCTCGAGGAACTTGAGCCCGCCGTACTTCGCGTACGGGATGTCGCGCCGCACCAGCTCCAGCTCCAGCACGTCGCTGTGATGCGAGCTGCGGAACAGCACCGCTTGGCGGTGCAGCGGCACGCCCTGCTCGCGCGCCTCGAGGATGCGGCCGATGACGTACTCAGCCTGCGCGCGGTCGTCGAGCACCGTGACGTGGCGCGGGCGCGCCCCCGCCGGGCGCCGTGCGCGCAGCTCCTTGCGGTACTGGCGGGCGGCCTCGTCGATCAGCCGGTTGGCGGCGTCGAGGATCGGCTGCGCCGAGCGGTAGTTCTCCTCCAGCGTCACCACCTGCGCCGCGGGCGAGAAGCGCCGGGGGAACTCGAGGATGTTGTCCACCGTCGCGGCGCGGAACGAATAGATCGACTGCGCGTCGTCGCCCACCACGCACAGGCCCGCGCCGCCCGGCTTGAGAGCGAGCAGGATCTCGGCCTGCAGCGCATTGGTGTCCTGGTACTCGTCGACCAGCACGTGGTCGAACAGCGCGCCCACGTCCTCGGCCAGCGCGTGGTCCTGCATCAGCGCGTGCCAGTACAGCAGCAGGTCGTCGAAGTCGAGCACCTGCTGCTCGAGCTTGGCCTCCAGGTAGCGCCGGAACAGCACGCGCAGCTCTTCGTGCCACGATGCGCACCAGGGGAACACCTCCTCCAGGCAACGCTCGAGCGGCCAGCGCGTGTTGACGCAATGCGAGTAGATCGCGAGGCAGGTGTCCTTGCGCGGGAAGCGCCGTTCCTTGGCCGCGAAGCCGAGCGCCTGGCGCGCGAGATCCATCATGTCCGCCGCATCGCCGCGGTCGACCACGCTGAACGACGCGTCGAGCCCCAGCTGCGAGCAATAGCGGCGCAGCAGGCGATTGGCGAGCGAATGGAACGTCCCGGCCCAGGCGAGGCGGGGGACCGCGGAGGGATCCTTGCCGAGCGCGCGCGCCACGATGCGGTGCGCGCGGCGGGTCATCTCTTCCGCCGCGCGGCGCGAAAACGTCAACAGCAGCAGCCGCTCGGGCGCCACCCCGCTCAGAATCAGGTGCGCCACCCGGTGCGCGAGCGTGTTGGTCTTGCCGGTGCCCGCCCCGGCGATCACCAGCAGCGGGCCGGCGCTCCAGCCGCCGCCGGCCGTGCGCGCGCCGTAGGTCGCGGCCTCGCGCTGGGCGGCGTTCAGGCCCTCGAGCCAAGTGGTGGTCATGGCCCGGGATTATGGCCCAGGCATGTACATCCATCCAGTCCCAGGGCTAAACTTATTCATGCCCGCAGCCACGCGCCGCATCATCCATGTGGACATGGACGCCTTCTACGCCTCGGTCGAGCAGCGCGACGATCCGGCCCTGCGCGGCAAGCCGCTGGCGGTCGGCGGCTCGCCGCAATCGCGCGGCGTGGTCGCCGCCGCGAGCTACGAGGCGCGCGCCTTCGGCGTGCGCTCCGCGATCCCGATGGCGCGCGCCCTGCGCCTGTGCCCCGACCTGGTCGTCGTGCGGCCCGACTTCGCGCGCTACCGCGCCGTCTCGCAGCAGATCCTGGAGATCTTCCGTTCCTGCACGCCGCTGGTCGAGCCGCTGTCGCTCGACGAGGCCTACCTCGACGTGACCGAGAACCTGTGGGGCGAGCCGCTCGCCAGCAACGTCGCCAGGCGGCTCAAAGCGCGTATCCGCGACGAGCTGAACCTCACCGCCTCGGCCGGCGTGGCGCCGAACAAGTTCCTCGCCAAGATCGCCTCGGGCTGGCGCAAGCCCGACGGCCTCACGGTCGTGCCGCCCGAGCGGGTGGAAGCGTTCCTGCAGCAGCTCCCGGTCGAGGCGCTGTGGGGCGTGGGGCCGGTCACGGCCCGCAAGCTGCGCGCGCTCGGCATCGAGCGCCTGGTGGACGTGCGCACCGCCGACGCCGAAGGGCTGCGGCGCGCGGTCGGCAGCCAGGCCGACTGGCTGCGCGGGCTCGCGCGCGGCGAGGACCCGCGGCCGGTCGAGCCGCAGCGCGAGCGCAAGTCGATCAGCTGCGAAAGCACCTACGCCGAGGATCTCACCGACTTCGCAGCGATGCGCGCGGAGCTCGAGCGACTGGCACAGCGCAGCGCCGGGATGCTCTCGGGCAAGCACCTCAGGGCGCGCACCGTGACCGTCAAGCTGCGCTACGCCGACTTCTCGACCGTGACGCGCAGCCACACCGGAACGGCACCGACCGACGACGCCGCGGACATCGTGGCGCGCGCGCAGGCGCTGCTGGAGCGCACCGCGGCCGCGACGCGGCCGGTGCGCCTGCTCGGCGTGGGCGTGCACGGGCTGGTGGGGAGCGAGCCGGGCGCGGTCCCCGACAGTCTGCCGTTCGATGGGTGAGGCGGTGCGCGTGCGCGCCATTCTGGCTCTGCTGCTCGCGCTCGCCGTGTGCTGGGCCGCTCCGCTCGCCGGGCTTCTTGCCATGGGCCATTCCGTATCGGCCTACCTGAGCTTTCCGCCGCTCACGGTCGATGTGCCTCAGGCCGCGTTTTCCTGGAGCGTGTTCGTCGCGCTGTGCCTGCCCGTGCTCGCGACGCTCAAGCTGTACGCGCTCGCCATCGCCCGCGCGCGCCCGCGGCCATCCCGCCCGGCCGCGGGCAAATTTCCCTGGTGGGGCTGGGTCGGCTGGGCGCTGATCGCGATCGGCTGGTCGCTCGCGTGGAGCCGGAACCTCGTGCCGGCGCGCTGGCAGCGCCAAAGCTTCACCCTGCTCTGGCTCGGCTATATCCTGGCGCTCAACGGCCTCGCGCAGCGCCGCGACGGCCGCTCCCTGCTCGCGCATCGCACGCGCTGGTTTCTGCTCCTCTTTCCGGCGAGCGCGGGCCTGTGGTGGCTGTTCGAGTATCTCAACCAGTTCGTCGCCAACTGGTACTACGGCGGCTTTCGCGCGCTCGGCGCCTGGCAGTACTTCCTTCAGGCGACGCTGCCGTTTGCCACCGTCCTGCCCGCGGTGGCGAGCACCTGGGCATGGCTCGCGGGGGTTCCCCGGCTCGATGCGCTCGCGCTGCCCGCGTTGCGCGGCAGCCGCGTCCTCGCCTGGCTCGCGCTCGCGGCCGGCGCCTGCGCCCTGCTCGCCATCGGCGTCTGGCCGCAGGCGCTGTTCGCGTTCCTGTGGCTCGCCCCGCTCCTCCTCCTCGCGGGCCTGCAACAACTGCTCCTGGGCGAGACGCTGTTCGCGCCGCTCGCCGCCGGCGATTGGCGCCCGCTGCTGCAGCCCGCGCTGGCGGCTCTCGTGTGCGGGTTCTTCTGGGAGTTGTGGAACTACGGCAGCCTCGCCAAGTGGCACTACAGCATCCCGTACGTGCAGCGCTTCCATCTGTTCGAGATGCCGTTGCTCGGCTACGCGGGCTATCTGCCCTTCGGCCTCGAGTGCGCGCTGGTCATGGACCTGCTCGCGCGCCTGGTCGAGCGCCGCGGCCTGTGGCCCCTCCTCAGCGAACCGAAAGTGATTGCGTAACACATTGATTTTACATAGTGGGCGATCTCCCACTCTCTCCGTAGATTAAAAGGTGGTTGTCGTCCCACCCGCCTTGGGGCTAGCGTCGGCACCGAGGAGGAGGTGGTGTGGAAGCCATGCCGGCAACCGGCGGCGCGCTGCTCGACAGCATCGCGGAGTTCTGCCGCCACAACGGGATTGCGGAATCGACCTTCGGCCGCCGCGCGGTGAACGACGGCAAGTTCGTCGCCCGCCTGCGCGACGGCGCGCGCATCACCCCCGAGACCCTCGAGCGGGTCAGCGTGTTCATGCGCCATCACGGGGCCACGCCCCCCGCTGCCCCGCCGGAGCTGCGCCGGCTGATCCGCGTCGCGGGGCCGCCGGCGAGCGCGCCTCCCGCCGAGGCTGCGCCGTCGCGCAACTTCCGCTTCTTCGACAACCGGCAGAAATATCTGCTGTTCGTCAACACCTGCAGCGAGAAGGGCGTGATCGCGCGCCGCGTCGGCCTGGAGCTCGCGCACATCCACCCCAGGCCGCCGGCAGTGCGCGTGTTCGACGCCGGCATGGGCGACGGCACGGTGCTCACGCGCGTGATGCGCGAGATGCACGCCCGCTTCCCGGCGCTGCCGTTCTACTTCGTCGGCAAGGAGGTGAGCCTCGAGGACGTGCGGCTGTCGCTCGACAAGATGGCCGACCGCTTCTACGAGCACCCGGCGACCGTGCTGGTGGTCACCAACATGTACTACAACGAGGCGCCCTGGCTCGCGCCCAAGGCGCTCGCGGCGGCGACCTCGCTGGTCTGGCACGAAGCGGCCTTGACCGGCACCACCGGGCACGAGTTCAGCCAGCAGATCGCGGCGCTCGAGCCCTTCCTCGCCAAGAACTGGCAGGCGCGGCACAGCCTCAAGAGCGGCAACCCGGTCTACGAGCGTCCGGTGACGCTGGTGATCTATCGCGAGGACTTCCGCTTCCTGCTCCACGAAGTCATTCCGCGCCAGGGGCAGGCGCGCGCCGGCTACGACCTGGTGATCGCCTCCCAGCCCTACCGCGCCCGCGTGCCCGCCGAGTTCAAGGCGGCCAAGGTGGTCGCCCCGCTCGCGCGCGCGCTCGGACCCGGCGGCAGGCTGCTGGGAATCCACTCCTACGGCCGCGACCCGGGCATCGAAATCGTGCGCAAGGTCTGGCCCGACGAGGATCCGTTCACCACCGGACGGCACGACATCCTGCGCGCGGTGCGCGGCGAGCTGGGCAAGGACGCGCGCCACTACAACTTCAACGCCTACGCCGACTCGCGCGCGGTGTTCCGCTACGAGATGCACACCCTGCCGACCGAGATCTCCGCCAGCATCGGCACCTCGACGCTGTTCGCAGCCTGGAACGCCGCCGTGTACGTGGCGCAGATCGACGACGAGCGGCTCGCCGAGGTGATCGGCAGCCGGCGCTACATGGATGCGACGCGCGAGGTGCTGCAGGCGCACGGCGGCCTGTGGTTTCTCGACGAATCCTACGTGGTATCCCGAAAGAGGACCTGACCGATGACCAGCGCCGCCGAAGCCGCATTCCCCAGCCTGCCCGCCGAGCTGAACGAGGGCATCGCGGACCTGGTCTCGTGCGGCTCGCTCGAGATGAGCGCCGACCGCGCCGCCGACGCGCGCGTGATCGCCGCGATGCTGCCGGTGGGCACCCGGGTCCACGTCAACCATCTGCCGCGGCTGGCGCTCGACGATTCGCTCGCCACCCTGGTCGCGCTGCGCGAGGCCGGCCTGGAACCGGTCCCGCACCTGGCCGCGCGCCGCATCGGCTCGCGCGCAGAGGCGCGTTCGTTCATCGGCCGCGCGGTGCGCGAGGCCGGCGTGGCCAAGGTGCTGCTGGTCGGCGGAGACGATCCGCAGCCGCGCGGCCCTTACCCGGACGGCGCGGCCGTGCTGCGCGACGGCATGCTGGGCGAGCTCGGCATCCGCGAAGTCGGCCTGCCCGGCTATCCGGAAGGCCATGCGCGCATCGCCCGCGGGGCCCTCGAGCGCGCTCTCGAGGACAAGCTCGCGCTCGCGGCGGAGCAGAATCTGAGCGCCTACCTGGTCACGCAGTTCTCGTTCGCCCCGGCGCGTATCGTCGAGTACTGCGGGGCGCTCGCGCGCCGCGCGCCGGCCCTGCCGGTGTACGTGGGCCTGGCCGGGCCGAGCAGCCCCGCGGCGCTGCTGCGCTTCGCGCAACGCTGCGGCGTCAGCGCCTCGCTGCGCGCCCTGCGCGACCAGGGGATGACGGCGGTGCGCCTGGTCACCCACACCGACCCCGGCGAGCAGCTCGCCGCCATCGCGCGCTATTGCGCGTCGCACGCCGCGTGCAACGTGGTCGGCGTGCACCTGTTCAGCTTCGGCGGCGTGGCGCGGACCGCGGCGTGGATGCGCGACGCGATCGCGCTGCGGCGCTCCGGCGCGGCAGCGCAGGCCGCCGCGAAGTAGAATCCGGCCTTCGTTCGACTACGGAGGCAGCCCACCATGGCCCAGCGCGCCACCCCGCCCTTCCGCGCCGATCACGTCGGCAGCTTCCTGCGCCCGCCGCAGCTGCTCGAGGCGAGAGAGAGCCGCCGCAAGGGAGAAATCTCCGCCGCGCAGCTGCGCGAGGTCGAGGACCGCTCGATCCGCGAGATCGTGCGGCTGCAGGAGGACTGGGGCCTGCAGGGCGTGACCGACGGCGAGTTCCGCCGCACCTACTTCCACATCGACTTCCTCCAGCAGCTGGAGGGCGTGGAAGTGCGCGGCGGCATTGCCGCCAAATTCCACGGCGCCAAGGGCGACGTCGATTTTGCGCCGCCGGTGATGCACGTGACCGGCAAGCTGCGCCACGTCAAGCCGATCCAGCTCGAGGACTTCCAGTTCCTCAAGTCGGCGACCCGGCGCACCCCCAAGGTGACCATCCCGTCGCCGACCATGCTGCACTTCCGCGGCGGCCGCGCCGCGATCAGCCGCCAGGCCTACCCGGACCTGGAGCCGTTCTACGACGACGTCGCGCAGTGCTACCGCGACGAGCTGCGCAGCCTGGGCGAGGCGGGCTGCACCTACGTGCAGCTCGACGACACCAACCTCGCCTACCTGTGCGACCCGAAGATGCGCGAGGGCGCCAAGCAGCGCGGCGACGATCCGAACGAGCTGCCGCGGCGCTACGCGCGCCTGATCAATGCCGCGATCAAGGACCGCCCCAAGGGCATGACGGTGTGCATCCACCTGTGCCGTGGAAATTTCCAGAGCGCCTGGGCGGCCGAGGGCGGCTACGAGCCGGTGGCCGAGGCGCTGTTCAACGAGCTCGCGGTGGACGGCTACTTTCTCGAGTACGACGACGCCCGCTCGGGAAACTTCGCGCCGCTGCGCTTCGTGCCGAAGGGCAAGATCGTGGTGCTCGGCCTGGTCACCACCAAGCTCGCCGCGCTCGAGCCGAAGGACGTGCTCAAGCAGCGCATCCTCGAGGCGGCGCGCCACGTGCCGCTCGAGCAGCTGTGCCTGTCGCCGCAGTGCGGCTTCTCGAGCACCGTGCACGGCAACCAGGTGAGCGCGGCCGACCAGGCGGCGAAGATCCGGCTGGTGGTCGAAACCGCGCGCGAGGTCTGGGGCAACGCCTGAGCCGCCCGGCGCCGGGCGCTCAGCGCGGCGCGCTGCGGCGCTGCACGATGAGAGCGCGCGTCTTGCGCACTTCGGCAGCGTAAGGCCCGCCCATCGCCAGCGCCCGTTGGATGAGCGCGAACGCCTCGTCGTTGCGCCCCTGATCGGACAGCACCTGCGCCAGGTTGTTGAGGACCGCCACCGATTCCGGGTGGCGCGCGGCGGCCCGGCGCAGCGTCGCCTCGGCGCCCTGCAGATCCTTGCGCGCGTACTCGCTGTTGGCCAGCCCGATCGCCGCCGTCAGGTCATCGGGCCAGCGCGCGAGGAAGGTCCGGTAGGCCGTACCCGTCGCGCGCGTGTTGCCGACGTGATCGAGCGCCAGAACTGCCGCCAGGTAGCGTGACTCGGTCGCCGTGGCCGGGATGCGCTCCGGCGGCACCGCGACCATGGCCCAATAACCGCTGTCCTTCCAGGTGTACTCGAGCACCGCGAACGGCATCACCAGCCGCCTCTTCTCCCCCGAGCGCAGCACGAGCTCGCTTTTCAGATGGTCGTAGCCGACTACGACGGCGTAGTGCCAGATCGGGATCGGCCACACGCCGTAGTCCTGCAGCACGATGACGGGATTGCCCGCTGCGACCTCGCGCAGCAGATCCGTGAAACGCGGCTCGAGCTCGTAGGAGACCAGTCCCTGGCGCCGCGCCGCGGCCAGCATCTCGACCTGCAGGCTGCCTTCGCGCCCCGGCAGATAGACCTCCTTGACCAGGTCCTCCGGCGTCACTCCGGCGCCGCCGTAAGCGAGCACGGTGGCGAGCGCCGCCGGGCCGCACTGGTAATCCTTCTGCGGATAGAACGGGACGCCGGCCAGCTCGACGCTCTCCGCAAGCCCCCCCGGCCAGCGCTCGTCCAGAGCAGTGGTTTGCGGGGCAAGGACCGCGCAGCCGCCGAGCCAGGCGGCTAAAACAAAAACGCCCGCGGCGAGGCGGGCGTTTCGCAGGGCGCGCCGCCCTGACTCGGTCATTTCCAGGCGTAGTAGATCCAGATTGCGATGGCGATTACGACCACGACTGCCCAGCCGCTGTATGCACCGGCCGGCAGCGAATTGATCTTGCCGGCGAGCGCATGCACCTCTTGGTCGGTCATCGCAGCGACCCGATCCTTGGCGGTCTTCTGATCAAGGCCCATCGACTGCAATTGCCGGGCGACGTCCGAGCGGTTGAGCGCGCTCAGCACCGTGTCGCGGTCGGCGGCGGCGTTGCCGGCGCTGGCTGCGACCCGGTCGGTACCGATCATCCCGGCCTGGACCGCCTGAAACGGAAGCATGAACATCGACAAGACCAATATACGGCAAATCATCCTCACTGTTGCAGATCCCATGTCTATCCCCTTGAGAAGATGCTGCGCCAACGGATGTCCCCGCGCGAGCCCGGCTGCCTTGTTCGCCGCGCGCCTTCAATCTAATCCGGGCACCGGCCGCAGTCAATGAAAGTTGCGTGAAAGGGGCCGTGTCGTGAGCGCCCGACAGAACCAGCTATCACGGCCGCAGCGCGTGCTCCGCAATTACAAGGAGTTAAAGCGTCGGCCGCCATCGCGCAACCGAGCGTGCCGCGCTCAGGCGGCGCGCGCCTCGAGCGCGATCCGGCGGCGCAGCTCCCGGTAGCGCTCCTCCGACTCGTCGCCGAACAGCGGGTCGCGCCCCGCCGGAGCCGCCGCCGCGACCGCCGCCCAGTCCTCGCGCGTCAGAAGCTGCGCCGCGCGCGGCAGGATCTCCTTCTCCTCGGCGTCGAGGTGCGCGCGGTAGTAGACCAGATAGGTCGCGGCAGCGGCCTCGACCGCCTCGCGCGTCACCACCTGCTCGTCGATGGCCTCGTTCAGCCGCTCGAGCAGCTCCGCGCCCGCGGTGGCGAGCACGCGGTGCTCCTGCGCCAGCCGGTTGATCTGCGCGCGCAATCCCGCGTCGCGCTCGGCCAGGCGCGCGAAGGCCACGTCCTCGCGCGGATGGTGGAAACTCTCGGGGTAGTGCCGCAGGTAGCTGGTGATATCGAGCATCAGCTCGTAGTTCGGCCGCTCGCCCGCGTGGAACACGGCGACCTGGCTTTCCAGGAGATTGAGCAGGCGCGCGAAATTGACGTGCTCGGCATGCCATGCGGCGATGGGATCGTTCATTGTTCTCTCCGTTGCGTAAGATGGCGGCCGCGCGCCGCCTGCCACTCCTGGACATAGCCGCGCGCCGCCGCGTGCAGCTGCCTTCCGATGCGCGCGTAAGCCTCCTCCGGCAGATTGGCGAGCGAGACGCGCACCGACCACTGCGGCCCGGCGAAGCCGCCGCCCGGCATGAGCACGATGGAGGACTGCTCGGCCAGGCGCAGCAGCAGGTCCACCGGTTCGTGCCGGCGCGCGAGAAACTCCATGAACTCGCGGCCGTAGTGGCGCTCGGCCCACGCGATCAGGTCCAGCTCGCAATAGTAGCCCGCGCGCAGCGGATCGGCGGGCAGCCGCGCGCCCAGCCCGCGATACAGCGCCGCCAGCCGCCGCCGCACGATGCGGCGCGCGAGGCGCCGGTAGCGCGCGCCGTCGGCGAGCAGGCCGAATAGCGCGAGCAGCGCCATCTGCACCTGCTGGGGGGTGGACAGTCCCGCGGTGTGGTTGAGCGCGACCTGCCGGCTGTCGGCGACCAGGCGGTCGATGAACTTGAGCTTCGCCGGCTCGAGCGCGAGGCCGGCGTAGCGCCGCTCGATGGCGCGCCGCCTCGGCGTGGAAAGCGCCGCGATGCGCCGGTCGAGCACGTTGTCCTCGTGCAGCGCGACCACGCCCAGGCGCCAGCCGGTGCAGCCGAAGTACTTCGAGAACGAGTACACGCAGACCGTGTTGCGCGGCAGCTCGGCGAGCAGCGAGCGAAAGCCCTCGACGAACGTCGCATAGACGTCGTCGGTGATGATGATCAGATCCGGGCGCTTCGTCTTCACCAGCCGCGCGAGGCGCCGCACCGTGCGCGCGCGCAGCGCGACCGAGGGCGGGTTGCTCGGGTTGACCAGGAACAGCGCCTTGATCGACGGGTCGGCGAGCTTGTCGATCTCGGCGTCCGGGTACTGCCAGGCGTGGCTGCCGTCGGCGCGGCGCGCCGAGGCCTCGAGCCGCACCACGTCGAAGACGTAGCGCGCGAGTTGCGGGATCTCGACGTAGGGGGTGAAGATCGGCACGGCGAGCGCGATGCGATCCCCGCGCCGCAGCAGGCCGTTGTGCAGCAGGGAGTCGAACAGGTAGCAGATTCCGGCGGTGGCGCCTTCGACCGCGAACAGCTCGAAGCGCCCGCGCGGCGGCCGAGCGCCGCACAGCTCGCGCATCAGGTACTCGCGCACGACGCGCTCGGCGTGCGGCAGCATGCGCAGCGGTTCCGGGTAATGGTCCCCCAGCACGCCCTCGGTCAGCTCGTGCACGAACGCATCGGGATCGAAGTCGAACTCCGAAACGCCGAAGCGGAGCGCCTTCCTCAGCAGTCCTGCACCGGGTGTGGCGGGTTGACGCGCGAGGAAGGCGCGCAGGCGGCGCGCGATGCCCTCCTTGCGCGGTGCGCCCCCCATCTCGCCGCGGGCCGAATCGCGCGGGTCCCAGGCCCGGCGCGATTCCTCGATCGCGAAAGCACCGAGCACGAACAGCGCTTCGCGCGCGCCGGTCGCGACCCAGTTCGGATTGCCGCGTCCGGCATTGAGCAGCACCCGGCTGCTGCGCCTCGCGCTGTCCTCGGCGAACGCGATCAGCCGGTCTTTCAGCTCGAACGGGTCCAGCCGCCCGAGCGCCCGCTGCGCCGCGCGCGATCGCTGCTCCCCTCCCGATTGCGCCTTGTACCGCAAGCCGCTTCTCCTCCCGCTGCCGGTGCCCCTCTTCTCGCAAGCCTGCCCGCTGCGGCCCGCGCGGGTTTTGACCTGGCGCAAAGCGGCAACGCCCAGCCGGGGAAGGATGCCCGGGAAACTTTCCGCAGCTTCGGCAGTCGGAGCACTGGCGCGACCGCCTGCGCGGCGGGGGTCGCGTTTGATCTGGCTCAAGGCCGCGCGACGAGGCGCCTGTAGCCTGAGGCGCAAGAAGAAGAACGATCGGCCGCAACGCGTCACCGCTGGAGAGGGCAGGCCGTGGCTGCAGAGTTCTTCCTGACCAAGTGCCTCTGCCGGGGCGGCGCCGGATTCACGGATAATGGAGGCCGGCGGTGAGCTTGGGCGGACTGGATCTGGCGCGTGCGCCGCAGGCGCTCGACGCCGGCGCTTGCCCGCAACTCGACTACTGCACCTTGCGCGAACAAGACAACCCGCGGTTCGTCAGCCACCTCACCCGGAACACCTACGGCATGGTTCTCGCCGGGGGCCGGGGCAGCCGGTTGCTCGGGCTCACCGACTGGCGCGCCAAGCCCGCGATGCCTTTCGGCGGCAAGTTCCGCATCATCGACTTCACGCTGTCCAACTGCGTCAATTCGGGCGTGCGGCGCATCGGCGTGGCGACGCAGTACAAGGCGCAAAGCCTGATCCAGCACCTGCAGCGCGGCTGGAGCTTCCTCGACGGGCGCATCCGCGAGTCGCTCGACATCCTGCCCGCCCAGCAGCAGATCGAGGAGCGCTGGTATCGCGGCACGGCCGACGCCGTGTTCCAGAACCTGGACATCCTGCGCCACGACGGCTGCCGCTACGTGCTGGTGCTCTCGGGCGATCACGTCTACAAGATGGACTACGGCAGGATGCTCGCCCACCACGTGGCACAGGGCGCCGACGTCACGGTCGCCTGCGTGGAGGTGGCGCTGCGCGACGCGCCCGGCCTGGGCGTGATACGCGTCGACCGGGATGACCGCGTCACCGGCTTCGACGAGAAGCCGCCCCATCCCGAGCCGATCCCCGGGACCACCGACCGGGCGCTCGCCAGCATGGGCGTGTACGCGTTCAACGCCGGGTTCCTGTTCGAGCAGGTGATCCGCGATGCGGACGACGCGGCATCGAGCCACGATTTCGGCAAGGACCTGTTTCCCTACGTGGTGCCGCGCTATCGCGTGTGCGCGCACCGCTTCGCCGACAGCTGCGTCGGGATGCTCGAGGGCCGCCCGTACTGGCGCGACGTCGGCACGATCGACGCCTACTGGGAAGCCAACATGGAGCTCACCAAGATCACGCCGGAGCTCAACCTGTACGACGTCGAGTGGCCGATCTGGACCTACCAGGAGCAGCTGCCGCCCGCGAAGTTCGTGTTCGACGACGACGGGCGGCGCGGCATGGCGGTCGACGCCATGGTCTCGGGCGGCTGCATCGTCAGCGGGGCGACCGTGCGGCGCTCGCTGCTGTTTTCCAACGTGCGCGTGGAGAACTACGCCCGGGTGGAGGACTCGGTGGTGCTGCCGGAGGTGGAGATCGGCCCGCGCGCGGTGCTCAAGCGCGCCATCATCGATCGGCGCTGCCGCATCCCGGAAGGCCTGGTGGTCGGGCTCGATCCGGCGGAGGACCGCAAGCGCTTCCACGTCACCGAGCACGGCGTGACCCTGGTCACGCCCGGCATGCTCGGCCAGCGCGTGCACCAGGTGCGCTGAGCGCGCGAGACCGGTCGCGCCGGGTGGTAAGATGACGCGTTCTCGGCGGGCGCCGTGAGCGCCGTCTGCTCGCCGCCCTCGAACGGACTCCATGCGCGGAACACTCTATCGCCTCGACGTGCGGCCGCAGCTGCCGCAGCGCCTGCAACGCCTCGACGAGCTGGCGAACGACCTCTGGTACAGCTGGAACCGCGCCACGCGGACGCTGTTCGCGCGGCTGAATCCCACGCTGTGGGTGGCGGTCGGCCACAGCCCCAAGAACTTCCTGCGCTCGATCGACCAGAAGCATCTCGAGCGGGCCGCGGACGATCCGGTGTTCCTCAACGCCTTTCACCGCGTGCTGTCGACCTACGACACCTACCACGGCGAGCCGCCGCACGGCGTTGCGCGGCTTGAGGCGGGCGACCGGGTGGCCTATTTCTGCGCCGAGTTCGGACTGCACGAGAGCCTGCCCACCTACTCCGGCGGGCTCGGCATCCTGGCCGGCGACCACTGCAAGACCGCGAGCGACATGGGACTGCCCTTCTTCGCCGTGGGGCTGCTCTACCGGCACGGCTACTTCCAGCAGACCATCGACGGCGAAGGCCGCCAGCACGCCGCTTACGCCGATACGGATTTCGACCTGCTGCCGGTCACGCCGGTGCTGCGCGCCGACGGCAACGAGCTGCGCATCGCGCTCGGCATGCCGGGCGGCGGCCTGCAAATCAAGGTCTGGCAGGCGCGCGTCGGGCACGTCATGCTCTATCTGCTCGACACGGACATCGAGGAAAACAGCGCGCGCGACCGCTATATCACGCACCAGCTCTACGTCGGCAACCAGGGCACGCGGCTCGAGCAGGAGATCGTGCTTGGCGTGGGCGGGGCGCGCGCGCTGATCGAGATGGGCGTCGCGCCCGCCTGCTGGCACCTGAACGAGGGCCATCCGGCGTTCCTGGTGCTCGAGCGCATCCGCTCGCTGATGGCGGGCGGCCTGGAATTCGACGCCGCGCTCGAGGCGGTCGCGGCGAACACGGTGTTCACCACGCATACCCCGGTACCCGCGGGCCACGACCATTTCCCCGAGGACCTGGTGCGCCAGTACCTGGCGAGCGCCTGCCCCGAGCTGAGGGACCACCTCGACGCGGCGCTCGCGGTCGGGCGCTCGCCCTCGACGCACGACTTCAATCTCACCGCCCTGGCGGTGCGCGCCTCGCGCCACCAGAACGGCGTGTCGCGCATCCACGGCCAGGTGTCCGCGCGCGTGTGCGCCGAGCTGTGGCCGCAGATCGAGCCGGACGAGAACCCGGTGCGCCACATCACCAACGGCGTGCACGTCTCGACCTTCCTCGCCGACGCCTGGCACGACCTGTTCGACGAGCACATCGGCCTGGGCTGGACGCAGCGCCTCACCGACGCGGAGCACTGGCACCGGGTGCGCCACATCCCGGATTCCCAGTTCTGGAACGTGCACCAGGTCCTGAAGGCGCAGATGCTGCACCTGGTGCGCTTCCGCATCCGCGAGCAGCACGCGCGCAACCAGGGCTCAGAGGCGCACCTCGACCGCATGCTCAAGCTCGCCGACCCGGCGAACCCGAACGTGCTCACCATCGGCTTCGCGCGCCGCTTCGCGACCTACAAGCGCGCCACGCTGCTGTTCCGCAATCTCGACTGGCTGCGCGAGATCATGGGCGACCCCAAGCGCCAGGTGGTGTTCATCTTCGCCGGCAAGGCCCATCCCGCCGATCAGCCCGGGCAGGACCTGATCCGCCGCATCGCCGAAGTGGCGCGCATGCCCGAGTTCGAGTCGCGCATCCTGCTGGTCGAGGGCTACGACCTGCGCCTCGCCCGGCGCCTGGTCTCGGGCGTCGACGTGTGGATGAACAATCCGGTATATCCGATGGAGGCTTCCGGCACCTCGGGCATCAAGGCCGGCATCAACGGCGTGCTCAACCTCTCGGTGCTCGACGGCTGGTGGGACGAGGGCTACAACGGGTCGAACGGCTGGGCGATCAAGCCGGCCTCCAGCGCGCTCGACGCGCAGCGGCGCGACGACGAGGAAGCGCGCACCCTCTACGAGCTGCTGCAGGACCAGGTGATCCCGCTGTACTACGCGGTCGGGCCCGCGGGCTACTCGCCGGGCTGGGTGGCGATGGCGAAGGAATCGATCGCCTCGCTCACGCCGCGCTTCTCGTCGGTGCGCATGCTCTCCGAGTACGTGGAGGACTTCTACCGGCCCGCGATCCGGCAGTGGCGCGAATTCGGCCGGGACGGCTTCCAAGTGGCGCGCGGGATCGCCGCGTGGAAGGCGAAGGTGCGCCGGGCCTGGGACGGCGTGAGCCTGCGCCGGCTCGACCAGCCCGTGGTGCGCATCGACTACGGCGGCAGCATGCGCATCGCCGTGGCCGCCAAGCTGAACGGGCTCGCGCCCGAGGACCTGGCGGTGGAGGCGCTGCTCGCGCAGCCCGGCACCGAGGTCGCCAGCAAGAACCTGGGGCGCACGCAGCTCGCCTTCGAGCGCGCGCTGCCGGACAGCGGCGAGCACGTCTATGCGCTCGATCTCGTGCCCGAGCTGTGCGGGCGGATCGAATACCGCATCCGCGCCTACCCGTGCCACGACCAGCTGACCCATCCGTTCGAGATGGGCATGATGACCTGGCTCTGAGCGCGGCGCATCCGCGGGCGCGCGCCCATCCGTTCCCGCGACCACGATGACGCAGCCGCTTCGCGTGCTCTACGTGACCCCCGAGCTCTCGCCGTGGGTCAAGATCGGCGGGCTGGGCGACGTCGCGCGCGACCTGCCCGCCGCGCTCGCGCGCGAAGGCGCGGACGTGCGCATCCTCGTGCCCGCCTACCCCGCCCTGCGCGCCGCGCTGGAGGCGACGCCGGTGGCGCAGCTCGCCGCGCCCGGGGGTGAGTTCGCCGCGGCGCGCCTGCTCGAGGCGCGCTACCCGGTGCCGATGTACCTGCTCGAGTGCGACGAGTATTACGCGCGCCCGGGAAGCGCCTACCAGTCGCCCGAGGGCATCGACTGGCCGGACAACGACCTGCGCTTCGGGCTGCTCTCGCGCACCGCCGCGCTGCTCGGGAGCGCAGGCAGCGCGCTCCCCTGGACACCCGATGTCGTTCACTGCAACGACTGGCAGTGCGGGCTGGCGCCCGCTTACCTCGCGTTCGCGAGCGGAGCGCGCGCGGCGACGGTGATGACGATCCACAACCTCGGCTTCCAGGGCCTGTTTCCGCGCAGCCGGCTCGCCGCGCTCGCGCTCCCCGAAGCAGCGTTCCAGGTCGAAGGCCTCGAGTACTACGGCAAGATCTCGTTCCTCAAGGCGGGGCTGCACTATGCCGCCCGGCTCACGACGGTCAGCCCGGCCTATGCGAGCGAGATTCAGACCCCGGAGCTCGGCTTCGGCCTGGATGGCCTGCTGCGGCACCGCGCCCCGGAGCTCACCGGAATCCTGAACGGCATCGACACCACCGTCTGGGACCCGGCGTGCGATGCGCATCTCGCCGCCCCCTATGACGCCGCGCACCTGGAGCGCAAGCGCCTCAACAAGGCGGCGCTGCAGCGCGCGTTCGGCCTGCCGCAAAGCGCGGAGACGCCGCTGCTCGGCATGGTCAGCCGCCTGGTCGAACAGAAGGGCGTCGACCTCGTCCCCGGCGTCGCCGCGATGCTGGTGCGCGCGCGCGCGCAGCTCGCGGTGCTCGGCCGCGGCGAGGCCAGGCTCGAGAACGCGCTGCGCGTGCTGGCGGCGGGGTATCCGCGCGCGATCGCCGTGCGCATCGGCTTCGACGAGGCGCTGGCGCACCTCGTCGAAGCCGGCGCGGACATATTCGTCATGCCCTCGCGCTTCGAGCCCTGCGGCCTGAACCAGCTCTACAGCATGCGCTACGGCACCCCGCCCGTGGTGCGGCGCACCGGCGGCCTCGCCGACTCGGTCGTCGACGCGAGCGAGGACAACCTGCGCGCCGGGACCGCGACCGGCTTCGCCTTCGAGGCGCCCACCCGCCCGGCCCTGCGCGCGGCGCTCAAGCGCGCGCTCGACGCCTACCGCGACCCCGCCACCTGGCGCGCGCTGCAGCTAAACGGCATGGCGCGCGATTCGAGCTGGACGCCCGCGGCGCGCGCCACCCTCGAGGTGTATCGCCGCGCGCTCTCCGGTTAAGCTCGCGGAAATGACCGCGATCCCCGAAGCCGTGCTTGCGCAGACCCGCGCCAGCCAGGCGCGCCTGATCGCCGCCCTCGCGCAGCCCGGTCGCTACCCGCACCCGCTCGAGCGCGTCGAGCTACTCGAGACGCACATCTCCTGGGTGCTGCTCGCGGGCGAATTCGCCTACAAGATCAAGAAGGCGGTCGACCTCGGCTTCCTCGACTTCGGCTCGCTCGCTGCACGCCGCCGCTATTGCGAAGAAGAGCTGCGGCTCAACCGCCGCACCGCGCCGCAGCTGTATCTGGAGGTCGTGCCGCTCACCGGCAGCCACGACGATCCGGCGCTCGGCGGGACGGGACCGGCGATCGAATACGCGGTGAAGATGCGCCGCTTCGAGCAGGAGGCGCTCCTCGACCGGATGGCCAAGCGCGGCGCGCTCGACGCGCCGCTCGTCGACCGCCTCGCCGTGCGCATCGCCGAGTTCCACGCCGCGGTCGATGTTGCAGCGCCAAGCACCGAGCTCGGCTCCGCTGCCACGATCGCCGCTCAGGCGCTGGCGAATTTCGACCAGATCGAGCAACTCGCCGGCGTCTCGCCCGAGCTCGCACGGCTGCGGCGCTGGACCGCACGCGGGTTGGAGCACCTGGCGCCGGCGTTCGCCGAACGCAAGGCGCGCGGCCGGGTGCGCGAATGCCACGGCGACCTGCACCTGGGCAACATCGCGCTGATCGACGGCGAGCCGACCCCCTTCGACTGCATCGAGTTCAGCGCCGAGCTGCGCTGGAATGACGTCATGAGCGAGCTCGCCTTCCTGGCGATGGACCTGCTCGACCACCGCCTGCCGCGGCTCGCCTGGCGCTGCCTGAACCGCTATCTCGAGATCGGCGGCGACTACGAAGGCGTCGCCGTGCTGCGCCACTACCTCGTGTACCGCGCCATGGTGCGCGCCAAGGTGGCCTGCATCCGGGCGCACCAGGAAGGCCTCGCCGCCGCGCGGCGCGGTGGGATCGAAGCCGAATTTCGCGGCTATCTGGAGCTCGCCGAGACCCTCGCCGCCCCGACAAAGCCGGCGCTGGTGCTGATGCACGGCGTGTCGGGATCCGGCAAGACCACGCTCGCGCAGGACCTGCTCGAGGCGCTGGGCGCGATCCGCGTGCGCTCCGACATCGAGCGCAAGCGCCTCTACGGACTCGCTGCCGAGGCGCGCACCGGTAGCGCGCTCGCGGGCGGCATCTACGCAGCGGATGCCTCGCGCCGCACCTACCAGCGCCTCGGCGAGATCGCGCGCCTGACCCTCGAGGCAGGCTGGACCGCGATCGTGGACGCCACATTTCTGCATCGCGCCGAACGGGCGGCGTTCCAGACGCTGGCTCGCGAGCGCGGCGTTGCGTTCGTCATCGTCTCCTGCCGCGCCCCGGAGGAACTCCTGCGCGAGCGCGTGGCCGCGCGCGAGGGCGAGGCGCGCGACGCATCCGAAGCCGGCACGAGCGTGCTCGAACGCCAGCTCGCCACCGAGGAGCCGCTCGAGGCCGAAGAGCTAGCGGCAACCGTGCTCGCGGGGCACGCGCAGACCGCCGCCCGCGTCGCGGAGCTCCTCGGAGGCCGGCCGTGAAGCGCATCGACGTCGCGAACGGCGACGCCGACGGGCTGTGCGCGCTGCACCAGCTGCGCCTCGCCGAGCGCGCCGAGGCGACCCTCGTCACCGGCATGAAGCGCGACATCGCCCTGCTCGAGCGCGTGCAGGCCGGCGCGGGCGACCTCGTCACGGTGTGTGACATCTCGCTCGACGTGAATCGCGCGGGGCTGGAGCGGTTGCTCGCGCGTGGGGCGCGCGTGCGCTACTTCGATCATCACTACGCCGGAGCGATTCCCGCGCATCCGGCACTGGAGGCGCACATCGATCAAGCGGCCGGCGTGTGCAGCAGCCTGCTGGTGGATCGCTACCTGAATGGGCGCCACCGCGCCTGGGCGGTGGCGGCGGCTTTCGGAGACGGCCTGCCCGAGACCGCGCTACAGCTCGCCGGATCTCTCGATCTTGACCAATCCAAGCTCGGCGCACTCCGCGAGCTGGGCGAGAGCATCAACTACAACGCCTACGGCGAGAGCGAGTCCGACGCGCTGCTGCCGCCCGCCTATCTGTATCGCCTCATCGAACCGTATGCGGATCCCCTCGCCTGCCTCGCCGCCGAGCCTCGCCTCAAGGAGCTGGCCGAGCACCGGCGCGACGACCTGAAGCTAGCGCTCGAAGTCGCCCCGCGGCTCGATCTGCCGTGGGCGAGCGCGCGCGTGATGCCGGATGCACCCTGGAGCCGCCGCGTGAGCGGCGATTTCGCCAACCGGCTCAGTGCCGCCGAGCCCGGGCGCGCGCACGCGGTGTTTACGCCGAGAACGGGAGGTGGGTACGTCGCGAGCGTGCGTGCTCCGCGCGGGCATCCGGCGAGCGTTGCGGTGCTGTGCCGGGAGTTTCCGAGCGGCGGGGGAAGGCAGCAGGCGGGCGGGATCAACCATCTGCCGGCCGAGGCGCTGGCCGGGTTCCTGCAGCGCTTCGCGGATTACTTCGGCCCGCGCGGGCGCTGATGATGTACGGTAACGTTGCCCTCGCCCCTGCCCCCCTGATCGACCATCACGTGGAGCCAGGCGGCGGCACGAAACCCCCGTAGGCCTGCTCGATCAGTTCCGCGAGCTTCAGCGGCGTCCGGTCCTCCAACCAGGGACCGACGATCTGCGCACCGACAGGCAGGCCCTCGGGCGAGAGGCCGAGCGGAATCGAGGTGGCGGGCAGTCCGGGACAGGTCGCGACGCCCGGCCAGACGAGCTGGTCCATGTAGGCAAACGCCCGGCCGTCGACCACGATGCGCCGGTCGCTCTGGTTCGGCGCATGATCGTGCGGATACGCGGGGGTCGGCATGATCGGGCAGATGAGCGCGTCGAACTCCGCGAACAGCGCGCGCCACCGCGCGCGCAGGCCCGCGCGCATGCCGTCGCACATGATCCAGTCGCGATGGCTGAGCGCGGCGCCGCGCACGCGCTCTGCCGCGAGACTCATGTCTTCCGGCGCCAGGGACGCCGCTCTCGCCCTCATCCCCTCGTAGACTTCAGGAGGGAAAGCCGCCGCGAGGAACGACAGCAAGAGGCGCATGTAGAGGCGCGACGAGCTGGCAAGATCCGGTAGCAGGTCGCTTTCGCGCCGGACCTTCGCGCCGGACTTCGCAAGGCGCTCCGCGAGAGCGTCGATCGCCGCACGCACGCACGCCGCAGTCGGCATCAGCGGATGCGTGTCGACCACGAGGACTCGGAATGCCGCGATGTCGGCGTGGCGCGCCGCAGGCAGCGCGAGCCGGTAGCCGCGCCCGGCCTCGAGCTCGTCGGGGCCGGCGATGACCTCGAGCAGGTCCGAGAGATCGCCCGCCGAGCGGCTCATGGGGCCGACGACCGCGAGGTCGCGCTCGACCGGCAGGGGCGGGAGCGGCGGTGGCGTATGGCCGCGCGACGGCACCAGCCCGAACGTCGGCTTGTGGGCGTAGACGCCGCAGTAATGAGCGGGCGAACGCAACGAGCCGCCGATGTCGGAGCCGAGCGACAGCGGCCCGTAGCCGGCCGCGAGCGCCGCGGCCGAGCCGCCCGATGATCCGCCGGGGGTTCGTCCAAAGTCGAACGGATTGTTCGTCGTGCCGTAGATGTCGTTGTAGCTCTGCCAGTCGGCGAGCCCGACCGGAACGTTGGTCTTGCCGAGAACGACGGCGCCTGCGGCCTTGGCCCTGGCGACGACAAGCGCGTCCTCCTTCGCCACGAAGTCCTTCTGCTGGACGTAGCCCCAGGTCGTTGGCAGGCCGGCGACGTTGAAGGACTCCTTCACCGTCATCGGGATGCCGGTGAGCGCGCGCACACCGCGCCTCGCGATCGCCGCGTCTGCCGCGCGCGCTGCATCCAGCGCGCGCGAGAAATCGCGTACGCAGATTGCATTGATCTTGCCGTCGTAGCGCTCGATGCGGGCAATTGCGTCTTGCGTGAGCTCGAGCGCCGAGACTTTCTTGGCCGTGAGCGCGCGAGACAGCTCGCGTGCAGTCTTAAACATCCATTCGGAATTTGGCACGGGTGATCTCTCTCGTCCCCACGTCTCTTGCGAGGAAGTAGTTGGCCAGCAGTCTACCCCCGCGTGCTCCAGTGAACGCGCCGCCTGGCGAGTCATTCGAGACTCGGCCTTTCCGGCGGTTTCGTAATCTGCCCGTCAGCAATCGATTGCCTGGGCCGAAAGCTGGCAACCGCGAACGGTCGCTTACCACCCGAAGCGGAAGCTCGGCATTCGCGCTGCCTCTGGGACGCAGCCCAAACAAGAACCCGTTTATCCGCATGCTGAATTTTCTATGCCGGGCAGTTCGCACACTGTTTACCCTATCGACCTAACCGAAAGTACAGGAAGGACTCGCTAAGTGAGCAGGTTTATGCCAAAGATGCGCGCGATCGGCGTGCCGGTTAATGACTATTTTGTTGAGCGTTTTGCGGATATTCCAAAATTTCGTTACAACAAGATCCCGCTCGAGACGGTCACCAAAGACAAAGACGGCTTTCGCTTGAGGCTCGATGTAAAGGATCACCCGGAATATTTCATGGCGAGGAAAGACGTTTCGCCCCCAAATTCAGGCGGCAACACGACAAATGTCTTCCTAGGCCTGGTGGCGCTCTATTCCTCGATGCAAGTGGATATACAGTTCAAAATCATATTGCCTGATGACCAGTCGTCCATCGCCCAGCAGGAAATCAACAATCACGTCTACAACGACGTGAACATCGTTCAGATACATACGCATATCTGGGGACCACGTGAGTGCTTTAACGGCAACGCGCACGGGCGAACCTACCTGCTGGTCTCGCCGCACCCGCCGATCGACACCCTGGATGCTGAAATCAAAACGAGGTTCAGGAGAGCGGACGACATCCCGATCATCACGCCGGGATACCTGAACAGTTACCTGGGCCCGCAAATCATCGTACCCACCGGCATCGGCTTCGAGACGATCAAGCCGCGTGTCGGCAACAACGACGTCATCGTCTGCCTGAACGATGACGAATTGATCGAAAAATTCGGCACGCAGATTTTCCCGGATGAAATGTCGAATGAGGTACTGTGGAACATCACCGAAAGATTCACCAAGAATCACAACCCGCACATGAACCCAGGCATGACGTTTGCGCTGGGTTTCTCGAACGGCGGGTCATTGACCTGTTACCAATACCAGAACAAGCAGTACCTGATACACCTCCCTCTGGATGCGCAGGAATCCAGGAGCATAGCGGAAACGTTCGAAGACCCGCAGGTCGACCCCGCGCATGATGGAAAGTACCAGGTCGGACGCGGGGATGCGCGCATTACCGGGCACCTGTTCTACCCTTACTTCATTGATGTCATGAAAGACGGCCTGTCAGCCGCGCTTGCTGCATCCGAGTTGGGTGCAGCCTTGTCAGCGTTGATGCACCATTCCATGAAGTCCAACATCACGACGTTCAACCCGGATGCGTTGAATAAGCTGGTGGTGAGATGCATCGACAAGGTCCAGCGTAACGAATCCAAGGGCGCAAACTTGACTGCTGCGAGTTAGCGGGTGCGCCAAGCAGCCCGGGAAAAGCGACGCGACAAGCCAAACCGCCTATCACCGCCGCGCTGCTGCCCTACTCCATCGGCGCCGCCGCCTCCCGCGGCTCCTCCAACTGCGCCACCATGCAATCGGTGGTCAAAATCAGGCTCGCGATCGACGCCGCGTTCTGCAGCGCAGTGCGCGTCACCTTGCACGGATCGAGCACCCCCATCTTCACCAGGTCGCCGTACTCGTTGGTGGCGGCGTTGAAGCCGAAGTCGCCCTGACCCTCGAGCACGCGGGCGACCACCACCGCCGGCTCCGCGCCGGCGTTTTTCACGATCTGGCGCAGCGGCTCTTCGATGGCGCGCAGCACGATCTGCACGCCGGCATCCTGGTCCGGATTGGTGTCCGTAAGCGGCTTGAGCCGCTGCCGGGCGCGCAGCAGCGCGACGCCCCCGCCCGCGAGCACGCCCTCCTCGACCGCCGCCCGCGTGGCGTGCAGCGCGTCCTCGGTGCGGCTCTTGCGCTCCTTCATCTCGGTCTCGGTGGCTGCGCCCACGCGCACCACCGCGACGCCGCCGGCGAGCTTGGCGGCGCGCTCGCGCAGCTTTTCCTTGTCGTAGTCGCTGGTGGCCTCCTCGATCTGCTGCTTGATCTGGGCCACGCGCGCGGCGAGCGCCTTGGGCTCGCCCGCGCCGCCGATCAGGGTGGTTTCGTCCTTGTCGATGACCACGCGCTTGGCGTGGCCGAGGTTCGCGGGCTGCGCTTTCTCCAGCGTCAACCCGGCCTCCTCGGCGATCACCGCGCCGCCGGTGAGGATGGCGATGTCCTCGAGCATCGCCTTGCGCCGGTCGCCGAAGCCCGGCGCCTTGACCGCGCAGGACTTGATCACGCCGCGCAGGGTGTTGACCACCAGGGTGGCGAGCGCCTCGCCTTCGACTTCCTCGGCGATCACCAGCAGCGGCTTGCCGGTCTTGGCGACGTGCTCGAGGATCGGCAGCAGCTCGCGGATGGCGGAGATCTTCTTGTCGTGCAGCAGCACGTCGACGTCCTCGAGCACCACGCGCTGTTTCTCGGGGTTGTTGATGAAGTACGGCGACAGGAAGCCGCGGTCGAACTGCATGCCCTCGACGACCTCGAGCTCGTTGGCGAGCCCCTTGCCGTCCTCGACCGTGATCACGCCTTCCTTGCCGACCTTCTCCATCGCGTCGGCGATGAGGCTGCCGATCGAGGGGTCGTTGTTGGCCGAGACGGCGGCCACCTGGGCGATCGCCGTGCGCTCGGCGCAGGGCTTGGCGAGCGCCTTGAGCTCGCCGACCAGCGCCTCGACCGCGCGGTCGATGCCGCGTTTGAGGTCCATCGGGTTCATGCCCGCGGCGACGTATTTCATGCCCTCGGTGACGATGCCTGCGGCGATCACCGTGGCGGTGGTGGTGCCGTCGCCGGCCACTTCCGCGGTCTTGGCGGCGACCTCGCGCACCATCTGCGCGCCCATGTTCTCGAAGCGGTCCTTGAGCTCGATTTCCCTGGCCACGATCACGCCGGAGTTGATCACGATCGGGGGGCCGTAGCTGCGCTCGAGGATCACGGTGCGCGACTTGGGGCCGAGGGTGATGCGCACCGCGTCGGCGAGCGTGTTCATGCCCTTGACGATCTTGGCGTGCGCGGCCTCGCCGAACAGAATCTGCTTGGCTGGCATCGAATCTCTCCTTGCTACGGGTGACTGGCGTTGCGCCCAGCCTAGCGCGGGGAACGCGCGCGCGGTTGACCGAGATCAAGAGCCTGCCGGCCCGCTGCGGCCTTGGTCGCCCGCGCCCGGCTCGCGCGCCTGCAGCCGGGCGATGCTCTCGAGCACGCGCGCCACCTCTTCGTCCGCCAGCGGCGGGTCGCAGCGCAGCCGGTTCCAGGCGAGCAGCAGCTCGAGTGCCACCGGCGCATCGACGCCGTGCCAGAGCAGGTGCCCCGCCAGCGAGGCGATGGTGTTGTTGCGCACGCCTTCGGTCACGCCGCGCCGCACCAGGTCGCGCCAGTATTGAAGCGGATGCGCATGCCCCGCATCGGGCTTGCGCACGAGCGCCGCCAGCCAGGCGGGCAGCGGCGCGAGCGGCGCCTGGCCCGGCGCGCGCCGCATCGCCCAGGCATAGCGCCGCCCGCTCGGGTGAATCGAGGGCGGCGCGACCACGCAGCCGCCGTCGCCGCGCACGTCGATGCCCGGCGCGATGCCCGTCCGATTGGGGACCACGCCGGCGGGATGCGCGAAGTACAGGTGCCGGCCGCCGCCCCCGGTGAGCGCTTCGACCGTGCGCGGCAAGCTGCCGTGCTCGATCTCGAGCTGTGCCAGGCTCTGCGCGCCGCCGTGCGCCGGGTCGACGTCGATCACCACCAGCCCGGAGACCACGCCGGTCACCACGCCGAGATTCGCCTCCGGGTGCTCGCCGAACCAGGCCTCGACCTCGGCCGGTGCGGCGGGGCGCTCCTGCAGCCCGCGCCAGGCGACGAGGGGGCGCTTGCCGCGCGCTTCCATCGGCAGCACCGACCAGCCGCGCGCCGCGAGCTCGAGCGCCGCGCCGAGCATCGCCGATCCGGTCGGATTCACCGCCCCGCCTCCCTGGCCGGGCCCTCGCGCGACCAGATGAGGACTCCGTCGCGCCGCAGCTCGCGCACGCGGTGAAACGGCACCATGTGCACCGAGCCGTCCGCCTCCACCGCATCGAACGAGAAATGCGCGCCCGGAGTCATGACCGTGCGCTCGATGGGCACGCGCACCAGCGCGCCGCTCACGCGGTCCAGGTAAGCGATCTCGAATCGGCCCTTGCCGAATTCGGGATCCCAGCGGATGCGGGCGAGCAGATCGTGGATCGGGATCATCGTGCCTCCTCAACCCGGGAAACCCCTCCCACCGTCGCGCAGACCGGCGCCGGGCGGGTTGACCTGCGTCAAACCGGCGCCCGCGGCGGTCCCTATGCTCGGACGCGTGTGGTCCGGGAACCCAGCCCGGCGCTTGCGGCCCAACTTGTTTCCGGGCACCGTGGAACCTGTCATGAGCACCGAAGCCGCGACCTCGCCCGCCCCCGTCCCGGGCGATGCCTTGATCGTCGTCGACGTGCAGAACGATTTCCTGCCGGGCGGCGCGCTCGCCGTGGGGCGCGGCGACGAGGTCATCGAGCCGCTCAACCGCCGGCTGAAGGCGTTCGCGGCCGCCGGCCTGCCGATCTTCGCCACGCGCGACTGGCACCCGGCGAACCACTGCTCGTTCAAGGCGCAGGGCGGACCGTGGCCGCCGCACTGCGTGGCCGGCACGCCCGGGGCGGCCTTCGCTTCGAGCCTGAGGCTGCCGCCGGGCGCACAGATCGTCTCCAAGGCGAGCGCGCAGGACCGGGACGCCTACTCGGGCTTCGGCGGCACCGATCTGCGCGAGCGCCTGAACACAGCAGGCGTGCGGCGCCTGTTGGTGGGCGGCCTGGCGACAGACTACTGCGTGCTCAACACGGTGCTCGACGCCTGCAAGGCCGGATTCGAAGTGCTGGTGCTGGAGAGCGCGGTGCGCGCGGTGGACGTCCAGCCCGGCGACGGTGCGCGCGCGCTCGAGCAGATGCAGCGCGCCGGGGCGCGGCTGATCTCCGACGGTTCCGACCGATGATGACCCAGCCGCCTCCCGACCCGGGCGCGAGCGCCCTACTCACCGACCTGTATCAGCTCACGATGCTGAAGTCGTACTACGAGCGCGGCATGAACGCGGTGGCCGTGTTCGAGTTCTTCGTGCGCAAGCTCCCCGGGGCGCGCAATTTCTTCATGGCCGCCGGGCTCGAGCAGGTGCTCGAGTTCCTCGAGAACCTGCGCTTCACCGAGGAAGAGCTCGACTGGCTCGCCGGCCGGCCGGGCTTCGAGCGCGGCTTCATCGACCAGCTCGCGAAGCTGCGCTTCACCGGCGACGTGCATGCGATGCCCGAGGGCACGCTGTTCTTTCCCGACGAGCCGATCCTGCGGGTCGCCGCGCCGCTGCCGCAGGCGCAGCTGGTCGAGACGCGGCTGGTGGCGCTGCTGCACTTCGAGTCGCTCATCGCCTCCAAGGCCGCGCGCTGCGTGCTCGCCGCGCCCGGCAAGCTGCTGGTCGACTTCGGCCTGCGGCGCGCCCACGGCGCCGAGGCCGGGCTGCTCGCGGCGCGCGCGGCCTACGTCGCCGGCTTCGACGGCAGCGCCACCGTGCTCGCGGGCAGGCGCTTCGGCATCCCGCTGTACGGCACCATGGCGCATTCGTTCGTCCAGGCGCACGACGCGGGCGAGAGCGCGGCGTTTCTCGATTTCGCGCGCGGCCATCCCGACAACACCGTGCTGCTGATCGACACCTACGACACCGAGGCCGGCGCCGAGAAGGTGGTGAAGCTCGCGCCGCTGCTCAGGCGCGAGGGGATCGCCGTCAAGGCGGTGCGGCTCGACTCCGGCGACCTGGGCGAGCACGCGCGCAAGGTGCGCCGCATCCTCGACCTGGGCGGATGCGGCGACATCGGCATCTTCGCGAGCGGCGGCCTCGACGAATACGAGCTCGCCCGGCTCGCCGCGGCGCCGATCGGCGGCTTCGGCGTGGGCACCAGCATGGTGACCTCGTCCGACGCGCCGGGACTCGACTGCGCCTACAAGCTCGAGGAGTACGCCGGCGTGGCGCGCCGCAAGCGCTCCGAGGGAAAGGCCACCTGGCCGGGCCGCAAGCAGGTGTTCCGCGTGCTCGGCCCGGACGGCCGTCTCGAGCACGACATCCTGGCGTTGCACGACGAGCACCAGCCCGGCGCCGGCCTGCTGCAGCCCGCGATGCGCGCCGGCCGGCGCGTAGCTCCGCCGCTCGATCTCGGGGCGATCCGCGCGTACGCGCGCGAGCAGCTCGGCTTGCTGCCCGAGCACCTGCGCAGCCTCGCGCGTGCGGACCCGCCCTACCGGGTCGAGGTCAGCGCGGCGGTGCGCGCGCTCGCCGACGAAGTCGACCGGAGGCAGCGCGAGATCATCGAGGCCGATATGGCGGGGGGGTGATCGCTCGCACCGGGCTTGTTTTTGTTTTCCTCAGGTCTCCGTTGCATGTTGCGCCGCTGCCGCACTAACGCCCGCCCTTCCCCCGCCCCATCGTCGCCCCGAGCAGCTTCTTCACCTCGGCGAGCGGCCGCGCGTTGAGCGCGTCTTTCTTCTCCAGCCAGCCGCGGCGCGCCTGGCCGATCCCGTAGCGCAGGTTCTCGAAGTCGTGCACGCTGTGGGCGTCCGAGTTGACGCTCACCAGCACGCCCTCGTCCTTCGCCATGCGGCAGTGCACGTCGGTCAGGTCGAGCCGCTCCGGGTGCGCGTTGAGCTCGAGGAACACGCCGCGCGCTTTGGCCTTGCGCACGACGGCGAGCATGTCGAGGTCGTAGGCCTCGCGCTCCCCGATCAGGCGCCCCGAGGGGTGCGCGAGCATGGAGAAATACGGCCGCTCCATCGCGGCCAGGATGCGCTCGGTCTGCCGCGCGCGCGACAGGTTGAACTTGCTGTGCACCGCGCCGATCACCAGGTCGAGCCTGGCGAGCGCGGAGTCGGGCAGGTCGAGCGCGCCGTCCTCGAGGATGTCCACTTCGATGCCCTTGAGCAGCGCGATGCCGCCGAGCTCGCGGTCCAGGCGCTCGATCTCGTCGACCTGCCTGGCGAGGCGCACCGGATCGAGGCCGTGCGCCATGGTCACGCGGCGCGAATGTTCGGTGATCGCGAGGTAGCCGAGGCCCCTTTGCCGCGCGGCTTCGGCCATCTCGCGCAGCGTGTTGCGCCCGTCGGTCGCCTTGGTGTGCGCGTGCAGGTCGCCTTTCAGGTCGCCGAGCTCGACCAGCCGCGGCAGCTCGCCGCGCCGCGCCGCCTCGATCTCGCCCTGGTCCTCGCGCAGCTCGGGCTCGATGTACGGCAGGCCGACCGCGGCGTACACCGACTGCTCGGTCTCGCCGGCGATGCGGCGCTGGCCGCGGAACACGCCGTATTCGTTGATCTTGAGGCCCCTGGCCTGCCCCAGCTTGCGGATCGCGATGTTGTGCGCCTTCGAGCCGGTGAAGTAGTGCAGCGCCGCGCCGAAGCTCTCCTTCGGCACCACGCGCAGATCGACCTGGATGCCGCACTCGAGGACCACGCTCGCGCGCGTTCCGCCGGCCGCGAGCCGCTCCTTCACCTCGGGGTAGTGCGTGAAGCGTTCCATGACGGCGTCGGACTGCTCGGCGGCCACCAGGATGTCCAGGTCGCCCACCGTCTCCTTCATGCGGCGGAAGCTCCCTGCGATCGTCACGTCGGACACACCGCGCACCGCGCGCAGCGCATCCGCGAGCGGCTGGGCATATTGCGCCGCGAGCGCGAGCTTGAAGCGCCGGGCCTGGCCGAGGTGGGTCCGCGCGGCCTCGAGCAGCTTCTGCTCGGTCCTGGCGCCGAAGCCGGCCAGCTCGCGCAGCCGGCCGTCCTGCGCCGCGCGCTGCAGCTGCGCCGGGGTGTGCACGTCGAGCTCCCGGTAGAGCGTCCCCACTCGCTTGGGCCCCAGCCCAGGAATGCGCAGCAGCTCGGTGATGCCCGCGGGCATCTTCTTGCGCAGGCGCTCGAGCAACCCGCAGCTGCCGGTGGCGGCGATCTCCTTCATCTTGTTCGAGAGATCCTCGCCGATGCCCGGCAGCTTGGGCAGCGCCTTGCCCTGCGTGAGCTCCCCCGCGATGTCCAGGCGCAGGTCGGAGACGACGCGCGCCGCGTTGCGGTAGGCGCGCACTCGGAACGGGTTCTCCTCGCCGAGCTCGAGCAGGTCGGCGATCTCCTCGAATACCCGGGCGATGTCTGCGTTGTGGACCGGCATGGCGGGCGGCTGCGCTTGGCGCAATGCTACGCCGGCGCGGGTTCGAGCCGGCGTGTTGCCGCCTCGCCGGGCAGCGCTTATAGTGCCTGCGCCATCCGCACCGAGAGGTTTTCCATGGACCTGAGCGAAAAATTGCTGCGCCTCAAGCCCGACAGCATGGCGGGCGAGGAATGGCAGGCGCGCCTGGAGCTGGCGGCCTGCTACCGGGCGTTCGACTGGCTGGGCTGGACCGAGCTGATCTACAACCACATCACCGCGCGCGTGCCCGGGCCCGAGCGCCATTACCTGATCAACCCCTACGGCCTTTGGTATAACGAGGTCACCGCGACCAACCTGGTGAAGGTCAACCTCGCGGGCGAAGCGGTGGACGGCTCGCGCTACCCGGTCAACCGCGCGGGCTTCGTCATCCACAGCGCGATCCACGCCGCGCGCGAGGACGCGCACTGCATCATCCACACCCACACCACCGCGGGCAGCGCGGTCGCTTCCAAGAAGGACGGCCTGCGCTACGACAACTTCTACAGCGCGACCCTGCACGGGCAGGTGGCCTACCACGACTTCGAGGGCGTCACCACCGACCTCGGCGAGCAGCCGCGCCTGGTCGCGAGTCTGGGCGCCAAGCCGGTGCTCATCCTGCGCAATCACGGCCTGCTGGTGGCCTGCCCGGGCATCCCGGAGGCCTTCACCACCTACTGGATGCTGCAGCGCGCCTGCGAGATCCAGGTGGCGATGGATTCCATGCGCGGCGACAACCAGCCGATTTCGCAGCCGGTGCTGGACGCGACCCCCGCGCGCGCGGCCGTATTCCGCAGCGGCCCGCGCCCGGGCGGCATGGCGTTCGACGCCCTGCTGAGGCGCGCGGGCATCCGCCACGAAGATCTCGTCTGACCAACCCAAAAGGAGAAGGCATGGACAAGCGCCCTCACAAGGAACGCTTCGACGCAGGACTGAAGACGCGCCGCGAGGTGCTCGGGCCGGAATACGTCGACAAGGCGATGGCGGGGACCGACGACTTCACCCGGCCGTTCGTCGATCTGCTCAACACCTACTGCTGGAACGACGTCTGGAACCGCCCGGGGCTCGACCGCAAGACGCGCTCGATGCTCAACCTGGCGATGCTCTCGGCGCTCGGCAAGGAGCACGAGCTCAAGCTGCACCTCAACGGCGCGCTCAACAACGGCCTCACCAAGGAGCAGATCCGCGAAGTGCTGCTCCAAGTGGCGATCTACTGCGGCGTGCCGGCGGCGGTGGTCGCCTTCCGCTGCGCCAAGGAAGTGTTCAAGGACCGCGGAGTGTGACTGTGAGCGTGAACGCCATCCGCACGGTCGCCTTCGTCGGCCTCGGCCAGATGGGCCGGCCGATGGCGGCCAACCTCGAGAAGACCGGCTTCGCGCTGCGCAGCTTCGACTTGAACGGCGCCGGGAACTGCTCCGGCGTCGCCGAGGCCGCGCGCGGCGCGGAGGTGCTCATCACCATGCTGCCCGACGGCAAGGCGGTGCGCCAGGTGGTCAGCGAAGCATTGCCCTCGCTCGGCAGGGGCTCGATCGTCCTCGACATGAGCTCCTCCGACCCGGTCGGCACGCGCGAGCTCGGCGCGGAGCTCACGGCGAAGGGCATGGCGCTGGTGGACGCGCCGGTCTCGGGCGGCGTGAAGAAGGCGATCGACGGCAGCCTCTCGATCATGGCGGGCGGCGATCCGGCCGTGATCGAGCGCCTGCGCCCGCTGCTCGAGAAGTTGGGCGGGCGCGTTTTCCTCACCGGTCCGCTCGGCTCGGGACACGCGATGAAGGCGCTCAACAACTACGTGTCCGCGGCAGGGCTGCTGGCGACCGTCGAGGCGCTGGCGATCGGCGGGCGCTTCGGCCTCGACCCGGCGGTGATGACCGACATCCTCAATGCCTCCACCGGCCGCAACAACACCACCGAGGTGAAGGTGAAGCAGTTCATGCTCTCGGGCGCCTACAACTCGGGATTCTCGGCCGCGCTGATGGCGAAGGACCTCGCCACCGCGGCGGCGCTCGCCGACGCGATCGGCGCGCGCGCCGATTTCGCGCACCGCTGCGCGCAATTCTGGCAGGAGGCGGCGCGCGCCCTCGGCGCCGGCGCCGACCACACCGCCATGCACCGCTTCGTGATGGAGCTGCAGAAAGGCTGAGCGGCGCGGGGGGAGTGTCCTTCACCCCCGCGTGCTCGGGGTGCCGGCCCCCCCGAGGACCGGGTCTCAGCTTCCCGGCAGAGCGTGCATCTCGGGAAAGAACAGATCCTTCCAGGAGCGCGGCTTCACCTTGATCGAGCCGATCTGATACATGAAATCCGCGTACTTCATGGTGTTCTTCGGGGTGAGCCCGAACTGGATCAGCGGATCGTTGAGCATCTTGAGGATCGATTCCTTGGACGCCTTGTCGTGCGACACCTTGAGGTAGATTGCGGCCGCCTGCTCTTTGTTCTTGTTG
Organism: uncultured Pseudomonadota bacterium; assembly: GCA_963817785.1. GTDB lineage: Bacteria > Pseudomonadota > Gammaproteobacteria > Burkholderiales > SG8-39 > JAKALD01. The sequence continues at coordinate 33,428 of CAWFPL010000006.1, read as the reverse complement.
ATGAAGTCGACCGATTGCTTCAGGGCGTCCACGAATGCCAGATAGACCTTGGGATTGGCGGCGCGGAATCCGCTCGTTGCCCAGACGACCACGAAAGTCGCCGGCCCGCCAAGGACGTCGTAGGAATTGAGCACCGTGTGGATGCCAGGATGCTCGAGCTCCTCGTACTGGAAGGGGGGCGATCCGAAGTGGCCGTCGATTTCGCTCGCCGGCGAGAGCAGCGCCGCCAATCCGTCCGGGTGCTTCATCGACACCGTGAGCCGGTCGAGCTTGTGCACGTTGGCCCGGCCAAACGCCTTTTCGGCGGCCATCTGCAGCGTCACCGCCTGGACCGAGACCTTGACCGCGGGCAGCGCGATCCGGTCCTTGTCGGTCAGGTCCTTGATGGACTTGACGTTCGGATTGCGCATGTTGAGGTAGAACGGCATGGTGTCCAGCGCCGCCACCCCTTTCACTTCGAGATTGCCCCGGGTTTTCGCCCACATCGTGATCAGCGGCGGCACCCCCACCGCGGCAAACTGGAGGCGACCGGCGAGCAGCGCGTCGTTGGCGACATTGCTGCCGGCGAATTTCACCCAGTGGACCTTGAGCTCGCCCAGCCCCGCCGCTTTGGCCTGCTTCTCGATGAGTCCGTCCGCCTGCATGACCATGAGCGGCAGGTAGCCGATGCCCCACTGCTGGGCTACGGTGATCTCGCCGACCTCTGCGCTGGCCGGGCCGGCCCAGCCGAACACGGCCACCAGCGCCGCTACGCACAGTGCTACCGATTTCTTCATGACTCTCCTCCTCGTTTTACGTCGATAAAACGCCTGGCGCGTCCATGCTCGCCAGACGCGGCACCTCAAGCGCGGCCCGCCTGCTTCGTACCTGCTCCGGCGGCGTGGCCGAGACCTTCGAGAATCTCCTTCGTGTGTTCGCCGAAATCGGGCGCTCGCCCGCTCTCGCGGCCCGGCTCGGCGGCGAACTTGATGGGCGTGCCGAGCCGGCCGCCGGCATCGGGATCGTCCAGCACCATCCTTCGCGCGCGCACCTGGACGTCTCCGTACGCCTCCCTCAAGTCGCATACCGGCGCGTAACACACGTCGCGCTGCGCGAACCATGCCGTCCACTCGTCGCGGGTGCGCGACGCGAAGACCTCGGTCAGAAACGCCTTGACCGACGCCTGGTGCGGGCCCGGCCCCTGCTCGGCGATCTCGATCAGGTCCGGGCGGCCGAGCGCCCCGAGCAGGTTCTCGACGAACTTGGGCTCGCTGCCGCCGAGTGTGACGTGTCCCCCGTCGGAGGTGCGGTACACGCCATAGAACGCGGTGCCGCCCCACCAGCGCTCGATCGCCGGCTTGGGCGCCCTGCCGTGGACGAACACGCGGTCGGCGAAATGCGGCGTCCAGGCGAGCAGCGAATCGAGCATGGCAACGTCGAGATAGTCGCCCTGCCCGGTTTGCGTTCTGCGCAGCAGCGCCATGAGGATGCCCGCCAGCGCCGTCAGCGCGCCTGCCATGTCCGCGGCGGGGACGCCCGGGAGCGCGGGCGCGCCGTCGGGTGCGCAGCCGAGCGGCAGATATCCGCTCATGGCCTGAATGCTGAGGTCGTGGGCAGGACGCGCGCTCAGCGGGCCGGTCTGGCCGAACGCCGAGAGCGAGCAGTAGACCAGGCCCGGAGCGCGCTCGCGCATCGCCGCGTAGCCGATGCCCAGGCGGTCGACGACGCCCGGGCGGAACGACTCCACCAGCACGTCGGACCGGGCCGCCAGCTCCACCAGGGCCTCCCGGTCGCCGTCGGTCTTGAGATCGAGAACGATGCTTTTCTTGTTGCGATTGGTCTCGCGAAAGTAGACCGTCTGCCCGGCGACCGGCGTTCCCATTCTCCTGCTCGGCTCGCCGGCGGGCGACTCCACCTTGATGACCTCGGCGCCGTGGTCGGCCATCATCCTGCACAGGTAGGGACCCGGCAGATACTGCGACAGGTCCAGCACGCGGACTCCGGCGAGCTTCATCGGCGCCCCGCGCCGCACACGCCGCTAGCCGCGACCCGCATGCCGAGCCTGCGTGGGGCTCACGCGGTGCGCGCCGGGGTCACCCGGACTTCTCGAGCAGCGTGACACAGCACGACCACATCCCGGTATTCGCCGCCAGGCCGATCTCCGCGCCCTCGACCTGGCGCGCGCCGGCTTCTCCGCGCAGCTGGGTCACCAGCTCGCAGATCTGCGCGACCCCGGTCGCGCCCAGCGGGTGGCCGCGAGCGAGCAGGCCTCCGCTCGGGTTCACCGGGATGCGGCCGCCGATCCACGTGGCGCGCTCGTCGACCAGGCGCCCGCCCTCGCCCTTCGCGCACAGGCCAAGCGCCTCGTACGAAATCACTTCGGAGACCGTGAAGCAGTCGTGCGTTTCGGCGACGTCGACGTCCTCGGGCGCTACTCCCGCGCGCTCGTACGCCTGGCGGGAGGCGCGCTCCATCAGCTCCAGCGTGTGGACGTTGTGCGCCTGCTCGTCGCTGTCCGAGGTCAGTCCGCTGGCCACCACGCGCACCGCGCGGCCCGCGCCGTGCTTCTTCAGGAACGACTCGGAGCAGATCACGACCGCCGCGGCGCCATCGCTGGTTGGACTGCACTGCAGCACGGTAATGGGGTCGCAGATCATGCGCGACTCGAGGACATGCTGCAGCGACACGCACTTCGGATACTGGGCGATCGGGTTGTGCACGGCGTGCTCGTGATTCTTGACCGAAATCTGGGCGAACTGCTCGATCGTCGTGCCGTACTCGTGCATGTGCTTCGCGCCCATCAGCGCGAAGCGCATCGGCAGCACCGTCATGCCCATCACCACGCGCGGATCCCCGGCGGGAAACACGCTGAGCAGGCCGGGCTCCATCTTCTCGAACCCGGCCACCACCACCACGTCGAACTCGCCGGCGCGCACCGCCAGGCTCGCCTCGCGCACCGCGGTCGATCCGGCGGCGGCGCAGTTCTCGACGTTGAGTACCGGGATTCCCGACGGACCCACCTGCTTGATCACCCGCTGCCCGGCCGCGACCCCTTGCTTGACGTGGGCCGCGTACAGCTGCTGGACCCGGCCCCAGCCGATGCCCGCATCCGCGAGCGCCATGACGATCGCTTCGGCGGCGAGGGACTCGACGCTCCGGTCTTCGTGGCGGGCGAATTTCGTGATGCCCGCGCCGATGATGTATGCCTGGCTCATGTCCGCCTCACTCGAGGGCTACGCGGCGTGGCCCGCCGCCAGCCGGCCCTGTCCCGTCGCGAGCGGGCGAAAGCCGTAGCACAGGGTGACGCTTCGGTGTTCGGGATCGCGCGGCAACGGGAAGGCGCACGCGGCCACCGGCTCGCCACAGCGCCACCCCTCGGGATCCTTTCCGACCAGCTGCGCGAGCACCCACACGTCGCCGCCGAGGACGACGTTGCCGATCACGTAGGGGACCGGCCCGTGGTAGCCCTTCGGGGCCTGCCGGACCACGGTAAAGCAGTCCACGGTGCCCGTGTCATCCAGCTCCACCGCCTCCAGCCCGGCGCCGTAACAGCGAACGCAACTCGCGCGCCCGCCGGGGAAGAAGCGCGCACCGCAATCCCGGCAGCGCTGGCCGATCAGGCGGATCGCGCCCTGGTCGTTCGGCCGGGTGAACGCCCCGGCCGCGACCGGGGCAGCCCGCTCGACGGCCGCAAGTGCGGCCGCAGCGCCATCCTGTTGCGCGATCGCCGTCATCGCTTCGCTCCCTCCGCGTGGTGCGGCATGGCTCGCCGCGCTTCGTGCGTATATACGTACATCATACGCATGAAGGTATTCTTCGCCGAAACCGAGTTGCGTGTCAACGCCCGCTCCCGCCGCCGGCACTCACCCCGCCGGCGCAGCCGCGCGCAGCAGCGCCGCGACGGCCTCCCGCAGCTCCTGGTCCGCGCGGCGGATGCGCCGCAGCCTTTCCGCGACCGCGGCTTCGCTCGACGCCAGGGCGTCGCGCCGCGACGCCGCCATCCGATGCACCTCGCCGGGCGCCGTTCCACCCAGCGCCTTGTGCTGCTCGACGAAGCGGCGCGGATCGAGACAGCGCGCGATATCGTCGGCCGACATCACGATCGACCGGTCGATCATCTCGCGCGCCGCCATGTCCAGAAGCGCCGTATTGATCGCGCTGGCGTCGCCGCCCTGCTCCACCGCCATGAGGACCGCGCGAGCCACCACCCGGTGCGCGGTGCGGTACGAAAGCCCCAGCTGCGTCTGGATGGCTTCGGCCAGCGCGGTGACGCTCGAGAATCCCCAGGCGGCGCGCGCGCGCATCAGATCCCGATTCAGCTGCAGCGCGGGGATCAGCGCCGCGATCGTCGGCAACGCTTCGTCCGCCACGGCGAAGGCGTCGTACAGCGGCAGGTAGGCCTCGATCTCGACTTCCTCGGTATCCATGTACCCCACGTTCTGCGTGACCGCATGGCATGCCGTCAGGGCACCGATCGTGCGCGCCGCGCGCGAGCGGACGTACTCGAGCACCAGGGCATTCTTCTTCTGCGGCATGAGGCTGCTGGGCGAGGAGAACGCATCGCTCACATCCACCATGCCGAACTCCTGCGATGACCAGATGTAGAGATCCTGGCAGAAGCGGGCGACGACGTTCATGGCGCCGGTCAGCGCCGCGCTCGCCTGCATGACGTGATCCGTCGCGGAAACGCTGTCGATCGTGTTCTCGCACAGCCGGGCGAACCCGAGCAGCCTCATCACCCGCAGCCGGTCGATGTCCAGGCTGGTGCCCGACATCGCGCCGCAGCCCAGGGTGCAGTGGTCGACCGTGTCGTACGCGGCCAGCAGGCGCTCCGCGTCGCGCGCCAGATGATCGTGGATCGCGAGAAGGTAGTGGCCGAACGTCGTCGGCTGCGCGTGCTGCAGGTGCGTGTAGCCGGGCATGACCGTCTGCGCTTCCACCTCGGCCCGGTCGAGCAGCTCGCGACGAATCGTGCCGACCATCCCCAGGGTCTTGCAGAGGGCGTCGCGCACCACCATCCGCGCCAGCGGCTCCGGGCGCGTGCGCCCGAGGTTCAGGTTGCCGACGACGGATTCGCCCCCGGGCACGCGCTGCACCAGCGCCCTCTCGATGTGGAGATAGTAGTAGTCGAGCGCCGGATCGAAGGGACGCGCGGCGTCCGGGCCGGCCCGCTCGAGCGCGTCCAGGCCGAGCAGAATCGCGACCGCGTGCGCGCGTGACACGATGCCGCGCTCGGCGAGCATGAGCAGCCAGGCGCGGTGCGCGGCGATCAGCGGGCGGAAGTAAAGGCGGCAATTGACCTCGAAGATCGGCTCCAGAATGTGCCGCGCGAACACCGGATTCGCCTCGGCCCGCATCCGGTCGCGGGCCCCCTTCGGCAGCTGCGCAGCGCCGAGATTCGCTTGCGTCATGTTGGTCTCACCTTTCATGGTTGCCGTACCGTTGCGCGCCCGTTCAGGCTATGGCGCGGAACTCCTCCAGGCTGCGCAGGTGCGCGACGATCGCGCCGCCGCCTTGCTCGATGTTTCTCGCCACCGCATCGACGGCGGCCTTCGGGCGCCCGGCCTCGAACCCGGCCACGATCGCCTTGTGCTCGTCCACGGCGGCCTTCATCCTCGAGACCGGAAATCCGTCCATCGGACGCGTCAGGATCAGGCGGTCGAAGGTGTTCGCGAGCACTTCCGTGAGATGCGCGTTCCCGGCCTGCTCCGCGATGCGCAGATGGAACGCCTTGTCGACGAGCATCCCGAGCCGCCGCCGGTCCTGCGGACCGCCCAGCACGCGCTCGTAGATCCGGTGCAGGGCGCGCAGCTCCGCCAGGAACGTCTTGCTGCGGCGCTGCCACGCGCGCGCCGCGGCGTGCCGCTCGAGGCAGCAGCGCGTGTCGTACAGATCCTCGGCCTCCTCGGGTCCGATGCGCCGCACGATGAAACCGCGGTTGGGGAGGGACTGCACGAGTCCTTCGGTCTCCAGGAGCCTCAGCGCCTCGCGCACCGGGGTCCGGCTCGCGCCCACGTGCTGCGCGATCTCGTCCATCGGAATCTTGTGCCCGGGGTGGAGGTGCTGCATCAGGATCAGGCGCTGGATGCGTCCGCGGGCGCGCGACAGCGAATCACTTTCGTCGGGCGCGACCAGTCCGCGCGGCAGATAGGATTCGAGGCGCCCGAAGTCCTCGGCGGAGATCGAAAGGAACATTCGCGTCGGCCGTCCGTTGCGGAAAGTGTATATTCTTTAGCATACTTTCGTGTACGCGCCAAGCTCCGCGCGGGCGCTTGACACCCGTTTGCCGGTCCTTCGATAATTCGTATATGCGCAATATGTACCGATATGCGTAATACCTCCGATATGCGTAACACTGCCGCGCGCCCGGGCCGCAGCACTCGCCGCCCCGCGAGCCGAGCCCGAACCGCGGCCGCCCCGATGGACGCGGCGGCCGGCCCGCAGTCGGTCGCGCGCATCACCGGAATCCTGGAGCTGCTCGCACTGCAGCCGGAAGGCGACGGCCTGACGGGCATCAGCCGCGCGCTGCGCGCCCCGAAAACGAGCCTGGTCGGACTGCTCAAGGGCCTGCTGCAGCTGGAATACGTCGTGCGCAAGGAGGACCGCTACCTTCTCGGGCCGGCGGCAAGCGCGTTTGCCATGTCGGTGATCCCGGGGCGCAACGTGGTCCACCTGGCGCGGCCGCTGCTCAGGCAGCTGGCGCGCGAGACCGGGGAGACGGCGCTCCTGGGCGTGGCTTCCCCGGCCGGGGATGTCGCGCTCTACGTGGACACGGTCGAGAGCGAAAACCCGGTCCGCTACACCGTGCCGATCGGAGAATCGAGGGAGCTGTATTGCTCGGCCGTCGGCAAGTGCATGCTCGCCCATTTCGACGAGCAGCGCGTCGCGCGCTATCTCAAAGGGCACCGGCTGCTGCCGCACACCGCGAGGACCATCACCAGCGCCTCCAGGCTGCTGGAGGAGCTGAAGCGCATCCGCGGCTCGGGCGTGGCGTTCAGCGAGGACGAGCGCATGGTCGGCGTGAGCGCGGTCGCGGCGCCGGCGTTCGCGCGCGCGCCCGAGCCGATCGCGGTATTCGTGGTCGGCGGGCCCACGGACCGTTTCCGGTCACGCAAGCACCAGTACGCCGACGCCGCGAGCGCGGTGGCGAAGGAGCTTTCCAGAATCCTGGGATTGCTCGGGACGGAGCGCCTGCCGAAGTAGCGCGCGCGGGAATCTGGGAATCTGATGGCCCGGTTTGGACACGGCGTCATGCGCCGGAACTCGATGAGCGAAGGAACCGATCGATGAGCTTGCAAGCTTCGGCGGGCAACGGCCCGCTGGCTGGATACCGGGTGCTCGAGCTGGGATCGACCGCCGCCGGCCCGTTCTGCGCGCGGCTGCTCGCGGACTTCGGCGCCCAAGTGGTGAAGATCGAGTCGCCGGATGGCGACCCGATCCGCCAGCTCGGCGAGACCGTGGATGGCAAGTCGCTGTACGCGGCGAGCATCTGCCGCAACAAGACGATCGCCGCGGTCGACCTCAGGAAGCCCGAGGCCCGCCAGCTGGTGAAGAGGCTGGTTGCGCAGTTCGACGTCGTGGTCGAGAACTTCCGCCCGGGCACGCTGGAGAAGTGGGGCTTGGGCTACGAGGACCTGATTCGCATCCGGCCCGACCTGGTCATGACCCGCATCAGCGGCTTCGGGCAGACCGGGCCGTACCGCGGCCGCCCCGGCTACGGCGTCATCGGCGAAGCGATGAGCGGCCTGCGCCACATGATCGGCGACCCCGACAGGCCGCCGTCGCGCGCGGCGGTTCCGCTCACCGATTACATCACCGCGCTGTACGCCGCTTTCGGGACCGTGATGGCGGTTCTGTTCCGGGAGAAAACCGGGATCGGACAGTGCATCGACGCCAGCCTGCTGGAGTCGGCGTTCAGCTTCATGGAGGTGCTCGTGCCCACCTATGAGAAAACCGGCAAGATCGGAATGCGCGCCGGCTCCAGGCTGCCGAACAGTGCACCCAACAATCTCTACGCGACGCGCGACGCAAGGCATATTCACATCGCCGCCCTCGCCGATCCCGTGTACCGGCGCCTCGCGGAGGCGATGGGACAGCCCGAGCTCGCGTCCGATCCGCGCTTCGCGGAGCAGACCATCCGGGCCGAGAACGCGGACCTGATCGACGAGCTGGTGACGCGCTGGACGACGTCCCACGACCTGGCGGAGCTCGAGCGCATCCTGGACGCCGCCGAGGTTCCGGCGAGCCGCGTGTTCACGATGGAGGACATCTTCAAGGATCCCCATTACCGCGCGCGCGACATGCTCCCGAGCGTGCCCGACGACGACTTGGGCTCGGTCGTCCTCGCGGGCGTAGTTCCCAAGCTCTCAGCGACTCCCGGCGCCATCAGATGGTCCGGGCACCGGACCGGACAGGACACGCGCGCCGTGCTGAAGGAGCTCGCCGGCCTGTCCGAAGCGGAAATCGACGACCTCGCGCGCGCCGGCATCGTGTTCTGCGACCAACAACCCGGCGCGGCGGCGACGCGACCGGGCGCGCGCGCTTCTCTCTAAGGACGGCTGCGGAGACCTGCAATGGCGAAATTCAAGGCTTATCGCGTCCACACCATCGACGGCAAGCCGGTGTGCCGGTTCGAGCAACTCGGCCTCGAGGACCTCGACCCCGGTCCCGTGGTGATCGAGGTCGCGTATTCGGCGGTCAACTACAAGGACGCGATGGCCGCGCGCGGGGTCGGCCGGAACGTACGAACCGACCGCCCGTGCGTGACCGGCATCGACTTGGCGGGAACCGTCGCCTCCTCCGCGGACCCGCGCTTCAAGCCCGGCGATTCCGTGATCGTCACCAACTACAAGCTCGGCAACGAGCACGACGGCGGATATGCGGACTACGCGCGGGTGCCGGGCGACTGGATCGTGCCGCTCCCCGGCGGCCTCACGCTCTACGAGGCGATGTGCTTGGGCACCTCCGGGCTGACCGCGGCCCTGACGGTCGACCGGCTGGAGCGCGCCGGCCTGACGCCGGCCATGGGGCCCGTGGCCGTCACGGGAGCGACCGGCAGCGTCGGCAGTCTCGCCATCGACATCTTTGCCCGGCGCGGACACAGCGTGACGGCCATTTCGGGAAAGCGCGACCAGGCGGCGTTCCTGAAATCGATCGGCGCGCAGCGCATCATGTCGCGCGAGGAGTTCCTCGAGGATCGCTCGCCCCTGGCGCCGCCCCTGTTCGCGGGCGCGCTGGACAACGTCGGCGACGCCTACCTCGATCGCCTGCTCGCGCGGATGCAGCCGGCCGGAAAGGTCGCGGTGGCGGGCATGGCGGTGGGAACCGCGCTCACGACGACGGTCCTGCCCTTTGTCCTGCGAGCCGTCGACATCCTGGGCATCAACGTCTCGCGCCAGCTCCAGATGGCCGAGCGCAGGCGCCTGTGGGGGCGCCTGGCCACCGATCTGAAGCCGAGCCATCTCTCCGCGATCGCGCGCCCCATCCCCTTCGAAGCGCTCGATGCGGCGATGGACCGGTTCTTCAACGTCACGACTATCGGGCGCGTGGTCGTCGAGGTGGGATCGCGCGCCCCTCGATGAATTCCGCGCGCGGCACAGCGGCGGCCAGCCTTTAGGGAACTCGCAAATGGATTTTTCGCTCACGTCCGAGCAGCGGCTGATGGTGGATGCCGCGAAGCGGCTGGTGGACAAGCACATTCAGCCCATCCTGGCCGCGAACGATCGCGACCGGCCGCTGCCGAAGGCGGCGATCCTGAAGATCATGGCGAAGGCGGCGGACCTCGGCCTGACCTGCGCGCGCATCCCGGAAGAAGGCGGGGGCGCGGGCCTGCGCATGCTCGATTACGGGCTCATCGCGGAGCAGATTCCGCCGTCGGTCGCGCTGATACTCCAGCCTCACGAGGCCACCAACGCGCGCATCCATTTCGGCTGCACCCCGGAGCAGAAGGAACGCTTCCTGCCCGATCTCATCGCGGGGCGCCGGATCGCCTGCACCGCGAGCACCGAGCCGGACGTCGGCTCCGATCCGCGCGGGGTGAAGACGACCGCGACCGAGGACGGCGATCATCTGCTCCTCAACGGGCGCAAGCAGTGGATCTCCAACGCGACGGTCTGCGACGTGATCAACGTCACCTGCCGCATCGGCAACGCCGACGGCAGCACGCGCCTGGCGCGGGTGCTCGTCGACCGCTCGGAGTCGAGCTTCGAGGCGCGCGAGCTCGACATGATGGGATTGCGTCAGGCGCCGCTGGCCGAAGTCCTGTTCGACGGCTGCCGCGTGCCGCGCCGCAACCTGTGCCCCGATAGCGGCGACACCGCCCGGCTGCTGACCCTCACCTGGCTGGCCAACCGCCCGCTGGTCGGGCTGATGGCGGTCAACCTCGCGCAAAGGGCGCTGGACGCGGCGCGCTCGTACGCGGGCGTGAGAAAGCAGTTCGGCCGCGCGATCGGGGGCTTTCAGCTGATCCAGCAGGACCTCGCGGACATCGAGACGGCGGTGATCGCGAGCCGGCTGGTCTGCTACAACGCGCTCGCCGCCATCGACCGGGGGGAACGCGCCAACGGCCTGTCCGCGATGGCGAAGCGCTACTCGGTGGATTGCTGCGATCGGGCGGTCGCCCTGGCCATGCGCATCCACGGCGCCATGGGCCTGAGCCGGGAGCTGGGCCTCGAGCAGCTGGCGCGCGACGTGCGCACGATCTCGATCCCCGACGGCACGCCGGGCATCCTGACGCTCATCCAGGGGCGCGAGCTCACGGGCATCGATCCTTTCCGCGGCTGAGGCGGCGGCCGATGAGCGGGTTCGACGAAGCGTTCGACGTGGTCGTGGTCGGCTTCGGCTTCGCCGGCGGGATCAGCGCGATCGCGGCCGCCGAGCGCGGCGCGCGGGTGCTGCTGCTGGAGAAGATGCCGGATCCGGGCGGGATCTCGATCTGCTCGGCGGGCGGCGTGCGCACGACCTCGTCGGCGCGGGACGCCCTGGCCTACCTGCGCGCGACCAACGCCGGCACGGCGCCGGACGAGACGCTGCGCGCGCTCGCCGACGGCATGGCGAACGTCGGCGGTTTCATCGAGGAGCTCGCCGCCACGAGCGGCGCCAAGGTCGTCCACGTCCAGACCGACGCCAATTACCCGTTCGAGGGCTACAGGAGCTTCGGCTTCGCGTCCATCGCCGACGTGCCGGGCTTCGATCCGCGGCGCGACTTCCCGCACGTGCGTGGGCTGCGCGGCGGGGCGCGCCTGTTCAAGGTGGTGCTCCACAACGTCCAGGCCCGGCCCATCGAGGTGCGCCTCGCGAGCCGGGCGCGCGAGCTTGTCCGCTCGGCGGACGGCCGCGTCGAAGGCGTCGTCGTCGAAACGGACGGACGGCGCCGCCGCATCCGCGCCGCGGGCGGCGTGGTCCTCGCCTGCGGCGGCTTCGAGGCCGCGAGCGACATGAAGATCCAGTATTGGCAGGAGAAGCCGGTGCTGCCGAGCGCGTTCCTCGGCAACACCGGGGACGGAATTCGCATGGCGCAGGCGGTCGGCGCGGACCTCTGGCACATGTGGCACTACCACGGCACCTACGGGCTGCGCCACGTCGACCCCGACTATCCCTACGGGATCCGCCTCACCCGGTTCCGCGACTGGACTCCGGGCAATGGGCTCGACGCGGAAGCGGAGGTCCCGGCGTTCTTCACCGCGGCGCACGACGTGCGCATGCCGTGGATCGTCGTCGACCAGTCGGGCCGCCGCTATATGAACGAATATCCGCCGTATTGCGGCGACACCGGCCACCGGCCGATGATCCACTTCGATCCCGTCACCCAGACCTATCCGCGCATCCCGTCCCATCTGGTCACCGACGGCAGGGCGTTCGAGAGCCACGCGCTCGGCTTTCCCACCTACAACGACCGGCGGATGGAATTCGAGTGGAGCAAGGACAACCGCAGGGAGCTCGAGCTCGGCCTCATCCACAAGGCCGGCTCGATCGAGGAGCTCGCCACGCTCACCGGCGCGGACGCCGCGCACCTGCATGAGAGCGTCGAGCGCTGGAACCGCTTCTGCCGAGAGGGGCGGGACGCAGATTACGGCCGCGAGCCGTGGTCCATGGCCGAGCTGAGCGGGCCGCCGTACTACACCGCCGCGGTCTGGCCCATGGTCGCCAACACGCAGGGCGGCCCGGTGCACGACGCACGCCAGCGCGTGCTGAACGCTTTCGGCTCGCCGATCGGCGGGCTCTACGCCGCGGGAGAGATCGGCAGCGTGTTCGGGCACCTCTACCTGTCGGGCGGCAACCTGGCGGAATGCTTCGTCGGCGGCCGCATCGCGGGGCGGGAGGCCGCCGCGCGCGCGCGGAGCGGACCGCGCTTGCCGTCGGCGGCCTAGCCGCACCCCGGCGTCGCCTAAGGGGGTGCGGGGGTCAAGCGCTTCTCACCCCCGCGTCACTAGGGCTGCACGCCCCACATCGGAACGCCGTGCGCGGAATGTAGCGCATCTGCGGCGCCCGCAACGATCAGAGGGGGTTCAGGCGGCGAGTGCGAATTCCTCGACGCTGCGTTCGAGAGCGATGAGCAGTCGCTCGAATAGCCTCTGCTCCGCCCGACACAGACGTTCGATAAGCGCCGCATCCGACGCGCCAATCGCCACCAGGGCGCCGGCCATCTCCTCCAGATGCCCCTCCTCCTCCGCCAGCACGCCTTTGAGCGAGAGTGGCGACCGACTGCGTTCGAGCACCGCATGGTAGATCCGATATAGCCAGACCGCGCGGAACTCGACCACCATCGACATGCACAAATACGCCGCTCTCCGATTTGCCGTACGCCCGAGCGCCTTGGCCGTGCTGGCGTCGAGTCGCTGGAAATACATCCGCGCGGCGGCCGGCGCAGCCAGAACCTCCGCCGAATAGTCGAGACTGCGTCGGGCAACCCTCTCCGCGTGTCGCTTGAAGAAGAAGGCATGACGCGTTTCCTCCGCGAGGTGCTTGAGAGTCGGCTGCTCGAGCCCTCTGCCGGATTGGGTCGCCATGATTTTTCGGCTGCCGATATGCTCGAGCATCGACAACGTGTTGAGCAGCCTGGCATGCGGCGCGCCAAGCGCAACGTAGCGCTCCAGCATGGCCTCGACACGACCGGCGAGACCGGCGTTGGCTGACTCAAACTCCGACCGCATCGCCCGCGGCTGCAATCGCGTCGTAGATGGCATCGAGATCCTCCGTTGTCACACAATAAGGCGGCAAGATGTAAATCGTGTTGCCGAGCGGCCGGAGCAGCAGCCCGCGCCTGCCGAAGAAATCGTAGAGTTTCGGGCCCACGTCCGCGAGATAGCCGTCGTCCGCCACGCGTATGTCGAGCGCGGCAATGGTCCCGGTCCGGCGGACGTTCGTGAAGCGCGCGTCCTCCCGGAACGCCTCAAGCCGCCTGTCGTGATGAGCGCCGATGCGGGCAATCCGCTCAAGAACGGGCTCCAGCTCCCACAGCTCCAGATTCGCGTTGGCGGCCGCGCAGGCGATGGGGTTGGCCGTGTAAGAGCTGGAGTGGAAGAATGTCCGCCGGCGGTCGGGCGAGTAGTGCGCTTCGAATATCTCCTCCCGGCACATCGTCACCGCCAGCGGCAGCGCACCGCCGGTGATTCCTTTTGCGTAGCAGGCGATATCGGGGACGACATTCGCCTGCTCGCAGGCGAAAACGGTGCCCGTGCGGCCCCACGCCGTCATGACCTCGTCTGCAATGAACAGCACGCGATGCCGCTCGCAGATCTGCTTCATCGCCGTCAGAACCCGCGGCGCGTACATCAGCATGCCGCCCGCGCCGAGCACCAGCGGCTCGGTGATGAAAGCGGCGACCGGCGCTTTCCGGCAGGCGGCATCCAGCGCATCCAGCGTATCCTGCTCGCCCCCGACATGGGGAAAAGGAACCCGATCGACTTCGAACAACAGCGGCTCATAGGGCGCGTTGAACACGCCGCGTGCGCCGACCGACATGGTGCCGATCGTGTCGCCGTGATAGCCGTGCTCCAGCGCGACGATGCGCCGGCGCGACTCGCCGATGTGGCGCCAGTAGCCCAGCGCCATCTTCAGCGCGACTTCGACGCTGGTCGAACCGCTGTCGGAAAAGAACACGCGGTCGAGCCCATCGGGGGTGAGCTCGACCAGCCGGCGCGCCAGTCGCTCCGCCGGCTCGTGCGTGTGGCCGGCAAAAATCACCTGGTCGAGCCGCCGCGCCTGCTCACCGATGGCGCGCACGATGTGCGGGTGGCAATGGCCGTGGGTCACCACCCACCACGAGGCGATGCCGTCGATCAGGCGCCGGCCATCCTCCGTATACAGATAGGCATCCTTGGCGCTGGCCACCGCGGTCATCTGCGGCACAAGCGCATGTTGCGTGAATGGATGCCAGATCGGGGAAGAACGTATGCCCGTCATCGACGTTTCTGCTCAGGCCGCAAAGTCCTGCGGCCGAAAGTTCTCGGCGAAAGCCTGCGCGAGGCGCTCGCGCGTCAATACCGCCAACCTCGGCAGGCGGCCCAGCGGGCGGATCGATCCCATCTCCGCGATCGTGCGCTCGTTATCCGGATTCCCGTCGCCAACGAAGACCACGCCGCGGATCGGGACGCTACGGCGGCGCAAGGCTTCCAGAGACAGCAGCGTGTGGTTGATCGTCCCCAGCGTCGTGCGCGCACACAGGATTACGGGCGCCCCCCAGCGCGCAAAAACATCGATGTAGAGCACCTTGCGGGTGAGCGGCACGAGCAGGCCTCCCGCGCCCTCGACGATCAAGGGGCGCTCCGTCCGGGGTAACGTCAGTTGCCCGGGGTCGATTTCCATGCCGTCGATCTCCGCCGAGCGGTGCGGCGACAAGGCGCTGCGCAGCCGGTAGCGTTCGGGCAGGAAATGCCCGGGCGGCAACTCCGTCAGCCGGCGAACGGCATCCGTGTCGGTCTCCTCTTCCAGGCCGGACTGCAGCGGCTTGAAATAGACGCCGGACAGCGCGAGGGTCAGTGCCGCAGCGAACACCGTCTTGCCGACCCCGGTATCGGTGGCGGCGACGACGAAGCAACCATTCATGCGCGCATCTCCTGGAGCTCCTCTGCCAAGACGTCCAGCATGGCTGCCGTCGTCGCTTCATCGACCCGCAGCGTCAGGGCGATTCTGAGGCGCGCGCTTCCCTCCGGTACGGTAGGCGGACGAATGCCGCGGATGTCGTATCCGCGCGCCTGCATGGCTTGCGCAAGACGCATCGCGCGGCGGCCGTCGCCGACGACAACGGGCAGGATCTGCGATCCGCTCGGTCGCACGCCGCAGCGCAGTTCGATCTCGCGGTTGGCAAAAGCCATCAGGCGCTGCAACCGCAGGCGCCGCTGCGGCTCGCGCTTCAGCAGCTCGAGCGCCTCCCGCACGGCGACCGCCATGAGCGGCGACGGAGCGGTGGCGTAGATGAACGCCCGACTGCGGTTGATCAGAAATTCGATGATCGGCGCCGGGCCGCACACCAAGGCGCCCATCGCGCCGAGCGCCTTGCCGCAAGTGTGAACTGCGATGACGTTTTCGCGGCCTTCGTAAGCGGCGGAAAGCCCTCGGCCTTCGGGACCGAAAACGCCGGTCGCGTGCGCCTCGTCAATCACCAGCATGGCCTCATATCGAGCGGCGATGTCGGCCAGCTCAGCCAGCGGCGCGCGGTCGCCGTCCATGCTGTACAGGCTTTCCACGACGATCCACGCGCGACCCTTGCCGCCGGCGGCGCGCCAATCGCGCAGCC
Organism: uncultured Pseudomonadota bacterium; assembly: GCA_963817785.1. Lineage (GTDB taxonomy): Bacteria > Pseudomonadota > Gammaproteobacteria > Burkholderiales > SG8-39 > JAKALD01. Next base: position 17,713 of record CAWFPL010000006.1, on the reverse strand, counting down.
TGTCCTCTACCGCGCCCGCATCATTGTGAGCGGCAGCGACGCATCGCGCGGCGCCGGCGCGCATGCCTTCATGGCAGCTGGCGTGAATCAGGGCGTCGTAGACGACGACATCGTCCCGTTGCGGCAGCAGAGACAGGAGCGCGAAGTTGGCGATGAATCCGCCGCCGAAATAAAGCGCGCGCTCCACTCCGAATATGGACGCGGCCTGGGCTTCGAGAGCCTCGTGCTCCGGGTGGTTCCCGCGAAGCAGTCGCGACCCCCCCGCCCCCACCGGTATTCCCCTGTCGAGGGCTGCGATCAGGGCTTGCCGGATGGGTGCCGCGTCGCTCAGCGCGAGGTAGTCGTTCGATGAGAAATCCACGCCGCGCGGCGGCGCAAGGGTCCGCAGGCGCCCGCGGTGCTCCAGGGCCGAGAGGATCTTCTCGTAGTGCCGTCCCGCTGCATCAGAATGGCTGGGGTTCAAGCAGTAAGTCCTCGATGCAGAGCCGTGCAAGGCAATCCCGGGCCAAACCTACTCCCTGAACCCGGGAGCGCTTCTCACCCCCGCGTCACTAGTGCTGCATGCCCCACTTGCGCACGGTGCGGGCCTCGATGTTGCGGAAGATCAGGTTCTCCACCGCCAGCCCGATCAGGATCACGGTGAACAGCCCGGCGAAGACGGCCGGAATGTCGAGCTCGTTCTTGCGCTCGTAGATGAACCAGCCCAGCCCCCCCGAGCCCGAGCTCACCCCGAACACCAGCTCCGCCGCGATCAGCGTGCGCCAGGCGAACGCCCAGCCGATCTTGAGCCCCGACAGGATGCTCGGGAAGGCCGCCGGGATCAGGATCTTGGCCACGTACACCGGCCCGCGCAGCCCGTAGTTGCGTCCCACCATGCGCAGGGTGTTGGACACCGACAGGAACCCCGAGTGCGTGTTCAGCGCCACCGCCCAGAGCACCGAGTGGATCAGCACGAACACGATGCTGCCGTTGCCTAGCCCGAACCAGATCAGCGCCAGCGGCAGCAGCGCGATCGCCGGCAGCGGGTTGAACAGCGAAGTCAGCGTCTCCAGCAGGTCGGTGCCCACCCGGCTGTTGATCGCCAGCACCGTGAGCACCAGCGCCAGCGCCACCCCGGCCGCGTAGCCCATGAGCAGCACCCGGATCGAGTACCACGCCTTGCCCAGCAGCCCCCCGCTGGCGATCGCCTGCCACAGCGCCGTCACAGTGGCGCTGAACTCCGGAAACAGCAGCGGGTTGTTCAGGTGCGCCGCGTACAGCTGCCAGGCGAGCGCCAGCGCCACCAGCATCAGGCTCTTGCGTATCCAGCCCTGGTTCAGGATCCTCTCCCACGCGGTGAGCGGCTTCTGGACCACGCCGAAGGCGGTCTCGAGGGACTCGCGCACGAACTCCGGGCGCGCGGCGTTGGACTCAGACATGAGCCGTCTCCTCCTCGACCTGGTCGGCGAACAGCATCTGGTGAATGCGCTCCGACAGCCTCCTGCCTGCGGCGTCGGCCGGGTCGTTGCCGTCGCTGTTCAACTCCGCCTTGACCTGACCGGGGTGCGGCGACAGCAGCAGGATCCGGTTGCCCACCAGCACCGCCTCCGGTATCGAGTGCGTCACGAACAGCACCGTGAAGCGCGTGTCCTGCCACAGCTGCAGCAGCTCCTCCTGCATCTTCCTGCGCGTGAGCGCATCGAGCGCCGCGAACGGCTCGTCCATCAGCAGGATGTCAGGCTCCATCGCCATGCCGCGCGCGATCGCCACCCGCTGCTTCATGCCCCCCGAGAGCGTATGCGGGAAGCTGTCGGCGAACTTCGCCAGGTTCACCTTCTCGATGCAGTGCATCGCCTTGTCCTGGGCCTCGCGCCCTTTCAGCTTGCCCGAGGATTCCAGCGCGAAGGTCACGTTCTGCCGCACCGTCTTCCACGGCAGCAGCTGGTCGAATTCCTGGAACACCATCACCCGGTCGGGCCCCGGACGCGTGATCGTCTTGCCCTTGAGCGCGATCGATCCCTCCACCGGCTGCAGGTAGCCCCCCACCGCCTTGAGCAGCGTCGACTTGCCGCAGCCCGAGGGCCCCAGCAGCACGAAGCGGTCCGAGCGCTCGACCCGGAAGTTCACCCGGAAGGTCGCCGTCACCAGGTGGTCCTTGGTCTTGTACTGCAGCGTCACACCGCGCACGTCCAGCAGCGGTGCGTCCTCGATTACCTGGCCCATCCTTTCCTCCTCGTCAGTTCGGTGCTCGGGGGCCCGCTCGGCCCCCGAGGTCCGAATCTTAGCTCCCCGGCAGGTTGTGCACCTCCGGAAAGAACAAATCCTTCCACGATTTCGGATCGTGGTGCAGGACTCCGACCTGATGCATGAATTGCGCGTACTTCAGCGTCGCTTCCGGCGCGAGCGTGTACTTCATCCCGGGTTTCTCCATCATGCCCAGGATCTTGTCGACCGAATCCTTGTTGCCGCCGTCCGCGACGTAGATCTGCGCCGCTTCCTTCGGGTGGGCGTTGATGAACGCGGTCGCTTCGCTGAGCGCGTCGAACACCGCCTTGTAGGTCTTCGGGTTCTCCTGGCGGAATTTCTCCGTCGCCCACACCATCAGGAAGGTGTTCGGCCCGCCCATCACGTCATAGGAGTTGAGCACCGTGTGGATTCCCGGATGCTCCAGCGCGTAGTACTGGAACGGCGGCGAGGTGAATTGCGCGTCGATCTCCCCCTGCCCCGACAGCAGCGCGGTCAGGCCGACCGGATGCGGCATCTTCACCATCAGGCTGTCGAACTTGTTGTAGTCCTTCATGCCGTACAGCTGGGCCGCCGCCATGCGCAGATAGTAGGTCTGCACCGAGGACCCGGCGCCCGCCATGGCGATGCGATCCTTGTCGGTGAAGTCGCGCAGCGTCTTGACGTTCGGGTTGCGGGTGACCAGCAGGTTCGGCATCGAGCACAGCGCCGCCACGCCGTGCACGCCGAGGTTGCCCAGGGTTCGATCCCAGAGGAGGAACGCCGGCGCCGTTCCTCCCGCCGCGAAATTCAAGCTGCCCGCGAGCAGGGCGTCGTTGGCAGCCGACCCGGCCCCGAGCCGGGCCCAGGTCACTTTGGTCGCGCCCAATCCCTCCGCCACGAGGTGCTTCTCGACCAGCTTGTCGCGCCTCATCACCGTGAGCGGCAGGTAGCCGATCCCGAATTGCAGCGACAGACTGACTTCGCTCACCTCCGCGTAGGCGGGGCGCAAGGCTGCGAACGCGAGAGCGGCAGTTGCCAGCCATCCCAGATAGCGTCTCCTGATCATTCTTCCTTCTCCTCTATGGTGATTATCGTGCCGCGAAGCATTCCTCCCTCCTCGCGGCGCCTGGACGGACCGGGCTGAGCGCAACCCTGCGCCAGCCGGTCCATTTTCCTCAGGGCCGCACGCCGTACTTCGGCTTCGGCCCCACTGTCGTGCGCAGCCTGCCCTGCGCGGCATTGATGAAGCGGCACAGGTAAGGCCGCGTCTGGCGCGGGTCCACGATCTCCTCCACGCCGAACGCCTCGGCGGTGCGCAGCGGCGATGCCTGGGCGCGCAGCTCCGCCTCCAGCTCGCGCTCCCGTGCCTTGGGATCGGCCGCCTTCTCGATCTCTCTCCTGAACGCCGCCGCGACCCCGCCTTCGATCGGCAGCGAGCCCCACTCCGCGGACGGCCACGCAATCTTGAAATCGAGGCCATTCTTGTCCGTCGCGCCCATTCCCGCCATGCCGTAGCACTTGCGGATGACGACCGTGTACATCGGCACGCTCGCCTGCAGCCCGACGTAGACGCTGCGCATGCCCTCCCTCAGCGTCGCCGCGGCCTCGGCGTCCTTGCCGACCATGAATCCCGGCACGTCGACCAGGAACACCAGCGGAATGTGGAAGCAGTCGCACAGCTCCACGAAGTGCGTCTGCTTGCGCGCACCTCTCACGTCCAGCGCGCCGGCGTAAACCATCGGGTTATTCGCCACCACGCCAACCACCTTGCCGTCCATGCGCGCCAGGCAGGTGATCAGCGATTTGCCGAACGAGGGCTGGATCTCGAACATCGAGCCGCGATCCACGATGAGCTGGATCAGGCGGCGCATGTTGTAGGGCTTGCGCCGGTCCTTCGGCACGATGCGCGCGAGCTCCTCCTCGCGGCGCTCCGGCGAATCGCCGGTATCGACTGCCGGGGGCAATTCCCAGACGTTCGCCGGCATATAGCTCAGATAGCGGCGAATCATCTCGAAGCACTGCGCCTCGCTCTCGGCAACGTTGTCGATCGTGCCCGCGACGTCGACGGCGAGCCTGGCGCCGCCGAGCTCCTCCTTGGTGATCTTCTGCCCGAGCGAGCGCTCGACCACCGGCGGCCCGGCGGCGAAGACCTGCGCGGTGTCCTTCACCATCACCGACCAGTGCGACAGGATCGCCCTCCCGGCGGGCCCGCCGGCCGCCGTGCCCATGATGGCGCATACCACCGGGACCTCACCGAGCAGCGCCACCGATTGCTCGAAGCCGTGCACGCCGGGAAACACCGAGTGGCCGCGGCGCTGAATGGAGGTCACGCTGCCGCCCGCGCCGTCGATCAGGTTGACGAGCGGGATGCGATAGGCGCGCGCGAGATCCTCGACGAACCCGCCCTGGCCGCCTTTCTTGCGGTCGCCGCTCCAGCTCGTGCCGCCGCGCACGGTGAAGTCCTCGCCGCCGACGGCGACCGGGCGCCCGTCGATTTTCGCCAGCCCCATGACGTAGGGCGCGGGCGTCACCCCGACGAGCTTTTCACCCTCGTAGTGTCCCTGCCCGGTGAGCGTGCCGACCTCGGCGAACGAATCCGGATCGGCGAGCCCGAGGATGCGCTCGCGGATCGTCAGCCGGCCCTGCTGATGGTGCTTGGCGACCGCCTCGGGGCCGCCCAGGGCCTGCGCCTGTCGGACGCGAAACCGCAGCTCTTCGAGCTCTGACGCCCAGCCCCCGTCCGCGGGCGGCTGGTCCTGCGCCGCAGCGCTCATTTGGCCTCCAGCACCGCCACCGCTTGCCCCTCGGTGACCGGTGTGCCCTTGGCGACGAGGATCTCCTTCACCACGCCGCCTTCTTCCGCGATCACCGGGATTTCCATTTTCATCGACTCGATCACCATCACGGTGTCCCCGGGCTCGAGCCGCTGCCCGACCTCGCAGACCACGTTCCAGACCGATCCGGTCACTTCCGACCTTGCTTCATAGGTGGCCACGTCTTGCTCCTCGCTCAAATTCGTCGCAATCGATCACTGCGCACGCGCCAGGACCTCGGAGGCGAGCCCCGTGTGCACCCTGCCGCTGCGAAACTCGTCGGAGCGCAGGATCGCGACGAGCGCCGGCACGTTGTTCTTCACGCCTCGGATCTCGAACGCGGGAAGCGCCTCGAGGAGGCGGCCGATCGCCGCCTCGCGCGTCGGCCCGCGCGCGATCACCTTGGCGAGCAGCGGGTCGTAGTACGGCGTCACCTGCTGGCCTTCGCGGTAGCCGGTCTCGACCCGGATGCCCTCGCCCTGCGGCGGGCGGAACACCTGCAGCGGCCCCGGCGATGGAAAGAAGCGCTTCGGATCCTCGGCGTACACGCGCGCCTGGATCGCATGGCCGTTCATCACGATGCGCTCGGGCAGGATCTCGGAGAGCGATTCGCCGGACGCCGAGCGAAGCTGGGCCGCGACCAGGTCCACGCCGGTGACCTCCTCGGTCACGCCGTGCTCGACCTGCAGCCGCGTGTTCATCTCGAGGAAGCTGAACTGCCCGTCGGGCCCCATCAGCATCTCGACCGTGCCGATGTTGTCGTAGCCCATCGTGCCGAGCACCTGCGCCACGCGGGCGGCGAGCGGCTCGACGAGCTCGCGCGGGATCCCCGGCCCCGGGGCTTCCTCGATGATCTTCTGGTGGCGCCGCTGCACCGAGCAGTCGCGCTCGAACAGATGGCGCACCGCGCCCGTCCGGTCCCCGAGCACCTGGATCTCGACGTGGCGCGGGCGCTCGACCAGGTGTTCGAGGTAGACCTCCGCGTTGGCGAAGCCGCGCTCGGCGAGCGAGGCCGCGCGCTCGACCGCGGAGGCGAGCTCTTCGGGCTTGTGCACGGCAATCATGCCGATACCGCCGCCGCCCGCCGCAGGCTTGACCAGCACCGGGTAGCCGATCTGCTCGGCCGCGCGATGCATCGCCTGCGCGTCCTTCAGAAGCACCCCGGATCCGCGCCCGACCGGCAGGCCGTGCTGCGCCGCGAGCTCGCGCGCCCGGGTCTTGTGACCCATCGCCTCGATCCAGCGCGGCGAGGGCCCGACGAAGCATGCGCCGGCATCCTCCACGCGCTGCGCGAAGCGATGGTTCTCCGAAAGAAAGCCGTAGCCGGGATGCAGGCCGTCGGCGTGCGAGATGCGCAGCACTTCGAGGAGCACTTCCTCGTTCAGGTAGCTCTCGCGCGCGGGCGCCGCGCCGATGTGAAAGGTCTCGCTCGCGAGCGCGAGGTAGGGAGCCTGCGCGTCGGCATCCGAATACACCGCCACCGAGCGCACGCCGAGCGAGTTCAGCGTGCGCAGCACCCGCGCCGCGACGGCGCCCCGGTTGGCAACCACGACCTTGTCGAGCACGCGCGCCGCCTCAGAAGCTCGTCGGCCAGGCGCGCATCAGGTGCTGGCCGACGCCGTTGGTCATGCGCAGGCGGTGCACCTCCAGCATGCGGATCAGGTACTCGCGCGTCTCCTGCGGCCGGATGACCGCCTGCACCGCGTAGACGGAGGCCATGTCCCAGACCTCGCTGTCCCGGCTCATGCGCGCGAGCGCCTCGTCGAATCCCGGCTGGCCCGGCTCGATCGCGTGCACCACCTGCACCGCGAACTGCGGGTCCATGAAGCTCACCTCCGCGGTCGGCCACGCCGCCACTTCGTCGGAGTTCCGGCCCCCGCCCATGTTGAGATAGGCCTGGCCGTAGCTCTTGCGCAGGATCACCGAGAGCTTCGGTACGCTGACCAGCGCGAGCGCGTTCATGAAGTTCATGATCTTGCCGGGCGCGCGCTTGCGCTCGGCGTCGGCGCCGATCACGAACCCGGGGTTGTCGACGAACATCACGACCGGGACGTTGAACGAATCGCACAGCACCAGGAAGCTGGTGATCTTCTCGCAGGCTTCGCTATCGAGCGCGCCGCCCTTCACCAGCGGGTTGTTGGCGATGATGCCCACGCTGCGGCCGGCGAGACGCGCCAGCCCGGTCACCGCCACCTTGCCGAAGCGCGGCTTGAGCTCGAAGAAACTGTCCCGGTCGACGACCGCGCGGACGATCTTGCGCACGTCGTAGACCTGGGTGCGGCTCGAGGGCAGCAGGCCGAGGACGTCGCGCATGCCCTCGCCCGAGCCGGCGGGCACCGGGCGCTCGGGGGGCGCCTCGTTGCAGTGGGCGGGCATGTAGCCGAGGAAGGTCTTGATCGTATCGAGCGCCTGCTCGTCGGTGTCGACCACCACGTCGGCAAAGCCGGTCACCTCCGCGTGCACCCGCCAGCCGCCGAGCTCCTCGGGATCGACCTTCTCCTTGATCGCCAGCGACGCGAGCAGCGAGCTCGACACCGCGAGCACCGCGCCCTTGCGCATGACGCTGAACTCCGAGAGCACGGCGTACCAGGACGACGAGCCGTAGGACAGGCCGAGCGTCGCCGACGCCCACGGCGTCTCGCGCAGGCGCAGGTACTGGGTGCCGTCGTTGGCGAGCAGCGTGCCCATGCCGCGCGAGCCCATGTGGTCGGGCAGGCGCGCGCCCGAAGACTCGCCCAGAAACACCATCGGCAGGCCGCTCTGGCAGGCCACGCGCTTCAGGTGCGCGATCTTGCGGCCGTTGGTCGAGCTGCTCGAGGCGCCCATCACGGTGAAGTCGTTCGCGGCCACCGCGGTCTCGCGCCCGTCGACCTTGCCGAAGCCGGCCACCTTGCCGTCGGCCGGGCTGCGGTCGCGGTCCGCGGGATTGGAGGAGGACGTGCCGAAGAGCCCCGATTCGATGAAGGTTCCCGGGTCGCACAGATAGGCGACGCGCTCGCGCGCGTTCAGCACGCCCGCGGCCTTGCGCCGGGCGAGCTTCTCCGGCCCGCCCATCGCCGTTGCCTTGGCGAGCCGGGCCTCGTACTCGTCCATCAGGCGGTCGAACGGCGATTGCGGCTTGTCGCTCGGGTTCATGTCACTCGGAATCCTGTTCGCACTTCACGACGCCCGCCCTGGCGAGCGCATCGATTCGCTCCGGCGCGAGCCCGAGCAGTTCCTGAAGCACCCTGCGCGTGTCCTGGCCGACGCGGTGGCCGCTGTGCCGGACCTTGCCGGGCGTGTCGGAGAGCCGCGGCACCACCGCGGCCATGGCCACCCCGCCGAGGTCCTCGTCCGGCGCCTCGACGATCGAGCCGCGTGCGCGATAGTGCGGATCGCCGAAGATGTCGGCGATGGTGAACACGCGCGTGGCCGGCACCAGCGCCTTCTCGAGGATCGCCTCGAGCTCGGCGAGCGGGTGGCGCGTCGTCCAGCGCGCGATGCAATCGTCGATCGCCTCGTGATTCTCGGAGCGGGCAAGCGCCGTCGAGAAGCGGGGATCCTCGGCCAGCGCGGACTGCCCCATGGCCCCGGCGAGACGCTCGAACACCGAATCGCCCATCGCGGTGATGTGGATGAACTGCCGGTCGGCAGTGGTATAGAGGTTGTTCGGCGTGCTCTCGGGCAATCGCGAGCCCGCGCGCATCGCGACGTGGCCGAGCTTCTGGTAGGCCGGAATCCACGGCTCCATGAAGCTGAACGCGCACTCGTAGAGCGCGGCGTCGATGTACTGGCCGCGGCCGGTCTTCTCGCGCGCGAGCAGCGCGAGGGTAGCGCCGAAGGCCGCGTAAAGCCCGGTGATGTAGTCGGTCATCGACACCGCCACCCGCGAGGGCGGCCGGTCGGGATCGCCGGTGAGGTGGCGCAGCCCGCTCACCGCCTCGCCGATCACGCCGTAGCCGGCGCGCTGGCTGTAGGGGCCGTCCTGGCCGAAGCCGCTGATGCGCACCATCACGAGCCGCGGGTTGAGCGCGGAGAGCTGCGCGTAGCCCAGGCCCCACTTCTCCAGGCCGCCGGGGCGGAAGTTCTCGACCACCAGATCGCACTTCTTCGCGAGCTCGCGCACTACCTCCTGCCCCTCCGGCTTGCGCAGATCCACCGAGATGAGCGCCTTGTTGCGGAAGATGCTGGCGGCGTACAGCGACTTGCCGTGGAAGCGCTTGCCCATGGTGCGCACCGGATCGCCTTCGGCGGTCTCCACTTTCACGACTTCGGCGCCGAAGTCCGCGAGCAGGCGCCCGCAGAACGGTCCCGCCACGGTCGAGCCGAGCTCCAGCACGCGATAGCCGGTGAGCGGCCCGCGCTCGAGCGGTCCTGCGGACTGCTCAGGTTTGTCTGCTTCCATGCTCTCGAAGGAAAGACCAGCGTTGTCGTTATGGGCACGCGCGCACACGGCGTGCGATGCGCGTAGCGCATCGGGCGCACCATAATTCGCGTCGCGGATCTATGTCAACAATCTTGTTTACATATCTGTTGTGAAGTTTCGCAGAGCGGGCCCCGAACGGCGCGCTCTGCGACGGTTCCCCGGGGTGCCTGGATTTCAATAAGCCATTCTTTCTACTAGTTTTCCACCGTCATCGGCCTCGGCGCGCGGAGTTTCCAGCGAGACGCGCATTGACAGCCTCCGGGCACGTTTGTATGGTGCCGCCAACGACTCGCTTTGCCCTCGCTCCCAACGCCATTCCGGAACAGGAACGCCCATGCCAGATCCCGCTTCGTCCCAAGTAACCCTCGAGAGCACGGGGCTTCGCGCGCCGCTTCCCGGCACGGCCGTCGAATGGACCGTCGAGGCGGTCACGGCGCTGCTCGAGCTGCCGTTTCCCGAGCTGATGTTCCGCGCCCAGTGCGTGCATCGCGAGCATTTCGATCCCAACGCGCTGCAGCTCTCCACGCTGCTTTCGATCAAGACCGGCGGCTGCCCCGAGGACTGCGGCTACTGCCCGCAATCGGTCCGGCATCCCGCGGGCGTGGAGGACCAGCCGCTGCTGTCGGTCGAAGACGTGGCGGCGGCGGCGCAGCGGGCGAAGGACGAGGGCGCGACGCGCTTTTGCATGGGGGCGGCCTGGCGCAGCCCGAAGGAGCGCGACCTCGAGCGCGTGCTGCCGCTGGTCGAGGCCGTCAAGGCGCTCGGCCTCGAGACCTGCGTCACCCTCGGCATGCTGAAAGAGGGCCAGGCCGAACGCCTGCGCGACGCGGGCCTCGACTACTACAACCACAACCTCGACACCTCGCCCGAGTTCTACGGCCGCATCATCACCACGCGGCAGTACCGGGACCGCCTCGAGACGCTCGAGCGCGTGCGCACGGCCGGCATCCGGGTGTGCTGCGGCGGCATCGTCGGCATGGGCGAATCGCGGCGCGACCGCGCCGCGCTGGTCGCGCAGCTCGCCAACCTCGATCCCTACCCCGAAAGCGTGCCGATCAACAACCTGGTGCGCGTGCGGGGCACGCCGCTCGCCGACGAGCAGCCGCTGGACGAATTCGAGTTCGTGCGCACGATCGCCGCGGCGCGCATCACGATGCCGCGCTCGTACGTGCGCCTCTCGGCCGGCCGCGAGACGATGAGCGATGCGACGCAGGCGCTGTGCTTCCTCGCCGGCGCGAACTCGATCTTCTACGGCGAACGCCTGCTCACCACCGGCAACCCGCAGACCGAGAAGGACCGGACGCTGTTCGAGCGCTTGGGGCTCACGGTCTCCGGGCATGCCCACTGAGCGGCGGCCCGCGGGCACGCAGGCAAGCGCTTGAACAACCCAACGCCCCCCGCACGGCGCGCGCGCAGGCGCAATGCCTCGGCCGTGCGCCCGGGCGCGGGCGTCGGCGAGGTTCTCAATGCCCTGCGCGAGCGCATCGTCAACCAGGACATCCCGCCTGGCGCGAAGCTGAGAGAGCAGGATCTGGCGCAGGAGTTCAAGGTCCCGCGCACGCGCATTCGCGAGGTGTTCGGTGCGCTGGAGCAGCGTGGCCTGATCAACCGCATCCCCAACCGGGGCGCCGTGGTCGCGCGCCTCGATCTGTCGCAGGTGTTCGACCTGTACGACGTGCGCGAGGTGCTCGAGGGCCTGTGCGCACGCCTGGCCACCGCGAACACGCCGCCGGAGTCCTGGCAGGAGCTGCTCGACTATTTCACCGGGCCGCTCGCCGAGCACGCGGCGAAGGGCGAGTTCGACGCCTTTCTCACCGGCTACGAACGCTTCAGGAGACGGCTTCTCGAGACGGCGAACAACCCCCTGCTCGCGCAGATGCTCGACAGCATCTACGAAAAGACCCAGGTGCTCATCCGCCGAATCATCATTCTTCCGGACCGCGCGAAGACCGGCTTGCGCGAGCACATCGCGGTGCTCGAAGCGATGCGGCGCGGCGACGCCGAGATGGCCGAGAAGCTGCGCCGCGAGAACATGCGCAGCGCCAAGTCCTGGCTGCTGCGCTACCAGAAGTACGTCCTTTAACGGCGCAGCGCTCAACGCGCGCGGCGCCGCTTGGCGCGCCGCGCCGCGGGCGCCTTGCGCCTGGCATTCTTCAACTCCTCGGCCAGCACCGGGAGCGCCAGGTTGTAGGCGTGGATGCCGAGGATGGTGGTGAGCTGTACCGCCTCCATGATCTCCTCCGGGGTCGCCCCCAGCTGCAGCGCATTACGGATGTGCCGCCGCACGCCCGGAGCGTACAGGTGCGTGGTCGAAGCGTTGATCGCGATCAGGATCAGCTCCTTGTACTTGGGCGGCAACGGCCCCTTGCGGTGCGGCACGTTGCGGAACGCAAAGTAGCCTTCGAGGAATTCGGCGTCCCACTCGCGCAGCGTGTCCCACAGCGGGTTCCAGTCCCCGGAGGCGCGCTGGGCGTCGGTATGGGGCGTGGCGGTCTTGCGCTTGCGCGCGGCCGGGGTGCGTTTGGCGATTCTCATGATTTCTCCTCAAGCAGAAAATCCGCGCAGCGCTCGCCGATCATGATCGCCGGAGCGTTGCTGTTGGACGAGGCCATGGTCGGCATGATCGAGGCGTCCGCCACGCGCAGGCCCTCGAGCCCGCGCACCCGCAGTTGCGCGTCGACCACCGCCTCGGCGTCGTTGCCCATCCGGCACGTGCGGATCGGGTGCCAGGAGGTTTGTCCTGTCTGCCTGGCGAACGCGAGCAGGCCGGCGTCGTCGCCGACCTCGGGCCCGGGGCGGCGCTCTGCGACGATGAACGGCCTCATGGCCGGCTGCGCAGCGATCCGCCTGACCAGGCGCAGCATGTCGACGCAAGTCTTCCGGTCCTCGGGGTGCGCCAGGTAATTGGCGCGAATCTCGGGCGGCGCGTACGGGTCGGCCGAGCGCGCGTGGATCGCGCCGCGCGACTCGGGATGGATCTTGAATCCACCGATCGAGAACCCCGAGTACGGGTCGATGCCGAGCGAGGCGGTGCGCGCATAGCGGTCCCTGCCGCTGATCTGGTAGAGCTGCACCTTCACGTCGGGCCGCGGCAGCTCGGGGCGCGTGCGGCAGATCGCGTGCGCGGTCGAGGACGTCGCGGTCATGATCCCCTTGCGCAGGAAGACGAAGCGCATGCCCACCAGCATCCGCCGCCAGGGGCTGCGCATCAGGTCGTTGATGGTGATCGGACGGGTGCACTCGAAGGTGAGGCGCACCTGCAAGTGATCGATCAGCCCCTCGCCCACCCCCGGCAAGTGGTGGGCCACGGGAATGCCGAGACTCTGCAGCCGGGTGCCGTCGCCCACGCCCGAGAGCTCGAGCAGCTGCGGCGACTGCACCGATCCGGCGCAGAGGATCACCTCCCGAGCCGCGCGCGCGACGGTGGACTTTCCGCCGCGCCGGTACTCGACGCCGACGGCGCGTGTTCCCTCGAACAGCACCCGCAGCACGTGCGCGCCGGTCTCCAGGGCGAGGTTCGCGCGCTTCAGGGCGGGCCGCAGGTAGGCGTCGGCCGTGCTGCAGCGAAGCCCCCTGCGCGTGTTGAGCTGCAGCATGCTCGCGCCCTGCCAGTCGGCGGCGTTGTAGTCCTCCACCCCGGCAATGCCGGACTGGCGGCACGCTTCGACGTAGGCTTCGGAAAGCGGATCGGGATCCTTGGTGCGGCGGTTGGTGATGCTGAGCGGCCCGTCGTGGCCGCGATAGGCAGGGTCGCCCTCGGCGTAGCGCTCCATGCGCTTGAACACGGGCAGCAGGTCGCGGTAGCTCCAGCCGTCGTTGCCGAGCTCCCTCCAGTGATCGTATTCGCGCGGGTCGCCGCGCACGTACACCATGCCGTTCACCGAGCTCGAGCCCCCGAGCACCCGGCCGCGCGGCCAGTAGAGCGACTGCCCGGCGAGCCCGGCCTCGGGCTCGGTCGCGAACTTCCACACCAGGCGCTCGTCCTGGATCGTCTTCGCCACGCCGAGCGGGACATGGATCCAGAGATTGCGGTCGAATCCGCCCGCCTCCAGCAGCAGCACGCGGCGGCGGCCGCCTTCGGTGAGCCGGTACGCGAGCGCGCAGCCCGCCGAGCCAGCGCCGACGATCACGTAGTCGAAGGCCGTATCCGCCATGGCCGCTACTTCGCGCCCGGGTCGCGGTGCTTGAACGAGTCGCGCCGGAAGCTGTACAGGGCGTTCGGGTCGACCTGGATGTCGACCACCGCGGGCTTGCCGCAGGCGAGCGCGGCGCCGACCGCGGCCTCGATCTCGGCGCCCTTATCGACGCGAAACCCCGCCGCGCCGAAGAGCTTCGCCACCTGGTCGTACGGCGGGTTGGGCACGTCCGCGCCGATGTAGCGCCCGCCAAAGAAATCGCGCTGGTAGGCCTTTTCGGCGCCCCAGCAGCCGTTGTTCATGACGATGCAGACGGTATTCACGCCGTGCGCCACGGCGGTGCCGATCTCCGACATGGTCATGCCGAAGCCGCCATCGCCCATCAGGCTGACGACCGTCCGGTCGGGACAGGCGAGCTTCGCGCCGATGCCGGCCGCGTAGGAGAACCCCACCAGCCCGAAGTCGAGCGGCGTGAACAGGCCCGGCGGCTGGAAGTAGCGCATCATGTCGGTCGCCTGCAGGCACAGCGTGCCGGCGTCCATCGTGTAGATCGTGTCGCGCGGCAGTACGCCGCGCAGGGCGCGAAACAGCGTCGCCGGCTGGATGGGGTCGCCGCGCGCGGCGCCGGCGGCGTCGCGCTCCTCCCACAGCGCCTTGCGCTGCGCCTGGAATTCCCGGGTCCACTGCGCAGCGGCGGCACCCGGCGCGCGGCCCTGCAGCGCCCGCGCGAGCTGCAGCGCGACCTTGCCCGCGTCGCCGACGATGCCGAGCGCCACGGGGAAGAAGCGACCGATCGCCGTGGGCTCGATTTCCACCTGGATGATCTTCGCCGAGCGGCCGAGGTTGTCCCAGGAGTAGAAGGTGGTGTTGAAGCCGAGGCGCGTGCCCAGCGCGAGGATCACGTCCGCCTCGCGCGCCATGCGCGAGGCCACCGCGTTGCCGCGCGGCCCCATCTGCCCCGCGTTCAGCGGATGATCGTGCGGGATCGCATCGCCGTGCCCCGGCGACATCGCCACCGGCGCATCGAGCGCCTCGGCAAGCTCGAGCGCCGCCCGGTGCGCGCGCGAGTTCTTGATGCCGCCGCCGGCGATGATGAGCGGCCGCGCGGCACCGGCGAGCAGCGCCGCCGCCTGCTCGACGAGCGTCGCGTCGCCGCCCGGCATCGCGTCGGCACGATAGCCCGCGGGCGCGGAAAACGGCTCCGCCTCGAACGCTTCCGCGAGGATGTCGCGCGGCAGGTTGAGCGCCACCGGAGCGCGGCGCGGCGTAAGCGCGGTGCGGAACGCCTCGCGCAGCATCTCCGGGATGCGCGCCGCCTGGGTGACGGTCCAGGTCTTCTTGGTGACCGGCTTGAACAGCGCCTGCTGGTCGATCTCCTGGAACGCGTCGCGGTATACGTGCCCGGACGAGAGCGACCCGGCGAGCGCGACCACCGGCGAGAACGCCGCGTTCGCCTGCGCCAGTCCGGTGACCAGGTTGGTCGCGCCCGGGCCGTTCTGGCCCGCGAGCATCACGCCGGCGTGGCCGCTCGCGCGCGCGTAGGCGTCGGCCATGTGCGTGCCGGTGCGCTCGTCGCGCACGCCGATCAGCCGCACGCTTTTCTCGTCGTAGAGCGCGTCGAACACTTCCATCGTCGCCGAGCCGATCAGGCCGAAGACGTGCCTGACCCCTTCGTCGACGAGTGCCCCGACCACCGCCTTGCCGCCCGCAATCTTTGCCACTTCGGATCTCCTCGCTGTCTTGAATGCCGCTTCGATCGCCGCTAGCCGAGGCCCAGCGTCGACTCGACGCTGCGCACCAGGCCGACCAGCCGCGGGCCGTAGTCCCGGGTCATCTTCGTTCGCGTGGTGCGATGCGCCAGCAGGCTCAAGTTGAACGCGATCGCCTCCCGGCCCGCGACGCGCTTCATCGGCACGCCCAGCGCCCACAGCTCCTTGCGGTAGCTGCCCCAGATGGAGCAAAAGCCCTGCTCGGCGATCTCGCGCAGCGAGCGGTTCACCGCCGCCTGATCCGCCCGCCAGCGCTGCGGCTCGCGCTTGCGGTGCAGCTCGAACACCTGCTCGCGCTCCTCGAGCGTGGCCGCGAAGAGCAGCGCATGGCCGATCGCCGTGCGCATCACCGGGCGCGTGGTGCCGATCTCCGGGCGGTTGATCCAGTCCTCTTCCGGCCGGAAGCTCTCCACGTACACCGCCTCGAGGTCGTGGCGCAGCGCCATCGAGGTCTGGCCCCCGGTATGGTCGGTGAGCTCGCGCATCAGCTGCCGGCCGATGAAGCGCGCGCGCAGGTTGGCGAGCAGCGGATAGCCGAGCGTGAGCACCGCCGGCCCCAGCTCGTACTTGCCGAGACGCTGGTTGCGGCGCAGGTAGCCGAGCGCGGCGAGCGTGAACGACAGGCGCGAGACGGTGGCCTTGGGCAATCCGGTGCGCTCGGCCAGCTCCTTGTTGCCGAGCATCCCCTCGACGGACGCGAAGCAGCGCAGCAGCTCCAGGCCGCTCACCAGCGTGGTGGCAAAGCGCCGGTCCTGCTTGAGCGCGTCGATCGCCGCGCGGGCCTTGCGAGGCTCGGGGGAAGCCCGCTTGTTCTTGCGCATGGCGGCGCATCCTATGGGCGGCAGGAAAGTGGTGTCAAATTATTGATACCGTGTTCCAATTGTTGGAATTCGGAACGCCCTTTGGCCGCCATCGGAGCCGCGCCACGGGTGCGCAGGGGTGCTGTGATAGATTGGGACGCCTGGTGCCGAAGAGGGAGGGCGGGAACCGCATCGTGGCCAAGATCGCGATCTTCAACCAGAAAGGCGGAGTCGGGAAGACCACCACTTCCCTGAACCTCACCGCGGCCCTCGCGCGCCGCGGCTACAACCCGTTGGCGATCGACCTCGACCCCCAGGCGCACCTGTCCTACGTCTGCGGCGCGAGCGTGGCGCGCGCGGACGAATCGATGTTCGGCTTCTATCACCAGTCCAAGCCGCTCACCCAGCTCCTGCGCGCCTCCACCGGCGGGTGGCTGGTGATCCCCGCGCACGTCGAGCTGGCGAAGGTCGACACGCAGTTCGGCAAGGGCGTGAACGTGCTCAACCGCCTCAACCACGGCATCGTGCGCGAGAACCTGAATACCGGGCGGCCGATCCTGATCGACTGCTGCCCGATGCTCGGCGTCCTGTCGCTGTCGGCGATCTTCGCCGCCGACCGCGTGCTGATCCCGGTGTCGGCCGACTACCTGGCCGTCAAAGGGGTGCAGCAGGCCGACAAGACGCTGCGCGCGCTCGAGCACGTGCTGAAAAGGCGCGTCGCGCGGCGCTACGTGGTCACGCGTTTCGATGCCCGGCGCAAGCTGTCACACCAGCTCGTCCGGGAGCTGGAAGCCGAGCACGGCGACGAGATCTGCCGCACGCGCATCACGGAAAACGTGGCGCTTGCCGAGAGCCCGATGGCGCGCAAGGACGTGTTCGCGCATGCCCCCGAGAGCAAGGGCGCGCAGAGCTACGACGCGCTGGTCGAGGAGCTGGTGCAGACCGGCTTCATCGAGCCACGGCCCTAGGTGACGCGGGGGTGAGAAGCACCTTACCCCCGCACCCCCTGGACGCGGGGGTGAGAAGCGCCTTACCCCCGCACCCCCTGGACAGCTTCCCTACTCCGGCGCCTGGTCCTCGTCGGACTGTCGGGAAATAAGGGAGATGATGCTCTCCAGGTTGGCGGCGTCGTCCCCGATCGCGGAGTGGATCTGCTTGCACTCCAGGATCTCGCAGTGCGGGTACATCTGGTTGATCTTGCGCTCGGCCTCGGCCTGGTCGCGCGCCTGCACCGCGAGGTTATCGACCGGCGTCCCGCTGCGGGTGCGGATGCGAAAGCCGTACTTGGTCATCGGCGTCGAGTCGGGGGCAGCCATGGCGTCCAATTCTAGTCAGTTCCTCCGGATCGGGCGCGGCACGCCTGCCCGGATGCGCGGATAATGGTCGGTCAATATCCGTACGCCAACGTCGTTGTCTGGAGAGCTCCAATGGCCAAAGGTCAGCTGCGCAGCAATCGCGAACCGAAGAAACCGAAGCAACAGAAAAAGCCCGCCGCTCCGGCCGGATCCACGTCGACCGTGCCCTTCCGGACGCCGCCCCCGCCGCCCGGGCGCAAAGGCTGAAGCGAGCGCCGCGGCGCCTGCGC
>CAWFPL010000005.1:0-239435 GCA_963817785.1 uncultured Pseudomonadota bacterium | reverse complement strand
CAATACCGCTGCACGGCGGGGCCGGGCGACCGACCCTACACCGAGATGTTCCCGGCGCATTCGGTGGCCTACACAAGGAAAGGAAGCTTCGGCTGCCGTACCCGCGGCCGCGCCTTCGAGCTCGTCGCGGGTTCGGTGATGGCCGGGCGCGCGGGCGAGGAGTACCGGTGCACGCACGAGCACCACGCGGGCGGCGACGAGTGCCTGTGCGTGCAATTCTCCGAAAGCGCCGCGGAAGTCCTGGGCGGCGCGAGGCCTTGGCGGGGCGCCTGCCTGCCGCCGCTCGCGGAACTGATAGTGCAGGGCGAACTGCTGGAAGCCGCGGCGCGTGGCGCGACCGACGTGGGCGTGGGCGAAGCGGGGCTGCTGCTTGTCGCGGCGTACGCGCGGCTCGGGCAGGACAAGGAGCCCCGGCGCGTGACAGCCGGCGCACGCCACCGGCGCCGCGCGGTCGAGGCGGCGCTGTGGATCGACGAGAACTCGGCCCATGAAATGAGCCTCGAGGCCGTGGCGCGCAAAGCGGGCCTCTCGGCGTTCCATTTCCTGCGCGTCTTCGCGAAGGTGCTCGGCGTGACGCCGCACCAGTACCTCCTGCGCTCGCGCCTGCGCCACGCCGCGCGGCTCCTCGCCGAGGGCGAACGAGCGGTCACCGAGGTGGCGCTCGACGTGGGCTTCGCCGACCTGTCCAACTTCGTGCGCAGCTTCCGGCGCGCTGCGGGGGTGTCTCCCGGGGGGCTTTCGCCGCGTGGCGCGCGGGCGACGCAATTTTGTCCAAGAACGGATCGCGCGCGCGGCCTAAGCTGCCTCCTTCGTCAACAAAGGAGGCTTCAATGTTCGACCATATCGGCTTGCGGGTGAAAAACCTCGTGGCGGCCTCGCGATTGTACGCGGCGATGCTCGCGCCACTCGGCCACGTGCCGGGCGCGAGCGGCAACGAGTACGCCGGCTTCGGGCCGGAAGGCAAGCCCGCGCTGTGGCTGCACCTGGACAAAAAAGGCGGCGGCGCGCACGTGGCTCTTCGCGCCGAGAGCCGCGCCGCGGTGGACCGCTTCCACGCGGCGGGCTTGAAGGCGGGCGCGAAGGACAACGGCGCGCCCGGGCCGCGCACGGACTATGCGCCGGACTACTACGCGGCGTTCCTGCTCGACGCGGACGGCAACAACGTCGAGGCGGTGTGCATGCGCTGACTCGGGCGCGGTCCATCCCGTCGGCTGGCTCCTGCGGTACGGCCGCAGGGGGTCTTGGTGGTGCCCCTGGAAGTCCTGTGCTACATTTGTGGCCGCAGGATCTCAAGTACGTGAATATCCGCCCCTTCTACCGCCAAAAGCGGCTCCATAGTGGCCGTCGATTCCCTCCCTTGATCATCGTGCCCGAAGCGGGGCTCGGACAGCCTCGCGCAAACGCTTCAATTTTAGGAACTGGGATGACATGGCTACAGGTACCGTGAAGTGGTTCAACGACGCCAAGGGCTTCGGGTTCATCACGCCAGATGACGGCGGGAAGGATCTGTTCGCGCATCACAGCGCGATCCAGGCCTCGGGCTTCAAATCGCTGAAAGAGGGGCAGAAGGTCTCTTTCGACGTGACGCAGGGGCAGAAGGGTCCGGCCGCATCCAACATCAGACCGCTGTAGTCGCGGCGCGGCGACTGCCGCGGCGATCGGGCGAGGCCGCTATAATGCCGCCTCGCAGTTCGACTTAATCCAAAGCTGGCCGCGGCCAGCTTTTTTGTTTCTGGAACCTCTCAAGTGATCGTCGCCTCCGGCATTGCCATGCGGTTCGGAGCCAAGCCCCTTTGGCGAACGTCTCGGTGAAGCTCGGCGGCGGAAACTGCTACGGCCTGATTGGCGCCGCCGTCTGCGGCAAGTCGAGGCGCTGTGCATGCGCTGACCCGGGCGCCCGCCGACTCGGCGACGGCGGAGACGGTGTGGAAGCTGGTGTTAACGGGGGTCGAAAACCGCGTGTTTCTGGGGTTTGACGCGCAGCGCCCCTGAAATCCTTCGCCGGGTAGGTTGGATGCATTTCTGATCGTGCGCTCACCCGCGCAGGGATATCCACGGCGGCGCGCGGGCGGCGATCAAGACGCACGCGAACGCGTGCCGCGGTGGATATCCCGTCGGCGCGCTGCCCGTTGCCCAATTTGCCCGGTGAGATGGGTTCGACGCCTGAGCGGGCGGCGCAATGCTCTGAGGTGTTGTACCTTGGGTCTCGAGGCTGTGATGAGCGGCTCGCTCGATCGGCTGGGCCGATCGGCCAAGGCCGCGGGCTCGCGCTATTCTTGAGCGCAGACGCCGCAAAAACGAAGGCCCGGGCCAGTTCCTGGAAGAACCCCGGGCCTTCTACACGGGCGGCGCACGCGAAGCGCGCGCGTCGTCTGCATTGCCTTTATGCCCGCAATGCACGGCGTTGTCCAGTCCCCCGTGGAACGCGTGCATGGCGGCGGTGCCCGAAGCGTCTCATCGGCTGTACAACTGCCGGCGTTGCGGCGAGCAGGTGCAGGTGTGCCGGGGCTGCGACCGGGGCAACATTTACTGCGCCGGGGGGTGCGCCGCGCTACGCCGGCGCGAGTCGCTGCGCCGCGCCGGCCGGCGCTACCAGTTGAGCTTTCGCGGCGCCTGCCGCCACGCGGCGCGTCAGCGCACCTGGCGCATGCGCCGAGCACATAAAGTGACGCATCACGGTTCCCCTCGTAGCGCCTTGGCTGCCACAGTGCTGGCTCCTTCGCTTCAGAGCACAAGGCGGGTACAGGATGGCCAAGGCTCACCGGTTGGGGCGCGCGGCTTGCCGCGCTGCAGTTTCTGTGCTCGGGCGCTCTCGGCCTTTGCACGGTTGGGGCCGTTGCGCGGCGGGCCGTGAAGTGAGCCGCGCGCCATGATCCCGCGCGCCCTCGAAGCCGAGATCGTGCGCCTGCATCACAGCGAGCACTGGCCCGTGGGCACCATTGCCCGGCAGCTTCGCGTGCACCACGGCACCGTGCGCCGCGTGCTCGCGCAGGCCGGCGTGGCGATCCTGCCGCGCGCGGCGCGCGCCTCGATCGTCGAGCCCTATGTCGGCTTCATCACCGAGACGCTCGCCAAGTATCCGACGCTACGGGCCTCGCGCCTGTACGTCATGGTGCGCAGCCGCGGCTATCCGGGCGCTGCGGATCACTTCCGCGCGATCGTGGCGCGGCTGCGCCCGCGGCCGGCGGCCGAAGCGTACCTGCGGCTACGCACCCTTCCCGGTGAGCAAGGACAAACCGACTGGGCGCATTTCGGCAAGCTCGCCGTGGGCCGCGCCGTGCGTCCTCTGATGGCCTTCGTGATGGTGCTGTCGTACTCGCGGATGCTATTCCTGCGCTTTTATCTGGGCGCCTCGATGAGCGAGTTCCTGCGCGGCCATGTGGAGGCGTTCGCGTATTTCAACTCCGTGCCGCGTGTCTTGCTCTACGATAATCTTAAGAGCGCCGTGCTCGAGCGCGTCGATCAGGCGATTCGCTTCCATCCGAAGTTGCTCGAGCTGGCCGCCCATTACCGGTTCCAGCCGCGGCCCGTGGCGGTGGCTCGCGGAAATGAAAAAGGGCGCGTGGAGCGCTCGATTCGTTTTGCCCGCGAGGCGTTCTTCGCCGGGCGCACGTTCCGCGATCTCGAGGATCTGAACGCGCAAGCGCTTGCGTGGTGCCAGGGCGCGGCCGCCGAGCGGCCCTGCCCCGAGGATCGTACGCGCAGCGTGCGCGAGGTGTTCGAGGAGGAGCGCTCCTGTCTTCTCGCCTTGCCTGATAACCCGTTCCCGTGCGAAGCGAGAATCGAGGCGAGCGTGCACAAGACGCCTTACGTGCGCTTTGACTGGAACGATTACTCGATTCCTCACACGCACGTCAACCGCACCCTGGTCGTGCTCGCCACGCTCCAGAGCGTGCGCATCCTCGAGGGCGCTCAAGTCATCGCCACTCACCCAAGAAGCTTCGATCGGGGCGCGAGAATCGAGGATCCGGCCCACCTCGAAGCCCTCGTCGCTCACAAGCGCGCCGCCCGAGCGCATCGCGCGCAGGACCGCCTGCAGCACGCCGCACCCAGTGCGAAGCCCCTGTTCCTGCGCGCCGCTGAGCGCGGCGCCCACTTGGGCGTGCTCACCCGGGGGCTGCTGCAGTTGCTCGACAGCCACGGCGCGCAAGCGCTCGAGGCGGCGATCGCCGCGGCGCTCGCCGAAGACGCTGCGCACCTCGGGGCCGTGCGCCACTTCATCGACGCCCACGCCCACGCCCGCGGCCAACGCCCACCGATTGCGGTCGCGCTGCCCAAGGACCCGCGGCTCGAACACTTGAGCGTGCGCTCGCAGCCCTTAAGCGATTACGAACGACTCGCCCAAGGAGTCCCCGATGAACGCCCCCAGCGATCGAATCGCGACCACACCGACGACAAACCTCAGTCTTGAAGCCGCCTGCAGCCGGCTTCGCCGGCTCGGCCTATACGGGCTGCTCGGGCAGTTGCCCGAACTCCTCGCCGAGCCCTGGCTCGCCCGGGTGGTCGACATCGAGGAGGCCGAGCGCACCCGGCGCTCGCTCAAGCGCCGGCTCGATCACGCCCGCCTGGGCGCCTTCAAACCGATCGCCGAGTTCGACTGGGCCTGGCCCACCAAGTGCGATCGCGCCGCGATCGAAGAGCTCTTCTCGCTCGGCTTCCTCGCCGAGGCCGCCAACGTGATCCTGATCGGCCCCAACGGCCTGGGCAAGACGATGCTGCTCAAGAACCTCGCCCACCAGGCCGTTCTACATGGCTACAGCGCGCGCTTCACCCTCGCCTCGGACATGCTGCATGACCTGGCCGCCCAGGACTCGAGCACCGCGCTCGCGCGGCGCCTGCGCCGCTATAGCAGCCCGACACTGTTGTGCATTGATGAGCTCGGGTATCTGTCCTATGACAGCCGCTACGCCGACCTGCTCTTCGAGGTGATCACCCGCCGCTACCAGGCCCAGCGGCCCGTCGTCTTGACCACCAACAAGCCCTTTGGCGAATGGAATCAGGTCTTCCCCAACGCGGCTTGCGTCGTCACCCTGATCGATCGACTCCTCCACCGCTCCGAGATCATCGCCCTGGAGGGCGAATCCTACCGCCTCAAGGAAGCCCAGGAACGCGCCGCACGCAAAGCGAAATCCCGCGGCCGCGCCCCACGCAAGTGAGCGCTGAAGCCGATGTTGCGGCCCAACGATTTGCCGCTCGTGTGTCTGCCCACCGGGCTCTCCGATGAGGCCGCTGCAAGCCTGCTCGAGTTCCTCTATGAGCTTACCGAGGCGCTCGAACGTCACTACGGCGCCGAGCTTCGCCGCTACTATCAACCCCCCGCCGACATCGGACAGCACGATCTTGATGTCGAGCCCCCGAGCACCGATCCGCCGTTCTGATCGTTACCTTCCCCTCTCGCCCAAGTGCGCCTACCGACCCATCGCGCGCCCATCCTCAAAATGACGCGCTTTTACATCCTCGGCAACACGCCGGCGATGCGCGGGACGCGGCGGCGTGCTTTACGCCGCAGGCCGTGTACCACGATGGCTTCTACGGCGAGTTCAGCGGGCGCGAAGCGATCGCGTGCATGATGACGGAATTCTTCCACCGCGACGCATGCGATTTCGCCTGGCGCGTGTTCGACACCTGCGGCAACGGCCGCATCGGCTACGCACGCTACGAATTCTCCTATGTCTCGAGGCTCCCCGGGGCCGAGGGTAGGCGAGTCGCCTTTACCGGAATCTGTTTCTGCGAACTCGATGGTAGCTTGATCCACCGTTACGATGAGATTTTCGAGCGCGCACCGGTGCTGGCGAAGCTCGGCTTTGCGGACGAACGCATTCTACGGGCGGTGAAGCGCTGGGCGGGGACTGGCTAGGCCGAAGTTCCTGGGTGCCTCGTAGTTACGCGCGGGACTAACTTCCCGTCTTTGTTGAGCAATATCGTGGGTGAGCGGTCTTAATCGGCTTCCGTTTGTAGTCACTAAAGTATCTTGACATGGCTGCGTGTTGCGCCTACTCTGTTAGGTATGCCAGCCAGAATCGGAACCGCACACGTCGTCACGACGACACGCAAGTACAAGAACCGGGTCTATCGCACCCACCTGCTGCGGCGCAGTTACCGCGAGGCCGGCCTCGTCAAGAACGAGACCCTGGGCAATCTGTCGCATCTGCCCGAGGCGCTGGTCGAGATCATTCGGCGCTCGCTCAAGGGCGAGAGCTTCGTGCCGCTGGGGGAAGCCTTCGAGGTGAGCGCCTCGCGTGCGCAGGGCCATGTGCACGCCGTGGCGCAAGCCCTGCGGCGGCTGGACTTGGCCGCGCTGATCGCCTCCAAGGCCTGCCCCGAGCGCGACCGGGTGCTCGCCATGATCGCGGCTCGGGTGCTCGCCCCGCACAGCAAGCTCGCCACCACGCGCTGGTGGCACACCACGACGCTGGCGGAGGACTTCGGCGTGGCCGATACGGACGAGGAGGACCTGTACGCGGCCATGGACTGGTTGCTTGAGCGCCAGGACAAGATCCAGAAAAAGCTTGCCGCACGACATCTGCGCGCCGGCGCCCTGGTGCTCTACGACCTGTCCTCGAGCTACTTCGAAGGCAGCACCTGCCCCCTGGCCAAGCTCGGCTACAGCCGCGACGGCAAACGGGGGCTGCTGCAGGTCAACTACGGCCTGCTCACCGATGCGCGCGGCTGCCCGGTGGCGGTGTCGGTGCACGAGGGCAACGTGGCCGATAGCCAGACCTTGATGCCCGAGGTGAAGCGCCTGCGCGAGGCCTTTGGCCTGGAGCACCTGGTGATGGTGGGCGACCGCGGCATGATCTCGCACAAGGTGATCGAGGAGCTTCGCGAGACCGAGGCGATCGGCTGGGTCACGGCGCTCAAGAGCGCCTCGATCCGGGCGCTGGTTGAGCAGGGCGGGCTGCAGCTGGGCTTGTTCGATGAGCGCAATCTGTTCGAGTTCAGCTCCCCGGAGTACCCCGGGGAGCGGCTGATCGCCTGCCGCAATGCGCAGCTCGCGAAGCTACGCGCGCACAAGCGCGCGGAGCTCCTCGCGGGGACCGAGACGAACCTCGCGAAGATCAAGGCTCGGGTGGACGCGGGCAGGCTCACCGGCGCCGATGAGATCGGGCTGCGCGTGGGCAAGCTCATCAACCAGTACAAGGTCGCCAAGCACTTCGAGCTCGCCATCGGCGAGGCGAGCTTCAAGTTCACTCGCAAGGGCGAGAGCATCGCCGCCGAGGCCGCGCTCGATGGCCTGTACATCATCCGCACCTCGGTGCGCCCCGCGCAAATGGACTCGGCCGATTGCGTGCGCCACTACAAGGCCTTGGCCAACGTCGAGCGTGCGTTTCGCTCGCTCAAATCGATCGACCTGAAGGTGCGCCCGATCCATCACCGCCTCGCCGATCGGGTGCGCGCGCACATCCTGCTGTGCATGCTCGCCTACTACGTCGAGTGGCACATGCGCGAGGCCTGGCGCGAACTGATGTTCGCCGACACCGATCAAGCGGCCAAGGCCGGGCGCGATCCGGTGGCCCCGGCCAAGCGCTCCAAGGCGGCGCTCGCCAAGGTCACGCGCCACAGGCTCGAGGACGGCACGCCCGCGCACAGCTTCTGCACCTTGCTCGGCGAACTCGCCACCATCGTGCGCAACACTTGCCGCACCCCCAACGCCGGGCCCGCGGCCCCGAGCTTCGAACTCCTCACCACGCCTAGCCCCAAGCAACAGCGCGCCCTCGAGTTGCTCCAGCAAATCCGCTTGTAGACAGAATCCGGAACCCCCAAACCACCCCAAGCGCTTGTCGCGCAAGGTCAAACTTGCGCGGTGCATACAGGAACTTCAGGCTAGTACGCAGACACGTTAATTACGGAACATAGTATCATAGCGCATCCCCACCGAACGAGGAGCATGGGCGATGCACCAAACCGAGCTGAACCTGAGCAAACGGGAGCGTGAAGCGGTGCAGCAGTTCCGATCCAAGGGTGCACACAGGGCGCGCGAGTTCAACCGCGCCCACATCCTTGCGGCCTTGGATCGAAACGTGCCCGAGCGCCAGATCATGGAGGTGCTCGGGGTGGGCCGTACCGCGATCTGGCGCACCCGGGCGGCATACTTGGAGGGGGGCTTGGACTTTGCGCTGCGCGATGTGGCGCGCCCGGGCAAACCCCAGCAGTACCGAGCCGAGGCGCTGGCCGAAGTGGCCGCCTTGGCCTGCTCCTCACCGCCCCAGGGGGCCAAACGCTGGACGGTGGCGTTGCTGACCCGGGCGGCGCGCCGCCACCCGCAGATGCGCCGGATCAGTCGCGAGAGCGTGCGCCGGCTGCTAAAAAAAACCGCCTCAAGCCCTGGCGCAAGCTGATGTGGTGCATCGGGGTGTTGACCGAGGAGTACCGTCGACGCATGTACGACGTGCTCGAGCTCTATGCGCAGCCCTATCGCGCGCGCGAGCCCGTGATCTGCATCGACGAGAAGAGCAAGCAATTGATCCGAGACAGCCGAGCGCCGCTGCCCATGAAGCCCGGCAGACCGGGCAAATGCGATTACGAATACGTGCGCCAAGGCACCTGCAACGTGTTCGTGGCGGTCGAACCCAAGGCAGGGCGTCGCACGATCGAGGTGACCGAGCGCCGAACCAAGCCCGAGTTCGTGGGCTTCGTGCGCCAACTGCTGGAACGCACCTACGCCTCGGCCCAGAAGGTCCATTTGGTTCTGGACAACCTCAATACCCACTTCCGTTCGTGCTTCGAGGAGGTCCTGGGCCGCTCGGCCGCTCACGCCCTGTTGCGACGCGTGCAGTTTCACCACACGCCCAAGCATGCCAGTTGGCTGAACATGGCGGAGATCGAGATCAGTATCCTGGAGCGTCAATGCCTCGGGCGGCGATTGATGGACCGAGCCCGCGCGCAGCGCGAGCTCAACGCCTGGGAACGCCGGCGCAACGCCGAGGGCCGCGGCATCGACTGGACCTTTACGCGCCAAGATGCGGATCGAAAGCTCGGCCATCACTATGTTGCGTAATTAACGTGTCACCGTACTAGGCGCTTGCCAATCGCCAATTACTGTATAAAAATACAGTAATGGTGGTTCAGTCAGGCGCCGTGACGACTCCCCAGGCGATTCTCGAGCAAATACTGCAGCGGCAACCGGTGTGGCGCGGCGGCGCGTTTGCGCGTACGTCGATGTCTGCGGTGCCGAGCGGCTTTGCCGCGCTCGACCGCGAGCTGCCTGGTGGCGGCTGGCCGAGCGGCACCCTCACCGAGGTCTTGTGCACGCGGGAGGGCGTCGGCGAGCTGCAGCTCGTGCTGCCGGCGCTCGCCAGGTTGTCAGCGAGCAGCTGCCGCATCGCCTGGCTCGCTCCCCCGCACCTCCCTTATGCGCCCGCGCTCGCCGCCGCGGGCGTGGATCTGGCGCACCTCGTCGTGGTGCAAACCACCGGGCGCCGCGACGCGCTGTGGGCAGCGGACCAGGTGCTGCGCGCCGGCGCTTGCCACGCGCTGCTCGCCTGGTTCCGCGACGCCCGTTACGCCGAGCTGCGGCGGCTCACGGTCGCGGCGGAAATGGGCTCCGCGCTCGTTATCCTGTTCCGTCCGAAGGAAGCGGCGCGCGAATCTTCCCCCGCCTGCCTGCGCATTGTGCTCGAGGCAGAGGAGGGCCGTCTGGTCGTGCGCATCCTCAAGCGCCGCGGCGCACTTGCTGTTGCGCCGGTCGACATTCCGATCAACAGGCCCGTCCATGCTCTGGGTGGCGCTTCATTTCCCGTATCTTCCGCTCGAAGCCCTGCTGCGCGGCCGTGCCCCGCTTGAAGCGCGTGGCGAGCCTTGGGTGGTGGCCGAAAGTCGCGAGGTGCTCGCCTGCGACGCAGCCGCGCGTGCGCTCGGCGTGCGGCCAGGGATGGCGCTTTCCGTGGCCCGGGCGTTTGCGCCGCAATTGCACGCAAGGCCGCGCGACGCGAGCGTCGAGCAGGAAGCGGTGACCGCCATTGCGGGGTGGCTATGCCAGTTCACGCCTAGCGTATCGCTCGAGCCGCCGCAGGGCGTGCTGGCGGAGGTGAGCGGCAGCTTGCGGCTTTTCGGCGGTATCGAGCGCTTGGCTGCGCGGTTGCGCAGCGGCCTCGGAGAAATGGGGTTCGCCGCGCGGCTGGCCGCCGCACCGACCGCGCGCGGCGCGTGGTGGCTCGCGCTCGGAGCCAGGGAAGCGCTGATCGAGGAACGGGTGGAGCTCGAGCGTACGCTTGCGGCCTTGCCCCTCGCGGCGATCGACTGCGAGCCGCAAGCGCTCGCGTTTCTCGCCGACGTCGGCGTCTCGAGCATCGGCGAGCTGATGCGCTTGCCGCGCGACGGCGTTGCGCGGCGCTTCGGTCAGGCGCTGCTCGACGCCCTGGACCAGGCGCTGGGAATCGTGCCCGAGCCGCGCGCATTCCACCGGCCGCCGGCGCACTTCGACGCCAGGCTCGAGTTCCCGGCGCCGGTGACGCAGGCCGAAAGCGTGCTGTTCGCCGCGCGGCGGCTGCTGGTGCAGCTGGAAGGCTTCCTGGCCGCGCGTCATGCGGGGATACGGCGCTTCGCGCTGGTGCTCAGGCACCGCGCAGCCCGCGACAGCGTGATCGAGATCGGGCTCGCCACACCCGCCCGCGGCGCTGAGCACTTCGTCCGGTTGCTGCGCGAGCGCCTTCCCGGCTTGACGCTCACCGAGCCGGTTGAGGCGATCGCGCTCGAAGCTGCGGTGCTTACGCCGCTCCCCGGCGCAACGGCAGGCCTGTTTCGCGACGTTCACGTTGAGGGCGAGGACTGGGCCCGGTTGGTGGAGCGCCTCGAGGCGCGGCTGGGCAGTAGCACAGTCCACGGCCTTGCCGTGCATTCCGAGCATCGACCGGAGCATGCCTGGTGCCGCGTCTCGCCGGTCGGAGGAACGCAGCGTGCCGCGGGCACAGGGCCGCGGCCGCTGTGGCTGCTGGAGCGGGCGCGGCGGCTGAAGGAGGTGGACGGCGTACCGCAGGATGCCGGGCCGCTTGAGTTGCTCGCCGGCCCAGAGCGCATCGAATCAGGCTGGTGGGACGGCGGCGAAGTCGCGCGCGACTACTTCATCGCGCGTTCGGCGGGCTCGGCACTGCTCTGGGTCTATCGCGAGCGCGGTGCGGCCGGCGGCTGGTACCTGCACGGCATTTTTGCGTAGCACCCATGTCTTCTGTCCTGCCCGCGTACGCGGAGCTGCATTGCCTGTCGAACTTCACTTTTCTGCGCGGCGCGTCGCACCCCGACGAGCTGGTCGAGCGCGCGGCGGCGCTCGGCTACGCCGCGCTCGCGCTGACCGACGAATGCTCGCTCGCCGGCGTCGTGCGCGCCCATGTCGCAGCCAAGGAATGCGGCCTGAAGCTGCTCATCGGTACGGAGGTGAGACTCGCGGACGGCCTGAAGGCGGTGCTGCTCGCGACTGACCGGCGCGCTTACGGCGCCCTCTCGTCGCTCATCACGATCGGGCGCAGACGCGGCAAGAAGGGCAGCTATGCGCTTCGGCGCAGCGACCTCGAAGCGCTCGCGGGAGGCGGAACGCTGGCGCTGTTCGTCCCCGGGGAAGAACCGGATCTGGAGCACGCGCGCTGGATCGCGAAGCATTTCTGCGGCTGCGCCTGGATCGCTGCCGAGCTGCATTGCGGCCCGAACGATCGCGCGCGCCTCGCGTCGCTGCGCGCGCTGGCCGCGGCCAGCGGCCTGCCCCTGGTCGCCGCCGGGGACGTGCACATGCATGTGCGCTCGCGCCGCCGCTTGCAGGACACGCTCACGGCGATCCGGCTGGGCAGGCCGGTGGCCGCGTGCGGCCGCGAGCTGCAGCCGAACGCCGAGCGCTACTTGCGGCTCAGGATGCGCCTCGCCCAGCTTTACCCGCCTGAGCTGCTCGCCGAAACGCTCGCAGTCGCCGGGCGCTGCGCATTCTCGCTCGACGAGCTGCGCTACGAATACCCCGAAGAGCTGGTGCCGGCGGGCGAAACGCCGGCAAGCTGGCTGCGCAAGCTGACCGGTAGAGGATTGCGCTGGAGGTTCCCGGACGGGGTGCCGCAGAAGGTGTCGGAGCTCGTTCGCCATGAGCTCGCGCTGATCGCCGAGCTGCGCTACGAGGCGTTCTTTCTCACCGTGCACGACGTGGTGTGCTTTGCGCGCTCGCAGGGGATCCTGTGCCAGGGCCGCGGATCGGCGGCGAACTCCGCGGTGTGCTACGCGCTCGGCATCACCGAGGTCGATCCGGCCCGCATGGACCTGCTCTTCGAGCGCTTCGTCTCCAGGGAGCGCAACGAGCCGCCCGATATCGACGTCGATTTCGAGCACCAGCGGCGCGAGGAGGTGATCCAGTACCTCTACGCGAAGTACGGCCGCGGGCGTGCCGCGCTCGCGGCGACGGTGATCTGCTATCGGCCGAGAAGCGCGCTACGCGACCTGGGCAAGGCGCTCGGGCTCTGCGCGGACGAGGTGGACCACCTGGCGAAATCGCTTTCGTGGTGGGATGGCAGCCGGGCGCTGCCCGGGCGCCTCGAGGAAGCGGGCTGCGACCCGGACAGCCCGGTCCTGCAGCAGCTGGTCGCCCTGCTCGGCGAGCTGGTGGGCTTTCCGCGGCACCTGTCGCAGCATGTCGGCGGCTTCGTGATCGCGCGCGGACCGCTTGCCGAGCTGGTACCGATCGAGAACGCGGCGATGGAAGGGCGCACCGTCATCCAGTGGGACAAGGACGATCTGGAGGCGCTCGGACTGCTCAAGGTGGACGTGCTCGCGCTCGGCATGCTCTCTGCGATCCGCCGCGCGCTGCAGCTCGTTGGCGAGCGCCGCGGCCGCCGGTTCACGGTGGCGGACGTGCCGCCGGAGGACCCGGCGGTCTACGAGATGATCCGGCGCGCCGACACCGTGGGCGTGTTCCAGATCGAATCGCGGGCGCAGATGTCGATGTTGCCGCGCCTGAGGCCGACGAGTTTCTACGACCTGGTGATCGAGGTCGCGATCGTGCGCCCGGGCCCGATCCAGGGCGGCATGGTGCATCCCTACCTGCGCCGGCGGCAGGGCGTGGAGCCGGTGACCTACCCCAGCGAGGAGGTGCGGCGGGTGCTCGAGCGCACGCTCGGCGTGCCGATCTTCCAGGAGCAGGTCATGCAGCTCGCGGTGGTCGCCGCCGGCTTCACCCCAGGCGAGGCAGACCAGCTGCGCCGCTCGATGGCGGCGTGGCGCAGGAAGGGCGGGCTCGAGCATTTCGAGGCGCGGCTGATCCGCGGCATGCTCGAGCGCGGTTATCGACGGGAGTTTGCCGAGGCGATCTACCGGCAGATCCTGGGCTTCGGCGAGTACGGTTTCCCCGAGTCGCACTCCGCGAGCTTCGCGCTGCTGGTCTACGTCTCGGCCTGGCTCAAGTGCCACGAGCCGGCGGCGTTCTGCGCCGCGCTGCTCAACAGCCAGCCGATGGGCTTCTATGCACCGGCGCAGCTGGTGCAGGACGCGCAGCGCCACCGCGTCGAGGTGTGCCCGCCGGAGGTCACCGCGAGCGGGTGGGATTGCACGCTGGAGGACCGCCAGGAAGGTCAGCCGGCGTTGCGCCTGGGGCTGAGAATGGTCGGCGGCCTGTCGCAGGCGGCGGGCGAGAGGATCGTTGCGGCGCGTGCTTCGCGGCCGTTCGGGTCGGTGGACGACCTGGCGCAGCGCGCAGCGCTTGAACGGCGCGATTTGAAGTGCCTGGCAGGCGCTGGTGCTCTGGCGGTGCTGGCCGGACACCGCCGCCACGCTCATTGGGCGGCTGCGGGGGTCGAGCGGGGTCCCGGGCTGCTCGCCGGTGCGCGCTCGACCGAGGCCGTTCCGCGGCTTGCGCCGCCGAGCGAGGGCGAGAACATCGTCGCGGACTACGCCAGTCTGGGATTGACGCTCGGCCGACACCCGATGGCACTATTGCGCCCGTGGCTCCAGCGCCTGCGCTTGATCTGCGCCGAAGAGTTGCGCGCGCTGCCTCACGGCCGCACGGCGTGCGCCGCGGGCTTGGTGACCTGCCGGCAGCGCCCGGACACCGCGAGCGGCGTGATTTTCGTCACACTCGAGGACGAGACCGGATGCATCAACGTGATCGTCTGGCGTGATCTCGTCGAGCGCCAACGCCGTGAGCTCCTCGGCGCGCGACTTCTGGGGGTGCAGGGCGTGATCGAGCGCGAGGGCGAGGTGGTGCACCTGGTGGCACGGCGGCTTACCGATCACAGCGCACTTCTCGGACGGCTTACCGCGCGCTCGCGCGACTTCCACTGATGCCGAGCGCGCCCACATGGTGCTACCATCTAGCGGCGCGAAACCTATGCTGCGCTACGCTCCCGTCCTCAGGCTGATCTTCCGCCTGCACGAGCGCCGGCCACTGAACGGGCGGCCCGCGCTCGATGCCTTGTTCAACCGGCTGGCTGTTTCCCCGGGCGCCGAAGAGGCAATCGAAACCGAGGATCTGATCTGGAGCCTGTGGATGTACCATCCCCATCGCTCCGTGGCCGAGCAGCTGGAACTCGCGACGCGCGACATCGCCGCGCGACGCCACGACATCGCCGAAACCCGGCTCGCTGCGCTGCTGCGCCGCCGACCAGACTTCGCCGAGGCATGGCACAAGCGGTGCACGCTGTACTACTTGACCGGCCGGGACGAGGAATGCCTGAATGACATCACCCGTACCCTCGAGCTCGAGCCGCGGCACTTCGGTGCCATCCTCAACTGCGCCGAGATCCTGCTCGGGGCGGGGGAGCGGGAGCCGGCGCGGCTCGCCTTTTCCGCGGCACTGTCGCTCCATCCCCACCTGGCACGGGCCCGCCAAGTGCTGGCTGAGCGCTGACTCGGGCCCGGGGGCCGGCCACCCTTTACACGGTTTGACACTCGGCCGCCGGGCGCATTCTCGGGCGGCTCCCTATAATGGGCGCTTTTAACGTGGCCGCGGATCGCCCCGAAAATGCCCGAACACGTCGTCACCGTCGCCAAGGATCTCGAGGACCTGATCCCGGGATTCTTCAGGAACCGGCAAAAGGAGGTCGAAGCGCTGCGCGCCGCTCTGGCCGCGGGCGATTTCGAGCAGTTGCGCCAACTCGGCCATCGCATGAAGGGCGTGGGCAATTCCTACGGGTTCGCCCAGGTGTCGACCATCGGCAAGCAAGTCGAGGACGCGGCGAAAACGGCCGATCGTGGGGCGATCGACGCCAGCATCGCCGGGTATGCCGAGTATCTTGCGAACGTCAAGGTCATGTATGAGTGAGCTTGCCGATCCGCGCCCGGTGGGGGCGGGGAGGAAGGCGCAGCAGCCGGGGTTCCGGGTTCTGGTGGTCGACGACGACCCTGACATGTGCGCGTTCCTCGCCCACTTGCTCCAGCAGGAAGGCATGACGGTGCAAACTGCAGGTGACGGGCACGCGACGCTGGTGCGCGTCATGTCCTCGCCGCCCGACTTGATCCTGCTCGACGTGATGATGCCCGGACGCAACGGTTTCGAGGTCTGCCGCGAGCTCAAGAGTGACGAGGCTACTGCGCTCATCCCGATCGTGCTCATCACTACGCTCGATGACCAGGCAAGCCGGGTGCGGGGCATCGAGGCCGGCGCCGACGACTTCCTCTCCAAGCCTGTGAACCGGGAGGAGCTGATCGCCCGCGTCAACACGCTGCGGCGTTTGCATGAAACGCGCCGCGAGCTGGAAGACCGTCGCCTGGCCGCCGAGATCGACCGCAAGGAGACGATCCGCAAGGCGTTCTCGCGCTACGTCGCACCGCGCCTCGCCGACCGCATCATCCATAGTCTCGGCGACAAAGGCGAGCTGTTCGAGGGCCGAGCGCAGCGCATCGACGTAGTCGCGCTGTTTGCCGATCTGCGCGGCTTCACGCGCCTCACCGAGCGCGTGGAGGTCGGCGAGGTGGTGGAGATGCTGAACGAGTACTTTACGGTGCTGACCGAGGCCGCCTATCATCACGACGGGACGATATTCAACATGGCTGGCGATAGCCTGCTGGTCGGCTTCAACGTGCCGTTTGTGCAGCGCGACGCCCCGATCCGGGCGTGGCGCACGGCCCAGGAGATGGTGTCGCGCTTCGCTCCCACGGCCGCGGTCTGGCAGCGTCGCACGGGCTTTGTCACCGGCGTTGGCATAGGAATCTGCATGGGCGAGGCGATCATCGGCAACATCGGCTCGCCCCACTACATGAGCTACACCGTGATCGGCAATCCGGTGAACGTCGCGGCGCGGCTGATGCAGATGGCGGCCACGGACGAGGTGCTGATCTGCGGTCCGCTGTACGAACACCTCAAGGAGCTGCTGCCGGCCGGCGGCGTGCAGGGGCGCGGCGACGTGACCTTGCGCGGTAGATCGGAGCCGATCCCGGTGTACTCCGTCAAGATTGCTCCCGCGGCGGGCTGATGCGCGTCCTGATCATCGACGACGACGAGGATCTGCGCAACCTGCTCGCGCACTACATCCGGCAGGTATGGCAGCAGGCGGTGGTCGAGCAGTACGACCCGCTCGTGCGCGAGATGCCGGACGAGTCGTTCCCGCTCGGCACCTATGACGTGGTGATCCTCGACTACATGCTGGGGCGCGGCGACGGGCTGGAGTGGCTGCACGCGTTCAAGACGCGCAAGGATTGCCCGCCGGTGCTGTTTCTGACTGGCGCCGGCAACGAAATCATAGCGGTGCGCGCGATCAAGGCCGGGGCCGACGACTACCAGCGCAAGCAGGAGCTGACGCGCGAGAAGCTGATCACATCGATCCGCGAGCTGACCCAGACGAAGATCGAAAAGACGATGTCGCCGGACGTCGCGGCGCGCATGGAGGGCCACAGCCTCGGCGCGCGCGTGCACATCCCGGGCATCCGGGTGTTGCGCCTGATCGGCGAGGGCGGCATGTCGCGCGTCTACCTTGCTTCGCGCGAGCGCGACGACGAGCCGTTGGTGGTCAAGATCCTGCGCAGCGAGGTGACTGGCGATCGTCATGCGTTGGCGCGGTTCATGGAGGAGTACGCGCTCGTCGAGCGCATCCAGACCCGCAACGTGGCCCGCATCTACGGACACGGCGTTTCCGAGGAGCACGCCTACCTGGTGATGGAGTTCTTCGATGGCGGCGACCTCAACAAGCGGCTCGGCGGCAATGCACTGCCGCCGCAGGAGGCGTTGCACATTTTCCGCGAGCTGATGTTCGCCCTCGGCGACATCCACGAGCAGGGCGTCCTGCACCGTGACCTGAAGCCGCAGAACCTCATGTTCCGCGCCGACGGCAGCCTGGCGATCGTCGACTTCGGCATCGCGAAGCATATCGATTCGATCGACCGCACCAGTCACGGTGAGGTTCTCGGCACGCCGCGTTACATGAGCCCGGAACAGGTGCAGGGCCGGGCGCTGGATCTGCGTACCGACATCTACAGCGCCGGCGTGCTCCTTTACCAGATGCTCGTCGGGCAGCACCTGTTCAACGGCGAGACCGCGGTGGACGTGGCGCTGCATCACATCAACACGCCGCCGCCGCCGCTGCCCGAGCATCTGGCGCAATATCAGAGGCTGCTCGACAAGCTGCTGGACAAGGACCGTGATGCGCGCTTTCGCAACGCCGACGAGGTGATTGGCTTCCTGACGCGCAAGTTTCAGCAAGAATAGCGGTGCGGTCACAGAGCGCAACCTGCAGCGCGTCGCGAAAGGCGTAGGCGGGGTGAAAAGGAAAATATCGGTAGACGAGCTTCAGTACGGCATGTATGTCGGGGAGTTGGACCGCCCCTGGACGGACACGCCGTTCCTGTTCCAGGGCTGGGTCGTCGACAGCCCGGAACAGCTGGAGATCCTGCGCCAGTACTGCCGTCACGTCTATGTCGACACCGAGCGCAGCGTCCTGATCGATCCCGAACGCGGTCCGGCCGGTGCCGCAGGGGAGCTCGCCGGGCTCGGCAAGGTCAAGCACGTCGAGCGAGTGTCGGTCGAGGGGGAGCTCGAAAGGGCGCGCGACGCGTATAACGGCTCGGAAAGCGCACTGCAGGAGGCATTTGCCGCGGTTTACGGCCGCGGTTCGCTGGACGCCGGCCAGGTAAAGGGTGCCGTGGCAAGCATGACCGAGAGCATCATGCGCAACCCCGACGCGCTGGTGCTGTTCTCGAGGCTCAAGGAGCGCGGCCAGTACTTGGTGGGCCGCGCGATGAACGTGTCCATCTACATGATTTCGTTCGGCCGCTTTCTCGGCATGGACACGGAGGAGATCGACAAGGCCGGCATGGTCGGGTTGCTGCAGGACGTAGGTAATCTACGACTGCCCACCGAGCTGCTGGCCAAGCGCGAACGCCTGTCTGCGGAGGAATACGAGCTGGTCAAGGGACACGTGCAGCACACGGTCGAGATTCTGGAGTCGACCCCGGGACTTCCGTCGTGGCTGCCGGCCTTGGCCACGTTACATCACGAACGCTACGACGGCAGCGGTTACCCGAAAGGGCTGACCGGCGCAGGCATCGGCACCATCGGCGGCATCGCCGGGATCGCCGATACCTTCGATGCATTGACGAGCAAGCGGCCGTACGCCGCCCCGGTGCCGCCGTCAACCGCGCTCGGGATGCTGCACAAGATGCGCGGCAAGGCCTTTCATCCCGAGCTGGTGGAGCAGTTCATCCGTTGCATCGGGATTTTCCCGGTCGGCTCGGTGATCGAGCTGAATAGCGGCGAGGTGGGTATCGTGATCGCGCAGAACGTCGAGAAGCGCTTGCAGCCGCGCGTCATGGTGGTGCGCACTCCCGAAGGCCAGCCGCTGCGCCCGCAGAAGCTGCTCGACCTGTCGAAGGCGCCGAAGGCGACGCCGGATGAGACCTACCGCATCCGGCGCACGCTCGAGTACGGTCAGGCCGGCGTCGGGGTTAAAGACCTGTACTTCTAGCCCGAAGTTCCCCGCAGTCCTGACCGAATAGCGGCTGGAAAGCGCATTGGAATCTGCAGGTTGGGGGCGTTGACGGGGGTTCGTCGTGTAGCCATGTAGTTGGCTTGACAAAGCTGCGATGTGAGGCTACATTGTAGCCATGCACATCGATGTCGTCCCGAACCGCGGCTCGCGCCCGGCGTATTTGTTGCGCGAGTCGTTTCGTGAGGGCGCCAAGGTGCGCAAGCGCACTCTGGCGAATCTCTCCTCGCTCAGCGATGCGCAGATCCTCGCCATTCGCGCGGTGCTTCGGGGCGAAGCCTTGCAGCGCCCCGAGGCGCTGTTCGAGGCGATCACCTCGCGCGCGCAGGGGCACGTCCAGGCCGTGCGTGTAGCCATGCAACGCCTGGGGCTCGAGGCGCTGCTGGGGGCTCGGCCCAGCCCCGAGCGCGACCGGGTGCTGGCGATGGTGGGCGCGCGCATCCTGGCCCCGCATACGAAGCTCGCGACCACGCGCTGGTGGCACACGACGACCTTGGCCGAGGACTTCGGCGTGGCCGGCTGCGACGAGAACGATCTGTACGCCGCGATGGATTGGTTGCTCGCGCGTCAGGACCGGATCCAGAAAAAGCTCGCCGCGCGCCACTTGAGCCCCGGGGGGCTGGTGCTCTACGACTTGAGCTCCAGCTACTTCGAGGGCAGCACCTGTCCCCTGGCCCGGCTGGGCTACAGCCGCGACGGCCGGCGCGGACTGCTGCAGGTCAACTATGGGCTTCTGACCGATGCGCGCGGCTGCCCGGTGGCCGTCTCGGTGCACGAGGGCAACGTCGCCGACAGCCACACCTTGATGCCAGAGGTGAGGCGCCTGCGCGAGGCCTTCGGCCTGGAGCACCTGGTGATGGTGGGCGACCGCGGCATGATCTCGCACAAGGTGATCGCGGAGCTTCGCGCAACCGACGGCATCGGCTGGATCACGGCGCTCAAGAGCGCCTCGATCCGCGTGCTCCTCGAAGGCGGGCAGTTGCAACTGGGGCTGTTCGACGAGCGCAATCTGTTTGAGCTCAGCTCACCGCAGTATCCGGGCGAGCGCCTGGTGGCCTGCCGCAACCCGGAGCTCGCGAAGCTGCGCGCGCACAAGCGCGAGGAGCTGCTCGCGGGGACCGAGACGAACCTCGCGAAGATCAAGGCCCGTGTGGACGCGGGCAAACTCACCGGGGCCGACCAGATCGGGCTGCGCGTGGGCAAGCTCGTCAACCAGTACAAGGTCGCCAAGCACTTCGAGCTCAGCATCGGCGAGGCGAGCTTCGAGTTCACTCGCAAGGCCCAGAGCATCGCCGCCGAGGCCGCGCTCGATGGCCTGTACATCATCCGCACTTCGGTGAGTGCGTCGCAGATGGACGCACCCGAGTGCGTGCGCAACTATAAAGCCTTGGCCAACGTCGAGCGGGCGTTTCGCTCGCTCAAGACGATCGACCTGAAGGTGCGCCCGATCCATCACCGCACCGCCGATCGGGTGCGTGCGCACATCTTCCTGTGCATGCTCGCCTACTACGTCGAGTGGCACATGCGCGAGGCTTGGCGCGAGCTCATGTTCGCCGACACCGATCAGGCGGCCAAGGCCGGGCGCGATCCGGTGGCGCCGGCCAAGCGCTCCCAGGCGGCGCTTGCCAAGGTGGCGCGCCACGCGCTCGAGGACGGCACCCCCACGCACAGCTTCGCCACCTTGCTGGCCGAGCTCGCCACGATCGTACGCAACACCTGCCGCACCCCCGGGGCTGGGGCCGACGCACCGAGCTTCGACCTCCTCACCACGCCCAGCCCCAAGCAACAGCGCGCGCTCGAGCTCCTCCAGCAAATCCGCTTGTAGACAGAAGCCAGACCCTCAATCTCACGCCACGTGCCTGTGATGCAAAGGAAAACTCGCTCCGCGCTTGCTGGAACTTCGGTCTAGCAGCCCGCGCGAGTCACGCAGGGGTGAAAACTGCCTGACCCCCGCGCTTCCTAGGGCAGAGCGCTCCAGATCGCGCGCAGCTGCATGGCAAGGTCCTTGGGCGAAAACGGCTTGGAAATCGCCCCCGCGGCGCCGAGTGCGCGCAGCTCCTCCATTTCGGCCGAGGATGCCTTCGCCGTGATGAATACCACCGGAATGTCCTTCACTTCCGGGTGCTCGCGCATCTTCTTGAACAGCGTCGGACCGTCCATTCCAGGCATCATCCAGTCGAGCATGACCAGGTCGGGCTTGAAGGCGATGACCGTGTCGATGGCCGCAAACGGGTCGCCGACGATCTCCACGGTCATCTTGCCCACGCGCTCGAGCGACATGCGCACGATGCGCTGGATGTCCACGTCGTCCTCCACGTAACAGATTCTGTTCAGCGGTCGCGTCGGCATTGTGAGCCCCTCAGTTGTGCCCCGGAATCAGGCCGCCTCGCGGCGCACCGGCAGCTCGAAGAAAAACCGCGTTCCCCCGCCTTCACGATCGGCGTAACCGACCTTGCCGTCCATCAGCTCGATCAGTCGCTTGCAGATCGCCAGCCCGAGACCGGTGCCGCCCTTTTGCCGGGTGATGGTGGAGTCGGCCTGGGCGAAGCGGTTGAAGATGCGGCTGCGAAACTCCTCCGGAATCCCGGGGCCGCGGTCGAGCACCTCCGCCCGCACGGTATCGCCCTGCACGACGAGCGCCACTTCCACCGGCACGCCCGCGGGCGAGAACTTGGCGGCGTTGGACAGCAGGTTGGTCAGCACCTGCAGCAGGCGCTTGCGGTCCGCGTACACTGGCACGTGCGGCAGCTGGTCCGGGGCTTCGAGCCTGACGCCGAAGCGCTCCGCGTACGCCTGGTTCAGCACCAGCGACTCGCGCACCAAGTCCTCGAGCGACAGTACCTCGGGCGCCAGCGTGAACTTTCCGGATTCGATCTTTTCGATGTCGAGCAGATCGTTGATCAGATCGAGCAGCCGCTGACCGTTGCGCTCCGCGACCGTCACCAGCTCCTCGACGTCCTTGTCCATATCCCCGAAAACGCCGGACTGCAGCAGCTGCAACGCGCCGATGATCGAAGTGAGCGGCGTGCGCAACTCGTGGCTGAGCGTCGAGGTGAACTCCCGCTTGATGCGCTCGGCCTCCAGCTGCTGCGTGATGTCGCGCCCTTGGGCGATCACGGACAGGAGCTTGCCTTCGTCGTTCACCAGCGGCGTGAAGCTGAACTCGCAGATCAGCTCCAGCCCGTCGCGTCGCGTGCATGGCACCTGGAAGGCGCTGGCGGGTTGCGCGGCCGCCGTGAATCGGCTCCACCACGCCTCGTCGACCCCGGGCTGCTCCTGGGAGAACAGCATGCGCAACGCGCTGCGCCCGATCAGCTCGGTGGAGGCATAGCCGAACAGGTTCTCCGCGGCCGGGTTCACGTCCAGGATCGTGGTATTGCCGTCCATCTCCAGTACTGCGATCGGTGCGCGCTCGGCGAACAGGGCCAGTTTGCGCCCCGAGGCAGCGACCTCGCGGTGTGCCTCCATCAGTTCGTTGATCTGGCCTTCGAGCTGGTGGTTGAGCGCTTCGTGGTCCTGCGCCAGGCGGCCATAGGCATGGCGCAGCCGAAGCCCGGAGGCGAACACCCGATCCAGGCGGAAGGCGATTACCACGTTGGCGGCATATAGAACGGGCACCATGATCGCCAGCTCGGTGAACAGGCCGGCTCCGTACGTGGCGAGCACGTAAGAGAACGGAAGCATGATCCCTCCGGCGTACAGCGCGTAGACCCACCACACCGAGGAGAGCAGGGGAATCCCGCCGGAGGCCATGCCGGCGAGCAAGAATGCGACGAACACCTGCTGCTCGCCCGTGTGCGACGGAAAGAACACCGAGCCCGCGAATCCCCAGCTCACCCCCGCGGCCATTGCGCCGATCGCGAACCAGCGCA
Source organism: uncultured Pseudomonadota bacterium (assembly GCA_963817785.1). Taxonomy (GTDB): domain Bacteria; phylum Pseudomonadota; class Gammaproteobacteria; order Burkholderiales; family SG8-39; genus JAKALD01. The sequence continues at coordinate 216,685 of CAWFPL010000005.1, read as the reverse complement.
GCCACTTCTCGGGGTCTTCTTTCTTGCGGCGGCGGTACGCGACCTCGATCACGAAGCGCGCCGCGCTGATCAGCAGCGCGGTCGCCCACCAAAAGATCACGAGCTGTTTGTACTTGTCGTACCAGAGCTCGGTGGTGGCGACCGTCGCGACCACGATGGTCGCAACGATGCCCAGTGCGGATTGGCGATAAAGAAGCTCGACCCGCTCCGCGAGGACATGCTTGCGGTCCGCGGCATCCGGCGCGGCAACGAATGGGCCTGCCGCCGCAGTCGAAACGGCGCTTTGCTCGAGAACGAAAGAAGACCGATGCATTGAGCGGGCGATGGACAGTCGCCCGGGGATTATATCCGGCCGTCCAAAATCAAGTTCGGCGGATTTTTGCTCTCACAAGCTCTTACCGTTGCGGATGACGCCCACCCCGATGCCCTCGATCGCCAGGGCATCGCGCCGCAGGTCGAGCTCGATCGGCTCGTAGTCGGGGTTCTCCGGCAGCAACTGCACCAAGTTGCCGCGACGCCGAAGGCGCTTCACGGTGACTTCGTCTCCGAGGCGCGCTACGACGATCTGGCCGGAGCGAGCATCGTCGCAGCGATGCACGGCCAGAAGGTCGCCTTCGAGAATGCCGGCGTCGCGCATCGACATGCCGCGTACGCGCAGCAGGTAGTCGGCTCGCGGTGCAAAGAGATTCGGATCGACCTGGAAGCGGCCTTGAACGTGCTCCTCGGCGAGGGTCGGGCTGCCCGCGGCCACGCGGCCGATGACCGGCAATTCCATGAGCCGCCCGGGCCGGGCGCCGGCGCGGTCCCGAATGCGAAGGCCGCGCGAGACGCCGGACGATATGTCCAGCGCGCCCTTTTTCTCCAGCGCCCGCAGGTGCTGCTCGGCCGCGTTGACGGAGCGAAACCCCATCGAGCGCGCGATCTCCGCGCGCGTCGGCGGGAAGCCGGAGGCTTCAGTCAGCTCGCGGATCAGCCGCAGAATCTCGCTCTGGCGTTCGGTCAGTGGCTCCATGGCCCGTTACTGTTCCTTCATTCAGCAATGGTATTATATCCAGTATCGGCGCCGGCGCAAGAGGGTGGCCAGGTACCACCGCGCTCATCGAGCGTGGCGGTGAGCCGGCCGGACCGCGGCCCGGAAGGTGGGCGTTCGGCCGGCGCCTGCGCGCGCGATCGGCAACCTCCGAGGGCGGTGCCACGTCGAAGCGTGTCGAATCCGAATCGCAACGCCACCACCTGCGGCCGGCCGTGCAGGGCGCGCCCCGGCCCTTGGCGACGATGAGCGCAGGTTACAATGCGCGCCTCGCGCCCATGGACCCGCAGGGTGATCATCCAGTCGCTGCTCGATACCGACCTGTACAAGTTCACGATGATGCAGGTGGTGCTGCATCACTTTCCAGGCGCGCAGGTCGAGTACAAGTTCAAGTGCCGCAGCGAGGGCGTCGATCTCACGCCCGATCTGGACGCGATCCGCGGCGAGGTGCGTGAGCTCGGCCGGCTGCGTCTTGCGAACGACGAGCTGGCGTATCTGCGCGGGCTGCGCTTCCTGAAGTCCGATTTCGTCGATTTCCTCGGCCTGTTCCACTTCAACGCCAAGTACATCCGCATCGAACCTGCGGCGAAGTCGCCCGGCGAGATCGACATTACGATCCGCGGGCCGTGGTTGCACACGATCCTGTACGAGATCCCGGTCCTGGCGATCATCTCCGAATTGTACTTTCGCCGCACGCAGCCCGGCTTCGATCTCGCCGAGGGGCGCCGCCGGCTGCAGGCCAAAATCGACTTGGTCCGCACGGTCGACCCGGCGCTCGGGTTCAAAATCTCCGACTTCGGCACGCGGCGCCGCTTCTCGGTGCCGTGGCACGAGGAAGCGCTGAAGACGCTCAAGCGCGAGGTGCCGGAGTGTTTTGCCGGGACCTCCAACGTCCGGTTCGCCATGAGAAACGGCCTCACGCCGCTCGGCACCATGGGCCACGAGTACATGCAGGCCTGCCAGGCGCTCGGCCCGCGGCTGCGTGATTCGCAGATGTTCGCTTTCGAGACCTGGGCCCGGGAGTACCGCGGCGACCTCGGCATCGCGCTGTCCGACACCTACGGCCTGGACGCCTTTCTGCGCGATTTCGACGTGTATTTCTGCAAGCTGTTCGACGGCGCGAGGCACGACTCGGGCGACCCGTTCGAGTGGGGCGAGCGCGTGGTGGCGCACTACGCGAGGAACCGCGTCGACGCGCGCTCGAAGACGCTGATCTTCTCCGATCAGCTGTCGTTTCCGCTGGCGATCGAGATTGCGCGCCGTTTCCATGGCCGCGCCAAGACTGCGTTCGGCATCGGGACCAATCTCACCAACGACGTCGGCTGCGAGCCGATCAACATCGTGATCAAAATGACCGAGTGCAACGGCCAGCCGGTGGCAAAGGTCTCCGATTCGCCTGGCAAAATCATGTGCAAGGACGAGCGCTACCTGGCGTACCTTCGCCAGGTGTTCGGGCTCGAACCGCCCGAAGGATAAGCACCACGAGCGCGCCTGCGCCCAGCCCCGCAGGCTGCGTGAAGCCCCGAAACCCGTGCCGCAACGCGAGGAGTCGACCGCGAAGCACACGCGCACCGCGCTCGCGGTGCTCGCGGTCTGCTTCGGGCTCAACATGCTCGGGCGCGCGATGGGCGACACGTACACCGTGTACCTGCGCCCGCTCGAGGAGGAATTCGGCTGGTCGCGCTCCGAGCTGACCGGCGTGTATTCCGTGTTCCTGCTGGTCGGCGGCTTCGCCTCGCCGCTGGTAGGCCTGCTGTTCGACCGTGTCGGGCCGCAGGCCGTCTACGCCGCAGGCGTGGCCTGTTTGGGGACGGCCTTTCTGTTGGCCGGCTCGATCAGTCGTTTGTGGGAGTTCTACCTTTTGGTGGGCGCGCTGGTCGGCCTGGGCAGCGGGCTCAACGGCATGGTACCGGCTTCGGCGCTGCTGTCGCGCTGGTTTCGCACCCATCTGTCCACGGCGCTCGGCGTGGCCTTCGCGGCGATCGGGATGGGCGCCATCACGTTCATCCCCTTGGCGCAATTTCTGGTGAGTCACTGGGGCTGGCGCACGGCCTACCGCCTGCAAGGCGGCTTTCTGCTGGCGGTGCTGCCGCTGGTACTCTTCCTGGTTCCATGGCGGCGCTTCTTCGCCGGCCACCCCGATCACCGCGTTGAAACCAGGCAGGCCGACGACCGTAAAGGGTGGACGCTGCGCTCGGCGCTGCGCACGCCGATCTACTGGGGGCTGGCGCAGGCGTTCTTCTTCACCGCCACCGGAATGTTCGTGGTGATGGCGCAGACAGTGGTGTTTTTCATCGACTCCGGGTTTTCGCCGCTGGTGGCGGCCACCGCCTACGGCTTCACCGGCATGCTGTCGGTGATCAGCGTCACCTCGAGCGGCATGCTCTCGGACCGATTCGGCCACCGGCAGACCGTCACCGCCAGCTACGTCGGAACGTCCACCGGCATCCTGCTGCTGATCGTGCTCGCCGGCCACCCGACGACTCCGCTGCTGGTGGCCTACGTGCTCATCTTCGGGCTGTGCCAAGGCGTGCGCGGGCCGATCATCTCGTCGATCTGCACGCGCCAGTTTGCTGGTCGATCGGTGGGCACGATCTACGGCACGGTGTTCGCCGCGAATGCGCTCGGCGCGGCGTTCGGCTCGTACATGGGCGGCGTGCTGCACGACCTCACCGCCGGCTATCGGGTCGGTTTCGCGTTCGCGCTGTGCGCAATCGTGCTGGCCTGCGCGCCGTTCTGGAAGGTACCGGCGCTGCGCAACTTCAGGTAGCTAGCGGAGCAGATCCAACGCGCGGGCTTCGCGCTCGAGGCCTTCTCGCCATGCGGGGTGCGCGATTGAGATCATGCGCCGCACGCGTTGCCTGAGCGTCAGCCCGCGCAGGTCGGCTGCGCCCTGCTCGGTCACGATGACGCCCGCCTCGCTGCGCGGCGTGGCCACTGGCCCCGACAGCCGCGCCACGATGCGCGAGACCTTGGCGCCGACGCTTGAGGGCAGCAGGATCAGGGAAACGCCGCCGGGCGACTGGTTGGCGGCGCGAATGAAATCGAGCGCGCCGCCGACAGCCCCGACGTAGCTCCCGTTGGCGATCTCGGCGTTCACTTGGCCGGTCAGATCGACCTCGATCGCCGAGTTGACCGCGACGAAGCGATCGAGCTGCGCCAGAACTCGTGCGTCGTGCGTATGCTCGACCGAGGCGAGGCGCACCGCCGGGTTCTGATGGACGAATGCGTGCAGCTTGCGCGTGCCGAACAGTACTCCGGCTACGCTGCGGCCGCGGTCGATCGGTTTGCGCGCATTGGTGATCACCCCGCACTGCGTCAGATCCGCCACGCCGTCGCCGATGGTGCCCGAGTGCACGCCCAGATCGCGGCGGTCGCCGAGCGCCTCGAGCAGGGCATCGGGCAGCGCACCGAGCCCGAACTCGAGCGTGGCCCCGTCCGGGACGAAGGGTGCCGCATGGCGGGCGATCGCGCGTTCGAGCTCCCCCGGCGCGCCGTATGGCAGGGTTGCCGGAACCCGCGCGCTGCGCACCGCCAGGGCAATTTCCTGCTCGCGCAGCAGCCGATCGCTGTGGGTCCAGGGCACATGCTCGTTGACCTCGGCGACGACGGCGCGGCAGCCCTCGAGCGCAGGCACCAGGTACTCGGCGGCGAGCCCGAGGCTGTACTCGCCGCGCGCGTTCGGCGGGCTGACCTGCAGCAGCACGACGTCCGCGCGGATGCGCCGGGTGCGCAGCAAGGCGGCGAGTTGCGAGTAGGGCGCCGGCAGGATATCGAGGACTCCCGCGTCCGCGAGCCGGCGATTGTGGCCGGCGCCGCAGTACGCGGTCAGCCCCAAATGGTCGGCATGCTCCGGCTTGACGATCCCGCTGTAATTCACCCCGAGGAACGCACTTGCTCCCGATAACGCGGCGCGCTGGGCGACCAAGGTCTCAACGAGGGTCTGCGGCTCCGCGCAAGCCTGGCCCCAGAGGACACCGTCACCGGGGCGCATCACTTCGGACAGATCAAGGCGCGCGGCGTCGACCCATTTGGTCATCACCGAATTCTAGCGGCGCCTCCCAACGCGCGCGCCGCCTGGCTGGAAAAATTGTGCGCCGCACAAGACGTGTGCGGCGTCCGGTTGTCTGCGCTCGACGCCGGGCCCATCATTTAAATATGGAACTGGATCCGCGATCGCTGGTGGTGGCCGGCCTGATGGACGCCGCACTGCTCGGCGTGATTGCCCTCGTGTTCGCCAGCCGCGAAGGCGCCACGCGCACCATCGGAACCTGGGGCGCCGCCATGGTGACGCTGGCGATCGGCCTGTCCGGGGTCGCGGCGCAGGGCGCGGTGCCGGATCTGCTCTCCGTGGCGCTCGCCAACTCAGTCATCGTCGGCGCTCTGGTTCTTGCGCTGCGCAGCCTGCGCCTGATGCGCGGGCAGACCGGGCGCGACCCGTGGGGCTGGGGGCTCGTGGCGCTCGTATTCGTGCTGCAGATCGTGTTCCTGGAGGTCCTGCCCGCCTATCGAGCGCGCGTTGTCGTGATCTCGAGCGTCATGGCGCTGCTGTTCGCACGCGGCGCGCTGGTCCTGCATCCGGACGTCCCGGAGGAGGCGCAACGCTCGTTCCGCTTCACCGAGTACGTGCTGTGGGCTGCGGCGGCACTGACCCTGGCACGTGCCGCGAGCGCCTTCCACGACAGCGCGTACGATCTGCTTGCGCCCGGCATGCTGCGCGCTTCGACGTTCCTGTTCTACATCTCGGCGATTACCAGCGCGACGCTCGGGGTGCTGTGGATGCAGATCCAGCTGCTGCAGCGCGACCTGGTGCGCCTGGCGCGCATGGACGCGCTCACCGATGTGCTGAACCGGGGAGCGTTCTTGCGCGAATTCGAGCGCGAAGTTTCGCGCGCCGAGCGCGAGGGAGTCACCTTTAGCCTCGCAATCTTCGACCTGGACCGCTTCAAGCTGCTCAACGACCGCTACGGCCATCCGCTCGGCGACCAGGTGCTGAAGGCGTTCACGGAGATCCTGCGGGGCGCGATCCGCAAGCACGACGTCATCGGACGTTACGGGGGCGAGGAGTTCGCGCTGCTCATGCCCAATACCGGTGAGGAGACCGCGACCCGCGTGGCCGAGCGCGTGCGGCGCGAGGTGGAGAGCCGCGGCATCGAGGTCGCGGGCCGGCGCATCGAGCTAACCGTGAGCGGCGGCGTGGCGACTTTCGGGCTGGACGGACTCGACTGGGATTCGCTGCTCAGCGCCGCCGATACGGCGATGTACGATGCCAAAGCCGCCGGCCGCAATCAGGTGGTCAGCGCGTCGCGCCGCACGGCCGGGCGCGCCGCCATGGCCTGAGGGCGCGCTACAGCGAAAGGTACTGCTCGCGTATTGCCGCGTTCCCATCCAGCTCGGCGAGCGTGCCTGCGAAGCGCAGGTGGCCTTTTTCGATGATCAGCGCGCGATCCGCCACCGGAGCGGCAAAGCGCAGGTTCTGCTCCGACAGCACGACGCACAATCCCTCGCGCTTGAGCTCGCGCACGGCCAGCGCCATCTGCTCGACGATCATGGGCGCCAAACCCTCGGAGGGCTCGTCGAGCAGGACCGCCCGCGGGTTGCCCATCAGTGCACGCGCGATGGTGAGCATCTGCTGCTCGCCGCCCGACATGCGTGCGCCCAGGCGGTCCCTCAGCCGCCCGAGGTCGGGAAAGAGCTCGAACACGCGCGCGGGAGTCCAGGCGCTGATACCTGCGCGCGGCGGCTGCCTGCCGACGTCGAGATTCTGCATCACCGTCAGATCGGTGAAGATGCGCCGGTCCTCCGGAACGTAGCCCAGGCCGAGCCGCGCGATCTGGTAAGGCTGCAGGCGATCCAGGCGCTGGCCATCGAACCGGATCTCTCCGGACGCCGCCGGCACCAGTCCGATCAGCGCCTTGAGCGTGGTCGATTTGCCGGCGCCGTTGCGCCCGAGCAGCACCAGGATCTCGCCGCTGCGCGCGTCGAAGCTCACATCGAACAGGATTTGCGCGCGGCCGTACGCTACGTTGAGATGCCTCACCTCAAGCATGCGCCTGTCCGTCCGATTCGGGAGCGTCGCCCAGGTAGACCGCGCGGACCCGCGGGTCCGCGCGCACGTCCTGCGGCGGGCCTTGGGCAATGAGCGCACCGCCGGCAAGCACGATCACCCGGTCGGCGTGCCTGAATACCACGTCCATGTCGTGCTCGGTGAACAACACGCCGATGCCCGACGTGTGCGCCAGGTCGGTGACGAGTCGCATCAGCTCCCCGCGCTCGGCCGGGGCCATGCCGGCGGTCGGCTCGTCCATGAGCAGCAGCCGCGGCTGGTTGGCGAGCGCAACGGCCAGCTCGACCCGCTTGAGGTCGCCGTACGCCAGCACGGCGCACGGTCGCTGCGCCTGCTCGAGCATCCCGACGCGTGCGAGCAGGGTATCGGCCTGGTCGCGGTAAGCGCGCGTCGCGAGCGAGAACAGCGATGCCAGGCGCCGGTGGTGGGAGAGCAGCGCCAGCTGCACGTTCTCGCGCACCGTCATGGAGCCGAAGGTGGCGGCGATCTGGAAGGTGCGGCCCACTCCCAGGCGCCAGATCCGATGCGGCTTGAGGCCGACGAGGCTGCGGCCGTCGAGCTCGATGGTCCCTGCATCGGGCCCGATCTGACCGTTCAGAATGTTGAAGCAGGTGCTCTTGCCGGCGCCGTTGGGTCCGATCATCGCCAGCGATTCGCCCGCCGCCAGCGCGAAGGAGACGTCCGCGAGCGCCTGCACGGCGCCATACGCCTTTCTCAGGTGGCGCACCGCGAGTAGGCTCACGCGTCGTCCTCTAGTCGTGCCAGGCGTGCGCGCATGAAGCCGGCCACGCCCTGCGGGAACGCCAGCACCAGAACGAGGATCACCGCGCCGATCACGGCGCGCCAGTAGTTGACCTCGCGCGCCAGGGTGTCCTGAAGCCAGGTGAACAGCGCGGCGCCCCAGATCGGGCCGCTCAAGGTGTTCAGGCCGCCGAGCAGCACCATCACCAGGCCGTCCACCGAGCGCGGCACGGCAAGCGCCTCGGGCGCGATCGATCCTTTGGCGAAGGCGTACAGCGCGCCCCCCAGGCCGGCGAACAGCCCGGCAAGCGTGAACGCCGTCCACTGGTGTGCGCGCACGTCGATGCCGATCGCTTCGGCGCGCACGGGGGAGTCGCGCGCGGCGCGCAGGGCGTAACCGTAGGGCGAGTAGAGCACCCGCCACAGCAGCGCGATTCCCGCAGCGCACGCCGCGAGCGTGAGGTAGTAATAGGCGGTCTGCGAGGACAGCCAAGGCGCCGGCCAGACGCCCACCAGGCCGTTCGAGCCGCCGGTGAGCGCGTCCCACTGGAACACGATCGACCACGCGATTTGCGCGAAGGCGAGCGTGAGCATCGCCAGGTACACGCCCGACAGGCGCACGCAAAACCAGCCGAATACCAGTGCGCCCAGCGCGCCGCACACGGGCGCGAGCAGCAGCACGATCTCCATCGGCAGGTGCGCTTTGAGCAGCAGCAGTCCGGCGGCGTAGGCGCCCAGGCCGAAATAGGCGGCGTGGCCGAAGGAATGCAGCCCGCCCGGCCCCATGATGAAGTGCAGGCTGACGGCGAACAGTGCGAACACCAGGATGTCCGTGAGCAGCACCAGCGTGTAGTCGCCCGCCAGCAGCGGCACCAGCGCGAGCGCGGCAACGAGCGCGGCGAGGGTGTAGAGCGCGCGCCTCGACGGCAGGCGGAGGGGCGGCTCGAGCGCGGCCGCGCTGCGCGCAGGCGGCGCGGGGCGCCCGAGCAAACCCCACGGGCGCAGCACCAGAACCACCGCCATCACGATGAACTCGATGGCCAGGGTCAGCTTGGAGAGCGAGAACACGGTCCCGAGTAGCGTCACGTCGCCCAGGCCGATGCACAACGCCTTGATCTCGGAGATGAGCAGCGCCGCGAGGAACGCGCCCGGGATCGAGCCCAGCCCGCCGACGACGACCACCACGAACGCGTCGGCAATCACCGACAGGTCGACCCCCAGGCTGGCAGGCGCGCGCGGGATTTCGAGCGCGCCGCCGATGCCGGCGAGGAATGCGCCGAGCGCGAAAACGCCGGTGAACAACCATTTCTGGTTGACGCCGAGCGCGCCGGCCATTTCGCGATCCTGGGTCGCGGCGCGCACCAGCGTGCCCCAGCGGGTGCGGGTGAGGAGCAGCCACAGCGCGAGCAAGACCAGCGGTCCGAACGCGATCAGGAACAGGTCGTATTGCGGGAACTCGCGCCCGAGGATCGTCACCGCGCCGGCGAGCCCGGGCACGCGCGGTCCGAGCAGGTCCTCCGGCCCCCATGCCCACAGCGTGAAGTCGCCGATGATCAGCACCAGCGCGAAGGTGGCCAGGAGCTGCAGCAGGTCCGCCGCGGCATAGGTCCGGCGCAGGACCAGGATCTCGATGGCCGCGCCGGCGAGGGCGACGATTGCGCCGGCGAGCAGCACGCTGCCCCAGAAGCCGAGTGCCCCGCCGCCGAGCCGCGGATACAACGACACGGCGCAATACATGCCCAGCATGTAGAGCGAGCCGTGCGCGAAATTGACGGTGCGCGTGACGCCGAAAATCAGCGACAGCCCCGCCGCGACCAGGAACAGCGAGTTGGCGCTCGCCAGGCCGTTCAGGAGCTGGAGGAGGGCTGCCGAGGCGGACAAGTGCGAGCCGAGTGGCGCCGGAAAACCCCGCCGGGGCGTGCCCGGCGAGGGCGCTTAGTTGCTTCGCGACACCATCACTTGCGCAGCTTGCGGGCTTCCGCGGTGGAGGGCAGGTAATCCGCGCCATTGGCGAAATGCCAGTTCACCATCACGCCCTTGCCGTCCTTCTTCGCCAGCTGGCCGACGTACGCGCCCATGGTCGACTGGTGGTCGACGGCGCGGTACACGATGGGTCCGAACGGAGTTTGCATCTTCAGGCCCTCCAGCGCCGCGATCAGCTTGTCGCTGTCGGTGGAGCCGGCCTTCCGGATCGCGTCGGCGACCGTGTACATGATCGTATAGCCGACCACCGAGCCGAGCCGCGGGTAATCCTTCCAGCGCTTCTCGTAGGCGTGCAGGAACTTGTCGTGCTCGGGGGTGTGGATCTGGTTCCACGGATAGCCGGTGACCCACCAGCCCACTGGGGTCTCGTCCCCGAGCGGATCGAGGTACTCGGGTTCGCCGCCGAGCAGATCGAACACGGCTTTCCCTTTGAATAGCCCGCGCACCTCGCCCGCGCGCACGAACTTCTGCAGGTCGGTGGCGAACAGCGCGGAGAAGATGGCGTCCGGCTTGGCATCCGCGAGAGCCTGCGCGACCGAGCCGGCATCGATCTTGCCGAGCGGCGCTGCCTGCTCGGCAACGAATTCCACGCCCGGCTGCGCCTTCGACAGCAGCTTTTTGAACGACTCGGCGGCCGACTGACCGTACTCGTAGTCCGGATAGACGAGCGCCCAGCGCTTCTTGTGCAGCTTGACCGCTTCCGGAACCAGCATGGCCACCTGCGTGTAGGTCGATGGGCGCAGGCGGAAGGTGTAGGGGTTGCCGTCCTGCCATACCAGCTTGTCGGTGAGCGGCTCGCCGGCCACGAACACCGTCTTCCTGCGGTTGGCGAGATCGGACACCGCGAGGCCGATGTTCGAGGCGAACTCGCCCATCAGCAGGGCGACGCGATCGCGCGTAATCAGCTCTTCGGCGACGCGCACCGCGGACCCCGGGTTGCCGCCGTCATCGCGCGAGACGACCTCGAGTTTGCGCCCCAGCACTCCGCCGTGCGCATTGATCTCCTCCAGGGCGAGCTGCCAGCCCTTCTTGTACGGATCGAGGAACGCCGGAAACACCTTGTAGCTGTTCAGCTCGCCGACCTTGATCGGCTGGGCGTGCACGTTGGCGGCCGTGAGCGCGGCGAGCGACAGCGCGACGGCCAGTTGCCTGAACTTCATCGAAATCTCCAGTGGGGCGGTGGGGACCGGAATCTTAGCGCAATCCCGAGCCGCGGTAGCGCTACGCCGCCAGGCGTTCGGGGCGCAGCTTGAGCTTGCGCAGGCAGCGGTCGATCCACTGTGCCGTGAGCTTTTCCTGCACGCCGTTTTGCCGCAGGCGCTGGTCGAGCACACCGAAGTCGACGCGGTCGAGCAACTGGTCCTGGTTGAAGCAGGAGAAGACGTAGGTCCTGTCGCCGCTGACAGGATCGACGTGCGCCTGCAGGCACTGCGCGCAGACTTCCTTCATCATGCACTGCATCGGCGAATTGATCGAACCGATGCCGAGGTGGTCCGGCTTGAGATGCGCCTTGAGCACGCCGTGACGCGCACGCGCCACGGCGGCCATCATGCGATCCGAGCCGATGGCCACCAGGCGGTCGCAGTCGGCGAAGGAGATCGGTTGCTCCCCGAGCTCGCCATCGGCATAGGCGCGCATCGCATCGACGATGTTGCCGACGAAGGAGCGATCCTGCGCGCGCCCGGGCCTGAAACCGGGCGCTTCGTCGCTGCACCAGACCACGGCGTCGGCCGCCTTCTCGATCTCCTCGACCTTGTAGCGGTCGCTGAGCTTGCGATAGCCGGCAAAGTACAGCACGCGGGAGCCTGCCGCGCGCAGCGCCTGGCCGATCGAGAACAGGACTGCGTTGCCCAGGCCGCCGCCAGCAAGCACCACCGTCTCGCCCCGCGGGATCTCGGTCGGCGTGCCGGTCGGGCCCATCAGGATCACCGGCTCGCCGGGCTTGAGGTGGGCGCACAAGTCCGACGAGCCGCCCATTTCGAGAATGATGGTCGAGAGCAAGCCCTGTTCCTTGTCCACCCAGGCACCGGTGAGCGCCAGGCCCTCCATGGCGAAGGTGGTGCCGTCGACTTTGCCGGCCAGGGTTTCGAAGTTCTGCAGCCGGTAGAACTGGCCCGGCTGGAAGGAGCGCGCCGCGAGCGGCGCACGGACCACGACTTCCACGATGTTCGGCGCCAGCCGGCGCACCTCGTGCACGACCGCGCGCAATTCGCGGTTGAGCGCGCCGAGGAACGCTGCGTCGTCGAGCGGCGATGCCGGCTTCACCTTGGCGAGCACGGCGCTCACCAGCGGGTAGCCCTGCTTGGCGCCGCCCATCGCCTTGACCACGTTGCCGAAATAGGAGGGGTGCAGATCGCCGAAGTAGCTCGCGAAGCGGCCGTCCGCGCTGCGCCACATGAGCACGTCGGCGCGCTTGGGCTTTGAGATGGCGCGCTCGGGCTTCACCGGGCGGCCCTCCGCATCGCAGGCCTGAAAATACTTGCCGTCCAGCCTGAAATGCTGCGGGTCTTCGCGGCCGAGCACCGTGTTCGGCTGGGTGCCGGCCGCGACCAGCACCGAGCGCGCGGCCAGCTCGACTTCGCTGCCGCCTTGCTGCGCAAAGCGCACTGCGCAGGCATGACCGTGCTTGTCGACTTCGACGCGCACCGGGGACAGACCCTCGGCGAAGCCGATACCCTCCTCGAGCGCCTTTTCGACCTCCTCGTGGTTGAGCGTGTAGGAGGGCGAATCCACCAGCCGCCGGCGGTAGGCGATGGTGACGCCGCCCCAGGCTTGCAGCAGCGGCACCAGGCGCGGCTCCCGGTTCTCTGCCGCCGCCTGCGCGCGCTCGGCACGAATGGCGCGCGCGTGGCCGAGGAACTCGTCTGCGATCCCCGCTTCCTCCGGGTTCCAGGGCGCACGCACCGCCGCTTCGCCTCGCTCGATGCACAGCTGCTCGTAGCGCGCGACGAATTTCTCCACTTGCACCACGTAGTAGGCGAGCGACTCGGTCGCAGTGTCGATCGCTGTCAGTCCGCCGCCGATGACCACGACCGGAAGGCGGATCTGCAGATTGGCGATGGAGTCGCGGCGCGCGGCCCCGGTGAGCTGCAGCGCCATGAGGAAATCGGACGCCGCGCGCACGCCGCGCGCCAGGCCGTTGGGAACCTCGAGCAGCGTCGGGCGCCCGGCGCCGGCGGCGAGCACGACGTGATCGAAGCCCATTGCGAGCGCGCCCCCGAGGTTGAGGGTGCCGCCGAAACGCACGCCGCCGAACATGGCGAACTGGCTGCGCCGCTCGAGCAGCAGCCGGATCAGCTTGAGGAAGTTCTTGTTCCAGCGCACCGTGATGCCGTATTCCGCGACGCCGCCGAAGCCCGCCATGACGCGCTCGTCGAGCGCTTCATAGATTTCGCCTACGTCGCGCACCGGACGGAACGGCCGGCGCGCGCCGAGCGCGTCGACCCCGGACAGCGCGGGGTCGAGCGGCTCGATTTTCAGCCCGTCGATGCCGACCACCGTATGGCCGTCGTTCATCAGGTGATGCGCGACGGTGAAGCCGGCCGGGCCCAGACCGACGACCAGCACCCGCTTGCCGCTCGCCGCCTTGGGATAGGGGCGGCGCAGATCGAGCGGGTTCCAGCGCGTGAGCAGCGAATAGATCTCGAAGCCCCACGGCAGCTCGAGCACGTCCTTGAGCGCGCGGGTCTCGACCTGCGGGATATTGACCGGTTCCTGCTTCTGGTAGATGCAGGACTTCATGCAGTCGTTGCAGATGCGGTGGCCCGTCGCGGCCACCATGGCGTTGTCCACCGCGATCATGGCCAGCGCTGCCAGGGGCTGGCCGCGCGTCTTCACCAGCTGGAACTCGGAGATCTTCTCCTCGAGCGGGCAGCCGGCCAGCGTGACCCCGAACACGGTCTTCCTGAAGCCGTCGGCGGGCGGCTTCTCGCGCAGCCCCTTGGAGCAGGAATCCTTGCCCTGCTCGTGACACCAGATGCAGTAGTTCGCCTGGTCGAGCGCGCCGACGAGGTCCGTGCCCCGGTCGGTGAGCGCGAAACCGTCTCGATGGCGCAGGTGCTCGAAGGTGTGGCGTGTGTAGCCGCGCGACGTGTCGGTGGCTACGGGCACCAGGCGCGTGAAGTCGAGCTTGTTCGGCGCCTTGAACAGCACCCCGGCGCGGTGTTTGCTCTGGCCTCGTGCGGTGGTCGTCGCCCACGCGGCGTAACGCGCGGCAAGCTCGAGCGCTGCGGCGTGCGCGGCCTCGTCCTTTTGCCAGGCGGTGACGTGGCGCGCGAAGGCGAGTTCGCCGAACGGCTCGCCGAACAGCTCGCCGAGCCGCCGCTCCGCTGCGTCGCCGTCGACGGCTGCGGCCTCGTCGGGTTTCACCTTGTGCAGCGCGCGGCGCTGCACGAACAGGCGCTTTACGGAATAGAGCGGGGCGAGCTCATGGTGCCGGGCGGCAAGCACCTGGACCTCCGCCTCGATGCCGAACAGGCGGGCGATGAAATCGTCCAGATGCGGCGCGAGCTCAATCAGCAGTTCGGACTCGTCCTTGACGGCGATGCCGTCCGGCGCGGCGCGCGCCGTTTCCAGTCTCTGGCGCAGGGCGGCGTCTGTTTCTCCGGCGAACGCCAGGAACGCCGCATCCAGGCGCACCAGCCCCTCGCGCTGGTAGAGATCGGCGAATGAAAGGTCGTAGGCGAGGCGCAAGGCGGGGGAGGTCGCGTCCACGAAGTTTTAGAACAGCCGTTCAAGAACGTCCCATTGTCCCCCATTTGGCGGTTCCGGCTCAACAAAATCCTGTCATGTCCTAGAAGGCGTGTCCCAAGCCGGGCGTAAGACGGAGGGGAAGAGCATGCGCGGCAGAGAAGCGAAAAGGGGCAACCGACTGCCTCGCGGCGCGCCATGCGCAAGACGCGGTTCCGCTGTCGCCTTAGAGCTGCAACCTTGATACGACGCGCTTCTTGGCTTCGTTCATGCGCGCGACGATCTCGCGAACGTCGGCGTGTAGCGGCTTGCCGCCGCGCACGACGACCAGTCCGTCGACGAGCACGGTGTGGACGTCGTTGCCGTCGCCGTTGTAGACCAGATACTTCATCGGGTCCTGATAGCCAGCGGCGCGCGGGCTGCCCAGATCGACGAGCACCAGGTCCGCCTTGCAGCCGGGAGCGATGCGCCCGAGATCGCTCCGCTTTAGCGCACGGGCGCCGTTGACGGTCGCCAGCTCGAACGCCTGCATCGCCGTCGTGGCCTGCTGGCTCTGTTCGGCGAGCTTGCAGCCGATCGCGGCCATGCGCATCTCGTGGATCATGTCGAACGGGTGAGTGTCGGTGCCGAGGGCGACATTGACGCCCGCATGGAGAAACTTCGCATACGAATTCAGCAAGGTGCCCTGGCGCATCTTTACCCACGGTAGGTGGCCGATGGAGGTACCAGATTCGCTCAGTGCCGCCAGCTCGTCGCGGGGGATCATGCCGACGTCGGAGCTCTGTGCGAGGAACATGCCGTGGCCGATGATGAGGTCCGGGCCCAGCAGCCCGGCGCGCTCGAGAAAGCGGATGGTGGAGACGTCTTGCGTGGCCTTGATGCGCCGGAACTCCGTCGGCGACTGTCCGGCGTGCAGCTGGATGGGAAGGCCGGTTGCGCGCGCCACCCTGCGCGTCTCGCGCAGCATGTCCTCGTCGCAGGTATCGACCTGACCCGGTGCGAGCATAGCGCGCAGCCGTCCGTCGTGGCGCCCGTCCACCTCCCGGCAATAGCGGATGCACGCTTCCATCCGCGAACGGCCGTGATCTGGATAGTCGTGATAGGCGACATTGCCGCTCGCGTCCCCGCGCCAGTAACCCTTCCGGAACCGCGGTGCCGTGTAACAGCGCAAGCCCACTCCGATGGCGATTTCGGCGACGGCATGCGCATTGTCGAGATCGGCCGATCCTGCAAGCTCCCGGTCGTACCCCAGTTCCACGATGGTGGTGGTCCCCGAGAGCAGTGCCTCGACGAACAGCGCTGCGGCGCCGGCGCACGCATCCTCCGCCAGCGTGGCGTTGCGTACTGCGGGCAGGATCCGGTATAGGTTCCCGAAATCCTTTGGCCCAGAGCTCTCCTCGAGGTAGTCGCGTGTGAACGCGGTGTCAGTGGCGTGCGTGTGGATGTTGACGAATCCGGGCACGACGAGCATGCCTGCTGCGTCGAGCTCGTCGTCGAATCGGCCGGCAGCGGAGGCGCAGACGTCGGTGATCCGGTCGCCTTCGATCACCACGTCGGCGCGCGGGAGAACTTTATGCCGGTCGGCCTCCCAGGCGACCACCGCGCCGTTGCGAACCGCTACGCGGCGCTGCGCTGCACGCATCAATGCACGGACAAAATGTCGAGGGTGAGCTGGGCGACAACTTTGGTCGCCAGGACCAGATCGGAGATCGCGACGCTCTCATCGGCGTTCATCGCCTGCTTGCCGTCGCCGGGACTGAACATGACTACCGGAATGCCCGCGAGTTGGAAGATCCACGAGGCGTCGGTCCCCGCGTCCTTCCCTGCGACTGTCGGCGTCCTGCCCGTGACGGCCTCGAACGCGCGTACTGCGCGCTGGACGATTTCCACGTCGCGATCCAGCACGTACCCAGGCCACCAGAGCAACTTTTCCAGTGTTGCCGAGAATCCGGGCCTGTCGCGCGCGACCTGGTCGAGAATGGCCTGAATTTCTCCGATCGCCGAATCCTGAGTCTCCGAGGGAATGAGGCGCCGATCGACCTCTACGCGGCATTTGTTCGGCACCATGTTGGGCACGGTTCCGCCGGCGATGATGCCCACGTTCATCGACGGCCGGCCAAGCAAAGGATGGCGACGTTCGGCGAGTACTCCCTCGAGCCCGCGCAGCGCGACGATCACGTCGGCCATGTCGTCGATGGCGTTGTGCCCGAGCCAGGGGCGCGCGCCGTGGGTTGCGACGCCGCGCGTCGTAATGCCGAGGTTGAGACGGGCCTTGGTCGCGATCTCGATTTGCAGCGTAGTGGGCTCCGCTACCAGCGCCATGTCGGCCTGCAGGCGGCCGCAGCGCGCTATGTGTTGTATCCCTTTGGCGCCGCCAACCTCCTCGTCGCAGGTGAAAAGGAGGCTCAGCTTTCCACGCAGGGCAGCGCCGGTGTGCCTCAGCACCCGGGCAGCCATGAGGATCGTCGTCAATCCCGACTTCGTGTCGATCGCACCCCGCCCGTACATGCGCCCGTCGGCTGTCTCGCCGGCGAAGGGTGGATGGGTCCAGTACTCCGGCGGACCAGGTGGGATCGTGTCCAGGTGGTCATTCAGGAGGAAGTGGGGTCCTGGAAGTCCCGTGTCCCAGGTGGCAAGCACGTTCGGCCTGCCCGGCTCCGCCTCGAGGACCTCAGTGCGAAAACCGGTCTCGCGGCAGAAGCGCTCGACGTATGAGCCGATTTCCGCTTCCTCTCCGGTCACGGAGCGAATGCGTATAAGCTCGCGCAGGGTGGCGACGATCTCGTTGGCGGCGGCGTCAATCGCGTCCAGCACCGGCGCGCACGCGCGGCCGACGAGGCCGCTACCCGATGCTCGAACCGGACTTTCACGTTCGGTCGTTTGACTACCTTGGCTCACCTAGTGTTGTCCTCGTCGATAAAGGCGCTTCATTTCTCCGGCGTCGAGCCGACTTCATCGTCGCTCATGCCTTGACGTCCCCCGCCGGCGCGGATCCAGGGAGACGGATGTTCGTGGCGCCCATGCACCCGCCAACTTCGGCGTGGAAGCGGCGGCCGATGCGCCACAGCAGAGCGTCCTGCCCCGCCCTGCCGATCAGGCTGATGCCGAACGGCAAGCCGTCGGGACGCCGGCCAGCAGGCACGGCGAGGGCGCACAGGTCGAGCGGATTGACGAAGTAGGTGTAGTGGCCCATGTTCGAGTTGAGCCGCACGGGGTCGGCCTCCACTTCGTCGCAGCGGTAGATCGTGCCGGCGGTGGGGCAGACGAGCAGGTCGACCTCCGCCAGCGCCGCCCGCGCGCGCTGCTTCAACGCCTGGACGCGGTATATCTCGCGAAACGCATGCTCTGCGCTGTAGTCGCGCGCTCCGTCGATGATCTGGCGTACGACCGGATGGACGCTCCCGGGATGCTCGGCGACGAGGCGTCCGTAATCGACCAGGCGCTCTGCAAGCAGCGGCCCGCCGAATACAGTCTGAGTCGCCTCGCGAAACGGCGCATAGTCGATTTCCACCGCCTCACCGCCGATCGCGTGCAGTGCGGCGAGCGCATGTCCGAACTGAGCCTCTGCGGCCGCGTCACCGAAGAACGTCAACTCGGCGGCGGGAGGAATGCCGAAGCGAAAGCGCTCCGGTGCGGCCTGAGACTCACTCCAGGTCAGATCATCGCGGCTGTACGGATCGTCTGGATCGTGGCCGCGGATTGCGCGAAATACGTCCCATGCGTCGTCGCAAGTGAGCGCGAATACCGGCACGCAGTCGAAGGAGCGGTTGCAGTACACGAGCCCGGAGGCGCTGATCGCGCCCAGCGTCGCCTTGAGACCGACGATATTGTTCAATGCGGCCGGAACGCGCCCCGAGCCGCCTGTATCGGAACCGAACGAAAATGCGACTTCACCGACGGCCACCGCCACCGCCGAGCCCGAGCTGGAACCCCCGGGAATGTAGCGCTCATCGAAGGGATTGCGGCAATGACCTTCGGCGCAGCGCACTCCGACCAGACCGGTGGCGAACTGGTCCATGTTGTTCTTGCCGACGAGAATCGCACCGACTTCGAGCGCGCGCCGTACGGCCGTCGCGGTCTCGGCCGGGAGGTGACTGAAGGCCGGACAGCCGGCGGTGGTCGGCAGCCCGGCGACATGAATGTTGTCCTTCACGCTGAACGGTGCACCGTACAGCGGCAGGCCGTCTGGCCCACGCGCTTCGAGCTCGCGTGCGCGCGCAAGCGCCGCCTCGCGCGGCACGAGGCAAGTCCACACATGGTCGTCCCCGCGTGCGGCGATGCGCCGGTAGACCTCGGCCACGACTTCGCCAGGTCGTAGCGCCCGGCCCGCGTATCGCGCCCTCAGCGTGGCCAGATCCAGGCTGAGGTCCGAGAGCGTCATTCTGCTCCCCTCGCCAAGTGGATCAGGCCGCACGCAAGCGCCGAGATGTCACCGCCGACCGCCAGCTCAAGTTCGTTTACTTGCATGAGGGCCTTGTTATTGATTTCGTTGCGTTGAGCAATGTGCATTCTCGCCACATGTCCATGCAGCGCTGCGCTCTACCCGCAGGCGGTATTGAAACGCGTCGCCCCGATAGTAGAGGTACTCGAAGTCGAGCGGCGCGCCCTTGGCGAGGCAGGTTAGCCGCTGGATGCGCAGAATTGGCGCGCCGTCGCTGATGCCAAGCAACCGGGCGAGGGGCTCGTCGGCAGTGGTTGCCTCGATGCTGAGCTCGGCGTGGCCGAGCGCCAGACCGTAGTCGTTCTCGAGGATGAGGAAAATGTCGCGCGTGGCGAGATCCTCTTTCGCGAGGCGCTCGCCGAGCGCGCGCGGCAAGTACGTAACGTCGAGCGAGATCGGCTCGCGGTTCAGGTAACGTACGCGCCGGACCTCGACGACCTTCTCGCCGCGCCCGGTCTTCAGCATCGCGGTGACCTGCTTGTCGGGCGCCAGATAACGCAGGCCGATGAGCTTGTTGAAGGTTTCGTATCCGTGCCGGTGCATGGCTTCCCCGAAGCCCTGCAGTCGTGCCAAGTCCTGGAAAGCTTTCGGTTTGGACACGAACGCGCCCTTGCCGTGGATCTTGAAGATCAGCCCTTCCTTCTGCAGGTCGTGCAGCGCCTGTCGCACCGTGATGCGGCTGACGCGGAACGCCGCCGTCAGCTCGCCTTCCGTCGGCAGCTGGGAGTGCGGCGCGTAGGTGCCGTCGAGAATGCGCGTGCGTAGCGTTTCGCGGATCTGCGTGTGCAGCGGCAGGTGGGAGATTGCGGCGGCAGGTCGTTTCGTGCGTGCGCGACTTGTCATGACAAGTGCGATTCAGCAAGGCGCATGCCACTTCCCGAATCATGGCGGGACAGAGGCCAGTTGCTTGTTGTTATAGCGAGTTTTTGAGCGTAGCTGGCCATCGGCGGGGAGATTCCGCTCGCTCCAGATCGGTGCGCGCGTCCCGCGTGGCGGGAAACCGCGCACTCAATTCGGGCGCCTCCGCGGCGCGTCGCCATATCTCGCGCGGCGCCGTTGCCGTGCCGCCGCCGGACGTCAGCCGAGGATCGCGCTAAGCAGCTCTTCGCGCGCCTGCCCGAAGGCTGCGGTCGCGCGCACGCGGCGACCCTCGCCGCCGACAGCCTTCGCGGAAAACTCGAATCTGCGGTCGAGCACGATGCGCCCCGGGCGCTTGGACAGGACCAGGACGCGCGTTCCGAGGTAGATCGCCTCGTCGACGCTGTGGGTGATGAAGACGACGGTTGCGCCCTCCTCGCGCCAGATCCGCAAGAGCTCATCCTGCATCACCTCGCGCGTCAGGGCGTCAAGCGCTCCTAAGGGCTCGTCCATGAGCAGGAGCGCTGGCTTGTTGATGAGGACCCGGGCGATCGCCGCGCGCTGCTGCATGCCTCCCGAGAGTTCGTACGGCGCGCCCTTTTCGAAGCCCTCGAGGCCGACGAGCTTGAGATAGTCGTCGGCGAGCTGCCGCCGCGCGCGTTTGTCCACGCCGCGCATGCGAGGCCCAAACTCGACGTTTTCGCGCACCGATAGCCAAGGGTAGAGCGTCGGCTGCTGGAACACGACGCCGCGGTCGGCATTGGGACCGTGGCTGGGATACCCGCCGACCAGGATCTCACCGTCGCTGGGCGCCTGAAAGCCGGCGATGAGGCGGAGCAGCGTGGTCTTCCCGCATCCGGAGGGTCCGAGGATCACCACGAACTCGCCGCTGGCGACGTGCAGCTCGATGCCCGCCAGGGCTTCCACGACTACGTCGCCCGAGAGATAGCGATGACCGACCTGCCGCACCGCGAGCAGGTCGGTGCTGGACCCCGGACCGGCGCCGCGAGAGGCGGCTGCCGGCGCGTCACTCATTTGCACGCGCCCCCGGCTGCTGCGTCGGCGAAGCGCGTATCGATGATGGCGTGGGGGTCCGGGAGCTGCGTCACCGGGGTCGCGCTCTTGGCGTTCGCCCATGCCATCGCGCCCCCGATTGCGTCGGCGAGGCTTCCCGCGTTGTTCCCCAGCCACTTGGTCATGGCGTCCTTGGGTGATAGGAACTCTCGCGTTTTCAACACCTGCTCGGCCGTTGCCTGATCGCCGCTGAGAAGCGCGGTGAACACCTTCAACGCCTCCTGATGATGGGTCAAGATGAAGTCGTTTGCTTTCGCGATGGCGCAGACATAGGCCTGGATGGCGGCCGGATGATCCTTGATGACGCTCGCGGACGCCACGACCGCAGCGAACGGATTGGTCGTGTCGAGCGCATGGCCACCGGCCGCGACCATCGCGCTCAACGCCGGATCCCAGATGTAGCCGCCCGCGATGTCACCCCGCTTGAATGCCCCGAGCATGGCCGTCGCGGTCATGTTGACGGTCTTGACCGAGGCGGGATCCAGGCCGTTCTTCTTCAGGTAGTCGCTGAAGGACTGATCGCCGGTCGTGCCGGTCGTGACGGCGATCGTCTTGCCAGCGAGATCGTGGGGCCCCTTGATCGCGGGGCCGACGACCAGCGCCTGGCTAAACGTGTACTCGACGTAGATGACCTTGAGCGGCATGGACTTCAGGAGCGCAAGGGCTAGGGGAGGCGTTCCGATCCCTCCGGCGAGCTGCATCGAACCCCCCACCATCTCCTGGAAGGCGGTGACTCCCGACTCGACGCTGGAAAAGCGGATGTTCGACGCGAACAGCCCGTACTTCTGGCCCACGCTTTCAGGGTTTGGGCCCTTGAAGTAGCCGACCGTCAGCGCGGGCATGTCTGCGGCCGCTTGTGCCGTTCCCACCTCACACGTGGCGGCCGCGAGCGAGGCCGCCAGCGCTAGCCCGAGGATTCGGGTGAATTTTCCACTCGTCGTCACGTGCATTTTCTCAATCTCCATTTCTTCAGATGTGAAACCGACTAGAAACCGACCCATCATGCCTTGCCCTTCCACGGCACCAGCCTCGCCTCGACGACCCGCAACAGCCGATCCACGCTCAGCGCGATGGCTGCGATGCAGGCCATGCCGACGAACACCACCGAGGTTTCTAGGTAATTGCTTGCCTGCCAGATCAGCCAGCCGAGGCCGCGGTCGGCCGCGATCATCTCGACGGCCACGAGCGAGCTCCAGCCCGCCGCAGTCGCGATTCGCGCGCCCGTGAGAATCCCCGGCAGTGCAGCCGGGAGCACGACGTGGAGCATGACCTGTCGGTCGCTTGCGCCCAGGCTGCGAGCAGCCATCGTCATGTCGCCTTGGACGCCGAGCACGGCACCCATCGTGGCGATCGAGACGATGGGCACCGTCGCGACGACGAGCAGGAGCACCTTGGGGAACTCTCCGATGCCGAACCAGACTACAAGGAGCGGGATCCAGGCAAGCGGCGGAACCGGTCGAAGGCCTTCGATGAGCGGGTCGACCAGCGCTTTGAGGGTCCGATTGAAGGCCATCCCCAAGCCCAGCAGCAGGCCGAGCCCCAGGCCGATGAAGTAGCCGCCGAGGACCCTCGCCGTGCTGATCGCGATGTCGTCCCAGAGCGAAACGCCCTGGAAGGAGCCGAAGGCGAGGCCGATCGCCGCATGCGCGACCGCACTCGGCGATGGGAGCAAGACGGGCGAACGAATGAGCAGGCTCAACGCCTCCCAGACAAGGAGGATCCCGGCGATGGAGAGGAGGGAAACGAAGAGCGTTGGCGGGCGCCCGACCGGTAGCCATCGCCTCGTGCGGGGTGACTTCTGACCGAACGTTGGGAGCGCCGGGTGCGGAGAGTTCATCGTGTTCGCCAACGCGCTTGCTTACGTGCCGAGCGGAGTTGTTCCGTTTGTCATGACAAGAGGCACAGCAAGCCGTGTGCCAATCGTGCCGACAATGGTGCAGCGTGATTACAATTGTTATGACAAGTAACTCTTCGAGTATCTGATTGTGGCTTCGGCATTCGGGTGCGCCTCACATCGGTGCGCTCGCGGTGCCGGGCGCCCGACCGGTAGCCATCGCCTCGTGCGGGGTGACTTCTGACCGAACGTTGGGAGCGCCGGGTGCGGAGAGTTCATCGTGTTCGCCAACGCGCTTGCTTACGTGCCGAGCGGAGTTGTTCCGTTTGTCATGACAAGAGGCACAGCAAGCCGTGTGCCAATCGTGCCGACAATGGTGCAGCGTGATTACAATTGTTATGACAAGTAACTCTTCGAGTATCTGATTGTGGCTTCGGCATTCGGGTGCGCCTCACATCGGTGCGCTCGCGGTGCCGGGCGCCGAAAGGCGCACCGGTTTCGAGCGCACCCGCGGCGAGGCTGCTGCCGATGTCCGCGGGCGCGCGGTTGTCAGTGCGCCGGGAACGGCGCCCTCTGGTCGAACTCTTCGGCGACGCTCGACAGCGGGAGAAAGACTGCCCGGTGTTCGAGCAGACCCTGGATGAGTTTCTCGAGCATCAGCATCCGGTGTCCGCGCCCGATGCAGTACGGATGAAACGTGTAGGTCAGCGCGCCCCAATCCGTGGTGCGCGTCATGTACACGAAATCGTCGACCCAGTTCTCGAGGACATTGGTGGCGTTGGCCAGCCCCGGCTGGACCCAGTTTGGCGTTCGCACGAGTTCGAAGTGCGGAGCATCGTCCAGCGACCAGCTGACAGGGATTTCGATGAGGCGTGTCTCTGGCCCTAGGACAGCCGGCTTCTCCAGCTCGATGATGTCGCCCATCCTCGTCCGATACGGAGAGTAGTCGTTTGCCATCAGGTTGCTCTCGTACAGGAAGCCGTGTTGGAGCAGTAACTCGACCGTGTGCGGACTATGGTCCCAGACCGGCGATCGGTAGCCGCGGGGCGCGCGGCCCGAAAGCGCGCGGATGGATTCGTTGGCGCGCATGAGCTCCGCCTCTTCCTGTTCCCGGGACATTGCCAGCGGAGACATGTGGGTCCATCCGTGGTTGGCGATTTCGTGGCCGGCATGAAGCACCTCTTCGCAGGCCCTGGGAAAGGTCTCGACCGTATGCCCGGGAATGAACCATGTGCTCACGATCTCGTACTGCTTCAGCAGCGCCAAAATGCGCCTGGCACCAATAATCCCGAACTCGCCGCGCGAGATCGGGGTGGCCGACGTCATGCCTCGCGAGATCCAGATCGATATCGCGTCGAAATCAAAGGTCAGGCAAGCAATGTGCCGAGTCATGGGCTGTTCTCTCCAGTCTGGGCGCGCGGTACGCTCGGTCCGAAACTCTGTGGCTGGCTCCTCGCCATGTCCGCGTCCACGCCTACTCTCGATCGGCGCCGTACCAGGGGAACAGCTTGCGCAGCGTTGCCATGAACAGGCGGTCTGAAACCAGCCCGAGGATCCCGAGGACCAGGATACCGACGATCATGCGGTCGGTTCTGAACACCTGGTACGATTCCTGAATCATCTGGCCCAATCCCACTCGCGCGCCTGCCATCTCGGCAGCGGCCAACATGATGTAGGCGATTGATATGCTGATCCGAACGCCCGTGATGATGAATGGAAGGGCTGCCGGCAGCACGACCCGGCGCAGCAGCTGTTCTCGCGACACGCCGATGCTTCTGGCTGCCCTGATGTAGACCGGGCGGACGTTCTTCACGCCCATGAGCGTATTGATCCAGACCGGAAAGAACACGCCAAAGCTGATCAAGAACAACTTGCTCTGCTCGCCTAGCCCAAACCAGATGATGGCCAGCGGGACAAAGGCAATCGCCGGTATTGATCGGAAAAGCTGTGCGAGCGGCTCCAGGATCTGCGCAAAGACCCGGCTCCTGCCGGTGAGAAGTCCGAACAGAATCCCGATCGTCGAACCGATGACCAGACCGGAGAGAGCGCGCGCGACGCTGGCCCCTATGTCGACGAACAACTCGCCGCTCTTGGCCATGTCCACGGCTGCACCGAGTACAGTCAGAGGCCCGGGCATGAGGTTCGGATCGACCCACCCCATCACCAGGATCATCTGCCAGAGTGCCAGCGCCCCGGCGATTCCGATCAGTCCATTGAGGATGGCCGGCGCGCGCGAGAAAAATTTACCGGCACGTCCCGTCGGCGCGCTTCGAGCGACGCGTTGACCGTCGGGGAAACTTTTGGGTGCGGTGTTAGAGGTGGACATTTCCTACGCCCTTGCCAAGCCTATCGAACCGACGTGTGCGTACAGCGCAGCTTCGAGCTCACGGTAAATCTCGTTGAACCGACCTCCGGTGCGGTCGCGTGGATGATCCAGGTCAACGTCGACCAGCCGCGCGATCCGACCGGGTCGAGAGGCCATTACCGCCACTCTGGTCCCGAGGAAGACCGCCTCCTCGATGTTGTGGGTGATGTAGAAGACAGTTGTCCTGGTGGCTTGCCATATCGACAATAGCTCTCGCTGCATCATGGTTCGCGTGATTGCGTCGAGAGCGGCGAACGGCTCGTCCATGAGCAGGACCGAAGGGCTGTTGATTAAGGCGCGCGCGATCCCGACCCGTTGCTGCATCCCGCCGGACAATTCGAACGGGTATTTCTTCCTCATGTCGCGGAGCCCGATCAGGTCGAGGTGGCGCTCGACGAGGCGCGCACGTTCTGCACCGACGACACCCCGGCTCTTCAGGCCGAACTCAATGTTTTGTTCGACCGTGAGCCATGGGAACAGCGAATACTCCTGGAACACGCAACCGCGATCGGACCCCGGACCTTTTACCGGGGCACCGTTGGCCAGCACCCGACCGGCGGTCGGCATAACGAAGCCGGCGATCATGTTGAGCAAGGTCGTCTTCCCGCACCCCGATGGTCCGAGTACGCAGAAGAATTCGCCAGCGTGAATCGTCAGGTCCAGGGCACGAAAGACCAGGGTTGACTCGCCTTGTGCGGACCGGAAGTCCATCGACGCCGCGCGAAATTCAATTGCGGAATGCACAGCTAGATCCTTTGCTGCTCGAGCTGACGGCGCGAATGTCGAAGATCATTTCTGCGAATACGTGACGCTCTCCGGCTGGACCTGCGCGAGGCTGTCGGGATAGAAGTACTTGGCGAAGTCCGGCTGCTTGGTACCAGTCCGCAGCAGGTGCGCTTGGGACGCCCACTGGAATTGGGCGTCAAAGGCGCTGACTAGGTCGTTCGACAACCCGACGCCGAACTGCCACCGATCGAAGATCGGGTCCAGCTTCTTTGGATCCATGGAAATGTGCGCGGCGGTGATTTGCACCGCCTCGGCCCGGTTTATACGTATCCAGTCCGCCGCCATCGTCAGGGCTCGAAGAAAGCGGGAAATCGCATCCTTGTTCTTCCCCGTCCAAGCGGGGCGGCTGACGAGCAAGAGGCGCGATGAATACAGGTGCTGGCCTTCGACGACGACTACCTTTCCGTGGCTTTTCTCGACGGCCGACGTCAAGAACGGCTCCCAAGTGAAGCCGACGTCGATCTTCCCGGTGAGCAGGGCTGTCACCAGGTCAGCGGGTTGCAGATTGACAAGCGTCACCTGCGACGCGGAGACACCGCCGGCCTTCAGCCAGTTGTACATGGCGAACTGATTGCTGGATCCGGCTCCGTATCCGAGGCGCTTCCCGACAAGATCTTTCGCGCTCTTGACTCCCGAAGCGACGCGAACCAGTGGTTTTACTTCCTCCGGGTTGTAGGATATCTGGGCAAGAACGGCGAGGTCCGAGCCATTCGAAATCGCGAACATCGGACCGGTCTCTACAGGGGTCGCAATGTCAAGCGAGCCCGCGAGCATTGCATTCATGGTGAGGAGTCCCGACTGCATCTTGCGGTCGTCGACGCGCACTCCGGCTTTGGCGAAGAATCCCTTGTCCTGCGCGACGAATATGCTTGCCTCCCCGGGATACGGCTGCGTTCCCACGGAGATGACCGGCGTTTCTTGAGAGAACGCAGGGACTGACCCGCCTGCAAGCTGGACGGCGATAGCCGCAAGAAAAACAGTGGCCAGCTTGCGAAAGCGTGAGCGATAGTCTTGACTGGCAGTCACGGTTGACTCCTGGTATGGACAGTGAATCTGGTTGTTGTCTTGCGCTGGGGAGATGGATCGTGGCACTCGCCTGCGACCTGTGGTCGCGCTCCGGTAGCTGCGAGTCATGTCTGGTCAGCTGTGGTTGTCATGACAAGGCTCTTTGCAAGCCGCGTGCCATTTCGCAAGCTGCGGTCGGAACGAGACTAGTGTCTGGTTATGACGAGTATTTTTCTCCCTGTCTCGCCGCGAGCCCGAAAGTCTGCATCGCCCTACATCGGTGCGTAACTGCGACCTCGCGGGGTAATGTGCACTAAGTCGGTGTGCAGGCGCCCGAGGTTGCCGCTGCCGTGCAAACGCTTTAGCATCCCGACCCCCATCACCCGGAGCGTTACATGCAGGTCAAAAACAGCGTTTTCCTCGTCACCGGCGGCGCCTCCGGACTGGGTGCCGCCACCGTGCGCATGGCCATAGAAGGCGGTGGCAAGGCGGTGATTGCCGACATGCAGGCGGAGGCGGGCGAAAAGCTGGCCAAGGAGCTCAGCGGCAACGCGCGCTTCGTCCGGACCGACGTCACCTCGGAAACCGACGGTCGCGCGGCGGTCGCGCTCGCGGTGAGGGAATTCGGCGGCGTGCACGTGCTGGTGAACTGCGCCGGGATCGCCATCGCCGAGAAGACGATCGGCAAGGAAGGGCCTCACAGCCTGGAGCGCTTCGCGCGCGTGATCGGCGTCAACCTGATCGGCACCTTCAACATGATCCGGCTTGCCGCCGACGCCATGGCGCAGGCAGGGCCGAACGCAGCCGGAGAACGCGGCGTGATCGTCAACACGGCCTCGGTGGCGGCGTTCGACGGGCAGATCGGACAGGCAGCTTACTCGGCGTCGAAGGGCGGCGTCGTGGGCATGACGCTGCCGATCGCACGCGACCTGTCGCGCAACGGCATTCGGGTCTGCACCATCGCACCCGGCATTTTCGAGACCCCGATGCTGCTCGGCCTGCCGCAGGAGGCGCGGGAGTCGCTCGGCAGGATGGTTCCGTTCCCGCCGCGTCTCGGCCGGCCGGCGGAGTACGCCCAGCTGGTGAAGAGCATCGTCGAGAACGAGATGCTGAACGCGGAAGTGATCCGGCTGGATGGCGCCATCCGCATGGCGCCAAAGTAAGCGCCGATTACCTAGCCGAAGGGGGAGGCGCGACTTCCCTGAATTCCTTCCTGTACCACTTGGAGCGCTCGACGTAGCCGTGCGCGATCTTAAGCAGGTGATCCTGCTCTTCCTTCCTCAGCTCGCGCACGACCTTGCCGGGCGAGCCCAGCACCAGAACGCCCTCGGGAATCTCCTTGCCCTCCGGGATCAGTGTGTTGGCGCCGATCAGCGAGCCCTTGCCGATGCGCGCGCCGTTCATCACCACGCTGTTGATGCCGATCAGGCTGCCGTCGCCGACCGTGCAACCATGCAACATCACCTTGTGGCCCACGGTTACCAGCCGCCCGAGCGTCATCGGATAATCCGGGTCCACGTGCAGAACCGAGCCATCCTGGACGTTGGTGCCTGCACCGATGTTGACCTGATCGTTTTCCGCCCGAATCACCACCTTGAACCAGATGCTCACGTCGTCTTCGAGGACGATCGAGCCGACGAGCGTGGCGTCGTGCGCAACATAGTGGTGCGCGCCGCGCAGATCCGGGCGGCGCTCTCCGATCGAAAACAAGGGCATCGGCGTGCAGGAGGTCGGGTTGGAGCGGACCGCTATCATAGCCCGCGCGGCGGCGATGCTGTGATTGAGAGAAGCGCGCAATGAAGGTCGTGGTGCTCGGCGCCGGTGTGGTGGGCGTGGCGAGCGCCTGGTATCTGGCGCGTGCCGGCCACGAGGTCACGGTGGTGGAGCGCAGGGAGCAGGCCGGGCTGGAAACCTCGTACGCCAATGGCGGCCAGATTTCAGCCGGTCATGCGGAGCCATGGGCGAGTCCGGCGGTCGTGCCGCGAGTGCTGCGCTGGCTTGGGCGCGAAGATGCGCCATTGCTGTTCCGGCCGCGCGCGGATTGGGCGCAGTGGGCCTGGGGGCTGCGTTTTTTGATCGAGTGCCTGCCGGGGCGCTTCGAGCGCAACGTGCGCGAGCTCGCCGGCCTGGCGCTCTACAGCCGGCAATGCCTGATCGCGCTGCGTGCCGAGACAGGGCTGGAGTACGACCGGCTCGCGCGCGGCATTCTGCACTTTTGCACCGGGCAACGAGACTTCGAGGCGCTCGCGGTCCACGCTCAAGCGATGCGGGCGCTGGGCATCGAGCGCGAGCTCAAGTCCGCGGCCGAATGCCTGGCGATCGAGCCGGCGCTGAAGGATTCCGAGGTCGGAATCGTCGGCGGCGTCTACACGCCGCAGGATGAATCCGGGGACGCCTTCAAGTTCACCCAGGGTCTCGCGCGCCTGGCAGGCGAGCGCGGGGTGAAGTTCTTGTACCAAACGACGCTCGAGGCGATCGAGGCCGCGGGCGGGCGCGTCGCAGGATTGCGGCTGGCCGGCGGCGCGCAGCGCCTGGTTGCCGACGCCTATGTCGTGTCGCTGGGCAGCTATAGCAGGCGGTTGCTCGCGCCGCTGGGCATTCGCGTCCCGATCTATCCGCTCAAGGGCTACTCGATCACGTTGCCGCTCGGCAGGCGCGCCGCGGCTGCTCCCTCTGTGAGCCTGACCGACGATGAATGCAAGATCGTGATCTCGCGTCTGGGCGACCGGTTGCGCGCGGCCGGCACCGCCGAGCTGGCGGGCTACGACACCAGCCTCAACCCGGTGCGCGGTGCGGCCATCCTGAAGCGCGTACGCCGCCTGTTTCCGGCACTCGCTGCGGTCGATGACGTGGAGCATTGGGCCGGTCTGCGGCCGGCGACCCCGAGCAATGTCCCGGTGATCGGGCGCACGCGTCTATCCAATCTGTTTCTCAATACCGGCCATGGAACTCTCGGCTGGACGCTCGCGTGCGGCTCGGCCAAAGCGCTCGCGGAGCTGATCGACGGCAGGCGCCCGGAAGCGGAATTCCGCTTTCGCTGAATTCGGCAAGTGGCGCGCGCTTGCTAACATCACCCCTTATGCCACCAGCGGCCATGCGCTCCAGCGAGTCCCTGTTCCACGAGATCCGCGGCCTGCGTTACCACGTGCGCCATTGGCGCGGCGATGCCGCGCAGCGCCTGGTGCTGCTGCACGGCTGGATGGACGTCTCGGCGTCGTTTCAGTTTCTCGTCGACGCTTTGGCTCCGCAGTGGGACGTCTACGCGCTGGATTGGCGCGGCTACGGTCTGACCGATTGGGGACCGGCGGACTGCTACTGGTTCCCGGATTACGTGGCCGACCTGGACGCGCTGCTCGACCGGATCCAGCCCGATGCCCCGCTCAACGTGGTCGGACACAGCCTGGGGGGCAACGTCGCGGCGCTTTACGCCGGAGTGCGGCCGCAACGGGTCGCACGGCTGGTCAATCTTGAGGGCTTCGGCATGTCGGCGACGCGCCCCGAGCAGGCAACCAAGCGCTACGCACGCTGGCTGGATGAACTGCGCGCGCGGCCGCGCCTGCGGCCATACGCAAGCTTTGCCGCGCTCGCCGATCGGCTGCAGCAGGACAATCCGCGCCTGCGGCGCGATCGCGCCGAGTTTCTGGCGCAGCATTGGGGCCGCCCGGCGGATGACGGCAGCGTGGTGCTGCGCGGCGACCCGGCGCACAAGATCGTGAACCCGGTGCTCTACCGGTACGAGGAGGCGCGCGCCATCTGGCAGCAGGTCAACGCGCCCGTGCTGTGGGTCGATGCAAGCGAATCGGATACGCTCAGGCGCATGGGCATCGGCACCGAGGAATACGCGCAGCGGCGCGCCGCCTTCCGCAGTCTGCGCCACGTCACGGTGCAAGGCGCGGGGCACATGCTGCATCACGACCAGCCGGAGGAGGTGGCGCAGCTGGTCGAGGCATTCCTGCGCGCTCCGGCATGAACGTCGATCTGCACTGCCATTCCACCGCCTCCGACGGCGCGCTCGCGCCCGCCGCTGTCGTGCACCGCGCCGCCGAGCGCGGCGTCGACGTGCTGGCGTTGACCGACCACGATCAGCTCGACGGCCTCGCCGAGGCGCACGAGGCGGCGCGGGCGGCCGGCATCGGCCTGGTCGATGGGGTCGAGATCTCCGTCACCTGGCGCGGGCAAAGCGTGCACGTGCTCGGGTTGCGCGTTGATCGGCGACATCCCGAGCTCATCGCTGCGCTCGCGGCGCTACGAGGTGGGCGCCTGGAGCGCGCGCGGCGCATGGCGAGCGGGCTGGCTGCTGCGGGAATCCGCGACAGCCTGGAAGGTGCGCTGGGCTACGCGGCGAACCCGGCGAGCGTGGGCCGCGCACACTTCGCGCGCCATCTCGCCAACAGCGGCGTGGTCGCAGATGCGAGGGCGGCGTTTCGGCACTACCTGGTTCCGGGCAAGCCGGGATACGTGCCGCATCAGTGGGCCGCACTGGCGGATGCGGTGCGCTGGATCCGGGTCGCAGGCGGACAGGCAGTGCTCGCGCATCCCGGGCGCTACGCCTTGAGCGCCGGCGCGTTGCACGATTTGCTCGGCCAGTTCTGCGCTGCGGGCGGGGAGGGCATCGAGGTCGCCGCAGGCAGCCATTCGCCCGATCATCGCAGTCGTTTCGCCGCGCTGGCTCTTCACTATGGCCTGGCCGCTTCGCGCGGTTCCGACTTCCACGCCCCGGGCGAGGGCGCCGAGCTGGGCGGCCCGCCGGCGCTCGGGCCGGGGTTGCGCTCGCTGTGGCGGGAATGGGCCTTCTAGTCCGATGGCCCAGTACTTCGCCATCCACGCCACCCACCCCCAGCCGCGCCTCGTCCGGCAGGCGGCGGAGATCGTGCGCCGAGGCGGTTTGATCGCGTACCCGACCGACTCGTGTTATGCGCTCGGCTGTCAGCTGGGCGACGCCAAGGCGCTGGAGCGGCTGCGGCGCGTGCGCGGGGTGGACGAAAAGCACCAGCTGACGCTGATGTGCCGCGATCTCTCCCAGATCGCGACCTATGCCATTGTCGACAACGTTCAGTACCGGCTGCTGAAGGCCGCCACGCCGGGCAGCTACACCTTCATCCTGCGCGCGACGCGCGAAGTGCCGCGCCGCCTGCTGCACCCGCGCCGCAAGACGATCGGAGTGCGCGTGCCGGAGCACGCGGTGGCGCACGCGCTGCTGGTCGAGCTCGACGAGCCGATGCTGTCGGCGACGCTGATTCTTCCAGGCGACCCGGCGCCGCTGTCCGATGCCGAGGAGATCCGGGTGCGCATCGAGCACGTCCTCGACCTGATCATCGACTCCGGCTCCTGCGGCGTGCAACCGACGACGGTGATCGACCTGACCGCCGGCGAGCCGCTGGTCGTGCGCAAAGGGCGCGGTTCGCTCGCGCCATTCGGCTATCCGGCGGCGCACTGAGCGGGGGACGCGATCTGGGATCGCGGCGTCTGCTAAAATCGCACGCTTTACGATTTTCCAGGCGATGGACATAAATCAACTCGTTCAAACCATTGCCATTTACGCCCTCCCGGTGCTCTTCGCCATCACCCTGCACGAAGCCGCGCACGGCTACGTGGCACGGCACTTCGGGGACATGACCGCTTACGCGCAGGGGCGCATCAGCCTGAATCCCATGCGCCATATCGACCTGGTCGGAACGATCGTAGTGCCGCTAGTCATCCTGGCCGTGTCCGGCGGTCGGTTCCTGTTCGGCTGGGCCAAGCCCGTGCCGGTGAATTTTTCGGCGCTGCGCCGCCCGAAGCAGCACATGCTCTGGGTCGCGGCAGCAGGCCCCGCGTCGAATCTGTGCATGGCGCTCGGCTGGGCGCTGCTGCTCAAGCTGGCGATCGTTCTGCCCCTCAATTTCTTTACGCTGCCGATGGCGGAGATGGCGAAGGCCGGGCTGGTGGTGAACCTGGTGTTCATGTTCCTGAATCTGCTGCCGATCCTGCCGCTCGACGGTGGGCGCATCCTGGCGAGCCTGCTGCCTCAGCGTATGGCCTGGCGCTACGCCAAGCTCGAGCGGTGGGGGCTGCCGCTGCTCATTCTGTTGCTGGTCACGAACGTGCTGGGCGTGGTGCTGGGGCCGCTGGTGGATGTGTCGGTCATGATCATCCGCCACGTCGTCTTTCTGTAAGGGGCTGAACGCCATGTACGAAACCCGCGTCCTGTCCGGCATGCGACCGACCGGCGCCCTGCACTTGGGGCACTATCACGGCGTGCTGAAGAACTGGGTGAAGCTGCAGTCCGAGTACCCGTGCCTGTTTTTCGTGGCCGACTGGCATGCGCTGACCACCGACTACGAGACCCCGGGCGAGGTGGAGAAGAACGCCTGGGACATGGTCGTCGACTGGCTCGCGGCGGGCATCGACCCGAACCAGGCGGTGCTGTTCATCCAGTCGCATATTCCCGAGCACGCGGAGCTTCACCTGTTGCTGTCGATGATGACGCCGCTCGGTTGGCTGGAGCGCGTGCCCACCTACAAGGACCAGCAGGAAAAGCTCTCCGACCGCGATCTGTCGACCTACGGCTTCCTGGGCTATCCGCTGCTGCAGTCCGCCGACATTCTGATCTACCGCGCGAGGTACGTTCCGGTCGGTGCCGATCAGGTGCCGCACGTCGAGTTCACGCGCGAGATCGCGCGCCGCTTCAACCATCTCTATGGCCGCGAGCCGGGCTTCGAGGACAAGGCCAAGGCGGCCGTGAAGAAGATGGGGTCCAAGAAGGCACGCCTGTTCAACGACCTGCGCACCAAGTTCCTGGAGCAGGGCGACGCGGAGGCGCTGCAGCGCGCGCAGGCACTGCTCGAAGAGCAGCAGAACCTGTCGCGTGGCGACCGCGAGCGTCTGTACGGCTGGCTCGAGGGCAGCGGCAAGAAGATCCTGGTTGAGCCCGAGGCGCTGCTCACCGAAGCCTCGCGCATGCCGGGGCTGGACGGGCAGAAGATGTCCAAGTCCTACGGCAACGCGATCGGCCTGCGCGAGGAGCCGGAATCGGTGGCGAAGAAGGTGCGCACCATGCCGACCGATCCGGCGCGCATCAAGCGCGGCGACCCGGGCAATCCCGAGCTCTGCCCGGTCTGGCAGCTGCACCTGGTGTACTCCGACGAGGCGCGGCGCGACTGGGTGTGGAAAGGCTGCACCAGCGCAGGAATCGGCTGCCTCGAATGCAAGCAGCCGGTGATCGATTCGGTACTCGCCGAGCTGGCGCCGATGCGCGACCGGGCGCAGGCCTACCTCGACGATCCGACGCTGGTGAAGAGCATCATCGCCGACGGCTGTGACAAGTCGAGGAACCTGGCTGCCGAGACGATGCGCGACGTGCGCGAGGCGATGGGCCTCACCTATGGCTGAACAGCCGCGACGCGTGCGACGCGCGCAGCGCCGGTGCAAGCGCGAACCATGGGTGGCGAGACAGCGCACGTGACCGAGACCCTGGCGCCGGTTGCAAGGCTCTACGGCGAGCCGATGATCGAGCTGCCGCAGGATCTGTACATCCCGCCGGACGCGCTCGAGGTGATCCTCGACGCATTCGAGGGGCCTCTCGATCTGCTGCTGTACCTGATCCGCAGGCAGAACCTCGATATCCTCGACATTCCGATGGCGCCGCTCACGCGGCAGTACCTGGAATACGTCGAGATGATGCGCAAGAAGAACCTCGAGCTGGCCGCCGAATATCTGGTCATGGCGGCGATGCTGATGGCAATCAAGTCACGCATGCTCCTGCCGCGACCGCCCGCGCTCGAAGAGGAGGAGCGGGACCCGCGTGCCGAGCTGGTGCGTCGCCTGCTCGAGTACGAGCAGATCAAGCAAGCGGCGCACAGGCTCGACGAGCTGCCGCAGGTCGGACGCGACGTGGTTGCGATCTCGGTGTGGATCGAGAAGACCGTCACCGAGCGCCTGCCGGAGGTCAACGCCCAGGATCTGGCGGAGGCCTGGCGCGCCCTGCTCGGCCGCGCGCGGCTGGCGGCGCACCACCGCGTGACACGCGAGGAGCTTTCGGTGCGCGAGCACATGAGCCGGATCCTGCGCCGCCTGCAGGAACAGCGCCTCGCCCTGTTCTCGGAGCTGTTCGAGCCGCAGCGCGGCGTCCCGGTGCTGGTGGTGACGCTGCTCGCGCTGCTCGAGCTCGGCCGCGAGACCCTGATCGACATCACTCAGGCCGAATGTTTCGCGCCGATCTACGTAAAATTGGCCCATGCTGAGTCCCATTGAAGCCCGGCGCGTTATCGAGGCGGCGCTGCTCGCGTCCCCGGAACCGCTGTCGCTCGCCGACTTGAGGCGCCTGTTCGACGAGGAGATCGGCGCCGACACGCTGCGGCGTCTGCTCGGCGAGCTGCGCGAGGAATGGGGCGGCCGCGCGGTCGAGCTGGTCAATCTGGCCAGCGGCTGGCGTTTCCAGACGCGGCCCGAGTTCCAGCCCTTCGTCGAACGCCTCAATCAGGAACGCCCACCGCGCTATTCGCGAGCGGTGATGGAGACCCTGGCGATCATCGCGTATCGCCAGCCGGTGACACGCGGCGACATCGAAGACATCCGCGGCGTCACGGTGTCGGCCCAGATCATCCAGACGCTCGAGAATCGCGGCTGGATCGATGCCGTCGGTCACCGTGACACGCCTGGGCGTCCGGCGCTTTACGCCACCACGAGGAGGTTCCTCGACGACCTCGGCCTGCGCTCCCTGGAGGAGTTGCCGGCGCTCGAGGAGATCGCGAGGACTTTGCAGCTTGAACCCGCCACGCCCCAAGAAACGCCCGCCCAAACGCCCCCAGAGCCCGCTGCGCAGACCGGCGCGCCGGACGACTCCGGCGCAGCCGCCGAGTCGGCGGCTGCCCGCACCGCCTAGAGGGGGGGCGGGGGTCGAGCGGTTCTCACCCCCGCGTTCCACTGGGGGGGCGGGGGTCGAGCGGCCCTCACCCCTGCGTTCCGGCGCGCCCGCCGAGCGACTGCAGAAGCTCCTCGCCGAGGCCGGTCTCGGGTCGCGCCGGCAGATCGAGGCCTGGATCGCGGCCGGCCGCGTGACCCTCGGGGGGCGGCCTGCCCGCCTCGGGGACAAGGCCGCGCTTTCCGAAATCATCGAGGTCGATGGCAAGCCTGTGGTTCTCGGCCGTGCGGAGGGGGCTCTGCCGCGGGTAATCGCCTATCACAAGCCCGAGGGAGAGCTGGTCACGCGCGACGATCCTCAAGGCCGGGACACGGTGTTTGCGCGCCTGCCGGCTCTGCGCGGCGCACGCTGGATCGCGGTGGGGCGGCTCGATCTGAATACCTCGGGCCTGCTCCTGCTGACCGACTCCGGCGAGCTCGCCAATCGCTTGATGCATCCCCGCCACGCGTTCGTGCGCGAGTATGCGGCGCGGGTGCGCGGCGAGCTCCTGCCCTACCAGCACCGGCGCCTGCTTGCCGGTGTGCGGTTGCCGGACGGCACGGCGCGCTTCGAGCGGCTGGAGCCGATGGAAGAGTCTTCGCGCGGCGGCGCCAACCGCTGGTACCGGGTCAGCTTGCGCGAGGGCCGCAACCGCGAGGTGCGGCGCCTATTCGAAGCGGTTGGACAACAGGTCAGCCGGCTGATCAGGGTGCGCTTCGGTCCACTGACCCTGGCGCGCGATCTGCGGCCGGGCCGCTGGCGCGAATTGAGCCCGGAGGAGGTCAAAGGGCTGCTCGCCTGACCCCCGCTGTGGTGCCCCGCAAACATTGTTTCGCGGACGAAAAGCTGTTAAACTTCAAATGTTTCAGGGATGGGCTTCGGCCCATTTTTTATTTGCGCAGCCGAAAACGGAGCGATGGCGGCATTGGCAGGCATGATCGAGCCCGCTGTGGCGGGTATGGGGTTCGAGTTGGTGGACGCCCAGGTGTCCAACCATGGCCGGCTGGTGCGCATTTTCATCGACAAGCCGGGCGGCATTACGGTCGACGACTGCGCCGACGTCAGCCGGCACCTGACCCATGTGTTCGCGGTGGAAGGGGTGGACTACGATCGGCTCGAAGTGTCCTCGCCGGGCCTGGATCGGCCGCTGCGCAAGGCGGAGGATTTCGCGCGCTTCGCGGGCCAGAAAATCGATGTCCGGATGCGCCGGCCGGATGCGAGCGGGCGGCGGCGCTTCGTCGGCACGTTGCGCGGCGCGGACGCGGGCGTGGCGACGCTCGACGTCGAGGGCCGGACCGTGGCACTGGAGCTGGAAAGCATGGAGCGGGCGCGGCTCGTTCCGGATCTGTGAGTTGTGGGGGGTTCTGCAATGAGTCGTGAGATTTTGCTGCTCGTGGACGCGCTGGCCCGCGAGAAGAATGTCAACCGCGACGTGGTGTTCGGCGCGCTCGAGATGGCGCTCGCGTCGGCGACCAAGAAGCGCTTCCCGGAGGAGGTCGAGGTGCGCGTCGCAGTCGACCGCAACACCGGCAACTTCGAGTCGTTCCGCCGCTGGAAGGTGGTTCCGGACGACGCGATCGAGCTGCCCCCGGCGCAAATCGCGCTTTCCGAGGCACTACAGCGCAATCCGGAGATCAAGCTCGAGGACTTTGTCGAGGAGCCGCTGGAGCCGATCGAATTCGGCCGCATCGGCGCCCAGACCGCCAAGCAGGTGATCCTGCAGCGCATCCGCGACGCCGAGCGCGAGCAGATCCTGAACGACTTCCTGTCGCGCGGAGACGAGTTGGTCACCGGGACGGTCAAGCGCATGGAGCGCGGCAGCGCGATCGTGGAATCGGGCCGGCTCGAGGCGCTGCTGCCGCGCGAGCAGATGATCCCGAAGGAGAATCTGCGTCTGGGCGACCGAGTGCGCGCCTGGGTGATGAAGATCGATCGCGCTGCGCGCGGCCCGCAGCTCATCCTGTCGCGCACCGCGCCGCAGTTCATCATGAAATTGTTCGAGCTCGAGGTCCCCGAGATCGAAGAGGGGCTGCTCGAGATCAAGTCGGCAGCGCGCGATCCCGGGGTGCGCGCGAAGATCGCGGTGCACTCGCTCGACAAGCGCATCGATCCGATCGGCACCTGCGTGGGCATGCGCGGTTCTCGCGTCCAGGCGGTCACGCAGGAGCTGGCGGGCGAGCGGGTGGACATCGTGCTCTGGTCGGCGGACCCGGCGCAGTTCGTGATCGGCGCGCTGGCGCCGGCCGAAGTGACCTCGATCGTGGTCGACGAGGAAAAGCATGCGATGGACGTGGTGGTGGACGAGGAGAACCTTGCCATCGCGATCGGCCGCAGCGGCCAGAACGTGCGGCTGGCATCCGAGCTCACCGGCTGGACAATCAACCTCATGACCGAGGAGGAATCGGTCAAGAAGCAGGAAGAGGAGTCCGGGCGCCTGCGCGAGCTGTTCATGGGGCGGCTCGACGTCGACGAGGAGGTTGCCAACATCCTGAGCCAGGAGGGTTTCTCGACACTCGAGGAAATCGCCTACGTGCCGATCCAGGAGATGATGGAGATCGAGGCGTTCGACGAGGACACGGTCAACGAGCTGCGCAGCCGCGCGCGCAATGCTTTGCTGGTGCAGGCGATCGCGAGCGAGGAAAAGGTCGAGGGCGTGGAGCAGGACCTGCTCAAGCTTGAAGGCATGGACAGCCAGCTTGCGGCGAAACTGGCGGAAAACGGCGTGCGCACGCGCGACGATCTGGCCGACCTCGCTGTGGACGAGCTTTCGGAGATGACCGGCGTCGACGCCGAGCGCGCCAAGACGCTGATCATGGCCGCGCGCGCACACTGGTTTGCCGAAGAGCCAGGCGAAGAACAGAAGGAGACTTCCTAACGTGGCCCAGACGAGCGTCGCCCAATTCGCCAGCGAGCTGAAGGTTCCACCCTCGGTTCTGCTGGAGCAGTTGCGCGCTGCCGGCGTGGACAAGCGCGTGGCCGAGGACTGGCTGAGCGAGCAGGACAAGTCCAGGCTCCTGGAATACCTGCGCAAGATGCATGGCTCGATCGAGCCGAAAACCAAGATTACGCTCACGCGCAAGCAGACGAGCGAGATCAAGAAGTCCGACGCGTCGGGGAAGCCGCGGACGATCCAGGTGGAGGTGCGCAAGAAGCGCGTGTTCGTGAAGCGCGAAGCCGGAGAAGGTGCCCCTCTCGGAGCCGGCGCGGAGGCGCCGGCGGCGGAGGCGGGCGCCGAGGCGGCGGTCACGATCGACGCCCGGGAGCGCGAGTTGCGCGAGGCCGAGGCGCATCGCCAGGCGCAGCTCGCCGAGTTGCAGGCAGCCGAGCTGCGCGAGAAGCAGGAACGCGAGCGGCGCGAGGCCGAGCAGAAGCAGGCCGAGCGTGCGGCACAGGCGGCGCTCGAAAAGGCGCAGGCGGCGCCGGCGCTCGCGGGCACGGAAGGCACGCTGCACGCGCCCAAGCCCAAAGGCGAGGAAGGAAAGGCCGAGAAGAAGCCGAAAAAGATCGCCAAGACGACCGTGCTGCGCGACGACTCCGTCCGGCGCCGAACAATCAAGACGCGGGGCGACTTCGGCGGTGGCGTCGCCGGCTGGCACGCGCGCGGCGGCACTCGCCATCGGGCGGCGGGCAGTGCGGCGGCGGAGCAGCAGACCTTCGCACAGCCCATGGAACCGGTGGTGCGCGAGATCGCGGTACCGGAGACGATCTCCGTGGGTGAGCTGGCGCACCGGATGTCGGTCAAGGCGGCCGAGGTGATCAAGGCGCTGATGAAGCTCGGCTCGATGGTGACGATCAACCAGGTCCTCGATCAGGAGACCGCGATGATCGTCGTCGAGGAAATGGGCCACAAGGCGAAGGCGGCGAAGTTGGCCGGACCCGAGGACTATCTCGTGGAGGCAGAACAGGTCGACGAGACCCCGCTGGAAGCGCGTCCACCGGTGGTGACGGTGATGGGCCACGTCGACCACGGCAAGACCTCGCTTCTGGACTACATTCGC
Source organism: uncultured Pseudomonadota bacterium (assembly GCA_963817785.1). Taxonomy (GTDB): domain Bacteria; phylum Pseudomonadota; class Gammaproteobacteria; order Burkholderiales; family SG8-39; genus JAKALD01. The sequence continues at coordinate 176,933 of CAWFPL010000005.1, read as the reverse complement.
CGCACGAAGGTGGCAGCGAGCGAAGCGGGCGGAATTACCCAGCACATCGGGGCCTATCACGTGGAGACCCCGCGCGGCGTGGTCACGTTCCTGGACACGCCGGGCCACGAGGCGTTCACCGCGATGCGCGCGCGCGGGGCGCAGGTGACCGATCTCGTGATCCTGGTTGTGGCCGCCGACGATGGCGTGATGCCGCAGACGATCGAGGCGATCAATCATGCCAAGGCGGCCAATGTCCCGCTGTTGATCGCGATCAACAAGATCGACAAACCGGGGGCCAACGCGGACAAAGTCAAGCAGGAGCTGCTCAATCACGGCGTGGTGCCGGAGGAGTATGGCGGCGATTCGCCGATCGTCGCCGTGTCGGCGAAGACCGGGCAGGGCATCGACGATCTGCTCGAGCGCGTGCTCCTGCAGGCCGAGGTGCTCGAGCTCAAGGCCCAGGTCGAGGCGCCAGCCAGGGGCGTCGTGATCGAGGCGCGGCTCGACAAGGGCCGCGGGCCGGTCGCGACCGTGCTGGTGCAGTCGGGCACACTGAGGCGCGGGGACGTGGTGCTCACTGGCGCGGTGTACGGGCGCGTGCGCGCGATGCTGGACGAAAACGGCAAGCCGGTGCAGGCGGCAGGGCCGTCGATCCCGGTGGAGATTCAGGGGTTGTCCGAGGTTCCCAACGCGGGCGAGGAGATGGCAGTGCTCGCCGACGAGCGCAAGGCGCGAGAGATCGCGCTGTTCCGGCAGGGCAAATTCCGCGACGTCAAGCTCGCCAAGCAGCAGGCGTCGAAGCTGGAGAACGTGTTCGAGCAGATGGGTGAGGGCGAGAAGAAGGTGCTCACGCTGGTCATCAAGTCGGACGTGCAGGGCTCGCAGGAGGCGCTGGTCCATGCGCTGACGCGGCTCGCGACCGACGAGGTGAAGGTGAGCGTCGTGCACGCCGGTGTCGGCGGTATCACGGAATCCGACGTCAACCTCGCGCTGGCATCGCGTGCGGTGATCATCGGGTTCAATGCGCGGGCCGACGCCACGGCGCGCAAGCTGATCGAGTCCTCCGGCATCGAGGTTCGCTACTACAACATCATTTACGACGCGGTCGAAGAGATCAAGGCGGCGCTGTCCGGCATGCTGGCGCCCGAGCGCAAGGAGCAGGTGATCGGCCTTGTCGAGGTGCGGCAGGTGTTCCGCATCTCGAAGGTGGGAACGGTGGCCGGCTGCTACGTGCTCGAGGGCCAGGTCAAACGCGGTGCGCAGGTGCGCGTGCTGCGCGAAAACGTGGTGATCCACACTGGTGAGATCGACACGCTCAAGCGCTTCAAGGACGACGTGCGCGAGGTCAAGGCCGGTTTTGAATGCGGCATGTCGCTGAAGAGCTTCCAGGACCTCAAGGAAGGCGACCAGTTCGAGGTCTTCGAGGTTCTCGAGGTGGCGCGTAGCCTGTAGAACTGCGCAGTGTTGCAGCGCAGAGAAACCTGCGCTGCAACACGAGCCTTCGGAAAAGGGCGGACTGAGGATGGTGCGGCGGAGCGCGCGACCGCAGAAGGTCGCGGACCAGATCCAGCGCGAACTCTCGGGCATCCTGCGTCGCGAGTTGCGCGATCCACGCGTCGGCATGATCACGCTCACGGGCGTGGAGCTTTCGCCGGACTGCGCCTATGCGACCGTGTATTACACCTGCCTGGAGCAGGCGCATGCGGAGGAGGCCGGCACCGGCTTGCGTCGCGCGGCGGGTTTCTTGCGCTCGCAGCTGGCCAAGCGCATCAAGCTCTACAGTACCCCGGAGCTGCGCTTCGTATACGACGAGTCGATCGAGCGTGGGGCACACCTCGCCCAACTCATTGACAGCCTGAGCCGCGAATCCAAGCAGTGAACCCGAGCGATCGCGCCCCTGAGCGCCGCGCCCTGAACGCGGTGCTGCTGCTCGATAAGCCGCGCGGGATTACCTCGAACGCCGCCCTGCAGGGCGCCAAGCGCTTGCTGCGCGCGGCGAAGGCCGGGCACGCCGGCACGCTCGACCCGCTGGCTTCCGGCCTGCTGCCGGTGCTGTTCGGCGAAGCGACCAAGTTCGCCGACGACCTGCTCGGGGCGGACAAGGAATATCTTGCGAGCCTGCAGCTCGGCGTCGTCACCGCCACGGGCGATCTAGAAGGCGAAGTGCTCGAGCGCCATTCGGTGGCGCTCGACAACGCCCTCATCGAGTCCGCGGTGGCGCGCTTCCGCGGCCCGATCGAGCAGGTACCGCCGATGTACTCCGCGCTCAAGCAGGGGGGGAAGCCGCTTTATGCCCTGGCCCGTCAAGGGCGCACGGTGGAGCGCGCCGCGCGCCGCGTCACGATACACGCGCTTGAAGTGCTCGGGCGCAGCGGGGACTTGCTTGAGCTTCGGGTCCGCTGCAGCAAGGGCACGTATATCCGATCGCTCGCGGACGATCTAGGGCGGGAGCTCGGCAGTGGGGCCTGCGTAGCGGCCCTGCGGCGCACGGCTATAGCCGGCTTCACAGTGGAGCAGGCAGTGACGCTGGATGCTCTCGAGGGGTCCCAGGGGGCCGGCCGGGACGCCTGGCTGCTCCCGCTGGACAGCTTGCTGCAGGCCTTGCCCAGGGTCGACCTACCGGGGGCCATGGCCATGCGCTTCGGTCACGGGCAGATGGTCCGGCTCGATGCCGCAGCGCACGGGCGTTGCCGGGTCTACGGGACGGGCAAGGCGCTGCTCGGGGTAGGGATGATGGAGGCCGGAGGTGAATTGCGCCCGGTCCGGCTGATTGCGGCCCAGATGACTGCAAGCGGCTGAAATCGCAAGATAAACGTTGTCGAACGGCGGGACGTTCGGATAGAATAGTGGTTTACGCAAGGAGAAGGTATGGCTTTGCAGGTTGCGCAGAAAGCGCAGGTGGTGAGAGAGTTCCAGCGCTCTGGAAATGATACCGGCTCGTCCGAGGTGCAGGTCGCTCTGCTGACCGAGCGCATCAACGGCTTGACCGGGCACTTCAAGACGCACGTCAAGGACTTCCATTCGCGGCGCGGGCTGCTCAAACTGGTGAGCCAGCGTCGCAAGCTCCTTGATTACCTGAAGCGCGCAGACACGGAAAGTTACCGCTCGCTGATCGAGCGGCTCGGTCTGCGCAAATAGTCCCTTCAATGCCCCGACGCCGAACGCTCATCTTCGCGATGGGCGTTTTTGCGTCGTGCGGCCGCCGCGGCGCGAGCTGAGCGCCGCGCGCCGGCTTCACTCTGCGGGGCGCGCCCTGCTCTATAGGAATCCGCCTTGAATCCGATCAAGAAGACTTTCACCTACGGCTCGCACCAGGTCACGCTCGAAACCGGGGAAATCGCCCGGCAGGCGCACGGTGCCGTGCTATGCACCATCGACGAAACGGTCGTCCTGGCCACGGTGGTTGCCGCCAAGGAGCCACGCGCGGGGCAGGACTTTTTCCCCTTGACCGTCGACTACATCGAGAAAACATACGCCGCCGGCAAGATCCCGGGCGGCTTCTTCAAGCGCGAAGGCCGCCCCTCGGAGAAGGAGACGCTGACCTCGCGGCTCATCGACCGGCCGATCCGGCCTTTGTTCCCGGAAGGCTTCTACAACGAAGTGCAGGTCGTGGCGACCGTCATGTCCTGTAACCCCGAGGTGGACCCGGATGTCCCGGCAATGCTGGCGGTTTCGGCAGCGCTGACGCTTTCCGGTATCCCGTTCAACGGGCCGATCGGTGGCTGCCGCGTCGGGTACCTGGGCGATCAATACGTGCTCAATCCGACCGCGACCCAGCTCAAGGACTCGAAGCTGAACCTCGTAGTGGCCGGCACGGAGCAGGGCGTGTTGATGGTCGAATCCGAGGCGCTCGAATTGCCCGAGGACACGATGCTGGGCGCAGTCGCGTTCGGCCACGAGCAGATGCAGGCCGCGATCCGCGCGATCGACGAGTTGGCCGAGGCGGCGGCCAAGCCGGCCTGGGACTGGCAGTCGCCGGCCAGGAACGAGACGCTGATCGCGCGCCTTGCCGGGCTCGCCGAGGCCGACCTGCGCGAGGCGTTCCGGCTGAAGCAGAAGCAGGCGCGCAACGCCCGGCTGTCGGAGATCCGCAAGGCGACGGTCGCCACGCTGCAGCAGGAGGCGCAAGCCTCCGGCGCGACTCTCAGCGAGAATGTCGTAAAGGACCTTTTCTTCGAGCTCGAGTCGAAGATCGTGCGCGGGCAGATCCTGGACGGCGAGCCGCGCATCGACGGCCGCGACACGCGCACGGTACGCCCGATCAGCGTGCGCACCGGCGTGCTGCCGAGGACCCACGGCTCGGCGCTGTTCACGCGCGGCGAGACCCAGGCGCTGGTCACCGTCACGTTGGGGACGGGGCGCGACGAGCAGATCATCGACGCGCTCATGGGGGAGTACCGCGAGCGCTTCATGCTTCATTACAACATGCCGCCGTACGCGACCGGTGAGACCGGCCGCGTGGGGACCCCCAAGCGCCGCGAGGTCGGCCATGGCCGTCTGGCGAAGCGCGCGCTGACCGGTCTGCTGCCTGCGGCTGCCGACTTCGGCTACTCGATCCGCGTGGTTTCGGAGGTCACCGAGTCCAACGGCTCCTCGTCGATGGCTTCGGTATGCGGGGGCAGCCTGGCGCTGATGGACGCCGGAGTACCGATCAAGGCGCACGTCGCCGGCATTGCCATGGGGCTGATCAAGGAAGGCAACCGCTTCGCGGTGCTCACTGACATTCTCGGCGACGAGGACCATCTCGGAGACATGGATTTCAAGGTCGCTGGCACGGAAAGCGGCGTGACCGCGCTGCAGATGGACCTGAAGATCGAGTCCATCACCAAGGAGATCATGCGTGTGGCGCTGGCTCAGGCGCGCGAGGCACGCATGCAGATCCTGGAAATCATGCGTGCGGCGATCGAAGGCTCGCGCAACGAGATTTCTTCCCACGCGCCGCGCATCCTCAAGATCAAAATCAACCCCGAGAAGATCCGGGACGTGATCGGCAAGGGCGGCGTGGTGATCCGCGGACTGCAGGAGGAGACCGGCACCACGATCGAGATCGAGGATGACGGCACGGTGTCGATTGCCAGCACCACCGCCGAAGGCGGCGAGGCGGCCAAGAAGAAGATCCTGGAGCTCACCGCCGATGTCGAGGTCGGCAAGGTCTACGACGGTACGGTGCTGAGGCTGCTCGACTTCGGTGCGATCGTGAGCCTGCTGCCGGGCCGCGACGGCCTGCTGCACATCTCGCAGATCAGCCACGAACGGGTCAACAGCGTTTCGGATTACCTCAAGGAAGGCCAAGCGGTGAAGGTCAAGGTGCTGGAGGCCGACGATAAGGGCCGCGTGCGCCTGTCGATGAAGGCGGTGGAGCAGCCCGAGGCGGCAAAGCAGAGTTGAACGCGGCCGACTGCAGGCCATGAAAAAGGGGTGCCGCGGCACCCCTTTTTTGTGGCCCGGAAAGCCGCAGGGCTACTTCGCGACCTGCTTTTCGCGCAATTCGTCCAACGTCTTGCAATCGATGCACAGGGTCGCGGTCGGCCGCGCCTCGAGCCGCTTCAACCCGATCTCGACACCGCAGCTGTCGCAGTAGCCGTATTCGTTGGCGTCGATGCGAGCGATCGTCTCGTCGATCTTCTTGATCAGCTTGCGTTCGCGGTCACGATTGCGCAGCTCCAGCGCCATGTCCGATTCCTGGCTGGCGCGATCGTTCGGATCGGCGAACACCGTGGCCTCGTCCTGCATCGTATGGACGGTGCGGTCGATCTCCTCCGAGAGCTCGGCCTTCAGCTGCTCCAGGATTTTCCGGAAGTGCGCGCGTTGCCGCGCGTTCATGTACTCCTCGCCCTTCTTCGGCGCATAGGGCGTGAAGCTCTTCCGCATCAATTCAACTGCCATTTACCGTCCAGCCCGCAAAACGAAAGGCGCTTTTTAGCAGAAAACCCCCACTGCCGCAAGCAACGCTATGGCCGCGAAATGTTGATTTTTCACTGGGTTGCGTTGCTCCGAACCATCCCGTGGAGTATCATTTGCCGCCTTTTCGGGGTGTAGCGCAGCCTGGTAGCGCGCTTGCTTTGGGAGCAAGATGTCGGGAGTTCAAATCTCTCCACCCCGACCAAGTTCGCGCCCGGCGTGGCAGTGTGGCTGCCCGTAGCTCAACCGGATAGAGCACCAGCCTTCTAAGCTGGGGGTTGTGGGTTCGAGTCCCGCCGGGCAGGCCAGGTCAGCTACAACTTGGCATCGACTATGGTGGCGGTAGCTCAAAGGTAGAGTCCCGGATTGTGATTCCGGTTGTTGTGGGTTCGAGTCCCATCCGCCACCCCAAATACCCTAGCCTTCGCGGTAGCGTTCACTGACCGCCTGGGACAAGCGCGAAAACCGCGGAGATTCGGCGCGCAGACGCGCCTCCGCGTTCACACTCTGCCGATTAGACGCGCGCGACGGCCAGACTCTTCTACCGACTGCTCACCTCGCAAAACGAAGGCGCCTGCAATTCGACGCCCGAGCAGGGGATCCTGGAGCTGAAGAAACAATGGCCTATTTGTGACTGGTCTGGTTCACGGACGCCAGCGGCCAATTCTCTACCTGCTGCCAGGCCTGTTGTACGGCGGGCGGGAGCTTGTCCATGTGCTTCAGGAAAAGCGCTAGCGTCCAGATCTGGTGGTCGTTAAGGGCGTACCTGAACGAAGGCATGCCCGTCAGACGAATGCCATGCTTGATCTTCCAGAACGAGAAACCTTCCGGGTCGTCCTCGACCCCGTCGGTCGCCAATTGCGGTGGCTTTTGATAAAGGCCCTTCGCTATCGGCGATGGCGACGCGGCCCCCTTCGCGGAACCATGGCAAACAGCGCAGTTATGCGCGAAAAGATGAACCCCATCGAGGAGATTCTGCTCGGTCGCCGCCACCGGATTTGGGCCCTGTGGGGCGTCGCGACGCAGTGTCGCACGCAGCGAAGTGCGAGCCATCCAGAACTCCAGCCGGCTGGGTGTTGCATCGGCATTGGCGGGAATGAGGCCGCTCCGCACCAGAGAGTAAGCGCCGATCAGACCGACGGCGAGCGTCAATGCGACTCCCGAAACGATTCCTTTCAACATCACACCTCCCCATTCAGCGGCAGGATCATTGCGTGCGCAAGGCTGAGACGTGCCGCTCTAGGGATTGCGAAGATCGGCACCGGAAGGCGAGGTTTAACGAATAGGTGACGCTTGTCAATGGCATTGAGTCATCAACGTTAAATGATGCACACCTGTCCACATCGTCAGCAGCCGTTGGCGATCCTTTTAAATGGCGCGCCCGGCTGTCATCTCGGGGACAGCAATCGCGGCAGCTCGACCCACTCCTGATCGGCGGCGTGTCGTGAGTTCGGACTCGCGCGTCCGAACGGCCTCGCCGCGGCGTGGCTAGGCGACGCGCTTTCCTTGCGCGCGTCGGCCGCGCGCTTGCAGCGGCGGCAGCGCCTCGCGCTCGAGCAGGAAGACGTAGCCGGGCCCCGCCGAGGTCTCCGGCCATACGAAGGGCACGCGGGGGTAGGCACGCTCGAGCGCCTTGCGGTGGTGGCCGATCTCGCACAGCAGAAGCCCGCGTGCGCTGAGGTGCTGAGGCGCAGCTGCAAGGATCTTGCTCACCAGATCGAACCCGCTGCTTCCGCCCGCGAGCGCGAGCCGCGGCTCGTGACGGTACTCAGCCGGCAGCGTGCGCATGGCAGCCGCGGTGACATAAGGTGGATTGGTGACGATCAGGTCGTAGCGCTCGTTCGCGAGCGCCGCAAACAAGTCCGAACGGATCAAGCGAATCCGCGACTGCAGCCGGTAGCGCGCGACGTTGCGCTTGGCGACCGCGAGAGCGCCGGCCGAAAGGTCCCCGGCGTCGATCGCGGCACGCGGAAAGTAGTGCGCGAGCAGCACCGCGAGGCAGCCGGAGCCGGTGCACAGGTCCAAGGCGCGCCGCACCGGACGACGCAGCCAGGGACTCAGCCCAGTGCGCAGCAGCTCGGCGATGAAGGAGCGGGGAACGATGGTGCGGCGATCGACGTAGAAGCTGAACTCGCCCAGCCAGGCTTCGTGCGTCAGGTAGGCGGCCGGGATGCGTTCCCGCACGCGGCGTTCGACGATCGCGTCGAGCCGGCGCAGCTCGGGTGCGGATAGCGGGCGCCGCAGGTTGGCACGCAACGCTTCCAGCGGGAGACCTAGCGTATGCAGCACAAGGTACGCGGCCTCGTCCCGAGCGTTATGTGTGCCGTGGCCGTAGTGCAGGCGAGCCGCCGTGAGGCGGCGCACGGCATGGTGAAAGAAGTCGGCGAGGGTCTGCGGCCCGCGGATCGCCATTACGGTTAGCCGAGCAGGGCGCGCAGCGTGTCGAGGTAGATGCGCGGCAGCTGCTCGAGTGCCGAGAGCTCGATGTGCTCGTTCAGCTTGTGGATGCTCGCATTCACCGGCCCGAGCTCGACGATCTGCGGGCAGATCTCGGCGATGAAGCGTCCGTCGGAGGTCCCGCCCGTCGTCGAGAGCTGCGGCGTGCGCCCGGTTTGGGCGCGCACCGCGCGCGTCACGGCGCCGACCAGCTCGCCCGCCTCCGTGAGAAACGGCCGAGCCGAGAGCGTCCATTGCAGCGAGAAGTCGAGGCCGTGCTTGCGCAACACGCCCTCCAGTCGCTCCTTCAGCGAGCTCTCGGTGCTCGCGGTGGCGAAGCGAAAGTTGAAATCGAGCTCGAGCGTGCCCGGGATGACGTTGCCCGCGCCCGTGCCCGCGTGGATGTTCGACGCCTGCCAGGTGGTCGCCGGAAAGTACTCATTGCCCCGATCCCACTCCGTCGCGGCCAGCTCGGCCAGCGCGGGCGCGACGAGGTGGATCGGATTGCGCGCGAGCTGTGGATAGGCGACGTGCCCCTGCACGCCGCGCACGGTCAACCTGCCCGTGAGCGAGCCGCGGCGGCCGTTCTTGATCGTGTCGCCCAGCGCATCAACCGAGGACGGCTCGCCGACGATGCAATAGTCGATGCGCTCGCCGCGCTGCTTGAGCCGCTCCACGACCCGCACGGTGCCGTCGACGGAGGGGCCTTCCTCGTCGGAGGTGATGAGCAGCGCGATCGAGCCCGGGTGGTCCGGGCGTTCGCGCACGTAGGCCTCGGCTGCGACGACGAAAGAAGCGATCGACGACTTCATGTCGGCTGCGCCGCGACCGAACAGCTTGCCGTCTCGCACCGTCGGCACGAAGGGGTCCGAGCGCCACTGCTCGAGCGGCCCGGGTGAAACGACGTCGGTATGTCCGGCGAAGCACAGCACCGGGTGGCCGCTTCCGCGCCGCGCCCAGAGATTGCTGACTTCGCCGAAGCGGATCTGTTCGCAGCGAAACCCGGTTGCGACCAGGCGCTGCGCCAGAATGGCCTGACAGCCAGCGTCGTCCGGCGTGACGGAACGGCGGGCGATCAGCTGCTCAGCGAGTTCGTGGGCGCTTAGCAAGTTGCCACGGTGGCGCCGGCCCGGCGCCGCGGGCGCAAGCGCCGCGGCCGGCCGCCCCGGCCTCAGGTGGTCATGTCGATTTTGAAGTCGTTGAACGACGTGTCGGCAGAGACCGACAGGGCGCCTTCCCTGCGCTCGTCGCTGCCGTCCTTGGCGGGCGCCTTGGCCGCGGGAACCTGGCCCGACGTGATCTGCCCGGCGGTCGCCTGGTTGATCAGCCACAGCATATTGGTCGCGGAATCGGCACTGGCGAGTGCCTCATCGCGCGTGATCTTGCCGTCCATGAACAGCTTGAATAGCGCCTGCTCGAAGGTCTGTGAGCCTGGCGCCAGACTCTTTTCCAGAGCGTCCTTGATCTCGCCGATCTCGCCCTTCTCGATCAGCTCCGCGATGTGGCGCGTGTTCAGCAGGACTTCGACCGCCGCGACGCGGGTGCCCACCTTGGTGCGCACCAGACGCTGCGAGATCACGGCCTGCAGCGTCGCAGCCAGGTCGAACAGCAGCGCCGGGCGGTTCTCCAGCGGATAAAAGTTGATGATCCGGTTCATGGCATGGTAGCTGTTGTTCGCGTGCAGCGTCGCCAGGCACAGGTGACCCGACTGTGCATACGCCAGCGCCAGCGCCATGGTCTCCTTGTCGCGGATCTCGCCGATCAGGATGCAATCCGGAGCCTGTCGCAGCGCGTTCTTCAGTGCGATATTGAAGTCCTTCGTGTCGGTCCCCATCTCGCGCTGGTTCACGATCGACTTCTTGCTCCGGAAGATGAACTCGACCGGGTCCTCGAGCGTCAGGATGTGACCGGTCTGCAGCGCATTGCGGTAATCCAGCATCGCGGCGAGCGAGGTCGATTTGCCCGAGCCTGTCGCGCCGACCATCAGCAGCAATCCGCGCCGCTGCATGATCACCTCCTTGAGCACATCCGGCACCCCCAGCGTGTCGATCTGGGGAATCTCGCTGGGAATGTAGCGCACCACGAAAGCCGGCGTACTCTTTTGCCTGAAAGCGCTGATGCGGAAGGCGCCGACCCCCTCGAGCATATACGCGGTGTTCAGCTCCATCTCGTTCTCGAACTCGCGCACCTGCTTCTCGCTCAGGATCTCGTAGAGAAGCTGCTTGACGGCTTCCGAATTCATCACCGACTGGTTGATCGGAATGGCCGCGCCGTTGATCTTGATGTTGATCGGCGCGCCGACGGAAATGAAGATGTCCGAGGCCTTCTTATCGGCCATCAGCTGGAACAGGCGTTTCATCGCCGACATGGCTGCCACCCTCCCGTGCAAGCACGTCCCGCTAGTTTAATCCCCGCGCAGCAGCTCGTTCAGGCTGGTCTTGGCCCGGGTTCTGGCGTCCACGCGCTTGACGATCACCGCGCAGTAAAGCCCGTATTTGCCGTCCCGGGAGGGCAGGGTCCCGGACACCACCACCGAGCCGGCCGGGATGCGGCCGTACAGGATCTCGCCTGTCTCCCGGTCCAGGATCTTGGTGCTTTGCCCGAGGAACACGCCCATCGAGATCACGCTGTTCTCCTCGACGATCACTCCTTCAACCACCTCGGAGCGCGCGCCGATGAAGCAGTTGTCCTCGATGATCACCGGATTCGCCTGCACCGGCTCGAGCACGCCGCCGATTCCCACGCCGCCGGAAAGGTGCACGTTCTTGCCGATCTGTGCGCAGGAGCCCACCGTCGCCCACGTGTCGACCATCGTGCCCTCGTCGACGTAGGCGCCGATGTTGACGTAGGAGGGCATCAGCACCGCGTTGCGGGCGACGAAGGCGCCGCGGCGCGCCGTAGCGGGTGGAACCACGCGAAATCCGCCGGCGGCAAACTGCTCCGCGCCAAAAGGCGCGAACTTGGTCGGCACCTTGTCGTAGTAATTGGTGAACCCGCCGGGAATCAGCCGGTTATCCTCGAGTCGAAACGACAGCAGTACCGCCTTCTTGATCCACTGGTGCGTGGTCCACGCGCCGTCGATCTTTTCGGCAACGCGCAGGCGCCCGGCGTCCAGTTCGGCGATCACCAGCTCGACTGCCTCGCGCAGCGCGCGTGGCGCGTTGCCGGGGCCGAGAGCGCTGCGCTCCTCCCAGGCTTGCTCAATCGTTTTTCGCGCGGACTCCATGGTCGGTCAAAGCCTGCCTGTGAATTCTGCGATGCGTTGCACGGCTTCCGTGCACTCGGCGAGCGGCGCGACGAGGGCGATCCGAACGTGGTTCTTTCCCGGGTTCGCGCCGTGCGCATCGCGCGCCAGATAACTGCCCGGAAGGACGAGCACATTATAATCGCGGTGCAAGCGCCGCGCGAAATCGCAGTCGTCGATCGGCGTCTGCATCCAGAGGTAGAACCCGCCTTCGGGCATGTAGGTGCGCAGCGGCGACCGGATCAGGGGCAGCACCGCACGGTATTTCTCCGCGTAGAGGCGGCGATTGTTGCGCACGTGCTGTTCGTCACCCCAGGCGGCGATCGACGCCTGCTGGACTGCTAGACTCATGGCCGAGCCGTGATAGGTACGGTAGAGCAGGAAGCTCTTGAGCAGCGCGGCATCCCCGGCCACGAAGCCGGAGCGCAGGCCGGGAGCGTTGGAGCGCTTCGACAGGCTGGAGAACACGACCAGGCGCGGAAAGCCGTTGCGCCCGAGCGCATGCGCCGCCTGCAGGGCGCCGAGCGGAGGCTGGGTCTCGTCGTAGTACAGCTCCGAGTAGCACTCGTCGGCGGCCACCACGAAGCCATGACGGTCGGAGAACTCGAACAGCCGCCGCCAGTCCTCGAGGCGCAGCACGGCGCCGCTCGGATTCCCCGGCGAGCAGGCATAGACCAGCTGCACCTTCGCCCAGGTCGCATCCGGCAGCATGCGCAGATCGATGCGGTAGCCGTTGTCGGCGGTCGTGTTCAGGTAAACCGGCGTCGCGCCCGCCAGCACCGCGGCGCCCTCGTAGATCTGGTAGAACGGATTCGGGCAGGCGACCAGAGCGCCGCCGCCGGCGGGATCGATCATCGTCTGGGCGAAGGCGAACAGCGCTTCGCGCGAGCCGTTGATTGGCAGCACCTGCGTAAGCGGGTCGATCGCAGGTACGCCGTAGCGGCGTCCGATCCAGGCCGCAATCGCCTCGCGCAGCGCCGCGCTGCCGGCGGTTGCGGGATAGGATGCGAGACCGTCCAGCCCCCCGACCAAGGCGGACCTGACGAGCTCGGGGGTCGGATGCTTGGGCTCGCCAATCGACAGATTGATGGCCGCTCGGTGGGGGTTTGGCGTTACGCCGGCGAGCAGTGCGCGCAGCTTCTCGAACGGGTAAGGCTGCAATCGGGCAAGAAGCGGATTCATCCGGGCAACTGGGCCGTCCGGCGCGGTCGACGGCCCGCTGACGAAACGGCCTCTAGGCGCGGCCACGCGGCGTCGCCGCGGGAAGCGTGTCCAGGTTCGGGGACGGCAACGCCCGCCAGCCGCGTTTGCGGTGCTCGGCGACCACCGTAGTAAAGATGCCGCCGCGCACATTGAAGCGCGCGCTCAGGCGCATGAAACGCGGACGGGTCGCCCGCACCAGGTCGTCCAGAATGCGATTGGTCACCGCCTCGTGAAACGCGCCCTGGTCGCGGTACGACCAGGTGTAGAGCTTGAGCGCTTTCAATTCGAGGCACATCCGGTCCGGGACATAATCGAGCTCCAGCGTGGCGAAATCCGGCTGTCCTGTCATCGGGCATAGGCAGGTGAATTCCGGGATTTCCATGTGAATCCGGTAATCCCGCCCGGGAGCCGGATTCGGAAACGTCTGCACTCGCGTGCTGGGGCGTGAAGGCATCGAAAAACCGGTAAAACTCGGAGGAGGCGAGCGCGAAAATGGTATCATAGCTCGCGGTTTCTCTGCCGCGCTTTCCGGGCGTCGGCACCTCGGCTCCACTCGAAAACTAGACCTCGTCCGTGCGCCTCACTCAGCTCCGTCTTTCCGGTTTCAAGTCGTTCGTCGATCCCACCTCGATTCGCGTTCCCGGGCAGCTCGTCGGCATCGTCGGCCCGAACGGCTGCGGCAAATCGAACGTCATCGATGCGGTGCGCTGGGTCCTCGGAGAATCGCGCGCCTCCGCGCTGCGCGGGGACTCGATGCAGGACGTGATTTTCAACGGTTCCCAGAACCGCAAGCCCATGGCCCGCGCCAGCGTCGAGCTGATTTTCGACAACTCCCTCGGGCGCGCTGCCGGGCAGTGGTCGCAGTACGCGGAAATTTCGGTCAAGCGCGTGCTGCAGCGCGACGGCGAGTCGTCCTACCATATCAACAACGTGCAGGTGCGGCGCCGGGACATCACCGACATATTTCTCGGCACCGGCCTGGGCCCGCGCGCCTACGCGATCGTCGAGCAGGGCATGATCTCCCGGGTAATCGAGGCCAAGCCTGACGAGCTGCGCGTGTTTCTGGAGGAGGCTGCCGGGATCTCGCGCTACAAGGAGCGGCGCCGCGAGACCGAGCACCGTCTCGCCGACACGCGCGAGAACCTCGCGCGTGTCAACGACATTCGCGTCGAGCTCGGAGCGCAGATCGGAAAGCTCGAGGCGCAGGCCGAGGTCGCGACCCGCTACCAGGAGTACCAGTCCGAGCTGCAGCGCAAGCAGCATCTGCTCTGGTTCCTGCGCAGAAGGGATGCGGCTGCGGAGCGCGATCGCCATGCCCAGGAGATCGCGCGCGTCGGCAACGACATCGAGGCCGAGACCGCGAAGCTGCGCGAAATCGAGAGCCGCATCGAAACTGCCCGCGGCGAGCATTACCGCGCGGGAGACACTCTGAACGCGGCGCAGGCCGCCCTGTACGCGGCGAGCTCGGAGCTGGCGCGGCACGAATCCGAATTACGCCATGCGGAGGAGACCCGCCAGCGCCTCGAGGGGCAACACACCGAGCGCTGCGCGCAGCTTGCGTCCTGGCGCGAGCAGCGTGCGCAGTTGACCCAGGCGCTGCACATGTGGGCCGCGCGGGCTGGCAGTGCCAAGCAAGGCGTGGCCGATGCGCAGGCGCGGTTGCTCGCCGAAAGCGGCAAGTTGCCCGAGACCGAAGCAGCGTTTCGCGAGGCGCAAGAGCGGCTCAATGACGCCCGCCGCCGCTTGCTGCAGGCCGAGAACCGTCTGCAGCTCGAGCAATCGAATCTGGCGCACGTGGAGCGCACCCTGCATGCCCAGGAGCAGCGCCGTGAGCGGCTGGAGACCGAGCTTGGGTCGCTGGCCGAGCCCAATGCTGCCGCAGTCGCGTCGCTCGAAAGTCGCCTCGCCGAGCTGCATGCCGCGGCCGAAGTCGCGCAAGGCGGGCTCGAGTCGCTGCAGACCGCCTGCGAGTCACTGGAGCAGGACTGTGCCGAAGCGGCGCGCAGGGTGAACGATGCCGTGCGCGAGCACACTGCGGTCGATGCACAGCTCGGTACCCTGAAGCAGATCCAGGCGGCGGCGGAGGAGAACGCGCCGCTCAATGAGTGGCTCGACAAGCACCGTCTCGGGGCGTTGCCGCGGTTCTGGCAAAAGCTGCGTATCGAAGCCGGCTGGGAAACGGCGGTCGAAGCGGTGCTGCGCGAGCGCCTGCACGCGCTCGAGTTGAGCGACGCGGATGCTCTCGGCCGCCTGTACGGCGATCAGCCGCCGGTGAAAGCCAGTCTGTTCACCCCGGGCGCGGGCACGCCGGTGGAGCCCATGGCAGGCCATGCTCCCCTGGCGCAGAAGGTTCACGCCGCTGATGCCGGCCTGATGGGCGCAATCACCGACTGGTTCTCCGGCGTTTACGTCGCCGACGGGATCCCCGAGGCGGCCGTGCGCGCGGCGCTGCCGTCGAACGTCGTGCTGGTCACGCGTGAGGGCCATCAGTTCACGCGCTACACCGTCAGCTTCCACGCGCCGGATCCGGCCGACGCGGGGATTCTCGCGCGCCAGAACGAAATCGAGGCGCTCGACGTGCGCCGCAAGTCGCTTGCCGATGGCGTTGCTGCCGAGCGCGCCCGACAGCAGGCTGCGGAGTCCGAATCCGGCGCTCGCCAGCGCGAACTGGATGCGATGCGCGAGGCGATTGCGGAACACCGGACAGAGAGTCACAACGCGCAGATCGAGCTGCTCAAGCTCAGCCAGGCGCTCGAGCGCTATCGCGAGCGCACCACCCAGATTCGGAGCGAGCTGGCCGAGCTCGCCCGCGACACGCAGCGCGATCACGTTCGGCAGGCCGAGCTGCAGCAGTCCATTGCAGGCGTCGAGGAGGAGATCCGCCGGGCGCGTGCGGGGCTCGACTCGGTCAAGGCCGGACACGCCGTCGCCGAGATCGGCTTGGCGGAGCAGCGTGGCGCGATTCAGCGCGCCGAGCGCGCGGCGCAGGACGCCGTGTTCGCCGAGCGCGAATGTTCGTCCAAGATTGCGGAGATCGACCACTCGGTGCGGGTAATCGACCAGCAGATCGAGCGCGCCGAGGCCGAGATCGCCAAGCTCACCGAGGAGCTTGCGTTCGATCCGATCCCCGAGGTCAGGCAGGCGCTGGACCTGGCGGTGGAGGCGCGCCTCGCGTGCGAGAAGACGCTGGGCGAGGCGCGCGACGCGGTCGAGGCAGCCGCCGGCGCGCTGCGCGCGCTCGAGGAGCAACGCTTGCAGGTCGAAAGCCGCATCACGCCGCTGCGCGAGCGGCTGGGCGAGCTCAGGCTCAAGGAGCAGGCCGCACAGATCAACCACGACCAGTTCGCGGGCGAGTTACGCGACGCGAACGCGGACGAGGAGCGCCTGGCGGCCGACGCGGCGGGTGCGCCGCGTCCGTCGGCGCTGCAGGGGGAGATCACCCGGATCTCGCAGGCCATTAGCGAGCTCGGAGCCGTGAACCTCGCCGCACTCGAGGAGCTGCAAACCAGCCAGGAGCGTAAGAGCTATCTCGACGCGCAGGCGACCGACCTGCAGGAAGCGGTGGCTACGCTGGAGAGCGCGATCCGGCACATTGACCGGGAGACCCGCGAGCTGCTGCGCGAAACCTTCGACAGCGTCAATCGTCATTTCGGCTCGCTGTTTCCGGTATTGTTCGCCGGGGGCGAAGCCAAGCTGATCATGACCGGAGAGGAGATCCTCGATGCGGGGGTTCAGGTCATGGCGCAGCCTCCGGGCAAGCGCAACAGCACCATTCACCTGCTGTCGGGCGGCGAAAAGGCGCTCACGGCCATCGCCCTGGTGTTCTCGCTGTTCCAGCTGAATCCGGCGCCGTTCTGCCTGCTCGACGAAGTGGACGCGCCGCTGGACGACAGCAACACGGTGCGGTTCTGCGAGCTGGTGAAGAAGATGTCGAGTCAGACTCAGTTCCTGTTCATCAGTCACAACAAAATCACCATGGAAATGGGCGAGCAGCTGATCGGTGTCACCATGTCCGAATCGGGCGTCTCGCGCGTCGTCGCCGTGGACGTGGAGCAGGCGCTGCGCATCCGGGACGAGCTCGCCGCCTGACCCCGGGAGGAGTGCCGCGATGCCGATCGGACGCATCCCATGACCGAATTCCAGATCGGACTGCTGGTCGCCGGGGCCCTGGCCGTGGCGGGTGTCGTGCTCTACAACAAGATCCAGGAGCGCGCCGCCACGCGGGTCGCGGAGCGGTCGTTTCGCTCCCCCCATGGCGACGTTCTGCTCGACGACGCCGATACGCGGCGCGAGCCGACGCTCGATGCCGCGGAACACGCCAGCACGCGCACGCAGACCCCGGCGCCCGAGTCCCTGCCCGATCCGCGCCTCGACTACGTCATCGAGCTCGAGCTGCCGCAGCCGCTCCAGGCCGCCGCGCTGCTCGATCATTGGGCGACCTCCGAGCACCGCTTCGCCCAGCGCGCCCTTCTCGCCGGTACGCTCGACGGCGCGAGCTGGGCGCGACTGACGGCCCGGGACCCGGATCCGTTGCGGCGCATCCGCGCCGGCGTGCAATTGGTGACGCGCCAGGGCGCGATCGGGGAAGGGGAGCTGATCGAGTTCCGCTCGAGCGTGGAGACCCTGGCCGCCAAGCTGGGCGCGACCCTGTCGTGCCCGGAAATGAAGCAGGCGATGGACACGGCGCGCGAGCTTGACCGGCTGTGCGCCGACGCCGACATCCAGGTCGTGATCCACGTCGCTGCTGCGGCCGGGGAGGCCTTGCGCGGCACGAAGCTCCGCTCCATCGCCGAGTCCGCCGGCTTCGCGCTCGAAGACGACGGCCGCTTCGCGCTGCGCGATGCACAGGGCCGCATGCTGTACACGATGGGCGCACGGGACGGCGCGCGCTTCTCGGCGCAAACCATCGGCGCCGCCGAGCTCCAGGGAATTTCGCTCGCGATGGATGTGCCGCGCGCGCCGGATACCCAGCGCACCTACGACTCGATGGTCCGGTTCGCACGCCATCTCAGCTCGGTTCTCGGCGGCAATCTGGTCGACGACAACGGCAACCCGCTCGACGAGCGGGCGCTCGCCACGATCGGCACGGAGCTGCAATCGGTTCGCAAGGCGCTCGACGCGGAGGGATTCGCGCCAGGGAGTACGGCGGCGCTGCGGCTGTTCTCGTAGGCGCGCGATGACTGCGCCCAGGGAAGTACGCGAGCGCATCGAGCACCTGCGCCGTGAGATCGAGCGCCACAATCGCCTGTATTACCTGCTCGACAGTCCGGCCATCACGGACGCGGAGTACGACCGCCTGTTCCAGCAACTGGTCGATCTGGAACGGCTACACCCGGAGCTCGCTAGCGGGCATTCGCCCACCCAGCGCGTAGGCGCGCCGCCGCTGTCCGAGTTCGCCGAGATCAGGCACCGGACGCCGATGCTGTCGTTGAACAATGCTTTCGACGAGGAGGCGGTGCGCGCCTTCGACCGCCGGGTGCGCGAGGGGTTGGGGCGTGACACGCTCGAGTATGCGGTCGAACCCAAGTTCGACGGGCTGGCAGTCAGCCTCGGCTACCGCGACGGCGTCTTCGTGCAGGGCGCGACCCGCGGAGATGGCATGACCGGCGAGGACGTAACCCCGAACCTGCGCACCGTGCGCACCATTCCGCTACGGCTGCCGGATGCAGCGGATACGCGCGACCTCGAGGTGCGCGGCGAGATCGTGATGTTCAAGCGCGATTTCCAGGCGCTGAACGAGCTTCAGCGCCGCGGCGGCGACAAGGAGTTCGCCAACCCGCGCAACGCGGCCGCGGGCAGCCTGCGGCAGCTCGATTCCAGGATCACGGCAAGTCGCCCGCTGCGTTTCTTTGCCTATGCCGTCGGTGCATCGCAGTACGCGCGCTGGCGGACCCACTCGGAAACGCTCGACCGCCTGGCCGACCTCGGCTTCCCGGTACCCGCCGAGCGGCGGGTAGTGAAAAGCGTCGAGGGGCTGCTCAGCTACTTCCGCGAAATCGGCGCCAAGCGCGATCGCCTGCCGTACGGCATCGACGGCGTGGTGTACAAGGTCAACCGTCTGGACTGGCAACAGGCGTTGGGATTCGTGTCGCGTGCCCCGCGCTTTGCCCTGGCGCACAAGTTCCCCGCGGAGGAGCAGGTCACGCAGGTGCTCGCAATCGACGTGCAGGTCGGGCGCACCGGCGCGCTTACCCCGGTGGCGCGGCTCAAGCCCGTTTTTGTCGGCGGCGTCACGGTGACCAACGCGACGTTGCACAACGAAGACGAGCTACGGCGCAAGGACGTGCGGGTCGGCGACACGGTGGTGGTGCGCAGGGCCGGCGACGTGATTCCGGAAGTGGTCGCGGTGCGGCACGAGAAGCGACCGCCCGGGACCAGGCCCTTTCACATGCCGACCAAGTGTCCGGTGTGCGGCTCGGCCGTGGTGAGGAACGAGGACGAGGCGATCGCACGCTGCTCCGGAGGCCTGTACTGCCCGGCGCAGCGCAAGCAGGCCCTGCTGCATTTCGCCGGGCGGCGCGCGATGGACGTCGAGGGTCTGGGTGAGAAGCTGGTCGACCAGCTGGTCGACGCGAACCTGGTCCGCACGCCGGCCGACCTCTACGACTTGCGCCTGAAGCAGCTCGCCGGCCTGGAGCGCATGGCGGAAAAGTCCGCCGCCAATCTGCTCGCGGCGCTCGACAAGTCGCGGCGCACGACGCTCGAGCGGTTCGTGTTCGCGCTGGGTGTGCGCAACGTGGGCGAGAGCACGGCGCGCGACCTGGCGCGACACTTCGGCAGCCTGGACAGGATCATGGCGGCGAGCGAGGCGCAGCTCGAGGCGGTCCCGGACGTCGGGCCGGTCGTGGCGCGCTCGATCCGGCAGTTCTTCGACGAGCCGCACAATCGCCACGTGATCCAGCAGCTGCGCCAGGCGGGACTCGCCTGGCCGGAAGACGAGGGCGCGCCGCTCAGGGCTGTGGAGGAGACCAAGAGCTTCGTGCTCACCGGGACGTTGCCGAACCTGACCCGGGACGCGGCGTGCGCCGCCATCGAAGCCAAGGGGCACAAGGTTGCAGGTTCGGTGTCGAAGAACACCGACTATCTGGTCGCGGGGGCCGACCCGGGAAGCAAGCTCGAGCGCGCGCGGGCGCTGGGCGTCCCGGTGCTGGACGAGCGCGGATTTCTCGAACTCTTGAAAAGGCTCTAGGCGCAATGACGAAAAAACTGAGAAAGGCGGTTTTCCCGGTGGCCGGAATAGGCAGCCGGTTCCTTCCGGTCACCAAGGCAAGCCCGAAGGAGATGCTGCCGATCGTCGACAAGCCTCTCATCCAGTACGCGGTGGAGGAGGCGGCCGCCGCCGGCATCACCGACATGATCTTCATCACCGGCCGCAACAAGCGTGCGATCGAAGACCATTTCGACAAGGCCTACGAGATGGAGACCGAGCTGGCGGCGAAAGGCAAGCACGAGCTGCTCGCGCTGGTGCAAGGCGTCCTGCCGCCAGGCTGCCGCTGCATTTATATCCGGCAGGTCGAGCCTCTGGGCCTGGGACACGCAGTGCTGTGCGCGCAACCGGTGGTGGGCGACGAGCCCTTCGCGGTGCTGCTCGCGGACGACCTCATCGACGCCTATCCCTTGGAGATGGTGCAGATGGCGGAGTGCTATCGAAGGGAGGGCTGTTCGCTGCTCGGGGTCGAGGACGTGCCGCGTGACCGGACCGCCAGCTACGGCATTGTCAGCGCGGACCGGCCGCAGGCAGAGGTCACGCCGGTGCGCGCTATCGTCGAGAAGCCCGCGCCCGAGGTCGCGCCATCCACGCTCGCCGTGGTCGGACGCTACGTGCTCACGCCGCGCATCTTCGACCTGCTCGCCGGCCTGAGACCGGGAAAAGGCGGGGAAATCCAGCTCACCGACGGCATCTCGGCGCTGCTCGCGGAGGAAAGGGTGCTCGCGGTCAGGCTGCACGGCCGGCGTTACGATTGCGGTTCGAAGCTCGGCTACCTGAAGGCCACGGTGGAGCTCGGGCTACGGCACCCGGAGACCGGCGCGGAATTCGCGCGCTTTCTCGCCGATCGGGGGCACTGAGGAAATGGCCGCTGGGCCGAGGTTATACTGCGAGTATTTCAGCATTTCCTAATATTCGCGGAGGAGCGATATGGCAGACAAACTGATGATCGTAATGGTGAACACGGATCCCAAGAACGGCTCCGAGCTGGGCGCACCTTTTTTCCAGGCCAGCGTGGCGGCGGCGATGGAGTACGAGGTGGAGGTCATTCTGACCGGGCGCTCCGGGCAGCTCGCGATCAAAGGGGTCGCCGAGAAGCTGCACGTCAAGGAAGGCTCGCCCAAGTCGGTCTACGATTTCATCAAGGACGCGCATGAAGCCGGGGTGAAGTTCAAGGTCTGCACCCCGACGCTGGACCTCTGGGGTGAGGATCTGATCCCGGAGATCGAGGAGACGGTCGGTGGCGCCTACGTCATCTCGCAGGCGATGGACGACGACGTGGTCACCTTCACCTATTGAGAATGGCCGATCCTGCTGAGGCCTGGGCATTTCTCGCGCATTCCGAGCCGGTGGTGAGCGCGGAGGAGGTCCAGGCCGCCATCCGGCGTCTGGCCGGCGAGATCGAGCAGAGCCTCGCCGGGGCGTATCCCCTGGCGCTCGTTGTGATGGGAGGCGCGGTGGTGTTCGCGGGCCAGCTGCTGCCGCAGCTGCGGTTTCCGCTCGATCTGGACTACATCCACGCCACCCGCTACGGGTCTTCGACTCAAGGCGGCGGCGTCGCCTGGCGCGTCTCGCCGGCCGAGCAGGTTCGCGGCCGCTCGGTGCTCGTGCTGGACGACATCCTGGACGGCGGGCAGACGATGTGCGCGATCCGCGATCGCCTGATGCAGCAAGGGGCCGCGGCTTTCCATTGCGCCGTGCTGGTGGAGAAGGTCCTGAGCAGACCGAAGCCGATCCGCCCCGATTTCGTGGGCGTGCGCATTCCCGATCGCTTCGTTTTCGGCTGCGGCATGGACGCCAAGGGGTTCTGGCGCAACCTGCCCGAGATCCGTGCCATGCAGGGCAGCTGATGCTGGCAATCCTGGGCGGCAGCGGGCTGCCGCAATTCGCGGAACTCGAGGTGACTCGGCGCAAGCCAGTCGCCACGCCCTACGGCGCACCCTCCGACGCGCTTACCTTCGGCTCGATCCGCGGCAAGCCGGCGCTGTTTCTCGCGCGCCATGGCCGCGGCCACAGCATTGCCCCGCACGAGGTGAACTACCGCGCCAACGTCTGGGCGCTCAAGGAAGAGAAGGTCGAAGGCATTGTGGCGGTGGCAGCGGTCGGCAGCATCCGGCGCGACCTCGCTCCGGGAACGCTTCTGCTGCCGGACCAGATCATCGACTATACGTGGGGACGCCGCTCGACGTTTTTCGAGGGTGCGGATGCCCCGGTCACGCACATCGACTTCACCGAGCCGTACTCGGCCGCGTTGCGTGCCCGCATCCTCGCGGCGGCCGCCGCCTGCGGCGAGCCGGTCCTCGATGGAGGCGTGTATGCGGCCACCCAGGGGCCGCGCCTGGAGAGCGCGGCCGAAATCAACCGGCTCGAGCGTGACGGCGCCGACGTCGTCGGCATGACAGGGATGCCCGAGGCCGCGCTGGCGCGCGAGCTGGGTCTCGAATACGCGGCGATCGCCGTAGTGGCCAACCATGCCGCCGGGCGTGGCGAAAGCGCCAACACGGTGTCGCTCGAGCGCATCGCGGCGGTTCTGGAGCAGGCCATGCACCGCGTGCGGCGCATCGTCGGCACCCTGGTCGCCCGATGATCCTCGAGGTCCTCAGGATGGGGGACGCGCGCCTGCTGCGGCGATCGGTCCCGATCGAGAGCTTCGCCACGCCAGCGCTGCAGGAGCTGCTGGCTGACATGCGCGACACGATGGCCCACCTGCGGGGCGCCGGCCTCGCAGCCCCGCAAATCGGCGTCGCATTGCGCGTCGTCATTTTCGGCGTCGGGCGCAATCCGCGATACCCGGACGCGGAAGAGGTGCCAGACACGGTGCTCGCCAATCCGGTGGTGACGCCACTTTCCCAGGAACTGGTGGAGGACTGGGAGGGCTGCCTTTCGGTGCCCGGGATGCGCGGCTGGGTGCCGCGCTTCAATCGCATCCGCTACGCCGGGTTCGACGAGCACGGCCGGCGGTTCGAGCGCGTGGTCGACGGTTTCCACGCGCGGGTGGTGCAGCACGAGTGCGACCACCTCGATGGGATCCTCTACCCGATGCGCATCCGGGATTTCACCAAGTTCGGCTTCAACGAGGCGTTGTTTCCGGGGCAGGATCTGCCTGCCGAGGACTGAGCCCCCTCAGACCTGGAGCTCCTGAAACAGCTCCTGCTCGAGCTGCAGCACCGATTTCTGGCTGGCGAGCACCGCGCCCGAGACGAGGAACACGTCCTCGGCACGATCGCCGAGGGTGTTGATCTTCGCGGAGTGCAGATTGATGCGATGGCGCGCCAGCACGCGCGCGATGGCGTAGAGCAGCCCGGGGCGGTCGCTCGCCACGATGGACAGCACGTGGTAGGCGCCGCGCTCGTCCGGGCGGACATCGACCACCGGCGTGATCGGGAAGTGCCGCACGCGCCGCGACAGTCGGCCGCCTCGCGGCGGCCCGAGCGGGCGGTCCGATTCGAGCTCGTCGCCGAGCTCCTGCTCGATCAGGTTGATCATGTCCCGGTAGTGCATTCCCGGACCCTGACCCATCACCAGGAAAGTGTCCAGCGCATAGCGGTTGCGCGTGGTGTGGATCTTCGCTTCGACGATGTTGAAATTGGCGCGCTCGAAATAGCCGCAGATGCGCGCGAACAGCGCCTCGCGGTCGGGCGTGTAGATCATCACCTGCAGCCCCTCGCCAATCGGCGCCAGGCGCGCCTTCACCACCGGCCGGCCAGAGTCGACCCGATAGTGCAGGTTGCGCGTCTGCCAGGCGATCTCCTGGGCGTCGTGGCGCAGGAAATAAGTGGTGTCGAGCTGGGCCCAGAGGCGGTCCTTGACCGCGTCGGACAGGGCGTACAGCCGCAGCAGGCGCACGGCTTCGGCCTGCTTTTCGGCAAGCGCGGCGTCCAGCTGCAGCGTCTCGCCGGTGAGCACCCGGCGTGCGGCGCGGAACAGATCCTCCAGCAGCTTGGCCTTCCATGCGTTCCAGACCTTCGGGCTCGTACCGCGGACGTCGGCCACGGTCAGCAGATAAAGCGCGACCAGGCGGCGCTCGCTCGCCACCTGGCCGGCGAACGCCCGCACGACCTCCGGGTCTTGCACGTCCTGCTTCTGGGCGACGCCCGACATCGTGAGGTGGTGCTCGACGAGAAACGCGACCAGGTCGGCGTCATCGCGTGACAGCTGGTGGCGCCGGCAGAATGCGCGCGCGTCCTGCATGCCCAGCACCGAGTGATCTCCGCCGCGCCCCTTGGCGATGTCGTGATACAGGGCCGCAACGTAGAGCAGCCAGTTGCGCTCGAAGCCGCTCATGAGCTGGCTGCACAGCGGGAATTCGTGCGCCAGCTCGGGCATGGTGAAGCGGCGCAGGTTGCGCAGAACCATCAGAATGTGCTGGTCCACGGTGTAGACATGGAACAGGTCGTGCTGCATCTGGCCCACGACGCGGCCGAACTCCGGCAGGTAACGGCCGAGAATTCCGTACTGATTCATCCTGCGGAACTCGTGCACGATGCCGCGCGGCTGCTGCAGGATGTGGAGAAACAGCAGCCTGGCCACGGGGTCGCGGCGCAGGCGTGCGTCCACGCGGCGCCGTGCCCGCCAAAGCGCGCGCAGCGTGGTGGCGGTCATGCCGCGCAGCGCGCGGTGCTGCTGCAGCAGCAGAAAACCCTCCAGAACGGCGCGCGGCTCGCGCTCGAAGAGATCTTCGCTGCGCGCTTCGAGCAGTTCGCCGCGGACCTGGAAGCGTTCGTTCAGCGTCTGCGGCGGCCCTGCGGGCTCTGGCAGCAGCAGCACCTGGAGGTTCTGCAGCACTATCGCGTTAAGCTGGGTGACCGCTTTGGCGGTGCGGTAATAGCGCTGCATCAGCCGCTCGCTCGCATGACGGGCCGAGGTGCCGTGCACGCCGCACTGCTCGGCCAGCGCGACCTGGTAGTCGAACACGATGCGGTCTTCGCGGCGCCGGGCAAGAAAGTGCAGCCGGATACGGAGATCGTTCAGCAGCGCTTCGTGGCGCGCCGCCTGCAGCGCTTCGTCATGCTGGATCAAGCCGCGCGCTTCGAGATCGCACCAGCGCCCGCCGATGCCGCAGGCGCGCCCGATCCAGCGAATGACTTGCAGGTCGCGCAATCCGCCCGGCGCCTCCTTCAGGTTCGGCTCGAGTGCGTAAGGGGTGTCGTGGTGCTTCGCGTGGCGCTGGTCTTGCTCGAGCTTCTTGGCCTCGAAGAACACTGCCGGGTCGAGCGCATCGGACAGCGCGCTGCGCAGGCTCAGGAACAGATTGCGGCTGCCGGCAAGACGCCGCGCCTCGAGCAGGCTGGTCTGCACGGTGATGTCGGTGCGCGCCACCTCGACGCAGGACGCCACGGTACGCACGCTGTGGCCGACCTCCAGCCCCACGTCCCACAGCAGTCCAACCAGATGTTCCAGCCGCTCGCGCTCGCCGGCGTCAGGCTCGTGCGCAAGCAGGATCAGCAGGTCGATGTCCGAGCGGGGAAAGAGCTCGCCTCGGCCGTAGCCGCCGGTGGCGATCAGGGCAGCGCGGCCCGCAGGCGGCGCGCCACGCCACATGGCCTGGATCACTCGATCGATCAGCCGCGCGTGCCCGCGCAGCAGACACTTGGCGTTCGGCGAGCGCAGATACGCTTCCTGCAGCGCGTGTCGTCCCGCCCGGACGGTGTCGCGCCAATGCTCGGTCCGGTCGGCGGCCTCGCTCAGGACGGCGGT
This sequence comes from uncultured Pseudomonadota bacterium, assembly GCA_963817785.1. Lineage (GTDB taxonomy): Bacteria > Pseudomonadota > Gammaproteobacteria > Burkholderiales > SG8-39 > JAKALD01. The sequence continues at coordinate 151,263 of CAWFPL010000005.1, read as the reverse complement.
CACGGCTCAGCCGGGCGCTGCAGGCGGCGGCGGTGGCGCGCTGGCGGACAGCGTGAGCACTTCGTAGCCGGTTTCGGTGACCAGCACTGTGTGTTCCCACTGTGCCGACAGACTGTGGTCCTTGGTCACGATGGTCCAGCCGTCGGCGAGTTCGCGGATCGCAGGCTTGCCGGCGTTGATCATCGGCTCGATGGTAAAGGTCATCCCGGGCTCCAGCCTCAGCCCGGTGCCCGGCTTGCCGTAATGCAGTACCTGCGGATCCTCGTGGAACTTGCGCCCGATGCCATGGCCGCAGAATTCGCGCACCACCGAAAAGCCGTGGCGCTCCGCGTGCGCCTGAACGGCGGCGCCGATGTCGCCGAGTTGCGCGCCCGGCCGGACCTGGCGGATCCCGAGCCACATGCACTCGTAGGTGACGTCGACCAGGCGGCGCGCCTGAATGCTCGGTTCACCGACGTAGAACATGCGGCTCGAATCCCCGTGGAACCCGTCCTTGATCACCGTCACGTCGACGTTGAGGATGTCACCGGGCTTCAGCACCCGGTCTCCGGGGATCCCGTGGCAGACTTGGTGATTCACGGAAGTGCAAATCGACTTGGGATACGGTTTGTACCCGGGCGGCGCGTAGTTGAGCGGCGCGGGGACCGTGCCCTGGACATTCACCATGTAGCTGTGGCACAGGTCGTTGAGACGCCCCGTGCCGGTGCCGGGCTTGACGTAGGGAGCGATGTAATCGAGGAGCTCCGCTGCCAGACGTCCGGCCACCCTCATGGCTTCGATTTCGTGCGGGGTTTTGAGCGTGACGGCCATCGAAGAAAAGCGCGCAGGATACGAGAATCAGCCCACCGAGGCAATGAAAGTGCCCGGCACCTCACCCGAGGCGGGCGGCGTTGGGGCTTGAAGCCTGATTATGCTAGAATTTCGGGCTGGCTGGGCTGGCACTTCTGGTTTCCGCCCCGCCTAGATCCCTGCCCGGCAAGTTAGGGTGCCCGAGGAGGCCTCGGGTTGTCGGTTTGACCGGGCAGCAGCCATCAACCCTAAGCAAGGAGAGTGTCTTGTCAGTGACCATGCGTCAAATGCTGGAGGCGGGCGTCCATTTCGGGCATCAGACCCGTTTCTGGAACCCGAAGATGGCACCTTACATCTTCGGCCACCGCAACAAGATTCACATCATCAATCTGGAAACGACCCTGGCGATGTACCAGGAGGCGCTCAAGTACGTGCGGCAGCTGGCCTCGAACAAGGGCAGCATCCTGTTCGTCGGTACCAAGCGCCAGGCGAGGGAGATCGTGCGCGAGGAGGCGCAGCGCTGCGGCATGCCTTTCGTCGATCATCGCTGGCTCGGCGGCATGCTCACCAATTTCAAGACGGTGAAGCAGTCGATCAAGCGCCTCAAGGAGATGGAGCAGGCGACGCAGGACGGAACCTTCGAGCGCATGGCGAAGAAAGAGGCGCTCGGCTTGCAGCGGGAAATGCAGAAGCTGCAGCGCTCGCTCGGAGGCATCAAGGACCTCGCGAGCCTGCCCGACGCGCTGTTCGTGATCGACGTCGGCTATCAGAAGGGTGCGGTGGCCGAGGCGGTGAAGCTCGGTATCCCGGTGGTGGGCGTGGTCGATACCAATCATTCGCCCGAACCGATCGACTACGTGATTCCCGGAAACGACGATTCCACCCGGGCAATCCGGCTTTACGCGCGCGGCGTGGCGGACGCGGTGCTCGAGGGCCGCTCGCAGACCGTGGAAGAGGTCGTCGCCGCGTCGCGCGACGAGTTCGTGGAAGTCGATGACGAGGCGGGCGAGGACTGAGCGGCACCGGCCACGGCGATCAAGAGAAGGGGCCGACGGCCCCTTTTTTGAATCCGCGCGCGGCCTGAGCGGATATCGAGGGCCGTCGCGGCCCGAATCGAGGAGCACGAAGCAATGGCGGAAATCAGCGCAAGCCTGGTGAAAGAGCTCCGGGAGATGACCGGACTTGGAATGATGGAGTGCAAGAAGGCGCTTGCCGAGGCGGGCGGCGACCTGAAGAAGGCCGAGGAGCTGCTGCGCATCAAGAGCGGCGCCAGGGCGAGCAAGGCCGCAGGGCGCATCGCGGCGGAGGGCGTGATCGGCGCGTACCTGTCCGCCGATGCCAAGCTGGGAGCGCTGGTCGAATTGAACTGCGAGACCGATTTCGTGGCGAAGAACGAGGATTTCCTCGCTTTCGCGCATGGCCTGGCCCAGCGTGTGGCCGAGTCTGCGCCCGCGGACGCCGAGGCGCTCGCCGGGTTGCCGCTGGCGGGAGCCAGCATCGAGGAAAGGCGCCAGAGCCTGGTGCAGAAGATCGGGGAGAACATCTCGATCCGGCGCTTTCGGCGCATGCAGGCTGCCGGCAAGCTCGCCCTGTATCTGCATGGCACGAAGATCGGCGTGATGGTGGAGTTCGAGGGTGCGGACGAGATCGGCAAGGACCTCGCGATGCACATCGCGTTCGCCAGACCGAGGTACATGAGCAAGGCGGACGTGCCCGCGGACGTGGTGACGCGCGAGCGGGAGATCCTGGCGGCGCGCGCCAAGGAGTCGGGCAAGCCCGCCGAGATCGTCGCCAAGATGGTCGAAGGCGGGGTGAACAAGTTTATCGGCGAAGTCACTTTGCTCGGGCAGCCCTTCGTCAAGGACGACAAGCAGACTGTGGAGAAGATGCTCGCCGCCAGGAAGGCCAAGATCCTGGACTACCAGTTCTTCGTGGTGGGCGAGGGGATCGAGAAGAAGTCCTCCGATTTTGCGGCCGAAGTCATGGCTCAGGCAGGGGCGGCACGATAGCCGGCGAGCGAGGCGATCTTGCAGTCGAAGTACAAGCGCATCATGCTCAAGCTTTCGGGCGAAGCCCTGATGGGCGAGGACTCGTTCGGCATCAATCGACGGGCCATCGAGGGGATCGTGAGCGAGATCGACGCAGTGGTCCGGATGGGCGTGGAGATCGGGGTCGTCATCGGCGGCGGGAACATTTTTCGCGGACTGGCCCCCGGCGCGGTCGGAATGGACCGCGCGACCGCCGACTACATGGGCATGCTCGCGACCGTGATGAACGCGTTGGCGCTGCAGGACTCGATGCGTCAAGCGGGGCTGGTGAGCCGGGTGCAATCGGCCCTCAACATCGAGCAGGTGGTCGAGCCCTACATCCGCGGCAAGGCCATCCGCTACCTGGAGGAGGGCAAGGTGGTGATTTTCGCCGCCGGCACCGGCAACCCCTTTTTCACTACCGACACTGCTGCGGCGCTGCGCGGCAGCGAAGTGGGGGCGGAGATCGTGCTGAAAGCCACCAAGGTTGATGGTGTGTACACCGCGGACCCGAAAAAGGATCCCACCGCCCAGCGCTACAGCCGGCTGAGCTTCGACGAGGCGCTCACCCGTAACCTCAGGGTGATGGACGCCACGGCGCTCGCGCTGTGCCGGGACCAGAGGCTGCCGATCAACGTCTTCAGCATCTTCAAGAAGAGCGCCCTGCAGCGCGTGGTCGCGGGGGAAGACGAAGGCACCCTGGTTCACGTCTAGAAGGAGACCGCAATGATCGCGCAGCTCAAGACGAACACCGAGCAGAAGATGAAAAAGAGCGTCGAAGCGTTCAAGGCGGATCTGGCGAAAGTCCGCACCGGGCGTGCGCATACGGGGCTGCTCGACCACATCAACGTCGATTACTACGGCACCCCTACGCCGCTCAACCAGGTGGCTAACGTTGCCCTGCTCGATGCCCGGACCATCGCCGTGACCCCGTATGAGAAGAAGTTGGTCGGCGCGCTGGAGAAGGCGATACGCGACTCAGATCTCGGTCTCAATCCGGCAACGATGGGCGAAAGCGTGCGGGTGCCGATGCCGACGCTCACCGAGGAGCGGCGCAAGGAGCTGATTAAAGTGGTGCGCGGCGAAGCCGAGAACGCGCGCATCGCGGTGCGCAACCTGCGGCGCGACGCCAATGCCGCCCTCAAGGACGCGTTCAAGAAGAAGGAGGTCTCGGAGAACGACGAGCGCCGGACGCAGGACGAGGTGCAGAAGCTGACCGACCGCTACATCGCGGAAATCGAGAAGCTCCTGCAGCAAAAAGAAGCGGAATTGATGGCGGTGTGAGGCAGCGATGACCCACCCGAGCACGACAGCCGAAGTCCCGCCGTACGCCGAAGTGCCACGCCACGTCGCGATCATCATGGACGGCAACGGGCGCTGGGCGAAGCAGCGCCACCTGCCGCGCTTCGCCGGGCACAAGCGCGGCGTCGAGGCGGTGCGCGCAATCGTCAAGGCGTGCGCGGAGCGCGGAGTTGCGTTTCTGACGCTGTTCGCGTTCAGCTCCGAAAACTGGCGCCGTCCGCCCGAGGAAGTCGCGCTGCTGATGCAACTGTTCCACGCCGCGCTGAACCACGAGGTCGCGAAGCTGCATCGTAACGGCATCCGCCTCAAGGTGGTGGGCGACATGGCACGCTTCGATCCCAGGATTCGCGAGCGGATCGGAGAAGGCGAGCGGCTGACCGCGGGCAACCGCCGCCTGACGCTCACGATCGCCGCCAACTATGGCGGCCGCTGGGACATTCTCCAGGCGCTGACGCGGCTGGCCCACGAGCACCCGGAAGCGCTCGCGGGCCAAATCTCCGAGCAGCAGTTGGCGCCTTACCTCTGCATGAGCTATGCGCCGGAGCCGGACTTGTTCGTCCGCACCGGTGGCGAACAACGCATCAGCAACTTTCTGCTCTGGCAGCTCGCGTACAGCGAGCTGTACTTCACCGAGACGTTGTGGCCCGATTTCGACGCTGCGTCGCTGGACGCGGCAATCGGCTCCTACCGCCAGCGGGAGCGCCGCTTCGGCCGCACCAGCGAGCAAGTGGGAGAGGCGGAGCGCGCCGATGCGGCAGGCACAAGGCCGCGCTCGGCCACCGGCGCTGCTGCCTGAACGTTTGTTCGCGACCCGTGTTCTGACCGCCGCGGCGCTGCTCGCGACATTCGTCGCCGCACTGTTGCTTCTGGACAGCGCCTATTTCGCGGTACTGGTTGGGGTAGCGCTCGCCCTGGCGGCCCGGGAGTGGGCCCGGCTGACCGGTCTGGGCGCCGGGATCGCGATGTCTTACGCGGCAGGCTGCGTCCTCCTGTTTGCGGCGGCCGGCTGGGCGTTGTGGCCGGTCGATCCATCCAGCGCGCCCGTCACCGCGGTGTTCGCGATGGCCGCAGTCTTTTGGGTCGTGTTGGCGTCGTTCTGGCTCGCGCGCGGCGTCACGGCGCGCGAGCGCTGGCTGCTGCGCCCGACCGGCCTGATGGTATTGCTGCCGCCGGGCCTTGCCATGATCGCGGTGGCGCCGGTCGCGCTGCTGATGCTCTTCGGGCTGGTATGGATCGCGGATACAGCGGCCTATCTGACTGGCCGCGCGATCGGACGGCACAGGCTCGCCCCCGCGATCAGCCCCGGGAAAACCTGGGAAGGAGCAGCCGGTGCGCTTGCCGGCGTGCTGGCGTACGCTATCATCTGCGCAGTGTTCCTCCCTCAGCTCGCCGAGCGCGTGCGCGGCGCGACATGGCTGCCGTACCTGGCGGGAGCGACACTGCTTTGTGCGGTAAGCATCGTGGGCGATCTGTTCGAGTCGGCGCTCAAGCGGCAGGCTGGGGTGAAGGACAGCGGGGCACTGCTGCCGGGGCACGGCGGCATGCTCGACCGCATCGACAGCGCGACCGCGGTGCTCCCGATCGGGGTATTGCTGCTTCACGGGATCGGACTGACGTGAATCCGGAACAACCTGCCTCGGCAGCGCGAGCACGCCCACTCGGCCTGACGCTGCTCGGCGCGAGCGGATCGATCGGGGCGAGCACGCTCGATGTGGTGGCGCGGCACCCGGAGCGCTATTCGGTGTTCGCGCTCACCGCGCACAGCTCTGCGGACGTTCTTCTCGATCTGTGCCGACGCCACCGGCCGCGCTATGCGGTGCTGTCCGGACTCGCCGCGGACGCCGCGCTGCAGCGGCGCTTCGCGGCCGCGGGCTGCGCCACGGAGCTGCTGTTCGGCATGCATGCACTGGAACAGGTGGCCACCGATGCGCAGTGCGACGTGGTCATGGCGGCGATCGTCGGGGCCGCGGGGCTTCCTTCGGCGATGGCCGCGGCGCGCGCCGGCAAGCGCTTGCTGCTGGCGAACAAGGAAGCGCTGGTGATGGCCGGGCCGCTTTTCATGAGGACGGCGCACGAGGCGAAGGCCGTGCTGCTGCCCATCGACAGCGAGCACAATGCCGTGTTTCAGTGCCTGCCGCACGGCGCCCGGGAAGGAGCTTCCTCCGCGTCGGTGCGGCGCATCGTGCTCACCGCCTCGGGCGGCCCCTTCCGCGTCGCGCCGCTCGAGCGTCTCGCGGCGGTCACGCCGGAAGAGGCCTGCGCGCATCCGAATTGGGTCATGGGCCGCAAGATCTCGGTCGATTCGGCGACGATGATGAATAAGGGCCTGGAAGTGATCGAGGCCCGCTGGCTGTTTGACGCCGCGCCGGAGCATATCGAAGTGCTGATCCATCCCCAGAGCATCGTGCACTCCCTGGTGGAATACGTGGACGGTTCGGTGATCGCGCAACTTTCCAACCCGGACATGCGCGTGCCGATCGCGCATGCGCTTGGCTTTCCGGAGCGCATCGAGTCCGGAGCACGCCCGCTCGATCTCGGGGCGATCGGCCACCTGTCGTTCGAGCGCCCGGACTCGGCTCGCTTTCCCTGCCTCGCGCTGGCCTATGCCGCGCTGCGGCAAGGCGGCGCGGCCCCGGCGGTCCTGAACGCGGCAAACGAGGTGGCCGTGGAGGCGTTTCTCGCCCGTCGGTTGCGGTTCACCCAGATCCCACAGGTGATCTCGGCGACCCTGGAGCGGTGCACGCCGGCGTCCGCGAATACGCTGGAAGCGGTGCTCGACGCCGACCGGCGCGCGCGCGCGGCGGCGCTGGATTCGGTCGCGCGCTTCGCGTACCGCGCCGCATGAATCTGCTGTACACCGTCGTCTCGTTCCTGGTCGCGCTCGGCGTGCTGGTCGTGGTGCACGAATTCGGCCATTACCTGGTGGCGCGACTGTGCGACGTCAAGGTGTTGCGCTTCTCCGTCGGATTCGGGCGTCCGCTCGCTGTGTGGCGCAGCGGTCGCGACCGTACCGAATGGGCCATCGCCGCGGTGCCGTTCGGCGGTTACGTCAAGATGCTCGACGAACGCGAGGCGCCGGTGGAGCCTGCCGACCTGCCGCGTGCCTTCAACCGCCAGAGTGTCGGTCGGCGATTCCTGATCGTCCTGGCCGGGCCGGTATTCAACTTCGCATTCGCGATCGCCGTCTATTCCGGGCTTTACATGTACGGCCTGCCGGAGGCGAGGCCGATCCTGGCCGAGCCCGCCGCCGGCACCCTGGCCGCCGCGGCCGGATTCCATGCCGGCGATACGGTGCGCGCGATCGATGATCAGGCGATCAGCACCTGGCAGGAGCTGCGCTGGAAAGTGCTCGAGGCCTCGCTGCAGCGCAAGCCGCTGCGTGTTCAGGTCGGCGATGAGCAGCAGCGCGTTTCGACGCTCGTCCTGGACCTGAGCAGCCTGCCGGAGCTCGACAACGACAGCGATACGCTGGGGCGGATCGGCTTGCAGCTGTTTCGCCCGCCGCTTGCGCCCATTCTGGGCAAGATCGTCGCGGGCAGCCCGGCGGAGCGGGCCGGGCTGCGGGTGGGCGACCGGGTGCTGGCCGCGGATGGTCGGGCTGTGCCGACGTGGGAGGCGCTGGTGCGCGCGGTGCGCGGGCATCCCGGAGAACCCTTGCAGCTCACGGTGAAGCGCGACGGCCGCACGCTGGTGCTGGACGCGCTCCCTGAGGTAGTGCGCGCGAACGGCCAGCGCATCGGGCAGATTGGCGCCGCCCCCCAGCTCCCGAAATCGAGCGCCGACAAAATCTTTGTTCGCGTGCATTACGGGGTTGTGGCAGCGATCGCCAAGGCGTCGCGCAAGACCTACGACATCGCGACTTTCAGCCTCAGGGTCCTGGCGAAGATGGTGATCGGCGAAGTGTCCTGGCGCAATCTGTCGGGCCCCGTGACGATCGCCGACTTCGCCGGTCAGTCCGCGCAGCTGGGCGCAGTGGCATACCTGTCGTTCCTGGCGCTGATCAGCATCAGCCTCGGGGTGCTCAACCTGCTGCCGATCCCGCTGCTCGACGGCGGGCACCTGATGTATTATATGATTGAAAAAATAAAGGGCAGCCCAGTTCCCGAGCGCGTCATGGAGGTCGGGCAGCGCATCGGCTTGGCGCTGCTGCTGATCCTCATGGCGTTTGCCTTCTACAACGACATTAACCGCTTGTTCTCCGGCTGAATGATGCGCACGCGCACTTTCGCAGCGCTTGTCTTGTGGCTGCTGTGCGGCGCGTGGAGCGCGGCGGCGCAGGCGTTCGAGCCATTCGTCGTCAAGGACATCCGGGTCGAGGGGCTGCAGCGCATCGAGGCCGGCACGGTGTTCAGCTACCTTCCCGTGAAGGTCGGCGAAACCATGACCGAGGACAAGGCGGCGCAGGCGCTGCGTGCCTTGTATGCCACCGGCTTCTTCAAGGACGTGCGCCTGGACGAAGAGAACAAGGTGCTCGTCGTGATCGTCGAAGAGCGCCCCGCGATCGCCGAGGTGGACTTCGCGGGCAACAAGGAGTTCGACAGCAAGACGCTCGGCCGCGTGATGGGCGAGGTCGGGCTCGCTCCCGGGCGCATCTTCGACCGCTCGGTGCTGGATAGCGCCGAGCAGGAGCTCAAGCGGCAATATCTCGCGCGCGGCTACTACGCCGCCCAGGTGCAGACCACCGTCACCCCGCTGGAACGCAACCGCGTGTCGATCAACTTCAGCGTGAGCGAAGGGCAGATCGCCAAAATCCGCTCGATCAACATCGTTGGTGCCCGCGCCTTCAAGGAAAAGAAGCTGCTTGATCTTTTCACGCTGCGCACGCCCGGGTGGCTCACCTGGTATACCAAGGACGACCAGTACTCGAAGCAGAAGCTGGCGGGGGATCTCGAGACGCTGCGCTCGTTCTATCTCGACCGCGGCTATCTGGACTTCACGATCGATTCGACCCAGGTGTCGATCACGCCTGACAAACGCGATATCTACATCACGGTCAACATCACCGAAGGCGACAAGTACACGGTCTCGGACGTCAAGCTCGCAGGCAAGATGCTGCTGCCTGAGAAAGAGCTCGCGAAGATGGTGAAGATCAAGCCGGGCGATGTGTTCTCGCGGCAAAAGCTCACCGAGACCACCAAGGCGATCACCGACCGCCTGGGCAACGACGGCTACGCGTTCGCCAACGCGAACGCGATTCCCCAGGTCGACAAGGCAGACCACAAGGTGGCCTTCACGATCATGATTGACCCGGGGCGTCGCGTTTACGTGCGGCGCATCAACATTTCCGGCAACAGCAGGACCCGGGACGAGGTCATCCGTCGCGAAATGCGCCAGCTGGAAGGCGCGTATTACGACGCGGCCAAGATCCAGCTTTCGCGCAAGCGCATCGACCGCACCGATTATTTCAAGGGCGTCACGGTCGACACGGTGCCGGTCACCGGCAGCCCGGACCAAGTGGACGTGGATTTTCACGTCGAGGAGAAACCGACCGGGGCGCTGCTGATAGGCGCCGGCTTTTCGACCGTGGACAAGTTCATCGTGCAGGGCTCGATCACCCAGTCGAACGTGTTTGGCAGCGGCAAGTACCTGTCGGCGCAAGTCAGCAGCGGCAGCGTCAACCGGACGTACGCGCTGTCCTACTTGAACCCGTATTACACGGTGGATGGCGTCAGCCAGGGATTCGACGTGTACCAGCGCAAGGTCGACGCGTCCACCCTGGCGGTCGGCGCCTACACCACGGACACGCTCGGCGGCGGCATCAAGTTCGGCTATCCGCTTTCCGAGCAGGATTCGGTTCTGTTCGGACTGAACGCGGAAAACGTGAAGCTGGGGACGTTTGTCAACAGTCCGCAGCCGTATATCGACTTCGCCAATCAGTTCGGAAACGCATACAGCTACGGTTCGGCGACCGCCGGCTGGACGCGTGACTCGCGGGACAGCGCCATCGTGACGACCAAGGGCGCGCGTACGAGCGCCGGGGTGGAATTGGCGGCTGGCAAGCTCGAGTACTACAAGCTGAGCTTCAACACGCAGTGGTTCCATCCGCTGACCTCGACCTATACCTTCGATGCCCACCTCAACCTGGGCTACGCGCACGGGCTCGGCAGCAAGCCAGTCCCGTTCTTCAAGAACTACTACGCCGGCGGCCCCAATTCGGTGCGCGGCTACCGCTCGTACTCCCTCGGACCGCAGGACTCGCAGGGCGATGCACTGGGGGGAACGCGGCAGATCGTCGGCGGAGTGGAAGTGCTGTTCCCGGTGCCCGGAGCGGCGAAGGACAACACGCTGCGCCTGTCGGCGTTCGTCGACGGCGGCCAGGTGTTCGCCGATGGCACCCAAGTCTCCTTCTCCGACATGCGTTACTCCGCCGGCATCGGGCTGTTCTGGAGCTCGCCCTTCGGTCCACTGCAGCTGTCGTTTGCCAACCCGCTCAACAAGAAGCCCGGAGACCAGGTGCAGAGGTTACAATTTACCTTTGGTTACGGGTTCTGATCGCCAAGCCGCCTTATGTTGCGCACATTCCGTTTCGCCGCCGCCCGTTTCACCGCTGCCGCGACGCTCGCAGGCTGCCTGCTCGCCCCAGCGGCGCCTGCCCTCGCCCAGAGCAAGATCGGCTTTGTGAACACCGAGCGCATCCTGCGCGACTCGGCGCCGGCGCTGCGCGCGCAGAAGAAGCTGGAAGCCGAATTCGCCAAGCGCAGCCAGGATCTGCAAAAGCTGGAGGAGCAGCTCAAGCACATGCAGGAATCCCTGGACAAGAACGGCATGACGCTGTCGGACGTCCAGCGGCGCGAGAAGGAGCGGGAGTTCAGCGACCTGAGCCGCGACCTGCAGCGGCGCAAGCGCGAGTTCAGCGAAGACCTGAATCAGCGCAAGAACGAGGAGCTCGCCAGCGTGATCGATCAGGCGAACCGCGTGATCCGGCAGATCGCGCAAAAAGAGAATTACGACATCATCTTCCAGGACGCCGTTTACGCGAGCCCGCGCATCGACATCACCGACAAGGTGATCCAGGAGTTGGCAAGCAAGTCGCCTGCAAAATGACATGCGGGAGCCTCTCACGCTCGCGCAGATCGCCGCCCGTCTTGGCGGCCGCGTGGTTGGCGACGCCGAGGTCCTGATCAGCCAGGTCGGGTCGCTGGAGGGCGCGGGAGCCGGGCAGATCGCGTTCCTCGCCAATCCCAAATACAGAGCCAGTCTCGCCACCACCCGTGCGGCAGCGGTAGTGCTGGCGCCCGCCGCGGAGGCATTTTCCCGCCTGCCGCGCATCGTCAGTGACAATCCGTACGCCTACTTCGCGCGCCTTTCCCAGCTGTTCAATCCGGTCGGGATCCCGCAGCCCGGGATCGACGCAACGGCGCGCGTGTCGTCGAGCGCCACGGTTCCTCCGAGCACGCGGGTTGAGGCGGGCGCGGTGGTCGGGGATGGCGCACGCCTCGGTGAGCGGGTATCGATCGGTGCCGGCTGCCACGTAGGCGCCAACGTGGCGATCGGCGACGACAGCCGTCTGTATCCCTCCGTGGTCGTTTATGCCGGCTGCCGGATCGGTGCCCGCGCCGTGATTCATTCAGGGGTGGTCATCGGCGCGGATGGTTTCGGCATTGCCGAGGATGCCGGCGTCTGGGTCAAGGTGCCGCAGATCGGCGCCGTGGTCGTGGGCGACGACGTCGAAATCGGCGCCAATACCACCATTGACCGCGGCACGATCGACGATACCGTCATCGAAGACGGCGTCAAGCTCGATAACCAGATCCAGATCGGACACAACGTGCGCGTCGGTGCGCACACCGCGATGGCCGGATTTTCCGGCGTGGCGGGCAGCGCCGATATCGGCCGCCACTGCACGATCGGGGCAGCGGCGATCATTCTCGGGCACCTCACCATTGTCGATCACGTGCACATTTCCGCTGCCACCGTGATCTCGCGCTCGATCCGCCGGCCAGGCACCTACTCCGGCATGTTCCCGTTCGACGAGCACGCGTCCTGGGCGCGCAACACGGCACTGGTGCGTCATCTTGCCGAACTGGCGGAGCGCATCCGGGTGCTCGAGAAGCACATCGCAGGAAAGGGTCAAAATGAGTGAGATGGACATCTATCAGGTCCTCAAGCACCTGCCGCAGCGCTACCCGCTGCTGCTGATCGACCGGATCAAGGAGTGCGAGCCCGGCCGCCGCATCCTCGCGCTCAAGAACGTGTCGGCCAACGAGCCGTACTTCCCGGGTCACTTCCCGTACCGCCCGATCATGCCCGGGGTGCTGATCCTGGAGTCGATGGCGCAGGCCGCCGGGATCCTGGCCTTCCGTACGCTCGATCAGCGCCCTGACGAAAATACCGTCTACTACTATGCCGGCATCAATAACGCGCGCTTCAAGAAGCCGGTGGTGCCCGGCGATCAGCTCGAGATCGAGGTGTCGATTCTGGGAACCAAGCGCGGCATCTGGAAATTCGCCTGTACGGCGCGGGTCGACGGTGGGGTGGTGGCCGAGGCGGAAATCCTCTGCACGGTGCGCGCTTCGGGCGAAGACGGACCATGATTCACCCCAGCGCGATCGTGCACCCGGGCGCGAAGCTCGCTCCCGGCGTCTCGGTCGGCGCCCATGCGATCATCGGCCAGCAGGTCGAGTTGGGCGCGGACACCTGGGTCGGACCGCACGTCGTGATCGAGGGGCGCACGCGCCTCGGGCGGCGCAACCGGGTGTACCAGTTTGCCTCGATCGGCGGGCCGCCGCAGGACAAGAAATACGGCGGCGAGGATACGGCGGTCGAGATCGGCGACGACAACACGATCCGTGAGTACGTCACCATCAACCGCGGCACCGTGCAGGACGCCGGTGTCACCCGCATCGGCGACGACAACTGGATCATGGCGTACGTGCATTTCGCGCACGACTGCCGTATCGGCAGCCACGCGATTTTCGCCAACGCCTGTCAGCTGGCGGGTCACGTGCACGTCGAAGATTGGGCGATTCTCGGTGCCACGACCCTGGTGCATCAGTTCGTCAAGATCGGCGCCCACAGCTTCACCGGGATGGGGACCTACCTGCCGCAAGACCTGCCGCCCTACGTCACCGCGGCCGGAAACTCGGCCAAGCCTTACGGCATCAACAGTGAAGGACTGAAGCGGCGAGGGTTTTCCCCGGACACCCTGAGCCGGCTGAAGCAGGCTTATCGCACGCTGTACCGGTCGGGGCTTGCGCTCGACGAGGCCAGGCACGAGCTGCGGCGACAGTCGGCTGACTGCCCGGAAGTCGCGGCGATCGTCGAGTTCCTCGACCGGTCCGCCCGCGGCATCATCCGCTGACGCCGTGACGGAAGCCGCCGCGCGCGTGGCCATGGTGGCCGGCGAGGCCTCGGGCGATCTCCTGGGGGCGCACCTGCTGGGCGCGCTGAGGGAGCGCCGGCCGGAGCTGCGCTTCGCCGGGATCGGGGGCCCGAGGATGCAGGCCGAGGGATTCGAATCCCACTTCCCGATGGAGAAGCTGGCGGTGCGCGGTTATGCCGAGGCACTGCGCCACTACCGCGAGATCATGGCGATCCGGCGCGAGCTCGCGCAACGGCTGCTCGGGCAGCCACCCGCGCTGTTCATCGGCGTCGATGCCCCGGATTTCAATCTCGGGCTCGAGCGGCGGCTCAAGGATGCCGGCATTCCCACGGTGCACTACGTCAGTCCCTCGATCTGGGCCTGGCGCGGCGGGAGGATTCGGAAAATCAGGCGTGCGGTGACGCATGTGCTCGTGCTGTTTCCGTTCGAGCAGCCGCTATACGAACAAGCCGGCATTCCCGTGACTTATGTCGGCCATCCGCTCGCCGATATCATTCCGCTCGAGGTCGACAAGTCCGAAGCCCGGGCGCAGCTGCGCTTGCCGCCCGGAAAGCGCATCGTGGCGCTGCTGCCGGGCAGCCGGGAATCCGAGCTGCAGTACATGGCCGATCTATTCGTGAAAACGGCGCACCGCTTCCTCCAGGAGGTCGGCGACGTGCATTTCGTGTGCCCGACCCCATCGCGGGTGACGCGCGATCTGTTCGAGGAAGCCCTGCACCGCAACCGCGCGCAGGACCTGCCACTCACGATGCTCTTCGGCCACTCTCACGAGGCCCTCGCCGCGGCTGACGTTGCGCTCGTGGCGAGCGGCACGGCGACCCTCGAGGCGGCGCTTTTCAAGACACCGATGGTGATTACGTATCGGATGTCGCCGGTGACGTGGACCTTGATGCGGCGCATGCTCTATCTGCCGCATGTCGGCTTGCCAAACGTTCTCGCCGGCGAGCCCCTGGTGGTTGAGCTGCTGCAGGACAAGGCGACGCCTTGGGCGTTGAGCAGCGCGCTGCTCGAACTTCTGCACGACCCCGCCCGCCAGCGTCGCCAGATGGAAAAATTCCGGGAGATCCACCTGACGCTGCGCCAGAACACCGCGCACAAGGCAGCCGAGTCCGTGCTGCGCGTTCTCGATGCCGCAAGGGCGTGACGCTCTGATCTGCGGCGTGGACGAAGCCGGACGCGGCCCGATCGCGGGCCCCGTGTGCGCGGCTGCCGTGATCCTCGACCTGGCGCGGCCGATCACAGGGCTGGCGGACTCCAAGCTGCTCGGCGCCACCGTCCGCGAGCGTCTGGCCGAGACCGTGCGCCGTCAGGCGCTGGCGTGGGCCGTCGCCTGGGCGAGCGTCGAGGAGATCGACCGGCTGAACATTCTGCAGGCGACCCTGCTCGCGATGCAGCGCGCAGTACAAGGCCTCGCGCGCGCACCCGACGAGGTCTGGGTCGATGGCGACCGCTGCCCACAGCTCCCCTGCCGCAGCCGTGCGATCGTAGGCGGAGATCGGACGCAGGCGCCGATTTCGGCTGCCTCCATCCTGGCCAAGACCGCGCGCGACGCCGAAATGCTGCGGCTGCACGCGCGATATCCGCAGTACGGGCTCGATCGGCACAAGGGGTATCCGACCCCGGAGCACCTTACCCTGCTGGCACGCCATGGCGCCACCGAGATCCACCGCCGGACCTTCGCTCCCGTGAGGCGTGTGCTGCTCGCCGGCTAGATTCCCAGCGCCGCGAGCAGGAGCCGCGCCTCACTGGATGGGGCGAGCATCGGGCGCAGACGCGCCCCCCCGCTTTTCAGGCGGCGGTAGAAATCCGTGTCGGAGGCCGCGCGCAGCATGAGCGCAGCGAGCGAGCGCGTGTCGCCGACCGGGAAATAGCCTGCATGGCTCGGTCCGAGCAGACCGAGGTTTCCGGGAATGCGGGAGGCGAGCACCGGAACCCCGATGCGCAGCGCCTCGGACACGACATTGGCGCCGCCTTCCATGCGCGAGCTGATGACCATCGCGTGGCTCGATGCGAGCCAGCGCAGCGCGCGCGCGTGCGGCACGCTGCCGAGCCAGCGGTAGCGCGGCTCGCTGGCCGTCGCGGCGCGTGCCTGAAGTGCGAGGCGGGCGTCCAGTGCCGCCCCGAGTTGGATCACCTCGACGGCGGCGGTGCGCGGAATGTGCGCGAGCGCGGCGAGGGCGCGCAACGGGTCCTTTTCCTCGCGCAGGTGACCGATGACGCAGATGCGGAACCCGCGCTTGACGGGATCGTGCCGCAGCCGCGTCGCGCAGGACTGGTAGACGATCCGCGCCTTGCGGCGCGCCCGTGCGGACAGCTCTTCGAGCGCACGCGGTTGCAGCACGATCAGACGGTGTGCGAGCGCGAGCGACTCTCGCGCGCGGGCCGAAATGCGGATGTCCCGGTACAGGTCGGTGCCGGTCAGCGCTACCGCCAAGCACCGGCCGGGACAGGTGTCCGCGAAGGCCTTGATCGAGTCGTGGCTGCGCCGGGCATGCAGGGCGAGCATCAGGTCGGCATCGCCGTCCGGCACCCACTCGGTCGCGACGTCCACGTGGTGCCCAGCCCGCCTCAGCATGGCCGCCCAGCGCAGTGCGGTGTGCCGGTTGCCGGTGCGAGTGCCGCTACCGGCCGGGGTGACGAGCGCGATTCTCAAGGCGCATCCCGTCCGTTAGACTGGGGCGTCCGCAGCGCGCCCAAACATACAATGCCCGAAGCCGACCCCCTCATTGCCCAGCTCAGAGAGTCGCGGGCGCGCACGCGCCGCGTAGCAGACGATCTGGGCGGAGCGCGCGAGCTCGGGCCGGTGCTCGCGATGGTCAATCCGCCGCGCTGGGAGCTCGGACATGTAGGCTGGTTCCAGGAGCACTGGTGCCTCAGGAGAATTTCGCCGGGCCGGTACGCACCCGAGCGTAGCGCCTCGATTCTGCCCAACGCGGACGCGCTCTACAACTCCGCCACCGTGCCGCACGACGCGCGTTGGGGTTTGCCCTTGCCCCCGTTCGAGGCGACGCTGAGCTACCGCGACGAAGTGCTCGCCCAACTGGCCGGACGGCTGGCGCGGCGTTGCGATGAGGACGACGCCTACTTCGTGCAGCTTGCCGTGCGGCACGAGGACATGCACGCCGAGGCGTTTCATTGCACGCGGCAGACGCTCGCCTATCCGGCACCACTGCTCGAGCCTCGCCTCCCCCCCGATGGCGGGCGCGTTTCCGGCGATGCCGAGATCGCCGGCGGCGTGTTTCCCCTGGGGACGGCGCCCGAGGATGGATTCGCGTTCGACAACGAGAAATGGGCGCACGCGATCGTGATTGCGCCGTTTTGCATGGCCCGCGCTGCCGTCACCAATGCCGAGTTCACCGCTTTCGTGGACGCCGGGGCCTACGGGCGGGCGGAGCTCTGGTCGATCGCCGGCTGGCGCTGGCTGCAGTCGACCGGGCGCCGCGCGCCCCTGTACTGGCAGCGCGCCGGCGGCCACTGGGAGCAGCGGCGCTTCGATCGCTGGCACGAGCTGCGGCCGGACGATCCGGTGGTGCACGTGAGCTGGTACGAGGCCGATGCCTATTGCCGCTTCGCGGGAAGGCGCCTGCCGACCGAGGCGGAGTGGGAGCTCGCGGCGACGTGGGATCCGCGTGCCGGCCGCAAGCGCCCTTTCCCGTGGGGCGACGCGCCGTGGCAGCCGGAGCGCGCCAATCTCGGCAGCGATGCGGCGGCGAGCGTGCACGCCTGTCCTTTGGGGGACAGCGCGTGGGGACTGCGGCAGATGATCGGCAACGTGTGGGAATGGACTGCGAGCACGTTCCTCCCGTATCCGGGCTTCCTGCGCGACCCTTACGCGGAGTACTCCGCTCCCTGGTTCGGGACCCACAAGGTGCTGCGCGGCGGCAGCTTCTCTACGCCGCCGCGCGTGGCCCGCGCGACCTTCCGCAATTTCTATACGCCGGACCGGGCCGACATTTTCGCCGGCTTTCGAACCTGTGCGCTCGAGGCCCGATGACCGTGCTGCGATCGCGCGACAATCCGCGCCTGCGCCGCTGGCAGCGCCTTTCCCGGGATTCGCGGCTGCGGCGTGCTGAGCGACGCACTTTGATCGAAGGACCGCATCTGCTCGCGGCCTACCTCGAAAGCGGCGCCGCGCCGCTGGCGGTAATCGTGAGCGAATCGGGCAGCGCACGCGCCGAAATCGGGGCGCTGGTGCGGCGCACCGGGCGCACCCCCGTGATGCTCGGCGACGCGCTGTTCCGCCAGATCGCGGACGCCGAGACTCCGATGGGGGTCGCAGCCGAGATCGCCATTCCGGAGCCGCGCCAGGCGCTTGGCGCATCGACCTGCTGCGCTTTTCTGGAAGGCATCCAGGACGCGGGCAACGTCGGTGCGATCCTGCGCAGCGCAGCCGCCTTCGGCGTGAGCGACGTCGTTCTCGGACGAGGCTGCGCCGATCCCTGGTCGCCCAAGGCCTTGCGCGCCGGGATGGGCGGCCATTTTGCGTTGTGCGTCGCCCAAGCGGACGACCTGGCGGGCGCGGTTGCCCGGTTCGGGCCGACGGTGCTGTGCACCGTCCCGCGCGGCGGAAGCCGGCTGGAGGCGGCCGATCTCAGCGGACGCACCGGATGGATCTTCGGTGCGGAAGGGCAGGGAGTGAGCGAAGCGCTCGCGGCGCGCGCGCATCTCAGGGTGACGATTCCGATGCCGGGGCCGAGCGAGTCGCTCAACGTTGCCGCAGCGGCGGCGATCTGCTTCTACGAGCGGGCGCGCCAGCTCAGTATACGTGCCGCTCGATCCTGAGCTCGCGCATGATCGTGGTGGCGATTTCCTCGATCGACTTGGCGGTGGAGTCGATCCAGCGTATTCCTTCGACACGCATGAGCGCTTCGGCCTCCTCGACCTCGTAGCGGCAATTTTCCGCATCCGCGTACTTGCTGTGCGGGCGCCGCGAGTTGCGGATTTCGCTCAACCGCTCGGGTGCGATGGTGAGGCCGTAGAGCTTCGCCTTGTGGGGGCGCAGCACCGGCGGGATGTGCCTGCGCTCGAAATCCTCGGGAATCAGTGGGTAGTTGGCCGCCCTCACGCCGAGCTGCAGCGCAAGGTACAGGCAGGTCGGCGTCTTGCCGCTGCGCGATACACCCACCAGGATCAAGTCTGCTTCGTCGAGCTCGCGGTCGGAGGCCCCGTCGTCGTGCGCCATGGCGAAGTTGACCGCCTCGATGCGCCGCTGGTATTCGGGCTTGTCGAAAGCGCCGTGCGAACGCCCGATCGTATGGGTGGATTTCAGTCCCAGTCCCGCTTCGAGCGGATCGATGAACCTCTCGAAGAAATCGAGGAACAGCGCGTTGGCTTCACGGATGATGTCACGCGCATCGTTGTTGACCAGCGTCGAGAACACGATCGGCTGCCCGTTTCCCTGGTGCGCTTCGGCGTCGATGCGGGCCAGGCACTCCTGGGCCCTCTCCACGCTGTCGACGAAGGGCAGGGTAACCTGAGTGAAGTGCACGCCCTCGAACTGCGTCAGCAGGCTGTGACCGAGCATCTGCGCGGTAATGCCTGTGCCGTCCGAGACGAAAAAGACGGTGCGACGCTGCATCATGCTGGAAAAGGCCCCGGTGCTGCTGCGCAACAAATCAGGAGCCGATAAAATAAGCGTTTTTCGTCGCATCGGGCAACCACGGAGGGACGGCCAACATGTACGTGGCCTGGCTCAAGGATCTGCGCATGACCGACCTGGACAAGGTCGGAGGCAAGAACGCGTCGCTGGGCGAAATGATGGGGGCCCTGTCCCAGCGCGGTGTCCGCATTCCTGGCGGCTTCGCGACCACGGCCCAGGCCTACCGGGAGTTCCTGGCCGGGAGTGGCCTCGACCGCCACATCGGCGGACGCCTCAAGAGCCTTGACCCGGGCGACGTCGACGCGCTCGCCCAATGCGGCGCGGAAATCCGGAAGTGGATTGTCGAGGCACCCTTTCCGAAAGCGATTGAAGATGAGATACGGGTTTATTATCAAAAACTTGAAGATCTTAACTCAGGTGAAATATCATTTGCCGTGCGCTCCTCTGCCACGGCCGAAGATCTGCCGGATGCCTCTTTCGCCGGCCAGCAGGAGACCTTCCTCAACATCCGCGGGGCGGACAACGTCCTGGAAGCGATCCGGCACGTGTTCGCCTCGCTGTACAACGACCGCGCGATCTCGTATCGGGTCCATCACGGCTTCGAGCATGCAACGGTGGCGCTGTCGGCTGCGGTACAGCAGATGGTGCGCAGCGACCTGGGCGCCGCCGGCGTCATGTTCACGCTCGACACGGAGTCGGGATTTCGCGACGTCGTGTTCATCACCGCGTCCTACGGCCTGGGCGAGACGGTAGTGCAGGGCGCGGTCAACCCGGACGAGTTCTACGTGCACAAGCCGATGCTGGCGCAGGGGCGCCCGGCGATCATCCGCCGCGGGCTGGGCTCGAAGCTGCAGAAAATGGTGTTCACCGACCGCGTCAGCGCGGGGCGCTCGACGCGGACCGTCGACGTACCCGAGACCGAGCGCAACCGCTTTGCACTGAACGACGCCGATGTGCTCGAGCTGGCGCGCTACGCGCTCGCCATCGAGCAGCACTACGGCCGCCCGATGGACGTGGAGTGGGCGAAGGACGGGACCGACGGCGGGATCTACGTGCTGCAGGCGCGGCCCGAGACCGTCAGGTCGCGCAAGCGCGAGGCCGAGGAGCGCTACCAGCTCAAAGGCCGCGCCAAGGTGCTGGCCAGCGGCCGAGCGATCGGACACAAGATCGGGACCGGCGTGGTGCGCCTCGTCGCGGATGCCTCGAAGATGGCCAGCGTCAAGCGCGGCGACGTGCTGGTGACCGACATGACGGACCCGAACTGGGAACCGGTCATGAAGCTCGCCGCCGCGATCGTCACCAACCGCGGCGGCCGCACTTGCCACGCGGCGATTATCGCGCGCGAGCTGGGGATCCCGGCGGTCGTGGGCTGCGGCGATGCGACGGCGCGCCTGCAGGACGGCCAGCCGGTAACGGTGTCGTGCGCCGAAGGCGACACCGGGAACGTCTACGACGGGGTGCTGCCGTTCGAGGTGTCCGTCACCGAGCTCGGCGAGATGCCGCAGATTCCGGTGAAGATCGCGATGAACGTGGGCAACCCGCAGCTCGCCTTCACCTTCGCGCAGCTGCCCAACGCCGGCGTCGGGCTGGCGCGGCTGGAATTCATCATCAACAACGAGATCGGGGTTCACCCCAAGGCCTGCATCGAGTACCCGGACCTGCCCGCCGAGCTGAAGGCGCGCGTGGAGAACGCAGCGCGCGGCTACGCCGATCCGAAGGCGTTCTATCGCGAGAAGATGGTCGAAGGCATCGCCACCATCGCGGCCGCGTTCTGGCCCAAGCCGGTGATCGTGCGGCTGTCCGACTTCAAGTCGAATGAGTACAAGAAGCTGATCGGCGGCGTGCGCTACGAGCCGGACGAGGAGAACCCGATGCTCGGCTTCCGCGGCGCCTCGCGCTACGTCGCCGAAAGCTTCCGCGACTGCTTCGAGCTGGAGTGCGCCGCGATGCGCAAGGTACGCGACGAGCTCGGGCTGACCAACGTCGAGCTCATGGTGCCGTTCGTGCGCACCGTGCACGAGGCGGAGGAGGTGATCAAGCTGCTGGGCCGCAACGGCCTGAGGCGCGGCGAGAAAGGCCTCAGGATCGTGATGATGTGCGAGTTGCCTTCGAACGCGGTACTGGCCGAGGAGTTCCTCGAGGTCTTCGACGGCTTCTCGATCGGCTCCAACGATCTCACCCAGCTCACCCTCGGCCTGGATCGGGACTCGGGGCTGGTCGCCGAAGCGTTCGACGAGCGCGACCCGGCGGTCAAGCGCATGCTCTCGATGGCGATCGGCGCCTGCCGCAAGCACGGCAAGTACGTCGGCATCTGCGGACAAGGCCCATCGGACCATGTCGATTTTGCGCGCTGGCTGATGGATCAGGGCATCGAGAGCATGTCGCTCAACCCGGACACCGTGGTCTCGACCTGGCTGGCGCTGGCCGAGACCGGCGAGCCCGGCAGCGCGGGATCGGCGCGCCGCTCAGCGGCTGCGTAGCAGCCGCTGCTTCTCGCGCTGCCAGTCGCGGTCACGCTCGGCAGCCCGCTTGTCGTGCCGCTGCTTGCCGCGCGCCAGGCCGATTTCGATCTTGATACGCCCCTGCTTGAAATGCAGATCGAGCGGGATCAACGCGTAGCCCCGCTGCTCCACCTTCCCGATGAGGCGCTTGGTCTCCTCCGCGTGCAGCAGCAGCTTGCGCGTGCGCACCGGATCCGGGGTGAAGTGGGTCGACACCGTAGGCAGGGGGCTGATGTGCGCCCCGATCAGCCACAGGGCCGCATTCTTGACCACCACGTAGGCTTCGCTCAGCTGTACCCTGCCCGCGCGGATCGCCTTGACCTCCCAGCCCTCGAGCACGAGGCCGGCCTCGTAGCGCTCCTCGACGAAGTAGTCGTGGAAAGCCTTGCGGTTCTGGGCGATGGGCATAGGTGGCGGCGGGAAAGGGCGGAAATTCTAACAGTGAGCGACGCAGCGCCATGAAACGCGTCGAGCGCTCCGCGATCGTCGAGCACCGCTCCGCCGAGCTGTACGCGCTGGTGGAGGACATCGAATCGTACCCCCGATTCCTGCCGTGGTGCCTCAAGGCCGAGGTGCGCGAGCGCTCGCCGGAGCGCACGGTCGCGACCCTCACGGTGGGACTCAAGGGGATCCGGCAGGCATTTACCACCGCAAACGAGAACCGCCCGCAGACTGCAATCGAGATGCGCCTGATCGAAGGACCGTTCCGGCGTTTCAGCGCCACCTGGCGCTTTACGCCGCTTGCCGAGCGCGCTGCGAAAATCGAGTTCGCGCTCGAGTACGAGTTCGCGAACCGGGTGCTGGCTGCGGCGCTCGAACCCCTGTTCGATCACATCGCCAACACCATGGTCGACGCGTTCAAGCGGCGCGCGGAGACAGTCTATGGCCCGGCTGCGGGTTGAAGTGGTATACGCCGGACTATTGTGCCAGGGCACGTTCCTGGTCGAGCTGGAGCCCGGAACGACCGTGCGTGCGGCGATCGAGGCCTCCGGATTGCTCGCGCGTTTTCCGGAGATCGACCTAGCCAGCCAGAAAGTAGGGATCCATGGCAAGCTGACCGCGCTCGATGCCTTGCTCGCCGACGGCGACCGGATCGAGATCTATCGGCCGCTGGTCATCGACCCGAAGGAGGCGCGGCGCAGGCGCGTGATCGGCCGCCGCTAGTTGCACCACTGCTTGACCGCGTCCTGCGCGCGCGCGGTCTCCTGCGCGCGTTGCGCGTCATCGATGAAGTAGCGCTCGCCTTTGGCGTCGATCTTCACGACGCGCTGGCCGCTTTGCAGCATGCGCAGGCTTTCCTGCGCGCTGGCGCAGTTCTGCTGCTTGGCCTGCGCCCGCTCGCGCTCCTTTTGCGCCTTCTCCTCCGCCTTCTGCTTGTCGAGCTGGCGCTTGCGGAACTGCTGTTGCTCCTCGGCCGGCGTCAGGGGGGGCTTGTCGCCTGAGCCCGACGCGGCGGGCGGCGTGGCGGGCAGGTTGAGCGGCGTCGCGTTCACCCCGGGCGGCGGGATGTCGCCAAACTGCGCGTGGCCGTTCTTGTCCGTCCAGCGATAGGCCTGCGCGTGCGCGCCCGCCGCGACGCATGTCGCGGCGGCGAGGGCGAATCCGGTGGCGAAGATCTTTCTCATGGCGTGCTCCTCGGGTGCCCGTTCCGGCGCCGGCGCGCGGGGCGCCGCCCGGAGGACACGCGGACGGTAGCGAGTTTCCCCGCCTGCGTCAACGCGCCTGCCTTCAACCGCGCGCCGCGCTCGCTTATAATGCGTTTTTGCGAGCAAGGTGACTACATGCGCGTCATCCAGAAGGCGCTGACCTTCGACGACGTCCTTCTTCTTCCCGCCCACTCGCGCGTCCTGCCTCGGGAAGTCTCCCTCAAGACCCGCCTCACCCGTAAGCTCGAGCTGAACATCCCGCTGGTGTCGGCCGCCATGGACACCGTGACGGAAGCCCGGCTGGCGATCGCGATCGCCCAGGAAGGCGGCATCGGCATCGTGCACAAGAATTTCTCGCCGAAGGAGCAGGCGGCGCAGGTCGCGAAGGTCAAGCGCTTCGAGTCCGGGGTGCTGCGCGACCCGATGACCGTGACGCCAGAAATGACGGTGCGCGAGGTGATCGCGCTGCAGGCGCAGAACAAGATCTCCGGCTTCCCGGTGGTGAAGGCGGGCAAGGTGGTCGGCATCGCGACCAACCGCGACCTGCGCTTCGAGACCAACCTCGACCAGCCGGTAAAGGCGGTGATGACTCCGCAGAAGCGCCTGGTCACCGTGCGCGAGGGCGCCAGCCGCAACGAAGCCCTGCAGCTGATGCACAAGCACCGCCTGGAGCGCGTGCTGGTGGTCGACGCGGACTTTCATCTCAAGGGCCTGATCACCGTCAAGGACATCACCAAGGAGACCGAGCATCCGAATGCCTGCAAGGATCCGCAGGGCAAGCTGCGGGTCGGGGCCGCGGTCGGAGTGGGAGAGGGCACCGAGGAGCGCGTCGAGGCACTAGTCGAGGCCGGCGCCGACGTGCTGATCGTGGATACGGCGCATGGCCATGCGCAGGGCGTACTCGACCGCGTGCAGTGGATCAAGAAGCAGTTCCCGCAGGTGCAGGTGATCGGCGGCAACGTGGGCACCGGCGAGGGCGCGAAGGCGCTGGTCGATCACGGCGCCGACGGCGTCAAGGTCGGCATCGGGCCGGGCTCGATCTGCACCACGCGCATCGTCGCGGGGGTGGGCGTGCCGCAGATCACCGCGATCGAGAACGTCGCCGCCGCGCTGGAAAAGAGCGACGTGCCGCTGATCGCCGACGGCGGGGTGCGCTACTCGGGCGACATCGCCAAGGCGCTCGCCGCGGGCGCGCATGCGGTGATGCTCGGATCGCTGTTTGCCGGCACGGAGGAGTCGCCGGGCGAAATCGAGCTGTATCAGGGACGCTCCTACAAGTCCTACCGCGGCATGGGTTCGCTCGGGGCCATGCAGAAGGGCGCCGCCGACCGCTACTTCCAGGAATCGGAGATGAACGTCGACAAGCTCGTCCCGGAGGGCGTCGAGGGGCGCGTCCCCTACAAGGGCAGCGCAGTCTCGGTGATCCAGCAGCTGCTCGGCGGGGTGCGAGCCAGCATGGGCTACACCGGATGCGCGACCGTGGACGAGCTGCGCAGCCGGGCGCGCTTCGTGGAGATCACGGCGGCCGGCATCCGGGAGTCTCACGTGCACGACGTGCAGATCGTCAAAGAGGCTCCCAATTACCGGATCGAATAGGGTCGGGATGCACCAGAAGATCCTGATCCTCGATTTCGGCGCGCAATATACCCAGCTGATCGCGCGCCGCGTGCGCGAAGCGAAGGTCTACTGCGAAATTCATCCCTGCGACGTCTCCGACGCGTTCGTGCGCGAATTCGGTGCGAAGGGCGTGATCCTGTCCGGCAGTCCCATGTCGGCGTACGAGGAGTCAACCGACAAGGCGCCGCAGGCGGTATTCGAGCTCGGCGTGCCGGTGTTCGGCATCTGCTACGGCATGCAGACCATGGCGCAGCAGCTGGGCGGCAAGGTCGAGCCCGGCACGGTGCGCGAGTTCGGCTACGCCGAGGTGCGGGCGCGCGGCCACACCCGGCTGCTCGAGGGCATCGAGGATCGGCGCGGCGCGCAAGGCCAGGGCATGCTCAACGTCTGGATGAGCCACGGCGACAAGGTGGTCGAGCTGCCGCCGGGCTTCAAGGTTATGGCCTCCACCGACGCGTGTCCGATCGCGGCCATGGCGGACGAAGCGCGCCGTTTCTACGCGGTGCAATTCCATCCGGAGGTGACGCACACCCTGCAGGGCGCGCGCATCCTGCAGCGGTTCGTGCACGACATCTGCGGTTGCGGCACGGACTGGAGCATGCCCGACTACGTCGCCGAAGCGACTGTGCGCATCCGCGAGCAGGTCGGGAACGAGGAGGTCATCCTCGGCCTCTCCGGAGGAGTCGACTCGTCGGTCGCCGCGGCGCTCATTCACGGAGCGATCGGCGATTGTCTGACCTGCGTGTTCGTGGATACCGGACTGCTGCGTCTGAACGAGGCCGAGCAGGTGATGCAGACCTTCGCCCGCAGCCTGCGCGTCAAGGTGGTGCACGTTGACGCGAGCGACGAATTCTTCGATGCGCTGCGCGGCGTGGAGGATCCCGAGCAGAAGCGCAAGATCATAGGCAAGCGCTTCGTCGAGCTGTTCCAGCGCGAGGCGGCGAAGCTGCCCAACGCGAAGTGGCTCGCGCAAGGCACGATCTACCCGGACGTGATCGAATCGGCGGGTGCCAAGAGCAAGAAGGCCAAGACGATCAAGTCGCACCACAACGTAGGCGGCCTGCCGGAGACGCTGCACCTGAAGCTGCTCGAGCCGCTGCGCGAGCTGTTCAAGGACGAGGTGCGCGAGCTCGGTCTGGCCCTCGGCCTGCCGCGCGACATGATCGACCGGCATCCGTTCCCGGGGCCGGGGCTGGCGGTGCGCATCCTGGGCGAGGTCAGGCGCGAGCATGTGGACCTCCTGCGTCAGGCCGACGCCATCTTCGTCGAGGAGCTCAGGAACACTAGGGGCAGCGACGGCAGGTCCTGGTACGACCGGACCGCGCAGGCATTCGCCGTGTTCCTGCCGGTGCGCTCGGTCGGCGTGATGGGGGACGGGCGTACCTACCAGCACGTCGTGGCGCTGCGCGCGGTGCAGACCACCGACTTCATGACCGCGGGCTGGGCGGAGCTGCCCCACGACCTGCTGGCGCGGGTGTCCAACCGGATCATCAACGAGGTGCGCGGCTTCAACCGGGTGGTGTACGACATCTCCTCGAAGCCGCCCGCCACGATCGAGTGGGAATGATTTTGGCCCTTCCGAGGGTATCCCAGGCTATCCCACAAAACGCCGTAAGCCGCTGGAATAAATAAATAAAACAGTCACCACCTATCGGTGGCTATCGGGGCGCAGAAATCCGATCTGACGGGACGGCTGACGGTGGTCGACCCTATTGCCTGTCATCACAATCGCGACTACCGTCATGGCCACGCGGGCCTCTGACGGTAGTTTTTATCGTCTATTGATCTGAAAATGCACACATTTTCTGATCTACGGCGCGCTAAAATTGCCTGACGGTAGTTTTCTGGCGAGGGGTGGCATGCTGACGGACGTCGCAATTAAAGCTCTGAAACCAAAGGAAAAAGACTACAAGGTCGGGGACCGGGACGGGATGTATGTCCACGTCACGACCAAGGGCGCGCTCTCATTTCGGATGGACTACCGTCTGAACGGGCGCCGGGAGACGATCTATCTCGGCAAATATGGACCCGACGGATTGTCGCTTGCCCGGGCGCGCGAGAAGTGCATCGACGCGAGGCGCAACATCGCTGACGGCATCTCGCCGGCGATCGAAAAGCAGCGCGAAAAGCGGCGGCTGAAGGAGTCCAAGAGTTTTGGGGAATTTGGAGAGAAGTGGCTGACCGCGGCGCCGATGGCAGACAGCACGCGCGCGATGCGACGCTCGATCTTCGAGCGCGAGCTGCTCCCGGTTTGGCGCAACAGGCTGCTGACGGAAATCTCACCGGATGACCTGCGCGCGCACTGCGTGAGCATCGTCGATCGGGGCGCGCCCGCAACGGCCATCCACGTGCGAGATATCCTGAAGCAGATCTACGGATTTGCGATCCTGCATGGCGAGAAGGTTGCCAATCCCGCGGAAGAGGTTGGCCCTGCATCGATCGCGACTTTCGTGCCGAAAGATCGTTCGCTGTCTCCTTCGGAGATTCGGGTGCTGTTCAAGGTTTTAGAGAAAGTCCCGACACTGCCGACCATTCGGCTTGGGATGCGGTTCTTCCTTTTGTCGATGGTCCGCAAGAGTGAACTGCAGGACGCGATTTGGGACGAGGTTGATTTTGAGAATGCTGTCTGGACGATTCCGAAGGAGCGAATGAAGCGCTCGAAGGCGCACAATGTGTACCTGTCGCGTCAGATGCTCGACATTCTCATTGCCCTGAAGACCTGTGCGGGAAACTCACGGTATTTGCTTCCCTCACGATATGATGCGGACGCGCCGATGTCCCGGGCGACCTTCAATCGTGTGACCTATTCCGTTGTCGATCAGGCCAAGCAAGAAGGCCTGCCGCTTGAGCCGTTCACGGTCCACGATCTGCGACGGACGGGGTCGACGCTCTTGAATGAGCTGGGGTTCAACAGCGATTGGATTGAGAAGTGCCTCGCGCATGAGGATGGCCGATCCTCTCGTGGCGTGTACAACAAGGCCGAATACGACGTGCAGCGTCGGCACATGATGCAGGAATGGTCAGACATCGTTGAGGCCTGGATAAACGGTCGAAAATACGTGCCGACGCTTATCCCGACTTCGATGCCAGTCTTTGAGCCCGATCCGGTGCTTTGACGGGGCGGGCATGACGCTGCTGGACGTCGGGGTGTTTGGCGCGCGCGATCGGAACTGACCGGCGGGATGCGAGCCATGCCTCGACTTCCGCCAGGTCCCAGACAACGCAGCGAGGCGATAGAGCGAAGCGGCGAGGAAACTCTCCGCGCTGTTCCATCTCATAGATCGTGCTGTCAGCGAGCGGCACCATTTCCCGCAACTGATGCCGCCTTATCGTGCGCTTGATCGAAGCTTCCAAACTCGTTGCCATCTCGATCTCCTTGAGTGTTTCGAGCGAATTGAAAGCGATCGCTGGCAAAAGAAGGAAGAGTTAAAACGGAACCATCGGGAAGTAGCGGGCCTTGGCGTAGAAATAGGATGGTCATCTTTTGCTTTTGCGATTTACCACAGTTGTCGTCACCGCAATGTCGGGTGTCATGTTTGTGACCAGATTGAGGCAGGAGGCCAACGGGGCTGACCTTTCCTGCCCGGCAGAGTATTGCTAAAATTCGAGTTCGTCCGAAGGGTGGGGTCGGAGCGGCCGTGCGGGCCTGGGCAGCACCCGAGACGATGTACGCCCAAACGCAGGCCATCGAGCGGGGCATGCAACCCGTGGGAGCATTTGCACGTTGGGTAATCCGCGTGAATGCCTCAAGAGCAAATCGGCCACGCCCCGGACCACGATGGAAGCGACCCTCGCGGATCATCGCTTCCGGCCACCGAGGTGACGACGAGGGTTTATGTGAAACTGGCGTAACCGCATGCATCGTGTGTTCCAAGCGTTTATCGACGGCCTTGCCGCCAGCAGCGACACCGAGCGTCTGCGTACCGTGCTCGCCGATGCGAGTGCGGCGCTCGATCTGAGCTGCTTCGCGTATCTTTCCATGCCGGCCAGAAGGGGCGATGCGCCCGAACTCATCTCGAACTACCCGGTCGAGTGGACCGATCATTATCTGCGGGAACACTATGAGCGTGTCGATCCGGTCATTGTCGAGGCGCTGAGCGCCACAGAGCCGTTCGAGTGGGGACAAGAATTCACGGCGAAGCGTTTGTCGAAGCCGCAATGCGCGCTGCTCGACGAGGCAGCGCAGTTCGGGATCCGCTGTGGCTTCACAGTGCCCGTTCACGGCTCCCGTGGCCCGGTCGCGGCGGTCACGTTCGCCGCGGACGAACGCCGCGCGACATTCCAGCGCTGCATCGAGCAGAATCGGCGCGTGCTGCAGCTCATGGCCATGTATTTTCATGCTCACGCACGCCGACGGCTGTCGATCAATCGCGTCATTGATGGTGTCGCGTTGTCGCCGCGAGAGCTCGAATGCCTCGAATGGGCTGCGCAGGGTAAGTCCGCATGGGAAATCGGACGCCTGCTAAATATTTCCCGCCGCACGGCGGCGTTTCATCTCGACAATGCGAAGATGAAGTTTGACGTCAGGACGATATGCCAGGCTGTCGCCAAGTTGGCCGCCTCTAAAGCCGCCACCGAATAGGTTCCATTCTCCATCCCCTGTGCAACTGCACAGGATGTGGGCTGCCCCGCTGATCGCCTTCTATCGCGCAGGACAAAACCTGCCAGGAGGCGAACATGCTCCAACTCATCAGTCCCGATCGCTATGGCGAGTTCGTTGACGACCTCGCTGAAATGCACCGGCTTCGTTACCGGATTTTCAAGGAACGTCTCGGCTGGGACGTCGAGGTCAGCGGCGACATGGAGATCGACGAATTCGATGCCTGCCGGCCGGCGTACCTGCTGCAGAGGGATGACGACGGCCGCATTCAAGGGTGCGTGCGGCTTCTGCCGACAACCGGCCCAACCATGCTTCGCGAAACCTTCCCTGTGCTGTTAGACGGACAGCTTGCGCCGGCGTCCGATACGATCTGGGAGAGCAGCAGGTTCGGCGTCGATCTTTGCTCGCGAGACGAGAAGACGGGGCGCAGCATCGCGAGAGCGACGTATGAGCTGTTCGCCGGCATGATCGAATTCGGCCTGATGCGTCAGCTCACGGAGATTGTCACCGTGACGGACGCTCGGATGGAGCGAATCCTCTGCCGGGCGCGCTGGCCATTGCGGCGTCTGGGCTCGCCGCGGGCAATCGGTAAGACGCTTGCAGTCGCGGGCTATCTCGAAGTGTCCCTGGCGCGACTCGCGCGCGTTCGCGAAGCCGGCGGTCTTACGGGGCTGACACGCGTCACGGGCGGAGATGCCCACGACGCAAGCCCCAGTGACACGATGGGCGCCGCTGCGTGACCGCGCGGTCGGCAGCCGGATGGCCGGGCCGGCGATTACGACGAGCGCAGGCGACTAGATTGCTCGGCGATCGACCACGGCGCGGCTGCCGATCCATGCGTGCGAGGCGCAGAGTGAGATTTGAAAAGCCTGTCGGACATGGATATCCGTGATCTCATGTATCTGGAGGCGTCGGCAGCCGCGGGCAACTTCACGCGTGCCGCCAAGTCCCTTCGAATCGATACGTCCACGATCAGTCGCCGCGTGGGACGATTTGAGGACGAACTCGGTCTCGCGTTGTTCGAGCGCGGGCATGACGGGGTTCGGTTGACCAGCGGGGGCAAGGCGGTATTGCCGCACATCCGGCGTGCACTAGCTGAGCTCGATGCGATCAGGCATGCCGGCGATCAAAACGGCACCGGCATAGTGGGCGAAGTGCGCCTTGCGGTGCGCATGCCGCCGATCGGCGAGCCTCTTCGCAGCCTGTTGCTCGGGTGGCGGGAAAAATACCCGGAGGTCGTGCTGACTGTCGCGGAGATGAACGAGTGGGAGATCCAGACAGCCATACAGGAGCGCCGTATCGATGTTGCTCTGATGACAAGCCACACGCTATGGCCCGACGCCGTTACGGCGCCGCTTTTCCGTGAGCGCGTGGTTGCGGCGATCCCTCGTGAACATCCGCTCTCGAATGAAGAGGCGCTCGATTGGGAGAGCTTGCGGAAGGAAACCTTCCTGGTTCAGGGCTGGGACAACAGTCAGTCCGCGCGCGAGTTCTATGCATCGTTCATGGGCAGTGGCGTCAGGTTCTACGCCCACGCCGTGAGCAAGCAGTGCGTGTTCGCATTGGTCGGAGCCGGATTCGGAATCACCCTCGCCACGAGGAGCCAGTCAGAGGTCGTGTTCCCGGGCGTCGTGTATCGGCCGATCCGGGAGGAGAACGCCTGGGTGCACGTTGAGCTTGTTTGGTGTCCCGACGCCGAGGATCCTACCGTCGGCCGGTTCGTCGCCTTCATGCGCGACGAGGCACGCTCACGCCGTCTGTTCTGATCTGGATTTCCCAGGGTGCGCTGTTTTCGAGATCGACTCTGTCCGCCGCAGTTTCGCGAAGGCGCGGTCGGTCGCCATGAACCGCGCCAGCATGGGGCCGATTAGCTTCGCGGGGTCGACCACTCCTTGGTCGGTTTCGCGCCCAAGCGCATTGCCGTACGCAACAAGGTCGCGATGAACGGCGGCGGGCAGCTCGATTGTCAGCTTGACCGGCTTGTCGTCCGGGATCGTTCCGAGCTTCAGCTTTGCCATGTTGCTTCCTCACGCGCCGTAGGGTTCGAGGACGAGATCGTGGGTAACCATCACGCGCACCGGAAAACCAGGCCTGATCGTGATCGTCGGCTGGATGTTGAGCGAGCGGCTAACCACCTGCTGGCCGGTCTGGTTGACGCTTTGCGACATCCCTTGCTGAATGGCCTCGGCCAGCGAGCCGTTGTTATTGCCGCTCATGCCGGCTTCTGACCCGACGCTCAGGATGGTCGAGAGGATCGCGGCCTTGAACAGCGTGCCCCAGTGGTTGTCGACCTCGTCCTCAAGGCCCGCGTAGCCCTCCGTATCCGCTCCAGGCTGACGCTCGAGCACGATCGAGCGGCCGTTGGGCATGATCAGGCGGTTCCAGACCAGCAGGGCGCGCGACTGGCCAAAGGCGATCTGGGCGTCGTATTGCCCGATCAACCGCGCGCCCTGCGGGATCAGCAGGAATTTTCCGGTGGGACTGTCGTAGACATCCTCAGTCACCTGTGCGGTGACTTGACCGGGTAGATCCGATCGCAGACCCGTGATCAGCGATGCCGGAATCACCGCGCCGGCCTGCAGCACGTATTGACTGGCCGGCGGCTGGACCCGATCGGGACTGGTTGTCCGTCGATCGACGTTCCCGTTGAGAAAAGCGAGCTTGTGATCCTGAGACCTGAGGTCGGATGATCCACCGCTTGCCGCCACGGGAGCAGACTGCACCGACGTCGGTATCGGGGAAGGCGACGCGGTCTGACCGACATTCGTCGTTGCAAAGAGGTGGCTCACCCGCGCCGCTTCTTGCTCCTGGGCAATGCGCTGTTCCTCGGGACTTGGCCCCGCCGCCGGCGCGGGCATGCCGGGCGCGGGTGCCCCGGCATTCAGGATCGGCCGCCCAAGGTCGCCCGGAAGCGGCGGCCCAAGCTGGGGAGCGGGTTTCGGTAGTCCCGTATAGTCTCGAGGAAGGTTCGCCAGCCCGTCAGGCGTGTTGCGATTGTTGGTGTTGTAGAGTTCAGAGCCGGTTGTCTGGTGTTGAGGCTTTAGGGCGAAGAATAGAGCGCCGCCGATGCCGATCGCAGCGGCGGCTCCCAGGCCCAGGAGCACTTTCCGCGACAGCCGGGTGACGGGCGGTCGGCTCGATCGCAGCCGCATTTCCTGCGCGGGCCGGTTGGTTTCGGATGGTCCGCCTCCGTCGTCATGGGGAGCGTCCGTCACGACTGCGGCCTCCCGTCGGTGCGGACGATGCGCACAGTCTGCTGGTGCTTGCCCCCGAGTTTGAGCTCCGCCGCGCCGAAGAGACGGTCGACGATCATGTGGTTGCCTTTGACGCGATAGTTGACGAGCTGCCCGTCGCCCTCGGCGCCGATGACCCAGAGCGGCGGCAACTCGCCCTGACTGATGCCGCTCGGGAATTCGATGAACACCTGGTGCCCATCATCGAAGGCGCGGAGCGGTCGCCAGGCGGGATTGTCGCCTTCGATGCGATACCGGAAGTTCAGGGCGTTTATATCGACGCCGGTGGCGGCGGGCGCCGCGGCGTCGGCCGCCGCGTTCTGCTGACGAAGGGCAATGAGCTGGTCTTCGGCATAGGCCCACGAGACCGAGGCCATGTAGGTCTTTTCGTCCGAATGCAGCTCGAGATGGTAGGTGCGGCGATCCGTATTGATAACGAGATTGGTGACGAGGTCGGCTCTCGTCGGCTTGACGAGGATGTGGACGCGCTTCGTCGCGCCGCCGCCACTCTCCGTATCGCCAATGATCCAGCGTACGGTGTCGCCGGCGGCGACGGGGCCGGGACCGACAAGCTGTTCACCCGGCTCGAGCGCGATGTCGGTGATTTCACCCGGCGCGGCATAGACCTGATAGAGCGCGCCATCGGAGAAAGGGTAGACCTGGATGGCGTTGAGATAGCCCGCCAGGGTCGGCTGGATCCGGGCCGCGCCATTCGCCTGATCGACACGCGCGTGGGGATCGGCTGCCTCGGGCGGTGCGGTCCGTCCAACTGGAATTGGCTTGAGCTGGCCCGGTAGAGGCAGCGGCTTCGGGAGCTCGACGATCTGCACGGGCCTGGGTGGATCGGGTTGAAGCGTCGCCTGCTTCGGCGTGTTGTCGTAGCTGATCTCAGGTGGCTTCCAGGCCGTGGCGCATGCGCCGAGGGAGACGGACATAAGTAATAGGGTTGAAAGCGTGGCGATGCGCATCAGCCGAGCTCCTTTGACCAGTTGAGGGCATGGACGTAGACGCCGAGCGGGTTCTTCTTCAGCCGATCGGCGTCGGTCGGCGTCTGCACGACGATGGTGAGGATGGCGCTCCACCGTTCCGTAGAGGCGAGCGCATCGTCGACATAGCGGCGCTCCACCCACTCGACGCGGAAACTGTTGTCGGAGGCGCGGATGACGCTCGCCACCTCGACGGACACTTGAGTTTTGCCGATCTTCGAGAACGGATCGTTGGTGCGGGCATAGTCGTTGAGGGCAAGTGCGCCCTTGTCGGTGACGTAGTTGTAGGCATCGAGCCAGTCTTGCCGCAGCACCACCGGGTCGGCAGGAATGCTGCGCACCTCCTCGATGAAGCGCGCGAGGTGCCAGGCGATCTGCGGGTCGGTCGGCTGATAATCAGCCACGGCCGGCGCCACCGCCTGGGCCTGGCCGAGCTTGTCGACTTGCACGACCCAAGGTGTGATCGTGCCGCGCGCGGACTGCCAGACGAGGCCGCATGCAAGGCCACCGCTCAACGCGAGTGCGCCGAAAAAGGCGAGCCGCCAGTTCTTCGCCTGGACGCGGGCGGAGCCGATGCGCTCGTCCCACACCTGGCCGGCCTTTTGGTAGGGCGTCTCCGGCTCGGGCGTCTTGCCGTAGCGGACGGTGGATCGTCGAAACATGGGTTTACTCCCCCTCCGAAAGGTCGATCTGGTGGCCGCCGCTCGGCCGGTCGCCCGAGCGGATGGCGTGGTCGGCAGCAGACACGCCGCGATTGATGGTTTGGCTGCGCTTCAATCTCTGCGCCCAAGCAGGCGGACCATCGGAGCCGCCGCCGGACGCACCTGAAGCAGCCGTTGCGCTGGCGCCGCCTTGGGACGCACCGCCGCGCATGACGGCGCGTTCTCCGGAGGCGAAGCCCTCTTTCAGGCTGGCCGCCGCGCGGCGCAGCGGGCTCATTGCAACGGATCCCGCCGCCTGGGCGACGCCCGCCGCGCCACCGGCCCGGTAGGCGGCGGTCGCACCGCCGGCCACCGAAGCGCCCGCGCGAGCCGTTCCGGCGATGGCGCCACCGGCCGCGGCGAGCCCGCCTGCCATCGCAGCAATTCCGGCGGCGCCGATGCCCGCCACTGCGAGGCCAGTCCCAACGGCGGCGCCCGCGCCGAGTTGGGGGCCGCCGGCGATCAGGCCGTTGGCAATACCGGGGCCGAAGATGGTCAGGCCAAGCAGCGACAACGCTGCCAGGATGAGCGTCAGTGCGTCGGAGATTGTCGGCGGATTGTTGAAGCCGGCGGTGAACTGATTGAAGATCGTGGAGCCGATGCCGATGATGACGGCGAGCACCAGGATTTTGATACCTGACGACACCACATTGCCGAGCACGCGCTCGGCCAAGAACGCGGTGCGGCCGAAGAGTCCGAACGGCACCAGCACAAACCCCGCGAGCGTTGTCAGCTTGAACTCGATCAGGCTGACGAAGAGCTGGATGGCCATCACGAAGAAGCTGATGACGACGATCAGCCAAGCCACCAGCAGGATGACGATCTGCACCAGGTTCGCGAAGACGCTGGTGAAGCCCATCATGCCGGAGATCGCGGTCAGGATCGGCTTGCCGGCGTCGATCCCGACCTCGGCGATCTTGCCCGGTTGAAGAAGCTGCGCGGCACTCATCGTACCGCCGCCCGCCTCGATGCCGAGACCGGCGAAGGAGTTGTAGATGATCTGGGCGAGGTTGTTGTAGTTGCCGATGATGAACGCGAAGACTCCGATATAAAGTGTCTTCTTGATCAGGCGTGCGATCACGTCCTCGTCCGGCGCCATCGCCCAGAACAGGCCGGCCAGCGTGATGTCGATGGCGATGAGAACGCCGGCAAGCCAGCGCACGTCGCCTTGCACGAGACCGAAGCCGGAGTCGATGTACTGGGTGAACGTCCCCAGGAAATTGTCGATGACGCCGGTGCCGCCCATACCGCTTACCTGTCGGAGGATTTCGGTGAAGCGGTCGGCGGGGTCGCGGCGCTTGGTGGTGACGGATAGGTGAAGAAGCGGCGCCGGCTCTCGGCCCAGGCGGCTTCGCAAGTGGCGTCATCCTTCGCCTGCGTGGCGAGCACCTGACACCGCTGGAGCTCCGCAGTGAGCGGATCGGAGGCTGTCGCCGGACTCACATTCGGGCCTTGGACGTGCGACTCGCGTGTCCGAAAGTGCAGCGCCGCGGCAACGATCGCGATGGCGACCAGGGCGAAGCCGACGGCGCGACCGATCGCCGGCATGTTGAGGAGACGGCCGCGCATTAGTGGAACATCTGCGCGGAGCCGGCCTGATAGCCGGACCCGTAATTGAGGAAATTGTTGGTCTGCGCTTGCGCCTGCGCCTGGGTTTCGAGCGTACGCGCCGCCTCAAGACTCTGCGCCCGCGCGATCGACGCCATTAGGGCGGTTAGGTCGGCGAGCTGCGTGGTCTGGAGCGCGACGAGCTGGTTGCCGGATTGCGCGGCCTGAAGCGCGCCGGTGGCCGATTGGCTCGACGAGACGAGCGCATTGACCTGCGTGCGCGTGGTGTTGAGGTTCGTGACCACGCCGGCCTGCACCCGCATGGTGTCCTGGAAGCCCGCAAGCGCGTTCTGCCAGCGGGTCTGGGCATCGGTGAGTAGCTGCTGCGACGACGTCGAACCGGAATAGGCCTGCGGGTAGGTCTGCGTGAACGCCTGGTCGATCGTGCTCACGCTGTAGGCGATGCGTTGCGCCTGCGCGAGAAGCTGCTGGGTCTGTGCGATCTGCTGCTGGAGTTGCGCCAGGGACGAATAGGGCAGGCTCGCCAGGTTGCGCGCCTGATTGATCAGGGAGGTCGCCTGGTTCTCCAGCATCTGGATTTCATTGTTGACCTGCTGGAGCTCGCGCGCGGCGGTCAGGATGTTTTGCCCGAAGTTGGTCGGGTCGAACACGATCCACTGCGCGTGGGCGGGAAGGCTGAAGGTGGCTATGGACAAGGCGGCGACGCCGGCGATGAGACCGGCACGCAGGCGACGCGTAATCATGACGAAACCTCTTCTTTGCGGGTGAGCATGTCGGCCGCCCAATCGAGGTCCTTGCGGCGCAGCCACGCGGCGGCGAAGCCGTCGCGACCGTGGGCGGCGAGGATCTCATCGATGGCGGTCTGGTCCGTCTTCGACGAGGCGGCGGTGAAGGCGAGCGCGACTTCGGACAGGCCGAGCTCGAACACGCGATTGCCGCGCCGCGACTGGCAGTAATATTCACGCTTCGGCGTCGCCCGGCTCAGGATCTCGATCTGCCGGTCGTTGAGACCGAAGCGCCGATAGATCGCCGCGATCTGCGGCTCGAGCGCGCGTTCGTTTGGCAATAGAATCCGGGTTGGGCAGCTTTCGATGATCGCCGGCGCGATGGCGCTCCCGTCGATATCGGCGAGCGATTGGGTGGCGAAGATGACGGACGCGTTCTTCTTCCGCAGCGTCTTCAGCCATTCGCGGAGCTGGCCGGCGAAGCCGGGATCGTCGAGCGCGAGCCACCCCTCGTCGACGATGAGCAAGGTTGGGCGACCGTCGAAGCGATCTTCGATACGGTGAAACAGATAAGACAGCACGGCTGGCGCCGCGCCGGCGCCGATCAGGCCCTCGGTCTCGAAGGCTTGAACCTCCGCTTCGCCGAGGCGCTCGGTCTCCGCGTCGAGCAAACGGCCCCATGGCCCGCCGACCGTATAGGGCTGGAGCGCCTGCTTGAGCGCATTGGACTGCAACAGCACCGACAGGCCGGTGATCGTCCGCTCCAAAACCGGCGCGGAGGCAAGCGAGGTCAGGGCCGACCATAGATGCTCTTTCAGTTCAGGGGTGACGGTGACGGATTCTCGCGCGAGCAGCGTCGCGACCCACTCCGCCGCCCAGGTGCGCTCGCCGGCATCGTCGACGCGTGCGAGTGGTTGCAAGGCGACGGGCGCGCTGGCGTTGTCTGCCAACGCACCGCCGAGATCGTGCCAGTCGCCGCCCATGGCGAGCGCAGCCGCGCGGATCGATCCGCCGAAGTCAAAGGCGAAGACCTGCGCACCGGCGTAGCGGCGGAACTGTAGCGCCATCAGCGCTAGCAAGACGCTTTTGCCGGCGCCGGTCGGGCCGACGATCAGCGTATGGCCGACATCGCCGACATGGAGTGAGAAGCGGAACGGCGTCGATCCTTCCGTCCGTGCGAAGAACAGCGGTGGCGCCTGGAAATGCTCGTCCCGTTCCGGCCCGGCCCAGACCGCCGAAAACGGCATCATGTGCGCGAGGTTGAGCGTCGAAACCGGCGGCTGGCGGACATTGGCGTAGACATGGCCGGGGAGCGATCCGAGCCATGCCTCGATGGCGTTGACGCCCTCGCGCATGCAGGTGAAGTCGCGGCCCTGGATGGCCTTCTCGACCAGACGCAAGCGCTCATCGGCGATCCGCGGGTCCTCGCTCCAGACCGTTACCGTGGCGGTGACATAGGCCTCGCCAACAAGGTCTGTGCCGAGCTCTTGCAGCGCGGCGTCGGCATCGAGCGCCTTGTTGGCGGCATCGGAGTCCATCAGGACCGACGCCTCATTGGTCATGACTTCCTTGAGGATCGCCATGATCGACTTGCGCTTCGCGAACCACTGGCGGCGAATCTTGCCGAGCAGCCTGGTCGCGTCGGTCTTGTCGAGACAGACGGCGCGTGTCGCCCAGCGGTAGGGAAAGGCCAAGCGATTGAGGTCGTCGAGCAGGCCCGGCCAGGTCTGTGACGGGAAGCCCATGATCGTGAGCGTGCGCAGATGGGCGCGGCCGAGACGCGGCTCCAAACCGCCCGTCAGGTCCTCGTCGACCAGGATGGCGTCGAGATACATCGGCGTCTCGGGGACGCGCACGCGCTGGCGACGGGTCGAGACGCAGGAATGCAGGTAGGTCAGTGTCTCGCCGTCATCGAGCCAGTCGGCTTCAGGCATGAAGCCCTCGATCAGCGCGAGCACGCGATCGGTACGGTCGATGAAACCTTCCAGCACCGCGCGCCAATCGGCGCCCGCATGCGTGCGGCCCTCATACAGCCAGCTTTCGGCGCGCGCGGCGTCGTCGGCCGGCGGCAGCCACAGCAGCGTCAGGAAATAGCGGCTCTCGAAGTGCGCGCCTTCTTCCTCGAACTGCGCGCGGCGCTCGGCATCGACCAGGCCGGACGTCGGATCGGGAAACTGCCCGACGGGGTAGCGCTGCGCGGGCACCCGCTGCGCCTCGATGAACACCGCCCAGCCGGAGCCCAGACGACGCAGCGCATTGTTGAGCCGGGAGGTGATCGCGACCAGCTCGGCCGGCGTCGCCGAATCAAGATCGGGGCCACGAAAGCGCGCTGTCCGCTGGAACGAACCGTCTTTGTCGAGGATGACGCCTTTCTCAACCAGCGCCGCCCAGGGCAGGAAGTCGGCGAGATTCTGCGTGCGATGGCGGTATTCTGCGAGGTTCATCATCGATCGAACCTCACGAAACCAGATGCTGCGGATAGCGCAGGTGGCGGCGCACCACGTCGACAAAGGCGGGATCACGCTTGGCGGCCCATACCGCCGCGACATGCCCGATCAGCCAAATCGCTCCGCCGACGATCCAGAGGCGAAGTCCAAGCCCGACGGCAGCGGCGAGCGTACCGTTGACGATCGCGACCGCGCGCGGCGCCCCGCCGAGCAGGATCGGTTCGGTCAGGGCGCGATGGACGGGCGCGTAAAAGCCGATGATGGGCGCATCCTGCTCCATCACAGCAGCACTCCGCCGCCGAACTGGAAGAAGGTCAGGAAGAAGCTCGAAGCAGCAAAGGCGATCGACAGGCCGAAGACGATCTGGATCAGCCGGCGGAAGCCGCCGGAGGTTTCGCCGAAGGCGAGCGTCAGGCCGGTGACGATGATGACGATCACCGAGATGACCTTGGCGACCGGACCCTGGATCGAATCCAGGATCTGCGTTAGCGGCTGCTCCCAGGGCATGTTGGAGCCGGCGGCATAGGCCGGCGCGGTGGCGAGCGCGACGAAGACGAAGGTCGAAGCCGTGGCAAGCGCACGGCGGGCACGGTTGAGCAGCATCACGGTTCTCCTGCGGGGATGAGGACGTAATCGCCGGTCGGGCCGAGGCCCTTGACCGCGGCCAGCTCGGCGAGCCGTCGCGCGGAGCCGCGGCCGGCGAGGACCGCGATGAGATCGATGGTCTCGGCGATCAGGGCGCGCGGGACCGTCACGACGGCTTCCTGGATGAGTTGCTCGAGGCGGCGCAGCGCGCCGATGGCCGAGCCGGCGTGCAGCGTGCCGACGCCACCGGGATGGCCGGTGCCCCAGGCTTTAAGGAGGTCCAGGGCCTCCGCGCCACGCACCTCGCCGATCGGGATGCGGTCGGGCCGAAGCCGAAGGGCGGAGCGGACGAGATCGGACAGCGAAGCTGCGCCGTCCTTGGTGCGCAGCGCTACGAGGTTTGGCGCCGCGCATTGCAGCTCGCGCGTATCCTCGATCAACACCACCCGGTCGCCGGTCTTGGCGACCTCGGCGAGCAGCGCGTTGACCAGCGTGGTCTTGCCGGTCGAGGTGCCGCCGGCGACGAGAATGTTCCTGCGCTCGCGCACTGCGACGCGCAGCAGTTCCGCCTGGCCGCACGACATGATGCCAGCATCGACATAATCGCCGAGCGTGAACACCGCGACCGCCGGGCGGCGGATGGCGAAGCACGGCGCCGCAGCCACCGGCGGCACCAGGCCCTCGAACCGCTCCCCACCTTCCGGCAGCTCCGCCGAGACGCGCGGGCTGCCGGCATGCACCTCAACGCCGACGTGGTGCGCGACCAGGCGCACGATGCGCTCGGCGTCCGCCGGCGTGACGCGGCAGCCGGTGTCTTCGAGGCCACCCGACAACCGGTCGATCCACAACCGACCATCGGGATTGAGCATCACCTCGACGATGGTGGGATCTTCGAGATAGGCGGAGATCGCCGGCCCGAGCGCGGTGCGCAGCATGCGCGCGCCGCGGGCGAAAACTTCCGATCTGAGGGATATCGTCGTCACTCAAGAACCCCGTATCTCCGCCTCCTCAGAGGCGCATGTGTCAGCGGGGTTGATTAGAAAGAGCCGGAAATGGGTCTCTGCAACAACGATGATGAGGCGGGAGTGCTCTGGGATAGAAAGACAAGCCGCGGGGATGGTCGGCTGTCAGGTGCCGTTCGTCGTCGCGTCGTGTTCCGACTCGGAAGCGACGTCCTGACTCACCTCGTCGGCAAGCTTGCGCCCACGCGCGAGCCGTCGGCCGAGAGCTTCGACGAAACCGTCGTAGCGCTCGCGCCCTTTGGTTTGCGCGGCCGCCAGAGCAGTGTCCGGCAGAGCTGGCGTACTCGTCAGCCAGAAGCGCACGAACACGGCCAGCGCTTCATTCGAGATGGTGACGTGCCGTTCGATCCGCTCCATCTGCCGCGTCATGCGATCGAGACGTCGCGCCAGCGCCGCCTCCAGCCGGTCGGCGCCGTCCGGCGACAAATGCGAGGCGAGCGCAGCCTCGACCACCAGCGCCTGCGGCACGCGCTTGCGAGCAGCATAGTCAGCGAGCTTGCCGGCGAGATCGGGGGGAAGTCGAAACGTGTGCTTGGTGCGCATGGGCGTCACATCTGCATGTCGTCGCCCGGATCGAGCGAGACCTGGCGGGCGACCGTTCCGAAGGTGCGCTGCATGATGCGCTGGCGCTGAACCTCGTCGTCCGGCTCCTCGTCCGCCGGCTCGAACTCATGAACGGGCTTTGGCGGCTCGGGCACGATCTCTTCGTGCTCCGGCAATTCGGGTTCGCGCCGAATTCCGGCGTTGGCGGGATCTTCTGTGTCGGATGCCGCCGGCGCGGCGACGGCGCCGGCCCAATCGCCGCCGTGCGGGGCTGGAAGGCGTTCGTCGGTCGGCGGCGATTTGGGACTGGTAAGCGCCGGCGGCGGGAGGATGCGCGTCTGCATCTCAGGGTCTTCGAAATAGCGCGCTTTCTTTGCCCGGATAGGTGGGCAGCCGGAGATTAGAACGAGCTCGTCATCCGGCAGGAGCTGCATGACCTCGCCTGGCGTGAGGAGTGGCCGCGCAGTTTCCTGGCGCGAGACCATCAAGTGGCCGAGCCATGGGCTCAAGCGGCTGCCGGCATAGTTCTTCATGGCGCGCATTTCGGTCGCGGTGCCGAGCGCGTCGGAGACCCGCTTGGCGGTTCGCTCATCGTTCGTGGCGAAGCTCACTCGCACATGGCAGTTGTCGAGAATGGAGTTGTTCTGCCCGTACGCTTTCTCGATCTGGTTCAAGCTCTGGGCGATGAGGAAGCTCTTCAGCCCGTAGCCTGCCATGAAGGCCAATGCGCTCTCGAAAAAGTCGAGACGGCCGAGCGCGGGAAATTCGTCGAGCATGAGCAACAGCCGATGCTGTCGCCTCTTCGAGTCCAGCTCTTCGGTAAGACGCCGGCCGATCTGATTGAGGATCAAGCGAATGAGGGGCTTGGTCCTGCTGATGTCCGACGGCGGCACGACGAGGTAGAGCGTCACCGGGCGTTCGGCTTCGACGAGATCGCGGATGCGCCAGTCGCAGCGCCGCGTGACCGCGGCGACGACCGGGTCCCGATAGAGGCCAAGGAACGACATGGCCGTGGACAACACGCCGGAGCGTTCGTTCTCACTCTTGTTGAGCAGTTCGCGCGCGGCGCTCGCGACGACGGGGTGGACGCCCGCCCTCCCCAGGTGGGGCGTCGTCATCATCGCCCGCAGCGTCGTTTCGATCGGCCGCTTCGGGTCGGAGAGGAAGCTGGCGACGCCGGCGAGGGTCTTGTCCTTCTCCGCATAGAGCACATGCAGGATGGTGCCGACGAGCAGCGAATGGCTGGTCTTCTCCCAGTGGTTCCTTTTCTCCAGCGCGCCCTCGGGATCGACCAGTACGTCGGCGATGTTCTGGACGTCGCGTACCTCCCATTCGCCGCGGCGGACCTCGAGCAACGGATTGTAGGCGGCGCTCTTTGTGTTGGTCGGATCAAACAGCAGCACCTTACCGAAGCGCGCTCGCCAGCCGGCGGTCAGGCCCCAATTCTCACCCTTGATGTCATGGACGATGGCGGATCCCGGCCAGGTCAGCAGCGTCGGCACAACCAGGCCGACGCCTTTGCCGGAGCGGGTCGGCGCAAAGCAAAGCACATGCTCAGGGCCATGGTGACGGAGATAGGCGCCACGCCAGAGGCCGAGAAGAACGCCATCGGGATGAAGAAGCCCGGCCTTGCGAATCTCGCGCGCTTCGGCCCATCGTGCGGAGCCATAGGTCGTCACCTTCTTCACTTCGCGGGCGCGCCACACCGACATCGCGACCGCAACCACGAAAGCCGCGACACCGCCCGCGCCGGCAATGAAGCCGCCCGTGACGAAGATCTCGTGGGCGTAGGCGTCATAGCCGAACCACCACCAGAAGAAGGCGGGAGGCTGATAGACCGGCCACCCGAACAAAGTGAACCAGGGATGGCCAAGCTGCGGCTGGAAGGCGAG
Organism: uncultured Pseudomonadota bacterium; assembly: GCA_963817785.1. GTDB lineage: Bacteria > Pseudomonadota > Gammaproteobacteria > Burkholderiales > SG8-39 > JAKALD01. The sequence continues at coordinate 108,157 of CAWFPL010000005.1, read as the reverse complement.
CTGCCACGCCGTCCATTCCGTCGCGCCCCATACGAAGCCGACGACGACAGCACAGACGAGAAAGATCTGGCCCCAGAGAATTTTGGTCGCGTTCATGGCGACACCAGATCAGCCGCATCGCGAAAGGCGGACGCAAGCCCGAACTGCCAGGGGTCGGGAACCTGGATACGGTGGCGAAGCAATCGGACGGTTAGCGCTGCAATCCTCATAGTCCCAGCCCCCGCTTCCGGCCGAGACTCCACTCCACGTTCCCTCCGGGCGCGATGACACCGCGCACTTCGCGGCCGAGTTCCTTCTCGAGTGCCGGCCGCCACGGCACGAGCTGGAAACCGAGCCCGTCATCGATCATGGCGAACCGGCCGGAGGCGAGCGTCACCCGTTGCCGATAGACGCCCGAGACACTCTCGCCTTCCGCCGCTGGCTGATAAGCAAGTCCTGCCTCGGCCGAGAGTTTCGCCGCCGCGTCCTCCAGTTCCCGTCGCCGCAGGGTCGCGAGGAGATCGCGGGCAAAGATCACGCGCTGCCCCTGCCGGCGGGCGAGGCCTTCCTCGGCCAAATGATCGACACGCGCTTCCATGGCGTCGCGCACCTCGGCGCCGAACCCACCCCCGCTGAGCGGCGAGTCCTTGGCAAGAAGCTGGCGGTCGAGCCAGGTCGCGCCAGACGCGGTCACCTGCGCCTCGACCGAGAAATCCGAGCGCGTGGCGAGCGAGAGGCGGTGCCGTCCGTTCGTGTCGTCATAGGCCCGCGCCTCGACGATGGCGCCCGTGGGCGCATCGCCGGTCATCTCGATGTCGGAGAACTTTAGGTGATGGGTGCGTCCATCGACGCCGGCGACGATCGCGTAAGCGCTCCCCTTCAGCTCGTCGTCGAGGCCACGTTTCACCAGCCGGCCAAGCACCGGATCGGACGGCTCTTCTCCATGCAGAGCGAAGGTGCTGACATCCGGTTCGCGCCCGGCAACGCTCATGGCCTGGTGCATGGTCTTGATGATGTCGCCTCGGATGCCGAGCTGGCGGAGCGTCTGATCGAGCCCTGGCTTCAACGTCCAGCAGGCAGGTCCGACCGGGTCAGCCAAACCGAGGCGTTCGAGCTTGGCAGCCCGTCCCAGCAACAGGTTTCGCAGCTCCGGGTCTTCGGCGTTGGGGCCTGGTCTCAGATCGGCGACGCTACCGCATTCGTCGGAGATGTCGCGCAAGGCGCGGTCGAGGCTGGTCCAGCGTTCCGCCTCGACTTCCTTTTCCAGCGCAGTGCGGATCTCCTGCTCGCTGCGCGGGCCAAGCTCCATGGTGACGCGCTCGGCGGCGCGATCTCGAAATCCCCGGCTGATGTATTCGCGGCTGATGACCAGGTCCTGACCGTCGTCGGCGCGGCCACGAATGAGGACGTGAACATGCGGGTTGTCGGTGTTCCAATGATCGACCGCCACCCAGTCGAGCTTCGTGCCGAGATCTTTCTCGACGTCAGCCATCAGCTCGCGGGTAAAGGTCTTGAGGTCTCCGAGCTCGGCCGCGTCTTCGGGCGAGATGATGAAGCGGAAATGATGGCGGTCATCCTCGCAGCGCTCGGCGAAGGCGCGTTCGTCCGCTGCGTCGGAGGCGGTGTCGAACATGCGCGCGTCCTCGCCGTCGCGCGTCACGCCCTCGCGCTTCAGGTACGCGATATGCTTTGGGAGCGGTGCGGAGCGGAAGCGCGTGCCTTGATGGCGGACGACGCGCGCCTTCATCACCACGCGCCGGGCATTGGAACGCAGGCGGATGGAGACCGCCGCCCGCCGGCCGCGGCCGAACCGCGAGCGGCTGCGGCCCTGGCTCGAGCGGAAGCTGTTGCCGACATGCCCGGCCTTCTTAGCGGCCCGCATCACCTCGCCGACGAAGGTCTGGGGACGCTTGCCGCCGCGGTTGCCGTGCTGGATGCGCCCGGGCCGGACGCGGAGATCGTCGTCGCGCGCCGTCATGAGCCTGAGCCTTGACCGAATCCGAGGCGACGGCGCTCGGAGGATTGAAATCGTTCAGCTATTTGCACAAAGCGCCAGCAGCGGGTGCTGGCGGCATTGGCGAATTCCTCAATCTTACCAACCACATGCGCCGCGCCGAGGGCCGGCCTTTTCCCTTGCCGTCCGTGGGTTGGGTTCCTGTGCCGGCCCTCCACCACACGCATACTTCCGCCACAGCCCTCCAGAGCATGATCATCTCCGAGCGGGCTCATTGCGGCCGCTCCCTGGACGACAAGGCGACGAACAGCCCATCGGACTGCGGCGCGAGCGCGGTCCAGTCTTGCGCAGAACGCTCCATCGAGGGCCGAGACGATTGCGGCGCCGGTGCAGAAGGAGTGTCGCTCGGAGGACTCGATGGGCGCGAAGGAAACAACGACGCCTCGGTCCAGGACTTCACCACGGCGGCGAGAATGAGCGTGTCGTCGGCTGCACTTCCGCCGACGATCGGCGCGAGACGGGACAGATAGGCGCGCGTCTCCGCAGGCAGTGGCCGGCCGGTTGCGAGGTGGTCTTCCCAGCGCGCGGGACCGGCATTGTAGGCCGCGAGGAATCCGGGAATGCCGTAGCGGTCGTGTAGCTCGCGCAGATAGGCGGCGCCGGCGATGATGTTGTCGTGCGCGTCATAAGGATTGCGGCCGAGACGGTAGCGCTGACTCAAGGCAGCCCACGTCTCGGGCATGATTTGCATGAGGCCGATGGCGCCCTTCGGCGATATGGCTCGCACGTCGCCGAAGCTCTCCGCGCGCATCACGGCGCTTATCCACGCCGCTGGAATGCCAAACCGCTGCGAGGCCTCGGCGACGGAGGCGGCGAACGGCGTGCGGGCAGCGACGATCACGACAGGCCGCGCGGTCGCAGGCTCAGCGCGCACTGTGTTGCAGCCGAGCGCGACCACAATCGCAAGGCCGAAGGCGAGCGACACGTGGCGGCGGCGCGTGCATTCTCTCGGTGACGTGCGCGCGGCGAACGGGAACATGGCCGGAACGGAGGAAGGGAGTTTGCGGGGAGCCTGTGTGAGGCCTGCAATTGAGTTGCGGTCGAGTGGCACGATCAATCCTCCTCGCGGGTCCAGAGAGGATCAGCCCGGCCGACGATCGTGGTGACGGGGAGCAGGCCAAAATACCGGCCGTCGAGGGAGTCTTCGGACTGCCAGTTCATCAGGAAGACTTCGCCGGCAGGAATGCGCCGGCAGCCCTGCCAGACGGGAAGCGGTCGGCCGCTTCTATCGCGATTGAGGGCATCGCCCATGGCGATCCCGTCGACGGCGATTGCGCGATCGGTGCGGCAGACGGTTTGCCCAGGAAGCGCGAGCACACGCTTCAGCATCGGCACGCCCCTGGGCAGATAGCGGCGCTCGTCGAGGAAGCTCGCGAGGGCCTCGGGCGGCTGCACCACGACGAGTTCAGTGACGTGCAGCGCGCCGGCCGGATGCACGGCGTAGAGGCCGATCGGCACGCTGGCGCTGGCGTTCCAGATCAACCGCGGCAGCGGATGGAAGAGCGCTGATGCTCCGATGCCGAGCGAGGCGAAATACGTCGTCATGACGTAGCCGAAGCGCGTCATGACAGCACCCTCCGCCGCAAGAGCCAGGCGCGATGCTGGTCGCGGCTATAGGGACGCGGCTCGTATCCGGCGCCGAGGCGATTGTGGACGTGCCGCCAGTGATCCAGCGCGGCGTCGGCCGGATCGACGCCGAGCGCCTCGATGGCGTCGATCGCCGCGAAAACACGTTCGACCTTGGGCCAGCCGCTGATGCGCAGCAGGATCTCGCCGCCGGGACGGACGAACGGCAGCGTCTGATAGGCCTCGCCCGGCGCAATCGCGCGCACGATGTCGATGCGCGAAACGATAGTCCCGTAATCGTTGGAGGCCCAGCGGACGAAGGCGAAAATCGTGTTCGGCGCGAAGCTCAGCACGCGGCGACGGCGATCGATGATCGTCTCGCCGACATCGCGGCCGAACCTGATCCAATGCTCGACGCGCTTTTCGAGCCAGGTGAGCTCGACGGCCGTTAGGGCGTCAGGCGAACAAGGCAGTGCCTCCGCGAAGGCGGGGTTCGCCATCATGTCTGTCCTCCATCGATTGCGGGAAATTCGCTGGCGAGCAAGTCGCGCAGCATGTCCGCGACGGTCTGGCCGCGCTGGAAGGCCGTGATCTTGATCCGGCCCCGCAGCTCCGGCGTCACGTCGACGGTGAGCCGCGCGGTGTAGAGATCGCCGGTGGCGGGCGGCGCAGCCGAAGGCTCGGGCGTGCGGACCCACACGTCGGGATCGGCCGGCCGAGCGGCGAAGCGGCGATTGGACGGGCGCACGGTCATCGCATCACCCGATCGACTTCCGCTGCCAGAGCAGAGACCTCGCGCGCGGCGTGACATGCGGCGTCGACGTCGAAGACGAGGCGTCCGGTGCGCGCGGAGTCCGCGAAGGCGACGCGCTGGCCGATACGAGAGGCAAGCACCGGCGGATCGTGATCGGCGAGACCGTCGGCAGTGTCGCGGGCGATCACTGTGCGCGCAGCGCACCGGTTGAGCACGAAGCGCGCGACAAGCTGCGGGCGGAAGATGCGCGCTTCCTGCAGAAGCTTCAGCATCTCGGCAGAGCCCCAGCCGTCAAAGGGAGACGGTTGCGCGGGGATCAGGACGAGATCGGCGGCGAGCAAGGCCGAGCGCAGCAGGCCGGCGACGCGCGGCGGCCCGTCGATGACCACGTGGTCGGCGTCACGGGCGAGCTCCGGCGCCTCCCGGTGCAGCGTGTCCCGCGCCAAGCCGATCACGCCGAACAAGCGCGGCACAGCCTCCTTGGCGCGCTGCGCGGACCAGTCGAGAGCCGATCCTTGGGGATCGGCGTCGATGACCGTGACGCGCTTTCCCTGGGCCGCCCAGGCGCCGGCCAAGTGCAGGGCGAGCGTCGTCTTGCCGACGCCGCCTTTCTGGTTGAGGAGCGCGACGATCACCGCCGCTCCTCCTTCCCGGCTTTTCCCCGGCCGAACGCGCCGCCAACAACAGAAGAGTTAGATTCTTCGTTAGACTCTAAGTTAGGCGGCGCGGAAGCATTTGATTGGCTTGGGAAAAATGCCGCTTCCGGTTCCTGATAGCACGAGGGTACGCTTCCTGATGGCACGTGCCTCGCGGTTCCCGATAGCACGACCGCGTCCACAGCTTGTCCACAAGACCCTGTGGACAAGGAAGCGGTGCTGACGAAGGCGAGCAGTTCGCGGCCGCCGCTCGCGCGATCGACATCGAGGCGATAGCCCGGCAATGGCTGGCGGCGCGCGATGTCGCGCAGTTCGAAGGCGAAGCGCTTGAACGGCGAAAGGCTCGCCGACTTGGCATGAAGATGCCGGAAATCGAACCGCCAGCCTGCCGACTGCTTGCCGGCGTGCTTGCGCACGAGACGGTAGAGCCAGCGCTCCAGTCCGCCCGTCAGCGCGAAATATGCGCGGTCGATCGTCAGCACGAGCGCGTCGTCAAGGACGGCGCGATAGAACCAGTCCGGCACAATGAGATCGACGCCCGCGGCGTTGCCGTGTGCGTCCGCGTGCTCGGTCCACTCGTTGATCCAGGAGAAGCGGTGCATGCGCCGCTCGCTCACCTGGCGCAGCGAAGTGGCGACCGTGGTGGACTGCAAGCGGTCGAACGCGGCCTTCAGGCGATGATAGTCGCGCGCGCTGGTGCCGCGGCCGATGAACGTCAGAATCTGGTAGGGTGTAGCGGCCATCAGGCGCGACGTGCGCAGACCGGAATCGCGCGCCTGGACGATTTGTGAGGCGGCCCAGATCAGGACATCGGCATCCCAGATGGTCGCCATGCCGTGCTCCGGCACGGCCTCGACGCGGATGGCGATGTCGTTCATCCGGTAGTCGATCGGCGTGGTGCGGTGCGTCTTGGCGAGCGAGAAGAACGGATAGGCCATGAGGTCCTGCGCATCGCGCGGCGCGAGGTCGCCCGGCAGCGCCCGAAACAATTCGAGCTGCTCGCGTTCGGAGCGTATGCGGTGGCGCGTCGTCATGGATGACGTCAGCGGCGCGGCTGGCGGGCTTGTTCAAGTTCAGCGGCGGTGTGGCGGCGCGCGGGCAGGACGACGACCTTGCCGGGGTCGGACGTCGACGCCTTGGCGGCGGCGTCGACCCACGCCTGAAGGTCTTCAACTCGGTAGACGACGCGGCCGCCGAGCTTCGAATAGCGCGGGCCGGTGCCGTAGATGCGGTGCTTTTCGAGCGTGCGGATGGAGAGGCCGACGAAGCGCGACGCCTCTGGCGTGCGCAGGTAGCGCGGCGGCAAGCCTGCGAGATTGGTGGACATGGGATATCTCCGTGATCGTGTCAGGGGCTGCCGAATGGCGGCGGCCGTCGCAGACACGGTGGCGGAGAGGGTTTGCTCAGGGGGATGGTGAACTCAGGGGGCGCGAGATCACCACCCCTGCTGACCACGACTAGCGTGTATGTGAATTAGAACCTTGGGTTCGCCCGGCGGAGGCGGAATTGCCAAATTGGGTGCGAAGCGGTCCCTTTTGGTTTTTGGTCGAAGGCCCGTGAGTCAGTCGCGCGAACTCGCGCGAAACCATCCTTCATGAAGCAATCTATGCATCGGCGGCAGGCAGGGGCGACGGCACCGGCTCTGTCACGTTCCGTATTGTGTGGCCGATAGTGTAATCGTCATAGTAGCGGTCACACGCGCCTGTTATTTTTAGGACGATTCTATGCAGGATTATCTTGAGGAGCTTCGTCTCCATGATGGTCGGAATGACGGAGTCGAGATCTACCTCGCCTCCGTGTGCTGCTACATTGCGGCGCTTCCACGCCGCACTTTCCACTTGACCAAGCGTTATTCCAATCTCCGAAAGCATCTTCTCAGAAAGAACGCTAGGAGGGGTCTGGTTCAGGTTGGATGTCACCTTGTTGGTCAGTATCGTACTGACGGCAGGTTCAAGTTCAGCCTCCGCGATGCTCTTTAGCAATGCCTCTTTGAGGGGTGTCCACTTGGCTTTGTCTGTGATGAGGGTTTTGTCCAGCTTCGCTGGATGCGCCATCATATATGCACTTTGAAGAGCTTCTATAGCGGCGCCGAAATGACCGGCTGCCATATGCACGGGCGCGCACATGGCATGCCAGTAGGCCCAGCTGAAGGAATTGAATCGAAGCTCGTCATAGTGCGCGTAAACTGCATTTGCCACGCGGGCGACAACTTGCTGTTCGGCTATCAGTTCGTTGCCGTTTCCGAGAAAAGCGGGCGGCAGCACGGGGATTTCGGAAACTCGGCCTATAGACGGCGGCGACATCGCGCTAAACGAAACTATCTCTGAAATTTCGGACAACATCGTGGAGCCGAGGTAAATGAGGTAATTCCCAAGACAGAACGAAAGAACCTGCCGGATTTTCGTTCTGAGTTCGTCGGCCGGATCGCCGACGTAAAAAATATAGCCTGGCCGTTCAACTCCCTTGGACACCTCTGGTGCGCAGTCGCAAAGGAAGAGCCGAACGCCAGCGACGACCATTTCCAAGACGGAGAAATTCATATTAGGCAGAGGAAGGGCACGTGCTGATAGTTCTATGGCCTCCGCGCCGTATCCCAAGGTGAGCGTATCTACGGTCTCCCGCTTTTGACTAATAGATGTACCGCGCCAGACATAGACGCCTTTATTGAGGTTTCCCAACCAGTCGATGGTATAGGCAACCCCAACGTCATTCCGGAGCTGGGCGGTCAATGAATGAACCTGTGCCTTTTGCGCGGTCCCCTTTACCAACTCGGCGTTGTGCGTTTCGCTCGTGCTGAACGGCAGCACCCCATGTGCGGTACACCGTATCCCGCCGTTTCCGGAAAATTCCACCGTCTCCGTGGTGAGCCGCACTGTTCCGTTTGGGTGAACGGGGAGGCTGCTGGCCTGTGCATCGCCAATGACCAGGGTTTCCAAAACGAGGCCGAGCTTAGAATTGCGGGTAATCTTGAACGTGCGCATAGGCGAAAGAAGGGGGCCCGCGTCCGTGACGTCGAACACACCAGAGTGGGTGTAACGCTCAAAGCATTCCCATTGCCAGTCGATCACGGCTACCGCCTCTCAAAATAAAACTCACGCCCCGACTTTGATATGGGGGCTTCGGCTTGTACAACGCCTCCGAAGATCCCAAGGGGATTTTAATCTCCTCTCCGCCGCGCTCGGCGCCGCAACCTTGGTTCGGCTTGCAACCCCCTCTAGGTTCGGCTGCGGAGAGGATAGAGCAGCAGTCGGCGGTAGCCACCCTGCATTAACGAGAAACCCAGGCGCGCGAGCCGCACTGTCCGATCGCGAATGTCGTGAGTCTTCCAGCCGCGATCCGGCATTCGGCTGCTGCCGAAGAGCGATTCGGCGATGTCGCGATAGCTAGCCTTTTCGAGCCGGCCGTCGAGCGCGCGCAGGGCGAGCACCAGACGATCGCGTCGAGCGGCGGGTAACATCGCTGGATCGCGCCCTGGCAAGCGGCCCGTTAGACCGCGCCAAAGCCGGAGTGCGGCCGCCGCGCGGATCTCGAACACCCGGTCGAGCGGCAGGACGACGCAAGGGACTTGCTCGCCAGGGATTTCAAGGATGTGCAGGCGGAACGGACTGCCTCGCCGATTGATCAGCCGTTCCGGTCCATTTTCGGCAAGGGCCGGTCCGAGCGATAGTCCATCAACTTGCAGGTTCCGGTCGGCGAGATCTGGCGGGAGCGGGGCTATGGGGATCACGCTCGGCAGGCTCGCCGCCGTCCACAGAGCCGGGCGTACGGCGCGACTGGGCTCGGGCATCACGAAATCGCACCCCCCAGCGCCGCGCGAAACCATCCAGTTCGTCGGCGCTGAGAGGACTCCGGTGTCCGGCGTGTTCGAGCCTCCTGCGGTCGCCCTCGAACGCCGGATTGCGGGTTAGAAATTCCCACGCAAACCCGGGGGCGTCGAGCGAACGCAGATCCTCATAGGCTGACGGCGAACGCCACTCGGCACGAGGCATGAACTGTCACTCCTCCATTCGACACGCTCGTCGGCGTCAGATGGAAGATTCGATTGCGAGGGGCGGAATCGCTACCACCACAACCGGCAACGCGCGTTGCCGGTTCGGCAAGGAACCCAAACTCAGTGGGGGGCGCCGCCGCGCAGGAGGTGGCGGTAGCCGTTCTCCGTCATCCAACGGGCGCGCGCCAAGTGGGTATCCCACGCGCGCCGCGCGCGGACCGGTTCGCGGGCGGGGTCGATGTGCAGGACCAGCTTTGCAACCTCCTGCCAGTCGGCGCCATCCTTCGCGGCGTCCAGCAGGCGCAAATAGGTCACGAGGTGCTGCTCGTCATAGCCGGTCAGGATGCCATCCGTCGGCGCCGCGTCGGCGACGGGTGGATCTAGCGGTGGAGAGTGCATCGTCGGCGAATCCATCGAGATCGTTCGGTATTCATGTCCCCCAAGCGTGGCCGCGTTCAAGTTCGGACGCGGGACCGCGTCCGCGCCGAACTGGTCGGTGCTTCGTTCAGGAGCATGATGCCGCGACCGCGGTCGGACTCGACGAACAGGATGCCGGCGGCTTCCAGCGCCCGGCGTACCTGATCGCGCGTTCCCTCGTGCACCGGGAGCCCGCGCTCGGACTCCAGGCGTTTCAGCGCGGTCAGCGCCACGAGGGCTTTCTCGGCGAGCATTTCCTGCTTCCAGTTCAGCAAGGCTCGCGCCGCCCGAACTTGTCGGCCGGTGATCATCCATGATCACCTCCGACAGACGACATGCGCGCACCAGGAAAACGACTATAATAGTCGTTTTCGGTCGCCGCAACGCGATAAATAGCTTGGAATTGGCATCCGCCGGGGTCGGCGGCTTTGGAGTCGCGAGGGACTGATTCGGGATCGAGCGGCCTGCGTTTCCGTGAAGGGGCGCACGTGCAATTCCGGAAAGTCGGGTTTGGGGGTTGGCGGTGCGGCCGGCGGGACGTCCACACGAAAGCCCCGCCCGGCGCGGCCGGGCGGGGCGTTGCAGACGGGCCGGCTCAGTCGCCGGTGCGCTTGCTGGGGCGCGACCAGATGAGGGTGTAGCCCTCGCCGTCCTCGTCATCGAACAGGTTGGCGAAGATCGGCGCGTTGAAGGACGGATCGTCGAGCTTGAGCGAGAGATAGTCGCGGCCCTCGTTGGAGCGCTTCGACCAGGCGGCCCCGATCTCGGCCCGGCCCACGTAAACCCGGTGGCTGGGAGCGTTGTCGTTGGAGCGATTGGTCTCGGGCACGATGCGGACGCCCTTGGTCTGCAGGCTCAGGGTGACGATCTCGCCCTGGAAGTCGGTGCCGACCTTCTTGAAAGAACCGATGTTAGCCATGTCACTTCTCCTTGCTGTTTTCGAGCCCGCGACCACCGCGGCCTCGATGGCGATCGACAGGCCGGGGACGATCGACGACGCACCCGCTCGCGGGCTGGAGCGCAGCGGAGGATGACGGCGGTGAGACTTTCTTGCCTCGCGAGGAATGGGCTTTAGCCCAGGGGAAGAAAGTCGATCCGACGGCGTTGCGGCTCAGGCGATCGAGGCGCAGCCGGTCTTCGGCCAGATCAGGCCATCACGAGGCCAGGTGCGTCCGTGCTTGAACAGCATCCTCGGGAGAAGACGTGGCGGATGTCGGTTGTCCTGCACAAGACGTCGGACAGTCCAGGCGTAGAGAAAGAGGCCATGGGTTAGGAAAAGGCGAGTCCGTTTGCCGCGCGCAAACCGCAACGAAACGCTCCGTCCTATGGGTCACAGGCCGTCAGAGATCGAACCGACGCTGGCGAAGCGCGCGTCCGACGCGGGCCGGATGCTCCGGGACTTGAGCACGCGTTCCTGAAGCGCCCTATCGTCAACGCAAATTCAATCGACGATGAGGGCCATGCTCATCCCTCGCGCGTCGCGGCCGTCAGAACCGGCTGAGGCCCGTCTCGTGACGCCCCGTTCGGCCGCAACGGAAGGGGCTCGGCGAAGACTGTCATGCGCGCCCAAGCCGTGCCGCCGATGAAAAGCGCGCCAATCCAAGCGAACACTTCGCGCCAGACGAGCGACGGAACGCCGATCTGCGAGAGTCCGAGAACCGCATGATAGCCGGCAATCGCCGCGGGAATGGCAAAAGCGGCGGCGATGGCAGCGCGCAGAGGCAGGGGACGAACGACCGCGAACGCAATCTGGCCGATGCCGAGGGTGAGAGCGCCGGTGACGATGCCGGCGAGCAGCGCGCCGATGACGCCTGCGCCGCCATGAAACGCCGCCATCCCGGCCGTGAGTCCGACAAAAAACGGCAGGGCGTAAACGGCGAGCGTGAAGATCAGCCAGCAGAACAGGCCGATCCCGAACACGCTGAGGATAAGTCCGATGACAAGCATGGTGGTAGCCTCCGTGACAAAAGATGTGACGGTCGCGCCTTCCACCACCACCACGGCGCGCTTGAAGAATAGCCGATGGCGAACAGGGTTGGAATCCCGTTTATTTGGTTGGCACCCCCGTCGACCCGCGAAGGGAGACGGTTCGCGCATGGTATGTGAGCTGAAAGAGTGGGGCGCCGCGCCCAGGGGAGACGGGACGGCGCTCACGCGCCGCCCTCGCCGAACTTCCAGACCGGAATGCCGAACTTCCTCGCCTTGTCGGCGAGATTGCCCTGGATGCCAGTGCCGGGGAACACCATGACGCCGATCGGCAGCACCTCCAGCATCGCATCATTGCGCTTGAACGGCGCGGCCTTGGCGTGCTTCGTCCAGTCGGGCTTGAACGCGATCTGCGGCACCTTGCGATTGGTCGCCCATTTGGCGGCGATCAGTTCGGCGCCCTTCGGCGATCCGCCATGCAGGAGTACCATGTCGGGATGCTTGGCGTGGACCTTGTCGAGCCGCTCCCAGATCAGATGATGATCGTTGAAGTCGAGCCCGCCGGTGAGCGCGATCTTCGGTCCTGCCGGCAGCATCACCTCGGTCTCGGCGCGGCGTTTGGCGGCCAGGAAGTCGCGGCTGTCGATCATTGCGGCGGTCAGCGTGCGATGGTTGACCGATGATCCGGAGCGGGGTCGCCAGGATGATCCGGTGTGGACCTCGAAGCGTTCTGCGGCTTGGTCGCGGAAGAGCTCCATGCTGTTGCGGCGTTCGATCAGCGTGATGCCCTCGGCCGTGAGACGCTCAAGTTCGACCGAGCGCACCTCCGAGCCGTTCTGCTCGCGCTGACTCTTCTGCTGCGCCTGCTCGTTGTCGTCGAGCTCGCGTCCGATGCGGTCGATCGCGCGGTGGAACAGGTTGACCGTCGACCAGAGTAAGTCCTCGAGGTCGGGTTCGAGGCGCGTGTCGCTCAAAGTCGAGACCAGGGCGTCGAAGATATCGGCGACAGCGCCCGCGACGGCGTCGCCTTCGGGAAGCGGTCTCGGGTCCGGCTCGTCGTGGAAGGGACGGAAGCCATAGAGCTGAAGCTCGTTGAGGACGTGATCGGTTGGGGATGAGCTGTGCGGCGGCTCGAATTCGGTGTCGTCGTGGTCGGTCGTCATGGTGAGGCCCTTTGGCGGATCGGCCGCGCCCATCGCGGCCTTCGTGGCGATCACCAGACGGCGGGCGGAACGGACCTGCACCCGGAGCGAAGCGGAGGGCCGGAGCGCCAGCGGAGGATGGCGAAGCCCGGCTATTTTGTTTCGCGCTGCAAAGGCCCGAAGGGCCGGCGGAAAATAGCCGGGCGCAGCCATTGCCGGGCCGGGCCGCCTGCCGTCCGATCGCCCTCTAGAAGGCCAGGGGCGCGACTCTGTCCGGCATCGTGGGCCTCGCCCGACAGGCTACGAGGATATCGAAGGGCCGACGTTCACCCCGTCTCGGCCGTCGCCCACAGCATGAAGCGGACGACGTCCTGCGGCGCGAGCTGGGTGCGCAGGGCTGCCCGAAGGTCGTCAATCCCGAAGGTGCGAAGATCCTCATTGAAATCGCCCAGCCTGGGCGACCATGCGATCGCCTCGATACCCGCGGCGTTGGCACGCCCCGTCAGAGCGGTCACCGCCGCGTCGCCGGCCGCATCGGCGTCGCGGGCGATGTAGAGCCGGCGTAGCGTCAGCGGGAGCAGCATGGCGGCGAGGTGATTGGCAGACAGCGCAGCCGACATCGGCAGAGTCGGCAGCACGCAGCGCAGCGACAGCATGGTCTCGATGCCTTCGCCGGCTGCGAGCACGTCGTTCGCCACACCGAAGCGTACCGCGTTGCCGAGGAGATCGCCCATTGCGCGTCGCGGCGTGTCGATCGGCGCCTTGCCGCGTCCTGACGGATCGAGCCAAGTGCGGTGAGCGCCGGTGATCCGGCCGTCGAGATCGGTGACGCGGGCGATCATCGCCGGCCAGGTCTCGGTCGGCGCGTCCTCGTCAGGACGATAGTAGCAGCGCGGGTGGAAGCGCAGCGCTCCGGCTTCGTGCAAAGCCGTCATTCCGCGATTGCGCAAATACGCTTCCACGAGAGTCCGGGCGATCGGCTGCGACATGGCGAAGAGTCGTCGTGCCGCTTCGGGCGATCCCGTCTGGGTGGGAGTTCGAGTGGCTTTTGGCGCGGGGTCCGGGTCAGAGCGGGGCAAGCTCAGGAAGCGGCGGGCCTCGTCGGCGACATCGTGAAAGTCGAGCAGACCGGAGCTTTCGCGAATGACGTCGAGCAGATCTCCGTGCTCGCCCGTAGCGGCGTCGGTCCATTTACCCGCCGCGCCGCGACCCGCCTCCGGTCCCTTGAGCCGGACGAACATGGAGCGCCCCGGTGTATTGCGGACGTCACCGACCAGCCAGTAGCGGCCTTCGCGCCGACCGTTGGAGAGGTAGTGGCGGCATACCGCCTCGGCCTCGCGCGCGAGGCGATGCGCCAGTTCGGAAGCGTCGCGCGGCATCACGCGGCCTCCCGCTCGCCGACGCGCTCGATCGCGTAGCGGTCGAGCATTTTCGCCAGGACCTCCACGCCGCTCGCATCGGTCGGCACGAACATGCGCAGTTTCCAGGAGATGATCTCATGGAAGAGGCCGTAGGCTTTCAGCCGGTCGCGCATCGTGTCGTCGAATCCGAATAGCTCGATGCGGTTGGCGCCCATGACGCGGACGCGGCGGAGCTGGAGGCCCTCGGTGAGGTCGAGGATGGTCCGCCCGTCCATGACGGCGGCGAAGGCGGCATCCGGCGTCAGTGTCGGTGCGCCGGCTGCGAGCGCGCTTGCCACCCAGGCGGGCGACACCTTGCGCCCGATGATGCGCTCGCCCGCATCGGTCTGAAGCCGATAGACACGCGTCGACTCGTTCGGCAGGCGCTTCCAGATTGGTAGGAGCAATCCCGCGACAATGTGGATCGTGCTGTCGGTGAACTCGGGCACCTCGGCAAGTTCACGTTGCCAAGCCGTGCCGAAGGTGTCGCGATCCGCTTCGACCCAGTGGCTCTCGGTCATCATCTTCAGAGGAAGGCCGTGGCTCTCCATCGGCCGGATAAGCCGCACGCGTCGTTCGATTTCGCCGTCGTCGAGCATGAGGCTCGGCGCCGGGACCTGCACGGCCGCGCGGCCGGAGCGCTCGTTGACCAGCAGCACGGCGCGTGGATCGGAGAGGCGATCCAGCGCCTCGTCCAGCGTCACAGGGCGATTGCGCTCGCGCTGGGTGACGATGAGCAGGCGGGTCTCCGCGCCGGTGCCGGGATGGGTGTAGATCGAGCGCCGATCGGTGACCACGAAGCTCTCGGCGCGGAGCGTCTCCAGCCCGACGTCATAGGTCCCTGACGCGATGGCGCCTTCGATGCGGGCCGTGAGCAATTGCTCGAAGGCCGTGAACAGCACGTTCTGCAGGTCGATTGTCAGCGCGAGCAGCCGATTGAGAAAGGTGGTGATCGGCGGCAGCTCGTCCTTCATGCCGTTGGCGTCCATCAGCTTGAGGCCGGTCGAGTCCTCGAAGGTCTGAAGCGAGCAGCCTTCGACCTTGCCCCTGACGAGCAGCATGTAGAGTTGGCGGAGCGCATCGCGCCCGTAGTGGCTTTCGAGATTGTCCTCGGGCCGAAACAGGCCCTGGCCGCCTGTCTGCCGCTGTCCGCGGGTGATGGCGCCCAGGGTGTCGAGCCGTCGCGCGATCGTGCTGAGAAATCGCTTTTCGGCCTTCACGTCGGTCGCGATCGGCCGAAACAGCGGCGGCTGCGCCTGGTTGGTGCGGTTGGTGCGGCCGAGGCCCTGGATCGCCGCATCGGCCTTCCATCCGGGTTCCAAGAGATAGTGGACGCGCAGCCGCCGATTCCGCGCTGATAGCTCGGCGTGGTAGCTGCGTCCGGTGCCGCCCGCGTCCGAGAAGACCAGGATGCGCTTCACGTCGTCCATGAAGGCGCTGGTCTCGCCGAGGTTGGCGGAGCCGGCGCGGTTCTCGACCATCAGTCGGTCACCCTTGCGGACGACGCGGCGCGAGCGTCCGGTGACCTCTGCCACCATATCGGTCCCGAACCGCTGGATGATCTGATCGAGCGCGCCGGGCACCGGTGGGAGCGAAGCGAGCTTCTCGATCAGGCGGTCCCGGCGGGCGACGGCCTCGCGGCTCTCGACCGGCTGTCCGTCGCGGAAAACGGGCCGGGAGGAGAGGTTGCCCTCGGAATCGGTGAAGGGCTCGTAGAGCTGCACCGGAAAGGAATGGGCGAGGTAGTCGAGGACGTACTCGCGCGGCGTGATGTCCACCTGGACGTCGTTCCAGTCCTCGGTCGCGATCTCCGCGAGCCGGCGCTCCATCAGCGCCTCGCCAGTCGAGACGATCTGGATGACGGCAGCGTGGCCCGCCTCGAGATCGCGATCGATCGAGCGGATCAGGGAAGGCGTCTTCATGCTGGTCAGTAGATGCCCGAAGAAGCGCTGCTTGGCAGATTCGAAGGCGGACCGCGCGGCTGCCTTCGCCTGCGCATTCAGCGTGCCGGTCTCGCCGGTGATGTTCGCTGCCTGCATCGCCGCGTCGAGATTGTTGTGAATGATTGAGAACGCGCCGGCATAGGCATCGTAGATGCGGATCTGCTCAGGCGAGAGCTGATGCTCGACCAGCTCGTATTCGACACCTTCATAGGAGAGCGAGCGCGCCGCGTAGAGACCGAGCGCCTTGAGATCGCGCGCCAGCACCTCCATGGCCGCAACGCCGCCATCCTCGATCGCCTCGACGAATTCGGCGCGGGTGGCGAACGGGAAATCCTCGCCGCCCCAGAGACCGAGCCGCTGGGCGTAGGCGAGGTTATGGACCGTGGTCGCGCCGGTGGCCGAGACGTACACCACGCGGGCGTTCGGCAAGGCATGCTGGAGCCGCAAGCCCGCGCGTCCCTGCTGCGAGGCGGCCTGATCGCCGCGTTCACCCTTGCCGCCGACGGCGTTCTGCATCGCATGGCTCTCGTCGAAAATGATCACTCCATCGAAGTCGGAGCCCAACCATTCGACGATCTGCTGGACGCGCGAAAGCTTCTCGCCGCGCTCGTCGGTGCGCAGCGTGGCGTAGGTCGTAAATAGGATGCCTTCCGCCAGCCGGATCGGCGTGCCCTGGCGGAAGCGGGAGAGCGGCGTGACGAGCAGCCGCTCCATGCCGAGCGCGGACCAGTCGCGCTGCGCATCCTCGATCAGCTTGTCGGACTTGCTGATCCAGACCGCGCGGCGCCGGCCCTTGAGCCAGTTGTCGAGCAGGATGCCGGCGACCTGGCGGCCCTTGCCGGCGCCGGTGCCGTCGCCGAGAAACCATCCGCGTCGAAAGCGGACAGCGTTCTCTGCGTCGTCACGCGCGGCAGCGACGAGGTCGCAGGTTTCATCGACCGTCCATGCGCCGGCGAGGAAGTCCGCGTGAGCCTCGCCGGCATAGATGACGCTCTCAAGCTGGGCGTCCGACAGCCCGCCGCCGGCGACGAGGTTCGCCGGTAGGTGCGGCCGATAGGACGGCTTCGGCGGCGCAACTGAGGCCATCGCCGCCGACTGCACGAGCCTGGTCGGATGCGCCTGAGAACCGGCAATACGGATCGACTGCAATCCGTATTCTTCATAAAGCGCATCCGTGAGGCGGGCGCCCTCCGGCGGCGTCCAGTCGACAATCTCATAGGCGAGCTCCTTGGCCTCCGGTTCGGGGAGCGCCGGACCGGACGATCGGCGCATCGCGAAGGCGCGGACCGTTCGGGGAATCGCCGGACGTGCGGTATCGGAAACGACGACGGGCGCGGCGAGCGGCAAGCGCGACGGGACAAGCTCGTTCACCCAAGCGAGCAGTCTCTCCGCGTCCGGAGCTATTCCTGGCGAGGGCGGAAAGACCTTCGGATCGGCAGCGGGTTCCTTGTCGATGACGGTGAGCCGCGTGTCGATCGTAGTGCCGTGCTTCGCATAGACGGCGCCGTCGATAGCGACAGAGAACACGACGCGGCCGCGCTCTTGAAGCCGGACAAGAGCTTCGCGCCAGGCCGGATTGTCCGGTGCGAAGTTGGGACCGGTGATTGCGACGAGACGGCCGCCCTGGCAGAGCCGCGCCAAGGCGGAAGCGACATGGCGCAGCGCTGCGTCCGCCATGCGCCGATCGACATTCGCCATCGCCGAGAAGGGCGGGTTCATCACGACGACGCTCGGCGTGATCGCGGCATCCAGATGATCGTCGATCTGCGCCGCGTCGAAGCGGGTTACGATGACGCCCGGGAAGAGGTGGCCGAGGAGAGTCGCGCGTGTCTCCGCCAGCTCGTTCAGCACGAGCGAACCGCCCGCGATCTCGGCGAGGATGGCGAGCAACCCGGTGCCGGCCGAGGGTTCCAGAACCCGATCGGCTGCCGTGATGGCTGCCGCGGCGGAGACCGCGAGGCCAAGCGGGACCGGGGTCGAGAACTGCTGGAGCGCCTGGCTTTCCTCGGAGCGACGCGTGTGGGTGGGGAAAAGGCCCGCGATCTTCGCGAGCATCGGCAGTGCGGCGGCCGGAGACCCGGCTTTACGGAGAAGCGCTTTGCCGTATTTGCGGAGGAATAACACCGTCGCCGCCTCACAGGCGTCGTAGGCGGTTTTCCAATCCCAGGCGCCGGCCGCATCGGAGGCGCCGAAGGCCGCTTCCATCGCGGTGCGCAGGATACTGGCGTCGATGCGGCGACCACGTTCGAGATCGGGAAGGAGAAGCCGCGCGGCCTGGGCGATGGCGGCGGATGCAGTTGCAGGCGATGGCGCAGCCGAACGGGCAACCGCGGAGCGGGAAGGATTCGTCATGAAGGGGACCTCGGGAGAGCGGGAACGGGCCGAGCCGCCCGGCGCTCTCTCTCGACCCGACCGGCTCAAACCCGTCCAGGCCGTCCTCTCCCTCTCGTCGCGCCGCTGCCTGTCACCGCGCGCCGCCACGCGATGCGGCTGTCGCGCGTGGCATTCACGACACGCAGCAGCAGATCGCCGTGGCAGGGCTGCGGCGCGCAGAAGCAGACGAGGTCGCGACCGCGCAGCTCGTCGAGCGCGCGCAAGAGATGATGCTGATCGGCGAGCCAGCGCTCGTATTGTGCGATCACCGCGAGCGCGGTCGCCGTCGGGACCGATCCGGAACGGATTGCCCCATTTCGAGCCGCGACCGATGTAGACGGCGCCCGCCGGTACGCCTGCATGATGCTTATTGAGAACCCTGCACATCGCCTTCGCCTCCTGATCCTTAAGCGACGGGCTGGCGACCGAGCGCGGTTCAGGGTTCGCGGGTCACGCATCGGCTGTCAGACGATGCGGGAACGGCTCGCCCGTTGACCCGCGAACCGCCGCGCTCAGACAGGCCGAGGAGCGGCGGAATCAGGAGGCCGATGGGTCGACCGGGGGTTCGGACGGCGGCAGGTAGGCGTCGAACGGGTTGCCGTCGGCGAGATGGCCGAAGGGTGTGAACAGGAAATCCGTTCCGTCGCGACCGACCGCGCAAATGACGTAGCGCGGCTCGCCGGTCACGGCGTCGCTGCACTCCATGAGCGCGAGATTGCCTGTCTGCTGCCGCGCGGAGCAGCGTCTGGAAGTTTGCGCGCGCGTGATCGGGGATGCTCATCGCCGACCTCGCTTCCCGCGAGGTGCTGGCGAGCGTCCGGGCCAGCCAGCCGTTGGTGTCGGTCCAGGCGACGGTCTCGCCGGTCGCGAGATCGAGCACATGCGCGCCGCCGCCGAAGGCGTTGACGCGCGGCCGCGAGCAGGTGTTGGCCCACTGGAAACCCCAGCGGCCGGTCAGGCCGAAAGCCTCCGCGCAGCGCTGAACGAAAACGATCACCTGCTGTGGATCGCCGGTCTCCTCGTCGCGGATCCACAGCGTCGTGCCGCCGTGCTCCGGTTGGATCGACAGCAGGAAGCCGTCGGAGGGCACGTCCTCCCGCGCGGTTTCCTCCGTGAAGGCTTGGTAGAGCTCGAGGGCGCGCGCTGCGTTGTCGGGCGTGCCGACATCGAGCACGCACGAGAAGTGCGTGAAGAAATCAGCCATGTCGGTCTCCAGAAATGGAAAAGCCCGGCGCGTGGCCGGGCTCTGGGTTGTTGGGTGATGCGGCAGTCAGGCACGAGGGACGTCGTGGATGCGGTCGTCGTCGAATTCGACGGCCTCGATCACGGCCTGTCGGCCGGCGGGCGTGATGTGGTCGATAAAGGCGATGATGCCTTCGCGCCGCTCCTCAACGTCGATGTGTTCGGGATAGGCGCCCGACTCCATCGCCGTCCTCGCCGCTGCCTTGGCTTGCTCGATCGCATCGGCATCGGATTCGGCTTCGACCGTGAAGCCGTCATAGGCGCGCAGCCAGAAGCCGATCTTGACGATGTATTCGCTCATGGCTCGCCTCCCGCGATTTCCGCATCGGGGGCGCCGGCGAGGATCGCCTCGGCTTTGGCGATCGCGGCGTCGGCGCGTTCGCGCCAGAACGGCGCCTCCGGCGCGTGCGCCAAAACCTTCAGAATGCCGAGCAGGGTTTCGTAGTGATCGGCCTTTCGCTGAAGCATCTCGCCGAACTGCGAAGGGAGGGGTAGCGCGGCGATGCGATAGGCGGTGTCCTCGCCTGGCCAGGCCCCGGTGACGTAGGTCTCGCCGGAGGATTCGTAGTCTTCCTTCTGCTCGGACCAGTCATCGTCTTCGACGGCGAGCCGGCAGGCTTCTTCGAGCGTCTCGGCTTCGTAGCTGCGCTGTCGATAGACCGGGAGCCGATAAGTGGTTTCGATGGTGAAGCGGGGCATGATGACCTCCAAAAATGCAAAAAGCCCGGCGGGGCCGGGCTCGGGTGGACGATGGGGAGTGATGGGCGTCAGAGACGCCAGGTTCGGACGAGGCGTTGCGCCTCTTGGTGATGCGCGAGCATCGCGCGATAGAAGCGATGCCGTGCTTTCCGCCGCGCCGGGTCCCGGCGCGCGAGCGTGGTCAGCTTCTTGGCGGCGGCGCGAACGACGGTGCGCCAGCCGTCATGGACGGTGATGTCGAGGCGTAGATAGGTGCCGTACATGGTCAGGCGCCTCCCGTCGTTGCGGCCGCGGCGAACGGATCGACCTGCTTGTGGATCGGCTGCGCGCGACCCATCCATGGCTCTGGCCGGATGCAGCGCACCCAGTCGGCGAAACTCGGGATGAAGCCGAGATCCTCGACCACATGCTGTTCGCCGATCAGGCGCACCGGCACGATGCGACCCGTCGAGATCGTGACGGTCGCGCCGAAGAAGCGCTCCAGCATGAAGATGCCTTCGGCATGATGGCGCAGAGCGCGGTGACGAAAATCGGCGGTGATCGCCTTGGACTCGTCGAACCACTGATGCAGCGGCAGATAGTCCTCCGCGACGCCGCCCCATTTCCTCACCGAGGAGAGCGCGTGATGATAGCAATGTCCCATCGCGGCCTCCTCAGAACACGTGCTGCGAGTATTCGGACGCGGTGTAGCGTTCGTTGTAGTCGAGGGTGATCGTCCGTTCGGCGACGTCGAACGTGAAATCGCCATAGGCGCCGTCGTTGTTTTCCCAGCCGCAGTGGGTTCGCTCGAGCAAATCGTATGCGAGACGCTCGATCGCATCGGCGATGCTGACGGTGGAGCGACTGGGCTCTGGCTGGTCCCAAATCGCCTCGGCGATTTCGACTTCACCGGCGGGCATGGCGACGACTGCGTCGCCGGCTTTGGCCTCGATATTCTCGATCTGGCCGGAGTCGCCATAGCCGTCGAAGGTGACGACGATGAGCGTGACGCCGGCGGCCGCGAGAGCATCGAACAATGCGGCCTGATTCTGGGGTTGCAGCTCGGCATGCAGCCGATCCTGGGCCGCGCGCTTGGCGTCCCAATCGGAAGCCACGCCGGTGCTGGTCGCGGTGTCGAAGGTGTCGATCATGATGGTCTCCTGAAACGACAACGCCCGGCGCCCCTTCGACAAGCTCAGGAGGCCGGGCGTGCTCGGGATGGATGGAGAGGTGAGCGGGACGGCTTTCGCCGCCCCGCTCGGGGCCGTCACTCGGCGGCGATCACGGCCGGCTCGTCGGATTCTTCGTCGCTGGTGCTTTCCTCGTCGTCGGCGAGGAAGGCGGGCAGTGCTTCGGTCTCCTCAGCAGTATTGCCGTCCGTTGTGTCGGCAGGTGCGGTCTCTGGCGTGCGCAGCGGTTCAGGGAGCCAGCCGGTACCATCGAGCAGCCGTTCGGCTTCCTTCGCCATCTCCGCCTTCTTCAGATGGTCGATGAGCTGCGCCGACTGCTCGCCCTTCGCCTCGCGCACCGCCTCGAGGATGCGCGGCTTGGTCACACGACCGAGATAATTGTCGACCGTCGGCCGCCATCCGGCTTCGACCATGTCGAGTCCGACAGCGCGCGCGAGCCGGTCGGCCTGAACGAGCCGGCGCTGGACGCCATGGATGGACACGCCCGGACCACCATAGCGGTCGCCCTTCTCGTAGAGCGCATTGACGCCGAAAGAGACGCAATGCGCGAGCAGTGCGGCACGGCTGGTGTCGTCGAGGACGGCGAGCCAGTTCCAGAGCTGGGCCTCATCCTTCGGCAGGTCGGCCTTCCAGGCTTCGTGCCGTTCCGCGACCGCCTTGGCGGGCGGGCTGTCCTTCAGGTCCGCCGACTGGATCGAGAAGAACACATGGTGGACCGAGGCTTCGAGGCAATTGCCTGTCGCCGCGTGCTGGAAGGTGTCGAGGCAGAGCTTGTGCAGGAGCGCCGTCATTGCAACATGCGGATTGTTCGCCACAGCCTCCCGCAGCGCCAGCGTCCGGTACGCGGTCAACTCGCTCACCAGCCGGTCCGCGAGTGGCTTGACGGTATCGTCCTCGTCCTCCTCCGCATGAGCTTCGCCGCCGATCGTGATGACGGCGCGCTGGACGGCGGGTGCCGACGGCTCACTGGCATCACCGTCGGTCCCCCGGCCGGCATCGATGTCCACGGTGGCTGGGGGCTCGTCCTCGGGGCGTACGTAGCCCCGATCGACGGCGAGCTTGCCATCCGAGTCGATGCAGACGAAGACGCCGGCGCGGGCGACCTCGGCGGGGTCGTAGCTGACCGGCCGATCCTCGAAGGCAGCGAGCGCCGTCTCGATTTCGCCGAGGCGCGCGTCCACCTCGTCGGGCAGTTCGTCGGCGTTCTCGTATTCGGCTTCAAGTTTGGCGTACTCGGCGCGCAAGGCATCGATCGTCGCCTGCTCCTCGGCCGTGATGTCTGTTGGCGTCCCTTCGAGCTCGCGCAGACGATGAGTATGGCCGAATGGGAAGTCGACATTCACCTCGATCCACTTCCAGCCTTCGGCGGCGATCTTCTCCGCCTCGGCCTTCAGCTTCTCGGCGACCAGGCCATCGAGCAGGGCGACATTTTCCAGCCAACCGCCATCGTCCTGCTGAAAAAGATCGCGCATGACGATGCCGCCCGCCTGCTCATAGGCATCGAGGCCGACGAACAGGGCGCGCTTGTCCGATGCGCGCACGGTGCGCTCCGTCAACATGCGGCGGATCTGATACGGCTCCTGGCTATGGGAGCGCTGAAGCGTTTCCCAGACCTGCTCCTGACGCGCGTGATCGGTCGTCACCGTGAACGCCATGAGCTGGTCGAGCGACATCCCGTCTTCGGCATAGACGTCGAGCAGCTTCTCGGAGACGGCCGCGAGACGCAGCCGCTGCTTCACCACGTTCACGCCGACGAAGAAGGCGGCGGCGATCTCTTCCTCGGACTGGCCTTTCTGGCGCAATGCCTGAAACGCGCGGAACTGGTCGAGCGGATGCAGCGGCGCGCGCTGGACGTTCTCGGCCAAGGAGTCTTCCTCGGCGGAGATACCGACGCCGGGATCGCGCACGACGCAGGGCACCGGCGCGGTCTTGGCGAGGCGCTTCTGTTTGACGAGAAGCTGGAGCGCCCGGTAGCGCCGCCCGCCGGCGGGGACCTCGAACATGCCGGTCTCCACGCCGTCGGCGTCGAGAACCGGTCGGACGTTGAGGCCTTGCAGGAGCGTGCGCCGGGCGATGTCCTCGGCCAGTTCCTCGATCGAGACGCCGGCCTTCACGCGCCGGACGTTCGACTGGGACAGAACAAGTTTGTTGAAGGGGATGTCGCGCGACGACGACAGGGTGATCTTCTGAACGGTAGTAGCCATCGGGATGGTCTCCGCGACGGGCGCCGAAAGACTCTCTCTCGGCTTCCAACCCGTCACGAAGACCGGCGCAGCCCTCTTCCTCTGGAACGCCGCAGGCCCGCTGAGCCGGAGATGTGCATCCGCACAAATCCGGCTTTGCGTGACGGCCCGCTCACTTCCGCAACGGAAGCGCATCACGCGGCCTCCCGCCCGTTTGCGGCGGAGGCCCGCGCGTCATCCCCGGCAAGAAAGGCGAGGAGGAAGTCTGCGGCCTTGCTCGCCTGCGAGGCGGCGCGGACGATGGCGCGATTGTCTTCGCGCAGCACTTCGAGCCAGGAACCGATGTAGTCGGCGTGGCGCACCGTCGGCACGATGCCGAGCGAGGCGCAACAGAACGCGGCGTTCATCTCGGCAACCAGCTCTTCGAAGGCGTACTTCTTCGAGCCGAAAGAGCCGGAGAGATCGCGATTGAGCCGGTGCGGGGCGCCGCTGGCGTGACCGAGCTCATGGAGCGCCGTGCGGTGCCAGTTGATCGGTTCGAAATAGGCTTGCGGCGGCGGGACCTGCACATAGTCGTGCACGGGCATGTAGAAGGCCCGGCTGCCGCCGATGCGGAAATCGATGCCGCTCGCCTTGATCAGCGCCTCGACCTTGGGCTCGATCAGCCCGAGTTCCGGCGGCGGTGTGGTGACCACGAGATCCTCCGGCAGGCCTTCGCATTGCGCCAGGTTGAAGACGGTGAAGCGCTTGAGGAACGGGATCGCTTGCGCTTCCTCGCCGGTCTCTCGCGCCCGTTTCTTCTCGTCGTCGGGAATGAAGCGGTCGGCATAGACGACGGTGGTGCCGTGCTCGCCCTTGCGGACATTGCCGCCAAGGCCGAGCGCCTGGCGAAACGTCAGCCAGCCCTGGACCGGGAAGCCGTGCTCGATCACGGAACCCCAGAGGATCAGCACGTTGATCCCGGAATAGAATCGGCTGGTGGCCGCGTTCTTCGGCATGGCGAGCGGCGCTTTCGCCGCCGCTGTTCCCCAAGGCTGGACCCAGGGCACGCGGCCGGCCTCCAGCTCGGTGATGATCTTGGTGGTGATTTCATCGTACAGGCTCGTCCGGCCGGAACCGGAACGAGCGCGCGCGGCATGTTTGGACATCGCGGATCTCCGCGACGGGCGCCGGGAGCCTCTCTCCCAGCCCTCAACCCGTCACGGAAAACCCGTCCGCACTCTCACTCTCGGGGCGTTGCGGGGCGTCCCCGCAGAAGGGGTCGGCCGAGACGACAGGCTCGGCCGCAGGGGAAGGCGTTCCCCTCCCAATGGTCGTTTGGTCGAGGAAGCCGTCCGCCTCCCGGGAAGTCGGATCTCGGCAAAGGGGTATCTATCCGGGCGGCAATGCGCCGCTATTGTCGAGGCCAAGGCAGCGACGTCGTGTTAGGCTCCGATAGTTTTAGAAAGTGAACCGAAAAGGGTAATTTATAGCCTGTATGCTGCGTTTTCCACGACTTAAAGGACAGCGGTCGGGCCGTTTCTCAAGAGGGCGTAGTTGACAAATATGCGTCATAAGGGCTAATTTACTGCCCCTATAACGCAGAATCATGGACCGACCATGCAGCCTCGCCAGCACAAGACCGCCAGCTTCCTGTCGGCTCATCCGGTCTTTACTCGGGCTGAGTTTGCAGCGGCCTTCGGCCATCCGGCCAGCGCAGCCAATGTCACCAGCCTGCTCCGGCATCATCTGCGGGCTGGCAACATCAAGCGCGTCAGTCGCGAGGTGTTTGCTGCGGTGCCGGCCCACCTGGCGGCCGAGCGGATGGTGATCGACCGCTTCGCCGCGGCGAGCAAGCTGCGCTCCGATGGCGTCCTGGGGTTTCACTCCGCGCTCGAGCTGCATGGCATAGCCTACTCCGAGTTCAA
Source organism: uncultured Pseudomonadota bacterium (assembly GCA_963817785.1). GTDB lineage: Bacteria > Pseudomonadota > Gammaproteobacteria > Burkholderiales > SG8-39 > JAKALD01. The sequence continues at coordinate 82,796 of CAWFPL010000005.1, read as the reverse complement.
CGAGGTTCAGCTCATCAGCGCTGGAAGGACCGAACGCGTGGACCTGCCATTTGGCGCTTGCCGCTTCGTCACGCCGCCGAAGGCGTTGGCGGCGGCCGGCCAGGCCGACTACCTGACCGTGACCATGGACCGGCAGGGGGTGGCGGTCCGTGTCACCGCGGTCGAACGCACGGTCGTCGACGTCTTGCACCGGCCGGAACTCGCCGGCGGGGCCGAGGAAGTCCTGAAGTCGCTGGACCTGGTGCGCTATCTTGATCCGGCGAAGGTTGCCGACTATGTCGAGCTGCTGGACAATCGGTCGCTCGCCTCCGTTTGCGGCTGGTGGCTCGAGAAGCGGCGCGCCGCGCTCGGCGTCGCCGACGAGGTCCTGACGCGCCTGCGAACACGGCTTCCACGATCAAAGCATTATGCGCTGGGCGCCGAACCTGGTCATGCGGTGCTCGTCGAGCCATGGCGCGTGCTTCTCCCAGTGCAGGCGGTCGACGCCGCCTTTGAAGGCGTCTGATGGTTGCTTCGCGAGAAACGCTTCAAGACCTGGCAGCGGAGCGGCAGCTTCAGCCCGCGACGCTGGAGCGCGTGATCCGGCTGATCGACATACTCGACGCTTTTGGCGCCGATGCGCTGATCGGGCCGCGCATCGCCTTGAAAGGCGGCACGGCGCTCAACGTTTTCCATTCCGATCTGGACCGCCTCTCGGTCGATATCGACGTCAACTATGTCGGCGCGATCGAGAAGGAGCGGATGGATGCCGACCGCCCGGGCCTGGAGGACCGGATCGCGCGGCTGATGGAATCGAAAGGCTACGCCGCGCGGCGCGAGCCGTCGGAACATGCAGGGGGCAAATGGATCTACCGCTATGCCTCCACGCTCGGCGGAGCGGGGACTATCGAGATCGACATCAACTATCTCTACCGCGGTCCCCTTTACGGCGTGGATCGCATGCCGTCGGCAGCAATCGGATCGTACCGAGCCACGAATGTCCCGGTTCTCGACATTCATGAGATCGTCGCCGGCAAGATGGTCGCGCTGGTCACGCGGCGCGCCGCACGCGATCTGTTCGATGCGCACCGGATTATCGCCATGCCGTCTCTCGACTGGGCGAAGATCAAGGTGGCCACCTTGATGATCGGCGCGAGCGCCAAGAGCTTCGACTGGCGGACAGCATCGCCCGAAGCGATCGGGTGCGAGGTCGGCGACATCACCGGGAAGCTGACCATGTGCCTGCACGATCGGTATTTCGATGCCTTCGGCGGCCCGGCAGCCTGGATCGAAAGCGTCACGGCCGAATGCCGGGAGAAGCTTGCACCGCTGTTTCAGTTGACGGCAGGAGAGAGGGCGTTTCTGGATGCCGTGCTGGAACGGGGTGAGATCGATGCGTCGTCGCTTGGTGTTCCGGAAGCCGTGCGCGCCGCGATAGAGGCCTCTCCTGCGTTGCGATGGAAAGCACAGAACGTCAAAGCTTGGAAATCCGGCGACCAGTCGCTGGCACCACGCGCAAGACGAGGACGGCGACGCGACAGGCAGCCGCCGTAACCGGCGCTCCGGTGTCTCATGAAGTGTGCCTTTCCAAGCTTCACCTGTCCCCAGGACCGTCTCTGACGCAGCCGGCCGATTTAAAGCTCATTGCGCAGCGGTAAGCCTCGGTCCGGCAACTGGTGAAAAGTGCATCACTCCGTTGAAGTCTGATGCTTCGACCCGTAAGCTCGTCCCAGGAATCGTGGGGAGTGAGATGAACGAGCGTCCTCGCAAGGCAACGCGGCTGACGGTGAGCTTGGAAGAGCAAGACTACCGGACTCTAAGCGAGATCGCGTTGGCGAGAGATGCTTCGGTTTCGTGGGTCATCCGACAGGCGATCCGACAATTCATCGATGGCTCGCCCCAAACTCCCCACCAACCTCCCGCACCGATTGGTGCCCGGAAGGGTGACGGGAAATGAGACTCGTCCGAAATACCGGGACAGATCGAGGGATTGACAGCTTGCGGGATTGGCTGGCGCAGGGAGTTAGCGTCGACCTCGTTTCACCCTCCTTCTCGCTGTTGGCCTTCGCCGAGCTTCGGGACGCATTGGACCGTATTGAACGGTGCCGACTGTTGCTCGGTGAGCCGGATTCCATCTTGCCCGCCCTGTTTGGCGGTGACGCCGACATCGCTTCCAGGGGTGCGCTTCAAGGGCGGTGGCTTGCCCGCCTCGCCGCGGATTGGATCAGGAAACGAGCGGAAATCCGCCACGCCCGGAAGGCGCCGCCACAGTCGTTGGTTCTGGTGAATGGCAAAGCATCTTTCCGCCGGGCGATGCTTGGGACGTGTTCGTTCACAACGGAAGGCCTGGGCGTGACACCCAGCGGTCGATTGGGGCTGGTGCAAGCGACAGGCTCGGATGAGGAGACAGATGATTTTGCAGAATGGTTTCGGTCGAATTGGGATGACTTAGAGCCTAATCCCACCACCAAGGCTCATTTTCTGGGGGTGCTGGAAGATGTGGCCTCTCAACGCGCACCATCACTCGTCTATTTCCAGATCCTCTATCAAATGTTTAAGGATTTGGGCGACGAACTCGACGAAGAGCGAATCATCAAGTCCGCCACGGGTATCCGAGACACCGTCGTTTGGAAGAAGCTGTTTCACTTCCAGCGAGATGGTGTAACGGGGGCCATCGACAAGCTCGAGAGAATTGGTGGTTGCATCATCGCCGACAGCGTTGGTCTGGGTAAGACGTTCGAGGCGCTTGCTGTCATTAAGTATTATGAGCTTCGCAACGACCGGGTTCTTGTCCTGTGCCCTAAGCGGCTTCGTGACAACTGGACACTCTATAAAGCGAATGATCGCCGCAATGTGCTAGCACCAGATCGTCTGAATTACGACGTTCTGAATCACACGGACTTGTCGCGCGATGGCGGCCTCTCGGGGGACATTGATCTCTCGCACGTTAACTGGGGAAATTACGATCTCGTCGTTATTGATGAGTCGCATAATTTCCGGAACAAGCCGACGCATAAGGACCGCGATAGCCGCTACGATCATCTCATGAAGCGGATCATCCAGTCGGGGGTGAAAACCAAGGTTTTGATGCTGTCGGCGACACCGGTCAATAACCGTCTTGCCGACCTGAAGAACCAAATCGCATTCGTGACAGAAGGAAATGATGTTGCGCTCGTGGCCAATGGCATTCCCAGTATCGAAGCTACGATCCGCAAGGCGCAGGCGCAGTTCAATCGGTGGCTTGAATTGCCAGAAGGTGATCGGCGTCCGGCTAGATTGATGGATATGCTTGGCTTCGATTATTTCAAGCTCCTCGACATGCTGACTATCGCTCGGTCACGAAAGCATGTGCAACGCTATTATGGGATCGAAGAGACCGGAGAGTTCCCCGACCGGCTCCCGCCGGTGAACATCAAAGCTGACGTTGATCTCACCGGGGAGTTCCGGCCGATCCGTGAGGTCAACAACGAAATTCGTCGCCTGACCCTCGGCGCCTATGCGCCGCTGCGCTACGTGCTGCCGCAAAAGCAGGCCGCCTATGACGAGAAATACAGCACGAAAATTCATGGCGGCGATCGGTTCTTCCGACAGGTCGATCGCGAAGAGAGCCTCACCCACCTATTGCGGGTGAACATCCTGAAGCGCATGGAGAGTTCGGTAGCGTCGTTCTCTCTGACCATTGAGCGCCAACTCGCGGACGTCGACGCGCTGCTAGCAAAGATCGACGCGCATGACGACTCGGTTGACGAGATTCCGATTGACGACGTCGACGTCGACGATCCGGCATTCGAATCCTTGCTTGTCGGTCGGAAGGTCAAAGTGCTGCTTCAAGACGTTGACCGCGTTCGTTGGCGACAGGACCTTGCCGAGGATCACAAGCGCCTTGAAGCGCTTCTTCTGGCGGCGCGCCTTGTGATCCCGAGACGGGACGCCAAACTCGCTGCGCTGAGGCGGGTTATCGCAGACAAGGTTCGCTCACCGATAAACGCGGCCAATCGAAAGGTTCTGCTGTTCACGGCGTTCGCGGACACGGCGGACTATCTCTATCGCGAGCTGGCTCCCTGGGCGCGCGCCGAGCTCGCCCTACACAGCGCAGTTGTCAGCGGCGCCGGATCGAACCGGACGACGTTGCCCGGCGTGCGCGGAGACATGAGCAGCATTCTGAGTGCTTTCTCTCCTCAGTCGAAGGAACGCCCAGCCGAACTTGCGACGGAGGGCGAGATCGACCTTCTGATCGCCACGGACTGCATCTCTGAAGGTCAGAACCTCCAGGACAGCGACTTCCTCATTAATTACGATATTCACTGGAATCCGGTCCGGATCATTCAACGCTTTGGGCGCATCGACCGGATAGGTTCCCGCAACGCCAAGATCCAGTTGGTCAACTTCTGGCCTAACATGGAATTGGACGAATACCTCGATCTCGAGTCCCGCGTAAGCGGGCGCATGGTGCTTCTGGATGTATCGGCAACGGGAGAGGAAAACGTCATCGAGTTTCAAGCCGGAAACGAGATGAATGATCTGGAATATCGCCGCGCGCAGCTTCAAAAGCTGCAGGACACCGTGATCGATCTGGAGGATCTATCGAGCGGCGTTTCGATCGCGGATCTGACGCTAAACGATTTCCGCATCGACCTCGCTGGCTACCTCCGAGCAAACAAAGGCCGTCTTGATGCCTTGCCGCTCGGAACCTATGCCGTCACCGAGGCTCTCGGCGACGGGGAAAATCCGATCCCGTCGGGTGTAATCTTTTGCCTAAGGGCCGTTGGGGACACGGCGCTCGCGGTCGCTGAACCAGGCTATCCGCTGGCGCCGCATTATGTTGTGCATGTCGGTGATGACGGCGAGGTCTTGCTTCCTTACACGCAGGCGAAGCAAGTGCTCGACCGCCTGAAGAAGCTCAGCCTCGGCCGCGATCAGCCGGACCAGGAGGCTTACAAGCGGTTCGATAAGGCTACCCGCTCGGGCCGCGATATGGAGCCTTACCGAAAGCTGCTTGCCCGTGCCGTCGGCACTCTCGTCGGGAAACGCGAGGAGCGCGCGGTCGCCAGCCTGTTTCAGATGGGCGGAACCCACGCCATGAAAGGCGAGTTCGCCGGGATCAACGACTTCGAAGTGGTGGCCTTCTTGGTCGCCTTGGCCCCACAAGCGAGTGCCGCCGGATGACGGGGATGGCGGCGGCCGCCGCAATCATCTCGGCTCTGGACCTGCCGGCGCGTGCGCGGGTGGACTCGCGCGTGCCGAAGAAGATGCTGGTCGAGCAAGGAGCGCCAACGACTGCCGATAAACGCGCAATCCAGGACGGCATCGATGAGATGCAATGGCTTGCGGCGCTCAAGCCGAACACAATCGCCATTCCGGCCTTCTCGGACGAATTCCACGATTATTCGGAAATTGCCGTCATCGCCGCGGCCTTTCGCCTGGACGCGCGCGCCGCGCGCTTGACCGAGCTGATCCACCGCGCGATTCCGTATCCGGTGTTGTTGATCACGACCGGCCCTGGCGGCGTCGCCGTCTCGGTCGCGCCCAAACGGGCGGCGCAGAATGAGGGTGACAAGGTTGTTGTCGAGCGCGTCGTGGTCGCCGGCGATATCGATCCGAACGCTCCGCCGGCCGCCGAGCGCGCCTTTCTGGATAGTCTCGCGCTCGCACGTCAGCCGGCGCGCGATCTGTCGACCGTCTATGACGGCTGGCTTGCGCGGATCGAGGCGCTGGTAGCGGCCCGGCTATCAGGGCGCTACGAGGTCAAAGACGAAAGCGGCCTGATTGACCGGCGCCGCACGGCGCTGGAAGAGCACGCCCGACTCGCGCGCGAAGCCACGCAGTTGCGGGCGCAGGCTGCGCGCGCCAAGCAGATTAGCCAGCGTGTGGATCTGAACCAAAAAATCAAAGCGATCGAGACCGCGATCGATCGGAACAAGCAGTTGATGCTGGGGGATGGCGCATGAAGATTTCGACGATCCTCGATCACATCGACAGTGGTCATATGGCCTTGCCCGAATTTCAGCGGGGCTATGTCTGGAACCGCGACCAGGTCCGCGGCCTGTTTGATTCTCTCTATCGCCGGCATCCCGTGGGCGGCCTGTTGGTTTGGGCGACGGAAGCGAAGACAGCGGCGCACCGGGGCGATGGGCCGCTCGCGGCCGGCATCGTGAAGCTGTTGCTCGATGGCCAGCAAAGGATGACGTCGCTTTACGGCGTGGTACGCGGCCACCCGCCGAAATTCTTCGACGGCAATGCGCAAGCCTTTAGCGGGCTCCGCTTTCACCTGGGGACGGAGACCTTCGCCTTCTACCAGCCGGTGAAAATGCAGGACGATCCGTTGTGGATCGACGTCACCAGCCTGATGAAGGCCGGGAACGCGGGCCTTGGCGCGCTGATCGCGCAACTCTCCGCTGACCCCGCGCACGTGACGAACGTCGGCGCCTATGTCGGCCGCCTCGGCGCCCTGCTCGGTGTGACGGAGATCGATCTGCATATCGAGGAAGTGACCGGTCAGGACAAAACCCTCGACGTCGTGGTCGATATATTCAACCGCGTGAACAGCGGCGGCACCAAGCTGTCGAAGGGCGACCTGGCGCTCGCGAAAATCTGCGCCGAGTGGCCGGAAGCCCGCGACTCCATGAAGGCCAAGCTGAAGGAATGGACCGCCGCCGGGTATCAGTTCAACCTCGATTGGCTGCTGCGTTCGGTGAACACCGTGCTCACCGGCGAGGCCAAGTTCAGCTACCTGCATGACAAGGGCGCGCTCGATATCCAGGATGGGCTGAAGCGCGCCAACAAGCACATCGACGCGTCCTTGAACTTGATCGCCGGTCGGCTCGGGCTCGATCATGACCAGGTGTTCTTCGGACGCTTCGGCGTGCCGGTGATGGTTCGCTACATGGACAAGACCAAGGCGGCGCTGGACGCCACAGAGCGCGACAAGCTGCTCTTCTGGTTCGCCCAGGCCGGCATGTGGGGGCGGTTTTCCGGCTCGACCGAGACCTTCATCGACCAGGATCTGGCGGCGCTCGAAGGCCCCAATGGCGGGCTGGATACGCTGTTGGAGCAACTTCGGCTTTGGCACGGCGGACTGCGCGTCGAAGCGGGCCACTTCACCGGCTGGAGCCTCGGAGCCCGGTTCTATCCTGTGCTCTATATGCTCACGCGCATGGGGGAGGCGCGGGACTGGGGCACCGGGCTGCCGCTCAGGGCAAGCCTGCTCGGCAAGATGAGCCGCCTGGAGGTGCATCACATCTTCCCCAAGGCGCAGCTCTACAAGCTGAAGCACCGGCGCCCGGACGTGAACGCCCTCGGAAATTTCTGCTTCCTGACCAAGGACACCAACCTCAACATCAGCGACCGGCTGCCGGAAGCCTATTTCCCGGAGATCGAGGCGAAGCATCCGGGCGCGCTGGCGTCCCAGTGGATTCCCACGGACCCCGCGCTCTGGAAAACCGATCGCTACCTCGATTTTCTCGAAGCGCGGAAGGCTCTGCTCGCCGCGGAGGCGAACCGGCGTTTCGAGGAATTGCTCCACGGCGACACGCGCTGGATGGGCAAGGCTGCTCCGGTGGTCGAACCGGAAACGCCGACGATGGGCGGCATAACCAGCGAGGTCGAAGAGGCCGAATTGGAATCGCTCAACGACTGGGTTGAGGGCCAAGGCCTGCCGCGCGGCCAAATCGGGTTCGACTATGCGGACCCGGCCACGGGCGCGCAGAAGGCCTTGTTCGACCTGGCGTGGCCCGAAGGGCTTCAGGCGGGCCTCAGCGCCCCGGTAGCGGTCCTGCTGAATGAGAGCGCCGATATCCTCGCCCTGGCGAGTGGAGCGGGCTTTCGCTGCTTCACCGCGTCGGCGGATTTCCGCGCGTACATCGAAACTGAAATTCTGCACCTGGAAGCGGCCTGATCGCGGCTGCCATGGATATGCCCTTGCATGAGTTGGAAAAGATATGAAGAAGCTTGATGCCGAAAGCCCCGAGACCAAGAGCGCCGACATCGTGGCGGGCAACATCGAGGCGCTGAAAGCGCTGTTTCCGGACGCATTCACCGAAGGCCGGGTCGACTTTGATGTGCTCAAGGCCTTGCTCGGTGCGGCGGTTGACGAGCGTGATGAGAAGTATGGGCTCAACTGGCACGGCAAGCGCCGCGCGCGACAGATCGCGCTGACGCCTTCGACCGGCACGCTGTTGCCGTGCCCGGAAGACAGCGTCGACTGGGACACGACGCAGAATCTGATGATCGAGGGGGATAACCTCGAAGTGCTCAAGCTATTGCAGAAAAGCTACGCGGGAAAGATAAAATCGATATATCTCGATCCACCTTACAACACGGGAAACGACTTCATTTATCCCGACGACTACAAGGATGGAATTGCCAATTATCTGAGCGTTACGGGGCAATCGGACGGCGCGGGATTCAAGGTATCGAGCAACAGTGAGACGTCTGGACGATTTCATACTCAGTGGCTGGAGATGATCTATCCGAGGCTCTATCTAGCGAGATCGCTCTTGCAAGATGATGGGGCGTTATTCGTATCAATTGACGATCATGAGGCTTATCACGTCAGATTCGTTCTCAATGAGATATTCGGCGAAGAAAACTTTCTGTGCTGCGTTAACTGGAAGCGGCGGCAAGTGGCCGATAATCGAAATAAGAACAACATCTCGACAGATCACGAATACATAGTTGTGTATGGAAAGAATTCGGCTGTATTTAATCCGAAGTTCCCCGCAGTTCTGACCGAATAGCGGCTGGAAAGCGCATTGGAATCTGCAGGTTGGGGGCGTTGACGGGGGTTCGTCGTGTAGCCATGTAGTTGGCTTGACAAAGCTGCGATGTGAGGCTACATTGTAGCCATGCACATCGATGTCGTCCCGAACCGCGGCTCGCGCCCGGCGTATTTGTTGCGCGAGTCGTTTCGTGAGGGCGCCAAGGTGCGCAAGCGCACTCTGGCGAATCTCTCCTCGCTCAGCGATGCGCAGATCCTCGCCATTCGCGCGGTGCTTCGGGGCGAAGCCTTGCAGCGCCCCGAGGCGCTGTTCGAGGCGATCACCTCGCGCGCGCAGGGGCACGTCCAGGCCGTGCGTGTAGCCATGCAACGCCTGGGGCTCGAGGCGCTGCTGGGGGCTCGGCCCAGCCCTGAGCGCGACCGGGTGCTGGCGATGGTGGGCGCGCGCATCCTGGCCCCGCATACGAAGCTCGCGACCACGCGCTGGTGGCACACGACGACCTTGGCCGAGGACTTCGGCGTGGCCGGCTGCGACGAGAACGATCTGTACGCCGCGATGGATTGGTTGCTCGCGCGTCAGGACCGGATCCAGAAAAAGCTCGCCGCGCGCCACTTGAGCCCCGGGGGGCTGGTGCTCTACGACTTGAGCTCCAGCTACTTCGAGGGCAGCACCTGTCCCCTGGCCCGGCTGGGCTACAGCCGCGACGGCCGGCGCGGACTGCTGCAGGTCAACTATGGGCTTCTGACCGATGCGCGCGGCTGCCCGGTGGCCGTCTCGGTGCACGAGGGCAACGTCGCCGACAGCCACACCTTGATGCCAGAGGTGAGGCGCCTGCGCGAGGCCTTCGGCCTGGAGCACCTGGTGATGGTGGGCGACCGCGGCATGATCTCGCACAAGGTGATCGCGGAGCTTCGCGCAACCGACGGCATCGGCTGGATCACGGCGCTCAAGAGCGCCTCGATCCGCGTGCTCCTCGAAGGCGGGCAGTTGCAACTGGGGCTGTTCGACGAGCGCAATCTGTTTGAGCTCAGCTCACCGCAGTATCCGGGCGAGCGCCTGGTGGCCTGCCGCAACCCGGAGCTCGCGAAGCTGCGCGCGCACAAGCGCGAGGAGCTGCTCGCGGGGACCGAGACGAACCTCGCGAAGATCAAGGCCCGTGTGGACGCGGGCAAACTCACCGGGGCCGACCAGATCGGGCTGCGCGTGGGCAAGCTCGTCAACCAGTACAAGGTCGCCAAGCACTTCGAGCTCAGCATCGGCGAGGCGAGCTTCGAGTTCACTCGCAAGGCCCAGAGCATCGCCGCCGAGGCCGCGCTCGATGGCCTGTACATCATCCGCACTTCGGTGAGTGCGTCGCAGATGGACGCACCCGAGTGCGTGCGCAACTATAAAGCCTTGGCCAACGTCGAGCGGGCGTTTCGCTCGCTCAAGACGATCGACCTGAAGGTGCGCCCGATCCATCACCGCACCGCCGATCGGGTGCGTGCGCACATCTTCCTGTGCATGCTCGCCTACTACGTCGAGTGGCACATGCGCGAGGCTTGGCGCGAGCTCATGTTCGCCGACACCGATCAGGCGGCCAAGGCCGGGCGCGATCCGGTGGCGCCGGCCAAGCGCTCCCAGGCGGCGCTTGCCAAGGTGGCGCGCCACGCGCTCGAGGACGGCACCCCCACGCACAGCTTCGCCACCTTGCTGGCCGAGCTCGCCACGATCGTACGCAACACCTGCCGCACCCCCGGGGCTGGGGCCGACGCACCGAGCTTCGACCTCCTCACCACGCCCAGCCCCAAGCAACAGCGCGCGCTCGAGCTCCTCCAGCAAATCCGCTTGTAGACAGAAGCCAGACCCTCAATCTCACGCCACGTGCCTGTGATGCAAAGGAAAACTCGCTCCGCGCTTGCTGGAACTTCGGTTTAATGGTTCTGAAAAGGACTTAACAAAGTACAAAAATCTAGACGGCGACGCACGAGGTCCCTGGATGAGTGACAACCTCACTGGTTTAGCCAATCGTGAGGAGCGGCCGAATCTTCACTACGATATCGTGAATCCCGAAACCGAGATTTCGTATCCACCGCTCAGTAGTCGCGGCTGGGCATATGAACCATCGACGATGAAGCGCCTAATTGAGGAGCGCCGAATTCTTTGGCCCGCTTCCGATACAGGTCGCCCTCGTTTGAAGCGGTTTCTGAATGAGCTGAAAAACGATGTCACGGGATTTTCCTCAGTACAGGACCTGGGGTTTACGACCGACGGAACTCGCGATCTGGACGCTCTTTTCGGAGAAAAGATATTTCCTTTCCCCAAGCCAGTCTCTGTTCCAAAACTTGCAGTGTCACAAAGCACGTCCGCCCATACTTGCGACATCGTCCTCGACTTCTTCGCCGGTTCTGGAACCACAGGACAGGCGACTTTAGAAAGTAACCTGGCGGATGGAGGAAATCGTCGATTCATCCTGGTCCAACTCCCAGAACCAACTGGAAATGAAAAGTTCCCCACAATAGCAGCAATTTGTAGGGAACGTGTACGCAGGGCGGCCAAGAAGATTAAAGACCAAAATCCCATGTTTTCAGGTGATACTGGATTTAGATCCTTCAGGCTTGCCTCGTCAAACATCCGCGCGTGGGATCCGGATCCGGCCGATTTCGAAAACAGCCTATTAAAGAACGCCGAGCACCTCGTTCACGGCCGCAGAGAACGGGACGTGCTTTATGAGCTCCTGTTGAAGCTTGGGCTCGATCTTTGCGTGCCGATCGAGGCGAAGATCATCGTCGGCAAGTCCGTGCATTCCATCGGCGGGGGCGCCCTAATTGCCTGTCTGGCCGACGATCTGACCAAGGATGTGATCGAGCCGTTGGCCGCCGGGATCGTCGCCTGGATCAAGGAGCTCGCGCCGGCCGTCGACACCCGTGTCGTGTTCAAGGATTCCAGCTTCGCCGACGATATCGCGAAAACCAACATGGCCGCGATCCTGAATCAGAACGGCATTTCTGACGTTCGCAGCCTGTGAGGAGGGTTCGATGAAGCTGCACTTCGAGCCCAACCTCGAGTACCAAAAGGCCGCGATCGAGTCCGTAGCCGACCTCTTCCGCGGTCAGGAGATCAACCGAACTGAATTCACCGTGACCCGCAGGCCTATGGCTGAGCGGGCCGATCAGGCCGACCTCAACCTCGGCGGGTTTCTCGGCCCGCAGGGCGAATTAGGACTGATCGAAAGTGAGCTCGGCATCGGCAACCGGCTGACACTGCTTGATGACGAGATTATCGCCAATCTCAAGGATATTCAGCTCCGCAATGGTCTCGCGCCGTCCACCGCGCTCACCTCCGGCGACTTCACGGTCGAAATGGAGACTGGCACGGGCAAGACCTATGTCTACCTGCGAACGGTGTTCGAGCTGAACAAGCTCTACGGCTTCACCAAATTCGTCATCGTCGTGCCCTCGGTCGCGATCAAGGAAGGCGTCTACAAGACGCTCCAGATCACGGAAGAGCATTTCAAGGGTCTCTATTCCGGCCAGCCTTTCGACTATTTCCTGTACGATTCAACCAAGCTCGGGCAAGTGCGCAACTTCGCGACCAGCCCGAACATCCAGGTCATGGTCGTGACCGTAGGTGCCATCAACAAGAAGGACGTCAACAACCTCTACAAGGACAGCGAGAAGACGGGTGGTGAGCGGCCGATCGATCTGATCCGCGCGACGCGGCCGATTCTGATCGTCGACGAACCCCAGAGCGTCGATGGCGGCCTGTCCGGCGCGGGCAAGAACGCACTTGGCGAGATGAGCCCGCTATGCACGCTCCGCTACTCGGCGACCCATGTCGACAAGCACCACATGGTGTTCCGCCTGGACGCGGTCGACGCCTATGAGCGCAAGCTGGTCAAGCAGATCGAGGTCGCCTCGCTGGAAGTCGAGGGCGGCCACAACAAGGCCTATGTCCGCTTCATCTCGGCGAGAAACGGAAAAGGCCCGGTCACCGCGCGCGTTGAAATCGACATGCTGGAGGGCAAGCAGGTCCGCCGCAAGGAAGTGGTCGTTCAAGACGGCGATGACCTTCAGGAGCTGACCAATCGCGCCATCTATGCCGATTGCCGGATCGGCGAGATCCGGGCGGCTCGTAACGGCCAGCTATTGGAAATCAAGCTGCCCGGCAGCGAGGCGTTTCTGCAGCCCGGCCAAGCGGTCGGCGACGTTGATGCGGATGCGCTGAAGCGGCTGATGATCCGCCGGACGATCCACGAGCACCTGGAAAAGGAAAAGCGCCTCGCGCCTCTCGGCATCAAGGTGCTCAGCCTGTTCTTCATCGACGCGGTCGACCACTACCGGTCCTATGACGCTGACGGCAATCCGGTGAAGGGCAAATATGCGCGCATTTTCGAGGAGGAATATCGGCGCGCGGCGAAGCTTCCCGAGTTTGTCAGCCTGTTCCAGGAGGTCGATCTGACGTCCGCGGCCGAGGACGTGCATGATGGCTACTTCTCGATCGACAAGGCCCGGCGCTGGACCGACACGGCGGACAACAACCAAGCTTCCCGCGATAATGCCGAGCGCGCCTACAGCCTTATCATGAAGGACAAGGAGAAGCTGCTGAGTTTCGAGACGAAGCTCAAGTTCATCTTTTCGCACTCCGCCCTGAAGGAGGGTTGGGACAATCCCAATGTGTTCCAGATCTGCGCGCTCCGCGAGATCGGCACCGAGCGCGAGCGGCGGCAGACAATCGGTCGGGGGCTGCGGCTTTGCGTCAATCAACACGGTGATCGCCTGCGCGGCTTCGAGATCAACACGCTCACCGTGGTCGCCACCGAGAGCTATGAGGAGTTCGCCGAGAACCTGCAGAAGGAGATCGAGAAGGACACCGGCATCAAGTTCGGCATCGTCGAGAAGCACCAATTTGCCGCCATCCCGGTGGTGAAGGCTGATGGATCGACCGGAATGCTCGGCTTTGAGGACTCAGCCGCCATCTTCGATCATCTGAAATTGCAGGGGTTCGTCGACGCCAAGGGTAGGGTCCAGGACACGTTGCGCACCGCGCTTAAAGATGGGTCACTCGCCCTGCCGGTGGCGCTTGAAACGCATCTGGCGTCAGTGCGGGACGTCCTGAAGAAGGTGGCCGGCAAGCTCGACATCAAGAACGCGGATGAGCGTGTGGTCGTCAAAACGCGGCAAGCCATTCTGGAGAGCGCCGAGTTCCAAGCGCTATGGGACCGCATCAAGCACAAGACGACCTACCGCGTTCATTTCAACAACGACAAGCTGCTCGTCGATTGCGCGAGGGCCATCGCCAACGGCCCGCCCGTGTCGAAGGCGCGTGTGCGGATCAGAAAGGCGGATCTTTCCATCGGTCAGGGCGGCGTTCAGGCCAAGGAGCGCGAGAAGGACAGCGGAACGATCGTAACGATCGAAGAAGGCGACATCGTCCTCCCGGACGTGCTGACCGATCTTCAGGATCGGACACAGCTCACGCGCAAAAGCCTGGTCCGCATTTTGACCGAGTGCGGTCGCCTGACGGATTTCAAGCGCAACCCGCAGGCATTCATCGAGATTGCCGGGGAGGTCATCAATCGCACCAAGCGATTGGCCATTGTCGATGGGATCAAATACCAACGCATCGGCGACGAGCACTACTATGCGCAGGAGCTGTTTGCACAGGAGGAGCTGACAGGCTATTTGCGGAATATGCTGAAGGACGCGCAGAAGTCGGTATTCGAGCACGTAATCTATGACTCCGGTGGCGTCGAACGAACCTTCGCCGAACAGCTCGAAAAAAACGAGGCGGTGAAAATCTACGCCAAGCTGCCAGGGTGGTTCAAAGTGCCGACGCCGTTGGGCACCTACAATCCCGATTGGGCGGTGCTTGTCGAAGTCGACGGCGACGAACGCCTCTATTTCGTGGTCGAGACCAAAGGCAGCCTGTTCGTCGACGACCTGCGCGACAACGAGGCCGCCAAGATCGCGTGCGGAGAGGCACATTTCAAGGCCCTGGAAGTTGGGAAGAATCCGGCACGATATATCAAGGCGACAAAGGTCGACGACTTGATGGACAACCTTTGAAACACGGTCCGTCGAAGTTCAGATGGGCGGTTGGAGTGCCGTCGATTCGTCGCAGGGAATTGGACAGCCACGGCAGATCGTTCAAGATGTTGTCACCTCATCGGGATAGCGAGGCTAGGGAGGACAGGGAGGCCCCAACCGATCTCAGGGCGAGGCAGGCGCTGGCGCCCGCATCACTTGAATGACGGTTCCTGGTGTGGCCAAGACGATCAGCCCACGCTCTGTTTCGGTCACGTTGAGGTAGGCCCGTACTTGAGCGCGATAATGTTCGATGGCGTCGACTGAGGGGGCCACGTCGCTCTTCCAGTCGATCACCACCTGTGGCTTGCCATTCGGATCGAAGGCCACGGCATCCGCAACACCCGCTGTCGCTTCTTCTTGTCCGTCCGCAATGATCGACGCATAGACCGGAAGCTCCGGTATCAGACCTGGGCGCAAAGCCGTGATTTCCGGAAGGGCGAGCGCGCGCATAACAGTACTGGCGAGTTCTGCAGGTGCGAGTCCTTCGGCTGGATTTTCGACGACCGGACGGCCCAAGGTGCGGATCAGGCTCGTGGCCCGGACTCGGAGCGCATCCACTGCCTCCTCGGTTTCACCGGTGAGAACTTCCTCGATTAGCTTGTGCAGCAGGGCACCGCGTTCTCGGCCACCCTGCACGCTGATCGGAAGGCTTTCCTCGGTGGGCTTACCCTCGCTATCCGCTACCAGGATGTCTGGTGTTTCCATTTCCAGCACCGGCCCGGCGGTGGTTTCGTCTCGGCTTGGCGCCAGCCAAATGATGCGTCGCTGCCGTGCGGCGAGCACAGCAGCTTCCGCAGCGAAGATCTCGCGACTTTGGTCGTTTTCGGCTGCGGGGACACCAAATGTAGCGTCGGCAGGAAGGTGGTTGAGATCCAGGCTCGGAAGGTCCGGAAGAGAGAGGTCAAGAAGCGAAATCCAGGCAGAGCTTTTGGCGGCTACATCCAGCCGAGGCAGGACAAGAAGCTCGCGCGCGCGAGTCGCGGCCACATACCAGAGCCGGATACGCTCGCGATCGAGTTCGGCTTTCTCGGCATCGCGCGCGGCGTCGTAGCCGGTCGGCTTCACGCCGAAGATGGGACAATAGAAATGTCCACTCGCACGATCAGTGACGGCGCTCTCCGGCGCCATAATCTGCGTCATGGTGTTGACGGGCACGACGATCGGCCACTCCAGGCCTTTGCCGGCGTGCATGGTGTAAAGCGCCACAGCTTCTTCCTGGGCATCCGGCCGGCCCTCGACGGCGCGTGTTTCGTCGGCCCAAGCGGAGGCCATGGTCTCGGCGAAGGCGCGCAGCCCACGTACCGCGAAAGGGCGGCTGAGCGACAGATAGAGATCGACATTGGCGAGTGCGCGCTCGGCTTGGCCACGATGGCGTTGGAGAAGGATCGGGCGCACGCGCAGCACGTCGACCGCTTGCGACAAAAGGTCATGGGGCGTCGTGGAATTGACCCGCCGACGCAGCGCCTGCAACTTTTCGATCATGTCGCGGGCGATGGGCTGGCCGATATGCTCGGGATCGACGCCAAGGTCGAACCGAGGCAGAGCGTCCGGCGCATCCGCCAGGCGCGGCAAATTCCACACAATGTCGAGCAGCTCCTCCTCGGTTAAGCCGACCAAGGGCCCGCGTAGTAGCGCGCCGAGCGCTAACGTGTCCCGTCGGTCCGCCAGGACACGCGTGATTGCAATGAGATCTTGAATCTCCTGTCGACGAAACAAACCTTTCCCGGCTTGGGTTGCGACCGGTATGCCGCGCCGCTCGAGCGCTTCCTCGTAGCGCCAAAGATCACTTCCCGTCGGTGCCAAGAGCGCGATGTCGCCGGGCCGGCAAGGACGGCTCTCGCCGGTCTTGCGATCAAGGATCGCCTCACTGCCGATGAGGCGTGCGCACATGTCGGCGATAGCCTCGGCCTCGCCGTCCCGCTGCTGCTCTGCCGACGCCTTGCCATCTTCATCCGCAACCGCCACGTCGAGCACAGCGACACACAAACCCTCATCCCGCGCGGGATGAAAAGGGTCCAGAGGTGTGAAACCGGGCTGACCATTCTCGATCGAGAGCAAGGTCTCGAAGCGCTCGTTCACGTAGCGCAAGATCGGCGCGCAGGAACGAAAATTGGTCGAGATTGGCAGTACGCTGTCGGCAGCCTGGGCCAAGAAGGCTTCGCGGGCCTGGATATAAGCGGCGACGTCAGCACCGCGAAAGCGATAGATCGCCTGTTTCGGGTCGCCGACCAGGAATAGAGCGCCGGGTCGGATGCGGTACGCCGTCCAGTCAGGCTCATCCACCCCGGCCGGCGGTTCACCACACAGCCGCCAGAAGATTTCGGCCTGGAGCGGATCTGTGTCTTGAAATTCGTCGACGAGGACATGCGTAAAGCGGGCAGCAAGCGCGCGGCGCACCGCCTCGTGGTCGCGCAGCAGATCGCGGGCGGCGAAGATCAAGTCGTCGAAATCGAGAAGCGCCGCCGATCGCTTATAGTCCCGAAAGCGGTCCATGACTGGCTGCACCAGACTTACAAGCTCGGCGAGAACGCGCGCCGCAGCAGCCTGCAGTAGCGAGGTCCACGCCTCGCAGCAGACCGCATTGTGTGTCTCGGCGGTGGCATTGAGCCGATCACCGTCGGCCTTCGAGAGGCCTACGCGTTTGGCCGCCTCGCCCCATTTACCCTTCTTCTTATAGGCGCGGAAGCTCCCGGACGCCGTGCAAAGATCAGGATGCGGCCGCGTGATCAACAGGCGGACGAGATCAGCTGGCGCCTCGGTATTGAGAGCAAAGCCGATGCTTTCAGCCATCTCCGCAAAACGCGCTGCGATCCCGACGGTCTCCGGCTCGTCGGCGCTGCAGCCGCGCAAGAATGCAGAAAACTCGTCCGCTGCGTCAGAAAAGGCTTTCACCAACGGCGCTAAAGCCTCAGGCGCGTCGACCATTAGGACGCGTCGGCTGCGAAGATGACGTAGGATTGTATGGATGAGGGTGACGACTTCACCTGGCTCGCGCAGGACCATCTCAACAAGCAGGCTGCCGCTTTGTCCCGCTAGCTGCTCACGGAGCCATGTCTCGATGATTTCCACAAAGGCGAGATCAGACTGATTCCGGTCCATCACCGTCGCCCCGGGATCGATGTCGGCCTCCACGGGGTAAGGTTTAATCAGACGTTGGCAAAAGCCGTGGATGGTCGAACAGGTGATTTCGTCGATTGTGTCGCTCGCGATAGTGAGGTTCTGGCACTGCTGATCGGAGAGGCCGCCAGGCGACGCTACGCGCAATTCGGCGGGGATGCGGCCGGCGGTGAGGTCTCCGACAAACTCACGCACGCGGATGACGAGCTCACTGGCCGCAAGCTCGGTGAAGGTCACGGCTGCTATGGTTTTGGGGGCGATGCCTTCGGCCAACATCATGGCGATGCGGCCGGCCATGACCGCAGTTTTTCCGGAGCCAGCACCGGCCTCCACCAAGAAGGTACGGTCGTGAACCGCGATCGCGTCCCGGCGGGAGGCATCGTCGGCGAGCGGCTTCATCGGCCCAGGCATCATTGGGCCTCCCAGACTTGCGCCGCGGCTCCGAGGCGCGCTGTTGCGGCGGCGCTCTTGCGCCTGCAATAGGCGGCGGCGGCATTGGCGGGCAGAGCGAAGGCGAAGTCGTCATAGGCTCCCCCGGTGTCGATCCCGACTACGCTGCCGCCGGAGACAAGGTTGGCGCGGGCTTCGCGGAGGTAGGCGGTGACTTCGACGAGTGTCGCTTCCGGGTCGGCGAGCCTCAGCTCCACTTCGTCGCGAAGGTAGAGCAGGGAAGCGCCGATCTCGACGTCGTCGCCGAGCAGCGCCTTGACCGCGAAGGCGTAGAGACAGCGCTGCAACTCTTTTCCGCCATCGAGGACGATGCTGTTCTTCGGCGTGCGACCCGTCTTGTAGTCTCGCATCAAAGCGCGTCGGCCGTCGCCCGCGATGTCCAGACGATCGATGTAGCCGGCGATTCGAAAACCTGCGCCCGGGATTTCGACGCTCGCCGCCGCGTCCCAAGGCGGTGCGACGTCTGTCTTAGGCTCGGCGCCGCCAAACGCCACTTCGCCAAAGGCACGGGCGGCGGGCAGCGCGTCGTCCCTGAACGCGAGTGCGCGGCGACTCAGTTCCTCGGCCCCGTCGAGCGTCCGTCGCCAGATCACGCGTGGCGGCACGGCCCGCTCGGTCTCCCAGACACGAGCGACGTCAACGACGGCGGCGGCGACAGCCGCTTCGATCTGTTCAGCCGTGGCGGTGGCGAGCGCGCCGCCCGCTTCAATGGTGCGCAACGCTCGGTCGAGGGTCATATGGACGAGATCTCCCATCGACAGCGCGTCCAGCACCAACGGTTCCTCGCCGCTCTCGGGGGCGCGCCAGCGCAAACCATATTGCCAGACAAACCCTAGCGGATTGCGCAGGAGTTGACGCAGCGAACTGGCCGACTGGGTGCGACTGAGGATGGCCTGCATCACCGGGTGATCAGCCCGAACCAAGCCGTCATGGGCAGTGATCTCTTCGCGCAACCAGTCACGCCAGCACGCTGATGCCGTCAGCGCTTGTGGCAGCGCCCGGAATTCCTGCGGCCGAGCCATCAGGCGATCAGTTTCGCTGAAGGCATGATTCGGCACGCCGTTGCGCCTGAGATAAATTTCGCCAGGCTGGCCCTGTAGCAGCGTGCTGCGGCCGAGGAGACGCCCATCGGTGTCGCGTCGCGCCCGCGATAGAACGACCTGGCCTTTGGTCGTAGCGAGAATCGTCGCGAAATCGCGCCGGTCCGCCGCGCCGACAGGAAGAGGATCGAGTTCGGCGGTGGAGATGATGTGATCCGACAGCAGTCGATCCTCGGAGATGCCGCGCGGCCAGCGCGAGGAATTGAGACCGAGCAGGCGAACGAATCGGCGTGGTGAAGCCGCCAGCGCGCTCGCCGGCATCCAGGCGAGCGAGACACAGGCGTCGAGCCCGTCATCCTGCCGCAACGACTCCAAAGTGAGATCGAGGGACGCAGCCGGGCCGGCGATCAAGGCCTTGCGCCAGATTGCCAAGGTGCGGCCGCGCAACAGCGTGTCGCCAATTGCTCCAGCAGAGGCCACGCCCTGCGCCAGCAAGTGAACGATATCGCCCAAGGGCGCGCCGTGATTGCCCGCGTCCGGCCATTCGCTAGCTGGGGTCTGTCCGATGAGCCGCGCCCAGGACTCAGGTGATGACAGCGGTGCGTCGGCCGGCAGGATGCGCGTCCAGCCTTCCGGCAGCGCCTGGAAGGGTCCAGCGTAGGTGCTCAAGAGCGCAGAGAGGCGGCGCATGCGCGTCTGCGAAAGTCCCCGCAACAAGATATCTGCCAGCGCCGCGGCCGCTTGCCCTTCTCGGCATGCGGTGATTCTCACGCCGTGAACGAAATGGAGGTCGAGATTGGCATCCGCCCGCAGAGCCAGAAACTGGTCGTCGTAGTCGGCCGGCGCGACCGCGGCGATGGCGATATCGCTGGGCTCGGTACCTGACGCTACTAACTCTCGTGCCCAACGGAGAGCTTCGATCGCTTCATGATAGGCGGTCGCTGCACTGACTGTGGTGATCGTCGGCGTTTGCGGTTCCGTCCGGATGATATCGACGCGTGTGTTATCAAGCCATTGAGGGATGGATCGCGGGCCGGCGTTCCATTGCACTTGCACGCGCTGGGCGAGTGCATGCAGCAGAGGACGCCAACAGGGCGACAATTCGGTAATCCCGACAATCTCGATCGGGCCAAATAACGTCTCCGCATGGTCGAGACGCTGCAATGCGGTATCGACAAGATCTACAGGACGCAGCATCGCTGGCGGCAGGGCGTCGAGAACCGCCCTTTCGAGGGCGGCGATTGACGCTATGCGCGGATGCTCGGCGGCGCGCGCCTGGAGATTGATGCCTGCACGCCACGCCTTGTGCAGGGTGGCGACGGCAGCGCCGACCATTCCCGGGAGGGTTCTCAGGGTATCGAGTTCGCCGAGCGGCGTTTCCGGCAAACACGTCTGGATCGCCGCTCGAAGGGTTTCATCATCGACCGGCTGGGACAGGCCGCCGGCTAGGCGTGCGGCGAGCTGTTCGAAAGTCATGATCTGCAGCCCGTGACGGCGCTCCCGCGCCGCGGCGAGCCGAAGCTCGCGCATGGCAAGGCGACCGTGCGCCACGAGCGTATGCCGAAGCGGTTGTCCCATGCGTCCCTCCTAGAGGGTGTTATGAACCTGCGGCGAGCATAGCTGCTTGTTTGACCATGAGACAGGCGAAGGCCACGATGTGCAGCCCGGCGAGTGTGCTGGCGTAACGCTCGTAATCCTTGACCAACCGTCGGCATCTGGTGGCCCAAGCGAAGGAGCGTTCGACAACCCAGCGGCGGGGTCGGACGGCCGATGCCAAGTCCAGCGCAATGCCTCGAGCTATTGCCCATTTTCAACCGCGTAGGCTCCGTCGCAACGCCACAGTGGATGGAGGGAGAGGTTCTTGTTTTTCTCCCTCATTTGAGGTAGAAAAATCGGAACCTAACTTTTACCTGGGGAACCCAATGGCTGCGTCCCTGTCCATTTATATAGACTCTGATGACGTGAAGGCTCGGTTGGCCGCCATGGGTCTGACCGATGAGCCTCTTGGGCACGCGGCGCGGCGTTGGTATTTGTCCTGGGTCAGCTTCACCACGAATCACCCGCCCTTCGCCATCGGCATTGCGGCTTGGATGGAAGCTGTGGCAGCCCTCCGCGAAGGCTTGCTGCCGCTTGGATGGACGCGTTCGGACGAGAAGAACTACGCCTTAGTGATCCATCCTGACGGATTGATGGCAATTAACATTGCCTCTGGTGACGCCGGGACCGGAATCCCGACGTCCAACGTCAGCAACCGGGCGCCGAAGGGAGTGAGCACGGCCGACGCGATCTCAGTTAATCAGGTGCAGCTCGAATTGGATTTGCCGGTTCCTGACATGCCGCATATGCGTGGTGATGAGGGACCGTTGACCTGGTTCTTGCTCCTTCACCGCGCCGGCGTCGAAATACGCCGTGAGTTGTCCCTGCCGTCGCAGATCTCGGCGGATGGTCGCATCACGCGCTGGCAAGAGCGGATCATGTTGCCATCGATTCCCTTGGACGGCGTCGATGTGGAAATCGTGACGCCTCACGGGCCGGATCTGGACATCGAAGTGAAGCGGAAGGCATGACAATCGTTGCCGTTTTCAATCCAACCCGCCTTACATGGGCTCGCCGCAGACGCGGACTGACCAAAACTCGCCTCGCCGCGAGCATCGGCGTCGAGTTGCGATCGGTCTCGGCCTATGAGACGGGCGAGTTCAATCCGGAGCCTGAACGACTCACGCTCATCGCCCGCACGTTGAATTTTCCGCAGGCATTCTTCTTCGGCGACGACATCGAAGAGCCGGCGATCGATACGGCGAGTTTCCGGTCATTATCCAAGATGACGGCGCGCCAACGCGACACCGCCCTCGGGAGCGGCGCCGTGGCGATGCTGCTGAACGAATGGATCGAGGCGCGCTTCGATCTACCCGCGCCTGACCTGCCCGATCTCGGCCGTGACGCCAATCCTGAGACGGCTGCGGCAGCGGTGCGCCGGATATGGGAGTTGGGGGAGCTGCCGATCAAAAATATGGTGCATTTGCTCGAGTCGAAGGGGGTCCGCGTCTATTCGCTCGCCATCGACGCGGCCGAGATTGATGCATTTTCCATGTGGCGCCGGGACCGTCCTTTCGTCTTCCTCAACACCCTCAAATCCGCCGAACATGGACGCTTCGACGCAGCACATGAACTCGGACATCTGGTGCTGCACCGTCATGCCGCGCCGAATGGGCAGGAGGCCGAGCAGGATGCGAACGCTTTCGCATCGGCTTTGCTGATGCCCCCGGCCAGCGTGTGCGCGCACGCCCCGCGCTTCGCCACCATCGACAGTCTCACGCGCCTGAAAAAGGTGTGGGGCGTGTCGCTTGCGGCGATGACGTACCGCCTCCACAAGCTCGACCTTCTATCCGAATGGCATTATCGCAAGCTCTATATTGAGATCTCGTCGCGCGGGTTTCGGAAGAACGAGCCAGATGGGGGTCCTCGCGAGATTTCGCAGGTGCTGCAGAAGGTGTTCGCGGCACTGCGAAAGGAAGGAGTTAGTAGGGAAGAGATCGCCGAGGCATTGCGTGTCCATCCCAAGGATATTGATGAACTAGTATTTGGTTTGGCATTGACGAGCCTTAATGGGGTTCCTCACAGCAGCGATCGAAGCCGCGCGCGGCCGGCGCTCAGACTCATTTCGTCGGAGTGAGTTATGTTGTCGCTAGCAGAGGCGCAGGCCGTCGAGAACATCGCTGATCTTCTATATGAGTTCCTACGGGGGAGCGGCAATAACATGACTGCTTTCCCGATTGCTGTTGCCCAACCCGGTGTTGGGGACTTCCGGATCGCGGATTCCTTTCGAGCTCAGCTCGACCGACCTGGTCGGCTATACGAACAGAGGGAACAGTTACGAAGTCATGATCGTCGAGGGCGGCAGCCGCCAAGCCACTTCCTCGAAGGGACCGGCTGATGGCAGCGCATCTCGCGGCTCACCTCTCATGGCACAAGTAAGTTGCATGCTCCGTCGGGGCGAGAACAAATAGCGGGGGTGTCGTTTGGCGCGAAATGTAGGGAGAGGGACCGATGAGATCGCGCGTGTTATTCAGCACGCCGATATCGGCCAAGTGGCGACGGTCCTCGGGATACAGGTCGACAAAAGGCATCGTCAGCCCCTGCGCGCGATCTGCCCTTTCCACGACGATAGTGATCCATCGCTCAATTTATACAAAGGCCGCGGCAGCGCAGGTGAGCGTGACCACTATCATTGCTTCGTCTGCGGAGCGCATGGCGATGTAGTTTCTCTGATACAGAATTACGAGCGGGTCTCTTTTTGGGAGGCCGTGCAGCGGCTGGCGAAGATTCAGGGGATCGAGCTACCCGCTAATCGTCGGGCGATTGTCGATCGCCGCAGCGGTGCCGCGATGCTTGCCGACCGGATCAGGGCGGCGCCTGCAAGCGATCCCACTTTTGCCGCTTTCGCCACCGCCCGAGGTTTTGATCCATCGTTCTTACAACATGCTGGCGCCGCACTGATCGACCTCCGCTCGTTGGCCGATCTGGCTCGCGTGGACAGAGCAGCAGAGGAAAAGCTGGTAGAAGCCGGCATCTTTCGGCGCGATGACAATCAGGCCGACGGGCACGACCTTTATGGAACGAGACTGAAGGGATTTTTCGGGGGCAAACGGATTGTCTTCGAAGTTGCGGATTCGCAGCAGGGAATTGTCGGCTTCGCTGCTCGGTCGCTCACTGACAAGCAACCGAAATATCTGTTCTCCTACGACTTCCCCCGCCGCAGCACATTATATGGCTGCGACCGAATTCTAGCCGCGCTTCGGACAGAGCGCCAGGATCGGATAGCGAATCCAGTCGAAATCTACCTTGTCGAGGGTATCTTTGACGTTCTGCGGCTGGAGGCTCTAGGGCTTAAGGCCGCCGGTATCCTCGGCTCCAGGATTACACCTGGACAGCTCCAAAGCCTCCAATTGGTCATCGATGCGGCCCACGATGCAGAGCGGAATCTTACGGTGCACATTTTTTTCGATCGCGACGAGGCAGGTCGTCGTGGTGCCTTTGATGCCGCCATTAGCCTGCTGACACTCCTCGACCGGTCCACGCCATTTGAGGTCGATGTTGTATGGCCGTCCGATGGGCCGGACGGGAAAATCGATCCTGATTCATGGCTACGAGGTCGGGAAAGGAATGATGCGGTTCGGACTCTATTCGACGCGAAAGTGCCGGTTTTCGTCTTTCTCGCCGCGTTTCGTCTAAGCGCTGATCCACATGCCATAGACTGGAACAAGCCCGGCCGATTGAAGCTCGCGGCGGAAGCACGCCATATAGCTTTGGCGCTCCCGCGGTCCTCGTGGTCGCGGATACTCGCTCCCCAGGACATCGGACAGCCGGGTGATGGCCTGGCCGAGTTCGCAGCGCTCGTGCGCAGTTATGGTGGCGACGTTCCCTCATCTGATGCCGCACGCATCGCCCTGGAAAGGTATCGCGATCCGGCAGACGACCGGGCCGATTTGCTGTCCGCTCTTACGCTTGGGCGATCCTCGACTTCGAGACGAGAATACCCCCTCGACGACGAGGCGTGGGAACGTCTGGCAATCGCGGCTTCTCCGCTCTTTCATCTTCACCGGGCCCGATTGGCCGTCGGCGATGGCCCATCCGCCCCGCTGCTGTCGAGGGAACTGCCGAAGGGGGAAGGCCGCTATCGCTTGAAGTCCGGTCCGGTCTCCCAGGATGCGCTGCTTCACCAATATATATTGCTGGAACTGCTGAGGGATCGTGTCGAATGTCAACCCTTTGCGAGTCTCATTCCGGCAGTCCGCTATGCTCGCGATCGGCCCTCCGCCGGTGGCGTTTACCGGACCGGATCGACAGGCGAGCGTAACTCACTGAGCTTCGCCTATCAGATCGATATGGCGATCGTGAACGGCGATACCCCACCGAGGCGAGAGGGCATCTTTCGTCCATATTTCGAGTGCTGGAGATCGTTCGTCGATTTCCTTGATGACAGAATCAAGCGGTTTCAGCACGAAGACCTTCAGATACTGCGGCTCGATATCACCGGCTTTTACGACCATGTTCAAAGGGGCGTTGTGGGAAACGCGCTTGCTGTCCCGCTTGAGCGCGCTTTGAACCTGCTTCGAGTGGCCGATGGCGACGAGCCGTCATTTGCTCCCCTGCTGAGGCCGGATGTCGGCCTAGACACTGCGAAGCGCGCAGAGACGATCACCGACTTCATTTTGAAACATTGCTTCGGTCTTAGCTATCTCGACCCTAAGACGGGGGAAGAAAAGGCCTACGACCAGAGGCGCGGAATCCCTCAAGGTCCGGATCTGTCCGCTTATCTCGCGAACATTTCGTTGTTCGACCTCGACGACATGATAGAAGCCGAAATCGACCGGCTGAACGAAATAAACCGGGACACGGTCGACGATCGGACCACGCCGAATTGTGCGGCCGCCTACGCGCGCTATGTCGACGATATCGTGTTGATATGCCGTGACCTGGAGACTGCCTATCAGCTTCGCAGGAAGATCGAGTCCTGGTTGGGACTGAAGGGGCTTTCACTCAACAGGAAGCATGTCACGCCTCCGCCGATGACGCGGGCCGAGGCACGGGCCTGGCTTACGGACAATCGGGCCGGGTTCGGATTTTCAGGGCCATTAGCGGACTTGCCGACGACCGATGCGATGGATCCCCTAGCGGATGCAGGTGAAATCGACCGCAAAACCGCACTGGGGCTTCTCTTCGATCCGGAACTGGACAATCCGTCCAACGCCGAAACAAGTCTGACACGGATCCGCCTAGCGTTAAGTGCACCCGACATTCGCTTCAACGACCGTGCATCAGCCTATCGCCGGCTTTGGTGCATCGCGGCGGCGCAGGCACCCGAGGCAACCGGGCAAGCAGTCGCCGCATCGTTCAAGAGACTTTTGTCTCGTGCGGAACCTCAGTCCGGGCAATTGTTCGGCGAAAAAGCTGGGCTGGATATTGGCCTTGCCTGCTTTGAAGGCCTTGATCGGGCGCTTCGATCGACAATTCCGACGGGCGTACTCGCCGATGACATTTGCGATCAGGTAGCCGTAAACCTTCGTAAACTGTCCCGCGGGACGCTTGACGACGTTTTCACCCCGCTCGCAACCGAGCTCCTCGGCGACGAATTCGTCGGCACGCTACTTTCTCGATACGATGTCCGCTGCCAAATCGGCATCATCGCTTGCCTCGCGGCGCAGAAAATCACCGCAGGGGGCGAAGCCACTAGCTTTGCCAAACTACGCACGCACATTGACGGTTCGGCTACCGACGCCGGAAGAGCACCGCTGCCCGAGGGGTTGCGACTGTCGCTCGTGAAATTCGATCCCGTATCAGCGACGGCTGGGACTTCATTGGTTGTTTCACGCCAGTCGGTGACGGACGCAGCCTTCACTGCGATCAACCGCACGATCATTGCGCTTCAACGCGTGGCACAGTTCGATGAATCTGAGGAGCCGACTGCTCATGAAGCGCCTGTCGGTGACGAACCAAATCCGATCGTCAATCTTACGAATCTGATCCTGCGCGTCTGGACGCCCGCCGCCGCGGGCGTCGTCGAGCCGGCAATTGCGAGCGACGTCGAACTCGACGCTGCCTCAACACTCGTGAACATAACCTATAAGAGCTTTGCTGGGGTAGTCTCCCGGCGGCCGAGGTTGATGCATCTCATCGCCAACACGGCCGATGCCCAACCTCTACCTTCACCTCCCGGTCTAAAGACGTCTGGCATCATGCTTTGGTGTGGCGACGGAAAGCTGTTGCTCGCAACCGCAGAGCCAGTCGTTCGCGAGCCGATTGGGGCTTCGTGGAGTGACGCACCCGCGCAGCCGGTATCGGGAATACAGCTTCGGATCGCTGATCTGCCGACTGGTTTTTCGCCGCTCTATCAGTCAAATATCGCGTGGACGCCTGGGAAGATAGCCGCAGCCTATCGGGCGGGGTTCCCGACGTTTGCAGCATCACTTGCGGCCGACGACGGGGCGATACCGGTCCCAACCGCGTTCTCGTTCTTCGTCCGTTCAAGCGATGGCGTTCCGGACATCAATACCGTCAGGTTGGTCAGCTGGTGCGCAGCGCGGGAGAGTGTTGATGGTCATGCCTTTGTCCGCAACGGATCGGCGTTAGAAGCGAAGAAGATCTATGCGGAGGGCGCGGATTACTGGCGGTACGGCTGGGCAATCCGAGACGTGTGCGAGCGCGCGGATCTCCTGACGGACGACGAGGCAGGTCTCGATGCCCATGCACCGACAGCTCTGCATCGTGATGTTCACCGACGTGAAGCAATGGTTGCCAGAGTGCTACCAAGGCTGTCCGGCGCCGATCGGTGGGGACCGGGCGACGTCACATCGGAAAAGCCGATTCCTACCAGGATCGAGCGCGCCCTTAGCCTGTTGGAGCATTTTGAAGAATCCAACTCACCCTCGGTCGATGCCGCCTATCTCGTCGCGGCCGTGGCCGAAGGCATGTACATGAGCGAGCGGATTAATACGGATGTTGATCTCAGCTCCCCCGGTCAAGCCGCGGCCTTGATGGTTCGATCGGCTCGGAGGCTGACGCGAGGCTTGCCCGAGGCGGCGAAACATTGGCCGGGTTCAGGCGGAATTGCCCGCCCGTACCGGCGCAGCGCGGCGGCTTGGCAGGCAATGGGCGACAAAGTCGCCGATCACATTCCTGACGTGGCAGATAGCGCGGTCGCATCGCTCGCCAACCTCGCCCTGGGCATCAGTATCCTCGCTTCCGTGGCCGATCTCCGATCTCTCGCGTTCGAACTCAGCAGCGCGCTATCGAGAGACTCCATCGAGCAACTCGAGCAGTGCGAACTCGAACCGTCCTGGCTTAGCGACATCGTTGGTCTCGACGTGGTTCTTGTCGACGAGAATTCATCAGCGAGTGATCCGAGCCTTGATGGTCAGGCGCGCAAACTTATCAAGTCGTTCTGCCAGATCGTGCTGGGCCGCAAGGGTGGATTGAGTGTTCTGCGGGACAGAATCGCTCCAGCCGGCTGGGCGGTGATCGTAGCGATCATGCTGCAGGTAGCGCCGTTGAGGCCGGGGGAGAACAAGTTACGCCCCCGTCTCTGGCGGATGGACGCGGCGAAGATTGGGGAGGCGGAGGCGGCGCTCCGCACGCTGGTCGCGTTTTTCGCAAGCTCCTTTGAATCTGGCGGCACGGACGATGGCTGGCCGTGGGATGCATTCAGGCAATTGAGCGAGAACAAGCCGTCGAACCTGGTCGACTTGCTCCGCCAAATCACGGACTGCGCCTCGCTCAGCGTTACCGATGAGGTTTCGTGGTCGAATCCTAGGACCGGTGACACCGAATCGGATCGACCTGTAATGCGCCTCGCTGATGGCAGTTCTGTCAGTCTGGCGGACTGGCAGATTGACATCGCGCATATTCGAGGCGAGCGCGGAACGGCGACGGAAGCATCACCGGTCGGAAGCCGATTGCGATTCCGATATTCGGTCACGCGCTTCGGTGATCAGGTGTTGGGCATGCACCTGGTCTCCCGCCAACTCGCAGATGCGGCCTTCCAACCAGGGGAAATTGGCGAGGCTGTCCGGCCCACGCTCTCCACTCCTCCTTCCGACAACCAAATGCCCAGTCCCCAAGCTGAGGATGCCAACGGCATAGCGGCTGCTGACGAACTGGCATCCGAACCCATAATTAATGAGGATGTCCGAGAGCCGGATTCGCAGTCGTCGCCAGCCCTTGAAACCTTGCGGAGCATTCAACGTCGATCGTGGCGGAATCGCGCGAAGGAAAAAAGCGTCGCGGTGCGGCGCGTGGCCATTGTGCAATGGGATGTCACCGAGACCTATTATCAGCCCGGCGAAAAGGGCGGCCTATATGAGGGGCTTCTCAGGGCCTCGGGCGCTGAAGTTGCGAATGCTGGCGACGTTAAAAAGGGAGGGGTCTTTCTATCGACGACGGAGTTCAGGCGCCGTGCAATCCTCAAGGAGGTGCTGGCTTCATGCATTGATTTCCAGGTCGATGGGATTGTTCTCCCGGAATACAGCGTTCGTCCGGAGACCGTCAATTGGCTCGCCCGACAGATCCGGAGGATGGGACGGCCGCTGACTATCTGGTGCGGTACCTTTCGGGTCGCGTCGGGTACGCAGATCGATCTCAACTTTCTGCCGTCAGCCCAGGTGCCGTTCGCGAGCGCGACGCTTCCTACGCCGCCTATCGGCCGAAACCGTTGGGACTCCCACACGGCATTGCTGACATGCGTGCGCGCTGTTGAAGGAAAGGATGGCAAGGGGATCGAGCTCAGCCATTTCGTGAGACAGAAGCGATTTCCTTCAGCCGCTGTTGGTGAATTGATCAGACCACCGCTCAATCAGGATTGGAGGCCGTTGCTGCACGGTGACACTGATCCGTTCGAACTCGGGACCTACACGCTCGAGCTGATCTGTTCAGAGATGTTCCCACACGCCAGCAGCGCTAACTTCATCGGGGTAATCCAGGAAAACCAGGAACTGGCGCAACGCTATGGTTTGAGCAAGGGCAGCGAGACGCCGTTCCGCTATCTCAGCCGCGATATATACGAATTCGCAAGATGGACCGCATATCGAAACTCCGTCCAGGTCGCCGGCGATTCGGAAAGCACGCTGGTTCGAGGCAAAGCACTTCAACGTACGCTGATCATTCTGCCGGCGATGACGGCGAGATCAGCGGACTATCATATATTTGGGCAGAACCAGTATCTCGCCGCCGGTCTTGTCACGGCATTCTGCAATGCGGTTGCGCCGCCCTATGGCTGCGGACAGAGCGGCTTCATCGGCCTTGATGGGTGGAAGATCACGGAGGGAATACGGACCCCGTATGGTTCAAAGGCGCCTGGTATTTTTCAACTTGGCGGGAAGAAGCACAGTGGCCCGCTCGGCACAACCGAGTCAGCGATCGTTATCGCGGATCTCGACCTCCTTCGTACCGCCGACCAGAAACCTACGCCGCATTATCAGAGCCGGGCGCTCCAACTGGTCGCGCATCTTCCGATGATTTTCGCGACTGAGCCAGGCGACAGTGATGACGCCGGGAGCTATCCGAACAGGCGGCGGCGCCCTCGTTTCCGGACAGTTGCGGGTGAGAGCAAGACCTTCGAGGAATTCTCACCGATGATAGTGGAGGCGCTTTCGCTAGAAAAGACATGGCGTACGGTGGGAAACATAGCTGATTCGGGCCAGCCGGAACCCTATGCATACACCTCTGCCGTAAAGGCAACGCGTGATGGGTTGCGGCTCCTTGAGCAATTTGCAGATGATGCCGTGTGGCTCAAGAAGCGAACCGAATCCTTCGTCAACGAGCGCTACGTGTTCCCGCCAGTGTCACCGTTGCCCGCACTGACTGACTGGATATATGTCGATGACCGCTGGCTGCCGGAGCCATCGATGACTGTCGAGCCGGATGGGGATGAAGACGCTTTGATGAGTGACCGACCGGTGCTTGCCGTGCCCAAATCGATAGGGGACGAGCCGGTCCGGGAGCCGGGCTGAGCTAAGTCATCGCTGGGAGCGACGCAGAATTATGACGATCGACGATCCAGATAGCATGGTTCGTGCTCTCGAGGAGACAGGGCAGTACCGTGTCTTGCGGCGGCTTGACCTAGCACGGCGACTTGAACTTAATGACGGAACACCGGTCCGGCGTGGCATTTTCCTAGATATCGAGAGCACTGGTCTCGATCCTTCAAGTAGTGAACCAATAGAACTCGCCATGGTGCCGTTCGACTATACGAATGACGGTCGGGTCTTCGCCGTGCATACTGCGCTGCATCAATTCAATGAGCCGAGCGAGCCGATTCCGTCGGAAATCACCGCGATCACTGGCCTCACGGATGAACAGGTGATGGGCCATAAGCTGGACGCAGCGACTATCGACGCATTCGCTGGTCAGGCTGCTGTTATCCTTGCGCACAATGCGGCCTTCGATCGCCCCTTCGCCGAGCGGATATCGCCTCTATTCGCGGCGAAGCCCTGGGCATGCACCATGTGCGACGTTCCTTGGAGAGACGAGGGAATTGAAGGCCGGCGCCTTTCCGATTTGCTCTCGTGCTTCTCTTATTTCTTCGATGCCCACCGAGCGGTGGACGACTGTCGGGCCGGCATCGCGCTGACTACGATGGTATTGCCGAAAAGTGGCAAGCGGGTGCTCGAGAAACTGCTTCAGGTTGCTCGGCAGCCGACATGGCGCATTTTTGCGGAGGGCGCGCCATTCGAGACCAAGGATGCCCTGAAGCACCGCGGGTACCGATGGAACACGAATCCCGGCGTTGGTCCGCGCGCCTGGCGCATCGACGTCGATCCCGATCGCGTGGAAGCCGAAGTTGCCTTTCTAAGAACCGAGATCCTTCGTTCGAACGCAACTCCGCCTATCTATGAAATCACTGCGTTTCAACGGTACTCAAATCGAAGCCGGTGACCTTAGTCAAAGGCCGCCATGATCAGGGCCGTGTGGACGTACTTGCTGGTGAGTGACCCATTTGCGAGGTGGGCGTCGACTCGAGGTTGCGACTAAGGTGATCAAATCCTCCGACCACCCGGCTTGACGGTAACGCCTCTCCATGGACGAAAAGCTTCAACGGGCGCGAGCCCTCTGCCTGGATCAGGCGGAGAGCTTCATCGCCGCCGCTGACCGCCTAGGTGGCGGCACAGAGTGGCCCCACATCGTCTACCACCTAAGCCTCCTGGCGCTTGAGGAGGTGGGGAAAGCCAGCATGCTGGGCGCCCGGACGATCGGCCACGACAGCCTTGACGGGACCTGGGTCGAGCGGTCCCTCGATAACCACAAACGCAAACTGCAGTGGGCGGTCTGGTCGCCTCTGGTCAGGATTGATCCGGCGGATTTCGAAGCGGCGAGGCAGTTCGCCGAGCGCGCGCACGCCATGCGGTTGGCGTCGCTCTATGTGGATCCGAATGCCGAGCTCACCGACCTGCCGCCGAGCGACGTGGTCCAGCCCGAGGATGCAGGGAAAGCCCTGGGCTTGGCGCGCGTGCGACTGGACCACGAGCGGACCCGGGGCATCCGCAGCGGCGCGGCGGATGAGTTGACCGAGTGGTTCCTCGACACCATGGCTGACCCCGAGCGCTCGCGGATCATGCTGAGCCCGCCCTTCATTGCCAAGTATGAGGAGCTGAACGGCGAGCCGCGGGAGTGGGTCAGGTGGGTGCGAGAAGACATGGAGCGGCAGGACCGCGAAATGCGCGCGCTCGCCGAGGAGGAGTTAAAGCGGCCGGCCGCAGCGAAGGGCGCAGAGAAGCCACGCTGGCGGGCGAACGTGACGGTCTACACGCCGTCGCATTCCGTGAGGGCCAAGGTTCTGACGCGCTGGAATGAGCGCTTCGACCACGTGCAGCTCCTTTGGGCGGGTAAGAAGGATCGCTTCACGCTGCAGATCACGCTGTACGATAATCTGCCCGTGTCTTCCCTTCACGGCCGATTGGCCAGCCTCGCCAAGCTCGTGGTCGCCTGCCTCAACATCGCAACCATTGGCTATTTTTGGTTCGAGCCGCCTGGCTTTGAGCAGGAGATGTTCAAGGGCGTGTGCGACCTTGAGCATAATCTCGCCGTCAATATCGGCGTTGGCGAGAGCTTCTGGGGGACCGGCAGGGCCGTCGCGATGACGAACGAGATGATCGACCGCGCAGTGACTTGCATGATGGCCTTCTTGCCCCTGCCAGAAGATGAGGCCGAGCCCATCTTCAGCCACTACTTTCACGGGCTGGCCTTCATCGCCAAATCGGACGTCTACTATAACTTCGATCAGCTCGCCCGGAATGCCTTTATCTTCAGCCTTTTCGGCGCACTGCGGCGATATGGAGGTTGGAACGGCGCGCAGGAGGACATCGACGGCCGCCTGCACGAGGCGTTCTCGCCGATCGTCCCGGAGCGCGAGAATAGACAGCTGCTGTTCAAGTCCCTCACCGTTCAAGGAAATCCGGCCGAAACCTCTTTGGCGAACCTGCGGACCGCCAAGCAAGTCGCCGACCTCTACCTTATCCAGGTGGCGAACCGAACCTGGCGACGAATATTGGACGGCCGCGAAGGGGAAGGCGAAGTAGAGTCGTCGTAGGGTAAGCTTTTGAGGGAACGCGAGAGACATCAGTCGCGATCATCGATGCGGAGCCTCGGCGGCCCAAGCCAACACTGGATGATGGGTCTGCAGCGTGAGACCGCAGTGTCTTGACGGTAGTTTTCTGAGGAGCAGATTATATGGATAAAGCGAGCTGAACTGCGCGCGGCTCACAGAGCATCCCGATAGTAGCTGAAACCAAGAAAAAAATTTTCGGCCGAATTTCTCTGCAAAATCAAAAGCGTAGGATTTTGACGGGATCGCTGTCGGCGTTTCGTCGTCAGGCAAAAGAATTTGACAACAAAATCAGATAGTTAGACACTGTTTGAATAATCGAATGGGAGTAGGGCGTACCGTGGCGTAGGCAAGCGCACATCGGCCAAGCGGGTTTTCGTGGTCTACCTTGTATGGCCAGCGTAGGAACTGGGATCTGGTAGGTCGCTGACAACCGAGCCTGCGCGCAACGACGGTAGGCGTGCGACGCGGAGATCAACAGATGGCGGTGCCCTTGCGCGCTGCCAGATCGCAAGCAACGACCCAGGCTTCATTGATCACATCCGGTAGTTGGTGCTTTGCGCGGGCATGGCGCGCGATGCGCTGCAAGTTCTTCTTCCGCTGAGTGACGAAGCGCTCAAATACCGAGTCTTGCGGATGGGCCATGTGGTTTCCTGTGATTCAATCTTGCTGAAGGTCTTGCGACAGGGTTGCGGCCACGGCTTCTTCAGCGACGGCCCGCCCATGACGCTGCATCGCCGGCGCCAAAGCGGCGTCCCACGATGCGACGATGCAGCCGTCGGCCAAATCGCGCCGTGCGTGCGGCGCGCTCGCCGCCGCGGCTTCGTAGTCCAGGGCGCCGAAACGCCAGGGATGTGCTCCCCAGGCGCGAATGACATGGTTGGCGATCTGCACGCCGGGCCAGTCGAAGTCACCGTGATAGCGCAGATGGGCGCCGGCCTGCGCCAATTGGGTGAGCAGTGTTCGCTGCGCTGCTGCCGGCATGCCATCGGTGCAGACCAGCGGGCCGCAACGGACGCCGAGCCGGTCGGCGACGATGGCAACCAGATTGGGGTTCTCGCACACGAACACGGTCAGGCCGGCCACGGCCCAGCGCGGCGGCGTACGCAGCAGCCGGCGCAGCGACAGATACGCGGGTTCGCCCGGTGTGCACACGGGTACCTCGTTGGCCTGAATAGGCAGATTCAGCAACAAGGCCGGGCGAGCCAGTTCATTGACCAGTATGCCGGCCCGCGCCCAGATGTCGCGGATGTGTTCGTCGGGCGTGACGTCGGGCGGGTCATCGGGATCGTCGATGCCCGACGGACCCCTTTCGATCCGGCGCCAGGCCGCCAGCACGAGCGTCGCGGTGGCTTGGCCGGTGTCCAGCGCATGCGCGTTTCCGAGTGTTTCGGCAGCCAGTTGAGCGCGCGCCAAGCCGCCGGCCGGCAGGCGGCGCAGCACGACGTCCGCGCATTTGAGCAGGTGCTCGGCGGCCGAGGTGTCTTGCCGGGCCAGGCGCTTGAGCAACCCGAGCGCTACCGGCGCCTGCAAATAGCCGGCGAGGGCGGGGTGAGTGCAAGACGTGACGACCGTGGACCAGGTCGCCTTGGCCGCGGCGCGGGCCGACGCGAGGTGCACGATGGGGCCGTCAATTTGTTCGAGCGCCTCCCGCAGCGAACCCGCGATGCCGGCATTGAGCAGCGCGGCGTCGACCAGGCTGACGCCGATCTGCATCGACTTTGCGTCCAGCGGCGGGCGTCCCGTCAGCAGGGCCAGCGCTTCACGTTCCGCGGGGCTCAGGGAGCTCAGGCGCAGCAGGCCCGGCGGCGTGCCCGGCGCAGTGCGTTCGAAATGGCGGCGTAGACGCTTGCGTAATGCTGCCAGCTCGTCGCCGCCGAGCAGTTTGTGCAGACGCGGATCCATGCGAATCATGCCGGTGCAAACCGCCGGTCCGGATCGTCCTCGCGCCGTTTGACCCGGCCGTCCCAGGTCCAGCGCGAGACGAACACCGCGTCGATGCCTTCGCTCCGCTGTAATTGGCAGATCGAAACACCGGGCAGTTCGGCATAACACGCCCACTCGCGTTCGCTGGTGATCACGAAGTCGAGGTCGAACTCGCGGATCAGCCCCATGCAGTGCGCCCGCGCCGCATCGTCGATGCCGGCGAAGGCTTCGTCGAGCAGCATCAGGCGTGGTGCGTTCGGATGGCTGCCCTGGCTGTAGAAACTCGCGATGGCCGCGAAGAGTGGCACCGTCAGGCCCAGGGCGCGCTCGCCGCTGGAGGCAGGCCCTGAGAGCTTGCGCCATTGGCCGTCCTGGAAACGTTCGACGCGGAAGCGGTGCCAGCGGCGGTAGTCGAACGCACGCGCCAACTGATCAACCATGCTGCCGCCGGCATCGCCCACGAGTCTTCCCGGATCTGCATCGGCGCGCTCGCGCTCGGCACTGATGCGCTGTTGAAGCATGGCCCCGACGACACGCCGGTCTTCGGCCGACCAAAGGTCCGCGCTGGTGTTGAGCAGGTGCCGGCGCGCGGCGTCGAGGCCGACCGGTGCGCCTTCATCTTCACCGAGCGGCTGCCATTGCAGGCGGTAGCGCACGCCGGTGGAGGTCGGGCGCTTGTGCAGTTCCCTGTTGATGGCTTGCACCTGGGTCTCGGCCGCGCGTAGCAGGCGTTGCACTTCGGCGGCGATCTCGGCCTGCAGGTAGTTCTCCAGGATCTCGCTTTCCTTCGCGGTGAGCAGTTCGCTGCGCTGGTGGATGTCGTCGGACAGGCGCAGCGCGAGCTGGTCGGGGCGCTCGGGGCGGTTGTGAAAGATGATGTGCACGACGAAGCCCCAGTCGCTGGGCTCGGCCGGTGCCTGGTGGCCGAGCGCACTCAACGCACGCTGCAATTCCTGCAGGTCCTCGGTGATCATCCGCTGCACGCGGCTCCAGCCGGCGTCGTCATCGCTGATGTGCGCGAGCGCCTGCTCGATGCGACGCGCGAGTGTCAATGCGGGGTCGATGGTCCAGGCGCTGCGCAGATCGGGCAGTTCGATGTCGGGCAACGCGGACGACAGCAGGCTGCTGTTGGCAAAGCGCTGAAGATGTGCGACAGCCGTGGCGCGTGCGGCCGTGCGCTGGGTAAGCGTGATTTCAGCGCTTTCGCTCTTGGCGCCGGCGCGTGCGCGAGCTTCGCCGGCCAAGCGGCGCGCTTCGGTGGCCGAACGCTGGGCCGCATCGGCGGACTGCACGGCCTGGCGCGCTTCGGCCAGTTGCCGGCGCAGGCCATCGACCTGGGCGCCGACGGTCTCGCGCAGGACCTCGAAGCGCGCCTGCGCTTCGTCGGCTTCAATGCGGCTGGCAGTGAGCCTTTCTTCGCGTTCCTTCAGCAGCGCCAGCGCGTCGCCTTCGCGCGATCGTTGCGACAGCAACTCGGGCTGGGCACGCCGCCATTCCTGAGCCGCCTGCACCAACCGGTACTGCGCGTCGTTGAAAGCCTGCAACGCGGCTTCGATGGGGGCCAGCGCTTCGGCGGCCGGCGGCAAGCGCATGTCCGTTGCGTCGCGCTGAACGCGCTCGCGAGCCGCATGCAGGGTTTGCTCGGCCTCGCGGCATTGGGCTTCGGCCTGGTCCAGCCGGGTGCGGACGGTCTGGAATTCACGGGCGCAGGTGGCGGTGTTCATCAGCGCTTGGCGTAGAGGCTGGTCGGAAGGGGTGTTGCGCCATTCGTGTTCGCTCTGGCTCCGATCGGCTTCGAGCTGCTCGAGCTGTAGGTCCACGGCCGTGCTTTCGCTGTGCAGGCGGTCGAGGCGCTGCGCGACCGCTTCCAGCCGTTGCCGGCGGGCCATCGCGCGGGCGGCATGGCCAATGTAGACCGCCTGCGGTTTGCTCCATGCGCCCGCCAGCGTACCGAGGCGGAAGCGTCCATCCGGCGCGACCCAGGCTTCGGCGGCATCGCTCACACGGCCGCAGGCCACGCTGGCGAGCAGGCGTTCGACGGTGGCGGCTTGCACCGAGGCATCGGCGGGCACGTCGGTCCGCAGCCAACCGGCCAGCGATGTGCCGGGCGCGGGCGGGCGCTGGGCCCACTGGGTGTCGAACCAGGGTGGGTTGCCGTTCTCGGCGATGAGCAGCGTGCCGTTGGGCGTGACCCAGGCGTCGAGCAGGCCCGAGGCTTCGAGTGCAGCTTCGAGACCCGCGCGCTGCATGCCGTCGACGTGGTCATGAAAATCGACGAGCTGCCAAAGCGGGGCGCCGGCACGTTGGCTGCCGGTGCCAGTCGAGCGCGTGTCGGCCGTGCGCGTGTAGGGCAGCGGCGGCACGGCATCACGGCCGGCGCGCAGTTGCTCGCGCTCGGCCTCGAGCTCTATACGCTCGCGTTGCAGTGCATCGCGCTGCGTTCCGAGGGCGACCTGCCGCGACGCATGCCGCACGCTGGCTTGCTGT
This sequence comes from uncultured Pseudomonadota bacterium, assembly GCA_963817785.1. Classification (GTDB taxonomy): domain Bacteria; phylum Pseudomonadota; class Gammaproteobacteria; order Burkholderiales; family SG8-39; genus JAKALD01. The sequence goes on along the minus strand of CAWFPL010000005.1, from coordinate 44,917 downwards.
TGTGCCGCTTGCAAGGCCCGCCGGACGGGGTTGTCGCCCTCTCTGTCGGGACCCGCGAGCAGCACCCAATCGCGCAAGGCTTCCAGCGGGCCGCCGTCGTCCAGGCGAAGCTGCACCAAGCTCGCGCAGTGGGTTACCCAGGCTTCGACCAGCGCCTGCCCGGTTTGTTCGACCCCAGCATCGGCCGTGCTGCGGCGGTCTGCCGCTTGTTCCAGCTCCCCCTGGCGCTCCCGCAGCGTCTCCTGCCGTTGCGCCAGTGCCATGCCGGCTCCCTGCAACTCGCGATGGCGGCGCTGCAGCAGTGCCAATTGTTCGCGGCGCGCGTCCACCGCGTGGCGGAGCGTCGTGGGTGCCGTGTCGAATTCGCGCACGGCGAGGTCGGCCAGCACGCTCGGCGCCAGCGCGGCCAGCGGGCTTTCGCCGAACGCTGCGGCCACTCCGGCGCCCTCGGCGTGCTCCGCGCCTTCGCGGCGCACGGCCAGCAGCGCCTGCTCGGCCTGCGTCGCGCGCCGCGCAGCTTGCCGAGTGGCCTGTTGTTCGCGCTCCCAGCGGGTGCGGGCCTGCGTGCAATCTGCTTGCTCCGCCGTCACAGCCGCCACGCGCTTGATGGCCTCCCTTTCGGCGCCTTCGAGCCGGTTCGCGTCCTGGTTGATCGGGTCGGACTGCAGCGTCTCCTGGCGGGTGCGTTGCGCGGCCAGCGTGCGGTCGGTCTGCTCCCAGGTCTGTTGTGCCTGCGTCTCAGCGGCCAAGGCGGTCAGCAGGTCGGCTTGCGCCTGGTTGCGTTCTTGGCTCGCGTTGTCGAAATCGGTTTGCGCCTGGCGCAGTTCGCGTGCCTGGCGGCGCGTCAGCATGCCGGCATAGACGCGGTAGCGCTGGTCGAACCGCTCCACCGCTCTGGCCAAGCCCTTGAGTTCGTCGAGTTGGCGGCGGTCTTCCTCCAACTGGTTTAGGGCTTGCGCGACGTCGGTGAGCAGATCCTGCGGCATCGGCGGCAATGCTTCGGTCAGCGCATGCGAGAGGCCGGCTTCGTCGGGCTTTTTCGACAACTGCGGTTGGCGCAACTGGATCAAGGTGTCCATCAGCGCGTCGTAGCGCCGCGTGCCGAGGTGGAACAGGCGTTCGTCGACAGCGCGCCGGTAGCTGGCGCTCGTTTCGAAGACGACGCCACGGCCTTCGATGGCTTCGCGCAGGCGCTCACGTGTCAGCACCACGCGCTGGTCATTGGTGAGCCAGAGGTCCCGGCCGATGCGCGGGCCGCCGCCATCGGTGTCCTCCAGCATGAAGAACCAGCTCTCTACCTGCGCGCGTGCCGCCACTGCCGACAAGCCCGCGCCCAGAGTGAAGTAACGCGGTTTGCCGTCTTCCGCCATGCGGCCGAACTCGATCCAGGCATAACCGATGCGCCGTGGGTAGCTGTTCATCAACAGGTTCCACGCCATTTTCTTGCTGCCGTCGCCATCGGGTTCGATGCGCGACGAACGCAGTTGCGCGTCGAGCAGGAAGGGCAGGGTCAGCGACAGCACCTTCGATTTGCCGGTGCCGTTGTTGCCGCGCAGTAGCAGGTGGCCGTCGCGGAACCAGAACTCCTCGCTGTCGTAGTGGAACAGTTCGACCAGGCCGAGCCGAAGCGGCTGCCAGCGTTGGCGCTGGGGTTCGGGCAGGGCTGGGCGGCCTTGTGTTGCCTGGCTGTCGGGCGAGGGCGCGAAGATATCGTGGGTCATGGGTCAGAACAGCGAGCCGCCGGGTTGACGGCTGCGTGGCGCCGCCGCCCGCACGTCGGCGGTACCAAGTGCGAAACGGGCGATGGCGGGCAACGGGCGGATGCAGTCCGCGTCGCGCACGATGAGTTGAAGTTTCTGCAGCCGCTCGAGCGCAGTTTGCGCCAGTTCCCGTTCTGCCCCGGGTTCGCGCGCGGATTTGCGCCAGAAGCGGCCATAGCGTTCGGTGGCGCCGCGCACGAAGGCGGCGACCGCATCGTCGGTGCTGGCCGCGCCTGCGCCGTCTTGGCGGGCGCGAGCGGCCAGGTGTTCAGCGACCAGCAGCGTCACGTGCGCCTCGGTGCCTTCGGCGGGCATCGCGACATCGGTCAGCGTGCCGGCTTCGTCGGTCAGCGCCAGGCCTTCGGCGCGCTGTTCAGCGACCAAGCCGGTGGCGTCGCACAGGCGGGCGGCCATTACGCCGCGCTGGTTGGCGAAATAGGCTTGCGTCTCGACGTCGAGCGCTTCGGCGTAGACCACGGGGTCGTCGAGCAGGCGGCGTGCCAGCGCGTGGCGCAGCGCCGTGCGGCGGCCTTCGTCGCTGTCGGCAACATGCGCTGTGACGAGCGCGCGCAGCCGCTCGTCGAGGATCACCGGAGCGTCGTCGTCGGCCCAGGTGGAAGGCCCGCGCACCGCGGCGAGCACGCCAGCCAGCATCCGGCGCTGGATGTCGTAGAGCGCGTCGCTTCTAGCATCGCTGGACGTGCCACCGCTGTTGTCTTGCACGAAGCCGTCCTCGTCGCCGGCCACCCGTTGCAGCACGCCGAACTCCAGCAGGCTGCGGCAGACCGCGACCAGGTCGCGTCGCTCGGCCGCGGTGCGCAGCGTGAAGCTGAACTGGCGCGCCGCGAGCGCCGGCTCGGCTGCCATCTCCATCACGCGCTCACCCAGCAGGTGCAGCGTGATTTGCGGATCGGCACGTTCCAGCACGGCGCAGGCCAGGCAGAGCAAGACGTAGCGGCGGCGGTCGAAGTTTTCCAGGCCGCGTGTGGCGTCCAACAGGTCGGCGGGACGTTTGTAGAGCCGGGCCCCTTCGCGTTCGACCTGCAGCACCCAGCCCGCTTCGCGGGAGAACCAGTCGCGCAGCTTGTCGGCCTGGCGGCGCACTGCGGGGAAGTCTTGGTGTGTGGGGGCCATCAGCGGCTGCATCAGCAGGGCGCGCAAGCCGATGCGGAATTCGTCGCGCTGCTGGCGCACCTGCAGTTCACCGATTCGCTGGCTAGCGGTGGCTTGGCGGGTCGCCACTACTCGAGATCCATGGTCGGGGTGATAGTCAAGCGATGATCGCGGCCCGCGAACACGCCGGCCGGCGTGACGATGCGCGCCACGCTGCCTTCGACCTGCGGCTCGAGCCGGATGTGCAGCAACCCATCGCCGGTCTGGCGTTCGACGGCTGTCGCCGGCCCCGACTGTTCGGCCAGCGCCTCGCCCAGTAGATTCAGGAACAGGCCGAACGCGTGCGCGTCGAGTTCACCGAGATCCGAGAGCAACGTCGCGCGGCCGGTGGCCAGCCGCCGGCGGGCCGCTTCGACCTGCCGAGACTCCTCGGCCAATTGGCCAGCCATGCGGGCACGCTCATCGCTGCGGTCGCGCACTTTGGCCAGCGGCCCGCGCGGCGCAGCCTCGCCGTATTCGCGCAGGCGCGGGTTGATCTGCAGCGGCGGCGCATCGGCCCAGCGGGTGTTCGCCGGCAGGCTCTCGTCGGCCTGCGGATTGAGCGAAAAGTGCCGCGCCGGATTGAGCGCAAACGCCGCGCGCGCGAGGCGATGCGCCTCGGTCTCGTCGGCGCATGCGGCGAACCAGCCGGCGAGCTTGCGGAAGTCGGCCGAACGGTCGCTGCGGCCACTGCGCCGTTCGTTGAGCGCCGCGATCGCGCCGAGCAGTTGCGGGATTGCCGCCCGCACCCGGGCGCGCAGCAGTTCGGCCTGCGGCGGCTCCTGGCCGGTTTGCAGGAACCAGCCGCGCAGGCCTTTCCAGCGTTCACGCCAGGCCTGCCAGCGGCGGAATTTTTCGTCGGCCAGGTCTTGCTCGCCGCCCGGCGCGGCATCGCGTGCTTCGCGTTCCGCGACGCGCAGCAGCATCGGGTCGATGCGCGGCGTCAGCGTCTGCACCAGGCGGGCGATGGCATCCGAGCGTCGCACCAGATCCCCCATGAAACGTTCGAGGTAGTCGATCAGGCGGCGCTTGTAGCCGACCACCGAGCCGGCCTCGGCCTGCTGCAACTCGATGCTGCGCGCCACGCCAGCCATGAAGGCCTGCGCGTTGTCAGCCAGGCTCTCGAAGACGCGCACCAGGTCGCGCAGGATCTCATGAACCTTGGCGGTGTCTGGCTCGTTGCCGGCCGTATCTGCATCGATCACTTTCTGCAGGGCCAGCAGCCGGCTGGCGATGTCTTCCAGCGCGACGGTCTGCAACTCGGCACGGTGCTGCAAGGTTTGGAAGAAGACGGCCAGTGCGGCTTCGACCGCTTCGCCGCCGAGCGACAGCCGGTACAGGAATCTGGCGCGATAGAAGTCGCTGAGGGTCGAGACGCGCGCCGTGTCCGGCTGCGACTGCAGATTGCCCCAGTCGGCCAGTTGCGTCAGTGCTGCATTGACTTCTTCGATGCGCGGCGGCGCTTCGGGCCACTGCACCTCGGCCAGCACCTCGTCCGGCCGCAACTGCAGACGGTACTGCCGCTTGGCGGCGGCGAACACGACCATGATGCGGCGGTAGAAGTCGGCCTTCTCGGCGCTCACATGCCGGAACAACTCAGCCGGGTCGTTTGCGGTGGGCTTAGGCATGCTGTTTCTTGGTTACACCACCTGTGGCGAGTTTCACCCACTTGGAGATGCGACCCTTTCCAGTCAAAGCGATCCGTCCTTCTGCTTTCATCGTTCGCAAGACCAGCCGGACCATGTCGCGGCTCACGCCTGGGCAAGCGGCTTCGATTTCAGAGATGAAAAAGGGCTGTGGTCGCTTCATTCGGCACTACCTGACGCCGGCCGGCGCGTTCGCCGACATGCCGCGCCCCGCCAGGTTTCTGGCCGAATACTTTGCAAGTATCGTGGTCGACGCGACGATCGGCCTTGACGATGCGCTACGCGTTCGCTGTCTCCGCCGACCGGGGCGTCGCCGTTGTGTGGGTGTCATCGTGTGTTTTCCATCTGGTGACGCCGCGGACAGCATCGACTGGTATTGCGCGGTGTGCAACGACCATGGGTCCATCCGAGGTTGGCAGGGCACGCTCTGGGACGGCTGCGTGGAATCGGAGCGCGAGCAGTTCTTTTGATTGGCAGTCGTGCGGTTGCAGTTCATCGTGGTGGTTGCCTTGCATTGGCTTTCTGCTGAATTGCCCGGCAGCGATCCAGCAGGGCTTCGAAGGGTTCAGCGTCATCAAGAAACAACCCGTCGTCGACCATGTGCTGATAGTCGGCCGCGAATTTGGCCAACGCGCTGTCATCGGGTACAAGCTGGAGTCCTCCTGCGACGGCAGCGTGATAGTCGATGCCCTCGCCACGGGTGTTCTTTTCCGCAAAGAAGACGCTCTTGTGTTCGGCAACTGCGCTGGCGAGGGCCTTGTCCGCAATGGCTGCGTCGGCAAAGCCGGCGGCATCCAGTCTCGTCACGTCGTGCCAGTGTCGGGCGAAGCGGTCACCGCCCCGGAACTCGCCTTGCGCGCAGAAGACGTGAATCGCCGTGGCTTTCTCCCAGAAGGTGCGCTCGGGGCGCATCACCTGGGGTGTTGCGACGGGGAATTCCACGCCCTGCAGATGCTCGGCCGCATCGCAGCGGATAGTGCGGGGTTCGCTGGGCTCGCCGGTCGAGCGGGCGCCGAACTCCAGCATGACGGCGGGCGCGACATAGCCGGTACCAGTGGTCAGCGGTGTGTAGTCGATGAACACCTTTTCGCCCTCGGACCGCACCGTTGCCGGCAGACCCTGCTGTTCAAGGTCGTGCGTGAGACGTGGCACGATCTCGCCGGCGACCCAGTCCGACAGGCGCGCCCGAATTTCCTTGCTCCATTTTTTCTCCTGGCTCTTGCTGGTCGGCAGTGGCGTGTCCGCGTCGCCAATCAAATCGCCAGCGATAGCGCGGATGTCGTAGGTCAGGTCCACGTCTTCGGAGAAGCGCCGGATGACACGGTAGGCCTTCGACAAGGACGTGCCGCCCTTGAAAACCAGGTGGTCGGCGTAGGGGCCGGCAAAGAGGTGCCGCAGCGACCAGACTACCCAGACATCTTTTTCCAGCAGATGGGGCAGCAGGCCCGACGTGTTGGCTGCGACGTTGAGCGCATCCAGGCGTTCGGCGGCAGAGAGTTGGAAGAACTCAGCCATGGGTCACGAGAGCGCTGACCTCTTGGGCCATCCATGTGGGAAGGCGCGATCGCGCCGAAGCGACTTCCTTCAGCTCGGACGCCGGCAGCTTGGCGCGTAGTTTCTGAATCGCTTCGCCGGCTTTTCCCGGCCCCAGCCAAGCCAATGCCCGCACCACCTCGCCTGCAGCACGCCCAGGAAAGATCAACTGCCAAATCGGGGCGTGCCGGAACTCGACCAGCTGTGCGCCCAACTTCAAGCGACGACTGGGACCGGACGTGAGATAGACCGCCCGCATTGGTACCTGCGTCGTCAGGCCCAGTGCGTTGGCGGCAGCGGCACCGTGCGACACGATGACTTCCCCACGCTGATTCGCAAGGCCCTCGACCATCTTGACGGCCGACGGCGCACGGGTGCCATAGCGGCTTTCGATGGGCAGGACATAGATCCCGCGGCCGGCGCGCAGCAGGGTGCCACGCTGCACCAGGCGGGACAGCACTTGATCTACGGCGGCGCGGCTGCCCAGATGCAACAGTTCCTTGGCGACCAAAGGTGTGCCCTCGGGTAGGCCGGCGGCGTGTTCCAGGACTTGTTGAGCAAGGGTTTGCATGGCGAGAGCTCCGTTTTGTCAGAAGTATATAGATATTTCTGACATCACTCAAGCTGTAAGCGCAGTCTTGGCCCCGGACCCCACATGGCTGCCGTGCTGGACGGCTCAAGCGCCCCTTGGGTGGGCGGCGTGAGCCAGTTTGATTTATTTTGAAGGAAGCGGCGCTTCTCTGGCCCACTGGCAAGTAGACGGCCGGGTGCATTGACGGTAAAAAAAGTTTGCAAAATATGCGCAATGACAATAACTTAAGTCATTTGATGTAGACGCGGTCTTGGGCGAATTTCGACCAGGTGCGGACGCGCGTTGATAATGTTGTCGATCATCGCGGGAGCCGATAGATTCGATAGATCTCGAAAGGTGCCTTTCTTGAAAATCGCCCGGAAACCCGCGCCAATGCTGATGCCCTACAGAATGACGGTAAAAATGACAGCGTCTGTTGACGACACTATATGGATCAATAGCTTAGAAGGCTCGTTGACGATCCAATGGGAGTGAGCCTCGAACAGGACGCCGCCGCGGACGTCGTTTTCATGCGCCGGGCGATCGAACTGGCGCAGCGCGCCGGGGACAAAGGCGAAGTACCTGTCGGAGCGGTGGTCGTGGCCGACGGCCGCATCGTCGGCGAAGGCTGGAATCACCCGATCGGCAGTGCCGATGCCACTTCCCACGCCGAGACCGAGGCGATTCGGGCTGCCTGCGGGGCACTCGGCAACTACCGGCTCGCCGGTACCACGCTGTACGTGACGCTCGAGCCGTGCGCGATGTGCGTGGGAGCGATGTTCCACGCCAGGATCGCGCGCGTGGTGTTCGGAACGCGCGATCCGAAGACCGGCGCCGCGGGAAGCGTCGTCGACCTGTTCGCGGTGCACAAGCTCAACCACCACGCGACGGTCGAGGGCGGCGTACTGGCCGAAGAGTGCGCAGCACTGCTCAAGGGGTTCTTCGCGAGCCGGCGATGAAGATCGAGATCGACGTGAGCAGGCAGGAGCTCGCGCTGCACGGCGATGACGGAAGCGTGTTGCGGCGCTACCGGGTCTCGACCGCGAAGAACGGCGTCGGCGAGAAGAACGGCAGCTATCGTACTCCGCGCGGCCGGCACATCGTACGGGCCAAGATCGGCGCCGGGCAGCCGGAAAACACCGTCTTCGTGCGCCGCCGGCCGACCGGGGAGGTGTGGTCGCCGGAGCTAAATGCGCGCTATCCGGGGCGCGACTGGATGCTCACCCGGATCCTGTGGCTTTCGGGCTGCGAGCCCGGCGTGAACCGGCTGGGCGACGTCGACACGATGCGCCGCTACATCTACATCCACGGCTCGCCCGACACGGCCGAGATGGGCAAGCCGGGATCGATCGGCTGCGTGCGCATGCGCAACCGGGACATCATCGAGCTGTTCGACCTGGTCCCGCCGTACACGCCGGTCCAGATCCGGGCCTGACGCGGCCCTCGATCAGCCGCCCAGGAACAGCCGCCCGACCTCGGGGTTCTGCAGCAGCTCCTGCCCGCTTCCCGCGAGCCCGAGCTGGCCCGAGACCAGGACGTAGCCGAGGTCGGCGAACTCCAGCCCCTTCTTCGCGTTCTGCTCGACCATGAGGATCGTTTTGCCCTCGGTATGCTGCAGGTCGTGCAGGATCTCGAACACCAGATCGATGTAGCGCGGCTCGAGGCCGATCGAGGGCTCGTCCACGAGCAGGACGTCGGGTTCCATCACCAGAGCGCGCGAGATCTCGAGCAGTCGGCGCTCGCCGCCGGAGAGCACGCGCGCCAGGTGACGGCGGCGCGCGGCCAGCCGCTCGTACTTGTCGAACACCCGCTCGGCGGCGGCCTTCGCCGCGCTGCGCGAGTGCAGCAGGAAGCCGCCCATCAGCAGGTTTTCCTCGACCGTCATCGCCGGAAAGACGGACTTGTCCTGCAGGATGTAGGCAACGCGGGCGTCCTTCAGCTTGCGCTCGGGCGTGAGGTCGGTGATGTCGCGCTGCCCGGCCCCGGTTCCGATGACAATGCGGCCGCCGAAGATGCGCGTGAAGCCGTAGACCGAATGCAGCACCGTGGACTTGCCCGCGCCGTTCGGCCCGATCAGGCACAGCGACTGGCCGCGCCCGACGTGCAAGGTGAAATCGTGCAGGATCTCCATGTTGCCGTAGCCTGCGCGCAGCCCCTTGATCGACAGGAAGGGCTCTCCGCCGGCGAGCTCGAGCAGGCGCTCCTCGGGGATGACCTCACGCAGCTTCTCGGCCTGGCGCGCGACCTCGTCGACCGACAACACCGTATCGACCGACCCGCCGTGGTAGCCGCGGGTGCGCGTGGGCTGATCGTTCGCCATCAGTGGGCCCCGAGATAGGCGTCGACCACGCGCTGGTCGTTCTGAATCCGCTCGGGCTCGCCCTCGGCAAGCATTTCGCCGTGCGACAGGCAATAGATGTGCTGCGCGAGGTTCATGATCACCCGCATGTTGTGCTCGATCACGAACAGCGTGATGCGGAACTCCTGGTTCGCGCGCTTGAGCCGGTCGATCAGGCCGTTGATGAGCGTGGGATTGATTCCCGCCGTGGGCTCGTCGAGCAGCAGCACCTTCGGCTCGTTCATCAACGCCATCGCGAACTCCAGAAGCTTCTGCTGGCCGAAGGAGAGCGTCCCGGCGACCAGCCGCCGCTTGGAGTACAGCCCGACGAATTCCAGCAGGCGCTCCGCCTTTTCGCGCAGCGCGTCCTGATACGGACGGAACATGTCGCGCCACTCGCCGTCCCGGTGCGGGACGGAGATCAGCAGGTTGTCGATACAGTTCATCTTGGAGAAGATGCGCGTCTGCTGGAAGGTGCGCAGCATCCCCAGGCGCGCGATCTTCTGCACGCTGAGCCGGGAGATCTCCTGGCCCTCGAAGCGGATCGACCCGGAGTCGATCGGGTGATGGCCCACGATCGAATTGAAGAGCGTCGTCTTGCCCGACCCGTTCGGGCCGATGAGCCCGGTGATGCTGCCCTCGGCGACCGAAAGCGAAACGTTGCGGTTGGCGACCACGCCTCCGAAGGACTTGCTGACGCCCCTGACCTCGATGATCGGCGCGCTCATGAGCTGCCGTCGCGGGTCGCGTTCCCGGCGGCCGGTTCGACCCGGACGCCGAACCAGTCCGGTTTGCGGTCCTTGAGCCAGCCCATGATCCCCTGCTGGAAGTACACCACATTCACGATGATCAGTACCCCCAGCGCGATGTACTGCCAGCCGAGCAGATAGGTCCAAGTGACCTGCTGGATCGTGTAGAACAGCACCGCCCCGAGAATCGGGCCCCAGAGGGTGCCTTTACCGCCGAGCAGCGTCATGGCGACCATGTAGATGCCGAAGGTCAGCGTCGGATAGGCGATGTCGAGCGGCTCGATGAAGCCGTTCATGTTGCCGAACAGCGCTCCAGCGATGCCGAGGAAGAATGCGGACGTGCACCAAGCGATCGTCTTATACCGCATCGTGTGCAATCCCAGCGCTTCGGCCTTGTCCTCGTCGTCGCGGATGGCGTTGATCGCCAGCCCGAAACGCGTACCATAGAGCCAGCGCAGGAACAGGTAGCAAAGGACCGTCGCGATCAGGAACATGAAGTAGAAGAATCGTTCACGATCCCCCGGGCCACCAGGGTATACCGGCATCGAGATACCGCTGCCCGCACCGACGTAACCCCACGCGGCGGTGAGTTCCGCTGCGGCGATCGCTGCCCCGAGCGTGCCGATTGCGAAGTAGGGCCCCCGCAGGCCGAACAGGATTCGGCTCAGAATCGCCGCCAGCGCGGTGGCGCTCAGCGCGGCGAACAGCACGCCGAGCGCGAGGCCCTCGAAGTATTCCCGGTTCGTGAAATCGACCTTGATCGCACCGGTCGCCGCGGTGTATTTGGCGACGTTGTACACGATGGCGATCTGCGTAATCGCGCACACGTACATGCCGAAGCCAAAAAACAGGATGTTACCGAGTGAGTTATAGCCCATCTGGCCGCCAACGGTGTCCCAAGTCATGGCGAACAGGATCATCATCCATAGCACTGCCATCTGCACCGAGTGGCCAGGAACGACGAAGGGCGTTGCGACGCACGCCGCTAGGAGCATGAGATGCAGCAACAACGAGCGCCGGGTCATTGCAGCGCCTTGCGCTGGCGCAGTAGGAGGATTTGACGCCAAACCAGAATCACGAGCAGCAATGTGACGACGGTTGCCTGCTGAAACTGGGCACCCAGGATGAAGCCGCTGTACTGCTCGAGCACGCCTAGGCCCAGGGCAGTGAGGATCACGCCGGGCAGGTTGCCGAGCCCGGCCGCGGTCACGATCACGAATGCCCGCACCGAGTAGGAGATACCGTAAAAGGGCTGGATGACCCAGATCATCGAGATCAGCGCGCCGGCGGCGCCGCAGATCGCCGCGTTGATCGAAAAAGTGAGCGCGTAGACGCGATCCGTATTCACGCCGAGCACGCGCGCCGCGCGCGGGTCCTGCGCGGTGGCGCGGATCGCCTGGCCCATGCGGCTGTTCTTCAAATACAGCACCATGGCGATCGCGAGCAGTACGCACAATCCGAACGACACGAGGCGGATTTCGGAAAACGTGACCATGTTGGCGAACATGTGGATCTCGGGAAGCCCCGATCGTGCAGTGCGCACCTCAGGCCCGAAGATCAGATTTAGCGTCTGCTGGATGACAATTGCCAGCCCGAATGTGGCGAGGAGCGACGTGAACAGATCGAGCTGGATCACGCGCCTAATGACCAGCCGGTAAAGGATCCAGGCGAGCACGAACATGACGGCCGCCGTCGGCAAGATCGCGTAGAGAGGATTGATGCCGTGCTTCCAGAATAGATAAGCGCCATAGCCTCCTGCCATGACGAAATCGCCCTGCGCCAGATTCTTGATATTGGTGACGCCCCATACGAGTGCGAGGCCGTAGGCGACCAGCGCGAAGACCGCGCCGACGGTCAGCCCGTTCAACAGCAGCTGAACATTGAAGACCGGGGCAGTGAAGAGAATTTGCAGGTTTTCCCACATAATCAAGGCCGCACCAGCCCGCACGGGCTGGTGCGCCTCCTTCCTCGATCCCCCGAACCGATACGGTTAATTGCCTGCCTTGCGCGGGAGCTGCGGTTTTCCTACAGCGTACTTTGCCGGCGACACCACGACGTATTTCCCGTCCTGAATCTGGCGCAGCACCATCGGCTTGGCGACATTCTTCCCCGTCGAATCGAACTTGATCTTGCCGTAGAAGGTTTCCATGTCAGTTGCGGCGAGGGCGTCACGCAGCTTCTCAGTATCGAAACTCTGGGCGCGTTTGAACGCGTCGGCCCAGATCTCGATCGCGGCCGCGGCCTGCGCCAGTTGAAATGGCACCTCGTTGTAGTGTGGGTAAGTCTTCTTGGCTAGCTGGTAGAAATCCATCGCCGTGCCGAAAAGGTTGTCCTTGTAAGTCAGCGTTTCGGCCCATTGAGCAGGGCACAGAATGCCGTTCGCGTCGGCGCCGAACTTGCCCGTCAGGTTCGCCGCTTCGCAGTGCGTGATGCCGACGATCGGTACGTACACCCCAAGCTCCTTCATTTGGCGCACGGTGGTGACCGCCCCTTTGGCGTGGCCGGAGGCGAGCAGCAAGTCGGGCTTGAGCGCTTTGACTTTGGTGAGCGTAGCGGAGATATCGCTCAGATCGCGCGGCATCCTGTCGTCAATCACGATCTTCATGTCGTACTTCTTCGCCTCGTCCACGGCGCCCGCCCTAACGTCGAGCGAGAACGGATCGTTCTCGAATACGAGCGCGACTTTTAGCTGGCTCGGCTTCATCCCGTGCGCCTTGGCGTAAGCCGCCGCGATGTCGACTACTGGTGCAAGGTACTGCTCCGAAGTCGACAGGGGGCCGAACAGATAACGGTAGCCCTGCGTGAAGAGCGCGCGCGAGGCGGCCTCGTCCGCCAACATCGGAATTCTGTACCGTTCGGTCACCGGCGCGGCGGCCTTGGTAGGCCCAGAGGCATAGGGCCCGAGCGCGTACTTGATGCCATCCTGGTTGATCAGCCGCTCGAACAGTTGGGCGGTGACCGCTGGATTGGACTCGTCGTCGTAATACTTGGTCGCGAACTTATACTTCTTGCCATTGACCATAACCCCGCCGTGCTCGTTGATCATCTTCACCGCGAGGTTGTACCCGTCGACCGTTATTTTGCCTAACTGCCCATATTTTCCGGTGAGCGAAACGGCTGCTCCGAGGACAATGGTGTCCCCCTGCGGGTCGGCCGCAGCGGCAATGCCCGTGAAACTGAGGGCGGCGCAGATCGCAGCCGCGCCGACGATGCGAGCGGTCCTTGTAACGATACCTTTCATGGTGCCTCCTCTTCCTGTGGTGGGTTCCTGTCTTACGCAGGTTTTCGGTTAGTTCATGACCGTAGATGAAGGACTGCGTCTAGTCGAACCAGAATGCATCAGGCGACAGCGCCCACGCGCGGACCTATCGGCGGTCCTCACGATGGAAGCGGGATACCGAGTTTCTCGCCAAGCACAGCGAGTTCCTGCTGGACAGCTTCAGACAATGCAATGCCGGCTGCGCGACCACTGCGCTCGAGTTGCGCACCGCGGTTTCCAGGCAATCGCGCTAGATCGCCCCCTGCGGAAAGGTAGGTTTCGGTCCAGCGCGCCATGTAAACGCCGAATAACTCCTTCGTTGCGAAAGCATCGGGCTTCACCATCCACAGGAACGCTCCCTGCCGGCCCATCGCACCTGCGAGTGGCAACTCGTTGCGTCCGGCCTCAAGCGAGACCGCCGTCGCGGATAGTGCCCCGGCCAGCACTTCTACCATCATTGCGATGCCAATGCCTTTATGGCCACCCATTGGCAGTAGCGATCCTTTCAGCGCACGCTGCGCGTCGGTGGTTGGAAGTCCGGTCTCGTCTAGCGCCCAATTCTCAGGTATAGGACGGCCTTCGCGCGCGGCAAGCAGGATGTGGCCGCGCGCGGCCACGCTGCACGCAATATCGAAGACAATCGGCTCGCCACCCGGCAATGGGCAACCGAAGGCAATCGGGTTATGCCCGATCGCCGATCGCGCGAACCCTTTCACGCCAAGGATTGGCGGCGTGCGCTGGCCAAGCATGCAGAAGGCGCCTGCCTCGGCAGCAAGTAGTGCGTACATCCCAAGCGCGCCAAGGTGTCCGCATTGCTGGATCGCTACCAGCACAGATGCACTCGCTTCGAGCGCCTTGAGACCGAGGCGCAATGCGTAAGGCCCCGCGATTTGCCCCATCGCCCCGTCAGCGTCGAGCACGACGCCACCCGGGAACACATGATCACGCATAGCCGGCGTTGGATTGAAGTCCCCCGACTGCAGGCGCTCGACATACGACGCGACACGCGTCATCCCGTGCGTCCTGTAACCGCGTAACTCGCTACGTACAATGATCGCTGCCGCTTCTGCTGCCTGATCCAGCGGCATGCCGCAAGATTCGAACAGCCGTCTTGTCCAGTGCTCAAGGAGGGCGGGTGGATGCAGAGTCGGACCGGGATCACTCGGTCGCGACGAAAGAGATTCGCCGGGCATTTTTTGGTGGTCCACTCTAGCGCACGATGACGAGGTTTTCCGGGAATGGTCCAGCACATACGCGCTGCCAATAGAGTGGTCGGTCTCGTAGTGTGTAACCCCGCATCTCCATAACGAAGCATGGTGCGTTCTCATCGAGTGCCAGCTGGCGCGCTGCCGGCGCAGTCGGCGGCTCGAACCGGATCCACTGATCGACACGCAGCGTCGGGAGCGCAAGCTGCTGGCCGAGCATCACGCGCAGGTTCTTCGCTAACGCTTTGCGGTCGATGCCGCCGAGCCGCGCAAAGTCGGATTCCCGCAGCCAGAACTCGCTGTAGAGATCCAGCCGCCCACCGACATTCAAGGATCGTTCGATGCGCACGAAGCTTTCCGCGGCAAGGAATTCGGACCACGCGCCCTTCTTCTTCATGCGCTTCACCGAACGCACGTGGATATAGTGTGGCAGCTCATTTCCCGCAGAGTCGCGAAAGCGCAGATAGCGCACTTCGGCCGGCATCAAACTTGCGCCCGAAACAAAGGTGCCGCGGCCATGCTCGCGCGAGACGAGCCGGGAGTGTGCGAGGTGTGCAAGCGCCCTTTGAATTGTACCCACGCTCACGCGATAGCTTGCCGCTAGTTGCTCCTCCGAAGGCAGCCGGTCACCTTCCAACAGCGCTCCTGACTCTATGCGGCCAATGATTGAATCGCAGATGCGGGAAAGCTTCGTCATTCGTGGTACGGCGTATCAGATCGTACGCTCGAAGCGGCTGATTGCTGTTTCCCGAACGTCGAGGATCTCGCTGGTGGTGCGCGTACCCGAAGCGACTTCCATCGCATAGTCGTAAAGGCCGTCGCCCAGACCGACGACCTTCGTGCCCTTCTCGAGGATGTCAGAAACGTCGTAATCGATGTTATCGGCCATTGTCCGCAGGGTGTTCACGTTACCGCTTACCTTGATCGTCGGCGCAACCACGTTGCCGATTGGATTGCCGACGCCGGTACCAAAAAAAATGAGCTGACAGCCTGCCGCCGCCATGGCCGTTAGATTTTCGACCGCTGGCGCCGGCGCGTCCATGAAATGCAGCCCGTTCGCCTTCGGCGTCTCACCGTAGCCGAGCACGCCGACGAGCGGCCGCGATCCCGCCTTCGCCATCGCGCCGAGCGCCTTCTCTTCGATCGTGGTGAGCCCGCCACGGATATTGTCCGGCGTCGGGTTGGTGCCGCGTATGTCCATGCCGCGCGAGACCGCCTCGCGTTCAAGACCGAGCACGGCGCCGGTGAACGCCTTCTTCACTGACTCATTCGCCGCTCGCTCGGCGAATAAGTACTCGGCGCCGAGAAACTCGGAAGTCTCCGAGATGATAACCGTCCCGCCGTCGTCTACGAGCCTGTCGGCCATCCGCCCGATTGTTGGGTTGCAAGTGAGCCCGGAGGTGGTGTCCGAGCCACCGCACTCGACACCCACTACCAGAGCCGAAGCCGGGCACGGACGACGGCGAGCGTTCGAGGCGCGCAGCACGAGTTTCATCGCCCGTCGCGTTCCCTCCGCGACCGCGTTAATAGTGCCGTGCGGCTGCAAGGTGATCGCCTCAATCGGCTTTCCAGTCCCGCGAATGCGATTCGCGACCTCTTCGGTCGTTTGCTCTTCTAGCCCGACAAGCAGCACCGCCGCGAGATTGGGATTGCTCCCCATGCCTCCGAGCGTGTTCAAGGTGATCTCAAGGTCGCGCCCGTACTGTCCGCGCACGAAGAGCGTAGTGATCGGGATGGTCCCGTCCACCGCGTGCGCGATGGCACGTGTCACTGGATTGCAGTTGTCCATGATCGAAATGACTGCAACCCAGTTGCGAACGCCGACCGCGCCGTTTTCGCGCGTATATCCGAGGAACGTCTTCGCCATGGCCTACCTCTTCACTTGATCGCCCCGGCCACGGCCGGATTCTACGTTGTGAACGTGGACGTGCTGACCCGCCTTGAGCATGCGGCTCGCGCGCCCGATGACCTGCCCATATTTCAGTACTTCGCCCCCCAGCGGCGTGTCCCGGACGCACACTTTGTGCCCAAATGGTACGTCCTCTACAAGCTTCACCGAGCCCGAGTTCTCCCCCTGCAGTGTGCAGGACTCGCCTGCGCTGCCGCGGTCGATGAGGGTGCCGACATTATCGGAATGGTGGAGCACGATGGCACGTGGCATGCAAACTCCTATATAAGATTCGCGCTACAAGGTATCGGTTCAGAGCATAGCGGTCAACGCTGCGACGCAGCATGTCCTATATAGGAGTTCTGGCCATCCGTTGACAGCGCCTGAGGGGCCCGCGTACATTCACTCCGATCGAGGGGAACACCATGAAACGAAGCGCAGGGTGATGCCAAGAAGGCTTGTGGCGTTCCGTGGAGGGCACGGCATGAAAGGACGCGGGATGAAGGTAGATTATAAAGGGCAGCCATTGGGAGCACGCCGATATGAGCTCGCGTAAACCGAAGCACTATCGCGACAACGATCTCGTTCGTCTGAGGATGGTTGTCCACGGACGCGAGCTTTCGAAACGTTAACCATGGCCCGACCGATCGTTGTCCTCGCCGAGCCGATGTACCACCCAGCGGGAGAGGCCTTGCTGCGCGAGCTATGCGAGGTGCGCGTCCTGCGTGGGCCGATTCCGGAGATGGTGATCGAAGCAGCGCGCGACGCGCACGCTCTATGCGCACGCTACCCGCAGCGCGTCGACGAAGCGGTGCTCGCGACTGCTCCTCACCTCATAGTCGCTGCATGCTCCGGCCGCGGAACCGATGCGATTGACATTGCGGCAGCGACGCGATATGGCGTCGCAGTGGTCAACAATCCCGGCTTCGGCATGCGGCCGGTATCCGAGACGGCGATCGCGCTGATTCTTGCTTTGGCCAAGCGCATACTTGTCTTGGACCACTGGATGCGGAGCGGTGACGGGTGGCAGCACCGCGCCGATTTCGCTACGTACGTGGAACTCGAGGGTAAGACCCTCGGCATCGTTGGCCTTGGCCAGATTGGGACAGAGACCGCACGCAAAGCGATTGCAGCTTTCGGTATGCGAGTTATCGCATGGGATCCGTACGTGCCAACCGCGAAGGTTGAGGCGCTCAGCGCCAGCATGGCGGGATCGCTGAACGAACTGCTCGAGCGCTCCGACGTGGTGTCTCTGCATCCGGAGCTCACTCCCGAAACACGCGGAATGATCGGCGAGTCACAGCTGCGGCGTATGAAACCGAGCGCGTTCCTCGTTAATACGTCGCGCGGCAAGGTGGTGCAGCAGGACGCACTAGTACGCGCGCTGCGCGAGCACTGGATCGCTGGCGCTGCGCTCGACGTCTACGAACACGAGCCGCACGGCTTAGGTAGCCCCTTCTACGAGCTAGACCAAGTCATTCTGACGCCCCATGTGGCTGGCCTGACCAATGAAGCGGTGGAAGGTATGTCGCTTTCCGCTGCGCGCCAGGTGCTACAGGCGCTTGCCGGGGAGCGCCCAGCGCACCTTCTCAATTCCGACGCATGGCCCCGAGCCGCTGCGCGCGCGGCAGCGCTTCTCAGGGAAACCCACACATGAACGTCGCCTCTCACATGGAGAAGATCGCAAAGATCGAAGCGCTGCGCACCCGGCTCGATCCTATGGATGACTTCGAGCTCTGGTTCTGGGCCGCAATGAACGCCGGTACGCACGCCGTAAACGCGGCGCTGCACCACGCGGGGATCACCCGAAGCGACGATGTCTTCCCGACTCAGCCTGGTGTGTACCTCGCGCCGACGCTCGACGACTCCCTCGCTCCGGTGTTTCACCCGCTCGGCGACGTCCTACACGTCGGTCGACCAAAAATTGACGCGCCGGTGCCGGACGACATTGCGGACATGATGCACGCGATGGAAGTCATTGAGCACCACCGCGACCCCTGCGTACGCGGCGAACGCACACCGACGCGCGAGATCACCGAAGAATGCGACGCGGCACTGCGCCGTTGTCTGGAACTACTACGCAAGCGGATCCCAGGATAAGCCAATATGAAGCCCGATGACCACCGCGCGAGGGCTGAGAGAATCGAGCGCTCGCTCGCGAAGTGCCGGTCTGTTGACTACGAGATGAAGATCGAGGCCGCGATGCTTGCCGGTACGCATTGGTTGAACGTCGCCCTCCACAGGTTAGGCGCAACACCGCCGGAGGTTGATGTTCTGCATACCTACATGCTGACCGTAAATGATCTGCGCAGATACAGCGTTGCCGACGACGCGATGGTGAACGCTCTCGCCCAAATTGAAGACATACGTCCGCCGTTCGTACGCGGCAACCGCCCGGGTGGAGAACAGGCCGCGGCACACGCGCTAGAACTTCTCGCCGTGCTGCGAGAGCGGGCGCTCCGAACAAGCTAACGCCCGAATATTACGAAGGAGGCGATAAGTCTCGCCACGATTACCTCGCAAACCGCCCAGGCGGCTGTCTTACTGGGGTTGACCAGTTAAGGTTTCCGGCCGGCGTGCGAACTCACGACTGGGAGGCAGGAAGCGATGGGCCGTATACGTGGTGGGATGCTGGTAGCCAAGACGCTGGCCGAGCACAAGGTGAAGATCGTGTTCACGCTCAGTGGCGGGTTCATCAATCCGGTACTCGAAGGTCTTGCGGCTTACGGCATCCGAGTTGTCAATGCGCCGCACGAGCAGATCGCAGGGCATCTCGCGGATGGTTGGTCTCGAGTGACGCGCGAACCTTCGGTATGCCTAGTCGGGCCAGAAGGATTCGCAAATGCGGTTCCGGCGATGCTCGAGGCCTGGGGTCAGCGCTCGCCGGTATTATTTATTACGGGATCGAGCACGCTGAAGCGCCGCAACCAGGGTGGCTTCAAAGAAGTCGACCACGTGCATATGGCAGAGCCCGTAACCAAATACTCGGTGCTGGTGACCGACGGCGACCGCATTCCAGAGTTCGTGGCCAAGGCGTTTTGCATAGCGGTCGGAGGTCAGCCGGGCCCGGTGCACTTGAGCATCCCGACTGATTTGCTTTATTCGAGCTACGAGGAGCATAAACCGCGCGCTGTTCGACCTTTCGACCTCGGCGAGAATCGAACGCACGCTGCTTGGCCAGACCCATCCCGGCTCGACGCGCTCGCGTACGCGCTGGCGAATGCCGAGCGACCAGTCATTGTGGCCGGAAACGGGGTCTGGTGGGCGCGGGCGGAGCAGGAACTTTCTGCGTTGGCCGGGCGTTACAGCATTCCCGTGCTGATCATGCCCTATCACCAAAAGCTTATGGGCGCAGAGTGCCCTGCGTATTGCGGTCTGGCCGACATCCACCAGTTCCCGCCCGCCGAGATGGCGCTTGGTCAGGCCGATCTGGTGGTGGCGATCGGCAGCCGGCTCGACAACATGCTCAATTTCGGTAGCCCGCCGCTAATTCCCAGCACTGCACGGCTAATGTGTGTTAATGCGTCCGATGGCGAGATTGCCGATAATCACGCGGCCGACGACGTCATCCTCGGTCACCCGAAAGTAGTGCTTACGCAGCTTGACGAAAAATTTTGCGTTACGGCCCCGCGCGTGCGCCCATCGTGGTTGTCTACCCTCCGGGAATCGCGCATGCGTTGGAGTGACGGATTGCAATCTCTGCTGCAGCACGAGGCGGATAGCCACCCCATGCATCCGCTAAGTGCATCCACTGCTTTACTGGACGCCCTGGATGGCAACGCTTTCCTCGTGATAGATGGGGGCGACACGCATTACTGGGCTGAGATGGCGCTGAACAGGGCTGAGCTCCACGGCAAGCAGCTAGGTGGCGTGTTCCACCCTGGACCCTACAGCCTGCTCGGATGCGGCGTCGGTTTTGGCATCGCCCTCAAGCTCAGGCATCCGGACCGAAACGTAGTGGTGCTAAGCGGCGACGGTGCATTCTTATCCAGTGGGCTCAGCATTGAAACTGCGTTCAGGGAACAGGCACCGATTACGGTGGTAATTGACAACAATCGCGGGCTTGGTTCGATCGCGCAGCAGCAGATCCGGGTTTGGGCGAGTGGGCGCAACTGCGGCACCGATTTCCGTGACATACCGTTCGACGGCTTGTTTCGTGGTCTTGGGGGCTACGGCGAAACCGTCGAGGATCCGACGATGCTCGGGGCCGCCCTTAAACGGGCTACTGAGAGCGGAGTGCCTGCGTGTATTAATGTGCGCTCGAAGAGTGTCATTAGTCCGTTGGTAGAGGCACTTACCGATCGCCGCGCCAAAGCATCCATCGAATAGCAGTGGAGTCGCTTACAAAGAAAACGTCGCCCGTCCATGACGATTTGGGCGTTGTGACCGTGTTATGGCTTGTCGCGCAACCTATTCAGCCGGAGACTGACCGCTAGCGTTGTACAACGCGGCCATGCTGTTTAGGGCTTGGCCGCGAGCACGCGCGCGATCTCTTCCGCGTACGGCGCGCGCAGGACGCCGCCCTCGCAGATCAGCGCGCTGACCAGCTCCGCCGGAGTGACGTCGAAGGCGGGGTTGCGCACCGCAATACCCGCCGGCGCCCAACGCATGCCGCGAAAGCCCGTTACCTCGTCGCCCGAGCGCTCCTCGATTGGGATCGCCGAGCCGCCGGGCGTACCGAGGTCGAAGGTGGAAATCGGCGCCGCGACGTAGAAAGGCAAGCCGTGACGCCGCGCCAAAACGGCCAGAGTGTAAGTGCCGATCTTGTTCGCCACGTCGCCGTTCGCGGCGATGCGGTCGGCGCCCACGATCACCAGATCGGCCTCCCCGCGGCTCATCAGGAAGCCGGCCATGTTGTCGGTGACGAGCGTCACCGGAATGGCCTCTTGCACCAGCTCCCAGGCGGTGAGGCGCGCGCCCTGCAGATACGGACGCGTCTCGCAGGCGATCACGGATACGCGCTTGCCTGCGTCGCGCGCCGAGCGGACCACGCCCAGCGCGGTCCCGTGCCCGGCCGTGGCGAGCGCACCGGTGTTGCAGTAGGTGAAGATGCGCGCGCCGTCGGGAATCAGCGGCGCGCCGTGCGCGCCCATCGCGCGGTTGGCCGCGAGATCCTCGTCGAAGATCGCGATCGCTTCACGCTCGAGCGCGTCCGGCCCTGCATCGATCCTGGCGCGCATGCGCTCGAGCGCCCAGAACAGATTGACCGCGGTGGGCCGACTGCGCGCCAGCACGTCGAAGGCCGGCGCGAGCGGCGCGCCGCGCCGGGCCTCGAGCGCCATGCCGAAGGCGGCCGCGCAGCCGATCGCCGGTGCGCCGCGCACCACCATGTCGCGGATCGCCTGCGCGACCTCAGCCGCGCTGCGGCAGGCGACATAGCGGCTTTCCGCCGGCAGCAGACGCTGGTCGAGCAGTTCCAGCGCCTCGCCGCGCCAGCGCAGGGCTTCGACCGCCGCCATCAGACGAGCTTCTCGGTGCCGCCGTCCACGGGGACCTGCGCGCCCGTGGTCTTCGCGAACAGCGTGCCGCACATCTCGGCGGCGAGCTCGGCGACGTCCCTGGAGGAGACTTCGGTGCGCAGCAGGTTGTTCCTCTTGTATTGCTCCACCGTGAGGTTGTAGGCCTTGGCCCGCGCGGCGAGCACCTCTTCGGTCCACAGCGCGGTGTCGTACACCGCGTTGGGATGGATGGTGTTCACGCGGATCCCGTCCTTCGACCACTCGAGCGCCGCGACGCGCGCGAGCTGATTAAGCGCGGCCTTGGAAGCCGAGTACGCCGCCGCACCCGGTCCGGGCGCAGGCACGTTCTTCGAGCCGATCACGACCACGCGACCGCCGCGCGGCGCGAGACGGAGCAACGGGTACGCGGCGCGCAGGACGATGAGGCCCGCCTCGGCGTTGACCGTCATGGCGCGCCGCCACGCGTCGTCGGCGAGGCTCGCGATGGGCTGGGAGGAGGGGAACAGGCCGGCGTTCAGGACCACCATGTCAATGCCGCCGAAGCGCTTCACCGCGGCGTCGAGCGCCGCGCCGACCGCGCCGCCATCGGTAAGGTCGCAGGTGATGCCGAGGTAATCGGCGCGCCCGAAGAGCGTCTCGATCGCGGGGTTGCGATCCAGACCCACCACTGCCGCGCCGCGCTTCAGAAAGGCCTCCGCGCATGCCTTGCCGATACCGGAGGCGGCGCCGGTGACCAGCGCCACCTCGCCGCCGAACACGGGCGTATTGCCAGCTTTCTTCAGCTTCGCTTGCTCGAGATCCCAATACTCGATGTCGAAGACGTGGCGCTCATCGAGCGCTCGCCAGCCGCCGAGCGCCTCGGCACGCAGGATCACGTCGATGGTGTGATCGTAGAGCTCCGCGACGATCGCCACGTCCTTGGCGCTACGTCCCACGCCGACGAACCCCAGCTCGGCATCGAGCGCCATGCGCGGCGCCGCATCGAGCATGGTCTTCTTCTCGGTGGTGCGGACCGCGTGGCGCTCGAAGTAAGCGCGGTAGGCCGCGGCGAAGGCGGCGACGTCGCGCCCCAGCATGGGAAGCGGCTTGGTGCGAATCACGTGATCGGGGGTCGCCGGGCCGCGCTGGGAGATGCGCGCCACGTCCGGGTGGCGCGCGAAGCCCAGGAATTTCGGGCTGTCGTGGATTGCGAGCAACAGCGGAAAGCCGGCGCAATCGGCGATCGCGCGGCGTAGCTGTGCGACTTCCTCGCGCTTGAAGGGCAACGGCGCGGCAGCAGGCATGCTCACGTGCCAGGCGCTCTTCGACGCCAGGTAGTCCTCCGCCATGGATACCAGGCGGATCATGCGCTCGTACGATTCCCTCGCATCCGCACCGAAGGAAAACACGCCGTGCGAGAGCAGCACCATGCCGATGGTATTCGGCCCGGCCTGCTTCGGGAACTCGCGCGCGCAGCATGCCGCCAGGTCGAAGCCCGCCATGATGTAGGGGATCACGACCACCCGGTCGCCGTAGATCTCGCGCACGCGCTTCTCGCCCTCGGGCGCGTTGGATACCGACAGCGCGGCGTCGGCGTGCGTGTGATCGACGTACTTGTGCGGCAGGATGGCATGCAGGATGGTCTCGACCGACGGCGCCGGCGCGCCGGCGCGCAGCAGGTGCGTCGCGAGCTCGTTCACCATCTGCGGGTCGGACAACCGCTCGAGCTGCGCCAGCCGGCGCACGTAGCCCAGCGCCACCGGCGAGAAACCCGCCGGCTCGATCTTCTCCAGGTCCCAGCCGCTGCCCTTGACGTACAGGACCTCCTCGTCCTCCCCGAACGCATTCCTGTCGCGCAGCTTCACCGAGGTGTTGCCACCCCCATGCAGCACCAGCGACTTGTCGCGCCCGAGCAGCCGCGAGGTGTACACGCGCGGTCCGAGCGGGCCGGAAAACTGCGCGGCTTCGGCGTCGTTCCAGAGGCTGTTCATGCAGATCGCTTGGCGGGAAAGGCGGCAATTATACTTTCGCGATGGCGCGCATCGATCTGCTGGCCTGGAACGAAGCCCGCGCGGAGGCAAGCGCGATCCGCGAGGCCGTGTTCGTCGCCGAGCAGGGCGTGCCGCGCGAGCTCGAGCTGGACGACGTCGATGGGCATTGCGTCCACGCGCTGGCGCGCCTGGACGACGGGCGCGCCGTCGGCACCGGGCGCCTGCTGCCCGACGGCCATATCGGCCGCATGGCGGTGCTCGCCGAGTGGCGCGGGCGGGGCCTGGGCGGCGCGCTGCTCGAACGCCTGGTCGAGGAGGCGCGCTCGCGCGGCATGCAGGAGATCGCGCTCTCGGCGCAGACGCATGCGCTCGGCTTCTATCGGCGCCACGGTTTCACCGCCGAGGGCGAGGTCTACCTCGAGGCGGGCATCCCGCACCAGGCGATGACGCGCAAGCTCGCGGCGGGCGGCTAAGCCAGGAAGTTCCGGCCCCGGTCAGACTGTCAGGCGCAGCTCGTACTGCAGCGTGACGCCCTGATTGCCCTGAGCGTCGTAGGCGCGCTCGGCGAAGCGCGCCCGTCCAGTGCGCCCGAGCATGAGCACGGTCGAGCAACGCGTGCCGTAGCCGGGCGCGACGATGCGCGCCGCGGACAGCGCCCGCTCCCGCTCCGGTCCGACGCCGGTGTCGGGAAGCTCCTCATCCGCCGCGACGGACGTGTCCGCGAGCAACGCCAGCAATGGATCGACCGCAGGAGCCGTCTCGAGCGCGCGTGCCAGCCGTAGCTTGCCCGTCGTCACCTTCGGCCAAGGCGTGTCGAGCAGGTGATTGGACAGCCCGTGAATGCCCGCGTCGAGTCGCCGGGCACCTGCACCGCGGTTGGACACCCACCAGAGCTCGTCCAGGTCGCCCGCGAGAAAATTGAAGCCCCGGTATGCGGCACCGTCCTGAGCGAGGGCGCGCACGAACTCGGCGGGGCGTTCCCCGTTCTCCAGGAAGCGGCGGGCGAGCAAGCCCCGAGACAGGGTTCCGGCGGAGGCGCCGTCCGAACCGCGGTAGTTGGTTACGGCGGCGAACTTGCCCGCCCGAGTCATTGCCATCCATGTCCCCATGAATTCGAGGTCGCGTCCGCCGAGGATGTCGGGTCGGTCCTCCCAAAAACCGGCGGGCGCCGAAGGCCGGGCGTGGTATTCGTCGCGGTTTGCGGCGACGACCAACGGATACTCGGGATGCGCACGCCACGCCAGAAGGATCAGGCACATCGCTCAGTCCTGCGCCGCGACGAAGCATTCCGTGTGACGCGCCGCGCCAGGTGCCAGAAAGCGCTGGAAGCCCCTGCGCTGCGCCTCGCGCTCGAGCAGGGCTTCGAAGCGCGCCGCCTCGTGCACCTCTTCGTACACCTCCATGCAGGTGCTCGGGTCATCGCGCCGGTGCATCCATCGACCCTGGACTCCGGTCTGTTCGGCGACGGCCGCAAACATCTCGCCGACCACGCGCGTCAGCTCCGTGCGTGCGTACGGCCCGATGCGGTAGTACACGTAGTAGTTCGTCATGCCGCGTAGGGCAGGGGCAGGACCTCGAGTGCAGGCCCATCAGGGCTGCCGAGCCGCAGCGTTGCGTGCTGCGCGAGCGAGGCGATCGGCACTACCGCCAGCACCTCGCTGCCGCCCTCCGGGGTGAGCGCGCTGTTCACCACCGTGCCGGCGGCCTGCCCGGTCAAGTCCTGTCCGTAGACGTCCTGGCCGGGCTGTGCTTGCGCGTTCACCCGCGCTCGGATCATGCGGCGCTTGAGCTGGCCGCGATACTGCGTGCGCGCCACGATCTCCTGCCCCGGATAGCAGCCTTTCTTGAAGTCCACTGCGCCGAGCAGCTCGTAGTTGACCATCTGCGGAACGAACAGGTCCTGGGTAGCTTGCGTGACGAGCGGCCGTCCGGCCCGGATCTCCTCCAGCAGCCACGCCTGCTCGGAGCCGTGAACGAGGAGCGCAGTCGCCTCGCGGCGCGCCGCGGGTACGGCGACCAGGTAGCGCTGCTCGGCAACGCGTACGGCGAGCGCGTCCTGCGCATCGCTTACGCCGAGATCGAGCTGCGGGGCGACGACGCCGAGGGCGGCGAGCTGCTCTGCGGCGCCCGCGCCCCACAGGCCGAACTGGGCCCAAGCGGCGCTGCCGTCGGAGACCTTGACCTTGGAGCGCAGCACGAACATCGCGAGCCGCTTGGCCACCGCCGGAGCCAGGTCGCGCGCGAGCTGCAGCAGAAATCCGCCGCGATGCGGAACGACCAGCGAGCTCGCCAGGAGCCGGCCTTTCGCCGAGCACCAACCGGCATAGCGCGCCCGGTCCGCCAGCAGGCCCGCCACGTCGTTGGTGAGCTGCGCATGCAGAAAGGCCCGCGCGTCCTCGCCCGTGACTTCGAGCATGCCCAAGGCGGCGAGCTCCGCCCCCGAATGAGTGATCCGTGTGTCCATCGTAGAATGCGAATTTTAGCCGCTTCCGTTGCGCCGCTTACTCGCCATAGGCCTGATCGGCTTCGTCCTCGCCGCAGCGGCAGGGGCGGTCTACCTCGCGCGTTATGTGGAGACGCCACTGACCATCCGCAAGCTGCCGGTCGAATTCGAGATCCCCGAGGGCACCCGCTTTCGCGGCGCGGCGCGCATTCTCGACGAAGCGGGCGTCGAGGTCGGCCGCTTCCAGTTCGAGGCGCTGGCACGCGCCCTCGGCCGCGCGCAGCAGATCAAGGCCGGCAGCTACGAGCTCACGGCGCCGCTGAAGCCGCTCGAGCTGCTCGACAAGCTGACGCGCGGCGACGTGACCCAGGCGGAGATCACGTTCATCGAGGGCTGGACCTTCCGTCAGGTGCGCAACGCGCTGAACGAATCGCCGGATCTGCGCCACGACACGCTCGGACTCGATCAGGCCCAGATCCTGCAAAGGCTGGGTGCGCCCGAACGGCGCGCCGAAGGGCTCTTCTTCCCCGACACGTACCTGTTCAGCAAGGGCGCGAGCGACCTGTCGGTCCTGCGCCGCGCTTATGGCGCCATGCAGCGTCACCTCGCGCTGGAGTGGTCCAAGCGGACGCCGGACCTGCCGTACCAGAACCCGTATCAGGCGCTCATCATGGCCTCGCTCATCGAGAAGGAGACCGGGCGGGCCACCGAGCGGACGATGATCGCGGGAGTGCTGGTCAATCGCCTGCGCGCTGGCATGCTGCTCCAGGTGGATCCCACGGTCATCTACGGCATGGGCGCGCGCTTCGACGGCAATCTGCGCAAGAAGGATCTGACCGCGGACGGGCCCTACAATACGTACACGCGCCCCGGGTTGCCGCCGACGCCGATCGCGATGCCGGGGCTCGCCTCGCTGCGCGCGGCGCTGCGGCCCGCGCAGACCGGCGATCTCTATTACGTGGCGCGCGGCGACGGTACGAGCGTGTTTTCCCGCACGCTGGAACAGCACAATCGGGCGGTCGACATGTACCAGCGGCCCGCGGCGCGCAAGTAAGCGCCACGTCGGCGGTCACTTCGGATGAGCGAGCGCGGCAAATTCATCACCCTGGAGGGCGTGGACGGCGCCGGCAAATCCACCCATCTGGACTGGATCGCCGAGCGGCTGCGTGGCGAAGGGCATGCGGTGCTGGTGACCCGGGAACCCGGGGGCACCCCGCTGGCTGAGCAGCTGCGCGCCTTGGTGCTGGCCGAACCCATGGACCCGATCACCGAGACGCTGCTCATGTTCGCGGCCCGCGCCGATCACGTCGCCAAGCGGATCCGGCCCGCCCTGGCCGCGGGGACTTGGGTACTCTGCGATCGTTTCACCGACGCGACGGCCGCCTACCAAGGGGCCGGCAAGGGGGTTTCCAGCGAGCTGGTGGAGCGGCTCGCCGCGGCTGCGCACCCGGGACTGCACCCCGACCGTACGTTGGTCTTCGACTGCTCGTACGAGGTCAGTCAAGCTAGACTGCGCGGGTCCGGCCGGCAAATGGACCGCTTCGAGCAGCAGGACCGCAGCTTCTTCGAGCGCGTGCGCGAAGGTTATCTACGGCGGGCCCGAGGCGAGCCCGGCCGAATCCGCGTGATCGATGGGGCCGGGGGTGTGCAAGAAGTTAAGAAAGAGATAGAGAAATACCTAGTAGATATCTGATCTAATGAAATATCCTTGGCAGGAAACCATCTGGGGCCCGCTCCTTCAGAAGATTAAGCGCCTGCCGCAGGCACTGCTGTTTCATGGCCCGGCTGGGGTAGGCAAGCTGGCCTTGGCGGAGCACTTTGTGCAGTTCCTGCTGTGTGAAGCTCCGGGGCCGAAGGCCGGGCCGTGCGGTACTTGCGACGCTTGTCGGTGGTTCGCGGCCGGCAATCACCCCGACGTGCGCTTCATCGAGCCCGAGGCGATGGCGCGCCAGGTTCTCGGGCCGGAGGAGGAGGGCGCAACAGCCAAACCGGGTAAGCCCAGCACCGAGATCAAGGTCGATCAGGTGCGCGAGCTGGCGGACTTCCTCAACATCGGCTCGCACCGTGGCGCACGGCGCTTCGCCATCGTCCAGCCGGCAGAGGCGATGAACCTGCATGCGGCGAACTCCCTGCTCAAGAGCCTCGAGGAACCACCGCCGGGCGCGGTGTTCGTGCTGGTCTCACACCGCCCTGCGCGGCTCTTGTCCACGATTCGCAGTCGCTGCGTCGCAGTGCCGCTACCGCTGCCGCAGCCCGAGGCGGCGCGCGCTTGGCTGGCCACCCAAGGGGTCAAGGATGCCGAGCGCTGGCTTGCCTTCGCAGGTGGAGCCCCTCTCCGGGCCCTCGAGCACGCCACGGGCGAGGGCAGCGCCGCGCTCGGGCGGGTGCTCCAGGCGCTTGCAAGCGGTGACCAGGGCACGCTGAAAGCCTGCGGCGATCGCGAGGAGCTCGAGATCCTCGCCGACGCGCTGCAGAAGTTTGCTCTCGATCAGGCTTTTGCGGCGCTCGCTGGACGCACGAAATACGCCACCGGCGGCAAGCCTGGGCCAACGGCGCTCGGCGCTGCCTGGCTCGCGTTCGCCAGGCAGATGGGCCGCAACCGGGCGCTTGCTCGCCACCCGTTGAATCCGCGGCTGTTTGCAGGCGAGATGCTCGCTGCGGTGGCCACCATCAGGCAGAGGTGAACATGTCGAACGGTGAGAATCCCGCAGACTCTTCAAGGCCGAGCGTTCTATCGCTGAACATCCGCGACACCAGCGCGCTTTACGCGGCCTTCATTTCGCAGCTCAGGCATGGGGGCATTTTCATCCCCACCAACCGCCAGTACCACCTGGGCGAGGATGTCTTCATGCTCATTTCGCTTCCCGATGAGCCGGCGAAGCTGCCGGTGATGGGCAAGGTGGTGTGGATCACCCCGGATGGGGCACAAGGCAAGAAGGTCCAGGGGATCGGCGTTCAGTTCGGAGGCGACGAGGCGGGTCAATCCGTGAAACGAAAGATCGAGATGATTCTCAGCGGGGCCTCTGATAGCAACAAGGCAACGCATACTATATGAGTCTATACAGCACGATAGTAGCGTTATATAAAGTCACTAACGCAACATATTCCTAAGCTACTGATAAAACAAAGACTACGTAGAATCCTATATATATAAATTAAATGAGGCAGTTACATTATCTCTTTGTATTTACGCTATTATTATTAGCTTCACGCCTCGCATTCGGGCAGTCGCTCGATGAGCTCCTGAAGGCCGTGCACAGTGACGATGCAGCGGTGGTTGGCGAGCTTCTCGACCGCGGGCTCGCGGCAGACACGACCGACAAGGATGGAAATACCATCCTGATGACTGCCGCTCGGCTGGGCTACCGCGACCTCGTGGCCTTGCTCATTGCGCGGAAGGCAACGGTGAATCGCCGCAATCCCTTCGGCGACTCCGCGCTGATGGTCGCCTGCCTCAACGGCCACCTTGGAATCGTCAAGCTGCTCGCCGAGCACGGGGCCGAAATCAACCCTTCTGGCTGGACTCCGCTAGCCTATGCTGCTTTTGGCGGCAACCCCGCGGTGGTGCGCTTTCTCCTCGAAAAGGGGGCGGACAAGAACGCCGTGGAGCCGAACGGGTACACGCCTCTCATGCTCGCGATTCGTAACGGCAACGCGTCCGCGGCACGCGAGCTTCTCTATGCCGACGTTGACCTCGAGCATACGGCTCCGGATGGGGCCACGGCGCTGAGGCTCGCGAGCAAGGGTGGAAATTCGGGGATGGTGGAGCTCCTCAAACGGGCTGGCGCGACCAAGTAGCTGGATGGCGTGGTTTGAGGGGATTTGAGTCTTGAGTCCCAAGAGCTTATTTTACATAATACACATTATGCGACTATGCCGCTTGCGGCGGGGGGTATGGGCCTTACCCCCCAGGAGTGTGCGGCGGGATCGCCTGGGGCTGTTCTGGGGGCTCTGGATGGCTTTGCGGGCCTTGGGGCGGACCTGGTTGCACAGCCCCCCTCTGCCGAGCATGGGTTGCACTCGCATGGGCTCGATGCGTCCAGTGCGGGGCGGGGCGCCCCGGCCGAGGTGGGGACCCACGGGGTTGTTCCCGTGGGGAGGCGAGGCGAACCCCGCACTACCCCGGACAAGGGCTCAGAACGGGATCTGAGCGATGCTGGCACGGCTCCCCTGCCCGCTCCCCCACAGGGGCCGCTCGTGTTCTGGATCGAGGGGCTGCGGATCGAGACTGCGACGGTGGCGCTGCTGCACGTGAAGGCGCTGCATGGCGACCGGTGCAAGGTGGAGCGCTCGGCCGGGTATTGGCGGGTGGCTCGGCGGGGCGTGGAGATTGCTCGCTATCGGGTTGATATCGTCCGGCCGGGGGAGCTCAAGCTCGAGCTGGTGTCGAGGGCGGAGGCTGCGGGGCGCGGTGGGGAAAGAGCGGCGCGCTCTGCGCGCCGCCTTGTCTTGATTAAATGGGGGGATAGGCTGCCGTTTCCTTTCCCCCGTGTGTGGGGATATGTCGACGCCTCCGGGGCGATATCGCGGAGTTGTGGCCCAGAATTTGACCGTCTTACACATTATGCGACTTTCGGGCGCCAAGCTCACCCACCCCCAAGCCTCCCCCGGGCGCCAGCGCGCCCCCGCCGAGCCTCAGTTCAGATTGCCTGAGGATGGCACCGGCAGTCGGGCGACCGGCACACCTTCCTCAAGCAGCGCGTCGTGCTCTTCCTCGGTGGCCGTGCCGCGGATCGCGCGGGACGGCACCTCCTGGTAGAAAATGCGCCGCGCTTCGGCCGGAAACTCCCCGCCGACGTCCTCGGTCTTGGTGAGCAGCTCGTCGAGCATGCGCGAGTACAGCATCTGCGCGAGCGCGATCGGATCTCTCTGTCCGCTGGGCTCGACCGGCGCGGCGGGTTGAGTCACTGGACCGGCGCCGGTGTTGAAGCGCGTCGCCGATGGCACGCGCTCGACCCCCTGGCTGCCGCAAACCGGGCAGCCTACGACCCCTCGCGACTTCTGTGCGGCGAAGTCATCGGCGGAGCTGAACCAGCCCTCGAAGCGATGGCCGCCGCCGCAAAGCAGGTCGAAAACAATCATTTGCGCCGATTGTACCGGATCGCTACCTGGCCGCCGCAGCCGCTAGCTCCCGCCTGCCTCGAAGGCCGCGATTAGCGCCTGCAGCAGGCGCTTGAGGGTGGCGATGTCCTTCGGCCGGAATCCTTCCAAAACCCGCTTTTCATGGCGCCGCGCGGTGGCGAGCACCGGCGCGATGCGCTTCCTGCCGCGGGCCGTGATCATGACTACGGATTGCCGGCGATCCTCGGCCGCCGCCTCGCGCCGCACCAAGCCGCGCGCCTCCAGCCGGTCGACCAGCCGCGACAGCGTCGGCTGCTTGCACAGTGTGACCCGCGCCAGAGCGCCGATCGTGTAGCCGCGGCCGCCCGAGAGCGAGGCGAGCGCGCGCCATTCGAGCACTGGCATACGGAAGCGCTTCAGCAGCGCGTGGAAATCGTTCAGGATCAGGAACGCCGCGCGCGCGACGAGATACGGCAGATAATCGCCGTAGAAGGGCGCTGCCGCAGAGCGCTTCGGCATCCGTCGGGCTGTATGCGCTTTCATTGACGCATGAATTATCATGCAATACGATAGACCAATCCCCCGGGAGGAGCAAGCGCCGTGATCGCGGATCGCATCGAAGGCAAATGGATCGATCTGTTCGCGCAGGTGTTCGAGTTGTGCAGGATCGGCAAAGGCGATGCCTGCGCCATCCTGTCCGAGACCCAGTCGCGCGCGCTGAACGTGCGGCTCGCGGAGCTCGCCCTGCACCGGCTCGGCGCGCGGCCGTTCCATGTCATCGTGCCCACTCCGCGCCAGAGCGCGCCGGTGCCGATCCGCTCCACCGGCGCCTCGGTGGCGCTGCAGGGCCTCGCTCCGGCGATCGGCGCCCTCGCGGGGTCGACGTTCGTCGCCGATTGCACGGTCGAAGGCCTGATGCATGCGCCCGAGCTGGCGCAGATCCTCAAGGGCGGCGCGCGCGTGCTGTACGTGTCGAACGAGCACCCGGACGCGCTCGAGCGCCTCGCGCCCTCCCCCGCCGACGAGCAGAAGGTGAGGGCGGGGATGCGCTTGCTGAAAGCGGCCCGCACCATGAGCGTGAGCTCCGCTGCCGGGACCGACCTCACGGTTCTCGTCGAGGGCGCGCGCGTGGGCGGGGTCTGGGGCTACACCGACAAGCCCGGCACGCTGTCGCACTGGCCAGGCGGGCTCGCGCTGTGCTTTCCCCGGTCAGGGAGCGTGAACGGCACGCTGGTGATGGCGCCGGGCGACCTCAACCTGACGTTCAAGCGCTACGTCGAGTCGCCGATCCGGCTCGCGATCGAGAACGATTACGTGACGCGTATCGAGGGCGACGGGCTCGATGCCGAGCTGATGCGCGAGTACTTCGCCGCCTGGGGCGACCGTGAAGCCTATGCGGTGTCGCACGTGGGCTGGGGGATGAACCCGCGCGCGCGCTGGGACGCGCTCGTCATGTACGACCGGCGCGACGTGAACGGCACCGAGCAGCGAGCCTTCGCCGGAAACTTCCTGTATTCGACGGGCGCGAACGAGGTGGCCGGGCGCTATACCCTCGGGCACTACGACCTGCCGTTCCGCCACTGCACCATTCGCCTGGACGACAGGACCATCGTCGAGGACGGCAAGCTGCAAGGCGAGCTTGCGTGACCGCACTGGTCTTTCTGCACGGCGTGGGCGGCAGCCATGCGGCCTGGGAGCGACAGCTGCCGCACTTCGCGGCGCGCGGCTACCAGGCGCTCGCATGGGACCAGCCCGGCTACGGCGGCACCCCGCTCGTGGAGCCCTACGATCTCGAGCAGGTATCGCTGGCGCTCAAGCGCTTCGTCGAGCGCTTCGCCGCGGGCCGCGCGGTGCTCGTCGGCCACAGCATGGGCGGTTTCGTCGCGCAGGAGGCCTACGCCCGCTTCCCCGAGATGGTGCAGGCGCTGGCACTGTGCTTCACCAGCCCCGCATTCGGCGGCGCAGAGGGCGACTTCCAGCGCGAGTTCATCCAGGCGCGCATCGCGCCGCTCGACGCCGGCCAGACGATGGCGGACATCGCCGCGCGCCTGATGCCCGCGATGCGCGGCACCAAGTCCGACCCGCAGGGCCTGGCGCTCGCCCAGCGCAACATGGCAGCGGTGCCGCCGGAGACGTATCGCAAGGCGGTGCGCCTGCTCACGACCTTTGACCGGCGCGCGCAGCTGCCGGGGATCACGGTTCCGACGCTGCTCGTGGCCGGCAGCGACGACAGGACCGCGCCCGCTGCGGTCATGCAGCGCATGGCGCAGAAAATCCCCGGCGCCGAGTACTTGGTGCTCGAGGGCTGCGGCCATCTCGGACCGATGGACCAGCCGCAAGCCTTCAACGCGGCGCTCGCCGGATTTCTCGAGCGCCACAGCCTCTGAGGTGTACATGGATGCATCCGCCCTGCCGCTCGACCCGCGCTACTCGGTCGCCGGCTCGAACTTCCCGCTCAGCGCCAGGCAGAAGGAGCTGATCGGCATCGCCGAGTCGCTCGGGCCGCGCTT
Source organism: uncultured Pseudomonadota bacterium (assembly GCA_963817785.1). Lineage (GTDB taxonomy): Bacteria > Pseudomonadota > Gammaproteobacteria > Burkholderiales > SG8-39 > JAKALD01. Next base: position 11,373 of record CAWFPL010000005.1, on the reverse strand, counting down.
TGCACGGCGCGCGGAACGCTACGACCGCGAGGCGAGCTTTCCGTTCGAGAACTATGCCGACCTGAAGGACGCCGGCCTGCTCGGCCTGTGCGTGCCGGAGAAGTTCGGCGGCATGGGCGCCGACCTGCGCACCTACGCGCTGGTCTCGGCCACCATCGGCAAGTACTGCGGCGCCACGGCGCTCACCTTCAACATGCACGCGTGCTCGACGCTGTGGCCGGGGATCCTCGCCGACGACCTCAACATGAGCCCGGAGCAGCGCGCCGAGCACGATCGGCACCGGCTGATCCATTTCAAGCGCGTGGTCGAGGACGGTGCGATCTACGCGCAGCCGTTCTCCGAGGGCAGCGCCGCAGCAGCCGGCAAGGCGCCGTTCGGCACGCTGGCGAGCAAGGTCGCGGGCGGCTGGCTGATCAACGGCAAGAAGATCTTCGCCTCGCTCGCGGGGGCCGCGCATTACTACGGCGTGCTGTGCACCGAGGACAAGGCCGAGCGCAGCATGCGCGATACGCTCTACATGGCGGTGCCGGGCGAGGCGCCGGGGCTCACGGTCACCGGTGACTGGGATCCGCTCGGCATGCGCGGCACCGTGTCGCGCACCCTGCTGTTCAAGGACGTGTTCGTCCCGGACGAGGCGCAGATGATGCCGCGCGGCGTGTATTACCAGGCGGCCGGACGCTGGCCGCACATGTTCACCACGCTCTCGCCGACCTACATGGGCATTGCGATCGCGGCCTACGAGTTCACGGTCAGGTACCTGCGCGGCGAGATCGAGGGCATGCCGCCGGTCAAGCGCCGCATGTACCCGACCAAGCAGCTCGCGGTGGCGGAGATGTTCGTCAGGCTCGAGCAGACGCGCGCCCTGTTCCTGCGCATGCTCGAGGACGCGCGTGTCGATCCGCCCAAGGACGCGCGCCTGCGAGCCTACGCCGCGCAGTACACCATCATGGAGAACGCGAACGACATCTGCCGCCTGGCGATCCGCACCTGCGGCGGGCAATCGATGCTGAAGAGCCTGCCGCTCGAGCGCCTGTACCGCGATTCGCGCTGCGGCGCGCTGATGCTCCCCTGGACGGCGGAGCTGTGCCTGGACCGCATCGGCCGCGAAGCGCTGTACGAGCCGGGCGAAGCGGATGACTAGCAGCGCTAGGCGCGTGAAGTGAACCTGTCGCGCATCATCGAGCGCTGGGCGGAGCACTTTCCGGCCAAGGTCGCGCTGCACTTCCACGGCACCGACTGGACTTACGCGGTGCTCTGGGAGCGCATCGAGGAGGCGACGCGCATGCTCGGCGCGAACGGCGTGGCCCGGGGGGACCGGGTCGCGTTCCTCGGCTACAACCACCCCGACATGCTGGTGCTCCTGTTCGCGCTGGCGCGCCTGGGTGCGATCCTGGTGCCGCTCAACTGGCGCCTGACCGCCGCCGAGCATCGCGTCATCGTGGGCGACTGCGCGCCGAAGCTCCTGCTCTACGAGCCCGAGCTCCAGGCCCATGCGGCCGAGCTGGCAACGCCGGCGCGCATGCTCGACGGCAAGTGGCGCGAAGGCGACGCCTCCCCTGCCCCGACCGGAGGCGACGCGGACGACGTGCTCATCGTCTACACCTCGGGCACCACGGGACGACCCAAGGGGGCGGTGCTTCAGCAATCGGCGCTGCTGTGGAACGGCTTCAACTCGATGCACGCCCACGATCTGTCGCAGGCCGACCACGTGCTCAATGCGCTGCCGATGTTTCACGTCGGCGGCCTGAACAACCAGACCTTGCCCGCGCTGCTCGCCGGCGCCACGGTCACGCTGCATCGCCGCTTCGATCCCGGCTTGTGGCTGGCGGACGTCGCAGCCCGCAAGCCGACGGTCAGCATCCTGGTGCCGGCGACGATGCAGGCGATCGTCGAGCATGCCGACTGGGAACGCACCGACCTCTCGTCGCTCAAGATGATCAACTCCGGCTCGATGGTGGTGCCGGATTCGCTGATCCGCGCCTTCCACGCGCGCGGCGTGCCCGTCGGGCAGATCTACGGCTGCACCGAAACGGCGCCGATCGCCGTGGTGTTGCTGAAGGAGGAGGCCCGCGCCATGGTGGGCAGCGCCGGCAAGCCGGCGCCGCACTGCGAGATCAAGATCGCGGTCGACGCGCTCGGCACCGAGGCGCAAACCGGAGCGGTCGGAGAAGTCTGGGTACGTGGACCCAACGTCATGCGCGGCTACTGGAACAATCCCGAGGCGACCCGCGCCGCCTTCGTCGACAGCTGGTTCAGGACCGGCGACCTCGCGCGCCGCGACGCCAACGGCTTTTTCTGGGTTGCCGGCCGATCGAAGGACGTGATCATCTCGGGCGGCGAGAACATCTATCCGGCGGAGCTGGAGAACGTGCTCGCCGACTGCCCGGCGATCGCCGAGGCGGCGGTGATCGGCATCGAAGATCCGAAATGGGGCGAAGCGGCATGCGCCTGCATCGTGCGCAAGCCCGGGGCCGAGCTGGACGAGCAGGCGGCGCTGGCGCTGTTCAAGGACCGGCTCGCGCGCTACAAGCACCCGCGCCGCGTGGTGTTTCTGGACAGCCTGCCGAAAAACGCCCTCGGCAAGGTGCAGAAATTCGAACTCGGAAAGCTGCTCGACGGAGGGCGCTCGCGCGCTCGCTGAACGACGCAAGCCCCTGCCCGGCCCTGCTCCGCCGCCGGCTCGCGTCCGGCGGCAAACCGCTATCATTCGGGCTGCGCCGTGACGGATGCGCCGCACGCATCCGACCCATGCCGACCTTCGTTCCCGCCCATTCCTACGCCGCGCAGCTGCGGCGCACCTTCATGATCGCGGCCGCGCTGATCGCGCTGCTGTGGTTCGCGGGCCTCGGCGTGCGCGCGCTGTTCATGCCCGACGAGGGGCGCTATGCCGAGATTCCGCGCGAGATGCTCGCCTCGGGCGACTGGATCACGCCGCGGCTGGACGATCTGAAGTACTTCGAGAAGCCGCCGCTGCAATACTGGGCGACCGCGGCCGGCTTTGCGCTGTTCGGCGAGCACGCCTGGAGCGCGCGGCTGTGGCCTGCACTCACCGGGCTGCTCGGGGTGCTGCTGCTGGTCTTCGCCGGCAATCGACTCGGGCCGCCGGGTGCTGGCCCCTTGGGCGGGATCGCCGCGGCCAGCTCGTGGGGCTACGTCCTGGCGAGCCAGTACCTGACGCTCGACATGGGGCTGACGTTCTTCATGACGCTCACTCTGGTGGCGTTTCTGCTCGCGCAGCGCGACCCCGCCGACGACCGCGCCCAGCGCGTCTGGATGCTGGTGGCCTGGGCAGCCATGGCGCTGGCCGTGCTGACCAAAGGCCTCGAAGGAATCGTCCTGCCCGGGTTGGTGCTCGGCGCCTACGTGGTCGTCCAGCGCGACTGGGGATTGTTGCGGCGGCTGTACTGGCGAGCCGGACTGCTTACCTTCGGCATCATCGCCCTGCCGTGGTTCGTCCTGGTCCAGCTGCGCAATCCCGAGTTCTTTCACTTCTTCTTCATCTACGAGCACTTCGACCGCTACCTGGAGCGGGGCCACGACCGTCCCGGCCCGTGGTGGTACTACGTTCCGCTCCTGCTGCTCGGGATGCTGCCCTGGAGCCCGGCGCTGGCGGGAGCGCTCGCGCGGGCGGCGAAGCGCTCGGCGCCCGCCGGCGCGCTGGACGTCGATCGCCTGTTGCTGCTCTGGAGCGCGGTGATCCTCGTGTTCTTCAGCGCATCCCAGTCGAAGCTTCCCGCCTACATCGTTCCCGTGATGCCGGCGCTCGCATTGCTCGTGGCACGCGATGCGGCGCGGCGCACCACCCTGTCCCTGCGCTGGATCGCTCCATGGACCGCGCTCGCCGGCCTGGGCGCGCTCGCGCTGGCGTGGCGTCTGCCGTCGCTCGCGCGCAACCCGCTGCTTGCGGGCCCGGTGGCGCGCTACGTCCCCTGGCTCGCCACGGCCGGAGCGCTGTGGCTGCTGGGGGCCGCGCTCGCTTGGGGCTGCGCCAGGCGCGGCCGGAATGCGGCGCTCCTCGCGCTCGCGCTCTGCAGCCTCGGCGGCGTTCAAATCGCCCTATGGGGATTGCATGGCTTCGACGACTACTACTCCGCGCGCGGGCTGGTGCAGCGCCTGGGGGCCGACCATCGTCGCTTCGCGCCGCGCGCGCCGTTCTACAGCGTCGATACCTTCGACCAGAGCCTGCCCTTCTATCTCGGCCGGCCGGTCACGCTGGTCGCGTTTCGCAGCGAGCTCGAGCTGGGCACGGCCATCGAGCCGGCGAAGTACGTCGCCTCGCTGGCGGAGTTCGAACATCGCTGGAGAACGGGCGGCGAGGCGTACGCCGTGATGACGCCGCAGATGTATGCCGAGCTCGCGCGCAGCGGCTTGCCGATGCGCCTGCTGGCGCAGGACCGCAGGCGCGTCGTGATCGCTCGCACGGATCAGCGCCCCGAGCTCGGGCCGAGGCGCGAGGGCCTGCTGCCTTCGCTCCTGGGGCGGATTTCGCACTGACCTTGCGGGGCATCTGCCCCTCGGCGTCGAGGACCTCCAATGGCGCAATACCCACAAGAGCTGGTGCAGGTCCGGCGCCTGTTGGACGGCACCGAGGTCACGATCCGGCCGATCCGCCCGGAGGACTCGGGCATGGAGCAGGCGTTCGTGCGCCACCTGTCGGAAGACTCCCGTTATTTCCGCTTCATGGGGCACGTCGCCGAGCTTCCGGAGAAGAAGCTCAAGTACTTCACCGATGTCGACTACGAGCGGCACATGGCGCTCGTCGCCACGGTCGCGCGAGACGGCAAGGACCTCGAGATCGGAGTGGCGCGATACGTCGCCACGGAGCGGCCGGGCAGCTGCGAGTTCGCGGTCACAGTGGACGACGCCTGGCAGGGCACCGGCGTCGCCGGGCTGCTGATGCTGGCGCTGATCGACGCGGCGCGTGTGCGCGGCTACAAGACGATGGAAGGCCAGGTGCTCAGGAGCAACCACAGGATGCTCAAGTTCGCCCGCCAGCTCGGCTTCGAGCCGCATGGCACTCCCGGGGAAGGCGACACCGTAACGGTCGTCAGATCGCTGTGAGCCGGGGCGTCACCCCCCTCGCCTCAGCGCCCACAGGTTGAACGCGCCGTACGCCAGGTACGAGGCCAGCCACATGGCTGCCGCGCGCTCGAGGGTCAGTCCGGAGGCGAACACGCCGAGCAGCGCGGCAAACAGCGGCAGCGAGAGAAACTCTCCCGCGGCAATCGCCAGCGTGCGCCGGGTCGCGTAGAGCGCGAACAGCGGCACCCAGGCCACGATCCGGGCGAGGCTGCCGGCAAAAAAGAGCGCCACCGTCCGATCGGGGAGCTCTACGCTGGGGTCGTAGAGCAACGAGAACACGGGACGCTGCCAGACGAGCAGCATCGCAAACGCCGCCGCAGAGGGCAGGAGCGTTGCCAGCGCCGCGCGCCGAAGCTCGAGCGCGAAGCGAGGTGTTCCGGCAGAGGCGCTCAGGCGCGGCAGAAAGTAGACCGAGAGCACGCCCGCCGCGAGGGATCCGACCCAGTCCGAGACGCGCCACAGTGCCTGCAGCTCGCCAGCCGCATGCCAGGACAGAGCTCCTGAAACGATGCTCCGCGCGGCGAGCATCGAGCCTGGGCTGAGGATGCCGATCGCCACTCCGGCCGGCATGTATCGCAGGAGCTGGCGCGCGGCATGCCGCGCTTCGGCCGCCGAAGCGCCGCGCGCCGGCTCGCGTCCGAGAACGACCGCGGTCAGCAGCACGGGCGCGGCTTGCGCCAGCGCGAGGGCTTGCAGAATCGAACGCGGCGGCGCCACGAGCGCGGCGCCGAGCGAGATCGCAGCCGAGCCGAGCGCCAGCGCGAGCATCGCGCCCCGGCGCTGCTGTCCGAGCCAGTAGCTGTTGAGCATCGCGGGCGCCACCGCGACGCAGCCGACCAGCGCGCCGAAAACGAGCAGCGCCGGCGACAGGCCGCTATCGATCACCGCGCGCGGACGGAACACGGCGAGCGCCGCGACGACGATCATCGCCGGCACTGACACGCTCAATCCGGCGCGCAGCGCCGCGCGCAGGAGCCGGCGCTGGTGGGCACCCGGCGCCGCCTGCGCCACCAGCACCGACAGGCCGGTTCCGACGCCAGCCATCGCGACGCCGGCAATGAGCTCGATCACCGAACCGAGCTGAGCCCAGAGCGCGACCAGCTCCGGCCCGCCCCGCAGCGCCAGCGCTTTGTCGACGGCGGAGCGGCCTCCGAGCCCCGCCAAGATGATGCTCAGCGTGACGAAAAGCTTCATTTTCCGTCCGGACTCTCCGCGGGCGCTGCCCGACCCGCCCGACACTTGATCTAGCGCAAACCCCAAAACCGGGGGCCTCACTAGGATAGCGACCTGCAGCTACGCGACCATTCACTTTTCATGGAAAACCCAATGTCACGCATCCCATCGAGTCAAGACGATCGCATCACTGGCCGCCGGAACTTTCTCAAAGCGGGGTCGCTCGCCATCGCGGTCATCGCGGCCGCGCGTCCCGCGCTCTCGCAGGCGCAAGCTCTGCCCCTGGTCGATGAAAACGACCCGGCCGCGCAGGCGCTGGGATACCGCAGCGACGCAACCAAGGTGGACAAGACGAAGTTCCCGAAGTACGCGTCGGATCAGACCTGCGCGAATTGCCAGCTCTACCAGGGCAAGCCAGGCGAGGCCTCGGGCCCGTGCTCGGTCTTTCCCGGCAAGTCGGTGAGCGCCAAGGGCTGGTGTAACGCCCACTTGAAACGCGCCTAGCCGCAACCGCGTGCCGCGCTCCCGCGGGGGAGCGCGCGGACCGGCAATCCCCCTGCTGCGGATTCTCTAGCGGCGGAAAATCCCGCGCAGCAGGTCCTTCGCCGTGCTGCCGCCCTGCGCGGGCTTGCCCTGCAGCTCCTCCTTGAGCTTCTCGGTCAAGCGTGATTTGAGCAGCTCGGTGGCGACCGCGCCGAAGTCGACGCGGTACTTGGGCGCGTCGAACGGCCCGCTCAGCCTCACCGGCACGGTCAGACCGGCGAGCTGCGCCAGCTCCGCCCCGCCCTGCCCCTTTGCGCTGGCTACCACGGACGCCTTGGCGAGATAGTCGAGCTTCGAATCGCCGATGTCGATGTCGCCCGCCCCGTTGATGCGGAAGAACGGCGCCTTCACGCTCAGATCGTCGTTGTGCGCCACGCCATTGCGGATCGCGAAGCTCGCGCTCAGATCGGTGAAGTCGGTCTGCTGGCCGCCCGCGGCGGGCTGCTCCTGGGCGGACTTCGCCACGAGCAGCGCCTGAGCCTTGCGCAAGGTCGCGGCGAGATCGATGCCCTTGATCGCGCCGTCTCGCAGCTGGACCCGGGCGCTGCCGGCGAGCGACTTCTTCATCGCGCCGACGCTGGCACCCGACGCGGTGATATCGAGCGAAACGTTGCCGCGACCTTCGATCGCATCGCGCCCGGCCAGGTCCCTCACCAGCGGCCCGACCGACACGTTGCTGAGCGTTTCCTTGAGCGCAAGCCGGTTGCCGCTGGCGTCCAGCGCAAGCGACCCGGCAAGCGCGCCCTGGTAAAGGTCCGCCGAATGCGGGCTCACCTGCAGGCGGCCGTTGGCGGCCCGGACCTGCGCCTTCAGGTTGGCGAGCTTTACGCGATGCGCGGTGAACGCGCCGATGTGCACGCTTCCCTCGCCGTTCAATCCCTTCAGCGCGGAGAAATCGAGCGGCGTGTCAGCCTGCCGGGCTGGGCCCTCAGCCTTGCTCGATGCGGCCGCGCCCTGCCCGGCCGGCAGATAACGGTCCAGGTTCAGCCGATCGATGCCGACGTCGAAGGTCACATGCGGGGGCGTGAAGGATGCCAGGCCGATGCGCGCCTGGACTTTGGACTCGTCGAGGCGGCCCGCGAGCTCGGCCGCGGCGGTGTGCCTGGTGAAGTCGGCTCGCGCCTGCCCGCTCAGCGCCGCGCTCAGCGTCTTTTGCGCGAGCGCCGGATCGGAGACGGTCAGATTCGCGGCGAGCTTCGGCACGTGGAGCGCCTTGGCCGAACCCGTCACGCCGGAAAGCTCGAGCTTCGCTTCGACTTTGCGCTGCGCGCCGTCGAGCTTCAGCTCTGCGGTGATGTCGGCACCGCTCGCGCGGTCGGCGGCGATCGATAGCCTGGGCGCCGCGAGTTTTGCCTGGAACGGCTGCCCGTCGAACCTGCCGCGCGCCTCCAGCGCGAGACCCGACGCGCTGTATGCCTCGTGCGACGGGTCGGCCGCGACGTCGCCCTTGGCACCGAGCGTCAAGCCGCTGATCCCTGCCACGCTGCCGGTGGCCTTGGCATCGATGTCCGACAGCGCAACGGCCTTGCTCTCCAGGTTGAACCGGTAGTTCCCCGAAAGCGCGACGTGCAGGTCGAGCGCAGGGCGGATCCCCTTCAACGTCCCGGCAACGGAGAGTTTCCCGGGCACGTCGGGCGCGATGCGGCCGGTGCGCAGGTCGAGATCGGACACCGCGAGCGAGCGCCCGGTCGTCTCGTCCCGATAGGAAATTGCCGCGCGGGTGACGCGGATCCCGGATATGTCGAACCTGACCGGCTCTGCGTGCGCCACCGCAGGTTTGTGCTCGGCCGGCGCCGCGCCGGCGCGCGGCAGCAGATCGTCGTAGTTCAAGCGGCCGTCCCTGCCCCGCACCAGGTCGGCCTGCAGTCCGTCGAGCCGCAACTCGCTCACCACCAGCTCGCCGCGCAACAGCGGCAGCACTCCGACCGACACCTGCGCGGAGTCGACCGATGCGAAGCGCCTGGGGCTGTTGCGCTCGGACAGCGTCGCCTTGCCGGTGGACACGCCGATCGAGGGGAAGAACGTGAGCTTCAGCTTGCCTTCCAGATCGAGCGTGCGCTGGGTGGCTTGCTTGACCGCGCTCTCGATCGGCACCTTGAACCGGTTCACGTCGACCAGCAGCGCCAGCGCGATCGCCGCGATCAGCGCCAGCGCGAGCAGCGCGCCGACCGCGTACAGCGCGTACTTCAGCGCTTTCATGCCGGAATGGCGATTGCCGGATGCGTGGGCGATGTCATCGCATCTCCTTGCATTGCGTGGTGCCCGGGGCCGGACTCGAACCGGCACGGCCGATTAAGGTCGGGGGATTTTAAGTCCTCTTGCATTTAATGTACCATTATAAAACATACAGTTATGTATACAGATAAGTGCACACGTACTGCACATGCCCCTACTTGTGTGCAACCAGTGCACACATGATTGTTGCTCTTGGAAAGGCCTTCGCGCCTCCCTCCATCGTTCATGTAGCCTGGTCCTCATCCGCGATATCCGGCGTGTACGCATTTGTGAACAGGGCCTGCTCGTGGCCGCGGCTTGCGCCCTATGATGCTTATTCCTCAATGCTAAGGCTGTTGCCGAGGATGTAAAAGCGCGTCATTTTGAGGATGGGCGCGCGATGGGTCGGTAGGCGCACTTGGGCGAGAGGGGAAGGTAACGATCAGAACGGCGGATCGGTGCTCGGGGGCTCGACATCAAGATCGTGCTGTCCGATGTCGGCGGGGGGTTGATAGTAGCGGCGAAGCTCGGCGCCGTAGTGACGTTCGAGCGCCTCGGTAAGCTCATAGAGGAACTCGAGCAGGCTTGCAGCGGCCTCATCGGAGAGCCCGGTGGGCAGACACACGAGCGGCAAATCGTTGGGCCGCAACATCGGCTTCAGCGCTCACTTGCGTGGGGCGCGGCCGCGGGATTTCGCTTTGCGTGCGGCGCGTTCCTGGGCTTCCTTGAGGCGGTAGGATTCGCCCTCCAGGGCGATGATCTCGGAGCGGTGGAGGAGTCGATCGATCAGGGTGACGACGCAAGCCGCGTTGGGGAAGACCTGATTCCATTCGCCAAAGGGCTTGTTGGTGGTCAAGACGACGGGCCGCTGGGCCTGGTAGCGGCGGGTGATCACCTCGAAGAGCAGGTCGGCGTAGCGGCTGTCATAGGACAGATACCCGAGCTCATCAATGCACAACAGTGTCGGGCTGCTATAGCGGCGCAGGCGCCGCGCGAGCGCGGTGCTCGAGTCCTGGGCGGCCAGGTCATGCAGCATGTCCGAGGCGAGGGTGAAGCGCGCGCTGTAGCCATGTAGAACGGCCTGGTGGGCGAGGTTCTTGAGCAGCATCGTCTTGCCCAGGCCGTTGGGGCCGATCAGGATCACGTTGGCGGCCTCGGCGAGGAAGCCGAGCGAGAAGAGCTCTTCGATCGCGGCGCGATCGCACTTGGTGGGCCAGGCCCAGTCGAACTCGGCGATCGGTTTGAAGGCGCCCAGGCGGGCGTGATCGAGCCGGCGCTTGAGCGAGCGCCGGGTGCGCTCGGCCTCCTCGATGTCGACCACCCGGGCGAGCCAGGGCTCGGCGAGGAGTTCGGGCAACTGCCCGAGCAGCCCGTATAGGCCGAGCCGGCGAAGCCGGCTGCAGGCGGCTTCAAGACTGAGGTTTGTCGTCGGTGTGGTCGCGATTCGATCGCTGGGGGCGTTCATCGGGGACTCCTTGGGCGAGTCGTTCGTAATCGCTTAAGGGCTGCGAGCGCACGCTCAAGTGTTCGAGCCGCGGGTCCTTGGGCAGCGCGACCGCAATCGGTGGGCGTTGGCCGCGGGCGTGGGCGTGGGCGTCGATGAAGTGGCGCACGGCCCCGAGGTGCGCAGCGTCTTCGGCGAGCGCCGCGGCGATCGCCGCCTCGAGCGCTTGCGCGCCGTGGCTGTCGAGCAACTGCAGCAGCCCCCGGGTGAGCACGCCCAAGTGGGCGCCGCGCTCAGCGGCGCGCAGGAACAGGGGCTTCGCACTGGGTGCGGCGTGCTGCAGGCGGTCCTGCGCGCGATGCGCTCGGGCGGCGCGCTTGTGAGCGACGAGGGCTTCGAGGTGGGCCGGATCCTCGATTCTCGCGCCCCGATCGAAGCTTCTTGGGTGAGTGGCGATGACTTGAGCGCCCTCGAGGATGCGCACGCTCTGGAGCGTGGCGAGCACGACCAGGGTGCGGTTGACGTGCGTGTGAGGAATCGAGTAATCGTTCCAGTCAAAGCGCACGTAAGGCGTCTTGTGCACGCTCGCCTCGATTCTCGCTTCGCACGGGAACGGGTTATCAGGCAAGGCGAGAAGACAGGAGCGCTCCTCCTCGAACACCTCGCGCACGCTGCGCGTACGATCCTCGGGGCAGGGCCGCTCGGCGGCCGCGCCCTGGCACCACGCAAGCGCTTGCGCGTTCAGATCCTCGAGATCGCGGAACGTGCGCCCGGCGAAGAACGCCTCGCGGGCAAAACGAATCGAGCGCTCCACGCGCCCTTTTTCATTTCCGCGAGCCACCGCCACGGGCCGCGGCTGGAACCGGTAATGGGCGGCCAGCTCGAGCAACTTCGGATGGAAGCGAATCGCCTGATCG
>CAWFPL010000004.1:0-232388 GCA_963817785.1 uncultured Pseudomonadota bacterium | reverse complement strand
CTAGTGTGATGTCCAAGAATTAGCTTTGCATTTGCTTCTTTGTGCGTCGGGTCCGCGGTGCAGTGCAGCCGGGTTTGATCTGTTCGAGCGTCTGGCGGCACTTGGTGAGCTTGGCTTGAATGGACTCGACGGTAGCGGTCCAGACAAACGGCTTGGGATCTTCGTTCCAGGCCTCGAGAAATTGGGCGATGGCGATCTGCAGGTCGGCGACGCTGCTGAAAGCGCCGCGACGCACCGCTTTGGAAGTGAGTTCGCCAAACCAGCGCTCCACCAGATTGAGCCAGCTGGAACTCGTCGGGACGAAGTGCGGGATGAATCGCGGATGCGCCTCAGCCAGGACTGCACCTTCGGATGCTTGTGCGTGCCGTAGTTGTCCATCACCAGGTGCAGGGGAATGTCCCCGGGAAACTCCGCATCAATGCGCCGCAGGAATTTCAGGAACTCCTGGTGACGATGCCGGCTGAAGCATTGGCCCACGACCTTGCCCTGCAGAACTTCCAGAGCGGCAAACAGGGTGGTCGTGCCGTTGCGCTTGTAGTCATGGGTCATCGTGCCCAGCCGGCCTTTCTTCATCGGCAAGCCGGGCTGGGTGCGGTCCAGCGCCTGGATCTGGGTCTTCTCGTCCACACAGAGCACCAGCGCCTGATCGGGCGGGTTCAGGTACAGCCCAACGACATCCGTGAGCTTCTCCAGGAACCGGGCATCGCGCGAGAGCTTGAAGGTCTTGACCCGGTGCGGCTTCAGATTGTGGCTGCGCCAAATCGTACTGACGGTGGACTTGCTCACGCCCTGAAGGTCCGCCATCCTCCGGCAACTCCACTGGGTCATCCCTTGCGGCTTGCTCGATGTGGTGGCCTGGACGATCGCCTTGATCTTGCGAGACGAATAGGTGGGCTTGCGACCGCGGCCGGGTGCGATCTCCCACAAGCCCTCTGGCCCAGCTTCCAAAAAGCGGCCACGCCACAGGGCGACCGTCGGCCGGCTCACGCCCAGCGCATCGGCAAGCATGACATCGGTCCGGCCGCTTGCCGCACCGAGCACAATGCGGCACCGAAGCGCCACCTGCTGCGGCGTTCCGTGAGCCGCCACCCACCGCTCCAACTGCTCACGCTGAAGCTGCGGTATGACCAAAGGCGCATGGCTGCGGGACATCCCCCATCATAGTCATTTCCAGATTATATGTAAATCTATTTGCTGGACACTACACTAGCGCGTGAGGAGCGCGTGGTTACTCGACCGGCCATAAAGGCCGGGGCTGCCTTCGATGTTGATGGGGGTGCCTGCGGCAGGCGGCGCCGCATGGGAACCGGGGCACGCTGACGATCTCCGCGTCGGAGTTTGCGAACTCCGTGCCGGATCACGCGTTCCCGCAGAAGCCGCTATTTACTTTGACGCAAACGGCAGCGCCGGGGTCACCGACGTATCAGCCTGTTGCGAGTGGCGAGCGACGCAATCGCCTTCTCGCGTCGCCTAGCCGTGGTTCGAACCTCACAACCGCAGCAAGCGAACGTAGTCGATACCGAGGGAGGCCCCGGTGGATGATGCTGCTTGCAATAATACCAGACTCGAGGAAGAGCGCAACTCGGTGTGGGTGGCACGCGAAAATGCCCCTCAGATCCTCGCCTGCAGAGTGCGGCAGAGTTAAAACAATTGGTGCTTAAACATGACCGAGATGCGCGTCAAGCCCCGTCCTTCAGGGCGGGGAAGGAAAGCGCGGAGGCGGTAGGCGTGCTTTGAGCCGGTTAGTCTGGCGTGTGCTGCTGTTCGATGTACTGGCGCACGATGCTGATGGGAGCGCCGCCGCACGAAACGGCGAAGTAGGACGGCGACCACAGCACGCCTTTCCAGTACCGCTTGCGGATGTCGGGACGCTGCTTGCGCAGCAGACGGCTGGAGACGCCCTTGAGACTGTTCACGAGCGAAGAGATAGAGACCTTGGGTGGGTACTCCACCAGCAGGTGCACATGGTCGTCCTCGCCGTCCATCTCGAGCAGTGTGGACTCGAAGTCCGCGCAGACGCTGGCGAAGATGCCGCGCAGGGCATCGATGGCCGGGCCATCGAATACCCGGCGGCGATACTTTGCCACGAAGACCAAGTGGACGTGCATCTTGAAAACACAGTGTCTTCCGTGCCGAATGTCGTTGTCCTCGCTCATAGGCCAGGAGTATCGTGAGGCCATGCAGCATCTCCAAGCCTTCAAGTACGAACTGATGCCGACCGGTGAGCAGCAGCGCGACATGCGCCGCTTCGCGGGGTCGTGCCGGTTCGTGTACAACAAGGCGCTGGCGATGCAGAAGGAACGCTACGAGCGCGGCGAGAACAAGCTCGGCTACGCTGGGCTGTGCAAGGAGATTACGCAGTGGCGCTCTGGTTCAGAGACGCCCTGGCTGGCCGATGCGCCGATCCATCCGTTGCAGCAGGCGTTGAAGGACCTGGAGCGGGCCTATGGCAACTTCTTCGCCAAGCGCGCGGCCTTCCCGAAGTTCAAGAAGCGCGGCCAGCGCGAGAGCTTCCGTTACCCCGATCCGAAGCAGATCAAGCTGGATCAGGGGAACAGCCGCATCTTCCTGCCCAAGCTCGGATGGCTGCGCTATCGCAACAGCCGGGACGTGCTGGGTGAGGTGCGCAACGTCACGGTCAGCTTGGTCGGCGGCAAGTGGTTCGTGAGTATCCAGACCGAGCGCGAGGCCGCGCCTCCGGTGCCGCAGGCCAGCAGCGCCGTCGGCATCGACGTGGGCGTAGCCCGCTTCGCCACGTTCAGCGACGGCACGTTCCTCGCGCCGCTGGACAGCTTCAAGAAACACGAGGCCCGATTGCGCCGCTACCAGCGGGCCATGAGCCGCAAGGTCAAGTTCAGCAACAACTGGAAGAAGGCGAAAGCCCGCCTCCAGGGCATTCACGCCCGCATCGGCAACGCCCGCCGCGACTACCTGCACAAGGCCACGACCACGATCAGCCAAAACCACGCGATGGTGGCAATCGAGGACTTGCAGGTACGGAACATGTCCCGGTCGGCGGCGGGCACGGTCGATGAGCCAGGCAGAAACGTTCGGGCCAAGTCCGGCCTGAACAAGTCGATCCTCGATCAGGGCTGGTTCGAGTTCCGCCGCCAGTTGGAATACAAGCTGGCGTGGAGCGGTGGATGGCTGATCGCCGTGCCGCCGCAGCACACAAGCCGCACGTGTCCGGATTGTGGCTGCGTGAGCGCGGACAATCGGCCCACGCAGGCGCAATTCCGCTGCGTCGAATGCGGCTTCGAGGACAACGCCGATGTCGTCGGCGCGATCAACATTCTGGCGCGGGGACACCGCGTTGCAGCCTGTGGAGAGGTAGCGCAGTTGGGCTCCTCCGTGAAACAGGAACCCACCGAAGCGATCTGAGATGTGCATCATCGTTTCAGACACCGTAGGAATCTCCGGCCTTTAGGCCGGGGAGGATGTCAAGATATGTGCTTGTGGACACTACATCAGTAGCGTCCGGCTAACTATTGCCGCCCTTTTGGCCTGCATCAGATGCCGCAAGCGCTTTCAGGCCCGGGCGATGTCGTAGTTTTGGGCGGCAATCCGGGCAACCAGGCCAAATTCATCGTCGGCCAGTTGCTGCTTGCGCGTCGCCTTGTCCGGCTGGACGGGATCGAGCTGAACGAGCGGCACGCCGAGCTTGCGGTGGGCGAAGCTGACGCGCACGAACATCTCCGTTAGCATCGCGCTTAATGCCAAGACATGAACGCAACACAGCCCGCCGCACGCTCGCCGGCTATAGCCAGAGCCATAAGTTCAGACCTCCTGACATAGCCCGATAATCTGCTTGAAATTGCTGGTTTTTGCCCGGGCGGGGGTGCGTACCAATATCTGTCCGGTTTTTGCGATCGGCCAAGCGCAACTGGCTGAAGTGGCGAAGATTCTTCGCAGGGGGTTGCGAACCCAAACCTGTCCGCTTTAGCTATGGGCGATGAGCGCCCAACTAGCCCTGGCGCTGCCCCCTGCGGCGGCGTCAAACACAGTAGTCATCAATGCGCGCTGCAGCTTGCGTATGGAAGAAGATCAGCGCGTGATCGTTGTGGCGGGACTGCCGGTGCACCACTACCGCGCCGACGATGCAGTGGCCGAAGCCTATGCGATGGTGTTCTTGGTCGAGAGCGGATTCGCCCAACAGACGGAGGTGGCGCGTGCGTTCGCCCGATCCGAGCGCACCGTGCGCCGGCACGAGGAGCGCTATGCGCAGGGCGGCATGGCCGCGCTGGGACGGGAAGCGGGTTGGCGTCGCGGTCGGCGGCGGATCCGAGCGAAGCGCTTGCGCGGCATCGAGCAACTGAAGAACGAAGGGCTGAGCAACCGCGCGATCGCGCACCGGCTGGGCGTAAGCGAGAAGGCCATCAGGAAGTTGGTCGGGCCCTCGAAGTCGGTCGAGGCCGAGCAGCTCGCCTTGGCCGCGATGACGAGCGCACCGGCGAGCGAGCCGCCGCAGACTGCGGTCTCCTGTGCAAGATCGACTGACGAGGATACGGATCATCAGCGGCCGGCATTGGCCAACGATCAGGCTGGCGACTTGGATCACGCCGGCGCTGAGGACGAGCCGGTGCCGATGAGCCTGGACCGCGACGCAGCCGATCGCAGCTTTGATCGGCAGCTCGCCTATGTGGGCTTGCTGGATGATGCTGCAGCGATATTCCGTGACGGCTCGCAGGTTCCCGGTGTCGGCGTGCTGCTCGCCATCCCGGCGCTGCTCGAGAGCGGGCTGTTGCGCATCAGTCGCAAGCTCTACGGTGAAATCGGCCCGGCCTTCTATGGCCTGCGCACGACGTTACTCACGCTGCTGCTCATGGCGCTGCTGCGCATCGGGCGTGCGGAGCATCTCAAGGAGCAAGACCCGGCCGCCTTCGGAAGACTACTCGGGCTGGACCGGGCCCCGGAAGTCAAGACCCTGCGGCGCAAACTCACCCGGCTTGCCGCCTACCAGCGTGCCGAGCAATTGGGCGCAGAGCTCGCGCGCCGGCGGGTCGATCAGCGTGGCCATCTCATGGGGTTCCTGTATGTCGACGGTCATGTACGCGCCTATCACGGCCAACGCAGCATCTCCCAGGCGTACGTGGCGCGACGCCATCTGGCCATGCCCGCGAGCACCGACTATTGGGTCAACGATCGCGTCGGCGACCCCCTGCTGGTGATCACCGGGGAAGTCGACGCCGCCTTGAGCAAAGCCTTCCCTCATCTGCTGCAAGAGGTGCGCGCCGTAGTGGGCGAGCGGCGGGTAACGATCGTGTTCGACCGCGGCGGCTGGAGCCCCAAGTTGTTCCACAGGATGATCGAAGAGGGCTTCGACATCCTGACCTATCGCAAAGGCAAGGCCCGTCGGATCCACGAGCGGCGGTTCGTGCACCGCCGCGCCCGGCTGGACGGGCGCTGGGTGAGCTACGACCTGCATGATCAGCCGGTGCGCCTGCTCAAGGGCAAGCTCCGGCTGCGCCAGATCACGCGCTTGTGCGACACCGGCCATCAGACCCAGGTGATTACGAGCCGAGCCGACCTCAGCGACATCGAGCTCGCTTACCGCATGTTCGAGCGCTGGCGACAAGAGAACTTCTTCAAGTACATGCGCGAAGAGTTCCTACTGGATGCGCTCGCGGACTATCGGGTCGAACCGGAAGATCCCACCCGTACCATTCCCAACCCCGAGCGCCGCGCGCTCGATAAGAGAATCCGCACCGCCCGCACCGAACTCGCCAAGATCGAACAAGAATACGGCGCCGCCGCGGCCGACAACACCGAGCAACGCCGCCCCACCATGCGCGGCTTCAAGATCGCCCATGGCGCACTCGGCAAGAAGCTGCGAGCCGCACGCGCTCACCTGGCTCGGCTCATCAAGCAGCGCCGCGAGCTTCCCCCGCGCGTCGAGATCCAAGACCTCAGCGAGCCTGTCGTGGTCAAGCTCGCCACCGAACGCAAGCACTTGACCGACCTCATCAAGATGGTGGCCTACCAGGCCGAGAGCGATCTGCTCTCGCTGCTGCGGCCTCACTATGCCCGGGTCGAGCAGGAGGGGCGCACTCTGCTGCACGAGATCTTCGCCGCCGCGGGCGACATCCGCGTCTCCGACACCGAACTACACATCACGCTCGCGCCGCTGAGTGCTCCGCACCGAACGCGCGCTGCACAGGCCCTATGCGACATCCTCGACCAGACCGCGACAATCTTCCCCGGCTCTCGGCTGCGCATCCGCTTCGCCGTGCGCCCGCCACCGCGCATCGGTCTCGCCTTCCCCGGTTCCCCGGCCGAGCACGCCACTACACCGCCTCTCGCGTCAGCCCCCTGATGGGCAGCCAAACCGGACAAATTCGCGCTACCCCATGTCAGGAGGTCTGAACCTATTCGGGTTATTAACTAGAATAAGCTCTCGCGTCTTCGTGTCTGGAATAAATTGCTCTAACGCGTTGACAAGCGCCCCATCGTCGGGGACTTGAGCCGCATCGAAATACCCGGTATGAGGCCAGTCGCTTCCCCATAGAAGTCGCTCGGCCGCCGCGTCGACCAACCTATGTACAAACGGTACAAGATCGACATACGGTGACCCCTGCCTCGATAGGCGATCGGCTCCGCTGATCTTGATCCAGATATTGTCTCGCTCCGCCAAGGCCGTAAGAGCGCGGAAGGGTTCTTGATCGAGTCCATCTGCAGGATCGATCCGTCCGAAGTGATCGATTACGACAGAAGCGGGAATCCTTTGGATCCATGCTTTCAAATCAGGCAGCATGGCTCCCGCGAAATGCAACTCCACGAACCAGCCCAAATCGTCAATGCAGCGGAGCACATGATCAAACGTGCTCTGATCAAGAGTACCGCCATGTTGTGGATTAAACGCAAAGCGCACGCCACGCGCACCCGCCTCATGTAGGGCTAGACAGCGTTGGCGGGTTGCTGAGGCGTCGAGCCGCACCACCGCCAGGTACCGACCGCCCGAGCGCGACACCGCATCCAAGTCCACAGCATTGTCGAATCCGTGTGTATTCGCATGCACTACCAATCCGCGTTCGATACCCAACGCGTCATGAAGCCGCAAACATGCCTCGAGCGGAGAATCAGGTGGCGTGTATTTACGTGATGTCGCGTAGGGAAAACGCGTTTGCGGCCCTAGTGCGTGGAAGTGCGTATCCCATGCACCCTTCGGCAGCTTCCAGCTCGGGGTAGAAGGCCTCTGCACCGGTCCGAGACAGTTCGGAATCACATTATTCATAACGTACCTACTGATCCCGCCCATTGCTCAAGAAAGTCTCCGCTGCCAAACAAACCCGATCGCTCATCTCAAGCGCGTTGCCTAGACAACCACTCGGTTCCCCCAACTCCGCAAGAGCGCGGCCGCTTACGTGCCGAGTGACTTCCGGCATTTGAGCTAGCACGTCAGGCAGATCTACACCGTCGGCGAGGGCCTGGTTGCACGCGTTATGCACAAGATCATGTGCCGCCAACCGCCCGATATGGGGCGCAAGCGCCATCATGAATCGTTCCGCGAGAATAATGCCGTGGGTGAGATCGAGGTTCCGCCGCATCCTGCCCGAGAACACTCGTAAACCACGTAGTACCCGCAATACGCCCTCCAGACAACGTTCCGCCTCGACGAACGCCAACGGCAAGACTTTGAATTCGAGGAGTCCCTCCGCGCTTCGTTCTTGATGTTGGCGCATCGCTTGTAGCGTTGTCGCGGCGTGCTGCGCAACAAGCGCCGCCCCCGCGGTCACCTGCGCACAGTAGATTGGGTTCGCTTTGAATGGCAACGCACTACTGGCGTCTTTACCTCCCGAAACAGGTTCCGCGAGCTCGCCTATTTCCGTGCTTGTTAGATCTGCGATGTCTTGTGCAATTTTCGCTAGAGTGCCAGTTAGAACCGCAAGGAAGAGTACGCGATGTACCACACCGTCGCGCATTGCACTCCAAGTGATGTCGGGCTCTGGTAAGGCCAGGGATCGCATGAAGTGACGCCGTACTTCGAGGCCACGCCCTTCGAATGAAGCTAGGGTCCCCGCGACACCGCCCAACTCTCCGGTGAGAGGGTCGTCAAGTTGCTGCTCCAACCGCACGGCGTGGCGCAGAATTCCGCTCAGCCAGACGCTCACCTTAAAGCCGAAGGTCGTGGGTAAAGCGTGCCCACCAAAAGTGCGCGCCACCATGACCGTATTGCGATGCTCGTGGGCCAGCTCGACCAGCCGCAGGACAATTGCGCGCATACTTACCGCATATCTGTCGAAGGCCTCGTTGACCTGCAAAGCCAAAGCGGTGTTGAGAATATCCTGCGTCGTTGCCCCCCAGTGGACATAACGCCCATGCTCTCCGCAAATTGCCGTGAATTGGCGTACCAGCGGGGCGATGGGGTAGCCAGTCCGATTTGTTTCGGACTGCAACGCCTCTATGTCGACGAGATCGACGTTCGCGCAATCCGAGATGAAACGTGCGGCAGCCGTTGGGACAATATTGAGTTCCGCCTCCGCGGAAGCAAGCGCCGCTTCAACCCGCAGATAGGTCTGTAAGACGGACCGCTGCGAAAAGATCTCCTCGACGCGCCGAGCCGCCACGTGATTGGCTCAAGAATCAACAAAAAATGGCGTCTCGCTGTCGCCACGCAGCACGATGTCGAACTCGAGCGCCCGAACTCCTCCGGGTTCGTCTGGTAGCCTACGTGCAATGAGCGCCGCACGCGCGTCAAGATCCTCAATCCCGTTTAGGATTGGGTCGATATCATTCAACGGCTCATCCGGAAAATAGAGCTGCGTAATTAGCCGCTGCATCAAACCAGCCGCAAACAATGAGAAATGGATGTGCGGCGGTCGCATCCAGTTGTCGTAACCCGGATTTGGATACGCGCCGGGCATTATCGAGCGGAACCAGTAGTGCCCTTCTGCGTTAGTGAGGGTACGCCCCCAGCCCTTGAAGTGCGGGTCGAGCGGCGCGTCAGTCGTATCATCTGGATGGTCGTATTTTCCCCACTTGTTCGCTTGCCAAACCTCAATCAGCGCCTTACGCACGGGCTTTCCAAACTCATCAAGTACACGCCCCTTAACTATTATGGGTATCCCCTGCGCCCGCTCGCTCCCGCCGGCCTTGGAGGCTAGGTCGTTGTCCCCTTCCTGAATGAGGCCAAGGCTAAAGAAGGGGCCGATTGTCTGTGACGGCGTCACGACCCGAACAGGCTTCTCTGGGGTGCGCTGTTCGTGCACACGGTAGCCCTTAATGCGCTCGAGGCGCTTCTTCTCGAGGAAAACGGATGGGTGTGGAAGTATCGAAGTTGACTTGGACATAGGCATTCCTCTACTAATCAATCCGCCCAATCATGATTCCTAGCAACTTTGGCCCGACACCGTCAAAGCGATCAGCCTTTATGCGCGCACCTTCGCGGCAGCGCCTTTGAGCGGCGCCAATCGCAAGGGTTAGCCTTCGCACGCGCGCGCTCTCTAATGCGCCAACCGCATATCGGCAAACCGCTCCCCGGCGACAGTTGCAAAGGCGCCACTCAGTGAGGCTGTATGCCCAGTTTTCCGATGATGTGATGCCACATGGCGGATTCAGTGACGATCTGATGCTCAAATGCGCCCGGGGTCGAATTCACAATTGTGAATCGCAGCGCGACAAGCCGTTGTCGAATCTCGGGAAGGTTGATGATTCGCGTAATTTGCTCATGGTAGGTATCAATCAGCGACTTCGGGGTGCCCGCCGTAGTTAGAAATTCAATCCACGGAACAGCGTTGCCCTTTCGTAGCTTGGATTCGATGAGGGTTGGTACATCGGGAGCAACGCTCATACGATGCTCGCCGGTAACTACCAATGCCCTGAGCTGTCCGGTCTTCAAGTACGGTAAGACATTCGCTGCCACCAAGAATGCTGCTTGGACATGATCGCCAAGAAGCGCCGTGACCACTGGCGCCGCACCTTTATACGGGACGTGCACGAGCTTTGCTCCCGTCTCCGACTTGAATAGCTCCATCGTCAGATTTGACATGCTGCCAATACCGATAGATCCGTAACTGAGCGCTTCGGGATGCGCTTTCGAATATGCCACCAGCTGTGCGACGCTGGTGACTGGGACCTTTGGATTGACGACAAGTACTTCCGGCAACGTCACCGACAGGCTAATCGGGGCGAGATCTTTGATTGGGTTGTATGGAAGCTGCTTCAAGAGGCTCATATCGACGGCCAGAGGACCATTGAACCCAATAAGCAATGAACAACCGTCGGGCTTCGCCTTCGCAACCACATTCGTCGCAATATCTCCGCCAGCACCTGGCCTGTTTTCAACAATCACGGAAGGGCCGAGTGCCGCCGACAACTTAGGTGCGACTACCCTAGCAAGATAATCCATCGTCCCACCGATGACAGGTACGTAGATCTTGATTTCTTTGCACGGGATGCTTGCTGCTGCGGCTCCCGACATCACCGACATTAATCCCGCAGCCGCTGCCAACGCGGCAAAGTTTCTCATGTTCATAGCCCGTCCTCCTGTCGTTGTCCGTACAGTCCCCATTTCGCTTGCTACAACGTGTACACCTCGTTACCGAGATGTTCGCTGAGATGTTCATTCGCCCACGTACGAGCGTCGATCAATCGCTCAAGTAATACCGACGCTGCGCGCACGCGCTGCGCTGCGCCATCCCTGGCAGGCGGCTCAATGCCATTCGTGAGCCCACGCGCGGCGTCAAGAAGCATTCGTCGCGCAAACACTATCGCCTTGTCGGTCGGCACAAGGTGCTCCCGTGATCGATCCTGGATTGGCCCCATGCTCTCTTGCAACGATGCGTCTTGCATGGAAAAGCCCTCGATACCGCTGAAGGTGCGCCTCTCCTTTTGCGCTTTCCGATCGATCAAATAATCATTGTCCTTGTTCGCGAGAGGACGAAACGTGCCTGGCATATATCGCACGTGAATCCCCTTGCCCTCGTCCATGGCCTGCCTCTCCTCGTCAGAGAGCGGCTTATCCGGGTAGAAATTGATACTCCAGGCCCAACAATTCTCATCATTAATGGGCACCCAGATATGCGCGCCGAGTGGGTGAGGGCCGAATGGCGGGATAAGCGTAAACCACGGGAAGATCCATTGCGTTATGCGCCAATAGTAGGAATTGGCCTCACCGTTACGGCGTCCAAATATAGTGAGCCCGGAACCACTCTTGTCGATCTCAAAGATCGCGTTTTGATCGGCCTTGATGTACCGGTTCGCCTTTGCGAATTTGTGCATCGGATCGATATCGAGTTCATACCGGTGTACCCATGAAGCGTGGGTCGTATCGATCCCCCCTTCCATCGCCTGGAGGTAATTGCACTCTTGTAGCCGCTTCGATACATATCGATGTGCTTGCGGGACGATGCACCACTCCAATTCCGGCGGGTCAGGCCGCTTCTCTTCGGGCCCCATGTATGCCCAAACAACGTCGCCGCGCTCAATACACGGATACGATTTGATTCGGATCTTCGACGCGATGTCCGGTTGCGATGGCAGCTCGACACACTGGCCGTCAATGTCGTATTTCCATCCGTGGAAGGCACACCGAATTCCGCACTCCTCGTTACGTCCAAAGAACAAAGACGCGCCACGATGAGCGCAGAATTCGTCTATAAGTCCAGGACGCCCATTGGAGTCTCTAAACGCGAGAAGCTTTTCACCAAGTATCTCCACCCGAATCGGCGAACAGTCGGCTTCCGCAATTTCCGAGCTGAGGAGAATAGGCACCCAATAGAGCCGAAGCAGATTGCCCATTGGTGTTCCTGGCCCGCTTCGCACGAGCAGTTCTGCGTCGTCCTTGGTCATATAATTGTGCGTTGCTCGTCGCGCTGCAGCATGCGCTGTAGGTAACGCTATCCTTGTAATAAGTATACTTACAATATGTCCTCTCCCACATTCCGTGTCAAGCATTCGCGCACCCCACTGCCCTCTTCAGATGACAACTCGGCGCAAGCGACCGATGTCCTAGAGGAGCTTTACCAGCGTCCCGGTTTTCTCTTACGCCGCGCGCACCAAATAGCGGTCGGAATATTCACCGACGAATGCGCGCACATCGGGTTGACCCCGCCGCAGCACGGCATCTTGATACTGTTAGATCGTTACCCCTCGCTTAGCCAGTCTGATCTAAGCAAAGCGTTGGGGTTTGACAGGGCAACGGTGGGTCAGGTCATCCGTGGCCTGGAGACAAGAGGATTAGTCCAGCGGAACACTTCGACGGAGGATCGTCGCCGCATGGTCCTTGGGCTCACGACCAAGGGAAGGCGCCTGATTCAGCGAGCGTCCCCTGCGATTAGCCGAATATCAGGGCGCTTGCTGTCTCCGTTACTTCCAGCCGAACGGGACACCTTTATGAGACTTCTCAGGCGCTTGACCACGGCGCTCAATACGGAATCACGCAGTCCGCTTAGTTCGCTGAAGCTTCCAGGCGAGATTACCTAGTAATAATCGCCTGTGCCACGGCAGAGGCAGTGGAAATCGGAGCCTAAAGCATAACGCTATTAAAATCGGGGATCGCGTCGACAACGCTAAGTCTGCATACCCCACTTGCGCACGGTGCGGGCCTCGATGTTGCGGAAGATCAGATTCTCGACCGCCAGCCCGATCAGGATCACCGTGAACAGCCCGGCGAAGACGGCCGGAATGTCGAGCTCGTTCTTGCGCTCGTAGATGAACCAGCCCAGCCCCCCCGAGCCCGAGCTCACCCCGAACACCAGCTCCGCCGCGATCAGCGTGCGCCAGGCGAACGCCCAGCCGATCTTGAGCCCCGACAGGATGCTCGGGAAGGCCGCCGGGATCAGGATCTTGGCCACGTACACCGGCCCGCGCAGCCCGTAGTTGCGTCCCACCATGCGCAGGGTGTTGGACACCGACAGGAACCCCGAGTGCGTGTTCAGCGCCACCGCCCAGAGCACCGAGTGGATCAGCACGAACACGATGCTGCCGTTGCCCAGCCCGAACCAGATCAGCGCCAGCGGCAGCAGCGCGATCGCCGGCAGCGGGTTGAACAGCGAAGTCAGCGTCTCCAGCAGGTCGGTGCCCACCCGGCTGTTGATCGCCAGCACCGTGAGCACCAGCGCCAGCGCCACCCCGGCCGCGTAGCCCATGAGCAGCACCCGGATCGAGTACCACGCCTTGCCCAGCAGCCCCCCGCTGGCGATCGCCTGCCACAGCGCCGTGACCGTGGCGCTGAACTCCGGAAACAGCAGCGGGTTGTTCAGGTGCGCCGCGTACAGCTGCCAGGCGAGCGCCAGCGCCACCAGCATCAGGCTCTTGCGTATCCAGCCCTGGTTCAGGATCCTCTCCCACGCGGTGAGCGGCTTCTGGACCACGCCGAAGGCGGTCTCGAGGGACTCGCGCACGAACTCCGGGCGCGCGGCGTTGGACTCAGACATGAGCCGTCTCCTCCTCGACCTGGTCGGCGAACAGCATCTGGTGAATGCGCTCCGACAGCCTCCTGCCCGCGGCGTCGGCCGGGTCGTTGCCGTCGCTGTTCAACTCCGCCTTGACCTGACCGGGGTGCGGCGACAGCAGCAGGATCCGGTTGCCCACCAGCACCGCCTCCGGTATCGAGTGCGTCACGAACAGCACCGTGAAGCGCGTGTCCTGCCACAGCTGCAGCAGCTCCTCCTGCATCTTCCTGCGCGTGAGCGCATCGAGCGCCGCGAACGGCTCGTCCATCAGCAGGATGTCAGGCTCCATCGCCATGCCGCGCGCGATCGCCACCCGCTGCTTCATGCCCCCCGAGAGCGTATGCGGGAAGCTGTCGGCGAACTTCGCCAGGTTCACCTTCTCGATGCAGTGCATCGCCTTGTCCTGGGCCTCGCGCCCTTTCAGCTTGCCCGAGGACTCCAGCGCGAAGGTCACGTTCTGCCGCACCGTCTTCCACGGCAGCAGCTGGTCGAATTCCTGGAACACCATCACCCGATCGGGCCCCGGACGCGTGATCGTCTTGCCCTTGAGCGCGATCGATCCCTCCACCGGCTGCAGGTAGCCCCCCACCGCCTTGAGCAGCGTCGACTTGCCGCAGCCCGAGGGCCCCAGCAGCACGAAGCGGTCCGAGCGCTCGACCCGGAAGTTCACCCGGAAGGTCGCCGTCACCAGGTGGTCCTTGGTCTTGTACTGCAGCGTCACACCGCGCACGTCCAGCAGCGGTGCGCCGCCTTCCATCAAAGACGACATGGCCAAAAGTTGCTTTGGAAGGGGTCGGCAATGTCCGCGTTAGCTCCCGGGCAAATCGTAGATTTCCGGAAAGAAGTAATCCTTCCACGACATTGGCCTCATCTTTATTTGTCCAATCTTATGCATGAAGGCAGCGTATTTCATTGTGTTCAACGGAGTCAGATTGTATTGATAGCCGATTTTGGGGTCGGTAAGGATTTTCTCGACAAAATCTGGCGCAAGCTTTGAATGAGCCAGCTTCACGTACAGGTCTGCAGCAGTCTTTCTATTTGCGTTAATGATGTTGACAGCCTCTCTAAGGGCAGAAAGGACTGCGCCGTAGAGCTTAGGGTTTGCGTTGTGGAACTTTTCAGTTGTCCAGATCGCGCCGAATGTCGCAGGGCCGTCTAGCACCTCGAACGAATTTAGGATCGTATGAACGTTGGAGTGTTCCAATTCCTGAAATTCGAATGGCGAATTACCGAAGTGCCCGGTCAGCTCCGTCTTTCCGGAGATGAGCGCAACGGCAGCGTCGGCCTGCTTCATGGTCACAGTAAGATTGTCAAGCTTGCGGAAATTATCTTCTCCGAACGCTTGCGCTGCAGCCATTCTCAAAATAACCGCCTGCATCGACACCCCCACTGCAGGCACGGCGATCTTGTCGTGCTCAGTCAGATCCCTGATGCTCTTGACCTCTGGCCTGTTTACATTGAGCAGCAGAGGCAAGGCGTTCAATGCGGCGACGCCCTTCACGGCGCCATGCGATGCACTCCAGAGCTTCAGCATTGGCCCGACCCCGCCGGACACGAAGTCGATGCTTCCCGACAGAAGTGCGTCATTTGCCGCCGCCCCACCACTTACTGATCTCCAATTGACCTTTACCGCTCCTAGCCCTGCCTTCTCAGCCTGCGCCTCGATCAGATGATCATGCTCCATCACCATGAGAGGCAGGTAGCTGTCTCCATACTGCTTCGCAATTGACACTTCCGCTGCATCAGCCAATGTTGTCGCCGCGTGGCACGCAACTACCGCTGCAGTTAGAGCTGCAAGTACTCTGAGGGACTTTCTCATGGTTTCCTCCTCCTGATTCCTTCAGTAGCGAATGCGCGTTACATCGCGTCTGTTCATGTTGCCGTCGCGGTTAATCTGAGGCTGCACCGCTGTTCACTGACATTGTGGTTAACGTGCTCGGTATGACTCACTTAATCGGGGCAACCTGGGTTTCTCACTATGACCTCATGTTCCAGCGCTTGAGATATTTCGCCCATTCGCTTCAGTATGTGTTGAGGCAAGCTTGCGTACGCCCGCTCGAAGTTCGGGTTTACTGCCGCTATGCTCCGATCGGCCAGGCTGGCGCCCGTAGTGTCTCCATCGACGATGAATGGACCGAAGTTCTCTACATCGATCACCCACATGGCCTCGGGTAGGCCGAGCTCTTCCTTCCAGTACACCGCTCGAACGCCCTTTACCGCATGACCGTACAGAGCAGCGACCCCGTATCCTACTGTGGTCAAGAACACCGTCTTGGTCTTGGTAAAAACATCCCTGTAGATCGCCCCGTCCATCCCGGCCTTCCCGATGACTGCGCGAATCCCGAATCGCTCCACGTAGTCCGGAACCCACTTCCAATACCGAAAGCTCGCCGTCGCCTGGATCGAGGAGATGCGGAAGTTCCCAGGGCTGTCTTCGATACCCGCAGGGGCGCCATGCATATGCACGTTAGAAGTGGTCGCGAGGTCAATTGGAGGCTTATGGCCGCGTTCCAGCACATGCTGATAGACAAGCGCCCGACCAGTGTGAATCTGACCGTCCAGGTAGACCATATCCCCTATCTTCAGCGCGCAAACGTCGCGCTCAGTAAGAGGAATACGCAAACGATGGATTTCCATAACTGAGCCTCCCTATTCGACCCCTGCTCTTCTGTAGTACGACGTGAACCATGAGGGCGTGTCACGTCTTTCTGTTCGACCATCCGCGTAGACTCGCACCACCCCTCTTCTAGCGGCTTGGCATAGCTGATGAATCCCAATGGGCGTAAGCGCACTGTGGGTGTACGCAATTTCTACATGCGCGTCGATCGCGTAGTCGCCACTTCCGTAGTACCCCATTGCGCTAAGGCCAAAGGAATTGGAGAGATCAAGCAACTCATCCTCGAGCTGCGCAATTCCCGCCTCCGGATGCCGATCGCCCACTGGCCTTAGAACGGCCGCCTGCTTGGCGAGACTGAACGCCTGGTCCTTAGTCCCACCGATGCCGATACCGATAATCACAGGAGGGCACGTAAGTCCGCGGCGGCCGAATTCAGCAATTGCGTCCACGAGCGCTTTCTTGACGCCATCAACGCCGTCACCGTCGACAAGCATCCGAAAGTCACTGCCGAAGGCCCCCCCTTTATGTACTGCGATGAGTTCAATCCAGTCGGCGTCTGGCTCAAAACGGTACTCCACGTTCGGGGAGAACACGCCGAGATTGCTGCCGGGGTTACTTCGATTAATTGGGTGCACCCTGTTTGAACGCAAGGCGAGGTCTCTTGTAATACGCGTAGTCGCTCTTCGAATTGCTCGCTCTAGGGCGACAAAACCGCCTTCGAGTTGCGCGTTATTGCCGGCAACGACGTAGAACCTCGATACACCTACGTCCGCACATAGTGGCCTTTGCTCAGCCTCAGCGATCTGAAAATTCTTGATGATGAAACCAAGTACCTGTTTCGGAAGATCGGTCCTCTCCTTGGCGTGGTTGCGCTGGAAAGCATCGCGCACGTCATTGGGAAGCATGGTCGCCGCCAATCTATGTGCTTCATAAGCGGCCTCCTCTAGCTGCGATTCCCCAATAATCGACGCCTTGCGCTGTGCGACATTTGCTTCCACATTCACCTCCCGAGCAGTTCGTCGTGTGCGTGATCGCGGCGACCATCTCCGGAGATGACCTCCGCGCTTCGCCCTCGATTACCAACGTGCGATCACATTGCCAATGGTTTGAGGGTGCTCGTTGATGTAGAGTTGCACAAGCCGCATATCTTGAAAGCAGCTTTGCATAAAACACAACAGCCCATGTTCGAACTCCGACCCTTTTATTACTTTGCCCGCGTTGCTGAGGCTGGAAGTCTTACGAAGGCCGCTATCGGCTTGGATATTTCTCCGTCCATTGTCAGCCGACAAATCCAAGAGTTGGAGCGAACGCTCGGATATCGCGTGTTCTACCGAACCGGACGGGGAATCCGGCTGACCGAGCTTGGACGCCAGTTATACCCGCGCGTAAAGGAAGTTCTGATCGACGCGACAAAGCTCTCGGATGAAGCCAAGGCGCTAGGTGGCGCCCCCTCGGGTACAGTCACCGTCGGCTTGCCCGGAACTGTAGCGGCGATTTTGGCGGGTCCCCTGTACCGAGTGGCTCAGGAGCAATACCCGAAGGTATTTATGAGGCTAACGGAGGGTCTTAGTGGCGTAATCGACGAGTTACTGACATTGGGTCGTATAGACATCGGGCTGTTCTTTACCGAAGCGCCAAACGCTAGAAAAGAAGCCCTCCCGCTGTGTGCGATGGAACTTGTTCTTGTCGCTAAACAGGGTGACAAGCTGTCCGCACATGGGGCCGTCCGTCTAAAGCAACTGGATGGTATTCCTCTAATTCTCCCCAGCTCTCCCCATGCGCTGAGGCAGCGTATCGAGGAAGTTTGGGCGGAGCATAAATTGAAGCTTATGGTCCCATTTGAAGCGGACGCACTCACCACTCGTAAGGAAGTTGTTGCAGCCGGTGGAGGCTATACGCTGGCCCCCTTCGATGCAATTGCAGGTGAAGTGTCCGCTGATCGCATCCAAATAGCGCGGATTGCTTACCCTTCTATCAAACGATACCTGGTACTCGCGTCGGCTAGAAGGGGTCCAGTCACACTCGGGGCACGAGCCATCGCCCGTCTTATGCCCGGTTTGATTTCAGGGCTGGTGCGCGATGGTCATTGGAAGGCGCGACTGCCATAGTGCTGACCGAGCTTCAGATACCGAAATGCATGAACCCGCCTGATGTCGCGAAGTGCCTTACATGTAAATGAGGGCGTGGACGACAACATGATCCGGGCCAGCGCCGCAGGTTCCTAGCGTCAGGCCAAAGTCTCCGGGCCAAACTTCTTCTTCGACCCCATCCCTGTTTTAGAAACGGTCAATCGTGGAGATTTCCAGTCCCCTTGGACCGGTCTCTGCAAGCTCGAACCTGCAGCGACCCATTGGCCTTCATGAACTCGACGATCTTGCCGAACCAGACGTCCACGTTGGAGGGCTTGCCGCCATGGCGCGCCATGATCTCCGGCTACCGGGCCAGATCGCAAATCGGGCGCTGTTACTCGACGTTGGAGTACCTCTCGGCGATTGGAACGGCCGCCTCCTTATCTGATTTCCATGTAGGGGCTAACCATCTCCTTAGAGCATCATCGGCGGTTGAGGTTTGCGACCTGCCTGCAGCCGCGAACGGAACGTACCCTGCAGAGACCACTCCAGTAGCTCGCGAACAAGCTCGTCTCGCTTCTCTGCGTGCTCGGACGAAGTCCATAGGTTCCGCACTTCCTGCGGATCGTCCCTAAGATGGTAGAGTTCGCCGTCCGATTCACCCATGTAGTACACGAGCTTCCATTCCCGGTCGCGTCGCATCACAATATATTCCGCTCCTGTTTGGATATGGTCCCGGGCGAGCTCCGCATAAACTACGTCACGGCCGACCGCTCCCTCTCGCTCGGACAAAAGGGGCCAGAGTGACCGAGCTTCCCACTCGTTGGGTGCTTCAATCCCCGCTGCAGCCAGAATGGTTGGGGCCACGTCAAAAAGTTGCACTAGCTCGTCGGAGACCCGGCCTGCGACGACTCGGCCGCGCGACCAGATGATGAGCGGCACGCGCTCGACAGAATCGTACATGGTCCATTTCTGGATATGGCCATGGTCCCCAAGCGCGTCCGCGTGGTCAGAAGTGAAGACCACGACTGCGTTCTCCAAATAGCCGCGCCGTTCCAATACGTCTAGGAGATGCCCGATTTGCTCATCGATCATCGTCACGTTAGCAGCGTAATGCCGTCTCAATCGTAGCAGTTCGTCGCGCGACGGGCGCTCTTTCCAAGCGATGCAGTCATAGTTGTTCCGCATCATGTTCTCGCGCAGGATCCGCTGCGCGAGTGGCTGCCCGCGGAGTTCAGTCTCGGTCACGTCCGGCACTGGGATATCCACGCCCTTGTAGACGTCCAAGTAGCGCTTCACCGGGTCATAAGGTGGGTGTGGCCCCGGGAACCCGATTTGCAGAAACAACGGATTTTGGGCTTTGCGCTCTTCTAGCCACCACACTGCGGTGTCGCCTACGAAGACGTCGGAATGCATCGTTTCATCCAGCTCCCAGACGAATGCACCCAGTGCTGCCTTATACGCTTCCAAGCTCTTACGTGATCGCGTGTAACGCGAGGGCTTTTCCAGCCTATGCGCGCGTAGCGCCTTATCCCACTCATCGTGAAATGCTCTGTCGTGCTCATCAAGGAACAACGGCCGATCCTTGTTCTCTACTACAAAGCGCTGATGGAAACCGCCTTTTGCGTCGTACGGATTGATGTGCATTTTGCCGATGTTGACGCAGTGATAGCCGGCGTCCGAAAGCCAACGTACCCACGTCGGCTCCCAAGGCTCGAAATTCCTGAAGATGCAGCGGGCATGGGGATAGGTTCCAGAGAACAGGCTCGCCCTAGACGCTACACACACTGGCGAAGTCACAAAGCATTGGGTAAATGCAGTACCCTCACGCGCAAGCCGATCGAGATGCGGGGTGCGCATCCAGGGAGCACCCAGCGCTGCGATTGTATCGGCGCGCTGCTGGTCTGTAACAATCAGAATAATGTTTGGCAGCTTTGAAGTCATGGATATCACATCGCTATGCAGGACTCGAACTCAGAAAGGTCATCGAATCCCCGCCTTGGGTTAGCAGTAGCTCGCAAAACAGTGCTAGAACTTTTTCCGCACGCGAACGGGTATACCTATTACCGCCCGGAACGGGGAAAATCCGGCACCTTGGGCTCGACGTACGGGAAACGCGCTTTAGCCTTGACCACCGTTGGGCTCGCACCGCTGCGAACGTACAGCGTCGACGCGTCGCGGTAAGGTTGGAAATCCCACCGGATGCTCGAGCCGGCCGCTAGCGCCTTCTGAAGGAAAAGCCGGCGCCGCTGGCTTGCGAGGATCTCGTCTTTAAGCTTCCTTACATCCCAACGACGTAGGATATTCTTGAGTAATGCTCGCTCAGTCTGTGCGTACTCTGGTATTCCGCTCAAGTTGTTGAGCTCATGAGGGTCGTGGCCGAGATCGAATAACTGTCCCTTGTCCGATTCCGAGTAAATGTACTTGTACGGCCCCTCACGAAGCATTAGGCACGGCGCGATGGCGCCTTCTGCGGTGAACTCGCAGGCCACGCTATCTGGCCAAGCAGCATCGTCCGCACTGAGTAGCGGCGCTACACTGCGTCCATCAATTGGGTCGATGGGTGTCGGAGCTCTACCCTCCGTCGCGAGGTCCAGAACGGTGGGAAAAACGTCAAGCAATGACACAAGGCGATCACTTGTGCATCCCGTTCCCCATGGGGTGCGGATCATGAAGGGAATTCGGCAGGCCCCTTCGAAAAGGCCGTACTTGTACCACAGTCCCCTTTCGCCCAGCATCTCGCCATGATCGGCGACAAACAGCACGACCGTGCGTTCCGCGAGACCTGTATCTTCCAGAGCGTCCAATAGCAGGCCTACTTTCTCGTCCACGTAACTCACCATTGAGAAGTATGCGTGGCGCGCGGTCCTTATGTGCTCTTCGGTCACTTGGTGTTCGTCTTGGCGGAACAGGTAATAGAGCCGTTTGCTATGTTCGTCGCGCGCGTCGTACGGCATGTTTGGGACCACCGGCATGTCAATTTCCTCATCCGTGTAAAGGTCCCAATATTTACGCGTGATGATGAATGGGTTGTGAGGGTGGGTGAAGGACGCCGTAAAAAAGAACGGCTGCCGCTCCGGCGCACGCGCAAGGTCATAAATCTTTTGCACTGCTTGGGCGGCTACCTCCTCGTCGTAGTCGAGCTGCAGGCTGCGCTTGCACAAGCCCGCCTCCACGACGCCGCGCATGCTCATGCCCGATGGCGCGAGCGGCGGCCCGTCGTGCAACCAGTCAGGGGTCCAACCGAAGTCTGAGGGATAGATATCGGTGGTGAGCCGCTCCTCATACCCGTGCAACTGGTCTGGGCCCACGAAGTGCATCTTGCCACTCAAGCTGGTGTGGTAGCCGAGATCACGTAAGTGATGGAGGAAGGTAGGCACAGAGGCAGGAAACTCCGCCGCATTGTCGTAGGCTCCGATGCGGGACGGAAGCTGACCCGAAAGCATCGAGAACCGCGACGAGGCACATATCGGGGAATTGCAGTACGCATTCCTAAAGACTGTAGCTTCCTCCGCGAAGCTATCGAGGCGAGGAGTCTTGACGCATCGATTCCCATACGCCCGGAGGGCGAAGGCGGTCATCTGGTCCGCCATTACAAGGAGAACGTTCAATTGCTTCCGGGACATCTGC
The DNA here is from genome assembly GCA_963817785.1 of uncultured Pseudomonadota bacterium. Classification (GTDB taxonomy): domain Bacteria; phylum Pseudomonadota; class Gammaproteobacteria; order Burkholderiales; family SG8-39; genus JAKALD01. Next base: position 210,681 of record CAWFPL010000004.1, on the reverse strand, counting down.
AATTCCTTATGATTTCTGTCGCATTTTCTCGACCGTCGGACGCGTTAGCCGCATCCATGACGATGACGCCGCTCAACTCCCCGGAAGGTCATAAATTTCAGGGAAAAACAAATCCTTCCACGAGTGAGGCAACTGTTTGATGGCTCGAGTCTTGTACATAAAGCTTGCGTACTTCATGACATTGCGTGGAATCACACTGAACTCCACGCGGGGATCGGCGATGATCTTGTAAACGAAATCGACCGAGAGCTTGGACTTAGTAACGCGCACGTAGGTGCGTGCGGCGGCTCGCTTATCGCTATCGATAATTCGATCAGCCTCTTGTAGCGCGTTTAGCACAGCCTCGTATAGACGTGGGTTTTGCTCATGGAATCGGCTCGTGGAATAGAGGCCGACCAGCATCCCAGGCCCGCCGAGTACGTCGTAAGAATTCAATACTTCATGCACCTTGGGACTCTCGAGCTCCTGAGAAGGAAAGGGCGGACCGCTGAAGTGTGCCGTGATTCCTTGGCCTGACAGGAGTGCGATAAGCGCGTCCGGGTTCTTCATGCTGACCGTCCACTTATCCAGCTGATCGTAATGCTTCTCGCCGAACATCTTTGCAGCCGCCATTTGCAGAGTAATGGCTTGAATCGACACTTTGGCCGCTGGCATGGCGATGCGGTCGTTAGCGGTGAAATCGGCGATCGTTTTCACGTTGGGATCCACGGTGGTCAGCGTAAACGGCATCGCCGCGACAGATCCCACGCCCTTCACGTGCACGTTGCCTCGGGTTGCGGCCCAAAGCGTAATGAGTGGACCCGCCCCTCCAGACACGAAGTCGACGCTTCCGGAGAGCAGCGCATCGTTGGAGGCCGCACCTCCGCCCAAGGTGGCCCAGGTCACCTTGATTTTGCCTAATCCCGCCTTTTCTGCCGCCCTCTCTACGAGCCGCTGGTCTTGCATGACGATAAGCGGGAGAAATGCGAGCCCAAACTGTTTGGAAAGGCTTACCTCGTGCTTGTCAGCAAAGCTCGGGCGGCTGATACCGAGCCCACAAGCGGCAATGGCCGCTACAAGAACCGCCTGCGCCACCCGTAAGCTTCGCCTGTTGTGCTGCTTAGTCGCGTACTTCATGAGTGTCTCCTCCTCATCTTTGTGGCTTTCTTATTTACGCATTTAACTTTAGAGATGACCTGATCTATTGAAGCTGCGAGGCGTCCCTTTTGGATTACCCTCAATTTCACCCGACTGTAGATCTTGGCATCCTAGTACCCCACGATGCCGTGGATCGGACCCGGTCCCGCCCGTCGCTGTAGATCTCCGCATTGACCTGACCAGGGTCCGGCGACAAGAGCAGGATCCGATTGCCCGCGTGCAGTTAAGTCACGCTCGCCTACATCGAGCTTTGGCGCACACGGAGCTGCGAGAGGCCATGCTCATACATCTTGTAGGTTTTATTCGAGTCTGGTCGGTGCGCTCCAGTTTGCTGCCCGCATTGCCGCTTCGCCGCACTTATGACATTATAATCTCATACGCGTCCAGACAAAGCTAGCCGTGCTCACTCGTTCCCCTATTCCGCTCTACTTTCAAATCGCCAACCAGATCGAGACAAAGATCGGATCGGGGGAATATCCGGCGGGCGGATTCCTGCCGCCTGAAAGAGACTTGGCGCGACAGTTCGGCGTAAGTCTCATCACGGTGCGCGGCGCCATGAAGTCGCTGCTTGATAAGGGGCTGATTGAACGGCTACCAGGGAAAGGGACGCTGGTCCTGCATAGGGAGGCGCGTGCAGTTTGGGAACTCGGCTGGCTCAGTGAATTGATTACCTCGGTGCTGCCGTCCCGCCTGGAAATTGTCTCGATGGGTCTGTCCCCATCTCCGGCGTGGGTCGCCGCACGGTTTGGCCTGCAGCCGCGTGCACAGGTTCACGAAATGCAAACGATCCGCCGCGCCGTACAACGAGCAGATGAACCTTTCATGACGACCGAGCTCTATCACCCTGCATCGATTGGCACCCACCTGCGTCGGCGTGACTTCGAGAGCAACGCGGCGCAAACCAAGCTGGTCATCATGACGGTCGAGGAGAAATGCGGCGTTTCTATTGCCGGCGCCCGGCAAACAATGACTGCGGAGCGAGCAGATAGAAAGACGGCTCGCCTTCTCCGCATTCAACCCGGTCATCCGCTACTCGTGGTTACACGCGACTATTTCGACACCACAGGTCGACTCGTTCAAACCGGACTTTCCAAGTATCGAACAAACCATTACGAGTACGTTTTAAATGTATCTCGAGGCGTAGGGCGCGCTACCCGCCGGCTCGCAGGTGCGAGCAATCGGAGCAGCGCTCCGAGGAATTAGGAAGGCTGTACTGACGTGAAAAGATCAGGAAACCGATCGTGAAGGCTTTGCCTTCGCCTCGGTGCAGTAGTTAAGTCCCTTCGAGGAGGAAAAATGAGCAAAGCCCAAAGGCCGCTATCTAGACGCAGTTTCCTAGGGCATGTCGGCGCGGCCGCGGCAGCCACTACAGCGGCCACTTACGCAAGCACTGCTCGCGCGCAAGCCACGCCCCCAATCAAAATCCGGGTCGGTTACCAGTTCGGCCTCGTGTACGCGCCGATTCTCCTAATGAAGGAGCTCGGAACAATCAAGCGCTACGATCCGGGCGCAGTGATTGAGTTCTCCCGCGTTGCCACAGGTGGGGTAATCCGCGATCAGTTCATCGCGGGTCAATTAGATATTGGCGTCCTCGGGCCGCCACCGTTTCTCATTGGGTGGCAACACTTGGACTGGAAATACGTGGTGGGAACCGGAATCTTTCCATTCAAGCTCGTGACCTGGCGTGAAGACATCAAGACTCTTCACGACTTTAAGCCGGACGACAAGATCGCGCTGCCAGGCCTCGGAAGCCTGCAACACATCCTGCTTGCCATGGCGGCTGAAAAGCAACTTGGCAATCCTCGCGCCCTCGATCGCAACATCATCACCCTGCCGCATCCTGACGCAACGGTGTCCATTCTGTCCAAGAATCCCAACGTCGTAGCACACTTCGCGAATATCCCGTTCCTCTTTAGGGAGCTTGACGCGCCCTTCGTGCACGTCGTGTTGGACGGGTTCGACGCCTTTGGTGGTCCCTTCATGTCGCCACTTGCGTTCACGGCCCCAAAGTTCCTTGAGGCGAATCCGCTCGCAATGGCAATGTTTGTTGCGGCGTATAACGATGCCGTAGCGGTCCTGAACCTCGACTCAGAGCAAGCTGCCAAAGTGCTGGCACCGCAATTCAAACAAACCCCAGAAATGATGCACCGCTGGCTGACTTGGCCCGGCATTACCTTCACTTCCCTGTGTTACGGCACCTTGGGTTGGCACGACTTTATGTTGAAAGCGGGCTACATAAAGAAAGGGCCAAAGGACTTGGCGGACGTCTGTTCGCCGCAACTACTTGCGTGGATCGGCCTTGAAGCAGGGAAAGGGGAAAACCCGGTTCAGAAGCTTCAAGGTGCCCACCGAGTCTAATAACGCGGCACACGGGTCCCGGATACGTAAGTAAGACGAACGCTCGTAACATTGAGAGCCGTCGTGGCTGCCGCGCCGCGGTGTGCGCGCCTGCAAAACCGCCACGTGCCCCGTTAGGAGGACACACATTGCCAAGAATGAACGCTGGTTCGGCGATCGTCGAATGTATCCGCAAGGAAGGCGTCCGATATGCCTTCGGAATTATCGGATCCTCATACCTCGAAGTACTGGATGCCTTTTACGACGCTCCAGACATCGACTTCGTCAGCGTGCGACATGAGCTCGCCGCGACCCACATCGCAGACGCGTATGCCCGTGCAAGTGGACGGCTTGGAGTCTGCCTCGCGCAGGGCGGCCCGGGGGTCACCAACCTCGTGACCGGGATGGCCGTCGCCAAGCACGCATTCTCTCCAGTTCTAGCGCTTGGCGGCGCAGCAATGACCACGCACGATCAACGCGACGCGTTCCAGGAAATAGACCAACTCAACGTTTTGCGGCCAGTTTCCAAGGCAGTAGTCCGCATCGGACGCGCGGATCGGGCCGCCGAACTTACGCGCCACGCGATTGGAACCGCAATGAGCGGACGGCGTGGTCCGGTCTTTGTCGAAGTACCAAGAGATCTCTTGAGCCACGAGGTCAACTTTGTTCCCCAGGAACCCCATCAGTATCGTGCTGAGGCGAGTCCGGCTCCCAGCTCTACAGAAGTGGCGCGAACCCTGTCAATGCTGCGGGCGGCGCGAGCGCCGCTCATCATCGCGGGAAGCGGATTCAAGTGGAGCCATGGCTCCAAGGAACTCATCCACCTGATCGACACGGTACAGATCCCGCTTGTTACGTCGAATGCAAATAAGGATCTGGTTCCGAACGATCATCCGCTCTTTTTCGGCCAGTTGGGCCCACGTGGCTCAAGCGTTGCGAGAGAATTGGCACAAAGGGCCGACGTCATCCTCGCCATCGGCACACGCCTGGGCTTTACCACGACTTTTTTCAACTTCAACTACCTGAATGTCGATGCAAAGCTCATTCACTGTGATATCGACCCGATGGACCTCGGCCGCGTTTATCCAATTGAGCTAGGCATAGTCTCTGACGCAAGGATGTTCGCCGTGGAGCTGGCCGCCGAAGAGAAGAAGAAGCGCGCGGCAGACACTCTGCAGCCGTGGCGAGACTGGGCAAACAGCTGTCGGCAGACCTGGCTGGACAAACGTCGGACAGACATTCAAGAGCCCGCTACGCCGATCAGGACTCCCCGCTTCTTTGCGGAACTGAGGCGTGCGGTCCCGAAGAACGTTCATGTCGTCACGGACGCGGGCTACTGGGGCAACATGGCCACCGACGCCTTCGATCATTTCGAATGCCCGTCACTCTTCACGCCACAGGAGTTCGGTTGCCTTGGTTTCAGCTTTCCGGCGTCATTAGGCATTAAGTTTGCGAAGCCCGAGGCCCCCGTCATATGCATCAATGGCGATGGCGGTTTTGCCATGAACATGCAAGAGCTCGAGACCGCCATCCGCTGTCGCCTGAATCCTGTTGTACTCGTTCTAAACAACTTTTCCTGGGGCGTTGAAAAGTCCTACCAGAAGGATTTCTTCCAAGAAAGGTACGTCGGAGCCAACATCGGCAATCCCCGGTTCGACAAGCTGGCCGAGGCGTTTGGCGCTCGGGGCGTACGCGTCGAACGTGCGGACGAGCTCGGCGACGTTGTAAGTGCCGCTCTTAAGAGCGATTTGCCCACCGTTGTGGACGTGATCGTGGATCCATCCGAGATTTCCGGGCTGAGACGGGATGCCGTTGTCGCACGGAAGGCCGCTTGACCGGCGGCAAACCATCGCTTAACGCGAACTCTTCGGGAGGGGCGTAAGCCGAAAAGCGTGAGCACGGAAGAACTGCAATTCGACTTTGTTGTAGTAGGCGCCGGCTCCGCTGGATGCGTCGTGGCGAGTCGGCTCTCGGAAAGTGGGCGTCACCGCGTCCTGTTGCTTGAAGCAGGCGGCGAGGATCACCATTTCTGGCTACGGGTCCCGCTTGGCATCGGCAAAATCCGGGGCGATGCTCGCTTTCACTGGAAGTTTTTCACCGAACCCGAGCAGCGCATGAATCACCAACGAGTCTACTGGCCGCGCGGTCGGCTGCTCGGCGGATCGGGCTCCGTTAATGGGATGATATTTAACCGCGGACAGCCGGCCGACTATGACCACTGGCGAGATCTTGGTAACAGCGGCTGGGGTTACGACGATGTGCTGCCCTACTTCAAGAAGCTCGAAAGCTTTCCAGAGGGTGACCCGGCATGGCGAGGTAAAGATGGCCCGGTACAGATCACAGATCTCTCGAGTGACCCCGATCCACTGTCCGACGCCTTCATTGAAGCGAGCCAGCAGGCAGGGTACCCGCGCATAACCGACTACAACGTCGGCCCAAACGATGTCGGGACAGGCTATCTACAACTCAACATCAAGAACGGAAAGCGGGTTAGTGCGTCCACTGCCTACCTCTGGCCCGCGCTGAAGCGACCCAATCTTCGCGTCATTACGGGAGCTCTAGCTTCAAGAATCGTGTTTGACGGAACACGCGCAAAGGGAGTGGAGTATCGTATTGCAAATACTATTCGCGTTGCATCCGCTGGCAAGGAGGTGGTGATCTGCTGCGGAACCGTTCAGTCCCCGCAGCTGCTAGAGCTTTCAGGGATCGGCGATGCCGAGCGACTGAGAGCACTGGGGCTCCCGGTCGTAGCGCACATACCCGGCGTAGGCGAGAACCTGCACGATCACCTGCAAGTTCGCGTCGTATACGAGTGTAACCGGCCACTAACACTAAACGCCGTCCTTGGGAATCCGCTACGCCAGGCACACATGGCGATGAAGTATTTCTTGCTTAGGAAGGGGCTCATGACCACGGCCTCGGCGAAGACCTTCACGAACGTCAAGACGTCTCCGGACTCGGATCGCGCCGATGTCAAAATTCAGCAATACATGATTAGTGGGGACAGCAGACACGCGGGCGGCTCCGATCTCGTCGTCGATGACTTTTGGGGCTTCTCCATAGGCCATAATCAGATGCGGCCCCAATCACGCGGCTCAGTGCACGCACGCTCATTGAGTCCGAATGACCCGCCTTCAATCGTCGCCAATTATTTGGCTCACGACCTTGATGCCAGCACCAATATCGCAGCGCTTCGCATCTCCAGGCGGATAGCTTCGCAGCCGGCGCTTGCCAAGCTCATCGTTCGCGAGCACCGCCCAGGGCGGGCCGTAGCTAGAGCTGATGAGATTATTGCCTATTGCGGCGAGACGGGGCACACGTCTTATCACCCAGTAGGAACATGCAAGATGGGGCAAGACAGCAAAGCAGTTGTAGACGAAAGACTTCGTGTTCGTGAGGTATCGAGACTCAGAGTGGTGGATGCCTCGATAATGCCGACACTCACCTCATGCAATACCAACGCGCCGACGATCATGATTGCAGAAAGGGCCTCTGACCTCATCTTGGCGGATGCCATGCATCAAGCTGCGTAGCGACACTCAGGGGTGCATTGTGAACGTCCCCGAACGCGACACAACGTTTAGAGTCATTCCACGCTGAACAGAAGCGAAGTCGGGTTTCCTAATGTTCCCGGATGGTTCCCTGAGTTTCCTCCACGCCCGCTCGAGCTCATGCGGACCGACCTAGTCTAGGGTCGAACGACTGCTCGGTGGCTAACAGAGCCACTCGATGTAGTCAGACACGGCGCTATGCGCTTCGATGCGGCCAGCATAACGCCCGCAGTGCGTGACTTTTGCTTTAACCATGATGAGTGAGTTCTCGTGTTCCGCGCACCGCGAAGCCCTGACACCGACACCGCCAGCCCTCTCGAACAAGCTCGCGGTCCTCTACGCGAAGGCCGCCAAGAAGATCGAGGCGGGGACGAAAAAGCGTGCCAGCGCCAAGCGCGACGCCACGCTCCTCGCCAAGTTCAAGGGCCAGTTCCCGCCGAGCCTTGCGCGGTTGATGGCGGGCGAAGGCAGCGCCGAGAACACGGGCTTCAACAAGATCGCGCTGCAGATCGCCATCACGTCGCACGCCCTGGGGAAGACTGAGGAGCAGGTCCTCGCGGCTTGCGACGGGCTGGTGGCGAACCACGTGTCGGACGGCAGCCGCTACAACACGCCGGACAAGCGCCGGGCAGAGCTTGCCCGGATGTTCAGCTACACCGCAACCGCTGCTACGACTTCAGCACGGACGCGGTGCGTTCGGTTCTGCCCAAGGGCGAGAAGGCGCCGGACCTGGACGGACTGACCCCCGAGCGCGCTGGCGAGTCGCTCATGGGCGAGCCTGGCGACGACGAGGACGACGGCCGGCTTGCCGGCGTGATGATGATGATGGGGCGCGGCGACACCCTCGCCTGCAGTGATTTGGCGCCACCGTCGGCACCCAATCTCACGGCAAATAGACCGGATAGCTACCGACGCTTTTAAGCGCCGTCGGATTGTTGGGTAGACTGATGCGTGGACTGGGAGGCCTTAATAGCATTCTCTTTGTTGTTATGTACGAATCTTGAACTTCTCTGGCGGAGAGAGAGGGATTCGAAACCCTCGAAGGACGGACCGCCAGTCAACAACATAGAGTGTGGCGCGACAATCCGGGTGAGACGCGCGCGACAAACAAGATGAGAGGAGGTGTCGCGGCGAGGGCATGATGCCGGGGTTAATTGACGCTGGCAAGTGTTACGGGGGCGGTTGATTGTCGCGCGGCGGTGGAACGCGGACGTTTTTCGGTGTTGCGTAGTTGGCAGGTCGACCGAGCCCGTGCTGCTTGCGTTCCATGGCGGCGCGCCGGCGGTAGCTCTCGACGTTCAACTCGAAGATGGTCGAGTGATGGACGAGACGATCGACCGCGGCGAGTGTCATGGCCGGATCCGGGAAGACCTTGCCCCATTCGCCGAAGGGCTGGTTGGCGGTGATGAGCATGGAACGACGCTCGTAGCGGGCGCTGATCAGTTCGAACAAGACCGAGGTTTCAGCCTGATCCTTGGTGACGTAGGCGAAATCGTCGAGGATGAGGAGATCGAAGCGCTCGAGGCGATTGATGGCGGCTTCGAGCGCGAGCTCGCGGCGAGCGACCTGGAGCCTTTGGACGAGATCGGAGGTGCGGGCGAAGAGCACGCGCCAGCCCTTCTGGAGCAGACCCAGGCCGATTGCGGAGGACAAGTGCGATTTGCCGCCGCCCGGCGGACCCATCAGGATCAGATTGGCGCCGCTGCGCAGCCAGCCATCGCCGGCGCACAGCGCCGAGACCTGTGCCTTGGAGATCATCGGGACGGTGTCGAAGTCGAAGTCGAAGTCGAAGTTCTCCAGGGTCTTGCCCGGCAGCAGCTTGGCTTCGGCCAGGTGGCGCTCGATACGGCGCCGATCGCGCTCGGCGATTTCGTGTTCGGCCAGGATCATGAGGAACCGAGCCGCGGGCCAGCCTTCCTTGTCGGAGCGCTCGGCAAAGCTCGGCCAGAGCTGCTTGACGGCGGGCAGCCGAAGTTCATTGAGCAGTAGCGTCAGGCGGGTGGTGTGCAGATTCTCGTTCATGCCTGGACTCCCATCTCGAAGTGGATCAACGCCTCGTAATCGCTCAGCGGGGCGAGCTGCACGCACACCTGCGGCAGGCGGGCCGGATCGGGGGAGAAGCGGGCCCGCAGCGCGGCCAGGTCGGGCAACCGGCGAAGGGCCAGGTCCTCGGTCAGCACCTGGGCCAGCTGCGCTTCGCAGGAGCGCTCGTGCGCCAGGCTCAGCAGCTCGACCATCAGCTTGCAGGCCGCGCGCGGCGCAAGCTGATCGCGCAAGCGCTCGAAGGTGAGCCGATACGCCTCGCGCGGGAAGAGCTGATCGCGGTACGCCAGGCTTAGAAGGGCCATCGGCTTGCGCCGCAGCGCATGAATGACGTGGCGGTAGTCGACAACGTGGCCGTGCTTGCCGTTGGGGCCGGGGCGACCGCGCTCCGGTGTCATTATTGAGTATTACCTAACCGCATGACATTAGAACAGTTGAGCCTGTTCCCAGCAGGAGGCGATGATGGCGGAGCGCCGTTGGGCGGATTTCAGCTTGCCGCGAGCGGCGTGCTGGAGTTCGCTCAAGGTCTCGGGGCAGAAGTTCGCCAGCGCATGGCGCTTGAGCCAAGCCCAGAGGTACTCCACGGGGTTGAGTTCCGGGGCGTAGCCGGGCAGGAACTCGAGCTGGATGTCGCCGTCGGTCGAGTCCACGTAGTCGCGCACCAAGCGACTGCGGTGAGGTCTGCCTCCATCCCACAAGATGAGAAGCCGGCGGCGATAGTGGGCTTTGAGCGCCTTGAGGAACTCGAGGACCTGCTCTTTCTTGACCGAGCCTTCGTGAAGCCGAAAGCACACGCCGCGATAGTGCATTCCGGCGATCACCGAGACGTGGTCCCAGTTGAAGCAGAACTGGAGCACCGGAGTCTCGCCTCTCACCGCCCAGGTGCGCACCCGCGTGGGGCGCTGCGACAGGCCCGATTCGTCGATGAAGACGATCAGCCGGTCCTCGCGGCGGGCTTTTTTTTAAGCCCGGGCAAGGTGTGCCGCTTCCAATGCTCGATGGCCACATCATCGCGCTCCAGCGCACGCCGATCGGGCTTCTGGCTGGAGAAGCCCAACTGCCCGAGCAACCGCCAGACATGAACCTCGCTGTAGTGAACGCCGAAGCGCCGCTCGATAAACACGCGCACCCGCTTGATCGTCCAGAGCGACGTGCCAAAGCCGTGCGCCGTCGGGCCTTCGAGCAAAGCTACTTGCAGCTTGGACAGTTCCTCGGCACCGAGTCGGGCGGGACGCCCGCCCTTGCTCACGCTCCGAAGCGCATCGATTCCCTCGGACTCCAGCACGCCCTTCCAGCGGTATACCGTCTGGCGCGGCGCGCCCACCATAGCAGCCACCTGCGCGGGAGCGTGACCGGCCTGAAGCAGCCGCGCCGCCCGCACCCGGCGCTTCGCCCCGGCATCGATTTTGTTCTTCGTCTTCATGCGCAAACTCCGATGTTATGCCAACACCCGAGTAACGCATGAGGAACAATTCGGTTGTCACGAGGTTAGGAAATACTCAATAAGGGCGTGCCGCCCAGTAGCAGGTCCAGCCGGTCGTCATACAACTGCACCCGCAGCCGATGCCCGATCAGGCGCGAGGCCACGGTGTAGAACACCTTGCGCAACGTGAAACCGCAGGAGGAGGTCACGTAGACGCGCGTCTGCTCATAGTCACAGGTGCGGGTATCGGGCAGTGGCTGAAGCGCTGCGCGCTCGGCCTCGATGCGTTTGGCGTTGCGCGCGTTGTGACGGCTGACGATCTCGTCGACGAAGCAGCGGTAGGCAAACAGGTCGGCAAAGTCGATGCTGCTGCGCAGCAACAGCGCATCGCGGATCGCGCTCTTCAGATGTCCGTGAGGGCCCTCGATCGCGCCGTTCTCGTGCGCCAACCCGAGGTTGTTGCGGGTCGGCTCCATTCCGTAGTGAGCACATAGAACGTCGTAGCGCTTGGTCAGGTCCTCGCGCGCCTGGCGATCCAGATTGGGGAACGCCGCCGACAGGCTGTCGCTGCGGTGCTCGCGAGGAGCTCCGCCCAGGGCCCACAGCGCGTTCTGCAGCCCCTCGGCCAGCGGCCACGTAGCTCCTCGCCGCCCAGGATGACGTGCGCGTGCTCGAAGCCCGAGCAGGCGAGCCGGAAATGGTAGAGGCGATGCGCCAGCGGTACGCCGGTCACGGTGATGTTCAAATCGCCCATCTCGGTGAAATCCGACAGCCCCATCCGGCCGGGCTCGTGCATCTGGCGAAAGATCACGTCGCGTTCCTTGCCGTGGAGGGCACGCCAGGCCCGAATGCGCCGCTCCAGCGTTCGGCGAACACTGCGCGACATCTGGGGATGGCGCCGCGTCATCTCCTCGAAGATCGCGATCGGCCGCAGCCCGGGCGCCGCCTTCAGAAGTGGAATGACTTCGGCATCGAAGACCTCGGCCAGCGGATCTGGCCGGCGCCGGCCGCGCGGCTCCTTCTTCTGCGACGGCAGGCGCGGATCCTGCTCAATGCGATACGCCGTAGCGACGCTGATCCCGGCCTTGGCGGCCGCTACCGGTAATCCTTCGGACAACCTGAGCTTCATATACAACCTCATCTGGTGATCGTTGATGTGTCGTCCGGGCACGGGCGCAGGTCCTCGAAGGTTCGAGATACCTGCCTCCATACCCGATCCACCGCGATCACCGACGAGGCGGCCCCTGCAGGGCCGACCGCCCGGTGCGCGCGGGGGCGGGAGGGCCCCGGGCTACGCCCGGCCCCCTCCCGCCCCCGCGATCCTTCTCATCCTCATTGACGCGCTACTCTCATCCTGATTGACGCGCGGCAATAGAGTGACGGCGTCTATCGAAAGCCCCTACAGTCCCCTCGAATCCCCGAATTTGGCACTGGATTTGGCACTAGGCTTGGCACCAGCAGACCGCACAGGCTCCCCGCGTCGGCAGTCTCGCCTATGGGCACTCCGGTCTCCCCCGCTGTCTGGTAGTTGTTGCCGGTCGTGAAATCTGGCCTCGCCTTCCGGCCGGCACACTCGCCATCATGACAGCCGTCTCCGGTTCCCTCCTCCTTCCCCTGGAGACGAAAAAGCCCGGTTGCGGGAGAAAGACCCGCCCGGGCTTTTTCCTTGCGCTCAGGACGGCCCTACGCGACTCCTGCATGCGCCGGGCGGGTCGTCGGCCCCGACGCCCCTCTTTCCGCGGACCCTTACCGCGGAGGTGTTTAAGAACAGCGCGCAGCTGCGGATGAATGCAGCGCCGCGTTGCACGCTGTTTCATCCCGCCGGTCGCGATGCCTGCGGCGCGTGCGTGCCCTTGTGAATGAGAGCGTCGACGCTCCAGGGTCCCGGGCCCGCGACCCACAGGTAAAGGAACGCGAAGCAGAACAGCACGGCAAGGTCACCGCCGTTCAGGATGGGCAGCCAGCTCTTCGGCCAGTGCGCCATAAAATAGGCGACGGCCATGTCGCCCGACAAAACGAACGCGACAGGGCGGCTGAATAAGCCAACCGTCAGGAGCACTCCGCCCACGATCTCGATCACGCCCTGCAGGCCCAGGAGGGACATCAGCGGCAAGTGGTCAAACATTGCCACGTGCGGCATATGAAGCAGCTTCGCAGTGCCGTGAGGGATGAACAGCAGTCCCGACACGATCCGCAGCAGGCTCAAGACGCCCGGCGACCATTCCTCGAACATGCTTTGACGCGTAGCCATGTCTGACCTCCACTTGGACAAGGGACTGATGCGCACCGGCTCGATAGCGTAGGCGCATCTTGCGAGCCCTCGCAAGGGCCTGTCCGGCCGCTCACCTAACGCCACGGCAGCGGCTTCGCTGCGGCGCAACGCGGCTCCCCGCACGCACCTGGCGGGGCTTTACCCATCTGCGATGGCCCTCCGCCCCGGGAGCACCCCACCGGCAAGGGGCTTGGAGGCATCGCGCATGCGTAGGTGAGTGCGGCAGCCTGCACGCTGCTTGCGCCTACTTATCCCGCCAGCCTACTCACGGAACACGTAAACGAGACGGCCCGAGCGGTATTTTGGGTAAAGGTGACGCTGGGATGCTCGCTCATTTTTATGAAAGAGCAATCTCATGTCATCGGCAACAACGGGCTCGATCACGTCATAGGAGTGTCCGAGAAGGCTGCTGTTCTCTTCGGACACGTCGATGAGGTCGGCCGGAGAAACGTCCATAGGCGCACCGATGAGCGGCAGTAGGCCCACCCGTGGCTCGCCGACGTGCTTGAGCGACGAAACGAGAAGAGCGGCATCATTGTCGGAGGCGTAGACGCTGCTCACGCCGCCAATTTTCCTTAGGGAAGCTCGAGCCTGATCAAACAGCTGGTCAGAAGCATCCGGCGCGAAGAATCCGATGTCTTCTACGCCCCTGAGCTCCATGGGCGAGAGCTTCGCAAGAGCTCCCAGCAGGGCGCGATTCCCCATGCTATGCGCCACGACGTCTATCTTGCCAACGCCCTTCTCGATCTGCGTCATCGCATTGCTCAGTGGCTGCAAAGCTTTCTCCACCCGTTCTTCGTCGCCAATGTAGCTGAGCACGTGGCCTTCGCTCGGCCACGAAAATAGCAGCCCGACTGGGCTCTTCTTGTCGAGCTTTTCGGAGAGGTCCGCGGTGGTCAATGCGGCCTCGGCAAACGTGTTCGCGAAGCCATGAATGTAGAGCACGGGTCCCTCGGCGTTCCCGGCCGCTTTCGCCTGCGCGTAGGCCGTTTTCACGTCGGCGACGAACTTCCGTTCCGGAAGCTTTGTGACATGAGCTATGAATGAATCCTGCGAAGGCTTACTGGCGCACTGATTGCCGCCCGGAATGTTGGCGGTCCTGGGCCACGGCATCGCAACATCCACGCGGCCATATGTGTTCTTCGTACTTAACGAGTAGCCGAACAGCGGCATCCCTGCGCTCACGCTGTTCTGTGAACGGTCCGTCGCGAAGAATACGGGTATGAACCTGCATCCCCGCGAGGGAGGATCGGCGTACTTGCTATGATCAAGGACGTGGCGTATCGCCGGGAAAGTGTTTTCCAGCAGCGATTGAGCGAGCTGGTGGGCATCGTCCTCCATCTGGATGTTTTCCTCGACTCCAATGCCGTATTCCTTCAGCAACCGCATGGCCGCGGACGCGCGCGCCTGCGTATCCTTCCAGGCGTCACGCTCCACGTAATAGGCGGGTATGTTTATGTAGCTCCTCTCCTTGGCATCGAGGCTCCGCAGGTACTTGAAATTGATGATCGCAACGCGCCTGGGGATGAAGACCTTCACCGGATAAAAGTACTTGAAGCCCTCCAGGTCGGAGCGTTTTAGGTAGTTTGCTATCAGCGGCGGAGGGAGCAGTACATCAGCGGAGTGGCGTTCGACGCTGGATCGAAGGCCCTCCCAAGACTCTGAAACGAGGATTGCGTGGAAATAGTCGGCGAACCACTTTGCCCTTCCATCAAGGGTTGCCAAACGCTTGCCCGCCAGATCGTGCAGCGACTTGAGGGGCTCGCGCGAGAAAATGCCCCAAGGCGACAGCGGCACCGTGAAGATCGGGACGATCCCCTTCCCGCGCTCGACGAGCTGCGGCTTCATGATTCCGTCTACGCGTCGAGCCGCAGCGTAGCTCAGGCTCAGACCAGGAACGTCCGAGTACCTGTAGAACGGGTCATTCAACTCGTCGGCGATCAGATCGAGCGGCACAATTGCGCCCTTAAGCGTGCCCTGCCGGACGGCGCGAAGCAGCTCCTTATATGTTCCAGGCGCCACCACTTGGACTGATGGGACCAGTTCCTTGTTCGACAGGTCACTGATTGCGTACGCCCACTCGCGGATTGCCTGGTCGTCAGCGGTATACAGCTTTCCCGGGGTCGCCAGTGTGAGGACGTCACTGGCGAAGGTAACGGCAGGTGCGAAAGCCGCGGCGATGAGAAAGATCGCCGCACGAAGAGTCACTGCGAGACTACGCAGGCGCGTCATCGTTAACCTCCCGTATCGCCAGTTAGGTGAAATCGGCACCTGCGTTGGCGATGAAGCCGGATCTTTTGGTCCAACCGACTCTATTCTAGTCTTAGGCGTAGTGTGGAAGGAGCGTCGGATTCTGGCTCTTATCACCGCGTTCTGGATCCCGAAGTCCGATCCACATCTTCTCTCGAGAAGGGTGCTGCCTCCCGTCTTCTGTGGTTCAGATCGTTCGTTCTATCGCGGTCCGTATACAGGCGAGGGGGATTCTGCGTCTAATCAAGGCGCGAGAAATCGTCTCGCACAAAGGCAGTCGCGACGACCTCCCGAAGCTCGCCGCATTCATCAAGCTCCCAAAGGGAAAGCCTCTCGGCATCCGCCGGAACGCACGTGGACCTCCAGAAATCCTGCTACAGCGCGCGCACCCTGCATCCCGGTCTCGTGTCCACGTATCGCAAGCGCCTCAACCTGCCGACGAAGTTTCCGAACACTCCCGAAGGCCGCAACCGGAGCGGGATCGCCATGACCTTCCGGCTGTGGCAGTTGTGGAAGACCGGCGCCCTGTGACCCAATTGGTGAAGCTTCTCGCGGCCTAGGCGCTGTGTGCAGCAGCTCGCACGCACCTACTCCGTCGGCTTCGCCGGTAGTACTTCGATCGCCGTGATGGGGTGAATCTCCCACGCGGTGGCGCGCCAAACGTGAGCGTCCGCCCGCGCTGTATTCGTGGAGGCGTTCGCGTGTTCCTCGTCGAAGAAGAGCCACCCCGTCACCCGCATCCATCGGCCGAGTAGCTCGCGCCGCAGTGTGCTGGTGATTCAACCGCCGCAGGCATCAGACCCGGGTGGCACGCGCACCGAAAGCATCCGCGGCGGAACAGTCCGATATCGACCCCTATGCGCAGGTCGCAACTATGCGCAGGTGATCGGGGCGGGTAGCGTCGGCCCCTATGGCGGAGAGCCATCTGAGTCGGTGAAGCCTACGCATAGTTACAGCGTTTGCAGGAATCGCATGAGCGAGTCCGGTGCTCTGAACCGACGCATCTTGGTGTCGGGCGCTTCCAGCCGGGCGAGCGCCTTCTCCTTCATCGCGAGGTCTGCCTCGACGTAGCGATGAGTCGTCGTTGTGCTCTCGTGCCCGAGCCACAGGGCGATCACGTTGAACGGCACGCCCGACTGTAGCAGATGCATGGCGCTCGTATGGCGCAGCGTGTGGGGTGAGACGCGCTTCTTGAGGAGGCTGGGTTGCTCTGCGGCTGCCCGGATCACAGCGAGGTCCAGGCGCTGCGCGACGTTGGATCTGGACATCGCCTGCCCATCGCGGTTGGGCAGCAACGCCGCGTCCCCACGCAGCGTCGGATTCAGCCGCAACCACGCGCGGACCCCAATGACGGTGGTGTCCCACAGGGGTATTGATCGCAGCTTGCGCCCCTTGCCGTGCAGGTGCACACACGCGCAGCCGTCCAGGACTACATCGACCACTCGCACGCCGATGATCTCGGAGACCCGGGCGCCTGTGTTGTAGAGCATGGCCAGCAGCAGATGGTCGCGCTGCGAGGACCACCTCGCTTCCGGTTGCCCGAGGACTGCCACCATCTCCGGTCGGGTGAGAAAGCCCAGCATCGGCCGCTCGAAGCGCTTCATCGGCACCGCCAGCGCCCGCTCGACATCGTGCAGCGATGCCACGTCACGCCGGCCGGCGAACTTCAGGAACGCGCGCAGTGCGGTAAGCCTCAGGTTGCGGCTGCGAACCGCGTTCTTCCGACCATGCTCCAGATGATCAAGGAAGGCCAGGATCAGATCGGGCTTGATGTCCGCAAGCCGCATTGCCGTGGGTGCCTTGCCCAGCTTGCCGCTGGCGAAGTCCAGGAACAGCATCAGCGCATCGCGGTAGCAAGCCACCGTGCGCGGGCTGACCGCGCGTTGCGCGACCAGGTACTCGGTGAAGAACTGCTGGACGAGCGCGGCGAACGACGGCGGCTTCGGTGCGGTGCATTTACGCATCTTCGGCCTCCGCCTTCGACATGAGCGACTCGAACCGGCCGGCGGCCAGCGCCATCAGCTCCGGCACCGCCGAGAGGTACCAATAGGTGTTGGTCACCATCGCGTGCCCGACGTAGGTCGACAGCGATAACATGGCCTGATCGATATCCACGCCCTGGGCCTGCCGCTGCACGATGCGGCGCACGACGAAGGTGTGGCGATAATTCCGCCGGCGGAATTAGAGGCACACCTTCGGCCGGAGGCTTCGCGCCGCAGGGGTGTCCTTCGAGGATCGCCAGGACCTGCTCGGGCACAAGTCGGGGCGGATCACGACGCACTACTCCGCAGCCGAACTCTCGAACCTGATCGAAGCTGCGGAGCGGGCAAGTCAGACGGGGTCCCGCAAAAGTCCCGCACTGGTGATGCTGAAACAAAAAGCGGCCGGAGTGGTGAGCTCCAACCGCTTGATGTCTACAGGGAATTCTGGCGCGCCCGGCAGGATTCGAACCCACGACCCCCTGGTTCGTAGCCAGTGGCGCGCTTTCAACATTTCACTTTGCGTGCGAGGACTTGCGGCCAGCGACTGTATCATTCACGCTTGGGTCTCTTTGCTCTAAGTCCTTGAAACTCCTTGGGGTGCACCCCCGCAATGATACAACCTTACTCGCTCTCAGGCTGCAGGTCGTTCGCTGCATTCTACAAGGCGGGCTCGCGCGCCCCCATGATGCGCCGGTAGCGCTCCTCCGCCTCGACGAGCATCGCCTCGGTGCCGTGCAGAGCTGTTCTCGTGATGCGGTAGCTGCGTTGCTGATCAAAAAAATCCCGGCGCCCCTGTGAAGGAGTGCCGGGATGTGCCGTGAGTCGATGCTGCTAACGCAGCCTTAGCCGCAGTCGCCGGCATGCCCACAGTTCTCGCACCGATAGCAGCCATCGAGCTTGCGGTAGGCCTTGGCCCCGCACTCGGGGCACTTCCTCGCCGAGGCCAATGCCTGCACGGCGCGCGGCCGCTCAGCGACCACAGCGGCCACGTCCGCCAGCGTGGGCTCCTCGCCTCCGAGCCTCGCCCCTTCGCGGGCAAGCGCCTTCACGGGCACCTGGTTGCCCTCCACGTCCAGAAACCCACGCCGATAAAGCATGCGCTGGAGCGCGTAGCCGACCGCTGCGACTTCCGAGTCGTGGTAGCACGGCACCAGGGTGCCGTCTTCCTTCGTCACATGGCCGCAGCGCACGGGGCCCTTGTCCCAGACCACCTCGCGCATGTTGGCAAGCGCCTTGGCGATGTCCCCGCCGTAGCGGGCCACCATCGAAAGGAGCCGCATGTTGGAGGTAATCCACTGGTGGCCCTCGCGCTGGCTTGCCGGCATGAAAAACTCCACCGGTCGCTCGATCGCCACGGGCTTACCGTCCAGCACACCCTCGACGGGCGCGAAGTTCACCGTCAGGTAGACCTTGCGCTTGCCTTCCGAGGTCCAGTACTCGATCTTGCCGGTCACGCCCTCGAGCTCGCCGTCGGGGCGATCTTCGAAGCGCTTGCGAAGCGGATCCTCATCCGGTATCGACGCCCGGGCGGGTTCTTCCTTTTTTTCGGACAACACGGCGCCCGTGACGTTGTTCGGCCGGTAGGTCGCAAGGCCCTTCAGGCCGCATTCCCAAGCCCGCAAATACAGCTCCTCGAACTCCTCGAACGGGTAGTCGCCCGGCACGTTCACGGTCTTCGAGACCGCGCTGTCGATGTAGGGCGCAACCGCCGCCACCATCCGCATGTGATCGATCGCGGAGATCGCGAGCGCCGAGACGAACTCGGGCGGGAGCTTGCCCACATTGCCGCCCCCTATCCGGTACAGGCGATAGGCGTGGTCCTCGACCTCGTACTCGCGCCAGGCGCCGCCGGCTTCGCGCTTTTTCCTGGAGTAGGTCCAGGCATACGCCGGCTCGATACCGTTCGAGGCGTTGTCGGCGAACGCGAGGCTGATCGTGCCGGTGGGCGCGATCGCGAGTAAATGGCTGTTCCGAATGCCGTGCTCGGCGATCCCGGCACGCAGCTCCTCCGGGAGGCGGCCCGCAAAACCGGACGCCAGATACTTCGCGCGGTCCAATAGCGGGAACGCCCCCTTTTCCTTCGCGAGTTCGATCGAGGCCGCATACGCAGCGTCTCTCATCGCCTCGGCGATCCGTGCGGCGAGGTTTCGTGCCGCATGGGTTTCGTAGCGAACCCCGAGCATGATGAGCGCATCGCCCAGCCCCAGGATCCCGAGGCCGACCCGGCGCTTCGCCTTGGCCTCAATGCGCTGCTTCTCGAGCGGCCAATACGTCGCCTCGAGCACGTTGTCGAGCATGCGCACCGCGACGCTTGCGACGGCCGCGAAGCGCTCGAAATCGAACGACGGATCCGCGCTGAACGGTCCTTCGACAAAGCGCGTGAGATCGATCGATCCGAGGCAGCAGCAACCGTAGTGCGGTAGCCACTCCTCGGCGCAGGGGTTCGTCGCCTCGAATTGTTCGCAGTACCAGAGGTTGTTGTCTGCGTTTGCCCGGCCGAGGAAAAGCACTCCGGGCTCGGCGTGGTCGTAGGTCTGCTCCATGATGAGCCGAAAAAGCTCCCGCGCCCTCACGCTGCGGTAGACCCACAGTCCGTCCTCGCGCTTCCTCGCCCCTTCCTCGGCAGGCGCTGCTCGGTGCACGAGCTCCCATTCGCCGTCGGCCTTTACCGCTTGCATGAAGACGTCCGTCACCCCGACCGAGACGTTGAACTGCGTCAGGCGCCCGGCCGTGTTTTTCGCCACGACAAAGTCCAGGATGTCCGGATGGTCGCACCGCAGCACCCCCATTTGCGCGCCGCGGCGCGCACCGGCGGACTCGACCGTCTTGCACATGGCGTCGAACACGTCCATGTAGGAAAGCGGCCCCGAGGCGATAGAAGCCGTCGCCTTCACCCTCGCGCCCTTGGGGCGGATGCGGCTGAAGTCGTACCCCACGCCTCCTCCGCGGCGCATCGTTTCGGCCGCATCGGCGAGCGCCGGCATGATGCCGGGAAGCCCCTCGGCGTCGATCCCGATCGTCGAATCGCCCACCGGCTGCACGAAACAGTTGATGAGCGTCGCCTGAAGACCGGTACCCGCTGCCGAGTTGATCCGGCCTCCCGGCACGAAGCCGTTGGCCTGCGCCCACAGGAACATGCCCTCCCAGCGCGCGCGCTCGGCAGCGTCTTCGACGGCGGCAAGCGCGCGCGCCACGCGGCTACGCACCTCCTGCACGGTCGCCTCGCCGTTCTTGGCGTACTTCTCGTTGAGCACGAGCGCTGAGATCTCCTGCGACTCGATGCTCGGATGCTCTGGAGCGTTCATGCGCTCTCCTTCATTGAAAGCTTCTCCTTGTGCGCGCGCATTCGCCGCGCGACGTGATTACTGCGTGGCATGCGCCCCTCTCGCGCGCGAGAAAGACGGAGCCGATGTCTCGGCCCCGGCCGCTCGTGGATCTTCATGCCGCGCGCAGCCCCTGCCTCTGGGCCCATTCGTCCAGGAAGTCGGTGTCCTCGAACTTCGGTACGTGCAGCCGCACGCGCTTGGCGGCGCCGCGTCGTGTCCAGAGATCGAACCCCTGCTTGCGCGCACGGCGAAGGAGCGATTCCGCCGCCGCCTGGCCGACGCCCTTTCCGGTTCCACCGGCCGGGGCGTCGTGGTCAGCGAAGATGTGAAGCTCGGTCACCCATTCGGGGATCGCGAACTTCATCACCCCGCCCGCGTTGAGGCACGACCATACGGGCAGGCGGTTCCTGTAGGCCGCGCGCACCGCGAGCATCGTTTCGATGCCCTCGCCCACCCCTAAGCGCCCCGAGCCGTCTGGCCCGTAAAGATGGACCGCGCCGCCCGTGTACTTGGCAACGCCCGTCATCATCTTCTTGACTTCGAGCGGCTCGCCCGCAGCGTCGAGAATTCTCGCCTTCTCCCCGTCCGGGGTCAGGTAAGTCCGGTGAAGGTTCACCGGGCGCCCTTCCCTGTCGCGGATCTTGGCGAGTATCGCGGGGAACTTCCCTCGGGCTTTGTAGCGGCTGCGCCCGCTGGCTGCACGTACGGCCTCGAAGTATTCGAGCCCGGGGTGATGCCGAATCTCGCTCGGCGCGGGCAGCACTCCGAGCCCCGGGACGCGGGCATGGAGATACTTCCACACCGCATCGCCCACCACGACGGGCAGCGCCTCGTCCCAGATTCTCTGCAGCTTCGAGCGCAGCTCGTCCCGCGTGGGGGCGCTGCGCGATGCGGCGATGTAAGGCCGAAGGGGAGCGATCCGCGCTTCGCCCATGATCGCTTTCAGTGCCTCGGCGTTGGACCATCCGTTCGCTTTCGCCACCAGGGTGAGGCCGTTGCCGGCGCCGCACCGGTTGCAGTACCAGGTGCCCTTGCCCTCCTTGTCATCGAACCGGAAGCGATCCTTGCCGCCGTCGGCACAGATGGGGCATGGCCCCTGGCGCTTGGTGAGGAAGTCTTCCCTCACCCCGAGCCCAGGCAGCAGTTGCCGCCAGTTGATTGCGCTCAGATCGAGCTCTCGATGAAGCATGCGCTCTTCCTTATTTCGATTCGTCGGAGACCGAGACGGTCCCGGCAGTGTCGATACCCGATTGACCATCGGGCATGGGTTAAAGCGCGTGGGCTTTCTCAGGCGGCCGTAACAGCCGCCTGAGAAAGCCCTCCGCTCGAGGCGGAGGGAAAAGGGGGAGGAGACTGAGCGTTGCGGGCCGCCAGGCTGGCCACCCGCGGGCTCGTGGCTATATTCGATCGCTTTGCCGGGCTCGGTGGCCCGAAAGCTGCGTCATTTGCGCGAGCTTTCAGAGCTCGACGCGCACCACCCCGCCAAAGGGCGCGGTGCCTTCCTCCGGGCAAGCCCAGAGCACCGGATAGTCCGGCGCCACTTCGGGGAACGCCCCCGCGAGGTCGGTGAGATACACCGCGCAGGCAGGCTTGATGTCGCGCTCCTCTATCCAGTCGAAGAACGGCCGGAAGTCGGTCCCGCCGCCGCCTTTGGGCGCCAGCACCATCTCGTCATCCGGGCCGTATTCGTCGATCCTCTGCACCGTGGCGTCGACGTACACGACGTGTACGCGCTCGGGGCGGCCCGCTTCGACGGCGCTTTTGAGCTCCGCGAAGAAGACGCTCATCCAGTTGCCCGTGCTCCCGCTCGTGTCCACGCCGATCACCATGGGCCCCATCTCCTCGGAGCGAAGCGATGGAAGGTAAAGGCCCATGTGCATGAAGCGTGGATTGGGCATTCGCCAGTCGTAATCGGCTCGCGCGGCTTGCTGCACGAACCGGTGCAGGATCGAGCGCCAGTCGGTGCGGCTTCGCGTCGCATCCTCCACGAGCCACTCGAGGCCCGAAGGAAGCGCTCCGCGCTGCTTCGCGGCTCGGGCGGCCTGCTTGAGCGCCACTTTCCAGTCGGCTTCCACCTCGTCGGCCTTGTCCGAATCCGGAAGATCCCTGACCTCGCCCGGGCTGCTATCACCCGGATCCTGAGCATCCGGGGCGTTGGCGCCGGAGGGCTGGCTACCGCCCTGGCGTTGCCCTGGGCCGCCTCCAGAATTGGAATTGGCGCTGTTACCGCCACCCTGGCCGCCGCCGCTCGCGCGCGGCAGCTGCTCGTAGATGGCTTCGACCGACAAGCCCTTGTAGCGCTCCTCGAGCAGCCACTCCCGCGGGACATGAAAGCCCGCGTCCCGCAGAATCGGGTTGATCGCGTAGTCGGCGGCCCGGTTCCAGCGGTCCGCGTCCCGAGCGTCTCTTCGCCAGGTGTGCCCATTGGCGACGTGCAGGACTTCGTGCGCGAGCCCCGCTTGGAGCTCGAGCATCGGCAGCTCCAGCACGTATGGCGGGTTGAAGCCGAGCTCCACGCCGTTGGTCCACAGCGTCTTGCACGTCGGATCCGCCACGCCCCGCAGCCGCATGATGAGCGAGCCGAAGAACGCGTGCTCCAGGATCATGTTGGAGCGCGCCTGGCGGATTTTGTCGAGCGCTTCGCGCTCGAGCGCGTTCGCTTGTGTGTTCAAACCGAGCCCTCCATTGTTCGCGCGTTCGATTCGACCATCTCGCGCAAAGCGGCCATCGCCCGCGCGAGCGCCCAGTCGTCCTCGCGCGTGATTGGCAACGCGAGATCCGTGAGCCGCTCGAGATCGGCAAGCGCCTGCGCAACGCCCCGGATGTACCGGGGCGCCGTCGCTTGGTTGTTTATGTGCATCTTGTCCGCAGCAGGCTCACCGGCCTTCGGGCCAGCGAGCCCGCCGCGCTCCTTACACGAGACTCAGCGCCTCGCGCCCCGCCCCTTGCGGGGCAGCCGCCTCGGGGTGCGCAGGCTCCGCACCAGCCTCGCCCGAGTCGGCAGGCAGATCGATGCCCATGTACTCGGCCATCTTCGCCTGGATCTCGGCCGCTTGTCTGGCGGCCTCGACGCGCGCACCGTCACTCGTTCGCAGGTCCTCGGCCGATTGGCTCGCGAGCTTGGTACTCACCTGCGCGCACAGCTCCGAGAGATTCGCGTCCGCCGTGAAATTCAAGCTCGGCAGGATCTCGACGAGCTCGCGGATATTCCCCACGAGCGAATCGCGGATCACGGGTTTGGGCTGCGAGAGCCGCTGCGCCATGCGCTCGACCACCTCGTAGAGGCGCTCCCACAAATCCCGCATCGCCGTCTCGGCCACCTCGGCCGCGTGCTCGCGCACGCCGCCGCGGATCCGCGCGAGCTCATCCTCAGGCAACGCGACGCCGAACTGATCGGCGTCCGGAAACGGCAGCACCTTGAACCGGAAGCCGAAGCGGCCTCTGAGCTCCTCCGTCGAGGGGTAGTCGCCCTCGACGAACAGGCCGTTCAAGATTTCCCGCTGCCGCAGCTTCAGGTTCGGCAGATCCCCGATGAAGGCGTCCACCAGAACCGGAAACTCGGACTTGAAGGCGCGGATCTCGCCCGCCAGGTCCATGTAGGCGCTCGCTGGCAAAAGCCGCACGCCGTCCTGGCCGTAACGAAGCGTCCGGCGGTAGAACGCCGCGCGCGCGCGCCGCGCCACGTCGCACACGGCGTCGAACCTTGCCGCCTTCTCGGGCAGCAGCCGCTTATTGAACCGGCCGATGTCCTCGCGCTGGTTGTGGTTCTCCTGCACCTCGGCGGTCGCCCGGGCGTCGAACGCTCGCGCGCTCCACACCGAGACGTTGAGCATCGCGAGCATGACCCGCGACTTGAGGTTGTTCATTGAACATTTCCTCCTGAGATCAGCGTGCCGAAATCGCCCGACATCGCCGCGATAAAGGCCGGCGTGTTCTCGATTTCGGGCGCTTTTTGCTGGGCGTCGCGGATCGCGAGTACCGCGAATTCCGCGTAGCCGCCGTCTTTGAGGCGCGTCAAGTACCTCATGACGCGATCGAAGTTGCCCGCATTCGCGCGGTGTGCAAGCGCGGCCGCGACGGCGTAAAGCGCCGACGGCTCGGTCGGGATCTTGGCCGAGCCCGGATTGAGCAGGATCGCATCGGGGCTCGGCACGTCCTTGAACGTCTTAAGAAACCCGACGAACTCGGTCGCCGCCCCCTCGCCCACCGCCCCGGCGATCGCCGGGTAGAGGAGGCTCGCATGCTGCTCGATCTTGGTTTTCGTCAAAAGGTCCGAGACGGCTTTCCACGTGCGCGGGCACGGAAAGTTCTCCATGTCGGTCTTCGCGCCGGGCTCGAACTGGTGCAAGAGCTCCCGCCGCAGCCGTAGGAACGCGACGACCCGCGGGTCGACGCCGTGTGCGAATGCCCAGGCGCAGAAGTCCTGCAGCGAGGGCACGAGCTCCACGATGGTCTTGAAGCGGCTTTTTACCGGCTCGAGGATCCCCGTGACTCCGGCCTTGTCGCTTCTCCGGTTGGTCGCGGCGACAAAGGTCACGCACTCCGGAAGGGCATGACCGTTCACGCGCCGTGCAAGCAGCAACTGCATGTACGCGGCCTGTACGGCGGGCGTGGCCTGACCCAGATCGTCCAGGAACCACACCGTCAGTTTCTTCGCGCTGAGCGCGGCCGCCAGGTCCCCGAAAGGCAGGAACGTGGCCTGGGTGCCGTCCTTGCCGGGCCAGGGCAGGCCCTTGGCGTCGGTCGGATCGGCCACCGCGGGATGGCTGAGGATCACCTCGGCGCCGGCCGCCGCGGCGGCCTGGTCCGTGAGGTCTGATTTGCCGATGCCCGGCGCGCCGACGATGAGCGTCGCCAAGCGCGCGGCGATGGTTTCGGCGAGCAACTCCTTCAACTGCGTCGGCCGAATGGTAACGAGAGCCATATGACTCGAAAGCTCCTTTTGCGATGTCCCCTGGTCATGCCGGGACGATGGTTTGAGGGGGCGAACCAAGCGTGTCGCTCGGGCCCTTGGATCCGCCGCAGCGTGTGTATTGCTTGCTGCGGGAGGTTGACGCCGCCTGGGCGGCGCGCAATCGCTGCCGGCGGAGCCGGCGCTGCGAACGGTGAGGCTTGATCGGGCGCCCTCGCGATGCGAGGACGCCTGAAGAAGCCCCCGAAGGGGCTTGAAAGCGCGTTTGGGCGACGCGCCGCGAGGGCGCGAGCCGCTCAAAAGGGAATATCGTCGCCGAAGTCTTCTTCGGACCTCGTCGCGGGGCCGGGCTTCTTCGGCCCGGGCGCCTTCGCTTCCTGGCGCGGCTCGGAGGGCGCCCGGTTAGGCGCCTCGCCCGTGCTCGCACGCGCGCCGAGCATCTGCAGGCTCGAGGCGAGCACTTCGGTCGTGTAGCGCTCGGCGCCGTCCTTGTCGGCCCACTTGCGCGTGCGAAGCCGCCCCTCGACGTAGACCTGCGAGCCCTTTTTCAGGTACTCGCCCGCGATCTCGGCGAGACGGGCGCGAAACACTACGCGGTGCCACTCGGTTTCTTCTTTTTTCTCGGCCGATTGCTTGTCGTTCCAGCGGAACGAGGTTGCAACCGAGACGTTCGCGATCGCTGTGCCATCGGGCATGTAGCGCAGCTCCGGGTCGCGCCCGAGGTGTCCGACGAGGATCACCTTGTTCACGGATGCCATAGGGTTCTCCTCATTTGATCACGTGAATGCGCCAGCGGTTTCGCCACTTGCGCCGTTCGGGGTCGCTGTCTTGCACTTCGACGGGTTCGCGCCCGAGAAAGAGCAGCTCGATTCGGTCGCCTCGGTTTGCGCCGGCAAACTGAATCGCCTGCTCGAGCTCGACGCCCCGCCGGGTGATGACATCCCCCGCGTCCGCCTCGAGGCGCACGTAGTAGGAGGAGTACTTGCGCCCGCTCGCGCGGTCGGTAAACTCCCCCACGCCGTGCTCGACAAGCGTGCCGATCCACCGTTCCTCGTGCCGCGGCCGGTGCACCCTCCTCGGGCGGACCGGCGCTTCCGCAGGCGGCGCTTGCTCCGCGGCCGGGATCGGATCGTCCGGCTGCTCGCTTGCCTGCGTGGCGGTGAAAAACGCCAGCGCCTCGACCTCGGGCTGGCCGCCCGGGGCCGCGGATTTCCGCCCAGTGGCCGGGGCAGCACCCGGTGGGGGCGCTGCCCCGTTCCCCGGTTGGGCGCGAGCGTTCGGCGCCGCCCCGCGCGTGCCGTGGCTCGTGACCCCGAAGGCGCGCGTGAACACGCGAACCATGGCGCGGATTCCGTCCCAACAGAGCAGGACTACGACCGTTACGATGGTCGTGACGAGGTACACGATGAGGTTCACGAGGCCCATTAGAAGTTCACCCAGCATGGATCTCTCCCGCTCAGTGTAGCCCGCAGCGCGCCGCGAGCACTTCCCGCGCAAGGTGCAGGTCCTCGCCATAGGCCTCGATCACGGCCTCCCGCACCGCGCGCGGGTTGAAGCCGAAGAGCTTCATCGCGAACTCAAAGGGCACCGCTCCGCGCCAGTACCCGCACACCCAACCGAGGAGCGCGGTGAAATCCCGGCGGTCATCCTCGTCGGCGAAGACGAGCTCGCCGCGCGCGTCGCGCGCGTGGTGCGAGTCGAACGTCTCGAGCATGTCTTCCACGAGGAGATGCACGACTTTCTCGGTGAAGAGATCGAGCTCGGCCCGCGGCCAGGAATGCGGATCACCGGGGAGCACCTCATCGAGCTTCGCATCCAGGCTGTAGCGCGGAGCGTGCGCGGGCTCATCGAGCGCGCCCGTGACGAGGTTAAACTGCTTGAGCCTTGACTGGGCTCTCATGTGCGTAGGGGCGCCACGATCCACTTCCGGATCTCGGAAGCGGCGGCACCCTCGGCCATCACCGGGCTGATGGTGATCGCCTTTTCGGCGCTCACCCAACCGAGCGACACGTTCTTCGCGCATTCAAGCGCCGCGGCGACCGCCGCGGCGCCATAGTGCGGATTCAAGCCGCACTCGAACTGCCCATCGAATGAGCTCTGCACCGCGGCGAGGGTCTCGGCGCCGTCCTTCCCGGCGTCGTCCGCGCAAGTCATCCTGAGACTTGCGCTTTCGAAGGCGAGCCGTAGGACCGGTGTTTTGGCGTCCGCGGTGAACTGCAGCCGCGTGAGGGCCGCGGCGAACGCGTTCGCCTCGAAGCTTGCGCTCGAGGAGGGCTGGTTGCCCTCGAAAATCCTCGCGTAGTCCGGATAGACGGCATCGAACCCGAGCCCGAGGTAGGCGAGTCCGCGCGAGGACACCCGAAGCATCGTGTCGCGTGAGGATTTGCGCCCGAATTCGACTTTGGCGCCCTCGTCGAGGAGCCGCACGATCTCGGCAACGCATTTGCGCGGCAGGATGATCTGGGCCTTGCCCGAGCAATGGGCACCGTCGCCTGCGGCAATCGCAGCGACGTGTCCGTTCGAGGCCACCGCCTCGTAGCGGTCTGTGTCGAACCGCACGAACACT
This sequence comes from uncultured Pseudomonadota bacterium, assembly GCA_963817785.1. Lineage (GTDB taxonomy): Bacteria > Pseudomonadota > Gammaproteobacteria > Burkholderiales > SG8-39 > JAKALD01. The sequence goes on along the minus strand of CAWFPL010000004.1, from coordinate 182,882 downwards.
GCGTTCAGGTAGTAGCGCAGATCCTGAGTGGCCGCCGCCTCCCCGACGTATGTAAGCGCCTGGCGAAACTTGGCGGGATCGACCGCGACAGGGTCCCAGCGTTCCGGCTCGGCGAGCACCGGGACGGTATCTGCGGCAAGCGTGCTGAAGGCGTAAGAGCCGCCCGCGGCTTCGAGCCGCAGCCGCTCGCCGCGGCGCTTCGCGCTCGCCTCGGGCGCAAGCGCCCGCGCAAGGCGCACGACCTTGCCGTCGACGGCGTACGAGCCCTCCGGCTCCTCGCCCTCGAACTGGGCGCTGATCTGGCCTTCCGGAAGCGAGGCCGTCAGACGCGCCATTCCATCGGCCACGTCGACGCGCACGTACCGCGCCTCCTGCGGAAGCGCTCGAAGCGCTTCGATGAACAACATCTGGATTTCTCCTTGTTTGGTTCACATGCGCGTGCCCTGCGGCAGGCATCAGGCACCCCCGCAGAGCTTGCGCGAGGCAATCCCGGACAAATTGAGTGCCGGGGGAACACTTAACTGCAGCCGGTTGCATTGATTCGCTTCGCGTGAAGCGCATTCGCTTTCCGCGTGAGGCGCTCGAGGTTCGCGCGCGCAACTCAGGTAACCGGAGACGCTCTCCGTTGGGTCGGTACCGGGAGCGCCCGGCTGCGTGAGAAAGGATTCCTACGCCGCGCGCGGCTCGCAGGCCGTGCGCGTGGAAGTCACTGTAGCGCCAGGCCACTCGTCCAGCGCCCTGAACGGCTGCGAACTCAACGCAGTACTCGGAAACAACCGGCGGTGGGCAAAAAAAACGGCGGGAAGGATTGCCCTCCCCGCCGGTTCCACTTAGAGCGCTTCCGCGGCGATTTCCGCGCCCTGGTCTCGAGCGCCGCCTTGCGGCCATCGTTGGTGACCATGAGCATGTTGTCCACGCTCGGAGCCGGCCGTGCGCGCGGATCCGAGCTGCGGATGGCCTGCGCGCGTTCGACAAGGGTTGCGACGAACGCCTTGAGCGCCGCAGATGCCGGCCGCCCTACTCCTCGCAAGGCGCCCGGGAAAGCCCCGCGAATACCGCGGGGGAATCCTTCCTAGCCCATCAATTCGATCTGACGGGAAGTTGGCTTGGCCGAGCGTTGCTCGGGCTGCCTGCTGTGCGCAGGCTCCTCGGTGTGCACGGCCGCGGCATCGTCCAGCTCGCGCAGAATATGCCCGTTAAGCGGGCAGCCAAGCGCGTGCAACTTCGCCACGTAGCTCCGAAACACGCACGGCACGACCTCCCCAAGCATGCCGTGCTCGCGGCTGCAGGTGAGCTCGTGATAGCGCTCGAGAAATTCCGTATCGTGCTGGTGCGAGCCCATGTCGGCCTGGTCGTGCAAGTACTCGTGCGCGAGGACGTTGACGATCGCCTGCACCCCGGATATGCCCTGTTTCATGACCTTGAGCGTGTCCCGCTCGACCCAGACGAAGCATCGGCCGTCGGTCCACATCTCAGCGGTGTCCGAGACGCCAAGCCGCAGCGTGCGCGCTCTGGCGTGCTCCTGGAGGCTCCCGGCCGCGATCATTGCCGCGACAAGCCGGTACTGGTGCATCGACAACGCCTGCAGCGCCGCACGCTCCTCCTTCGTCCACTGACTCTCTGGGATGACGTCGTGGCCATCCTTGAACACGTGGGCAACTTCAGCCATGTCATCGACGAACACCCGGTCCTGGAGCTGCCTTTCGAACCCCTCACGGTCGCGCTTGAGGACGCGAAGCAGCTTAGCTTTCAGACGCGAAGGCGTCTCGGCCTCGAAGCGCTCAAGCGTCACCGGCGCGAGCACGAACGCCGCTCGGGCCTGGTGCACGCGTTCGGCGATCCGCGATCCGCGCCCCGCCGTGGCGACCGGTTCCGGGCGCCGCAGGAACTGTTCGAGCGTGTAGCCCCGTCCGTTGATGTCGGTGAGGAGGCGGATCTTTTCGACCTCACGGGTCGTGAGCTCGCCGGCGAGAAGCCGTTTAGCCGCGTTCTCCAGCTCGGCATCGCTCAGCCGCGTTTGCTTTTCTCGCATGCGCTCGTCGGACTTCTTCTGCAGGAACAGCTTGATGCGCTTCCAGACGCCGCACTCGGACACGAGAATGTCGTTGCGCGCCATGTTGAGCTTCAAGCGCACCTCAGGCTTGGTGACCACCACGCCGCCGCATCCCGTGCTATAGCCCGGGTAACGGCGCACCAGCACCCCGAGGTTGTAGACCTTCAACTCGCCCGAGTCCTTCACCCGGATCCAGGCGTCCTCGGTGGTGAAGTCCCACTTCTCCCCTCTCGGGTCGTGGTTGATCGCCTTGCCGTTAAAGCTCACGGGGATTTGGGCGTAGTAGGCAAGTTCCGAGAGCTCCTTTTCGAGCTCCATCAGCTCGCTCGGACGCAGGCGCTCGTAGAAGCGCCCTTCGATCCGCACACCCTTTACGGCCGGGGAGCGATCCTCCTCGAGGTGATAGTCGAGGCCCCTGCGCTTGATGTCCACATCCATGCGAAAGGTGTTGGTGTCCCACATGGTTGAGGCGAAGCTCCACAGCTGCGCGCGGCCGATACCGAACTGGCCGTACACGCGGCGATGGGCCTCGCCAATCTCGTGCGGGAATCCGAATACCTCGAACCAATCCTCGATTTCCTTGCGCGAGCGAAAACCCTGGCCGTCATCGGTGATGCGCAGCCGCTCGCTCTCGAGCTCGATGTCGCAGTGCGTGGCCCCCGCGTCGATGGAGTTCATGATGCACTCCAATACCGCTTTGCCGAGCGTGCCCGCCTGTGCCTGGATCAGGTTGAAGATGATGTCCGGATGGACGGTGAATTTCCTTTTCTCTGGCATGATTCCTTATTCCCAGTTGATTCGCCGAACTGCGAGCCGGCTGCGGGGATGACCGCGCAGCCGGCTCGCAAGCGGCTCTAGTGGCGCGTCGGCTCGCAGGCGATGCGGTACGCGTCCTCGTGCTTCTTGCTCGCGCGCTCCCTGGCGTAGGACTGCTGGAAGGCGAAATAGCCCTCCAGCTCAGGGCGTTCGGCCTCGCTGAGGATCTCTTCGAGCCCCAGGTAGTGCCCGGCGTTCTGCGCAAGGTCCTTCGCCGCGCTGAACAAAGCCTCCCATTTTTCGTCGATGCCCGGCATCCCAAAGTGCTGGATCTGCCCCCGCGAGCTGCGTCCGATCAGGCGGTATAGGCGGTAGCCCCACTCGCTGCGGGGCTCTCGCTCGATGACGGCGATGTAATCGCCGTGGGCAAGCACCGCGCGGGTGTAGTCCCCGCCAAGCGCCGCCTCGATTCTGCGCGCGGCCTCCTCCTTGGCTTCCTTCGCCGTGCGGCCGCAGCCTTCCATGCCGCAGTAGGTGAGCGTGATCTTTGTGCTCATTGGCTCCTCAGATGGTGCCCTCGGGCGCATAGTGCCGTCCGCGGTAGAACTTGCAGATCGGCCTTTCGCCTTCGAGCACCCAGAACGCATTGGGATATTGGGGCACGCTCTGGGCCTGCTCCGAGAGCGCTCTTGCGGCGGCTTTCGCCTGCCCGCGCGAGACTGCCGGCCAGGTGCACCGCGCGAATCCGCGCGGCTCGGTTTGGATCGTGTGGGAACTGATAACAGCCATGTCCCCTCCGGTCACCTTTGCGCCTTGACGCGGCGCTCGGCTTCCTCCAGAAGCCCTGCCCGCTTAAGAGGCCCGTAAGGTAGCCTCCCGATCTGAAATGGCGTGAGGCGATCGAGAAACGCCGCGCCCCACGCCTTGAACGCGCATTGCGGATGCGCGTAGTGGCGCACGCCGTACTTGACGAAGCGCTCGCCATCCGGTTCGCTTTCGCCGCAGAGTCTGCACATGTTCACGCTAGGTCCCGCAATTCAGCCGCTCGCACAGCGCGTCGAGTTCTCCCGCGGAGAGCGGATCCTCACCCGCAATGGGGGCAAACTCGTCGTCTTCCCCGCAATTGCCCTGTTCCAGATTGCGCTGCCAGTAGCGCAGCGCCGCAAGCACTGTCGCAAGCTCGCGCTCCTCCAGATCGATAGCCGTGGGCTCGTATGCCGCGCCCTCGCGCTTGATCTCGCCCGGCGCAAGGTTTCCGTTGCCCTCGACGAGATGGAGGTGCGATTCGCGCCAGATCTCGCCTTCCTCGTCGAGATACAATCGATCGCCGCTTGCGCCGTGCTTGAGCGTCTCCTGGCTGTCCCAGAAGACCTCGGTGCCCCCGGCATGCTCGAAATCGAGCGTACCGTCCGCGTTGCGGCGAAAGCTTCCCTCCGAGATCTCCGCACGTCCGGGGGTGCGTTCATACGTCCCGCGGATGCTCGCGCCGCTCGGGGCGAGCGCGTAGCGCTCCTCCCTCCTCTTCGCGACGGCTTCCATCGTCTGTGCCGCCCGTTCCTGATCGGCCACGCTCTGGGCGATGGCTCTTGCCCGGCCCATATTGGACATGGTTTCTCCTTCAGCAGTTGAAAACGGCGCATATCATCGCCGGCAGATTCTCTGCTCGCACAGCGCCACGCAAACCCGTGACACCGACGCAGATGAGCGCGGCCGAGCCGCGCGGTTCGATGCCGGACGTGATCCGGCCTCAGTCTCAGTTGATGCAAGCCCTTAGGCTTGTCCGGGCGCTCCCCGTGCAAGGTGCCCTGCAAAGCCCTCCGCCCTGGGGGCGGAGGGGGTGCGGCGCCTTAGAGCGTCGCGAGTTCGATCCTCGCATCGGCCATCGCCCACAGTTCCGGACTTTGGCTCACGAAGAATTCCCGGACGTAGCCCCCGAGTTTCAGCACCTCGCGCTTCATGCGCATGAACTGCAGCTTCTTGTCCGGGTCGAGCGCTCCATCGGCCTCGTCGGAGAAGAGCGTCTCGTAGGCCTGGCCCGACTCGCGGGCGAGGTAAAGGGCGATCCCCCGCGTGAGGGCCTCGTTCACCCACACGCGCTCGCCGCCCGACATTTCCTCGAGGCGCTTGGTCTCGTCCCGATCGGCGTCGTGCACGAGCAGGTCGAACCCCTCGCGCAGCTCGCCTTTGGCGGTTTCGATCTGCGTCTTGATCGACACGCTGAACCGGCTGCCGAAGCAGGCAAGCAGCAGGTCGTTCACCAGCCCCGCCAGCGCCGGACCCGCGTCATCGATGGAGAGCGCCACGATGCCGTTCGTGCTGAACGCTTTGGCGAGCACCGTCCACGAGGCGATCTCGGCTTCGAGCCGTGCGGCCTTATCTTTTGCGACCCGCCCCTCGGTGATCTCGCCTTCGGTCGCCTCGATCTTCGCCTTGAGACCCGCGAGGGCGGTTCTGGTCTGCTCGATCCGAAGGTCGATCCCCGCCAAGTCCCTTTCCGCGCGCTCCAGGGCAAGCTGCGCCGAGGCAAGCTTCGCCTCGTCAAAAGGCGCGGGCAGCTTCGCCAGGTCGGCAGATAGCTGCTCTTCGGTTTGCCGCAGCTCCTCCTCGATCGCGTCCTGGCGTTCCTGCAGGCTCGCGAGAGCCTTGGTAGACTCATCGGCGAGCATGAGGTGCTTCTTGGCCCGCTCGGTGACGCCGGCCTCAAGCTCGGCAATTTGCTTCTCGAACGTGCTGATCGCTTCTTGCGCATCGGCAAGCTGAGCCGCCAACGCAGCCAGAGTCTGCTGCTCGCGTAGGCGCGCGCGCACCCGTTCGATCCGCGCTTCGGTCTGCGCGATCGCTTCGGCCGTATCCGTGAGCGCGGTGATCTTCGTATCCAGCTCCGCGAGCTGCGTGCTGGCGGCGCTCTCGCGTCCTTTGAGCATCCCGAGCTCTTCTTCCTTCGCGCCAAGCGAGGACTTCGCCTCGAGCGCTTCGGCAAGAAGCCGGCACCTCGGCTGCAGGTCAGTGCCGTTGCAAGGCACCTGCGCGCTCAGGCTCGCCCGCTTCTTGAGGCCCTCGCATAATGCCATGTGGGCCTTGTGCCGCTCTACCGTGCCCTGCAGGGCGCCGGCCTGACGCGAGCGCTCGGAACGCAGCGCGTTCGCCTCGGCCTCGAGCTTACGCAGCTGCGCGAGCCTTCCGGCGAGCGTTTTCTCATCGAGCGCAAGCTGTAGGGCCTGTTCCGAGGCCGCCCGGATTTCATCTCCGCGGGAGAGCACCGCGCGGCGCTTCGAGGCGAGCTCTTTGAGCGCCGCGATGCGAGTTCCAGCCTCGCGCTCCTGCCTTTGGCGCTCGGCCGCGGATCCGGCAAGACGCTCGCCTTCCCGGCGAATATCCGCCTGCACCTGGGCGCGCCGTTGGGCGCTTGTCTTGCGCACGGCGGGGAGTCGCTGTGAGAGCTCCGCGCGACGCTTTTCGGTCTCGACGGCCGCAGCGCTCGCGGCCTTCGCCGCGGCGAGTTCGGTTTGCGCCTTGGCCAATGCATGTTGCGCGTGGCGGCGCTCGCCGGATTGCGTCGTGGCATGAGCCTCGAGACGCGCGGTATCCGCCTTCAGCGCTGGCACCCTCTGTTCGGCCGCTGAGAGCTTAGCAAGCGCCCCGCGCATGGCGTCGAGGCCTGCACTGAGAAGCTTCGCCACCTCGAGCGCCTTGGCGCCGACCTCCCGGAGCTTCGCGAGCCCCAGCAGGTCGGCAAGGAGCGTTTTGATCTCGCCGTCCGTGTACGCCGACATGAGCTTTCTGTTCTGCGCCGCGAAAACCGAAGTGAAGAAGGTCTCGGGCTTGCCAAGGATTGCTTCCACGAGCCGATCGTAGGAATCGGACTTGCCCTCCGAGACCGTGCCATCGGCCAGCCTCGCAGGCTGATACTGCCCGTCTCGCAGCACGTGCAAGTAGGCTTCGGCTTTTCGGGTCTTGCCGCTTGACTTGAACACGAGGGTGCTGCGGTACAGCGCCCCGCCGTGCCTCCAGTCGAGCTCCTTCAGCGCCTGCGGCGCGAGCACGTGATCCCAGTACGAAAACGCTTCGGGGCTGTTCTTCCCCGCGCGCGAGGGCATGAGCCGGTACGGGTGGAGGTTATCGAGCAAGGTCGACTTGCCTGCGCCGTTCGGACCCACGATCGCGATTTGCTGAGCCTCGCCCGCGAGCGAAGCGAGATCGAGGACGATCTCCTCGCGCCCGAATCCCGAGCGGATGCCCTTGAAGCCCGCGAGGCGCACTCTGATCGGTGTCACTTGGGGTTCTCCTTGTTTGACTGGTGCCGGCGCACCGGGAACCTTCTCTCGAGCCCGTCGCACACGTACGCGGCAACGCCAAGGCCCGCGCACAGCAGCACGAGGAATACGAGCAGGACAAACAGGTTCTCGGTGACCGATGCGCTCACGCGAGCCCCTCGATCTCGAGCCGGTCGTGGCGGATGCCGACGAGAATATCGGCCGCGTACCGGGGCTCCAAGACGTAGCCGCAGGGGTACATGAGCGCGTGCTCGGACAGGTGCTTGTCGCACCAGAGGACACCATCCTTGGTAAGGGGCTGCAGCACGCCGATTGCGCGGTGGCTCTCGAGCGTAAAATCCGGATTGCCGTTCATGACAATCTCCATGACAAAATCCGCGGCTCCGACCGCGGATTGAATTGCGCGGTACGCCTTAGCGGGCGCACCGACGCTGGTATTTGGAAAGACCAGCCGACGCGGCGAAGCCGCGCATCGAGGCCGTGTGCTATGGCGCGGCGCCAAAGGCCGCGCGATTCGATACCGGAGGACTCCGGCGCTTGAAAAATCAGACCGAAACAGGCGCGCTCGGCACCTCCTTCGGTACGGCGATGCTAGCCCGCAATCGACACGGCGCGGGCGAGAACGGTTACCGAGTTGCGCGCGCTTTCGCGAACAACCATCGGCTGGGCATTCCGAAGCAGGCGAGCCTCCCGCTTCGGAATGCCCTCCCGCCGTAGCGGGAGGGCATGGGTTTCATCGCGCAGTGGCGAGCAGAGGCTACTTTGCGAACCGGATGCCGAAATGCTTGGCCAGCTCGGCGATCGACTGATTTTCTGTCTTCACGACCACGTCGGTGTCCCGGATATAGCCCGCGAACCAGAACTCCCGGTCGGTGACGTCCAGCGTATCGGCCTGCGTTCGGACCTCGTTCTCCGCGCCAACCTTGGCGGCCTCATCCGCAGATTCCTGCGCGTCGTACATGAGGTACTGGACCCGGTAATGGAACCGCTCGAGTTTGTACAGGTCATTCGCGCGCACCATTTGCGCAAGGCTGACTATCTCGGCAGCCGTCTTGCCATCGATCACAAATATCGCTACCTCCGGATTCGGAGTGAACTCGCCGGTGCACCCAGCCGGCGTGCGGAACTCCTTCGCTTGCCGCGTCATGTCCTAATCCTTTCTTTGGTGACCCGCCTGCCCGATGTGTCACCACTGGTAAGCGGGCAACGCTGGATGCGCTTCGGCGTCGCAGTCGAACTTCACATACGCTATGCCGTGGGTACTCGCGTAACGCAGCACCTGAAGCAGATCTTGCGGCAGGTGCGCGTACTCCTCGAGCATCCGTTCCTCCGGCACCCAGCAAATTGCGCCGTACTCGGCCCAGGGAGCGGAGGCGATTTCGAGCCCGCCGGCGCACAACGCTTGGCAGGTGCTTTCTTCCAGATGTGCTGTGGAGATGTCGAGCATCCGAATGAGGCTCTGTCTAGCGCTCGCGCGGTCTTGATCCCCTTCAGGGCTCGGCCCGGGCGCGCGATAGCGCTCGGCCTCGCGCCAGACGGGCGCGTCGAATCCGCCCATGTGCTTGTGCCACGCGAGGAGCCGCCCGATGAGCCGGCGCAGCGAGGCTTCGCGGGCCATGTGCATGGGGTTCCGGGAGCGGCGCTTGGGCGCGCCGTTGCCGGTCCCTGTGGTAGCGGCAGTCATGTTTAGCTCCTCAGTACGAGACGCGGCTGATCGCGCGCGCCTTCACGTTGAAACGCCGCGCCGCCACGTCGTAGATGTCCTCGAGAGACACCTCGGTACGCTTGCCGCGCCAGTTGATCGCCACTGCGACGCCCGAGAGGTAGCGCAGCTTTTCCGCGCCGATCTCCATGAGTACGGCAACTTGGCCGTCGGCGAGGTGCTTGGAAAGCTCCGTGCCCAAGTCGTACTGCTCGTGCTCGTCCGTCTCCTCGTTGTAGCGGTCAGTCGGCCAACCGCCGTACTCGTGTGCCGACCAGAGCATGAACTTGCCTTTGTCCTTGCCCTCGGTCTCTTGCCGAGCCGCGAGGTCGGGCACCGAGTCGACCCATTCCTTGAACGCCTCGGCGTCCTTGACCCGGAAGTAGTTGCTGCGGGCGCTTCCGTACCAGTCTGCCATTCGTTGCTCCTTCTCCGATGGCTGAGCGCGAGAGGCGGCCTTGCGGCCACCCCTCGCGGTTGGATTGCTTGCGCAAGCCCTAGAAAAGCCGCTCCGCGGCCTGTGCAAGCTCTTGCGCGGCGGGCTTGAGCCCGAGCGTCGTTGCCGACTCCTTGGCAAGCTCGTATGCCCGTTGCCTGTTGTCGATGCAGAAGCCGTGCCGGCGCGCCCGGTAGCGCACGTCCTCGACGAGGACATCGACGCGCGTGGGCGTGGCGCGGGTTGTCTTGGGCGCCGGCGCGAACGGCACAAGCGCACGCTCGAACACCGGATGTAGTCGTGTCATGGTTCTCCTTGCGTACCCGGAGACACCGCCCCGCGCGGGGCAGCTTTCCCGGGTTGGGGTTGACGGCGTTCGCCTTTACGCTACGATGACGTTCGTCGGCGCAGAGACAACGCTCATGGAAAAATTCCTAATGCTCGAGGGCGATCGCTCAAGAATCGAGACCGAGGTCGTGAAGATGCTCTTCACGCCCGGGCCTCTTCCCTCTGGGTACGAGGCGCTCAGCAAGCGCCTCGAGCCTCGCGGCGAGCTGCGACTTATCGCCGCAGACGGCGAGCCGAAAGGCGGGCGAGAATCTCCTCGTCGATAAGACGCAGGCCAAGGTTCAAGTCCCTCAGCCCTTCCTTCGTGGAGACTCTCGAGCGCTGGCGCTCGAATTCCTTCCTGCGCTCTTCGATGTCCTCCGGACTGGCGTGATCGAGCCAGCGCAGGAAGGACTTCAGCAGTTCCTTGTCCACAGTTTCCTCCTTGCACGGGGGAAACCTCCCTCACCGGGGAGATATCCCCGGACGGGATTGCGGGAAGGGCGCCCTGCGCTTCGCAAGACACCGCTTTCCATGGCGCGGACGCTCCGCGCGGGTCAATGCCGGGAAATTCCGGCCTGGTGAAGGTGCTGCCCTCAGGGCATTCCACGGGGCGTAGCGCACCCCGGGGAATGCCCACCTCCGAGGAGATGGGCTGTGGCTTCGTCCTACGCTTCGGCTTGGCCGCTTCCCTGGCACAAGGGGCAGGTTTCCTGCACCTCGTTGCCCTGCGGATCGGTTTCGGTCTGCACGCCCTCGCCGCCGCACTGCGGACAGATGTCCTCGTCCGTGCTCTCGGCCCGCGGGGACGATCCGACACCGTTACGCGCTCGGGGCGTTTGGCCTCCGAGCAAGAAATCGAGAATGCTCATGCCGGTCTCCTGAAGTTCCAGTTTCACCGCGTGTTGCATGGTGCGAGCGCGCGAGCGGCGCTACTCGCAGAACGGCCGCAGCACGATGACGTACTCGCGTCCGTCGATTGCCTGCGTCTGGAATGCACCGTCCGGTTCCAGCAAGCAAAGACCCCGCCACTCGTCCTCGAACAACGGGTCGGCGACGCGCTGCTCGCTTGCGTTCGGCTCCACGGCATAGGCTTCCATGTGGAAGTAGCGTCCGTTGATGAGCGCGCTCGTCAAAAGACGCGAGCGCGGGTCGTTCTCGGAACCGGTTTGCTCCCAAACCTCTGGGTCCACGGTCACGTCGAACGCCTCGTGTTTCTGCATGTCCGTTCTCCTCTCGTTGCTGCGTGAAGGCCACCGCCTGCGCCTTACCGGCTGCAGGCGCTCAAGGGCCCTCAGATGACGCCGTACTCGCGCAGATGCCGCCAGCTCGTCTGCACCGCGCGGATGGCGCGCTCGGCGAGGAGCTCCGCGACCTTGTCGTTTCGCTCACGCGCCAAGCGCCGCTCCAGGCGCAGCAACGCGAAGGTGCGCGCGAGAGCGCGTCGCCGCTCGGCGATGCGTTCGGCGTAAACCGTGCGCTCCTTCGGGTGCGAGGCGCCGGAGCCCACCGGCCTCAGGCGCGGCTCTCGGCGCTGTGGTCGGGTTCATCCGTCTCAGCTTCCTTGTCGAGACGGGTGCCGGAGAAGTGGATCCAGACCCACGCTTGCACGTAGGCGCCGTTGTCCCCGTCTTCTAAAACTTCGGAAACCTTCGCGCCCTCATCGAATTCGACCTCTCCCTCGCGCCCGCGCTGATCCCGCGCAAGCTTGAGAATTTCCTCGCTGCGGCGAGAGACCGCGATCTTGCCGTTCCACTGGTGCTGGCAGCCGCGGCAAATCCGCTCGCCGCCCGGGATCGGCTCGACGTACGGCACGTCCTCGTCGTCGAAGCGATCGGGCTCGCCCTCGCTGAAGTCGCACCACGTCTTCACTTCGACCGCGATGTGGGTCTGGCCGCACTCCGGACAGGCCAGCTTGGTCGTTGGCAATGCTTTTCCTCCATTGAAATGGCCGCCGCGAGGCTACCGCGGAAGCCTGTACGCGTTCGCTTCATGAGGCGATCCGTTTCGTAGACGAGACGCGCGTTGCGGTACAGCGCCCGCTCGCGCCCCAGATCACGCTCGCGCGCCTCTTTGACGCCCTCCACGTGCTGCCCGACGGAGTGCTCCAGCCCGCGGCGGAAAAAACGGGCACTGCTCCCATTGGCGCGGGTCATCGAGCTCGTAGTCGTCCCAACTCATCGGCTCCTGGCCACTCTCCTGTTCAATTCGGTTGTTCAGGCCGGCTGAATCCAGGCCGGTCGCGCCGCGGCTCGGCCGTGCGCGATGTCGATGCCTGGCGATCCAGGCTCTTTGAAAACGTGCCGCTTGGGCATTGTTGACGCGCGTGGTGCGCGCCCTGGCTTACTGCGCCGATAGCGCGAACGGTTCCAGATCAGCACCAGCACGAGCGAATGGCTGGGTGCAAGCGACGCCGGACTCGCCGGCGATGATCCGCGCCGCGATTTCTTCCGGGTCGCTCGCGTGAACTTTGGAAAGCCTCTCCGCGAGCGCGTCTTCCGGGGTGTTCGTCGCCGCGCACCAGAGCTTGAGCTTGTCCGCCATCGACTGCGTGCGGTTCATGCCCTCGGCCCGTGAGCGCACGATCGGCACGACATGCGGCTCGAGCTTCACCTCGGAGGCTTCGCCCAGGATCTGCTCGATGCTCTTCCGGTCCACGGCGTTGCGGTGCTCCTCGTCCACGTTCCAGCGAACGCGCACGAACGCTCCGGCGCACTCCTTGGCCACGCGCTCGAGCTCCTCCGGCTCCGGCAGCCCCGTGAACTCGAGGTGGATCATCCGGCGCGCCGGCGTCTCGCAAAACTCGAACGAGGCGCCCTCGGCTGACACCTCCCACAGCAGGCACCCCTTCGGGTCGATCTCACCGTAGTGCAGCCGGCCGATCGAGCCCGGATAGGCGATCCAATGGCCATCGCGCTCCCAGGCTTGCATCTTGTGGATGTGCCCGAGCATGAACGCCGAGCACTGGGCCGAGAACAGAGCGCCCGTCGTGAACTCGTGGTCCAGGCCCATCATCGGAACGCCGTGCTCGGTCTCGCACCCGCTCACCGTGCCGTGCGACACCCCGAGCGTCGGCATGCCGAGAGCCCGTGCCGCCTGGTTGATGACGCCGTAGCCCCGCAGGAGCCGCGCGAGATGCTCGCCCAGCGCCTCGGCCGCCTCGGTTGCGCCCACGGCCGCGGCGACCGCGGCCTTGTTGGCCGTGGGCACGCAGGTAAAGAGCGCACCGGCCATCGCGATGGAGGCGAGCTCCGTCTCGCTCGCCGACCAGCCTGGGAACGCGTGCCAGGCACCCGCGTAGAGCGCCACCTGGCAGAACCGGTCGGCCACGAACACCGGATGGCGCCCGTCGACCAAGCGAAAGATGTCGAGCGTGCCGGGCGGCTCGTGTGAGTACGTGCCCTGCAGCATCAGCACGGGACAGTGCTCCGAGAGCGCACGGATGCGCCGCGCGAGCGCGATGAACGCAGGCGAATGCACCTCCAGCCGGTGATCGGTGGAATCCCCAGAGATCACCGCGGCCTGGGCGCCCCATTCGACGGCGGCGTCGATCGCCGCGGCAAAGCACCGATCGACCTCTTCGAGCGTCTCGTTTGCGTAGTGCAGGTCCGAGAACTGGGCGATTTTCACGCGACGCTCGCCCAGCCGATCATGCGCGAGCCAACGGGCTTGCCGCGCAGGAAGATCGTCTTGAAGTTCGCGATCGCCTGCTTGCCGTTACGGCCCTCGAGCGCCACCAGGCGCCCGCCCGGGTAACGGCTTTGCCCCACCTTCTTGAACGCACCGCCCAGGAACCTGCCGGCTTCGGCGAGCTTGTTCACGTTGCGGCGGGATTCACGCATGTTCCTTTTGTGCTTTTCCATGTCGTTCTCCTTGAGAAATCGCGTGCGCGCGCAATCGCGTGGCCGGCGAATGTCTCGCCTGTGGGCCACACGCGCGGCTGCGCGCTAACCGATGAATTTGCTGGATGAAGCGTCCGTCAGGACGCCCAAGGGGCGACGGCCTGCGCCGTTCGCTGATCGATGCCGGAAGACACGCCGGCGGGTGAATGCTCTTCAAGCCAGAACGCTTCTCGAGACGCCCCATGGGACGCCTGGACAAACCGCCTGGTTTCTCACCGCAACGTGGGATTGCTGAGGCCCTACGCTTTCGGCCTCGCGACCTCCATCGTCTGCGCGAGCACGTCTTGCGTTGACCGGAGTGCATCGAGGCTCCCGGTGCTACCCGAGCCCCAAAAGGCCGGAAACAGCAGCGATAGCCGGTCGAAGCAAGATCAATGTGTGCACAGCGCGAACCATACGCACTTGGTGTGCGGCGCCCGCCTTGCCTCTCGAAAGAGGCCGTTGCCCTTGAGTGAAAGGTCCTCAGGACAGTGCGTTGCTCTTGCCGTACCTACGATTTCATGATTTGCGTTCTGGAAATGTTTCCCCGGAACGGGCGGCCGTCTGGTCCGCTCGAATCGATACCGCAAGAACTGCGGCTATGGTGCGAGTCCCATGCTACCCAGGTCGGACTGCGCGCTGCGGGCAGAGACGTAGCGAAAGTGGCTTCGCTTTTGCGATCAACTCGCAGACCGCGGCCTCAGCGTCTCGCTGTTCAGCCCCAATGGCACTCGTGCCAATGCCGTAGCATTCGGGCGCGCATCCGGTTGTAGCGTGCTTGGCCCCGACGTGCCGCTATGGCGCACCGATTCGCGTAACGCGGCAAACCCGCAGCGCGTGCACACAAGGCGCGCGATCTCGTGCTCGTTCCCAGCGTAGTCCTTGCGCCGGAGAACTCGATAATGCTCATCGGTCTTGCAGATCATGGGGGTCCTTGGGGCGCTCGAGATATGGTTGCATGGGATGGTGCCCTCCTTGTTTATCCTGCTGTGATCTAAGATCTAAGCGCCGCGCATCCGCCCTCGCGGGCGGCTGCGTCGGGTGCTCAGAGCGACGCCAATGCCTCGGCGATCGCGCCCGCGCTCATTGAGCGCGAGGACGTTCTTCCACGGCTCTCCAGCACTGGCAGGTCGTGCCGAGATCGAAGTTCCAGACGGCGAACTGCCCTCCGGCGCCCTCGCGCGGCTTGTCGGTGTCGCGCGGGTCCACGAAGCAGCCGTAGAAAATTTCCTCGGTGATTCTGTTACCGACCCCGATGACGCGCACGACGTTTTCGGCGTCGAACTGCATCGAGTACTTGAGCAAGAGATCTCCCGGTTGCACTTCGGAGACTGCCTGCACACCGGGGCCCTTCCTGAACGATCCGAATCCGGATCCACCAGCCATGTGTGCCTCCATTTGGGATCCCTGCGGGCGACCCCCAGGGGGGGGCCGCCAGCACATCGTTGAGCTTTAGCGAGGCCCTTGCATGCACTCGCCGGCCATGAACGCCACCCACTGCGCGGCCTTCGCGTACGAGCGGAAGTTGGCGTGGTGCTCGCCGCCGACCCACACGCCATGCGTGTAGGGCTTGCCGACGCTCGCCTGGCGGATGTCGATCTCGCCCTGGTGGTAAGTCGCGTGCCGATAAAGCTCGCGCCGAGCGCGCACATCCATTAGACGGACGATGCAGCCATCGAGCATGCCCGGGCCGCCGCTCTCGCCTGCGGCAATAAGCAACGGGATCTTGAGCATGCCCGTCGAGCGGCCGACCCGGCCCACGACGTCGCTTTCTTCCAGCCAGTCTCGGCCGGTGCGCGGCTCGCCGTAGAACACGCGCAGATGCTCACGCGTCTTTCGGTATCGCTCGAGGATCGCGCGCACCGGCTTGGGCGTGTCGGGGTCGAACCAGGTGCCCAGATCCTTGTCGCCGATGAGCGCGATGGCCTCCCGGTACTGCTCGTACTGCGCGAGCGAGCCGATTTCCTCTTCGCGAACCTGGGCGATGTCGATGCCGAAGCGCGCGAGCTTCTCGCCCAGCGCGCGCAAGTGCTTGTACACGACATCGAACCCCAGGCAGCTCCAACCCCGTGCCTCGGGGATGACGAATAGGCGCTGCTCGCCGTTTACCGTCACTTCCATGTTTTCTCCTGTGGAAACTTGCGCGCGCCACGTCTTTCGCGGCGCGCGCGTCCTTTGCCTTGGAATCGCCTCGGCTCAGCCGCGCCGCGCGTTCAGGTCGCGAAGCTCGTCCAGCCAACGCTGTAGCCGCCCGGGTTCGCGAAGCTCCTCCATACGAACGAAGTGGTTCGCGCCCCCGGTGTAGTCGTGACGGCCATTGCGGCTGCGGTACAGGGCCGAGACGCCGAGGCCGCACACGGGGCTTTCGCAGAGCTGGACGTACAAGTGCTCGCCGTGCAGGGTTTGGTCGCCGGAGACGGCGATGCCCGCCGGGTTCGAGTGCACTTCGAAGCTGCCGATTGGCAGCTGAAGCTCCCGGGCGAGCTCGTTGAGAAACCGACGCCCGGCTGCGTGAAAGGCGCGCTTTGTTTCGCACCCTTGTGCTGAATACGCGTTCACATCCGTCGCGAGTAAGGCGGCTGAGATTTTCATTGCGATGTGCTCCACGATAGAAACTCGCGGAGCCACCCCCTTGCGGGCACGGCGTACCCGCGAGGGTTGAATGGGGCCGACGCCCGGCTGAGCCGGAACGTCTTGGCGTGTGCGACTTGTGCCGTGCCGATCGAGACCGAAAAATCTCCGGCGCCTAAGAAAACGCGCTGCCAAAGGCTTTGCCGGGCGCCCTGTCGCCAAGGCGTCCGAAAAAGCCCTCCGCTCGCGCGGAAGGCTCAAGGCGACGGGCCGCAGCCCGCCTCCGACGCCTAGGCCGCCTCGGAGACGAGACTCGTCACCGCGGCGACGTAGTTCTCGCGATCCTTGAACGCGTTCATGAGTTCCTGCTCCACGTCGCCGAGCGTCTCGCGGCCAAAGAGCCAATTGACCGAGTAGCTCGAGCTCGCGTAGGCGTCGAACGCTGCCCACTCGAGGCCCAGTCCCTGCAACGAGGTCCTGACATTCGCGAGGGCGGGCTCGAGCGCCTTGAGCTCCTCGATGGCGAGCTTCAGGTGTTCCTCGGTCCTCGACCAGCGCTCGCCCCATTTCGATGCGGCGTGCGCAGCGTAGCGCTGGGGATTGAACCGCAGCGCCTGTAGGAGCTCGTTCGTCTCGCGTCGCAGCTCTTTGACCGCTGGCGAGCCACCGCCCGCACGGGGCTCGGTTCGCTCTTCGCGCGCGGGGCCCGGTGCGGGTTTCGGCGTGCTCGAGCCAGCCGGGGAATGGGCTGCGCCCGAGGCCTGCGGCGCCGGCGTCCCCGGGGCTCGCTGTGGCGGCGCGGCGGCCGCTGCTGGCGCGGCGGGGAGGGTCGGCGCGCCGGGCCCCGCCAGTGCGGCTACGGCGCTTCGCGCTTGGGCGGCGATTCTGAGCGGGCTTTGCGCGGCGCGCACGCGGCTCATATCGATGTCGGCCTCGATCTCGATGATCCACTGGTCGGTCCGGGCGGTTCTGCCCTTCTCGTAATCGATCATCGGGATGTCGCGATGAAGGCGCTTGGTGAGCCACAGGACGGGCTCACCGTCCACCAGCGTGGGGAGCGTGCCCGCGAGGCGAAGCAGGTCCTTCAGCCTCGCCTCGGATTCGAATCCGAAGTTCTTGCTGCCGGTGGGCACTTCGATCAGACCCGCGCCCGCAATACCCGGGATGTAGAAAAGCAGTCGCCCGCGCATCTTGCACTGCCCGGCCTGGAACTCGGGGCAGTCCGGCGGCACGCACCGGCCGGCATTGTCCTCGCGCGCAATGACCTCGCGCCCGCTTGGCATTCTCACGGCGCGGCGCGTCTTTTCGTCGAGCTTGAGCGGGGCGAACATGCGGCAGACGCGCTCCATGCCGTCCTCGGACTCCGCGGACCAGAACTTAAGGCCCGATGCCGTGAAGCATTGGAATCGGAAGTCCATGATGCGCGCGAGCTCGTCCGAGCCGAAGACGACGGGAAAGCGGTACAGCCGCCGCACGCCGTCCTCGCGCACTTCGGCGAACCGATCGAGGATGAGCGTCGCGATCTCCGGGATCGCGAAGTCCGCCCCGCGCACCGTGAAGTACGCGGTGTTGATGGGACGCAGGAGTCCCGCGCCGCAGCCCTTGGAGATCTTCTCGTTGATCACCTCGAAGGACAGGCCCGCGGCGACGCCCTCGTCATAGAGCTTCGCTGCTTCCTTGTTCGCTTGCCCGGCCTTCGTGAGAACCATGATGCCCGGGCGGATCTTTCCGCTGACTCTCGGTGAAAGCTCGCGCTTTCCCATCAGCACGGAAGGTAAGGCCACCTTGGATACTCCTTTTGTGTTGTGTTGCATCGTAGATAGGGTACGAGCCCCGTACTCACAGGCGTTGCGCGACCGGCAATTCGAATGCGTCCGTCTCGCCGTTCCAGGCAGCCCGATCGGCCCATGCGGGTGCGATCGGCATGCTTCGCGCGCACGGCGGCGCGACGTGACGGGCCTCCTTGGCCCGATTTTCGATACCAGCTCCGGCCGGCAAACGTGAAATCCTCGCCCGGGGGGAGCTATCCCCCGGCAGTGAAGCGAGCCTACTTGAGCCGATCGGCGCCGGCGCCTCGAAAGCTTGGCTTTTTGAGGGGCTCTTTCGCGCACTTCCCACCTACCGCCCCCCGATCAGATCAGGCAGAGCCCGCCGTTCATAGGTATGCTGTTTGCCACGATGAGCGCGGTTCTCGATCACCCGAAGCGTCACGCGGTCAGCGCCCAGGAGTACCTGCGCATGGGCGAGGCGGGCGTGTTTGCGCCCGAGGCACGCCTGGAACTGATCGATGGGGAGATCGTCGAGATGGCACCGATCGGAAGCGCGCATGCCGGCGCGGTGAAGACTCTTAACCGGATCTTGGGGCGTCTGGTCGGTGGCAAGGCTATCGTCTCAGTACAAGACCCGATTACCCTCGGCGAACGATCGGTTCCTCAGCCCGATCTCGCACTGCTCAAGCCACGCGACGATATGTACTCGCACGCCCACCCCACGGCCGCCGACGTGCTGCTAGAAGTGGTCCCGGAAATCTGAACAGCGGTATAAGTGGAAACTCTGGGTTTAGAGCCGGACCGGAAGCGGTTCTGGCAATGAGGAGTTTCTGATGAAGAAGAAGGCATCGGGGCGGCGCAGCCGCCGCACGCATACCGCAGTCTTCAAGGCGCGGGTGGCGCTGGCCGCTTTGCGAGAAGACCGCACCATGGCCGAGCTGTGCGCAGAGTTTGAACTGCATCCGAACCAGATCACGGAATGGAAGCGGCAACTGCTGGAGCGCGCGGCTGAGATCTTTGACACCGGCGCACGGCCGGAGCCGGTGAACCTGGCGCCGCTGCACGCCAAGATCGGCCAACTGGCGCTGGAGAACGATTTTTTGGAAGGCGCGCTCACCAAAGCGGGATTGCTGAGCGCAAAGCCATGATCGACCGTGAGCACGAATTGAGCATTACCCGCCAGGCCGAGCTGCTGGGCATTAGCCGCGGGACGGTGTCCTACCTGCCCCGGCCGGTCAGCCCAGCCGATCTGGCGCTCATGCGCAGACTCGACGAGCTGCATCTGGAACACCCCTTCATGGGGGCGCGCATGCTGCGCGATCAATTGGCCCGGCAGGGCATCCGCGCCGGACGGCGTCACATCAGAACGCTGATGCTTCGCATGGGCATCGAAGCGCTGGCGCCGCAGCCGGGCACGAGCAAGGCGGCACCGGGCCACAAGATCTACCCCTACCTGCTGCGCAAGCTGGCGATCACCCGCTCCAACCAGGTCTGGGCGCTCGATACGACCTACATTCCCATGGCGCGCGGTTTCGTCTACCTCACCGCCGTGGTGGATGTGGCCAGCCGCAAGGTCCTCGCGCACAGGGTGGCGATCACGCTGGAAGCGATTCACGCCAAGGAGGTCATCGAGCAGGCCTTTGCCCGGTACGGTGTGCCCGAGATCGTCAATACCGACCAGGGCAGCCAGTTCACGGCCGAGGAGTTCACCAGCGTCGTGCTGGCCAAGGGTTGCAAGCTGTCCATGGACGGGCGTGGCGCCTGGCGGGACAACGTGTTCGTCGAGCGCTTGTGGCGCAGCGTGAAGTACGAACGGGTGTACCTGAAGGCCTACGACGGCGTGAGCGCGGCGCGCAGCGACATCGCCGAGTATCTGGACTGGTACAACGCGCAGCGCGGTCATTCCAGTCTCGAGCGGCTCACGCCGAACGAAAAGTATCTCACGGCGCTGCCGCAGCTGAAGCAGGCCGCGTAAGATGACATCCTCGGTGTGCCCCGAGTTGTCCACCGCGTCGGTCGGTTCGTCGCAAGCGCCGACCGCCGCCGTGGACAACTCTGCACCGTTCGCGAACCGCCCGGAGTCCACTTATAAATCGGGGAAAGTTGTTCAAACAAACGGGGCCACTTCTGCTGGTCGTCGAAGTCGCCGACACCACCCTCACCTTCGACCTTGATACGAAGGTTCCGCTCTACGCCCGAACCGGCATCCCGGAGGTTTGGGTGGTCGACCTGCCCAAACGCGCCGTTCTCGTCTATCGCGATCCGCTCGCCGATAGCTACAAGACGACCTTCACTGCGACTGGCGAGGAGATCGTTAGCGCAGCCGCGCTACCCGAAGTGCGCTTCGCCGTCCGGGATCTATTTCCCCGGTAGTGCACAGGCCTCCGGGCATGGCCTGTACGGAGAGCCACTCCGCAGGCCGTAGTTCGAGCCCTACTCGGGGAGCCAACTGGATGCAAAACTGGGCACGCCCGCCAGCGTGCCCGGTTTCTTTGCCGCCACCGCGTGCGCAAGCGCCGCATAGCTCCCGCGCATCTCTAGCGCCCGGTCCGCAACGCGGATTTCCGAGACGAGTAGCCGCAGGTATTGCTTGGCAAAGGGACGGTTCGCACCGAGCCTCGATTTGAGAGCGCGCGCGAAGGCCTCGGCCTGGTCCGCCTTGAGCGCTTTCAAGGGCGTTTCCGTCTGGCGCTTCAGCCCCGCGATCTCAAGGAGCAACTCCTGCCGACGCGCTTGCAGCTTGTGAGCCCGCTGCTGAAGCGCCGTGTCGAGCGGAAGGTGTCCCGACTCCACGGCCTCGAAGAGCCGGTCGCTGCGTGCCTTCAGCTCGTTCAGCTCCTTGCTCAGCGTCTTGACCTGCGCATCCTGGTCCGAGTGCGCACGCCGCATGCGCTCCCGCGCCCCCGCAAGCATCGCCTTCACCCGCTCGGGCGTGAAGACCTTCTCGGCAAGGGAGCGCAACACCAGCTCGTCGAGCTTCTCCATCGGGATATTCCCGCTCGGACATTGGCCGTTGCCCTTAGCAATGCGGCTCTGGCACTTGTAGTAGCGATACCGCCCGCCTTTGCCCGTGGCGAGCGTCATCCCGGCCCCGCAATGCCCGCATTTGAGCAGGCCCGTTAGCAGCGTGGGAGAGCTCACCAGGCGCGGCGGCACCTTCGCCGGTGCGCGCGCCGCACGGCGGCACTGCGCCCCGCCAAAGGTGCCGCCGTCGATGATCGGCTCCACCGCCACCCGGACCCACTCCGTTTCGGCCTTCGCCTCGCCCGTCTTGTTGCTCTTCCGGTTGAACACGTACTCGCCGCAATAGGTGCGATTGGCAAGGAGGTTGTGCACCTTGCCGCGGGTCCACTTCTGACCCCGCAGAGTGATGCCCTGGTCGTTGAGAATCGCCGCTATGCCCTTCTCCCCGAGCGGCACGCCCCTGTGACCGTCCAGATATAGCCCGAAGACCCGGCGCACGATGGCAGCCTCGGCGGGATCGATCTCCAGGCGCTTCTTCTTGCCCTTGCGCCCAGTGGCTTCGGTCTCCACCGCCTTGTAGCCGAAGGGCGGGCGGGAGCCGTTGAAGTAGCCCTGCCGGGCATTCTCCTTCATCGCCCGCAGCGTGTGCTTGCCATTCTCCTTGCTCTGGTACTCATCGAACAGGCTAAAGATCGTCCGGGCCATCTCGCCGGCGGGATCATCACTCGTTTGCTGCGTGATCGACACCACCTTGATGCCCGAGCGCTCGAGCGTGCGCTCGTAGCTCAGGAACTGGAACAGATCCCGAAAGAACCGCGAGCGACTGTGAACGATGATCGCCTCGTAGGGAGACGGATCGAGCGTCGCGTCCGCAATCATCTGCTGGAACACCGGCCGCCTATCATCGGTGGCGGAGGCGCCCGGCTCGACGTACTCCATGGCGACCGCAAGGCCCTGGCCCTTGCACCATTCCCGCATCTGCCGCAGCTGGTCCGGGATGGACAAGTCCTTTTCGGCCTGCTTCGTCGTGGAAACCCGAGCGTAGAGCGCCACCGCCATTTTGCTTACTCCTTATCGCTTGCCGTCAGCACGAGGCCTTCCGGCGACATCAGCTCAAGCATCAGCTCCGGCAGCACCGAGTAGATGAGCGCCAGCTCACCCACCGTTACCGCCCGGTCGCTAACCCCCTCGATGTAATCCATCGCGAGCGTGAAGCGGTCCAGATCGATTTCGAGCATGCATGGTCAACCCCCTTTCTTTGCAGTATGTGTCAGCCCTTGCCATGCCGATCCAGATTTCCAAACTCCCGCTCCAGGTCTTTCAACAACCCACGCCGTCCAAATTCATCCAATACGATCCTGCGATAGCGCAAGAACTGCTCGGGCGGTAGCGCGAGCGCCGCCGCATCCAGCACACGCTTCAGGCGCACCCCGAGCAGCTCCGACACCGTGTGCAGAATCACCATTGCCCGAGCCGCATTTGATTGGCGCGCTTATCGACGTCGAGCTTCCAGCTCAACGGATCATGCACCCGCTTGAGAAATAGCTCCAGGTACTGAGCCGCCTCCTGGCGCGTCACCCCTTCCTTGCCACGCCGCAGCCCGTACATGGCTGCCACGCGCTTGTAGTAGCCATACACGCTCATGGCAATCCGGGTCAGCCGCTCGTCCAACGCAGCCTCGGGATCGATCTCCCGGATCACGCCAAGGCCCGGCAGCTCGGCAATGCGCTCCTGCAGGTTTACCCACAGGGGATGCAACGGCCAGCGCGAGCGGTTGCCATCCCCATTCGGAACGCGCAGCGTGTCGTGCTCGCCTGCCAGGTAGCGCAGCACGTCGCCTTGGCGCTCCTCGAGGTCGCCGAACGTGCGCACCCCGAATCGGCGCAAGATGGCTTTGCGCACCTGGAACTCGATCCGCCAGACCCCCTCCGAGCGGCCCCACAGCCGGAAGAACCAGGTCTTGCCGCTCTGCTGGGCGATCTCGGCCACCTTGTCATAGACCCGCAGCACGACGTCCCCGGTGCCAAAGCTGAAGGTCTGCGGTTTGCGTTCCTCCCGGTGAATCGCATCCTTCACCGAGAGGCTTACGAAGCAATCCTCGTCGAAGTCGATCTCCGGAAGGTGATAATCAAACGCCCAATCCACTCGCGAAAGCCCTTCGTCGCGGATCACTGCAAGGCCGACCGAATCCGCCCAGGCGAGGAACCGCCGATGCAACCCGAGCGCCGACTCGCGCCAGAGCGCCTCACTCAAGAACTTCACGAAGAACGAGGGATTGTTGAACTCGCCGAACTGGATTTGATACTCGGCGTTGCTCATGACGAGCGGATAACTCGAGGCGCTGCCGTAGGGATGCAGGAGAAACGAGGCGTTGCCCAGCTCGACCACCGCAGGCTCGCGCACCTTCGCCAGCCGCAGCTCCTCACGAAGCGCCGTCAGCCGCTCGAAGTCGAGGGCGCACCCCTCACCGCCCCGCAGGTAATAGGCGCACTCCACCGTGTCGATGCCGGAGAGCACAAGGCGACACCCCGAGGCGCCGGAAATGTCTTCAGCGCCAGGGCCGTCTGCGGATGTGTTTGTGGGGCGTTCCATACACCCCAGAGCGTACCGATGCGCGTGGGGCGTGTCAAGCGCCCCTCATGCCCCTGGAGAACCCTACTTCGCCTGGACGCTTTTCACGCCCCCATACTCGCCCTTCACGGCCTTCCAGAAGCTCGCCACCTTCTGCACCGCCGCCCACGCCACCGACTTGTAGGCGTACTTGCCCACCTCCGGCATGTTCGGCTCCTTGAACTCGAGATCCAGTGTTTCCTCGTACCGCTTGATCGTCTTGCGGTCGTGAACCAGAAGCAGGATCTTCCAGCCCATCTGACGCCCCACAAACAGCGCCCCGATCGCCCGCTCCAGCTCCGTGATGTCGCCCTTATACTCCCGGACCCGCTCATCAAGGAGGGCAACCAGTTCCGCCTCCGTCACCATGCGCTTCCGGGCCATGCGCGTCCCTCCAGAGTAGTCTTGGCGAACGGCAAGCATAGCGCGCCATGGGGTGCCCCGCAACCCCCCACCCCGATCCCGCGTCACGAGCGGATAATGTATCCGTAGGCCCCCGTGTTACTTGGACGGGGGCTGCCACTTACGCCGATTACTCTAGCGCGATGCACAGCATCTGAAATAATGACTATCGCCATGGCGCGAAAAAAGAAATTAGATCTCGCGACATTTGACGGACGACTGCTGGACGGCCTTAACTTTTGCCGGAGGGTTTACGCGCTGTTCGACCAGACAAGGGCTGGAGTCGATGGCATTGCGAACCTTCGGCTGCGGCCGACGAAGCTGGAGAAGCGTTTAATCGAAGAGCTTATCCCTTTGGCTCGCTACGTGCAGGCGCGCTACCGCGAAGGCCGTCGTATCAAAGTGCGCTGGTTCAGTGGGTCACAACCATACGACGCCATCCTGTTATCTTCCGGCGCATTCGTTGAGAAAGGCTATGCGCCGAGAAAGATCGTCGCTGAAGTTACAACGTCCGTTCACCCAAGCGAATACCTCGTACGCGAGCTGCTGCACGAGCAGCGCCACGCTTTCGGTGTTAAGGGTATATCGCGGGACAGGAAGACTCGCGCAATTATTTCGACGCCATACGTCAATACCAATGATGAGCGCCAAGCCGACCTGGCGGCCCGGATAATCGAACGGATTAAGAACAAGAGCAAGAAAGGCTACACGCCGGACACCGTGCTGATTGTCTATTGCGTGCTGGACGGCGTAACCCTTGAAGATGAATGGGACGAAGCCATCAAGCGCATGACCCAAGCCGATACGCACCATGCGTTTAAGGAAGTGTTTCTAATCGACACAGGCTCAAATTCCTTTTCGGCCACGCTATATGGCGATCCGAAGCGTGTACCAAAGAAAGACTTGCCCGAAACAGACGAGTCGCGCGTTACGCCGCCGGGCGTGGCCAGCCCAGCGCATAAAGCTGCTCCTTGATCGACAGGATGTCGAAGCCTTCTTTCTCCGCGTTCTTGACGATCTGTGCGGCCCACAGTTTTACGTCGGTTCGCTCCGCGTCGCCTATCATGTCGCAAAACGCGGCAACCGTAGCGGCGTCCTCGCTCAGCAAGGCCGGAACCAGTTCCTCTTTCGGTATGCACGCATCGTCTCTCAGCAACTGATTGCCGAAATCCCCACGAAAAATTTCATCGTGTTCTCTGGCGGCCGCCTCGGCCACCTCGTACTGACGTAACGCTCCAGCGTTGTCCTTGTTGCACGCTCGCCAGACATCCGCCATGTTGCTGCGGGTGCTGTTCAGGAATTCCATTATTTGGGTTGTGTCCCCGCCAATTTGCCGCGCGCGGCCCTTGAGCGCGTCAATGCGCTGGCGAATATCGTCGAGAAAATCACTCCAGTTGCGCGGGAGATTTTCCGGCAGCTCGATGGCTTTGACCTGTTCGCGCAGCTCGTGGAATTCGGCATCGTCCTTACGCCTGGCGTCGAGCACGTCCGCCGTGGTGACTACGCGGCGCGCGGCCGGGAACAGAAAGCTATTGTGACGCCGCTGCAGGTGTTTCTCGTGCGCGCCGGGTTTTTCCCGCCATGACCACTGCGGAAATTGGGTCACGTCGAAGCCCGTTATGGCATCGACCATGGGCGTGAAGAATTCTCTGGCCGCAACTTTACCGTGGACGAGGCACTCGGTGAGCGCCCAGTCGTCCTTACCGAACCCCCGATCACCCTCCGAGTTGTAGAAGGGACTATCCGGCATCCGCATTAGCAAGTGCAGTGCCATGAAATATTCCGGCAGCACCGCTACGTCGCCGTCGGGTGTGGGTATCGTTTTCTCACCGGCCTTTTCTGCGGTGTTGACCGCGTCGTCGATGAGCCGCAGCAGAAATCCCGTCATGCGGCCGATGTCATTTTCCTTGTCGTCGCTTAATTGGGTGAGCAACAGCAGGAAACCGTCCTTAGCAATTTCCGCCTCCGGTACTCCGATGCGGCGATCCAGCAGCCAGAAGTACAAACGGGTCTGCAGTGCCCGAACGGAAATCTGCACCGTGCTTTCCAAAGCCGGACTAACATCGACGAGCGGGCTTTTCCATTCGCGGAATGGCAGGCTGTCTGCCATGGAGTAGAAGCCCACCAGGTACTTGACCGACTGATAGGCGTCCGTGGGCCACGCCGGCGGTTCCGGCTTCTTTGGCGTTTTCTCCCAGAAATTCCACTTCATACGAGAGATGATATAAGGATCCGGCTATTCAGCGATGCCAACATCGTCTCTATGAACCAGCCAAAGCATTCCTAAGTGCCATGCTGCCACGCCTACCGGATTGAGAACTGTAATTGCCAGTGCCCAGATTTGTCCGGTTTGGCGAGCCGAAGTGGGCTCGAACTGCTTCAGTGACTCGACCGTGCTTCGACTTCCCGCGAACGACCGGTCCTAGTTGGCTCGGTACCGCCAGCCAGCGACCCTCAGCGGACCTTCGCGACTGGCCGCTATCTGGCAGGCTAGTCCGGAGTTCCGATAATCCGCGAGCTCGGCGTGCTTCCCTACGGGCGTCGCGATTTTACTCGCCGAAGCCTTTCTGATTGCAAAATCTTGTGAGCCATGTGAGTAAAGTTAAGTTCTGCAAGAACACGCTTTGCCGCATGGATTCCACGCGCGCGCTGGGCTATAAAGCCGGGTAAGGGCAAAGCCGCCGAAAGGCGACGACGCAAAGCTTCCGGCCTGACTGCTCGCGGTAGAGCAAAGGTAGCGGGGTTGCCGGTGCGGTAGGAACGACACTGTGTCGCACTTCGCCGTATGGCTGCGCGTGCGCCCGAGGTTTTCTGGAAACTCGGAGAGATGCGATGCAGCCACCCGCGTTCACTCGCCCCGCCTCCAACGGGCTCGACCGAAGACCGTTTCCGCCGGGCGAGACACGGCCTTCGCAGACCCCGCGCAACATGCCGGCGCGGGGCGCTCGCAAGGGAGCGCGTTCGGTATCTGTGCGCGGACGCTCAACGCATACCCGGCGTCGCTTTCTTCCCGGTAGCGCCCGCGCAAGGTTGGCAGTGCTCGCTGCGCGCGCCCTGTTTCTCCGGCGCAAGCTCGGAGCCGCGGGCTCGCCGTAAGGAGCTTGGCGCAATGACGGCGAGCGGGTGCGCGCAGGCAGAGCAGCCGATCGATGGGATGCTTCTCAGGCATTGTCGATCGCTCGGTCCTCGTCATCGGGCTCGGGAAATTGAACCGGTGAGCGCAACTTTTTCGGGTGTTCCCCCCGTGGACACATTGCCTCGCAGCCGCGACGCCGATGATCCTGTCCCGAGTACGCGCCGCCTGGAGTGCGCGGGCGTCCTCGAGACCGACATTCCCCTGGGAGGATCCGGCCGGCGGTTGACGCTGCCGGAGCGCGGCAGGCTCTACAGCTTCGGCATTGCGTGCACCGAGCGGCACGTCGTGGTGCGAATCGCCGTGAACACTGCGCGGCTCGGACGCCTGTACGAGCCGACCTATATGCCGGAGCGGCACGTGCCGACGGCCGTGATCGTCGGTTAACCGGGGAACGCCGAGAGGCAGCCTCGATCGAACAAAGGAGGCAGAGTTGAAGCGCTTTCACGTGCATCTGCGGGTCTACGACATCGAGTCGAATGTCCGGTTCTATTCGTCGCTCTTTGGGATGGACGCGGCGACACAGGGACCGGATTGCGCGCAGTGGCTGCTGGAGGATCCGCCGCTTGTCCTGACCATCTCGGCGCGGGGATCCACGCCAGGGGTCGAGCTCCTCGGCATCCAGGTGGGCTCGGACGAAGAGCTTGGCAGCCTGCGCAAGCAGTTTGCAAGCGCGGACGGCTACGTGATAGAAGAGACCGAGGCCATATTCAATGGCTCACCGGATGATGTCCACTGGCTGATTGATCCGCAGGGCATTCTGTGGGAGGCGGGGAAGCGCTCGCCAGGAGCGCTGCCTTCGACTCCGTGCCGAAACGCAATTTGGGGGAAGACCAATGGCGCAACTGCTGCCCGCGAGGACACACGGCAGTGAGGCTGCCCGTCACCAAAAGGGCCATCCTTCAATATCTGGTCGGCCCGCGTGTTGTGCGAGGTGCTAGTCATTTGCTTAGCGATACAGAAGATCGTCGGCCGCTCAACATGAATTGCGCGGAATCACGGCAAGTATTTCAGTGGTTCTTGACCGAAGGGCACTATTCCGCCCCGGGCATCTGCATTCCTTTTAATACTGACTATGCGACGTACCGGTATTAGAGGCGTCCTCGCGCGCTACGTGGCGGCCAGCGTATTCGTGCTCGTCCTGGGCAGCGCGCTGTCCACTGCGGCATTTTTTGCGATACAGAACAAGGAGCGCGCTGCCGCGCAACAGGCATTCGACGATGCGGCGCAAAACCAGGTAGCTGCCATTAGGCGTCGCATCGAGGAGAGCGCGGATACCGTTCGAGCCCTGGGCGCGCTATTCGCATCTTCCGAAAGCGTCACTCGCGAGCAGTTTCGGGCGTTCACTGCAACTGAACTGTCGTTCTCGCCGGGAATACAGGCCTTGGAGTGGATCCCGCACGTTTCATCGGCGATGCGCGGGGACTTTGAGAATGCGGCACGAAAGAGCTTTCCGAGCTTCCAGATCACCGAGCGCGGGGCGTCTGGGCAGATGGTCAGTGCACGTGCGCGCGATGAATATTTCCCCGTCTACTACGTGGAGCCCTATGGGGGCAACGAGTCCGCGCTTGGCTTCGATCTTGCCTCCAATCCGGCGCGCCTCGCAGCGCTCAGGAAAGCGCGCGATACCGGAACAATGGTCGCAAGCGAGCCGGTGACGCTCGTGCAGGAAAAGGGCCGCCAACGCGGCTTTCTGCTCTTCCTCCCCGTGTACCGCGACGGAACGCGACTTGACTCGGTAGCTGAAAGGCGCCGCAACCTCGCGGGCTTTGCGCTGGGCGTCTTTCGTATCGGCGACCTCGTAAATGCAGCGATTAGCCCCCTACCTTCCTCGGACATCAATGGCCGCTTGTACGACGATGCGGCGCCGAGCGCGGAACGCTTGCTCGACCGCTGGGTCGGCGGGACGGCTGCAGGGTCTATACGAAGTCGTGAAACGGAAGAAAAGGTCGGCTTCAAAGTACTAGCTACGTTCGAGGTCGGCGGGCGCCGTTGGTCGCTCGCCTTTACGCCAGTCGAGGGACATTACACCGACGCGACATTATCGCGGGCCTGGAGTGTTCTTGTGGCCGGTCTCTTGCTCACAGCGCTCTTGACTGGCTACCTGCTGGCGCTGCGTAGGGGCGCGCGCGATCTGTTCGAATCCACCTCCTTGAAGCTCGCGACCGAGGCGAGGCTAAGCGGGGTGCTTAACGCGGTTGACGCCATCGTCTTCTCGGTTGCACCCGAGACTGGCGCGATTTCCCACCTGAGCCCGGCTGCGGAGCGGGTACTGGGGCGGCCGGTAACGGCGTTTTACGAGGACAAGAGACTCGCGCTGGAGATCATCCTTCCGGAGGATCGGCCACGCGTTCTTAAGACGAGGGGTGGCGGGGACGGAGAGCCTGCACAGCCCATCGAATACCGCGTCATTCGGCCAGACGGCGAAGTGCGCTGGCTCGAAGAGACGGCCACGACTGTCACGAATGCGCAAGACCGGCCCCTAAGGATCGATGTCCTGGCGCGGGACATTACCGCTCGCAAGCGCGCAGAGCAGGCCCTGCGCGAAAGCGAGGAGCTGTTCCGGCAGCTCTCGGGGAACATTCCGGAGGCTTTCTGGGTGCGTGAGGTCGCGACCAACAAGATCCTGTATGTCGGTCCCGTCTGGCGGGAGATTACAGGAAGAGAAAAACCCGTCGACCTCGGAAGCATGCTGCAGAGCACTGTCCACCCGGACGATTACCAACGCGTGCTGGCGGAAGTCCGCAAGTCCCCGCATGGCGGGATCGATCACGAATTCCGCATCGTGCGTCCCGAGGGCTTGGTGCGCTGGTTCCATGTGCAGACCTTTCCGATTCGCGACGACGCTGGAGAGATCTATCGCGTGGCGGGAGTTGGTGCCGACGTGACCGAGCGCAAGGCGG
Source organism: uncultured Pseudomonadota bacterium (assembly GCA_963817785.1). GTDB lineage: Bacteria > Pseudomonadota > Gammaproteobacteria > Burkholderiales > SG8-39 > JAKALD01. The sequence goes on along the minus strand of CAWFPL010000004.1, from coordinate 153,101 downwards.
CGGCGGAACGTCTGCTGCAGGTCACGCACTACGATCACGTCACCGACCTGCCCAACCGATCGTTTTTCTACGAAGCGCTTAAGCGCTCGCTCGAACAGGCGCGCTCGCATCACTGGCACATGGGCGTTCTGTTCATCGATCTCGATCGATTCAAGGTAGTGAACGACACGTTGGGGCACGCCACGGGCGATGCGCTCCTGCAGCAGGTCGGCGCGCGTCTCCTGCAATGCGTGCGCGTGCGCGACGTGGTGGGCCGCTTGGGCGGTGACGAGTTCGCGGTGTTACTGCCTGCGTTGGACAAACCCGATGATGCCGCAGCGGTTGCTGCTAAGGTGGTCGGCGCCTTTGGCACCTCGTTCAAGGTGGAGGGGCGTGAGGTCTACATCACCGCGAGCGTCGGTATTACCGTCTACCCAGGAGATGCGGCCGATGCCGACAGCCTGCTGCGTTGCGCGGACGTCGCGATGTACCGCGCCAAGGAGGAGGGTCGCAATCGTTATTGCTACTACACCGCCGAGATGAACGCACGGGCGGCCGAGAAGCTCGAACTGGAGACCAGCCTGCGGCATGCGCTGGAGCGAAGCGAGTTCCTGCTGCATTACCAGCCCAAGCTCGACCTGCAAAGCGGAAAGATCTGCGGGCTGGAGGCGCTGCTACGCTGGCAGCGGCCCGAAATAGGTCTGGTCCCGCCAGCGGACTTCGTGCCGCTACTCGAGGAGACCGGGCTAATCGTTCCGGTGGGCGAGTGGGTCATCGGCGAGACCTGCCGTCAGCTCAAACTTTGGCAGGCCGACGGGGCGGAGCTTGTGCCAGTCGCGGTCAATCTCTCGGGCAGGCAATTTCAAAAAAAAGATCTTGCGGGATTCATTACCAGGACCGCAGGCGAGAACGGTATTGCGCCGCAGTTGCTACAGTGCGAGCTCACCGAAAGCTCGCTGATGTCGCAGGCGGAGCAAACGATAGACATACTCAAAGAGCTTCACGTGGCCGGCATCAAGATCGCCGTAGACGACTTCGGAACGGGCTATTCGAGCCTTGCCTACCTGAAGCGCTTTCCGATCGACGCGCTTAAAATCGATCAGTCGTTCGTGCGCAACATCGCGACGGATCCGGACGATGCCGCGATCGTAATGGCGGTGATCACATTGGCACATACCCTTGGGATCAAGGTGATCGCCGAGGGCGTGGAGACAGCAGAGCAATTGCAGTTCCTGCACCTCAACCGGTGCGACGAAATCCAGGGCTACTTCTTCTCGCGACCAGTTAGCGCGTCCGAAATCGCGAACCTGCTGCGCGATAACCCGCGAACCCGCCGACATTGGTCCCGCGTCACCGCCGTCTCTAGTCCCGGAAATACGGAGCTCCCATAGGAGAGTCGAGATGAGCTTTATCGATTCCGCAGTTGCAAACCCCATCCGAGACACTGCGGAGCCCGTGCGCGAACGGAGAACGTACGGAATGAGCCCGCAAACGAGCTCAAAGTGTCGTGAGCGCTCTCCGCATCGGGCATGCTTCGCGAAGCCTGCCCGTCGGCGGCGCCGAGGCGGGTTGTCTTTGTGCTCGAGGCATACGACGTTGCGCACGCCGACGAACGCCTTCGCAAACTTCCGCTTATCGCAGCGGGACTCTTCCCCCTCGAGCTGGTACAGCTTCGCCCGTTCGTGAATTGGTCCATGCTGTTCGTTCAGTGACCTTCATCGCGTGCGCGTCTGGCGTTCCGGCGGGCGTGAGGCAAGCCCACGGTATGCGAGGCTCACGCCCTGGAGCAGCGGCGAGATCCGCAAACTGCATATCCTGAAAGCGGCCGGCCGCGATCCCCCACGGTTTGATGAGGCCGAGGAGCGTGTCGAGATCGATCATTCGCCGAGCCGCACGCACTGGATGCGCTTTGTCACATCGAGCCGCCAGGTAAACTCGTCATGCACCCTGCACAGCAACCGTTGCAGCTCGGTGAGAGCCTTGTCATGGGGCATGCTGTCCTGCCTTCGCTGCACACAGCGCAGCGCCGCAAAGTGCTTCAGGTATCCGTTCAAGGCGAGGCCGATGCGCGCGATGCGCTCCTCGATTTGACGCATCGGATCGATGGCGCGAGTGACCCCTTCGGCCTTGAAGCGCTCGATTTGCGCGTGAAGATCGCGCCACAGCGGATGCAGCGGCCAGCGCGAGCGGTTGCGGTCCCGTGTCCTCTTGCGCAGCGTGTCATGCTCGGTCGCAAGGTAGCGTAGCAGCTCGCCCGCCTGGGCGTTCAGCTCGGCATAGGTGCGAATGCCGAAGCGGCGCAGGACCTCTTTACGAACCTGCCATTCGATGCGCCAGACGTCGCGGTCCTCGCCCCACAGCTCGAAGAGCCAGACCTTCTCGCTTAGCTCCAAGATCTCGGCCACCTTGTCATAGACGCGCAGCACCACCTCGCCCCGGCCGAAGGTGAAGGTTTGAACCGCGCCGTTCGCGCGGTGCTGGCTGTCTTTGGTCGCGAGGCTCACGAAGGCGTCCGCCTCGAAGTCCATCACGGGGAGGTGGTAATCGAAACAGAAGTCCACCCGCGAGAGCGTCTCCGGCCTGACGGGGGCGAACCCCATCCCCGCGGCCCATGCGAGAAACCGCCGATGAAGCGCCTCGGCGGGCTCGCGCCAGAGCGCTTCGCTGCGGTAGGTGACGTAAAACGAGGGGTTGTTGAATTCCCCGAACTCGATGCGATACTCGGCGTTGCTGAGCACGAAGGGGTAACCCGAGGCGCTGCCGTGCGGGGCGAGCAGGAACTCCATGTCGCCGAGCTGGATCGGCTGCGGCTCGGGGGTCTTCGCCTCGCGCAGACTCTCCCGCTGCGCGCGCAGTTGCACGAAGTCGATTTGCGCTTGGCCCTGAGGGAGCAAGTAGTAGGCGCACTGGATCGTGTCGATGCCGTGCAGCAGCAACCGCGGAGCGGGCGCCTTCGCTCGCTTCGAGGGACCCGCAGCCGCCTTACTCGGTGTCGTCCTCGTCGTCTTCAAGGCCGATCCCTTCCTCGTCCAGAATGTCATCCACCCACGCCCGCACCTCGGTGTGCGATTCATCCCCGGTGAGCGCCTTGAGCTCCTCGGTCACCACCGATTCAATGCGCCAGCGCTCGGATAAGTCCAGGTCCTCGATCGCCTCCAGCTCCCGCTCGGCGTACTCCAGGCCGTAACGCCGTAGCGCCTGCTGTCGCTGCGTGTGGGCCGCCAACGCGCTCTGACGGGCGAGCGCTTCCCCGTGGAGCCGATCCCGGACCCCTTCGGCGATCTGTACCAGCTCCGCCTGGGGCAGCTCTCCGACAGGCAATGAAGCAAGCGCCTGCTCGATCGCCTGGAGGATCTGCGCCTTCAGCTCGGTAGTGAGGAGGGAACTGGCGGGCCAACGCTCCACGACGGCCTGCTTGGTGTCCTGGATGGCCTGGCGGCGCCGCGCCTTCTGCTGTTCCTTGGCTTCTTCGGCCCGGTGGCGCGATTGCGCCTCCAGGGCAGCGTGCGCCCGGGCGGTCTCGCGCTCGCGCTCGGGGGCGGCCTGGGCCGCGGCCTCGCGGGCCTGCTGCTCGGCCGCGGCGCGACGGCTCGCCTGCTCCTGGGCGTCCAGCTCCCCGTGCGCTTGGCGGATCTCCCGCAGCGTGAGGCGCAGCTTCTCCGCCGACACCTGCTGGCGCATCTTGGTCACGGGGTCGAAGTCCTCGGCTGGCAGATCAAAGGACGCGCTGGCCACGGACTGCGTAGGCAGAGCCCCGGCTGCCTCAGGCAACGCCCCCTGCCTAGTGAATCTGCCTAGATAGGCAGCGCATGCCTTGAGGTGCGCCCGCACCGCCTGCTTGCTACCAAATTCCTGTCCGCAGAAGCGGCATACCGCCATGACCCATGCCCTCGACGTTGCAGTTGACGCCTTTCCGTTTCGAGAAAGCCGCCGGGGCGAGGCCCTGTGGGCCCCCCCACGGCGCACCGCCTTCAGTTGTCCCGACTCAGTGCGGGTAGCTGCGGTGCGGGCGGAATCATGCACCTGTCGGAAAACGGCTGAATAGAAGCAACCGTTATTCGCTTCGGCAGAAAACGGGTAGCGGGGTTTCTTAAACCCGCGCGCTTGCTGACTTATCCGCTACTGAGGTTTTCTTCTCGGCGCGCCGCCGCTCTTGCGAGGATTCGCGACGACTGCGATTCGTCGAACGGCAGCGTTGGACAGGCCTGTGCGCGTCTCGGTAAGTTCTTTTCCATGCTCATTTAGCCATGATTCGAGCAGCGGCTTCGCGGCATGCTTTCCGTCGAATTCTCCACTTCCAGATATGGCGATCCAAGTCCTGACGGCTGCGGCCAGTTCGATCGCATAATGAGCGTGATCTCGACGCAAGTAAGGCGGTGTCATTTCATTACGTGTCTTGGCCAATTCGGACTCCAAGCGCTTGATCTCGCCCTTCAGTGTGTCGATCGCCGAGAGAAATTGGCCAGCCCGGAATGGGGAGGGCCAGCTCCTGATGACAGCGGCCCGCAGCAAATCGGGCACGCGCAACAAGTGATCGTCCGCCCACCTGAGTACGTCGTAGGGAGCAAATAGAGGGAAGGCCGTGTTTAGTGGGAGCCACGTAAGGGATTTGCCCGAGTCCTTCTCGATCAGCAGTCTGATGTGCTCCTGCTGCTGTGGCGTCTCACGCTCGTGGGAAGTGACGTTCGCTGTGGGTTCGGTGTCGCTCAGGAGAGAAGCAGCCTGCGCTGCAGTCCAGCCGCTTTCCTTTGCCCACCGCTCATAATCTGGGCGGATTGGTTCGCCGGCGGATGTGCCCTTTTCCGTTTCGCCGTTACGTTCGCCCATCTGACCCTCCCACTACACCACCTAGCCTCGAAAGTCCCGGCGGCCCTTGACTGTGGGGACCGGGCGCCTGTGTTGGCCGCTTGCGACCTTGCCGCTAACACAGGCGCCTACCCTCAGATCAAGGGCCGCCGTAGAATGTATCCGTAGCCCCCCGTGTTACCCCAACGGGGCCTGACAGGATGGCTGAAACAAGGAGACGTGCAGTGGAAAAAACTGAGGATTCCACATCGATATCCATCGACCAAGGTCAGTATAAGTTCACGATTGTGGCGCCAGCGGACTTGATCCCGAAAAATCAACCGGAGCCGCATGCAGGCGAATGGGAGGCGAGGGTCACGATTTACAGAATAAGCAATAGCGAGCCGCCCAAGGCGCAATCATTTCATGGTTTCCCTCAATACGGTGCAACGGAGGAAGAAGCGAGAAGTAATGGCTACGAGTATGGCAAGCAACTAGTACTAGGGACCATCGAAGGTCTTAAATTTGACGTAACCATGGAGCAGAAGACCTGAACCCATGACGCATACCCGTCTATATTGCAGAAAATGTCGCAACGAGTCCCGTGAAAGTATCGCCCGTTACAAGATCTCTCCGGATAGTTGCAGAAATGTACAAGTGGTCGCGAAGCTGCGACAAGGGATTTATCAATGCAAATGCAATCGCTGCTTACATGCATGGAATTCCTGCGCAGAAGAAGCGCGCGCCGTTTGGGACAGATCCCAATGATGGCTAAGCCAAGATCGCTTTCGCTATTACTAATCCTGTCAATCATATTTCTTTACAGCTCACATGCTCGGGCTAACGGAACCGAATTGTTAGCGCAACGTGCGGCGGCGGAGCGCGTGCTGGCTGGCCGAGCACTTAGAGGTGAGAAGAGTTATCTCGATATGTCTATGTGCTGGGGCATGCTTCGGGGCGCGCGAGAAACAATGTAGATCCCTAACCCTCCCCCCTGATAGCTCCACCGCGCCGCCACGCACCAGAATGTCAAATAGCCTTGTTTACGCTTTTGGACGCGTTTCGCAAGCCGTAGAAGTCCTAATCACTAATATGCACGATGCGCGCGAGCGCGTGCGTGTCGCTTCGGTTCATCTATTCGCTGTGGATCCACGCGGGCTATCTCCGTCTTGCCGCGAGGACATGCAGTGGATTCACCAGATGCTCACGCGATATCCAGCGGCACGTCCGCACCGCTCCCGCGTCGAAGCAACCTATCACCGCACCCGCAACGTCACAGCCGCAAAGATCGCCACCCGCGTTTGGAAACTCTATCATCTGATGAGGTCAGAACTCGAGACGCCAGCCGGAAACACTTAAGATGCCTAAGCAGCTACCTACAATCGGTTCCAACCTTCGACCCACTTTGGAAGACCTGCTGTGGCCAACTCTGCCCGAGTTGCCTGCCGCAAATTGCCTAGCCATTAACCGAACAAAGGGGCGCGCAACTTGAAGGATCTCATAGTTGCATTCCTTGTTTGCGGCATAGGCTACATCATTGCGGATATTCTCTTCAGAAATGTGAAGGGCCGTGCACCGAGTTTAACGGAACGTATAATATGGACGACCATATTAACTATCGGAGGCGCCTTCGTCATGGGCAAGCTTCGCAAGTGGTAAACGAAATAAGCCACATCTTTTTCGGGCGCTTTACACTCAAAGGCGGCTGAGGGCAAATGCGAATTCCCGTGGCTGGCGAAGTGACGTGGATGGCCTTTTCAAGCAGCGGCACTCGCTTAGCGATTCACGACAAAATAGGAGTTACTGTTTGCGACTATACACAAGGAAATATCATATTCAAGCTCGACGCACCAAGCGCCCTCGATTGCGCATATTCGCCCGATGGCCGACTCTTGGCCTGCAAGGACTACGAACAGCCGGAAGGCTTCTTCGGCAAGACCCACCTGCAATATGTTCACATCTGGGACATAACTAGACACGAACAAGTTTGCCGTGTTGAATTCCCGCATGACCACGAGTCGGTAGCATTATGCTGTTTGAAATTCTCGCCGGACAGTGCACAGCTGGCGATGGTCCGCGAGGACGGTTTGGTTTGTGTAATACGGATCGCAACGGGCCAAGCAATCCATCTCGAAACTCCCAGAAAACGCTTTTACTCATCTCGTCCCTCATGCGTTTTCTTCCCTGGCTCGGATGCTCTTGCATACACCTACTTGGATGAAGCTATTAATATCACCGACCTTAATGCAGGTCGCAGGGTCCTCTCCCTGGCACTGGACACCGAATCTGGGGTATTCGAGTGCAACCACATAATCGGATTTAGGCGCTCTGACCAAAAGCTATTGGTCGCCGTCAACGGCAAGGATGATTACCATAACCGAATCGACGCGCTAGATGCCCGGAACGGCACCCGCATACCATTCATTCTGGGAAGTAGGGGTTATTTGTGGTGCCCCTCGCATATCGCGTTGTCGCCAGACGGCAGCTATTTGGCAGCTAGCGTGTTAAAGGAGGTACGTCGCTTCGTAATTACTCAAGCGTTGTACGCGGTGACGGTCTGGAACGCGGTGACAGGCGACGTTATTACTGAGACTACAACCGATAAGGCTACTAGCGAAGGTCTGGTTTCGAGTGTCTTCTCACTCGCATTTGACCCAACAGGGGGGCTGTTCGTAGGACGAAGAGATTCTATTCAACAGGTAGCAATGCATTGATACCGGACACAAGAGATTCCACTTTGATCACCTCCTTGGCCTATCGACGGTACTAACTAAGGACGCAGCATGACCTATTCCAGGCTACGCTTGATGCACTAGCGGTGCAGGACAAAGCAACTATGGTCGACCGCCGGCCCTAGCTATCTCAACCCTTAGCACCCAAGAGTGACCACTTTTGCCCTCGTCGGGGAGCCGAAGTGGGCTCGAACTGCTTCGGTGACTCGACCGTGCTTCGACCTCCCACGAACGACCGGCCCTGGTCGGCTCGGGACTGTCAGCCAGCGACCGTGTGCGGTTCCCAGCTAAGACGGGGCGAGTCGCCGCTCACCTTCTGGATTGTCCGCCGCCTGCCCACTGGCGTCGCCGAATCATCGCACGCCTGCGCGTGAGGGCAGGCGTCGAACAATCCTAAAGAAAGGCAGAAGTCCGCTCATCGGCCGTTGCTGCCGTATGACTTTGTGGCCCGCAACGTCTGCAACGGACCGCTTACCGGCCGTTCTTCAGCGCCATTACTCTGAACGACCGATTTCCTATCGCCCGATCGGCTCTATCCGAGCCAAGCAGACTAACGTCATTTTCTCTGCATCCTCCTATATCGGTCCGTCACTTCCCGCATGATCTGCCGTACTTCCGGGCGGTCTAATCCATTCCAGCAATCTTCGATTTGTTCTCTCGAGAGAGTTACAAGCGTTGCTGGTGCGCCGGGCGGCGTTAGCACCATTCTTAATGTAGAGGGTATCGGGCGCCCGCGCTCCCACGGAGGTTCGTACCGGATATCGTTTGGGAGCGCAGTCAAGCCTGCCGAGGCTGCCGCGTCAACCAAGGCACCACTTATGTTCTGAAGACCTTCCTGAAACTCCCGCTGCGGACGGTTTGAGTCCTCGATTTCTGCCATTGAATGGCTCCGTGAACTAATCTTGGCTTACTCCAGCATCGCGTCTATGTGCTTGAACTTCACGTAGACCCAATGCTCGTTTCCGTATTGATCTATGAGCGCCACGCGCGAGTTAAATGCTCTCCTTGGTTTAGTGAAGGGACGCAGAAAATGAAAGTCGGCACGCACCTTCGTCATTCTGTGAGGCGGAATCGGATAGTTCCCTGAATAAACCGACCTCAAGTCCTTCACCATCGTGTCGCCTCTTTCGGTACGACGCGAGAAAAGCCAGCGATTAATTGTCAGTAGAGCGCCCGCAAGCTGAATAGGACGGTCCGTACCGTTGGTGACATAGAAATCCGCGACTACTTGCATCATCGGCTTATCGCCGATCGCCCCTATCGACCACCAGAACGCATTAATTCGCGATTCGGGGATTACAGCGAGGGTGCGCTGCGGAACACCAGGTATTCCTTTGGATTTCGCCTTAAGTCGGGCGACAATCTTGCTGATCGCAACCAGAGCTTTCTCAAAGAGGCCGAGCGCATCAATGATGGGCCGAGCAATGAGGACCGTCGCTGCAATCCCAGCGCTGATTACTGCCCAATCGGGAATCTTTATTCCAAGCACGCCGATCCGGGCTCTTTCGGCCTTGAGTTGGACGCTACGATTAGTGGCATTGCCCCTGTCCACTCGGCTAGGTTAGTAGTGACGGACCCCCAGGCGAGTTTCGACGCGGTCGCTAGTGACGACTTGGTCTGCCCAAGCCGTCCGGGAGACGACAGCGAAAAAGACAAGAAGCGATCCTATTGCGCCGAACATTCTCCCGTCCTGTAAGAAGCGCATATTACATAGGCATGTCGTGACCCCTGGATAATCAGAGGTGGCTCGGGGAAATGGGACTGGCCGATAAGTGGAGAACCTGCTCTTATGGGCGCGTGAAGCGCCCGCAACCGGAGAGCAGAAATGAGACGACCCAGAAGGAATCATACGGCGGTATTCAAGGCGAAGGTGGCCGTCGCCGCTTTGAAGGAGGACAAGACCTTGGCTGAACTGGCCGAGAGGTTCGATCTGCATGCCAACCAGATCGCCCAATGGCGAGCACAGTTGATCGAAGCAGCAACGGGGGTGTTTCTGACGCCGGCGGAGAAGCGCGAGAACACAGGCCCGAGCGTGAAAGACATGCAGGCAAAGATCGGCCAGTTGACCTTGGAAAATGATTTTTTGGCCGGCGCGCTCGGTCGCTTCGACGATGCGAGCGCAAAGAAATGATCGATGCCACTCAAGAGCTGCCAATCAGCCGCCAAGCCGAGTTGCTGGCGATTTCGCACTCCAACCTGTACTACCTGCCTCAAAGTACTTCCGAGGCCGACCTGGCGCTGATGCGACGCATCGACGAGCTGCATTTGAACTTCCCGTTCGCCGGCAGTCGGATGCTGCGCGATATGCTTAGGCTCGAAGGCCACCGGGTCGGCCGAGGACATGTGCGCACGCTGATGGCCAAGATGGGCATCCATGCCCTGTATCGCGGGCGCAATACCAGTTCGCCCCACCCGGCGCACACGATCTATCCGTACCTGCTGAGGGGGCTCACCATCGAGCGTCCCAATCAATGCTGGGCAACCGACATCACGTACATTCCGATGCGCCGGGGTTTCGTCTATCTGGTGGCCATCGTCGACTGGGCTACGCGCAAGGTGCTGGCGCATCGCGTGTCGATCAGCATGAGCACGGACTTTTGCGTCGAGGCGCTCGAAGAGGCGATCGCCAAGTACGGCCGACCGGAGATCTTCAATACCGACCAGGGCAGCCAATTCACCAGCGTCGAGTTCACCGGGGTGCTCAAGGCCAACGGCATCCGCATCAGCATGGACGGCAAGGGCCGCTGGCTCGACAATGTGTTCGTCGAGCGGCTGTGGCGCAGCGTAAAGTATGAGCAGGTGTATCTCCATGCCTACGAGAGCGTCAGCGAAGCAAAACAAAAGCTGGCGAGCTACTTCGTCTTCTACAACACGCGCCGCCCTCACTCCTCGCTGGGCCGGAACACGCCCGACATGACATACTTCGCCAACCAACCGATCGAACAGGCAGCGTGATGCGAATCGGGTTATCCACCGCGCCGCTCGCCTTCCGCCTTAGAGGGGCGGGCGGCAGCGCCGTGGATAACCACACCGAGCAGGGCATCCACTTAAGAAAGCAAAAAAACTGTCCTAACAAACCGAGCCACCTCTATCGGACTCCAAGATAAGCAGCGGTGAGATCTATCAAATTCACGCTACGGCCACAGCTGCCTCTCGGTCAACGAATACCCCATACTACTTGCCCTATTATGCAAGAGTGGTATACGCCACTACAGAGAAGTAAGTAACCAAGCTATTCGAAGTGGGCGCGCAACTTTTGGGAGGGTTTGCGCAATGCCGGAAACAAAGCCAGTGGCGGTGAAGGACCTAGTGTTAGATCTCGCGAACTTCCGCACGGTACATCAGGCGAGCGAGACCGATGCTATCCAAGCCATGATTTCAACGAGTCCGGATCGATTCTGGGCTCTGACCGACAGCCTCGTACAAGACGGGTATCTACCAACGGAGAGCATCATAGCTCTGCGCACGGGTCCGGGACGAAGCATGCTGATCGTCAAGGAAGGAAATAGGCGTATAGCGGCTCTTAAATTATTACTAAAAATCTTGCCTCTGGACGGATTGGACGTTCCGGACGATACGGTTAGTGTACTGAATGCCCTACCACCCGAGTGGCGTAGGGACAACGCAGCTGTTCCCTGCACCATTTACGAGGCTATTGATGCTTCAACCGTAGACAGGATTGTTCGGCTTGCACACGGGAAAGGAGAAAAGGCTGGACGAGATCAGTGGAACGCGGTCGCGCGCGCACGTCACAACCGTGACGCAAACAATGCTAGTGAGCCCGCGCTGGATTTACTCGAAAAGTATCTTGAGCACGGTAAGAATGTAACCGCACATCAGAAGGCTCGGTGGGCGGGAGCATTCCCCTTAACTGTTTTGGCCGAGGCGATGAAGAGACTCGCCCCCAGACTTGGTGTCGGCGCGTCTCGAGGGCTTGCTGATGCTTATCCCACCGTAAAACACCGTCAAGCGATCGAGTCAATGATCCACGCCATCGGCCTTGAGAAGCTCGGATTCGATCGACTCAGAAACAAGGACGATGACTTTGGCGTGGCCTATGGCCTGCCAGCCATAAAGAAGAAACAAGCCAAGGCTTCGAAGGCATCTGCCACCAAGCGCATCGCTGGAAAGGCAACGGCAACCGCGAAATCAGCAACCGTCCAGCGCGCTGTGGCCACCGGAGACCCCCGGGCCGTTAAGCGCTTACTCCAAGGCTTCCAGCCGGTAGGGAAACAACGCGAAAAACTAGTTGCATTGCTCATTGAGGCTACGCAGTTGGATTTGAAGCGTACCCCTTTCGCATTCTGCTTCGTGTTGCGAAGTATGTTTGAAATCTCCGCTAAGGCTTATTGCCGCGATCATGCGTCTAAGGGCGGACCAAGTACTACCAAAGCAAATGGACAGGACAAGGCGCTGGTGGACCTACTGCGCGACATTACAAATCACCTCACCAATAACAAGGCCGACAAAGAAATGACGAAGTCATTACATGGCGCGATGACAGAATTGGGCAGAAGCGAGGGTCTGTTGTCGGTGACCTCGCTTAACCAGCTCATCCACAATCCTCGCTTTTCAGTCACGCCGTTCGACATCGCAGTCCTCTTTGGCAACGTCTTCCCTCTGTTTGAGGCCATGAATAGCTAGCGGGCTGGAAACTTCTCAGTTACTTGATCCTTCGAACATGCCACGATATCGCACACCGCTTCGGTACCCAGGAGGTAAACAGAAACTCGCACCGTTCATTGCTGAGATTCTGGAGTTGAATTCAGGCGCGGAAACTATCTACGTCGAACCTTACGCCGGCGGAGCGGGCGTTGCTATGGAACTCCTGCTAAGTGATCGCGTAGAACGCGTGTATCTGAATGACTCGTCGATTCATATCTATGCTTTTTGGAAGGCAATCCTCACAGATCCGGAAAGTTTTTGCCGCCGGATCTCGCGCGCCTCGCTTACGCTAGATGCCTGGCGCGCACATCGCGAAATCGTTCGGCATCCGGAACAACACGATCTTTCCGAACTCGCCTTCAGCACGTTCTACTTGAATCGTTGTAATCGTTCTGGCGTTCTGACTGCTGGTGTCATAGGCGGAGCGGCGCAAAGCGGCGAATGGCGTATTGACGCTCGCTTTCCGCGTAACGAGCTGATTAAGCGAATTGAGACCATCGCTTCATACAAGAGACGGATTTCGCTTAGCAATGTCGATGCTGAGCGATTCATCCTTGAGACTGTGAATGCGCTCCCGCGAAATACCCTTGTGTATTGCGATCCACCGTACTTTGCGAGAGCAGCTCGACTTTACCTTGATATCTATCAGCCACCGGATCACGTAAAGCTAGCTCGCGTTATTCAACGTCGACTTAGACGGCCATGGCTGGTTTCCTATGATAGCCACCCAGAGATACTAGGCCTCTACCGGCAGAAACGCTCGTTCCGGTACTCGCTAACATACAGCGCGATGAAGGCGTACAGTGGCATTGAGCTATTCATCTTTTCAGACGAGCTCAAGCTTCCGAAGACTTCCGTAGTTCCATACATAGCCTCGGCCCTGCCCACTGTTAAGCGCAGGGCTTACGCCCACGCAACTGTTTTATGACAGTTGTCCCCGGAGTGTGGCTGCAGGCTACTTGGTTGTGGCGAGCCTAGAACTAGCGCCGGTCAACGCTAGCCCGGGAGTCCCGATTCGCCTGGGCTTTCCTCTCGTGAAAGTGCGCGCACTTTCAAGTTTCAGTTGGCAATTACTGGTCGAGCGGCGGCGCGGGCTAGGGCACGGGAAAAGGGGTATTCAGGCTCTCACAGGGTCGCGCCGCGCGCGCCCCTCCGCTGAAGTAAAGCCTTTCCTTTTGCTCGATATTTGCTACAGACTTTCGTCCAGCAAAACTGCTGGATTAGGCGGCGCCAGCGTCTGCTCTTGGCGCCATCGCTGCCGCCCATACCGGAAAGATCGAGCGACAGCAACAGCCGACCAGCGGCCATAAATGACCTCCCCGCCAAAGGCCGCGCACGGCCAGAAGCGGCCATACGCTTGATGCTCCACCAGTCGCCTGTCATCGCCTGGCGAGGCGCGAAAGGCAGCGGCAGCGCAATCCTCTTTCAACGTTCGCGCCGCCGCTCGGGCTGACTGGCGTACCGCCATGTCATCCGGCGACCTGTTGCACTCAACTGCCGTGATGTCCCTCGCGTTCGCCGCCGCATGGGGGCCGATCGCTCGGCGATCTATCGGCCGCGCAAACCGAAGGGGCGCAGTATTTGCCGTAACGCCGTTTCACATACAAATTACCGACTCTGGTCAGTCTCTCTGCCAACTTTCTCTTCGAAAGGGCTACCTTGGGACTGCGATTGCCAGGTACTCACGCTCGACATCCTCTGCAGCATCTTTTAATCGCTTGTCCCGTGGATGCAGTTCGGTCCCTTTACGCACTAACTGCCGCAGCGAATCCAACTCACGAAGTCTCTCGTCATCGGATTCCGCCCATCGCCTAATCCAATTCAATCTTTGTACTCCATAGATATGGAAACAGTACGCCTCATCCTTCCCGATTCTTTCTATGTGCTCTAGCAGAATCGCCGCCCCGCGATCGCGGTACTCGAGGCTCTCTGCCTTACTTGCGGCCCTTACCGCCTTTCTAAAGTAGAGGTGTCCAATCGCGTTCAGAATAAACGCATTGCCAGGATCTAGAGAGTCGGCCTGTTTAAGGTAGTTCTCCGCAAACTGGAGATTGCCACCCTCCAGTTCTAATGATCCATATTGAAGCCAGAATTGAGAGTCCTCCTGAAAACGCGGAGTCAATGAATCATAAATAGATCGCGCCTCGTCAACATTCTCTTCAAATCGTCTGTAGATCGTGTAGTGATTAATAACATCTCTGTAGAAGCCAAACGCCCGAGAGCGCCGCGAGACGCCCCTAATCTGACTCGCAAGCATAGCTAGTATGCGTAAGTAAGCCTCCCGTAGAAGAGAACGAGGCGCGGCTTGATCTACCATGTACTCTGCGATTAATCGATGCCTTAACATTAGAAGATCATCGGAGGGCCCGGTAGCGACAACTATTTGCTTCAATGTGCGATCCAAGATATGCAACGTCTCGGCAGGAACTACTTCAGAACACCCAACAAACTCTTGGCGCGTGATGCGATAGCCAGCGTCGGTGGCCAGTGCGACACATAGGTAGAGTATCTTGGCTTCTTGCGGTTCAAGATGCCCAAATTCATTCTTGAGAATGTCATTAAACTTCTCCCCGGAAGTGGCCTCGCGCATCGCGATGAGTATTTGTTTGTTCGCGCGATCCTCAAATGCCGCGATGCGTGCGGATTGCGCCTTTCCTCGCAGCTCACCGAGAAGATTGTTCGTCTCCAATGTCCGAATCAATGCCTCAATTTCTGGCCGGTTCAAGTTGGGAACTGAAATCTCTTCAACTTCATTATCGTCAACCAGACGACTTATCTTCCTGTCGTAATCATTAGTCCTTGCAGCAACTATCACCACCGGCGCCTTCGAGACGGTGCGCAATTCCTTTAGGAGCCTAGGAATCCCGCCTAGGACGGTCTCTGCGTTGTCAAACAACAGCACGACCCTCTTATCAAAAGCTTCGAGCGAACGCGCGATGATCTGGGGCGCGACATTCTCCTCAGAGTTGGTGAGATACACTACGTACCCCGATCTGCTCAGGCGTATTCCTAGGCGCCGCAGAATGGTGCTTTTCCCAGAGCCTGCCGGACCAAGCAGCATATAGGCCTTTAGGCGATTTTCGCCCCTAAGCGTCTCCTCCGTCTTTTGGAACGCCACGTCCGTGATCGCTCGTGGCGCATCCATGTCGCGCAGGATATCTTCCCATCGTGGACTTGCGCCCAGAAGGAACAGAGATTTCTCCCCACTACCCGTTCCTTCGAGCTCGATGGGAACGTGGTGGAATAGAAGCCCAAAGTGCTTCAGTTCCTTGATAAAGCGTCCGCCCGCTTGCTCCGCCTGTAGGATTTCTACCAAGCCGGGCAACGTGGACTTTAGTACGTCGATTCTTGTGGGTAGTGCCGCAATCTTTTGGGCAAGCCAATTCAGGAATATTTGCGTGTCTGCCTCTATCGACACTATGTTGAACGCTTTCCTAAGGCTATCCCGTTTGGGTGGCGAGATGTGTGGCGAGATCAGGAACGAGCGAGGGCGAAGCTCGTCTATGCCAGCTGAAGCACGGCGTGCGCGAGCCTCGATGTATTGGAAGAAGAGCGGCTCGTCTAGTTCCGTGCCCACAAATATCGTGGGCTTAGTAGCGTAGTCTCCTACAAATAGCTCGTATAGAGGATCGTGTGGTCCAGCACGACGCGCATACTGGCGAGCCGTAAACGTTACATCTTCTGGGCGACACGGGAGGCGACCGTTTAGATAGACAACTTGGAATTTCTCTAGCGATTGATCTCTTTCTCTGGTCTCCATCCTTGGGAAGGACATGACGTCAGTCTCCACGCCCGAATGTCGATAAATCTCCGTGATTAGGTTGTCGACGTTAGTCGTGTAGATGCGATGCCAAAATATCTTTGGAATTACCTCAAAGTCCTTGGGTATTTCCGCGCATAGCAAGTGCGCTTCCAGCAAGGCTCTCATGTCGGCGTGTGACTTGCCGCTTGTTAGGAGCGCCTCATACAGGTCCTTAAGCGGAGTGCCGTCATAAGGCCCTGGATATCGCTGGAACGACCATAGGGTCGACGCAAAATCGCGTCCCAAGGGCATAGGCTCACCTAGGCTGTTCTTGGCCGTCCGAGAGAATCCAGCCCCCGCAAACAGCACAACGCGGTTTTGACCTAGCGCTTGGAGCAAGAATTTTTCGTCATTCGGCTCAAACATCCCGTGCCCTCCAAGACGGATTATGGCCCTTCCAAATTAGTCGGCCGCCCGAGGCGTATCTCGGGACAGGTCATTGCACCCTCGGCGCCGCGACGCATCTCGGCGCGCCTCACTTCGAGCGGCTCGCAATTTAAGCCCAGTCGTGGAGAGAGTACCACCCGCCTCAGTGCACCTGACATAAGGGGAGAACCTGCCGCGCCGCGGGCTGAGCGGGGGTGCGGAGCCTGCGGCGCGGGCGGCATGGGTCTATAGCAGCTATGGGACGCTGCGATAAATGCCACTCCATCGGGACGGACCGCATTAAGGCGTGCACTCCTTGCGCCTAGAAGCTCGGGTGCCGAAAATGTCGGTCGTAAGCGTGAAGCTCTCGCACCAGCCCCGGGGGATGCGTGTCGCACAGCTCGAAACGCTGCGAAAACCGTCGTGCGTTCGCATCCGCAAAAGCGATCTATCGCGGACTTCCATTGCATATTGCCGCGATCGCCCTTCTCACTCTAAGCGCATGTGCGACTAATAAGGTAGCGGAGGTTGGATCCACTGCATCTCTCAGCGCGACCCCTCCGCCGATTCCGGCGCCCGCTGCCGGACCTCCGGCCCCCGCGCCCGCTCCCGCGCCTCCCACGCCCGCTGCCGTGTCAGTGTCAGTCCGAAACTCCCCAGTTATGACAATTGAAATCTCCCCACCCCCTGACGATGGAGGTGCGAAGTGCAACAGGGAGCTGAGGTTGTAGTGGCCGATGTCCCCGCCCTGCAGGGCGGGGACATCGGCGCGCCGGTTAGGGTGTCCTTGCCCGGGGTGGGCGGGGAGGAGCCGGTGGTTGGCAAAGAGCGTTGGGAGCAGATGCAGCGCCTCAAGGCGGCCGGGATGACGGTCTCGGGGGTTGCGCGCGCGACGGGGCTGGACCGAAAGACGGTGCGCCGGTGTCTACGGCAGGTGCGCTGGCAGGCCTACCGGCGCCCGGCGCGGCGGGAGGCTCTGCTCGACGCGCACCGCGAGTGGCTCACCGAGCGCGCGGTGCAGGTCGGGTACTCGGCGCGGATCCTGTATCAGGAGCTGTGCGCGCAGCGCGGGTTTGAGGGCGGTTACGGGACGGTGAGGGACGCCGTGCGGCCGCTACGGCTGAAGACGGCGGCGGCCTTGCTCACGCAGTGCCGATTCGAGACCGAGCCGGGCGAGCAGGCGCAGGTCGACTGGGGCGAGGTGCGGGTGCGCCTGGGCAGCGAAACCCTCAAGGTGCACATCTTCGTGATGACGCTGGGCTACTCGCGCCGCGCCTGGGCGGAAGGCTACGAGCACGAGCGCATGGAGTCGTTGCTCGCGGCGCACGAGCATGCGTTCGAGCACTTCGGGGGCGTGACGCGCGAGATTCTGTACGACCGCATGCGCACCGTGATCCAGGGCGAGCGCGAGGGCAAGAAGCGCTGGAATCCGACCTTCCAAGCCTTCGCCCGGCACTGGGGGTACGAGCCGCGTGTGTGCCGGCCTTATCGCGCGCAGACCAAGGGCAAGGTCGAATCGGGGGTGAAGTACGTCAAGCGCAACTTCCTGCCTGGGCGGGTGTTTCGGGATCTGGAGGACTTCAACGACCAGCTCCTGAGCTGGCAGCTCGAGATTGCCGATCGCAGGGTGCACGGCACCACGCACGAGCTGCCGATCGAGCGCTTCGCCGCCGAAGCCCCGGCGCTCACGCCCTTGGCGGGCCGTGCGGGGTTCCTCGCGGCGATGCCACGCTCGCGCATCGTGGCGAGCGACTGGTTGGTGTCGATCGAAGCGAACCGCTACTCGGTGCCCTGGAGACTGATCGGCGCGACAGTCGAGGTGCTGCGCTTGGGCGGCAATTGGCAGATCCGGCACCGCGGTGCCGTGGTCGCCGAGCACGCCGTGCTGCCGGGGCGCCATGGCTTGAGCGTCAAGCCCGAGCACCGCCCCGGGGCGGTGGCGCGCAACGCGAGGAAACGCTACGCCGAGAGCGCATTGCTCGCGGCCAACGCGCCGGCGCCCTGCGCGGGATTCGCCCTGGTCGAGCAGCGCGATCTGGCCACCTACGAGCAGCTCCTGGAGCTCGCATGAACCCGGCGCAACTGGAGCGGCTCTCGGAGCACCTGGTGAAGCTGCGTCTGTTCAAGAGCCGCGAGCGGCTGGAAGCCCTGCTGCAGCACGCCGCCGAGAAGGAACTCGCCTACTCGGACTTCCTCGAACAGGTGCTGGGCGAAGAGGTGGCGGCCAAGACGAGCAAGAACGTGACTATGCGTACCAGCATGGCGCGCTTCCCGTTCGTGAAGCCGCTTGAGACGTTCGACTTCGGCTACCAGCCCTCGATCGACCGCAAGCAGGTTCAGGCCCTTGCCAGCTGCCACTTCATCGAGCACGGCGACAACGTCGTCGTGCTCGGTCCGCCCGGGGTAGGCAAGACCCACCTCAGTGTCGGTCTGGGGCTCAAGGCGATCGAGGCGGGCTACCGGGTGTTCTTCAGCACCGCGGCCAACCTGATCTCGGTGCTGACCAAGGCCCACGGCGAGGGGCGACTGGACGAGAGGCTGAAGTTCTACACCACGCCGCGCCTGTTGATCATCGATGAGATCGGCTACCTGCCGATTGACCGGCTGGGGGCGAATCTGTTCTTCCAGCTCATCAGCCGCCGCTACGAGCGCGGACCGATGATCCTGACCAGCAACCAGAGCTTCGGCGCCTGGGGCGAGGTGTTCGGCGACCGTGTGATCGCCACCGCGATTCTCGATCGGCTACTGCATCACTCGGTGACGCTGAACATCCGCGGCAACTCCTACCGGCTCAAGGAAAAGCTCAAAGCCGGCCTGGTGCGCGCCGAAGAAGCCACTGAATCTTGAACCGGGTGGGGAGAATTCAATTTACACAACTGGGGAAAATTGGGCTGTCCTTGACATGCCGCCGCCGCAACTGCAAAAGCCGGCGCGGGCGAGCGGGCGGTGAGCCGGAGCATCAGCATGACTCTTGAGAAAGCCGCAGCCACGGAGCAGAAGGACGAGCTCAAGATGTCGAAGGCGGATACCGGCAAACCTTCGGGAGAGACGGCACGCGCGGCGAGGGGGGACTACAAGGCACGGCGTGAGCGCGCGCTGCAGGAGGCGCAATCGCGCGTCGCCGAGCTGCAAAAGAACATCAGCGATCTGCAGAAGTTCGCCGAGCTGAAAAATAGGCAGCTCGCAGAGTTGCAGGAAATGCCCGCAGCGAAGCAGGCCGCGCCTGGTGCTCCCTCTGTGGCCGCGCCACCCACGCCTGCTGCCGCACCTCCGGCCCCCACGCCCGCTCCCCCGCCACCTCCGTTCGTTTCTCCGTCGATCTATTGGGCCGTATTCTTCGCTGGCCTGGCAATCGTGCTAATCACAATCTTTGCCGTTGTCTTTTGGAAACGCGGGGGCGAGTACGATGAGTTTCAGCAGACCATACTTCGCGCATCCTTTGGATTAGGAGCCGCGTGCATCGTATTCCCGATCGCCGGAAAGTTCAGTATTTCAGTTGGTGGAGACTCGCCCGCGGAGCAGGCAGGTATACACGCAGTCGGCCCGCTCTCAGTATTCTTGGCCATTCTGTTCTACCCCCAACTCGCGGCTATGATGATGCGAAGTGCCGACGCGACGGAAAACCCATTGGATGGGGGTAGTTCACCTGACACGAAACCATAAGGTCGTACCCTGGCCGCAGATGGTCGAACAGATGTGATCGAGACTATCGCTCCAGAGGTATCTGCGAATCACCTTGGGGAATTGAACTCCGGTTACCACCGCGCAAGAGCAGACGCACTTCACACTTATTTTCCGTAACGCCGTTCGCATTCCGGCCTTACGGGCGCGAACTTGAACGATTGTGCCCAGCAGCGCCGCTCAGCGACCCGAAACACGCTAGCGCCACGAGCGTTTCGGGGCACGGGCGCGATGGAATTTCCTATCCTTTGGCCATGCTTAGCAAATGGATCGTTGTCTGCAATGCTTAGAATGCACGAGGAAGAACGCCATAAATTTCTGTCCCGGACCAATCGTTCGATCCGCTGACGTGCCTTCCCTTTTGGGGGCCCCTGGCCCCTACAAAGCGCGAATGTCCGCTTTGGGTCTATTGTGTTGAAAAACTCCGCCGCGCCCTGAATCTCTGTTGAGTTGAAGTGTCTGATCTTGCAGCGCATTGGCGGAGTGCTGCGAGATGATGGGGCAACAGAGCAATGGGCAAGAGCAGCTGTTCTACGCGTTCAACCTTGAGGCACACGTGCCTCAGGATCATCTGCTTCGGGGCATTGATCGGTTTGTCGATCTGAGCGAGTTGCGCGAGCACCTCGCGCCGCTCTATAGCCACACCGGGCGCCCCTCGATCGACCCGGAGTTGATGATCCGGATGCTGATCGTGGGCTATTGCTTCGGCATTCGCTCGGAGCGACGGCTGTGCGAAGATGTGCATCTGAACCTGGCCTATCGGTGGTTCTGCGGGCTGGGGCTCGAGGACAATATTCCGGATCACTCAACGTTCTCGAAGAATCGCCATGGGCGGTTTCGCGACAGCGACACGCTGCGCTATGTGTTCGAGAAGGTGCTGCGTCGCGCGATGAGCGAGGGCTTGGTGGGCGGCGAGGGCTTCGCTGTTGATGCGAGCGTCGTAAGGGCCGATGCCAACCGCACCCGCGGGGTGCCTGGCGAACGGGCCGCGCACTGGAAGAGCGGCGAAGGCGCACCCCGGGCGGTTCGCGAGTACTTGGCGGCACTCGAGCAGGCCAATCCGAGCGAGCCCGCGCCCAAGTCCGTATCGCTCACCGATCCCGCCGCACGCTATACCGCTGCCCCTGGCGGTCCGGCCTTTTACGCCTACTCCACCAATTATCTGGTCGATGTCGAGGCGGGCAGAGGTGGCTCGGGGAAATGGGACTGGCCGATAAGTGGAGAACCTGCTCTTATGGGCGCGTGAAGCGCCCGCAACCGGAGAGCAGAAATGAGACGACCCAGAAGGAATCATACGGCGGTATTCAAGGCGAAGGTGGCCGTCGCCGCTTTGAAGGAGGACAAGACCTTGGCTGAACTGGCCGAGAGGTTCGATCTGCATGCCAACCAGATCGCCCAATGGCGAGCACAGTTGATCGAAGCAGCAACGGGGGTGTTTCTGACGCCGGCGGAGAAGCGCGAGAACACAGGCCCGAGCGTGAAAGACATGCAGGCAAAGATCGGCCAGTTGACCTTGGAAAATGATTTTTTGGCCGGCGCGCTCGGTCGCTTCGACGATGCGAGCGCAAAGAAATGATCGATGCCACTCAAGAGCTGCCAATCAGCCGCCAAGCCGAGTTGCTGGCGATTTCGCACTCCAACCTGTACTACCTGCCTCAAAGTACTTCCGAGGCCGACCTGGCGCTGATGCGACGCATCGACGAGCTGCATTTGAACTTCCCGTTCGCCGGCAGTCGGATGCTGCGCGATATGCTTAGGCTCGAAGGCCACCGGGTCGGCCGAGGACATGTGCGCACGCTGATGGCCAAGATGGGCATCCATGCCCTGTATCGCGGGCGCAATACCAGTTCGCCCCACCCGGCGCACACGATCTATCCGTACCTGCTGAGGGGGCTCACCATCGAGCGTCCCAATCAATGCTGGGCAACCGACATCACGTACATTCCGATGCGCCGGGGTTTCGTCTATCTGGTGGCCATCGTCGACTGGGCTACGCGCAAGGTGCTGGCGCATCGCGTGTCGATCAGCATGAGCACGGACTTTTGCGTCGAGGCGCTCGAAGAGGCGATCGCCAAGTACGGCCGACCGGAGATCTTCAATACCGACCAGGGCAGCCAATTCACCAGCGTCGAGTTCACCGGGGTGCTCAAGGCCAACGGCATCCGCATCAGCATGGACGGCAAGGGCCGCTGGCTCGACAATGTGTTCGTCGAGCGGCTGTGGCGCAGCGTAAAGTATGAGCAGGTGTATCTCCATGCCTACGAGAGCGTCAGCGAAGCAAAACAAAAGCTGGCGAGCTACTTCGTCTTCTACAACACGCGCCGCCCTCACTCCTCGCTGGGCCGGAACACGCCCGACATGACATACTTCGCCAACCAACCGATCGAACAGGCAGCGTGATGCGAATCGGGTTATCCACCGCGCCGCTCGCCTTCCGCCTTAGAGGGGCGGGCGGCAGCGCCGTGGATAACCACACCGAGCAGGGCATCCACTTAAGAAAGCAAAAAAACTGTCCTAACAAACCGAGCCACCTCTGGCATCATTGTGGACGTTGAGGCGACTGCCGCGCTACGCAGCGATGAAGTGAGCGCAGCGCGCACGATGATTGATCGTGTCGAGCAGCGCTTCGAAATGAAGCCGACACGGCTCATCGGCGATACGGCCTATGGGACTGCCGAGGTGCTAGGCTGGATGGTCAACGACAAGGGCATCGAGCCCCATGTTCCCGTGTGGGACAAGACTCAACGGCACGACGAGACCCTGTCCAGTGCTGAGTTCCAGTGGGATGAACAGGCCGACCAGTACCGCTGCCCGCAGGGCCACGCGCTGCGCAGGCAGTGGCGTGCGTTCAAGAACGTGCGCACGCACATCACCAAGGCCAACACCATCATCTACCGCTCGAGCCAATCGGATTGCGCGGCCTGCCCGATAAAAGCACGCTGCTGTCCGAACACGCCGATTCGCAAGATTGCTCGCAGCGTCCACGAAGCGGCGCGCCAAGTGGCTCGTGGCATCGCCTGTACCGACGCTTACCGGCAATCGCGCAAAGACCGCAAGAAGGTCGAGATCCTCTTCGCGCACCTCAAGCGCATCTTGAAGCTGGACCGTCTGCGACTACGGGGCCCGAGCGGCGCAAGAGACGAGTTTCTACTGGCTGCAATCGTTCAGAACCTACGACGAATGGCCAAGTGGCTCGCACCTAGAGCACCAAAAGGAGAATTGAGTTCAGCCTAGAAACAAATCGGGGAACAACGACCCCAATTCGGGCGCATCGAGGCCGAAAAACCTGCGACCCGGCTCGCCGCCAGGGCCAGGACCGTCAGTTCAAAGCTGAGTTCTTCAACAGAATAGGTCGGATTCAGCCGGACGCGATGTTGAAAAGCTGCCAGTCACGGCGTTGAGCTCGGCCAAAGTCCGGTGACTAATCAACACCAGCCGTAGTTGGACCAGATCACCAACGGCAGCAACGGCCGAAAAGCAGAAGTCCGCAGCAGTTCAAGCGTGTGATGGCTCCTGGTCGCGAGGCGACTCCGGGCTCGGGCTATTTTAGTTTCCGTCGACGGGAAATAGTACAGAAGCTTTCCGGCGCGAATCGTCACGCCGGGTGATTGCGCCCGCGCACCTGCGCGTGGAGGGTTTGCGCGGTGTCCGTGCGACTCAATTCACCTCGAAAATGCTCAAGTAGCCGACCACGTAATCTCCCCTGCCGGAAGAATTATAACCATACACTGTCCACCATTGACCCGAGTACGATGAGGGCACCATGTAGGTCAAAGAGTCACTCGCCGTATAACCGTTCGCGGCGCTCTGGACAGCGCTCAAAAAGATTCCCGACGATTGGTCGCCGACCTCGACTCCCGCGCCGTGCCCTCCTCCCCACATGTCGCCGACCGTGGCGGAGGCAACGATCATCAGGCTGTGCGTGGTCGCTGGCACATAGACCGAACAGGCCGCATAGGTCGTGAAATAGTCGTAAGCGACATATTGGCCGCAGGACCAGCCCGGGGGCGTACCGACCGGTGCCTTCCACATGCCACTCTGGCACGACAAGAGCGCTCCAGAGCCGTCCTGCGCGACCAGGCCGTTGGGAGAGCATCCAGCACCGGCTGTTGCCGTGCCGTTGATCTGCACGTATTCCCCGGTGCTGATCCGACTGGGCACCGTCAGGTCGCCGTTCTGGTCGATCCCGAGCGCCACCCAGGCACCGCCGGTCCACATGAAGGCGCGGCCCGTGTCGAGGGTCATCCTGACCGCGCCGACCTGGTCGGTGCCTGGCAGGCTCGCGTAGTTCGCCACCGGGTCGAGCCAATAAAGCGAGCCCTGCGCCTTCCACGTCCCGCTCTGGCAAGACAGCACCGCCCCGGCGGCGTCGCGCGCGATGGCCCCGTTCGTCGGGCAGCCGCTCCCCGGCGTCTGGATGGTCGAGGTGTCCATCACGATCGGCGTTTCCATGGTGTTGCGGCTGGGCTGGCCTGGAATCGCGCTGCGATAGAGCACGCCCGCGGTCTGATCGCCCCCGGCGAACCACAGGGCTTCGACCGGATGCCCAATCGCGATCGACACGGTGCCGGCGGACCCGTTGCAGTGCTCACCCGAGCTGTTCGCGTTCGCGAAGTTGCCGATCGGCGTGCTCCAGCCGCCCATGGTGCCCGTGAGCGTTGCCGGGGAGCCCGAGTACACGCCTCCGCCCGCCCCGCCCACGAGCCCGGCGATCTGGCCGAGGTCGAGGTCGTTGATCGCAGATCCCGCCTCGGTCACGACGAGCGCATCGAGCTGTCCCGAGCTCGGCTGGAGCACCAGCGCGCAGATGGATTGGCCGTAACTGTTCTGCGCCCCGAACCCGTTCTGGAGATATCCGGTCGCCGTGAGAGTCGAAACCCGGATGAGCGCCGGCGTCGCGGCGGTGGCCACGGCTTCGACCGCGGCGTAGTTGTCCCGGATGTAGGCGTTCGCGGCGTTGCCGAAGCTCGAAAACTGCTCGGCCGTGGCGCTCGCGCGCATGTTCTGCGCATAGGTGTCGATCAGTGTGCTTGCCCCGAGCACCACCACAGACATGATTCCCAGGGCGATGATGACCTCAAGAAGCGTCAGAACCGCGTTGGCGCTTGCGCTTCAATGCGTTTTGCGCCCAGGGTTGGACGGGGTGCATCAAGGTTTCGCTCCTCTCTTTGACGGCGCAGGCCGACCGCATCGCACAGGCGCCGCATGCACGTTTCCTGACCACGTTAGCGGAGCCCGCTTGCGATTGATGTGCGAGTGTGCGGCAACGACGAGCGGCTTTCGCGATCAATGCTCTGCTGGCCGCACTGGCGCACGGCATCGGTCGCGCACTTCACGCCCGCCAGGCATCCGGCTGCGAGCCGCTTGGCGTGCTGCTCAAGCCGCGCTCTTCAACCGTTCGTAGAGCGCGGCTTGGCCGGCCGCGGCCGCGCGCAGCACCTCGAGCTTCGCCACGCGCTTCGCGCCCACCAGCTCGACCATGGCCTCGGCCATCGAACGCGATACGCCGTCTTCCTTGCGCTCGAGCAACGTCGCGATTTTCTCCGGCTCGCCCAGCACACGCGAGAATTGGCGCTTATGGTTGAACATCATTTCCGCCGCGAGCGCGTACCCCTTCGCGTCCGCCGCGGGGAGCAGCACCTGGCTCACGACCCCCACCAGCGTCGCGGCGAGCGTCGCAAGCCTCGCCTCGCGCTCGGTGGACGCGAAATACCCGAGGAGCTTTTGCACCGCGCCCGCGGCGCTATTGGCATGGAGCGTGCCGATCACGAGGTGCCCGGACTCCGCGGCCAGGAGCGCCGCATCGGCGGTGTCGCGATCGCGCACTTCGCCGATCGCGATCACGTTGGGGCTCTGGCGCATGGCATCCCTCACGCCCTCGAAGAGGCTCGCGACATCCACGCCCACCTCGCGCTGCGAGAAGATCGATTTCTTTCGCTCGAAGCGGTACTCGATCGGATCCTCGATCGTGACGATATGGGCGCTGCGCGATTCGTTGACCGCATCGAGGAGCGCCGCAAGCGTGGTCGACTTGCCGCTGCCGGTCGCCCCGGCGATCAGAACGAGCCCCCGCGGGTGATCGAGCATCAGGCGCGCCGAGGCGGGCAGCCCCGTGTCCTTCAACGAGATGGGCCTCGCCGGGATCTTGCGGATCGCCATCATCAGCTTGGCGCCGCCGTGGGCAAGGTAGGCGTTCACGCGCAGGCGCCACTCCATGAGGTCCACCGGGCGGTTGATCGCGCGGCTCTGAATGGTGTTTTCCCAGTCGGGATCGAGCTTGGCGAGAAGCTCCGCCAAGGCTTCGCGACCCGTGGACTTCATGGACGCGACCGGCTCCCAGCCAAGCGGGCCCTTCGCCATCACCGGCTCGTTCTCTTCGATCAAGAGGTCGGTGAACACGCGATCAGAATGCACGAGCTCCATGAGTTGCGCGACGATGCCGCGCTCGACGAAGTTGAGCAACTCCCCGCCCAGGTCTTGATGCTCGTTCACGCCTCAGCTCCCGATTACGACGAGCGAGCCCGCGGGAATCCCGGCGGGAAGCACAAAACCCGATGCGCCGCCCGTGAGGCTGCTCATGGTGCCCCCGGGCTGCGCAATCCCGATCACGAGGGTGCGTCCGCCGCGGTTCGCGACGGCATCTATGGTGTCCGCCGGGAGCGCTGCGCCCGAATAGGTGTAAAGCGTCCCAGCCGAGACCACGTTGGTCCACGCGGGATTTCGGAGGTAGCCCAGCGCAAACGTGAGGTTCGCATCCGGGATCGTGCCGCTTGCCCCGGGGTTCGCGGCCACATAGTTCACGGCCGCCGCGCGGTAAGCCCAGAAGTTCGCCGCCGCGACATCCGATGCGGCTTGCACGCGCGCCTCGGCCTGCATAGGCTCGAGAATCGCGCTCTGCCAGGCAAGGAGCATCGCCCCCGCAAACGCGATCGCCAGGGCGTACACGGCTAGGCGCCCCGTTCCATCATCGTGCGGTTCAACTGCAGCAGGACTTCGTTTTCCAGCTGATCGAAGCGCCGTTGCCGGATCGCGTTGCGGATGCCCTTGGAGGCTTCCTCGGCCAGCCACAGGAAGCTCACCTTGGGGCGGCGCAGCCCCTTCGCATCGGCCTCGAGCTTCTGGTGCAGCACGCAGGCGAGCCCCGAGGCAAGCAGGCTCGCGACGTCCTCCGAATTCCCGGCCGCGCCGTTCGCGAGCGCATAGAGCCGTTCCACGGCAAGGGCGACCGTCTCGGCGTGCGTGGTGCACAGAACGAGCCGCCCGTTGATCGAGGCCCGAAGGGCTTCGGCCGCGGTCTCGGCATCGCGCACCTCTCCGAGGAAGATGATGGAGGGCGCCCAGCGCGCGGCCTGACGGCAGGCGTGGCCGAAGCCGTGCTGCTCGGCCCAGGTCTGGTAACACACGCCCTCGCCGTGGCGGCCTTCGAGGGGCATCTCGGGCGGGTCCTCGATCGTGATCGCGACCCCCCCGAACTCGGCAAGGCGCGCGGCGATCAGGCTCGATGCGGCGGTGGTCTTGCCCTGGCCGTAGGTGCCGGCGATCACCACGAGCCCGCTCATGTGAGCGCTCATCAGACGCTTCACGTACCGGGGGTGGATCCCGAGGCTTGCGAGCTCGGGCACCTCGGCCGGAAAGCGCCTGAGCACGTACACGGTCTCGGTGAGGCTTTTCAGGACCGAGACCCGGTAGGTGATCGCTGCGGCTCGGACCGTGAACTCTTCCTTGTGCGTCTCCCCGGCGTAGCGCTCGCACTTCTCGCGCAGCTCCGCGAGCTCGGAGGCGCACTCGCTCGGCGCCGGCACCGGGTCGAGCTTGCCTGGAACCCCCGCGAGCCAGGCGGCCTCGCGCCCGAGGTACACGTCGGAAAACTCCAGTTCTCCAAGCGCCTGCGTCATCGCGACCTTCCGCAGTGCTCGCACCGGCCCTTAGTTCGGCGTGGTCCAGGTGATCGAGAACGGCGCCGTGCCCCCGCATTGCGCCGCGGCCGTGGCGATGGCGGGCGACACGGGGAACGCGGTGATCGGCGTGCTCGCGCCCACCTTGACGGAGGCCCACCCGTCCGCGGAATTGGTGATCAACTGCGTGCACACGTCCGCGGGAACGTTCGTGATGTTGATCGTGAAGTCCGTCGTCGCGCCCGTCACCGTGAGTGTTCCGCCCAGACGCGTCGTGATCGTGCCACCCGAGACGGTCATGTCGGTGGGCACCTTCTGCGCCGTCTCGAGTATGGTGTTGAGCGAGACCGTGCCGTAGCCCCCCTGGCCCATGTAGAGCTGCTGGGTCGCGGAGCGGATCGCGGTGAGGTCCTGGAGCATGGCGTTCGAGTTCGCGCTGGAGGAGCCCGAGGCGTACAGGGCGAGTGCCCCCACGATCACCACCGCGATGATGGCGAGTGCGGCGATGATCTCGACGAGCGTCATGCCAGCCTGGCGGGCGAATTTGCGGGTTGCCTGCTTCATAACGATGCTCCCTTTGTGCGTGGATAAGGCAAAAAGCCCCGGCGGGCGAGCGCTAACGCACCGCCTGCTGGAAGATCTGCGAGAGCTGCAATTCCATATTCATCATGCCGCCCACCATGAACGCGACGAGCGCCCCCACCGAGAGGATTGCCGCCCCGAACACGACGTGCATGCCCGCGGCGATGCGCTCGACCGATTCATCGAGCCACTCGCGCCCGAGCATCGAGATCGCCGCATCGAACCCGGAGAGCGCGGCGTACACGCTCATGTCGTCGATGATTTCCCGGTCCGGGAACCCCTCGCCCGAGGCGGCGAGCGCTTCGCCCAGGTTGTGCCCGGAGCGCATGCCGGCGAGGCAGGCCCGAAGGCGTCTGCGAAGCCACGGCGAACCCGTGGCGGCGAGGCTCTCGAGCGCGTTCTCGATCCGAAGCCCGGCCTCGACGAGCGCGGATAGCGCGATGAGCCAGGTGCTTCCCTGAAGCACCCGGTAAATGCTGTAGGGGGGATAACGGTCAAGGACGACGCGCGCGGGGCCGTTGAAGCGCGCAAGGCTCGCGAAAAATGCGGTGACAAGCACTGCGAGCACAGCGGCGAGCGCCCAGAGCCAGCTCCGCGCAAACAGCGCCACCGCGATCATCGCGGCGGCAAGGCCGTGCCACGAAGCGGCCGCCGTGGGCGGGATCGCGGCCTGGAACGCCGGCACGATCTTGAAGCCGAAGAGGTAGAGCACGGCGAACGCCATCGCGGTGAGCACCGCCGGATAGGCAACGCCCGAGCGCACCGCGCTCAGGATGCGCGAGCGCGCGGCCATCACCTGAACGGCCGAGCGAAGCGCTCGTTCGAGCGTCCCGGACTGCTCGCCCGCGGACACGAGCATCGCTTCTTCCACACTCACCCAGTGTTCGATTGCGTGGGCAAGGGATTCGCCGTTTCGCATCGCCACCGCCCAAGCCGTGAGGGCAACGCTCTGCGGGTGGGACTTGCCGCCCGAGGCGATGCGCCGGTCGCGCAACGTCTCGAGGGCGGACAGGAGCTGCACGCCGTTGCCGATCAGCTTGGCGAGCTTGGCCCAGAGCCTGCGGCGCGCTGCGGAGTCGAGTCGAAAGAGCGCGCGCGTCGCGCGAAGCTCGAGCGCGTGCCAGTCGAAATCCAGAGCGCCCAGTGCGATCGTGCGCTTAGCCACGGGCGAGCGCTCCCCAATCGAGTGGCCCGACGATCTCCTCGGCCTGAAAGGGATCGATCTCGCCGGCAGCGACCTTGGCGATCGCGTCCTCCAGCATCGTCACCCCGCCCTGGTTACCCCGCCAGAGGGCGAGCGCCTTGTCCCGTTCGTCGCGCTTCCAATGCGCCATGAGCTCAGCCTCGGCCACCATGGCCTCGGCAACCACCGTGCGCCCCGCCGTGCCCGAGCCGCGGCAGTGTTCGCACCCCTCGCCCCGCACATTCACGCGATCGAGCGCAAGCACGCCGAGCACGCGCCGCACGTCCTCCTCGCTGTAGTTCTTGAGTGCCTCGCGAAGGGGGCGTTTGCAGTGCGCGCACAGAACCTTCACGAGGCGCTGGCAGACCAATCCCGTAATCACCGTCGGGTCGGTCGCAAGCTGCACCGGAACGCCCAGATCGATCAGGCGGTCGAGGATCGCGAAAGCACTCGTCGCGTGCACCGTGCTCCAGACCTGGTGCCCGGTCATGGAGGCCTGCACGGCAAGGCGCGCTGAAGGGGTGTCGCGCACCTCGCCGATCATGATGATGTCGGGATCAAGGCGCATCGAGGCCTTGATCGCGAGCTGGAAGGCACGCGATCGCGCCTCCTCCTCCTCGGCATTCGTCACGGGGGTCTGCACGGCCTCCCCAATCGGGTATTCGGGCGGATCCTCGACGGTGATGACGTTGCGTCGCCCCTGCATCTCGCGAATGAGACCGGCAAGGAGCCGCTGCAGCGTCGTGGACTTGCCCGAGCCCGTGGGCCCGCCGATCACGTTGATGCCGCTTGGGCGGCGCGCCATGAGCTCGAGCGCCGCGCGCTGCTGCGCACCGTACCCCAGCCCCGCGAGCCCCTCGCCCCCGACCGCGTCGTTGTAAAGGAGCCGCAGCACCATGACGTGTCCCCCGACCTGCGGGCTCGTGGCAATGCGGATGCCGTCCAGTCCCGGCGGGAGCTTCGCGCGCTCGGAAATGCGCGCGTCCTGCCGTGAGAGCGTCTCGAAGGTCGCATCCGACACATCCGTCATCGCCTGATAGATCGTCGTGCAAAGCTGCGCGCCGTACTCGTAAGACCACTCCTCGATGAATTCGAGGTCGTTGTGAATGCGAAAGTACAGCCGCGCGGCGCGCTCGCGGGCGACGCGCAAGTGGATGTCGGAGGCTCGCAAGGCGACCGCGCGCTGAAAGACCGCGAGCGCCGCCGCCTGCATCTCGGAGACGCTTGCGACACTTGCCCGGCGCGCCTCGCGGTAGACCTGGGCAATCTCCGACATCTCGACCGGCTGCACCTGGTGTTTTCGCCCCAGGCGATCAAGGCGCATCCTGAAGGCGCGCACGTTCACGTTGAACAGGTGCGACTTGGCGATGAGCAGCCGCCCGTCATCGAGGTAACACAGCACCTCGCGTAGCGCTGGATCGACGTGGAACTCGCCCCCGTCGGCCGTGAGGGGCCGAGCTTGCTGCGGCGTGACGTCGGACCCTGTCATGACGCGCGTGGGCTCTCTTAGCGTGGGGCCGCGAGCAGCGTGGAGGCGGCGTAGGGCACCGCGCCCCGTGATGCGCTTGACGGCGGGGGCTCGATGCCGAAACCGAGGCGCACGCGCTCGGCACCGCGCGCGAGTTCCACCACATCCACGTCGATGTGCGCGACGCGCCAGCCCCCGGGAAGCGATTCGCCCTCGCCCACGGTCTGTACGATCCCGCTTGCCCAGGCGAGCGTCGCTTTCAAATGCCGGCCCAGGCCGTCGATGCCGCGCACCACGGGAAGCGCCGAGCCGTAGCCGCCTTCGGCCCCCGCGGCGCCCGAGGCGAGATCGCGTTGCTTGGCCGCGATGCTCGCTTGGAGCTCCACTTCTTTGAGCCGCGCCGACAAAAGCGCGATGCGCTCGTTGATGGCAAGAAGTTTCTCGGCGATCGACCGATCGTTCGACGCGCCGGCTGCACCCGCGTGGTCGGCCTCCCGGCCGCTGGCGGAATGTCTCGCCCCCGCGCGCTCGGGCGGGGTCGCCCGGGCCCCGTTGCTTCCATTGCCCTCGGCGCGCGCAAAGCCCGCCGTTGCGGCTGCGGCGGCAAGGAGCGCGGCGAGCGCGAGCGCCGCCCTACGGTTGGCGCACATACTGGTTACCCTGCAGATCCCAATCGATCAATCCGTCCCTGAAGTGGGCGACGATGCGCTTCACGCGAAAGGCCGGGCCATCGAGTTCCCCGACGATCACAGTCGGCGAAAGCACCGTGTGCGCGATCCGCCAGTCGAGCGCCTTCCAATGCGCAATCGCCTTGGGCTTGGCCGGGGCGTTTCCCGGCAACGCGGGCGGTGCGCTCGCCTCGGCGAGCGTGAAGGCGAGGCCCGCGCGCTGCGCGGTGTTAAAGAGCTCCAGCCTGCGGCGCGTTTCATCGGGCGCCGGTTCGTCTTCGCCCGCGGAAAGCGAAAGGGGCACCACCAGGCTCGCCCGCGTCCCGTCCGGGCTCACGGAGGCCCGCGGCTCGAGCGCGGTGAGCTCGCCGATCCAGCCGCCCGGGCTCTTCTCCCAGGCGAGCGTCAAGGCGCCCCCCGAGCAATCCGCGCTCGCCGGCCGCCAGCCGCCAGACCACAGAGCCGAGACCTTGTCCATCGCCGCGCGACACTGCTTGGCGAAGCTCTTCGCGGGCGGCTCGCTCTTCCACGGATCGGGGAGCACCACCGGCGCGTTCGCCAAGCGGGCTTCGCCCGCCGCGGCCCGCGCGGCCTCGAGCGCCGCTTGTTCGGCTTTGTGCTGCTGCCAGGTCTTGAAGCCGTAGGTCGAGCCGAGCACGAGCGCCGCGGCGATCGCGACCGGGGCGTAGCGCCTCAAAGCCGAGCGCCGGATGGGCGCCAGCGCCCACCAGCGCCGGTATTCGCTGCGCGCGTCGTGCGCGGGCAGGAACGACTCGAAGTTTCGCTCGCGCGCGTTCGCAACCCCCCAGTGCTCGGGGGCAAACACGTGCGCCCAGTCGAACACCGACAGGTCGGAAAGAAGACGCGAGCGCACCTCGTCCTCGCCCGCGAGGAAATCGCCGTCCGGGGCGATGATGCCGTCGCGTTGCGCGCAATAGAGCCACTTGCCGCGGGTGATCTCTGCCGCGGCGAGAAAGTCCCCGCTCGCGGTCTCGATCTCGAGCGTCTTGGACACGATCGCGGCGGCCGAGTACATGCCGGGTTTCAGACCCTCCGCGCTCGATCCCATGCCGACCTGCACGAGGCCGGATTCGGCGATGCGCCACACGGCAAGATCGAACCCCTGCTCGGAGGCGATTCTTTCGGCGGCTTTGCGCCGCTCCTTGGGCGCGCCCGCGAGCGGCTGCCAGAAAAGCCCCGCCACGAAGACGCGGCCCCGCCCGAGTTCGAAGACTTGCGGGGTCACGGCCGACCTACCCCCACACCACAAAGGGCTGGATGAGGATGACGAGCACGCTGTGCTCGCGGTTTCCCTTCACGCCGCCGCCGGCCGCCACGTTATCGGGCGACCCAGGCCCTTGCTTGGTGGCGTTCAAGCTCGTTTGCTCGAACCCGGTCAGCACGAGCGTGTCGCCCGAGCCGAGGAGCACCCGCTGCATGAAGTCGCGCGTGTCCACATTCGGAGTCTGGATCGACGAGCCCCCGGAGCTCACCGTGTCGATCGAAACGAGCGACGAGAGATCGATCGTGAACTGAAGAAGGAGCCGATGGCGTCCGAGCACGTGCGGCACGATGTTCAGCGCAAAACCCGTATCCACCACACCCGGGGTGAGCGTCGAAGTGGAGCCCACGTTCGCCGTCACCGTGGTGTTGGATGAGGCAAGGTAGGAATTCTGGTGGCCCACCTGAAAGGGCGCCGCCTGGTTGTTCAGCGTCGTCACCGAGGCCGAGGTGAGCTGCGACACCCGCCCTTGGGTCGAGAGCGCCGCGATGAGCGCCTGGGATCCCTGCCAGGACTGGATCTCGGAATTGGTCGCCGAGCCCGCGGTGCCCAGGATCTTGAGCGTCAGGTTGGCCGCGCTCGGGTCGGTCGCAAAGGCGTTGGAAAAGGACCAGCCGAAGTTCCCCGAGAGCGCCTGGTAGACCAGATTCCAGTTGACGCCGTACTGGTCGGTGCGCGTGAGGTCGACCGACAACACGCGCACGTTCACGATCACCTGGCGCGTGAGGGAGGCGTTCTCCGCGCGGACGAACCGAGCGACCTCCTCCAGCACCTGCGGCGTGTCGGTCACGGTGAGGGTTCCCGTCGCCGGGGTGACGGCCACCTTGCCCTCGGGGCTGAGCATGCTCTTGAGCGAGTCTTCGACCGCTTTCCAGACCGAAAGACCGGAGAAGGACACGCCCGCCTGCTGCGTGCTCGTGGTGGTAGAGGACGCGGTGCCGGAGGACATGCCGCCCGCCGCGGTAGTTGACGTTGCCGCCCCGCCCGCGCCCGATGCGCCCCCGCCGCTCGTATTGCCGATCGTGTTGGTGAGGCTCATGTCCCCGGGGAGCGCGGCGAGCGTCCAGGTGCGCGTGGCGAACCGGTACAGGCGAATGCGCTTTGCGCCCAGCCACTGCCAGGACACCCCAAAGCGCGCCGCCGCCACGTCGAGCAGGCCCGCAAGCGCTCCGGCGTAGCTGATCGCGATCGGGGTCAATCCGCGCATGCCCTGCCCGATACCGGCCGGGGGAAACGGTGCCCCGGCAATCGGCGGAACGACTGGCGCGGCGCCCGCTTGCGCGGGGCCCGAGGCGGCGCCGCCCGGTTGCCCAGAGCTTTGATCGACGTCGGGGGCGACGATGACCGGGATGCCGGTGAGAAGCGTGATGCGCTGCGCAAGCTCCTGGATCGAGTAGAACTCCCGGTTCACCGTGATCGAGAGCTTGCCCAGGGGGTTTTCGGGCTTGTCCTCGATCGTGCGAACGCTCAGATAGATGCCGCGCTCATGGCGCGCGAGGGCCGGCGCAGGCCGGGCGGGCTTCGCCTGGATTTGGGCGAGCTTGGCGAGCGCATCGCCTTTCGCGGCTTCGACCCCGCGCTCGTTCGGCGCGATGAGCTGCGTGGAGCAGCCCGCGGTCGCGATCGCCGCGGCGGCAACGAGGAAAGCGAGGATGCGCGCCCTATTCATCGCCATCGCCTCCGATGATCCGCAGCACGCGATTGCCCCCATAGAAGATCGGGCGAAGGCGCGCGCCGTTCTCATCGAGCGAGCGCACGAGCTCGGTCACCGCGTGCTCGAAGGTGCCCGTGAGGCTTGCATCCAGCCTCGCCTGCAGTTCCGGGGCCTGCCACACGATCCGCCAGCCCGAGCGCTCGCCCCAGCGGCGCAAGGCCTCGGAGAGCTTCTCGCCGGCTCTCACGGTCCATCGGCCCTGTTCGGAGGCAGCTTCGGCAGCTCCGCTCGCGCTCGCCTTGCTGGTGGCAGGAGCGAACCCCTGCGCCTGCCCGGAGGAGGCCTTCCGCGGCATGGCCGTGGCCAGCGGCTCGGCCTGCCCGCGCGGGGCGATGGGCTCGGGACCGGCAAGCTCCTGAGCGATCGCTTCTTCGCTCGAGCGAGCCGCCCGGTAGGTGAGAAGCCCCGGGAAGCGCGCGCTATCGAGCCCGTGCGCGCCGAGCTGCGCAAGGCGTTCCTTGAGCGCGCTCGCTTGCGCGGCATCGGCCGGCAGCGCGAGCGCGAAGTCCTCGTCCTCGGAGACGGTGAGTACGCGCGCTCGGGCGTCGTACCGGTAATAAAAGCCCGCGACCTCGGAGAGCTGCTCGATGAGCCCCGGCAGCCGCCCCGCGAGGTTCGCCGCCGCAACGGGCCGGCGCAGCGCCTCGGGCATCGCGGCGCCCGCGTAGGTGAGGCCAATCCCCGAGCCGCTCGCACCGAGCAGGAGCCGCAGCGCCGTGAACGCGCTTGCGCGCGCGAGCGACACCGGGCCCACGGCGCGATCGGGCAGCGGGTCGGATGCCCCCACCGGGCGCGGCGCGAGGATCGGCAGT
This sequence comes from uncultured Pseudomonadota bacterium, assembly GCA_963817785.1. Taxonomy (GTDB): domain Bacteria; phylum Pseudomonadota; class Gammaproteobacteria; order Burkholderiales; family SG8-39; genus JAKALD01. The sequence continues at coordinate 117,487 of CAWFPL010000004.1, read as the reverse complement.
GAGGCCGGTTCGCCGGAGGCCCTCTGAGCGGCGTTCGCCGCCGCCACCGTCGCGGCCGCCGCGAGCGCAAGCGCCGCGCACACCTGGATGAACACCGCGGAACGCATCGGATGAGTCCCCCATCGCTTCGGAAGTGCAACGCGGTTCATTATTCGCAACCGAACATGCCCCTTGTTCACGAGTGCGGGGTCTCATAGGCGAGCTTTCGGCAAGCGGCGTTGCGCGAACCGGGCGAGCACCTATACTTTGTGCCCATGCGCAGTCCCGACACGGCCCACCAAACAACGAGCCGCGCGCTCGCCGTGGGATGCGCCCTCGGCGCGGCGGGGGCGCTTTTGTACATGACGTGGTTCGCTGCCACCGACTGGAGGGCAGGCGCGGTGCTGCGCTCGGCCGAGGCGAAGGCGTATGCGCGGCGCGCCTGCCGGGCGATCCGCGGCTGCGAGCACCTCGCGCTCGCCCCAGGCTACGGCTGGCGCCACGGCGAGCGCCACGTAATCTATCGGATCGAGGTGGGGCTGCACGGTGGGTTCGACCGGAGCCGCACGCTCGGAACACTGCGCACTGTCTCGGAGCAAGAGGGCCGCACGTGGCTCGGCTGGGCGCTTCGGGCTCAGCCTGTGCTCGAGACCCGCTACCCCGCCGCGAGCGTTCGCGCTCGGCCAAGGAGCGTTCGATGAGCGATCATCATCCGTGGCCAGCGCAAGCCGCCCGCGCGGCGCCCGGGGGAGACGTGCACGTCGACGTGTTCGGCGTCCATGTCACCGGCGTGGCCGCGGGGATGCTCTTCGGCATCGTGCCCGCCCTGATTGCCAACCTCGTGTTCGGCGTGGGCTTTAGCGCCCCGCTCGATGAGCGGGCCGGCCCGGCCTCGCTGCGCTGGTTCCTGATCCTCGCCGCGGTGGCGGTGGCGCTCACGGCCTACGGGGCCTTGGCCAGGCGCCCGGTGTGGGCGGCCTCGCGCGTGAGCGAGTTCGAGATGGCGCTTCCCTTGTGCGAAGGGGCGCTCATTTTCTGGCTGTGGCTGCACGGGGCCTACGCGCTGCTGTGGCCCGCGGTGGCGTTTGCGCTGTGTTACATGTTCGCGCGCATGGCGCGCTGGGAGGCGACCGAGATCGCCGGCCCCGAGTTTGTGTCGAGCGCGCCGGCGAAAACCCCCGTCGGCACGCAGCCCTCCAGCCCCGGGGCGGGCGCCGCGGCAAGCGCCGAGCCCTCCCCGGCCGAGCAGTTCCCGGCGGTGCGCTCGAGACGCACCTTCGCCGACGTGCTCGGCATGGAGCGCGAAAAGCGCGCCCTCCTCGAATTCGCGCGCGAGACCCAAGCCGGACGCAAGAACGGAGCACTCCTCTTTGGCCCGCCGGGAGCGGGCAAGAGCTATCTCGTGTCGGCGCTCGCCGGGGAACTCAAAGTGCCGCTTTGCACCACGAGCGTTGCGAACTTTGCATCGAAGTGGGTGAACCAGAGCACCGAGAACCTCGCCCGCGCCTTCGCCGCGGCGCGCGCCCAATCCCCCTGCGTGCTCTTTCTGGACGAGATCGACGCGGTGATGCCCGAGCGGGGCGCGATGGGCGCGGACGCCGAAGGCCCGCGGATCGTCGCGACGCTCCTCACCGAGCTCACCGCGATCCGCGAGCTCAAAGCGCCCGTGATCGTGCTCGCGGCGACGAACTTCCCCGAGCGGCTCGATGCGGCCGGCAAACGCGAGGGGCGCTTCGACGTGAAGATCGAAATCGGCCTTCCGGATAACGCCACGCGCCGCGCGCTGCTCGCCGCGGGGCTCGGTGAGAAAAACGCTGGGCGCATCCGGCCGGGAACGCTCGAGATGGGCGCGCGCCATTTCGCCGGGTTTTCCGTTGCGCGGCTGCAGGCGATCGCCTCGCGCGCGCGCACGTGGCTCGATGCCGAGCGCGATCCGAGCAAGATGATCGGCTTCACGGTTCTCCTGCAAGCGCTTCGGCAAGTGCAGGGCCTGAACCTCGCGAACCGCTACGAAGCCGTGCCCGGGCTCGGGACTCTCGTTCTCGGGGGCGAGACACGCGAGGAGATCGAACGCCTGGCCGAGCAGATGCGAGACATTGAGCACACCGAGCGCTCGACCGGGATACGCGAGCTCGAGCACACCGAGCGCCCGACCGGGAAGGTGCCCCTGGGCGCAGTCTTCTACGGGCCGCCCGGCACGGGCAAAACGCTCACCGCCAAAGCGCTCGCGAAGGCCTCGGGCTGGGCGTTCATCGGGACCACGGGCCACGATCTGGTCAAAAACGACCAGGCGATGGACCAGCTCATCGCGCGCGCATCCGATGAGCGCCCGGTGATCGTGTTCATCGACGAGGCGGACGATATTCTCGGCAACCGCGCGATGTCGCCTCACGTGAAGATGTCCACGAACAAGCTCTTTACGCTGATCGACGGCGAACGCGGGCGCATCCCCGATGTCTTCTACATCGCCGCGACCAACCACCCGGAGGCGCTCGACGAGGCCGCCGTGCGGCGCTTCCCGAAGAAGATCGAGTTCGCGCTGCCGGGCGCGCGCGAGATCGAGCGCTACGTGCGCGAGTGGATGGACCGGATGGCCGTCGGCTTCGCACCGGAGTTCACGCCGGCGCGGGCCGCGCGGCTCCTCGCCGGGCGCTCGGTGGCCGATGCGGGGGAGGCGCTCCAGGAGGCGGTCAACATCGCGCTCGCCGAGCGCCGCGCACTTCGCCCCGGGGACCTCGCACGGGCGGTGCGCAGCCTGTCCTTCTCCGAGTGAGCTCAGGCCGCCAGGCGCGGCCTCGCTCGGTTAGGCGCTTGCGCCGCAAGCGCACGCGGCGAGCGGTGGCTGCGGCGGCGGAGCTCGAGCGGAGCGACGCCGCGGGCATACGCGACGCGGGCCAGGTGACCGTACACGAACATGCACATGGCGAGGCCGTTGCTGGGCAGAGTGGTTGGACTACGGTTTCTTGTCGATCACCTTATGCGTATCGACGTGCCTGAGAATCGCCAGGTCTGCGTCGACCTCGAAGGACATCTTGTGCGAATGATTCGTGGTGACGTGGACGACGTACACCCTGGGGTTGCGAAATCCCCCGAGCGGCGCGAATCGACGGCTATTCGGGATATGCTCTTTGATGAGATCCCTTATCGCCTCGTCCGTCTCGCGCTGCAGTTCCTGAGACAGGCCCTTATAGGCTTTTTGAAACCGCTCCGTCCATTGAACGCGACGGATTCGGTTCGGTTGGGCCACTACTTCTTGAGGTCTGCCAGCAGCTTTTCGATTTCTTCCGCTGGGTAGATTGGTCCGACCTGACCTGCGGCCATGTGCACGTCGGCGTCGTGTTCAGCAAGCGCCCATTTGACCTCGTTTACTGCTTCATACAGGCTTGCAGCGAGCGCAGCTGCTCGACTGAACACAGCTTTGGTCTTGGGCAAGACATTACGGCACGAGCGTTCACCATCGAGTACTGCGCCGTGAAGTCGGGTGATTTTCTCTTCAAGCTTGGTGAGCTCGCGGCCGATTATTGTCTCGGAGTCAAGGACTCTCCCGTTATCCATTTCGACGAGTACTGCCCGAACGCCCTTGATCATCACAATGTCGCGTTCGAGCTTGGTGTTTGAAGTCGCGACCAAACGGGCTGTAACAGAGTCAAGGAGGCGTCCAAAGAGCGAGCGGGCGATTCCAATCACGGTGTCGCCGTAGGACAGGTGCCGTACGACCCTCCGTTCGGTGTACCGCCATGTTTCTCGAGAAAGGGTCATCGTTACTGGCATTTTCATTGGCCCCTCTTTGACATACGCGCACGCGAACCAGTTCGTCGGGTCCGTAGGGCCCGGCCTGCTCCTCTGGATTCACGCCCCTCCTCGTGGGGTTGGGCAGCCAACCGGCTGTTTTTATAGCGGTACATTCGTACACCCTCTCTTCCGCGGCTGTGCGCCAGCAGAGTCTACACACAATAACGCACAAGCCGTTAGCGACTCGATACCGATCCCCACGCCTCCTCATGATCCTCGCTGCCTCGCATATCCGTTTGATTTAAGACAAACTATAGGTTCGGCGACCGACGGGTTCCTCGACCTGGCCTGACAGAAAATCCAAATCTCGGAGCCCAACTGCGGCCCTGGGTTTGTCAACTCCACGCAATCCGTAGGCGACCGCGCGCTTCTCACGACGGCCTACGCGGCCGGGCTGTGCGTCTCGGAGTCGACGCACTTGAAGCTCACCGACATCGACAGCCAACGCATGGTGCTGCGTGCGGCCCCGGAGCTGGCTCTTTCCAGGCGAGTGGCCCGGTCGACCGATCACGCGAGACGCCGTGGGTCTATTTGCCTGAGCACCGTTCGAATCGCTTGGGCGAGGATCGCCTTGCTGTAGGGCTTCACCACGTAACCGTCTGCGCCCAAGTCAAGGCCGTGCCGGATATTGTCCGGGTCCTCGAGCACCGTCAGCATGACCACCGCAAGGAGTGCGAGCTTCGCATGGCTGCGCATGGCCGCGAGGATGTCGAAGCCGTTCCCGTCGGACAGCATCACATCGAGCAGCACGAGATCGGGCAATTCGCGCGCCCGCAGATCCTCGATGAGCTCCGCGTAGCCGCGCGCGACGCGCACCCGGTGCCCGGCCATCGTGACCCGCAGGTCCGCGAGCGCGAGCTGATCGGGGTCGTCCTCGACGATCAGCACCGTGGTCTCGGCCGCGCCCTTGCCGAGCGCCGTGCGGTTCGCGAGCCGCTCCGGCGACAGAAACACCCCCTCGCGCTCGAGCGCAAGCCCCGCGGGCGCGGGCTCCGGCCTCGAGCGCCGCAAAATCTTCCGGGTCGTGCTCCGCGCCCAGCTCGATCTTCAAGCGCAGTGCGGCGCGAAAGTCGAGGTCCTGTGTCGGATCGGAGCTCGCCGAGCACACGCACCCGAGCTCCTCGAGCTCCGCGAGCCAGTCGAAGATGAGGGAATCGGGAAACCGGCGAAGCGCGCCACGGATCACCTCCGAGTGCGTGTCCGCGCCGATGAGGCGCAGCAGCCTCTTGTAAGCCGACGGAATCGCGGCGTCCTCGGAGCGAAGCGCCGCCTCACCGGCCAAGGTCCGCCGATAGACACGGTCCTCAATCCAAGGCCTTGACTCGGCAGACGAGGAACCCTCGTCCGCAGCCATCGGGGGTAGGCCGGGATCACTCCAGGTTCGCGGCGCATCGGCATTCATGAGGGAGTTCTCGCGGCTGGGGTTCTTCGCCAGTTCCGGCGCGTAGTCTATCGGCACTGCCGCCGTCCGATTTTACGCTGCGCGCGCCTCGGGGTGCTTACGCTCAAGGCCCGCCTCCCGCACGAAGCGGCTCACCGGCGCTCGCGCCGAGGCGGAGACGACCAGCTCGGTTTTTGCCCGAGTCATGGCGACGTACATGAGACGACGCTCTTCTTCGAGCGCGGATTTTTCGTCGGGAATCACCTTCTCCTCGGCGGCGACGATCCACACCCGCTCCCACTCCAGACCCTTCGCGCCGTGCATCGTGGCAAGCACCACCGCGCCTTCCTCGCCCGCTCGCGCGCGGCGCCGATTCTTCAGCTCCGCCGCGCGCCGCCCAAGGGGCGCGGCGATCGAGCCGAAGACCGCCTCGGCAAGGCCGATCGTCGCCGCCTGGCGATCGGCTGCGGCCCGCTCGCGCATCCACGCGGCGATTCCCGCGATGGCGAGTGCGTCTTTGCCGCGGCGCGCGGCCGTGCGCCAGGCCTCGAGCCGCCTGCCGAAGTCCCACCACGCCTCGAGCGAGGCGCGCTCGATCGGGAGCGCTTCGAGCTCCGAGCGGCGGGCGCCGAGCAGGCGCTCGCCGATCGCGCGGTGCAGGAGCTGGAGGTCGTGCTCGGGCACCCCCGCCCAGGTGAGCGCGTGGTCAAGCCCCGCCGCGCCCGAGCCCACGGCGAGGTTCACGATGTCGGCAAACACGGACACCTCCGGCCGATCGAAGAGCGAGCGCGACCCGGTACGCACGTAGGGCACGCCCCGCACCGCGAGCGCCGCCTCGGACCAATCGAGCCGCCGGTTCGTGCGCGCAAGGATCGCGATTTCTTTCGCGCCAGCCGAGCGCGGTGCGGCGCACCACTCGGCCGCCGCCGCGCCTTCGCGCTCGGAGTCCTCGAACTGAAGCAAGCGCACCGTGCCGCCCGCGCCGCGGGCGGCGCGAAGGTGCTTGGACAGGCGCCCGAGGTTATGGCGAATGAGCCGGTCGGCGCAGGCGAGGATCTCCGCGTTCGAACGGTAGTTCATGCCGAGCACGATCCTGTGCGCGTTCGTCTCGCGGGCAAAGCGCTCCATGCCGGCGTGACCCATCGCGGCGCGAAACCCGTAGATCGACTGGTCATCGTCCCCGACCGCGGTCACGTGCGTGCCCGCCTTCGCATGCAGCGCGATCCACTCGTACTGAAGGGCGTCGGTGTCCTGGAACTCGTCCACCAGCATGTGCGTGACGGGGTAAGGTTTCAGGGTGCCCTCGCGCATGCCGCGCACCGCGGCGAGCACGAGATCCTGGAAGTCGATCTTGGCGTTGCGGTGTAGCACGTCCTCGTAGGCGGCGAGCAGGCGCTTCGCCTCGCCCGCATAAGCGGGCGAAGGCTCGATGCCCGCCTTCGCGGCTTCGACGAGCTTGAGCGCGTGCTCGGGCTCGATCCCCGAGAGCCCTGCCAACTCGATCGCGCGCGAAAGGTAAGCCGCCCGGTCGCCTTCCGTGGCGATCTGCGCCTGCGGGTGATCGCGCGCTGCCGCGGTGCTCATCGCCCCGAAGATCGCAGCGCCGAAACCGGATCTCCCCGGCGCGGGGCGCGGCTGAAGAAAGCACAGGCTGTGAAACGTCCCCACCAGCAGGCTCGGCCGCGCCTCATGCGCCGCGGCGGCGGCGATCCTCGTGCGAATCTCGAGGGCCGCATCGCGGGTGAAGGTCACGGCGAGCAGCGTCTGGCCGGCCCCAAGCAGGTGCGTGGCCTTGGCCGCGAGCATGCGGGTCTTGCCCGAGCCCGGGCAGGCGCTCGCAAGGCAATGCCCGGGCTCGATCGCCGCTTCGCGTTGCTCGTCATTTAGCGCCCCGAGCGCGTCTCGCATCAGCTCACGCGGTCCACGCGCTCGGCGCCTGCCTGCTCACGCAGGTGCGCAAGGTTCGTGGCCGTCGTGGCAGCGAACGCGAAAATCGCACGCACAACGCGCTTGGCGCGCAGCAGCTCGTCCTTGCGGGTTGACATCGCTCGAAGCTGGTTCCAGCACAACGTCTCGAATTCGGTGAGCGGCTGCTCCGAGAGCACGAAGATCTCGAGCGCGCGCTCGGCGAGCTGCGTGCTCGCGCGTACCTTCGCGTCGAACACCGGCTGAGGCAGCGCGGGCGTGACGAAGCCGCTGCCCATTTTGGCCGAGACCTCGGCGATGTAGGCCTTTGCGGCCTCAAGCTCCCTTTGCCGCTCGGTGAGTGCTGCAGCCAGGAGCTCACCGAAGCGAGTGATGAGCCCTCCGGCCGCGGTCTTGCCAACGAGTGCCGCGCCGTGCCGCTCGAGCAGGTGCGCGGCGTGCTCGATCACCGGATAGAAACGCTCGAAGGACCCGAGGAGCGCGGCATGCCTGAGCGTGTCATGGCGAAGCTTTCGGCCTGCGGAGCGGCCGATACTCCGTGCAAGGAGCTTGCGCCCGCGGCTGCGTTGCCTGCGGGCCTCGCGCTTAAACCGCTCGCGCGTTCTCGTCTTGCCGGATCGCTCAAGCGAGGCGGGCATGTCTTCGCCCGACACAGGCTCCGGCGAGCCGATCTCGTTTGTGGGTCTGAGCTTCTCCGACGAAGGCGCAGCGCGGCGGTGGGGCATCGCGGCTCATCCCGCAGCCGCGAGGCTCCCCTCGATCTGGCCCATGACGGCCTGTGTCTCGGGCTCGGCGCGCTCATCGAGCCCCGCTCGCCGCTCCCCCGGCGCAGCCTCCGATTGCGCGGGAGGGATCGACGAGCCCGCCTGGTCCTTCATGCGGCGGTAGAGGTTGCGGGTCGTGGCCGCCGCGAACGCGAAGATCGGCCGCACGACCTTCTTGGAGCGCAGCATCTGGTCGTTGCGATCCGAGATCGAGCGCAGCTGGTTCCAGTACAGCGTCTCGAACTCGGTGAGGACCTGGTCCGAGATGAGAAAGATATCGAGCGCGCGGTCGGCCTGGGGCGTCCTCAGCTGCACCGTCCCGGTAAAGGCCGGCGCGGTGAACTCGGGCGTAACGAACCGGTCGCCCATTTTCACGGACTGCTCGCCGTTGTAGGCCTGTGCCGCCTCGAGCTCCTTCGCGCGATCGGCATGGATCTCCTCGGTCATTTCGCGCATGCGCTCGAGAAGCTTTTCCGCGGGCGCGTCTCCAAGGGCCGCACCGCCGTGGCGCGCGAGGAGATAGGCGCAGCGCTCGATCACGGGAAAGAAGCGCTCGAAGGCCGCGGCGAGCACGCCGTTATTGATTTGCACCTCGCGAAGGCGCGAGGCGAAGCCTCCCGTGCGGTGCGCAAGGAGCTTGCGGCCGAAATCGCGCTCCTTCTTGGCGGCGCGCATGAGCTGCGCCTTCGTCCTCCGCGGCCGCTCGTGCGTCGAGCCCGTTTGGACCTCCGGCGCCCGGGAGGCCACCTGCACGCCTTCGGCGGCGAGCGCTTCGGTCGCTCTGTGTGCGGCCTCCTCCGTCTCCGAGAGCGCCTCTACGAGCGCCACGCTCGTCTCGGCCGCCGGGGGCTCGGCACCCTGTCCCTGGACGGTGGCAAGGCTCGGCTCGGGTGCCGCGGAACTCAATGCCTCGGCGGGGTCCTGTTCGGCAGGGCCCTGCTCGTCCGCGCGCGGCTCTTCGCTCAGTCGCAGCTTCGAAAGAATGCTCTTGCGCGCCATGGGATTCTCTCCTTCGCGGTGGGGATCGACGCGCCGAGTGTGCCCCGAGCATCGCGCGCGCATGAATCGGAGAGCGTAGCGATTCTTGCGAAGCATTCGCGGACAACCCGATGCCCCGCCTCGCGCATGATCGCTCGCGCGGGGCTTCGCTAAGCGCGCGGGCCTCGAGGTTGCGGATTTGGCCGAATGAGCACAATGAAAGCGAGTCACGCAATGCAAACGCGAGACGCGACGAACCACAAGGAAAAGAACGTGCACGATCTTCCCATCACGAAAATCAACCCGCGCCTGTACCTCGGCGCGACCGCCAAGCTCTGGCAGGCCGCCGACGGCGAGTGGCGCTACAGGACCTTCGGGCGCTGCCAAAGAAGCATCGAAGGGCGCGCGAGCACGCTCGAGCTCGCGCTCGCGGACGTGCGCCGCTTCGCCTAGCCGGAATCGCGCACGATGGGTGCAGCGCTCGAAGCCCCGCTCATTCGCTACCACGGCGGCAAGTGGCGGCTGGCGGAGGACATCGTCGCGCTCATGCCCGCGCACGAGCGCTACATCGAACCGTTCGGCGGGGGCGCCTCCGTACTCCTTCGCAAGCCCCTGCCCCGGGCGCCCGCGGGTGAGCTCTACAACGACCTGGAGGGCGCGATCGCGAACCTCTTTGCGGTGCTGCGCGAGGCGCGCGCCACCGAGACACTCGAGCGCGCAGTGTGCCTCACGCCGTACTCGCGCGAGGAGTTTCGCCTGGCCTACGAGGTGAGCGAGGACCCGATCGAGCGTGCGCGCCGCACGCTCGATCGCGCCTACATGGGATTGGGCACCGATGCCGCATCCGGCGCTCCGAGCGGCTTACGGGTGGAGCTCGGCGACGCGCAACCGGCGAAAGTCTGGGCGAGGGTTCCCGAGCGGATCGCGGCGGTCGCCGCGCGCTTCGCCGGGGTCATCGTCGAGTGCCGCGATGCGCTCGAGGTGATCGGCGCGAACGACGATCCGAACGCGCTCTTTTACATCGATCCGCCCCACCTCGCCGAGACGCGCTCGAAGCAGGCTCCCTGCAAGGGGTATCGCCACGAGCTGGGCGAGGCCGATCACCGCAGGCTCCTCGAGCTGCTGTGCAGCCTGAAGGCTCGGGTGATCGTCTCGGGCTACCGCTCGGCGCTCTACGAGCGCACGCTCGCGCACTGGCGGCGGCTTGAGTTCGGCGCGGTTGCCCACGGAGGGCTCGCGCGCATCGAATGCGTCTGGCTGAGCCCGAACTGCGAAAGCCCGCAGGCGAGCTTGTTCTGAGGGCGAGCAATCTCAAAGATCCAAAACGGCGAACGCGGCGCGCAAGGCACGCTCCGAAGCCTCGCGGCCATGGGCGCGCCCGCGCGCCGGCCGCTGGAGGACGCACGGGCGTACCTCGCCCGGGCACTCGCCGAGGGCGAGTTTCGGCGCCTGCGCCACCCCGGCAACCACGTCTTCAGCTGGGCGTTGCGGTGAGCCGGCTGCGCGCCTTCGCCGTGAGCATTTCCGACGCTCGCGAGCGGCTTCGCCTCGAGACGCTCTCGCGCTCATCGATCGATGCGCTCATTCAGAGCCTGGAGCGCCGCAAGTCGAACGAGGGCGCGTGCCTCGTCATTTCCGTCATGGCGCTTCGCCTCGACTCACCCGGCGGGAAGTCGAACCGCCACGCGGCGCACCAAGGCGCGGGGTTGGGTTAGGCGCATTCATGCGAGAGCCCTTGCGCACCCGGTTGCCGAGCGCTAACGGCGTGAAACGTAAGAGCGGCGCGCTGGCCGTGGTCCACGGCAAGCAAAATGGGAAGCCTGGCGCCCAGGCCTGGCAGCTCTACGAGGCTCGCAAGCACAGCTGGAGCGCCGCGCACCCCGAGGCGAGCCCCGCCGAGTACGCGCAGGCAATGCTCCACATCGCCCGAGACTGTGGCCTGTAGGCGTGGCGCGAATCCTCCAACTTATTGTCTGGAAGCCACAACGGCTCCGGAACTCGCGGCGGCGGCGCTCATGGGATGGGCCGGCTTGGCCTTGGGGGGATTCAGCAACGTGTCAGACGGCAGGACAATTGTCCGGTCGTCTGACACAGCGCTTTCATTATTGGGGGCGATGCAGGCACTGTGCGGATCCTGGACAAGGCCGCAGCCGCTCGCCTCTCAGCCGGAAAAACAAAAAGCCGCGCGGGGATTTTCCTCCGGGCGGCTTTTCGCGAAGCCCAATCTATTCGGCAAAATCCCACTAGGCTAGGACCTGATAAACCACCGCGCCGCGCGAGCGAACCGTCACGGTTGCGCGGTGTAGCTGCCTCATTGATCGTCATCTTAGACTTCGAGCGCGGAAAGTAAAGCTGCTCCGCGAAGGTTCTGAAGAAGAAATGGGAACGGTCGGAATCGAACCGACGTCGCATGGTTTATCACGCTACCGCTCTACCAACTGAGCTACGTTCCCACCAGAACCGGATCGCCTTGGTCGCCCAAGGGCCCTTCGGCAGTGCTGCGCAGGGTGATAAAGCCTGCCTCTGCCGGGGTCGCCACGCCCTGATTGCGGAACCCGGCGCCCCTTCTGGGGACCCGGGCTCCATTTCGGTTCCATTGACGCAGGCTCACGCCGGCCCGATGCCTGCCTGAGAGCGCCGCGCGCACACGCGCGCGAGTGCTTCCTCAGCGGTCTGACTCGGGACGGTTTCGTCTTGAGGGGGCGTCAATTGCGCCCTGGAAACGCGCCGTGCATGCGCGCATTGCTGGTCGTTCGCCACCGCAATGGCGAGCCATCGCCTGGGGCACGAACCCAGGGGGACCGGCGTGAAAGAAGAGCGCGCCGGCATTTTCATCGCGAACCCTTCGGCTCGCGCTCTGGGCACTCCCTACGGAGCGCCGTCGTCGTTACCAGTTCGAGACTGGCTCAGGGGATACGCCGGCGAGTCTAGCGTACGCGCGCTTGAGCGCAATCCTCGAATCGTCTGCGCGATGAGCGCGCGCTCCCGATCATCCCGGGGGCTGCCTGCCCTACCCTTTCGCGAGAAGCCCCTCGGCGCGCCCAAATCACACCCATGGAGCAGAGCAGCCTGCGAACCCTTCGCGACGCCGAGCGCATCGAGCGTATCCGCACGGGCGCCGAAGCGCGCGTTCGGCTCACGTTGTACACGCCGGGCCTTGCCCGGGTCGTGCGCAAGGACTTCAACATCGTGAGCGCCAAGATGTTTCTCGCCCGCGCGGACAAGGCGGCGGCGCTTTCGACGGCGCTGCGCGAGTGCGAGCGCTCGTGCGTTCAGGCCGAGCTCGCCGCCGAGCGCCACCGCGCCGACTACGGCGTGGCGCTCGCGCCCCAGAGCTTCGAATTGCGCATCGTCTCGCCCTTCGCGAACCGCTACTACCGCTCGATCCTGCGCCTGGATGCCGTCAATAAGCTCCTCGTCGCGGCCGAGACGAGAGGCGCGATCGACCGGCGCGCTCGCGCGAAGATCGTACGGCCCTGCCTCGCCTTGCTTTTCGAGGTCAAGCGCATCGCGCTCGATCTGCCCAAGCGCGAAACGAGCCGGCCAAGCTCGGCTCCTGCCAACTTGACGGCGGCCACCAATGCGTAAGCTTCAATCGCGAAGGATCTGCCGGGACTTCTCGGTCGCGCCGGTGCCAGCCAGTTCAAGCAGGCCGCGCACCTCGAGCTCGGGCGCTCGCGGCGACGCTACGCGGCCTATCGGGCGCCTTTCGCGGTCTCGCGGGCGATGCGACAAGGCTCCGGTTCCGGTTCGGCGAGCCCCCGGATCTCATCCGGCATTCGGCCAACCAGGCTGCCGGCATCGCCAAGCGCCTGCTCGAATATAGCGCTCGGGCCGCTGAGAGTGTCGAAGCCGAAAGCCTGCGCGTAGCGCTGGGAATCGTCCTGCGGACTCTGGAAGCCGCCGCGCGCGGCCGGGAAACCTTTGGCGCGCACGACGAAGGGCGTCCTCGGGCCCGCTGGGTCGAAGTTCGAGGCCAAGCACTGGAGGGCGGTCACCTCGCCCTTCGAGGCGGTGGCGTATCTCCGGCGCATGCTCTGGGAGCCCTGTGCAGGAGCCGTGCTCACCTCGGCGAGGCTCGCTCCTCTGGGGTCGTTCGCCGCCACGCGCGCCTCGCTTGGCCTCAGTTCCGGCCTCAGTTCCGGTGAGCGCGTCGCGCAGGCAACGCCTCGATTCCGCCTTCGATTACAGCCGTTCGCGGCTGCGTATCCCGCGGATGGCCTCGCTTGCCCAAGAGGTCGAATCGCACACGGCCGAGGTCGCGCGCCAAGTCCGGGCGATCGCCGCCGCCGCCGACGGCGGGGTGCTGGTGCTCTTCGCTTCGGCGCGGCAACTGCGCGAAGTGCGCACGCGGATGGACGGGGCGCGCGCGGGCGAACTCTTCGTGCAGGGCGAGCTTCCCGTGCAGGAGATCCTCGCGGGGCACCGCGAGGCGATCGCCGCCGGAGCCCGCTCGGTCATTCTGGGCTTGGCGAGCTTCGCCGAGGGCATCGACCTGCCCGAGCGACTTTGCACTCGCGTGGTGATCGCGAAAGTGCCCTTCCCCGCCCCGGACGAGCCGCTCGTGGCTGCGGCCTGTGAATGGATCGAGCGCGCGGGCGGCAGCGGCTTCGCGGCGGTGAGCCTGCCGCGCGGGGCGACACGCTTTCAGCAGGCGATCGGGCGGCTCGTGCGCTCGGTCTCCGGCTGGGGCGAGGTGATCGTGCTGGACCGGTGCCTGGCCTCGAGCGCCGACGGCAAGAGGATGCTCGCGCCCGTGCCGATGCGAGTGCTCGTCGCCTGAGGGCGTAGCCTTCCCGCCTGGGGGTCCCGAGGGCGAAAGGCCCACTGCTCGCCCCGCCTTCTCGGAAACTTCCCGCCTCCCGGTCGTGCTTTGATGATCGTCTATGCGTGGGCCGGATCACCAATTTGGTAGCAGGGGCTTGTCGGCCTGGCGTGAGGCGAGGCGGCGATGAGCGCGATTGTCGTGGCCGGAGCCGCGCAACTGGAGCTCCTCGCCCGCTCGGCGCCGCGCTCGCACGGCGCGGGCGGGTCGTTATCGATCGAGGTGGGCGGCGCCGCGTGCCGCGCCGCAATCGAAGCCGCGCAGTGTGGGGCCGAAGTGCGCCTGCTCACGGCGATGAACGACTCCGCGTACTCGCACCTGATCGCAAGCCACCTCGCGGGCTACGGAGTGGAGACGCGCATCGACTACCGCGAGGAGCTCGCCACCGGGGGGTGTTCGGCGCACCTGGATGGCCGTGGGCGGCTCGTCTCGGCCGTGCGCGCAAACCCGCTTGAGCGCGTGGCCGGTTTCGACAAGACCGTCGCGGCGGCTGCGCTCGCCGGGGCGAGCGCGCTTGTCCTCGCGGGGGAGCTATCCGGGAGCGCGATCACGCAACTCGCAAGGCTCGCCCTGGAGCGCGGCATTCGCGTCTACGGCGTGGGCGCCCCGGAGGGCGCGGCCGAGCGCTTTGCGCCGGTCGCCGCTCGGCTGCGGGGGCTGTTCATCGCGCAGCGGGAATGGCGGCGGCTACGCGGCCGCGGCTCGCGCGCAAAGGCGCGCGTGGCGCGAGCTCTGAGCCTCGCGAACGTGCTCACCGACAAGCAGAGCACGCTTTGCATGCGGCTTGCCGATGGCATGCCCGAGCGCTTGACCAGGGCCGCGAGCCCAGGCCTCGAGAGGCTCGCCGCGCGCGCGGTCACGTTGCACGAACTGCACGGGCTCGATCTTCCCGAGGCGCTTCGCCGCTCGCCGTGGATCGGCGCGGCACCCTCCCCGTCCCAGCCGACGCACGCCAGCGCCCCGAGCGGAGCGCTCGAGCAGGCGCTCGGCCGCTTCATGCAGCAGGCGCTCTACGACAGCCTCACGGGAGCGCTCAACCGCGCGAGCACCGAGTGGGAGCTCCACCAACTCCTTGAGCGGCGCCGCGGGCTCACCGATTGCGCGCTCGCCGTGCTGATGCTCGACATCGATCACTTCAAGTCGGTGAACGACACTTACGGGCACGCCGCCGGGGACGCGGTGATCGCCGAAGTCTGCAGGCTCGCGCGCGGCTGCCTTCGTTCGGCCGACTTCATCGGCCGTTGGGGCGGAGAAGAGTTCATCGCGGTGCTGCCCGGGGCGCGCCGAGCGCAGGCCGAGGCGGTCGCCGAACGCATGCGCGGTGCGATCGAATCGGGGATCCGCAGCCCCCGTCCCGTCACCGTCTCGATCGGGGTGGCCGACACGGACAACGGCGCCGCCGGCATGCAAAACCTCATCGAGCGAGCCGACCGGGCGCTCTACGCGGCAAAGCGCGAGGGGCGTAATTGCGTGCGCTACGCGCGGGCCGCGCCCGAGGCGCTCGCGACGCACGCCGCCGGCTGAAGACCCGCGTATTTTCTGGCAGGAAATCCATGAAGGCGATCCCCGGGAACGGGAAATGGACCGTTACTCTCACTCACACTGACGCGCCGAGCGCCTGAGGACGCGATCGGGCTTGTCGCCCCGAGCAAGGCCCGTGGCGCACGATCCATAGGCGAAGGCGTGCAGCGACAGCTCAAAGTTTCGCTCGAAAGCTGCGAGATTCATGAGGTGGCGTTCTCCTGTGCCTGCGTAAGCAGCGCCTCGAAATCGTCGGGCACCTCGCCTCGCGCGAGCATCTTCTGGAACACCGCGTAGACGTCGGTCTTTGCGTCAGCCTTACGCAGCGTATCGTCATCGTTCAGCCACGCGAACACGAGGACCTTGGCTTTACTCATGAAGCGGTAGAAAAGGCGGTACCGGACAGGCAAACCGTGGCCCTTCACCCGGCGCCACTGCGTGTATGGGCCCAAGGTTGCGCCCAGGCGAAACTCGGGCGCGTCCGGGTTGCGCGGCACGATGTCGCGGATGATGCCGGTGAGCGCCCCCAAGAGCTTAGTCGACGCGTGCCGCTTGAATCCCTCGGGATTAGCGCGCTCGAGCCCCTGCACTTCGGCAATAAGCGCGCGAAAGCGCGCAGCAAAAGGCGGATACAGGTAGATACTCCAGCCGTGCGCCTGATACGCGGGCCCCGGCACGGCGCGCCGCGGCTACGGCGTGACGCCAGCGGTGAGCCGCTCGGCCTCAGCAAGGGTGCCGGCATCGAGCGCTTCGGCGCGCTCGGGGTGCTGCTCCATCCCGCGCTCGAGAAAAGCAAGGAAAGCGAGTTCCGCGGGATCGAACTCCGGGGCCGCTTCGGGCACACGGGGCGTGCTGCTGCGGCTTACGCCAGACAATGACACAAGCGCAACCCCTGGGGCCACGGCCTTGATGCGAAGCCCAGCGCCTTTGCCGAACTCCGGGTGCTCGTTGAAAAAACGCGCCTCCACGCGCAGCGCCGTGCTGTTGCCTGCTACCGTAGTCTTGCCGCTATACAGCCCCACGCGCGGTTCGGAGCGCCCCCCGCGCAGGCGCCCCGTGGTGTCACGGCGCCGCAGCGTGCGGACAGGGGTTTTGGTGCGGGCTTTGGTGTGGGCCATGTGCTTACGTGTGTGATTACGCGTGTCATTGTAGCACTGGACGCGGCGCGCGCAGGCGCGAAGCGCCTGCCTGTGCACGCGCCGGGCGCGTTGCACTCGGGCGAAGCCTCTCGCGATTGCCGCGCACCGGTATTCCTACCCGCTCGAGCAGCTCCAACGCGTAGGAGCGCTCAAGTCCAAAAAGTGCAAGCCAGCCAAGCGCGGCCCCGCGCAGGAACCGCACGGCCTCTAACCGATAGCCTGGTGCGCGAGCGCCGACGATCGCCTGCCCGACCGCGGCCGCGGCAAGCCTCGCCTCCGGCGTTTCGCGAAAGGGGCTCGCGCGGAAAAGCGCCCGCGCGCAAAGCCGCCCCATTCTCACGCGTTTGGGGCGTGCCGCAGCGCCTACCGTGGCCGCCGCCACGTGGCCGAGCGTGGCCGAAGCGGGTTGGGCGATCGCGCACACAGTGTCTCGCAGCGCGTGCATCCTGGTCGCGCCCAACTATGAGGCCGCGCGGCGGGGCGGGCACACTACGGCCTGCTCGGCCGGCTCGCAGGCGAAGGCGCCGACCCAATAGCCTTGTGCGTAGCGCACCTCCAGCGCTCGCATCGCGCGGGCCTTCGGCTCGCTATCCACGTACTCGGCGATCATCTCGCCGCCCCAGCCGCGCACGCGCTGGGCGAGAGCGCGCACCCCCTCGTGTCCATTGCCCTCGGCAAGCCCGGCGACGAGCGAGCCCGAAAGCTTCACGAACTCAGCCTGCGTGAGCTCCACAAAGCGCTCGGTGCAATAGCCCGCCCCATAGTCGTCGGCCGCCACGCGCGCCCCGAGCAGCCTGACCGCGCGAAGAAAGACTTCAAGGCTGTGAAGGTCCCGGATTTCCACCGTCTCGGTGAGCTCGAAGACTATCCGTGGGGCCACCCGCATGTGCCGGAAGACCTCCGCCAGGAGCTCGCTCACCGCGTGCTCGATCGTCGCCCCGGAGACGTTGAGCGCGACCACCGCGCCAGGGTTCGCCTCGAGCGCGGCCGCGACGTGCCCGAGCATCGCCAGGTCCACGAGATCGATGAAGGCGGCCGCCTCGCCCAGCTCGATCAGGCGTAGGTGAGCGTTCGCGTCCTGGCCTGGGAGCCTCGCGAGCGCCTCGTAGTAGAGGATCCTCCCGGAGAGAAGGTCGCGCACGGGCTGGTAGGCAGGTCTGAGAATGCGTTTCACGTGAGCTTTGCTCGGCGTGGATTTTCTGAAGGCCCAAGTCTAGGCGGCCGCGGCCGAGCGCCGCAGGCCGAAAACCCACCCTCCTGCGGCGAGCATTGCCGAACAACGCCTCGGGGGCCTGCGGCGCGCTTCTAGTTTGCACATGTAGATGAATCGTGGCCCGCAGAGGGGCGGCTTTTGGCGAACGCGCACGCCCCGGTCCGCGGTAAAAGCATTGATCCTGAGGTGTGCGAGCCCCGCGCGCCCATCACCTGAGACGCGCACTTCGATGATCACGATCACCAGACGCCTCGAGTTCGACGCCGGTCATCGCATCCCCGATCACGCGAGCAAGTGCCGCAGCCTGCACGGCCACCGCTACACGCTGGAAGTGACGCTGCAAGGCACGCCCGTCGAGGCGCCCGGCCGCCCGGAGCACGGCATGCTCGCCGACTTCGCCGATGTGCGGCGCATCGCCGAAGAGCTCGTCGTAGCCGCCTGGGATCACGCGTTCCTCGTGTATCGCGAGGACCGCGCCCTGGTCGAGTTCCTCACGGGTCTTCCCGGGCAAAAAACCGCCGTGCTCGATCGCGTGCCGACCGTCGAGAACCTCGTCGCGATCGCCTTCGAGCGGCTCGCTCCCGAGTACGAGCGCCGCTACGGGGGCTCGCTTCGGCTCGAGCGAGCGCGGCTTCAGGAGACGCCGAACTGCTGGGCCGAATGCCAGGCTCGAACCTGATCCACGATGCTCCGTCTCGCGCGTGCGGGCGGCGCCAGATTCCCTCGCGCGCAGCGCCTGCGGCCCGGAGCACTCGCGGTGCGAGGTCTCCCGCCCACGCGCATGGTTCTCGAATCGGGCAGCGCAGCAGGCCTGCCGCGGTTCGCCCGGACGCTGATTGTTGACGAATACTAACCATGTTCGATGCCCTCTCGGGAAACCGAGCCTGGATTGTCTGGGACAAGATGCGGCGCATGACCACCTCGCATGCAGCGCTGTGCTCGAGTGGGCCGCAGCGCACAACAATCAGAGAGCAACCGCACATGCGTGAGCCTGACCAGGCCGAAGAGACCGCCATCTTGAACGTCGCGAAAGGAACGTTCGCGGGGCTCTCCGCGCCGATCCCCGGCGACACGCTCGTGCCAGGGGCTCGCCCGAGCGCCGAATCGGATCTTACGCGATCGCTCATGCTCGTCGCGAACCTGCTCATCATCGCCGCGGGAGCGGTCGTGTCGCTCGTGCCCCAGGCCGCGCTCAGCTACCACGTGTTCATCGGATTTCTCGCCGGGCATGCGATCTGGCTGGGTTACGCCATCGCCCGGCGCGAGCGCGGTCTTGCCGCCCTGAACGCGGGGTTGATTGCTCTGGACTGTTACGCGATCGCCATTCGCGCGATGTAAAAGGAGCTCTCCCCATGAACGCACCTGTAAACACCACCGAGCATCAAGCGCCCAATGTGGAGGTGCTGCCCGCCCACGGGCGCTCCGTCGGGGTCGAGATCCTCGATACCTGGCGCGGTGTCGTGCTCTCGGCGGTTGCGCTCGCGCTCACGAACGCGCGGCTCCCGGAGCTGCAGCGCCAAGGCGGGGTGTGGAAGTGGAGCGACCAGATCCCCTATCCGAGCCAGGAGCACCTGCTCGTGCTGGATAACGGATGCCTGCGCTTCGAGCTGGGGCTCGGCGAGCACCTCGTCACCTTCTCGGTCTGGCTGCAGGTGGGCGAAGTGCGCGTGGGCGTCAAGATCCCGAACGCGCTGCTCGCCCAGGAGGCGCTCCGCGAGAAAATCGGTCGCGCCTACGATGGCGTGCCCTGCCAGAGGATCGAGCGCATCGGGGCGGCGACGCTGTACGACTGGATCTGGAAGGACGCCGAGTTCGCCGAGTTCGGCTTCATGGTGCGCTCGCTGCGGGACCCGGTGCTGTGCTCGGTGATCGCGGACCGGCTCGCCTCGATCGCCACGCACCTTTACATGGCGGTGGCCAACATCATGATCGAGGGCCACAGCCTCACCGTGTCCTTCAAGCGGATCAGCCGCGTGGCGCTCAAGGGCGTCGCCGTCGAGGTGAAGGGAAGTTTCGCGGCGTTCGAGGCGTTCGTGCGCCGCTCGGGCTACGCGATCCGCAAGAGCGCCGACAGCGCCGATGGCCGGATCCGCACCTACTGGATCCTGATGCCTGCCGGCGGCGAGATCCCGAGCGGCCGGATGAGCGAGTCCCGGCAGGGCGACTGTACCGTGCTTACGGTGAACACTCCGCACAACGGTTGGGAGTGACGCGCAGTGTGCCTCGAGTGCGTCTCGCGCGCGTGGCCTTGCGTAGGCGCTCGATTCCCTGCGAAACTTGAGCGCGATGAGCGCGCGCATACCTCTTGGAGAGAGCCGTGGCGCACCGCGCCGAGGGACTTGTCCGGTTGCCGGCGGACGTGACCGCCGGGACGGCGACGCCCGCCACCCCGCTGCGCGAGGCGCTCGGGGGCGCGACCGCGTCCTACGCCGCGTTGGTGCTCGAAGACAGGACGCTCGCCAAGGCGATCCAGCGCGAGATTCGGGAGGCCGCGCCCGCGCTCGCAGAGCGCGTGCTGCCGAGGGTGCGCCGCACGCCCGTGAAGTGGTTTCCATACGGCCGTAAGGGCGTTCGGGCCTCCGTGGAAAGCGTCTACCTCCTTGCCCCGCCGCGCGAACCCTCGGGCTGGGTCGCTTCCGGCTCGGTCGGCCGGGAAGCGACCTGGATCGGTAACGGAAACGAAGAGATCGCCTACGCGGCGATCAGCGTCTTCTTCTGGGACCGCGACCAGCACGACGAGCACAGGCTCATGTCGAGCGTCCTCGCCCAGGACCTTGGCGCGCGCTGCGCGGCGGAGGCGCTCGCGCTCGCCGAGCGCACCGGGCCGGCGGTGAACTTTCTTGGGACCAGGGCGGAATGCCGCGAGCCAGCGGGCGGGTGGCTCAACATGCGCGCAACGGACGCCTTCTGCGACGAGTTCAAGCGCGTGATCGAGGCGGCGCGGAAAACTCCTGGTCACTTGCCCGGGGTGTTGATTCCAGAAGCCCTGATCGACGTCCCCTGGGCCTGGCGCTGAGGCCGGGCGCGCGAGAATACGAGGATCGGCCCGTGCTCGAACCCGCGCGCAAACTCTATGAGCGCTATCTGCGGTTCCTCGAAGGGCGCGGCGATCGCCGATCCGATCCCGCCTTCCTAAACGGCATCTTAGCGACGCCGCTCCACGGCGTGGCCCCCGGCGCCCCCAAGCTTGAGCGGTTGCTTCTCGAGTTGCAAGGCATGCGAGAGGCTCCGGTCGCGCTTATCGAAGATTTCCAGGGGCTACTCGGAACCCAGCGGCAAGGCGTCGCGGCCGAACGCCCGGATTATCACTCGCCGCGCAAGGAGTCTTCCAGCCGGGTTCCTTCGCGCGGCCGAAAGCGGGTGCGCCTACCCGCGCGCGCCTGATCGGTTCCCCCTCTTGGTACGCAGTGGCACCCGCCTCCTCGAGTTGGCTATCGGGCACATTTCTGTACCCTTGATCCGTCCAATCTCCTTGGAGAGAACTATGCTTCGCAACGCTTTGGCGTTCGCCGGTCTCGCACTCATCGCGCAGGCCGCGCTCGGCGCCGCCCCGAGTGGCCTGCCCGATCCCGCCATGACCCCCGGCGCGATCAATCCCGCCGTCACGCAGGCGAACATCCGCGAAACCATCTGTGTGCGCGGCTACACGAAGACCATCCGTCCGCCCGAACCCTACACCGAAGGGCTCAAGCGGGAGCAGCTTCGCGCCTACGGCTACGCCGATCAGGCCATCTGGCACTACGAGGAGGATCACCTGGTGCCGTTGGAGGCGGGCGGGGCGCCGCGCAATCCCAGGAACCTGTGGCCCGAGCCTCGCTACGGCGAATGGAACGCCCACAAGAAGGACCTCCTCGAAAACGAGCTTCACTGGCGGGTCTGCCACGGGCGAATGTCGCTTGCCGAGGCACAGCGGATCTTTGCGCGCGACTGGATCGCGGGCTATCGGCACTACGTCGCCGGGCGGCGCTGGGAGCGCTAGCGAACGGACCGTCAGGGACGCTTGTGGCTTGGGCGCTCCGGTCCTGTGGGTCTTGAGCGCCTGGAGGTCTCTTTCTTGCCAATTGTGAACTTGTACAGATCGACCACACCGGCGTGTGCCGCGATACGGTACTCGTCCTGGGGCTGACGGTTGGGAGCGCTCACGGTGCATGACACGAGCATCCCCTCCCCTTGGAGCCGCAAAAGCTCTGCGCGCAGGAGTTCGACCTTGATCCTGAGCTTCGCAGCGAGCGGTTTCGCCCGCCAAGCAGTGGGATGGGACTGCATGAACTCAAGCACGCGCTCGCGCACGGACTGAGCCGGCAAGCCGCGATCGCCGACGAGGACGCGATTCGCATCCGCCACAGCGCTTCCGGCGGTGCTGCTCACAGCGATGCCCTACCTCCCGCGGCGTGATCCGTTGCCGGATTTCGAGCCGAGCGTTTCCAGCCGGGCAGCCACCTCTTTCTTGCCCACGTGACGCAGCGAGGCCAGCACCGGCAACTGCGGTTTGCGCGGACGCGCGGACCCCTGCTCCCACTTGTAGACCGTATGGCCGGTGACGCCGATGAGCTTTCCATAGGCGGCCGCCGAGATGCCGAGGCGCGCACGATGGGAACGAACCCCCTTCGCGGTGAAGCGAACGCCCTCGGCCTCGCCATCGGAAATCGGCGGCGAAGCGATGCCGCCCACTTGGCGCCCAAGGCGCGCGAGCTCGCTTTGCAGCTTCGCCGCGTGGCGCTTGAGTTGAGCGATGTCCCTGCGATACTGGGTGGCGGCCCGGCGTAAGGGTTGCGTGTGCTTACGAACCTCCTTGCGCGACAGGCGTGAGATCTCTTGTTTGAAAATGGTCCCTATGTTCGGCATTGCGAGCTTCCTTTCGTGAGGTCCGGGCCAGAGGCTGTTACGGGAGGGCGGATACGGGATACCGGCTCGCGCGCAGGCGGCGCCTAACCGGAAATTGCGCCAAATGATACCGGAAAGGCGAGCGCTCAGCGGCACTCCGAGCTGGGCGTGCGAGGCCGATTGTGCCTTCAGCGCACTGGGCCGCGCGTACCGGAGGCGCCCGCGCTCGCGCCCCCAGGCGCGCATCGCCGCGGCCCCGCACGAACGCAGCTCCCGCGCACAGCTAATCGCCTGCTCGGCCTTCCGGATGCTCCGAGTCCTCGTCAATGAGTCCCCATCTACGCAAGAAGAAGCGGATTCGCCTGGGGTCCGTGAGTTTGTAGTAGCGCCTTTGTGCACGCCGCGAGGAACTCATCGGTTCGAGAAATCCGAGCGCCGCCAGCTGATGCAGCTGCTGCTCGGGAAACGCACCGCCGGATTCCTCTCCTCGGAGCCGCGCTACCCCGGCGTGGCAAAGAACTCGTTCGTCTTCCGGCTGCTCGCTCCGCCGCCAATATTCGTAGCATGCCCAAAGTGTCTTCTGGAGCTCCTCGTTGCCGTCGATTTCGTTTGCGATCATCAAGGCGTGCTGCAATCATCGAGCTTCGAGCCGGTGCCGATAGCGTAGCACGCGATGCGCGGTACTCGGCACGAGGCCCACGATCGGGCAATGCACAGGCATCGCCGTTGCCTTGTGCGACTCGAGGGCCCGTCACGCCAGCGCGGCGGCCGAGCCGAAGCTCGAGCCGCGCAAGGAGAGGCTGCCGGTCCTGCCGCCTCGAGCCGACCCAGGCTCCGTTGAGCATCGTCTCGCGGAGGCGCTCGTAAGTTGCCCAACTCGGCATTTTCGCTACCTTGGCTGGCAGACCCGAAGAAACGCAATGCGCCGAACGCGAAAGGAAGTAGCGGCCGGTTACCGGAGACTGCGCGGGAAGAACCTCGCATGCTGGTGCAAGATTGGGGAGCCCTGCCACGCGGACGTGCTCCTGGAGGTTGCCAACCGCCCGAAAGACTTGAAAGGCCGCCTCGATCTCACCGGCTTCATGGCACGCTACGGTTATCGCTTCGAGGATGGCGCGCGAGAGCGCATCCCGGAGGTGACGCAGTGATCGCCCTATCGATCCGCCGCCAACCGTGGGCCTGGTTAATCCTCAACGCCGGCAAGGACATCGAGAACAGGTCCTGGCCGACCCAATTGCGCGGCCGCATCCTGATTCACGCCCCCAAGACGATGACTCGCGCAGAGTACGAGTGCGCGACCGATCGCCTTTGGGCCCGCGGCGGGCCAGTGATCGATTTACCGGCGTTCGAGACACTTCCTCTGGGCGGCATCGTTGGGTCGGCGGAGATCGTCGATCTGCGTGAGGCAAAGCGAGTCCGCGTGCTTCTGCGGCCCTTCGGCTTCGTGCTGCGCCGTCCCGCGCGGCCGCTGCCCTTTCGCCGATGCCGCGGCGCGCTGGGCGTGTTTAACGTGCCAGAGGCCCAGGCTCGGCTCGCGTACAGCTCGAAAGCTCACAAAAAATACCCCGGACTCGGCCACGAGCCTGCTGAGGCTGGCTCGACAATCACGTGAGGTCAACGTGCCCTTACCGGAGACAATCCCCATGGCTAAAGCAAAGCGCAACGCCCGCCGCGCCAGCGCTCGCTCGGCGCGCCCTGGACCAGGTTTATCCTTCCACAGAGCCGATTTGCGTGGCGCGTATGGTCCACATCGCAAAGACCATGCAATCCGCGCAAACCGCCGCGCCCTCGCCTCACTCGAGCAGCTGTTCGACGTGCTCCAGCGCTCCGGGGCGCTGCTCGGGCGCAATCACGATACGATCTTCTTCGACGCGACACGCGTGCCCCGCTCGATCGACCCGCGGCGCCTGTGCGCGCATTGGCTCAGAGATATCGAGGAGCCCGAGGCCGTGGCGGTGTTCGACGATTTCGTCGGCGAGCGCAAGGGTGCCCTCTGCGCCCGTATCAATGCGGAGCTGCTCGGCGCCGCGCAGCCCCTGCGCCCTGGCGGCCCTATGGGCGAGCTCACCAAGGAACGCTTTCCCTTTTGCGATGAGCTCCAGGCGCTCCTTGCACGTGTTCCCATGCTGAAAGAACCCGAGAAGGCGAGGCTTGAGGCCGTGCAGCGCGAGCTCGTGGTCGAGGCCAGTCAAGCGTTCGAGGAGAATCTAGACGAGTTTGCGTCGGAACTCCTAAACGACGCCGACAGGCATGAAGCAGCACTCGCGCGCGCCGCGACTCGAGCACGCCACCAACGCCGCAAACCCTGAGCATAGCCACCCCGCACCCCTTAGTGCGCCACCCAGCTTGAGGCGGCGTCTCGCTCAAGCTGATTCCCACCACTAAGAAACGCGGCGATTGCGCTGCGGCGTCGGCTTGGAGCACGGCCCGCAAGCGCTCTTCGCGAGGAACCCGCGCCGCGCACAGCCCGCGGGCCGTGTGACCTTCATGCTCGCGAGGCGCCGTGTCGCCGCTATCGCGTTCCCGATGCCTGCGGCCCCGCGCCTGCACGCCGTGCTCGTAAAATGGGAAGCTCGAGCTCCGAGGGCGCGCCAATAGGTGCTCTAAGCTTCTTGGGTCTGCCGCTCCTCGCGTGTCATCCCTTCGCCTTCCATCGTCCCTCGTTCGCCTCGATGAACGCCCGGATGACATCGGACATTCCCAGGAGCTTGAGCCACTGCTCCTTGTAAAGCGTTACCGGGAAACGCCCCATCCCATAGATCGAGAGCGCGCCCTTCTCGCTGACTTTCATGGTAATGCCAGTGGCAGCCCCCTTTTTGAGCGCAGCGTTCTCGTTACGCAAGCGCTCGAGCTCGGCCTTCAGATCCTCGTCCGACATCGTAACTCCCCGTCAAAGTGGACATGACCCAAGGAGTTTATACTGTGGCGTACATCATGATCAGGACGCGTCATCATGCCGCCATCCGGCCTCGCCGCGAGCGCTCACGCGCATGCACCGGGCGCATTTTGGAGCATGCGGCATCAGCCCCACGACATCCGCGATCCGAGGAACACGTCGAGGTGGCGGGCTTGCCCGCCCGGTTGCCCGCGGAGCGCCCGGCGCGCGAAGCCTACGCCCGCGGCGCCCGCACGATCGAGCTCACGCACCTCGTCGCCGATCGGCCGGAGTTCCTCGAGGCGCCCATGGAAATCTTCCGTGCGGGGTACAGGCGGTTACGCGCCCGCTCGGGCGGTTTGCGCCCGCATTGAGCGGGTATGTGCGGCCGCTATGTGAGCCCCGATCAAGCCGCGATCGAGCGCGGCTGCCTCAGCCCGGTGGTGCTCGATCTTGTCGCCGCAGGCACGTGCCGCGTGGATACGCTTTCACGACGAGGTCGAGCGCGAGTTGGGCGCGCGAGGCGCATTCTCACGCGAGCCGCGGCGCTGAAAGCCCGGGGGTCCGACCAAGAACCTGCCCGGGCCTTCGTCATTTTCGGCGAGGCCGCAAGCATAGCCAATCCAGAGACGCGCGGTCGCGGCCGAAGCGGTGCCGGCCCGCCCACATGGGTTGTTGATTCACACCGCGCGTACACGGCGCGCGTTCGGTCATCATGACGATGGTCCGAACGCACTCTTCAGAGGACGGGGGGGCGCCACCCCCACACCCTCCGCAAAGCCGATTGAGAATTCCAGCTCAAAACGCGCCTGCCAACACCGCGCGGCGCATCAAAACCCCGGAATCACGCGGATTTACGCCACCGTTAACAATGCGATCTGCTCGAGGCCCGAGGCGGGCTGCCGCCGGGCTCGATCACCGAGCCTCGCGTCACACCGCGGTGCTCATCGCCCGCTGCTATCTCAGCCCCACGCTGCGCCGACAGCTACGCGCGCCCCGCGCACCCGCCGCCGCACAACCACATCAGCTCGACCTGCTCTGAGCCCGCGGCTCGCATTCGAGCGCCATCCCACATTCGTCCACCCGATGACGCAAAGTCATGACGGAGATGGCAACGATGCTGATGGTGATGACGATGTATTTCCAGAAGGTGATCGCCTGCTGGCCAGGCCGGTATAAGCCTGCCCGGCGCCTTCAAGCCCGGTGGTAGTGGCGGGTGGGGGCGCTGGAGGTGCTGCCGCGCCGCGGTTCTCAGGCTGTCTTTTCGGGAAAGAGCCCCGGCATCCAGCGCGACGCAAGCTTCGCGGGAAACGCGAGGCGCAAATGCGCGCGCGTGCTCTCGGACTGGAGCACCTCGTGTTCCATGAGGGCGGACACGATCCGGCGGGCCTGACGATCGCTCACTCCAAGAATGCCGGCGGTATCGGCACGGGGCAGTTCTCCCCGGTACAAAACGGCTTCAAGAATGAGTTCCGCCTTTTGCGGCAACTTATCTAGGTAAATCTGCTCTTGCGCCCACAGCAGAATGCGCGCGCGCAGCTGATCGGGCTGCATCAGCCCTTCCATGAAGGTGACCTGGTCAAGGCAGATCTCTAGGAAGAACCTTGTGAATTCGGCGAGGTTCTCCTCGCTCAGCGATCCCCTGCCATCAAGATCGTTGCGACGTTGGAGGTCGCAGGCGACAAGGTGGGCCTTATAGTCGTTGACACGGCGTGCGAGCCCGCGCGCAATCGACCAGATTGCGCCGGTGTCCAGCGCCTCCAGCAAAGTCGCGTGCGACATAAGCCGGGCGACGCGGCCATTGCCGTCAAGGAACGGGTGAATCCAGACAAGGCGGTGGTGTGCGGCGGCAGCGGCGAGAATGGTCTCGGTGATACGGAGACCACCATAAACCTCTTCAAAGCGCTTCAGGAAGCGCGGCACCGCCGGTGCGCTCACCGGAATATGCTCACCCACCTCGACGTCGCGGTGGCCGAATTCGCCGGGAATGACTTTGCTCCGCTCCTTGGTTTTCGGGTCTTCGACCCACAGCAGATCTTCGGGCAGATGACCGCAAAAGCGCCGGTGGATCTCGCGGATACCGTCGGCGGTCACGGCCCTGCCTGCGAGGCCGCCGCCGTCTATCCATTTCTGCACTTCGATGTGCGCCTTGGCCTCAAGCTGGAGATCGCGCTTCTTCGCGTCCTTGCTGTAGTCGCCTTTCAGGGCGCTCTCGATGTCGATCGGGTGGGTGTCATGCCCTTCGATGAGGTTGCTGTAATAGCAGTTCATCGCCCGTACGAGGTCGGCAAGGGAGGCGGTCAAAGATCCTGGAAGCGAACGGCGGAAACCGGTGCTTCTCCGCCCGAGCTCCATGGCGAGATCGGTCAAAACCTCGCGATGGCGCGAAGTTTGGCCGATGAGAAGCGGCTCCATCAGGCTGATGGACTCCCCCCGGTCTTTGGCCGGTTTTTTGGCCGCTTTCATGTCCGCTTTCCTATCAACACTAAATACAATATATCAGCATGTTAGTAAGGCGTAAGGACAAAGTATGGCCGAATAAATGGCCTGTTTTCTGGCCGGTCCGGGAATGGGAGAAGAGGCGGGGAATTCAAGGGGTTAGGGGTGGCCCCTTCCTCGCTCGGGGTCTGCCCTAGGCGGCGCAATGTTGGCCAAGGGCTTTCTAGCCGCGGCGCGATCGGCTGCTCAGGCGGAGCAATTCCTCCACGAGCGTGGATTGCCGCAAGGCGCCGGTCTGCGGATCGTTCAGGACAAAAAGACCTTCCCCAAGCGACCGGCCCCGGCTTCGATATTTATCTTCCGTGTCGCTGACATCGATTACGCCAGATACCACGTCAAAGATGCGGATAGCAATGCAAAGATGCCCGGCTACTCTCTGGCCGATCCCTACATGGGCGCACCCTTCGCTCTTCCACGGCAGTAGTGCGGGCGTGTCTCCAGTCAGATCGATCGAACCTCGGATTTCGTCCTTGGCATCTTTGAGGATCAGATCCCGCAAGTTCACCGCGACAGGGTCCTCCAGGTAGTCGTCGCCGAGCCATTGCCACGCCAGCTCATATGCGCTTTTGCAGACAGCGCGTTTGTAGGCCCTGACATCCACGTCAATTCCGTACTTCACTTCGGGCTGATCTATGCGGCGCACATTCGCCTTCGCAGCCGCGACCTGATCGCTGAGCTCCTTCTCCGACAACGGCGGCAACCCCTCCCTCTGTCGCGTCCGCTCGATGATCTTTCCGATTTCATCCGCCTTGCTCGCGTCGATCGTGATTTGCAGGAGCTGATTTCCGTTGTCCAGCGTTGTTCTGGTGGACTTATACAGAACCCGCGGAACAAGTTCTCCGCTGTCTTCGTCGTGGTCAAGCTCGACTCTTTGCGCCGGATCATTGGCCATCACTCCGCGACGAAATACGTCCTTCCACGGGTTGATGACATTTCCGCCGCTATCGCGCACCCCGAGCTGAGCGCGTTTAATCAAGATCAGATCGTGATCGGTGAGCAACACATCGACATTGGCGCCAAGCCAATCATTGCATGGCTTGCAGACGCGATCGATGGTCACCCTGCCACCGATCGCATCGGGGAATACATGGGGTCAGCACTGCGCTAAGAGTCGGCGGCTGATGCCGCCGATCGGAGATGGACGTGAGCATTCAGGCAGCCAGACGAACCTCCCACGGGACGCGCACGGCATTGACCTCAGCCACAAGTCCCCGTGGGGACGCCAGTAAAAACCATAGGTTATTATGAAAATAGGCCGTTCTGGCGGCTTCGTGTCTAGATTTTGTTTAGAAAGCCTTGTCGGAGCTATCTGGCAATGAAGCCGTATTTGCGGCCGATCTGTACTTTGGCGCGGCCGTCGGAAAAGCTATCAGCGTCGTCGAACTGCGGCGCGATCACTATTCGCCCAGTCTTATCGATGTAGCCCCACTTGCCCCCGACACGCACAGCTGCCAAGCCCTCGGAGAACGACAATGCGTCGTCGAACTTTGGATTTATAACTAACCGCCCCTTTTTATTGATGTAACCGAACTTGCCTGTTGCTCCGAAATCTACATGTTCGCTTGTTTGTGCGCCAAACTCGATAACGGCCAGACCCTCGGAGAAATAACTGATCAAGAAATTGAGAAACGTTGGATTGAACTGCGGTGCAATGACTATTCGACCTGCGTTGTCGATATAGCCGAATTTCGTTCCGCTTGAGGTCTCCGAATTGCTAACCGGCAGGCCATTCTTATCGATGTGTGAGAAGTGCTCGACTGTGAACCCGGCCAGTCCGTCTGAGAATTGGTCTATCGAGTCGAAGCGTGGCTCGACCACTACTTTGCCGCTCTTGTCGATCAACCCGTCTTTGCCTCCTAGCGTGACCGTCGCTAAGCCCTCGGAGAATGACCCAGCGGACTCAAGAGCCGGCTTGATTGCAAATTTGCCAGTCTTGTCGATGTAGCCTTCCTTTTCTCCGATTCTTACGACTGCGAGTCCGCTTGAAAACCGATACGCACTATCGAAAATCGGCGCAATGGCCACCTTCCCGGTCTTGTCGATATAGCCGTACTTTTCACCAAACCGAATGACAGCCAGACCCTCCGCAAAATATGGCGGGCTATAGTAATCGCCTGAAAATTGCGGGTTAATAACAACCGCTCCAGTTCTGTCTATGAATCCCCACTGTGTACCGGCAGGCGGGACTCCGGACCATCCTTTACCGCTAGCGAAATTCACCGCTGCAAGGCCGTCCGAAAAATTGGCGTTGTATTGCGCTTGGCCCGGATTGAATTGGGCTTCGATTACCAGCTTCCCAGACTTGTCGATGAATCCCCACTTACCGGCAACCTCTACGGCGGCGAGTCCTTCAGAAAAGGAACCGGCGTTGTCAAATCGGGGTGCTACGACATACGTCCAGGTGTTGTTGGGGCTGTGGGTGGTCGGCTGATTCGAGTGCGCACCGACTAAGCCGCAAAACAGTGCAATGGAAATGAACAGCAGTCCACGCGGCAATTGGTCCTGCTTTTTAGGGCTAATGAAATTGTGAACGTGGGCTGCCATTCGGGTTACCAAGCGCCAGCGAGCCATAACGCCATTAATGCAATGGTAACTTATGGATTATATAAATATTACACGAAGCAGACCCGATATTTCCGGTAACAGTCCGTAGTAGTCTACCGATGACGTTACTATAAGTCTCGGTGGGCTGCCTGAGCGCAAGTAACGCTTCGTACTGTTCTTCAGCTGCCGCAGCGCCGCTTCGAGTTCATCCCGGTGTGGGGCTTCGCGGTGGTGCTGCTCTACCGCATGCGCCGGGTCGAGTGCGGCGCTTGCGGGGTCAAGGTCGAGCAGGTGCCCTGGGCCGCACGGGCAAGCACACCCTGACCAAGGCCTACATGCTGTTTCTGGCGCACTGGGCGCGCAAGCTGTCGTGGAAGGAGACCGCCGGAGCGTTCCGCACCACCTGGGAGAAGGTCTGCCAGGCGGTCGAGTACGTCGTGCAGTGGGGGCTGGAGCACCGGGAGCTCGGTGCCGATCCGGGCCATCGGCGTCGACGAGATCGCATACGGCCAAGGGCCACAAGTACCTGACGCTGGTCTACCAGATCGAAGCCGGCTGCACCCGCCTGCTGTGGGTCGGCAAGGAGCGCACCATCGAGAGCTTCGAGCAGTTCTTCACCCTGATCGGCAAGGAACTGGCGCCGAAGATCGAGTTCGTCTGCTCGGACATGTGGAAGCCCTACCTGGAGGTGATCCGCGAGCACTGCACCAACGCGCTCAACATCCTCGACCGCTTCCACATCGTGGCCAAGATGAACGAGGCGCTCGACGAGGTGCGCGCCGCCGAGGCGCGCCGCATGGTCGCAGGACGGCTACGAGCCGGTGCTCAAGAAGTCCCGCTGGTGCCTGCTCAAGCGCCCGGAGAACCTGACCGACACAGCAGCGCTTCCGGCTGCGCGATCTGCTGCGCTACAACCTGCAAGAGCGTGCGCGCCTACCTGCTCAAGGAAGACTTCCAGCAATTCTGGGACTACGACTCGCCGACCTGGGCCGGCAAGTTCCTCGACGAGTGGTGCACGCCAGGTCATGCGCTCGCGCATCGAGCCGATGAAGAAATTCGCCCGCACCCTGCGCGACCATCGCGAGCTGATGCTCAACTACTTCCGCGCCAGAAAGGAGTTCTCCAGCGGCGTCGTCGAGGGCCTGAACAACAAGGCCAAAGTCACCATGAGAAAATCCTACGGCTTTCGCACCTTCCGGTCACCGAAATCGCGCTATATCATGCACTTGGCAAACTACCCGAGCCGCAACTCGCCCACAATTTCTACTGACGAACCAGATTTTTCTACAAAATTTTTACCGTCAACGTCACGAACTTGCGTCACCTGTAGCCGGCGCAATACAACTTTGTTCTGCCCACGGGCTACGCTCAGCCTTCGCTCAACGGAGCGAAACTAGATTCGTCGACGACAGTTCGTTTTCCCCGTCCCAACGATAAGCTACGAGCTTACCGCCCCTCGCGATGCTGTAATCCACGCACGCCACCTTCTTGGATCGCAGCTCTGGCGTCCCGGTCAACCAGTAGTGGCCGATGAAGATCGGATTGCCGCCGCCGTCTCCGATTCGAACGTGGTCGGGTATCGGCGTTTCCGGGAAGCTTGTTGCGTGCCTCATCGTCGAGTAACATCGCGGTCCGTTTGTAGGTAACGGCATTCTGGTCCCACCAGCGAACGCGTACCCGGCTTCGCTCGTGCCCATCCTTGTCTTTGAACGAGTGAGGCTTTGGAAGCGGGATTTCGATGCCTTTGGTCAGCGCCTCCACCGCTTTGAAGACAGATGGCTCCGCGTCGTCCTTAACGGACTCGTCGTCCGGCTCGCGGCTCGCTTCAACCATCAGATCGCTTGTGAGCCTATGGCCTGGCGCCAGTTTCGGCGCGAGAAAGTCCATGAACCGCTGGTGCCAGCAAGCGTGGACGACGCGCAGTCCGGGAAGATCGAGCCAAAGCGGCAACGTCAGAAACCAGTCGATGATCTCCTTGTGGAGCGGCATGCCGATGACTTCGTTCAAGAACGCTTTGTGCTGTTGAAAATTCTTGTCGCCGTACTTCGGCGCATGATGGGGGCGCACGTATTCGCCCGGGTTTCGTTCGTCGGGGAGAAACTAGGCGATGGCATTGAACTCGTGATTGCCCATTACCGCCAGCGCCGCGTCAGTATCCACCATGCGACGGACGATCTCCACAGACTCGACCTGCTTCGGCCCCCGGTCGATGAAGTCGCCGACGAAGATCGCCTTGCGACTAGGGTGACGCCACGCACCGCGGCTGTTTTGGTAGCCCATGTCCTGGAGCAATGCCTTGAGTGCGTCAGCGTGGCCGTGGATGTCGCCGATGATGTCGTAATTCATTTGTTTCCCCGTTTGCGTTTGACCAAAGGCTTATTCGGCGCAGCAGACTTTCCGGCGGCGACAATCAGACTATTGAGAACGCGTTCGCCCTCTTTGCGGTCGTCGGCGCTCAGACAGCTCTTGTAGAAATCATAGGCCCCTTCGATTCCGGCAACCTCATCTGCATCATCCGAAAGCGGGCAGCGCTCCTTTGCCCATTTGGTCCAGGTCCACGTAAGCGGCATGCTCTTTCTCGGCACCCAAACCGAGGTTATAAATCTCGCTTAGACAGCGGCTCGCGGTCGGGTTGCCGGCCAGTGCGATAGTCTGCAGTTCGTCCAGGTAGTCCGAAAGATTGCCCATCGCGACAACATCGCCTTGCTTGGCGGCGATCAGGTGAAAATCGGCGGCGGCGATGAGGTTTCGCCCGATACCTTGGCCAAAGCGATACATGGTGCCTAAGTCGCAGATCGCTTCCGTGTGGTTTTGCCTCGCAGCCTCGGAGAACCAGTGAAATGCCTGCGGAAGATCGATCGCGTCGTGGAGGTAACGCTTGGCAAGGTTGTAGCAGGCCACAGGGTGGCCCGTCTTCGCTGCCAGTTCGTACCATTTGAAGGCCTCGGCCGGGTCTGCCTTGCATCCATGGCCGTCCAGCAGCATCGAGCCAAGATCATTCATCGCATCGGGATGTCGCGACTCTGCTGCTTTGCGGTACCACTTCAAGGAGTGGAAAGATTCTCCGGCACACCGTCGCCCTCGCGATAGCGAGTCGCAAGTTCGTGCTGGGCTGCCGCGTCCCCGTTTTGCGCGGCGGTCAGGAGCTTGGCGATCGAATCTTCTGTTTTGGTCATGTAAGTGCCCTGCTGCGCGTCGCCGGCCAGAAAATAGCTGCCCTGAAAGTTCAGTGATGGTCGAGCCCAACGCCAACTTCTGAATCCACTTGGACGGGATGCCGGTCTTCCCGTAATAGGCCCCGGCCACCTGACCGCAGATTGCGGCTGTAGTGTCGGCGTCATCGCCCAGGTTGGCGGCCATGAGGATTGCGTGTTCAAAGCAGTCGGTGCGCAGAAAACACCAAAGCGCTGCTTCGAGGCTCGCCACCACGTAACCGGTTCCGCGAATCTCCTTCTCGAATTTGGCCTTGTAGTCCCCTCGGGCAATGCCAGCTATCTTCTGCGCGCCGGCAAACGTCGGCCCATCCGCGAACAGCACTTCATCCCTCGACTGGCCAAGCAGTGCACGGCCGAGGATCCGGCCGAAAAGCCGGCATGCATCAATACACTCCGGCGCACCGTGGGTCGTCAGCGAACTCGCACCAGAGTAGTGCTCCACGGCATCGAAGTCGGGCAGGAAGAACATCGGGATTGGCGCGAGCCGCATGATGGAACCGTTTCCCGCGGACGAAGGGTCTTTGGATCCCGCATTTGCTTCGCCGGTGCGCTGGTAGCGCCGTAGCGCCGCAGCCGTGGTTATGCCGATATCAAAGCACTCTCCGGTGCTGCTGAAGTAGCCTTGTTCTTTCCACCGGCAATAGCGTTCCATCTGGTCCGTCGGGTCGAATCCGTCGCGCTCGACCAGGCTGGCGGCCAGGCAAAGAGCCATCGATGTGTCATCGGTCCACTCGCCGGGTGCGAGCCCGAACGGCCCACCGCCGGACATGTCGGTGACGGGACTAAAGCTACCCCGCGGTTGAAACTCGACCGCCGTGCCAACTGCATCCCCAGCCGCAAGCCCCAGGAAGCAGCCAGGATACCGGTCCCCCGCGTCGTGGGTCTTCATTGAAACGATACTTGGCTTTTTGTCTTTGTTCCTCTTAGTTGCATATTACCACTAAGTGAATTATATTGTCCAATGCATAGAACGCAAGTGAACCAATCGCCGATGAAAGAACTGTTTCCAATCGTCGCCGCAGACGTCACTCTGTTCACGGTCGTCGAAGCAACGCTGCGCGTACTCCTTCTCCAGCGCGGCAACGATCCACAAGCAGGCGCTTGGGCATTGCCTGGTGCCCTTCTCAACCCGGCAACGGACGCGTCCCTCGAACATACTGCGCGCAGAGCCCTCGCAGCCAAGACGCGGGTGGGGATCCCATTTCTGGACCAGGTATCGGTCTTCAGCGGCCCGCGCCGGGACCCGCGCGGGTACTCCGTGGGGGTGCTCTTCTACGCCCTGCTCCCGGCCGATCAGGCGCCGGCCGCCGCGGGCGCAAAAGCGACGGATGTGGCGTGGTCAGACGTTACGCATTTGAAGCGCCCGATTGCCTTCGACCACCGGGAAATGATCGGACTCGCCACTTCGCGTCTGCGGCAGAAGGTCGAGCGACTGGTTCTCCCGCTTCACCTGCTACCCGCGAAGTTCACACTGACTCACCTCCAGCGCGTGTGTGAAGCCGTCATGGGAACGCGGCTGGACAAGAGCAGTTTCCGGCGCCGTCTACGATCGGACGAAACGCTGGTCGAGGTGGCTGGCGAATTTGAGCACGGCCCTAACCGCCCGGCCCAGCTGTATCGCGCCGTTCCGGGATTTCGCTTCAATAGCGAGGACAACTCATGTCGAACGCAAACCTGAAACGCTGGATAAGCAAGTTCAGGAAGGACGCTCGGGCGGATCAGTACACCCTATTCCGGAAGCATCTGCGCGACCTCGCTTTGCCCGTGGATCCGGAGTTGCTCACGGAGGGCACGATCCAGGTCGTGATCGCTAGCGCTGCGTACGCCAGCCTGGACGGCCAGTCATTCGCCGCCTTCCTCAACATGCAGCGCTACGACCCTGCGGAAGCGATCGACGCCAAGTATGCCTTCACATTCGATCTTTGCGGAAAAGCCTCCGCCCGCATTCTGGTACCGACCAAAGCCATCATTCCGGACCTGGCTGATCTGTACGGTCATCCGTGGGAAGACTACAAGGTGTGTGGCTATCGCTCCATATGTATCTCGCGTATCGACCAACGCAAAATGGGCAGGAGGGAGATTGCTCGTCTTGAACGGGACGTGACCTATGATTTGCGGTTCGATTACGGCGAAGATGAGTTGGACCTCTGGTTTGATGACCAGTCCATCGAGGGCGTTCTCCAAGCATTTGTTCAGGACCACGAGACAGGGGAGTGAATCGTTCACGCTCGTTTCGAGCGACGGCGCGTCCGTAGCTATTTGGAAGGGCGCCACACGGCGAGATCCACCCGCAAGTTATCTACCATGTCTGACGGGAGTTTGATCCCTGCCCCGTCAGGCCCTTCGTTCCCAAGGTCCTCGTCTTCTGTGCCGATACCCTCGTCTGCGCGCCTGCGCGCTTCAGCCTGCTCGTCATTCGGATCGATGCGTCCATCGACCCTCATATCGCCGCCCATGGTCACTTCAAACAACTGAGCGCGTCGGTACAGTTCCTCAAACATGCGCTCATCGTAAGTTGCTGCGAGATAAGGCACGACAATCTCAAGCGTTGGACGCTCATTCGCTAGATGGGCTAGCCGCTCGCGCTCCACTTTGCTCCCGATTCGATCGACCCGCCCTGTCCGCTGTTCGATCGTTGCGGGGTTCCAGCACAGATCATGATGAATCACGTGACGACACTCCCGGTGAAGGTCGATGCCTTCAGCCCCAACCTGCGTGGACACAAGAATTTCAGGGCGGTACGGCGTGTTAAATCCCAGGAAGTACCTGTCTCGACTCATACCGCCCTTGACTAACTGTATGACGTTACGGTTCTCTGCGGCATTCTCATACCCGCGCATGAGCGCGTCGTTCATTTGCCCGCGGACGAGTGTCTCAAGATATGCGTGTACACGATCACGCAAGGACTCCAGGTGGCCTGCGAGGGGTCGCTCGTAGCGGTTAGCGAGGTAATCCGACCAGCGTTCCGCGTTGTCTTTTTCCACGTCACTGAGATACCTCAGCAGAAATTCCTCTGCCATGAGTATTCTCCGAAATACCTGGCCAGCGACGAGTCTCGATCTAAGATTCAGTTCAACCAGTATCTTTTGGTGATGCCGCGCAAGCAACGGCAGGCGCTTGGTCGCTTTCGCACAAACACCGGCTTGAAAGTACGGTGCAACAACCTCTCCGACCGCATCCTCCCGAAGACGGCGCACCCAGGCAGCGATCGCGACTTCTTTTCCTAGTTTGCGGTCACCCCGGAATGCGCCTTCGTCGCCTGCTTCGGCGTCCAGCGGGTCCTTTGCAGTGGAATCCGCCTCCGGATCCAGGTTGCGAAGTGCCTGTGAACTTCGCCGTCCTCTAGATAGTTGCCCCCGAGCCTCAAGCCAGGATGGCGCCGCGATCTGATCGATCAACTCTGGGCAGTTGCGCAGCACCCCTTGTTCCCCCCTCAACCATTCGTTGCCAGCCGGCTGGCCGAGCCACTGGCCAATAGCAATGTGCTCCGCCGCCGCGAGTAAAAGACGCCTATCCGGCTTTTCGACGTCGGGAGGGTGTCCCTGTTCATACAGGAGGGTCGCCACCAACGTCAGGGCGCCCTCAGACAGGGCGAGCGCCCGTGGAATTCCTACCCCCTCGCCGCGCGGCACCTCGCCAAGTAGGGGCTGGTCCTGAATCAGCGAGAACAAAGGTTCCTGTCGATTGAAGAAGCGGCGCCGAAAGTTTTCCAGTGCCGTCTCATCGCCGAACAACTTTTCTCGCTGCTCCGCCAAAAAATCGTCTATAGCATGCTGAATCTGATCTCGTAATGTCTCCGCGGTCTTGGTGAATACGCAAAATACGAGGGTCTTCTGTCCTTTCTTGAAACCTTCAAGAACTCGCTTCACCGTCGCCTGTACCTTGCGATGACGGGCATCGGGGTCATTTTCATCTCTCCGTTTTCCGATCACCTCGTCAAGCACACGGCGGTATTCGCGCAATAGCAGATTGTCCGCTTCCGCTAGCCTTCTCCAAACTGCGGAGGTTTCAACAAGATGTCGATAGCTGCCGGTAAGTTCTGCGCCAAGCCCAGGCAACCCTTTTTCATCCTTGGATAGCGCTATAGCTCGCATCATCAAGTAGTGCGACAACTCCTCATCGCCGCCCACATCCATTCCCGGGGCCCAGCTGAAATGCTCCGTGCCATGTTGCGACGCTCGATCGGCGTTTCTACCGACAAAATGCTCCCTATAACCGCGCGGATGCATATGTCGGATGACAAAGGGTCGCAAGTGTCCGCGAAGGCTCTTGTTGCTTACCGAAAGCTCGACCGCAGCCTCCAAGGCATGCGCGACGCGAGGCGGGCGCAACGCTCGGAACACTTCGAGCTGGCTGTTCGGCGCGGATTGGTTATGGGCGGTCCATTGCGCTGAGATTGCCCCAAAATCGCCAGGCCGCAACGCCGACCATTTGGTTCTGAAAGAATCCCCTGCCTTCTTTGACTTGTCGAGAGCATCAGAAAGCTCCGAAGCTGCGGACTCCAGTGCTCCTTCGCGCTCAGGCGACAGTGTAAGCACCCCTCTAAGCTTGAGAACACTCAGAAGTTCGTCCGGACGCAACTGAAATGGGGTTGCGGATAGACCCAGAAGACGACTTACCTGTCCGTCTAGGAGTTCCTCGAGGCTCCGCCTCGCCTTGACGTATTCATTCTTAAGGCCATGCACTTCGTCGATCACGACAAGCGGCAGTAGCGGCCAGTCGCGAACCAGGGCATCGCGAGTCAAATCGTCTATGGCTTTGGTAAATCGCCACCCTTCAGCTGACGCAAGCGCTTTCTCGATGCGCTCATAGCGTTTGCTGTCTTCCAATGCGCGCTCAAACGCTCGGTACAAGTTAGGCGAAACGTCATCAGCCTCTTGCCACAGTTCGTACGAGCTCCTCAGGTCGAGCAATTCCGGCACGGCCTGTTGGCTCCCCGATCCCAGTACATGCCTGCACCATCCTTGCCGCTCTCCTGTTGGCACCTTGAGCTTCTCGAACACGATGGCCAGTGCACGCCGGCGCCACCAATCTCGGTCAGCGAGCGCTGAGCTGAGCGCGCCCTGCTTAGCGAGCAGCAACATGGGACTCTTACGAGAGGCCTTCCGGATCTTCTCTGTCAAATTGGCAACGTTGCCAGACTTGCTGCTTCCCTCAATCGGGGTCGCGATCTGCAACCAGGAAAGCGCGCCTTCTTCACGCGCGCAATCCCGTCGAAAATTTTCTATCTCGCGGTACCACTTGTTGAAAAGTGCATCGTTCTGCGGCGTTAATATCAAGACAACGGGTTTGTTGGACGGTAGTTCCTCCGGTGCTTCATTTCTTCTGATCGCATCGAGAATTGAAACCGCCACTGCTAGTGCGACATAGGTTTTGCCAAGTCCAACCTCATCGGCAAGTATGTTTATCTCACGCCTTTGCTTTGGATCTGAGGCAAAGAAGCGCTGAAGAATTGCATTTGCAGTCGCTGTCTGCCGCGCACAATCAGCCTCAATTTGCGCGGCAGACGCCGCATCACTCCCGAACAGCTGACGCAGGGAGCGACCGAGATCGATGTCCGGCGACAGGTTCACGCGAAATTCCTGGCGAAGTGGTTGCGATAATTGGTAAAGCTTGCGCCACCCAGCGATGGTGATTGCGCTGCTAGCTGGTCGAGCATTTCCATGCAACGACTCAGGACTGGATCAAAGCATTCCTGTAGCTCCTTGTCCGAAATACGGCTCCGGCAACGCTTGAGTGCCGAAATAATTTCGACCAGCTGAAAGCCAACCGCGGTCGGCGTCTTGATGGGCTCATCTGCCGCTGGCGCCTGGGAGAGACTCGCAAAGGCCCGCTCCGCAAGCTCTAGGGGGCTGGTGGGTCCCCTAAGAGTCGCCTCTAGCGCGACCCGAGAATAGTTCGCACGATCAATTTCAGCCTCAATTCCGGGAATTGCCTGAACGAAACGGCGAATGAAGTAGGCCAGAATTCGGCGGGTATCAACGGGCGCGTCCTTGTCGGTATGGGGCTCTGTTCCCCTACCGCCGCCCGACCCATCGCCATCTAGGTCAGGCTCCCGCCCGAACAGGAAATAGTCAATCAGTTCGCCTTCGGTCGAACGGCGCCCCGCTATCAATAGTGGGAGACTGGCTTTGTCATCAAAGCGGACGGGGAACACGCCCTTCTTTCCGTCCCAGAACACATCGACGTAGACGTTTGGCCCAAATGATTGGTCTTCAGGCAACGGAGGCATCGCCTTCCGCAGTTCGTCGCACCGGGGGGCGTCACCCAGCACTACATTCAGTTGCGTTCCCCGCACCTTGCTGTTCCCTTGCGGGTAGAGGAGCCAATAGCCAGCGTCCTCGAGCCTTGCAGGAATCGGCATCAGGATGATCAGATCTTGTGGAATCGACGATTCGCCTTGGAAGCGGATGGCGACCGTCGTGCGCGTCGCAACGATCTCGGAAAGGAAATCTGGAACAGGTTCGTCAGGTTCCCGGACGGGAGCAACCGACAGAGGCGCCTTACCCGGGAGCACTTCAACCGCCTTCCCGGCCATATCGAGCAGCCGCTGCAACTGATTGCGCCCAGAACGCGATAGGCGATAAATAAACCCCGCCTCCCAATTCGT
The DNA here is from genome assembly GCA_963817785.1 of uncultured Pseudomonadota bacterium. GTDB lineage: Bacteria > Pseudomonadota > Gammaproteobacteria > Burkholderiales > SG8-39 > JAKALD01. The sequence goes on along the minus strand of CAWFPL010000004.1, from coordinate 77,402 downwards.
TGTTCCTCCCAATCGCAGACCTCGTCTGGTGCAATTTGAGGATCCAACATAAATGACGCTTCCCTTGTCGCCGTCGACAAAGATCATTTTTGCGTGGAGCGCTCGACTCGCCTCGGATATCGCTGGGTCGTTGTCTGGCAGCGCCCGGCCAATCTCCTCTGTTTCAGTCTCGTCGCCTTTGTCGTTGTCTTCCTCGTCGACGCCGGCGTCAGGAAGGGTTGGCCGGAGAAATAGCTGGCCGTTGATCAAGGGCCGCAGTTGAACTGCGAGGACGGGGTCAAATTCAGGGACCCAATCCGCTCCATTGGTACTGGGAGATTGGATGTACTGACTTACAAAGCAGCGGAGAGACTAACTAATTATATCGAGAAGAAATTTGGATTAGAAGGAATTTGGCCTACTATTCGAGAGGATGTTAATGAGATTGTTGTTAAGGGATTAAGTGGAGTAGAGATTCCTAGAGAGGCTAGGATTTTGGTGAATTTGGTTCATGCCAATTTGATGAAGAAGATGAGTGAGAGTCAGACAGGAGAAAATCAGACAAGGGGGAGTAACTAGAATGATGCAAGGATGTTGTGGAGTACCGATTTTTCCTGTCGGATATGTCGTACCACAAGCTCTATTATTGGTAGGGATGATTACAGCTTTGTTAGTTGCAGCTAAGAGTAAAAAGAAATGATTAGTAAAGGATTTGGTTCTCTTGTTTCTTTGAATGCCAAAGCAATTAGTAACTGCTCTGGTAGTGCGTGGAAATATTTTGTTGATCCACTTTGTTGGGGGTATTCGAGAGATGCTTGGAATCAGATGGCACAATTCCAACAGGGAGTAGAAACGATAAATCAAGGGACTAGTTATGCTCCACAAGGAGCTAGCCAATTACCTACTATTGCAAGCTTACCTACTACGCCAAGTCCTTATTCTAGTCAGCAACAGTATCAGGATGAATTGAATGCTGCTTTGAAATCACAAGCAGAATCGGATCAAGCTTTGAGATTACAACAGAGTCAGGGAGTTGGACCTGTTTGTAGTGGGAATGAATATGTAACACAAGATGGGGTTTGTGTTCCTATAGTGGGGGAATTGGCATGGTGGCAAGTTGGATTGATAGGTTTAGGAGTGGTTGCAGCTATTTCATTTGTGAGAGGTTAGATTATATAAAATATGTTAGCTCCAACTAATATAGAAATGATTCCAAGTCAGAATCCCCATTCTATTGCTAATAGAGGAAGAGTAGAGATACCCGGATTTTTTGATACTTTACTCCCTTTGCAGCATGATTATTTGGTTAGAGGATTTCAGGGAATTGGAACAGGTTGTGGAAATTGTGGGGTAGGAGATATCAGTCCAACCATTGGTGACTGGTTTAATTCTCTAGGGTCTACTAATACTTTGTTGTTAGCGGTTGGGGCTTTTGGAATTTACTTTCTAATAAATGAAGATATAGAAAGAAAGAAGGAATTTAAGAGAAGGGGATGGAAGGAATAAATCTATGAAATTTATGGGAGTTCTCATTATATCAATATTGATACCAATAGGCTTGTTTGGACAATTTCCTGATTCTACTAATTCTGTAGGTTCTTATCAACCACAGTATATGTTTACTGGAGGAATTGGATATAACTATTTAGGTAATCAAGCTAGTGCCATGACTAGTTTGGCAGTTAAGGCTATGTCTATTGCGGGAAAGCCTACTTATAGTATTACTACTGCGGAAACGGCGTTAGTGAGATCAACAACTGAAGGGGCAAATAATACAGCTACTATCAGGACTGGAATCCTTCAAGTACTTTATAATAATCCTTCTGGTCATGCACAGTTATTTATTCTTGGGGATGCTGGAGTTATGAATGGGGGAACAGTTACATTGGGGAATTTTACGGGAGCTACAGGGATTGCGATTGATTTGGGAGGAATAGTTACTAAAGATAAGTACCATGTATTTTTGATACCTACGGTTAGGATGGTTAATATAACTGCAACACAAACTAAGGTTTGTTATGGGTTGCAGTTTGGGACAGGATTTTAGATTTATGAGTGGTAATATAATTAAATTTGAGAATAGGCAGAAAGTGTTAGTCAAGATAGAGAATGCTTGGCTAACTGGAGTTATAGGCCATAGAAGTAGAGTAGATGAGATAACTAATGAAAATTTGTATGATGTTTATGTAGATGGGAATGATATACCTTTTTTGGTTAAAGAGTCTGATATAGATGGGGATGTATGGGACTAATAACTACAGCAAGATGGATCAAGTTTTACTTTAAGGCAAAGCCTTATATAGATAAGATAAAGGAGTTATCGAGTATGACTTTGACAATGAGTAGGTTTTGGCAGATTGTTTTATGTGTATTACAAATATTAAATCTAGTAGAACCGTTAGCTAGTGGAAAGGTTAAGGTTATTGTAGCTACTGGGATTAGTATTATACAAGTTGTTGTACATAATTTTGCGGGGAATGTTAACCCTGATGGGACACCAGCTAGTGTGGCTTATGATCCAAAGAGTAAGAAGATTGAAGTTGATAAGTAGAAAGAATCTAGGCATAGGAATCATGATAACTATATCATTAGGATTTTTGGTTATTCACTTGGAGGGAACAATTACAGCAGGGGAGATGATACAGGTTGTATCATTTTTGGTTGCTGCTTTTGCTGTTTATAATAGGTTGAGTATTAAGATTGCTAAGTTGGAAACTAATTTGCAGACTTTGTATGATTGGTGGCAGAATAGGATAGAGTGTAATAAGAATGATTGCCCATTTTTGGAGAGAGGGATAGTAAGTAGGAGTCATCCTGTTGGGGAATGATGCACTACAAGGTTAGGTCGAATAAAGTAGAGCTTAAGGTAAATGATATGACTTTTAGTGTTGATTCTTTGATGCAAGCTATAGCTCAATTTGAGGGATTTAATAAATCAGGATCAATAGCTCAGAGAAATAATAATCCTGGTAACTTACGCTATGCGCCTAATCAGACAGGGACAGATAAAAGTGGATATGCTATATTTGACTCTCCTCAAGAAGGATGGAATGCACTACAACGCCAAATTGGGTTAGATCAATCAAGAGGATTAACGCTTAGAGAGTTTATTTATAAGTATGCTCCTCCGAGTGATAATAACCCTACTAGTAATTATTTAGATTATGTAAGTAATCAGACAGGAGTTGGAGCAGATGAGTCTTTGGGAGTTTTTGGTGGAGTTGGGACAAGTAGTGGAGATAGTAGTATTTCTAGTAATGGTATTTCTAGTGATAGTATTGGTAGTTCCGGTGAAGAAGGATTTTTGAATTTGAGTGTAGGGAATGAGAATGATTATTTGATTGCTGCTGTTGTGGGGATAGTGGTTGCTGGAGTTGTGGCTATGATGTTTAGGAGTTAGTAAGATGAGTAGAGCTAGACTTGATCCTATTGCTGATTTGAAAAAGTATAGGAATCCTATTGTTAGTGCAGAACAATATGGATTGATGCAAGCTATTGCGAGTGGGGTAGAGAGAGAGACTACTAATGTAAGTAGGAAATTGGCTGAGGAGATGATTAGAAAGACTCCAAAGAGGGATAGAAGTAAGTTTGCTAAGGAGTTAGCTAGGAAAAGAAATAAGAATAGTAATAATCTAGCTAGAAAAAAGAATCTAGATCCTCAGCAATATATGATTCATGGTGACTCGGAGAAAGCAGAAGATTTCTCCAAGAAATTTCATGGGAGAGATCCTATTGAAGCTATAGAGATTACTGAGGAGGAATCATATGATGAGGATGGAGTTATTTTAGGAGATTTGATAGAATTGAATGTTTTGGCTGATGAAAAGGGTAGGACTGAGAAAACTATCTCGTTTGATGAATCTGATAATAAACATATCTCTGAAAGTGACTTGCCTAAGTTAGTTTGTGATGTTGAGGGGGAAAATTTAGAGATTATTGGTGGAGATCAATCACTAGATTTATCAGAGAAAGATTTTGCTCCTGTTACTTATCAAGGGAAGAGAATTATACCGATTGGATTAGTTGAATCTATTGTTTATTCTACAGACAAACATCATTTGGATGATAGTAACGGGGAAGTTGTGGAGTATGAGCATGAGTTTGGGGAAGACGGGGGAGATTTGCCTTTGTTGGTGTATGTGGTGAGAGATAAGAAGTTATTGTTAGTTGGGGGAAGTTATAAGATTGAGGATGTTGGGATTAGGAATTAGGGATTAAAGAATTAATATGAAAACTTATAATGTATTTTGGGGGCCTACAGGACAGAAAATAGCTACTGTTCAAGCTAAGACAATGAAAGCAGCTAAAAGAAAAGCTCCTCAGCCTTATAGGAAATATCTTGGTGAAATATATGTTGAGGAAGTGAAGCATAATCCTTCTTCTGTTCCTAAAGAAAAATGGATTCCTGCTACAGCCGTGAAGTTTAATAGGAATGGGAGTGTTTCGATTAGGAAGAGATCAGTAAGTAATCCTTCGATTAGGAAGACTAAGAAAGCTGCTAAGAAGGTAGGGACAGGTTATAGAAGGCTTATGAGATCCCCCGGAAGTAGATGGGGATTCAAACCAATTAAGTCTAAGAGGAAATTTAAGAGATAAAAGGGGGTGATCCTTGATCTATAGATATTTGGTAATTGTAATAGAAATGTTGGGAAAGGAGGTATAAAGTAACTAATCAATGGCAACAGTAACCAAAACTCGAAGATTAGTTAATCCTGGAAGACGTAGGAAGCTTTCTCCTTTGCAGAAACTATTCTTTGGATCTAAACGTCAAAGGGTAGCTATGAAGAGGAGAGGAGGGAGACGTAATCCTCCTAGAGGTAGCAGGAAGTTTTCTGTAGCTAAGTTAGCTAGTTACAAGAAAGCTACTAGGTTGCTTAGAAGGCATGGAATTAGGACAGCTAGACCTAAACGTAAGAGGAATGTAGGTTCTATCCTTACCGTGTTTCCTGCTGGAGTTTCTGGTAATCCAGGATCTAGACATAGTAGACGCAAACGAGTTACTGCACGTAGACACGCTAATCGTGGAAAACGTGTGGTTGTTATCAATCCATTTAGCATGAAAGGAGTATTTAGTAAAATGGCAGCACATAGACGGAAACGGCGGAGTAATGAGCCTGGACCTCGGAGGCACAGGCGATATCGGCGGCATAACCCTGCTACAAGTCATAGGGTATACCATCGGCGTAGGACTCACCGGCGCAACCCTCCTTATATTAAGCAGGTGCGGCGCGGAAGGTATCTCTATGGGAATCCTCGGCGTAGGCGCTATCACCGGAATCCAGGAGGAGAAGGAGAAAAGAGAGTAGGTGGGATGTTTGGTGGGACTGCTACTAAAGTCCTAGCTATCATTGGTGGCGCAACAGTCACCAAGCTAGTTAGTGACTTTTTACCTGCTTCGTTACAGACAGGAATCCTAGGATACTTCTCTATTGGGATTGTTGCAGTTGCTCAAGGTAAATTGATCGGTAAGGTAGCTAAGTCATCTACTGTTGGAGATAACATGGTAGTAGGTGGATTGGTTTACTTAGCGATCAAAGTCTTGAATGATTTTATTCCTTCTATTAGTGGAACATTGGGACTTAGGGGTATGGGGATTATTTCCCCTACTCAGGGTTTCGCGGTTCCATTAGTTAATCAGCCTGGAAGCATGGGAACGTTTGTAAGACCTGGATTTGTTCCTGCTGCTTATATCCCTCCAGCGGGGGCAGGTATGGGAGCTTTGCAGAGTGTTAGACGTGGGGGAAGGGTTCGATAGATAGAATCATTCCATAATCTAACTCTCATGTTAAAGAAAAAGGAATCATTTACTAAGTCACTTACTGAAACCTGTAGGTAAGTTATTTGGTAAATGACCTAGACAAAAACGTATTTGAGGAAAAAGAGGTTAAAGGATAAAGAAAATGAGTAGAATTGGAACGATTGTTGACGCGGTTAAGAAAGGACTTCCGTTAGGGATTGACTTTCGAGATTTGGGAGTCAATAGCAAGGGGAAGACTGGTAAGATTGGTCCTGCTTTTTCACTTACTGAAGGATTGAAGGTCGCAAGGAATAGGATCTTTCATAAGAATCCTATTCAGCCTAATACAGCAGACATTGTTAATTGGATGCTGTATGATCGGATTACGTTTGCGCCTTTGGCTACTCTCCCTAACTTGATTAGGTTGTTTGTAGCGCCGATTGGAGCAGGTGTTAAGACTAAGGTTGACACTAACTTGGATCAAGTTAGTAGATTGTCAGATCCTCAATGGTTTAATTGTACTGGACTGGGCTTTTATCTTAATGCTGACGCTGCGCCTGTTGATATTGAGGCTTTCCTAGCTTCAGAATATATGGAGTTTTGGGTTTGTCAGAAAGTATATCTAGAAGGCCCAGTACAATGCTTCCCTGACCGTGCCGGTGCGCGCGCCGGCCGCCGAGGTGTCGAGGCCGACCGTGATGTCGGTCGAGTTGATGGCGCCGGCAATGAGGTCGGCGATGGTGCCGCGCACGGTGGCGTTGCCCGAGGCGGTCGGCGCGACATCGAGGCCGCCCGCCGGCGCCGCCGCCCCATTGCCGATCCGGACCGTCTGCGACTCCGCCGTGCCGATATGCACGTTGGGGAAGACCAGCGGGCTTGCGCTGTCGAGCGTGATCGCCGCCGCGCCGACGATCGTGTCGCCGGCCGGCACCGCATAGATGCGCGTGCCGCTGCCGGCATCGGGCGCGGCCAGGAACGACAGTGCCGCATCGCTCGGCGCGAGCTGCTGCGTGTAGCTGGCGCTGCCCTCGGTCACGGTCAGCAGGCCGGCCGGGGAAATGCTGGCCGACCCGCCGGCGACGAAGGCCAGTTGCGGCAGGTCGATGACGCCGCCGACGGCGAGCGTGGTGAAGCTGGCCGAGCCGCCGGCGGCGACGACCTCGACGCCGCCGGACGTCACCGTGGCGTTGGTGAGCACGCCGCCGGAGGAGACGATCGCGGTGCCGCCGGCATCGACCGTGGCCGCGGTGGCGGAGCCGCCGGCGCCAACGACCTCGCTGCCGCCGGCGCTCACGGTCGCGCTGGCGGCGGTGCCGCCGGCGGAAATCACCTCCGCGCCGCCGGCGCTGATCGTCGTGCCGGTGGTGGTGGCGCTCAGGCCGAGGAAGGCGGTGCCCCCGGCAAGCACGCTGCCGTAGGCCACCGAGGCGTAGTTCCCCGATGAGCCGCCGGAGCCGGAGATCAAGTCGAGCACGCCGCCGCTGCTGACCGTGGTCGCGCTGGCCGACGCCCCGTCGGTCAGCGACATCGCCCCGCCGGAATACACGGTGACATCGCGGGCGAATCCCAGGTTCGCGACCAGCGTGCCGCTGAGCGCCATGCCGCTGACGAAACCACCAACCGAGACGGTCGCGCTGCCGCCGGCCGCGACCACGTCGTTCACCGAGGAGCCGAGCATACCCACGGCCAGCATCGCACCGCTTTCGACGCGCGTCGCGGATGTGATGCCGGCGCTAAGGCCAGCGCCCACAAGGCTCAACCCGTACCGGGCGCTGATGCTGCCGCCGCTGCTGACGACGGTGCCGACGGCGGTGCCGCCCGAGACGGTTTCGCTGCCGCCGCTCAGCACCACGGCGTCGAGCGACGATCCCAAATTGGCGGCGAAGTCGAACCCGAGCGCCAGGGAACCGCCGCCGCTCACGACGGTGTCGATCGCGGTGCCGCCCGTCAACCTGCTGCGTGCCGCCGCTGCTGACCGTCGCGCTCACCGCCGACCCATTGGCGGTGCCGTCGAGCAATTGCAGGCCGCCCGAACTGACGACATCGAGGCTCGCGACGCCGCCCGCGATCTGCTCCTCGCCGCCGCCGAGCACCGTCGTGGCAACCGCCGAACCGCCGCCGTAGATGAGCAACTGGCCGAACAGATCGTTGCCGACCGTGGTGTCGCTCGCCGCGCCGCCGGAGCTGACGGTGATGGTCGCGCCGCTGGACAGCGTCGCCCCGCGCACCACGCCGCCCGCGTTGACGTATTCGCTGGCGAGCAGCGGGGTGCTCGTGCCGGAGGGGGCCGGCGCGCCGGTCAGGCTGGCGTCGATCTCGGTGCCGTAGATGTTGGCGCGCCACCGCCGAGGACGATGCGTCGCCACCGCGCTGCCGCCGGCCGCGACGTATTCGTTGCCGCCGCTGCTGACGGTGAGCGCGCTGATCGTGCCGCCGGACAGCACCACCGCCGCGCTGCCGTTGGTGATGACGACGCCGCTGCTGGTGACGCCGGCGGACACGACGACGTTGATCGGCTGATAGATGACCGCGCCGGTGCTGGACGTGGTGCCGACGGCGGAGCCGCCGTAGTAGATCGCCTCCGTCCCGCCGGAACTCACCGTGGTGCCGCTCGCGACGCCGCCGGAGGAGATGCGCTCGGTGGCGCCGCTGTTGACGGTGGTGCCGGTGGTCACGCCGCCGACGCCCAGCGTCGCGGTGACGCCGGCGTCAAGCACCAGCCCGCGCGCCGTGCCATACACCAGCGCCGACCCCTGCGACAGCACGGCGCCGACCGCGGTACCGCCGGAATTCACGGTCAGCAGACCGCCGTTGACGACCGTGTTGCTGATGACGCCGCCGGCGTCCACCGCCTGCCCACCCCCGACCGCGACCGAGGCGCCGGATGCGACGCCGCCGACGCCGACCGCCTGCGCGGCGCCGTATTCGATCGTCGTGCCCGACTCGACGCCGCCCGACTGCACGGCTTCCGTTGCGATGTAAAGTGTCGTGCCGGTGCCATGCCGTCCAGGGCGATAGCGCCGCCGAAGCCGGCCGATGTTCCGGTCATTGACGCGCCGGAGGAGACGATCAGTTCGCCCTCCGCGCCCACGGAATTCGCGACCGCGATGCCGCCGGACAGGACGGTTTCGACCGCAAGGGAGTTGGAGTATAAGGTCGTTCCGCCGCCGACGACGGTGCCGCTCGCGACACCGCCCGCATAGACCGTGAGGCTGCCGGTCGTGTCGTTGTTGATGCTTCCAGTGATCACCGTTCCGATGGCGGTGCCGCTGTCCAGCAGGCTTGCGCCGCCGTTGACCACGACGTTGACGGCCGAGCCGCCGGCCTGCACCGTCATCACGTCGCCCGCATTCAGCGTGACGCCGCTGTCCGTCTGTCCGGCCGAGACGGTGTACGATGTCATATCGATACATTCTCTATCGCTGAATAATGCGATAGAGAGCACATTCCGTCTCCTTCCACCAAATCAATTCGGTCAGCGGGCGCGTCGTCGATCATGCCGCAGCGGCTCGCCGGCGGCCTGTGCCATGTCCTCCGTTGCGATACGCAACGAAGGGCGGGATAGGCTGACGCGCTATCCGTGCCAGCCTTGCAGGATGCGGATGTAGTTGGCGCGCTCGAACGCCGCCGGATCGCGCACCCGCGCCTCGCTCATCCGGCCGCGGATCTCGGCGGGGCTGACGCCGCGCGCATCCAGCCAGGCGCGCAGCCCGTCGAGCAGCACGCCGCATATGCGCCGGCCCGTGGCGCAGCAGCGCCGAGGTGGTCATCACCACGTCGGCGCCGACCAGCAGGTACTTGACCACCTCCTCGGCCGTCTCGACGCCGGTGCGAGGCGGCGAGCGAGGCGTGCAGCTTGCCGGCAAGGATGCCGATCCAGAGCAGCGGCAGGCGGATTTCCGCCTTCGTGCTGAGCTGCACGTCGCGTTGCAGCCGCAGCGCGGCGAGGTCGATGTCGGGCTGGTAGAAGCGGTTGAACAGCACGAGGCCGTCCGCGCCGGCGGCCTCCAGCCGGCGCACCAGATGGCCGGGCGCGGTGAAGAACGGGCTGAGCTTGACCGCGACCGGGATCGTCACCGCCGCGCGCACCGCGCGCAGGATCGCCACGTAGCGCGTCCTCGACCTGCGCCGCGCTGAGCGTGAGGTCGGAGGGGAGGAAGAACACGTTGAGCTCGATCGCGCTGGCGCCGGCCTGCTGCAACAGCCGCGCATAGTCGATCCAGCCCGCCTCGCGTGACGCCGTTGAGGCTGGCGATCACCGGGATGTCGACGGCGCGGCGCGCGCGCGCCGATGGTTTCGAGATACTGCTCGCGTGCCGGTGCGGTACTCGGCGCTCGGCGGGAAGTAGCCGAGCGCCTCGGGGAAGCTGTCGGCGCCGGCGCCGAGCATGCGGTCGAGCTCCTCCTCCTCGCGCTCGATCTGCTCCTCGAAGATCGACGGCAGCACCACGGCGCGCGGCGCCGGCATCCTCCAGCGCGCGGATGGTGCCGAGGTCGAGCGTCGAGCGGCGAGGCCGAGGCCACCAGCGGATTGCGCAGGTCGAGGCCGAGATAGCGCGTGGTGAGGTCCATCAGCGTCGTGCCTCCGCGGCTCGCGGCGGGGCTGGAAGCGGTCGCGCCGCGCCAGCCGGCCATGTCCTCGTAGAGCCGGTATTTCTCCTCGATCGCCTGCTGCGCCTGCCGCCAGCAGGCCGCGCGCGCCTCCTCCGGGCCGCGCTGCGCCAGCGCGCGGTAGCGCAGTTCGTTGTAGGCATAGTCCCGGAACGGCGCGCGCCGGGCGCGGCGAAGTCGAGCCGGAACGGGTTCTCGCCCGACTTCGCGCATCGCCGGGTTGTAGCGGAACAGCGGCCAGTAGCCGCAGGCCACCGCCAGGTCCTGCTGGTGCAGGCCCGTGCTGCATGTCGATGCCGTGCGCGATGCAGTGGCTGTAGGCGAGGATCAGCGACGGCCCCGGCTAGGCCTCGGCCTCGCGGAAGGCGAGCAGCGTCTGCTGCGGGTTGGCGCCCATCGCGACCTGCGCGACGTAGACGTTGCCGTAGGCGATCGCCTGCAGCGCCAGGTCCTTGCGCGCCACGCGCTTGCCGGCGGCGGCGAACTTCGCCACCGCGCCGAGCGGCGTCGCCTTCGACGCCTGGCCGCCGGTGTTGGAATAGACCTCGGTGTCGAGCACCAGCACGTTGACGTCGCGCCCGGTGGCCAGCACGTGGTCGAGGCCGCCGTAGCCGATGTCGTAGGCCCAGCCGTCGCCGCCGACGATCCAGACGCTGCGGCGGACCAGGTGGTCGGCCACGCGACAGCAGGTGCGCGCGCCTCGGCGTCGTCGATGCGCGCGCAGCCGTCTGCCAGCTCGGCGACGCGCGCGCGCTGCGCGCGGATCTCCGACTCGCGGATCTGCGGCGCGTCGAGCGATCGCCTCGACCAGATCGTCGCCGATCTGCGGCGCCAGCGCGCGCGCCAGCAGCGTCGCGCGTGTCGAGTGCTGGTCGGCGGCCAGCCGGAAGCCGAGGCCGAACTCGGCGTTGTCCTCGAACAGCGAGTTCGACCAGGCCGGGCCGCGGCCCTCGCGCGTTCGCCGACCACGGCGTCGTCGGCAGGTTGCCGCCGTAGATCGACGAGCAGCCGGTGGCGTTGGCGACCAGCATGCGGTCGCCGAACAGCTGCGACAGCAGCTTGAGGTACGGCGTCTCGCCGCAGCCGGCGCAGGCGCCGGAGAACTCGAACAGCGGCTCGAGGAACTGCACGCCGCGGACGTTGGAGAAGTCGACGCGGGCGCGGTCGTTGACCGGCAGCGTCTCGAAGAAGGCGAAGTTGCGCGCTGCCGTCGTCCGAGCCAGCGGCAGCTTGTCGCCATGTTGATGGCCTTGGTGCCCGGCTCGGTCGGGCTGTGCGCCGGGCAGACCTCGACGCACAGGCCGCAGCCGGTGCAGTCCTCGACGTAGATCTGCAGGGTGAAGCGCGTGTCGGGGAAGCCGCGCGCGTTGATCGGCGCCGACTGGAAGCCTGCGGGCGCGCCGTCGAGCGGCTGCGCGTCGTAGTACTTCGCGCGGATCACGCGCGTGCGGGCAGACGAAGCTGCACTGGCCGCACTGGATGCAGAGCTCCGGCTCCCAGATCGGCACGATCTCGGCGATGTTGCGCTTCTCGCACGTCGTCGTGCCGGTCGGGAAGGTGCCGTCGATCGGCAGCAGGCTCGACCGGGATCTCGTCGCCGCGCCCGCCATCATCGTCGCGGTGACCTCGCGCACGAACGCGCGGCGCCGTCGGCCGGCACCGGCGGCGCGCGGTCCCATGGCGCTGGTCGCGGTCGCCGGCACCTTCGACCTCGTGCAGGTCGCGCCAGCGTGGCGTCGACGGCCGCGAAGTTCGGCGCACCACCTCCCGCCCTTGCGGCCGTAGGTCTTCTCGATCGACTTCTTGATCTGCGCGATCGCCTCGTCGCGCGGCAGCACGCCGGAGATGGCGAAGAAGCAGGTCTGCAGGATGGTGTTGGTGCGCCCGCGCAGGCCCGCGTCCTGCGCCACCCGCGAGGCGTCGATGACGAAGAACTTGCAGCTTGCGGTCGATGATGCGCTGCTGCATGCTCGCGCGGCAGCTGGTCCCAGACCTCGTCGCGGTCCGTACGGGCTGTTGAGCAGGAAGGTGGCGCCGGGCTGCGCCAGCCGCAGCACGTCGACGCGCTCGAGGAAGTCGAACTGGTGGCAGGCGACGAAGTCGGCCTGGCGGATCAGATAGGGCGCGCGGATCGGCTGCGGGCCGAAGCGCAGGTGCGAGATGGTCTGCGCGCCGGACTTGTGCGAGTCGTAGACGAAGTAGCCCTGCGCATGCAGCCCGGCATCCTCGGCGATGATCTTGACGGTGTTCTTGTTGGCGCCGACCGTGCCGTCGGCGCCGAGGCCGTAGAACACCGCGCGCACGCGTGTCGGGCTCGAGCCGGAAATCGGCGGTCGCACGGTCGAGGCTGCGTGTGGCTCACGTCGTCGACGATGCCGACGGTGAAGCCGTTGCTTCGGCTGTCGGCGCGCGCAGCTCGTCGAACACCGCCTTGGCCATGCCGGGGTGAAATCCTTCGACGACAGGCCGTAGCGGCCGCCGATCACGCGCGGCATCGCCGGCGCGCGCGCCCGTCGGCCACCGCCTGCGCCAGCGTGGTGACCACGTCGAGATACAGCGGCTCGCCGGGCGCGCCCGGCTCCTTGGTGCGGTCGAGCACCGCGATGGCGCGCACCGTCTGCGGCAGCGCGGCGACGAAGTGCGCGGCCGAGAACGGGCGGTACAGGCGCACCTGCAGCACGCCGACCTTCTCGCCGCGCGCCAGCAGCGCACTCGACCGTCTCGCGCGCGGTCTCGCGCGCCCGAGCCCATGAGCACGATCACGCGCTCGGCATCCGGCGCGCCGTCGTAGTCGAACAGCCGGTAGTGCCGGCCGGTCAGCTCGGCGAAGCGGTCCATCGCCGCCTGCACGATGGCCGGGCAGTCGCGGCGTAGAACGGATTGACGGTCTCGCGCGCCTGGAAGAAGACGTCCGGGTTCTGCGCCGTGCCGCGCACGAACGGCTGCTCCGGGTCGAGCGCGCGGGCGCGGTGCGCGACCACCAGGTCGTCGTCGATCATCGCGCGGATGGCGGCTCGTCGATCAGGTCGAGCGTGTTGACCTCGTGCGAGGTGCGGAAGCCGTCGAAGAAATGCATGAACGGCACGCGCGACTGGCCAGCGTCGCCGCCTGCGCGATCAGCGCCAGGTCATGCGCTTCCTGCACCGAGCCGGACGACAGCAGCGCGAAGCCGGTGGTGCGCGCCGCCATCACGTCGGTGTGGTCGCCGAAGATCGACAGCGCCTGCGTGGCCAGCGCGCGCGCGGCGACGTGGAAGACCGCGCAGGTCAGCTCGCCGGCGATCTTGTACATGTTGGGGATCATCAGCAGCAGGCCCTGCGACGCCGTGAACGTCGTCGTCAGCGCGCCGGCCTGCAGCGCGCCGTGCACGGTGCCGGCGGCGCCGCCCTCGCTCTGCATCTCCTGCACCACGGGGATGTCGCCCCAGATGTTCGGCATGCCCTCGCTCGCCCACTGGTCGGCGAGCTCGGCCATCGTCGAGGACGGCGTGATCGGGTAGATCGCGCAGACCTCGTTGACGCGGTAGGCGACGTGGGCGACCGCGGTGTTGCCGTCGATGGTCGCGCCGCGCATCGCGCGACCGCCCTCGCGCGCGCCGTTCGGCCACCATCTCGATCGCGTGGCACGGGCACTGCTCGAAGCAGACCGCGCAGCCGGTGCAGAGGTCGTAGTCGAAGCCGATAGCGCCTGCCGCGGACCGAGCTTGACGATCGCCTGCTCCGGGCAGGCGGCGAAGCAGTTGTCGCACTCGAAGCAGTTGCCGCAGGACAGGCAGCGCTGGGCCTCGTAGCCGGCCGCGCTGCTCGGTCAAGCCGGCGACCACCTCGGCGAAGCCGTCGCGCGCGGTCGGCAGTCGAGCACGCGTCCTGCGGCGCGGCGCGGCGTCGGTGTAGACCGGCAGGTGCAGCATCGCGAAGCTGGCGACCGCGTGCTTGGCCGGCTCGCGCGTGGCGGCTGCCGCGCAGCCAGGCGTCGATGTGCCGCGCCGCCTTCTTGCCGTGGCCGACCGCGATCGGTGACCGTGCGCTCGCTCGGCACCATGTCGCCGCCGGCGAAGATGCCGGGTGCGCCGGTCATCATGTCCGGGCCGACGATCGACGGTGCCGTCGGGCTTGAACGCGATGCCCGGCACCCGCGCGCAGAAAGCCGCTGTCGGTGTCCTGGCCGAGCGCGAGCACGACCGCGTCGGCCTGCGAGCGTCTCGAACTGGCCGGTCGGCACCGGGCGGCCGTTGGCGTCGATGCTCCATGCGCTCGACGGTCAGCGACGCGCCGGCGATGTCCTTGATCGTGGTCAGCCAGCGGATCTTGACGCCCTCGGCGATCGCCTCGTCGGCCTCGAACGCGTGCGCCGGCATGTGCGCGCGGTCGCGGCGATAGACGATCAGCGCCTCGTCGGCGCCCAGGCGCCGCGCCGTGCGCGCCGCGTCCATCGCGGTGTTGCCGCCGCCATAGACGACGACGCGCCGGCCGAGCAGCGGCGGCGCTCGCCGCGTGGAACGTCGCGCAGGTAGCCGACCGCGTCGAGCACGCGCGCCGCGTCGCGGGCGGGGATGTCGACGTGCTTGCGAGATGTGCGCGCCGATGGCGACGAACACGGCGTCGAAGCCGCCGTCCTGCATCTCCGCCGCAGCAGATCCTCGACCTTGCGGTTGAGGCACGATCGTCACGCCCATGCGCTCGATGCGCGCGATCTCGCGCCAGCAGTTGCGCGCGCGGCAGGCGATAGGCGGGGATGCCGAAATGCATCATGCCGCCGGCGACCGGTCCGGCCTCGTGGATCTCGACCGTGTGGCCGAGGCGGGCGAGGTGATAGGCGGCGGACAGGCCGCTCGGTCCGGCGCCGACGACCAGCACGCGCTTGCCCGACGGTGTCGGCGACCGGCGACGGCGTCCAGCCCTGCGCCGAGCGCGAGGTCGCCGAGGAAGCGCTCGACCGCGTGGATGCTGACGGCGCCGTCCAGCTCGCCGCGATTGCAGGCGCGTTTCGCAGGGATGGTAGCAGACGCGGCCGTGCACGGCCGGCAGCGGATTGTCGCGCAGGATGCGTCTCCCACGCCTCGCCGATACCGGCCCGGCCTGCGCCAGCGCCAGCCAGGCCTGGATGTTCTCGCCGGCGGGGCAGGCGTTGTTGCAGGGCGGCAGCAGGTCGCGCCAGACCGGATGGCGGGACCGGCTCGGCCCGGTGCCGCGCTCCGCGGTCAGGTCGATCGCCGGCGTCATGTCGGACGGGTGCTTCACCGCGCGGCTCCGTCATCCTGTATCGGCAGACGTTGCTACGGCGCGGCCGCCGGCACGGCCTTGATGCAGGTCAAGCGCGCGTCAGGCGGGTCGCAGCCATTGCCGCAGATGCGGCATGACGGCGTCGTCGGGCAGCTTCACCAGGTCCTTGCCGAGCGTGCCGACGATCGCCTTGGCGACGTCGGCGCCGAGCTTGTCGCGGATGGCGTTGAGCGTGCGCGGCGGCGCCGTCAGCACCAGCCGGCTCGAAGCCGCCGCGCGGGAATGCGGCCTCGATCTCGCCCGCCACCAGATGCGCGAACTCCGCCTCCGCCAGCGCGTGCGGGTCGTGGCGCGGCTGCAGCGCGTGATGCGCGGTGGAATCGCTGTGGTACGCGGCACCCGGATGATCGCTGCCGAGGTCCGAGGTGCGCTTGTGCGCCGTGGCGGAGTCCATCGACGACAGGGTGTGCATCACCCCGCCGGGATCGACGGTGACGAACCGGGCGTGCTCGCCGTCGGCGATCACGATGAGCAGCTTGCCGTCATGGGCCATGGAAATCCCCTTCATGCAGCGGCGATCGGTGCGAGCGCGCGGTAGCGTTCCTCCACCGCCTCGCGGGTCAGGCGCGCCGTGCCGATGCCGCCGATCGCCACGGTGCCGGCGGCGATGCCCCAGGCCAGCGCCTGCGCCGGCGGTCTCGCCGCGCGCCAGCGCCAGCACTACGCGCGCCGAGAAAGCTGTCGCCAGCGCCGACGGCGCTGTGCGCGGTCACATCGCCGAACGGGGCGCAGCCGCTGCACGTCCGTCCGCGGTTGCCAGCACGGCCCCCTCCGGCCCGAGCGTCAGCGCCACCATGCGCGCGGCGCCATTGCGCACCAGTGCGCGCGCCTGCGCCTCCTGCTCCGCCGGATCGCGCAGCCGGCGGCCGAGCAGCGCCTCCAGCTCGCCGAGGCTGGGCTTGAGCAGCGCGATGCCGCTGCCGAGCGCCGCCTGCAACGCCGCACCGGAGGTATCGAGCACGAACGGCACGCCGCGGCGCGCGGCGATCCGCGCGACCTGCACATAGGCATCGGCCGGCACGCCGGGCGGCAGGCTGCCGCTGGCCACCAGCCAGTCGCACGCGACGGTTTCCAGCAGGTCGAGGGCGGCGCGCCACTCCGCCCCGCTCACCTCCGGGCCGGCCGGCACGAAGCGGTATTCGAGGCCGCTGTTCTGCTCCACCACCGTCATGCTGATGCGCGTGCGGCCCGCGAGCGGCACCACCGGTGCGGCACGCCCTGCTCGCCCAGCAGTTCGGCGACCAGTGCGCCGGTGGTGCCGCCGGCGAGCAGGATCGCCTCCGCAGCGCCGCCCAGCACGTGCACGGCGCGGGCGACGTTGACGCCGCCGCCGCCGGGGTCGAGGTGCTCGCCGAAGGTGCGGATCTTGTGCGTCGGTCGCACCAGCAGCGCCGAGGTGGCGATGTCGAGCGCAGGATTGAGCGTCAGCGTGGCGATGCGCGGCTCCGGCACCGCGTCACTCCGCCGCGCGCTTGGTCAGCGCCCGCTCGGCCTCGCGCACCACCGCGATGGTGCGCAGCAGGCTCGACGGGTTGACGCTGATCGAATCGATGCCGAGCCCGGCGAGGAAGCGCGCGATCTCCGGATAGTTCGCCGGCGCCTCGCCGCAGATGCCGACATGGCGGCCGTTGCGCTTCGCGCCGGTGACCGCCAGGCGCAGCATCTCCAGCATGCCGGGATCGCGCTCGTCGAAGTCGAAGGCGACGATCTCGGAATCGCGGTCGACGCCGAGCGTGAGCTGCGTCAGGTCGTTCGAGCCGATCGAGAAGCCGTCGAACAGCTCGGCGAACGCGTCGATCTGGATGACGTTGTTGGGGATCTCGCACATCACGTAGATCTCGAGCCCGTTCTCGCCGCGCTTCAGGCCGTGCTCCGCCATCGTCGCGAGCACCCGCTCGCGCCTCGTCCACGCGGCGGCAGAACGGCACCATGACGCGCAGATTGGTCAGGCCCATCGTCCTCGCGCACC
Organism: uncultured Pseudomonadota bacterium; assembly: GCA_963817785.1. Taxonomy (GTDB): domain Bacteria; phylum Pseudomonadota; class Gammaproteobacteria; order Burkholderiales; family SG8-39; genus JAKALD01. Next base: position 59,824 of record CAWFPL010000004.1, on the reverse strand, counting down.
CGGCGCAGCGCCGCGCATTCCAGCGCGAAGCCCTCGGCATAGGCCGGGATGCGCGTAGCGCGAGGCGCCGCGGAAGCCGAGCATCGGGTTGGCCTCCTGCGGCTCGAAGCCGGCGCCGCCGAGCAGGCTCGCGTATTCGTTGGTCTTGAAGTCCGACAGCCGCACGATCACCGGCTTGCGGATAGAACGCCGCGGCGATCGTGCCGACGCCTTCGGACAGCTGCTCGACGAAGAAGTCGCGCCGGCGTGGCGTAGCCGCGCGGTCAGCTGCGGCGATCGCGCGCCGCGTCCTCGGCCGAGGTCACCTTGTCGGGATGGACCAGCGCCATCGGATGCACGCCGATATGCTCGCTGATGATGAACTCCATGCGCGCCAGGCCGACGCCGTCGTTCGGCAGCATCGCGGTGCGGAAGGCGAGATCCGGGTTGCCGAGATTGACCATGATCTCGGTGCGCGGCCGCGCGAGCGTCGGCGGCCGGCACGCGCGTGACCTCGAACGGCACGCTCGCCGTCATAGACGCTGCCCGACCTCGCCCTCGGCGCAGGAGACGGTGACGCGTCTGGCCGGTCTGCAGCGCCGTCGGTCGCGTCGCTCGGTGCCGACCACCGCCGGCACGCCGAGCTCGCGCGCGACGATCGCGGCGTGGCAGGTGCGCCCGCCGCGATTGGTGACGATCGCCGCCGGCCGTCTTCATCACCGGCTCCCAGTCGGGCGTGGTCGTGTCGGCGACCAGCACCTCGCCGGGCCGGAAGCCGGCCAGCTCGTGCGGGTCGGCGATGACGCGCACCGTGCCGGTGGCGATCTTCTCGCCGACCGCGCGGCCGGTGACCAGCACCGTGCCCGCTGCCGGTCAGCGCGTAGCGTCTCGAACGCTGTCGGCCGCGCGCTGCGAGGCCACCGTCTCGGGCCGCGCCTGCACGATGTAGAGCTCGCCGTCGTCGCCGTCCTTCGCCCATTCGATGTCCATCGGCGCGGGATGGCCGGCCGCGCGCCGAATAGTGGTCCTCGATGCGTGATCGCGTAGTCGGCGAGGGTCAGCACCTCGGCGTCGGTCGAGGCAGAAGCGCGCGCGCTCGGCCTGCGCGGTCGGCACGTTGCGCGTGGTGCCGCCGGCGCGGCCGCGGCGTAGACCATGCCGCATCTGCTTGCTGCCCGAGCGAGCGGCGCAGCACGGCGCGGTAGCCCTGCCGGAAGGTCGGCTTGTGGACGTAGAACTCGTCGGGATCGACCGCGCCCTGCACGACGTTCTCGCCCAGGCCGTAGGCGCCGGTGATGAACACCACGTCGCGGAAGCCGGATTCGGTGTCGAGGGTGAAGATCACGCCGCTGGCGCGCGAGGTCGGAGCGCACCATCTTCATCACGCCGACCGACAGCGCGACCTTGAAGTGGTCGAAGCCGTTGTTCGATGCGGTAGACGATGGCGCGGTCGGTGAAGAGCGAGGCGAAGCAGCGCCGGCACGCCTCGATCAGCGTCGTCGTCGCCGCGGATGTTGAGGAAGCTCTCGTGCTGGCCGGCGAAGCTGGCGGTCGGCAGGTCCTCGGCGGTGGCCGAGCTGCGCACCGCGACCGCGACGCTCGGCGCCGTACTCGCGCTTCGAGCGCGCGATAGGCCGCGACGATCTGCGCGCGCAGCGCCGTCGCTGCCGGTCGCGTCGTAGACGATCGCGCGCGCCTGCGCGGCGCGCTCGCGCGAGCGTCGCCGACGTCGGTCATGTCGAGATCGTCGAGCAGCGCGTGCAGCGTCGTCGCCAGGCGCCGGCCTCGGTCAGCGCGTCGCGATAGGCCGCGGCGGTGAGCGCGAAGCCGTTCGGCACGCGCACGCCCGGCCGCGCCAGCGCGCGATACAGCTCGCCGAGCGAGGCGTTCTTGCCGCCGACCAGCGGCACGTCGCCCAGCCCCAGGGTGTCGAACCAGCGGATCAGGGACGGGGTGCTCACGGCGCTGCTTCCTCCAATGGCTCATCATGCACGATCGCAGCGCCCGGGGGGCGCTTCATTGACGCATGTCAAGCCTGGCGGGCGCGGATTGACGTGGGTCAAGGCCGCGCGGACGGCATTGCCATAGACGAAGCATCGGGGCGCGATCGGCGCGCCGCAGTATAGCGGGGATTGAGCGATGGTCGGCATCACACTGGCGCCCGAACAGATCCGCAATGCGCCGCCGGAAGTGCGGCAGTGGTTGGAGCAGCAGATCGCGCAGATGCTGGGCCTGCATCATCCGGCCGAACCCGAGGCGGTGCCGCCGCGACTGGTGGCCTGCACCCCGGAGCAGGCCGCCGCCGTCCTGGCGCAGATCCAGCCGGTGCTGCCGGCGGTTTCGGTGTTCCTCGAACTCGGACGCGAGCAGGGCGCCGTCACGCCCGACGGACTGCGCGTGTTCCGGCTGGCGGACATCGCGCGCAATGCCCGCCTGCCCTCGGTCGAGCATGTGCTGCAGGCGCTGGGTATCATCGACACCGCACTCCGCCGCGCCGTGGGCGATCCGGAGGCGACCCTGTTCGCGCTCGACCCGCAGGGCCATTGCTTCGTGGCCGAGGCCACGAGCCGCAGCATCCTGGCGGTGTGGAACAGCGTGCTGGCGCACGCTAAGGTCGAATCGTCCGGCAGCCACGGCACCCGCCGGGCCGATCGCCGCCATGCCGGCCGTGCCTGACTGAAGGAGATGGACATGAGCGAGCAGCCGACCGACGCCGGGCGCCTGACGACCGGGCGACTGACGACCGGGCGATCGAACACGCCGTGGTCGAGGAACTGGAATGGGCGCCGCATGTGGATGCTGCCGGCATCCACGTGGCGGTGCGCGACGGCACCGTGCACCTGACCGGCCACGTCCAGACGCTGGCGGAGGCGAAGGCAGCCGAACGCACCGCCTGGCACGTCGGCGGCGTGAACGGCGTCACCACCGAGCTTGAGGTGCGCCGTCCCGCCGCGCACGCGCACGACGACGCCGAGGTCGCGCGCCGTGCGGCCGACGTGCTCGGCTGGGATTCGCGCCTTCCCAGCAGCCAGATCTCGGTCGCCGTCGACGCGGCATCGTCACGCTGACCGGCACGGTGGACTGGCAGGACCAGCGCGCCGATGCGGAGACGCGGGTGCAGCACCTGGCCGGCGTGGTCGGCGTGGACAACCGGATCGAGGTCCGCACCGTCCCGGCGGCCGACGAGGAGGATCCGCGAGAAGGTGCTGCGCGCGCTGCACCGCCACGCCGAACTCGACGCCTCCGGCATCGAGATCGCCGTCGGCGGCGGCGTGCGTCACGCTGTCCGGCAGCGTCCCCGGCTTCAGCCAGCGCCGCACCGCCGAGAACGCGGCATGGTCGGCCCGCGGCGTGAACGAGGTGGTGGATCGGATGCGCGTGGTGCGTCCGCCGCGGCCACGCCCGCAATCCTGACGCTACCGGCCGCCGGCGGCGACGAAGTCCGAGCAGATCGTCCTCGGCCGGCGGCTTCTCCAGCACCTTGGACGACGCCGAGTTCCGCCGCGCGCTCGCGGATGGCCGGCGAGGACGAGCCGGTGATCAGCATGACCCGCGGGTCGTCCCCTCGGCGCGCAGCCGCTCCACCAGCTCCAGCCCGGTCATCTGCGGCATGTGGTGGTCGAGCACCAGGCAGTCCGGCCGCGGGCCGGCATCGGCCAGGAACGCCGCCGCCGAGGCATAGGTCTTGACCCGGTGCCCCGCCACTTCGAGCAGGAACCTGCGGCGAGTTCGAGCACGGCCGCGTCGTCGTCGATCACCGCCGCCGCCCATTCGCCTGCCGCTACCACTTCCGCGCTCCCGCCCATCCACATGGCGCCGGGTGACGATCCTTCGGCGCGACACGCGCTGATCTAGGTCAGGTCGCAACCCGGCCAGCGTTGATCTGGATCAAAGCAGCGCCATGCGGACGATGCCAGCGGCAGGGTGAAGCGGAAGCCGCTGGCCGCCGTCGTTCGCCTCCACCCACAGCCGCCCGCCATGCGCCTCGATGATGGTGCGGCAGACCGACAGGCCGATGCCCATGCCGTCCGGCTTGGTGGTGACGAAGGGCTGGAACAACTGGGCCGCGACGTCGGGCGCCAGGCCGGGGCCGGTATCGACGACGCTACACCGCACCATCCCTCGACCGTGGCCGCGACCGTCAGCTCGCGGCGCGCGCCTGCCTCCATCGCCTCCATGGCGTTGCGCATCAGGTTCAGCAGCACCTGCTGGATCTGCACGCGGTCGACCGCGACCGCCGGGACGGAACGTGCCGAGGCCGAGATCGACGCCGCATGCCGCTGCTCCCTGGCGCCGACGCAGGGCCAGCGCGCTGGCCTCCTCGATCAGCTTGCCCATCGGCTCCGCCCGCCGCTCCACCTCGCCGCGCGCGACGAAGCCGCGCAGCCGGCGGATGATCTCGCCGGACGCGCACGGTCTGCTGCGCGGCCAGCTCCAGCGCCTGGCGGATGCGCGCCCGATCCGGCTGCGCCGCGTCGAGCCAGGCGCTGCGCCGCCTTCACATAGTTCGCGGTGGCGGTCAGCGGCTGGTTCAGCTCGTGCGCCAGCGCGGCGGCCATCTGGCCCATCGAGCGCAGGCGCGAGGCGTGCAGCAGCTCGGCCTGCAGCTCCTGCAGCCGCTGCTCGGTGCGCTGGCGCTCGGTCAGGTCGCGCACGAAGCCGGTGAACAGCCGGTGCCCGCCGCTGCTTCACCTCGCCGACCTGAGAGCTCCATCGGGAAGGTGCCGCCGTCCTTGCGCAGGCCGACCACGACGCGGCCGATGCCGATGATGCGCCGCTCGCCGGTGCGCCAGGTAGCGGGCGAGGTAGGCGTCGTGCGCTTCGCGATACGGCGAGGGCATCAGCAGGCTGACGTTGCGCCCGCGCACCTCGTCGGCGGTGTAGCCGAACAGGCGCTCGGCGGCGGTGCTGAACAGCAGGATCGCGCCGCGATCGTCGATCACCACCATGGCGTCCGGCACGGTCTCCAGGATCGAGCGCAGCAGCGCCGAGTCGTGCCGGTTCGGGTTGGCCGCGGTCATGCGCCGGGCGTCCTGCCGTCGCGGCTTCCACCGCGAGGACCATGCGCACCAGTTCCGGCAGGCTGTGCGCGCCCATCTTCTCCATCACCCGGGCGCGCTGCACCTCGACGGTGCGCGGGCTGGTGCCCAGGTCGTACGCGATCGTCTTGTTCGGCTGGCCGGCGACCAGGCGTTCCAGCACCTCGTGCTCCCGCGGGGTGAGCGTGGCGAGCCGGCGCGGCGATGTCGGCGGTGGCGGCGACCTGCCGCTGGGTGCGCTGGCTGGTGGCGATGGCGCGAGCGCACCGCGTCCAGCAGGTGCGAGTCGTCGAACGGCTTCTCCAGGAAGTCGGCGGCGCCGGCCTTCAGCGCGTCCACCGCGATCGGCACGTCGCCGTGCCCGGTCATGATGATCACCGGCAGGCGGGAGCCGATCTCCGCCAGGCGGCGCTGCAAGGCCAGGCCGTCCATCTCCGGCATGCGCACGTCGGTCAGCACACAGCCGACCGGCGCCGCCTCGGCCGCGCGCAGGAACGCTTCCGCGGTCGCATGCACGGCGACTTCCAGCCCAGCCGATCCGAGCAGGAATGCAGCCAAGCTGCGCACCGCCTCATCGTCATCCACCACATGCACGACGTTGCCGTCCGCTGATCCCCGGCCTGGACGAAGTGTCGCGTACGCAGTCGTCCTGATTCCCGCTTCCTGCCGCGAAGGATAGACCCACTGCCGAAGCAGCGCCGGTCGCGCAGGGACCCCAGCATGGAACAGTCACCGCAGCACACCTTCACCCAACCGCGCCGACTTAGCCTCACGATCTCGCGCTCGCCGAGGACACCACCGACCAGCTCGGCCGCCAAGTTCGTCGCCTACGACGACGACGTGTCGAAGCGCGAAGAAACCCCGCAAAAAAAAAACGCGATTACGTATTGCTTGAGCGTGGACGACCAGGACCTCGTGTCTATGCTGGCCGAATGCGACGGCACCAGCGGCGGGTGTGCCCGGCGCCACAGGCGCGCGCATTGTCGATTATCACGACGCGACGAACGACATCTCGGTGATGATGCGCATGACCGGCTACCCGACGGCCATCATCGCCACGATGCCGCGGCCGGCGTGATCAGGACGCCGGGCGCCGATCCCCAGGAACTGGTGGTGCCGATACCGCCGCTGCTGGCCGAACTGCGCCGTCGCGACATCGTGCCGGAGTTCACGGAGACACCGCTCGCGTGAAACGCCCGACGCCAGCCACGCCGCCCTGGGCGGCGATTCCCGCGGTCGCGCTGCTGCTCGCGCACGCGCTGCTGTTCCGCTTCGCCGTCGACGACGCGTACATCTCGTTCCGCTACGCCCGCAATCTGCTGGCCGGGCACGGGCTGGTCTTCAACCCAGGCGAGCCGGTCGAGGGGTACTCGAACCTGCTCTGGGTGCCGCTCTCGGCCGCCGGCCAGGCGCTCGGCCTCGACCCGCTGTGGTGGGCGCGGCTGCTCGGCTTCGCCGCCGCGGCGGCGACGGCGCTGCTGCTGCCGGGGCTGGCGCTGCGGCTGGCGGCGGGCGCCGGCGGGCCGGCGCCGCGGGTCACCCCGGCCCCGTCGGCCGCGCCCCTCGCCGGCGTGGCGGTCTGGCTCGCGGCCGTCTGCGGGCCGCTCGCCTGCTGGAGCCTGGCCGGTCTGGAAACGCCGCTGTTCGGCCTGCTGCTGCTGCTCGCCTGGCGCGCCGCGCTCGACCGGCGCGCCATCACGGCCGGTCTCTGCGCCCTCCTGCTGGCGCTGACCCGGCCGGAAGGGGCCGCCCTCGGCCTCGCCTTCGCGGCATGGGCGGGGCTGGCCCCGGCCGGCGGCCGGCGCCGCTGGCTCGCCCCGGCGATCGTCAGCGCCGGCGTCGCGGCGCACCTGCTCTGGCGGCACGCGTTCTACGGCGACTGGCTGCCGAACACCTGGTACGCCAAGACCGGCGACCTCGGCGGGCAGCTGCGCACCGGTCTCCCCTACACCGCCGCGTTCCTGCCGGCGTTCCTGCTGCCCTGGGCGCTGCTTCCCCTGGCCGCCCCCGGCGGCTGGACCCGCGTCTGGCGGACCGTGGAGTGGCGCCGCTCGCTGCTGCTGCTGTCCGGCTGGCTCCTCTATGTGACGGCGATCGGCGGCGACATGCTCGGCATGTTCCGTTTCTTCGTCCCGATCCTGCCGGTCGGCATCGCCTGCGGCACCGCTGTCCTCGTGTCCGCTCCGGTCCCGAGTCCCCGGCGCATTTTCGCGCTGGTGGCGCTGCTGGCCGCCGCCTCGCTGGTCCCCACGTTCGCCGGCCGGGAGCGCCGGCTCGTCGACGCGCACCTGAGCCTGCGCAATCTCGGCGGCTGGGAAACCCGCCGCCGAGGGACTGGCGCGCACCCTGCCGCCGGATGCCACCATCGCCCTTTCGCCGGTGGGCTACATCCCCGGCGCACCGGCTTCGTCACCTATGACATCCTCTCGGCCTGACCGACCGCCACATCGCGCACCGCCGCATGGCCTTCACGCAGGGCTACGCCGGCCACGAGAAGCACGACGGCGCCTACATCCTGTCGCGCCGTCCCGACTACCTGCTGCTCGGGGGCAACGTCAACAGCAATACGTATGAGTCAGGCCTACAAAAAAATTGCGGATTGCTCCCTTGAAACAACCGATTCCTCTTTCGTCATGGTGGATCACGTGAGGCGGAGCGGCGGACAACAGGGCATGTACCGGTGTGAGGCAACGTCCTTGGAAGGGTTCGTCCAGCAGCTTGCCGTGTCGTATGTCGGGAACGGTTACTTCTTTTACGTGACGGGATGTGTTCCGGAAGGCAAAGACGTGCACGCGGTGGATGCCGCCAAGCTCATTGCCCGCTACGGGATGGACGCTGCTTACATGGTCGAGGGCGCAAAGAAGCAGGCGGGCTCGGCAAATCTCCAGTACATCCGGTACGGCCGGTTCTTCGTCCTGCTGGCAACGCATCGGGACACATCGCTTTTTCCAGGACGAGGCGAGCGTGATGCGTGATGCACACGATCGCGACCTTCGCCGGGCATCGTCACACGGACTCGACGCTGCGCTATATTCACCTGTCCGGGCGGGATTTGGCCGACAAGCTCGGCCGCGGGATGGACCACATCCACGCGTGGCGCATCGCGATGCTCACCGGCATGGACGCCGCGACCCCAGGAACACCGCAGTGACCACGCCACTGTCAGGCCCTCTCGAACCGGACCCCGAATCACGGTGGTGCTCACCGTTCGCCGCGCATCGATTCGACACCACCCTCCCTCCGGACGACGAGGTCCATGCCATCGGCGTACTCGGCGTGCGCAACCTGCGGCGGCTGCAGTCCCACATCCGAACGCGCCCAGCTCGCGCATGATCGGACGACTGCTGCGACCGCTGGAGGTAGTCAACGCGGCGCTGGATTCGCCGGTCACCGCGCATCGGCGGCGCGCCATGGCCGATGCAGTCGCGGTGCTGCTGGTGTTGCGCCGAGAAGGAGCGAACCTTCTGGGGCTGGACCACGCAGGAATGGGTTGATCTGCTCGGCCGGGATCAGGCCGAGTTCCGCCGGAACGCACCCGCGTGGGCCGGCGACGAGGTCCGCCCCTACCTCGCTGCGCACGCCTATCTGCTGGTTTCATTCACCGAGTTCCACCGGCTCGGCAGCTTCCAACGACTGACCCTGTCGTGGCGGATCTTCGGACGAGACCGAGTCAACGGCGAAAATCGCCCGGCTTCGTATGGTCTCGCCGAGTGGGGCTATCGCCTCGGACGCAGCGACGACACGCTGCTACCGACAGTGACGGGCCAACTGTTCCTGCTCAATCGCAGTTCGCATCTCGAGGATCTCGGCACTGAGCTGTTCGATCGTGTCCGCCGTGACGGGCTGCTCGGCGGAGCCCGGCTCAACACTGTGCATGCCGTGCAGCGGGCAGTGACTGCTCTGGGGTTCTGTGACCCGCCGCCCGCGACGACCGGCCGTGGCACTGCTCGAGCGGCCGGTGGTCCGCAGGTCTGGCAGCAGTGGGTCGACCGCTGGGGCCCTGACCCCGGTTCTTGGACACGCTGAATCCAGCACCGTGCTGGGGAAGCGAGATGATCCGAGATCATGGCCAGGAAGAACTACTCCGAGGAGTTCCGTCGTCAGGCCGTCGACTTGTACGAGTCCACTCCGGGCGCCACGGTCCGCGGCATCGCCGAGGACCTCGGGATCGTGCGCGGCACGCTGCGCGCACTGGCTCGAGCGTTACGGGACCGGCAAGAAGACCGCCGCTGACGGCACGCTGACCTGCAGCCCACTGCAGCCCAAGCCTCCGGCCCGAGCCCCGGCCGGTACCGAGATCGAGACGCCCGAGCAGAAGATCGCCCGGCTCGAGGCCGAGAACGCGGCGCTACGAGCCGAGACGACCAAGCTCACCACCGAGCGGGAGATCCTGCGGCAGGCGGCCAAGTATTTCGCCGGGGAGACGAACTGGTGAGCCGCTTCCAGTTCGTCGCCGACCACTCCGCACACCTTCGAGGTGAAGCGGCTGTGCGCAGCTCGTCGAGATCGAGCGCTCGTCGTTCTACGCCTGGCTCAAGGCCGCCCCGGCCCGCGCAGAGCGCGCGCCGCGGCCGATGCCGAGCTCGCCGACGCGGATCCGGGCCGTCCACGCCGAGGACAACACCTACGGGGCGCCGCGGATCACCGCCGAGCTCAACGACGGCGTCCCTGCCGGCGAGCGGGTCAACCACAAGCGGGTGGCCCGGGTGATGCGCGAGCACGGCATCGCGGGCTACGCGCCGACGCGCGGGTGCGGACCACGATCCCCGAGCCGGCCGACCAGAAGGTACCCCGACCTGCTCAAGCGGGACTTCACCGCCGAGGCGCCCGAACCGCGCTACGTCGGCGACATCACCTACCTGCCGCTGCGCCGACGGGACGCAACCTGTACCTGGCGACCGTGATCGACTGCTACTCCCGCGACTCGCCGGCTGGGCGATCGCCGACCACATGCGCACCGAGCTCGTCGAGGACGCCCTCAAGCGCCGCCTGCCGCGACCGGGGCAGCCTGGCCGGGTGCGATCTTCCACAGCGACCACGGATCGGTCTACACCTCGAAGGATCTACGCCACGCTCTGCGGCCAGCTCGGCGTCACCCAGTCCATGGGCGCCGTCGGCACGAGCGCCGACAACGCGCTCGCCGAGTCGTTCAACGCCACCCTGAAACGCGAGGTCCTCCAGGACGCCGCCACGTCTGGCCCGACGAGACCGCCTGCCGCCGCCAGGTCTTCCGATGGGCTCACCCGCTACAACACCCGCCGACGCCACTCCTGGTGCGGCCACCAGTCCCCGATCCACCTACGAGAGCCCGCCACGCCGCTACGCTGCCACCGCGGCGTAATCCACCACCCCGTGTCCACGAACCGGGGTCAAGGCCCCCAGTCGACCCAGAAGTGAAGATCACGTATGCGACTTCGGCCGCAGGTGCTCGGGCGCAATCCGCGTTGTGTCCGAACTTGGTTGCTGGCGCAGAGTGACCGTGGCGACGCGGCGACGCCGCCATTGGTCGAGCACGCTGTCGTCGCCGTCTGTCACGACCACGCGCAAAGTCGCTTGGCTGGTGATGCGGTCTAGCCTCAATACTGTTAAGTTAGTGTCGAACCGGTACGTAAGACGGCGGGTGCGAGGGCTGTGGCCAGTGCGTGTGCTTGTCACGTTTGACGTGCCACTTCGTGTACTTGCGTTTGACAACGCGAGGATTGGATCGCTGTTGGCGGGGCGGGTTGATGCGGGTGATGAGCTTGCTGACAACGGTGCGCCAGCCACGATCGGCGCGGTCGGGATCGTCAGGGGGAAAAATCGCCCTGGTGGGCGATGGACTGGCGGGCAATCCTCAGTGCGGCAACGAAACTGACCCTTTCGGGGTCGCTGCCGGAGTATGCAGCTGCATCGACCATGACCGATCGGATCGCGAAATGACAGCACAGGTGTCCCCAGATCTCCTGCAAGACCAGGTCCGGAGACTTCGACCGTAGGACGGCACGGGGTCCGCGCTGGTGAGTCTTGAGTTCGTCGAACGTCGACTCGATTTCCCATCGCCGGGCATACGTCGCGGCCAGGTCGGTGGCCGCAGCCTCACCTGGATCGAGGATCGTCGTGAACAACCGGTAGACCTCGGGATTATCCCGTCCGTCGTCGATCGTGTAGTCCACGACACGCACCCGCATGGGAGCTGCACGCCGAGCTGCCGCCGAGTGCGTCTGCCTCAGATCAGCCAGCCACGACCCGTCGGGCAAGTCGGCCACGAACACCGGCTTCGGTGCGGATCTGCCAGTCGAGACCCGCCACAGCAGATCAGTGTCCGTCGACTCGGTGATCTTGCGCCACAACGCATACGAGAAGAATCCCCGATCAGCGACCAACAGCATGTCGGAGGCCAGATCCGGCAGCAACGCCTCGGTCAACGTCGCCTCGGACTGTGCGTAGGTGCCCACATGTGCGGCGAAGATCGCGTGCGTGCCGCATTCGGCCAACGCCACCATCCGCGCGAGCGGGAACGCTGCACGCTCCCCCTTGCTCACCCCGGGACGGCCGAAATGCCGATCATTGGCCTCGGTGTCGGGGACCTCCAGGCACGTCCCGTCTATCGCCACCACCCGCCGCCCGGCCAGCCATACTCCAGCACCACCAACCCGCCCGATCGGCGCCGCTACACGACGAAACAACGCCTCCATCGGCTCATGCCCCAACCGGGCCCGGGCCTGAAAGATCGCCGACCGACTCGGCGGACGATACTCCTCACGCCACTCCGACGCCCACGACAAACCGTCAGTGAGCAGCGAAAACACGTCATCATACGAACCCTCGGAATGCAACGCCATCCCAATGGAGAAGTACGCCATCACCCGCGCCGGCAACGACCGATTCCGCACCTGCACCCGACCCGACTCGGCAATCACCTCATCGACCAGATCCGGCGGAAACGTCCGCATCAGCACGCCCACCGACACCAAATCCGACAACCGACGATCCGACTCAGGCGTCACCCATCCAGCACGAGGCATACGTACAAACTACACGCTCGCGAGTTAACTTAACAGTATTGCAGCCTAACCTCGCGCTTTCGTGCTGATTGAGCGAGCGGCCGTGTCGAACACAAAGAATGGTGCCCTGAGCTGGGATAATTCGACTTGCTGAGGGTCGAGTTTCAACCAGTTCGAGGAGCACCATTCCGGTGAGCAAGTCTACGTCCCCCTACCCACACGTGTCCGCATCGGCCAACGGAACCGGCATCGTGTCACATGCCGGCGCCGTCCTGCTGTTGCGCACCGCCGAGAAAACCGGCCTCACCACGGCATTGACGACCGAACTCGCCCGGTTCCGGAAACCGTTGGCACGCCACGATCCCGGCAAGATCCTCCTCGACCTCGCAGTCTCCCTCGCGCTCGGCGGGGACTGCCTCGCCGACATCAACCAACTACGCGCCCAGCCCGAACTTTTCGGCACGGTGGCCTCCGACCCGACCGTCTCCCGCCTGATCACCACCCTCGCGGGTGACGCCGACATCGCACTGGCCGCCATCGGACGGGCCCGCACCGCCGCCCGCGCCCACGCCTGGACCGCCGCCGGCTCCTCGGCACCGGATCACACCATCGACGAGCGGACACCGCTGGTTGTCGACATCGACGCCACCCTCGTCACCGCGCACTCGAACAAAGAACACGCCGCCCCGAACTTCAAACGCGGCTACGGGTTTCATCCGTTATGCGCGTTCGTCGACCACGGTGAGCACGGCACCGGTGAACCCGTCGCGATGCTCCTGCGCCCGGGTAACGCCGGTTCGAACACCGCCGCCGACCACATCACCGTCGTGCAGGACGCCCTCGCGCAGTTGCCGTTCGATCCGGGATATCGGGTCGGGAAGAAGGTGCTGGTCCGGATCGACGGCGCCGGCGGCACCCACTCCTTGATCGAGTATCTGACCAAGCGCAGGCTCTCGTATTCGGTCGGATTCGGGTTGACCGACGCCCACGCCGCCGCGATCGATCTCGTTCCTGATCAGGCATGGACGCCGGCCTACGACTCGGACGGGCAGGTCCGTGACGGCGCTTGGGTCACCGAGATCACCGGGTTGCTCGACCTGTCGACGTGGCCGAACGGCATGCGCGTGATCGTGAGGAAGGAGCGTCCGCATCCGGGTGCGCAGTTGCGGTTCACCGATCGTGACGGACTGCGTCTGACGGCGTTCGTGACCAACACCCGCCGCGGGCAACTGCCCGATCTGGAGTTGCGGCACCGGCGTCGGGCTCGGTGCGAGGACCGGATCCGGACAGCGAAAGCGACCGGACTACAGAATTTTCCGTTGCACGGGTTCGATCAGAATCGGATCTGGTTGGCGCTCGTGCAACTGGCGTGCGAGCTGCTCGCGTGGATGCAGATGCTCGCGTTGACCGACACGACTGCACGCAGGTGGGAGCCGAAACGGTTGCGGTTGCGGGTGCTGTCGATCGCCGGGAAGATCGCCCGGCATGCCCGCCGGGTTCGGTTACGGCTGGCCGCGACGGCTCCTGGTGTCGATGTTCTCGTGGCCGGTCTGAACCGGCTTGCAGCACTACCTGCACCTGTGTGACCTGCACGAATCTTCTTCATCGAGACGAAAGGGACGCTCAGCTTGGGGCCGTGGACCCCGGCGTCACCCGACCGTGTCGGGTAGTCGATCGTGGAAGCACACCGGATCCACGGTTTTCCACGTCCAATCCGAACTGCTCAGGCCAGCGCGTCACCCGCGCGAAAGATTGAGGCTAAGCAGCACATGCCCACCATCTCTGTACCTTTCGGCCTGAGTGCCGAACCGTGTGTGCGCGGACCCACCGGTGAGCGTGAAGCGACGACAGTGATGGCGTCATCCGCGGTCCTCACGTCACCACCACCAGCACCGCCTCAGATGCGGTCCCGCCAGACGCACGGTAGTCCTGGAATGCGTGGAAATTGCTGAGCGAGGGGTGCGGTCAATACCCAACCGCCAGACGCTGGTGTTGTCACACCCTCAACAGATGCGCTCCAGTGAATATTCGGTTTGCTGGGGTCCACCGGTATTCCGCTCAGGTGCCGTGACCCGGATCCGGCGGTAGTGCGCGTGGGAGCCAATAGCGACGTGCGTGGGGGCCAGTCTTTCTAGGCTCCTCCCGCCATGTGTATCGGGCACAAGGCGGAAGGAGTGATCCGTAATGGTACGGAAGATCAAAGCAAAGCTCGTACTGCAGCTTCGCGCGGAGGGCCTGTCCGGCAGAGCGATCGCAGCATCCCACGGCATGTCCCGCAAAAGTATCGCCGAGGTCCTCGACGCCGCCGATGCGACGGGAACGACCTGGGACGATGTCACCGACCTCGACGACAGTGACGTGTACGCCCGCCTCTTCCCGGGCCGCGGCGAGCACGAGAGCGTGTTCGCCCAACCTGACTGGGAACAAGTCCATCGGGAAATGGCCCGGGTCGGCGTGACGTTGAAGCTGCTGCACGGCGAGTACACCGATGCGTGCACGGTTTCAGGGGATCCGGCGATGGGCTACGACCGGTTCTGCAAGACCTACCAACGGCATGTCCTGGTCACCGGCGCAGCCTCGCGGGTCGGACACAAGGCCGCGCAGACCGTGGAGGTCGACTGGTCCGGCCCGACGATGGAGCTCAGCGACCCGGCATCCGGACAAGTCCGGACGGTGTACTTGTTCGTGGCGTGCCTGCCGTTCAGCAGGTATGCATTCGTCTGGCCCGCCCTGGACATGCGGCAGGACACGTGGCTTCGTGCGCATGTGGCGATGTTCGAGTTCTTCGGCGGCTCGGTGCCGAGGATAGTGCCGGACAACCTCAAGACCGGAGTGATCAAGCATCCGCGTGAGGGTGAAATCGTCCTCAATGACGCCTACCGGGACCTGGCCGCGCACTACTCGGCGGCGGTACTGCCGGGTCGCATTCGGCGTCCGAAAGACAAAGCGAGCGTGGAGAACACCGTCTCCCACGTTGCTACGTGGGTCATTGCGGGGTTGCGCGAGCATCTGTTCTCGACACTGCCCGAACTCGAATCGGCGATCGCGGGGCGGATTCATGCCTACAACCGAGAGCCGTTCCAGAAACGCCCCGGATCCCGCCACAGCGTGTTCACCGCCGAGGAGCAGCCGCTGCTGACCGCGTTGCCGGCGGTGACATACGAGATCAGCCGGTGGTTCTACGGTCGCCGGGTCGGCCGCAACGCGCACGTGGTCTTCGAACGCAACTACTACTCGGTGCCCTTGGCGCACATCGGGACCAAGGTCGATCTGCGGGTCACCGCCCGGATGCTGGAGATCTACCGTGGCACCGAGAGACTGTCCAGTCACCTGCTCCTGCCTGAGGGTGCGGCGGGTCAGTACCGCACCCGCGACGCTGATCTACCGGCCGGCGCGAAGTATCGGCAGTGGGACGCCGCCCGGGCCCGGGCGTGGGCGCATCGGATCGGCCCCGCAGCCGAGATCGTGGTCAATCGGATCTTCGAGTCCGTGCCCGTCGACGAGCAGGGACTCGACGCTGCGCTGGCGGTGTTGCGGTTGTCGCGGCGCTTTTCCGCTGAGCGGGTCGAGGCTGCATGTGCTCTGGCTTTGACCGGGCGGGTGCGTTCACCACGCTATGCGCATCTGCAACCGATTCTGGTCACCGGCCAGGACAAGACTGCCGGGTTACGACCACCACGTGAGGAGCCCGACGAGCTCGGTGGTTACGTTCGTGGCGCCGACTACTACGGCGGGGGTGCTCAGTGAGCGGAATCGATATCGAAACCAAACGCAAGCTCCGCGAGATGGGTGCTCAGCCGCTTCTCGACGCGATCGAGGCCCAAGACGATGCTCATGTGCTCGGGATGGGATTCGCGGATCGCCTGCAACTCGTGGTCGACGATGCACACCAGGCGTTCAACCATTCGAAAGTCGAGGGACTGATCCGCCGGGCTGGACTGCGGTATCCCGGCGCTGATCTTCGTCGGGTGGACTTGATCGAGGAGCGGGGTTTGGACCGGGCGGTGATTGCTCAGCTGGCGACCTGTTCGTTCATCGAGCGTCAGCAGAATGTGGTGTTCCAGGGATTCACTGGGTCCGGGAAATCGTATTTGGGGTGCGCGTTGGCCAAACAGGCCTGTCAGCACCGGATCCGGGCGCACTACATTCGGATGCCCGATCTCGAGGAAGCATGGGCCCTGGCCAAGGAGAAGCCTCACGGTCAGACGAAGTTCCTCAACAAGTACGCCGCGTTCTCGCTGCTGGTGATCGACGAATGGTTGCTGGATCATCCTGATGACGGGATGCGCAGCATGCTGCTGGAGTTGCTCGAGCGTCGCTACGACACGGGGTCGACGGTGTTCTGCACGCAGTACGCGAAGAAGGACTGGCACCAGAGGCTCGGATCCGGAGTCCATGCCGATGCGATCATGGACCGCATTGTCCACAACACCATCTGGATCGACACCGGCACGCACAACATGCGTGAACACGCCGCCGCGAACCAGTAACACGATGTCGACGGGTGGCTGGTGGCCCTGAGAGTGGCGGTTACTGGCCCCCGTCGGCAATATCGGTGGCTCCGGGAGGCAATATTCGGTGGCCTTCAAGCCTCCAAATACTCACTCACTCAATGAGTGATCTCAGCCGGGTGGTAGATGAAGAATCCAGTACATCTACCACCCGGCCGGGTAAGTAGATAGTTCGGCGCGGCGGCAGAGGCGTAATGGCGAAATCAATCGACACTGACACTTCACGGCATGTCCGTGTATGCACAAGCCGTATCATTCAGGCAATGAGCACGAACCACGCGTATGAGGTCTACACCCTCGAACTTGGTCCGTACAGCACCCTTACTGAGCTACACCGCGAGTTGTCCAACCAAGCAGCCACCTTCGCAAATGAAGTGTGCGTGAGTGAGGGGGCGGTAGTGATCTCGATCTCGCATTCAATTGTCGAGGCCGAAGGGAAGTGGGTTGCTTCGGTTGCAGTAACCACGGACCTGGACATCGATAACTGAGCAGCGAATGATCCGCGTCGCCGGTCCAGCCGTTCAGGGGCCGAGCGACAACAAAGTCACACACTCCATGTTGTTGTGCGTCAGAGCTCGACCGAAGATGGAGACATGACCGTCGACGCAACCATGAGACCTTCGATGACCCGAGTAATCGCCGTATACGGCTGTTTCGGTCTCGCGCTGGGAGTGCTCGCAACCATTGGATGGCGATACATCGCGCCCTACGGCTCACCCGACTACGCTCCCATCGCCCCCGAGCTCATACCTCCCGGTCAGGAGCAGGGCTTCATGATCGAGGTCGACCACGAAAAGTACATCTCCGGACCATCCTGGTTACCGACCGCGATCACGCTGCCACTCATATGCACCCTGCTCGGCGTCCTGGCTGGCGTACTGGTCGCCACACTCGCCCACCGGCGTCACTGTCGCGGTCGCGCTTAATCCGACTGGGAGCGGCAGGACTCGCCGCCACCGGAATCCTGATCGGATTCACTTCCGCGATCTACAGCGCAAAATTCCCACCGCACCTTCAGCTGGAGCTGTCCATGGCTCCATCCACCGATCCCTACGCAATCGAAAACGCACCAACGCATTTCGACCTTGGCTCGCCCTACCTGATCTTCCCAATAGCCGGTTGCGCCCTCGGGATCCTTGCAGCGCCGCTATGGATTCAGGCCGTGCGCCGCCCCGCCACAGCACACTGATATACCCCCAAAGAACATCGACGCGCTCGTCACACCCGCACCTCCGCGCCCTCACCGAGGGACGCATCGAGCACCGCACGGCCCCCAACATGCGCCGTCGCCAACAACGCCGCGATCTGCTCACTCTCCAGGGACTGGGTCTCGCCCTCGTCATCGACAGACGCGAACACCACCGGCCCCACATACGGCTGCCACGTGAAGCCGTAGAACCGCGCGATACGCGTCGCTACCTCGTTGACCACCGGCTCACCGACGCACAGCCCCTCCTCGTCGAGCCACATATCCAGACCCGACCCCAACCGCACCACATCGAACAGCTCGCACTCCAACGCCGCACGCAGAGCCGTGCCGACACCCGTCTCCGTCTTCTCCAGGTCGATCACTGTCGCGGTTCCGTCTACATCGAGCCGGACTGCCAGCACCGTGTTCGCCATCGTGAACCCCTCTTCTCCACTGCTGTCAGTGGGACGTCATCCTTGCCGGTCAGTACCCCTTCCGGCGCTGCCTACTTTACAATGCCTATTTGTATTGTGCAACTCCCGTGATGTTGCCGAATCGCCAGCGAGCGCGGCTCAGGCCTTGCATACGGCCACCGTGGGACGTGCCGTTTCCGCAGGTCGCAGCACAACACGGCACGCGGGCAGCCGCCGCCAGGCCCGCGCCGACCTCCACCCGGGACGTGCCATCTACGCAGGTCAGAGTGCATTTTCGCCTATCTTTGGGGACTGCGTGAACAAGCCGATCTGCACCGAGGGGACGGGTTTCGACACAGAGCAACTCACCCGGCCCTGCCGCGTTCGATGGTCACAGCCGCGCCCTCGCGAGGGCGCGGGACGTGTCATCTGCACTGGTCAGAGGACATTTTCGAGGTCTGATCCAGGGTCGGTGAGCAGCAGCCGGTAGGCGAGCATCAGCAGCTCGACCTGGGTGCGCAGCTCGTACCGGGAATCACGGGCGAGGGCAGCCGCCAGGTCGGCGACGAGGCCGTCGGTGGCGGGCAGGCGCAGATACTCGCCGAGGATCGTCGCGGCCGCGAACAGTTCGACGCCGACCCGGTACCCGACGATCTCGCCGTCTACTCCCCGCGCAGCTCCAGCGTGACGGTCTGCGCGGTGGTTCCTCGGGCGTCCTGAACGGCCAGCCGTACCCCGCGCGCAGCGACCGTGGCGATGTCCACCCAGCCGAACAGGCGCAGGTAGTCGGGCACCTCGGCGAGAGTGTCGCCCCGCCGCAACAGCGCACGGTAACGCTGCGCGGCCGGGGCGAATGCCCGGCGCACCGACGAACCGGTGCGCCGGGCCGTTGCAGTGGCGGTCACCGCTCGGTTCCAGCCGCGTCGAGGGCCGGTTCGGGGTCGATCCACGGGGCGTCGTCGCGACCCTCGACGTACTTACCCCCGGGCGGGTCGACGTAATGCGCGAGCAACACCGCCCGTACGGCGGGCGACGCCGCAGCCAGGTTGTGATCGCGGGTTTCCTTCCATTCCGTCCACCCCCAGCCCGCACCGGCGTCGATGACGTACTCGGTGGCGACCACGGGCGTGCCATCGACAAATAACTCGAAGCTTGTCGGTCCGTCAGGATCCCTGACAGCCGCAATCTCCACCTCGGGTGTCACGGCGGGTTCGGTGTCATGGTCACGACCGGTTTCGTCGCCGTAGTAGCTCTGGGCGCGGCGGTCGATGTCGTGCCAGTCGAGGCCGAGCTGGTCGGCCAGGTGCCGCAGGTCGCCCGCGAGGTCGGCCAACACGGACCCGAGGTCGTCGGTGTCGGCATGGGTGCGCTCGCCGTACGGCACCACAGCAACAAGCGCCTCACAGGCCCGCACAGCGCGCGCGGCGGCCGGGTCCAGGGTCGTGGAGGGATCAGGGTGTTTCGAGGTGTGTGCGTCGCGTACAGCGGCCAGATCGGCGAGCGTGCGGACAGCGGCGAACGGGTGGGAAGAAGTCATGCTCTGGTCCTTTTTTTGTCGGGTACAGCAACAGGCGACGGTCGGGCCGCGTCGACGCGGCCCGACCGTCGGCTGGTCAGGGCTTGGTGACCGTGTAGCCGAGCGCGTCGGCGAGCATGTGCATCAGCTCCTCGCCGTCGGGCGTGGACACGAAGTGCATCCGGTGGCGGATCTCGTCGCACTCGTCGGGTGTGCCGCACCGGCATTCGGTGTTGACGGGCATGTCGTAGTTCGTCTCGAGCGCGGACGCCGAAGTTGGTGGGGTCGATGACCCACGTGTCGGTCCCGGCGAGGTCGCGCATGAGGTACACGCTCACCGACTCTTCGATGTAGTGCGCGCCGCGCGCGGCCGCGCGCTCGCCGCCGGACATGTACTGCTCGTCGGTGGTGTTCTCGGTGGTGGTCATCGCGGTGTCCTATCTCTCGGGGTTGTGGTGGTGGTCAGTGCTGCGCGCGCAGCGGCGGGGCGCCCACGACGGCGAGGTCGGTGAGCAGGTCGCGGTAGGCGAGCATCAGCAGCTCACGGGCCTCGCGGTGTGCGTGGCGCGGGTCGGTGCGCAGTGCATCGAGTCGCGGTGGTGACGGGGGTTGCGGTGGGTGCGGCGAGGGCGTCGGCCAGGACTGCGGCGACGGCGGCCAGTTCGACCGCCGCTGCGGTGTCGGCGTGCGCGCGGCGGGCGAGGTACATCCCGCGTGCGGCGAGGGTGTGCAGGTCGGTGTCGTCGAAGATCGGCGTCAATGCGCTGGTGAGCGCGGCGGCGGGGAGGTCGCGGCGCAGGCGCAGCAGGGTGCGGTAGTCGGTGGGCGGGCGCAGCGGCGGGGCGGTGCGCGGCGTGGTGGTGGTGGTGTCGAGGTCGATCCGGACCGTTGCGAGCGTGTTCGTCATGGTCGTGCTCCTCTTCCCGCCGACTCGGCGACTGACATAACAAGCAGTCTTTGCATTGTCTGAGGTCGGGAACGTTGCCGTTTCGGACGCAGGTGATGCACGGCGCGAATGACGGACGGATACGCCTGTCGCATAGATCTTTCCGGTCATCGCTCACCTTCACAATACAATACCATTTTGTAATGTCGCAACCCGGGGATGACCATCGCACCGCCCAGCACCCCCTGCTGCGCCACTCCAGCAGCCGGACGGGCCACTGGGACGTGTCATCGCCCCAGGTCAGGCCTCGCAACAGCACCACCCCGACGGGAAGCCGAGCACGCGGTGCCGTCACCGATCCGTGAACTCGGCGCGATGGGGGCGGTGCTCGATCAGAAAGGCGCGTGTGGCCCGAAATCGAGATCGACGCAGGTATTGAGGGCGGGGTTGCGGGTATCGAGTACGACGCGGCTGCGGGCGATGACGCTCGCGCCGCACGGGCACTGCACTGTGCTGGTCAGGATCTCGCCGAGACGGTCGGCGAGCAGTCCGGTCACTGCGGCCATGGTTTCCTCCTGAAGGGTCGGCGGCGGGCGGGCCGACCCGACGGGGCGGCTGCATGGGACGTGTCATCTGTGCAGGTCGAGGGGCCATTTCGGGATGATGCGGGAAGCTGCACGGCGAAGAGGGATCGGCCGGGCCAGCGCACGTGCCAAGGCAGGCCGAGTCCTCCGGGTGGTCCGAGGCGAACGCGGTTGGGCGACAGGACAGGGAAGGGAAAAGAAAGGGCCCCACCGTGTCCGGTGGGGCCCCGCTCGCCTGGTCTAGATGTAGGCGATCTCGTCGGCGGTGAGGGTGCGGCCGGTGGTGGCCTCGACCAGCGCCACCTTCGCGGACACGAACTGCTCGTGGTTTCCGCTGGCGATCGCGTCGGAGTAGTTCGCGCGCAGATCCTCGATGCTCTTGCCTGCCATGTCTTTCCCCTTTCGTCGGTGTACCCAAACAATACAATGACTTTTGTAACGTACCAACTCGAACCGCGCACGAATTCAGAAATTGCGACCACCTCCCGATCGACGCCCACACCGGGACATGCCATCACCGCAGGTCACCAATAGGTTCTGACGTCAGTGCGACTCACGAAGCGTGGTCACGGGTTTCTGATCCGTCGGTCCACACGCAGCGTTTCCCGAGCGTTGAGGACGCGGCCGAACGCCGGACTCGGGCGGATCAACCTACGGGAGTAGCACTGTCCCAGTCGGAAGCCGAAAGAAGTCGCAGTCGGCACCTGCGTACACACGCGAGTCCACGTACTCGAATCGAACCTTTTCGAGCACGCGCACGCTCGCCTGATTCCCCACCTCGACATGCGCACACAGCCCGCTCGACGACAGTTCACGCGCAGGATGTTCGAGGTGCCAGTTGACCAAGGCGCTGGCGATCTCGGTCGCGAGGCCCCGGCCCCACAGGTCTCGACTCAGGGCATATGCCAGCTCACGACAGGAATCGACCTCACCGAAGCCTGCGCGGCCGATCAGGACGCCGTCGCGGTTCTCCACTCGCCACTTGGTCCAGCCCCTGGTCCGCTGTTCACCAAGGTATCCATCGAGTCGCGACCGTGCCTCAGCGAGCGTGTCTGGCCGCCCATAACCGATGAATCGCATGGTGAGCGGGTCTGAGTGCAGAGCGACGAGGTCGTCCAAGTCGCCCGGCAGCCACTCTGTGATCGTTATCCGGGCTGCACTCAGGATCACTCGACGCCGCATAGCCATCATCTCCAGAGCTTTGATTCCGCCACCACGCACCAACCGACACGCGCGCGGCATCAACCAAGAGCAACCAATCGGAGCCTGCGCGCAAGATCAGATATGAACACACCGTCGGGGTCGATGCGGTCCCTGGTTGCCCGCCATTCATCGAGCCTCGGGTACATCCGGGCGATGCGCTCAGGTGTGCTTCGTGAGTCCTTCGCGAAGTACAGTCGGCCACCGAGATCGAGGACGCGTTCGTCGAGTTCGTCGCAGAATTTGCCGAGGCCGTCACGGATCGGGAAGTCGAGGCTGAGCATGTAGCCCGGTTCGGGCCACGACAGCGGGGCCGGGTTGCCTTCTCCCATTCGTTTGAACACGTTCAGGAATGACCGGTGGCCGGACTCGGCGATCACACGAATGGTGTCGGCGAGTTTCTGCTCGGCACCGAAGGGGACCGAAAACTGGATCTATTGCTCTGAATGTGGATGACCGAGCATGTGCTACGACGAGCAGCAGTGAGGATGGGCGCACGGGCCGCCCGTAAGGTCGAAAGCTCCTACACTCATCCACCCACCGGAGCCGACCCGTGCGCGCCACCACCCTACTGAACCAACTGCTGGCTCTGCCGAGCACCACCGTCCGTGACGTCGAGATCACCGACGGTCGCGTCGTGGTCGAGGTCCACCCGAAACACCGCCGGATGCAGTGCCCACACTGCGCATTCTCGACCCGTCACCGCTACGACACCCGCGACGTGGATTCGTCGTGGCGGCACCTGGACCTGGGCGGACGCATCTGTGTGCTCACCCTACGACGCCGACGACTGCACTGCCCCGAACACGGGGTGCTGGCCGAGGCAGTGGACTTCGCCCGCCCCGGATCGAAGTTCACCCGCGACTTCGAGGACCTGGCGGTATGGCTGGCCACCAAGACCGACAAATCCACCGTGGCCCGTTTCTGCCGCGTCACCTGGCGCACCGTCGGCGCGATGTGCAGCCGGGTCGCCGCCGAGAAACTCGACCCGGACCGGTTCGCGAATCTGGTCGACATCGGCGTCGACGAAATATCGTGGCGTCGGCACCACAAGTATCTGACCCTGGTATCCGACCACGAGTCCGGAACGATCGTGTGGGGTACCGAAGGCAAGAACGCGGCCGCGCTCGACGAGTTCTTCACCGACGCGCTGCCCGACGGTGGGGCCGAGAAGATCGAAGCGGTGTCGATGGATCTGGGGCCGGCGTATCGGAAGTCGGTGCGCGCCCACGCCCCGCAGGCAACGATCTGCTTCGATCCGTTTCACGTCGTCAAACTGGCCACCGCCGCGCTCGACGACGTGCGCCGTCGACAGTGGCAATTGGCGCGCACCCTGTCGGACACGCAGGTCGCGAAAACCTACAAGGGGGCTCGGTGGGTGTTGCTCAAGAACCCGGAAAAGCTCACCGCCAAACAGGAATCGACCCTCGATTCACTCAAACGCCACGGTGGTGCTCTGGTGCGTGCCTACGAGTTGAAGGAGGCCCTGCGGGCGGTGTTCGCCGGTGACCTCGACGCCGATCAGGTGCACGCCATGCTCGGACGATGGTGTTCGTGGGCGCAGCGGTGCCGCATCCCGCAGTTCGTCAAGGTCGGCCGCACGATCCGGAAGCATCTCGATGGCATCTTCGCGGCCGTCACCCGGGGGTTGGCCAACGGACGCCACGAGGGCCTGAACAACAAGGTCCGGTTGGTCATCCGCCGGGCCTACGATTCTGGACGGTGCCCCGGCCGTGCTTCGGATCATCCGATACGCCGCTTCCGAGGCGATCCGCGTGGTGACCCGGTTGACCATTCCGCTCGGAAAGATGTCTGGAACCGTAAATAGTTGAGGCGCTGTGAACCGCAACGGATCCCGATCGGAGTTTCGGCGGAAGCTGATCAAGAGTTGCAAGGGAGCCACGGGTGAATCCCGCCCGGCCCGAGCTTCTGAGCCGGTGGAGATGGTATCGGGCACCGACATCGAGTAGTCGTAACCGTCGTCGGATCCTCCGGCCAGCAGTTCCATCGTTTCGTCGAGGTTGGCGGTGCGGTCGTGCGTCGGCGATGAAGTAGGCGGTTTCGGTGTGCTTCATGCGCACGCGCGCCCGCACGACGATGCCGGTCAACCCCATGCCGCCGACCGTTGCCCAGAACAGGTCGCGGTCGTCGTCCGAGGGGCTCAGAGTGCGGATGGACCCGTCGGCGGTGAGCAGATCGAGCGATTCGACATGGTTTCCGGACAGGCCCCTGTGCCGATCACGGCGCCGGGCGCTCCGTCCCCGCACCCGAATCATCGGTTGCGGGGACGGATTCGAGCCACAGCGCGCGGGGCGCAGTCGTCAGTGCGACCGGTACTGCTGGGCACGGGCGATGCCGTCGTCGTAGTCGTCGACGTAATCCCCCGCCCGGGCGTGTAGTCGCCCCCGACACGATCGGGGTCGTAGGCCATGAACACCACATCCGGGCGACCGTCATTGAACGCACGGAACGTGTCGTAGTCCCACCCGTCTGGGGCGTAGTCGTCGTTCCACTTCAGCCGCGCGACCGGCACGAACCCGGCGTCGGCATACAGATCCGGCAAGCACCGTGTCGAAACAGTCCAGACGATGGCCGCCGAGCGCGGTGGCGTGGGACGAGCATCGACTGCACGGACTTGGGGTGCGCGCAGTCTTTGTGGGCGAACGCGGAGACGATCTCGTCGCCTTTGAGCGCGATGCCGGCCCTTCCGTCATCGGTCACCAGCAGCCGCATCTGTCGGTATTCGTCCTCGTCGTAGACGTACACCGACGCGGCGTAGGGATTCTTTCGGTCAGCTCGAGCATCTGGGCGCGGTAGACGCCGGAGTCGTGCGGTGCCAGCTCGTAGAGCGTCGGCGCGGACATTCCCGCGGAGGTGAAGCGTTCGCGCTCGGCCTCGGTGGGTGTGTGTTCGGCTGCCGGGGTGATCGCGCTGATCGTTGATCAGAAGCCGAGCGCTTCGGCCTCCTGGATCTTCGGGTCGGTGAAGCGTTGCTCGATCTTCTTGCGCTTGTCCTCCGGTAGGTCCGGGCTCCACCCGTACGTGCCGCCAGAACGTTTCTCGGCGCTCCTGTGTCATCGGTTCCTCGTGGTACATCGTCGATTCCTTCCCTGTCGGTCTTGTCCTCGGCGCGCACGCGGCGCAGGGCGGCAGTTTGCTCGGCTCGAGCCTCTCAGCGTCCCGTAAACGCGCGGTCAGCGCGTCCCGGTCACTCAGATCGCCGGACGCCTCGATCGCCGCGCGCAGCTCGTCCTGCCCGCCCGGGGTGGAGTCGTACAGCGCGAGGGTCTGCGCGTGGTCGGCCTCGGCGGCGGCGAGGCGACGTTGCAACCGCGCATGTGTCGGATTCTCGGCCAGCCGCGTGCGGGCAACCTGCGACGCGCGCGGCGACCTGATCGAGGCGCGGCACGCATGTGCGGGGTGCAGCGCGGGCCCGGTTTGGGTTTACACATCGGCGGCCACCTGCGCGGTGACCTGGTCGATGAGAACAGCCAGGGCGCGGCCGATCCGCTCCACCCGCTCGGGGTGCGGGGTGCGCGGGTCGGTGAGGTAGACATCGCGGCGCAGCTCGATCATCACCGAGGTCACGCGTTCGTCGCGGCCGTAGTGGCGCAGCGGCACGTAACACCCCGAATACGGCGTGTTCTCGCCGATCTCGCGATCTCGGCGAGGGACGCGAATGCGCCACGGGTCGAGCCTGGCCAGCCAGCCGGGGGTGTGGACCGCATCGGTGCCGATACACAATGCGGGGCGCGCGGCGGCGGGATCCTCGAACCCGGACGGCGCCTCGGGGTACGAGTGCAGGTCGATGATCACCGCGCGGCCGCACACGCGCAGACGCTCCTCGACCGCTGCGGTGACGGCGTCGGCGTAGGGACGGAAATAGCCGTCGAGCAGGTGCTCGGCGTGCGGGTACGGCTCGGGTCGTAGCGGCGTGCCGGTGCAGGTGCGGGTGTAGACCGCGCCCCGGCCGAACCCATTGGCCGGCTCCCCCGCGTCGGGGAACCGTTCGGGGTCGATCACCAGCCGCGATAGCGTGTTGACCACGGTCGTCGGCGCCGGCCGGTGTGGCGTAGTGCTGCCGCTGCGATCTCGTCGGTGGCGGTGTCGGTCGATTCGTCGAGTTCGGCGGCCAGTTCGGTATCGGTCAGGAGCAGGTCCGCGCGCACCTCGGGCGGGATGACGCGGGAGGCGTGCGGGACGTGGATGAGCACCGGAGACCGGTCGTCTCCCGGTGTGACGAGCGCAGAACTGGGCACGTGTGTCCCCCTTCTCGGGTGTCGAGGTGGTGACCTCGCGGCGGGCCGGGGCACGACGGTGCACCCGGGGACGCGAATTGTCCTCGAGGTGGGGGCGATTCACCAAGCAGGTGGAGGTCAGGCGCTGCGCTGTGTGCGGGCGCGCACAGCGGATTCGCGCACGATCCAGGTGCTGCCGACACGGATCGCGGGCAGCGAACCGGTGGTGATCGCCTTGAGGACGCCCTGGCGGCTGATACCGAGCTGGTCGGCGGCCTCCTGGACCGACAACCAGCGGCGGGACGTCGATCGCGTCGACGAGCCGGTCGTAGTCGTCGGTGGGCAGCACGCGCAGCGAGCGCAGCGGCCACGGGTAGGTCTCGAGGATGGCCAGGGCGGTGGTGTTGGCCTGCCGGAGGGTCTGCGCCGGGAGGGTGAAGACGACTTCGGTGTGGCCGAGTTCGGAGCGGCCGGCGGCTCCGCTGTAGTCGGCGATGGGGTCGAGCAACTGCTCGGCGGTGTGTTCGTCGAAGCTGACGTCGATCTCGGCGACGACGTTGTACGACTGTGCGGTCATGGCGCGAAAGTCCTTTCCTGTGCTGGTTGTGGGGTCGGTCGGATGCGGTGGTGGACAATGGGGATCGGGCCGGGGGTGATTCCAGCACCCCCGGCCCTTGTCGGTCTCAGCGGCGCGGTGGCCACTCGAACCCTGCGCGCCTCAGCGGCGCGAGGGAGTTAGGAAGGCGCGCCGAATCGCTCGCGGTACCCGAGAACGTGCTGATCAGCACGTCGTCCTTGTAGACCATCGGGTGGCCGCTCTTCGCTCGGCGAATCACGAATCCTGCCTCCTCGAGTGCCTTGAGGGCTTTGCGGGTGTCCTTGTCGATCCCCTTGAACCGGTCCAATACTTCCACCTCCGTTGTTGTTTGACAACTTAAAACTACATGATTAGTTGTCATTCTGACAACTCCTGAGGTGTCCGAGGCGATGACCAGCACATTCCCGCTACAACACGAAGTTGTGCACCGCCACGCGCGCCGGGACCCCCTCGGCGCCGCCGAACCCCCACGACCGGACCGCCGCACGCACCCGCGCAGGCACCTCGGCGTCGCGCCCGCTCGCGGCGTACCGCGAATCGGGGTCGAGCACGTACAGGCCCAGGTCCGCGCGGTGGGCGACCGGGTGCAGGTACCAGGTGGTCCCCTGCGGGGTGCCCGGCCAGCCGGTGGCGAACACCGTCCGCGTGCGGCCACCCGGTTCGATGGTGGTCACTTCGGTGGCCCAGTCGACCGAGACGAGCGCGTAGAGCGGTACGCCGATCACCCCGGTCTCCGAGACCGAGGTCTGCGCGCCGCGCAGCGGCTGCACCAATGCGCCGCGCTGCGGATGACGCGGGAAGCCGTGGACGTAGCCGACGACGAGCGCGGCGGCCCCGTCGACCTCGGCAGCGACACCGGTGGGCAGCGCGGTGGCGAGTGCAGTCATGGGCGATCTCCTGTGCTGGGTCGAGGGATTCGAGTGCGGCGAACGATCAGGCGGCGGCGAGTGCGCCGCGCGCGGCGGCGCTCACCTCGATGTCGAGGGTGTCCACGTGCCGGGCGACGGTGCCGTCGGTCAGGCGCACATCAGCGACCCGGCCGCCGAAGAAGTCGGTGCGGTATCCGAGGATCTCGGCGATCTCGGCGCGCACCGGCGTTCCGGTGATGGTGACGGTGATGAGTTCTGCAACAGCGGTATTCGACATTCGATGCTCCTTTGTTCGATGTTTTCGACAGGCCATACATACAAAACGTCATTGCAATGTTGCAACCCCTGAGCGGTATCGATTTCCTGACGCCACCGAAAGAACGCTCCGACCCCGATACGGAAGATGGCACGCCCCCATTCCGGGACGTGCCATCGGCACTGCTCACAGCCACTTTCAGCGCACCAGGACGTGGGTTCACCCCATCCGGGCGGCCACGACGCCATCAACCGAGAAGCTGCCGCGCCATTCAGAGGAATTCATGGGATTGACCTCAACCATGGTTGAGGTGCTGGTGTGGACATGTCACGGGCAACTCGCCCGCGAAGAAAGGGCCTCACCGTGGAATCCCCTACTGTCTCCGACGCCTCTACACCCGCGGCACCAACGACACCGTCACGGTTGACGTTGCCTGTCGTATTGATCGGCGTTGGCCTGGTGGCGATGTCGATTTCAGGCACCGCGATTGCCCTGCCGGGCATCGGACGTGACCTCGACGCATCCGGGTCGGCACTGAACTGGGTGGTCGCCGGGTACAACCTCGCCTTCGCGGCGATGACGCTCGTGCCCGGTGCTACGGCAGACCGCATAGGTCGTCGCCGGATGTTCGTCGCCGCAGCCATCGTGTTCTCCTCCGGGTTTCTGGCGACCGCACTGGCCCCCACGATCCTGATGGTGGATATCGCACGTATCGTCTCCGGCGCCGGTGGTGCGGGCATTATGGCTGCTGGCGGAGCACTCCTGGCCTCGAACTACGACGGTGCCGCCCGCAACCGCGCATTCGCGTTCATGGGAACGATGGCAGGAGTCGGCATCGCTGTCGGCCCAACCCTGGTCGATCGAGGAGTTGATCTCGCTGACCGGCTGGCGAGGGAGCTTCGTCGTGTTCGCGGTCATTGGCCTCGGCATCGTCCTCGGCGCACGACGTCTTCCTGAGTCCCGCGCGAACGACGTCCGCACCGACTGGATCGGGAGCGTCCTGTTCGTCGTAGCCCTCAGCGCTCTGATGTTCGCTCTTCTGGAAGCACCTGAGCTCGGTTGGACGCACCCCATAGTCCTTCTCACACTCGTTCTCGGAGCACTCGGGCTCGTCGCCTTCGCCATCGCCCAACGGCGCAGCAGCGCCCCGGTGCTGGCACCCGAACTCGTCGCCCACCGCAGGTCCGTCGGGCTGGTGCCTGGCGACGCTGACCACCTCGATTGGTTTCCTCGGCGTTCTGGTGTTCCTCCCCCACCTACCTACAGGCGGCGGTTGACTTCACACCTGTGACCGCGGGGCTCGCGATGCTGCTGTTGACCGCACCGGTATTGCTGGCCCCCGTCCTCGCCGTCGGCATGGTCAACAAAGGCGTCTCCGCGCGACTGATCATCATGATCGCACTCGGGCTCGTCGTCGCCGGGAACTTCGGCCTGCTCATGCTCGGCCCCGACAACACGACGACTCTGATCGCAGTACCGCTCCTGATGATCGGTGTCGGTATGGGGGCATCATTCGGAATCACCGACGGCCAGGCAATGAGCCTTGTCCCTGCACACCTTGTCGGCACAGCGGCAGGGTTTCTCAACACCCTCCGCGGAGCAGCCGAGGCCCTCGTGATCGCCGCCTTCAGCGCCGCACTTATCGGGTTCCTTTCCCATCAGCTCGGCGACCCCGAACGCGCGGCTGCGGTGAGCGCGGGCCGCCTCGGCGCCGCCCAAGACGCCGAGGTGGACGCGTTGACCACATCGTGGCACTTCACTCAGATCGGAGTCGGCGGTATCTGCCTCCTGCTCTCCGCGTCCATCGCGGTGCTGTTGTCTCATGCGCTCCCCGGAACCCGGACACGATGTAGGTGCCATGTCGTGACAGACACCAGCAATGAAGCAGGCGAAGCCTGTGGACGTCATATCGACCCGACCGAGCCCCTGACCATCGGGGAGGTGATGCGGCGAACGGGCGTATCGGCGTCGGCATTGCGTTTCTACGAGCGTAAGGGGTTGATCTTCAGCGCACGGAACTCCGCCAACAGACGACTGTATCCGCGGCATATGCTTCGCCGGATTTCCCTCCTGATCGTCTCCAAGCGACTTGGTATACCGCTTGCAGACGTCGGAGAGGTGTTCCACGGTTTACCGACCGACCATGCGCCCACCCACCAAGACTGGCAACGCGTCTCGCGTCTGTGGAAACGTCAACTGGAGGAACGGCTTCGCCAGATAGAGGACCTTGAACACGAATTGACCGGTTGCATCGGCTGTGGATGTCTGTCCATGAAGGCCTGTCTCCTCCTGAACCCCGACGACACCCTCAGCGCACAAGGCCCAGGCCCGGTCCGTATCCAGAGGCACGACATCATCACAAACAAGGCAACGTCGTGACTTTCAGTTGGCCTTTCGCTACGCGCACAACCTGGCCGCGAACCAGCAGGTGACCGCACTCGACACGATGTCCTCCATGTCAGGAAGCCAAGGTGTTTCGTCCATTCGCTCAGCCTGCCGTCCTGTCTTGTGCGCTTGTAAGGCAGAGCGGGGCTGCGCTCCATCGAGAGGCGATGCTCGATGCCATCAACCATATGGAGTGAAGTGCTCATCGGTCGAGCTGGAGAAGCTCGGCGGCGGCACACCATTCTTCCCTACCTTGGACAAACGCCTGCCGCTCCGACTGGCCGAAACGGAAGCTCTTCAACATCGTGGTGATGCCTCGGTCATGACACCCTCTCGCGTTCGCGGGTCAGAGCTTCTTGTAGATCCACGTGCCCGTACGGCTGATCCGGGCACCGCGGATGATGTTCGCGGCGCCGGGCAGCTCTGCGGCGCTGGCGGCGATCTCGAATCCGACGTGCCGGTACAACCCCAGGGCGTCGCGTTCGTGGTCGTCGACGAACCCGAACCACACCTCGACGCCGTCGGTGGCGCGGTGCTGCTGCTCGGCGGCGGCCAGGAGCGCGCGGGCGTAGCCGCGGCCACGACGGCGGGGCGTCGCGGCCAGGTGCTCGAGAAGCCTGGTTTCCCTGAGCAGACGCGCCGCGCACCGTCCCGGTCCCCGAGGGAGGTCACCGCGCCGTACGCGAAGCGAGGGGTGGGAGTTGATCGCGGCGACGGCGGGCGTGCGGACCACGGATGTGCAGGGCCACAGCCTCGATCTGTTCGCACAGCTCGGCTGTTCCCATCACCTTCGCGGACACGTCACTGATGTGGGCGGCGAAGAACTGGCCCACCTTCCGGAGGGCGACGTCGGTACGGGCAATCTCGATCGTGGGGATCGTGGAGGACTCGGTCATGGCAGATCTCTTCCTGTCGGGGTGGGTCGATGTGCGGTGCGCACCGTACGAAACTGCTTCTCCAGGTGCGGCACCCTGAATCAGGGAAGTTCCTCCCGGGTTAGGAGAAGAGCAGGTCACGCCGCCGTGAGGCTCTCTCCCAGGCGCCCTCGGTGGGCGCCCGGGAGAAGCAGCGGTCAGGCCGCGCCGGTCTCGGCGTCGCTCCCGGCGTCGGTGCTGGCCTCGGTCTCGATGACCCGCGCGCCGTCGACGATGCGCACCACATGACCGTCGGCGGCGCGCAGCCCGCGGATCTCGCTGTAGGGGACGCGATCTGTCCACGAACCGCCGACGATCGAGCCGATGGTCACCGACTTCGCATTGACTCTCAGCACCCGGTGGTGGTGCCCGGCATAGCGGATCAGATCACCCTTGGCGATGACCTCGCGGCTGTAGGCGTTGACCGCACCGTCGGCGATCTGCGCCGCGCGCACGCCTTCCCAGTAGGCGAGTTCGTCGGCGGTGTGCTCGATCTCGGCGAGTACGCGGTCGCGGTAGCTGCCGGTCGCGGCCTGGTGGGTCTCGACATACTTCTGCCCGGTCTGCGCGTTGGTGTGCAGGGTGCGGCTGTAGCCGTCGCGGTCGCGTTCGAGGCGCCGCAGCTCGGCGGCGAGCTTGTCGATCCGGCGGGCCACGGTGACCGGGGCATAACGCGCCTGCGTGGTCTTCGCGGCAGCATCGGCGCGGCCACGCGCCGCGGCGGCCTCACGCTCGGAGGCAACGGCCTTACCGAGCGTGCTCCAGGACTTCTCCACCGCCCGGCGATGCCGCGCCTCGCTGCTGTGACCGACCTTGATCGGTTCTCCGCCTTCGGGCAACGCGTCATGCGCTGCCTGGTCAGCGGCCCAGGCGGATTCGGCGGCACCGGCCTTGCGCTCGGCCTTGGCACCCAGAGCGTCGACGCGGCCGGCCTGACGCGCGATCTTATCGGCTTCGACCTGCGCGGTGGTGCGGTAGTCGTCGTCGATATCGACCTCGACGGTGAAGCCTGCGGCGCGCAGCGCGGCGGCGGTGGTGTTGATCTGGGCCAGCTTCGCGCGGCGGTCGCGGGACTGCGGGATGTACCAGGACCCGAGATTGCGGGACCAGCGCCAGCGATGGGCCTTGAGGATCTCGCCGGAGCCGTCGCCGCGGGCGGTGCCGTCGACGAGAGTCCCGTCAGGGTGGGTGTGGGTGATGGTCAGTGCGGACATGAGCGGTCCGTCCTTTCTCGATGATGTGGTGCAGGTCAGAAGGTCGGGGTTGCGGGTCAGCGGACGAACCGCCAGGCCGAGCGCGCGGCGCGGGCCCCGGGGACTGTGCGGACCGCGAGGTTGCCCGCGGCCTTGGCGGCGCGCGTGCCGTACACGGCACTCCGGGACGGCGTGGCCGAACGCGCGGGGACGCGTTTCGCCACGGGGCGGCCGGTCGGGGCCGGAGCGGCGGTGGCGAGTTCGCGTTCCCACTGTGCGAAGTCGTCGACCGGGGCCTGGGTCCGGCCGTGCTCGGCTTCGGTGTGTCGCCCGTGGCGGCGCGGCGCGCCTGGCGGTGCTCGCGGCCGCTGACCGGGTCGAGGTTGCGCAGCGGGGTGCGGGTGACGATGTTCTCGGCCAGGCGCGAGGACCAGGTCCGGGTCTTGTAGGCGGTCAGGAAGTGTCCTGCCAGCCACAGCGCCACACCGGCGATGAGCAGCGGGGCGCGGGTGGCGATCGAGTCACCGAGGACGATGCAGAGCAGCGAGGCGATCGTCAGCAGGGCGCCACCGATGCGGGTGATGGGGGCGCCGATCGTCCAGATGAGCAGTGCTGCCAGCGCGAGTGCCGCGATTGCGGTGATGATCGACATTCGGTTTCCCTTCCCGTGACCGCTCTTTCATTCTCAACCTTACAATACCCAATTGTATTGTTGCAACCCGGATGCCGCTCGGGATGCGCGCATGCTTTTTCGCAAAGCAATTCCGGTATGTAAAGTTTCAGGGACCGAACCGCAGGCACACCACCACGGCCGTGCCCGAGACACGAAAGGCCAGTAGCGATGGCGAACCCGAACCGCCTCACTGCCCAGCAGTGCGTCGACCTGCTCAAAGAAGAAACGGGCGACGAAATCAAGCCGGTGACCTTCCACGCGTACGTCAACCGCGGCCACGCCCCCAAACCGGTCGAGAAGATCGGCAGCACCCCGTTGTGGAAGCGCAGCGAGATCGTCGAATGGGCCCGCAACCGGCCAGGACGCGGCGCGCGCACCGACCTACGTAAGCCACGCCGGCGCACCAAGACCACCGACACGCCAGGCACGACCGAATAAGGTCGGCCTTTCCTGTCGTTTTCCGAGCCTGCCGACTCGCCGGGGGTAGCAGTCCTTGGTCACGGTCACAGATCGGCGGCTACGCGACCTGTGGAACTCTCGCGCGCGCAATCGAGCGAAGCCAGCAAGCGTTCGAGTTCATGTCGGTTCGACTGACGGTGGATCTGTTCACACCGGTCCGCACCGAGCTGCTCGATACGCGAAGTGTCAGCGTTCGCAGCGGACCACGGATCGAAGTCATCGACAGCAACATCGTCCAGAACGGCGAAGTGAAGGCCCGCGCGAGCGCTCTGTTCGTTACGGTTGGTGACAAACCGCAGGGAGAACTGTGGCACTCGAACGATTCGCTCCCCGATGCGCCGGACACTGTCGACGTGGTCGCACCTCCGGTATTCAAGAGTGGTGACGGTCCGTGGAGCGGCGACTTTTCGGCGCATCAGAAACCGGGACGGAAGTCAGTGTGGCAGAACTTTCCACCACTGATCGCCAGCGAAGTCATGTCACCTTTTCAACGCGCTTCGGCCATGGCCGAAGACCACCAGTCTCGCAGGGCGCGGAAGAAGCGTTCGACGGTGGGTTTGCTACACCGTCGACGAAACGACCTGTGTCGCGGTGAGATCGCGCAGTGCCTCGACGCCGACCGGTTCGGTGACGGCCAGCGGAATCACCGCGCACCGATCGGCGAGCTCACCCCCAACCGTGTCGATCTGCTCGAATTCGGCGACCGCCCGCTGCCGCAGCAACGGCGCGGTCGGTGTCTGCGGCGGCCAGAGAATTGTTGACCACCCACGCCCACGGCTGCGATACCGGCGCGCCGCAGATCATCCTGCAGACCGGCGGCCTCGAGCACCGGGGTGGTCTCGGCCAGGGTGACCAGCACGATCTTGGTCTGCGCCGGGTCCTGCAGCCGCATCAGCGGGGTGGTGAAGTGCCCGCCGTCGCCCATCTGCCGGGCGATCTCCCGGTGATACGAGCCGGTCGCATCGAGCAGCAGCAGCGTGTGCCCGGTCGGGGCGGTATCGACGACGACGAACTTGCGGCGTGATTCGTGAATGACCTTCGAAAAGGCCTGGAACACCGCGACCTCCTCGGTGCACGGGGAGAGCAGGTCCTCGGCGAGAGTGGCGCGGCCGGCCTCATCGAGCCCGGCGCCCTTGGTGGCCAGCACCCGGTCGCGGTAGGTCTCGCTCGCCTCATGAGGGTCGATGCGGGAGACCTCGAGGTGGTCGAGTTCCCCGGCGAGAGTGTCGGTCAGATGCGCGGCGGGGTCGGTGGTGGTCAGGTGCACGTCGTGGCCACGGTCGGCCAGGGCCACCGCGATCGCGGCGGCAACAGTGGTCTTGCCGACCCCGCCTTTGCCCATGCACATCACCAGTCCGTGCCCGTCGGCCTCGATCGCATCGACCAGATCCGCTAACGGGGCGTCGGCGACCGCGGCAAGCCCCGGATCGGTCCCGGTGGTCATTGCCGTGGTGGTGGTGGTGTCGAACAGGGTGCTCAAGGCATCGAGACCGACCATGTTGACCGGCTTGAGGTCCACCAGATCGGTGGGCAGCGCGGCGATCGCGGCGCCGCGACCCGCCAATGCGGCCTGTTCACGCTGGTACACGGCGGTGGCCAGCGGGTCGGTGTCGTCGGCCGGGTCGGGCAGCACGCCGTTGACGACCACATGCTGTCCGGTCATGCCGATCGCGGCGAGTTCGTCGTGGGTGCGGGCGATCTCGGCCAGGGCGGCGCGGTTGCGCGCGGGCCACCAGCACCAGGCGGGTGCGGCCGGGATCGACAAGGCCTCGACCGCGCCGGCGTACATGGCTTTCTGCTTGTCGAGCCCGGCCAGCGGTCCGAGGCAGGACGCGTCGCCTTTGCCGTGGTCGAGGAATTCGGTCCAGTTGCCGGGCAGTTGCAGCAGCCGGATGGTGTGGCCGGTGGGGGCGGTGTCGAACAGCACGTGATCGAACCCGGCGACCCGGTCGTCGGGATCGGTGAGCAGAGAGGTGAATTCGTCGAACGAGGCGACTTCGGTGGTGCACGAGCCGGACAACTGTTCGGTGATCGAGGCGATCTCCGCATCCGGGCAGCAGTCCGCGGACGGGGCCGACGATGCGTTCGCGGTAGGCGGCGGCGGCCTGCTCGGGGTCGATCTCGAGCGCGGAGAGTCCCGGCACCGCGGGGACCTCGGTGATCGTGTTGCCGATGCTCAGACCGAAGACCTGCCCGACGTTGGAGGCGGGGTCGGTCGAGACGAGCAGCACCTTCTTGCCGGCCCGGGCCAGGCGCAGCGCCGACGCGCACGCGATGGAGGTCTTGCCGACCCCGCCTTTACCGGTGAAGAACACGAACCGGGGCGGGTCGGTCAGGAACGTCGGATCGGCGACGCCATGAAAGCGAGTACTCCTCGTCGGACGGGTATCGGCGGGCAGGATGCGGATCTACATGGTCAGCAGCAGGTGGACTCGCCCGGTGTGCAGCAGGAGTCGCTGTCGTCGGCGAGCCCGAGCATGGTCACGCCGGACGGCGCCGCGGCGGGTACCTCGAGGCCGGCCCAGGTGGCGAGTTCGGTGCGGGTCGGGTAGCGGCCGGTAGCCACGGTGACATCGTCGACGAGCACGAGCGGCAGCCCGTCCGATCCGGCGAGTTCGAGGAACCTCTTGACCGCCTCGTTGTGGGCGAACGAGAGCGGGTCGTTGGCCAGGTTGTGGCGGGTGATGGTGGCGCCCTGCTCGGTCAGCGCGGCCATGTCGGCGGTGAAGGTGACCAGGTTCTGGTCGAGGTCCTCGCCGCACACGCCGGTGTTGCAGCACAGGGCCGGTTCGAAGACTGCGATGGTGCTCATAGGTGTCGGTACTCCTTGAGTGATCGAGGCGACAGGGACGAACTCGTTATCGGGCGTCGGTGGCGGAAAGCAGTCGGGCGGCGAGCTCCTCGACCCGGGCGGCGATGTCGTCGCGGACCAGGCGCATCCGCTCGATGCCGTCGATGCCGCGCTCGGACGGCTCATCGGTGTCCCAGTTCTCGACGACCACCCCGGTGGGCGCGTCGACGCGGGCTTCGCCGCCGAGGGTGACCACCAGGTCGACCTCGCCGAGCAGCTGCGGATCGATCGGCTTGGGATACTCGCCGTCGATGGGTGCCCCGACCTCGTCGAGGACCTGCATCGACAGAGCGTTGAGCGACGAGCCGGGTGTGGTGCCGGCCGAATGGACGGCGACGCGGTCGCCGGCGGCCTGGCGCATGAGGGCGGCAGCCATCTGGGACTTGCCGCCGTTCTTCACACACACGAACAGCACCGAAGCAGTGGGCACGTGGGTGATCCTTTCCGACGACTCGGATTGACGACTTGAATAGATACGAGTCAATATAGACGCATGTCGAATCAGATGTCGAGCGGGGCCGAGCCGTGCTGCCCGCCCCTCGTCGCGTGAGCCGCTCACCTCGGATTGGGCCACCGACCTGGCCCGCATGTTCAAGGCCCTCGGTGATCCGGTCCGCCTGCGCATGCTCAGCATGATCGCCAGCCACCAGGGCGGCGAGAGCTGCGTGTGCGACATCAGCCCCGCCTTCGACCTGTCGCAGCCGACCATCTCGCATCACCTCAAGGTGCTGCGCGAAGCCGGTCTACTCGACTGCGAGCGCCGCGGCACCTGGGTGTACTACCGGGTGATCCCGACTGCCCTGGAACAACTGTCCGCGGTGCTCGCCACCGAATCCGGGGTCCTGCCCGCATCGGCCTGCACCTGCGACCGCCGCACTCGCGGAGACTCTCTCGTGACCACCACGACCGACAACCGGTCCGTCGCCGGCAAGATGTCGATCCTCGACCGGTTCCTGCCGGTGTGGATCGGCGTCGCCATGGTCGCCGGCCTGCTGCTCGGCCGCCTGATCCCCGGGCTCGGGGACGCGTTGAGCGTCATCGAGATCGACGGCATCTCGCTGCCGATCGCGCTCGGCCTGCTGATCATGATGTACCCGGTGCTGGCCAAGGTCCGCTACGACCGCCTCGACACCGTCACCGGCGACCGCAAGCTGCTGGTCTCGCTCGCTGGTCCTGAACTGGGTGCTCGGCCCGGCGCTGATGTTCGCCCTGGCCTGGCTGCTGCTGCCCGACCTGCCCGAGTACCGCACCGGCCTGATCATCGTCGGCCTGGCCCGCTGCATCGCGATGGTCATCATCTGGAACGACCTCGCCTGCGGCGACCGCGAGGCCGCCGCCGTGCTGGTCGCGATCAACTCGGTGTTCCAGGTGATCATGTTCGCCGTCCTCGGCTGGTTCTACCTGTCGGTCCTGCCCGGCTGGCTCGGACTCGAACAGACCACCATCGACGTCTCGCCGTGGCAGATCGCCAAGTCGGTGCTGATCTTCCTCGGCATCCCGCTGCTCGCCGGCTTCCTGACCCGCCGCTTCGGCGAGAAGGCCAAGGGCCGCGACTGGTACGAGGACACGTTCCTGCCGAAGATCGGGCCGTGGGCGCTCTACGGGCTGCTGTTCACCATCGTCATCCTGTTCGCCCTGCAGGGCGACCAGATCACCATCGCAGCCGCTGGACGTCGTCCGGATCGCGCTGCCGCTGCTGGCCTACTTCGCCATCATGTGGGGCGGCGGCTTCCTGCTCGGCGCCGCGCTCGGCCTGGGCTACGAGCGCACCACCACCCTGGCGTTCACCGCCGCCGGCAACAACTTCGAGCTCGCCATCGCCGTCGCGATCGCCACCTTCGGCGTCACCTCCGGCCAGGCGCTGGCCGGCGTCGTCGGCCCGCTCATCGAGGTCCCCGTCCTCGTCGCCCTGGTCTACGTCTCGCTCGCCCTGCGGAAACGTTTCACCCGTTCGCCCGCCCCCGCTGTGTCGTAAGGACCGATCACGTCAGGAGATGTCGATGTCCCAGCACGCTGCCCAGCCGGAACTACTGATGCCTCAGGCTGTGCTGCACCGCAGCGCCGAACATCTCGCCGAGAAGTACGCCGGAGTGTTCTCCCCGCAAACGGTCGAGCCGATGGTCTTCGAGTCGTACGCGGCGCTGCGCCGCACCGCGAAGATCCACACGCATCTGTCCTCGCTGGCCACCCGCTTCGCCGGTGAACGTCTCACTGCCCTGGCCCAGACCGAAGGGGCCGTGCCGAAGGATGTGCCGGAGGTGCTGTTCGTGTGCGTGCACAACAGTGGCCGCTCGCAGATGGCGGCGGCGCTGCTGGCTCATCACGGCGGCGGGCGGGTGCACGTGCGCTCCGCCGGATCGGCTCCTGCGTCGACGATTCACCCCGTCGTGATCGAGGC
Source organism: uncultured Pseudomonadota bacterium (assembly GCA_963817785.1). GTDB lineage: Bacteria > Pseudomonadota > Gammaproteobacteria > Burkholderiales > SG8-39 > JAKALD01. Next base: position 20,690 of record CAWFPL010000004.1, on the reverse strand, counting down.
GATGGCCGAGATCGGTCTCGATCTCGGCGCCGAATACCCCAAACCACTGACCGACGATGTGGTGGCAGCCGCCGACGTGCGTGGTCACCATGGGGTGCGGCGACGCGTGCGCGGTGTATCCCGGTAAGCGCTACCTCGATTGGTCGCTGGTCGACCCGGAGGACGAGTCGCTCGAGACGGTGCGCGGCGATCCGCGACGATATCGACACTCGCGTGCGGGCTTTGCTGGCCGAACTCGACACCGTTCTCTGCCTGAATTCTCTTCGAAAGGACGTCTGTTTTCATGACCACTGATTCCTCGACCGACCGCACACCGTCGGTGTTGTTCGTGTGTGTGCACAACGCCGGCCGTTCCCAGATGGCCGCGGGGTTCCTCACCGCGCTGGCCGGCGACCGGGTCGAGGTCCGCTCCGCCGGCTCCGCACCGGCCGAGCAGGTCAACCCGGCCGCCGTCGAGGCGATGGCCGAGGTGGGTATCGACATCTCCGCGCAGAACCCGAAGATCCTCACCGTCGACGCGGTGCAGGCCTCCGATGTGGTGATCACCATGGGGTGCGGCGACACCTGCCCGGTGTTTCCGGGCAAGTCCTATCGGGATTGGGTGCTCGAGGATCCGGCCGGGCAAGGGGTCGAGGCGGTACGTCCGATCCGCGACGAGATCAAAGTCAAGGTCGAGGCGCTGATCGCCGAGCTCGTTCCCGACGGCGCCCCCGCCTGACAGGGGTGGGCGCCGATGACAATAAACATGACGGAGGCGTTCAGTCCCTCGAGTCGAGGGTCCGCGCTCGAAGGTCGTGAGTCCACGGATTGAGATGTGCCGGATACGGCAACACCGAAGCAGGCTCCGAGGTCAGACTGCAATGACGGGCAGTTCGACGTGAAGCGAGCTCCTCGGCCGGGCCCGTCGCTGTGGGCCGGATCCGCCCTGTGGGCGTCGACGAGTGCGCGGGCGATAGTCAGGCCGATACCGCTGCCGCCGTGTCCGCGGTCGCGGGCGGTGTCCACTCGGTAGAAGCGGTCGAAGAGATGGTCGAGGTGTCGTGCGCGATGCCGTCGCCGGTGTCGGCCACCGTGATCTACCCGAGTCCGTGTTCGCCCGATCTGCTCGTGACCGTGACGGTGCCGCCGGGCGGGGTGTGGCGCAGGGCGTTGTCGAGCAGGTTGCCCAGCACCTGGCCGAGCCGGTCGGGATCGACGGTCACGATCGCGGAGTCCTCGAGGCGGCTGTCCAAGGTGACGCCCTTGCTCTCGAACCGCTCGCGGGCCGCATCGACCGCGGCGGTGACCAGAGCGCCGGTGGTCGGTCGGTATCGGCCGGATGCGGGTGAGGTGTTCCTCGGCGCGCGAGACCGCCGTGATGTCCTGGGCGAGCCGCTCGAGCCGGTGGGTGGCATCGCGCAGGACTTGCCGGGTGTCGTCGTCGAAGGTGCGGACGCCGTCGTCGAGGGCTTCGAGATAGGAGTCGAGTGTGGCGACGGGAGTGCGCATCTCGTGGCCGAGGTCGGCCAGCATCCGGCGGCGCGTGTTCTCGGTGGCTTCGAGACGGCGAGCGAGTTCGTTGACGGTGACAGCGAGTTCGTCGAATTCGCGACCGAGACCGTGGCTGTGGACGCGCGTGTCGTAGTGACCGTCGGCGATCTGCGCGGCCGACGTGGTCACCGCCGTCAGCGAGCGTTGGACACGGCGGGTGATGTACCAGCTCACGCCAGACGCCAGCAGCACCGCGATCGCGACTGCCAGGCCCCACGCGAGGACGATTGCCCAGGTGAAGGCCTCTTCGACGTGGGCGGCCTGGCTCGAGTTGTGGTCGATACCGGCCTGGCCGAGATGGTCACGGAAGATGCCCGGGGCGAGGGCGGAGGCGACGAGCCAGGCGCTGACGGCGCAGCCGACCACCACCGACGGTCAAGGCGACGAACAGCCGGGTGCCGAAACTCGACCCGGTCAGTGCTCGCCGCTTCGACGGCCCGATCATGCGCGGCTCGCGGGTATTCATGCTCCGGTGCCCATCCGGTAGCCGACGCCGCGGACGGTGCGCACGTAGCGGCCGCGGGCGGCGTCGTCGCCGAGTTTGCGGCGCAGATGACCGATGTGCACGTCGACCAGATGCTCGTCGCCGATCCAGTTCGGGCCCCACACCGCGCTCGATCAGCTGGGCACGGGTGAGCACGATGCCGGGATCGCGTGCCAGCGCGGCCAGGACGTCGAACTCGGTGCGGGTCAACGCCACCGGCACGCCCGTCGACGGTGACCTCCCGGCCGTCGACATCGATGGTCAGGTCGCCGACACGTGCATCAGATCGCGGCCGGCGGTGGCCTCGGCCGGCCTCGTGCGGCGATGCCGGTGCGTGGGCGGCGCAGCATGGCCTGGATACGGGCCATCAGCTCGCGGGGGCTGAACGGTTTGGTCATGTAGTCGTCGGCGCCGACGGACAGCCCGATGAGGGTGTCGATCTCTTCGGTGCGGGCGGTGAGCATCACGACATAGGCGTCGGAGAAGGTGCGTAGTTGCCGGCACACCTCGACCCCGTCCAGGCCCGGCAGGCCCAGATCGAGGACCACGACATCGGGGTCGACCTGCCGGGCGAGGGTGACGGCGTCGGCGCCGTCACCGGTGATCGCGGTCTCGAACCCGTCGCGTTCGAGATACGAGCCGATCAGGTTCGCCAACGGTGCCTCGTCCTCGACGACCATCGCCCGCAACCCCGTCGGTGGCCGCGGCGGCGTCGGGTCGCTGGTCGCGGTGGGCTGCGAGTCAGTGGAGTCCATGGCGTCCATCATCACCAGCCATTCCTGGTGTCGACGCTGCGACGGGGCTTCTTGAGCAAATCTTCATACGACCACCACAGGAATCGGGGGGTACACGCGCCAGGCTGAAGACACGAACCGGAGAAAGGAGGCGACCATGATGGGCTGGGCAGGTGAGCTGACCTGGACCGGATGGATCGTCATGGCCGTGTGCATGGTCGCGTTCTGGGCGGTGGTGATCTACCTGGTGGCCATGATGTTCCGCACCGACCGCGCCAACGGACCGGGCCGCACCACCGAGGAGGCCGATCCACTGCGACTGCTCGAGGCACGGTTCGCGCGCGGCGACATCGACTCCGACGAATTCGTGGCCCGCCGACAGGTGCTGACACAGACCACCGGCACGCCCGAATTCAGGCAGGCGCAGGGCCGTGGCTAGCGTGACCCGCCGGGCTTTCCTGTTCGGCTCGCTGCTCGCCGGCACCGGAGTCCTGGCGGCCTGCTCCGGATCAGGCTCGCCGACCGGCGCCCCCGTGCTGCCCTCGTCGACTCTGGTGCGCCGCGTCGAGCAGGCGCGCCGCACCCCGGGCGGCCAGCAAGTGGTCACGGCCCGGTTGACGCCGCGCCCGATCGAGGTGGACCTCGGCGGACGCATCGTCTCCACCTGGGGATACGACGACACTCTGCCGGGGCCGCTGCTGCGGGCCCGCGCCGGGGATCTGCTGCGGGTGGAGGTGGACAATCAGCTGCCGGCGCAGACGAGTGTGCACTGGCACGGGCTGGCGTTGAGCAACGACATGGACGGGGTGCCCGGGCTGACCCAGGACCCCATCGCCCCCGGGGGCCGGTTCGCCTACGAGTTCACCGTCCCGGATCCGGGCACCTACTTCTATCATTCGCATTCCGGGCTGCAGCTCGACCGCGGCCTGTACGGGGCTCTGGTCATCGACGACCCGAACGAGCCGGGAAACTACGACCACGAGTGGATCGTGGTGCTCGACGACTGGCTCGACGGCACCGGCCGCACCCCCGACGACGTGGCCCGCGACCTGGGCATCGGCGCCGCCGCCACCGGTGACAGCAGCGACGGCGGGATGGGCGGGATGGACCACGGCGCCATGGACATGGACGGCATGGACATGGGTGAGGAGACGATGCTCTCCCCGCTGCTCGGCGGCGCCGGGGACGTGAGCTACCCGCATTTCCTGGTCGGCGGCCGGGTCCCGGAGGACCCGATCGTGTTCACCGCGACACCCGGGCAGCGGGCACGGATCCGGTTCATCAACGCCGGCGCCGACACCGCCTTCCGCGTCGCCCTCGGCGGGCACCGGATGACCGTCACCCACACCGACGGCTTCCCCGTCGTGCCGCAGGACACCGACGCCCTGCTGATCGGCATGGGCGAACGCGTCGATGTGCTCGTCACCCTCGGCGACGGCGTCTTTCCCCTGTTCGCGCAGGCCGAAGGCAAGACCGGGCACGGACAGGCCCTGGTGCGCACCGCCGCCGGCGCGCTGCCCGCACAGTCGCGGCCCGGCGAGCTGGACCGGCAGGTGCTGCTCGGCACCGATCTGGCGCCTCGGGAGTATGTGCGCCTGCTCGAGAGGGAGCACGATGTGTTTCACAGCGTGGACATGGGCGGGACCATGTCGCCGTACCGGTGGACTCTCAACGGCCGCGCCCACCCCGACATCCCGCCGCTGAACGTGGCCGAAGGGCAGCGGGTGCGGATGCGGATGCGGAACATGTCGGACATGTTCCATCCGATGCACCTGCACGGACACACCTTCGCGCTCACCGACACCGGCCTGCGCAAGGACACCGTCACGATCGGGCCGATGCGCACCGTGGAGATCGAATTCGACACCGACAATCCCGGCCAGTGGGCGCTGCACTGCCACAACGCGTATCACCAGGAAGCCGGGATGATGACCACCGTGTCCTACCTGGCCTGAGTCCCAGCACGCCGACCGGCCGTGACCGGTCGTCGGATTCACGGTGGTCTATGACCGTTCGAGAAAGGAACATATCCCATGAACAAGAAGACTCTCGCCGTCGGCGCCATGGCGCTCGCGGTGGTGTTCGCCGCGGCGGCATGCAGCGACACCGGGACCAGACACCGACACCACCGTCGCGACCTCGCCCGCCACGACCTCGGCCACCACCACCACCGCCGCAGACGAGGCCGCGGCGCACAACGACGCCGACGTGATGTTCGCGCAGATGATGCTGCCGCACCACAGTCAGGCCATCGAGATGAGCGACATGCTGCTGGACAAGCAGGACATCCCCGCGGACGTGACCGCCCTGGCCGAGCAGATCAAGGCCGCTCAAGGCCCGGAGATCGCACAGCTCGAATCCTGGCTCGAGCAGTGGGGCGAGCCCACCGAGATGCCCGAGACGGCAACAACGACATGCCCGGCATGGACATGGACGAGGGCATGGACGGCATGGAGGGGATGCAGATGGAAGGGATGATGAGCGAGGAGGACATGCAGGCGCTGTCCGAGGCGCAGGGCGCCGAGGCCGCTCGCCTGTTCCTCGAGCAGATGATCGCCCACCACGAAGGCGCAGTCGACATGGCGCAGACCGAGATCGAGGACGGACAGTTCCCCGACGCGGTAGAGATGGCCCGCACCATCGTCGACACCCAGCAGCAGGAGATCGAGACGATGCGTGAGCTGCTGACCACCCTGTAACCAGCACCCTCGCACGGTTCCTCTCGGCCCGTCCGCCATCCCAGGAGGCTTTCGATGTCGCACCCGCAGCACGGACACCCCCACCCGGACCCGGCGCCCGCCGGACACAATCACGGCGCCGACGTCCAGAGCCCGCCCCCCGACGAGCATGATGCGCACGCCGGGCCGGGTGAGCACACCGGGCACGATCGATCGGCACGCGGGGCACGGCGCACACGGGGAGATGTTCCGCCGCCGGTTCTGGGTGTCGCTGGTGCTGGCGATACCGGTGGTGTTCTTCAGCCACATGGTCGCCGACCTGCTCGGCTACACCATGCCGGACTTCCCCGGCGCCATGTGGATTCCCCCGGTGCTGGGCACGGTGATCTTCGTCTACGGCGGCACCCCGTTCCTCACCGGCGGCTGGGCCGAGCTCCGACCCGCCGGCCCGGGATGATGCTGCTGATCGCCATGGCGATCAGCGTCGCGTTCCTCGCCTCCTGGGTCACCACCTTGGGTCTCGGCGGGTTCGACCTGGACTTCTGGTGGGAGCTCGCGCTGCTGATCGTGATCATGCTGCTCGGGCACTGGCTCGAGATGCGTGCCCTCGGCTCGGCGTCGGGCGCCCTCGACGCGCTCGCCGCGATGCTGCCGGACACCGCGGAGAAGATCACCGAGACCGGTACCGCCGACGTGTCCGCTCGTCGGAACTCGCGCTCGGGGATCTGGTGCTGGTGCGCGCCGGGGCGCGGGTGCCCGCCGACGGCACCGTCACCGACGGCCGCGCCGAGGTCGACGAATCGATGATCACCGGCGAATCCAAGGCCGGTCACCCGGCAGGTAGGCGACACGCGTGGTCGCCGGCACCGTCGCGACCGACAGCGCGCTGCGGGTGCGGATCACCGCGGTCGGCGAGAACACGGCCCTGGCCGGGATCCAGCGGATGGTCGCCGACGCCCAGGCCTCCTCGTCCCGTGCCCAGGCGCTGGCGGACAAGGCCGCGGCGTTCCTGTTCTACTTCGCCACCATCGCCGGCATCCTCACCTTCGCGGTCTGGACGCTGCTTCGGCAACGTCGACGAAGCGGTGGTGCGCACCGTCACCGTGCTCGTCATCGCCTGCCCCCACGCCCTCGGGTTGGCGATCCCGCTGGTGATCGCGATCTCCACCGAACGCGCCGCCAGATCCGGGGTGCTGGTCAAGGACCGGCTCGCGCTCGAACGCATGCGCACCGTCGACGTGGTCCTGTTCGACAAGACCGGCACCCTGACCCAGGGCCGACACCAGGTCACCGGCGTCGCCGCCCACGGCGATCACCGACGAAGCACCTGCTCGCGCTGGCGGCGGCGGTCGAAGCCGACAGCGAGCACCCCGTCGCCCGGGCCATCGTCGCCGCCGCCGACGACGCGGGTCCCGGCCGCCGAGCGGGTCGCCGCCACCGATTTCCGGTCGCTTGCCCGGCCGCGGGGTGCGCGCGCTCGTCGACGGCACCGAGGTGACGGTCGGCGGCCCGGCGATGCTCAGCGATCTGCGGTTGGCGGTGCCCGCCGACGTCACCGCGGTGACTCAGCAGTGGGTGGCGCGCGGGGCCTCGGTGCTGCACGTCGCCGACGGGGACCGGCGTGCTCGGGGCCGTGGCGCTCGAGGACGCCGTGCGCGAGGAATCGCGTCAGGCGATCGACGCGCTGCACGCCCGCGGGGTGAAGGTCGCGATGATCACCGGCGACGCGCGGCAGGTCGCCGACGCGGTGGCCGCCGATCTCGGGATCGACGAGGTGTTCGCCGAGGTGCTGCCCGAGCACAAGGACGCCAAGGTCACCGAACTGCAGAATCGTGGGCACACGGTGGCGATGGTCGGCGACGGTGTCAACGACGCCCCGGCGTTGGCTCGCGCCGATGTCGGTGTCGCGATCGGCGCCGGCACCGATGTGGCCATCGAATCCGCCGGGGTCGTGCTGGCGGCGAACGATCCGCGGGCGGTGCTGTCGATCATCGAGCTCTCGCATGCCAGCTACCGCAAGATGTGGCAGAACCTGGTGTGGGCGACCGGCTACAACATCATCGCCGTGCCACTGGCGGCCGGGGTGCTCGCCTTCGCCGGGGTCGCGATCTCGCCCGCGGTCGCCGCGATCCTCATGTCCGTCTCGACCATCGTCGTGGCGCTCAACGCCCAGCTGTTGCGTCGCCTCGACCTCGACCCCACCCGCCTGGCTCGCACCTGAGCCGCCACCCGATCGATCCGAAACGAGTTTCTGCTTCTCATGTGGAGTTTTCCCCTGCGCCGGTGGGCGCGTGTCCTGGTGCCTGTTGCTGCGGTGGCTGTGCTCGCCGGTTGTGCGACCGGCGAACAACCCACAGCCCCAGCGGATTCGGACTTCGTCCGCCGTGGCATCGGAGGTGCCCGGCACAGCGTTGGAACCGGCACTCGACCATCTGCACGGTCTGCACCTCGATTCGGCGGTGTGGTGCTGGCCGGCACCCACACCGGCCTCGTCGAGATCGCCGACAGCGGGCGCACCACCCGCGTCGGCGTCTCCGACGACGACTTCATGGGACTGACCGGGGCGCCGGGCACCGACCGTCTGTTCGCGTCCGGGCATCCGGGGGCGTCGAGTTCGGCGCCGAATCCGTTGGGGCTGATCGACAGCACTGATGGCGGCCGCACCTGGATACCGAAATCCTTGACCGGCGAGGTGGATTTTCACGCCCTGGCCACCGACGGTGAGTTGCTGGTCGGCTTCGACGGCGTCACCGGATTGCTGATCTCCACCGACGGTGGCAGCAGCTGGACCGCGGGCGCTCCGATGGCCGCGGCCGCGCTCGCCGTCACCGAGGCCGGGGTGTGGGCGACCACCACCGCCGGGCTGCAGCACAGCACCGACGCCGGGCTCACCTTCACCGTGGTGCCGGACGCCCCACCGCTGGCGTTGCTGTCCGCGGCGCCGGACGGCTCGTTGTGGGGCATCGACACCACCGGCACCGCGTGGCGTAGCCGCACCGGCCAGGCCTGGGAGCCAGCGCGCGGTGGTCGGGCCGGTCGAGGCAGTGCTCGCCGTCGACTTCGACACCGCCTACGCCGCGACCGCCCAGATGCTCTATCCGCTGAACTGACCCCGGAGGAGCACTGGTCCGGATCCTGCGGAACTGCAGAGGAATCCAGTGGTGACCACGCTGTCCAGCGTGGTCCTCTCCGATTCCGATGTGTCAGGCAGCGATCGGCAGCAACTGCGGCCCCGAGACTGCGCCCAGAGTGGACTCAATTCCTTTTCCGTTCAGTAAGCGATCGCGTGGCGGGTGTGCGGGATCGGACGCGCCGAGTGGGCTGCCCGTGACAAACGGGTACGGGGTATGGCAAGCCCAAGGGCAAAGTGGTGGCCGGGACCCCGGTGTGTTCGGCGAACTGGGAGATCAGCATCATGCTCACTCCGCGACGGTAAACCCTCGAGTCGACTCGAAGGTCAAGCCGATGCCGAATCCCTACCGGTGTTCGGCCTGCCGCAACGCGAGGATCAGATCGGCGGTGCTCGGGAGCATCCTCGAGTCCGTCGGCGGTGCGGTAGACGCGGCAGGTCAACCCGACGCCCTCGGTGGGAGCGAACGGATCGATCCCGTCGATGCGGATCGTCGGGGATCCGGGGAAGGCGACGCGTTCGGCGGCCTCCGGGGTCTCGATACGGCGCAGCCGGATCGGGGTACCGGCGTTGCCGGTCGCGGCCAGGGCCTCGGCGAGGCGGTCTCGGGCCTCCTCCCAGTTCGGGCAGCCGTCGAAGTACAGCAGTTCGATGTCCATCTCCACCCGAGTCGCTCTCACTCGTTCTCGGTGGCGGGAACGGTCTCGGAGCGGCGTTCGAGCAACACGGTGTCGCGCCAGATGCCGTCGAGCCGGCCGATGCGTTCGCGCACCCCCACGGTGCGGAAACCCGCCGAATGGTGCAGCGCCAGGCTGGCCCGGTTCTCCGGGAAAATCGAGGTCTGCAGCGTCCACAATCCGGCCTGATCGGCGGCGATGACCTGGGTGCGCAGCAGGGCCTTGCCGACGCCGCGCCCGCGCATCCCGTCGCCGACATACACCGAGTTCTCGGCCACCCCGCGATAGCACTCGCGGTTCGACACCGGGCTCAACGCTGCCCAGCCGACGACCTGACCGTCGATCTCGGCGACCCAGCGATGCTCGGGCAACCACTGGCTCTCGAGGTGGTCGCGGCTGGGGACCTCGGTGGTGAACGTCGCGGCGCCGGTGGCGATGCCGTCGGCGTAGATGCGGCGCACCGCCTCCCAGTCACCGCCTGCAAGTGGGCGCACGGCCACGTCGGCGGGGACGTCCTCGGGGCAGCACGGGCGGGCGGTGAGCACCCCCATGACCGCGTCGGCGGCACTGGGCAGATCGCTGCAGCAGCTCGGGTTGACCCGCACCACGGTGCTGGTGCCGTGTTTGCCGGTGGTGACGAAGCCGACGTCGGCGAGTTTGCGGACGTGATGGGAGATGGTGGGCTGGCCGATCCCGAGCCTGTCGGCGAGCTCGCCGACGGTGATGCCGGACGGATGGGCGGCGACGTGGTGCAGCAGCCGCACCCGGGTGGGTTCGGCCAGGCAGGCGAACCATCCGGCGTAGGTGGCCGCGTCCTGCGGGCTCAGGGCGTCGAGGTCCACCTCCGCGCCGGGGGTCGCCGTGATCGGTAGGCCGAGTGCTGTCATACCCCCACTATATCGATCGACATCGATGGTTGCATACATCGACGACCATCGATACTCTGACAGCAGCTTAGATCGATACCCATCGATGAAAGGATCTGTCATGAGCGAGTTGCCCAGTCGTCGTCGTCGGAGCCGGACCGATCGGCCTGGCCGCCGCCGCCCACCTGCGCGAACGCGGCCTCGAACCGCTGGTGCTCGAACGCGGCGACGTCGCCGGAGCCGCCATCACGCAATGGCACAGCGTCCGCACCTTCTCCCGCTGGGCCGAACTGATCGACCCCGCCGCCCGCCGCCTCCTCGACACCACCGGCTGGACAGGCCCCCGACGACGACGCCTACCCCACCGGCCAGGACTGGACCGGGCAGTACCTGACCCCACTGGCCGATGCCCTCGGCGACGCGGTCCGCCTCGATCACGAGGTCGTCGGCATCGCCCGCCGCGGCCGCGACCGCATCGTCGACGCCGGCCGCGACACCGAACCCCTGTCGGTGCACATCCGCCACCGCGACGGCACCGACACCCGCCTGCTCGCCCGCGCCGTCATCGACGCCTCCGGCACCTGGGGCACCCCCAACCCGCTCGGCGGCGAAGGCCTGCCCGCCCTCGGGGAACGCGCCGCAGCCGAGACCATCACCTACCGCGTCCCCGACCTGGGCGACGATGCGGTGCGCACCCGCTACGCCGGCCGCCACACCGTCATCGCCGGCAGCGGCCACTCGGCACTCAACGCCATCGTGGCGCTGGCCGAGCTCGCCCGCACCGCCCCCGGCACCCGCCTGACCTGGGCGGTGCGCCGCGGCGAGGTCGGCGCCGCGTTCGGCGGCGGCCAGGACGACCAGCTGCCCGCCCGCGGCGCCCTGGGACTGCGCGCCAAGAAGGCCGTCGACGACGGGCTGCTCACCGTGGTCACCGGGTTCCGCACCGCCGCCGTCGAACCCGCCACCGACGGTCAGGTCGCATTGGTCTCCGATACCGGCGCCCGCATCGAGGCGGTCGACGAGATCATCGCCTCCACCGGCTTCCGGCCGGACCTGTCGTGGCTCTCGGAAATCCGTCTCGACCTCGACCCGGTGCTGCAGGCCCCGACCGCGCTCGCCCCGCTGATCGACCCGAACGTGCACTCCTGCGGCACCGTCTACCCGCACGGCGCCGCCGAGCTCACCCACCCCGAACCCGGCTTCTATGTGGTCGGGATGAAGAGCTACGGCCGGGCCCCGACGTTCCTGGCGATGACCGGCTACGAGCAGGTCCGCAGCATCGCCGCCGCCCTGGCCGGTGACCACGATGCCGCCGCCCGCGTCGAGCTGACCCTGCCCGAGACCGGAGTGTGCGGCGGCGCCGGAGTGTTCGACGACCCCGCCGCCGACACCGCCACCGAGGCCGCGGCCGGTGGGTGCTGCGGCCCCGCAGAGCCGGAGTTGGTCACCCTCGCCGCCCGCACCGGCGGATAACGCCGGTGACCGACACGCCGACCCGCCCGCAGCCCGGCGCCCTCACCGGGGCCGGGCTGCGGCGGGTGCTGGCGGTGCTGTGCCTGACCGAGATCACCAGCTGGGGCATCCTGTACTACGCGTTCCCGGTCCTGTCGGTCTCGATCTCCGCCGAGACCGGCTGGTCGCCCACGTCGATCACCGCGGCGTTCTCGCTCGGGCAGCTCGCCACCGCGGCTCGCCGGTATCCCGGTCGGGCGCATCCTCGACCGGGTCGGACCGCGCACGATCATGACCGCCGGCTCGGTCCTCGCGGTCCCCGCGCTGGTCCTGATCGCGCTCGCCCCCACGCTGCCGGTGTTCTACGCCGGGTGGCTGCTGGCCGGCACCGCGATGGGCGCGGTGCTCTACCCACCGGCGTTCGCAGCGCTGACCCGCTGGTACGGCGACCGCTCCGTCCACGCCCTGATGATCCTGACCCTCGCCGCGGGACTGGCCAGCACCGTCTTCGCCCCGTTGACCTCGGCGTGGATCAGCAGTCGGACTGGCGCACCACCTACCTGATCCTCGCGGCGATCCTCGCCGCGATCACCATCCCCGGGCACTGGTGGGGACTGCGCGGATCCTGGCCCGCCGCGACCCCACCGGCGAACGGCGCAGCCCTGGGTCACCGGGAGATCGCCCGCAGCCCCGCGTTCCTCGCACTGGTGGCCGCCTTGGCGTCTCGGCGCGTTCACCGCCTTCGCCGGGGTGTTCAACCTGGTGCCGTTGCTGCTCGAACAGGGCTTCTCCCCGTCGGTGGCGGCGTGGACGCTCGGGCTCGGCGGCGCCGGACAGGTGCTCGGCCGTCTCGGCTACCTGCCCCTGGTCGCCCGCACCAGCGTCCGCAGCCGCATCGTGGTGATCCTGGCCGGGACCGCGGCGACCACCGCGACTGCTCGGCGTCGTGACCACGGCCGCTGCGTTGATCGGCGCGGCGATCGGCGCGGGACTGGTGCGCGGATTGTTCACCTTGATCCAGGCCACCGCCATCACCGACCGGTGGGGCTCGACCCACTACGGCCGGCTCGGGGGGCTGATGTCCGCCCCGATCGTGGTGGTGATGGCGTTGGCGCCGTGGGCGGGAACCGCCCTGGCGTCGGCGACCGGCAGCTACGCCACCGCTTACCTCGTCCTCGCAGTCGTTGCCGTGATCGCCGCGCTCCTCGCGGTCGCGTCCGTGCCGCGCCTGACCACCACCGACACCCTCGAAGGAAAACCATGACCGACTATGACGCTCTCGTCGTCGGCGGTGGCCAGTCCGGCCTCGCCGCCGCCCACGCCCTGTCTGCTCGAGGCCTGCGCACCGGACTGCTCGAAGCCGGCGACGAGCCGGTCGGGGCGTGGCCGCACTACTACGACAGCCTGACCCTGTTCTCCCCGGCGAAATACAGCGCCCTACCGGGCGTGGCGTTTCCCGGCGATCCGGACCGCTATCCGCAGCGCGACGAGGTGATCGACTATCTGCGCCGCTACGCCGCCGGACTCGACGTCGACATCGTGACCGGTTCCCGCGTCGAGACCGTCACCTGCGAGCGGGGCGTCTACACCGCCCACACCGCCGCTGGCGATAGTGTCACCGCGCCGATCCTGATCGCGGCCACCGGCTACTTCGGGTCCCCGAATATCCCACCACTGCCGGGTCTGGACACCTTCGGCGGCACGGTGCTGCACACCAGCGACTACCGCGAGCCTGCTGCGCTGGCCGGTCAGAACATCATCGTGGTCGGTGCCGGTAACTCCGCTGTGCAGATCGCCACCGAACTCACCGAGGTCGCCTCCGTCACCCTGGCCAGCCGCCGACCTCCGAAGTTCATGCCGCAGCGACCTTTCGGACGTGATGTGCATTATTGGTTGACGGTCACCGGGTTCGATCGCGCTCCTCTCGGGCCACTGCTGCGCACCCCGCCGACCCAGCAGGTTCTCGACACCGGCCGTTACCGCCGCGCCCTGGCGAGCGGCAACCCGCAGCCGCGACCGTTGTTCACCGGTCTCGACGGCGACCGTGTCACCTGGCCCGACGGCACCACCACCACCGCTGACACGGTGCTGTTGGCCACCGGTTACCGCCCGCACCTGCCGTATCTGACCGGCCTCGACGGCACTGACCGGCCTCTCCACCGGCAGGGCATCTCGACCACCCACGCCGGTCTCGGGTATGTCGGCCTCGAATGGCAACGCAGCCTGTCGTCGGCGTCGCTGCGGGGTGTCGGCCGCGACGCCGATCGGGTCGCCGATCGTGTGGTCGCTGCCGCCCGATCCCGCCGCACACTGCCCACCGGTCCCTGACCGGCGCTGCCCCTCCCGTCCACCGCGTGGCCGGGCAGCGAGAGGCTCTGATCCCTGCCTGCTGCGAGGTCGCATCATGGAAGGCGCACCGCCCGTCCCCTCCGGGGGCGGGTTTACCTCTTCTCGTCGCGATTCGTCGCCGATGCGAGACGGTGGGCGGCGTGTCTCCGCCACATGGTCGTATCCCCGTTTACCGTCTCCTCAAGCGAACCCGCATCGTCGAACGAGGTCCGTCCGACACGACCGCGGGAGCGGCGCTGATGGACATGGACGAACAATTGCACCAGCTGGCGTGGCAACTCCAGCGCAACGGACACGACTGGAGTGAGGTCGCCGCCGAACTCGGCTGCGACGAAATCGTCGCCCGAGCGATGGCCGACCGGTATCTCGCCGACACCGAGTGTCGAGCACAGAAGGACCAGTTCTCGCTGTTCGATCTCTGAGTTTGTTCAAGCACTTCTCGAGATGCTGCCGCTACGCCAACCGTCCGGCGCTCGCGGCGCCGCGAGCCGCCCATCCGCTCGTGTGCGCCCTCGGCTCGACTGCAGACCGGCTTCGGCGAGAAGACCGGGTCGTGGCATCGTTTAGCTTCCTGATCATCGAACACCGAGGGAGCTGGACGAGCTGATGCACGCGTTCGCCGACGAGTCGCGCCGCGGCGACTATCTGGTCTGTGCGGTCACCATCGCGCCGTCGGACCTGGACTCGGCCCGCAAGACGCTCAAGTCGCTGCGCGCTCCGCGATCGGCGCGGATCCACATGTCCCATGACAGTCGTCGCGCGTCCCAGATCATTCGTGGAGTGGTGGCGCTGGACCTGCAGGCACATCTGTACGTTGTCGACCTCGGCGGCCGGTCCGAACGCCACGCCCGCGACCGGGCCTTGGCGGCGATGGCCACCGACCTCGACACCCTCCACGTCCGCCAGCTCTGGCTCGAATCCTGCGATCAGGACCGTCGCGATCGCGAAGTGATCCGAACAGCGTTGGCCACCTCACCGGGGATCCGGCTTCGCGTATCGGCATACCTCCCCTACCAGCGAACCGATGCTGTGGGTGCCCGACGTGCTCGCCTGGGCATGGGGCAAAGGTGGACACCACCGTAAAGCTGTCGCCGACACACTCGAGGTCCACACCGTGTCGTGATCCGGGTGTTGTGATCCGGCTTCTGAATGCGCAAAACCCGGGCGACTCACCGTCCAGTGAGCTCCCGGGTCCACTTCCCACGAACGCTGTGCCGTGGGCACTGTCTAGTATCCACTGAGATAGTAGATAGATCAACCGCCGCCCTCGACGAGCGGAAAGGTACGAAAGCGCCCTGCCGCGGGGGGGTTCGGCAGGGCACCTCGACTGGGGAATTCGGGCTCCCACTACAGCGAGATTGCTGCGGCAAGAACCACGCTCTCAGCCGGGTTGTCGGCCTGACAATATCCGATCGTTACCTATCGAGAGCCGGTGCGCTCTGAACTGCTGGTTCGCCGACGGCGGAGCGGAACGCACGCGAAGGAGTGCACTCTGCGACGTGCTATTCCGGAATCAGGTCTTCTTCCCGCATCGGAAACCGATACCCGGCCGGGATTCCATCGACCGACTCGAGGACACACCGGCCCTCATCGTCCACGTCGACAATCGAGAACACCGACGCACCGGCCGGACGGATGCGAACACGATCCCCACGCTTCACTGCAACCTCACGCACTCTCGGTAAGGGATGTTTCCCCACGTTGGGCGACCGAAGTTGAATCGCTGAGCATGAGTGGACTCTCCCTTCGTTTCGGCGGGCCACCCACCCAGGAAATCGCGGCAGCTGCGACGCTTCCCGAGCACCCGTGTCCGGGGCTCCGCCGCAGCTACCGCAGGACCACGATATCGAATGTGTGTGCGAAAATGAAACGATGGCGCTCCACCGGGAACCGGCCCCTGATGCCTGCCCGAACGGCCATGAGACTCGGACCGAACTTGATCTTGGTGGGGTGGGTCCCCTGTACGTGCGCGACCTCGACGACCTCGGCGGGAAGTCACGGACACCGGACCTTCCAGTGCAGACGGTGCTCGGCCACCATCTACCGGCCACCACATGTCGGCCCGGCATGGCAGGGAGTCCAGTGGCCACGAGATGACGACCACGGCCAGGTCGAGGCCTAGAAACCGGTCCTTGTGGCGGACGCTCCCAGCTCTCCGGCGGCCGTCGCCCACTCCGTGTGGCTCGGTCCTGTGGTTACTGTCGGCGCGTGAACCTCGAAGACAGCATCGTCGCAGCCGCAGCGGAAGCCATGAGCGACAACGAACTTGTTGCAGCCGTCGCGGTCCTGCACGCTCACGAACGAGAACTGCTCATCGCCGACGACGTCGAGGGCGCATTCCGCGTCATGCGAGACAAGTTTGTTCTGCTGGCCATTCACAACGAGCGCCAACAGTGACCCGATGAACACCAAAAGTTCTGGATTCCTTATTTTTCCGTTCAGTTCGGTATCCGATCACGTTGGACTCATCCGTCCTGTGCACCTCAGGAAGTGAACGAGGCCGTGCCGACCGGATAGATCCGCACCGCGGGCACAGGCCGCGGTGTAGCCCACGAACCGCACGGCCCTGCTCGGTCTCGAACGGTCCTCTCCCAGCCCTACCAGCTTGTCGATCGCATACTGTTCGGCGGCGCGACGGGTGGGCTGTACACATTCACCGAAGAACCCCCGTAGGGATGTGTTGGAAGCCGGCCTCATGCGGGATCTGCGCGTCGAGCGTCATAGACGATCAGGTGTCCTTGATCTGGTCGGTCGACCACTGCTCCGACTGGGTGCGCCAACTGTGGGGAGGCTACGACTCGGCGGCCGCCACGCGGGCGCGGTAGCTGTGTCCGGCTGCTCGGATACGTGCAGCGAGATCTTCAGACGACCAACAAGACTCCTACCTAACGGTACGGTGGTCATTGGTTGCGTTTCCTTACCCCAGCGACGGACCATTATCGGTCCCTTGGTTCTTGGCGGAGCTGCGGGCCGGCTGTCGGGCCCGCGACGCCGCGCAAGGATCCAAGGTCCAGCGCCCGTTCGCGCAGACAGCCTGTCACGTTGCGCGATCATCGGCAATATGCAAAAGGCACACGACCGCCGCATCTGGCGCAATCGAGCGGATGGCTGGAGATATCATTCCGATCGTCGCTCGACGGCCAGCTCATGCCAGGAGCCGAAAAGACGGACCTACCCTGGCCGACGACCGCGCCAGCCGTCATGGCCGGAACAAGTCTGCCGTGTGCCGGCCATGACGATGGGGTTGACGGTACCGCCGGAAAGTCGTTGCGTTCGGCGCCTGGTATCAGGCTTGGTTTGGCGTGCGGCCGCACGCTGGCTCCTCCGGGCAACCCCGCGCGCGATACCAACCGGCGGAAGCGTTGGAAGGGTCAACGCTTCCGCCGGTTGGTATCAGTCCTGAATGCCCAGCCGCTTTTTGTAGTCCGGGTCCCAGGAAGCCAGACGCCCCTGGCGGATGCGCTCCTCCATGCTCATGCGCAGGATCGGGCGCGGCGTGGTGGGGTGCGTGCCGAGGATACCGGACTGCTCCATCTCCGCGTAGCGCGCGTCGTCGTAGCCCAGAATGCCCTGCAGCACCTCGCGGTTGTGCTGCCCAAGCGTCGGCGCCGGTCCACGCGCGGCAAGCGGCGTCCGGCTCAGCTTCCAGGGGCGGCCAATGATGACGCGCTTGCCAATCCCGCGCTCTGGGGGGAATTGCACGGTTTCCAGCAGGCCCCGCGCCTTGGCGTGCGGATCCAGATGCATATCCCGCGCATTGAACACGGCACCGGCACGAACGCCGGCGGCCTGAAGGCGCTCCATCGCTTCCGTCTTCGACCAGCCAGCCATCCACGCGGCGATGATCGGATCGATCGCATCATGGTTCTGCATGCGCGCGTCGTTGGTGGCGAAACGCGCATCCTGGGCAAGTTCCGGTCTGCCGATCACCCGGCATAGCGCCGCCCATTCCGCATCGTCGTGCACCGACACGACGCACCACGCATCGTCGCCGGCGCAAGCGTAGCAGCCCTGCGGCGCCAGCCACGGGTGGCGATTGCCGATCCGCTCACCGAGGCGCTTGTTGGCTTCCCAATCCAGAATGCGGTCTGCCACCATGGTGCAGCCGAGCTGGTACATTGCGACATCGACCCAGATTCCCTTGCCGAAGCGGTGCCGGTAGCGCAACGCCAGCGTGGTGCCCATGACCAGCGCCCAGGTGGCGAGGAAATCGACAAAGGACTGGCCGGCCTTGGACGGCACGTCGCCGCGATAGCCGGTGACGTGCGCAAGTCCGTGCGTCGCTTCCTGCGTGGTTGCCTGGGCGGGGTACTGTGCAGTAAGGCCCGTGCGGACCGTAGCCGCTACAGGACACCATGATCAGCTTCGGATTGAGCTGCTTCGCGTGCGGGTAATCCAGCTCCCAACCCCGCATCACCCGCGGGGTAAAATTCTCCGTCAGCACGTCGCTGACCCGGATCAGGTCCTTCAGCACCTCGCGCCCCTCGGGCCGGCGCAGATCGATCGCGAGCGACTTCTTGCCGCGGTTCAGCAGGTTGAATGTGCTGGTTTGGTTCCACGGATCCGTCGCCTGGCACGTTTTCCGGATACACCCCGGAGAACGCCCCGCCGCGTGAGACGTCCAACCGCCCCGGCCCTTCGATCTTGATGACCTCGGCCCCGAGATCCGCCAGCAGGCCGGCGGCATAGGGCAGCGAGAACACGTTGCTGATATCGATGATCCGCAATCCCGCCAGCGGAAGCATCGTCTCTTGGCCCGCATCCTGCTTTTCAATCGCCATTCGCCGTCAGCACCTCAGATGACGCCACGCTCGCGCGCGTACCGATCTCCGCCTCGGAGCAGCCGAGCTTCGCGAACACCTCCGCATTGTGCTGCCCGAGCAGCGGGGCGGGCCGGCGGCACGACGCGGCGCCGGCGCTCATGTTCCACAGCCGGAAGGGCACCCGGATCCGGCCGATCACCGGATGCTCCACCTCCTGATAGAACTCCCTGGCTTCGAGTTGGGCGCAGCTCGCCAGGTCTTCCGGGGTCTGCACGATGCCGAACAGCATACGATACTGCTCCGATGCCGTCTTGAACATCTCGGCCATGGTGCGATCCTTGGTCGCGTCCAGGACGATCGCATCCAACGCGTGGCCGTTGACCAGACGTTGCGCCGGGTCGGCGAAGCGCGGCTCCTTCAGTTCCTCGCGGCCGAAGAAATCCGCGATCCCGTCCCAGGTGACGCCGCCGCCTTCCTGGCGTGACGAAGAAGCCGTCCTTGCAGGGCATGACGTGACCGAACGAACTTCCTTCCGGGCGGCGCCTGCCCTGCACGCCGCCGGCAAAGCTGTAATACGGCTGGTTGATCACCAGCGACGATGTCACCACCTCCTGCATCGACACATCGACATGTTGCCCGAGGCCGCCCAGATCGCGCGTCAGAAGCGCAACGTTCGTCGCCAGCATACCGTTCATCGCGGCCTCGTACTGCGCCGGGAAGCCCGCCGTGCTGCAGCGGCTCACGGTCGGTCGTGCCGCTGATCGCCATGATGCCGCTGGTCGCGTAGGCGACGATCTCGTTGCCCTTGTAGTGGCTGTACGGCCCGGTCTGGCCGAACGGCGTGATGGAGGTCATCACCAGGCCTGGGTTGTCCTGCTCCAGCGTCGCGTGATCGAGCCCGAGCGAGGCCAGATAGCCGGGCGCGAAGCTCTCCACGATCACATCGGCGGTACGGGCCAGCCGACGGAACAGTTCGGCGCCTTCAGGCTGCGCCAGGTCCAGCGTAACGCCACGCTTGTTCAGGTTGGCCAGCAGGAAGAACAGGCTCTTTTCCGGGTCCGGATCGTCGTGGAAGAACGGCGGCATGCGTCGGCCGCATTCCCCGCCGGGCGGCTCGACCTTGATGACATCGGCACCGTAGTCACCCAGCAGCCGCGCACAGAGCGGGCCGGCGATCCCCTGGCTGAGGTCCAGGACCAACAGGTCGTCGAGTACTGCCGGCAGCACCATCGTTCTCCCTGGTTGTCCGCCGGCCTATGACGTACTCGTGTACTGTTCCGGGTTGATCAGGAACTTGCTGCGGCATTCCAGGCTGTCGAAATAGACCCACTTGCCGTCGTGGAACTGCCTGGTTCCCTTGGTCGGATCCGTTTCCGAGGCGCCGTGTGCGGTGAACCCCGTGGTCTGCCGCGCCGCCGCCTCGTCAACGGTTCGGCCGCATACCGGACATTGAGCCATGCCCTGTTTCTCCTTCTGGCTGATTGCGCCCGCGCTGCCTTAGGCCTCGGCCACGACGGGCACCGGCCTGCCCAGAATGACCTGCCCCGGGTGGTCCAGCAGCGCGCGCGCGACCTTGGCACGATGCTCATAGGCGGTGCCCAGCCGCATGGTCCAGGCGCAGACACGGCGGTACCAAAGCTGCAGGTCGAACTCCATCATGAAGCCGATGCCGCCATGGATGCCCTGGCATATGCGCACCACCGCCTCGCATTTCTCGTTGCAGAAGGCTTTGGCCTGCGATGCCTCGACGCCGGCGGGCAGGCCCTGGTCCATCTTCCACAGCGCCTCGTAGGTCAGCAGGTTGCCGCCATCGATCCACATCAGCATGTCGGCGCACATGTGCTGGATGGACTGGAACGCGCCGATCGGCTGGCCGAACGCCTTGCGGTACTTGGACCATTCGACCGCCATCTCGGCGTCCTTGCGCGTCGCCCCCAGCATCTGGGCGCACAACAACGCGGTGGCCTGTTCCAGCATGTGCTCGGCGATCGGCGCACCCTGGTGCAGCGCACCGACCAGGTTGCCTC
>CAWFPL010000003.1:0-769069 GCA_963817785.1 uncultured Pseudomonadota bacterium | reverse complement strand
AAAAGCCCGCCGCGAGGACCGGCTGATCGTCTTCATCGACGAATCGGGCCTGTCGCAGCGCCCCACGCGGGTGCGCACCTGGGCGGTGAGAGGCGAGACTCCGGTGCTCCAGTTCTGCTTCAACTGGGACCACGTCTCGGTGATCGCCGGAATGCACTATCGCGGCGTGTGCTTTCGGCTTCACGAAGGCTCGGTCAAGAAAGAGCAGGTCCTCGAGTTCCTCAAGGCGCTCAAAGCCCACTATCGCCGCCGGCTTCTCATCTTGTGGGATGGAGGCAGACCTCACCGCAGTCGCTTGGTGCGCGACTACGTGGACTCGACCGACGGCGACATCCAGCTCGAGTTCCTGCCCGGCTACGCCCCGGAACTCAACCCCGTGGAGTACCTCTGGGCTTGGCTCAAGCGCCATGCGCTGGCGAACTTCTGCCCCGAGACGTTGAGCGAACTCCAGCACACCGCTCGCGGCAAGCTGAAATCCGCCCAACGGCGCTCCGCCATCATCGCCTCCTGCTGGGAACAGGCTCAACTGTTCTAATGTCATGCGGTTAGGTAATACTCAATAGAGCGGCGACATTACCTAAACGTACTGCGGAAGGTGGCAGTTCGGTGCCGCAGCTGGTTCCTGCGCGAAGATGACAAGAGCGCTGAAAAACAAGCGCCCGATCCGGAGGTGGGCCTCAATTTCTCGATTGTCGTTGACCAAACGAAGTTGGCTGAGGTCGCGGATGAGGAGTTCCACGATTTCATCAAAATACCCTTAGCCCATCCACTAGGATATGCGGCGCTATGGCCGCTACTCCTCATTGACGATCTTCCAGGATTTGCGAGGTGGAAAAGGGAGATCAATGCTGAACCGACTAAGGACGACTGGAACACCCTCGCTCGTGCGATTGCCAATGTACTGGATCATCAGTCGGAAGCATCTACAGACATTCGATGGTTTAAGGTCATCATTGCAATCATCTCAGGTCGAATGCGATTTCCAACATCCTTTGCAGAGAGGCTTGAGGAATTTCGGTTGTTTCCCGACAAAGGCGACATGAGATCAGTTCGCCCCTCAATCCGGTCTATGGAAATGACCCTCCGCCGCAGCCATCCGGCGGGATGGATAGGGCAATTCTGGGCACAGGCGCTTCGCACCACAGGCTGTATAGATCCGTCGGAGGGCCAAGGCTACACGTTCATCGAAACCGGGATAGACCCCAGCACTCTCTACGCTGCTCGCGACAGCGTTATAGAGGCGTTTCGGCGGAACATCCGAGCGGAGCGCGTGGACGCGCGACTGGACTCTGCATTCGGATTAGTGCTTTACGCACTCAGCGTCCTTGAGGAGATTGGGATGCACCGCATCCATACGAGGATCGTTGGTACTGTCGCGCTTAGATCCTTGGCGGAGGTCTGCATAACACTCCGCTACCTCGCGAAAACCGATTCGCCTGAAATGTGGCAGTCGTACCGAGTTTATGGAGCTGGTCAGGCAAAACTTGCATTCTTGAAGACGCAACAAACGCACGGTGACCTGCCGAACTTTGTCGACGAGTCCACGCTTTACTCGATAGCCAACGAGGATCTATGGCAAGAGTTCCTGGACATCGACATCGGCCATTGGGCGAGCAGCAACTTGCGGAAATTAGCGACAGACAGTGGCGCCAAGGACATCTATGACAAGTACTACGATTGGTCTTCCAGCTTCATCCATGGAAACTGGGCAGCGGTACGCGACACAAACTTCGTGAGTTGCCACAATCCGCTTCATCGATTGCACCGTATACCAAGGGTGGCTCATCGGAGCTTGAACTCGGTGGAGCAAGATGCAATCGGATTGGTCAATGAAATGATCGCCGCTCTGGAAAAGCTCTTCCCCAGCGACGAGAAGATTCCTCGCGTTGCTCCAAGGCAGCCGGAGACCGGCGCCATAACGCCGAACGCCGGCCGGGAGAAAGAATCGCCGCATGCATAACCACCGTCATGGGTTGAAAACGGCCGCTGGCCACTGTCGCAGGCACATGCCGCATAACATGGCGGTGGTGCGGACAGACCGCGAGCGGTCGTCGTCTAGCGGAGGCCGCGCTGCGGCGCGCCGCACACCTCCACGTTGTGTCCTATACTGAGCGCGGAGAGCGGATACGCTTGATCTCCGCTCGACAGATGACTTCGCGGGAGCGAAGGGCCTATGAAGAATGACAAAGACACACTGAGAGACGAATACCCCGAGAGCTTGATCAAATCGGGGGTCCGCGGCAAGTACGCGAAGAGCTACCGCGAGGGCACCAACGTGGTCTTGCTGGACCCCGATCTACACGAGCTCTTCCCCGACTCCGAAGCTGTCAACCGTGCTCTCCGTGACTACGTCGCGAAGAAGCGGACAGCAACCTAACACCACGCCCCACGCGGACGAGCGAGCGAGCGCGGTGCTTCGCGAAGGCCCGGCGGCGGCGCGCGCCGGTGGGCGTGGACGTTGACGTCAAAATACGCGAAGGTTCCAATGCAGCTCTGTCACCTGATAAGCGCCACGGACTGGATTGATGTCGAGCGCTCGCTTCCGGAGCAGTACCCGGATGCTCTCGAATCGGCGGACGCTTATCGGGAAACGTTTCTGCATCTACGGCGCCTTCAGCCCGTCGCGACCGCGATGCGGATTTGTCTTCGAACGGCGTTTCGCCCCGGCTTGGATGACGAGCCCTTCGTAGAGGTTGTTGGAAGGAACGGGACTCTTAATCGAGATCTGGAGGACTTCCACTGCCTCGGCAAAGCAGAAGATTCAGCCTATGCGCTCTCGGAAGCAGAGTTCGCGATTGAGCTTGAGCCATGGAGCGAATGGTTGGGGATGGAGATTGAACCCGAGACCCTAGCCAAGCACCAGGCATCCGAGATCGTGGCGCATTGCTTGTGGGAAATGACTTGCTTCGGATTTGATGAGACTGCCGTTGACGCGCAACGAGATAAGCTGCAGAAACGTATCGACGAAATGGACGCCATGACAGAAGAGGAGAGAAAGGAGAAACTGATCCCGGTGGAGCAGGTGTTCAAGAAACTCGACGCATTGAACAAGGACTATCAGTAGTGCGCGCCGCCCCAGCAACTTGCCGTCTGACTTTGCGCTCGGCGGCAATTCACGGCCAGAGCTAGAATCGCCGCAACTGTCGAGGGGTCCATGCATTTCACGATCGAGCACGAGCGAGAGGAAGACGGGCGCTGGCTCGCGGAGGTGCCTGCACTCCCGTGCGTTCTCGCGTACGGCGCGACCGCGCAGGAGGCGATGGCAAAGTCCCAGGCGCCGGCCTTGCACCCTCCCCGAACGTCTCGAGAACGACGAGACCGGGCCTCAGCCGATCTCCATCGCGGTGGCATGACGGCCCGGCCTTCGTCGAAGGCCCATCGTGTTCTCGCAACTCTTTACCGGATCGGCAGGACGCTCAAGCGCCAATCCGGTTTGCACAAGACCTTTCCCGAACCGACGCGCGGCAAGCGGCGCGCGGTTCACGTCGCACGCAGGGCGTGATCATCTCCTGAGGTCACAAAATGCCTGACACCATCTTCATGATCCACGGCATGTGGGGCGGAGCCTGGTACTGGCAGAACTACCGCCGCGTCTTCGAATCGAAGGGCTACCGCTGCGTCGCCACGACCCTCCCCTACCACGACATGGACCCGCGAGGCGTCCCGGACCCGCGTCTGGGCACGGCCAGCCTGCTCGACTACGCGGCAGCTCTCGAACAGGAGATCGCAAAGCTCGACACGAAGCCGATCCTGATGGGCCACTCGATGGGCGGCCTCCTCGCGCAGATCCTCGCCGCCCGCGGTCGCGCGAAATCGCTCGTCCTGCTCGCCCCCGCATCGCCGTCCGGCATCGTGGCCCTGACGTCATCGGTGATGAAGAGCTTCTGGAGCGTGCAGACGACGTGGGGTTTCTGGAAGAAGCCGATGCGCCAGACCTTCGACGAGGCGGTCTACTCGATGCTGCATCTGTTGCCCGAAACGCAGCAGCGGGAAACCTACGACAACTTCGTCTATGAATCCGGCAAGGCGGCGCGCGAGATCGGCTACTGGCTGCTCGACCCGAGAAAGGCGTCGAGGGTGGACGAGTCCAAGGTCACCTGTCCCATGCTGGTGATCGCCGGCGCGCAAGACCGCATCACTCCCGCGTCGGTCGTTCGCAAGGTGGCGCGGAAGTACGGGGTGGTGGCGACGTACAAGGAGTTCGAGAAGCACGCGCACTGGATGGTGGCCGAGCCGGGCTGGCAGGAGGTCGCGGAGTACGCCGCGGGCTGGCTCGCGCAGCAGGGCGTCGCGTCCTGAGGCGCCGACTCGCATCGGGAGCCAGGTCCGCCGTGAAAATCCGGGTCGCGAGCCGCGACGATCGCCCTTGAGCCCCACGATTTTTCGCGAGGACGGATTCAGGTTCTTTTTCTTCTCGCGCGAGGAGTCCAGGCTCCACGTGCACGTGCATCACGCGGACGGCGAGGCGAAGTTCTGGCTTGAGCCGCAGATCGAACTGGCGCAAAATTACGCCCTGAGCGACCGTCAGATTCGGGCGGCCGAGGCTCTGGTCCGGAAACACGAAGATGACATCCGTGCTGCCTGACGCAGGCACTTTGGGCGTTGAAGTCACGAACGTCTCGGTTCACGGCTTCTGGCTCATGCTGGGAACCGAGGAGTTGTTCGTGCCGTTCTCGCAGTTTCCGTGGTTCAAGGACGCTCCGATCGCGAAGCTCATGAACGTCGAGCTTCTGCAGCCGCACCACCTCTACTGGCCCGACCTCGACGTGGATCTGGCCGTCGACTCCATCCGCCACCCGGAGAAGTTCCCGCTGGTGGCGCGCACCGGCGCCTGACCGCGCAATCGAAAACCACGCTTCGCGCGCGGTGGCTCGCGCGCACACGTCACCGCGGACCTTGAGCCCGCTCATATGCCGCCGCCGCAATTGCGCTGCATCCTCTTCGACTGGGGCGGCACGCTCATGTCGGAGGACGGGCCCGAGGGCATCCCGATGGCGCAGTGGCCCGAGGTGAGTGCGATCGCCGGTGCCAAGGCGACGCTCTCCGTCCTGGCGAAGAAATTCCGCCTGGGCCTGGCGACCAACGCGGCGGCCTCGGGACGCGAGTCGATCGAGGCGGCGCTGGAGCGGGTCTCCCTGCGCCCGTACATCAGCGACATCTTCTGCTTCCGCGAGATCGGCGCCCGCAAGGACGCGCCTGAGTTCTGGGCGCACGTGCTGCAGGCACTCGGAGCCGAAGCGAACGAGGTCGCGATGATCGGCGATTCGCTCGAGCAGGACGTCCTCGCGCCGCGCCGGCACGGCATCTTCTCGGTGTGGTTCAATCCGCAGGACCGCCAGGCCAACGTGTACGAGATCCCCATCGTCCGCTCGCTGCCAGAGCTGGTGCCGCTCCTCACGAACCGGTCCTGATCCCCATGCCCAGACCCCGTATCGGTCTCGCCCTCGGCAGCGGCTCGGCGCGCGGCTGGGCGCACATCGGGGTGATCCGCGCGCTGGAGGCCGGCATCCGCCCGGACCTCGTCTGCGGCACCTCGATCGGGGCGCTGGTGGGCGCGGCCTACGCGGCCGGCGAGCTGGACCGCTTCGAGCAGTGGGTGCTCGGAATGGGGTTCAAGGACGTGCTCGCGCTGATGGACGTGCGCCTGGGCGGCGGGATGCTGAAGGGCGAGCGGCTGATGGAGTTCCTGCGGCGCAATTTCGTCGATCGCCCGATCGAGGAGCTGCCGATGCCGTTCGCGGCGGTGGCCACCGCGCTGCAGACCGGCGCGGAGGTCTGGCTGCGCTCGGGCTCGACGGTGGAGGCGGTGCGCGCCTCGATCGCCCTGCCCGCGCTGTTCACGCCGGTGGTGCAGGAGGGCCGCATCCTGGTGGACGGCGGGCTGGTCAACCCGGTGCCGGTGTCGCTCGCGCGCGCGATGGGCGCGGAGATCGTGATCGCGGTCGATCTCAGCTCCGACATCGTGGGCCGCTACCTGCGCGCGGACGCCCGAGAGGAGCCCGCCGGGCGCACGGGCCAATGGATCCGCAGACTGCAGGACAGCTTGGGCAAGCTGCGCCCCTCTTCGGATGAGGCGTCCGTGCCGCGGCTGCCCTCGCTGCTCGAGGTGGTGGCCTCGAGCATCATCGTCATGCAGGTGCGCATCACGCGCAGCCGCATGGCGGGCGACCCGCCGGAGGTGATCGTGGCGCCGCGGCTCGCCTACCTCGGCGTGCTCGACTTCCACCGCGGGCAGGAGGCGATCGAGGAAGGCCGGCGCGCGGGGGCGGCGTGCGTCGAGAACCTGCGCGGGCTGGGCGTCCAGGCGCCGTGAGCGGGGCGGCACGTCTGCCGTACGCCGTTGCCCATCCGGCCCGCGCGGGCGATGTGGATCGTTATCCCGCAACGTTGACCCGGCGAGGAAAGCCCCTGATATGCTTGCGGCATGAAGGTCGGTGAGGTGCTCCGGATGCTTCACGACGACGGCTGGTTTCTGGCTTAAACAGCATCCCGAAGCAGGCAGCAATGAAGAAATGAGGTCCCAATGCGTTACGCCATCGTGATCGAGAAGGCCGAGAGCAACTATTCCGCCTACGTTCCAGATCTGCCTGGCTGCGTAGCCACGGGCGCAAGCGTCGAGGAAGTCGAGTCGCAGATCCGGGAGGCGATTGAGTTCCATCTCGAAGGTCTGCGCGAGGATGGAGTCTCGATTCCACAGCCTGCCAGCCGCGTCGAGTACATCGACATTACAGCATGAGCCCATGACCAACGAAAAGATCAAGCTGCGCGTCACCGAAACCGGCCAGACGATCGAGGTGGTGGTCATGAGCAAGCGGCCCAACGCGATCCAGGTCGTCATCGGCGAGGGCGTGCACAACGTGAGGTGCGACCTCACGCCCACCCGCAACGGCATGGCCTACGCCGGCAGCGTGATGGGGCGCGAGGTGGTGTACGAGCGCAGCCGGAAGCAGGTCGAGGCCGAGATCGAGATGCTCAACCCGAACGTGCGCAAGCCCAGGCGGTACTAGGGCCCCTTGCAGCACTTCCCCGCCGCTCCTTGGCCCAAGGCCCTGAAGGTCTCCTCGGGCATCGCCACGGTCCTCCTCGCCGGGGTCGAATTCGCGGCCACGAAAACCATTCCTCCCTACGGCCTCGCGCATCTGGTGGGCACGCTGGTCGCCTGGCTGCCGCCCGCGCTCCTCGGCGGCGCTGGGCTGTTCGCGGTGACGGGCTACGACGCGGACGCGAGCACCCTGCGCGTGCGGCGCCTGCTGTGGTCGACGGTCATTCCGCTCGAGGGCTTGACCCGCGTGTGGCACGACCCGCAGGCGATCCGGCACTCGATCAAGATCTTCGGCAACGGCGGGATGTTCGCCTTCACCGGCCTGTACCGCAGCAAGACCCTGGGCCGCTATCGGCTATTCGCCACCGACCCGGCGAGCGCGGTGGTGCTGCAGCTCGCCCGGCGCACGCTGGTCATCACGCCTTCCTCGCCGCACGCCTTCGTCCAGTATCTGGGCCGGGCGTTGCCGGGCGGGCGCTAGCGAATCGCGGTTGACGCGGAAAAGCGCGCGATTTATGTTGCGGTGCGCGCGCCGGCGATGGCTGACGCGCCGGCTGACATCACAGCCCGTTGCACGCAATTCCTGGAGCAGTCTCCGACCGATGACCCTGTTGCGAACGAGTGCGATGCGTTGTCGCCGCGCGCTGCCGCTCGCGCTGAGCGCTGCGCTGTCGGCCTGCGCGGTGGGCCCGCGTTACGTGGCGCCCGAGGCGCCCTCGGCCGGCTACACGGCGAAGCCGCTGACGCAGGCTCTGCCCGCGGCGGGCAGCGGCGGGGTCGCGCAGCGCCTCGCCTACGGCGCGGGCGTGAGCTCGAAATGGTGGGAGAGCTTCGGCTCGCCCGCGCTCGACCGGCTGATCGCGCAGGCGCTGGCGCACAACCCGGGGCTCGAGTCGGCGCAGCGCACCCTCGAGCAGGCGCGCTACGAGCTCAAGGCGGCGCAGGGCATCTTCTATCCGCAGGTCGCGCTCGGGGCGAGCGGCGAGCGCACGCGCACCTCGGGCGCGGAATCCGGCGGGCGCGTCGGGGCCTCCTTGTACAACCTGTACACGGGCCAGGTGTCGGTGAGCTATGCGCCGGACGCCTTCGGCCTGCACCGGCTGGTGGCGCAGAACGCCCAGGCCCAGGTCGACGTGGCGCGCGACCAGCTGATCGCGGCGCAGCTCGCCATCGAGGGCAACGTGGCCAACGCGGTGCTCGACCTGGCGGCGCTCGAGGCGCGCATCGAGGCCACCGCGAAGACGATCGCCGACCAGCAGGCGATCCTCGAGCTGATCCGCACGCAGTACCGCTCCGGGGCGGTCTCCGGCCTGCAGGTCGCCACCCAGGAGAGCCAGCTCGCGAGCACGCAGGCGCAGCTTCCGCTGCTCGAGCTGGCGCGCGACCGCGCGCGGCACCTGCTCGCCACCTATCTGGGCGAGTTCCCTTCGCAGGCCTCCGGCCTGCCGCTGCCGGGCCTGTCCGAGCTGCGCCTGCCGGCGGTGCTGCCGGTGAGCCTGCCCTCGGCGCTGGTGCGCGAGCGGCCCGACATCCGCGCCGCGGAAGCGCAGCTGCGCGCCGCCAATGCGCAGGTGGGCGAGGCGGTCGCGCGCCTGTATCCCGACCTGCTGCTGAGCGCGGACTACGGCGCGCAGAGCAACGGCTGGCGCAGCCTGTTCGACCCGGCGAGCCGCATCTGGGACCTGGCCGCCGCGGCCGCGGCGCCGCTGTTCGACGGCGGCACGCTCGAAGCGCAGAAGCACGCCGCGCAGGCCGCCTACGACGCGCTGTTCGCGGACTACCGCGGCACGGTGCTCGGCGCCTTCCGCGACGTCGCCGACGCGCTGCGCGCGCTCGAGCGCGACGCGGCCGCGCTCGATGCGCAGGCGCGCGCCCTGCAGGCCGCGCGCACGGCCTTCACCCTGGCGCGCAGCCAGTACCAGGCCGGCGCGGTCGATTACCTGAACCTGCTCACCAGCGAAGTGCAATACCAGAACGCCCGCGTCGCCTACATCGGCGCGCAGGCGCAGCGTTACGCCGACAGCGCGGCGCTGTACGTCGCGCTCGGCGGCGGAGCCGCCGCCGCCCCCGGCCCCAGGAGAACCGAGTGATGGCCAAATCGAGCACCCGCGTCGTCGTCTGGACCGCGATCGTCGTCGCCCTGGTCCTCGGCATGCTGTTCGGCTACAAGGGCTGGCAGGGCCAGCGCGCGCAGGCCGCGCAGGCGCACCACGGCCCGTACGCCGCCACCGTATCCGCCGCGCCGGTACAGAGCGTGTCCTGGCAACGCGAGATCCACGCGGTCGCCAACCTCGTGGCGGTGCAGGGCGTGCACCTCACGCCGCAGCTCTCCGGCCAGGTGACCGGCATCTACGTCCATTCCGGGCAGTTCGTGCACAAGGGCGATCGCCTGGTGCAGCTCGACGACTCCAACCAGCGCGCCCAGCTGGCGAGCGACCTCGCCGCCCAGGCGCTCGCCAAGGCGAGCTACGAGCGCGCCGAGCGGCTGTACGCCACGCACGCGGCGAGCGAGGCCGACGTCCAGAGCACGCAGGCCGCCTACCGGAGCGCGCAGGCGGCGGTCGCCGACGTGCAGGCAACTCTCGCCAAGCTGAGCGTGAGCGCCCCGTTCTCGGGCTGGCTGGGCGTGCGCGAGGTGAGCCTGGGCCAGTACCTGACCCCCGGCACCGAGATCGCCGCGCTCAACGTCTGGGACCCGCTGCGCCTGCAGTTCGCGGTACCGCAGGGCGAGATCGGCCTGCTGCACGTCGGGCAGACGGTGCAGCTCGGGGTCAACGCCTTTCCCGGGCAGACCTTCACCGGCCAGGTGAGCGCGCTCGGCTCGGAGATCGACCCCGGCTCGCGCAGCTTCACCGTCCAGGCGAGCCTGCCCAATCCGCAGCACCTGCTGCGCCCGGGGATGTTCGGCGAAGCGCGCCTGCTGGTGGGCGAAGCGCGCAAGGTCCTCGCCGTGCCCTCCGTCGCGATCAGCTACAACACCTTCGGCGATTACGTGTACGTGATCGGCTCGCGCCGCGCCGGCGGGCAGAGCATGCAGGTGGCGGTGGCGACGCCGGTGCAGACCGGCGAGACCCGCGGCGGCCTCACCGAGGTCACGCGCGGCCTCGAGCCCGGCGCGCGCGTGGTCACCGCGGGGCAGCTCAAGCTGCACGACGGCATGCCGGTGAGCGTGCCGGGCGCCGCCGCGCACTGAACGGGCCGCATCGTGCGCTTCACCGACATCTTCATCCGCCGGCCGGTTCTCGCCAGCGCGCTCAACCTGGTGGTCCTGCTGCTTGGGCTGCGCGCCTGGACGGCGATGACCGTGCAGGAGTATCCGCAGGTCAGCAGCACCCTGGTGACGGTCAGCACCGCCTATCCCGGCGCCGATCCGAGCACCGTGCAGGGCTTCGTCACCGCGCGGCTCGAGCAGGCGATCGCCGCCGCGCCCGGCATCGACTACATGACCTCGGCCAGCGCCCAGGGGGTGTCGAACATCACCGTGTACATGCAGCTCAACTACGACCCGAACGCGGCGGTGGCGCAGATCCTCGCCCGGGTGCAGCAGGTGCAAAACCAGCTCCCGCCGGGCACCCAGGCGCCGGTGATCAACGAGACGGTCGGCGACCAGACCGCGCTCATGTACATGGCCTTCTACAGCAAGACGCTCACCCAGCAGCAGGTGAACGACTACGTGCTGCGCGTCGCGCAGCCCAAGATCCAGGGCGTGGCGGGGGTCGGCCAGGCGCAGATCGTGCCGGCCGGCACCGGCCCGAGCGGCAACAGCTTCGTGCTGCGCGCGTGGCTCGATCCGAACCGGCTGGCGGCGCTCGGTCTGTCGCCCGCCGACGTCACCGGCGCGCTGGCGGCGAACAATTTCATCAGCACGGTCGGGCGCACCAAGTCGCCGGAGATCGCGCGCACGATCAGCGCCGGCACCTCGCTCAACGACGCGCAGGAGTTCCGCGACCTGGTCATCAAGTCGAGCGGCGGCACCCTGATCCACCTGGGCGACGTGGCCAAGGTGGAGCTGGGCGCGCAGAACTACAACCAGGCGGTGTTCTACGACGGCACGCCGGCGGTGTTCATCGGCGCGTTTCCGACCCCGGGCGCCAATGCGCTCACCGTGGCGCAGGGCGTGCATGCCGCCTTCGCGCAGCTCACCCGCTCGCTGCCGCCGGGCATCGAAGCCGCAATTCCGTACGACGGCAGCGACTTCATCCAGCGCTCGATCCACGAGGTGATGGTCACCATCGGCATCGCCCTGGCGGTGGTGGTGCTGGTGATCTTCCTGTTCCTGGGATCGCTGCGCTCGCTGCTCATCCCCGCGGTCGCCATTCCGCTGTCGATCGTCGGCGGCGGGATCCTGATGATCGCCTTCGGCTACAGCATCAACCTGCTGACGCTGCTCGCGGTGGTGCTGGCGATCGGGCTGGTGGTGGACGACGCGATCATCGTCGTCGAGAACGTCCACCGCCACATCGAGGAGGGGCGCACGCCGGTGGAGGCCGCGCTGTCCGGCGCGCGCGAGCTGGCCTCCCCGATCATCGTCATGGCCACCACCCTCGCCGCGGTGTTCGCGCCGATCGGCCTGACCGGCGGGCTCACCGGCAGCCTTTTCTCCGAGTTCGCCTTCACCCTGGTGTTCACGGTGGCGGTGTCCGCCGTGGTGGCGCTCACGCTCTCGCCGATGCTCTCGTCCCGGGTGCTGCGCCCCACTCCGGCGCATGGCTTGGCGCACGCGCTCGAGGCGGGCTACGCGCGGCTGCGCGGCGCCTACGACCGCTCGCTCTCGTCGGTGCTGCGCCACCGCGGCGCGGCGCTGCTCGTGGCGGCGGCCGTGTTCATCGTCATCCCGGTGATGTTTCTGGGCACCAAGAGCGAGCTCGCGCCCACCGAGGACCAGGGCCTGATCCTGGTGTCGGCCACCGGACCGGCGACCGCGACGCTGCACTACCTGCAGAAGTACTCGCTCCAGGTGCGCAAGATCTTCGACGGCTTCCGCGAGACCAAGCAGGTGTTCCAGATCGACGGCCTGTCGCTCACCGGCGGCGGCGGCAACAACGCCATGATCGCCGGCATGAAGCTGAAGGACTGGGGCCAGCGCTCGGCGAGCCAGATGCAGCTCATGCAGCCGGTGCAGGCCAAGCTCAACGCGCTCACCGGGGTGCAGGCGGCCGCCTTCGAGAAACCCACGCTGCCCGGCTCGCCCTCGGGCTTTCCGGTGCAGTTCGTGCTCACCTCGAGCAGCGGCTACCAGCAGATCGACGCGGTCGCGAGCAAGTTCGTCGCCCAGGCCCAGCAAAGCGGTCTGTTCGCCTTCCTCACCAAGGATCTGCGCTACGACAATCCGCAGGTGCTGGTGAAGATCGACCGCAACATGGCGGGCACGCTCGGCATCACCATGGCCGACGTCGGCCAGAACCTCGCCCCGCTGCTCAGCGGCAACTACGTCAACCGCTTCAACCTGAACGGCCGCAGCTACAAGGTGATCCCGCAGGTGCCGGACCGCTTTCGCGCCGATCCGGCGCAGCTGCGCGATTACTACGTGCGCGACGCCGCGGGCAGCCTGGTGCCGCTGTCCTCGCTGGTATCGGTGCAGACTCGCGTGCAGCCGGAGTTCCTGCCGCAGCTGCAGCAGCTCAATTCGGCGACCATCGAGGGCGTGATGGCTCCGGGGGTCACCCTCGGGCAGGCGCTCGATTACCTCAAGGCCGAGGCGCGCAAGACCCTGCCGCCGGGCTTCGGCTTCGACTACGCCGGGCAGTCGCGCCAGTACGTCGAACAGGGCAACACCTTCCTGGTCACCTTCGCGCTGTCCATCCTGCTCGTGTACCTGCTGCTCGCGGCGCAGTTCGAGAGTTTCCGCGACCCGCTGATCGTGATGGTCACCGTGCCGATGGCCATTTCCGGCGCGCTGGCGTTCATGTACCTGGGCGCCGCGACGCTCAACATCTATACCGAGGTGGGGCTGGTCACGCTCATCGGCCTGATCACCAAGCAGGGCATCCTGATCGTGCAGTTCGCCAACGTGATGCAGGAGACCGAGGGCCTGGACCGGCGCGCCGCGGTGGAGAAGGCCTCCAGCATCCGCCTGCGCCCGATCCTGATGACCACCGGGGCGATGGTGTTCGGCGCCGTGCCGCTGATCCTCGCCACCGGGCCCGGCTCGGTGGGCCGCTTCGACATGGGCCTGGTGATCGGCACCGGGCTCGGGATCGGTGCGCTGTTCTCGCTGTACGTGGTGCCGGTGATCTATTCGTACCTGGCCACCGAGAAATCCGCCGCGCGCGCGGCGCCGGCCGGCGCCGCGGAGCCGGCGAGCGCGGCGTGAACCCCTGCTTCAGCTTCGAGCAGGCGGTCGGCACGAGGATCGGGCTCTCGATGCGCGCCACAATGGGACCGCCATGATCGAAGAGATCCCCCATCTGCCCGACAACGTCCTCGGCTTCACTGCGAAGGGCAAGGTCACGGCGGACGACTACGAGTCCGTCATCATCCCGGCGGTGGAAGACCTGTTCGCGCGCCAGCCCAAGGCCCGCTTCCTCTACCACCTCGGCAAGGACTTCACCGGGTTCGAGGCCGGCGCCATGTGGGACGACGCGAAGCTGGGGTTCAGGTACTTCTCGGGATGGGAGCGGATCGCGGTCGTCTCGGACATCGAGTGGCTGCGCGCCACCATCAGGGCCTTCGGCCTCATGATGCCGGGGCACGTACGCGTGTTCCAGGAGCGCGAGCTCGACGAGGCGAAGCGCTGGGTCTGCGAGTAGCGGCCCCGCCCGCTACAGGGCGAGCTCCTCGTTGAACAGCAGCTTCCAGGCCGAGCGGCAGGCGACCGTGCGGGCGGCCTGCGGGTCCAGGCCGCCCAGGAAGCGGCGCTTGTTGCGCATCTTCTCTTCGAGCTCGTTCATGCGATCGCCGCCCAGGTCCAGGGCGGCCAGGAAGCGCCAGGGATGGTCGCGGATGAGGGCGGCCCACTCGGGCCGCACGTTCCCGCTCGCATCCCACACCCGCGCCTGGTGCTCGCCGCTGGCCGGATAGATGGCGTTGGGGCCGCCGAAGGCGGTGTCGATGTGCAGCCCCGGATGGGCCTCCAGCAGCTTGCGCAGGTAGTCGGGGCCGTAGATCGTGCTGCGCTTCTGGTAGCGGATCTGCGCCAGGTGGCACCAGATCACCTTGGCCTTCGGATAGGCCGCCAGCATCTTCTCGAGCGGCGGCAGCAGCGCGTCCTCGATCTCGTAATGGATCTGGAACGAGATGCCGGTGTCCTGCGAGAACTTGAACAGCCGGTGGCCGGGCTCGCTATCGATCGGGATGTGGATGTCGCGGTACATCTCGCCGCGCTTGAGCTCGCGCGGCGAGGGGTAGTGGCGGAACTCGAACTCGCCCATCAGGGGATAGCCGTCCTCGAGCACGCGGCGGAAGTGGATGTCGAGGAACGCGTCCGGCTTCTCCGTCCACGCCGGCCAGATGCCGGCGGTCGAGGTGGGGATGAAATGATCGGGCGCCGCAGCTACCGCCTCGTGCGCCCGGTCGTTCCACAGCTTGCCCGCCTCGAACCCCCGCTTGCCGATCTGCGGCGACATGCAGATCTGCGCGACACCGAGCGAATCCATGCGCGCGGCGAAATCGGCGAGGTCGATCTTACCCGGGTTGTAGGAGCTTTCGATGTCGATGACGGGCAATACGCCCGTGGCGGCGATGGCCCGCAGGCGCGCATCCCAGCCCTTGCGCAGCGCGGGAATGTCGAAGCGCGTCGTCTCGGCGGCGAATGCCGCGGGCGGCAGCAGGGCCGCGGCGGCGGCCGCGGCGGCACGGCCCAAGAAGCTGCGCCGATGCATCACGCGGGCTTTCGCGGCGGCTGACATGCGCTCAGCATAGACGCACCGGCCCCCGCATTCCACCGGGAGCCGGCGCGGCCGCTCGCCCGGGGCCCGATCAGCGCACCCAGCCGAGCACGGTGTCGCGCAGCTTCGCCCACACGCCGCCCGCGGGCACTGCCTCCAGGGCCATCAGCGGCGTGCTGACCAGCGTCTTGCCGCCGTACGAGGCGGTCACTTCGCCCACCGTCTGCCCCTTGGCGACCGGCGCCGCGACGCGCGGCTGGAGGCGGGTCTCGACCGTCAGCTCGCCGAGCTGTCCGACCGGCGCGGTGACGTACAGCGGCTGCGCCACGCCGGCCGCGACGAACTTCTCGCCGCCCTTCCACACGCGCGCCTGACCGAGGCGTGCGTCGGCGTCGTAGAGCTTGCGGGTCCCGAAGAAGCGCAAGCCGTAGTCGAGCAGCGACTCGCTCACCTGGGCCAGGTGCCGGTAGTTGGCCATGTTGTCGGTCTTCGACGCCTGCGGCACGTTCATCACCACCGCGATCATGCGCTGGCCTTTGCGCTGCGCGGAGGCCGCCAGGCAGTAGCCGGCATCCTCGGTGTAGCCAGTCTTCAAGCCGTCGGCGCTCGAGTCGAGCCACAGCAGCTTGTTCCAGTTGGGCTGGGTGATCTTGTTCCAGGTGAATTCCTTCTGGCTCAGGTAGTGGTAGTACTGCGGGTAGTCGCGGATCAGCGCGCGCGAAAGCGTCGCCAGGTCGGCCGCCGAGGTGTACAGCCCGTCCGCCGGCAACCCGGTGGGGTTGGAGTAGTGCGTGTTGCGCATCCCGAGCACCGCGGCGTCGGCGTTCATCATGGTGACGAAGCCGGCCTCGGTGCCGGCGACGCCCTGCGCCAGCGCCATCGCGGCGTCGTTGCCCGACGGGATGAGCATGCCTTGCAGGAGCTCGTCGACGCTCACCTGGCTGCCGGGCTTGAGGAACATGCGCGAGCCGATCTGCCGCCACGCCTCGTTGCTCACGGTGAACTGGGTGTCGAGCTTGATGCGCCCAGCGGCCAAGTCCTGGAACACGACGTAGGCGGTCATCAGCTTGGTGGTGCTCGCCGGGGCGCGCCGCACGTCGGGATCCTTCTGCGCGAGCACCTGGCCCGATTGGAAGTCGAGGAGGACGTAGGACGCGGCGTCGACCGCCGGCGCCGCGGGCACCGGAACGGCGGCGAAGGCGGGCGCGGCCGCCAGGAGGGCGATGCAAGCGAGAAGACAGCGTGGCATGGGCTCGACCGTGGTTCAAAGGGCGCTCATGGTACCGGCAGGCGCGGCGCCGCGCGCCCGGCCGTCGCGCCCGCGCGGCCGCTAGCGCAGCTTGGAGTAGGACGTCGGCACGAGGATCTGGTTCTCGATGCGCGCCACGATGGGACCGTTCTTCTCGGTCTCCGCGCGCGCGGCAATCCAGGCCTGGTCGGCCATGAACCCGTTCCAGATCCGTTCGCGCTCGGCGAGGCTCTGCCACTCGAGCAGGTAGCTGAGCGCCTGGTTGTCCGGGCCGATGAGCGTGGTCCAGAACGCCACCGGGCGGATGCCGTGCCGCTCCCAGATCTTCAGGGTGATGGTCTCGAAGCGGCGGTTCAAGTCGGGCAGCCGGCCCGGGACGCAGTGGTAGACGCGCAGCTCGTGGATCACTTCTTCGCTCCTTTGAGGTGTAGCTCGATGTCGCGCAGCACCGGGTCGTTTTCGCGCGCGACCTCATTCTCGATCAGGGACCCGCATCCCGGACAGTAGAACTGGCGAAACACCGGGCGGTCGTCGATGTAGCGGCGCCAGTCGCCGATGTTCGGGTTGGCGGCCGAGACGTCGCGCTCCTCGACCACGCAGCTCTCCTTGTAGTTGGCGCGGATCGAGCCCAGGTCCGCCGCGCAGCGCGCGCACGCGCAGTGCAGCCCGCCGTTCTCGCGCCGCACGTCGAGGTGCTCGGTGGCGCGGGCGACGACCTTCCCCGAGAGCTTCCTGACCGGGCCGTCCTTGCGGCGCCTTGCCTCGCGCACCCCGGCGCGCAGCTTCTCGGTCGCGCCGGCATCGAGCGTGCCGTCCGCGCGGATCGCCACGCCGTACACCTCGCGCGCAGCCTCGCGCGACACCGCGCGGTTCTCGATCACGTCCTCCAGCACCTTCGCCGGGTCGCGCTCGAAGGGATCGCCGTAGCCGCCCGCGGCCGACCAGAGCACCGCGTACACGTCCTCGGGCGCCTGGGTGAAATTCTCCTGCCTGAGCTGCAGCACTTCCTCGCGCCCCTCGAGCTCGGCGATGTCGCCCGGCATCTCGCGCCGCGCGAGGCGCCGCTTCACGTCGCTGCCGCGCAGGAACTTGTACACGTTCACGCTGCCCGGATAGCCGCCCATCATCCCGGGCGAGGTCGGCATCGCGTTGCCGGAAGAAAGCGTGTCGTGCGTGATGCGCTCGGTGCGGTGCGGCACGAAGCAGGACTCGGCCGACATCCCGCCGCGCCACTTGCCCGCCCCGCCCGAGTCGACCACCTCCTTTCGGTACAGGAACAGCAGCGGGAAGGTCTGCTCGGTGTGCTCCACGTTCGGCAGCTTGCAGATGGGCGTGCGCGACTGGCCGCCGGTGTTGATCCCGTCGCCGCTCGAGAAGGCGCCGATCGCGCCGCCGATCGGATCGACCAGCAGGTAGCCGTAGCGCTCGCCCCACTGGTCGGTGCCGCGGAAGATGGTCGCCGGCCACTGGCTGGTGCCGCCGATGCACATGATGTCGCCGCGCATCTGCGGGTCGGCGTGGATCATCTTCGAGAGCACGTTGTAGGCCGGGTAGAGCGAGATCTCCATCGCCTGCACCGGGGCGGTCGAGACCGAGGCGGGGAAGTTGGCGCAGTTGAAGGTGCCCGGCGTCGGGTCGAACTCGACGTGGCGCAGCGCCCCGCCGATGCAGAAATACTGGTCCCAGCACAGCAGCTGATTCAGCGCCACCATGATCGAGCCGCGCCAGCCCGAGTAGGTGGCGTTCATCGCGCCGTCCTGCGGCGCGGTGCCGTCGTTGTTGAACACCAGCTTGTTGCCCTGCTTGGTGAGCGCCAGGCACACCCGGTGCGTGCGCCGGTCCCCCGGCCGGCAGCACTCGACGTAGGCGCGCTCGCGCCACACCCCGTCGGGCAGTCGCGCGAGCTTGTCGAGGAACGCGGTCTCGGCGTTGTCGACGATCTGCTTCATCACGCCCTTCACCACCTCGGGCCCATAGCGCTTCACCAGCGCGAGCACGCGCTCGCGCGCGGTGAGGTTGCCCGCGAGCTGGGCGCGGAAGTCGAGCGCCACCGCCTCGGGCTTGCGCGAGGCGCGCAGGTACAGCTCCTCGATGTCGCGCCGGATCTCGTTGTTCTCGATGATCTTCACCGGCGGGATGAGGATCCCCTCCTCGAAGGCGTTCTCGGCCGAGCCGCAGAAGGAGGATGGCGTGATGCCGCCGATGTCGTACTGGTGCAGGCAGTTGGTCACCCAGCAGAAAAGCTCCCCCTTCCAGAACACCGGGCAGATCAGCATCA
The DNA here is from genome assembly GCA_963817785.1 of uncultured Pseudomonadota bacterium. Taxonomy (GTDB): domain Bacteria; phylum Pseudomonadota; class Gammaproteobacteria; order Burkholderiales; family SG8-39; genus JAKALD01. Next base: position 750,674 of record CAWFPL010000003.1, on the reverse strand, counting down.
CGTCCTGCTGGTGCGCCGCGCCCACCCAGGGGTCGTTGGCGAGGAACATGTCGCCCTCCCGTATTCCCGGGTTGTCGCTGCGGTACTCGAGGATCCACTTCACCTGCGTGTCGGTGACCCCGGACATGTACTGCATGTACGGCCCGAAGTACACGAACTCGCCGTCCTCGGCGAGGATCGAGGGGTTGAGGTCGAGCGCGTACATCGCCACCGGCGAGCCCGACAGGCGCTGGATGGTGGCGCCGTGCTCCTCGTTCACGTGCCACAGGCTGTGGCGCACCACCTCGTAGGTGATCGGATCGATGCGGCGCGCGCGCCTGGTGTGGAGCTTGAGCTTGTTCGAGATGGCGAGCTTCTTCGGCGGCACGTAGCCGGTGGCCTTCCCGTCGAAGGCGACGCCCTTCATCTCGCTCACGCGCGGCATGCTCAGCTCCCGAAATCGATCTCGAAGTTGCCGAAGGCATCCACGCGCAGCGTGCGCCCCGGATGCACCACGATCGTGGTGTCGGTGGTCTCGACCACCGTCGGCCCGGCGATGCGGTTGCCGGGCGCGAGGCGCGCGCCGTCGTAGATCGGCGTGCGCACCGCGCGCTTCATTTCCGGCCACCAGATTTCCCGCCTGCCCCTCGCCGCCCCGGCCGCGATGCGCGCGCCGAGCTTCGCCGCGCGCCTGAGCTGCGGGCGCGGCGTGGGCGCGCTCGCGCGCAGGCGCAGCGTCACGATCTCCAGGCGCGCGCCGCGGTACGACGAGCCGTGACCGTAGAGCTGCTCGTAGCGCCCGACGAAGCGCGCACGCAGCGCCTCGATGCGGCCCGGCTTCACGCGCGCCTCGGGCAGCAGCACCTCGACCTCGTTGATCTGGCCCTTGTGGCGCATGTCGATCGAGAACGCGAGGCGCCGGCGCGCCCCGGAAATCCCGTCGCGGTCCATCTGCGCGTGCGCGCGGCGCTCGAGCGCTTCCAGACCCCGGTTCACGCGCTCCGGGTCGAACGGGCTCACCTGGATGTCGGCCTGCTCGTGCACGTGCAGCATGTCGGCGGAGGCCGCGCCGAAGGCGCACCAGGTCGAGGCGATCTCCTTCTGCGGGATGATCACCTTCTTCACCCCCAGCTCGGCGCCGAACACGCTCGCGTGCACCGGGCCCGCGCCGCCGAAGGCGAACAGCGTGAAGTCGCGCGGGTCGAAGCCTTTCTCCACCGTCATCTTGCGGATCAGGTCGGCCATCTTGAACTCGGCCACGCGCGCGATCCCGCTCGCGGTTTCGGCGAGCGGCAGCCCGAGCGCGTCGGCCACCTTCTGCACCGCGGCCACCGCCTTGGCGCGGTCCAGGCGAATGCGCCCGCCGAGGAAGTTCTCCGGGTCGATGTAGCCGAGCACCACGTCGGCGTCGGTCACCGTCGGCGTCTCGCCGCCCTTGCCGTAGCACACGGGCCCGGGGTCGGCGCCGGCCGAGTCGGGCCCCACCTGCAGCGTCTTCGTCGCCGCCTCGACGCGCGCGAGCGACCCCCCGCCCGAGCCGATCGCCTGGATGTCCACCTTGGGCAGGAAGTACTCGTACTGCGCGACGTTGGAGATGAAGGAATACTGCGGGCGAGCGCCGTGCACGATGCCGACGTCGAAGGAGGTGCCGCCCATGTCGGTGGTGATGATGTCCTCCAGCCCCATCAGCTTGCCGAGGTAGAGCGACCCGGTGACCCCCGACACCGGGCCCGAGTCGAGCGTGAGCAGGGGCGAATCGATCGCTTTGGCGATCGACACCGAGCCGCCGCCGCACTGCGCGACCTGCAGCGGGTGGCGGTAGCCTGCGCTCTTCAGCCGCCCGGCGAGGTTGCCGAGATAGCGCGCCATCACCGGGCCGATGTATGCGTTGAGCACCGTGGCGGTGGTGCGCTCGTACTCGCCCCACTTGGGAGCGATGTCCACCGAGCAGGACACGAACAGCTTCGGCGCGAGGCGCCGCACGATCTCCCGCACGCGCTGCTCGTGCGCCGGGTTCTGGAACGACCACAGGAAGCACACTGCGATCGCCTCGACGCCCTGCTCGACGAGCCGCTTCACCGCCGCCTCGGCCTGCGCCTCGTTGAGCGGCACCACCACCTCGCCGAAGCAGTCGACGCGCTCCGAGACGCCCTCGATCAGGCGCCTGGGCACGATCGGCACCGGCTTCTGGCTCTCGGGGAAGTGCACCACCTTCCTCAGGTCGCGCGAGGTGACCCCGCGCGAGCCGCGCATGATGTGGATGACGTCCTCGTGGCCCTTGGTGGTGATCAGGCCGACCTTCGCGCCCTTCCTCTGGATGAGCGCGTTGGTGCCGACCGTGGTGCCGTGGGTGAGCACGCGGATGCGGGCGCAGAACTCCTCGAAGGACAGGCCCAGCCGCTCGGCCGCGACGCCGAGCGCCGCGAGCATGCCCTCGGCGAAGTTCGCGGGCGTGGAGGGCGACTTGGTGGCGGTGATCCGCCCCTTCGCGTCGAGCACGACGCAGTCGGTGAACGTGCCGCCGATGTCGACCCCGACCAGATAGGGTCCCACGATGCCTCCTCCGGGTGACGGGGCGCGTCGCGGTGCGCGCGCGCCTTTTGCCCGATGCTAAATGATCGGGCGATCACCCGGCAACAAGGATTCAGCGCGCGACCTTGCGCCGCGCTGGCTTGCGCTTCAGGCCGGCCATCTCTTCCAGCACCGCGCACACGGCGGCGGTGTCCTGCTTGCCCCGCCCGGCGGCGAGCGCGGCGGTGTAGAACGGCGCCGAGGCCTGGAACAGCGGGGTCGGGCAGCCCACCTCGCGCGCGAAATCCCCGATGATCGCCATGTCTTTCTGCCACACCTCGACCTTCATGGTCGCGTCGGAATACTCGCCCGCGACCATCATCGGGCCGCGCACCTGGAACATGCGCGAGCCGCCGGCGCCGTCGCCCGCCACCTTGTAGACCTGCGCCGGATCGAGCCCGGCTTTCATGGCGAGCACCATCGCCTCCGCGGCCGAAACGTTGTGGATCGCGACCAGCAGGTTGGCGACGAACTTCATCTTCGAGCCGGCGCCGAACGCGCCCACGTAATAGTTCGCGCGCGCGAAGCCTTCGAACACCGGCACGCAGCGCCGCACCGCGGCGCGCGGCCCGCTCGCGTACACCGCGAGATCCTTCGTGCGCGCCTGGGCCCCCGTGCCCGAAAGCGGGCAATCGAGCAGCGTCGCGCCGGCGCGCGCCAGCACGCGCCGGGCGCCTTCCTTCGCCTCGATCGGCAACGTGCTCGTTTCCACGACCAGGAGGCCGCGCCGCGCCGTCTTGGCGAGCTCCTGCGCGACCGATGCCAGCGCCGCCGCCGAGGGCAGCGACGTGATCACCGCCTCGCAGCGCCGCGCGAGCTCGCCGTTCGAGCGCACCGCGGCCCCGCCCGCGCGCGCGAGCGATCGCCGCGTCGCCGGAACCGGGTCGTAGCCGAGCACGCGAAAGCCGGCCTTCGCCAGGTTCGCCCCCATCGCCGAGCCCATGATGCCCAACCCCGAAATGCCGATCGTCCGCGCCACCGCCGCCTCCTGCGTTCGTGCGATGGCCTTAGAATACCCGCATGCCGCTCAGCCACATCGAGCACGTGCTGATCCAGAGCGCCGACATGGCGGCGACGCGCGACTGGTACGTGCGCGTGCTCGGCTTCCGGGTCGGTCCTTCGCCCGACTTCAAATTTCCGGTGTGCTGGCTGTACCTCGGCGAGCAGGACGTGATCCACGTCACCGAGGGTGGCGCGAACGTGTCGGAAAACCGCAAGCGCTACGTCGGGCAGGACTCGCAGGCGACTCGCAGCAGCGGCGTCATCGACCACGTGGCGTTCCGCTGCACGGGGCTGCGCGCGATGCTCGCGCACCTCAAGGCCGAGGGCGTCGCGTTCCGCGAGCGCCAGGTGAGCGACCAGGGCCTGTACCAGCTCTTCCTGCACGACCCGAACGGTATCAAGGTCGAGCTCAACTTCGCCAACGCCGAGGCCGCGGGCCTCACGCCGGAGCTGCGCGCTTCCGACCTGCCGGCGTGAGGGCGGGAAACGCGGTCGGGCTCCTTGCGAGCTCCGCGGCTCAGAGCCTGCACCGCGTCGATGGCGCAACGAGCGGCGGCCGAGAAGCGGTCCAATCCCCGCCCAACGACAGAGCCGTTCCCCGGCTATGAATGGGCCGAAGATCCCTGGGCAGGTCTTCGTGCATCGGCTGCTTACGCCCGCTCCACCGAAAACTTGAGACCCGCGGCCTTCAGGATCGCGTGGAGCGTGGAGAGCCTCGGGTTGCCGCCGGGCGACAGAGCGCGGTAGAGGCTTTCCCGTGGAAGTCCGGCCGCCTTGGCGACCTTGGCCATGCCCTGCGCCTCGGCAACCGTTCTCAGCGCAACGAGATAGACGCGACGGTCTTTTTCTTCGGCGGCAGTATTGAGGTATTCCGCCGCAAGCCCCGGATCGGCGCGTAGCTCCGAAACGAGCCGCTCGCGGTGCGATACGGTCAGCCCTCTTTGCCTGGGTTGCTTTTTATCCGCTTTGCGTAGTCTTGCCATAGCGCCACCGCCTTTCTGACGTCCGTGCCCTGTCCGCGCTTGTCGCCACCGCAGAGCAGGACCACGACTGTCCGCTCATCGCGACCAAAGTACACCCGGTATCCGGGGCCCCAGTCCACCCGCAGCTCGCTGACGCCATTCCGCAGGAACTTGCAGTCCCCGAAGCTGCCGAGCTCGAGCCGCTCCAGCCGAACCAGGATGCGGGCCTGCGCCTGGCGATCCCGAAACCTCGAAAGCCACACCGTGAACGGTTCCGTACCCTCCGCCGTTCGGTAGCGCCGGATCTCGAACACGGGCGATTGTAACGTATACGTCACAGGTCGTAAATGCTGCTTGGGGTCAGGTGGCTCCGACGCCCCGTCTCTACGCCGCCAACCTCCCGTACTTCACCAGCCGCGCCCGGATCGCGCCCTGCGTGCGCTCGTGCTCCGCGGCCACCTCGTCGAGCACACGGCCTGCGTCGAACGCGGCCAGCAGCCGGCGGTCCTCTTCCTCGGTCCACGCGAGCCCGGTCTTCTGCGGCAACTGTGCGCGCTTGCGCTCGAGCGCCGAAGCGGCCTCGTACAGCGCGGCGTACGACCTGCGGGCGCTGATACGCGCTTTCCTCGGGAAAAGCGTCGCCGGTGACCGGATCGACGCCGCTCGCGAGCGAGCGCACGATGCCCAGTGCTTCGGATGCGTTCATGTCTCCACCCCCGCTTCCGCTCCTGCGGTAAGACGATGAACGCCTAGTCTTCGCCTTCGGATGACAGCGCGAGCGCGCGGCGGATCGCTTCGTGGGAAAAACCGCGGCTCTGCAGGAAGCGCGCACGGCGCGCGCGCTCCGCGCGCGTCGCGGCGGGCTCGCGGTACTTGCGGCGCAGGATCTCGCGCGCACGCTCGATTTCCGCGCTGCGCGCATCGGCTGCCACGGCCTCGGCAACGCCTTCGGCGACGCCCTTGGCGCGCAGATCGTGGACGATGCGTGCCGCGCCGTACTTGCGCGCGAGCTGATGCGCGCGCGCTTCCGCGTAGCGCTCGTCGGAGAGCTGCTTTCGCTGCGCGAGCTGGTCGAGCAGCTGCTCGAGTGCCGCGCTCGACTCGGCGTGCGGCGCGAGCTTGCGCGCGAGCTCCGCGCGCGAGTGCTCGCGGCGCGCGAGCAGCCTGAGCGCCCGCGCCTTCAGCTCTGCGGCAGTGTCCGGCCCCTCAGCCCCGCTTGCGCGCCGCCGCAGGAGCGGGCTCCTCTTCGGCTTCCTCGTTGGCCGCCGGAGTGATCGGCAGCGGCATGGCGACGCCCGCCTTCTCGCGGACCTTGATCTCGATCTCGCGCGCGAGATCGGGGTTTTCCTTGAGGAAATCGCGCGCGTTGTCCTTGCCCTGCCCGAGGCGGTCGCCCTTGTAGGTGTACCAGGCCCCGGTCTTCTCGACCAGGCCGTGGACGACGCCCAGCTCCAGGACTTCGCCCTCGCGCGAGATGCCGCCGCCGTACAGGATGTCGAACTCGGCCTGCCGGAACGGCGGCGCCACCTTGTTCTTCACGATCTTGACCCGCGTCTCGGAGCCGATCACCTCGTCGCCCTTCTTGATCGAGCCGATGCGCCGGATGTCCATGCGCACCGAGGCGTAGAACTTGAGCGCATTGCCGCCGGTGGTGGTCTCCGGGTTGCCGAACATGACGCCGATCTTCATGCGGATCTGGTTGATGAAGATCACCAGGGTGTTGGTGCGCTTGATGTTGGCGGTGAGCTTCCTCAACGCCTGGCTCATGAGGCGCGCCTGCAGTCCCATCTGCGGCTCGCCCATCTCGCCCTCGATCTCGGCCTTGGGCGTGAGCGCCGCCACCGAGTCCACCACGATGACGTCCACCGCGCCGGAGCGCACCAGCATGTCGGCGATCTCGAGCGCCTGCTCGCCGGTGTCGGGCTGGCTGATCAGCAGCTCGTCGATGTCAACGCCGAGCTTGGCGGCGTACTGCGGGTCGAGCGCGTTCTCGGCGTCGATGAAGGCCGCGGTGCCGCCCATTTTCTGCACCTCGGCGATCACCTGCAGCGTGAGCGTGGTCTTGCCCGAGGACTCCGGGCCGTAGATCTCGACCACCCGGCCGCGCGGCAGCCCGCCCACGCCGAGCGCGAGGTCCAGGCCGAGCGAGCCGGTGGATACGACCTGCACGTCGCGCAGGGCGTCGGAGTCCATGCGCATGATGGAACCCTTGCCGAACTGCTTTTCGATCTGCGAAAGCGCAGCCGCGAGCGCCTTTTGCTTGTTATCGTCCATAAATACCCTCTGTGGTTGCAGTCGGCATCTACGGCAGGCAGCGCGCTCCGCAAAGCGGCTCCCGGGCCAACACCGGATACTGTACAAACGTCCATGCATTGTAGCGGTTGACGCCGGCGTGTCAACGGCCGCGGTGTAACATCGGGCCCTTTCCGAATCGGCACAACAAGTTAGGAGGCAGACGATGGCGAAGCTCGCATTCCTCGGTCTCGGCGTCATGGGCTACCCGATGGCCGGCCACCTGCTGAAGAAGGGCGGCCACGACGTGACCGTGTACAACCGGACCGCCGCCAAGTCCGCGCAGTGGGCGAAGGAGTACGGCGGCAAGAGCGCCCCCACTCCGCGCGAGGCGGCGAAGGACTGCGCTCTGGTGCTGATGTGCGTCGGCAACGACGCCGATGTGCGCTCGGTGGTCTACGGCGCCGACGGCGCGCTCGCCGGGATGAAGCAGGGCGCGATCCTCGTCGACCACACCACCGCCTCGGCGATCCTCGCGCGCGAGTTGCACGCCAAGTGCAAGGAGAAGGGCATCGGCTTCGTCGACGCCCCCGTCTCGGGCGGGCAGGCCGGCGCGCAGAATGGCCAGCTCGGCATCATGTGCGGCGGCGACCAGGCCGACTTCGACCGGGCGAAGCCGGTGCTCGATCTGTACGCCAAGATGTGCGCGCTGATCGGCCCCGCCGGCTCGGGACAGCTCACCAAGATGCTCAACCAGATCGCGATCGCCGGCCTGCTGCAGGGCCTCTCGGAGGCGCTCAACTTCGGCAAGCGCGCGGGCCTGGACATCGAGAAGGTGATCGGCGTGATCTCCAAGGGCGCGGCGCAGTCCTGGCAGATGGAAAATCGCTGGAAGGCGATGAACGAGGTCAAGTTCGACGGCTTCGGCTTCGCGGTCGACTGGATGAGGAAGGACCTCGGCATCTGCCTGGAGGAAGCCGGCAAGAACGGCGCGCGCCTGCCGGCGACCGCGCTCATCGACCAGTTCTACGCGCAGGTGCAGGCCCGCGGCGGCAAGCGCTGGGACACCTGCTCGCTGATGCACTTGCTGGCCAAGGACTGAAGTACCCGGTTCGGTTTTGACCTATCGCAAGGCCCGACGCGCCGCGGCTGCTAGAAGTCGCACGTAGGGGCAAAAGGGACACGCGCACGGCGCGTCCGCCCGGGTGATGGATCCAGGCTTCCGGTGCCGACCGAAATCGAACTCAAGCTCGCCGTCACGCCGCGCGACCTGGAGCTTCTGGCGCGCGAGGCGTGCGCGCACGCCCTCGCCCCCCCGAGCACCGAGCAGCTCACCACCGAGTATTACGACACCGCGCGGCTCGCCCTGTGGGGCGAGGGCCTGACGCTGCGGCTGCGCCGCGGGGACAAGGGCTGGTGGCAGGGCATCAAGGGAGGCGGCAGCGTCGAGGCCGGGCTGCACCGCCGGCTGGAGAGCGAAACGCGCGTGCCGGGGCCGGCGCCGGACCTTGCGCGCATCGCCGACCCGGGCCTCGCGGCTGCGGTGCGCCGCGCGATCGGGCGCGCCGCGCTCAAGCCCGTGTTCCGCACCGAGTTCACGCGCGACACCTGCCGCGTCTCGCCCGCGCGGGGCTCGGTCATCGCGCTGTGCTTCGACCGCGGCAGCGTGCGCACCGCGGCGCACCAGCACGCGATCTGCGAGCTCGAGCTGGAGCTCGAGCAAGGCCCGGCCTGGCGGCTCTACGAGCTCGCGCTCGACCTCGAGCGCCAGGCGCGCGTGCGCATCGAGCAGCGCTCCAAGGCCGAGCGCGGCTACGCGCTCGCCGGAGCCGGCCGGTCCGGCCCGCTCAAGTCGACGCACGGCGCGGTGCGCGGGCCGATGAGCGCGCTCGAGGCGTTCCGCGCGATCTGCTTCGGCTGCCTCGCTCACCTGGAAGCGAACCGCGACGGGATGCTCGCGGACCGGGACGTGGAGTACCTGCACCAGATGCGCGTGGCGCTCCGGCGCCTGCGCTCGGCGTTCAGCGTGTTCTCCCGCCTGCTGCCCAAGCCGGCGACCGAGCCGCCGCTCGCCGAGATCCGCTGGCTCGCGCGCGCGCTCGGTCCCGCGCGCGACTGGGACGTGTTCCTAGCCGCGCGCCTCGGCCCGGTCATGGCGCGCCATCCCGGGCATGCGGGACTCGGCGCCCTGCAGCGCGCCTGCGAACGCGAGCGCGCGGCGGCGCAGCGCGCCGCCAGGCGCGCCGTCGCCTCGCGCCGCTACCAGCGGCTGCTCCTCGGCCTGGGCGCCTGGCTCACGGGCGAGCCCTGGGCCGCGCTGCTGCCGCTCGAGGCCGCGCGCGAGCTGCGCCAGCCGGTGCGCGGCTACGCGAGCGCGGCGCTCGCGCGCCGCTACCGGCAGGCCTCGCGCCGCGGGCACGGCCTGGCGGGGCTGGACGCCGCCGAGCTGCACCGGCTGCGCATCGCGGTGAAGAAGCTGCGCTACACGGCGACCTTCTTCGCGCCGCTTTACCCGGTCCGGCGCGAGGCGGCGATGCGCCGCGCGCTCGCCGCGCTGCAGGACGCGCTGGGAAAAATCAACGACTGCGCCGCCGCGGAGCGCCTGCTCGTCCAGGCGCGCCGGCGCTCGCGCGGCGCGCCGCTCGCCGAAGCGCGGGAGCTCGTCGTGCGCGCCAACGACGCGGTGCGCGCCGAGCAGCGGCGCAGGCTCAAGGCGGCCTGGACGGCGTTTCGCGCCGCGCGCCGGTTCTGGGAGTGACGGCCTTGCGCCGCGAACATCCGAATTGCACGGGAGCAGCGACATGGACCTGATCCTCTGGCGTCACGCCGAAGCCGAAGACGGAAGCCCGGATGCCGCCCGGCGGCTCACCGCGAAGGGCGAGCGGCAGGCGAAGCGCATGGCGAAATGGCTGGACGAGCGCCTGCCCGAGGACGCGATCGTGATCTCGAGCAAGGCCGCGCGCGCCGCCCAGACGGCGCGCGCGCTGCGCACCGAGTTCGAGGCCTCGAACGCGCTCGGAGTCGGCAGCGACGCGCGGGCGATCCTCGCCGCCGCGGGCTGGCCGAGCGACGCGCGCAAGACCGTGGTGCTCGTCGGGCACCAGCCGACGCTCGGCGAGGCCGCGGCGCTGGCGCTCGGCGGGAGCGCCGCGCCCTGGGATCTGAAGAAGGGGGCGCTGGTGTGGCTGGCGCGCGGCCGCCGCGGCGGCCGCGCGCAGACCGTGCTGCGGGCGGCGATGTCGCCGGACCTACTCTGACCGGCGAGCGAGGCTGCCATGTTCGATTCAGCGAATCTCGAGCACCGCGTCTCCAAGGAGGACTACCAGCGCGAGGCCCCGCGGCTGCGCGAAGAGCTGCTCAACGCGCAGTTCGATCTGCACCAGCACGGGCGCTTCCCGGTCCTCATCCTGATCGCCGGCGTGGAGGGCGCGGGCAAGGGCGAGACGGTCAACCTGCTCAACGAGTGGATGGACCCGCGCCACATCCACACCTACGCCTTCCCCGAGGCCTCCGACGAGGAGCGCGAGCGCCCGCCGATGTGGCGCTACTGGCGCGCGCTGCCGCCGAAGGGCCGCATCGGCATCTTCTTCGGCGCCTGGCACACGCAGCCGATCGTGCAGCGCGTGCAGGGCGCGATCGGCACGGGCGAGTTCGCGGATGCGATCGGCGAGATCCTGCGCTTCGAGAAGATGCTGGGCGACGAGGGCGTGCTGCTGCTCAAGTACTGGTTCCACCTGTCCGAGGCGCAGCAGAAAAAGCGCCTGAAGGAGCTGGAGAAGGACCCCAAGACGCGCTGGCGCGTCACCGACCTGGAGTGGCGGTATTTCAAGCTGTACCGGAAATTCGTCAAGGTCTGCGAACCGTTCCTGCGCAAGACCTCGACCGGCGAAGCGCCGTGGATCGTGGTGCCGGGCGCCGACCCGCACTACCGCTCGCTCTCGGTGGGGCGCCACCTGCTCGCCGCGATGCGCGAGCGGCTGGACGAGAAGCCGGCCAGGCGCCTGCCCGACCGCAATCCGCCGCTGCTGCCTTCGGCGGACACTATGAACGTGCTGCGCTCGCTGCAGCTCGAGCAGCCGCTCGGGCGCGAGCAGTACCGCAAGGACCTCGAGAAATGGCAGGGCCGCCTGAACCTGCTGTCGCGCCATGCGCGCTTTCGCTACCTGTCGGTGGTGGCGGTGTTCGAGGGCAACGACGCCGGCGGCAAGGGCGGCACCATCCGGCGCGTGACCCAGGCGCTCGACGCGCGCAGCTATTTCAACGTCTCGGTCGCGGCGCCGACCGAGGAGGAGCGCGCCCAGCCCTACCTGTGGCGCTTCTGGCGCCACCTCCCGCGCCACGGCCGCTTCGTGATCTTCGACCGCTCGTGGTACGGGCGCGTGCTGGTGGAGCGCGTCGAGGGCTTCTGCTCCGAGGCCGACTGGATGCGCGCCTACGGCGAGATCAACGACTTCGAGGAGCAGCTCGCGCGCCACGGCGTGGTGCTGGTCAAGTTCTGGCTCGCGATCAGCAAGGACGAGCAGCTGCGCCGCTTCCGCGCCCGCGAGAAGATCGCATTCAAACGCTTCAAGATCACCGACGAGGACTGGCGCAACCGCAAGAAATGGGGCGCCTACGAGGGCGCGGTGTGCGACATGGTCGACCGCACCTCGACCGGGGTGGCGCCCTGGACGCTGGTCGAGGCGAACAACAAGTACCACGCGCGCATCAAGGTGCTGAGGACCCTGTGCCACGCGCTCGAGGCCGGCCTCGAGCGCTCCAAGGGCAAGGCCGCCTAGGACTCCTGCAGCTCGCTCAGCTCGGCGTTGGCATAGCGCAGGCGGATGGCGAGCGCGCGCGACAGGGCCTCGAGCAGGTTGAGCGCGAGGTGCCGGTGCTTCTCAGCCAGCGCGTCGAAGCGCTGGCGCGAGAGCGCAAACAGCTCGACGTCGTTGGTGGCGACCGCGTTGGCCGAGCGCGGAGCGCGGTCGAGGAAGGCCATCTCGCCGAAGAAGTTCCCGCGCCCGAAGGTGGCGAGGTGGTGCTCCTGCTGTCCGCCCAGCGGCAGCAGGATGCGCACCGCGCCGCGCCGGATGAGGAACAGCTCGTCGCCGAAATCGCCGATGCGGAAGATCGCTTCGCCCGCCTTGCAGCGGCGCCGCTCCATGCACGCCTCGAGCGCCGCGAGCGTTTCGGGCTTGCGCCCGCGGAACAGGTCGATTTCCTGCAGCTCGAGCGGCGCTTCCGCCGCGCGCGTCAGGCGCGCCTCCTCGAGCAGGCGGTCTTCGACCCATTCGAGGGCCTGGTCGAGCTCGCCGAACGCGCGCGCGGCGCGCTCGGGCTTCACCAGCGCGACCGAGGCGAGGTAGCGGCGCATATCCTGTCCGGTCGGCGCATCGTGCGGCAGCCCGCTCCAGAGCAGGAGCGCGCCGCGCTCCGCGAGCACGTCCTCGAGCTGCTCGAGCGCGTGCGCGGCAGTGACGTCCACCGATTGCACGCGCCGCAGGTCGAGGATGACGTAGCTGCGGGTCTTGAGCTCGGGCTCGAGCGCGCCGTGGAGCTGGTCCGCGGTACCGAAGAACAGGCTGCCCTGCAGCTCCAGGATCACGCAGCTCTCACCGCGCCGTTCGAGGACCGCCATCTCCTCGGGCAGGCGCACCTGCTTCGAGAACACACGGTTGCCGTAGACCTTGCGGCGCACCACCGAGCCGCCGATCTGTTCCCGGATGAACAGCAGGATCGCCAGGCCGATGCCGGCCGCGGAGGCGGCGATCAGGCTGACGGTCTGGGCGATCACCACGACCGTCACGATCACGCCGAAGTCGAGGAGCGTCGAGCGCGAGCGCAGCAGCCGCAGGCTTGCCCAGTCGAACATGCGCACGCCGATCACGATCAGGATGCCGGCGAGCGCCGCGATCGGCAGCCACGCGATCAGCTTCCCCAGGACGAGGAACGCGGCCAGCGCCAGCAGCCCTTCGACGGCGCCGGAGAGCCGGCTGGTCGCGCCGCTCGAGACGTTGACCAGCGTGGCGCCGATCGTGCCCGAGCCCGGTACGCCGCCCGCGAGCGCGGAGGCGAGGTTGGCCAGCCCCTGCCCGACCAGCTCGCGGTTGGAGTCGTGGCGCGTGCGCGTGATCGAGTCCAGCGTCACGCAGGTCTTGAGCGTGTCGATCGACAGCAGCACCGCGAGCGTCAGGGCCGGCATGAGCACCCGGTACAGCTCGCTCGCCCGCAGCTGGCCGAGCCCGCTCCAATGCGCACCGATCGCTTCGAGGAACCCGGTGTCCGCGCTGCTGCGCAGCGGCCCGACCAGCAGCGGATTGCCGGCGACGGCAAGCAGGGAGCGATCGTCCAGACCGAGCGCAAAGTAGGCGAGCACTCCGGCCGCCAGCGCGAGGATCGCGGCGGGCACCGCCTTGGTGAGGCGCGGCGCCGCGAGCATCACGCCCACCGTGACCGCGCCCACGGCGATTCCCGGCCAGCGCCACAGCGAGGGCGTGCTCAACGCCTGCAACCACGCGGTGTCGGGCGCGACGCCGAGCAGCTTCGGCGCCTGGCTGACGATGATGATCAGCGCGACGCCGCTCAGGTAGCCGCTCACCACCGGGTATGGCATGTACTTGATCAGGCGCCCGAGGCCGAGCGCGCCGAAAAGCACCTGGATCACGCCGCACGCAAGCCCGACCAGCGTCATCACGAGCAGCGCGGCCTGCGGCGCGACACCCTCCTGCGACAGCCCGATCGCGAGCGCCGCGAGCACCGCGGTCGCCGGCGCACAGGGCGCAGTGATCAGCCGTTTGGTGCCGCCGAACGCGGCCGCGACCACGCCGAGCACGGTCGCGCCCAGCATGCCCGCCACCGCACCCTGCGCGGCGTAGCCGCTGCCGAGCGGCTCGAAGATCGTGACGCCGAAGGCGATCGCGGAGGGCAGCGCGACCAGCATCGCCGCAAGGCCGCCCCAGAGGTCTCCGGATCGCTTTTCGGACTGGTCCATGCTCTTCCCGCCTGCGGCGCTATAGTAGCGTCGCGCGCGCTGCGCTGCGCTGCAGCCTGAGCGTGGCCAGGGGACCGAGCAGCGCGCCCGCACCGAGCGTCGCCCAGGCGACGCCCCAGGCGAAGGGCCCGGCCGAGCCGCGCGCGCCGCCGGCGAGGTCGAGAGCGATGCCGAACACCACCGGGCTCACCGCGCCCGCGCCGAAGCCGATCGCCGAGCGCACCGAGAACGCCACCCCGAGGTAGTGCGGCGGCACGCTCTCGGCGAGCAGCGTCGAGTGCGTGGACGAGTCGGCGATCGCGGAGAAGTTGTACAGGCACGCGAGCGCCACCAGCAGCGCCGCCGGCAGGGCGATCAGCCAGCCGATCGAGAACGACAACACCAGGCTGGTGCACGACCACAGCAGGATCGTCTGCGTGCGCCCCCAGCGGTCGGCCATCAGGCCGCCCAGCACGCTGCCGCCGATGTTGGCGACGTAGGTCACCGCGGTCAGCGCGAGCGCGGCGGCGGCGGCTTGCGCCGTGCTCGAGCCCGACGCGGCCAGCGCCGCGGTCAGGAACGCCGGCAGCCAGGCCCACAGCCCGAGCAGTTCCCAGTTGTGGAAGGTGTAGCCCCACACCGAGAGCATGCCGCGCCGGTTCTTCAGCACCGCGGGCAGCGCGGCGAGCAGCGACTCGCCCGCGGGGCGCGGGTGCACCACGTTCGGCGTACGCGCGACCGTCGCCAGGCCGAGCAGCCACGCGAGCAGCGGCAGCGCCGCGACGAGCATAAGCGCGCCGCGCCAGCCGGTGAACTTCAACGCCAGCCCGGCGAGCCCCAGGCACAGCGCGTAGCCCGCGCTCGAGGCGCCGATGAACATGCCCATCGCGCGCCCGCGCCGCGACCGCTCGACGTGCTCGTTGATCAGCGCCAGCATCGGCGTATAGAAGCCTCCCTGGCACAGGCCGGTGAGCGCGTGCAGCCAGTAGGCCGACCAGAAGCCGTGCGCGAACAGGACGAACAGGAACGGGCTCACCCAGGCCGCGACGCCCGTCATGACGTAGGTGCGCCGGGGGCCGTAGTGGTCCGCCAGGAAGCCGACGAAGAACAGCGAGGTGAGATAGCCCAGGTTGAAGGCCGACTGGATCAGCCCCGCCTCGCGCCCGTTGAGGCCCCAGGCATGCTGCGTCAGGGGCAGCACCGCGGAGTAGGCGACGAACCAGCTCGCCGAAAGCACGCGGCTCGCGCACAGCAGCGCGAGCCAGCCGCCGCGCCCCGGCGCGAAGTCCAGGGCCGCACGCGGGCGCGGCGTCACGGCCGCGCGCGGGCGCGGCGCGCGCTCAGACGCCCAGCGCGAGCCTCACCGGGATGCGCCGCGGGCCGAACGGCTTGCCGAACTTCTCGTAGCGGCCGGCAAGCTTCGCCCCGCAGAACCCGCATGCTCCCTCGTCCGTGAGATGGTAGGCCCGGATGTCGTACCAGTCGCGCACGATCGCCGCTTCGCCGCAGGAGGGGCAATAGGTGCTGCCGCCTTCCTGATCGTGCACGTTGCCAGTGTATACGTACTTCAGGCCGGCCCGCAGCGCGGTTTCGCGCGCGCGCTCGAGCGTGGCGGGCGGCGTCGGCGGCACGTCGCGCATCTTCCAGTCGGGATGGAACGCGCTGAAGTGCAGCGGCACCTCGGTGCCCAGGTTGTGCGCGATCCACCTGCACTCGGCCTCGATCTCGGCCTCGGAATCGTTCTTGCCCGGGATGAGCAGCGTGGTGATCTCGGTCCAGACATTTGTTTCGCGCGCGAGGTACACGAGCGTGTCGAGCACCGGCTGCAGGTGCGCGCCGGTGAGCTTGAAGTAGAAATCGTCGGTGAAGGCCTTCAGGTCGACGTTCGCCGCGTCCATCCTGGCGTAGAACTCGCGCCGCGGCGCAGCGTGCATGTAGCCGGCGGTGACGGCGACCGTCTTCACCCCGCGCGCATGGCAGGCGTCGGCCACGTCCAGCGCGTACTCGGCGAAGATCACCGGGTCGTTGTAGGTGAAGGCCACGCTCTTGCAGCCCATCCTCAGAGCCGCGTCGGCGATCATCGGCGGGGTCGCCTGGTCCATCAGCCGGTCCATCTCGCGCGACTTGGAGATGTCCCAGTTCTGGCAGAACTTGCACGCCAGGTTGCAGCCGGCGGTGCCGAAGGACAGCACGCTCGATCCGGGATAGAACTGGTTGAGCGGCTTTTTCTCGATCGGGTCGACGCAGAAGCCCGAGGAGCGGCCGTAGGTGGTGAGCACCATCCTGCCGTCCTGCATCTTGCGCACGAAGCAGGCGCCGCGCTGCCCCTCGTGCAGGCGGCAGTCGCGCGGGCACAGGTCGCACTGGATGCGCCCGTCCTCGAGCGCATGCCACCAGCGCCCGGGGTGGTCCGATTCGGCGATCATGCTAGTTGGGGACCAAGTCCGAATCGCGCCACTTGCGCACCTGGTAGCGCGACAGCTTGCAGCGCGCGAGCGGCGTGTCGGCCGGCAGGCCGGCCTTTCGCCTGAGCTCCTCGAGGAAGCGGCGCTTGTCGGGCAGGCTTTCCCAGACCTGCGGCAGGAAGGTGCCGCGCCGGCCCGCGCATTCCAGGATCAGGCCGTCCTCGCCGGGGCGCACCTGCTCGAGCAGGTCGGCCTCGTCGGCGAAGCGCATCGGCCGCGGGGCCGAGAGCAGCGAGACCTCGGTCTCGACGCGCGGCCACTCGGGGCGCGTCAGCGCGGGAAAGCGCGGGTCGCGGAACGCGGCGTGCAGCGCGTTGGCGGCGACGTCCTCGCCCAGCGGCCGCTCGGCCTGCAGGCTGCCGATGCAGCCGCGCAGCGCGCCGTCCATGGTGAGCGTCACGAAGGTCGCCCCCGGCCGCGCGAGCCACGCTGGGTTCGCGAGCAGGCGCACCGAGCCGCCCCGGCTCGCATCCAGCGCGCCGGCGATCGCTCCGCGCGCGATGCCGAGCAGCGTGCGCCCGGTCTCGTGATGCGTCACCTCCTCGGCCTGGTCGTGGAGCGCGAACGCCGAGTAGCCGACCACGCGGTCGCGCTCGCCCGCCGTGTCGCCGGAGTTGCACGCGTCGAGCAGCCGGATCGACAGGCCCCTGGCGCGCGCCACGCGCAGCAGGCCGTTGAGCGGCGTCGCCCCGCAGGCCTCCTCGTGGTCGAGATCGGTGGCGAACGAGGCGATGCGCGCCACCGAAACGGCGTCGATGCGCTTCGCCTCCTCGTAGCGGTGATAGTGCGACAGGTCGGTGCTCACCACCACCAGCGTCTCGCGCCCGCCCCACAGGCGCTCGATCACCTCGGCCACCTCGGCGACGGTTGCCGCACCGACCGCGAGCGGCAGCAGCGAGAAGCTGCCCAGAACGCGCTGCAGGAACGGCAGTTGCACTTCGAGGGAGTGCTCGAGCGCATGCGCGGCGGGGCTGGTCACCACCTGCGGCAGGCCGCGCAGCACGGCGGCCGAGTCCAGATCGATCGGCACGCGGCCGAGCGGCGTGTCGAATCCGCTCGCCCCCGGCAGCGCCAGGCCGCGCACCGGCACGCGGTGCACCGGCCCGAGCAGCACCACGCGCGTCACACTGCCGCGCGCGGCGGCGAGCGCGGCGAAGGCCCGCCCGGCGACAGCGCCGGAATAGACGTAGCCGGCGTGCGGAACGATCAGCGCCTTGGGAACGGAGAGCTGCGGCTCGTCGGGCTCGGCGCCGCCGAGCAGCGCGTCGACCTGCGCGGCGAGCGCATTCGCGGCGCCCGGATAAAAGGCGCCTGCGACCGCTGCTGGACGAACATCACCCATAGCTCGCATATGGGGCCCGAAGGCGTGACTTCTAGCCCTGCGGCGCAGCCTCGTCAAGCGCCTCGAGCACGCCCTGCAGCGCCCGGATCACCGCCTGCCGGCGCACCCCTTCCCGATCCCCGGTGAAGCGGCGCGTCTCGCTGCGCAGCTGGCCATCGTGCGCCCACGCGAAGCACACCATGCCGACCGGTTTGGAGGGAGTGCCCCCGGTGGGGCCGGCGATCCCCGTGATCGCGAGGGCGATCGTTCCCTTGCTGCGCTCGAGCGCCCCGCGCGCCATCTCGCGCGCGGTCTCCTCGCTCACCGCCCCGAAGCGCGCGAGCGTGTCCTCGCGCACGCCGAGCAGCTCGCGCTTGGCGTCGTTCGAATAGGTGACGAAGCCGCGCTCGAACCAGTCCGAAGAACCGGCGACCGCGGTCACCGCCTGGGCGACCCAGCCGCCGGTGCACGACTCCGCGGTCACCAGGCGCGCCGCGCCGGCCTTGAGCCGCGCCCCGGCGAGCGCGGCGAGCTTGGCGAGCGTGTCGGTGCGCATCAGAACAGCAGCCGCTTGGCCAAGGCGAGCACCAGCAGCGTATAGCCGGCCGCCAGGATGTCGTCGAACATGACCCCGAAGCCTCCCTTCATGCGCCGCTCGAGCTGGCGGATCGGGGGCGGCTTGACGATGTCGAAGCCACGAAACAGCACGAACGCCGCCGCCTGCCAGGCGGGCCGCGCGGGCACGATCATCAGCACCAGCAGGAAAGCGACAATCTCGTCCCACACCATGGCGCCGTGATCCGCGATGCCGAGATCGCGCCCGGTGATGCCGCAGGCCCAGACGCCGACCACGAACATCGCGGTCAGTATGACGAGCAGCGCGAGCGGCGGGGTGGCGCGGCCGATCAGCCACCAGATCGGCAAGGCCACCAGCGTGCCCACCGTGCCCGGCGCGAAGCGTGCCAGCCCGGCCCCGAAGCCGAAGGCGATGAAATGCGCCGGGTGCGTGAACACGAAGCCCGCCTTCGGACGGAACGTCATCATGGGCGCGGCCGGAAGTGATCGAAGCCGCCGCCGTGCGGCAGCGGCTTGCCGGCACGATCGAGCAGCAGCAAGCGGGCCTCGCCCGGCTGGATCGCCCCGATCCGGGTGAGCGCGACCCCCGTCTGCGCCACGAGCGCCTCGATGTGCGCGCGCTGCGCCTGCGGCGCGGTGAAGCACAGCTCGTAGTCGTCGCCTCCCGAGAGCACGCACTCGCGCTCGAGTTCCGGATCGGCCAGGCGCTCGAAGGCCGTTGCCTTGGGCAAGCGTTCGTAGTGCACCAGCGCACCGACTCCGGAGCGCTCGAGAAGGTGCCCCAGGTCGCCCGCCAAACCGTCGGAGATGTCGATCGCCGCGCTGGCGAGGCCGCGCAGGCGCTCGCCGAGCTCGACGCGCGGCTCGGGCTGGTCCAGGCGCGTGCGCACGGCCGCCGCCGCCTCCGCGACGAGCGCCACCCGACCCTGCGCGTGCGCCAGCCCCAGGGCGGCGCCGCCGAGCTCTCCCGAAACCCAGATGTCGTCGCCTGGGCGCGCGCCGCCGCGCAGCAGCGCCAGGCCCGGCGGCACCTCGCCGAAGATGGTGATCGCGATCGTGAGCGCGCCGCGCGTCGTGTCCCCGCCCACCAGATCGACCTCGTGGCGCGCGGCGAGCGCGAACAATCCGTCGGCGAACGCCGCGAGCCATGCCTCGTCGCATTCGGGCAGGGCGATGGCGAGCGTCGCCCAGCGCGGCGTGGCGCCCATCGCCGCCATGTCGGACAGGTTCACCGCCAGCGCCTTGTGGCCGAGCGCGCGCGGTTCGGCGCCGGGCAGGAAGTGGCGCCCCTCGAGCAGCATGTCGGTGGACACCGCGAGATCCATGCCGGACGCCGGGCGCACCAGCGCCGCGTCGTCGCCCACTCCGAGCACCGCCCCCCTGGCCGGGCGCTCGAAGTAGCGCCGGATGATCTCGAACTCCGAAAGCGTGGCGGGCATCTCAGCAACCTGCATGGCGCGTGCGTGGCGCCGCGGCCCGCGCGACCGGCATTACGCGGTCTGGCGCGCCTGCGCCGCGAGCGCGACCTCGTGCGCACGCAGCTGGGCGGCGAGCTTCTCGAGCACGCCGTTCACGAACTTGTATCCGTCGGCGCCGCCGAAGCTCTTGCCGAGCTCGATCGCCTCGTTGAGGATCACCTTGAACGGCGTCTCCGGCTGGGCGGCGAGCTCGAACGCGGCAATGCACAGGATGGCGCGTTCCACCGGCGAGAGCTGGGCGAAGCTGCGCTGGGTCAGGTGCGGCGCGATCAGCTGCTCGATCTCGCCCGCGCGCGCGAGCACCCCGCGGATCAAGGTCCGCACGAACTCGTGGTCGGCACGCTCGTAGCCCTCCAGCGCCGTCGCCTGATCGAGCAGCGCGTCGGCATCTCCGCCGGCGAGCTGCCAGGCGTACAGCGCCTGCAACGCGATCTCGCGCGAGCGCCGCCGCGCGTTCTTCATCGCCAGCGCTCCGCCAGGGCGGCGCGCAGCCGCGCCAACTCGAGCGCCGCGCGCACAGCCTCGGCGCCCTTGTCGAGGCGCGCCAGCGCCTGGGCCTCGTTTTCGGTGGTGAGAATGCCGTTCGCCACGGGGATGCCGAACTCGAGCGCGACGTCCATCACGCCGCGCGCCGATTCGCCGGCGACCACCTCGAAATGATAGGTCTCGCCGCGAATCACCGCGCCGATCGCCACCAGCGCGTCGTAGCGCTCCGACTGCGCCATCCACTGCAGCACTAGCGGGATCTCGAGCGCGCCGGGCACGCTCGCCTCGATCACGTCCTGCGGGCGCACGCCGAGGCGCCCCAGCTCGGCGCGCGCGCGCTCGAGCAGCTTGGCGACGATGTCCCCGTTGAAGCGGCTGACCACGACGCCGACGCGCAAGCCCGCGCCCTCGGCGCCGCCTTGGATCGGGTCGGCGTTGCGCGAGCTCATCGGCTCAGGCGCTGCGCGGCGGCAGCTCGGCGTAGCTGCTGACTTCGAGCCCGAAGCCGGCCATGCTCGGCATCTTGCGCGGCGCCGCCATCAGCCGCATGCGGCCGACGCCGAGGTCGCGCAGGATCTGCGCCCCGATGCCGTACGTGCGCAGATCGCGGCTGCGGCCGCCGGCCGCGCGCGCCGGCTCCGGCGCCGCGTTTTTGAGGCGCGCCTCGAGCGCGTCGTCGGACTGCGAGCAGTTGAGCAGCACCATCACGCCGCTGCCCTGCGCCGCGATCGCCGCGAGCGCCTCGGCGACGCCCCAGGAGTGCGCCCCCGCGGCGGCATCGAGCAGGTCCAAGATCGACAACGGCTCGTGCACGCGCACCAGCGTCTCGCGCTCGGCACGGATCTCGCCGTGCGTGAGCGCCAGGTGCGTGCCGCCGGTCGGCAGGTCGCGATACGCGACCAGACGGAAGCCGCCGCTCGCCGTCTGGATGTCGCGTTCGACGGTGCGGCGCACCAGCGACTCGTTGGCGCTGCGGTATTCGATCAGGTCGGCGATGGTGCCGATCTTGAGGCCGTGGCGCGGCGCGAATTCGACCAGGTCGGGCAGCCGCGCCATGGTGCCGTCGTCTTTCATGATCTCGCACAGCACGGCGGCGGGAGTCAGCCCGGCGAGGCGCGCCAGGTCGCAGCACGCCTCGGTGTGGCCGGCGCGCACCAGCACCCCGCCGGGCTGCGCTACCAGGGGGAATACGTGGCCCGGCTGGACGATGTCCTCGGGTTTCGCTTCGCGCGCCGCCGCCACTTTGATGGTGAGCGCGCGATCGTGCGCCGAGATGCCGGTGGCGATGCCTTCGGCGGCCTCGATCGAGGCGGTGAAATTGGTGCCGTGGCGCGAGCGGTTCTGGTTCACCATCGGCTTCAGGCCGAGGCGCGCCGCGTGCTCCTCGGTGACCGGCATGCAGATCAGGCCGCGGCCGTGCGTGGCGAGGAAGTTGACCTTCTCGGCCGTGACGAAGTCGGCGCCGAACACGAGATCGCCCTCGTTCTCGCGGTCTTCGTCATCGACCAGGACCACGATGTGTCCGGCCCGGATCTCGGCGATGATCTCCGTGATCGGGCTGATGGCGGTGGCTTCGCGGCGCATAGGGCGATTATAGATCCACGTCGCGCACCGCGCGCCGCGAGGCGACGCGCGGTGCGCGATCAAGCGGATGCAGGCAAAAACGGGGCGGCGGGCGCCCCGTTTCCGCTCTGGCGGCGGCCCGGCTTACTCTTGAGCCTCGGCGGCGGCGCCGATCTTCTCGCGGATGCGTGCCGACTTGCCCGAGCGCGAGCGCAGGTAGTACAGCTTGGCGCGGCGCACGGCGCCCTTGCGCTTCACCTCGATCGAGGCGATCAGCGGCGAGTACGTCTGAAAGGTGCGCTCGACGCCCTCTCCCGAGGAGATCTTGCGCACGATGAACGAGGAGTTGAGGCCGCGGTTGCGCTTGCCGATCACCACTCCCTCGAAGGCCTGCACGCGCTTGCGCTCGCCTTCGACCACGTTCACGCTCACCACCACCGTGTCGCCGGGGGAAAAATCCGGGACCTTCCTGCCGAGACGCTTGATCTCTTCCTGCTCGAGTTGCTGAATCAGATTCATGATTTCGCTCCGTCTTGCGTGTCCCGCCGGAACTCCTCCAGCAGGGACTGTTCGTGTTCACTCAAGCGCCGCGCGGCAAGCAGCTCCGGCCTGCGCTGCCAAGTCCGCCCCAGCGCCTGCTTCAGCCTCCAGCGCCGGATCTCGGCATGGTGCCCCGAGAGCAGCACCTCGGGCACCCGCTCGCCAGCGTACACCTCAGGCCGCGTGTACTGCGGGCAATCGAGCAGACCGTCCGCAAACGACTCCTCGGCGGCGGACTGCCCGTCGCCGAGCGCACCCGGCAACTGGCGCACCACCGCGTCGATCACCGCCATCGCCGCCAGCTCGCCTCCGGAGAGAACGTAATCGCCGAGCGACAGCTCCTCGTCCACGCGGCGCCGGATCAGGCGCTCGTCGACGCCCTCGTAACGCCCGCACAGCAGCGTCAGCGCCTGCCCGCCGGCCAGCTCCATCACCTTCGCGTGATCGAGCCGCCTGCCCTGCGGCGACAGATAAATCACCCGTCCGCGCTGCGCGCCCTGGTCCGCCAGGACCGCGTCCAGCGCCTTCTCCAGCGGCTCGGCCAGCATCACCATGCCCGGCCCGCCGCCGTACGGCCGGTCATCGACCGTCCGGTAGTTGTCCGTCGTGAAATCGCGCACGTTCCACAGCCCGAGGCGCCACAGCCCCGCCTCCAGCGCCCGCCGCGTGATGCCGCTCTGGCTCACCGCGGCGAACATCTCGGGAAACAGGGTCACCACGTCGAAGCGGATCATGCCCGTCGCCCTTCACCAGTCCGCTTCCCATTCCACCTCCGCCCGGCGCGCCGCCAAGTCGACGCGCTTCACCACCCACGGCAGCCACGGCAGCAGCCGGGTGCGCTCGGCCACCACCTCGGCCACGTCGTGAGCGCCGTTCGAGAACATCGCGCGCAACGTACCCAGGCGCTCGCCCTTGCCGTTCACCACGTCCAGCCCGATCAGGTCGGACCAGTAGTAGCGGCCCTGCTCCGGCTCGCCGAGTGCTTCGCGCCCGACGGCGAGCGCCGCGCCCTTCAGCGCCAGCGCGGCCTCGCGGTCCGCCACGCCCGCGAGCTTGGCAAGCAGCTGCGCGCCGTGAACCTTCGTTTCCTCGACCGTGATCTCGCGCCAGGCGCCGTCGCGCCCCTTCAGCCACCAGGCCGGGTACGCGGCGAGCGCGGCTACCTCCGCGCTGTAAGGCACCACCTTGAGCCAGCCGTGCACGCCGAACGAGCCGGCCACGCGGCCCATCTCGATCAGGTGTTCAGGCGGCCTTCTTTGCAAACTGCTTGACGAGCCGCACGACCGTCGAGGAGAGCTGCGCGCCCTCGCCCTTCCAGTGCTTGACGCGCTCCATGTCGACGCGCAACGCCTCGCGCCCCTCGGGCGCCTTCGGGTTGTAGAAGCCGACGCGCTCGATGAAGCGGCCGTCGCGCGGGTGACGCGAGTCGGCCACCACCAGGTTGTAAAAGGGCCGTTTCTTCGCGCCGCCGCGCGCCAGTCGAATCACTACCATTTGGGAAACCCCGGTCGCTTCGAAAAGGCGCGGATTATACGGGACTTTTCGGCATTTTGACAAGGAGCAGGGCAGGCCCGTGTCCGCCGGCGTGGGCGCCGCCGCGCGCACCTTCAGTGCATGCCCGGCATCGCGCCCTTCATCGCGCGCATCATGCGCGCGAGCCCGCCCTTGCGCATCTGCTTCATCATCTTCTGCATTTGCTCGAATTGATTGAGCAGCCGGTTCACTTCCTGCACCGGGACGCCGGCACCGGCCGCGATGCGCCGCTTGCGGGAAGCCTTGAGGAGCTCGGGATGCGCGCGCTCCTGCGGGGTCATCGAATTGATGATGCCCTCGATGCGGCGCATCTGCCGGTCGTCCTGCAGCTGCGCCGGGTTGATCGAGCCGGTGAGCTGCGCGGGCAGCTTGTCGACCAGCGCCGCCAGCCCGCCCATGTTCTTCATCTGCTGGATCTGGGACTTGAAATCCTCGAGATCGAAGCCCTTGCCCTTGCGCACCTTCTCGGCGAGCGCCTGCGCCTGCTGCTCGTCCACTCCGCGGCGCGCCTCCTCCACCAGCGAGACGATGTCGCCCATGCCCAGGATGCGTGACGCCATGCGCTCCGGATGAAACGGCTCCAGCCCCGTGAGCTTCTCCCCGGTGCCGACGAATTTGATCGGCTTGCCGGTGACGTGGCGCACCGACAGCGCCGCGCCGCCGCGCGCGTCGCCGTCGAGCTTGGTGAGGATTACCCCGGTGAGCGGCAGCGCCTGGTTGAAGGCCTGGGCGACGTTCACCGCATCCTGGCCCTGCATGGCGTCGACCACGAACAGCGTTTCGACCGGGCGCAGCACGGCGTGCAGCTCGACAATCTCCTTCATCATTGCCTCGTCGATCGCGAGCCGCCCCGCAGTGTCGACGATCAGGACGTCGTAGTAGCGCGTGCGCGCATGCTCGAGAGCGACCTGCGCGATGTGCAGCGGCTTGTCGTCCGGCGCGCTCGGCAGAAAATCGACCCCGGCCTGCGCGGCGACGGTCTTGAGCTGCTCGATCGCGGCCGGACGGTACACGTCGCAGGACGTGACCAGCACCTTCTTCTTCTGACTCGCGAGCATCCGCGCCAGCTTGCCCGTGGTCGTGGTCTTGCCCGAGCCCTGCAACCCCGCCATCAGGATCACCGCAGGCGGTTGCGCGGCCAGATCCAGCCCGACATTCGCCGTACCCATGAGGCGCGCGAGTTCGCGGTGTACCACGCCGACCAGCGCCTGGCCGGGAGTGAGGCTGCCGAGGACCTCCTCGCCCAGCGCCTGCGACTTGACCGCGGCGACGAAGTCCTTGACCACCGGCAGCGCGCAATCGGCCTCGAGCAGCGCAACGCGCACCTCGCGCAGCGCATCCTGGATGTTCGCTTCGGTGAGGCGCGCCTCGCCGCGGAGCGTCTTGGCGATGCGCGTCAGGCGTGCGGTGAGGTTATCGAGCATGAGAGCTGGCGGCGCGCGCGGGACTGGCGGGAGCGCGGTGATAAACTGCAGTGGTGCCCAGCATTTTACTCCACCTCGTGGCGAGCGCGGCCTACGCGCTCCTCGCGCTGCACTTCTGGAACACGCGCTGGCGGCCGGGGGCGGCCGCCAGCACCGGACTCAGGGCCTGGGAGCGCGTCGCCATCCTCCCGCCGCTCGCGCTGCAGGGCTGGCTGCTCTATACGGACATCGTGCTCCCGCCGCAGCCGCTGTTCGGCTTCGCCGACGCGCTGTCCGCGATGCTGTGG
The DNA here is from genome assembly GCA_963817785.1 of uncultured Pseudomonadota bacterium. Taxonomy (GTDB): domain Bacteria; phylum Pseudomonadota; class Gammaproteobacteria; order Burkholderiales; family SG8-39; genus JAKALD01. Next base: position 725,303 of record CAWFPL010000003.1, on the reverse strand, counting down.
CTCGCGGTGCTGTTCTACTGGATCGAAAGCTTCATTTACCGCCTCGACGGCATGCTGTCGCCGGCGCTCGGGCTCGCCGCCCTGTGCGTGCCGCTGCCGGCGCTGTTCCCGGGGATGGCCGCGACCTACGCGGCGTCACTCGAGTTCAAGCTGCACTTGATTCTGGCGATGCTCGCGTACAGCCTGTTTACCATCGCCATGCTGCACGCGGTGCTGATGGCGGTCGTGGAGCGGCGCCTGCACCACGCCCGCAAGCCCGCGCCGGGCGACGCACCAGGCGTGCTCACCGGCCCGCTCGGCGCCTTGCCGCCGCTGCTCACGCTGGAGCGGCTCCTGTTTCGCCTCATCGGCGCCGCGTTCGTGCTGCTGACCCTGACGCTGATCACCGGAATCGTGTTCTCCGAGACGCTGTTCGGCAAGCCGCTGCGCTTCAACCACAAGACGCTGTTCGCGATTCTCTCCTGGTCGACCTTCGCAGTGCTGCTCGCGGGGCGGCACCTGTACGGGTGGCGCGGGCGCACCGCGCTGCGCTGGACCTTGAGCGGCTTCGTCATGCTGCTGCTCGCCTACGTCGGCAGCCGCTTCGTGCTCGAAGTGATCCTCGGGCGAACCTGAGGCGGGGTCGATCGTCGCCCGGCGCCCGCGTCCGCCCCGACATGGAAGACGTCCCACTTTCGGCAGAGGTCGCGGCACTGGTCGTGTTGCTGGTCGTTTCGGCGTTCTTTTCGATCGCCGAAACGAGCATGATGTCGCTCAACCGCTATCGCCTGAAGCATCTGGTGGCGCAGGGTGACGGCGGCGCGCGCCGTGCGGCCGAGCTGCTGCGACGCATCGACCGGCTGCTGAGCGCCATCCTGATCGGCAATACGATCGGCAACGCGGGCGCGACGACGCTCGCCGGCGTGATCGCGGTGCGCCTGCTCGGGCAGGACAAGCTATCGTACGCGGTCAGTACGCTGGTGATCGCGTTCCTGATCATCGTGCTGTGCGAAGTCACGCCGAAGGTCGTCGGCGCCACTTACCCGGAACGCATCGCATTGCCGCTCGCCTGGGTGCTCGGCCCGTTGCAGCGCATGCTCGCGCCGGCGGTGTGGTTCTCGAACCTGTTCGCGCGGCCGCTGCTGTGGCTCGCGGGAGTCCGCCCCGGGGGCGCAGAGGAAGCAGCGCCGAAGCTCACGCCGGAGGAGATTCGCACCCTGGTGCTCGAGTCCTCCAACTTCATGCCGAAGAAGCACGTCTCGATCCTGCTCAACCTTTTCGACCTCGGCAACGTCACGGTGCAGGACATCATGGTGCCGCGCGCGCGCATCGAATCGCTCAAGATGGACGACGATCCGGACACCATCGCGCGCCAGCTGGTCACCAGCTATCACATGCGGCTGCCGGTGTTTCGCGACAGTCTCGGCGAGGTGGCAGGCGTGCTGCACGTCAAGAAGGTGCTCGGGCTGCTGCTGCAGTCCACCCGGCTCGACAAGCACGCCCTCGAGCAGCTCGTCGGCGAGCCCTATTTCGTTCCCGCCTCGACGCCGGTGCTGGCGCAAATGCAGTACTTCCAGGAAAACCGCGAGCGCATCGCGCTGGTGGTCGACGAGTACGGCGAGCTGATGGGTCTGGTCACGCTCGAGGACATCATCGAGGAGATGATCGGCAAGTTCACCACCTCGCTGCCCGCGGCGGCGGCGGCGCTGCAATGGGGCGAGCACGGCAGCGCGACCGCCGATGGCGCGACGCCGGTGCGCGAGGTCAACCGCGCGCTCGGACTGAACCTTCCGCTGGACGGGCCGAAGACCTTGAACGGGCTCATCCTCGAGTATCTGCGGGAAATTCCCGAAGCGGACGTGTCGATCAAGATCGCGGGCGTGCCGATGGAGATCGTGCATACGCAGGGGCACGCCGTGAAGACCGTGCGGGTATTCCGCCCCGCCAGTGCCGCGGCCCCGGACGAGGCGCTTTCCTGATCTCCGGCATCTACGGTTACAGCTGTTTTAAAAGACGTTAAATCTCGTATCATCATTGGGTTACAGGCGATATTTGAGGCTTTACAAAAGTACGGTGGCAGGGCATCATCCACCGCTGGATAGCCACGACCAGCGCCAATGGCCACCGCCACCAAGGCAGGACCGCAGTCGCTCCCGCCCGCAACGGGGCTGGCCGGGCTTGCGCGCGCGCTCGTGCAGCACGGCCACCTCGACGAGGTCGAGGCGCAGGCGCTGCTCCAGGGAGCCCGCTCCACCCACGTCAACTTCGTCGCCCAAGTGACCCATGCCGGGCGCCTGCGACCGCTCGAGGTGGCAGAGTTCGCTTCGCGGACCTTCGGCTATCCGTTGCTCGACCTGGACGCCTACGACCCCGCGCAGCTCGCGTGCTCGGCGGTCGACCCGAAACTGATGCAGGCGCGGCGCGTGCTGCCGCTGTATGTGCGCGGCAAGCGGCTTGCGCTCGCGATATCCGACCCCACCCGCACCGACGCGCTCGACGACGTCAAGTTCCACACCGGGCTGATGGTGGATCCGGTGGTGGTCGAGGACGACAAGCTGGACCGGCTGATCGAGCTGGCCGCAAGCAGCGTCGAGCAGTCGCTCGACGCGCTCGCCGGGGAGGACCTGGGCCTGGAGTTCGTCCAGGAAGCAGTCGAGGAGGCCCCCGGGGCGTCCATGGTCGGCGACGCGCCGGTGGTACGCTTCATCCAGCGGGTGCTGGTCGACGCGATCATGGTCGGCGCCTCGGACATCCACTTCGAGCCCTACGAGAAGAAGTATCGGGTACGCGTGCGCGTCGACGGCGAGCTGCGCGAGGTCGCGAGTCCGCCGCCGTTCCTCAAGGACAAGATCGCAACGCGCCTCAAGGTGATCTCGCGGCTCAATATCTCGGACAAGCGCACGCCACAGGACGGGCGCATGAGGCTCGCGCTGACGCCATCGCGCACGATCGACTTCCGCGTCTCGTCGCTGCCGACGCTGTTCGGCGAGAAGATCTGTCTGCGCATCCTCGATCCGTCGGTGGTCGCCCTCGGCATCGATGCCCTGGGCTACGAACCCGAACAGAAGGCGGCCCTGCTCGAGGCGATCCACCGGCCCTATGGCATGGTCCTGGTGACCGGCCCGACCGGCAGCGGCAAGACGGTATCGCTGTACAGCTGCCTCGAGGTGCTCAACCAGCCGGGGGTCAACATTTCCACCGTGGAGGACCCGGCGGAAATCAATCTGCCCGGCGTCAATCAGGTGAACGTGAACGATAAGGCCGGACTCACCTTCGCCGCGGCGCTGCGCTCGTTTCTGCGCCAGGACCCGGACGTCATCATGGTCGGCGAGATTCGCGACCTGGAGACGGCGGAAATCGCGATTAAGGCGGCACAGACCGGGCATCTGGTGCTCTCCACCCTGCACACCAACGACGCGCCGTCCACGCTGACGCGAATGATGAACATGGGAATCGCGCCGTTCAACATCGCGTCGAGCGTGAACCTGATCACGGCGCAGAGGCTCGCGCGCAGGTTATGCTCCTGCAAGCGGCCCGCGGATATTCCGGCCGAGGCGCTGCTCGCCGCCGGTTTTGCCGAGGATGAGCTGGAAGAAGGCTGCCAGCCATACGCGGCGGCCGGGTGCGAGCAGTGCAAGGGCAGCGGCTATCGCGGCCGCGTAGGGGTCTACGAAGTCATGCCGATCTCGGAGGAGATTCGCCGCATCATCATGAAGGGTGGCGACCAGCTGGACATTGCGCAGCAGGGACGCGCCGAGGGCCTGCACGCCCTGCGGCGCTCGGGGCTGCTGAAGGTGAGGCAGGGGCTGACCTCGCTGGAAGAAATCATGGCCTGCACCAACGAATAGGGCGGCGTGCATGGAGCGCAGATGTTCTACTCGCGTAGCGCGGCAAGTGTGGCTGGTGTCGCGCGACCCGCAGCGCGGTTCGTGGCACCGAAAGCAGCCTGCGCAGCCTGCTCTGCGCAGCCCGCAGTGTTGTTCTTAGGAGAGCGCGGCTATGGCGACAGCGGCGGCGGCAATTAAGGGACCCAAGGAGTTCACCTTCCAGTGGGAAGGCAAGGACCGGGCCGGCAAGGTAGTGCGCGGGGAGATGCGCGCCAGAGGCCAGACAGTGGTCAACGCGACGCTACGGCGACAGGGCGTGATGGTCACCAAGGTGCGCAAGCAGCGCATGCGCCCTGGCGGCAAAGTAACCGAAAAGGACATCACCCTGTTCACGCGCCAGCTCGCCACGATGATGAAGGCGGGCGTGCCGCTGCTGCAGGCGTTCGACATCGTCGGCAAGGGCGCGACCAACGGCGCCGTCGGCAAGCTGTTGCTCAACGTCAAGTCCGAGGTCGAGACCGGCTCCTCGCTGGCCGCGGCCTTCCGCAAGTACCCGCTGTACTTCGATGCACTGTTCTGCAATCTGGTGCAGGCCGGAGAGCAGGCCGGTATTCTCGAAAGCCTGCTCGACCGCCTCGCGACCTACAAGGAGAAGATCCTCGGCATCAAATCGAAGATCAAGAGCGCGCTTTTCTACCCGATCTCGATCATAGCGGTGGCGTTCATCATCACCGCGATCATCATGATCTTCGTGATCCCGTCGTTCAAGAAGGTGTTCAGCAGCTTCGGCGCAGACCTGCCCGCGCCGACGTTGGTGGTGATGGCGATCTCGGACGCGTTCGTCAAGTACTGGTACCTGATCTTCGGCGTGGTCGGCGGCGGCCTGTACGGATTCTTCGCGGCCTGGCAGCGCTCCAAGGCCGTCCAGATTTTCATGGACCGCCTGCTGCTGAAAGTCCCGGTGTTCGGCCCTCTGATCCGCAAGGCGGTGATCGCGCGCTGGACCCGCACGCTGTCGACCATGTTCGCCGCCGGAGTACCCCTCGTCGAGGCGCTCGACTCCGTCGGCGGGGCGTCCGGCAACTACGTCTATTTAGTCGCGACCAAGCAGATCCAGGGCGACGTCTCGACCGGAACCGCGCTCACCGTGGCGATGCAGAACGCCAACGTGTTCCCCAGCATGGTGATCCAGATGGTGTCGATCGGAGAGGAGACCGGCGCTCTCGATTCCATGCTCAGCAAGGTGGCTGACTTCTTCGAGCAGGAAGTCGATGATGCGGTCGAGGCGCTGTCCTCGCTCATGGAGCCGATGATCATGGTGGTGCTCGGCACGCTGATCGGCGGCATGGTGATCGCCATGTACCTGCCCATCTTCAAGCTCGGCCAGGTGGTCTAACACCGCGGCATGGTCTCTTTCGACTGGCTTGCCCAGCCGTCGGTCTTTCCTTGGGCCGCGCTGGTGGTGGGCCTGTGCATCGGCTCGTTCCTCAACGTCGTCGCCCATCGCCTACCGCGAATGATGGAGCGCGAGTGGCGCGTGCAATGCGCCGAGCTCGCAGGACAGCCGCCGCCCGAGGACAAGCGCTACAACCTGGTGGTGCCGCGCTCGGCGTGCCCGGCCTGCGGCCACCGCATCACGGCACTGGAAAACGTTCCCGTGTTCAGCTGGCTGGTGCTGCGCGGCAAGTGCTCGGCCTGCGCTGCGCCGATCGGGCTGCGCTACCCCCTGGTCGAGCTCGCTGGCGGGCTCGCCGCCGCCTACGCCGCCTGGCGCTTCGGGTTTTCCCTTGCGGCCGCGGGTGCGATGCTGCTTTGCTGGAGCTCGATCGCGCTCACCGCGATCGACCTCGACACGCAGCTTCTGCCCGACGACATCACCCTGCCTCTGCTGTGGGCAGGGCTCGCGCTCAACCTCGGCGGCACGTTCGTGCCGCTCGGCAGCGCGGTCATCGGGGCGATCGTCGGCTACCTGTCGCTGTGGATCATTTACTGGGCTTTCAAGCTCGCCACCGGCAAGGAAGGCATGGGCTATGGGGATTTCAAGCTGCTCGCGGCAATCGGAGCCTGGCTCGGTTGGCAGGCGCTACCGCTGGTCATACTGCTCTCGTCCCTGGTCGGCGCCCTGGTCGGCATCGCTCTGATGGTGTTTGCCCGGCACGGCCGCGACAAGCCGATTCCGTTCGGACCGTATGTCGCGGCAGCCGGCGTGATCGCGCTATTCTGGGGCCCGCAGATCGTGCGGCACTGGATGCCGCTGTTCAACTGATGGCGTTCGTGGTGGGCCTCACCGGCGGCATCGGCAGCGGCAAGAGTGCCGCGGCAGACGAATTCGCGCGGCTCGGCGCCACGGTGGTGGACGCCGACGCGATCGCGCACCAACTGACGCAACCTGGCGGTGCCGCGATGACTGCGATCCGCGGGCTGTTCGGCGACGCGTTTCTGGATGCGTCGGGTGCGATGGACCGCAAGAAGGTTCGCGAACGGGTGTTCGCTGACGCGGCGGCGCGGCGGCGCCTCGAGGCGCTGCTGCACCCGATGATCCGCGAGGAAGCGCAGCGGCGCATTGCAAGCGCCTCCGGCCCCTATGTAGTGCATGTCATCCCCCTGCTCGTCGAGTCGCCGGATTACCGTCGTCGCGTGGACCGGGTACTGGTGATCGATTGCCCGGAGGAGATCCAGGTCGCGCGTGTACGCGCACGCAGTGGCCTCGCCGCGGAAGAAGTGCGCGACATCATGCGCGCCCAGGCGTCGCGTGCGGCACGTATCGCGGCCGCCGATGACGTGATCGACAACGGCGGGACCATCGATGCGCTGCACCGGCAGATCCAAGCGCTGCACACGCGCTACCTGGAGCTGGCAGAGGGCTCCACGTCCTGATGGCCGGGTGCTGCGCGCCCCGCGGACGCCGGTTGTGTTCAACGCGTAAATCCCTCAGAATTCGGCAGGTTTTTCTGCGCGGGGCGATCTGGACGCGGCCGTGATCACGTACGAGTATCCGCTGAACGAACGCATCCGGACTCTGCTGCGCCTCGAGGATCTGTTCGAGCGCTCGCGTCATTTCAGCGCGCGCACCGATCCGCTCGATCACCACGTCGCCCTGCTCACGCTGTTCGAGATCCTCGAGGTCGCGGGGCGCGCCGACCTGAAGTCCGATCTGCTGCAGGAGCTCGAGCGCCAGAAGCAGGTGCTACTGTCGTTCCGCAACAGCCCCGAGATCTCCGAGGAGGCGCTGAACGGCGTGCTGCGCGACGTCGAGCAGGTTTCTCAGGCGCTGTTCGCGATGACCGGCAAGATCGGCCAGTACCTGCGCGAGAACGACTGGCTGATGGCGATCAAGCAGCGTACCGGGATTCCGGGCGGAGCCTGCGAATTCGACCTGCCCTCCTACCATTACTGGCTGCATCGTCCGGCCGAGGACCGCATCGGCCAGCTCGCAGCATGGACGGGCCCGCTGTATCCGCTGCGCGACGGCTCGGCGATCATCCTTCATATTCTGCGCGAATCCGGCAAGCCGCAGCAGCTGCGCGCGCAGGGCGGCACCTTCCAGCAGATGCTGGGCGGCAAAACCGCGCAGATGCTGCGCTTGCGCATCGGCCCAGACCTGCACTGCGTCCCGGAGATCAGCGCCAACAAGTACGTGCTGAACATCCGTTTTCTCGCCCAGGACGGCGAGGACCCGCGCTCGAGGACCACCGACTGGGACGTTGGCTTCGAGCTGACCTTCTGTAATTTGTAGAACAATGTAGCACTGTGCTGCGGCACTTCGCGCCGCGGCGCAGCGCGAGACTTTCAGAAAAGTCCATGTCGCTGGACGCCAGCAAGTCGGTCCCCTGCCCGCGCTGCGGCACGCTCGCGCCTTTCGCGGTCGAGAACCCGTGGCGGCCGTTCTGCCGCGAGCGCTGCAAGCTGATCGATCTCGGCAACTGGGCAAGCGAGAGCTATCGCGTACCCGATCCGGGCCCGTCCCCGGGCAACCCCGAGCCGCACGACGCGTAGCAGCCGCAGGCGTCGCGCGCGCAGTCCTGTCAGTCTTCCCAGGCGCCGGAAATCATCGCCACGCCGTGCGCGCCCGCGCGCCAGGCCTGCTCAACATCGGCGCGTCGCAGGCCGCCGATGCCGTACACCGGAATTGCGGCACCGCGCGCAATGCGCGCAAATCCCCCCCAGCCGAGCGGCACCGCTCCGGGATGGGACGTCGTGTGCTTGACCGGACCGAGCACGGCGAAATCGAGCCCGAGCCGTACCGCCTGCTCGAGCTCGGCGACCGCATGGCAGGAGCCCGCCGCGAGCAGGTCGCGCGGCCGCTGGTCCAGACCCGCGAGCTCGTGCGCACTGTAATGCACGCCGTCGGCCCCGAGCGAGCGCGCCAGAGCTTCGTCGGAATGGATCAGCACCTTCCCGCCGCGGCGATGGGCGAGCTCGACGACGCGCATGGCGAAGTCGGAGCGCGCCCGCGGCGTCATCGTCTTGTCGCGCACTTGCACCAGCTTCAAGCCCGCTTCGAGCCGCTGCGCGAGCCGCGCAAGCGTGGGCTCGATGCCGTAGATATCGGCCGCGGTGATGGCGTACTCATGCGGCAGCGCGAGCGACGCCAGCACCGGAGCGTTCGCCGGTAGCATCGGCTCGGCGAACGGCGAGTCCATGCGCTGCCAGACCAGTTGCTGGGCCTCCCGCGGGTGCGGCTCGCCGGCCCATTCCAGCACGCGAAAGAAATTCAGGCGCACAGTCGCGTGCGGATAGGCGTATACGCGCGTGATCCAGGCGTACGCGCGCCGCACGTCGATGCCCAGCTCCTCGTGCAGCTCGCGCGCGAGCGCCCGCTCCGCGGGCTCGTCCGGCTCGATCTTGCCCCCGGGAAACTCCCAGTAACCGGCGCAGACCTTGCCGGGAGGGCGCCGCGCGAGCAGGAAGGCGCCGTCGGCGCGCACGATCACGGCCGCCGCCACCTCGACCACCCCGGCCGGCACCGAGGCCGCCGCCACCGTCAGCCCCGCGCTCCCTTCCGCTTGGCGCGTGACGCCCCGGCGTGCTGGCCGGCCCAGTCGCGCGCGAACTGGTATGCAACCCGGCCGCTGCGCGAGCCGCGCGACAACCCCCACTGCAGCGCCTCCTCGCGCGCAACAGCGGCTTCCCTGGCCGAGCAGCCGAACGTCTGCAGCCAGTGCGCGACGATGTCCAGATACTCGTCCTGGTCGAAGGGATAGAACGACACCCAGATGCCGAAACGCTCCGAGAGCGAGATCTTCTCCTCGACGCTCTCGCCCGGATGGATCTCGTCGCCGACGTATTTGGTCTCGAGGTTTTCCTGCATGTACTCGGGCATCAGGTGCCGGCGGTTGGAAGTCGCGTAGATCAGCAGGTTGTCCGAGGCGGTCGAGATCGAGCCGTCGAGCGCCACCTTGAGCGCCTTGTAGCCTGGCTCGGCGGCCTCGAACGACAGGTCGTCGCAGAACAGGATGAAGCGCTCGCGGCGCCCGGCCACCAGATCCGTGATCGCAGGCAAGTCGACAAGCTCGCGCTTGTCCACCTCGATCAGGCGCAGGCCCTGGCGCGCGTACTTGTTCAGCAGCCCTTTGATCATCGAGGACTTGCCTGTGCCGCGCGCACCGGTGAGCAGCACGTTGTTGGCCGGCTCACCCGCCACGAACTGGCGCGTGTTCTGCTCGACGCGCGCGATCTGCGCGTCGATGCCCCGAAGGTCCGCCAGGCGGATGCGGTGGATGTGGTGCACCGGCTGCAGCCATCCGTGGCCGTTCAGCGGGCCGCTCTTGCGCCAGCGGAAGGCGATGCTCGCGGACCAGTCGGCGGGCGGCGGCGCGGGGGGCAGCAGCGCCTCGAAGCGCGCCAGCACCTGCTCGACGCGCGCCAGCAATTTCTCCATCTCGCTCTTCATCCGCATTTCCCGGCGTTTCGCGCTGCGGCACTGGGTGCCGCAGCGAAGCGCATTGTGGTTCTTCAGCTCCGGTATTCGGCGTTGATCTTCACGTAATCGAAGGACAGATCGCAGGTCCACAGGCGCGCCACCGCAGCGCCGCGGTTCAGCACAACGCGCACCGTGAACTCGTCCTTCCGCATCGCCGCGATGCCCTGTTCCTCCCGGTAATCGGGATGCCGCCCACCCCCGGCGGCCACCGGCACGTCGTCGATATACAGTTCCACGGTAGCGGTGTCCAGATCCGCGATTCCGGAGTAGCCGATCGCGGCGAGGATGCGGCCCAGATTGGGATCGGAGGCAAAGAACGCCGTCTTCACCAGCGGCGAGTGCGCGATGGCATAGGCCACGCGGCGGCACTCGTCGCGGCTGCGCCCGGCCTCGACCTGCACGGTCACGAACTTGGTCGCGCCTTCGCCATCGCGCACGATGGCCTGCGCCAGCCAGATGGCCACCTCGCGCAGCGCGTCCCCGAGCCGGACGTAGTCCGGACCCGAGACGTCCGCCACGCGCACGCCGGAGGCGCCAGTAGCGGCAAGAATCAGCGCGTCGTTGGTCGAAGTGTCGCCGTCCACGGTGATGCAGTTGAACGACTCGTCCGCGACCTCGGTCAGCATCGCCTGCAGCACAGCCTGCGGTACGACGGCATCGCAGCACAAGAAACCGAGCATCGTCGCCATGTCGGGGCGGATCATGCCCGCGCCCTTGGCGATACCGGTGACGGTGACCGTGCCCGCCGCGAGCGCGACCCGCGCGGATCGAGCCTTCGGAACGGTATCCGTGGTCATGATCGCCGCGGCCGCCGGCGCCCAGTTGTTCGCGCTCAGGTCGGCAAGCGCCGCCGGCAGGGCGGCGACGATGCGCTCGGCCGGCAGCGGCTCCATGATCACACCGGTGGAAAAAGGCAGTACCTGCTCGCGCCCGCAGCCCAGCGCCTCGGCGAGGGCCTGGCACACCTGGCGCGCCCGGCGCAAACCGTCGTCGCCGGTCCCGGCATTGGCGTTGCCGGTGTTCACGACCAGCGCGCGCACGCCGCGGCCGGCTGCGAGGTGCTGGCGCGCCAGCACCACCGGCGCAGCGCAAAAGCGGTTGCGGGTGAACACGCCCGCCAGGCTGCTGCCCGGCGCGAGCCGCATCACCAGCAGGTCGGTGCGATTCGGCTTGCGCACGCCCGCCATCGCCACGCCGAGCTCGACGCCGGCCACGGGATGCAGCGACAGCGGGTCCGGAGGCGAGAGGCTCACTGCCATGGCATGCGGTCGCGTCGGTGGGGCGGAACGAGGTGTCGCGAAAACAGACGGCAAGCGACTCCCGCCGCATGCATCGTCAGGTCAGCTTGCCGTGACAGTGCTTGTACTTCTTGCCCGAGCCGCAGGGACACGGATCGTTGCGGCCGACCTTTTGCGCCGGGCGCGCCTTCGGCTGCGCCTTCTTGGGCTCCGCGGCCGCCGCGAGCGCCTGCTCGTAGTCCGCGTGCTGCATGCGCACGTTCTCCACGTGCTGGGCGTCGTCCACCTGCGGCATCTCGGAGGTGGTGATCTGGACCGCGGTGAGCGTCTTGATAACCTCGAGCTTCACCGATTCGAGCATCGCCCCGAACAGCTCGAAAGCCTCGAGCTTGTATTCCTGCTTCGGATTCTTCTGCGCGTAGCCGCGCAGATGAATGCCCTGCCGCAGGTGGTCGAGGGCAGCCAAGTGCTCGCGCCAGTGACCATCGAGGATCTGCAGCATCACGTAGCGCTCGTACTGGCGAAACGAAGTCTCGGCGCCGGCCGGAATCTTGGCGCTGTACTCTTCGTGCGCCCGCGCCATGATGCGCTCCAGCATCTTTTCGTCGTCGAGCTCCGGTTCCTTTTCGAGCCATTCCTGCAGCTCAACGTCGAGGTTGAGCTCGGCCTTGAGCGCGGTCCCGAGTGCGGGAATGTCCCATTGCTCCTCGACGCTCTGCTCGGGTACGTATTGGCGGAAGATGTCGCTCACTACCCCCGCGCGCAGGTCGGCGATGCGCTGCGTGACGTCTTCCGTGTCGAGCAGCTCGTTGCGCAGCATGTAAATGGTCTTGCGCTGCTCGTTGGCCACGTCGTCGTACTCGAGCAGCTGCTTGCGCATGTCGAAGTTGCGTGCCTCGACCTTGCGCTGCGCGCTCTCGATGGAGCGCGTCACCATCGAGTGCTCGATCGCCTCGCCCTCGGGCATCTTGAGCATGACCATGATGCGGTTGATGCGCTCGCCGGCGAAGATCCTGAGCAGCGGATCCTCGAGCGACATGTAGAAGCGCGACGCGCCCGGGTCACCCTGGCGGCCGGCACGGCCGCGCAGCTGATTGTCCACGCGCCGCGACTCGTGGCGCTCGGTGCCGATGATGTACAGGCCGCCGGCAGCGACCACGTGGTCGTGCAGCTGCTGCCACTCGCCTCGTAGCGTGTCGCTCCTCGACTTCTTGTCCTCGGCGGGGATGCTTTCGTCGGCCTCGATCAGCTCGCACTGCTTCTCGACGTTGCCGCCGAGCACGATGTCGGTGCCGCGACCCGCCATGTTAGTGGCGATGGTGACCATCTTCGGCCGGCCCGCCTGCGCCACGATCTGCGCCTCGCGCTCGTGCTGCTTGGCGTTGAGCACCTGGTGCGGCAGCTTATCCTTGGTGAGCATCGCCGACAGTAGCTCCGAGTTCTCGATCGACGTCGTTCCGACGAGCACCGGCTGGCCGCGCTGGTGGCAATCCCTGATGTCGTCGATGATCGCCTTGTACTTCTCCTTCGCGGTGCGGTAGACCAGGTCGAGCCGGTCATCGCGGACCATCGGCATGTGCGTCGGGATCACCACCGTCTCGAGGCCGTAGATCTCCTGGAACTCGTAGGCCTCGGTGTCCGCAGTTCCGGTCATTCCCGCGAGCTTCTTGTAAAGGCGGAAGAAGTTCTGGAAGGTGATCGATGCGAGCGTCTGGTTCTCGTTCTGGATCGCCACGCCCTCCTTCGCCTCGACTGCCTGATGCAGCCCGTCCGACCAGCGGCGCCCGTGCATCAGGCGGCCGGTGAACTCGTCAACGATGATCACCTCGCCTTCCTGCACCACGTAATGCTGGTCGCGGTAGAACAAGTGGTGCGCGCGCAGTGCTGCGTACAGGTGATGGACGAGATTGATGTAAGCGGGCTCATAGAGGCTCGCTCCGGCCGGCAGCAGCTCGAGGCGCACCAGGATTTCCTCGGCCTTGGCGTGGCCCGACTCGGAAAGCAGGATCTGGTGGCCCTTCTCGTCGACCCAGAAGTCGCCCGGGCCCTCTTCTTCCTTCTGGCGCGTGAGGAACGGCGGTACCTCGTTCATCCGCTTATAGATCTCGGTGCGATCCTCCGCCTGGCCCGAAATGATCAGTGGCGTGCGCGCCTCGTCGATCAGGATCGAGTCCACCTCGTCGACGATCGCGTAGCTCAGGCGGCGCTGAAAGCGCTCCTCCACGCGCATGGCCATGTTATCGCGCAAGTAGTCGAAGCCGAACTCGTTGTTGGTTCCGTAGGTGATGTCCGCGGCGTAGGCCTTGCGCTTCTCTTCGGGCTCCATCTGCGGCACGTTCACCCCGATCGTGAGGCCGAGGAAGCCGTAGATCCTGCCCATCCACTCGGCGTCGCGGTGCGCGAGGTAGTCGTTGACAGTGACGATGTGCACGCCCTTGCCGGTCAGTGCATTCAGGTACGCGGGCAGGGTGGCCGCCAGGGTCTTGCCCTCGCCGGTGCGCATCTCGGCAATCTTGCCGTCGTGCAGCACCATGCCGCCGACCAGCTGCATGTCGAAGTGCCGCATGCGCAGCGTGCGCTTGCCCGCTTCGCGCACCACGGCGAACGCCTCCGGCAGCAGCTCCTCGAGCGCGACTCGTTCGGCGTCCGCGCGCGCCTCCTCGGGCTCGGCGGCGACTCGCTCGGCCAGACGGCGCTTGAATTCGTCGGTCTTGGCGCGCAGCTGCGCGTCGGTGAGCGCCGCGATCTCGGGTTCGAGGGCGTTGATGCGAGCGACGCTTCGGTAGTACTGCTTGAGCAGCCGCTCGTTGCGGCTGCCGAAAATCTTCGTGAGGACGTTCTGGATCATGAAAGGAGTGGTGCGGCCCACGCGGGGGTCCGCTTGCGGGCCGGCGGCGCCGCCGCCAGAGTCCCGCCGAAAATCAAAATTTTAGCATGCCAACGCGGCGCCCCGGGCGGGTGCCCCGCTACTTACTTCTTTGAAATCTTGGAGCGGGCACGCGCGAGCAGCGCGCGCGCAGATGCCGCTGTCGGAAGCGTCGGATTGGACGCAGTCAGGAAACGGTTGGGATCCAGCGGCACGCCCTTGTAACGCACCTCGAAGTGCAAGTGGGGCCCGGTCGCGCGCCCGGTGGAGCCGCTGAGCGCGATCTTTTCGCCGCGCTGCACGATATCGCCCACCTTGATCAGCAGCTTGGACAAGTGCGCATAGCGCGTCGTCAGGTCGTTGCCATCGTCAACGTCGATCATGTAGCCGTACTGGGGATGGTAGCCCGCGAAGTCGACGATGCCGCCTGCCGCCGCGTGCACCGGCGTCCCGGTTTCGACCTCGAAGTCGATGCCCTCGTGCATCGCCATCTGGCCGGTGAAGGGATCGATGCGCACCCCGAAGCCGGAGCCTTCCGGGCCATCCACCGGCGGCATGGTCGGCATCAGCTTCTTGTGCACCGCCTGCTCGAACAGCCGGGACTCGACCACGCTCAGCATGTCAGTGTGGTAGTCCATCTGGTGCGACACGGCGGCCACCTTCTCGGACAGCTGCGCGAACGACAAGTCCTGCGGCGGAAGCAGCGTAGACTGCGCCCCGCCCAGACCCGGCCGCTCGCTGAGGTGGAATTCCTGCGGCTTGATGCCCGCCAGGGTCGACACCCGTTCGCCCAAGGCGTCGAGGCGCGTGAGCTGCGCCTGCATCTCGCCGAGCTTCACTGCCATGGCGTTCAGGTTCTCCTGCATGAATGCGCGTGCCTTGGCGCTCTGCGCGCTCAGCGCGGCACGCTCCATCCTCTCGATCAGCGGAGTCCTCACCTGCCCGGCGAAGCGCAGCGTCAGCCAGTACATCGCGCAAGTCAGCCCGGCCAGCAGGACGCAGACGCCCAGCACCGAGGCGATCACATGCCGGGACGACAATGTCAGCGATTTCGCCTTGGCCAGCCGGTCAGGGATGACGATAATCTGCACGTTACGCTCCTTCGATCGCGGTCCTCCGTGCGACCTTCCAAAATTGACCGTTACCTGTCCGCCGACGGCGGCATGCAGCCGGTCGTCGAGAAAGCGCGGGAGATCGCCGAGCTTTCGAAGCTTTGCGAAAGGATCCTCCCGTCGGAGCTCGCCCGCCAAGTACGCGCGGCGAACCTCAAGGACGGGACTCTCGTGCTGCTCGCGCCCAATGCCGCGGCAGCGGCCAAGCTCAAATTACTCTCCGAATCCCTGTGCAGCTTCTTGTTGTTGCAGGGCAAGGAGATTAAGTTAGTTTCGGTGAGGGTGCAACCAACTGTATCACGCTATGGGCCGGATGCCGCACCGCACAAACAGGCCCGGCTATCGCCCTCTGCGCTCGTCGAGCTAAGCGACTTATATCAGCAGCTCACGGACTCGCCGGCCCGCCAGGCGCTGAAGTCACTGCTCGCGCGCCACGCGGAACCGAGCGCTACAGCGCCGCCAGCAGGCGCTCGAAAAAAAACATCAGCAGGATCAGGACGGCGACGAAGCGCTCGCACCTGAACGCCCAGCCGCGCGGCAAGGCCGGTCAGACCTGACCATGACACGCGCCCTAGCCCGCGAGCTGCGGCGCCAGGCCTGACACTCCGGCCGGCGCGTCGCCGGCGCGCTCGAACGTCGCCACTTCCCACGCCGAGGGATCGGCGAGCAGCGCACGCAGCAGAAGGTTGTTGAGAGCATGCCCCGACTTGTGCGCCGAGAATGCGCCGAGCAGCGGCTTGCCGAGCAGATAGATGTCGCCGATCGCGTCGAGCACCTTGTGCCGGATGAACTCGTCGGCAAAACGCAGGCCTTCCGCGTTGAGCACGCGGTATTCGTCCAGTACCACGGCGTTGTCCAGACCGCCGCCCAGCGCGAGCCCGGATTCGCGCAGCGATTCGACATCGTGCATGAAGCCGAACGTTCGCGCGCGCGCGATCTCCTTCAGATACGAGGTCTGCGCGAAGTCCACGGTGACCGACTGGCTGCTCTTCTCGATGACCGGGTGGTTGAATACGATAGAAAACGAGAGCTTCAGTCCCTCGTAGGGGTCGAAGCGTGCCCACTTGTCGGCGTCCCTCACCTCGACGCGCTTCTTGATGCGCAGGAAGCGCTTCGGCGCGCTTTGCTCCTGCAATCCGGCCTGCTGCACCAATAGCACGAACGGAGCCGCGCTGCCGTCCATGATCGGCACCTCGGGACCGTCCAGGTCCACGTACACGTTGTCCACGCCCAGACCGGCGAGCGCCGACATCAGGTGCTCGACCGTGTACACCTTGGCACCGCCATGCACCAGGCAGGACGAAAGCCGCGTCTCGCCGACGAGGTCCGCGCGCGCCGGAATGTCGACCGGCGAAGCCAGGTCGACGCGGCGGAACACTACGCCCGCGTCAGGGTGCGCCGGCCGCAGCGTCAAGCCGACCTTCTGGCCTGTATGCAGGCCGACGCCGGTGGCGCGGACGAGGGACTTGAGGCTGCGCTGGCGAAGCATCGTCATTGAAGGATGATTGGCTAAATTCTAGCAGAGCGCCATCCGATTGCTGCACTGCGGCAACGAAGGCGGCGCGGGCGGGGCACCGGCAAGGAGGTTCCGCGCCCCGGCCGCAACGCTCGCGCGCAGCCGCATCGGACCCAGTGAAGCGCGCCGCGCTCAGTCCGCCTGCTTGCGCAGAAAAGCGGGAATGTCGTACTTGTCCACCCCGCTCTGCTGCAGCGCCTCGATGGTCGAGGCGCGGTTGCGGCGAATGACCGCCGGCACCGCGTCGAGCTGGCCGTAGTCGACCGCGGTGCTGACCGGCTGGTTGTCGGTCCCGGTCTTCTGCGCCACCACCAGCTGCGGCTTCGGCTGTCGCTGGGCCGCAGGGGCGCCGAGTCCCGTCGCCACGACGGTGACGCGCAGGTCATCGGCCATGCTCTCCTCGTACACCGCGCCGAAGATGATGGTCGCATCCTCCGCGGCGAAGCTGCGGATGGTGTTCATCACCGCCTTCACCTCGCCGTGCTTGAGGCTGTCGCGCGTGGCGGTGATGTTTACCAGCACGCCGCGGGCACCGGCCAGCGTCACGCCCTCGAGCAGCGGGCTGGCGATCGCCTCTTCCGCCGCGATGCGCGCCCGATCGATGCCGTTCGCCAGCGCCGAGCCCATCATCGCCATGCCCTGCTCGGACATCACGGTGCGCACGTCCTGGAAGTCGACATTGATCAGCCCGGGGGAATTGATGATCTCGGCGATGCCGGCCACGGCATTGTTCAGCACGTCGTCCGCGGCGCGGAACGCCTCGTCCATGGTCACGTCCTCGCCGAGCACTTCCTCGAGCTTGTCGTTGAGGATCACGATCAGCGAATCGACGTGCTCGCCGAGCTCCTCGATGCCCTGTTCCGCGACGCGCATGCGCCGCGTCCCCTCGAAGGCGAACGGCTTGGTCACGACCGCCACCGTGAGCACGCCGAGCGCGCGCGCCACTTCCGCCACCACCGGCGCGGCGCCCGTGCCCGTGCCTCCGCCCATGCCGGCGGTGATGAACACCATGTGCGCGCCGGCAAGCGTTTCTTCCAGCCGCTCGCGCTCGCTCAGCGCGACGGCGCGCGCTTCTTCGGGCTTGGCGCCCGCGCCCAGCCCGCTGACGCCGAGCTGGATCTGGCTGCGCGCCATGTTGCGCGCCAGCACCTGGGCATCGGTGTTCACGGCGATGAACTCGACGCCTTCGACCCCCTTCTGGATCATGTGATTGACGGCGTTGCCGCCGGCGCCGCCCACGCCGACCACCTTGATGACGGGCCCTGCACCCTGCTTGTCTATGATTTCGAACATCGCGTTGGCCTCCTTGCGCTAAAGAACAACAATGCGTTGCAGTGCGGCACAAGGTGCCGCACTGCAACGCGAAACTTTCGGGAAAGGCGCTTTCCGTCCCATCAGAAGTTCCTCTGGAACCACTCGCGCATCCTCGCCAGCACGGCGCGGAACGAGCCGCTCTGGCGCGACATCTGTCCCTGCTGCATCTGCGACACGCCCTCGAGCAGCAGCCCGACCGCGGTCGCGTAACGCGGATTGCGCACCACCTCGGCGAGCCCGCCGGAATACTTGGGCACGCCGACGCGCACCGGCATGTGGAAAATCTCCTCGCCGAGCTCGACCATGCCCTGCATCACCGACGAGCCGCCGGTCAGCACCACGCCGGAGGACAGCAGCTCCTCGAAGCCGGACTCGCGCAGCACCTGCTGCACCAGGGAAAACAGCTCCTCGACGCGCGGCTCGATCACCTCGGCGAGCGTCTGGCGCGACATCACGCGCGGCGCTCGCTCGCCGATGCCCGGCACCTCGATCATCTCGTTCGGGTCGGCGAGCTGACGCAGCGCCACCCCGTGGCGGACCTTGATGCTCTCGGCCTCGGCGGTCGGGGTCCGCAGCGCCATCGCGATGTCGCTGGTGATCTGGTCGCCGGCGATCGGGATCACCGCGGTGTGCCGGATCGCGCCGTGCGTGAACACCGCGATGTCGGTCGTTCCGCCGCCGATGTCGATCAGACACACGCCGAGATCCTTCTCGTCGTCCGAGAGCACCGCGCGCGAGGATGCGAGCGGCTGCAGGATCAGGTCGTTCACCTCCAGCCCGCAGCGGCGCACGCACTTGACGATGTTCTGCGCCGACGATACGGCGCCGGTGACGATGTGCACCTTGACCTCCAGGCGCACGCCCGACATGCCGATCGGCTCGCGCACGTCCTCCTGCCCGTCGATGATGAATTCCTGGCGCAGCACGTGCAGGATCTGCTGGTCGGTGGGGATGTTCACCGCCTTGGCGGTCTCGATCACGCGCTCCACGTCGATCGCGCTCACTTCGCGGTCCTTGATCGCGACCATGCCGGTCGAGTTGAAGCTGCGGATGTGGCTGCCGGCGATGCCGGTGAATACCGACTGGATCTTGCAGTCGGCCATCAGCTCGGCCTCCTCCAGCGCGCGCTGGATCGCGCTCACGGTGGCCTCGATGTTCACCACCACGCCCTTCTTGAGGCCCTTGGATTCGTGGCTGCCCATGCCGAGGATCTCGAGCGCGCCGTCGGCGCCCGGCTCCGCCACCAGCGCCGCCACCTTGGAAGTGCCTATGTCCAGTCCGATGATCAGGTTCTTGCTGTCTTTCGCCATCGCCTCTCAGCCCTTTGCGCTCGCCGCCGCCTTGCCGTCACGCCCGGAATCGGGCAGCCGCAGCGCGAAGCCGTTCGGATATCGCAGATCCACGTATTCGGCGCGCTGCGCCAGGTCGCTGCGCAGCGCGGGATACACGGCGACGAAGCGCGCCAGGCGCGCGTCCACCGGATCGGTCGCCAGATCGCGCCCCAGCTCGATGTCGAGGCCGTTGGCGAGCCGCAGCTGCCAGGCGTAGCGCGGCGACAGGATCACCCGCTCGAGCGGCGTGGCGAGCGGGGCGAGCAGCTGCGCGAACAGCCGGTAGCGGGCCGTGACCTCGTGCTCGGTGCCCGGCGGTCCGGCGAGCAGCGGCAGCTTGGCGTCGGTGCTCCCGGCGAACAGGTCGCCATAGGTGTCGACCAGGGCCGCGTCGCCCCAGCGCGCCAGCGCAACGTGCTCCTCGATGCTCACGCGCAGCCGGTCCGGCCAGATGCGCCGCACGTCGACGCTGCGCACCCAGGGCAACCGCTGCAGCGCGGCGCGCAGCACGCCGAGGTTGGCGGCGAAGAAATTGCCGTGCACGCTGCTCTGGCAGGCGCTTTCGATGTCCGTCCGGCCGATGTGCGCCAGCGCGCCGCGCACGTCGATCTCGCGCAGCGGAAACAGCGGCGATACGAGCAGCAGCCGCAGCGCCCCGGCCAGAAACAGCAGCAGCGCCAGCCCGGTGAGCGCGCCGGCCGCCGCGTTCAGCACCCTGGGGTTATCCCACACGGGCGCCCTCCAGGATGCGCATGCACAGCTCGTCGTAGGCAATGCCGACATGGCGCGCGGCCATCGGCACCAGGGAGTGGTCGGTCATCCCCGGTGCGGTGTTCACTTCGAGCAGGTAGGGATTGCCGGCGCGGTCGAGCATCAGGTCGACGCGCCCCCAGCCGCGGCAGCCGAGCGCGCGGAAGCCCTTCAGGCAAAGCTCCTGCAGCGCGCGCTCCTGCCCGGCCGGCAGGCCGCAGGGCAGGATGTAGCGCGTGTCGTCGCTGACGTACTTCGCCTGGTAGTCGTAGAACTCGCGCGGCGTCTCCAGACGGATGAGCGGCAGCGCCTCGTCGTTGAGGATGCCCGCGGTGAGCTCGATGCCCTCGATAAACTTCTCGGCCATCACGCTGCGGTCGTAGTTCACCGCCAGGGCGTAGGCCTCGTCGAGCGCGGCGGCCTCGCGTACCTTGCTCATGCCGAGCGAGGAGCCCTCGTTCACCGGCTTGACCATCAGCGGCGTGCCGAGCCGCGCGGCGACCGCGGCGAAGTCGCCGCCCGCCTCGAGCACTTCGTGCGGCGGCGTCGGAATGCCGCTCGCCTGCCACAGCAGCTTGGTGCGCAGCTTGTCCATCGCGAGCGCGGAGGCGAGCACGCCGCTTCCGGTATAGGGGATGGCGAGCCACTCGAGGATGCCCTGCACGGTGCCGTCCTCGCCGAAGCGGCCGTGCAGCGCGATGAACACGCGCGCGAAGCGCTCGGCGATCAGCGCGTCCAGGCCGCGCTCGGCCGGATCGAACGGGTGCGCGTCGACGCCGCGGCCGCGCAGCGCGTTCAGCACCATCGCCCCGCTCTTCAGCGACACTGCGCGCTCGGCCGACTTGCCGCCGAGCAGCACCGCGACCTTGCCGTACTGTTTCGGCGTCACGCCGGGTCTCCCACGATGCGCACCTCGGGCTGCAGCTCGACGCCGGTCTTCTCGAGTACCGTCGCGCGCACCGTCCCGATCAGCCATTCGATGTCCGCAGCCGTGCCGGCGCCCTTCGGATTGACGATGAAATTGGCGTGCTTCTCCGACACGCGCGCGCCGCCGCGCGCCAGGCCCTTCAGGCCGCAGGACTCGATCAGGCGCGCGGCGTGGTCGCCGATCGGATTGCGGAACACGCTGCCGGCGTTCGGCAGCTGCAGCGGCTGCTCCGCGATGCGCCGCGCGAGGAACGCCTTCATCTTGCGGCGCGCGGCCTCGCCGTCGCCCTCGGACAGCTTGAAGTAGGCGGCGACGAACCATTCGTCCTCGCCGAGCCGGCCGCCCTCGCGCAGTCCGCAGTGCCGGTAGCCGATTTCGAACTCGGCCTTCTCGCGGCTGCGCAGCTCGCCCTTGCGGTCGATGGTGAGCGCGCGCTCTACGATGTCCCAGGTCTCGCCGCCGTAGCAGCCGGCGTTCATCGCCAGCGCGCCGCCGATCGAGCCCGGCACGCCGGCGAGGAACTCCGCGCCGACCAGGTTATGCAGCGCCGCGAAGCGCGCGAGCTTCGGGCTCGCGACCCCCGCCTCGGCATAGACGCGCCCGAGCAGAAGCTCCGGGCGCTTGGCCGACGCGTGCGTCAGCACCACGGTGCCGCGGAAGCCGCCGTCGCGCACCAGAAGGTTCGAGCCCAGGCCGACGAACAGCAGCGGCTCGTTCGCGGGCAGCCGGCGCAGGAACACCGCCAGGTCTTCCAGGTCCTGCGGCAGGTACGCGCGCGCCGCCGGTCCCCCGGCGCGCCAGCTGGTGTAGCGCGCCATCGGCTCGGCGAGCTTCAGCTGGCCGCGCAGCCCTTCCAACCCGATTGCATCCGACATGTCCATTCGTCCGTCCGTCTCAGGCTTCCCTGGCGGTGAGCTGCCCCGGCACCGTGCCGATCGAGCCCGCGCCCATGGTCAGCACCACGTCGCCGTCGCGCGCCACGCGCCGGACGGCATCGGCCATCTGCCCGATGTCCTCCACGAATACCGGCTCCACCTGGCCCGCGACGCGCACCGCGCGCGCGAGCGACCTGCCGTCGGCGGCCACGATCGGCTGCTCGCCCGCCGGGTAGACCTCCGCGAGCAGCAGCGCGTCGGCGGTGGAGAGCACGCGCACGAAGTCCTCGAACAGGTCGCGGGTACGCGTGTAGCGGTGCGGCTGGAACGCGAGCACGATGCGACGCCCCGGAAACGCGCCGCGCGCGGCGGCGAGCGTGGCCGCCATCTCCGCCGGGTGGTGGCCGTAATCGTCGATCAGGGTGAAGCGGCCGCCGCCCTCGAGCGCCACGTCGCCGCAGCGCTGGAAGCGCCGGCCGACGCCGTGAAAATCCGCCAGCGCCTTGCGGATCGCGGCGTCCGGCACCTGCAGCTCGGTCGCCACGGCGATCGCTGCGAGCGCGTTCTGCACGTTGTGCCGCCCGGGCAGGTTGAGCGTCACCTCGAGCGGCGCGGCCGTCTCGCGCAGGGCGCGGAAGCGCATCGCGCCGGCAGCGTGCTCGACCGCCTCGGCCCGCACCGCGGCCTCGGCCGCGAAGCCGTAAGTCAGCACTGGCTTGGACACGAACGGCAGGATCTCGCGCACGTTGGCGTCGTCCACGCACAGGATCGCGCTGCCGTAGAAGGGCAGGTTCTGCAGGAACTGCACGAAGGCCTGCTTGAGGCGCGCGAAGTCGTGCTGGTAGGTGTCCATGTGATCGGCGTCGATGTTGGTGACCACCGCGATCACCGGCTGCAGGTGCAGGAAGGAAGCGTCCGACTCGTCGGCCTCGACGACGATGAACTCGCCCGTCCCGAGGCGCGCGCTCGATCCGGCGGCGGTGAGCCGCCCGCCGATCACGAACGTCGGGTCCAGGCCGGCCTCGGCGAGCACGCTCGCCACCAGGCTGGTGGTGGTGGTCTTGCCGTGCGTGCCGGCGATCGCGATGCCCTGCTTGAGGCGCATCAGCTCGGCCAGCATCAGCGCGCGCGGCACTACGGGGATGCGGCGCGTGCGCGCCGCGGTCACCTCGGGATTGTCGCCGCCGACCGCGGTCGAGACCACCACCGCGTCGGCGCCCTCGACGTTCGCCGCCGCATGCGCGAGGCTCACTCTGGCGCCGAGCGAGGCCAGGCGCCGCGTGGCTGCGTTCTCGGCGAGATCCGACCCGCTCACCGCGTAGCCCAGGTTGAGCAGCACCTCGGCGATGCCGCTCATGCCGGAGCCGCCAATGCCGACGAAGTGAATGCGCCGGACCTTGTGCCTCATGCCCGGCTCCCCTGCGCAAGCGCCATGCAGCGCTCGGCCACCACGCGCGCGGCGTCGGGCTTGCCCTGCGCACGCGCCCTGTCAGCCATGTCGAGCAGCTTCGCCCGGTCCAGCGTGCGCATCAGCGCGGCGAGGCGCTCGGAGGTCAGCTCGCCTTGCGGCAGCAGGATCGCCGCACCGCGCTCGGCGAGGAAGCGCGCGTTCGCGCTCTGGTGATCGTCCACGGCGTACGGAAACGGCACCAGAACGCTCGCCACGCCACCCGCGGCGAGCTCGGCCACGGTGGTGGCGCCGGCGCGGCAGATGACCAGGTCGGCCGCGGCGTAGCGCGCCGCCATGTCGTCGATGAACGCGAGCAGCTCGCCCTCCACCCCGGCTGCGGCGTAGCGCTCGCGCAGCGCTGGCAGATGCTTCTCGCCCGACTGGTGCACCACGCGCGGACGCTCGGCCGGCGGCAGCAGCGCCAGCGCCTGCGGCAGCGCCTGGTTGAGCGCCTGCGCGCCGAGGCTGCCGCCGACCACCAGCAGGTGCAGCGGCCCGGCGCGCCCGGCGTAGCGCTCGGCCGGCGGCGCCAGCGCGGTGATCTCGGCGCGCACCGGGTTGCCGGTCCATTCGCCGTTTCTGAGCGCGCCGGGGAAAGCCACCATCACCTTGTCGGCCACGGCGGCGAGCACACGGTTGGCGAGCCCGGCGACCGCGTTCTGCTCGTGCAGCGCGAGCGGCCGGCCGAGCAGCGCGGCCATCATGCCGCCCGGAAACGCGACGTATCCGCCCATGCCGAGGACCACGTCGGGCCGCTGGCGCAGGATCGCGCGCGCGCTCTCCCAGAACGAATACAGCAGGTTCACGGGCAGCAGCAGCTTGGCGAGCAGCCCCTTGCCGCGCAGCGCGCGTGCGCGGATCCAGGCCATGCGGTAGCCGCGCGGCGGCACGATGCGCGCTTCCATGCCGCTGCGCGCGCCCATCCACACCACCTCCCAGCCGGCCGCGCGCATGACCTCGGCCACCGCCAGCCCGGGGAAGATGTGCCCGCCGGTGCCGCCCGCCATGATGAGCACGGAGCGCGTCATGCCGGCAGCCCTCGCGCGAGCTGCCGGTTCTCCCAGTCGACGCGCAGCAGGATCGCGATGGCGACGCAGTTCACCACCAGCCCCGAGCCGCCGTAGCTCATGAGCGGCAGAGTCAGCCCCTTGGTGGGCAGCAGGCCCATGTTCACGCCCATGTTGATCAGCGCCTGGAAGCCGATCCAGATGCCGATGCCCTGCGCCGCGAGCGCGGCGAAATGGCGCTCGCGCATCGCCGCCTGGCGGCCGATCACGAAGGCGCGGAATACGATCCAGGCGAACAGCCCGACCACGACCGCCACCCCGGCGAAGCCCAGCTCCTCGGCGATCACCGCCAGCAGGAAGTCGGTGTGCGCCTCGGGCAGGTAATGCAGCTTCTCGACACTGGCGCCGAGGCCGACGCCGAGCCACTGGCCGCGGCCGAAGGCGATCAGCGCGTGCGACAGCTGATAGCCGGTGCCGAAGGCGTCGTTCCAGGGGTCCATGAAGCCGAAGATGCGATGCATGCGGTACGGCGAGGACACGATCAGCACCACGAATCCGACGGCGAGCATCACCACCAGGGCGGCGAAGTGCCTGCCGTTCATGCCGCCGAGGAACAGGATGCCGAAGGCGGTGATCGCGATCACCACCAGCGCGCCGAAGTCGGGTTCGCGCAGCAGCAGCCACGACACCAGCAGCATCACGCCGAGCATCGGCAGCAGGCCCTTCTGGAAGCTCTTCATCACCGCGTGCTTGCGCACCGTATAGTCGGCGGCGTACAGCACCACCGCCAGCTTGATCGGCTCGGAAGGCTGCAGGTTCACCAGGTACAGGTTGATCCAGCGCCGCGCGCCGTTCACCTCGCGCCCGATGCCGGGCAGCAGCACCACCACCAGCAGCGCGACGCAGGCGATGAACAGCCACGGCGCGCTTTTCTGCCACAGCTTCACCGGCACCAGGAACACGGCGGTGGCGACGGGCAGCGCCACCCCGAGGAACAGGCTGTCGCGGATCAGGTAGTAGGCCGGGTGGTAGCCGGTGAAGCGGCTCGCCTCGGCGGTGGCGATCGAGGCCGAATACACCATCACCAGGCCGATCGCCACCAGCAGCAGCGCCGACCAGGCGAGCGAGCGGTCGTATTCCGCCGCGGGCGCGTTCTGCGCGAAGACGTAGCTCGCCACGCTCACGCCCCCAGCTCCCGCACCGCCGCGGCGAACGCGTCGCCGCGGTGTTTGTAGTCGCGGAACATGTCGAAGCTGGCGCAGGCCGGCGACAGGAGGACCGCGTCGCCCGGCTGCGCGGCGCGTGCCGCGCGCGCCACCGCGTCCTCGAGCGAGGCGCAGAACTCGACCGCCACCCCGCTCGGCTCGAGCGCCGCGGCGATGCGCGCTGCGTCGCGCCCGATCAGGAGCACGCGGCGCACCAGCTCGCTCACCGGCTCGACGAGCGGCGCGAAATCCTGCCCCTTGCCGTCGCCGCCGGCGATCAGCACGCTGGGCTGCGCCAAACCTCTCAGGGCCGCGACGGTCGCGCCGACGTTGGTGCCCTTGGAGTCGTCGTAGTAGGCGACCCCGCGGCGCAGCGCGATGCGCTGCAGGCGGTGCGGCAGGCCCTGGAAGCCGAGCAGGCCGCCGGAGAGCGCGGCGTAACCGACGCCGAGCGAGCGCGCCAGCGCGGCGGCAGCGAGCGCGTTGGCCACGTTGTGCCAGCCGGCAAGCGACAGATCCTCTACCCGCAGCAGAGCGTTCGCGCCCTGCGCCAGCCAGTGCGTGCCTTGGATGACGATGACACCGAAATCCTCCGCCTGCGGCGGCGTGTCCAGGCCGAAGGTGATGCGCCGGCGTCCGGGTCGCGAGAGCGCGAGCGAGCGAGGGTCGTCGCGGTTCAGAACCTGAGTCCCCTGGCCGAGAAAGATGCGCGCCTTGGCCGCGCCGTATTCCTCGAGGCTGGCATAGCGGTCGAGGTGATCCTCGCTCAGGTTGAGCATGGCGGCCGCGTCGGGCTCGAGCGCCCACGTGGTCTCGAGCTGGTAGCTGGAGAGCTCCAGCACCCAGACCGCCGGGAGGCTCCCCGCATCGAGACGGCGCGTCAGCGCCTCGAGCGCCGCCGGGCCGATGTTGCCGGCCACCTCGCAGTCCACGCCTGCGGCTCGCAGCAGATGCCCGGTGAGCGCCGTCACCGTGGTCTTGCCGTTGGTGCCGGTGATCGCCGCCACCTTGCCGGCGCCTGCGCCGCGCACTCGCCAGGCGAACAGCTCGATGTCGCCGAGCACCGGGATCGCGCGCCGCTGCGCCTCCCGCACCACCGGCTCGGCGAGCGAAAGCCCCGGGCTGAGGCACAGCACATCGACGCCCTCGAGCAGCGCGGGCGCAAACGCGCCGCTGTGCAGCTCGGCCTGCGGCACGCCGGCACGCAGCTCCTGCGCGCGCGGCGGCGCGGCGCGCGTGTCGGCGACCCGCGCGCGCGCGCCTTCGCGCGTCACCCATTTCGCGACCGACAGGCCGGTGTCGCCCAGGCCGAGCACCAGCACGCGCTTGCCCGCCAGCGCCGCGGGCACCGGGCGCGCCAGCTGGTTGAAGAGGGGCTCGCGCATCGCCATGGTCACCTGAGCTTCAGCGTCGACAGCCCGAACAGCACGAGCATCATGGTGATGATCCAGAACCGCACGACGACCTGGCTCTCCTTCCACCCCTCCAGCTCGTAGTGGTGGTGCAGCGGCGCCATGCGGAAGATGCGCTTGCCGCCGCTCAGCTTGAAGTAGATGACCTGGATCATCACCGACAGCGTCTCGGCGACGAACACGCCGCCCATGATGAACAGCACGATCTCCTGGCGCACGATCACGGCGATGCTGCCGAGCGCCCCGCCGAGCGCGAGCGCCCCCACGTCGCCCATGAACACCTCGGCCGGGTAGGCGTTGAACCACAGAAATCCGAGGCCCGCGCCCGCGAGCGCGCCGCAGAACACCGCGAGCTCGCCCGCGCCCGGAATGTGCGGCAGGCCGAGGTACCTCGAGAACACGGAGTTGCCGGCGACGTAGGCGAAGATGCCGAGCGCGCTTCCGACCATCACGGTCGGCATGATCGCGAGGCCGTCCAGGCCGTCGGTCAGGTTGACCGCGTTCGAGGTGCCGACGATGACGAAGTAGGTGAGCACCACGAAGCCGATCGGCCCGAGCGGATAGGCCGCGAACTTGAAGAACGGCAGGATCAGCTCGTTCAGCGCGGGCATCGACTGCGCGAGGTGCGCGAGGTACATGGCGGCCGCCAGGCCAATCAGCGACTGCCAGAAGAACTTCGCCTTCGCGCTCAGCCCCTTCGAGTCGTGGCGCACCACCTTGCGGTAGTCGTCGATCCAGCCGATGGCACCGAGCGCCAGCGTCACCAGCAGCACCACCCACAGGAAGCGGTTGCTCAGGTCGCCCCACAGCAGCGTCGTGATCCCGATCGACAGCAGGATCAGCGCCCCGCCCATGGTCGGCGTGCCGGCCTTGGTGAGATGCGACTTCGGCCCGTCCGCGCGCACCGCCTGGCCGATCTTGTAGGTGGTCAGCTTGCGGATCACCAGCGGCCCGAGCAGCAGCGAGATCGCCAGCGCGGTGAGACAGGCGAGCATCGCGCGCAGCGTGATGTAATTGAACACGTTGAACAGGCGCACGTCCTTCGCCAGCCACTGCGCGAGCTCGAGCAGCATCAGTGCGCCCCCGTATTGGCGGCCGGCTCGGCGCCGAGCGCGGCCACCACCCGTTCCATGTGCATGAAGCGCGACCCCTTCACCAGCAGCGTGCCGCCCGCCGCGGCGACTTCGCGCGCCGCGGCGACGAGCTCCTCGAGCGAGCCGAAGTGCCGTGCGCCGGCGCCGTAGGCCTGCGCCGCCTCGCGCGCGGCCGTGCCGAGCGCGAGCAGCGCGCCGACGCCGCGCTCTCTGGCGTAGCGTCCGATCTCGGCGTGCAACGCCGGCCCGCTCTCGCCCACCTCGCCCATGTCGCCGAGTACCAGCGCGGTGCGCCCCGGCGCCGCCGCGAGCACGTCGATCGCGGCACGCACCGAGTCCGGATTCGCGTTGTAGCTGTCGTCGATCAGCGTCGCGCCCCCGGCCACGCGCTTGACCTGCAGGCGGCCGGCGTAGGGGCGGAACGCGCTCAGGCCCGCGCCGATCGCCTGCGGCCCGATGCCGGCGGCGTGCGCGCAGGCCGCGGCCGCGAGCGCGTTGCGCACGTTGTGCAGCCCCGGGATGGCGAGCGTCGCCGCGCATTCACCCTGGGGCGTGAGCACGCGGATCTCGCTCGAGAGCGCCTTGAGCACGTAGCCGCCGCCCACTCGCGCGCGTGTCTCGAGGCCGAAATCCACCACCCGGCGCGCGCCGGCGCGGCTGCGGAAGTAGCCGGCGTGCGCGTCGTCCGCGTTCACGACCGCGACGCCCTCGGGCGGCAGCCCGTCGTACACGCTGGCGTTCTCCGCCGCCACCTCGTCGACCGTGCGCAGGAACTCGAGGTGCTCGCGTTGCGCGTTGTTGACCAGCGCGACCGTCGGCCGCGCGATGTCGGCGAGGTAAGCGATCTCGCCGCGGTGGTTCATGCCGAGCTCGATCGCGCAGTAGCGGTGCGCGGCGCGCAGCCGCAGCAGCGTGAGCGGCAGCCCGATCTCGTTGTTCAGGTTGCCGGCGGTCGCGAGCACCCGTTCGCCGCCGGCGTGCTGCCTCAGGATGGCAGCGAGCATCTCCTTGGTCGTGGTCTTGCCGTTCGAGCCGGTGATCGCGATCAGCACCGGGTCGAAGCGCGCGCGCCAGTGCTTCGCCAGGCGGCCGAGCGCGCTTCGCGTGTCCTCGACCACCAGCGCCGGCAGCGGCGGCGGGCCGGCGAAGGCGCGGTCCACCACCGCGGCCGCCGCGCCCGCCCGACGCGCGGCGTCGAGGAATGCGTGGCCGTCGAAGCGCTCACCGCGCAGCGCGACGAACAGCTCGCCGGAGCGCAGGCTGCGGCTGTCGGTGGACACGCCGCTGAAACGCGCGTCCGCCCCGGCCAGCTGCGCGCCGAGCGCTTGCGCGGCTTCGCCCAGGCTCATCATCGGGCCCTCCACCGCGCCAATGCCGCGCGCGCCTCGGCCAGGTCGGAGAACGGCACGCGCCGGCCGGCGATCTCTTGGTAGGTTTCGTGCCCCTTGCCGGCGAGCAGCACGACGTCGTTCGCCGCGGCCTCGAGGATCGCGCGCTCGATCGCCCTGGCGCGGTCCGGCTCGACCTGGTGCGCCACGCGCACGCCGGCGCGCACCGCGGTGACGATGGCGAGCGGATCCTCGCCGCGCGGATTGTCCGAGGTGAGCACGATGCGGTCGGCCAGGCGCGAGACCACCTCCCCCATGACCGGGCGCTTGCCGGGGTCGCGGTCGCCGCCGGCGCCGAACACCGCGATCAGGCTGCCGCCGCGCGCGCTGGCGACCGGGCGCAGCGCCTGCAGCACCTTGTCGAGCGCATCGGGCGTGTGCGCGTAGTCCACCACCACCAGCGGCTCGCCGGCGCCGCCCAGGCGCTGCATGCGCCCCGGCACGGCCGGCAGCCTGCCGAGCAGGTCGGCGGCGGCGCCGAAGTCCACCCCGTAGGCGACCAGGCAGCCCAGCACGCCGAGCGCGTTGGCGACGTTGAAGCGCCCGACCTGGTCGATCACGCAATGGGCCTCGCCCCAGCTCGAGGCGAGCACGACGCGCATCGAGTCGCCCTGCGGTCGGATTTCGCGTGCCGCCAGGTACTCGTGGACGCTGCCCGGCGCGACGGCCGCCTCCGACAGGCTGTAGCCGATGGTGCGCACGCCGCGCGCCTGCAGGCGCTGTGCGAGCTGCACGCCGAGCACGTCGTCCAGGTTGAGGACCGCCGCGCCGAGCCCGGGCGCATCAAACAGCCGCGCCTTGCTGGCCGCGTACTCCTCCATCGAGCCGTGGTAGTCGAGGTGGTCGTGCGACAGGTTCGTGAACAGCGCGCAGTCGAAGGCGACGCCGTTCACCCGCCCCTGCACCAGCCCGTGCGAGGACACCTCCATCGCCACCGCGCGCGCATCGGCGCGCAGCATGTCGCGCAGCATGCGGTGCAGCTCGAGCGCGTCCGGCGTCGTATTGGCGAACTCGCTGATCGCCCCGGGAAAGCCGCTGCCCAGGGTGCCGATCACGCCGGTCTTGGCGCCGTGCGCGCCGAGCAGCGCCGCGAGCCATTGCGTGCACGAGGTCTTGCCGTTGGTGCCGGTCACGCCGCACACCCACAGCGGCTCGGAGGGCCGGCCGTAGAACTCGTGCGCCAGCCACCCCGCCTGCCGCTTGAGGCCGGCCACGCCGACGTTCGGCACCCGCCACGCGGGGTGCCAGGCGAAGCCCTCGGCTTCCCACAGCACCGCGGCGGCGCCGTGCCCGATCGCGTCCGCGATGTAGCGCCGGCCGTCGGCCGCCTCGCCCGGGTAGGCGAAGAACGCCGCGCCCGGCGCGCAGCGTCGGCTGTCCGCGGTGAGGCGCTCGATCATCGCGCCCTGGCGCGCCAGCTCCGCGAGCAGATCCCGTGCCGAAGTTCCCACAGTCTTGTCCAGCCGCCGTCGCAGAGTTCGTTGATTGCCCAAAGCCCTTCGCCCGGCGCGCGCCGCAGCGCGCGCATCAGGCGTCCTCCTTGGAGTCCGCGGCCGGGGCCGGCTCGACCGGTACCAGCGGCGCGTCGTGCGGGACGTTCAGCATGCGCAACGCGCCCTGCATCACCTGCGCGAACACCGGTGCGGCGACCAGCCCGCCGTAATAGTCCTTGCCCCCCGGCTGATCGATCATCACCGCGACGATGAGCCGCGGCGCCGACACCGGCGCGAAGCCGACGAAGGAGGCGATGTACTTGTGCGCCGCGTAGCCGCCGTTCTCCGCGATGTGCGCGGTGCCGGTCTTGCCCGCCACGCGCCAGCCCATGATGCGGGCGAGGGGCCCGGTGCCGCCCGGCTCGACCACCGTCTCGAGCATGTCGCGCACCTCGTGCGCCACCCTGGCCGGGATCACCTGCGTGCCGGCCACCGGGGTCGCGGTCCTGAGCAGGGTGATCGGGATGAGCTTGCCGTTGCGCGCGAAGATCGAGTAGGCACGCGCGAGCTGCATCAGGCTCACCGAGATGCCGTTGCCGTAGGCCATGGTGGCCTGCTCGATCGGCCGCCAGCTGCGGTACGGGCGCACGATGCCCGCCGTCTCGCCGGGGAAATCCAGCGGCGGCGGCGCACCCAGGCCGACGCGGCGGAAGGTGTCCCACATGGCCACGGGCGGCAGGGTGAGCGCGATCTTCGCCGCTCCGACGTTGGAGGAGCGCTGGATCACCTGCGTCACGCTGAGCACGCCGTCCGGCTCGGCGTCGCGGATCATGTAGCGTGCCATCCTGAGCTGTCCGCCGTCGGTGTCGATGCGGGTCGAGGGCGTGATCTTGCCCAGCTCGAGCGCGGTCGCGATGGTGAAGGGCTTGAGCGTCGATCCCGGCTCGAAGGCGTCGGTGAGCGCGCGGTTGCGCAGCTCGCGGCCGGCGAGCTGGGCGCGGTTGTTCGGGTTGTAGGACGGCATGTTGGCGAGCGCCAGCACCTCTCCGGTGCGCACGTCGAGCACCACGATCGACCCTGCCCTCGCCTTGTTGCGCTCGACCGCCCGCTGCAGCGCGCTGAAGGCGAGGCTCTGGATCTTGCCGTCGATCGACAGCGTCACATCCTTGCCGTCCCGCGCCTCGCGCACCGAGCCGACGTCCTCCACGATGTGCCCGAGCCGGTCGCGGATCACGCGCCGGCTGCCGGCCCGCCCGGCGAGACGGGACTGATAGGACAGCTCGATGCCGTCCTGGCCGGCATCGTCGACATCGGTGAAGCCGACGAGCTGCGCGGTCACCTCGCCCGCCGGGTAATAGCGGCGGTACTCCTGATCCTGGTAGATGCCCGGGATGTCGAGCTCGGCGACGCGCTTGGCCTGCGCCGGCGGGATCTGGCGCACTAGGTAGACGAAGTCGCGCGAGGTGTCGGCGAGCCTTTTCTTCAGCTCGCGCAGGCCCAGCCCGAGGGTGCGCGCCAGGCGCTGCAGCTGCGCGGGTGAGGCGCGCACGTCCCCCGGCACCGCCCACACCGACTTCACCGGGGTCGAGACCGCGAGCGGCTCGCCGTTGCGGTCGAGGATGCGGCCGCGCGTGGCGGGTATCTCGAGCACGCGGCTGTAGCGCGCCTCGCCCATCTCGCGCAGGAAGCCGGTCTTCAGTGCCTGCAGGTACACCGAGCGCCCGACCATCAGCGCGAAGCCGGCGAGGAACGCCGCGAGCACGAAGCGCGCGCGCCACACCGGCAGGCGCACCAGCGCGGGGGTCGCGGCGCGGCTCAATGCGCGGGCTCCCCTGCGGGCATGATGATGCGCACCTTGGCGGGATCAGGCGTGTGCATGCCGAGCACTTCGCGCGCGATCTTCTGCACCCGCGCGTGCTGGCCCCAGGTGCCCGCCTCGAGCTGCAGCTGGCCGTACTCGACGTTGAGCTGGTGCGCGTGATCCTGCGCCTGCTCGACCTCGGAGAACAGCTGGCGTGCCTTGTTCTGGGAAGTGACGAGCCCGAGCGCGCAGGCGATGAGAACCGCGAGGAGGAGGAGGTTCAGCTTCGCCACGCGTCGGGCTCGATTCGGTTGCGCAGGGACGCATCGAAGGGCGCCGCCGTGCGCTCGGCGATGCGCAGGACCGCGCTGCGCGCGCGCGGATTGGCGGACACCTCGGCCGGCCCCGGCCGCACCGGCTTGCCGACGGTGCACGCCAGCGCCTGCGGCATTTCGGCCGCGCGCAGCGGCAGGCCGCGCGGCACCGGCGGGCGCGCGCAGCGCAGCAGGAAGCGCTTGACGATGCGGTCCTCCAGCGAATGGAAGCTGATGACCGCGAGGCGCCCGCGCTCGGCGAGGCGCTCGACGGCCTGAGGCAGCATCAGCGACACTTCCTCAAGCTCCTGATTGAGGTAAATCCGTAGAGCCTGAAAGGTGCGCGTCGCCGGGTCCTGGCCAGCCTCCCGTGAGCGGACCGCCGTACCCACGAGATCGGCAAGTTGCCGGGTGCGGAGGATGGGTTCTCGCTGGCGAGCAGCAACAATCGCCTTTGCAATCTGTTGAGCAAACCGTTCTTCGCCATAGTCCCGGATGACCTCCCTGATATCCGCCTCAGCCGCGCCGGCGAGCCATTGCGCCGCCGAGATGCCCCTGCCCGGATCCATGCGCATGTCGAGCGGCCCGTCGCCGCGAAAGGAGAAGCCGCGCGCCGGGTCCTCCAGCTGCGGCGAGGACACCCCCAGGTCGAACAGCATTCCGTGCGCGCGCTCGACCGCTGCGGCGTCGAGGACCGCCGAAAGCTCGCTCATGCGCGCGTGCGCGATGCGAAAGCGCGGATCCGGGATCGCCTGCGCCGCCGCGATCGCTTGCGGGTCGCGATCGAGCGCGATCAGGCGGCCCGAGGGGCCGAGACGCTCGAGGATCGCGCGGCTGTGCCCGCCGCGCCCGAAGGTGCCGTCGACGTAGATGCCGTCGGGACGGATCGCGAGGGCGTCGATCGCCTCGGCGAGCAGCACCGGGCGGTGTTCGGTGCTCATCCGCCGCACCTGAGCTCACAGCGAAAAATCCTCCATGCCTGGAGGCGGCGTGCCGCTCGCGGCGAGCGCCTGGCCGAGCTTCGCGCCCCACACGCCGCTGTCCCACAGTTCGAAGTAACGGCCCTGGCCGACCAGCATCGCCTCGCGCTCGAGCTTGGCGTGCAGGCGCAGCGCCGGCGCGAGCAGCACGCGTCCCGAGGCGTCCGGCGCGACGTGCTCCTCGAAGCCGAGCAGCAGCCGCTTCCACCAGCTCGCCTGGGGATGAAAGCTGGGGAAGGTCTCGACCTTCGCGCGCACGGGCTCCCAGGCGCTCTCCGGATAGAGCAGGACGCAGCCGTCGGGATGCGCGGTCAGCACCAGCGTGCGCGCGCCGTCGAGCAGCGCTTCGCGGTGACGCGTGGGGACCGACAGCCGCCCCTTGGCGTCCAGCGTGATCACGGCTGCCCCGTGAAGTGCTCCACCCATGCCCCGTTCTTCCTCGGCGAACCCCGCGCGGCGCGCGGGACTCCGCGTTGTCCCACTTTTTTCTACGTTTCCCCACTTTAGGGGAAAGGAAGGGGGCTGGTCAAGGACTCCGAAGGATTTTTTCTTGATACGACAAAGACTTAGAGCGGATTGGCCGCACGGTTTCGAGAAGATATAACATATATATAAATCAATAAGTTACAATTTCTAGTGAAAGTGGCTTCTTAGAATCAGGCCTGCGCGGGTTCGACTGCTGTTCCCCCGGGGCCCGTTTCGCGGGATGCACCGGGGTACGTGCTAACTTCAGACCTCCTGACATAGCCCGGTAATTCGCTTGAAATTACTGGCTTTTGCCCGCGCGGGGGTGCGTACCAATACCTGTCCGGTTTTTGCGATCGGCCGAGCGCAACTGGCTGCAGTGGCGAAGATTCTTCGCAGGGGCTTGCGAACCCAAACCTGTCCGGTTTAGCTATGGGCGATGAGCGCCCAACTTGCCCTGGCGCTGCCGGCTGCGGTGGCGTCAAACACGGTGGTCATCAATGCGCGCTGCAGCTTGCGTGTGGAAGAAGATCAGCGCGTGATCGTCGTCGCGGGACTGCCGGTGCATCACTACCGCGCCGAGGATGCAGTGGCCGAAGCCTATGCGATGGTGTTCCTGGTCGAGAGCGGATTCGCCCAACAGACGGAAGTGGCGCGTGCGTTCGTCCGATCGGAGCGCACGGTGCGCCGGCACCAGGAGCGCTATGCGCAGGGCGGCATGGCCGCATTGGGACGGGAAGCGGGTTGGCGTCGCGGTCGACGGCGGATCCGTGGCAAGCGGCTGCGCGGTATCGAGCGGCTGAAGAGCGAGGGGCTGAGCAACCGCGCGATCGGGCAGCGCCTGGGCGTGAGCGAGAGGGCCATTCGGAAGTTGGTCGGGCCCTCGAACTCGGCGCTGGCCGAGCAGCTCGAGTTGAGCGCGACCCGGCAGGCCACGGCGAACGAAGCGCCGCCGGTTCCTGTGCCCAGTGCACGATCGAGCGCTGAGGATGCAAATCACGAGGGGCCACCGTTGGCCGCGGGTGAGGCCGGCGACTGCGATGAGGTCGTGGCTCAGGATGAACCGGTACCGAGCCTGGACCGCGACGCAGCCGATCGCAGCTTCGATCGGCAGCTCGCCTCTGTGGGCTTGCTCGATGATGCCGCGCCGATCTTCCGCGACGGCTCGCAGGTTCCCGGTGCCGGCGTGCTGCTCGCCATCCCGGCGCTGCGCGAAAGCGGGCTGTTCCGGATCAGTCGCAAGCTCTACGGTGAAATCGGTCCGGCCTTCTATGGGCTGCGCACGAGCTTGCTCACGCTGCTGTTCATGGCGCTGCTACGCATCGGGCGTGCCGAGCATCTCAAGGAGCAAGACCCGGCCGCCTTGGGCAGGTTGCTGGGGCTCGATCGCGCCCCGGAAGTGAAGACCCTGCGGCGCAAGCTCACCCGGCTTGCCGCCTACCAGCGTGCCGAGCAATTGGGCGCCGAGCTTGCCCGCCTGCGGGTCGATCAGCGTGGGCACCTCATGGGGTTCCTGTATGTGGATGGCCACGTGCGCGCCTACCACGGCGAGCGCCGCATCTCCCAGGCCTACGTGGCGCGCCGCCATTTGGCCATGCCCGCGAGCACCGACTACTGGGTGAACGATCGCGCTGGCGAGCCGCTGTTCGTCGTCACCGGCGAAGTCGACGCCGCATTGACTGCAGCCTTCCCCCGTCTGCTCGGGGAGGTGCGCGCCGTGGTCGGTGAGCGCCGAGTAACCATCGTGTTCGACCGCGGCGGCTGGAGCCCCAAGTTGTTCCACCGGATGATCGAAGAGGGCTTCGACCTCCTCACCTATCGTAAAGGCAAGGCCCGTCGGATCCACGAGCGGCGGTTCGTGCGCCGCCGCGCCCGGCTCGACGGACGCTGGGTGAGCTATGACCTGCACGATCAGCCGGTGCGCCTGCTCAAGGGCAAGCTCCGGCTGCGCCAGATCACGCGCTTGTGCGACACCGGCCATCAGACCCAGGTGATTACGAGCCGAGCCGATCTCAGTGATATCGAGCTCGCCTACCGGATGTTCGAGCGCTGGCGTCAGGAAAACTTCTTCAAGTACATGCGCGAAGAGTTCCTGCTGGATGCGTTGGTCGACTATCGGGTCGAACCGGAAGATCCGACCCGTAGCATTCCCAACCCGGAGCGCCGCGCAATCGAGAAACGGATCCGCACCGAGCGCACCGAGCTCGCCGGCATCGAACGAGAATACGGCGCCGCCGCGGCCGACAACACCGAGCAACGCCGCCGGAGCATGCGCGGCTTCAAGATCGCCCATGGTGCGCTCGGCAAGAAGCTGCGAGCCGCCCGCGCTCGCGTGGCCAAGCTCATCGAGCAGCGCCGCGCGCTTCCCCCGCGCGTCGAGGTCCGAGACTTGAGCCAGAGCGCCGTGCTCAAGCTCGCCACCGAACGCAAGCACTTGACCGACATCATCAAGATGGTGGCCTACCAGGCCGAGAGCGATCTCCTGGCGCTGCTGCGGCCTCACTATGCCCGGGCCGAGCAAGAGGGACGCACGTTCCTGCACGAGATCTTCGCCGGCGCGGGCGACCTCCGCGTGTCCGACACCGAGCTACAGATCACGCTTGCGCCGCTGAGCTCTCCGCATCGAACGCGCGCCGCGCAGGCCCTGTGCGACATGCTCGATCAGACCGCGACGATCTTCCCAGGCTCTCGGCTGCGCATGCGCTTCGCCGTATGCCCACCACCGCGCATCGGTCTCGCCTTCCCCGGTTCCCCGACCCAGCACAACGCCGCGGCGGCGGCCGCCTCGCCCCCCCTGATCCACGCCGAAACCGGACAAATTCGCGTCACCCTATGTCAGGAGGTCTGAACTTGCCGCGCGTTATGCGCACACCGCTCGAAGTCCTGCGCGGCTACCCGCCGCACGACTACACGCTCAGCGGCTTGCTCGCGAGCCGCGCACTGGTCAATGGCGCCAAGACGCTGCTCGTCCACGCTGGAGGCGAGACTCGCTACGCGCTATTCGCCGCGCGCGTCGACGCGGCGGCGCGCGCGCTCGCGGCGCGCGGCGTCGCGCACGGCGATCGCGTGGGGGCGATGGCGACGAACGGCCCCGACTACGTGGTGCTGTTATTCGCGCTCGCGCGCCTGGGCGCGATCCTGGTGCCGGTGAATCCGGAGTTCGGCGTACAAGAAGCGGGCTATATCCTGCAGCACGCCGGGGTGCGCGCTCTGGCGACGATTCCCGCCGCGCTCGAAGTCGCGCGCACGGCGAGCGCGCCGATCTCGCCCGCGCCCTGGCTCATGCTGCTCGAGGGCGAAGCCGACGGCGTGCCGCGCTTCGGCGCGCTCGTCGACGCGGCCCCCGCGCATGCGCTGCCTTCGCCGCCCGCTCCCGAGACCACCTGCCTCATGCTCTACACCTCGGGCACCACCGGCTTTCCGAAGGGCGTCATGCACAGCCAGAGGAACTTCGTGCTCGCCGGCGAGGGCTTCGTCGCGCGCATGTGGCTGCAGCCGGAGGACCGCCTGATGTGCATCCTGCCGATGTTCCACATCAACGCGCTGTTCTACTCGATCGCCGGCACTTTCGCGGCGGGCGCGAGCCTAGTGCTGGTGCCGAAATTCTCGGCGTCGACGTTCTGGACCACCGCCGCCGAGAGCGGCGCGACGCAGGTCAACATCATCGCCGCGATCGGCAACATCCTCGCGCGCCGCCCGAGGAGCGAATTCGATGCGCGCCACCGGCTGCGCGTGCTCTACGGCGCGCCGATCACGCCCGACCTGGAGAAGACCTTTCGCGAGGAGTTCCGCGTGCCGGTGCTGATCGAGGGCTACGGCATGACCGAGATCCCGGGCGCGGCGAACAACCCCTTCGACGGCGAGAGGCGCCCCTTGAGCATGGGCCTGCCGGCGACGCACCCCGACCCGCAGGTCGAGTTCGCCGCGCTGCGCGTCGTCGACGACGCCGGACGCGATGCGCCCGACGGCACGGTCGGCGAGCTGTGGGTGAAGACGCCGATCCTGATGCAGGGCTACTACAAGGACCCCGAGCAGACCGCCGCAGCGCTGCACGACGGCTGGTTCGCGACCGGCGATCTCGTCCGGCGCGAGGCCGACGGCTACTACTACTTCGTCGCCCGAAAGAAAGACATCATCCGCCGTCGCGGCGAGAACGTCTCCGGCGCCGAGATCGACCGCGTGATCGGCGACCACCCGGCGGTCGTGCAATGCGCCGCCATCCCGGTGCCCTCCGAACTGGGCGAGGACGAGATCCTCGTCGCGATCATCCGCAAGCCGGGAATGGACGTCTCGGCGCAGGACATCGCCGAGTGGTGCCGCGCGCGCCTCGCGCCGATCAAGGTGCCGCGCTACGTCGCCTTCGTCGACTCGCTGCCGCAGACCGCCACGCACCGCGTCGCGAAGTTCAAGCTGCGCGGCGACAAGACTCTGCTCGAGAGAGCGACCGACCTCGCGCGTCAGTCGCGGTAGGACGGGTCGAGGCGATCGAGCTTGGCGAGCAGCGCCGGCCACTCGAGCACGCCGAAGCGGCGCCGCACGCCGGGCTGATACTGGCGCCACGACGCCTCGACCACCTCGGCGCTCGGGAGCGCGATCTCCGTGTTGCACGACAGCGCCGCCACCTGCACCTGGCAGGCGCGCTCGAGCCGGAACATGCTGTTGAACGCCTCGGCGATGCTCGCCCCGACCGTGAGCAGGCCGTGGTTCCTGAGGATCATGCCGTCGTGCGCGCCGAGGTCGCGCACCAGGCGCGCCTGCTCGTCGAGGTCGAGTACCACGCCTTCGTAGTCGTGGTAGGCGATTCTGGCGAAGCGCATCGAGGTCTGCGCGAGCGGCAGCAGGCCGCACTTCGTCGCCGACACGGCCATGCCGGCGATGGTGTGCGTGTGGATGATGCAGTCCACGTCATGGCGCGCGGAGTGGATCGCGCTGTGGATCACGTAGCCCGCCTTGTTGGCGTCGTAGGCGGTCGGATTGAAGAGCACCTTCCCGGACAGGTCGAGCTTGATGAAGCACGACGCGTGCATCTGCTCGTAGAGCATGCCGTGCGGATTGATGAGGAAAGCCCCCTCTTCGTCCGGAACGCGCGTGGTGATGTGATTGGCGCTCATCTCCGACATGCCGTACAGGTCCACGAGCCGGTAGCAGGCGGCGAGATCGACGCGCTTGGCCCACTCCTCGGCGCTCACCTGCTCGCGCACCGGCTTGCGCCCTCCGACGGATTGCAGTGCCATGGCGCTGCGCTCCGCGCCCTAGCCGCGCGCGAGGCGGTCGAGCTCGCCGCGCGCCATGCCGAGCTTGTCGCCCGCGGCGCAGATGTCGCGCCAGGTGGTCGCATCGACCGCGATGCCGTCCCTGGCGCGCTTGGCGCGCGTTTCGCGCTCGGGGTCGCCCGCGAGCCTCACCTTGTCGAACCCCGGCGCGGGCGGCGACTGCTTGAGCCACTCGATGAAAGCGGCCGCCTCGGCGCCGAAGAAATCCGCGGCCCCGAGCTTGGCCGGGTCGATCACGATCGAGAGCATGCCGTTCAGCACGCGCTTCTTGGTGCGTTCACCGGTGCGCTGCGTGCCGCCGCCCGAGAGCGCTCCGCCGAGCAGCTCGCACGCCACCGCCAGGCCGTAGCCCTTGTGCAGGCCGAAGGTGGTGAGCGCGCCGAGCGGCTCGACCACGCCGTAGCGCGGATCGACGGTGGGGTTGCCGTGATCGTCGATCAGCAGCCCCGGCGCCACTTTCTCGCCCTTGTTGTAGGCGACGCGCACCTTGCCCTGCGCCACGCCGCTGGTCGCCATGTCGAGGATGAACGGCGGCTGCCCGGCGAGCGGGATGCCGATGGTGCACGGGTTGGTGCCGAAGCGCGCGTCGCTGCCCCCGTAGGGCGCGACGATCGCGCGCGAGATCACGTTCACGAAGCTGATCGACACCAGCCCCTGCGCCACCGCCTGCTCGGCCCATTGGCCGATGCGGCACAGGTGGTGCGAATTGGCGAGCGCCATCACGCACACCCCGTGCTGCTTGGCGCGCTCGATCGCCATGGCGGTCGCCTCCATGCCGATCACCTGGCCGTAGCCCGCCTGGCCGTCGAGCGCGAGCAGCGCGCCGCCGTCGAGCTTCACGCGCGGGTGGCGGTTGGGGTGCAGGCCGCCTTCTTTCAGCGACTCGACGTAGCGCGGGATCATGCCCACGCCGTGCGAGTCGTGCCCGCTCAGGTTCGCCATCACCAGGTTGGAGGCGACGAGCTGCGCCTCGCGCGGCTCGCTGCCGCCGGCGGCGACCAGCGCGGCGACCGCGCGCTCGAGCGGATGGGCTTGAAAAACGTGGCTGTCGGCCATGGCGTCGGAGCGATTCGGCAGTACGGAGCGCAAAGTGTACCCCGCGCCCGCGCGCCCCGGAGAGGGCGTTTAAAATGCGGGACCGAGGAGGCACCGCCATGAAGAAGAAACCCGAGGAGCTGCGCAGCCGCCGCTGGTACGGCGTCAAGGATCTGCGCTCGTTCGGCCACCGCTCGCGCACCGCGCAGATGGGCTACGACCGCGCCGAGTATCTCGGCAAGCCGGTGATCGCGATCATCAACACCTGGTCGGACATCAACCACTGCCACACCCATTTCAAGCAGCGCGTGGAGGAAGTGAAGCGCGGCGTGTGGCAGGCGGGCGGCTTTCCGCTCGAGATGCCCGCGATGGCGCTCGCCGAGACCATGCAGAAGCCGACCACCATGATGTACCGCAACTTCCTCGCCATGGAGACCGAGGAGCTGCTGCGCTCCTACCCGGCCGACGGCGCGGTGCTGATGGGCGGCTGCGACAAGACCACGCCCGCGCTGATCATGGGGGCGACCAGCATGAACCTGCCCGC
Organism: uncultured Pseudomonadota bacterium; assembly: GCA_963817785.1. Taxonomy (GTDB): domain Bacteria; phylum Pseudomonadota; class Gammaproteobacteria; order Burkholderiales; family SG8-39; genus JAKALD01. The sequence goes on along the minus strand of CAWFPL010000003.1, from coordinate 684,243 downwards.
GATCTACCTGCCCGCCGGGCCGATGCTGAAGGGCCACTGGCGCGAGCACACCCTCGGCTCGGGCTCCGACACCTGGAAGTACTGGGACGAGCTGCGCGCCGGGCGCATCGGCGAGCGCGACTGGCAGGAGATCGAGGACGGCATCGCGCGCTCGGCGGGCACCTGCATGACCATGGGCACGGCCTCGACCATGATGTCGCTCGCCGAGGCGCTCGGCCTCACGCTGCCGGGTTATTCGTCGATCCCGGCGCCCGACTCCAACCACGCGCGCATGGCCGCGCTCACCGGACGGCGCATCGTCGAGATGGTGTGGGAAGACCTCAAGCCGCGCGACGTGCTCACCTGGCAATCCTTCGACAACGCGATCACCACGCTGATGGCGCTCGGCGGCTCGACCAACGCGATCGTGCACCTCGTGGCGATGGCCGGGCGCACGGGGCTCAAGCTCCCGCTCGAGCGCTTCAACGAGATCTCGGCGCGTACGCCGGTACTCGCCAACGTCCGGCCGTCGGGCACGAAATATCTGATGGAGGACTTCTACTACGCGGGCGGCCTGCGCGCGCTGCTCGCCGAGTTGAAGGACCTGCTGCACCTGAGCTGCCCGACGGTCAACGGCCGCACGCTCGGCGAAAACCTCGACGAGGCGAGAATCCACGACCATGACGTCATCCGGCCGCGCGGCGAGCCGCTCAAGGACTCGGGCGGCATCGTCGTGCTGCGCGGCAACCTGGCGCCGAACGGCGCGGTGATCAAGACCAGCGCCGCGACGCCGCTGCTGCTCAGGCACACCGGGCGTGCGGTCGTGTTCGAGGACTACAACGACATGGCGGCGAGAATCGACCGCGACGACCTCGAGGTCGATCCGAGCTCGGTGCTGGTGCTGAAGAACGGCGGGCCGCTCGGCGGCCCGGGCATGCCGGAGTGGGGCATGCTGCCGGTGCCGAAGAAGCTGCTCAAGCAAGGCGTGAAAGACATGGTGCGCATCTCGGACGCACGCATGAGCGGCACCAGCTACGGCACCTGCGTGCTGCACGTCGCGCCGGAATCGTTCGTCGGCGGCCCGCTCGCGCTGGTCGAAAACGGCGACCCGATCGAGCTCGACGTCGCGCGCCACGCGCTCGAGCTGAAGATCGGCGACGCCGAGCTGGCCAAGCGCCGCGCGGCGTGGAAGCAGCCGCCGGCCAAGTACGAGCGCGGCTACGGCGCGATCTTTTCGCGCCACATTCGCCAGGCGGACGAGGGCTGCGACTTCGACTTCCTGGAAGGCACCGCGCCCGTGCCCGAGCCGGAAATTCACTAGAGTGGCCCGCACCGCGTTCGTCACCGGAGCGACCGGGTTCGTCGGCCTGAACCTGGTCGAGGCGCTCGCGCGCGAGGGCTGGCAGGTGGTGGCCCTGCACCGGCCGGGCTCCGAGCTGAAGCACCTGTCGCGCCTGCCCGCCGAGCGCGTGCAGGGCGACGTGACCGACCGGCCATCGCTCGAGCGCGCCTTGCCGGCGGGGGTCGACGCCGTGTTCCACGTCGCCGGCGACACCAATCTCTGGTCGCGGCGCAATGCCCAGCAGGACCGCGTCAACATCGAGGGCACCCGCAACATGGTCGAGGCCGCGCTCGCGCGCCGCGCGCGGCGCTTCGTTCACACCTCGAGCATCTCGGCGTACGGCATGCTCTCGGGCCGCATCGACGAGCGCGCCGAGCAGCGCGGCGGATTCGCCTGGGTCAACTACCAGCGCTCCAAGTTCCTCGGCGAGCAGGAGGTGCGCGCTGCGCTGGCTCGCGGCCTGGACGCGGTGATCCTCAACCCGGCGGGCATCCTCGGGCCCTACGACACGCGCAGCTGGGCACGCGTGATCCGCCTCGCCTGTGCGGGAAAGCTTCCCGGCGTGCCGCCGGGAGGCAGTTCCTTCTGCCACGTGCGCGAGGTGGCGCAGGCGCACCTGGCCGCCGCCGAGCGCGGCCGCAGCGGCGAGAACTACCTGCTCGGCGGCGCGGACGCGAGCTTCCTCGAGCTGGTGCACACCATCGGCGCGGTGACGGGCTGCAAGGTGCCCTCGCGCGCGACGCCCGCCTGGCTGCTGCGCCCGGTGGCCCGTCTCGCGCACTGGCTGTCCTACGCCACCGGCCGGGCACCCACCCTCACGCCCGAGACGGTGGCGCTGGTCAGCCGCAACACGTTCTGCGACTGCGCCAAGGCCGAGCGCGAGCTCGGCTACCGGCCCGTGCCGCTGCGCGCCATGGTCGAGGACAGCGTCGCCTGGCTCGAGGGCGAAGGCCTGCTGCGGCGCCCGGCGCACGCCCGGACGGGATGAAACAGGGCGCCCCGGCGCCGCGCGATGCCCGATAATCCGCACTTTTGCGAGGAGGCCCCGTGGACTTACCGCAGAACGCTTTCAAGCGCGCGATCCGCGCCGGCAAGCCGCAGATCGGGCTCTGGTCGAGCCTTTCGTCCGGCTACACGGTCGAGGTGATCGCAGGCGCGGGATTCGACTGGATCCTGCTCGACACCGAGCATTCGCCGAACGACCTCGAGTCGGTGCTCGGCCAGCTGCAGGCGGCCGCCGCCTATCCGACCACGCCGATCGTGCGCGTGCCGTGGAACGACATGGTCGTGATCAAGCGCTATCTCGACGTCGGCGCGCAATCGCTGCTGGTGCCCTACGTGTCGACGGCGCAGGAGGCGAAGAGCGCAGTCGCCTATACCCGCTATCCGCCCGCGGGGGTGCGCGGCGTGGCCGGTGCCACCCGGGCCACCCGCTTCGGCCGGGTCAAGGACTACGCCAAGCGCGCCCACGAGGAGCTGTGCGTGCTGGTGCAGGTCGAGACCAGGGAGGGCCTGGACAACCTGGAGGCGATTTGCGCGGTCGAGGGGGTCGACGGCGTGTTCATCGGGCCGGCCGACTTGCACGCCTCGCTCGGCTACACGGGCGAGACCGCCAATCCCAAGGTGAAGCCGCTCATCGACGATGCGGTGCGGCGCATTCGCAAGGCGGGCAAGGCGCCCGGCATCCTCACCGGGGTCGAGGCGGACGCCCGCCACTGGCTCGAGTGCGGCGCGCTGTTCGTGGCGGTCGGGGCCGACGTAGGGCTGCTCGCGCGCGGCGCGGAGGCCCTGGCGGCCAAGTTCAAGCCCTGAGATCGAGCACCATGAAACCCGACATCCTGCTCACCAACGCGGTGTATCCGCCCACCCAGGCGCGCCTCGAGAAGGAGTTCACCTGCCACCGGCTGTACGAGGCCGCCGACCGCGCCGCTTTCCTCAAGGAAGTGGCGCCGCGGGTGCGCGCCATCGCGCCCTTCGGCGGTGCCGGCTGCACCGCCGCGCTGATTGCGGCGCTGCCCGAGCTCGAGATCATCTCCAACTTCGGCGTGGGCGTGGACTCGATCGATCTCGAGGCGGCGAAGAAGCACGGGGTCATCGTCACCAACACGCCCGATGTGCTGAACGAGTGCGTCGCGGACACTGCGTTAGCGCTTACTCTCAACATGCTTCGCAAATTCCCGCAGTCGGAGGCCTATTTTCGGTCGGGCTACTGGGCGACACGCGGCAGCTACCCGCTCACGACCTCTCTCGGCGGCAAGACCATGGGAATCCTCGGCCTGGGCCGCATCGGCGAGGCAATCGCCCGGCGCGCGCTCGCCTTCGGCATGCAGATCCGCTACCACAACCGCAACCGCAAGGACGTGCCCTACTCCTACGACCCCGACCCGGTGACGCTGGCCAAGAACGCCGACGTGCTGATGATCGCCACGCCGGGCGGCGCCGGAACCCACAAGATCGTCGGCGCGAAGGTGCTCGACGCGCTCGGTCGTAACGGCTACGTGGTGAACATCGCGCGCGGCTCGGTGATCGACGAGCCGGTGCTGCTCAGGTACCTGCAGGAGGGACGCATCGCCGGGGCCGGCCTGGACGTGTTCGCGAGCGAGCCCGGGGTGACGCCGGCGTTCTTCGCGCTCGACAACGCGGTGCTGCTTCCGCACGTCGGCAGCGCCACCGCCGAGACGCGCACGGCCATGGGCAACCTGCAAGTCGAGAACCTGCGCCGCCACTTTGCCGGCAAGCCGGTGCTGACGCGCGTGGTGTAGGGAGCGCGCCGGCGCGCGGCCTCAGGCAGGCTGCTCCGCGGGGTCGAAGTCGATCTCGACCTTCGCGCCGTTCGGGTCGTGGAAGAACAGCTGCCAAGTGCCGTAGCCGGGCAGCTTGCGCAGCTCGCAGGTGACGCCGCGTGCCTTGAGCTTGGCCAGCGCCGTGCCCAGGCCGCGCCCGGTGAACGCCATGTGGTCGATCACCCCCTTCACCAGCTCGGCGCGGGCGCGCCCCGCAATGACGTGCAGGATCGGCTCGCCGGCGCCGCCGGCGTACAGCCAGGCGCCCGGAAAAGCGAACGGCGGGCGCGGCCCCGCCTTGAGGCCGAGCAGCTCGTCGTAGAACGCGAGCGTCGCCTCGAGGTCGTCGGTGAGGATCGTGAAATGATTCATGCCAACCACCGCCATGGTCGCCTCCATCCAGGTTCACGGGGCCGGTCTTACTGTCGCATGCGAAGCGCCTTGCCGCAACCGGGTTCGGCCGCGGGCGCGGAGTAGAATCTGCGCGCCGCCTGCGATCGCGCCATGTCCGAAACCACCTTTCACAAGATCGCCGAGGAGCTCATCGAGCTCGAGGCGAGCGGTCACACCGCCCCCGCGTTCAGCGCGCGCTTCCCGAAGTTCGATACGGAGCAGGGCTACCATGTGGCGCGCCGCCTGCACGAGCACCGGCTCACCATCGGCTGGCGCCCGGTCGGGCGCAAGATCGGCTTCACCAACCGCACCATCTGGCCGCGCTACGGCGTGTACGAGCCGATCTGGGGCTTCGTCTACGACCGCACGGTCATCACCGCGCGGGGCGATCGCGCCGAGGTGCCGCTCGAGGGGCTGGCGCAGCCGCGCATCGAGCCCGAGATCGTGTTCAAACTGCAGGCGCCCGCGCCGCGCCTGCGCGACTCGCAGGCGCTGCTCGCCGCGATCGAATGGGTGGCGCACGGCTGCGAAATCGTGCAGTGCCACCATCCGGACTGGAAGGTGAAGCCGGCCGACTGCGTCGCGGCGAACGGGATGCACGGGCGGCTGATCGTCGGCACGCCGGTCCCGGCGGCCCGGATCCCGGAGCTGGCCGACCGGCTGCCGGCGCTGCAGGTGACGTTGCGGCGCGGCGGCGAGATCGTCGATCGCGGGGTCGGCGCGAACGTGCTCGACAGTCCGCTGCTCGCGCTGGAATACCTGGTCGAGCTGCTCGCCGCCGAGGGCGAGTATCCGCAGCTCGCGGCGGGCGAGATCGTCACCACGGGCACCCTCACCGATGCCCACCCGGTGGCGCGCGGCGAAACCTGGAGCACGGAGCTCACCGGCCTGCCGCTCCCCGGCCTGACCCTGCGCTTCACGTGAGCCGCGCCGCGGTCCCGCCGCAGGGCCAGCTTCCGCTCGCCGGGATCACGGTGGTGGCGCTCGAGCAGGTCATCGCGGGCCCGTTCGCCACGCGCCAGCTCGCCGAGCTCGGGGCGCGCGTGATCAAGATCGAGCGGCCCGGGGTCGGTGACGCCTCGCGCGGCTACGACCGGACCGTCAATGGGCTGTCGTCCCACTTCGCCTGGACCAACCGCTCCAAGGAAAGCCTGAGCCTCGACGTGAAGCATTCCGAGGCGCGGCGCATCCTCGGGCGTCTGCTCGAGCGCGCGGACGTGTTCGTGCAGAACCTCGCCCCGGGCGCGGTCGAGCGCCTGGGGCTGGGCGCGGCCGAGCTGCGCGCGCGCCATCCGCGGCTGGTGTGGTGCGGCATCTCCGGCTACGGTCCGGACGGCCCCTACGCAGCCAAGAAGGCCTACGACCTGCTGGTGCAGTGCGAGACCGGCGTGCTGTCGGTCACCGGCACCCCGGAGACGCCCTCCAAGGCAGGCATCCCGGTCGCCGACATCGCCGCCGGCATGTACGCCTTCTCGTCGATCCTGGCCGCGCTGCTGCGCCGCGAACGCGGCGGCGAAGGCGCGACGCTCGATATCTCGATGTTCGAGTCGCTGGGCGAATGGATGGGCTTTCCGGCCTACTTCACCGCCTACGGGGGCACGCCGCCGCCGCGCTCCGGCGCGCACCACGCGACCATCGCCCCCTACGGGCCGTTTCGCGCCGGCGACGGCAAGACCGTGTTCCTGGGCGTGCAGAACGAGCGCGAGTTCGCGCGCTTCTGCGAGACCGTCCTCGAACGCCCGGAGCTGCAGCACGACGCGCGCTTCGCCTCGGGCCCGGCGCGCCTCGAGCACCGCGAGGCGCTGCATGCCGAGATCGAGCGCGCGTTCGCCGCGCTGAGCGCCGAGCAGGTGATCGAGCGGCTCGAGCGCGCCGGGATCGCCAACGCGCGGCTCAACTCGATGCAGGAGTTCTGGGACCACCCCCAGCTCAAGGCGCGCGGGCGCTGGCGCGAGGTGGATTCGAGCGCCGGCCCGGTGGCGGCGCTCAAGCCGCCGGCCAACATCGCGGACTGCGAGCCGCGCATGGAGCGCATCCCGGCGCTGGGCGAGCACAGCCGCGCCATCCTCGCTGAGCTGGGCTATGCCACAGCCGAGATCGACGCGCTCGCGGCGGAGAAGGTGATCTAGAGGGGGCTTCTCGCCCCCGCGTCCTCACTCTTTCGGGCGGGGAATCTCTATTCCGGCAGCGCGCGCCAGCTCGCGATGGATGCGCGCCACCCGCTCGACCTCGCCCTTGGCGGGAAAGCGCTCGTAGAAGCCCTCGTCGCGGAACTGGCGCGCCAGCTCCGCCCACGGCGCGAGGCGCGCTTCCCAGCGTGCCACGCGCCCGGCCTCGGGCTCCGCGTCGGCGCGCGCGAGGTCGGCGCACACCCGCACCATGGCCTTGATGGTCACCGGCTTGGTGACCATGTAGTTGTCCTTGCCCCAGCAGGCGTCGCCGAAGGCGGCGTGCGCGGCCTTGAAGAAGTCCCGCACCATGGCGTAGTAGCGCGGCACCTCGCGCGCGCTGCCGCCGGCCACCTGGATGCTGCGCCAGCGACCGCGCACCCAGCGGTGGATCTCGTTGAACAGCTCCGCCTGCAGGATCCACTTGTCGCGCAGGCTGCGCCCGCCCAGCCGGTTGATGCGATAACGCAGCGGGCTGTCGCCCTCGCTGTAGAGCCGCTCGACGATGCGCGCGGCGAACTTGCGGTCGGGCGCGGCCCAGGACACGCTTTCGTACAAGTCCACCAGGTGGCTCTTGTTGATGCGCGTCGGCGTCGAATTGATGATCACGAACATCTCGGTGGCGAAGTCTTCGCTGCGGCCATCGAAAATGATGCACGGCACGTGGATCGATTCCGCATCCCCCGGGCGATCCTGCAGGTAGAAGTGCAGCGCCGCGAGCCGGTGCTGGCCGTCGATGATCAGGTACTTCGAATTGGTCTCGGTCAGGTGCCCGACCCCGCTGTCGCCGTCGCCGCGGAACGCCAGCCGTTCGGAGGTGAACAGCAGCACCGTCCCCGGGATCGGCGGCTGCGAGACCGCGGTCTCGTAGAAGTTGCGCAGCGCCTTCACCTTGGCGCGCGACAGCGTGCGCTGGAACGCCTCGTCGGTGCGCTCGATGCGGCCGATGAACTGCGCGACGTCGTCGTCGTGCGCGATGCGTCCCGGCGCGATCTGCTCGCCCTCGCCGTAATAGCGGCTGATGAAGCGCACCTTGGCGAGCAGGTCGCGGGCGCGGTAGTTGGCGAAGTAGAAGATGCTGTCTTTTTGTCGGATCTGCGTCGCGAGCATGGCCTTTTTATCCTCCCACCCCGCCCATTGGGGGGCCCGCCGAACTATACCGGAGGACCGGCCCGCGGCGGAAATCGGACCGGGGATCCCCCCATCGGCACCCAGCGGCCACCCGTGCAGCCTGACCTGCCGTCCAGCCCAGCGAAACCCCCTCCCCGCCGCCGGCTGCTGGCGGCGATAATCGGCGCCCCGCCGGGCCCCGCCGCCATCTTGCTCGCCTTCCTGTCTGCCGCCTTCGTCTGGAACTACGGCCTGGGCCTGACCTACGTGATGGTGCCCCTGTACGCCCACTCCCAGGGGCTCTCCGGCGCCGAGGTCGGCATCCTGTTCTCGCTGCCGGTGCTCGGCCAGATGGCGGTCAACCTCGTCGGCGGCGCGTACACCGATCGCGTCGGCGGGCGGCGCATCATGCTGCTGTCGGCCGCGGGCGCGGCGACGGTGCTGCGCCGCCGGGCGTTTTCCGGCACCCGGCTCGCAGCGGCGTAGGCGGACGAGGTAGTCTTGCTGCGATGAAACTGTCGATCCTCGATCAGTCCCCGGTCATCGAAGGTCACTCGGCTGCGCGCGCTCTGGAGGAGACACTCGCGCTCGCGCGGCGCGCCGACGAGCTCGGCTACACCCGCTACTGGCTGGCCGAGCACCACGCGATCGCGGCGCTCGCCGACCCCTGCCCGGAGGTACTGCTCGCCCGCCTCGGGGCGGAAACGCGCCGCCTGCGCGTGGGCACCGGCGGGGTGCTGCTGCCCTACTACAGCCCGTTCAAGGTCGCCGAGGTCTTTCGCATGCTGGAAGCGCTCTATCCGGGCCGCGTCGACCTCGGCATCGGGCGCGCGCCGGGCGGCGACACGCGCACCGCCTACGCCGTGGGCGGCGGCAAGTACCCGGTCGCCGAGGACTTCCCCGATCAGGTCTGGCAGCTGGTCGCGCACCTGGACGGCACGCTGTCGGACGACCACCCGTTCAAGCAGGTGCGGGTCCAGCCCGAGGGGCCCGGCGCCCCGCAGGTCTGGCTGCTCGGCTCTTCGGACTACTCCGGCGCGCTCGCCGCCCAGCTCGGGCTGCGCTTCGCCTTCGCGCACTTCATCAGCGCCCAGGGGGGCGACGCGGTGATGCGCGCCTACAAGGCGCAATACCGGGCCTCCGCGCGCGAGCGGCGGCCGCACGCGCTGCTGTGCTGCTTCGCCATCTGCGCCGAGAGCGACGCCGAGGCGGAACGGCTCGCCGCCTCGGTCGACCTCCGGCGGCTGCACATGGCGCTCAACGTCGACGCGCCGGTGCCGACGCTCGAGCAGGCGCAGGCGCGCAGCTACACCGAGGAGGAGCGCCAGTACATCCGCAGCCAGCGCGCGCGCACCGTGATCGGCGGGCCGGAGCGCTGCAAGACGCGCCTCGAGGAGCTCGCCGGACAGTACGCCGCCGACGAGCTGATGGTGCTCACCATCACCGGCGACTATACGTCGCGGCTGCGCTCCTATGAGCTGCTCGCGCAGGCGTTCGGACTGGAGCCAGGCGCGGCGCGCTGACGCGGCTGTCCGCACGCCTCCTACTCGGCGCTGCGGCCCAGGGGTTTGTCCGGGCCTTCGATCGGGCCGGTGCTCCAGTTCGTGCCGGCGGCTTCGGGCTTCCACGCGTCGAGCAGCGCGACCACGTCGTCGTAGCCGCGCGCGGCGGCCAGGTCGCGTGCGGTCTTGCCGGCACGGTCCTTCGCCCGCGGATCGCGGGTGACCGGCAACAGCAGCTTGACCGTGTCGACGGAGCCCGCGTCGGCCGCGGCGTGCAGCGGCGTGTCGCCCTTCAGGTCCGCCACGTTCGGGTCCGCCCCGCCGGCGAGGAGCGCCGCCACGGTGCGCGCGTTGCCGGTGAGCGCGGCCCAGAACAGCGCCGATTCGCCGTCGTCGTTGCGCGCCTTCGGGTCGGCGCCGGCCTTGAGCAGCAGCATGACCATGGACGGATCGGCGCTCATCGCCGCGAGATGCAGGGCGGTCTCGCCGCTTTCCGTGCGCGGGTACAGGCTCGCGCCCGCCTTGAGCAGCACGCCGGCCAGCTCCGTCATGTTCTTCTCGACCGCGCGCATCAGCGGGGTCTCGTGCTCGGCGTCGCGCGCGTTGACGTCCGCGTGCTCGCGCAGCACCAGCCCTTCGGCCGCCAGCTCCTTGCCGGCAGCGATCGCGGCGAACAGGCGCGCGTCCACGCCGCCCGGCGCCGGCTGGGCGAACGCCGGAAAGGTCGCCGCAAGGAGCACGACCAGAACAAGCCTGCGCATCGCGCCGATTGTAGCGGTTGCGTCGCGCCGCGCGCTCAGCCGAGCGCTCGCGCGAGCGCCTCGGCCAGGTGCAGCGTCGGACGGCCCTCGAGCTGCTCGATCTGCTCGCGGCAGGAGAACCCGTCGGCCACGATCAGCGTCCCGGCGCCCGCCGCGCGCAGCTTCGGCAGGAGCGCGAGCTCGGCGATTTTCTTCGAAGCCTCGTAGTGCCGCGGCTTGAAGCCGAAGGCGCCGGCCATGCCGCAGCAGCCGCTGTCCGGCGCCTCGGCCTCGAAGCCCGCCGCGCGCAGCAGCGCGAGGTCGGCGCCCGTGCCCGAGAGCGCCTTCTGATGGCAATGGCCGTGCAGCAGCGCGCGCCCGCCCGCCTGCGCGGGCGGCCGCCAGCCGCGCGCGCGCAGCAACTCGGCCAGCGACACCGCCTGCCGCGCGAGCCGCGCCGCGCGCGCATCGTCCGGGAAGAGGTTCGCCAGCTCGTCGCGGAACACCGACAGGCAGGCCGGCTCGAGCACGACCAGCGGCGTGCCGGCGTCGATGTCCGGTGCCAGCTTGACCAGAATGCGCCCGAGCGCCGCCTTGGCCTGGTCGAGCATGCCGAAGTCGTAGTACGGCCGGCCGCAGCACAGGCGCTCGCCCGGCACCTCGACGCTGCAGCCCGCGGCCTCGAGCACCCGCGCCGCGGCGTGCGCGCTTTGCGGCCGGAAATAGTCGTTGAAGGTGTCGGCGAACAGCAGCACCGGATCGCCGGCGCGCTTCGTCCCGCGCCACTCGGCGCGGAAGCTGCGCGGGGCGAGCTTCGGCAGCGCGCGCTGCGGCGCCACGCCCGCCGCGCGCTTGGCGAGCGCGGCGAGTCCCGGGGTCTGGGTGAAAAAGTTGGCCAGGCGCGGAAACGCGGCCGCCAGGGGCGCCCACTCGCCGATGCGTCCCATCGCATGCGCGTGCCGCGGGCGCCGGCGCTTCTCAAAATAGTGCGACAGAAACTCCGCCTTGTAGCTCGCCATGTCGGTGTGCGTCGGGCAATCGCTCTTGCAGCCCTTGCAGGCGAGGCACCACTCGAGCGCCTCGGCGACGTCCGGACTGTCCCAGCCGTCGGTGATCACCTCGCCCTGCAGCATCTCGAACAGCAGCCGCGCGCGGCCGCGCGTCGAGTAGCGCTCCTCGCCGGTGGCGCGGTAGCTCGGGCACATTGTGCCGCCGGACTTGGCGCGGCACTTGCCCATGCCGATGCAGTGCTCGACCGCGCGCGTGAAGCCGTCGCCGACCGGGCTCCTGAACGCGAAGCGCGTGGCGAGCGTCACCGGCCGGTACTGGGGCCCCAGGCGCAGGTTCTCGTCGGCGCGCAGCACCTCGCCCTCCGGGGCGCCCAGCTTGCGCGGGTTCATGCGGTTGTCCGGGTCCCAGATCGCCTTGAACTCCCGGAACGCCTGCATCAGCTCGGGCCCGTACATCAGCGGCAGGAACTCCGCCTTCGCCTGGCCGTCACCGTGCTCGCCCGAGAGCGACCCGCCGTACTTCACCACGAGCTGCGCCGCCTCGCCGAGAAACCCGCGCCACTGCGCGAGGCCCTCGGGCGTGCGCAGGTCGAAGGTGATGCGCGCGTGGATGCAGCCGTCGCCGAAGTGGCCGTAGAGCGACGTGCGGTAGCCCCGGCGGTCGATGAGCGCCTGGAATTCGCGCAGGTAGTCGCCCAGGCGCAGCGGATCGACCGCGGCGTCCTCCCAGCCCACCACCGGATCGGGGCCGCTGCCCGCCAGCGCGAGCGAGGTCGCCGACGCGCCGGTCTCGCGCAGCGTCCACATGCGCGCGATCATGGCCGGGTCCTCGATCAGCCAGGCGCGCACGTCGGAGCGCGCGGCGAACGCCGCCTCGAGCACGCGCGCCTGGGCCATCGCCTCGGCGTGGCTGTCGGCGCCGAACTCGCACATCAGCCAGCCGCGCCCTTCCGGCAGCAGCGCGACGTCTTCGAGCTTCAGGCGGCGCTCGCGCAGCCCCCCGATGATCTTGTCGTCGAGCCCTTCGCAGGCGATCGGCGCGGCGCACAGGATCTCGGGCACCACGTCACCCGCCGCGTAGATGTCGGGAAAGCCGAGCACCAGCAGCACGCGGTGCTGCGGGCTCTTCACCAGCCGGACCTCCGCCTGCAGCGTCAGCGCGCAGCTGCCCTCCGAGCCCACCAGCGCGCGCGCCACGTTGAAGCCGTTCTCGGGCAGCAGCTGGTCGAGGTTGTAGCCGGACACGCGGCGCTTGATCTTCGGATAGCGCGCACGGATCAGGTCCGCGTACCGGCCGGCGAGCGCCTTGAGGCGCGCGTAGATCTCGGCCTGCCGGCCGCCCGCGGCGGCGATGCGCGCGTACTCCGCGTCGCTGGTCGGCCCGCACCAGAAGCGCGCGCCGTCGTAGGTCAGGACCTCGAGCCGCTCGAGGTTCTCGACCGTCTTGCCCGCCATCACCGAATGCGGGCCGCAGGAATTGTTGCCGATCATTCCGCCCAGCGTGCAGCGCGAATGCGTCGCCGGGTCGGGCGCGAAGGTCAGCCGGTGCCGCTCGGCGGCGTCGCGCAGGGCGTCGCACACCGTTCCCGGCTCGACCAGCGCGCTGCGCGCATCCGCATCCACCACCAGCACGCGGTCGAGATACTTCGAGCAGTCGATCACCACCGCGACGTTGACGCTCTGCCCGTTCTGCGCCGTGCCACCGCCGCGCGGCAGGATCGGCGCGCCGTGCGCGCAGCAGGCCGCGACCGCGGCGACGACGTCGTCGAGCGTGCGCGGCAGCACCACGGCGACGGGGATCTGGCGGTAGTTCGACGCGTCGGCGGCGTACGCCGCGAGTGCGCCGGGATCGAAGCGGACTTCGCCGGAGACTGCGCTGCGCAGCGCGGCTTCGAGCGCGCCGGGATCGGGGATTCGCGCGGCGGGTGGGGCGCTCATGGTCGCGGCCGATTATAGCGGCGCGCGACGCTCAGGTGCCGAGCGCCGCCGGATCGAGCGCTTCGATGACCGGCGGCAGCGGACAGTCGAGCGTCGCCGCCACCGCGCGCACCAGCTCGACGTCGGCGATGCGGAACGAGCCGTCCGCGCCCGCGGCCTCGACGCAGGCCTTGAGAATGCGCGGCTTGGCGAGCGGAGCGAGCAGGCGCAGCCGCTCGAGCGACTCGGCGACCCGCGGCGTCGAGAGCTCGGCCGCAGGCAGTGGCGCGCGCAGGTTCAGGCCGAGCGCCACCGCACCTTTGTCGAACGCCTGCGCGGTATCGCCGCCGGCAGCGTACGCGACCACGGAAAGCACCACGTGCGCGTCCGCGGCAATCTCGTCGACGCTGCGGTAGCGCATGGAGATGGACCGCCCGGCGCCCTCGCGCAGGCTCTGCCTGAGCAGCGTCGCCAGCACGAACTCGTGCAGCGTGACGCGGTGATCGGCCTCGATCAGCGCTTCGTAGTCCGCGAGAAACGCATCGCGCTCGGGCTGCTTCATCTGCCTGAGGGCGGGCAGCGCCAGCGCGAGCAGCGGCAACGCGCGCGCGCGCCCGAGCGCGCTCGTCTGCGCGTACGCCGCGAGCACCGCCTGCGCGAACGCTGCGCCGCGGCGCCCGGTGAGCAGGCGAGCTTCCGCGGCTTGCGACCCGGCGTCGGACTCCAGCGCCAGCGCGCAGACCACCTGCGCGGCGCCCTCGGGCGCCGCCAGACGCTCCTTGAGCGAAGCCGGCAGCGCGCCGAGCAACTGCGCCGCATAGTCCACGTGCTGCGGCGTCGGGGTGCCGAACGCGCTGCCGAGCATGGCCAGGGCGCCCGCCGCGCCCGCCGCCCCCGTCGCGCGGCCCCCCGCCTCCCCGCCGATCGTCTTCACCACGTTGCCGGCGCCATCGAGCACCGCGACCGGCGGCGCCGAACTCGCCCCCGCGCGCTGCTCGCGGTAGCGCGTGCGCTCGAAGCCCGGACGCACCCTGCGGATGCGCTCGTCGATCGGCGGATGGGTGTCGAACAGGCTGCCGAACCAGTTCGCCACCGCCTGGGCGAAGAACATGTGGCTCAGCTCCTCGGCGTGCAGGTTGCCCACGCGGCTGCCGATCGGCCAGGCCGCGATGGTGTCGAGCGCCCCGGCGATGCCGTCCGGGTTGCGCGTGAACTGCACGCTCGAGGCGTCGGCGAGGAACTCTCGCTGGCGCGAGACTGCGGCCTTGATCATGCTCGCGAACGCCAGCCCGAGCGCGCCGATCAGCGCCAGGATGACGCCGAGCACGGCCATCGCCGCCGAAGCGCTCGCCTCCTCGCGCTGCCGGCCGCGCGGACCCAGCATCGACATGCGCACCATGAACTGCCCCGCCTGGCCGATGAACAGGATGCCGAACAGCACCCCGAGCAGGCGCACGTTGAGGCGCATGTCGCCGTTCAGGATGTGGCTGAACTCGTGCCCGAGCACGCCCTGCAGCTCGTCGCGCGTGAGCTGCTCGAGCGCGCCGCGGGTCACCGTCACCACCGCCTCGTTCGGCGCGTAGCCGGCGGCGAAGGCATTGATGCCGCGTTCGCCTTCCAACAGGTACACGGGCGGGACGTGGATCCCGGAAGCGATCGCCATTTCCTCGACCACGTTGAGCAGCCGGCGCTCGAGCGGATCGCTGCTGCCGCGCTCGATCAGGCGCGCATCGAGCAGCTCGGCCACCGCCTCCCCGCCGCCCGCGAGCTGCGACACCTTGAAGGCGGTGGCGGCGCCGATCGTCGCCAGCGTCAGGCAGGCGCTCCACAGATACACCTTGGGCGGCACGCCGTGCAGCATGATGCCGAGATAGGAGGCGACGATGTGCTGGCCGTCGAAGCGGACCTCGCGCGCGAGCGGCGCGAAGCCGTACAGCGCGCTCATGGTGTAGGTCGCGCCGATGCCGGCGCATACGGCGAGCACGATGGCCGCGACCGCGAGCAGGTAGAGCAGCAGCAGCCAGCGGGTGCTGCGCCGCGCGTGCTCCTGCAGCTCGAAGAAGTCCATCGCGAGCGCGCCCCCGCGGCGTCTAGGACCGGGCCGCGGGCGCCGATTCGCAGCTCACTGGAACGAGACTTTGGGCGCCTGGCGCTCTTCGGCCGACTCGGTGGCCTGCAGCAGTTCGGCCGGCCCGAAGCCGAACATCCCGGCCATGGTGTTGGCCGGGAACGACTCGCGCTTGGTGTTGTACTCCATGACCGCGTCGTTGTAGGCTTGGCGCGCGAAGGCGATCTTGTTCTCGGTGCTGGAGAGCTCCTCCTGCACCGCGAGCACGTTCTGGTTGGCCTTCAGGTCCGGATAGGCCTCGAACACCGCGACCAGGCGCGACAGGGCCCCCGTCAGCCCGGCCTCGGCCTGCGAGAGCCCCTGCATCGCGGCCGGGTCGCCCCGCGCGCCGCGGTCACCGCCTCGAGGGTGCCGCGCTCGTGCGCGATGTAGCCCTTGGCGGCCTCGACGAGGTTGGGGATCAGGTCGTAGCGGCGCTTGAGCTGCACGTCGATCTGCGCGTAGCCGTTCTTGTAACGGTTGCGCAGCGTCACCAGGCCGTTGTACACGGCGATTGCGAACGCGATCGCCGCCACCACTACCGCCAGAAAAATCCAGCCTCCCGTGCTCATCGTGCCCCTCCCCCGGGTCGCGTCGTTCAGGCGGGAGCTAATATACCAGTCCGAGCGCGAATCCATGACCGAGCACGCTCTCCCGCAGCCCCCGCTGCTCGACCGCGCGCTGCGCGCCGCGCCGCACGAGCGCGCCGCGCTCGGCTGGGCGTTCGCGTATTTCTTCTGCCTGCTGTGCGCCTATTACATCCTGCGCCCCGTGCGCGACGCGATGGGCGTGCAGGCGGGCGCCGGCGCGCTGCGCTGGCTGTTCACCGCCACCTTCCTCGCCATGCTCGCGATGGTGCCGCTGTTCGGCTGGCTGTGCGCGCGCCTGCCGCGCGCGCGGCTGCTGCCGGCGGTGTACGCGTTCTTCATCCTGAACCTGGTCGCCTTCTGGGCGGCCGAGCGCGCCGGCATCGCGCCGCGCCTGGTCGCACCGGTGTTCTTCGTGTGGCTGAGCGTGTTCAACCTGTTCGTGGTGTCGGTGTTCTGGAGCTTCATGGCGGACCTGTTCGATGCCGCGCAGGCGGCGCGCCTGTACGGCGCGATCGCCGCGGGCGGCAGCTGCGGCGCCATCGCCGGGCCCGCGATCTCCGCGCTTGCCGTGCTGCCGCTCGGCGTGCCCAATCTGCTGCTGCTCTCGGCCGCGTTTCTGGCCGCTGCGACCGGCTGCATCCGGATGCTGCTGCGCTGGGCGCGCGCCCACCCGCGCCAGGGGGACCCGTCGCCCGAAGCGCCGCTCGGCGGCGGCATCGCGGCCGGTGCGCGCGCGGCGCTGTCCTCGCCCTACCTGCTGGCGATCTGCGGCTATCTGCTGTGCTACACCGCGCTGTCGACCGCGCTGTACTTCGAGCAGGTCGACATCGTCGGCCGCGCGCTGCACGGCGCCGCCGAGCGAACGCGGCTGTTTGCCAGCGTCGACCTGGCGGTCAACGCGCTCACGCTGCTCGCGCAGCTGTTCGTCTTCGCGCGGCTGCGCGCCGCCCTCGGCGTGGCGTGGATGCTGGCCCTGATTCCGCTGCTGTCGCTCGCGGGATTCGCCTTCCTCGGCGCGCTCCCCACGCTCGCGGTACTGCTCGCCTTCGGCGTGACGCGCCGCGTCGGCGAGTTCGCCTTCTCCAAGCCGGCGCGCGAAGCGCTGTTCACGGTGCTGCCGAGGGAACAACGCTACAAGGCGAAGAACTTCATCGATACCGTGGTCTATCGCGGCGGCGATGCGGCATCGGGCTGGCTGTTCGGCGCGCTGCGGGGCCTCGGCCTGGGACTTTCGGGAATCGCCTACGCGGCGCTGCCGCTCGGTGCGGTCGGACTCGCGTTAAGCTTCTACCTGGGACGGCGGCAGGCGGCGCTGCGCGGGAAGCAGCCGGGAGACTAGAATGAACGCATGGCGGGATCTCGCATCGCGGAGCGCCGGCGCGCGCTGCGGCTGCTGGCGGGCGCGCCCGCGGCGCTGCTCGCGCGCCGCCCGCGGGCGCAAGGGACCGCGCAACGCATGAACGCGCGCCCCATTCCGGTCAGCGGCGAGCTGCTGCCGGTGATCGGGCTCGGCACCTGGCAGACCTTCGACGTCGGCAACGACCGGGCGGCGCGCGTGCCGCTGCGCGAAGTGCTGGCGGACCTGGTCGCAGGCGGCGGCAAGGTCGTGGACAGCTCGCCGATGTACGGCACCAGCGAAGCGGTGGTCGGCGACCTGGTCTCCGCCCTCGGCCTGCGCGACAAGCTGTTCATCGCCACCAAGGTCTGGACCACCGGGCGCGAGGCGGGCATCCGCGAGATGGAACGCTCCTTCCAGCGCCTGCGCGTGGAGCGCATGGACCTGATGCAGATCCACAACCTGCTCGACGTCGCCGTGCACACCAGGACGCTCGAGCAGTGGAAGCAGCAGGGCCGCGTGCGCTACATCGGCATCACCCACTACACGGCCGCGGCCTACCCGGAGGTCGAGCGCTGGCTCGAGACCGGGCAGTACGACTTCCTGCAGATCAACTACTCGCTCGCCGAGCGCCAGGCCGAGCAGCGCGTGCTGCCGCTCGCGCAGCAAAAGGGCGTGGCGGTGATCGTCAACCGGCCGTTCGGCCAGGGCGGCATGTTCGCGCACGTCCGCGGCAAGCCGCTGCCGGCCTGGGCCGCGGAGCTCGGCATCGCGAGCTGGGCGCAGTTCTTCCTCAAGTGGGTCCTCGGCCACCCGGCGGTCACCTGCGCGATTCCCGGCACCGACAAGCCAGCGCACATGAAGGACAACCTCGCGGCGGGCTGCGGCGCGCTGCCGGACGCGGCGCAGCGACGGCGCATGGCGGAGTATTTCGGGGCGCTGTAGGGGGAAAGACCGGGGCGGCGACAGTACAGCATTGCAACCGCCATATTTCGGAAAGAATTGCCTCGCGTCGATGAATTTGCCGTCTGGCAAACTGGAACCGTGAGCCTCGCCAGCTCGACTATTGAAGACAGAGCAGTGCCCGCAAGGCATCGACGAGCGCCGTGGCCGGATCCCGAGCTGCGCGGGGGCAGCGCCAGCCGATGTGCGCGTCGGGACGCACCAGCACGGCACCATCATCGAGGACTCCGAGAAGTCCGCGCGGAACTCGGAGTGGCGCAAAGTCTACCTGTACGCCGAGCGTGCTGGTCGCTTCGGCGGCTGCGCTGCGCCACACGTCCCCGCCAATGAGAAGGAATTTATCGATGCCGACGAGATCGTGCGTCGAGAGCCGCTCGCCGCCGTTCTCGACCCAGGCGTGCGGCAGGCGGCTTCCAGGGCGCGCGCAGGGGCGATAGTCCCCGGCCATCGGGTCGCGCGTCGGAGGGGGAGTGCCATCGGAAACGAGGGCACCCTTCTCGTACGTGTAGCCGATCTCCATGTCGTGAGCTTGCGGGCCAATCCGCTGGATGCGAAGTGCTTCGGCGAAGATCGCGCGCCGGGTGGCGCCGTCAGGCGTGTCCGCGAGCAGCGCTTCGAACGCTCGCCGGTTCGCTTCGCGGTCACCCGTGATCAATCCGATCGCCGCATCCAGGATGCTCCGCGTGCGAAAGCCGTTGAGAGCCCACTCGGCGACGCGCGCACCGACCGGTTGTCGCTCGGGCTCGTAAGTGTCGAGGAAGCGATCGGGCACCTTCCCCGACAGCACGAGCGCCAGCTTCCAGGCCAGATTGTGCGCGTCGCCGAACGCGGTATTCAGCCCCAGGGCGCTCACAGGCGGATGGCGATGCGCCGCGTCACCGGCCAGGAACACGCGTCCTGCGCGATAGCTCTTCGCCACCACGCCCTCGATGTCCCAGAGGGCGACCTTGTGAATGCGCGCATCGAGATCGGGAATTCGCAGCAGCTCCCGCAGGCGAGGAAGCAGCGTGGTTTCGTCGAGCGCGTCGGGATCATCCGCCGAGACCTCACGAAACAACACCCACGATTCTGAATGACGGTCCCAGCGTGTTGGTCCGGACTTCACCAGGCCCCCCGCGGACCACACTCCGGTTCCGTCCGGGCTCAGGATGTAATGTATGAGGGCTCCGTCGTCGTCAATCCACGATGAGAGGTCGGCGGAGAAAAACGTATTGATCATCCGCCGTAGCCGCCGCGGACCCTGCATTTCGACCCCGAGCGCTCGTCCGACGGTCTTGCCGCCGTCGGCGGCGACCAGGTATTGCGCCCGGACACGGTACTCGGCACCGCGGGCGTGGTCGCGCACGGTGGCCGTGACGCCACCGGAGTCCTGAGCGAACGCGAGCAACTCGTGATGAAAGCGCAACTCGCCGGGCTTGCGCGACTCCGCCATCGCGCGCAACAACGGCTCGAGCTGCATCAGCGGAAGATTGGTTGCTCGGCAGGGCGAGTCCGCCGCGTAGCGTTCACGCAGCCCGCCACCGCCGTAGCCATCGAGGCTGCCGAGTGACTTGCGGTCGAGCGGCCCATCGCCGCCGAGCGAAGTACAGAATACGATCCTCTCCATGCATTCGAGCGGCGCGCCGCGCTCGTACACCCGCTGGTCGATGCCGTGCTGGCGAAAGATCTCCATCGAGCGCTGATTGAGGATATGTGCGCGCGGTTGGCCAACCACTTCGTGGTTGCGCTCGAGGAGGAGAGAGCGCACGCCGAGGTTGGAAAGGAAGATCGACATCGACAGGCCACACCCGCCGCCGCCGACGATCAGGACCGGATACTCGCAATCGCTCATCGAACTTTCCGTGGCCGCACCAGGAGCTTGCCCCGGTGCCAAGATTCGCGCGCAGTCTAACAACCCCGTGCAACCGGAGAAGCCGGTCCGGGCTGCCATTTCACCGGGTGGAACGAGGAAAATTCTGCGGATGCCTGCGACGACTTGCGCAACGCCCTGGACTCGCCAGGCGCGCTCCGCCATCTCGCAGCTGTCAGCTAGCGACGGGGCTTCGCAACCGCCGCCGCTATGTTCGAAGCCGTGACCTTCAAATCGGCAAGATGGCGTTCGGCAATGTCGCGCTCGCGGTGCAGGCGTCTCGGCCAGACCAGGTTGAGGCAGCCGAATACTCCGACCCCATCGGTTATCGGGACGGCGATCGCCGCAAGCCCATCATCGATTTCCCTGCGGCGCGACGCGAGTCCTCGAAAGCGCGGGTCTCGCACGGCATAGCCGCGTTCGCGGGTGTGTGCAAGTGCGCGCGCGAGCCCCTCGGGCAATAGCGTCATCGCTCCGAGCGCGCTCGAGCGCCCCTCCAGGCGCGCGAGAATGCCCTCACGCTCTGCCGCTGGGCAGAAGGCAAGGTAGGCTCGCCCAACCGCCGAGAGCCTGATGTCGATACGGGCCCCGACCGCGTCGCGATGCATTGCCAGCGTGCTCGCGCGCCTGCTGGTCTCGATAAGCACCATCCAGTCGCCGCGCCGCACTGTCAGATCCGAGGGCCACACCACGCGCCGGCGCAGCGCCTCCAGGTGGGGTGCCGCCGCTTCGGCCAGAAGGGGGTGGCCCGCCGGCCGCTGCCGCCGAAGTAGGACCCTGGTGCGATAGAGGCCATCGGCCATCGCTCGCCAGACCAGCCGCTCGGACTCGAGTGCCGCCAGCAGGCGCAGCAGCGTCGGCTTAGGGATTCGCGTATCGCGGTGCAGCTGTACGAGCGAGCTCGCCGTGCGACGCTCGAGCGCGCGGAGCACCGCCGCTGCACGTTGAACCACGCGGATTGCTTTCATCCCCCTGAATCAAGGCCGATTCCACTGGGTGGAACGCTACGCTGCGGCGCTTAAAGGGTCAATCGACGTTCGGAATAATACGAATCCGATCCGTTCAGGCCGGGGCATTCCTCGGTATTCGCTATGGCGCAAGTCCGTAATGTCCTTTTCATCATGTGCGACCAGTTGCGCGCAGACTATTTGTCCTGTTACGGCGCTCGTTCTCCGGAGACCCCCAATGTGGATGCGCTCGCCGCGCGCGGCACGCGGTTTACGCGCGCGTTTTGCGCGGCGCCGGTGTGCGGCCCGTCGCGCATGTCGTTTTACACGGGCCGATTCACCCTGTCGCACGGGGCGACCTGGAATTTCGTGCCGCTGCCCGCGGCCGAGCGGACGCTTGGCGATTACTTGCGTCCGGCGGGGATCCGCACCGCAGTAGTCGGCAAGACACATGTAGAAGCTGACCAGGAGGGCATCGCGCGACTCGGTCTGTCGCCCAAGGAAGGCCGAGGCCGACTTCTCGCCGAAGGCGGCTTCGAACCCTACGCGCGCGACGACGGAATTCACCCCGATGGCCGCAGGACGGAGCACGAGGCGTACAACGTCTATCTGCGAGCGCAGGGTTACGACGGCCCGAACCCATGGCATGAATACGCGAATGCCGCGCTCGATCAGGAAGGGAAGCTTGCCAGCGGCTGGCTGCTGCGCAATGCGAATCGGCCGGCGCGCATTCCGGACGAGCTTTCGGAGTCGGCCTGGACCGTGGAGCGCTCGATCGATTTCATTCGCGAGCAAGGCGAAAGGCCTTGGTGCCTGCATACCTCGTTCATCAAGCCGCACTGGCCGTACATCGTCTCGGCGCCGTATCACCGCATGTACGGCGCCGAGAACTGTCCGACGCCGGTGCGCTCCGCAGCCGAACGTGGCGCGGTCAATCCCCTTTTCAAGGGTTTTCAGGAGCACCCCGAGTGCATCGCGTTTTCGCGCGACGACGTGCGCCTCAATGTGATACCGGCGTACATGGGACTTACCAGGCAAATGGACCATCACCTCGGCCGGCTGATGGCGTTCATGGAGTCGTCGGGCCGTCTGCAGGACACGCTCATCGTCTTCACGAGCGACCACGGCGATTTTCTCGGAGATCACTGGCAGGGCGAAAAGGAATTCATGTACGAGCAGGGCGTGAGGATTCCGCTCATCGTGGTCGATCCCTCGCCCGGGGCGAAGCGCGGCGCGGCCTGCGACGCGCTCGTCGAAGGCGTGGACATCGTCCCCACCTGCCTCGAGGCGCTTGGACTGCCGGCGGCCCCGCACATTGTCGAGGGACGCTCGCTCGCCCCGCTGCTACGGGGAAGCAGCGACCGCGAACGCGAGGCGGCATTCAGTGAGCTCGATTACGCGATCTACCCGACCGCGCGCAAGCTCGGACTGAAACCGCGCGAGGCGCGCATGGTAATGGTCCGAACGGACCGCTGGAAGCTGGTCCATTTCGGAAGCGGCCTGCCGCCCCAACTATTCGACCTGCGGGAGGATCCGCAGGAATTGGACGACCGAGGCACGGACCTCGGGCTGGCCGCGGTGAGAGAAGAGATGTACGCGCGAATGTTCGACTGGATGCGGGCGAGGCGGAACCGCGTTGCGATGAGCGACGAGGCGGTCGCCCGGCGGCCGAGCCCGGCGGCCGCCGGCGGAGTGACCATCGGGGTGTGGTGACCCCGCGAACCGGGAGCGAGGCGCTATCGCTTCGGGTGCTCCGAGTCGCCTACGACAGGCGAACGGGCACGAGGCGGCTGCTTCACTCCTCGTCCCAGATGCCGTAATGGACGCCCGCCTTCCTGTGCCCAGCGGTTCTTCGGACGACCTGTTCGACTTTGACGGTCGTGCGCCGGCGCAGGCCGCGCATCCATGCGAAGAATCTGTCGCGCATTTCGGCCCGCGTCGACATAGCCGGGATCCAAACCAAGATCGTGGAATTCGAGTGGATCGTTCTCTAGCGCGAACAGCTGCGGACGCAGGTCCGTCCAATCCACGTACTTCCAGCGCCTGGTGCGAACCATGGTGGCGTGGCAGCGATCGGGCGCCAATCCGATGTCCAGGCGCGCTCGGCGGTAGCTGAAATCCAGTTCGGGGAAAACGGCATCGCGGTGTGGGCAGTCGCGCTTCGCCCGAGTGTGCGAAAGCAGCGAGGTCCCCCCGACGCGGTGCAGGGGCGCTGGCGTGCCGAGCGCCTCGAGCGCGGTCGGCACGACGTCGATCGCCTCGACGAACGCCCCAAAGCGGGATCCGCGTGTGGCGTCGGACTCGGGGCTCGGGTTGTAGACCACCGCAGGACAGATGATCTGCCCGCAGCTGGTCGCACGCGATGAAGAGAATATTCCGGACTTCTCGCGCGGTCGGTTTGGGTGGCCGGCCTGCGTGCAGGAACCCGGAGATGTTCAGCGCGCGAAACTCGGCAGCCAGGTGGCGATGGCGGGGAAAGCGATGATCAGGCCCAGCGCGACGAAGTTGGCGATGAGGAAAGGGATCGTCCCGGCGAAGATGGTGCGCGTGCTCAACTCGGGCATGATCGTCTTGACCATGAAGATGTTCATGCCGATGGGGGGGTGGATCAAGCCGATCTCGATCATCATCGCCACGAAAATGCCGAACCAGATCATGCTCACGCCAAGGGGGGCCAGCACCGCCGCGAACACTGGCACCGTCAGCAGCATCATGGAGATCGTTTCCATCATCGAGCCGAGGACGACGTAGATCGCCATGATCACGAGGATGATTCCCGTCACGGGAAGGTGTAAGCCACCGATCAGCGACACCAGGCTGCCTGTCAGGCCCGACATCGTGACGAAGTTCGCGAAGACCATGCCGCCGAAGGCGACAGAAAAGATCGTGGCCGTCGTCTTGCCGGCCTCGAGCAGAGATTCCAGAAGCGTGCGCGCGCTCAGGCGCCGCCGCAACGCGGTAAAGAGCAGCGCACCCGCGGCACCCACGCCGCCCGCCTCGTTGGCGGTGAAGATGCCGCCGTACAAACCGCCCATGACCACCACGAACAGGAGCACGATGCCCCAAACCTTGGATATCTTGCGCAGCCGCTCGGGCCATGGGAGCAGCGGGCCGGCCGGGCCGAGTCCGGGCCGGCGCAACACGGTCCACCAGATCGCGACCATGAACAGCGCCCCCAACAGGATCCCCGGGAGGATTCCCGCGACAAATAGCTTGGCAATGTCCTGCTGCGTCACGACGCCGTAGATCAGCAGTGGCACGCTCGGCGGCACCAACGCTCCTAGTGTTCCCGCCGAACTGACGCAGCCGCTGGCAAGGCTGTCGTCGTAGTGCAGGCGCCGCATGGGCGGCAGCGCAACCTTGGTCATGGTGGCTGCGGTGGCGATCGAGCTTCCCGAGATCGAGGCAAAGCCCGCGCTGGCGAGCACCGTCGCGTAGGCGAGCCCACCCCGCCGATGCCCGACCACGGCGTACGCGGCGTCGTACAACTCCTCGGCCAGCTCAGACTTGTAGATCAGCGCGCCCATGAGGATGAACATCGGCAGAACCGACAGCCCCTCGTTCATCGCCAGGTCGGAAATCGTCTGCCCGGCCATCATCAGGGCCGGTTCGATTCCGCGAACGGAACCGAACATGGCCACGCCGACGCACAACATCGCGAAGCACAATGGCACCCCCAGGAACGCCAGCGCCAACACGATGGCAAAGCCAAGCAGCGCCAGGGTCATTGCAGATTCCCGCGGCCCAGCATGTGCCGGATCAACAGGACGATCAGGCCGCCAAGCGCCAGCGCTGCCAGGGCGCTCGTCGCAAAGTTGAGCGGCGCCAGCGGAAGCTCCAGCACCATCGTGGTCATTTGTTCGGAACGCAGTTGCATCGCCTCCCGGAGCAACTGCACGGTCACGATGCCGCAGCCTGCGACGCTGACCAGTAGCTCGAGCGCCACGCTCCAGAATCTCAATCGGCCATGCGCGCCGCGTACCAGCGCCACGGAGAAATGCCGACGCTCCAGGGTTGCCAAGGGGAACGCCGAAAAGATCAGAGTCGCCAGGAGAAACTGGACGATCTCATCACTGCCGCTGATGGGCGAGACAAGGACGTAACGCATGAAGACGTTGACCACCGTCACGCCCATGATGCCCAGCATGGAAGCGGCCACGCCCGCGTACAGCACCCGGCGGACCCACAGGACCACCCGCGCCTTAGGTTCCCTCCGCCCCGAAGGGGCGATCGAGGAGGCCGTGCGCATGCGTACCCCTCATTGCGCCTTGGCCTGAGCCTGGGTCTGGAAGTAGTGCAAAGCGGCGGGCCCGTCGACGTGATGGTCCGCGGCCGCTTTCAGCCATTGCGTGAACAGTGGCTGAGCCAGGCTTCGAAGCTCATCCATCAGCGCGGGCGAGGCGTGCTCAATTGTCACGCCGGATTTCTCGGCCTTCGCACGTGCCTCACCATCCAGCTTGTCCTCGATGGCCAGGCGCCGGGCAAAAGCAGCGCCCGACAGATGCTCGATCGTCTTCCGGTCTTCGGGCGAGATCGAGTCCCATTTGGCGCGGTTCACGATCAATGAGAAGCATGGGGTCGTGAGCCCACCGGGAATGAGGGTTTCCGATTTCATGTAACCGATGATCTTGAACGACTGCGCGGCGTAACTGCCGATGCCGGCCACGGCGTCGACCGTCCCCCCGGCCACCATCTCGCTGACTTGCACGGCCGGAGTGGAAACGACGCCCGCTTTGCTGCGCGCGAAGATCCGCTGCGGCACCCCGGGGAGTGCCCACAGCCGGCGGCCATTGAGGTCACCGGGATTCACGATCGGCTTGCCCATGCTGAAGATCTCGCTGGGCGGGAGGGCGAACAGCGCCAGCAGCTTCACGTCTTTGTATTCGCCCGCCTTGGCGAAATATTTCTGGTAGGTATTCCAAAGCGCCAGCGAGGTCGACTCGGTTGTCCCGGAGCTGAACGGGAGCGCCGCCACCTGTTCGAGCGGTAGCTGGCGCGGGAGGAGGCTGTTGAAGGCATAGGCGCCGTCGACGATCCCGGAGGTCACCGCGCCCCACAACTGCGCCGGCGCCGCAAGGGGTGCATTGGGAAGCGAGATTCGAACCCGGCCGTCGGTGGCCTGCTCCACATCCTTCGCCCACGGATGCAGGATTTGCAGATTGAAGGCGTCCGCAGGAGGCAGCAGTTCGTTGATGACAAGCGTCGTGGTCGCGTGCGCGGCACCTGCCGCCACGCCCACCGTCAATGCCAATGCCACCCGTATTCCGACAGCAGCCTTCCTGGCGCTCCGCTGCAACATGATCTCGTCTCCTCTTTGTGGCGATCGCCCGGGTGCGCGTGCCTAGCACATCGCGGGGAAGCTGTTATTGATGGGCAGCAATGGTAGGCGGCACAATAGATCTGTTGCCAATCGTTTTTCGCCATTATGATCAATGAAACAGATCATCGATAGATGAAACTGCAGGCGATTCGCTATTTCATCGCCGTTGTCGAATGCGGGGGCTTTCGCTCCGCGGCAAAGGCGATGCCGATCTCCCAGTCGGCAATGACTGCTGCGCTGCAGCAGCTCGAGGGCGAGCTCGGCGCTCCGCTCCTATTTAGGACGAAGAAGGGGGTGATCCCTACGCAGTTCGGTCGCGCGTTTCTGGAGAGGGCGCGCGCAATCGAACAGGAGAGCCGAAAGGCGCGCGAGGAAATAGCGCAGTTGCGCGGACACTGGGAAGGGACCGTGGCCTTCGCCACTTCGCCAGCTTTCGGCATCGGGATCGTCCCGGCGGTGGTCAGGGAATTCCGGGAACGCTTTCCCTCAATCCGTCTGCGGTGCGTCGACGGCTTGTATCCCGGCACCCTGGCCGGATTGCGCGACAGGGCGCTGGACTTCGCGATCGGCCCCTGCGATCTCGACCATCTCGAGCCCCCCTTCGTCGCGGAGGCGCTGCTGCCGGGAAATGTCGTGATCGTTTGCCGACGCGAGCACCCTAGTCGTGCAGCGGGCGCCCTGGCCGAACTGTCTGAATGCGAGTGGGCGATATCGAGCGGCCCAGGAGGCGTGGGAGCATTCATCGAGCAGGCGTTCCGCGCCTCCGGGCTGGATGGCCTCAAGGTAGGCATGATCTGCGAATCGTTCATGGCTTTGCCCGGAGTGATTGCCATGAGCGACATGCTGGGTACCCTGCCACGCGCCGTCTTTGAGAACTCGCGCTGGCGTGATCAGCTCGCGATCATCCCGATGCGCGAGCCGCTTCCTGCGCCGACCATCGCGATTCTTCGCCGAGGCGACATTCCGCTCACCCCCGCCGCGGGGGAGTTGATCGGTTGGATTCGGCACTATTCCGCCAAGTTAGGCCGCGCGGATGGCCGAAATTCACCGTAGTGCCGTACAGCCGAACATCCCATTCAGTCCTCGCCCAACGAACTCCTACCGGACCTTGCGACACTCGATGTCCCGAGCCATGGCCTCGAGCGTGAATTCAGATGTGATGAATCGCAAAAGAAACCGCCGCCGCGCGAGAGCGCGGCGGCGGCATCCGATCCGCCTCAGCCGGAAACGCGTGCGCTCACTGCGCGCACTTGCCGACCTTGAGCTCTTTGCACGGGTCCTTCACCTGGGGAATCGTCTCGAGCACTTTCACGTGCAGGCGACCGCCCCGCTCGACCACCTCCTCGACGTGCTCGTTCTGCACGATGTCGCGCGTCTGGGGATCGATCATGATCGGCCCGCGCGGGCTGTTGAACTTCCAGCCCTCGAGCAGCTTCATCGCCTTGTCGGGATCGATCTTGCCGTCGAGCGATTTCACCACGTGCGCGATGGCGGCCATCCCGTCCCAGCCCGCCACCGCCATGAAGTCCGGCGTGGAGTCCTTGCCGTAGGTCGCCTTCCAGTCCCTGACGAACGCCTTGTTGGCCGGGTTGTCGTAGTCGGCCGCGTAATGGCCCATCACCACCATCCCCGCCGCCGCCTTGCCCATGCCCTGCAGCTTGGTGTCCTGGATGATGTCGAGGGGCCCGATCAGCTTGATCCCCGCCTTGCGCAGGCCGAGGTCGCCGTAGGTCTTGACCAGCGCGGCCGCGTGCTCGCCCGACGGCACGAAGACGTAGAAGCAGCCCGGCTTCTCGTCCTTCACGCGCTGCAGGAAGGGCGTGAAGTCGGGCACCTGAGCCGGGTTGCCCATCGGGATGGCATCGACCACCTTGCCGCCCGCCTCCTCGAAGCCTTTCGTGAAGGCCTCCAGGCTGTCCTTGCCCGGCGGGTAATCGGTGTAGCCGACCGCGGCGGTCTTGCAGCCCAGAGTCTTCTCGGCGTAGTTGCCCATCGGGTAGGCCGCCTGCCACATGCTGAACGAGGTGCGCACGATGTAGGGCGACAGGTTGGTGATCCACGCCGTGCCCGCGTTCATGACGATCATCGGCACCTTGGCCTCGGTGACCAGCGGAGCGCTGGCGATGGCATCCGGTGAAAACACGAAGCCGGCCAGCATATCGACCTTGTCGCGCGTGACCAGCTCCTGCACCTCGGTCTTGGCGACGGTTCCGCTCGGGTTCTTGGAGTCGCGCTTGATGAACTCGATCTTGTTGTTGCCCAGCGCCTTCGGGTTCTCCTTCAGGTACAGATCCATCGCGCGCATAATCTGATCGCCGTACTCGGCGTTCACGCCCGAGAAGGTCATCACCACGCCCACCTTCACGGTGCGCGCCTGCACCGCGGGAACCGCGAGCGCAGCGAGCGCCGCGCCCAATGCCACGTTTCTAAGTATTCGCATGTCCTTCCTCCTTTGAGCTCCCCCAAAAATCATTATAGGTCGCCTGCCGGGGGCACAACAGGCG
Source organism: uncultured Pseudomonadota bacterium (assembly GCA_963817785.1). Classification (GTDB taxonomy): domain Bacteria; phylum Pseudomonadota; class Gammaproteobacteria; order Burkholderiales; family SG8-39; genus JAKALD01. Next base: position 655,683 of record CAWFPL010000003.1, on the reverse strand, counting down.
TTATCCCGTCGCTTCAGGCATCGCCGCCCGCGACGCCGATCAGGCTGTCGAGCCGCGCCCGGTCGCGCAGCAAATCCTCGCTCGGGCCGTCGTAGGCGACGCGGCCGCGGTTCATCACCAGCGTGCGCGGCGAGAAATCGAGCGCCAGGCGCGTGTTCTGCTCGACCAGCAGGATGGTCAGCCCCTCGGCGTCGCGCAGCCTCTTGAGCACCCGCATGAGCTCCTCGACGATGCGCGGCGACAGGCCTTCCGAGGGCTCGTCCATCAGCAGCACCGTCGGGTTTCCCATCAGCGCCCGGCCGACCGAGAGCATCTGCTGCTCGCCGCCGGAAAGCTGGTTGCCGCGGTGCGTCTGGCGCTCGGCGAGCTGCGGGAACAGCTCGAACACGGCCGCCAGCGCCCAGCGCCGCGCGCCCGAGGCGGCGCCCGCGCGCGCAGCCACCTCCAGGTTCTCGCGCACCGTGAGGGAAGGGAAGATCTCGCGCTCCTGCGGCACGTAGCCCAGCCCGGCGCGCACCCGCCGGTAGGACGGCTCGCCGGCCAGGTCGCGGCCGTGAAGGCGAATCGCCCCGCCGTGCTGCACGGTGTGCCCCATCACCGTCTCGAGCAGGGTCGACTTGCCCACGCCGTTGCGCCCGATCAGGCTCACGCTCTCGCCGGCGCGCAGCGCGAACTGCAGATCCTCCAGCACCACGGTCTCGCCGTAGCCCGCCGAGACCGCCGCGAGCGCGAGCGCGTTGTCAGCCATGCACCTGCTCGCCGAGGTACAGGGTGCGCACGCGCTCGTCGGCGGCGACCTCCTGCGGCGTGCCCTGCATCAGAATCGCGCCCGCCACCAGCACGGCGATGCTGCGCGCGAAGCGAAACACCACGTCCATGTCGTGCTCGATGATGAGCACGGCGATGTCCGGCGGCAGGCGGTCGATCACGTCGAGGATGATGTGGCTCTCGGCCGAGGGCACGCCCGCGGCCGGCTCGTCGAGCAGCAGCACTTTCGGGCGCTGGCCGAGCGCGATGGCGATCTCCACCAGGCGCTGGCGGCCGTAGGGCAGCTCGCTCACCGGCTTGAGCGCGTCGTCCTGCAGGCGCAGCGCCTCGAGCAGGTCGACCGCCTCGTCGACGGTCTCGCGGCGCGCCCCCGCGGCGCGCCACAGGTTGTTGCACGCCCCGGTGCGCTCGCCCACGGCGAGGCAGACGTTCTCGAGCACGCTCAGGCCGCGGAACAGCTGGTTGATCTGGAACGTGCGCGCGATGCCGCGCCGCGCGCGCTCGATCTGCGACAGGCGCGTGACGTCCTCGCCGTGCAGCAGCACGCTGCCGGCCGAGGGCTTGAGCACGCCGGTGATCAGGTTGACGAAGGTGGTCTTGCCCGCGCCGTTGGGACCGATCAGCGCGCAGCGCGCCCCGCGTTCGAGCTCGAAGTCGATGGCGCGCGCCACCTGCAGCGCACCGAAGTTCTTGAACAGGTTCCGGGTCTCCAGGGCGGACGCGCTCATCGCCAGAGCCTCTTCGCCGCGCGCGCGGCCCGCTCGACCAGGCCGAGCAGGCCGCCGCGCGCGAACAGGACCGTCAGCACCAGCACCAGCCCGACGCCGAACTGCCAGAACTCCGGGCTGAGCTTGGCCAGCCTGTCTTCCAGCAGCATGTAGGTCGCCACGCCGAGGAAGGCGCCATACAGCCGCCCGGTGCCCCCGAGGATGAGCATGATGAGCACGGCCGCCGAGCGCTCGAAGCCGAGCGCGCTCAGGGTCACGAAGGCGTTGGACTGGGCGTACAGGCCGCCGGCGACCCCGGCCATCGCCGCGGCGATGGTGTAGACGGTGACCAGCCGCCGGTGCACCGGCGAGCCGAGCGCTTGCATGCGCCCCAGGTTCTCGCGGATGCCGACCAGCGCCTGGCCGAAGGGCGAGTAGACGATGCGCCGCGCGATCAGGAACAGGACGAACAGCACCGCCAGCGCGTAGAGGTAGTAGGTATGCGCGTACAGGTCGTAATTGAAGCGGCCGAACAGCGGCTTGATCACGATGCCGGTCACCCCGTCGTAGCCGCCGGTGATGTCCGCGCGCGCGTTGCCCAGCTCGTAGAGCATGATCGCGGCGGCGAGCGTCAGCATGAGCAGGGTGAGCCCGCGGTAGCGCAGCAGCACCCAGCCCGAGACGAATCCCGCCACCGCCGCGCAGGCGCCGGCGAACAGCAGGCCGGTGAGCGGCTCGCCCCAGCCGAGCTTCGCGGCGAGCAGCCCGGCCGCGTAGGCCCCGGTGCCGAAGAACGCCGCGTGCCCCAGGGTGACGATCCCCGCGTAGCCCAGCACCAGGTCGAGCGACAGCGCGAACATGATGCCGATCAGGATCTGGGTGCCGAGCGCCATGTAGTCGGGGAAGGCGAAATAGGCGCCGATCGCGATCAGCCACGGCAGCGCCTCGGCCGCGCGCCAGCGATGCCGCCGCAGCAGGAACTCGGCCGCCGCCGGGCCCGCCGTGCGCTCACTCCCTGCCATACAGGCCCGCCGGCTTGAGCAGCAGGAGCGCGATGGTGGCGGCGTAAATGAAGAACGCGCCGCCCGCCGGGAACAGGTACTTGCCGGCGTTGTCGGTGATGCCGAGCACGAGCGCCGCCGCCACGGCGCCGCGGATGCTGCCGAGCCCGCCCACCGCGACCACGATCAGGAAGAACACCAGATACTGGATCGCGAATGTCGGGGTCAGGCCCAGCAGGTTCACCGCCAGGCCGCCGCCCAGCGCGGCGAGGCCGCTGCCGAGCGCGAACGTCATGGTGAACAGGCGGTCCACGTTGATGCCGACCGACTGCGCCATGTGGCGGTTGTCGACCGCCGCCCGGACCTTGGCGCCCAGGCTGGTGCGCTCGAAGCCGAACCACAGCGCCGCCACCAGTGCCGCCCCCACCGCGACCATGAACACGCGGTACGCGGGCAGAGTGCGAAAGCCGAGGTCGACGCTGCCCGAGAGAAACGCGGGCACGCGGATCGGCCGCGGCGCCGGCCCGTAGACGTAGGTGAATGCGGCGATCGCCATGAACACCAGGCCGATCGAAAACAGCACCTGCTCGAGCTCGCTCGCGCGGTACAGCCGGGCATAGAGCAGGCGCTCGAAAACCACGCTCGCCGCACCGACCAGCACGAAAGCGCAGGCGAGCGCGAGCAGGAACGGCACCCCGAAGGCGGACATCAGTGTCACCGTGACGTAGCCGCCCGCCATGGCGAAGGCGCCGTGCGCGAGGTTGACGAAGCCCATCAGCCCCATGGTCACCGACAGACCCACGGAGATGATGAACAGGATCATGCCGTAGGCCAGTCCGTCCAGGAGCAGGCCGACGGCGACGTTGAGAACGTGCCCCACGGGCCCAGGCGCCTTCCAGTCGCTCTGAGGGGAAGGGGCGAATGGTCGCAGATGGCGCCGGAATCGGCAACGCACCGGCATCGACACCCGGTATGCGTGCGATCGCAAACAACTTCCCGGCGCTCGTCCCGGGGCCGTGCCCCGGCCTGCCCGCAGAAACACTTGCAAACGCACGCAAGCGGAGTTAGCTTCCGCGCATGCCACGCGAAGCCCCGCCCGCGTTCGAGCTCGAGCGCCACGTCTTCTTCTGGCTGACGCAGGTCATCGGCAGCCGCGACCGGCGCCTGGTGCAGGCGCTGAAGGGCTACCGCGTGCGCGTGCCGGAGTGGCGCGTGCTCGCTTCGCTGCATGCGCGGCGGCGCTGCTCGATGAGCGAGCTCGCCGACCTCACCACCATCGACCGCACGACGTTGAGCCGCACCGTGGACCGCATGCAGCACGCGGGCTGGCTGGTGCGGCTCTCGGACAGCGAGGACATGCGCATCACGCGCCTCGCGCCCACCGCGGCGGGAGGCAAGCTGTTCGCGCGCATCTGGCCCGCCGTGGAGCGGCTCAACCGCGCCGCGGTCGCGGATCTGCCCGAGGCCGCGGTGGACATGCTGCGCTGGACGCTCGGGCGCATGAAGGCGAATCTCGACCAAGGCCTCGCCGAAAACGACGCGGCCGCCTGAAGGAGGACAAGCTCATGCTGCAGGAACGCATCCCCGATCTTTCCAAGTACGTCGAGCCCGACCGCGTGCGCAAGCAGGTGTACACCGACGCGCAGATCTTCGAGCTCGAGATGGAGCGCATCCACGAGACGGTGTGGATCTACTGCGGCCACGAGTCGCAGGTGCCCAGGGCGGGCGACTACTACGCCGTGCAGGTCGGGCGCCAGCCGATGCTGATGGTGCGCGGCAAGGATCGCAAGGTGCGCGTGATCTACAACCGCTGCCCGCACCGCGGCAACATGCTGTGCGGCGACCGCCATGGCAACAGCGGCGAGTTCTTCCGCTGCTCCTACCACGCCTGGACCTTCCACCACGACGGCAAGCTGCGCAGCATCCCGATGATGGAGTCGGGCTACCAGGGCACGCGCTGGGACCGCGACAACCCCGACTGCAACATGAAGCCGGCGGCGCGCGTCGAGAGCTACCGCGGCTTCGTGTTCGCGAGCCTCGCCCAGGACGGGCCGGGACTGCTCGAGTTCCTCGGCCCATCCAAGATCGCCTTCGACGACATCTGCGACCGCTCGCCCGAAGGCGAGGTCGAGGTGGTGCCGAACTGCTTCCGCGTCGTCCAGCGTTCGAACTGGAAGATCTTCCTCGAGAACCAGCTCGACGCGCTGCATCCTTCGGTAACTCACCAATCCACCGGGCGCGCGGCGCGCGAGGTGGAGATCGACATCGAGAAGCGGACCGGCCACGCGCCGCTTTCCTACCACATGCTGTCGGCGTTCGCCACGGTGACGATCGACAAGTGGGACGCTTTCCAGACCCTCAACTACCCCCACGGACACTGCATCCTCACCGGCTACATGGGGCTGCGCCCCAAGGACCCGGACACCCTCGAGTACGAGCGCGTGCTGGCCAAGGCCTACGGTGAGAAGCGCAAGGAGGCCATCCTCTCGACCAACATCCACCACGTGCTGATCTACCCGGGCCTGTCGGTGCAGTCGCCGCTGCAGCAGCTGCGCGCGGTGCGCCCGCTCGGCGTGGACAAGACGCTCACCGAGATCTGGCACTTCCGCCTCAAGGGCGCGCCCGAGCCGATCTACCGCCGCGCGCTCGCGTACTACAACCTGGTCAACTCGCCCTCGACCATGATCAACGCCGACGACCTGGAGAACTTCTGGAAGTGCCAAACCGGCCTCGCCTCCGACGGCGGCGACTGGGTGAGCTTCCACCGCCACTACGGCCGCGACATCGACAAGGACGGCGTGCTCGAGACCGGAGCGAACATGGGCACCTCGGAAGCGCCGATGCGCAACCAGATGAAGGCCTGGGCGCAGTACATGACCGCGGAGAAGTGAGATGGTAACCAAGAGCAAGGGCAGGAAGGCCGCGGCGCGGCGGCCGGCGGCGAGCAAGCGGCGAGCCGTGCGCAGGGCGGCGGCGCCGAAGTCCGCGGCGCGCGCGAAAGCGAACGGCCACGAGGCGCAGCACGCCGTCGAGCAGTTTCTGTACCGCCAGGCCGAGATCCTGGACGGCAAGCGCTGGCAGGAGTACGTCGACCTGTTCGCCGACGACGGCGTGTACTGGATGCCGCCCGATCCCGCGCACACCACCTGGGACGGCATGCCGGCCATCTTCGCCGAGGACAAGAACATCATGACGGTGAGGATGAAGCGCGTGCTGCACCCGGATGCCTGGTCGCAGCGCCCGCTGTGGGGCACCAACCACGTGGTCGGCAACGTGATCATCGAAAAGGAGTCGCCCAACGGCGACGTGGTCGCGCGCTCGCGCTTCCACATGCTGGAGCTGCGCCGCGACGACGTACGCCACTTCGCCGGCAGCTACCTGCACCACCTGGAAAAGACGCACGACGGCTACCGGATCAAGCTGCAGCGCGTCGACATGACCAACGCGCAGGCGGCTTACGACTACGTGCTGCAGGTGTGGGTCTGAGCGCCCCGGGCTTGCACGACCTTGACGGGCGCCGCGCGGCTCGCATGCCGCGATCAAGCGTTCGAATTGGCCAGAAAACTTTGCCCACGGTACGCTGTCGATCCAGTTTTCATTGACGGGAGCAAGAGAAATGGCTGACAACGAACGCAAGCCGCTGTCGCGGCGCGACGTGCTCAAGGGCGCAGCGCTGCTCGCCGGCCTGGCCACCGTTTCCCTGGCGGAGATTCGCCAGGCCGCGGCGGCGGGCACGGTACCGAAGGCGGCGATGAAGTACCAGGACCAGCCGAAGGGCAAGCAGGACTGCAGCAACTGCGTGCAGTTCATCCCCGGCAAGACCGCGACCGCGGATGGGGAATGCAAGGTCGTGGCCGGCGCCATCAGCCCGCACGGCTGGTGCGTCGCCTACACCGCGAAGTCCTGAGGCGGGGCGCCGCGCGCCGCCTTAGAGGGGGTGCGGGGGTCGGGCGCTCCTCACCCCCGCGTCACCGGCTCGGCACCCGGATGCCGTCGTAGAGCCACGCCATGCCTTCGAACGAGGGCTTGGCGCCCGGATCGGCGCTCGGCTTGGGTGCCAGCAACCAGTTGCGCACTTCGCGCACCACGCCGGCGGCGTGGTAGATGTCGCCGTAGTAGCGCGCGGTGACCTGCACGCGCGCGGTCCTCAGGTAGCGCTCGTCCTCGTACCAGCGGAACGCGCGCTCGAAATCGTAGCCTGACAGCTCGAGGCAGGCCGCCATCACCACGGCGTCCTCGATCGCCATGTTGGCCCCCTGCGCCAGATACTGCAGCATCGGATGCGCCGCGTCCCCGAGCAGCGCGACGCGCCCCTTCGACCAGTGGCGCACCGGCTCGCGGTCGCACAGCACCCACATTTTCCAGACGTCGATCTTGTCGAGCAGCCGCTGAACCTCGGGCCGCTCGTCGGCGAACTTCTGCCGCAGCTCCTGCGGGTCGCCGAACACGTCCCAGCCCTCCTCGTACTGGTCGCTGTGGAACACGGCGACCAGGTTGTACAGCTCGCCGCGGCGCAGCGGATAGTGCACCAGGTGGGTCTTCGGCCCGGCCCACAGCACGACGTTGTTCTGCCACAGATCGGGCGGCACGTCGGCGCGCGGCAGCACCGCGCGGTAGGCGATGTGGCCCGACACGCGCGGCTTGCCCTCGCCCAGCAGCTGCGCGCGCACCCGCGACCACAGGCCGTCCGCGCCGACCAGCGCACAGCCCTCGACGCGCTTCCCGCCCTCGAGCTGCAGCATCACGCTCGCACCCAGGTCCCGGTAATCCAGGCTCTTCTTGCGGTCGTTCAGCTCGACGTTGCTCTCGGCGCGACAGGCCTCGAGCAGCACCTGGTACAGGTCGCCGCGGTGGATCACGCCGTACAGGTAGCCGCCGAAGCGCTCGCGGAAAGCGTCGCCGCCCACCGGCAGGCGGATCACCTGCTGGCCCGTGATCGCGTCCATCATGATCAGGTTGTCCGGATGCACCGAGTAGCGCTCGATCTCCTGCGTGAGCCCGAGCGCCTCGAACATGCGGTACACGTTCGGCCCGAGCTGGATGCCGGCGCCGATTTCCTTGAACTCGGCGCCCTGCTCGAACACGCGTACGCGCAGGCCCTTTTTCGCCAGTGCCAGCGCGGCGGCCAGGCCGCCGATGCCGCCGCCGGCCACCAGAACGGGAAGCTGCGGAATCATTGGTCCCCCTCACGTGCCAGCAGGTGCGCGCCGATCTCGGCGATGGAGCGCGCGCCGCACAGCCGCATGGTGCGCTCGAGCTCGTCGGTGAGGATCTCGAGCGCGCGGCGCGCGCCGGCGGCGCCCGCCGCCGAGGCGCCGTACAGCATCGGGCGGCCGATGGCGACCGCCTGCGCGCCGAGCGCGCGTGCCTTGAGCGCGTCGGAGCCGCGTCGCACGCCGCCGTCGATCAGCACCGGCACCTTGCCGCCTACCGCCGCCGCCACCGCCGGCAACGCGTCGAGCGCGGTGATCGCGCCGTCGAGCTGGCGGCCGCCGTGGTTGGACAGCCAGATCGCATCGGCGCCAAGCTGCACGATGCGCTCGGCATCGTCGGGCCGTGCCACGCCTTTCACGATCAGCTTGCCCTTCCACAACTCGCGCAGCCGCGCCAGGCCGCGCGCGTCGAACGAGGCGTCCAGGTTCTGCCCCACCGAGGAGGCGGCCGAGGCCATGTCGGCGCGCGCGCGCTGCTGGAAGCCGCGCAGGTTGACCAGCTCCGGAATGCCGCCGTGCGCGAGGATGCGCCACGCCCAGGCCGGCTTGGCCGCGCCCTGCAGCAGCGGGCGCAGCCCGAGCCGGAACGGCAGCGCGAAGCCGTTGTGCGTGTCGCGCTCGCGCTTGCCGCCGACCGGCAGGTCGACGGTCACCACCAGCGCCTCGTAGCCCGCGGCGCGCGCGCGCTCGACCAGGCCGTCGCTGAAGGCGCGATCGGTGAGCACGTAGAGCTGGAACCACAGGCGCCCGGGCGCCTGCTCGGCGATCTCCTCGATGCTCGCCGTGGCGCTGGTCGAAAGCGTGTAGGGAATGCCGCAGGCCGCGGCCGCCCTGGCGATCGCGAGATCGGCGCCGGGCCAGCCCATGCCGATCGCGCCGGTGGGCGCCACCACGATCGGATAGCGGGCGGGCCCGCCGAGGATCTCCGTCGATGGGTCGACCCGCGAGACATCGCGCAGCACCTGCGGTACGAGGCGGATGCGTTCGAACGCCGCGCGGTTGGCGCGCAGCGTGACTTCGTCCTCAGCGCCGCCGTCGAAGAAGTCGAACACCATACGCGGCAGGCGCCGTCGCGCGAGCTCGCGCAGGTCGTCGATGTTCGCGCTGCGAGAAAGATCCGCCGCCATTGGGCGCGAGTCTACCCCGGCGGCCGCCGGTCTGCGCAGCGCCATTTCGCGCTGCTCCCGGGAGTAGCGCGGGCCGCGAGACGGGCCTTTGTCGGCGCGCGCGCGGCGCGCATAATTGCGCCTGCTCTCGACCCCGATCGGCGCGCGCGCCCGAGCTGCGCGCGCCTCCACACCCAGGAAAGGACCATGGCCAAGCAGAGTCGCATCGAGGGGGTGCTATCCCCGGTCGTCACGCCCTTCGGCAAGGACCTCGCACCCGACGCCGGGCGCTTCGTGCGCCACTGCAAGTGGCTGCTGAAGAACGGCTGCTCCGGGCTGGCGGTGTTCGGCACCAACAGCGAAGCCAACTCGATGTCGGTGGAGGAGAAGCTGAAGCTGCTCGAGGCGCTGGTCACGGCCGGCGTCGCGCCGGCGCAGCTGATGCCGGGAACCGGTCACTGCGCGCTCACCGACTCGGTCGCGCTCACCAGGCGCGCGGTGGGGCTGGGTTGCGCCGGAGTGCTGATGCTACCGCCGTTCTACTACAAGGGCGTCTCCGACGAGGGCCTGTACCGCAACTTCGCGGAGGTGATCGAGCGCGTCGGCGACGACCGATTGCGCCTGTACCTGTACCACATCCCGCCGGTGTCCCAGGTGCCGATCTCGCTCGCGCTGATCGAACGGCTGCTCGGCAAGTACCCGGGCATCGTCGCCGGGGTCAAGGATTCCTCCGGCGACTGGAGCAACACCAAGGCGATGCTCGAGCAGTTCGCGAAATCCGGCTTCGACGTGTTCGCCGGCAGCGAGGTGTTCCTGCTCGACACCCTGCGCCACGGCGGCAAGGGCTGCATCACCGCCACCGGCAACGTCAACCCCGGGCCGATCGACGAGGTATTCCGGCGCTGGCGCAGCGCGGAGGCCGACCGCCTGCAGGCGGGGATCACCGCGACGCGCGGCATCGTGCAGAAGCAGCCGATGATCCCGGCGCTCAAGGCGATCATCGCGCATTTCGGCAACGACCCGCAGTGGCGCGCCGTGCGCCCGCCGCTGGTCGAGCTCGGCCGCGAGCAGGAGCAAGCCCTGTTCGGCGAGCTGAAGGCCAACGGCTTCACGATGCCGGGGCTGGCCGGCTGACGCGGGCATGCCGACCGCGCGCGGGCGCAGCGGCGGCGCCTACTTCACCCGGTAGAGCTGGTTCTCGAAGTCGCCGCGCCAGGTCTCGAACGTGGCCTCGCCCTTGTCGAGCTGCCCGGTGAGCACCGCCGTGTCCTTGCCCTTCTCCCAGCGCACCTTGTAGATCTTGCGGTCCGGCTTGTTGCGGCTGCTGATGACCTCGGTCTTCTCGCCGAGCGGCTTGCCGTACTTGGCCTTGAGGTGCGCGGCGACGGTCTGCAGGTTCTTCATCTCGAAGCGCACGTGGAACGCCTGGATCGCGTCTTTCTTCAGGTAGAAGGTGATGCGCGCGGCGATCCCGGCAAAGGCGATCTGGGCGTCGTCGCAGCGCCGGTCGGCGGCGTCGGTCTTCCATTCGAGCGGCTTGCAATAGGCGCTCGGAAAGTGCTGCTTCACGTCGAGCTCGTTGCCGCCGAGCGCGACGCCGTCGGCATCGAAGGCGTGCGCCGCGGGCGCCGCCGCGAGCGCGGCGAGCAGGCAAAGGAGCGTGGCTGGCGTTTTCATCGGGTTCCTCGAGTTCGGCCGCGCGCGCGGTAGCGGAAACAGTCGGGCGAGTGATCGTTCACCATCCCGACCGCCTGCATGAAGGCGTACATGATAGTGGAGCCGACGAACTTGAAGCCACGGCGTTTCAAGTCCTGGGACAGCGCATCGGACAGCGCGGTTCGCGCCGGCACCGCGCGGCGCGCTCGGGCCGGCAGGGGTGCCCCGCCGACGAAGGCCCAGACGTAGCGCGCGAAGCTGCCGTGCTCCTCCTGCACCTCGAGAAATCGCCGCGCGTTGTTGACCGCGGCGTCCACCTTGGCGCGGTTCCTCACGATGCCGGCATCGGCGAGCAGGCGGCGCCGCTCGCGCGCGCCGAAGCGCGCCACCTTGCGCGGATCGAAGCCGGAGAAGGCGTGCCGGTAGTTCTCCCGCTTGGCGAGGATCGTGTCCCAGGACAGCCCCGCCTGCGCGCCCTCCAGGATCAGAAACTCGAACAGCCGCCGGTCGTCGCGCACCGGCACGCCCCACTCGCGGTCGTGATAGGCGATCGCGAGCGGGTTTTTCGCCCAGGCGCAGCGCTTGCGCGGCTCGGCCACGTCAGGCCACCTTCTTGACCTCGCCCGCGGCCGGCCGCTCCTTGACCTCGTGGCTGTCCGGCCGCGCGCGCAGCCGCACGTCGGCCAGCTCGGCGCGCTCGCGCAGCGCGTTGCGCAACGCCTGGTCGCGCCCGGACAGGTATTGCGGCGGCCAGAACTGCGGCAGGTGCTGGTACCAGGCCGAGGCCTGCAGCGTGAAGTACGGGTTGGCGAGGTGCGGGCGCGCCAGCGCCACCAGGTCCGCCTTGCCCGAGGCGAGCAGGGTGTTGACCTGGTCCGCGCTGGTCACGGCGCCCACGGTCATGGTGGCGATGCCGACCTCGTTTCTCACCCAGTCGGAGAACGGCGCCTGGTACATGCGGCCGTACACCGGCTTTTGCTGCGGCACCGTCTGCCCGCTCGAGCAGTCGATCAGATCGCAGCCCACCTCCTTCAGCATGCGCGTGAGCGCCATCAGGTCCTCGCCCGAGAGGCCGCCCGGCGCCCAGTCGGTGGCCGAAATGCGCACCGACATCGGTTTGCGCTCGGGCCAGGCGGCGCGGCAGGCGCGGAACACTTCGAGCGGGTAGCGCATGCGGTTCGCGATCGGGCCGCCGTAGGCGTCGCCGCGATTGTTGGTGAGCGGCGAGATGAAGCTCGCCAGCAGGTAGCCGTGCGCCATGTGGAGCTCGAGCATGTCGTAGCCGGCGTCGTCGGCGTAGCGTGTCGCGCGCACGAACTCCTCGCGCACCCGGTCCATGTCGGCACGGGACATCTCGCGCGGCGTCTGCGACAGATCCTCGTAGTAGGGGATCGGCGAGGCCGAAACGAGCGGCCAGTTGCCGGATTCGAGCGGGTGGTCCATGCGCTCCCAGCCCAGCTGGGTCGAGCCCTTGCGCCCCGCGTGCCCGATCTGCATGCAAAGCTTGGCCCTCGAGTTAGCGTGGCAGAACCCGGCGATGCGCTTGAACGCATCGCGTTGCGCCTCGTTCCACAGCCCGGTGCAGCCCGGCGAGATGCGGCCCTCGGGCGAGACGCAGGTCATTTCCATGTACACCAGCCCCGCGCCGCCGATCGCGCGCGAGCCGTAGTGCACGAAGTGCCAGTCGGTCGGCACGCCGTCCGGCGCCGAGTACTGGTCCATAGGCGAGACCACCACGCGGTTCTCGAGCACCATGTCGCGCAGCCGCAAGGGCGTGAACATCGGCACCGGCGGGTTGGCAGGATCGATGTCGAAGCCGCGCGCGCGCACGTCCGCGGCGAACCACTGCCGCACGTCGCTGACGAACGCCGGGTCGCGCAGCTCGAGGTTCTCCCAGGTGATCTGCTTGGAGCGCGACATCACGCCGAACGCGAACTGCAGCGGGTCCATGCCCCAGTAGCGCTTCATGTGCTCGAACCAGGCGAGCGAGACGTTGGCCGCGTGCTGGGTCTTTTCCACTTCCTCGCGGCGCGCCGTATCGTAGCTGCTCAGGGCCCGCGCAATCGAATCCTTCGCGCGCAATGCCTCGAACAGCGCGATCGCGTCCTCCATCGCCAGCTTGGTGCCCGAGCCGATCGAGAAGTGCGCCGTGGCCTTGGCGTCGCCCACCAGCACCGCGTTGCCCATGACCCAGGTCCGGTTGACGATGGTCGGGAAATTGCGCCAGACCGAGCGGTTGGCGATCAACGGATGGCCTTGCAGCTCCTCGGCGAACACCCGTTCCAGCGTCGCGAGCGTCGCCGCCTCGTCCTTCGTGTCGAAGCCGAAATTCTTCCAGGTGGCCTGGTCGGTTTCGATCACCCAGGTGGAGCGGCCTTCCTCGTACTGGTAGCAGTGCGCGAGGATGATGCCCTCGGGCGTTTCGCGGAAGAAGTACTTGAAGGCGTCCAGCGGGCGCGTCGAGCCGAGCCAGGTGAACTTGTTCGGCCGCAGGTCGACGCCGGGCTGGAAGTGCCCGCGGTATTTCTCGCGGATCTTCGAGTTGATGCCGTCGGCGACCACGATCAGGTCCGCATCGGCGAACTCGGCGATGTCCTCGACCTCGCGCTGGAAGAAGAACTTGATGCCCAGCTCGCGGCAGCGGTCCTGCAGGATGGCGAGCAGGGCAACGCGCGAGCAGCCGCAAAAGCCGTTGCCGCCCGAGCGCATGGTGCGGCCCTTGTAGACGACGTCGACGTCGCCCCAGTAGGCGAAGCGGCGCCGGATCGCTTCGTAGGTCGGCAGGTCGTAGGCCTTGAACGTGTCGAGGGTCTGGTCGGAGAACACGACGCCGAAGCCGAACGTGTCGTCCGGGCGGTTTCTTTCGTAGAGCGCGACTTCCCAGCGCGGCCAGGTCTTCTTCGCGAGCAGCGCGAAGTACAGCCCCCCGGGGCCGCCGCCGACGATCGTGACTTTCATCGCCCTCTCCTCAGTCCGCAATCACGGCCGTGGCCTCGATCTCGAGCCGCGCCTCAACCTCAACCAGCCCGCCGACCTGCACCACGGACATCACCGGGTAGTGCCTGCCGATCAGCTCGCGGTACGCAGCGCCGACGTCCTTCAGGGAGGCGAGGTACTCCTCCCGGTCGAGCACGTACCAGGTCAGGCGCACGATGTGCTCGGGGCGCCCGCCCGCCTCGGCGAGCACCGCGAGGATGTTGGCGAGCGCCTGCCGGAACTGGCCGGCGAAGCGCTTCTCGACGAAGCGGGCCTCGGCGTCCCAGCCGACCTGACCGGCGATGTACACGGTCTTGCCGCCCTCGACCGCGATGCCGTTGGAGAACCCCTTGGGCCGTGCCCAGCCGGGTGGCTGAAGAATCTGCATCATGGCACCTCGCTTTTTGCCTGCATTGGACCGTTCGCGCCGCGCTCCGGACCGGGCGCGGGCAACAGCCCCAGGAAACGGAACAGATCCACCTGCCGCTTGAGCAGCTCGCGCGTGTAGGCCGCGACGTCGCGCCCGCGGTGGTCGTACAGCCCCGCGCCCTCGCGCAGCCCGCGCTCGCCGGCCTTCATCTTGGCCTCGATAATCGCCGGCGGCCGGAAGCGCTCGGCCGGAAGCGCCTGCATCAGGTACGACGAGGCGTAATACAGGATGTCCAGCCCGCCGAAGTCGATGAACTCCGCCAGGCCCATGGTCGCGTAGCGCGGTCCGAAGCCGGCGCGCACCGCGCGGTCCACGTCGGCGGGCGTCGCCGCACCCTCCTCGACGATGCGCGCCGCCTCGTTCATGGCCGCGGCCTGGATGCGCGGCACGATGTACCCGGGGCGCTGCCCGCAGCGCACCCCGACCTTGCCGGCGGACTCGAGCAGCGCCGCCATGCGCGCGTAGCTGGTTTCGCTGGTCGCCGAGGCGGGCATGATCTCCACCAGGGGGATGAGGAACGCCGGGTTGAGGAAGTGCGTATTCAGGAACCGCTCGGGGCCCGGAACGAATGCCGCCAGTGTGTCGGAAAGAATCGTCGAGGTGGTCGAGGCAACGAGCGCGTCGGGCCGCACGTGCCGCCCGATCAGCGCCAGCGCCTCGCGCTTCGCCGCCACCGTCTCGGTGACGCCCTCGAACACGCAGTCGGCCGCGGCGAGCGCCTGCGGCGCCGCGTCCGCGGCGACGAAGCGGATGCGCGCGAGGATGGCGGCGCGCTGCGCCTCGTCGAGCACGCCGAGCTCGCGCAGGAACGCGAGGTTGGCACCCACCTCGGCGAGCGCCGCCTCGCCGAGCGCGCGCGCCGCCTCCGGCGAGCGCGGCTTGAGGTCGACGAGATCCACGCCGTAGCCGGCGTAGGCGAACACGTGCGCGATGCCGCGGCCCATGCGGCCCGCGCCTGCCGCCGCGATGCGCCGGACCGGTCCTGTCGCGCTCACAGCCCCTCGCGCAGCAGCCGCTGCATGTCGGCGCGCGAAAGCTGCGCCAGGCCGAGCGCTTCCAGCGAGCGGCCCGAGCGGCGGAAGTCGCGCCCCACGATCGCCGAGCCGATGGCGAGGAAACCTTTCGCCAGCGGACATGGCACCCCCGCCCAGTCGCATACCGAGACCAGGAACGCGAGGCCCTGCTCGACGTCCTCCAGCATGTAGCGATGCTCGCCGAGCACGATGTGCTCGGACCAGTCCTTGCTGTCGGTGAGCTTCTGGTGCACGCGCCGGCCGTACATCCACTCGTCGCCGTCGGCCCGGTAGTGGTCGGCGAGCGGGAAATGCGGCGCGGCGTAACCGAGCGCCTCGCGCGCCGCGATGCGCTCGGCGTCGAGCCGGTCGGTGACGCGCCGCACCGCGGGCTGCGTGCCCTCGTTGTGGATGTCCCAGCGCGCGAAGTGCTCGAGCGGCGCGGCGTTCATGGTGATCAGCGGCGGGTGGATGATCGGCCCAGCGTTCATGAGCGCGCCCGAGAGCGCGTCCTCGAGCGGCTCGATCGCCGGAAAAGCCTCGCGCAGCACGGCGAGCGCGGGCTCGCTCAGCCGCGCCGGGAACACCCCGGTCGGCAGGCGCGTGGCGCGCGCGGTGATCGCCACGCTGGCCGGCCCGTGCTTGCGCGCGAGCCAGGGCAGCGTGCCGGTCTCGGCGAAAGCGACCTCGGCGCGCGAGCCGGCGTCGCGCGCGATCCTGGCCATCAGGTACGAGCCGAAGGTGCCGGGCGGCAGGAACACGATCTGGCCGTCCGCGAGGTGCGGCGCAATGGCGCGCGCGATGTCCGGCTGCGCAAACGCCGGCCCGGGGACCACGATCAGCCCGGCGCCGCGCAGCGCCTCGCCGATCTCGCCGGTCGGCCGCGCGATGCGCACCGCGCGCTCGCCCTCGGCGTCCTTGAGCACGATGGTCCCCGTCTCGACGACCGGCGCGAGCGCGCCCGCATCGCGCCGCCACAGACGCACCTCGTGACCCAGGTGCGCCAGGTCGGCAGCGCAGGCGTAGGCACCGTTGCCGCCGCCGAGAACCGCGATTTTCACCGCCCCTTCTCCCCCGCGGCCTGGCGCAGCCGGAAGCGCTGCAGCTTGCCGGTCTCGGTACGCGGCAGCGCGTCCATGAACTCGATCGCGCGCGGGTACTTGTACGGCGCGATGGTTTGCTTCACGTGCGCCTGCAGCTCGGCGACCATCGCCTCGCTCCCCTGGTGACCGGGCTTGAGCACCACGTAGGCCTTGACGATGTTGCCGCGCTCCTCGTCCGGCGCGCCCACCACGCCGCACTCGGCGACCGCGGGGTGCGCGAGCAGCACGGACTCGACCTCAGGGCCGGCGATGTTGTAGCCCGCCGAAATGATCATGTCGTCGGTGCGCGCCTGGTAGAAGAAGTAGCCGTCCGCGTCCACCAGGTAGGCGTCGCCGGTGAGGTTCCAGCCGCGCATCTTCCCTTGCGTGATCACGTAGTCCGTCTGCCGCTCGTCGGCGAGATAGCGGCAGCCGGTCGGGCCCTTGACCGCGAGCCGGCCGACCTCGCCGGGCTTGCAGGGCCGGTTCTCGCCGTCGAGCACGGCGGCGTGGTAGCCGGGAATCGCGTAGCCGGTGGCGCCGGAGCGCGCGCGCTCCGGCGTGTGCGAGATGAAGATGTGGATCATCTCGGTCGAGCCGATGCCGTCGATGATCTCGATGCCGGTGGCCTGCTTGAACAGCGCGCGCGTCGGCGCGGGCAGCGCTTCGCCCGCCGAGACGCACTTTTTCAGGCTGCCGAGGTCGTAGTCCTTCGCGATCCCCGCCATCGCCCGGAACATGGTCGGAGCGGTGAAGCAGATCGTGGCCTTGAAGCGCGCAATGGTCTCGAGCAGCGTATCGGGGGCGAGCTTCTCGATCAGCACGGTGGAGGCGCCGAAGCGCATCGGGAAGCACAGCATCCCGCCCAGCCCGAAGGTGAAGGCGATCGGCGGCGTGCCGCAGAAGACGTCGTCCCGGCGCGGCTTCAGGCAGGAGCGCGGAAAGCAGTCGCACATCGCGATCACGTCGCGGTGAAAGTGCACCGTGCCCTTGGGCTTGCCGGTGGTGCCCGAGGTGAACGCGATCAGCGCGACGTCGTCAGTCGCCGTGTCGACGTTGGCGAACTCGGCCGGCCGCTTCGGCGCCAGCGCGTCGATCGAGTCCGGGGCGTCGTCGTACCAGCACTTGATGCTCTCGAGGCTGGGGCAGTGCGGCAGCGCGGCCTCGAGCTCCGCGGCGAGGCGCTTGTCGCACAGCGCGTGCGTGACCTCGGCCTTGGTGACGACCTCCGTCAGCTCCCTGGCGCGCAGCAGCGGCATGGTCGCTACCGCGATGCCGCCCGCCTTGATCACGGCGAACCAGCAGGCCGCCATCATCGGGTTGTTGGGGCCGCGCAGCAGCACGCGATTGCCCGGCCGCAGGCCCATATCGCGCACCAGGATGTTGGCGATGCGGTTGGCCTGTGCCAGCAGCTGGGCGTAGCTGCAGCGGCCGTCGGCGGCGTGGATCACGGGCCGCGCGCCGTGGCCGGCGCGCACCATGTCGTCGAGCAGTACCGCAGCGCAGTTCATGCGCCCGGGATAGCGCAGCTCGGGCAGCTCGAACAGGAATTCGGGCCACTGCTCGCGCGGCGGCAGGTTGTCGCGCGCGAACGTGTCCACGTGAGCGGTGTAGGCCATGTTTCCCCCTTTCGAATTCAGCGGCGCGCGCGCCGGTGATTTCATGCCGCCGCGCCCGCATCGGTGATCTCGAGCGCATGGCGCTTGACCTTGGCGAGCAGGCCGAACAGCTCCTCGTGCTCACGGCGCGTCAGGTCCGCGAGGATCGCGGCAATCCACGCCTCGTGCTCGCGCGCCATGCCGGCGAAGGCCTTCTCGCCGGCGCGGGTCAGGCGCACGCGCAGTGCGCGCCGGTCGCCGGCCTCGGGCAGCCGTTCGACCAGCCGCTCCTTGACCAGCTGGTCGACGATGCCGGTGACGTTGCCGCCGGTCACCATCATGCGGCGCGACAGCTCGTTCATCTTGAGGCCCTCGGGATGGCGCTCCAGCTGCGACAACAGGTCGAAGCGCGGCAGCGTGGTCGCGTAGCGCGCGCGCAGCCGGGAGCGCACGTGGCGCTCGATCAGCAAGGTGCAGGTAAGCAGGCGCAGCCACAGGCGCAGGGCGTGGTGGTCGCCGGGGTGCGCGCGGGTCTCGCGGTCCTCGCGCCCCGCGGCGCGCGTCTTCTTCACGGGACCGGGGGCGGGGCTGCGCGGCATCGGTTTGCTTTCGGCTTGAATAGATTAAACCTAAACAATTGTAGGACGCGCCGGCGCGCGTGTCACGCTGCGCTGCGCCAGCCGCGTTGCGGCCGACCCGAACCGGCCGCGATCTGCTATCGTTTTATTTTGCCGAAAGAGGGATTTCATGCGCAAACGCATAGCCGCCGCCGCAGCCGCGGCGGCACTGTTCATGGTCACCGGCTACGCCCAGGACAAGCCGGCCACCCACGCCGACCCGAAGATCGTTCAGGAGATCTACGACTGCCTGGCGAAGGGGCTGCCCAAGGACTGGAATGAAGCCTGGGTGACCGTGCGCCAGGTCGCGGACACCGGCAAGAAGCGCGAGTTCGAGGCCGAATTCCGCTACGCCACCGAGGCCAAGGACGCGCACGGCAAGCCGCTGCATCCGTGTGACTCGCGGCAGGTGGTCAACAACGTGCTGGCGCTCAATCGGTCCCTGACGCCGCAGGAGCGCCGCTGGACGGCGGCCAAGCTGCTGTACGACAGCAAGGGCAAGTTCACCGTGCACTACGACTACTCGGCGCCGCGCGAGAAGGCACCGGGCGCGCCGGGCAAGTGAACCTGCGTCGCGCTCAGGCGCGCCGCAGGAAGTCGAAGTCGCAGCCGTGCTCGGCCTGCAGCACGTGCTCCATGTACAGCCTGGCGTAGCCGCGTGAAGGCGGCGCCGCCGGGCGCCACGCGGAGCGCCGGCGCGCGAGCTCGTCTTCGCTCACCAGCAGCTCGATGCGCCGCTGCCTGACCGAGAGCCTGATCCGATCGCCGTCGCGCACCAGCGCGAGCGGGCCGCTGATCGCCGCCTCGGGCGACACGTGCAGCACGATGGTGCCGTACGCAGTGCCGCTCATGCGCGCATCGGAGATCCTCACCATGTCCTTGACGCCGGCGCGCGCGAGCTTGGCCGGGATCGGCAGGTAGCCCGCCTCGGGCATCGCGTAGCCGCTCTTCGGCCCGGCGTTCTGCAGCACCAGGAAGTCGTCGGCGTTCACGTCGAGCTGCGGGTCGTCGATGCGCGCCGCCAGGTCGTCGAGCGAGGCGAACACGACCGCGCGGCCCTCGCGCTCGAACAGCGCGGGGTCGGCCGCCGAGCGCTTGAGGATCGCGCCGTTCGGCGCCAGCGAGCCGAACAGCGCCACCAGGCCGCCTTCCTTCTGGAACGGCTCCGTGAAGGGCCGCACGACCGCGCGGTCCACCCAGGGGGGCCCCGCCTGCTCCTCGCGCTCGAGACGCTCGCCCAGCGTCTCGCCGGCGACCGTCATGCAGTCGAGATGCAGCAGGGGCTTGAGCTCGCGCAGCACCGCGCCCAGCCCGCCCGCGGCATGCAGGTCCGACATGTAGTACTGCCCGGTGGGCTTGAGATCGACCAGCACCGGGGTCGAGTCGGACAGCGCGTTCAGCCGCTGGAGGTCGAGCCTGACGCCCACGCGGCCGGCGAGCGCAGTGAGGTGCACGATGGCGTTGGTCGAGCCGCCGATCGCGAGCAGCACCCGCAGGGCGTTGTCGATCGACTTTTCGGTGATCACCTGCGAGGGTCGGATCGGGCGCTGCGCCAGCTCCACCGCGCGCCGCCCGCTCGCCTCGGCCGCCCGCAGGCGGTCGGCGTGCACCGCCGGGATCGCCGCCGTGCCCGGCAGCGCCATGCCGAGCGCCTCGGCGAGCGCGGCCATGGTCGAGGCGGTGCCCATCACCGCGCAGGTGCCGGCAGTGGTCGCCAGATTGCCTTCGACTTCCTCGATGCCGCGGGCGTCGACCTTGCCGGCGCGGTGCATGGCCCAGAAGCGCCGGCAGTCCGTGCACGCGCCGAGACGCTCGCCGTGGAACGAGGTCGGCATCATCGGCCCGGCGAGCAGCTGCACGGCCGGCACGTCGGCGCTCGCCGCGCCCATCAGCTGCGCCGGCACGGTCTTGTCGCAGCCGCCCACCAGCACCGCCGCATCCATCGGCTGGGCGCGGATCATCTCCTCGACGTCGATCGACATCAGGTTCCTGAACATCATCGAGGTGGGCGCGAGGAACACTTCGCCGAGCGACACCGTGGGAAACTCGAGCGGCAGGCCGCCGGCGGCGAGCACGCCGCGCTTGACCGCTTCGATCAGCTCGGGAAAGTGGCGGTGGCAGTTGTTGAAGCCGCTGCGCGAGTCGGCGATGCCGACCACCGGCCTGGCGAGCAACTCGCCCGAGTAGCCCATGCTCTTCGCGAACGAGCGCCGCAGGTAGAGCGAGAACCCCGCGTCGCCGTAGTTGGTCAGACCCCTGGCGAGGCCCCGTGCGGGCGCGCCCTTGGCGGAACCGGTCTTCGGATCGTCGGGCATGGTGGCGCGATTCTACTCGGCGAACAGACCGAGCATCTGCTCGCGCAGCCAGCGATTCGCAGGATCGTGCTCGAAGCGCTCGTGCCAGTGCACGCCGACGTCCGCCGGCGGGATCGCCACCGGCGGTCGCAGCCACTTGAACCCCCCGCCGCGCTCGTACAGCCGCGCCACCCGCTCGGGCACGGTCAGCAGCAGGTCGGTGCGCTCGAGCACCAGCGGAACCACGGTGAAGTGGGGCACCCGCAGCGCGATGCGGCGCGTCAGGCCGTTGCGCTCCAGGGTCTCCTCGATGACGCTGTGCCCGCTGCCGAACGAGGACACCAGCGCGTGCGAGGCCTGGAGAAACAGCTTGCGCGTCAGCCGGGCACCAATCGCGGGATGGTCGGCCCGCATGAGGCACACGTACGGGTCGCGGAAGAAGCGCCGGCGATGCACCGGCGCCGCCAGGCCGGGCAGAAAGCCCACGGCCAGGTCGAGCGTGCCGGCTGCGAGCGCCGCCGGGATCTCACCCAGCGGAACGTTGAGCGTCTCCAGGCGCACCGAAGGCGCGCGACGGCGCAACGCCTGCACCAGCGGCGGCAGGAACACCATTTCCCCGATGTCGGACATGTAGATCCGGAACACGCGCTCGGAGACCGCGGGGTCGAACCCGGCACGCTGCGCGAGCGCCGCCTCGATCAGCGACAGCGCCTGGTGCACCGGCGCGGCGAGCTCCTGCGCGAACGGGGTCGCTTGCATGCCGCGTGGCGTGCGCACGAACAGCGCGTCGCCGAATACCCGCCTCAGCCGCGCCAGCGCATTGGAGACCGCGGGCTGGCTGAGGCCGAGGCGCGCCGCGGCCGCGCTGACGCTGCGGTCGCGCAGCACCGCGTCGAGCACGCGCAGCAGGTTGAGATCGACGTCCTGGATATTCACAGCAATGATTCATAGCATGAGCTCCATCAATTTGACAAATAGCCAGCCGCACCCCTACGCTCGCACCTCGAGGAACCAGAGGGGGAGACCATGAAATTCCTGCGCATCGCAACGCTTCTCGCCGCGGCGATTCCGCTCGCCGCCGGCGCCCAGGAAACGACGCTCAAGCTGGTGAGCGCGTTCCCGGAGAACGGGCTGTACGTCAAGCACCTCCTGCCCTGGATCGACGAAGTGAACGCCAAGGGCAAGGGGCTGGTGCACATAAACTTCATCGGCGGCCCGAAGGCCATCCCGACCTTCGAGGTGGGCAACGCCGTGAAGACCGGCGTGGTGGACATGGCGCTCGCCACCGGCGCCTTCTACACCAACCTGATGCCCGAGGCCGACGCGCTCAAGCTGGCGCAGATCTCGGCCCAGGAGCAGCGCAAGAACGGCGCTTACGCCTACATCAACCAGATCTGGAACAAGAAGGCGAACATGGAGTACTTGGCGCGTATGGTCGACTACACGCCGTTTCACCTCTACCTCAACAAGAAGATCGACAAGCCCGACCTGACCGGCCTCAAGATCCGGATCACGCCCGTGTACCGCGACTTCTTCCAGGCGCTCGGCGCGCAGGTAGTGACCACCGCGCCCGGCGAGGTGTACACCGCGCTCGATCGCGGCGTGGTGGACGGCTACGGCTGGCCGATCCACGGCATCTTCGACCTCGGCTGGCAGGAAAAGACCAAGTACCGCGTGGACCCCGGCTTCTACAACGCCGAAGTCTCCGTGACGATGAACCTGGATGCCTGGAACAAGCTGAGCGCGGCCCAGCGCGCCTTCCTCGAGCGCGAGGGCATCGCGCTCGAGGCGCGCAACGTGGAATGGAAGAAGATCAATGCCGCCGAGACCGAGCGCCAGGCCAAAGCGGGCATCAAGACGATCACCTTCACCGGCGCGGCCGCCAAGTACTACCTCGACAAGGCCTACGACGTGGGCTGGGCGGGCATCATCAAGGCCGCGCCCGACACCGGCCCGAGGCTGAAGCAGTTGCTGTCGAAGTAGGTGCCCGAGGGCCATGCGGCGCATCGAGGCGCTCTACGGCAGGCTGCTGGCGGGGCTCGCGCTCGCGGCGTGCGGGATTCTGTTCCTCATGATGCTGATGATCTGCGTCGATGTGCTGCTGCGCAACGTCGCGCTGCTGCCGCACCTGCGCGGCCTGCCCTGGGCGGACGAGGTGTCCGAGTACATGCTCTACCTGGTCACGATGCTCGCCGCGCCCTGGCTGCTGCGCGAAGGGCGTCACATCCGCGTCGACATCGTGCTGCGGGCGCTGCCGGCGCGGCTCGGGTGGTACTGCGAGTGGCTCACCGACGCGCTGGCCTGCGCCTGCTGCCTCGTCATGGTCGTCTACGGGGCGAAGGCGGCTTACGCGAGCTACGCCTCCCACGCGCTCACGATCCAGACCCTGGTGACGCCGGAGTGGTGGTCGCTCGCGCCGCTGCCGATCGCCTTCCTGCTGCTCGGAATCGAAGTGCTGTTCCGCATGACCCGGCTCGCGCGGGGCGAGCGGGCCGTGCGCGACGACGCCGTCGCGGCCTAGGCCGCGCACGCCATGTCCTGGCAGGCCGCGTCCTGGTTGCTGCTCGGAGGCTCGACGCTGCTCCTGCTGCTCGGCCTGCCGGTGGCGTTCAGCTTCCTGGCGATCAACCTGCTCGGAGCGGGACTGTTCCTCGGCGGCGCGCCGGGCCTGGTGCAGCTCGCGCGCAACTGCGTGGACTCGGTGGCCAACTTTTCGCTGACCCCGATCCCGCTGTTCGTGCTGATGGGCGAGGTGCTGTTTCACACCGGCCTGGCGGTGAAGGTGATCGACGCCGTGGAGCGCCTGATCACCAGGGTCCCGGGACGGCTCGCGGTGGTCGCCATCGTCGCCGGGACCATCTTTTCGGCGGTCTCGGGCTCGACCATCGCCATCACGGCGATGCTGGGCAGCCTGATGGTGCCCTTGATGATGGAGCGCGGCTACCACCCGATCATGGCGACCGGGCCGATCATGGCCGTGGGCGCCCTGGACATGCTGATGCCGGTGTCGGCCCTTGCGGTGCTGC
Source organism: uncultured Pseudomonadota bacterium (assembly GCA_963817785.1). Taxonomy (GTDB): domain Bacteria; phylum Pseudomonadota; class Gammaproteobacteria; order Burkholderiales; family SG8-39; genus JAKALD01. The sequence continues at coordinate 632,196 of CAWFPL010000003.1, read as the reverse complement.
TCGGAAGCCTTGCCGGAATCTCGATCCCCAGGCTGCTCATCGGGGGATTCCTTCCGGGCATGGCGCTGAAGGCCGTGTTCATCGTTTACATCGTGCTGCGCGTCAAGCTGAACCCGTCGCTCGCGCCCGCCACGCCGCTGGCGGTCTACCGGGGCTGGGAACGGCTCAAGCCCCTGGTGCAGTACGTCATTCCGATCCTGTCGATCTTCGCGGTGGTGGTCGCCTCGATGAGCGCGGGCTGGGCGACCCCGACCGAGTCGGCGGCCATCGGCGCGCTCGCCACCGTGGTGCTGGCGCTTGCCTACCGGGCGCTCACGCGCGCCCGGCTGCTCGCGGCCTTGCGCGGCACGATGTCGATCTCGGGCATGATCCTGTTCATCATCGTCGGGGCCACGACGTTCTCGCAGATCCTGTCGTTCTCCGGGGCGAGCGACGGGCTGGTGTCGCTGATCACCGGGCGCGGGCTGTCGCCCGACGAGGTCATCGCCGGCATGATGCTGATCCTGATCTTCCTGGGCATCTTCGTCGACCAGGTGAGCATGATGCTGATCACGCTGCCGATCTTCATGCCGGTGGTGCACAAGTTCGGCATCGACCCGGTCTGGTTCGGGGTGATGTTCCTCATCTGCATGCAGCTCGGGCTGCTGCTGCCGCCGCACGGGCTGCTGCTGATGACGATGAAGGGCGTGGCACCGCCGCAGGTCAGGATGAGCCACATCTTCCGCGCGGTGGTGCCCTATGTGGCGCTCAGCCTGGTGCTGCTGGCGCTGGTGTTCTTCGTCCCGGCGATCGCCCTGTGGCTCCCGGGACTGCTGGGCTGATACCGGTGCGGCGCGCGGTCGAATTGGCTGCAACCGGCACAGCGCATCTGCGCGAGGCATCGCATGGCTCTTCCTGAACGTCCCATCACGCTTCTGATCGCCGCGCTCGGCGGCGAGGGCGGCGGCGTGCTGGCCGACTGGATCATCGCCGCGGCGAGCGCGCGCGACTTCCCGGTGCAGAGCACCTCCATCCCCGGGGTCGCGCAGCGCACCGGCGCCACGACCTATTACGTCGAGATCTATCCGGCGAAAGCCTCCGGGCTCGGCGGCCGCCGCCCGGTGATGACGCTCGCGCCGGCGCCAAGCTACGTCGACGTCATGGTTGCCTCCGAGCTGCTCGAGGCCGGACGCGCGATGCAAGGCGGCTACGTCACGCCGGACCGCACCACCCTCATCGCCTCGACGCACCGCATCTACACCGTCGCCGAAAAGATGCAGATGGGCGACGGCCGCATCGACGGCGCGCGCGTCGTCAAGGCCGGGCAGGCGCTCGCCAAGCGCGCGCTGCTGTTCGACATGCAGGCGCTGGCGCAGAGCTCCGGCAGCGTGATCAACGCGGTGCTGTTCGGCGCCCTCGCCGGCAGCGGCGCGCTGCCGCTGTCGCGCGCGGACTGCGAGGCCGCCATCCGCAGCGTGGGCAAGGGCGCCGAGACGAGCCTCAGGGGCTTCGCGCTCGGCTACGAGCGGGCAGCCGCGGGTTCGGCGCCCGCGACGCCGGCCGAGGCGAAGCGCCTGCGCGCCGCGCCCGCCGAGCGCCTGCGAGCCAGCTTTCCGGCCGAGACGCACGCGCTGCTCGCCGAAGGCGTCGCGCGCTGCGGCGACTTCCAGGACGGACGGTACGCGAGCCTGTACCTCGACCGCCTGGAGCCGATCACCCGGCTCGAGCGCGAGCAAGGCGGCGGCGCGACCGGCTACCGGCTCGCGAACGAGACCGGGCGCTTTCTCGCGTTGTGGATGTGCTATGAGGACGTGATACGCGTCGCCGACCTCAAGACGCGCGCCAGCCGCTTCGCGCGCGTGCGCGAGGAGGTCGGCGCCAAGCCCGGCGAGCCGGTGCACATCATTGAGTTCCTCAAGCCCGGCGTCGACGAGGTCGCGGCGCTGCTGCCGCGCCGCCTGTCGAAGGCGCTGCGCGCCTGGGCCGCGAGGCGCGGGCTGACGCACAAGCTGAACGTCGGCATGCACGTCAAGACCACCAGCGTGAGCGGCTTCCTGATGCTGAGGCTGCTCGCCTGGGGGCGGCCGATGCGCCGGCTGACCGCGCGCTGGCAGGAGGAGCAGGCGCTGATCGAGCGCTGGCTGGGCGCGATTGCCGCGGCCGGAAAGCGCAGCCTCGATCTGGCGCTCGAGATCGCGCTGTGCGGACGACTGATCAAGGGCTACGGCGACACCCACCAGCGCGGCAAGGCAAGCTTCCTGCGCATCATGGACACCCTGGCAGAGGGCGACGCCGTGCACGGCGACGCGGCACGCGCCGCGGCGATCCGCAAGGCGCGCGAAGCGGCGCTCGCCGATCCCGAAGGCCGCGCCCTGGAGCAATCGCTCGCGGCGCACGGCATCGCGCCGCTGCCGCCCCAGGCCAAGCCGGTGCACTTCGTGCGCCGCGCGCCCTCCGACACCCGCAAGGCCGCCTGAGCGCACCACCATGGAACGCCAGTTCACCGAAGAAATCCGCGCGCTGCATCTGGGCGCGGGCGAAACGTTCGAGGGCGAAGGCATCCTCGCCGTCACCAAGGCACTGCTGCAGTCGGGCGTGTCGTACGTCGGCGGCTACCAGGGCGCGCCGGTATCGCACCTGCTCGACGTCATAGTGCAGGCGCGCGACTACATGGACGAGCTCGGCGTGCACGTCGAGGCCTGCACCAACGAGGCCGCGGCGGCGGCAATGCTCGGCGCCTCGATCAACTACCCCGCGCGCGGCGCGGTCACCTGGAAGTCGATCGTCGGCACCAACGTCGCCTCCGACGCGCTGAGCTACCTGTCGAGCGCCGGGGTGATCGGCGGCGCGCTGATCGTGGTCGGCGAGGACTACGGCGAAGGCGCCAGCGTCGCGCTCGAGCGCACCCACGCCGTGGCGCTCAAGTCCTCGCTGTGGCTGCTCGACCCGCGCCCGAACCTGACCACCATCGCGCGCATGGTCGAGAAGGGCTTCGAGCTCTCCGAGGCATCGAACACGCCGGTGATGATGGAGCTGCGCATCCGCGCCTGCCACGTGCACGGCAGCTTCGCGGCCGGCGACAATCGCGCGCCCGCGCTTTCCATGCGCCACCGGATGCAGGCGCCGGCGCAGTTCAACTACGACCGGCTGTCGCACCCGCCCGCGACCTTCCGCCAGGAAAAGCTCAAGTCCGAGGTGCGCCTGCCCGCGGCGCGCCGCTTCGTGCACGAGCAGCGTCTGAACGAGGTGTTCGAGGGCGAGCACGCCGAGGTCGGCATCATCGTGCAGGGCGGCCTGTACAACAACCTGCTGCGTGCGCTGCAGGTGCTCGGCCTGGCCGACCATTTCGGCGCCTGCCGTATCCCGATCCTGGCGCTGAACGTGGTCTACCCGCTGGTGCCGGAGGAGATCAACGCATTCTGCACCGGCAAGCGCGCGGTGCTGGTGGTGGAGGAAGGCCAGCCCGAGTTCATCGAGCAGGACATCGCCACCACGCTGCGGCGCGCCGACATGCAGACCAGGCTGCACGGCAAGGACCTGCTGCAGATGGCGGGCGAGTACACCGCGGACGTGATCATGCGCGGCGTGACGCGCTTCCTGGGCGCGCACGCGCCGCAGCTCGACCTCTCGGCGGGCACGAGCTGGCTCGGCGCCGTCGAAGCTGCACGCAGCCGCGCCGCCGAGCTGCTCGGCACGCCGCTGCCGGCGCGCCCGCCGACGTTCTGCGTCGGCTGCCCGGAGCGCCCGGTGTTTTCCGCGATCCGGCTGGCCGAGCGCGAGGTCGGCCGCCCGCACATTTCGGCCGACATCGGCTGCCACGCGCTGGCGACCTTCGAGCCGTTCTCGGTCGGCAACTCGATCCTCGGCTACGGCATGAGCCTCGCCTCGAGCGCCGGGGTCGGGCCGATGATGGCGCAAAGGCCGCTGGCGATCATGGGCGACGGCGGCTTCTGGCACAACGGCCTGCTCTCCGGGGTCGCCTCCAACCTGCTCAACCACGGCGACGCGGTGCTGGTGATCATGAAGAACGGCTACACCTCGGCGACCGGCACGCAGGAAGTCATCTCCACGCCCGCGGACGCGGCACGCGCCGAGGCGCGCGGGCGCAGCGCAGTGCACGCCGACCAGACCATCGAGCGCACGCTCAAGGGCCTCGGGGTGGGCTGGCTGAAGACGGTCCACAACTACGACGTGGCCGAGGTGGCCGGGACGCTCAAGGAGGCGATGACCACCTCTTACGCAGGGCTGAAGGTCATCATCGCCGAGGGCGAATGCCAGCTCGAGCGCCAGCGGCGGCTGCGCCCACAGCGCGCCCGGGCGCTGGCCGCCGGCGAGCGCGTCGTGCTCACCCGCTTCGGGGTGGACGAGGACGTGTGCTCGGGCGATCACTCCTGCATCCGGCTCTCGGGCTGCCCGTCGTTGACGATCAAGGACTCGACCGACCCGCTCAAGGTCGACCCGGTGGCGCACGTCAACGACGGCTGCGTGGGCTGCGGTCTGTGCGGCGAGGTGGCGCACGCCGCGGTGCTGTGCCCGTCGTTCTACCGCGCCGAGATCGTGCACAACCCGCAGCGCTGGGACCGGCTGCTGGCCGCCCTGCGCCGCACCGTCATCGGCTGGCTGCAGCCGGCATGAGATTCCCGGCGTGCCGAATCGCGAACAAGAGAGGCTCTCAATACAGGCTCCGTCGTTGCCTGCGCTTCATGCACTCCGTATGATGCGCACGCACTGCGAGGTTCCGATCGCAAGATCGGATTCGAACTAACCGTGAGGAGGGGAGAAATGAAAACACGCTGGTTGGCTGCATGCACTGCGGCACTGATGCTCGTCGCAGGGGGCGCTTTCGCGCAGGACAAGCACTTCGATCTCAAGCTGTCGAGCTGGGTGCCGCCGAAGCACCCGCTCAACCCGTCGCTGCAGGCCTGGGCCGACGACGTCAAGAAGGATTCGAACGGCACCATCAGCTCGACACTGTTCACCTCGGAGCAGCTCGGCAAGGCGTTCGATCACTACGACATGGCGCGCGACGGCATCGCCGACTTCGCCTACGTCAGTCCCGGATACACGCCGGGCCGCTTTCCGGTGATCGCCGCGGGCTCGCTCCCGTTCCTGTTCTCCAACGCGACGGGCGGCTCGGCGGCGCTCGACGCCTGGTACCGTCCTTACGCGGCCAAGGAAATGCACGACGTGCACTTCTGCTTCGCCTTCGCGCACGATCCGGGCACGTTCCATTCGCGCAAGAAGATCGTCCTGCCTAGCGACCTCAAGGGCATGAAGGTCCGTCCCGCGACCGGCACGATCGGGCAGATGGTCACGCTGCTCGGCGGCACGAACGTGCAGTCCTCCGCCCCGGAGGCACGCGAAATCCTGGAGCGCGGCGTCGCCGATGCCATCACCTTTCCGTGGAACTCGATCGTGCTGTTCGGCATCGACAAGGTGGTCAAGTACCACATGGACGTGAAGCTCTACACCACCCCCTTCGTCTGGGTCATGAACAAGGCGAAGTACGCAGCCATGTCTCCGTCGCAGAAGAAGGTGATCGACGATCACTGCACTACCGCGTGGGCGGAGAAGGTGGCGACCCCGTGGGCGAACTGGGAGCACGCCGGCATCGCCAAGATTGCCGCCGAGCCGGGACACGACGTGTACAAGCTCACGCCCAGCCAGCTCGCCGCCTGGCGCAAGGCCGTCGCGCCGGTGGAGAAGGAATGGGCGAACGACGTGCGCAAGGCGGGCTACAACCCCAACCAAGTGCTCGGATCGCTGAAGAAAGAGCTCGTCAAGTACAAGGCCGCCTACTGAGCCGCAGTCGGGCTACGAACCTAGGGGCGGCGATGACTGGCGACGAGCGCGGCGAGATTCGCGCGCTTGTCGCCCGCATGCCGGCGGCCTGGCGCCGAGCGCTCGCTCGGCCTGGTACCGCGCGTCTCGAGGTCGAATGCAGGTGATCTGAGCGGCATTTGCGCGGCAGCGCCGCGGCGCCCGAATCGAGAGGGCGTTGCTCGCGCCACGCAGCGGCGGCCTTGCTCGTGCCGCCTACGGCGCCTGAGGCCTGTTGGTCTGCGTCAACGCCAGAGATGGGTTCGCGGAGGACAAGTTGAAGCGCAGTTTCATGGACAGCGTCATCAACTCGATCGAGTTGCTGGCCGCGCTTTTCGTGGGCATCGTGGCCGCGGACATTTTCATCTCGGTCCTACTGCGCTACTTCTTCGCCGTGCAGATCCCCGACGGCTACGATTTCGGCCGGCTTCTCCTGGGCATCCTCATCTTCTGGGGCATTGCGGCGACGAGCTACCGTGGCACGCACATCACGGTCGATCTCGTCTGGGGAGCCTGCGGCCCGCGGATGCGCCGCGCCATCGACATTTTCGCCACCCTGGTCCTGCTGTTCGTGGTGACGGTTCACACGGCGACCCTGTTCAACAAGGTGCGATCGACGTACGCCGAAAACCTGGTGACCTACGACCTCAATCTGCCCATCTGGCCGTTCTTCGCGGTCGCCTGGGCAGGCGACGTCTCGGCGGTGGTCCTGATCGCGATCCGCACCTACCAGCTGATCTTCCGCCCGGAGCTGGTCGGCAGCAAACACGAGACCAAGGGGGAGGAATGATTCCATGGTGCTGAGTACCAACGCCGTCGCGATTACTGGCTTCGTCGTCCTGTTCGCGCTCATGCTGTTGCGCGTGCCGGTGGGCATGGCGATGGGCCTGGTCGGCGTGACCGGGTACGGCTACCTGACCGGAGCGGAACCGGCGCTCAAGCTCGTGGCGCTGACCTCGATGCGTACCGTGACCGATTACACCTTCGGCGTCATCCCGATGTTCCTGCTCATGGGGGCACTGGTCTCGATATCGGGCGTCAGCCGCGAGCTGTTCCGGGCGGCGAACACTCTGGTCGGACACCTTAAGGGGGGGTTGGGGATCGCCACCATTGTGGCCTGCGGCGGCTTCGCCGCGATCTGCGGCTCGTCGGTGGCGACCGCGGCCACGTTTTCGACCGTGGCCTATCCCGAGATGCGCCGTTACGGCTATCCGCAGGCCTTCTCGACCGGCGTCATCGCGGCCGGCGGCACGCTCGGCGCCATGCTGCCGCCGTCAACGGTGCTGGCCGTGTACGGCATCATCACCCAGCAGGACATCGGCAAGCTGTTCGTCGCGGGCATCATTCCGGGCATCCTCGCCATGTCGATGTACGTGACCACGATCGCGGTCATCGTCCTGGTCCGGCCGGGGATGCTGCCGGCCGGTGTGGCCAGCTCCTGGGTCGAGCGGCGCAAGGCGCTGCGCGACGTCTGGGCGCCCCTCCTGCTGTTCGCCTTCGTGATCGGCGGACTCTATGGCGGCCTGTTCACGCCGACCGAGGCGGGCGGCGTGGGGGCCGGCGGCGCATTCATCCTGGGCGTGCTGCGCCGGCGCCTGTCGCGGCGCGACATCCGCGAGGCGCTCCTCCAGGCGACGCGCACCGCGGCAGCGGTGTTTACCGTCCTCATCGGCGCGCTGCTGTTCGGCTACTTCCTCACCATCACGCAGACGCCCCAGAAGTTGACCGAATTCCTGACCAGCCTCGGCCTGGGCCGTTACTGGGTTCTGACCCTGATCATGCTGATGTACATCGTGCTCGGATGCCTCATGGATGCCATGGCCATGATCATCCTGACCGTGCCGATCATCTTCCCGGTGATCACGTCGCTCGGCTTCAATCCGATCTGGTTCGGCGTGATCATCGTCATGACCGTCGAGCTGGGGCTGATCCACCCGCCCGTCGGCATGAACGTCTTCGTGATCAAGAGCGTGGTGAAGAACGTGAGCTTCACCACGATCTTCAAGGGCGTTATACCGTTCGTCATCACCGATCTGCTGCGCCTCACCATCCTGATCAGCTTCCCGATCATCGCCACCTACCTGCCGAGCCGCATGGGCTGAGCGAACCGCTGCCGCTCCCCCGCGGCAGCCCGACGCCTCTGCCGGGCGCACCCCGCTTCGGCTGCGAAAACGGCGCAAACGCCGCGGGGTGCTTTGTTAGAATGCCTACCCGATCACCGCTCTCGCCCCGCATCCTCGTCGAGGAGGCCTGCATGCAGATCTCTGCCCAACCCGCTGTCCAGAATGCCCGTGCCGAGCTGTACCGGCGCATGGACCGCGACAACCTGACCCCGCTGTGGGAAGTGCTGCACAACCTGGTGCCGCCGCAACCCAGCACGCCCTGCGTGCCGGCGCTGTGGAAGTATGACCAGGTCCGGCCGTACGTGATGGAGGCGGGCAAGGTGATCAGCGCCCGCGAGGCGGTGCGGCGCGTGCTGATCCTCGAGAATCCGGGCATGCGCGGCCAGTCGTGCATCACGCGCAGCCTGTACTGCGGGTTGCAGCTGATCCTGCCCGGCGAGATCGCGCCGAGCCACCGCCACACCCAGTCGGCACTGCGCTTCATCGTCGAGGGCGCCGGCGCCTATACCGCGGTGGACGGCGAGCGCACGACCATGCACCCCGGCGATTTCATCATCACGCCGCCGTGGACCTGGCACGATCACGGCAATCCGGGCAGCGAGCCCGTGGTGTGGATGGACGGGCTCGATATCCAGATCGTGCAGCTGTTCGACGCCGGATTCATGGAGACCTACCCCGAGGAGGTGCAGCCGGTCGCCAAGCCCGAGGGCGACTCGTACAACCGCTACGGCCACAACCTCGCACCGCTGGAGCCGGTGGCGCCGTTCGCCAAGACCTCGCCGATCTTCAGCTATCCGTACAGTCGCAGCCGCGAGACGCTGGACACGCTCTCGCGCAACGAGGATCCGGACGCCTGCCACGGCTGGAAGATGCGCTTCATCAATCCGCTCACCGGCGCCTTCGCCATGCCGACGATCGGCAGCTTCGTCCAGCTGCTGCCCAAGGGCTTTGCGTCGCAGCCCTACCGCTCGACCGACGCCACCGTGTACTCTGTGGTCGAGGGCACCGGCAAGGTGACGATCGGCGTGCAAAGCTTCGCCTTCGCGCCGCGCGACACCTTCGTCGTGCCGAGCTGGCACGCGGCGAGCTTCGAGGCGCAGAGCGAGTGCGTGCTGTTTTCGTACTCCGACCGCCCGGCGCAGGTCGCGCTCGGGCTGTGGCGCGAGAAGCGCAGCTAGCGGGCGCGGCGATGAGCGACCAGGCCTTCTACAGCCGCGAGTACAACGCGCGCGCGGCGATCCCCGAGCATCCCCAGATCTTCGCGCGCTGGGCGGAGCGCTCGGCGCGCACGCGCGCCTCGATGGTGTGCTACCTCGACCGCGTCTACGGCCCCTCGCCCGGCGAGACGCTCGACATCTTCCCTGCGCGCAAGGGTGACGGCACGGCGCTGCTGTTCATTCACGGCGGCTACTGGCGCTCGCTCGACAAGTCCGATTTCTCGTTCCTCGCGCCCGCCTGGGTCGACGCCGGAGTGTCGCTGGTGATGGTGAACTACGACCTGTGCCCGAAGGTGACGGTCGAGGAGATCGTCAAGCAGATGCTGCGGGCTTCGGCTTGGCTGTGGCTGCACTGCGAAGACTACGGCATGGACCAGGACCGGCTCTACGTCAGCGGGCATTCCGCCGGGGGCCACCTGACCGCGATGATGATGGCGGCGCAGTGGCCGGTGTACGACCAGCGCCTGCCGAAGGATCTGTTCAAGGGCGCGCTTGCGGTGAGCGGCCTGTACGACCTGCGGCCGATGATGCAGGTCGATTTCCTGAGCGCCGACGTGCGGCTCGACGAAGCGAGCGCACTGAAGGTCTCCCCCGCCTTCCTCCCCCCGGCGACGCGTGCCCCGCTGTACACCTGCGTCGGCGGGCTGGAGAGCTCTGAATTCAAGCGCCAGACCCAGCTGCAGCGCGAGCGCTGGCGCTCCGCGGCCGGCGAGGACATCGCGATGCCGGGATTCAACCATCTCACTGTGGGCGAGGAGCTCGGCAATCCGGCCAGCAGGTTGTTCGCGGGAGCACGCAAGCTGATGAAGCTCGATCGCTGATGCAAGCCTCGCCAGAGTACCTGCTTCCAGGCAGGTTCATCGACAGCGACCATCCGGCGGTCGCAGCGTTTGCGCGCGAGCACGTTGCGGGCACGGACCCCGTCGAGCGCGCGGTGTCGCTGTATTACGCGGTGCGCGACCTCATCCGCTACAACCCGTTCCTCGATTTCACCGATGAATCCGCGTACCGCGCCTCGAGCTGCCTCGCGGCCGGCGAGGGCTTCTGCGTCGGCAAGGCGGCCCTGCTCACTGCGTGCGCGCGGGTCGCCGACATCCCGGCGCGCATCGGCTTCGCGGACGTGAAGAACCACCTGTCCACGCCGCGGCTACTCGAGCATATCGGCAGCGATCTGTTCATCTACCACGGCTACACCGAGCTCTACCTGGAGGGCGCCTGGGTCAAGGCGACCCCCGCCTTCAACCTCGCCCTGTGCCAGAAATTCCGCGTCAAGCCTCTCGAGTTCGACGGCCGGCACGACTCGATCTTCCATGCGTACGACGAGGACAACCGGCGGCACATGGAGTACCTGCGCGACCGCGGCCGCTACGCCGACGTGCCCGCCGCCGAGATCCAGGCCGCTTTCCGCAGCTTCTATCCCAAGCTGTACGCCCTCGGCCGCGACGCCGCGAAGGAAAGCTTCGGCTAAGGCGCGACGCCGCTTGCGGAGCGCCGCGGCTGCACGGCCGGTACACTGCGCGCCATGCGCGAACTCCTGCAGAACAGCTTCCGCGCCGCGGTCGCTGCGGCCGACCCGCTCACGATCCTGGCCGCGCAGCTCCCGGCTCCTCCGCGCGGACGCACGCTCGTGGTCGGCGCGGGCAAAGCGGCGGCAGCGATGGCCTCGGCGGTGGAGCGGGGCTGGCCGAAGGATGCCCCGCTCGAGGGCCTCGCCATCACGCGCTACGCGCACGGGCTGCCTTCGAGCCGCATCCGCGTCGTCGAGGCCGCGCATCCGATTCCGGATGCGGCCGGTGAGACGGCCGCGCGCGAGGTCCTGCAACGCGTGCGGGCGCTCGGTCCGGACGACCTGCTGCTCGCGCTGCTCTCGGGCGGCGGCTCGGCGCTGCTCAACCTTCCGGCCGAGGGCCTCGCGATCGCGGACCTGAAGGCCGTGACCGCCCAGCTGCTGAACTGCGGAGCAGCGATCCAGGAAATCAATACCGTGCGCAAGCATCTCTCGGCGATCCAGGGAGGCCGGCTGGCGGCCGCGTGCCGCGCGCCGACGCTCGCGCTCATCATTTCGGACGTGACCGGCGACGACCCGACGCACATCGCCTCGGGCCCTTGCGCACCCGATCCCACGACCTACCGCGACGCGCTCGACGTTCTGGCCAGCTATGGGCTCGCGCCGCCGGCCGCGGTGCGGTCGCGGCTCGAAGCGGGCGCGCGCGGCGAGCTGCCGGAGACCCCCAAGCCGGGCGACCCCGTGTTCACGCGCGTCGAGAACCGCGTGGTCGCCACCGCACACCGCGCGCTCGAGGCAGGTGCGGAGGCATTTCGCCGTGCCGGCGTCGAGCCTGTGATCCTCGGTGATTCGATCACCGGCGAGGCGCGCGAAGTTGCGAAGGTCATGGCGGCGCAGGTGCGCGAGATTCGGCGCTATCGCCGACCGTTCACGCCCCCGGTGGCGTTGATCTCCGGCGGCGAGTGCACCGTGACCGTGCGCTCACCGAACGGGCACGGCGGGCGCTGCGCGGAATTCCTGCTCGCCCTGGCGCTCGAGCTCGACGGCCTCGCCGACGTGCATGCCATCGCGGCGGATACCGACGGCATCGACGGGTCGGAGGACAACGCCGGCGCACTGCTGGCGCCGGACACGCTGGCGCGGGCGCGCGCTCGGGGCCTCGAGGCGAAGCAGCTTCTGGCGGCCAACGACAGCTACCGATTCTTTGCCGCGCTCGGCGATCTCGTCGTCACCGGCCCGACGCGCACCAACGTCAACGATTACCGCGCGATCCTCGTGCTTTAGCTCGGTCCCGGAGTACGGCGACCGGACTGCCCACGCGCAGCCGGAGCAGGCGCGCGGCGCTCGCGCGATTGGCGGCGATCTCCACCAGCCCCAGGCTGTTTTCATACCAGAAGGGCTCGCCCGGCCGCACCTCGCCAAATGTGCGCGCGTGAGGCAGCAGCCGCGAGCCTGCGCGCAGGCTCGCCTCCGGCGGCATGGCGGCGGCGCGCAGGCCGGTCACGGCATTTCCATAGTGGTCCACGTACACGACCCGTGCAAGCTCGCCCGCGCCGAGAAGTATCTCCGGCGCGGCTTGCGGCACCAGCCAGCCGCGCGGCACGCGCCCGGCCGCAAGCGCAGCCGCAACCGGAGCAAAGAGGTCGCGGCCGTGGAACGAGTTCCCGAGCTGCGCTGGCCGCCAGCGAATGCTGCGGCAGCGCGGCCTGCTCGCCCGTCCCCACAGGACGGCCAGCAGGCCGTTGTCGGGGCCGACGAAGGTGCGCCCGTTCGCGCCCACTACGATCGCGCCGCGGGAACCGCCGACCCCCGGATCGACGATCGCCAGGAACACGCTGCCCCTGGGGTAGCGCGGCGCGAGCGCGGCCAGCAGATGCGCGTTCGTCTCGATGCAGAACGCCGGAGCATCGTGCAGCGCATCGAACACGCGTACGCGCGGTGCCCGTTCGGCGAGCACGCCCTTCACCTGGCCCACGTACAGGTCCCCGGCGCCGAAATCCGAGTACAGCACGATCGGCATACGCCGCTGCCAGCCTTGTGCGCTCAGGCGACCGAGGTGTACACCAGCAGCGCGACCGCCAACCCCATGACGGCGGTGGCCACCCAGCCCAGCACCTTCAACCGCCGGTTCACCACGTGCGAACCCATCGCCTCCGAGCGCGCGGCGAGCAGCATCATGACCGCCATGATCGGAAGCGCGACGATGGCATTGATCACCGCCGCCCAGTACAGCGCCTTGATCGGATCGATCGGACTGAAGTCGATCGCCGCCCCGATCAGCGTCGCCACCAGGATGATGAAGTAAAAGCCCCTCGCTTCCATCGGCTTGTACCAAAGCCCGGCACGCCAGTCGAAGGACTCGGCGACCGCATACGCGGCCGAGCCCGCCAGAACCGGCACGGCCAGCATCCCGGTTCCGATGATACCCGCGGCGAACAGCGCGAAGGCGAACTCCCCCGCCAGCGGCCGCAGCGCCTGCGCCGCCTGGGTGGAGGTCTGGATGTCGGTGATGCCGGCGCGATGCAGCGTGACCGCGGTGGTCAGCACGATGAAGAACGCCACCAGGTTTGAGAACCCCATTCCCAGGTAGGTGTCGACCTTGATGCGCTGCAGCTCCGCGCGTGCCCGCTCCGAGGCGAGCGGGCCGGGAAACCCGGCCACGCGCTGCTCCTCGACCTCCTGCGCCGCCTGCCAGAAGAACAGGTAGGGGCTGATGGTCGTGCCGAATACCGCCACCACCGCGAAGATGTAGGCGCGCTCGAAGTGCAGCGACGGCCAAAGCGTGCCGGCGACGACCTCGCCCCAGGGGACGTGGACCACGAACACGGTCGCCACGTACGCGAACAGGGCGACCACCAGCCACTTGAGAAACGGGGCATAGCGCGGATACGGCATGTAGATTTGCAGCAGCACCGACGCGAAGCCGAACAGCAGTGCCTGACCGTGGCGCGGCCCCCCGACCAGCAGCTGCAGGGCCTCGCCCATGGCGCCGAGGTCCGCCGCGATGTTGATCGTGTTGGCGATCAACACCAGCACCACGAGCGGATGCAGCACCCAGCGCGGGTACAGCCGGCGGATATTCGCCGCGACCCCCTGCCCGGTCACGGCACCGATTCGCGCGCTGATCATCTGGATCCCCACCATCAGGGGGTAGGTGACCACCACGCTCCAGAGCACGTTGAAACCGAACTGCGCCCCAGCCTGGGAATAGGTCGCGATGCCGCTCGGGTCGTCGTCCGCCGCACCGGTGACCAGGCCCGGCCCGAGCAGACGCAGCCACAGGCGCAGCTTATTGGCCGAGCGCATCGCGCGATCGCGCATCCCGGTCCCTAGCCCATCAAAACAAAAAGGCCGGGAAGTGCCCGGCCTTTTTTCGTGCGCATCGCCCGGCGCCTACGCGGCCTTCTTCTGTTCCTTAGTACTCTCCAGCTGTTCGGGGCGATCGAGCAGAGTCACCAGCGCCAGCGGCGCGTTGTCTCCCTTGCGAAAGCCGCTCTTCAGGATGCGCAGGTAGCCGCCGTTGCGCTTCGCGTAGCGCGGCCCCAGCTCGCCGAACAGCTTGCCGACCATGTCACGGTCGCGCAGCCGGTTGAAGGCAAGCCGGCGGTTGGCGAGGCTGGGATGCTTGCCGAGCGTAATCACGGGCTCGACGATGCGGCGCAGCTCCTTCGCCTTGGGCAGCGTGGTCGTGATCTGCTCGTGGCGCAAGAGTGACACCGTCATGTTGCGGAACATCGCGAGCCGGTGGCTCGAGGTGCGGTTGAGTTTGCGCAGACCGTGACCGTGACGCATGGCTTGTTGTCCTTATCTCCGGCGCAGCTCAGCTGCGGTGATGCTCGAGCTCGGCGGGCGGCCAGTTCTCGAGCTTCATGCCCAGCGTCAGCCCGCGAGAGGCGAGCACTTCCTTGATCTCGTTGAGCGACTTGCGCCCGAGGTTCGGGGTCTTGAGCAACTCCGTCTCGGTGCGCTGGATCAGGTCGCCGATATAGTAGATGTTCTCCGCCTTCAGGCAGTTGGCCGAGCGCACCGTGAGCTCGAGATCGTCCACCGGACGCAGCAGGATCGGATCGACCGACGGCGACTTCGGCTGCTCGGTAGGGAGGGCGGTTCCTTCCAGCTGCGCGAACACCGACAACTGGTCAACCAGAATGCGCGCCGCATAGCGAATCGCCTCCTCCGGCTCGATCGCGCCGTTGGTCTCGATGTCGATGATCAGCTTGTCGAGGTCGGTGCGCTGCTCGACGCGCGCCGATTCCACCGAGTACGAGACGCGGCGCACCGGGCTGAACGAGGCGTCCAGCACGACGCGGCCGATGCCCTTGGTTTCCTCGGGCAGGAAGCGCATGTTGCCCGGCACGTAGCCGCGACCGGACTCGATCTTGATCTGCATCTCGAGCTTGCCGCCGGCAGCCAGATGCGCGATCACGTGCTCGGGATTGACGATCTCGACGTCGTGCGAAGCCTCGATGTCCCCGGCGGTCACCGCGCCCTCGTCACCCTTCTTCTTGAGCGTCAGGATCGCGTCCTGGCGGTTGTGCAGGCGGAACACCACGCCCTTGAGGTTGAGCAGGATATCGACGATATCCTCGCGCACGCCGTCGAGCGTCGAATACTCATGCACCACGCCGGCGATCTGCACCTCGGTAGGCGCATACCCGGGCATCGAGGAGAGCAGCACGCGACGCAGCGCGTTGCCGAGCGTGTGGCCGTAGCCCCGCTCGAACGGCTCCATCGTCACCTTGGCGTGGTACGGAGACAGATTCTGAACGTCGACGATGCGCGGCTTGAGAAATCCAGTCTGCGGCATTTTTCGTCCTTAGAGCGTTGCGGCGAAGAGCACGGTCACTTCGAGTAAAGCTCGACGACCAGGCTTTCGTTGATCGTGGAGGGCAGGTCGGCGCGCGCGGGCAGCGACTTGAAGGTGCCCTTGAGCGCCTTGGCATCGACCTCCATCCACTCCGGCACGCCGCGCGATTCGGCGGCCTCGGCGGCGGCTTTCACGCGCAGGTGGGCCTTCGCCTTGTCGGTTACCTCGACCACGTCCCCGGGGCGGACCTGGAAGGAAGGAATATTGACGCGCTTACCGTTCACCAGGATGCCGTTGTGGCGCACGACCTGGCGCGCCTCGGTGCGCGAGGCGCCGAAGCCCATGCGGTAGATCACGTTGTCCAGCCGCGTCTCGAGCAGCTGCAGCAGCCGCTCGCCGGTCACGCCCTTGGAGCGCGCGGCTTCGGCGTAGGTCTTGCGGAATTGGCTCTCGAGCACGCCGTAGATCCTGCGCAGCTTCTGCTTCTCGCGCAGCTGCTTGCCATAGTCCGACAGGCGCATGCCGCTCTTCTGCCCGTGCTGGCCGGGTGCGTAGCTGCGGCGCTCTATCGCGCACTTGTCGGTGAAGCATTTCTCGCCCTTGAGGAAAAGCTTTTCCCCTTCCCGCCGGCATTGGCGGCACTTGGCGTCCAGGTTCCTGGCCATGGCGTCTCCTTACACGCGGCGCCGCTTGGGCGCGCGGCAGCCGTTGTGCGGAACGGGCGTCACATCGGAGATGCTGCCGATCTTGAGCCCGATTGAATTCAACGCGCGCACCGCAGACTCGCGCCCCGGGCCGGGGCCCTTGATGCGCACTTCGATATTCTTCACGCCGTATTCCTGCGCGACGCGGCCAGCGCGCTCCGCGGCCACCTGCGCCGCGAACGGCGTGGACTTGCGCGAACCCTTGAAGCCCGCGTTGCCCGAGGTAGCCCAGGCGAGCGTATTGCCCTGGCGGTCGGTGATGGTGACGATGGTGTTGTTGAACGAGGCGTGAATGTGGGCGATTCCCTCGGCCACGTTCTTCTTGACCTTTTTACGGGCGCGCGCCGCCGCCGTCTGCTGCAATTGCTGCTGGGAAGGAGAAGTCTTGCTTGCCATGTGCGTCCTTAGCTAATCGGGTCAGGCCTTGCCAGCCGGGGAGGTCAACTTCACCGCGGCCTTGCGCGGCCCTTTGCGCGTGCGCGCGTTGGTGCGCGTGCGCTGGCCGCGCACCGGCAGGCCTTTGCGGTGGCGCACGCCGCGGTAGCAGCCGAGGTCCATCAGCCGCTTGATCGACATCGAGACCTCGCGCCGCAGGTCGCCCTCGACCGCGACCCGGCCCAACTGCTCGCGCAGACGGTCAAGTTCGGCGTCGGTGAGATCCTTGATCTTGCGCGTGCGCTCCACCCCGGCGGCGGTGCAGATCGCCTGCGCCCGCGCGCGACCGATGCCATAGATCGCGGTCAGCGCGATCTCGGCGTGCTGGTGGTTGGGAATGTTGATGCCCGCAATACGTGCCATGTGCTAGTCCAGAGGTTGGGCCGAAAAGGTAAAACCGCAAATTTTACCCTGAAACTCTTGCTTGTTCAAGATGTTGCATCATCCCTGACGCTGCTTGTGGCGAGGGTCGGAGCAAATGACCCGCACCACGCGCTTGCGGCGGACGATCTTGCACTTGCGGCACATTTTCTTGACCGAGGCCATCACTTTCATGCTTGCTTCTCCTTCGCTTCGCGTGTCGACCCGCGCCTCCGGACCCGTACTTGGCCCGGAATACGATGCGACCGCGCGTCAAGTCGTACGGCGTGAGCTCCACTGTTACATTGTCACCGGGCAGTATGCGGATGTAGTGCATGCGCATCTTCTCAGCGCACTGGAAAGCCGCCACTGAAGTTCGCCTTCTTGAGCAGACTCTCGTACTGGTGCGTCATGATGTAGGCCTGAACCTGCGACATGAAGTCCATCGTGACCACCACGATGATCAGCAGCGAGGTGCCGCCGAAATAGAACGGCACGTTCCACTTCAGGATCAGGAACTCCGGCAGCAGGCAAACCAAAGTCACGTAGACTGCCCCGCCGAGCGTGAGGCGCGTCAGGATTTTTTCGAGGTAGCGTGCGGTTTGGTCCCCTGGCCGGATGCCGGGCACGAACGCGCCCGATTTCTTCAGGTTGTCGGCCGTCTCCTTCGGGCTGTACTGCAGCGCCGTGTAGAAGAAGCAGAAGAACACGATCATCGCCGCATACAGCAGCACGTAGATCGGCTGGCCGGGCGTCAGCGTCGAGGCGATGTCGCGCAGCCAGAACATGCCCTTGGCCGAACCGAACCAGCCCAGCACCGTCGCGGGAAACAGGATCAGCGAGCTGGCGAAAATCGGCGGGATCACGCCCGACATGTTCAGCTTGAACGGCAGGTGCGAGCTCTGGCCGCCGTAGACGCGGTTGCCCACTTGGCGCTTGGCGTAGTTGACCAGGATCTTCCTCTGGCCGCGCTCGACGAAGCACACGAACCCGGTCACCAGCACCACTGCCGCGGCGATCAGCAGTGCGGTAAGCGGATGCATGGCACCGGTACGCACGAGCTCGAGCGTGCCGGCGATCGCGTGCGGCAGCCCGGCCGCAATGCCCGCGAAAATGATGATCGAGATGCCGTTGCCCAGCCCCCGCTCAGTAATCTGCTCGCCGAGCCACATCAAAAACATAGTCCCGGTCAACAAGGTCGTCACGGTAGTGATGCGGAACACCAGACCGGGATCGAGCACCAGCCCGTGCTGGGACTCGAGCGCAATCGAAATGCCGGTGGCCTGGAACAGGGCCAGGAAAACCGTGGCATAGCGAGTGTACTGCGTAATCTTGCGCCGTCCGGACTCGCCCTCCTTGCGCAACTGGTCGAGCTGCGGGCTCACGGACGTCATCAGCTGCACGATGATCGAGGCGGAGATGTACGGCATGATGCCGAGCGCGAAGATCGTGAAGCGCGCCAGCGCGCCGCCGGAGAACATGTTGAACATGCCCAGGATGCCGCCCTGCTGGCTCTTGAACAGATCGGCGAGCACCGCGGGGTCGATTCCGGGCACCGGAATGTGCGCACCGACACGGAACACCACGAGGGCGCCCAGCAGGAACAGCACGCGCCGTTTCAGGTCGCCGTAGCGGCCCGACTTGCCGATGTTGGGAAGGGTGGCCACGTGCTCGTTCCTCGTGCCCAGGCGCTAGGCGGCGCCTTGCGTCTCCTCGAGCTTGCCGCCCGCCGCCTCGATGGCGGCGCGCGCGCCTTTGGACGCCTTGACGCCCTTCAGCGTCACCTTGCGCGACAACTTGCCGGACAGGATTACCTTCGCCGTCAGCGCGTCGCGCGGCACCACGCCTTCGGCCTTGAGTGTCGCGAGGTCGATGTCCGCAGCCTTCATCCGCTCGATCTCACCAGTACGCACTTCGGCGTACGCGTCGCGCGTCGGCGAGGTGAAGCCCCGCTTCGGCAAGCGCCGGTGCAGCGGCATCTGACCGCCCTCGAATCCGACCTTGTGGTATCCGCCGGCGCGGGCCCTCTGACCCTTGTGTCCGCGACCCGCGGTCTTGCCCCACCCGGAGCCCACCCCGCGGCCGACGCGGTGACGTGTCTGCTTGGAGCCCAACCCGGGCTTGATATCGTTGAGACGCATCGGATCCTCCGCCGTCACTTCACCAGCTGCACCAGGTAATAGACCTTGTTGAGCATGCCACGCACCTCCGGGGTGTCGGTCAGCTCCACCGTATGGTTCAGGCGTTTCAGTCCGAGTCCGCGCACCGTCGCGCGATGGTCCGCGCGCGTGCCGGCGAGGCCTTTCATCAGTTTCACCTTGATTTTTTTGTCCGCCATGGCTCGACTCAGGACAGGATTTCCTCGACCTTCTTGCCGCGCTTCGCCGCGACCTCGGCCGGGGTGTTCATCGACTGCAGGCCCTGCAAAGTCGCGCGTACCACGTTGTACGGGTTGGTCGAGCCGAAGCACTTGGCAAGGATGTTGGTGACTCCCATCACCTCGAATACGGCGCGCATCGGACCGCCCGCGATGATGCCGGTGCCGTCATGCGCAGGCTGCATCAGCACGACCGCCGCGCCATGCCGGCCGGTAACCGTGTGGTGCAAAGTGCCGTTCTTGAGGCTGACCTTGAACATCTTGCGGCGCGCCTCTTCCATCGCCTTCTGCACCGCGACCGGAACCTCGCGCGCCTTGCCCTTGCCCATGCCGATGCCGCCGTCGCCGTCGCCCACCACGGTGAGCGCCGCGAAGCCGAGCACGCGACCGCCCTTCACGACCTTGGTGACGCGGTTGATCGACACCATCTTCTCGCGCAGGCCGTCGGAGCGATCCTCGGTCTGCATTCTGGGTTGAATCTTGGCCATACAGTTACCCCGAGGTCAGAACTTGAGGCCGCCGGCGCGCGCGGCTTCCGCCAGCGCCTTCACCCGACCGTGATATTTGTAGCCGGCACGGTCAAATGCGACCTTCTCGATGCCGACGCTCTTCGCCTTCGCGGCGATCCTTTGGCCGACGATCTCGGCCGCCTCCACGTTGCCGCCGTTCTTCACCTGCGCACGCACTTCCTTTTCCACCGTCGAAGCCGTCGCCAGCACCTTGTCACCGGCGGCCGAATTGATCTGCGCGTAGATGTGGCAGTTCGTACGGTGCACGGTGAGCCGCGCGACGTCGAGCTCGCGGATCTTGAGCCGCGTCTGGCGCGCCCGGCGCAGCCGGGCAGAATTTTTCTCGAACATAGCCGCTCTCCGTTACTTCTTCTTCGTCTCTTTGAGGACGATGACCTCGTTGAAGTAGCGCACGCCCTTGCCCTTGTACGGCTCGGGCGGCCTGCAGTCGCGGATCTCGGCCGCGATCTGGCCCACGAGTTGCCGGTCGATGCCGGATATCACGATCTCCGTCTGGGAGGGGGTCGCCACCTTGACGCCCTTGGGCATCTGGTGCACCACCGGGTGCGAGAAGCCTAGCGACATGTTGAGCTTGTCGCCCTGCGCCTGCGCGCGGTAGCCCACGCCGACCAGCGAGAGCCTACGTTCGAAGCCCTTGGTCACGCCGGTGACCATGTTGGCCAGCAGCGCCCGCATGGTGCCGGACATCGCATGCGCCTGGCGCGAGTTACCGAGTGCCGCGCACTGCAGCTGGTCGCCCTCCTTCGCGACGGCGACGTTCGGGTCCAGCGGCCGCGCGACGACCCCGAGCGGCCCCTTGACCGATACGCTGCCGCCGTCGAGCGTTACTTCGACGCCCTTCGGCAGTGGAATCGGGTTTTTGGCGATGCGTGACATGCTTCGCTCCTTACGCCACGATGCACAGCACTTCGCCGCCGATGCCGTCGGCGCGCGCCTTGCGGTCGGTCATGACGCCGCGCGAGGTCGAAAGAATCGCGACACCCAGCCCGTTCATCACCCGCGGGACCTCGTGGTGGCCCTTGTACACGCGCAGCCCCGGCTTCGACACCCGCTCGATGCGCTCGATCACCGGGCGCCCGGCGTAGTACTTCAGCCCGATGCGCAGCTCCTTCTGCACACCGTCCTCGCGCACCTGGAATTCCTCGATATAGCCCTCGTCCTTCAGCACCTTGGCGATGGACATCTTGACCTTCGAGCAGGGCACGCTTACATCTGCTCGGCCCACCATCTGGGCGTTGCGGATGCGGGTCAGCATGTCCGCGATCGGATCGCTCATGCTCATAGGGCTCTCCTTACCAGCTGGCCTTGATCACGCCGGGCACCTCGCCGCGCATCGCAAGCTCGCGCAGCTTGTTGCGCCCGAGCCCGAACTTGCGATACACGCCGCGCGGGCGGCCTGTCATCGCGCAGCGGTTGCGCAGGCGCGTGGGCGAGGCGTTGCGCGGCAGCTTCTGCAGCTTCTCGCGCGCCGCCTCCTTGTCTTCGTCGGAGGCCTGGGCACTGCCCACGACCTCGAGAAGCGCCTGGCGCTTGGCCTTGAACTTGTCGACAGTCTTGCGGCGCTTCAGATCGCGATTCTTGAGTGCGAGCTTTGCCATACGACACCTCAGCTCTTGAATGGGAAACGGAATGCGGCGAGCAACGCGCGCGCCTCATCGTCCGTCTTCGCCGTAGTGATGATGCTGACATTCAAGCCCCGGAGCGCATCAATCTTGTCGTACTCGATCTCGGGGAAAATGATCTGCTCCTTGACTCCCAGGCTGTAGTTGCCCCGCCCGTCGAAGGCACGGCTCGAGATCCCGCGGAAATCGCGGATGCGCGGAATCGCGATGTTGACCAGGCGATCCAGGAACTCGTACATGCGGGCACCGCGCAGGGTCACCATGCAGCCGATCGGGAAACCCGCCCGGAGCTTGAAGCTGGCGATCGATTTGCGCGCCTTGGTCATGACCGGCTTCTGGCCGGCGATCTTGATCATGTCGCCCACAGCGTTGTCGAGCACCTTCTTGTCGCCGGTCGCCTCGCCGACCCCCATGTTTAGGGTGATCTTCTCGATGCGCGGCACCTGCATCACGGACTTGTAACCGAACTTCTTCATCAGTTCGGGCACCACCCCGTCGCGGTAGAAGAGCTGCAGGCGGGCCGGCGGCACGCTTGCGCCAGCCTGTTCCTTCCGCGTCGCTGTTGCCTTTGCCATCGTCACTTCCCCTATGCGTCGACCTGCTCGCCGTTCGCCTTGAACACCCGCACCTTGCGGCCGTCCTCCAGCACCCTGAAGCCGACGCGGTCGGCTTTCTGCGTGCCGGGATTGAACAGCGCCACGTTGGAGACGTGGATCGGCATGTCCTTGTCGACGATGCCTCCGGTGAGCCCCTTCATGGGATTGGGGCGCTGGTGCTTCTTGACGCGGTTTACGCCCTCGACCACCAAGTGCTCGTCGTCGATGCGGCGCAGCACGGTGCCGCGCTTGCCCTTGTCGCGGCCCGCGACGACGATCACTTCATCGCCCTTGCGAATGCGTTGCATGGCGGATCTCCTCGGTGCGCCCGGTTACAGGACTTCGGGCGCGAGCGACACGATCTTCATGAAGCGCTCGGTGCGCAGCTCGCGCGTCACCGGCCCGAAGATGCGCGTTCCGATCGGCTCGAACTTCGCGGACAGCAGCACCGCGGCGTTCGAGTCGAACTTGATGAGCGAACCGTCCGCGCGGCGCACGCCTTTCGCGGTACGCACTACGACCGCGTGGTAGATCTCGCCCTTCTTTACGCGGCCGCGCGGTGCCGCGTCCTTGACACTTACCTTGATGACGTCACCGATCGAGGCATAGCGGCGTTTCGAGCCGCCGAGCACTTTGATGCACATGACGGCGCGCGCGCCGGTGTTGTCGGCGACGTCCAATATGGACTGCATCTGGATCATTGCTTGTTCTCCATCCAACTTCTTCCGCGCGGGCCGAAGCCGGCACGGCCAGTTTTGGACCCCGTCCGGGTCGTCGCCCCGGGTGGTATCAGGCGCCAGGGGCAGAAAAGCCGTGCATTTTAGCCTGTTTCCGTACTCACAGGCAAGGCCGCTACGCGCGGCGCATGGGCGTCAGACGCCCTTTGACTTCTCGACCAACCGGGTCACCCTCCACGACTTGGTGCGCGAAATCGGCCGGCACTCGGCGATCTCGACCAAGTCGCCCAGCGCGAACTCGCCCGCATCCACGTGCGCATGGTATTTCTTCGAGCGGGTCATAGTCTTGCCGATCACCGGGTGTTTGACCCGCCGCTCGACCAGAACCGTCACCGTCTTTTGCATCTTGTCGCTCACCACACGGCCGACCAGCGTGCGCTGGTTCTTTGCGGTTTGCATGGCTGTCGCTTGTTGCTCGGTCATTTGGCCGCCTTCTCTCTCAGCAAGGTACGCACCCGCGCGATGTCGCGGCGCACCTTCTTCATCTGGCTCGTATTGGAGAGCTGCTGCGTCGCGAGCTGCATGCGCAGGCCGAACTGGGCGCGCAGCAGATCGTTCAGTTCCTTGCGCAGCTCGTCCCCGCTCTTGGCGCGTAGTTCGCTCACTTTCATGGCGTTATCCCAGCATGCGGTGGACGAACGCGGTCTTGAACGGCAGCTTCGCCGCCGCCACGGCGAACGCTTCGCGCGCCAGCGGTTCGGTCACGCCGTCCATCTCGTACAGCACCTTGCCCGGCTGAATCTCGGCCACAAAGAACTCCGGGTTGCCCTTGCCGTTGCCCATCCGGACTTCGGCCGGCTTCTGCGATATCGGCTTGTCCGGAAACACCCGGATCCAGATGCGCCCGCCGCGCTTGATATGACGCGACATGGCGCGGCGCGCCGCCTCGATCTGGCGCGCGGTGATCCGCCCGCGGCTGAGCGCCTTGAGCCCGTACTCGCCGAACGAGACCTTGGCACCGCGGGTGGCCACTCCCGTGTTGCGTCCCTTCTGCTGCTTCCGGTACTTGGTGCGTGCTGGCTGAAGCATCGCTTACTCCTTGTTACCTTCCTCGCCGCCGGCCTCGCCTTCCTTGGCTGCCGGCTTGCGCGTGCGCTTGACCGTGGTCTTGGGCTTCGCAGCTGTGTCACCCTCTTCCTTCTTCGCAGCGCGGGCGCGCACCGGCTTCTTCGCCTCTGCCTCGGGCTTGTCTTTCGCGGGCGCGCGCCTCGGAGCCGCCTTCGGCGCGGGCTTCTTCGCCCTCTTCGCGGGCGCCGTCTCCTCGGTCGGCATCACCGGCACGGCGGCCAGCGCCGCCGGGGTCTCCGTCTTCGGCATCACGTCGCCCTTGTAGACCCAGACCTTGATGCCGATCACGCCGTAGGTCGTCTTCGCCTCGCCGAACCCATAGTCGATATCGGCGCGCAGCGTATGCAGCGGCACGCGACCCTCTCGGTACCACTCCGTGCGCGCGATCTCGATCCCGTTCAGGCGCCCGGAGCTCATGATCTTGATGCCTTGCGCACCAAGTCGCATTGCGTTCTGCATCGCGCGCTTCATCGCCCGCCTGAACATGATGCGCTTCTCGAGCTGCTGCGCGATCGAGTCCGCGATCAGTTGCGCATCGATCTCCGGCTTGCGGATCTCCTCGATGCTCACGTGGACCTGTTGCACGCCCATGATCCGCCTGAGCTCCACCTTCAATGCCTCGATCTCCTCGCCCTTCTTGCCGATCACCACGCCGGGGCGCGCCGAGTAGATCGTGATGCGCGCGTCCTTGGCGGGCCGCTCGATCACGACGCGCCCGACCGAAGCATGCGACAGCTTCTTCTTCAGGTACTCGCGCACCTTGATGTCGTCCGCGAGCATCGGCGCGAAGGTGCGGTTGCTGGCGTACCAGCGCGAGCTCCAGTTGCGATTGACTGCGAGCCGGAAGCCGATCGGATTGATCTTTTGTCCCATAAGTTGCCTTTTCAGACGTTTCGCTTTGCGGCGCGGGCCGTTTCGCCGCAGCGCATGATGGTTTTCTTCTCGCCGCAACGCATCGTGGTTCTTCCTAGTCCCCAACCGTGATGTAGATGTGGCAGGTATGCTTCAAAATCCGATTGCCGCGACCTTTGGCGCGCGCCTGGAAGCGTTTCTGGAACGCGCCGCGGTCAACGTGAATGCGCTTCACCGTCAGCGTATCGATGTCCGCCCCATCGTTGTGCTCGGCGTTGGCGATTGCCGACTCAAGCACCTTCCTGATGACTGCCGCGCCCTTCTTCGGCGTGAAACTGAGGATGCTGAGCGCCTTATCTACGGGCTCGCCCCGGATCAAGTCCGCGACCAGCCGGCATTTCTGCGCGGAAAGCCGCGCGCTGCGAAGAACCGCTCTGGTTTCCATCATGGGCTCCCTACTTCTTCGCCGATGCTGCCGCAGGCCCCGGCCCCGACGCGGGGGCGGCGGTCCGCCGGTCCGCGGAGTGGCCTTTGAACTGGCGCGTCAGCGCGAATTCGCCGAGCTTGTGCCCGACCATGTTTTCGGTCACATATACCGGGACGTGCTGCTTGCCGTTGTGCACCGCAAGGGTCAAGCCGACGAAGTCGGGCACGATGGTAGAGCGCCGCGACCAGGTCTTGATCGGTCGCCGGTCGCCCGCGTCGCGCGCGGTCGAGACCTTCTTCATGAGGTGGTGGTCCACGAACGGACCCTTCTTGATTGAACGCGCCATCGCTACGCCTCGCTTATGCCTTGCGCCGCGCGCGGACGATCATCGCCTGCGTGCGCTTGTTACGCCGGGTCTTGTAACCCTTGGTCTGTACGCCCCATGGCGATACCGGGGGCTGCGCCGCTGCGGTGCGGCCCTCGCCACCGCCGTGCGGGTGGTCGATCGGGTTCATCGCCACGCCACGCACCGTCGGCCGCACGCCGCGCCAGCGCTTGCGGCCTGCCTTGCCGATCGACTCCAGATTGTGCTCCTCGTTGCCGACCTCGCCGATGGTGGCGCGGCAGTCGACGTGCACCTTCCGGATCTCGCCCGAGCGCATGCGTAACTGCGCGTACGAGCCCTCGCGCGCGAGCAGCTGCACCGAAGCACCGGCGGAGCGCGCAAGCTGCGCACCCTTGCTCGGCAACATTTCGACGCAGTGCACGGTGGTGCCAACCGGGATGTTGCGCAGCGGGAGCGTGTTGCCGGCCTTGATCGGCGCCTCGGCCCCGGACACCAGCTGCACGCCGGGGGTGACGCCCTTTGGCGCGATGATATAGCGGCGCTCGCCGTCCACGTACAGCAGCAGCGCAAGGTGAGCACTGCGGTTCGGGTCGTACTCGAGCCGCTCAACCGTCGCCGGCACGCCGTCCTTCTCGCGTCTGAAATCGACCGCGCGGTAATGCTGCTTGTGCCCGCCGCCTTTGTGCCGCATCGTGATGCGGCCATGGTTGTTGCGCCCGGTAGTCTTCGACTGGCGCTCGATCAGCGGCCAGTGCGGTTCGCCCTTGTGCAGCCCCGGGGTTACGACCTTGACAAGCGCGCGCCGACCCGGCGAAGTCGGCTTTACTTTAACGAGTGGCATCGTGGTGAGCCTTTTCTGACGTTACGCGTTGCGGCGCAGGTTGTTTCTGGGCTGCAACACAGCGTGGTTCTTCATTCCGTCGCTGCAAAGCTGATTTCCTGCCCCGGCGCGAGGCAAACGTATGCCTTCTTCCAGCTGCGCCGGCGGCCGACGAAGCGTCCCGTGCGCTTCTCCTTGCCCTTCACGTTGCTGACGTTCACCGAAGCGACCTTGGTCTTGAACAGCAGCTCGACGGCTGCCTTGATCTCGAGCTTGGTCGCGTCGTCGGCGACCCGAAACACGTACTGGCGATCGCGGTCGGCGACCATCGTGCTCTTCTCGGACACGACCGGTGCGAGCACCACGTTCATCAGCCGCTCCGGGTTGTATTTCCTGGTCGCCGTCATTTGAGCATCTCCTCGAGCTTGGCGACCGCCTTCTTCGTGAGCACGATGTTCGGGTAGCGGATCAGCGACACCGGGTCCGCTTCGCGGGCGGTGATCACCCCAACGTGCGGCAGGTTGCGCGACGAAAGCACTAAGTTCTGATCGAGCTCGTCGGTGATCACCAGAACGCCCTCGAAGCCCATCGACTTGACCTTCTGCGCGAGAAGCTTGGTCTTCGGTGCATCCAGAGTAAAGTCTTCGACCACGCGAATACGGTCTTCGCGCGCCAGCTGCGACAGAATCGACGCCATGCCGGCGCGGTACATCTTGCGATTGACCTTGTGCGTGAAGTTCTCGTCCGGGGAGCTCGGGAAGGTCTTGCCGCCGCCGCGCCATAGCGGGCTCGAAGTCATCCCTGCGCGCGCCCGGCCGGTGCCCTTCTGCCGCCAAGGCTTGCGGGTCGAGTGCTTCACCTCGCCGCGATCCTTCTGGGCGCGCGAGCCGACGCGCGCGTTCGCCTGGTAGGCAATCACGATCTGGTGCACCAGCGACTCGTTGAAGTCACGCCCGAACAGTGCATCGGGTGCATCGAAGGTGCTTGCGGCACCCTTGTCGTTGATCAGCTTCAGCTCCATGGCGCCCCCGTCAGGCCTTCACCGCCGGACGCACAATCACGTCCCGCCCTTTGGAGCCGGGCACCGCACCCCTGAGCAGCAGTAGCTGGCGCTCGGCATCGATGCGGACCACCACGAGGTTCTGGACGGTGCGGCGCGCAGCGCCCAGGTGACCGGCCATGCGCTTTCCCGGGAACACGCGGCCCGGGTCCTGCGCTTGACCGGTCGAGCCCGGCTTGTTGTGGGAAAGCGAGTTGCCGTGGCTGGCGCGGTTCGAGGAGAAGTGGTGGCGCTTGATCACACCGGCGAAGCCCTTGCCGATGGTCACTCCGGACACGTCCACCTTCTGCCCCACCTTGAACAGCTCGACGCCAATCTTGCCGCCGACCTTCAGCTCCGCAAGCTCGCTGGGCGCAGCACGAAACTCCCGCAGCGTATGGCCCGCCTCGACGGCGGCCTTGGCGAGATGGCCCGCGAGCGGCTTGCTCACTCGGCTCGCGCGCCGCTTGCCGAACGCCACCTGGACGGCGGCGTAGCCGTCCTTCTCCGGCGTCTTTATCTGCGTCACCCGGTTGTCGGACACGTCGAGCACGGTCACCGGCAGCGTGTCGCCATCGTCGGTGAAAATGCGCGTCATGCCGACCTTGCGGCCGACTAGTCCAATCGTCATTGTTGACCTCGTCCAGTTCCGGGGGCGAGAGCCTTGCGACTCGCTGCACCCCTTGAGGCGCCGGCTGCAATTGGCCGGCTTTGTTAATCAACGCCCGGGGCAAACCCGGGATATCCCACGTGCCGGCAAAAAAGTCGCCGGCAAAGAAACGTCACTTCACTTTGATCTCTACGTCCACTCCAGCCGGAAGATCCAGCTTCATCAGCGCATCCACCGTCTTGTCGGTCGGATCAATGATGTCCATCAGCCTCAGGTGAGTGCGAATCTCGAGCTGGTCGCGCGAGGTTTTGTTCACATGAGGCGAGCGCAGCAGGTCGAAGCGCTGCTTGCGGGTCGGCAGCGGCACCGGGCCGCGCACGACCGCACCGGTACGCTTGGCCGTGTCCACGATTTCGAGCGCCGACTGGTCGATCAGGCGGTAGTCGTACGCCTTGAGGCGGATCCTGATGCGTTGGCTTTCCATGTCCGTTACTCGAGCACCTTGGCGACGACGCCGGCACCGACGGTCTTGCCGCCCTCGCGGATGGCAAAGCGCAGTCCCTGCTCCATGGCCACCGGTGCAATCAGCGTTACCGTCATCTTGATGTTGTCCCCCGGCATCACCATCTCCGTGCCCGCCGGCAGACTCACCGCCCCGGTCACGTCCGTCGTGCGAAAGTAAAACTGCGGCCGGTAATTGTTGAAAAACGGCGTGTGCCGCCCGCCCTCTTCCTTCGAGAGCACATACACCTCGCACTCGAACTTGGTGTGCGGCGTGATCGAGCCGGGCTTGGCCAGCACCTGCCCGCGTTCGACCTCTTCGCGCTTGGTGCCGCGCAGCAGCACCCCGATGTTGTCCCCAGCCTGCCCTTCGTCCAGCAGCTTCCTGAACATCTCCACGCCCGTGCACACCGTCTTGATCGTCGCCTTCAGCCCCACGATCTCGATCTCGTCGCCCACCTTCACGATCCCGCGCTCCACCCGCCCGGTCACCACCGTGCCTCGCCCCGAGATCGAGAACACGTCCTCCACCGGCATCAGGAACGGCCCGTCGATCGCACGCTGCGGCTGCGGAATGTAGGAGTCCAGCGCCTCGGCCAGCTTCATGATCGCCCCCTCGCCCAGCTCGCCCTTGTCCCCCTCCAGCGCCTTCAACGCCGAGCCAATCACGATCGGGGTCTTGTCCCCGGGAAAATCGTACTTCGACAGCAGCTCCCGGACCTCCACCTCCACCAGCTCCAGAAGCTCCTTGTCATCGACCATGTCGGCCTTGTTCAAAAACACCACGATGTAGGGCACCCCCACCTGGCGCGCCAGCAAAATGTGCTCGCGCGTCTGCGGCATCGGACCGTCGGCCGCGCTCACCACCAGAATCGCCCCGTCCATCTGCGCCGCACCCGTGATCATGTTCTTGATGTAGTCCGCATGCCCCGGGCAGTCCACATGCGCATAGTGCCGCTTCGCCGTCTCGTACTCCACGTGCGCCGTGTTGATCGTGATCCCGCGCGCCTTCTCCTCCGGCGCCGCGTCAATCTGATCGTAGTTCTTCGCCTCCCCGCCAAACTTCTTCGATAGCACGTGCGTCATCGCCGCCGTCAGCGTCGTCTTCCCATGGTCCACATGACCAATCGTGCCCACGTTCACGTGCGGCTTGGTTCGCTCAAATTTGCCTTTTGCCATGACGCTTCCTTGTTCTGAGTTACTTCTTGCTGCTGATCACTGCTTCCGCGACGCTGCGCGGCGCCTCGGCGTAATGCTTGAACTCCATCGTGTACGTCGCGCGGCCCTGAGTCAGCGAGCGCAGCGTCGTCGAGTAGCCGAACATCTCGCCCAAGGGCACCTCGGCCTTGATCGCCTTGCCGCTTGGTAGATCTTCCATGCCCTGGATCACGCCACGGCGCGACGACAGGTCGCCCATCACGTCACCCATTTTCTCTTCCGGCGTCTCGACCTCGACCGCCATGATCGGCTCGAGCAGGACCGGCGTCGCGGAGCGCATGCCGTCCTTGAACGCGAAGATGGCGGCCATCTTGAACGCGTTCTCGTTCGAGTCCACCTCGTGGTACGAGCCGTCGAAAAGCGTGACCTTGACGTCCACCACCGGATAGCCGGCGAGCACGCCGTCGCGCAGTGCCTCGTCGACGCCTTTCTGCACCGCCGGAATGAACTCACGCGGAACCGAACCACCCTTGATCGCGTCGACAAACTCGAAGCCCTTGCCGCCCGGCTGCGGGTCGAGCTTGAGCCAAACGTGGCCGTACTGGCCGCGGCCGCCCGACTGCTTGATGAACTTGCCTTCGGACTCGAGCGATTTCTTAAACGTCTCGCGGTAGGCCACCTGCGGCTTGCCGACGGAGGCCTCCACACCGAACTCGCGCTTCATGCGGTCGACCAGGATTTCCAGGTGCAGCTCGCCCATGCCGGAGATGATGGTTTGGCCGGATTCCTCGTCCGTGCGTACGCGGAACGACGGGTCTTCCTGCGCCAGGCGCCCGAGCGCGACCCCCATCTTCTCCTGGTCGGCTTTGGTCTTGGGCTCCACGGCCTGCGAAATCACCGGATCCGGGAACTCCATCTTCTCCAGCGTGATGACCTTCTTGACGTCGCAGATGGTCTCGCCCGTAACCACGTCCTTCAGACCGACCACGGCCGCTATGTCACCAGCGCGCACTTCCTTGATCTCTTCGCGCTCGTTGGCGTGCATCTGCAGCAGGCGCCCGATGCGCTCCTTCCTGCCGCGCATCGAGGTAAAAACGGTGTCACCCGAGGACAGCACGCCGGAGTAGACGCGGATGAACGAAAGCTGGCCGACGAACGGGTCGGTCATAATCTTGAACGCGAGCGCGGCGAACGGCTCCTCGTCCGCCGGCTTGCGGAAATCCGGCTCGCCCTTCTCGTTCTCGCCCTTGACCGGCGGGATGTCGAGCGGCGAGGGCAGGTAGTCGATAACCGCGTCCAGCATCGCCTGCACGCCCTTGTTCTTGAACGCGGTACCGCACAGCATCGGCACGATCTCGTTGTTGATGGTGCGGATGCGGATGCCCTTCTTGATCTCCTCGACCGACAGATCGTTGGACTCGAGGTACTTGTTCATCAGCTCCTCGTTCGCCTCAGCCGCGGCCTCGACCATCTTGTCGTGCCATACCTTCGACTCGGCGGCGAGCTCGGCGGGGATCGCTTTCCTCTCGAACTTCATGCCCTGGGAGGCGTCGTCCCAGTAGATCGCCTGCATGGTCGCCAGGTCCACCACCCCGGCGAACTTGTCCTCGGCGCCGATCGGGAGCTGGATCGGGACGGGGTTGCCCTTGAGGCGGTTCTTGATGTGGTCGTAGGACTTGAAGAAGTTGGCGCCAACCCGGTCCATCTTGTTGATGAACGCGAGCCGTGGCACGCGGTACTTATTCGCTTGCCGCCACACGGTTTCGGACTGCGGCTGCACGCCGGCGACCGCGTCGTACACCATGCAGGCGCCGTCGAGGACACGCATCGAGCGCTCGACCTCGATGGTGAAGTCTACGTGCCCCGGGGTGTCGATGATGTTGATGCGGTGCTCGGGGTAAGACTGGTCCATCCCCTTCCAGAAGCAGGTGGTCGCCGCGGACGTGATCGTGATGCCGCGTTCCTGCTCCTGCTCCATCCAGTCCATGACTGCGGTGCCGTCGTGCACCTCGCCCATCTTGTGGGACACGCCGGTGTAGAACAGGATGCGCTCCGTGGTCGTGGTCTTGCCCGCGTCGATGTGCGCGCTGATGCCGATGTTGCGATAGCGCTCGATTGGAATCTTGCGTGCCACGGTTATACCCGTCCTTGTGTCGCTCAGAGCCCGTTTTATTTGGGGGCTCAGTCCGAAAAATTCAGTGCTCAGAACCTGTAGTGCGAGAACGCCTTGTTCGCTTCCGCCATGCGGTGGACTTCCTCGCGCTTTTTCATCGCGCCACCGCGGCCCTCGGCGGCCTCCTGCAGCTCGCCGGCGAGGCGCACGGTCATCGACTTCTCGCCGCGCTTCTGCGCCGCCTCGCGGATCCAGCGCATGGCGAGCGCAATGCGGCGCACCGGCCGGACTTCCACGGGTACCTGGTAGTTCGCACCGCCGACCCGACGGCTCTTCACTTCGACCACCGGCTTGACGTTCTGCACCGCCTGAGTGAATACCTCCACCGGGTCCTTGCCGGCCTTCGACTTGATCACGTCGAAGGCGCCGTACACGATGCGCTCGGCGGTCGACTTCTTGCCGCGTTGCATGATCACCGTGACGAATTTCGACACGTCGGCGCTGTGGAACTTCGGGTCCGGAAGGATCTCTCGCTTCGGGACTTCTCTGCGACGGGGCATATGCGTCCTCTACAGATTCGCGGTTAGGCGGCCTTGGCGCGCTTGGCACCGTACTTCGAGCGCCCCTGCTTGCGGTCTTTCACGCCCTGTGTGTCGAGCGAGCCGCGTACGACGTGGTAACGCACCCCCGGCAGGTCCTTCACGCGACCGCCGCGAATGAGTACCACCGAGTGTTCCTGGAGGTTGTGGCCCTCGCCGCCGATGTAGCCGATCACCTCGAAGCCGTTCGTGAGGCGCACCTTGGCGACCTTGCGCAGCGCCGAATTCGGCTTTTTCGGGGTCGTCGTGTAAACCCGCGTGCAGACCCCACGCTTTTGCGGCGAGCCGGCGAGTGCGGGGACCTTCGATTTGGGCCGCCTCGCCACGCGACCGTGGTTCACTAACTGGTTGACAGTAGGCATGTTTCCCGTTTCCAGAAACGAACCGGGCGGCCACACGGATCGACCCGTAGCCGCCCAGGAGCAAAAAAAGAGGCCGGATTATAAAGGAGTTTTTGACGAAGCGTCAAGGCTTAACCGAGACCGGGCGGTATGGCTTTTCGACCTCATGTCAGCGTCGCGCGAGCTCCGGGCCGACACGCGCTGCTTCCACCAGGCAGCGTCCACGCGCGGACTGCCCCTTGCGCGGGAAATTCCTGCCCGCGTACCTGCCGTCCGTGATGCCCGGAGCCGCCCGAGGGGACCGGAGGCTGCCTCGGCCGCACTGCGCGGCGCAAGGTTAGGGACTCGGCTCCGGAATGAAACCGAAGCGCGCCGCGAGCGCCGCGCCGTTGATGCGCTCCAGCGCAAGCCGCGCGCCGCCGCACGCCAGGTATGCCGTGAACCGCCGGTCGCCCGCGAGCAGCGCGGTCAGCGGCCCCTCTTCGAGCGGAGCGCCGTGGTGGTCGACGATGTAGCCGCATGCCGCGCCGAGATCGCGGTCGTCGAGCACGCCGGCGCCGCGCTCGCCCGCAATCAACAATGCACCGTACTCGTCCAGCCATGCGCCGCGCAATATCCCCGCAGAGCGGCCACAGTGGTCGACGAGGCTGGCGGACTCGAGCCTGAATACGAGCGGGGTGCGCTCGAGCCGCACGAAGACCCTCTGCGGCCCGTTCTGAAAGTACCAAGCGCCGCGTGCGTCGGCTTCGTAATTGCGCGCGATGTACGCGCGCAGCGCCGTGTTCGCAATCCGCTCAAAGGCTCCGCTAGCCGGGTTGCGCAACAGCCAGTGGCCGCGCGCATCCAACGCGAGCCAGCCATACACGTGCGGCACGTTCGGCCATTTGTCGAGGCTCTTGTGCGCCGATTCGTCCATCAACGAGCGCTCCCATGCCAGCGACGCAGCGTTCCGGTCAGGGCTGCGCCGCAGCCGGGGTGCCCAGCAGCGCGTCCATCTGCCGCGGCTCGTAGATGCCGAACCCCTGTGCGTAGTGCACGCCCAGCGCCCTCAGTCGGACAAGGATGTCCTGGTCCTCGACGCACTCGGCGACGATACTGAGCCCGATGGTCTCCCCCACGCGCAGGATTGCGCCCAGCTTGCTGAGCGCCACCGAGCTGCGCAAGATGTTGCGCACGATCGAGCCATCCACCTTGAGAAAATCCGAGCGCAGCACCTTCAGTGGCGCGAACGACACTGCCCGGCCGCCGAAGCCGTCGATCGATACCGCACAGCCGATCGCCTTCACCGCGGCGGCGAAGCGCACCGCGTGCTCGAGGCGGTAAAGCACATCGGACTCGGCGATCTCGAACACCAGGCTCGTGGCCGGTACCGCCGCCGCGACCAGCGCGTCCGCGATGAATTTCGCGAACCCCGCGTCTTCGAGCGACTGGCTGGACACGTTAATAACGAGGCGCGGGATGCGCGAGCCCTGCGCGAGCCGCGTGACGACGTGAGTGACCACCCAGCGATCGAGGTCCGGCAGCATGCGGTAATGCTCGAACACGGGGAAGAAGTCGCCCGGGGGAAGCAGCGCCGCTTCCTCTTCGCGCAGCCGGACCAGCACCTCCGCCATGGGAAACCGCGCCCCGCCTTGCAGATCGAGGACCGGCTGGCAGTACAACACGAGTTCATTCCGGGTCAGGGCCTCGTACAACCGGGCCTTGGGATCCGCCCAGCCCGAGAGCTGAGGGTCCATCTCGTCGAGGAACTGCGCCTGGCCTCCGGCGCTGGTGTCAATCGGTGTGTTTTGCGCCATGCCGCATCATGCCCCCGTGTTCCTGCATTGTAGTTTGAATCAGTGAAATCGCCTCGTGCACGGCCGCGTGCGCTCGGGCACGTACCCGCCGGATACTTCGCACATCGGTCCTTAAGATAAAATTCGACGAGGTCCGGAGATGATTTCCCCCACTTCGCACGTCAAGGCGCCTGATGCCGACCGCGTCATCGACACCGGCATTCGCGGCGGCCGGTTCAACGTCGCCCTCGATCAAGCGCTGATCGAGGCCCGCAACGCGGGACGCATCCCGGACACGATCCGATTCCTACGCTTTCGTCCTGCAGCGCTCGTCGGCCTGCACCAGATCCTCAGCCACGAGGTGCGGCTGGACTATTGTCAGCGCTCGGGGATCGAGGTCGGACGCCGCATCACCGGCGGAGGAGGTCTGTATCTCGACGAAGGCCAGATCGGGTGGGAGCTGGTACTCGGACGGGGCCGTCTGGGCACTGCGGATCTGACCGAAATAGCGGCGCGCATCTGCGAAGCGGCTGCCGCGGGGTTGAGGCGGCTCGGCGTGCCGGCGCAGTTCCGGCCGAGAAACGACATCGAGGTCGACGGCCGCAAGATCAGCGGCACCGGAGGCTTCATCGACGGCGCGACGCTGTTCTACCAGGGCACGCTCCTCGTGGACTTCGACCCCGCGCGCATGATCGAAGTGCTCAAGATCCCGGCAGAGAAGCTCGCCAAGCGCGACCTGGACGACGCGCGCCGGAGGGTGATCACGGTGCGCGAGGTGCTGGGAAGGATCCCGCCGCTCGAGGAGATCTACGGCGCGCTGCTGGAGGGATTTCGCGAAGGGCTCGGCCTGCGGCCGGAATGGGGAACGGTCACCGAGTTCGAAGAGACGCTCGCGCTGAGGCTGCACGAGCGCGAGCTCGGCACGGACGAGTTCGTGCATCTGGTCGACGCGCCCGAAAGCGACGACACGCTGGTTTCGGCGACGCTGGTGCGCCGCGGCGGCACGCTGCGCGCCGACGTCCGGCTGGAGGGTCCGGCGCACGATCGCATCCGCGAGGTGCTCCTCACCGGCGACTTCTTCGTCACCCCGCCGCGCGCCGTGTTCGACCTCGAGGCCGACCTGCGCGGCCGGAGCGTCACTCAGGCAGGCGCGGCGGTCGAGGCGTTTTTTGCGCGCGCGCAGTGCGACCTCGTCGCACTGACGCCGGCCGATTTCCGCGAGGTGCTCGAGCGCGCCCTGCGGCAGATGACCCTGCGCGCGGCCGGCCGCGCGCTGCGCGGACACTGGCGTGGCCCCGCTCCGGATCAGGCGCCGAGCCTCGTCTTCCTGCACGACGCACTCGGCAGCGCCCGCATGTGGCGCGACGTACCGGAGCGCCTGGCGCAGGCGACCGGCTGCGGGGCGCTGGTATATGACCGCTGGGGCTCGGGCGATTCCGAGGCGCTGGTGCCGCCTTACCGGCGCGACTATCTGCTGCACGAGGCCCTCGCCTCGCTGCCCGAGGTGCTGACCCAGGCCGGCGTACGCAACGCCATCCTGGTCGGGCAATCCGACGGCGCCGCAATCGCGCTCGCCTGTGCGGGCGCGCACCCGGGCGTCGTGCGGGGCGTCATCGCGCTCGCGCCGCACCTGTTCCGCGAAGAAAAGACGTTGGCGGCGATCCGCGCGCAGATCGCGGATTTCGAGCATGGCGACCTCAAGGCGCGCCTGCAGCGCCATCACGGCGCAAAGACGGCGCCGCTGTTTGAGCGCCTGGTCGAAGTGTGGACCGCGGCGGAAGCCGAAACCGGCTGGGGGCTGGAACCGTATGTCGGCCGCGTCCGCTGTCCCGTACTCGCCATCCAGGGAGAAGACGACGAGTTCTTCTCCGCTGCGCAGCTCGCGGCGCTCGCCGCCTTGCTGCCCGGCCGTATTGAAGCACTGCGCATTCCTGGCTGCGGCCATTACCCGCAGCACCAGGCGCGCGCCGCCGTGCTGGCGGCGGCGAGCCGCTTTATCCGCGAGCTGCTGCAGCGCCCCGCCGCAGGCGCGAGCGCGCCACCGAGCTGAGGAGCAAGCCGCATGGACGCGGGAACGCAACCCGACCTGTGGTGGGAAGACTTCAAGGTCGGTGAAATCGTGGAGATGGGCCGCTACACCTTCACCGAGCCCGATATCGTCGCCTTCGCGCGCCAGTACGACCCGCAGCCGTTGCACACCGATCCCGCCGCCGCGCAGAACTCCTTCTACGGCGGCCTGATCGCGAGCGGCTGGCACACCTGCGCCATCGGCATGCGCCTGATGTGCGAGACCTACATCAATCACACCGTGAGCATGGGATCGCCGGGCGTGGACAACATCCGCTGGCTCAAGCCGGTGCGCCCCGGCGATACCCTCACCTACCGGCGGCACGTGCTCGAGGCGCGCGCCTCGAGGAGCCGCCCGGAGGCGGGGCTGGTCAAGTCGCGCTGGGATGCGGTGAACCAGGACGGCGAGGTGGTGCTGACAATGGAAGGCTGGGGCATGTTCGGGCGCCGGCCGAAGTGATGCCGTGAGCGCGCGCATCGAGCTGAGTCACAAGATCCACGTCCTCACCAAGAAGGAGGAGCTGGACACGGTACGGGTTCCCGGCAAGGTGATCGTGGTGCTCGACGTCCTGTTCGCCACCACGACCATGGTGGCCGCGCTCGCGCACGGCGCGCGCGAGGTCATTCCGGTCGCCGACGAGGATGCGGCGCGCGCACAGGGCAATGCGCAGCCCGCCGGCGCCTGCGTGCTCTCCGGTGAGCTGTACGCGCAAACCCTACCGGGATTCGTGCAGCCGACCCCGCTCGCGCTGCTCGGGCACGGCGTGAGCGGCAAGACGCTGATCTACTCGACCACCAACGGCACCGTAGCGGTCACGCAGTCCGCGGCGGCGGCGCACGTGTACTGCGGCGCCCTGCTCAATGCGCGCGCGCTCGCCGAGCATATCGTCGCGCGGCATCCGCGCGACACGGTGCTGCTCCTTTGCGCCGGCTCTGGCAACAACTTCAACCTCGAGGATTTCTACGCCGCGGGCTACCTGGTCGAGCACATCGCCGGCCTGCTCGGCAGCGGCGCCGACCTGTCGGACGCCGCCAAGGCGGCGCGCGCCCTGTACCGCCAGGCGACGGCGCCCGACGTGCTGCACGACTGCCGGGTCGGTCGCATGATGGCGGTGCGCGGCCTGCAGCACGAGGTCGAGTTCGCGTGCCGCTTCGACGTCTTCCCGATCGTGCCCGCGTTCGCGCACGGACGCCTGCGGCTCGTCGCCTGACCCCTGCACCCGTCCGGGCGGAGCACAGCCTCGGCCGCGGCCGCACGAGCTCGGGGCCGCCTAGTGGCCCCGATCAGCCCCGCTCAGGCTCAGCAGCAGCCGCGCCAGGCCGTAGCCGATCCAATTGCGCACCCGCCGCCACAGCGGCTGGCGTCTCCAGCTCTGCGGCGGCACCGCCCGCGCGCCGCGCTGCATCGCTTCCATCAGGCTTTCGCGCAGCTCGGCCGCAAAGCCCCGGTCGTCCACGAACAGGTTTGCCTCCCGCGCCAGCAGCAGACTGAACGGATCGATGTTCGAGGAGCCGACGCTCGCCCAGCGCGCGTCGAAGACCGCCACCTTGGCGTGCAGGAAGCTGCGCCGGTACTCCTGGATCTCGATCCCGGCGTCGAGCAGCGCGCCGTACAGCGCGCGCGAGGCATAGTGCAGCAGCACGTACTCGACGCGGCCTTGCAGCAGCAGCACCACGCGCACGCCGCGCCCGGCGGCGGCAATCAGCGCCTGCCGGAACCGGCGTCCAGGAAAGAAGTATGCGTTGGCCATCAGGACCTCCTCGCGCGCACCTTCGATCAGCGCCAGGTACGCGTCTTCGATGTCGCGCCGGTGGCGGAAGTTGTCGCGCACCAGCAGCGCGGCGAGCTGACCATCGCCGTGCGCGTGGCCCCGCATGGGCACCTCCGTGCGGCTGGTTCCCATCAGCGCGTTGCGCCCGCGCAGGCGCTTGCCGAACGCCACCCACGCCACCCGCGCCCAGAGCCTAGCGGCTTGCGCGCGTACCTCGCGCGCAAGCGGGCCTTCGATCTGCACCGCGTAGTCGTAGCGCGGCGGCGTCTGGTGCGGCGTATCGTAGTCGTCGATGACGTTGATTCCGCCGACGAAGGCGCAGGAGGCGTCGATGCAGGCGAGCTTGCGGTGCATGCGGCGCAGCCGGCTGCGGCTCAGGCGCCAGCGGCTGAGCTCCGGCCGGAACATCAGCACCTGCGCGCCCGCGCCCGCAAGCATGCTGCGGAAGCGCGGCGCAAAAGTGCGCGCCCCGAAGCCGTCGAGCAGCAGGTGTGCCGCCACGCCGCGCGCGGCCGCGCGTGCCAGGGCATCGGAGACCAGGCTGCCGGTCTCGTCGTCGGCGAAAATGTAGCTCTCGAGGAACACCTCGGTGCGCGCCGCATCGAGCGCCGCGATGAGAGCGGGGAAGTAGTGTTGGCCATTGCGCAGCAGCGTCAGGCGGTTGCCGCCGACGTATTGCATTGCGTCAGGCTGCCCGAGCGCGAGCGCCGCGCTTCAGTTCCGCGCTCAGTGCCAGATGATCCGAAAGCAGCGACCAGGGCGCTCCGTGGTGCACGCGCGAGGCGAGGACCTCGAAGCCGCGCACGTAGATGCGGTCCAGTCGCAGCATCGGGAGCACGCTAGGATAAGTGCGCGCGGCACGGCCGTGCTGCACCACCGCGACCTCGGTCATGCCGAGGCGCGCCTCGAGGATGCGCGTCGCCCGATGGCGCCAGTCGTTGAAGTCCCCCGCCACCACGATCGGCAGATCCTGTGCGGCGAGCGCCTCAAGGCGCACCGCGATCGCGTCCAGCTGCCTGCGCCGCCCGCGCTCGTGCAGCGACAGGTGTACGCACAGGCAATGCAGGTGGCGGCGCCACCCCGGCACCGCCACTACGCAATGCAACAGACCGCGCCGCTCGTAGCGATGGTTGGAGACGTCCTCGTTCTCGACCGAAACGATGGGAAAACGCGACAGGATGGCGTTGCCGTGGTGGCCGTGCTCGTAGACCGCATTGCGGCCGTAGGCGTGCTGCCAGCGCTCCTCGGCGAGGTATTCGTGCTGCGGCGCGTGCGGCCAGGTGGCGAAGCGCAGCGCGTTGCGCTCGTTGAGCCCCTGCACCTCCTGCAGGAATACCAGGTCCGGATCGAGCAGGCGCAGCCCCTCGCGCAGCTCGTGCACCACCATGCGGCGGTTGAACTGCGACAGGCCCTTGTGGATGTTGAGCGTCGCGACGCGCAGCTGCTCGATCATGTGCAAGCTTCGGTTCGCGCCGCACGCGAGGCGTGTCTCGAATCTAGCGGCATCGTCGCAATGCGCCAATCTGCCAGGGTGCTTGGCTCACGGATCACGGCGCAACGTTAGCACGCCGGCCGCTGGAAGCCACGGGTGCGGCCCTAGAGAGCGCGAGCCGAGAGCGACGGCCAGAAAATGCCGCCGAGCAACCCGCCAGCGACGGCGATTGCACCGCCCCAGAACACGAGCCTTATCTTATGCCCCCGTGCCGGGCGAGCGCTGCGCAACCATGCGGATCGCATCGCGGTTGGTCCAGGAGAAGCAGCGCGCGGCCGCCTCGACCCACGGCAGCCAGACGTAAGCAACGTGTTCATCGGGAGCCAGCACGACCGCGCGCGGGGCGGGAACCTCGAAGCTGAACACGTGCTCGGTGTTGCGGGTCGTGCCGGGCGCGTAGCGGCTGCGCCACTGCGCGTAGATTTCGAAGGTGTTGGTCACGTTCCAGCGCCGCAGGCGCCCGCCGGCGGCGGCCATCCCCGTTTCTTCCTGCACCTCGCGCAGCGCCGCGTGCTCGAGCGGCTCGTCCGGCGCATCGAGCGAGCCGGTCACGGATTGCCAGAAGCCGGGGCGCGCGGCACGCTCGAGCAGCAGCACCTCGAGCGCCGGCGTGTGGATCACCACCAGGACCGATACCGGCAGCTTGTAGCCCACGGCGCTCGTTGCCCGAGCCGGGTCATGCCTTGGGGATTTCGCGCAGCCTCAGCCCGAGCTCGCGCAGCTGCTTCTCGTCGACCGGGCTCGGCGCCTGCGTCAGCAGGCACTGCGCGCGCTGCGTCTTCGGGAAGGCGATTACGTCGCGGATCGACTCGGCACCCGCCATCATGGCGACGAGGCGGTCCAGGCCGAAGGCGATCCCGCCGTGCGGCGGCGCCCCGTACTGCAGGTTGTCGAGCAGGAAGCCGAACTTGGCGCGCGCCTCGGTGTCGGAAATGCCGAGCGCCCGGAACACCTTGGCCTGCACGTCGGCGCGATGGATCCTGATCGAGCCGCCGCCGATTTCCGATCCGTTGAGCACCATGTCGTAGCCCTTGGACAGCGCCCGTCCCGGGTCGGATTGCAGCAGGTCCTCGTGGCCGTCCTTCGGCGCGGTAAACGGGTGGTGCATCGCGCCCCAGCGCTTCTCGCCCTCGTCCCACTCGAACATCGGGAAATCGACGACCCATATCGGCCGCCAGCCCGCCGCCGCGTAGCCCTTGTCATGACCGATGCGCACGCGCAGCGCGCCGAGCGCATCGTTCACGACCTTCGCCCGGTCGGCGCCGAAGAAGATCAGGTCGCCGTCCTCGGCGCCCGCGCGCTCGAGGATCGCAGCGAGCGTCTCGTTCGACAGGAACTTGACGATCGGCGACTGCAGGCCCTCTGGCAGCTTGCTGCGGTCGTTGACCTTGATGTAGGCGAGACCCTTGGCGCCGTAGATGGCGGCGAACTGGGTGTAATCGTCGATCTCCTTGCGCGTGAGATCGGCCTTCGGCACGCGCAGTGCCGCGACGCGCCCGCCGGGCAGCTCGGCGGCGGAGCGGAACACCTTGAATTCGACCGTTTTCATCAGGTCGGTGAGCTCGGTCAGCTCGAGCGGCACGCGCAGGTCCGGCTTGTCCGAGCCGAAGCGCGACATCGCCTCGGCGTAGCTCAGGCGCGGGAAAGGATCGGGCAGCTCTTCGCCGAGCACCTCGGCGAACACCGAGCGGATCATGCCCTCCGTGAGCTGCTGGATGGCGCGCTCGTCGAGAAACGAGGTCTCGATGTCGACCTGGGTGAATTCCGGCTGGCGGTCGGCGCGCAGGTCCTCGTCGCGGAAGCAGCGCACGATCTGGTAGTAGCGGTCGAAGCCGGCCACCATCAGCAGCTGCTTGAATAGCTGCGGCGACTGCGGCAGCGCGTAGAACTCGCCCGGATGCACCCGCGAGGGGACCAGGTAGTCGCGCGCGCCTTCGGGCGTCGAGCGCGTGAGCATCGGCGTCTCGATGTCGATGAAGCCGTGCTCGTCGAGGTAGCCGCGCAGCGCCATTGCAACGCGATAGCGCAGCCGCAGGTTGCGCTGCATCGGCTCGCGGCGCAGGTCGAGCACCCGGTGGGTGAGCCGCGTCGTTTCGGACAGGTTCTCGTCGTCGAGCTGGAAGGGCGGCGTCGCCGAGGGGTTGAGCACCTCCACCTCGTGCGCCAGCACCTCGACCTCGCCCGAGCGCAGGTTGGGGTTGGTCGTGCCCTCGGGACGGCGACGCACCTTGCCGCTGACCCGCAACACGTATTCGCCGCGCACCCGGTCGGCGACCTGGAAGGCATCGGGCCGGTCGGGGTCGC
Source organism: uncultured Pseudomonadota bacterium (assembly GCA_963817785.1). Lineage (GTDB taxonomy): Bacteria > Pseudomonadota > Gammaproteobacteria > Burkholderiales > SG8-39 > JAKALD01. The sequence goes on along the minus strand of CAWFPL010000003.1, from coordinate 590,098 downwards.
AGACGACCTGCGCCAGCCCCTCGCGGTCGCGCAGGTCGATGAAGATCACCCCGCCGTGGTCGCGCCGGCGGTGCGCCCAGCCGCACAGCGTCACGGTCTGGCCGATCAAGGCGGCGGACAGCTCGCCGCAGTAGTGCGTACGCATGAAGGTTCCCGGTTCAGGGGCCACGGCGATGCGCGCCGAGGCGCGGCTTGCCGTTCGGCCCGGGCGCGACCACGCCCATGGAGATGATGTACTTGAGCGCCTCGTCCACGCTCATGTCGAGCTCGATGACGTCCTTACGCGCGACGACGACGAAGTAGCCCCCGGTGGGGTTCGGCGTCGTCGGTACGTAGACGCTCAGGAAATCGCCCTGCAGGTGATTGGCGACGTCGCCCCCCGGGATGCCGGTGAGGAACGCGATCGTCCACAAGCCCTCGCGTGGCCACTGCACGAGCAGCGCCTTGCGGAACGCCTGGCCGCCCGAGGAGAACAGCGTGTCCGAGACCTGTTTGACGCTCGAGTAGATCGAGTTGACCACCGGAATGCGCTTCAGGATGCCGTTCCACAGCCTCACCAGGCGCTCGCCGATGAAGTTGGCGGCGAGCACCCCGGTGACGAACACGATGACCAGGGTAAGCAGCGCGCCGAGGCCCGGGATGTGGACGCCGAACACCGCCTCCGGCCGCCACCGCTCGGGCAGCAGCAGCATGCTCTGGTCCAGCGTGTCGACGATGAGCCGCAGCACCCAGATCGTGATGACCACTGGGATCCAGATCAGCAGCCCGGCGATGAAGTACTTCTTCAAGGCGCTCGACAAACAAAAAAGCCCGGCGCGGGTCGGCCCGCCGGGCGCTGTTGTGGTGACAGGCTGGAAGCCGCGCGGTGCGGCGCGCTCAACTGCACGCCGGGCAGGCTCCTTGCCCGCACGCGGGAGCCGCCTCGCTCTTGGTTTCGGGTTTGCTTTCGGGTTTGGCCTCGGATTTCGCCTCAGGCTTGCCTTCGTGCTTCGCCTCGCCGGAAGGCGCCGCCTTGGTGCCGCTATGCTTGAAATCCGTGGCGTACCAGCCGCTGCCCTTGAGCTGGAAACCAGCGGCGCTGAGCAGCTTCCGGAAGCTCGTCTTGCCGCATGACGGGCACACGGTCATCGGGGGCTCGGAGAGCTTCTGCAGGTATTCGTTCTGAAAGCCGCAATCCGAGCAACGATATTCGTAAATGGGCATCGCGACGCTCCCTAACCGCCTGAATTCGAAAGATTATACCGTATAAGCCGCCTAGTACGCTGATTTTGGGGCGAAAAGCCGGCTTTCAAGCGCCCGACGACGTGCGTGAATCAGAAGGGAATATCGTCTTCCATGTCGTCGAACTTGCCGGCCGGCTTCTTGGCCGGCGCGGCCTTGGCCTCGGCGCGCGGCTCGCTGCGCGGTTCCGCGCCGGCGGACTCACCGCGCGGCTCCCCCGCGCCCGCGCGCGAGCCAAGCATCTGCATCGCGTCCGCCACGATTTCGGTCGTGTAGCGGTCGTGGCCCTCCTTGTCCTGCCACTTGCGCGTTCGCAGCCGCCCCTCGACGTACACCTGCGAGCCCTTCTTCAGGTACTCACCCGCGATCTCGGCCAAGCGGCCGCGAAACACGATGCGGTGCCACTCCGTTTCCTCCTTCTTCTCGCCGCTCGCCTTGTCCGTCCACCCGTAGGTGGTGGCCAGCGAGGCGTTGGTGATGGCCGCACCATCCGGCATGTAGCGTGTCTCGGGATCGCGTCCGAGGTTCCCGACCAGAATTACCTTGTTTACCGAAGCCATCTAAGCCTCCCCCGTCACCGGTTTTCGCGCGCTGCTCTGCCCCCCAGCGCGGCACGTCGGACAAAATCAACTCCCGCCTGAGTGGGAAACGTCGGACTTGGCCAACTCGTTGACGCGCTTGGGCGCGAGCGGGCGCATCCCGGCGGCAGTCAGCAGCCACACCACCGCCAGCGCCGCGCAGGTACTGAACACCGCCGCGCTGCCATGGTACTTAGCGAGCCAGCCGCCGAGCAGGCCGCCCACGAACAGGCCCAGAGTCTGCGTCGTGTTGTACACCGCGATCGCCGTGCCGCGCGCGCGCGCCGGTGCGATGCGCGAGACCAGCGAGGGCAGCAGCGCCTCGAGCACGTTGAAAGCGACGAAAAAGGCGACCATCAGGCCGGCCAGCGGCATGATCCGGTCGGGCGCCAGCGCCAGCCCAGCCTCGACGATGGCGAGCAGCACCACAGTGGCCAGCAGTACCGTCTTGTGGTGGTTGCGCCGATCGGCATAGAAAACCGCCGGCACCATGAACACGAACGATACCAGCACGACCGGGAGGTAAAACTCCCAATGCGAGGACAGCGCCAGTCCCGCGTCTACCAGCAGCGGCGGCACGACGACGAACATCGCCATCTGCGACACGTGCAGCACGAAGATGCCGAGATTGAGCCGCAGCAGTTCCGGCTGTCCGACCAGGGAAGGCAGGTCGCGGGCGCGCACCGGGGCTTCGGCATGCGCGGGGCGAGCAGGCGCCTTCGGCACCACGGCAAACAGCACCCAGATCGCGAGAAAAGACAGCAGCCCCGTCGCGTAGAAGATGCCGCTCAGACCGACCCAGCGGTACAGCAGCGGGGCGACGACCAGCGACAGCGCGAACGCAAAGCCGATGGTGCTGCCAATCATCGCCATCGCCTTGGTGCGGTGCTGCTCGCGAGTGAGATCCGCCGTGAGCGCCACCACCACCGACGAGACCGCGCCGGCGCCCTGCAGCGCGCGCCCCAGGATCACGACCACGATACTGTGCGCAGACCCGGCCAGGAAGCTTCCGGCAGCGAACAGCAGCAGACCGATCACGATCATCGGCTTGCGCCCCAACCGGTCCGAAGCCATCCCGAACGGGATCTGGAAGAACGCCTGCGTCAGGCCGTAAGCGCCGAGTGCGAGGCCAACCAGGGTCAGGTTGCCCCCGCCCGTCAGCTTGTGCGCATCCACGGAAAGCACCGGGAGGATGAGGAACAGCCCGAGCATCCTCAAGCCAAACAGTGAAGCGAGCGACGCGCTGGCGCGCCGCTCCTCGGGGCTCATGCGTGCGGAGTCCATGCGGTCTCTACTTGTGCCGGAATGACGTAGGAGTGGAACGAGGTGCTGCGGACCCGTTATAGTAGCAGGTTTACATTTCGGTCCCACGCGCCGCCGGCGCTGCCCATGGACACGATCCGCATCCGCGGTGCGCGCACCCACAACCTGAAAAACGTCAGCCTCGAGCTGCCGCGCAACCGGCTCGTGGTGATCACCGGCCCGTCAGGCTCGGGCAAGTCCTCGCTCGCGTTCGACACGCTGTACGCCGAGGGGCAGCGCCGCTACGTCGAGTCGCTCTCGGCCTACGCCCGCCAATTCCTTCAGCTGATGGAGAAGCCCGACGTCGACCTGATCGAGGGCCTCTCCCCCGCGATCGCCATCGAGCAACGGGCCACCAGCCACAACCCGCGCTCGACCGTCGGCACGGTGACCGAGATCCACGACTACCTGCGCCTGCTGTTCGCGCGCGTGGGCACGCCGCATTGTCCGGAGCACGGCCTCGCGCTCCAGGCGCAATCGGTTTCCCAGATGGTGGACCACGTGCTCGCGCTGCCCGCGGACACGAAGCTGCTGATCCTCGCGCCGGTGGTCGCTGGCCGCAAGGGCGAGCAGGCGGACCTGCTCGACGAGCTGCGCGCGCAGGGCTTCACCCGCGTGCGCGTCGACGGCAAGGTCTGCGAGCTCGATGCTGCGCCGCCGCTGGCCAGGAACCTCAAGCATTCGATCGACGTCGTGGTCGACCGGCTCAAGGTGCGCCCCGACCTGAAGCAGCGCCTCGTCGAATCGTTCGAGACCGCGCTGCGGCACGCCGACGGCCGCGCGATCGCGGTGGAGTCCGACAGCGGCGCCGAGCACCTGTTCTCGGCGAAGTTCGCCTGCCCGGTGTGCAGCTACGCGCTCGCCGAGCTCGAGCCGCGGCTGTTCTCGTTCAACAACCCGATGGGGGCCTGCCCGCGTTGCGACGGCCTGGGCACGATCGAGTTCTTCGATCCGAAGCGCGTGGTGGCACACCCGAACCTGAGCCTGGCCGGCGGCGCGATCAAGGGCTGGGACCGGCGCAACCACTTCTACTACTCGCTGCTGCAGTCGCTCGCGCAGCGCTACGCGTTCGATATCGAAATGCCGTGGGAAGCGCTCGACGACGCGGTGCAGAACGTGATCCTGTACGGCTCCGGCAAGGAAAAGCTCGCCTTCCGTTACCTCGGCGAGCGCGGCCGCACCACCGTGAAGGAGCATGCCTTCGAGGGCGTCGTCCCCAACCTCGAGCGGCGCTACCGCGAGACCGACTCGGTGGTGGTGCGCGAGGAGCTCGCCAAATACGTCAACACGCGCGCCTGCCCTGAGTGCGGCGGCGCGCGGCTGCGCCGTGAGGCGCGCCACGTACGCATCGCCGGCAAGACCATCTACGAGATCTCGCACTGGCCGCTGCAGCGCACCCTGGGGTTCTTCGCGGGGCTCGCGCTGGAGGGCGCGCGCCAGCAGGTCGCCGACAAGATCGTGCGCGAGATCGCCAACCGGCTCGAATTCCTGGTCAACGTCGGGCTGGAGTACCTGTCGCTCGAGCGCTCGGCCGAGACCCTTTCCGGGGGCGAAGCACAGCGCATCCGGCTCGCCAGCCAGATCGGCTCCGGGCTGACCGGCGTCATGTACGTGCTCGACGAGCCATCGATCGGACTGCACCAGCGCGACAACGCGCGGCTGATCGACACGCTCAAGCGGCTGCGCGACATGGGCAACTCGGTCATCGTCGTGGAGCACGACGAAGAGGCGATCCGCGCCGCCGATCACGTGGTCGACATGGGCCCCGGCGCGGGCGAGAGCGGCGGCCGCGTGATCGCGCAGGGCACGCCGCAGGAAATCATCGCCGACGAGAACTCGCTCACCGGCAAGTACCTGGCGCGCGTGCTCAGGATCGACGTGCCGCGCCGGCGCGTCCGCCCGAAGGTGCGCGCAAAGCTGCGCATCTGCGGCGCGCGCGGCAACAATCTGAAGAGCGTAGACCTCGACCTGCCGGTAGGGCTGTTGGTCTGCGTGACCGGGGTCTCGGGCTCCGGCAAGTCGACGCTGATCAACGACACGCTGTACCGGGCTCTCGCCCGCCATCTGTACGGCAGCACGGCCGAACCGGCGCCGCACGACTCGATTGCGGGGCTGGAACACTTCGACAAGGTGATCAGCGTCGACCAGAGCCCGATCGGCAGGACGCCGCGCTCCAACCCGGCGACCTACACCGGGCTGTTCGCTCCGATCCGCGAGCTGTTCGCGGGGGTGCCCGAGGCGCGCACCCGCGGCTACGACCCCGGGCGCTTCTCCTTCAACGTCAAGGGCGGGCGCTGCGAGGCCTGTCAGGGCGACGGCGTGACCCGGGTAGAGATGCACTTTCTGCCCGACATCTACGTGCCGTGCGACGTCTGCCACGGCAGGCGCTACAACCGCGAGACGCTGGAGATCCACTACAAGGGGCGCAGCATCCACGACGTGCTGCAGATGACAGTGAGCGAGGCGGCGCGGCACTTCGCAGCAGTACCCGCGATCGCGCGCAAGCTGCACACGCTGCTCGAGGTCGGCCTGGGCTACGTCCAGCTCGGACAGGCCGCCACGACGCTCTCCGGCGGCGAGGCGCAGCGCGTCAAGCTCTCCCTCGAGCTGTCCAAGCGCGAGACCGGGCGCACGCTGTACATCCTCGACGAGCCGACCACGGGCCTGCATTTCCACGACATCAAGCTGCTGCTCGAGGTCCTGCACCGGCTGCGCGAGGCCGGCAACACGGTGGTGGTGATCGAGCACAACCTCGACGTCATCAAAACCGCCGACTGGATCGTCGACCTCGGCCCGGAGGGCGGCGATGGCGGCGGGCGCATCGTCGCCCAAGGCACGCCCGAGCAAATCGCCGCCTGCGGCGAAAGCCACACCGGGCATTACCTCGCGCAAGCGCTCGCTGCGCCGGCGCGCGGCGAGCGCCTGCTCGCCCACGGCTGAGCTCTTCAGGCTGAGGCGAGCGCCGGCGCGCTCTCGCCCGCGTGCCGCCAGGCGATGTGGCGGTCGTGGAACTCGGCCAGGCTGCCGCGGTGCCCGATCGACACCACGGTGGTCTCCGGCAAGCGCTCGCGCAGCAGCCGGTACAGCCGGGCCTGGGCGTCGTCAGGCAGCGAGGCGGTCGCCTCGTCGAGGAACAGCCAGTCCGGGCGGTTGAGCAGCGCGCGCGCGAAGGCGAGGCGCTGCTGCTCGCCGCCGGAGAGCACCTGCGCCCAGTTCTCCACGCGATCGAGCCCGTCCGCGAGCTGGCCCAGGTCGACCGCGCGCAGCGCGTCGCTGACCTCGTTCCGGCTCAGGCCGACCTCGTCCGCCGGGTAGCACACCGCGTACTTGAGCGTGCCGATCGGCAAATAGGGCTTTTGCGGCAGGAACAGCAGCCGCGCGCCCTGCGGCAGCGCGATACGGCCTTTCCAGTACGGCCAGATACCGGCGATGGCGCGGAACAAGGTGCTCTTGCCCGCGCCGGAGGGGCCGGTGACCAGCACGTGCTCGCCGCGCTTGATTTCGAGCGTGGTGGCCGCGAGCAGCGGCTTGCCCTGCGGCAGTGCGAGCGCGAGGCGGTCCAGCATCAGCTCCGGCCGCTGCCCTTCGACGCGGTCGCCGTCGAGGCGATCAGCCTCGGCGCGCGCGTAATCGAGCGCCGCCTTGAAGCCGATCAGACGGTCGACCGTCGCCTTCCACGACGCGAATTGCACGTATGCGTCCACGAACCACGACAGCGCGCCCTGCACCTGGCCGAAGGCGGAGGCCGTCTGCATTAGGCCGCCGAGCTGCATCGCGCCGGAGAAATAGCGCGGCGCGGCGACCACAAACGGGAAAATCACCGCCAGCTGGCCGTAGAACGACGTGAACCAGCCGAGCTGCTTCTGCTTCTTCATGATCGACCACCAGTTGCCGATCACGCTGGCGAAGCGCTCGCGGAAATTCTCCAGCTCGCCGCGCTCGCCGCGGTACAGCGCCACGCCTTCGCTGTTCTCGCGCAGCCGCACCAGCGCAAAGCGGAAGTCCGCCTCGTAGCGCTGCTGCTCGAACCCCAGGCGGATGAGCGGCCTGCCGATGCGGTGCGTGAGCCACGAGCCGACGATCGCGTACAGCACCGCGAACCACACCATATAGCCGGGGATCGAAATACTCCCCAGGGTGAGCGCCCCGGAGAGCGTCCAGAGGATGGCCACGAACGATAGCAGGGTGACGACCGCGGACAGCACCCCGAGCGCGAGGGACAGCGTGCTGTCGACGAACAGCCTCAGATCCTCGGCGATGCGCTGGTCCGGGTTGTCGGTGCCGCGCTCGAGCAGCTGCAGGCGATAGTAGGCGCGCTCGCGCAGCCAGTCGCCGAGGTAGCGCTCATTGAGCCAGGTGCGCCACTCGATCTGCAGCATCTGCTGCAGGTAGAGCCGATATACCCACATGACGATGAAAGCGAGCGCGAGCAGCGTGAACCTGCCCAGCAGGAGGTAGAACTCGTGCAGCTTCTTTTCCTGGATTGCGTTGTAGAACTTGTTGTACCAGAGGTTGATCTCGACGTTGATCCAGACCAGCCCGAGCGTTAGGCCGACCACCGCGGCCAGCAGCAGCAGGCCCTTGGCACGCTGCTCCGAGAACCAGTACGGCTTGGCGAGCGCCCAGAACGCCGCCATGAATCGCTTGGGTTGCATGCACCACCTCTTGTTGGACCGTCCGGCCCGCATCCGCGCCGGCCGCAGGCTTTCGACCGCGCCGGGCCGATCGCAGTTCTGCGGCCGGCAGTTTACAGAACGCGCGCGAAGGGGCGAGAATGGCCCGCATGCCCGCAGGGAAGGTCTACCGCTTCGCGCCCACGCCCGAGCACCGGACGAACCATCTGTTCGTCTTCCTGCACGGTAGCGGGGCCACGGCGCAGTCCATGATCCCGATCGCCTTCAGGTTCCAGGGGCGCTTCCCGAGTGCGGCGCTGATCGTGCCCAGCGGCTTCGCTCCTTACGGGCCCGACAGCGACGCACAGCAGTGGTATTCGACGCGCGACCTGAACGACGACAACCGCCCGGCGCGCGTCGCCGCGATCCTGCCGCGCATCGAGGACCTGGTCAGGCGCGAGCAGACCAACTACGGCGTGCCTCGGGAGCGCACCGTTCTGATCGGCTACTCGCAGGGCGGCACCGTCGCGCTCGAGACCGTGAAGGCTCTGCGCGGCCTCGCCGGCGCGGTGGTCGCGTACTCGGCGCGATTCGCGACCCTGCCGCGGGCCGGCGCACGCATCGATTCGCGCATCCACCTGGTGCACGGCGAGTACGACTCGGTGGTCTGGCGCGTGCACGCCGAGCGCGCCGCGCGCGTGCTCGCGGCGCTGCACGTCCCGGTCACCCTCGACATCATCTCCGATCTCGGCCACGCGCTGTCGCACGAGGCTGTCTGCCGCGGCTCGCTGCGCCTGCTGCAGGGCATTTACGAGGGGCGGCGCGCCACACTGCATTGAGGGCGGGGCGCAACTGGCGCCCGAGCGCGGGTTTGGGATTCCCATGGTCTCCCGTGTTTCCGTATTTCGCCGCATACGGCGAAATACGGAAACACGGGAGATTGGGGTATAGGCCGCAATTCACTGACGTTCGCTCGCCACTCCGGCACTGCACCTCAGCCCGCCAGCTCCGGCAGATCGCGGAAGTACTCCAGCGCCTCCGGATTGGCGAGCGCATCGGTGTGCGCCACCGGCATGCCATGCACCACCGCCTTGACCGCGAGCTCGACCACCTTGCCGTTCTTGGTGCGCGGGATGTCGGGCACCTGAATGATCCTGGCCGGGACGTGCCGCGGCGTGGTGTGCGCGCGGATTTGCTCGCGGATCCTGTCGGCCAGTGGCTCATCGAGGTGCAGTCCGTCGCGCAGCTTCACGAACAGCACCACGCGCGTGTCGGCAGGCTGATCCGGCGGCCACAACTGGCCGATCGCCACCGACTCCTCTACCGCGTTGATTTTCTCCACCTGGCGATAGAGCTCGGCGGTGCCGATGCGCACCCCGCCCGGGTTGAGGGTGGCGTCCGAGCGCCCGTACACGATCATCGTGCCGCGCTCGGTCAGCTCGCACCAGTCGCCGTGGCACCACACATTTGGAAAGCGCGCGAAGTATGCAGCGTGGTACTTCTCGCCGTGGCGGTCGTTCCAGAAACCGAGCGGCATGGACGGAAACGGCCTGGTGCAGACCAGCTCGCCCTTCTTGCCCACGATGGCGTTGCCTTGCTCGTCGAACACTTCGACCCCCAGGCCGAGCGAGCGGCACTGCAGCTCCCCGCGGTACACCGGCAGCACCGGGTTGGCGTCGGCGAACGCGGCCAGGATGTCGGTGCCGCCCGAGATCGACGACAGGCAGACGTCCTGCTTGACGTCGCGGTACACGTAGTCGTAGCTCTCGGGCACCAGCGGCGAGCCAGTCGACACGATCATGCGGACGTCCTCGAGCTTGTGCGTCGCGCGCGGCTTGAGGCCGCGCTTGGCGATCGCGTCGATGAACTTCGCGGAGGTGCCGAAATGGGTGAAGCGCTCCGCGTCGGCGAAATCGAACAGGATGCGCCCGTCGCGCGCGAAGGGCGAGCCGTCGTAGAGCATCACGCTCGCCTCGGCACACAGCCCGGAGAACAGCAGGTTCCACATCACCCAGTTGCAGGTGGTGTAGTAGAAGAAGCGGTCGCCCGGGCGCACGTCCATCTGCAGCTTGTACATCTTGAGCCCGGCGAGCAGCGCGCCGCCGGCGCCGTGCACGATGCACTTGGGTTTGCCGGTGGTGCCGGAGGTGAACAGGATGTACAGCGGGTGATCGAAGGGCAGCTGCACGTACCGCATCTCTCCGGGCGCGTAGCGTGCGAGCCAGTCGTCAACCCGCACCGCGTTCGGGATCTCGGACACGTCCGCCCTCGGGTCCAGATGCGGCACCACCACGACTTTTCTCAGGCTCGGCAGCTGCTGCGCGATGCTCGCCACCCGCTCGAGGGAGTCGTGCGGGGTGCCGTTGTACAGGTAACCGTCGGCGCAAAACAGCACCTTGGGCTCGATTTGCCCGAAGCGGTCGAGCACCCCGTCGATGCCGAAGTCAGGCGAGCACGAGGACCACACCGCGCCGAGCGAGATCGCGGCCAGCGCGAACACCATCGTCTCGGGCATGTTCGGGATGAACGCGGCGACGCGGTCGCCCGGCCGGATGCCCAGGGCGGCGAGCCCCTGCGCCGCGCGCGAGACGTCGCTGTACAGCTCGGCGTAGCTCAGCCGGCGGCGGAACCCGGTCTCGTCCCAGAACACCAGGGCGTCGCCGCGGTCGCCGCGCCGCATCAGGTTTTCGGCGAAGTTGAGCCGCGCCTCGGGGAACCACTTCGCGCCGGGCATCTTGTCGCCGTCGACCAGAACGCGCGCACCCTTCTTGGCGGCGATCGCCCGGCACCATTCCCACACTGATCCCCAGAATTCCTCGGGGTTGTCCACCGTCCAGCGGTAGAACTCGGGATAGCTGTTCAGCTCGAGCGTGAAGCGGCGCACGACCCACTGGGCGTACTGCGTGATCTGCGCCGCCTCGATCGCCTGCTCGGTGGGCTGCCAGAGTAGCGCAGGAGCGGTCATGGCAATGTCTTCACGGTTTATCCGGCAAAGCAGCCGGCGCGTGGCGGCAATTATAGGCCCCGCGCCTCTCACAGCCGCTTGCTTGACATGCCTGTAAGCCATGCCGAGAATGGGTCGCCGGCTCGTGCGGCGGCAAGAACGATCGCCTGAACCTCTCACCGGAGTCGTGTCATGAAACCTGCCCGCATCGCGATCGCCTTGCTGGCTGCGGCGGCCTTCGTCGCCTCGGCGCAGGCGCAGGAGCTCACCGGAACGCTGAAGAAGATCAAGGACACCGGGAGCATCACGCTCGCTGTGCGCGAATCCTCGATCCCGTTCTCCTACTACGACAACCAGCAGAACACCATCGGCTACTCCTACGACATCGCGCTGCGCATCGTCGACGCCATCAAGCAGGACCTGAAGCTCGCGCAGCTGACGATCAAGCGCATCCCGGTGACGCCGGCCAACCGCATTCAGTTGATCCAGAACGGCACCGTCGACCTGGAGTGCGGCTCGACCACCAACAACACCGCGCGCCAGAAGCAAGTCGACTTCAGCAACACGATCTTCATCATCGGCACGCGCCTGCTGGTCAACAAGAGTTCCGGCATCAAGGACTTCCCCGACCTCGCCGGCAAGAACGTGGTGACCACGGCGGGCACCACCTCGGAGGAGATCCTGCGCAAGATGAACGAGGACAAGAAGATGCACATGAATCTCATCAGCGCGAAGGATCACGGCGAATCGTTCCTGACGCTGCAGTCCGGGCGCGCGGTGGCGTTCATGATGGACGACGCGCTGCTCTACGGCGAGCGCGCCAAGGCGCGCAACCCCGCGGACTGGATCGTGGTCGGCACGCCGCAATCCAAGGAGGCGTACGGCTGCATGCTGCGCAAGGGCGACGCGACGTTCAAGAAGCTCGCCGACGAGACGATCGCCAAGATCGAGACCGGCGGCGAGGCCCTGAAGCTGTACCACAAGTGGTTCCAGTCGCCGATCCCGCCCAAGGGCCTGAACCTCGATTTTCCGCTGAGCGAGGACATGGCCGAGCTGTACAAGCACCCGAACGACAAGGCATTCCAGTAACGGGACGTTCCAGCAAGCTTCGGCGCCGCCGCCGTGGGGGGATACCACTGGAACTGGGGCGTCTTCTTCCAGCAGGTTCCTTCGGGCGGGGCCACCTATCTCGACTGGTTCGCGCAGGGCGTCGAATGGACGCTCCTGGTCTCGGCCGCGGGCTGGGCGATCGCCCTGCTGCTCGGCACCGCGCTCGGCGTGCTGCGCACCGTGCCCAACCGCCTGCTCGCCGGCCTGGCCGCTGCATACGTCGAGCTGTTCCGCAACATCCCGCTGCTGGTGCAGCTGTTCCTGTGGTACTTCGTCGCGCCCGAGCTGCTGCCCAAGGCGCTGGGTGACGCGATCAAGAGCTCACCGCCGCTTGCCCAGCAGTTCGTCATTGGAACGATCTGCCTCGGCCTGTTCACCGCCGCGCGGGTATGCGAGCAAGTGCGCGCCGGGATCAATTCGCTCGCCCGCGGCCAGCGTAATGCCGGGCTGGCGATGGGCCTCACCCTGCCGCAGACCTACCGCTTCGTGCTGCTGCCCCTGGCGTTGCGCATCATTCTGCCGCCGCTCACCTCCGAGACCCTCAACATCATTAAGAACTCGTCGGTCGTCTCGACCATCGGCCTGATCGAGCTCTCGCGCCAGGCGCAGCAGCTGGTCGATTACAGCGCCCAGCCCTACGAGGCGTTCATCGCCGCCACGCTCGCCTATCTGGTCATCAACGTCGTCGTGATATATGCGATGCGCCTGGTGGAGCACCGCACCCGCGTTGCGGGATTCATCGGCGCCGGCAAATGACCTACAGCTTCGACTGGAGCTCGATCCCCGGTGCCTTGCCCTACCTGTGGCACGGCGCGCGGACCACGCTCGAAATCACGGCTGTGGCGATCCTCGTGGGCATCGTCTGGGGCACCGTGCTCGCGGTCATGCGGCTGTCGCACAACGCGCTGCTGGCAGGCTTCGCCGCGACCTACGTCAACCTGTTCCGCGCGGTGCCGCTGCTGATGGTAATCCTCTGGTTCTTCCTCATCGTGCCGGCGGCGCTGCGCGCCCTGTTCGGCGAAGGCATGCCCGACATCCGTCTCGCCTCGGCGCTGGTGGCCTTTTCCCTGTTCGAGGCGGCGTACTATTCGGAGATCATGCGCGCAGGCATCCAGAGCGTGCCCAGGGGTCAGATGAGTTCCGCGCTGGCGCTCGGCCTGAGCCGCGGCCAGGCCATGCGCCTGGTCATCCTGCCGCAGGCGTTGCGCAACATGACGCCGCTGCTTCTCACGCAGGCGATCATCCTGTTCCAGGACACCTCGCTCGTGTACGTGATCGGCCTCGCGGATTTCTTCGGCGCCGCCTACAGGGTGGGCGACCGCGACGGCCGCATCGTCGAGCTGCTGCTGTTCGCCGGAGCGGTCTATTTCGTGGTCTGCTTCGCCGTCTCGCTTGCGGTACGGCGACTGCAAAGACGCCGGATTCCCGTATGATTTCCATCCGCAATGTCAGCAAGTGGTACGACAGCTTCCAGGTACTCACCGGTTGCTCGACCGAGGTGCGCAAGGGAGAGGTGGTCGTGGTGTGCGGGCCTTCGGGCAGCGGCAAGTCCACCCTCATCAAGTGCGTCAACGCGCTCGAGCCGTTCCAGGAGGGCGAGATCCTGGTCGATGACGTGTCGGTCGGCGACCCGAAGACCGACTTGCCGAAGCTGCGCGCGCACGTGGGCATGGTGTTCCAGCATTTCGAGCTGTTCCCGCACATGACGGTCGCGCAGAACCTGACGCTAGCGCAGGTGAAGGTGCTCGGCCGCGCGCCGGCGGCGGCGCTCGAAAAGGGCGTCAAGCTGCTCGAGCGCGTCGGTCTGCTGGCGCACCGGGACAAGTATCCGGGGCAGCTCTCCGGCGGCCAGCAGCAGCGCGTGGCCATCGCGCGTGCGCTGTCGATGGACCCGATCGCGATGCTGTTCGACGAGCCCACCTCGGCGCTCGATCCGGAGATGATCAACGAGGTGCTCGACGTGATGGTCGAGCTTGCCGAGGAAGGCATGACCATGATGGTGGTGACCCACGAGATGGGCTTCGCGCGCAAGGTAGCCGACCGCGTCATCTTCATGGATGGCGGCAAAATCGTGGAGGACGCGCACAAGGACGAGTTCTTCGCGGCACCGCGCTCCGAGCGCGCGCAACAATTCCTGTCGAAGATCCTGCATCATTAAGAACAACGATGTATTGCGGTGCAGCGCTGCGCGCTGCACCGCAATGCCTTACTTTCAGAAAAACCTCTCTAAGGAGCTGAGCGATGACGACGGTGGCTTTCATCGGACTGGGCGCGATGGGCTCGCGCATGGCCATGAACCTGCAGCAGGCAGGATTGCACCTGCGCCTCTACAACCGCGATCGCGCCAAGACCCGGGCGCTCGCCGAGCAGGGCGCGGAGGTGGCGGACTCTCCGGCGGCCGCGGCGCGCGGGGCGCAGTTCGTGGTCTCGATCGTGTCCGACGACCAGGCGAGCCGCGAGGTGATGCTCGGAGCCTCCGGCGTGCTGAGCGGCGCGCAAGCCGGCACGATCATCATCGATTCGAGCACCAACTCGCCGGCGCTTGCGCGCGAGGTGGCCAAGGCGGCGGCCGCCAAGGGCTGCACGTACCTGGACGCGCCGGTCTCGGGCAGCATCAAGCAGGCGCAGGGCCGCGAGCTGGTATTCATGGTCGGCGGCCCGCAGGCCTCCTTCGAGCAGGCGCAGCCGCTGTTCGCGGCCATGGGTCGCCTGGCCACGCGCGCCGGGGACTCGGGGGCCGGCGCCACGATCAAGCTGGTCAACAACATGCTCTCGGGAACCATGACCGCGGCGGTGGCGGAGGCCGCGCAGGTGGCGGAGGCGGCGGGAGTCGATCGCGACGCCGCGCTCGCGATTCTCGGCGAGGGCGCGGCGGCCTCGCGCCTGCTCAAGAGCAAGCTGCCGATGATGTTCAAGCGCGACTTCACGCCGCAATTCCAGCTCCAGCTGATGGAAAAGGACCTGCGTTACTTCCTCAGCATGGCCTCGGAGCTGGACCAGCCGACGCCGATCGCCGCGCTGGTGCGCAGCCAGTATCAGTCGGCGCGCCGCGCCTCGCTCGGCAAGCTCGATGCCTGCGCCGTGTTCCTGCAGGCGAGCGGCGAGAAGCCCGCCGGTTGAGCAGCCGGAGCAACGACGCGTGCGCGTGTCGCGTACAATGCGCGCCTCGTTTGTCGCATGATGCGCAACTCCACTCCCATTCAGCACAGATGAAGAACGGAAAGCACCGCACCATCCCGATTCGCAACGCCATCCGCCCGAACGGCGTCCCGCGCACGCAATACGCGTGCGATAAGTGCCCCGCGTATTGCTGCAGCTACCCGCTGATCGAGATCGGCAAGCGCGACATCGCGCGCCTCGCGCGTCACTTCGGCCTGACCTACGAGCAGGCCGAGGAGCGCTACACCAAGTACGACGCCTCGGAAAAGGCGCGCGTCCTGCGTCACCGCAAGGACGACGTGTTCGATTCGGTCTGCCAGTTCCTGGACCGCGAGGAGCGGCGCTGCACCGTGTACGAGGCTCGCCCGACGGTGTGCCGCGACTACCCGAACAGCCCGCGCTGCGGCTATTACGATTTCCTCAAGTTCGAGCGCGAGCAGCAGGGAGATGAAAGCTTCGTTGCGACCACCTAGGTCGCAACGAAGCGTCACCAAAGTCGGCTGCCGGGGAGCGAGGCAGAGCGCCCCCGCCCCTGCCCCCCCGATTCGCCGGCGTAGCTCGAACGCGCGCCGCGGGGCTACTTGCGCCGGGCGAAAGCCTGGGCGCGGATGTTGGACAGCGTGGTGCCGGTGGTGATCGCCTCGGGGTCGATGCGCAGCTCGATGATCGCCGGCTTGCCCGCGGCGAGCGCGCGCTCGAACGCGGGCGCGAACGCGGCGGTCGTCTCGACCACCTCGCCGTGGCCGCCGAAAGCGCGCGCGTAGGCGGCGAAATCCGGGTTCGTCAGCGCGGTGCCCAGGATGCGCTCGGGGTACTCCCGCTCCTGGTGCATGCGGATGGTGCCGTACATCCCGTTGTTCACCACCAGCACGATCACCGCGCAACCGTATTGCGCCGCCGTGGCGAGCTCCTGGCCGTTCATCAGGAAATCGCCGTCGCCGCAGACCGCCACCACCGTGCGCTGCGGCGCGGCGAGCTTTGCCGCGACCGCTGCCGGCAACCCGTAGCCCATCGAGCCGTTGGTCGGCCCGAGCTGGGTGCGAAAGCCCTTGTAGCGGAAGTAGCGGTGCACCCATCCGGAGAAGTTGCCGGCGCCTCCGGTCACGATCGCGTCCTCCGGTAGCGCCCCGTCGAGCCACTTCACGATCTCGGCGTACTGCAGCTTGCCGGGAATCGGCTGCGGTTGCGTCCACGCCTCGTACTCGGCGCGCGCAGCGCGCGTCGCCTCGCGCCACTTCGCGCCGGCGAGCGTCACTCCGGCGAGCGCCTCGACGAACTGCGCGGGGCCCGAGTTGATCGGCAGCGCCGCGTGGTACACGCGCCCGAGCTCCTCGGCAGCGGCGTGCACGTGGATCAGCGTCTGTCTGGGAACCGGCACCTCGACGAGCGAATACGCGCCGGTGGTCATCTCGCCCAGGCGCGCGCCGATTACCAGCAGCACGTCGGCATCCTTGACGCGCTGCGCGAGCTTCGGGTTGATGCCGATGCCGACGTCGCCCGCGTAGCTCGGGCTGCGGTTGTCGAACAGGTCCTGGCAGCGAAACGAAGTGCCGGCGGGCAGTCCGCTCGCCTCGACCCACCGGCGCAGCGCATCGCAGGCGGCGCGCGACCAGCCGCCGCCGCCGATCAGCACGAAGGGCCGCGCAGCGCCCGCCAGCAGGCGCTCGAGCTCGCGCATGTCGCCCGGCGCGGGCGCGGGGCGCACCACCTTGTAATGCGGCGCGTCCGCCACCGCGGCCTCGGAAAACAGCATGTCCTCGGGCAATGCGAGCAGCACCGGCCCCGGACGGCCCGCCATCGCGGTGTGGAAAGCGTGGCTCACGTACTCGGGGATGCGCTCCGCGCGATCGATCTGCGCGACCCACTTGGTCATCGGCCCGTACATGCGCCGGTAATCGATCTCCTGGAACGCCTCGCGCTCGACAAAGTCGTTGCCGACCTGGCCGACGAACACCACCATCGGCGTCGAGTCCTGGAACGCGGTGTGCACGCCGACCGCGCCGTTGGTCGCCCCCGGACCGCGCGTGACGAACAGCACCCCGGGCTCGCCGGCGAGCTTGCCGTATGCGTCGGCCATGTACGAGGCGCCACCTTCCTGCCGGCAGACGACAAACTTGAGCCGGTCGCGCAAGTCGTAGAAGCCGTCGAGCACCGGCAGATAGCTCTCCCCCGGCACGCCGAACGCGAGCTTCACGCCATGACCGACGAGGGCGTCGGCGAGGATCTTGCCGCCGTGGCGCACTTTGGGGTCCGCGCGCATCAGGGCTCGCCCCGGAACGCGTCGCGCAGCGCGGCGCAGCAGTCTTCGACCGCGGCGTTCGCGCGGTCCAGCGCCCCGCCCATCAGGATGAAGCCGTGCACCATGTCGGAATACTCGCGGCAGGTCACTGCCGCGCCCTCGCGCGCGAGCCGTTCGGCGAAGGCTTTGCCCTCGTCGATCAACGGGTCGTAGCCGGCAGTCAGCACGAACGCCGGCGGCAGCTCCGCCAGGCTCTTCGCAAGCAGAGGCGAGGCGCGCCAGTCCTCCCAGTCGGCCTTGCGCGGCAGGTAAAAGCCGCGGAAGTACTCGATCGACCGCTTGGTAAGGAGGTAGCCGTCGCCGTTGCGCTCGTGCGACGGAAAGCCGCAGCGCTGGTCGGTCGCCGGATAGATCAGCAGCTGGAACGCGATCGCCGGGCCGGCGCGATCGCGCGCGTCGATCGAGACCACCGCGGCGAGGTTGCCGCCCGCGCTGTCGCCGCCCACCGCGATCCGCGCGGGATCGAGCGCGAGCGCGCGAGCTTCTGCGGCGATGTAGCGCGTCGCGGCGATGCAGTCGTCCACCGCGGCCGGAAACGGCGACTCGGGGGCTAGGCGGTAGTCGACGGAGAACACCGCACAGCGCGCGCCGTTCGCGAGCTGCCGGCACAGCACGTCGTGCGTATCGAGGTCGCCGATGACCCAGCCGCCGCCGTGGAAGTAGACCAGCGCCGGCAGGATCTCCCGTAGCGAGGCGCCTGAGGGGCGATAGCCGCGCATGGCAACCGGCCCGCTCGGGCCCGGCGCAAGCAGCAGCCGCGCCTCGGCGACCTCCGGTGCCTTGGGCGAGACCGCGCCGCGCGTGTCGCGGTAAAGCCGCCGCGCGACGAACGGCGGGACCGTGTGGTACAGCGGCAGCGGCGAGCGCGCCGCGCGCTCGAGCAGCGCCGCGACCTGCGGATGCAGGCTCATATCGCCGCCTTCGAGCCGTCTTTGCTCGCGCCCGCAGCGAGCCGTCGGCGGCTCCGGGGCATCGTCAGGCACAGCACAACGCGTTCGTCGACGTACATAGCCCCTCCGGCGGACGCAGCGATTATAGGGGAACGGGTTCGCCGCTCCGGGGAGCGTTTCGCGCAGCAGCGACCCCTCGGGTATAGTGTGTTCGCCAACAGCCGCGCGCCATCGATGGACGACATCAGCACCTTGCGACGCATCCTGGGAGAGAATCGCGTGATCGCGGTGGTGGGACTCTCGGGGAGCTGGTACCGGCCCAGCTATTTCGCGGCGAAGTACATGCTCGAGCACGGCTACCGCGTCATCCCGGTCAATCCGCAGCAGCGCGAGATCCTCGGCCAGAAGTGCTACCCGTCGCTGCGCGACATCCCCGAAAAAGTAGGCATCGTCGACTGCTTCCGCCGGACCGAGGAGATCATGCCGATCTGCGAGGACGCGATCGCGATCGGCGCCAAGGTGCTGTGGCAGCAGATCGGCGTCAAGAACGAGGCGGCGGCGGCCAGGGCCGCGGCCGCGGGCCTGGACACGGTGATGGACCGCTGCGTCAAGATCGAGCACGCCCGGCTGTTCGGCGGACTGAGCTGGGCCGGCGTGAACACCCGCGTCATCTCGGCCAAACGCCCCCGCTGGCTCGCTTACTAGGGGGTGTATCACCGGACCCAGGCAGCCCCGGCCGTCCCCCGGGCGGGGCGGGCCGCCCCGCCGGCAACTGGCGGCGCCGCAGCAAACCCCTGGCGTCCCGGCGGCCGGGCCATTATGCTTGCCGGCGTATGCTCAGACCGATCCGCATCTTCGAAGGGCGTTTCGGACGCGTGATGCTCGCCGAGGCATCGGCGCCCAGCGAGCCGCATGCGCATCCCGAGCCGCACATCTTCGTCAAGCACGACGGCGGGGACGGCGATTACCTGATCGGCGGCCACCGCGTTACGCTCACGCGCGACGACATCCTGTTCCTGAACCCCGGGGAGACGCACCAGGACCTGCGCCTGCCGGGCACCCGGCCGACTCGCCTGATCACCCTGCAGGCCTCGGGCGAATGGCTGCGCGAGAGCTTCCCGGCCGTGTTCGGCGTGCAGGAAGCGCACCCCTTCCCGCGGCCGCGCGAAGCCATCACGCCGCGCATCCGGCGCCTGGCCGACACCCTGGCCATCGAGGTCGTCAACGACCAGTTCCTGTCCGCCGAGCGCCTGGAGTTCATGGTGCTCGAGCTGGTGCTGTCGATCGTCGACACGTACCTCGCGCGGCGCCGCGCGGCCGCCGCGCTGTGGCGCGGCTCGCGCTTCTCGGATTCGCGCATTCGGCGCGCGATCGAGCTGCTGCGCGCCCGTCCCAACAAGGAAGTCAACATCGACGAGCTCGCCAGCCAGGTCGGGCTGTCGCGCTCGCGCTTCTACGACCTGTTCCAGGTCTGCACCGGGCTGTCGCCACGCGCTTACCTCGACTTGCTGTGCGTCGAGACGGCGATCGAGAAGCTCTCCTCCGGGCACGGCAAGATCGCCGAGGTATCGGCCGAGCTCGGATTCTCGGCGCAGAGCAACTTCACGCGCTTCTTCCTGCACCAGGTCGGAATCCCGCCGTCGGAGTACCGCCGCGCGACCTCGACCAAGACTGTACCTCAGCCCGAGCCCCCGGCAAGCGACGAGGCCAAGCTCGAGAAGTAGTCGCTGGCGCGTACCGGTGGAGCAGACGCCAGCCGCAGGCAGCGGTGCGCTACGCCGCGTGCTTTAGAATCCCCGCATGGCTGACCGCAAATTCGGCATCGAGACGCTGTGCCTGCATGCCGGGCAGATCCCGGACGCGGCCACCGGGGCGCGGGCCGCGCCGATCTACCAGACCACCTCGTTCGTGTTCGACTCGGCGGACCACGCCGCGAGCCTTTTCAACCTGCAGACCTTCGGCAACGTCTACTCGCGCATCTCCAATCCGACGGTGGCGGTGTTCGAGGAGCGGATGGCGGCGCTGGAGGGCGGCCGGGCGGCGCTCGCCGCCGCCACCGGCCAGGCGGCGGAGGTGGTCGCGCTCCTGACGCTCGCCCAGGCGGGAGACCACATCGTCTCCGCCTCGACGCTGTACGGCGGCACGCACACCCTGCTCGGCGTCAACCTGAAGAAGCTCGGCGTCGAGACCAGCTTCGTCGACCCGGACGAGCCGGAGAACTTCCGCCGCGCGCTGCGCCCGAACACCAAGCTGCTGTACGCCGAGACGCTCGGCAACCCGCTCATCAACATCGTCGATATCGAGGCGCTGGCCGGGATCGCGCACGAAGCGGGTATCCCGCTGGTGATCGACAACACCGTGCCTTCACCCTACCTGTGCCGGCCATTCGACTGGGGCGCGGATATCGTCGTGCACTCCGCGACCAAGTACCTCGGGGGGCACGGCACGACCATGGGCGGCGCGATCGTGGAGTCGGGCAAGTTCCCCTGGGACAACGGGAAATTCCCAGAGATGGTCGAGCCCTCCCCCGGCTACCACGGCGTGCGCTTCTACGAGACCTTCGGCGACTTCGGCTACACCATGAAGGCGCGCATGGAAATCATGCGCACCTTCGGGCCCGCGCTCTCGCCGCTCAACGCCTGGCTGCTGCTGCAGGGAATCGAAACGCTCCCGGTGAGGATGGACCGGCACTGCGCCAACGCGCTCGCGGTGGCCAATTTCCTGCAAGGGCACGCGCAGGTGGCCTGGGTGAACTACCCCGGCCTGCCGGGCAGCAAGTACCACGCGCTGGCGCAGAAGTACCTGCCCAAGGGGGCCTCCGGACTGCTCAATTTCGGGGTCAAGGGCGGCGCCGGGGCGGGCGAGCGCTTCATCGAGGCGGCGCAGTTCATGAGCCACCTCGCCAACATCGGCGACGCCAAGACGCTGATCATCCACCCCGCCTCGACCACCCATCGCCAGATGAGCGAGGAGGAGCAGCTGAAGGCGGGCGTGCTGCCGGACATGGTGCGCATGTCGGTCGGCATCGAGTCGCTCGACGACATCCTGTGGGACATCGATCAGGCGCTGCAGAAGGCGGCGAAGGAGTAGACACCGCCCGCGTGAAGATTTTGACTTTCCCCGATCTCCTGTTTTCGAAGGGGTCGTTCTTTGACCCCTTCGAAAACAGGAGACACGACATCACCAAAACCCGCGCGACGGCGAATATGCAGGCACCGGTGCTTGAAGATTTGGCTTTTACCCCTGTCTCCGGCTTTTGAAGGGGTCAGAAGACGACCCCTTCAAAAGCCGGAGATCGTATAAAGGCAAGAACCTGCGCCGTACTGGCACCGGCAGCGTCCATACGGCTCCAAAGGAGGATCCATGCTCAGCTGGGACATTATCGAACACGGCAAGCCGCTGCAAAAGGCGCTGCGCGACACGCCCAAACCGACCGGCACCGAGGTGCTGGTGCGCGTCACGCGCGCCGGGGTGTGCCACTCCGACCTGCACATCTGGGACGGCTTTTTCGACTGGGGCGGCGGCAAGCGCTTCTACGTCAAGGAGCGCGGCTGCGTGCCGCCGTTCACCCCCGGGCACGAGCCGCTGGGCGTGGTCGAGGCGCTCGGCCCGCGCGCCGAAGGCGTGCGCGTCGGGCAGAAGCGCCTGGTCTACCCTTGGATCGGCTGCGGCAAGTGCGCGGTGTGCAAGGCCGGAAAGGACAACTACTGCGTCTCGGGGACGCGCTATCTCGGCGTCAACCGCGCCGGCGCCTACGCCACGCACGTGCTGGTGCCGCATCCGCGCTACCTGATCGAGGTGGGCGGCATCGACGATTCCTTCGCCGCGACGCTCGCCTGTTCGGCGCTCACCGCCTACAGCGCGATCAACAAGCTGCCCGAGCTCGGGGCGAAGGACTGGGTGGGCGTGCTCGGCTGCGGCGGGCTGGGGCTGATCGCGCTGTCGATCCTGCGCGCCCGCGGCGTGAAGAACATCGTCGCCTGCGACGTCGACGAGACCAAGCTCGCGGCGGCGAAGAAGCTCGGCGCCAAGCACACGCTGGACACGCGCGTCGCCGACGCGGCGCAGATGCTGGCCTCGCTCGCGGGCGGCAACATCGCGGGCGTGATCGACTTCGTCGGCATGCCGGCCACCGCGGGCCTGGGCATCGCTGCGCTCAGGAAAGGCGGGCGCTACGTGCTGTGCGGGCTATACGGCGGCGAGTTGGTGCAGCCGCTGCCGCCGATCGCGCAGCGCGCCATCGGCATCATCGGCTCCTTCGTCGGCGACCTGCACGAGCTGAAGGCGGTGGTGGCGCTGGCCAAGAAGAAGAAGCTCCGGCCCGCCCCGATCGAGACGCGACCGGCGGACGAGGTCAACCGTACTCTCGAGGAGCTGAAGGCCGGCAAAGTCCTCGGCCGCGTCGTGCTCGATTTCGAGAGCGTGGCCGCCTGAGGGCGGCGAGCTCTGCCGCCGGCCGTAGAATAGCGCGTCCTCGACACCCGAAGCCCCGATGCCCGCCTTCTCCTGGGATTTACCTTACGCCTGGCCGCGCAAGCCGCTGCTCGCAGCGAACGTGGTCGCCACCTCGCAGCCGCTCGCCTCGCAGGCGGGCCTGCGTATGCTCCTCGCGGGCGGTAACGCGGTCGACGCGATCCTCGCCACCGCGATCACGCTCACGCTGGTCGAGCCGGTCTCCAACGGCATCGGCTCGGATGCGTACGCCATCGTCTGGGATGGCAACCGGCTGCACGGACTGAATGCCTCGGGCCGCTCGCCTTCCGGGTGGACACCCGAGTTCTTCGCCGGCAGCAAGACCATGCCGATGCGCGGCTGGAACAGCGTCAGCGTGCCGGGATGCGTGTCGGCGTGGCGCGAGCTGAGCGCGCGCTTCGGCAAGCTGCCGTTCGAGAGGCTCTTCGAGCCGGCGATCGGCTACGGGCGCAACGGCTTCCTGGTGTCGCCGACGATCGCCGGGCAGTGGGCGGCGCAGGTCGCGGAGCTCAAGTCGCAGCCCGGCTTCGCCGCCGCCTTCCTGCCGGGCGGCCGCGCGCCCGCGCCGGGCGAGCTGTTCCGCTTCCCCGAGCATGCCGCGACGCTGGAGAAGATCGCCGCCACCAAGGGCGATGCCTTCTACCGGGGCGAGCTGGCCGAAAAGCTCGCGGCCCACGCCAAAGCCAACGGCGGGGTGATGCAGGTTTCGGACCTCGCGGCCCACAGTCCCGACTGGGTCGACACGCTGACCATGGACTACCGCGGCTACACGCTGCACGAGCTGCCGCCCAACGGACAGGGCATCGTCGCACTGATCGCGCTCGGAATCCTGGAGAGCTTCGACGTCGCCAGCCACCCGATCGACTCGGCCGACAGCGTGCACGTGCAGATCGAAGCGCTGAAGCTGGCCTTCGCCGACGCCTTCGCCTACGTCGCCGACCTCGACCACATGCCGTTCGCGCCGGCACGGCTCCTCGACAAGGGTTACCTCAAGGCGCGCGCGAAGCTGATCGACATGAAGAAGGCGCAGCCCTTCGCCGCCGGCACCCCGCCCAGGGGCGGAACGGTGTACCTCACTGCCGCCGACGCCTCCGGGATGATGGTGTCGATGATCCAGTCGAATTACATGGGCTTCGGCTCGGGGGTAGTGGTGCCGGGCACCGGGATCTCGCTGCAGAACCGCGGCGCCACCTTCGTGCTGACCGAAGGCCACCCGAACCGCGTCGGGCCGCGCAAGCGCCCCTACCAGACGATCATCCCGGGGTTCGTCACCCGTGACGGCAGGCCGGTGATGAGTTTCGGCGTGATGGGCGGCACCATGCAGCCGCAGGGGCACACCCAGGTCATGGTGCGCATCGCCGATTATGGCCAGAACCCGCAGGCCGCGAGCGACGGGCCGCGCTTTCGCTGGGTGCAGGGCCTGGACGTGAGCGTCGAAGGCGGCTTTTCGCAAGCCACGCTCGAGGAGCTCGCGCGTCGCGGCCACCGCATCGTCACGGTCGACGACTACAACCAGTTCGGCAGCGCGCAGATGGCCTGGAAGCTCGACGGCGGCTACCTCGCCGCGAGCGACCCGCGCCGCGACGGACAGGCGGCGGGCTTCTGACGGCCCGCATCTACGCCAAAGGACTTGGCATGCTGAAAATCTGGGGACGCCTCAACTCGGTCAACGTGAAGAAAGTGCTGTGGTGCTGCGCGGAGCTCGGCCTGCAATACGAGCGCGTCGATGCCGGCATGCAGTACGGCGTGGTCAACACACCCGAGTACCGCAAGCTCAACCCGAACGGGCTGGTACCGACCATCGAGGACGACGGCTTCGTGCTGTGGGAGTCGCACGCGATCGTGCGCTACCTCGCGGCCAGGCACGGCGCAGGCACGCTCTGGCCGGCCGACGTGCGCGTGCGCGCGGACGCGGACCGCTGGATGGACTGGACCACCTCGACCTTCTCCGTGCCCTACCGCCCGGTGTTCTGGGGCCTGGTGCGCACGCCGCCCGAGAAGCGCGACACGAAGGCGATCGAGGAGGGTGCGAAGAAGTGCGGCGAGGTGCTCGGCATGGTCGACGCGGTGCTCGCCGGGCGTTCATTCATCGCCGGCGAGCAGCTCACCATGGGCGACATTCCGCTGGGCTGCTTCGTGCATCCGTACCTGACATTGCCGATCGAGCGCCCGGCGCTGCCCAACGTCGCCGCCTGGTACCGGCGCCTGCTCGAGCGCCCCGGCTATCAGAAATGGATCGCGGTCGCGCAGAGCTGAGGCCCCAGCCGTGAGCGCGGGAACACTCAGAGGCAAGGTTGCGATCGTCACCGGGGCGGCGAGCGGCATCGGTCTCGCCTGCGCCGAGCGCCTCGCTGCCGACGGCGCGCGGCTGGTGCTCGCCGACGTGAACGAGAATGCCGGCACCGAGCAGGCGCGTCGCATCGGCGCGACCTTCGTGGCCGCCGACCTGAGCCGGCGCGCCGGCTGCCGCGCGCTGGTCGACGCGGCGCTCGCGGCGCACGGCACGGTGCACGTGCTGGTCAACAACGCCGGCTACCAGCACGTCGCGCCGATCGAGGAGTTTCCCGAGGACCAGTGGGACCGCATGCTCGCGCTCATGCTCACCGCGCCGTTCCTGCTCACGCGCTATTGCTGGCCGGCGATGAAGCGCCAGAAGTGGGGGCGCTTGATCAACATCGCCTCGATCCACGCCCTGGTGGCCTCGCCCTTCAAGGCGGCGTACATCTCGGCCAAGCACGGGCTGGTCGGCCTGACGCGCACCGCGGCGCTCGAGGGCGGCGAGTTCGGCATTACCGCGAACGCGATCTGCCCGGCCTACGTGCGCACGCCGCTGGTGGACAGCCAGATCGCCGACCAGGCGAAGGCGAACGCCATCTCGCCCGAGGAAGTGGTGCAGAAGATCATGCTCGCGCCAGCCGCGATCAAGCGCCTGATCGAGCCGCGCGAGGTCGCCGACTTCGTCGCCTACCTGTGCAGCGACGCGGCGGGCGTGATCAGCGGCGCGGCGCTCCCGATGGACCTAGGCTGGACCGCGCGCTAGCTTTTCCAGATCCCGGTCGCGCTCGGCCTTGGGCAGCGCCGCCAGCGCACGCACCTTTGCGTAGAACTTCTCCAGGTCGCCGCCCGCCTGCTCGAGCAGGCGCTCGAACGCCGGCACATACTCCGTGTAGGTCGTGAACGAGGCGAGCAGCGCATTGTTCGGCCCGCCCGCGAAGAGGCGGTCGTAGCCGGAGAATCCACCCCAGCTGTCTTTCAGCGCCGCGTAGCGCCGCAGCAGCCGCGCGAACGCCGCGCGCTTGCGCTCGCGCATCGACTTCGCGGGGATCGGCTCGGCGTAGATTCGCTCCAGCTCGCCGCGGGTCTGCGAGAGCAGCGCCGCGAACTGGCGCATTCGTCGTTGCGCCGTGGTGTACGAAGCCAGCTCCGCCTCGCGGCCGGTCGCCGCCAGCCAGCGCCTCACGCCGACGTGCGCCACGGTCTCGGCCAGGGATTCGTCGAACGTCGAGTCGCCTTTGACGTAGATGAGCTGGTGCGTGAGCTCGTGAAACACCAGGTGCGCGAGCTCGGTCTCGGGAAAGCGGATGAAGGTCGAGAGCAGCGGGTCGTCGAACCAGCCGAGCGTCGAATACGCCGGCACGCCGTATACGATGACGTCGTCGGCGCGCGCGCGCAGCCGTGCGCCATAGGCTTCGGCGTCGCGTTGGGCGAAAAAGCCCCGATAGCTCACGCACCCGGCCACCGGAAAGCAGGACCGCAGCGGCTCCAGGGAGAATTCCGGGGTCGCGACCACGTTCCACACCGCGTACGGACGCCCGAGCTCGGAATAGCGCCGGTAGCTGTCGTTGTCGGGAAGCTTGAGCTCGCGCGAGGCGAAGTCCCGGATCGACTCCGCGGCCCTCAGCCGCGCGCGCAGCGCCTCGGGCGTCGAGGGATCGGCGAGCAGCGTCTGCACCGGCTCGGCGCGCGCGAGCAGCGAGAGCTCTCCGTGGACCGCCTGCGCGTAGTACGAGAGGGTTCCGCAGCCTCCGAGCGCGAGCACGGCGCACAGCGCAGCGATCGCCTTGAGCGCTTTCCGGGCGACCCGCACTGCCGCCTCAGTGCCGTTGCCCATCTGGTGCGAACCGGGCCGTGCGCAGGAACGCGACCACTTGGGCGGCCACGCGTGCGGAAACAAGCATGCCGCTGTGGTTGACCGGAAGCACGATGCGCTCGGTCATGCCCGGCACGCTCGTCTCCTCCACCCGCACCACGCCGTCGCCGGGGCCTTGCCGCCGCGCGATCACCCAGCCCAGCCCGAGCGGCAGCGTCCCCGCGATGATTCCGAGCGCCTCCGGGCGCTGCCAGCGCGGGCCGCGCTCCGACGAAAGCGCGTGGTCGCGCCACAGCGGCTCGCTCGCGCCAAGCAGCCAGCGGCCGATGCGAAAGCGCGCCAGGCGCTGGCCGGCGAGACAGCCCTGTGCCGGCGTGCCGAGCAGCACTACGCGGCCGACGCAAAGGCCGCGGTCGGCATGGAGCGCCTGCAGCACCACCAGGCCGCCGAGGCTGTGGGCGACGAAGTGCGCCCCGTCCGGCGCACGCTCGCGCGCGAAGCGCACGAGGCGCTCCGCATGCGCCTCGATCGGGCGCGCGCGTCCTGCGTAGGAGAACACGTGGCAGCGCAGGCCGGTCCGCGCGAGGCGTGTGGCGAGCGCGGTCATGGCGAGGCCCGGCATCCACAGGCCGTGCACCAGGATCGCATCGCGTATGCCGCTCATCCGGCCGGGCGGCCGGGCAGCGCGAAGATGGCGCTCGCGCGCACGATGCGCGTCTCGCCGCGAACGAGATAGCCGTTGGCGAAGGCGAGCCGCGAGCCCATGCGCTGGACCTCCACCTCCGAATGCAGCCAGTCTCCGAGCTTCGCTGCGCCGGCATAATCGATCGCGAGGTTGGCGGTAACGAAGCCGCCCTTGGCGCCGGCCTGGCCGAGCATGGCGTAGCCGAGCGCGATGTCGGCCAGCGTGGCGAGCACGCCCCCGTGGCACACTCCGCGCCGGTTGGTGTGCTTGCGCTCGATGCGCAGCCCGATCGAGACCCGCTCGCCGCGGCGCCGCTCGTAGACCGGGCCGATCAGCTCGACAAAGGGACTCGCGCGCTCGATCGGACGGTAGCCCTCGGGAATGTCACTCATCGGCGCGATTCTAGCCTGCGGTGCCCGCGCAGCAGGCGCGCCCCGATCGCGAGCGCCGGCACGCCGAACAGCGCGTACGCGACTGCATAGCTGCCGCCGAGCGCAAGAACCAAATTGAACAGCGGCGGGCTCACGACCACGCCGAGGAAGGTGAAGAACAGGCAACCGCCGGTCGCCTGGCTGGTCTGGCCCAGGGGCGCGAGTCGAGCCACCTCCGCCAGGTACACCCCGTTCCATCCCACGGCGGTCGCCCCGAACACGGCGGCATAGCAGAACAACACCCAGGTCGGCCAGTGCGAGCCCGCGGCGAGCATGGCCATCGCCGAAAGCCCCATGCCCAGGCCGAGCGCGCCGAGCACTGCGCGGCGCGAAAACGCGCGGTCGGCGACCAGGCCCCACGCGATGCGTCCGATCACGCTGGCGAGCTGGGAAACCGCCATGACGAAGCCCGCCAGCACCAGCGACAGGGCGAAGCTCTCGGTGAGGAAGGTCACGAGATAGGTGACCAGGGTGATCTGCACGCCACCGAAGATGAACGAGGCGAGCGCCATCTCGCGCAGGCGCGGCGAGCGCAGCACGAGGAGCACCGGCTGAAAGGCGGCGGCGAGCGAGATCGGTGCCGAGCGGTTGAGGCCGCGGTCATAGCGTGCGCGCGCCGGCTCGATGGCGAGCGCGAGCAGCAGGCACAGCGCACCGATCAGCAGCGCGGACTCACGCCAGCCGACCGCAAGAATCAGTACCGGGACGAGCGCGCCGGCGATCGCTCCGCCGGCCGGCACGCCGGTCTGCTTGATCGAGAAGGTGAGCGCCACCAGCCTGGGCGGCGCCGCGCGCGCGAGGATGTGCGAGCTGGCTGGAGTGGCCGGGCCATAGCCCAGGCCGATGACGAACGCGCCGAGCACCATGACGGGCAGCAGGGCCGTGGAAGCGAGCGTGAGCCCGAGGAGTACCAGCACCAGCCCGACCTGGCTCACGCGGATCGCGCCGAAGCGCGCCACCC
Source organism: uncultured Pseudomonadota bacterium (assembly GCA_963817785.1). Taxonomy (GTDB): domain Bacteria; phylum Pseudomonadota; class Gammaproteobacteria; order Burkholderiales; family SG8-39; genus JAKALD01. Next base: position 561,342 of record CAWFPL010000003.1, on the reverse strand, counting down.
AGCCGCCGGCAGTCACCGACCCCACCATGCTGCCCAGGTACGCCGTCGCGATGAAGTAGCCGATCGCGGCCGCCGGCACTCCCAGCTCGCGCGCCGCCACCGGCGCCATCACCGGAGCGCAGTACACGCCCAGCGCCACCAGGGTCTGCACCGCAAAGGTCGCGCCGAGCGGCAGCGCCACCGAGCGCAGGCCCGGGCTGCCGCCGCTCACTTAGGCGCTTCTCGAGCGGACTGCGCGCATCGCGTCGAGCACCGCCTGCGCCCGGTGCGCGACCGGGTAATCGACCATCTGCCCGTCGACCTCGATCGCCGCCGCACCGCTCGCTTCGGCAGCCTTGAACGCGGCGACGATCTTCTCGGCGCGCGCCACCTCCTCGTCGCTCGGCGTGAACGCCGCGTTGACCGGCGCCACCTGGCCGGGGTGGATGCACAGCCGACCCTGGAATCCCGCACGGCGGCTGCGCTCGAGCGCGCGGGCGAACGCCTGCGGCTCGCGCAGGTGAAACCACGGGCTGTCGATCGGCCCCTCGAAACCCGCCGCGCGCGAGGCGAGCACGATGCGCGCGCGCGCATGCGCGAGCTCGTCCTCGTCGAGCGACGGCGCGAGACCCGTATCGTGGCTGAAATCCGCCGCGCCGAAGGCGAGGCGCCTGACCCGCCAGGCGCCGGGATACGTCCTCAGGCTGCGCGCCTGCAGGATGCGGTCGACCCGCGACACCCCGGCCGCGGTCTCCACGATCGGCATCAGGTCGATCGAGCCCACGGCAAGCCCGCGCTCGCGCTCGAGGTTGGCGAGCAGCCAGTCGATCGCGTGCAGATCGGCGGCGCTCTCGATCTTGGGCACCACCACGCCGTCGACGCCCTCGCCGATCACGGCGACCAGATCGCCGTAGCAGAACTCGGTGGAGGGCGCGTTGACGCGCACGTAGCCGCGGCAGGCACGCGGCCGCGCGAGGGCCTCGGCGACCAGTCGCCGCGTGGCAACCTTGTCGGAGACCGCGACCGCGTCCTCCAGGTCCAGGATCACGGCGTCGGCGCCGAGCGTGAACGCCTTCTCGACGCGGCGCGCATGGTTGCCCGGCGCGAACAGGAACGAGCGGTTGAGCGGCATCTAGAACCTCGCTGTCTGGCGATCGAATGCGCGGCGGCCGTCCCGGCGCACGGCTCAATCCCCGGGACCGATCGGCTTGCGCTGCGCCCAGGAAGGATAAGGCAGCTGCCATGGCGCGCTCGCCCAGCGCTGCGGCCACACGATTACGCGCCGACCTTTGAGAATCTGGACCACTGCCGGCTTGGCGGCGATCTGCCCGCCGTAGCGGTCGACCTTGTACTCGCCGAGCACGGTCTGGGTTTCCAGCGCCGAGAGCGCGCCGCGCAGCTTGTCCTGATCGAGCGTGCCGGCGCGCTGCACCCCTGCCTCCAGCACCTTGGCCGCGGCGTAGCCCTCGGCTGCCGCCAGCCCCGGCGCGGCATGCCACTTCTTCTCGTAGGCGCGCACGAACTGGGCGTTGCCGCGGCTCGGCAAGGTGGGCGCGTACGGCAGGATCCCCATCGCGTACTCGGCGTCCTGGCCCACGAGCCCAATGAAGCGCGGATCGGCCGCTCCCTGCGCCACCAGCATCTGCGGCGCATAGCCGGCGCTCTTGAGCCCGATCACCAGGTTGGCGGCGTCCTGCGGCTGCCCGAACTCGATCCAGGCCTGCGCGTGCATCGCCTGCGCGTCGCGGATCATCCCGGTGTAGTCGGTGGTCTTGGACGCGACCACCGCGACCTCGCTCGCCTCGAGACCAAGGGCCATCGCATCCGCCCGCGCCCGATCCGCCGCCTCGCGCGCACCCGGGTCGTCGCGCGCGATCAGAAACAGCCTGCGGTACCCCGCCTGCTGCGCGATCGCGAGCGCGCCCGTGCCGTAGGCCGCGAGCGGCGCAGGCACTTGGAACACGTAGCGGTAGGCCACCTTGCCGAGCGCGCCGAAAGTGCCCGTGCAATTGACCAGTACCCGTCCGCGGCCTTCCGCAGTCGCGGCAGCCATGAGCGTCGCGGCCGATCCGAACGGTCCGATCAGCAAGTCGGCCTTGTCCTCGCCGATCAGCTGCCGATACAGCCGGCCGTCCTGCACGGCTTCGGAGTGATCGTCGAGCAGCCGCAGCACGACCTGCCTGCCGAGCAGGCCGCCGGAGGCATTCGCTTCCTCCTGCCACAGGAGCAGCGCGCTGCGCAGGCCCACCGCCAGAGTGGCCAGGTCGCCCGACTGCGGCACCACCGCGCCCACGGTGATCGGCGGCTCGGCTCGCGCCGTGAGCGCGGCGAAGGTGAGCGCCACGAGCGCGAAGCGCTTCAAGCGCCCGCTCCCGGCAAGGCACGGCGGATCAAGATCTGGCTCCCGGAGGATTATTGCGGTCGTCAAAGTACGGTGTGCGAAAATCCCCGTCAAGGATCGTCTGCCTCCGTTTCGCCCATGTCCACCGTTACACAAGGAAGCTTGCTCGAGCAGTTCGCCGCCATCGTCGGGCAGCCGCACGTGCTGACCGCGCCGGGCGACACGGCACCGTATCTGGTCGACTGGCGCAAGCAGTACCTTGGTCCGGCAGAGGCGGTGCTGTGCCCCGCGAGCACGGCGGAAGTCGCCGCGTTGGTCGCGCTGTGCGCGCGCGAGGGCATAGCGGTGGTTCCGCAAGGCGGCAACACCGGGCTGTGCGGCGGCTCGGTCCCGACCGGCGCACGGCGCGAGATCGTGCTTTCTCTGGGCCGCATGAACCGCGTGCGGGCGCTCGACGCGCTCAACTACACCGTCACCGCCGAGGCCGGCTGCGTGCTGGCGCAGATCCAGCGCGCCGCGGGCGACGCGGGACGGCTGTTTCCGCTCTCGCTCGGCGCGGAGGGCAGTTGCCAGATCGGCGGCAACCTCTCGACCAACGCCGGCGGCGTGAACGTCCTGCGCTACGGCAATGCGCGCGACCTGGTGCTCGGTCTCGAGGTGGTGCTGCCCGACGGCCGCGTGTGGAACGGGCTGCGCGGGCTCCGCAAGGACAACACCGGCTACGACCTCAAGCAGCTGTTCATCGGTGCCGAAGGCACGCTCGGCGTGATCACCGCGGCGGTGCTCAAGCTCTACCCCATGCCCACGGCTTCGGCCACGGCGTGGATCGCCGTGCAAAATCCCCGGCGCGCCGTCGAGCTGCTTGCGCGGTTGCGCGACCGGCTGGGCGACCGCCTGAGCGCCTTCGAGCTCGTTTCGCGCCGCTGCCTCGAGGCAGTGCTCGCGCACTCACCCGGCAGCCGCGATCCGCTCGGCGCGGCGCATCCCTGGTACGTGCTCGCCAAGCTCGCCGACAGTGGCGCGAGCGAGGCGCTCGAGGCGCGCGCCGAGCAGGCGCTACTGGAATGCGCCGAGCGCGGCGTGCTGATCGACCTCGCGCTGGCGAAGAACGAAGCGCAGGCGGGCGAGCTGTGGCGGATTCGCGAGATGATCCCCGAGGCCCAGTTCCGCAACATCAAGCACGACGTCTCGGTACCGGTATCCAGAGTCCCCGACCTGATCGAGCGCGCGGAGCGCGCGCTCGAGGCCGCGTTCCCCGGCTGCGCCGTCTATGCCTTCGGGCACATCGGCGACGGCAACGTGCATTTCAACGTCGGCATGCCCGAGGCGCAGGCGAACGAGGCGCTGATCGCGCGGCGCGCCGAGGTCAATGCGATCGTCTACGAAGCGGTGGCGGCGCTCGGCGGCTCGATCTCGGCCGAACACGGCCTGGGCCAGCTCAAGCGCGAAGAGATCCGCCACCACAAGGGCGTGCTCGAGCTCGAGCTGATGCGCACGCTCAAGCGCGCGCTCGACCCGCAAGGGATCATGAACCCGGGCAAGGTCCTGTGAGCGCGCAGCTCGTGCCTGCGCGACGGCTTTAGCGGGATCGGGCGCCGCGTCCCAGCACCAGCGCGGCGGCGACCACGATGAACAGGGCAATGGCGAGCGCGTTGCCGGCCCCGCCCGCGCCGCGCCACCCGGCAGCGACACTGAAATCGCCGAGCACGCGCACGACGAGCGTGGCGTGCAGCAAGACAAGCGGGACGTAGAGCACGCCGCGGTAAGGAAACGCGACCCGCAGGACCGCGGGCAGGATCACCGGCGCATGGCCGAACACCATCGAGAAGACGAAGCCGATGAAGACGGCGTGCAGCGCCGCGTCCCAGAGATCGCGTCCGCCCGCGAACCCGCCCCTGGCCGCGAGCAGCGCCCCCCCGAGTGCGAGCCAGGCGTAGCCGGCGAGCAGGCACACCGCGATGTAGCGCGACAGGCCGCTCGCGCGCACGGTGCGCGAGGCGATGTCGTAGCGCGCGAGCCACGCCGCGCTGAGCAGCAGCAGTGCGCCGCCGATGCGCAGACCCGCATCGAACGACCACAGAGCGAGCAGCGCCGACGCGAGCACTGCGGCGCTCAGCACGCCGAACGCGAGCCGCGCGGCGGGCGGCACCGGCGCGAGCCTGGAGAGCTCGAGCCGCTCGCCGCCGATGGTGAGGGCGAAAAACGCGATCCAGCTCGGCACCGCGGCTTCGCTCGGCAGCCCCGCGGCGAGCGCGAGGTTGGCCGCGAGCAGACCCAGCGCGCCGAGCGCGAGCACGCCGGTGTGCAGCGCGCGTTGGCGCAGATAGATCACGCCTGAGGCCAGGACATACAGCGCAGCGCCGAGGACCAGCAGCGCGAAGCCCAGTCGCGTGTCGCGCAGCAGCAAGGCGATGCCGCCCGCGCCGCAGGCCGCCGGCGCGCCGTAAGCCCACCACCGCCCGATCGCGACCGCCCGCTCGATGGAGATCAGGGTGCCGAAAAACGCGCTTGCCATGAGCGCGCCGTGCCAGACGATTCCCGCGGCGGGCGCGGGCAGCGCGAAGCCGAGACGCACCAGCCCGCCAGCGACGCCCAGGATCAGGGCGACGAGGCCGAGTACCAGCAGCGGCACGCGCGCGGCAGGGCCGGCATCGCGCACCGCGCTGCTACCACCCGAAGCGCTGCCTGAGCCCATCGCTCATGCGCTCTGGCGTCCAGGGCGGATCGAACACGATCGCGACCCGCACCTCGTGCGCCTCGGCGCAGGCCCCGCGTATTGCGCTCTCGGCGTCTCGCGCGATCGCGCCGCCCATGGGGCACGCCGGCGAGGTCATGGTTAGGTCGACCTGGACCCGCCCCGGCACGCACTCGACGCGGTAGACCAGTCCGAGATCGACCACGTTCTCGCCGATCTCGGGATCCAAGACGCCATGCAGCGCCTCCCACACCGCGGATTCGTCGGGCATCAACTCAGCCGGCATGCGGATCTCCCCTGCTCTCCTGCGATATGCCGTCAGCCTAGGCGGACGCCGCGCGAGCGCCTTGATCCGCATCAAACGCGGGCCGTAGCCCGCGGATCTAGGCGGTGATCTCGCGCGCGGTGATCGTGTACTCGAAGCGCGCCGGATCGAGCGAGTCGAGCCGGCCGCGCGCGGTCTCTCCGTTGGGATACATCAAGTACGGAATTTTCGGGCCGCGAGAGTTCGGCAACGCGACGTCGTGGGCGTAGTTGAACGCCATCCAGTTCATCTCCCACTGGCCGAACAGCCGCTTGCGATTGTCCTTGACGACCTGGTCGGCGAGCGTGAGCCCCGGGCGCTCCTCGAGCACCACCTTGCGCACATCGGCCGGGTCGACCGGAACCCAGCCGTGGCCGGCGAGGTAGAACTCTGCGCGGCAATGCTGCGCCTTGCTGACGTCGGGACCGCTCGCGCCCAGGCTCTTGTAGCCGAGCTGCGACGACGCGACGCGGATGCCGTACACGTCGCGCGCCGGGATGCCCGCGGAGCGCGCCAGCGCCACGTAGAGCGCGTTCAGGTCGGCGCACTTGCCGCCCAGGTTCTTGGTCTCGAGCATCGACGCGACGTCGCCCCAGCCGCAACCCTGGACCTTCGGGTCGCGGAAGGTGTTCTCGACGACCCACTCGTAGATCGCGTGCGCCTTCTCGAGGTCGGTGCCGGCGCCGCGGGTGATCTGGCGCGCGGTCTCGCGCACGATGCCATTGGTGGGCAGCAGGGCGGTAGGCGCGAGATTGTGGCGCAGCACCGCGGGCTCCTCCGGCATCGCCACGCCGGGCGCGAACAGATCCACCTTGCGGTAGCGCGTCGCCACCCGGCTGGTCACCACCAGCGCCGGCTTGCGGGTGCCCGCGGCGAACTCCGCGTTGACCAGCCCCGCGGCGTCGTAGGGCAGCGTGACGTAGAAGCGCGCGCGTCCGCCCTCCACGTGCCAGGTGGTGCCGAGATTGCGCTGGTAGTCGGTCTCCTCGAGCAGCGCCACCGGCAGCCACACCTTGGTAAGCCCTTCCGGGTCGAGCACCTCGGCGCGCTGCGTGACCTCGAAGCTGCGCCATTCGCCCTGCGGCGCGGCGCCTCGTGCGGCGCGCACTGCCGTTGCCGAGGCCCCGGCGGCCAGCGGCAACGCCGCGCCAGATCTCAGAAATGTCCGTCGGTCCATGCTCGCTCTCCTTCCGATTCGCGCCCAACAAACGCGCCTGTAAAGTCTATGCCGAGTCGGAGGCTTCGCCCAGCAGGGCGCGTCGAAAACGCGCGCGCAGCAGCGCACCATCGCGCGGCGGCAGGACGAGCGGCAGCTTCTCGCTGATCACCTTGACCTGGGCGAGCGACGGTCCTTCCGCCCCGTGGATCGCGCCGCGCAAGGCGTTCAGCTCGTCGGCCTGCCGCACTACGCTCGCGGCACGAAAGCCGCAGGCGAGCGCGGCCTGGGCCAGATTGACCCCATGCGCGGTGTGGGTAGTCTGCATGCCGGTCTCGCCGTAGTGCTCGTTGTCGATCACCACGATGCTCAGGTTCGAGGGCTGCTGCACGCCGATCGTCGCCAGCGACCCCAGCCCCATCAGCATCTCGCCGTCGCCGGTCACGACCAGCACGCGCCGGCGCGGCTGGGCCAGCGCCAGGCCCAAGCCCATCGTCGCCGCGAGGCCCATCGCACCCCAAAGCGGAAAGGTGAGCGGCGAATCGCCCGCTGCCGTGCAGTCCCATGCCGTCGAGCCGAGCCCGGCGACCACGAGCAGATCCCCGCGCTCGCGCAGCAGCTCCCGAACCACGTCCCTGCGATGAAGAATCGCGCTCATTGTGCTGCCTGCTCCTGGAAGCTCTTGATGCCGATCACCTTCTGCGACACCAGCACCGCCGCGGCGCAATAGCTGCCGTAGGCGAGGCGCGCTGCCGCGGCCACCGCGGGCGCGACCTCGTCCGGCCGCGTAACCTTGTTCACCACCACCCCCATCGCCTCGAGTACCCCGGCAGTCGCCTGACCCATCGGCACCTGCCAGGGATTGAACTCCCCGTAGTCGCCGCGCATCGTGACCACCAGCAGTAGCGGGAAGCGGCATTCCTGCACCGTGCCAAGCGCATTGATGCAGTTGCCCACGCCGCTCGATTGCATGAGCAGGACGCTGCGCCCCCCGCCGAGCCAGGCGCCGGCGGCGAGGCCGACGCCCTCCTCCTCGGTGCTCAGTACGACCGTGCGCAACCCGGCGTCGGCATGGCACAGCTCGATCAAACGCTTGTGGCCGGCGTCCGGCACGTAGCCCACGACGCTCACGCCGGCCTTCTTCAGCACCCCGTGGATCTCGCCCGGCCAGTCGATCGCTTCGCTCATCGCCTTCTCGCCCTTTCCCCGGCAGCGACCGAGCGCCGGAATTCGTCTGCTTCGACGAGCGGGATTCTATAATGACGCAACGCAATGGCTCCGCCCCGGCATGTTTGGTTCGAAGTAGCGCGCGACGCACCGCGGGCAGCCCGGCGCGCCCGATGGGCCTGAGTGAGTTCCTGAGCCTGCTGCCGCGCGGCGACCTGTGGGTCTTCGGTTACGGCTCGCTGATGTGGGCGCCGGGATTCCGCGCCAGCGAGCACTCGGTCGCCTTGCTGCGCGGCTATCACCGCGCGCTGTGCATCCTTTCGCATCGCCATCGCGGCACCCCTGAGACTCCCGGCCTAGTGATGGGGCTGTGCCGCGGCGGCTCGTGCTGGGGCATGGCGTTCCGCGTGCCTGCGGCGCGCACACGGCGGGTGCTCGCCAAGCTCTGGAGCCGGGAGATGCGCAACCGGGTCTACACGCCGCGCCTGCTGCCGGTGCGCATCGGCACGCGGCGCGCGCGCGCGCTGGCATTCGTGGCCGACCCGCGTCACCCGCAGTTCGCCGGCGAGCTCGACCTTCACAGTCGCGCGCGGCTCGTCGCGCAAGGCATCGGCGAGCGCGGCCGCTGCCTCGATTACGTCCGCAATACGCTCGCGCACATGGGCGAGCTCGGCGTGCGAGATCCACACCTCGAGCGCGTGCTGCACACCGCGCTCGCGCTGCGCGGCGGCGGCGGCGGCGGCCGCGGGCAGCATACCCTCGCCGAGCTCACCGTGAGCGCTCGCTCCCGGAGAGGTGCCGCACGGCGCTCAATGCGCGCCGCATCCGCTCCAGCGCCTCGGCGAGCCGCGCGCGCTGGGTCCCGAAGTTGAGCCTCACGAAGCCCGGCGCGCCGAACTGTGCCCCCGGCGAGAGCGCCACGCCGTGCTGCAGGAAATGCGCCTGCGGATCGCGCAGGCCGGACGCGGAGGCGTCGATCCACGCCAGGTAGGTGGCCTCGACGTGGGCCATCGTCAGGCCGGGAAGCTCGGCCACGCATTGCTCGACCAGATCTCGATTGGCGCGCAGGTATTCGAGCTGCGCAGCCAGCCAGGCATCGTCGTCCCGGTAGGCGGCCAGCGCCGCAACGTAGCCGAACAGGGCCGGGTCATGCACGGTGGCGTGCAGCTCCGCCGAGAACGCGCGGCGCAGCGCCGCGTCCTCGATGATCGCGTACGCGCAGCCCGTCCCGGCGAAGTTGTAGGTCTTGTTCGGTGACATCAGCGTGACGCTGCGCCGCCCGATCTCGGGCCCCAGGCTCGCGATGGGTACGTGCACCTTGCCCGGGTCGAGCAGCAAATCGCAGTGGATCTCGTCGGAGCAGACCAGCAGGTCGTGGCGCAACGCGAACGCGGCGAGCCGCTCGAGCTCGGCGCGCGTGAAAACCGTGCCGCCGGGGTTGTGCGGATTGCACAGGTACAGGAGGCGGCTGTTCGGCCGCACGGCCGCGGCCAGGCGCTCCTCATCGATTACCCAGCGCCCAGCCGCAAGCGCGAGCGGAACGTCGGTATGCGCCCGCGGGGCGAGCTGCACCGCGCGCTTGAAATGCTGGTAGACCGGTGTCGGCACCAGCGTGTGTCCGTCCGCGGGCACCAAATGGCGCGCGGCCAGATGCAGCCCCGGCACGACTCCTGGCAGATACACGACCCACGCCGGCTCGATGCGCCAGCCGTAGAGGCTGCGCATGCGCACGACGATCGCCTCGCGCAGCGCCTCGGGCGCCTGGGTATAGCCGAACACGCCGTGCGCCACGCGCGTGGCGAGCGCCTCGATCACCGCCGGCGGAGCCCGGAAGTCGGTGTCGGCGACCCAGAGAGGGATCACGTCGCCGGGGTACCTGTCCCAGCGCATGCTCCAAGTGCCGGAGCGGTCGATAGGAAAGTCGAAGTCGAAGGACACGGTCGCCTGGGTTCGGCCGGGGCTCTAGGCGCGCGGCGCCACGTCGAGCCGCACCGCGATGCCTTCAAGGTCCTTCCCCGGCGCGGGGTAGCGCACCATGACCTGCGGGTCGTGGCCGGGAACGATGTGCGCCGGAGAATCCGCCAGCTCGCGCAGACGCCGGTAGCCCTCGACCATGTCGCCGAGCGAGTACACGATCGGGAACGGTCGCACCTGCTCCATGTTGGCGTAGAAGTGGCTGGCGTCCGAGGCGAGCACCAGCCAACCGCGCCGCGTCAGCACGCGCACCACCTGCAGCCCCATGGTGTGCCCGCCGATCAGGTGCAGCGACACTCCCGGCGCGATCTCCGCGTCGCCCTCGTGGAACTGCACGCGCCCCGCGTACACGCTGCGCACCATGCCCACGACGTCCTCGACTTCGAACGCGCCGCTGAAGACCGGATGGCACATGTGCCGCCCCGTCGCGTAGTGCATCTCGAGGTCCTGCAGGTGGAAGGTCGCGGCTGGAAACAGGTCGAAGTTGCCGACGTGGTCGTAATGCAGGTGCGTGATCACCACATCACGCACCTCGCGCGCGTCGACGCCGAGCAGCCTCAGGCCCTCGGTCGGGCAGCGCAGGTGCTCGCGCCCGCGCTTGACCGCGGTCGCCGCCGAGAAACCGGTGTCGACCACCAGCGTGCGATCGCCTCTGCGCAGCAGCCAGACGAAGTAGTCGAGCGGCATCGGCCCGTCGTGGGGGTCGCCGCCGATGAAGTTCTCGCGTGCGCGTCGGGCGTGGTGTGCGTACTTGAGCGCGTAGACCTCGTAGAGCGTGCGTTCGGGCATGTCAGTCATCAAATCACCCGGACGCGCGCAAACTTGCGCTTGCCGACCTGCGCGACGACGGTTTCGCCGCGCACCACCTTGTGCGACTTGTCCGACAGGCGCTCGCCGTTCAGCCGCACCCCGCCCTGCTCGATCATGCGCAGCGCCTCGGTGGTGCTCGCCGTGAGGCCGGATTGCCTGAGCAGCTGCGCCACCGGCATCGCCTCCTGCGTGCAATGCAACGTAACCTCGGGCATGTCCTCGGGCAGCACCCCGTGGCGAAAACGCGCCTCGAACTCGGCGTGCGCCTCCTGCGCCGCACTCGCGCCGTGGAAGCGGGTGACGATCTCCTCGGCGAACATGACCTTGATCTCGCGCGGATTGCGGCCGCCCTGCACCTCGTCGCGCCACCTGCGCACGCCCGCCATGGGCTGGAATGACAGCAACTCGATGTAGCGCCACATGAGCTGGTCGGATACCGACATCAGCTTGCCGAAGATCTCGCCCGGCGGCTCGGCGATGCCGACGTAGTTGCCGAGCGATTTCGACATCTTGTTGACGCCGTCCAAGCCCTCGAGCAGCGGCATGGTGAGGATGCACTGCGGCTCCTGGCCGAAGTCCTTTTGCAGCTCGCGTCCCACCAGCAGGTTGAATTTCTGGTCCGTACCGCCCAGCTCGATGTCGGATTTCATCGCCACCGAGTCGTATCCCTGCATCAGCGGATAGAGGAGCTCGTGGATCGCGATCGGCTGGTTGGCGCGAAAGCGCTTGCTGAAGTCCTCGCGCTCGAGCATGCGCGCCACGGTGTGGCGCGCCGCGAGCCGGATCATGCCTTCGGCACCGAGCCGGTCCGACCAGGCCGAGTTGAACAGGATCTCTGTTCTCTCCGCGTCGAGGATCTTGAACACCTGCTCGCGGTAGGTCTTCGCGTTCTCCTGGATCTGCTCGCGCGACAGCGGCGGACGCGTCTGGTTCTTGCCGGTGGGATCGCCGATCATCCCGGTGAAGTCGCCGATCAGGAACTGCACGTGATGGCCGAGATCCTGGAAGTGGCGCAGCTTGTTGAGCACCACCGTGTGCCCGAGATGCAGGTCGGGGGCGGTGGGATCCATGCCAAGTTTCACACGCAGCCGCCGGCCGCTGCGCAGCTTCTTGACGAGCTCCTCCTCGACAATCAGCTCGTCGCAACCGCGCTTGACCAGCTCCAGGGCTTCGGCGATGGGAACCACGTTGGTTTCGTGCATTAGTGCCGCTTTTTTCCGCTCCGCGCGCTTTGCGCGGCGCGAACGAAGTTTGCTACACTGGCCGCGCTCCGGCGCCGCTACATTCTGCTGAAGAACAACGAATTTTATCCGAAGCTCGGGAATGGCTAAACATAATCTGCTCACACGCGTCAGCGCCTTGCGCGTCGTCGCGCTTCTCGGCCTCGCGTTGTCGGGCATCGTTGCGGCGTTCGCGACCATTTCGCCCGAACCCGACACCGCCGAGCTGCTGCTCGCCAGGACCTTGGTCATCGAGCCGCTCGCGATCCAAGCCCGGGCCTCCGCGCTGCCGACGCCGTCGTCGTACGTGCGCGAGGAGACCTTCGCGCGCGGCGACACGCTCGCGCGCCTGCTCGATCGGCTGGGGGTATCCGATCTGGATACCCGGAAGCTGTTGCGCGCGGGCACGCTGCGCCTGCTGCGGCCGGGCTCTTCGGTCGACGCCACGGTTGATGCGAGCGGCGCGCTGCTCACCCTGGATTTTCTCGTCGCGCGTGACTCGCTCGTCACGGTCCACCGTGACGGCGACGCGTTCAAAGTCGTACAGTCGAAGGCTCCGCTATCTACCCAGGTGGCAATGCGATCAGGGGTGATTCACTCCTCTTTGTTCGGCGCGACCGATGCCGCCGGCGTGCCTGACCAAGTGGCGATGCAGCTCGCCGATATTTTCGGTGGCGACGTCGACTTCTACCGCGAACTGCGCAATGGCGACCGGTTCGCGGTGGTCTACGAGATGCACTACCTGAACGGCCGCCCGGTGCGTTCGGGGCGCGTGCTGGCGGCGGAATTCGTGAACCGAGGCAAGAGCTATCGTGCGGTGTATTACACCGGCTCGGACAGCAAAGGCGGCTATTACACTCCGGACGGGAGAAACTTGCGCAAGGCATTTCTGCGCGCGCCGCTGGAGTTCTCGCGCGTCAGCTCCGGTTTCGGCATGCGCCTGAATCCGTTCCTGAAGATCTGGAAGCAGCACAAGGGGATCGACTACGCGGCACCCGCGGGCACCCGCGTACGTGCGGCAGGCGACGGCGTCGTCAAATTTGCCGGGCGCCAGGTAGGCTACGGCAACGTCATCATCCTGCGCCACTGGGGCCAATACTCGACGGTCTACGGCCATCTGCGCGGCTTCGCGTCGGGCATCCGGCGCGGCACCCGGGTGACGCAAGGCGAGGTGATCGGCTACGTCGGCCAGACCGGCTGGGCCACCGGACCGCATCTGCACTACGAGTTTCGCATTGCCGGCGTGGCGCGCAATCCGCTCACGATCGCGATGCCCGCGGCGCAACCGGTCGCGGCGCGCGATCTGGCCGCCTATGGCCGCTATGCCGGGCCGCTGGTCGCTCGGCTCGACCTGCTCACCAACACCAACCTCGCTCTGCTGGAGTAGGGCCCGCAGCGGGGCCTGAGCCTGTGTCCAGCCGCGAGCTCTTCGTCGGCCTGATGTCGGGCACCAGCCTCGACGGGGTCGACGCAGTGCTGGTCGAACTCTCCGGGCCGCGGCCGCGGCTGCTTGCAGCCGCGCATCGACCATTCGACGCATCGTTGCGCGTGGCGCTACTCGCGCTCAACGCGGCGGGAGAAAGCGAAATGGAGCGCTCGGCGCTACTTGGCAACGAGCTCGCGCGGCGTTATGCGGACGCCACCGCGCAAGTGCTGCGTGCAGCCGGTGTCGAAGCCTCGAGCGTGCGTGCCGTCGGCTGCCACGGCCAGACGGTGCGCCACCGCCCTGAACGAGGCTACACGATCCAGCTCGGCAACGCCGCGTTGCTCGCCGAGCTCTCGGGAATCAGCGTGATCGCGGATTTCCGCAGCCGGGACGTCGCTGCCGGCGGGCAGGGCGCCCCGCTGGTGCCCGCCTTTCACGCCGCGGTGTTCGCACACCCCGCCGAGGACCGCGTGGCGCTGAATCTCGGCGGCATCGCGAACCTCACTTGGTTGCCGCGCGCGGACCACGTGAGCGGGTTCGACACAGGGCCGGGAAACTGCCTGCTCGACCTCTGGGCGGTGCGGCACCTGGGCACGGCGATCGACGAAGGCGGCGAATGGGCTGCCGGCGCGAAGCCGATCGAGCACCTGCTCGAGCGCATGCTGGCGGAGCCGTTTTTCGCCGCGCCGCCGCCCAAGAGCACGGGTCGCGATCTGTTTAACGCGCGCTGGTTGCGCGACAAGGGGTCGGACGGCGAACCGCCCCGCGCGGTGCAAGCAACCCTGCTCGAACTGACTGCGCGGACCGTCCGCGATTCCGTCGCCCGGTTCTGTGGCAGCGCCGATCGGGTCATCCTCTGCGGCGGCGGGACGCGCAACCGGGCCCTCATGCGCCGGATCGGCGAGCTCTTCGCGCCCGCCGCGGTCGAGACAAGCGCGCTGCACGGCGTGGATCCCTCGCACGTGGAAGCGACCGCGTTTGCCTGGCTTGCACAACGCGCGCTCCAAAATACGCCGGGAAATCTACCGGCGGTCACCGGCGCGCGCGGGCCGCGGGTGCTCGGCGCGATCTACCCAGCATAAAGCCCGCGTCCGACACACCTGGAGCGGCGCGCCGGAAGGGACAAACAAAAAGGGGACCGTGAGGCCCCCTTTTGGAGAATGAACTTGCCGGTCCGTCAGGCGGAGAACGACGAGCCGCAGCCGCAGGTCGTGGTGGCGTTCGGATTCTTGATCACGAACTGCGCGCCTTCCAGCCCTTCTTGAAAGTCGATCTCGGCGCCGACGAGATACTGGAAGCTCATCGCATCGATCAGCAAGGTGACACCGTTCTTCTGCATCACCGTGTCGTCGTCGTTCTGAACCTCGTCGAACGTAAAGCCGTACTGAAAGCCGGAACAGCCTCCGCCGCTGACGAACACGCGAAGCTTCAGCTCCGTATTGCCCTCCTCGTCGATCAGCTCCTTGACCTTGGTCGCGGCACTGTCGGTGAACACGAGGGGAGCCGGTATCTCGGTAACTGCGTTCATTCGGTACTCCTGATCATTCGGTCAACCAATTAGTTGAATTATCCAATCCAGAAACCCATGGGGTCAACGCGGGCATTCATCCGCCTGAGGCGAGCTTCAGTTCCACGCCTTTGATCTCGCTACCCCCCTGGTGCACGAGACGGCCTTCCACCACCGCGCCCTGCTGCATTTCGATGCTCTTGTAATGCACATCACCTCTGACCGTCGAGCTCGCCTGGAGTTCGAGCGTCTCGGTCGCGTTCACCGGCCCGTTGATCGTGCCGTTGACTACGATGTGGGCCGCCTGGACCTCGCCGTCGATGCACGCGTCTTCCGAGACCACGAGGGTGCCGGGCTGCTCCGGCAATGCACAGACGTTGCCGCGGACGTTTCCGTCGACCCGCAGGCCGCCACTAAAGTACACGTTTCCCTCAATCCGGGTGGTGGCGCCGATCAGGCAATCGATGCGATTCTGCGGTTTGCTGCCCTTGCGGAACATATCTGCATCCTCTCAGCCCAACGTTACGCTCTGGGTGGCGCGGGGTTGGCCGAACCCGTGTTCGTAGATCCGCACCTGTACGCTATCGACCTTCGATTTCGAGTCGACGCGGAAAGTGCCCTCGACGCGCTGGAACCGCTTGAATACCAAACGAAAAGATGGTGCGCTCGCCTCACCCTGCTTTGGGAAAGTCATGATAGCACTCTTGCCATCCACCGTCAGGCTCACCACCAGCTCCAAATGCCCTTGAAAATCCTTGTCCCGGCCCGCCGCCGAAGCGAGCAGCAAGCGGTAGCGGTACTCCCCCGGGAGCATGTCCGGCTCAACCTTGAAGCGGTAGATCGTCAGCGGGGGCGCGGTGCGCCAGTCCGTCGAGAGCATCTTCTCGAAGATTGCCAGCTCCTCGCGCATGCGCCCGTTTTCTTGTTCCAGCGTACGGACCTGCTCTGCAAGCTTCTGCTCGGCAGTGCGTTCGATGGCGATCCTGCTGCCGGCGGCGTCAGCAATCGAGCGCAAACGCTGGAGTTCCGTGTGCTCGGCCTCAAGCTCGGCGCGGGCTTGGGCCAGCTCATCCTTCGTGTGGTGCCGATCGGCCCCCGGCAAGTGGCGCCCGGCGTCGTAAATCCAGACCGCCAGGGCCGCGGCGCAAGCGAGCAGCAGCAGAACCCCGAGCCACCGCCAGTACCACGCCACCTCCGTGCGCACCGCGACTTTGCGCGCGGTGATACCGAAACGCTGGCGCAGCTTGCGCAGTTTGACCGCCATCAGGGGACGACCGGCACCTGCGCCAGCCCCTGGGCTTCCGGCAGTCCGAACATGATGTTCATGTTCTGCACTGCCTGCCCTGAAGCGCCTTTGACGAGGTTGTCGATGACCGCAAGCACGACGAGCGTGTCGCCGCCCCGGGCCGATTCGCGCGGCCGGTGCACCGCGATCCGGCATATGTTGGCAGCGCGCACCGAGCGCGTGTCCGGATGGCTTCCGGCCGGCATCACGTCGACGAAAGGCTCGTGCGCGTAGCGACTCTCGAACAGAGCCTGAAAATCCAATTCGCGGGTTACGCGCGCATACAACGTGGCGTGAATACCGCGGATCATCGGCGTAAGGTGGGCGGCGAACACAAGCCCCACCTCGCGCCCGGCAGCCTGCGCCAAGCCTTGGCGAATCTCCGGCCAGTGGCGATGCCCGGCGATGCCGTAGGCGGCGAAATTATCCGACGCCTCCGAAAAGAGCAGGTGCGTCTCGGTTTTGCGCCCGGCACCGCTAACGCCCGATTTCGCGTCGGCGATGAGATGGTCAAGATCCACCGCGCCGGACTCGACCAGGGGTAGGAAGCCGAGCTGCGTGGCGGTCGGGTAGCACCCGGGATTGGCGACCAGCCGCGCCCGGCTAATCGCTTCGCGGTTGAGCTCGCACAGGCCGTAGACCGCTTCCGCGACCAGCTCGGGCGCCGCGTGCTTGACCTTGTACCAGCGCTCCCACTCGGCAACGTCCTTGAGACGAAAATCGGCCGACAGATCGACGATGCGCACTCCCGCATCGAGCAACGCACGCGCTTCGCTCATCGCAACGCCGTTCGGGGTCGCGAAAAACACGACGTCGCAGCCGCTCAGCGGCGCCTTATCCGGCTCGGAAAACGCGAGCGACACGCGGCCGCGCAGGCTCGGGAACATGCTCGCGACAGGGGTGCCCGCCTCCTTGCGCGAGGTGATCGCAGCCAGCTCCACTTGCGGATGCTGCACCAGCAGGCGCAACAGCTCGACGCCGGTGTAACCGGTACCGCCGACGATTCCCGCCTTGATGAGTCTCGACTGAGCCACAGCTGAGTCCTCCAGAATCGACACGGCCATAAAAGAAAAAGCCGCCCGTGGGCGGCCTTTCGCAGAAGGGGCCGATTTCCCGGCCGCCTCCCTTAACGTTTGGAGAATTGCTTGCGCCGCCGCGCCTTGTGCAGGCCGACCTTCTTTCGCTCGACTTCCCGCGCGTCGCGCGTCACGAGGCCTGCTGCTCGAAGCGTATGCTTGAGGTCTGCATCATACTCGATCAGCGCGCGCGCGATTCCGTGGCGCACCGCGCCCGCCTGCCCGTTTTCCCCGCCGCCGTACACGTTCACCGAGATGTCGAAGCCGGCCGGGCTCTTGGTCAGCTCGAGCGGCTGGCGCACGATCATGCGCCCGGTCTCGCGGCCGAAGAACTGGTCCACCGGTTTGCCGTTGACAATGAACTCGCCCTTGCCGGGCTTCAGAAAGACGCGGGCAACCGCGCTCTTGCGACGCCCCGTGCCGTAGTAATAATCGCCAACCATGTTTTATGACCTCAGAGTTCGAGCGCCTTGGGCTGCTGGGCGGTGTGCGGATGGGTATCGTCGGCGTAGACCTTCAGCTTCTTGAGCATGGCGTACCCGAGGGGTCCCTTCGGCAGCATCCCCTTGACGGCCTTTTCCAGGACGCGCTTCGGAAACTTCGCCTGCAGCGTCGCGAAGTTCATCTCGCGAATGCCGCCCGGATAGCCGGTGTGGCGGTAGTACACCTTGTCCTGCGCCTTGTTGCCGGTGACGCGAAGCTTCGCCGCGTTCACCACCACGATGTAGTCGCCGGTATCGATGTGCGGCGTGTACTCGGGCTTGTGCTTGCCGCGCAGTCGCGCCGCGATCTGGGCAGCAAGGCGGCCTAACACCTTGCCCCGAGCGTCGACTACAAACCAGCCGTGCTCGACCTCGCCTGACTTTGCTGAATAGGTCCTCATGGCGCGCTTTGTGAAAAGGGGCTGGATTTTATTGGACTTGCGTTGCATCGTCAAACCCGCACAGGCAAAAAAAAGCGCAACTCGCGAGAGTTGCGCTGAATCCACCAAAGGAGGAGGGTGGAGGAGACAAACCGTCTGGCGCTTCGATGACCTGAAACGCCTTCACTGGGTCGCAGTATGCCAGCTCATGATGCTGCATTGCAATAGAATGTTTTTAATTCGCGAATTAATTCTTTGTATTTCTTTAAGTACTTTACGTACATAACTGATTAAAATAATAAATTTACTTTCCCTCAACAATCAAGTGCGAACGGGCTAATCTTTTATTCACCATTTGGATTGGGATTTGATGGTGCGGTGCAATGCCTTTGATTTTTTGGGGAATCTTTTATGGAATGCAGCGTTCGATGGGCCGGAGGAATGGTCTTTCTAGGGGAGACTGGCAGCAACCATCTCCTCACCATGGATGGCGCACCGGACGGTGGCGGCCGCAATCTTGCGCCGCGGCCGATGGAGCTCGTACTGGTCGGCACGGGCGGCTGCACCGCCTACGACGTAGTGCTGATCCTGCAAAAGAGTGGCCAGGATATAACCGGTTGTGAGGTGCGCCTGGAGTCGGAACGGGCACCCACCGACCCGAAAGTCTTCACCAAGATCCACATGCACTTTGTCGTGCGCGGCAAGAACCTGAAACGCAACCTCGTCGAGCAGGCGATCCGTTTGTCGCACGAGAAGTACTGCTCGGCGTCGATCATGCTCGGCAAGACCGCCGAGATCACCAAGGATTTCGAGATCGTGGAGGAATAGCGCTGCCGCCGCGATCGTGCCTACCGCCGCGCAGTGCTGCGCGGAGAGGTCGCCACGTGGCTCATCGAGCGGGACTCTGCAAACCATTCGTCGGCGTAATCGCAATTGCGATAGTCGTCGAAGTAAGGTCCGCCGAGCGTGAAGTGCACGATCTTCGCCTGCGGATTGAAGTCGTACTCGCCGACTAGCCAATTCCAGACCAGGGGCAGCTCGCCGATCAGCCCATCGTCGACCCACGCGAAGCGATGCAGCTCCAAGCCGGCGGCCGTGTTGACGTAGCTCTCGCTCAGCGCGCGACAGCGTTCATTGTTGAAGATCATCAGACTCGACCAGTTCTTCCTCGGATACTTGGTCTGCACCTGATCGAGAAACTTGCGTTCGGTCTTCGGCACATAGTCGTGCTTGCACACCAGCACCGCCCGCTCGGGCGCCCGCTCCATGCAGGCGGCAAGATCCGCGATGTCGCAGCGGCAGAGCATGTCGCAGTCCATGAACACGGACCAGCCGCGGTACTGGGTTAGCCGCGGGACCAGGAACCGGGTGAGGCTGAATTCAGTGGACTCGGTCGGACCACGCTCGCGCGTATAGAGACCCTTCAGCTGTGAGCGCATCAACGGCGTAATGGAGACCGGGATCGAGGCGTGCCTGAGGATGGAGTGCGCGAGGGTGTAAAAGGCCACCGACTCCCTCGGGTCATAGCCGACGAACACGTTCAGCACTGCACTCACAATCCTTCGGTCAGACGCGGTAGGCGACGGCCGTCATCACCTTGGCAAGCGCCCGCATGGCCGCCTTGGCCGGCGGCGGCAGCTCGGCGGCCCCGAGGGCGACCGCCATGTCATGGTGCCTGGCTTCGTCGGTACGCATGCCTTCCACGACCGCTCGCGTGCGCTGGTCCGCAGCGGCCAGCCGCTCGAGGTGGCCGCTCAGGTGCTCCTCCACTTGCCGCTCGGTCTCGGCAAGAAAGGCCAGATTCCAGCGATCCCCGAGTAGGCCGGCCGCAACGCCAATCGCCAGTGACCCCGCGTACCAGAGGGGGTTCAGCAAGCTGAGGCGGCCGCCCAACTCCCCGACGCGTTGCGCACTCCAGGCGAGGTGATCCTCTTCCTCTTGCGCCGCAGCTTCGAGCGACTCGCGCGTGCCGCCTTCGCGCGCGGTGAGCGCCTGTCCCTGGTACAGCGCCTGCGCGCAGACTTCACCGACGTGATTGACCCGCATGAGCGCTGCTGCGCGCTCGCGCTCGACCGCCCCCATTTCTGCCTCCGGAATGGCACCCGCGGGGCTCGCCCGCCGGGCTTGGTGCACGCCGGCCACCGTGCGCAATGCCCGGTCGAACTCCGTGATCGCACGGTCGATGCGCATCGGTTTCATGATGCGCGAAAGTCTACCAGAGGCGTTTCAGATGCCTCGCGCGGCGCGCCGGGCCGGGCAAAAAAAACGGGCGTCTTGCGACGCCCGTTTCGAAGTCTCGCTCGAGCCGTAAGCCCGAGCAAAAACGGTCAAGCGCTTTAGAACGCCTTGCGCATCGTGAGCTGGATAATGCGGGGATCTTCCCCGTCCTTGATGGCCGAGCCGGCGTCGCCGCCCAGCGCGGTGCTCGTGAACAGGTTGTAGTTCGCGCCGGCGCCGTTGTTGATTTTCGCGTAGGTCACACCGACCGAGGTCAGCTTCGACAGGTCATAGTTGTACGCGACCGCGATCATCTTCGCCGACGAGTCCGTCTTGCCAGTAAGCGTGTTCCACGAGCTGTCGTCCTGCGCCTTGGTGTAGGTCACGTAGAACGTGTGCGGACCGGTTTCGTAGCTGAGCGGGATCGACCAGGCGTTGCGATTGCTGATATCGCCGGAGATGACGCCCGAGGGATCCGTCAGCCTGGACCTATCCCACGCCAACCCGACGCGGAAGCCGTTCCAGGTGTAATAGCCCCAGAGCTTGTCGCTGCGCTGATCGGCGGAAGTTGCCACGGTGGCTTCCGTGATCGCCGCCGGTGCGTCGGGCTTGGCGTTCCAGTAGCTGTAGCCGACCTGCCAGTTGTTGGCGGTGTACGTAGGGGCGAACGTATAACCGTCGCCCTTGCGGGTAGTTGTCGCCGGTGTAGCAAGCAAATCGGCTGCTTGGCGCGTCGTACCCACCGCGTTGGTCGAATACGCCGCAGTAAACGCAAAGCCGTTCCAGTTCGGCGAGTCGTACTTGATGACGTTCGGGGTCCGGGTGTCGTTGGCGATCCCCACACCGCCGCCGCCGGCGTAGCTCATGAGAGAAACGTTCCAGGCCTCGAGAGCGCCCCCCTTGAGGAGAATCGTGTCGGCCGTATCCATGTAATGGAGGTCCCATTGACCGAAGGTCACCTGGCCCCAGCTATTGCTCTTCAAGCCGACAAAATCGTTGCCGCTCGCGGTCGAGCCTCCGCCGTTGGTCATGATCGGGCGGAAATCGAACTGCCCCACTGCCGCCAGCCCGCCGCCCAGATCTTCAGTCGCGTCGAAGATGATGCGCGAGGAGTTGTCGACCATGCGCGTCTCGCTGGAATTCGCGCGCGTTGAGGCCGCATTGCCGATGTTGAGATCCTCGAAACCGACCTTGAAGAACCCGCTGATCGTCACGCTCGACTGCGCGAGCGCGATCCCGGGCATCGCCAAGGCTCCGGCAACTGCTGCTGCCAAAAGCTTCTTGTTCATCCAAAAATCTCCCAGTTATTGGAAAACCAGGCGGCCTAGGTCCGCCTGACCACCCCCTCAGCTCGAGAAAGTGAGGAGCTACCAGAATTGTGTTCGCCTAAGAGGTTCTGCCGCAACGTAAAACGCCATTGGCTCTGAATAACTATCTATCTCGTTGCAAAAACGCAACAAAACTTTTGTTGGTCCGATGTATCAAATATAGATCATAGAATTAATTAGTTACCACCGTAGGACATGGTTTCCCCGCCCAAAAGCCCGATCTTGCTTTCGGCATTAGGCGTTCCCTGACATCCTTAGTCGCCACTGGGTTAAAAATCCGCGAATATCGCGCGGAACGCGGCGCCAGGATCGGCAGCGCGCATGAAGGCCTCGCCGACGAGAAATGCATCCACGCCTGCGGCACGCAACCGGCCGATGTCCCCACGATCGAGGATGCCGCTCTCGCTCACGACGACACGCCCGGTCGGCATTCCCGGCAAGAGGGCCAGTGTGGTCTCCAGGTGCGTCTCGAACGTCCGCAGGTTGCGGTTGTTGATGCCGATGAGCGGCGTGTCGAGCTGCAGCGCCAGGCCCAGTTCGGCAGCGTCGTGCACTTCCACCAGCACTGCCATGCCACTGCCCGACGCCAGCCGCTCCAGAGCGCGCATGTGCTCCAGCGACAGGGCGGCCGCGATCAGCAGTATGCAGTCGGCGCCCATCGCCCTCGCCTCGAGTACCTGGTAGGCATCGACGACGAAGTCCTTGCGCAGCACCGGAAGGCTGCAGGCCGCGCGGGCGGCGACGAGATGCTCGGGCTCGCCCTGGAAGTACTGCCGGTCGGTCAGCACCGACAGGCAGGCCGCGCCTGCCGCTTCATAACTGCGCGCGATCTCCGGAGGATCGAAGCGCTCGCGCAGCAGCCCCCGCGAGGGACTGGCCTTCTTGATTTCGGCGATGACCGCCGGCAGGCCGGCCGAGATCTTCGCCCGCAGCGCGGCGACGAAGTCGCGCGGCGCCGGCGTGGCGCGCGCGCGCTCCGCCATCTGCTCATCCGGCACGGCCTGCCGGGCCGCCGCCACTTCTGCGCGCTTGCTTTCCAGGATGCGCTGCAGAACGTCTGCCATCGCGGTCAGCCCTTTGCCTTGAAGCCCTGGGTGAACGCGACGAACTCGTCGAGCTTGGATCGTGCCTCGCCATTGGCGATCACCCGCCGCGCGCGCTCGATCCCCGCTTCCAGCGATTTCGCCACGCCCGAGACATAGATCGCGGCCCCGGCGTTGAGCAGCACGATGTTGAGCGCCGGCCCGGGCTGGTCGTCGAGCACCGCCAAGATCATCTGCCTGGACTCTTCTACCGTATGCACCTCGATGGCCCGACGGTCGTACAGCTCGAGACCGAGCTGCGAAGGGTTCAGGGTGTACTCGCGGATTTCGCCCTTCAACAGCTCGCCGATCATGGTCTCCCCGGAAATCGAAATCTCGTCCAGGCCGTCCATCCCGTAGACGGTCATCACGTGCTTCGAGCCCAGGCGCTGCAGCACCCGCACCTGGATGCCGACCAGGTCGGGATGGAACACGCCCAGCACCTGGTTCGGTGCACCGGCCGGATTTGTGAGCGGCCCGAGAATGTTGAAGATGGTGCGCACGCCCAGCTCCTTGCGCACCGGCCCGGCGTGCTTCATCGCCAGGTGGTGCGAGGGCGCGAACATGAATCCCAGGCCGAGCACCTCGATGCTGCGCGCGACCTGCTGCGGATTGAGCATGATGTTGGCGCCCAGCGCCTCGAGGACGTCCGCGCTGCCGGAGGACGACGACACCGCGCGGTTGCCGTGCTTGGCGACGCGCACGCCGGCCGCGGCGGCGACGAACGCCGACGCGGTCGACACGTTGAAGGTGTGCGCCGCATCGCCCCCGGTGCCGACGATGTCCACCAGGTGCCGGTCGTCCTTCACCTCGACGCGCGTCGCGAACTCGCGCATGACCTGCGCCGCCGCGGCGATCTCGCCGATCGTCTCCTTTTTCACCCGCAGACCGATCAGAAAGCCGCCGATCTGCGCAGGCGTCAGCTCGCCGCGCATGATCTGGCGCATGATGTGCAGCATCTCGTCGTGGAACACCTCGCGGTGCTCGACGGTGCGCTGGATCGCCTCCGCAATCGTGATTTCTTTCATCTGCCGCCCTCCCTTCGTCAGGAACCGCTCTGCGTCGCGCGCGACCCCGACTGCGCGGGCCGCGTGGCGCTGGAAAAAGCCATATCGAGAAAATTGTCCAGCATCCGGTGGCCGTGCTCCGTGAGCAGGGCCTCGGGATGGAACTGCACGCCCTCGACCGGCAGCGTGCGATGGCGCACCCCCATGATCTCGCCGTCCTCCGATTCCGCGCTAACCTCCAGGCAATCGGGCAGTGAGGCGCGCTCGATCACGAGCGAGTGGTAGCGCGTAGCGACGAAGTCCTGCGGCAGCCCGGCAAACACGCCCCGGCTGTCGTGCCGAATGCGCGAGACCTTGCCGTGCATCACCTGCCCGGCGCGCACGATCCGGCCGCCGAAGGCCTGGCCGATCGCCTGGTGGCCCAGGCATACGCCGAGGATCGGGAGCTCACCCGCGAAGTGCTCGATCACCTCGAGCGTGATGCCGGCTTCGTTCGGCGTACACGGCCCCGGTGAGATCACGATGCGCTCGGGGGCGAGCGCGGCCACCGCGGCGACGCTCGTCTCGTCGTTGCGGTACACGCCGACCTGCGCTCCCAGCTCGCCCAGATACTGCACCAGGTTGTAGGTGAACGAGTCGTAGTTGTCGATCATGACGACCATCGCGCGCCCCTCAGGCCGCTGCCACGCGGGCGCGCGCCGAGGCGGCGCGCGCCGAAGCGTGTTCGGCCGTGGCGACTTCCGCGGCGCGCAGGATGGCGCGCGCCTTGTGCTGCGTCTCCTGCCACTCGGCCTGCGGATCCGAGTCTGCGACGATGCCTGCCGCCGCCTGCACGTGCAACGTCTGGTCCTTCAACACCGCAGTGCGGATGGCGATCGCGACGTCCATGTCGCCATTGAAGCCCAGGTAGCCAACCGCGCCGCTGTACACGCCGCGCTTCACGGGCTCGAGCTCGTCGATGATCTGCATGGCGCGCACCTTGGGTGCGCCGGTCACGGTCCCCGCCGGAAAGCTGGCCTTGAACACGTCGATCGCGTCGATGCCCGGGGCTGCCTTGCCCTCGACGTTGGACACGATGTGCATGACGTGCGAGTAGCGCTCGATCACCATCTGCTCGGTGACGCGCACGCTGCCCGTCGCGGCAACGCGGCCGACGTCGTTGCGGCCGAGGTCGATCAGCATCACGTGCTCGGCCCGCTCCTTCGGGTCGGCGAGCAGCTCCTCCGCGATGCGCGCGTCGTCCTCGGGCGTCGCGCCGCGCGGCCGCGTGCCGGCGATCGGGCGCAGCGTGATCGTGTCGCCCGCCAGCCGCACCAGGATCTCGGGCGAGGCGCCCACCACGTGGTGATCGCCGAAATCGAAATAGAACATGTAGGGAGAGGGATTCACCCCGCGCAGCGCGCGATACAGCGCGAGCGGCGGCGCGTCGAAGGCGCGCGAGCTGCGCTGCGAAATCTGCACCTGCATGCAGTCGCCGGCATAGATGTAGTCCTTGGCGCGCCGCACCGCCTGCAGGAAGCCCTCCTCGGTGAACGAGCGTCGCAGCGCCGCCGGCTCGCCGGACGGAGGCTCGGCGGCGAGCGCCAGCACCATGCTTTCGGGCAGCGGCGAGGCGAGCCGCGCGCGCAGTTTGTCGAGTCGCCCGGCCGCGCTCCGGTAGGCTTCGGGCTGCTGCGGATCGGCGTATACCACCAAGTAGAGCTTGCCGAGCACGTTGTCGACCACGGCGAGCTCGTCCGAGAGCAGCAGCAGGATATCCGGCGTGCCAAGCGCGTCCTGCTTGTCGCCCGCAAGCGCTTGCGGCTCGATCGACTTCACGCTTTCGTAGCCGAAGTAGCCGACCAGACCGCCGGCAAAGCGCAGCGCGGCGGGGGCCGGCGCGACGCGCTGGCGCCCGAGGTAGGCGCGCACGAACTCGAGCGGATCGCAATCGTCGACGCGCTCGAGGCAGACGTCGGTGCCGCGCGCGTCGCGCAGCAACCGGCGCACCGTCTCACCGCGCGCCTCGATCCTCTCTGCACAGGCCAGGCCGACGAACGAATACCGCCCGAAACGCTCGCCACCGACCACCGATTCGAGCAGATAGCTGTAGGGGCCGTTCGCGAGCTTGAGATAGACGGCGAGCGGCGTGTAAAGGTCGGCGCGCGCCTCGGCGACCACCGGGATACGCGTATAGCCTTGCTTGGCGAGCTTGTGAAAATCGAGCTCAGTCATGGGACTCTCCACTGCAGACCAACCGGAAACTGGGGTGCGGCTCGGGGCGTCTCGCGCTGCCCGTGCCGCACGGGGACGCGTATGGATCTAGCGGCGCCAGGGGCGCCAGCTACGCCAGGTGATGCTCCAGTTTTCGGTCCGATTGCGGGTCACGACTGAGCTGATAGGGCCTGTGCGGCTTCCAGCAGCGAGCCGACTATACCATCACAGTCGATCTCGCGCATATCCCTGCCTTCGCGGTAGCCGTAAGGCACCAGCAGCACCCGGCAGCCGGCCGCACGCCCGCCTTGCGCGTCGTTCGCCGAGTCGCCGATCACCACGCTTTCGGCCGGCGCCGAGCCGAGCTGCGCACAGGCGCGCAGGAAAGGCTCCGGATCGGGCTTGCGCTTGGCCGTGGTGTCGCCGCAGACGAGCGTGTCGAAGTACCCGGCCAGGCCCGCGCTCGCGAGCAGCGGCCCGGTGAAGCGGGTCGCCTTGTTGGTGACGCAGGCCAGACGCAAGTCCCCGGCCTTCATCGCCTCGAGTCCTTCGCGCGCGCCGGGGTAGATCCGCGAGCCGCGGCCGTTCTCGCGCGCGTAGTGCTCGCCGAAGCGCGCCAGCGCCGAGTCGAGGAAGGCCGGCTCCGGCGTGCGGCCTGCAGAGCGCTCGAGGCACCGGCGCACCAGGTTGCCGATGCCTTGGCCGATAAAGTCGCGCACCGCCCCCGCAGGAATCGCATCCAACCTCAGGTCGGCGAGCATCGCGTTCGCCGCCGCGGCGAGGTCGGGTGCGGTATCGAGCAGCGTGCCGTCGAGATCGACGAGGACGGCGCGGACCGCGTTGCGCGGAATCAAGCGCTGCGGGCGGCAGTTGCCTGCCGGCTGCGCTGCGCCGCCGCCTCGGCCAGGCGCGCACGCATCGCGCGGATCGTCGCCGCGTAGTCCTTGGAGCCGAAGACGGCGGAGCCGGCGACGAAGGTATCCGCACCGGCGGCCGCGACTTGGCCGATGTTGTCGGTCTTGACCCCGCCGTCGACCTCGAGCCAGATCTCCCGCCCGCTGCCGCGGGTCGCGGCGTCGATGCGCCGGCGTACCTCCGCGATCTTGGGCAGCACCGAGCCGATGAACTGCTGGCCGCCAAAACCGGGATTCACCGACATGACGAGCACGAGGTCGAGCTTGTCCAGCGTGTAGTCGAGATAGGCGAGCGGCGTCGCCGGATTGAACACCAGCCCCACCTTGCAGCCGTGCTCTCGGATCAGGCCGATCGTACGATCGACGTGCTCCGAGGCCTCCGGATGGAAACTGATCAGATTGGCGCCCGCCTTGGCGAAGTCCGGCACGATGCGATCGACTGGCTTCACCATCAAATGCACGTCGATCGGCAGTTCGACGTGCGGACGGATCGCGGCGCAGACCAGCGGACCCACCGTGAGGTTGGGCACGTAATGGTTGTCCATGACGTCGAAGTGGATGAGGTCGGCGCCCGCCGCGGCCACCGCACGAACCTCGTCGGCGAGGCGCGCGAAGTCGGCGGACAGGATGCTGGGCGCGATGCGAAACGTCATGGCTTCACCTTGACGCAATTCTAGCGCACCGCCGCGCGCCGCCGCTGCGTTCGCCTTGCCGCGCGCTGCGATTTGTTGTGCAATTCGGGAACCATGGGACAGGACACGCGCAACGAGGTCGCGGTCAGCGCCGCGGCGCAATACGTTCCGGAGCAGTCCGACGAGAAGGCCGGACGCTACGTATTCACCTATACCATCACTCTGCGCAATCTGGGCAATGCCACCGCGCAGCTGGTGAGCCGGCACTGGATCATTACCGACTCCGAGGGCCTGGTGCAGGAGGTGCGCGGGCTCGGCGTGGTCGGGGAGCAACCGGTGCTGCGGCCGAGCGAGAGCTTCGAGTACACCAGCGGCGCGGCCATCGCGACTCCGGTCGGTACCATGCGCGGCGCCTATCAGATGCTCGCCGAGGACGGCACGCGCTTCGAGGCGCCGATCCCCGAGTTCACGCTTTCCGTGCCGCGGGTACTGCATTGATCGCGGCTGGCTGAGCGCTGGCCTTGTCAGGGCGGCCGCCCCCCATCTCGACGAATCGATGATTCGCGCGCGCGCCTGCCTGGCCACGTTGGCGACCGTCATGGCGCTCGCGGCGTGCGCACCGTCGCCCGCGCCCCCTGCGGGTCTGGTCTGCCCTCCCTGCGCCGTACCTCCCGCACCGCCGCCGACCAAGGCGCACTACGAACAGAAGGCGTTCACCGAACTGCCGGGTTGGGGACAGGCGACCCTCGCGGCCAGTCTGCAGGCGTTCGTGACCGGCTGCGCGCGGATTTCCGACGCCAGCCCGCTCCAGGCCGTGTGCGCACGGGCCCAAGGCATCCCCGCGAACGATGAGCGAACCGCGCGTGGTTTTTTCGAGGACGCGTTCGCGCCCTACCAGGTGATTGCGCCAGACGGCTCGAGCGAGGGCCTCGTCACCGGGTACTACGAGCCGGTCCTCTCCGGCAGTCTGGTACGGACCAATCTGTACCGCTTCCCGATTTACGGCGTGCCGCAGGATCTCGTGGTGGTTGATCTGGCGAGCCTGCACCCCGAGCTGAAGAACCTCCGGTTGCGGGGCCGGCTGGAGGGTCGGCGCCTGGTGCCTTACTACTCGCGGGCCGAGATCGAGCAGCGCACGCGCGCCGCAAGCGACGGTGATGGCCTTCCCGCCCCGGTCATCGCCTGGGTCTCGGACCCGGTCGACCTGTTCTTTCTGCAGATCCAGGGCTCTGGACAGATCCGGCTCGACTCGGGCGCACGCATTCGCGTGGGCTACGCCGACCAGAACGGCTACCCGTACAGCTCCATCGGACGCTTTTTGATCGATCAGGGCGCGCTCGACCCGGACCAGGCTTCGATGCAGGGGATCAAGGACTGGGCGGAAGATCATCCGAAGAAGCTGCGGCAGGCGCTCGACTCCAACGCGAGCTACGTATTCTTCCGCGAACTTCCCGCCTCCGACGCCGGGGGGCCGATCGGAGCGCTCGGCGCCGCGCTGACCCCCGGCTACAGCCTGGCGGTCGATCCGCGCTACATCCCCTTGGGCGCGCCGATCTTTCTCGCCACAACCTATCCGCTTTCCGAGCACCCGCTCGAGCGCCTCATGCTGGCGCAGGATACCGGCGGGGCGATCCGGGGTGCGCTGCGCGCGGATTTTTTCTGGGGATCGGGCGATGCGAGCGGAGCGCTCGCCGGCCGCATGAAGCAAGCGGGCAAGATGTGGCTGCTGTGGCCCCGCGGGGTCGCTCTGCCAAAGCAGTAAGGCGAGCGCTTACTTCTTCTTCACGTGCTGCTCCGCTTCGTCGAGCGCTTTGGTCAGCTGTCCTGCAGAAAGGCCGCCCTCCACTCGTTCTCCGTCGGCGAGGAAAAGCGTCGGGGTAGCGCGCACCCCCAGTTTGTCGGCCAGAGCGCCGATCTGTTTAAGCGGGGTGCTGCAGGTCGGCTTGGCGACCGGCCGCTGGCCGTGCAGTGCGAGGTCGAGCCAGGCCTTCGCCCGATCCGGGGAGCACCAGATCGCGCGCGAATCGTCGCTGAGCTCCGGGTGGATGATCGGGGTCATGAACACGTAGACAGTCACGCCGCTCACCTGAGCGAGCTCCTGCTCGAAACGCTTGCAGGCCGGGCAGTACGGGTCGGCGAACATGGCAAGCACGCGCTTGCCATCGCCGCGCCGGATCTTGACCGCCAGATCGAGCGGCAGCGAGTCGAAGCGGATCGCGGTGAGCTTGCGCAGGCGTTCCTGGGTCAGATTGCGCTCGGTTTTGGTGTCGATCAGGCTGCCGTTGATGATCAGATGGTCGGCCTGGGCGTCCGCGTAGACGATGTGCACCCCGCTCCCGGTGCGCACCTCTACCTCATACACGCCGGCCATCGGCGTCGGCTGCACGCCCTCGACTGCGAGGCCGAGCTTGGCCTCGATGACCTGGCGAATGGCCGCCTCGTCGGCGCTGGCAGGGAAGACGACGAGCAGGGTCAGGAGCAGGGCGAGAAAGCGGGCCATTGGGATCCCGTGGCAAGTGGAAAAGGGATGCGCTCAGCCGATTGCCTGACGCATCAGTACCGTCTTTAAGACCGGAATGCGGTTGGTCAAGTTCATCCCGGCATTGCGCCCGCGGGCCAGCAGCTCGCTCTTGGAATCGAACAGCCAATACAGTCCGTGCACCATCGCCCTCATTGCCAGGGCCGGCTCGGCGCGCGCGCGCTCGTAACGCCGCAGCAGCCCGAGATCGCCGGGGTCGCGGCCCGGCTCGCGCCGCGCCAGCACGGCTGCCAGCTCGCGCGCATCCTGAAAGCCCAGATTCGCGCCTTGCCCCGCCAGAGGGTGCACCACGTGCGCCGCGTCGCCGGCGAGCGCCACGCGCGGCCCGACCAGCCGATCTGCATAGAGTCGCCGCAGCGCGAAACCGCGCGCCGGGGTCACCAGCGACAGGGCGCCGAGCGCATGGTGCGAAGTCTCCGCGACTTCGCGGCTCAGCGCGGCAGGATCGAGCGCGAGCAGGCGTTGCGCCTCGGCATCCGCGGTCGACCACACCATCGAGACGTGGTTTCCGGGCAAAGGTAGCAAGGCCAGCACCGGGCCGTTGCGAAACCACTGATAGGCGACGTTGCGATGCGGCCGCTCGCAGGCAAAGTTGGCGACCACCGCGCTCTGACCATAGGATGCCTCGTGCGCGGCGATGCCGGCAGCGCCGCGCACGAAGGAATGCGCGCCGTCGGCGCCCACCACCAGGCGCGCGCTCAGCGAGCGTCCGTCGCTCAACTTCAGGCTCGCGTGCGCAGCCGAGAGCTCGAGCCCGTCGCATTCTGCCGGCGCGTAGCATTCCAGCTGGTCGCGGGCGTCGAGCGCACGCCACTGCGCCTCGTGCAGCACGCGGTCCTCGACGATCCAGGCCAGCTCGGCGACCCCCGCGCGGTACGCATCGAACTCCACGAGCGACCTGCCGTCATCACCGTGGATGCGCATCGCGTATACCGGCGTGAGGCGCTCCTCAGACAGCAGCGGCCAGACCTTCAGCTCGCGCAGAAATGCGGCGTTGCCGGGGCTGATCGCATACACGCGGCTGTCGAAACCGGGCTGCCCGGCCGGGGACACCGCCGCGCGGGCCTCGCTGCCGATCAGGGCGACGGACAGGCCGCGCGCCGCGCGCGCGAAAGCTGCGCCGACCAGCCCACTGCCGACCACCGCGATGTCGAAGTCCATATGCGAGCGCACCACCGAGGCGGGCATTCTAGCGCCCGCCGGGGACAGCGCTCGGGGACGGTCCGCTCAGGCCGCGGCCGACTGGGCGCGGATGTAGACGCCCTCCTCCTTGAGCGTGCGTCCGAGCAGCTTCATGAGCGCGTACACGGTCTCGATGTGCGGCGTCGGCACGGCCACCATCCGGCCGAGCTCGATCACCGCCCCGACCAAGGCATCGATCTCCGGGTCGCGGCCCGCCTCGACGTCCTGCAGCATCGATGTCTTGTGCTTGCCCACTTTCTCGGCTCCGGCGATGCGCTTTTCCAGCGGCACGCGGAAGCGCACGCCCAGGCGCTCGGCCACGCTCTGCGCCTCCTGCATCATGCTGGCGGCGAGCTCGCGGCTGATCGGGAAGCGGCAGATGTCGACCAGCGTGGCGTGCGTGAGCGCGCTGATCGGATTGAAGCTGAGGTTTCCCCAGAGCTTGAGCCAGATCTCTGAGCGGATGTCGGCGAGTACCGGCGCCTTGAATCCCGCCCCGACGAACGTCTCCGAAAGCGCCTGCACGCGCGGGGTCTCGGTGCCGTCGAGCGCTCTCCCAGCGGGAAGCGGTCGCCCTCCACGTGCCGCACCAGTCCGGGCGCCTCGAGCTCGGCGGCTGGGTACACCACGCAACCCACGATGCGCGCCGGGTCGATTGCGCCGGCGACAGTGCCGTTGGGGTCGAGCGCGGCGATGCGCCGGCCGTCAAAGCGCCCCGCCAGCTCCCCGGGCATGCGCTGGAAGTACCACCAGGGAATCCCATTCTGCATCGGCATCACGACCGTCTCGGCGTGAAACAACCGCGGCACGTCGCGCGCCACCGCTTCGACCTGATGCGCTTTCATCCCCAGGATCACCAGGTCCTGCGGCTCCTCGACCTCGCTGATCGAGCCGGCCGCCCTCACCCAGCGGGCATGCAGCTCCTCGCCGCCTGCCATGTGCACGCGCATGCCGTCCCTGACGATCGCCTTCAGGTTCGCGCCGCGGGCTACCAGAGTCACCTCGTGCCCGACCAAGGCGAATCTGACCCCCAGCAGTCCGCCGATCGCCCCCGCTCCTACGACGCAGATTTTCATGATCCGGAACCCCGTTGCAGTTAGTGAAATAAGATATTGGTTTTACTAATTTTTTTTGTTTTATTGCAGTGCGGCATTGATTTTTGTCAAGTCGATAAGAAAAACAACTAAAGCGTTTTTATGACCAGATAGAGCCACCGGAAGGGCGGTGACGGGGAACAGGAGGGAGGCCGCTGGGGGCGGCCTTGACCGCAAGGCGGTCGAAGGCGACAATTCGCGCCCCGCAGCCCTGCGGGCGGCCGTTCACGGCGTGGCGAATTAGCTCAGCTGGTTAGAGCAGCGGAATCATAATCCGTGTGTCCGGGGTTCGAGTCCCTGATTCGCCACCACCACCATTCTTCCTCCGGTGCGCGCGCTCCGGATTTCATAGAATAGGCGCGGTCACTGGAGATTACGGATGAACCTTCGACACTGGCCGCGCGCTGCCGCGCTCGGCCTGCTGCTCGCGCTGGCGCTTCCGGCGCAGGCACAGTTGCGCACCATTCCGCCCGACACCAAGCGCGGCGAGATCCAGCACGTCTACGACATGGTCGTCGATATCGACGGGCAGCGGATGCAGCTCGCCCCTGGCGCGCAGATCCGCGATCCCGACAACAGGATCGTGCTGCCGGCGGCCATCCCTCCGGAGACCATCGTGAAGTACAAGCTCGACACCCTGGGGATGGTGTCCCGGGTGTGGATCCTGTCGCCGCAGGAAGCCGCTCAGCCCGACCCTCAGCAGTGAGATCATGGCGCGCAAGCTCTACATCCGCACCTTCGGCTGCCAGATGAACGAGTACGACTCCGGCCGGATGGCCGACGTGCTCGCCGACGCCGAGGGCCTCGAGCCAACCCAGCGCCCCGAGGACGCCGACGTCATCGTATTCAACACCTGCTCGGTGCGCGAGAAGGCCCAGGAGAAGGTGTTCGCGGACCTCGGACGCGTCAAGCACCTGAAGCGCGCCAATCCGGACCTGATGATCGCCGTCGGCGGCTGCGTGGCGAGCCAGGAGGGCGCCGCGATCGTGGCGCGCGCCCCCTACGTGGACGTGGTGTTCGGCCCGCAGACCCTGCACCGGCTGCCCGATCTGCTCGCGCGCCGGCGCAGCAGCGGCGCGCCCCAGGTGGACGTGAGCTTCCCGGAAATCGAGAAATTCGACCACCTGCCGTCGCCCCGGGTCGAGGGCGTTGCGGCGTTCGTCTCCGTCATGGAGGGCTGCAGCAAGTATTGCAGCTTCTGCGTGGTGCCCTACACGCGCGGCGAGGAGGTCTCGCGCCCGTTCGACGACGTGGTCGCCGAGATCGCCGGACTGGCCGAGCGGGGCGTGCGCGAGGTGACGCTGCTCGGACAGAACGTGAACGCCTGGCGCGGCGCGATCGAGGGCGACGCCGACCACGGCGATTTCGCCGCCCTACTGCAGTACGTCGCCGAAATCGCGGGCATCGAGCGCATCCGCTACACGACCTCGCACCCGCGCGAGTTCACCCCGCGCCTGGTCGCGGCGCACGCCGAGCTGCCGCAACTCGCCGCGCACGTGCACCTGCCGGTGCAATCGGGCTCCGATCGGGTGCTCGCGGCGATGAAGCGCGGCTACACCGCGCTCGAATTCCGCTCGATCGTCCGCCGGCTGCACAAGGCGCGCCCCGGGATCTGCATCTCCTCCGATTTCATCGTCGGCTTCCCGGGAGAAACCGACGCCGACTTCGAGGCCACCCTGAAGCTGGTGCGCGACGTCGGGTTCGATGCCTCGTTTTCCTTTCTCTTCAGTCCGCGGCCCGGTACGCCGGCGGCCGAGCTCGCGGACCAGACTTCGCAGGCAGCCAAGCTCGATCGCCTGCAGCGGCTGCAGGCGCAGCTCGACGCGCAAGAGCAGGCGATCAGCGCGGCGATGGTCGGCACCATGCAACGCGTACTGGTCAGCGGGCCATCGACGCGGGACCCCGCCGAGCTGTGCGGCCGCACCGAGAACAACCGCGTGGTGAACTTCAGCGGCGCTGCGCGCCTGATCGGCCGATTCGTCGACGTGCGTATCAGCGCGGCACGCAGGCACTCGCTGCGCGGCGAGCTGCCGCAGCACGCCGCGCAGGCGGCCTAGGGCGCTGCACGGCGGTGTCGCGCAGCCGCGAGACGAGATCGGCCTCTGCGCGCCCGCTCGAGCTGCGGCTCGAGCCCGTGGACAACCAGCGACTGGCGCGACTGTGCGGCGCGCTCGACGCGAACCTGCGCCAGATCGAGTCCGCACTCGACGTGTCCATCGCGCGCCGCGGGGCGCGCTTCACGCTGCGCGGCGAGCCGGCACAGGCGGCGCGGGCGGCGCGCGCCCTGGAGTATTTCTACGTCAAGGCCGCCGCCGAGTTGACCCTGGACGACGTGCAGCTCGGGCTGACCGAGCTGGAGCAGGGCAGGTCGTCCGCGACGAAGGGCGACGACGGACCGCAACTGCTCACGCGCCGGCCCGACCTGCACGGCAGAACGCCGCGCCAGGTCCAATACCTCGAGAACATCCTGGCGCACGACATCACCTTCGGCATCGGCCCGGCGGGCACCGGCAAGACCTACCTCGCGGTCGCCTGCGCGGTGGATGCGCTCGAGCGCGACAACGTCAAGCGCATCGTGCTGGTGCGGCCGGCGGTCGAGGCCGGCGAGCGCCTGGGCTTCCTGCCGGGCGACCTGGCGCAAAAGGTCGACCCTTACCTGCGCCCGCTGTACGACGCGCTGTTCGATCTGATGGGCTTCGACAAGACCGGCAAGCTGCTCGAGCGCGGCACCATCGAGCTGGCGCCGCTCGCGTACATGCGCGGCCGCACGCTCAATCACGCCTTCATCATTCTCGACGAGGCGCAGAACACCACGCCCGAGCAGATGAAGATGTTCCTCACGCGCATCGGCTTCGGCGCCAAGGCGGTGGTCACCGGCGACGTCACGCAGACCGACCTCGCGCGCGGCCAGAAGAGCGGCCTAGTGGAGGCGCGCCGCATCCTCGGCGAGGTGCGCGGGATCGCCTTCACCGAATTCAGCGCCGCGGACGTGGTCCGCCACCCCCTGGTTGCACGCATCATCAATGCCTACGAAAAGCACGCGCAAGGCGAGCCAGAGACGGGATCGACCTGACCTGCCGCTGCGGGCAGCGGTGCAGTGGGCCTGCCGCGCGCGCGGCGCGCCGAGCGCGGCGCGGCTGCGCGCCTTTGCCCGCGCCGCCGCGCGCGGCGCGACCGAGATCACCTTGCGCATCGTGGGCGCTGCCGAGGCGCGCCGCCTGAACCGCGACTACCGCAGACACGACTACGCCACCAACGTGCTCACTTTCGGCTACGGCCGCAGCGCCGGCCGCGGGGGCACGCGGCTGCGCGGCGACGTCGTGCTTTGCCACCCGGTCGTGGTGCGCGAAGCGCGCGCCCGGCGCAAGAGCACCGAAGCGCATTACGCACACCTGGTGGTACACGCCATGCTGCATCTGCGCGGCTACGACCATCGGCGCGCGCCTCAGAGGCATCGCATGGAGCGCGCCGAGGTGCACGCGCTGCGCCGGCTCGGCTTCGCAAATCCCTATTTCGAAGACCCCGCGCAGCCACG
This sequence comes from uncultured Pseudomonadota bacterium, assembly GCA_963817785.1. Lineage (GTDB taxonomy): Bacteria > Pseudomonadota > Gammaproteobacteria > Burkholderiales > SG8-39 > JAKALD01. Next base: position 525,817 of record CAWFPL010000003.1, on the reverse strand, counting down.
GTAGAATGTCGCTGGCGGCCCGCTTCGCCTCTTGATGACCGAGCCCTCACGACCTTCACTGCTGGAGCGCCTCTCGGCGCTCATCCTGCGCGAGCCCGAGGACCGCGAGCAGCTGATCAGCCTGCTGCGCTCGGCCTACCAGCGCAATCTGCTCGATGCCGACGCACTCTCGATCATCGAGGGCGCGCTGACCGTTTCCGAGATGCAGGTGCGCGACATCATGATTCCGCGCGCCCAGATGGACGTGATCGACATCAACGACCCGGTCGAGAAGTTCATTCCCGAGATCATCTCGACCGCGCATTCGCGCTTCCCGGTGATCGACCGGAACCGCGACGACATCATCGGCATCCTGCTCGCCAAGGACCTGCTGCGCCACTACGCCGGCGAGGAGGAATTCAACGTGCGTGAGATGCTGCGGCCGGCGGTATTCGTGCCCGAATCCAAGCGCCTCAACGTGCTGCTGCGCGAATTCCGCGCCAGCCGCAACCACATGGCGATCGTGGCCGACGAGTACGGCGGCGTGGCCGGGCTGGTGACCATCGAGGACGTGCTCGAGCAGATCGTCGGCGAGATCGAGGACGAGTACGACTTCGACGAGGCGAGCGACAACATCCTGCTCGAATCGAGCGGGCGCTACCGCGTCAAGGCGATCACCCAGATCGCCGACTTCAACGTCGCGTTCGGCACGCGCTTTTCGGACGAGGATTACGACACGGTCGGCGGCCTGGTGATCGCGGAGTTCGGCCGCCTGCCCAAGCGCGGCGAAGTGCTCGCCCTAGGCGGGCTCAAGTTTCACGTGCTGCGCGCCGACGGCCGGCGCGTGTACACGCTTCTGGTGGAGAAACCGAAGTGAGCCCCGCGGCGAGCACCCTTTTCGTCGCGCAGCGCCCCGCCACGGCGTGATCCGCACGCTCTCTCCCGAGGTTCTGCGCTCGAGCGCCGGCGGGCGCGCCGCGCTCGCCTTGCTCGCCGGCGCCGCCCTGGTCACCGCGTTCGCGCCCCTCGAATGGACCCTGGTCGGGCTCGCGGCGCTGGTGCTGCTGATCGAGCTGTGGGTCGCGGCCGCCTCCCCGCGCAGCGCATTGTGGAGCGGATTCTGGTTCGGTCTCGGACTTTTCGGTGCGGGCGTGTCGTGGGTGTACGTCAGCCTGCACCGCTACGGCGCCATGCCGCTGCCGCTTGCCGCGCTCGCGACGCTCGGGTTGTGCGCCGGATTGGCCCTCTTTCCCGCCGCCGTCGGGTGGCTGCAGGCGCGCTGGCGGGTCCCGCAGGCGGCGCGCGCCTGCCTGCTCATACCGGCGCTGTGGACCTTCGCCGAGTGGTTGCGCGGCTGGCTGCTTACCGGGTTTCCCTGGCTCTCGGCCGGCTACGCGGCGATCGATACGCCGCTTGCCGGCCTGGCGCCGCTCGGTGGCGTGTACGCGGTCTCTCTCGGCGCGCTGACGTGCGCCGGGCTGCTGTGGTGCATCGCCCGCAACCGGGCTCGCTGGGCGGCGCTTGTCGTGCTGATGCTGCTGCTCGTTGGCGGCGCCGCGCTGCGCACGCTGAGCTGGAGCTCTCCTGCGGGCACGCTCCGGGTGAGTCTGCTGCAGGGCGACATCCCGCAGGATCTCAAATTCGATCCGGCACGCTATGCGCACACCCTCGAGACCTACGCGCAGCTCGCCGAAGGCAGCCGCGGCAAGCTCATCGTGCTGCCCGAGACCGCCGTGCCGCGCTTTCTCGATCGAGTCGATCCGGCTTATCTCGCACGCCTCGAGGCGATCGCCAGGCAGCGCGGCGGCGACCTGCTGCTCGGCGTACCTTATCGCCCGGCGCCCGGCGTGTACTACAACAGCGTGGTGAGCCTCGGCACCTCGCCGCCCCAGGTCTACAACAAGGTGCATCTGGTGCCCTTCGGCGAGTTCGTTCCGCCGGGCTTCGGCTGGATCGTGCACGTGCTGTCGATCCCCCTGTCGGATTTCTCGAGCGGCTCGCCCGAGCAGCAGCCGTTGCGGGTGGCGGGCACCCGGGTCGCGGTCGATATCTGCTACGAAGACGCATTCGGCGAGCAGATCGCGCGCCAGCTGCCAGAGGCAACGCTGCTCGTCAACGTCTCGAACGACGCCTGGTTCGGCGACTCGCTCGCGCCCGCCCAGCACCTGCAGATGGGGCGCATGCGCGCGCTCGAAACCGGCCGCATGCTGCTGACCGCGACCAACACCGGCATTACGGCGGCCGTCGCTCCCGATGGCCGCGTGCTCGGGTCCCTGCCGCTGTTCGCGATCGGGCGGCTCGAGATCAACGCGCTGCTGTACGCCGGCGCCGCGCCGTACGTGCGCATCGGGGACCTGGGGGCCTTGATTGCGATCGCACTCCTGCTCGGCGCCGCGCTCGTCCTCGCGCGCCGCTCCCGGAGCGGGTAAGATCCGGCGGTTTTTCCTGCGGTTACCGGGCGCATGCTCACTTTTCAGGAACTGATCCAGCGCCTCAACGAGTTCTGGGGCCGGCGGGGCTGCGTCCTGCTCCAGCCTTACGACATGGAGGTCGGCGCGGGCACGTTCCACACCGCCACCTTCCTGCGCGCGATCGGTCCGGAGCCCTGGAACGCGGCCTACGTGCAGCCTTCGCGCCGACCAAAAGACGGCCGCTATGGCGAGAATCCGAACCGCTTGCAGCACTACTACCAGTACCAGACGGTGCTCAAGCCCTCGCCCGCCGACATCCAGGAGCTGTACCTGGGCTCGCTCGTGGCGCTCGGCATCGATCCGAAGCAGCACGACATCCGCTTCGTCGAGGACGACTGGGAGTCGCCCACGCTCGGCGCCTGGGGGCTGGGCTGGGAGGTGTGGCTGGACGGCATGGAAGTGACGCAGTTCACCTACTTTCAGGAAGTGGGCAGCCTGCCCTGCAAGCCGGTGCTGGGCGAAATCACCTACGGCCTCGAGCGCCTGGCGCTGTACCTGCAGGGCAAGGAGAGCATCTTCGATCTGGTATGGACGCCCGGGGTCAGCTACGGCGACGTGTACCATCAGAACGAGGTCGAACAGTCGCGCTACAACTTCGAGCTGGCCAACGTCGACATGCTGTTTGCGCACTTCTCGCAATTCGAGTCCGAGGCCAGGCGCCTGATCGAGGCGCAGTGCGCGCTGCCCGCCTACGAGATGGTCATGAAGTGCTCGCACACTTTCAACCTGCTCGATGCGCGCGGCGCGATCTCGGTCACCGAGCGCGCCGCCTACATCGGCCGCGTGCGCGCCCTGGCGCGCGCCGTGGCGCAGGCCTATTACGAGTCGCGCGAGCGGCTGGGTTTTCCGATGCTCCCCACGGGGGCCCAGGCGGCATGATCGGCCGGGCCACTCTGCTTGTGGAGTTGCTCACTGAGGAGCTTCCTCCGAAGTCTCTGCGAGTGCTCGCCGAGGCATTCGCGAATCGCGTCCTCAATCTGCTGATTCAGGCGCAGCTCACTTCGCGCGACCCGCGGGGAACGCGGACATTCGCCACCCCGCGTCGCATCGCGGTGCTGATTCCAGAAGTGCTGGAAAAGGCCCCCGATCGGGAGATCGAAATGACGGGACCCTCGTTGAAGGTGGGCATTGGCGCGGACGGGAAACCGACGTCGGCGCTCATCGGCTTCGCGAAAAAGAACGGCGTCACCGTCGAAAGCCTGACCCAGGCGGAGACACCGAAAGGCCGGGTGTTCGTCTGCCGCAGCACGCTTGCGGGCACCGAGCTTGATGCATCGCTGTCACAGTTCGTCGCAGAGGCCGTCGCCAAGCTGCCGGTCGCAAAGCTGATGCGCTGGGGCTCGGGCGACGCCCAGTTCGTGCGCCCGGTGCACGGCCTCGTCATGATGCACGGCACGCGCGTCGTCCCCGGCACGGTGCTGGGGGTCAGCGCAAGCAGCACGACGCATGGCCACCGCTTCATGGGCGCGGGCTCGATCGCGCTGGCAAGCGCCGGCGAATACGAGGCGAGGCTGCGCGAGGAAGGCATGGTGATCGCCGATTTCGCCGCGCGCCACGCCGAGATCGAGCGGCAGTTGGTGACCGAAGCGAAACGCCTCGGAGCCAACCTGGGCGAGTACAGCGACCTGCTCGACGAAGTCACCGCCCTGGTCGAGCATCCGAGCGTCTACGTCGGCACCTTTGACTCTGCGTATCTCGAGGTACCGCAGGAGTGCCTGATTCTGACGATGCGCAAGAACCAGAAGTATTTCCCGCTGTTCGACACCGCCGCCCGACTGCTGCCGAAGTTCCTCATCGTGTCCAACATGCATGTCGCGGATCCCCGGCACATCATCGACGGGAACCAGCGAGTGGTGCGCCCGCGGCTCGAGGACGCACGCTTCTTCTACGACCAGGATCGCAAGACTCGCCTCGAAGCGCGCGTGCCCGCGCTGGCGAAGGTCGTCTACCACAACAAGCTCGGCAGCCAGCTCGAGCGGGTCGAGCGCATCCAGTTGCTCGCCGGCCGCATCGCGCGCGCGCTCGGCGCCGACTCGGCGCTCGCCGAGCGCGCCGCGTGGCTTTGCAAGGCGGACCTGCTCACCGGGATGGTGGGCGAGTTCCCGGAGCTCCAGGGCGTCATGGGCCGCTACTATGCGCGGCATGACGGCGAGCCCGATGCAGTCGCGGACGCAATCGAGGCGCATTATCTGCCGCGCTTCGCCGGTGACCGGCTGCCGCAAGACTCGGTTGCCTGCGCGGTGGCGCTCGCCGACAAGCTTTGCTCCCTGGCTGGACTGTTCGGAGTCGGCGAGCAACCGACCGGGGAAAGGGACCCCTACGGGCTGCGACGGGCGGCTTTGGGCGTTATCAGGATCATCGTGGATAATCAGCTTCCGCTGGCGCTGCATGGGCTGGTGGCTGACGCATTCGCCGTGTTCGACCGCCGAATCGGCGATGCGCACACGGACCTCGAGACCTTCATCTTCGAGCGCTTCTCCGGTTACTTGAGGGATCAGGGGTTCTCGACGCTGCAGGTGGACGCCGTGCTCAGCCAGCGCCCAGCTCAGATCAGCCTGGTGCCCCGGCAGCTCGAGGCCGTCAAGGCGTTCCAGGCGCTGCCCGAGGCCGAAAGTCTCGCGGCGGCGAACAAACGGATCCGCAACATCCTGCACAAGTCGCCGCCGCCAACCGCGGACCTGTTTTCCGAGGCGAGACTCGCCGAGCCTGCGGAGCGCGCGCTGTACGAGGCTTTCCGAAAGGTCGACGCGGTCGCGCAATCCAGCCTTGCCGAGGAGAAATTCACCGATGCGCTCAGCTCGCTGGCCGCGCTCAAGGCGCCGGTCGACGAGTTCTTCGATCGCGTCATGGTCAACGTCGACGACCCCGAGCTGCGCAACAATAGGCTGCTGCTGCTCATGCAGCTGGAGCACGCCATGAACCGCGTGGCCGACATCTCCAGGCTGGCCGAATGAAACTGATCATCCTCGACCGCGACGGCACCATCAACCACGACAGCGACCAGTACATCAAGTCGCCGGCGGAGTGGAAGCCGCTCAAGGGCAGCCTCGAGGCGATCGCGCGACTGACGCAGGCGGGCTACCGGGTGGTGGTGGCGACCAACCAGTCCGGGATCGCGCGCGGGCTGTTCGACATGACCACGCTCAACGCGATTCACGACGCGCTGCACCGCGCGGTCAACCAGGCGGGCGGGCGCATCGACGCGATCTTCTTCTGCCCGCACGCCGCGGACTCGAACTGCGAGTGCAGGAAACCAAAGCCCGGGATGCTGCGCGAGATCGCCAAGCGGCTCAACGTGTCTCTCGAGGGCGTGCCGGTGGTCGGCGACGCCCTGCGCGACGTGCAGGCCGCCGCGGCGGTCGGCGCGCGCCCGATTCTCGTGCTCACCGGCAAAGGCAGGAAGACGCGCGATTCGGAGGAGCTGCCCGAGGGCACGGAGGTGTTCCCCGACCTCGCCGCGGTGGCCGCGCATCTCGCTCCATGACGCCGCTGCGCTCGAGCCTGTTCGCGCTCGCGCAGGTGCTGCTCACGCCGCTGTACGCGCTGGTCGTGCTCGCGCTCGCGCCGTTGCCGCGCCGCCCCCGCTGGTACCTGATTTCCGGCTGGGCCAGAGCCATGGTTCATCTGGCGCGCTGGCTGTGCGGCATTCGCTGGCAAGTCGAAGGTCGCGACCGGCTGCCGGCCGGGCCGGCGGTGATCCTGTCCAAGCACCAGTCGGCGTGGGAGACGCTCGCCTTTCAGAGCATCTTCCCGCCGCAGGTCTACCTGCTGAAGCGCGAGCTGCTGTGGATCCCGTTCTTCGGCTGGGGGCTCGCGCTGATGAGCCCGATCGCGATCGACCGCTCGAAGGGGCGCACGGCGCTGAAGACGCTGGCGCGCAAGGGGCGCGAGCGCCTCGCGCAGGGCTTCTGGGTCGTGATCTATCCGGAGGGCACGCGCGTCGCGCCGGGTGCGCGGCGCAAGTACCAGCCCGGCGGCGCCTGGCTCGCGGTACAGGCGGGCGTGCCGGTGGTGCCGGTCGCGCACAACGCGGGGCTGCTCTGGCCGCGCAAGGCGTTCCGCAAGCGCGCCGGCCTGATCACGGTCCGCATCGGGCCGGCGATCGTCACCGCCGGGCGCCGTGCGGAGGACGTCACCGCCGAGGCCGAAGCGTGGATCGAAGCGCAGCAGAAGCTGCTTTGCCCGGCCAGCTGATGCTGTTCGACGAGCCGCCGCCCGCGGCAGAGGGGCCGGCAGGCGGGCCGCGCCGCCTGATCCAGCTCGGCGGGCGCATCATCGAGTATCGGTTCGCACGCTCCAGGCGCCGCACGATCGGCATCGCGGTGGATGCTACCGGCCTTTCGGTGGCGGCGCCGCTGCGCGCGCCATGGCGCGACGTCGAGGGCTTCCTGCGCGAGAAGGAGCGCTGGGTCCTCGCCAAGCTCGACGAGTGGACGGCCGCCGGGCGTCCCGAGGTGCTGTTCGGCGCAAGCGGCGAGGCGCTACCGCTGTTCGGCGAGCAGGTCGTCCTCGAAGTCGCCGCGGGGCGCCGCGGAGTCGAACGCGCCGGCGAACGCCTGCGCATCACGGTCCCCGAGCCGCACCGGCGCGGCTCGGTGCGCGAGCTGCTCGTGCGCTGGCTGAAAGCGCGTGCGCTCGACGCCCTGACGCCGCGCGCCGCGCATTACGCTACGCGCCTCGGGCGTGCCGCGCCGCCGGTCGCGGTCTCGAACGCGAAGACACAGTGGGGCGTGTGCACGGCGCGCGGCTCGATCCGCCTGTCGTGGCGGCTGGCGCACTTCGAGGCTGCGCTCGCCGATTACGTGGTCGCGCACGAAGTAGCGCACCTGATCGAGCTCAACCACTCGCGCCGCTTCTGGAACCTCGTCGAAACGCTGTATCCTGACTGGCGCGCGGCGCGCGCGCGTCTCGAGCTCGCCGCCGCCTCCCTGCCACTACTCTGAGGCCTGACATGAGGATCCTGCACACCATGCTGCGCGTCGGCGACATGAACCGCTCGGTGCGCTTCTACACCGAGGTGCTCGGCATGAAGCTGCTGCGCACCACCGATCGGCCCGACCAGAAATATTCGCTCGCGTTCGTCGGCTACGACACCGAGGACAAGGCCGCGGTGCTCGAGCTGACGTACAACTACGGCACCGAGCGTTACGATCTCGGCACGGCCTACGGCCACGTCGCGATCGAGGTCGACGACATCCACAAGACTTGCGACGCGGTGCGCGTCAAGGGCGGCAAGGTGACGCGCGAGCCCGGCGCCGTGAAGGGCGGGACGACCGTGATCGCCTTCGTCGAAGACCCCGACGGCTACAAAATAGAATTCATCGAGCGGAAGCACTGACCCGACGGGCGATGCGGACATAATCGGCCGGCGAGAGGTTCTCCGGCCGCAGCGTCGGATCGATCGCGAGCGCGGCGAAGTCCTCGGCGCCGAGCGGAAGGGCGTTCCTGAGCATCTTCCGGCGCGCCGAGAAGGCCCCGGCGACGATTTCGGCGAAGATCCCTTCGTCGACCTGCGGGCGCTCCGCGGGCGCCAGCGGCACCAGCCGCACCACCGCCGATTCGACCTTGGGCGGTGGCCGGAACGCGCCGGGAGCGACGCGAAACAGCTTGCGCATGCTAAAGCGCGTCTGCAGCGCCACCGACAGGCGCCCGTATTCGGGCGTCGAGGGCTGCGCGACCATGCGATCCACCACCTCCACTTGCAGCATGAAGTGCATGTCGCGCACCCGGTCGGCGTAGCGCGCGAGGTGGAACAGCAGCGGGGTCGACACGTTGTACGGCAGGTTGCCCACCAGCCTCACGCCATGCGGGCAGGTGCCGTAGTCGAACTCCAGCGCGTCGGCGCAATGCACGACCAGGCGCTCGCGGGAAAACTGCGCCTCCAGGCGCGCCGCGAGATCGCGGTCGATCTCGATCGCCTCCATGCGCGCGACGCGCTCGAGCAGCGGTCGCGTGAGCGCCCCTTCTCCGGGCCCGATCTCGACGATCGCGTCGCCAGGCGCCGGCGCGATCGCCTCGACGATGCGCGCCAGGACGCCCGCGTCGTGCAGGAAGTGCTGCCCGAAGCGCTTACGCGGCCGATGCAAGCTTGATCGCAAGCTGCACCGCCTCGCGCAGACTGCCCGGGTCGGCGCTGCCGGTGCCGGCGAGCTCGAGCGCGGTGCCGTGGTCGACCGAGGTGCGCACGATCGGCAGGCCCAGCGTGACGTTCACGCCGCGGCCGAAGCTTGCGTACTTCAGCACCGGCAGGCCCTGGTCGTGATACATGGCCAGGGCGCAGTCGGCGCCCTGCAGGCGTTGCGGGACGAACAGCGTGTCGGCGGGAATCGGTCCCTCGGCAGAGATCCCTTGCGCCGCCGCGTCGCGTAACGCCGGCTCGATGACGTCGATCTCCTCGCGTCCGAGGTGCCCCCCTTCGCCGCTGTGCGGGTTAAGCCCGGCGACCAGGATGCGCGGGCGCACGATGCCGAAGCGCCGCTTCAGGTCGCGGTCGATCACGCCCAGGGTCGCCAGCAGCCCCGCGCGCGTGATGGCGCGCGGTACGTCGGCGAGCGCGAGATGCGTGGTGGCGAGCGCCACGCGCAAGCCGCCGCCCACGAGCATCATGACGACGTGCTCGGCGCGCAGGCGCCCGGCGAGGTATTCGGTGTGGCCGCTGAACGGGATGTGCGCGTCGTTGATCACGCCCTTATGCACCGGCGCGGTCACCATGGCGTCGAACTCCCCGCTGCGGCACCCGTCGGCCGCCCGGTCGAGCAGCCCGAGCACGTAGCGCGCGTTCGCGGGGTCGAGCACGCCGGGGCGCGACGCGCGCACGAGCGGAACGTGCCCGACTTCAAGCGTCCCCGGGGGGAGCGGTGCTGCGCCGCGCGCGTACGGCAGCAGCTTCACGGCGACGTCGGCCGCAGCTGCCCGCTCGGCAAGCAGCCCCTCGTCGCCCAGCACGACGAGGCGCGCAGGCAGCGGCTCGCGCGCCAGCATGGCGCACAGCTCCGGCCCGATGCCCGCCGGCTCGCCGGAGGTCAGCGCGATCACCGGCCGCCGCTGCGCAACCATGGCGCCTAGCGGTCGTCGAGACGGATCTGCACGTAGGTACGGTCGCGCAGCTGCCGCAACCATTCCTGATAGGCTTCGTCGGCCTTGCGCTCACGCAGCACCTGGCGCGCCTCCAGCCTGAGGCGATCCGCGCCGACCGGGGCGACGCGCCGCCCCAACACCTCGATCAGATGCCAGCCGAACGGGGTCTTCACCGGCTCGCTGATCTCACCCGGCTTGAGCGCGTTCATCGCGCGTTCGAATTCCGGCACCGTGTCGCCGGGATACACCCACCCCAGGTCGCCGCCGTTGGCGGCGCTGGCGTCCTCCGAATACAGGCGGGCCAGCTTGGAGAAGTGCTCGTGCCCCACGACGATGCGCTCGCGCAGGTCGAGCAGCTTGCGCTTGGCCTCATCGGCCGACACCACCTCGCTCGTCTTGATGAGGATGTGGCGCACGTGCGTCTGCATCACCGGCGGACCGGCGGCGGCGTCGCGTTGCGCGATCAGCTTGATCACGTGAAAGCCCGCCGGGCTGCGCATCACCGGGCTGACGTCGCCCGGCTTCATCGTCTTCAGCGCATCGACGAACAGGTCCGGCAGCCGATCCCGCGGCCGCCAGCCCATTGCGCCCCCCCGCATCGCGTCCGAGGCGTCGGAATAGGTGGCGGCAATCCTGGCGAAATCGCCTCCGCCCAGCGCCTCGGCGCGCGCCTTCTCGGCGCGCGCGCGGGCCTGCTCGATCTGCTCCGGGCTCGCCTGATCGGGAAGCCGCACCAGAATGTGGGCCAGTTCGTATTCCACCTGCTCCCCGCCTGCCGCCTTGTGCTGCTGCAGGTAGCGGTCGACCTCGCTGTCGCTCACCTCGATCTTGTCGTCGACCTCGCGCTCGCGCAGCCGCGTCAGCAGGATCTGGTTGCGCACCTGGTCGCGGAACTTGTCGAAGCGCACGCCGTCGCGCTCGAGCGCGGCGCGGAATTCCGGCAGCGTGAGGTGGTTGCTCTCGGCGATGCGCTCGACGGCGGCGTCGAGCTGCGCGTCCTCGACCTTGAGCCCGCTCTCGTGCGCCAGCTGCAGCTGCGCCTTCTCGAGGATCAGCCGCTCCAGGATCTGACGCTCGAGTACCTTGTGATCCGGCAACGGCGTTCCCTGCCGTCGCAACTCCCGCTCTGCGAACGCGACGTGCTCGTCGAGCTCGCTTTGCGTCACCACGTCCTTGTTGACGACCGCCACGATGCGATCGATCGGGACGAGCTGCTGGGCCGCCGGCGCCGCAGAGGGGAGCAGAAGGGCGAGTAGGAATACTGCAAGGTATCTGTACATCTGTCAGCCAGCCTCTTTTCTAGAACACCTGCGGGAACGGCAGTCGCTTCTGCATGCTGGGCGGCACCAGTTGCGGCGAGTTCGGATTGCTCGCGGCATAGCCCGGGATGTCCCGTTTCAGGAAGGCCGCCACGTCGCTCGACCCGATCTGCCCCAGGCCATTGAACTGGATCTGGAACAGGATCGTGTTGGAGGTGCTCCCCGCGGCGACCTGCTGCCGCTGCACCAGGCCGCGCAGCACCCAGCAGCCCGCGTTGTACTCTACCCCGGCGAGGCCCTCCAGCAACCGTCCGTCGGCGAACGAGTAATTAAACCGGCCGATTCCATACCAGCCGGGTTTGACCGGCCATTGGCCGGAAAGATCCACCTGCCGGATCTCCGGCGCCTGGGTGCGATCGAACTGGTAGGAAAAGTTGACGACTTTGGCGATCTCTGGCGAAAAGCTCAGCGATGCGCTATAGCGCTGCATCTGCGCCAGATGCTGGTCGTACTCGGCGGTGGTATCGAAGGTCCAGTCGCGGAACACGCGCCCGCCCAGCGAGCCGAGCATCGCCGAGCTGCCGTAGTCCGGCTGCACCGAGGTCGGCGTCAGCAGGACTCGCTCGTGCCGGAAATAGTACTTCTGCCCGATCATCGCGCGCAGCATCTCCTGGCCGCTGGAGGTGAGCAGGCGCGAAGTCACGGCCAGGGTCACCTCGTTGGCGTCGCCGAAGCGGTCACCGCCCGCGAAGCGATTCTCGGTGAAGATCTGGGCGAAGTTGAAATCCGGCACCCCGGTGTCGAAAAGCGGGATCTGATCCTGATTGCGGTACGGCGCGTAGACGTAGAACAGGCGCGGCTCAAGGGTCTGGGTGGTCTGCTGGCCGAACCAGTTGAGCGGGCGCTGGAATACCAACCCGCTGTCCACGCTGAGCCAGGGCACGCTCACGGACTGCTGTTGCGGCTGCAGCGGCACGGTGTTGGTGAGCGCGTAGCTCGCGTAATGCAGCCCGATCTTCGGCGTCACGTAGTATCCCGGCGCCAAGTACGGCATCGCCAGGCTCGGATCGAGGCTGAAGCGCGAGCCCTCGACCAGGGTAGGCTGGGTGAAGCGCACGTACTGCGCGGGCAGCGACAGGTCGAAGCGGCCGGCGATGTCGTTCTTCCCGGTCGAGAAGTCGATCTGCGGCACGCGGTTGTAGGGCGCCACGATCGGCGCCAGCGGATCCTGCAGCGTCTGGAAGCTCTGTACCTGGGTTTGCAGCGAATAGCCCAATCCGAACGCCGAGCCCGAGTAGCGCAGCAGGCCGAGCCGCTGCAGCACGCCCACCGAGGTGTTGGTGACGTTCGAGGCGAGATCGACGAAGTACTGGTCGTCGGAAACCTTGTTCACATCGATCTGCCCGAACAGGTTGGGCGTGATCTGCTGCTGGTGCTGCACCGACAGGCCGTAGCGCCGCTCGTTCAGGACTTTATCCTGAGGCAGGTATTCCAAGCGCGCCTCGCCGCTGTAGGTCCGGCCGAGGTAGCGGTAGTCCGTGCGCAGCTCCTCGCCGCGCTTGGTCATGTAGTCCGGCGTGAGCGTCAGGTCCTGCTCGGGCGCGATGTTCCAGTAGTACGGCAGCGCGAACTCGAAGCCGCGCCGCGTGTTGTGGCCGAAGGACGGCGCCAGGAAGCCCGATTTGCGTTCGTTCTCCAGCGGAAAGGACGCGTAAGGCGCGGCAGCGATAGTGTGGCCCAGGAACTCGAGCTTGCCGCCGCGCGCCTTGCCCTCGCCCGTATCGTAGTTGAGATCGAGCTCGCGCGCCGCGATCTGCCAGTCTTCCCGTTCCGGGCTGCACGTCGTGTAGGTGGCGTCGCGCAATACGACATGGTTCGGGCCGAGGAAATTCACGCGCTTGGCCGAGCCGCGCACCGTGTTCTCGCGCACGATGACGTAGTGCGCGGAATCGAATACGCCGGTGTCGTTCTGCGTGTCGTAGCGCAGGCGCGGGCCGTAAAAGCGGTCGGCCCCGCGCACCAGGCGCACGCCGCCTTCCGCGTCGACCCGTCCGAACTCCTGATTGAGCTTCAGGAAGTCGCTGAAAATCCGGGTGTCGTCGCGCTGCAATACCACGTCGCCGCGCGCGGTGACCTCGATTCCGGAAATACCCTCGATCGACCGGGCGTCGATGGTGATCGGTCCCTTTGCGTCGCGCGCGGGAATGTCCGCGTGCGCAGGTTGCGCGGCATCGTCCGCCCGCGCGCCGAGAGGCGCGCACAGGGTGAGGAACAGCGTCGCGAAGCAGGCTGCACGTAGCGCCGGCTTCCGCGCTGGGAGTTGCTGCATGAGCGGAAGAGGAAAGGAGAGGGTTTTTCGATGGTAAAATGTCACACTTCAGAGGATTGCGCAATCACGCAACAGCCTGCGGCGCCTTCCCGAGCTTCCGCCCCTATCATCTTTCGTTACCGTGGACGAACGGCTCGTCGCGCTCGAGTGCTGGCTCGCGGCGTTGTTCCCAGACACGCCGCTCGTGCTCGCGCCGGCCTCGGCGGACGCAAGCTTCCGCCGCTATTTCCGCGCCCGCCTGGATGACGGGCGCAGCTTCGTCGTCATGGACGCGCCGCCGGACCGGGAGGACTGCCGTCCGTTCCTGCACGTCGCGGCGCTGCTGCGCGACGCCGGACTGAACGCCCCGCAGGTCCACGCGCAGGATCTGGGGCAGGGATTGCTGCTGCTCTCGGATCTCGGCACCACCACCTATCTCGACGCGCTCGACGCCGACAACGCGAACCAGCTGTTCCGCGACGCGATCGACGCCCTGATCCGCTGGCAGCTCGCCACCCGGCCGGGCCAGGTGCCGCCGTACGACGAAGCGCTTCTGCGTCGCGAGATGGAGCTGTTTCCGCACTGGTACCTCGCGCGCCATCTCGGTGCCGAGCCCTCCGCAACCCAGCGTGGCGTGCTGGAGGGCATCTTCGCGCTGCTGGCGCGCCACGCGCTGGCGCAGCCCGCCGTGTACGTGCACCGCGACTACATGCCGCGTAACCTCATGGTGTGCGAGCCCAACCCGGGCGTGCTCGACTTCCAGGACGCGGTCCTCGGGCCGATCACCTACGACGTTGTGTCGCTGTTTCGTGACGCGTTCATCAGCTGGGACGAGGAGCGGGTGCTCGAGTGGACGGTGCGCTACTGGGAGAGGGCGCGCAAGGCGCGCCTTCCCGTCAACGCCGACTTCGCCGCCTTCTATCGCGACTTCGAGTGGATGGGGCTGCAGCGCCACCTCAAGGTGCTGGGTATCTTCGCGCGCATCAACTATCGCGACGGCAAGCCGAAGTACCTGTCGGACACGCCCCGGTTCCTGGGCTACGCGCGCGCGGTCGCGACGCGCTACGCGCCCCTCGCGCCGCTCGCGCGGCTGCTCGACGAGCTGGAAGGCCGGCAGCCATGCGCGCGATGATCCTCGCGGCGGGCCGCGGCGAGCGCCTGCGCCCACTCACCGATCGCGTCCCCAAGCCGCTGCTCGAAGCAGGCGGCAAGCCCCTGCTCGCCTGGCACCTGGAGCGGCTCGCCGCAGCGGGATTCGCCGAGGTGGTGATCAACGTCGCGCACCTCGCCGAGCGTATCGTGGCGGCGATGGGTGACGGTGGCGCCTTCGGGCTGCGTATCGCCTACTCCCGCGAAGCCGAGCCGCTCGAGACCGCCGGAGGCATTGCGCACGCGCGCGAGCTGCTCGGCCCCGATGCGTTCCTGCTGCTCAACGCGGACGTCTACTGCGACTTCGACCTGGCCCGCCTGCGGCAGCTCGCGCTCGGCGAACGGCTCGCGCATCTCGTGCTGGCGCCCAATCCGGCGCATCGCCCGGGCGGAGACTTCTCCCTGAACGCCGGAATCGTCGGCAACGCGCAGGCGCCGCGCTACACTTATACAGGCATCGCGGTCGTTTCGCCGGCGCTCGTGGCGCCGATCGGGCCGCAGGACAAGGCGCCGCTTGCGCCGCAGCTGCGCGCCGAGGCCGGGCGCGGCCGGATCTCGGGAGAGCTGTACGAAGGGTTGTGGTGCGATGTCGGCACTGCGGAACGCCTCGCCGAGCTCGCCGCTTTGCTGCGGGCGCGACATGGCGCTCGACGCTGACACCGTGGAGCAGGCGCTCGAGCTCGACGCCGCGTGGCTCGGGCAGCTGCGCGTGCGCTGGAATAAGCTCGCCGACCTCGCCGTGTGGGGCCGCCTCGACTCTGGGCAGCTCGGCGCGCTGCCGCGCCTGCGCAAGCGCGTGCTCGACCTGGGCGAGAAACTGGCCGCGCTGCAGGCCTCGCGCGCCTGGATCCCCCGGCCGCGCGAGCAGCTCAAGAGCGCGCTGGCCGCGGCGCTGGCGGCCAAAGAGGCGCTCGGGCTGTGCGAACAGGCCTGCGCAGCGGTGAACGGCGACCAGCGCGCGGCGCTGGTCGCGCGGCTGGCGGACTTGCGCCACAGCCTCGTGGCCCGGCTGGACGATCGCTGTGCGCACTGGGCGCAACTGCTCGACTCGGAGATCGGCGAACAGCCGAAGGAGTGACGGCGTAATGGAGATGTCGAAATTGCCTCAGGACGTGGCGCTTTACGCAGACCGCAGACACCGGCTCGCCGAGGCCATGCACGCCGGCGTCGCGGTGCTCGCGACCGCGCCCGAGCGCGTGCGCAACCGCGATTCCCACTATCCGTATCGCTACGACAGCTACTTCTACTACCTGACCGGATTCGGCGAGCCCGAGGCGGTGCTGGTGCTGGTGGCCGGCGAGCGGCCCCGCTCGATCCTGTTTTGTCGAGAGCGACATGAAGAGCGCGAGATCTGGGACGGGTTCCGCTACGGCCCCGAGCGCGCGCGCGAGTACTTCGGCTTCGACGAGTCGCACCCGATCGCCGCCCTGGACGAGGAGATGGAGAAGCTGCTCGCCGGCCAGGCGACGCTTTTTTATCCGGCAGGCGCGGACACGGACTGGGATGCGCGCGCCATGCGCTGGCTGAACCGGGTGCGCGACAAGTCCCGCGCCGGCGTGACGGCCCCCGACCGGGTGCAGGACGTGCGCACCCTGCTCGACGAGATGCGGCTGTTCAAGGACGCGCACGAGGTCGACCTGATGCGCCGCGCCGCGACTATCTCGGCGGGCGCGCACCGCCGCGCGATGCAGGCCGCGCTTCCAGGCCGCTTCGAGTACCAGGTGGAGGCCGAGCTGCTGTACGAGTTCCGCCGCCAGGGCGCGCAGTTCCCCGCCTACTGGCCGATCGTCGCCGGAGGCGCCAACGCCTGCGTGCTGCATTACGTCGCGAACGACGCGCGCCTCGCCGACGGCGATCTTCTGCTGATCGACGCCGGCTGCGAGCTCGGAGGCTACGCCGCCGACATCACGCGCACGTTTCCGGTCAGCGGGCGCTTCAGCGCCGCACAGCGCGAAGTCTACGAGCTGGTGCTCGCCGCTCAGCGCGCCGCAATCGACAAGGTGAAGCCCGGCAACGCGTGGAACGAGCCGCACGACGCGGCGGTACGGGTGCTGGCGCAGGGCATGCTGGATCTAAAGCTGCTGACCGGCTCCCTCGACGAGGTGCTGGAGAAGGAAACCTACAAGCGCTTCTACATGCACCGCACCGGCCATTGGCTCGGCCTGGACGTGCACGACGCAGGCCAATACAAGCACGCCGGGAGCTGGCGCACGCTGCAGGCCGGGATGACGCTCACGGTCGAGCCGGGCCTTTACCTGCGCGCCGACGACGATGTGCCGGCGCCGCTGCGCGACATCGGCATACGCATCGAGGACGACGTGCTGGTGACCGAACTCGGCTGCGAAGTGCTCACCGCGGAGACGCCGAAGCAAGCGGCCGAAGTAGAAGCCTGGATTCGCGATGCCCGGGCGCGCGCTTGACCTGGCGGTCCTTGGCGGCGGGCCGGTGGGCTGCGCGTTCGCTCTCGCGCTGCACGGCTCCGGACACAAAGTGGCGATCTTCGAGCAGCGCGAGCGCGCGAGCGGCGCAGTCCACGGCGAGCGCCCGATCGCGCTGTCCTACGCCAGCCGCCTGATCCTCGAGCGGCTCGGAGTCTGGCCGCAGCTGGCGCCGACGGCGATCGAGACGATTCACGTTTCGCAGGCCGGCGCGTTCGGCCGCACGCGCCTCGAGGCGCGGGACGCCGGAGTGCCCGCGCTCGGCTATGTCGTCGGCTACGGCCCGCTCGAACAGGCTCTCGCGGCGCTCGCCGAGCGGCGCGGAATCGAGATCGTTCATGAGGCCGCCTTGCCCGAGCGCGAGCACTCGGGCGAAGCGCTACGCCTGCGCGGTACCTGCGGCAAGCGCCAGGCCGAGATCGCGGCGCGCTGCGTAGTGCATGCCGAGGGCGCCTCGGGCGACGCGCGCGAGAAGCGCTATGCGCAGGAAGCGGTGGTAGGCGTGCTGGTCAGCGAGCCGCGCGCCGGCACCACCGCCTTCGAGCGCTTCACCGCGGAGGGGCCGCTCGCTCTGTTGCCGATGGCGGGCCGCTACGCGCTCGTCTGGGCCATGCGCCCCGAGCGCGCAGCAGCGCTCGCCGCCGCCGCGCCGGAGGACTTTCTGGCCGCGCTGGGGCAGGCCTTCGGCGGCCGTGCCGGCCGCTTCGTCGCGATCGAGCAACGCACCTGCGTGCCGCTCGTGTTCAGGATCCGCGCGGCGCCCCGCGGCGCGCGCGAGGCGTTCATCGGCAACGCCGCGCAGACGCTGCATCCGGTTGCCGGCCAGGGACTCAACCTGGGACTGCGCGACGCGTGGGAGCTGGCGCACGCCGTGCGCGAGAGCGCGGACCCGGGCGACGCGCGCACGCTCGCGGACTTTGCCTCGCGGCGCCGCCTCGACGCGGCAGCGACGGTCCGCGTCACCGACCTCCTCGCCGGCGCGTTCCTGGGCGACAATCCCGTCGGCCGCTTCGCGCGCGGCTGCGCGATGAGCGCACTGGATGGCTGCGCGCCGGCACGGCGCTTCTTTGCGCGGCGCATGATCTTCGGCCCTTCGGCGATGCCGTGATGCCGCCGCCACGGGGATGCGCTTCGTCATTTTCTGATAACTCCCGACTTCCGTCGCGGCGCGAGCGACGCAAGCGCGGGCGAGCTTTTTTTTCCGCGGTGAAAGCGTATAGAATGCGCTTCCCCGCATCATCGACCGCACACCCGTTTCCGATGCAGCTCGGCAGGCACACGCTGCGCAATGCGTTGTTCGTCGCTCCGATGGCGGGGGTGACCGACCGGCCCTTCCGCAAGCTGTGCAAGCGCTTCGGCGCCGCACTGGCGGTCTCCGAGATGGTGTCCTCGCGGCCCGAGCTGCGCGACTCGCGCAAGTCGCGTCTGCGGCTCGATCACGCCGGCGAAGCCGACCCGATCGCGGTGCAGATCGCGGGCTTCGACCCGCGGATGATGGCCGACGCGGCGCGCTACAACGTGGCGCAGGGCGCGCAGATCATCGACATCAACATGGGATGCCCGGCGAAGAAGGTCTGCAACGTCTACGCCGGGTCGGCGCTGCTCGAGAACGAGCCGCTCGTCGCGCGCATCGTCGAAGCCGTGGTCGCGGCAGTCGATGTCCCGGTGACGCTGAAGATCCGCACCGGCCCCAGCCCGCAGCGGCGCAACGCCGTGCGCGTAGCGCGCATCGCGGAGGCCGCGGGGATTCGCCTGCTGGCAATTCACGGGCGCACGCGCGCCTGCGGCTTCTCGGGGCAAGCGGAGTACCAGACCATCGCCGAGGTCAAGGCGGGCGTGCGGATCCCGGTCATCGCCAACGGCGACATCGGCACGCCAGAGGAGGTCAAGCGGGTGCTCGCATGCTCGGGGGCGGACGGAGTCATGATCGGGCGCGCGGCGCACGGCCGGCCGTGGATCTTCCGCGACATCGAGCACTATCTGGCGACCGGAACGCGGCGCGCGGCGCCGCCGCTCACGGAGATCAGCGGGGTGGTGCGCGAGCACCTGGCCGAGCTGTACGCGCTGTACGGCGAGGAGCAGGGTGCGCGCGTGGCCCGCAAGCACATCGGCTGGTACCTGCGCCGTCTTCCGGGGGGCGAGGATTTTCGCCGCGCCGTGTGCCGAATCGAAGGTGCCGCAGCGCAGCTCGCCTCGGTGGACGAATATTTCGAGCGCCTCGCGGCCGCGCCGGCCAATGACGGGGATCCGGAAAACGGGCGTCGTCCGGGACTGCGGGCGGTCGGTGAGAGACTTGCCGCATGAGCCGAAGCAACGAGCTGGCAGACGCGGTCAAGCGCTCGCTGGAGCGCTACTTCAAGGACATGGACGGCGAGCGTCCGACCGCGATCTACGACATGGTGCTGAAGAACGTCGAAAGGCCGATGATCGAGACGGTGCTCGGTTACGCCGAGGGCAATCAGACGCTCGCCGCGGAGATGCTCGGCATCAACCGCAACACGCTGCGCAAGAAGATGCAGCTGTTGCGCATCAAGGGATGAGCGAGGGCCGCCGCGCGCGCATGCCCCGGCGGCCCGTGCGCGGCCGGCGGCCCGGTACACGATGAACAAGGTCCGCACGGCGCTCATCAGCGTATCCGACAAGTCGGGTCTCGTCGAGCTCGCTCGCGAGCTCGCCCGACTCGGAATCGTCATCCTGTCCACCGGCGGCACGGCCAGGCTTCTCGACAAGGAGGGTATCGCGGCCACGGAGGTGTCGGCGCATACCGGGTTTCCGGAGATGCTGGACGGCAGGGTGAAGACGCTGCACCCCAAGATCCACGGCGGCATCCTCGCGCGCCGCGACTCGCCGGCGCACATGGCGGCGATCAAGCAAGCGGGCATCGCGCCGATCGATTTGATCGTCGTCAATCTCTATCCGTTCGAGGCCACCGTCGCAGACCCCGACTGCCGGCTGGAGAGCGCGATCGAGAACATCGACATCGGCGGCCCCGCCATGCTGCGCGCCGCAGCCAAGAACCACGCCTCGGTCGCGGTGCTGGTCGACCCGGCCGACTACGCGGGCGTGCTCGAGGAGATCCGCTCCGGCGGCGGCGTGTCGGACGCCACCCGCTTCGCACTGGCGAAGAAAGTGTTCGCGCACACCGCGGCCTATGACGGCGCCATTGCGAACTACCTATCGTCGGTCGACGCCGAAGGGCGCCGGCGCCAGTTTCCGGATGTGCTCAACCTGCAATTCCGCAAGCTCCAGGACATGCGCTACGGCGAGAACCCGCACCAGTCCGCGGCGTTCTACCGCGACGCCAAGCCCGCGGCCGGCAGCCTCGCCAACTATCGCCAGCTGCAGGGCAAGGAGCTGTCCTACAACAATATCGCCGATGCCGACGCGGCGTGGGAGTGCGTCAAGAGCTTCTCCGAGCCGGCCTGCGTCATCGTCAAGCACGCCAACCCGTGCGGCGCGGCCGTCGGCGACGGCCTGCTCGCCGCCTACCGCAAGGCGTTCCAGACCGACCCGGTCTCGGCCTTCGGCGGCATCCTCGCCTTCAACCGCGCGCTCGACCGCGGTACCGCCGACGCGCTCGGCAAGCAGTTCGCCGAGGTCGTCATCGCGCCGCGCGTGGAAGCGGAGGCGCGCGAGCACCTCGCCGGCAAGCAGAACCTGCGCGTGCTCGAGGTGCCGCTGGCGCACGAGGTGCAGGCCTACGACTACAAGCGCGTCGGCGGCGGGCTGCTGGTGCAGAGTCCGGACGCCAAGGTCCTGCAGCGCGCGGACCTGAAGGTGGTGACGAAAAAGGCGCCGACCGAGGCGCAACTCGCCGACCTGCTGTTCGCCTGGCGCGTGGCGAAGTTCGTGAAGTCGAACGCGATCGTGTTCGCCGGGGACGGCATGACGCTCGGCGTGGGAGCGGGTCAGATGAGCCGGGTGGACAGCGCACGCATCGCGGCGATCAAGGCCGCGAGCGCAAACCTCACGCTTGCCGGCTCCTGCGCGGCGTCGGATGCGTTCTTTCCGTTTCGCGACGGGCTCGATGTCGTGGTCGACGCCGGTGCGGCCGCCGTCATCCAGCCCGGGGGCAGCGTGCGCGACGACGAGGTGATCGCCGCCGCGGACGAGCGCGGCGTGGCGATGGTATTCACCGGCGTGCGCCACTTCCGACATTAAGAACAACGACGCGTTGCAGTGCAGCGCAGAGCGCTGCACTGCAACGCCTTACTTTCAGAAAAAAAACAGGGAACGGTCGAAGGCTCGGCGAATGAAACTTCTGGTGATCGGCGGCGGGGGACGCGAGCATGCGCTGGCGTGGAAGCTGGCGCAGAGCCAACGCGTGCAGAAGGTCTACGTCGCGCCCGGCAACGGCGGAACCGCCACCGAGCCGGGACTGCAGAACGTTCCGCTCGACGGGATCGAGCAGCTGACCGCCTTCGCCAAGCGCGAGGGCGTGTACCTGACGGTGGTCGGTCCGGAGGCGCCGCTCGCCGCGGGCGTCGTCGACGCGTTCCGCGACGCGGGACTGAAGATTTTCGGGCCGAGCCGCGCGGCGGCGCAGCTCGAGGTTTCGAAGGACTACGCCAAGCGGTTCATGGTGCGCCACGGCATCCCGACTGCGCGCCACGCGACTTTCGAACGCGCCGCCGAGGCGAAAGCCTACGTCGAGCAGCACGGCGCGCCGGTCGTGGTCAAAGCCGACGGTCTGGCCGCCGGCAAGGGCGTGGTGGTCGCCGCCAGCGTCGCCGAGGCCAAGGCCGCCGTCGACGCGATGCTGCTCGAGCACAGGCTGGGGCAGGCCGGGGCGCGGGTCGTGATCGAGGAGTGCCTGGAAGGCGAAGAGGTCAGCTTCATCGTGATGAGCGACGGCGCGCATGCGCTGGCGCTCGCGACCAGCCAGGACCACAAGCGCCTGCGCGACGGCGACCAGGGTCCGAACACCGGCGGCATGGGCGCCTACTCCCCGGCGCCGATCGTCACCCCCGAGCTCCATGCACGCATCATGCGCGAGGTGGTGCTGCCCGCGATCGCCGGCATGGCGAAGGACGGCGTGCCCTACGTCGGCTTTCTCTACGCCGGGCTGATGATCGACAAGGCCGGCGCGCCGAAGACGCTCGAATTCAACTGCCGCTTGGGCGATCCGGAAACACAGCCGATCATCATGCGCCTGAAGTCCGACCTGCTGGAGCCGATCGAGCACGCGCTCGAGGGCACGCTCGAGCGCGCCGAGGTGCAATGGGATCGTCGCTCGGCGCTCGGCGTGGTGCTCGCGGCCGGGGGCTATCCGGAAGATCCGCGCAAGGGTGATCCGATCGAGGGCCTGCCCAAGCCGACCGAGGACTGCCGCGTGTTTCACGCCGGCACCCGGCTCGAGGGCAAGGCGCTCGTCACCAGCGGCGGCCGAGTGCTGTGCGTCACCGCCCTGGGCGACTCGGTGCGCATGGCGCGCAGCCGGGCCTACCAGGCGATCGAGCCGATCCGCTTCGCCGGGATGCAGTATCGCAGCGACATCGGACACCGCGCGCTCAAGCGCGGCTCGCCAGCGTGAACGTCGACGCGGTTCATCAGTACTTCGCCGAACTGCAGGGTCGCATCGTCGCGGCGCTCGAGGAGATCGACGGCGGCGCGTTCCGCGCCGACCTCTGGCAGCGGCCGCAGGGCGGCGGTGGCACGAGCCGGGTGATCGAGGACAGCGGCCTATTCGAGCGCGCCGGAGTGAACCTGTCGCGCGTCCAGGGCGAGCACCTGCCGCCGTCGGCCTCCGCCGGCCGCGCCGAGCTCGCGGGGCGCGGCTACGACGCGATGGGCGTGTCGCTGGTGCTGCACCCGCGCAGCCCGTATTGCCCGACGGTGCACATGAACGTGCGCTGCCTGGTCGCCACCAGGCCGGCCGAGGCCCCCGTATGGTGGTTCGGCGGCGGCATGGATCTCACCCCTTACTACGGCTTCGAGGAAGACGCCCGGCATTTCCACGCCACCTGCCGGCATGCGCTCGAACCCTTCGGCGCCGATCTGTACGGGCGCTACAAGCGCTGGTGCGACGAGTACTTCTTCCTGCGCCACCGCAACGAGCCGCGCGGCATCGGCGGGGTATTCTTCGACGACCTGCGCGAGCCGGACTTCGAATCCTGCTTCGCGCTGGTCAGGTCCGTGGGCGAGCATTTTCTGACTGCGTACCTGCCGATCGTCGAGCGCCGGCGAGCGCTGCCCTACGGCGAGCGCGAGCGCGAGTTCCAGGCCTACCGCCGCGGACGCTACGTGGAGTTCAACCTGGTCTACGACCGCGGCACGCTGTTCGGCCTGCAGTCGGCCGGACGCACGGAATCGATCCTGATGTCGATGCCGCCGCGCGCGCAGTGGCGCTACGACTGGAGGCCGCAACCGGGCTCGCCGGAGGAAGCGCTCTACACGGAGTTCCTGCGCCCGCGCGACTGGTAGCGGCGCGGTCCGTTGCAGGAGCGGCACCGCAGCCCGCATGTCCGCGGGTGCCCGTGAGTTGCGGGTTTCGCCCAATCTCCGGCTTTCCGAGGGGGCACACTACGCCCCCTCGGAAAGCCGGAGACCTGATTAAAGGCGAGGCTCGCGCCGCTTTCAGCCGACCGCGCCGAAACGCAGGCGATTTCCTGGAGACGGCCCTAGGGCAGCTCCGCGCCACGCCGGTACTGGGTGGCCGCATCGGCCGGGCGGCCGAGCCTTTCGTACAGCCGCGCGAGCGCGAGGTATGCCGCGCGTGTCTGCTCGAACGCCAAGCTCGCCTCGAGATAGTTCTGGGCCTTGCCCCAGAGCTCGGCCTCGGCGCACAGCCGCCCGAGAGCGCTGAGGAGCTGCGGATCTTCCGGGTGCTCGCGCAGCCACCTCTCCGCGCGCTCGATCCGGGTGCGGGCCTCCTGAGCCTGCGCGGCCGCGTCGAGCCGCGGCAGCTCGCCGTACAGGGCCACCAGGGTTGCGCTCCACTCAGCGCTCAGCCCTTCCTCCAGGATCTCCCGGGCGAGCGACGCCGCCGCGAGCGCGCTCGCCTGACGCGCCGCCGCCGCGGCGATGCGCGGGTTGGCGCGCTCGCGCGCCGGGATGCGGCGCCAGCGCTCGGCGAGCGTCGCGCGATCCAGCGCCGCGCGCGCCAGCAGCTCGATGTGCGCCTGCGCCCGGTATTCCTCGGCGAGCGCCGGCGCGATCGCGTCGCGCTTGGCGAGCTGCGTAGCGAGGCGCAGGACCTCCTCCCAATCCTGCGCGCCGCGCTCCGCGCGCAGCAACATCCTGAGCGTAGCGATGTGCTTGGGCCCGGAGGCGTGCAGGCTGCGCAGCGCGTCCCGGGCGCCGACGAAGTTGCGTTCCTCGAGCGCGAGCGCCGCCTGCGACACCAGGCGGGCGACCTGTGCGCTCTCGCCCGCCGCGCCGGCGCGCTCGAACCACTGGTCGCGCTGCCCGAAGTTGCGCAGCTCGTGCGCCGCGCGCGCCGCGAGCACCGCCGCGAGCCCGGGCCAGATCCCCGCGTCGTAGGCCGCCTTGGCCTCCTTCTCGGCGCGCGCGTAGCGGCCCTCGAAGTATGCCTGCAGCGCCCCCGCGAGCGCCGCCTGCGCCCGGTCGCGGCGCCGGCGCTCGCGAAAGGCCCGCACGTGCCGGGGCAGCGCCAGGAGGTGGTGCACGATGCGCACCGACAGGTAGAGCGCGGCGAACGCGGCCAGCAGCAGGACGATGAAGAAGAGCAGCGAGATCTCGACCCGGTACGGCGGGTACACGAACAGCGCGTAGCCGTCGTCCACGCGGCCGAAGATCACCAGCGCGACCGCAGCCGCGAACACCGCGAGCAGCCAGAACAGTGCCTTCATCGCCGGCGCGCGGGCCTCAGGGAGCGCCCGGCTCGCGCAGCGCCTTGAAGCGGCGCACCGCCTCGAGGCTGTCGGAAATGGACGGCGTCCCGAAGCTGAGCGATTCGGACGAAAGCTGCTTGAGCTGCGCCAGCACGTTCGCGGTCTGCTTCGCGTGCACGTCGAAATAGCGCCTGATCCACGCCTGCGCGGTGCGCAGCTCCTCGCGGTATCCGCCCTCGTCGCGCATCAGCAGCGAAAGGCGCGCATTGAGCAGGCGCAACGTCAGGTTCTGGCGCACGAAGTAGGCCTGCGACGCCGGCAGCAGGGGCGGCTCGGGGCGCTCGAGCCGGCGCACGATCAGAAGCTGGCGCAGCTCGCTCCAGACCTCGGCGCCGAAGCGCGCGAGATAGCCCTGCGTGCCGGGCACGGCCGGCGCACGCGGCGTTGCGGAGTGCTCGGCGCGCTGGTCCGAGGCGAGCGGTAGCGTGTCGACCACGGAGGCGAGGCTGTCGAGCTTCCTGCTCAGACCGGGCAGATCGAGCGCCGGGAAGGATTTGAGGCGCTCGATGTCGCGCGCCAGCGCGCGCCGGACCGGGAGGAACTGAGGACGATCGGGGCTCGCCAGGCGCGAGTCGGCGAGCTGCAGCGCCAGCAGCGCGGCGCGCACGTTGCCCGAGAGCTGCAGCTGCTGCTGGGCGATCTCGAGCACCTGCTCGATCTCGGCCAGCTGCCACTCGTCGCGGTTGCGCGACAGGTCCTGGTACAGGGACTCCAGCGCGGCCTGCTGGCTCTGGGACTCGACCAGCTTCGAATCGAGCAGCGCGACCTTGGCCTGCGTTTCGCGCACCGCCTCCTGCGCGTCGCGCGCGGTGCTCCTCGCGTCGCGGGCGTCGCTCTCGATGTCGCGCAGGTGCCGCGCCAGCTCCTCCTGCGTGGCCTCGATGCGGCCGCGCGTGTCGTACCAGAACGCCGTTGCGAGCGCGACTGCAGCCAACCCGAGCAGCAACGCCAAGAGCATTGGGGCGGTCCTCGTGCGGGCCGCCTGCGGCTCGGCAGCGGGCTTCGCTCGCGCATCCGCTCGGGGTGCGCCGCCCGGTGGCCCTGCGGCTGCCTCCGTGGTCTGCGACTGGTCCATGTCGGAAGCTTTTACTTCGCGCCGCGAAAGTATGCAACCAGACGGTCGACGAGCTCCGCGTCGGAGGCGCCAGCGACGAGTATCTCGCGCACCCCGAGCCGCGCCGCGCTCTCGGCGACTCGCGCATGCGGCACGAATACCGGCGTGCCGCGCAGCCACTGCTGGCCGAGCTTGCCCAGCATGTCGAACAGGTTGGTCAGCCCCTCGCCCGAGGACACGGTCACCGCGTGCACCGCGCCGCGCGCCCATGCCGTCAGCAGCGGTGCGCTGTCCGCCGCGGGACGCAGCCGGCGGTAGCACTCGGCGTACTCGACCCGCGCCCCACGCGCAGCGAGCGTGTCGCCCAGCAGCTCGCGTCCGCCGTCGCCGCGAAAGATCAGCACGCGCTTGCCCGAGACCGCGCTCAGCTCGGGCAGCGCGAGCAGCGCCTCGCTGTCGGCGTGCGAGGCGGGCGCGATCACGTTCGAGAAGCCCTGCAGCTCGAGCTCGCGGCGGCTGCCGCGCCCGACCGCGGCCACCCTCAGCCCGCTCGGCCAGGGCTTGCCGGCGCGCCGGGCCTGCACGAGGTTGAGCGCCTTGTGCACGGCGTTCGGGCTGATGAAGATGGCGAGATCGAACTCCTCGAGCCGGTCGATGCGGGCGAGGATCGGGCCCAGGTCCGGCAGATCCCGGATTTCGATCGCCGGGAACAGCAGCGCTTCCCCCCCGGCTTCGCGGATCAGCCTCGCCAGCCCGGCCGCCTGCTCGCGCGGCCGCGTGACCACGATGCCCCGCCCCGCGAGCGGCAGACCAGCGTCAGCGGCCATCGGCCAGCGCAGCGAGGATCTCACCCGCGCCGCGCTGCCGCAGCAGCTCTGCGGCGCGCGCCCCGAGCGCTTCGGGCTGCGCGGCCTCACCCGTGCACTCGGCGCGTGCCACGCGCGCTCCGTCCGGAGCCGCCACCAGCGCGCGCAGGCTCAGGCGTCCCGCCTCCAGCACCGCGTACGCGCCGAGCGGGATGGAGCAGTTGCCGCCCAGCGCAGCGTTCACGGCGCGCTCGGCCCGCACGCACACCGCGCTCGCCGCATCGGCGAGCGGCGCCACCAGCGCCGCGAGGTCGCGCCGTTCGGCGCGGCACTCGATGCCGAGCGCGCCTTGCCCGGCTGCGGGCAGGCTCTCGTGCACTTCCAGGCAGGCGCGGATGCGCGCGCCCAGACCAAGGCGCTTGAGGCCGGCCGCGGCCAGCACCACCGCGGCATAGTCGCCGCGGTCGAGCTTCGCCAGCCGGGTCTCCACGTTGCCGCGCGACGGCCGGATTTCCAGGGCCGGATGGCGCTCGGCGATCTGCGCAGCGCGGCGCAGGCTCGAGGTCCCGAGCACCGCACCCGCCGGCAGCTCGGCGAGCCCCGCGTAGCGGTTCGACACGAACGCATCGCGCGGATCCTCGCGCGCCGTGATGGCCGCGAGGACGAACCCCGCCGGCAGCTCGACCGGCACGTCCTTCATCGAGTGCACCGCCAGATCGGCCGCGCCGGACTGGAGCGCCGCCTCCAGCTCCTTGACGAACAGGCCCTTGCCGCCCGCGTTGGCGAGCGTGGCCTCGAGCAGCTCGTCGCCCCGGGTCGAAAGCGGCAGCAGAGCGACCGCCAGGTTTGGATATAATTCCTCGAGCCGGCGCTTGACGTGCTCGGCCTGCCACAGCGCAAGCCGGCTGCGCCGCGTGGCAATCGTCACCCGCTGAACGCCGTGCGTGGGAGAGGAACTCATACGATGATCGGGAAAGCGCGCGTCGAGGCGTGCCGACTGGCCGGGTGCGTGGCCGGGTACGCGATTGTTTTCATTCTAGCATCGGCGCCCGCCTGGCCGGCGCTTGCTGCCGGCATCCCGCAGGCCCGCGACCTGGCGCGCGAAGCGCGCGGCGCGGCCCAAGCCGGCGTTCCGCTGGTGGTGTTCTTCAGCCAGCCCGACTGCGAGTACTGCGAGCAGGCCCGGCACGAATACCTGGAGCCGATGCTCGCGGATCCCTCGGGCCGCGCGCGGCTGCGCCTGGTTGAAGTGAATATCGGCGACCCCGCTCCGCTGGTCGACTTCGCCGGACGGCGGGTGAGTCACGTTGACTTCGCGCGTGCCCAGCACGTGCGCCTGTTCCCGACCCTCGCGTTCTTCGGCCTGAGCGGCCGGACGCTGGCCGAGCCGCTGGTCGGGCTGGGATTGTCCGATTTCTACCAGCAGTACCTCGATCGCCGGATCGAGCAGGCGCACAACCGTCTGAGCGCCGGACCGCTCAGTGCTCCCCCGCCAGGTCGCGCAGCGCAGGCCACTGCCGGCGGCTGACCGGCAACCTCTCCGGCACGCCGTCGAGCAGCACCAGCCAGTGTGCCTCCTCGTCTTCGCCGGCCGCGCGCTCGAAGCCGCGGATGGCGGCCCGCGCCACCAGGCAATTGCGGTGGATGCGCACGAACCGCTCCGCGAACTCGCGCTCGAGCGTCACGAGCGCCTCCTCGCTCAGGTGTTCGCCGGTACGCGTGCGCAGGGTCACGTATTTCAGCTCCGCCTTGCAGTAGACGATGTCGCGCACCGGAACCAGCACGATGCGGTTGCGCTCGGGCACCGAGAGGAACTCCCGTGGGCGCGGGTCGGCACGCTCGAGCCGCTCGCGCTCGGGCGGTCCCGCCGTGCCCGCCCGGCGTAGCGCATCCGCGAGTCGCGCGGCGCGCACCGGCTTGAGCAGGTAGTCGAGCGCATTCAGCTCGAATGCCTCGACCGCGTGCCGGTCGTGCGCGGTGACGAAGATCACGGCGGGCGCATCGGGCAGGCCGGCCACGTGCCGCGCCAGCTCCAGTCCGTTCATGCCCGGCATCTGGATATCGAGGAGCAGCAGCTGAGCGCCGCTGCCCGGCAGCCGCGCGAGCGTCTCGGCGCCGTTGCCCGCTTCGCCGACGACTTCGGTGGGGATTTCAGCGGCCAGGTCCGAAAGCAGCTCCTTGAGCCTCTGGCGCGCCGGCTCCTCGTCGTCGGCGATGAACACGCGCAGCGGGCTCATGCTGTCCCGCCCGGCCGCGGCGCGGCCTCGGTGCGGTAGGGAATCTCGATCTCCACCAGGTAGCGGGCGTCGCGAACGCGGGTCTCGATGCGCGCCTCCGCGTCGAAGAACAGCATCAGGCGTTCGCGAATGTTCTCCAGCGCCATGCGGTTGCCGGCACGCTGCTGCTGCTCGCTGAAGTACGGATTCTCGATGCGCGCCAGCACCCGGTCCCCGCGGCGCGCGATCTGCACCACGACTTCGCCCGCGCCGGTTCCCGGCTCCACGCCGTGATAGACCGCGTTCTCGAGCAACGGCTGCAGGACCAGCGGCGGCAGCAGCGCGTCCATCGGAGCGCTGTCCAGCTCCCAGGAGATGCGCAACCGCTGGCCGAGGCGCAGCTGCTCCAGGCTCGCGTAGCGCTCCAGCAGCGCGATCTCGTCGGCCAGGCGCACGAACTTCCGGCCGTCGGACATCAGCACGCGGAACAGATCCGCCAGATCCTCGAGCGTGCGTTCGGCGCGCTGCGGATCGCGGCGGATCAGCGACAGCACTGCGTTCAGGCTGTTGAACAGGAAGTGCGGGCGGATGCGCGCCTGGAGCGCCTGCAGCCGCGCCTCGGCGAGCGCCGGCGAATACGCCTTGACCAGCAGCCGGAAGTAGCCGAGCAGCGCGATCGTCACGACGGCAGTCAGCAGCAGTGCGCGCGCGAGGCCCGAGGCCGACGCCGCCGCGGCGGCCTGCGCTGACCATGCGTAGCCCGCCGTGGCGAGCGCCAGCTCGATCGCCAGCACCGCGGCACAGCCGCGCAGGTACGCGAGCCGCGCGAGCACCGGCGCGGCAAGATAGAGCAATACCACGCTTGCGATCAGCAGCGGCTCGACCACGGCGGCGGCGCGCACGAAGCGCGCCATCGCCTGCGGCCACCCCGGCTCCGCACTGATCGCGGCGCCAGAGGCGATCACGTTCACTGCGATCAGCACGCGCGCGATGACGCCGCTATTGCGGAAGTCGGGGAGGACGTCCCGGGAGACGTTATGCTTTATACTTGAATTCGACATCGTGCGACGCCGCGGCGCCCAGCGCCGCACTGCCCTACTGAGTATGCCCCATGGCCCCACCTGCTTCCAAGCGGCCGGCGCGTGCTAAGCCCCCGCACGCGGGCGCGCCCGCGCTGGCGGCAGGTCCGTGGTCCGGCCGGTTCAGCGAGCCGGTCGACGAGCTGGTCAAGCGATTCACCGCTTCGGTGGGGTTCGACCAGCGTCTCGCTCCCTACGACATTGCGGGCTCGCTCGCCCACGCGCGCATGCTGGCTGCGTGCGGCGTGATCGACAAAGGCGATCTGGCCGCCATCGAGCGCGGGATGGCCCAGATCCGCGACGAGATCGCGGCCGGAAGCTTCGCCTGGTCGCTCGACGCGGAGGACGTGCATCTCAACATCGAGCGCCGGCTCACCGATCTGGTCGGCGAAGCGGGCAAGCGCCTGCACACGGCACGCTCGCGCAACGATCAGGTCGCGACCGATGTGCGCCTGTGGCTGCGCGACGAGATCGATGCGATCCGCGCCTTGCTGGAAAGGCTGCAATCCCGCATTCTGGACGGCGCCGAGCGCCATGCCTTCCTGGTCATGCCGGGCTTCACTCACCTGCAGGTCGCGCAGCCGGTCACGTTCGGCCATCATCTGCTCGCATACTTCGAGATGTTCGAGCGTGACCGCGCGCGCCTGGCCGACTGCCGCAAGCGCGTCAACCTGCTGCCGCTGGGTGCCGCCGCGCTGGCGGGGACCACGTTTCCGATCGACCGCGACCGGGTGGCCCGCGAGCTGGGCTTCGAAGGGCTGTGCGCCAACTCGCTGGACGCGGTGTCGGATCGCGACTTCGCGATCGAGTTCGCTTCCGCTGCGGCGCTGGTCATGCTGCACCTGTCGCGCTTCGCCGAGGAGCTGGTGCTCTGGATGAGCCCTCGCTTCGGTTTCGTGCGCCTGCCCGACCGCTTCTGCACCGGATCGTCGATCATGCCGCAGAAGAAGAACCCGGACGTGCCCGAGCTGGTGCGCGGCAAGACCGGCCGCGTGTACGGCGACCTGGTCGCCCTGCTCACGCTGATGAAGGCGCAGCCGCTCGCCTACAACAAGGACAACCAGGAAGACAAGGAACCGCTGTTCGACGCCGTCGACACCTTGAAGGATGCGCTCGCGGTGTTTGCCGAGCTGGTCGCCGGCATCGAGCCCGTCGCCGAGGCGATGCGCGCCGCGGCGCTGGAGGGCTTCTCGACCGCGACCGATCTTGCCGATTACCTGGTGAGGAAGGGCGTCGCGTTCCGCGACGCGCACGAAGCGGTGGCGCGCGCCGTGCGCGAGGCCGAAGCCACCGGCTGCGACCTCGCGCGGCTGCCGCTGTCGGTGCTGAGAGGCTTCTCCCCGGCCATCGGCAAGGACGTGTACCAGAGCCTCACGCTCGAGGGCTCGGTGGCGCGCCGCGACCATCCTGGCGGCACCGCCCCCGCCCAGGTGAAAGCGGCGGCGGCACGCGCGCGCAAGCGTCTCGGCGCCCGCGACTGAGCCTGGCGCGCCACATGGCCGCGAATCGCGGGCCCGATCGGATCGGCAAGTACCCGGTGCTGCGCAAGCTCGGCGAAGGCGCGAGCAGCGAGGTTTATCTCTGCCACGACCCGTTCGGCGAACGCGACGTGGCGGTCAAGCGGATTTTCCCGGAAATCCTCAGAAACGAGGCGCGCGCGCGCCTGTACCGCAAGTTCTTTCTCGCCGAAGCCTCGCTCGCCGGCAAGCTGGCCCATCCGCACATCGCCCAGATCTACGACGCCGTTCTCGAGCAGGACTCGGGCTACATCGTCATGGAATACGTGCGCGGCGGCACGCTCGAACCGTACTGCCGCCGGCACAACCTGCTGCCGATCGACAAGATCATCGAGATCGCCTTCAAATGCACCCGCGCCCTCGCCTTCGCGAACGGCTTCGGCATCACGCACCGGGACATCAAACCCGGCAATATCCTGGTGGCCGGCGCCACCAACATCAAAATTTCCGATTTCGGCGCCGCGCTGAGCGCGAGCACCGAAACGACGCAGATCAGCGGCGTCGGCTCGCCTGCCTACATGTCGCCCGAGCAGGTGCGCGAGGAGGCGCTCGACCAGCGCACCGACATCTACTCGCTCGGCGTGGTGATGTACCAGCTGCTCACCGGGACCTTGCCCTTCCAGGCCGACAACAACTTCGGCATCATCTACCAGATCGCGAACCACGACCCGCCGCCGCCGTCCACTTATCGCACGGATCTGCCGCTGGCGGTCGACAAGATCGTGCGCCGCGCGATGCACAAGGATCTCGCGCGGCGCTACCAGAGCTGGGAGGAGTTTTCGCGCGATCTTGCGGAGGCCTTCCGCGCCGACCGCGCCGCCACCAGGAAGGACACCTTCGGCGACACCGAGAAGTTCGACGCGCTGCGCGCGATCGCGTTCTTCGGGCACTTCACCGACGCCGAGCTGTGGCAGGTCGTTACGCTTACGTCCTGGGAGCGGATTGCCGCGGGCGTGGAGCTCATGCGCGAGGGCGAGCCGGGAGACTTCTTCTGCCTGCTGATCACGGGCGAGATGCGCGTGGCCAAGAACGGCAAGTTGCTCAGCGTGCTCGGCTCGGGCGAATGTTTCGGGGAGATGGCGTACCTGTCCGAGACCGATAAGCGGCGGCGCGCGACCGTCACTTCGAACGCCGACTCGCGCATCGCGCGCATCCGCATCGCGGATCTCGATCAGGCGCCCGCGACCTGCAGGCACAAGTTCGACCACGCTTTCATGGTCAACCTGGCGGAACGGCTCAACCAGGCCAACGTGTGGATCGCGGCCTCCGCGTAGGGCGTCTTGCGGCCGCGGGCACCCGGACCGGGCTCGAAACCTCGTCCGGCGCCTGAGCGCCTAGCCGGGGCGCGTCGCCCGCGAAAACGACTTGCCGGAAGCGCGGCTCAGGCGCTTTGCTTGACGCCGGCCGCTTGCAGCAGCTTCTGCAGCTCGCCCGACTGGAACATCTCGCGCATGATGTCCGATCCCCCCACGAACTCGCCGTTCACGTACAGCTGCGGGATGGTCGGCCAGTTGGCGTACTCCTTGATGCCCTGGCGGATCGCCGGCTCCTCGAGCACGTTGACGCTGAACAAGTCCTTCACCCCGCAAGCGCGCAGCGCCTGCACGGCGGCGGCCGAGAAGCCGCACTGGGGAAAATCCGGGCTGCCCTTCATGTAGAGCACGACCCGGTGGGAGCCGACCTGCTGCTTGATGAGCTGTTGCACGTCCATCGCGAGCGCCTCGAATAGTTGAGCGATTTGCTCGGGATCTTACTCTGCGCGGGCAGCCGGGTCAACGCGCACGGCCGCCGGTCACGCGCCCGATACCGGCCAGGTCGGGCCAGGTGGCGACGCCTGCCAGCCCGGCCTGCTCCATCAGGACACGGACCGGAGCATCCTGCCCCAGCCCGTGCTCGAGCAGCAGCCAGCCTCCGGGAGCGAGCCGCGCCGGCGAGCCGCGCACGATCTCGCGGATGGCGTCGAGGCCGTCCGGCCCTCCCACCAGCGCCTCGCGCGGCTCGAAGCGCAGGTCGCCCTGGAACAGGTGCGGATCGTCCTGCGCCACGTAGGGCGGATTGGAGACGATCAGCTCGAAGCGCTCGGCGGCCACGGCCTCGAACCAATGCCCGTGCCGGAACTCCACCTCCAGTCCCAGGCGCTGCGCATTGCGCCGCGCGAGCCCGAGTGCCGCAGCGCTCGCCTCGACCGCGACCACGCGCGCGCGCGGACGTTGCTGCTTGATCGCCAGGGCCAGCGCACCCGATCCCGTCCCCAGGTCCAGCACCGCAGCTTCGTCCCCGGGCGCGATCAGCTCGAGGGCGCGCTCCACGAGCAACTCGCTTTCCGGCCTGGGGATCAATACTGCGGGGCCGACGGCCAGCGGCAGTCCGTAGAACTCGCGCCGCTCCAGGAGGTAGGCGATCGGCTCGCCGCCGCGCCTGCGCGCGGCGAGCGCCACGAAACGCGCCCAGGCCGCTGGCGTCAGCGTGCGCTCCGGACGCGCGATCACGCCCGCCTCCGAGAGTCCGCTCGCCTCGGCGAGCAGCAGGCGCGCTTCGCGCGCGTCGATCCCGGCGACCGCGAGCGCCTCGGCCGCAGTAATGCCTGGCCCGCTCACGCCGTCTGCCGCGCCGGCTCGGTGTCCTCGGCGAGCTGCTCCAGCAGCTCCGCCTGATGCTCGGCCATCAGC
This sequence comes from uncultured Pseudomonadota bacterium, assembly GCA_963817785.1. GTDB lineage: Bacteria > Pseudomonadota > Gammaproteobacteria > Burkholderiales > SG8-39 > JAKALD01. The sequence continues at coordinate 491,942 of CAWFPL010000003.1, read as the reverse complement.
GCGCCGATCAGCTCGTCGAGCTCGCCGTCCATGATGCGGTCGATCTTGTACAGGGTCAGGTCGATGCGGTGATCGGTCACCCGGCCCTGCGGAAAGTTGTAGGTGCGCACGCGCTCGGAGCGGTCGCCCGATCCGACCAGCGATTTGCGCGTCGAGGCGGTCTTCGCCTGCTGCGCGCGCTGCTGCTGGTCCTTGATGCGCGCGGCGAGCACCGCGAGCGCCTTCTCCTTGTTCTTGTGCTGCGAGCGTGCGTCCTGGCACTCGACCACGATCCCGGTCGGAAGATGCGTGACGCGCACCGCGGACTCGGTCTTGTTGACGTGCTGCCCGCCCGCGCCGGAGGCGCGGAAGGTGTCGATGCGCAGCTCCGCCGGATTGAGCACCACGTCGTCGATCGCGTCGGCTTCCGGCAGCACCGCGACGGTGCACGCCGAGGTATGGATGCGCCCCTGCGCCTCGGTCTGGGGGACGCGCTGCACGCGGTGGCCCCCCGATTCGAACTTGAGCCTGGAATACGCGCCTTGGCCGGCGATGCGCGCGATCAGCTCCTTGTAGCCGCCGAGCTCGGACGGGCTCTCCGAAATGATCTCGACCTGCCAGCCCTGGCGCTCGGCGTAGCGCGCGTACATGCGGAACAGGTCGCCCGCGAACAGGGCCGATTCGTCGCCGCCCGCGCCGGCGCGGATCTCGAGGAAGATGTTGCGCTCGTCGTTCGGGTCCTTCGGCAGCAGCACCTTGCGCAGCTCGAGCTCGAGCTGCTCCATGTCCGCGCGCGCGGTCCTCAGCTCGTCCTCGGCGAAGCTGCGCATGTCCGGATCGGCGGCCATGTCCTTGGCGGTGGCGGCGTTGCGCTGAGCCTGGCGGTAACGGGCGTACAGCGCCACCAGCTCGCTCAGCTCCGAGTGCTCGCGCGACAGCCTCTTGTACTGCTCGAGGTCGCGCGTGGCGTCCTCGGCGGCGAGCAGGTGGTTCAGCTCATCGAGCCGGGCGGTGAGACTGTCGAGCTTGGCGAGCAGGGAGGACTTCACGGCCGAGCCGCGGGCGAGGTGCCGCGGACTGCCTAGGACTGGCCGCGGCAGCGCCGCGTCAGCGCATCGGCCAGGACCCGGCGCTCCTCGCCGGCCACTTCGCTCAGCGCCTGGGTCGGCGCGTGCATCAGCTTGTTGGTGAGTCCCTGCGACAGTGCCTCGAGGACCTCGGCCGGGTCGGCGCCGCGCTGCAGCAGGCGCAACGCGTGCTCCACCTCCTGGCGGCGCGCGTACTCGGCGCGATCGCGCAGCGCGCGGATCAGCGGCACGTTCTCGCGCGTGCGCATCCAGTGCATGAACTGGCCGACCTGCGTGTCGATGATCGCCTCGGCCTGGTCCACCGCCGAGCGCCGCGCATCGAGGTTCGCCGAGACGATCTCGGACAGGTCGTCGAGCGTGTACAGGAACACGTCGTCGAGCTCGCTCACTTCGGGCTCGATGTCGCGCGGCATCGCCAAGTCGACCATGAAGATCGGGCGGCGGCGGCGCGCGCGCAGCGCGCGCTCGACCAGGCCCTTGCCCAGGATCGGCAGCGAGGACGCGGTGCAGGAGATGACGATGTCGTGCTCGTGCAGATGGTCCGCCAGCGTCTTCAGCTCGACCGCGCGGCCGTTGAAGCGGTGCGCCAGCGCCTGTCCGCGATCGAGCGTGCGGTTGGCGACGGTGATGCGCTCGGGGGCCTGCGCCGCGAAGTGCGTGGCGCACAGCTCGATCATCTCGCCGGCGCCGATGAACAGCACCTTCTGCTGGCTGATCGAAGGAAAGATGCGCGCCGCGAGCTTGACCGCCGCGGCGGCCATCGACACGCTGTTCGCCCCGACGTGCGTCGTCGCGCGCACCTCCTTGGCGACCGCGAAGCTGCGCTGAAACAGCCTGTGCAGCACCGTGCCGAGCGTGCCGGCGGCCTCGGCAGTGCGCACCGCCTGCTTCATTTGCCCGAGGATCTGGGGCTCGCCGAGCACCATCGAGTCGAGCCCGGCCGCGACCCGGAACGCGTGCCGCACCGCCTGGTCCTTCGGCAGGGTGTAAAGGTAGGGCGTGAGGTCGCCCGGCTTGAGCCGGTGGTATTCGGCCAGCCAGTCGGCCGCGGTGGCGGGCTGCTCGGCCGACAGGTACAGCTCGGTCCGGTTGCAGGTCGAAAGGATCGCCGCTTCGGACGCGACCCGGCCGCGCATCAGCTCGGCGAGCGCCTCGCGCAGCTTTTCGACGTGAAACGTCACGCGCTCCCGAATGGCGAGCGGCGCGGTCTGGTGGTTCAGGCCGAGGGCGTAGAGCGTCATGGCGTCGAATGCGCTAAGGCCGCAGATTATAAGGCGGATCGGGGCGTGCGGCGTTTGCGCTGGATCAAACGGGAGGCCCGGGTCCAGGGCGGCCGGCATGACCGCCACAAACGCCCCGGAAGGCTGCGGGACAGCTTCGCCACGAGATCAGGCGCAGAGCCGCCCACGGTGCGCAATCGGCCCCCGCCATCGCCCCTTGCCGCTGCGGGCCGCCTCCGGTAAGGTAGCGCCCCTCGCAGACGCCCATGCCGCGACCCCCCGCACCCGCGCAATCAACGATGGATACCCTCGCCCGCATCAAGCAGCTCGCCGCGCAGGATCTGTCGATCGACCCGAACACCCTCGACCCGAACGCCCCGCTCGATCAGCTCGGCGTCGATTCGCTCACCTTCATCGAGTTCACGTTCAAGGTCGAGGACGAGTTCGGCATCAAGGTGTCCGACGAGGATCTGCGCGGCATCAAGTGCTTCGCCGACCTGGAGCAGCACGTCGTCGCGTCGCTTCAGGCCGCCGCCAAGGCCTGAGCGGGTCGCCCGATGAGCGCCAGGCGCGTCGCCATCACCGGCGCCGGCGTCGTTTCGCCGCTCGGCAATACTCTGGCCGATTTCCACGCCGCGCTCGCGCAGGCTCGCTCGGGCATCCGGCGCTTGCCGCCGGACATCGCGCAAGGCTCCGGGGTGCAGGTCGGTGGCATGGTCGACTGGGACGCCACCGCCCGCTTCAAGGCCCCCGAAGCCGCGAGTCTCGACCGCGTCTCGCAGTTCGCGCTGGTCGCGTCGGAGCAGGCGCTCGCCGCGAGCGGCCTCGATCTTTCGGCGGCGGATCGCGACCGCATCGGGGTGTACTGGGGCACCGGGATGGGCGGGGCAAACACGCTGGAGGCGAGTTTCCGGCAGATCTACGGTGCGGGCGACTTCCGCCTGCGGCCGCTTACGGTGGTCATGGCCATGACCAACGCCGCCGGATCCAACGTCGCGCTGCGCTACGGCCTGCGCGGGCGGTTCGCCAATTTTTCCACCGCCTGCTCGTCGTCGGCGATGGCGCTCGGGGAGGCGATGCACGCGATCCGCGCCGGGCTGGTGGACGTCGTCGTGGCGGGCGGTTCCGAGGCGCTGCTGGCTCCGAGTACGCTCGCGGCGTGGCAGGCGCTGCGCACGCTCGCCCCGGCAGATGCGGGCGATCCGGGCGCCAGCTGCAAGCCGTTCGACAAGCGCCGCGCCGGACTGGTGCTGGGCGAGGGCGCCGCCGCCTTCGTTCTGGAGGACGAGGGCCGCGCGCGCTCGCGCGGCGCCCCCATCCTCGCGCTGCTCGGCGGCTACGGCAACTCCTGCGACGCGACGCACATGTCGCGCCCGGACCGCGCGGGCCAGGTGCGCGCGATGCGCGGGGCGCTCGCCGACGCCGGCCTCGATCCCCGGGCGGTGGGCTACGTCAACGCGCACGGCACCGCAACGGCGGTCGGCGATGTGGTCGAATGTGAAGCGATCCGCGAGGTGTTCGACGAGGCGGCGGACCGCGTTCCGGTCAGCTCCACCAAGTCGCTGCACGGGCACCTGCTCGGCGGCGCCGGTGCGCTCGAGATGGCCGCGGCCCTGCTTGCGCTCGGCGAGGGCGTCCTGCCGCCGACCGCGCATCTCGAGCAACCCGACCCCGCCTGCAACGTGCGGCACGTCGCGCGCCGTGCCGAGCGCGTCGAGCCGCCGCGCGCCGTGATGTCGAACTCGTTCGGCTTCGGCGGCTCGAACGTGGTGCTGATCGCCGAGCGCGCCTAGCCTGCGGCGCGCGCAGGCAGCGGCTACACCACGCCGTGCTGCCAGAATCCCCAGTGGAACGCGCCCCCGAACAGCGCCGACACCAGCGCGCTCAGCACGATCAGGATGATGAACGCGGGGATGGCCGCGATCGCCCACTTGACCAGCAGCACGACCATCGACCAGAACGGAATCTTGACATCGACCACCACCACTTCGCGCGCATCATTGCTCATCGCTGGCTCCTTCGGCTGATTGCGTCGGCACTACCCGGCACCGGGCACGGGACGATTTCGCAGGCAGGCTTCGCCCCGCCAGGCGTGACGCCCTGAGCGGGCACTATACTGGCTGGCCGCGGCTGGGGTGCAATGAACCCGGAGACATGAGATGGGCGACGTCGTGAATTTGCTGGGATTGCTGGTCGGCTTCGTGGGCGCGCTGCTGCTGGCGATCTTCCGCCTGCCGCCGCTCGACGTGACCGCCGACGGGCGCAGCGTCGCGGGCGCCGGCGAGCCGACGCCGGAAGAACGCGCCCGCAACCTCAGGCGTTATTGGGTCAACGCCGCGGCCACCCGCGCCGGCCTGATCTGCCTGTGCATCGGGTTCGGCTTGCAGGCGCTCGCCTACTTATTCTGGAACTCGGATTCCCCCGGGAACGCGGTCGGCACCGCGGCGCACTTCATCACCTGGAAAGTGCACTGACCGGTCAGCGCCGGACGCGGAACAGTATCTGCCCATGCTCGACGAACTGCCCGTCCTGCACGCAGATCTCGCTGAGCACCCCTCGCACGCCTGCGCTCACTGCGTTGAACACCTTCATCACCTCGAGGAGCCCCACCGTGGTGTCCTCGCCCACCTCGCTGCCGATCGAGACGAACGCAGCCGCCCCCGGCTCGGGCTGGGCATAGAAGCGCCCCAAGGTGGGCGCGCGGATCGCGAAGCCGCCTTCGCCTTCGTCCGCGCCGGCGTCGCCGCGAGGAGGCGGCGCGGCTGCGGGAGCGGCCGGCTGCGTCTGCGGCAGCGGCGTCGCGGCCGGAGCGCCGCCGAGCGGCTCCTCGAGCTGCCCGCTGTTGCTGATGGTCAACTTGAGATCCCCCAGCTCCAGGCGCAGGAATTCGAAATCGGACTGCTCGAGCTCGCGCACCAGCTTCGCGATCTGCTGCACGTCCTCGTCCGTGAGCCGCGCCGGCACGTCTTTCATCCCAGCCCTTCCCCCGCCTGCCCTCGGCCGGCGGCCTTCCTGCGCACCAGTAGCGAGTCGCCTCCCTTGCGGACGTGGATGGTGCGCGCCTTGCCGCCCTTGGCCAGCTCCTCGATCAGCCTGAGGAGCGGCGTGCCGCCGGTATAGCGTTGCGGCGCTCCGGCAGCACGCATCGCCCGGACGTCCTCCTCCCCCTGCATGATGTAGCGCAGCAGGAATTCCTCGTCGGACACGCCGCTCGCGCCGTACGTGCCGCGGATCTCCTTCATGCCCGGCTGCGCCGCGCCCTGGCCCGCCAGCTCCCTGGCGCGCGCCAGCCCGAGCACCCGGTCCTTCAGGTCCTGGTCCATCCAAGTGTAGCCGGAGTCCTCGCCGAAGGTGCCCATCGCGAACAGGATGAGCGGATCGATGACCGCCTTGTAGCGCTCGCCGGTGGCAACGTTGATGGCCGCCTGCGTGACCACGAACTGCGAGTACGGCGTGATCATGATCGGATAGCCCAGCTCCTTCTGCACGCGGACCACCTCCTCGAGCACCTCGTCCAGGCGGTGCTGGATGCGCAGCTCGGCGAGCTGGTGCGCCAGGTTGGAGATCACGCCGCCCGGCACCTGGTGCATGAACTGCGCGTGGTCGTACTCCAGCGGCGCCCCGATCGGCAGCCCTTCGAGCCTCGCGATTGCGGTGAGCCGCTCGGACACCGGCTCGAGGGCATCGAGATCGACCTGGGCCGCGTGTCCCATCCGCCGCAGGTTGCGCGCCACGTTGAAGATCGAGGGCTGCGAGGAGCCGTTCGCCAGCGGCGGCACCGCCGTATGCAGCGTGCGCACGCCCAGCGCGACCGACTCGAGGTAGCACAGCGGCGCCAGCCCCGTGGTGCAGTGCGAGTGAAATTCCACCGCAACGCTGCCGGCGTTGTTCACGATCGCGGGAACCAGCGTGCGCAGGCGCTCGGGCGTCACGAGCCCGCCCTGGTCCTTGAGGTAGATCGCATCGGGCTCGAACTGCAGGACCTCGCGCGTGAGTTGCGCGTAGTACTCGTCGGTATGGCGCGGCGACACCTGGTAGGCCAGCGCGATCGCGACCTGCAGGCCCAGCTCCTTGAACATCGGCAGCAGCCAGGGAAAATCGCGCGTGCGCTGGTCCATGGTGTTGGCCATGAACTGGCCGCGGTTGAGCCCCCCCGTCGCCGCCACGCGCGAATAGAACAGCCTGACGAGTTCCCGCGGCGGCGGCGCCCCGAAGGCGTGGATCCGGGCCCCCGTCATGCAGGCCTTCGGGGTGCCGGGAATGCGCCTGGCCATCAGGCGCAGCATCTCCCAGGGATCCTCCTTCAGGTCGCGCACGAACTTCTTGAAGTAGATCGGGTTGGCCGGCACCTCGATCGCCTGGAACCCGGCGCGGGCCATGTCCGCCGCCACCGCGTCCATCATGCCGGTGGTGATGCGCGTGGCCCACAGGCTCTGCGAGCCGTCGCGAAAGGTCGTGTCGACGAAGCGGATGTCCATGCTGGATGCGCGGCTAGGCGCAGCGCGTCACTTCCGCTCGGTGAGCACGCCGCCGTGCGGCAGCGTGGCCACGTTGCGCTGATAGATCTTCAGCCAGCCGCGCTCCTCCGAGGGCGCCGGCGGGCGCAGCCGCGCGCGCCGCACGGCGAGCTCGGCCGCGTCGACCTCGAGGTCGACCGTGCGCGCCTCGACGTCGATGCTCACGCGATCGCCGTTCTCGACCAGCGCGAGCATCCCGCCCGCCGCGGCCTCGGGGGAGATTTCGCCGATCACCAGCCCCTTGTTGACCAGCCCGGAGAGGTGTCCGTCGGTCACCACCGCGACGTGATCGCCAAGGCCCGCGCCGTCGAGCACGAACACCGCGCGCGAGGCTCCGCCCATGCCGGGCGTGCCGGTGATCCCCAGCCCGCGCAGCACTACAGCGTGGCCCGCCTTGATCGCGCCTTTTTGCACTGCCTCGATCACCTGGTCCGACGACTCGAACACGATGGCCGGCCCCGCGAAGCGCGTCGCCTTGTCGGGATCGATGCCGAACTTCACGATCGCGCCCTCGGGCGCGAGGTTGCCGCGCAGCACCAGCACCGCCGGCCGCCGCGCGACCGGCCGCTCGACCGGGCGGATGACCTCGTCGCCGGCCACCTTCACGTCGCGCAGGTCTTCGCCGAGGCTTCGCCCGGTGACCGTGAGCACGTCCCGGTGCAGCATGCCTTCGAGCCGCTTCAGCACGGCACGCGTGCCGCCGGCCGCCTCGAACTCCTCGATGCTGCGCGGGCCGTTCGGCCGCACGGCGCTCAGCACTGGCACCTTGCCCGCGAGCTGCTCGAACAGCCCATAGATGCTTACCGCATCGAGCTGCGCCTCGATCGCCACAGCCTGCATGTGCTTCATGGTGTTGATCGAGCCGCCCACCGCGAGCATCGCCATGGTGGCGTTGGCGAACGCCCCCGGGGTCAGGATGTCGCGCGGCTTGAGGTCGGCCCACACCATCTCGACGATGCGCGCGCCGGCCGCGCGCACGTCGGCCATCATCTTCGGGCTGTTGGCGGCGACCGGCGCGCTGCCCGGCAGCGCCATGCCGAGCGCTTCGCTCACCACGTGCATCGAGTTGGCCGTGCCCATCCCGGAGCACACCCCGGGGCCGCGGATCGCGTTCTCGCTCATGCCGGCCAGATCGTCCACGCTCAGCTTGCCGGCGAGCACGTGCATCGAGCTGACGAACACGTCCTCGATGTCGACGTGCCGGCCCTTGTACTCGCCGCTTTTCTGGTAGCCGCAGGGCACGACGACGGTCGGGATGTTGAGGCGCGCCGCGGCCATCAGCTGGCCCGGAGCGGTCTTGTCGCAGGAGGCGAGGCACACCATGCCGTCGAGCAGCGCGCCTTCGACCGCGACCTCGATCTCGTTGGGGATCAGGTCGCGTGCAGCGAGAATGTAACCGCCGCGATGCCCGACGCTGGTGATGAAGTCGCTCGGCGCGGCGGTGCGCACCTCGAAGGGTACGCCGCCTGCGGCGCGAATCGCGGCCTTGAGTTCCGTGGCCACGCCGTCCAGGTGGCTGAAGCAGATCGCCAGCTCCGAGGACGAATTGACCACCGCGATCTTGGGCTTTTCCAGGTCCGCGTCGGACAGCCCCAGCGCCCGCCATTGCGCGCGCCGCACCGCCCAGCGAAAAGTCCCGCGCTCGAAGTTGCTGCGCAGCTTGCGTTTCATAGTTCGTTCCTTGCCGGGAACCCCGTCGACGCGGCCGGTACCGTCGTTCGCCCGCTCAACGGGTCATCGTCGCGCGCACGCTCTTCTGCGGCAGGTAGCCGCCGTGCGCGCGCAGCGTCTCGACCAGCGTCGCCGTGTTCAGGTCGCAGGCCGGTTGACCGGTGCGCATCGACTGCACCGCGGCGGTGCCCGCCGCCTGCCCCATCAGCGCCGCCGCCGGCATCACGCGGATCGAGCCGTGCACCTTGACGTCGCTCGAGTTGCAGCGCCCCGCGACCCACAGGTTGGTCCAACCCTTGGGCACCAGAATCCCGTAAGGCAGGCCGAAACGCTCCCCGGGCGCCGGGATCGCCTCCTTCCTGAACTCCTTCACGAAGCGCTCGTATTCCTGCTCCGTAGCTTCGTAGGGATGGATGTCGACCGCCTTGTTGAACACGCCGATCTGATCCGGGAACTCGCGCCGCTGCGTGAAGTCGTCGAACTTCAGCTCGTACTCGCCGACGATGCGCCGCGTCTCGCGCACGCCCATCAGCGAGGAAGTGGTGGCGTGCTCGATGTTCTCGAAGCCCGGCACGTATTTGCGGTAGAAGGACGTGTACTCCTGCGCGATGCGGCGGCCGAGCATCATGCCGTCGGTCAGGCTCTGGCAGCGCAGCGCGTTGAGATTGAAGATGTGTCCGCCGTTCAGGTTGCCCATGGACTTCCCGACCTGGAACATGCCAGGCAGGAAGCGGTCGTACTGGGTGAAGTGACCGTCGGCGAGCGCCTTCTTGAGCGGCTCTTCGTGGACCCGCTTGCCGCCCCATCCGGTCTGCTGCTTGACCCGGTCCCAGTCGATCCCGGCGAACAGCGAGCACAGCGTGCCCGGCATGATGTCCGGGCTGTCGCGTCCGGCCTCGCGGCAGGGCACGCCGCACAGATGCGCCAGCACGGCGTCACCGGTGGCGTCGATGAAGGCCTTCGCCGGAACGTAGCGGTGGCCCTCGATGTTGTTGATGACGACGCCGTTCACCCGGTCCTTGCCGGCGTCGGCATCGATCAGGCGGGTGAAGAAGCGCACCTCGACGCCGGCCTGCACCGCGAGCTCGTCGAGCACCAGCTTCAGCCCCTCGGGCTGGAACGGTGTCCAGCGGTGGTACTCCTTGCGCCAGAAGTCGGGGATCACCTGCGGGCCGAGAAAGCCGCGCCGGTACATCGTCTCGACCACTTCGCGCATGAAGCCGCCCACCAGGCCCTCCTCGCCGTTGGCCATCGGATCGAAGGCGGTCACCAGCCCGGAGGTACCCATGCCGCCCATGGTGCCGGTGCCCTCGATCAGCAGCACCTTGGCGCCCAGGCGCGCCGCGCAGATCGCGGCCGCCGATCCGCCCGGCCCGCCGCCCGCGACCACCAGGTCGTATTCGCCGTCGACGGGAATTTCGCGCGCGAAACTGTAGGTCTTCACGATCCCTCCTCAAGCTCTCATTGGCGGGCGGCGCAGGCCCGGCGCCGCCGCGCGCTCACATGGCGTGCGGCAGCACCGTCGAGATCGACGGGAAGACGATCAGCAGCACCATGGTGAAAAACTCCGCTACCAGGAACCAGCCGACGCCGCGGAAGATGGTCTCAAGCGGGATCGCGTCGCCGACGACGGACTTCACCATGTAGACGTTGAATCCGACCGGAGGGGTCAGCAATCCGATCTCGATGTACTTCACCACGATGACGCCGACCCAGATCGGGTCCGCGTGCACCGCGTCGAACATCGGCTGGAACACCGGCAGGGTGATCAGCAGGATGCCGAGCGGATCGAGGAACATCCCCAGGATTAGGTACACGATCGAGGCCGCGATAATGAGCAGGGTCGGATTGAGCGCCCAGGTGCCGATCACGTCGTGGATCGCTTCCGACAACCCGGCCAGGCCGAGAAAGCGCGTGTACAGCACGGCGCCGATGGCGATGAAGAAGATTTGCCCGGTGGTGGTCACCGTCTCGAATACGCTCGCCTTGATCATGCGGTAGTTCAACCGGCCCTGCGTGGCCGCGACGACCAGCGCGAGGGAGGCGCCCGCCGCGCCGGCCTCGGTCGCCGTGAAGATGCCGCCGTACAGCCCGCCGATCATGCCCGTCATGAGCAGGAGCAGCGGCCAGACGGGGATGAGCGCCGCCCAGCGCTCGCGCTTCAGGTCCGCCTGCTCGGCGGCGCTGAGCCTGGGCGCGAGCGACGGATCGAGCGAGCAGCGCACCAGGATCAGGACCGTGTAGGCGCCTGCGGTCAGCAGGCCGGGCAGGACGCCCGCGATCAGCAGCTTGGTGATCGAGACCTGGGCGAACACGCCGTAGAGCACGAACATGACGCTCGGCGGAATCAGCGCCGCGAGCGTCCCGGCCGAGGCCACGCAGCCGGCCGCGAGGCCCTTGTCGTAGCCGTGCTTCAGCATCTCCGGGATCGCGACCCGCGACATGGTGGCGGCCGCCGCGACGCTCGAGCCCGATGCCGCGCCGAAGGCGGCCGAGGCAAGATTGGTCGCGACCGCGAGGCCCCCCGGCAGGCCGCTGAACCACAAACGGGCGGCGCGGAACAGCGATTCGCTGATCCCCGAGTTGAAGGCGATCGAGCCCATCAGGATGAACATCGGGACCGCCGACAGCCCCCAATTGGCCGCCGTCTCGAAGGGAATCTGCGCGATGTTGCCCAGCGCGACGTCGAAGCTGCGCAGCCAGGTGAAGCCGGCCAGCCCAACGATGCCGAGGCTCACGCCGATCGGGATGCGGATCGCGATCAGGCCCAGGACGGCGAACAGGCTCACGATCCCCACGACGAGCGCGGGGGTCACTTGGTCACCTGCCCTTGGTCGCCGCGCAAAGCCACAACGTCCTTGATCAGATTCAATACCAAGTAGACGCACATCAGCGCGAAGCCGACCGCCAGGATCCAGCGCGCCTCCCAGATGGGCAGGTAGCCGGTGGAGGCCTCCCTCGTCTCCCCCTCGGCGGTCTTCTGGATCGCGACGGCGACCGCCATCCAGGTGACGATCGCCACGAAGCCGAGCGTGACCAAGTCGGCCAGCGCATCGACGCCCAGCAGCGCCCTCTTCGGCAGGTGGTTGGTGAACAGGCCGACCATGATGTGGCTGCGCTGCCGGGTGATCACGGCGAGCGGCAGGAACGAGAGCCCCACCATGTAATAGTTGGTGGCGATCTCGTCGGTCCCGAGCAGCGGGTGATCGAAGAAGCCGCGCGCGACCAGGTCGGCGGAGACGTGCAGCGCCATCAACAGGCAGACTCCCCCGGCGAGCCAGGTGAGCGCGTCAACGAGAACATCGACCACGCGGGTCAGGGCGTGAAGCATCTAGGCCTCCTCCATGGTAGGCGCTACTACACGAGGTCGGCCGCGCCCCCGCTGGCGGGGGCGCGCGCCTCGGTCTGTACTTCAGAGCTTCTCGGGATCGACCTTGCTGTAGATCTCGCGTTGCAGGGCGTCGATGAACTTCTGCTTGTCGTGGCCGATCTGCTTCGACAGCTTGCGCCACTTGATCATCGCGGTATCGAGCGCATCGAGGATCGCCTCGGGGTTCTTCACCCCGTGCTCGGCCGCGATCTTGGCGTTGCGGGCGCGTTGATCCTTGGCGTGCTGCTCCATCACCGCGTCGAAGTCCTTGCCGCCCTTGATGAAGACGATGCCCTTGGCCTTGGCCTTGGCCACTGCCGCCTCGGTCGAGGCGAGCTCGGAGTCCATCGTCTCGGTCGCGACCAGGAACGGAGCGTCGTCGAAGAGCACCTTGCGCTGCGCCGCCGTCATGCCCTCCCAGACCTTGCGGTTCAGGTAGAACGGCAGCGGAGGACCGGCCATGCCCAGGGGATAGTCGAGCACGTACTTGGTCACGTCGATGTAGCCGAAGTTGGTGAGCCAGTTGAGCACCGACCACGAACAGTCGACGGTGCCGCGCTCCATGGCCTCGACCCCGTCGGGCACGGTCATCGCCACCGGAGTGGCGCCCGCGAGCTTCATGATGTAGATGCCGCCCGCCGAGGCGCGCACTTTCAGGCCCTTCAGGTCCGCCACCGTCTTGACCGGCTTGGTGCACATCAGCTCGTAGGGCGGAACAGCGTAACCTGCGAACGCCACGGCGTTGCTCTTCTTGTACTCCGCCAGGCACTGCGGACAGTGCAGCAGGATGGTCTCCATGAGCGCGCCGGTGGCCGCGACCGGGTCGTTGCCCAGCGTGTTGGTGTTGAACAGCATGTTGGTCGCTGGAAGCGCGCCGGGCGAATACGGGGCGATCGCGATGCCGGCATCGATGGTGCCGTCCTTGACCGCGTCGACGGTGCCGTTCGCGGTGGCCACCTGGCCGCCGGCGAGCAGCTTGAAGGAAATCGCGCCGTTCGTATCTTTCTTTATTTTCTCCAGATACCGGGTCATCGTGACCGTGTTGGTCGTGGACTTCGGGCCGAGCCAGGAGCCGTAGATGAAATCGCGCGCCTGGCTCGGCGCGGCGGACAACGCGCCGAGCGCGATGCTCGCCGATACTGCCAACCACTTGACTGTCTTCATTGTGGTGCCTCCTCCTTGCGGTGTCTGCTACCCAAAAAAAAGCTTATCCCTGCGCTCGGTCGCGTGGTGGCCGCCGCGATTCAGCCTGCTGCGCTCGAGCGTCCGGCTTGCGCCTCGGCGGCCGCCGCGGGCCGCAGATACACGCCCTGGCGTTCCAGCAGCGCCTGCAGCTCGGCGATGTTCACCGCTCGCGGACCGATGCCGTCGCGCGCCGCGAGCGCGGCGCCGACCCCGGCCGCCTGGCCGGTGATCCAGCACTGCGGAATCTCGCGCAGGAAGCCGTGCGAGTTCGGATCGCAGGCGATGTGCCGGCCGCAGGCGAGCAGCCCCTCGAGTGACTCGGGCACCAGGGCGCCGTACGGGATCGAGATGTTCGGAAACTTCGGCGACACCGCAGGCGTAACGCCGATCTCGTCATCGAACACCATTGCGGTCGGCCACTGGGCGCGCGTGACTTTCTTCAGTCCGACCAGCCGGCGGCTGTGGCGCACCCCGAGCTGCGGCGCGCTCAGCAGCAGATGCGCGTTCTCGAACCCCGGGGCATGCGCGCGGAAGAAATCTAGGTGCTCCGCCATCAGCCGGTGCGAGCGGATCTCGACCTCGGTCTGATCGTCCGGATCGAGCGCGGAAAAGCCCGATTGCCGCGGCCCCATGAACAGGGCGATGTCGTTTCGCCAGGACACGAACGGCCGCTCGAAGTAGCGCAGCTGCTCGCGGCCGCGCGCCATGAAAGCGGAAAATTCCTCCGGGCGCCCTGCCTTGAAGGCGATCCAGCGCTCCATGTCGACGCCGCCGAACAGCCAGGCGGTGTTCATGCAATGGTGGATGTCGTCCTTCTCGATGTCGGTCTCGCACGCCGCGCCGGCACGCGCGAACAGGTCGCCGTCGCCGGTGGCGTCCACGACCACCTTGGCGCGCAGCGCCTGGCGGCCGGCCTTGCTCTCGAAGATCGCCCCGCGCACGGCGCCGTCCTCGACGAGCGGCGCCGCCGCCCAGCAGTGGTACACGAGGTGCGCCCTGGCTTCGAGCACCATGTCCTGCGAGGCGAGCTTGAGCCGCTCCGGGTCCACCGTCGGCGACCAGGTGACGACGCCGTGATAGGCGGCGGTGCGCTGCGACCAGTGCGCGGCACGCGCCGCGTCGCGCGAGCCCCATTCGCCGCGCGCCGGGCCGGCCACTGCGTCCGGCGGCAATCGGTCGAGAACCTCCTCGGCGAAGCCGCGGATGACACAACGGCCCTCCCAGTCGGTCATGCGATCGATCCAGATGACCAGCCCGCCGGTCGACAATCCGCCGAGATGGTTGTAGCGCTCGAGCAGCACGACGTCGGCGCCGACGCGCGCGGCGGCCACCGCGGCCGCCGTGCCCGAGGGCCCGCCGCCGACCACCAGCACGTCGCACTCGCGGTACACCGGGAGGTCGCGCGCATCCTCGCGCCAGGTGCCCGCCCGCGCACGCTTGGCGCGCGTGCGCTCGCCCTCGAAGATGTCGGAGGCGAGGATCCTCTCGTCGGAGCGCTCGCCGGGCTTGAACTTCACCATGTCGTCCGGGCTCGGCTCACTCGGCTGCGATGCCGGCAGCGGCGAGCACAGGGCTCCGGCGCGCCTGCAATCCGGCATCGGCGGCGACGTGGCATGAATCGAGCAATCGAGATGTGCGCATGTTTTCCGCCAACGGCGAGGGGCATTCTCGATGTACGGCAACCGCTTTGTCAATATTCTGAAACCGAGTTTCATTACATCAGGAATGGCGCGGCGCAGCACGCAGCGCCGGCAAGCGCGCGCCACGAGGATGGCGGCCAGCGAGCGACGCATTGACAGGCCGCACTGGAAATACGAACATTTTAAATAAAACGTGATTTCAAAAAGTTCCGGGTGCGGTCGCACCCGGAGCGTCGCCACGCGGAGACAAGCCGATGAGACTGGCCGACGACGAAAAGGCCATGCTGGACGGGAAGCAGGGAGCGGCCCGGCAAAAGGCCATGGACCTCCTGGTGCGCTACGGTGAAGCCCTCGGCGCGGAGCGGCTGGTGGACACCAACAACGTCTGCGCGACGGTGAGCGCGACCACGCCGTTCGTGCGCGACTACGCCGAGCAGCGCGGCGGCGGCATGGACGCGGTGTTCTCCGAGTTCAGCCTCGACAGCGCCGAAGTCGTCGAGATCCCGCGCGTCAAGGCCTATACCTGCCACGTGCAGCAGGGCATCGACCCGGAGCACGCCGCCGAGCAGGGCATCGCGCCGCAGATCGTGCGGCTGTATCGCGAAGGCGAAGCCTACATGGGTCGGATCGGCGTGCAGTTGCTCAACACCTGCACGCCCTACCAGGTGGGCAACGTCCCGGTGAAGGGCGAGCACTGCGCCTGGATGGAATCCTCGGCCGTCATCTACTGCAACGGGGTGCTCGGCGCGCGCACCAACGCCGAGGGCAAGGAGAGCGCCGGGGCGGCGATGCTCACGGGCAAGATCCCGTATTGGGGCTACCACCTCGACGCGAACCGCCTCGGCAGCCACCTGATCGAGGTCGAGGTGGAGGTGACGAGCACCGCGGACTGGGGCCTGCTCGGCTACTGGATCGGCGAGGCGGTGCAGGAGCGCGTCCCCGTGCTCGACGGGATTCGGCATGTCCCCAACCTCGCCCGGCTGAAGCACTTCGGTGCGGCGGCCGCGTCCTCGGGCGGCGTCGAGATGTTTCACATCGCCGGCGTGACGCCCGAAGCGCGCAGCCTGGAGGAGGCCTTCGGCGGCCGCAAGCCGCTCGCGACGCTGAAGTACGGCGCCGCGGAGCGAAGGCAGGCCTACGAGCGCGTCAACTCGACCGCGCGCGAGCGGCAGGTCGACTTCGTCATGCTCGGCTGCCCGCACTATTCGCTCGAGCAGATCTGGGAGGCGTGCCAGCTGCTCGAGGGCCAGCGCCTGCACGAAAACACCAGCCTGTGGATCTTCACGCCGAGCGCGATCAAGCAGATCGCGGACCGCAACGGCTATACCAGGATCATCCACGACGCCGGCGGCGTGCTGATGACCGACAACTGCTCGGCGTTCGGGCGGGTAATGCCCAAGGGCACCAGGGTCGTCGCCCTGGACTCGGCCAAGCAGGCGCATTACCTGCCGGCGATCATGGGCGTGGAGGCCTGGTTCGGAACGACCGCCGAGTGCATTGAGGCGGCGCTCACCGGGCGCTGGTCGGGGGGCATGCGATGAGCATGATCGTGCTGCGCGGCAGGAGGGTGGTGGGCGGCAGCGCCGAAGGCGAGGCGCTCGTCACCCGGGACCAGATCTCCGGCTGGGGCGGGATCGATCCCAGGACCGGGACCATCATCGAGACGCGCCACGAGCTGCGCGGCCAGAGCTTCAAGGGCAAGGTGCTGGTGTTCCCGGGCGCCAAGGGCTCCTCGGGATGGTCGAGCCAGTTCCACGTCGCGCGCCTCGCGGGCGCCGCCCCGCTCGCGATGCTGTTCAACGAGATGACGACCAAGATCGCGCTCGGCGCGGTGGTCACCCACGCCCCCGCCATGACCGAGTTCGATCAGGATCCGCTCGCGGTCATCGCCACCGGCGACTGGGTCAAGGTCGACGCCGACCGCGGCATCGTCGAGGTTACCAAGAAGGATTGACGCGCCCCCCTGGCGCGCCGGTCCTACATCGAGATCGAGCCGTCGCGGAAGTCGGTCTTGTCGAGCCAGACGTTGACCAGCACCGGCCGGCCGGAGGCCGCGAGCGAACGCGCGCGGCGCAGGGCCTCTTCGACCTCGGCCGCATGCTTCACCTCGATGCCCTCGGCGCCGAAGCCCTCGGCGACCCGGTGATACGCGGTGCGCGCGAGCACGGTGCCGACGTCGTCGCCCAGCAGCTTGACCTGCTCGCGCGCGATCTGCGCCCACCCGGCGTCGTTGCCGACGACCGCGATCACCGGCACGCCGTGGCGCACGAAGGTGTCGAACTCGGCCAGACCGTAACCGCTCGCGCCGTCGCCCCAGATCAGCCAGACCTCGCTCCCCGGGCGCGCCAGCCGCGCGCCGAGCGCGAACCCCGCGCCGACGCCGAGCGTGCCGAACACGCCGGGGTCCAGCCAGCCGAGCGGGCCGCGCGGGCTCAGGATGTAGGACGCGGTCGCCACGAAGTCCCCGCCGTCGGCGACGAACACGGCGTCCTCGCCCGCGACGCGGTCCAGCGCGCGGAACAAGGCCATCGGGTTCACGTGCTCGCCGACATGCTCCGCCCGCGCGTCGATGTCGGCCTCGCGCGCGTCATCGCGCGCGCGCAGCTCGCCGATCCACGCGGGGCGCCGCGCGCGATCGCCGAGGCGCGCCGCGAGCCGCTCGATGAACAGGCCCGCGTCGCCGAGCGCCGCGAGCGTCGGCTTGCGGTTCAGGCGCGCCTCGCGCGCGCTGCGGTTGGCTGCGATCAGCGTCGCCGAGCGCCGGATGTGGCGCCCGTAGTCGAGCCGGAAATCGCACGGCACGCCGGCGAGCAGCACGCAGTCGGAGGCGCGCAACGCCTCGCGGCGCGCATGCCGCATCTGCAGCGCATGCGCGCGTCCGAGCAGCCCGCGCGCCATTCCCGAGAGAAAGACGGGAACGCCGAGCTGCGTCAGCGCGGCGGCGACGCGCGCGGCATCCGCGCTTTGCGCAAGCGCCTGGCTGCCGACCACGACCAGGGGCCGCTCGGCTGCGGCGAGCGCGGCCGCGGCCCGCTCGACGAGCGCCTCGCTCGCGGCCGGCACCGATACTGCGTGCGGTCGAGGCGCGAAGGCGTCCCGGCTGCCAGCGAACAGCCGGTTGGCGTGGCGCCCGAGATACCAGCGCAGCAGCCGGTCGGGCAGCGAGCGGCCCTTGCCGCCCGCGTCCGCATACCACTGCCGGATGCTCGCCTCGTCGTAGAGCAGATCGACCGGGCACTCGACGAACACCGGCCCGGGCACGCCCTCGCGCGCCGCCGCAAAGGCCTGCGCAATCGCCGGGCCGAGGTCCGCCACCCGGCGCACCTGCCTGACGAGCTTCACGTGCGGCGCCACCAGCGGCCGCTGCTCGATGTCCTGCAGCGCCCCGCGTCCCTGCAGCGCGGTCGGCGCCGCGCCGCCGATCAGGATCAGCGGCGATTGCGCGAGCTGCGCGTTCTTGAGCGCGGTGATGGCGTTGGTGAGGCCCGGGCCGGCGGTGACCGCGGCTACTCCGGGAGTCCCGGTCAGCCGAGCCATCGCGTCGGCGGCGAACACGGCAGTGGCTTCGTCGCGCGTGTCGACGACGCGGATCCCGCGCGCCTTGGCCGCCACGAGAATCGGCGAGATGTGCCCGCCGCACAGCGTGAGGAGCACGCGAACGCCGTGCGCTTGGAGCGCGGCCGCGACACGCTCGCCGCCGTGCGCCGGAATGCTCGCGGCGCTCATTCGTCCGCCCCGGCCGCGTGCCGCGCGACGTGCTCCTGCACCAGAGCCCGGTAGTCGATCTTGCCCACGCGAGTCGTCGGCAACTGCGCCCGAAACTCGATCTCGCGCGGGCACGACCAGTGGATCAGCCCCTCGCGACAGTAGGCGAGCAGCGCGGTCGCAGTCTCGGGGGTGGCGCGCGATGCATCCTTGAGGACGACGTAGGCCTTCACCCGCTCGACGCGTGCGGGATCGGGCACGCCGACCACGCATGCCTCCGCGACGAGCGGGTGCTGGTAGAGCACGCCCTCGACCTGTGCCGGATAGACGTTGAAGCCCGAGGTCTTGATCATGCGCTTCAGGCGCCCGGTAAAGTAGAAGAAGCCGTCCGCGTCCTGCTTGGCGAGGTCGCCAGTATGCAGCCAGGTGCGGCCATCGGCATGCACGCGCAGCGCCCGAGCGCTCGCCTGCGGATCGTCCAGGTACCCGAGCATGACCGCCGGCCCGGCTACGCAAAGCTCGCCGGTCTCTCCCGCGGGCAGCTCGGCAGGCGTATCGGGGGCGCAGATCTTCGCCAGCATGTCCGGGAACGGGATGCCGATCGAGCCTTCGCGGTATTCACCGACCGGCATCGCCATGATCGCCGTTACCGCCTCCGTGAGCCCGTAGCCCTCGAGCAGCTTGACCCGTCCGCCGCGCGCGGCCACCAGCTTCTCGAAGCGCTCCTTGACCGGGCGCGGCAGCGTGTCCGCGCCGCTGAAGCAGGCGCGCAGGCAGGACAGGTCCGCCCTCGCCAGGGAACGATCCTGCGCGAGCGCGTGGAACAGGGTCGGCACGCCGACCAGCACGTTTGGCCGCTTGCTGCGCAGCAGCTTCGCCACCCGCTCCGCGCTGAAGCGCGGCACCAGAATCGACTTGCCGCCGGCCATCAGCGCCGCGTTGACGCACACGCCCAGGCCGAAGCCGTGGAAGATCGGCAGGATCGCGAGGATCGAGTCGCCCTCGCGCAGATCGCCCCACGCCGCCGCCTGCATGCCCTCGGCGATGAAGTTGCGATTCGACAGCACGATGCCCTTCGGCAGCGCTGTGGTCCCGCCCGAAAAGAGAATCGCCGCCGGGTCGCCGGTCCCTGCCGCGGCGCGCGGCGCCGCGGGACAGTTTCCCGCCATCAGGCGCGACCACCAGCGCACGCGCGCATCGGCCGGTACCTTCGGAATCTTGCGCCCGCTGGTCAGCCGGAAGGCGAGCTTCTTCAGCGCAGGCAGGTAATCCGGGACGCGCGCGAGGACGATCGTCTCGAGCGGCTGCTTCGGCGCCGCGGCGGCGAGCGCGCCGTAGAAGGCATCGAGCGTGAGCGCAATGCGCGCGCCGCTCTGGTCCAGGTAGTGCGTGATTTCGGGCGCGGTCGACAGCGGGTGGATCAGCGCCGGCACCGCGCCGAGCTTGTTGGCCGCGTAGAAGGCGATGACGCCCTGCGGCGAGGTCGGCATCGAGACGAGGATCCGGTCGTTGCGCGCGAGGCCGAGCGCGGCGAGCGCGTTCGCGCACCGATCGATCTCCGCGAGCAGCTCGCGGTAGGTCGAGGTGCGGTCGAGGAAGTCCCAGGCCAGCGCATCGGGCACGCGCCGCGCGGTGGCGACGATCGCCTCGTAGAGAGTGACCTCGGGGTAGCTCAGCCGCGTCGGCACCCGGCCGTAGAAGCGCAACCAGGGAGGGTCGGAGAGCGTATTCATCAGCGGTGCCCGGGCGGGCGCGGCGCGCCCGCCCGGTCCGCTATCCTGCCGCAAAGTCCGGGCAGGCGTCACGCGATGCCGGCCCCCGCCCTAGCGATCGGCGTCCTTGCTTCCGGCAGCCGCCACGCGCGCGCAATCTTCGAGGTCCAGCTCGCCGGGCTCGTCCAGCACGACGGAATAGGGGCGTACCGCGTACCGCGTCCCGTCGCCGGCCGCCGCGGGGGCCTCGCCCCGCTCGAGCGCCAGCGCGGCCTGGAGCAGGCGCTTGCGCATATTGATGATGGCGGTGTCGCTGCTGCCCAGATGCTCGCGGGAGCGGTCGGCGATCAGGTCCTGGCTCTCCACCATGGCCGCGTCCTGCGCGCGAATTCCATCGATGCCCGTAAAGGACACGGTGCGCTGCAACTCGCGGTCGATCAGGTAATCGTTGTCCCGGTGTGCCACGGGCTGGATGGTTCCCGGAATGACCCTGCGGTGCCCCGCCTCGCCGCGCCGCCACTGCCGCAGCTCGTCTTGGCTCGCCGGACGATCGGTGCAGTAGGTGACCGCGATCACCCCACAGTGGGTGTCGTCGCATGGAACCCAGGCCCGCCACGTGTAGTAAGACCCCGGTACCGGAGCGATCATCGTGTAGCAGGGCAGCAGGAACTGGTTCACCCGCAGGTAGGTCTTGTCGCCATCGACGCTGCGGCTCGCGCCAGCCATCATGCCGTAGTCCGTCAGCTCGACGGTCCACCGCGGCCAGGTATCCTCCTGAAAATACGCGCCGGTGAGCGCCTTCTTGTCCTCGTGAAGCTCGCCGATGCGCCGATGCAGGAAGCCTACGTGCGAGGAATCGAGATCGCCTTCCATCGCTTGCGCGTAGTTGCAGACCTGCATCCAGCGCGAGGCATGGCGGCGATCCCCCGCAAGCTGCGCGAACTCGAATGCCGGCAGCTCCGGGACCCGCTCCCTGGGCCCCATGTAGACCCACACCAGCCCGCCCGCCTCGCGCGCGGGATAGGCCTTGGCGCGCACCTTTGCCCTGAAGTTGCTGTGCGGGGGCTCCGAGGGCAACTCCACGCAAGCGCCGTCGACGTCGAACTTCCAGCCGTGATAGACGCAGCGCAGGCCGCACTCTTCGTTGCGTCCGAAGAACAGGCTCGCGCGGCGATGCGGGCAATGCTCATCGAGCACGCCGATGCGCCCCGCGGTGTCGCGAAACGCCACCAGATCCTCCCCCAGCAGCCTGAGCCTCGCGGGCGGGCAGTCGGGTCCGGCCAGTTCGCTCGAGAGCAGCGTCGGAAGCCAAAAGCGCCGAAACAGATCCCCCATCGGAGTTCCGGCGCCGGTACGTGTCAGGCGCTCGTTGTCTTGCCGGCTAAGCATTGGCGCCGCCGAAGCGCCGCTCGCCGTGTGTCGCGCGATTCATGCTGAACGCCGAGAGTGCCGCCGCGCTTCTGCGATTTTGAAAAGCCATTTCAATATATTGACAACAGCGCACTGCAGCGTCAACATCTGGCGCCCGAAGAGGGGAGCCTCACCAATGCCGCGCAACGGCGCGAGACCCGCACATCCCGGCAAGCGACAGCCGAACACCGTTTCCGCGCTCGAGCGCGGCATCGCCGTGCTGCGCTGCTTCGAGGCCGACCCGCAGGCGCTGAGCAACGGCGACATCGCGCGCGCGACCGGCATTCCGAAGCCGACGGTGACGCGCCTGCTCGCCACGCTCGTGTCGGTCGGCTATCTCAAGCAGGCGCGCGAGTCCGACAAGTACGTGCTCAGCGCCGGCGTGATCCCGCTGGCGCAGGCCTTCCTGCGCAGCGTCGACGTGCGGGCCTACGCGCGCCCGCACATGGTGGCGCTCGCCGAGGCGATCGGCGGCTGGGCCTACCTCGCGGTGCGCAACGGCCTGGAGATGATCATCGTCGAGACCTGCCGCGCGCATTCGGCGATGCTGCTCTCGCGGCTGGACGTCGGCTCGCGCGTGCCGATGCCGAATTCCGCGCTCGGCCGCGCGTGCCTCAGCGCGCTCGAGCCGCGCGAGCGCGAGCGCACGCTCGACGAGCTGCGCCGCTCGTTCGGCGAGCAGTGGCCGAATCTGCGCGCCGGTCTGCAGCTCGCGCTGAAGGACGCCGCAGCCAGCGGCTACTGCATGTCGATCGGAGAGTGGCATCCGGACGTCAACTCGATCGCCGTGCCGCTGCTCGCGCCGGGCGGCGAGATCATGGCGCTGCTGTGCGGGGGACCGGCCTACGCGTTTCCGGCCGATCGGCTGCGCAAGCTGATCGCGCCCCAGCTGCTGCGCACCGCCGAAGCGATCGCGCACGAGATCGGGGGGTTGGCCGGCGAGCGCGAGATCGCGCCGACGGTCCAGCGGGCCCGCGCCTGAGGCGCTGGAGGCGTCGAAAGCAGCGTCCTGCGAGCGGGCGAAGTGAAAGTCCGCGCGCCGCCTCTCATCGCAACCATGTTCGCCGGCGCCAAGCCCATGGCGCGCGAGGATGTCAATCTCATCTATTCCATCAAGGTCCGGAAGGGCATCAAGTCCGCCGCAGTGAGGCTGCTTTAGGCGGTACCCCGAAAGGAGTCGCTGCGGAGCGCGATTCCCACTGATCCGCCGATCCGCCGCTTCTACGAGCTGGTCGACGTCGATGGTAGGACCATCAAGAGTCTGATCCACGACGCCACGCGCACCTGCTTCAGGCCGTTGCTCTTGACGGCAACCCGCAGTTGACGCTACTTTATCAAATGAGAATGCCCATTCTAAAATTCAGCTGCGGATAGCTCGCTAGTACGCAGACACGTTAATTACGGAACATAGTATCATAGCGCATCCCCACCGAACGAGGAGCATGGGCGATGCACCAAACCGAGCTGAACCTGAGCAAACGGGAGCGTGAAGCGGTGCAGCAGTTCCGATCCAAGGGTGCACACAGAGCGCGCGAGTTCAACCGCGCCCACATCCTTGCGGCCTTGGATCGAAACGTGCCCGAGCGCCAGATCATGGAGGTGCTCGGGGTGGGCCGTACCGCGATCTGGCGCACCCGGGCGGCATACTTGGAGGGGGGCTTGGACTTTGCGCTGCGCGATGTGGCGCGCCCGGGCAAACCCCAGCAGTACCGAGCCGAGGCGCTGGCCGAAGTGGCCGCCTTGGCCTGCTCCTCACCGCCCCAGGGGGCCAAACGCTGGACGGTGGCGTTGCTGACCCGGGCGGCGCGCCGCCACCCGCAGATGCGCCGGATCAGTCGCGAGAGCGTGCGCCGGCTGCTAAAAAAAACCGCCTCAAGCCCTGGCGCAAGCTGATGTGGTGCATCGGGGTGTTGACCGAGGAGTACCGTCGACGCATGTACGACGTGCTCGAGCTCTATGCGCAGCCCTATCGCGCGCGCGAGCCCGTGATCTGCATCGACGAGAAGAGCAAGCAATTGATCCGAGACAGCCGAGCGCCGCTGCCCATGAAGCCCGGCAGACCGGGCAAATGCGATTACGAATACGTGCGCCAAGGCACCTGCAACGTGTTCGTGGCGGTCGAACCCAAGGCAGGGCGTCGCACGATCGAGGTGACCGAGCGCCGAACCAAGCCCGAGTTCGTCGGCTTCGTGCGCCAACTGCTGGAACGCACCTACGCCTCGGCCCAGAAGGTCCATTTGGTTCTGGACAACCTCAATACCCACTTCCGTTCGTGCTTCGAGGAGGTCCTGGGCCGCTCGGCCGCTCACGCCCTGCTGCGACGCGTGCAGTTTCACCACACGCCCAAGCATGCCAGTTGGCTGAACATGGCGGAGATCGAGATCAGTATCCTGGAGCGTCAATGCCTCGGGCGGCGATTGATGGACCGAGCCCGCGCGCAGCGCGAGCTCAACGCCTGGGAACGCCGGCGCAACGCCGAGGGCCGCGGCATCGACTGGACCTTCACGCGCCAAGATGCGGATCGAAAGCTCGGCCATCACTATGTTGCGTAATTAACGTGTCACCGTACTAGTCATGCAGGCGGTCAAAAGCCGGCAGCCTCGAACGCTTCTTCGGCACAAAGGCAACAGGAAGGCCCCCGTGCGCGCCAGTTCCGAGGCTTCTGGAGGCGACACCAATTCGCCGCTGCGCGGCGTGACCCCCATCCGCCAGGCGCGCAGCGAGGCCACCTTTCGCGCTCTGATCCGGGCGGGCCGCAAGGCGCTTGACGAGAAGTCCTTCGACGAGATGACGGTCGAGGAAATCGCGCGTTCGGCAGCCACCTCGGTTGGCGCGTTCTACGGGCGGTTCGCCAACAAGGAAGCCTTCTTTTCGGCGATTCAGGAGATCGCGGTCTCGGACATCGAGGCGCAGCTCGCAGCGCGGCTCGCCGAACCGGAGGTGGAATACGCCAGCGATGCGCAGTTTCTCGCTGCAGTCGCAAGGGTCACGGTCGACACATTCCGCGGGCACCGGGGACTCTACATCGCGTCCTTCAAGCACTCTTCGACGAGGCCGGGCGCGTGGACGCCGATTCGACAGCTTGGGTACACGGCCTCCGGGCTGATCGCGGCGAGGCTCCAGCCACGCCTGCAACGACTCGGGAAGCCTGCGAGCGAGCGGGAGATCAGGATTGGATTGCAATTCATGAGCGGCCTTCTGGTCAATGCCGTGTTGAACGATCCGGGTCCGCTCTCGCTCGACGACAAGGAAATGGATGCCTACATCGCTCGCTTCCTGTGCTCTTTTTTCGGCGTCAAGGGCGACGGAAAGACTGCGAGCGCCAAGTAACTAACCAATGCAGCGCGATGGCACCCAACATGACGTGCATCGAAGGACCTCCGGCGGCATGGGGGCCGAGCGCCGCTCTTTGTTGCCCTGACGGCGCGCTCTGGTGAAGGAGACGACAGTGGATCACAACGTGGTGATTATTGATGCCGTTCGGACTCCGTTCGGGAAGTTCGGCGGCAGGCTGCGCGAATATTCGGCGATTGAACTCGGCGCACTCGCTGCGAAGGCACTCCTGGCGCGCGCGGGGATTCGCCCCGAGGAGTTGAGCGAAACGATCTTCGGCTGCGGGATCATCGACGCCTCGACTGCGGTTCCCGCGCGGCAGATCAACTTCAAGGTCGGAATCCCGGCGACGACGCCGTCGCTCACGGTCGACCGGGCGTGCTGCTCTTCGATGACTGCGATCGCGCTTGCGTCGATGAAAGTCCGGTTCGGCGAGGCGCGCATCGTTCTCGCGGGCGGGATCGAAAGCTGCAGCCAGACCCCTTTCCTGATGCGCGGCACACGCTGGGGCCGCAAGCTGGGCGACTTCTCGGTCGAGGACCCGATGCACGTGCGCAATCCGATCACCGGCCTGGCACTGACGGTGGTTACGGGCGAGAAGGCGCTCGAGTACGGGGTATCGCGGGAGGAGCAGGACCAGTGGTCCTACCAGAGCCACCGGAAGTACTTCGCCGCTTACGAGGCGGGCGTCTATGCGGAGGAAATTCTTCCGCTGCGGGTCGAGGGCCATGGAGTCGTGGCAGTCGACGAGGGGCCGCGCCGCGACACTTCGCCGGAGAAGCTGGCTGCGCTCCCCACGGCATACGGCAGTCCCACAGTCACCGCGGGCAACGCGCCGGGCCTCAACGACGGCGCTTCGGCGGTGATTCTGCTGTCGCGGGAGGAGGCCGCGCGTCGGGGCCTCACCCCGCTTGCGGAAGTCGTCGCCTACGCGCAACTGTCCGGGGACCTCGAGTCCTCGGTCTACATGCCCGGACACGCGATCGTCGAGGCGGCAAAAAAGGCCGGCATCGGTCTGCGGGATCTCAAGTGCATCGAGATCAACGAGGCATTCGCGGCGATGCCGCTCGTATCGACCAAGATCATGGCCGGCGGCGACGCGAAGGAGCTGACGCGCCTTCGCTCCATGACCAATGTGAACGGCGGTTCGGTAGCAATCGGCCATCCGCCGGGCGCGAGCGGCGCACGGGTCGTCATGGCGGCGGCGCGCGAGTTGCGGCGGCGGGGCGGCGGCTACGCTGCAGCGGCCATTTGCGGCGGCTTCGGCCAGGCGGACGCGGTCATCTTGAAGGCCTAGACGATGGTCGGGTTCGTCGACGAAACGTTTCGCGACGGTCCGCAGTCGCTTTGGGCGACGCGGATGAAAACCGAGTACATGCTCGGTGCGACCGAATGGATGAACCGCGCCGGCTTTCGCAAGGTCTGCGTCACCTCGGGCGCGGCGTTCGAGACCGCGGTCAAGTTCCTGCGCGACGATCCCTGGGAGCGGATGCGGCTGCTGAAGGCTTACATGCCGGATGCAACCATCGACGTGCTGATGCGCAGCCGCAATCTCTTCGGCTGGGCGCGCTACCCGGACGAAGTCGTCGAGGCGCTTTTCCGGTGCCTGCGCAGGGCCGGCACGGAATGGGTCAAGGTGTTCGACGGCCTCAACTACATGCGCAACATCGCCGCGCATTTTCGCATCGCGCGCAAGATTGGCCTCAAGACCTCGGGAATGCTCAGCTTCTCGGTGAGCCCGGCACACACCGACGAACACTATGTCGGCAGGGCCTCCGAGCTGCTCGACTATGGAGTCGATTCGATCACGCTGGCGGATCCGGCAGGAATCCTCACCGGCGCGCGCGCGCGCGGACTCCTGGCAGCGCTCACCGCCGCGGTGCGTGGCCGGGTGCCAATCGAGTTCATCGCCCACGACTGCATGGGGCTTGCCCACGAATCGCACCGCGAAGCGCTGAAGGCGGGCGTCGACACCGTGGCGACCGCAAGCGAGCCTCTGGCGAACGGCGAATCGGTCCCGAGCACACTCGACATTCTGGAGCTTGCGCAGGATCTCGGCGTCCCCGCCGACCTTGATATCGACGCTTTGCGCCGCACGGACGATTATTTCCGCTGGATCGCCTGGAAGGAGAAGCGGTCGGTTCCAGAGCGGGTGGTGTTCGATCCCGTGCGCTACGAGAGGTTCATCGGACACCAGATCCCGGGAGGGATGATGTCCAACTTCCGCAACCAGCTCAGGGAGGCGGGGCTGGCCCACCGCATGGACGAGGTGCTCGAAGAGGCGAGCCGCGTACGCGCAGAGCTCGGCTACCCGATCATGGTCACCCCGTTCTCGCAGTTCGTCGGCGTTCAAGCGGCGTTCAACGTCATGCAGGGGGAGCGCTACAAGACGGTCCCCGAAGAGCTGTACCTTTATGCGATCGGACACTATGGGGAATCGGCGGTGCCGATTGAGCGCAACGTTCTCGACAGGATTCTCGCCGGCCGGCCGGCCGTGCGCGCGGATTCGGAGGCGATCTTCGGTGCACGCATTCTGGAAACCTTCAAGCGCGAGCAGGGTCCGTTTCGGTCGGAGGAGGACATGCTCCTGCGCCTGTTCTACGGCAGAGAGCATGTCGAGGCGCTCGCGCGCGAGAAGAGCACCTTCGACGGGCGTTTGTCGCTGAAGCAGCCGCTGAGCATCCTGATCGAAGAGCTTGCGCGGGATACCACCTTGAAGACCCTGAAGTTGGAAAAGGGCAATCTCAAGCTGAGTCTTCAGTTCGCCTAAGGGAAACCCGGAGCGAAGATGCCGGATACGAAAGAGCACGGACTCACCTACGTGCTGACCTACCGGGACGTGGTCGAGATCCTGCGGCTGATCGATGGGTCCCGAAACTGCGAATCGCTCGAACTGCAGCTCGGCGACCTGAGACTGAGCGCCACGCGAACCTCTGGTGCGGTCGCGGCGCCGGCGGCGTCGAGGGCGCCCGCGCCGCCCTCCGTGATTACCGAAGCATTTGCGCAACCCGAGGAACCTTCGCGGCAAGGCGAAGCAGCAGCCGGGGTGCGCACCGAGACCGGGCTCTTCGCGGTGCGCGCTCCAATGCTCGGCACCTTCTACCGTGCGCCGGCTCCCGGCGAGGCCCCATACGTACAACCTGGCGACGTGGTCGGCGAAGACGACACCATCGGGCTGATCGACGTGATGAAACTGTTCACCCAGGTCCCTGCCGGCGTGGCGGGTCGCGTGGTCGAGATCGTCGCGCAGGATGCCACCCTGGTCGAGCACGGGCAGCCACTGGTCCTGATCGAGCCCCTCTAGGGCTGCCGCTTCGCATGGACAGGCTACAGCGAGTGTTCGTCGCGAACCGCGGAGAGGTCGCGGTTCGCGTCATCCGGGCCTGCAAGGCGCTCGGCCTCGAAAGCGTAATCGGCGTGTCGGAAGCGGACCTTGAGTCTCTGGGGGCACGCCTTGCGGACCGCGCGATCTGCGTCGGGCCAGCAGCCGCCTCCCAGAGCTATCTCAGGCCGGAGCTTCTGGTCACTGCGGCCAGGGGAACGGGCTGCCAAGCGCTGCATCCCGGCTACGGCTTTCTCTCCGAGCGGGCGCAGTTCCAGCGCATGTGCACCGAGGCCGGGTTGACATTCGTCGGGCCGAGCGCCGAGGCGATCGAGGCGATGGGCGACAAGTTGAGCGCCATTCGCATCGCCAAGCGCGTCGGCGTGCCGACGGTCCCGGGGTCAGACGCGTTGCGCACGGAAGAGGAAGTCCGGGCCGCGGCCGACGCGATCGGCTACCCCTGCCTGCTGAAGGCCAGCGCGGGAGGAGGCGGGCGCGGCATGCGCATCGTGCAGAGCGCCGACCAACTGGGCGCAGCGCTCGCAAGCGCCAAGGCCGAGGCGCAATCGGCCTTCGGGGATCCGACCGTCTACCTTGAAAAATTCATCGAGCGGGCCAAGCACATAGAGATTCAGGTGCTCGGCGACCTGCACGGCAACCTGGTTCACCTGTTCGAGCGCGACTGCAGCGTCCAGAGGCGCCACCAGAAGCTCATCGAAGAGGCGCCTTGCACGGTGCTGGCGCCGGGACTTCGCGCGCAAATGGCCGAGGCCGCGCTCGCTTTGGCGCATGAGGTTGGCTATACAAGCGCCGGAACGGTCGAATTCGTCCTCGACGTCGATGCCGAGCGCTTTTACTTCCTCGAGATGAACACCCGTGTCCAGGTCGAGCACCCTGTCACCGAGATGGTCACCGGGATCGACATCGTGCAGGAACAGTTACGGGTAGCGGCCGGCGAGCGGCTGTCGTTTCGCCAGGGAGACGTGACGCTGCGGGGCCACGCCATCGAATGCCGGATCAACGCGGAGGATCCGGCGCGGGGGTTCGCACCTTGTCCTGGGCGCGTGACGCGCTGGGCGCCGCCGGCGGGGCCCGGGGTGCGGCTGGACACGCACTGCTCGGAGGGTTACCTCGTGCCCCCCTATTACGACTCGATGATCGGCAAGCTCATCGTGCGGGGTGAAAACCGGGCTCAATCTATTGAGCGGATGGCGGCCGCCCTCGCGGCGTTCGCCGTGGAAGGGGTGAAAACCACGATCCCTTTTCACCGCGCTGCGCTGGAGCATCGCGACTTCCGCGCAGCCCAAATCACGACCCGCTGGGTCGAGAGCGACTTCCTGCGGGCCTGGCCGCGCGCGGTCTGAACGAGAGTATTGCGCCCGGCATGAACCTGATCGATTTCTTCGACAAGAGTGCGATGGCCTTCCCGCAAAGGCCCGTCTACATCTTCGACGACCGGCCTTGGGCGTATGGCGAGGTCTCGGATCTCGCGACGCGGATCGGCCAAGGGCTTACGGCCTGCGGGGTGCGGCGCGAGACGAAGTGTGCGGTCCTCAGCCGCAACGATCCGCTCGCCTTCACGGCGCTGCTCGGCATACTCAAGGCGCGGGGCACGTGGGTTCCGCTCAATCCCACCAACGCCGTGGACGAGAACCTGTACATCACGGAGTTCTTCGACGTCGAGGTGCTGTTTTATCAGAAGGAGTTCGAGGCGTTCGCGCAACTCGTGCAGCAGCGCATCCCCGCGGTCAGGCATTTCATCTGCCTGGACGGGCCCGGCACCCTCGGACCTCAGCTCGCGGACTGGGCAGCGATGCAGTCGAATGTGCCGCTTCCCATTCCATGGGATCCCGATGGGGTGTGCATGCTGCGCGGAACTGGTGGCACGACCGGGCGGCCGAAAGGCGTGATGAACACCAATCGCAACTTCGAGACCAATATCGCGGTGTTTCTCGCCTGCACGCGCTTTGACGCGCCGCCGGTGTTTCTCGCCTGCGCGCCGATGACGCACGCGGCGGGCGTGATGGCGTTCGTCACCATCGCGGGTTCCGGGACGGTCGTGATCCAGCGCAAGTTCGATCCGCAGGAGATGCTCGCGGCGATTCCGAAGTACCGCGTGTCCTCGGTGCTTCTTCCGCCGACCGCGATCTATTCGGCGCTGTCACAGCCGAACGTGCGCGAATTCGACTATTCGTCCCTGCGGCATTTCTTCTACGGCGGCGCGCCGACGTCGTCAGCCAAGCTGCGGGAGGCGATCGAGGTGTTCGGTCCCGTCATGACGCACAGCTACGGCCAGACCGAGGTACCGACCTGCGTGACCTTCATGGGGCCGGCGGAGCATCTGGACGAGCGCGGCGAGCTGGATGAAAAGCGCCTGTTGAGCTGCGGCCGCGCCAGTCCGTTCGCGCGTGTAGCGCTGATGGACGAGCAGGGAAACTTCGTGCCGCAAGGCGCGATCGGCGAAATCGTCGTGCAGGGCGGACTGGTCATGCGCGGCTACTACAAGAACCCCGAAGCGACGGCGGAAGTCTCGACGCACGGCTGGCACCACACCGGCGACCTGGCCTACCAGGACGAGAACGGCTACTTCTATATCTGCGACCGCAAGAAAGAGATGATCATCACCGGCGGCTTCAACGTCTACCCGCTCGAAGTGGAACAGGCGGTGCTCTCTCACCCCGCCGTGCAGGATTGCGCCGTGGTAGGCGTACCCGACGAGAAGTGGGGCGAAGCCATCAAGGCTGTCGTCGAGCTCAAGGCGGGTTGCGCGCTGGCCGCGGAGGAGCTCATCTCGTTCTGCAAGCAGCGACTTGGCAGCGTCAAGGTGCCCAAGTCCGTGGATTTCGTCGCGACGCTTCCGAGAAGCCCGGTCGGGAAAGTGCTGCGCAAGGAAGTCAGGAAGCGCTACTGGACCGGACTGGATCGACGAATCTGATTGAAGCCCGTGATTCTCGGTGGCCGCCGGCGCGGTGATGCGTTAGGCGGCCACGGCGCGGCGAATCGGGTCGCTGCCGTCCCAGCCCAAGGAGGCACGGTAGATCTCCATGTTGTTGGCTTCCTTTTTTTCCGTCATCTCGATGAGTTCGATCATCCCGGGCAGCTGGCGCGTCGTGTCCATGTACGCGACGCGTCCGCCGCGAGGCGAGTGATCGAAGAAGGCCTGCTCGTAACCGAGAGCTTCGTATCGGGCGACCGCCTCGTCGAACGCGCGCGTTGCGACGCCCCAGTGGTGAAAGCCGTATCCGTGTCTGGCAAGCGCTTCCTGAAAGACGGACGGCTCCCTATCGTGCTGCGCGATCAGTTCGAACATCATCGGCCCACCGTAGCCGACGGCCAAGGTCACCCTCATTCGCGTAGGCTTGCCCCGATACAGACCCTGCGAGGGAATAAATGGCCCGCTCACGAACCACGGTCCCACCTTGAGGCGCTCCGAGAAGGTCCTGATGGACCTCTCGACGTCCTCGACGAAGTAGGCGACTTGGATCACGTCGCCTTGCAGTGCTCCCAGGCTCGGGAGATTCATGATCTGTGGCCTCTTGCTCGGTTTTCTACGCTTGTTTGTTGTGATTAGGCGCAGCAAATTCAACTGTCGCCCTAGTACGCTCCCTGGCGACGATGAAGTCTAGAACGGCCGGAATGCCTCGGTCGTTCGCTTCCCTCGCCCGCTCGATCGCAGGCTCGATCTGCGCATAGCTCTCGACCCGCTCGCCGTAGCATTTGCATGCTGTTGCGACCTTCGCGAAGTCAGGCTGCACGGCAAACTCCGTCGCGATAAACCTGCGATTGAATGCGTGCTCCTGAATGTCCCGGATCGATCCCAAGGCTGAATCGTTCAGTACGCACCACGTAACCGGCAGGCGATATTCCGCCGCGACCGGCAGCACGTTCATGCTCATCTGAAATGAACCATCGCCGACCAGGCCGACCGCCGGCCGCTCCGGGTAGACCAAGCGTGCGCAAGGCAACGCCGCTGCTGCGAAGCCCATGCTATAGAAGCTCGTCGGAGCGATTACCGAACGGGGCTCATAAACCTTGAAGTAGGGAAATGCGCCGCCCATATGCTGCGCAAGCACGCCGACATCGATCGCAAGCGTCGTATTGCGTGGGAAACTCCTGCGGACAGCTCTGATTACACGCAGCGGGTGCAAAGGCGGACGGTCGCATCCGAGGGTGGAGTCCGCCTCTGCCTCCATCCGCTGCGTGTCTCGAAGCAATTCCTGGACCCTCGGCAGCGAGAGGTAATGGGCCGCCGCCGGAATGTGACCTGACTCACGGACCAGCCGACAGATCTCTACCAACACCGATTTGATGTCGCCCACGATACCGACTCGTGGAACGACGCTCCGCCCGATTTCGAGCGGGTCGATATCGACCTGCACGTAGCAAGCGGATGGATCGGGAACATAGCCCGGCTTCCAGTTAGTCTCCATTTCCTCGAACCGGCACCCCAAGCCAAGCACAAAATCGGCCTCGGTGAGCATTCGCTTGGTGACGTCGTTGCGATGACATCCCAAGCCGCCTGCCGCGAGGGCGTGATCGTCGGGAAGACTCCCGCGACCCGACAGAGTGGTAAGCACAGGCAGTCCCAACAACTCGGCGAGATCGCGAAGCTCATTGAATGCACCCGATGCCACGGTGCCGCCGCCGGCAACGATGATGGGTCGCTCTGCCCGCAGCAGCGCTTCGACGGCCGCGCCGATTCGCTCCGGGCTTCCTTGTGTTCGCGCCGGGCGACCCACCGGCACGTAGCCCTGGAATTCGACCTTCTGGGATAGGACATCGCGTGGGATGTCGACGAGAACCGGCCCGGGTTTGCCCGAGCGTGCAACGGTGAATGCCTGGCGCAGGACGTCGACGATCAAGTCCGCACGGTCGACGCGTACGGCCCACTTGGTAATCGGGGCAAACACTCTGTCTTGGGCGATTTCCTGTGAGGCGCCTCGGTACGTCGTGGCACTGGATCCGCGCCCAGCGATCACGACGACCGGTAGCGCGCCGAGATAAGCTTCGGCGATCCCGGTCACCAAGTTCGTAGCACCCGGACCGGCCGTCACGCATATCACCCCAGGCTCGCCAGTCAGCTGCGCATGGCCAGCCGCCATGGCCGCAGCGGCCTGCTCGTGCCGTACGAGAATATTCTGAATCTCCGGTGTGTCGTATAGCGCATCGTAGATGCCAAGCACGTGCCCTCCCGGCATCCCGAAGACCCACTTGATGCCTTCCGCCCTGAGAACATTCACGACGGCTCTGCCGGCGCTGATCGCTGACATGGGACCTCCAAGATCACCGGACGCTGTTGGTTACGATGCAGGGTTGGACAGGTGTTACCAACCCGTCGGAATGACCGTCAGCTCATACGCGCGAAACGTAGGCGGAAACGAGACAACCAAAGGGATCGTCCCTGCGACATCCTCTCGCCGAGACATCGGTCATCAGCGCCACCGGAGCAGATGGCGCTCGATGGCGTTCATCAAGGCCGTAAGGGCGGCTCCGATGATCGCCAGCAACAACAGCACTGCAAAAACTCCATCCGTCTCGAAGGTGCCAGCCAGATAGCTGAGGAGCTGCCCCAAGCCGTGCTGGCCAGCGATGATCCCCCCCGCGATGACCCCTAGAAGCGATACGATCAGCCCGAGCTTCAGACCGGAAAAGATGGTGGGTACAGCGCTGATGAGCGTGACTTTGAAAAAAATCGTGGAGCTGCTCGCGCCCAGCATTCGCGAAAGCACGATCCAGTCCGAGTCAACGCCGCGCGTTCCGGCCATGGTGTTATAGAGCACGATGAAAAAGGTCAGCGACACACCGAGCGCTATTTCGGATGCCGCGCCGATCCCGAACCAGAGCACGAACAAAGGAGCAAGAGCAATTCTCGGGAGCGAATTGAGGCCCGAAAGCACGGGATCGAAGAACTTCTCGCACGACGGGAAGACGGCGAATAAAAGCCCGAACAGGATTCCTCCGGCGCTGCCGATCAGAAACGACACCGCAGTCTCGGAAAGCGTCCAGGCAGCCCCTTTGAGCATGACGCCGTTCACGAACATTCCGTTGAAAAAATACGCGAAGATCTTGGAGGGCTGGCCGATGAACAGCGGGTTGATCAGCCGGGTGCGCGCCGCCCATTCCCACAGACCGAGGAAAACCGTCAGCGCTGCGATTTGCGCAGCCAAGATAACCAACGCTCGATGCCGAGGGCTCGCCATCACGTGAGCGAAGTTGTCTCGCTCAGTCCTTCCTCAAGCTTGGTCCACACCTCCGAATAGATCTCGTGGTAGCGCGGGTTCTTCTGCAGCGCTCGGACTGAACGTGGGCGTTCCAGCGAGACGTGGATATCGGCGAGAATGCGCCCGGGACGACAAGACATCACGATTACCCGGTCGGCAAGCGTGACGGCCTCCGCGAGGTCGTGGGTGATGAATACGACCGTCCGCCTCTGCGCTCCCCACAATCCCAGGAGCGCATCCTCGAGCTGCAGCTTGGTTTGCGCGTCCAGCGCCCCAAACGGCTCGTCCATCAGCAGAATCGGCGACTCGAGAGAGAAGGTGCGCGCCAGCGCGACGCGCTGGCGCATTCCGTGCGACAGCGCCTTCGGATAGTGATTCTCGAACCCCCGCAAACCCACCTTGTCCAGAAACTCGCGTGCACGATTGCGGCGCTCGGATCTCGGCACCCGCCGAAACTCTCCGCCGACCATGACATTCCCGAGAGCGCTGCGCCACGGGAAGAGGCAGTCGCGCGCGAGCATATAAGCAACGTCCCGGCGACCTGCCTTGGGTGGCGCGTTCGCCACGGCGACATTGCCCTCCTGTACCTCGACTAAGCCGGCAATCAGGTTCAAGAGGGTCGTCTTGCCGCACCCGCTAGGCCCGACTATGGCGACAAACTCGCCACTTTGGACCCGCAGGGTGACATCATTAAGGGCTAGCAGCCCCCCCTGGAAAACGTGCGTGACGCGCGCGACGTGGATCGACGCGTCCCCGCCGTAACAAGGCATCTCTACTTCAAGCCGCTGGTCGGCTAGTACGCTCTTACGGCGTTCCTGGCCACACGATCGAGTTCACGCTGAACGGCTTCTTGAGCCGATCATTCTTGATCAGAAAATCATTGAAACCCTTCACCACCCCGCGGTCGAAGTGGGTGCCGAATTGGGCGACCTCGTCGTTGACCATTTCCTTGAGCAACTGATCCTTACCCGGGATATCGGCAAGCTTGAGGTGACCTTTGGACAGCGCCATGACTGCGGGAAGGTTCTTTGGATCCTTGACCCAGTTGGTAGCTTCGACCAAGGCACGGCTGAACGCTCTGACTTCCTTGCCATGCTTCTCGATGTACTCGCGCCTGGCCTGCCAGACTCCGAAGCCACCGTTCAGCGCTCGAATATCGGCGGGCCCCTCTCGTCCGTTGCGCAAGTCAACCATGATGTCGCACTTCTTCACCACGTCGCACAGTTCCGGGACCGGCGCCCAGCTCATAACGGCGTCGACCTGCTTTGCGTCGATCGCCGCATAGGCCGTGTTCGGCGCCCCAACTCCGACGAAGCTGACGTCGTCCGATCGCATGCCCGCGCCTTTCAGCAACGCGTCGACAAACAGCTCGGTGGCGCTGCCTCGGGCAGCCACTCCCACGGTGCGCCCCTTGAGATCGAGCATGTTCTTCGGGTAGCCGTCGGCATGGTGAGGTTGCGCAAGGTCGCTGCGCATGACCAGCACATAGGCGCCATTTCTTTCGCCTACACCAACCACTTGCAGGTCGGCACCCTTCGCGTCCGCCTCCATCGTCAAGTCGAGAGAGGTGTAAATGAAATCCACACTCCCGGCTGCGGCAGCCTGCAGGGTGAGGGGACCATTGGTAAGAAATACGGGCTGGCAATCGATCCCGTTTTTCTTGCAGAAACCCTTCTCCACCATTACCCAGGGCACCAGCTCCACGATTGACCCAGGGTATTCGGCAATACGCACGACAGGCTCTGCAGCCTGCGCTGGCACCATGCCAAACGGCAGCGCAAGGAGGAAACCGAACGCGAGCCTGGAAATCAGAAACATCAGCTTGCTACTCATGTGGCCTCCTTGGTTTGATTCGCGATCGGCTCGCGTCCACGACGTATCGCACCTGTTCTCAGAGAGTGAGTCTCTGCAGCGGAGTTCGCCTTCGTCGTGTCGCTCAGCTACGGCACTCGATTTTGCATTGCAGCAACAGCACATTAGAATGCTTATTCTGATTTAGCGTATCGGCCGGCTCAGGCAATGTCAAGGGGCCATTCCGGCGCGCATGAGCGCACATGCGCTCATATATTCCGGCGTAAAAGAGACTTCCGGACCGGGCACGCCTTACCCCGTGGATTTCGGCCAACCGTAGACCCGCAATTTCGCGTTACGTTGACCCACGTTGCGGTTACGGACAGCCCGGATCTGAAAGCACTTGCCGCAGCAGGAACTGGTTCAGTGCTCGCCAAAAGCCGCAGCAGCCCGATGCAGCAGCCAACACTCCGCTGGTTGACCCCCCATCACCGGAAATCCGCGGGTTCACCCAGTACGCGCGAGAACGTTTCCTTTGCGACATCTCACCCAGACGCCACGCCGCCGAGGCTGATCAAAACCATAATGGGTCTTCAGGAAGTCGTGTGGGTAAATTAAGGGGGTAAACCGCGCTTTTGCCGAGAGAAGAAGGGTGTTTCCGGGGCTGCGCGAAACTGAGATGATTTCCCGATGGCCAATACAGCGAAGCGACAGCGGCGGCGCGTGCAGTGCAAGAGCTGCGGAACAGTTCGGCGCTCTGCCCTCCGGTGATCGCACTGCCGGCCTGTTCGCCAGGCTCCAACCCAGA
This sequence comes from uncultured Pseudomonadota bacterium, assembly GCA_963817785.1. Classification (GTDB taxonomy): domain Bacteria; phylum Pseudomonadota; class Gammaproteobacteria; order Burkholderiales; family SG8-39; genus JAKALD01. The sequence goes on along the minus strand of CAWFPL010000003.1, from coordinate 454,970 downwards.
CCTCCACCTGCGGCTTACCCGCGTCGCCGTTACGAATGCCGCGTGCAGCCGGGCGGTCGCAGGGACATCCGGGGTGATGGCGCCGTGAAAAAGGCGGGTCAGCCCGGCGCCCGAGTCAACACCGTGGCCCGGGCGGACGCAATGCGTCGCGTGATCTTGGCGCTCCGCTGCGGACGAACCCGGTCACCGACGCTTCGCCTGAGGGTCGGATTGCCTGTTACACATACTGCCACGCTGCATGTTATGTTCGCTTCAATGGACGAGCTTTGTTCGGCGCCACCTGCGATTCTCACCGGTGGCGCGAAAGCCTCTGCTGGTGCTCCCGACGCGAATCACCCTGCAGACGCTGCGGCCGCGTCCTTCCGGCTCATCCGCGACCGCGCAGCGAACAGTGAACAGCCCGCGGATGAGCTAACCAATACAGTCTCATGACGGGAGCCGTTCCGTCCTCCCAGCTTCTCGAGCGCTGCCTACGCGGCGATACCGGGGCCGTGGCGCGGCTCATCTCGCGTGCCGAATCCGACGCGGAAGAGGTCCGGCCGATCCTCGCAGAAATCTATCGGCGCGCCGGGCACGCTCACGTCGTCGGCATCACGGGCGCTCCGGGCAGCGGCAAGTCCACCCTCGTCGCAAGACTCGTGCCGTTACTGCGCGCCAACGCAGTCAAGGTCGGGATCGTCGCCGTAGACCCGTCGAGTCCCTATACCGGCGGCGCCCTCCTCGCTGACCGGGCTCGTATGGCCTCCCTGGCGGACGACCCCGGCGTCTTTATCCGAAGCATGGCAACGCGCGGCGTCACGGGCGGAATGGCGAAAGGCGCTCTGGATGCCGCCGACATCCTTGACGTCGCAGGATACGGCATCGTAATCATTGAAACCGTGGGGGTGGGTCAGGACGAGGTCGAGATTGCGAGAGCCTCGCACACGACCGTCGTGGTCTCACCGCCCGGACTCGGCGACGAGCTTCAGGCACTCAAGGCCGGGCTGCTGGAGGTCGCCGACATCCACGTGGTCTCCAAGTGCGATCGCGCCGACTCCCGCCGCACCCGCGTCGATCTCGAACGGATGCTCGCGCGCGCAGCGCCGCAAGCCGCCCGTTCCGGCTGGATGGTCCCGGTGATCGGTACCAGCGCCCTCACCGGGGATGGCGTTGAGCAACTGGTCGAAGCGATCCTCGGCCATCGTGCGGCGACCACGGAGACCGCAGAAGGCGAAGCGCGCGCCCTGCGCCTGGCCGCATTCCGGCTCGAGAAAACAGCCGAACTGCTCCTGCTCGAGCGCTTTTGCCGCGCCAAGCTCGGAATGACCGCCGAGCTCGCCAAACGGTTAGCCGCCCGCGAAGGCGATCCCTACGCGCTGGCGGCCGAGCTCGTGCAAAGGCTGCTCCCCTGATCGCGCCGGCTCACCTCGGCGCCTGAGTCCCTCGCGCGGCGATGGCCCCGGCGCGAGCGGCAGGCGCTTCTCAGGCCACCCGCGCCAGCGGCGAGACGCTGCGCAGTGCGACGAGCAGCTCGCCGCGGCGCGCTTGCGCGGCTTCGGCGGCTTCTGCCTTCACCGGACCGAAGCCGCGAATTGCGGCCGGCTGGGCGGCGAGCTCCACCGCAATCGCATGGTTGCGAGTGTCCAGCATGTCGAGCACTTCGGCGAGCGATTGCTCGTACTCGGCGAGCAACCGGCGCTCGAGGCGGCGAGCCGGCAGCCGCGCAAACGGGTCCAGCGCCGTGCCGCGCAGGCGCCGCGTCCGTGCCAGCGCGCGCAGCAGCGGCGCAATCCACGCGCCGTACGAGCGCCCGTGCAGGCGGTAAACGAGCTCTGCGCGGCCTTCGTAAGCCGCATCGAGCTCCTGCGCGAAACGCGCGTCGCCGAGCAGGCGCGCCACTTCGTACTCGTCTTTCGCGGCGAGCAGCCGGAAGTAGCCGTCGGCCACGGCCTCCGCCAGCGCGCTGCTGCCGGGCAGCAGCGCCGCTTCGCGCGCCCTCGCGCGGGCAACGAGCTCCCTGTAACGCCGGGCGTAGGCTTCGTCCTGGTACTCGGTCAGGTAGCGCGCGCGCCGCTCGACGCGTTGCTCGAGGCTTTGCGCAAGTGGCTCGCCGTGCGCCGGCGCGACGAGCCGGGCGACGCGCCCGGGCTCGAGCGCTGCAATGCGGCCCCAGGTGAAGGCGGCCTTGTTGTCGTCCACGGCGGCGCCGTTCAACTCGATCGCGCGCAGTAGCGCCGCGGCGGAAAGGGGCAGCAGTCCCTTCTGGTAGGCATAGCCGAGCAGGAGCACGTTGCCCTTCAGCGAGTCGCCCGCCAGCGAAGTCGCGGCAGCGCTCGCGTCCAGGAAGTCGAGCGCTTCCTCGCCCAGCACCCGCACCAATTCGCGCTGCATCGCGGCGGCGGGGAACTCCAGATCGCGCTTGGCGATGAATTCGCCGGTCGCATGATGTGCGCTGCTCACCACAGCGCGCGTGCGCCCGCCGCGCATGCAGCCGAGCGCCTCGGCCGCCACCGTCACCACCAGATCGCCGGCGAGCACGACGTCGGCCTCGCCTGCCGCGATACGGCCCGCTTGAAGGCGCCGTGGGTCGTCGGCGATGCGCACGTGCGAGTACACCGCGCCGGCCTTCTGCGCGAGCCCGGTCATGTCGACCACGACCACGCCCTTGCCCTCGAGGTGTGCCGCCATGCCGAGCAGCGCGCCGACCGTCACCACGCCGCTGCCGCCGATACCGGTCACCAGGATCGCGTAGGGGTTCCGGGACGAGGCGCACACCGCGGGCTCGGGTAGCGCCTTCTCGAGCGGCCCCTCGGGCACACGCCGTCGGCGCGGCACCCCTCCGCGCACCACGACCATTGCCGGGCAGCGGCCGGCGAGGCAGGACAGGTCGGAGGTGCACGCCGCCGGATCGATGCGCCGCTTGCGCCCGAACTCGGTCTCGACCGGCACCACCGCGAGGCAGTTCGAGCGCAGCGCGCAGTCGCCGCAGCCCTCGCACAGCAGCTCGTGGATGAAGACGTGCTCGGCGGGTGGAGCGAGCTCGCCGTGCTTCACGCGCCGCCGCTTCTCGGTCGCGCACAGCTGGTCGTAGATCAGCACGCTCACGCCGGGGACCTGCCGCAGCTCGCGCTGCACGCGGTCGAACTCAGCGCGCGGCCGCACCTGCGCGCCCGGTGCGAGGCCGTGCAGGGTCCGGTACTTCGCGACGTCCTCGGCCACCACGACTATTCGGCTGACGCCCTCAGCCGCGAGCTGGCGCGTGAGCTGCGGCACGCCGAGCGATCCGTCGACGGGCTGGCCGCCGGTCATCGCCACCGCGTCGTTGTACAGCAGCTTGTAGGTGATGTTGACGCCCGCGGCCACCGCTGCACGGATCGCGAGCAGCCCCGAGTGGAAGTACGTCCCGTCGCCCATGTTGGCGAAGACGTGGCGCGTGCCCGAGTACGGCGCGAGCCCGATCCAGGAAGCGCCCTCGCCCCCCATCTGGCTGATGACGCGGGTGTCGCGATCCATCCAGGTGGCCATCAGATGGCAGCCGACGCCGGCGAGCGCGCAGCTGCCCTGGGGAACTCGGGTGGAGGTGTTGTGCGGGCAACCCGGACAGAACCATGGCGGGCGCTGCATCGCCACGTGCGAGTGCGCGAGCGCTGCTTCCTGGGCGTCAAGCAACGCGAGGTGGCGCGCGATGCGCTCCGAGCCGTGGAAGGGCGCGAGGCGCGCGGCGATCACGCGCGCGATCGCTCCCGGGGTGAGCTCGGCGGTCGGCGGCAGCAGCCACTTGCCGTGCTGCGCACCCCACTCGCCATGCTCGTCGAATTTGCCGATCACGCGCGGGCGCACGTCTTCGCGCCAGTGGTACAGCTCCTCCTTGAGCTGGTATTCGATGACCTGGCGTTTCTCCTCGATCACCAGCACCTCTTCGAGGCCGGCGGCGAAGCGGCGCACTCCCTCGGCCTCGAGGGGCCAGACCAGGCCGACCTTGTACAGTCGAATGCCGATCGCCGCGGCCTGCGCCTCGTCGATGCCGAGGTCGTCCAGCGCACGACGCACGTCGCCGTAGGCCTTGCCGCAGGTGATGATGCCGAGCCGCGCGCGCGGCGAGTCGAGCACCGCTCGGTCCAGGCCGTTTGCGCGCGCGTAGGCCAGCGCGGCATAGACCTTGTATTCCTGAATGCGCCTCTCCTGCGCCAGCTGCGAATCCGGCAGCCGGATGTTGAGCCCGTCGGGCGGGAGCGCAAAATCCTGCGGCAGGCGGGGCTGTGCGCGCTCCGGTGCGACCTCCACGGTGGCCGAGCTCTCGGCGATCGCGCCGCTCGTCTTGAGCGCCACCCAGAGTCCCGAATAGCGCGACATCGCCCAGCCATGCAGGCCGAAGTCGAGGTATTCCTGAAGATCGGAAGGCGCAAGCACGGGAATCCCGGCGGCCGAGAACTGATGCTCGCTCTGGTGCGCGACGGCCGATGATTTCGCGCCGTGATCGTCTCCCGCGACCACCAGCACTCCGCCGTGGCGCGCCGTGCCGGCATGATTGGCGTGCTTGAACACGTCGCCGCAGCGATCCACGCCAGGGCCTTTGCCGTACCACATGGCGAAGACGCCGTCGTGCTGCGGCTCCGGAAAAAGGTGCAGCTGCTGCGTGCCCCAGCACGCGGTGGCTGCCAGTTCCTCGTTGACGCCCGGCTGAAATCGAATGCGGTGCTCGGCAAGGTCCTGGGCCGCGCTTACAAATGCGCGGTCGAGGCCGCCGAGTGGAGAGCCGCGATAGCCCGAAACGAACCCCGCCGTGTTGAGTCCCGCCGCGCGGTCGCGCTCGCTTTGCAGCAACGTGAGGCGGACCAGCGCCTGCATGCCGGTCAGGAACACGCGTCCGCGGGTCAGCTGGTACTTGTCGCCCAGAGAAACGTTCACCATGGGTCCGCTTCCCGTCCTCGCCAGCGCGCCCCGCTCTGTGAAATTAGCATATCGCTGCGCCGCTGGCGCAGCGCATGCAAGGTACGACGACACCGCCGGCACGCGAGCGGCCGCCTTGTTGTCGTACATCAATAAATCGCGCAGAACTTGAAGCGGCGGGCGGTCGCCGGCCGGATCCTTCGCCGGAAGCGTTCGGGCCAGACCCTCGCACGCTCGCCAGGCACCGCTCAAGGAGGAGACCAAGATGACGGACACCGTGAAGTACCTGCTCGACGAAACCCGCATCCCGAAGCGCTGGTACAACATCATGGCGGACCTGCCCTCGCCGCCGCCTGCGGTGCTGCACCCGGGGACCAAGCAGCCGGTGGGACCGGACGACCTGGCGCCGCTGTTCCCGATGGCGCTCATCGCCCAGGAGGTCACGCAGGAGCGCGAGGTCGAGATTCCCGGCCCGGTACGGGACATCTACCGGCAGTGGCGGCCTTCGCCGCTGTTTCGCGCGCGGCGCCTGGAGAAGGCGCTGCAAACCCCCGCCAGGATCTACTACAAGTACGAGGGCGTCTCGCCCGCGGGCAGCCACAAGCCGAACACCGCGGTACCGCAGGCCTTCTACAACAAGGAGGCGGGCATCAAGAAGATCGCCACCGAGACCGGCGCCGGCCAATGGGGCTCCTCGCTCGCCTTCGCCGGGGCGCTGTTCGGCATCGACGTGCAGGTGTTCATGGTGCGCGTGTCCTACAACCAGAAGCCTTACCGGCGCGCGCTGATGGAGACCTACGGCGCGCGCTGCATCGCCTCGCCCTCGCCCGAGACGAACTCGGGCCGCGCGATCCTGCAGCAGAACAAGGACCACCCGGGCAGCCTGGGCATCGCCATCTCGGAGGCGGTCGAGGTCGCGGCGACGCACGAGGACACCAAGTACGCGCTCGGCTCGGTGCTCAACCACGTGCTCATGCACCAGACCGTGGTCGGGCAGGAAGCCATCGCGCAGCTCGAGATGGCGGGCGACGACCCGGACGTGCTCGTCGGCTGCACCGGCGGGGGCTCCAACTTCGCCGGGCTCGTGTTCCCGTTCCTCGGTGCGCAGCTGCGCGGCGGCAAGAAGCGCCGCATCGTGGCGATCGAGCCCGCCGCCTGCCCCAGCCTGACGCGCGGCAAGTACGCCTACGACTTCGGCGACACGGGGCACCTGACGCCGCTGGTCAAGATGCACACCCTCGGCTCGACCTTCACGCCGCCCGGGTTCCACGCTGGCGGCCTGCGCTACCACGGCATGGCGCCGCTGGTGTCGCACTGCAAGGAGCTCGGGCTGCTCGAGGCACGCGCCTACAAGCAGGTCGAGGTGTTCGCGGCCGGCGTGCAGTTCGCGCGCACCGAGGGCATCCTGCCCGCGCCCGAGGCGAACCATGCCGTGAAGGGCGCGATCGACGAGGCGATCCGCTGCAAGCAGGAGGGCAAGTCGCAGGTGATCCTGTTCAATCTGTGCGGCCACGGCCACTTCGACATGCAGGCCTACATGGACTACTTCTCCGGCAAGCTGCTCGACCAGCATTACGACGAGGCCGAGCTGGCCATGGCGCTCGCCGGGCTGCCGTCGGTGCCGATGGCGGCATGAGGACGCGGCCGGAGGGCGCCGCCTCAACCCCGAGGGATCGGCCGTCCCTCGGGGGCGGCCGATCCCTCGAGCTCGCGCCAGCGGTAATCGATCAGCTCGAGCAGCACCCCGTTCAACGCCTTCGGATGCACGAAGGCGAACTCGCAGTCGCGAAACGGCCGTGCGCCGCCGATGAACGGATAGTCCTTCGCCTTGAGCTCGTCCATCGCCCGGCGCGTATCGTCGACGTTCAGGCTGATCAGCATCACCCCCTCGCCGCGCTTCTCGATGAACTTCGCTACGTCGCCGTCGGGCGTGGTCGACTCCATCAGCTCGAAGCCGACCCCGCCGACCCAGTAACGGGCGACTCTGATCTTCTCGGGCTCGTCCACATAGGCGTCGTCCGGAGCGCTCTTGCCGAGCACCGGTTCCCAGACCTTGCGCGCCTGCTCGAGATTTCGCACCGCGATGCAAATATGGTCGATCTTGTTCACCTTCATGCTGAGTCCACCTCCTTGCCGGGGCCTGCGGCGGGCGACGCCTCGCCCGGGTACGCTTGCATGTGGAACTCCGCCAGCGCGCGTTCGAACTCGACGCGCGCCTCGGGCGTCACTTGCGCCCCGCATTCGTAGCAGGCGTTGCTCATGCGATCGAACCAGCGGCAGCCGCACTCGTCGCACGCGAGCTCGGGAGCGCCCGAAGGGTTATTGAAGACCACTCTTCCCCCTCACCGGCACGCGCCCATGAACGGCAGGCCCAGCGATTCCAGGAAGTCCTCGTAGCCGCGCGCGCGCAGCTCCTGGCGCGTGCGCAGCACCATGAGCAGGATGCGGCCCGCCCGGATGCGGCGTTTCATCTCGCCGAACGGATCGTCGTCGGCCCGCGCGAGGACCGCCTCGAGGGCGTCGCGCTCGAAAAAGAACAGCACGTCACAGGCGGCGGCCGCGAGGCCCCGGTAGCTGCGCGTGCAAGCCGTCATCGCGCCAGCGCCGCGCTCCCAGGCGAGCATTTCGAGCGGCGGCACGCTCGGCATCGCGCTCGGGCGCACGACGCCGTCCGGCCCCGCCGCGTGGCGCGGAACGAAAGCAACGCTGGCACCGGGGGCGAGCTCTGCGAACACAGCCGCTTCGCGATCGAGGATCGCCTGCCAGGCCGGCAGGTCGAAGCGCGCTGCAGTTGCGATGTCCATCAGGGCCCCTCAGATCCGCGCGCCGAGCCGGTAGCCCTCTTGGATCGCCGCGTCCAGTCCGCGCGGGATCAGCGCGTCGCCGCAGCCGTGCAGCTCGTCGATCATCCACTCGAACTCGGCGAACAGCTCCTGGTTCGACTTGCGCGGCGCGGCGGCGATCACGCTGTCGGCCGCCACGCGGGTCTCGGCGCCCTTGGCGTCGGCGACCGTCACGCCCTCCGCGTCCACGCGCAGCACGCGGGATTGCAGCAGGGTGCGGATCTCCAGCTCCTCGACCCACGCCGTGTGGCGCCATTTGAACGACGGCATGACGTCGCCGGCGATGCGCTTGGCCTGCTCGACGATCGTGACCTCGGCCCCGCCGTGGCGCAGCGACTCCGCGAGCGCCAGGCCGATCTTGCCGCCGCCGATCACGACCACCCGCTTGCCAGGTACGACGCGGCCGCTCGCCACGTCGAGCGCATCGATCAGCCGCTCGCGTCCCGGCAGCCCGGTGTAGGCCTGCATGTCGATGCGCGCCCCGGCGGCCACCACGCAGGCGTCGTACTGGTGCAGCATCGAGCGCATGAATTTCGGGTTCGCCTCGCTGTTGAAGCGCAGCTCCACGCCGAGCTTGCGCGCCATGACCTCGTAGTGTCCGATCACGCTCAGCAGATCGTCGGGCCGGGCGAGGTCGTGCCCGGCGTAGCCGAGCAGACTGCCGCCGATGCGCGCGCCGCGTTCGAACACCGTGACCGCATGGCCGCGCTTCGCCGCGGTGATCGCGCACTCCATGCCCGCCGGTCCCGCGCCGATCACCATCACCTTCTTCTTCACCGCGGCGGGCGTGACCGCGTACTCGGGCTCGACTTCGTGGCCAAGCGCCGGGTTCATGGTGCAGGTATAGGGCAGGTCGCGGAACAGCCGCGACAGGCAGTTGAGCGAGCCGATGCAGCGCCGGATCTCGTCGGTACGGTGCTCCCTGATCTTGTGCACCATCTCGGGGTCGGCGAGCAGCGGCCGGCACACTTCCCAGAAATCGAACTCGCCGTTGACGAGGCAGTCGTTGGCCATGCCCGGGTCCGGCAGCCGGTTGCCGAACGCGATCAGCGTATTCGGGAACAGGCGCTTGGCACGCGCCGCGAGGTAGTTCCAGTGCCCCGGCGCGACGTCGCGTCCGATCGAGGACGCCGGGGCCTCCTGCCAGCCGACCGTGACGCTGATCATGTCGATGCCGCATTCGACCGCCTGCGCCATCAGCTCGAAGCACTCGTCCTCGCTGTTGCCGCCCCACTGGTCCATCAGCTCGTTGCCGTTGAGGCGGATCACCAGCGGGTTGCCCGGTGTCGCCTGCTTGATGGCGTCGATCAGCTCGCGCATGAAGCGCCCGCGGTTGCGGATCGAGCCGCCGTATTCGTCGCTGCGCTGGTTGGTGAACTTGGAGTTGAAGTTGGCGAGCAGGTAGCCCATGAAGCTGGTCACCTCGGTGCCATCGAACCCTGCCCGGACGGCGCGCGCGGCGGCCTCGGCGTGCTCGCGGATGCACTGGCGGATGTCGTCCCTGGACATCTCGCGCGGCGGCCGGAAGTGCGGCAGCGTCTGCGGTACCACCGAGGGCTGGACGCAGTAGCCCAGGTCGATCCCGCCGTAGCGCCCCGCGTGCAGGATCTGCTGGATCGCCACCGCGCCGCCGTCGTGGATCGCGCGCGCGATGGCCTCGAACTGCGGCAGGAACCGGTCGTCGAAGATCGCCACCTGGCGGAAGTACGCCTTGCCCTCGCCGCGCGGGTCGGGGTAGGCGCCCTGGTTGGTGATCAGGCCGCAGCCGGTGGCGGCGATCACGCGCGTGCGCGCCAGCTCGCGCGGCGTGATGGTGCCGTCGCGCTCGTTGTAGTTCGACACGCAGCAGGCCCCGTACTTGATCAGGTTGCGGGTCTCGAACCGGCCGATGCGACCCGGCCGGAAAAGCGCCGCGTACTTGCCTTCACTCTGTCGATCTGTGTTCATCGCCGCGTTGTCTCCCGAGTGTATGCCTGTGCCGCGCTCACGCGCTCACCCCGTTCTGGAAAAATCCGGCTGGCGCCGCGCCTGGAACGCGTCGATGCCCTCGCGCGCCGCCGCGGTGCAAGCGCTGCGCCCGAAGGCCCGGTAGCCGACCTCGAGCGCCGCCCTCAGCGAGGTCGCCGCGGCCGCCTCGCGCACGGCCTGTTCGATGATGCCGATCGCCTCCCGGCTCAGCGGCTGTCCGCTCTCCGCCACGGCCTCGCCCGGCGGCGGCGGCGCAAGCGCGACGGGCTTCTCCGGTATGCGCCGCACTGCGCTACCGAGCTCGCGTACCCGCGCGACCGCGCGCCGCAGCAGGCTCGCGTGGTCGTCGGCCAGCTCGTCGACCACGCCGAGCTCGTGGGCGCGCGGTGCGCCGAGCCGCTCGGCGCGGCACAGCATGCCGTGGAACACCTGCGCCGCCCCTGGCCAGAGCCGGTAAGGCACTACCAGCGCGCCGATGCCGGGAACGATGCCCAGTGTGATTTCGGGCAGTTGCAGCCAGGCATTGCGCGTGGCGACGATGCCGTGGCAGCGCGTCGCCAGCTCGAAGCCCCCGCCGAGCGCCATGCCGTTGAGCGCCGCGACCACCGGCTTGCGCATCGCATCGAGGTGCACCAGCAGGCGCGAGCAGGCGCGAGCGTAACCGGCCGAAGCCTGCGCGTCGCCGAGCAGCGCCGGAAAGCGGCCGATGTCCGCGCCCGCGCAGAATGCCCGGGTTCCGTAGCCGGTGATCACGAACCCCGCCACCGCCGGGTCGTCCTCGTGGCGGCGTATTGCGGCCAAAATCTCGTCCGTCAGCGCGTCGTGCAACGCGTTGAGCGCCTCTGGCCGGCGCAAGGTGATGACCTTTACCCCGTCCCAATCGTCGACCAGGATGTTGCGATCGAACCGCCCGTAAGCGGCATGCGCCTGCCGCGGCATCGGCATGCCGGGCCGCTCGCGCGCGAAGCGCTCGAGTATCCGGCGGCTCTCGGCCTCGCCCAGGGCCTGCATCAGCTCGAGCGGCCCGTGCTTGAAGCCGAGCGCGAGCCGGCAGCCGAGGTCGAGATCGGCCGCGGCGCCGATTCCGCGGTCGACGATATCGACCGATTGGGAGAGCAGCACGCCCAGCAGCCGATCGCGCACTGCGCGGGCGGCCGGCTCGGCCAGCGGCGCCCGTTCGCCGGGTTCGGCGCTGACCCAGCGCTCGACCGAACGGAAGATCGCGGCCGGGCGGTAATGCTCGCCCTCTTCGTCGGCCTGCAGCGTGTTGGTCTCGGTGATGATCGGGTTGCCGCGCGCGAGGTTGAGCACGAAGAACGGCCCGGCGTGCACGAATTCGCCCGCGACGCCGTCGATCTCGGCGGCCGTGGCGCTCGCGAGGCAGTGCGCCGCCTCGTTGCACCAGTTGTCGAACACCCGGTCGAGCATGAAGCAGGCGACGTCCTGCGTGAGCAGCGGAACCTTGCCGGTCACGCAGAATAGCCAGCGCAGGTAGTCGACGACACGCGGGTCGGCCTCTGCCCAGTCGATCACTTCGACCACGGGGTTGCGCCACGCCGGCGCGAAGAAATGCGTCACCGTCGCCCGACCCTTCTCGCGCAGCCCGGCGAAGATGCGCGCCGCGGGAAGCGAGCTGGTGTTCGAAGTGACGAGCGCCTGCGGCGCCACGACTGCCTCGACCCGCGCGAAGATGCGCTGCTTCAGCGCCAGGTTCTCGGTGGCCGCTTCGAGCACCCAGTCGCAATCGCGGATGCCGGCGTAATCGAGCGTGCCCGTTACGCCTTGCGTCACGGCGGCCGCCTGCTTTTCGCTCATCTTGCCGCGCGCACGCGCCTTGGCCGCGTACCCCTCGAAGCGCCCGAGCGCCGCGTCGATGGCGCGCTGCTCGACGTCTACGAGCACGAGCTCCAGTTCGGGCAAGGCACTCTTCAAGTAGTAACCGATGTCGGGACCGATGGTGCCTGCGCCGATGATTGCGACGCGCTTCGGCAGCGGGCGCGAGGGCGTCACGAGCAGGGGATTGAGAGCGGTCATGGTTTCGGTCACGGGTTCTCGTGTCTGCGGGCTCATGCGGTCGGCGGCCTGACTCGCCCTGCGGCGCGAGGCAGGCTGGGCGCGAGCAGCATGGGCCCGTAGAGCGCCGCGTAAGCGAGGAAGCATGCGGACCAAAGGAGCGCCGAGCCCAGGATCGCCCATTCGCCGTATGCGCGCTCGGCATAGCCCAGGCGCAGGAGTGCGGCGGCGAGCACCGCAAAGTACGCGGCGCGCATCGCCGCGCGCACGTGCAAGGCGCGGCCGGTATGGCGCAACACGACGCGGGTCATCAGGCTGGCCATGGTCAGCCCGAGCGCGCCGACCGTGAAGGCATGGATCCAGGCGTCGGCGGGCACTGCCGGGTTGAGCGCCGACCAGGCGCGCAGCGCGAGCGCGAAGATGAACCAGGCGTAGCCGAGGTGCAGCGTCCACAGCAGCGGCTCGCCTCCGGTGCGCCAGCCGCGCCAGCGCACGCAGCGCCAGACGTGCAGAACGCACGCGCCGAACGCCGTCGCCGCCATCCAGGCGGGCGGCGCACCGGCCAGGTCGGCCGCGGCGTAGGCCACCATCGCCAGCGCAGTGGCGTATTCGAGCGGCACCAGAATCGCTGCGGCGGGCTCGCCGCGCGCGCGCAGGTACGTGCGCGTGAAGGCAGGGGTGAGAAGCCCGCCGTAGAGCGAATACAGGAACGCGAGCGCGTCGATCCCGAGCTCGAGCGACCAGCGCATCGCCTCGATCGAGCCGCGCGCCGCGGCGAGGTAGAAGGCAACGTTGCCGGCCGCCAGCCCGGCCAAGGGCGGAAGAGTCCAGAAAAACAGCCGCCAGCGAGCGCCGCTCAGGGTGGGCACCACCATCGCGACCAGCACCGGCAGCAACGCGCAATCGATGATCATGGCCGGCGCGATCGGCAGCCGGCCCAGGAACAGGAATGCCGCACGCCCCGCGAGCCATAGCCCTGCAAGCAGTGCGAGCGGGGCTCCGCGCAGCTCCCTGCCACCGGTCCAGCTCGGCAAGGCGGTGAGCAGCACGCCGCACACGATTGCGACGACGAATCCGAACAGCAACTCGTGCGCGTGCGCCAGGGGCAGAGGGAGCGCGCCGCCGGCAAGCGTCCACGCACCGAGGCGCGCGCCGTACCAAAGTGCGACCAGGACCGGTCCGTACAGTGCGCCGCCGAGAAAGAACGGGCGGAATCCGCTATGCCAGAGCGGCGCGCTCACCGCACCCCCGCCCGGCCCGAAAGCCCCAGGTAAGACGCGATGACGCGCGGGTTGGCGGCGAGCTCCGCCGCCGCACCTTCCAGCACGATCTCTCCGGTCTCGAGCACATACCCGTAGTCGGCGACCTGCAGTGCGGCGCGTGCGTTCTGCTCCACCAGGAGGATCGAAACGCCGGCCGCGCGCAGCTCGGCGATGGCGCGGAAGACCGCCCTGACGAGCTGCGGCGCGAGCCCCAGGCTGGGCTCATCGAGCATCAGCAGCCGAGGCCGCGCCATGAGCGCGCGCCCCAGCGCCAGCATCTGCCGCTCGCCGCCGGAGAGCGTGCCGGCAGTCTGTGCGCGCCGCTCCTCGAGGCGCGGGAAGCGCGCGTAGACCGCGGCCAGATCGCGCGCCGTGCCGCGGTCGGCGCGGCGCGCGCGGGAAAATGCGCCAAGGCGCAGGTTGTCCTCGACCGACAGCTCGCCGAACAGTTCGCGCCTCTCGGGGACCAGGCACAGGCCGCGCGCGACGCGCCTCTCGGTACTCTCTCCGGCGAGATTCCCGCCGGCGTAGCACACGCTGCCGGTGGAGGGCAGCAGCCCCATGATCGCGCCGAGCAGCGTCGTCTTCCCCGCGCCGTTGGGACCGATCACGGTCACGATGGCGCCCTCGGCCACCCGCAGGGTGGCGCGGTGCAGCCCTTCGACCCGGCGGTAGAACACCCGCAGGGCGTCCACTTCGAGGAGCGTGCTCATTGGTTAACGTCAGCGGTTATCCACAGGCTGCGCGCGGGCGTCTCACTCGACGCCCCCGAGATAGGCTTCGAGGACCGCCGGATTGCACTGGATCTCCCGGGGCAGGCCCTCCGCGAGCTTTTCGCCGAAGTCCATCACCACCAGCCGGTCGACCAGTCCCATCACGAACTCCATGTCGTGCTCGACCAGCAGTATGCTCATGCCCTCGTCGCGCAGCCCGCGCAGCAGGTCCGCGAGAGCCTGCTTTTCGGCGTAGCGCAGCCCGGCCGCCGGCTCGTCGAGCAGCAGCAGCAGGGGGTCCGCGCACAGCGCGCGCGCAATCTCGAGCAGGCGCTGCTTGCCGAGCGGCAAGCTGCCCGCCGGGTCGGAGAGACGGTCCGCCAAACCGACGCGCTCGATCTGCCGTGCGGCCTCGTGCAGCAGCTGCGCCTCCTCTGCCCGGTCGGCACGCAGCATCGCACCCACCGTTCCATGGCGGCCGCGCAGGTGCGCTCCGAGCGCCGCGTTCTCGAGCACCGACATCGAACCGATCAGATTGACGTGCTGAAAGGTGCGGCCGATGCCGCGGCGCGCAATCTCGCTCGGCGCGAGGCGATCCATGCTCTCACCGCGGAACACGATCTCGCCGCCGTCGGCGCGCAGGACCCCGGTGATGAGATTGAACATCGTGCTCTTGCCGGCGCCGTTTGGCCCGATCAGGCCGAGAATTTCACCGCTCGTCATGGCGAACGACAAGTCCCTCACCGCCACCAGTCCGCCGAAGCGCTTGCCCGAGGCGCGCACCTCGAGCAGAGGCTCGCCGGCGCGGGGCTGGCTGCGCCTGGCGAGCGGGGTAGCGGGCTGTCGGACCGCTCCCGCGTTCCCGGCGATCAGGCGCCGCGCCAGCGCCGGCGCCAGACCGTCGCGCGCGCGGTGCAGGAGCAGCAGCATCAGAATGCCGAACACGACTTTGTCGTAGTTCACCGAGTAGCCGATGATCGCGGGAAGCAGCTCCTTGAGCCATTCCTTGAGGAGCGTCATGACCGAAGCGCCGATCACCGCGCCCCAGACCTGCCCCGCCCCTCCGACGACTGCCATGAACAGATAGTCGATTCCCGCGTTCACGTCGAACGCGCCAGGGCTGACGAAGCGCAGGAAGTGCGCGTACAGCCACCCTGACACTCCCGCCAGCAGCGCGGCATACAGGAACACGACCGTCTTGAGCGAGGACGTATCGACGCCGAAGCTCTCCGCCATCACGCTGCGAAAGCGCAGCGCGCGAATGGCGCGTCCGGCGCGCGAATCGAGCAGGTTGCGCGCCAGCAGCAGCGCGATGAGCGCGGCGCCCCAGATGACCCAGTAGATCCGCCGGCCGGTATCGAGCTTCCAGCCCAGCACGGCGAGCGCCGGAATGTCCGGCACGCCGGTATGCCGGCCCAGCAGATCCATGTTGCCGAACACGAAATAGATGCCGATGCCCCAGGCGATCGTCGCCAAAGGCAGGTAGTGCCCGGAAAGCCGCAGCGTGATCGCGCCCAGGAATAGCGCGACCGCGGCGACCAGCGCCAGGCCGATGAGCAGCGTGATCCACGGCGACAGGCCGTACCGGGTGGTCAATACTGCGGTGCAGTACGCGGCCAAACCGGTGAATACCTGCTGGCCGAAAGACATGACGCCGGCAACCCCGGTAAGCAGGACCAGGCCGAGGGTCACCAGCGTCGCCAGGCCGATATAGTCGAGCAGGGTGACTTGGAACGCAGGCAGCAGCCAGGGCGCGGCAACGAGGAACGCGACGAACGCCGCAAGCGCCACGCGCCTGGAGATCATTCTTCCTCGTCCTCGATCTGGCGGCTCTTCAATGAGCGCCACAGCAGGACCGGAATGATGGCGGTAAAGACGATGGTCTCCTTGAACGCGCTCGCCCAGAACGACGAAAACGACTGTAGCAGCCCCACGCCGACCGAGCCCGCCACCGCCAGCGGATAGCTTCCCATGCCACCGAGAATCGCCCCGACGAAGCCCTTGAGCGCGATCAGGAAGCCGGTGTCGTAGTAGATGGTCGTGATGGGCGAGATCAGGATCCCGGAGACTGCCCCGATGAACGCGGCGATCAGAAAGCTCAGGCTGCCCGCCAGCTCGGGCCGAATGCCCACCAATCGCGCCCCGACCCGGTTCACCGCCGTCGCGCGCAGCGCCTTGCCGTAGAGCGTGCGCCCGAAGAACAGCCACAGCGCAAGCATGATGACCATGCTCGCCACGACCACTGCGAGGCTTTGCGCGCTCACGTCGAGGACGCCCAGCCTGAAGTGCGCGTCCGAAAAGGACCTGGAGCGCAGCCCCTCGCCGCCGAAGAACACCAGCCCGAGCCCGCTGAGCACATAGTGCGCAGCCATCGAGACGATGAACAGCACCAGCACCGACGCGCTGGCGAGCGGCTGATAGGCAACCCGGTACAGGATGGGGCCGAGCGGGGTGACCAGCGCGAGCACGAGCAGCACCTGGGCGGCCAGGTCGAGCTTGCGCGGCGCAGCCCACCACGCGAGCGCCGCGATGGCGCAGGGCAGCAACACGTAAAGCGCCAGGCTGCGCGGCAGCCGGCGCCACGTTCCCGTGCGCAGCGCTCCGGCCACGTCGAACGCAGCCGCGACCAGGCCGCCGCCGACCAGCACGTAGACCACGCCCGGGAGGTGGCCGGATTGCAGCAGCGCGAGCGACAGCGCCGCGTAGGAGATGAACTCACCCTGCGGGACGAAGATCGTGCGGGTCACGGCGAACACCAGCAGCAGTGCGAGCGCGAGCAGCGCGTAGATTGCCCCGTTGGTGACTCCGTCCTGCACCAGCCACAAGGAAATGTCGACGCTCATACGGCATGAGCGGGGGGCCGCGATCGCCCCCCGACCTTACTCACGCTGCGGGCCGCCTACTTCATCAGCCGCCAAGCGCCGTTCACGACGTGCACCAGCACGCGGGCACGCTCGTCGAGCCCGGTGTGGGTGCTCGGGTTCATGTCGTACACCCCGTGCGTGCCCACGACGCCGTGTACCTGCTCGAGCGCGGCGCGCAGCGCCTCGCGAAACGCTGCCGTGCCCGGCTGCGCCTTCTTCAGCGCCACGGGCACCGCCGCATTGAGCAGGAGATAGCCGTCGTAGGCATAGCCGGCGAACGCATTGCGGCTGCCGGCACCAAACTTCGCCTCGTAGCGCCGAGTGAAGTCGAGCGCCACCGCCTTGTTCGGATAGCCCGCGGGCAGCTCTTCCGGCACGATCAGCGGACCGGTTACCGCGACCGCGCCCTCGACCGCCTTGCCGCCGACCTGGATGAACTGGCCGTTGACGTCGCCGTGACTGTGGTAAATGGTCTTCTTGTAGCCGTGTTCGACCAGCGCGACCTGGGGCAGCGCGCCGCCGGTCCCCGAGCCGCCGACCACCACGGCGTCGGGATTCGCGGCGATGATGCGCAGCACCTGGCCGGTGACGCTGGTGTCGGCGCGCGCGTAGCGCTCGTCGGTCACGATCTTGAAGCCGTCCGGGCCCGCGAACGACTGCAACGCCTTGAGCACCAGGTCGCCCCAGGTATCCGAGAAGCCGATGTAGCCCACCGTCTTGACGCCCTTCGACTTCATCTGCTGGGCGATGGCGCCCATCATCAGCTCGGTGGTCTGCGGCACGATGAACGACCAATGCAGCACCGCCGGCGAGAGCACCGCGGGCGTGAGCACGACGATGGGGGTCTTTGCCTGGGCCGCCACCTGAGCCATCTGAATCGCCGAGGGCACGCCGTTCGAGCCCATCAGCGCATCGACTTTGTCCTCGCTGATCAGACGGCGCGCGTTCTTCGCGGCGTTGGTCGGGTCGGAGGCGTCGTCGAGGATGATGTACTTGACCGGCTCGCCGCCCAGCGTCTTGGGCATGAGCTGGTAGGCGTTCTTGTAATCGATGCCCAGCGAGGCACCGGGCCCGGTGACACCCAGCGATACGCCGATCGTGATGTCGGCGTGCGCCGGCAGGGACGCGAGCGCAGTTGAAAACGCAAGCGTGACAAGTTTCAGCTTCATGGTCTTACCTCCTCTGAGAAAAATCGGCGACCCATCCCCGCAGGCCGCCGTCCTATCCTTCACGCTACCCGCCGCCACGCGCGGAAGCCGCAGCTCGCGCCACCCGCCGCCGCGCAGCGATGTTCCTCGGCCGTCGCCCCTGCGCCGAGGACCAGCCCCGCGACCGCGCGCAGCATTCCGACGATCGCCGCACAGACCGGCTCGCTCGAGCGGCCATAGCCCTCGGCGAACGGGCTGTTGTCGACCTCCAGTCCGATTTCGCCTTCGTGGCGCTCGAAGCGCCAACGCCCCCAGCCCAGCTGTGGCGCGGTTGCCTCAATCACGGTCAGCAATTGCTCGCGGCCGCCCGCCAGTTCCGAGGCGTAGCGCTCGGCCGAGCGCGCTCCATGCTCGGCGACCGACTCGGCGAGCGCTGCCAGCGCCGTACGGCGGGCCTCGGCCGGCAGGCGTGCGAACATTCCCATCAGAGAATCGTGACGCACGAGCAGATAGCGCGTACCACCGTCGCGCAGCTCACCCTCGGCGGCATCGCATTCGAGCCGCTCCAGGAGCGACGCGCTCACGCGATCACACCCGCCGCCGCGAGCGCATCGACGTCGTCGGAGTGAAACCCGGCCTCGCCGAGCACCCGTCGCGTATCGGCGCCGTACTTGGGCGGAAACGCAAGCTCGTTGCGCGACCCGGCTACGTCCACGGCCAACGGCTGCATGCGCGCCGTCCGGCCGTCGGGCATCGTCGTGCGCGTCAGCTTGGCGCTCAGCTGCGGAAGCTCCCGCACCTGGCGTATGTCCAGGATGCGCGTCGCGGGAATGGTCGCCGCGCGCAGATCGGCGAGGATCTCCTCTACCGCGTAGCGCGCCGTGAGCGCAGCCATGTCGCGATGGATCTGCTCGCGCTCCCGGTGCCGGCCCTCGTTGGTCGCGCGCAGCTCGTTCGCCACTGCGGCGAACTTCGGTACCGCAGTCAACCGGCGCCATTGAGCATCGCTGCCGATCGCCAGGTACACGAAGCCGTCCCGGGCCGGATACACGTTGGTCGGGATGAACTTCCGGTGCTCGTTGCCCGCGCGGGTGATCTCGCCCGGCTGGCAGCCGAAATCGATCAGCGGGAGCACCGTGATCAGCCACGAGGCGGCGGCCTGCAGCATCGAGATGTGGATCGCCTTGCCGCTTCCGGTTTCGTGTCGTTCCAGGAGCGCGAGCATCACGTTCGCGTACACTTCGTCGCCGGCCTTGAGGTCGATCACCGGCAATCCCATCACTGTAGGCGCACCCTTCGGGTCACCGGTGACTTCCATGTAACCGCACATGGCCTGGATCACCGGGTCGTAGCCCGGCGCCTCGGGATAATCGGGCCCCATCGCCGAAATGCCGGCCCAGATGAGGTCGGGCTTGACCCCGGCGAGGGTCGCGTAGTCGATGCCGAGCGACGCGTAGCGCGAGGGCACCGTGTTGCAGCAAAACACGTCCACGTCGAGCGCGCGCAGCAGCTTTCGCAGCACCTCCTGTCCGCGCCGGTCCTTGAGATTGATGGCAACGGCCTCCTTGCCGACGTTCGGAGCGATGAAGTAGCTGCGCCGGTCTTCGTCGGCGATGCGCCCGCCGATGTAGCGGTTCGGGTCGCCCGGCAGCCCCCCGCCCGATGGCGTCGCCTCGATGCGGATCACGCGCCAGCCGAGCTGCGCAAAGCGCAACGTCGCCGACGGAAGCGACAGCGCCTGCTCGAGGCTGAGGACGGTACGGCGAGTCACGCGGCGATCGTCCAGGCAGGCGGCTGCGACGCGCCGTGCAGCGCGCGGTAGACGCGCTCGGGGGTGAACGGCAACGCGGTGATGCGCACGCCGGTCGCGTTGTAGATCGCGTTCGCCACCGCCGCCGCGATGCAGATCGCCGGCGCCTCGCCGACGCCCTTCGCGCCCTGCGGCCCTTCCCCGTCCATGGTCTCGATGAACGAGATGTCCATTTCCGGAATTTCCGGCGCGGTGACCAGCTTGTAGTCGCGGAAGTTCGGGTTGCGCACCACGCCGTTCTCGACGATCAGGTCCTCGCTCAGCGCGTAGCCCTGCCCCATCACGATGCCGCCCTCGATCTGGCCCTCGATGCCGAGCCGGTTGAGCACCCGGCCGACGTCGTGCGCGGCGACGATGCGCAGCAGCCGCACGATCCCGGTCTGGGTGTCGACCTCGACCTCGGCGACCTGGGTGGCCCATGCATACGCCGCCGAGACGTCGCCCTTGAACTGCCGGTCCTGGTGCTTGCTCGGCGGCTCGTAATAGAAGCTCGTCATCACCAGCTCGGCCTTGTCCGAGAAATGCAGCGAGCGGATGAATTTGCCGAGATCGAACAGCGGCGCGCCGCTTTGCTTGTCGATCACGCTTCCGCCGCGCAGCTCGAGCGCCTCCGCGGCGTGCCCCGACTTGCCCGCCGCCGCGGCCAGAATCTTCGCTTTGGCCTTGCGCGCAGCGCCGATGGCCGAGTTGCCGGCGATGAAGGTGGTGCGCGAGGCGTGCACGCCGACGTCCCACGGCGTGATGTCGGTGTCGTTGTTCACCACCGAGACCGCGCTGAGCGGCAGGCCGAGCTCCTCGCACACCAGCTGGGCGAGAACGGTCTCCGAGCCCTGGCCGATTTCGGAAGCGCCGGTGAGCAGCGTCACGTGCGCGAAATCGTCGATCTTGAGGATCGTGCCGCAGCCGTCCGAGGGGTAGATCTTGGCGCCGCCGCCGACGTGCAGCATCGAGGCCATGCCCACGCCCCGCTTGATCGGTTCGGGGTCGCTCCGGTGCGCGCTGGCGTGCCGCTGCTTGGCCTGATAGTCGCTGCGCGCCGCGGCGGTCCTCAGGCAATCCTTGAAGCCGCAGGACTTGAAGTGCATGCCCTGCGGCGTCACCTCGCCGGGATCCTGCGCGTTGTGCAGCCGGAACTCCAGCGGATCCATGCCGATTGCCTCGGCGAGCCGGTCCATGTGCGCCTCGACGGCGAACGTCGCCTGCAGGTTGCCGTAGCCGCGGAACGATCCGGCGTAGGGGTTGTTGGTGTAGACCGCGCGCGTCCGGTACCTGCAGTGCGGGACCCGGTACAGCGACGAGAAGGTCTGCATCATGACGAACGGCGTGGTCGCGCCCCAGGAGGTGTAGGCACCGTTGTCGTGCAGCGTCTCCACCGCGCGGAACGTGAGCGTGCCGTCCTTCTTGCAGCCCGAGCGCAGCTTGAGCAGCACCGGCTGGCGGGTCGGCGAGGCGGCGAACTCCTCCTCGCGCGTGAACACGAGCTTCACCGGCCGGCGCGTCATCTTGGCCAGAAAGATCGCGATCGGCTCGAACGGATAGATGTCCAGCTTGGAGCCGAATCCGCCCCCGATCGGCGGCTGGATGATGCGCACGCGACCCGGGTCGATGCCCAGCAGCTCGGCGAATTCGCGCTTGTGCAGGAACGGCACCTGCGTGTTCGAATACAGCAGCAGGTTGCCGCTCGCGTCGAACTCGGCGATCACCCCCGATACGCCCATGCAGCAGTGAGTGACGTAGTGCAGCGAAAACACGTCCTCGAGCACGACGTCGGAGGCGCGCTCGCCCTGCGCCACTTCCCCCTGCTCGTACTCGAAGGTCATCGCCACGTTGTCGGCGGAAGCCTTGTGCAGCACCTCGGCGCGACCGTCGGGCGCCTTCCAGACCAGGTCGTCGCCGTGCAGCAGCGGCGCCCCCGGCTTGAGCGCTTCGCCCGCCGAGGTGAGCGCCGGCAAAGGCTCGTATTCGACCTCGATCAGGCGCAGCGCCTGCTCGGCGATTTCCACGCTTTCGGCGGCCACCGCGGCGATCTCGTCGCGCGGGCTGCGCACCCGGTCGCCCTTGAGCGGCAGATGATCCTTGGCCACGCCGATCGGCCGCTGCCAAGGCACGTCGGCCGCGGTGATCACCGCGTGCACGCCCGGCAGGCGCTTCGCGGCCGCGGTGTCGATGCGCACGATGCGCGCATGCACCTGCGAGGAGCGCAGGATCTTCGCGTGCAGCTGCCCCGGCAGGTTGATGTCGTGGATGTATCGGGTCCTGCCGCCCGCCTTCTCGGGCGCATCCAGCTTCGGGATGCGCTTGCCGATCAGCGAATCAGGCGGCAGGGTCTTGGTCGCCGTGCCCATTGCTCCCCCCTATTCGCGCGCGGCCGCGGCGTGCTCGATCGCCTCGACGATCTTGCGGTAGCCCGTGCAGCGGCAAAGGTTGCCTTCGATGCCGCGCTGCACCTCGGCGTGCCCCGCGCCCGGATGCTTGTCGAGCACGTGGCTCGCCTGCACCACCAGCCCCGGCGTGCAAAAGCCGCACTGGACGGCGCCGTGTTCGACGAAGCTGCGGCTGAGGCGCTCGCCCTGCGCCGTGGCGGCGAGCCCCTCGATCGTGACCACTTCGCGGCCGTCGCAGTCGGCAGCGAACATGAGGCAGGCGTTGAGCGTCACGCCGTCCACCAGGATGGTGCATGCGCCACACTCGCCCTCGCCGCAGCCGTACTTGGTGCCGGTCAGCCCGAGCGGCCCGCGCAGCATGTCGAGCGTGCTCATCTGCGCAGGCACGGTGGCGCGCCGGGTGACGCCGTTCAGGCGGAATTCGATCTCAACGTTCGCTGACACGGGCAATGACCCTCCGCAGGATGTTGTGCACCAGCTCGCGCCGGTACCACTCGGAGGCGCGCACGTCGTCAATGGGGTGGATCTCGGCGTCCGCGGCGCGCAGCGCGGCCTCGATCACGCCGTCGTCGAGCGCGCGCCCTTCGAGGGCGGCTTCGGTCCGTGGCGCCCGCAGCGGAGTCGGCGCCACCGCGCCGAACGCCACCCGCACGTCGTGCAGCGTCGCGCCCTTGCGCACCGCGCCCACGCCGATCGAGATGGTCGAGATGTCGAGCGCCGGACGGGTGCCGAACTTGTGGAACTCGCCGCGGAAGCCGGCCTGCGGCACGGGCAGCTCGACTCCGACCAGCAGCTCCGCGGATGTGCGCGCGGTGCGGCCGGGTCCGGTCAGGAACTGCGCCAGCGGCAGGGCGCGCGATTCGAGCGCGCCATTGGGCTTGCTCGCAAGGAGCACGCGCGCCTCCAGCACCAGCAGCGGTACCAGCGTGTCGCCCGCGGGCGATGCGTTGCACAGGTTGCCGCCCAGGGTAGCGGCGTTGCGGATCTGGTCGCTCGCGAAGTGATCGCACGCCTGCCACAGGATGTTGAGCCGCTCGCGCACCAGCGGGCTGTCCAGCAGCTCGCTGATCGTCGTCAGCGCGCCGATCCGCACCACCCCTGCTTGCTGGCTGATGCCGCGCAGCTCCGGGATGCGTTGGATGTTCATCAGCAGCGGCCGGAAGCGCAGCCGGCCCGCCTGCGTCTGCGGCATCAAGTCGGTTCCGCCCGCGAGGATGGTGGCCTCGCCCGCGCGCAGCAGCTCCGTGGCCTCGGCGAGGCTGTGCGGTACCACGTAGCGCTCGATCCCGGGCATCGTCAGAACCTCACCGGCTCGCGATAGCGCCCGTAGACCTCGACCAGGTGCTGCGTGATCTCGCCGACCGTCGCGTACGCCTTCACCGCCTCGACCACCGCCGGCATGACGTTGCGCCCATCTCGCGCCGCCTCGCGCACGGCCCGCAGCGCCGAGCCGACCCGGCCGGCGGCGCGCGCGGAGCGCGTGTCGTTGAGGCCCGCGATCTGGCGGCGCGCGTCGTCCTCGTTGTACGGGTGCATCTGTACCTCCAGCTCCTCGGCTTGCTCGACGCGGTAGCAGTTCACCCCGACCTTGCGAAACTCGCCCGACTCGATCGCGCGCTGCATGCGGTAGGCCTGCGCCGAAACGCGCGCCTGGATCTCGCCCTGCGCGACCAGCTTCTTGATGCCGCCCTCGGCATCCACTTCCGCCATCACCTGCTCCATCCTTTGCCGCATCTGGTTGGTGAGGGTCTCGATGTACCAGGATCCGCCGAGCGGGTCCACGGTGTCGGCCAAGCCCATCTCCTCGAGCAGCAGCTGCATGGTGCGCAGCGAGATGCGCTGCGCGTATTCCGTGGGGATGGTGTAGGCCTCGTCGTAGCAGCACAGTGCGGTGGTCTGCGCGCCGGCGAGCGCCGCGATCAGCGCGTAATACGCTCCGCGCACGATGTTCACTTCGGGCTGCTCGAAGGTCAGCCCGCCGCCCCCGCCGCCTGCGATCATGCGCAGCCAGCCCGACTCGGGCTTGCGTGCGCGATAGTGTTCCTTGGCGATCTTCGCCCACAGCCCCCGCCCGGCGCGGAACTTGGCGACCTGCTCGAAGATATTGCCGAAGACATTGAAGTTGAACGACAGCCGCCCCGCGAACTCGTCCACGTCGAGCCCGCGCGCGATCGCCTCGTCGGCGTATGCCTTGGCGATGCAAAACGCGTACGCCATCTCCTGCGCAGGGTCGGCGCCGGACTCGCGGATGTGGTAGCCGCACACCGACACCGGGCTGTATTTGGGCGCCTGCCGGGCGCAATACTCGATGGTGTCGCCGACCAGCTTGACCGACGGCTCGACCGGGTAGATCCATGTGCCGCGCCCGATGAACTCCTTGAGGATGTCGTTCTGCGCGGTTCCGCGCAGCTTGCGCACGTCGTAGCCGCGCTTTTCGGCCATCGCCAGGTACATGGCGATCAGCTGCGGCGCGGCGCCGTTGATCGTGAGCGAGACGGTGATGCGCTCGAGGTCGATGTCTGCGAACGCGATTTCGAAGTCGCGCAACGTGTCGACCGCCATTCCGACGCGTCCGACCTCGCCTTGCGCCAGCGGGTCGTCCGAGTCGAGTCCGCACTGCGTCGGCAGATCGAAGGCGACGTTCAGCCCCGTCTGGCCGTTGGCGATCAGGTACTTGAAGCGCTGGTTGGTGTCCTCGGGGTTGCCGAAGCCGGTGTACTGACGCATCGTGTACGGCCGGTGCCGGTACATGAGGGGGTGGATGCCGCGCACGAAGGGATAGGCGCCCGGCTCGCCGATGAAGCCGAACCCGCCGCTACGCTCGACGTCTTCCTGCGTATAGAGCGGCTGGATCTCGATGCCGGACTCGTTCACCACGCGCTTTGCCGCCGGCTTGAGTCGGTCGTTCATGGCACGTGCGCCTCGATGAAGTCGACGATATCGGCGAGCCTCGAGCTCGAGGGAAAGATCCCCTTGAATCCGAGCTCGTGCAGCCGGTCATGGTCCTGCTTGGGCAGATTGCCGCCGATCACCCAGAGCTTGTCGCTCAGTCCCGCCTGCTCGAGCAGGCCCTTCAGCTTGCCGCAGAACGGCAGGTGCGATCCGGCCATCGAGGACAGTGCGACGACGTCCACGTCCTCCTGCTGGGCGATGCGCGCGACCGCCTCGGGTGTCTGCCGCAGCCCCGTGTAGATGACTTCCATACCCGCGTCCATCAGCGCCCGCGCCACCACCTTGGCCCCCTGGTCATGGCCGTCGAGCCCGGGCTTGGCGAGCAGCACCTTGATCGGCTTGGCCCGGCTCACGAGGAGAGCTCCTTGGCGATGATGAGCCTCAGGATCTCGCTCGTGCCGCCGCCTATGAGCGTGAAGCGCACGTCGCGCAGGAAACGCTGCACGGGGTACTCCATCGCGTAGCCGTATGAGGCGAACACGCGCGCCGCCTGGTCGCAGGTGCGCGCCGCCGCCTCGCTCGCGAAGAGCTTCGCCATGGCGGCCTCCTTGTGGTGCGGCTTGCCCGCGTCGCGCAGCCAGGCGGCGCGGTACACGAGCTGCGCGGCCGCCTCGAGCTCGGTGGCCATGTCGGCGAGCTTGGACTGGATCGCCTGGTAGCGGTTGATCGGCTTGCCGAACTGGCTGCGCTCCGCGGCGTAATGCAACGCCGCGTCGAGCGCGGCGCGCGCTATGCCGTTCGCCATCGCGCCGGTGATGATGCGGATCTCGGCCAGCGTCTTGCGCAGATGCGCCTCGCCGTCGCCCTCTTCCTTCGACAGGCGGTGGCCGTCGGGTACGAAGCAGTCGTTGAACGACAGCTCGGAGGTTGGCAACGCCCAGACGCCCATCTTCTTGATCTCGCGCCCGATAGCGAGCCCGCCGAACGAACGCTCGACCAGGAAGATCGTCAGCTTCCCTTCTTCTCCCGCTTTCGCGAACACGGTGAAGAAGTCGGCCACCGGCGCCGAAGTCACCCAGGTCTTCTGTCCGTTCAGCAGGTAGCCGCCATCGACCCTCTTGGCATGGGTCGCGATGCCCTGCAGGTCGCTGCCGGCGTTCGGCTCGGTCATGCAGATGGCACCGATCTTCTCGCCGCGCAGCGCCGGCTTGAACAGGCGCTCGAGCACGTCGGTGTTGCCGAGCATGTGCAGGAACTTGGTGCCCATCAGGGACTGCATCGCCGCGCATCCGGCAAGCGACATCGAGCCGCGCGCGATCTCCTCGAGCGCGAGGCAGAACTCGGTCAGCCCCGCGCCGCTCCCGCCGACGTCCTCTGGGTAGCGCATCGCGAACAGGCCGAAGTCGGCGAGCTGGCCGAACAGCGCGCGCGGGAACGCATGCGCCTCGTCCAGCGCTGCGGCCTGCGGCACGATGCGCTCGTCGACAAACCGCGCGAATGCGTCGCGGATCGCGCGCTGATCGGTCGAGAGCTCGAAATCCATGCGCGCCGCCTCAGGCCACCAGCGCCGCGCTCACCGCGGCCCGGATGTCGTCCTTTTTCAGCTTGCCGAGCGCGGTGCGCGGCAGCTCCTGCATGAAGTGCACCTCGCGCGGATGCTTGTAGCGTGCGATCCGTCCGCGAAACAGCGCCAGCACGTCCTCGCGTCCGAGCCGCGCACCCGGCTTGAGCGCGACCGCGGCGACCGCTACCTCGCCCCAGCGCTCGTCCGGGCGCCCCACGACGCAGGCCTCCTGGATCGCCGCGCACTCGTGCAGGATGTTCTCCAGCTCTGCCGGATAGACGTTCTCGCCGCCGGAGATAATCATGTCCTTCTTGCGCGCGACGACGTAGAGATGGCCCTCGCTGTCGAAGCGACCGACGTCGCCGCTCCGGTACCAGCCCTGGCGCAACACCTCGGCGGTCGTCGCCGGCGCGTTCCAGTAGCCCTGCATGACGTTCGGCCCGCGCACCTCGATCTCGCCGTCCGCGCCCGGCGGCAGCTCGCTGCCGTTGCGGTCCACCACCCTCACCTCGCAGTGCAGGGCGGGGATCCCCGCCGAGCCCGCCTTGCGTTCCGCGTCCTGCGCGCGCACATAGGTTGCGATCGGGCAGGTTTCGGTCGAGCCGTAGACCTGGACCAGCGGAACGCCGCGCTCGCACACCTTGCGCACGAACGCCTCGGATACGATGGTCGAGCCGGTGGATATCATGCGCAGGCTGGACAGATCGGCGCTCTTCCAGCGTGCGCTTTCCATCATTGCCATGAGCTGCGCGGGAACCAGCACCGCGAGCGTGGTGCGCTCGCGCTGGATGGCGTCGAACGCAGCTTCGGGATCGAACTTGGGGTGCAGCGTGACGCTCGCACCGGCATGCAGCGCCGGCAGGGTCTGGATGTTGAGGCCGCCGACGTGAAACAAGGGCAGAGTCGTCAGCACCCGGTCGGCGCTCGTCAGGTCGTGCATGTGCGTGCTGTTGAACGCGTTCCACAGCAGCGCTGCCTGCGTGAGCACTACCCCCTTCGGAGCCCCGGTAGAGCCGGAGGTGTAGCAAAGCAGCAAGGGGGCCTGCTCGCCGCCCCCCGAAGGCGGGATCGCGTGAGGCTCGAGCCGCTCCCAGCCGAGCCAGCCGCTGGGCGGGTCGCCGAGTGAGACGAGAGTGCTCAGGGCTGGCCGCAGTTCGATGGCGCGCACGTGCTCGACGAAGGGGGGCTCGACCACCAGCACGCGCGGCGGGCAGTCCGAGAGCATGCGGGCATGCTCCGGCGCGGCGAGGCGCCAGTTGAGCGGCATCAGCATGGCGCCGAGCCGCGCGCAGGCGAAAAGGAGCTCCAGCGTCAGCGGGTTGTTCAGGCCGAGAAACGCCACGGCGTCACCCGGTTTCACGTGCAGCGCGGCAAGCACGGCCGCGGTGCGCTCGATCCGGCGCGCGAATTGCGCGTAGCTGATCTCGCTGCTGCCGAAGCGCAGCGCCACCGCCCGAGGTGCAAAACGCGCGTGCCGCTCGATCCAGTGCGAGAGATCCACGCGCCCGGCTCCTGCTACGCGTCCCCGACTTCCAGGACCACCGCCATCGCGGTGTCCCCGGCGGCGCAGCCGGCAAACAGGCCGTAGCCGCCGCCGCGCAGCGCGAGCTCCTCGATCAGCTCGATGATGGCGCGCGTACCCATGGGTGCTTGCGGATGCCCCCAGACCAGTGAGCAGCCGTAGTTGTTCAGCCTGCCGAGGTCCACCCCCGTAGCGCGTGCGAACAGGATGTCGTTCAGGGCGAAGGGGTTGTGCGTTTTGAGCGCATCCATGCGCTGGATCGTCATGCCGGACTGCTGCAGCGCGCGCTGCGCGGCCGGAATCGTCGCCTCCGGCATGTACGCGAGGGCGGCGCGTGCCTGCCCGAAACCGTGCAGCCGCACGCGGATGCGCGGATCGCGGCTCAGCTCCTTGGCGCGCTCGGGGTGCGCCACCACGATCGCGGCGCTGCCGTCCGCCGGATGGGTCTGCCCGCCGTAGGTCACCGTGCCGCCTTCGAGCACAGGCTTGAGCCGGCCGAGGCCCTCGGCCGTGGAGAAATTGATCCCCTCGTCGCCCTCGATCGTCTGCGCGGTTTTGCGGTAGGCGGGATCGGGCACCTCGAAGGGCAGCGTCATGAAGCGCTGGTGAAACCCGCGCTCCTGCGCCAGCGCGTCGCGGTACTGCGCCTCGCGCCGGAGCACCACCTCGTGCTGCTCGGCGGTGCCAATGCGGTGCTTCGCGGCCACGTTCTCGGCGGTGCGCAGCATCGCGTGCCGGCCCAGCGGATCGCAGGCGAAGTTGTCCATCACCCAGTCTTCGTGCACGCCGGTGCCGCCGGGGCCGCGCGGATTCGGGTAATACAGATGCGGACCGTTCGAGGTGCGATCGCAGGTAACCGTCAGCGTGACCTGCGACAGGCCGCTCGCGATTTCCTGCACCCCCGCGAGCAGGACGCGGGCCCCGGTCGCGCAGGCCTGCATGAGCGTCGGCCCGCCGATGTGGCCGACCCCGGCCAGGCCGGCGAGCCAGGGCAGACCGTAGAACGAATGCTTCTGGGGAACGCTCAGACCAAGCACGCCGTGGTCGAACGCGTCGGCCGGAATCCCGCGCTTGGCAAGCTCGCGCTTGGTCACGTGCGCAGCGAACTCGATCGAGTTCAGGTTGGCAAATGCGCCCTGCCAGCGCGCGAAGGGCGTGCTCCAGTAAGCGCCGTAGGGAATTTCCGCGAGGAAGGCCATGGGACGTCCGAGGCTCAGCCCGCCGCCGCGCTCGCCGGCTCGCGCTTGCGCCCGGTCATCTCGAGCAGAATCCGCTTGGCCCGTTCCAGGTGCGCCCGCATCGCTTTCGCGGCT
Organism: uncultured Pseudomonadota bacterium; assembly: GCA_963817785.1. Taxonomy (GTDB): domain Bacteria; phylum Pseudomonadota; class Gammaproteobacteria; order Burkholderiales; family SG8-39; genus JAKALD01. The sequence goes on along the minus strand of CAWFPL010000003.1, from coordinate 425,805 downwards.
TCTTCGCCCTCTCCGGCGGCGAGCGCAGCGGTCAGCCGCTCCAGGCCCTCCAGCACCACCGCCCGTACCGCCGCCTCGTCGAGGGTAAACGCGCGCAAATACCGGACGTGGTCCGCGTACAGCTCGATGGCGCGCACCAGCCGCCGGTTTGGAACCAGTGCCGTCCAGGCGTCCCGATAGCGATAGTTAGCCTCCATGAAGACAGCGCCATCGCCGTTCGCGTGCGCCGATGCCATGTCCTGAAGCGCTCCACGAAGCGGCGCCAGAGCCTCCTGGTGGCCGCGAGTACGGTCGGCAATGAGCCGCAACGCCTCCGGCTCGAGCAGGAAGCGCAGCGCGTAGATGTCCTCGATATCCCGGTCGGAGAGCATCGGCACCGTGAAGCTGCGCCCCTCGGCCACGACCAGCCCTTCGCTTGCGAGCCGCGCCAGCGCTTCGCGCACGGGAGTGCGTGACACGCCGAGTTGCGCGGCGAGTGCCGCCTCCTGCAGCGGCTGGCCGGTCGTGATGCGCCCCCCGCGGAGGTATTGGCGCAGGGTCGCATAGACGCGGTCTGCGAGAGGCTTGGCACGCTCAAGCACCTCGAGATTCGGGGCCATAGGAACCTTCTGTTGAGGCAGACTGTTGCTCGTGTACGGTATACGGTATACTTAAAACAATGCTCGCGTCAAGGGCTGCCCACTTACGCGCTCGGATAGAAGCCATTCCACCCTCACCATGCGCATCGGCATCGACGTAGGCGGCACCTTCACCGATTTCGTTCTGCTCGATGACGCGTCCGGTCAGATCGAGACCTACAAGTGCCTCACCACGTCGCGTGACCCCTCGGACGCGATCGCGACGGGCATCGCCGCCCTGGCCGAGCGGCGGCCCGGCTGCGTGGCCGACCTGGAGGAGGTGGTTCACGGCACGACGCTCGTCATCAACGCCATCCTCGAGCGAAAGGGCGCCCGCACCGGGCTGATTACGACGCAGGGCTTTCGCGACGTGCTGGAGTTGGGACGCGAAATTCGATATGCGGCTTACGACGTGTTCGCGCAGTTTCCCGAGCCGCTCGTGCCGCGCGAACGCCGGCTCGAGGTGAACGAGCGGCTGCGTGCCGACGGCAGCGTTTTCAAGCCGCTCGACGAAACCCAGGCGCGCAGCGTCGTGCGCGAGCTGTCAGCTCTGGAGGTCGAATCGATTGCCGTGTGCCTGCTCAATTCCTTCGAGAATCCGGCGCACGAGCTGACGCTGAAGCGGCTCATCGCCGAGGAATTTCCTGCAGCCTCGGTTTCGGTCTCCTACGAAGTGCTGCCCCAGATCCGCGAATACGAGCGCACCAGCACCACCGTCACGAATGCCTACGTGAAGCCGCTCACCGAGGGCTACTTGCGCCGGCTCAGGGAACGGCTCGGAGCGCTCGGATTCCGCGGCCGGCTGTTCATCATGCTCTCGAGCGGCGGAGTGACCTCGGCGGAGACCGCGGCCGAGTATCCGGTACGCATCATCGAATCGGGGCCGACCGCGGCGGTGATCGCCGGGCAGTACTTCAGCCGGCTGTTCGGCCTGCCGGAAATGTTCTGCTTCGACATGGGTGGCACGACCGCCAAGTCCTGCCTGATCCAGGGTGGAGTGGCCGGCGTGGTGCCGACCTTCGAGGTCGGGCGCGTGCAACGCTTCCAGAAGGGCAGCGGCCTTACCATCCAGGTGCCGGTCGTAGACCTCATGGAGATCGGGGCGGGCGGCGGCAGCATCGCGCGCCGCAGCCGCCTGGGCACGCTTCAGGTCGGGCCGGATAGCGCAGCCGCCGACCCCGGGCCAATTTGTTATGGGCGCGGCGGCGTCGAGCCGACGGTGACCGACGCGGACTTGCTGCTCGGCTACCTCGATGCGGACTATTTTCTCGGCGGGGCGATGAAGCTGGACGCCGCGGCCGCCCGTCGCGGCATCGAAGAGCGCGTGGCAACCCCTCTTGGGGTGTCTTTCTTGCAGGCCGTGTGGGGCATCCACGACCTCATCAACGAGACCATGGCGGCCGCTGCCAAAACGCATATCGCCGAGCGCGGCGGCAACCCCCAAGTCCTCACCGTGGCCGCTTTCGGCGGCGCCGGACCGGTGCATGCCTACGGCCTGGCGCGCAAGCTCGGCGCACCGCGTGTGATCGTGCCGCCGAACGCGGGGGTCGGTTCGGCGTTGGGGTTTTTCACCGCGCCGCGCGCCTTCGACCTGGTGCGCAGCCACAAGGCGCCCCTGCTTGCGGCGGATTTCGCGCAGATCGAAGCGCTGTTCCGAGAGCTCGAGGCCGAGTGCGAGCGCACGCTGCGCCGTACCGGCGCCACCGGCACGATCGAATTTTCGCGCTCCGTCGATACGCGCTTCATCGGCCAAGGCTCGGAAACGACTCTGGCGCTGCCCGAGCACGACTTCGCGAGTCTGGACCCCGCGGCGCTACGGCGACGCTTCGACGACGAATATCGCCGCCTGTACGGACGAACCTACCCGGAGTCGCCGGTCGAGTTCGTGAACTTCCGGGTGCGCGCGAGTCTGCCGGTGCGCCTGCTGGCGCTGCCCAAGCTGCCGCGCCAAGCGGGCCGCCGCGTGGAGGACGCGCTCAAGGGCGAACGGCGCGCGTTCTCCGCGCAGTCTGGAGACTTCATCCCGTTCCGCGTGTACGACCGCTATCGGCTGTTTTCGGGCGCGAGCCTCTCCGGCCCCGCGATCATCGAGGAACGCGAGTCGACGGTCATCGTAGGCGAGGACGCCCGCGTTACGGTGGACGACTACGGTTTCCTCTGGATGGACCTGCCGCAGGAGAAAGGCCATGTCCAGCCGCTTTGATCCGGTGACCCTCGAGATCCTGTGGCGCCGGCTGATTTCGATCGTGGACGAGGCGGATGCGGCCGTGGCGCGCACCGCGTTTTCCAGCCTGCTGCGCGACGCGCACGACTACACCTGCATGTTCACCGATCGCCGCGGGCGCGAGCTGGCGCAGGGCACGCTCGCCACGCCGGGGCAGTCCGGCGCGATGGCGCTCGGTATCAAGAAGCTGGTGCAGAACCTGCCCGCGGAGTCGTTCCGTCCGGGCGACGTGTTCATCACCAACGATCCATGGGCCCTCGCCGGGCACCTGAACGACGTTTGCGTGCTCAGCCCGATCTTTTACGACGACCGCTTGACCGGTTTCACCGCCTGCATCCTGCACCACGCCGACATCGGCGGACGCGTGGCGTCGGACAACCGCGACGTGTTCGAAGAAGGGCTTTTCATCCCGCTGGTGAAGCTCTACGACGGCGGGCGGCTCAACCAAGGCGTGCTCGACATGATCCGCGCCAACGTGCGTACACCGGAACAAGTGAACGGGGATATTCGCTCGCAGGTCGCCGCGAACCACGTGTGCGCGCAGCGGATCCAGCGCATGCTGCGCGAATATCGCCTCGAGGGGCTCGATGAGCTCGCCGACGAGATCATCGAGCGCAGCGAGCACAGCCTCCGGGCGGCGATTGCCAAGGTGCCGCCCGGCGTCTACCGCGCCGAGGGCGTCATCGAGCAGGTCGAGGGCGAGGCCGACGTCGTCATCCGCTGCGCGGTACGCGTGCACGGCAGCGACATCACGGTGGATCTGAGCGGCTCCTCGCCGCAGGTCGATTGGGGCGGCAACGTGGTTTACAACTTCACCTATGCCTACGTGCATATGGCGGTGAAGAGCATCTTCGATCCGGACATCCCGAATAACGATGGCGCCGCCGCACCTATCCGGCTGCTCGCCCCCGAGGGGAGCGTCGTCAACTGCCGCTTCCCGGCTGCCGTCGCCGCGCGCATGCAGATCGGACACTTCATGACCGAGATCATCTACCGGGCGCTGGCGCAAGCATTGCCTGGACGCGTGATTGCCGCCAGCGGCGGTACTCCCGCGACGATGCAGGTGTTCTACGGCCGCCGCGCCACGGGAGAGCCCTTTCACGCGGTTCTGATCCGGGGCGGCGGGGTCGGCGCCAGCGCCTCACGCGACGGCGAGGGATGCTTCATTTTCCCGGCCAACGGAGCCAACACACCGGTGGAGATCCTGGAGAGCGACACGCCGCTGGTCGTCGAGCGGCGCGAGCTGCTCACCGATACCGGCGGCCAAGGCAAGCAGCGGGGCGCTCTCGGGCGCCGCGAAGTGTTTTGGGTACCCGACGACTCATACGCGCCCCAGGGGACGGTCAGTCTTGCCATCCAGTCCGGCCGGTTTCGCCTACCGCCGGAAGGATTGTTCGGTGGTCGGCCCGGTTCCCGAGCGCAATTCCTGGTCAACGGGCAAGCGGGCAATCCATACGGTCTCACCCGCCTGCGCCCCGGCGATCGCATCGTCATGGACGCTGCCGGCGGAGGCGGCTACGGCGACCCGCGGGAGCGGGACCGCGAGGCGCTCGCTCGCGACGTGCGCGAAGGCAAGGTCAGCCGCCAAAGCGCCGTGCACGATTTCGTGCATGGAAGGTAGCTCGTAGTTACCCTCACCCTGCTCGCATAAGGGATCAAATATTTACGCCAACTAATTGAAACGGGGGCTATAGGCGATTTGGTGGCCAAGGGCGGAATCGAACGACCGACACAAGGATTTTCAGCCCAACGGCAAAGCCGAGCGCTTCATCCAATCGGCGCTGCGTAAGTGTGGGCCTACGGTATCCCCTACCATCATTCCTCGGAGCGTGCTGCCATGCACGAGCGCTGGATCTACCACTACAACTGGAATCGCCCTCACCAAGGCACCGCGGGCCTGGCACCCATCAGGCCCGCCTGGCTGAGTCCCGAAACAAGCTCTTGCCGCTTCACAACTACCGCCTTATGCCCATTATCCAGGCTACAGACGCGAACGCGCGGTTTCCACTAGCGACTCCCGGGCCCAGTCTGCCAAGTGGTGCACCATGTCGCAACGGTCCTCACTGACGCCACAGCATTGCGGGCCGATCGCCCGGTACTTGCGTACGCCCAATTGGCCTGCCCGGGTGCCGTGGTGCAGGCTCTCCGAGGGCGAGGCGACCGGGTAGACCTCACCCTCGAAAACCGTGCCCCAGACCTTAATGTCCTTCAAGCCTTTCACGCCGACCTTGAACGGATCGTCCTCGAGCACGGTGAAGTCCGCTTTCTTGCCCGCCACGATGCTGCCGATTTCGTGATCCATGCCCAACAAGTGTGCGGCATCAATGGTGATGCCGCGTAAAGCCTGCTCGAGCGTCAAGCACTCGGCCGCGCAGGCCACCTTGCCCGCACGCGTAATCCGGCTGGCAGCGCACCAGGCGAGAAACAGCGGCTCCATCGGCGCCATCATGAAATCGGAATGGAACGACACCGGGATACCGGCGCGCACCATCGAGCCCGCACGCACGATCTGCGAGGCACGCTCCGGCCCCAGGCCGAGCACCGAGTAGCTGTCGGCAAGCGAGTGAACGTAGTATGGATTCACCGAGGCGATCGCACCGAGAGAGGCCATGCGCCGCGTCTGCGCATTGGTGTGAAAACCCATGTGATGGAGCGCAAAGCGGTGATCCGGCCGCGGCTTGCGTTCCACGGCGGCCTGCAGCGCCGCGAGAACCGAGTCCACTCCGCCGTCGCCGTTGACGTGAACGTGAATCGCGTAGCCGGCATCCCAGAACACGCGCACCCCTTCCGCGAGCACCCGCGGCGACATCATCCACTCGCCCTGGTGGCCGTCGATGTAGCCAGGCGGATTCATCTGCATGAGCTGCGAGAACATCGCGCCATCGGCATACAGCTTGATCGCCTTAAGGGTCTTCATGCGACGCAAGTCACGGGCAGGAAGCTTGGCGATGAACTCCAGCGCGCGCTCGAAATCGGGCCGCTCCTCGGGGCCCGGCTTGCGCCCCGACAGGCGGTAGCCGAGCATGCCGGCGTGCGGCACGTTGAAGACGCGCAGTGGCGCGCGCCCGCCCTCGAGCACGGCGTCGAGCGCTGCGATCTCATAGTCCACGTCGACCGAGCCGAACGCCATGTCGCCCGCCGTGGTGATGCCCCCGCGATGCATGAGGCGCGTCATCCGCTCGAGCCCGGACTGATACCAGTCCTTTTTCAGGAAGTGCGGCATCAGCTTCCCGAGCAGCAATTTGGTGCCGATCTCGAAGAAGTGCCCTTCGTCCCAGTTGACCTGCGGGTGGCTCGCGCCCTCGCGTGTGAGACCGGCAAGCTCGAGCGCCCTGCTGTTGGTGAAGATCTCATGGAACGACCGGTGCCAGATCATGAGCGGCCGGTCCGGACACAGCTCGTCCAGCTCCGAGCGCCGCGGGCGCCTGCCGTGATAGCCGTGATGGAAGCCCCAGGACGCAAGCAGTTCCTGCGAACCGCGCCGCGCCGCGACCGCGTGGCGCAGGCTGCGGAAGTACGCTTCGCGGTCGTTTGCCGCGGGGGCCACTGTTCCGTCCGCGAGCCGCCAGGCTTCCGGCGCGACAATCTCTGTGGGCAGCAGGAGCGCGCCAAGGAAGGGATGCACGTGGTTGTCAATGAATCCCGGCATTAGGACCTTGTCCCGGAAGCGCTCGTCGAGCGTCACCGTGCGGCCCTCGCGCCAAGGTTGCATCGAAGCCAGGTCTCCCACCGCCACGATCCGCCCCCCCGCGACGGCCACGGCGCTCGCCTCCGGCAACGATTCGTCCATCGTGACGATGCGACGCGCCACGTAGATAGTGATCGGCTCGGAAGCCATGCCGGCGAGAGATGAACTCATGATCTGCACCCTTCAGCTACGCACGCGCACACCCTTCGGATCATAGAACGGCGTGAGTTGCGCCTGGGCGGGAATTCGCTCGCTCGCGATTTCGATCTCGAAGCGCGCCCCCGCGAGATACGATGCGTCCACCCCCTCGTCGTGACGCACATAGCCCATGCCGAGTGGCGCCCCTACCCGGTGACCATACATGCCGGAAGTGACCGACCCAGCGCAGCGTCCGTCGACGAAGATCGGCTCCTCGCGATAAAGTAGCCGCGCGTCCTCCGGCAGGCGAAACTGCAGCAGCCGCCGCGTCGGCACCCCGGACGCGCGCGCGGCAAGCAGCGCTTCGCGGCCGATGAACCCGCCCTGCTTGTCCCAGGCTACTGCAAACCCAAGGCCCGCCTGCAGCGGATTGTCCTCGACCCCAATGTCGTCGCCCCAATGCCGGTAGCCCTTCTCCATACGGCACGCGTTCATCGCATGAAACCCCGCCAGGCGCAGGCCGAACCCCTCTCCCGCCTCGCGCAGTCGGTCGCACACGTGCACCGCGAACTCGGTCGCCACGTACAGTTCCCAGCCAAGTTCTCCGACGTAGGTGATGCGGCTCGCGCGCACCGGCGCGTAGCCGATCTCGAGGTTCTGGCTCGCACCGAACGGAAACGCCGAATTTGAAAGATCTTCGCCGGTCATGTGCTCGAGTAGCTCGCGCGAGCGCGGACCCATTACCCCCAGCACCGCGATGCCGGAGGTAATGTCGAACGCGGTGCAACGCGCATCTGACGGGATGTGCCGCTGCAGCCAAGTCCAGTCCCGCGTCTGGGACGCGGTCGAGGTCACGATCATGAACTCGTCCTGCGCAACCCGCGTAACCGTCAGGTCGGCCTCGATTCCGCCCTGCTCGTTGAGCCACTGCGTATACACAACGCGGCCGGGCGCGACGTCCACGTCGTTCGCGGAGATTCGGTTCAGTACCTGCGCCGCGTCGCCGCCCTTCACCATGAACTTGGCGAACGACGACTGGTCGAACAGCGCCACGCTGTCGCGCACCGCGCCGCACTCGGCCGCGCAGTGCGCGAACCAGTTCTGCCTGCCGTAGCTGTACGCGTAGCTCGGCTCGACTCCTGCGGGGGCAAACCAGTTGGGCCGTTCCCAGCCCGCCAGCTCGCCCATCGCCGCGCCGGCGGCAATCAACCTCTCGTGCAGCGGCGAGCGCCGGGCGCCGCGTGCCGATTCGTATTGCCTGAACGGCCAGTGCATGGCGTAGAGCAGCCCGAGGCTTTCGACCGTGCGCTCGCGCAGGTAACAGCGCGTCGATTGAAACGGCTGCATGCGGCGCACGTCCACGTCGGCGAGGTCCATCGGCGCATGGCGGTCGTGAATCCAGTCTGCGATCACCTTGCCGACACCTCCCGAACTCTGGATGCCCACCGAGTTGAAGCCGCAGGCGACAAAGAGGTCGCGCACCTCGGCCGTCTCCCCGAGCAGGTAGCGATCATCGGGCGTGAAGCTCTCCGGGCCGTTGAACCAAGTCTGGATGCCGGTGCGCTGGAGGACCGGCACGCGCATCGCCGCGAGTTCCAGGACCGGCATGAAGTGCTCCGCGTCGTCGGGCAAGCTGTCGAAGCAAAAGTCCGTCGGAATGCCGTTCATGCCCCACGGCTTGGCGACCGGTTCGAACGAGCCCACGAGGAGCTTGCCGGCGTCCTCTTTGTAGTAGGCGCATTCGTCCGGCACGCGTAGCGCTGGCAGCCCCCTAGGCAGATCGGCAATGGACTCGGTGACGACGTAGCAATGCTCGGCAGCGTGCAGCGGCAGATGCACGCCGATTTCGCGTGCGAGCGCATGCGACCACATGCCTGCGGCGATCACGACCGCCTCGGCGCGTATCTCCCCTTCGCTCACGCGCACACCAACCGCGCGGCCGTTCTCGACCAAGATCCGATTGACCTCGACGTTCTCAACGATGCGGGCCCCGTGCAGGCGTGCACCCTTGGCAAAGGCCTGTGTGACATCGACCGGGTTCGCTTGCCCGTCCTTAGGGAGATAGATGCCTCCGACCACGCTTCGCAGGTCGAGCAGCGGGTAACGATGCCGGATCTCCGCGGGTCCGACCACTTCGACATCCACGCCGAACCCGCGCGCCATCGAAGCCCCGCGCTTGAGCTCCTCGAAGCGCTCGGGGTTAAGCGCGATGGAGATAGACCCGTTCTGGCGGTATCCCGTGGCCTGCCCTGTTTCAGCCTCCAGCGCATAGAGCAGCTCGGACGTGTATTTCGCCAACTCCGTCATGTTGCGCGTGGCGCGCAGCTGCGGAATCAGGCCGGCGGCGTGCCAGGTGGTCCCGCATGTGAGCTGGCGCCTCTCGAGCAGCAGCACCTCGCGAAGGCCGCGCTTGGCGAGATGGTAGGCGATCGAGCACCCGACGACGCCGCCGCCAATGACGAGCACACCGGCGCGGTTGGGCAATGCCGACACGATTAGGCTATTTCTTGTCGAGGTAAACCCGGTCCCAAGGAGCGATCGGCCCCCAGACGGAGTGCGGCAGGTCCTTCACGTAGGTATGCGAGGCCGTGGCGTAGCTGCCTTCGACCATCATCAGAAGCGGCTCGTCGGTGCTGATCGCGTGCTGGAACTCGTCGTACAGCTTCTTGCGTTGAGCGGGATCCGTGGCGTCCGCGGCCTTTGCCATCAGCTCGTCCACGGACTTGCTGCAATAGCCCTCGGTATTGGTCCACACCAGGTGCCGGATGTTGGCGCAGGCGAACAGGCGATGCACACCGATGGTCGGATCCGGATAGTTCCAGATGCCGTTGGTAGTGGCATCGTAGTTCCAGCTACCGACGTCCTTCGCCCAGCTTGGAAAATCCGGGAAACTGCGCAAGGTCACCTGCACGCCGATCTTCTTCAACTGCGCGCGGACGTACTCCGCCATCGGCACGTGCACGTTTTCGGACCACTTGGCGATATCGAGGTTGAACGAAAACCTCACGCCGTGCGCGTCCGGCTTCAGCCCGGCCTCGTCGAGAAGCCGCTTGGCCTTGTCCAGGCTGTACGGGTACTCGATAACACTCGCGCGGCTGTAGAAGGGGTTACCTGATGCAAGGATACTATCCGCTGGCGTTACCTGACCGACGAGGAGCTTTTGGGCCAGAAAGTTGCGGTCTATTGCGTACTGCAGTGCACGCCGCACGCGCACGTCGTCGAACGGCTTTTTGCGCAGGTTCAGCTCAATGTAATACACGAGACCTTCCGCGCGGTAGTCGTCCGTGTTGACCGCGAAGGCGCCGCTCTTGTCCGCCTGCAAGCTCGCCAAGTCGCGGAACTGGAACGGGGCGAAAGGCGCGTAGTCCATGTCGCCTTTTTTGAACGCAAGGAACGCCGAAAGCGGATCCTGGTAGATCTTGAACACGATGCGGTCGAGGTAGGGCCGACCCTTACGGAAGAAATGCGGGTTGCGCTCGAGCACCAGGTCTTCGCCGGGCTTGTACTCGGCCACCTTGTAGGGACCCGAGCCGACCACGTCCTGCACGTTATGCGGATTCGCCGGCAGCCGGCCCTCGCCGTATACGTGCTTGGGCATGATCGGCATCAGGAACGGCTGCAGAGCCTGCATGAACTGCGGCGCGGGGTGCGAGAGCTTGACAACTACGGTGTACGGGTCAGGCGTGTCGACCGACTCCACCGCCCCAAACATGAGCGGGCCGAAGGGGTGGTACTTCTTGACTGCCATGAGCGAGAACGCCACGTCGGCCGAGGTGATCGGAGTGCCGTCCTGGAACGTAGCGTTCTGCACCAGGTGGAATGTATATGTGAGTCCATCGGGAGCGATTGTCCAACTCGTGGCGAGGTAGGGCTGCGGCCGGTAGTGCGCGTCCATCTGCACCAGTCCGGCGAAGATCTGTGAACCCGGCACCGCGGTTGCCGCCCCGGACTGCACCGCAGGATTGAGCGTATTCATGGACTGCCACACCACGTTCAGCGTGCCCCCCTGCTTGGGCGCTGCGCCGGCGGGGAGCGCTAGCAAGAGCGCGGCGGCCGCGGCGAGCCAGGCCGATACCTTCGTGATTCGATGCACAGTGGTTTTCATCGTGACCCCCTCGGTGACGTCGATACCGGCGTGAGTGAAAGTTGTGTATATTTTTTTCACGCTCATGAAATTATGTCAAGAGATTTTTTTCCGACGCTTGCCGCCGTGTAGCGCCGCGGTGCATCATCAACGCTGCGGCTGCCCGCCCGGGCGCCTCGACCTGCTGGAGACGAAGTGAAGAGGCAAGCGAAGACGATCCAGCCCCGTAAGTCGGCGTCCGGAGACCATCCGCGCAAACGTCCCGCGCAAGCGCACGCCGCGGCGCACAACCTCGGCGCGCAAATTCGCGACTTGCGCCGGATTCAGGGCATGACCATCTCGCGGCTCGCTTTGCGCATCGACCGCTCGATCGGCTACCTGAGCCAGATCGAACGCAACAAATCCGCCGTCACGATTTCCGCGCTGCAGGAGATTGCCGACGCGCTCGGGGTGCAGATCGCTTGGTTCTTTCAGCCACAGCAGCTGGTCAAGCCCGAAGAAGCAGGGATTGTGGTGCGCAAGGCGAATCGGCGACGGCTTCACTTCCCAGGCTCGGGAATCGAGGAGGAACTGCTTTCGCCCAACCTGAGCGGACAACTCGAGCTGATACTCACCACCTTCCAGCCCGGGAGCACCACCGGCGACCGCGACCGCGTGCGCCGCGGCGAGGAGGCGGGTTACGTGATCTCCGGAACTCTGGAGCTGACGGTTGAGGGCAGGCGATTGCGTCTTAACGAAGGGGACAGCTTCGCATTCGCGCGCAAGGGCCCGCATCGCTGCGGTAATCCAGGCAAGGATACCGCAGTGGTGCTCTGGGTGATTACGCCGCCCTCATACTAGATGGAGGGCGGGGCATATTTGCAGCCCGCGCGAATCGACGTAGACTCGAACGGGGACGGTCGAGTCCCAACGACGAACAACGGAGCGCTTCCAAGCCATGGGCCTTGCCCAGCCAATGTGGAGCCAGCTGTTCCGGATCTCCGCCGACAGCGGTGTCGGGCTGCAGGATCAGATCCGGCAGATGCTGGTGGGCGCGATCCTCGACGGCTATCTGTCGCTCGGAAGGCCCGTCCCATCGAGCCGCAAGCTGGCCGACGAGCTCAGCGTTGCGCGCAACACCGTGGTCCTCGCTTATCAGCAGTTGGTCGACGAGGGTTACCTCGTGTCGCGCGAGCGCAACGGCCATTACGTGAATCCCGACATCCTCGGCTTCCGCCTGGAGACGGGAGAGCGGCAGGTGCCCGGCGGTGCGCCCGCGCCGCGCTGGGCCGCGAGATTCCGCATCCGCCCGTCGGCGCAACGCAACATCGTGAAGCGACCGGACTGGCAGCGCTTCACCTATCCGTTCATCTACGGGCAATTTGATGCTGCGCTGTTCCCGACGCACGAATGGCGAGAATGCTGCCTCAGGGAACTGCGAGCGATGGAGATCCGCGACTGGGCGCCGGATCTGATCTCGCGTGACGATACACGACTAATCCGCGAGATCCAGTCCAAGGTGCTGCCGCGGCGTGGCGTCTGGGCCACGGAAGACGAGATTCTGATTACCGTCGGAGCCCAGCACGCGCTGTTTCTGCTGGCCGACGCACTGGTCGGCCCGCAGACCGTCGTCGGCATCGAGGACCCGGGCTACCCGGATGCCCGCAATATCTTCGGCATCCGCACGACGCGGATGCTGCCACTCGCGATCGACGGCTCGGGCATAGTGCTCGGCGACGCGCTGCGGCGCTGCGACTACGTCTACGTCACTCCCAGCCATCAATGCCCGACAACGGTGACCATGGATCTGGCGCGTCGGCAGGAGCTTCTGAGGTTGGCCGCTGACTCCGACTTCGTGCTGATCGAGGACGACTACGAGAGCGAGAGTAATTTCGCCGGGGTACCCACCCCGGCCTTGAAAAGCCTCGACCGTAACGATCGCGTAATCTACGTCGGCAGTCTGTCGAAGGCGTTCGCCCCCGGGCTGCGCCTGGGGTACATCGTAGGGCCGCAGGACCTGATTCGCGAGGTGCGCGCCTTGCGCCGGCTGATGCTGCGCCATCCCTCGGCGTTCATCCAGCGCTCGTTCGCCACCTTCCTCGCGCTGGGCCATTTTGATGCGTTGCAGCGGCGGCTAGCGCTGGCGCACCGCGAGCGCGCCGAGGCGCTCCAGGAGGCGCTCGCCCGCCACCTTCCCAACGCTGGCTATGTTCCTGTCTCGGGCGGCGCCTCGTGCTGGGTGAGCGGCCCAAACTGGCTCGATGCCAGAGTGCTGGCGCACGCAGCCGCCGAGCGCTCAATACTGGTCGAACCCGGCGACATTTTTTTTATAAGCGAAACCCCACCGCTCAATCACTTCCGCGTCGGATTCTCGTCGATTCCGCGCGAGCGGATCGATGCCGGCATCCGGGAGCTCGCGCTGGTGATGGCGGAACTCGCGCCACAATAGGGGTGCAGCCAGCCCCTGAACCGGGCAGGCGTCGGCGGGCGTTGGCACCAAAGGAAGCGGCGGGCTGGCCCTATAGCCTCAGCCAGTCCGTCCGTAGGCTCAGCTGCGAACGAAAACGCACCCGCGGCCACGACATAAAGGAGGAGCGGTCATGGAACGGAACATCCGTGCACGATGGACGATCTACTTGGCTGGGCTCGCGACTGCGGCTGCCTGCTTGCTTTCCGGTACAGCCTGCGCCGAACAACCCAAGCGCGGCGGCACTCTCATATTCGGGACCACGCAGGTGCCGCGGCACCTGAACGGCGCCTTGCAATCCGGGATCGCAACTGCGATGCCCAGCACCCAGCTGTTCGCCAGCCCGCTCCGCTTTGACGACAAATGGCAGCCGCACCCCTACCTCGCGAAGAGCTGGGAGTTCTCGCCCGATGGCAAGTCGCTTACCTTGCACCTGCGCAAGAACGCCTACTTCCACGATGGCACCCCGATCACCAGCGAGGACGTGGCGTTCTCGATCATGACGATCAAGAAGTACCATCCCTTCAAGACCATGTTCGGTGTGGTCGAGCGCGTCGACACACCGGACAAGTACACGGCGATCGTTCGCATGAGCGCACCGCACCCCGCAATCCTGCTCGCCATGTCCCCTGCACTGTGCCCGATCATGCCCGAGCACGTCTACGGCAAGGTTAAGGACATCGAGAACACGCCGCTCAATTCAACCGGCGTGGTCGGCTCGGGGCCATTCAAGCTGGTCGACTTCAAGCCCGGCCAGAGCGTGGTGATGGAGCGCTTTAACAGGTACTTCCTACCTGGGAAACCCTACCTCAACCGGCTGGTAATGGAGATCAACCCCGATCCCACCAACTTGGTGATCGAGCTCCAGCGCGGGCAGATCCAGATGCTTCCGTTCGTCACCAACGCCGTCGACCTGCAGCGTCTCTCGAAGGACAAGGACCTCCGCGTCACGGACAAGGGCTACGAGGGCATCGGTCCACTCGATTGGCTAGCGTTCAACACCGCCCGCAAACCGCTCGACGACGTGCGCGTGCGTAAAGCAATCGCCTACGCCATCGACAAGAAGTTCATCACCAAGGTGTTGCTTGGCGGCTTCGCGCGAAGCGACGATGGCCCGATCGTGCCGACAAGCCCCTTCGCGACCAATGAGCTGCACCGCTACCCACTCAACCTGAAGAAGGCGAACCAGCTGCTAGACGAGTCCGGCCACAAGCGCGACGCGAACGGCGAGCGCTTCAAGCTCTCCATCGATTACATACCAGGGAGCGACGACCTTCAGAAGAACATCGCCGAGTACATCCGGTCCCAGCTGAAGAAGGTCGGCATCGCAGTTGACGTGCGCGCCTCGCCGGACTTCCCGACCTGGGCGAAGCGCATCGCCTCGCATGATTTCGACATGACCATGGACATCGTCTTCAACTGGGGCGACCCGGTGATCGGCGTTGCGCGCACCTACCTGTCGTCCAACATCCGCAACATCATCTGGACTAACACGCAGTCCTATCGTAACCCCGAGGTGGACAACCTGCTCGAGGCAGCGGGCACCGAAATTGACCCGCTCAAGCGCAAGGCGCTATACGCCACGTTTCAGAAGATCGTAACGGGCGACCTGCCGATCGACTGGCTGCTCGTGATTCCGTACCACACGGTGTACAGCGATCGAGTCGGAAATGTGCCGACCAACATCTGGGGCGTCATGTCCCCGATGGACGACGTCTACCTGAAGTAGGCGGGGGCACGGCGGGGGCTTGTGCGGCCGCCCTGTCCTCGCCCGCCATAGCGCCATGGCGTTCCTCCGGTACTCGCTGCGCCGGCTCGCGTACGCCGTGGGCCTGGTCCTGGCGGTCGTCGTGCTCAACTTCCTGCTCATCCATCTCGCACCGGGCGACCCGGTGGATACGATCGCAGGTTCAATGGGCGGTATGAGTGAGGCGCTGCGCGCGACGCTGCGCCACCAGTACGGACTCGACCGCCCACTGCCGGTACAGCTCTGGATCTACGTCGACCGCGTACTGCACGGGAACCTGGGGCAGTCCTACTTCTTCAACATGCCCGTTTCGCAGTTGATCCTCGAGCGCGTGCCGGCCACAGTGCTGCTAATCGTGACCTCGGTGCTCGGCGCATTCCTGATCGGAACCTTCCTCGGCGTGCTCGCCTCGCGCAAGCCGAACGGCTTGCTTTCGCAGTCCATCACCGTCCTCTCCGTGGTCGGTTATGCGGCTCCGGTGTTCTGGACCGGGATCATGCTGATCATCCTGTTTGCGTCCGCCATTCCGCTCTTTCCAGTGTCGGGCATGCGCGGCGACTTCGGTGCAGCTTCGGGAGCCGGTGCCGCGCTCGACGTGCTGTACCACCTCGTGCTGCCCTCGGTCACGCTCGGGATCATCTACCTCGCGTACTACAGCCGCCTGACGCGCGCCAGCATGCTCGACGTGCTCGGCGCCGACTACATCCGCACCGCGCGCGCCAAGGGGGCGTCCGAATTCGCCGTGTACTTCCGCCACGCGCTGCGCAACGCTGTGCTTCCGGTGGTCACCGTCCTCGGGCTGCAGTTTGGCAACGTGCTCGCCGGAGCGATCCTGGTTGAAACGGTGTTCAACTGGCCGGGGCTCGGGCGCCTGGCGTTCGATTCGGTGCTGCGCCGTGACTACCCGACAATCCTGGGTGTGCTGCTGTTGTCCTCGATCCTCGTAGTCGTTATGAATCAGATTACCGATTTCTGCTACCACCTCATCGATCCGCGCATCAAGAACGAATGAGCGCCCAACTCGCAGCGATCCAAGTCGAGCATCCGGCGAAAGAGGCGGCGCGCATGTTCCTGCGCAACCCGGCAGCCGTAGTCGGCGCAGTACTGCTCGGACTAATTGTGACCACCGCAGTTTTCGGCCCGATGCTCTACCATGCCGACCCCTTCGCGATCACCGCCATGCCCATGTCGCCGCCACTCTCGCAGGACGCGCCACTTGGCACCGACTACCTGGGACGCGACATCCTCACGGGGCTCCTTTATGGTGGCCGCGCAACGCTCGCCGTCGGGGCGACCGCCGCGCTGCTTTCGGTGCTCATTGGAGTAACGGTGGGTGCGCTGGCCGGATACTTCGGCGGAGCGGTCGACGAGTCTTTGATGCGCTTTACGGAGTTCTTCCAGGTGCTCCCGGCGCTGCTCTTTGCGATGGTGCTGGTAACGCTGTTCAGTCCGTCGCTCGTCACCGTCTCCTTCGCGATCGGCATGTCGACATGGACCAGCACCGCGAGACTCGCGCGCGCCGAGTTCTTGAAGCTCAAGCAGCTCGAGTTCGTCACTGCCGAGCGAGCGATCGGAGCCGGCAACATGCGCATCGTGTGGAAAGTGATCCTGCCAAACGCGTTTCCGCCGCTCGTGGTGTCCGGGACGCTTTCGGTCGGTGCCGCGATCCTGTTCGCGGCCGGGCTGTCGTACCTCGGTCTGACCGATCCGAACACCATGAGCTGGGGCCTCATGATCGGATCGAGCCGCCAGTACATTCTTTCATCTTGGTGGGCCGTGACCTTTCCTGGAATCGCGATCTTCCTCACGGTGCTTTCGGTCACCCTGATCGGCGACGGCTTGAACGACGCGCTCAACCCCAAGCTGCGCGAGCGCTGATGGACGCTCCCCACGCGCCCTTACTCCAGGTCGAAGGGCTCAAGGTCGAATTCCGCACGCGTCGCGGGACCGCGACGGTGCTGAACGACGTCGGCTTCGCGCTCGCGCATGGAGAGACACTTGGCATAGTCGGCGAGTCAGGCTGTGGCAAGAGCATGACCGCGCTCGCGATCATGCGCCTCATCCCGTCGCCTCCGGGGCGCATCTGCGCCGGGCAGGTGCGCCTCAAGGGCGAAGACCTGGTCACGGCGAGCGAGGCACGAATGCGCGAGGTGCGCGGAAATGAGATCTCGATGATCTTCCAGGAGCCGATGACCTCGCTCAATCCGGTGTTCAGTGTCGGCGAACAGATCGGCGAATCCCTGCGCCTGCACCGCAAGCTGCGCGGTCGCGAGGCGCGCGAGCGCGCGCTCGAGATGCTCAGGGCAGTCGGCATTCCCGCGGCCGAACAGCGCATCGACCAGTATCCGCATCAGCTCTCCGGCGGCATGCGGCAGCGGGTCATGATCGCGATGGCGCTCGCCTGCCGCCCCGGCGTCCTGATCGCCGACGAGCCGACCACCGCCCTTGACGTCACCGTCCAAGCCCAGATCTTCGACCTCCTGCGCGAGCTGCAGGCGCAGCAGGGTACGGCGATCATGCTCATCACACACGACATGGGCGCGATCTCCGAGATGGCCGACCGCGTGGCGGTGATGTACGGCGGACGCGTGGTCGAAGACGGCAGCGCAACGGCGATTCTCGCCGACCCCGAGCACCCCTACACGCAGGGGCTGATCGCATGCCTTCCTGGGCTGGACGACAGGCCGGGCGAAAAGCGCGCGCCGCTCGCTGAGATTCCGGGCGTGGTGCCCTCGATCTGGGAGCTGCAGCAGGGCTGCACGTTCGCACAGCGCTGCGCGCACGCGATGCCACGTTGCCGGAGTGAAGTGCCGCCTGTGTTCGAAGTCGCTCCCGGTCACCGATCGGCCTGCTGGCTGCACGAGGCGGGCCGGTGAGCGCGCTGCAGCCGTTGCTCTGCGTGCGCGGCCTCAAGGTGCACTTCCGCGGCCGGCGCGGCAACCCTCTGCGTACACCGGAAGTGGTCCACGCGGTTGACGGGATCGACTTCGACGTACCGCGCGGCCGGGCGCTCGCGCTGGTGGGCGAGTCCGGCTCTGGCAAGACAACTACAGCGCTTGCGGTGATGCGACTCGTGCCTATCACCGCCGGGACGATCCGATTGGGCGACGACGAGCTTTCGGCGCTCGACGGCAGCGAGCTGCGGCGTGTCCGGCGGCGCCTGCAAATCGTCTTCCAAGACCCGTATTCGTCACTCAACCCGCGCCAGCGCGCGGGCAGCATCGTGCGTGCGCCCCTCGACCTGATGCGAATCGGCACGCCCGCCCAGCGCGAAGCACGCGTCACCGAGCTGTTCGCTGCGGTCGGACTTCGTCCCGAGCAGCGCTTTCTGTTCCCGCATCAGTTCTCCGGCGGCCAGCGCCAGCGAATCAACATCGCGCGCGCTCTTGCCACGAACCCGGACTTGGTGGTGTGTGACGAGCCGGTGTCGGCGCTCGACGTGGCGATCCGCGCTCAGATCCTTAACCTCCTGCGCAGGCTCCAGTCCGAGCTCGGGCTGACTTACCTTTTCATCTCGCACGACATGGCCGTTGTCGAGTACATCTGCGACGAGGTCGCGGTAATGTACCTCGGCCAGATCGTCGAGCGGGCACCGCGGCGCGCATTTTTCGCGCGGCCGCTGCATCCGTACAGCGTGGCGCTGATGTCGGCCGTGCCGACAGTGCACGCTGGCCGCGCGCGCGCTGCGCAGCGCATCCGGCTCGCTGGCGACCCGCCCAGCCCAATCACCTTGCCCTCCGGTTGCCGCTTCTCAGGACGCTGCCCAGCAGCTATCGAGCGCTGCCGCAACGAGCCGCCGGCGCTGCGCGAGATCGCGCCATCGCGCTGGGTAAGATGCCATCTGGTCACCGGTCCCGACGCCGCGCCGCTTGCTTTGGGTTCTGCGAAGGAAACGTGATGGCGAACTTCAGGGAATACTCGGACTACGACGGCTTGGGCCTTGCCGAACTTATCCGTGGCGGCCAAGTAAGCGCACAGGAAGTGCTGGAGGCGGCGATCGCGCAGGCCGACCGCGTCAACGCGCAGCTAAATGCGATCTGCCTGCGTGACGACGCGCTGGCGCGCCGGACGTTGTCGGCCGGCGCGCCGCAGGGCCCGTTTGGCGGCGTGCCGTTCCTGCTCAAGGACTTGGGCGCTGGCTCGCCCGACTTGCCTGCCACCAGCGGCTCGCGCTTTTTCCGCGGCGCGACCGTCGACTTCGAGTCGAACTTGGTCGCGCGCTACCGGCGGGCAGGATTCGTGCTCTGGGGCCGCACGACCTCACCCGAGCTCGGCATGTGCCCGTCGACCGAGGCGCTTACCTACGGCGGTCCTACCCGCAATCCTTGGAACCTCGAGCACTCGAGCGGTGGCTCCTCGGGCGGGGCGGGCGCGGCGGTCGCGGCGCGCGTGCTGCCGCTCGCGCACGCGAGCGACGGCGCCGGGTCGATCCGCATCCCTGGCGCCGCCTGCGGCCTGTTTGCGCTCAAGCCGACGCGTGCGCGCACGCCTGCGGGTCCGCGCGTCGGCGAGGGCTGGGGTGGGCTGGCAATCGAGCACGTGGTCGCGCGCAGCGTCCGCGACTCCGCCGCAGCGCTCGATGCGACGCACGGATCCGATCCAGGCGCCCCTTATGTCGCCCCAGCGCCGGCACGGCCTTACCTCGAAGAGGTCGCACGCGACCCCGGGCGCCTAAGGATCGCGTTTCTGAAGACGACCTTCGACGGTGATTTGATCCATCCCGAAATCGTTGCGGCGATTAAGGATACCGCGCGTCTGCTCGCCGGGCTCGGCCACGAGCTGACCGAGGATCGCCCGGCCGGATTCGACAACCGGGCGATGCTCGGCGCGCTCATCCGCATGATGGCCGCGGGCGCTGCGCTCGCGGTGCGCGAGCGCAGCCGCCAGCTCGGCCGCGCGCCACACGAGGACGATCTCGAGCCTGCGACCTGGGGTGCGCTGGAGCTCGCCAGTACCACCGGCGCGACCGACTACCTCGAAGCGCTCAACACCCTGCACGGCGTCGGAAGGGGCGTGGCGCCATTCTTCGAGCGCTACGACGTGCTGCTCACTCCGGTGTTCACGCGCCACGTCGCGCGCTTGGGCGAAATCACGATGTGCAAGCGCGACTTCGTCGGTTACCGCACCGGACCGGGAGGTGTTTCCGAGTACTCGGCCTGGACGCCGCTCGCCAACGTCACCGGGCAACCGGCGATGTCGGTGCCGCTCGCCTGGTCGCGCGACGGCCTGCCGATCGGCATGCAGTTCATCGGCCGCTTTGGCGACGAGGCCACCCTGTTTCGCCTCGGCGCGCAGCTCGAGCAGTCGCGCCCGTGGCGTCACCGCCTACCCCCCATTCTCAATGAAAAATGAGACCCATGCATACAACCGTATTTCGCGCCCGCAAGATCCTCACCATGAACCCGATGCAGCCGGAGGCGAGTTGCGTCGCCGTCCGCGAAGGGCGGATCCTGGCAGTTGGCGAAGAGCAGGACATGCGTGGCTGGGGCGAGCACGCCACCGACGCGCGCTTCGCCGACAAAGTCCTGATGCCCGGCCTGGTGGAGGGCCACTCGCACCTGATGGAAGGCGCACTCTGGAAGTACGCGCACGTCGGCTACTACGACCGGCGCGGCCCGGACGGGCGCGTATGGAAGGGCCTGAAGAGCTTCGACGAGGTGGTCGAGCGATTGAGCCAGTTCGAGCGCGGGATGCAGGACCAGGCCGAGCCGCTGCTCGCCTGGGGCTTCGACCCGATCTTCTTCGGCAAGCAGCGTATGAGTACGCGCGAACTCGACCGCGTCTCGGCCACGCGCCCGATCGCGGTGTTGCACGCGAGCGCACACCTGCTCAATGTCAATACTGCCATGCTAAAGAAAGCGGGCATCGGCCGCGAAACCGAGGTTGAAGGGGTCGCACGCTACCCCGACGGCTCGCCCTCCGGCGAGCTGCAGGAATTCGCAGCGATGTTCCCAGTTATGCGCGTGACCGGCAACGCCTTCAAGGCGGCCGGCGTGAGCGAAGACGGGCTGTGGCGCTTTGGGCACGTCGCGCTGCAGGCGGGCGTCACAACCGCAACGGACCTGGTGAACGAGTGGTCCGAGGAGGCCGTGGCCAACATGGCGCGCGTGACGGCGCGCGAGGAATTCCCGGTCCGCATCGTGTCGGGGTATCGCAGCCTCGAGTCTCCGACGGAGACCGAGCGGGGCATCCGGCGCTTTGGCGAGCTGCAGCGGCATAACACGGACAAGCTACGCTTCCGCCTGGTAAAGCTCGTAATCGACGGCTCGATCCAGGGCTTCACGGCAAGGCTGCGCTGGCCGGGCTACTACAACGGCAGGCCGAACGGCATCTGGGTGGTCCCGCCTAACGAGCTTGCCCGTATCGTCGAGCGCCTGCACGCCGCGGGGATGCACATCCACATCCACACTAACGGCGACGAGGCCACCGAGGTCGCGCTCGACGCCTTCGAGCACGCGCTCGACGCGCATCCGCGCGCGGATCATCGCCACACTCTGCAGCATTGCCAGATGGCCGACGCCGCGCAGTTCCGGCGCATGGCCAAGCTCGGCCTGTGCGTTAACCTGTTCGCCAACCACCTGTTCTACTGGGGCGATGCGCACTACGCGCTGACCATGGGCCCGGACCGCGCCAATCGCATGGACGCCTGCGGCACGGCGCTGCACAGCGGCGTGCCGTTCGCGATTCATTCCGACGCGCCGATCACGCCCATTGGCCCTCTGTTCACGGCCTGGTGCGCGGTAAACCGGCGCACCGCCTCGGGGCGCGTCCTGGGCGAGGCGGAGCGCATCGACGTAACGCAGGCGCTCTCGGCAATCACGCTCGGGGCGGCGTACACGCTGAAGATGGATCACGAGGTCGGCTCAATTGAGGTCGGCAAATTCGCCGACTTCTGCGTGCTCGAAGACGATCCGTCGACAATGCCCCCCGCGCAGTTGAAGGATACCCGTGTGTGGGGCACCGTGCTGGGCGGCAGGATATTCGAGGCGCCGCGTGGCTGAAGGAATACCTCGCCGCGGGCGCATCCCGCTCACCGTGGTGGGCGGGTTTCTCGGCGCTGGCAAGACCACGCTGCTCAACCGCATTCTGGTTAGCCTCGCCGGCATTCGTGCCGCAGTACTGGTGAACGACTTCGGTGCGGTCAACGTCGACGCCGCGCTCATCGGCGCGCGCGACGGCGAAACTATCGCCCTCACCAACGGCTGCGTGTGCTGCTCGATCGGCGACGACCTCACCGACGCGCTGATCCGCGTCATGACGCGCCTGCCCGCGCCAGACTGGATTGTGATCGAGGCGAGCGGCGTGTCCGACCCCTGGCGCATCGCCCAGGTGGGGCTCGCCGACCCGGGCCTCGCCCTCGACGGCGTGATCGTGCTTGCCGACGCCACGTCGATCCGCGAGCAGGCAGCCGATCCTCGCCTCGGCGACACGCTCCTCAGGCAACTCGCGGCGGCCGATCTCGTGGTCCTCAACAAGCGCGACCTCGTCACGGCGCGAGCGCTGTCGGAAACGCGCGCGTGGCTCGAGCACAACGTGCCGGGTGCGCGGGTGCTCGAAGCGGCGCAGGCCGCCGTGCCGCCCGAACTGCTCTCCGGAATCGCCGCCGAACGCGCCCCCGCCGGTCACGGGCCCGGGCTTTGCGCGCACGAGCATCACGGCACTCTGTTCGAATCGCTCCTGCTTAGCTGCGAGGGCGCGCTCAGCGCCGTCCGGCTGCGCGCGATGCTCGCGCACATGCCGGCCGGCGTGCTGCGCGCCAAAGGCATCGTGTACACCGACGAAGCCGCGGCCGCGAGCCTGCAGTTCTGCGGCAGGCGCGGCAGCCTGCGCGCACTCGAGCGGGTCGCGCCAGCGCGCTCACAGGTAGTGGCCATCGGGCTGCGCGGCGAGCTTCCGGTCGAAGCGCTGCGTGCTGTCTGGGAGGCGGCCCAGGTGCCGCGTTCCGACGTTGGATCATGCTCCGCCGGTGCGCTGGCTCTACCACGGACATTCATCGAAACGTAACCTCCATACCCATCGCACCGCAAACCCGCCCCCATGCCAAAACAGACCTCTGCCGACTACCTCAAGCTCCTCGACGACTTCGCCGCGGCGTTCGACCGCCACGATCTGGACGCGCTGATGTCGATGATGACCAAAGACTGCGTGTTCGAGACCGCAGCCGGGTCGGATGCCTTCGGGACGCGCCACCAAGGGCAGACGGCCGTGCGGGCGGCATTTGCCCTGGTTTTCGCCGCTTCGCCGGATGCGCGCTGGCGGAATGCTCGCCACTTCGTGAGTGGCGAACGCGGACTTTCTGAGTGGACGTTCAGCGCGACGCGACCCGACGGCAGGCGCGTCGAGGTTAACGGTTGCGACGTATTTACGCTGCGCGACGGACGTATCGCAGTGAAAAATGCGTTTCGCAAGGACCGACCGGCTCTGGAGGTCTGAACATGCTCGCGCCCGTGAAGCGAAGCGCCGCCTACGACCCGACATACGATCCGCTCGTGTCGGACACTCCCGGCTACGGCCAGGACTACCCGCCGAGCTACTGGGCGGCAAGCGCCGGTGCGACACCTGGAGACGACGGGCCAGTGGACCGGGATCTGGATGTCGATGTCGCGATCGTGGGCGCAGGCTATACCGGCCTTGCTTGCGCGCTGTTTCTCGCGCGCGAGCACGGCATTCGCGCCACCGTCCTCGAGGCGAACCGGATCGGCTGGGGCTGCAGCGGCCGCAACGGCGGCCAAGGCCAGCTCGCAAGCGGGCGGCTACAGCGCTCGCAGTGGATCGCGCGCTGGGGCAAGGACACCGCGCTGCGCCTGCACGAGGAGATCTGCGAGGGATTCGAGACCTTCCGCGGACTGGTCGGCGAGATCGACTGCGAGCCGCAGCCCGGAGGGCACCTCTGGATCGCGCACCGCCCGAAGAAGATGGCGTCCCTGCGCGCCGAGGCGAAGGTGTGGAGGGAGATTTTCGGCTACAAAGCTGAGATTCTCGACCGTGCAGAGGTGCATCGCCGCTTCGTGCGGGACGAAGACGCCGCGGGCGCGATGCACGAGCCGACGGGCATCAGCGTGCATCCGCTCAAGCTGGCCTTCGGCTACCTCGCGCTGGCCCGCCGACTTGGCGCCAAGGTGCGTCCCGCAAGTCCTGTGACCAGCTGGGCGACGCGTGCGGGCATCCAGTATCTGACGACGCCGGGCGGAATAGTGCGCGCTCGCGCGGTAGCCGTCGCCACCGGCGGCTACACCGGGCAAGGGCTGCACCCGAAGCTGCGCAACCGCGTGATGCCGATCCTGTCGAATTCGCTCGTGACGCGCCCAATGACGCTGCCTGAAAAGGAGGCGTGCAACTTCCTCACGACCGAGGCAATCACCGACACGCGGATGCTGCGCTTCTACTATCGCAGACTTCCCGATGACCGAGTGCAAATCGGCAGCCGCAGCGCGGTCACCGGCGCCGACGCCGATAACCCGAAGCACCTGCAGCTACTGGTCAACGGCTTGCAACGCAAGTTCCCGTCTCTGCGGGGAATCGACATTGAGCACTCGTGGTGGGGGTGGGTGGATATGAGCCACGACATGATGCCGCGCATCTGGCAGCCTGATCCGGCACAGAGCGTGTACTACGCACTCGGCTACGGCGGTAACGGCGTGTCTTATTCGGCGCAGGCGGGGCGGCGCATGGCCGAGCGCATCGCGGGCAAAGGTGTGCGGGCCGATCTTCCGCTGTTTGATTCCGGGCTGCCGGGCCATCCGTTGGCGCCATTTCGCCGGCTCGGTCAGCGTCTGCTGTATCACTGGTATTACCTGCGCGACGAGTTGCTCTAGGAGAGCGCTATTTGATGTCGTAGTGCGCTCGTAAGCGACAACGATTAGTTTCCGTCCATGTGCATCATTTTGCACACGGGATCCTCATTTGCCCACGCATTTTGACGCATCGACTATCGCTACTATTGGAATTTTATGTCTAATGAGATGGTGGCCAAGGGCACACTCGCATTCCGCCTGTAAACCCGCGTGGATGCTGGGTTTCGGCCAGTTCGACTTTGCGAGTTACCCCCAAAGTTACCCCCGCTGGTAGTTTTGACCATAGAGCGCCGCTGTAGTCAACCACACACGGGGAATAGCAGACAAAAAAGTCAGGCGTCCGCCTTCAGGCGACCCGGCCAACGTTCGAGCGAGTATTCATTGTCCCCGTTCTCCAAGGCCACGTAGTCCCAATATGCCGGCAACAGACCAGGCGCTATTGGGTTCGCGGCGTTGGGGTTGTGAACTACTGCCATCGACTTGCCATTTCCGATCGCCCATGTCTCGTCAACGTCGGTTGCCCAAATCGCGCTGATCGGACGAAAAGCCGGATCCAGGAATGTGTAGGCCGGCACCTCGGAGCCATTGGGTTTTTGAATGACAGGGCGATGCTGGTGCTCTGATCCGATCGCCTTCAAGGTGCGCCGGTCTATCTGGATGGCAAAGGGGCCAACAGCAAAAACCGCCTCCACAGCAAATGGGAACTGGCTGATGCCGGTGATTGACGAGAAATACTTCCCTCTTAGACGACGGCCATTGATTGCGATCACATAGGGGTCGTCCGCCGCCACAACCCCTTTGCCGACGTATCCAACGTTTCCACTGTCAGGATTGCCGAGCAACTTCTCAGCCTTCTCTTTGATAGCCGCTGTCCACCGAAGCAAGATAGCTTCATGCGGAAACGTCGTCACTACACCGGGATTGCTTTGCAACCAATCCGAAGGCACCCCTGTGGGTTCTGGGGATATCACCTCGATCCAGATGTTGCGACCGTCGTGCTGAATCAGGAAATCTGGGCCGTTGCGCGACGGCCGAAGATTCAGATCAGCGTCCAGCAATTCGTGGGCAAGCAATGCCTCGGAAAGCCGTTGCCAATATCGAGCATCGTCTCCGGAGCAGAGGTTGCTTTCGAAGTTGGAGTCCGCAAGACCGAGCTCGATATGTCTGAGGCAGACGCGCTCGACAAATTCGCGGACGGCTACCGTTCGGTGAAAATCACCCGGGTATCGGCTGAGCAAATGTTGGCTGATGACTGTCGCCACCCGTTCATACTCCGATGGGGATGGCGCGCGCCTGGCGAATGTAGAGTGATTCCGTCGATTCATGCATCCGGAAGATCACACCCGCGAATTCGTAGGTGATTACGTCAGCGGGGCTGTGCCTGATAGAAAAAACTGGCCCCCCGCTAAGTCCACCCAGGCTCTCAGGCTCCGGCTCAACGGAACTCCGGACCCAATGTTCACGCTCGAATTCACAGGTAATGTAATCCGCATGAACATCGGTCACGCGGCATGCCCCGCTGCTGTAACTGCCGAAGCTAAGCTCGGCGAATGAGAGGCGCTGGCGCAGATCACCAGGAAAGCCTCCATAGGTCACGAAATCATTCACGTTTGCAGCAGACGGCGGCCATCCACCAAGTTGGTAGAACGCCTCGCCCATTCCATTGCTCTTGCGAGTTATCGCGGCCCCCTGCTCTGCCGTAAGCCGGAGCACCGCCACATCGATCGCGCGATCTTCGGCAACGATTTGCGCCAGCGGGTCAAAATAGTAGTTGCCAATCGCGAACAGGCAGCGCCTGTCCTCATCCAGCTTGCGACGATAGCCTTCGATGACGTGATAACAGGTGACCGCCAGCAGGTCGCCTCGTAGATCAAGCAAGGAGGCCGTGCCATTGTTGACCACGACGGGATGTTCGCGCGACGGCGGAACACCAAAATAGACCGGCTTGCAAAACCGAAGGGGGAACATCTCCATTTGCCGGCCGAGCGGACCGGCAACAAGCTTCTTCGCCTCCTCGGGCGTCCTGTTCATTCGCGTCAGGACGCCAACGCTGCGTGCCTCACTTCTGATCGACTCACCTTCACCGCCACTTCAACACGCGAGCCGAGCCCATTGATCATCGCCATGAGGCGCTCGACGCTGATGCGCCGAAAATCCGCGTTTCGAACGCGCGAGAAATCTCCGGCATCGATCCCGGTGAGGCTATGCGCCTTTCTTACGGTGAGGCCCTTTTTGTCGAGCGTCTTGATGATCTCCGCCGCCAGGATCGCCTTCAACTGGCGAACGTCGGCATCCGGGACATCAAAGTCCCGATAGATGTTTCCGCTCCCGCGGATAAGCTCAAGCGGTTCCTTTTTCATCGCAGCATCTCCTTCAGTCGCTTCAACCGGTCCTTGATCAAGTCGATCTCGTGTTTCGGGGTCTTGATGCCTTGCGTCGACTTTTTCTGAAACGCATGGACCACCCACAGCTCGTCCCCAAGCTGCACCGCATAGACCACCCGAAAGGCATTGCCCCGGAACGGCAACGCAACCTCAAACACTCCCGACCCGAGGCCTTTCATCGGCTTGGCGATTCCCGCCATGCCACCTTCGGCGGCAACGCTCAAAGCATCGATCACTATCTGCCGCGCGCCGTCGGGAAACGCCTCAAAGGCTTTTCGCGCAGGCGTGAGCCAGGATACCGGCCGCGTTGGTCTCATTCTCTTCTGCCCATTTCGCTTCGAATGTTGGCAGATTTACCAACAACCGTCAAGTGGATTGCCGAACACGTCGTCCTTCGCCGGGCGGTCACTCGGCGGAATTCCCAATCGAAACGCATTTTCCGACCCGACACCCCCTGCTACCCTTGCTACTTCTGCTACCGATCAGCGTACGCGCCGTGCGACGGTAGCAAGAGTAGCAACAGTAGCAGCCCCCTCCGGTGTCGAAATCGAATCGTCGACGGTCACTCCCGGTCATCCAGCAGCGCCGGATTGATCGCCACAGCCCGCCTGCGCCCACCTTCCTCCATCCGCGCCCGGCCGCGCTCGTTGAGGATGGCGAGCGCGGCGCGCAGGTCGCGGCTGTCTCGCACGCAGTTCGGACCGTACTGGTAGATGCGCTTCGCCGGCACGCGATAGCTGCCATTTGCAATGGCTTCGTTGCGCAGCCAGGAATCGAGCCGGATCGCCGCGGCGAGCGAGGGCGGCGTGTCCAGATCGGCGAGCAGGCGCCGCGCTTCGTTCAAATGCCAGCCAACGATACAGGCCGCAGCGCGGATCTCCTCGGACGCTATCGTTCCGCTCACGCCATGCTCCAGCACATGGAACAACGCCGCCAGCCGTGCAACGTTCTCCGCCGCCTTGGCCGCGACATCGCGCACGCCGCGAAATGCGCCGCGCGCGCCCAGCTCGCGCTCGATCTCGTCGTGAAAGCGTATCCACTCGGCACGTGCCTGCGGCGACAGATCGAGCACCACCGGGGTGAGGCAGCCGTGCGCGTCGGTCGCGAGCGGTTGCGCGAGCAGCTCGCGAATGCGCGCCCCGAACAGCGCCACCTGCGGCATCGCCTCGGGCGCCGGGCGGTACGCGCGCGTTCCCTGCGTGCTGCCGGGCCACGCGATCAGGAAACGCGCGATAAAGCCGGTGCCGCGCGGCAGCGTGCCGGCACGCTCCAGGAAACCGCGCAATGCCTCGGGCTGGACCATCAGCCCGAAGGTGAGCCGCCGGCCGCGTAGCACGAACGATGGCTTGGAGCGCCGGTCGATCGCCATCTCGCCGCCGTCCCACAGCACGTTGAGCAGCGCCAAGTTGCGCAGAATCGTGTCCTGGCCCATGCCGTGCGCACCGAACACCGCGCCGGCCTCGGCCGAGAGCACACCGCCGCTCGGCCAGCCGGTGGCCAGCGCATGCGCGAGCGCCTCCGGGGTCGCATCCGCATAGAGCAGTCGCGGAATGAGCGGCGGCACGGGAGCATGGTTCACCAGCACCTCAAGTTCGCGTTCCTCGCCCGCCGTGTCCTGCGTCCGGCGCCGCTTGTGCTTGATCGCTTCCAGAATGCCGGCCTTCTTCGCTTCGAACACCGCGGTGGCCGCTTCGAGCTTCGCGATCTCGGGGGACATTTCTTGACGCCGCCCGGTTTCCCAGTCGCGCAGCGCAGGGCAGAAGATCGCGTCACAGGTGGTCTTGCGCTCCCCGGAGTCGGCCACCGCGAGCAGATAAAGGGAGATGGGGCCGACGAGCTGGTGGTCTCGCCGCACATTGGCCAAACCCTGCGCCGCGAGCGAAAGGGCTGAAAGGGCGGAGCAGGCCACCAGCGCCATCGGCGCCTGCACGAAAGCCTGCGCCTGGCGCACGGCATCACGCAGGATGCGAGGCAGCGCCTCGTCGGGATACGGTTGCGCGTCCAGCGGCTCGGTCAGCGGCTCCGGCTCCGGCCATTCCCTGCCTCTCGCCTCGGCGCCGCCGCGCGTACCCACATCGCCACCACCAGGCGCTTTGGCGGCAGCGATCGAATCCCTCACGGCGTCAAGACCCCGCGCCCGGTGCAGATCATTGAAGTCCGTGGCGTCGGCAGGACGATCCGCGCTGAACGCCGGGACCGCGACAAGCGCACCGACAGCACGGGCAGCGTCGCGTGCGTGGGTGAGTCCCGGATTGCCCTCTGTGCCCGCGTCGTCATCGGCGCACACGATGAGCCGCGCGTTGGGATGGTTCTCCCGGATCACACCGGCGACTGGTCCGAGATTGCCGGCGTTGAAAGCAACGGCGACGGCGTACCCGGTGGCCGCGTGAATGCTGGCGCCGGTAGCGTAGCCCTCGGCGATGCAGATCACTTTGCCGGCAACACCGATCAGGACGTACAGGCCCGCGACGCGCCCACCCTTCAAGAATCGCTTCGTTCCGCTCGCGCCGATGAACTGCAAGCTGTGCAGCTCGCCGGCCGCGTCGCGGATTGGCACGACCAGCGCGCCCTTGAACACGCGCAAGCCGTGCGCGGCGACCCCTTTGCGCGCCAGGTACGGATGCTCATCGCCCGCCGGCCGCGCGGCGTGCCAGATGCGCGCGGCGACTTCACGGGCTGCGGCGTGGCGCTTGCCCGCTTCATCCATCCGCCGGACGCTGGCGATCTCCGCCTTCCTGCGCAGCGCATCGAGCTCTGCGGGCGTCAGCGCGCGCCCAATGTCGAGACGCCAGGATTCCCAGCCCTTGCCATCACGCCAGTTTTCCAGGCCGCCGGCCGGAATGCCGTCCAGGTGAAGCAGGTAAGCCGCATCGCCCTTGCCGTGCTTGCCCGCCGCATCACAGCGGTGAATGCTGCCGTCGGCGATGATCCGCGCGGGCGGAACGATGTCGCGCGCGGCGAGCGCCGCCCGAAACCGGTCAATGACCTCGGCGGTGGCGGGGGCCTTCGCCAGGCGCGGCGGCCCGGCCAGTGCAATTGCGTCGGCAGCCATGCATGCGCGTCGTCACGCCGCCTGCCGGCCGCCGTCCCGGGCGATCTTCACCCGCCCGGCAATCCATTCGCTCACGTCCGATTCAAGCCACCCGACCGCGCGCGGCCCAAGCGGCACCGGCTTCGGGAAAACGCCGTCCTTGATGTACTGATAAATCGTGCTGCGCGAAAGCCCTGTGCGTGTCTCGACCTGCTTGCGTCGAAGAAATGCAGGCTCCCGCTGGATACTCTGCGCCATGTTCGTCACCTCGCGGCTGGTAGTGGAAGACGGCAACATCCTTCCACGCCGCGCGGCATTTGTGGGCCCGAATCGGAGCCTCGATGAGGCCTCGAAACCCCCTTGACAGCAGGATTGATTGCGAACCAGAGATGGGAACGCCCGCGACTATCAGCGCTGCGAGACTCCCGGTTATCCACGGTCCGATGCGTGCGGCCCCACTCTGGCACGCGCGGATCGGGCGGTGGGTAACCGGGGCTGTCAGCGGCCATGTGGGCCGCGTCGATCTTGGCCGACGCAAAAGTCGCCGGCATCCGTTACGCTGATGCCCAATCGGCGGAAAACAGGGCTGCCTGCTCCAGCACTGTTTGGGTCGCCTTCTCCTGTTTGTCCGGCGGATAGCCGTATTTGCGCAGGATCCGCTTGACCAGCACGCGCAGCTGCGCCCGCACGTTGTCGCGCACCGTCCAATCGATCGTGACATTTGCGCGGACAGTCTTCACCAGTTCGCGCGCGATGGTACGCAGCGCCTCGTCGCCCAACACTTTGACTGCGCTGTCGTTCGTTTCAAGCGCGTCGTAGAAGGCGACCTCATCATCGTTGAGCCCGAGCTGTTCGCCACGCTGCCCTGCCGCCCGCATGTCCTTGGCCAGTTGTATGAGTTCCTCGATGACCTTGGCTGTCTCGATCGCCCGGTTCTGGTACTTCCGCAATGCTTGCTCCAGCATCTCCGCGAAAGAGCGCGCCTGGACGACGTTGCGCTTGCCGCGCGTCTTGATCTCGCCCTTCAGCAGCTTCTCCAGTAGCTCCACGGCAAGATTGCGCTGGGGCATGCCGCGGACTTCAGTGAGGAACTCGTCCGACAGAATCGAGATATCCGGTTTCTTCAAACCGGCGGCGGCGAAGATGTCGACCACCTCGTCGGAGACCATCGCCTTCGAGATGATCTGCCGAATGGCGTGGTCCAGATCCTCATCAGTTTTGCGTTCGCCAGCGAGACTCTTGGCGAGCACGGAACGCACTGCCTGGAAGAAACCCACGTCGTCTCGAATGCGCAATGACTCCTCGTGCGGAACCGAGAGCGCGAATGCCTGGGAGAGCTCCGTTACTGCACGCAGCAAGCGATTCTTTCCGTCATGCTGGGCCAGGATATGCTCTTGGGCGGCCGGCAGAAGGGACAGCCGCGCCTGTGGTGTTCCTGTCGTCCATGGCGACCAATCGAAACCGTGGAACAGCCCGCGGCAGATCTCGTACTTTTCGAGCATGAGCGCAACAGCCTCGGCCTGGTCGAGCGCTGTCTCACCGGTCCCGCCGGCTTCCGTGTACGTCGCCAGCGCCTGCTTCAGTTCATCGGCCAGACCGAGGTAATCCACCACCAGTCCGCCGGGCTTGTCCCTAAACACGCGGTTGACACGCGCAATGGCCTGCATCAGGCCGTGGCCTCGCATCGGCTTGTCCACGTACATCGTGTGCAAGCTCGGCGCGTCGAAGCCCGTGAGCCACATATCGCGCACGATGACGATGCGGAAAGGGTCTTTCGCATCGCGGAATCTGTTCGCAAGAACCTCACGCCGCGGCTTGTTGCGGATGTGCGGCTGCCAGTTAAGCGGATCGGATGCCGACCCGGTCATCACGACCTTCAGCGCCCCATGTTCATCATTCGCACCGTCCCACTCCGGGCGCAGAGCAACCAACTCGCGGTAAAGTTCCACGGCAATGCGGCGGCTCATGACAACCACCATTGCCTTGCCGTCCATCGTTGCAAGCCTGGTCTCAAAGTGCTGCACCAGGTCCCGTGCGACGAGCTTGATGCGATTCGCCGAACCGACCACCGCCTCGAGCTGCGCCCAGCGGCTTTTCAACTTCTCCTTGCGGTCGACCTCTTCGCCTTCAGTCGCTTCCTCGAATTCCGGGTCTATCTTCGGCCGCTCTGATTCCTTCAGTTCCAGCTTTGCAAGCCGGCTCTCATAGTAGATCGGCACGGTGGCGCCATCGATGACAGCGCGCTGGATGTCGTAGACACTGATGTAGTCTCCGAACACGGCGCGCGTATTGGCGTCGGTCTTTTCGATCGGCGTTCCGGTGAAGCCGACGAACGAAGCATGGGGCAAGGCATCGCGCATGTGCCGCGCGAAGCCGTCTATGAAGTCGTACTGGCTGCGGTGCGCCTCGTCGGCGATGACGACGATGTTGCGCCGGTCCGAGAGCACCGGATGTCGATCGCCCCGCTCTTCGGGGAAGAACTTTTGAATGGTGGTGAACACTACGCCGCCGGAGGCGACCGCGAGCTTCGCGCGCAGATCGGCGCGGTCGGCGGCCTGCACCGGCGGTTGGCGAAGGAGGTCGCGACAGCGCGCGAAGGTGCCGAACAACTGGTCATCGAGGTCGTTGCGGTCGGTGAGCACCACGATGGTTGGGTTGGCCATCGTCGGGTGCAGGATCACCCGCCCGGCATAGAAGGCCATGGTCAAGCTCTTGCCCGAGCCCTGCGTGTGCCAGACCACGCCCACGCGCCGGTCACCGCGATCGCCGCCCGGCCGTTGCCCGGCCTCGTAACGCCCCAGTGGCTCGGCCACCCGGCCCGCTCCTACAGACTCCGCGGCGCGCAGCGTTTCTTCCACCGCCACGTTTACGGCGTGGAACTGGTGATACCCCGCCATTTTCTTGACGAGCTTGCCGCCACTACCACCGGCAGAAGAATCCTCGAACACGATGAAGTAGCGCAGCAAATCGAGGAAACGGCGCCTCTCGAACACGCCCTCAAGCACCACTTGCAGCTCCGACAGCTTCGTAGACGCGTCCTCGCGCCCGGTGATCGTGCGCCAGGGCTTGAACCATTCCTTGCCCGCGCCAAGCGAGCCGATACGTGCCTGCACGCCATCGGAGACGACCAGCGCCGCGTTGGTCGCGAACAGCGCCGGGATCTGCGCTTGGTAGGTCTGAAGCTGCTGGAAAGCAGACCACACCGTTGCATTCTCGTCGGCGGGGTTTTTCAGCTCGATCACCGACAGCGGCAACCCGTTCACGAACAGCACCACATCCGGACGACGCGTATGCTGCCCTTCCGCCACCGTGAACTGATTGACGGCCAGCCAGTCGTTGTTGTCCGGCGCGTCGAAGTCGATGACCCGGGCCTGTGCCCCGGCGATCGATCCGTCCTTGCGCCGGTACTCCACCGTCACCCCATCGACCAGCATTCGGTGAAGAGCGCGGTTACGCTCCACCAACGACGGCGCGCCACCGCGCAAAAGCTTGCGGCACGCATCGTCCAGCGCCTCGTGCGGCAGGTCTGGATTCAGCCGCATAAGCGCCGGGCGAAGTCGCCCGTCCAGCACCACATCGCGATAATTCGGATCGCTGCGCTCGGCGCCGGGTTCGCCGACCGCTATGTCGGGCCCGTGCAATACCGCATAGCCGAGCGCTTCGAGCCAGGCGAGAGAGGCGTCTTCGACGACGGATTCGGCGAAAGCGGTCACACTGCCTGAACCCGAGCCATTTCTTCGCGAAGGCGAGGCGCCACTTTCTGATACAGCGCCGAAAGCCTCTCACTCATCCACCGATAGGCGTCTGGCCAAGCCGCCTCGTTCCGCAAGTTGGGCACTTCGCGCCAGACTGACATGTAACCCCTTTGCTTTTCGGTCGATCCCTCGAATTCCCAGGTTCCACCAATGAGACTGTTCCACTCTCCTGGCGCTGCCTTGATCATTTCCCATACGCGGAAAGACGGTTCGCGCCAGAAGCAGACGTCAATATCTACGTAGGAATCCCTCAACCCAAAGTAGAGCTCGAACCCAATATGTTGAACGTCCGAGGGCAGGCGGATGGTCGCACTCGTTCTGGATTCGACCTCCGGAAGATCGGGGAACTGAGCATGCAGGTGTTCATTCAATCCGGACCAGAAACGTTGCCGCACTTGGTACCTGGCCGGAGAGTCATCATTGCCTTCCTCGGGAGATCTGTTCCTCCCCTCCAGTTCGTCCTCCTCGAGCGGCTCCTCTCCATCCCACTCCTCCGGCCCCTCGTCGTAGGCTTCGGCAATGCGTCCCGCGCGGAACCACTCCGGCTCACGGGTAATTCTCTTGCCCGTCGCCCCTTCGATTCGCTGAAGCAGCGCGTCGGCTCGCGCGGCATAAAAATCCCAGAACCGATCCCCGCGCAACTCGTCTGGTGCGATGCAGTGCGAGCGCAGGATCTCGTTCATTCGCGCGGAATCGACGCCCGCAGCCCTCTCGACTGCAGGTAGGTACTTCGACGGCGCGCGGCCCCCGATCTGCCGGTTGGTGCGCGCCGCGAGCGCAGTTTTGTTAATGACGCTGTTGTAGGTACCCGGATCGAGCTTCGCCGTCTTGCACCACTTCTCCGGAAAGATGTGGTGGATATCCACCTTGTCGTCGAAGAAGGTCTGTGCCTCGATCGGCTCGCCTGTGCGGAAGTCGCGCCCGCCGTCGCGCATGAGCAGGGCGTATAGGCCCTTGTAGGCAGAACTGTTCCGCGTGCGCAGCGTGAGCAATCGATTCGCCTGGAAGCTCGAGTCCTGAATGGTGATCGGCTCAATAGCTTCTCCGCGCACCATGGCGACGACTTCCGGTAGATCTCGCGCGAAACGGCTTTCGATAGCGCCCCCGTACAGCTCGCCCAGCACTCCGCACCAGAACCAGCGTGCAATCTTCTGTCGTGCTCCCTCGGTTTCGCCATCGTGCCCTAGGTCCACAAACATTGCGGCCAGCGGCACAAGTTGGGTGCGGTAAGGTAGATCACGCGACTTAAAAATCTTCTGCCCGTAAAGGAATCGAGCAGCGCGAACGAAACCGGCTTCGACGCAATCCGCCCACGCTTGCCAGTCGGCGACCTCGAGTTTCAGGATGTCCCTGCGCTTGCAGCTTATTCCGGGTGCGTTGTCAGCGGTTACGCCAGTCGCGAGCGCCTCTCGCCGTCGGGTCTGCGTTACAAGGAGCGATATGGCTTGAAGAAAATCGTCGTTCTGCAGGTTACGCAATACCGGATGCTGATCCTTTAGCCGCTTCTCCCGCGCATTCCAATCATCGCGAAGCTGGAAGTCATCGGCGGCGAAGGACGCCGTCAACAATTCAAAAACGTTCAGCGCGACGCCACCGGTGTTCACCCGCTCGAATACGAGGCACACGGCCTCCTTCGGCGTTTCCTTCTTCAGCTCGATCACTGGCACCTGGTATTGCTCGAAGCGCTTTATGACATCGCGCTCGAATTCATTGAAAAGGCGCATCTTGTCGCGGTCGAAGTTCCAATGCTCGCTGTATGCCTGCCGCCAGTCAGCGCTGTTGAATATTCGGTTCACGGGAAACAGATCTGCTGCGTATTCCTTGGCCGCCGTAGTCACATCCAGGGCGATCTCGCCACCATGCCCGCCGCCAAACGTTTTGACTAGTTTGTCCTCGGGGATGCTCTGTACTGCATCCTCCCGGTCATCACCGTTAGTTACAGCTTTGCTCATGTTGATGTAATACCACCGGCGTATTGGCTTGCCCTTGGCGTCCTTCGTTTCGGCGGCCACCGTACTCATGAGCGCTTGGTATAGCGACGTAAGGCGTTGCTGGCCATCCAGAATCAGCGTCTCCGGAGAGATCTGCCGCAGCCGCTCGTGCGTGCCAGTGAGCGGACGCGGCTTGAAGCGGACGTGCTGACCGCCAGTTTCGAGCAACATCACAGCTCCTATTGGAAACGACACCGAGACGCTGGCAAGAAGGCTCCGAATCCGTTCATCGTCCCATACCCAGCCACGTTGAAAGTCCGGAAGTTGAAGCTTGCCGTTATCTGCCCGCGCGAGCAGGTCAAGGAGCGGAGTCTTTGTGCTGTCAAAGCTGGCGCCAATCATCAGAATATCTCCCTCTTCAGCGAACGATCGCACCGGGCACTAAGGGTCCGCAGTTGCATCACGGTTTGGCCGCCTTATGTGTCTCAAACAGAAAAACGACCAACGTTGCCGCGGCGCCAACTGCCAGCTTCGCATGGCGAACACCCAAACCCGTTGCACTCCCATGCTTGCCATGACCGGTTCCGTAGAGTCCGCGCAGTTCCGCAAGGCCATTGCCGATCGTTCCGAGGTTGCTGAGAAGCCGCTTTATTACGTCTGCACCACGAGCCGCGTCAGGAATACCTTCTGGGACAAGCCTCAGCTCCTTAAGCGTCGCCTTCGTAAGGGTTGACACGTCCGGCGTCCCGACAATTGCTTTTCCCCGATCCGCGAGAATCGTCTTGCAGCAAGTCTCGATGAGTTCCTTTGCAGTTCCGATGGCTAGGCTCGGGTCAGTTTCGATAGACGCCTCCAAACGCCGAATCTGCTCTGCGAGGTGATTCGCGTTCAGAAGTCTTGCGTGTTCTTTGAGCGGGTTGAGGGAGGGGCCTCCGGCCAGAAGGCGAGTGGCTATCTGCCGACACTTTTCCGCAAGTCCTTTTTTTGCTTGCGCGTCGGGCTCGGTGTCGAGCGACGTTGCGTAGTCGATCAATGCGAGAAGGAGCTTTCCGACCAAGAAGTCGGGCTCGAACCGCCAAAATGCGCGGAGCTTCTTAGCCTTTGACGTCCCCTCTGCGGTGTACTTCTCGGCATGAATGTCCAGGCCGACAGCTTCTAAAGCAAAGTCGCCAAACGTACGGTCCGAGAAATTAAGAACGTAACCTCCGGACATCCCGAGAAATGCCTCAAGGTTCCGCCTGTCCGCGAGTGATAGAGTGCTCACGATGCTACGACTTCAACATAGCCATCATTTCCGCTCCGAACTCTTTTCATGACCTTGCGCGGCAACAGAGGGAGGCGCGTTGGGAGAACTGGATGAAGCACCTGGTTCTTGATCAATCTTCTTCTGGATCCAATTGGCATAGAGGTTGCCGCCGACCCCCACCACGAACCCAAGAATCACCAAACCCCACAACCACGTCCGAAATCTCCGGACCTGTTCAAAGGGCCAAAGTCGCTTCATACGCACGTTTCCGGTGGTACACCACTCCAGGAGTAGGTGTCCGGCCACAAAAAACACAACGGCGGCCAGAGCCTTCATGGGCAGCGATCCAATCATCCTAGCCCAATCGGGGAGAAGTTGATCTGCTTGCCAGGCTGCTATGCCCGCGACCAGTATCACGAGAGTGAGGAACCCAAAATAGACGACCAAAACGAGGCGCTCCCTCTTGCTTTCTTCAATCCGCTCCAGCGCGGCTTTCAGTTGAGCGACTTCTGAACCTTGGGCGTTGAGTTTCTCAACTGCTGCCTTGGTTCGAATCTCCTCCTCGCTAATTCTTGTACTCAACCTCTTGACTTCCTCATCTTTCGCCCTATCACGTGCATCTAGTTCGCTGAGAGTTGCTTCCTTTTGATTCACGGTGGCCTGCAGTCGTTGCGCCTCTTCGGCCACTGCGGCAGCGCGCGTTTTCATCTCTTCGAGTAGGGCATCACGTATCAATGCGACTTCCGCTTCTCCGTTCTCTGGCTTCTCGGTCTGAAGGCGAGCGCGCAATCCGTCGTTGAGGACCACGTTGGTGATAGTTTCCGCAGAGATATCATCGCGGCCTTGGAACCGCCCCAGCCCCTTTAGAATCCTTAAGCTGGTGCGTTCTGACTCAATATCAAAATCTTGAAACAGAAATGGGAGTCGCAAGCTGCCAAGCATGGCTTCTTCAAACTCCTTGGTACGCGGAACCCAGAACTGGAGAAGTTGGATGAGCGACGTTGGATGAAGGCAAAGAGGTATTTTGGATTCGGATTTCCGCAGTTGGTATTCGTCAAAACCAATTAGCCTGAAGTCTAAGGTGAGAATCCAATCCCGAGCATCGATCGGGGACTCGATGTAAGCAGGACGGTTGTCCTTTACGAAGTGCCAAAGGATCATGTCATGCGCGACGATCTTGTAGGACTTTCGCCGATCTTCATCGAATCGCTTCTCAAAATCCAGAACGTAAAGAATATCGTCGACAACATCCTGCCGCTGGGAATATGAGTCTAAGCTTTCGTTGAAATATTCCACTCCCTTTCCACGAGCCACTGCGACAAAGTCACTGAGATATGGATCGAACCAGTCCTCGGCAGTAAGCTTGCCACCGCGACGGAGACGTTCCGATAGGAATTTCTCTGCCATTCCCGAGAACCGGGCGTTTAAGGCCGCCTGAGTGAAATTACTGCCTGTGGGGATTGCCGATAGTCGCTGCTTCGCTGCCTCAATCGAGGTCTTCGCCTCTTCGATCGTCCTTGGCACGATGAACAACTTCACCTTGGGATTGGATTGGAGCTGCGATACCAGATCGAGAAGCTCGCGTGCGGCGGCATTCGAAGGATTTTCATGCAATTCCAGCAGAGAAAATAAGAAGTTCGTGTCTACGAATACTCGAAACGTAACTTGCTTGCCGACGGTCGCACTCAGTTTCTGAATTGCATCCTCTGGCAACCCGCCGGCCTCCACGCAAAAGCGCGCATGAAGCATCCTGCTGACATGCCCGCGCACTTCGTCCTTCTTCGGATCCAGAAATTTAGTTACAAGCTCTCGCAGGCTGGGATGACATGTCGGATCGAAACCCTTCAAGAAATGATCAACCAAATTCTCGTCAGCGCGCAGCCCGTCGCCAGAAATCAGGCGATAGGCGTTGGCACCCGCTTCTTTAATGAGTGGAGTCAGCAACTCCGTCTGAAAGGCATTCCAGAGACTGACTGCATCGATATCCGCGCAAAGCCCTTTTGCAAGCGTGAAGAAGAATTCGCGCGCATCGGATTCGACCTTCTCTGCGGCAGCGATATCCTGCTCAAACAGTAGCCGTTGCGCATCCGGAATGCGATATTGTTGTTCGGGCAGCATGATCAGGAGATCTTGCTTTTCCAAAGCACTGAGCACTGCACGCAACTTTTCATGGCTCAACGTAAGCTTGAACTGCTGCGACAGTGTTTGCTTGATCTCATCAACGCTGGGTGGGTGATCGGACCACCACACAGCGGCTAAAGCGAGCCGTTGTATAACTTTGTCCCACCAGCCTGAGCGATTTAGCTCAATGTGATGGACCAATACCGCGACTTCTTTTGGCAAGACCGAGGGATCGGCGGTCATGAAGCCATCTCCTGTGCAGAGGTGCCCGAAGACTTTGTACGCAATCCGCCCGAGATGAGCCTGGGTAGTAACATGTCGCGGATGGCTCCGAGGGAACGCGCCTCGTCCGTCGTTGCACTTGTGCGCTCGAAAAACGGCTTGCTCAAACGTCCAAACAGCTCCGCGATAGGCTTCGGTGGGGTCACCACGTGAAAGTGAGAGAGCGACTCCGCAGGGACGCGCTGCCGGCCGCTAGAGCCTGTCATGCTCTGAATTGCGAACTCGCGAAATTCGTTGCTACGTGCGAGGCAGTACGCGAACTCTTCCGGGAGTGGGGGTTTTGGGCGCAACACGATGTACTCGGTCGATCCCCATCCAACCTCGCCCGTTGCCAGAAAGTCCACGAAGGCTGTCTTCCCGTTCTCAAGGCACGGAGTTATTCGTGCAACCAGTGTGTCGCCATTCATGAAGCGCATGCCCGATCCGAAAGTGCGGCTTACCACCGTGTCAGGTGAGTGGCCCCGCGTCGGCATGTTGGCCATGTCGAGGTAAGGCGCCTCGGCGCCCTTCCGGAGTGCCCGGGTCGGATTGACATCAATAATGTTGGGCAGTGGATCAAGTTTCCATCCCTTCGGAATTGCACTCAACTCCGAGTCCTCGAAGGAATCCGGGAACAGGTCGGCGATGGACTGGGGCAGGCCGGGATCTCGGCCTTCGGCCTTGGCGCGGACGGGGTCGAAGTCTACGAACCAGGACTTGAAGAGCGCCCGCGCTATCCCCTCGAGCGTTTCGTTCATCTGCCGGCTCAGTTCGATCTTGTCGTCCAGCGTCCCAAGGATATCGGCAATGGCGCGTTGTTCGGGGAGCGGCGGCAGCGAGATTCGTATGCTCTTCAGCGAAGTCGTTGGGCGGCTAATCGCAGGTACGCCGGTTGATGACGTATTCATCAACAGTGCATGCTGGCCGGTATCAGACTTGAAGAAGTAGTAAATAAATGCGGAAAGGGCGACCGTTGGATCGCACCTCATGAGCATCTGGCTTTGCGACACCACGTAACGTGTAAATGACTCGTGAGGAACGAGTCCAACTTGACCCAGTGTTCCGCGATGCGTGAAGACGATATCACCCGGAAAGGCGTTGGCGTTCGCGAGTTGGTCCGCCTTCGCCTCAGTCAAGAAAACGAAGTCGGCACCGTTGAAACGCCCTGATGTGAGGTTGCCTCCCCGGATCACAGGTACGCCGGCAGGGACGAAGTTGTCCGTCTTGATGTCAGATCCGAACGGCCCCATCGCGATCTTCGATGCTATCTCTTCGATACTGACATCCCTCCACTCACCCACCATACCCAAGCTCCTTCAGGTTGGTGGCAATGGCGGCATCCAGCTTCGCAGCCTTGGCCTGCTGCTCGCGCAGTGTCGCTGTGAGCCGCTTCAGCTTCGCCTCGAACGGCTCGCCATCGTCCTCGGCGGCCTCTGCGCCGACGTAACGCCCCGGCGTGAGCGCATGGCCGTGCTTGCGGATGTCGTCGAGCTTCGAGGCTCTGCAGAAGCCAGACACGTCGGCGTATTCGCCCGCGCCCTTGTCGCCGCGCCAAGCGTGGTAACAGCCGGCAATCTTGGAGAGGTCGTCGTCGGTCAGCTCGCGGTGCGTGCGGTCCGTCATCGAGCCCAGCATGCGGGCGTCGATGAAGAGCGTCTCGCCGCGCCGGTCGCGGAAACGCCCGTTCTTCTTGTTGCGCGCAAGGAACCACAGACAGACCGGGATCTGCGTCGAGTAAAAGAGCTGGCCTGGTAGCGCCACCATGCAGTCCACCAAATCAGCTTCGATGATGGCTTTGCGGATCTCGCCCTCGCCGGACTGGTTGGACGACATCGAGCCGTTGGCGAGCACGAAGCCCGCGAGCCCGGTCGGCGCCAGGTGGTGAATGAAATGCTGCACCCAGGCGTAGTTGGCATTGCTCGCCGGCGGCACGCCGTACACCCAGCGCTTGTCGTCCTTCAACAGCTCGCCGCGCCAGTCGCTGTCATTGAACGGCGGATTGGCCAGCACGTAATCGGCCTTGAGGTCGGGGTGGCCGTGGTTGTGGAAGGTGTCGCCGTGGGCGATCTGCGCGTCGATGCCGCGAATGGCGAGGTTCATCTTGGCCAGGCGCCAGGTGGTGTAGTTGGATTCCTGGCCGTAGATGGAGATGTCGCCGATCTTGCC
Organism: uncultured Pseudomonadota bacterium; assembly: GCA_963817785.1. Classification (GTDB taxonomy): domain Bacteria; phylum Pseudomonadota; class Gammaproteobacteria; order Burkholderiales; family SG8-39; genus JAKALD01. Next base: position 384,172 of record CAWFPL010000003.1, on the reverse strand, counting down.
GCTGTGTGCCTCGATGAACTTTTCACTGCTGACGAACATGCCGCCCGAGCCGCAGCAGGGGTCGTAGACGCGGCCTTTGTAGGGTGCGAGCATCTCTACCAGCACGCGCACCACGTGCGAGGGCGTGTAGAACTGGCCGCCGCTCTTTCCTTCGGCGCTGGCGAAGCGCGCGAGAAAGTACTCGTACACGCGGCCGAGTGTGTCCCTGGCTCGGTCGGCGGTGCTGCCCAAGGAGATATCGCTGACCAGGTTGATGATCTGTCCCAGCCGTTGCTTGTCCAGGCCCGCGCGGCCGAAGTCTTTCGGCAGCACACCCTTGAGCGACGGATTGTCGCGCTCGATCGCGGCCATCGCATCGTCGACCAGCGTGCCGATGGTGGGTTGCGGAGCGCTGGCCTTAAGGTGTTGCCAGCGCGCTTCCTTCGGGACCCAGAAGATGCTCGCAGCGCGGTACTCGTCAGGATCTTCGGGATCGGCACCTTTCGCTTTCTGGGCAACGAGTTCCGCGTGCTTGGCTTCGAACGCGTCGGAGATGTACTTCAGGAAGATGAGGCCGAGGACGACGTGCTTGTACTCAGCCGCGTCCATGTTGTTCCGGAGCGCGTCGGCAGCGGCCCAGAGCTTGGCTTCGAAGCCGGCGTTGTCGCCATTGCTCTTGGTGTTAGTAGTGTTCTTCTTTTGTTTTGGCACGCGTCGTACCTTCTCAGTTGCTTTATGGAAATTGCCGCGGCTTCAGTCAGGCCGCACGGGACTGGCTCCTGCGCAGCTCGGACTTCTCGCTTTCCTGGAGTCGCGGCAGCCGTCGGATCGCGGCCCCCGCTTTCGCTTCCGCCAGCCGCAGCTCGTACAGCTTCTGCAGGTTCAGCCAGAACTCAGGACTGGTGCCGAAGAAATGCGCCAACCGCAGGGCGCTGTCGCCGGTGACCGCGCGCTGGCCGTTCAGGATTCCGGTGATCCGGTTGGTCGGCACCTTGAGGCGCCGGCCGAGCTCGGCCGCGCTCATGCCGAGTTCCTTGAGTTGCTCGGCGAGGTGTTGGCCTGGATGGATAGCGGTGCGTGCCATGCCTTGTTCCCTTGGGTGTAGTCCACGATCTCGACGCCGGCCGGGCCGGGTGAGCGGTTCGGCCGTTCGAAGCAGATGGTGATTGGGGCAGCATAGTCCCCGCTTAGCCGTTACGTCAATCGTAATGACCGGAATGGGAAATTTTTCCAGCATGTCGTTTGCGTTTCGATGTTGCCGTTAGCATTGCTAACGCCGGGTCGTCGTTCGCAGGCGCATGGCCCGGGAACTCTTCAATGGCGCATCGGTCAGATGTGTGATTACACAGGTGGCTCCTTCAGCCCGAGTGATGCCCGTCAGCGCATCGCCCGCTCGCAAGAGCGCCCGAAACCGGCCTGATCTCCTAAAAGCCGGTGGCCGCGAGGCCGGAGATATCTGTCAGTTGCCATGCGCCGCCCGAGCGATTTCCGCCGGGTTCGCTGCGCCAAGGTTCCCTCGTTTTACTGCAGCAATGGTCTGCGCCAGTCGCATCGTCACTACGGGCTTCGCCGGTAGTGACGATGCGCGCAATGCCCCAGCCGACAAGGACTTTCCGGTGGCTGGCGCACGTGACGACCCCACGTGACGGGCTCCCTGACCCGTCGTCATCGTCGATCGTGCAACGCGATCCGTCCTCACGCCCGCTCCCCGCGGGCTCAGTGCAAAGCCGCGCCGAAGAGGCGCCCCTCCGAGCCCTGGGTCAATGGCTCATCTCGATGGACCGGCTTCCAACAGGAAAGCGCCATCGACGCCAAGAACGGGTGCAGCCGTGGCAAGCAACAGAAAGCTCTGCACAAATCGGGAGTGGTGTCCCGAGTCCCTTGTAGATCCCGGTACGCTCAGCGTTCGGGACGGACAGAAACACTGACCGGACAGGCAGCACACACCAGCAGGAAGGTATCGGAACAAGAGGACAGCGAAGGAGAAAACGTACGAGAAGAAACGGGAAATAGATCGACAAGAGATCCGGACCGCCGGCGGAAGCGGCCCGGCCGGCGCGAGGTGCCCGAGGTGTCAACACTGCTGACAGGCCGCCACACGCATGCCGAACCCGATTACCGGACTCAGGCGCAGGAAACGCTCAGCCAGCGACTTTCCTGAACCGGCCGGGCAAGACCTTGGCGCCGAGCGCGAGCTTGTCCAGATAATCCGCCCATGCCTGCATCATCTTGCGGCGCTCTGGCAGGTGCTCGGCAAAGTTGTAGGCGGCGCGCACGTTGTTGCGTTCGGCGTGCGCGAGCTGCCGCTCAATCGCGTCGCGGTGCCAGCCCTGCTCGTTCAGCAGCGTGGACGCCATGCTGCGAAAGCCGTGGCCGGTCATCTCGTCCTTCGCGTACCCCAGGCGACGCAGCGCTGCGTTGACGGTGTTCTCGCTCATCGCGCGGCCGTTGGTCCGCACTCCGGGAAAGACGTGCTGCTTCTCTCCGGTGAGCCCGTGCAGCTCCTGAAGTATCGCGACCGCCTGTTTGGAAAGCGGCACGATATGCTGCTCGCGCGCCTTCATGCGCGCGGCGGGAATACGCCATTCGGCGCCGTCCAGATCGAACTCCACCCACTCGGCTTTGCGAAGCTCGCCCGGCCGCACGAACACGAGCGGCGCCAAGCGCAGCGCGCATTTGGTGATGAACGACCCGCGGTAGCCGTCGATCGCACGCATCAGCTCGCCGACCCGCTTGGGATCGGTGATCGAGGCATGGTGGCGCTCTTTCACGGGCGTGAGCGCGCCGCGCAGGTCGGCGGTCGAATCGCGTTCCGCTCGGCCCGTGGCGACGGCGTAGCGAAACACTTGGCTGCAGTTCTGCTGCGCGCGGTGCGCGGTTTCGATGGCGCCGCGGCTTTCGATACGGCGCAATGTGGCGAGCAGATCAGGCGCGGTGATTTCGGCGATGGGCCGGCCGCCGAGCCACGGAAAGATGTCGCGCTCCAGCCGCCGGATGATCTTGTCGGAGTGGCCCGACGCCCAGTTCGGCGAATATTTCGCAAACCACTCCCGTGCGACGATTTCGAAGCTGTTCTCGCCGCGGACGGCGAGCGTCGTCTTCATCGCCTTGCGATGTTCACCCGGATCGATGTCGGCCGCGAGCTGCTTGCGGGCTTCGTCGCGCCGATCGCGCGCGTCCTTGAGCGAAATATCCGGGTAGGTCCCGAACGACAACAGCTTTTCCTTGCCGAGGTACCGGTACTTGAACCGCCACCAGCGCGAGCCGTTGGGATTGACCAGCAGGTACAGCCCACCGCCGTCGAACAGCTTCAGTGGCTTGTCGACGGCGCGCGCGTTCTTGATGGAGGTGGCGGTGAGCGCCATTGCTGGGGGTAACACCTTGTCGGGTGGAGCGAGTTACCCCCAAAGTTACCCCCGGTTACCCCCAGATGTCAACAAACCAAGCCGGAACACCCTGGCGCGATTTCCCTATGAAAATCCTGATCTTTCAACACGCTTTGGACTTCTTCGGACTTCTCTGGAAGGGGATTTGGTGGCCAAGGGCGGAATCGAACCACCGACACAAGGATTTTCAGTCCTCTGCTCTACCAACTGAGCTACTTGGCCGTCCTGGAATCAGGCGCTTGCGCGCCCCCGATTGCGCACGTGCCGGGGACACCGCACCGAATGCGCAATCCGAAGAGGCGCGATTGTACCAAAACCAGTCACCATACCGGCGCCGGGCCCGAAGGGACCGAGCCGCGGCTCCGGCGGAAGAGCGGGGCCCCGGAGCGCGCGCTTTCTTCGCGCTGCCGACGGCTCACCGCGCCTCGAGCTCCCGGTAGCCCTCGAACATCATGTTCACCGTGAGCTTGAGCTGCATGGTCTGGCGCTCAAGGGAGCCGGAGAACGGCGCGAACGGCGCCGACATGCGCACGATGCGCTGCGCGTAGTCGTCCAATCGCGGATTGCCGGACGAGCTCCACACCTGCAGGCCGTCGAGCGCGCCGTCGGGCCCGATGACGATCAGCACCGTGACCTCTCCGACCATCGAGCCGAGGTAGGACATCTCGCCCACCCGCTCGAGCTTGCGCAGCACCGAAGCCAGGTAGTAACGGGCCACCAGCGACTTCGGGTCGCGCACCCGCTGGAACTCGGACTCGCGCACAGTCGAGGCGACGGCGGAATCGACCTGCTGGCCGAGGTGGCTCCAGTCGATGCCCCGCGGCGCCGCCGCGGGCCCAGGCGCGGCGCGGGTCGCCTCCTTGGGCACGGCGCGGCCGTGCACCTTCGTCGCCGGGACGGCTGCCGCGGGCAACCTCACCCGCGCGCGCCTGCGCGCCTCGGGCTGCGTGCGCGCTGCATGTGCGGCGGGCGCCGCCGCCGGTGCGGGAGCCTGCTGCCGGACCTCCGGGGCCGGGACCGGGCCCTTCACCGCCGGCAGCTCGTAGATTTCGGCCTGTACCGGGGGCGGGGGCGGCTGTACGCGCTGCGCAGCGACGCGCAGCACCCGTCCCAATCCGAGCATCGCCAGCAGCACCAGGGCCACCGCCAGCGGCAGCACCCAGACGGCGCGGCGCGCCGGGTCGTCCGGGGGCAGCTCGTAGCCCCAGGTCCCTGCCGCGCTCACTTGGGGCGTATCGCGAGCAGAAAGTGCACGGCGCCGGCCTGGCGGGCCTCGAGCATCGCGCGCACCACGGTCCCGTCGTGCGAGGACTCGTCGGCCGCCACGATGATCGAGCGATCCTGATCGCCGAGCATCGGCTTCAGGATCCCTGCCAGCGTCTCGAGGGTGACCGGCTTCTGGTTCAGGTAGATCCGGTCGTCGCGCGTGACCGTGAGCGTGACCGGGGCCCTGGGCTGCGAGGTCGAGGCCTTGCCCTGCGGCAGGTCGACCGGCAGCGAATGCAGATTCTGCATCGACAGCGACGCCAGCAGGAAGGTCGCCAGCAGGAAGAACATGACGTCGATCATCGGGATGATCTCGATGCGCCCGCGGCGGGAGGTGCGTCCCCTGGGGAGCTTCATGTCCGTGCCGCCGCCTTGCGGCGCTCCAGCCGCACCCGGTCGAGCAGCCGGGTGCCGATGCGTTCCATCCGGTCCAGCGTGCGCGCCTGCAGGCGCGAGAAATAGTTGAAGCCGAACAGCGCCACCAGCGCGATCAGCAGCCCGAGCGCGGTGGCGATCAGCGCCTGGGCCACGCCGGAGGTCACCCCCTTGGGATCGACCAGGCCGTGGCTGCCGAACAGGTTGAAGGCGTGAATCATGCCGTAGATTGTCCCGAGCAGGCCGAGCAGCGGCGCCGCGGTCACGATGGTCTCGAGCACCCACAGCCCGCGGGCGAGCGAGCCCTCGATCTCGAGGGCCTCGTCGCCGGCGCGCGACGACACCCACCACGCCGGCTCGTCGCGATTGCGCAGGATCACCCGCAGGAAGCGCGCGATATGATGCTGCGGATCGGCGATCGCGACCTGCCGCTCCAGCTCGGCCCAGCCGGTTTCGGCGTTGTTCACCAGGCGCACCAGCAGCGGCGATGGTTGCGCGTAGCGCCAGTACACGTAGGCCTTGTCGATCATGATGGCCGCCGTGAGTACGGCCAGCGCCAGCAGCGGGTAGATCACCGGCCCGCCGAAACGCAGCACCTGCCAGGATTGAGCGATATCTAGCATGAATGGATCTCCATTGGATTCATCGAATGCGCGGCGCCAACAGCTCGGGCCAGCCTGGGCCGGCCGGCGCGAGTGGGTCGAAACAGGGCAAGTCTGATCCCACGTCCAGCTCGACGAATCACCGGGCGCGGGGAACGGGCCGACCGCGCGCAATCGCGTTGCCGGCCCGCTTGCGTGAATCTGCCGGCGTCTGCATCGAACCGGGCGCAACGACTTCGCTTCGTGCAGCGCTGCTTCATCCGTCGCCAAACTATAACTCGTGCCGCGCGGAACGGGCATCGAGCCGAATCCGTGCATGCCTGTCGATGGATGCTGAACGGCTGTCAGCCGCCCGGACGCTCGCTGGCGGGATTCATCCTACCGATCGAGGCAGCGCGTCTCGTCAACGGCCCGTAAAGACAGGCCCCGCAATGCGTAAAGGTTGTAACAGTTGGTAACGCGACCCGCATCGCACGGCCCTCGGGCAAAAGGAAAGGGGCGCTCGAGCGCCCCTTTCCGGTCCTGCTGGCTCGGCGTGAGCCGGGATTACATGTCCATGCCGCCCATGCCACCCATGCCGCCCATGCCGCCCATGTCGGGCATACCGCCGCCGCCCTTGCCGGACTTCTCCTCGACCAGCTCGGCGACCATGGCGTCGGTGGTGAGCATCAGGCCCGCCACCGAAGCCGCATTCTGCAACGCGGTGCGCGTCACCTTGGTCGGATCGATCACGCCCATCTCGACCAGATCACCGTACTCCTCGGTCGCCGCGTTGAAGCCGTAGTTGCCCTTGCCTTCGAGCACCTTGTTGATGACCACCGAGGGCTCCGCGCCGGCGTTGGCCACGATCTGGCGCATCGGCTCTTCCAGGGCCCGCATGACGATCTTGATACCGGCGTCCTGGTCGTGGTTTTCGCCCTTCAGCTTGGTCAGGGCCGCGCGGGCGCGCACCAGCGCCACACCGCCGCCGGGGACTACGCCTTCCTCGACCGCTGCGCGAGTGGCATGCAGCGCATCCTCGACGCGTGCCTTCTTCTCCTTCATCTCGACTTCGGTCGCGGCGCCGACTTTGATCACCGCCACGCCGCCGGCCAGCTTCGCCACGCGCTCCTGCAGCTTCTCGCGGTCGTAGTCGCTGGTCGCTTCTTCGATCTGCACGCGAATCTGCTTGACGCGCCCTTCGATCTGCTTCTTGTCGCCGGCGCCGTCGATGATGATGGTGTTTTCCTTGCCGCTCTCGATCTTCTTGGCGCGGCCCAGGTCCTTCAGCGTCGCGTTCTCCAGCTTCAGGCCGAGCTCCTCGGAGATCACCGTGCCGCCGGTGAGGATCGCCATGTCCTCGAGCATCGCCTTCCTGCGGTCGCCGAAGCCCGGGGCCTTCACCGCAACGGTCTTCAGAATGCCGCGGATGTTGTTCACCACCAGGGTGGCGAGCGCTTCGCCCTCGACTTCCTCGGCGATGATCACCATCGGCTTGCCGGCTTTCGCGACCTGCTCGAGCACCGGCAGGAGCTCGCGGATCGACGAGATCTTCTTGTCGTGCAGCAGGATGTAGACATCCTCCAGCACGGCGATCTGCTTCTCGGGATTGTTGATGAAGTACGGCGACAGGTAGCCGCGGTCGAACTGCATGCCCTCGACCACGTCGAGCTCGGTTTCGAGCGACTTGCCGTCCTCGACGGTGATCACGCCCTCCTTACCGACCTTGTCCATGGCGTCGGCGATGGTCTTGCCGATGACGCTGTCCGCGTTCGCCGAGATGGCGCCGACCTGCGCGATTTCCTTCGACGTGGTGCAGGGCTTGGAGACCTTCTTCAGATCTTCGACCACCATGCTGACCGCCCTGTCGATGCCGCGCTTCAGGTCCATCGGATTCATGCCCGAGGCGACGTACTTCATGCCCTCGCGCACGATTGCCTGGGCGAGCACCGTGGCAGTGGTGGTGCCGTCACCGGCGACGTCGGAGGTCTTGGACGCGACTTCCTTCACCATTTGCGCGCCCATGTTCTCGAATTTGTCCTTGAGCTCGATCTCCTTGGCCACCGAGACGCCGTCCTTGGTGACGGTGGGGGCGCCGAAGGAGCGCTCGAGCACCACATTGCGGCCCTTCGGCCCCAGGGTGACTTTCACGGCGTCGGCCAGGATATTCAGGCCGTGGACCATCCTGGTGCGGGCGCCTTCGTGGAAACGTACTTCTTTAGCTGGCATTGCCTTCTCCTAGATTAATTCGTTCGCGGGCTCAGGCGGACTCGAGCACGCCCATGATGTCTTCCTCGCGCATCACGAGCAGCTCCTCGCCTTTCACCTTGACGGTCTGGCCGGAATACTTGCCGAACAGAATCTTGTCGCCGACCTTGACGTCGAGCGGGATGAGCTTGCCCTCTTCGGTCTTCTTGCCCTTGCCGACCGCGACGATTTCGCCCTGGTCGGGCTTTTCGGCGGCGGTGTCGGGAATCACGATGCCGGAGGCGGTTTTGCGTTCTTCGTCGATGCGTTTGACGATCACGCGGTCATGCAACGGACGGATTTTCATACGAGTCTCCACTCATAAAATCTTATTTAAGAACAACCGATTGACTTCGGAAACTGGGCTGGGGCGGGAAGTTGTTAGCACTCACCGCCTTCGAGTGCCAAGGATAGCGGCAGGGGGTTATCTTTTCAAGTAGTTTCGGCGCGTCCGCGTACCGGGACGATTGCAGCAGTGCGCGGTGCGGGCGCCCCCGACGATTCCTGAGTGAGCGCACGCTCACATGCTAACCCTGTGCCGCTAAAATAGAATTCGCCCGTGCGCCGAGGTACCTTCCCACTTCTGCTGGGCCTGCTTTGGGGCGTGGCGGCAACGCTTTCGCCTGCTGCCCACGCGCGGCCTCTGCCGGCCACGGTCGCCCGGGCGCTGCAGGAAGCCGGCATTCCGCAGTCGAGCGTCGCGGTCGTGGTCCAGGGCGTGCGTGCGCGCCGTCCTGCGCTCAGCTTGAACGCCGGCGTGCCGATGGATCCGGCTTCGGTGATGAAGCTCGTGACCAGCTTCGCCGCGCTCGAGCGTCTCGGACCGGCCTACCGATGGAAGACTAAGGCCTACACGGACGGCGAGCTGAGGAACGGCGTACTGCACGGCGACCTGGTGCTCAAGGGCTACGGAGATCCGGATCTCACGCTCGAGCGTTTCTGGATGATGCTGCGCAGCCTGCGTGCGCGCGGCGTGCGCGACGTGCGCGGCGACCTGGTGCTCGACCGCAGCTATTTCGGCAAGCAGGGACACGACCCGGCGGGCTTCGACGACGAGCCGCTTCGCCCCTATAACGTGGGGCCCGATGCGCTGCTGCTCAACTTCAAGTCGGTGCGCTTCGAGTTCCTGCCCGAGCCGGAGCGCGGCGCCGTGCGCGTCGTCGCCGAGCCTCACCCGGAGGACCTGCACGTGGTGAGTACGCTGCGGCTCACGAAAGGCGCCTGCGGCGACTGGAAGCAAAAGCTCGGCGCGCAGTTCGGCACCGGCGGCGAAGACGGCGGCCCAGTGCGCGCGCTGTTCACCGGCGAGTACGCGGCGGAGTGCGGCGACAAGACCTCGTACGTCGCGCTGTTCACGCACGCCCGCTACCTGGAGGGGGTGTTCCGCGAGCTGTGGCAGGAGCTCGGCGGCAGCTGGGAAGGCGCGCTGCGCGAAGCGACGGTCCCGCCCGCGGCGCGCCTCATCTACACGCACGAGTCCCCGCCGCTCGCCGACGTCGTGCGCGACATGAACAAGTTCTCCAACAACGTGATGGCGCGCCAGATCTTCCTCACGCTCGGCGCCGAATCCGCCGCCGGCCCGCCGGCAACGCCCGAGGCGGCCTTCGCCGCCGTGCGCGCCGCGCTGGAGCGGGCGGGCCTCGAGCTCCCCGACCTGGTGATGAAAAACGGCTCGGGCCTGTCGCGTGCGGAGCGCATCAGCGCGCAGACCCTGGCCGCGGTGCTGCTGACGGCGTACCGCAGCCCGGTGATGGCGGAGCTCGTTTCCTCGCTGCCGGTGGTGGCGGTCGACGGAACCATGAAACGGCGCATGCACGGCGATCCGGCCGCCGGGTATGCGCACGTCAAGACCGGGACGCTCGACGGCGTGCGGGCGATCGCAGGCTACGTGCTCGACCGCACCGGCGAGCGCCACGTCGTGGTCATGCTGGTAAACGCTCCCAACGCCGCGGGCGCCGAGCCCGCGATCGAGGCGCTGCTCGACTGGGTCCGCGTCGCCGCGCCGTACTGAAAGTGGTGCGCGCATGCCGTTTGATCCTGGTCAAACCGGGACCGCGCGAATGTCCCTAGACTAACTATCAGTAAATTCGAGCGCGAGGAGCGACCCGATGGATACCGTAACAGTGACCCGTGAAAAGCTGGTCGGCGATGTGAAGGCCGTGATCTCGGACGCCGAAGAGTTGCTCAAGGCCACTGCGAGTGACGCCAGCGAGCGCGTCAAGAGTCTGCGCCCCCGCCTCGAGGAGAGCGTGCGCGCGGCGCGCCAGCGTCTGAGCGAAGCCGACCATGCCGTGCGAGAGAAGGCGAGCGCGGCCACCGCGGCGACCGACCGCTACGTCCACGAGAATCCCTGGAAGATCGCCGGCATCGCCGCTGCGGTCGGAGTGCTGGTCGGCCTGGTCATCGGCCGGCGCGCCTGACAGTTCTCGCCGCCGCGCCTCTTTCCTCCTCCCAACACGCGGCGGCGCCTTGGGCGCGAGCCGGGGCCACAAGCCCCAGGCTCGCGCGATTCTTTTTTTATAGACCCAGCTCGCTCCAGAGCTGGTCGACGCGCCGCTTGACCGCCGCGTCCATGGCGATCGGCCGGCCCCAGGTGCGCGCCGTTTCCCCCGGCCACTTGTTGGTCGCGTCGATGCCCATCTTCGAGCCGAGCCCCGAGACCGGGCTCGCGAAATCGAGGTAGTCGATCGGCGTATTCTCGGCGATCAGCGTGTCGCGCGCCGGATCGACGCGCGTGACGAGCGCCCACACCACTTCCTTCCAGTCGCGCACGTCGACGTCGTCGTCGACCACCACGATGAGCTTCGTGTACATGAACTGGCGCAGGTAGCTCCAGACCCCGAACATGACCCGCTTCGCGTGACCCGGGTACTGCTTGCGCATGCTCACAACGGCGAGCCGGTACGAGCAGCCCTCCGGGGGCAGATAGAAGTCCACGATCTCCGGAAACTGCTTGGCGAGCAGCGGCACGAACACTTCGTTCAGCGCCACGCCGAGCATCGCCGGTTCGTCCGGCGGCTTGCCGGTGTAGGTGGAGTGGAAGATCGGCTCGCGGCGCAGGGTGATACGCTCGAGCGTGAGCACCGGGAAGCGCTCGACCTCGTTGTAGTAGCCGGTGTGGTCGCCGAACGGCCCTTCGAGCGCCGTGTCGTCCGGATGTATCGCGCCCTCGAGCACGATCTCGGCGCTCGCGGGCACCTGCAGCGCGCTGCCCAGGCATCGGACCAGCTCGGTGCGCGCGCCGCGCAGCAGCCCCGCGAACTGGTACTCGCCGAGCGTGTCCGGCACCGGAGTGACCGCGGCGAGGATCGTCGCCGGGTCTGCACCCAGCGCCACCGCCACGGGGAACGGCGTGCCTGGATGCGCCAGCGCGTGGTCGCGGAAGTCGAGCGCGCCGCCGCGATGCGCGAGCCAGCGCATGATCACCCGGTTCGGGCCGATCACCTGCTGGCGGTAGATGCCGAGGTTCTGGCGCGGCTTGTGCGGCCCGCGCGTCACCGTCAGCCCCCAGGTGATGAGCGGTCCGGCATCCTCCGGCCAGCAGGTCTGCACCGGCAGGCGCGACAGGTCCACGTCCTTGCCCTCCCAGACGATCTCCTGGCAGGGGGCGCTCGACAGCGTCTTGGGCGCCATGTCGAAGACCTTGGCGGCGAGCTGGCGCAGCTCGGGCAGCTTGTCCCACAGATCGCGCACGCCGCGCGGCGGCTCGGGCTCGCGCAGGGCGGCCAGCAGCTTGCCGATCTGGCGCAGCGCAGCCGGATCCTCGGCGCCCATCGCGAGCGCGACCCGGCGTACCGTGCCGAACAGGTTGCCGAGAACCGGGATCGAATGTCCCGTCGGCTTCTCGAACACGATCGCCGGCCCGCCCGCGCGCAGCACGCGGTCGCAGATCTCGGTCATTTCGAGCCGGGGCGACACCGGCACGGATACGCGCTTCAGCTCGCCCAGCGCTTCGAGCTGCGCGAGAAATTCCCTCAGATCGCCGTAGCGCATCGCCTTAGCGGCGCAACTGGGAGATGCAAGCGCTGATCGCCTCTGAGAAATCGAGCAATTTCGTGTTGCGCCCGCGCACCGCGTAGGCGCGCTCCACCGGGCCGACGATCAGCGTCAGCGTGGTGAAACCGATCCAGCCCAGAATCACCCAAGCGAGCGCCCACGCGCCGAGCAGCACCGCTCCGACCGGCAACAGGTTCGCCACCCGAGCGAGCGAGCGCAGCACGCCTACCAGGATGGCGCCCACGCCGTGCCCGGCGCCGCTGCTGCCCTGGTGCATTTGCTGGAGCACGTCAGTCGCCGCGCCGTTGCCCCAGGCGGCGAGCGGCCTGGCGACCAGGAACAGCACGAGCGCCACCAGCGCGAGCGCCACTGCCCAGCCGAGCTTGCGCCCGTCGCGCTCGAATGCCACCCGCACCGCGCCGACGGCGCCGAGCTGGATGCTCTCGACGCAGGCGCCCGCGTGATACACGAGCCGGGCCGGATACAGCGCGAAGCGGGCGCCGCGCAGCATCCCGCTGTGGAAATCGAACGTGCCGACTACGTCTTCTTGCGCCATCGGAGTCATCGCCAGACGATACGAATGGGGAACGAGAGCATGATGCCGCCGAATATCGCCGCGCCGACCCAGTTGTTGTGCATGAAGGCCTTGAAGCAGCCGCTGCGCGAGCGCTCGCGGATCAGGAAGTAATGATAGAGCATGAGCAGACCGGCGAGCGCGAGACCGGCGTAATACGGCCAGCGCAGGCGCAGTGCCGCGCCGATTCCGGTCAGGATCGCAATCATCGCCGCGTAGCACAGCATCACCGCGGCGACGTCGAACCGCCCGAAGGTCAGGGCGGCGGTACGGATGCCGATTTTCACGTCGTCGTCGCGATCGACCATCGCGTACTCGGTGTCGTAGGCAATCGCCCAGAACACGTTCGCCGCCAGCAGCGCCCAGCTCTCCGCCGGCAGCCGGTCCAGAGTTGCGGCATACGCCATCGGAATGCCGAAGCCGAAGGCGATGCCGAGGTACGCCTGCGGCAGTGCGAAGAACCGCTTGGTGAATGGGTAGGTCGAGGCAACTGCGAGCGCCGCCACCGAGAGCAGGATCGCGAAGCGGTTCAGGAACAGCACCAGGCAGAACGCGAGCAGCGCCAGCGCGGCGCCAACCGCGAGCGCCTCCGCCGCGCCGATCTCTCCGGCGGCGAGCGGCCGGCCCCGCGTGCGCTCGACGTGCGGGTCGAAGTTGCGGTCGGCGAAATCGTTCACCGCACAGCCCGCCGAGCGCATGAGCAGCGTGCCGAGGGCGAAAATAATCACCACGTCGAGGCGCGGCGTGCCGCGCGCGGCGAGCCAGACCGCCCACAACGTGGGCCACAGCAGCAGCAGCGTTCCGATCGGCTTGTCGAGCCGCGTCAGGCGCTCGTAGGCGTCGAGCCGCTTGAGGATGAGGGAGAGGTCCACGGCGCTAGGATAGCTCAGACGCGCAGGTAGTCCTGCCGCCCGGAGAGCCAGCGCTCCATATGGCGCCGGGCGAGCTCGGGCGCGCTCGCCAGCAGTTCCTCGGCCGCCTCGCGCGCCGCGCGGATCAGCGGCTCGTCGCGATCGAGGTCGGCGAAGCGCAGTAGCGGCGCTCCGCTCTGGCGCTCGCCGAGGTACTCGCCGGGGCCCCGCAGCAGCAGGTCCTGGCGCGCGATCTCGAAGCCGTCGCTGCACTCGAAGATCACCTTGAGGCGCGCGCGGGACCCGGGGGAGAGCGGCCCCTGGTACAGCAGGATGCACACGCTGTCGCGCGCACCGCGGCCGACCCGCCCGCGAAGTTGGTGCAGCTGTGCCAGCCCGAAGCGCTCGGCGTGCTCGATCACCATGAGCGAGGCGTTGGGCACGTCCACGCCCACCTCGATGACCGTGGTCGAGACCAGGAGCTGGGTGGCGCCGCTCGCGAAGGCCTGCATCGCCGCGGCCTTCTCCGCCGGCGGCATGCGCCCGTGCACCAGGCCCACGCGCAGCCCCGGCAGCTCGGCGCTCAGCTCGACGTGAGTCGCGAGCGCCGCCTGCAGGTCGAGCTCGGGCGATTCCTCGATGACCGGACAGACCCAGTACGCCTGCTGCCCCTCGCTACAGGCGTCGCGGATCCGCTCCAGCACTTCCTGGCGGCGCGCGCTCGAGACCAAGCGCGTCGCGACCGGCCTGCGCCCGGGCGGCAGTTCGTCGAGCACCGACACGTCGAGATCGGCGTAATAGCTCATCGACAGCGTCCGCGGGATCGGCGTCGCGCTCATCATCAGCTGGTGCGGCACGAGGCGCTTCTGCGCCGGCGCGCCCTCGCCCTTCCTGCGCAGCAGCAGCCGCTGCTGCACGCCGAAGCGGTGCTGTTCGTCCACCACCGCCAGCCCCAGCTGCTTGAACGCCACTTCCTGCTGGAACAGGGCGTGGGTGCCGACCGCGATCGCCGCCGTCCCGGCCGCCACGGCCTGCAGCGCCGCCTTGCGCTCGCCTCTGGACAGGCCGCCGTGCAGCCACGTGATCTGCACGCCGAGCGGGCCGAGCCAGGCGGAGAATTTGCGGAAGTGCTGCTCGGCGAGGATCTCGGTGGGCGCCATCACCGCCGCCTGCCACCCAGCGTCGGCGGCGGCGAGGCAGGCGATGGCCGCCAGGATCGTCTTGCCGCTGCCGACGTCGCCCTGCAGCAGGCGTTGCATGGGATGCGCCTGCGCGATGTCGCGCAGGATCTCCGCCATGGCGCGCGCCTGGGCGCGCGTCAGCCGAAAGGGCAGCGACCCGAGGAAGCGTCGCAGCAGCGCGCCGTCGCTGGGCAGACCCGGGGCAGCACGCTCGCGCCGCGCCCGGTACGCGAGGCGCATCGAGAGCTGCTGCGCGAGCAGCTCGTCGAACTTTACGCGCTGCCACGCGGGGTGCGTGCGCTCCGCGAGCGCTGCCAGGTCGGCATCCGCGGGCGGGCGGTGCAGATAGCGCACGCTCTCGGCGAAGCCCCACAGCCCGAGGCGAGCGATAGCCGCCTCCGGCAGCGTGTCGTCCAGCTCGGCCGCATCGAGCGCCTCGAGCACCAGCCGCCGCAGGGGGGCCTGCGCGAGGCCGGCCGTGGTCGGGTAGATCGGCGTCAGCGCCTGCGCGAGCGGCTCGCCCTCGGGTACCAGGCGGTAACGCGGATGCGCCATCTCGGCGCCGAACCATCCCGGGTGCACTTCGCCATAGGCGCGCAGCATCAGCCCCTCGTCGATCGCGCGCTGGAACTGCTTGAGCTGGCTCGGATAGAAATTGAAAAAGCGCAGCGCCAGCGGCTCGTCGCCCGCCCGTGCGTGCACCACCAGCTGCCGACGCGGCCGGAATGCGACCTCGCTGCGCTCGACGCGCGCCTCGACGAGTACCGGCTTGCCCGGCGGCGCGCCGCCCGGCGCGCACAGCACGGTTTCGTCCTCGTAGCGCAGCGGCAGATGCAGGATGAAGTCGAAAGGCGCGCGCAGGCCGAGCTTGGCAAGCTGCTTGGCGGCGGGAGCGGGCGCGCGCTTCAACCGGCGTGCAGGATGCAGTCGATCTCGACCAGCGCCCCGCGCGGCAGGCTGGCGACGCCGATCGCCGCGCGCGACGGGTAAGGCTGCCGCAGGTACTGCGCCATGATCTCGTTCACCTTGGCGAAGTGCGCGAGGTCGGTGAGGTACACGGTCATGCGCACCGCGGCATCGAGGCCCAGGCCCGCTGCCGCGGCGACCGCCGCGAGATTGCGGAACACGCGGTGGATCTGCGCTTCGATCCCGTCGGCGAGCTGCATGGTCGCGGGATCGAGTGCGATCTGGCCCGAAACGTATACCGTGTCGCCGGCGCGCACCGCCTGCGAATAGGTGCCGATGGCGGCCGGGGCGTCGTTCGTCTGGATAGCGGTTTTCATGCGCGCTCGCAGGAGTAGAATCAAACTCGTCGGCTACGTTTATCTTAGCCGAAATGAGCACGACGCTGATCGCGGACCTGGAGAAGCTGCTCGGCACGCCGCGCGACGGGGCGCTGCTGCGCTATTCGCTCGGTCTCGAGCACCTCAAGGCGGGGGGGCGCGAGACCGCCGTCACGCATCTGCGCGAGGCGGTGGCGCGCGACCCGGGCTACTCGGCGGCGTGGAAGGCACTCGGCCGCGCGCTCGCCGAGCTCGAGCGCGACGCGGATGCGCTCGAAGCCTGGCGGCACGGGATCGACGTCGCGCGCGCCAGGGGCGACAAGCAGGCGGAGAAGGAAATGACCGTGTTCGCGCGCCGCATCGAGCGCAAGATCGGCGCATGAGCGACGCGAAAAACGTCTTCGGCGAGCCGCTTGCGCCCTGCGGTCTCGATCCGCTGACCGGCTTTTACCGCGACGGCTGCTGCAATACGGATTACGACGACGTCGGCATCCACGTAATCTGCACGCAGGTCACGCGCGAGTTCCTCGCGTTCTCTCGCGCGCACGGCAACGACCTGTCGACACCTGCGCCCGAGGCCGGGTTTCCGGGACTCGAGCCGGGAGACCGGTGGTGCCTGTGCGCGGGGCGCTGGAAGGAAGCGCTGGACGCGGGCCTGGCCCCGCCGGTGATCCTCGCCGCCACGCACGAAGAAACCCTGGCGATCGTGCCGCTCGACGTCCTCAAGCGCCACGCCATCGATCTTTCCTGACGCGCAACGCGCGCCGGCCTTCAGGGGTCCCGCTAGAACAAGAAGGCCCGCGCGCGGCGGGCCTGGAAGAATTCTGGTGGAGTGGAGGAGGATCGAACTCCCGACCTTCGCATTGCGAACGCGACGCTCTCCCAGCTGAGCTACCACCCCGGGGAGGCGCGGATTTTACAGCACATGCGCGGCCGGCCACAACGATGCGAGCCCGCGCCATGCGGCCAGATCGGGCGCTTGGCGCGTCCGGGCCTCCCCGGGCAAGGCAGGGCCTCGGCGTTCAGCTCGATGCGGGTGCAGGCAGGCGCCGCCGGTCAACGGTTATTGGCCGTTCGATCCTTCGCTCGCCGACCCCCGCCCGTCCGAGGCGACCGTCGCCAATCCTCCCGCGCTTACCCGACGGTTGCGACTAGCGCCTTAACGCAGTTCGTAGCCGTGGCAGCGCGCGAGGTACTGCAATCGCCATGTCAGCCGGTCCTTGCATAGCACAGGCCCCAGGGTGTTGTCGGCACTGAGCGCCAGGATCCAATCACCGCCCAGCTTCACTTGCTGCACTCCCATGCCCGCGAAGCCCCGCTCGAGCAGGGACCGCTCCAGCGCCCCGCTCGCGTCCGAATTGCCGTTCGGACGAAGATTGAGCGCCAGTTCGCCATTCACCCTCAGGGCCCGCCTCATGGCGTCAAGGGGCAGCGGATCACTCACGGCCATGGCCGGGAAGGTCAACTGCACTGCGTCCAAGCTGCCCGCGGAATGCGCCTCGAGTCGCTGGGACAGTTCTCCGATCTCCGTACAGCTGCTACTGGCCACGACCTCCCATGCGTCCCGCGGATACAGCGTCGGATGCGGCGGTATGGCCGCATAGCCGACGGTGAGAGCAAGGACGCGCCTTGGGGGCGGGGGCGATTTGCACCAGACATCCGTGCTCCACGGTACTTGCACGGCATAGTCGGCGTCCAGCGGCAGCTCGGTACGATATTCGCCGTATCGATCGCCCTTGAAGTTCGATTCCACGTGCGTAAAGGGCAGAATCATCTCCGCGGCCTTTCCGACGAAAACCTCGTAGGGCTGTGCCGCAATGTCGAAATAGGCATGCAGCTGATCCGGGCAGATCACCTGGATGCAGGTTTCCGGGAAGCTCGAGCGCGGGCACCAAAACCCCACCCATCCACGCTCGAGTTCATTGATGTATTCGCAAAGCCGCGGCGAGAGGATGTAGCTGTCGGATTCGACGTGCACGACCTTGTCGAAGCCATAACGTTCGGCATAGTCTGCCGCGTACGTGAAGCTGCGCCACCATCCTGGATAGTCCAAGACCGCCTTCCGGCCCAGCCGCTCGGCGAATCGGATCACCACGCCTGGGCTCTCCGGACAGTCCCCGGGCAGCGCATCCGCGGACAGCGTGGCCGAATGCGGGAGCACGAGCGGACCGGGCGAACCATCGTCGATCACCAAGAGCTGACTCGCGTGCAGCGGCGACGCCTGCATGTGCGCGAACCACTTCCGGTATCGATAGCGCCACGTGTCGTCGTTGTCGGCCCAGGAGGTGCAAAAGGCGAGGGTCTTCATAGGTGCACGGCGACCGGGTGCATGGATGGACCCTCTGGCATTGTGGCATACGCTCGCCTTTCGGCTCGGCGGCGCGGGGATGGTTTAGTGGGCCGGGTTGGATTCGAACCAATGACCAAGGGATTATGAGTAGGGTTGCGCGCGCCACCGAGCAAGCGGCGCGAGAGCAGGATAAATAGTCGTATGCGCTAAGCGCCTGTTTTCTCGGTCGGCAGCGTCACCGCGTTTCCACGCCAAGGGCTAAAACGACCCCGCTATACGTGGCGGAAGTCGAAGGCCGCTGGCAAATCGGTGGCGAATTTAAGTGTTTATTCTGACCGATTGGGAAAACGATGGAAACAGAAACGTTAGTCTCTTGCGCGCAGTCACCAAGCGAACTTCGCTCACGAAGAACGCCCCGCGCGACCTTCTCAACACAGCGCGAAGCCGAATCGCTCCCTGCTCCAACCGAGGGTGCCCGCTACGCGTGGTACCGCCACGCCGGGGAGCCGGGCCTGTACCTGCGCGTCTCCTCCCCCGACGAATCGGGGCACTGCGAGCGACTCTTTATCCTCCGCGTCGTTCGCCGCGCACTCGATGGCCGGCCCGATGACCAGAAAATCCCCCTTGGCCGCGCCTGCCCCCATCCGCGAGAAACGCGGCGGGCGCAGGCCCTGGAAGTCATCGACTGCGTTCAGGCCGTCACCAAGGCGCGCGCCGAGCGCGCCACACAACGCGGGGGCTTGCAGGTACCGACCCTGCGCGAGGGCTTTGAGCAGATGCTCGAGCACCGGGTGGGCGCGCACTTGATGAACCCGACGACCGCCGAGAGCCACCGCCGGAGGTTCGAGCGCGTGCTCGCGCCCTACAGTGACCGGCCGCTCAACGCGCTCGACGCCGTGTTCTGGCAAGAGCTCTATCAGGTGGCAAAGCTGCCGCTCGCCGAGACGCTCTCGCCCGACCAGCAGGCGTGGGAAGTCCTCAACGCCGAGAAGACCGCGCGCGAGCTCGCGCGTAAGGGCATCGACATCCGAAGCCGGCGCGCGGGCCTCGCGCAAGCCTACGGCGCCTCGCAAATCGCAAGCGCGATTTATACGCACGTCGGCTTCATCCTCAAGACGCGGCACCACTACACGCTTGGCAACCCCATTGCGGAGCTACGCAAGTTCGAAAAGGGGATGTTCGAGCAACCCGCAGGCCGCACCGCGCTCGTCGAAGTCGTTCACTTGCCCACCGTGGCGAAGGTGTTGCTTGAAGACACCTCACGTAGCGCGGTGGCCTTCTGGATGTACCTCGCTCTGGGTTACCGGGCAAGCGGGGCGCTCTCGGCGAGGTGGGAGCAGTTGGACTGGGAACGCGCGAGCTTTCGGGTTCCGCCGTTACGCGACCCGAGAACCCAGGCACCGCGCGAGCCCGGCTGGAAACGCATCCCGGGCCACGAGCTCCCCGTCCCGAAGTGGCTCCTCGAAGAGGTCCTGTTTCCCTATTCGGTGAGGCCCGATGCGCACGCCGAGTGGATGTTTCCGGCAAGCTCGGGCGGACGTCCCAATCGAA
Source organism: uncultured Pseudomonadota bacterium (assembly GCA_963817785.1). Taxonomy (GTDB): domain Bacteria; phylum Pseudomonadota; class Gammaproteobacteria; order Burkholderiales; family SG8-39; genus JAKALD01. Next base: position 364,612 of record CAWFPL010000003.1, on the reverse strand, counting down.
CGACCAAGGACAAGCCCTACATGCAAGACGTGCGGCGCACCGCCGAGAAGCTCTCAAAGGCCCTGGGCTACCACGTCACGCCGCACATGGCCCGCAAAACGTTCGGCACGCTCGTTCACATGGTGGCCCCTAACGCGACTATCAGGAAGAGGATGCTCACGCATTACCTTGTGGCGAACGCGACGAACGAACAAATCACCTCGCTCTACAACCCCACGGCGACGGAGCGTCTTCGCCCGCATTGGGAGCGGTTGATGGAGATCCTTCTTCAGCTCATGGGCATCAAGACCATGAGCCTCGAGAACCAGGCGTTCCTACGCCAGCACGGCTGGACACCGGAGGGCCTTGCGCTCATCGCCGAGACGGATTCGGACGCAGAGGGCCTCTACGAGTAGTCGCCATGGCCGCTGAACTCAAGGGCGCTTCGCCGCTTGAATTCCCTTGCGGCGCTTACGACCAAGCGAGGCGGCCGAGCGTTGCGAAAACGCGACGGCGCGAGCTCTTAGCGCCAAACTCGCGCTTCCAGTGACATGAATCATCGCCGTGCGTAACAAGGGCGAGTAGCATGCCCAGCCATGGCTGAAGCCCTCGCGCTCGCAGAACGTCCGCAGTCCCGCGGGGAGGAAATCGCCAACAGCGTCAGCCACGGCGTAGGGCTGCTCGCGGCGCTAGCGGCCGCGCCCGTCCTCATCACCCTCGCGGCTGAGTCGGGAGGCGCAGCTCGAGTGATTGGCGCGAGCGTGTTCGCCTCCACGATGCTGCTGCTGTACCTTGCCTCCACGCTCTACCACGCACTTCCCAGAAGCAAGGCCAAGGCGGTGTTTCAAGTCCTCGACCACGGGGCGATTTTTTTGCTCATCGCCGGCACCTACACGCCGTTCACGCTCGGCGTTCTCCGCGGGCCGTGGGGGTGGACATTGTTTGGCCTCGTGTGGGGCCTCGCGCTGGCAGGCATAGTGCTCAAGGCCGTCGCCGGAGTCCGTCATCCGAGGGTCTCGACGTCATTCTACCTCGCAATGGGCTGGCTCGCCCTTATCGCCATAGAGCCCCTCTGGCGACACGTGGCGCCGTGGGGGTTGTTCTGGCTGTTGGCCGGGGGTATCGCGTACTCCGTGGGTGTGGGCTTTTTTGCCCGAGATAGTCGATTCCGCTACAACCACACTGTTTGGCACCTCTTCGTTATCGCGGGCACGGCGTGCCACTTCGTTGCGGTGCTGGCGTACGCCGCGTAGCGGTCGTCTCTCAGCCGATTGACGGAGAAAGGAACCCGACATCACCTCTGAATTGGCGTGGTGGAGCGATTCTGCTCAGCCCCAAGGGCTCCCGCCATAACGTCGGTCACGTGGCGATGCACTTGCGCCTCCCCATTTCGCATTTAAAGACGCTCGCTAGACCCTTCATGTAGCCGACTGGCTGCGAACGTGAAGGGAGACCGATTTGGCGAGCCGCCAAGTGGGGTCTAAGGTTCACGCAACCGGTCGCGCCCAGCTTCACGCCTCGCGCTTTAGCTGCAGCGAGCGCAGCCTTGGTCCGCGCGCTGATCTGATCACGTTCCCACTCCGCCATTACTGCATGCATCTGGATCATTGCCTTGGTTGCCTGCGGCATGTCCACGGCGACGAACTCGACGCCCGATTCGATCAGGCCGGTGACGAAGTGGACGTTGCGCGCTAATCGATCGAGCTTCGCGATCAGCAGGGTCGCACCTCGCTTCTTACACAAGGCCAAGGCTGCCCGTAGCTCAGGGCGACGATCGAGGGCGTTGGCCCCTTTGCCTGTCTCGACCTCTACGAACTCGCCTGCGAGCTGGGATACCCGTTCACCCAGGTGACCCCAGCACGGCACGCTTCTGTGCTTCGAGGCCGAGCCCTGAGCGTCCCTGCTGCTGGGTGCTGACCCTGTAGTACGCGACGAAAGACGATGGCATAGCTGGTTCTCCCCATGGATACGTCACGGGACGAGCGTCCAATGTGTATCCAAGCCTACCGAGGCCACCCGCTGGAACAAGGAGTTCCGGCGGGGCCTTCGGCCTGGCGATAGAGGTGGATCAAGCAGCAGCGAGCGCGACCGTGGGACCAGCCTTCGGCACTCGCTTGATCACGGTCACCGTGCCATCGAGCGTGACTCTGGCGAGTGCATCCCCGACGTGAAGCTCGATATCAGCGTCTTGACCCTCGGTCAGTTCTCGATACGCAGATATAAGTTCCTTCTCGTGAGGGTTGAGCAGCGTGCCCCCCAGCACACGCTCGACCGCCTCGAGCGTGTGCTGGCATGTACTCGTGCATCGCGAGCCAAAGTAGGTACACCCGATCGACTTCCAGTGATTTCGCGAGGGGACCTACCTTGTCGAGCGGAAGTCGTGTGCGGCCCTGCTTGACCATCGTGACGATATTTGGAACATTCCAACCGCACTCGCGAGCGATTGCGTGCTGCGGTTTGCCTGAATCGCGTATCGCCTTCGTGATGAACTGGGCGACCGTGATTGCCTTCTTCGTCGTGCTGCTCATGTTCTCGCACCTCTTCGATTGCACGGGACGACCCCGTGCAAATGTTTATAGCGTGGAGGTGCGCGGAGCTCTTGTATAAGGTAAAAGTTACGTGCGCAGAGGGGTGCGGTAACCGCCTGAGTCGAAGGAGAAATCGAGGGCCTAGTTATCACTAAGTTATCACTAAGTTTCGCGATTTCGAGCCTCTGAGGGACTTACAGGGAGAGCAACGAGGGGTCTTAGAAACGGCTCGTGAACGCGAGGATCGTCGTCCGAAATCCTGGCCGAGAGATCGATCGAACTCATAGAAGGATACCCATCAGCGACCGATGGCGCGCTCTCGTGATGTAGTTTGGGGCCAATCCGCGACGAATCCTTATACCTGGATGTTGCCGGCCATGGTCTGCGCCTCATCGCGGGACAGGCGAATGCACCGAAGTGACGGCTTTAGCGGTCGGGTTCAACTAAAGCGAGCCGACTCTTGGCTATTGGCCCGGTCGCTGAACGTAGAATATTTCCCTCAGCGCAAGTCAGTATTCGCCCCCAACGAACGCCATCCAGGTTATTCGCTCGACGTGCGCACGACAACGGAAGTAGCGGGCTCGACGGAGGTGCCGATCTTCCGCTCGCTCATGTCGCTTGCAGTACCCATCGTGCTCGCCAATCTCCTGCAAAGTGCGTATCAGTTAACCGATGCGTTCTGGGTGGGCCGGCTGGGGCAAGACGCGGTAGCGGCCGTATCGGTGAGCTTCCCGGTGACCTTCTTCACGATCGCCCTCACCGCGGGCTTTGCCATTGCCGGATCGAGCCTGATCGCCCAGTACGCGGGAGCAAGGAATCAGCGCATGGTCAATCATGTCGCAGCCCAGACCTTGTTCCTTGTGGTCGTGCTGTCGATCGTGCTGGGAGCCGGAGGTTATCTCATTGCGCCGGCTCTGTTGCATGCGATGGGGGTGACCCAGAAAGTGTTTGCTGGGGCCGTGAGCTTTCTTCACATCTCCTTCCTTGGCATGGTGTTCGTGTTTGGCTTCGCGATGTTTCAAGCCTTGATGCGCGGAGTAGGGCAGGCGACCCTACCGCTCGCTATCGTGGTCGGCACTGTCCTGCTCAACTTTGCACTCGATCCCCTGTTTATCTTCGGGTGGGGGCCAGTACCCGGGCAGGGGGTGGCCGGAGCTGCGCTCGCGACACTGAGCACACAGGGGCTCGCACTCCTAGTCGGCGTAGGGATCCTAGTAAGGGGCACCTACGGCATAGAGCTCAGCCTGGTGGGGTTCCGCCCCGACTTCGCGTTTATCAAGCGCGCGTTCCTGCTCGGGTTCCCGGCCTCCATCGACATGTCCTCGCGTGCGCTGGGAGTCCTCGTCATCACGTTCCTCATCGCGAGCTTCGGGACGCTCACCGTTGCTGCCTACGGCGTAGGCTCAAACATCCTGCAGCTCGCGGTAATCCTCGCCATGGGGCTCTCGATGGCGACCGGCGCGCTGGTGGGGCAAAACATTGGGGCAGAAAACGCCGAACGAGCGGAGCGGATCGCCAGGCTCAGTGCCAAGATCGCCTTCGGGACTCTGACCGGCCTCGGCGTGCTCGCGTTTGTGCTCGCTCCCGAGGTCGTCGCCATCTTCATTCCGGGCGACCCCGCGGTGATTCGGGAAGGTGCGACCTTCGTGCGAATCATGGCGCTGACGTTTGGCTTCGTCGGCGTGCAGTTCACGGTAAACGGCGTCTTCCGGGCCTCGGGCAACATGTTCGAGAGCATGATTCTCGGGCTCGTGTCCCAGTGGGTGCTGCAGTTCCCGCTCGCCTACGTGCTCTCAAAGCACACCCCCCTAGGCCCCGATGGTCTCTGGTGGGCCTTCCCGATCACGAACGTCCTCATGGCGGCCCTGGCGGTTGCGTGGTTCGCCCAGGGCAACTGGAAAGCGCGCCGACTGACCGGGGATGGTGTGACGACGAGACATTGATCCTTGGTCGCCGAGTAGGACGATCCGCCAAAGCTCGCACCAGTCACCAAGGGTGCCACGACCAGCGACCTGAGCGTCCGGGCGCTGCCGACATTGATCTGGGTGCGGAGCCAGGGGCAAGCTGTAGCGCGGACGCGGCAGTAGGGTCGCCTGTCATCTTCTTGGGTTCTGCCCTCAGCACTGCACTTGTGAGATACCACGCGCTTTCTTATGCCTCATGGGGTAGCGCAGCTTTTCTTAAAATCTGGAATTAGAGTGACCGACTTCCGAAATGCGGTTGACACGTCAATCGCTAGGAACAATACTGCTTCGCGAAGCGCCGATCAGCATGCATAGCTGAGGCTTCATCGGAGGAGGACGATTCCAACGTCACTGTGTTTGCCGCGCCAAGGGCAGACACCTGACTTCAGCTTAGCCGTTGCCACTTAGCGCCGTGCGATCGTCAGGCGTCGGCTAACCAGCCGCCTCCCCCCTCCAGCCTAGAGGCGGTGGAAATTAGTCGGGCGACGCTCAGGTAGCTCGATGGTGGAGGAATTGTCGCTGGACATTTGACTGCGTCGCGAGACAACCCAAAGGAGGCAAGATCATGTTGGATGGCCGTCGTTTTGCCACGCTCGTAGCGTCTGCTGTTGTTGGCGTAATCACATCCGCGATGTTTGTCGGGTCAGCGGCGGCCGCCGAGACAATCAATTTCGGCGTGCAGCCAGATACGGACCCGACGTTCATCGCTCAGGCGCTGGGCTACTTCAAGCCAATTGAGGCGAAGCACCATGTGAAGATAGTGTTTCGGCGCTTCTCGTACGGCGCCCCTGAGAATGCTGCTATGGCGGCAGGGGCCTTACAGATCGCTTCGGCAGGAATGGGTCCGGCTGTTGTTGCGGCGTCGAGACTCTCTGCCACGCTAGTTGCCATCAACATCCTGGAGCAGACGGCGATCCTAGTGCCCGCCGATTCGCCGTTGAAGTCCGCCTGTGATCTGAAGGGCAAGACCGTGGCTTTCCCGGGTATTGGGTCGCAGCAGTATCCCTTGCTGCTGAAGGCGTTGGCCTCATGCGGCTTGACCGAAAAGGACATCAAGCTATTCAAGTCGAGCGGCCCGGATATCCCGATCCTCGTCGAGCAGAAGTCGGTCGATGCTGGAATTACCTGGGACCCGTCAATTTCGGTCGGGCTTGCATCCGGGAAGGTGCGCATCCTTACCAAGGCCGAGCAGATCATGCCGATCATGAACGGCCACTATGTCGGGAATGGCGTCTACGTATTGAACAGCTTCCTGAAAAAGCACCCCGATATCACTCAGGAACTGGTAACGGCCAACGTCAAGGCAATTAACTACATTCTTTGCCACCCCCAAAAGGCGGCGAAGCTCTGGAGCGACGAGATAGGAATATCTCAGAAGGTAATTGACCTCTCGCTTTCCCAGGGAGTTTCGGTGTACAGCCTGAACGTGATCCCGACGCAGGCGACGATGACCGCCTACACAAAGTTCCTTAAGAATGCGGGAATCCTGAAACCTTCAGATAGACCCCAGATTGATCCGTCGTTCGCCACCAAGGCGCTTTACGAGGTGAAGCGCGACAAGACCTGCATGGTTACGGGCGAGTAACAGATGGGCGGGACCAGATCATTGTTTACGCGAGCCGCGCGGGTCCTGCCCTTCTTTTACGCTGCGATTGCGATCGTCATCGTATGGCAGATCATTGTTGCTCTTGCCCACCCCGAGCCTTCCATACTTCCCCCGCCCACTGCGGTCGCAGCAACGTTGGGGCACCTGCTCGCGAACGGCGAACTCGGGATTGACACGGCCTACAGCCTAGGTCGAGTGATCTCCGCGTGGCTGTTATCGGCGCTTGTCGCAGTGCCCCTGGGGCTAGTCATGGGAAGTTCGCAATCGGTCGAGCGCATCATCAATCCATTTGTCGAGTTGCTGCGACCCATCTCTCCTCTGGCTTGGATTCCACTCGCCATCTTGTGGTTCGGGATCGGAGAGCCCGGGAAAGTATTTGTCGTGTTCATCGGAGCGTTCTTCCCAATTCTCCTCAACACGATCGCAGGAGCGAGGGGCATTGACAGGTCCTTACTTCATGCCGGGCAAGTGTTTGGCTGTAATACTCGGCTGAGGCTATTTCGTTGCGTGGTCGTCCCGGCATCCATGCCAGCAATTGTGGTCGGGATGCGCGTCGGATTCGGGACAGGGTGGGCCGCGATTATTGCGGCCGAGCTCGTGGCGGCCCAAAATGGGCTGGGATACTTGATCGCAAATGGCATGGATGTCCTGCGAGCCGATGAAGTTCTCGTCGGCATGATCGCCATTGGCATCCTCGGATTTCTGTTCGATACGTTCTTCCGCTATCTGCAAAGTCGCTTTGGATACGGTGGCTAATGACATCCGCAGGTAGCACCGGCAAGCCGCTGCGGATTAGTGGCCTCATTAAGACGTACGGAACGCGCTCAGGCGAGGTGCTGCCCGCGCTGGGGCCTGTGTCGGTGGATGTGGAGGCGGGCGAATTTCTTGTGGTCGTCGGCCCTAGCGGCTGCGGCAAGACGACACTGCTACATCTGCTCGCCGGCTTTTTAAAGCCGACCGGGGGCCAGATGCTTGTCGGCGGCGAACCCATCGCTGGCCCGAGCGTAGATCGCAGTGTGGTGTTTCAGAGTTACGCACTATTTCCGTGGCTGTCGGTGCTTGACAATGTGCAGTTTGGGTTGCGCCACAAGCAGCTTTCCAAGGGACAGAGGCGCGAGATCGCATTGCATTTCCTTCGTCTCGTCGGGCTGCAAGACTTTGCAGACAAGGGTATCGACGAGCTCTCTGGCGGAATGAAGCAGCGTGTCGCCATCGCCAGAGCGTTCGCCGTCGATCCGTCGATCCTGCTCATGGATGAGCCCTTTGGTGCGCTGGATGCGCTAACGAGGCGCTTCCTTCAACGTGAGCTTCTGAGGATTTGGGAAGAGCAGAGGCGTACGGTCGTCTTTATTACGCATTCGGTAACTGAAGCGTTGTACTTGGCCGATCGGATCCTTGTGATGTCCTCGAGGCCAGGGCAACTAAGGGGCGAGTGGCGTGTCACCGCGCCTCGGCCGCGGGATATCACCTCCAGCGATCTGGTGGATTTGGAACGGCAGATCTACTTGTTGCTCGACGAGGAGCTTGCAAAGACCTTTGCTCAGGAAGGAAAGAGCGCACATGAATGATCTTTGTTCGCTGGGCGCGAGCGAGGCGGTGGCGGCGATCAAGGAGCGCCGTATCAGTTGCGAGGAAGTTACCCGCGCCTGCCTTGACAGGATTCAAGCTCGAGAGCCAACGGTACGCGCGTTTGTTGACTTGCAGCCCGAGGTCGCCCTGCGAACCGCGAGAGAACTAGATCGGCGGAAGCCGCGAGCGAACGAGCCACTGTATGGGGTCCCAGTTGCCGTAAAAGAGATCTTCGACACTGCTGGCTACCGCTGTAGCTGGGGTAGCTCGATTCACGCGAAGCGGATACCGGATATTGACGCACCTGCTGTGTCCCGTTTGAAGGCGGCCGGTGCCGTAATTGTGGGTACAGCAGTCTCGACCGAGTATGCCATCGCCGCAGCTGGAGCAACCACTAATCCCCATGACGCCACCCGTACTCCGGGGGGATCCTCAAGCGGGCCGGCCGCAGCGGTAGCTGCTGGAATGGTCCCGCTCGCTCTGGGCTCGCAAAGTATCGGCTCGATCATAAGACCATCGGTGTACTGCGGAGTATTTGGTCTAAAGCCGACAAAGGGGGCAATCAGCGTGCGGGGAGCGATGCCGCTTGCCGTTGAGCTTGATCATGCGGGCCCCATCGCACGCTCACCAGCGGATCTAGTTCTCGCCTGCCAGGCGCTCTTTGCCTTCGATCCGCTCGATCCAACCTCCCGCGATATTCCAGTTCCGAAGGTCGATTCGCCGGTTCCTAACGTGATCGAAATGGTCGGCCCGCTGCACGCACGTGTGCGACCTGCTAGTCAGCAAGCGGTTAAAAAGGCGCTTGCTGCGTTACATGAAGCCGGGGCCTCTGTAGGCCGCCTAGAATTGCCGTCGGATTTCGACGCCATTGAGGAGGCGGTATGGACGTTGATCTGTCGCGGAGTGGCACGTAACCACGGCCAAGACTACGACCAGGCACGGGCGCTTATGAGCACGCGGATGAAGGAACTTCTGGAGCGAGGTTGGGCCACGAGCGACGAGCAGCATCGAAGCGCAATGAGTCAAATAAAGGACTTTGCGGCAAGACTGGCGGCCGCCCTCCCACCCGGAACCGTCGCTGTACAAGCTGCGGTTGACGACGTGGCGCCGCCTCTTGCCTCCGGCACCGGATCCCCCTTGCTGCAAGGCTTGTGGACGGCTGTGGGGTTTCCGGCGCTTTCTGTTCCATGCGGTACGGTCGATGGGCTCCCCATCGGCGTTCAGCTTGCTGCCGTGCCCAATCAAGAGAGTTCTCTCATTTCGGCCGCGTCCGTACTGTCGCGTGCGTTTCAAGAACCGCGACGTTCATAGGCGCGCCGCTAAAACTGGAAACCAAGGTCCAGTCCGCCGGACCGCTATGCGGCCTCACTGGCCCCGTGGTGCGGCGCTAGACCAGCCCCATGGCGCTCGTCTTGCCGGCTTCCTTGAAGTTAAAGGCGGCTTCCCAGACCGCGATTTTCCCGCTGCGCATCACCCAGATCTCCACACCGCGGCCATACATCTTCTTGCCTGACTGGCTGTCCTCCCATTCACCTTCCCAGTGGTTGGCGATAACGTCACCCGCCAGTGCGCGGAAGTCCTTGCGCAGGCGATAGCCTTTCTGCCGGGCGCGCCGCGCCTGGAAGAATTTCTCCAGCTCCGTCTTGCCGCTGAACTCGGCCAGGTCGCCGAACCTCACCACGCAATCGTCGGTGAAGCCGTCGAGGATGCCCTTCACGTTCCACGGCATGAAGAGCGACTCCACCTGCTTCACGAAAGCCCGCGCCTCCTCGACCGTGCGCGGGTTGCGCCCTTCTGCTTTGGCTGTCGGAGTTAGGCTCATGCTCAACACCTCCTAGCTCGCATCTTAGCTTACCCGACGGCTAATCGACCGCGGCCCGCGCCGCGACCACTGGTGAGTTCGTCCAAGTAATTGGCCCACGCTTGCATCATCCGTCTGCGCTCCGGCAGGTACTGCGCGAAGTTGTATGCGCGCCGTATCGGACGGGGGTCTTGAAGCGCAAGCTGCCGCTCAATTGCATCAGAATTCCATCCTTGCTCGCTCAGTAGCGTTGCCGCCTGTTGCCGGGGATGTAAAAGCGCGTCATTTTGAGGATGGGCGCGCGATGGGTCGGTAGGCGCACTCGGGCGAGAGGGGAAGGCAACGATCAGAACGGCGGATCGGTGCTCGGGGGATCGACATCAAGATCGTGCTGTGCGATGTCGGCGGGTGGTTGATAGTAGCGGCGAAGCTGGGCGGCGTAGTGACGTTCGAGCGCCTCGGTGAGCTCGTAGAGGAACTCGAGCAGGCTTGCAGCGGCCTCATCGGAGAGCCCGGTGGGCAGACACACGAGCGGCAAATCGTTGGGTCGCAACATCGGCTTCAGCGCTCACTTGCGTGGGGCGCGGCCGCGGGATTTCGCTTTGTGTGCGGCGCGTTCCTGGGCTTCCTTGAGGCGGTAGGATTCGCCCTCCAGGGCGATGATCTCGGAGCGGTGGAGGAGTCGATCGATCAGGGTGACGACGCAAGCCGCGTTGGGGAAGACCTGATTCCATTCGCCAAAGACCTTGTTCGTAGTCAAGGCGACGGGCCGCTGGGCCTGGTAGCGGCGGGTGATCACCTCGAAGAGCAGGTCGGCGTAGCGGCTGTCGTAGGACAGATACCCGAGCTCATCAATGCACAACAGTGTCGGGCTGCTATAGCGGCGCAGGCGCCGCGCGAGCGCGGTGCTCGAGTCCTGGGCGGCCAGGTCATGGAGCATGTCCGAGGCGAGGGTGAAGCGCGCGCTGTAGCCCTGGAGCAGCGCTTGGTGGGCGAGGTTTTTCATGAGCATCGTCTTGCCCAGGCCGTTGGGGCCGATCAGGATCACGTTGGCGGCTTCGGCGAGGAAGCCGAGCGAGAAGAGCTCTTCGATCGCGGCGCGATCGCACTTGGTGGGCCAGGCCCAGTCGAACTCGGCAAGCGGCTTGAAGGCGCCCAGGCGGGCGTTGTCGAGCCGACGCTTGAGCGAGCGCCGGGTGCGCTCGGCCTCCTCGATGTCGATCACCCGCGCGAGCCAGGGCTCGGCGAGGAGTTCGGGCAACTGCTCGAGCAGCCCGTAGAGGCCGAGCCGGCGCAGCCGGCCGCGGGCCGCCTCAAGACTGAGGTTCGTCGTCGGTGTGCTCGGGATTCGATCGCTCGGGGCGTTCATCGGGGACTCCTTCGGCGAGTCGTTCGTAATCGCTTAAGGGCTGCGAGCGCACGCTCAAGTGCTCGAGCCGCGGGTCCTTGGGCAGCGCGACCGCAATGGGCGGGCGCTCGCCGCGCGCATGGGCATGGGCGTCGATGAAGTGGCGCACGGCCCCGAGGTGAGCGGCGTCTTCGGCGAGCGCGGCGGCGATCGCCGCCTCGAGGGCCTGGGCGCCGTGGCTGTCGAGCAACTGCAGTAGCCCCCGGGTGAGCACGCCCAGATGAGCGCCGCGCTCAGCGGCACGCAGGAACAGGGCCTTCGCACTGGGGGCGGCGTGCTGCAGGCGGTCCTGCGCGCGATGCGCTCGGGCGGCGCGCTTTTGGGCGACGAGCGCTTCGAGATGCTTCGGGTCCTCGATTTGCACACCGCGATCGAAGCTTCTGGGGTGAGTGGCGAGGACTTGAGCGCCCTCGAGGATGCGCACGCTCTGGAGCGTGGCGAGCACGACCAGGGTGCGGTTGACGTGCGTGTGAGGAATCGAGTACTCGTTCCAGTCAAAGCGCACGTAAGGCGTCTTATGCACGCTCGCCTCGATTCTCGCTTCGCACGGGAACGGGTTATCAGGCAAGGCGAGAAGACAGGAGCGCTCCTCCTCGAACACCTCGCGCACGCTGCGCGTACGATCCTCGGGGCAGGGCCGCTCGGCGGCCGCCCCCGCGCACCACGCAAGCGCTTGCGCGTTCAGATCCTCGAGATCGCGGAACGTGCGCCCGGCGAAGAACGCCTCGCGGGCAAAACGAATCGAGCGCTCCACGCGCCCTTTTTCATTTCCGCGCGCCACCGCCACGGGCCGCGGCTGGAACCGGTAATGGGCGGCCAGCTCGAGCAACTTCGGATGGAAGCGAATCGCCTGATCGACGCGCTCGAGCACGGCGCTCTTAAGATTATCGTAGAGCAAGACACGCGGCACGGAGTTGAAATACGCGAACGCCTCCACATGGCCGCGCAGGAACTCGCTCATCGAGGCGCCCAGATAAAAGCGCAGGAACAGCATCCGCGAGTACGAGAGCACCATCACGAAGGCCATCAGAGGACGCACGGCGCGGCCCACGGCGAGCTTGCCGAAGTGAGCCCAGTCAGTCTGGCCTTGGTCCCCCGGCAATGTGCGTAGCCGCAGATAGGCTTCGGCCGCCGGCCGTGGGCGCAGCCGCGCCACGATCGCGCGGAAGTGATCCGCAGCGCCCGGATAGCCGCGGCTGCGCACCATCGCGTACAGGCGCGAGGCACGTAGTGTCGGATACTTGGCGAGCGTCTCGGTGATGAAGCCGACATAGGGCTCGACGATCGAGGCGCGCGCTGTGCGCGGGGCCGTCAGCACGCCGGCTTGAGCGAGCACGCGGCGCACGGTGCCGTGGTGCACGCGAAGCTGCCGAGCGATTGTGCCCACGGGCCAGTGCTCGGTGTGATGCAGGCGCAGGATCTCGGCTTCGAGCGCGCGCGGGATCATGGCGCGCAGCCCTCTTTATGGTCCGCCGCGTAACGCTCCCAACCGTGCGAAGGCCGAGAGCGCCCGAGCGCAGAAACTGCAGCGCGGCCCCGCGCCCGGCAAGGTGCGCGATCCAACCGGCGGACTTTGGCCATCATGTACCAGCCTTGTGCTGTCAAGCGAAGTAGCCACCACTGTGGCAGCCAAGGCGGCACGAGGGGAACCCTGATGCGTCACTTTATGGGCTTGGCGCATGCGCCAGGTCCGCTGGCGCGCCGCGTGGCGGCACGCCCCGCGGAAGCTCAACTGGTAGCGCTGCCCGGCGCGGCGTAACGACTCGCGCCGGCGAAGCGCCGCGCACCCCCCGGCGCAGTAGATGTTGCCGTGGTCGCAGCCCCGGCACACCTGCACCTGCTCGCCGCAACGCCGGCAGTTGTAGAGCCGATGAGACGCCTCGGGCACCGCCGCCATGCACGCGTTCCAGGCAAGGACTGGACAACGCCGTGCATTGCGGGCATAAAGGCAATGCAGACGACGCGCGCGCGCTTCGCGTGCGCCGCCCGTGTAGAAGGCCCGGGGTTCTTCCAGGAACTCGCCCGGGCCTTCGTTTTTGCGGCGTCTGCGCTCAAGAATAGCGCGAGCCCGCGGCCTTGGCCGATCGGCCCAGCCGATCGAGCGAGCCGCTCATCACAGCCTCGAGACCCAAGGTACAACACCTCAGAGCATTGCGCCGCCCGCTCAGGCGTCGAACCCATCTCACCGGGCAAATTGGGCAACGGGCAGCGCGCCGACGGGATATCCACCGCGGCACGCGTTCGCGTGCGTCTTGATCGCCGCCCGCGCGCCGCCGTGGATATCCCTGCGCGGGTGAGCGCACGATCAGAAATTCATCGAACCTACGCGGCGAAGGATTTTAGGGGCGCTGCGCGTCAAACCCCAGCAACACGCGGTTCTCGACCCCCGTTAACATCTGGATTGCGATGAATATGCTGTCGGCGGGAACACAGCTCGCCACCCAAGTACTACGGTTGCCCAATCCCTACGGCGCTTTTGGTCTCGACACGGGGACAGGCGAGGTCAGCCGGGAACAGCTCATCGAGGCGCTTATCGAGTTCTCCGCACTAAAGCTTCGAGATGCTCGAGAGCCGACGTCTGGGCTGCCGACTAGAATCGCGGCGGCGTTCGATAGCGGCTACGCGGCGCTTCTGGCTATCGCGCGCCGCCAGCGCCTGCCAGATGCTGCAGGCGGCGCTAAGTGGTGCCGCACGAGCTGGAGGCCTTAGCGAGCAGGACACGATGCTCGGCCTGCGACTGCTGCGCTGGGTCGTAGCCGAGCAGTACGTCGAGCCAGGCACCCTCCCCGTAGCGGTGCCTGTGGCAATTGCTTGGGCTGAGGGGGTACGCAGCCAACTTAGCAACTGATTTCAGGCCCGGCCTCGCGTCGGGCTATCCTTTGCAAACGCAACCCTCGTTGGGCAATCATTGTGACGCGCCCATGCTGCTACCCGGGAACTAATTCGTGGACGTCACACGTCGATTACGCCAGAGACGTCAGCAATTCTACAGAGCCTCGCCCCGTGCGAACCGGCAGGTCGGCTCGCGTTGCTCCAGCTGCGCGGTGAGACGGTGCACCCGAAAACCGCTTTACAGGTCGTTCGCTTCCCGCTTCGAAAACGCATTCCCAAGATGTGTGCTGGCAATTGCGAGGTGCGCGGCTTCCGAAGTCTCCCTCATGCTCATCGCACACAGTTAAGTCAAGGACTTCGCGAATCCGACTCGCCGCTCCGAGCGAGCGGCTCTTCTTCACTTCCTGATGCCGGGCGATGTGTGCGCAAGAGGGCGGATTCCTGCCGACGCACTGGCGGCATTGGTGCTAAATGAAGCCGCTTCCCCGCTCCGGTCCGCTCCTCAGGGTGCAAGCGTTCTTTGATGAACCCTGCGACATCGTGCGGCAAATGCTTCCAGGCAGCCTCGTGGTTGCTGCTGTCAACAACCAAGACCGAGTCCCGCTCGTCCATCACCTGCCAGAGCCTGATTGCGGCGTCTGTGGCAGTCAGGGGAGACTCTATGCACCAAAAGTAGGTGTGGGCGCGAATACCGTCGCCAAGGGAAGCAATTGCCTTTTCTACATCGAGATAATTTCTGTTTGGCGAGTGCAGCTCGAATGATACAAGTAACATGGCTTTCGCCTTTACGTCTCAAGGATGCTGATACATGTTGGATTCTCCTTATTGGTGGTAAATCGCACTTGCGAGTGCGCAGTCGCACGCTGACCCTGAATGGTCCAGTCGGCGTCGGAACCGTCCGCAAAGAACGGACTCCACCTTGTCGGCTGAACCATTGCCTAAGGCCTCAACCGTCCTTAATGACTTTGCCTTCCACATCATAGGCCGTTGAGAGCTTCAGGCGCACTTCTCGAGCCGAGGTGTTGAGCACACGCGCTGCAACCCAGTCGTCGTTCGATAGCATGAGCATCTTCGCGACGCCTGAAAATGTGCCGCCCGCCTGCAAGCCATTTGGAACGTCACAGCGAATGCGAACGACGCCTGTCGCCGAGGGGTGCGCTTCTCCGTCAAGGTGAAGCGCGGCATGAACATCCATGGACGAGATGAGCAACCAGCTGCCATTACGGACGGTGAACCCGATAAGCGGGAGCCCCCTTTCGTTGAGAACATTTGGGGCGGCCAGCCAGAAGCCGGCGCGCTCGAATATCACTTTGTCGAGCCCGCCGTCTACCGACGCTCCATGCGGTTTCGCTGCCGGCGGTCCGGCACGCAAAAAGGAAGCCAGCAGCTCAACAAGGTGGGAAATCCGACCCTGGGCGGGCGGAGAACCCATCGGACGTTGCTCAGGAGGCGCCACGGCGAAGCCTTATCTGGAGGAGACGTGCCACGTCATTAGACAAGAACCCCGACCACGCGGCTGCAGTGCAGTGGCACATCACTAAGCGCTTCGTTGCACGTGGTTTTCTCGCAGGTGCAGGAAGCCTATAGCCCGGTCCGCTTCTCTGCGAATTGCCTTTCCCAGACGCGGACGAGGCCGCATGACCGAGGAGCTGCTCTCTCCAATGCTCCCTGAGGAACTCGGCGGACTCCGGGCTCAGGTTCCGCCACGCCGCCTCACCGTCGCTCGCGTCGACGATTGCCAAGGACCCTACCGACTGCATGGCAGACCACACCGAGGCCGCGGCCTCCGACGCTGACTGCAAGGACTTCGTGTACCAACATGAGTCTTGCAGTTGCATCGACGCACCGCGATTCCGAATTGCCGTAGCGATTGCGACGTCGCTCCCGGTGGCCGCGTCTGGCCGACGGGAAACAAACAGATTGTGGGTCACGACTTCTTCCCCCTCCACTGCACAAGTTTGAGGCAGTGACGCCTCGCGTCTTCCGTTGAGTGTTCCCCTTTGTTGTTTTCGCCTGCCGTGCAACTCTTGCCCAATGTACTAGTGCGTATTTCAGCCCATCGTAGACGGTCATTTCAGAGGATCGTAGACGGCAATTCAGGCTGATCGTAGACGCCGTTTCAGACTGATCGTGGACGGCGTTTCAAGCTGATCGTGGACGATCGCGGGGCGCGCGAGTGACCTGACTGTCAGGCATGCTGGCCGATTTTTTCGGACGGTCATGCCCACACCCAGGATCACGATGCGCCAGATTCGACAGACCCTTCGCCTGCACCTCGAAGCAGGCCTGAGCTACGCCCAAGTGGCCCGCGCCATCCCGATGGCCAAGGCCACGGTGGGCAAGATCGTGCTGCTCGCGCGCGCCGCCGGCGTGGACTGGGCGCTGGCCCAGACGCTCTCGGACGAGGAGCTCGAGCACCGGCTCTACCGAGCGCCGGTCGCGCGCTCCAGCCACCAGCTCGAGCCCGACTACGCCCTCATCCACCAGGAGCTCAAGCGCCCCGGGGTGACGCTGCAGCTGCTCTGGGAGGAGTACCAGCGCGCGCACGCCCAGGCGGGCGAATCGGCCTACAAGTACACGAGCTTCTGCGTGAAGTATCGCGCCTGGGCGGCGCGCCTGAAGCGCTCGATGCGCCAGACCCACCCCGCCGGCGAGCGGTTGTTCGTCGACTACGCTGGCCAGACGCTTCCGATCATCGACGCCGACACCGGCGAGATCCGGCCCGCGCAGGTGTTCGTCGCGGTGCTGGGGGCGTCGAACTTCACCTACGCGTGTGCCACCGCCACGCAGACGGCGGCCGACTGGATCGGGGCACTGATTGCGGCGCTGGAGTTCATCGGCGGCGTGACGCGGCTGATCGTGCCCGACCAGACGCGCGCGCTCATTGCGCACCCCGACCGCTACGAGCCGACCTCGAGCCGGCTGGTCGAGGAGTTCTGCGCCCACTACGCGACGGTCGTGCTTCCGGCGCGGCCCGCGCATCCCCGCGACAAGCCCAAGGTCGAGGTGGGCGTGCAAGTGGTCGAGCGCTGGATCCTCGCGCGCCTGCGCCACCGGCGCCTGTTCAGCCTGGCCGAGGCGAACGCGGCGATCGCCGAGCTGCTCGTGCAGTTGAACGCGCGGCCCTTCAAGAAGCTGCCCGGGACTCGGCGAAGCGCCTTCGAGGCGCTGGATCGTGCGGCGCTCAAGCCGCTGCCGGCCACGCGCATGGTGATCGCGCGCTTCGTGCGCGCACGCGTGAACATCGACTACCACTTCGAGGTCGATCGGCACTTCTACAGCGTGCCGCATCGGCTGGTGCACGCCCAGCTCGAGGTGCGCGTGACCGACACCACGGTCGAGGCGTTCCTCGGCCAGAGCCGCGTGGCCTGCCACGTCTATAGCCGCCTGCAGGGCAGGCACACGACGCTGCCCGAGCACATGCCGGCCTCGCACCGCGCGCACCTGGAGTGGACCCCGGCCAAGCTCATTGCCTGGGGCGAGCGCATCGGCGCGCAGTGCGCGGCGCTCGTGCGCTGGCAGCTGGAGCACCGCCCGCATCCTGAGCAGGGCTACCGTGCGTGCCTGGGCCTCAAGCGCCTGGTGCGCCAGCTCGGCCCCGAACGGCTGGAAGCCGCCTGCGCGCGAGCACTGGCGATCGGCTCGCCCACCTACCGCAGCGTCGCCTCGATCTTGGCCGCCGGCCTGGATCGACAGAGCGCCAGCGCCGAGGCCCCCGCCCAGAAGACCCTGCCGCTGCACGAGAACGTGCGCGGCCCCGAGTATTACCACTGACCCACGAAGGAGGCCTACCTTGCTTAACGAACACACCTTGGAACAACTTCGCAGTCTGCGCCTGGACGGCATCGTGCACGCGCTCGAGGACCCGGCGAGCACGAGCGCAGCCGCGGCGCTGCCGTTCGAGGAACGCCTGGCACTCCTCGTGCAGCGCGAGCTCGACTGGCGCGACGCCAAGCGCCTCACCAGACTTCTGAAGGCTGCGCGCCTGAAGGTCTCGAGCGCTTGCATCGAGGACATCGACTGGCGAGTCTCACGCGGCCTGGATCGGGCGCTGATCAGCGCGCTCGCCGGCGGCGACTGGCTGCGCCACGGGCGCAACGTCCTGATCACCGGTGCCACCGGTACGGGCAAGACTTGGTTGGCGTGCGCGCTCGCTCAGCAGGCAGCCCGCCTGGGCTTCACCGTGCTTTACGCTCGCGCCCCGCGGCTGCTCGAGGAGTTGCGCGTCGCCCACGGCGACGGCAGCTTCGGCCGGCGCCTGGCGCAGCTCGCCCGCATCGACCTGCTCGCGCTGGACGACTTCGCTATCGCCCCGATCGGCCCGGGCGAGCGCAACGACCTGCTCGAGCTCCTCGACGATCGCGTCGGCTCGCGCTCGTCGCTCATCACGAGCCAGTTGCCCGTCAATTCCTGGCACGCCTGGCTCGACGACCCGACGCTGGCCGACGCCATCCTCGATCGCATCGTGCACGCCGCGCACCGCATCGCATTGAAGGGCAACAAGTCGATGCGCGAACACGAGGGCAAAGCATGAGCGCTTCGCGCAATCCGGCGAGCACCAACGTCATGCTCCTCCACACGGCTTGCCCACCGCGGCGTTCGTGCGTCGCAGGCGCCGCCCGCCGCCGTGGACAAGCCTGCGCCCCGTGACACGAGCACCGAACCGCCTTCGGCGCATCGGCACCGAGCTGCGTTTCAACCTGATCGTGGACGATTACGATAAGATAAACCCCGTCACTCCCGCGGCCCGTTGATCGTCCACGATCACGATGAAACACCGTCCGCGATCACGCTGAAATCAGCGTCCGCGATCGCTGAAATCCGCATACTAGGTTCGCGGCAGCAATATGTGACGTTTACATTTCCCTTTACGTTTCCAAAAAAAGACTCGCTGCTTTTCTAGCCTGCCGTCGCCGTGTGGCAGACCTTCGGATGGTTTCCACGGCATCGCCCGCGGAGCCCGCCTCTACACCCCCGACGGGCTCGACCTAGTCCTGCGACCCCACAAACGCCGACCTGAGTTGGGTTCGTCGGCTGTTCCTCCGCTTCCCGGCAAGCCCGTGAGCCAGCGCAGATTTGTCGCCTACTGACGCCGACCACGGTAACAAAGGTGGGAATCAGCAAAGGGAGTGAGCCCGTGTTTGACAGGTGTCAATACGCGGCTGCGCGATTACGTTAAACAGACAAAGCGGTAACCAACATACTCCGGCTGCGGCTGGTCCGTGGCCGCCCTACGTTGCCTGCCTGCGCCCCCCTTCTTCCAGGACAGGAGCCGAAGATGAAGCTTCGATTGATGTTAGCCGCCACAGCGGCATTAGCGTTGATTGCCTGTGGCAAGACCAACGCCCCTGAGAGCACGGCGCCGAGCGGCGCGACGGGCACTGCACCCGCAGAAACAACACAGCCGGCGCAACCGGAGACCCAGCCTACACCGAGCGAAGCGCAGCCAGCACAAACGGAGAGCCAGCCTGGTGCTGCGCCGGGCACAGAGGAGCAGAAGGAAGAGAGGAAAGGCGACGAGCAGACGCCCGCTCCCAGCGAACAGAAATAAGAAAGCATGACTCTTTCGGGCCGCGCGAGGAGCTCGCGCGCTGCGGTGCACGAACGACAGAACGGCCCGCCCATACCCGGGGCCCGTACTTGGGCAGCCGGTGCGCCGGCACGCGGCTGTGCGAAGTCCGACCTGGCGGAATCGTACGGAACGTTCGATGGAGGGCGTCCCTCGAAGCCGGGTTCCCACTTGTCGAACGCACCCGGAATTTCGGCGCAAACCCAGCGTGTTGGGGCGCGCTCCTCTTAACGACGAAGAGTAATAGGCGACCGCTCGGCCGCTCCAGGCGCTCAAGGCTAAGAGCCGATGTGCTCACTGTTACGTAGCGTTACATTTCATTGACGAAGCCTGACGTCTGCAACTGCTACGATTCGCTTCGTATTTCTCACCGCTTTCCTCCTCCCGGCGGTGGGTCATGCGGCCCGGGCTTGGCGATGCCAGCCCGGGCTTTTTTTTGTGCCGCATCCGCGTCTGATTGAGCGGAGCCGTCTTCATCGTTGCGTTCGCGACACTTATTGAGTATTACCTAACCGCATGACATTAGAACAGTTGAGCCTGTTCCCAGCAGGAGGCGATGATGGCGGAGCGCCGTTGGGCGGATTTCAGCTTGCCGCGAGCGGTGTGCTGGAGTTCGCTCAACGTCTCGGGGCAGAAGTTCGCCAGCGCATGGCGCTTGAGCCAAGCCCAGAGGTACTCCACGGGGTTGAGTTCCGGGGCGTAGCCGGGCAGGAACTCGAGCTGGATGTCGCCGTCGGTCGAGTCCACGTAGTCGCGCACCAAGCGACTGCGGTGAGGTCTGCCTCCATCCCACAAGATGAGAAGCCGGCGGCGATAGTGGGCTTTGAGCGCCTTGAGGAACTCGAGGACCTGCTCTTTCTTGACCGAGCCTTCGTGAAGCCGAAAGCACACGCCGCGATAGTGCATTCCGGCGATCACCGAGACGTGGTCCCAGTTGAAGCAGAACTGGAGCACCGGAGTCTCGCCTCTCACCGCCCAGGTGCGCACCCGCGTGGGGCGCTGCGACAGGCCCGATTCGTCGATGAAGACGATTAGCCGGTCCTCGCGGCGGGCTTTTTTTTAAGCCCAGGCCAGGTGTGCCGCTTCCAATGCTCGATGGCCACATCATCGCGCTCCAGCGCACGCCGATCGGGCTTCTGGCTGGAGAAGCCCAACTGCCCGAGCAACCGCCAGACATGAACCTCGCTGTAGTGAACGCCGAAGCGCCGCTCGATAAACACGCGCACCCGCTTGATCGTCCAGAGCGACGTGCCAAAGCCGTGCGCCGTCGGGCCTTCGAGCAAAGCTACTTGCAGCTTGGACAGTTCCTCGGCACCGAGTCGGGCGGGACGCCCGCCCTTGCTCACGCTCCGAAGCGCATCGATTCCCTCGGACTCCAGCACGCCCTTCCAGCGGTATACCGTCTGGCGCGGCGCGCCCACCATAGCAGCCACCCGCGCGGGAGCGTGACCGGCCTGAAGCAGCCGCGCCGCCCGCACCCGGCGCTTCGCCCCGGCATCGATTTTGTTCTTCGTCTTCATGCGCAAACTCCGATGTTATGCCAACACCCGAGTAACGCATGAGGAACAATTCGGTTGTCACGAGGTTAGGAAATACTCAATAGGTGTGCAGTCCAATTGCCCGAGCAACCGGCTGCGCATTTCGTCACGATGCCTTCTTATATCAGGGCCCGGAACCGGAAGATTCGTAGTACACGGCTGTCGTTTGCGAAGCGAAGGGATGCGCGGCCATTCGATTTCGGGCTGCTCCCAGGGCTACAGTCGACAAACTAAAGCTCCCGGAAAGAACGTTCTGAGAAGTGTCGGGAGTCCCCGACGGCAGTTGCACTACGCCGCGGATGGGTCATCACGGTGTAATAGCTTCAATGCAGACTGGCGCGCGCCGCAAACGCTGGCATTTGTCTTCTCCAGTGCGCACCCCAAGCGGGAATCGGAGCTGCAGCAGTTCGGCCGATGTCGCCTAGCGCTGCTGACTCATAGGTCATGGTATTAGGCGTTCGAAGCGTTGTGCAGCTTGTGAAGCCATTCGGATAGAGCGTCATCTCGCTCCAGCAGGGGCTGAGAATGCGGACGGGGCATTACAGGACCTCTGGATAGCTCAACGTCTTGTGCCGGGGAACCAGCTTGAAGCGCGCACGGCCTATTAAGCGCAGCTCCCCGCCTTAATAGGAGCGCAGGCTCATCATGACTGCACTCAGGCTGTACGTGAGATGGCTTCGTCAGGCCCGCTGCAAATTGCTCGACGACGATATGCGTGTTGCGTGCGCTTTTGACGCCGCGTACGTGCTGTTGCAGGATGCCGCGCGAAGCGGCGGGCTTGGCGAAACCGGGGAGCACCCAAACGCAAGCGTGATAAAGGCCGGTTCAAGAGCACTTGGCGTCTGTGCTCCGGACGCCAAGGCCGGCCTTCGATTGCTTCGATGGGTCGACTGGGCGCGGCATTTCAACGGCGAGTCACCGCCATATGCTGCAAGCGACGCACTTTCATGGGCGGAGCGCATCAAGGCACTTTACCAGTCTCGTCTTTCGCGCGCGAACGCGCCAAACCGGGTACACCAGCGTTAACGCTTCCTCCCGGCGGCGCGCGGATAACCTCGCGACACTCGCCCGACTCCTAGGCCAACCGGCCCCGGGCGTGGGGGCCCTTCCATAAGACAAGGCTGTGCCAATTTTCTTCAACGGAACCATCGACGGGCGCAAGCGATGCTCGAGAGAATGGAGCAATCGCTCATCGACACGATGCGCGGGCACGAACAGAGAGTCTTAGAGCTCCAGATGGGAACCAGCGCAGCCCGTAAGCGCGTAGCGGCTAAGCTACGACCCTAACGTCCGGATTGGCCTCGGCCATGTCGTGCACGACACCAACGTAGCTGTATTGGCTCGGAGCTTCTGGAAGCCGCTTGAGGCCATTTCTTTCTAGGAGCCCGTTCAGCGTCTGGTAGCTGCTTCGCTCTCCGCGCTCACGCCACGCTACACGTCCCTCGGCCTCAGCTCGCTGGAGGATAGGCACGAGCGCGGCATGCGCCTCGTGGCCACCCTTGAAATAGTTGCGCTCGTCGGATTCTCCAGAGGCACCTGGAGCCATAGCGTGCTCTCGGATGCACCCAAAATAAAAGAGCGCGTGCTCGAGCTCTTCGGGACGAAGCGCACCCTCTGACAGCTCGCGCAAAAGTCCAGTGAAGGAAATGCAGAGCAACCTGGTCATGTAGTAAACAGCAGTCCGCCGCCGGCTTTGTCCTCGCCCGCCCGTCTACCTGGTCCTAGTTGGACGCCTTCCTGCACCAAAACTCGCCCTGCTATTAAAGCCCCGAAGCGGCCTTTATGGCCTCGAGGGCGCCGGGAACTGTAGCAGAGCTGGGCACCATTTCAATCGTTCCAGACGTCAAGCGTACTTCCGTTGACCGTATCCGCATAGACTCTTGCGTCACACTGTGTGCCGGCCGGTAGGAGCCCTTGGGAACGCCCGCTGGGGGCGGTCACTTTTCACGGTCCCCCACGTTGGGACTCAAACACAGAACCTGCAGGCGCTTGCGTCCACGTGCGGCTCGTCCCTCCATTTTCTGTTCCCCCGTGCCCCCGGGAGAACCCCTGCGGTCGCCCGCGTCCGCACTCGCGCACCCCGCAGAGCCTTTCCGACGCGTGAAGCCGGCGCCTCCGTGACGGATTCGTGCCAAGGGCCGCGCTTTATTCCGCATAAGCGCTTGCATCTCAGGATGCTGCCTAATTGCCGCCGCGACGCGCGGAGCCTGGTTCAATGCGTGCGCGGAGTGACACTTGTTACTTCCTCTTCCACGCCCTCGCCATGGCTTCGGCTTGGGATATCTGCGCGGCGGTCATCTTCTTTGCAAGAACCTCACGCACCTGGCGAGCCGCGTCATTTCCTTGGCTCGCGGCCAGAGTCAGCCACATATAGGCGGACACGTAATCCCTCGTAACCCCCAGGCCCTCGCTGTACATCTGGCCGAGACTGAATTGAGCTTCGGCAGAACCCTGGTATGCCGCCTTTGCGTACCACACGGCTGCGTGAGCGTAGTCTCGCTTCACCCCTTGGCCGTAAAAGTACGACTCCCCGAGGAGATATTGCGCCCCCGGATGCCCTTGGTCCGCAGCCCCGAGTAGCCATGCGACGGCTTGGGCATAGTCCTGCGGCACGCCCTCACCGATTCTATACAGCACGCCGAGAGAGAACTGCGCCTCGGCGTCCCCATTTTCGGCCGCCCGACTGAACCAGAGCGCCGCCTGGGAGTAGTCACGCGGTACAACTTGCCCCGCGACGTACAGGTCTCCAAGATACCTTTGCGCATTGACTTCACCAGCCTCACCTGCGCGACGGAGCCACTCGAGGGCTTGGCCCGAATCCGGCAACACGCCGATGCCATGGAGATACGACAAACCCAATGCGGTCTCTGCCGGCGCATAGCCTTGGTTGGCTGAGAGCCGTAGCCAAGTCGTCGCCACTATTTGGTCACGCGACACCCCTTGGCCGGTGCTGTACATGATGGAGAGCGCGAATTGGGCGAGAGCACTGCCTTGGTCACTCGCCTTTTGAAGCCAGCGTAGCGCCTCCGGGTAATTGATTGCGACACCGCGTCCTTGTTGGTAGCACACGCCAAGCAGCGCTTCGGCGTCTGCGTAGCCCTGCTCGGCCGCCCGCGCGAACCACTTCACCCCTTCGGCGTCATTCTTCGGGACACCGACCCCTCCCTGGTACATGGCGCCCAGATTGGTCTGCGCCGCAGGAAGACCTTGGTCCGCCGCTTTTCGGTACCACGCCGCGGCTTTCACCGGGTCTTTCGCTACACCGAGCCCGCTTCCATACATGTAGCCCAGGTTGTTCTGCGCAACAGCGTTACCCTGCTCGGCCAACGGCAGAAACTCAGCAAGGGCGCCAGCGTAATTGCCCTGCTGGTAGGCCTGTAGTCCTTCGTCGAGTCCGGCATGCGCGCACATCGAGAACAGGACGACGGCCAGCAACGATAGAGTCGAAAGGATTTTCATCGCGCCCCCCGAGCGCGGGGTCATCGGAGCGGCTAGCTATGCGTGCGTTGCTTTGGGGTTCAACTTGCGGGTCAACTGTTCAGTGTCGGCTCCATCTGACCTGCCTTTCTACTGAGCACTGCCCCCCAGCTGTTCCCCCAACCCGCTGAACTTGCGCGACGTCCGCGAATACACTTCGGGTCAGCGCGACCTGGATATGGGTGTCAATGGGTGACGGAAATCAACACATAAAGGCCGAATGCTTTACGTAAGACCCGCCTTGGTTGCCGTCTCCATGCCCGAACGTTTGCACTTAGGCGCCAGCAGATATTGACCGAGGTCAAGCCGGAGTTACTGATTGCCTCGAGTGTTGGGGAAAAGAGGCCAAAACCGCCATGTCGTTGCCACGTGGTGGCCATCTCGAAATACGGCGCAGGGCCCATCGCTCCGACTAACCCTGAGAATCGAGCCCGCCTCCGCTATCCGAGCGTCGCACCCTCGAATGCAGGAACCCGCCTGCGATGCATCCAGATTGCCGCTTCGAAGGCGCTCGCTATACCTCGTGTCGATATCAACGACACGAGGACACGTGCCGTACTTCAGAATCGCAACACCAGGAGCGACGTCGACTATCGTTGAAGCGAGCGACTGGGAAACCGCGGTAGCCCGATACGTGCGGTTGCGCGAGTACACGGGTTGGTCGGGAAGCGCACCGCTCACCGTCGTCGAAGTCGTCACCATGCGCGTGGCGCGGGACACACCCGAGCTCATCTTTTCCGATGACCTTTTTCGGATTGCCATGCGGATGCTGCGGGCTAAACCAGGAAAACCCGACGAGTTCGGCTGGCCACTTGAGTCCCTCAGCGGCTCAGCACCCCGCGCAAAGAACGACGGGACGAGTCTCGAGGACCTTATCCAGGCACTCATCGAGTTTTCCGCGCTCAAGCTGCGAGACGCTCGAGAACCATTGTCGGGCCTGCCCACAAGGGTCGCAGCGGCGTTCGATAGCGGCTACGCGGCGCTGCTGGCTATCGCGCGGCGGCACCACCTGCCGGACCCTGCAGGGCATCCCAACGAGGCGGCGCTAAGTGCTGCCGCGCGCGCTAGAGGCCTCGAGGAGCAGGACGTCATGCTAGGCCTGCGGCTCTTGCGCTGGGTCGTCGCTGAGCAGTATGTCGAGCCAGACACCCTCCCCGTAGCGGTGCCCGTGGCAATTGCTTGGGCTGAGCGGGTGCGCGCTTTACTCAGCAACTGATTTCAAGCCCGGCCTCGCGCCGGGCTTCTCTGTTGCGCCAGCCTGCCTGAAGTCCGACGCTTCGAGATTACGCACAGTCTCCACGTACAACGGCGGGCCGCAGCCCGCCGGCTCCTTCAGGATGAATGCTCCTTCTACCTCAGGAGCAGCATAGCCATCAACGCGCTAACAAAGCCGACCACCATAATCGCCAGAGCGTCCTTAAGCAAAATCGTTGAAGCGCGTTCCTCATCTCGAAGAAAGTCTCCGATACGTTGCATCATTCGTCACTCCTATCTTTTCGTGTTACCGCCTCTCCAACAAGGTGCCATCAGTCCTAGTGTAGTGTCCAACAAATAGATGTCATTATATTGGAAAGCCGGTTATGCTGATTCATGTCCAGAATCAGCCCGAGCGTGCACCTTGCCGATGCGGACCGGGAAAGGCTTGAGCGCTGGGTGGCGGCCCACGGCACGCCTCAGCAAGTGGCATTGCGATGTCGGATTGTTTTGGCCGCTGCGGCCGGGCGCACGAATTTGGAGATTGGTCTGGAGTTGGGAGCCGATGTGAAGACGGTGGCGCTGTGGCGCGGGCGGTTTGCGCAGACGGGCCCGGAAGGCTTGTGGGCGATTGCATCGGGGCGGGGCCGCAAGCCCACGTATTCGCCCAAAAAGATCAAGGCCATTGTCCAAGCGACGCTCTCGAGCAAGCCCCAAGGGATGACCCAGTGGAGCTGCCGGCTGATGGCGCACGCCCAGGGCGTGAGCAAATCCACCGTCAGCAATATCTGGCGCAGCCACAATTTGAAGCCGCACCGGGTCAAGGGCTTCAAGCTCTCGCGCGATGCCCGGTTCTTGGAGAAGCTGACCGATGTCGTCGGACTGTACCTGAATCCCCCCGACCAAGCGCTCGTGCTGCGCGTGGACGAGAAGACCCAGATCCAGGCCCTGGATCGCACCCAGCCCGGAGGGCCCCTGAAGAAGGGGCGTCTGGGCACGATGACCCACGATTACAAGCGCAACGGCACTACCTGCTTGTTCGCCGCTTTGGAGATCCTGCAAGGCAAAGTCATCGGCCAGTGCTATGCCCGGCACCGCCATCAGGAGTTTCTGAAATTCCTGCGGCGCCTGGAGGCAGAATTCCCCAGCGAGCTCGTGCTGCACTTGGTGATGGACAACTACGGCACCCACAAGCATCCCGCCGTGCAAGCGTGGCTGAAGCGCCGCCCCCGCTTTATCCCGCACTTTGTCCCTACCAGTTCCAGTTGGCTCAACCTGGTGGAACGCTGGTTTGGCGAACTCACCGCCAAAGCCGTACGCCGCGGTTCCTTCGGCAGCGTTGCGGACCTGCAATCGGCGATCGCCCAATTCCTCGACGCTTGGAACGAAAACCCCAAGCCCTTCGTCTGGACCGCCACGGTCGAATCCATTCAAGCCAAACTCGCACGCTGCCGTCAGACCTTGGAGCAGATCAAACCGGGCTGCACCGCACCGCGCAGCAGAAAAAAGAGGGCCAAATCTCCAGTTATTTCTCGGACACCACACTAGCCTAGTCACGCTGCGGCTCGTCTGGAAACCCGGACACTGGGGCCCTATCTACTATTCATTACGGAATTCCGTGGAGGTTTCCGTTGTCTTAGTTCCTGTTGCGGCTATTTTTCTGGCGGACGCGACGCAACTCCGCGGCGAAATAAAGGAACTCTGCAAAAAAGCAATGAGAGGGTTCTGCAAAGAGCCAGTGCCTACTGGGGAATCATAGCCGGGCGCCAGATGTCACTCCTTGTTGTATTACTGCCTCACTTCGATGCAAGGTTTTGAGTAAGCATGGCTCTTTGCACGGAGAGCTTGAGCAATTCATGGGTGAAAGATGCCTAAAGGACAATCTAGACGGAAATTGCCGCATGATGGCGTGTACACGCGCCTCGGCTGCTCCCCGATTCACGGCGTTGGCGTATTCGCGATTAGGGACATTCCCGAGGGCACGCCGCTTTTCGCGCATGACAATACGGATGTTGGCGAGTGGGTCCCTGAGGCGGTCGTTTCCGAGCTTCCGCCGAAGGTGCGTGACCTCTACAGGGACTTTGCCGTTTTTAAGAAGCGGCGGCGCAGCTACGGCTGCCCGCAGAACTTCAATCAGCTCACGGTGAGCTGGTACCTCAATTGTTCTAAGACTCCCAACGTGGCCTGCAACGAGGTCTACGAGTTCTATGCGCTGCGCGACATCAAGGACGGCGAGGAACTGACCGTCGACTACAGCACGTACAGCGACGAGCCCCCCAGCAAGTAGACAACCGCACGTGCTTGGCGTGCAATGGCGGCCTCGGACGCCACTGGTCACGGGGCCGTCTATGCTGACGAAGTCAGACCTCCAGTCGCTGCTTCAATGCACTCGGAAGCTGTGGCTCGAGCACCATCGCCAGCACCTAATTCCCACCGACGACGCTACTCTGTACCGCCGCGCGGTCGACGGACGTATTGTCGGAGAGAAAGCGCGGGAGGAACTGGGCGACGACCACATCTGGCCGCCTGGTCACAATGACAAAGCGACCGCTGCCGAGAAAGCCAAAGAACTGCTAGCCGCGACGCCCGGCAACCCGGCGGCTGAGGTTCCGATGGCTCATGGCGGTCTGTATGCTCGTGCAGACGCGCTGCTTCCCGACCAGGGCGGCTACGTTCTCCGCGAGACCAAGTCGTCAACCTTCCCCCTGAGGAAGGATAAGGTCACACCCGGAGAAGCCGAGGACCATCACCTGAATGACATTGCGATTCAGGCCTGGGCTGCGGAGAACTCCGGGCTGCCCCTCGCCCGCGCCGAGCTCAACCTGCTCAACAACCGATGGAGGTACCCGGGCGACGGGGACTACTCGGGGCTCTTCCGGCAGCTCGACGTTACTGCCGAGGTTCGGGCGCGAAAGGGTCGGGTGCCGGAATGGCTGGCCAAGGCACAGGAAATCTTGGTTGGCGACATGCCTCAAGTGTCGACGGGCAAGCATTGCGAGACGCCCTACGCGTGCCCGTTTATTTCCCATTGCCAAGCGCTTGACCCGCCAGGCCCTGAGCATCCAATTGAGCTCCTCCCGGGAACTGCCGGGAAATCCCTGGCCAGGAAGCTGCAGGCCGCGAGAGGCTATGTCTCGCTTCTCGAACCGCAACCCGACGAACTCACCGGGAAAGAGGCGCCACTCTATCGGCGCATGCAGGCGGCCCATCGCAGTGGCTCGGCTGTTCTCGAGGCGGGCAGCGACGAAGGGCTACGGGTGCTGCCGTATCCGCGCTACTTCTTCGATTTCGAGGCCATAGACCTACCGGTGCCACGCTGGAAGGGTGTCCGACCATATGAGCACATTCCCTTCCAATGGTCGTGCCACATCGAGCGCCTGCCGGGCGAGTTCGAGCACGCTGAGTTTCTCGACCTCACTGGCAACGACCCGTCACTAGACTGCATAGAAAGTATGCGCGAGGTCATCGACCCCGACGACGGCGGGCCGATATTCGTTTACTACGCAACCTACGAGCGACTACGCCTGCAGGAGCTTGCCGAGCGTCATCCGGAGCACGCGGCACTGATGCAGACCTACATCGACCGCTTGGTCGACTTGCGGCCGATGGTGAGGGACCATTTCTACCATCCCCGGATGCAGGGGTCGTTCTCGATTAAGGACGTCTTGCCCGTTGTCGCGCCTGACCTCAACTACGGCGAGTTGGAGGAAGTCCAGGAGGGCACCGCAGCGCAAGTTGCTTACCTCTATGCGGCGCTTGACCCCGCTACGACGCCGGAGCGAAAGGCCGACTTGGACGCGAAGCTTCGCAAGTATTGCCGGCAGGACACCTGGGCAATGGTCGAGGTCGCGCATTTGCTGGCGAGGGAGGGCCGGCCGAAGCGCCCGGTGGGGATGTAGGGGTCCCGCGCAGCGCGCGGCTCTTGCGTGACGCGACCTTCGCTATCATAGTTGGCAGTGCGCTATCGGCAGCTGCATGCGGAGGCCGAGTACTCCATGCTGTTGACGCCGCGCTTCACGTGCTCACTTGTGGCTGGCGGGTCAGCCATGCTCGGATGCTGTTATCCAGTGGTATCGCAATAGGCCAGCTCCCGTGGACGAAAACGGACACTCCAGAGAATCGCCGACCGCATCGCGCCTTCCGGCTAGCTGGAAGACGGGACCAACACGGTTCGATGCTGTGCTCAGCCCACCGCTTGGGGCACTCATTCTCGATTCAGCGCAGTGCATCAGCTCTAGCACTGTCGGGCTGGAAGAACTGCTGGGGTACCAGGCGGGACGTCTTCGGGGCATGCCGGCAGCGCACCTGATTCCCGATGTGCACAACGCCCCATTTGGAGAAGTCGTCGTTTTATGGGTTGTCCGCAGCGACGGCAGCCGGATGCCAGTTCAGCTATGGAAGGCGCGGCAGGACGAACATGGTGGTAGTGTCCTTTGCGTCATAGCGGACCGGCGCCGGCTCAGGCTCGATGAGCCCGAGTGGCTCCAGGCCGAAGCGGCGCTCGCGGCCATTCATAGCATTCCTTTCCCGCTCTGGATAACCACGCCGGATGGTCGCTGCGCGCTGCAGAATGAGGCTTCGCGTCGGCAATGGGGCGACCTGGTCGGCAGGCTGCCACGGGAGTCGGGCTTACCGGATGCCGCTGTGCGCGAGTGGGAGAACACTACGCAGCGGGCGCTCGCCGGTGAACCGGTAGACAATGAGTGGCGATACACCGACCAGAGCGGCTCGCGCACGTTCCAAAATATTGTCGTGTCCGTCATTGCGGGTGGCAGGACGATTGGGGCCGTCGGGCTGTGCGTTGATATCACCGAGCGAAAGCAAGCCGAACTGGTGCTTCAGCGTTGGCGTCACCTATTCGAGACCGCCAACTTCGGCATGGCGGTGACCAGTGCCGATGGCGAGAGGCTCGAACTTGTCAATGCGGCGTTTGCGCGCATGCACGGCTACACGGTCGAAGAGCTCGTCGACAAACCCCTCAGTCACGTATTCACCGCAGAAGCTCGTCTTCAATTATCGGAGTGCATGCAGCAGGCTCGGGTGCACGGTCATAACGCGTTTGAGAGCAAAGCTCGGCGGCGGGACGGCAGCGCGTTTCCGGTGCTCGTGGACGTGTCCACCGCGTTCGACGAGGCAGGCGAAACCCTTTACCAAGCCGTCGCCGTGCGAGACATTACTAAGCGCGTGAAAGCAGCCACGCGCGTCTCCTACTTGGCCACCCACGATGAGCTGACCGGACTGCTGAGCCGCTCCGAACTACCCGAAGAAGCCGAACGCCTGGTGGCTGCCGGCGGCCGGTTCTGCCTTTGCATGATTGACCTTGACCGATTCAAGGTCATCAACGACTCGCTCGGACATCACGCCGGTGACGTACTGCTCAAAGAGATTGCAGCGCGCCTGCGGCGGTTCCTTCCGGCGGAGCGAGCCGTATTTCGCCTCGGTGGCGACGAGTTCGGCTTGCTGATTCCGCTGACCTCCGAGCAGGACCCCGTTCCGCTTGCTCAACCCCTGGTTGGCATCATTAACCAGCCCTTCGTCGTCGAAGAAACGAGTCTCGCGAACCGCTGCAGCATTGGGGTCTCTGTTTACCCCGACGACGCGAACACTCTGACAGTGCTGCTCAGGAACGCCGATATCGCGATGTATCAGGCCAAGCACTTGGGCGGAAATGCAGTGGTGTGCTTCTCCGGAGAACGGCGTAGCGACGCGCGCTCGCGGCTCGCCCTCGAGACGGATTTGCGCACAGCGGCAGCGAACGGGCAACTGGTGCTGCACTACGAACCGAAGGTGTCCATCGCCGATGGCGGGCGAATCTGCGGCATGGAAGTGCTGCTCCGCTGGAACCACCCGCTATTGGGCAGGGTGTCCCCAGGCCTCTTCATCCCCTTGGCAGAGGAGGCTGGACTCATCGGCCCCATCGGCGAATGGGTGCTCGAGACCGCCTGCAGGCAGAACCGAGCGTGGCTGGACCGTGGCTATCCGCCCCTGCGGATGGCGGTTAATCTCTCTGCACGCCAGTTCAATCAGAAGCTCTTGGGGACCGTACGACGTGTCCTCAAGGAGACGGGTCACCCGCCCGAGCTGCTTGATTTCGAAATCACCGAAAGCACCCTGATTCTGAACATTGCCGAAGCGGCGGGCATCATGCGCGAGCTCACGGCCTTTGGGGTTCGCCTATCGGTGGACGATTTCGGCACCGGCTACTCCGCCCTCGCCTACCTCAAAAATTTCCCCGTGAGTAGCCTAAAGCTCAACGCCAGCTTCATCCGCGATGTGGCCGAGCGCGCCGAGGACCACGCAATCGTCAAAGCGGTCATCGCACTCGCACACACGCTTAAGCTCTCGGTCGTCGCCGAGTGCGTCGAGCACCAGGCCCAGCTGGAGGTCCTGCGCGAGCTGGGATGCGACCAGGCGCAAGGTCATCTTTTCAGTCCGCCAGTTGCGGCCGAGCCATTTGAGACCCTGTTGCGAGAGGCTTGCCATGCCGAATTCGACCATTGAAGTCTGCAAGCAATGCTCGAGACAGGAGGAAGAGGAACTCAATGACGTGGTACACGCTGCGCTGATGGAAGGCCTGAAGACACAGGACGTTTCGGCTCAGCGGGCACGAACCGCATCAGTTTGCCGCACCTCCTGGGAAAGACGCGTGGTTGGGCTTGGTCGACGTTGACCTGCTCGAAGGGCGCTCGTGCGAGGGGAAGCGCGCGCTTTGCGGGGCAATCGTCGCGAACCTCGGCCGGCGCGGAATACCTGCAGACGCCCTCAAGCTGTTACTCCCAATTTCTCGGAGGAGCCGTGTCACTCGATTTCTATGATAAGACCCGGCGGCCCTACGCCTATACCGAGGACGGAGGTGCGATTTGCACTTTTGGCGGCGTGCCAATCGCCTACGTCGACGGTGGCTCCATCTACAGTTTCAGCGGCAGGCACCTGGGCTTCTTCGAGTCCGGTTCCATTTACGACGAACATGGCAACACGCTTTTGTTCACGGAAGGCTCTAGTGGGGGCCCGATAAAGCCGATGCGCCAAATGAAGTCGATGAAGTCCATGAAGCAGATGCCCCCCATGAAGGGTATGAAGCAAATGAGGTCGATGAGGCCGATGTTCTCGATGGGCTGGTCGCAATACTCGCCTGAAGCGGTGTTCGGGGTGTTAACGGGGGTCGAGAACCGCGTGTTGCTGGGGTTTGACGCGCAGCGCCCCTAAAATCCTTCGCCGCGTAGGTTCGATGAATTTCTGATCGTGCGCTCACCCGCGCAGGGATATCCACGGCGGCGCGCGGGCGGCGATCAAGACGCACGCGAACGCGTGCCGCGGTGGATATCCCGTCGGCGCGCTGCCCGTTGCCCAATTTGCCCGGTGAGATGGGTTCGACGCCTGAGCGGGCGGCGCAATGCTCTGAGGTGTTGTACCTTGGGTCTCGAGGCTGTGATGAGCGGCTCGCTCGATCGGCTGGGCCGATCGGCCAAGGCCGCGGGCTCGCGCTATTCTTGAGCGCAGACGCCGCAAAAACGAAGGCCCGGGCGAGTTCCTGGAAGAACCCCGGGCCTTCTACACGGGCGGCGCACGCGAAGCGCGCGCGCGTCGTCTGCATTGCCTTTATGCCCGCAATGCACGGCGTTGTCCAGTCCTTGCCTGGAACGCGTGCATGGCGGCGGTGCCCGAGGCGTCTCATCGGCTCTACAACTGCCGGCGTTGCGGCGAGCAGGTGCAGGTGTGCCGGCGCTGCGACCACGGCAACATCTACTGCGCCGGGGGGTGCGCGGCGCTTCGCCGGCGCGAGTCGTTACGCCGCGCCGGGCAGCGCTACCAGTTGAGCTTCCGCGGGGCGTGCCGCCACGCGGCGCGCCAGCGGACCTGGCGCATGCGCCAAGCCCATAAAGTGACGCATCAGGGTTCCCCTCGTGCCGCCTTGGCTGCCACAGTGGTGGCTACTTCGCTTGACAGCACAAGGCTGGTACATGATGGCCAAAGTCCGCCGGTTGGATCGCGCACCTTGCCGGGCGCGGGGCCGCGCTGCAGTTTCTGCGCTCGGGCGCTCTCGGCCTTCGCACGGTTGGGAGCGTTACGCGGCGGACCATAAAGAGGGCTGCGCGCCATGATCCCGCGCGCGCTCGAAGCCGAGATCCTGCGCCTGCATCACACCGAGCACTGGCCCGTGGGCACAATCGCTCGGCAGCTTCGCGTGCACCACGGCACCGTGCGCCGCGTGCTCGCTCAAGCCGGCGTGCTGACGGCCCCGCGCACAGCGCGCGCCTCGATCGTCGAGCCCTATGTCGGCTTCATCACCGAGACGCTCGCCAAGTATCCGACACTACGTGCCTCGCGCCTGTACGCGATGGTGCGCAGCCGCGGCTATCCGGGCGCTGCGGATCACTTCCGCGCGATCGTGGCGCGGCTGCGCCCACGGCCGGCGGCCGAAGCCTATCTGCGGCTACGCACATTGCCGGGGGACCAAGGCCAGACTGACTGGGCTCACTTCGGCAAGCTCGCCGTGGGCCGCGCCGTGCGTCCTCTGATGGCCTTCGTGATGGTGCTCTCGTACTCGCGGATGCTGTTCCTGCGCTTTTATCTGGGCGCCTCGATGAGCGAGTTCCTGCGCGGCCATGTGGAGGCGTTCGCGTATTTCAACTCCGTGCCGCGTGTCTTGCTCTACGATAATCTTAAGAGCGCCGTGCTCGAGCGCGTCGATCAGGCGATTCGCTTCCATCCGAAGTTGCTCGAGCTGGCCGCCCATTACCGGTTCCAGCCGCGGCCCGTGGCGGTGGCGCGCGGAAATGAAAAAGGGCGCGTGGAGCGCTCGATTCGTTTTGCCCGCGAGGCGTTCTTCGCCGGGCGCACGTTCCGCGATCTCGAGGATCTGAACGCGCAAGCGCTTGCGTGGTGCGCGGGGGCGGCCGCCGAGCGGCCCTGCCCCGAGGATCGTACGCGCAGCGTGCGCGAGGTGTTCGAGGAGGAGCGCTCCTGTCTTCTCGCCTTGCCTGATAACCCGTTCCCGTGCGAAGCGAGAATCGAGGCGAGCGTGCATAAGACGCCTTACGTGCGCTTTGACTGGAACGAGTACTCGATTCCTCACACGCACGTCAACCGCACCCTGGTCGTGCTCGCCACGCTCCAGAGCGTGCGCATCCTCGAGGGCGCTCAAGTCCTCGCCACTCACCCCAGAAGCTTCGATCGCGGTGTGCAAATCGAGGACCCGAAGCATCTCGAAGCGCTCGTCGCCCAAAAGCGCGCCGCCCGAGCGCATCGCGCGCAGGACCGCCTGCAGCACGCCGCCCCCAGTGCGAAGGCCCTGTTCCTGCGTGCCGCTGAGCGCGGCGCTCATCTGGGCGTGCTCACCCGGGGGCTACTGCAGTTGCTCGACAGCCACGGCGCCCAGGCCCTCGAGGCGGCGATCGCCGCCGCGCTCGCCGAAGACGCCGCTCACCTCGGGGCCGTGCGCCACTTCATCGACGCCCATGCCCATGCGCGCGGCGAGCGCCCGCCCATTGCGGTCGCGCTGCCCAAGGACCCGCGGCTCGAGCACTTGAGCGTGCGCTCGCAGCCCTTAAGCGATTACGAACGACTCGCCGAAGGAGTCCCCGATGAACGCCCCGAGCGATCGAATCCCGAGCACACCGACGACGAACCTCAGTCTTGAGGCGGCCCGCGGCCGGCTGCGCCGGCTCGGCCTCTACGGGCTGCTCGAGCAGTTGCCCGAACTCCTCGCCGAGCCCTGGCTCGCGCGGGTGATCGACATCGAGGAGGCCGAGCGCACCCGGCGCTCGCTCAAGCGTCGGCTCGACAACGCCCGCCTGGGCGCCTTCAAGCCGCTTGCCGAGTTCGACTGGGCCTGGCCCACCAAGTGCGATCGCGCCGCGATCGAAGAGCTCTTCTCGCTCGGCTTCCTCGCCGAAGCCGCCAACGTGATCCTGATCGGCCCCAACGGCCTGGGCAAGACGATGCTCATGAAAAACCTCGCCCACCAAGCGCTGCTCCAGGGCTACAGCGCGCGCTTCACCCTCGCCTCGGACATGCTCCATGACCTGGCCGCCCAGGACTCGAGCACCGCGCTCGCGCGGCGCCTGCGCCGCTATAGCAGCCCGACACTGTTGTGCATTGATGAGCTCGGGTATCTGTCCTACGACAGCCGCTACGCCGACCTGCTCTTCGAGGTGATCACCCGCCGCTACCAGGCCCAGCGGCCCGTCGCCTTGACTACGAACAAGGTCTTTGGCGAATGGAATCAGGTCTTCCCCAACGCGGCTTGCGTCGTCACCCTGATCGATCGACTCCTCCACCGCTCCGAGATCATCGCCCTGGAGGGCGAATCCTACCGCCTCAAGGAAGCCCAGGAACGCGCCGCACACAAAGCGAAATCCCGCGGCCGCGCCCCACGCAAGTGAGCGCTGAAGCCGATGTTGCGACCCAACGATTTGCCGCTCGTGTGTCTGCCCACCGGGCTCTCCGATGAGGCCGCTGCAAGCCTGCTCGAGTTCCTCTACGAGCTCACCGAGGCGCTCGAACGTCACTACGCCGCCCAGCTTCGCCGCTACTATCAACCACCCGCCGACATCGCACAGCACGATCTTGATGTCGATCCCCCGAGCACCGATCCGCCGTTCTGATCGTTGCCTTCCCCTCTCGCCCGAGTGCGCCTACCGACCCATCGCGCGCCCATCCTCAAAATGACGCGCTTTTACATCCCCGGCAACATTCGGGGCGAAGTAGCCAGCGCCGAGATTGGCCAACCCGCCCAATGCCGCAGGTTTCCGCTCTCTACCGCTACCCGCTAAAAGGCTTCGCGCCAGTAGAATGCAATGCGCTCTCGGTGCTTGCCGAAGGTCGCATCGCCGGCGACCGGGTGCTCGCCTTTCGCTTCGCCAACTCCAGCGTGGTTGGCGATGGCTGGGCCACGAAGCACGAACACGTCGCGCTGGTGAACACGCCCGGCCTGGCGCGCCTGCAGGTCCGGTTTGACCATGCCGAGCAAAGGCTGCGAATCGCGGCTGCGGGCTCGGTCCTCGCCCACGAGGCGCTAAGCGAAGAGGGACGAGACCGTATTGCGGCCGCGGTTCAGCGCTTCGTCCTCGAACTCCCCGAGAATCCTCTCACCTCTCACCGCGAGCGTCTGCCCTTGCGCCTAATCGGTGATGGACGGACACCGCGCTACCAGGACAGCGAAGCCGGCCACGTCACGCTCCATAGCCGCGAGAGCCTCGCAGCGGTCGCCGAGGCAGCCGGAGACCCGGCCTTGACCGAAATTCGGTTTCGCTCGAACGTGGCCGTCGAAGGCCTTCGGGCCTGGGAGGAACAAGAGTGGCTCGGCCGACGGGTTCGAATCGGCGAAGTCACCTTCCGGGTGGTGCGACCGAAGACGAGGTGTCTCGCCACGCACGCAAACCCACAGACCGGCGAACGCGACCTGCCCATCCTTAAGGTACTCAAGAGCGTCTACGCAGCGGAAGCGCCCACCTTTGCGGTCGCGATGACCACGGATGGCCCTGGAGGCACCATTCGCGTTGG
The DNA here is from genome assembly GCA_963817785.1 of uncultured Pseudomonadota bacterium. Lineage (GTDB taxonomy): Bacteria > Pseudomonadota > Gammaproteobacteria > Burkholderiales > SG8-39 > JAKALD01. The sequence goes on along the minus strand of CAWFPL010000003.1, from coordinate 327,642 downwards.
CGACGAGGTTCGCCTGATTGATTGAGGTCCAGGTGACCAATCCTTGGCTCCAACTCCCCCTCCCGGAATATGAAGCTCACATGGCGCTGCCCGAGGTGGCGCAGGCAGTGCTGCTCGGCGACGTGTTCGCGGAGATGCTCGAAGGCCACGCGCCGCGCTCCGTCGCTGTCCTCGGCTGCGCTGGCGGCAATGGCTTTGACCGCATATCGCCAGATGTCACCAAGCGCGTGGTCGGCATCGACATCAATCCGGCCTACATCGGCGCCTGTGGCGCACGATTCGAAGGCCGTATCCCGGGGATCGAGCTGCTCGTCGGCGATATCGAGAAAGACGACTTCGGCTTCGCTCCCGTTGACCTTGTGTTCGCGGCGTTTGTGCTCGAGTACGTCGACGTAGCTGCTGCCTTGAAGCGCATTCGGCTGATGCTTGTCCCTAGCGGAACCTTGGCTACTATCGTACAGCTCCCGAGCCTCAGCGTCGCCGTGGTGACACCTTCGCCGTTCGCGCGCGTTCAAGCGCTATCCCGGGTCATGCGTCTCGTGTCGCCCAAAGGCCTGCAGGCACTCGCAGCGCGGCAAGGCCTCGAGCAGACGGAGTCGCGCCAAGTGGAATCGCGGGCCGGCAAGCGCTTTCAGGTGCAGACCTTCAGCGCACGCAATGCGTGAGCAATTAATAGCGCGAGCGGGGAGCAAACAGCAAGACCAGCAGAAGAGCCGTTCGCCTCGAAGCAAGGCCGCGCGCGATGCCCGCGCTTACTCCTTTGTCTGTTGCTCCAAGAAATCGCTGAGTTCGACAAGGAGCGCGCCGCCGCAGTCCGGGGCATTCCTGATTCGCTTCAGTAGCTCCTCGTCGCTCACCGAATTGCGCGCTTCGATATAGGCCATCTCGGTCCGGTGGGTTATCTGTTCCACAGTCGCCCCATTACGGTTGCCCCTTTGGCTTGCTGCCCTTGGCCCATGGGCCGGAAAGTGGTGGGCCGTGCTGGGCTCGAACCAGCAACCAACGGATTCGGGTTTGTGCAGGTTTCCCTGCTCCCCGGACTATCTCATCGCCCACAGCTCTACCTGTTTCGGGCGTCGGGCGCTCGAGGCGGTCATTAAGGGGACTGGACCCCTCCGCTAGTCTCTGCACCTTCCGGAGCTGCAGCCCCGGCTTGGCTCAGGGTCGCCTTGGCTTCGCTTTAGGGTTCCCTGAATTCACCCGATTTTTCCATCCACGGTTTCCCGCGGAGGTCACCGTCGCCGATGAGTCCGCTGCTCTAACCATTGAGCTAACGGCCCTGTGGCGCATTATAGGTGCACGCTCCGGACTAAGCATTTAGCCCGTAACAAGTGGAAAACGACTGGGAAATTTGAATGCTTATCCGGGGTGCCTTGTGCAGCCCCAAGGTCGCCCGCCGTGCTCTACCGGTCAATTATCCTGTGGCGAGAGCAGGTTAGCGACTACCGGCGAGAATCGGTAACCGGTCTTGCCAACGCGCTAGCCTTGACAGAGCAGGTGATTATGAGTCCCCTGCTCTGACCGACTGAGCTACCGGCCCTTCGAATGAGCAAGCCCGCGCGCGGTATCCGCGCTCACTTCGCCAGCGCACGCTCCAGAAAATCCAGACGGTCCTGTCCCCAGAACAGCTCGTCCCGGTAGACGTAGGTAGGCGCGCCGAACACGCCCCTCGTCAGCGCTTCCTGCGTATAAGCATCGTACTTCGCTTTCGCGCCAGCGGCCTCGGCCAGTAGCCCGGGGCCGTCGAAGCCTGCGCCATGCGCGAGCGCCCGCAGGGTCTCGGCGTCGGCGATGTTCTTCTCCTCGGCCCACAGCGCACGAAATAGCGCGTCGGCCAGGCGCATCTGGCGGTCCGCGCCGAGCGGCTCGCAGGCGATGACCATTTCCGCGGCGAGCGTGGCATCGACGGGAAAGAACTTCGGCTGCAGGTTGAGCGGCAGGCCGAGAAACTCCTTCCAGCGCGCAAGCTCCATCAGGCGGTAGGCCTGGCGCTGCGGCGCGCGCTTGCCCAGGGGCAGCCCGCCGGATTGCGGAAAGATCACTCCGTAGTCGACCGGCTTCACCCGGATCGCCGCGCCGTGGCGCCGCACGCAATCGGCAAAGCGCGCATGGCCGAGGTAGCTCCACGGCGAAGCCGGCGAGAAGTAGTAATCGACGAGCTTGCCCACTTCGGTTCTCTCCCCTCAAATGAGAAGGGCCGCTCGCGCGGCCCTTCTTCGCCCGATGCTTCGGCTCAGGACTCCTGGTCGAGGAAGCTCTTCAGCCGTTCGGAGCGCGACGGATGGCGCAGCTTGCGCAGCGCCTTGGCTTCGATCTGGCGGATGCGCTCGCGCGTCACGTCGAACTGCTTGCCCACTTCCTCGAGCGTGTGGTCGGTGGACATCTCGATGCCGAAGCGCATGCGCAGAACCTTGGCCTCGCGCGGCGTGAGCGTGTCGAGGACTTCCTTGGTGACGTCGCGCAGCGAGGCGTAGGTCGCCGCGTCCGACGGCGCCATGGTGGACTGGTCCTCGATGAAGTCGCCCAGGTGCGAGTCGTCGTCGTCGCCGATCGGCGTCTCCATCGAGATCGGCTCCTTGGAGATCTTGAGGATCTTGCGGATCTTCTCCTCGGGCATCTCCATCTTCGCGGCGAGCGTCGCCGGATCCGGCTCCTGGCCGGTCTCCTGCAGGATCTGGCGGCTGATGCGGTTCATCTTGTTGATCGTCTCGATCATGTGCACCGGAATGCGGATGGTGCGCGCCTGGTCCGCGATCGAGCGCGTGATCGCCTGCCGGATCCACCACGTCGCGTAGGTCGAGAACTTGTAGCCGCGGCGGTATTCGAACTTGTCCACCGCCTTCATCAGGCCGATGTTGCCTTCCTGGATCAGGTCCAGAAACTGCAAGCCGCGATTGGTGTACTTCTTGGCGATCGAGATCACCAGCCGCAGGTTCGCCTCGGTCATCTCGCGCTTCGCCCGGCGGGCCTTCGCCTCGCCGGTCGACATCTGCTTGTTGATCTCCTTGAGGTCGCGGATCGGGATGCCGATCTTCTGCTGCACCGCCTGGATCTTGCCCAGCAGCTCGAGCACGGCGGGCTCGAGGCGCGTCAGCGTCGCGCTCCACGGATGGCCTGCGCTGACCTCGCTCGAGAGCCAGCGCTTGGAGCCCTCGGTCCCGGCGAACACCTTGATGAAATGCTGGCGCGGCATCTGCGCCTTGTCGACGCAGATGTCGTGAATCTCGCGTTCGTAGCGCCGGATCTCCTCGACCAGGCCGCGCACGCTGTCGCACAGCCGCTCGACGGTGCGCGCCGTGAAGCGGATCGCCATCAGTTCATTAGAGATCTGGTCGCGCACCCGCAAGTAGTCCTTGTCGCGTGGGCCCTTGCTTTCGAGCACCCGCTTGGTCTTCTCGTGCAGCCGCCGGATGCGGATGAACTTCTCCAGCGCCTCGGTACGCAACCGCAGCAGGCTCGCCGAAGCGGCGGCGCCGTCGTCGTCCTCCTCCTCGACATCCTCCTCGATGGTCTCTTCCTCGTCCTCCTCGGACTCCGCCTTGCGCGGGTCGAAGTCGTCCTTGGCGTTCGGATCGATCAGGCCGTCCACCACCTCGTCGATGCGCGCCTCTTCCTTCTCGACCCGGTCGGCAAGGTCCAGGATCTCGCCGATCGTGGTCGGACAGGCGCTGATCGCCTGGATCATGTGGCGCAGGCCCTCTTCGATGCGCTTGGCAATCTCGATCTCGCCCTCGCGCGTGAGCAGCTCTACCGAACCCATCTCGCGCATGTACATGCGCACCGGGTCGGTGGTGCGGCCGAACTCGGAGTCGACGGTCGACAGCGCAGCCTCGGCCTGCTCCTCGACGTCCTCGTCGTTGGATGCGACGGGTGCCGACTCGGTGATCAGCAGCGCTTCCTGGTCGGGCGCCTGATCGTAGACCTGGATGCCCATGTCGTTGAAGGTCGAGATGATCGACTCGATCTGCTCGGCGTCGACCAGGTCGTCCGGCAGGTGATCGTTGATCTCGACGTAGGTCAGGAAGCCGCGCTCCTTGCCGAGCTTGATCAGGTTCTTCAGGCGCGTGCGCCGCGTCTCCGCGTCTTCCTTGGGCAGCTCGGGGGCGCTGAGCCACTCGTCTTTCTTGCCCCGCCGCCCGGGGCGGCCGCCCTTGGCCTTGGCCGCCTTGACCTCGTTGACCTTGGCCTCGAGCAGCTCGAGCGCCTGCTTGGCGCTCTTGATTGGCGTCTTGCCCTTTTTCGCGGCGCTCTTGTCCTCCGCCTTGGGCGGGACCGCCTTCGGCGGCTCGTGCGCCACGGCTTTCCCCGCCGGCTGCGCCGGCTTGGCCGGCTTTTTGACCAGCGCGGCGTACTTAGGCGCCTTCTTCAGGGGCTTGGCCGCGCGCCCGGCGTTCGCCTTCTTCTTCGTGATCGGGCGTACGCGAACAGCCTTCTTGGGTTTCAAGCTCTTGATTGCCTTCGCTTTCATCTTTACGGCACGTGCGGCTTTCGCCTGCGATTTGCGCTTGTCCTTGGCCATTCCTTGCCTCTCGAGACGCCGGTCAGGGCGTTAAATCGGAAAACCCTACATTATAGCAAAGACCCTTTCACAGCCTTTGCCCCTTCAGGTGCGCGAGCTCGCGCGCGCGCTGGTCCAGTTCCACGATCAACTCCCGGGTCGGCTGCCCTCCGGTGGCCCGGCGTTTCAGTTGCTCGTACTCCTCGTTCTTGCGCTTGATGCGCAGCGCGAGCTGGATCTGCCGGAACTGCTCCGCGACCGAATCGTCGTCAGGCCCGTGCTCGAGCAGGGACGCCTGGGTCTGGAACACGAGCTCCTCGAATTCGGTGCCCTGGAACCGGTCGATCACCGCGGCCTGGTTGGGCCCGCCGGTGGCCTCGACCCACTCCGCCAGCGCATGCAGGGCACCCGTTTCCGGCAGCCCCTCGTCGAGCAGGGCCGAGTCAAGCTCCGCGGCGAGCGAGGGCCTGGCCAGGACGCAGCGCAGAAGATTGCGCTCCTGCGCCACGGTCAGGGGCGGTGCGCTTCGCGCCAGCGCCGGTCTCGCGTATATGGGGCCGCTGCGCAGCTCCATCAAGCGTTCCGCCTCGTCCTGGGACACGTTCGCGAGCCCGGCCACCTCCTTGGCGATCTGCAGCCTGAGGGCCGGGGCGGCGATCTCTTGCACGTACGGCTTGGCGGCGGTCAGGAACCGCGAACGCCCCTCCGGCGTGGCGAGCTCGGCCCGGGCGCGCAGCTCGCCCAGCAGGAACCCTGAAAGCGTCTGCGCCTCGCGCACGGCACGCTCGAAGGCGTCCTTTCCGCGCGCGCGCACGTAGCTGTCGGGATCCTCGCCGTCGGGCAGAAACAGGAACCGGACCGGCTTGGCGTCGTTCACGAGCGGCAGGCTCACCTCCAGCGCGCGCCAGGCGGCCTTGCGGCCCGCGGCGTCACCGTCGAAGCAGAACACCAGCTCGTCGGCCAGGCGCAGCAGCTTCGAGACGTGCACGGGCGTGGTCGCCGTGCCGAGAGTCGCCACCGCGTAGCCCACGTCGAACTGCGCCAGCGCCACGACATCCATGTAGCCCTCGACCACCAGCACTCTGTTCGCCGCCCGGATCGCTTCGCGGGCCTGCACCAGGCCGTACACCTCGCGCCCCTTCTCGAACAGCGGCGTCTCGGGGGAATTCAGGTATTTCGGCTCACCCGCACCGAGAACGCGGCCGCCGAAGCCGATCACCGCGCCGCGCGCGCTCAGGATCGGAAACATGATGCGGTCGCGGAAGCGGTCGTAGCGCTTGTCCTCGTTCTCGATCACCAGGCCGCATTCGACCAGGGCCTTGTCCGCGTATTCGGGAAAGGCCCCTTTCAGCGCATTCCAGTCATCGGGCGCGTAGCCGAGACGAAAGCGCGCCGCGATCTCGCCGGTCAGCCCGCGCTCCTTCAGATATTCGATCGCCCGCGGCGACTTCTTCAGCTCGGCGCGATAGAAGTGCATCGCCTTCTCCATCGTGCCGTAGAGATCGGTCTCGCGCTCGCGCCGCACGGCCTCCTCGCGCGTGCGCGGCGATTCCTCCGGCACCTGCATGCCGGCCGACCCGGCGAGGTCCTTGACCGCCTCGACGTAACCCAGGCCCGCGTAAGACATCAGGAAGCCGATCGCGTTGCCGTGCGCGCCGCAGCCGAAGCAGTGGTAGAACTGCTTGGCCGGGCTCACGGTGAACGACGGCGTCTTTTCGCCGTGGAACGGGCACAGGCCGAGGTAGTTCGCGCCGCCCTTTTTCAGCCGCACGTAACGCGACACCACCTCGACGATGTCGACGCGGTTGAGCAGATCCTGCTTGAACGTTTCGGGGATCACGGGGAGACCGGGGCCGGGAATCAGGGTCAGACCCCGCTTTTCCTGCCCCATTTTTCCACACCGGCGGGAAAAATGGGCTCCGGCCCGGATTGTGTCAGCCGCCGAGCCGGGACTTGACGAGCGCCGACACCCTGCCCATGTCGGCGCGGCCCGCGAGCCGCGGCTTGAGCGCTGCCATCACCTTACCCATGTCCTTCACGCCGGCTGCGCCCGACTCGGCGACCGCGGCCTCGACCGCCTGCGCCAGCTCGGCCTCCGACATCTGCTGCGGAAGATAAGCCGAGAGCACGCCGATCTCGAATTGCTCGGCTCCGGCAAGGTCGGCGCGACCGGCCTTGTCGTACTGCGCGATCGACTCGCGCCGCTGCTTGATCAGCTTCTCGATGATGGCGATCACGTCGGCGTCGGCGAGCGTGACGCGCTCGTCGACCTCCTTCTGCTTCAGAGCCGCGAGCAGCAGCCGGATTGCGGACAGGCGCGCCGCCTCTCTGGCGCGCATGGCCGCCTTCATGTCCTCGTTGATGCGTTCCTTCAGCGCCATGGCGGTCTCCGGAAAAGCAACGGCCGCGGGCGCTCGGGCGAGCGGCCGCGGCCGGACGGATGCGGGGGCTTAGTACAGCTTCTGCGGCAGCATCTGGCTGCGCAGGCGCTTGTGATGACGCTTCACCGCGGCAGCGAGCTTGCGCTTGCGCTCGGCGGTCGGCTTTTCGTAGAACTCGCGGGCGCGCAGCTCGGTGAGCAGGCCCGTCTTCTCGACGGTGCGCTTGAAGCGGCGCATCGCCACTTCGAACGGCTCGTTTTCCTTGACGCGAACGGTCGGCATCAGTCCCTCAGTTTGACCGGAAAGACTTGAATTATATCCGGAATCCAAGACGCGAGGCTAGCCCCCCGGTAGAATGGCGCCCCTCCCCCTGCTGCCATGCTCATCCTAGGCATCGAGACCTCCTGCGACGAAACCGGCATCGCGCTCTACGACGGCCGCGCCGCGCGCCTGCTCGCGCACGCCGTGTACTCGCAGGTGGCGATGCACGAGGCCTATGGCGGCGTGGTGCCCGAGCTCGCCTCGCGCGACCATGTCAGGCGTCTGGTGCCGCTGGCGCGCCAGGTCTTCCGCCAGGCCGGGCGCCCGACCGGAGAGCTGGCCGCGATCGCCTACACCGAGGGGCCCGGCCTAGCCGGGGCGCTGTTGGTGGGCGCGGGGTTCGCGTGCGCCCTGGCGTTCGCGCTCGGCGTGCCGGCGCTCGGCATCCACCATCTGGAAGGACACCTGCTCTCGCCCCTGCTGTCGGCGCGGCCGCCGGATTTTCCCTTCGTGGCCCTGCTGGTATCGGGTGGCCACACGCAGCTCATGCAGGTGCATGGGGTCGGGCGCTACCGGTTGCTGGGCGAGACGCAGGACGACGCCGCCGGCGAGGCCTTCGACAAGACCGCGAAGCTCCTCGGCCTGGGTTACCCCGGTGGCCCGGCGGTTTCGCGGCTGGCCGAGGCGGGCACTCCGGGCCGCTACCGGCTGCCGCGGCCGATGCTCGGGAGCGGCGACCTGGAGTTCAGCTTCAGCGGCCTGAAAACTGCGGTCCTCACGCTGGTGAAGGGCGCCGATGCGAACGAGCAGTTCTACGCCGACGTGGCGCGCGCGTTTCAGGAGGCGATCGTCGAGGTGCTGGTAGCCAAGTGCGCCGCGGCGCTCGAGCAGACCGGGCTCAGGCGCCTGGTGGTGGCGGGCGGGGTGGGCGCCAACCGGCAGCTGCGCGCCGCGCTCGACGCTGCGGCACGCAAGCGCGGCTTCGAGGTCTTCTATCCCGAGCTCGAGCTGTGCACCGACAATGGCGCCATGATTGCTTTCGCCGCCGCCTTGCGCCTGGCGCAATCACCGGCGCACGCGCGCGGCGCGCAGGCTTTTACCGTGCGGCCGCGCTGGGAGCTCGCCCTGCTCAACCAGGCTTAGCCGACGCCTCGCGGGCCCGGCGCATGGCATAGGCATCGAGGTGCGTGACGGCCACTTCGAGGAGCGGCGCGTCGAGGCCGTGCCGGCGCGCGAGAGCGAGCAGCGCGCCGAGAATGTGCTCCCCTTCGGTCGGCCCGCCCGCCTCCAGGTCGCGCAGCATCGAGGCGATGAGAGGCGAGCCGTCCTGCGTGAGCATGGTGCGGTAGTTCTGCAGCGCCGGTGCCGCCACCGGATAGCCTTCGGCGCGCGCTACCGCGGCGCATTCCTCCAGGATCGCAAGCATCAGCTTCTCGCCAGAGGCGGTGGCGACGATGTCGCCGACGCTGGCGCGCATCAGACAGGTCATGCCGGCAAGCGAGGCGAGGAACACCCACTTGTTCCACATTGCGTGCTCGATCGCATCGACGAGCTCCGCTTGCGCCTTGGCGGGCGCGAAGGCGCCGAGCAGCGCCTCGCACACCGGCCGCGCGCCGGCGGCGCGCGGCCCGAAGAGCACGCGGTGCAGGTCGTTCACATGGCGGATCTCGCCGCCCGCGGCGAGAGTCGCGCCGATGTAGGCCACGCCGCCCAGCACGCGCTCGCGCCCGAAGCGCTGCTCGAGAGCCTGCATGTGCGCCATGCCGTTCAGCAGCGGCAGCACGTGCGCCGCGCGAACCATCGCCGGTGCGATCGCCTCGATCGCACCGGCGAGATCGTAGGCCTTGGCCGTGAACAGCACCAGGTCGTACTCCGGTCGCGCCTGTTCCCGGGTCACGCAATTCACCGCCAGACGCAGATCGCCGTAGGGGCTGGCGATACGCAGGCCCTGGCGCGCAAGCAGCCCGGCGCGCGTGGGCCGCACCAGGAAGGTGACGTCGGCGCCGGCCTCGGCAAGCCGGCCGCCGAAATAGCCGCCGACCGCCCCCGCACCAAGAACGAGAATCTTCACTGCGGCGCCTCCGAGCCGCCGGCCTTCGGCTTCGCGCCGATGCGCTGCTCCTGTCCGGCGAGCAGGCGCATGATGTTCGCCTTGTGCCGCCACACGAGGAGCGCGGCGAGCACCAGCACCACCGCGAGCACCGGACGCAGACCGAACAGCCAGAACGCATAGGCGGGCGCGAACAGCGCGGCGACCAGCGCAGCAAGCGACGAGTAGCGGAAAAACACGGCCATCGCGATCCAGGTGAGCAGCGTCGCCGCTCCGAGCCAGAGGTTGAGCCCCAGCAGCACGCCTGCGGCCGTCGCCACGCCCTTGCCACCCCGAAACCGGTGAAAAACCGGGAACAGATGCCCGAGAAACGCGACCAGGCCCGCGAGCGGCACCGCCCATCCGGTGAGCGCGGTCTCGCCGGTGTAAAGGCCCGCGAGCCACACCGCGAGCCATCCCTTGGCGGCATCCCCGAGCAGCGTCAGCACCGCGGCGGTCCTGCGCCCGGTGCGCAGCACGTTGGTGGCGCCGGGGTTGCGCGAGCCGTAGCTGCGCGGATCGGGCAGGCCGAGCACCCGGCTCACGACGATCGCGAACGAGACCGAGCCGAGCACGTACGCGGCCAGGGCGACAAGAGCGGTCTGCATCGGGGCGCATTCTACGCGGCCCGAAGAACAACGCTGTGCTGCAACGCGATGCAATCGCGCCGCAGCCCCGGACTTTCAGCAATAGGCCAGAAGGCCCGCACGTCCGGGGCGCAGCCCGGCGGACCCTCTATAATCGCTTGGCTATGGACGCCATTCTGATTCGCGACCTGCGCGTCGAGGTGCTGATCGGCATCCACAAGCGCGAGCAGCACATACCTCAGGCGGTGTCGATTGACCTCGACGTCGGGCTGCCGAGCGATGCGGTGTTCCACAGCGACAAGGTCGCGGATACGATCGACTACGAGGCAGTGGCGCTGCGCATTCGCGCGCTCTCCGCGAGCGGGCACTTCCGCTTGGTGGAAACCCTCGCCGACCGCATCGCGCGCATGCTGATCGACGAGTTCGGTGCCCCCTGGGTGAAGGTGAGCGCCGCCAAGATCGGGATCCTCGCCAACGCCAAACTCGTCGGCGTCACCATCGAGCGCAAACGCTAGCGGCCAGAGCGCGCTCCCGGCGGCCCTAGATTGCGGCTTCCACCAGTTGCGGCGCGAGCGTGCGCACGATCTCGCCGGGCGCGAGGCAAACCAGGAAGCCGCGCCGCCCGCCGTTGATGTAGGCCTGCGGCAGCTCGAGGATCGAGCGCTCCATGTAGACCGGCATGCGCTTGCGCGCGCCGAACGGCGAGGTACCGCCGACCTGGTAGCCAGAATGGCGCTGCGCCACCTCCGGCCTGCACGGCTCGATGCGCTTCCTACCCGCCTGGCGTGCGAGATTCTTGGTCGAGACCTGGCGATCGCCGTGCATCAGCACGAGCAGCGGCTTCGTAGCCTCGTCCTCCATCACCAGGGTCTTGACGACCGCGTGCTCGGGCACGCCGAGCGCGGCGGAGGACACCGTGGTGCCGCCCTTTTCGACGTAGTCGTAGAAATGCTCGGTGTAGGCGACGCCGTGCGCCTTGAGGAATTGCGTGGCCGGCGTCTCGCTATGGCTGGGTCGTTTCATCGCTAGCCGCGCGGATGGTGCTTGGCGTGCAATGCCTTGAGCCGCTCCCGCGCGACGTGGGTGTAGATCTGGGTGGTCGAGATGTCGGCGTGGCCGAGCAGCATCTGCACCACGCGCAGGTCTGCGCCGTGGTTGATCAGGTGGGTGGCGAAGGCGTGGCGCAACACGTGCGGCGACAAGCTCTTGCCCGGGAGCGCGCAACGCCCGTGGCGCTTGAGGTTGTGCCAGAACGCCTGGCGCGTCAGCGCCGCACCGCGCGCGGTGACGAACAGGGCATCGGCGGCGCCGCGCGCCGGGGCGGTCCTCTGCGCGCGCTTGAGCAGTACCGGACGCGCCTGTCCGAGGTAGCGCTGCAGCCAGTCGACCGCCTCCTCGCCGAGCGGCACGAGGCGCTCCTTGGAGCCCTTGCCCATGATGCGCAGCACGCCGGCCTCGAGGTTCACCTCGAGGCGCCTGAGGCCGACCAGCTCGGACACGCGCAGTCCGCAGGCGTATAGCACTTCCAGCATCGCGCGGTCGCGCAGGCCGAGCGGCGTGGCCACGTCCGGCGCGCCGAGCAGCGCCTCGACGTCCGCCTCCGACAGCGTCTTCGGAAAGCGCGGCACCCGCTTGGGCGAATCGAGCTTGAGCGTCGGATCCCGCGTCACGAGCCGCTCGCGCACGCAATACCGGTAGAAACGCTTCAGGCTGGAGAGCATGCGCGCATCGCTCGACGTGCGCAGCGTCCTGCCGGCGCTGTGGCGCGAAGCGAAGAAGGCGTGCAGGTCGGCCTCTGCGGCCGCGGCGGGCGGCTTGCTTTGCGCGCGCGCGAGCCAGGCGGCGAACTGCGACAGGTCACGCCGGTAGGATTCGATGGTGTTGCGCGCCAGGCCGTCCTCGAGCCACAGCGCGTCGCAGAACGCGTCGAGCAGCCGCGCGTCCGCCGCGCTCAGCTCGCCGGCGCGTGCGCGACCGGGCAGCCCTCGTGCCGCAGCAGCCAACGCTTGACCTCCAGGTGAAAGCCCGCGGCGTGGTGCGCGAAGCCGCCCAGGCCGCGCGCCGCCACCACGCGGTGGCACGGAACGACGAGCGGCAACGGATTCGATCCGCACGCCTGCCCGACCGGGCGCGCCGCCGAGCGCAGCTCCTGCGCCAGGGCGCCGTAGGAGCGCACGCGGCCACGCGGGATCGCACCGATCGCCCGCCACACGCGCTGCTGGAACGGCGTCCCGGCGTGCGCCAGCGGCAGATCGAAAGCGTAGTCCGGGTCGGCGCCATAGCGCTCGAGCTGGCGCGCCGCGCGCTCGGCGAGAGCGTTGCGCGGAGGCTGCAACGGCGTGTCGAGCGGCAAATAGACGATCTCGGCCAGCACCTCGCCCGCGGTGCGTACGCCGACGTGCATCGCCGGGAAGGCGATCACCGCGTCGAGGGATGCGCGCTCGCCCACGCTCAGCCTCGCGCGAGGCGCTCGATTTTTGCCAGCAACTCGTCGGGCACGTCGATGCCTTGCGCGCGCGCGAGCTTCTCGGCGCCGAAGCGCCTCGCTCCGGGCAGGCGCACCCCGGGGTCGGCGCACATCGCGCCGACCACCGTCTCGACGCGCTCCAGGTAGCGCTCCGTGCCGGCGAGCGCCGCCGGATCGATGGCGAGGAAGGCCTGGCCGATGCGCGGCCGGTTGCCCTGCTCGGCGAAGAACGAGTCCGCTTCCGGGCCGATCGCGGAGCCGGTGAGCGCGGCGCAGATCAGCTCGAAAGCGAGTGCGAGCATCGCGCCCTTCGCGCCGCCGATCGGAAACATGCTGCCGCGCTCGATCGCCTCCTTCGGGTCGGTCGTCGGCTTGCCGTCGCGGTCAAGCGCCCAGCCTTCGGGGATGCGCTCGCCTTTTTGCATCGCGAGCATGATCTTGCCGCGCACCACCGTGGTGAGCGCGAGGTCGATCACCAGCGGCTCGGCGCCGCGGCGCGGGAATACCGCCGCCACCGGGTTGGTGCCGAACAGCGCCTTCCTGCCGCCCCAGGGCGGGATCGCGGCCGGCGAGTTGGTGAACGCAAGCCCGACCAGTCCCGCCTGCGCGACCGCGAGCAGATGGACGCCGAGCACCCCGACGTGGGCGCTGTTGGTCACGCCGGCGAAGCCGATGCCGTTGCGGCGCGCGCGCTGGATCACCTCCTCGATCGCCCACGCGCACGATTCGTAGGGCAGCGCATCGTGGTTGTCGATCAGGCACACCCCGGCCTTGTCGGCCGCGAGCGTCGGATGCGCGGTCCCGTCGGCCCGGCCGGTCCTGAGCATCAAGCAGTAAAAGGGCACGCGCGACATGCCGTGCGTCGCCAGGCCCTGCTCCTCCGCGCGCACCAGATGCCGGGCAGCGGCGGCGGCCATGGCCGGATGCGCGCTGGCGCGTTCCAGCGCCGCCTGCGCCAGCGTCAGCAGCTCGTCAGCGGTCTTTTTCATGCGCGCGATTCTACCCGCCGCGGCCCGGGCGCGACTTGGCGCCGCGCGCGCCCGGCGCATAGAATGGCCGCCGCAACCAACGGAGGAAACGCATGGGCAAGATGATCGAACTCACCGCCGGCGACGGCCATAAGCTCGCCGCGTATCGCGCCGATCCCGCCGGCAAGCCGCGCGGCGGCGTGGTGGTGATCCAGGAGATTTTCGGCGTCAACAGCCATATCCGCTCGGTCGCCGACGGCTATGCTGCCGAAGGCTATCTGGCGATCGCTCCGGCGATGTACGACCGCGCGCGGCGCAACTACGAGACCGGCTACACGCAGGAGGACATCCAGGCCGGCGTCGCCATCATGCAGAAGCTGAACTGGGATCAGACCATGCTGGACACGAAGGCCGCCATCGAGGCCGCCAAGTCCGCGGGCAAGGTCGGGATCGTCGGCTATTGCTGGGGCGGGACCGTGGCGTGGGTGGCCGCGGCGCGTCTTGCCGGCCTCGCCTGCGCGGCGCCGTACTACGGCGGCTCGATCCCGAACTTCATCGCCGAGCAGCCGAAGTGCCCGGTGATGTTCCATTTCGGCGAGCAGGATCACTCGATCACCCTCGAGCAGGCCAAGAAAGTCGCGGCCGCGCACCCGGGGGCCACCACGCACTATTACCCCGCCGGGCACGGCTTCAACTGCGACCAGCGCGGGTCCTACGACGCTGCGAGCGCGAAGCTCGCGCGCGACCGGACCGTGCAGTTCTTCCGCACGCACCTCGGTTGAGCCGCGGGGTCAGGCCGCGTCGCGCAGCAGCGATTCGCCCGGCCTCACCCGCGTGAAGGCCACCGGTTTGAGGGCGATTTCGAGAGCGTCGCCCTCGAGCCGCACGCTGGTGTACGCCGACTTCTCGAGCGCTCCGGCCTCGGGGAAGTCGGCGCGAAAGTGCGCCCCGCGCGAGTTCTCGCGCGCGAGGGCGGCTTCGGCGATCACGCGGCTCACTTGCGCGAGGCTCTTCAGGTTCAGCCAGTCGTGCCACGAGAGGCTGAACGCGCGGTTGGCGTCGGCGATCCGGTGCCCGTCGAGGGCTGCGTCGATCGCCGCGAGCTCGGCCAGCCCCGCGCGCAGCCCGGCCGCCTCGCGCAGGATGCCGACCTTGTCCCACATCGTCTCGTAGAGCCGCTCGCGCAGGGGTTCCAGCGCGCCGTGCTTGGCCGAGCCGCCGCGCGCGAACGGCCGCTCGCAGCGCTCGATCACCGCCTCGAGCGCCGCGCGGTCCGGCGAGCGCAGCGCGCCGTCCTTGCGCACCCACGCCGCCATGGCATCGCCCGCCACCGCGCCGAACACGGTCGAGTTCGCGACCCCGTTGCCGCCGAGCCGGTTGGCGCCGTGCACGCCGCCCGAGTCCTCGCCGGCGACGTAGAGCGCCGGCAGCGCAGTCGCGCAATCCTGCGCGAACTCGACGCCGCCCATCATGTAGTGCGCGGTCGGCACCACCTCGACCAGGCCGCCGGCCAGGTCGAAGCCGCAGTCGGCGCAGCGCTCGACCATGCCCTTGAACAGCTTCCTCACCTTGTCCGGGCCGAGGTGCGCCATCGCGATGTGCAGGCCGCCGTTCGGCGTCACGCGCCCGGCGCGCATCTCGCTATACATGGCGCGCGACACGACATCGCGCGTGGCGCGCTCGCCGCGCGGGTCGTAGCCCTGCATGAAGCGCTCGCCGGCGCCGTTCAGCAGGTAGCCGCCCGCGCCGCGCAGGCCCTCCTCCAGCACCGTGCCGGTCATGCGCGTGTGCGCGCCGGCCAGCAGCCCGGTCGGATGGAACTGCACCATCTCCATGTCGCGCAGCGCGAGTCCCGCGCGCAGCGCCATTGCCAAACCGTCGCAGCTCTTGTCGCCCGACGGCGTGTGGTACTTGTACATCGTCGGCCCGCCGCCGGTGGCGAGCAACACCGCCTTCGCGCGCACGAACAGGTACTCCCCCGTACGCATGTCGATCATGAGCACCCCCGCGAGCGCATCGCCCGAGGCGGTCTTCACCAGCTCGAGCGCACGATGCTCCTCGAGCCGTGCGATCTTGCGCGCCCACACCTGCTCGGCCAGCCGGTTGATGATCTCGATGCCGGTGAGATCGCCCTTGTGCACCGTGCGGTCGAAGGTCTGCCCCGCGAAGGCCTTCTGATGGACCGTGCCGTCCGGATTGCGGTCGAAGAAGCAGCCCAGCTCGTTCTCCAGCTCGTGGATGCGCTCGACCGCGAGCGTCACCAGCTTCCAGGCGAGTTCCTGGTCGGGCAGCCACTTGCCGCCCTCGATCGTGTCCATGAAGTGGCGCTCGACCGAGTCGCCGGCCGCGAGCGCGACGTTGTAGCCGCCCTGCACCATGCGCGTGCAGCCGCATTTGCCGAGCAGGCCCTTCACCGCGACGGTGATGGCGAGCTCGGGCGCGGCCTTGTGCGCATGCAGCGCCGCGAACAGCCCGGCGCCGCCGGAGCCGAGGATCAGGATGTCGGTCGCGGTCTCACGCATGGCAGGCATCGGGCGCGCTCCGCTTCACTTCACGCCCAGGCCGGCGAGGGCCTGCGCGCGCCGCTCGCGCGCCGCCTGCCGGACGCTGGTGTACAGGCTGCCGCCCTGGCTGTCCATGGCGACCAGCAGCGGCCCGAAGCCCTTCACCCGGAACTTCCACAGCGACTCGGGATTGAGGTCGTCCAGGTCGACGTCCTCGATTGCCTCGATCCAGGTCGTCTCGAGCGCCGCGGTGCCGCCGATGATCGCGAGGTAAGCGCCGCCCAGCTCGCGAAAGGCGGCGAGCGAGCCCTCGCGCAGCCCGCCCTTGCCGATGATCACGCGCACGCCGTACTGCTGCATGAGCGGGCGCGTGAAGCGCTCCATGCGGTCGCTGGTCGTCGTGCCGATGCACACCGGCGCGTACCCGGTCGGGTACGCGGTGCTCTTTTCCACCTTCTTCACGTTGGGCGCGGTGTGGATCACCGCGTGCCCCGAGAGGTCGAAGCGCGTCTTGCGGCCGCGGTCGAACATGTGAATCTGGGTTGCGTCGCGGATGCCGTACAGCGTGCCATTCAGGCTGACCGTGTCGTTCACGCGCAGGCGCCGAACCTGCTGCTCGGTGACCGGCATTTGGAAGTCGTAGTGCGCCATGCGAAGTCTCCTCAGGTCCGCAGGCTCATGCTGCGGTGTCGGTCGATCCAGTAGCCCCACGGCACGATCAGCCAGCCGGCCAATCCCGTGCCGGCCAGCACCGCGAGGCTCGGCGGCGGCGGACCGAACGCCGCGCCGAGGTACGCCGCGATCAGGAAGGCGATCAGCACCCAGAAGGCCGCCTCGCCCGTCCAGTCGCGCGCCCGGGTGGTACGCAGGTAGAGCGCCACCCCGAGCGCGAACAGACCGCCTTCGACCGCGAGCGTGCCGCCGATCGAGCTCCACAGATCGAGGCCCACCTTGGTCTGTCCCCCCGGCAGCAAGGGCAGGTCGCGCCGGTGCACGATCGCGTCGAGCAGCCAGTGCGACAGCACGACCGCGCCCACCACCAGCGCCGCGCGCGAATCATGCCTCAGCAGCCTGTACCCGACGCCGAGCGCGAGCGCCCACAGCACGCATGCCAGCAGGCTGTGCGTCCAGGGGTAATGCACGAAGACCAGCGGCGAGAATCTGCGGTCCTCGGCGCGGACCTGCACGTGCTCGACGCCCCCGAGCAGCAGCATCGGCCACACCAGGTCGACCAGTTCGCAGGCGAGGAACAGCGTGCCGAGCGAGGCGGCGGGGGCGAGGCGCTTGGCGGCGAAGGCGACGGCGTAATGCCCGATGAACATGCCACCCGCCTAGTTCGGGCCGCCGAGCAGCGCGCTCTTCAGGTCGGCCTGCACAGGGTGCGGGCCGAGCCAGATGCCGAGCAGCGCGCGGTAGAAGTCCTCACCCGGGATCGCGTCGCCGATCGGTCTGCCGTCGACCGCGACGCGCGTGCCCTGCCCGGGCAGCCAATCGAGCGCGATCCGCATGCCGTCCTTGGCCTCCTTGAGCGTCGCCATCAGGGCGGCGAGCTGCTTGGCGCGCGGCTCGATCGCCTTCATCCCGGAGGCGCCCTGGTTGGCACGCAGGCCGTCGAACAGCGCGTTGGTGAACTCTTCCGCGTTCACGTCGCGCAGCATGCGGATGTCGATGCCCTTCGGGCCGGCCAGCGCAAGCGCCTGTTCCGCGGTCGGCGCCCGGTGCGGCAGGTATAGCCCGATCGCGTAGACCTTGAAGATGAACTTGCGGCGCAGCCCCGCGCCGTTCAGCACCAGCGCCGGACCGCCCGCGGAGACCTGCTCGCTCGCGGGCAGCGTGACGCCCGCGACCTCGGCGCCCCAGGCCGCGGCGGACGCGAGCGCAAGGAGCACGGCGGCGAGCAGTCTCACGTCAATACCCGTACTCGATGCCGGCGGGCCGGAAGGTGGCGCGCGCGCGGCGCGCCGAATGGCACTGCATGTTCACCGCCACCGGATTCATGGTGATGTGGGTGGCCGCCGTCTCGACGTGCACCGCGAACGCGGTCGAGTCCCCGCCCAGCCCCTGCGGGCCGACGCCGAGCTGGTTGACCGCGCGCGTCAGGCCTTCCTCGAGCTTGGCGCCCTCGGGATCCTCGCACCGGCTGCCGAGCGGCCGCGTCGCCGCGACCTTGGCCAGATGCACGCAAAGGTCGGCGGTGCCGCCCACGCCGACGCCGACGATCGTCGGCGGGCAGGTCTTGCCGCCGGCATCGAGCACGCAGTCCACGACGAAGGTCTTGATCGCATCCACGCCCTCGGCCGGGATCGCCATCTTCAGGAACGAGTTGTTCTCCGAGCCCGAGCCCTTCGGGATCATCTCGATGCTGAGAGTGTCGGGCTCGCCGCCGAAGTCGATGTGGATCACCGGAACCCCGCGCCCGCAGGAGGTGTGCTCGTTCTTGCGCGTGACCGGATGCACCACCGAGGAGCGCAGCGGATGCTCGCGCGTCGCGCGCTCGCAGCCGCGCCGGATCGCGTCCTTCAGCGCCTGGCCGTCGAGCTCGACGCCGCGCCCGATCCACACGTTGTAGATCGGGATGCCGGTGTCCTGGCACAGCAGGTTGGTGGTGTCCTCGGCGACCTTGATGTTGGTGATCATGGTGCCGAGCACGCTCTTCGCCGTGGCGTCGGTCTCGGCGCGCGCCAGCGCATCGAAGCCGCGCTTGATGTCGGGCGGCAGCAGCTTCAGCGCCCGGATGTAGAGCTCCTTCGAGGCTTCTTCAATGGCGTGCGGATCGACTCGCATCGCGGCTCCTTTGGTCGCATCGCTCCCTGACGACACTCTGACGCAGTTGCGGGAGCGAGGCAACCGCGGCGCTCGCCGCTAGATCAGCGCGAGCGCGTAGGCCAGCGCATAGGCGAGGCTGAACGCCGCCGCCACGGCCACCAGCTTCTTCTGCCACTCGCGCCAGGCGAGGAATTCCAGTGCCAGGATGCGCAGCCCGCCGGCGAAGTGCGCCGCCAGCAGCACCACCATGCCCCATTCGGCGAACTTGACCAGCGGCTGATCGGTCCAGCGCAGAAAGGCCTCGAGCCGGCCGGCGCCCGCGAGCGCGTGTCCGAGCGCCCAGAAGTGCAGCGGCAGGAACACCGCCAGTGCGAGCCCGGAGATCCGGTGCACCAGGAACGCCCAGTAGGCGGGATGGTTCCTCGCGCGCAGGTCGTTGCCCGGTTTCACCCGAACACCCCCAGCACCGCGCGCATCCCGAGCACCGCCAGCAGCGCCGCGAAGCCGAGCAGCGCCGCGTCGCGCGACCGGCCGCGCCAGCCGAACCACTCGGCGAGCACGCTGCGCAGTCCGATCGGGACATGCACGGTCACCGCCAGCACGAACGTGCTGTAGAAGGCGAGCCACGCCAGATTGCCGTGGGTGCGGCCGAGTATCGCGGTCGCGCTCAGGCCGCTGCGCACCGCGTAGATCATGGTGGCGAGATGCACCAGCACGCAGATTCCCAGCACCGCCGCGCTCGCGCGCTGCGCCAGCCAGAGCCAGGTGTCGCCGCGTGCCCTCACAGCTCGCCCCGCAGCGCGGCTTTCGCAGCCGCGCGCTTCAGCCCCGCGATCCCCGCCGTGGGCGAGATCTGCTTGGGGCAGCGCTCGGTGCAGCTCATGTGCGTGTGGCAGGCGTGACAGCCGGCGTCGCCCGCGACCGCGGCCAGCCGTTCGGCCCGCGCACCGTCGCGCACGTCCTGCACCAGGGTCCAGGCGCGGTTGAGCGCCGCCGGACCGAGATAGGCGGGGTTCCACGACACCACGTCGCAGGAGCTGTAGCACACGCCGCAGCCGATGCACTCGATGGCGGCGTCCACCTGCTGGCGCGCGGCGGAGTCCGGCGCCACCCGCGCGAACTCGTCGCGCCGCGTGCGCGTAGGTACGAAGCTGCCGCGCGCGGCCGCCCACTTGTCGAAGAACTCGCTCATGTCCGCGACCAGGTCGCGGATCACCGGCAGGTTGCGCAGCGGGGCGATCTCGAGCCGCCCGTCCGGCGCCACCTTGTCGACGTGCGTGCGGCAGGTCCAGCGCGCCACGCCGTTGACCGTCATCGCGCAGGAGCCGCACATGCCGACGCGGCAGGCGAAGCGGTAGGCGAGCGCGGGCTCGAGCGCGCGCTGGATGTGGGTCACCACGTCGAGCACGGTCTGGCTGGCCTGGCGCGGTACGTCGAAGGGCTGGAAGGCGCCGTCGGCGCCTCCCCGCCAAACCCGCACCTGCAGGTTCGCGCCCACGCGCTCAGGCGGATTCGTACAGCCGCGTCAGCACGAACTCGCGGTGGCCGAGCGCCTCGGCGGCGGTCAGGCGGCCGTTGGCGGTGCGGAACATGGACTCGAGCAGCTTGTCGCCGGCCTGATCGGGCGTGAGCTCCTTGCGCAACAGCCCCGTGACGTCGACGTCGACGTGCTCGCTCATCGTGCGCACGGTGCGCGGGTTGGCGCACAGCTTGATCACCGGCAGGATCGGGTTGCCGACCACGTTGCCTTGGCCGGTGGGAAACAAGTGCACCGCGAATCCCGCGGCGGCGCACAACGTCACCATCTCGGCCGCGGCCGAGGACGAATCCATGAACCACAGCCCCGGGCCGGTCGGCGTTTCGGCCTTGTCGAGCACGCCGTCGACCAGGCATTTGCGGCCGATCTTCTGGATATTGCCGAGCGCCTTCTCCTCGATCGTGGTCAGGCCGCCCTCGATGTTGCCCTTGGTCGGCTGCGAGTCCATCAGGTCGCTCGTTTTGTGGCGCTCGACCACCTCCTGATAGCGGTCGAACATGAACTGGAATTTCTTGCGCACCTCGTCGTTCCTGCAGCGCGCCGCCACCAGGTGCTCGCCGCCGGTGAGCTCGGTGGTCTCGCCGAAGCACAGCGTCACGCCGTGCGGGTAGAGCTTGTCGAAGGCGTTGCCCACCGTGGGGTTCGAGCCGCAGCCCGAAGTGGTGTCCGACTCGCCGCACTTGGTCGACACCCACAGCTCCTTGAGCGGGCGCTCCTCGCGGCGCAGCTCGCCGGCCCACTGCACGTATTCCTTCGCGGCCTTGGACGCGCGCATGATCGTGTCGTGGTCGCCGTGCTGCTCGATGCCGAAGTAGGACACCGGCTTGCCGGTCGCGGCGATGCCGTCGGCGACCTTCTTGCCCCATTGCTCTTCGATGCAGATCACCACCACCGCCGCCACGTTCGGATTGCAACCGGTGCCGATCAGGGTGCGGAAGTGCAGGTCGAGGTCGGCGCCGAACTGCAGCCGCCCGTACGGATGCGGCAGGGCCAGCGTCCCCTTGATGTTGTTCGCCACCGCCTCGGCCGCTGCGTTGGAGATGTCGTCCACCGGCAGAATGATGACGTGATTGCGCACGCCGACGCGGCCGTTCTCGCGCTTGTAGCCCCAGAAAGTTGCCTTCGAAAGGTCCATTGCCATGATCTCGTTCCTTGCCGGCCGGGTTACCAGCGCTTGGTCTTGATGTTGTGCACGTGGGCGTGCTCGCCCTTCCTGATCGGCGCCACCACCTTGCCGATGTCGACGCCGTACTTGATGACGGTGTCGCCCGGCTGGTAATCCCGCAGCGCCACCTTGTGCCCGATGGGGATGTCGCTCTGCGCCTTCACCATGACGTCCTTGTCGTCCTCCATGATCCAGCCGGTCAGCTGCTGGCCCACCTTCACGCCCTCGACGACGACGACGCCCACGCCGTCGCCCTCCTCGTGCACCACGAAATGAATCATCCGGTTCTCCGCGATCGATGCCTTGCTGGGGAAGCGGCAGTCTAGCCGCGCGTGCCCGGCGCGGTCAACTATATGAGTCGAATGATCTGCATGTTAAAATCGCGGCGCCATGAACCAGCTGCTCGAGCTCGGCGCGGTCGCGCCGCTCTACAAGGGCGTGAAGCGGCTGCTCACTCAGGAGCTTGCGGCCGGCGACTGGCGGCCGGGGCATGCGCTGCCCTCCGAGGCAAAGCTCGCGCAGCGCTTCGGCGTCTCGATCGGTACGGTGCGCAAGGCGATCGACGAGCTGGTCGCCGAGCACATGGTAGTGCGCCACCAGGGACGCGGCACCTTCGTTGCATCGCACAACGCGAGCCGGCTGCTGTTCCACTTTTTCCACCTCGTGCCGCGAGCCGGCGAGCGGCAATACCCGAAAACGGAGACGCTGACCTTCCGCCGCGGGCGCGCCGAGCCGGAGGAAGCCGCCAAGCTGCGCATCGCCGCCGGTGATCCGGTGTTTCGCATCCGCAACCTGCTTTCCCTCGAAGGCCGCGCGGTGGCGGTGGACGACCAGGTGCTGGCGCAGGCGCGCTTTCCCGATCTGACCGAGAAGATCTTCGTCGGACGCGACAACACGATCTACCACCTTTACCAGACGCGCTACGGCATCAACGTCGTGCGCACCAGCGAGCGCCTGCGCGCAACGCTCGCCGACCTGGAGGTGACCAGGCTGCTGGGCGTAAAGAGGGGCGCCCCGCTGCTCGAGATCAACCGCGTTGCCCTGACCTACCACGACGTGCCGGTAGAGCTGCGCCGCAGCCTGGTCAACACCGAGCAGCACGAGTACTTCAGCGACCTCGGCAAGAGCGAAGCCTGACGGGTCGGCCCCGCGCCGGCCGGGCCCGCGGCGCGCCTTTGATCCAGGTCAAGCGGGCAAAAGCGCCGCAGACGCAAACTTCGGGCAACACGGGTTGCCGTTCAGGATTCGAATTCGAGAAGGAGCCGTCATGGCTTACAAGACCATCCTCGTGCATCTCGACGCGGGCAAAGCGGTGGACTCGCGTCTCGACATTGCCCTGGCGCTGGCGCAGAAGTTCGATGCGCACGTTGTAGGGCTGTATGCGCTGACGGTCGTACCGGCGCCCGGCTGGGTGATGAGCGCCGGCGGCAGCGCGCTCGTCGAGGCACGCGCCAAGACCGAGACCGAGCTCAGGCAGGGCGCACGCGCGGTCTGGGATACCGCGGTGCGCCGCTCCGGCTGGGGGAAGACGGAATGGCGCAGCTCCGACGCCGACGTGCTCGAGGCGATGACCCTGCACGCGCGCTACGCGGACCTGCTGGTGATCGGGCAGAACGACCCGGGCGAAGCGGCGAGCGGCATTTCGTCCGACTTCCAGCAGCGCCTGCCGCTGCGCGCCGGCCGCCCGGTGCTGGCCGTGCCGTACGCGCGCGAGAAGCGGCCGGTCGGCGACAACGTGCTGGTGGCCTGGAACGCGAGCCGCGAGTCGACGCGCGCGGTCACCGACGCGCTGCCGATGCTGAGCGCGGCCCGGCAGGTGCACGTGGCGGCCTTCAACCCGGGGCGCCCGGGAGGCGCGCACGGCGACGTGCCTGGCGCCGACATCGCGCTCTACCTCTCGCGCCACGGCGTGAAGGTGTCGGTGTCGCAATACCAGGCTGCCGACATCGACGTCGGCAACGACCTGCTCTCGCGCGCGGCCGATCTCGACGCGGACCTGATCGTGATGGGCGCCTACGGCCACTCGCGCTTCGCCGAGCTGATGCTGGGCGGGGTCACGCGCACGATCCTGGAGTCGATGACCGTTCCGGTCCTGCTGTCACATTAGGAACAACAACGCATTGCGCTGCAGCGTTTCACGCTGCAGCGCAATGCCTGACTTTCAGAAAAAGCCGGCCCGGGAAGTCCACTGGGGCGTGGCTTACTTGCACATGAGGTTGGCGGACCAGTCTTTGATCGGCTGGCTGCAGTCCTGCACGTGCACCCTCCGGCCCGGGTCGAGCTCGGGCACGCGCGAGGCATCCCCCGTGCTCCCGTCGCCCGCGCCGTAGATTCCAGCCGCGACGATTCCCAGGCCGAGCAGAGCACCGGCGGCCGAGCCGGACTCGACACGCACGCCGATCGACGCGCTGCTGGTCGAGGTGCCAGGGGCCACGCCGTTCACCGTGCCGCCGCTGCGCACCGAAGTGATCGCGGCGCACCCGCCGAGCGCGGTGAGCAGCAGCACCAGTGCGGCACGCATTGGTAGATCCTTACGTCGGCCCCGGCGAGGTACAGCCGTGGCGTGGGTCAGGACCCCCTTTCAAACCGTGCGTGCGGGTTTCCCGCACACGGCTTACCGGCGCTCGATCAGAGTGCGGCATTGTGCGCCCACCCGGGTAGCGGATAGTCCCGCGCAGCCGATGAAGGCCATGCTCGTGGAAGAAGTCGGAAGTCCAGCGGCCGGCCTCTCCGGAGTGAAGGTTGCGGCCCTTGCGCTTCACAAGGAAGCCCCGCAACGGTTCGACCACGTAGTCGTCGACCTGAGCGAACTTGCTCGCCGCGTTCCCGGTGCAGAAGTACTGGCCCCAGCCGCGCAGAATCGGATTCAGGTCGCGGATCAACACCCGCACATCCTTCACCCCATTCCGGTCACGCCCGGTCAGCTCCTTCACACGCTGGCGCACCCGCTTCATGCTGCGCGCCGAAGGCCAGCGCTGGAGGTAGTAGCGGCGCATGCCGCGCTCCAGCAATCGCCCCGAGACGCGCTTGTGCAGGTGACAGCCAAGAAAGTCAAAGCCCGCGCCCCCTTCGCTCAGGTCCACGCGCCTCGTCTTCTCCGGGTGAAGCTGGAGTTTGAGCCGCTCCAAGATGATACGCACCCTGCGCTCGGCCTCCTCGCACGCCTGCGCCGTCTCACACATGACGACGAAGTGAGTCGCCCGGGGGAGTCTCACCCCCAGGCGCTCGCAGAACGGTGCGGGAACCTCTCGGCTCACACCGCTCCCATCATCCAGCCTGGGGCCGCGCAGACGGATCTCTCCTGTTCCGCATCGAACCGTGAGAACGTGCCGCGCCCCCTACCCCGGAGGAATCCACAGCCCGTTCCGGTCCAAGGGCTGCAGGCGTGGCCTTCGCCGCGACATGACCGGCTCGGCTTCCCCTTTGTAAATCTAACGAGGCTGCAGGCTTCACTTCATGTTGCGGCCCGCTCTCTTGCTTCCTCCCCGAAGGAGGCATTTGACGCCCCGCTCGAACCAAAAGACTCTCGTCTCCGGCTTGGGGCCTGCTACCGGGCTCTCCGACGATTACCCGAGCGGGACTCGCACCCGCAGGTTCGATGCAGCCCGCTTCCGCTCGCTCTCGCGCTCGCGCACTCTCGTTTGCGGTTGCTTCAGGACGCACCATGCGCCGATTCTATGCCGCCGCGCGCTTCAGGCGGTCGCGCACCGCCTGCCAGTCGGGCGCCTCGGGCGGCGCCTCGACCAGGATCTGCTCGCAGCCGGCCGCATCGAGCTCCCGCAGCGCGGCGTACAGCCGGCGCGCGTAGCCCGCCGGCTCGCGCGGCATGCGCAGCCACGTCCGGACGCGCTCGTCCGGGCGCGAGAAAGCGAGCACCGCAACGCGTTCGCGCAGGCGCGCGATCTCCGCGTCGAGGGCGTGAGAGGGAACGAGCCGCAGCGGCGTATTCGGCGCGTAATGCCGCTCGAGCGTCCCCGGGGCTCGCGGCGCCGCGGCGCCGGGTGCCGTCGCGACCGGCTCGCCGAGCGCCTGCTCGAGCTGCGCGGCGCTGATCGCCCCCGGGCGCAGCAGCACGGCACGGCGGCGCGACAGATCGACGATGGTCGACTCGATGCCGACCTCGCTCGCGCCGCCCTCGAGCACCATGTCGACCGCGTCGCCGAGATCGTCGCGCACGTGCGCCGCGGTGGTCGGCGACACGCGCCCGAAGCGGTTCGCGGACGGCGCGGCGACGCCGCTGAAGCGCTGCCCCTGTACCTCGCCGGCAAAGGCACGCAGCAGCCGCTGCGCGACCGGGTGCGCGGGCACGCGCAGCCCCACCGTGTCCTGCCCGCCGGTGACGAACTCGCCGACGTGCGCCGCGCGCTCGAGGATCATGGTGAGCGGTCCGGGCCAGAAGCGCGCCGCGAGGCGCCGCGCGGCCGGCGGCACCTCGCGCGCCCAGGCGAAGGCCTGCTCGGGTTCGGCGAAGTGCACGATCACCGGGTGATCGGCCGGACGGCCCTTGACCGCGAACAGGCGCGCGACCGCCCGCGGGTTCGCCGCATCGGCGCCCAGCCCGTAGACCGTCTCGGTGGGAAATGCGACCAGCCCGCCGGCGCGCAGGAGTTCGACCGCGCGGCGGATCTCCGGCGTCACGGCTTCGGCAGCTCGGACTTCCTGACCGATTCCGCCTGCCGCGCGCGGAACTGGGCGAGCTTTTGGGCGAGGCCGGCGTCCTCGAGCGCGAGCATCGCGACCGCGAACAGCGCCGCGTTGGCCGCGCCCGCCTCGCCGATTGCGAAGGTCGCCACCGGGATGCCGTTCGGCATCTGCACGGTGGACAGCAGCGAGTCCAGCCCCTGCAGGTGCTTCGACGGCATCGGCACGCCGAGCACCGGGAGCGTCGAGTGCGCCGCCACGACGCCGGCGAGGTGCGCCGCGCCGCCGGCGCCCGCGATCAGGCACTTCAGGCCGCGCTTCGCGGCGCCGCCTGCCCATTCGGCCACGAGATCCGGCGTGCGATGCGCGCTCATCGCGCGCGCCTCGTAGGGCACGCCGAACTCCTCCAGCATCTTCGCCGCGGGCTTCATCGTGTCCCAGTCCGAGGTCGAACCCATCACGATGCCAACAAGCGGTGTCGCCATAGCACTATCGCCCTTTCTGAAATTAAGGCGTTGCAGCGCAGACTGTTCCTGCGCTGCAACGCTGCGTTGTTCTTACAGCTTCCTGCCCGTGAGGCGCTCGAGCGCCTCGCGGTATTTCTCGGAAGTCTTCCTGATCACCTCGGCAGGCAGCTTGGGGGCCGGGGAAGTCTTGTCCCAGTCGAGCGTCTCGAGGAAGTCGCGCAGGTACTGCTTGTCGAACGAGGGCGGCGAGATGCCGACCCGATAGGAGTCCGCCGGCCAGAATCGCGAGCTGTCCGCGGTCAGCACCTCGTCGATCAGGAGCAGCACGCCTTTGTCATCAAGCCCGAACTCGAACTTGGTGTCGGCGATGATGATGCCTTTCTCGGCCGCGTATTCCGCGGCCTCGCGGTACAGGCGGATGCTGATCTCGCGCACCTTCGCCGCCAGCTGCGGGCCGATCAGCTGCTCGACCCGCTCGAAAGAGATGTTCTCGTCGTGGCCCGAAGCTGCCTTGGTCGCCGGCGTGAAGATCGGTTCGGGCAGCTTCTGCGCCTGTTGCAGTCCCGCGGGCAGCCGGATGCCGCAGACCGTGCCGGTCTTCTGGTAGTCCTTCCAGCCCGAGCCGATCAGATAGCCGCGCACCACCGCCTCGATCGGCAGCGGCTTGAGCCTCTTCACGACCATCGAGCGGCCGCGCACCTGCGCCTTTTCGTCCACGCCCTTCACGACGGATTCCGGGTCGATGCCGGTGAGGTGGTTCGGCACGATGTGCGCAAGCTTGGCGAACCAGAAGCTCGCCAGCTGCGTCAGCACGCGCCCCTTGTCCGGGATGGGATCCGACAGGATCACGTCGAAGGCCGACAGCCGGTCGCTGGTCACGATCAGCAGCTTGTCGCCGTTCACCGCATAGATGTCGCGCACCTTGCCGCGCCCCAGGCGCGGCAGGCTCTTCAGGTTCGACTCGTAGAGGGCTTGGCTCATCGCTCAATATGATGAGGCGACCCGCGTGTGCCGGGCCGCCTTCGCTTTCCTGCTCGGTTGGGGAATTATCGGGCTACGCCGCCTGCTTCTCGAGCGCCTGCGTCCACTTGCCCTGGCAGGCGAGCCCGTTCATGTGCGCGCGGTGATAGAACGCCTTCTGCGCCGCGGCCACGTTGCCGGCCTGGCCGCGCCAGGCCTTGAGCGCGGGGTTCTGCAACGCGCGCGAATACGAGAACGTCAGCGGCCACGGCAGCCCCGGCATCGCCGCCATCGCGTTCAGGTGCGCGGTCGCATCGAGGTCCGACTGGCCGCCGGAAAGGAACACCACGCCCGGCTGCGCTGCCGGCACGGTGCGCTTGAGCACCCGCACGGTGCGCTCGGCGACCTCGGCGACGCCCGCCTGGCGCGCACAGTCCTTGCCCGAGAGCACCATGCTCGCCTTGAGGATGACGTGCTCGAAGGACACGTTGTGCGCGGCCAGCGCGGCGTAGGTCGCGCGCAGCGTCGCCTCGGTGACTTCCTCGCAGCGCTCGACCGTGTGGTCGCCGTCGAGCAGCACCTCGGGCTCGATGATCGGCACGATCGACGCCTCCTGGCACAGCGCCGCGTAGCGCGCCAGCGCGTGCGCGTTCGCGTACAGGCAGGCATGCGTCGGAATCGCCTCGCCGATGGTGATCACCGCACGCCACTTCGCGAAGCGCGCGCCGAGCTTGAAGTACTCCGCCAGCCGCTCGCGCAGTCCGTCGAGCCCCTCGGTGACTTTCTCGCCCGGGCACAACGCGAGATCCTTGGCGCCCTTATCCACCTTGATGCCGGGAACGATGCCCTTGCCGGCGAGGTAGCCGGCGAACGGCACGCCGTCGTCGCTCTTCTGGCGAATGGTCTCGTCGAACAGGATCACCCCCGACACGAACTGCTCCACGCCCGGCGTGCCGAACAGCAGGCCGCGGTAGGCGCGGCGGCTCGGCTCGGTGCACTCGACGCCGACCGACTTGAAGCGCTTTTCGCAGGTGCCGCTCGATTCGTCGGCGGCCAGGATGCCCCTGCCCTTCGCGACCATCGCGGCCGCGGTCTTGGAAAGCAGTACCTTGTCCATGCTGGTCCTCGCTGGTCCGGGAGTTGGAAGTCAGGAAGGCGTAATTTTAGCGCCGCTCGAGTCTCGTCTGCCACAAGCCGCGCGCGAGCCGCGCGCGCGGCCTCCCGCATTCGCGCATGACTCGAACCTGACGCCGCACGCACTTGTCATCGCTACTAATTCCTGTGCGAGAATTCGCGCCACGCAACCTCCGCAAATCGCCGCGAGCCGCAGCGACATCCGCGGGCAATGCGACACGAAATCGCCAAGCCATGATACGCATCGATCACCTCGTCAAACTGTTCGGCGCCAAGCGTGCCGTGGACGACGTGTCCTTCGTCGTCGAGCGCGGCGAGGTGCTCGGCTTCCTCGGTCCCAACGGCGCCGGCAAGTCGACCACCATGCGCATGATCACCGGCTTCATCCCGCCGAGCGGCGGCAAGATCACGGTCGGGGGCTACGACATCGCCGAAGCGCCGCTCGAGGCGAAGCGCCTGATCGGCTACCTGCCGGAGAACGCGGCCGCGTATCCGGACATGACGGTGAACGGCTTCCTGGAGTTCATGGCCGCGCTGCGCGGAATCGACGGCGCGGCGCGCCGCAAGGCGGTGCAGCGCGTGGTCGACCTGTGCTTCCTTTCGTCGGTGCTGCAGCAGACCATCGACACGCTTTCCAAGGGCTACAGGCACCGCACCTGCCTGGCGCAGGCGCTGATCCACGATCCGCAGGTGCTGGTGCTCGACGAGCCGACCGACGGGCTCGATCCGAACCAGAAGCACGAGGTGCGCAACCTCATCCGCGAGCTCGGCAAGACCAAGGCGGTGGTGTTCTCGACGCACATCCTGGAAGAGGTGGATGCCGCGTGCACGCGCGCGATCATCATCGACCGCGGCCGGATCGTCGCCAACGGCACGCCGGACGAGCTGCGCGGGATGTCGGAAATCGCGGGCGCGGTGACGCTGCGCGCGAGCGGCGCGGACAGCGTCCAGATGCAGCGCAAGCTGGCGCAGCTGCCGGCCGTCGTGCACTGCGAAACGATGCACGGCTCGGTACGCGCGTATCCGCGCGACAAGCGGCTCTCCGGCGAGCTGACCCGCGTGATCGTCGAGCTCGCCGCGCGCGAGGGCTGGCGCATCGAGCAGTTGCGCACCGAGGAAGGGCATCTGGACGAGGTGTTCCGCCGCATCACGCTGCCGGACACTGAGAAAGCGAGGCGCGCCGCGTGATGGGAGCCTGGAAAGCGATCTGGACCATCGCCAAGCGCGAGCTGGTCGGGTACTTCATCTCGCCGGTGGCGTACGTGTTCCTGGTGATCTTTCTGTTGCTCACCGGATTCTTCACCTTCACGGTGGGCGCATTCTTCGAGCGCGGCGAGGCGAGCCTCGCTTCGTTCTTCGTCTGGCACCCGTGGCTGTACCTGGTGCTGGTGCCCGCGGTCGGCATGCGGGTGTGGTCCGAGGAGCGGCGCGCCGGCACCATCGAGCTGCTGCTCACCATGCCGGTGGCCACCTGGCAGGCGATTCTCGCCAAGTTCCTCGCCTCCTGGGCGTTCCTCGCCATCGCGCTCGCGCTCACCTTCCCCGTGGTGCTGACGGTGAACTATCTCGGCAGCCCGGACAACGGCGTCATCGCCGCCGGCTACCTGGGCAGCCTGCTGCTCGCCGGCAGCTACCTCGCGATCAGCTGCATGACCTCGGCGATGACGCGCAACCAGGTGGTGGCGTTCATCCTTGCGGTGGTGATCTGCCTGTTCCTCATCCTGTGTGGCTTCGCGCCGGTCACCGGACTGATGACGCGCTGGGCGAGCCCGGCGCTCATCGACACGGTGGCCTCGTTCTCGGTGATGACGCATTTCAACGGCTTCGAGAGGGGCGTGATCGATACGCGCGACCTGCTTTTCTTCCTCTCGGTGATCGGCTACGCGCTGTTCGCCACCGGCGTCATCATCCGCGGCCATCGCGCCGGCTGAGCCGATGAAAAAGTTCGAGCCCCTGATCTACTCCTCGGTCGGCCTGGCGGCTCTGTTCCTGGTCCTGGTCGCGTTCAACTTCCTCGCCGCGTCGGTCCCGGTGCGCCTGGACCTGACCCAGGGCAAGCTCTATACGCTCTCGCCGGCGACCAAGAAGATCCTCGAGAACCTCAGCTCCCCGGTGCGCATCCGGCTGTACATCTCGAGCGGCGAGAACGGCGTGCCGGTCCCGCTGCGCGGCTTCGCGCAGCGCGTGCAGGACATGGTGCACGAGTTCAAGTCGATCGCGGGTTCCAACCTGATCGTGGAGAGGTACGACCCTCGGCCCGACTCGGAGGCCGAGGACGCCGCGCAGCTCGACGGCGTCGAGCCGCAGCAGACGCTGTCCGGAGAGCAGTTCTACCTCGGCGCGGCGGTGAGCCAGCTCGACCGCAAGCAGGTGCTGCCGGCGCTCTCGCCGCAGCGCGAGAACCTGCTCGAGTACGACCTGATCAAGGCCGTGGCCCGCGTCTCGCAGCCCGAGCGGCCGACGATCGGCGTGATGAGCGCCTTGCCGGTGCTCGGCGTCAAGGCGAACCCGTTCACCGGTCAGGGCTCCGCTCCCTGGGTGCTCGCCGACGAGCTCAAGCGCGACTACAACGTCAAGGACGTGCCCATGTCGGCGCAGAGCATCGACCCCGACATCCGCGTCCTGCTGGTCATCCATCCGCGCGACATCACGCCGCAGGCCGAGTACGCGCTCGACCAGTTCGTGCTGCGCGGCGGCAAGCTGATCGCGTTCGTCGATCCGTACGCTTACTTCGACCAGCAGCAGGTGATGCCGGGCATGCCCGGCCAGCCCACCAGCTCGACCCTGCCGACGCTGTTCAAGGCCTGGGGCCTCGGCATGTCGACCGACAAGGTGGTCTCCGACCTGGTGTACGCCGGGGGCCACGGGCCGCGCACCACGCCGACGGTGCTGGGGCTGGATCGCACGGCGTTCGATCCCCACGACGTGGTCACCAGCCAGATCGACACCCTGCTTTACGCCTTCGGCGGAGCGTTCACCGTGAAGCCGGTTCCGGGACTGAAGGCGACGGTGCTGGTGCACAGCTCGACGAACTCGATGCTGGTGAGCGACGCGACCGCAACCGCCGCGGGCGACGCCGCGACCCGGCATTTCAAGCCGGGCGGAAAGGAGTGGCCGCTCGCCCTGCGGCTCACCGGCAAGTTCAAGACGGCGTTCCCCTCCGGACGGCCGCCCGGCCCCGCGGACGAGAAAAAGACCAGCGCCGCGGCGGCCGCCCCGCAGCTGAAGGAATCGGCGAAGGAGAACTCGGTGGTCGTGGTCGGCGACACGGACATGCTGAACGACGACGCGGCAGTGGACGTGCAGGAGGTGTTCGGGCGCAAGATCATCGTGCCCTCCAATGGCAACCTCGCCTTCGTCGAGGACCTGGTCGACCAGTTCGCCTCGGGTGACGATCTGATCTCGCTGCGCAGCCGCGCGTCCTCGTTCCGGCCGCTGACGGTGGTGCGCGAGATGGAGGCCAACGCGCAGAAGCAGTACCTCGGCAAGATCCAGGCGCTGCAGGGCGACCTGGAGCAGACCAGCGCGAAGCTCGCGCAGCTGCAGAAGGCGCAGGGCCCGGGCGCGAAGTCGGCGCAGATCCTCACGCCGCAGGAGCAGTCCGAGCTGGACCGGTTCCGCACCCAGGTGGCCGAGACCAAGCTCGAGCTGAAGGAGCTGCGCAAGCGCCTGCGCCGCGACGCCGAGAGCCTGGTGTTCTGGACCAAGGTAGTGAACATCGCCCTGATGCCGATCCTGGTGTCGATCTTCGGCATCGGCGTGGCGATCGTGCGCCGCAGGAAGCAGGCGGCGGCATGAGGGCGCGCTTCGCGACCGTCCTTCTGGTGCTGCTGGTCGTGCTCGGCGGCGGCGCGTTACTGTATTACGAGCACGGCAAGTCGGAGCGCCCCGCCGACCTCGCCGCGATCGGCCAGCCGCTGCTCAAGGGCCTCAAGGCCGCCGACGTCGCCGCGATCGCGATCCGCGACCCGAAAAGCGCGCTCACCCTCCAGCTCAAGGGCGAACGCTGGACGCTCGCCGAGCGCGCCGACTTCCCGGCCGATTTCGCCAAGGTCAAGGGCTTCGTGGTGAAGGCGCTCGAGCTCAGTATCGGCCAGCTCGATCCGATCGGCGCCAAGGACCGCGCGCGCCTGAAGCTGCTGCCGCCCGGCAGCGGCGCGGGCTCGGGCACCCTGGTCGAGTTCAAGGCAGCGGACGGCAAGACCCTCGCGGCCATGATCGTCGGCGAGAAGTACTTCAAGCGCACGCCGGACGACCCCGCCACTGCGCCGGCCGACGGCCGCTTCGTGATGCTGCCCGGCAACACGCACTCGGTGTACGTGGTCGGCGATCCGCTCACCCAGGCCACCGCGGCGAGCGCCGCCTGGATCGACCGCAGCGGCTTCGCGGTCGACGAGGTGAAGTCGCTTGCCTACCGGCCCGCCGAGGGCCAGGGCTGGAAGTTCGAGCGCAGCGGCGAACACGACCCGTGGACCCTCGAGGGCGCGAGGCCGGGAGAGAAGATCGATTTCCCCAAGGCGAACGCCGCTGCCTACGCGCTCAACAGCGTGCCGCTCGCCGACGTCGCGTCGCCGGATGCGAGCCCCGCGGCCACCGGGCTGGTGACGCCGGCGGTGCTCACCGCGACCACCTTCGACGGCCTCACCTACACCATCCAGCTTGGCAAGTCCGCGGGGGCGAACTACTACGCGCGGCTTGCCCTCGACGGCACCCCGCTGACCAAGCGCACCCCGGGTAAGGACGAGAAAGCCGCGGACCGGGCCCGGCTCGACCAGGAATTCGCCGCGCACCTGAAGAAGCTGGAGGCACGCCTGCCTCGGGAGCGCGCGCTGCACAAGTACGTGCTGCTCCTGCCCAAGGCCACCTTGGACGACGCGCTCAAGACGCGCGCCGAGCTGCTCGAGAAAAAGAAAACGAAGCAGAAGTAATGCCCGGCTCCGCGCGGCGCGCTAGACTTGCTCTTGCATGACCGCCGAGCCGCATCTCCTCGACATCGCCAACGTCATCCGGCTGGCGGTGGCGCCGGTATTCATGCTCACCGCGGTCGGCACGATTCTGGCGGCGCTCAACGTCCGCCTCGGGCGCGCCGTGGACCGGCGGCGGGTGCTCGAGGCGCGCTTCGACGAGCTCTCCGGCACGCAGGCACGCTCGGCGCACGCCGAGCTGGCGCAGATCGACCGCCGCATCCGCTACGTGTACTTCGCGATCGTCGCCGCGGTCCTTTCCGGCCTGTTCATATGCCTGCTGATCGCCGGCGCCTTCCTCGGCGCGTTCGTCGCCGTCGACCTCGGGCGCACGATCGGAACCCTGTTCGTGCTGGCGATGCTGGCGCTCATCGCCTGCCTGCTGCTGTTCCTGCGCGAGATTTTCCTGGCCGTCGCCACCCCGCGCCACACCCCGGGCGGCGCTTCGCCACCGGAATCCTGACCGCGCGCGCCGGGCGCGCTCTTCCCCGGCGCGGCGCGATGCTGCTATAACTGCCCTGCAGGCGGGCCCGCCCGCCGCGCCCGTTCCGCCACCGACACCAGGAGGCAGGCCGTGGGACAGCATTCCATCGAGCTCATCCGCACGCTCGCGCTCGTCGGCCAATCCGGGTGCGGCAAGACCGCGCTCGCCGAGGCGCTGCTGGCGCGCGCCGGGGCCATCCCGGGCGCCGGCAGCGTCGAGCGCGGCACCACGGTGTGCGACTACACCGCGCTCGAGAAGACGCTCGGGCACTCGCTCAAGCTCGCGGTGGCGAGCTTCGATGCCGCGGACGCCCGCGTGCACCTGCTCGACACGCCGGGCTACCCGGACTTCCTCGGTCACGCCCTGCCGGCGCTCGCCGCGGTGGAGACCGCGGCGATCGTGATCAACGCGCAGAACGGCATCGAGCTGATGACCGCGCGCATGATGCAGTGGGCCGCCAGGCGCGGCCTCGACCGGCTGATCGTGGTCAACAGGATCGACGCGGACAACGTCGACCTGCCGGCGCTGCTCGAGCGCATCCAGCAGGCCTTCGGCAAGGAGTGCCTGCCGATCAACCTGCCCGCGGGAGGGGCGACGCGCGTGTCGGACTGCTTCTTCGCGCCTTCGGGCGACGCGGACTTCTCCTCGGTCGCGGAGGCGCACGCGCGGCTGGTCGACCAGGTGGTCGAGGTGGACGAGAAGCTGATGGCGCTGTACCTCGAGCAGGGCAGCGTCGAGCCGGCGCAGCTGCACGAGCCGTTCGAGCGCGCGCTGCGCGAAGGGCACCTGATCCCGGTGGTGTTCACCTCGGCGAAGAGCGGCGCCGGCGTCGCCGAGCTGCTCGAGGTGATCGTCAAGCTCATGCCCAACCCGGCCGAGGGCAACCCGCCCGTGTACGTCAACACGCCGGCCGGCGGCGGGCCGGCGAGCGAGATCGCCGCCGAGCCCGACCCGGGCAAGCACGTCCTCGCGCACGTGTTCAAGATCGAGATCGACCCCTATATCGGGCGCCTCGCGGTGTTCCGCGTGCACCAGGGGCGCGTCACGCCGGGCTCGCAGCTCTACATCGGCGCGGGACGCAAGCCGATCAGGCCCGGGCACCTGTACCGTCTGCGCGGCAGAACGCAGATCGAGGTTGCCGAGGCGCTACCGGGCGACATCTGCGCGGTGGCCAAGGTGGAGGAGATCCAGTTCGACCACATCCTGCACGATTCGGCCGAGGACGCGCACATCCACGCCCGGCCGCTCGAGCTGCCGGCCTCGGTGTTCGGCCTGGCGGTGCAGGCGAAAAAGCGCGGCGACGAGCAGAAGCTCGCCGACGTGCTGCACAAGTTCGTCGCCGAGGATCCGTGCTTTCGCGTCGAGCACGACGCGCAGGCGAACGAGACCGTGATCCG
Source organism: uncultured Pseudomonadota bacterium (assembly GCA_963817785.1). Lineage (GTDB taxonomy): Bacteria > Pseudomonadota > Gammaproteobacteria > Burkholderiales > SG8-39 > JAKALD01. The sequence goes on along the minus strand of CAWFPL010000003.1, from coordinate 292,372 downwards.
CGGCCTGGGCGAGATGCACCTGAAGACCATGCTGGAGAAGATGGCGAGCCAGTACAAGCTCGAGCTCGACAGCAAGCCGCCCTCGATCGCCTACCGCGAGACCATCGCCGCGAGCGCCGAAGGCCACAGCCGCCACAAGAAGCAGACCGGCGGCGCCGGGCAGTTCGGCGAGGTGTTCCTGCGCGTCGAGCCGCTGCCGCGCGGCGCGGGCTTCGAGTTCGTCGACCACGTGAAGGGCGGCGTGATTCCCTCGGTCTACATCCCCGCGGTCGAGAAGGGCGTGCGCACGGTGCTGGACTCGGGATACATCGCGGGCTATCCGCTGCAGGACGTGCGCGTGGTGCTGCACGACGGCAAGAGCCATCCGGTGGATTCGAAGGAAGTGGCGTTCGTCTCCGCCGGGCGCAAGGCCTTCCTCGACGCGCTCGCCAAGGCGCGGCCGCTGGTGCTCGAGCCGATCGTCAACGTGGACATCTTCGCGCCCGAGGCGAACATGGGCGACATCACCGGCGAGCTGAACGCGCGCCGGGCGCAGATCCGCGGCTCGGATGCGCCGCGTCCCGGGGTGGTGCGCATCGCGGCGCAGGCGCCGCTCTCGGAGCTGGAGAACTTCGCCCTGCGCCTGAAGGCGATGACCGCCGGCCAGGGCTCCTACACGCTGGAGTTCAGCCACTACGATCCGGCGCCCGCGCCGCTGCAGCAGAAGCTGCTCGCGCAGCACCGGCCGGCCGCGGCCGAGGACTAGCGGCTAGAAGCCGTACAGCTCGGCAGGGTTGTCGGCGAGGATTCTGCGCCGCGTCGCGTCCTCCGGCGCCCATTCGAGCAGCAAGTCGAGCAGGTCGGCGTCGTCGGGCTTGCGCTCCGGCGGCGCGGAAGGATGCGGCCAATTGCTCGCCCACAGCATGCGCTCGGGCGCGTGGCACACCAGCGCCTTCGCGAGCGCACCGACGTCGGCATAGTGCGGCGCGCCGTCCTTCGACACCTCGTAGGGCGCCGAGAGCTTCACCCAGCAGCGCCCGGTGTCGAGCAGCCGCAGCAGGCAGCGGAAGGCCTCGTGCGTCGGCGCCACCGGCTCGAGGAACTTGCCGACGTGGTCGATCACGAAATTGCCCGGCAGGCGGCTGATCTGCGCTTCGTGCTTCGGCAGCTCGCGGCCGTCGAGCTGGATGATGGCGTGCCAGCCGAACGGATGCACGCGCGCCATGATCTCGTCCATCTGCTCGAAGCCGACCGCACCGTGGGGCAGCGCGAAGATGCGCTGCGCGCGGATGCCCGCACGCGTCAGGCGATCGAGCTCGGCCTCGGGCGCGTCGCGGCGCACGACCGCCACGCCGCGCGCGCCCGGGCCGAGCTCGGCCATGGCCGCGAGCGTCACCCGGTTGTCGTCCTGGTACGCGTTCGGCTGTACGACCACGACGCGCTCGAGCCCGAGGCGGCGCCGCAGCGCGCGATAAGCGGGAACGTCGAAATGCCCGGGCAGCGGCGGACCGCCCGGGGCGGGCGGCACCGCGGCGTCGTACAAGTGCATGTGGGTGTCGCACGCGCCCGGGGGCACGGCGAGGCGCGGTCGCTTGGCGTTCATTTCCTCGACTTCCGTGGTTTGCGGCGCGGCGCCGCGGGGTTCTCGACCTCTTCGATGTGCACGAAAGCGCCGCCCTGGTAGGTCTCGGCGCGCGCATCGCCGGGCCTCTCGCGCGCGAGCACCTCGGCCGCGTACGCCTCGCTATCGTCCTGCGGCCGGTAACCGAGCCGCGCCGCGTTCGAATTGTCGTACCACGAGCGCGCGTTGCCCGACACGCCGTAGGCGACCTCGAAGCGGATGTCCGGATGCTCGATGCCGATCGCGACCAGCTGCGCCAGATCGCGCGGGCTGACCCAGATCGACAGCCGCCGCTTGTCGATCGGCGCCGGGTTCACGTTGCCGATCCTCAGGCACAGGACCTGCATGCCGTACTTGTCGGCATACAGGCTCGCGAGCGCTTCGCCGAAGACCTTGGACACGCCGTAGCGGCTGTCCGGCTTAGGAGTGACGCGGTGGTCGATCACCTGGTCGCGCCGGTAGAAGCCCACCGCGTGGTTGCTGCTCGCGAACACCATGCGCTTCACGCCGTTCCTGCGCGCCGCCTCGAACACCTGGTAGCAGCCAACGATGTTGGCGCGGTGGATGGCCGGCCAGCTTCCCTCCACCGAATAGCCGCCGAGGTGCACGATCGCGTCCACGCCCCTGGTCGCGCGCAGCATGTCGGAAAGGCGCGCGATGTCCCCGCGCACGAAAGTCTCGCCGGGCGCGAGCGGCTTCAGCGGCCGCAGGTCCGACAGGCGCAGCGCGTAACGCCCCGCCAGCTCGCGCCGCAGGTGGGTGCCGACGCCGCCCGCGGCACCGGTGATCAGGATAGTCTTCATGGTCGCCTCAGCATCTCGTCCGATGGCGCAGCTTGCATGTCCTCAGCACCTCGTCCGGGTCGCGCTTCCACCAGTTCGCCGCCGAGAAGATTTCCACCTCGTGGAAGCCGCGGTAGCCGGCACGCTCGACCCAGGCGCGGATGCGCTTCAGGTCGATCACGCCGTCGCCCATCATGCCCCGATCGAGCAGCAGGTCGGTGGTCGGCACCAGCCAGTCGCACAGGTGGAAGCCCAGCAGCCGCTTCCTGCCGGCGCGCCGGATCTGCTGCTCGAGATGCGGGTCCCACCACACGTGGTACACGTCGACAGCAACCCCGAGCATGCCGGTGTTCCTCGGGTCGATCGCGTCGCACAGGTCGAGCGCCTGCGCGAGCGTGTTCACGCAGGCGCGGTCGGCCGCGTACATCGGGTGCAGCGGCTCGACGGCAAGCGGCACGCCCGCGCTTTTCGCATAGGGCAGAATCGCCGCAATCCCGTCCTCCACCTGCGCGCGCGCGGCGGCGATGTCCTTCGCTCCCTTGGGCAGCCCGCCCACCACCAGGACCAGGCATTGCGCTCCGAGCGCGTGCGCCTCGTCGATCGCGCGGCGATTGTCGTCGATGGCTCGCGCGCGAGCGCGCGCCGTGCGCGCGGGAAACATGCCACCGCGGCACAGCCCCGTCACCGTCAGCCCGTGGGCGCGGATCGTGCGCGCCGCCTGCGCCACGCCCATGTCATGCAACAGGTCGCGCCACGGGGCGATGGCGCGGATGCCGTGGCGCGCGCAGCCCTCGATCGCCTGCGCCAGCCCCCACTTGCCGCGCGTGGTGGCGGTATTGAGCGCCAGCTTGCGCGGGTCAGGCGAGGCCATGCACGGCGAGCAGCGCGTTCATCCGGCGGCAGGCGAGCTCCGGATCGGCGAGCAGGCCGGCGGCGTCGGCGAGCCGGAACAGCTCCGCGAAATGGCGCAGGTGGCGCGCGCTTTGCTGCCCGCCCACCATGACGAAGTGCTGCTGGTGGCCGTTCAGCCACGCCATGAAGACCACGCCGGTTTTGTAGAAGCGCGTCGGCGCGCAAAAGATGTGGCGCGACAGCGGCACGGTGGGCGCCAGGATTTCGTGGTAGCTGGCACGGTCGTCCGCGGCGAGCGCCGAGAGCGCGGCGGATGCTGCCGGCGCGATGGCATCGAAAATGCCGAGCAGCGCGTCCGAGTGCCCCGCGGCATCGCCTTCGATCAGCTCGGCGAAATTGAAATCGTCGCCGCTGTACATGCGCACTCCGGCGGGCAGCTGGCTGCGCATGGCGATCTCCTTGTCCTTGTCGAGCAGCGACACCTTGATCCCGTCGACCCTGGCGGCGTTGCGCCGGATCACGTCCAGGCACACCTCCATCGCGCCGGCGTGGTCCCTGCTCCCCCAATAGCCCTCCAGTGCCGGGTCGAACATCTCGCCCAGCCAGTGGATGATCACCGGCTCCTTCACCTGCGCGAGGATGCGGTCGTAGACCACGGCGTAGTCCGCCGGCGAGCGGGCGCACGCGGCGAGCGCCCGGCTCGCCATCAGGACAATGCGCCCGCCGAGCTTCTCGATCGCGGCGCACTGCTCCTCGTAGGCCGCGACGACTTGCGCGAGCGTGAGGCCCGCCGACGGTGCCAGCTGGTCCGTACCCGCGCCCGACGCGACCATGGCGCCCGGCACGTCGCGCGCCGCCTCGAGCGTGCGGCGGATCAGCTCGAGCGAATTCTGCCAGTCGAGCCCCGCGCCGCGCTGCGCGGTATCCATCGCCTCGGCGAGCCCCAGCCCCCAGGACCACAGGTGGCGGCGGTAGGCGATGGTGGCGTCCCAGTCGATGGCCGGTTCGAGCCAGGGCTCCCTGGTCGAGAGCGGATCGGCCACCACGTGCGCCGCGGCGAGCGCCCGGCGCGTGAAGGCGCGCGCCGGGCGCTCGAACGCGCGCGGCTCGCGCACCGAGTAGGCCTCCAACCTGCCTCCGGCGGCGGGCAGCTTGATGGTGAAGATCGCATCGCGCTTCATGGCTTCAACCCCGGCACGTCCAGCCACTTCCTTTGCTTCCAGCTCTTCAATCCGAGCTCGGCGAGCTGCACGCCCTTTGCGCCCGCCAGCAGGTCCCAGGGGAAATCGCCCTCCCCGGCGACGTGCTTCAGGAACAGCTCCCATTGAAGCTTGAAGGCGTTGTCCCAGGCGCTGTTGTCGGGCACCTCCTGCCAGCCGGCGAGGAAATCGATCGGCTGCGGGATGTCCGGGTTCCACACCGGCTTGGGCGTGTTGACGCGCGCCTGCGTGAAGCAGCGCCGCAGCCCCGCCACCGCCGAGCCGTGCGTGCCGTCCACCTGCAGCGTGAGCAGGTCGTCGCGCCGCACGCGCACGCACCACGAGCTGTTGAAGTGCGCGATCACGCCGCCGTCGAGCTCGAACGTCGCGTACGCGGCGTCGTCAGCGCTGGCGCGGTACTTCTTGCCGTTCTCGTCCCAGCGCTGCGGGATGTGGGTCGTGCCCAGACAGGACACCGCCTTCACCTCGCCGAACAGATTGTCGAGCACGTAGCGCCAGTGACACAACATGTCGAGGATGATGCCGCCGCCGTCTTCCTTGCGGTAGTTCCACGACGGGCGCTGCGCCGGCTGCCAGTCGCCCTCGAATACCCAGTAGCCGAACTCGCCGCGCACCGACAGGATGCGGCCGAAGAACCCTGCATCGCGCAGCATCCCGAGCTTGAGCAGCCCGGGCAGCCAGAGCTTGTCCTGCACCACGCCGTGCTTGATGCCCGCTTTCCTGGCCGCCTGGTACAGGTCGAGCGCCGCCGCGAGGCTGGTGGCGACGGGCTTTTCGCAGTACACGTGCTTGCCCGCGGCGATCGCGCGCTTGAGCAGCTGCGGCCGCAGTTGCGTCGAGGCGGCGTCGAAAAACACGCTGTCGTCCTTCGAGCGCAGCGCCTTGCCGAGGTCCGTGGTCCAGCGTTCCAGCCCGTGCGCCTTCGCCAGCTGCTCGAGCTTGGCGGCGTTGCGCCCGACCAGGATCGGATCGGGTACCAGCCGCGTGCCGTCCTTGAGCGCCACTCCGCCCTGACGACGGATCTCAAGAATCGAGCGCACCAGGTGCTGGTTGGTGCCCATGCGCCCCGTGACCCCGTGCATGATGATGCCGATGCGCTTCTGTCTCATCTCATTGCTCTCCGTATCTCACGCGACGCATCACGCGCCAATCAGGCAGCGCCCGGCTCGCGAAGCCCACGCACTCGAGCGAGCGGATGGACAGCGCGCCGCCGCGGATCACGACCCGCACCGCGCCGTGGCTGTTCTCGTACAAGTCGGAATGCGCCACCTGGAACGCCACCTGCTCGGCGTCGGGCAGCCCTGCCATGCCGTTCACGTAGTGGTGGCCGTTGCGCTCGACGTGCGTCAGTCCCAGGATCGAGACGAGCGCGAGATCCTGCTGCAGCGCGAGCCCCGCCTGCACGGTGAGGTCCTCGCCCGACATGAAGTAGCGCCAGCCCTGCGCCGCCTGGTTCCAGAGCTCGCAGCGCGCGCGGTTGATGAGCGACTTGTACAGGCCCTTGCAGGTCTTGGAGGACACGCCCGTGTAGCCGAGCGCGCGGGCGCGCGCAAAGGATTCGAGCGAGTCGTCCGATTCGTCGATGATCACCGGCGTCTCGGCGGCGAGCTTGGAGACGCGCTCGGCGAGCGCGTTGCTGCGCTTGATCGGCTGCTCGACGAACAGCATGCTCGCCGCGAGCCGCTTGAGCCGGCGCTCGGCCACGATTCGCCGCCACAGCGCGAGCACGCCTTCGAGATCGTCGTACTGCTCGTTGCCGTCGAGCGTCACGTGGTAGGGCTCGGCGCTGCGGTCGAGCACCGCAGCGATCGCCGTCAGGCGCTCGATGTCGGCATGCAGCTCGCCGCCCAGCTTGAGCTTGAAGTAGCGCTGCCCATAGCGCGCGACCACTTCCTCGAGGGTTTCGGGCAGGCCGTCGTTCACGCGCCGGGTCTGCTCGGCGGCCGTGATCGGGTCCGCCAGGCCCACCGTATGGCGCGCGGCGATCGCGTCCCGCGGCTGCAAGCCGGCGAGGAACGCGCTCATGTCGAAGCGCGCGAACTCCGCCAGCCAGCCGGCGGGCTCAATACCGGGGAGGTTGCTCTGCAGCGCGCCGTAGAAGGACACCCCGAGCGCGCGGCACAGCGCGTCGAGCAGAGCCCGGTCGACCAGCGCCGGGCCGTAACTCGCCTCCAGCGCATTCAACCCCCGCTGGGCGGCGACCTGCATCTGCTCCGCGTAGTGCGCACGGAAGTGCCCGAACCCCGTATTCACGCCGCCGGAGAGATACGCCTCGCGCGCCAGCGCGAGCGAGGCGCGCAGCCGGTTGACGTTGTCCTCGTCGGACAGCGCCGGATCCTTGTCGAACCACTTCGGCGCCAGCAGCTCGGCCGCGGCGCCGTGCGCCTCGCGGCCGTCGGCCAAGCGCACGCGCGCGCGCACGAACGCCTGCGGCGCGGCGCTCAGCGTCGCCGCGCCGAAACGAAACGGCATGCGCAGACGCACGGGGCGCTCGTAGAACTCGAGCGCGGCCACGCTGAAGGTCGGCGCGGTCGTCATCGCTTGAGTTCCAATGCCTCCAGGATCCCGCGGATGTAGCCGATCGCGCGTGCCGCGGCGCCCGGCCCATCGGGCACGTAATCGAACGGCTCCACCGCGATGTCGCCGGGGTAGCCGTGGCGCGCCAGCGCCGCGAACAGCGGCGCGAAGCGCTGCTCGCCCTGCCCGGGGCCGCGCCGGTTGCGGTCGTTCACCTGCACGTGGGCGAGCACCCCCCTGGGCAGCCAGCGCTCCACCAGAGCGGCGAGCGGCTCGCTCTCGCTCGCCCCGGCGGCGCTGCAATCGAGCATGCTGCGCACCGCCGGACTGCCGATCTCCTCGACCAGGCACGCGGCTTCCTCGAGCGAGTTGATGAGCGGCGTCGCCGCCGGTGCGAGCGGCTCGATGCAATACACCACTCCCGCCTGCGCAGCGCGCTCGGCCACCGCCGCGAAGCATTCCTTGGCGCGCGCCATGGCCGTCGCGCGCGTGTCGCCCGCCTCGACGCGCCGCTGCTGCGGCGAGCCGTGTACCAAATAGCGCCCGCCCAGCTGCGCGCACAGGTCGATCAGCGCCAGCATCGCCTCGACCGTGCGCCTGCGCACCGCGGCGTCGCGCGAGCTGATCGAAAGCCCCGCCGGCTTGACCAGCAGCCAGTGCAGCCCGGTCACCGCGATGCCCGCGTCCTCGGCCGCGCGCCGCGCCGCGGCGATCTGCGCTGCGCCCATGCGCTGCGGCTCCTCGGAGAGCGTGTAGGGCGCGACCTCGAGCCCGTCGTAGCCGAGCTTGGCGGCGTATTCGCACTGCGCTGGAAACGGCATCGGCGTGATGACTTCGTTGCACAGGGCGATGCGCATCGCCTGCCTCAGCGTCTCAGTGCCGCCAGAATCAGGTCGGTCATGTGACGCGCCCGCGCGGCCAGCGCCCTGGGCGCCATCAGGTCGCGGCCGAAGATTTGCGACAGCGTGTAGCGGTTGCCGAGGTAGAAGTAGCCCTCGGCCGCGATCGATATGTAGAGCTGCACCGGATCGACGCCGCGGCGAAACACCCCTGCGCGCTCGCCTCGGCGCAGGGTACCGCGCAGCGTCTCTACGAGCGGAAAGTGCATTTCGCGCACCCGCCGCGAGCGGCGCAGGTGGCGCGCCTTGTGCAGGTTTTCGCTGTTGAGGAAGCCGAGGAACTCCGGATGCGCCAGATAGTAGTTCCAGGTGAACAGTACCAGGCGTCGCAGCGCCCGGTGCGGCTCGAGGTGCTCGAGGTCGAGGGCGCGTTCGGCCGAGCGGATCTGGGCGTACTGCGCCTCGAGCGCCGCGAGGTACAGGTTTTCCTTGTTGCCGTAATAGTAGTACAGCATGCGCTTGTTGGCGCCGGCACGCGCCGCGATGCGGTCGACGCGGGCGCCGCCCAGGCCGTGACGCGCGAATTCCGCGGTCGCGGCCCGCAGGATCCTTTCCCGGTTGCGCGTCGGGTCGCGGCGATTGCCCACGGCTCATTCCATCCCGAGCAGCCGGTAGATCCGGCGGGTGTACTCGCCGAAGCGCTCGTGGGTCTTGATGTCCAGCGTGCGCGGGCGCGGAAGGTCGATCTCGAAATTGTCCGCCATGCGCGCCGGCCCCGCGGTGAGCACCACCACGCGCGTTCCGAGGAACACCGCTTCCGAGATGCCGTGGGTGACGAACAAGATCGTCTTCTTCGACTCCTTCCAGATGCGCAGCAGCTCCAGGTTCATTTTCTCGCGCGTGAGCGCGTCCAGCGCCCCGAAAGGCTCGTCCATCAGCACCAGCTTCGGGTCGTGCACCAGCGCGCGCGCGATCGCCGCGCGCTGCTGCATCCCGCCCGAGAGCTCGTACGGATACTTGTCCTCGAATCCGCGCAGCCCCACCAACGCGAGCAGCGCCTGGGCCCGCTCGCGGCTCTCCGCCATCGGCAGCCCGAGGATTTCCGCCGGCAGCAGCACGTTGGCCATGATGCGGCGCCACTTCAGCAGCAGCGGCGACTGGAACACCATGCCGATGTCGCGCGATGGGTCGAAGTGCTGGCTCGCCGAGCCCACCCTCACCTCGCCGCCGTCGTGCGGCTGCAGGCCCGCCAGGATCTTGAGCAGCGTCGACTTGCCGCAGCCCGAGGGCCCGACCAGGGACACCAGCTCGCCGTCCATGACGTCGAAAGTGGCGTCCGAGATCGCCAGGAACTCGTCCTTGCCGCGCCGGTAGACCTTCCTGACGCCGGCGAGATGGATGAACGGCTCGGCCATCAGTCCACGCGCGCGTCCTTCGCCACCAGCAGGCGCTCCAGCCCGAGCACCAGGCCGTAGAGCAGCATGCCGAGCAGCGTGATGTAGATCACCGCCATGAACATCGCCGGCGTGTCGAGCGTCACCTGCACCTGCAGCATCAGGTAGCCCAGCCCCTTGTCCGAGCCGAGGAACTCGCCGACGATTGCGCCGGCCACCGCCAGGATCGCCCCGACCTTCATGCCGGAGAAGATGTAGGGCAGCGCTCCCGGCAGCTGGATCTTGGTGAACAGCTGCCAGCGCGAGCCCCTGAGCGAGCGCACCAGGTCGAGCAGCTCGGGCTCGACCTCGCGCAGCCCGCGCGCGGTGGTGAGCAGGATCGGAAACACGCAGATCGAGAACGCCATCATCGAGTTCGGCAGCACGCCGTACTTGAACCACACGATGATCAGCGGCCCCAGGGCGACTTTCGGGATCATGTTGAGCGACACCAGCAGCGGCATGCAGAATGCCTCGAGCGTGTTCGACCAGGTGAACGCGAGCGCCAGCGCCACGCCGACGACGAGCGCCAGGAAGTAGCCCGCGTAGATCTCGGTAGCCGTGACCGCGATATTGGTCCACCAGCTGTAGTGGCCGGCGAACGCCGCCGCCAGGGTGGCCTGCGGTGAGGGCATGACGAACTTGGGCACGTGGCCGAGCGTGACCAACAGGTACCAGGCTGCGATCAGCGCGAGGTGGGCGAGCGCCGCCAGCGCATAGCGCGACAAAGTGCCGTTCGACCGGTCCATGGCGATGCTCCTCAGCGGATGATGCGTCTCATGCCAGCCAGCGCGGGAGGTTGGCCCGCACGAACTCGTCGTCGGCGAGATCCGGATGCTCGCGGCACACCCGGTCGATCTCCTCGGCCTGGCCGGGAGAGAGCGTCTCCTTCGGATCGAGGCACCAGATGCCCTCGAGCAGCCCCTGGCGCCGCAGCACCTCGTGGCAGCCCGGGATGCATCCGGCGAAATCGTGCGCGACGTCGAACAGCGCGCTGTTGCAGTCGGTCACCCGCGCGTCCAGCGCGAGCAGGTCCTGATCGACGACGCCCGCGGCCACGGCGTCCAGGATCCGCTGGTGCAGCTCGACCGCGCGCCGCGTCCACACGCTCCAGTGCCCGAGCAGGCCCCCGCGAATGCGCACCCGCACCTCCTCGCCGCCGCGCTTGACCGCGAGCGGCGCCAGCAGGTCGAGAACGATGTGATCGTCGTTGCCGGTATACAGCGCGACGCGCTCCTCGGCACGCGCCGCGACCACGCCCTTGGCGACGTCGAGCGTGCGGTAGCGGCTGAACGGCGCGATCTTGATCGCGACCACGTTGTCGAGCGCGGCGAAGCGGCGCCAGAACTCCGCCGGCAGCGGAATTCCGCCGACCGCGGTCTGCAGGTAGAAGCCGACCAGCGGAATCGCCGCGGCAACCGCGGCGCAGTGCGCGACCAGCTCCTCGATCGAGGCGCCCCGCATCGGGGCGAGCGACAGCATCCCGGCGTGGTAGCCGTGCGCGAGCGCGATCTGCGCCTCGCGCACGGCCTGCGCCGTCCTGCCCGACAGGCCGGCGATCAGCACCACCGGGCGCGGCGCCCATTCGCGCGCGGTCCGCGCCGCGAGCTCCAGCACCGGCTCGTAGAGCCCGGCCTCGCGGATTGCGAACTGGGTCGCGTGCACGCCCACCGCGAGGCCGCCTGCGCCCGCGTCGAGGTAATAGCGCGTCAGGGCGCGCTGGCGCCGGACGTCCAAGCGACGCGCGGCGTCGAGCGCGAGCGGGTGCGCGGGGATCACGCTGCCGCGCCGCAGGGTCGCAAGAATCTCGGCGGGCAGATCGCTCCGGTGAAGCGGCATGGGTGCGGGGAGTTAACCGGATGGTTACCGTAACGCAGGCGCCGCGACGCGTCAACGCCGCGCGCATTGACACCCGGCGGCGCGCGCCGATACCATCGCTCGCCTCACCCCCAAAGGAGGACCGGATCATGCGCAAAATTCTCGCCGTCGCGCTCCTCGCGCTCGCCGCGGCACCCGCGCTCGCCGCGGAGAAGCTCGACTTCATCCTCAACTGGGTGCCGGGCGGCGATCACGCCCCGTACTACTACGCGAAGAAGATGGGCTGGTACGCGAAGGACGGCATCGACCTCAATCTCGAGCCGGGCAAGGGCTCGGTGCTCGCGGCGCAGCGCGTGGGCGCGGGCGCCAATCCGATCGGCCTGGCCGACATCGGCACCGTGCTGGTGGCCAAGAGCAAGGGCGCAGACCTGGTGGCCGTATACAACGTGTACGCCAACTCGCCGCAGGGCTTCTACTGGCTGAAGAGCTCCGGCATCAAGGGAATCAAGGACTTCCCCGGCAAGAAGATCGGCAATCCGGCGGGTGACGCGGCGCGTGCGATGTGGCCCGCCGTCGCCAAGGCCAACGGAATCGATCCGAATTCGGTGACCTGGGTCAACATCGACCCGAACGCCAAGCTCGCGGCCCTCAAGGCGCATTCGATCGACATCACCACCTCGTTCTACAACCTGCACCACGTGTTCAAGCGCGAGCTGGGCAGCGACATGGGCTTCCTCGCGTGGCGCGACGCCGGGGTCAACCCCTACGGCAACTCGGTGGTCGTCAACGGCGCGTTCCTGAAGACGCACGAGGCGCTGATCGGCAAGTTCGTCAAGGTCACGCAGCGCGCCTTCTACACCTGCGTCAAGGACCCCAAGCCCTGCATCGAAGCGCTGGTCGAGGCGAACGGCGCCCTCTCGTTCGACAACGAGATGCAGAACTGGGAAGAGGTCGAGGTGCTGATGAGCGACAAGTACTCGCGCACGGTCGCGCTCGGCTACCACGACCCTGCGCGCATGCAGTCGGACTACAACCTGGTCAAGGATTACATCGGGATCGACCAGCCCTTCGACGTCAAGACGATCTACACCAACCGGTTCCTCGACCGCTCGATCAAGATGCCGAAGTAAGCGGCAGCCCGGCCGCTAGCCAGCCCCCTGCTCCGCCTCGCGTATCCGCACGCGCTCGGCCAGCCCGTCGAGCCGCCGGTCGCGAATGCCGAGCTGGCGCAGGTGCTCGACCGTATCGAACAGGTAGTCGCGGCAGCGCCCGAGCGGGCCGGTGCCGGTCGTCAGGTAGTGCACGGTCGAGTCCACGTCGAGCCCGCGGACGTAGCGCTCGTGGCCGCGGTTCACCGCGAACGCGATCGCCGGCTCGATGCCCTTCGCCGTACGCACGTGGGCCCACACCGGGCGGTACGCCATGGTCAGCATTTCGCGGCGCCACACCACGTCGAGCTCGGTCTCGATCTGATCCTTGTGCAGCCGGTACGCGACCCCGTGACAGCTGCCGCCGCGCTCGATCGCCAGCATCAGGCCGGGGCGCGAGGGGCTGCCGCGTCCGGCCCGTGCCCACAGGCAGAACTGGCGGTGATAGCCGTACAGCAGGGCGCTGCGCCGCTCCGCGAAATGGAACGCGGGATTCCAGATCAGCGAGCCGTAGCCGAAGATCCAGACGCGGCCGCGGCGCGGCGCGCGCGCCAGGATCTCCTCGAGCTGGCGCGCGCGCTCCTCGGGCGTCATGAAGCGCGTCGCCGGACCGAGCAGCGCGCGCGCCGATTCGTGCAGCGCGCCGCTCAGGATGGTCTCACGCGTGATCTTGAGCTCGGCCATGTGCGGGCGTCGGCTACTGCGCCGCGATCCAGCGCCCGATCTCGGGCCAGGCCTCGGCGAGCGTGCGCGCGCCCATGAACAGGCCGATGTGCCCGCCCGGCACGACCTGCCTCACGATCTGGTCGTGCGGCGTGCCCACCAGGGCCTCGGCGTTGAACACCTGTTCGCGCGTCGTGATGTCGTCCGCCTCGCCCGCCAGCAGATACAGCGGAATCGTAAGGTCCTTGAGCGCGAGCCGCCGCCCCAGGCCGACGAACTGCCCCTTGGCGAAGCGGTTTTCCTTGAACAGCTCCTGGATCGCCTGCAGGTAGTAGCGCCCCGGAAGATCGATCGGGTTCTCGTACCAGCGCTCGAAGCGCTCGGTGCGCTTGACGTAGGACGGGTCCTCGATGTGCGCGTACAGGTCGAGGTACTTGTCGAAGTACTGCTGATCGGGGTGCATGTTCTTCCAGCCGGCGAGCACGAACTTGCCCAGCATGCGCCGCGCCGCCCAGGTCGTCGACCGCGACGTTGATCTCGGCGAGGTACTGGTCGATGCCGAAATCGCGCATCGTCTCGGTCGCCGGCTTCCAGTCGGCCGACATGTTGAACACGGAAGCGGCATTGCGGCCGAACCTGCCCTTAGCGCGTCTGAAACAGCAGCTTGACGATCAGCTCGTTGTCGATGGTCTCGCCGAACAGGCTGCGAACCAGCAGCTCGCCGCCCAGCAATTGGGGCGCGAACAGCACATCGGGCTGTACGCGCTGGATCTTGTGCAGATGGCGCGCGTCGTTTACCGCCGCCACCGTCTTTACCTGTGGCGCAACCTCCTTGATCGCCAGCACCGCAAAGGCGTTTTCGGCGTCGTCGTCGCGCAGAGTCAGTACTGCACGCGCCTTGTCCACGCCGGCTTCGCGCAATACCGCGGCATCGGTGCCGTCGCCGACGACCAGATCGGTGCCCGCCGGATAGGACAACTCACGGTTGGGCGGAGCAATGACGGTAATCGGCACGCCGCGGGCCTGCAATTGCCGGAAAAGGCTCACCGCCAACGGCGACGCTCCGAGGATCACAAAATGGTCTTTGCGGTTCACCTTGGCGAATCTCCCTTGCATGATGCGCTTGAGGTTGCCACCCACCAGCGGGCCGATCACCACGCTCAGCGAGGTGGCAAACACCGTGATACCCATTACGATGAGCGAGGCGGTGAACAGCCGGGCCGCATCGGTCTTCGGCACGATGTCCCCATAGCCGACGGTGGACATGGTTTCGATCGAAAAGTACACTGCGTCGACCAGGCGGTGGACCGGCGGGGCGAACCCGTCACCAAAATACAGCGTCCCCAATACTGAAAAAATCAGCAGCGAGCCGACGGCAAGCAAGGCAAACAGCCCGCCCGCCGCGGCGCTGCTGTGGTCGAAGCGCCGCCAGTAGAACACCAGCAGCGCGAGCAAGGCCAGGGACAGCGCCGCCGCCGGCGTAGCGCCGCCGTGACGCCAGAACTCCAGCCCCGCGATCAACGCCAGCAGCAGCAAGCTCATCACCCAGGCCACCCGCGCCCGCAGCGCCAGACCGGTGGCCATCAGCAGCAGCCCAACGGCTGCAATCACGGGTGGAAACACCGCGATATTGGCGAGTTGCCGCAGAGCCGCCAGATCCTCGCCCGCGGCACGTACCACCGCGACGAGCCGGGGAGCGTAAGGCCCGAACAGCATCAGTGCATCCAGCACACTCAGCAGCGCAATCAGGTCCTCGGGACCGTGCCGTTTCCATAGTCCGCGCAGCGCAGACAGTCGCGAGCGCCAACCCGCCGCCGGGATCACGGTCAGGATATTTGGCGAGGAAGTTTGCGCGGGGGGAACCGCTGGGTCCGTGGGCATGAGTTGGGACGATGGTCAAGGGCGGAGCTCGTAAAAGGCGCCCCCCGATCAGGTTTGAGCGACGCGCGGCGAGGGCTCCACGCATACATGTTACGCGCGCTTGCGTGCCGGGTCTTCGGCAGATGAGCGAGTCGCAGGTCGCGCCTGCGGTGGGTCCTTTGCACAGACCGGCCTCTACCGGCGATCCGCAGACTACGCGCATCAACTTAAACAAGACTGAAGCGGTTCAGATTTATCTCGACTCAGTGCGATGTGAGATCGATGCCTGATGCCTGCATTGGGTCGGGGCCGCCTGTGATGCAGTCATGAAGAGCCCTTTCTGCAGGCCAGGCTCGGGCGCGCGAACCGCAAGCGCTATCGCACGCTATCGCAGGTGCGATCAGGCGCGGTGCATAGTCTCTCGACGCGCAGCCGTCCATAGCATCAGGAATATCATTGCGTAGATGTTGGCCGTGCCCAGAACGTCGCCCTTGTTTCCCGTAAAGCCCGCGCCGTACGGGCCCCCGAGACCCTCAGCGGAGCTCCACAGCAAAATACTGTAGAGGAAGCCGCCCCAGAGCGTCCATGTCAGCCACGCGCCGCGCCGCCAGACGCCCAGCAAGAGTCCGAGCGCAATGAAGCTCTCCGTGAGGGCTGCGATAAACCCGAAGCGACTCGCCCCCACGACGCGAATGGTGTCGATGAGCAGGCTGATCCAGGCCGCAATCCAAGTAGGTTGGCCCGCTCGAGCGGCGACCAGGAAGCCGTCGGCGTGATCGAGAAACGCGGGATGCCACTTCCAGTACACATCGAACCCCCAGAGCGCCGCGAACAGCAGCAGGCCCGCGCGCAGGCGCCAGCCTGCAGGCGGCCCCGAAACCGCCCGACGCGCGAGACTGAGGCCATCGCCGGCACGGGTCAGCCAAATCACCAAGAAAGCGAGCGCGTAAACGATCGCCGTGCCTGGGTCGGTCGGGCTCGACGTGTACGGGCCGCCGAGCCCACCCAGGGTGGTCCATAGGAACAGGTTATAGACGACCCCGAGCCATGCGAAGGCGCCCGTTCCGACACCCGTAAGCAGCGACGCGGCGAGGATCGCCTCGAGGACGAGCATGAAACCGACGGCCGTTTTTAGGCCAATCGCCTCGATAACAGCCGCGACCGCGGCCACCCACCCGCTAAGCCAGCCTGGTTGGCCCGCGGCGTTGGCCGCATGGTTCATCGATGCGCTAAACCCGTTTCCGTAGCTTGGATCAAGGTGCAGAAGGAGATTGGTCAGGCAGATCAAGCCAAACAAGATGCGCACCGCACCTTGTACGCGTGCGAAATCGTTCGTGTTCATCGCCGCGATCTCATCGAGGTCACACGCCTCGTTTCGCCTGTTTTGGGTGCCGCTCCCGACCGCACCGGTTTCGTCGCCGGAATCAATGCGGACAGGGGCGCAATCCAACCGACATGATCAAGGAGGTCCCGATTACCGTCCGCGTCGCGATGTTGCGAGCGCCCATTAAAGTCTGGCTGGAATCATTGCAGCGCGCCGCGCGCGATATAGTCATCGTCCAACCGCTTGCGGGCATCCTTCAGCGCCTGGCGCAACCCGCGCACGCGCGACCAGTACGCATCGGACAGGCGCGAGTGTCCGCCGACCGTGCCGAGGCGCTCACCGGGCAGCGGCTCAAGGCCGGACTTGAGCGCGGCGCGGGCCGCCTCGAGCGCCCGCGTCGCGTGGCGAATCTCCGCGTCGACCCCACTCAGCTTCGCCATGCGCAGCGACGCGATACGGCCGGCGCGCGCCACCTCGCGCTTGAGCTTCGCGACGCGCTCGGCTTCGATCCGCTTCGCATCGGGCGGCGGTTCCTGAAGCACCTCCACGAACCTGCCCCGGGTCGACACTTCGTCCGTATAGAGCACGCTGCCGTCGGGCATACGATACTTGTAGAGCTCCCAGGCATGGGCGGATACCGGAGCCAAGACCGGCAACGTGAGCGCAAGAATGCCGAGGTAACGGGTCGACTTCACGGCCGATCTCCTTGCGCGCAACTCGGGTAACAAGAGTCGGCCGCCCAACGCGCCGGGGACGCGCCAGCGTTCGCGCAGATGGCCGTCTGCATCACGGCCCTCAAAGACAAACGTCCGGGCACGGCCCCGAATCGCCGCTATTGCATGAACCAGCCGTGGCTTACCACCATCGACTGCCCGGTCAGCGCGGCCGACGGAAAACTCGCGAACAGCAGTGCGAGCTCGGCGACATCCTGGGTGGTGGTGAACTCGCCGTCCACGGTTTCCTTGAGCATCACGTTCCGGATCACGTCGGCCTCTGAAATGCCGAGCGCCTTCGCCTGCTCGGGGATCTGCTTGTCCACCAGCGGCGTACGCACGAAGCCCGGGCAGATCACGTTCGCCCGCACGCCGTGCTTCGCACCCTCCTTCGCGACCACCTTCGCCAGTCCGATCAGGCCGTGCTTGGCAGTGACATACGCCGCTTTCAGCACCGATGCCTCCTTGGAATGCACCGACCCCATGTAGATGATACTGCCGCCGCGGCCGGAGCGGTACATGTACGGCAGGCACGCCTTGGTGGTGAGAAAGGCGCCGTCGAGGTGAATGGCCAGCAGCCTTTTCCAGTCGGCGAACGGAAACTGCTCCACAGGATGGACGATCTGGATGCCGGCGTTGCTGACCAGCACGTCGATCCCGCCCCAGGCGCGCGCGACCGCCTCGACGCCGGCATTGACCTGCGCTTCGTCCGCGACGTTCATCGCCACGCCCATGGCGGCTCCGCCCGCCGCTTGGAGCCCGCGAGCGGCCGCGTCGGCGGCGTCCTGGTTCAAATCCGCGATCGCAACTTTGGCTCCCTCGCGGGCGAAGGTGGCGGCGATCTCCTTGCCGATGCCGCTCGCGGCGCCGGTAATCATGCAAACCCTGTCTTTGAGCAACATCGGTATAACCTTTCGAGAAATGAAGAGGATCGGGCCGCCGCCCGGGGCGCCGAGGACCGCCTCGGACTCACGGCCGCCCGCCGCTGGTCTCGGCCAAGTAATCGTAGACAACTGTGCCGAGCCCGAGCGTGAGATCGGACAGGATGTGCACCCCCGAGATCACCTCGAGCACCGGCAGTTGCGCGACCGGCGCGAGCGCGTGGTGCGTGAGCTCGAGCGCAGCCGGGCCGGTCCACGCGCCCTTCACGACCACGTCCTCGAGGCGATAGCGCACCAGCTCGCAGATCCGCGGGGTGCCGTCTACGTGGGGGATGATCTTGAGCAGAAAGCTCGGCGCCTCCAGCGCGTCTAGTACCTTGGCCGCATCGAGCGCGCGGTGCTTGTAGCCCATCGTCGCCGTGGCGACCCGCACCGGACCATAGTCGAGCGCGCCGAGCAGCGTGTCCTTCTCCACTACCAGCGAAGGCGAGGCAAGCTTCTTGGGGAAACCCCACAGTTCGCGCCCGCCGGCAATCGGGGCGTCGTCGTTCAGGTACATGGCGTGCACGTAACCGCCGCGCTGTCCCCCGTAGGTCACCGGAACCACCTGCCCCGATTCGGTATAGTCGCCGAAGCCGGTCGAGTCCGGCATGCGGATGAATTCGTACTTCACCAGCGGTTCCTCGATCTGCAGCGGCTCGGGTACGACCGCGCGCAACGCATCCGGGTCGGTACGATAGGTGACGATCAGGAACTCCCGATTGACGAACCGGTAGGGTCCCGGCGGATACGAGGGATTGGTGAGCGGCATCGCAAACGCGCGCCGGCGAACGTCGTCGATTTTCACGGCCTAGTCTCCTCAATGGGTTCAGTCCTCGGCCTCGTGTGCGAGATCAAGGATGCGCACGCCATCCTGCGGCCGGCCGCGGGAACGCCAGGCGCGGTGCCGCAGCGTACGGCGCACGTCGTTGCCGCCTGCAGACCAGTGCTCGTTTACCGAGACGCGCGAAAACTCGTAGTCCTTCGATTGCGTCTCGTATTGCTTTCGGCGGTGGATCAGGTGAACCAGCGTCACCGAAGCCGCCACTCCCGCGGCGGCCAGCGCCCGGGCATCCGGGTCATCCGCCAAGTCCGGCGGCAGCCTTACCGCCAATCGGCGCGCCGCCAGCGCCAGGTTCTGGCGCGTGCGAAACACATCGGTGTTCAGACGGGTCCGGCTCGAAAAACGGATGTCCTTCTCGCGTTCGGCCACCTCGCTCAGGGTGCGTGGCATCGAGCCGCGCGCGCTGAACAGATCCACCTGGAATACCAGCATGTCGCGCTGTGCCGGCTGGTCGAGCACATACTGCAGCGGCGTATTCGATACCAGCCCGCCGTCCCAGTAGGCTTCGCCATCGATTTCGATGGGAGGAAAACCGGGCGGCAGCGCGCCGCTGGCCATGATGTGGCATGGTGCGACGCGCTGCCGCGCGGTGTCGAAATAGACGAAATTGCCGGTGCGCACGTTGACGGCGCCGACCGACAGTCGCACCCGCCCGGAATTGAGAAGGTCGAAATCGATCAGTCGCTCGAGCGTGCCTTCGAGCGGCGAGGTGTCGTACACGCTGACGGCCTGCGGCGTCCCGGGCGGGTGCAGCACCGCGGGCGGCATCCGCGGCGTGAAGAAGCCGGGTAGCCCGAACAGTGCCGCGAACGCGGCACTCGTTTCGTTGAACGCCGCGCGCGCGTGCTGCCCACCGGCCGCCGGAACCGCGGTCAGCTGCGAGGACACGCCATTCCAGAACTCGCGCAATCTGTCGACGCGCCGCTCCGCCGTATTGCCGGCGATGATCGCCGCGTTGATTGCGCCGATCGAGATGCCGGCGACCCAGAGGGGGGCGATGTTTGCCTCGTGCAGCGACTCGTACACTCCAGCCTGGTACGCGCCGAGCGCGCCGCCGCCCTGAAATACGAGCACGGCGAGCTCTTCGGGACCGCTGTCAGTCGTGCCGGCCATTCCGTTCTCCGGTGTCTTGCGTGCGTTCAGGCTGCCGCGCGCGCGCCGGGCTTCGTTCCGTCGGCCCCCGTGTGCTGATCGACCGAAGCGGCACCAGTGCGGCGCAGCAGGTCCCGGGCCCGCCCGATGTCCTCGGCGGTGCCGTGCGCGACCAAAAGAAATTTGTCGGCCTTGAGGGCGGTTTCATAGCGAAGGACGCTGTCCTTGGGAACGCCGATGCCAATCAGAGCGCCGGCGAGCGCGCTCAGTCCGCCGCCGAGGACCGCTCCCTCCAGGCCGCCCGCCAGGGTAGCCGCAAGCGGGCCGAGCACCACGATGTGCCCCACGACCGGCACGAACATCAGCGCGCTGCCGAACAGTATCCCGGCCAGGCCGCCCCAGAACGCGCCCAGCTTGCCGAAGAACTTCGCGCGCTCACCGGCGTTGAAATAGCCGATCACCTGTTCTTCGGAGTGATAATCTTTGCCCACGATGGAGAGTTTTTTCATGTCGAAACCGGCGCGTTGCAGCGTCTTGACGGCCGATTCGGCTTCCTGGTGCGAGTCGTAGATGGCGACTGCGATGTCCGTGGTGGCCATGGCGGGGGATTCCTTTCGTTGTGAAACACGGCTATGGGGGGATGAGCGATCTTTCCGCGATCGCGACAGGAGAATTGCGACGCGTTCTCCGCGCGAACCGGTCTTTGCCGACGATTCGCACGATGCGCGCGTTCACTTAACCGGGGCTTAAGCGGTTCGGATCGCCCGCATCGAGACGATGATAGCGGCGAGAGCATGGCTATCGATACCTGGAGGATTCATGCCGGAGTCGACTCCGGTATCGGCGCTCGCGCGGCCCGCGCGCCGAGCGATGCGAGCCTTCGCCACCGCGTCCCTGAACGCCGACGTCCTGTGGGCCGCACCGGCGTGGATCGCGGCCTGAGCCGCAGCGGCAATCCGCGCCCCGCCGCTGCCGTCCACCCGCGGTCGATATGATCCGGATCAATCCATAACCGTTTGTCGATCGATTGCGCTGCGCATCGAGAAAGCGAGCCGTTCTCTGTGCCCTCCACACTTCGAAGCCGGCTGCGCCTGTTCTGGGTGAATCTTGACCCCATGGTACCGATGACGCTGGTCGGCGCACTGATCGGGTTCAGCAGTGCCATCGCGGTGGAGGGGTTCCGCCAGGCGATGTACGCCATCATGCGTATTTACTCCGAGCAGGAGCATCTGGTGGCCGCGGCCGCGGGCCTGCCCCTGTGGGCGCGCGCGGCGATCCCCACCGCGGGCGCGACACTGGGCGGCCTGGTGATGTGGGCCGGGCAGCGCTGGATCAAGCGCCCGCGCGGGCCGGAATACATGGAAGCCGTGCTGGTCGGTGACGGCGTGTTGCCGCTCGGCCCCAACCTCACCCGCACGCTGTCGTCGCTGGCCGGGGTGAGCAGCGGCATCACCATCGGCCGCGAGGGCACGATGATCCAGTTCGCCGCGCTGGTGTCGTCGCTGCTGGGGCGCATCGGCCGCAGCGATGCGGCGCATCGCCGCCTCATCGTCGCCTGCGGCGCTGCCGCCGGCTTTGCCGGGGCGTATCACGCGCCCATCGCCGGCACGTTGTTCGTGTCCGAGATCATTCTGGGCGGACTGGCATTGCGCGAAATCGCCGCCATCCTGGTCGCCGCGGTGATGGGCGAGCTCACCACCCAGGCGCTGTTCGCCACCGGCCCGCTGTATCTGTCGCATGTCATTCCCGTGGTGGGGTTCGCCGACCTGCTCGACGCGGTTCTCGTCGGCCTCATCGCCGGGCTGCTCGGGCCGGCTTTTCTCTGGCTGCTCGACACCGCGCGCAGGCGCTATCAGCCGCTGATCGATTTTCTGCCCCTGCGCATGGGGCTGATGGGGCTGCTCATCGGCCTGCTGTCGATGATCCGGCCGGACGTCTGGGGCAACGGTTACAGCGTGGTGCAGTCGCTGCTGGTCGAGCACTGGGCGCTGTCCGCCCTGGCTCTGGTGTTCGTGCTGCGCATCGTCGCGGTCACTGCGGCGAGCGCTGCGGGCATTCCCGGCGGCGTGCTCACGCCCACGCTGATGCTGGGCGGCACCGTCGGCCTGCTCGTGCAGCACACCCTGCTGCTCGGCGATGCCACGCATTCCCAGGCGCTGTGGGTACTGGTCGGCATGGGCAGCCTGCTTGCCGCCACCACGCACGCACCAGCCATGGCGGCCATCATGGCATTCGAGATCACCCGCAACTACAACGTAGTGCTGGCCGCAATGCCGGCGTGCGTGGTAGCGTCGGTGCTGGGCAGCCTGCTGCGCGAACGCTCGGTGTACGCCGAGGCGCTGGGGCTGAAGGAGGGTACGGCGAGTCGCGCTTCGCTGTTCGACGCAATCACGGGACGCACCAGCCGCTCGGCGGGCCATGGCTCCGGCTCCGTGGACGATCCTGTTCACGGCGCGCACGCCGGGCCCGGCCCGGTTCAGGCGCAGGAATCCGTTCCGCGCGACGCCTCCGCGTCGCCGCCGGATCAGACCGGTCCCTGATCGGGACGTTCTACGCGAGCACCCGCGCGTCGCGACGCGGCGCGCGAAGGCCCACTCGCCCGCTTCCGTGCCCAGCGCCCGTGCAGTCCTCCCTACCCCAATTCCGGACCGGCGACCAGGAAAACCCTGCGTTCGTCGCCGGGCGAGCCATCGGCGCCCCGCACCATGCGCATGAAGGGTCGCTGAAAGACGAAGCCATGCGCCTCGGCGCTGGCGCGCAGGCCGGGCGCATGATCGCAGATATCCATGTACAGCGGCGGCGCCACGCGGGCGAGCGCGGCGCCAAGCAGCGCTGGCGCCGCATCGGGCTCGAGCGAGATCAGCGGTCCGAGCTGGCGCGCTTCACGGCCGTCGCGCCCGAGCAGAAAGCCGACGACGCGTCCCGCGCGTTCGGCGACGAGCGCAGCCGCCGGCAGGCGCAGCGCGAGCGCCTTGAGCAGCCGCTCGCGGCGCGCGCCGAACGCCTGCGCATCGAGCTCCAGGATCGCGGGCCAGTCGGCTTCGGCGAGCGGCCGCAGCCCTGTCCACGGCACCCCAGCCACCGCAGCGCGCGGCTCGCACAGCGAAAAACGCGCGAACCCCCACGTGTCGTGAAATCCTTCGCGCGTGTAAACCTCGCGCCCGGCGGGCGTCGCATCGAGGATCGGGGTGAGCTTGCGCGCCTCGAGCTCGGAGAGCGCGCGCCGCAGCAGCCGCGACGCGTGGCCCCGGCGCCGCTCTTCGGGGAGCACCAGCACCATACTCACCCAGGCGAAGCGCCCGCCGTAGGGCAGCACCAGCGTCGAGGCGACGAGCGTTCCATCCGGGCGCGCGAGACCCCAGCCGTGTCCCAGCTGCAGCAGCATGCGCCAGTCGGCCTCGTTCTGGTTCCAGCCGGCCGCCCGAGAGAGCGCGAGCAAACCCTCGAGCCGCTCCAGGTTCAGCGGCTGCTCGGCGATGCCGCCCGGCTCAGAACTTCCCATCCCGGGTGGAGAAATGGGTCGCCTTGCCGAGGCTGGGCATGCCGCGCGCCACCCAGTCGGCGACCCAGTCGATCATCTCCGGCAGTGCGATGCGCGGCGCGCCGAACAGCCGCCGCGCCTGGCCGGTATCCATCAGCCACGCCGTCGGCGCCTCGCGTCCGGCCAGGACCGGCGCCTTGCCGAAGCGCTCGCCGAAACGCTCGGCGAGCCAGCGCACGCTGGTGCGCTCCGGCCCGCTGACGTTGATCGGCGAGGCCGGTGCCGTGCAGTGCGCCAGCAGCCGCAGCGCCTGGGCGTTGGCGTCGCCCTGCCAGATCACGTTCACGTAGCCCATGGTGAGGTCGATCGGCCGGCCCGCGAACACACTCGAGGCGACGTCGTACAGCACGCCGTAGCGCATGTCGATCGCGTAGGACAGGCGCATCAGGCGCCCCGGCGTGCCGTACTTGCGCGAGCCGTACTCGAACATGTGTTCGCGGCCGGCGCAGGAGTTGGCGTAGTCCCCCGGCGGCGGCACGGCCGGCAGGTCTTCCCTCGCGCCGCCGCTTTCAACGTCCACGTAGGGATAGACGCAGGCGGTCGAGAACGCGACGATGCGCGCTTCGCGGAAGGTTTCGGCGACCATGAACGGCACCGCCACGTTCATCGCCCAGGTGAAGTCCGCGTGCCCGTGGGCGCCGAACTTGTGCCCGGCCATGAAGACGACGTTCTTCACGCGCGGCAGCCGCTCGAGCGCGGCGCGCTCGAGCAGGTCGCAGGCGACGCACTCCACGCCCCAGGACTCGAGCCGCTCGCGCAGCCCCGGCTCGGAGAAGCGCGCGACACCGATCACCCGCTTGCCGGGCGCCGCGCGCTTCGCCATGCGCGCGAGCGTCGGCCCCATCTTGCCTCCGACGCCGAGCACCGCGATGTCGCCGTCGACGCGCGCCAGGTCCGCGGCCAGCTCCGGGGTCGGCGCGGTCATGAACTCTTCGAGCGCCGCGACGTCGGCGAAGCGCTCCGGCGGGAGGTCCATGCTTTTAACCCTTTGGTGAATTCCTGGAGCGGATCATTATAATCGCGGCAGGAGGACGCTCATGCCCGCACCGCGCATCCTGACCACCGTCGTCGGCTCCTATCCGGTCCCGGATTGGCTCGCCGCGCTGCCTTCCGAGCAGGCGCTCGTCGACGCGACGCGCGTCGTGCTGCACACCCAGGAGCGGGCGGGCCTCGACCTGGTCTGCGACGGCGAGCTGTATCGCTTCGACGTCAATCACCCCGAAACCAACGGCATGATCGAGTACTTCGTGCGGCCAATGGATGGGGTGCGCACGCGTCTGGGTTTCGACGAGCTGATGGGCTACCGGCAGCAGGGCGGGATGAGCTTTCGCAGCCGTCCGCCGGGGGTGGTCGACGGCCCGGTCGGCCCGGGGACGCTCGATCTGCCGCAGGCCTGCGCGCGCGCCAAGTCGCTCGCGACGCGCCCGCTCAAGTTCACCGTCACCGGCCCGCACATGCTCGCCAAGACGCTGCTCGACAGGCACTACGGCGACATCGCCGCGCTCGCCGACGCCATCGCCGGCGCGCTCGCCGCGCAGGTCGCGCATCTGGATGCGGACGTCGTGCAGGTCGACGAGGCGAATCTTCCCGGACACCCGGACGAGTGGCGTTGGGCGGCGGCGGCGATCAATCGCGTGCTCGATGCGGTGCCCAAGCGGGCGAAGGCGGCTGTCCACCTGTGCTTCGGGAACTACGGCGGCCAGACGATCCAGCGCGGCACCTGGGCGCGGCTCATCGACTACCTGAACGCACTGCACGCCGACCACGTCGTCATGGAGTGCGCGCACCGGCCGGCCGAGGAACTGGCGGTCTTCAAGGACCTGCGCCCGGAGATCGGCATGGGCGTCGGCGTCATCGACGTCAAGCGCACCGAAATCGAGACGCCCGAGGCGATCGCACGCTCGATCGAGCGCACCGAAAAGACGCTCGGGCCCGGCCGGGTGCGCTACGTGCACCCGGACTGCGGCTTCTGGATGCTCAAGCGCGGCATCGCCGACGGCAAGATCCAGGCCCTGGTCGGCGGCCGCGACCTCTATGAAGGGAGAAAGTCCGCGCAGGCGGCCTAGCCGCGCAGGTGCGCGCCCACGCGCACGATCTTCATCGTATTGGTGCCGCCGGACTTGCCGATCGGCTCGCCGATGGTGAGCACGATCAGGTCGCCCTCCTTCACCACGCCGTGCTGCACCAGCACGCCCTCGGCCTCGCGCATCAGCTCCTCGCGGTCGTGGCCGACGTACCTCACCATCAGCGGATACACGTCGCGCATCAGCGCGCAGCGGTAGCGCGTCGAGGTCTGCGAGGTGAGCGCGTAGATCGGCACCCCGCAATTGAGGCGGCTCATCCACAGCGCGGTGGAGCCCGACTCGGTGAGCGAGGCGATCGCTTTCACCTTGAGGTGGAACGCGGTGAACAGCGCCGCCATCGCGATCGACTGGTCGACGCGCGCGAACACGCGGTTGAGGAAATCCTGGTCCAGGTTGAGCGGCTGGGTCTGCTCGGCCTCGACGCAGATGCGGTCCATCGCCTCGATCGTCTCCACCGGGTACTTGCCGCTCGCCGACTCGGCCGACAGCATCACCGCGTCGGTGCCGTCGAGCACCGCGTTGGCGACGTCCGAGACCTCGGCGCGCGTCGGCGTCGGGCTCGAGATCATCGACTCCATCATCTGGGTGGCGGTGATGGTGAGCTTGTTCTCCGCGCGCGCGAGCCGGATCATGCGCTTTTGCAGCGCCGGCACCGATGCATCGCCGACCTCCACCGCCAGGTCGCCGCGCGCCACCATGATGCCGTCGCAGGCGCGCATGATGTCGAGCAGCGCCGCTTCCCCGACCGCCTCGGCGCGCTCGATCTTGGCGATCAGCATCGCCTTGCCGCCGGCCGCGCGCATCAGCTCGCGCGCCATGTACATGTCGGAGCCCGACTTCGGGAACGACACCGCGAGATAGTCGGCCTGCAGCTTCGCGGCGGTGCGGATGTCCTCGATGTCCTTGGGCGTGAGCGCGGGCGCGGTCAGCCCTCCGCCCTGGCGGTTGATGCCCTTGTTGTTCGACAGCACGCCGCCGTGGCGCACCACGGTGCGCACCTCCTCGCCGCGCACCTCGATCACGTCGAGCACGATCTTGCCGTCATCGAGCATCAGCACCGCCCCCGGGGCGACGTCGCTCGGCAGCTCCTTGTAGTCGAGGCCGGCGCGCTCGGCGTCGCCGAGCTCGCATTCCGCATCGAGCACGAACGTCTGCCCCTTCTGCAGCGTGACCTGGCCGCTCTGGAACTCGCCGATGCGGATCTTCGGACCCTGCAGGTCGCACATGATGGCGACCGTGCGGCCGACCCTGCGGCCGATCTCCTGCACCAGCCCGGCGCGCGCCAGGTGGTCCTCCGCGCTGCCGTGCGAAAAATTGAGCCGGACCACGTCCACCCCGGCGTGGATCATGCGCTCGAGGACGGCGGGCGAGCTGGAGGCGGGGCCGAGGGTGGCGACGATCTTGGTGCTGCGGAGCATCGGTTGCAGTCTATCACCCGTCCGTGAAGCGTCCGCTGCGTTCGGACTTACTTGAGCGCGGCTCGCAACTGCGCGGCGACCGACTTACCGGCTGACCCCGTGTCGGTCACTATCGCGAACCGGCATTGCCCGTTACTCGCTGACGAGCTGCAGCGGAAATTCCACCAGGTAGAGTGCGGTCGCCTCGCGCAGATTGGCAAGCGCCTCGTCGACCGTCTCACCCTGAGTCGTGGTGCCCGTCTCTGGATTCAGGGCGACGTAGCCGCCCTCTTCCGCGTGCGTCAGTACGGCGGTCAGTTGCATATCGGTCTCCTCGGTCTCGTAAGGCCGGCGGCTTCGGGCGTTGTACAGCAAGTGAATGAAGGTGCAGTCGACCCGCCCGGCATGAACGGCAACAACGCCTTGTGCGCTTCAAGGTTGTCGCCCCGGATGAGCCAATTGCCCGCCTGCAGGTCGCCCACGGTTTCGACCGGCTCCAGGCTTTCTTGATTATCTAGCCTAAAATGTGGCTTGATATTGACTTTCTAGCCAATAGTATTTATAAGTTAAAACAAAATAATACATAAATACTAGCCAATAGATCGCCTATCATGCCAAAAAAGCTCGCCAGTGACCTCGCGGATCGCCTGGAGGCCGAAATCCGCCGGCATCCGGATGGCGTGGGCTCCGGCATGCTCGCCCATAGCTTCGCCAACGAAGCAAGCCCGAGATCCTTGGGCCGGTTGCTCAGCCACTTAGCGAGGCGCAAGCGCATCCAGGCGCAAGGCAAAGGACCGGCAACCCGCTACCTCCCGATCGCACCCGTCGAAGGCATCGCAGTCGCGGGAGCGATCGCGGCCGCAGAGCGCGAGGTCTACGTTCCGATGACGGCCGAGTCAGAGATGCTCCGCGCCTGGGTGCGCCGCCCGATCACCCAGCGGCGCCCGGTCGGCTACGACCGCTCGCTGCTGGACGCCTATCGCCCGAACGAAACCTTCTACCTGAACGACGCCGATTGGCGCGCGCGCCTGCGCGAAATCGGGCGCACCCCGTTCACGCAGTGCCCGGCGGGCACCTACGCGCGCGACATCATGAACCGCCTGCTGATCGACTTGTCCTGGGCGTCCTCGCGGCTGGAAGGAAACACATACACCCGGCTCGACACGCTGAACCTGATCGAGCACAGCCGCGAGGCGCAAGGGAAGGACCGACTCGAGACTCAGATGATCCTCAACCACAAACGGGCCATCGAGTTCCTGATCGAACAGGCGGAAGACATCGGCTTCAATCCGTACACGTTCATGAACCTGCACGCCCTGCTCTCCGAGAACCTGCTGGCCGATCCGGCGGCGAGCGGACGGCTGCGCGAGAGGATCGTGGAGATCAGCGGGACGGTTTACCGGCCACTCGCTATGCCCCAGCAGATCGAGGAGCTCTTCCGGATCATCCTCGAAAAAGGGGGCGCCATCCACGATCCCTTCGAGCAGGCGTTCTTCCTGATGGTGCACATCCCATACCTTCAGCCGTTCGAAGATGTGAACAAGCGGGTCTCGCGGCTCGCGGCCAACATCCCGTTCATCAAGAACAACCTGTGCCCGCTTTCGTTCGTGGACGTTCCGGAACGCGCATACGTGGAAGGCACGCTCGCGATTTTCGAGCACGCTCGGGTGGACTTGCTGAGGGACGTCTTTACATGGGCGTACGAACGATCGTGCGAGCAGTTCAAGGCCGTAGCCGGCACGCTTCCCGAACCGGACCCGTTCCGGCTCAAGTACCGGGCCGAGTTGGGCGAGGTCGTCGGGGAGATGGTGCGTGGAGGCACGGCGATCGATGCAGCGGCTGTCCGGCTCGCAGCCGCGCAGCTCGTTCCCATGGAGGATGTGCCGCGCTTCGTGAAGATGGCGCTGACCGAGCTGCGCCAGTTGCACGAGGGGAACATCGCGCGCTACCAGATACGGCTGGCGGAATATCGCGCCTGGAAGGCACGCCAGCGTTAGCCGGGGCCATTTCAGGACCTTTGAAGGAAAATGCCCGGTTTCTTTCAAGGCCCTCCCGAGCTTTGAAAGATATCTTCAGGCGCCCGATCAGCCCTCCGCCCGCGCCTCCAGCGCCGCCACTGCGGGCAGCGTCCTGCCCTCGAGAAACTCGAGGAACGCGCCGCCGGCGGTGGAGATGTAGCCGATCCGCCCGGCGATGCCGAATTTGTTGATCGCCGCGATGGTGTCGCCGCCGCCGGCGATCGAGAAGGCCTTCGACTCCGCGATCGCGCGCGCGATCGTTTCGGTGCCCTTGGAGAACTGCTCGATCTCGAACACCCCGACCGGACCGTTCCAGACGATCGTGCCGGCGAGCCCGAGCGCCGCCGCGAGCGCGGCGGCGGTCTTCGGGCCGATGTCGAGGATCATCTCGTCGGCCGCCACGTCCCGGGCGGACTTCACGGCCGCCTTCGCGCCCGGCGCCAGCTCCTTCGCCACCACCACGTCGACCGGCAGCGGCACCCGCGTCGCGGCCATGATCTTCTTCGCTTCCTCCACCAGCCCCGCCTCGGCGAGCGATTTGCCGATCGGCAAGCCGGCGGCCAGCATGAAGGTGTTGGCGATGCCGCCGCCGACGATCAGCTGGTCGACCTTCTTCGCCAACTCGCCGAGGATGGTGAGCTTGGTCGAGACTTTCGATCCGGCGACGATCGCCACCAGCGGCCGCGCCGGGCTCGCGAGCGCCCTGGAGAGCGCGTCGAGCTCGGCGGCCATCAGCGGCCCGGCGCAGGCGACCGGCGCGAAGCGCGCCACGCCGTGCGTGGTGGCTTCCGCGCGATGCGCGGTGCCGAAGGCGTCGTTCACGTAGACGTCGCACAGCGCCGCGATCTTGCGCGCCAGTACCTCGTCGTCCTTCTTCTCGCCCTTGTTGACGCGACAATTCTCGAGGAGCACCAGCTCGCCCGGCCTCACCTCCACGCCCTCGGTCCAGTTCGCCTTGACCGGCACCGTGCGCCCGAGCAGCTCCCCCAGGCGCCTGGCCACCGGCGCGAGCGAATCCTCGGGCCTGAATTCGCCCTCCTTCGGTCGGCCGAGGTGCGAGGTCACCATGACCGCCGCGCCCTGCTCGAGCGCGCGGCGGATCCCCGGCACCGAGGCGCGGATGCGCGTGTCGTCGGATACGCCTCCGGCCTCGTCGAGCGGCACGTTGAGGTCGGCGCGGATCAGCACGCGCTTGCCCTTCAGGTCGAGATCGGTCATGCGCTTGAACTTCATGTCTTGCTCCTCTTCTCGAGCTCGGCGAGCAGCTCCGGCATGAGCCGCTGCGGCTCGCCCGATTCGAACGCGCGGCGCTGGTATTCGCGCGCCGCCACCAGGATGTCGTCGAAGGCCGCCTGGGTCAGCTCGCGCATGCGCTGCTTGGTGAGCCGGATCGCGTTCGGCGGGCGCGTTGCCAGCTCGCGCGCCAGCCCGAGCGCCGCCCCGAGCACCTGCCCGCGCGGCACCAGGCGGTTCACCAGCCCGATCCTCTCGGCGCGCTCGCCGGAGATCAGCTCGCCCATGAGCGAGAGCTCGGCGTTCAGGCCGAAGGGCAGGTGCCACATCATGAACGAGGTGCCGAGGATCGATCCCACGCCGGTCCTCACCTCCGGCTGCCCGATGCGTGCCTCCGGGTGCGCGACGCGCAGGTCGCAATGCAGGGCGATCTGGAAGCCGGCGCCCGCCGCTGCGCCCACGATTGCCGCCACGCTCGGCTTGTCCAGCGCCCGCACCGCGGCGTGCATCGCGTGCAGCTCCTCGGCCCAGCGCTCGGCGTCTTCTACGCCGAGGCGCGCGCCCTCCTCGAGATCCTGACCGGCGCAAAAGGCGCGCTCTCCGGCGCCCGCGATCACGACCGCCCGCACCTGCGGATCGGCGTTGGCGCGCGCGAGCACTTCGGGCAGCTCGCGGCGCAGGTCCCGGTTGACTGCGTTCAAGCGCTCCGGCCGGTTGAGCCGGACCAGGGCGACCTCCGCGTGCCGCTCGAGCACGACGGCAGGCATGGCCCGCCTACTTCGCGTTCATCAACGCAACCGCCGCATCCAGCATCCGGTTGCTGAAGCCCCATTCGTTGTCGTACCAGGCGCTCACCTTCACCAGCGTGCCGCCGGTCACCTTGGTGAGTGTCGAGTCGAAGATCGAGCTCGCCGGGTTGTGGTTGAAGTCGGACGACACCAGCGGGTCCTGGTTGTACTCGAGGATGCCCTTGAGGTCGCCTTGCGAAGCCTGCTTCACCGCTGCGTTCACTTCCTCGACGCCGGTGGCCTTTTTCGCCACGAACGTCAGGTCGACGATCGACACGTTGATGGTCGGCACGCGGATCGCGAAGCCGTCGAGCTTGCCGTTCAGGCGTGGCAGCACCAGGCCGACGGCCGCCGCCGCGCCGGTCTTGGTCGGGATCATGTTCTGCGAGGCCGAGCGCGCGCGCCGCAGGTCCTTGTGGTAGACGTCGGTGAGCACCTGGTCGTTGGTGTAGGAGTGCACGGTCGTCATCAGGCCCTCGACCACGCCGATGCGGTCGTCGAGCGCCTTGACGAGCGGCGCCAGGCAGTTGGTGGTGCACGAGGCGTTCGAGATCACCGTGTCGGAGCCCTTGAGTTCCCTGTCGTTCACGCCCATCACGATGGTGCGGTCGACGTCCTTCTCGCCCGGCGCCGAGAGGATCACCTTCCTCGCCCCGGCCGCGAGGTGCGCGCCCGCCTTGGCCTTGCTCGTGAACAGGCCCGTGCACTCGAGCACCACGTCGACGCCGAGCGCCTTCCACGGCAGCTTCGCGGGGTCGCGCTCGGCGAGCACCTTCACCCGGTCCCCGTTCACGACCAGCGCGTCTGCGGCGACCTCGACGCTGCCCCTGAAGCGGCCGTGCGTGGTGTCGTACTTCAGCAGGTGCGCATTCGTCTTGGCGTCGCCCAGGTCGTTGAGCGCGACGAATTGAAGATCGTGCTTCTTGCCGTCCTCGTAATGCGCGCGCACCACGTTCCGGCCGATGCGGCCGAAGCCGTTAATCGCTACCTTGATGGTCATAGTGTCTCTCCACGACAAACAACTCCGCCGCCCGGCGAGGGCCGATTCGCCATCGTCCCGCCGCCGACCGCCCCCCCTCTTGATCTAGATCATCCCGGTCCTACAGAACGCCACGGACGGCCGCCGCCACGTGCTCGGGCGTGAAGCCGAAGTGCTTGAACAGCTCTCCGGCGGGCGCCGACTCGCCGAAGCGGTCGATCCCGACCACCGCTCCCTCCAGGCCCACGTACTTGCGCCAGAAGGCGGTCACGCCGGCCTCCACCGCGACGCGCGGCACGCCGTGCGGCAGCACCGCGCCGCGGTACGCCGCGTCCTGGCGGTCGAAGGCGCTGGTCGAGGGCATCGACACCACGCGCGTCGCAACGCCTTCCGCGGCGAGCAGCTTCTGCGCCGCCAGTGCGAGCGCCACCTCGGAGCCCGTGGCGATGAGCACCGCGCGCGGCGCGCCATCCGCCTCGGACAGCACGTAGCCGCCGCGCTCGACGTTGCCGAGCGTGGCCGCGTCGCGCTTCGCGAACGGGAGGTTCTGCCGCGACAGCAGCAGCGCGGTCGGCCCGCTCCTGCGCTTCAACGCGGCGCCCCAGGCCACCGCGCTCTCCACCGTGTCGCAGGGGCGCCAGACGTCCATGTTGGGGATCAGGCGCAGGGACGCGGCGTGCTCGATCGGCTGGTGCGTCGGCCCGTCCTCGCCCAGACCGATCGAGTCGTGCGTGAATACGTAGATCACGCGCGTGCCGATCAGCGCGGCCATGCGCAGCGCGTTGCGCGCGTAATCCGAAAACACCAGGAACGTGCCGCCGTAGGGAATGAAACCGCCGTGCAGCGATAGCCCGTTCATGATGGCGCACATGCCGAGCTCGCGCACGCCGTAGAACAGGTAATTGCCGCCGTCGTTGCGACCGATGACCTTCGACCTCTTCACCATGGTGAGGTTGGAGCCGGTGAGGTCGGCCGAGCCGCCGAGCAGCTCGGGCAGCGCCGGCTTGAGCGACTCGAGCACGTTCTGCGAGGCCTTGCGGGTGGCGAGCGTCTCGGCCTTGGCGTTGAGCTCCTCCACCAGCGCCGCGAGGCGCGCGTCGAAGTCCGGCGGCAGCTCGCCCGCCGTGCGGCGGCGAAAGTCGCCCGCCAGCTCCGGGTGTGCCTCCTCGTAGGCGGCGAACAGCTTCCTCCAGCGCCGCTCGGCGCGCGCGCCGGCGGGGCGCGCGTTCCAGGCGTCGTACACGTGCTGCGGGATCTCGAACGGCGGATACGGCCAGCCGATCGCCGCGCGCGTCGCCGCGACCTCGTCCGCGCCGAGCGGCGCCCCGTGCGCGGCGCCGGTGTTCTGCTTGTGCGGCGCGCCCTTGGCGATCGTGGTCTTGCAGCAGATCAGCGTCGGGCGCGACTTCTCGCGCTTGGCCTTGCGGATCGCGTGCTCGACGGCCGCCTCGTCGTGCCCGTCGACGTGCGCGATCACCTGCCAGCCGTAGCCCTTGAACCGCTCGGGCACGTTGTCGGTGTACCACTGGTCGATGTGGCCCTTCTCCGAGTCGATCGAGATGCCGTTGTCGTCGTAGAAGGCGATCAGCTTGCCCAGCCCGAGGGTGCCGGCCAGCGAGCAGGATTCGTGCGAAACGCCTTCCATCATGCAGCCGTCGCCCATGAACACGTAGGTGTGGTGATCGACGATGTCGAAGCCGGGCTGGTTGAAATGCGTGGCGAGCAGCTTTTCGGCGATCGCCATGCCGACCGCGTTCGCGATGCCCTGGCCGAGCGGGCCGGTGGTGGTCTCGACGCCGGGCGTGTGGCCGTACTCCGGGTGGCCCGGGGTCTTGGAGCCGAGCTGGCGGAAGCGCTTGAGCTCGGCCATCGGCAGGTCGTAGCCGGTGAGGTGCAGCAAGCCGTACAGCAACATCGAGCCGTGGCCGTTCGAGAGCATGAAGCGGTCGCGGTTCGCCCAGTGCGGATCGATTGGGTTGTGGCGCAGGTGCTTGCTCCACAGCGCGACCGCGATCTCGGCCATGCCCATCGGCATGCCGGGGTGGCCGGAATTGGCGGCCTGCACCGCGTCCATCGCGAGCGCGCGCAACGCGTTCGCCATGTCGCGCCGCACCTCGGGCCCGGGTTGTGCGGAGGAAGCAGCGGGGGTGGCGGCGGAGATCATGGTGTCCATGGCGCAGTCGAAACGGAGGGGGATCCGCGGAGATGGGGAATCGGCCGCGGAAGGCTTGAATTATCCCGCAAAAAGGGGCGCGGCGGCCAAGCCGGGCGCGAAACGCGCCGTGCGTTCAGGCCGCGCGCGGCTGCGCGCTTCTCGGGTAGCGCTGCGCCATGCGCTCGAGCGGCACCGGCGCGATGCGCGCCGCGTTGCCGGCGCAGGCGAAGGCCTCGAAGCGCTCCTTGCACAGCGCGCGCGCCGCGACCATCGCCTCCTTCAGGAACTTGCGCGGATCGAACTCGGCCGGGTCCCTGGCCATGGCGCGGCGCATTGCGCCGGTCATCGCCAGGCGGATGTCGGTATCGATGTTGATCTTGCGCACGCCGTGGCGGATGCCCTGCAGGATCGCCTCGACCGGCACGCCGTAGGTCTCCGGGATCTTGCCGCCGTACTGGCGGATGGTCTCGAGCCAGTCCTGCGGCACGCTGGAGGAGCCGTGCATCACCAGGTGCGTGCCGGGAACGCGCGCGTGGATCTCGCGGATGCGCTCGATCGCCAGCACGTCGCCGGTGGGCTTGCGCGTGAACTTGTAAGCGCCGTGCGAGGTGCCGATCGCCACCGCCAGCGCGTCGACGCCGGTGCGGCGCACGAAGTCCGCCGCCTGCTCCGGGTCGGTGAGCAGCTGCTCGCGCGACAGCGCGCCCTCGGCGCCGACCCCGTCCTCCTTGCCGGCGGTGCCGGTCTCGAGCGATCCGAGGCAGCCGAGCTCGCCTTCCACCGACACGCCCACGGCGTGCGCCATGTCGGCCACGCGGCGCGTGACCTCGACGTTGTAGTCGTAGCCGGCGGGCGTCTTCATGTCCTCGAGGAGCGAGCCGTCCATCATCACGCTGCTGAAGCCGGAGCGGATCGCCGACTGGCACACCGCCGGGCTCGCGCCGTGGTCCTGGTGCAGCACCACCGGGATGTGCGGATAGGTCTCGATCGCGGCCTCGACCATCTTGCGCAGGAAGGCCTCGCCTGCGTATTTGCGTGCGCCGGCGGAGGCCTGCAGGATCACCGGGCTCGCGGTCTCGTCCGCGGCCTGCATGATCGCCTGGATCTGCTCCAGGTTGTTGACGTTGAACGCCGGCACGCCGTAGTCGTGCTCGGCGGCGTGGTCCAGCAGCTGCCGCAGAGAAATCAGTGCCATCTCGGTGTCCCCTTCCTTCGGTGGTTACTTTTCCAGCGCTTGCCGGCGGCGGTCCATCAGGCGCCAGATCATCGGCGTGAAAATGAGCTGCATCGCCAGGTCCATCTTGCCGCCCGGGCAGACGATGGTGTTCGGGCGCGACATGAACGAGTCGTGCAGCATCGACAGCAGGTACGGAAAGTCGATGCCGCGCGGGTTGGCGAAGCGGATGACGAGCATCGACTCGTCCTGCGCCGGCACGTGGCGCGCGACGAACGGGTTCGACGTGTCGACGATCGGGACCCGCTGGAAGTTGATGTGGGTGCGCGCGAATTGCGGGGTGATGTAGTTGATGTAGTCCGGCATGCGGCGCAGGATCGTGTCGGTGACGGCCTCGGTCGAGTAGCCGCGCGCGGCGCGATCGCGGTGCAGCTTCTGGATCCACTCCAGGTTGATCACCGGAACCACGCCGATCAGCAAGTCGACGTGGCGCGCGATGTCGAGCTTGCCGTGGACCACCGCCCCGTGCAGGCCCTCGTAGAACAGAATGTCGCTGCCTTCGGGCAGCTCCGCCCAGGGCGTGAAGGTACCCGGCGGCTGCTTGTAGGGAGCGGCCTCCTCGGCATTGTGCAGGTACTTGCGCGTGCGCCCACGCCCGCTCTCGCCGTAGCTGCGGAACAGGGTTTCCAGCTCCTCGAACAGGTTGGACTCCGCCCCGAAGTGGCTGAAGTGCTGGTTGCCGCGCGCCGCCTCCTCGGCCATGCGCTGTTTCATCTCGGCGCGGTCGTAGCGATGGAACGCATCGCCCTCGATGTACGCCGCCTTCACGTCCTCGCGGCGGAAGATCTGCTCGAAGGTCCTC
The DNA here is from genome assembly GCA_963817785.1 of uncultured Pseudomonadota bacterium. Lineage (GTDB taxonomy): Bacteria > Pseudomonadota > Gammaproteobacteria > Burkholderiales > SG8-39 > JAKALD01. Next base: position 256,516 of record CAWFPL010000003.1, on the reverse strand, counting down.
GACACCGAGGTGGTTCCCGCCCCGGAGGAGCCGGTGATGGCGATGATCGGATGCCTGACGGACATGGCGGCTCCTTTACGCCTCGGCGCGCGCGCGGAACAGCCCGCGGCTGCCGAACAGCGGCGCGTCGTACTCGCGCTCGTTGTAGTCGCGGTGGTAGCGCTCCAGGCGCTCCACCTCGGTGCGCGAGCCGAAAATGAGCGGCGTGTGCTGGCGCAGGCCCGCCGGCGCCACCTCGAGCAGGGCCCGATCGCCGGTGCTCGCGCGGCCGCCGGCGCGCTCCATCAGGAAGGCGAGCGGATTGGCCTCGAACAGCAGCTCGTGGCACCCGGCGCGCTGCGGTTCGCTGCGGTCGCGCGGCGACAGGAACACGCCGCCGTGCAGCAGAATGCGGTGCGCGTCGGCCACCAGCGAGGCCGCCCAGCGCATCCTGAAGTCCTTGCCGCGCGGGCCGCTGCGCCCGGCGAGGCACTCGTCGACGTAGCGCTTCACCGCGGGCTCCCAGAAGCGCGCATTGGAGGAGTCGATCGCGAACTCGCTCGTCTCCTCGGGAACGCGGATCGCCGGATGCGTGAGCATGAACTCGCCGATCTCGCGGTCGAGGGTGAAGCCGTTGACCCCGGTCTCCAGCGCGAGCACCAGCATCATGGTCGGCCCGTAGATCGCGTAGCCGGCGCACACCTGGCGCGCACCCGGCTGCAGGAAGTCCTTCTCCCCGGGCGGCTCCGCGCCTTCCGGGGCGCGCAGCACCGAGAACAGGCTGCCCGCCACCGCGTTGACTTCGAGGCCGGCCGCGCCGCACAGCGGGTCGAACGCGAGCAGATAGCGTCCCCGCGGGTAGGCCGGCGGGATGTGGTGCAGCCCGGTACCGGCTTCCGAGGCGAGCGCCGCGAGGTGGCCGCCCCATTCGTTGGTGCGCAGGAAGGTCTCATTCGCGGCCCGGCGCAGCTCGCCATCGGCGATGCCGGCGAGCGCGCCCTTGCCGATGACGTTGCCGATGCGCTTGCACGCGATGCGGATGTCGTTGAGCAGCGCGCTGAAGCCGCCGGTGGCGCCGGGCGACTTGCGTTGCTCGCCGATGATGAACTCGGTGATGGTCTTGGCGTGACTGTCCATGATCGGTTCTCCTCAGGCCACGCCCGCGGTGCGTGCGGCGTGCAACCGTTCGACCTGCGCCACCCCGAGCTGCGGCGCGCCGACCGCCTTGGCGGTCACCGGATCGAGCGGCGCCTGCGGCTCGCCCAGGCTGTAGAGCACCAGGTCGGCCGCGCCAAAGTCCTGGGTCGCGGTCCAGCGCGAAGGCGTGGCGATGGTGTACAGGCCCGCGGCCTTGGCGGCAAGCACGCCGTTGCCCGAGTCCTCGAACGCGACGCAGGCCGCCGCCGGCAGGCGCAGCTCGCCGAGCAGGCGCAGGTAGAGATCGGGCGCCGGCTTGCGATTCGGCACCTGGTCCACGCTGGCGATGGCGCTGAACCAGCCGAGCGCCTCGCGCCCGAGCGAAGCCGAGAGCATCGCCTCGACGTTCGCGGAGGTGCTCGTGGCGCCGAGCGCCAGCCGCAGGCCGGCTGCGCGCGCCTCCTTCATCAGGCGCAGCACGCCGGGGCGCACCGGAGCGCCGCGCTCGATCAGCTCGCGGTACAGCCGCGTCTTGGTGGCGTGGATCGCCGGCACCAGCCCGCGCAGCCGCGCCTTGTCGCTCTCGGGGAGCGCCAGCGTGGCGATGTAATGCGCGATGCGCTGCGGCCCGCCGGAGACGCGCAGCAGCTGCATGTACTCCTCAACGCTCCAGTCCCACCACAGCGACAGCTCGATGAAGGCGGCGTTGAATGCCTGGCGATGGATTTCCTCGGTATCGGCGAGCGTGCCGTCGACGTCGAAGATCAGCGCCTGCAAAGCAGTCGTGGTCACGGTTTCTCCTCCTGCGCCGCCGCGAACACGCGGCTCGCGCGCAGGTCCTCGGCCTCGATGGTCATCAGCGCCTCGCGCGTGAGCGCAACGCCGCGGCGCTCGAACAGGCGCTTGGCCTGGCGCAGCCGCGCGCGGTCGAGCGCGTTGCGGATCGAACGCGCGTTGGCGAAGTGCGGCTGCGCCATCCTCAGCGCAATGTATTCGCGCAGCGCCGCCACGGCCTCCGGGCTGAGCCGGTATTGCATGCCGGCGAGCATCAGCTCGGCGATTGCGAGCAGCTCGCCGGAGGTGTAGTCCGGGAAATCGATGTGGTGGGCGACGCGCGAGGCCATGCCCGGGTTGGAAGCGAAGAAGCGCTCCATGCGATCCCTGTAGCCGGCCAGGATCACCACCAGGTCCGCGCGCTGGTTCTCCATCACCTGCAGCAGGATCTCGATCGCCTCCTGCCCGTAGTCGCGCTCGTTCTCCGGGCGATACAGGTAATACGCCTCGTCGATGAACAGCACGCCACCCATCGCGCGCTTGAGCACTTCCTTGGTCTTGGGCGCGGTGTGGCCGATGTACTGGCCCACCAGGTCGTCGCGCGTCACCGCGACCAGGTGGCCCTTCCTCGAGTAGCCCAGAGCATGCAGGATCGCGGCCATGCGCAGCGCGACGGTGGTCTTCCCGGTCCCCGGGTTTCCGGTGAAGGACATGTGCAGCGACGGCGGGCCCGCTTCCAGCCCCACCGAGCGGCGCAGCTTCTCGACCAGCAGCAGCGCGGCGATCTCGCGCACGCGCGTCTTGACCGGCGCCAGGCCGATCAGCTCGCGATCGAGAGCCTCGAGCGCCGCAGCGACGTTCGATTCACGGTACAGCGCCTGCAGGTCGAGCGCTTCCGGCTCGGCCTTCGGCGGCAGCGTGCGCGCCTCCCCCATGTCCCCCCTCCCCCGCGCGAGCGGCCTACGTGTAGCGCTCGCCTTCGGGGCGCTCGGCCGCGTAGGCGCGCAGCGTATAGCGCTGCATGCGCCCGGCGCCCTCCTCGCGCAGCAGTCCGAAGCCGGGCTCGTTCTTCGGCCGGTTGACGATGAACGACAGGCGCAGCGCTTCCCAGCCCGGCGCGGCATCGAAGGCATTGACCTTGATGTACTGGCCGGGGAAGGTCTTGCGGCAGGCGTCGACTTCGGCCATGACGCCGGCGGCGTCCTTGAGGTCGAACATCGGCATGCCGAACATCTCCCAGTAGGCGTTGCGCGGATGCGGGTCGTCGGTGTGCTCGACCGAGAGCGCCCAGCCGTGGGCGAGGCAGTACTCGATCTGGGCGCGGATCTGCGCGTCCGTCAGGTCGGGCAGGAACGAGAAAGTGCCTTGCGTGAGTCTCATGTCGGGTCTCCGGCTCAGGCGGCGGTCGCCGTCGGCACGAAATCGGGGGTGTCGGTGGAAGCGTAGTCGAAAGTCACGTCCTTCCAGGTCTCGAGCGCCTGCTTGAGCGGCGTGCAGAAGCGCGCCGCCTGCTCGAGGATCTGCGGACCCTCGTTCCAGATGTCGCGGCCTTCGTTGCGCGCCAGCACCATCGCCTCGAGCGCGACCCGGTTGGCGGTGGCGCCGGCGGCAATGCCCATCGGGTGGCCGATGGTGCCCCCGCCGAATTGCAGCACCACGTCCTCGCCCAGGTAGTGCAGCAACTGGTGCATCTGGCCGGCATGGATGCCGCCCGAGGCGACGGGCATCACCTTCCTCAGGCCCGCCCAGTCCTGCTCGAAGAACAGGCCGCGCTGCAGATCCACGGGATTGTGTTCCTCGCGCAGCACGTTGTAGAAGCCCTGCACCGAGTTGGGATCGCCCTCGAGCTTGCCGACCACCGTGCCGGCATGGATGTGGTCCACTCCGGCCAGGCGCATCCACTTGGAGATCACGCGGAACGACACGCCGTGGGTCTTCTGCCGCGTGTAGGTCGAGTGCCCGGCGCGGTGCAGGTGCAGGATCATGTCGTTCCTGCGCGCCCACTTGGACATCGACTGGATCGCGGTGTAGCCGATCACCAGGTCGATCATCACGACGCAGCTGCCCAGCTCCTTCGCGAACTCGGCGCGCTCGTACATGTCCTCCATGGTGCCGGCGGTGACGTTCAGGTAGGTGCCCTTGACCTCGCCGGTGGCGGCCTGGGCGCGATTCACGGCCTCCATGCAGTACAGGAACCGGTCGCGCCAGTGCATGAACGGCTGCGAGTTGATGTTCTCGTCGTCCTTGGTGAAGTCCAGGCCGCCTTTGAGCGCCTCGTACACCACGCGCCCGTAGTTCTTGCCCGAGAGCCCGAGCTTGGGCTTGACCGTAGCGCCGAGCAGCGGCCGGCCGAACTTGTCCAGGCGCTCGCGCTCGACCACGATGCCGGTCGGCGGGCCGTCGAAGGTCTTCACGTAGGCGACCGGCAGGCGCATGTCCTCCAGACGCAGCGCCTTGAGCGGCTTGAAGCCGAACACGTTGCCGATGATCGAGGCGGTCAGGTTGGCGATCGAGCCCGGCTCGAACAGCGCCAGGTCGTAGGCGATGTAGGCGAAATACTGCCCCGGCGTGCCGGGGACGGGATCGACCCGGTAGGCCTTGGCGCGATAGCGGTCGCAGGCGGTGAGGCGGTCGGTCCAGACCACCGTCCAGGTCGCGGTCGAGGACTCGCCCGCGACCGCGGCGGCGGCCTCCTCGGGGTCGACGCCCTCCTGCGGCGTGATGCGGAACAGCGCGATCACGTCGGTCTCCCTGGGCGCATAGTCCGCGTCCCAGTAGCCCATCTGCGCGTATTTCATGACGCCCGCGCGGTAGCGCTCGCGCGCGCCGCCTGGCCTGCCTGCCTGCTCGAGCTTGCCCATGGCCGCTCCCTCCGGGTGTGTCGTGCGGGCCACGTTAGCGCGCGCTTGTGATAAGAACTACTTAAATGTTCTAATCGAATGCATAAGATTTTCGAAACGCCGCCCCGCTCCGACATGCAGCGCGTCACGCTCAAGCAACTGCGCATCTTCGAGGCCGCGGGGCGCCACCTGCACTACGGCCACGCCGCGCGTGAAATGCATCTCACTCAGCCGGCCGTGTCGATCCAGCTCAAGCAGCTCGAGGAGCATGTCGGGCTGCCGCTGTTCGAGCAGATGGGCCGGCGCATGCACCTCACGCGCGCCGGCGAGGAGCTGCTGCGCCACAGCCGCGCCGTGCTGCAGCAGGTGCGCGAGGCCGGGGCGGCGCTCGATGCGCTGAAGGGCAGCGGCGGCGGCGAGCTGCAGATCGCGGTCACCAGCACCGCAAAGTACTTCGCGCCGAAGGTGCTGGCGGAATTCCGCCGCCGCCACCCCGAGGTGAGAGTGCGCCTGGTCGTGAGCAACCGCGAGGCGGTGATCCACGAGCTGGCCGAGAACACCTCCGACCTGGTGCTGATGGGCCGCGCGCCGCGCGGGCTGGACACCGTGGCGCAGGCCTTCGCGCGCCACCCGCTGGCGATCATCGCCGCGCCGGAGCACCCGCTCGCCCGCCGGCGGCGCGTCGCGCTGACGCAGCTCGCCGCCGAGACCTTCCTCATCCGCGAGCGCGGCTCGGGCACGCGCAACGCCATGGAGCGCTTCTTCGCCGCGCGCGGCTTCGAGCCCGCCGAGACGATCGAGATGAGCTCGAACGAGACCATCAAGCAGGCGGTGATGGCGGGCATGGGCGTGAGCTTCCTGTCGCTGCACACCGTGGGGCTCGAGCTGGCCACCCGCCGCCTCGCGGTGCTGCGCGTGACGGGCACCCCGGTGATGCGCGAGTGGTTCGTGATCCACCGCGAGCGCAAGCGCCTGTCGCCGGCCGCGGTCGCGTTCAAGGCGTTCCTGCTCGAGCGCGGCGCGGCGCTGATCGAACGCGCGCTCGCCTGAGCCCGCGCCTGGCTTAGACTTGCATCCCGTGGCCCACCTTCCCTTCCACAGCCCGGAGGGCTTCGCCCAGCCGACGGCGGCGGATTCGGCCGCCGCCGGCTCGGGCCATTGGCTCGTATTCCGCGGCAACGAGCTGCTGGTCGAGATCGGCCCGCCGAGCGCGGCGCCCACGGAGGACCTGCGCGTGCGGGTGCGCCCGAGCTGGGCGCGGGCGCCCTCCGCCGCGAGCGCGAGCGCGCTCGGAGTGCAGCCGCTGCGCAGCCTGCACCTCGGGCAGCTGGCGGACACGCCGTTCTACGCGGCCGAGGTGGCGGCGGACAGCCCGGCGCCCGCCGGCATGGCCTGGGAAGGGCTGCGGGCGCTGTTTTCGGTGCTCGAGGACGCGCACTTCGCGCTCGCCGGGCGCGCGCTACAGCTCATCGACTGGGACCGCACGCACCAGTTCTGCGGCCGCTGCGGCACCGCGACCGCGCCCAAGCGCGAAGAGCGCGTGCGCGTGTGCCCGTCCTGCGGGCTGTCCGCGTACCCGAGGATCGCGCCGGCGGTGATGGCGCTGGTGCGCCGCGGGCGCGAGATGCTGCTGGCGCGCGGCCCGCATTTCCCGCCCGGCATGTACAGCGCGCTCGCCGGCTTCGTCGAGCCGGGCGAGTCGCTCGAGCAGTGCCTGGCGCGCGAGGTGGCCGAGGAGGTGGGCGTCGCGGTCGACAACATTGCCTACTTCGCCAGCCAGCCGTGGCCGTTCCCGCACTCGCTGATGATCGCGTTCACCTGCGACTGGACCGCGGGCGAAATCCGCCCGCAAGCCGGAGAAATCGAGGCCGCGGAGTGGTTCGACGTATTCCAATTACCTAAACTTCCAAGTAAAATCTCGGTCGCTCGACGCCTGATCGATGCGGTGGCCGCACAGATCCGGCGCACAACTGGAACGGGCGCCTAGCTTCGCGCTGGCGGGTGCGAGTCGGCAGCGCGGGGCGGCCCAAGAGGGGTTCTGCACGAATTGAACGAGTCGCACGCTTTTCGTTTTTTGGCCGCGAGGCGTAACGAAAGGGCGCAGCCTGGTGAGAGCGCTGGGTTGCGCCTTCGCGTTTTTCGGGGAGAACGAAAATGAACGGTTTGCATCTCATCGGTGACCTGAACGGCTGCCGCTGCGATCCGCAGCTCCTGCTCGACGGCGAGCGCTTCCGCGAGCGATGCGTCGACCTGGTGAACCGGTCCGGCCTGACCATCCTCGACACCAACTTCCGCCAGTTCGACGGCGGCGGCTTCACCGGCGTCGTCGTGCTCGCCGAATCCCACGTGGCGGTCCATACCTGGCCCGAGCGCCAGGGCCTGACGCTCGACGTCTACGTCTGCAACTACAGCGCCGACAACTCGGCCAAGGCGCGCCAGCTGTTCGACGCCATCGTGGCGCACTTCGAGCCGGCCGAGGTCGCGAGCCACGCGATCGAGCGCGGCGAGCACCTGCTGACGGAGCCGCTCAACGAGTCGACCGGGTTCTACATCAAGGCGAGCCGCATGCTGGGCGAGTGGCAAACCCGGTACCAGAAGATGCAGATCTACGACACGCCGCAGTACGGCAAGCTGTTCCGGCTCGACGGCTTCAACATGACCTCCGAGCGCGACGAGTTCGTCTACCACGAGAACCTGATCCACCCCGCGCTCGCCGCGCACGCGGCGCCGAAGAAGGTGCTGATCATCGGCGGCGGCGACGGCGGCTCCTCCGAGGAGGCGCTCAAGCACCCCTCGGTCGAGCAGGTGACGATGGTCGAGATCGACGAGGACGTGATCAAGGTCGCCAAGGAGTATTTCCACGAGGTGCACCGCGGTGCGTTCGACAACCCCAGGCTGCGGGTGCTGATCGAAGACGGCCTGCGCTTCGTGCGCGAGACCAGCGAGAAGTTCGATCTGATCGCGCTCGACCTGAACGACCCGGTTGGACCGGCCGAGGCGCTTTACTCGACGGAATTCTTCCAGCAGTGCCGCCAGGCGCTCGCTCCCGGCGGCGCGCTGGTGCTGCACATCGGCGCGCCGGTGGCGCGTCCCGACCGGGTCGGCGAGCTCGCGCAGCGCCTGAGCGGCGTGTTCCGCATCGTGCGCCCGTACACGATGTTCATTCCGCTGTACGGCTCGCAGTGGGCCATGGCGGTGTGCTCGGACAAGCTCGATCCCAAGGCGTTCACCGCCGACGAGATCGACCGCCGCATCGAGCAGCGCAAGCTAACGGACCTGCGCTTCTACAACGGCGAGACCCACGAGGGCGTGTTCGCACTGCCCAACTTCGTGCGCGACCTGGTGGCCCCGCCGCGGCTCAAGACCGCCTCGCGCGGCCGGCGCCTGGGCGTGGTGCGCGCCGCGGCGAAGTAAGGCTCGCGGGACCCGGCGCGCGGCAGCCGCCCGAGCGCTCCGGGCGCCGCATGCTCGACTCCATCGCCGCGGGCGCCGCACGCTGGCTGCGCTCACGCAAGTGGCCCGCCGCACCGCCGAGTCGGCCGTTTCCGCACGGCGCCGGCGTCGCGTTCGTGGTTCAGGTCGACACGCCCACCCGCGTCAACCCCGACGAAGCCTACGACTCGAGCGTCGCCTCGACCCGCCTGCGGGTCATTGCCCCGGCGCGCCAGCTTGCGCGGCGCGTGCCGGTATGGCTGGTTCCCCTGGAAGAGTTCCTGCGCGACCCGGCTCTGTCCGACCTGGGAAGCGTGGGGGCAGTGGTGATCGGAAAGCTGCCAACGCAGGAAATGCTCCGGCTGCGCGCGACCCTGGCCGAGCTGCTCGCGCGCGCAGGCGCGCCCCGGCCCGGCACCGCGCTGTACGCGGACCTCCCCGACGACCTGGCCGCCTTGGGCAAGGCGATGGGCGCGCCGTTCCTCGCGGAGTACCAGAAGGGCCTGGGCGCCTGCTGCACCTTCATCGCGCCTTGCAGCGCGCTCGCCGAGAGCGTCGCGCGCGACGCGCAGCGCGGCATCGTGGTCGTCGAGGATCCCTACGAGACACCGCAGCGCGCGGTGCGCGCCACCGCCTCATCCCCGCTGCGGCTGATGTGGTTCGGCAATCTCGGCTTAATCAATGCGCCGGCGCTGGAGGCCGAGCTCGCGGCCCTCGCCGGAAGGTTCAGGGATACCGCGCTGAATGTCGAGATGGTCGCGCACGGCGACGTCGCGCATCTGGCGCACGCGATGGACGCACGTCTGCGCGCGGCGCATCCCCGCCTCGAGATCGGCTTCACCGCATGGTCGCTGCAGGCCACCGACGAGGCGCTGCAGCGCTGCGACTTCGTGCTGATCCCGCAGGACTTCCGCAGCGACTGGGGCCGAGTCAAGTCGCACAACCGACTGGTCACCGCGATTCGCGGCGGGCGGCTCGCCATCGCCTCGCCGATCCCCGCGTACCGCGAGCTGGCCGATTACGCCCGGATCGGCGCGGACCTCGCCGCCGGGCTGCGCTGGGCGCTTGCCCGGCCGGAGCAGGCCGCCGCGCGGGTGCTTGCCGGGCAGCGCCACGTGGCGCAGCGTTTTGCGCCCGAGACGATCGGCCGCAAGTGGGCCGCGGCGCTCGGCATCGACAGCTAGCGCAGCCTCAGGCGATCGACGCCAGCGCTTCGCCCACGATGCCGAACAGCCGGTCGATCTCGTCCTTCTGGATGATGAGCGGCGGCGACAGCGCGATGATGTCGCCGGTGACCCGGATCAGCGCCCCGGCTTCGAACGCCTTCACGAAGGCCTCGTAGGCGCGCGCGCCCGGCGCGCCGGGGCGCGGCTCGAGCTCGATGCCGGCCACCAGCCCGATGCTGCGAATGTCGACGACGTGCGGCGCGCCGCGCAGCGCGTGCGCCGCCTGGTCCCAATACCCCGCCAGCTCGCCGGCGCGCGTGAGGAGCCCTTCCTCCTCGTAGGTGTCGAGCGCGGCGATGCCGGCGGCGCAGGCCATCGGGTGGCCCGAGTAGGTGTAGCCGTGGGCCAGCTCGATCGCCCCCTCGGGTTCCTGCATGAAGGCATCGAACACCTTGTCGCTCGCGAATACCGCGCCCATCGGGATGGTGCCGTTGGTGAGGCCCTTGGCGGTCGTGAACAGGTCCGGCGTCACGTCGAAGTACCCCGACGCGAACGGCTTGCCCAGCCGCCCGAACCCGGTGATCACCTCGTCGAAGATGAGCAGGATGCCGTGCCGGTCGCAAATGGCGCGCAGCCGCTCGAGATAGCCCTGAGGCGGCAGCAGCACCCCGGTCGAGGCGGCCACCGGCTCGACGATCACCGCCGCGATGCTCGAGGGATCGTGCAGCGCCGCGAGCCGCTCGAGGTCGTCGGCGAGCTCGGCGCCGTGCTGCGGCAGACCGCGCGAGAAGGCGTTGCGCGCCGGATCGTGCGTGTGCCGCAGGTGGTCCACACCCGCCACGCCCGGCCCGAAGCTCTTGCGGTTGCCCACGATCCCGCCCACCGAGGTGCCGCCGAAGTTCACCCCATGGTAGCCGCGCTCGCGGCCGATCAGGCGAAAGCGCTGTCCCTCGCCGCGCGCGCGGTGGTAGGCAAGCGCGATCTTGAGCGCCGTGTCCACGGATTCGGAGCCCGAGTTGGTGAAGAACACGTGCGACAGACCCGGCGGCGCGAGGCGCTTGAGCCGCTGCGCGAAGTCGAATGCCAGCGGGTGCGCCATCTGAAAGGTGGGCGCGAAGTCCAAGGTCGCGGCCTGGCGGCTGATCGCCTCGACGATCTTCGGCCGGCAGTGGCCGGCGTTCACGCACCACAGCCCGGCGGTGCCGTCGAGCACCTTGCGGTCCTCCGGCGTCCAGTAGTACATGCCTTCGGCGCGCGCGAGCAGGCGCGGCGACTTCTTGAACCGCCGGTTGGCGGTGAACGGCATCCAGAACGCGCTCTGCTCGAGCGTGGCGGGCAAAACTGAGCGATCGTTCATGACCTCGTCTCCTGTACCGCGGCGCGCGCGACACCCGCGCGCGCCAGCACCGCCCTGAGCAGCACGCCGCACCCGGCGGCGAGATCCTCGGGCGTCGCGCTCTCGATCTCGTTGTGGCTGATGCCGCCGGCGCACGGCACGAACACCATGGCGGTCGGCGCGATCCGCGCCAGGTACACCGCGTCGTGCGCGGCGCCGCTGACGATGTCGCGATGCGCCAGGCCCAGCTCCCCGGCCGCGGCGCGCACGCTGCCGACCAACTCGGGCGAAAACTCGCTCGGTGGGAAATACACCACCTGCTGCATCTCGATTGCCACCCGGCACTCCGCCTCGATCGCCCTGGCGCGGCGCCCGAGCTCCTCGACCATCGCCGAGAGCGTGGCGTCTCTGGCGCTGCGCAGGTCGACGCTGAAGCGCACTTCGCCCGGCACCACGTTGCGCGAGTTCGGCTTCACCTGCATCGAGCCCACGGTGCCCCGCGCATAGTCGGCATGGCTGGTCGCGATGCGGTTCACCTCGAGCACCATGCGGCTCGCGGCGAGCAGCGCGTCCTTGCGCGCGTCCATGGGCGTCGGCCCGGCGTGCGAGTCCATCCCGGTCACGGCGACGTCGAACCAGCGCTGCCCGAGCGCGCCCTGGACCACGCCGATCGTGGTCCCGGTCTGCTCGAGCACCGGCCCCTGCTCGATGTGCGCCTCGAAGTAGGCACCGACCGGGTGCGGCTGCGCCCGGCCGGCGTAGCCGATCGCCTCCAGGGCCTCGCGCACCGATACGCCTTCGGCGTCGCGCTGGCCGAGCAGGTAGTCGAGCGCATACACGCCGGCGAACGCGCCGGAGCCCATCAGCGTTGGCACGAAGCGCGAGCCCTCTTCGTTGGTCCAGGACACGACTTCCAGCGGCGCGCGCGTGCGCAGGCCCGCCGCATTCAGGGTGCGGACGACTTCCAGCCCCGCCATCACGCCGTAGGCGCCGTCGAACTTGCCGCCCGAGGGCTGCGAATCGAGGTGGCTGCCCATGAGTACCGGGGGGAGTCCCGGCTCGGTGCCGGCGCGCCGCGCGAACAGGTTGCCGATGGCGTCGAAGTCGACCGTCATGCCGGCTTCCCGCGCCCAGCGCGAGAACAGGTCGCGCCCCTGGCGGTCGAGCTCGGTCAGGGTCAGGCGGCGCACGCCGCCCTTGGGCGTCGCGCCAATGCGCGCCAGCTCCATGAGCGAGTCCCAGAGCCGCCGGCGGTCGATGCGCAGATCAGTCATGGCGGGGGTTGCGGGGGCGGAGACGGAGCCTCGAGCTTACCGCAGCCGGTCGCCGGGGGGCATCGGGCCGCGAAAAAGAAAACGCCCGCGCGCGGCGGGCGTTTCAGCCGGCGCGCCGCGCCCGCTCAGCCCGGCCAGGCGACGACCTTCTGCTGCTGCTCGCCCAGGCCCTTGATGCCCAGCGTCATCACGTCGCCCGCCTTGAGGAACATCGGGACCGGCTTGATCCCGAGGCCTACGCCGGGCGGGGTGCCGGTGGTGATGATGTCCCCCGGCAGCAGCGTCATGTATTGGCTCACGTACGACACCAGCTTCGCCACCGGGAAGATCATGGTGCGCGTGTTGCCCGTCTGCATGCGCTTGCCGTTGACGTCGAGCCACATGTCGAGCACCTGCGGGTCCGGAATCTCGTCGGTGGTCACCAGCCACGGGCCGATCGGACCGAAGGTGTCGCAGCCCTTGCCCTTGTCCCACTGCGAGGACTGCATCTGGAAGGCGCGCTCGGACACGTCGTTGATCACGCAGTATCCGGCAACGTTATTCAGGGCGTCGCCCTCGGACACGTACTGCGCCTTGGTCCCGATCACCACGCCGAGCTCGGCCTCCCAGTCGAGCTTGGTGGAGCCCTTCGGCTGGATCACGTCGTCGTACGGACCGCTGATGCAGGTGGTGGCCTTCATGAACACGACCGGCTCGCTCGGGATCGGCTGGTTGGCCTCCTTGGCGTGATCGCTGTAGTTCAGGCCGATGGCGACGAACTTGCCGATGCCGACATAGGGCACGCCCAGCCTCGGGTTGCCGTTCACCACCGCCAGCGACTCCGGCTTGATCTTGGACAGCATCTTGAGGCCGCGCGGCGATAGCTCGTTCGGCCCGATGCTCGCCACCACCTTCGACAGGTCGCGCAGCCGCCCCTCGGCGTCGATCACGCCCGGCTTCTCGAACCCGTTCTTGCCATAGCGACACAGTCTCATGCGTTCCCCCCTAATGAATCGCTTTTCCCAAAAGTAAGGTGTTGCGGCGCAGGCACTTCCTGCGCCGCAACACAGCGTTGTTCTATATCGTCATCCCGCCGTCGATCGAGTACGCATTCCCGGTCGCGAACAGCGACTCGTCCGAGGCGAGGAACACCAGCAGCCCGGTGATGTCGTCGACCGTACCCAGCCGTCCCATCGGCTGGCGGGCGATGAAATCCGCCTTGGCCTTGACCGGGTCCGGGAATGCCGCGATGCGCTCGTGCAGCGAGGGAGTATCGACCGTGCCCGGACAGATTGCGTTGCAGCGGATGCCCTGCTTCACGTAATCGGCGGCGATCGCCTTGGTAAGCCCGATCACCGCGGCCTTGGTGGCGCCGTAGACGAAGCGGTTCGGCAGCCCGCGGATGCTGGAGGCGATCGACGAGATGTTGATGATCGAGCCCTGGCCCTTCTTCAGCATGCCCGGCAGGAATGCCCGGGTCACCAGGTACATCGACTTCACGTTCAGATTGAAGCTGAAGTCCCAGTCCTTGGGTGCGCACTCGAGGATCGTGCCGTGATGCACGAAGCCTGCGCAATTGAACAGCACGTCGACCGGGCCGACCTCGGCCGCCGCCTTGGCGATCGCCGCCCCGTCGGTGACGTCGAGCACGCGCGTCCGGATCCCGTCCTTGCCCTCGATCCCGGCGAGCGTCTTGGCATTGACGTCCGTCGCCCAGACCTGCGCGCCCTCGCGCGCGAAGGCCAGCGCCGCACCGCGCCCGATGCCTTGGCCTGCCGCGGTGATGAACGCGACCTTGCCCGCCAGCCTTCCTGCCATGGACCAGCTCTCCGGGTGCTTTGCGAGGGGGACCGATTATAGCCCAGCGCTTTGAGCGCGCAGCCGATGGTGCCGCGCAGCATCCCTGCGCGGCGCAGCGGTCCCCTACTTGACCGCCCATCGGGCGCTGGCTACGCTGCCTGCGCTCTTCCGGAGGCTGCTTTTCTCCCAGCGCTCGTTTCGCGTGCATCCGCCGGCGCCGCGCCGTCAATGGAGCGACATGAACCAACTAACCTTCAGGGACCGCAGCGCAATCGTCACCGGCGGGGCGCAAGGCATCGGGCTCGCGATCGCGAAGCGCCTGCTCGCCTCGGGCGCCAAGGTGCGCATCTGGGACCGCAACGACAGGCTGCTCGCCGGCGCCGTGGCCGCGCTCGGCCGCGACGCCACGGGGGACGCGATCGACGTGACGGACGCCGCGGCGCTCGAACGCGCCACCCGGAGCGCGCTCGAGATCTTCGGCAGGATCGACGTGCTCGTGAACAACGCCGGCATCGCCGGGCTCAACGTGCCCACGGTCGACTACCCGATCGAGGAATGGGAGCGCGTGCTGCGCGTCAACCTCACCAGCCAGTTCCTTACCTGCCGCGCCGTGGCGCCGCACATGGTGAAGCGCGGCTACGGGCGCATCGTCAACATCGCCTCGGTCGCGGGCAAAGAAGGCAACCCGAACGCGGTGGCCTACAGCGCCTCCAAGGCGGGCGTGATTTCGCTCACCAAGTCGCTCGGCAAGGAGCTGGCTCAGACCGGGGTGCTCGTCAACTGCGTCACCCCGGCGGCCGCCAGGACCGCGATCTTCGACCAGATGACCGAGCAGCACATCAGCTACATGCTGTCGAAGATACCGATGGGCCGCTTCGTGCAGGTGGAGGAGGTGGCCGCCCTGGTGTGCTGGCTCGCCTCCGAGGACTGCTCGTTCTCGACCGGGGCGGTGTTCGACATCTCCGGGGGCCGCGCAACATACTGAACAACGCTGTGCTGCAGCGCAGGTAGTTCCTGCGCTGCAGCACCCTACTTTCAGAAAAGACGAATCGAGGCATACATGGCCAAGACGAAGAAGCCCGAGCGGCGCAGCGTCAAGTGGTTCGGGCGCGAGGACATCTACGGCTTCATCTACCGCAGCTGGGTGAAGAACCGCGGCGTGCCGCAGGATCAGTTCGACGGCCGGCCGGTGATCGGCATCTGCAATACCTGGTCGGAGCTCACGCCGTGCAACACGCACTTCCGCGTCATCGCCGAGCACGTCAAGGCGGGCGTGCTCGAGGCGGGCGGCTTCCCGCTCGAGTTTCCGGTGATGTCGCTCGGCGAGACCCTGCTCAGGCCGACCGCGATGCTGTACCGCAACCTCGCCAGCATGGACGTCGAGGAGTCGATCCGCGGCAATCCGCTCGACGGCGTGGTGCTGCTGGTCGGCTGCGACAAGACCACCCCGGCGCTGCTGATGGGTGCCGCGAGCGTGGACATCCCCGCGATCGCGGTCTCCGGCGGGCCGATGCTCTCGGGCAAGTACCGCGGCACCGACATCGGCTCGGGGACCAACGTCTGGTCGATGTCCGAGGACCTGCGCGCGGGCAAGATCACGCTCGAGGAATTCCACGAGGCCGAATCCTGCATGCACCGCTCGCACGGCCACTGCATGACCATGGGCACCGCCTCCACCATGGCCTCGATGGTCGAGGCCCTGGGCGTCGGCATGCCCGGCAACGCGGCGATCCCGGCGGTCGACGCGCGCCGCAACGTGCTCGCGCGCATGGCGGGACGGCGCATCGTCGAGATGGTCGAGGAGAACGTGCCGCTCTCCAGGATCCTCACCCGGGCGGCGTTCGAGAACGCGATCCGGGTGAACGCCGCGATCGGCGGCTCGACCAACGCGGTGATCCACCTGATCGCGCTCGCGCGGCGCATCGGCGTCGAGCTGAAGCTCGAAGACTGGGACAAGTTCGGCCGCGGCGTGCACACGCTCCTGAACCTCATGCCCTCGGGCAAGTACCTGATGGAGGACTTCTACTACGCCGGCGGGCTACCGGCGGTGATCCGCGAGCTGGGCGACAGCGGCCTGCTCAACAAGGACGCGCTGACGGTGAACGGCAGGAGCATCTGGGACAACAACCGGGACGCTCCGTGCTGGAACCGCGAGGTGGTGTTCCCGTTCAAGAAGCCGTTCAAGAAGGACACCGGCATCGCGGTGCTGCGCGGCAACCTGTGCCCCGACGGGGCGATCATCAAGCCCTCCGCGGCGACCCCGAAGCTGATGAAGCACCGCGGTCGCGCGGTAGTGTTCGAGAACATCGAGGACTTCCACAAGCGCATCGACGACCCGAAGCTCGACATCGACGAGAGTTGCGTCATGGTGCTCAAGAACTGCGGGCCCAAGGGCTACCCCGGGATGGCCGAGGTCGGCAACATGGCGCTGCCGCCCAAGCTGCTGAAGAAGGGGGTCACGGACATGGTGCGCATCTCGGATGCACGCATGAGCGGCACCGCGTATGGCACGGTGGTGCTGCACGTCGCGCCCGAGGCGGCGGCAGGCGGGCCGCTGGCGCTGGTCGAGAACGGCGACACGATCGAGCTCGACGTGGCGCAGCGCCGGCTGCAGCTCATGGTCTCGGACCAGGTGCTCGCGCGCCGGCGCGCAAAATGGAAGGCGCCCAAGCCGCCGCTCGAGCGCGGCTACTGGAAGCTCTACGTCGACCACGTGCTGCAGGCGAGCGACGGCGCGGACCTCGACTTCCTGGTCGGCAAGAGCGGGCCGATGGTGCCGCGCGATAATCACTGAGGAACAACGCTGTGCTGCGGCGCAGGCAATTCCTGCGCCGCAGCACCTTACTTTTGGGAAAATCGAAACGGCTAACATCGCCGGAACTTCTCAAACAACGAGGCTGATCATGCTGCAGGCCGCCGACCTCACCATCCGGCTCAACCCGGCCGACGACGTCGTCATCGCGCGGGTGGAGATCCCCGCCGGGACCGTGCTGCTCAAGGAGAACGGCGTGCGCACCGCGGTCACCGTGCCGGCCGGCCACAAGGTCGCGGTGCGCGCGCTGCAGCGCGGCGCGCCGGTGCGCCGCTACAACCAGATCATCGGCTTCGCCACCCAGGATATCCGCGCCGGGGACCACGTGCACGTGCACAACCTCGGCATGGCGGACTTCGAGCGCGATTACGCCTTCTGCGCCGACGCGCGGGCGACCGAATACGTCGCGCAGCCGGCTACGTTCGAAGGCATCGTGCGCGACGACGGCCGGATCGCGACGCGCAACTACGTCGGCATCCTCACCAGCGTGAACTGCTCGGCGACGGTGGCGCGCATGATCGCCAATCACTTCCGCAACCGGCTCGACGCCTACCCGAACGTGGACGGCGTGGTCGCGCTCACCCACAAGACGGGCTGCGGCATGGCGAGCGAAGGCGAGGGCATGGACCTGCTGCGGCGAACGATGGCCGGCTACGCGCGCCATCCGAACTTCTTCGCGGTGCAGGTGGTGGGCCTGGGCTGCGAAGCGAACCAGATCAACGATCTGCTCTCGGTGCACCGGCTCAAGCGCGCCGACAAGCTCGGCGCCTTCACGATCCAGGAAAAGGGCGGCACGATGAAGGCAGTGCGCGAGGGCATCGCGCGCATCGAGGCGCTGCTGCCGCAGGCGAACGAGGTCGAGCGCCGCACGGTGCCGGCCGGACACCTGGTGCTCGGCCTGCAATGCGGCGGCTCGGATGGCTACTCGGGCATCAGCGCCAACCCGGCGCTCGGCGCGGCGGTGGATCTGCTGGTGCGCCACGGCGGCACCGCGATCCTGTCGGAGACCCCGGAGATCTACGGTGCCGAGCACCTGCTCACGCGGCGCGCGGTGTCGCGCGAGGTCGGCGAAAAGCTCATCCGCCGCATCAAATGGTGGGAGGACTACACGCGGCGCAACGGCAACGAGATGAACAACAACCCCTCGCCCGGCAACAAGGCGGGCGGGCTCACCACTATCCTGGAGAAGTCGCTCGGCGCGGTCGCCAAGGGCGGCACCACCAACCTGGTCGACGTCTACGAGTACGCCGCGCAGGTCACGGCCAAGGGCTTCGCCTACATGGACACCCCCGGCTACGACCCGGTGTCGGCCACCGGCCAGGTGGCGGGCGGCGCCAACCTCATCTGCTTCACCACCGGCCGCGGCTCGGCCTACGGCTGCAAGCCCGCGCCATCGCTCAAGCTCGCCACCAACACGCCGCTCTACCTGCGCCAGGAAGAGGACATGGACATCAACTGCGGCACGATCGTCGACGGCAAGGAAAGCATCGAGCAGGCGGGCGAACGCTTCTTCCGCCTGATCCTCGAGACCGCCTCGGGCCGCAAGACGAAGAGCGAGCTGTTCGGCTACGGCGAGGACGAGTTCGCGCCGTGGGTGATCGGCGCGACGATGTAACGGCGCTCTACGCCGCGCGGCGCCACTTGATGGAGCAGCCGATCGAGGGCACCTGCGCGCCGGGCCCGCGCCCGCTGCGCGCGATCTGCACCATCGCCTCGAACAGCTCGCGGCGCGCATTCGGCACCGGCTCGCGGCGCGACGCGTCCAGCCGGCCGCGGTACTGCAACTCGAGCGCCGCGTTGAAGCCGAAGAAATCGGGCGTGCACACCGCGCCGTAGGCGCGGGCGACCTCTTGGGTCTCGTCGAAGACGTACGGAAAGCCGAAGCCCTTGTCGCGAGCCACCCGCCGCATGTTCTCGAACGAGTCCTCGGCGTACTCAGCCGGATCGTTGGACATGATCGCGATCGAGCCCACGCCGTGCGCCCGCAGCTCGCTGCAGTCGCGCACGATGCGGTCGATGACCGCCTTGACGTACGGGCAATGGTTGCAGATGAACATCAGCAGCAGCCCGTTCGGGCCGCGCGCACTGGCGAGGCTGTGGCGTTTGCCATCCACGCCCGGCAGGTCGAACTCGATCGCCTTCCAGCCGAAATCGCAGACCGGATTTTGCGTGCTGACCATGCCAAAATCTTAGCATGCAGGATAAGCCAGCGAGACTGCCGCGCTTCTTCGTCGACGCTGCCCTGCGCGCGCACAGCGAGCTCGCGCTGGGCCGCGAAGCGGCGCACCACGCCGCGCGCGTGCTGCGTCTGCGCGCCGGCGACGCGCTGAGCCTGTTCGACGGCCGCGGCGGCGAATACGCCGCGCACATCGCCGCCCTGACCCGCGAGCGCGTGGTGGTCGGCATCGGCGCCTGGCACGACACCGAGCGCGAGTCGCCGCTGGCGGTCACGCTGCTACAGGGCATCTCCTCCGGCGAGCGCATGGATTTCACCGTGCGCAAGGCGGTCGAGCTCGGCGCCGCCGCGATCCAGCCGCTGCTCTCGGCTCGCTCGGTGGTGCGCCTGAGCGACGCGCGCGAGGCCTCGAAACTCGAGCACTGGCGGCGCATCGTGATCGCGGCCTGCGAGCAGTGCGGCCGCAACCGCGTGCCCGAGCTGCGCGCGCCGCTCGCCGTCGAGGACTATTGCCGGCAGCCGGAGCCCGCGGCGCTGCGCCTGCTCCTTGCCCCCGGGGCCGCCGTGACGCTGCGCGGGCTGGCGGGCAGGGTCGCGAGCCGGGTGGCGCTCGCCGCCGGCCCGGAAGCGGGCTTCAGCGCGCAGGAGGAGGCGAGCCTCACCGCGACCGGCTTCCTTCCGGTCAGCCTCGGGCCGCGAGTGCTGCGCACCGAGACCGCGGCGCTCGCCGCCCTTGCCGGACTGAACGCGCTCGCCGGCGACGGCTAGGCCGCCGCCGGGCTCGTTCGCGCGCGCCTCAGGCGGCTTTCTTCACCCAGCGCTCGAGCTCTTCCCAGCCGCCGATGTGCCGGCCGTTGACGAACAGCTGCGGCACCGTGCCGCGGCCCGTGATCGCGCCGACCGCGCGGCTTCTGGTCTTGTGCTCGAGCACGATCTCGGCATAGTCGTAGCCGAGCTCGCGCAGCAACGCCTTCGCCTTGGCGCAGAAGGGGCAGCCCTCGCGCGTGAGGATCGCCACCTGGTCGGGCTTTTTCGCCTGCGGATTGAGGTAGCCGAGCATGGTGTCGGCATCCGACACCTCGAACGGGTCGCCCGGCTTCTCGGGCTCGACGAACATCTTCTCGATCACGCCGTCGCGCACCAGCATCGAGTAGCGCCAGGAGCGCTTGCCGAAGCCGAGGTCGGCCTTGTCGACCAGCATGCCCATCTTGTCGGTGAACTCGCCGTTGCCGTCGGGGAGCAGCCGCACCTTGTCGGCCTCCTGGTCCTTGGCCCACTCGTTCATGACGAACGCGTCGTTCACCGATACGCACACGATCGCGTCGACGCCGTTGGCGGCGAACGCCGGCGCGAGCTCGTTGTAGCGCGGTAGGTGGGTGGACGAGCAGGTAGGGGTGAACGCGCCCGGCAGCGAGAACACCACCACGGTCCTGCCCTTGAAGACGTCGTCCGTGGTCACGTTCTTCCACTCGCCGCTCTCGCGCGTGCGGAACGTGACCTGCGGTACGCGTCGGCCTTCCCTATTCTGAAGCATGATCGGATCCTTGCACTGAAAGTTGGACAGCGGGCACTGTAGCCGGCGCCGCCCGGCGCCGGCCAATACTCTGTTAGCATGTCGTTCATAGGAAGCCCCTATGGATGCCGCGTGACCCTGACCGAGCTCAGATACCTGGTGGCGGTGGCCGAGGAGCGCCACTTCGGCCGCGCCGCGGAGCGCTGCCACGTCAGCCAGCCGAGCCTGTCCGCCTCGATCAAGAAGCTCGAGGACGAGCTCGGCGCGCGGGTCTTCGAGCGCGGCAAGCGCGGGGTGTTCGTGACCGAGGTCGGCGAAGGTGTGGTGGCGCAGGCGCGCCGTGCGCTCGACGAGGCCGCGCGCGTCAAGAGCGTGGCCAGACAGGGGCGCAATCCGCTCAAGGGCGTGCTGCGCCTGGGGCTCATCCACACCGTCGCACCCTACCTGCTGCCCGAGCTGGTCGCTGCGCTCAGGAGGCTCGCGCCGGAGATGCCGCTCGACATCGAGGAAAACATGACCGCCAGCCTGGACCGCCTGCTCAGGGCGGGCGAGCTGGACGTCGTGCTTCTCGCCCTGCCCTACGAGGCGCCGGGCATCGAGGTACTGCCGCTGTACGACGAGGAATTCCGCGTCGTGGCGCCGAGAAAGCATCCGCTCGCACGCCGAAAGGCGGTCGCGGTCGAGGAGCTCGAGGCCTACGAGCTGCTGCTGCTCCCCGAGGGCCATTGCCTGCGCGACCAGGTGCTCGACGCCTGCCGCGAGTTCACCCGCCCGCCGCCGCCCGGCCGCCAGGGCAACTCGCTCGAGACGCTGCGCAGCATGGTCGCCTCCGGACTCGGCGTCACGGTGTTGCCCGCCACTGCGCTCACCGCGCGCCATGCCGATCCGCTGGTGAAGGTGATCGATTTCGCCCCGCCGCGCCCGGCGCGGCGCATTGCGCTGGCGTGGCGCAGGGGCTTCGCGCGGCCGGCGGCGGCGGCGAAGATTGCCGAGGCGATTCGCGGCCTGGATCTGCCGGTCAGGTTGCTGCCCGCGCCCGATGCGTCCGGCTGAAGTGGCATAGAATTTCACGCCCTCGAGGACCAAGACCCCGCATGCCGACACGCCCCAATCCGGAAGCTTTCGTGCGCTGGTTCCGCCAGGTCGCGCCGTACGTGCACGCGTTTCGCGGCCGCACCTTCGTGTTCGGCTTCGGCGGCGAGCTGGTGGCCGATCGCACGCGCTTCACGCAGTTCGTGCACGACCTCAATCTGCTCGCCGCGCTCGGCATCCGCCTAGTGCTGGTGCACGGCGCGCGGCCGCAGATCGAAGCCGAGCTCAAGGCCAAGCGGCAGCGCTCGCGCTATGCCAAGGGCCTGCGCGTTACCGACGAGGCCGCGCTGGTGGCGGTCAAGCATGCCGCCGGGGTGCTGCGCGTCGAGATCGAGGCGCTGCTCTCGCAGGGGCTGCCGAGCTCGCCGATGGCCGGGGCGCGGATCCGCGTCGCCTCGGGCAATTACATCACCGCGCGCCCGATCGGCGTGCTGGGCGGCGTCGACTTCCAGTTCACCGGCGCGGTGCGCAAGGTCGATGCCACGGCGATCGCGCGCCACCTTGACGCGGGCGAGGTGGTGCTGATCCCGCATCTGGGCTATTCGCCGACCGGGGAAGTATTCAACCTGGGCTGGGAAGACGTCGCCGAAAGCGTCGCCATCGCGCTCAAGGCGGACAAGCTGCTGCTGTTCTCGGACCGCCTGCCGTGCGACGTTCGCGGCGAGGTGCTCGCCGAGCTCACCGCGCGCGAGGCCGCCGCGCTGGCCAAGAAAGGCGGGCCCACGCCCGAGGCCACGCGCCTGCTCGGCCGCGCGGTGCGGGCGGTCGCGGGCGGCGTACCGCGCGCCCACCTGGTGTCGCGCAAGATCCCGGGCGCGACGCTGCTGGAGCTGTTCACGCACGCCGGCGTGGGCACCATGATCACCGCCGACCCGGTCGAGCAGCTGCGGCCCGCGCGCATCGAGGACGTGCGCGGCATCCTGGAGCTGATCGAGCCGCTGGAGGCCGACGGCTCGCTGGTCAAGCGCAGCCGCGAGCTGCTCGAGCGGGAGATCGGCAATTTCTTCGTCGTCGAGCACGATCGCGTGATCGTCGGCTGCGCGGCGCTGTACCCGTTTCCCGAGGCCAAGGGCGCGGAGTTCGCCTGCCTGGCGGTGGCCTCGGAGTACCGCGACGCGGGATACGGCGAGCGGCTGCTGCGCGCCTGCGAGGAGCGCGCGCGCGCGCTGCGCATCCGGCGCCTGTTTGCGCTCACCACCCGCGCCGCACACTGGTTCCTCGAGCAGGGCTTCAAGCCCGCCGAGGTGGCCGTGCTGCCCGCGCGCCGCCAGCTGCTGTACAACTGGAAGCGCGGCTCCAAAGTATTCCTGAAACGAATATAAGTCGCGGGGGTGAGAGGCACTTGACCCCCGCACCCCCGGAACCCCGCGCCGTTGCATTTATAATTCCGGCTCGGATCGAAGAGGTCGCAACCCATGGCAAGGATGGTCAAGTGCGTCAAGCTGGGCCGCGAGGCGGAGGGGCTGGATTTCCCGCCCTACCCCGGCGCGCTCGGCAAGCGCATCTACGAGAACGTGTCGAAGGAAGCCTGGCAGCAGTGGCTGCGGCACCAGACGATGCTGGTCAACGAGAACCGCCTGAACCTCGCCGACCCGCAGGCCCGCAAGTACCTCGCCGAGCAGATGGAGAAGCATTTCTTCGGCGCGGGCGCCGACGTCGCCTCGGGTTACGTTCCGCCGAAGTCCTGAGCCTTCCGCGCGCGCAACAAAAAGGCCGGGCAGACCCGGCCTTTTTTTCGTCGCTGCGGGGCCGCGTGCTAGCCGAGCAGCTCCTTCTCCATCTGCTCCAGCGAGGTATGGCGCACGTCGCGCCCCTTCACCATGTAGACCACGTACTCGGCCATGTTCTTGGCATGGTCGCCGATGCGCTCGACCGCCTTGGCGATGAACAGGATCTCGAGCGCGCGCGTGATGGTGCGCGGGTCTTCCATCATGAACGTGATCAGCTGGCGCATGATGGCGCGGAACTCGTCGTCCACGGCTTGGTCCTGCTTCACCACCCGCATCGCCTCGGAGACGTCGAGCCGCGCGAACGCGTCGAGCGACTGCCGCAGCATGGCGACCGCCCGGTCCGCGACGTGCGACAGGTCCATGCGCGGCATGTGCAGGCGCTCCGCGGAATGGATCAGCTTGGCCATGCGGCCGATCTTCTGCGCCTCGTCGCCGATGCGCTCCAGGTCGGTGATGGTCTTGATCACGGTCATCAGCAGGCGCAGATCGACCGCCGCCGGCTGGCGCCGCGCGATGATGTGGCTGCAGGCCTCGTCGAGCTCGACCTCCATCGCGTTGACGCGGTGATCGTCGGCGATCACCTTGTCCATGAGCTGCATGTCGCCGGACATGAGGCTCTCCACCGCGCGCGTGATCTGCTCCTCGACGATGCCGCCCATCTGCAGCACTTTCGAGCGCACGCTCTCGAGCTCGGCGTCGAACTGCTTGTAAGTGTGCTCAGCCATCACCGCCCCTTGTCCGCTGCGCCGTTTCCGGCGCGACGACGCCCTTGCAGCGCGCGGGCGTCATCGTGGTTCCTTAGGTTAGCACAGCGCCATTACACCCGCGTGACCGCGCCTAGGGCCGGCGCGGCGCGAGCATCTTCACCCCCTGGGCGGTGCCGAGGAGCAGCACGTCGGCGGGGCGGCGCGCGAAGATTCCGTTGGTCACCACGCCGGCGATATTGTTGAGCTCGGCCTCGAGCGCGGCCGGATCGGCGATCGACAGGCCGTGGCAGTCGATGATCAGGTTGCCGTTGTCGGTGCGCACGCCCTCGCGCAGCTCGGGCTCCCCGCCCAGCCGGCGCAGCTCGCGCCCGACGTGGCTGCGCGCCATCGGAATCACTTCCACCGGCAGGGGGAACTTGCCCAGCACCGGCACCAGCTTCGAGGCGTCGCAGATGCACACGAACCGCTGCGCCACCGCGGCGATGATCTTCTCGCGCGTCAGCGCGCCGCCGCCGCCCTTGATCATGCACAGCTGCTCCGTGATCTCGTCGGCGCCGTCGACGTAGACCGGCAGCGCATCGACGCCGTTCAGGTCGAAGACCCGGATGCCGTGCTTCTTCAGGCGCGCGGCGCTCGCCTCGGAGGCCGCCACCGCGCCCTCGATGCGCCCCTTGATCGCGGCCAGCGCGTCGATGAAGAAGTTGACCGTCGAGCCGGAGCCGACGCCGACGACCGCGTCGTCGGGCACGTGCTTGAGCGCCTCGCGGGCGACCAGCTGCTTGAGCTCGTCCTGGGTCATTTGCGGCGCTGCGGCGGCAGATCGGTGCATACGCCCTCGAACAGCTCCGCCGCCATGCCCACCGACTCGCTGAGCGTGGGATGCGGATGGATGGTCTTGCCGAGGTCGGTGGCGTCCGAGCCCATCTCGATGGCGTGCGCGACCTCGGCGATCAGGTCCCCCGCGCCGGTGCCGACGATGCCCGCGCCGAGGACGCGGTGCGTCTCGGGGTCGAAGAGCAGCTTGCTGAATCCCTCGTCGCGGCCGTTGGCGATCGCCCGGCCACAAGCGGTCCACGGAAACCTGGCGATGCCGATCCGCACGCCGCCCTGCTTCGCCTCGTCCTCGGTCAGCCCCACCCAGGCGATCTCCGGATCGGTGTAGGCCACCGAGGGGATGACGCGCGCGTCGAAGTGCGCCTTGTGGCCGGCCGCGGCTTCCGCGGCAATGTGGCCTTCGTGCACCGCCTTGTGCGCGAGCATCGGCTGGCGCGCGATGTCGCCGATGGCGAAGATGTGCGGCACGTTGGTACGCATCTGCGAATCCACCTCGATGAAGCCGCGCTCGCCCACCGCGATGCCGGCGGCTTCGGCGCCGATCCTGCCGCCGTTGGGCGTGCGGCCGACCGAGACCAGCACCAAGTCGTAGAGCTGCGGCTCCCTGGGCGCGTGCTCGCCCTCGAACCACACGCGGATGCCCTCCGGCTGCGCCTCGGCTCGCGAAGTCTTCGTCTTGAGCATCACGTTGTCGAAGCGCGCGGCATTGAACTTCTGCCACGCCGCCACGAGGTCGCGGTCGGCGCCCGGCATCAGGCCGTCGAGCAGCTCGACCACCTCGAGCCGGGCGCCGAGCGTCGAGTACACCGTCCCCATCTCGAGGCCGATGATGCCGCCGCCGATCACCAGCATCCTGCGCACCGCCCCGCGCAGCTCGAGCGCGGCGGTCGAGTCGACGACGCGCGGATCCTGCGGCAGGAACGGCAGCTTCGCCGCCTGCGAGCCGGCGGCGACGATCGCGCTCGCGAAGCGCACCGTCTTGCGCCCCGCGCCGGTCTCGACGCCGAGGTGGTGCGGGTCGACGAACGTCCCGACGCCCCGCAGCACCGTCACCTTGCGCGCCTTGGCCATGGCGGCGAGGCCGCCGGTGAGCTTGCCCACCACCCGGTCCTTGAACGCACGCAGCTTGTCCAGGTCGATTTTCGGCTCGCCGAAAGCGACGCCGTGCGCCGCCAGGGCGCGCGCCGCGTCGATGACGCCCGCGGTGTGCAGCAGCGCCTTGGACGGGATGCAACCGACGTTCAGACACACGCCGCCGAGCGTCGCATAGCGCTCGACCAGCACCGTCCTCAGGCCCAAATCGGCGGCGCGGAAGGCGGCAGAATAGCCGCCCGGTCCGGCGCCGAGCACGAGCAGGTCGCATTCCAGATCCGCGGCGCGATCCGCTTCGCGGCCGGCTGGCGCCGACGCCGCGGCCGGCGGCGTCGGCGCGGCTGCCGCGCCGCGATCCCCCGCCTCGCCCTGCGAAGGTTGCGCGGGGGTGCGTTCCAGCGTGAGGATCGGCGAGCCTTGCGAGACCTTGTCGCCGAGCTTGATCCGGAGCGCCGCCACCACGCCCGCCTCGGGCGACGGAATTTCCATCGTCGCCTTGTCCGATTCGAGCGCGATCAGCGGTTGCTCTTTCTCCACCTGGTCGCCGGCCTTCACCAGCACCTCGATCACCTCGACGTCCTTGAAGTCGCCGATGTCTGGAACCGTGACCTCCAACGTGCTCGCCATGGCTGTGCTCAGGCCTTTTCTGAAAGTATGGCATTGCGCCGCAGCACCATGGTGCTGCGGCGCAATGCAGCGTGGTTCTTTACAATAACGAGCGCCGGATGTCGGAAAGCACCGAGGCCAGATAGCTGGTGAAGCGCGCCGCCGCCGCGCCGTCGATCACACGGTGATCGTACGACAGCGACAACGGCAGCATCAGCCGCGGGACGAACTCGGTGCCGTTCCACACCGGCCGCATCGTCGATCTGGAGACGCCCAGAATCGCCACTTCGGGCGCGTTGATGATCGGCGTGAAGGCGCTGCCGCCGATGCCGCCCAGGCTCGAGATCGAGAACGTGCCGCCCTGCATGTCGCCCGGCTTGAGCTTCTTGTCGCGCGCCAGCCTGGACACGTCGGCGAGCTCCTTCGCGAGGTCGAACACGCCCTTGCGGTCGGCGTCGCGAATGACCGGCACCACCAGCCCGTCGGGCGTGTCGACCGCGACGCCCAGGTGGTAGTACTTCTTGATCACCAGGTTCTCGCCCCCCTTGTCGAGCGAGGCGTTGAACTTCGGGTACTGCCTGAGAGCGGTGACGCAGGCCTTGATCAGGAACGCGAGCATGGTGAGCTTGAAGCCCTGCTTTTCGGACTCGGCCGAGTTGGCCTTGCGAAACGCCTCGAGCTCGGTGATGTCCGCCTCGTCGAACTGCGTGATGTGCGGAATCGAGATCCAGTTGCGGTGCAGATTGGGGCCCGACAGGCGCTGGATGCGCGACAGGGGCTGGAGCTCGATGGGCCCGAACTTGGCGAAGTCCACCTCCGGCCAGGCGGGGAGATTGAACGGCAGCGTGCCGCCCGCCGCCGCTGCGGCCGGTGCCGCCGCGACCGCGGCGAGCCTGGCCTTGACGAAGGCCTGCACGTCCTCGTGCAGGATGCGCCCCTTGGGCCCGCTGCCCTGGACCTTCATCAGGCCGACGCCGAGCTCGCGCGCGAACTTGCGCACCGAGGGGCTGGCGTGCGCCTTGGATACCGTCTCCTCGCGCGGCTCGCGCGGCACCGGTCGGCCGAGCGGCGCCGGGGCCGGCTCGGCAGCCCGCGGCGCTTCCTGCGCCGGCCGCGGCGCGGCCATCGCCTCCGCCTGCGGCTTCGCGACCGACGGTGCGCCGGCAGTCTCGAGGGTGAGGATCACCGATCCTTCGGAGACCCTGGCGCCGACCGTGACGCCGAGCTCCTTCACCACTCCGGCCGCCGGCGAGGGGATCTCCATCGTCGCCTTGTCGGACTCGAGCGTGATCAGCGACTGCTCTTTCTGCACGGCGTCACCGGGCTTGACCAGGACCTCGACCACCTCGATGTCCTTGAAGTCGCCGATGTCCGGCACCTTGACCGTCACCGCGCCGCCCGGTGTCGCGCCCGGAGGCGCCGCGCCGGCCGCGCCTCGGGACTGGGCGGGCGCCTCCTGCTGTTTCGGCGCGGCTTGCTGCTTCGGCGCGGCCTGGGACGCAGGAGCCGGCGGATCGGCGGGCGCTGCCGCGTGCTGCTCCTCGAGCGCCAGGATCGGCGTGCCCTCGGACACCTTGTCGCCGACCCTGACCTTGATCTCCTTGACGACGCCTTCCCCGGGCGATGGAATTTCCATCGTCGCCTTGTCGGATTCCAGCGCGATGAGCGACTGCTCCTTGGCAACCTGGTCGCCCGGCTTGACCAGGATCTCGATCACCTCGACTTCCTTGAAGTCGCCGATGTCGGGCACCGTGACTTCGAGCGTGCTCGCCATTCCCGGATTCGCCTTTCCTGAAGGTTTGGCATTGCGCGGCAGCACTATGGCGCTGCCGCGCAATGCCGCGTAGTTCTTATGTTTTCGTGGGATCCGGCTTGTCCGGATCGAGCTTGTATTTCTGGATCGCTTCCGCGACCGTCTTCGCTTTTCCGTCACCCTCGTCGGCGAGCGCCTTCAGCGCGGCGAGCGCGACGAAATACCGGTTCACCTCGAAGAAGTGGCGCAGCTTGGCGCGCGAGTCGGAGCGCCCGAAGCCGTCGGTTCCCAGCACGCGATAGGCGCGGCCCTTGGGCATGTACGGCCGGATCTGGTCGGCAAACGTCTTGATGTAGTCGCTCGCCGCGACCACCGGCCCGGCGCGCTTGTCCAGGCACTGCGTGACGTAGGGCACGCGCGGCTTGTCCTCGGGGTGCAGCAGATTCCAGCGTTCCGCGGCCAGGCCTTCGCGCCGCAGCTCGGTGAAGCTGGTGGCGCTCCAGACGTCGGCGGCGACACCCCAGTCCGTCTCGAGCAGCTCGGCCGCGGCGAGCACCTCGCGCAGGATCGTGCCCGAGCCCATCAACTGCACGCGGGATTTCCCCTTCGCCTTCGACTCGCGCAGCAGGTACATCCCCTTCAGGATTCCCTCTTCCGCGCCCGCAGGCATCGCCGGATGCTCGTAGTTCTCGTTCATCACGGTCATGTAGTAGAACACGTCCTCCTGCTCGGTGAGCATGCGGCGCAGGCCGTCGTGGATGATCACCGCCAGCTCGTAGCCGTAGGTCGGGTCATACGACACGCAGTTCGGGATCACCGAGAAAAGAACGTGCGAGTGGCCGTCCTCGTGCTGCAGGCCCTCGCCGTTGAGCGTGGTGCGTCCTGCGGTGCCGCCGAGGAGGAACCCGCGGCAGCGCTGATCCCCGGCCGCCCAGGCGAGATCGCCGAAGCGCTGGAAGCCGAACATCGAGTAATAGATATAGAACGGGACCATCGCCAGGTTGGAATGGCTGTACGAGGTCGCCGCCGCGATCCAGGAGGAGAATCCGCCCGCCTCGGTGATGCCTTCCTCGAGGATCTGCCCGGCCTTGTCCTCGCGGTAATACATCACCTGGTCGCGGTCGACCGGCACGTACTTCTGCCCCTCGGAGGAGTAGATGCCGAGCTGGCGGAACATCCCTTCCATGCCGAAGGTGCGGGCCTCGTCGGGCACGATCGGCACGACGTGCTTGCCGAGATCCTTGTCGCGCACCAGCGCGGTAAGGATGCGCACGAACGCCATGGTGGTCGAGATCTCGCGCCCCTCGGAGCCCTTGAGCACCGGCTCGAAGGCCGAAAGCGGCGGCACCGCAGGCGGCGCATCCGCTTTCATGCGCCGCTGCGGGAGGTAGCCGCCGAGCGCCTTGCGCTGCTCGTGCAGGTACAGCATCTCGGGCGAATCCGGCGCCGGCATGTAGAACGGCAGCTTCTCGAGCTCCTCGTCCGGGATCGGGATCGAGTACTGGTCGCGCACCTCCCGGATGGTGTGCACGTCCACCTTCTTCAGCTGGTGCGTCGGGTTCTTGGCCTGGCCCTGCTTGCCCAGCCCGTAGCCCTTGATGGTCTTGGCGAGAATCACCGTCGGCTGGCCCTGGTGCTTCACTGCCGCGGCGTAGGCGGCGTAGATCTTGTAGGGATCGTGCCCGCCGCGGTTCAGCCGCCAGATGTCCTCGTCGGTCATGCGCGAGACCATCTCCAGCACCTTCGGGTCCTTGCCGAAGAAGTGCTTGCGCACGAAGGCGCCGTCGTTCGCCTTGTAGTTCTGGTACTCGCCGTCGACGGTTTCCTCCATCACGCGCAGCAGCCGGCCTTCCTTGTCGCGCGCGAACAGGGGATCCCAGTACGAGCCCCAGATCAGCTTGATGACGTTCCAGCCGGCGCCGCGGAAATCCGATTCGAGCTCCTGGATGATCTTGCCGTTGCCGCGCACCGGGCCGTCGAGCCGCTGCAGGTTGCAGTTGACGACGAAGATCAGGTTGTCGAGCTTCTCGCGCACCGCCATGCCGATCGCGCCGAGCGACTCGGGCTCGTCCATCTCGCCGTCGCCGCAGAAGCACCACACCTTGCGCTGCGCGGTGTCGGCCAGGCCGCGCGCGTGCAGGTACTTGAGGAAGCGCGCCATGTAGATGGCCTGGATCGGGCCGAGGCCCATCGACACCGTGGGGAACTGCCAGAAATCGGGCATCAGCCACGGGTGCGGATACGACGAGACCCCCTTGCCGTCGACTTCGCGGCGGAAGCTGAGCAGCTGCTCCTCGGACAGCCGCCCCTCGAGGAAGGCGCGCGCGTAGATGCCGGGCGAGGAATGCCCCTGGAAGTACACCAGGTCGCCGCCGTGACTCTCGGTGGGCGCGTGCCAGAAATGGTTGAACCCCTGGCCGAACAGGGTACCGACCGACGCGAAGCTGGCGATGTGCCCGCCGAGCTCGTCGTCGTTCTTGTTCGCCCTGGCGACCATCACCATCGCGTTCCAGCGGCAGTACGCGCGGATGCGCTCCTCGAGGACGTAGTCGCCGGGCGAGCGCTCCTCCAGGTGCGGCGGAATCGTGTTGAGGTACGCGGTGGTCGCGTTGAATGGAATGTACGCGCCGGAACGCCGCGCCTTGTCGACCAGCTTCTCGAGCAGGTAGTGCGCGCGCTCCGGTCCTTCGCGCTCGAGCACCGCCTCGAGCGCGTCGAGCCATTCCTGGGTTTCTAGTGCGTCGGGATCGTTGGCCGCGGGCGATTGCGGGACGGCAGACATGAATTCCTCCAGCTCGTGGCTTAGGCAGGCGCT
This sequence comes from uncultured Pseudomonadota bacterium, assembly GCA_963817785.1. GTDB lineage: Bacteria > Pseudomonadota > Gammaproteobacteria > Burkholderiales > SG8-39 > JAKALD01. Next base: position 225,669 of record CAWFPL010000003.1, on the reverse strand, counting down.
GCGCGTGCCTTGTGGGCGCGCGAGGGTGCGCCGAAGCTTAATACGTTCAATAGGGCGACACAAACCTGCGCGCGTCGCCGCGCACGCCGGATCGCCGCGAAGCGCTTATTCCGCATTATAAAAACCTTTCCCATGATGCGCAATCCGACTTGCGCCGGGTTGGCGCGGCGCGGTGGTAGACTGCGGCCCCTTTTTCCGCTGCTGCTCTTTCCGAAAGTCAGGTGCTGCAGCGCGACGCGAAGCGTCGCCCTGCAGCACAGCGTTGCTCTTATGGCCAGGATTATCGACGGGAAAGCGATCGCCGCTTCGGTGCGCGCCTCGGTCAGGCCCATGGTCGCGGAGCTCGCCGCGCGCGGCGTACGTCCCGGGCTGGCGGTCATCCTCGCCGGCGACGAGTCTGCCTCGCGCCTGTACGTGCGCAACAAGGTGCGCGCCTGCGAGGACACCGGCGTCCGCTTCGAGCTGCACGAGTATCCCGGCGACGTCGCCGAGAGCACGCTGCTTGACAGGATCGCCGAGCTCAACCGCGACGCGGGCGTGCACGGCATCCTGGTGCAACTGCCCCTGCCGCCGCACATCAGCGTGGAGCGCGTGCTCGCCGCGCCCGCCCCGGAGAAGGACGTCGACGGCTTTCACCTCGAGAATCTCGGCGCGCTGCTCGCCGGGAACCCGCGGGTCGTTCCTTGCACGCCGGCGGGCGTGATGCACCTGCTCGCGCACGAGGGCGTCGCGCTCGCCGGGCGGCACGCGGTGGTGGTCGGGCGCTCGAACATCGTCGGCAAGCCGCTCGCGCTGCTGCTCTTGCAGAACGACGCGACCGTCACCATCTGCCACTCCAGGACCCCGCGCCTGGGCGAGTTCACGCGCCAGGCCGACGTGCTGGTCGTCGCGGTCGGGTGCGCGAACCTGATCGGCGCCGAGATGGTCAAACCAGGCGCTTGCGTCATCGACGTCGGCATCAACCGGCTGCCGGATGGCACCCTCGCAGGGGACGTCGACTTTGCGCGCGTGAAGGACGTGGCCGGCCGCATCACGCCGGTGCCGGGCGGGGTGGGACCGATGACGGTGGCGATGCTGATCGTCAACACGGTGCGCGCGGCCACGCGCGCGCTCGGCAGCACCTGAACGAGCACCTGCAGACATGAATCCGTTACTCGATTTTTCGGGCTTGCCCCGCTTCCGCGATCTCCGGCCCGAGCACGTCGCGCCGGCGATCGAGCAGCTGCTCGCCGAGGCGCGGGCCACGCTCGCGCGCGTGACGCAAGCGCAGCTGCCGCTCACCTGGGAGGCGTTCGTCGCACCGCTCGAGGACGCGAACGAGCGCCTCGGGCGCGCGTGGGGGCAGGTGACGCACCTGCACGCGGTGCTCGACAGCCCGGCGCTGCGCGAGGCCTACAACGCCGGCCTGCCCAAGGTCACGCAGTACTGGACCGAGCTGGCGCAGAACCGGCCGCTGTTCGAGAAGTACCGCGCCCTGCGCGCCGACCCGGCCTTCGAGCGCCTGACGCCGGCGCGCCGCAAGCTGGTCGAGGACGCGCTGCGCGACTTCCGCCTCGGCGGCGCCGAGCTGCCGGCGGACCGCAAGGCGCGCTTCGCCGAAGTCCAGGAAGAGCTCGCCGGGCTCGGGGCCAAGTTCTCCGAGAACCTGCTCGACGCGACCAACGCGTTCTCGCTCACGATCACCGACGACAAGCGCCTGGCCGGCGTCCCGCAGGACGTGCGCGAGGCCGCGCGCGAGGCGGCCGAGCGCGACGGGCACGGCGGCTGGAAGCTCACGCTGCACGCGCCCTCGTACATGCCGGTGATGCAATACGCCGAGGACCGCGAGCTGCGCGCGACCATGTACCGCGAAAGCGCCACGCGCGCCTCGGAGTTCGGCCGGCCCGAGTGGGACAACACGCCGCTGATCGCGCGCATCCTGCGGCTGCGCAACGAGGAAGCGCGGCTGCTGGGCTACCGCGACTACGCCTCGGTCTCGCTGGTGCCGAAGATGGCGGACACGCCGGAGCAGGTGCTCGCTTTCCTGCGCGATCTCGCGCGCCGCGCGCGCCCGTTCGCCGAGCGCGACCTGGGCGAGCTGCGGGAATTCGCACGCGCCGAGCTCGGCCTCGAGCGGCTCGAGGCCTGGGATCTCGCTTATGCCTCCGAGAAGCTGCGCACCAGGCTGTACGACTTCTCCGACCAGGAAGTGAAGCGGTACTTCCCCGAGGACGTCGTCGCCGCCGGGCTGTTCCGCCTGGTGAGTAAGCTCTACGGGCTGCGCATCACCCCGGGCGACGCCCCGGTGTGGCAGGAGGACGTGCGCTTTTTCGAGATCGCCGACAGCGCCGGAACCCTGATCGGCCAGTTCTACGTCGACCTGTACGCGCGCGAGACCAAGCGCGGCGGGGCGTGGATGGACGACGCCATCACGCGGCGCCGCAAGGACGAGCGCATCCAGACGCCGGTGGCCTACCTCAACTGCAATTTCTCGCGCCCGGTCGGCGGCAAGCCGGCGCTGTTCACGCACGACGAGGTGATCACGCTGTTCCACGAGTTCGGCCACGGCCTGCACCACCTGCTCACCGAGGTCGAGGACCTGGGCGTGTCGGGCATCAACGGGGTGGAGTGGGACGCGGTCGAGCTGCCCAGCCAGTTCATGGAGAACTTCTGCTGGGAGTGGGAGGTGCTCGAGCACATGACGCGGCAGGCGGACAGCGGCGCGCCGCTGCCGCGCGCGCTCTACGACAAGATGCTGGCGGCGAAGAATTTCCAGTCGGGTCTCGCCACGCTGCGCCAGATCGAGTACGCGCTGTTCGACATGCGCCTGCACCACGACTACGACCCCGACTCCGGCCGCACGCCGCTCGAGCTGCTCGAGGAAGTGCGCCGCGAGGTGGCGGCGATCTTTCCGCCCGCCTACAGCCGCTTTCCGAACAACTTCTCGCACATCTTCGCAGGCGGCTACGCGGCCGGCTACTACAGCTACAAGTGGGCCGAGGTGCTTTCCTCGGACGCCTACAGCCTGTTCGAGGAAAAGGGCATTCTGGACGCCGCAACCGGCGCGCGCTTCCGTGACGAAATTCTCGCCGTCGGCGGCAGCCGTCCGGCGTCAGAGTCCTTCCGCGCCTTCCGCGGGCGCGAGCCGCGCGTGGACGCGCTGCTGCGGCACAGTGGTATGATCGCCGCATGAGGCGCTGCGCGCTCCTCCTCGGCATCGTCCTCGCGCTCCCGATCGGACCGGCGTGCGCGCAGCAGCTGTATCGCTGGGTCGACCAGAGCGGCCAGGTGCACGTGTCGGACCAGCCGCCTCCGCCCACGGCCAAGGACGTCGAGAAGAAAGCCTACGGCGGAAGCGTGGCACCGACGAGCGAGATGCCCTATGCGCTCGCCAAGGCGATGAAGGATGCGCCGGTCACGCTCTACACCTCTCCCACCTGCAAGGAAGCCTGCGCCGAGGCGCGCGCGGCGCTCAACAAGCGCGGCGTGCCGTTCAAGGAAGTCTCGGTGTGGAACCCGCAGACCAACGCCGAGCTCAGGCGCGTCTCGCAGAGTAACGAGGTGCCGGTGCTGGTCGTCGGCAGCAGCGTGGAGAAGGGATTCAGCCAGAGCGAGTTCGACGGCGCGCTCGACGTCGCCGGCTATCCGAAAGCCGGCATCCTGCCGCCGCGCTCGCAGGCCGCGCCCGCGTCGCCCGAGGGCTACGTGCCCCCGTCGCAGCGCCCGCCGCAGCCTGCCGCGCAGCCGCAGCAGGCCGAAGAGCCGCCGAAGCCGCTCGGCCCCTACGCGCCGCGCTGAGCCGCGCGCCGCGGCAGGGTGAGCAGCGCCTCCAGCCCGCCGCCTTCGAGATTGCGCAGGACCACGTTGCCTCCGTGCGCCCGCGCGATGGTGCGCGCGATCGCGAGGCCGAGCCCGCTGCCGCCGGTGGCGCGGTTGCGCGAGGCTTCGAGCCGGTAGAAAGGCTCGAACACGCGCTCGAGCTCCGGCTCGGGAATCCCGGGCCCCTCGTCGCGGATGCGGATCCGCAGCGCGTCGTCCGAATCCTCGAGCACGACGCGCGCGCGCTTGCCGTAGCGGACCGCGTTCTCGACCAGATTCGTGACGCAGCGCTGCAGCGCCTGCACCCTTCCGGGATACGGTCGCGTGGCGCCGCCGACCTGCACCTCCCAGCCGAGCGCCGCGGTGTCGGCCTTGAGGCTTTCGAGCAGCGCCACCATGTCGACGGCCTGCGCAGGCTCCGGACTGTCGATCGCCCGCACGAAGTCGAGCGTTTCGCTCACCAGCCGCTCCATCCGATCGAGATCGCCCTCGAACTTGGCTTTCAGCTCGGCGTCGTGCGACAGCGCCTCGGTGCGCAAGCGCAGGAGCGCGAGCGGCGTCTTCAGGTCGTGCGCGATCGCCGCCAGGATCCGGCCGCGATCCTCGATGTACTCCTTCAGCCGCACCTGCATGCTGTTGAAGGCACGCGCCGCGCGGCGCACCTCGTCCGGCCCCTCCTCGGGGAGCGGCGGGCGGTTGATGTTCTCACCGAGCTCGTCGGCCGCGCTCGCCAGCACCGCGAGCGGCCGGGTCGCGCGGCGAACGGCAACGACGGAGAGCGCGATGACGGCCAGCACCAGGGCAATCGCCTCGACGATCAGCTGGTAGGGCCAGGCCATGCGCGGAGCCGGTATCGCATAGCTGAAGCTCGCCCACGTCCCGTCGCGCAGCCGGACCTGGACCGCCATCGGGCGCGGCGGCATGGCGTGCGGCATGGCCGCCCCGCCCATCGGCATCGGCGGCGCCACGCCGGGGCCCATGCGCATCGGCGGCATCGCGACGCCCGGCGCGACCCGCACCTCCCGATGCTCGCCGAGGTAAGCGTCCAGAAGCGCCGCGACGTGCCGGGCGTAAGGCCCGCTTGCCGCGGGCGGAGGCGCTTCGCCCGGTGTCGCGTCGAGCGAGACGCCGAGGGACGCGGAGCCCAGACTCGCCGCGGTCTTGCCGCGGGCGGCCGGGCCCTCCGAGTCCAGCACCCGGGTCGCGTCGGCGATCTGCCGCGCGATGCCGACCGCCCCGGCCTGCTGCAGGAGATCGCTTCGCTCGTGCAGGTAAAGCGCGGCGCCGATCGACACCGCGAGCGCGAGGCCGCCGACCAGCACCACCACCAGTCGGCCGAAGAGCGATGCCGGCAGCAGCCGCACTATTTCCCGGCCTCGACCGGGACCGCCAGGACGTAACCCTGAGCGCGCACCGTCTTGATGATCGCCGGCTCCTTGGCGTCGTCGCGCAGGCGCTGGCGCAGGCGACTCACCTGGGAATCGACGCTGCGATCGGTGCGCTCCGCGTCGCGCCCGAAGCCCAGGTCGAGCAGCTGATCGCGGTTGAGCACGCGGCCGGGATGCTCGAGAAACGCCCTGAGCAGCTGGTACTCGGCGCCGCTCAGCGGGATCACCACCGCGTCGGGCGCGGTGAGGTAGCGGGTCGCCGTGTCGAGCTGCCAGCCCGCGAAGCGGAAGCGCGCCACTTCCTCAGGCTCGAGGTTTTCCGGCAGCGCGCGTGTGCGCCGCAGGACGGCCTTGATCCGCGCCAGCAGCTCGCGCGGGCTGAACGGCTTGGGCACGTAGTCGTCCGCGCCCATCTCGAGCCCCACAATGCGATCGGTCTGCTCGCCGCGCGCGGTCAGCATGATGACCGGGATCCCGGACTTCGCGCGCAGATCGCGGCACAGGGTGAGGCCGTCCTCGCCGGGAAGCATCAGGTCGAGCACGATGAGATCGACGCGCGTGCGGTCGAGCGCCGCGCGCATCGCCTTGCCGTCGCCGGCCGAGCTCACCCGGTAGCCGTTCTTCTCCAGGTAGTCGGAAAGCAGGCGGCGCAACTCGAGCTCGTCGTCGACGATGAGGATGTGGTCCGCGGCAGCCATGTACGCGTTATACCCGTGCGCGGGACGCAATTCGTCACGAAATGTTACCGGCACGGCGGCCGCCACGGTTCGCCACAACAAACCGCTTTCGTGCCATCAGCCGGTTACGCGCCGGTGATCCAATGGACTCCGCTGAAGAACGCTTCAGCTTTACCCCTTCAATCAGGAGAGACTCATGAAACGCTCAGTGAAAATCACCCTCGGCATCGCCGCCGCCGTCGCGGCGGGCATCGCCGCCACGGTCTATGCCCAGGCTCCCTACCCTGGACCCGGCTTCCGCGGCGGGATGGGTCCCATGCATGGCGGCCCGATGTTCGGCGATCCGTCCGCGCGCGCCGAGCAGCACCTCGCGTATCTCAAGGAGCAGCTCAAGATCACGCCCGCGCAGGAATCCCAGTGGCAGGCATTCGCCGACGGCGTCAAGCAGCAGGCCCAGGGCATGCTCGCGATGCGCGCCTCGATGCAGTCCGCGGCGGGCACCGCCCCGGAGCGCATGGATCAGCGCATCGCCTTCATGAAGCAGCGGCTCGCCGCGATGGAGTCGCTCGACGGCGCCGCCAAGCAACTCTACGGCGTGCTCACGCCCGAGCAGAAGGCGGCCTTCGACCAGGCCGGGCCGGGACATGGGTTCGGTCCGGGGCACAGGTTCGGCCCGGGGCGCTTCGCTCCGAAGCAAGGCTGAATTCCGTCAGCTCGACGAGGCATTCCTGCGGCGCGAGACCTCTCGCGCCGCAGGCGCTGGACGCGCCCGCGGGCGGAAACACCATCGCCTGCCGGCCGCGGAGAGCCATCCTCGCCTGAATCGGGCGTCGCTCACGAGACACTCTACCGCACGCTTGCACGCATGGAGCAGGCCGGATACGTCGAGCGAGATGGTCCGCGCTTGCGGCTGACGAAGAGGCACCAGAGAGTATGACCGCGGTCATATGCAGGGGGCGAATGCGCAGCGCACACTGTACGTTCCACGACGAAGAGAGACGCCCCGATGACGCGTAAAGCTGTTGCAGGCATGGTTCTGGCGGCAGTGCTCTCGGCGATTGCGTCGACTCAGGCTGCGGAGGACAACCCGCATCAGGGTTCGTCCATGGATCACATGATGCAGGGCCAAGACACCCGCGAGCTGGTGCACTTCCCGGCGCCGCTGCGCGAGCACGAGCTGGCCAACATGCGGGACCACCTCCTGACGCTGCAGAAGATCGAGCTCGCCTTGTCGAACGGAGAATTCGACGAGGCGTCCCGGCTCGCCGAGCACCGCCTCGGACTGAGCTCGCTGGGACTGCACGGCGCGCACGAGGTGGCGCCCTACATGCCGAAGGGCATGCAAGACATCGGCATGCAGATGCACCGGGCCGCGAGCAGATTCGCGGTCGAGGTCAACACCTCCGCCGCGACCGGCGACATGCGCCCGGCGCTCGCCGCATTGGCGCACGTCACCGCCCAATGCGTCGCTTGCCACGCCGCCTATCGCCTGCAGTAAACTTTGCGCGCAGGCGCGGATTTCCTTCCCCGCCCTGCGCGATTCGCGTTTTCGAAGCCCGCGGCCCGGGATCTGCCCGGTTCCCGGACGTCCGCGGTCGCACTGCCGACTACGGGGGTCGCATTCGGCAAGACCACGGAACGACCGCTTCGTGAGCCTGGTGACGGCGGGCTGCGCGATCTGGAACATCGGGTTCGCGTTCGTGTTCGGGCTGGCGCTGCACCACGCGCTGCGCAGGGGGGTGGGTGAAGCTTTGAGCGGGCGGGGGCCGTTCGCCAGCCGGCGCGCAACCGCGGCTGGGACGACCGTAACTATCCGATCACGACCCCACCGAGCGCAGCCAGCACGACCACCCACAACGGCGGCAGCTTCCAGAACGCGAGCAGCGCAAACGCCGCCAGCGCCAGGGCGAAGTCCGCCGGCCCGCGCACCGCAGTCGTGAAGATGGGGTCGTAGAGCGCCGCGAGAAGAATGCCGACCACCGCGGCGTTGACGCCGTTCAACGCCGCGCGTATGCCCGCCATCCGGCGCAGCGCGTTCCAGTGAGGCAGGGCCGCAAACACGAGCAGGAAAGCAGGCAGAAAGATCGCGCACAAGGCAAGCAGGCCGCCCAGCCAGCCCGCCGGCGCGCCGCGCATCGCCGCCCCTAAAAAGGCGGCGAAGGTGAACAAGGGCCCGGGCAACGCCTGCGCGATGCCGTAGCCGGCGAGAAACGCGCCGTCGCCGATCCACCGCGGCACCACCTCCGCGCGCAGCAGCGGCAGCACCACGTGACCACCTCCGAACACGAGCGAGCCCGCGCGGTAGAAGCTGTCGAATACCGCGAGCGCATGGCTCGCGCTCGCGCGCGCCAGCACGGGCAGTACGGCGAGCAGCGCGACGAACAGCAGGGCGCTGATCCAGGACAGCTCGCGGCGGATTTTGAATTCCGCGTGGGCCGCGGCGGGCACGGTACCGCCCGGCAGCAGGCGCCAGCCGATCGCGCCGCCGACCGCGATGGCGAGGATCTGCGCGAGCGCGCTGCCCCACCCCAATACGAGCAGCGCTGCGCATACCGCTATCGTGGCCCGCGAGCGGTCGGGGCAAAGTTGTCTGCCCATGCTCCACACGGCTTGCGCTACCACAGCGACCGCGGCGAGCTTGAGGCCATGCACCCAACCTGCGCCGGTCGACAGGCGCAGGATCTGCAGCCCGTAGCCCGACAGGATCATGAGCACGGCGGAGGGCAGCGTGAAGCCGACCCAGGCGGCCAGGGCGCCCGGCGCCCCGGCGCGCAAGACCCCCAGCGCAATTCCGACCTGGCTGCTTGCCGGGCCCGGCAAGAACTGGCATAGCGCGACCAGGTCCGTGTAGGCGGCATCGTCGAGCCACTTGCGCCGTTCGACGAATTCCGCGCGCAAGTAGCCGAGATGCGCGATCGGTCCGCCGAACGAAGTGCAGCCGAGCTTGAAGAACGCGAGAAATACCGTCGCCAGCTCGGCAAGCGTGGCTCGGTGCCGCCCGAGCCTTGCGTCCGCCTGGGTCATACGGAACGGGCGGCGCGCAACGGTGCCGCCCGGACCGTATGCCCGCGCGGAAGCGTGACGCTGAAGCGGGTCTCGCCGGCGGACGACTCGGCGCGGATGCTGCCGCCGTGCATCTCGACGATCGACCTAGCGATCGCGAGCCCGAGGCCGGCGTGGTCGGCCTCGCCTTCCCGCCGTGACGGGTCGACACGATACAAGCGCTCGAAGATCCTCGACAGATGCTCGGCGGGGATTTCGGGCCCCGGGTTGGTCACGCTGACCGTGGCCGATTCCACGTCCTCCGCAAGGGCAACCGCGATCTCCCTTCCCGCGGGCGTAAAGCGAATGGCGTTGGACAGGAGATTGGAAAGCGCGCGCTGGATCATGAGTCGGTCGCCGGAAATCGTTGCGGCCCCGGATTGTGCCAGCCCGACGCCGCGATCGCTCGCGAGCGCCTCATAGAACGCAAGCAGTTGCTCCACCTCCTTGTGCAGCTCGACCGGCTCCCGCTTGGGCGCGAGGAGCTTGTTGTCCGCCCTGGCGAGAAACAGCATGTCGGAGGCCATCTTGGACAGGCGCTCGAGCTCCTCGAGATTGGACTGCAGGTTCGCGCGATAGTCGGCGGCATCGCGCTCGCGGCTCAAGGTGACCTGCGTCTGAAGGAGCAGGTTCTGGATCGGGGTGCGCAGCTCGTGGGCAAGGTCCGAGGAGAACTCCGAGAGTCTGCGGAAGGAGTCCTCGAGGCGCGCGAGCATGCGGTTGAACGCGAGCACCAGCCCGCGCAGCTCGGGCGGCGCGCCCGCTTCGGGCAGCGGCTTGTCGAGCCGTTCCGCCGAGACGGCGGCGACCATCGCCGAGAGCTTGCGCAGCGGCAGGAGCCCTCGGTGCACCGCGGCCCATCCGAGCACGGCCATGACGACCATGGAAAACGCCATCCCGAACCACAGAAACTCCCTGAACTCGCTCATGAAGGCACGGTCGCTCGTGATGTCGAGCGCGACCCCGACGTTGACGGGAGGGCTGTGCGGAATTCCGAGCGGAAGCCGGCTCGCCACGATGCGGTAGACCCGCGGCGGGTCGGACCAGGTGACCGGCTGCGCCCGGCCCAGTTCTGCGGCCGAAAGCAGGTGCTCGACTACCGCCCGCGGTCCGGTCGAGAACAGGACCGTCCGGTCGCTGCGCGCGACGGCGATCGCGATTCCCGGATGGCCGAACATCGTATCGGCGATGCGTGTCGGAAGCTCGGCCACGGCGGCGGGCGTGGTGGCTTTGGCGAGCAGGCTGCGAATGAGCTCCGTCTTTCCGTAGAGCTCCTCCCGGTCGTCGTCCAGGAAGTGGTTCTCGGCCGCGTGCTCGAACAGGGCCCCCGCGATCAGCAGCACGCCGGCGGCTGCGGCCGCGAACAAAATGCTCACGCGCGCGGTGAGCGAGAGCGGCGCCTTCATTCCCCGGGGGCCCGCAGCACGTAGCCCATGCCGCGCACCGTCTGGATCAGCTTGGCGTCAAAATCGTCGTCGATCTTGGCGCGCAGCCGGCGTACGGCGACGTCGATGACGTTGGTGTCGCTGTCGAAGTTCATGTCCCAGACCTGGGAGGCGATCAGCGAGCGCGGCAACACCTCGCCTTGCCGGCGCATCAGCAGCTCGAGCAGCGCGAACTCCTTGGCGGTGAGGTCGATGCGCCTGCCCGCGCGCAGCACGCGGCGGCTCAGGAGATCGAGCTCGAGGTCGGCAATGGTAAGCTTTTCGACCGCGTGCGTAGCCCTTCCACGTCGCAGCAGCGTACGCACCCGCGCCAGCAGCTCGGCGAACGCAAAGGGCTTGGTCAGGTAGTCGTCCGCACCCAGCTCAAGGCCCTTGACGCGGTCGTCGACCTGGTCGCGCGCCGTGAGGAACAGCACCGGCGTGTCCTTGCCGGCGGCGCGCATGCCGCGCAGGACCTCCCAGCCGTCCAGTCCGGGCAGCATCACATCGAGCACCACGAGGTCGTAGTCTTCGGTGAGCGCCAGGTGCAGGCCGTCTCCTCCGGTGCGAGCGCCGTCCGCCACGAAGCCGGCCTCGGACAGGCCGCGCCTCAGGTATTCCGCCGTCTTGGGTTCGTCCTCGATGATCAGCAGCTTCATGGAGCGTCGTCGGCGCTGCGCGGTCGTTCGGAACTATGCCTCATCGGGCGCCCGCTGAGCGCAGATTACGAAGATGTAATGCGGGAGTCATCGGCCTGACGCGGCGCGGGGCGCACTGTGTCGTCAATACTCAACCAGAAAGGGGGCTCGATATGGAAATCAGTTGGCGTGACCTGGTCACCGTGTTTCACGGCATGGGCTTCGGGGCGCTGTTCATGCTGGCGTTCACCGGAGCGATCGCGGAGATCTACCGCATGTCGGCGCCCGGCGCGCCGGCGGTGCCGAGCCAGAGAGACCAGACGATGCTGCGCCTCTACCTGGTCGGCATGGTCGTGCTCGCCTGGGCGACGGTGCTGTCGGGCGCTTACCTCGTGTACCCGTGGTATCGCGCGATTCCACCGGCCGGAACGACCGACCTGTCGGCCTATCCGCAGAAGCTGCTGATGTCCAGCCCGAACACGATCGGCTGGCACGACCTCGGCATGGAATGGAAGGAGCACGTGGCGTGGATCGCCCCGATCGCGATGACGATGGTCGCCTACGTCTACACCAAGTACCGCGCGAGCCTCGCCAAGCATCGCGACCTGCGCAAGGCGGTGCTGATCTTCACGGTGGCGGCGTTCATCGCCACGGGCGTGGCCGGCATGTTCGGCGCCTTCCTCAACAAGTATGCGCCGGTGCGCGGCGGCGAAACGATCCAGTTGATCAAAGGAGAATGACCGTGGCGAACACTCAACACATCCCGGCGTCCGAAGACCTGCCGAACGGACCGGGGGCGGCGGCGATCCTCGCTGCGGGCATCGGCAGCGCAGTGCTCGGGCTGTTCGCGCTGCTCGGCGACGCATTCTCGGGAATCGGCAAGTTCTTCAGTTTCTACAACCCTACGGGACCGCTCTCGGGCGTGACCATCTCCGCCATCGTGATCTGGCTGGCGGCGTGGTACGTGCTCGACAAGAAGTGGAGCGCGCGGGACGTGAACGTCGGGCGGGTGAGCGCCGTGGCATTCGTGCTGCTCGCGATCGGCTTCGCGCTGACGTTCCCGCCGATCATGGACCTGCTGCAGGGCAAATAGCACGCAGGCGGGCCGCACCCGCAGATGCGCGAGACAAGGGCGCAAGCAAATGAATACCTACACTGCAAGAACCGCCGCGGGCTCACTGGCGGCCGGCGTGATGCTGCTGGCTTCCCAGGTCGCGCTCGCCGGGCCGCCGTTCATGACCGACGACCCGGAGCCGCTCGAGCCCGGGCATTCGGAAGCCTACGTCTTCTCGACCATGGACAGGGGGCCGGGAGGCACGCAGTACGTGCTTCCCGCTTTCGAGTACAACACCAGCCCGAGGGAGGACGTTCACCTGCACCTCATGGTGCCGTACGTCAATCTGCTCCCCAACGAGGGGCCGAACCAGCACGGCCTGGGGGATGTGGAGCTGGGGGTCAAGTACCGCTTCGTGCACGAGACCGACGGTCACCCGCAAGTCGGCGTTTTCCCGATGCTGGAGCTGCCCACCGGCGACTCCGACAAGGGGCTGGGCAACGGCAGGGCGTGGTGGACGTTTCCCGTCTGGGTGCAGAAAAGCTTCGGGCCGTGGACGACCTACGGCGGCGGCGGGCGCGCGTTCAACTCCGCGCCGGGCATGCTGAACTACAACTTCGGCGGCTGGCTGTTGCAGAGATCGGTCACCGACAAGCTGACCCTGGGCGGCGAGGTGTTCGCGCAAGGCGCACCGAGCGTGGACGCGGAGCACTCCACCTTCCTGAACTTCGGCGGCTCTTACAGCGGCATCGAGGCCTGCGGGGGGTGCAGCCTGCTGTTCCGGGTCGGCCACAGCGTGGCGGGCGAGTCTCACTCCGAGGCTTACCTTGGGCTGTACTGGACCTGGGCGACGTCGGCGGAAGAGGGAAAGAACAAGGAATAGGCTTCTTCCGGGGTTCGCGCGGGCGGGGCGATCGGCGTGCTCGAACGTGCTCGTCAGAGCCCTCCTCCTCAGTTCCTTATCGGGTCCGTTCCTTCCGGAGCTCCGCGGCCGCCGAGCTTGCCCCGCGCAGCCGCAGCGATGAAGCCGCCAAAGGGCAACCAATGCGGCGTCAGGGCTTCAACGTAGCGCGCCAGTGCCCCGCCCGAGGGCAGACGAACCGCGGTCCGCACGCGACGGGTCGTCATCGGAAGCGTCGCCAGAAGCGACCGCACCTGCGGGGGCGTATGCCACCGCGCGCCATGATAGGCGCCGCGCCCGCCATGCCGGCCCTTCTGCAGATAGAGCAGGCTCCACCGGTTGAGCAACCCGAGCGCAATCCCGCGCCGGCTTACGCGGGCGATTTCTCCGAGCGCCAGGCGCTCTTCGGGAATGAAGCACAGCGCAGCGATCGATATGCAGTAATCGAATTCGCCGTCGGAAAATGGCAGTCTGCGCGCGTCTCCCAGGACGTAGTCTTCGGTTCCGGCGCGATGGGCGCGCGCGTAGGCGAGCATCGACGGATCGGGGTCGACCCCGGTGACTTCGTAGCCCTCGCCGGCGAAACGCCGGGTGAAATAGCCGGTGCCGCAACCGACGTCGAGAATGCGTGCGCCGGGCTCCGCATCGAGCAGCGCGGAGATCAGCCGGAACTCGATTTCGCCGATCCACCGGCCGCGCGGCGTGCGATACCAGGCATCGTATTGGTCCGGTGTCATCGGGCGCTCCTCAGGGCTCGATATTGCACCGCTCCGAGCTCGAGCCCCATGCGCGCGTCGAGCGCCGGAGCGAACCCGGCTCAGCTCCCCGGATCGGCCGGATTGAGCCGCGGGTGGGTCTCCTCGGCCTGCAATGCCACCCATAAACCCGAAAGCGCAAGAACGGCGGCCGTGAACCAGAATGCAGCCGCCACTTCGTTCCTCCACTGCGCCACCAGACCCAGGGCGATCGCGCCGATGGCGTAGCCGGTGTCGCGCCAGTAGCGGTAGACCCCGAGCGCGGTGCTCCGCCAGGCGGGGTGCGATATGTCCGCCACGGCGGCGATGAGATTCGGATAGAGCAGAGCCATCCCGACTCCCATGACCGCGGCCGCGATCACCCACGCGGCCATCCCTTCCACCAGCGTCACCGCGGACACGCCCAAGCCGAGCACCCAGAGACCGGCAACGATGGTTTTCTTGCGCCCGACGGCGTCCGACAAGGCTCCGGTCCAGAGCTGGGATCCGCCCCAAACCGCACCGTAGACCCCCGTGACCCAGCCGATTTGCACGATGCTCAGTCCGCGGTCGTGCAGGAAAACCGGGAAGAGCACCCAGAGCAGCGCATCGGCGAGCTTGTTGGTGATCCCCGCCTGGGCAAACGACCTGAGCGTCCGATTGCGAAAGGACACCAGGGTGAAGACCTCCCACATGCCGGGCCGCTCGGACACGCCCGCGGCGAAACGCGGCTTGTGGCCCACGTAGGTGCCATTGGCGTGCTGGGTGCCTTCGACCTTTGCCCAAGGCAGGGTCTCCTTGATGAACAGGAGCGCCGTCACGATGGCCACGAGGATTGCCGCGAGGGAAAAGCCGAACAGCGCGTCGCGGGGGCCATACGCAACCGACAAGTAGGCGGTAACGACCCCGGCGATGGCCACCGCCGCATAGCCCGCAAACTCGTTGACTCCCGTGGCGAACCCGCGCTGCTCCGCGCGCGTGATATCTACCTTGCTGGTCACGGTCATGGTCCAGGCGAACCCCTGGTTGATGCCGAGAAACACGTTCGCCGCCACGATCCAACCCCAGCTCGAGGCATGCAGGATCAGGAAGGGAATGGGCAGCGCTCCCAGCCAGCCCAGCAGCAGGACCTTTTTGCGCCCGATGTGCTCGGACAGACGCCCGGCCACGAAATTCAGGATGCCCTTGACAAAACCGAAGGACACCACGAAGGACATGAGGAACAGGAACGAGCCCTTGGGCACGCCGAAATCCTGGCTCAGCACGGGCAGCACGTTGCGCTCCATGCCGATCACCAGACCCACGAAGAAAACCTGGATCGCCTGCTGGATGAATTGGTGAAGGTTGGCGCGGATGCCGCGGATGTAGACGGTCTCGGACGCGGCCCAGGACGAGTTGTTCATCGGATTTTCCGGTTGTCGGGCTGCGCGGCTCGAATCGGCCGGGCGCGGCGGGCCGGCGGCATCGCGCCGGCGTGCGCCTATCTCGCCGTATTTGCGGCGATCATTCGGTCCATGTCGGCCGGTCGGGGCGGAATGTCGCTCGCGAGGTAGCGCACGAACGCTTCCCTGTCGTTGATGTGCAACCTTGGATTGAAGCGCCTCTCGAAGCCGATCGTGGAAGAGGGTTTGCCCGACAGCCCGACCCCGCAGACACTCCCTGCCTGGTGCCCCGGGAATATCTCAATTTCGTCGGGCAACGTCAGCAGCTTGGCATGCAGGCTGTCGAAGAGGGTGGCCGCCATGGCCTGCTCGCGTCCGGCGAGATCGGGGCGCCCGACGCTGCCGACGAAAAGCGTGTCGCCCGTGATCACGAACCACGGTTGCTCGCCCCGGCGCTTGTCGGTGACCAGGAGACAGACGCTGTCCATGGTATGGCCTGGCGTGTGCAGCACCCTGATGACAACGTTGCCGACTTCGATTAAGTCGCCGTCCCGCAACTCGTGGAATGGAAACTCGACGACGCCCGCGTCGCTTTCGTGCAGACAGTAGGGCGCGCCGGCGAGCCGGGACAGCTTGCGTCCCCCGGAATAGTGATCCGCATGGAGATGGGTGTCGATCACGTGGGTGATCTTGACGCCGGCTTTCTGCGCTTCTTCGATGAACCACTCTTCGTCGCCGGCGACCACGTCTACCGCGACCGCCTTGCCCAGCGTTCCGCACCCGAAGAAATAGGACAGGCTCGATTCCTTGGTCGCAAGCTGCTTGAAGAACATCCTGCCTTTCTCCTTTCAATCAACGGTTCCGGATTCCCCGTTGCGCGCCATCGCGGCGCCGGCACGATTCACCGCATGCTCATTTCACCGCGGCCAGAGGCATGCCTGCGGCGCACCACTCGCTCACGCCGTCTTCCAGCTTCGTGGCCTTGTAGCCCCGTTTGCGCAGCAACGCGACCGCGTCCTTTGCCATCATGCAGAACGGACCCCGGCAGTAGGCGATGATCTCCTGGTCCTTGGGCAGCTCCGAGAGCCGCTTCTTGAGCTCGGGCAACGGCACCGAGCGCGCATAGGGCAGGTGCCCCGCTTCGTATTCCTCTTGCGGACGGACATCGATCACGATCGCCCTGCCGCGCCTCGCCTTGCCCAGAAGCGCCTTCCCTTCGACGGGGGCAAGTTTCTCCGGCTCGGTCACGAACTCCCGCAACGCCCGCTGCAGATCCAGCAGCCGCTCTTCGGCGAGCTCGCGCAGGCTCACCCAGAAAGCGGCCACTGCAGGATCGGCGAGCCGGTAATAGACGTATTTGCCGCCCTTGCGCGAATGCACGAGATGCGCGGCTTTGAGCTCCTTGAGATGGGCGCTGGTGAGGTTGACGCTCAACTCCGCGTCCCTGGCCAGGGTTTCAACGGTCTTTTCGCACTGGCACAGCAGCTCGATCAACTCCAGCCGCTTCGGATTCGCGGCCGCCTTGCCGATGCGCGCCACCTGCTCGTACAGGAGATTCTTGATTTCCCGGCGTTCCATCCGCTTCCCCCATCATTCCAAGGTTCTTTGGAATATAGCATGGAGATCGGGACCGGGCCAGGCCGACCCGGAAGGCGTGCGCCTGCCCGGCGCCGCCGGCGAACGGCGTTACCGCGTTCCCGTCGGCGCTTCGGGCCGGGACAGTATCGGCGCGTGCCCGAAGCCGACCCACCCCGAGCCGGCGAGCACCGCCAGCGACAAGAGCAGTCCGCTGAGGTTCTTCAGCAAGTCGGTGGCGGCCTGCAGATCGGCCCCGACGCCGTAACCGAGGCCCAGATAGGCCGATGTCCACGCGATGCGCCCGAGCACCGTCAGCGCCATGAATTCGGGCAGTCGATAGCGGCCGGCCCCGGCCAGCACGCTCACGACGGCGCTAAGATAGGACACGAAGGTGCGCGTGATGAGTACCGTCCAGGGGCCCCAGCGCTCGAACAGCAGCTTGACGCGCACCGAGCGCTCGGGCGTATAGCCGAACCATCGGCCGTGGCGCTCGAGAACCCCGCGACCGAGGACGCGGCCCAGAGCATAAGCCACCGCATCTCCGAGCACCGACGCCACGAGCGTAATCGCGGCAGCCCAGGCCCAGTCCATGCGCCCCTCGGCGGCCAGGGAGCCCGCGACCGTCGTCACGAACCCGTCGGGCACCGGGAGGCCGATCGAGCCCAGCAGGATCGTCAGAGCGAGGGCGGGATAGCCGTAGACCAGCACCGCGGCGAGACACTCGTCGGCGATCCTCCCGAGCCAGCTCGAATCTTTGCTCGCGCCGCCGGAGCGGAGAGCGGGCGCGATGCCGGCAATTGCTCGCTGCACTCGCTGCACGTACTCGAGCAGCGACTGGCCTTCGCGCTGCGCCAGCGTTCTGAGGCTCGTATGCGGATCGGTTTTCGAGCTCAGTCCGAGGCGCTCGAGCAAGGCCCTTTCGGACGCATGGTAGGTGGCCGACACGTAGTCGAGCGTCATCCACGGCCGAATGCTGCTGGTCATCGGCACGCCCGCCTCGTATGCGGAGCGCAGCAGCCGGAACGAGCCGTAGGTGCGCAGCCCGAAGAGCGCGCTCGACAGCGCTGCCGCCGCAAAAACGGCGATCGCGATCCGGCGCGCAGCGTCGGACCCGAGGTCGATCCGCTTGATCACTTGTCACCCGGACCGACGTTGGCATTCCGACGGCCGGTTCCGGCGCCGCGTGCGGACTACGTAGCTGAGAGGGGTTGGTTCGGCCATCACCGCGCCGGCGACGCAAGCGCTTCCTGGTGCTTCGGCACCAGACGCGCCAGCGCGACCTTCACCAGATCGGCGCCGACGAGGTAGACGGCGGCGAGAAGCAGCACGCCGACCACCAGCGACGGTGGGAGCGGGGCCATCAGCCAGCCCTCGATCGCCAACACGATGGAAGCGCCGACCAGGATCAAGGTCGCCGTGTTCAGCCAGCGCCCCGGATGGGGCTTCGTCCAGAAGAAGCTGCGCGCACGCGTCACGTAGAGAACGCCTTGCGAGCCGGCGAACACCAGCCACAGGAACACCAGGGTCTGGGTCTTGGCGGTGTCCAGCGCCAGGACATTCGTGCCGGTCCAGAACACCGCGCCGCTCAGTAGCAGAAGCGGGATCGCGAGCGCCACGGCGGTCACCATCAAGGGGCGAATCGCCCAGCGGTCCGGCACGGGCGAGGCCGTCACCTGGTCGGTCGAGACCGCCATGGTGGCGAGATCCGTGCTGATCATGAGCAGCACGATGAGGAGCGGGTTGAGCACGAAGGCGTTCAGCGCCAGGACCCCCAGGGCGAGAAAGAGCGGAATCGTGATCTTGCGGGTCATCATCGTCAGGGTGAAGGTCTGCATCCGCCGATAGATCCGGCGGCTGGCCTCGATCGCCGCGATGATTTCGCCCAGGCCCGGCTTGGTGAGCACCAGGCCCGCCGCCGCTTTCGCCACGTCGGTCGCGTTGGCCACCGCGATCCCGATATCCGCCTGCCTGAGGGCCGGCGTGTCGTTCACGCCGTCGCCCGTCATGCCGACCACGTGACCGGCCTTTTGCAACGCCCGCACGAGGAAGAACTTGTCCTGCGGCAGGACCCGTGCGAAGACCGCAAAGCGCAGCGCCGTCTCCGGATCGAGATCTTCGCGGATGGTTCCGGCCGGAGCGACCTCGCCCGTGATGCCGACCTTGGCCGCGATGGCGCGCGCGGTCGCTTCGCCGTCGCCGGTCACGAGCACGACGCGCACGCCGCGCTTGCGCAGTTCATCGATCAAGGCCGCCGAATCGGCACGCGGCGGATCGCTCAAGGCGAGCAGCCCGGCGAGGCGCAGGTTCTCGTCCGGTCCCGCCGCCACCGCCAGGACGCGCGAGCCGTCGGCCGAGAGCCGCGCGACCTGTTGCTCAATGCTCTCCCACGATGTCCCGGCCAGCGCGGCGATGGTCGCCGGCTCCCCCTTGACGATGCGCAGCACCTGGCCGTTCTCGCGGATCGACACCTCCGAGCGCTTGGTGCTCGGGTCGAACGGAACGAAGCTCAAGCGCTGCGCAGAAGCCGCGACGAGCGAGCGCGCGAGCGCTGCTTTGAGGATCGCGAGATCGAGCGGATCCTGGGTGGCCTCGTCGGAGGCGAGCGCAGCCAGGCGAAGCGCCTCGTCGGGCGACGCCGGTGCGAACGGCGCCACGCTTCCGACGGCGAGGCGGTTCTCGGTCAGCGTGCCGGTCTTGTCGAGGCAGAGCACGTTCATCGCCGCCGCATCCTCGATCGCCGAAAGGCGCGTGGCGAGGATGCCCTTCTCGGCGAGCATCCGTGCGCCCATCGCGGCGGACATGGTGAACATCACCGGCAGGGCCATGGGAACCGAGGCGACCAGCAGCATCAGCATGAACGGAAGCGCCCCGAGGAAGTGACGCCCCTCGACGATCGTGACCGCGAACACGGCGAGCGCAAGGAAAACATCCAGGGCGCCGAGATACTTGGCGACACCGACCACGAGGCGTTCGAGGCGCGGCGGTGCCGCGGCCAGCCGGACCAGCTCGGCGGTCTTGCCGAAGTAAGTGCGGCTGCCGGTTGCGGTCACTTCGCCGCTCGCCTCGCCGCGGCTCACGAGCGAGCCGGAATACGCCGTGCTTCCGGGCCGGTCCTCGACCGGCAGCGACTCGCCGGTCAGCACCGACTGGTCGATCAGGATCTGGCCGTCGGCGAGCCGGATGTCCGCGGGAACGATGTCGCCCGCGCGCAGGCGCAGGAGGTCGCCCGGCACGATCTGGGCCGCGGGCAGCACCTGCCAGCGGCCATCGCGCCGCACGCGCGCGTTGATCGTCAAGCGCTGGCGCAGCAGCGCGAGCGCCTTCGTCGCACGGCTCTCCTGGCGAAAGCCGAGGAACGCGTTGAGGACCAGCAGCGCGCCGATGAAGAGCGCCTCGACCCAGCGGCCCAGGATCAAGTCGATGACCAGGGCAAGCTCGAGCATCCAGGGAATCACGCCCCAGAACTTGCGCAGCAGCACGCCGATGGTGCGAGGCGGGGCTTCGGCAATCGCGTTGGGCCCGTATTGCTGAAGCCGCGCCGCGGCTTCCGGGCCCGTCAGTCCTTCGGGCGCCGCGGCCGAGGCGGGCTGCGCCGCGGCTTGATCGGCACGGTGATCCATTTCAGCGCTCCACGATCAAGTGGACCGTGAACCGCGTCCCGCCTTTCAGCGCGGCGACGATGTGCGCGGCCCCGGGCGTCTCGCCCGCGGTCGCGCGAACCCGGATGATGCCCAGGCGCGCGAAGCCGGGCCCGAACGTCTCGGGCTTGAGCGTCACGGGCACGCCTTCGGCCTCGATCGCGCCGATCGGCTTGCCGTCGGCGACGATATCGAGGCCGCCGTCGGGCATCGGCTTCAAGCCGACCGTGGCGCGCGATTCGCTGGGCAGGGTCACGAGGAAATCGATCGGCAGGGCCGCTTCGGCGCCGATTCTCACGTGCTGCCACTCCTCGTCGCGCCCGCCGCTCAGCTGGTTGTAGGCGGCGATGTTGGGCAGCGGCGCGCGCGTGACGTGCGCGATCGCCTTCGTGACCCCGGTGAGCGCACCGGCGTTCTCGAAGCGAACGATGATCGGATAGTCGCCGGCTCTGGCCGGGTTGATCTCGGGCGCGCGCAGGTGGATCGCCTTGAGGCCGGGTTGCCGGGGCGGATCTGCCGCAATCGGCTGCTCGAAGCGAACGACGATCGTGCGCGGGTCCTTGCGGTCGACGGCCAGAGTGAATTTCGTCCCCGTCGGTCCCTGGACCCAGCCCTTGAGCAGCGCACCGTCCAGAGGACCGCCCGGCTCGGGCGCGAACGCCTTCGGAAAGGTGACGCGCATCGTCGCCCCGGCGGGAACCGCATAGCCGGGCACCTGCGGATCGCGCGATTTGTCCAACCAGAACCACGCTTCGAACGCGTGGCGCGCGGCGAGCCCCGTGGCGACCATGGGCTGATAACCCACGTGCATCGGGGGAGCGGCCGCGTAGGCGGGGGCCAGCGCCGCGAACGTCAACGCCGCTCCGATGAAGGTTCTCCGCATGTGCGGCATGCGAACGTGATTCGGAAGCATGGCTGTCTCCGGGAATTGAAAAGCGGCGTGACGACGCTCAGGCTAGCGCCGGGCACGACCCGACGTTTTGACGCGAATCAAGCCAGGCAGCCGGTGCGTCACGGCCTGCTCACGGATCCGCGTCCCGGCGACGGCTCTCGCCCGGGGATTCGCGTTCGGCTGGATTCTCGTCACCGTGCTTCTTCGCAAAGAGGCCCGCAACGAGCCCGATCACGCCCCCTGCCGGATGCATCGGCGTGCCGCTTCCCGATCCCGCCTTGCTTCCGCGCATCAGCCGCACGAGCGCCGCGGCGAGCGCCAGGACGACGAACGCCAGCATCGGCCAGGGCAGATGCTCGAACAGCGCCGTCCAGCCTGAGGGCGATTGCACGTCGATCGCGACGTGCAGCATGCGCAGTTCGGGAATCAGCGACGGGTCACCGAAGTCGGGCAGGCGGCTGCTGAAACGCTCGTCCTGCGCGGCGCCGCTCGAGGGCTCTTTGGCCGGCGCATGCTTGAGGCGCCCGTCGATCACAGTCCCCTGGAACGTCACGCTCGCGACGTTGCCGGCTTCGAGCTGATCGAGAAACGCGCCGTAAGGCATCGCGGCCGATCGGCCTGCCTTCTCCACGACTGCGCCGACCGCGAGGCCCAGCACCACAGCAATCGCGATGAGCCACCAGAGTCTCGAGGCTCGCCACCATGGCCGGCGGGCGCTGCTTTGGGTCGAGTCTGTTTGCGTCATGTAGCGCTGCCTTCGCGGGGCCCTCGGCGCCCGCGGCTAGTTGGCGGGAATCGTCAGGACGGGCACCTGCGGCACGGCGCCGGTCTCGGCGATGGAGGAGAACACCATCAGGAACGTGAACACGCGCTTGGAATCGAGATCGCGGTCGTCGATCCAGAACCAGTAGCCGCGGTAATGCACCGCCGCGTAGGCGTTGGCCGGGCGCTCTCTGCTGGAATGGATGTGGGCAATCGCGAAGGCGCGCGATTTGCTCCCCGCCGCTGGCGCCGCCGTGGCCCGGCCTTCGGCGATGTGCTCCTTCGGCACGTCGACACCGCTCGAAAGGTTCGCCAGGATCTCCAGCATCGAGCGCGTGAGCAGCGTGATTTGGTCGCCCGTTCCACGCGTAGCGCCGAAAGCAAGCTGCAGCTCCTTGCTCCCGGGACTGATTCCGAGCGTCTTTCGCACGAGGCGAATGTCAGCGTCCACCTCCGGACCGGCGTTCGAGCGAAAGCCGAGAAGCGTCACGTCCTGGCGGTTGCGCTTCTCGGTGCGGATCTCGAGCGCTCCAGCCTGCTGCAGCCGGCGCAGGGCCTCGATGACCTGGTAGAACGCGGGGTCCTCGGCCCGGGAGCGCGCGGGCCCGAGCGAGTAGTTGTAGACGCCATTGATCGCTTCTGCCGCAAGCCCGAGGATGAAATCCGCGGGATGGCCGCCCTGGATCATCGCGAAGATCGCCTGCGGCGGGATCGGTTGCAGCAGGCTGTCGATGTATTTCTTGCCGGTGACCGGTGTGTACGTGACGGTGGGATGGTCCACGTAGGCGCCCGTAATCCCGAGGCTGCGGAGCGGCTGCCTCGAGGATGACGTGGAGCTGCTTCCATAGACGCTGTTCTGGGCATTGACGCTGCCCTGTAGGGTGTACGAGCTGATCACCGACGACACCTCGAGGAACGACGGGGCGTCGAAGTAGCGCAGCTTGACGATGTTGAGCAGCGTCTGCTCGCGCCAGGAGTCGGCGATCGCACCTTCATAGTCCAGCCGGTCGCGCGGTACGCTGGCGGGGCCGATACTCGCGCATCCCGCCGCAAGGGCCGCGCCCAGGACGGCGATCAGGCGCACCGACGTGCGCCGCAGGGTCTCAGAAGTAGAAGCGCGCATAGGCCTCGAGCTTGCGCTCGTTGGGTTTCTCGCCGAAGTCGGTCGAGCTGCTCCCGTGCAGCAGGTAGAGGCGCAGGCGCAGCTCGACGTTCTTGAATCCCGTGTAGTCCAGCTCCGGGGTGACCTGGAAGCTGCGATCGTCCAGGTTCACCAGCGCAAACACCGCGGGCTGGAAATAGACGATGCCGAACGCGTCCTGCAGCTGCGCGCGGAAGTAGGCGTAGTTCTCGCCGGCGAATGGCCGGCCGTAGGGCCCCTGGCCGAGTGCGAGCGCCTTCTGTAGCAGCGGATTGCCGCCGGGCGGTTGATTCGGCGCGAACGCGGCATCGACCAACTGGTAGAACTGATCGGCCTCGTACTCCGAGTAGCCGGTGCCGTTGTGGTAGACCTCGGCGATGTAAGTCGTGTTGCCCTGGGTGAGGTAGCGCAGGCCGAGCAGGTAGCTGGTCGCGTTCGCGACCTCGGTGCTCGTGCGGCCGCTTGCGTCGGTGACCACATTCGGAAATTGCAGGATGCGCGCCCATTCGCCGTGGATCTCGAAGTTCGTCTCGAGGTTGCGCGCGAAATCGAAGCCGAAGCGCCCCGGGCGGCTGCCCTGGCCCTGCCAGGCGAAATCGAGGTCGGTGTCGCGATACAGGGCATAGACCTTGAACGCCGGGTTGAGGTGCCCGCTCGCGCCGAAGTCGTTGTTCACCTGGCTGCCCACGGGCATCAGCACCGGCGTGAAGGCGACGGTCTGCAGCGCGCCCCCCGGGTTCCAGATGAAGTCGCCGTCGGCCATGACGTAGCCCTCGCGCGCCAGCTGCGGGTCGTTCGGGTCTTTGGGTCTTTGCACGAACCCGATCGGGTTCCAGGCGTAGCCCTTGCCCCAGCTCAACGCGCGCTTGCCCGCCTCGAGGGTCGTGCCGGGATTGGGCCGCAGCGAGAAGGCGGCCTCGTAGAAGCGGTTGGTCTGATCGCTGGAGAGCTCGTTGCTCTGCGCGCTCGAAAAGGTGCGGAAGTCGAAGGTGCCGATGCCCTGGCGGACCTTCCCGGTCAGCTCCAGGATCCCCGTGGTCTGGTCCAGGTCGGCGCGCTGCGGCTCGCCGTAGTAGCCGAGCTTGTACTGCGCGCCGCTGCGGTTGAGGGTCAGGGCGTCCTGCTCGAGCTGCACGTAGCCGCCGAGCTCGTAGGGCTTCTTCTCGTACTGCGAGGCGTCGAAGCTGTATTGATCCGCTGCCCGTGCACCGGTTGCGGTCACCAGCAGAACGAGCGGCCACCATGGCCGCGTTCTGCACGCGTTCATTTGCGCAGCTCTTGAACCCGCGGCAGGTAATTCAGCGTGAAGACCTCGTCGGGATAGTCCGCCTTCTTCAGGCCCGACCAGAGCATCACCGACTTGTAGCCCTTATAGAGCGGGCTGTCGGTTTCGAGCTGGGCGGGGCGCTTGATGCCGCCGCCGAAATCCTTGATGTCGCTGAAGTGCAGGGTCTTCAGCAGCAGCCCGCTCGCCGCGTAGCACTCGATCGTCACGGGCAGCAGGTGCTGCGCGTCGACCCACATCTTCAGCCGGTCGTAGGCGACGTCGCCGGTCTTGGCTTTGAGCGAGAGCAGGTACTGGCCCTTCTGCTCCTCGACGCCCTCCACGTTGTACTCGGAGGTGTAGTCGACGCGCAGGATGTCGGCGTTGTTGAAGATGCTGCCGGTCACCGACTGGAGGCTGGTGATGCGGATCGGCTTGCCCACCTCGGGCATGTACAGCCACATGTTGTCCCCGATCCGCAGCGTGACGCGCCCCTTGTCCGAGGCCGGCTCGAGAAAGAGCGCCAGGATCTTGTCGCGGCCCTTCTTGATCGTCCAGAGGACGTACGCTTTCTGCGTGCCGTCGGGCTGGATGTCGATCAGCTTGCGGTACGACTCGTACGATTCGGGCTCGAGGTTGCGGTCCACCTGCTGCAGGATCTTGGTCCCGTCGAGCCCCGCGGCCGCCGCGGGCAGCGCGAGGAGGCACAGAGCGAACCACAGCAGTCGTTTCATCGAGCTACCCTCCGATCACACGTGGCTGAGCGCGCGCACCGGGTCCATGCGCGAGGCCTTCCACGCCGGCTGCAGGCTCGCGAGCAGCGCCATCACCACCACCATGACGCCAATGACTGCGACATCGCGCACGCTGACCGACGGCGAAAGCACCAGACCCTGCTGCATGCCGAAGTTGAACACGATCTTGTGCAGGTGCAGCGCATAGATCACCGCCAGACTGATCACGGTGCCGAGCGCGGTTCCACCCAGGCCGAGCAGCAGTCCTTCGGTGAGGAACAGCGACAGGATCCTTCTCGGCGGCGTGCCGATCGCCGAGATCATGCCGATCTCGCGGATGCGCTCGTAGACCGCCATGATCATCACGTTGAGCACGCTCACCAGGACGATGGATACCAGCATGATCTTGATGAACAGCGTGAGCAGATCGATCATCTTCACGATGCTCGAGAAGGGCGACAGATCGGCCCAGGTGTGCACTTCCAGCACCGGCTTGCCGTCCTTGTTGGTGACCCCCGCAAGCTCCCGGCTCAGCTGCGCATCCACCTGGTCGAGCTGCGCCGGATCCTTGAGGCGGATCGCGATCTCGTTGACTTCGGGCTGGGTCATCCGCAGGAGGCTCCTCGCATCGTTGATGTCGATGTAGCCGTCCCGGCCGCTCGGGCCCGAGGCGCTGTCGAGCACACCCCTGACCACGAAGGTCTTGCCGTTGACCGACCCCTGCAGGTTCGTCGCGACCAGCACCACGGTGTCGCCCACCTTCACCTTGAGGCCCTGCGCGAGCAGCTTCGGAATGAGGATCTCGCCCGGCTTGAGGAGCGGCGGCTGCTTGCTGCCCTCGATCAGCCGAGCCGGCATCAAGGGAATGGTGGCCGCTTCCTTCGCAGGGTCGACGCCGTTGACGCGGATGCTGGTGGTTTCCGTGAAGTTGCTGAACATGGCGCCGAACTTCACGCGCTCCGAGTAGGCATCGATCTGGGGCATCTTGCCGAGCACCTGCTCGACCTTCTGCACCATGGCTGGCTGCATGTTGAGGTTGAGCGGCAGATTGTCGATCGAGGCCACGTAGCCCTTGCGGTGCACTTCCAGGTTTCCGAGCACGCCGTCGGTGAACTGGCCGATCATCAGCGCCTTGAACGATCCGGCGATGCCGATGAACAGCAGCACCGCGACCACGCCGAGCGTGATCAGGGTCGCGGTGAGCAGCGTGCGCCGGCCGTAGCGCGCGAGGTTGCGGAGCGCAATCTTGAGGACGTTAAGCATGGGCAGCCTCCGGCGTTGCCGCTACGGAATTCGGGCGTAGCCTGCCGTCCTCGAGGGTGAACAGCACCTCCGCTTCGGCCATGATCTTCGGATCGTGCGTCGAGAACAGAAACGTCGTCCCGAGCTCGTCGCGCATCTTCTTCATCAGTCCGAGAACCTGGTACGCGGTGTCGTGATCGAGATTGGCGGTGGGCTCGTCGGCGAGCACCAGCTTCGCGTTCGTCGCCAGGGCGCGCGCCACCGCCACCCGCTGCTTCTGGCCGCCCGAGATCTGGTCCGGGCGCTTGCCCGCCTGGCCGGCCATGCCGACCGCCTCGAGCAGCCGCGTGATCTGCGCGCGGCGCTTCTGCTCCGGCCAGTTCTGCACCATGATGAGCGGGTACTCGATGTTCTCGTACACGCTGAGCACCGGGATCAGGTTGAAGTCCTGGAAGACGAAACCCATGTGCCGGCCGCGGAAATCGGCGGCCGCGCGCCGGTCGAGCGACGCGACGTCGGTGTCGAGGACCGTCAGCTTGCCGCTCGTCGGGTGGTCCAGGCAGCCGATCATGTTGAGCAGCGTGGTCTTGCCGCTGCCCGAGGGACCGACGAAAGCGACGAACGATTTCGGCTCGATCGCGAAATCGACGCCGCGCACCGCCTGGACTTCGACCTCCCCGGCCCGGTACGTCTTGACCAGCTTTTCAGCCCTCACGAGGCTCATGGCACAGCCTTAAACAAGCTTGACCAGCCATGCTACGGCGGCGGCTGCGCGCCGTTTTGATCGGGATCAAGCCTCCGTGGCGATGCTCGGCGGCAGTTCACTCCTGCGGCATCTCGCGATCCGGGACGATCCGGATCGGATGCTCGACTGACCGAGGCGCCTTGGCAGCGCTTACGCGGCCGGCCGAATCGGAATCCACCCGACTTTGTCGTTCGTGCTCGTCGTGCCGACACGAGGCGGATGCGTTGCGCGCAAGATGGTCAGAAAATCACCGAGAGCTTCCCCGACGAGACTGATGTAAGCGCAGTCGGCCTGGGTCAACAGGCGCACGAACAAGTCGGCCCAAGGCTCAATATGCTCCGCAATGAAATCGGCCAGAACCTCCCGATCGGCATCGCTGTCCTTCGAGGCTTGAAGCAACAGTGACAGAAAGGCCAGCAGCACACCGACATGATCCAGTGGCCGGTTGGAGGCGCTCAATATCGGATCCGCGTCGAGCTCCGCCGGATTGAAGCCGGCCGCGTCATACCAGGGCAGCAAGGCGTCGCCGCCGTCAAACCGGGCGGCGGGGAAATGCCAGAACTCCTCCGTCTCCTCCGCTCGGCTGAGCACATGGGCGTATGGCGGCAAGAAGCAGCCCGACTGGGGGATGCACAAGAAGTCGTAAAAGTCCTGCCGGGCCCGTTGCAGGTCCAAAGGCCCGTGCGTCACGGGCGCCAGCGCGCCCAGGACGCGCGCATCCGGTGGCTGCAGGAGAAGGCGCGAGCCGGCTTCGGCGAGCCTCGCCAAGCCCGGATCAGACACGAGCGGCTTCCTTTTCCAGGCGAGCCTTGGTGTTGTAGAAGACCACGCTGCCGCCCGTCAGATCCATGAGCGGCATCTGCCACACGTCGGGGTCGCGCCGCATGATCGGATTGAGGTGGATGCCGGCGCGCCGCACTGCATCTCCGGTCACTCGCTTACCGCCCACCTGGTAATTGCTGGCGCCGTAGCCCCAGTGACCGTAGCCGACCTCGAACAGGATCACGCCCGGGCGAATGCCCTGGAGCACGACCGCCCGACCCTTGCGCTTGCCCTCCGGCGTCACGACCCAGATCCAGTCGCCGTTTTCGATCCCCAGGCGCCTGGCATCTTCTGCGGCCATGTGAACGCCGTTGCCCGGGTTGATTTCGCGCAGGGTGTAGTTCGACACCAGCCGGGAATGCGACTGCAATGCCCCCTTCATCGTGATGATGGTCAGCGGCCACTCCTTCGGATCGTCGAGCTGGTCCAGGTGCTTGCCCATGGCGGTGGTCGGCTCGACCCAACGGGTCGTGCCGTGGAAAAACTCGCCGTTCATACTGTTGCGCGTGGTGCCGGTCTTTTCGGCGTAGAAGTGCAGGCGCTTGGTATATTGATAGGCCAGTTGATTGCCTTTGCGCGAGCCGGTGTACGGCTGGAAGCGACCTCCGCGCACGAGGCAGCCCATGACGCGGTGCCACTCATCGGCTTCGAGTGAGGCGGCGAATTTCTGGTGAAACTCGTCGAGCGACGAGACAGCGATCTCCTGCTCCGACGCAGAAGGAATTTCATCGCCGCTCACCCCCTTTGCCGCCACCAGGTTTGCGACCGCCTTCAGATAGAAGTCTTCTCGGCGATGCAGCGGCCAGTATTTGCCGTCGGCATCAGGAATGCCCTTTTCGCCATAGCCCGGCATGCCGATACGCTTGGCCACGTCGATCAGGAATTCCTCCATGCACACGTGGCGCCCGTCGGGGGTGGTCGACGTCAGGCTCACCGCCGGCCAGCGCACGCCGGTGCCCTTGGTCAGCGTGGTCGGGAAGGTATCGACCAGATCCCAGCTTTCCAGGTGCGAGACGTCGGGCACGATGTAGTCGGCATACATGCTCGAGTCGCCGACGACGATTTCGGAAGCGATGATGAGGGGAATGTTCCTGGGGTTCTTGATCGCCTCCAGGAACTCCGGATGCCCTTGGCCGGGAACGCTGTAAAGCGGCGTGGCCTTTTGCCACATCAGAATGTCCACGCCGTACGGATAGCGCTGCACCGCAGATGGCAGAGTCTCCGTGTACATCGCGAAGCTCAACGGAAACCAGGGACGCTTGGCCGGATACGGGTTCTTGCCAGAAGCGACCGCGGACTTGTATTCGCTCGTGTCCTCGTAGTGGAACTTCTCGCGGTTGATGATCACCCCTTTGGCAAGACCCTTGGCTTCGGGGACGCTGTCGATATCGTAGCGTCCCTTTGTCACCGGATAGCCGCCACCGCCCGCAGTGAGCCCACCCGTCCAGTTCATATTGCCCACCAGAAGGTTGAGCAGCAGCACGGCCACGCCGTTGTAGTAACCGTTGGGATGCTTGACTACCCCGCGATACATCGTGCTGGCCGCCTTGCGACCGTGGCTGGTAAATTCGCGCGCCACCTCGACGATGCGTTGCGGCTCGATGCCGCAGATCGCCGCGTACCGCTCGAGCGTATGCTCCTCGGCCGCCTCCTTGAGCAGGCGGAACGCCGTCTTTACGGCAACGCCCTTGATCTCGCCGGCAAAGTCGAGCTGCGCCGCCTTCACGTCCACGGCCTGCGCCGGCTTCCCGGTCGCCGGGTCGATGACCACGCGATCGTTCTCGCCCTCTCCCCGCGCCTTACCCAGGCCGGCCACCTCGGAGGTGAGGAAGCGCCGCGCCTGCGGATGCTTGGGATCGACGATCACGAGATGGCTCGAGTCGGTGTGCGAGAGCTCGCCGGCGGCCTCGGCGGCAGCCTGCGTGGGGCAGGACAAATAGCCTGCGTTGTAGCGGTTGCTCTCGATGATCCAGCGGATCATCGCCAGCGCAAGAGCCCCGTCCGTCCCGGGCTTGATCGGGAGCCAGCTCGCCCGGTCGCCCACCACGCCGCCGCGGCTGAGCTTGGGGTCGACCACGACGTATTTCAGGCCGTCCGGCTTGGCGCGCGCTTCCGCGACGTATTTGCCCTGGGTCTGCATCGGGAAGTTGGCGTCGCCCGGTTGCGTGCCCCAGTAGATGATGAACTTGGCCTCGCGCACGTCCGGCTGCGTCATGTTGATGCCCGAGAACACGTGCTGATGCGCGATGTGGTGCGACAACTCGCACTCATTGACGTGGTCGAACACGTTGACGCTGCCGAAGGTATGCACGAAGCGCGCTGCAAACGTCATGCGCGTGCCGACCAGCCGCCCGCCCTGAAGCACGAAGCCGTTGGTGCGCATGCCCAGTTCGGTCGCGTTCGGGTCCATCAATTCATTGCGCTTGGCGTACAGGCCGCGAAAGCCGAGCACGTCGAGATCCTTGCTCGCCGGGTCGTTGGTGTCGGCGAAGATCTTGCCGCCTTCCGTCACTTCGGTAATCAGCTTGTCCCACGAGATCGGCTTCCACTGCCCGCTGCCGCGCGGGCCGACACGCTTGAGCGGAACGAGAACGCGATACGGGTCGTAGGTGGTCTGGATGCCGGTATTGCCGCGCGCGCAGACCGTGCCGGGCAAGCGCGCCGTGTCGATGAGCGGCGTGCTCACCGCGGTGTACTCGCTCAGCGTGTTGGGGTGATAGGGATTGCCGATGATGCGCTGGATGCGGCCGGTCTTGCGGTCGATTTTTACGCGCAGCCCGCATTCGCTGTGGCACTGCAGGTCCACCGTGTGCCGCAGCGTCCACTGCGGATTGGCCGTGAGCGCGCCGGTCTTGGGGTTGCGTAACCACTCCGGAGTGTTGGAGTTGCCATAGACGGGGTGCAGCGCCTTGCGCCCTCTGTGGGTGAAGGGCACCAGCTCGACGAGCCGTTTCGAGAAGCCGATCGTGCCCGCCCCCAAACCGGCGACGGCGCTCAATGCCAGAAAACCTCGACGCGAGATGTCCATGATGTCAGGCCTTGTCGGGAAGCTGGGAAGTGGTGAATTGACCATCGCGCGGGATCGCGGCGAGCAGGGCGGCCAGGATGCCCAGCGCCAGCAAAGCGCTCACGCCGCTGTACCAGAGCACGTCGAAGCTCACGTGAAAGGTCATGTATCCGGCTCCGCTGCGGTTGATCGCCTCGCCGCCGAGGACGATCCCGATGCGGGTCGCATAGCTGCCCCACACCGCGCCGAGGCAGGCCAGCGCCTGGGCCAAAGGCCTGCGGCCCAGCGGCGTGAGCAGCAGCAGGATCGGCACGAGCAGGCCGGCGACGGTCCAGTTCCAGAAGATCTCCGCGCCGTAGGGCCCCATAAAGAGGTTGGCGGCTCGCGTCTCCTCGATGGTGCCGAAGCGGCCGATCCACCACATCCAGCCGTACCAGACCACCGCGCACACGGCCAGCGCGATCACCGCCGTCCAGCGGTTGTTCTGCGGCGCGGCGGCCCATCGGCCGGTCACCGCCCAGGCCAGCGCGGGCATGACGACGAGTTCCATCATCGCCGCCACCCCGATCGAGCTCGCCAGAAAGATCATCGCTTCAGCCGGCGAGTTCCACACCGGGATGCCATGCTCGTTCATCAGGAACACCGCTGAATACAGCGGTGCGAACAACCCCAGGACGACCATGACCACCAGAACGGCATACGTCCAGGCGCGACTCTTGAACAGACTGTAGTGGCGGCTCCACAGGCTGAAGAAATCCGCCGCCTTGCGCCAGCTGCCGGGCAAACGGGAGATCTCCTCGTTGAGGCGCTGCCTGGGGATCGACTGGAAACTCAGCCACCAGGCGAGCATCAGGAAGATCGGCAGCAGGATGATGCCGTACTTGATGATCGCAGTATCCCAGGTGTACCAGCCGAGGTAATAGCCGAAGATCAGGCGCCCGGGCTGCTCCACCTCGGCCAAAACGTTGACGAAGCCTCCGACGATCAAGGCCGCGATCAGCGGCATGCTGAAGCGGTGTTCGACGGCGTCGAACTCGCCGCGCCTGAACTCGACCCAGGCATTGATCGCCCAAAGCAGCGCGAGCCCTCCGGCGATGCCAAGAGCCCAGGAGTAGTTCGCGAACAGAACCGAGAAGGGCCGCTCATGCGCGACGTTGTAGAGCTCGTTGAGCGGCCGCAGGGGCAAAACCAGTTGCGGCGTGGTCAGTGGATTAGACATGGCTGGCCTCTTTGCGTGTCTCGATCTCCCAGCCGCCGGTGCCGCGGCCGATGTCCTTCTGCTCCAGGGACCACAGCGTCGGATTTCCCGGCAGGTTGTTCTGCAGCTCGGTGGTGAGCCCGATGTAGAACACGCGCGGCTCGTTGCCGGTGCCGGGCTTGAGCTGCTGGACGGCGCCGCCCAGGATTTGCCTGGTCACGGGGTCGTTCCGATCGTTGAGATCCCCGAACTGGCGCGCGCCGCCTACGCAGGTTTCGACGCAGGCCGGCAGCAGGCCCTGATCCACGCGCTGCGAGCAGAAGGTGCACTTGTCGGCGGTCTTCGTGACCGGATTGATGAAGCGGGCGTCGTACGGGCAGGCGTTCACGCAGGAGCCGCAGCCCCAGCACCGGTCGTAGTCGATCTCGACGATGCCGTCCTGGCGCTGCCACGTGGCGCCCGCGGGGCAGACCTCGATGCAGGAGGGCCGCTCGCAGTGGTTGCACAACCGCGGCAGGAAAGCGCGCTTCGTGTCCGGAAAGGTACCCAGCTCCACATCCGGCACCCAGGTGCGGAACACGCCCACGGGAATGTTGTTCTCGAACTTGCATGCCGCCGTGCACGCTTGGCAGCCGATGCATTTGCGCAAGTCGATCAGCATGCCCCAGCGCTTGCCGGCGAAGCCGGTCCTCGCCAGATCGCCGTCCTTGGCGGCATAGGCATACACCGAGCGGTCTTGCGCCAGCTCGTAATCGGTTCCTGCCGGTGCGAGAGACGTCGGCAGATCACCGAACGCGTCATTGCCGGCGCTCGGAACGGGCTGCGCTCGTGCCGGCCTCAAATCGGCCGTCACTGCGACGGCCGCTCCAACCGTTGCCGCAGTCGCGCCCAACGCTGTGCGCAAGAAATTCCGGCGATCGGGCGCGTTGGCGGGTTTGTCGTTTCGGTTCATCTCGAGCCTCGTGGGAGTCATCGCGATCGATGGCTCGACTGTAGGCGTCGACAGCACAAAGAGGGGTGAGCCAGGTCAAACCTGAATCAGTTGAACCTTGCGAGCACGTCAGTTTCGCCCTCGGTCGGTTGAACCTTGCGCGGATGTCAGCGCTGCGGGATCTCGCGACTTCTAACGAAGCGAATCGGATGCTCCGGCGCCGCAACCTCCGGCTGAAAGGTGCAGTGCTCGATGCCGCGTTCAGCGACGAGCCTCTGCAGGTCGGCAAGGATCCGCGGCCAGTCCGCCAGAGTGCCGACCCGCACGTGCGCTGAAAGAGCGCGGCGCTCGGCGGACAGCGCCCACACGTGCAGGTCGTGGATCTCGAGCACGCCCGGCGTCGCCGCCATGGCGCGGCCCAGCTCCGGCAGGGAGATCCCCGCCGGCACGCCGTCCAGCAGCCCGTGCACCGCCTCGCGCAGCAGCCGCACGCTCGAGGCGAGCACCAGCCCGCCGATGAGGAGAGAGAGCATCGGGTCGATCGGCGTCCAGCCCGTCGCCCAGACCACCGCACCCGCCGCGAGGGCAGCGACCGATGCCAGCAAATCGCCCAGCACGTGGATGAACGCGGCCCGCACGTTGAGGTTCGAGCGCCCGCCCGACAGCATCCAAGCGACCGCCAGGTTGATCAGCAGCCCCAGCGCCGCCACGCCGCTCACCATCGCGCCCTCGATGGGCACGGGCGACCTGAGCCTGGACCAGGCTTCCACGCCGATGCCGAACACCACCGCCAGCATGGCAAGCGCGTTGACGAGCGCCGCCAGCAGCTCGACGCGTCCCCAGCCATAGGAGTGGCGCTCGGTGGGCGGGCGCGCCGCCAGCCAGGCGGCGAAAGCGGCGAGCCCCAGGGCCGCGCCGTCGGTCACCATGTGGCCCGCGTCGGCCAGCAGAGCGAGAGAGCCGGAGCGCAAGCCCGCGAGCACCTCGATGATGGAAAAACCCAGCGTGCCGCCGAGCGCCCAGAGCAGGCGCGCGTGCGTCGCCGGCGCGTGATCGTGTCGGTGGTCCTCGCCTGAAAGCTCGTTCCGGGCGGCGCGCTCAGCGCTCATTCGACCTTCTTGCGCAGGAGCAACAACAGCACCAGCGCCGCGGCCAGGCTGGAGCCGACCGTCCACGCGAGTACCGCCCAGAGCTCGCTGCGGTAGTACCACGCGGCGATCCCGGAGGCGATGAATCCGATCTCGGTCGCGCCGAACACCAACGTGAGCCAGAACTGCAACAGCGTCATCCGCTTCTGATAGCGCATCGTGATGGCAAAGCTCACCGCGTCGAGCCGATCCATCACCGCTTCGTAGAGATTCAGGATGCCGAGCAGCTGCTCGCCGGCGGCGGCAACCTCGTCGCCCAGGCGATTGGCGGCGGTGATCGCCCCGTAATACTCTTCGAGGCCGTCGAGCACCTGCTGCTTGAGCGCGATCAGGTCCTCGAGCGAGGCGGGAACGCTGTGCGAGAGTTTCCGGTGCAGGCGCCGGAGCACGGCGCGCTCCAGGAGCAACTGCTCCACGGTGATCATGAACGGCAGCGCGCTTCGGGGCGGCAGGCCGGGGTCGTCGTCCGCGGATGCGTCCTCGCTGCCGTGCATGTCGAGGCCGCCGCGGCGAGACAGCAAAGTGAGCCCGCCCTCGCGGCTGCAGTAGTCGCGCGCAAGCTCCTGCGCCACCATCCCGGCCTTGAACCGGCGCTTGGAGCGATCGATGAACAGCAGGCGCACAAAGTCCTCGCCCTGCTTTTCGAGGATCGGCGCGAGCGGCGAATGCGGTGCGCGCACAATGGACAGCGGAAAGTAGTCCTCCGACGCGACCCTGCCGCCGATCGACTGCGTCGCCGGCTGCAGCGCGCGCCCCAGCCGGACGGCGATCCCGTCCTCCGCTTCCGGGTCGAGCCAGCCGGACCAGCGGGCCGCGTCGAGAGGCTGCACGGGCGCAGTCACCCAAGCCTCCCAGAGCGCAACCCCGGAGACGTGCACCACCAGGTACACGTCGGCATGCGCGGGTGCCGCGCGGTCCTCCGTTTCGCCGAGGGCAAATCGGCCGAGCGGAACGCGGCGCGTGCGCGCGGATTCGACGTACGCGCGGCCCAGAAACCGCGACTCGACGAGCGAGATCCGATCGAGATACGCCCGGGTGAGTTCGGCCGGCATGGGCTCGGCGCCCTCTACGGGCGGCGCGAAGCCCCCGAAGGCACGCTCGAGCTCGACCGGGAACAGAAGGACGAACGCCGGGCGCAGACCGGTCATGCGGCTACCAGGTGAGGACCTTGCCGGCCTGGCCGAGGATCGGCAGGGCGCCGCTCGGCGTCATCAGCGGCAGCTTCTGGCGCAGGTCGGCCGCGGTCATGCCGAGCAGATCGAGCGACTGGGAGCAGCCGATCATCTGGACGCCGTTCTCCTGCGCGAGCTGCATGAACTCGGCGACGCTCTTGCCGCCTGCGAGCGGATAGAGATTCTCGGACACGCCCTTCTTGAGCAGCTCGGTGGCCGGGCCGGTGAAGTACATGACCACGTTCTGCTCCATCGCCGCCGCCGTGGAGGCGAGGAAGAAAGCCGAGGGCAGGCGTTTCGGGTTTTCGGGGCCGGTGATCAGGATGATGGCGAGATCCGGCGCTTGCTGATCGGTCATATCGATCTCCTATCTAGGTTCGGGGGTCATCGATGCTGATGCGCCGTTCGCGGGAAGTCCTTCGTCCTCGACCCGCACCCAGTGCAGCGCCTCGATCGGCAGGCTCAATTCGCGGTATTCGAAAAAGCTCCTGCCCTTCAGGCCGGCGATGCGCTTCACCGCGACGCCGACCGCCCGTCCGGCCGCCTGCGCCGCCTGGAGCCTGCGATAGAGCTCGGGAAGGTCAGTCGCGGGGGCGCCGTCTACGGTCTCCACCGCATCGCAGGGCTCGAAGCCGGCCGATTTGCCGATGGATCCATCCTCGACGTAACAAGTCGCGATGGGGCTGAAGTTGATTTCGCTCGGATCGAAGCTGCGCGCCTGGCCGAAGACCACGCCCGAGGCGTACACCGCCCGCCGGTCGAGCAGCTTTTCCATCCGGGGCAGCCGGCCCGTAAGGACCTGCTCCCGGCCGCCGCGCTCGATGCGCAGCTCGAGCGCATCGAGACGGCCCCGCACCGCATCGACGAACTCGCTTTCCTCGTCGATCGGCCGGGCGCCGCCTGCGACGCCCGTGATCACGTCCCCCGGCTGCAACGCGAGCGAGCCCGGCGGCATGAAGTTGCGCGCCACCTTGAGCGCCCCGGCCTGCTCGGCGCCGGCGAAAAACACGAGCGATCGCGCCGGGGGCGAGGGATCGCGTCCGGCGAGCAGCAGATCGAGGATGCGGCACACGTAGCGCGCCTTGACCGCGAAATTCAGGTTCTGGACGCCTTTTTCCTCGAGCGCCGAAGTGTTGACCCCCACCACCTTGCCGGTGACGAGGCTGATCAAGGGTCCGCCAGAATTGCCGTCGTTGATCGCCGCGTCGGTGAGCAGGGCGCCTGCCTCGTAATGTTCCCCCGCGCCCGCGACGATCCCGCGCGTGCCGGTGAAATCCAGGCCCCAGGGATGGCCGAAAGCGCCCACCGGGTGTCCGATGGCGGGCGTGCCGTCGCAGTCGAGCGAAGCTTGCGTGGCCACATTCAGCACGGCGCGATCGACTGCAGCGATGACGGCAACGTCGAGGTAGGGATCGACGTATACCCGCCGCGCAGGTGTCCAGCCCCCCTCCCGCGAGCGCACGCGGATCCTCGCCGGCGAGCGCGAGGCCACGTGGGCATTCGTGACGATCCAGCCGCGTACGGCATCCACGACGAACCCCGCCCCCGTGAACACGCCCGCCTCGTCGTTCGGATCGACGGGGAGGCTCACCGTCGTTTCGATCTTGACCGTGTACTTGGCCGCGGCACCGAACGCGGCCTCCGCCGCGCCCTGGGCGCAGGCCGCGCGCGCGCCGGGCAGCGCCGCGGCGAGCATCGCGACCGCCGCGATCAGCGTCTTGGAAAGCCGGCTACTCAAGCTGCCCCCTTGCCTTCATCTGGTCGCACACGTCGAAGCGCGGCGCGCGCAGGATCTTGCCGCGCTCCTGCGCGCGCGCCTCCATCTTTCCCCGGTGCTCCTGCATGTACGCCCTGCACTCGTCCACCGTCCGCAGGCTCATCAGCTTCTGGTGATGCGCGGCGCGCTCGGCGCTCGTCATCAGCGCCCAGCCGGGCACGTTGTCCTGGTCGAAGCGGAAGCGGCGAGCGCCGGAATCGGCCGCCTGCGCGGCCGCGAACGCGAACATCAGCCCCGCCGCCAACGCGCCGCATGCCCGGATCGACTGCACGGACCGCATGACTCAGAAGCTCACCACGCTCGCGCCTTCGAGCGCGAAGCGCACGAAGGCATCGCGCGCGTATTCGAGCGTGAGGCCGAGCTGTTCGAATTCCACCGCTTTGCCGAGGTCTTCGGCGATGCTGCGGCACACGTGCACCGGCACGCCGTT
Organism: uncultured Pseudomonadota bacterium; assembly: GCA_963817785.1. Lineage (GTDB taxonomy): Bacteria > Pseudomonadota > Gammaproteobacteria > Burkholderiales > SG8-39 > JAKALD01. Next base: position 188,150 of record CAWFPL010000003.1, on the reverse strand, counting down.
CTTCGAGAGCCCGACCAGTGCTTCGCGAAACTTGGCTCCGCCGGGATCGGCGAGCGCCTTCTCGGCCGGTCCGAACACGTAGACCTCGAGCTCGACGCCGCGCTGGTCCTTCACCTGCCGGATGCGCTCCGATACATGCGAGCCGGTGCCGAGGCTCGCGGCGTCGTCGTGGAAGAGATGAATCACCACCTTCTTCATCGCGGTCTCCTTATTTCACGAGAATCTGGAACAGCTTGTAGGCGGTCATCACCACGATCAGCACGCCGAAGATCTGCTTCAGCCGCCTGCCGGGCACGTACAGGCTGGTGATGCGGGCGCCCAGGAAGGAGCCCACCGCGCCCACGGCGATCAGAGTCGCAGCCAGCGTGAGATTCACCTTGGCCGTGGCGAGGTGCGGAATCAGCGCCGAAAACGAAGGCGGCGTGACCGCCAGCGCGTTGATCGCCGCCGCGTGCTTGGACTCGTAGCCGAGCAGGATGAGCGTGGGCAACAGCAGAAAGCCCGGGCCGACGCCCAGCATTCCGGCCGCGACCGCGATCGGCGCGGCGAGCAGCAGCGCGAGCATCAGGTTCGGCTCGGCACGACTCGTCGGCGGGACGGCAGGCGTCGCCGGGTTCGCGGCAGGCGCGACCTCGGCCGCCGGCTTCTCGGGAAGGAACATGCGCCAGGCGAGAAACGCCACCGCCACGAAATAGAAGGCCCACAGGTAGCTCGCGTCGACGATCAGGGCGAGATATCCGCCGACGGGCGCGCAGAGCGTGGTCGCCACGGAAAGCAGAATCGCGGGCTTCCACGCCACCAGGCGGCTGCGCGCGAAGCCGATCAGCGCAAACAGGGCCGTGACGCCGTTGAGCACCAGCGAGAGCGGCTGGACCTCGTGCACCAGGTCGTGCAGGAAGAATCCCAGGAACGGCACCGCGGCGAACGCGACGCCGAGCCCCAGCATGCCGGAGGCGATCGACAGGACGAACAGGCCGCCCGCTATGACAAGCGCTTCGGTTTCCATGGCTAGATCATTTCCTCATACGGTCGATCATGGGCTTCCAGCACGCGCCACGACCGAGTTCGTCCGCCTGCTCAGCCCGCGCCGAAGGAATCCACGTGAATCCGATCCGCCGCGATGCCGGCGCCGTGCAGGACATCGAGCACCGCGCGGACCATCGCGGGCGGCCCGGCCACGTAGGCGTCGCGGCCGCCGATCGGCACCCCGCTCGCGCGCAGCGCATCGGCCACCCTGCCCTCGACCACGGCGATGCCCGCCGGCGTCGTAAAGGCGCCGAGGCCGCGCTCGGCGGCGAGCACGATGCGCAGGCGCGTGTCGCGCCAGTTCCAGCCCTCGATCAGGTCGAGGCCGTAGAAATCGCGCAGATCCGCCACGCCCCAGACGAGCACCATGTCGCGCTGCGGCGCGAGCTCGAGCTGGCGCTCGATGAGTGCCTTGACCGGCGCGAAGCCGGTGCCGCCGGCGACGAACAGGAGCGGCCGGTCGACCGGCGAGCGCATCGTGAAGGCACCGAGCGGCCCGCGCGCCTGCACCAGGTCGCCCTCCCTCATCGGGCCGAAAGCCCATTCCGTCAGCCGGCCGCCCTCGACGCGATGGATCTGCAGCTCGATGCTGCCGTCCTCGCGCGGCGCGTTCGCGATCGAGTAGGCCCTCGACATATATGCGCTCCCGGGGACCCGGATCTCGAGGTACTGGCCGGGCGAGAACTGGCAGAAGCACTCGCCCTGCGCCAAGGGCGTGAGCCGCACGACGAGCGTGTGCGGCGTCGGCCGCGCTATCTCGTCGACGCGCAGCTCGACGATCCGGTCCGGATGCGGAAAGAGCGAAGTCCAGTCGAGCTCCTCGCGACGCGCGATCAGCTCGTCCTCGACCCCGTGGCGTACCCCCGCGCGCGCTTCGAGCGCGAATACGGTCTGGAGCGGGGGAAAATCGATGGCGTGCGTCGGACAGGTGTTGGCGCAGGTGGTGCAGCCGACCATGCAGTTGAGCGGATCGACGACGATCGCCTTTTTCTTCTCGTAGTCGAAGCGGTAGACCATGCGGCTGCAGCCGGTGACGCAGGTGCCGCAGCCGATGCAGGCTTCCTCGAGGACCGTCGGGTTCCAGTCGATCTGCTCGCGCGGCACGCCGTGCCAGGGTTTGGCGAACTTGGGATCGGGCACCTTGCTCTCCTTAGCTTGGAGTGCGCAGACCGGCCAGAGCGACCTTCAGTACGTCGGCGGCGAATAGAAAGGCGGCAGCGGCAAGGAGCGACGCGCCGACCAGCGTCGCGGGGATCGGTGCCATCAGCCAGCCCTGCGTCGCCATGAGGGCGGTGAGGACGACGACGAGCAGCGTGGCCAGGTTCAGCGCCATCGCCGGGTGCGGCCGGCTCCAGAAGAACCCGCGCACGCGCGTCAGGTAAAGCACCGCCTGCGAGCCGGCAAAGATCAGCCAGGTAAAGGCAAGCGTCTGCGTTTCGGCCGTTCCGAGACCGAGAACGTCCGCGCCGGCCCAGAAGACCGCGCCGCTCATGAGGACGAGAAGCGTCGCGAAGCCCAGCGCCACGAGCATGAGTGGCCGCACGTTCCAGTGGTCGGGCGTCTTGGACGGCACGACCTCGTCCATAGAGACGGTCATCGTCGAGACGTCGGCTAACAGCATGAACAGGATCATCTGCACCGGGCTCTGCACGAACGCCCCGAACACGATAGTCCCGATGGACAGAAATAGAGGAATGCCGATCTTGCGCGCGTTCATGGTGAGCACGAACGTCTTCATGCGCTGGTAGATGCGCCGGCTGCCGTCCACCGCCACGACCACCGCGCCCAGGCCGGGCTTGGTGAGCACGAGGCTCGCCGCCGCCTTGGCGACGTCGGTGGCCGCTTCGACCGCGATGCCCACGTCGGCTTGCTTGAGCGCGGGGGCGTCGTTGACCCCGTCGCCCGTCATGCCGACGACGTGGCCCGCTTTCTGCAGCGCCTCGACGAGGCGAAACTTGTCCTCGGGAAAGACGCGCGAAAACACCGCAAAGCGCAAGGCTTCGGCGGCGTCCATGTGCTCGCGGATCGTCCCGGGCGGGGCAACGCCGCCCGTGATTCCGACCCTGGCCGCGATGGCGCCCGCGGTCGCTTCGCCGTCGCCCGTGACGAGCAGGACGCGCACGCCGCGCTTCTGCAGCTCGGCGACCAGGGCCGGCGAATCCGCGCGCGCGGGGTCGGCCAGGGCGACGAGGCCGGCGAGCCGCAGGCTCGCATCCATTCCGCTCGCCACCGCGAGCACGCGCGAGCCGTCGGCCGAAAGCCCCGCGACCTCGGCCTGGATCTCGGACCAGGGCACGCCGGCGAGCGCCGCCACCGTCGCCGGCTCGCCTTTGACGACGCGCACGGGGCCGCTCTCGCCGGAGACCGCCGCCTCCGAGCGCTTGGTGGCCGGATCGAACGGCGTGAATGCGAGGCGTTCCGGGAGCTCCTGCAGCAGGCGCTTTTCGCGCGCCGCGGCGAGAATCGCGAGATCGATCGGGTCCTGCGTGGCCTCCTCCGAGGCGAGCGCCGCGAGGCGCAGCAGCTCGTCGGACGAGACGGAGCCGTGCGGTGCCAGCGCCTGCACCGTCAGGCGGTTCTCGGTGAGCGTTCCCGTCTTGTCGATGCACAGGATGTCCATCGAGGCGGCATCCTCGATCGCCGAAAGGCGCGCCACCAGGACCCCCTTGTCGGCGAGCATGCGCGAGCCGAGCGCCGCTGACATGATGAACATGGTCGGCAGGATGTGGGGAATCGAGGCCACGAGCAGCATCAGCACGAACGGCAGCACGTCGAGCGCGGGGGTGCCGCGCATCCATGCCGCCGCGAACACCGCGGCGGCGAAGAGTACGTCGAGCGCGCCGATGTATTTCGCGATCGAGACAATCACGCGCTCGAGGCGGGGCGGCGCCTCGGCGATCCGCACCAGCTCGCTCGTCTTGCCGAAATAGGTGCGCGCGCCGGTCGCCGTCACCACTCCGTTCGCCTCGCCGCGGCGCACGAGCGACCCGGAGAATGCCTTGCCGCCAGCGGCCTGCTCGACGGGAAGCGATTCGCCCGTCAAGACCGACTGGTCGAGGAGCACGTCGCCCTCCGAGAGGCTCAGATCGGCGGGCACGATGTCGCCGACCCTCAGGCGCACCACGTCGCCCGGAACGATTTCGGTCGCGGTGAGCGCCTGCCAGCGCCCGTCGCGCAGCACGCGCGCGCTCGCCGTGAGCCGCTGGCGCAGCAATGCGAGTGCGCGCTGCGTGCGCCGCTCCTGCATGAAGCCGACCAGCGCGTTGAACGTGAGCAGCGCGGCGATGACCGCCGCCTCGGCCCAGCGGCCGAGGCCGAGGTCGACCACGATGGCGAACTCCAGCATCCAGGGGATGAGCCCCCAGAACTTTAAGGCGAGCATTCGCACGCTCGAAGGAACCGCCTCTGCGACGGCATTGCGGCCGACGCGCTGCAGGCTCTGCGCGGCCTCCGCGCTGCTCAGACCTGCCGGCGCGGTGCGCGCCGGACTGCCTGGCGCTTTTTCGGGGAAGGGGCGCTCGAGCGTTGCCGTGTCCATGTCGACCTCCGCTGACCGGTGTCGGTGACCGCGAGCAGCGTAGGCTTCTGGCGAAGCGGCGGCTTGATCCCCGTCAAACGGGTCTTAAGCCATGCCGAGCCACCGCTCGATCTTCTCGCGGCTCGGCACGCCGCCGGCGTGGACGACCTTGCCGTCGATTACCACGCCCGGCGTGCTCATCACGCCGTAGCCCATGATAGCCTTGAGGTCTTCGACTTTTTCCAGCCTGACCTCGACGCCCCTCGCCTTCGCCGCGTCTTCGATCAGCTTGAGCGTGCTCTTGCAATTGGCGCAGCCGGTGCCGAGCACCTTGATGTCTTTCATGACGCCCCCTTTCCTCACAGAACCAGGTTGAACACGTAGCCCACCAGCAGGATGCCGGCAGTGACCACGCCCGCGAACGTGGCGATTAGCCGCGGCTTGAGCACCTTGCGCAGGATGATCATCTCGGGAGCCGAGAGCGCGATCACGCTCATCATGAAGGCGAGCACCGTGCCGAGCGCGGCGCCTTTGCCGAGCAGCGCCTGGACGATCGGGATGATGCCGGCCGCGTTGGTATACATCGGCACGCCGATCGCGACCGCCAACGGCACCGACCACCACGGCGCGTCCTTGCCCATGATGGAGGCCATGAAGTCCTCGGGCACGTAGCCGTGAATGGTGGCGCCCAGCGCGATACCGAGGAGCACGTAAGGCCAGACCTTGCCCACGATCTCCCTGACGTGGTGCGCGCCGGCAGCGAATCGCTCGGGCCAGGTCATCTCAGTGCCCGCCGCATGGGGGGCGTCGCCCGCCTGGATCGCGCGCACCCAGTCTTCCAGGTAGCGCTCCATCTTCAGTTCGCCGATCACGAAGCCGGCGACGATCGCGACTAGCAGCCCGAGGCCGAGGTAAAGCGCCGCCACCTTCCAGCCGAACAGGCCGAAGAGCAGGACGAGCGCCACTTCGTTGACCATGGGCGCGGAGATCAGGAACGAAAAGGTCACGCCCAGCGGCACGCCCGCGGACAGGAAGCCGATGAACAGCGGCACCGCCGAGCAGGAACAGAACGGCGTCACGATGCCCAGGCTCGCCGCCATGACGTTGCCCACACCCAGGCGCTTGCCGGAGAGCAAGGCGCGGGTGCGCTCCGGCGAGAAGAAAGTCTGAATCACGCCGATCACGAACACGATGCCGGCGAGCAGCAGCAGCACCTTCGGGGCATCGTAGAAAAAGAACAGCAGCGCTTCTCCGAGGTGCGTGTCGCGCGCCACGCCGAGCAGCCCGACGACCGCGTCCGCGAGCGCGGGAAGCTGGAGGTAGGCGTATACCCACAGCACTGCGGCCGGCACCAGAACGGCGAGCCAACGGCCGAGGGGACCGAGCTGTCTGAGGGAAACTTCGCTGCTGCCCGACATCGAGACTCTCCGTGTTCCTGTGCCAATTCCGGCCTACACCCGGGAAGACGAACGACGGAGCAAAAAGATGCAGGGATCCTTCAGCCGAGCGGGGCGCGAGGCACGAACGAATCGACCTGCCCGGTTTCGTCGAGCGCCACCCGGCATACGTCGGTCATGCGCGCGCGCAGGCGCTTGCGCGCGCGCTGGATGCGCGACTTGGCCGCCGGCAGCCCGATCCCCTTGCGCTGCGCATATTGCTCCTGCGGCAGCCCCTCGAGGTCGCACAGGACGAGCGCTTCCCGGTCTTCGGCCGAGAGCTCCGAAAGAACCCGCGGCAGGCATTGGTCCAGGGTTTCCACCGGCGCCCGGTCCTCTGCGTCGGCGGGCAGGTCTTCCGGCAGCTCGACTTCTTCCCGCCGCAGGCGCAGGCGATCGGCCAGGGCGTTGCGTGCCACCTGGAACAGCCAGCCGCGGACGTGTTCGATTTCGCAGAAGGCCCGTCCCTGGCGCAGGGCCTTTAGAAAGACTTCCTGCAACAGATCGTCCGCATCAGCGGGATGCGCCATGCGGCGTCGCAGGTAGCCGCGCAGCTCCGGCTCGTGCTCGCGCCACGCCTGTTGGACGCAGTTCACGCGGTGGCCTCTTCGCCGACGCCCGGCGTCGTGTAAACGGGGGCGAAGCCCCCGCCGGGCGTGCGGAAGTTCGTGGTCTGGCCCTGGTACAGTCGCGCGGCCAGCCACTGCACCGCACCGTCGTAAACGTAATTGCGCAGGTCGAACTTGAGCACCTGCGGCGACGCGCCGTCCCCGATCACACGCTCGCCCGGCAGGACCAGGCGCTGGGCGACGTAGCCGCCCCGCAGAATCTCATTCCAGACGCGTGTGGTCAGCTTGTCCCCGCGATACGCCGCCCGGCTGCCGAAACCCGCGGTGGGCTTGAAGAAGTAGCCGCGGCGCTCGCTCCATAGCCGCTCGGCGTTGGCCGCGGCGACGATTTCGGTGCGGGGAATGCCCGCGAGGAGCGTCGCGCGAAGATCGCGCGGGACGCCGAGCACTTCCAGCCGATCCGGATCCGAGAGGAGCACCAGGTTGCGCTTGTCGGCGTAGAGCGCGTGCGCCCGCGGGTGCGGCGTCAATACCGTCGCTCCGCCGAGATACGCTTCGCGCAACGCCGCATGCTCCGGCTTGTCCAGCATGAAGTCGGTGAGGCGGTTGTAGACCAGCTCCACCGGGGTCCGGGTCGGCCCGTGCCGCAGCGCCCCACCCTTCAGCTCGAGCTCAGCGGGCGAGGCGACGAGCGCCTCGATCCCGTGTTGCCGGAACAGCCGCTCGAACAGCAGGAACTCGGGGTACAAATGCTGCTGCTCCGGCGTCTCGTCGACGATGGCGATCCGCGCCAAGGGGCTCTCCCGCCCCGACAGGCGCCATTCAGTGCGGAACATCTCGACGATCCGCCGCTCGTATGCGGCGACGGCCTGCGGATCGGGTACCAGCCCCTCCATGGCCGCGCAGCAGGCGCGCTGCGCCTTCGCTAGGATCACGTTGAGCATCGCGCCGCCGGCGTTGGTGTTGATCTCGATCAGCCCCAGCGTGTCGCCGCGCAGATGAAAGTCGAAGCCGAAAAAAACGCCCCGGCCGCCGGGATCGTGTCGGGCGATGGCGGGCGCGGACGCGAGCACCTCCTCTTGATAGCCCGGCAGCGCGACCACCGACTCGATCGCGCGGATGATTTCCGCCATGCGCTGCAACTGCGCGCCGGCGACGAACACCGGCCGCGCCGAAAAGATGTCGGGGCAGCGCGCCTCGAGCGCTTCGTAGAGAGCCGGGTCCCCGGTCTCGGATTGCAGCGCGCCGCGCAGCGCCGCCGCGTCGAGGCTGAGACAGAAGCACTCCGCGTTAAGCCGTTCCGGGTCCTGATCCAGGATCGCGGCGAGCGAATTCTCGGCGGGGCGATTCACGGTGTGGTGGGTCCTGAAAACTCGTCGAACGCCCGCAGCGCGCCGCCGTATGTTCCGATCCAGGTGCGAACGGGAGCGCAAATCACTAATGCCAGGCCTGGCATGTCAATCTCCCCGGGTACGTCGGAGAAGGGTCCCGGCGAGCGCGGTTCCCGGCGCCACGGTGTTGAACACGGTCCCGTAGCGGCGCACGTTCTCGTGCAGCAGCTCGAGCTTGCGATCGGGCTCGTCGGTGTCGACCAGGATCTCGTAGTCGATGCGTGCCATCTTCGGGGGCGAGTCCTGGCGCACGCCGGACAAGCGCACCTCGACGCCCCGAAAGGCGAACTTGATGATCGGCGCGACGCGCTCGATGCCCTTGATCATGCATGCCGACAGCGCGGCGAGCAGCAGCTCCGCCGGGTTGAAGGCGTCGCTCCGCCCCGCCATGCCGGTGTCGAGCGTAATGCGCGCTTCCTTGCACGACGCCTCGCTGGCGAGCGCGTCCATGCGGCGGGTGTACACCGCATAGGTGAGAAGCTTCGCTTCGGGATCCGACATGGCGCTCAGTCTCGCACCGACGGCGGGCGCGACATTGACCCTCGTCAAACGCGGGATTTGGGCACGCCGCGGTCGTACCAGCTCTCGCTGGCGTTGACGATCTTCACCACCGCGAGCATCACCGGGACCTCCACCAGCACCCCGACCACGGTGGCGAGTGCGGCGCCCGAGTTGAAGCCGAACAGGCTGATCGCCGCGGCAACCGCCAGCTCGAAGAAGTTGCTCGCGCCGATCAGCGCCGAAGGACAGGCAATGCTGTGCTTTTCGCCGAGCGCGCGATTGGCGAGGTAGGCAAGCCCCGAATTGAAGAACACCTGGATCAGGATCGGCACGGCCAGCATCGCGATGACCAGCGGCTGCGCGAGGATCTCGTTGCCCTGGAACCCAAACAGCAGCACCAACGTCGCGAGCAGCGCGAACGTCGACCATGGCTGCAGGCGCTGGAGCAGGCCTTGCAGGGCGCCCTCGCCGCCGCGCGCCAGGGTGCGCCCGCGGATGAGCTGCGCCGCGATCACCGGGACGACGATGTAGAGCAGCACGGAAATGAACAGCGTGTCCCACGGCACGCTGATCGCCGAGATGCCGAGCAGTAGGCCGACGATCGGCGCGAAGGCGAACACCATAATCGTGTCGTTCAGCGCCACCTGCGACAGGGTGAACAGCGGATCGCCGCCGCTCAACCGGCTCCAGACGAACACCATCGCCGTGCAGGGCGCCGCCGCGAGCAGGATCAACCCGGCGATGTAGCTGTCGATCTGGGCCGCGGGCAGGTAGGGCGCGAACAGGTGCCGGATGAAGATCCAGCCCAGCAGAGCCATGGAAAACGGCTTGACCATCCAGTTCACCGCCAGCGTGACGCCAATGCCGCGCGCGTGCTCCTTGATCCGGTGCAGCGCGCCGAAGTCGACCCGCACCAGCATCGGGATGATCATCACCCAGATGAGGATCCCTACCGGAACGTTGACCTGCGCGATCTCCATGCGGCCGAGGGCTTGCACGGGCCCGGGCAGCAGCTGTCCCAGGAGGACACCAGCGACGATGCACAGCGCGACCCACAGCGTGAGCCAGCGTTCGAAAAAGCCCATCTTCAGCCGGCCTTCGCTTCGGTGCCGGCCTTGCCGATCTCTTTCACCTTGGCCTGCAGCGCGGTGCGCTCGAGCAGCTCGGGCCGCAGGCTGGCGAACAGCCGCACCCGGGTACCGAGCGTGCGGAAGGCGTCGAGGAACGCGCGGCGCTTGTCTTCGTCGCTGCCCTGCACGGCGGCGGGATCCTGGACACCCCAATGCGCGGTCATCGGCTGGCCCGGCCAGAACGGGCAGGCCTCGCCGGCGGCCTGGTCGCACACCGTGAACACGAAATCGAGCGCGGGCGCGCCGGGGGCCGCGAACTCGTCCCAGCTCTTGCTGCGCAAGCCCTCCGCCGGAAGGTGATTGCGGCGCAGCAGCTCGAGCGCGAAGGGGTTCACCTTGCCGGTCGGATGGCTGCCCGCACTGTGGGCGCGAAAGCGCCCGGCGCCGTGGTGGTTGAGCAAGGCTTCGGCCAGGATCGAGCGCGCCGAGTTGCCGGTGCACAGGAACAGGACGTTGTAGACGCGTTGGGTCATCGCCGCGTCAGCCGCAGCAGGCGCGCTTGGCGAGCGCCACTTCGATCGCTTCGGGCCGCGGGGCGCAGCAACTCGAGCCGGGGGCCTTGGCCGTACCCGAATCGCGGCCGTCGGCGCCGAATACCGGGATCTGGCCCAGGGTGTGAAACGATTCCCACGCAACGCCCTGCGGATCGAGCGTCCAGTGCTTGTCGGACTTGGCATAGCAGCAGGCAGCGTCCGTCTGCGCGAGCGCGGGCAGCTCGGCGGCCGCGAGCCGGCCCTCGATCTCCTTCAGCTCGTCCGCGGACTCGACCTGGATGCCGAGGTGATCGAGCCCGGCAGCCTTGCCGCGCGTCGAGATGGCGAAATTGACGCGCGGATCCTCCAGCTGCCACTTGGCGTAATCGCCGTGGCGCACGCTCGGCTCGGCGGCGAAGAGCGCGGAATAGAAGCGGATGCTCTGCTCGAGGTCGGCGACCCCGAGGTGCACGTGCAGGCGTTTCATGAGGCCTTCCTTTTCATGATCTTCGCGGGTTGGGGGACGGGGGCGCAGGATTCGCCGCCGCAGCAGTTGTCGGTCAGAAACCCGAGCAGCTCGTTCATGCGGCCGAAATCGGCCGAGTAGATGACGAAGCGGCCGAGGCTGCGCGAGGCGAGCAGCCCGGCGCGGCGCAGCTGCGCGAGATGGAACGACGCCGTGGCGGCCGGCAGTCCGAGCCGGGTGGAGATCTCACCGGCGGGGAGACCGGCGGGTCCCGCCTCGACCAGCATTCGGTACACCGCGAGCCGCGTTTCCTGGGCGAGCGCGGTGAGCGCCTCGATCACCTGTTTCGTTTCCATATTTCTAATATTATGGAAATGACTGGCAAACGTCAACCCGACCCGGCGTGCTCGGCGGCGCTCGATGTGAGCGGCGAGCTTGCGAGTTACCGAGCACCAGAATCCACGCGGCACTCGTAAGCCCGGGCCGTACCGCATCGACTACGTCAACGCCCTGCACAGCCGCACCAAGGGGAACCCAAATTTCCCCAGGGATGGGAACCGAGAGTTCCCCACCCGGTTTACGCTTCGGCCTCTTCGGCTCGGACGAGGCCGGCCTTCGGCTTCTCCTTCAAGTGGTACGAGTTGCCGCGGACCTTAGGGTAACGGCGTGATGCAGCAGCCGATCGAGGATCGCGGTCGCGATCAGATTCAAATTCTCTAGGGTCGAGAAGAGCACCCGGTAGCCGGTTTCGATTCCAGGCCCGGCTTGATGCCGGACCGCTTTTATAGCAGCGACTCTCCGATGCTAAAGGCCCACGTAGCGTCGAATGAATTCCGCCACTTGTGTCGCGTCGTTCATGTCGAGCACAGGTAGGGGGATATCCAGACGTTCGTCGCTTGCCACCGCGACTATTGTGGAGTCGTCAGGCCATCGCTGCGCTCGTCCTAGGCTCGGCCGGAACACCTCAATCTTCGGGACTGGAGATGCTCGGAATCCCTCGACGAGAACGATGTCCACGTGGCTCATCTGTGGAATCAGGGCATCCAACTCGGGCTCGCGTTGGTCCCGGAACTCGCGCATGAGTCCCCAGCGCTTGTCACCGACCAGCATCACTTCCTTGCACCCGGCAGTGCGCATGCGATACGAATCCTTGCCAGGCTTATCCAAATCGAAGCCGTCGTGCACGTGTTTGACCGCGGAGACGGAGAAGCCTTCGAATATCAGCTGCGCAACGACCTCCTCAACTAGGGTGGTCTTTCCGTGCCCGGAGGTGCCCGCGAATCCGAAGGCCCGCCGTCCCGCACAAAGTCCCTTGGGCTTGGACACAGGCTTATCGGCTATCGACACGCTCTCCGGCAGTTCATTGATTTTCATGGAGGAGCCTCAGGCTTGCTTGGCTGCTTTCAAAAAGGCGGCGCCAGTGTGGAACTGAGGAGGAGGAATTCGGAGCCCTCCCACACCGGCGCCGCGACGCCCTCCGGCGTCGATTCGAAGCGCGTTCAGGTAAAGCGCCGGTTCTTGAAACTTACCGTGCGCTGGTAGTCCTCCATTGCCCCCACCCGGCGGATATCTGCCCAAGTGCCTTTGTAATAGGGAACGATGTGCCGGTCGGCCCAAGTGGTCGTGACGTCATCCTGAATGCCGTTGACGTAGCCGAAGACCATAAAAGTTGGCTCTGTCCTAATTACGTGTTGGTACAATTGGCGGTCTGAGTAGCAGAAGGCGGACCTCCGATGCGCAAACGAGACCTCGAACGGCTCCTAAAGGAGCTGACCAAACTGAGTCCCAACCAGCTGCGCAAGGTGTCGAACGCGGTTCGGCATCTGGAGGGCCGGCAGGAGGTCCACCGGCTGCTTGAAAAGCGCATAGAGGCGGTCGCGAAGTGCCCCTGGTGCAGCGGCGCCGAGTTCATTCGGTTCGGGCATTCTGTCAGCGGTAGCCAGCGGTACCAGTGCCAGCGCCCGGGCTGCGAGAAGACGTTCACGAGCCTGACCGGGACCACTCTGGTGGGAGCCCGCAACAAGCCGAAGCTCCTGCAGAACGCGCTCTGCATGAAGGAGGGGCTGTCGGTGCGGGAGACGGCCGAGAAACTGGGCGTTAACCGCAACACCGCCTTCCGGTTGCGGCACCTGATGATGCCGGAGCTCGAGAAGCACCAACCCTCCGATTTGCAAGGGGTTATCGAGGCGGATGAGATGTTCTTCCGCAAGTCGTACAAGGGCCAAAAGAAGGGCTTGCCGCGCAAGGCGTATCGGCGCGGGACGCGGGCCGGAAAGCGCGGCATATCGGCCGAGCAAGTCGCCGTCGAGACCGCGGTATCCCGCGGCTCCCCGTACAGTTTCATCGAGGTCCTGCCCTCGACACCGAACGCCGGCGACATCACGATGGCGTTGGGTCCGAAGCTGCGGACAGACGCGGTGCTCGTCACGGACGCTTCTCAAACCTATCTGACCGTCGGGAAGGCACTAGGCGTCACCGTTCGCCAGATTCCCCGCGGCTCGCACAAGCTCGGCCCGTACCACGTGCAGAACGTCAACGCTCTGCATAGCCGGATTCGCGACCGCTTGAGCAGGTTCCGAGGCGTCGCCACGAAGCACCTCCCAAGCTACCTGGCCTGGTTCCGATTCTTCGACCGGAAGTCACTCAACGTAGACCCGCAGACACTCTTGCTGGACGCCATTGGCGTGCCTCTTACCAACACGTAACTAGGACAGAGCCTAAAAGTTTGGTTCTTCTTGGTCGACGGGTTCGGGTAGACCATCGCGTAGGTCGACCCGAAATCGTTGTAAACCTCGACCACGTCGCCCGGTCCAGCTCCGAGCTCGGCAGCATCCTCCGGATTCACCTCGATGTAGGCCATCGGGTAGCGGCCGCGCACGAACTCGTTGTACTGGTCGTGATATGCCGTCTGCCAGACTTCGTTGGTGCGGCCGTTGTTAATCCAGAACCGGTGCTTGGCCTTCAGGTCAGCGACGAGTTTCGGCAACCCGGGCCAGGGCGAGGCCTTGAATTCCGCGCGGCCGTCGGCGGTACTGAACTTGCTGTCTTCGTAAAGCATCTCGGTGCCGACGAGCTTTCCGCCTTCCCAGGCCTTGGCCGGGAGCTGCACCCCGGTGTTGGCCATCTTGCGCAGGCGTTCGTAGGTGACGAGATGCCCGGTTTCGCCACCTTGGCTGTCGATGTGACCGGCCCCCGGTTGGCCGACCATGCGGAACCCGTCGTTAAAGGCGTCCTCTTCGGTATGCCAGTCGAACCCGCCGAAGCGCTTCGCCATTTCGGCGTTGCCCTCGGCCTCGTACATCTTCTTCATCGTGTTCGCGATGCGCGCTGCAATCAGGCAATCCGGAATCGCTGTGCCCGGCGGGTCCATGAACCGCTCGGAGAGTCGCATGCGGCGCTCGCCGTTCATCGACGTGAGGTTCATTTCCCCCGGATGAGTAGACGGGAGCATCAGGTGGGCGGCCTCGGCGAGCTTGGTGGGATAAAGGTTCATGGTGGCGACAAACAGGCCGCCTTTGGTGGTGGCGTCGTAGATGATGTCGACCAGTTCCTGGGCGCTCGCGCCGCGAGCCTTTTGCATCGCGTCCTTCACGATTTGCGAGCGGCGCAATACGCTCTCGCGCAGCGCCTGCGCGTTGTTGCTCGTTTGGAAGTTATTGCAGCCCCACCAGGTCATCATTCTCCCGGCGCCCTTGATGAGCTCCTGGTCGATGTAGATGAAGGAGTTACCGGGATAAGACGGGCGGGTATAGCCCTCCTGGTGTCCGCCCATGCGCACGCACCCTGTCCCGCGGCGCCCGACGTTGTGCGTGGCGATTGCCACGTCTAGAAGTGACGACTGAATCAGATAGTTGTCGTTGCCCCAGATGATGCCCTTTTCATATCCGTGCATGGTGCGTGGAGCATGGCCGGAGGCCTTCGGCTTGTACGCCCACTCGACGGCCATGACGAGCTTCTCGACGGGTACCCCGGTGATTCCGCTGGCTTCGTCCATCGAAAGGTGATTGGCTTGGACCGCGGCGTCGAAGCCCTTCGTGTGCTCGCTGATGAAAGCGCGGTCTATCCATCCCTTTTCCACCACGTAAGTGAAGAAGGCGTTGAACAGCGCGATGTCGGTACCCGGCTGGATGTCCAGGTGCAGCACCCTGTCCTTGCCGGCAACCTTTTCCGCGACCGCGATGGAGGGGGTGTACCTCGGGTCCACGAAGATGAGACGAGCCTTCTCGATGGACTCTCCGGGGAAGCGCTTCTTGCGCTGTTCGACGGTCGAACCGAGGAGGTTCGGAACCCAGTGATTGAGGAAATAGTTCGTCTGCGTCTCGTAGGGATTGCCTCCGATGGACATGATGCAGTCCGCGAGCTGGGCATCCTCGTAGGAGTTGTTCAGCTCCCCAACGCCCATGTCCCGCGTCGCGTGGCACTCGGAGTTGTAAGCCGGACGATTGTGAATCCGCACCATCGGGGTTTGCAGCGCCGTGAACATGAGCTTGCCCGTGCCCCAGGTGTTCTCGAATCCGCCACCTGCGCCCCCGTGGTCGAAGGCCGAGAACACGATTCCGCTCGGCCCGTCCTTTTCGAGCACCTTCTTGGCCAATCCGGCGTAGATGGCCATGGCGTTGTCCCAGGTCGTCTCGACCCACTGGTCGGCCGCGTAGACCATCGGGTTACGCAGTCTCGCCTTGCCGACGCCGTCCGAGGTGTACATGTAAGTGGCCATCTTTCCGCCGCGCGTAGAGCTCAGGCCACTATTCACCGGACATGCCTTGTCCGGAACGACCATGATGTTGTGCCGGATGCCGTCGTTGTCCGTGATGACGTTGGTCATGGCCGTCGTCATGATCGTCGCGAGCGGCGGAAGCTGTTTGCGGAAATCAAGGCCCAGCGCATTCCTGTTCGGAGCCCGTCCGCCTTCTTCGCCCTCGGGCCACTTGTAGACGTGATAGCCACAGCCCACGATGCAGAAGTGGCAGGTCAGGTTCGTGCGCTGCGCCGAAACCGGCGGCAGGGTGATGCGGTCTTTATGAAGTGCCATGTTCTCCTCCTCGCTCTGCTTAAAGTACGTTCGCCTGGCGGCCGTAAATCAGGCCGTCGACGCCGACTGCGGTTACCCGCCCGGTTTTGCTGTCGTACTCCAAGGTGATGCGCGGGAGGTCCTCCGTGGCCTGGCCACAAATCATCTGCCCCTCCTTCTCCGCGTCGAACATGCTGAAGTGGCAGCCGCACTTGAAGGTCTTGCTGTCCGCGTCGTAGGCAAGAGGGCAACCCATGTGCGTGCATTGGGTGCTGTAGGCAACGATGTCGCCGTCCGGGCCTACACCGCCCGGCACCGCCGCGCCGGTCTTTATGGCCAAGCACGGCGAGGCCGCATCCGGATAGCTGAACGGCACCGGGCTGTGCTCGGCCAAGTGGCTGACGGTGCCGACGTGCTTCTTGGGGTACGGCAGGTTTGTCCTGCTCGTGTCCGTGGCTGCGGCCTGCGCCACCCCTGGCGTGGCGATGGCCACGGTTCCCGTAGCCACCGCTCCCGTTCCCAGCTTCAGAAAACTGCGCCGGCTAATTTCTGTTGACATATCTCCTCCTGGTCAGAAAATTCGTTATGCTTATGACGAGCCGTAATCTCTCTGCAAGTGACGTGCCATCGGAGGCTGCTCGGCTGTTTCCATTGCAATATCCCCTGCAGCTGTAAGCGCGCCAGCGGGAAGCGGGGGATGTTTAGGTAACCATAAAGTGCGCTAGTGGAGGGGGAGTGTTTCCAAACGGTAACGCCGCCAATCGGAGGCGATTTCTCGAGAGAGGATTCGCGCTTGCAGCGGCTCCTTACGCCGTCCGTGGAGGAACGCGGACGCTCGCACGGGATGACATCCGAATCGGAACGACGCCGGTCTTCCTGGACGACCAAGTCAATCTGCTCAAGCTATGGGGACGTTATTTCGAAGAGCGCCTGGGGCGGCCCGTGGGCTTTGTGCAACGCCACTCGTATCAGGAAATCACGGATTTGCTCCTGAGCGACCAGATTGACGCGGCATGGGTGTGCAGTCCACCCTATCTAATGAACGTCCCGCGCGTGCGTCTGCTTTGCGTGCCCATCTGGCAGGGCAAGCCCCTGTATCGGTCCTACGTCATCGTGCCTGCAGCGGATACGCGTACTCGAAACATCCTGGACCTTCGCGGTCGCGTATACGCGTTCAGCGACCCTCAATCCAATTCCGGACACCTTGTGCCGATGGTCGAGCTATTTCACGCGGGCTTTACAGCGGCCGCCTTCTTCCTGAAGTTCTTCTTCACGTACTCGCATCGTCACGTCGTTGATGCCGTGAGCACCGGATTGGCCGACGGCGGTTCGGTCGACGGCTATGTGTGGGAGACGATGAAAAAGGTGCTGCCCGGCAGCACGGATAAGACCCGGGTCGCATGGAAGTCACCGCTGTACGGATTTCCGCCGCTTATCGCGCGCGCCAATTTGCAGGAAGACCGCTTCGAAGCCCTCCAGGCCGCTTTCGTCGCGATGAGCGAGGATGCATCGGGGCGGGCCTTGCTCGGGAAGCTCAACCTTGATGGGTTCGCCAGAGAGAGTCCAAGCGTGTTCGCCAGCGTGCGCGCGAACCTGGACCTGGTGGGCGGTACTTTGTAGGCGGGCCTTTGTTCCAGAACCTGAGCTACCGCGTCAAGGTTCCGCTGGCGCTGACTGCGGTCATTCTCCTCGCAGAAGTCGTTCTTACGGCTGCACTGCTCACCCGGACGTTCAGCGACGCGAAACGCGACCTGCGCGCAAGCGCAAATGGTCTTGCCAAGACATTGGCGCTGACAGTGCGGGAGCCTCTGGTCAAGGACGAGCTTTGGCGAGCCTATGAGATTGTCCAGGCGCCGGCGGCGACCAAAGACCCTTCCAGCCCTCTGAAGGACATTGTCGTGCTGGACGCGCGCCAACGGGTCTACACGTCCTCCGCGCCGTCCAAGTATCGCGTGACGGCGCCCGCCGGCAGTCTGCCTATCGAGATGCGCCTGGCTCTTGCCGCAGTGACGCAGAGCGCGAAACGCTTCTACTTCGATTTCCCCGGCTACCTCGCGAATCGCAATGCGGCAGCCGCCGTGCCAGTCAGCTCGAACGATGGCAGCGTCGTCGGATACGTGCTCTTGTCCTACGAGGCACACCGACTGTACGCCCGTGCGGCTCTCACACTGCTGGAGGTGGCCGCTATCACCGTACCGGCCCTGTTGATTCTCCTTCCGCTAGGGTGGATTTGGGGCGACAGAATCGTCAAGCCCCTGACGAATCTCGCCGCGGTCATGCAACGGGTTGGACACGAGCCGCCCGTCGAGCTCGCAGCTCAGGTCGATCCGCAGGGTGCGGACGAAACGGGACAACTCGCCAAACAATTCAGGAGCATGCTGCACCAGCTCGGGGACAAGGACCAGCTCGAGCGTCAGGTGCTCGTTGCCGAGCGCCTCGCGGCGGTGGGCCGGCTGTCGGCCGGCATCGCGCACGAAATCAACAACCCGCTTGGCGGGATGCTCAACGCCGTGGACACGTTGTCGCGCCACGGGAACCTCGACTCGTTTGCGCAAAAGACCTTGGGTCTCCTGCAAAGGGGGCTCACTCAAATCCGCTCTACCGTCGGCGCCCTGCTCCTCGAAGCGCGGCTCGATTCGCCGGCGATGCAGCCGGCGGACTGGGACGACCTCAGGACGCTCATTGCCCCGCAGCTTGCCGCCAAGCAGGCGCGTCTCGAGTGGGTTTGCGCTATAGAGGGCGCCATTGCGCTTCCTGCGCATATGGTACGGCAGCTCGTGCTGAACCTTCTCTTGAATGCCGCGAAAGCAGTTGAAGCGGGCGGGCGAGTGACGTTGCGAGCATCGGCGACCCGCAGCAATGTGACTGTGGAGATATCAAATTCCGGCCAACATATCCCGGCGGACGCCCTCGAGCATTTATTCGAGCCGTATTCGGCTGAAGGCGAGCCGGCGCCTGGGAAGGGCTACGGTTTGGGACTATGGGTGAGCTACCAAATCGTCACCCAGCTCGGTGGAACCATATCGGCTTCGAGCGAGCCCAGGGATACCGTTTTTGAAGTCGTTTTGCCACATGCGGAGGCACACGATGCGCGGACCACGGCTGTGTCTTATTGAAGACGACCCCATCATGGGCGAATCCATCTCGGACCGCTTCAGTCTGGAGGGGTTCGGCGTCGACTGGTATCAAAGCGGCACCGAAGCGCTGCACGCGCTAGCGGCAAAGCACTATGCGGCCGTTATCAGCGACCTGCGGCTGCCGGACATCTCCGGCGATGAGGTTTTTCGTACAGTTGCAGAGCAGAGGACTCTCTCACCGCCGTTTGTCTTTATCACTGCATTCGCTACTGTGGAGCGTGCCGTGGAGCTGCTGAAGCAGGGCGCGAGAGACTTTGTCACCAAGCCTTTTGACATTAGCGCCCTGGTCGAGAAGATACGAAGCATCACGGAGACGCACGCGGACGTTCTGCCCGTCGCCGAAGAGACGGTCCTGGGAATTTCGCCCGCCGTGCACAAGGTGTGCGAAAACCTTCCGCGTATAGCGAAGCGCGCGTCCAGCGTCCTCATTACCGGAGAGTCCGGCGTAGGCAAGGAAGTTCTAGCCCGCCACCTTCATGATTTGGCCACCGATACCGAAAGCGAACAGCAGCGACCCTTCGTCGCTGTCAACTGCGGGGCGCTGCCCGAAGGCCTGGTTGAAGCCGAGTTCTTTGGCTTCGAACGCGGCGCATTCACGGGTGCTGATAGGGTAAAGCGGGGCTTCTTCGAGCAGGCCAAAGGGGGAACGCTCTTTCTCGATGAAATCGGCGACCTGCCGCTTCCGATGCAGGTCAAACTCCTGCGCGCCCTGCAGGAGCGACGCGTGAAGCGCTTGGGAGGCGAGGAAGAGCATTCGACGAGCTTCCAGTTAATCTCTGCAACCAATAGGAACTTGCAGGCCGAGGTGGCAAGAGGAGCGTTTCGCGAGGACCTCTTTTATCGCGTCAACCTCGTCCATTTGCATATCCCGCCGCTGAGGGAGCGGCCCGAAGACATCTTGTGGCTGGCGAACAGATTTCTGCCGGAGGGTTGCCCCAACCGGAACGAAATTCCCAGAGCCCTTCATCCGCTCGCTCTGGCGGCGCTGGTCAAGCGCAAATGGTCAGGCAACGTCCGGGAGCTTAAAAACGTTATTGAGCGCGCCTGTATATTCACTTCTAACCCGGTTCTCCTCGCCGAAGACCTCGAAGAGGCCGCCGGGAGCAGCGGCATTGGATCCGGCACTACCGAGGCCTTGCCTCTGGAGGCTTTCCTTGCCAGCTGCGAGCGCGCGTTCATCGCGACGCTACTACAGCAACACGGCGGCCGCATCGTCGAGACGGCGAAGGCGCTGGGTATCTCCAGGAAGAACCTTTGGGAAAAGATGCGAAGACATCGCCTCAACACCATAGAATTGCGAGCCGGCGACTAGGCGTGGGGCGCGAAGCATTTAGCCGGCCGTTGAAAAACCCCTCGAACGATGTCCGCGATGAGGAGTCATAGCGGGGCCTCGCTCAAGGTGTTGGCTCTCGCGCCCAATTGACCCACCTTTTCAGCGAGCGCTGATCCCGTATTTGTCCCAGCGGCCAATTAATGTCGGCCGATCTCCGCCGGGACAGCACGGTTGACATCCTCCCCGGCCTAAAGGCCGGAGATTCCTACGGTGTCTGAAACGATGATGCACATCTCAGATCGCTTCGGTGGGTTCCTGTTTCACGGAGGAGCCCAACTGCGCTACCTCTCCACAGGCTGCAACGCGGTGTCCCCGCGCCAGAATGTTGATCGCGCCGACGACATCGGCGTTGTCCTCGAAGCCGCATTCGACGCAGCGGAATTGCGCCTGCGTGGGCCGGTTGTCCGCGCTCACGCAGCCACAATCCGGACACGTGCGGCTTGTGTGCTGCGGCGGCACGGCGATCAGCCATCCACCGCTCCACGCCAGCTTGTATTCCAACTGGCGGCGGAACTCGAACCAGCCCTGATCGAGGATCGACTTGTTCAGGCCGGACTTGGCCCGAACGTTTCTGCCTGGCTCATCGACCGTGCCCGCCGCCGACCGGGACATGTTCCGTACCTGCAAGTCCTCGATTGCCACCATCGCGTGGTTTTGGCTGATCGTGGTCGTGGCCTTGTGCAGGTAGTCGCGGCGGGCGTTGCCGATGCGGGCGTGAATGCCCTGGAGGCGGGCTTTCGCCTTCTTCCAGTTGTTGCTGAACTTGACCTTGCGGCTCATGGCCCGCTGGTAGCGGCGCAATCGGGCCTCGTGTTTCTTGAAGCTGTCCAGCGGCGCGAGGAACGTGCCGTCGCTGAACGTGGCGAAGCGGGCTACGCCCACGTCGATGCCGACGGCGCTGCTGGCCTGCGGCACCGGAGGCGCGGCCTCGCGCTCGGTCTGGATACTCACGAACCACTTGCCGCCGACCAAGCTGACCGTGACGTTGCGCACCTCACCCAGCACGTCCCGGCTGTTGCGATAGCGCAGCCATCCGAGCTTGGGCAGGAAGATGCGGCTGTTCCCCTGATCCAGCTTGATCTGCTTCGGATCGGGGTAACGGAAGCTCTCGCGCTGGCCGCGCTTCTTGAACTTCGGGAAGGCCGCGCGCTTGGCGAAGAAGTTGCCATAGGCCCGCTCCAGGTCCTTCAACGCCTGCTGCAACGGATGGATCGGCGCATCGGCCAGCCAGGGCGCCTCTGAACCAGAGCGCCACTGCGTAATCTCCTTGCACAGCCCAGCGTAGCCGAGCTTGTTCTCGCCGCGCTCGTAGCGTTCCTTCTGCATCGCCAGCGCCTTGTTGTACACGAACCGGCACGACCCCGCGAAGCGGCGCATGTCGCGCTGCTGCTCACCGGTCGGCATCAGTTCGTACTTGAAGGCTTGGAGACGCTGCATGGCCTCATGATACTCTTGGCCTATGAGCGACGACAACGACATTCGCCACGGAAGACACTGTGTTTTCAAGATGCACGTCCACTTGGTCTTCGTGGCAAAGTATCGCCGCCGGGTATTCGATGGCCCGGCCATCGATGCCCTGCGCGGCATCTTCGCCAGCGTCTGCGCGGACTTCGAGTCCACACTGCTCGAGATGGACGGCGAGGACGACCATGTGCACCTGCTGGTGGAGTACCCACCCAAGGTCTCTATCTCTTCGCTCGTGAACAGTCTCAAGGGCGTCTCCAGCCGTCTGCTGCGCAAGCAGCGTCCCGACATCCGCAAGCGGTACTGGAAAGGCGTGCTGTGGTCGCCGTCCTACTTCGCCGTTTCGTGCGGCGGCGCTCCCATCAGCATCGTGCGCCAGTACATCGAACAGCAGCACACGCCAGACTAACCGGCTCAAAGCACGCCTACCGCCTCCGCGCTTTCCTTCCCCGCCCTGAAGGACGCGGCTTGACGCGCATCTCGGTCAACAGACAACCCCTTAATCTGAAGCCCGGACCTCCATCACCCTACATGGTCGACCAGCAGCCGCGCCGAGGGGCAGGCAACGCTGTGCTTTTCGCCGATCGGCTCAATCCTGGAGGACATAGTGCCCGGGTGCGTCGCCGAGCGGCGGCAGACCCGCGCCCGCCGCGCCCATCGCGGGCGCGGCAACGGGCACGCCCGAGCGCGCGTCGAGCCAGGCCAGGTACTCGGGCCACCACGAGCCCTGGCGCGCCGGGGTCGCCGCGGACCACGTTTCCGGGTCGATGTAACGATCGCCCTCGTGGCGCGTGGCCACCTGGTAGCGCGAGCCCGCGAAGCCGTTGCCCGGCGGATTGACCACGCCCACGTTGTGCCCGCCGCTGGTCAGCAGGAACGTCACCTCCGTGTCGGTGAACAGGTTGGCCTTGTACACGGAGCGCCATGGCGAGACATGGTCGCGCTGCGTGCCCACCACGAACATCGGCGCGCGGATGTCGGTGGGCGCGATCGGCCGGCCGTCGACCAGGTAACGGCCCTCCGTGAGGTCGTTGCCCAGGTACAACCGGCGCAGGTATTCGCTGTGCATGCGGTAGGGCAGGCGCGTCGCGTCCGCGTTCCACGCCGCGAGGTCCGACACCTCGGGGCGCTCGCCCATCAGGTAGTCGCGCACCATGCGCGACCACACCATGTCCTTGGAGTTGAGCAGCACGAAGGCGCCGCCCATCTCCTTGCCGTCGAGGTAGCCGCGCGTGAACATCAGGTCCTCGAGGAAGCTGATCTGGCTCTCGTCGATGAACAGCGACAGCTCGCCCGGCTCCTCGAAGTCGATCTCGGAGGCGAGCAGCGACAGCGTGGCGAGCCGCTCGTCGCCTGTGCGCGCGAGCAGCGCCCCGGCCATCGCGAGCAGGGTGCCGCCGAGGCAGTAGCCGAGCGCGTGGATGTGCCGCCCTGGAACGATCCGGCCGATCGCACCGAGTGCGTCCAGCACCCCGCTCCTCAGATAATCGTCCATGCCGAGCTCGCGGTCCTCCGCGCCCGGGTTCTTCCACGAGATCATGAACACGCTGTAGCCGTGCTCGACCAGGTAGCGCACCAGCGAGTTGTGCGGCTGAAGATCGAGAATGTAGTACTTCATGATCCACGACGGCACGATCAGCAGCGGCTCGGGGCGCACGGTGGCGCCCTGCGGCGCGTACTGGATCAGCTCGATCAGCCGGTTGCGGTAGACCACCTTGCCCGGCGTGAGCGCGAGGTTCTCGCCCACGCGCCAGTGCTCTGTCCCCGCGGGCGGCTTGTTCGCCGCCAGGCGCAGGAAGTCGTCCCACCAGTTGCTCGCGCCCTGGGCCAGGTTGCCGCCGCCGCGGCGCGCGGTTTCGCGCAGCACCTCGGGGTTGCTCCAGGGAAAGTTCGACGGCGAGAACATGTCGAGCCACTGGCGCGTCATGAATTCGACCACGTACTCGTGGTGCGCATCGACGCCGCGCACCGCAGTGGTCGCGTTCCACCACCACTGCTGCGCGAGCAGGAAGCCCTGCGACAGCAGGTTGTAAGGCCACACCCGCCAAGCCGGATTCGAAAAGCGCCGATCCTGCGGCAGCGGCTCGATGCAGGGCTCGCATTGCGAGGAAGGGGCCTGCATCGCATATTGCGCGAAGCGGCTCAGCTTTCTCTGCGTTTTGACGAGTAGTTCGTACTGCTTGGACGGCGAGCCGGCGAGATGGGTCGCCCAGTCCAGGTAGGCGCCGATGATCGACGCGGGCGCAATGCCCTGCGTCAGGCGGGCGAGCGCCGAATTGACGACGGCGTCGGCCGGTTGCGCCGCGACGGCGACTGGGTCGGGAGTGCGCATGGAAGCAATAACCTTTTCTAGGGGCACCATGCCCCGTAAACAGTCTGCACCGCCGGTGTTGCGCGAGCTTGATCCAATGCAAAGAGTGACGCGCCGGGATCCGAGCGCTGCTAACGGCCGGAAGCTAATACCTGGCGTGCCGCGACGCCGAGCGATTCGCTGAGCGTCGGATGCGGATGAATGGCCGCGACGAGCGCTTCCACGGGAATTCCCGAGCCCACCGCCAGCGCGCCCTCCCCGATGAGCGATGCAGCCCCGTCCGCGAGGACGTGAACGCCGAGCACGGCGCGGCTCGCCTGGTCGTAAACCAGCTTGAGCATTCCCTCGGCATGGCCCGACACCTGCGCCCGGGCGTCTCCACGGTAGTCGTAGCGCGCGACGCCGACCGCGTGCCCCGCGGCGCGCGCCTCGCTCTCGGTCAGGCCGGCGATGCCTACTTCGGGCGTGCTGAAGATGACGGCCGAATTGCTCGCCGGCGTCGGAAAGCGGGTAGGCCGGCCCAGCAGGTGCCCGGCAAGCGCCAGCCCCTGCGCGGTCGCCCAATGGGCGAACATCGGCTGGCCGATCACGTCACCCACGGCGTAAATGCCGGGCTCGTCCGTCTCGAGCTTGCCATCGACCTTGACGCCGTGATGGTCGTAGCGCACGGCGGTGTGCTCGAGGCCGAGGCCGTCCACATTCGGGGAGCGTCCGGCGGCCTCGATCACCGACTCCGCCTGCGCCTCGCGGCGCGCGCCGGCCGCATCGCGGTACTGCACGCTGACGCCGTCGCCGTCGCCGGCGATGGCTGCGACCTGCGCACCGAGCTCGAGCACGATGCCTTGCCGCCGGATGTGGTCCTGCAGCGCGACGGCGATCTCCTCGTCGACGGGCGCGAGGATGCGTGGCCCGGCTTCGAGCAGGGTAACCCGGCTGCCGAACGCGGCGAAGATCTGCGCCATTTCCACCCCGATGGGACCCGCGCCGATCACCACGAGGCGCTTGGGCAGGCGATCGATCTCGAGCACTTGCTCGCTGGTCAGCACCTGCGGCAAATCGACACCCGGGACCGGCAGGAGGTTCGGCACCGAGCCGGTGGCGATGATCGCGTTGCCGAACTCCACGTCCTCGGATGCCCCGTCGTGCGGCGCGACGCGGGCCCGCCGCGGCCCGAGCAGCGCGACACTGCCGAACTGCACGCTCAAGGTGGGAATGCGGCGCGCGCTCTGCAGGGCAGCGTCGGCTCGGCCGCGCAGGATCGCAGCCTTGCGCTTCATGATGGCGCTCCAGTCGACGCCGATCTCCCCCGCAGGGATGTGCAAGCCGAACTCCTCCGCGCGCCCGATCGCCTGCAAACGCCGCGCGCTCTCGTGCAGGATCTTGGACGGGATGCAGCCCTCGAACAGACAGACGCCGCCGAGCCCCGCGCCTTTCTCCACGAGGAGCACGCGGCGCCCTGCGCTGGCAAGCGCCATCGCGGCGGGCGTGCCGCCCGGCCCTCCGCCTATGATCAATACGTCGACCTTCGTCACGTCCGTCTCCTTGCTTGCGACCGTGGGCTCCGCAGGCAGCCGATCATGCATGGCGCACCGTCTGCTCGAATGCGACGACCATCCTATGGCGGGCAGGACGGGTCCCTTTGATCGGCATCAAGCAGCCGCTGGATCGCGCGGCGACCGCGCGTAGCGGTTACCATCCTTGCTCGTACCCGGCTCCGCAACCCTCTTTCGGCGATGCATTGAAGGCGACGTGAAGCTCGCGACCTGGAACGTGAATTCGCTGAAGGTGCGCCTGCCGCAGCTACTCGAGTGGCTCGCCGCATCGCAGCCGGACTTCGTGTGCCTGCAGGAAACCAAGCTCGAGGACGGCAAGTTCCCGGCCGCCGAGCTGCAGGCCGCCGGCTACGGCGCCGCGTTCGCGGGGCAGAAGACCTACAACGGCGTGGCGATCCTGTCGCGCGCGCCGCTCACCGAGGTCTCGATCGGCATTCCGGGCTTCGCGGACGAGCAAAAGCGCGTGATCTCCGCCACAGCTGGCGGCGTGCGCGTGGTCTGTCTGTACGCGCCGAACGGCCAGGCGGTCGGCTCGGACAAGTACGAATACAAGCTGCGGTGGTACGGCGCGCTGCGCGCCTGGCTCGCCGACGAGCTCGCGCGTCATCCGCGGCTCGCGGTGCTGGGCGACCTCAACGTCGCCCCCGAAGACCGCGACGTGCACGATCCGAAGCTCTGGGAAGGCCAGGTGCACGTCTCCGAGCCCGAGCGCGCAGCGTGGCGCGCCTTGCTCGA
Source organism: uncultured Pseudomonadota bacterium (assembly GCA_963817785.1). Lineage (GTDB taxonomy): Bacteria > Pseudomonadota > Gammaproteobacteria > Burkholderiales > SG8-39 > JAKALD01. The sequence goes on along the minus strand of CAWFPL010000003.1, from coordinate 162,097 downwards.
GATCGGGCTGAAGGATGCATTCAGGCTCTTCGAGCAGCCCGAGAAGTCGTTTTCGTGGTGGGACTACCGCATGGGCGCGTTCCGGCGCAACGCCGGCCTGCGCATCGACCACATCCTCCTGTCGGCGGCCGCGGCGCAGAACTGCGCCGCCTGCGTCATCGACAAGGAGCCGCGCAAGGCCGAGCGGCCCTCGGATCACGCCCCGGTCACGGCCGAGCTGCGCTAGGGGGTGCGGGGGTCAGGCGCTTCTCACCCCCGCGTCAGCTCGGCGGCTCCGCGGGATCGAGCTTCGCGTCCCACCAGCCGCCGCCGAGGGCGACGAACAGCTGCGCGGTGTCCTGCAGGCGCTGCGCCTGCGCTCTCACGTCGCCGAGGCGCGCCTGCTGATAGGTCCTCTGGGCGTCGAGCAGCTGCAGCAAGTCGGCCTTTCCGGCCTCGTAGCTCTCGCGCTGCAGGGCGAGCGTCGTGCTCGCGCTGTCCAGGAGCTGGCGCTGCGCATCGACCAGCTCGGCATCGTGCGCGAGCGCCTGCAGGGTGTCGGAGACCTGCTGCAAGCCCTGCAGCACCGTCTGCTCGTAGGTGGCGAGCGACGCCCGATAGGTGTCGATGGCCGCGCGGCGCTGCGCGCGCAGCGTGCCACCGTGGAACAGAGGCGCGGTCACGCCGCCGGCCAGGCTCCAGAAGGCGTTGGCGCTCTGGAACAGCGAGCCGCTGTCGAGCGCCTGCTGTCCGAGAGAAGCCGACAGGGTCAGGCTCGGGTAGAGGTTGGCGGTGGCGACGCCGATCGCCGCGCTGTCGGCGTGCAGCCGGGCCTCGGCCGCGAGAATGTCCGGGCGCTGGCGCGCGAGCGCCGAAGGCAGACTCAGAGGCAGCTCGCGCGGAAGCGCGAAATCCTCGAGCGCGAACTCGGGCGGCGACCACGCCGCCGGCGCGCGCCCGGTGAGGATGACGAGCGCGTCGCGCGCGGCGGCGAGCTGCTGGCGCAGCCCCGGAAGCGCCGCTCGGTCGCTCGCGATCTGGGTCTCGGCGGTCAGCACGTCGGTGCGCGGCGACTTGCCGGAATCGTACTTGAGGCGCACCAGCTCGAGGTTGCGCTCGTCGTCGGCCACCACCTCCTCGGTCGCCTGGAGCTGGGCGCGCAGCGACGCGATGGTGATCGCCTGGGTGACTGCGTCGCCGGTGAGCGCGAGGTACGCCGCGGCGAGCTCGTAGCCCTGCAGATCGGCGAGCGCCTGCTGCTCCTCGACGCTGCGCGCCGTGGCGCCGAACACGTCCGGCGCGTAGCTCGCCGTGGGACCGACCGAATAGATGGTCGCCTCCGCGGGGCCGAAGTTCTGCGCCGCGGCCGCGCTCGTCTGCAGCGCGCTGCTGCGGCGGCGCGTCACGCTCCCGGAAACGTCGAGCTGCGGCCAGTAGCCGCCGCGCGCGGCGAGCACGTTTTCCCTGGCCGCCGCCAGCGTCGCGCGCGCGGCGGCGATCGTCCTGTTGCCGTCGAGGGCCGCGCGCAGCAGCTCGTTCAGCGGGGGCGAACGGAACAGATCCCACCATTGCGCCGGAATGCTCTGGCCGAGCGCCAGGCGCTGAGATCCCGCGCCGGTCGCTGAAGCGATCTCCGCGGGCACCGGCTGCGCCGTGTAGCCGCTGACCGCGGGCGCGGCGGGCCGCACGAAGTCGGGGCCGACCGCGCAGCCGGACAATGCCAGGGCAAGCAGCCCGAGGCCGATCGCCCGCCAGCGGGTTCCTCCCGGGTCACGATATCGCATCGCGATTCGCATGGCGCCTTACTCGTAGCGCAGCGCTTCGATCGGGTTGAGCATCGACGCGCGCCGCGCCGGGTAGTAGCCGAAGAACACGCCGACCGCCGCGGAAAACACGAATCCGCCCGCGATGGCGAGCGGCGAGAGCAGCGTCGGCCAGCCCGCGACCAGCGACACGATCTCCGAGATCGCCACGCCGACCAGGATTCCGGCCACCCCGCCGATGCCGCTCAGCAGCATCGCCTCGACGAGGAACTGCAGCAGCACGTGCACGCGGCGCGCGCCGATCGCCATGCGGATGCCGATCTCGCGCGTGCGCTCGGTGACCGAGACGAGCAGGATGTTCATGATGCCGATCCCGCCGACGATGAGCGAGATCGAGGCGACCGCGGCGAGGAGCAGCGCGAAGATGCGCCCGCTGCTCTCCATCGCCTGGGTGATGTCGCTGATGTTGCGCACGTCGAAATCCTGCGTTTGCCCGGGCTGGATCTTGTGCCGCTTCACAAGGATGCGCGTCACTTGCTCCTTGGCGAGCGCGACCTGCGGCGTGGAGCGCGCCTGTACGTAAATGGTATTCACGTAGCCGGTGAGCTTCGGCTTGATGCCGAACGGATTGGGCGGGGTCCCGTAAATGGCACTCTGCGAGGTCTGTGACTGGCTGGTCGGTGCGGCCACGCCGAGAACCTTGCGCTCCGCAGTCGTGAACGGCATGAGAACCACGTCGTCCTGGTCCTGGCCGAACCCGGTCTGCCCCTTGCCGGCGAGCAGGCCGATGACTTCCATGGGCACGTTCTTCACCAGGACCGTCGCTCCGATCGGGTTCTCGTGAACGCCGAACAGGTTCTTGTACACGGTTTGCCCGATCAGGCAGACGCGGCGCGCGTTCAACTCATCGTCTTCGGTCATGGCGCGGCCGGCGACGACCGGCCAGTTCCTGATGGTGAAGTAACTGGGGCTCGTGCCTTGCACGCTGGTGGTCCAGTTCTGATCGCCGTACTGCAGCTGGGCGAGCTGGCGGATGATGTAGCTCACCGTGGCCACCGCCGGCGCCTCGGCCTTGATCGCGTGCGCGTCGGCGACCGTCAGCGTCGAGGCGCTGCCGAATCCGGCCCGCACGCCGCTCGCGGTGGTCGCCCCGGGTAACACGATCAGGAGATTCGTCCCCAGGCTCTCGATCTGCGCGGCGACGGCGGCGTTGGCGCCCTGGCCGACGGCGACCATCGCGATCAGCGCAGCCACCCCGATGAAGATGCCGAGCATCGTCAGCGCGGAGCGCATCTTGTTGCGCGCGACCGCCCTCCCGGCGACCAGGAACGCCATCCTGAGGAAGGAGAATTGCAGCGCCGAGTCCTTCGCAGCCGCCTGCTGAGGGGGACGCGCTTCGACCAGTGCTGCTACGGGCCGCTCGCGGCGGCGCTCGTCGGACACGATGGCTCCGTCGCGCATCGTGACCACGCGATCGGCGAAGGCCGCCATGTCGGGCTCATGCGTCACCAGCACGATCGTGACACCCTGCTCCCGATTGAGGGTCTGGATGGTCGTGATGATGTCGGTGGCGGTCTTGGAGTCGAGATTGCCGGTCGGCTCGTCCGCAAGGAGAATGGCCGGATCGTTCACCAGCGCGCGCGCGATCGCCACGCGCTGCTGCTCGCCGCCCGAGAGCTGGCTGGGATGGCTTCTCTCGCGGCCCTCCAGCCCCATCGAGCGCAGCGCGCGCTGGGCCCGCTCCGCGCTCACCGAATAGCGCCCCGAATAGAACAGCGGCAGGGCCACGTTCTCGCTGGCGCTCGTGCGCGCGAGCAGATTGAAGCTCTGGAACACGAAGCCGATGCGCCGGCTGCGGATCTGCGCGAGCGCGGCCTCCCCCAGTTTCGTGACATCCTCGCCTTCGAGGAGGTACTCGCCGCTGGTCGGCCGGTCCAGGCAGCCGAGGATGCTCATCAGCGTCGATTTACCCGAGCCCGAAGCCCCCATGATCGCGACGAACTCGCCCCGCTCCACCGTGAGGCTCACGCCGCGCAGCGCATGCACTTCGACGTCGCCGAGCCGATAGGTCTTGGTGACGTTGCGCACTTCGATGACGGCGGCAGACAACGCGGCGGCTCCTGCGGGGCCCGGCTCAGAAACGGAACAGGCCGCGCGCGGGCGCCCGGGCGCCGCCCTGCGCGCCGCCCGCTGCGACTTCGTCGACGATCACGGGATCGCCGGGCTTGAGTTTGCCCCCCGTGATCTCGGCCGAGGTGCCGTCGTCGATGCCGACGGTGACCGCGACCGACACCGGCTTGCCGTCCTCCAGGATCCACACGTGCTGGTTGTCGTGGTTGCGTTTCGCGGACGCGGTTTGCGTGCCGGCGGCCGCGAAGCCCTGCGGGTCGAAACGCAGGGCCTGCAGCGGCACCTTCAGAACGTCCTTGCGCTCCTGGGTGATGATGCGCGCGTTGGCGGTCATGCCCGGAAGCAGCAGCAGCCTGGGGTTGTCGACGCTGATCACCGCGTCGTAGGTGACCACGTTCTGCACCGTGATCGGGGCCTCGCGCACCTGCGAAATCCGGCCTTCGAAGGTCGTTCCGGTGAACGCCTCGACCGTAAAGGTCGCCTTCTGGCCGATGCGCACGCCGCCGATGTCGGACTCGCTCACGTTGGTGTCGACCTGCATCTTGGTGAGGTCCTTGGCGATCAGGAACAGCGTCGGGGTCTGGAAGCTCGCGGCCACGGTCTGGCCGACGTCGACGTTGCGCGAAACCACGGTGCCGTCGACCGGCGACACGATGTCGGTGTAGTCAAGGTTCACCTGCGCGCCCTGGAGCGCCGCCTGGCGCTGCGCGATCGTCGCCTGGTCGAGCGCGACCTGCGCGACCGCCTGGTCGTAGGCGCTCTTGTCGCTATCGACCGTGTCCTGCGAGACGATCCCGCGCGCGACCAGCTTAAGGTCGCGCTGGTAATTGATTTGCGCGTAGGCGAGGCTTGCCTGGTCCTTGGTCAGTTGCGCCCTGGCGCTCGCGAGATTCGCCTTCGCCTGGTCGAGCGCCACCTGGTAAGCCCTGGGGTCGATCTTGGCGCACAGCTGGCCCGCCTTGACCTGAGTGTTGAAGTCGCAGGTAATCGAGAGGATCGGCCCGGAGACGTAGGAGCCGACCTGGACCGTCACCACCGGGTTGACGGTGCCGCTGGTGATGATCGAACGAACCACGTCGCCCTTCGCCGCGTGCGCGGTGACGTACGTCGGCGCGGCGGGCTTGTGAAGCCACCAGGCCACGCCTACGCCGGCGGCTAAGACGACCGCCCCGAGCAGGAGCAGCCAGCGGATCTTCATCTGGGGATCCTCGAAGGCGACGGTTCAGACAGATGGCGCAAGCGCGCCACGGCGCGCCGTTGCCATAGTCGGGCATGCTAAAGGCGCCGGCAGCCTCTACTTTGATCGCCGTCAAATCGAGCGCTGTAAGATCGCGTCATTGCGCGCGGTCTCTCGCCGCTTCGGGTGCCTGGGAAGGCAACCCGCCGAGCGCCGGCTGCGTAGCGCTGCCCCAGCCGCCGCCGAGCGCGGCGATGAGCGAGACCGCCGCGGCATAGCGCCGGTTGAGCAAGCCGAGCTGGGCATTGCGCGCGCTGGTGGCCGTGTTCTGCGTGGTGATGACGTTCAAGTAAGGCGCAGTGCCCGCCTTGTACTGGTTCTCGGCCAGGCGCAACGACACTTCGGCCGCCTGCACCACATCCGCCTGCTGCTGCGCCTCTCGCGTCAGGATGCGTTGGGCGGCCAGATTGTCCTCGACCTGTTGCAGCGCGCTCAGCACTCCCTGCCGGTAGTTGGCCACGGTTTGCCGGTAGGCGGCCTCGCTGGAGGCCACCTGCGCGCGGCGCAGGCCGCCGTCGAATATCGTCGCCGCCAGATCCGGCCCGACCGACCAGAACAGCGAGGGCGCGGAGAACAGGTCGGCCAGGCGCGTGGCCTCGCTGCCGACCTGCGCCGACAGCGTGAGGCTGGGGAACCACGCGGTCTGTGCCACGCCGATCTGCGCGTTGGCCGCTTCCACCTGGGCCTGCGCCGCGGCCAGATCGGGGCGGCGCTGCAGCAGTTGCGCCGGGATGCCGGCCGGGATGGCGGGAACGGAGGGAAGGACACCGGTCGCGGGCAGCGAAAATTCGGCCGGCGGCTTGCCGACGAGCACGGCAAGCGCGTTTTGCAGTTGGGCGCGAGTCACGTCGAAGTCGGTCTGACTCGTTTGCGCCTGCAGGAGCTGGGTACGCGCCTGCGCGACGTCGGCGGCGGTGTCGACCCCGGCCCGGTAGCGGTTCTCGGTGAGCTGCAGCGCGTGCCGGTAGGCGGCGACGGTGTCTTGCGCGAGGCCGATTTGCGCGTCCACCGCGCGCAGCTGCAGATAACTCTGCGCCAGCGTGGTCTGCAGGCTGAGCAGGGTGAATTGCAAGGTGGCGGCGCTTGCTGCCGCGTTGGCCTGGCTCGCCTGCACCTGCAGGCGCACCCTGCCCCACAGGTCCGGCTCCCAGCTCGCGGTGGCCGAGGCGCTGACGCTGTTGAACACCGCGCCGGGCCGCGCGGTGCTGCTGCTGGAGCTGGCCGATTTGGAGCGTGTGGCCGACGCCCCGGCGGACAGCGTCGGAAAGTAGGCCGCCCGCGCCTGAGCGATCGCCGCCCTGGCCTGATCGTAGGCGGCCAGTTGCGCCGCCAGGCTCTGGTTGTGCCGAGCGACCTGGCCCTCAAGATCGTTCAGCGCCGGGTCGTCGAACACTTGCCACCAGGGGCCGCGCGGCATGGTCGCCAGGTGTTGCGCAGGCTGCCACTCTCCCTGCGTCTTGGAATAGGCGGCCGGCATGGCCACCTTCAGCGGCGGTTCGGGCGGGGTGGCCGCGCAGGCGCTGAGCAGCACGGTGAGCAGGAGCGCGCGAGCTGGGCGCGCTCCGCTCAGGGATGCGGGGGAAACACGAGTGAGCGCTGCGGGCTTCGGGGTCTTGGACATGGCGTTCAGGCCGGCGTGTCGAGCGCGGCGCGGCGGCCGCGCGAACCGAACTTGCGCAGCGTCCAGCGGCGCAGGCGGTCGAGCTCGAGGTAGATGACCGGAGTGGTGTAGAGAGTCAGGGCCTGGCTGACGATCAGCCCGCCGGCGATGGCGATCCCCAGCGGCTGGCGCAGCTCGGCGCCGTTGCCGGTGATGAAGGCGAGCGGCAGCGCGGTGAACAGCGCCGCCAGCGTGGTCATCAGGATGGGCCGCAGGCGCAGCGTGGCCGCCTCGTAGATGGCCTCGCGCGGGCCGGCGCCGTGCTCGCGCTCGGCTTGCAGCGCGAAGTCCACCATCAGGATGGCGTTCTTCTTGACGATGCCGATGAGCAGGAACACGCCGATCAGCGCGATGATGGAAAACTGCGCGTGAAAGGCCATCAGCGCCAGCACCGCGCCGACGCCGGCGGGCGGCAGGGTGGAGAGGATGGTGATGGGATGCAGGGTGCTTTCGTACAGCACGCCCAGCACGATGTAGATCGCGAGCAAGGCCGCCATGATGAACAGCGGCTGATTCTTCAGGGTGTCGGCAAACAGCTTGGCCGTGCCCTGGAAGCCGCCGTGAATGTCGGAGGGCAGGCCGATCGCGGCCATGGCTTCGCCGATCTTGCCCTGGATCTGTCCCAGCGAGACGCCCTTGTCCAGGTTGAAGGACATGGTCGCGGCGACGAACAGACCCTGGTGATTCACCGCCAGCGGCGCATTGGTGAGCTCGTAGTGCGCCAGCGCCGACAGCGGCACCCGCTGGCCGTTGCTGCCCACCAGGAAGATTTCGTTCAGCGCCTGGGCGTTGTTCTGATATTGCGGCGCCGCCTCCATCACCACGCGGTACTGGTTGAGCGGCGCATAGATGGTGGAGATCAGGCGCTGGCCGAAGGCGTCGTTCAGGGTCTGGTCGATGGCGGAAACCGGGATGCCGTAGCGCGCGGCGGCGGCGCGGTCGAGCACCAGGCTGAGCTGCAGGCCGCTCGCCTGCTGGTCGGAATTCACGTCGTTCAGGCCCGGAATGCGCTTGAACGCGGCCAGCACCTTGGGCTCCCAGACGCGCAAGGCGTTCAGGTCGCTCGCCTGCAGGGTGTATTCGTACAGCGCGGCCGAGGGCCGGCCGCCCGCGCGGATGTCCTGCACCGGGAACATGAAGGTCTGCGCACCCGGCACGTGCGCGAGCGCGCGGCGCAGCTGAACGATGATGCTCTGTACCCCCGGGCGCTCGCTCAGCGGCTTGAGCTGCATGAACATGAAGGCGCTGTTGGCGGTGCCGCCGCCGGTGAAGGCCACCACGTTCTGCACGCCCTTGTTTCGGCGCACGATGGCGACGATCCGCTCGAGCTTCCGGCTCATTTCCTGGAACGAGGTGGACTGGTCGGCCTGCACCGAGCCGATCAGCAGGCCGGTGTCCTGCGTCGGGAAAAATCCCTTCGGCACGATCTTGTAGAGATAGACGTTGAGCGCGATGGTGGAAAAGAACACCAGCAGCATGAGCCGGGGATGGCCCAGCGCCCAGCGCAGGCTGCGCGCGTAGCCGTCGTGGAGGGAGTCCCACCCCCGCGCCAGGCGCGAGGGGCGCGCGGGCGCCGCGTGATGAGGCCGCAGCCAGCGCGACGCCAGCATGGGCGTGACCGTGAGCGACACCAGCAGCGAAATGCCGATGGCCACCGACAGCGTCACGGCGAATTCGTGGAACAGCCGGCCGACGATGCCGCCCATGAACAGCACCGGCACGAACACCGCGATCAGCGACAGGCTCATCGACAGCACGGTGAAGCCGACCTCGCGCGCGCCCTTGAGCGCGGCCTGCAGCGGGCGCATGCCGGCTTCGACGTGGCGCATGATGTTCTCCAGCACCACGATGGCATCGTCGACGACGAAGCCGGTGGCCACGATCAGCGCCATCAGCGAGAGGTTGTCCAGGCTGTAGTCCAGCAGCCACATGGCCGCGAAGGTGCCCACCAGCGACAGCGGCACGGCCAGCGCCGGAATCAGGGTGGCGCGCCAGTCGCGCAGGAACATCCACACCACGCCGACCACCAGCAGCACCGAGAGCAGCAGGGTGTCTTCCACCTCCTCCAGCGAGGCGCGGATAGTAGTGGTGCGGTCGGACATGAGGGTGACGCGGATGTCCGCCGGAATCGACGCCTCGAGCTGCGGCAGCGCGGCCTTCACCCCTTCCACCGCGTCGATGATGTTGGCCCCGGGCTGGCGGAAGATGATCAGCTGCACCGAGGGCTGGCCGTTGGCGAGCCCCATGTTCTGGGCGTTCTGCAGGCCCTCGACGACGCTCGCCACCTGGTCGAGCCGGACGGGCGCCCCGTTCTGGTAGCCCACGATGACGCGCCGGTATTGCTCGGGGGTGGTGAGCTGGTCGTTGGCCCCCACCTGCCAGCGGTGGGTCTCGCCGTCCAGCGCGCCCTTGGGCGTGTCCACGTTGGCGCTGGCGATGGCCTGGCGGATCCGCTCCAGGCTCAGGCCCATGCCGTTGACGCGCGGCAGGTCGAGCTCCACGCGAACGGCCGGCAATGCGGCGCCGCCCACGATCACCTGGCCGATGCCGGCGATCTGCGAAATCTTCTGCGCGAGGATGGTGGAGGCGGCATCGAACATCTGCCCGCGCGTCAGGCTCCGGGAGGTGAGCGAGATGATCATGACCGGCGCGTCGGCCGGATTCACGATGCGATAGGTGGGGTTGCCGGTGAGGCCGGTGGGCAGCAGGGGCCGCGCGGCGTTGATGGCCGCCTGCACCTGCCGCGCGGCGCTGTCGATGTTCTTCGACAGGTCGAACTGCAGGATGACGCGGCTCGACCCCAGGGTGCTGCTGGAGGTCATCTGCGAAATGCCGGCGATGGTGCCGAGCGAGCGCTCCAGCGGCGTGGCCACGGTGGCCGCCATGACCTCCGGGCTCGCGCCGGCCAGGTTGGCCTGCACCGTGATGGTCGGGAAGTCCACCTGCGGCAGCGGCGCCACCGGCAGCAGGCGAAAGGCGATGATGCCGGCCAGCAGCACCGCCAGCATCAGCAGGCTGGTGGCGATCGGCCGGCGGATGAAGGGGGCCGAGAGGTTCACGCCCCGCCCTCCCCCGTCACCTCGGCGGCCGCGCCGAAGCGCCGCGTCCGCAAGGCGGACAGGCGGTCGAAGGCAAGGTAGATCACCGGGGTGGTGAACAGGGTGAGCAGTTGCGACAGCAGCAGCCCGCCCACCAGGGTGATCCCCAGAGGCTCGCGCAGCTCGGCGCCCATGCCGCCGCCCACTACCAGCGGTACCGCGCCGAACAGCGCGGCGAAGGTGGTCATCAGGATGGGCCGCAGCCGCAGGCGCGCGGCCTGCAGCATGGCGGTCTCGGCCGGCAGTCCTTCGCGGCGCTGCGCGTCGAGCGCGAAGTCCACCATCAGGATGGCGTTCTTCTGCACGATCCCGATGAGCAGGATGATGCCGATGATGGCGATGACCGAAAGGTCGTGCCCGGTGCCCATCAGCGCCAGCAGCGCGCCGATGCCCGCCGAAGGCAGGGTGGACAGGATGGTGACCGGATGGATGTAGCTCTCGTACAGCACGCCGAGCACGATGTACATGGTCGCCACCGCCGCCAGCAGCAGCCAGAGCTCGTTGGACAGCGCCGCCTGGAACGCGCTGGCGGCGCCCTGAAACTGGATGCTCACCGACGGCCGCAGCGCGGCGCCGCGCGCCGCCTGCTCGATGGCGCTCACCGCGGCGCCCAGCGAGACGCCGGGCGCGAGCTGGAAGGAGATCAGCGCAGCGGGGAACTGGCCGAGATGGTCGAGCGCCAATGGCGTAGCGCGCTGCTCGACGCGGGCGATGGCCGATAGCCGCACCGCCTGGCCGCTGATCGAGGTCAGGTACACGCTGTCGAAAGCGGCGAGCCCGCGCCCGCCCTGCGGGCCGGCGCTCAGCACGACGCGGTATTGCGCCGACTGGGTGAAGATGGTGGACACCAGGCGCTGGCCGAATGCGTTGTACAGCGCGCTGTCGACCGCGCTCATGGGGATGCCCAGGCGCGATGCGGCCGAGCGGTCCACGTCCACATAGGCCTGCAAGCCCTGCTCCTGCAGGTCGCTGGTCACGCCGGAGAGCTGCGGCAGCGCCGCGAGGCGCTGCATCAGTGCGGCGTTGGCCGCCGACAGCTCTTGCTGGCTGGTGGCCGAGACGCTGAACTGGTACGGGTAGCGGCTGGAAATGTCGTCGATGCTCAGGTCCTGTACGGGCTGCAGGTACAGGCGGATGCCTTCCACCCTGGCGGCGCGCGCGTCCAGGCGCTCGATGATCGGGCCCACGCGCAGCCCGCGCTCGGCCAGCGGCTTGAGATTGATGAGCAGGCGCCCGGTGTTCATCGTGGTGTTGGTGCCGTCGACGCCCACCACCGAGGAGATTCCGGCCACGGCCGGGTCCTGCAGCAGCGCTTCGACCAGCGCCTCCTGCCGGCGCTGCATGCCGTCGAACGACACGTCCTGCGGCGCCACCGTGGCGGCCTGGACCAAGCCCGTGTCCTGCACCGGAAAGAAACCCTTCGGCACGACGATATAGAGAACCGCAGTCAGCACCAGAGTGCCCACCGCCAGCAGCAGCACCAGCGGCTGGTGGCGCAGCACCCAGCGCAGGGCGCGGGCGTAGCCGTCGGACAGGTGCTCGAAAGCGCGGCCGGTGACGAGGAACAGCCGGCCTTGCCGCTCCTTGGGCACGTGGCGCAGCAGCCGCGCGCTGAGCATGGGCGTGAAGCTGAGCGAGACGCAGGCGGAAATCACGATCGCCACCGCCAGGGTGATGGCGAATTCGCGGAACAGCCGGCCGACCACGTCGCCCATGAACAGCAGCGGAATCAGCACTGCGATCAGCGAGAAGGTCAGCGAGATGATGGTGAAGCCGATCTGCGCCGCCCCCTTGAGCGCGGCCTGCAGCGGCGGCTCGCCGGCTTCGATGTAGCGGGCGATGTTCTCGATCATCACGATGGCGTCGTCGACCACGAAGCCGGTGGCGATGGTCAGCGCCATCAGCGTGAGGGTGTTGATGGAAAAGCCGAACAGGTACATCGCGCCGAAGGTGCCCACCAGGGCGAGCGGCACGGCCGTGGCGGGAATGAAGGTGGCGCGCGCGCTGCGCAGAAACACGAAAATCACCGCCACCACCAGCAGCACCGCGAGCAGCAGCTCGAAGGTCACGTCGGAAATGGCGGCGCGGATGGTCACGGTGCGGTCGGACAGCACCGCGAGCCGCGCGGCCGCCGGCAGCTGCTGCTGCAGGCTGGGCAGCAGGGCGTGGATGCGGTCCACCACCTCGATGACGTTGGCGCCCGGCTGGCGCTGCACGTTGATCACGATGCCCGGCTTGCCGTCGACCGTGGCCGCCTGCCAGGCGTTCTCGGGCCCGGTGTCGATGCTGGCCACGTCGCCCAGGCGCACCGGCGCGCCCTTGTCGTAGGCGATGACCATCTGCCGATACTGCTCGGGCGATTGCAGCTGGTCGTTGGCGTCGATGGTGAAGGCCTGCCGGGCGCCGTCGATGCTGCCCTTGGGCGTGTTGACGTTGGCGCCGGCGATGGCGGTGCGGATGCTGTCGAGCGACAGCCCCAGCGCCGCAAGCGCCTGGGGGTTGACGGTCACGCGCACGGCGGGCTTGTGTCCGCCCGAGAGCGTCACCAGGCCCACGCCGGACACCTGCGAGAGCTTTTGGCTCAAACGCGTGTCGGCCAGGTCGTACAGTGTCGTAAGCGGCAGCGAATCCGAGGTGATGCCCAAGGTGATGACCGGCGCGTCGGCCGGGTTGACCTTGGCGTACACCGGGGGCTGCGGCAGGTCGGAGGGCAGCAAGCTGCTGGCCGCGTTGATGGCCGCCTGCACCTCCTGCTCGGCCACGTCCAGCGGCAGCGCGAGCTCGAAGCGCAGAGTGATGACCGAGGCGCCGCCGGAGCCCACCGACCACATCTGCGCCAGCCCCGGCATCTGGCCGAACTGGCGCTCCAGCGGCGCGGTGACGGAGGAAGTCATCACGTCGGGGCTGGCGCCGGGGTAGAGCGTGGTCACCTGGATGGTCGGGTAATCGACCTCCGGCAGCGCCGCCTGCGGCAGCAGCTTGTAGCCGAAGAAGCCCGCCACCAGCACCGCGATCATCAGCAGCGTGGTCGCGATCGGCCGCAGGATGAAGATGCGCGAGGGACTGGGGCGCTCGGCCGCGTCCTGCGGATTGCCTCCGGCGGCGGCGCCCGCGGCTCGCGACTCGCCGTCGGGATGCGGCGCTGGATCCGGAGTGGCCTCCGCCATGCTCAGCGCGCCCCGCTGGCAGCCGCCGGCGGCTTGCGGTGAGCGCCGCCCTTCGAGCCCTCCTGGCCTGTATTCGGTCGGCTTTCCTGCGCCTCGGGCGCGCCGTTCTGCGCCTGCACCACGCGCACGACGCCGCCGTCGCGAAGCCGATCCAGGCCGTCGGTGACGACCCGCTCGCCGGGCGTCACGCCTGCGACGATCTGCGTAAGGCTGCCGTCGGTCGCCCCGGTCGTGACCTTGCGCAGGGTCACCTTGTTGCCGCTGCCGATCACGTACACGTAGGTGCCGGGGGCGCCCACCGCCACCGCCGTGGTCGGCACCACCACGGCGCCGGGAATGGTGCGCGCCAGCAGGCGCACGTTGACGAACTGGTTGGGATAGAGCGCCAGGTCCTTGTTGTCGAACTCGGCGAGCAGATTCAGCGTGCCGGTCGCGGTGTTGATCTGGTTGTCGGCCGCCACCAGCTTGCCGGTTGCCAGGACTTTGGTGTTGCGCGCATCCCAGGCCTGCGCCTCGAGCTGCTTGCCGGCCGTCAATGGCCCCACCACCTCGCTGATCTGCTGCTGAGGCAGGGCGAAGGTCACGTCCACCGGCTGCACCTGGGCGATGGTGACGATCGGCGCGGCACCACTGCTGCCGGTCGCGGCATTGCCCGCGCCCACTGCGCCCGAGGTGGTGACCATGTTGCCGGCGTCCACCGGGCGCAGGCCGACCAGGCCCGACACCGGGGCGGTGATGCGCGTCCAGGCGAGTTGCAGCTTCGCGTTGTCGAGCGCCGCCTTGTTCGCGTCCAGCGTCGCCGTCAGCTGGGCGACGGTGGCGCGCTGATCGGCCACCTGCTGCTCGGCGATCGAGTCCTGCTTGAGCAGGGTCTCGTAGCGGGCGAGGTCGCTTCGCGCGCCGGCGAGCTGCGCTCGCGTCTGCTCCATCTGGGCCTGCGCCTGCTCCACCGCGATCTCGAACGGCCGCGAATCGATCTGCGCCAGCAACTGCCCGGCCTTGACCATCTGCCCCTGCTTGTAGTCCACGCTCTGCAGCTGGCCGGCCACGCGCGGCATCACGTTCACCAGGCTGCGTGGGGTCACCGTGCCCAGCGCCGTGAGCCACACGGGAAACGGTTCGGCCTTCGCCACGGACGCCGTCACCGGCTGCGGGCCCTGCTCGCCCGCGACACCGCCGGGTCCGCGCTGGGCATGGCTCACGTCACCCAGGCGCCACCACAGGAAGATTCCCGCCACGGCGGCGACCAGCGGCAGCACCCAGCGCCGCCGGCGCGCGACCGTGCGTTCAGCGCCAGTCGGATCCGGATCGGGGCGGAGATCGGGTGTGGTCATGGGTAGAGATCAGAGAAGGGAGGCGAACGCAGCCGCTGCGCGTACCCGGAGATGCAACGAGTGTGACGCGCTGCCTGAGCGCCGACTGTATCCGAATTGGCCCGCGTATGGGGCACACGCGAGCGTCGCGTCCTGCCGCTGCGCGGAACGGGCCTGGAGTGCGGTTGCGGCGCCGAGCGAGCGGCTCGCTGCGCGCGCCGCTCATCTCGGCGGCGTGGCGGGTACCGGCTTCCAGCCGCCAGGGCATTCCCGCACGTAAGGGTAATAGCCCTTCGCCTGCTCGCAGTAATACCAGCTCTGCGGCTGCGGCACGCTCGGCACCGGCTGCTCCGCCGCAGAAGGCTGCTGCACATATTCGGGCGGCTGCTGGATGACGACGGGCGGCACGTAGGGATCCGGATAGGGATACACCGGCCGCGGATAGAAGTACCAGATTCCGCCGACCACCCACCACCAGCCGAGGCGGCCGTCGTGGTGTCCGTGATGCCAGCTCCCGCGGCGCCACACGCCTCTGTCGTGGCGGTCGAAGTGCCGGATGTCGCCGCCCCAGCGGCGCGAATCGCGGTCGGCGTGCGCCGCACCGGGCAGCGCGGCGGCGAGAGCAACCGTCAGAGCCATCGACACCCGCAGGCCCAGGCGCGCTACGCCGGGCGAGCGGCGCCCCGAGGCGGGCTCCGTCGATCGCATCACGACTGATCTCGCGCCGCAGGCTGATCGCCGCGGGGCCCGCCGCGCCTGCCGCGTTCATGCCTGCGCCATTGCTCCGTGCGCGCGAGGCGCGCCTTCAGAAAGTCGCGCACCGTCGTCTTCTGCTGCGGGGAGAGACTTGCGTAGAGCTTGAGCTGCAGGTCTTCGATCTCCTTGCGGCCCTCCATGGCGTGATCGCGCGCACGGTCGCGCAGGGCGGCCAGCCGCGCCAGATCGGGCTCGGGCTTGGCGAGCTCCGCCGTGAGCGCCCTCCTCAATTCCGCCCGGCCGTGGTGCAGCTCCCGGCGCATGGCGTCGCGCTTCGCTTCGATCGCGTGCCAGACCTGTTGCTGCTCGGCATTGAGCTTGAGCTCGTTCATCAGCTTGTCCAGCCGCGCGTGGCTCCTGTGCCAGCGGTGCGCCGCAGGCCCTGGCTTGCCTTCCGCGTAAGCCGCGCTCTGAAATGCCGTGACGGATCCGGCGACGCCAAGCGCCAGCGCGCTGGTAAGCAACCAGCGCCGGACAATGGCCTTCTGTGCATGTTTCATGATTTGCATCCTCTGTTCGAATTGGACATCGGTACTGCGCTCGCGGTTTCCCGCGGCTGTTGCTGCCTGAGCGCGGCGCGATCGCCCATGTGCAGCGGCGCAAAGCCCGATCCTCCGAGCTCGATCAACGTCAGCTGGTGGGCGGCGATCAATGAAGCCACGTGCGCGTCAGCCGCACGGCTCGACCTCCGCGCTGCGCTGTCGCGCGGCTCGCCCGACCCCGCGCATTGCACCTTCGGCACCCCGGCCCCGGGCGCGCCTGCGGCGACGCTGGCCGACAACCCATAAGCCAGGGCGCTCGCGCAAAGGCCTGCCACCACGCCTTTCGTCACTGCTCGCTCTCCATCGGCTCGGCGCACATCCGCGAGCTGAACCATAACCGCACGGCGCGTAAGGCTCGGCCAAGCCAATGTAAAGGTACGCAAAGGTGCGCAAAGAGCAGAGCGGCGGGCCGCGTGACGCGCATGCGCTGTGGCACACTGCACCCGGTCGCCGCGACGCAGCGGCCAACACACCACGCGCAATCGATCGATGGCCCGCATTCTCCTTGCGGATGACGACGTCGAGCTCTGCCGAATGCTGCAGGAGTACCTGCAGGCGGAGGGCTTCAGCGTCGACACCGCCCACGACGGCGAGGCCGCGCTCGCGAAGGCGGCAGCGGGCGGCTTCGACCTGATCGTGCTCGACGTCATGATGCCGGGCAAGAACGGCTTCGACGTTCTGCGCGAGCTGCGTGCGCACGCGCTGACGCCGGTGCTCATGCTCACCGCGCGCGGCGACGACATCGACAGCGTGCTCGGCCTCGAGCTCGGTGCGGACGACTACCTCGGCAAGCCATGCAATCCACGCGTGCTGAGCGCGCGCATCCGCGCGGTGCTGCGCCGCTCCGAGCCGCGCTTGCAGGAGGGCGAGAGCGGCGCGGCGGAGACCCTGCAGATCGGCGACCTGACGCTGCATACCGGCGCGCGCAGCGTGCGCAGCGGCGACCGGCCGGTCGAGCTGACGAGCACCGAGTTCGGCGTGCTGGAGGCGCTGCTGCGCGAAGCGGGGCACGTGGTGTCGAAGTCGAGCCTGTCCGAGCGCGCCCTCGGACGGCGCCTGGCGAGCTTCGACCGCAGCCTCGACATGCACGTGAGCAACCTGCGCCGCAAGCTGGGTGCGCTGCCCGACGGCGAGGAGCGCATCAAGACCATTCGCGGCGCCGGCTACCAATACGTGGTGAAGTGAGCCATGCGCAGGCTGTTCTGGAAGCTGTTCCTGTCGTTCTGGGCGGCGCTGGTGCTGTTCGCCGCGGCGGTCGTGCTCGCCGCGTCGCTGTACGTCGACCAAATGCGGCATCGCGAGGATGCCGCGCCGCTCTACGAGCGCTACGCGCGCTACGTCCTCCAGGCGCAAGCCGCGGTCGACGCGCGCGGGCCCGAAGGCCTGCGCAACTGGGCCAAGCGCGTCGATCGAGAGGAGCTCGTGCCTGTCCTGGTGCTCGACGCGCAGGGGCACGACTTCCTGGACCGCGATGTGCCGCCGCACGCGCTTGCGCACCTCCAGCGTATCCTGCGCGCGCGGGAGCGGCCCGGGCTGACGCAGCGCCCGGCGATCCGTCTTCCCGATGGCCGGACGCTGTGGCTGATCCCCGATTTCCAGGGCGTCACCCTCGGACGGTTCCTGGCCCGGCCGCGCGTGATCGCGGTACCGCTGCTCGTCGCCGCGCTGGCGGGCGGGCTCGTGTGCCTGCTGCTCGCCCGCTACCTCGCCGCACCCATCGAGCGCCTGCGCCGGGCCACGCTCGCCTACGCGGCCGGGGACTTTTCCCAGCGCGTCGGGCCCACGCTCGGCGTGCGGCGCGACGAGATCGTGGACCTGGCGTATGCCCTCGACCACATGGCCGAGCGCCTGGACGGATTGCTGCGCTCGCAGAAGGAGCTGCTGCGCGACGTGTCGCACGAATTGCGCTCTCCGCTGGCGCGCGTGCAGGCGGCGCTCGGCCTGGCCAGACAGCATTCGGCCGGCGCGGTCGCCGGAGAGCTCGACCGCATCGAGCACGAAGCCGAGCGTCTGGGGGAACTGATCGGCCAGATCCTGTCCTTGTCACGGCTGGAATCCGGCGCGGGCCTGTCGGTGCGCGAGCCGGTGGTCCTGAACGAGCTGCTGCGCGAGGTCGCTGACGACGCGGCGCTGGAAGCCCAGGCCCGCGGCTGCAAAGTGCAGGTGTTCGCCTCGATTGCCGCCAGCGTCGAAGGCGACCCCACGCTGTTGCATAGCGCAGTCGAGAACGTCCTGCGCAATGCCGTGCGCCACACCAGGCCGGGGACCGAGGTGACCGTGGTGCTGGCGGCGGACCCCGGCGGCGGCTACAGCATCGACGTGGAAGATCGCGGGGCCGGGGTGCCCGAGGAGATGTTGCCGCGCATCTTCGAACCATTCGTGCGCGTGGGCGAAGCGCGCGATCGCGCAAGCGGCGGCTACGGCCTGGGCCTCGCCATCGCGCGGCGGGCGGTACAGGCCCACCGCGGCCAGATTCGCGCCGCGAATCGGCCGGGCGGCGGCCTGGCGATCACGATCCGCTTGCCCGTGGGCGGCGTCAGCTCCGCGCCGGGCCGGCTGGCCGCGCCGGCAGCCGCATCGTCCGCGAGCGCGAGCTCGATCCGCAGCGGTTGACTCTCATGCAGATACCCGAGTCTCATTCCGGTCGGCAGGGCGCGCCCGGCGGCGCCGCGAACCGGGAGGCGGATGCCTTGCGCGCCACAAACCGATACGCCATCGAGACGCATGGCCTCACGCGGCGGTTCGGATCCATCGCCGCGGTGAACGGCGTCGATCTCGAGGTCCGGCAAGGCGCGATCTTCGGCTTGCTCGGACCGAACGGTGCGGGCAAGAGCACCATCATCAAGATGCTGACGACGTTGCTCGAGCCCAGCTCGGGCACGGCGCTGGTGGCAGGATTCGACGTCGTCCGCTTCCCCGCGCGGGTCAGGCAACACATCGGCTACGTGCCGCAGATGCTCTCGGCCGACGGCGCGCTGACCGGACGCGAGAACCTTGTGCTGTCGGCCAGGCTCCACGGCATGGGGCGCAGCGTGCGCAAGACGCGCATCGAGGACGCGCTCGCCTTCATGGCGCTCTCCGAGGCGGCCGACCGGCTGGTCAGGACGTACTCGGGCGGCATGATCCGGCGCCTGGAGCTGGCGCAGGCGATGCTTCACCGCCCCGCGGTCCTGTTTCTTGACGAGCCGACGATCGGGCTCGATCCCGTGGCGCGCCGCACGGTGTGGGATCGCCTGCGCGAGCTGAGGCAGGCCTACGGCATGACGGTGCTGATCACGACCCACGACATGGAGGAGGCGGACCATCTCTGCGACGAGCTGGCCATCCTGCATCTCGGGAGCGTCGCCGCAACCGGGGAGCCGACAGCCCTCAAGGCGTCGGTGGCCCCGGGAGCGACCCTGGATGACGTGTTCGTGCATTACAGCGGCAGCACGCTGCGCGAAGCCGGCAGCTACCACGACGTGCGTAGCGCGCGCAGCACGGCGCAGCGGCTGGGCTGAGCGGGACCATGCTGTCTCTCGTCGCGCAAAGTCTGGCGGTGGCGGATGCGGAGCTGAGGAAGCTGCTGCGCGATCCGACCGAGCTGTTCTCGCGCGCGGTCCAGCCGGTGCTGTGGCTGGTGGTGTTCGGCCAGGTCTTCAGCCGGGTGCGAGGCATCCCGACGGGCAACGTCAGCTACCTTGCCTTCATGACGCCCGGCATCCTTGCGCAGAGCGTGCTGTTCAGCGCGATCTTCTACGGCATCGCGGTTATCTGGGAGCGCGACCTGGGCATCATCCACAAATTGCTGGTGACGCCCGCGCTGCGCAGCGCGCTGGTGCTCGGCAAGGCGATGGCGGCGGGGCTGCGCGGCGTGGTGCAGGCCGTGATCGTGTACCTGATCGCGCTGGCGCTGGGAATCCACATGCAGTGGAGCCCTCACGCGGTCGCCGGCGTGCTCGCCGGCGTGATGCTGGGATCGGCGGCGTTCTCGACCTTCTCGCTCACCATTGCCTGTATCGTCAAGACGCGCGAGCGTTTCATGGGCATCGGCCAGGTGCTGACCATGCCGCTGTTCTTCGCCAGCAACGCGATCTACCCGCTCGAGCTGATGCCCGGGTGGCTCAAGCTCGTGGCGCGGTTTAATCCCCTCACCTACGTGGTCGACGCGCTGCGCGGGCTCATGATCGAGGGCGGGCAGAGCAGCTATGGCCTGGTGACCGACTTCGGCGTCATGCTCGCCGCGCTCGCGCTGCTGGTGGCGATCGCAGCGAAGCTGTATCCCAATCTCGCCCGCTAGCGCGGGCGCCACCCCCTCAGCCGCGCAGCCTGCGCACCCAGGCTGCGAGCGCGACGAGCTGCTCGCCGATCAGCTTGCGCGCGGTCTCGTCGGTCAGCCGGCCCTGCGCGTCGAACTTCGAGGTCGCCTGCGCGATCATCACTTCGGGGCGGTTCAGGAAATGGATGTTGAGGAACACGCCCATTTGGCGCAGGTGGTATTGCGCGCGCGCGGTCCCCAGCATCCCGCCGCTCGCCCCCATGATCGCCGCCGGCTTGCCGTCGAAGGGCTGCTCGGGCGGGCGCGAGGCCCAGTCGATCGCATTCTTCAGCACGCCCGGGACCGAGTAGTTGAATTCCGGCGTCGCGAACAGGACCGCGTCGGCCGCCTTGATGGCCGCGCGCAGCTCCTGCACGGCGGGCGGATAGCCCTTCAGCCGAATGTCGTCGTTGTACGCCGGGACCGCGGACAGATCGAAAGTCTCGACGCGCACGCCGCTCGGCGCGAGCTCCTGCGCGGCACGCAGGGCGGCCCTGTTGTAGGAGCCCTCGCGCAGGCTGCCGCAAAGGCCGAGGAAGGTGAGCGCGTTCGCTTCTGCCATCGTCGTTTCTCCTTGAGCTCAGTCGATCAGCTCGTACGCCGGCAGGGTGAGGAACTCGACGTAGTGGTCCTCGGTGGTGATCTTGTCGAACAGCCTGGCGCCGTCCTCGTATTTCCCCGCCGCGTAGGCGGCCTCGCCGAGGTAGGTCCGCACTTTGGGCACCTCCTCGGCGAGCAGCTTCCTGAACAGCTCCTTGGTCACCTTGCGTCCGTCGTCCAGCACGCCCTTCTCGCTGCGCACCCACTGCCAGATCTGGGAGCGCGAGATTTCCGCAGTCGCGGCGTCCTCCATCAGATTGAACACCGGCACGCAGCCGTTGCCCGCGAGCCAGGCGCCGAGGTACTGGATGCCGACCGAGATGTTGTTGCGCAGGCCGGTCTCGGTGATCGGCTTCTCGGGCTGGAAATCGAGCAGGTTCTTCGCCGTGACGCTCACATCCGGGCGCTGCTTGCCGTACTGGTTGGGCTGCGGCATGTGCTGGTCGAACACCGCCTTGGCGATCGGTACTAGCCCGGGGTGCGCCACCCAGGTGCCGTCGCAGCCGTCGGTCACCTCGCGCAGCTTGTCCTGGTGCACCTTCTCGAGCGCGGCCTCGTTCGCCGCAGGGTCGTTCTTGATCGGAATCTGCGCCGCCATGCCGCCCATCGCGGGCGCACCGCGCCGGTGGCAGGTCTTCACCAGCAGCAGGGCGTAGGCGCGCATGAACGGCGCGGTCATCGTCACTTGCGAGCGGTCGGCAAGGCAGAAGTGCTTGTTGGAGCGGAATTTCTTGATGCACGAGAAGATGTAGTCCCAGCGCCCGATGTTGAGGCCCGCGGAGTGTTCCTTCAGCTCCCACAGGATCTCGTCCATCTCGAAGGCGGCCACCACGGTCTCGATCAGCACGGTGGCCTTGATCGAGCCCTGCGGCACGCCGAGCTCGCTCTGCGCCAGCTCGAAGATGTCGTTCCACAGCCGCGCCTCGAGGTGCGACTCCATCTTCGGCAGGTAGAAGTACGGTCCGCTGCCGCGCTGGAGCAGCTCCTTGGCGTTGTGGAAGAAATACAGCGCAAAGTCGAAGATCCCGCCCGCGACCGGCTGGCCGTCGATCAGCACGTGCTTCTCGCTCAGGTGCCAGCCGCGCGGGCGCGGGATCAGCACCGCGACCTTGTCGTTGAGCCGGTACTGCCTGCCCGCCTGCTCGAAGGTGATCGCGCGGCGCGCCGCGTCGCGCAGGTTGATCTGCCCGTCGATCATGTTGAACCAGGTCGGGCAATTGGCGTCCTCGAAGTCCGCCATAAAGGTCGAGGCGCCCGAGTTGAGCGCGTTGATCACCATCTTGCGGTCAGTCGGCCCGGTGATCTCGACGCGCCGGTCGAGCATGTCCTTCGGTTGGGCGGCGATCGTCCAGTCCGACTCGCGCACCTGCCTGGTCTCGGCGAGGAAATCGGGCAGCTTTCCGGCATCGAAATCCTTCTGCCGCGCGGCGCGGCGCGCCAGCAGCTCCTGGCGCCGCGCCTCGAAAGTGCGGTGCAGCTTGGCGACGAACGCCACCGCTTCGGGCGTCAGGATCTGAGAGAACTCCGGAGTGATCGTGCCGGTGATCCGCACACCGGCGGGAAACGCGCTCGACATGGAAAGCCCCTGTTGGACCTGTACCAAAAGGGGGAGATTTTAGCCTGCGTCTGTTGCTCCGCACAAAATCGTAATTTCGTATCGTGAAATGCAATCTCGTTATAGGGGATCGTGGTCTATACTGCAGCCACAAACGCGGCGGCGAACGCCGCACAAAAGGAGGAGATCCATGGCGCGCTGGATCCGTTTCGCGCAAGCCGCCCGGACCGGGTACGGCCGCCTCGAGGGCGAGTCGATCGTCGTGCATTCGGGCGACGTGTTCACCGACCCGAAGCCGAGCGGCGAGTCGCTGCCGCTGGCGGCAGTCAAGCTGCTCACGCCCGTTGTCCCCGGGAAGATGATCGCGCTGTGGAACAACTTCCACGCGCTCGCCGCCAAGCTGAACGCGGCGATCCCCCCCGAGCCGCTGTGGCTGCTCAAGGCGCCGAACTCCTTCCTCGCGCACGGCGAGACCATCCGCAAGCCGGCGGCCTACGACGGCAAGGTGGTGTACGAGGGCGAGCTCGGCATCGTCATCGGCCAGCGCTGCAGCGCAGTCGCCGAGGCCGACGCGGTGGCGTACATCTTCGGCTACACCTGCATCAACGACGTAACGGCGGCCGAGATCATCAACAAGGACGCGGCGTTCCAGCAGTGGTCGCGCGCCAAGAGCTACGACACCTTCGGCGTGTTCGGGCCGGTGGTCGCCACCGGCCTCGATCCCGCGGCGCTCAGCGTGCGGCTGGTGCTCAACGGCCAGGAGCGGCAGAACTATCCGGTCTCGGACATGATCTTCCCGCCGGCGAAAATCGTCAGCCTGCTGTCGCGCGACATGACCCTCGAGCCCGGCGACGTGATCTGCTGCGGCACCTCGGTCGGCGTCGGCTCGATGAAACCCGGCAGCACGGTCGAAGTGACCATCGAGGGCATCGGCACGCTCTCCAACCGCTACGAGGGGTGACGCGGGGGTGAGAAGCATCTGACCCCCGCACCCCCTGGTAACGCGGGGGTGAGAATCCCCTTACCCCCGCACCCTCTTTACCGAAGGGATCGACCATGAAGATTTGCGTAGTGGGCGCCGGCGCGATCGGCGGGCTGCTGGGCGCGAAGCTCGCCCTAGCGGGCGAAGAGGTCACGCTCATCGATCGCGGGGCGCACCTCGAGGCGATCCAGAAGAACGGCCTCAGGCTCGTCATGAGCGACGGCGCGGAGCACGTCGCGAAGAACATCCGGGCGACCGACGATTTCGCCGCCGCCGGCAAGCACGAGCTGGTGATCCTGTCGGTCAAGTCGAACGTCATCGAGCAGGTCGCGCCGCAGCTGCCGCTGCTGTTCGATGCCGGCAGCATGCTGATGACGGCGCAGAACGGCCTGCCGTGGTGGTACTTCCAGCGTCACGGCGGTCCGTACGACGGGCGGCCGATCGAGTGCCTCGATCCGCACGGCACCATCGCGCGGCACATCGAGCCCGAGCGCATCATCGGCTGCGTGGTGTATCCCGCCGGCGAGATCCGCGCGCCCGGCGTGGTGCGCCACGTCGAGGGCGACCGCTTCGCGATCGGCGAGCTGGATGGCTCGCAGTCCGAGCGCGTCAAGCGCGTCGCCGATGCCCTCACGCGCGCAGGCTTCAAGGCGTTCGTGCTCGACAACATCCGCGCAGAGATCTGGCTCAAGCTCTGGGGCAACATGTCGTTCAATCCGATCAGCGCGCTCACCCACGCCACCCTGGAAGACATTTGCCGCTTCGGACCCACGCGCGAGCTCGCGGCAACCATGATGCGCGAGGCGCAGGCAATCGCCGGCAAGCTCGGGATCGAGTTCCGGGTGCCGCTGGAAAAGCGCATCGCCGGCGCCGAAAAAGTGGGCCGGCACAAGACCTCCACGCTGCAGGACATCGAGGCGGGGCGCGAGATCGAGAACGAGGCGCTGCTCGGCGCGGTGATCGAGCTCGCGCACCTCACGCAGACGCCGGCGCCCGCGTGCGAGACCGTCTACGCGCTGCTGTGCCTGCTGGGCAAGACCATGCTCGGCGAGCGCGCGAGCGTGCGGCTGGTCAGGCTCGCGGCGTAGCTGGAGCGTTGGCCCAGCTTTGGTTCTACCCGATCCCCTGCTTTTTGGAGAGGTCAAAAACCACCCCTCCAAAAAGCGGAGATCGGGGAAAACCAACTCCCAAACAGCCCGCGAGGCTCCCTACTCTCCGGTCTCGCCGTCGATGCCGAGCTCCTGGATCTTGCGCGTGATCGTGTTGCGGCCGATGCCGAGCAGGTTGGCGGCCTCGATCCGCCGCCCGCCGGTACGCGCCAGCGCCTTGGCGATTAGCAGGCGCTCGAACTGGCGCGAGAGCGCATCGAGAATCCCGGTCTCGCCGCGTGCCAGGCGCCGCTCGACTTCCTGCTCGAGCGCGCCCGCCCAGTCGGCCGCGGCCGCGCTCGGAGCCTGCTCGCGAAGCTCCGCCGGCAGGTCGCCGAGTTCGATCGCCTGCCCCGGCGCCATGACTGTGAGCCAGTGGCACAGATTCTCCAGCTGGCGCACGTTGCCCGGAAAGTCGAGCTGCGCGAGGTAGGCGAGCACCTCATCCGAGATGCGCTTGGGATCCACGCCGAGCTGGCGGGCGCTGCGTGCCAGGAAATGGCGCGTAAGCAGCGGGATGTCCTCGCGCCTCTCACGCAGCGCCGGCATGCGCAGCCGGATCACGTTGAGCCGGTGATACAGATCCTCGCGGAAGCTGCCCTCGCGCACGCGCTGCTCGAGGTTCTGATGCGTGGCGGCGATTACGCGCACGTCGGTCTTAATCTGCTGATGCCCCCCGACGCGGTAGAAGGTGCCGTCCTGCAGCACGCGCAGCAGCCGCGTCTGCAGCTCGGCCGGCATGTCGCCGATCTCGTCGAGGAACAGCGTGCCGCCCTCGGCCTGCTCAAAGCGCCCGCGGCGCTGCGTCTGCGCTCCGGTGAAGGCCCCGCGCTCGTGACCGAACAGCTCCGATTCGAGCAGGTCTTTCGGCATCGCCGCGGTGTTGATCGCCACGAACGGCTTGGCGGCGCGCGCGCTGTGCCGGTGCAGGGCGCGCGCGACCAGCTCCTTGCCGGATCCCGATTCGCCGGTGATCAGCACCGTCGCGCTCGACTGCGACAGCCTTCCGATGGCGCGAAACACGTCCTGCATCGCCGGCGCCTGACCGAGGATCTCGGGCGCGTCGGCAAGCGGCTCGAGCGCGGCCGTCTCCCTCCGGCTCTCCTCGAGGGCCCGGCGGATGAGGTCGATGGCCTGGTCGACGTCGAATGGCTTGGGCAGGTACTCGTAGGCGCCGCCGTGGAACGCCGCCACCGCGGACTCCAGATCCGAGTACGCGGTCATGATGATCACCGGCACCTCCGGATGCCGCGCCTTGACCGTCTGCAACAGCTCGAGCCCCGAGGGACCGGGCATGCGGATGTCCGACACCAGCACCTGCGGAGCTTCGCGCGCGAGCGCGTCGAGGGCTTCCTGCGCCGAGGCGAACGACTTGAATGCGATTCCCTCGCGACCGAGCGCCTTCTCGAGCACCCAGCGGATGGAGCGATCGTCGTCGACGATCCAGACGGGCTTCACGGCCGACGCCCCAGGCTGCGGGGCGCAGACGCCCCCGTTCGCTGGCAGATTTCCCGGTTCACGCTCAGTCCAGTGGCAATAGGATGGTAAACGCCGTGCGCCCGGGCTGGCTCTCGCACTCGATCACCCCCTGGTGGTACTGCACGAAGGTCTGGGCGAGCGACAGGCCCAGACCGCTGCCGCCCTCGCGCCCGGAGACCAGGGGCTGAAAAATGCGATCGCGGATCTCTTCCGGAATGCCGGGTCCATCGTCGATCACTTGCAATTCTAGTGCCAGGCCGTGGCGCCGCCGCATGATAGTGATCTGCCGCGCCACACGCGTGCGGTAGGTGATGGTGCCGCCGCGGGCGCCATTGCCGTCGGAGAGCAGGGCCTGCGCTGCATTGCGGGTGATGTTGAGCACGGCCTGGATGAGCTGCTCCTTGTCGCCGACCACGTCCGGGGCGCTCGGATCGTAGTCGCGCACAACCGCGATGCCGCGCGGGTATTCGGCCAGCACCAGGCTCTTCACCCGCTCGAGCACCTCATGGATATTCAGCGCCGCCATGCGCGGCGCGCGGTGCGGCGTCAGCAGGCGGTCCATGAGCGCCTGCAGGCGGTCGGCCTCCTTGATGATGACCTGCGTGTACTCCTTCAGCTCCGGCCGGCCGAGTTCGCGCTCGAGCAGCTGCGCCGAGCCACGCAGACCGCCGAGCGGATTCTTGATCTCGTGGGCGAGGTTGCGGATCAGCTCCCGGTTCGCCTGCTGCTCGCTCACCAGGCGCTCCTCGCGCGCAAACCGCAGCTGCTGCTCGATCGGCCGCAGCTCCACGAGCAGGGGGGTGCCCGCAACGTCGATGTGCGTCACCACGCAGGACAGCGGCGCCGCTTCGCGTCCCGGGCGCGGATAGCTCACGTGCTGCGCCGAATAGTCCCAATGCGTAACGAGCGCGTCCGAGAGCGTCTTTTCGAGCTCGGTGCTTTCGGCGAACAGCGGGAGAAATGGCTGGCCGATCAGGCTGCGCGCCCCGGTGTCGAGCAGGCTCTCGGCCGCCGGGTTGGCGTAGCGCACCACGAAGCGCTCGTCGAGTGCGACGACCGCGGTGGCGAGGAGGGCCAGCCCGGCGAAGGAATCGGTCATGCGCGAGGCTCGGCCGGGCGAGCGAGGCGCCCGCTCAGTTCTTGTCGAGGTTGCTGATCTCGCGCTGAAGCGCCTCGATGTTCTTCTGGTGCAGTTCGACCTTGTCCTTGTACGGCTGCAGGCGATCGAGCACGCGCTGGTAGTTGTGCTCGTTGCCGTAGCGCACCGACTCCTGCTCGGCGAGCGCCTTTTGCGCCTGCGCGAGGTCGTCCTGCTCCTTGGTCAGCTCCTGCTCGAGCGTCTGCCGCTGGCGCTCCTTCGCCGCCGAGTGTGCCGCGCTGCTCTCGCGCGGGAAACCCGATGGCGAGGGAATCCGCACGCCGGGCTTCTGCATCGGCACCACGTTCACCGCCTGGCGCGACAGCAGCTCGCACTTTTTTCCAGCGGTGTCGCGCCGCTCGCTGGTGAACAGGACTGCGCCCTGCGCGTCGACGCACTTCCAGATTTCAGTGACTTGAGCACGCGCCGCTCCGGCGGCGAGGGCCAGCACCACGAACATGCTGCAGCGGAGACCGCGCATCGTTCAGAAGGAGCGTGAAATACCAAACCTAAGTCTATGCCAGAAAAGTGAGTTTTTGCAAACAGGAAAGACCGGGCGGGTATCCGCCCGCTCCGGTGCCAACTATCGCACGAATTCCGGCTGCCTCGGCGGCATCCGGCATGGGGCGGGCCGGAAAGGCCGGCGGCCCGCCCCGGCTCCCCGTCAGGAGCTGTAGTACATGTCGAACTCGACCGGGTGGGTGGTCATGCGGAAGCGCGTGACCTCCTCCATCTTCAGGCCGATGTAAGAGTCGATGAACTCGTCCGAGAACACGCCGCCCTTGGTGAGGAAGGCGCGCCCCTTGTCGAGGTAATCGAGCGCCATGTCGAGCGAGGAGCACACGTTCGGCACCTTCTTGGCTTCTTCCGGGGGCAGGTCGTACAGGTTCTTGTCGATCGGATCCCCGGGATGGATCTTGTTCTGCACCCCGTCGAGGCCCGCCATCAGCATGGCTGCAAAGGTAAGGTACGGATTGGCGGTCGGGTCCGGGAAGCGGACCTCGACGCGGCGCGCCTTCGGGCTCGAAACGTACGGAATGCGGCAGGACGCCGAGCGGTTGCGCGCCGAGTACGCCAAATTGATCGGCGCCTCGAAGCCCGGCACCAGGCGCTTGTACGAGTTGGTACCCGGGTTGGTGATCGCGTTCAGCGCCCGCGCGTGCTTGATGATGCCGCCGATGTAGTGCAGCGCGAACTCCGACAGGCCGGCATAGCCGTTGCCGGCGAACAGGTTCTCGCCGCCCTTCCACACCGACTGGTGCACGTGCATGCCCGAGCCGTTGTCGCCGACGATCGGCTTCGGCATGAAGGTGGCCGTCTTGCCGTACGAATGCGCGACGTTCCACACCGTGTACTTCAGGATCTGCATCCAGTCGGCGCGCTGCACCAACGGCGCGAAGCGCGTGCCAATCTCGCACTGCCCGGCGGCGGCCACCTCGTGATGATGCACCTCGACGTCGACGCCCTGCTGCTCGAGCGCGAGCGACATCGCGTTGCGGATGTCCTGCAGCGTGTCCACGGGCGCTACCGGGAAGTAGCCGCCCTTCACCGGAGCGCGGTGCCCCATGTTGCCCGATTCGTAGTCGATCCCCGAGGACCACGGTGCCTCTTCCGAGCGGATCTTCACCGACGCGCCCGACATGTCGATGCTCCAGGTCACGCCGTCGAACACGAAGAACTCGGGCTCCGGCCCGAAGTAGGACACGTCGCCCAGGCCGGTCGACTTGAGATAGGCCTCCGCGCGCTTGGCGATGCCGCGCGGGCAGCGATCGTAGGGCTTGCCGTCGGTTGGCTCGACGACGTCGCAGGAGATGTTGAGCACCGGCTCGTCCGTGAACGGATCCATGCGCGCGCTCACGGGGTCGGGCATCAGCAGCATGTCGGAAGCCTGGATCCCCTTCCAGCCCGCGATCGACGAGCCGTCGAAGGCGTGGCCCGACTCGAATTTGTCCTTGGTGAAATGCTTCACCGGGACCTGCACGTGTTGCTCCTTGCCGCGCGTATCCGTGAAACGGAGGTCGACGAACTTGACTTCCTTGTCCTTGAGCATTTTCAAGACGTCATCTGGCGTCATCGCCATTTTTAAAACTCCTGAGTGGGCATGAATGAAAGCGGGCCGCGAAAGCGGCCGGACGCGTCAAATTGAGCAGGTTCCGTGCCACGGGACCCTTACACTTCGATCCCCTTTGGTGCAAGCTATCGTGGCCATTTTACGCAAATCGCGCGCACCTAAGTAGTGCTGGTGACCAAAATTCGCACCTAATCAGTGCGGCACGCGCGCAGAGACCGCCACGGAGCGGCCTCTATAATGGGCGCGCGAAGGAACCCCATGAGCAGCATCGAAGCGATCAAGCGGGCCGCACGGGAGCGTGCGCGCAGGATGAACCTGACCTATGCCGGCGCTTTGCTGCCGGGCGAAGCGTTCACGCTCATGCAGGCACAGACGAGGCTGGTCGACGTGCGCACGCACGCGGAGCTGTACTGGGTCGGGCGCGTTCCGGGGGCGCTTCCCGTCGAATGGAACAGCTACCCCGGAAGCAAGCTGAACTCCGACTTTCTCTCCGAGCTCGAGGAACTGGTCGACAAGGATGAGCCGGTCATGTTCCTGTGCCGCTCGGGCGGGCGTTCGCACGAGGCCGCCGCCGCAGCCACCGCGGCCGGCTGGCGCGAGTGCTACAACGTGCTGGAAGGCTTCGAGGGCGACAAGGACGCCCTGCAGCACCGCAATTCGGTCGGAGGCTGGCGCGTGGCCGGCCTGCCCTGGATTCAAGGCTGAAGCTTCTTCAGCCGCCGGACCAGTTCACGGCGCCGCTGTAGGCGGTCCACAGCACGACCAGTCCGAACGCGATCCGGTACCAGGCGAAGGGCCTGAAGTCGTGCGTCGCGACGTAGCGAATCAGCCAACGCACGCACAGGAACGCCGCCACGAACGCCGCCGCGGAGCCGACCGCGAACATGCCGAGATCGCTCGCCGAGAGCAGCGCCCGGTGCTTGAACAAGTCGTAAGCGCCCGCCGCCACCAGCGTCGGTACCGCGAGGAAGAACGAGAACTCGGTCGCCGCACGCCGCGACAGCCCGAACAGCATGCCGCCGATGATGGTGGCCCCGGAGCGCGAGGTGCCGGGAATCAGCGCGAACGCCTGCGCGAAGCCCACTTTCAGCGCGTCCTTCCAGGTCATGTCGTCGACCTTCTCGACGCGCGTGCGGTGGTTGCGCCGCTCGGCCCACAGGATCACGAAGCCGCCGACGATGAACGCGAGCGCGACCGGCACGGCGCTGAAAAGGCGTTGCTTGATGGCGTGCTCGAACGCCAGGCCGATCACGGCCGCAGGCATGAAGGCGATCGCCAGGTTCATGACGAAGCGGCGCGCGGTGGGCTCGGTAGGGAAGCGCGCGAGCACGTGCGCGAAGCGGCTGCGGTACTCCCACACGATCGCGAGCATCGCGCCGGTCTGGATGACGATCTCGAAGACCTTGGCCTTGGCGTCGTCGAAGCCGAGCAGGTCACCCGCGAGAATGAGGTGGCCGGTGCTCGATACCGGCAGGAACTCCGTGAGGCCCTCGACGATGCCGAGGATGAGCGCGTGCAGCAGCACCAGATGCGTCATGGCGCGCGGATGGTAGCACGCGCCTTCGCGAGAGTGCGCCCCGCGCCGCCCCTCAATGCTCGGCGAGCCGGCGGTTGGCCACCGACAGACGCTCGATCAGGATACGCATGCAGGCCTTGTTAAATTGAACCTGACAGGCGTCGCTCGCGGCACCGAGCGAGGCGGCCTTGATCTCGAGCACCAGAACCGGCGTCGTCGAGCGAATGGTGGTGGTGCGCTCGACCGTGTCGTCCGCGAAGTAGAGCATTTCGCCGAACAGGTCGCCGGGGCCCAGCGTGGCCAGGTGGGTTCCGCTGCGCGTCACCTCGAGCGCGCCCTCGACCAGGATGTAGAGCCCGTCGCCGCGCTCGCCTTCCTCGATGATCACCGTGTCCTCGGGCAACTGCTGCCAGAGGGCGAGGCGCAGCGATTCCCAGATCTCCAGCTCGCGAAAGTCGCGGAAGAACGACAGGTTGCGCAGGGCGTGGAACTTGCGCGTGTCGGACAGGCCCTCGCGCGGCGCCTCGAGGTGGCGCACCAGCCCCGCCAGGTCCCTGCCGAACTCGATCCAGTTCTGGTAGCGCACGCGCAGTTCCTTCTGCATGGCGCGCGACACGATCGCCTCGAAATCCTCGGGCAGATCCGCTCGCAAGGTGCGCAGCCGCGGCGGCTCGAGGTTGACGATCTGATACATGAGACCGGCGGCGGAGCTGGCGCTGAACGGCAGGCGGCCGCAGAGCAGCTGATACATCACCACACCGAGCGCATAGATGTCGGCCTGATGCGTGAGCGGCTGCTCGGTCAGCTGCTCGGGCGACATGTACGCCGGCGAGCCGGCGTTGCCGATGTCGGAATGGGTCATGTTGTCCATCCGGGCAACGCCGAAGTCGGAGAGCTTGACGTCGAAGGACTCGGTGACCAGGATGTTGGCCGGCTTGATGTCGCGGTGGATGACGCCCTGCCGGTGCGCGTACTCGAGTGCACGGCTGACCTTGAACACCACTTCGACCACCCGTTCGAGCGGCAGCAAGTTGTCCGGCTGCGCGTACTGGGCGAGCGTCCCGCCGGCCACGAACTCCATGACCACGTAGCTGAAGCCGCGCTCCACCGCCGCATCGAGCAGGGCGACGATGTGCGGATGCTGCAGCTTGCCGACCAGTGCCGCCTCGTTGAGGAAGCTGAGGCGGTGCTTGCCCTGCGCCGCCTCCGCGTCCTCGGTGTCGTGGTGGAGCACCTTGAGCGCCACTTCGCGCTCGCTGAACGGGTCGCGCGCGAGGTACACGGTCGCCATCGCGCCGCGCCCGAGCTCGCGCACCAAAACGTAGCGGCCGATGCGGTCCGGCAGGCCGTTCACCCTCGCGCTCCCGTACCTGGATCCCGCATGCTACCGCAGCCCCGCGCCGGCCCGAAGGCACGACTTGGCAGGCGGCACCACTGCGGACCGTGAGGCTCCGCGCCCGGAGGCGACGAAAGCGCGCGGACGCGCGTCTCCTTACATTCTTTTTCAATCTTATCGCTGGATCCGGCGCCCGGCCACCCGCGCGCCTCAGGCCTTGCGGTACAGCTCGGCGCCCGCCTGCACGAACTCGGCCGCCTTTTCCTGCATGCCCTGCTGCAGAGCCGCCTCGGCCGACACGCCGTGCTGCTCCGCGTACTCGCGCACGTCCTGCGTGATTTTCATCGAGCAGAAGTGCGGCCCGCACATCGAGCAGAAGTGCGCGAGCTTGGCGCCTTCCTGCGGCAGCGTCTCGTCGTGGAAGTCCTTCGCCGTTTCGGGATCGAGCCCCAGGTTGAACTGATCGGCCCAGCGGAATTCGAAGCGCGCCTTGGACAGCGCGTTGTCGCGCACCTGGGCGCCGGGATGGCCCTTGGCGAGGTCGGCGGCGTGCGCCGCGATCTTGTAGGCGATGATGCCGTCCTTGACGTCTTTCTTGTTGGGCAGCCCGAGGTGCTCCTTGGGGGTCACGTAGCACAGCATCGCGGTGCCGTACCAGCCGATCATCGCCGCGCCGATCGCGCTGGTGATGTGGTCGTAGCCCGGCGCGATGTCCGTGGTGAGGGGCCCGAGGGTGTAGAACGGCGCCTCGTCGCAATACTTGAGCTGCAGCTCCATGTTCTCCTTGATGAGCTGCATCGGGACGTGGCCCGGACCTTCGATCATCACCTGGCAGTCGTGCTTCCAGGCGACCTGGGTGAGCTCGCCCAGGGTCTTCAGCTCGGCGATCTGCGCCTCGTCGTTGGCGTCGTGGATCGACCCGGGCCGCAGGCCGTCGCCGAGCGAGAACGACACGTCGTAGGCGGCCATGATCTCGCAGATGTCCTCGAAGTGCGTGTACAGGAAGCTCTCCTCGTGATGCGCGAGGCACCACTTCGCCATGATCGAGCCGCCGCGCGACACGATTCCCGTCATGCGCTTCGCGGTCATCGGGATGAACGGCAGGCGCACCCCGGCGTGAATGGTGAAGTAGTCCACGCCCTGCTCGGCCTGCTCGACCAGCGTGTCGCGGAAGATCTCCCAGGTCAGCTCCTCGGCCTTGCCGTCCACTTTCTCCAGCGCCTGGTAGATCGGCACCGTGCCGATCGGCACGGGCGAGTTGCGCACGATCCACTCGCGCGTCTCGTGGATGTGCTTGCCGGTGGACAGGTCCATCACCGTGTCGCCGCCCCAGCGGATCGCCCAGGTCATCTTCTCCACCTCCTCGGCGATCGAGGAGCCGAGCGCCGAGTTGCCGATGTTGGCGTTGATCTTCACCAGGAAGTTGCGCCCGATGATCATCGGCTCGCTCTCGGTGTGGTTGACGTTGGCCGGAATGATGGCGCGGCCGCGCGCCACCTCGGCGCGCACGAACTCGGGCGTGATGCCCTTTGCGATCGCCGCGCCGAACGACTCGCCCGGGTGCTGGCGCAGCAGCAGCTCCGAAAGCAGCTCCCGGCGCTGGTTTTCGCGGATGGCGATGAACTCCATCTCGGGCGTCACGATGCCCTGCCTCGCGTAATGCATCTGCGTGACGCAGCGGCCGCTCTTCGCGCGCCGCGGCTTGCGCTTCAGGTCGAAGCGCAGCTCGGCGAGCTTCGGGTCGGCGAGGCGCCGCCGGCCGTACTCGGAGCTCGGGCCATCGAGCAGCACGGTGTCGCCGCGCTCCTCGATCCACGCCTCGCGCAGCGCCGGCAGGCCCTGGCGGATGTCGATCTTCACCGCCGGATCGGTGTACGGGCCGGAGGTGTCGTAGACGTGGATCGGCGGGTTCTTCTCGGCGCCGAACGCGGCCGGAGTATCGGCCTGCGAGATCTCGCGCATCGGCACCCGGATATCCGCGCGCGAGCCGGTCACGTAGACCTTGCGCGAGCTGGGCAATGGCTGCACCGCGGCCTCGTCGACGTGCGCGGTGGCGGCAAGAAACTTGGGATTGGCGTTCATGGCGGCTCTCCTCGGGGCGGGGATCCCGGACGGTCGGAACGAGGGAGGGAGCGCGCGATTTCACGCGTCCCTACGGCGGCATTACCCGCGTCAGGTTCCGAGGGTATCTCTCACCCGGCAGCACGCACCTGCCAGGACCCCTGCGTGTCCGGCGAAGCTACTGCAAAGCCCCCCGAATTACAAGAAAGGGTTTGCGGCAATTGCCGTTCAGCGAACAAGGCCGCTTTGCCGGGCTTGATATTTTGCGCCGCAGCAATATACCATAGGGGGTATCGATGTACACCCTGAAAGGCAAAGGCCTGCAGTGGCGGCCCGTTCGGCCGGCCGCCGGGGCCACTTTGGTACACTGACGACCCCCTCCGGCTCCGTTCCCGCGATGATCTCCATGGATTTCGAGCAGGCGCGCTTCAACATGGTCGAGCAGCAGATCCGTCCCTGGGACGTGCTCGACCAGGACGTGCTGAACCTGCTGTACGTCGTGCCGCGCGAAGAGTTCGTCCCCGAGACCTACAGGAGCCTCGCCTTCACCGACATGGAGATCCCGATCGGCGAGGGCGAGAAGATGTGGGCGCCCAGGCTCGAGGCGCGCGTGGTGCAGGAGCTGGCGGTGCAGAAATCCGACCGTGTCCTGGAGGTCGGCACGGGCAGCGGGTATCTGTGCGCGCTGCTCGCGCACCGGGCCGCGCACGTCTATTCGCTCGAGATCAAGCCGGCGCTCGCCGCGTTCGGCAGGAAGAACGTCGAGCGCCACGGCGTCGACAACGTCACGCTCGAGGTCGGCGATGCCGCCTGCGGCGACTCGCGCTGGGCGCCCTACGACGTGATCGTGCTCACCGGCTCGACCCCGCTGGTGCCGCAGCCGCTGCTCGACCAGCTCGCCCCCGGCGGGCGGCTGTTCGCCGTGGTCGGCGACGCCCCGGTCATGTCGGCGCGGATCATCACCTGCGTCGCCCCCGGCGCCTGCCACACCGCGGAGCTGTTCGAGACGCTGCTCGCGCCGCTGGTGAATGCCGCGCATCCGTCACGCTTCAAGTTCTGACGCGCACCCATGAAGAACGTCACCCCCGCCCAACTGATCGACTGGCTCGCCGACCCGGGCCGCGACAAGCCGGTCCTGCTCGACGTGCGCGAGCCCTGGGAGTTCCAGACCTGCCGCATTCCGGATTCGCAGCACATGCCGATGCGCACCCTGCCGGCGCGCCTGGCGGAGCTCGACCCGTCGGTGCCCATGGTCGTCATCTGCCACCACGGCAGCAGGAGCTTCCAGGTCGCGCACTTCCTCGTGCGGCAGGGCTTCGCGGAGGTCTACAACCTGGCCGGAGGGGTGGATGCGTGGGCGCGCACCGTCGATCCGGCGATGCCCGTTTACTGATCGATCAAGCCGGCAGCCTCGTGAATCTGCGCACCGGCATCGTCCTCGCCTTGGCGGCCCTGCCCCTGGGGGCGCACGCCGAGGACCTGATGCAGGTCTACCGCGATGCGCGCGCCTACGACGCGCAGTACGCCGCGGCGCGCTACGCGCTGCAGGCGGGCCTGGAGAAGCTGCCGCAGGGGCGCGCGTTGCTGCTGCCGAACATCGGCCTGGCCGCCAGCACCACCCGCACCGACATGAACGCCTCGCCGAGGGACACGGGCGCGATCACCGGCCTGCCGCTCGGCCGGCGCCACTTCGAGACCAACGGCTACCAGCTCACGCTGACGCAGCCGGTGTACCGCAAGCAGAACTTCCTGCAATACGACGAAGCCGGATACCAGGTGAAG
This sequence comes from uncultured Pseudomonadota bacterium, assembly GCA_963817785.1. GTDB lineage: Bacteria > Pseudomonadota > Gammaproteobacteria > Burkholderiales > SG8-39 > JAKALD01. Next base: position 126,487 of record CAWFPL010000003.1, on the reverse strand, counting down.
CAGGCCGAGGCGAGCTTCGGCCAAGCCGGCCAGGATTTGATCCTGCGCGTCGCGCAGGCGTACTTCGACGTGCTCGGAGCGCAGGACACGCTCGAGCTGGTGCGCGCGCAAAAGAAGGCGATCGCCGAGCAGCTGCAACAGGCCAAGCGCAACTTCGAGGTCGGCACCGCGACCATCGTCGACACGCACGACGCCCAGGCGCGCTACGACCTGGCCGCGGCGCAGGAGATCGCCGCGCAGAACGACCTCGACAACAAGAAGCGCGTGCTGGAGCAGATCACCGGCAAGGAGTACGCGTCGCTCGAGCCGCTGCGTCCCGACGTCAAGCTCTCGCTGCCGCAGCCGAACAATATGGACGCCTGGGTAGCGCTGGCGCAGAAGCACGCCTACCCGGTGCAGGTCCAGGAGGCCGGGACCGAGATCGCGCAGCTCGAGGCGAAGCGCGCCCAGGCCGGCCACTACCCGACGCTCGACTTCGTCGCCACCTACGGCACCACCGACCAGACCGGAAACTCGGTCTCGACCTTGGGCACCAACGTCGACCAGGGCACGGTCGGCTTCCAGTTCGCGCTGCCGCTGTACCAGGGCGGATCGATCAGCTCGCGTGCGCGCGAGGCCGCGGCGAACTACGAGCAAGGCAAGGAGGCGCTGGCGAACGCCCGCCGCACCTCCGCGCTCAACGCGCAGCAGTCCTATCTGGCGGTGGCGAACGGCGTGGCTCAGGTGGCCGCGCTCGAGCAGGCGCTGGTGTCGTCGCAGAGCGCGCTCGACTCGAACAAGCTCGGCTACGAGGTCGGCGTGCGCATCGAGATCGACGTGCTGAACGCGCAACAGCAGGTGTATTCCACCAAGCGCGACCTGGCCCTCGCGCGCTACAACACCATCACCAGCGAGCTCAAGCTCAAGGCGGCCGGCGGCAGCCTCGACGAACAGGACCTGCAGAAGGTCGACGAGGCCCTCGAGCACTGAGCAGCTCGCGGCACGCCGCGAGGTGTCGCTCGGTCGCCCCCCGATGCGCCGCGCATAGCCCGATTCCCGCTGCGCCCATGCGCGCCCGGCGCGCGGTATCCGGAAGCAGCTCGAGCGCGGCGCGCGCCGCCTCGGCCGCGCCGTCCGCCTGCAGCGCAGCCCCCGCGTCGAGGGCGAGGCGGGTCGCCTCGGCGAAGTTGAACATGTAGGGACCGACCACCACCGGCACGCCCACCGCGCACGCTTCGATCAGGTTTTGCCCGCCGAGCGGGGCGAAACTGCCGCCGATGAGCGCGACGTCCGCGAGCGCGTAATAGAAGGCCATCTCGCCCATGGTGTCGCCGAGGTAAGCCGCGTGGTCCGGGCCGGGCAGCTCGCCGCGGCTGCGGCGCGCCGTCGCGATGCCGCGTTGCGCGAGCAGCCGCGCCACCTCGTCGAAGCGCCTCGGGTGGCGCGGCACGATCACGAGCAGCCCTGCGCCGCCGGCCGGGGCGAGCGCCTCCAGCAGCATCGCCTCCTCGCCCTCGCGGGTGCTGGCGAGCAGCACCACCGGCCGCACCCCGAGCGCGGCCTTGAGCGCGCGGCCCTCGGCGAGCTGCCGCGCATCCGGCGCGACGTCGAACTTGAGGTTGCCGGTCAGGACAACGCGGGCCCCGCCCAGCGCGCGCAGCCGCTCGGCGTCCGCGGCGCTTTGCGCGCACACCGCCGCGAGGCCGGCAAAAGCGGGCCGCGTGATCGCGCTCCAGCGCGCGTACCGGCGCGCGGATTTTTCCGACATGCGCGCGTTGGCGAGCACCACCGGTACGCGCCGCGCGCGGCACGCGGCGAGCAGGTTCGGCCAGACCTCGGTCTCCATCAGCACGCCGAGCCGCGGCCGGAAGCGCCCGAGGAAGCGCTGCGCCGCGCCCGGAAGGTCGTACGGCAGATAGGCGAGCAGCACCGAGTCGCCGTACGCCTGCTGCGCGGCTTCGCGCCCGGCGGCGGTCATGCAGGTCAGCAGCACGTCGTGGCCCTCGAACTCGCGCTGCAGCGCACGCACCAGCGGCACCGAAGCGCGCACCTCGCCCACCGAAACCGCGTGCACCCACAGCAGCTCGCGGCGTGGCGCGATGCGGTAGTCGCCGAGGCGCTCGGCCAGGTGTTCGCGGTAGCCGGGCTCGCGCCGCCCGCGCCACCATAGCCGCAGCAGGGTCAGCGGCAGCGCGACGCGCAGCAGCAGCGTGTACAGGAAGCGCCACATCAGGCCAGCTCCGCGAGCGCGCGCAGCGCCGCCTCGGGCGTCGGCGGCGTGCCCTTGCCGCCGAGGTTGCTCGCGTGCGCGCCGCCGTACAGCCCGGTGAGCGCGGGATCGGAGCCGCAATACAGGCCGAGCGTCGGCACTCCGAGGGCCGCCGCGAGGTGCGCCAGCCCGGTGTCCACGCCGACGACGGCGCGCGCCCGGCTCATGAGCCGCGCCATCCCGGTGAGCGTCATGCGCTCCGGGACCAGCGCATCACCGATGCCCTGCGCGATGCGCCCGCAGCGCCCGCGCTCCGCGGCGCTGCCCCAGGGCAGCAGGCACTGCACGCCCTCCCCGGCGAGCCGGCGCCCGAGCGCGATCCAGTGCGCTTCCGGCCAGAGCTTGTCCGCGCGGCTGGTCATGGTGAGAAGCAGGGCGAACGGCGCGCGCGCCGCGAACGGCGCGTCGCCCTCGACGCGCAGCCCGTAGTCGCACGGACCGTCGACCGCGTAGCCGAGGGCCGCGGCGCTGAGACGCCGGTTGCGCTCGACCGCGTGCAGTCCGCGCGGCACGGCATGGCGGAAGTTGTAGAACAGCGCCGCGAGCGGCTCGCGGGCGCTCGCCCGGTCCAGGCCGTGCCGCGGCCCCGCGGAAGACATGCACAGCAAGGCGCTCTTCAACAGACCCTGGGTGTCGATCACGGCGTCGTAGCGCTGCGCACCAAGGGCGCGCCGGAAGGCGGCGATCTCGGCCCACACCGAAGGCCGCCACAAGGCCGCGCGCCAGCGGCGGATCGCGACCGGGATCGTGCGCCCGACCGCGCGATGCAGGGCCGGAATCTCGGCGAACGCTTCCTCCACCACCCAGTCGATCGCCGCGCCCGGCAGCCGCCGCGCGGCGTCGCTCACCGCCGGGCAATTGTGGACGACGTCTCCGAGCGAAGAGGTTTTGACGAATAGAATGCGCGGCACGAGGCTCGGCAACCGGGTTCGCCGCGCGCGGCTGGAACGTCCGCGGTGCGTTGCGTTCGGAAAGCCTTATAGAATAACGGCCTGCATTCTACGGGATAACCCTTGACCGCCCCGAGCGCCGCGCGCGCAACCGGCGCTCGCGCGCCGCTCTCGGTCGTTCTCATCACGCACAACGTGGCCGACCAGCTCGGACAGTGCCTGGCGAGCGTGCCGTTCGCCGACGAGATCGTGATCGTGGACACCGGCAGCGACGACGGCACGCTGGAGGTCGCCGAGCGCTACCGCGCGCGCCTCGTGCATAGCGAGTGGCGCGGCTTCGGCCGGCAGAAGCAGTTCGCGGTCGAGCAGGCGGCGCACGACTGGGTGCTGTGCCTTGACGCCGACGAGCGCGTCTCGCCCGAGCTGCGCGCCGGCATCGAGCGCGCGCTCGCCGCGCCGGCGGCCCCCGTGTACCGCATGGCGCGCCGCAACCGGTTCATGGGGCGCTGGCTGCGCCACGGCGAGGGCTATCCGGACTGGAGCCCGCGGCTGTTCGATCGCAAGGCCGCGCGCTGGAGCGACGAGCCGGTGCACGAGAAAGTGCTCTATGCCGTAACCCCCGGCAGGCTCGCCGGCGACCTGCTGCACGACTCGGCGGAGGACCTGGGCCGCTACATGGACAAGCAGAACCGCTACACCGCGCTCGCCGCGCAGCAGCTCTTCGAGCGCGGCCGGCGCGCGGGCCTCGGGCAGCTGCTGTTCTCGCCGCTGATGCGCTTCGTCAAGTTCTACCTCTTTAGGCTCGGCTTTCTCGACGGCCTGCCGGGCCTGGTGCACATCGCCATCGGCTGCACGAACAGCTTCATGAAATATGCGAAGCTGATCGAGCTGCAACGCGCCCGCCGCCCGCAATGAGAGTCCTGGTCACCGGCTGCGCCGGCTTCATCGGCATGCACTGCGCGCAGCGGCTGTGCGCGCGCGGCGATCAGGTCGTCGGACTGGACAACCTCTCGCCGTACTACCCGGTGCAGCTCAAGCAGGACCGCCTCGCTCAGCTCGAAGGCGTTGCCGGCTTTCGCTTTGCCCGCATCGACCTCGCCGATGCGGAGCGCCTGGCGCAAGCCTTCGCCGATGCCGAGCCCGAGCTGGTGCTGCATCTGGCCGCGCAGCCGGGGGTGCGTCACTCGATCGAGAATCCGGCGGCTTACGTGCAGGCGAACCTGGTCGGCTTCGCCAATGTGCTGGAGGGCTGCCGGCGCCATCGTACGAGGCATCTCGTGTACGCATCGAGCTCGAGCGTGTACGGCGGCAACGCGAAGCTGCCGTGGTCCGAGGCCGACGCCGTCGATCATCCGGTGAGCCTGTACGCGGCGACCAAGAAGTCCGACGAGCTGATGGCGCACGCCTACAGCCACCTGTTCGGGCTCCCGGTCACGGGGCTGCGCTACTTCACCGTTTACGGCCCCTGGGGCCGGCCGGATATGTCGCCGACGCTGTTCGCGCGCGCCATCATGCAGGGCGAGCCGCTGCGCGTGTTCAATCACGGCGACATGCAGCGCGACTTCACCTACGTCGACGACATCGTGGAGGGCACGCTGCGCGCGCTCGACCAGCCGGCGAGTCCCGATCCCGCGTTCGACCCGAAAAAGCCCAACCCGGCGACCAGCTGGGCGCCCTGGCGCATCTACAACATCGGCAACCACGAGGCGGTGGCGCTGCTCGACTACATCGCGGCGCTCGAGCGCGCGCTCGGCAGGAAGGCGGTGCTCGACCTGCAGCCGATGCAGCCCGGCGACGTGTACGCCACCTACGCCGACACCGCGCGGCTCAGGGAGGCGGTCGGTTTCGCGCCGGCGACGCCGCTGGCGGACGGCATCGCGCGCTTCGCGAGCTGGTTCAAGGCGTACTACGGGTACGCGTGAGTCGCGCGGGCGCGGGCCGAGCACGGAGCCCGGCAGAATCGGCGCCACCGGGAAATCGAGCGCCAGGAACCGCCCGCGCCGGCCGCATTGCGAAACAGCGTGCCGAAAGGATCGGGCGCGGCGCCCGGCGGCTAGAATTGCGCACGCCTTCGCTACCGGATCGCCCGCATGGCCACCGTCCGCAACGTGCTGTTCATCATGTGCGACCAGCTGCGCGCCGACCACCTGTCGTGCTACGGCCACCCGCGGCTGCACACGCCCAATCTCGACGCGCTCGCCGCGCGCGGCCTGCGCTTCGAGCGCGCCTACGTCACGTCGACCGTGTGCGGTCCTTCGCGCATGTCCTACTACACCGGCCGCTACATGGCGAGCCACGGCGCCACCTGGAACCGCGTGCCGCTGTCGGTGGACGAGCGCACGCTGGGCGACTACCTGGCGCCGGCAGGGATCGCCGCGCACCTGACCGGCAAGACGCACGTCGTGCCCGACGAGGCGGGCATCGCGCGCTACGGCATCGAGACCGAGTCCGAGAAGGCGCTGTTTCGAGCCGGGCGCTTCACCGAGGTCGACCGCTACGACGGCCACCATGAGCCGCACGGCGAATCCGGCTACGGCGACTACCTGCGCGCCCACGGCTACGCCGGCGAGCGGCCCTGGCACGACTACGTCGTCGGCGCGCTCGACGCGCGCGGCCAGCCTGCGTCGGGGTGGCAGATGCGCAACGTCCATCTCCCGGCGCGCGTCGCTGCCGAGCATTCCGAGACCGCCTACATGACCGGGCGCGCGCTCGAATTCATCGAGCGCCAGGGCGATACCCCCTGGGTGCTGCACCTGTCCTACATCAAGCCGCACTGGCCCTACATGGCGCCGGCGCCATACCACGGCCGCTACCGCTGGGTCGATTGCATCCCGCCGTCCCGGCACGTGAGCGAGAACGGCGGCACGCGCCATCCGGTGTACCGGGCGTTCCGCGAGCACGAGTGGTCGCGCAGCTTTTCGCGCGACGAGGTCATCGAGCGGGTGAAGCCCGTGTACATGGGGCTAGTGAAGCAGATCGACGACGAGCTCGGCCGGCTGTTCGAGCGGCTCGAGCGCGCGGGCCGCATGCGGGACACGCTGATCGTATTCACCGCCGATCACGGCGACCTGCTCGGCGACCACTGGCTCGGCGAGAAGGAATACTTCTACGAGCCGGTGATCCGCGTGCCGTTCATCCTGTACGATCCGGACCCCGCGGCCGACGCCACCCGCGGCCGCGCGGAGAGCCGCTTCGTCGAGAACGTCGACGTGCTGCCCACGATTCTCGATGCGCTGCGCATCGACGCGCCGCTGCAGCGCGTCGAGGGGCGCTCGCTCCTGCCTCTGGCCCGTCCCGGGAGTGCGCCGCTGCCGTGGCGCGACGCGGTGTTCTCCGAGCTCGAGTACTCGTTCTACGAAGCGCGCCGCACCCTCGCCCGCAAGCCCGGCACCTGCCGCGGCCTGATGGTGCGCACCGAAGACTGGAAGTACGTGGACTGGCAGGGCTACGCCCCGCAGCTGTGGAACCTGCGCGAAGATCCCGCCGAGTTCATCGACCTCGGCGAGGAGCCGGGACTCGAAGCGGTGCGCGGGCAGATGCGCGCGCGCCTGCTCGCCTGGCTCGCCGCGCTCAAGATCCGGACCACGATGGACGACGCCGAAGTGGACGCGCGCACCAATTCGGCCAAGTCCGCGGGAATCTACATCGGCGTGTGGTAGCGGGCGGGCGCACCGGCCCGAGGCGTCCTACGGCTGCCGCGTGACCGGCGTCAGCGTTCCCGGTGCCGGCCACACGCCGCGCTCGATGGCGCGCGCGACATCGAAGACGAGATAGCTCTGCGCGCCGTAATGCGGCAGCGGCCGCGCCAGCGCCTCGAGCGCGGCGCTGTCGCGCGCCGACACTACCGCGACCGGGGTTTCCCCGGGCGGCCGCTCGATCGTCCACACCTGCGCCGTGCCGCGGCCCGCGAGGCCGGGCGGCTCGGGCGGCAGGCCCAGGGCGGCGAGCGCCTCGTTCACGTCCGCGTGCAGCCCGACGACCAGCGCAGGCTCCGCGCCCTGCTCCAGCTCCGCGGGAAGAACCAGCCGCGGCGCGGACTCGAATACGCGCGACGCGAGCCGCTGCGCGGCCGCGGCCGCCTCGCGCTCGCCGCTCGCGAGCAGCAGGCGCGGCGCGCGCGCGAGGATCCACTGCCTCAGGATCGGCGGCAACTGGTCGCGGGGCAGGACGCGCCACAGGCGCAGCGCCGGGTCGAGGCGCACGCCATCCGGCATCGCCGCCAGCCGAAACGTCGTCGTCCGGCGCTCGCGCGCCATCTCGACCCAGCGCACCTGTGCGCGCTCGCCGCTCTCGATCTCGACCGGCACGCGCAGCCGGTAGGCTGGCGCCGACTGCGCGAGGGTGAGCACGAGCTCGTAGCCGCCGTCCGCGGCGAAGGCTTTCGCTTGCGCGACGCGCAGCTCGGGCGCGCCCGCCCGATCGACCCATTGCGCGAAGAACCAGCCGAGCGGCCGGCCCGAGGCGCGCTCGAACGCGGCGCGCAGGTCGCTCCACGAGGCGATCTCGAAGCGCTTCGCCTTCCAGAAGGCGCGCACGCCGCGCAGGAATGCGCTCTCTCCGATGAGGTCGCGCAGCATCACGAACACCATCGCCGCCTTGCCGTAGCCCACCGCGGCGGCCGCGCCGTGCGCGCGCGAGCGGAACGCCGCGAGCGAGCCTTGCTCCGCCGGGGGCACCGCCGCGTAGTCGCGCAGCCAGCCCAGCCGCATCTCGCGCGCCGCTCGAGGCGACTCGCGCTCCTTGTAGGCATAGTCGGCCATGAAGGTCGTCAGGCCCTCGCTCCAGTTGCCCGTCGCGTAGTCGGGGTAGACGCCGTTGCCCCACCAGTTGTGCAGCACCTCGTGGCCGAGCGAGGTGGCGCGAATGAACGGCAGGCGCAGCACCTGCTCGCCGATGTAGGTGAGCGTCGGCATGCCGAAGCCCACCGGCAGCGGGCTCGCGACCACCGAAAAGCCGTCGAACGGGTAGGCACCGATCAGCTTCGAATACATCGCGATGTAGCGCGCGCCGTCCTCGAGATAGCCCTCGGCGAGCGGCTCGATCTCGGGAGTGAAGTAGGTGCGCAGGCGCAGCGGCGCGGCACCCGCGCGCGGCACCAGCTTTTCGCGCACGACGTACGGCCCGGCCATCAGATCGATCCCGTCGCTCGGCTGCGCGAACGCGAAGGTCGCCCGGTAGCGTCCGGTCCCCGCGTTCGGCACTTCCTCCGCCACCAAGGTGCCCGGCACGAGCCCGCGCTGATCCGCGGGCAGCGAAAGCGTCACGCGGTAGCTGAATAGCTCCGCCGGCGCCGGATACCAGGCGCCGGAAGCCGGGAGATAGCTGCCCTCGCTCGACGCCATCGGCGCGATTGCACCGAGCGCGCCGCGCTGATCGAGTGAGCGATCGAGCGCTGGCAGCACGCCGCCGTACTCGATGTGCAGCTTCGCTCCGGCGCGCGCGCGGATGCGCCAGAGCACGGCGTCGCCCTCGCGCCCGGCGCGCTCGAACGCTGCGGCGGACCCGTCGGCGGTCACCGAGCGCACTTCGAGCGTGCGGTAAAGCGCGAAAGTCGGATCCGCCTCCGCCCGGAGCACCGCGCTCGCGCGCAGCTCGCGCGCGGCGGGATCGAGGTGCACGTCGAGCTCGAGCCGCGGCACGCGCGCCAGTGCGGGAGCGGCGGCGAGCGCGCACAGGGTGCACGCGGCAAGCGCGCGCAGGGCCTTCATGGGCGCGGCGGGAACTTGATCAGCAGATCGAGCGTCTGCGCGCCGCGGCGCACCTGGATCGGCAGCCAGGTGCCGTCGGGCTGCGCGCGCACCTCGTCGATCACCTCGGCGTTGCGCTCGACCTTCGAGCCCGCGAGCGACATGATGCGGTCGCCGACCTTCAGGCCGGTCGACTCCGCGAGGCTGCCCGGGGTCACCTCGACGATCGTCACGCCCTCCTTGTGCTGGTCGATGCGTATGCCCAGGCGCGGCGGCGGCGCGGCCTCCGGCGGCTTGGGGGGCAGCGCATAGACCGCGTCCGCCAGCCCCTGCCTGAGCCTGCCGCAGTCCGTATCGGCGTCGACCGGCAGGAGGCTGCCGATGCTGGTCACGCCCAGCGCGCGCAGCTGGTGCGGCACGCCGTAGCCGTAGCGCACGTGCCCGCTGCCCAGGATGCCGACCACCAGCGGCCGCTCGGGTCCGGAGCCGTGCAGGCGCGCCGCGAGCACCTCGGCCATCGCGCGGTCCCAGGTGAGCTGCGATTCGACGAACCTCAGAAACCGGGGATCGGACTGGCCGGCCGCCGCATCGCCCTGCGTGCGCGCCATGGCGTGCGCCCGGTAAATGCCGAAGAGCATGTCCCGATACGCCGCGCTCGCCGGCGCGGGGCGCGAAACGCCCTCCTTCTGCGCTTGCGGCACGCCGTCCCAGCCCTTCTGCCCGATCGCCTTGACCAGGCTCTGCTCCACGTTGAGCGCCGCCATTGGGATGCGGTTCAGGCGCACGAACTCGAACAAGGGCATGTACAGCCCGGGCGGGAGGTCCCACACCTTGCTCCACTGCGCCTGCTCGAGAAATTGCTTCCCGGTCAGCGCGCCCGCCACCCACTGGTCGAGCACGGGCTGGGCGCGGCGCGGAAAGGCCTCGAAGCCGATGACCATGTTCGGGTGCAGGAGCCGCAGCGCGGCGAGCGTCTGCAGCTGCCAGCGATGGTCGTCGGGGTCGTCGTGCCGCTCGCCGAGGAGCACCACGTCGCGGCGCGCCATCTCGCCGAGCAGCCCGGCGGCGCCGACCTTCGCCGGCTCGGCCCCGGCGAGCGCATACCACTCGGCCGGCGCGAGGCAGCTCTGGCGGGCCGGGCGCGCAGCGCCCGCCTCCTGCCCGCCCGCCTGAACGGCGCATGCGGCGGTCGCGCACGCGACGGCCCAGGACACGAATTTCGAGCGGCGCGGAATCATCGCGTCCCGATTATCGCCCGCGAGGCGGCTCGGCGTGTCGCTCCCGGCCGGGCGCTCAGATTTCCTCCGCCACCATTCGGATCGCGCCGCAGGGGCACTCGGCAGCGCACAGCCCGCAGCCCTTGCAGTAATCGTAGTTGAACTGGAAGCGCTTGCCCGGGCCGAGCTTGATCACCGCGTTGTCGGGGCACACGCCGTAGCAGTTGTCGCACTCGAAGCAGTTGCCGCAGGACAGGCAGCGGCGCGCCTCGTACCGGGCGGTTCCCTCGTCGAGCCCGCCCTGCACCTCGTCGAAGGTCGACTGCCGGCGGATGACGTCGAGCACCGGGCGCACGGTCTTCGGCGCGTCGGAGTAATACCAGGTGTTGAGCTTGTCGTACGCCGCCACCTCGCTCTTTGCCGCGGGCGCGTAACTCGCGCCGCGCAGCCAGGCGTCGATGTGGCGCGCCGCCTTCTTGCCGTGGCCGATGCCGACGGTGACCGTGCGCTCCGAAGGCACCATGTCGCCGCCCGCGAAAATGCCGGGGTGGCCGGTCATCATGTCGGGCCCGACCTTGACCACGCCGTTCTCGATCTCGAGTCCGGGCACGCCCTCGAGCAGGCCCAGGTCCACGTCCTGGCCGAGCGCGAGCACCAGCGCGTCGGCCTCGAGCGTCTCGAACTCGCCGGTGGGCTGCGGAAAGCCCTTTGCGTCGAGCTCCATCTTCTCGACCGTGATCGAGGACTCGCCCGCGTGCTTGATAGTCGAGAGCCACTTCACCATCACACCTTCCTGCAGCGCCTCCTCGAGCTCCAGGTCGTGCGCCGGCATCTTCTCGCGCGTGCGGCGGTAGACGACGATCGACTCGGTAGCGCCCAGGCGCTTCGCGGTGCGCGCCACGTCGAACGCGGTGTTGCCGCCGCCGTACACCACGACGCGGCGGCCGAGCATGGGCTTCGCCTCGCCCTCCATCGAGCGCAGCAGCGACACCGCGTCGAGCATCTTCGCCGAGCTGCCGGCGGGAATGTACGCGCGCTTGGCGATGTGCGCGCCGACCGCGAGGAACGCGGCGTCGAAGCCGCCCTGTTGCATCGTCGCGAGGAGGTCGCTCACCTTCGCCTCGAGCCGCAGCTCGATCCCGAGCGCGAGGATGCGGGCAATCTCGGCCTCGAGCACCGCGCGCGGCAGGCGGTACTTCGGGATGCCGAAGCGCATCATGCCGCCCGCCACCGGCCCGGCCTCGTGGATCACGGCCTGGTGCCCCGCGCGCGCGAGGTGGTACGCGGCCGACAGCCCCGAGGGACCGGCGCCGACCACGAGTACACGCTTGCCGCTGCGCTCTTCGGGCTTTGCGAAGGCCCAGCCGCGCCGGATCGCCTCGTCGCCGAGGAAGCGCTCCACCGAATTGATGCCGACCGCGTCGTCGAGCGCGCCGCGGTTGCACGCCGGCTCGCAGGGGTGATAGCACACGCGGCCCATCACCGCGGGCATCGGGTTGTCCTGAACGAGCAGCCGCCAGGCGGGCTCGTAGTCGCCCGACTCGGCGTGCGCGAGCCAGCCCTGGATGTTCTCCCCGGGGGGGCAGGCCGCGTTGCACGGCGGCAGCCGGTCGACGTATTCCGGGCGCAGAGTGCGCCATGAGCCGGTGTGGTTGGCGAGGCTCGATCCCGGATCGAGCGTGATCGCGAACGGCTTGCGCATCATGCTGCCGCACTCACCAGGACGTACTTGCGGATGTTGCGGTCGGCGATCGCCTGGATGCGCGCGATCACGTCGGCGCGCGCGACCGGGCTGAACAGGTGCGCGAAGCGGCGCTGCGGCCTGAGGTACTCCTCGACCGGCACTTGCTTGCGGATCCTCGACACGCCGACCACCTTGCCGTGCTCGGCCTCGAACACGGGAAACAACCCGCTCTCCTTCGCCAGCCGCGCGATGCGGATCGTGGCCTCCGGAGCGTGGCCCCATCCCAACGGGCACGGCACGAAGATGTGGAGATACCTCGCGCCGCGGAATTCCATCGCGCGCCGCACCTTGTACTCGAGGTCGCGCAGCTCGGCGACGGTGGCGGTGGCGACGTACGCAATGCCGTGCGCCATCGCAATCGCCGGCATGTCCTTGCCCTGGCCGAAGACGTTGCCCGGATGCTCGCCCACCGCCATGGTGGTCGCAGTGCGCGCGGCCGGCGGCGTGGCCGAGGAGCGCTGCACGCCGGTGTTCATGTAGGCCTCGTTGTCGTAGCAGATGTAGAGCACGTCGTCGTTGCGCTCGAACATCCCCGACAGGCAGCCGAGGCCGATGTCCGTCGTGCCGCCGTCGCCGCCCTGCGCGATGACGCGCACGTCGCTGCGCCCCTTGACCCGCAGCGCCGCGGAAATCCCGGTCGCGACCGCCGCGGCGTTACCGAACAAAGAATGGATCCAGGGGATCTGCCACGAGGTCTCCGGGTACGGCGTCGAGAACACCTCGAGGCACCCGGTCGCGTTGGAGGCGATCAGCTGGTTTCCGGTCGCGTTCATCGCCGCGTCGATCGCGTAGCGCGCGCCGAGCGCCTCGCCGCAGCCCTGGCAGGCGCGGTGGCCCGAGTTGAGCGAGTTGGTGCGGCGCATGTTCGCCTGCACCGAGCGCGTCTCCGGCGGCAGCAGGCGGTTGCCGACCGTGAAGGTGCCGGTCTGGTAGAACTTGATCGGTTGGAAGGCCATGGGCACTCTCAACCGGGCCGCGCGGCGACCGGGCCGACTTGCTTGAGAACGTTCTCGGCGATCGGCCCGCTGCGGCGCACCTCGCGCTCGCGCGCGAGCACGCGCTCGACCACCTCGCGGTCCAGATCGAGGAAGGTCGTCGGCTCGAGCCGGCCGGCGATCGCGTCGGCGAACGCCTTGCCGAGCGAAGCCTTGGTGATCGCGCGCCCGCCCAAGCCCGCGATCACGGTGTACACCGCGGTCGCCGGCCCCGAGAGCGCGGCGCGCACGTTGTTGGAGACCACACCGCCGAGGCCCACGGCGAGCGACTTTTCGATGACCACCACGCGCCGGGCGCGGGCGAGCGCGGCGCGCACCGCCGCCAGCGGCCAGGGGCGAAAGCAGGTGATCGCGACCACCCCGATCTTCACGCCCTGCGCGCGCAGCTCGTCCACGGTGTCCTTGATCGTGCCGACCACCGAGCCGAGCGCCACGACCAGCGTCTCGGCGTCCTCGGTGCGGTACGCGTGCACCAGCCCGCCCGCCTCGCGCCCGAAGGCCCGGCGGAACTCGTCGGCCCGGCCGGGAATCAGCTCGAGCGCCTGCATCTGCTTCGCGTGCGCGAGATAGCGCACCTCCATGAACGCCTCGGGGCCCACCATCGCGCCGATCGACACCGGCTCGGCCGGGTCGAGCACCTGGCGCGGCACGAGCGGCGGCAGGTACGCGTCCACCTGCTCCTGCGCCGGCACGTCGACGCGCTCGTAGGCGTGCGTGAGGATGAAGCCGTCCATGCACACCATCACCGGAACCGACAGCTCCTCGGCCAGCCGGAACGCCTGCAGGTGCAGGTCGAGCGCCTCCTGGTTGTTCTCGGCGAACAGCTGGATCCAGCCGCAGTCGCGCTGCGACATCGCGTCGCTGTGGTCGTTCCAGATGTTGATCGGCGCCCCGAGCGCCCGGTTGGCGACCGTCATCACGATCGGCAGGCCGAGGCCCGAGGCGTTGTAGAGTGCCTCGGTCATGAACAGCAGTCCCTGCGACGCGGTCGCGGTGTAGGCGCGTGCGCCGGCGGCCGCGGCGCCGATCGCGACCGACATGGCCGCGAATTCCGACTCGACGTTGATGAACTCGCAGGGCGCGAGCGCGCCCGACTTCACCGCCTCTCCGAGCGCCTCGACGATGTGCGTCTGCGGCGAAATCGGGTAGGCGCACACCACCTCGGGGCGGCACAGCGCGACCGCCTCGGCGACCGCGCGCGAGCCTTCAATCTGCTTCAGCATGGGCGAGGGTCCGCATCTCGGTGCGCACGAACGCGTAGGCTTCGGCGGCCGCCGCGACGTTGCCTTCGGCGACCTTGCCGGAGAACTTGTCGCGGATGGCGGCCGCCACCGAATCGAGCGAGACGCGGCGCGTGAGGGCCGCGAACCCGCCGAGCAGCGCCGCGTTCGGCAGCGGCCGGCCGACGTGCTTCAGGGCGATCTCGGTCGCCGGCACCGTGCACAGACGCTCGGCGCGGAACCCGCGCACGAACTCGCCCAGGCCGAGCGCCTCGAAGTCGCGGCTGGTGTTGATCAGCATGTAGCCGTCGGGCGCCAGGCCGGCGAACAGGTCCACCTGGTGCAGCAGCGTCGGGTCCTGGATCACCAGCGCGTCGGGCTCGAGGATCGGCTCGCGCAGCCGGATCTCCTTGTCGTCGAGGCGGCAGTAGGCGACCACCGGAGCGCCGGTGCGCTCCGAGCCGAAGCTCGGGAACGCCTGCGCGAACCGGCCCTCGCGAAACGCCGCGATCGACAGCATCTCCGCGGCGGTCACCACGCCCTGGCCGCCGCGCCCGTGAATGCGTACCTGGAACATCGGCTCCTCGCCGCTCGCTGATGCTCCCCTTAATAGCGCGGCCGAGGCGGCCACGTATTGACCTCGGTCAATGCAGGGCGCAGGGCCTCAGGCGCGAGGCGCACAACGGGCGATCGCCCCGAGCAGCCGCGCGACGCGCGCCTGGAACGCGGACCTGGAGAAGCGCTCGAGATGCTCACTCGCGGCGCGCGGGTCGGGCAGCGCGCCGGCCGCCGCGCCCGCGACCAGCCTGCCCAGCACGCGCTCGAAGTCGTCACCGCCATCGGCGCGCGGATCGCGGTAAAAGAAGCCCGTTCGGCCTTCGAGCACGGTCTCGGTGAAGGGCGGCGCCGCGACCGCGAGCACCGGCACCCCGCAGGCCTGCGCCTCGATGACGTTGAGGCCAAGCGCCTCCCGCTCGGGCAAGCCGGTGAGCAGCACGTCGATCCCGCGATAGACCGCGGCGACATCGGGCTGGTGGCCCCAGAAGCGCGCGCGCCCCGCGAGCGGCGCGAGCGCGCGGCGCAGGTCGCGCACCGACGCATAGCCGCCCGCGCCGAAGATCTCGAGGTGCACCCCCGGCGTCGCGGCGATGCGCGCGGCGATGAGCGAGAACAGCTTCGGGAACTGCTTGATCGGGGCAAGGCGCGAGACGATGCCGAGCGTGAGCCCCGCGCGCTTGCGGTACGCGGGCTTCGCGCGCGCGCGCGACCAGAGCGGCTCGGACGCGCCGAGCAGCCGATCACGGACCTTCCTGCGGTCCCACTCGTACTCGGAGCGGCGGCGAATCGCGCCGGGCTGCGCGGCCGCCACTATCGAGAGCCGCTCGAGGTCGGCGCAGCCGAGCAGCGGCTCGGCATAGGGCGCGAGCCCCGCCGCCGCGAGCGTCGTGCGCACGTATTCCGAGACCGGCACGAGCAGGTGATAGCGGCTGCGATAGGTCTCGAGCGCCTCGCCGTAGTACAGGCCAAACGGCATGTGCACGATCGCGATCAGCGCCCGCCCCGTTGCCTCGCGCGCGGCGAGCGGCAGCGGCAGGGGCGCGTGGGTGACAAGCGGGACGCCCGGCGGCAGTAGCGCGAGCGCCTGCTCGAGGCGCGCCGCGTGCAGGCGCTCGGTCGCCGGCAGGCGCAGCGTATCCCAGTAGCTCGCTGTCGGATGCGTGACCAGGAGCGTGCGTCCACCGAGCGCGGCCACCGCCTCGGCCAGCGACCGCGTGAACACCTCGCCGCCGCCAAACTGGGGGTGCAGGTTAATTTGCGCGAGGCTGAAGGCGCCGCTGCCCATGGCGGCGCTTCACGCGGCCGTGAGGCGCTCGAGCGCTTGCAGCACGCGCTCCGCGCCGAGGACGTGCATGCACACCGGATTGGCGCATTCTTCCGGGCCGCGCGCGCAGCGTCGCACCCACGGGAGCGTGCGCTCGAACAGCCGGTTCTGGTCGCGACAGGCAATGTCTTCTTCCCAGACCGCCGCGAAGCGGTTGCGGCTCCAGAACGCGCCTGGCCCCGTCACCAGTGGGGAGCCCTGCCCGAACAGCTCGACCAGCGGCGTGCCGGTCACCGCCGCCATATGCGCGATGCCGGTATCCGGACAGACCGCGAAGGACGCGCCGAGCAGCAGCCGCCACAGTTGCGCCAGGTCGAGCGTGCCGGCGAAGGCGGGGTGGACATGTCCGGGGTCCACTTCGCCGACCAGCGCTTGCTCGCCGGGCCCCGCGCTCAACACGACCGTCAGGCCGCGCGCCCGAGCCCAGTCCGCGACGGCACGCCAATGCAGCGGGTTCCAGAGGCGGTTGGGATTGCGCGCACCGAGGTGCAGCACGCAGTAAGGCCGCGGCGGCTGCGCGAACGGCGCGCATGGGGGCGCCGGCCATTCGGCCGGGTCGTAGGGCGGGGGCGGCACGCCGTCGGCCAGCCCGGCGAAGATGTCGACGAGCGCGCTCGGCTGGTCCGGGTAGCGCCGCCACCCGGTCACCAGCCAGTTGCCGGGCTTCGCGCGCCGGTCTTCGAAGGCGACGATGGCGTCGCTGTCGAGCGCGCGCGCGAGCCAGCTGTAGCGGTTCTCCGCCGGCAGGAGCGCCAGATCGAAGCCGCGCCGCCGGCGCAGCGCGCGCAGGTCCGAGAGCTCGCGCGGATCGAACGCGATCGCCTCGACGCCGTAAGGCCGCCCGGCATACAGCGGCGCGAACGCGCGCGGCACCGTCATGACGATCTCGGCGCGCGGGTACTTCAGCCGCAGCTTCTTCAGCAGGCCGGTCAGCATCAGCGTGTCGCCGAGCAGCAGGTGGTGCGCGATCAGGATGCGCCGCGGCTCGGCCGCCGGATCGCGCCGGCCGCGCAGCACGCGCAGCAGCGTGTGCCACGCGGCCCACGCCGTCACCGCGGCGCGGACCGCGAAGCGCCGGCTGGTCACGCCGCGCGCCGCGCGTAGCGGCGGAACAGCGCTTCCATGCGGTCCAGCATCGCCCCCTCCCCGCAATGCTCCACGGCGAAGCGGTGCGCGGCCTCGCCGAGCCGCGCGCGCAGCGCCTCGTCGGCGAGCAGGCGCTGGATCGCCTCGGCGAGCACCGCGGCGTTGCGCGGCGGCACCAGCAGCCCGGTCTCGCCGTCGCGCACGACCTCGGCATGGCCGCCGATCGGCGTGGTGACGACCGGCAGGGCGCAGGCCATCGCCTGCTGCAGCGCCTGCGAGATGCCTTCGTCGCCGTAGGACGGCAGCACGAACGCGTCGAGCGCGTTGAGCCAGAACTCGGGATAGTCGCGCTGGCCGACGAAATCCACGCGATCGCCGATGCGCAGCTCGGCGACGCGCGCTTCGAGCCTGGCCCGGTTGGGACCCTCGCCGATCACGAGCACGCGCACCGCGGGGTAGCGCGAGCGCAACTGTGCCAGCGCCTCGAACAGGTAGGCGTGCCCCTTCCAGCTGCGCAGCGTGGCGAGGATCCCCACCAGCGGCACCTCGCGCGGCAGACTGAGCACCCGCCGCGCGTCCTCCCGATCGCGCGGCTGGAAGCGTTCCAGGTCGATCCCGGTGGGCACCGAGGTGATCGAGTCCGGCGCGAACCGGTTGTCGCGGATGAGCTGCTCGCGCAGCGCTTCCCCGGTGGTCACGACGTGACGCGCGGCGCGCTGGTAGAGCCAGAACGTGGCGCGGCCGCGGCCGATCGGCGAGGAGACGTGCCGGGTGCGCACGATCGGCGGTGCGTCGCCAAGGCTCGCGCAGGCGAGCGCGGCGAGCCACGAGTCGGTCGAGCTGTGGGTGTTGAGGACGTCGATCTTCCCGCCCTCGCGGGCAAGCCAGCGCCTGAGCGAGAGCAGCGGACCGAGCCGCTTGCGCTCGATCGGCAGCGCGAGCGCCTCCAGGCCATAGCCCGGCGCCGCGCGCAGGATGTTCGAATCCGGCACGCACACCACGCGCACCCGGTGGCCGCGGCGCATCAGGCCGCGCGCCTCAGTGAGCACGCGGATCTCCTGGCCGCCCCAGCCACGGGAGGATTCGGTGTGCACGATCTGGAGTTTGGAGTCGGTCATCGATTCCCGGTCGGGCGGACAGCGGTCGATTGTCCCCGATTCCGCGCCCGAACGCGAAACGCCGTTGGCGGCCGCTTCCCGCTCGCGCTACGCGGGCGGGCCCGTACAATCCGGTCGCACGCGCCCCGCCGACGGATGACGGAATGCTCCTGACGTTTCATTCCCCGAACAACCCGCTGGTCGTCGCGCTGCGCGCGGCCGGCAGCGAACTCGTATGCGTGGACGACTTCAGGGCCGCGCGCGGGCAGCTGGACGGCTGCAGCGCCTACTACGGCAACCTGTTCACGGAGATCAAGTTCCCCGCGGCATTCCTGCGCCTGCTCGGCGCGCTGCGCCGCCGCGGCATCCCCTACGTGTTCTGGAACCGCGACGCGCCCTGGAACGTGGGCATGAAGCGCCGCCGGCAGTGGCTGCTGCGCCTGCTGAAGCCGGCGGACCTCTACCTCGCCCACTCCATGCAGAGCGCGCAGTGGTTCTCGAGGAACGAGGCGGTCTACTTTCCCAACGCCGCGCGCCCGGAGTACTACGCGGGCACCGATCTGCCGAGCCTGCGCGATCCCGCGAGCTACCAGCACGACGTATGCTTCGTCGGGGCGCTCGGCAATGCGAAGCGGCGCGCCTGCCGGGAGCGGCTGGCGTTTCTGGGGGCGCTGCAGGACAAGCTGAGGGCGAGGGGGGAGGCGCTGCGCATCTGCATCGTGGACACGGTAGCGCGGCAAGTCGGAGTCGACGAGCAGCTCGCGCTCATCCGTGGCAGCAAGATCAATCTCAATTACGGCGCCATGTGCGACCTGCCCGGCAACCCCTCGTGGGGCCTGCCCGAGCGCGCGTTCGGCATCCCGGCGGCGGGCGGCTTCCTGCTGACCGACTGGCGCCGCACCATCCCGGAGACATTTGCCGAGGAAAGCTGCGATTTCTTTCGCGACGCGGAGGGCTGCGCGCAAAAGATCGCGCACTACGTGCGGCGCTTCGACGAGCTGCGCACGCGGGCCGAGAGCCTGCACCGCCAGGTGCTGAAGCGCCATACCTACGGCGTGCGCGCGCGCCGGCTCCTCGAGTTGCTGGGGCCGCAGGCGCGGCGGCCCGCTGTATGATCCGCGCTTTCCGATGAATCCGCTTTCGCTCGCCGCCTGGTGCGCCGCGCTGTTCCTCGCGGCGAACCTGTTCGCGCACACCGTCGCCTTGCGCTTGCTGCTCCTGGTTGCCGGGAGCGCGCTGGCGGCGCTCGCGCTCGCGCGCGGCCGGGCGGGCGGCGCGCCTTCGCAGGTACGCGCGCTGCCGTGGCTGCTGCTGCCCTTCGCGCTGTGGGCGGCGTGGGCGGCGCTGTCGATCAGGTGGTCCATCGATCCTGCGCGCTCGCTGAAGGAATTCAAGAACGAGGTTGTCTATACCTCGATCGCCTTCTGGCTGTGCTACGTCGCGGCCCAGGCGCGTAACGCTCCGAGGGCGTTCCTGGCGGCGCTCTCGATCGGCGCGGCCGGCGTTTGCGCGGTCGGGATCTACCAGTTCTGGTTCTCGGCGCACGAGATTCGCGCGCTCGACCTGTGGGTGGGTCCGGGCGACCGATCGAGCGCGCTGCTCACCCTGATGCCCGGCGCGCTCGCCGGCGCCTGGCTGAGCCGGAAGCTCGGGATGCCGCGCGGTCTTGGCGCCGCCGCGCTCGCCTTGGCCGCTCTCTTCTCCCTCTCCGCCTTCACCACGCTCAACCGGACCGTGTGGATCGGCTTCAGCGTCGAGCTCATCATCATCGGCGCGCTGCTGCTGCCGCGCCTCGGTCGCCCCCTCGGCACGCGCGCGAAAGTGGCGGCCGGGCTGGGCGCGCTCGCCATCCTCGCCGGCGGCATCGTCGTTATGATCGCCGTGCAGCAGGAGCGCTTCGGCCCGCACGTAGAGAGAACGCTCGTAAAGGATCCGCGCTTCGACGTGTGGGGCGCGGCGATCCGGATGATCGAGCGGCGCCCCGTGACCGGATTGGGGTTCGGCCGGGGCATCGAGCGTCACATTCTGCAGGCGGAGTTTCCCAACCGCTATCACGAAAACCTGTTGTGGCACGCGCACAACGTGCTGCTCGAGGCCGGCGTGGAGCTGGGCGTGCCCGGGATGGCGCTCCTCGTCCTGCTGCTCGCCGCCACAGCCTGGCAGGGCTGGAAGCTCGCCCGCGGCCCGGACCAGATCGCCGCCGCATGCGGGGCTGCCCTGATCGCGGTGGTCGCGGGGATGCTGGTGCGCAACATGACCGACGTGCTCTGGGTGCGCCAGAACTCGCTCCTCTACTGGGGCGTCGTGGGCGCGCTGCTCGCCTGGGGACAGGGCCGAAGCAAGCCCGCGGCCTGAGGGCGCCATGCGCATCCTGGTCGTGCGGCGCGACAACATCGGCGACCTGGTCTGCACCACGCCGCTCATCGCCGCGCTCCGGCAGCGCCTTCCGCAGGCGTGGCTCGGCGCGCTGGTCAACAGTTACAACGCGCCCGTGCTCGCGGGCAACCCCGACCTCGACGAGGTCGTCGCCTACACCAAGCTTAAGCATCTGGAGCCGGGCGAGTCGGCGCTCGGTGCGCTCGGCGCGCGGCTCGCGTCCTTCTGGTCGCTGCGGCGGCGCGGGCTCGATTGCGTGCTGCTCGCCACGCCCGGCTTCTCGCCGCGCCTGGTGCGGCTCGGGCGCTGGCTGGGCGCGAAGCTCGTAGCCGGCTTCTCGGATGCAAGCGTCGCCTCGCTCGCCCTCGACCGGGCGGTGCCTCTCGCCGGGCTCGAGGGCAAGCACGAAGTCGAGCGCGTGTTCGCGCTCGGCACGCTGTTCGGCATCGCGGGCGAGATCCCGCCCCTCAAGGTCGTGCCCGATCCGGCCGAGCTCGAGCA
The DNA here is from genome assembly GCA_963817785.1 of uncultured Pseudomonadota bacterium. GTDB lineage: Bacteria > Pseudomonadota > Gammaproteobacteria > Burkholderiales > SG8-39 > JAKALD01. The sequence goes on along the minus strand of CAWFPL010000003.1, from coordinate 105,544 downwards.
CGTCCGTGCCCTGCTTCGGCCGCAGCCGGGGATCAAGATCGCGGTGCACGTCAGCGCGCGCCGGCCCGTGCAGCGCTGGCCGGCCGATCGCTTCGCCGCCCTGATCGAGCGGCTGCACGCCGAGCACGGCGCGAGCAGCCTGCTGCTGTGGTCGCCGGGGCCGGCGAACCATCCGCGCCACCCGGGCGACGACGAGAAGGCGAACGAGATCGTGGCGCGCGTGGGGCACGCCGCGCCGCTCGTCGCCTATCCGACGCTCCGCCTTCCCGAGCTGATCGGCGCGCTCGCGGCCTGCGACGCGGTGGTCTGCGCCGACGGCGGCGCGATGCACCTCGCCGCCGCGCTCGGCAAGCCGATCGTGGCGCTGTTCGGCGATTCGCCGGCGGATCGCTGGCGGCCCTGGGGCGTGCGGCACAAAGTGCTGCAGCCGGCGAGCCGGGAGGTGCGCGACATCACCGTGGACCAAGTCGCGGGCGCGCTCACCGCGATCCTGCGACGCGAGCCCGGCTGAGGCGACCTCGATTGCGTCAGCCGATCACCTCGACTCTCGCCGCGTGCCCCGGAATCGATGCCAGCTCGGCATCGCGGGTCACCAGCGTGGCGCCAAGCGCCTCGGCGAGCGCGAGGTAGGCCGCGTCATACGCCGTCGCGTTCGAACGCAGATCCCAGATTCGCGCCAACAGCGGCTGGTGCGGATAGCGCTCGAGGGGCAGATCCGTCAGATCCTCCAGAGCCTCCTCGCCGCGCAGCGGGGCCAACAATCCCGCCCGTTCCCAACGGCGAAGCACCTGCGCGATTTCAAGGTCGATCAGGTGCGGCGCGTGCAGCGATTCGCGCGGCCCCAGAACCCGGGCCGCCACTCGCGGTGCGACCGGCGTATTGAGCAGCAGCCCCAGTGCCGCCGAAGCGTCCAGAACGATCAGCGCGCCTCGCGCCCGGCCCGGACGGCCTTGGCCGGCGATTCGGGCGTAGCGACGGGCGTACGGCGGGCAAGCCTCGCCTGAAGCTCGGAGAGCGCCGGTCGCGCGGCAACCTTTCTGACTTCCTGCAGCAGAAAATCCGACAGCGAAAGGCCTTCGAGCGCGGCGCGCGCCTTGAGCTTGCGGTGCAGCTCATCGGGGACGTGGCGAAGCTGGATCATTTTCGTCATGGCAACAGCATGGTTGCATGTGGAACACATGTCAACGTTCCGGGGTGCGGCGCGGCTGCGCCGTGCTCTTTCTGCTGCATGTTGTACATGTTATTCTTGCAGCAGCATTTCTGCGACCCGGAGCGCTTGATGTCGACCAAAGCGAAGGCGGCGACCCGCCCGACGCCCGAGGAGGCGCGCCGCGCGGTGCTGAGCAAGGCGGTGGTGCGCACCGCCAGGCTCCTCGGCCTTACCCAGACGCAGGTGGCCGCGACGATCGGCCTGAGCGACGCCACCGTCTCGCGCATGTTCGGCGGCAAGTACCTGCTCGACCCGAGCTGTAAGGAATGGGAGCTGGGGAGCCTGCTGGTGCGGGTGTTCCGCTCGCTCGATTCGATCGTGGGCTCGGACGAGCAGGCGCGCCAATGGCTGCGCGGCAAGAACCTCGCCCTCGGCGAGCGGCCGCTCGACCTGCTGCCGAAGGCCGAAGGCCTGATCCGTGTCCTCCATTACCTGGACGCCGCGCGCGGTCGCATCTGAGGCGAAGCGCCGCGCGCGCCGGCTGTGGCGCGCGGTCGAGGCCCAGCACGTCGCCTCCACGACCCGCCTCGTGGACGACCTCGCGGAGCAGGCGCTGCTGGAGGACATCCTCGAGCAATCGAAGCGCGCCCTGCCCGAAGCGGCCCGCGGCCTGCACTACCTGCTCGCCACGCCGTTCCGCTATCCGCCGCCGGCGCGCGGCTCGCGCTTCCGCTCGCCGATCGACCCGGGCGTGTTCTACGGCGCGCGCGAACAGCGCACCGCGTGCGCGGAGCTGGGCTACTGGCGCTGGCGCTTCCTGCGCGACAGCCCCGGCCTGACGCACATCGGGCCGGTGGCGCAGACCGTGTTCCAGGCCAATGTCGAGACTGCGGCCGTGGACCTGCGGCAAAAGCCGCTCTCCAGGGACGCGCGCGACTGGACCCATGCAGAGAGCTACGAGGCGACGCAGGCGTTCGCCCGCACTGCCCGCGAAGCCCGCGTCGGCCTGATCCTCTACCAGTCGGTGCGCGATCCGGAACATGGCGAGTGCGGTGCGCTGCTCACACCGCGCGGCTTCGTGCCGCCGCGCCGGCCAGTCGTCGAGCAGACCTGGTTCCTCACCGTCACCGAGAGCGCGTCGGCGTGGCAGCGGGAGGGGGAGCGCTACGAGTTCGCCTGGCGCTGAGGGTCGGGCGCGCCGGTCGGCGGCGGCGCGGCCTCGATTCAGGCTTGCAAATTAGAAGCCCGGATTCTAATTTACAAGCGATGTACGAACGCCGGTGCGCCGGCGGCCGGCGTACTTCCGCAACGTCGGCAAGCGCCTGACCAAGGCGCCGAAGCTGTTCCTGCGCGACACCGGATTGCTGCACCACCTGCTCAATAACGGCTCGGCCGAAGAGCTGGACGCGCATCCCGCGCGCGGCGCGAGCTGGGAAGGATTCGTAGCCGAGGACATCCTGCGGCGCGAGCGCGTCGCCCGTCCCGGCTCGCGGGGCTGCTTCTGGCGCACGCTGACCGGTGCCGAGATCGACCTGCTGCTCGACCACGGCGATGCCCGCGTCGCCATCGAGATCAAGCGGGGACGCGGCGGCGCCCCGCGCACCCTGCGTGTCCTGCGCGAGGCGCTGCCGGACGTGGGGGCGCAGCGCGCCTGGATCGTCGATCAGGCGCCGGGCACGGAGCTGTTCGCGCCCGGAATCGCGCGGATCGGGTTCGGCGAGGCGGGCGCCGGAACGCCGTGACGCGGCCGGTGCCGTCGCGCATTCGTGCCTCGCGCCCTTCGGGCCGGTCGTCCTCGGGAGCGAAACCGCCGGAATTGCGCTTCCTTCGCTGCGGGCTTCGACGTGAGCGCGTAGCGGCATGCCCGGCGCGCCCGTTCCGGAAGGGCGCGCGGCGAGATCGACGCGGTGGGGGTAGGCACCGACGCGCGGCCATCGCCCGGTGCTATGCTTGCCGCTTGACTTCGAGCCACTCGAACGTATGCGCGCAAGATCCAGGATCGAGCACACGGTCGCGGCCATGGCGCAGCGCATCGTGCGGCGCTTCGCGCCGGAAAAGGTGATTCTCTTCGGCTCGCACGCGAGCGGCACCGCCGGACCGGACAGCGACGTAGACCTGCTCATCGTCATGCCGCTCAAGGCGAGCAAGGCGGACCAGGAGCTTGCGATCCGCGCGGCGCTGCGCGCTTACCGCATTCCCAAGGACGTCATCGTGACCACGCCCGAGGCCTTCGAGTGGCGCCGGGCCGTCCCGGGCACCATCGAGCGTTCGGCCGCGCGCAGCGGGCGGATCCTCTATGAAAAACGGTGATCGCGCCGCAGCGGTTGCGCGGGAGTGGATCGCCAAAGCCGAAAACGATCTCGTCAACGCCGCGCACACGCTGACGCTTGGCGCGCGCTGCCCGACGGACACGGTGTGCTTTCACGCGCAGCAGTGCGCGGAGAAGTACCTCAAGGCGCTGCTGACCTTTCGCGGTGCCGATTTTTGCGAAAACCCACGACCTCGAGGCGTTGGCCGCACGGCTTCGAAACGGGCATCGTCCCGGGCTTTCGCACGACGACCTGGCGCGCCTCACTCGCTACGCGACCGTTACTCGCTATCCCGGCGCGGAGGACATCAGCCTCGCCGGCGCTCGCGCAGCGCTCGCCGCCAGGCGCATACGTCGGGCGATTCGCGCCGTCCTGCCGAAGAGCCTGTTGCGTAAGACGAGCGGCAATCGACTTCCGGCCGGTCGGAAGTAGCGTCACCGAGACCGCGTCGGCCTGGCAGCGCCAGGGCGAGCGCGACGAGTTCGTCTGGCGCTGAGGATCAGCCGGCCCCCTCGGCGCCGGTACCGTTCGCCGCGGGCGAGTACTCCGGGATCCAGGCACGCAGCCGGGCGCGCACCTCCTCCGGTTCCGGAGCGCCGGGATCGCCGATCCAGGCGAGCACCTCCTCCACGAGCCGTCCGTTGTCCGGCACGCGTGCCTTGGCGACGCGCAGCTTGGGGTGCGGCGTCGGCAGCGTTGCCTCTGCATCGGCCAGCAACTCCTCGTAGAGCTTCTCGCCCGGGCGCAGTCCGGTGTACACGATCCTGATGTCGCTTTCCGCGAGGCCCGAGAGCCGGATCAGCTGCTTCGCCAGGTCGACGATCTTTACCGGCTCGCCCATGTCGAGCACGAAGATCTCGCCGCCCTTGCCCATCAGCGCCGCCTGAAGCACGAGCTGCGCCGCCTCCGGGATCGACATGAAGTAGCGCGTGATCTCGGGGTGCGTGACCGTCACCGGCCCGCCGCGCGCGATCTGCTCGCGAAAGCGCGGGATCACGCTGCCGGTCGAGCCGAGCACGTTGCCGAAGCGCACGATCACGTACTGCGTGCGGCTCTCCGCCTGCTGCGCCTGGATCAGCATCTCGGCGAGGCGCTTCGAGGCGCCCATCACATTGGTCGGGTTGACCGCCTTGTCGGTGGACACCAGCACGAACTTCTCCGTGCCGGCGGCTTCGGCGGCACGCGCCATCGCCACGGTCGAGAGCACGTTGTTTGCCACCGCCTGGAAGGCGTTCTCCTCCTCCATCAGCGGCACGTGCTTGTACGCCGCGGCATGAAATACGACCTGCGGCGCGTGGTGCGCGAAAACCTCCTTCACCCGCGCCTCGGACTTCGCATCGCCAATCACCGCCGCAATCGGCACGCCGGGGAAGCGGTCGCGGAACTCCTGCTCGATCGAATACAGCGCGAACTCGGACATGTCGAACAGCGCGAGCTGCGCCGGCGCGAAGCGCGCGATCTGGCGGCACAGCTCCGAGCCGATCGAGCCGCCGGCTCCGGTTACCAGTACGCGCTTGCCAGTGAGCAGGACGTGCAGGCCCGCGTCGTCGAGTTGCACGGGGTCGCGGCCGAGAAGGTCGTCGAGCTCGATGCTCCTCAGCGCGGAGACGCTCACGTTGCCGGAGACGATGTCGCTGAGGGCGGGCACGGTCATGACCTGCAGACCCGCGGCCGTGCACAGATCGACTGCGCGCTTGCGCGCCCGGTGGGAGGCGCCCGGCATGGCGATGATCGCCTGACTCACGCTGAACCGACGGGCGACGTTCCGCACGTCCCCGAGCGCTCCCAGGATCTTGACGCCGAGAATCGCGCCGCCGTGCTTGGCAATCTCATCGTCGAGCAGCCCGACGACGTGCCAGTGCCGGCTGTTCCCGAGCTCTTTGATCAGCGCCGCGCCCGCCGTTCCGGCACCGAGGACGAGCACCGGCTCCGCCTCGGGATGCGCGACGACGCCGAACAGTCTTCTCTCCTTCCACGCGCGATAGAGGAGCCGGCTGCCGCTCATGGCACCGATCAGCAGCAACGGCACGATGACGTAGACAGAGCGCGGCACATGCGCACCCGTTCGCAGCAGCACCAGGAGCGCAGGCACCGCGAGCGCGCCGACACCGGCCGCGAGCAGGATGCGCTGAAGGTCCGGCAGGCTTGCAAATCGCCACAGCCCGCGGTACAGCCGGAACGCCCAGAAGAGGGCCGCGTAAACGCCGATGACCCACGGCAGGCGCGTCCACATCACGTGGGCGAACTCGTCCGGAATGTCGAGATTGAAGCGAAGCCAGAATGCGAGCACCCAGGCCGCTCCCGCGGCCACGACGTCGTGGGTGAACGCGAGCAGGCGGCGCCAGTTCACGCGGTGCCCTCCGTCTCACGCCGATAGCGCGCCCAGCGCAGGTCGACCCAGACCGCGATCGCGCCGAGCACGGCCGCTGCACCCGCGAGCGTCGCCGCCTGGACGGTAAGCGCGGCCTCGCGCGCGAGCACTGCGGCGATCGCGCAGCCGAGCATCGCCGCGTACTCGATGAGCGCCGTGCCACGGTGGCCGAAACCCATGCGCACCAGGCGCTGGTAATAGTGGTCGCGGTGCGCCTGCCAGGCGCGCTCGCGCCGCGCCAGGCGCCTGAGAAGCGTGAGCGTCGCGTCGCACGCGAAGGGCGCGAATACGAGCAGCGGGAACCACAGCGGCCACAGCCGGTCGTTCCAGCCGACCAGGCCGAGCGCGCCGGCGAGAAAGCCCAGCGGCACCGAGCCCACGTCGCCGAGAAAGATACGTGCAGGCGGGAAGTTGCGCGTGAGGAACGCGGCCGCGCCTGCGGCCAGCATGGCGCACACTTCCGCAAGCGGCTGCGCGCCCGCAAGCTGCGCAGCGACCGCGTACGCGCCGAAGCCGATGAGCGCCATACCTCCGGCGAGGCCGTCCGAGCCGTCCATGAAGTTGTAAAGGTTCGCGTACCAGGCGAGCGCGAGGACGAACACGATGGAAAGAGCCCAGCCCGGGAAACGCAGCTCGAACGCGACCAGCACCGCGGCGGCGCCGAGATGCACGCCGAGCCGCAACGCCGTCGGCAGTCCGTAGACGTCGTCCAAGAGCGAAAGCGCGGCGAGCGCCGCCGCAAGCGTGAGCGCCACGGCGAACCCCGGGTGGCCTACCCACCAGCCGATCGTCACGCCCGCCATGATCGCGAGGCCTCCGGTGCGCGGCACCGGACGGGCGTGAAGCGAACGCTCATTCGGCTGATCGAGCACGAATCGCCGGCCGAGGCCGGAGACGAGCACCTTCAGGCACAGCAGAGCGATTGCGAACGTCGCGAGCGCCGTTTGCCACAACATGGCGCGCATTCTAGCTGCCCCGTGCGCGATACCACTCAGCCGTGACGCGAAGGCCCTCCTCGAAGCTGTACTGTGGCCGCCAGCGCAGTTGACTCCGGATCGCGCTGTCGTCCACCTCGAGCGAGCGCGTAAGCCGCCTGACTTCCGCGCCACGGCCGATCAGTGTCCCGGCGAGCTCGAGCAGGCGGGGCGGACAACCCAGTATCCGCGGCGGGCGACCGAGAGCATGAGCCAGCGCACGCGCCAGATCCGGGGTCGATACGGGCGCGCCGTCCGCAACCAGATAAGTCTTCCCCACTGCTTCCGGCGCCTCGAGGCAGCGAAGGACCGCATCCGCTAGGTTGCCGACGTAGATCAGGCTACGTCGATTTCGTACCGCACCGACCGGAAGCGGCAAGCCGCGCTGCACGGCGCGCATCAGGGTGAGAAAGTTTGCTCTGACTCCGGGCCCGTAGACCAGCGGCGGACGCAGAATCACGGCTTCGAACCCGGCCTTCGCCGCCACCTCCGCGAGCGCACGCTCGGCAGCGAGCTTCGCTCGTCCGTAGTCATCCGCCGGCTCGGGGACACGGCTTTCCGTGACCGGGCCACGGACGGTTTCCTCGCACAGCGCCTTCACCGAGCTCATGAAGACCATGCGGCGGACCCCGGCCGCGCCGGCTTGCCGGGCGAGGCGCCGCGTGCCTTCGACATTCACGGCTTCGAGCTCGGCCCGATCCGCCGGCGAGTGCGCAAGGTTCGCCAGATGCACGACCGCGCTGCAACCCGCAAGCGCGGACGACCACTCCGTGCTCGGACCGATATTCCCGACGGCGATCGATTCTCCGGCTCCCGTCCCGACGGCGGCGCGTACCGCCCCGCGATAGGCCACGCCGCGCGAAGCGAGCAGCCCGCACAGCGCACGCCCTACAAAGCCGTTGGCGCCGGTGACCAGTACCCGCATGGCGGCTAATCGCTCAACATAACTTGAGTGACACAGGGAGGCGGCAGCACGCGCGCGATCTCGCCCGGGCCCTTCGCATCGGCGGGGACGTGCCCGAAGGCCAGCCTCGCGAGCACGGTTCAGTCCGGACGCAGCAGGTTCGCATGACGGCGCAAAAAGCCGGCACCGACGCGGGACGCCGCGCCGTAGCCGTAGTCACCTGAGCGCATCAGGGACATGAAATGCCGCTGCAGGCTCTCCTCGTCAGGCGCGGCGCCGCGCCGCCCCTCGATTCGATCGAACATCTCGACGACGAGCTCGAGGATCTCGTCCGCCGTGTTCTCCACCACGTCGATTCCCGCGCGGACGTACTGGTGCGCGAAGCGGAAGTTTGCCGCGGGAGTACCGAAAATCTCGTCGAAGCGCAGGACGCGGCCATCGTCCCGACGGCGGTAGAGCTTCGGGATGCTGAGGTCGAACGACATCACTCCCAGGGCGGAGACGGGCACCATGTTCGCGAGCGCGGAAGGGACTCCGAAGGCCGAGCTTACCAAGGCGATCCCGGAGCTGTTTCCGAGGAAGAAGCGGGCACGCGCGCACAGCAGCACGTCCAGCCGGGCCTGCCGGAGCCGGTGATGCGCATAGTCGATCACCCCCTCCGCGGGCTCCAGCGGACGCGTGGTCGAATCTCCGACCCGCACACACCAGCCGCCGCGCCTGACGATTTCCCGCATTGCCGGAACCAGCGCCTCGATCGAAGCGTTGCGGTGGGCGTGCGTGGCCTCGTCCTGCGGGGAAAACCCTCCCTCGCGGGCATGCACGCAGACGAACCACGCCCCGCGCGGGATGCCGAGCGACTCGAGCATCTCATCGCTCCAGCGCAGATCCTCCTCGTCCACACTCAGCAGCGGAGCTCTCCCGGCCCAACGCGCATTGATCCTGAAGATCTCCTGGCTGCGATCGAGCCAGAGGACGTAGCGCCCGGCGTTGAAGCGCATCAGGCCGAGCCCGCTCAGCGCCTTCAGGATGGCGCAGGCCACGGGGTGCCGCACCACCGGAATGTGCCGCGACCAGTAAGCCAGCAAGTGTTCGTTCGCCACGCTGCCCCGCGGCGCAGTAAAGAACCACCGCCGTTCGGGCAGCTCACCCAGCGCTCTGGACTTGAGAAAGCTGTCGGGCTCCGCGGCGAGATGGCCGATGCGGCCGGTGAGAAAGGTCACGCGCCGGTAGCCGGCGACGTGCAGTACGAGCGCAATGGGCAGCAGCACGATCGCGCCGGCCGCCACCGCCGCCTTGGCCGCCAGTTCCCGAGCGGTTGCTACGACGCCCCCGCGCCGTGCGCGCTCAAACCGGGCGCGCAGCCTTGCGGCGAGGGTACGCGCAGACAGCCCGGGGCTCACGGCGCGAGCGCCGCGAATTCGACCTCGGCTTGGCGCAAGCCCTCCGGCGTGCCGATGTCCCGGTGGTAGTCGCCATTGTGGAAAGTCGAGATCCGACCGATGAAATGCGGGATCACCTCGGTGCTCAGGTCGATCACCCGCCTGCCCAGCAGGGCCATGAAGTCGACGACTGTCGGCTCGAAAATGTACACGGCGGCGTTCGCCCGGCAGCTCGGCGGATTGGCAACCTTCTCGTGGAAAGCGACCACCATCCCGCGGGCATCGGTCTCGACGATTCCGCAGGTGCTCGGCGCGTCGGTATCGAAGGTCATCATCGTCATCTCGGACCCGTGCGGACGGTCACGATGCGCGTCCATGAATGCCCGCACGGAAAAGCGTGAAAGATTGTCCGCGTGCGCGACCATGAATGGCGCGCGGCCGAAGAATGCGTGATTCTCGAGTACGGTGCCGCCGGTGCCGAGGAGCTCGACCTCATGCACCAGCGCGATGCGCTCACGCCACGGTGAGGCATCGCGAAACGCCACGACTAAGGATGCCATGTAATGCGTGTTCACCAGCACCCGCTCGATGCCGTTGGGCAGCAGCAGGTCGAGCCAATAGCCGAGCAGCGGCTTGCCGCGAATCGGTACCAGGCACTTCGGAACGCGGTCCGTAAGCGGGCGTAGCCGGGTGCCGAGACCGGCGGCTAGCAACAACGCCTTCAAAGACGCAATTCCGTGATCAGCTCGTCTGCCGACAGAGGGGAATTTCCGACCCGGCTGACCTGGCATGCCGCGGCGATCGAGCCGACGTACGCGCTCTGCCATACGTCCGCGCCTGCCGCGAGCGCGAGGGACGAGCATGTGAGCAACGAGTCCCCGGCTCCCGATACGTCCTTGGGGGAGACGTTGAACGCGGGGAGCTGGTCGGTCATGAACTCCTCAGCGTCGCCCGCGGGGGCGTTGATCAACAAGCCTTCCGCCCCGAGAGTGATGAACACCTGCTCCGCCCGGGCGAGCTTGCGCAGCAGCTCGGCACACACCACCAGCCCCGAGCTGAAATCACGGGTGGCGAGACGCGCCTCGTGCTCGGTTGGCGTCAGAAGCCGCATGCCCTTGAATCGCGAAACGTCGCCCATCTGCGACGAGGCCTGGCTGTCGGCCGCCATCATGATGCCTCGCGCGGCGCACTGCGCGCTCAAGGAATCGACCAGCTGCTGCGGCAGGCATCCGTAGTTGAAGTCGGAGAAGATCAACAGATCGGTCCGGTCGAGCACCGCCGCGATCTCCGTCTGCATGACTTCCGCGAGCTCGCGGCTGATGTCGTGCTGGCGCAGGTGGCTGACGCGCAGCAGCGTCTTGCCGTTCGCCCGGAAGCGCTGCTTGAGCGTGGTTGGCCGACTTTCGTCGACGATGAATTTCGCATCCACGCGGTAACGATCCAGCGTCTCCGACGCATAGTGCGCAGTCTGGTCGTGCCCGACAACTCCGAAGTAACGCACCTCGGCGCCCAGCCCGCGGGCGTGGGCCGCGACGATGCCTGCCCCGCCGACGAACCGGTCGCTCTTGATCGGCGTCACGACGATGGTCGGATCCTCCTGGGACATGCCCAGCGGATCGCAATTGATGTATTCGTCCACGATCAGGTCGCCGACGACCGTCACGCGCAAGCCCGAGAAGCTCTCCACCACCTTGATCAGATCGCCGAAGCCGAAGCCGTGACGTTGCGGGTAATCATGCGGCTTGCGGATCGAGGAAAAGTTCGTTTCGAACAGCTCGCGCTGCAGCAGGTCGAGCGACGAAAAGCGCACTTCACCGGAACCGAACAGCAGCGTCCCGCCGTAGCTTTCGACTGCCTCGCGCTCGGCGTTGCGCCGACCCTCGAACTCCTTGCCCTTCACGACCACCGCCGGCTTGAGCTTGAGAATGAAGCTCTCGGGACGCTCATCGAGAAGGAAGGCGTAGTTGACGATGCCGATCGCGCGCACACCCTCGAGGCGCATCGCCGCCGGTACGGTGACCGCGGGCGCCGAATCCGCGTGCACGCCAACCACCAGGAATTCGCCGCAGTCGGCTGCGAATTTCAGCAAGCGCAGGTGGCCCGGATGGAGCACGTTGAAATTGCCGGAGACGAAGACGATCCGCTTGCCGCCACGGGTCTTTTCCTCGATCTCGGCGAGTACTTGGGCAGTATGACTGTGGCGATCCATTTTCAGCGAGCTTCCGACAGTTCTTTGACGAGGTCGTCCAGGACGGAGTCTACCGTCTGCGGCTCCAGCCCGGCCAATCGTGATGCCTCGGTCATCATCAATGCGCCGCTGTTGGTCAGCGTCTTGCCGAGTCGGCCGCGCACCCTCGTTTCGCGCACTTGGCCGCGGGACTGGCCGAGAGCCACTGCGAGGCGCTGTGCGAACTCGAAGTAGCTGAGCTCAGCGTCGCCGGAAAGATGATAAATCCCGGTACGCCTGCCTCCGGCAACTCGAATCATTCCCCCTATCGCGTATGCGAGAGACACCGGTGACAGCCTCAGGTCCACCGCGGCGTCCACGGTCTTCCCGGACTTCAGGGCGGAGCCCCACTCCGCCAGCAGCCCCCCCGCGTGCACCACCTTGGTCATCCGCACGACCGCGACCCCGCCCCGGCCTCCGGCGTCCGCGGCAAGCTCCAGCAGCGCCTGCTCGGCCGCCGCCTTCTGGCGCCCATACTCGGACGCTGGCGCGCGGGCAGAATATTCCGAAGGGCTAGCGGCGCCGTCGCCGAAGACGGCGTTGCTGGAAGGATAAACCACGAAGCCGCCGAGCCCGATCATCTGCTTCGCAAGCAGCATCGAATGGGTGACATTGACTCGCCTCGATCCCTCCGGATCGTTCTCGCAGCGCACATACCCCGTGGACGCTGCGGCGAAGAAAACGACCAAGTCCGGCAAAGCCAGCAATGGTCCGTAGCCGGATCGATTCGACAAGTCTGGCGGCGCCTCGGCAAGGTCTAGGTACAGGAGGCCGGTCGGTGCTTGCCGCCTGCGCGTCGTGCCGACCGCGGTCCACCCGCTGCTGCGCAGCTCACGCAGCAAGGCGCTCCCGATCAACCCGTCCGCACCGACGACCAGCGCCGCGCTCATCGGTGCGCGTTCAACGCTCAGCGCGGGGCACGCGCCCCGGCGCACACTGCGAGCAGATAGTGAGCCATCGGCGCAAAGCCGGTGTGCACGACCTCGTCGTTCATGGAGAACAGGAAAACGTTCTGGAACCAGCGCTCCAGAAAGCCCTTGAAGGCGTTGCCGGATTTGCAGTTCACGTGCCCTTCCCTGCTTTGCGCTGAGGCGTACGCCTGCGATTCAAGAGAGGGCATGCCGACGATCAACGCTCCCGCCGGGTCGAGCGACGCGAGCACGTTCGCCATGTAGCGGTCTTCCTGCGCCGGAGGAATGTGTTCCAGGACGTCGAGGCTGTAGATGCCGTCGAAGCGTCCCGGAAAGGGACGCTCCAGGATGTCGTGCACGGCTGCAGTGATCGGCCAGAACGGGTCGGCGCGCTCCTCTATGTCGGCCACGAACACTGGGTCGAAATCGATGACGGTCAGCTGGCCGACTTCCTGTTTGACGATACGCGAGGCGAAAGCATCGCCGCAACCGACCTCGAGGACGTGCTTTTTGCCGCTGAGCATCTTGGCGACGAACTTGTAGCGCGCAAGAGTGAACACCACGCGGCGCGGGTCGTCGTGCCAGACCTGATTGTTCATCATGCCAAGGCGCGTCAAGCCGCGCCCTTGCTTGAGGTCCACCAACGGCTGGTATTGCGGTTCCTTCGTCGCTGCCATGTGCTTTCCCGTCCCTGCCAATCCGGCCCCGCCCGGCGCCATTTCTCGACCGCCGCCCTTACTCGCGGCCGGGTATGAAATCACGGGGATCGATGAGCTGCACTCCGTGCGTCACTGCGTGCCCGCGGATGCGGGCCGTCCACTGCACGTATCCGAATCCCGTCATGAGTACAGTGCCCGAGCGGGCGGAGGACTCGAACCGGGCGGTCGAAATTATAGACGGGCTCGCTCCCAGGATGGGCGGAAAGCGGCCGAGCTTCGCCGGGTCATCGTCGATCAGATGATCTACGAACCCGCCGATGCCCGCGTAGTTGGCGAAGTTATATTGCGAATGCGAGCCGCCGATCAGGTAGATCGGGCGGCGGGCGCCTCGCAGCGCCGCGCCGAATCGCGCGCGAAACCCCGCCCATCGCGCCGCGAGCCCGCGCCAGAGCGCCACGCAATCGCGCTTTGCGCCGATTGCATGGGATCGGAGCCGATCGCGGCCGCACCAGAGGAGGAGGTTGCGGGTTTCCAGGTGAGGCTGCACCTGCGCGTCGAACGCCGGCATTCCGGTCACCTCGAGCATTCGGGCCAGGTTCTCGGCACAGAAGCAGTACAGATGCTCGTCCCAGAACTCGTAGACGTTCATCAATTCAGGAATCGCGGCACCGTCCGGCACTTCCAGCAGCGCGACGCCGCCCTCGGGCGCTAGCCAATCGTGAAGCGCCGCTACGAAGGCGGCCGGGGCGGGAACGTGCTCCAGCGTGTGCCGGCAAACAATCGCGCGCGCCGAGCCGTGCGCGGCGAGCAGACTCGGCACGAGGTGCGGGCCGAAATAGTCGTTCTCCACCCGGTGGCCGCGCGCGCGCGCGGAATCGGCCAGCTGCCGGGAAGGCTCCACGCCAACGAGCCGCGAGAATCCCGCAGCGCGCAGGGCGTCGAGGAAAACTCCGTCGTTCGAGCCGACGTCGACGACCAGATCGTTCGGACCGACGCCGAGCGAAACGAGCCGCTCGATCAACGCATGGCCGTAGGTCGGGAATTGTTTTGCCGTTGAGCGGGTCGTCGCGCCGTAGTCGCGCGGCACCGTGCCCGAGACCTGCCGTACGAGACCGCAGCCGTTGCACAGCTCGAACGCGAGCGCCGCCGACGGCGCCGGTTCACGGGGATCGGCGCGGAAGCGGCCGGAAATCGGCACGCGGCCGAAGTCGATCAGCCGTTCGAAGCGGTCCCCTCCGCAACACGGGCACGCCGCGCGGCTCGGCTCGGACATAGCCTCAGTGAGGGCGTTACGCCCTGAATCGGTGTGCATCGTACGAGTCTAGCGCTTCGCCACGAGACCCTGGCCGCTCGGCAGCTCCAGGATCTCGTATCCGCGCGCGCGCATGAACTCGTCCTCGGCTTCCTTCTGCTTGTGGAACACCTCCCAGCCGTAGTCGTCGAATACCACCATTCCCCCAGGCACCACCAGGTCGAACAGCTTTTCCAGCACCGCGATCTCGGCGCGCGGCGAGTTGAGGTCAACGTGCAGGTAGCCGATTTTCTGCGGCGTATTGCCCTCCAGCGCCTCTGGCAGGAACCCCTTGATCACGCGGAAGTTCGGGTTGCCGGCGAAGCGGTCGCGCACGTACTCGTACATTCCCTTCTGGCGATAGACTTGGTTGGCGAATTCGAGAAAGCCCGACAGCTCCGGGAAATCCTCGGCGCTCGAGTACTGCGGCGAAAATCCCTCGAAGCTGTCGAAGAGGTAGAACTGCGGAATGTTCGCCGCGCCCACCACCTCCCCGATCACCCACGCCATGTCGCCCTTGAACACGCCGCACTCCACGAAATCGCCGCCTACTCGCAATGCGCACTGGGCAGCCCAGCAAAGGGTGTTCAGGCGCCAGGCGATACCGTCCGGGCCGTTGTACTGATCGTACTGGTGCGAGCCGCGGATGGACGCCAGCGCGTGCGCGAACGCAGGGACCTCCTTGAAGCCGCAGGCCTTGTCGATCGTGAGCAGGCGATCGCCCCAAGAGACTGAGTGATGCCGCTCCGCCAGCGCTTCCACCGTGTCGTTGACGAGCCGCGTCAGCAGCTCTTCCGGGGTCGCCTTGGTGCGTTTGCCGTAAAGGCGGCGGAAATGATCTGTCAGATTCATGGTGCGACTGGTTGGCGAAGGCTGAAATCTACATGGTCGCCGCCACACGGCCCGCCGGACGATGGAGTGGCAAATTTGGGCAACGTTCGCCGAAGGGCTCCTCGCGCTCTTCGAATCCCTACCTTACCGGGGCAGGCGGAGCTTGAGATTCGGATACACCGCGTCCAGGGATTTGCCAAAGCGATGGCAGTTCAGGAAGTCGACAACCGGCCTATTGTAGAGCCACGCGCTGCATTCGGAGAAGTAGTCTCACCAGATGCCGACTTTTCCGTGCAGCCCTCGAATACTTCGCTGCAGCGTTCGCGCCAGCGCTCCTCGAAAGCACAGCCTAATGGTCGCCATTTTTTGTTTATCCTACGGCCTGCCGCGACGGCGCACAAAGCTTCGCATCAAGAAGAACGATCGGCGACAATCCCGGCGCCCGACCGCGCCCTGGCCCGAGCGGAATCGATGATAGACAAAAGAGACGATCATTCGCCGACCGCCACGGGACCCGACGAGCGCCTCACGAGCGCGGCGTGGCGAATTTCGTTCGTAGGCCTCTGCGCCGCGCTGCTGGTGTGGTTCCCCGCCGCCGACGTGTGGGACCGGGACTTCGCGACGCCCGGCCCGTACCTGCTCTACAACGTTGCCCGGCTGGCCTACGCGGTGTTCCTCGCGGTCGCCCTTCTCGGCGCGGGGCGTTTGGCGCTGACCAGGGCTTCGGCTGAATGGAGAGCGGTCCTGCAGACCCCGATCGAGCGGCTCCTCCTGTGCTTTTACGCCGGAGCGGGCATCGCGATTCCACTGCTCTACATCGTCGACGCCAGCGGCTTGCTCTATCGGTGGATTGCCATCCCGCTGTTCCTTGCCGCCGCGTGGCTGGGCTACCCGGCGCTGGCCGAGGCATTTGCTGCCACGCGCGCGAGCGCTCGCGAGTGCCGGGCCGATTCGAGCTGGCCGCGGACCCTCGGGCTAGCCGCGCTTGGCATGGCCCTGGCGGGGACCTGGGTCTTCATCCTGCTGAACTCCACGCTCGCGGTGACGGGCCACGACTTCGACTCCGCGTCCCATTACCTTCCCTACTATCAGGAAGTGATCGCCAACCACGGCACGCGTCCGAACGAATACTGGTATCACTTCTGGGTGTCGAAGGGCGCAGGGCTGCACTTCCTGTCGATCCTGCTCACCGACCTGGAGGCGCCGCAGCTCGTCTCCAGCGTATTCCTCGCGTTCGCCGCCTTGGCGATGGACGCGGCGGTGCGCGAGGTGTCGCGCTCGGCGGCCTGGGGCCTGGCCGCGGCGGCGGTGTTGAGCGCCGGATTCATCGGGCACTTTCCGTACTTCCAGAAGGACCACGTCGTCGGTCTGGGCCTGGTCGCCGGATTGCTATGGGCGGCGACGAGTACGGGCCTGGCGCGGGAGCCGCGCCTGCGGCGGGTTGCGCTCACGGTGCTTGCCGTCGCCGCGGTGGTCAACGGTCCGCCGCTGGCGGCGGTGCTGGTGGGATTCCTGGCGCTGCTGTCGATGTCGGAATGGTGGTGCCTGCCGCGTCGGTCCGCCTCCGCGGCCGTCGCTGCGCTCGTGCCCGCCATAGCGGCGGGCGCCACGATCGTGGCGATTCTCTGCCTGAACTATCTCTGGACCGGGCTTGCCGAGATCACGCCGTTCAAGCTGTTCCTGGCGTTCGCCGACCAGCGGCGGCTCGCGCACTATTTCAGCCCATACCTGCTGCTGTGGGCCGACGAAGGCTCGCGCGGCAGTACCGGCGAGCTGTCCCTGGCGGCGCTCGCTTCGCACCAGTACATCCTCCACCGCCTGCACGGGTTATTGCAGCTCGAGGCGCTAGCGCCGAGGATCCTGTCGCTGCTCGCGATCTCGGTTCCCGCCCTGCTGGTGGCCTTGCTGTGGAAGCCGTGGCGGGACGCGGCCGGCGGGCGCTTCTTCCCCGCAATGCTGCTGCTCGCCTTCGCCGTAGCGCTTGGCTTCGTGGTCAATCAGCCCGGCTCGCTCGAGCGCTTCTACACGTTCGCGTTCTTTCCGGTCATCCTGGTCGGAATCGGCAGCCTGGCCGCCTTCGTCGGCGTATTGAGAAGCCGGGTGCAAGCGGGACCACGGCGTGCGCTCGACGCGGCCTCGTTGATCCTGGCGCTCGCGATCGGCTGCGGGTCGGCGCTCTATTGGTCCGCGCGCTGGGTCAAGGAAGAGGGCTTCCCGTTGCTGAGGGAGCGTGCGGCCTTCGCCGCCGGTCGCAGGACGCTCGAGCAGGCGATGCTCTACGCGCACTGGCCGCGGAGCGGAGGCGGCCTGCCGCAGCGCGGCCTGTCTGAGGAGTGCGTGGGACTCGCCAACGCACTCGACCACCCGGGGCCGGGCGGTGCGCCGCGCGTATGGACCATGGCATTCCTCTACGAACCCGGCTGCTACCTCCTGCCCGACGTCCGGCTGCAACTCGAATTCTCGGTCGCCTTCGGCAACCGCTGGGACCGCATCGTGTTCGGGCCTCCGGACGCGGCTCGGGCGGAGCTGCGCAAGATCGGAGTGCGGTACTTCTACATCAACCTGGCAGACTTCGACATTCACCGCCTCGGGACCCAATCGAGCTTCGTGTTCGGCTGTCTTGCCTACAGCCCCCTGTTCGATCCGTCCATGTTGAGCCGGCGCTTTCGCATCGTCTGGCGCCGCGACAAGGCGCTGCTGCTCACCTTCGCGGACGGCGGAGGCGGCGAGCCGATCAGCAGTGCGCTGGTCTCGGCGTGGCGCAAGAAGGTATTCGCGGTGCAGGGGAGCCTGGGGAACATGCCCGGCATGTGCGCGCGGCTGGCGGGCTACTACAAGACCCAGGGCGAGCGCTGGCCGGTTCACACGGACCCGTCATTGGGCAAGCTGCGCGGATGGCAATAGACACCCTGTCAGGGCAACCTCGGGGGTGGGTGGGCGAACGCCTGGCAGGTCCCCTCCTGTGCGCAAGCGCAGGGGCGCTCATCGCAGCCGCGATCGCGTGCTGGCTATGGCCGATCACCACGCACTCGGCCCCGCTCACCAAAGAGCTTCTACCCTCGCACTGGGAACAGTTTCACCCCGAGCCGCGCAAATTTCACTTCCTGGCGATCGCTGCGGTACTCGGCTGCGCAGGCGCACTGCTCGGAGCCCTGCTCGATCGCCCCAGGCCTCGGCCGGCGATCGCCCTACCGGCGGGCGCACTTCTCGTGCTCGCGCTCGACGCGCTGTTTGGCTTCGCGCTGTCGGCGCCGCAGGCGGCGGCAACCGTGACTGCCGTCGCCGTCGCCTGGACCGCTACGGTCGCCTGGGTACTTATACATAGCCGTTCTGCCCGGCCCGGCCCGACGCTGCCGAGCGTGCCCGCCTCGGAGGGCATGCCGCCCGATTCGTGGCGCAGCGCCTGGCGGGAGCACGTATTCCCTGCCGGTATCCTGCTCGTGCTGCTCGCCCCGTCGTCGCTGCAGGCAGTGGCGGCGAAGATCGGCTACGAGATGCACGTGGTGTCGTTCATCATCGGACCGGCCCTTTACTCGCGCATTCCCGACCTGGTTCCCGGCATCGACTACTTCACGCAGTACAGCGTCGGGCTTCCCTATCTTTTCTCGTACCTTGTCGCGCCCACGGCGGACGCGACGATGTTGCGCTACGTCGCATTGATCGTAACCGCCATGCTCGCCTACTACGCGGGTGCCTACTACTTCCTGCGGTGGCTGTTCCGCTCCTGGCGCTGGGCGTTCGCGGTGACCCTGGTCGCGCTGCTGTTGCAGTTCCACACGGATCGTATCTTCTTCGACCCGTCCAGCTACGTCCTGCGCCATCCTCTGCTGATCGGGGTCGTCGCCATGCTGGGATGGTGGGCCGGCCATGGGCTCGAATGGAAGCGCGGAGCGATGCTTGCCGCGGCGGTCGGCCTTTCACTGTTCCTGAATACCGAGACGGGGATCTATCAGCTACTCATGGTCATGGCGGTCTCAGTATTCGCGGCGCCGTCATTCGCCAGGGGATCCGCCGCCGCGGCGGCGATGCTGGCCGGCGCGTGCACCGCCTTCATGGCGCTTTGTCTGCTCGCCTTCGGACCACGCGTCTTGGGCGTCGACTTCCTGCGTTACTACCTGGAACCGCTGTTCATCTACAGCGAGGGTTTCGGCGGCTGGCCGGTGGACTGGACCTACGGATGGCCGGTCTACTACAACGTCATCGCACCCGGACTCGCGCTCGCGACGATCGGCTGGGGGTTCGTCCGTCTGAAGCGCGTGCCGCAGGACGCGGAGCGCTCGCGGATCGCCGCACTCTCGGGCCTGGCCTGCGCGGCCATCATGCTGAGCGCCAAGTACTGGAACATGTCCCTGATCGCGCTGTGGCATGTGAGCGCACTGCCATTCCTCACGATCACGGCCTGGTGGTACCGCGAGACGTTCTCCCTCGGCGCCGGGGAGAACAAGCCGTCACCCGGCGTGCGCAGGGCAAGCGTGGCCGTACTGGCAGTGGCGGCGTTCTGGCTGCTCGCATTCGCAGGCGATGTCCGCAATCCCACCTACTACGGACTGCGCGCCTACCTGAAGTACCCGAGCGCCTGGAGCGCCCCGTTCAGACGCCACCCCGGCTGTCAGAACCTCGGCTGCTCTGCTCCGCGCCTCGCACCCGAGGACGTGCGCCTGATCGACACCCTGACGCGGCCAGACGAGCGCGTGGCGGTGCTCGACTGGAACGATTGGGCGTACCTGATCGACGCACGGCGCGCGCCGAAGTCGTTCTTCCTGCCGAGCTTCGCCACCTTCACGCACCGACAGCTCGACAATACCCTTGCCGGGCTGAATCTCGTATTTGTGACCGTCGATGCTCGCGGCCGGTACGTGATCGTACCGCCGGAGCTCAAGGCGAGATTGGCGCCGCTGCTGCGGCGGGATTTCGCCGTCGTCGGCAAGGGCGCGGCGCTCGTGGCGCTGAGCCGCGTGCGCCCTTAGCGCCCCGCTTCGCGGCCCCCGGGTGCGGGACGCTTGGCGAAGTAGATTCCGCCGCCGACAACCCCGAGTACCGTCCGCAATCGCCCTATTCGCCCCGCAAGTGCGAGCCCTCGCGCGGTGGCGGCATACAGAGCGCCCTGGCGCGCGACCAGCCCTCCCCGTTCAAGAATTTCGATGCGCTCGCGGAAGCTGCGTTCGATCACGCGCTGGTACACCCCTTCGAGCTGCGCCCAGTCGGGATCGTGTGCCAGCACGTCCACCAGGATCCTCAGGGAAAGCGACTTGTAGAGGGCACTGAAACCAAAGAGGTAGACCATGAAACCGAATCCGAACGATGCGGCGAGCCACCAGTATTCGCCCAGTAGCCCGAGCCACATGAGCACTTCGACCGATGTCGCGTGCAGCAGCAGCGCGAAGACGACCTGGACGACGAGCATCGGGACGCGCCATGGAAGGCGCGCCAGCGGCACCATGGCGAGGCCGTGGATGGCAGCGGTTGCAAAGCCGACGAGGAATTCCACTTCGCCTCAGGCCTTTTTACCGAACGCGATATGCATCATCCAGCGGACGAATTTCGCAAACATGCGCGCCGATGCGCCGCGCAGCGAGACGCCGCCACCCTCCGCCCGCACCAGACCCAATCCCAGAAGCACCCTCAGCCGGTCCTCGAACATGGCCTGCAGCCCTCTTCCCTGTCCATAGGCGGCCTCCCATCCGGGCGTCGTGACGGGCTTTCCGATCCGCGCAATGTCGACTAGCATCGATACCGTGTACCCAAACGCCACGAGCGCCCATGCGCTGTAGGTGGCAAGCGCGGCGGCCGCGATGAACAGCACGCCGGCCGCCGCGTCGCCCGCCAACAGCTTAGCCTCCGGTCGCCATGCGAGCCAGGCCACGATGAGCGCTGACCACAACAGCAGCGACGCACCCGCCGCTGCGCCAATCCTCAGAGCGCCGGAGCGAACACGAAGCGGCCCGCGCGACAGGGCGCTCAGCGCCATCGGCATCAGGGCGCCCGCGATCAGGGACACGGCGATCGGGTAGTCGAGGGCGAATTCCGGGTGGTGCATCTTGGATTTCCAAGGCGAAGGTCGACAGAATAGACCAAAGCATGTCGGGACCCTATTTGCGCGACGTGGCTCTCTTGCCGGATGGGACTGGCGACCACTCGGGTCATTACTTGCCTCACTTCCGGCGCGTCATAGCTCTGGGAGATATCCTGGTCTAAGCAGCTCCGGGAACTTCCCGCGGGACGTGCGAGCAAACGCATGCTGCCTGCGCGATTCGCCAATCCCTACCCCCAGTGCGTATCCCGGCTAACCTCGTCCGCTCGCTCGCCTGGCCCCTGCGCCCGGCGCCCGACTTTCGGCAGCGGCGCATTGAAGCTTGCGGCATGGAGTCTTCTCGGCACTTCCTTTTTCCTTTTCGTCGGGGCGTTCACATTTCCTGGAGGCGCGTTCCAGTTCACCGACTACGCCGAAGTGCTTGCTCATGGAATCCAGGCGACAGTTCGTTACCACCAACTGTACGAGCGCGACATCGGCTATCCGTTGCTCCTGCTCGCGGTGGGGTACCCCGCTACCCATTCCTTCATCGGCATCGTCCTGCTGCAGGCGGCCATGAGCTGGTCCAGGCCGCTACTCGTGTACGGTGCGATTGGCCCGCGCCATCACGTTGCGGGCTTCGCCGCAGGACTGACAACCATCCTCTCGATGTCGCCCTTCCTGTTCATGAAGATGATCCACCACGACCAGGCGTACGTCTTCCTGTCACTGCTAGCCGTTTATCCCGCGACATCGTTCGTCCGCTCGTCCCGAATCGCCGTCCTGTATCTGGCCCTGGCTGCGGTGATCGCTGCCAGCTTGACCCGTCCCGCGAGTAATCTGTTCGCGATTTCCCTGCTGATTCTCCTGTGGCTTTACAGGCCCGCGAATTGGCCGCATTACATCGCCGGCCTTGCGGCCGTTCTCGCATGCGCGCTCATCTATGCCGACCACCGCGCGCGGCTGCTTGGCGTGACCCGAAACGGAACGGTGCCGAGCTACGTGGGCAGGCAGATCTTCTACAACCTCTACATGAACAGCGCGGCCTTTGGCATCCGCGTCGATCCGTCGATCGGCCCCGCCACGGCGCACTTGTTCGACCGCGCCAGAGACGTGCTTGCAACCGGGTCGCTGCACGCGGAGGCGCTGGAGGCCTTCTATCGCGCTCAGAACATTCCGCAGGCCGCGCGCAGATTCTGGTTTACGCGATTCGACGGTGCCAACGGCGCATTCATCGACTCTCTGGAGCGGCATCCGAGCTACGACTACTTCGAGTTCTTCTGCCAAGTCGAGAAGAACGATCGCGCGTTCCTTTTGGCCGCCCGTGAAATAGTCGACAAGCACCCGCTTTACCCGCTGCGTTATACCCTGAGGAATCTCGGGCTCTTCTTCTTCAGCCCGGGGTACGCGCACGGACGATTCGGGCTTACATTCGATTCGTTCGGCCCTCAGCGTGCCTCGTTCCCGCCCCTGGAGCCCGAAATCGCGACGGCCCAGCTGAATGCGTTCGTGCCTGAGCCCGGCAAAGCGGAATTGCTGCGCCCGGCGCCGCACTTCATTGCAAGTCTGAGGCAACGGCTCCGGCCGCTCTTGATCGCTTGGGAACATGGCTATCGGGCAGGCGACCGGGTTCTGCTGACGCTGGCCCTGGTCGCCGTGGCGACGCTGTTCCGGGGCCCACGCGAACTTCGCGCCCCGACCGCCATCGCGTGGTTGTGCCTTCTATACAACGCCTTCATAACGTCCGCCTTCGCCGAACCGAGTTACCGGTATCACTTCATGGTTCTCCCGGTCCGGTGTACGCTTGCCGGGCTCGGGCTGGCGACGGTTGGCTCGATCACGGCCCGGTTCGGTGCCGGAGCCGGGTCCGTGAACGCGGCCGGTCGCGCATAGCGCGAAGCAAAGCCTGCTGCGTCTCGCTGGTGGGCCATCGGAGTGATGGCAGCGATTGCAACTGCGGTGGCGGTCGCGTGGGCGCTGTCGCTGCGCGCCTAGTCACCGTCGGTAGACGACGTTGGCCACCCGCCTGATCACGATGTCCAGCAGCGTATGCCCGACAGAGAGCACGTTCTTGACCGTCAGCGCCCGCGACTGGGCGCGGTTGATCGCCTCCACCTCGATTTCCATGTACGTCGCTCCCTGGTCGAGCAGCATGCAGATGATGTCGGCCTGGAAGCCGAAGCCGCGCGTGTTCGGGTGCCAGCGCATGATGTTGTAGCGAAGGTGCAGCGCCAGGCCGTTGTAGTAGGCAAGCCGGTTGCCGCTCACCAGGTTCACCAGCGCCGTGTACGCGCCCGAGAGCCGCTTGCGGAAGGCGCTCTTGCCCGCGACCGAGACGTAGCGCGGGACGATGATGTCGGCCTTTCCGGCCTGGCTGCAGATCTGCACGATGCTGTGGCGGGGCTCGGTGTTGTCGCCGCAGAACAGCTTGTAATGTCGGCCTCTGCCCAGGAACGCGGCGTCGATGTAGTTCTGCGCCAGGCCGCGATTCACGAGGTTGCGTCGCAGGATGATCCGGTCGTCGGGATGCTCGGCGATGTA
The DNA here is from genome assembly GCA_963817785.1 of uncultured Pseudomonadota bacterium. Classification (GTDB taxonomy): domain Bacteria; phylum Pseudomonadota; class Gammaproteobacteria; order Burkholderiales; family SG8-39; genus JAKALD01. Next base: position 81,987 of record CAWFPL010000003.1, on the reverse strand, counting down.
GCGCCGCACGAGCTCCGCGGACCGGTCGCTCGAGCGGTCGTCGATCACGATGATCTCGAACGTCTGCCCCGCTTCCCGCAGCGCGACGCGGATGTCCTCCAGCGTCTGCACGATGAAGTCGGCCTCGTTGTAGCAGGAGACGAACGCCGTCAGGTCGAGGGCGGCGCCGCGGTTCTCGGGGTAGAGCAGTTCGCGTTCCGACTCTTCCCGCGCCGCCGCGGCCGAGAGCGTGAACTCGAACGGCCGGGCCTGCGCAACCATCAGCCAGGCCGCCCGCCGATGGATTCAATCCTCACCGTCACCTGCTGCCGCGCATAGGCGAGGTATTCGTATTTGACCTGGCGCTCCTGCACGAACTCGCGGAACGCCTTGAACTCGTGCCGGCGCCAGTTCGGGTAGTTGAAGTACTCGTCGAACAGCACGATGGTGCCCGGCTGAAGGCGGGCAGCGAGCAGCTCGAAGATCGTCTTGGTCGACGAATACAGGTCGCAGTCGACGTGCATGAACGCGATCGGCCCCGGGTTCTGATCGAGCCACTCCGGAAGGGACCGATCGAACCAGCCGCGGTGCAGGTGCACGTTGGCGGGCACTTTCGGCAGCCGTCCCTGCGCGTCGAAGGCCGCCGCGCCGAGACTGAAGCCGCCCCAGTCTTCCGGCAAGCCCTCGAAGCTGTCGAAGCCATGGAAGGTCTTGCCCGGCTCGCGCTTGGCCATGAAGCGCATGGTGCCGCCGGTGAACACGCCGAACTCCATGTAATGACCGTCGACCTTCACCCGCGCGAGCGAATACTCGATCAGCTCCTTCTGCGTCTCGAAGCCGACTGCGTCGGGCAGCGCTGCCTCGATGTAGTCGACCGTGTCCTCCAGCGCCCGCAGCGCGCGCTGCCGGACCGGATGGATCCGGCCGACGTCGAGCGCCTGGTAGACGCCGCACACCAGGCGGTACACGAGATACTTGAAGCGGAAATTGGTGACGAGCATGTTGTGGGGCGCAAGCTTACCTCGACCGGAGTTCCGTGTCGCCCCGCCTCAGGCGCGAGCGGTCCGTGGACTCTCCGCGGCCCGCCCGTTCCCGGGCAGCAGGTTGCGGTACTTGCGCAGGAACGCGCGACCCGGTCTCGAGCCCCGATAGCTCCCAGCACCCAGCGCAATTTCATGGAACGCCGCGCACAGGCGCTCGTCCTCGTCGGTCGTCTCGAGCCGGCCTTCGCAGCGATCGAGCATCTCGACAATGAGATCGCGCAGGTCCTCTACAGAGTTGTCGATGACGCGGATGCGCTCGCGCTCGAAATACCAGTCGAACTGCTCCCACCCGGCGCGCGTGTTCAGCATCTCGTCGAAACGGAGCAGCCGCCCCAGGGACTCCGAGTAGCAAAGCTTTGGAATGAACACGTCCTGCGGATACCAGTTCGGCAGGCCGAGCGGCGACCAGTTTGTAAGCGCGCACGGCACCCCGAACACCGGCGGCACGAGCCCGAGGCCCGAGTTGGTACCGATCAGGAAGCGGCACGCGCCGCATAGGTAGACATCCATGAATTCGGACTTGTCGGGACTATGGGCGTAGTCGATCAGCCCGGGGACGCCGGGTAAAGGCCTCATGCTCGTGTCGCCCATGCGCACCACGTATCCGCCGCGCGCGGTGACGGCCGCGACGGCGTCGAGGTAAGTCGACACATCCGCGTTGCGGGTCGCCGGGTGGAACTTGTGCCAGCTCTGGTGGAACCCCGCCTCGCGCACGTGCAGGCAGACAAACCAGGCACCCGGCGGCAGTCCGAGCCGCTCCAGAACCGGGCGCGCGCGCGCGTGATCCTCGTCGGTGAGCGACAGGAGCGGCGCCCTGCCTTCGCGCTCCCACTCGCCCTGGACCCACGCGCCGGCGTGGCTGTACATGCGCCAGTGTCCGTCGGCCACCGGCAAACTCCAGAACTCGTCCTGCAGCAGCTCCACGGCTGTCAGGGTGAGGCTAATTTCCCGGGGCAGGTTGTCCAACAGGAAGGGCCGCCAGCGGTCGAGCAGCGCCTGGTTGGGAATCCTGAACGCGCGCGGCGGGTTCAGTACCAGGCGCTCGCTGCGACCTAGGAGCTTGCGCCACTTGAAATAGATGTCCAGGTGGGCGATGTGGCCGATGGCGATGACCCACGAGGGCCCGAGGAACCGGAGGTTGAGCGCATCGAGGCCCTCCTGGCGGATCAGCTCCTCGCGCCTGCGATTGCAGGCGTCCCAGACCAATTCGGCGGTGCCGTAATCGCCGCCGATGAAGGCCCTCACCCCGGCCTGCTGCAGCGCGCCGATTTCATCGCCGTAAAGGCCGATCATCCTCTCGGCGATCCAGCGCGCTTCGACCGGACGCTCGCAGCGCCCCGCGAGACCGACGGCAGATGCCAGGCCGACCGCGTTGCCGCGCCCACGGCGGAAACGCGCGAGAAAATAGTCGAGGAACTCGCCGGCGTCCGGGCGCAGTGAAATTCGCTCCATAAGCTCGTAGTTGGCGATCCCAGTCAGCCGACGATGCACATGCACCATCCGCGCGACGAGCTGCCTCAGGTAAGTGGCGACCCAGGTAGGCCACCGCACTGTCCACGCCACGAGCCAATTCAGCAGCCCCTTCGCTCTCCTGAGAGCGACTAGACATGACCGCGCCAGAGATCCCCGTGCCCCGTCCTGAGCCCGGACACGGTGCGCGGCGCCGCGCGCGACGATCCGGCCGACGGCGCGCAGGTAACACTTCAAAAACTCTACGGCGATGTAAAGACGCTTTGAGGTCATGCTGGAACCCGATTATCCTCGCGCCGCGGATACGCACGCACGCGGGTTCACGCGGGTAAGTCACGGTTCCGCATGGCGGCGCATACCCTGTGCGGCAGTCGTGTAAGGGACGGGGCCGTCTAGTGGCTGCCCGATAGCGTTAAGCCAGACATGCGGTGTGAATTTAAGGCAATAGTAACTAGAATTGTGAACATGCCACCGAGGAAACCGAGGTAGCGCCTTCAGAATTTCTTACTTACGCTAATTTCTTACCGAAGTACAGATCCCTAAAATTTAGGCCCGAGAGCATCCATCGGCCACTCTGACCCTGAGCAGCAGGAGACCAACATGGGAATCGGCCCGAAAAACCTAATGAAAATTCGGGAACTCTCCGCGAATGGCTTGCTTGCGCCGCGTGCTGAAATTCTGGAACTCGGCGCTCAGGAAGTGTATTGCGAAGGCGGCGAGGAGATCGTCCGAGCCTTCGTAGATTTTTACGTCGGCTCGCAGAACGTTAACTGGAGCGCTGTGCCGCTTTCTAGCAACGATGTAATTCGGTTAGCCAGACGAGGATTCTCGGCAGAACTCTTCCGAGCCTGCGGCTTCCGCTATTGCGCACTGGATATCTTCGATGGCGATGGCGTAACGCTCTTCGACCTAAACATCAATCACGTACCAGCGGACCTGAAGGGTCGGTTTGACTTGGTTACGAATTTCGGCACGACCGAGCATGTCATAAATCAGCTTCTATTGAGTATTTCCTAACCGCGTGACAACCGAATTGTTCCTCATGCGTTACTCGGGTGTTGGCATAACATCGGAGTTTGCGCATGAAGACGAAGAACAAAATCGATGCCGGGGCGAAGCGCCGGGTGCGGGCGGCGCGGCTGCTTCAGGCCGGTCACGCTCCCGCGCAGGTGGCTGCTATGGTGGGCGCGCCGCGCCAGACGGTATACCGCTGGAAGGGCGTGCTGGAGTCCGAGGGAATCGATGCGCTTCGGAGCGTGAGCAAGGGCGGGCGTCCCGCCCGACTCGGTGCCGAGGAACTGTCCAAGCTGCAAGTAGCTTTGCTCGAAGGCCCGACGGCGCACGGCTTTGGCACGTCGCTCTGGACGATCAAGCGGGTGCGCGTGTTTATCGAGCGGCGCTTCGGCGTTCACTACAGCGAGGTTCATGTCTGGCGGTTGCTCGGGCAGTTGGGCTTCTCCAGCCAGAAGCCCGATCGGCGTGCGCTGGAGCGCGATGATGTGGCCATCGAGCATTGGAAGCGGCACACCTGGCCCGGGCTTAAAAAAAAGCCCGCCGCGAGGACCGGCTGATCGTCTTCATCGACGAATCGGGCCTGTCGCAGCGCCCCACGCGGGTGCGCACCTGGGCGGTGAGAGGCGAGACTCCGGTGCTCCAGTTCTGCTTCAACTGGGACCACGTCTCGGTGATCGCCGGAATGCACTATCGCGGCGTGTGCTTTCGGCTTCACGAAGGCTCGGTCAAGAAAGAGCAGGTCCTCGAGTTCCTCAAGGCGCTCAAAGCCCACTATCGCCGCCGGCTTCTCATCTTGTGGGATGGAGGCAGACCTCACCGCAGTCGCTTGGTGCGCGACTACGTGGACTCGACCGACGGCGACATCCAGCTCGAGTTCCTGCCCGGCTACGCCCCGGAACTCAACCCCGTGGAGTACCTCTGGGCTTGGCTCAAGCGCCATGCGCTGGCGAACTTCTGCCCCGAGACCTTGAGCGAACTCCAGCACGCCGCTCGCGGCAAGCTGAAATCCGCCCAACGGCGCTCCGCCATCATCGCCTCCTGCTGGGAACAGGCTCAACTGTTCTAATGTCATGCGGTTAGGTAATACTCAATAGCAATGCAGACGATTCACGAACTGACGAAAGTAGGTGGGATCATTTATCACGACCTTCCCATGGGTGGCTATCACACACACGGATATTTTTGCTACAACCCGATCTTCTTCCGGGATCTTGCGGCCGCAAATTCCTATGAAATCGTATTCCAGCGTTATTCTCAAAACACGAGCGAGTATCCCGCGCCCGACTTCATGAGGGCGAATGGCTATCCCTCTACTGGCTGGCTAGATGCCGGAATAGAGTTCATTTGGCGGAAAGCCGCTGATAGCCCCTTTAGGATGCCACTTGAGACCGGTACCAGCCTAGGATTGAATCCAGAGGTGTGGCGAGGCGCCGACCCATACGGACGAGTCAGCGGTTCGCAGCACGCGGGCACCACAGCGGCATTTCACCTCATGCAAATATCGGGCTGGGACCTTCAGCGAGAACTTATCCGCAGGTACCGCGCGCGACTCAAGCGTCTCTTCGTGAAGTCGTAATGGCGTGATCTACATAGCTGTTGGTTGCCATTACACATTGAGCCACATCTTCATTTTACCTTGACCACTTCTGTCGTCGCGAAGGTCGCGCAACCTCAATCGGCTACTGGGATATACCTTGGATCGGTCAGGCGCGAAAGTTAACAGCGCCAGCGTCTGGAGCTAGTGCCGAAACCCGGTTATCCTCGCGCCGCGGATCCGCACGCATGGATTCGCGCGGGCAAGCCACGCTTCCGTGCATGGTCCCCGCATCCCGGAGAAGGTGCGCGTGAACCGACGAAGAAAGGCGCTTCTCGCGATCAAGATCGCGGTCACGCTCGCGCTGCTCGCCTACATCGTCCAGCGGCTGCACTGGGCGGACGTCGGCCGCATCCTGTCCGGCGTCCGGCTGCGGCTCTATCTTCCGGCGATCATGGTGCAGGGCGTTGCCTACGCCCTCGTCACGCTGCGCTGGCGCCTGCTTCTCTCCGGCCAGGGGCTGGCGCTGCGCTACCGCTCCGCGCTCTCGATCGACCTGGTTGCCGCGTTCCTCAACTCCTTCCTCCCCGGCTCGACGGGCGGCGACGCCGCGCGCGTGTATTACGCGTCCCGGCTGTTCCCGGGCGAAGTCACGCGCCTGGTGGCAACAGCGCTGTTCGACCGCCTGCTGGGACTCCTGGTGCTCCTTTCGCTCGGGTACGCGGCCTTCCTGCTGCGCCCGGCGATCGCGGAGGGCAACCCCTCCCTCCTTCGCCTGCTTACTGTGCTGCCGCCGGTCCTCGCGTGCAGCGCGATCGCCGCTGCGCTGCTGCTCTTCGTGCCGCGCGGGAAGCTTCCCGGCGCGCTGCGGCGACTGCTCGAACGCGCCGCCCACGCGCCCATCGCCAGTCGTCTCCTGCTGTTTGCGCAGGGCTTGCGCCACCACCCCCGGTATCCCTTGATCGGAATCGCCTGCTCGCTGCTCGCCCAGCTCGCCGGCTTTCTCGCCGCGCACCTGTCGGCGCGCGCGCTCGGGCTGCGGCTCGATTACTTCGAGATTGCGCTGGTGCTGGCGATCGTCCAGACGGCCGTCAGCCTGCCGATCAGCATCGGCGGATATGGCGTGCGCGAGGTGGTGCTCATCGCCCTGTTTTCGGCAATCGGTGTGGCGCGCGGTCATCCCGAGGTCGCTGTCGCTTTTTCGCTCTTGCTGGTCATGGCGCAACTTTCATGGAGCCTGGTGGGCGGTGTTTGGTTCCTCGTCCGCCCGAGTATGCCGTGACGGCGACGACGGCGGTCCGCGGAGTGCGTATCCCGGACGGCATGTCGCGCCGGCCGCATTCACGTCGCGGGCGAGTTCGCCGCCGCAACGTCACCACAACCGGTTCCGGTTGACGTGCTGCCAGAGCACGAACGCGTCATTCGGCTTCATCCTGGGCATCTCGAGGACCTCACGCGCGGTAAATGACTGCATTCGAGCCCCCTCGGTCAAGTGCGCTCGGGCGAGCTCCGCGGAGGTGATTCGGGACTCGAAGTAGGACCGTGTGCTTGCCCGCCCGTTCAGCTGATCCTGCTGCAGGATGATGCGGCAGAACCGGGTCGCCTCGCCGAGCGCGATTCCGGTCTCCTCTTCTACCTCCCGGCGCAAAGCCTGCTCTTCCGACTCGCCCGGCTCGATGGCTCCGCCAAACAGGCCCCAGTGTCCGGGAAAGAAGATATGCGGAAAATTGTCCCGCAGCTGCAGCAGGTATTGCTCGCCGTCGACCAGGATGATGGCCGCAACGGCGTCGACGAACGCGAGCGGCGCCGTGCTCTCGAGATGCCAATCCATGGTCAGGGCCTGCCCCGGGGGTACAGCCGACTAGAGCGGCCAGCGCTCGAACGATCATCCGGTATCACTGCGACCCGCATAGACGCCCTTTCTTTGTCATGGGGCGGTGCAGGCTGTAAAATGCGCAAATCTGGCAATTTGCCGCGTCCCTTTCCGGCCGAATCCATCCGCAGGCAGCCATTTTAGGCTGGCGAGCGACGCAAGCGCACGCGGCCGGATCCGTTTCGCACCCGACGGGTGCCGGCGGTCACCTTCAAGAAAGTTTATGACCTCTTCAGAAAAATCGAGTCCAGTCGCGGTGGTCACCGGCGGCGCCGGCTTCATCGGCAGCCATATGGTCGATCTGCTGGTGGCGAAGGGGTACGAGGTGCGGGTCATCGACAACCTCGCCGGCGGGCGCGAAGCCAACCTCGCGCATCACGCGCAGGGCGGCCAAGTGCGCGCCGAATTCCGCGACATCAGGGATTTCGATCCTGGCGATCCGCTTTTCGCGGGTGCGCAGTACGTTTTCCATTTCGCCGGCATAGGCGACATCGTTCCCTCGATCGAGCAGCCGATCGACTACCTGTCGGTGAACGTGCAGGGAACGGTGCGGATGCTCGAATGCGCGCGCCATGCGGGCATCGCCAAATTCGTCTACGCGGCTTCGTCCTCATGCTACGGCCTTGCCCGGGTTCCTACGAGCGAGGATCACCCCATCTCGCCGCAGTATCCCTATGCCCTGAGCAAATACCTCGGGGAGCTGGCGGTGATGCATTGGAACAAGGTGTACCGCCTCCCGGTCAACTCGATCCGCATCTTCAACGCCTACGGGACGCGGTCGCGCACCTCCGGTGCCTACGGCGCCGTATTCGGTGTCTTTCTTCGGCAAAAGCTTGCCGGCGAACCCTTCACGGTCGTCGGGGACGGCAGCCAGAAGCGCGATTTCCTGTACGTGACGGACGTCGCCGAGGCCTTTTGGCGCGCCGCGCAGGCCGACCTGTCCGGCGGGGCCTACAACGTCGGCGCGGGCGCCCCCAACTCGGTCAACCGTCTGGTCGAATTGCTCAAGGGCGAGGTCACCCATATGCCCAAGCGGCCGGGAGAGCCCGATTGCACCTGGGCCGACATCACCAGGATCAAGCGCGATCTGGGTTGGGCTCCGCGCGTGTCCTTCGAGGAGGGCGTGGCGCTGGTTCTCAAAAACATCGACTACTGGCGCGAGGCGCCGCTCTGGGATGTCCATTCCATTGCCAAGGCCACGGAGTCCTGGTTCAAGTACCTGGGAGACCAACGTGTCGGCAGCGCCTGAGGTAGCGCCGGATCTGACGCTCGGCGCGCGCGGAGCAGACCTGCAACACGTGGTCGCCGGCGCCCAGTTCTCCGACAAGGAGGGGAAGCGCCGCGAGGCCGAAGCCTCGCTGCGGGAACTGGTGGCGCTTCTCAAGGAATTGCGCGGCCGTGGCGGTCACGTCTACATCGTGGGAAACGGTGGCAGCGCCGGCGTCGCAAGCCATGCGGTTACGGATTTTCTCAACGTTGGGAAGCTGCGAGCGGCCACCTTGCACGACGCCTCGCTGCTGACCTGCATGAGCAACGACTACGGATACGAAGTGGCATTCGCGCGCCTGGTGTCGACCATGGCGGCGCCCAAGGACATCCTGGTTGCCATCAGCAGTTCCGGGCAGTCCCGCAACATCCGCAACGCCGCCATCGCCATGCGCGAGGCGGGAGGGATGACGCTGACCCTGAGCGGCTTCAAGCCGGACAATCCCCTGCGCCTTCTGGGGGACTACAACGTGTGGCTCGACTCGAGCGACTACGGCATGGTCGAAATCGGCCATCAGTTCGTGCTGCACAACATCGCGGATCGCCTGCGGCTCGGCCAATAGCGACTGCGACGCGACGATCGGCGAACGGAATTCCAATTCATTACTTGAGCGAAGTGCGATCCCCATGGCAGACCAGGCATTGAAGACCATTCTCGTCACCGGCGGCGCAGGTTACGTCGGCGCAGCGGTCGTTCCCGCCCTCCTCGAGGCGGGCTACCGCGTCAAGGTGCTGGACCTCTACCTGTACGGCGATAGCGTTCTGGACGCGGTCAAATCCAATCCCGGGCTGGAGCAGATCAAGGGCGACCTGCGCGATACGGCGCTGCTGCGCAGGATCGTCCCGGGGTGCGACGCCGTGATCCACCTCGCGTGCATTTCGAACGACCCGAGCTTCGAGCTCGATCCGGCGCTCGGCAAGTCGATCAACTACGACGCGTTCGTCGACCTAGTCAAGATATCGAAGGACAGCGGAGTCAGGCGCTTCATCTATGCATCGTCCTCGAGCGTCTACGGCATCAAGGAGGAGCAGGACGTTACCGAGGATCTGCCGCTCGAACCCCTGACCGACTACTCCAAGTACAAGGCGCTTTGCGAAGAGGTGCTCATGCGCGAGCGCGCGCCGGGATTCGCGGTGCTCACCATCCGGCCGTCCACGGTGTGCGGCTACTCCCCGCGGCTGCGGCTCGATCTCACGGTGAACATTCTCACCAATCACGCCATCAACAACCGCGTCATCAAGGTGTTCGGCGGCGAGCAGATGCGGCCCAACATCCACATCGATGACATGGTGCGGGTGTACCTCGAGGCCCTCAAATGGCCGGCCGCGGCGATCGACGGCAGGATCTACAACGTCGGCTACCATAATTTCAAGGTCCGCGAGATCGCCGATATGGTGCGTCACGTCATCGGCGAGGACATCAAGATCGTCACCACGCCGACCAATGACAACCGCTCGTATCGCGTCTCCTCGGAGAAGATTCGCCGCGAGCTCGGCTTCACGGCCCAGCGCTCCCTCGAGGACGCGGTGCGCGACCTGCGCGCGGCGTTCCAGGCGGGGCACATTCCGGGCCCGATGACCGACGACCGCTACTACAACATCCAGCGGATGCAGCATCTGCACCTGCGTTGAACGGCCTTCCGCATGCCGACTCTCGCAGCGGGCACGGACGATCGAACGTGATCGTTGGCATCGATTTCGACAACACCATCGCGAGCTACGACGAGCTGATGCACCGGATCGGAGTGGCGAGGGGCTTGATTCCGGCCGACCTGCCCCGGAACAAGAAGATGATCCGCGATGCCATCCGTGCGCTTCCCGACGGCGAATCGAAGTGGCGGGCGTTGCAGACCTATTCTTACGGCCCGGGAATGCGCGACGCGCACGCGATGGAGGGCGTCAAGCAATTCATCGCCAGCTGCAAGGCGAGGGACATCCCGGTGCGAATCGTGAGCCATAAGACCGAGTTTGCGAATTATGGCGATCCGACCGTGAATCTTCGCAAGGCCGCGATCGACTGGATGGAGCGCGAGGGGCTGCTCGGATCCGGGCCGCACGCGGTGGCGCGAGAGCATGTGTTCTTCGAGGATAGCCGTGAACGCAAGATCGGGAGAATCAGGGCGCTCGGGGTCACACACTTCGTCGACGATCTCGAGGAAACCTTTCTGGACGCAACGTTCCCCGCGGCCGTGAGAAGGATCCTGTTTGCCCCGCGGCAGCCCTCGGGCAGGGCCGAGCTGTGGACCACGGTCGCCACATGGTCGGAAATCCACCAGCAACTCCTCGCGGCCTGAGGCCGGGCGCGATGCCAATGCTCGAGACGAGTGACGGGCTCGCCACGGAGCACGCACGCGTCGTGGCCGGCCTGATCGGCAAGGAGGCGCTCCGCCTCGAGCGCATCGGCGGCGGGCGCAACAGCCGCGTTTACCGCGTGCACGGGAACGGCGGCGAGCAGGTCGCCAAGTTCTATTTCGGCCGGACCGCGGACGGACGCAGCCGCTCACAGGTGGAGTTCGACGCCTTCGAATTTCTGTGGCAGCACGGCATGCGGTGCATACCCGAGCCGCTCAAGCAAGACCATCGCCAGCAGGTCGCTCTCTACGCGTATGTGGAAGGCACCCCCGTCGAAGGCGCGGACGCCTCGGAGCGCGACCTCGATCAGCTGGCCGCCTTCGTCCGCGCGCTGAAGGCGCTCGCCGGCGCGCCCGGAAGCCTGGAGCTTCCGCCCGCAGCAGAGGCGTTCTTCAGCGTCGCCGCGGTTGTCGACAACGTCGCCGAGCGGTACCGCCGGATGGCCGGGCTGGAAGGCAGCGGAGACAGCTACGACGCCTTGCGGCAGTATCTGCGCGGCGAATTCGCGCCGGCACTGGCGCAGTTCGCCGCCTGGGCACGAACGCGCAGCAGGGATTTCGATGCCGAGATTCCCCTTGAACGCCGCACGCTCAGCCCGTCCGACCTGGGATTTCACAACTCCGTCAGAACCGCCGCCGGATCCCTCGTTTTCCTCGACTTCGAATACTTCGGCTGGGACGACCCGGCGAAGGCGCTCTCCGACGCACTGCTTCACCCGCGCATGGACCTGGCGCAGCCGCTGCGCACGTACCTTGCCGGCCGGTTCGCGTCGGTATTCGACGAAGACCCGCAATGGCGCGCGCGCGTGGAGGCCCTGTATCCGCTTTTCGGCCTTAAGTGGTGCATGATCCTGCTGAACGAGTTCCGCAATGACCAGCTCGAGCGCAGGCGGTTCGTGGACCAGGCCGTCGAGCAGACGCACGACATCCAGATGCGCCAGCTTCGCGCCTCGCGCGCGCTGCTCGAGCGCATCCTCGATGAGCACCCCCGCTTTCCATTCTGGCGAGAGGAAGCACGATGAACGCGACTCAGAGGACCGCAACGCCGCTCGACGAGCGATCGCGACATCTGCGCAGGCAGATCGTCCGCGTGCTGGAGCGGGGCGGCCGTGGCCACCTCGGGACTTCTCTTTCCCTGGTCGAAATTCTGCGCGTGCTGTTCGACAAGGTATTGCGCTATGACGCGCGCAACCCGGCCTGGCCGGACCGCGACCGCTTCATCCTGAGCAAGGGGCACGGTTGCATCACTCTCTACGTGATGCTGCAGGAAAAGGGGTACTTTCCAGAGGAGGAGCTGTGGAAGTTCTGCAGGTTCGACGGCATCCTCGGCGGCCATCCCGACCCCAAGGTTCCGGGCATCGAGGTCTCGACCGGAAGCCTGGGGCACGGCTTGCCGATCGGCGTGGGCATGGCGGTCTGCGCAAAGCGCGCGCATGCCGATCATCGCGTATTCGTGGTGCTCGGCGATGGGGAGTGCAATGAAGGCTCGGTTTGGGAAGCGGCCATGAGCGCGAGCAAACACAAGCTCGACAACCTGGTGGCCCTCGTCGACTACAACAAGCAGCAATCCTATGGCAGCACGTACGAGGTGCTGGATCTGGAGCCCTTCGCCGCAAAGTGGGAGGCCTTCGGCTTTGCCACCCGCGAGGTCGACGGCCACGACGTCGCCGCCCTGGAGAGCATTCTCGCGTCCGTGCCCTTCGCCCCGGGCAAGGCGTCCGCGATCATCTGCCACACCGTCAAGGGAAAAGGCATCGGTTTTGCCGAGAACAACCTCAAGTGGCACCACAAGAGCAGCATTAAGCAGGGCGAGGTCGAGGAGCTGCTGCGCGCGATCGAGGTCGCAGAATGAGAGAAGCGTGCCTCGATCAGGTCTATGAGCTCGCGAAGAAGGATCCGCGGATCGTTTTCATCGGGTCCGATCTCGGCGTGGGAACGCTGCGCAAATTCAGGGAAGAGATGCCCGACCGCTTCCTCATGGAGGGCATTTCCGAGGCGCACGTCGTCGGCATGGCGGCCGGTATGGCGCTCGAGGGCTCGATCGTCTATGTCAATACGATCAGCACCTTCATCACCAGACGCTGCTTCGAGCAGATCGTCGTCGACGTGTGCCTGCACAACCTCAACGTGCGGCTCATAGGCAACGGCGGCGGGCTGGTCTACGCCCCCCTCGGCCCTACGCATCTGGCAATCGAGGACATCTCGATACTGCGCGCGGTGCCCAACATGACCATCGTTGCCGTCGCCGACGCCGATGAGATGCGGCGGATGATGCCGCTGACCGCCGAGCATCGCGGTCCCATCTATATCCGGCTCGCAAAGGGTTACGATCCGATCGTGACGAACGACGAGCTCCCGTTTCGCATCGGCAAGGCCATTCCGATGCGCGCCGGCCGCGAAGTGTTGCTGGTCACGACCGGGATCACGCTCAAGATCGCCCAGGAAGCGGCCGCGCGACTGGCGCTCGAGGGCATCGATGCCGGAATACTCCACATGCCCACGCTCAAGCCGCTGGACACGGAGGCGTTGCTCGATCTTGCCACGCCTGCCCGGGCGGTGATCGCGATCGAGGAAAATTCCATCATCGGAGGCTTGGGCAGCGCGGTTGCCGAGGTGCTGGCGGAGGCGGCGCTGTCGCCCACGAAGAAGTTCCGCCGCATCGGAATCCCGGACGTCTTTCCCGACCGCTATGGCTCTCAGGCAAACCTGATGGACTATTACCGAATCAACACGGACGAGGTCGTTTCCACGGTCTGGATGCTGGTCGACCGGAAATAGCCCCGCCCGCAGGACTTTCCATTTCAATCCAGGAGTACCCAATGGGTCGCTTGCTCAACATCGTCAACCCGCTGCACCGGCGCACCAAGCGCGATTACCTTTCCCGCATGGTGGACAACAAGCTCGAAGCCGTCGCTGTCGCCAAGAAGTACGGCGCGGAATACTGGGACGGGGACCGCCGCTACGGCTACGGCGGCTACAAGTACGACGGCCGCTGGAAGGCGGTCGCCGAGCAGCTCGTCAGCATCTACAAGCTCCGGCCGGACGCCAAGATCCTCGACGTCGGCTGCGGCAAGGCCTTCCTGCTCTATGAGCTCAAGCAGCTCCTGCCCGATGCCGAGATCGTCGGGTTCGATACCTCGGAATACGGCATCGCAAACGCCAAAGAGGAAATTCGCGATCGCCTGTTCGTATACAAGGCGCAGGACCCATACCCGTTCGGCGACAAACATTTCGACCTGGTGATCTCGCTCGGCTGCTGCCACAACCTGAGGCTGTTCGAGCTCAAGACCGCGCTTGCGGAGATGGAGCGCGTCGCCAGGAACAAGTACTTCATGGTGGAGAGCTACCGCAACGAGCGCGAGCTCTTCAATCTGGAGTGCTGGGCGCTCACCTGCGAGTCGTTCTTCGATACCGCCGAATGGATCTGGCTGATGAACCACTTCGGCTACACCGGCGACTACGAATTCATCTACTTCGAGTAAGGCGACGGTCGTGCTACCGATCAAGATCAAGGCGGCGGTGCTCGTGCAGCAGCACGCGCCGCTCGAGCTGGCCCAAGTCGACTCTCCCGATCGATTGCATTTCGGTCAGGTCCTGGTGAAGGTGCATTACAGCGGCATCTGCGGTGCCCAGATCAACGAAATTGACGGCGCCAAGGGCCCGGACCGCTTCCTGCCGCACCTGCTCGGCCACGAGGGCTGCGCCACCGTCCTCGAGGTCGGGGAAGGCGTGCGCACGGCGAAAAAGGGCGACAGGGTGGTGATGCACTGGCGGCCTAGCAACGGCCTGCAGTCGGAACCACCCACCTATCGCTGGAATGGTCGCGCCGTGAATGCGGGCTGGGTCACGACATTCAACGATTACGCGATTGTGTCGGAGAACCGGCTGACCCCAATACCCGCGGATTTCGACCCGAAGCTTGCGCCGCTGTTCGGCTGTGCGATCACGACCGCCGTCGGGGTCATCAACAACAACGCTCACGTCAAGGTCGGCCAGTCGGTGGTGGTGTTCGGCGTCGGCGGCGTGGGCCTGTGCCTGGTTCAGGCTGCCCAGATGGTCTCCGCGCACCCGATCATCGCCATCGACGTCCTCGACAGCAAGCTGGAGATGGCCAAGCGCTTCGGGGCCACGCACTGCATCAACTCGGGGAGCACGCCCGACGTCGAGCGCGCAGTGCGCGACATCGTCGGCCCGATGGGCGCCGACGTGATCGTGGAAACGACGGGCAAGGCTCGCGTGATCGAGCTGGCCTACGGGCTGACGCAAGCGAAGGGCAAGACCATCCTGGTCGGGGTGCCGCGCAAGGGAGACAACATCTCAATCTATTCGCTGCCCTTGCACTTCAAGAAGATCCTGACCGGATCGGAGGGCGGAGATTGCGAACCGCACAACGACATCCCGCGCTACGTGCGGCTCGTGCAGGCCGGCAAATTTTCCCTCGACGGCCTGATCACGCACGAGTTCCGGCTGGCGCAGATCAATGAGGCGATCCAGCTGGTGCGCGCCGGAGAGGCGGGTCGCGTCGTCGTGCGAATGGACTGAATCAGCCTGTGTTGACTTAAAGGGGTTCCATGGAAATCAAGCTTCCATGGGAGAGCCGCATGATCATGTTGCAGTTGCTGCGGATGAGCTTCTCGTCGTGGGACGCTAACACCAGAATCTTCGCCTGGTCCACAATATCCATCAGGCGTTGCTTCGCTTTGCCGGTGAATTCCGCGTCGCCGGCGGACAGCCATTCGTCCATGAGCAGGATCTCTGCGGACACACATGTGGAGATCGCGAATGCCAAGCGCATCGCCATGCCGCTCGAATACGTGCGCATCGGCATGTCGATATAGTCACCGAGCTCCGAAAAGCGCACGATTTCGTCGACCATGGGCATGATTTCGCGGGGCTTGAACCCCATGATCACCGCCCGAATGAAGATGTTTTCATAGCCTGTCGCCTCGTAGTCCATGCCCAACCAGATGTTCAGCATGGACGAGACCCGGCCCTCGATCGTCGCGGACCCGCCGATCGGCTCGTAAGCCCCGGCAAGCACCCGGAGCAGCGTGGACTTGCCCGACCCATTGTGCCCAATCAGGCCGACTCGGTCGCCGTCCCTCAGCTCGAAGCTGATGCCATTAAGCGCCCGCACGACAATATGATCCGAGGCGTCACGTGCGATCAATCCGCCCGTTGCGGCGCGCAGAACCGTGTTTTTGAGCGACCGGCTCTTTGCGCCAAACACCGGAAATTCCACCACCAGGTTTTCTGCCTGAATATGCGCCATCGTCAAACCCAATACGCGACGCGGCTTCGGTAGCGGGCAAAGACGGTGATCGCGAACGCATAACCCGCACAGGTAAGGATCGCCACCGCCGCCCAGGACTGATACGGCACCGGATGCCCGAGCAGCGGTGCCCTGACGATCTCAAGCAGGTGATTGAGCGGGTTCCACTTGGCTGCCCAATCAAATCGGCCAAGCGACCCCGCGTGGTAAAGCACCGGGGTAAGAAAGAACATCACCTGAACCACGCTTGCGACGATCTGAGGGATGTCGCGAAAGCGCGCGCACAACATGCCGAGCAACAAGCCCATCCAGAGAGCATTGACTGCAATCGCCAGCAGCGCGACCGGAACGAGCAGCAGACCCGCGTGTAACGGTGGAGGATAGAAGTACAACACCGCCACCACGATCGGAATCTGATGCAGGAAGATGATGAAATTCCTCCACACCATGCGCAGGACGTGGATGCTCAGCGGCATGCGAATTTGCTTGATCAACCCCTCCGCAATCGTGAATGTAGTGCACGCATCGTTCATCAAGCTCGCCATCAACATCCACACGATATAGCTGACTGCCAGGTGCGGGAAATAGGTCGCCAGCTTCTGGCCGAGCAGGGTGCCGTACAGCGGCCCCATCCCGCCGATCAGGGTAGCGGTGCTGATGGTCACCCAGAACGGCCCGAGCAGGGATCGCCGGTAACGCTGTTTGATTTCCAACCATCCGAGCATTGGCCAGACGTGAATGCTGGACACGCCCTGCGCGATGTCCGCCAATGCCTTCGATAACGGGGACTGCGGTGCTGCGGTCACGGTGCTACCTAGACTCTTACAAAGGGTTCGAATATTACCCGATTACGCCACCTGCCTGCAGCGTGAAGATCCCGACCGCGCCCGTTTGCGCGCCGGCAAGGCGGGCGAATAAACTGAGGCCTTCCTTTCACGCAGCGAACAATGCCGCAGGTCTCAATCTCCGTGGTCTCGCACCGGCAGGCGTCGCTGGTTGCACCGCTGCTCGAAAACCTGCGGGCGCTGCGCACTCCGATCGAGGTGCTGCTAACCGTCAACGTACCGGAAGAGCATGGCTTCCGCGACGAGGCCGCCTTCCCTCCGCTCCGAGTCATCGAGAACGCAACCCGGAAGGGCTTCGCTGCAAATCATAACGCCGCGTTCCGTCTGTCGCAGGCGGAGTATTTCTGCGTGCTCAATCCGGACATCAGACTCGCGGCCGATCCATTCCCGACGTTGATCGAACAATTGCGCTTGCAAGGGCTCGGCGTGATCGGGCCGCGAGTATTGACGCCGCAAGGCAGCGTCGAAGAATCGGCGCGAGATTTTCCAACGCCGCTCACCATTCTCGCCAAGGCGCTCGACGCTGGGATGCCCGCATCGCTCCCAGCGACCGGGATGGCGTATCCCGCCTGGATCGCCGGCATGTTCATGCTCTTCCCGCGTGCGGTCTACGAACAGGCCGGCGGCTTCGACGAGCGCTATTTCCTTTATTACGAGGACGTCGACCTGTGCGCCCGGTTGAAAAAACTCGGCTACCGCGTCGGCTATTGTGCCGACGTAAGCGTCATCCACGACGCCCGGCGCACGAGCCATCGAGATCCTCGGTACATGCGCTGGCATCTTGCGAGCATGGCGCGGTTCTTCTGGCGCCGTGCGATGGGGCGCATCTAAGCGGGCCACGGCGGCTGGAATGCGTTCGCGGTCGCGTCCCCGGCTGCTCGTGACCGGCGCTTCGGGCACCATCGGCCGGGCGCTGCACCGCGAGCTCGCTGGCAGCTACGAGATCGTCGGGTGGGCGTTCTCCAAGGCAGGCGGCGGGCTGGAAAGGGTTGATCTGCGCGATCCGCGCGAGTTGGCGCTCGCCTTCGATCGCGCCAGCCCGGAGCTCGTGGTCCATAGCGCCGCGGTCGGCTCACCGGACGAGGCCGAGCGGGATCCCGGCGCGGCGCGACGCATCAACGTCGAGGCCACCGCGCAAATTGCGCGCCTGTGCCAATCGCGCGGGGCGCGGCTGATCCACTTTTCGACCGACATCGTGTTCGACGGGCAGCGCGGCTGGTACCGGGAGGGCGACCAGGCGAACCCGATCAACGTCTACGCCCGAACAAAGCTCGAGTCCGAGCGAGTGCTGTTCGATCAGTGCCCGGGCGCCGTAGCGCTGCGCGTTGCACTCGTATTCGGTTGGGCGCAAGGCGGCCGTCCGACCTTCCTCGATTACCTGAACGACAGGTTGTCGCACGGCCTTCCCGTCACCGCGTTCACCGATCAGATCCGGACGCCGACCCCAGTATCCGGCATCGCCGAGGCGGTAAAGCGCCTGCTGCAACGGACCGACGTTTCCGGGGTCCTGCACTGCACCGGTCCGGACCGCGTTAGCCGCCTCGAGTTCGTCCAAGCGTTCGCGCGGGTGTTCGGTTATCCGGAGAAGCTGGTCGTCGCCGGCGCCATGGCCGAAGTACCTTCCACCGCCCCCCGACCCCGGGACTGCTCCCTGATCTGCGACCGCATGGCAAGCCTCATCGATCTCCAGCTGCCGGGAATCGAAGAGTCAATGAAACGCCTCAGGAACGAACCGGTCCGGTAGTCACCCGGCCGCTTCCCGTCAGGCAGCACGAACGATCAGCGGGGCATTGCGACCAGGCCTTCCCGGATCGGCCGCAGGCACTGCTCGAGATCCGCGCGCCACGCGGGAAGGACGACGTCGAATACTCGCTCGAAACTGGCTGTCGCCAGGGCCGAGAACGCAGGCCGCTGCGCCGGGAGGGGAAACTCTCCCGAGGTCGCCGGCTCGACGGCACACTGCAGGCCCAGCAGCCGTATCGCGTCGACGGCGAACTCGTGTCGGGACGCGACGCGGGCCGCGGCCAGGTGAAAGATGCCGCTCGGCCTGGTACTTCCCGCAACGCACACACGCAGGGCCCGCGCCGTGGCGTCCGCGATCAGCGCGGCGCTGGTCGGCGTGCCGTGCTGATCGGCGACGATTCGGATGCGCGCGCGCTGCCGCGCCAGGCGCAGAACCGTGAGCAGGAAATTCGCGCCCCGCAGCGAGTAGACCCAGCTCGCGCGCAAGACCAAGTGACGGCATCCAGCCGCCAGAATCGCGCGCTCGCCGGCCAGCTTAGTCGCCCCATAGACGTTGATCGGGTTCGTCGCGTCATCCTCGACATACGGCTCCGCCTTCGTCCCATCGAACACATAATCCGTCGAGTAGTGCACCAGCAGCGCCCCGAGCCGCTTCGCCTCCTCCGCCAGCACGCCCGGCGCGATGCCGTTGATCCGCATCGCCAGCTCGGGCTCCGACTCGGCCTTGTCCACGGCGGTGTAGGCCGCGGCGTTGACGATCACCTCGGGCTTCGCCTCGCGCACGGCGCGGCGGATGGCGTCGGGGTCGGCGAGGTCGAGGCTCGCGCGGTCGGTGGCGATCACTTCGCCGAGCGCCGGCAAGGCGCGCTCGAGCTCCCAGCCGACCTGCCCGTTCCGGCCGGTGAGGAGGATCCTCACGCGTAGGTCTCGGCCTGCGCCAGCGGCGCGCCGCGCCGGTCCCTGTCGTTCATCGCCGGCTCGCCGGCGAGCGGCCATTGGATGCCGAGGCCGGGGTCGTTCCACAGCAGCACCCGCTCGTGCTCGGGCGCGTAGTAGTCGGTGGTCTTGTACTGCACCTCGGCGAACTCCGACACCACCAGGAAGCCGTGCGCGAAGCCGGCCGGCACCCAGGCCGCGCGCTTCGTTTCGGCGGAGAGCGTGAAGCCCGCCCACTTGCCGAAGGTCGGCGAGCTGCGCCGCAGATCCACCGCCACGTCCCAGATCTCGCCGGCGACGACGCGCACCAGCTTTCCCTGCGGCTGCCGGATCTGGTAGTGCAGCCCGCGCAGCACGTTCTTCGCCGAGCGCGAGTGGTTGTCCTGCACGAACTCGACGTCGATGCCCGTCGCCTCGCGGAACGCGCGCCGGTTGTAGCTCTCGAAGAACCAGCCGCGCTGGTCGCCGAAGACCTTCGGCTCGAGGATCAGCACCTCCGCGATCCCGGCTCGCGTGACTATCACTAGAACACCTTGTCCGAGAGCACGCGCAGCAGGTATTCGCCGTAGCCGCTCTTTTCCAGCGGCCTCGCCAAGGCCTCGAGCTGCTTCGCGTCGATGTAGCCCATGCGGTAGGCGATCTCCTCCGGGCAGGCGATCTTCAGGCCCTGCCGGCGCTCGATGGTCTCGATGAACGCGGAAGCCTCGAGCAGCGTCTCGTGCGTGCCGGTGTCGAGCCAGGCGTAGCCGCGGCTCATCGGCAGCACCTCCAGCTCGCCGCGCGCGAGGTAGGCGCGGTTCACGTCCGTGATCTCCAGCTCGCCGCGCGCCGAGGGCTTGAGGCCGGCGACCACGTCGATCACCCGGTTGTCGTAGAAGTACAGGCCGACGACCGCGTAGCGCGACTTGGGGTGCTTTGGCTTCTCCTCGATGCTGATCGCCCGCCCCTGGCCGTCGAACTCGATCACGCCGTAGCGCTGCGGATCCTTCACCGGGTAGGCGAACACCGTGGCGCCCTTCTCGCGCGCCGTCGCGCGGCGCAGCAGCTGCGACAGGTCGTGGCCGTAGAAGATGTTGTCGCCGAGCACCAGCGCCACCGCGTCGCCGCCGATGAACTCGCGGCCGATCAGGAACGCCTGCGCGATGCCTTCGGGCTTCGGCTGCACCGCGTAGCGGATGCGAATGCCCCACTGCGTGCCCTCGCCCAGCAGCTGCTGGAAGCGCGGCGTGTCCTGCGGCGTGGAGATCAGCAGGAACTCGCGCACGCCGGCGAGCATCAGGGTCGACAGCGGGTAGTACACCATCGGCTTGTCATACACCGGCAGCAGCTGCTTGGACACCGCCTGCGTGACCGGGTAGAGCCGGGTGCCCGAGCCGCCGGCGAGGACGATGCCTTTCATCGGGTGCTCCTTCGCGGCGCTGCGCGCCGGCTCGATCCGGGTCGCGCCTTGACGCCGCGCCGCGGCTCGACCAGGATCGATTTCACCGCGTGCCGGAGCTTGTCGAGCTCGTTCGCGACCACGCCCCAGACGATGGCGGGATCCGCGTCCCAGTACTTGTGCACGAGCCGGTCGCGCATTCCGGCGATGCTGCGCCACGCGATCGCGGGCGCAAGCGCGGCAAGGTCGAGCCCTTCGTCCTGCGCGTCCTTGACCGCCTGGCCGATCTGGATCAGGCGCGCGAGCACCGCATCGCGCGCCATCGAGCTCTTGCGGAACGCGCTCTCGCCGCCGCGCGTGTACGCGCGGATCTTGTCGATCGCTTCGAGCACGTTGGCGAGGTGGTCGAGCGGCGAGCGCGCCATCAGTCAGACGATCCTGATCGCGTCCCTGAGCGCGCCCTTCAGGACCTTGGGCTTGATCGACCGCGCCGTCACCACCTCCACCTTCCTGCCCAGGGCATCGGCAAGATCGTTCTCCAGGCCGATCAGATCGAGCAGGTTGCGGCCGGGCTCGAGCTCGACCAGGAAGTCGAGGTCGCTGTCCGGCCGTTCTTCGCCGCGGGCCGCCGAGCCGAACAGGCGAACCGTACGGGCCCCGTGCGCGCCCGCGAGCGTGCGGATGAGGCCCTGCTTGCGCAGGACCTCGGCGCGCGCGCCGCCGGCGACGTCCGGCTCACGACCGACGCCGGCGATCACCGCCACGGGGCGGTTGTTGCGCATGACGACGAAGCGCGCGGCCGGGTCGGCGACCAAGCGCTCGACCACCGCGCGGGTCTGGCGGGCCAGGTCCGAGACGGGGATGGTGTTCTTGAGGTCCATGCAGGCATTATCTGAAGATTTTCAGAAAACGCAAGAAGCCGGGGCGGTGCCCGAGCCGCCGGCGAGGACGATGCTTTTGATGGTCCCTCCGGGCGCGCGGCACCTGCGGTAAGGCCGCACGAGATCCCTCGCGCCCCTGCCTAGACCGCCACCATCACCATTGGACCGTAGGCCGCCAGCGCTCGGTCGCTCGTCAGCAGCGGCATGCTTTCGGCCAGACTTTGCGCCACGAGCAGCCGGTCGAACGGGTCCCGATGATGCATCGGCAGCTCGGCGATTCGCACCGCGTGCTCCCAGGACACGGCCAACGGCTCGAACCCCTCTTTTGCCAGTCCTTGCACGAGCACGCCGGGCTTCACCTCGATTTTGCCGAGCGACGCCTTGAGCGAGACCTCCCATAGGCTCGCGGCACTCGCGAACAGCCGGTTGGCGGGATCGCGGATCAGTTCTGCGGCGAGCTCCGGAATGGGCCGGTCGGCGAGCCACCACAGCAGCAAGTGCGTGTCGACGAGCAGCCTCACCGCTTGCGCGCCCTGGAACGCGGCTTGGGCCCCACTTTGCCCTCGAAGAGATCAAGCAGCTCGTCGGGCAAAGGCGCGTCGAAATCCTCCGCGATCCAGATCTTGCCCTTGAGCGCGCCGGGCTTGCGCGGCTTCGTGCGCTGCACGAGGGGTGTGAGCCGCGCCACCGGCTTGCCGCCCCGGGCGATCACGATCTCCTCGCCCTCGCTGACGCGCTCGATCAGCTTGGAGAGCTGGGTCTTGGCCCGGTGGATATTGACGGTTTCCATCGCATTCCTGATGAACTTAGCTAAGTCTAGTTCACAGGTGGCCGGAGGGTCAAGCGCCTATTCCTGGTGCGGCCCGTAGTTGGCCCGCACCCAGTCGCGGTAGGTCCCGCTGGTCACTTCCTGCACCCAGGCCTGGTGATCGAGGTACCAGCCGAGCGTGCGCTCGAGGCCCGACTCGAAGCTCTCGCGCGGCGTCCAGCCGAGCTCGGCGCGGATCTTCGAGGCATCGATCGCGTAGCGCCGGTCGTGGCCGGGCCGGTCCTGCACCAGGCGGATCAGCTCCGCGTGCGAGCCCTGCTCGCGCGGGCTCACCTCGTCGAGCAGCGCGCACAGGGTTTTCACGATCTCGATGTTGACCCGCTCGCTGTTGCCGCCGATGTTGTAGGTCTCCCCGATCCGCCCGCGCGCGAGCACCAGGCGCACGGCCTCGCAGTGATCGAGCACGTACAGCCAGTCGCGCACGTTCAGCCCGTCGCCGTACACCGGCAGCGGCTTGCCCGCGAGCGCGTTGTGGATCATGAGCGGGATCAGCTTCTCGGGAAACTGGTACGGCCCGTAGTTGTTCGAGCAGTTGGTGGTGAGGGTGGGCAGGCCGTAGGTGTGGTGGTAGGCGCGCACCAGGTGGTCGGCAGCCGCCTTCGAGGCCGCGTAGGGACTGTTCGGCGCGTAGGGCGTGCGCTCGGTGAACGCCGGGTCGTTGGGCCCGAGCGATCCGTACACCTCGTCGGTGGACACGTGCAGGAAGCGGAACGCCTCGCGCTCGGCCGCCGGCAGCGCCGGCCAGTACGCGCGCGCCTCCTCCAGCAGGCTGAAGGTGCCGACGGCGTTGGTCTGCACGAAGTCCGCCGGGCCGTGGATCGAGCGGTCCACGTGGCTCTCGGCGGCGAAGTGCACGATGGCGCGCGGCCGGTGCTGCTCGAGCAGCTTGCGCACCAGCGCGCGGTCGCAGATGTCGCCGCGCACGAACACGTGGCGCGCATCGCCGCGCAGGGCCTCGAGGCTGCGCAAGTTGCCGGCGTAGGTGAGCTTGTCGAGGTTGACGATCGGCTCGCCGGTCTCGGCGAGGCTCGAGAGGACGAAGTTCGCGCCGATGAAGCCGGCGCCGCCGGTGACGAGGAGCATCGTGGGAGCGGGGGGCGCGCCGGCGCTACCTGCCGGCCTGCTGCCGGCCGGGCCGGGCGTCGCCTTCCGCCGCGGGCAGCCGCAGCTTCCGGTCCACGTATTCGAGCAGTTGCGCGAGGCACGCCTCGATGTCGCCCAGATCCGTCCGGATTTCCAGCTCGGGCGCGAGCGGCGGCTCGTACGGCGCCGAGATGCCGGTGAACTCCTTCACCTCGCCGCTGCGCGCGCGGCGATACAACCCCTTCTTGTCCCGGTCCTCGCACACTTCGAGCGGCGCGTTGATGAAGATCTCGCTGAAGGTGGCAGGGTGCCGCGCGCGGATGCGCTCGCGGTCGGCGCGGTAGGGCGAGATGAACGCCGTGATCACGACCATCCCGGCCTCGGCGAACAGCGCCGCCACCTCGCCGATGCGGCGGATGTTCTCGGTGCGGTCCAGATGCGAAAAGCCGAGGTCCCCCGAGAGGCCCTGGCGCACGTTGTCCCCGTCGAGCGTGTAGACGCGGTAGCCGCGGCCGAAAAGCGCCTTTTCGAGCTCGATCGCGAGCGTGGACTTGCCCGCACCGGAGAGCCCGGTGAACCAGAGGATGCCTCCGCGGTGGCCGTTCGCCCGCGCGCGGTCGGCCTCAGTGACGCGGTGGTGGACGGTGAAGACGTCTTTCGATTTCGGAGCGGAGCGGGCGTCGTCGGTCATCGGGCAGGAAAATGGTCTTTCGCCGATTCTACCTGCGCCCCCGCCCGCGCAGACGCACGCGCTCGTGCGCAGCGGGCCCCGGTTCGGTGCGGGGGAGTGCACCGCACGCGCATCGGCGCGCCCGCGCCAGGGGCCGGCGCGGACTCGGGGATAACATTGCAAAATCATTATCCTAGGACACCCTGTTGAGCTTACCTTCGGGCGGGTTCCGGCATATCCTGCGCACAGAAGAAGGCGCCTCCCTTGGTGGCCCGAGACTTGCTCAAACAGGGGAGCAAACAACACGCAGGTTTTCGACTTTTCTCGGAACGAACGTATCGTGAAACCAGCACTGAAGGCCGTCATCGCATTGAGCGCGCTGGCGGCGTGGAACACGGCGTTCGCGCAGGGCGGGCAGCCGGCCCAGGGCGCCAATCAGCCCAACATCACCGTGGCGCAAGGCAACCAGCAGGGCGGCGGCGAAGGTGGAACCGGCGGCACGGCGGGCGGCGCCTCGACGGGCGCAGGCGGCGCGAGCGCCGGTGCAGGAGCCGCAGCCGGAGTAACCACCGCCACCGCGATAGCCATCGGCGTCGGCGTGGCCGCAGTGGCCGCGGCCGCGAGCGGCGGCGGCAGCACGACCACGACTCACCACTAAGAGAAGCGCAACCGCTTCCTCGGCAATCCGGCTGCATCCGCAGCCGACTCGCAAAGGCCCCGCTCCGGGGCCTTTGTTTTTGGCTCTGTCACCAATTCGTGTTGTTTTAGCGTTTTTCGGCCTAGGGCGAGGGGACGCCCTCAAAGCTCGGTTTCCACTGCTGGTCAGAGCATTTACCGCGTGTTGGCAGGATTCTGCCAACACGATTTTGTGACAGAGCCTTGTTTTCCTCCCCATTACACCTCCTGATCGCAAACGGCCCCGGATCGGTCCTGGGAACCGCGCCTGCCTTGACGTTGCTTTACGCAGCCTCGCGTAGCATAGGGCACGGGAGCTTTGGTCATTGGCGGCCATAACAGTTGATCAGCGTCCTCGTGCGGGCAATTGCCAGCAGGACCGTCTGCTCGTCTTCGTTCACATTCCCAAGACCGGCGGCACCACGGTCGTATCGGCTCTCGCCCACAAGTTTCCCGCCGACGCGATGCATAAAATCATGATGCGGGGAATGTCCTGGACGGCGCCAGGGCATGCGCTGTGGCCGAATTTCCTGATCTCGCGCTCCAAGATCCGTCGCCTGAAGTCGGCGCTCAAGGACCCGCACGCCCTTCGGGTCATCCATGGCCATTTCGATCTCTCGTTGCGCAGCGTGTTGCCGGCCGACGCCAGCCTGGTGACACTGCTGCGCGACCCCGTCGAGCGCGTCATTTCGCATTATTGCCATTACCTCAGATTGACCACCGATCCCGCGCACGAGCTGGCGGCGCGATCGAGCGTGACGGATTGGGTCAGCCGATCCGGCCTCGTCGAAATGGATAACGGCCAGACACGCCGGTTGGCCGGTGCAATGAAGGTGCCCATCGGCGGAGTGTCGTCCCGCACGTTGGACAAGGCCAAAGCCAATCTCGCCCAGGAATTCTCCGTCGTCGGCCTGACCGAGCGCTTCGAAGAATTCCAGATTCTTCTTCACCGGGAATTCGACTGGACCTATTGCCGCTATCCCGCCCGCAACGTCGGTGCGAATCGCCTGCGACAAAGTCAACTCGACGCGGGCGCGCTCGAAATCATCCGGGACCGCAACCGCTTTGATCTCGAGCTGTATCGATTCGCCTCCGGACTGTTCGAGCGGGCCGCCGGCAAATTCGATTTGGACAGAGAGCTTTCCTTGCTGAGACGTGCACCGGCCTTAGGCGAGCCTTCCCGTACCGAATCCCCTCGCTCGCGCCCGCCGATAGCCCGGCCGGCGGCGATTCAGCACTGAACAGGCGCCCCCGGGCCCGCGCGGATAGATGCAGGCCGCGCTGGAATAGCCGCGGCCCACCATGTTGTCCGCGATGTGGTCGCACACCGCCCGCAGCTGCGCCTTCGGGCCGCTGATGGCCATGTGCATCCCCGGCGAGAGCACCACGTAGCCGAGCGCCGCGTTTTGCGACACCAGCACCCGCTCCGGTGCGTCGAGGTGGCGCAGGCAGCGCGCATAGACCACCTTGCAGTCGTTGCACTGCGCGCGCACCGGCTCGAGGAAGCGATCGTTCGCGGCGCCACAGGCCTGGCGGTCTGCGGTCGGGACCTGCACCACGCTGCAGGTGAACCCCTCCGGGGTGCGCAGCTGCAGCGTCGGGTAATAGACCTGCGAGGCCACGTGGTACCAGGCGAGCACCGAGCCGCCGATCGCCAGCACCGCCATCGCCACCGTCTGGCCGATCTTCATGAGCCCGAACGAGTGACCGGGATCGTCGATGCGGACGGCTCAACCGGGCGGGGGGTTCGGCGCGACCGGCGGGCGCATTAAAGATACGTCCCTGGAGAACGGGCAGACCTGCTTCAGGCGGCGGCAATACGCAGCACCTGCGCAGCGCTGACGATCGGGATTTGGTGGTAGCTGCCAAGCGAGAGAAGATCGTCGTCACCTGAGACGATGGCCCCGGCACGCGCGGCGAGTGCGCAAGCAAGCACTGCGGCGTCTTCGAGCACGCCCTCCCCGGCGGCCTCAATCACCCGCTCGGGCGTGCCGCCCCACAGAAGGGCGGAGGCGACGACGTTGGTATCAAGCACGACGCGCACGGGCTTCGCGAAGCTCGGCGCGTACTGCCTTGAGTTCCGATTCGAGCTCCGCTCCGGCGATGTCCGGGCCGCCGGGCTCGCGCAGGGGCTTGCCGAGCTCGATGAACTTCTGCGCGGCCGCCTTGCGGATTGCTTCCCGCACCAGTCGCTCCATCGCTTCCGAAGTCAACAGTCCGGCAGCCTTCGCCTGGCTGGCGAGCTGATCGGGGAGCGAGCGCTTCAGTTCCAGTTCGGTCATTTTGTTGTCCCAGTCGCTTGCCTGAGTCGGCAGGCTTCGAGCGATCGTATTGTACGCTTGGCTGCCGGCTTACCGAGTTACAGGCACGGCGTCCATTCGTCTGGCGCAGGTCATCGCTTGAGCAGCTCTTCGCGCGTCTGCGGCTTCTGATGCTGATGCATCAGCGCCGGCACGCTGACCTAGTCCTGTCGTACGAGGAGATTGCGATCCCGACTTCCGCGGCCGCCGCGAGCGTGTAGCGGACCGAGTAGAGCACTACCGCACGCCGAGCTTCGCCTCGATATCGACGAGCGCGACGGTTTCTTCGCCCGGATGCGTGCGATGGTGAGCGAGACGCGCGGTCAACTCGGCGCGCTGCTCGGCGGTCGCGGGCGGCGCGAACGTCTCGCTCGCCACGCTGTCGAGAAGCTCCTGCGCGAGTTGCAGCCGCGCCGCCGCGTCAAGCTTGAGAATCTCTTCGTAAAGGGTCGAGCCCATGTCCGGCTACCGTACGGGAACGATGGAAATTGCGCAAGCCTCGTCCGGGCGCAGCCGCCCTACAGGCACGGCGTCCACTTCTCCGGCTCGTCCCACACCACGTCGCCTTTCTTCACCGGCACCCCCGCGACTTCCTCGCCGTAGTGCCCGGGATTGTCGATGCGGATCGCCACCTTCTGCGGTCCGATCGCGATGACCTCGCCGCGGATCCACTCGTGCAGCGCGATCCCCACCGCCGCGCGGCGACAAACCTTCTGCGCCCCCGGCGCACTCGGCGAGCCTGCGCCGCGCCCCGTCCTCGCGCCCGGACTTCGCCTTCCAGCTCGGACTCGCAGGCCGCGAGACCTCGAGGAGCTTCTTCGGCCTGCCGCAGGGGCTTGCTCCGATCCCGCTCGATGCGCGCCTTGCAGCCCGCGGCGCGCCGCTTTCTCGGAGCGCGACGGCGGCCTTACCACGCATGTGACTCGGCACGCTTCTGCGCGCAACGCGCGATACTTCGGAGCTGGGCCATCGGCTGCCTCCTGAGCGCCCATGATCATCTAGCGCAAGTAGGGAAACGTAATCTCCTTACGAAAATGGCCCATTTCCTGCGATACGATTTCCAGGGCCTGCGACTGTGTGAGACCCGCGTTGCACAGCATCGCGAACCTGGACTTGGCGTAGCTGTGCCTGAGCCCATGCATCCCGCTGGACCAGCCGAGCGCTCTTTGGCTTGCCGTGCTAAAGCTCTGGCTGGCCGATTGACCGAAGCCGATATCGTAGTTTGACTGATAGTAGACCTCCCGATCGCGAACGCGCACGGGGCAAGGCCGCCGATAGCGCTCGAGCCACTCCGCCAGCTGCCTGAGCACCGCGACCTCGCGCACGAGGCCGCCTTTTCCGACCACCACATAAAGCTCATAGTCGGGAAGGCACAGGAATCGATCCGGCCGCCACACACGATGGGCGGAGGGCGCAAGTTCCGTACGGCGCGCGAGCGTGGCGAGTTCGTGTGCGCGCACGCCGCTATCGAAGCAGAGCCAAGTGGATACCTGATGGCGCTCATCCTGTCGTAGCGCGATCTTCTGCACCTCCTCGAGTCGATAGGACCGCGACGTCAACACGGTCGGTCGCTCGGCTGCGATCCGAGGCAGCCGCACGTGGAAGACCATCCCGAGCGATCGACGATCACAGTTGAGCACCTTTTGGCAGACCACCTTGGCGCGTTCCGTGAGATAGCGAACGAGATGCCTTTGGTAGTCTTGTTCGGACCGCGGGATCTGCTGCGCGACGCGCCAGAGCAGATAACCCTTCAGCGACTGGCGAGCCAGGCGCTCGCTGCCCACCGACGTGATGAGGTCCCGCCCGCGCGCCTCGCATCGCGGAGTTCCATGCGCGGTGATGCGCGCAACGAGCCGACGCGCCGCCTCGCCAGGCGTCTCGCCGGCGCGCCGCCGCCACCCGCTCATAGCGCGCACCATCTGCGCAGGCGACGCCTCACGCTGCAATGGGACACGTGCACGCCGCGCACGCGCTGAAGCTCGCGGGCAATGTCTCGGAAACTCAGACCGCGCACCCACATCGACAGGATGTCCAGCCGGTACTGATCCAAACGACTGCGTTTGAGCGTTCTGCGTCTTGCCCGGGATGTGACCATCGCCATCTCCTCGACTGGTGAAAGCAAGTAACCTCTGCGCTTCGTAAGACCGTCCGGCCAAGGCCGGTTCGCACCACCCTCGCGGGCAATGCTTGCTCGGGCGAGCAGCACGCGTCTGCCACGCGCGCGCCCGAGCAGCGCGCGTGTCGACCTTCACGTTGGAGTGACCCCGCTTGAGCAGACGCGGGCCCAAGCGTGGGGGCGCACGATGGAGGTGCGCTGAAGTGCTTTTCGGGGAAGGCGCCGTCGTCCGGTCGAGGGCGAGGCTTTCCTAGCGGCACCGCGCGGCGAGGCGCGGCCCGTGTGGCTAGGGGCGCGAGCGCTCAAGCATCTCGGCTTGCCGCGCTTGCGGATCGTTGTAGCGGGCCAGGCGAGATTCTGGCCGCGCGGCGTTTTCTTTCAGCGCGTGCACTGCGCCCGAGGAGCGCGTGCTTGCCCAAGCTGCCGTAGGGGCCGAGATCGCCTTCGATGTTGAGGGGAGGGATACGCCAGGCGCCGCCGCGCGGGAAGCACCGCAGGCGGAGGCTCTGTGCGGAGCTTCTCAGCTCCGGGCCGCGCTAGAGGTTCGCGCGGAAACGACTGTCCACGACAGGCGCGAACGGCGATGCAGAAATAGCCGACGCAGCCTTTTCCTGAGTTTGGCGGGAGAAAAATCCACTTTCCCGCGTCGGCCCACAAGTGGTCCGACTTTCGACCCGCCAATGCGGGTGTGTCGATGCCGGGGAACCCGGCGAGCGTTACTGGAGCCAATATAGCAGACTCGGGTCAAAGCGCAAGTGGCCCGGCTGCCCCCCCGGGCGGATGTCGATGAGAGAGGAGCAGACGCGTGTCAACTCTGTTTCAGTGCGCACGCGCTTCAAGGGGCGAGTGCAGGTTGTCGGGGAGTGTGACGCTATTCCGCGCCGGATGAATGTACGAGGGTCGCCGAACAGGGGGCGGCTTCCCGCCGAATTCAATTCGCGCGCAGCGCACTTGCGCAAACGCCTGCTACAGGTTCGAAAGCTTCCCTGCACCAAACGGCCCGGGCCGGTTGCTTCGCGACCCGAAGATGACCGATCCGGCCGGTCCCTGCTGACGTGCCATTGCGGCCGCTTGCGCCGGGCCACCAAATGCATCGTGCGCCGCAGAGCCGACGCACACATACATATAAGCGGGCGGCCACGCCGGTGGTGTCCTTGTCCGGAAAGGACCTGATCACAGCCATGATCGGGCGCTCACAGCAGCAAGCGCTTGCGCTCGCCGCTTCCTCGGCGCGGCACGGAGGAAGTCTCTGCGGCGCACCCCCGCGGCGCCTTCGCGTGCGACCTGCGGCCGCACGGCTTCGGGCGCAGCGGCCCGCGCCAACTCGTCACCATCACGCCGCACGTTTCGGTGCCGAGGATGCGCGAATCGCGTTTTTCGATAGGGTGGGCGCATGCAGCCACCCACTACTGACCCAGGCGATTCGGCCCGCGTAGCCCTCGCGCTGAGCGCCCTCGCCGCCGGGGCGCTTCTTTACATGAGCGCGCTTTGCACGATCAACGATATCGCCGCAAGAACACTTGCCGGGCCTTCAGCCCGAGCGCTCGCTTCGCAGTTCTGCGCGCGCCTTCCGGGGTGCGCACGCGCTACCATCGAGTCCGGATTTGACTGGCGTCGTGCGCAGCGCACGGTGGTGGTCCGGGTGAAGGAGCAAGGCGGCGCCGAGCTTTCCCGGCCAAGGGCGATCGAGCAGGTCGGCCTTCGGGCTGCGCAGGCACCGGGCTTCCTCCTCAGATGGGTTCTGCGGTCGAAGCCCGTTCTCCTTCTCGGCCCTGCCGGGGCCAAGGCCCGTGGCGGCGCGATGCTACCGGGCGAGGCTCGCCGATGACTTCGCGCTGGCCGCCCCCAGCGCCGCCCGGAGCCTCGGCCGACGTCGGCGCCGAGGTGATCGGCGCGCACGTCCAGGGGCTCTTCCTGGGACTCCTTCTTGCCGTGGTGCCGGCGCTCGTCCTGAATGCCCATTACGGTCTCGCGTTCACCGAGCCGCTCGACGGGGTGCTCGGGCCCGCGGCGCTCGCCTGGATGCTTGCCCCCGGCGCGGCGGCACTTGCCTTCACCGTCTACGGCGCCTGGGCGAGAAGGCCCGTATTGTTCCGCTCCGCGGCAATGGAGGGCGCGCTGCCGTTCCTTCATGCCGTATTCGTCTTCTGGCTGTGGCTGCACGACGCCTACGCGTTTCTGTGGCCCTTCGTCGCCTTCACCCTTTTCTACGGGATCGCCCGCGCCGAGCGCTGGGCCTTGACCGAAACGCACGGGCCACTAAAGACCCCGGAAACCACGCCGACTCCCGCCGCCTCCGGTGCCCTGCAAAGCGCCCCGGGAGCGGGCAATACCGTTCCGAGCGCCGTGCCCTCGCCCGCCGAGGAGTTTCCCGCACACCTCACGAGGCGCTGCTTTGCCGATGTCCTCGGCATGGAGCGCGAAAAGCGCCTGCTCCTTGACTTCGCGCGCGACGCACGGGCCGCCAGCCGGAACGGCGCGCTCCTTTACGGGCCGCCGGGTTCGGGCAAGACCTTCCTCGTCGAGGCCCTGGCTGGCGAGCTCGGGGTTCCGCTCATTTCCGTGAGCATCGCGCGATTTGCCTCCGTGTTCGTAAATGAAACAACACAGCGGGTGGTGGCCGCCTTCGCCGCGGCGCGGGCCCAAGCGCCGTGCATGCTCTTTTTCGATGAGCTCGACGCGGTGATGGGAAGCAGGGGCGCGACGACGTCGGAGGCCGAAGGCCCGAGGATCGTCGCGGCGCTTCTCACCGAGCTCGTGGCCATCCGGGGCAAGAACGTGATGGTGCTCGCCGCGACCAACTTCCCCGAGCGGCTGGACGCGGCCGGGCGGCGCGAGGGGCGCTTTGACCTCAAGATCGAGATCGGCCTTCCCGACGCCCAGACCCGGCGGGCGATCCTCGAGCGCGGCCTCGGCAAGGAGAACGAACCCCGCATTCGCGAGGGGACCTTAGAGATGGCCTGCCGGCACTTCGAGGGGTTCTCCATCGCCCGGCTCTCGGCGATCGCCGCCCAGGCCCGCCGATGGCTCGAGGCCTCTCCCCCCGAAAAGGGTCAGCTCCAGTTCCAGACACTTCTTCAGGCGCTTCGCAAGCTCCAGGGCCTGAACCTCGCTCACCGCTACGAGGGCGTACCCGAGCTCGGGGAGCTCGTTCTTGACCCCTCCACGCGCGAGGCGATCGAGAGCCTGGCCGCCACCATGGCCGACCTCGAGGAAAAGGAGCGCAAAGGCAGCGCCGTCACCCTGGGGGCGGTGTTCTACGGGCCACCTGGCACCGGCAAGACCCTGACAGCCAAGGCGCTCGCCAAGGCCGCCCGGTGGAGCTTCATCGCGACGACCGGGCATGACTTACTCCGAACCGATGAGGCCATGGACAAGGTGCTCGAGCGGGCCTCCGATGAGCGTCCGGCGATCCTCTTCATCGACGAGGCGGACGACATCCTTGGCGAGCGCACGCACTCGCCCCACACCAGGATCGCCACCAACAAGCTCTTCACGCTTCTGGACGGCGAGCGCGGGAGGATTCCGGACGTGTTCTTTATTGCAGCGACCAACCACCCCGAGGCGCTCGATCACGCCGCAATGCGGCGCTTTCCGCTGAAGATCGAGTTCGCGCTCCCCGGGCCGCGGGAGATCGCGCGCACCGTCGCCGCGTGGCTGGACAAGCGCGCCGTGGCGTGCGCACCCGAGCTCACCCCCCGGAGGGCGGCCCGGATCCTCGCCGGGCGCTCGATCGCAGAGGTCGAGATCGCCCTCCAGCAGGCGGTCAATATCGCGCTCTCGGAGCGAGCGAGGAACTCGAGCCGGGGCCTGCGCCCCGGGGATCTCGCCCGGGCGGTGCGAAGCCTGTCGTTCAATTGAGCGCACGCGAAGTAGTCGACGACGCGCCCGTTCGTCCGTGCGGCTCGATGTGGCGGGTGAGCAAGGGCACAGACGGCGCGCCGGATGACAACGTTCAATGCGCGCTGAGCTGAACGCTAAAGCAGTTAGCGGCGGCAGACCCGCCCGGGTCGTGAGCGACTCGCGCGCGGCCAACCATCCATCGGCAGCGCCGCGCAACGCCTGGTCTGTCTACGAAGCGCGCAAAACTCTTTGGATCGCCTCGCACCCGGAGGCGAGCCCGGAGTGATCGCCCGCTCGTGCGGTCATTCTTCCGCGCCCCTCTGTTGCCTATATTACCGAGTGCTCAGTAAAGCCTCAAGACGCTGGCCGGGCTAGCGCTGTAGCGCAAGCAGCGCGAATTGCGGCCGCCGAGCTGTCAAGCATTACTTGACACACGGCCGGAGCTGACGGATACTGCCGCATGATCCGCAGCTTCCGGCACAAGGGGCTGGCCGACCTGTACCGAACGGGGACATCGTCCAAGGTGCGGCCAGACCTGCAAGCCAGAATTCTGCGGAGACTGGACGCGCTGAACGCGGCACAGCAGCTTGCCGAGTTGCAGGTGCCGGGCTTCGACTTTCACGGGCTCAGAGGCCACAAACCGGCCCGCTACAGCCTGCACGTCAACGGACCGTGGTGCATCACCTTTGAATGGGCAGACGGCGACGCGCTGCGGGTCGACCTGGAACAATACCACTAGGAGGCAAACATGACCGAATACACCGCCAAGCGACACGCCGATCGGCCGCCGACGCACCCGGGCGCGATCCTGCGCGAGGATGTATTGCCGGCGCTGGGCGTGACCGTATCCGAGGCCGCGCGTCGCCTGCGCGTTTCGCGTCAGACGCTGCATGAGCTGCTGGCCGAGCGCAAAGGATTCACGCCCGAAATGGCACTGCGCGTCGGCACGCTTTCGGGCAACGGGGCGGCGTTCTGGCTACGCATGCAGCAGGACTATGAACTGTGGCACGCCAAGCGCCGCCTGGCGCGCGAGCTGCGGGAGATCGAGCGGGACGGCAGCCTGAGGCGATCCACAACGTAAGGGACTCCGACACCGTAGCACCGTATGCGGCGCTGTAACGGTGCGCGAGGCCATCTCTATCAAGGCGGAGAAAAGGCAGGTAAGCAGTTGATCCGCAACTTCTGGGCCTTGCGGATTTTGCGCAAAACTTTTCCATGCCTTTGGTTGGCGA
The DNA here is from genome assembly GCA_963817785.1 of uncultured Pseudomonadota bacterium. Taxonomy (GTDB): domain Bacteria; phylum Pseudomonadota; class Gammaproteobacteria; order Burkholderiales; family SG8-39; genus JAKALD01. Next base: position 47,654 of record CAWFPL010000003.1, on the reverse strand, counting down.
ATTTCCAATCAAGCGGTAATCGGGATCTGAATCCCCGACCTCGGGATAGCTTGCGCACCCCCATCCGCATGTTTCGGGAATCTGGCATAACGCGTGGATTTCGCCAGCACCCGCGTCAACCGTGGTAGTCCAGTCCGATATCGAGCGCGGACGCGCTATGCGTCAGCCAGCCGACGGAGATCAGGTCGACACCGCAGGCCGCGATGGATGCGGCAGTGGCCGGCGTGATACGGCCCGACGCCTCGGTTACCGCGCGAGCAGCGACCATCGCCACCGCCCGGCGCAATGTCTCCAGGTCCATGTTGTCGAGTAGCACCGCATCGGCCCGCGCCTCGAGGGCCTCGGCGAGCTGGGCAAGCGTGTCTACTTCGACCTCGATTCTAACCAGATGGCCAGTGGCGGCACGCGCGCGCTCAATCGCTGGCACGATCCCGCCGGCAACCGCGACGTGGTTGTCCTTGATCAGGATGGCGTCATCGAGCCCAAAGCGGTGGTTGCTGCCGCCGCCCACGCGAATGGCGTACTTCTGCAACGCGCGCAATCCGGGCATGGTCTTGCGCGTACATGTGACGCGCGTACGGTAGCCACGCAATGCATCAACCACTGCTGCAGTCGCCGAGGCCACGCCACTCAAGTGACATAGAAAATTGAGCGCCACGCGCTCGGCACTCAGGATGCCGCGCGCTGGTCCGGTGATGGTGGCGATAATGTCGCCAGGAGAAAGCTGGCTTCCATCCGGGCGCTGAACGCACGTCTCGATCGTTGCATCAAGGATGCCGGAAGGCAAGCAATGCCGCCTCAAGGCCGGCGAGCACGCCGGCTTGGCGCGCCACCAGCGCAGTGCAGACGCACACCCCGGTCGGCACGATGGCATCGGTGGTGATGTCGCCCGCGCGCCCCATGTCCTCAAGCAGTGCGGCACGCACCACGGGTTCGATCAGGATGGTCGCGATCGGAGGCACGGGCACTTTTCAGGCTCCCACGACGCCACGTGCGAGCGCCTCGAGCGTATCCTCCGACCACTCTTGGAGGTCGGCGAGGCTAAGCCGGTGTCGGTACGCGAATTCGGTTGAGCGCACTGGAAAATCCGAGCGATAGTGCGCTCCGCGACTCTGTTCTCGATGAAGAGCTCCGAGTCCTGGACAGACTTGGTATAGCGCCGCGCGGGCCGCTATACTAGGCACAATTGCTTTTTAGTATAATGCCCATGGCCCTGTACGCCGAGCTTCCTCTCAGCGCCCAGAGCGCGTACGCGCAGCTGCTCGAGGCCGCGCTCGCCGCGGAGCGCCTGCGCTCGGTCGCCGACCTGAGAGGCTCCTTCGCGGCGAAGACCGTGCGCGGCAGATAGTACTGGTACTTCCAGTACACCGAGCCCTCCGGGAAGCTGCGCCAGGTCTACGTCGGCCCCGACAACGGCCCCGTGCGCGCCCTGATCGAGAAGAAGGCGCCCCCGCCCGCAAGCCACGGCCTGGCGCGCCTGGCGCAAGCCGCGGCCGCCCTGGGATGCTCCGCGATCCTCGCGCGCCATCTGCGGGTGCTCCAGCGGCTCTCGGAGTACGGGTTCTTTCGCGCCGGCGGCGTGCTCGTCGGAACGCACGCCTTCCTCGCCTTCGGCAACATGCTCGGGGTGCGCTGGACGGAGGGCTCGCGCACCCATGACGTCGATCTCGCGCATGCCGACAAGAGGCTCGAAATCGCCCTCCCGTCGGATGTGCACGTCGACACGAACACCGCCATCGACTCGCTCGACATGGGGTTCCTGCCCGTCTCGAGCCTCACCGCCACCGAGGCCGGCGCGACCACCCTCGACCCCCGCGAACCGCAGTTTCGCCTGGACTTCCTCACGCCGCTGCACCGCGGCGGAGACAGACCGTTCAAGCATCCGCAGCTCGGCGTGAAACTCCAGCCCCTGAAGTTCATGGAATTCTCCCTGGAGAACGTGCAGCAGGCGGCGCTCTTCTCGGCAGACCGGGTGGTGCTCGTCAACGTTCCCGACCCGGCGCGCTTCGCGCTGCATAAGCTGCTCGTCTACGGCGAGCGCTCGGGGACTTTGGCCGCGAAATCGAGCAAGGACCTGGTGCAAGCCGGTTTGCTTCTTTCGCCCCTCAAGGAGCATCGCGCGTCGGAGGTCGAGGAGGCGTGGAAAGATCTGCTCTCGCGCGGCAAAGGCTGGGTTCGGCAAGCGCGCCAAGGCGTCGGGGCGCTCGCCAAGGCGTATCCCGAGCTGCGCGCGAAACACTGGCTTACGACGCAGTCGTAAGGCAAGCGTTAGTGCGTCCTCGTCGTGCTGCCACCACCGCCCGCCGCCGCACCGACGCCCGCCAGGCTGAAGGCCCGCCTATCCCGACGCGAAGCGCTTCAAGCCCGCCTTCCGGGCAGCCCTCTGCAACTCCAGATCCAGCGTCGCTGGCGGTGGCACTCCGGTGCGCATCGCGAGCTTCCAGAATACGAGGCATCGTAGGCCGCGAGCCGGTAGGGGTCGAGCGCCGTCCTGCCCGCGGCCTGGTCGTGCATGAGTATAAAATACGATCGAACTCTGGCCATGCGCCTTTCCGCCAGTGAAGTTGCCGTGATCCGCAGCCTTGCCCGGAAGCATTTCGGAGAGGACGCGAATGTCTACCTGTTCGGTTCGCGCGTGGACGATTCCAAGCGGGGCGGCGACATCGACCTGTACGTCGATGTGCCGCGGGTCATGGAAAACAAAGTCCGCGCGGTCCTCGAGTTCAACGCGGATCTTCAGGTTTCCCTCAGAGAGCAGAGAATCGACGTGATCGTCCGTGACGGAGCGACCAGACCGCTCGCGATCCATAACGAAGCGCGACGTACGGGGGTACCCCTTTGACTGCCGCCGAAGGCGAACCCTACATCGTGCAGTTGCGCCGGTCTCTGGAGGTCGCCGGAGGCGTTCTCCTCCAGGTTTGCTCGCCTGCAAGACACGGTCATGGACAAACTGCTGCCTCGTTTGCTGGCCTGTGCGGGCGAGGCGATCGGCAGCGCAATCGATAACCTGAACCGTGCGGACCGGCTCGGATGGGTGGAAAGGCCGCAAGAGTGGATCGGCTTGCGGCAGCTCCGGAACAAGCTCGTGCACGAGTACATGGAAGACGCCGAGGAGTTTGCGGCGATCCTGAATGACGTACCGCGATTATCCGAGGGACTCATCGAGGCGGTAGCGCGGATTCGGCGCTATGCCGAAGACCGCTTCGGCCAGGGCTTGCAAGGCTAAGTCGCGTAATTCCTCGGCCGACTTTACCTCGCAGGGTTCGCCCGCCGATCGGGCTATTTTGGGGCAGCAGTGGTCCACGCCGTTCGCCTTACATGCACGGCGTCCACGCCTGCGGCTCGTCCCACACCATGTCGCCCTTTTTCACCAGTACGCCGACGGGATGGGCCGCGGAGCCTGGGCGCGGGACGTGGGTGACGACCCCGGGCCTTGCGCCGGCCAGCGCCTCGAGGACCGCTGGCATGACCGGTCGCAGCACGTCGATGTCGTTGCTCGGCGCGTCGACGACGATGACTGCCATCGCCAGTCCGGAGAAATTCTGCTGATACTCCAGGTTTGGATCTACGGTGAGAAGAGCATCGAGTCGCAGCGCGGCGCGCCGCAGCAACTCGCCGTTCTTGACGCCCGCCCAACCGGCGTCGGCAACTTTGACATCCTCCCCGGCCTAAAGGCCGGAGATTCCTACGGTGTCTGAAACGATGATGCACATCTCAGATCGCTTCGGTGGGTTCCTGTTTCACGGAGGAGCCCAACTGCGCTACCTCTCCACAGGCTGCAACGCGGTGTCCCCGCGCCAGAATGTTGATCGCGCCGACGACATCGGCGTTGTCCTCGAAGCCGCATTCGACGCAGCGGAATTGCGCCTGCGTGGGCCGGTTGTCCGCGCTCACGCAGCCACAATCCGGACACGTGCGGCTTGTGTGCTGCGGCGGCACGGCGATCAGCCATCCACCGCTCCACGCCAGCTTGTATTCCAACTGGCGGCGGAACTCGAACCAGCCCTGATCGAGGATCGACTTGTTCAGGCCGGACTTGGCCCGAACGTTTCTGCCTGGCTCATCGACCGTGCCCGCCGCCGACCGGGACATGTTCCGTACCTGCAAGTCCTCGATTGCCACCATCGCGTGGTTTTGGCTGATCGTGGTCGTGGCCTTGTGCAGGTAGTCGCGGCGGGCGTTGCCGATGCGGGCGTGAATGCCCTGGAGGCGGGCTTTCGCCTTCTTCCAGTTGTTGCTGAACTTGACCTTGCGGCTCATGGCCCGCTGGTAGCGGCGCAATCGGGCCTCGTGTTTCTTGAAGCTGTCCAGCGGCGCGAGGAACGTGCCGTCGCTGAACGTGGCGAAGCGGGCTACGCCCACGTCGATGCCGACGGCGCTGCTGGCCTGCGGCACCGGAGGCGCGGCCTCGCGCTCGGTCTGGATACTCACGAACCACTTGCCGCCGACCAAGCTGACCGTGACGTTGCGCACCTCACCCAGCACGTCCCGGCTGTTGCGATAGCGCAGCCATCCGAGCTTGGGCAGGAAGATGCGGCTGTTCCCCTGATCCAGCTTGATCTGCTTCGGATCGGGGTAACGGAAGCTGTCGCGCTGGCCGCGCTTCTTGAACTTCGGGAAGGCCGCGCGCTTGGCGAAGAAGTTGCCATAGGCCCGCTCCAGGTCCTTCAACGCCTGCTGCAACGGATGGATCGGCGCATCGGCCAGCCAGGGCGCCTCTGAACCAGAGCGCCACTGCGTAATCTCCTTGCACAGCCCAGCGTAGCCGAGCTTGTTCTCGCCGCGCTCGTAGCGTTCCTTCTGCATCGCCAGCGCCTTGTTGTACACGAACCGGCACGACCCCGCGAAGCGGCGCATGTCGCGCTGCTGCTCACCGGTCGGCATCAGTTCGTACTTGAAGGCTTGGAGACGCTGCATGGCCTCATGATACTCTTGGCCTATGAGCGAGGACAACGACATTCGGCACGGAAGACACTGTGTTTTCAAGATGCACGTCCACTTGGTCTTCGTGGCAAAGTATCGCCGCCGGGTATTCGATGGCCCGGCCATCGATGCCCTGCGCGGCATCTTCGCCAGCGTCTGCGCGGACTTCGAGTCCACACTGCTCGAGATGGACGGCGAGGACGACCATGTGCACCTGCTGGTGGAGTACCCACCCAAGGTCTGTATCTCTTCGCTCGTGAACAGTCTCAAGGGCGTCTCCAGCCGTCTGCTGCGCAAGCAGCGTCCCGACATCCGCAAGCGGTACTGGAAAGGCGTGCTGTGGTCGCCGTCCTACTTCGCCGTTTCGTGCGGCGGCGCTCCCATCAGCATCGTGCGCCAGTACATCGAACAGCAGCACACGCCAGACTAACCGGCTCAAAGCACGCCTACCGCCTCCGCGCTTTCCTTCCCCGCCCTGAAGGACGCGGCTTGACGCGCATCTCGGTCATGACGTCGTGGCCGGGAAGCAGGTCCCGCAGGCCTCTCGGCACGCACTCGTCAAGCAGCACGCGCATCCGAAATCAGGTGCTCCTTCGCCCGCTCGAGCGCCGCGATCGCCAGATCCCGGGGCACGGTCGGGAAATCGGCCAGAAACTGCTCCAGCGTGTGCCCCCTTCCAGATAATCGATCAGCGCCTGAAGGGGGACGCGGGTGCCGACGAACACCGGGGTTCCCCCCCAGAATATCCGGGTCGGAGTGGATAACGGACGAGCGCTTCATGACCCAGCCCCTGGAAATACCTGCACGAATCTTACCCCTTCGGGTCGCGCCGACACACGCTCTCCTCCGTGCTCGACGGCGCGCGATCGCCCTACAGGCACGGCGTCCACTTCTCCGGCTGGTCCCACAGCACGTCGCCTTTCTTCAACGGCACCCCCGCGACTTCCTCGCCGTAATGCCCCGTACGGTTGGTCGCGTCGCTCGGTGCGTCCGCTGCAAGCGGTTATCTTCGCGACCGCCAGTAGCCCGGTCGGCGGCGATCATGCGCAACGGCCAAAACATGCAGCACTTCCGGCAAAGCCGCGTATATCAGGGTGAAGGGAAATCGATGCAACGAGAACCTTCGCCGACCGGAGCCGATCTCGGTGCCGATGTTCGGATACTTCAGCAGAAACTCGGTGACCCGCCCAACCTCGGTTCCGAACCGCTCGCCAAGGCCACGGACCTCTGTTTCGTAGTGAATGGCGGCTTCCAAGAGTTCCAGCTCCGCTTGCGGATGGAACTCCAGCTTCATCGCCGCTTCAGACGAGAGCGCAGGTTCTCGAAAACGCGTTCCCCGGGAATGCCTTGGACCTTGCCGTCGATGAGCTCGCGATGGCGCCTCTCGGCTTCTGCCAACCAAGCTTGTTCGACACCTTCGCCTTCGGCGCCATCCATGTCCGCAATGAGCGCACGGATCAGCTCGGCTCTTTCCTCAGCGCTGAGCGCGCGGATTTTCGCCTCGATGTCTGCCACGTCGTCCGCCATGTCCGGCTCCCGTCAATCGTCAGCATGGATAGTCTAGCGCGGCACTCGACGGACTGCTAACACAGGCGCAAGCCTCGAACGCTACACCGGCTTCACAGGCACGGCGTCCACTTCTCCGGCTCGTCCCACACCACGTCGCCCTTCTTCACCGGCACGCCGGAGCGCGCCGCACCTACTCCCCGAGCCAGTCGGCGAATTCGGCCGGAGTCAGGACGCGGGTTCCTCGCAGGCGGCGCTTGACGGCAAGGAGATCCGCATCACCGGTCACGAGCGCGTCCGCCTTGCCCGCCGCCGCGAGCGCGAGAAGCATGCGATCGTCAGGTCGCCGCAGCAGCGGCGTCGGCCAGCGGCGGCTGCGCGGCAGCGAGCGGGGTGCGAGCCGGTCGTCGGGCTGTTCGACAAGGTGCACGCAGGCTTCGGCCGTGTCGTCGGCGTGCACGGACCCGCGCCGCGGCGAGCCGCGCCCCGAGGGTGACGCTCGCCTCCGCGGGCCGCTCGGCTCCCCGAAGGGAGGCTGTCGCGCGGCGGCGCGCGACTCGCGGGCCCGCGGACGGAAGGGGATCCGAGTTCGACGTGCACGTGCACCGGCTCGTTCCGATCGCCCGCGTAGAAGAAGAACCGATATCGCCCCTTGCGCAGCGCCGTGGGCATGGATCGGCCTATTCCCTTCCTTCGAACACCCGGTGCCCGTGGCGCCTGGCCAGGTCGTCGCGCTCGGCGAGCTTGAGGTCCTCGCGCACCATCTCGGCGACGAGCGCCGCGACCGCCACCGCGGGCGCGGTGTTCCGGCCCATCGGCTCGAGCAGCAGCGCGCCCGGCGCGACGCCGATTTGCTGCATCTGCTCGGCGATCAGGAAGCGGTGCTCGTGGTTGCCGATCAGGACGGGGGGCGCACCGTCCTCGAGCGCCGCGAGCCGCAACGCGGTGTCCTGGAGCAGGCTGTGCTCGGTGATGAGGGCAGAAACTGCTTCGGCAGCAGCTTGCGCGACAGCGGCCACAGCCGGGTGCCGCTGCCGCCGCACAGGATCACCGGAACGAGTGAAGGGGGCACGCGCGGGCTCGATGCGAAAGGAAGGAGGCTATTGTAGAGGCCGCCTGCGCAGCGGCGTTGTCCCTCAGTCCGGAAATCCTTCCGGGTTCTGCGACTGCCAGCGCCACGCGTCGCGGCACATGTCTTCCAGCCCCCGCGTCGCGCGCCAGCCCAGCTCGCGCGCGGCGAGCGAGGCATCGGCGTAGCACGCCGCCACGTCGCCGGGCCTGCGCTCGACGATTTCGTAGGGGACGGGCACGCCGCTCGCGGCTTCGAACGCGCGCACCATTTCCAGCACCGAGTAGCCGCGCCCTGTGCCGAGGTTCACCGTGATCGAGCGCCGCGCGCCTTCGAGGTAGCGCAGCGCGGCGACGTGGCCGGCGGCGAGGTCCATGACGTGGATGTAGTCGCGCACGCCGGTCCCGTCCGGCGTGTCGTAGTCGGCGCCGTAGATGCGCAGCCGCGGCCTGCGGCCGGCCGCCACCTGCGAGACGTAGGGCATCAGGTTGTTCGGCACCCCGACGGGATCTTCCCCGATCCGGCCGGAGCGATGCGCGCCCACCGGATTGAAGTAGCGCAGCGTGGCGTGCCGCAGCCACGGCTCCGCCGCCGCCGTGTCGAGCAGGATCGCCTCGACCATCTGCTTGGTCTGCCCGTACGGATTCACCGCCTGCAGCGGATGATCCTCGGCGAGCGGCAGGCGCCGCGGCGCGCCGTACACCGTGGCCGATGAGCTGAACACGAAGTTCGGCACCCGGTGCGCCACCACCGCCTCGAGCAGCGCGATCGCGCCGCCGACGTTGTTGTCGTAGTAGGCGAGCGGCTTGGCGACCGACTCGCCGACCGCCTTAAGCCCCGCGAAGTGCAGAACCGCGCAGAAGCGGTGCCGCGCGAAGAGCCGCTCCAGCGCGCCCCGGTCGCGCAGGTCGAGCGCCTCGAAGGGCACTGTCCGCCCCCCGAGCGCTTCGATGCGCCCGAGCACCGAGCGCTTGCTGTTAGAGAGGTTGTCGACAATCACGGCTTCGTAGCCGGCCTGCAGCAGCTCCACGCAGGTGTGCGAGCCGATGTAGCCCAGGCCGCCGGTGACGAGGACGGTGGTGGTCATAGGAGGTATGCGAATGCTACCGCACGCCCCGGCACGCCGCCGGAGGCCGCGATCCGCCCTCGTGCACCCCGCGCGCCCGGTCGGATGCCGAGTGGGCTCCCGAACCGGCACGATGCGGCGGGTGCCCTCCGACTACCACGAAATCTCGCTGTTGAAGACCGAGATTTCGTGGTATCGTCCGGGACCGTGATCGCCCGCGAGCATCACCTCGACGCCATCGGACGTCTGCTCGGACGCTTCCCCGTGGTCGCCGTGCTCGGTGCCCGCCAGGTCGGCAAATCCACGCTTGCCCGGGCCTGGCTGCGCGGGCCTTCCGCCATCCGCTTCGATCTGGAAAATCCGGCCGATCTCGCGCGCCTCGCCGACCCGATGCTCGCGCTGCAGGATCTTTCCGGCATCGTCGTCCTCGACGAGATCCAGCGGCGGCCCGAGTTGTTTCCGGTGCTGCGTGTGCTCGCCGACCGGCGCCCCCGCCGGGCGCGATTCCTGCTGCTGGGCAGCGCAGCCCCGGCGCTCTTGCGGCAAAGCTCGGAGTCGCTTGCCGGCCGCATCGCCTACTACGAGTTGCCGGGCTTGTCGTTGCGCGAGGTCGGCGCGTCGCTGGCGGATCGATTGTGGCTGCGGGGAGGGTTCCCGCGTTCATTCCTCGCGCGCAGCGACGCCGCAAGCATGCAGTGGCGCCGGGAATTCCTGCGCACGTTCCTGGAGCGCGACCTGCCGATGCTCGGCGTCCACATCGCCGCCGGCACCATGCGGCGCTTCTGGACCATGCTGGCGCACCACCACGGACAGCTCTGGAACGCCTCGGAATTCGGACGCTCGTTCGGCGTCGCCGACACCACGGTGCGCGGCTACCTCGACCGGCTCTCCGACGCACTGGTCGTGCGCCAGCTCAAGCCGTGGCACGAGAACATCGGCAAACGGCAGGTGCGCGCGCCCAAACTCTATATCAGGGATTCCGGTTTGCTGCATGCGCTCCTCGACCTGCCCAGGCAGCGCGATCTGGATGTCTATCCGAGGCTCGGCGCGTCCTGGGAGGGCTTCATCATCGACCAGATCACGCAGCAGCTGGATGCGAGGCCGGAGGAATGCTATTTCTGGCGCACCCACACCGGCGCGGAGCTTGACTTGCTGATCGCGAGGGGCCGCCGGCGTCTCGGCTTCGAAATCAAGCGCACGAGCGCGCCCGTGCTCACCCCTTCGATGCGCTCCGCGCTTGCCGACCTGAAGCTCGATTCGCTCACCGTGATTCATGCGGGCAGTGACGCCTTCCCGCTTGCGGCGCGCGTGCGCGCGCTCGGCTGGCGGGCAATCGTCGGGAAGCTCGACTAAACCGAAGTTCCTGCGGCGCCGAGGCGAGTTTTTCGTTTGATCACGCGGAGTTGGCGTGATGTTGGGGTTCGCGCTTCTGTCTACGCGTGGATCTGGGCGATCAGATCGAGGGCGCGGCGCTGCTTGGCACTGGGCACGGTGAGGATCTCGAAGGTTGGAGCGTGCTTGCCGGCCTGGGGGGTGCGGCAGGTGTTGCGCACGACGGTGGACAGGTCTTCGAGCAGGCTGGCGAAGCTGTGGGCCGGCGTGCCGTCGTCGAGTGTGTGGGTGGCGACTGTGGCCAATGCGGCGGCCGAGCGCTTAGCCGGGGCCACCGGATCGCGCGTGAGCTTGGCCTGCTGATCGGCGTCGGCGAACATCAATTCGCGCCAAGCCTCGCGCATGTGCCACTCGACGTAGTAGGCCAGCATGCACAGCAGGATGTGCGCTCGCACGCGATCGGCGGTGCGGTGGTGGATCGGGCGCACCTTCAAGTCGATCGTCTTGAGAGCTTCCCAATCCCGTACCGGGCCAGGCGTTTGCGGAGAAACGACTATGTGCTGCAAGGCGAACGGCAGCGCCGAGATGACCGACCCATCAATGGTGCGAGCTGTAGCGAGCCCGCGTGAGAGCATGGTCCGGGATTCGTCGGCGACAGTGGCGAGCGCAGCGATGCGCATCCCGTTCAAGAGGTTGTCGGCGATCAGCACCTCGTAGCCGGCCTGCAGCAGCTCGACGCAGGCGCGCGAGCCCGATGTAGCTCAGGCCGCCGGTGACCGAGATGCGCGCGAAACGATCGCGCCGGCAGTGCCAGCAACGCTTGCGGGAAGCGTTCCCCAGAAAGGCCTCCACGATGCCCGCGGCGGCCCGGTGCGGCGCCGGCAGGCGGGTGAGGACGGAATAGCTCTCGATCAGGACATGCGCCGGGAGTCGCGGCTTGCGCGCGAGGACAGCGGCAGCCGACGCGTGCCCTTCGTGCCAGGAAGCGAAACCAGCCACGACGACGCTGGTGTCGACCGCGATCACCGCCGCGTCTGCTCGATCGTTTCCCGTACCAGCTCGTCAGTCAGCGGGGGCAGCTTGCGGGACGGGACCGCAACGCGGCCGCCGCGCCGCTTTGCCAGCGCCATAGGCGTCGGGGCGGGTTCGATCTCGAGACGGCCTTCGCGTTCCCGGATGTCGATCACGCGCCCGCCCGTCAGACCCAGCCGCTCGCGCAACGCCTTGGGAACGACGATCCGCCCGGCCGCGTCGATCGTAGATTTCATGGTGCCATTTTACCGTTCGCGCCGCCGGCCGGGTCATCGGGCGGCGGCCTTGCCCGCCCGCTCCACCGCATCCGCATCCGCGAACTGCTTGCGGTACAGGCGCGCGTAGGCGCCGTCCTTCGCCAGCAGCTGGGCGTGGCGCCCGACCTCGACGATGCGCCCGCGCTCGAGTACCACGATGCGGTCGGCGCCCTCGATGGTCGACAGGCGGTGCGCGATGACGATGGTGGTGCGTCCGCGCATCAGCACTTCGAGCGCCGCCTGCACGTGGCGCTCGGACTCGGCGTCGAGCGCCGAAGTGGCCTCGTCCAGGATCAGCACCGGCGCGTTCTTGAGCAGCGCGCGCGCGATCGCCAGGCGCTGGCGCTGCCCGCCCGAGAGGCGCACGCCGCTCTCGCCGATCATGGTGTTCAGGCCCTCGGGCATGTCGCGCACGAAGTCGCCCGCGTGCGCGGCCTCGACGGCCGCGATCACCTCGCGCTCGCTCGCACCGCCGAGCTTGCCGTAGGCGATGTTGGCGTACACGCTGTCGTTGAACAGCACCACCTCCTGCGACACCAGCGCGATGTTGGCACGCAGGCTGGCGAGCGTCAGTTCCTGGATGTCGCGGCCGTCGAGCAGGATCCTGCCGCTCGAGGGGGTGTAGAAGCGCGGCAGCAGATTGGCGAAGGTGGTCTTGCCCCCGCCCGAGCCGCCGACCAGCGCCACCGTCTCGCCGGGCCGGATGCTGAGCGTCACCTCCGCGAGCGCCGGCTCGGTGCGGCTCGGGTAGGTGAAGCTCACGTCCTCGTACACGATCCAGCCCTGCGCGCGCGGCAGCTCGAAGCTGCCGCGGTCTTCCTCGACCGGGGTGTCGATCAGGCCGAACACGCTGTCGGCGGCGGCGAGGCCGCGCTGCAGCGGCGCGTTCATACCCGTCAGGCGCTTCAGCGGCGAGAGCAGCATCAGCATCGCGGTGACGAAGGAGGCGAACTCGCCCACCGTGGTGCGGTGGGCGAGCGACTCGCGCAGCGCCATGTAGACGATGATCGCGACCGCGAACGAGGCCAGGATCTGGGTGATCGGCACGGTGGCCGCCGCCGGCACGGTCTGGCGCATGTTGAAGCGGCGCAGCAGCTGGTTCGCCTTCTCGAAGCGGCCCGACTCGTAGTCCTGGCCGCCGAAGATCTTGAGCACCTTGTGCGAGACGATCGCTTCTTCGAGCACGTGCGCGAGCTCGCCCATGGCGCGCTGCGCGCCGCGCGCCATGGTGCGCAGGCGGCGCGAGAACGCGCGCACCGCGAGCACCACCAGCGGGCCGACGGCGAGCGCGATCAGGGTGAGCTTCCAGTTGAGGTAGAACAGCCAGCCGAGCAGCCCGAGGGTGGCGATCGAGTCGCGCACCGCCACGGTGAGCACGCTGGTGGCGGCGCCGGTGACGCCGGTGACGTCGTAGGCCACGCGCGAGAGCAGCGTGCCGGTGCTGTGGTCGTCGTAGTAGCCGGTGGGCAGGCGCACCAGGCGCGCGAACATCGCCGCGCGCAGGTCGAGCACCACGCGGTTCGACACCCAGGCGAGCAGGTAGGCCGCGGCGAAGGTGAGCACCCCGCGCAGCACGAAAATGCCGATCAGCGCCGCGGCGAACACCAGCGGCGAGAGCGCGGGCTTGCCGCCGGAGGCGAAGCCGCCGTCGAGCAGCGGCTTCATGAGCGCGGGAAACAGCGGCTCGGTGAGCGCCGAGCCGACCATCGCCAGCACCCCGAGCGCGAACACCCGGGCGTGCGGCCGGACGTAGGACAGCAGCCGCAGGTACAACTCGCGGCTGCCGGCGTGCGGCGCTTCGGGCATCGCTATTTCTTTTCCAGCCCGGGGAACGGCAGCGGGCGCTCGCCCGAGCCCTTGGGCAGCATCTGCTCGGCGCGGCGCATCAGCGCGGCCGCCTGCGGCTGGCCGTTCTTGGCCGCGCGCGAGATCCAGACGTAGGCCTCCTTCGGGTTCTTGGTCACGCCGCGGCCCTCGAAGAACATCAGCCCGAGGGCGTATTGCGCGTCGGGGTAGTTCTGGTCGGCGGCGCGCTGCAGCAGCGCCGCGGCCATCTTGTCGTCGCGCTCCACGCCGTACATGCCGTGCGAGTAGATCGCGGCGAGCAGGTACTGCGCCTCGGGCTGGAACTGGTTGGCGGACTTGCGCAGCCAGGCCACCGCCTGCTTGACGTCGTGCGGCACGCCGCGGCCGACGCCGTAGAGCAGCGCCAGGTGGTACTGGGCGTTGCGCTCGTTGCCCTCGGCGGCGCTCTTCAGCAGCCGCGCCGCCTCGGCATCGTCCTGCTTGACGCCCTGCCCGTCGAGGTAGGCCATGCCGAGCAGGTACTCGCCGTAGGGCTCGTGCTGCGCCGCCGCCTTCTTGATCCACTCGATGCCCGCGGGAACGTCGGCGACGGTGCCCTCGCCCGTGAGCAGCATCTCGCCGAGGTTCGCCTGCGAGCGCGCGTAGCCCTTGTCGGCGGCGAAGCGGAACCACTTGAGCGCCTCGGGCAGGTTGCGCATCGACGCGGGGGCGCGCTGATAGATCACCGCCAGGTTGTGCGCGGCGACGACGTCGCCCTGCTTCGCGGCGCGCTCGAACCACTGGACCGCCAGCTTGTCGCTCTGGAACACGCCCTTGCCGCCGACGTACAGGATGCCCAGGTAGCGCTCGGCCACCGGGTCGCCGCCTTTGGCGAGGTCTTCGAGCTTCTGCCTCGAGTCGGTGCGCCCGGCCGCGGCTTCGGTGGCGAGCTGCGCGATCTCCTTCTCCGGATGCTGCGGCGGCACGGCTGCGCAGGCGAGCAGCCCCGCGCACAGCGCCAGGGCGAGGATCTTGCGTACGGTCGTCATCGTCTAGCTCCCGGCACAAGCGCCGCGTACAGATCGGTCAGCTGCCTGGCCATGTCGTCGATTCCAAAGCGTTCCGCGGTGGCGCGCGCGGCCGATGCCAGGCGCCGTTCGGCGCGCAGCGCGCGATCGGCCTCCCGCATCAGTCGCGCGAGCCCGGCCGCGTCGCCGGGCTGGCAGATCCAGCCGTTCTCGCCCGCGCGCACTAGCTCGGCCGCGCCGGCGTTGCCGCTCACGATCACCGGCAGCCCCATCGCCAGCGCCTCGAGCGCGGTGGTGCCGAACGGGTCGTAGCGGGTGGGAAGCATAAAGCAATCGGCGGCCGCGTAGAGCGGACGCACGTCCTCGCGCCCGCCGAGGAACTGCACCCGGTCGGCGACCCCGCTCGCGCGCGCGAGCGCTTCGAAGCGCGCGGCCTCCCGGTCGCGCCCCGCCACCACCAGCTTGAGGCCCGCCTCGCCGGCCTGCGCGAGCGCCCGGATCGCGGTGTCCACGCCCTTCCTCCTGAAGCCCGAGCCGACGAACAGGAACACGGTGTCGCGCGGCTGGGCGCCGAGCGCCGAGCGCGCCTCGGCCCGCAGCGCCTGGCGCGCCCGCGGGCTGAAGCGCTCGAGGTCCACCCCGTTGTAGATCACGTGCAGCTTCTCGGGCGCGATGCGAAAACGCGCGAGGATCTCGTCGCGCACCATGCGCGAATTGCAGATCACCGCGCGCAGCCGCGGATGCTCGAACATCGCCTTCTCCGCGCCGAGAACGTAGCGATGGTAGGGATTGGCCCAAATACCGAGTCGCTCGGCGAGCGAGCCCTCCGCGCGCCGGATCTCGAGCCAGCGCGCGTGCACCCCGTCGCCCGCGCGGTACACGTCGCAGCCCGGAATGCGCTCGTGCGACTGCGCGAGATCGAACCCGCGCCGGCGCCAGGCCGCGCGGGCAGCGCGCGCGAACGACCAGTCGCGCCACAGCCGGCCGAGATAAAACGGATCGACCTTCAACACCTGGCGCGCGCCCCAGCCGTCCCAGCTGCGCGCGATCAGCGTCACGTCCACCCCCGCGCGCTCGAGCGCGGGCAGCGCGGCGGCGACGATGCGCTCGGCCCCGCCGTAGGGGTTGTAGCGCTGGCGGATCAGGGCGATGCGCATGGGAGGGGAGGCATTTGCAAATTGCGTCGGGTCCGTGAGCGCGTTGGCACCGAGCGCAGGTTTGCTTTTCCAGACTCTCCCCCTTTTCCGAATTTCGCCGCGCGCTCCCGCACGGCGAAATTCGGGAAAGGGGGAGATTGGGTAAAAGCCAAAACATATCGCACTGGCAGCAGCATCAAACCCCCTCCCCCATCATCTCCTGCACCGCCGCGTAGACCTCCTCGAGCGGTAGCGTGGTGAGGCACTCGCTCACCTTCCCGCCGCCGCAACCGTCGTTGCCGCAGGGCCGGCAGAGGTGTTCGCGGCTCGCCACCACGCGGTGCGGCACGCGCCAGGGGCCCCACTCGAGCTCGCCGCTGGGGCCGAACAGGGCCACGGTCGGGGTGCCCATCGCGCCGGCGAGGTGCATGGGCATCGAGTCGACGCCGACGAAGAGCCGCGCGCGCGCGGTGAGCGCACCCAGTTCCTTGATGTCGAGCTGGCCCGCGAGGTTGAGCGGCTTGGCGGCCGCGCGCGCGACGATCTCGTCCACGAGCGCGCGCTCCTGCGGCTCGGGCGCCGCGGTGAGCACGACTCGATGGCCGGCCCCCGCGAGCCGGTCGGCGAGCGCGGCGTTCTGTTCGGCCGGCCAGCACTTGAAGCGCCAGCGCGAGGCCGGGTGGATGTGGATGAAGCCGCGCGCGGCGAGGCCTTCGGCGGCGAGCAGCCGCTCGACGCGCGCCTCGGCCTCGGCGCCGGGCACGAAGGTCACGCGGCGCGCATCCGGCGCGGGCTGGATGCCGATCCTGCGCAGGGCGTCGAGGTTGAGCTCGACCTGGTGGCGGCGCCCGTTCATGGGCAGCCGGTACAGGTGGGTGAAGCTGTTCGCCCACAGCCGGCCGCGCCCGGGAACGGCCGGCGCGACGCTGTGGCGCGCGCCGAGCGTGCGCGCGAGCCACGCGCCGCGCGGATGCTCGGTGAGGTGCACGATGAGCTCGTAATGGCGCGCGCGCAGCTCGGCGAACAGGCGCCGCTCGGCGGCGATCCGGTCGAGCGCGTCGAGCGCGCGCCAGCCGCGTCCGACCGTGTACAGCCGCGCGATCGCGGGGTGGCCATCGAGCATCGGCGCGGTGTCGTCGTACACCAGCGCGTCGATCTCGAGCGCGGGCGAGGCGGCCTTCAGCGCGCCGAACACGGGCGCGGCGAGCAGCGTGTCGCCGTGATGGCGCAGCTTGATGACCAGAGCGCGGCGCAGCGCGCCCGGGTCGATGGCGTCGGCAGGCCCCTGCGGCATGCCGCACACGATAGCAGAGAATCGTCGGCGATCGGGCGGCTACGCGCTGACCCAGGTCAGCACTCCGGGCCGTACCGTCGACAGGACCTCAAGAAGTCTTGGGATCAGCGGACGCAGATCGGCAAGCCGGTTCGATGGCGCCCGCAGTACGATCACCGCAATGGAGAAACGCGGGACGTGCTGCTGAAAGGAAAGATTCCGGTCTACTGTAACGAACGCGTCGAAGCTGGCCTCTGCGAGCGCGAGGAGCTCGCCGTTTTTTACTCCGGCCCACCCGGCCTGTGGGACCGTCGTTACTTCGTGGCCCGCAACGTGAGCCGCAAGACGTCGTTGACATCCTCCCCGGCCTAAAGGCCGGAGATTCCTACGGTGTCTGAAACGATGATGCACATCTCAGATCGCTTCGGTGGGTTCCTGTTTCACGGAGGAGCCCAACTGCGCTACCTCTCCACAGGCTGCAACGCGGTGTCCCCGCGCCAGAATGTTGATCGCGCCGACGACATCGGCGTTGTCCTCGAAGCCGCATTCGACGCAGCGGAATTGCGCCTGCGTGGGCCGGTTGTCCGCGCTCACGCAGCCACAATCCGGACACGTGCGGCTTGTGTGCTGCGGCGGCACGGCGATCAGCCATCCACCGCTCCACGCCAGCTTGTATTCCAACTGGCGGCGGAACTCGAACCAGCCCTGATCGAGGATCGACTTGTTCAGGCCGGACTTGGCCCGAACGTTTCTGCCTGGCTCATCGACCGTGCCCGCCGCCGACCGGGACATGTTCCGTACCTGCAAGTCCTCGATTGCCACCATCGCGTGGTTTTGGCTGATCGTGGTCGTGGCCTTGTGCAGGTAGTCGCGGCGGGCGTTGCCGATGCGGGCGTGAATGCCCTGGAGGCGGGCTTTCGCCTTCTTCCAGTTGTTGCTGAACTTGACCTTGCGGCTCATGGCCCGCTGGTAGCGGCGCAATCGGGCCTCGTGTTTCTTGAAGCTGTCCAGCGGCGCGAGGAACGTGCCGTCGCTGAACGTGGCGAAGCGGGCTACGCCCACGTCGATGCCGACGGCGCTGCTGGCCTGCGGCACCGGAGGCGCGGCCTCGCGCTCGGTCTGGATACTCACGAACCACTTGCCGCCGACCAAGCTGACCGTGACGTTGCGCACCTCACCCAGCACGTCCCGGCTGTTGCGATAGCGCAGCCATCCGAGCTTGGGCAGGAAGATGCGGCTGTTCCCCTGATCCAGCTTGATCTGCTTCGGATCGGGGTAACGGAAGCTCTCGCGCTGGCCGCGCTTCTTGAACTTCGGGAAGGCCGCGCGCTTGGCGAAGAAGTTGCCATAGGCCCGCTCCAGGTCCTTCAACGCCTGCTGCAACGGATGGATCGGCGCATCGGCCAGCCAGGGCGTCTCTGAACCAGAGCGCCACTGCGTAATCTCCCCTTGCACAGCCCAGCGTAGCCGAGCTTCTTCTCGCCGCGCTCGTAGCGTTCCTTCTGCATCGCCAGCGCCTTGTTGTACACGAACCGGCACGACCCCGCGAAGCGGCGCATGTCGCGCTGCTGCTCACCGGTCGGCATCAGTTCGTACTTGAAGGCTTGGAGACGCTGCATGGCCTCATGATACTCTTGGCCTATGAGCGACGACAACGACATTCGGCACGGAAGACACTGTGTTTTCAAGATGCACGTCCACTTGGTCTTCGTGGCAAAGTATCGCCGCCGGGTATTCGATGGCCCGGCCATCGATGCCCTGCGCGGCATCTTCGCCAGCGTCTGCGCGGACTTCGAGTCCACACTGCTCGAGATGGACGGCGAGGACGACCATGTGCACCTGCTGGTGGAGTACCCACCCAAGGTCTGTATCTCTTCGCTCGTGAACAGTCTCAAGGGCGTCTCCAGCCGTCTGCTGCGCAAGCAGCGTCCCGACATCCGCAAGCGGTACTGGAAAGGCGTGCTGTGGTCGCCGTCCTACTTCGCCGTTTCGTGCGGCGGCGCTCCCATCAGCATCGTGCGCCAGTACATCGAACAGCAGCACACGCCAGACTAACCGGCTCAAAGCACGCCTACCGCCTCCGCGCTTTCCTTCCCCGCCCTGAAGGACGCGGCTTGACGCGCATCTCGGTCAATGCACTCGTCGAGCAGTACCCTCACGACGCCGAGGCGACCATGCGCGCCTTGGCCTCCTCGAGGAACCCGATGATCTGTTCGCGCCGGACGGTCGGGAATCCCTCAAGAAAATCATCGATCGACTCACCGTTCTCCAAGTAATCGAGGAGCGTCTGCACCGGGACGCGTGTGCCCGCGAACACCGGGGTTCCGCCCATCATGTCTGGAGAGGAAGTGATGATCGGCTGGGTCATTTGTCGCTAGGTTACGCCTGCTGACTGAACAGCAGCAACTGTTCGGTCTCCCGAGTCACGGAGACCGTCAATCAGGGCCGGCGCCTTGCTCTCGAAACCCCTCCACGCTCTTCAAGTATCCGAGCGGCGGCCGTCCTGCCCGAGATAGGTGGCCGCAAACGGCCTCCCTTCGGCTTTGCGCCGTTCCAATGAATCATCCCCTTCCGGATTAGTCGCCGCAGGCCGGAGGGCTTCGCATTCGGCACCGACTCGCCCCGCGGCAATTTGGCGCGCTTTTGGGGCCGACGCAATTTGGCCATCATTACCTCCAGTTGAACACTCTACGGCACGAAAGCTCTCTATTATCGCGACCAGTCGCGGTTACGTTGCGGCGGACTGAACCGAAACGGCGCATCGAGCCCCTTCAGCACCGGCGCGTCGCGCCCGTACAGGTCGGGATGGAACTCGACCGTGCCGTCGGCGCGCGTTTCCGCGGTCCAGTACAGCAGCAGGACCGGCACCTGCCGCTTCACCGCCAGGCTGCGGGTCTCCCCCGTGGCGATCGCCGCGCGCAGCGTTTCCGCGCTCCAGCGCTCGGAATCGTCGAGCAGCAGGAGCGCCAGCTCGAGCGGTTTTTCCACGCGGATGCAGCCGGAGCTGAACGCGCGCTCGGGCTTCTCGAACAGCGCCTTCCCGGGCGTGTCGTGCAGGTACACGTCGTGCGCGTTCGGAAACAGGAACTTGAGCCGCCCGAGCGGGTTGTCCTCGCCCGGCGCCTGCACGATCTGGTAGGGCAGCTTTCTGCCCACGTAGCGCGCCCAGTCGATGCCCGCCGGGTCCACCGCGTGGCCGGCGAAGTCGAGCACCCGCATGTGATTGCGCGCGAGAAAGCCCGGGTCCTTCACGAGCTTCGGCACCACGTCCTCCTCGAGGATCGTCGGCGGCACGTTCCAGGTCGGGTTGAGCACGATGCTGCGCAGGGTGGCGCGGAACACCGGCGTGCTGCGGTACGGGCGCCCGACCACGACGCGCGAGGACCAGACCTCGCGCCCGCCGAGGGTGAGGCGCGCGTGAAAGCCCGCGATGTCCACCACCAGGTAGTCGCCCTTCAGGTTCTGCGCCACCCAGCGCATGCGCTCGAGGTTGACGCGGATCTGGTCGATGCGCGCCTGCGCGCTCACGTTCATGGCGGCGAGCGTGCGCCGCCCCGCGAGGCCGTCGGCCTCGAGCCCGTTGCGGCGCTGGTAGCGCTTCAGCGCCGCTTCGAGCGCGGGGTCGAAGAGCTCCGCATCGGCCGAGCGGGCCGACGCGAGGTCGCCAGTCGCGGCGAGCCGCGCGCGCAGCGCCGCGACCCTCGCATCGCGCATGCCGGGCTTGAGCGTCGGTCCGCCGTGCACCCGCCGCCAGCCGCCGGCGGCGGCGATCGCGCGATAACGCGCCAGGGCCTGCTTGAGATCGCGATAAGCCCCGAACCGGGGCGCGTAGGCCTCCACCGCCTTGGCGAGCGACGGCGCGTGCAGCACGTCGTCAAGCGCGTGCACCGGGTCGATGCCGTCCAGCGTGCGCGCGAAGTTCCACTGCGGATCGAGCTGGCGCGGATCGAGCTTGCCGAAATACAGCGTGTAGGCGAGCCGGATCAGGCTGTCTGTGTAGAGCAGCTCGCGATCGGCGGCGGCGTCCGGGCCGGCATCGGCGGCGAGCCCGTCGCGCAGCGCGCGCTCGTGGTAATCGCCCGGCTCGAGCCCGTCCTCGCGGCTCGATTCGACCAGCCGCAGGAGCGCCATGCGGCGCGGCAGCCGCGTCCAGGCGGGACGGAATTCGCGCTGCCGGTAAAAGTCGGCGATCAGCCTGCGCGCCGCGATGCGCGCGCCGTCTACGCGCACCTCGCCGCCCGCGCGCAGCTCGGCGACGCGCTGGCGCAGCGCCTCCTCGATGGTGCCCGCCGCTCGCGCCGCGGAGAGCGGCGGCGCGAGCGCGAGCAGCAAGGCGAGCGCCGCGCCGAGCGCGCCGCGCTTCATGCAAAAAATCCTTGGGCGGATCCGGACCGAGCGTCTACCATTCGCGCATCGCACGAGACAGCCGGGAAGAGCATGCACCGAAGCGCACGCGCGGGACGCCGCGAGCTGATCAAGGGCCTGGCCCTGCTGCCGCTCGCCTTGCTGGCGTCGCCGGCGCGCGCCGCCCGGACCGCGCCGCGCCGCATCTCCTTTTATCACACCCATACCGGCGAGCGCCTGAAGGCCACCTACTTCGAGGGCGACCGCTACCTGCCCGACGCGCTGCGTGCCATCGATCGCCTGCTGCGCGACTTCCGCACCGGGCAGATCCACGCGATCGACCGCCGCCTGCTCGACCAGCTCGCCGCGCTGGAGGCGTGCTGCGGCGGCGGAACCTTCGAGGTGATTTCCGGCTACCGCTCGAGCGCCACCAACGAGCTGCTGCGCGAGACCACGAGCGGCGTCGCCGCGCACAGCCTGCACCTCGTGGGCCGCGCGATCGACGTGCGCCTGTCGGGCTTCGACACCGCGAAGCTGCGGGCCGCGGCCATCGCCGCGCGCCGCGGCGGGGTCGGCTTCTACCCGCAGTCGGATTTCGTGCACCTCGACACCGGGCGCTTCCGCACCTGGGGACCGCGCGCGGCTTGAGCGGCCGGCCCGGGCTGCGCTACGCCGTGCGCAATGACCCGCCCAGGTTGGCGCCACGGACCCCCGGCTCGCTGCGCAGCCAGCGCGACGCGAGCACCGCGAGGCCGGCCGCGCTCATCATGCCGGGCGGGATCCAGGTGTTGAGCCCGCCGAGCTGCTGATCGAGCAGCGGCGAGATGTCCCCCACGCGCCCGCACACGTCGTAGACATCGTACAGAACGCCCTGGTGGAAGGTGAGGTAGGCGCCGAGCACCGACTGCGGCAGGGTGATCGCGAACAGGACGGCCATGCGCGTGCCGTAGTGCGGCGCGCCGCTTCGCTCGGGGCCCACCATCAGCGACCAGAACAGCAGCCCGTCGATCACCATGCTCCAGTTCATGGCCTCGTATATCGGCAGGCTCAGCATGGCGTCGAAGTGGATCGCGGGCGTCATCCAGAAATAGATCAGCCCGACGAACAGGATTCCGGCGACCACCGGCTGCTGCACGCAGCGGTAGGCCGCGCGCGCGGCGCGATGGGCCACAACCGGACGCAGCACGCGCCGCACGAACCAGCGCGGCGTGCCGCGCAGCAGGATTTGGTCGGGCGCCGACAGAGCGATCAGGAACGGCGCCAGATGGTGCAGGACGGCGTGCTGGGCGCGGTGCACCCAGAAGAGGTGCTGGGCCAGGTAGTCGAGGTGGGTCTGCATGCAGACGTACAGCAGCAGCACGCCACCGAGGAAGGCCGCCGGACGCCAGGCAGCGATGCGCTGGCCGTCGGCCCGGCACCGGCGCCAGCCGCGCAGGTACGCCGCCGTGGCCGCCAGCGTCGCCAGCGCCACCGTGGGGAAGAAGTCCCACGGCAGCAGAAATGCGAGAGCGCTCGCCAGCGGCTTCCCCAACGGCTGCGTGCGCCTAGAGCCAGTAGACGAAGACGAAGAGCAGCAGCCAGACCACGTCCACGAAGTGCCAGTACCAGGTGACCGCCTCGAACGCGAAGTGGTGCTCCGGGCTGAAGTCGCCCTGGAGCGATCGGCGGAAGATCACCGACAGCATGATGGCGCCGAGCGTGACGTGCAGGCCGTGGAACCCGGTCAGGATGAAGAACGTGGCGCCGTAGACGCCGGAATGCGGCGTCAGCCCGAGCTTCGTGTAGGCGTGGGCGAACTCGCGGCCCTGGAGAAACAGGAACGTCACGCCGAGCGCGAGGGTGAGGAACAGCCCGAGCGAGAGCTGGCGCCGCCTGTTGCTGCGCAGGGCCCAGTGCGCCCAGGTCACCGTGGCCCCCGAGCTGAGCAGGATCAGCGTGTTGAGCGCCGGAATGCCCCAGGGCGCGACCTGCTCGAACGGCTTGCCGGCCGGGCCGCTGGTCGGCCAGGCGGCGTGAAATCCCGGCCACGGCGACAGGTGCGCGCCGAACGAAGCCAGCCACGGAACGGCGATGTTGCGCTCGTAGAACAGCACGCCGAACAGGCTGGCGAAGAACACCACCTCGGAGGCGATGAACCACACCATGCCGAGGCGAAACGAGCGGTCCTCGCGCAAGCGGTACACGCCCGCGCGGCTCTCGCCGATGACCTTCCCGAACCAGCCGAAGAGCACGTAGACCAGGAGCAGCGCGCCCGGAACCAGCGCCCACACGCCAACGTGCATCGAGTTGACGAGCAGGACCGCCCCCAGCGCGAGGAAGAACAGGCTGACCGAGAGAGCGATGGGATAGGGGCTGGGGTCCGGCAGGTAGTAATCGCCGTGCTGTTCTGCGGTTGCGCTCATGCGAGTGCCTCTTCGGAAAAGTACGGCGGGGCCGCTAGTCGATGACCGGCTGGATCGTGAAGGTGTGGAACGGCGGCGGCGAGGGCAGCGTGAACTCCAGGCCCCGCGCGCCCTCCCACACCCGGGCGGTCGCCTTGGCGCCGGCGCCGCGCGCGCTGCGGATCGTGTTGTACAGGAACAGCAGCTGCGCCGCGCCGAGGATGAAGGCGCCCGTGCTGGAGAGCATGTTGAGGTGCGTGAACTGCAGGGCGTAGTCCGGAATGCGGCGCGGCATGCCGGCGACGCCGAGGAAGAACTGCGGCATGAACGTGACGTTGAAGCCGAGGAGCGTGAGCCAGAAGTGCCACCTGCCGAGCGTCTCGCTGTACATCCGACCGGTCACCTTCGGCAGGTAGTAGTAGGCCGCGGCGAAGACCCCCATGATCGGTCCGCCGAACAGCGCGTAATGGAAGTGCGCCACGAGGAAGTAGGTGTTGTGGTACTGCTGGTCGGCGACCGCGTCCGAGAGCACCAGCCCGGTGAGGCCGCCGATGCCGAACAGCACGATGTAGCCGATCGCGAACAGCATCGGCGTCTCGAAGGTGAGCGAGCCGCGCCACACCCCGGCGATCCAGCAGTAGAACATCACCGCCACGGGGATCGAGATCGCCATGGTGGAGAACATGAAGTAGATGTCCGCGGCGGCCGGCATGCCCGAGGTGAACATGTGGTGGGCCCACACGACCACCGACATCACGCCGATGACGCAGAACGAATAGACCTGCGCCTTGTAGCCGAAGATCGGCTTGCGCGAGAAGGTCGACAGGATGTGCGGCAGGATGCCGGCCGTGGGCAAGAGCAGGATGTAGACCTCCGGATGCCCGAAGAACCAGAACATGTGCTCCCAGAGCACCGGGTCGCCGCCGCCGGAGGCGCTGAAGAAGTGCGTGCCGAAATGGCGGTCGGCGAGCAGCATCACGGCGGCCGCCAGGAGCGCGGGGAACACCGCGATCAGCAAGAGCGCCGTGATCAGCCAGCTCCACACGAACAGCGGCACCTTCATCATCGTCATGCCGGGGGCGCGCAGGTTGACCACGGTGGCGATGATGTTGATCGACGCCATGGTGGAGGACAGGCCGAGCAGGAACACCGCGAAGATCGCGAAGTCCACGCCCAGGCCGCTTTGCACCGACAGCGGCGCGTACATCGTCCAGCCGGTGTCGATCGTGCCGTTGCCGGCGCCGAGCAGCGCCAGCGCCCACGGCAGCACCAGCAGGACGGCTGCGGGCGGCAGCAGCCAGAAGCCCCAGTTGTTGAGCCGCGGCAGCGCCATGTCGGGCGCGCCGATCATGATCGGGATGAGGTAGTTCGCCAGGCCGGCGGTGACCGGCATCAGCGCGGCGAACACCATCACCAGGCCGTGCACCGTGATCACCTGGTTGTACAGCTCGGGCTGCAGCAGCCACATGGTCGGCCGGAACAGCTCGGCGCGGATCAGCATGGCGAGCAGGCCGCCGACCAGGAACATGACGAGCCCGAACACCATGTACATCGTGCCGATGTCCTTGTGGTTGGTGGCGTACAGCCAGCGCGTGAGCCCGCGGGGGCGCTCGTCGTGGGACTCGGCGTGGGTCAGGACTGCGCTCATGGGCTCGGTTCTCCCCGGTTCTCGATTCGTTCAGTGGCCGGCGCGCGCCGCCCGGATTTCGGCGGGCTGGATCACGTCCCCGGTGTGGTTGCCGAAGGCGTTGCGCTCGTAGGTGATGATCGCGGCGATCGTGGCGTCGTCCAGTTGCGGGCCGAACGCCGCCATCGCCGTGCCCGGGATGCCGTGCAGCACGATGTCGATGTGATGCTCGACCGGCCCGACGACGATCCTGCCGTCCTCGTAGAAGCCGCGTTCGCGCAGCTGGGCGAGCATCGCCGCGGAAGCCGAGAAGGGATGGCCGCCGGCGATCGGCGGGAACGTCCCGGCCACGCCCAGGCCGCTTGCCTGGTGGCAGGCCGCGCAGTTGGCGGCGAAGCCAGTCTTGCCCCGCGCACGCAGCTGGGCGAGGGTGAAGGTCCCGCTCTGCGCCTTCGCCTCGGCGGCCTCGGCGAGCCGCTCGCGGGCGACCCAGCGCTCGAACTCGGGCTTCGGCTTGGCGATCACCACGATCGGCATGAACGCGTGCCCGACGCCGCACAGCTCGGCGCACTGGCCCCGATAGACGCCGGGCTTCTCGATGTCGACCCAGGTGTAGCGCAGGTAACCGGGCACGGCGTCCTGCTTGATGCCGAACGCCGGCACCCAGAACGAGTGGATGACGTCGCGCGAGGCGATGACCAGGCGGATCTTCTCGTGGGTCGGCAGCACCAGCGGGTGGTCGACCTCCAGCAGGAAGTGCTTGTCCTTCGGCGCCTGGCCGTCGATCTCGTCCTGCGGCGTAGACAGCGCGCTGGTGTACTTGATGCCGTAGCCGGGGTAGGCGTACTGCCACTTCCACTGGCTGCCGGTGATCTTGACCGACATCTGCGAATGGGCGGTGTCGGCCATCGCCAGGATCGAGTGGAACGCGGGAACGCCCAGGATGACGTAGTCGATGAACACCAGGACCAGGAACGGAACGATGGTCCAGGCCCACTGCTTCGGGCCGGCGGGCTTGACGAAGGTCGCCGGGTCGGGGTGGCGGCTCCTGCGGTGGGCGACCAGCGAGTACATCAGCAGGCCGAACACGAGCACGAAGATCGTGACGATGATCGCCAGGAACAGGTCGTGGATGAACAGCACCTCGTGCGCGATGGGGGTGACCGGATCCTGGAAATTGAAGAACTCGCGTGCCCGGGCGGAGCCGGAGGCGAGCGCCCCGAGAGCGCCCGCGAGGGCTGCCAGCTGCTTCCTGCGTGACATGACGACGGCCTTTGCTTTTTGTGGTCGCTGAATTCCCCGGGCGGCGGCCTGGGCGGCCGCGCACGCGAGCGGCGCCGGTACGCGCCCGGCCGGGAAGAATCGGCGAAGAACCGCGCGCGCTCAATCGAGCGCAGCGCGTTCGGTGATCTGCGTCACTATTCGGCGCGCCGGCTCCGGCCGCGGGCGCGGCCGGCGGCGCTCAGGCGACAGTCGCGTGCAAGCCGGCGAGCGACTCGAGCTTGTACAGATCGTGGATGCGCAGGCTCTTGCGCCGCACCGACACGAGCTGCCGCTCCTGAAACTCGGTGAACAGCCTGCTCACCGTCTCCTTCGCCAGCCCCAGGTAGTTGCCGATGTCCGCGCGCGACATGCTCAAGTGGAACTCGGCGCGCGACAGCCCGCGCTCGGCGAAGCGCATCGAGAGGTTGACGAGGAACGTCGCGAGGCGCGCGGGCGCCGTGCTCTTGCAGTGCAGAACGTGCAGCGACAGGTCGTGCTCGATCTGCCGGCTCATGATCCTGAGCAGCTGGCGCTGGACGCCGCGCACCAAGGTCCCCAGGTCCTCGAGCCGGTTGAACGGGAATTCGCACACGCTGGCCGTCTCGAGCGCCCGGGCGCTGTACTGGTACACGCCGGCGCCCACGGCATCGAGCGCGAGCAGCTCGCCCGGGAGGTGAAACCCGGTGACCTGCACGACCTTGCGGTCCGCCGTGGTGAAAGTTTTCATCGAGCCGGACTTGATCGCGTAGACCGAGTGAAACCGCTCGCCCCGGCGAAACAGCTCCTCGCCGCGTGCGAGAAGCCTGCGGTGCTTGATGACGCGCTCCAGCATGGCGAGCTCCGCCTCGTCGACCGCGACCGGCAGGCACAGCGTGACCAGGCTGCAATGCCTGCAGTCGACATTCGGCCCCAGGAGCTCCTTACTCTCCTGCGACGGCCGGCGCACCGATCTACCCGCTCGCGACACTCGTCGATTCCCGTTCGAAAGCCCGCAGCGCCACGCGCGCGGCATCGAAGGGCGCCATTTTATCGGCAAGCCCGGCGGCCCGCATCGACCGCGGCAAGCCGTCAACCGCCTGACAGGGCTCCGGCGTCAGCGAAAGCGCCGCTCGGCGCTCGCGAACCAGGTGCGCCCGGCCTCGGGATAGGCGCAGATCGGCGTCGCGCAGCCGAACGAATCGACGATCGCGTAGCTGTAGTAGTGCTTGTCGAACAGGTTGTTCACCGTCGCGGCGAGCGTCCAGTCGCCGAGCTCGCGCGCGAGCTTCAGGTCGGCGAGCAGGTAGGCCGGCATCAGCTGCGCAAACGTATTCGCCTGGTCGTTGTCGTAGCGCTGATGCCCCACGTAGGTGAGCGTGCCTTCGAGGCGCGTCTTCTCCGGCAGGCGCCAGCTCGCGCGCAGGTTGGCGAGCGCGCGCGGCACCAGCGGCACGTCCTTGCCCGCGACGTCGACGCCGCCGTACACGCCGTACTTGAACTTCGCGGTCTGGTAGACGAGGCTCGCCGCGAGGTCCACCTGCCGGCCGAGCGGCCATTGCGCGGAGAGCTCCAGGCCGGTGCGGCGCGTCGGCGAGAGGTTGGTGTTGGCGCCGAACGGCACCACGATCGGGCTGAAGTAGATCTCGTTGTTGAGGTCGATCGCATAGGCGTCGGCGCGCAGGCGCACGCGGTTGGCGCGGTACTCCAGCCCGGCATCGCGGTTGCGCGCGGTCTGCGGCTCGAGCAGGTTGCCGCTCGAGGTGAATGCGTTCTCGTCCACGGTGGCGACGCGAAAGCTTGTCCCCACCCGCCCGAACGCGGTCCAGGCCGGAGCGAGCGCGTATTGCAGGCCGATCTCGCCCGCGTGCGGGCTGCGCGTCTGCGTCTGGCTGCTCACCGCGAAGCCGGTCTGATCGAGCTCGTCGGACACGCGCTCGGTGCGCCAGCCGAGCGTGAGCTTGGCCGCGCGCGTCACCTGCGCGTTGTACTGCGCGTAGAACGCGCTCGTGTCCTGGGTCGCGGAATCGGCCGAGGTCGGCGAGTCGATCGAGGCCGGGCTCGCGGCGAACTGCCGCCCATAGCCCCAGTTGCCCAGGTCGGCGCCGACCACCAGGCTGGTGTCGATGCCGAAGGGCGAGGCCTGCCAGCGCAGCCGCGGCGAGAAGGTGACGCTGTGCAGCCGCGCCTGGTAGTAGGAGGCGAGGCTCGCGTAGTTGGCGGTCGAGAGCTGGTCGCGGTAACCGAGGTCGGCGGCGAGCTCGACGTCGCCGGCCCAGCGTCGCGCGAGCAGCGTGACGAAGTTGCCGTCGCGCGTCGACCAGTCGCCGGGCGTGTCGGTGCCGCGCGGATCGGAGGCGAGCTCGATCTGGTTGCGCGTGCCGGGAAGCTGCAGGCGCTGGCTGTCGGTGCCGAACTTGAGCGCGAGGCTCGCGGCGTCGTCGCCCCAGCGCAGCTCGCCCGTGCCGTCGTCCTGGCGCACGCGGTTGTTGATGCGGTAGTTGTCACTCTCGTAGTGGCTACCCGAGAAGAGCGCGCCGAAGCGCTTGCCGGCGAGATTCACGCTTGCGTGCGCCTCGGCCGTGCCGTAGGCGCCGATGCCGGCGCCGACGTAGGCCTCCTTCGTGCCCGCCTTCGGACCCTTGGTGATGATGTTGATCACCCCGCCGGTCGCGCCGCCGCCGTACAGCACCGCGCCCGAGCCGCGCAGGATCTCGATGCGCGCGATCGACTGCAGCGGGATCGCCGAGAGCTTGGTCGTGCTCAGGTCGTTCTCGTTCAGGCGGATGCCGTCCAGCAGCACCAGCGTGTTCTGGTCGCCGGTGATGCCGAAGCCGCGCAGGTCGAGCTGCTGGTTCGGATCGCCCGAGTTGTCGCGCACGTACAGGCCGCCCAGGTGCTCGAGCAGCTCGGGCAGCGTGCGCGCGGTGTCGCGCGCGATGTCCGCGGCGCTGATGACCGTCATGCCGACCGGTGCATCGAGCCGCCGCTCGGGAAAACGCGTCGCGGTGACCACCAGGGCCGCGTTATCTGATTGCGGTTGCGGTTGCGGTTGCGGTTGCGATTGCGATTGCGCCGCGGGCGCGAAAGCGAGCAGCGCCGCGGCGAGGCCGCCGGCGAGCCCGATGAGTGGATTGCGCATGATGTCTCCCCCGGCATCCAACCCGATGCCGCTAAGTCCGTGACCGCCGGGATCCGTGGGGGGGCAGAATGCGCAATGCCTCCGCCCTCCCGCGGAGCACCGACTCCATTGGTCGCCTAGGCCGGTCTCCGGACTCGCGAGGTGGCGGAAGCTCTTCCGCCGGATGGGCCGCCTTCCCATGGAGCTCGGCGCTCCACAGTGGCCGGGTGGCCCATCTCCTCGCCTACCGTTGCGGGGGCAGTACAGGA
This sequence comes from uncultured Pseudomonadota bacterium, assembly GCA_963817785.1. Taxonomy (GTDB): domain Bacteria; phylum Pseudomonadota; class Gammaproteobacteria; order Burkholderiales; family SG8-39; genus JAKALD01. Next base: position 18,266 of record CAWFPL010000003.1, on the reverse strand, counting down.
ATTGCGAGCCGAAACCCGCGCACCTGTTTCCCGTTTCATCCACGGCGCTGGACGCGCGCCGCGGACACCTGGGCAGCCGATTCGCGCCGCCGGCACCGAAGCCCCGGTAGCGCGCGGCTATTATACGATACGCGGCCGATGAAGCCGCTCCTCCTCGCCGCGTTGCTCGCCTGCGCCTGCGGCGCGCGCGCGGGAGTGACCGTGCGCGACGACACCGGCCGGCTGGTGCACCTCGCCGCGCCCGCCGCGCGGGTGGTGAGCCTCGCGCCGGATCTGACCGAGCTGCTGTTCGATGCCGGCGCGGGCGATCGGGTGGTGGGCGTCATCGCGCGCAGCGACTTTCCGCCGGCTGCGCGCGCGTTGCCGCGCGTGGGCACCGAGGGCTCGATCGACCCCGAGGCGGTGCTCGCGCGCGCGCCCGACCTGGTGGTCGCGTGGCCGAGCGCGGGCGATGCGCGCGCGCTGGCGCGCCTGGAAGCGGTCGGCATCCCCGTGTTCCGCTCCGAGCCGCGCGAGCTCGCGGGCATCGCGCGCACGCTGGAGGCGCTCGGGCGCCTGACCGGGCGCGACGCGACCGCCGCCGCCGCCGCGCGCGCGTTTCTCGAGCGCCTCGCGCGGCTCGAGCGCGAGTATGCCGGCCGCGCGAAGGTCGGCGTGTTCTACGAGGTCTGGGACCGCCCGCTCATGACGGTGGGCGCGCGCGACCTGATCACGAAAGTGATCCGGCTGTGCGGCGGCGACAACGTGTTCGCCGCTCTGCCCGGCCTTGCGCCGCAGCTCGACCGTGAGATGGTGCTGCGCGCCGACCCCGAGGTGATCGTCGCGAGCGGCGCCGACGGGAAGCGCCCGGCGTGGCTCGACGCCTGGCGCGCCTTCCCGTCGCCCGTCGCGGTGCGGCGCGACAACCTGTATTTCGTTCCGCCCGATCTCCTGCAGCGCGCCACCCCGCGCATCCTCGATGGCGCGCAGCGCCTGTGCGAGGACCTCGACGCGGCGCGCGCCAGGCGCCCCGCCGAAAAATAGAGGAACTTCAAACTTGGAGCCCCCGTAGCCGCCCCGATATCGCGCCGGCTCAAACCGCTTCCGCCAATCGTATCTGGCACGAATGCGCGCCAATCAAAAGTTTCAAGCGCTGGTGACGCAGGGCGGCCAATGCATCAATCTCGACATCAAATGGTGTACACTTCGTTACGGAAAGCGGGGGAACGGATTGTGCGCACCACCATCAATGTGGATGACCGGTTGCTGAGCGAGGCCCAGCGCATTACGGGGCTCAAGGAGCGAACCGCCCTGATCCACGAGGGGTTACGGGCACTGATCGAGCGCGAAAGCGCCCGCCGACTTGCTCGGCTCGGGGGCAGCGAGCCCCGCCTGCGGCCCATTCCCCGGCGCCGCACAGCGTCGGCATGATCCTGGTCGATACCTCCATCTGGGTTGAGCATTTGCGCGTAGGCACGCCGGCGCTGGCTGCCGCCTTGGAGCAGGGCGCGGTGTCGATGCATCCGTTCGTCCTGGGGGAGCTCGCCTGTGGCAATCTGAAGAACCGCGGCGAAGTGCTTCGGCTCCTCGGGGTGCTTCCAGGGGCGCCAATAGCGACCGACCTCGAAGCGCTGAATCTCATCGAGCGGCGCGCCCTCGCTGGGCGAGGCATCGGCTACATCGAGGTCCATCTGCTGGCTTCGGTCGCGCTGGCTGGAACGGCGCGGCTATGGACCCGCGACAGGCGTCTCGCGGCCGTGGCGGCCGACTTGAAGCTTGCCTACGCGCAATGAGCGTGAACGGGGATCACGCGCTTACTTTCTAGAACTTCTCCAGGCGCGCTCGGCTGCGCTCGACGATCAGGCGGTACAGCCCCTCGCCGATCTGCACGTGGCCGAAGCTCGGGCGATCGAGAGGGATCGTGGTGCCGCCCGCGTCGCCGCTGGCGCGAAAGCCGAACGCCTCCGCGGCGATCAGATCGGCCAGCAGCCGCTCGAGCTCGGCGCGCGGCAGCGCATCGCCGGTATTGTCCAGCAGCGCGCAGGGCTGGCCGCGCCGGGTGCGCCCGAGCACTTCCGGGAGCGCCTCCGGCCGCTCCCGGCCGCCCTCGTCTGCGCTCATCGCAACCGCCGAAAAGCCATTTCCGGCACGGCCTTGCAGGCCCCGGACAAGATCATGAAGAACATTTAAAACCGCTCGCTATTTCTTGACGCAAAGGAAAATTTGCAACATAGTGTCGCGCGTGGAAGGGGAGCTCAATTCGCTCGAGGCGAAGGTGGCGCAGGTGGCGGATCTGTGCGAACGGCTGCGCGCCGAAAACGGCGCGCTGCGCCAGCAACTGGCCGTCGCGCAGAACGACGCCACGCGCCTGGCCGAGAAGATCGAAGGCGCCAAAGCCAAGGTCGAGCATCTGCTTTCCCACTTGCCGGATTGAGTGTCTCGAGGGGGCTGCGGGCGCTGGCGCCGCGGGTTCATGAGCGCACAACGATAACAGCATGGCCGACGGCGCCAAAACGATCGAGGTGAATCTCCTTGGGCGCAGCTACCACGTCGCCTGCGAGGACGACGAGCGCGAGGCACTGATGCAGGCCGTCGCCTATCTCGACGGCAAGATGGGCGAGATCAGGAAGAGCGGCAAGGTCACCGGCAGCGAGCGCATCGCGGTGATGGCCGCGCTCAACATCGCGCACGAACTGCTCTCCACCAAGCTCGGCAACGGCTTTGACATCGGTCAGGTCAAGCGTAGAATCTCCTCGATCGAGGCGAAGCTCGACGCAGCGCTCGCCCAGCAGGAAAAGCTCTTTTAGCAGTCGTCCGCCTACGCCCCCTGCTGTGTTCGGCCGGGCTCACATTTTCCGAACCGATAGCTTCCTCTGGTTGCGGCCCCTAGCGTCACTGTTGTGATCGTCCCACGTTCGCGTGCCGGACGAACCTGAGGTGACCGGTAAGCGACCACCCTGTTTAGCCAGGGTTCGGGAGCGAGTCCACCGGCACTGGCGGGGGGCACCCCCCCCGAAAGAACAACGACGCGTTGCAATGCAGCAGCATGCTGCTGCATTGCAACGCCTTACTTTCAGAAAAAGCAAATACGGGCCCGGCGCATGCCGGCACGCGAAGACGCGATAATGCCGGGCCATGAATTACTGGCTGATGAAATCCGAGCCGGACGAGTGCTCGGTCGACGACGCGCTCGCCGCGCCGGGACGCAGGACGCCGTGGACCGGAGTGCGCAACTACCAGGCGCGCAACTTCATGCGCGACGCGATGCGCACCGGCGACGGGGTGCTGTTCTATCACTCGAGCTGCGCCGAGCCGGGGATCGCGGGACTGGCGGAGGTCGCCTCGGCGCCCTGCCCCGACGCCACCCAGTTCGACCGCGCAAGCGAGTACTTCGACCCCAAGGCGACGCGTGAGCGGCCGCGCTGGTTTCACGTCGACGTGCGCGCGCTGAAGAAGACGCGCCTGGTGCCGATCGCGGAGCTGCGCGCGCACAAGGCGCTGGCGAAGATGTGGCTGCTGCGGCCCGGCAACCGGCTTTCGATCACGCCGGTCTCGGCGGCCGAGTGGCGCTACATCACCGGCAAGCTGCTGTGAGCGGCCTCGCCAACGACACGCTGCTGCGCGCCCTGGCGCGCGAGCCCACGCCGTACACGCCGATCTGGCTGATGCGCCAGGCCGGGCGTTATCTGCCCGAGTACAACGCCGCGCGCGCCCGGGCGGGAAGCTTTCTCGCGCTCGCCAAGTCGCCCGCGTTCGCGGCCGAGGTGACGCTGCAGCCGCTCGAGCGCTTCCCGCTCGATGCGGCGATCCTGTTTTCCGACATCCTCACGGTGCCCGACGCCATGGGCCTCGGGCTGTATTTCGCCGAGGGCGAGGGGCCGCGCTTCGAGCGCCCGCTGCGCGACGAGGCGGCGATCCGGCGCCTCGCCGCGCCCGACCCGCAGCGCGAGCTACGCTACGTCACCGACGCGGTGCGCGAGATCCGGCGCGCGCTCGCCGGGCGCGTGCCGCTCATCGGCTTCGCCGGCAGCCCCTACACGCTCGCCTGCTACATGGTCGAAGGCTCGGGCGGCACCGATTTCCCTGCGCTGAAGACCATGCTCTACGCGCGCCCCGACCTGCTGCACGCGATCCTGGAAGTGAATGCGCGCGCGGTCGCCGATTACCTGAACGCGCAGATCGATGCCGGCGCGCAGGCGGTGATGCTGTTCGACACCTGGGGCGGCAACCTCAGCGCCGCGGGCTACGAGGAGTTCTCGCTCGCCTATTCGCGCCGGGTGCTCGCGCAGCTCACCAAGCAAAGCGAGGGCCGGCGCGTGCCGAGCATCCTGTTCACCAAGGGCGGCGGCCAGTGGCTCGAGGCCATGGCCGCGAGCGGTGCGGACGCGATCGGCCTGGACTGGACCACCGATCCGGCGCACGCGCGCCGCGTGGTCGGCACGCGCGTGGCGCTGCAAGGCAACCTCGATCCGTCGGCGTTGTTCGCGCCTACCGAAATGGTGCGCCGCGAAGCGCGGCGGGTGCTCCATGCCTTCGGCGCCGCGCCCGGCCACGTCTTCAACCTCGGCCACGGCATCTCGCAGCACACTCCGATCGAGGCGGTCGCAGCGCTCGTAGACGAAGTGCGCGCTTACAGCACCAGGCTGCGCCATGGTGCGGATCGCCGCTGAAGCCCCGGCTTGTGCACCGCGCCGGCGCCGAAAAATTGCAGCAGAATAGAAACGGGGGCTTGACTTACTCACAAATTTCCGTTTCCCCTGGGAAATCGGGCCCAATAGGGGCTTCCCTCGGGAGAGTCTTTTAAGATATTGATTTAATAAACAAAAATAGCATGACCACGAAGAGGGCGCCGGCAAGAATTCCTTTCGCGCGAGGATGTTACGCTCCGGTGAAGGCGTTACCCACAAGTTTATCCACAGACTTTGCGGATCGCTGAAATTGCTCTTTTGTGGCAAGGGGTACGCCACATGTTCCAAAGCGTCGGCTCAACTTAGTCCGATAAGTTGTTGCGGCCTTGGACAATTCCTTTTCCCTTGAGCGGGCGCTCCCCCTGGCGATGAAAGTGCTGCGCGTCGCGCTCGATATCCCGCTCGCGACGCTGTTCGACTATGCGTTGCCGGAAGGCGTCTCGGCGCATGCGGGGGATCGCGTGGCGGTGCCATTCGGCACGCGCCAGCGCGTCGGCGTGGTCGTCGAGGCCGCGGCCGAAAGCCAGATCGAGCCCGAACGCGTCAAGCCGATCACGCGCGTGCTCGATGACGCACCACGGCTGCCCGCGGATTGGCTCGAGTTGGTGCGCTTCCTCGCGGGCTATTACCAGCGACCGCTCGGTGAAACGGTGCTGTCGTCGCTGCCGCCGCGGCTGCGCTCGCTGCGCCCGCTGCCGCGGGAGGCGGAGCGCTTCTATCGTGCTGGCGGCAGCGCGCCCCCGCCGGATACGCTCAAGGCCGGACGCAAGCGCGCCCTGCTCGAGACGCTGGGCGGCGGATGCCTCGCCGAGGGCGCGCTGCTGGCGCCGTTCGCGCAGCAGGGCGACGCGACGCGCGCCGCGCTGCGTTCGATGCTGCGCGACGGCTGGATCGAGGCCGCGCGTCCGCCTTCGGGCGCGCGCTTCGTGCCGCAGCACGCGTCGAGCCCGGAGCAGGCCGCCGCGATCGAGCGCGTCGCGCGCGCGCCGGGGAGCTTTCAGCCGTTCCTGCTGCACGGCGTGACCGGCAGCGGCAAGACCGAGGTGTATCTGCACCTCATCGCGCGGGTGCTCGAGCGCGGCGCGCAAGCGCTGGTGATGGTGCCCGAGATCAGCCTCACGCCGCAGCTCGAAGCGCGCTTTCGGCAAGCGTTTCCCGAGACCCGCCTTGCCGTGCTGCACAGCGCGCTCGATGACGGCACGCGCACCTCGGCGTGGCTCGCCGCCGCGCGCGGCGAAGCCGGCATCGTGCTCGGCACGCGCCTCGCCGTGCTCACGCCGCTGCCGCGCCTCGCGCTGGTGGTGGTGGACGAGGAGCACGACTCCTCCTTCAAGCAGCAGGAGGGCCTGCGCTACTCCGGGCGCGACGCCGCGGTGTACCGCGCCAAGCTCGCCGGCTGCCCGGTCGTGCTGGGCACCGCGACGCCCGCGCTCGAGACCTGGTACAACTGCCAGGCCGGGCGCTACGCGCTGCTCGAGCTGCCGGGACGCGCCGCGCCCGGCTCCGTGCTGCCTGCGGTACGACTCGTGGACCTCGGCCGCGAGAGCGCCGAGCACGGCCTCGCGCCGAGCCTGGTCGCCGCGATCGAGGCGCGCCTCGCGCGCGGCGAGCAGAGCCTGGTGTTCATCAACCGCCGCGGCTACGCGCCGGTGCTCGGCTGCGAGGCCTGCGGCTGGGCCGCGGGCTGTGCGCGCTGCAGCGCGCACATGGTGCTGCACGTCGCCGACCGGCGCCTGCGCTGCCACCACTGCGGCGCCGAAAGCCCGATCCCGCGCGCCTGCCCGACCTGCGGCAACGTCGATCTCAAGGCGATCGGCCGCGGCACGCAGCGCATCGAGGAAACGCTCACGGCGCGCTTTGCGCGCGCGCGCATCGTGCGCATCGACCGCGACAGCGTGCGGCGCCGGGGCGAGCTCACGCGCACGCTGGAGGGCATCCGGCGCGGCGAGGCCGACATCCTGGTCGGCACGCAACTGCTCGCCAAGGGCCACGACTTTCCGGGGCTCACGCTGGTCGGCGTGCTCAACGCCGACGCCGCGCTGTTCTCGACCGACTACCGCGCGGCCGAGCGCCTGTTCGCGACGCTCGCCCAGGTCGCCGGGCGCGCCGGACGCCGCGAGCGGCCGGGCGAAGTGCTGGTGCAGACGCGCTTTCCGGGCCACCCGCTGTACGCGGCGCTCGCGCGGCACGATTACGCGGGGTTCGCGGCTTCGCAGCTCGCCGAGCGCAAGGCGGCCGGCTTTCCGCCGTACGTGTTCGAGGCGGTGCTGCGCGCCGAGGCGAAGCAGCTCGCGCGCACGCTCGAGTTCCTGCGCGCGGCGGCGGCGCTGGTCGCCCCGCCGGCGGAGGTGCGCATCTACGACCCGGTGCCGGCTGTGGTCACCCGGCGCGCCGACTTCGAGCGTGCCCAGCTGGTCGTGCAGTCGCCCTCGCGCGCCGCCCTGCAGGAGTTCCTGCGCGCCTGGTCGGAGCGGCTGTTCGCCGAGGCGCCGCGCGACGTGCGCTGGCACCTGGACGTCGATCCGATCGAGCTCGACTGAGCGGCCTCGAGCCGCGCGTCACCCCTGCAGGCCGCGCTCGATGAGCTGGCTGGCGCAAGGCTTGTCGGCCTCGATGTGGCGGGCGAGCCAGCCGGTCAGGTGGCGCATGGTGAGCGCCATATTCTTCCGGTCGAGCTGGATCGACTGGCTCTCGAGGTCCTCCAGCAGCCTACCGCTTTCCTGCCGGTGGCGCTCGGCAGCCACGCCCAGCCCGGCGTTGCTGATCAGCCATTCCTCGCGCGCGAAGTGGGCCCGCGCGGCCTTGAGCAGCTCGCCCAGCGATTCGCTCAGCTTGTCGGCGTCCTGCCCTGCCTTAAGGTCTTCGCCCAGGCGGTTGATCAGCGCCGCCAACTCCTTGTGCTGCTCGTCCATCAGCGGCACGCCGAGGACGTGCGCCTCGTACCACTCGAACAACGGCAGCCGCAACGGCCCGGTGACGTCCGGGCTGCGCAGCCGCGCGTACTCGAAGCGCCGGCCGCCGGCGCGCTTGGCGATATACATCGCGCCATCGGCGTGCGCGACGAGCGCATCCGTGTCCTTGCCTTGCGCCGGGTACAGGGCGATTCCCACGCTGAAGCCGACCTGGCACTGCTGGCCGGCGATCACGATCGGCGCGTCGAGCGCGCGCACCATGCGCGTGGCCACCATCGACGCATCCTCCGGGCTGGCGGCGCGCGGCAGCAGGGCGGCAAACTCGTCGCCGCCGATGCGCGCCACGGTGTCGCCTTCGCGCGCCGCGGCGCGCAGCCGCTTGGCGACCACCTGCAGCAGGGCGTCGCCGGTCTCGTGGCCGTGGCGGTCGTTGATGCGCTTCAGGCCGTCCACGTCGCCGACCAGCACCGCGAACGGGCTGCCCTGGCGGCGCGCATGGACCAGCGCCTGACGCAGCCGGTCAAAGAACAGCGCGCGGTTGGGCAGCTCCGTGAGCGGGTCGAGGAACGCGAGCTCGGCAAGCCTGGTTTCGGCGCGGCGCTGCTCGGTGACGTCGCGCACCGCGATGACCGCTCCCGGGCCCCCGGGCAGGTCGAAGGCGGTGCTGGTCAGCTCGGCGTCGAACAGGCTGCCGTCGGCGCGCTGCCCGTGCAGCAGCGTCGGCGGGGCCGCGGCACCGGGGGTTTCGTCCAGCGCGTGAGCGAGCGCCTCGCGCTCCTCGGCGGCCACCAGATCCAGAAAACGCTTGCCGAAGGCATCGGTCTCGTCCAGCCGGAACATGTGCAGCAGCGCCGGGCTGGCCCACACGATCCTCTGCTGGCGAACGACGCCGACCGCGACTACTGCGCGGGTTGCAAGGCCGACGAGGGCCGCGGCGGCGAGGTCCGATTGCATGGCACGGGCGATGGAGTCCGGCGCGGGGAGGGCGCACCGGGCCCGCTGCGCCGCCTTAATGCGGCCTACTGTGGGCCAGGTACTCGCCCACTTCCGCGCCCGGCAACGGCCGGCTGAAAAGGTATCCCTGCATGACGTCGCAACCGAGCTCCTGAAGCGACGTGAGGTGCTCGACCCGTTCGACGCCCTCGGCGACGATGCCCAGGCTCAAGCCGCGCGCGATGCCGATCATCGCCGCCACGATCGAGTCGCTGGAGCTGCGCAGGCCGAGATCGCGCACGAAGGACTGGTCGATCTTGATGGTGCTGATCGGCAGGGTCTGCAGATAGCCGAGGGACGAATAGCGGGTGCCGAAATCGTCGATGGCGATGCGCACGCCTTCGCCGCGCAGGCGCGACGCCCGCCGCGACACGGCATCCATGTCCTCGATCAGGACGTTCTCGGTGATCTCCAGCTCGAGCGCCCCCGGAGGAAGCCCGTGCCTGCCGGTCGCCTGCATGACACGCTCGACGAGATCGTTGCGGTCGAAGTCGCGCGGCGAGAGGTTCACCGAGACGCCCAGGCCGCCCGATCCCCCGGCGCGCCACCCCGCCAGCTGCGCGCACGCCGAGTCGAGCACGAACTCGCCCAGCTCCCGGATCTGGCCGGACTCCTCGGCGATGCTGATGAAGCGCGCCGCGGACAGCAGCCCGTGCGAGGGATGGCGCCAGCGCAGCAGCGCCTCCAGCCGCTCGACGACCCGGGTCCTCACGTTGTGGATCGGCTGGTAATAAACCTCGAACTCCTTGCGCTCGACGGCGCCGCGCAGATCATGCTCGAACTGCAATCGCTCCGCGTAATGCGTGCTCAGCTCAGGCGAGAAGCAGGCAAATCCATTCTTGCCCTTTCGTTTGGCCTGGTACATGGCCAGGTCGGCGTTGCGGATCAGCTCTTCCTCGTTCGCGCCGTCGCCCGGATAGACGGCGATGCCGACGCTGACGGTGGTGTGGAACTTCTCCGCTCCGAGCGCGAAGGGTGCGGCGAGCTCCTGCAGGATCTTGCCGGCCACCGCTTCCGCATCCTGGCGCCTGTCCAGGTCGGCGATGAGGGCGACGAATTCGTCGCCGCCGATGCGGCACAGGGTATCGGCTTCGCGCAGGCACTTGCGCAGCCGCGAGCCGGTCTGCTGCAGCAGCTGGTCGCCCCTGAGATGGCCGTAGGTGTCGTTCACGAGCTTGAAACGGTCCAGGTCGATGAACAGGACCCCCAACTGCTTGCGCCGGCGGCGCGTCTCGGCGATGGCGTGGCGCAGGCGATCGCGGAACAAGGTCCGGTTCGGCAGTCCGGTCAGCGCGTCGTGAAAGGCGTGGAACGCGATGATCTTCTCCGCCCTCACTCGCGCCGAGATGTCGCGAGCGACGCAGTAGGTTCCGAATAGCCCGCCGGACGCCGGCGGCACGCCGTCGCCGCCCTCGCCGTACATGCCCACCGCGCTGACCGCGACCGTCACCGCCGCGCCGTCCGCAGCGGATTCCGCGGCGGCGTTCCTCGCCTTCAGTCTGACCTCGACATTCCTGGATGCGCGCTCGCCGGTGCGGCGCTCGCGAAACGCCCATTCCACGTGGGGCAGATCCTCGTCCTGGACGATGGTGGAATAATGCATCGCGGACAGCTCGTCCCTGGAGTATCCGAGCAGCGCGACGAAGCGGTCGTTGACGAAGCGGAAGTAGCCCTGGGCGTCGAGCGCGAAAATCAGGTCCGGGGAGTTGTCGACGAAATAGCGGTGCAGCCGCTCCGAGTGCTCGAGGCGCGTGCGCATCGCGCTGTTCTCCCACTCCAGCTTGCGTGCCGCGAGGGCGTTCTCCACGCTGCGAATCAGCGCCGCCGGCTCGAAGGGCTTGCGAATGTACTCGTGCGCGCCGGACTTGAGCGCGGCGATCGCCGATTCGATGCGGTCGTCGCCGCTGACGACGATGACCGTGGCGCGCGGGCGGTGATCCCCGGCCCACTGCATGACGTTCAGGCCGTTTGCGTCCGGCAGGTTGAGATCGAGCAGCACCAGATCGATCGGCTCCCTGCGCATGAGCTCGATCGCCTCGGCGGCCGAACCGCATTGCGTGACCTGCCTCGCGCGGCTGCTCACCAGATCCGCGACGGCGCGCCGCACCATGGGATCGTCATCGACCACCAGCACGCGAAAGCGTTCGGGCGCGGCGGCCGGTTCGGGAAGCTGACGGGCCGGCTGCAGCAGACTGTCCGGGATTTGCATGGGTTGCGCTGGCGCCTCAGGTATCGGCATGGAGGGACGCCGGCGCGCTCGCATCGGCGCGGCGCGGCAGCAGGACGGTGAATGTCGCGCCGCTGTCGGGACGGCTGCGGCAGGTCAGGTGGCCCTGCATGGTCTTCACGATGGCCAGCGAGGTCGTCAGGCCCACTCCGCGCCCGGTGCTGCGCACGCCGCCGGCCGGGCCGGCGAACAGCTCGGCGATTTTCTCGGGGGCGATTCCGGGCCCGTTATCGGCCACCGATATCTCCACCATCATCCGTCCCTCGTAATTCACGCGATCGGAGGTGCTGACCAGCACCTGGCCGCCGCTCGGCAGCGCCTCGGAGGCGTTCTTGAGCAGATTCAGAAGCACCTGCTTGAGCGCCGGTTCGTCGCACGCAATGGGAGGCACGCCCGGTTCGAGCAACGGCGACACGACGATGCCCTTGCTGCCGAACAGAGCAGCCCCGTAGACGAGCAGCAGGTCCTTGATCGTGCGATTGACGTCGACCGGTCCGCTGCGCGGCTGGCCCTGCTTGCCCGGCTGACCGATTTCGTCGAGCAATTTCGCGACCCGGTCGACCTCCCGGCTCGCGACCTCGAGCTCGCTTCCCAGGCCCTCGCCGCCGCCGGCACGGGACTTCGCGATCTCGAGATAGGTCTTCAGGACCGAGAGCGGGTTGCGAGCTTCGTGCACCAGCCGCCGGGTCGCGGCGCGCAACTGTTCGGCCGAGTCGCCGGGCCGGTCCGCGGACGGGCCAGGGCTAGGGCGCGGCAGCGAGCGGGCGACCAAGCGCACGACGTCGCCCAGGAAAGGCAGGCTTTCCGCCAGGCGCGCGGCCTTCAGCGCGGAGGTGCCGAACACCACCACGCCCCGGCAACCCGGCTCGTCCCCCCGCAACGGAAACGCAGCGATTTCATCGGCATCCAAGATGCGCGCGATCTGCAGATCCATGCCGGTGAGCTTTCTTGTTCTTCCTTCCACGTAGGAAGTGACCGCGTTCGCTTCGCGCGCGGCGCGCGCCACCAGGCTGCGCGACACCGCGGTGGACAACTCCAAATCGAAGTGCGCGGCCCCGTCCGCGTCGACTACCCAGCCGGGCCAATTGCCGGCTCCGTCCCCTGCAACGAAGAGCGCGGCGCGCCTCAGGCCCGTCACCACGCCCGACAGCGGCAGAATAGCAGAAACGGCGCTCTGCACGTCGCGCGCCGAGCGCAGCACGGATTCGGCCTCGAGGCGCGTTGCCTCGCTCACGACCTGGCCGAGCAGCGAGCTGACGGTGCCGCTCGCGCTCTGCAGCGCGTCCGCCCATCCGGGCGGCGCCGCTTCCTGCGCACCGGCGTTACCGGGAGCCGCCTCGCCCCCCGGCCGGCCGGAGGCCAAAGTCTCCTCGGCCGGCGGCCGCTCCACTTCCTTGACGAACCGCAGCACCAAGGTGTCGGACAGCCGCTGCAGGTCGACGACCGACGCCGGCGCGGAGGCGTCGGCGGCCGCTGCGGCGCCCGGCTGGAGCCGGGCGAGCCCCAGGCTTTGCAGGACGGCGTTCATTTGTTCCGCGGCGGTCTTCTCCGCGCCCGAAATGTCGGCCGCCGTGATGCCGAGCAACTCCCCCACCGCCCTGAGCTGATCGACGGCGATCCGCGGCTGCGCCAGCGTCTCGGCGCAGCGCAGGATGCGCACCAGCAGGTGGGTGCCGTCGAGCTCCGGCCTTGGCGCATGGTGGAGCAGCACGGCATCCACGGCGTAGAAGGGCAGGCGCAGCTTTTCCAGCAGCGCAGCGCCGATCTGCGCATGAATGGTCCCCAGCCGGCCGGCGTGCTCGGGGAGCCCCTGCTCGTCCGCCATCGCCTGGTCCGCCACCAGCGAACGGAAGGTGTTGGGCACCGCGGTCAGCAGCGCAAACGAGCCCACGTCATGCAGCAGCCCGACGAGGTATGCCTCCTCCGGGTGACGGTAGGAGCAGATCTCGGCCAGGGCGCGGCTGAGCAACGCGCAGCGCAGGGAGTGCATCCAGAACCCGCCCAATTCGCGCGCCGACAGGGGCTGCCTCTCCGCTCCCAGCGAGCAGCTGGCGGCGTGGATGAGCAGGGACTTGACCAGCCCGGGGTCGAGCGCGGCAACGCGCTTCTCGATCGACCGGAATTCGACCTCGGCCCGGGCTTCGCGCGCATCGGCCGTGGCTTCGAGCACGCGAGCAACCAGGGTCGGATCCAGGACCAGCCATTCGCAGATCGCCCGCGGGTCCGGGGACCCGCGGCTCGCCTTCAGCGCATGGTCGATGAGGATTGGCAATCCGGGCAGGCGCGCGATCTCGGTCTTGTTGACGACCGGCGCAATGAGCCGGTCTTCCAGCTCCCTGGCCGGCGTCGCGGCCGAGGCGAACGGTCGGACGCTGCCGGAATCCCTCTCCGGCGGCGATTGCGTCGAAGTGCTCATTGGCCGAGTGCTCAAGGGATCACCCGCGCGCTGCCCCGCGGCCGGGGTGCCGGAACCCCGCGTCGCACGCGCTCGAGCGACTGCCTCCGGTCGCCATCCGGCCGATCTCGCCGAAGCGCTTCGACTGCCTGCGGACTCCCATGACGCTCCCCAATGGCCCGGGCCCGCCGCGATGCGCGAACGGCACCCCGGGCACGGTCGAGTAAGGCTCGCCGAACTGCCCTAGGAGATCAAGCCCGCTGCCGCGGATCGTGTGTTAATTATCGTGCGGCCCGCGGCATATGCCGCGCCGCCCGCCGCGGTTCCCGCGTTTCCCCGCCCGGACGGCCCCGCGCAAGCCGCTACCCAGGCCCCGGCCAGGGGGCGGGGTTTATAATCCGCGCCTTTTCCCGATGCCTCTCGACGTCAAAGCCCATCTTGCGGCGCTGTTCCGTGAAGCGCTCGCGCAGCTCGCCCCCGAGGCGGCGGACGCGGACGTCGTCATCGAGCGCCCGCGCGAGGCAGCGCACGGCGACTTCGCGTGCAGCGTCGCGTTGCAGCTCGCCAAGCGCCTGAAGCGCAATCCGCGCCAGCTCGCCGAGAGCCTGGCCGCGGCGCTGCGCGCCCTGCCCGGCTTCGCCGCGGGCTACGTGCAAGACGTCGAGGTGGCGGGCGCCGGATTCATCAACCTGCGCCTCGCGCCGCGCGCCAAGCAGGAAGTGGTCAGGCGCGTGCTCGCCGAGGACGCGGACTACGGGCGCCGGCGCGAGCCGCGCCCGCCGAGCGTGCAGCTCGAGTTCGTCTCGGCCAATCCGACCGGGCCGCTGCACGTGGGCCACGGCCGCGGCGCCGCCTACGGCGCGAGCCTGGCGAACCTGCTCGAGTTCGCCGGGCACAGCGTGACGACCGAGTTCTACATCAACGACGCGGGCCGGCAGATGGACATCCTCGCGCTGTCGGTGTGGCTGCGTTACCTGCAGGCCCGCGGCAGCGTGGTGCCGTTCCCCGAGGACGGGTACCGCGGCGACTATGTACTCGGCATCGCGGCGCGCCTGGCAGACGCGCACCTTGCGCGCTTCGACCGCGACGCGCGCGCGCTGCCGCAGCCCGCTGCGGGCGCGGACTCCGACGCCGCCCTCGACGCGCTGATCGCCGCCGCCAAGTCGGTGCTCGGCGAGGACTGGCGGCTGGTGCACCGCTTCGCGCTCGAGGAGATGCTCGCCGACCAGCGCGAGGACCTGGCGCAGTTCCGCGTCGAGTTCGACCGCTGGTACTCCGAGCAGTCGCTGTACGACAGCGGCGCGATCGAGCGCACCGTCGAACGGCTCGCCGCGGGCGGCCACCTCTACGAGAAGGACGGCGCGCTGTGGTTCCGCTCCAGCGCCTTCGGCGACGAAAAGGACCGGGTGCTGCGGCGGGAGAACGGCCAGTACACCTATTTCGCGTCCGACGTCGCCTACCACGCCGACAAGTTCGGCCGCGGCTACGAGCGGATGATCGACGTCTGGGGCGCCGACCACCACGGCTACATCGCGCGCGTGAAGGGGGCCCTCGCCGCGCTCGGCCTGCCCGCCGATCGGCTCACGGTGGCGCTGGTGCAGTTCGCGGTGCTCTACCGCGGCACCGAAAAGGTGGCGATGGGCAAGCGCTCCGGCGAGTTCGTCAGCCTGCGCGAGCTGCGCGGGGAGGTGGGCAACGACGCGGCGCGCTTCTTCTACGTGCTGCGCAAGTCGGACCAGCACCTGGACTTCGATCTCGACCTGGCGAAGGCGCAGTCGAACGACAACCCCGTGTATTACGTGCAGTACGCGCACGCGCGCGTGTGCAGCGTGTTCGCCCAGTGGGGCGGCGATCCCGCGTCGCTCGCCGGCGCGGCGCTCGACGCCCTGGACCACGAGCGCGAGCTGGCGCTGATGCAGCGCCTGGCGGATTTCCCGGAGCTGGTGCACAGCGCGGCGCGCGAGCTCGCGCCGCACGCGATCGCGTTCTACCTGCGCGAGCTCGCCGCCGAGTTTCACAGCTACTATAATGCTGAGCGCATTCTCGTCGAGGATCAGGCGCTGCGCCTCGCGCGGCTCGCGCTCGGCGCGGCGGTCCGCCAAACGCTCGCCAACGGCCTCGCGCTGCTCGGCGTGAGCGCCCCGGAGAAAATGTAATGGCCAAGCCACTACGCACGCGGCAAGCCTTGCGCCGCAAGTCAGGCGGCAGCTTCCTGCTCGGCCTGTTCGTCGGCGTGGTGCTCGGACTGGGCATCGCGCTCGCGGTCGCGTTCTACCTGAACAAGGCGCCGATCCCGTTCCTCGAGAAGACCAAGCCCGGCTTCCAGAGCGAGACGCCGATCACGCCACAAGGGCCGCCGATCACCGGCATGCCGCCGGGCAGCGCGGCGAACGGCCAGGGCACCGCCGGTGAGACCCCGAAGTTCGACTTCTACAAGATCCTGCCAGGCAGCGGCGGGGCGCCGATCACCGAAAAAGGCGCCAAGCAGGGCGCGAGCGCGGCGAAGGCCCAGCCCGGGCCGAGCGCGGAGCTCTATTTCATCCAGACCGGCTCGTTCCAGAACCCAGCCGAGGCCGACAACCAGAAGGCCAAGCTCGCGCTGCTCGGCTTCGATTCGAACATCGAGCCCACCAGCGTGCCGAACAAGGGCACGTGGTACCGGGTCCGCCTCGGCCCCTACACGAAGATCGACGACATCAATCGCGTACGCCAGCAGCTGGCGCAGAACGGATTCAATCCGAGCCTAGTCAAACTCAAACCCGGGGCATCGGGCGCCACCAACTGAGTGAGCGGCCGCGCCACCGGCAGGGCGCAGCCCGTCCCGCAACCACCAGGAAAGGCATAGACCCGCATGAACTCCCTCCGCCGCAGCCTGATCACCGCCCTCGGCCTGGCGCCGTTCGCGGCGCTCGCCCAGCAGCAGCCCGGCACGCCGAAGGCCGGTGACGGCTACATCGTGCTGTCCACGCCGCAGCCGGTCGATACGCCGCCCGGGAAGATCGAGGTGATCGAGTTCTTCTGGTACGGCTGTCCGCACTGCTACGCGCTCGAGCCGAAGCTCGAAGGCTGGGAGGCGAAGCTCGCGCCCGACGTCGCGTTCCGCCCGGTGCCGGCGATCTTTTCCAGCGGCTGGGCGCCGTTTGCGCAGGTGTTCTACGCCTTCGAGGCGCTCGGCGTGCGCAAGCGCCTGCACCTGCCGTTCTTCGAGGCGGTGCACCGCGACCACCTCGAGATCAACAACCGCGCCGCCTTCGAGCAATGGCTGACGCGCAACCAGGTCGATCCGCAGAAGTTCGACCAGGCGGTGACCTCGTTCGGCGTGCAAAGCGAGGTCAACCGCGCCAAACAGATGACCATCGCGTACCGCATCGACGGCGTGCCCACGATCGCGGTCCAGGGGCGCTACACGGTGAGCGGCGAGCAGTCGCACGTGCCGGACGAAGGCCGCGCCTTCGACATCATGCTGGCGACCACCGACTACCTGATCGGCCTAGCGCGCAAGGGAGCGGGCAGCAAGAGCTGAGCCGGCGGTGCGCCGCGTCTTCGTCACCGGCGCATCCTCCGGCATCGGCGCGGCGCTCGCGCGCCACTACGCGAGCCCCGGCCTGGTCCTCGGGCTCGCCGCGCGCCGGAGCGAAATTCTCTCCGACCTCGCCGCGCAGTTGCCGGGCGAGGTCGCCGTCTACGGCCTCGACGTCGGCGACCGCGATGCCGTGGCGCGCGCGGCCGCCGACTTCAGCGCGCGCTTCGGCGCTCCGGACCTGGTCATCGCCAACGCCGGCGTCTCGGTCGGCACCCGGGGCGAGGCGCTCGAGGACGTGGCCGCCCTGCAGCACCTGCTCGAAGTGAACGTCGCCGGCCTGGCCGCGACGCTGGCGGCGTTCGCTCCGGCGATGCGCGCCGCCGGCCGCGGCACGCTCGCCGGGATCGCCAGCGTGGCGGGCTTCCGCGGCCTGCCCGGCGCCGGCGCCTACAGCGCCTCGAAGGCCGCGGCGATCGCCTGGCTGGAAAGCCTGCGCGCGGAGCTGCACGGCAGCGGCGTGGCGGTGGTCACCATCTGCCCCGGCTTCATCGACACCCCGATGACGCGCGACAACCCCTACCGCATGCCGTTCCTGCTGCCGGCCGACGAGGCGGCGCGGCGCATCGCGCGCGCGATCGCCGCACGCCGCCGCCTGGCGGTGATTCCGTGGCAGATGGCGCTCGCCGCGACGCTGCTGCGCGCGCTGCCGCGGCCGCTGTACGACCGCCTCGCCGCGCGCGCGCCGCGCAAGCGGCGCCGCGCCGCACGGTAGGTCGGCGGTCGCGCTATTCGCGCCGCAATCGATTCCCGAGGCCGCAGGCCTGGATGGTCGAATTGATGGCCGCGAACATTTCGTTCCAGCCGCCGAGCAGCACCTCCCCCTGCACGCCTTCCGCGGGGTCGATCCGGGTGCGGAAGCCGTTGGCGTTGCGCGGCGCAGGGCCGAGGCGCTCGTCGATCCGCTGCGCGAACGCCCAGTCGTCCTCGACCCGGCCGTCGTAGCGCGAGCTGCGCACGGCGAAGAAGCCCTTCACCCAGAGCGACGTCGCGGCGTCCCGATGCGGATAGACCGCCGCATCCGCTTTGCCGTCGAAATTGTCGTCCGCGGCGTGATAGAAGGTCTGGCGCATGTGATGCAGGACACAGTCAAGCTGGTCCGCGGTGAGCTTCGGGCTCTTGCCCCGCGGAAAGTCCGGCGGCAGGGCGCCGCTCGTGTCCACCAGGTCGGTGCCGAGGTAATACGCGAGGTAATCGACCTTGCCGTCGGCGTTGCGGTCCCAGACGTAGGCCCAGTCCCGCGTCGCCTCCGGGTTGCGCCGGCGATCGAGGAGAAATTCGGCGTCGCTCGGGGCGTGACGGCTAAAGGCGGCCAGAACGACCGTCCCGGTCCGATCCGCCAGCAGCGAGACGTACTCGCCTTTCAGGGGGCGCGTGCAGGCGATCGAGACCATGCGATCGGGATGCGCAGCCTGGGTCTCGGCGTGCGCAACGGGGTAGAAGCGCGTGAAGTCGCCGGGCGTCGGGTCGCTCGCCAGGGAAGGCACGTTGA
>CAWFPL010000002.1:0-1547672 GCA_963817785.1 uncultured Pseudomonadota bacterium | reverse complement strand
GACACCCGCGAGCGTGGGGACGAGGCGTGGACAAGCGCGGCGGAGGCGTACCTGCGAGCGAAGCGGCAGGCGAAGGTGAGTGCGGCAGCCGCCGACGAAGCCAAGAGCGCATTGGTCGCGCTCGCCTCGCACCCGAGCGAGTCGGGCTGTGGTGTCTCGGTGACGCAGTTCTGGAAGAAGGGAGCCGTCGACTACAAGCGCGTGCCGCAGTTGAAGGGCGTGGACCTGGAGGCCTACCGCAAGGAGTCGCGGCTCGAAATACGTGTGGCGATGGAGTGACGCGGGAGCGAGGGCCTCGGGGCCTTCGCTTCTATGCGCGCGATACGTGGGGAGCGTTACTGACTCCGCCTCGATGTCCAGCTCGCGCGGATCCCACATCAATGAGCCCCACGCAATAACCGCAATCTTCAAAGAGCACCCCGTGCTTTCTGGGCCGCCCCTATGACTTCATCGAGCATGGAGCGCACGTAGGTATCCTTGTCCTCTTCCTGGAATAGCACGTGCCGCTTCTGCATCTCGCTCTTCTCCATGTGTCCCACAGCATCCGCATCGTGGCCGATGGGGTGTTGGAAACAATGAAGGACTGCAAGCGCACAGCGGGATCGCCAAGGCGTTGTTCGATCTCCTTGATGGTCTCGTGGAACTGAATCTTTGGATCGCTCGGCCCGAGGTTCCGGATTCCTTTAGGATCCACGAATATGACTTGTTGCTCGCCGCCCGTAAGCAGCCAGAGGATGAAGTCGGGATGGAAGTTACCCGCTTCGAAGAAACCCACACCGCGGCCCTTGCTGAGGTTGCGCAGCAGATAAAGCTCCCGGGACTTGAAGAAGTCGGGATGCCCGTCGTGGAACACTTTGAGGTCCTCCACAAACTGGCGCTCGCCTTTGTTCAGCGGCGCCGGGCTGATCTCAACGATGTTCGAGTCCAGGTAGAGCAGCGGCTGGTACAGGTGCTTGCCAAACCAAATGGCCTTCATGCCCCGGAACTCCCAGGGCTTGAGATCGCCGTTCTGGATTGAGGCCTTGAGCTCGCCGAGCTTGGCAATGATCTCCTCCTGGGACTTGTCGATCAAAATGCGGTAGTAGCCCGCATCCGGCGAGTCCTTTACACCAAGGAAGTTCGGGTCGTCGGCTTCCAAGTTGCGATACTCAAGGTGTGGCAACTCCCACTCGCGCTTACGAAACGTGTAGTACCGCTCGGTATACTTCTTGAGCAGCGCGGCGGCAATTTCCTCCCAAAGGCGCACCTTCTCGAACGAATCGCCCGTCAGCTCCTCTGCGGGAATCTGCAGCCGGTACCAGCTCTGGTCAGCGAGCAGCGCTTCGATCCCGGGCCGCGTCAGGTTCAGGTTGTACCAGCCTCGCTCGGCTTTGAATCGCTCCAGCTCGAAGTAAAGGCGGTCGATGTCGAGAAAAGCCACATGCCGGGCGCTCAGATGCGTCTCATTTGGCGCGGCATCCGCATCGCCGCCCACCAGGCCACCCGATTTCAGTGCCTGGATTTTTGGATACCAGTTGAGGACGAGCTGGTTCTTCTGCAAGTACTCGGTGCTCGGATCACGGCCGGGGTCCGGTGTTGCCAGCGTCGGTACCGGCGCGAGCTTGCGGAACGCATCGCCAAACTCGGTACTGACACCGTTGATCGTTTTCTTGAGGCGGATCGTCTTGAGTTTCTGGGTGCCGAGATTCTTGATCACAGGCAGCAGGAACTCGACGCGGTCATCATTGGTGGGCAACCCCTCCTCTTCGAGGAAGTCCCGGAACTGCGCCATGTAGTCCGCATGAATGCCGAAGATGCCGAGTGTTTCGAGAACGCCAATATGCTTGGGGCGCTCGACACCTTCCGGTAGATCCGTCTTGCCACTGCGCTTGAGGCTCAGATCGTAGCCCTTAAGCCGCACGCCGCGCCCGAAGAGCTGGATGATCTGAGCGCCCTTCCCCTTGCCCACGTTCATCAGGCCCATCGTCGAGACGCGCCAACTGCTCCAGCCCTCGGTGAATTTCTTCGAGCCGATCAGCAGGTTCACAGTCGAGTGCGACTTGTTGATCTCGTGAAAGAGCGATCCCGAAAACTCGCGCTCGCCCGTTGCAAGGCCGTTCTCGTCGCACAGCTTTACCAGCTTGGCGTCGTCGCCCACGTTTATGACGCCGAAGGGCTCGTTCTCCGCACCCAGCCGTAGCGCCACTTCGCCGGTCGCCCCCTTCAGGTTCTCGACATAGAGCTGCCCGCCGCCAGGCGCATTGAAAAGCGTCGTGAGCGTCTCGTCGAAAACCTGGGCCGGCGTGAGCCCGCAGATATTGATATACGCAAAGCGTCCTGCAAAAAGGTTCTTACCAGACGCGGTTTCAAGTCCGGTATTCAGGACGCGCTCGATGCGCTGAATACTGCCCGATCGGTCTGCCACGTAGCGCCCGAAAAACTGCAGGATCTCAACGATGTCTGAAGCATCCCGCGTGGCCAGCGTCGCGGTGACACTGCCGCCAACGAAGATCCACAGGGGTTTTTCGATGTTGAATGGCCGAAAGTCCGCGCTGCGCTCTCGGTAGAGCCGCTGCTGCTGGTAGAACGAGAGCAGGCTCGCGACCAGATACAACTCGAGGTGGTTCTGCTGGGTTCCCTCGTCGAGGTTGAGGATCTGGTAGTCCTTGCCAAAGCCGTCGCCGTAAAAGTAGCGGTATGAATAGTCGAACAGCGTACCCTTGGCGTACAGCTCAGTGAGCCTGGGGCTGCCCTTGACCGCCTGCCCAAAGGTGGCCGAGTACTCGAAGGAAAATCCCTTCTCGCACAGGGCATTGCGAAAACGCATCCACGCACCCTCTTCGCCGCCGCTGGCGCCGCGGTGCCCTTCATCAACCAGCACCAGATTGTTGCCTTCGAAGGCGTCGATGGCGATCGTTCTATCGCCCATCTCGTCGCGCAACCGCGTCACTTCGAGGATCTCCACAGCCTGTCCGCTGAACAGCCCGCGCCCGTCCTTATTAAACAGCTCCGCTTCAATGCCCGCCGCCTCGAACTCGCGAAGGTGCTGCTGCGAGAGCCCCTCGTTGGGAGTCAGCAGGAGGATGCGGTTCAGCTCGCGCCGCCGGCCGTGCTTGCTGAGGGCGTACTGGTATTGCAGGATGTTGGCGTGCATCAGAAGCGTCTTGCCGCTGCCAGTGGCCATCCAGTAGGCGAGCTTATTTAGCTGTGGCCAGGCCTCGACGGACACGTCAAAAGGTGCGACCTGGTCAGCCTCGGGCTTGTCGGCGTTATAGATAGCCACCTGTGCGTTTAGTGCCGCGAGCAGGGCCTTGGGGTCGCGGAAGTAGCGGTCGAGATAGATCTCGGTGAAGAGCAGTGTCAGGTACTGGAAGTACTTCCAGACAATCGGCTCCTCGCCGCGTGTGATCCGGCGTTCATTCAGCCGCTGCGTATGTTTGACAATGTTCTGGTCGTACTCAAGCAACAGCTCAGTCGGTAACTGCATCAAATTAAAAAGCTGTGCGGTGAGCGCGTGGTGGAAGTGATGGACGTTGTTCTCGTCCAGACCCTCCAACGCTTCGTTGCGCAGGTGCTCGGCCAGGTCCTCGAAGCGCTTCACGTTGAAAAGCGAGAGTAGCCACTGGTTGAGAACGAGCTTGTAAGCGAACGGGACCTGCGGCCGATTGTTGGCGCGACTCCGCGGCGCAGAAGGACTGGCAGGTGCAACCGTGGCAGCGCTCTTTTTCGGGCGTCCTCGTGCCATCACGCCCCCTCCATCTCGAACATCAGGCGATGGAAGTCCTCCTCGATAAGGCGTACTTTCCACAGGTCATCGGGGGTCTTGAGGTTTTCAAGGTTGTTGCCGCCGTTGACGTAGATGAGGTCGAACTCACTGTCCTTGGCGGAATAACCCTGCCTGGTGAACCATTCGTCGAGCACCAGGTTGTCCTGCTCCGGCTCCCCGGTGAGCTTGCGCCAGATGATGAGCGTCCTGCGGCCATCTGACGTAGTGCCAGTAACAGTGCGAAACCAGTACGGGCCGCCCGCCTCCTGCTTGAGTCGCCCCTTGAGGTGCAGCCTCTTCTCGCCGTCCCGTTCAAACGCGGCGCTGAAGGTCTGCGGCGCCGCGATGTGCCGGACCGTTAAACCAATCAGCCAGTTGAAGGTTTCTAGCAAATCGACGTTGACCTCGCGGCTCTCGTCGGATTCAGGACGCTTGACCTTCAGCTTGTAGGCAGTGGGGTCGGTGAAAGCCTGGACATTGAGCAGCGACTGGCTACCGCGCGTCTCGACATCGAGCATGTAGCGCAGAACATATTGCTCTCTGAGGCCGTCCGCGCCTTGCGCCTCGGCAGCGCCAAGCAGCAGTTGCTGACTGTCGCTACGGCGGGTCTCCAGGTTGTTGAGGGCATCTTCGTAGGATTCGAGACGGACAACCTTGACGATGCGCGGGCTATGTGCCGCCTCCTCCTGTGTCGGCTGGCGCTGTGGCTTGCCATCTTTCCACTCCGGCGTAAAGGTGACCTTTTTGATGCGCGGCAGAAGCACCGTATCGAAATAGTCACCCATCTCGACCAAGATAAACTTGCGGTTGTTGCCGTCTTCGCGGTTCAAGTCGATAACCGCATGCCCGGTGGTTCCCGACCCTGCGAAAAAGTCCATGACAATATCGGATTGCCTAGTCGCCGACCGCACAAGGGATCTGACAAGGGACAAAGGTTTTGGATAAGCAAACGCCTTTTCTCCGAATATCCTGTCAACAACCCGTCCACCTTCTGAGTTCATGCCCGATCGAAGTATGGCTAGGCCATACTCAACTTCATCCGCTTCAATCTCTCGATCATTTGCACTAGCGGTGTCAATCCAGCTTGAACACGGCGTCGCTCGCATTGAATCAGGATCAAAATAGGTCTTGTACCGTGGGCGCTCGATGTTCCCGCTTGCCTCGTCAGGCCAGATCACGAGATCCTTGGCAATGACCTCCCGCATGGTCTCGGGGAAGAATCTCCATACGCGACTGGGATTGCCGGGATATTCCTTGCCTGTACGCGGGTTCGTAATCGGAAAGAACTGGTTGGGCCGCTGCTCGCTGGTCATGCCAATGGTAAGGTCGGTGCTGGCATATCGACGGCCCGCTGCAGCATCTGTAAGTGGATAGTCATCCTCCGACTTCGAAAGGCCATAAAGTTTCGTGGACCGTGCGTTGCGCCCATACGCGAGGATGTACTCGTGGTCCAGCGATAGGGGCTGGGCGCTCATTGCAGATGCGCTTCGGCGCTTCCATACCATGCTCCCTAGATAGTTCTCAATACCGAACGCATCAGCCAGCAAGAACCACAAGTGTCTGAACTCGTTGTCGTCGATGTTGACGAAGGCGACCCCCTCAACTCGAAGCAACTTTGCCGCCGCATCGAATCGATTACCCAGCATGGAAATCCACGACGAGTGAGGGTATTGGTCCTTGTACGCAAAACCGTCATCGCCGGTGTTATAGGGTGGATCAACGCAAACGCATTGCACATGACCTCCATACTTCGCGTGCATCGAAGCCAGAGCCTGAAAGTTTTCACTGTGAGTAACTACTCACCCGCCTCTGCGTACAGCTGACCGGATAGGGCCATTTGGATAGCGACGAGGGGGTTGTAGCCTTGGTTGGCCATGGTCTGCAGATAGCTGGAGATGCGGCAGTAGGCCTGTGCGAACTCGGCCTTGCGGAAGCAGCCGGAGACTTTCTGCTTGACCTTGCTCATGCGCAGATCGCGCTCGGCGCGGTTGTTGGTGAAGGGGACGTTGGGGTCTCTGGCGAACAGCAGCACGGCGATTTCATGTTCCTTCAGTCGCTCCCAGAGGTTATGGGCATCGGATTTCGCGACCCTGCCCCGTTTGCCGTTGTGCTTTGCCGGGATGGGCGGCAGTTCCCGCTCGCCGCGGGTGAGGATGTTGCGGTAGTGCGTCTGAAGACGCTCGTACTCACGCGGGGTGAGCCGTTTGCGCTTGCGCTTGGAGACCCGGGAGCAGGTTCTGCTGCAGAAGCCGCTTCATGTTGCCGGCCCAGGCGTAGCCGTTGGACTCGACGATGAAGGTCAGCTCGCGCAACAGGTGCGCGCCACAGAGCCCATGGCGACAGTGCTCATAGGACAGGTAGGAGGCCCAGCAGTCGTGCACGATCACCCCTCCATAGCGGGGGATGATGCCGATGGCGGCCATCGCCTCCAGGCCGCGCTTCTCATGCACGAACTTCAGGGTGATCTCGCCTGCCGAGCAGACGTGGATCCAGTGATTGTGCTTCTCGACGCGGATGGAAGTCTCATCGACATGCATCGCCGGCTGGATGAGGATCCGATCGATGGCCATCTGCTCCCAGCGGGTGAGCGCCAGGTGCAGCTGCAGCACGTATTTGAGGATCGTGGCCTCGGAGATCGCAAGGCCGATCAGGGTCTGAATCGACTGCTGCACGCGCTTGAGCGAGATCATCTGGGCGATCAGCAGGTTCAGCGCGTACGCCTTGATGCCCGAGCCGTACTGCACGGGGCCGCAGAAGCTCTCGGGAAACGGCGCACGGGTCTCGCTGCCGCAGTGCGGGCAGGACTTGATCTCGGCATCGACGTGGCTCACGACCTTCTCGAAGACGATGTCGATCCGGGTGCGCCGTTCCTGACCGTGAGGCCGGACGGTGCGCAGGTCTTCCCCGCATTCCTCGCAGGAGCTGACCTTGGAGAGCTCAACGGTCTCGACGGTGCGGGTGTTCGCCGAGCGGCTCGGGTCGTAGACCTTGCCCTTGGTATGGGAGCCGGGGTGGCTGAGCGCGCTGTCGTCCTTCTCGCTTCGGGAGGAGGGCTTGCTGGAGTTCGCGCTGGTCTTGCTGGTGTTCTTTTCCATGAACACCGCCATCAGCACCTGCATCAGCATCAGCAGCGCCTCGATCAGGGCGCGGCTCTCGGGGCCGAGCTTGCCGTCGGTGGACAATTGCCCGAAGCGCTCCTTGAGCGCCGAGAACTCCTCGCGCAGGGATTGCTTGTTGACGCTGGGCACGAGGCGCGGCCCGGTGGATTACTCGCCAGCCTCGAGGGCCATCAGCCCCGAGAGCACCGCCAAGCGTTCCCCAGGGGGCAACTCCCGGTAGCGCCGCGCCCAGCTTTCGGCCTTGCGCTTGATGCGTTGCCGGTCCGTGTGGTCCTTGCCGGCGTAGCGCGCCCAATGCACTCGGTCGGGGCTGAAGTTGAACCACACCTTCTCGGTGCGCACCCCACCCTGATTCATCACCTGCACCGAAAGGCTCCGCCAGCCGACCAGCCACTCCTCGTACAAGGCGGACGGGTAGCCGGAGACAATCACCGCGCAGGGCAGCCTCTTCAGCAACCCCAGCAGCTCGATGTGATCGCGCTCCTCGTACTCGAACCGGTAGCGCCGCTGCGAGGTGCGCGTCGCGTGCAGGTACGGCGGGTCGCAGTAGAGGAGTTCGCGTCCCCGATAGTCAAACTCCGCCAGGAACCGGTGCGCGCAGCCGTGCACCAGCTCTACCGCGTAGTCGCACTGGAACTTCTCCAGGGCGCCCTCATTGAGGTCGATCCCGATGTTGCGCAGCGCCGGCGGCTTGCGCTTCATGATCGCCCCGCCCCCAAGGTGGCTCTCAATATAGGTGTCGTGCGGGGGCATCAGCGCAATGATCGGCTGGCACAACCCCGAGGTCGCCTTCGATCCGAAATACGCCCCCATCGCTGCTCGATCCGTCCTCTTGCAAAGACTAGAGCGCAGCGTAGCTTCACGTCTCTACGATGTCAAGCGCCTCGTCCCCCGGTGCGGAACCGCCCGGGGGGGTGAGCAGTTACCACTGTGAATCATCACGCCGTCGGTCTGTTCGTCGATGTCGCCCATCGCTTCAAGTAGCCGCGCGGTGAAGTCCGCATCAAAGTGACCCGTATCCACCACAAGAGTCGGGTGTGCCTTCAGAAACTCAGATTTGAGCTTCTTGCTGTAGCCGGCGGTAGTCAGGTCCCCCTTAATCTCGTCAATCGCAAAGAGCTTTACCCACTCCTCGCGCTGCGCACCATTCGCGGCGATGTCCGCGTAGAACGCTTCGGGAATACTCCCCACCGAGATGCAGTAGCTGGTCTCTACAACGAACTTCTTCTTTAACCACAGCTTCTTCTGAAAATCTTCGAGCTGCGCGAGAAAGTCGATAATCTTGCCCGCGATCTTGCGGATGACTTTGATCTTCGACAGGTACTGCTCGACGCGCGGGACCGACTCGTTCTCCACGTCGTCCAGGTGCATGACCTCGTTCTTGATATAGAAGTCGAGCTCCCGCCGGAGGAAGGTCCCGAGGTCCTTGTGGATGAAGTAGTCGAAGGTGTTGCGCGCGGTATAGCGCTTGAGGTGCGCCTCCAGCCGCGTGTAGTCGGCCTTCTCGCCGCCCGCCGTGACGTGCGGCTTGCCCAGTTCTGCCACCCACGGTGCCAGGTTCGCGCCCGTCGCGGTCAGCACGCGCTTCACGGCGAGCGCGGTGAGATCCTTCTGCACCGGTGGTTTGGTTTTGCCGGTGCGGGCGTCCTCGGGCCAGTCGGTGAGCGTCGCTGGGCGATACTCGAAACGGATGACGAGTTCCTTTCCCGACTCGCCATCGTCTTCGGCGATGAAGTCGCGGCCGGCTTCGCCCGGCGCGGCCAGAATGAACAAGCGATCCTTTCCTTCTGCGGCCTTCACATTGCCGTGCTCGCCTTCGGCGACGTCTGCCAGGCGGAAGTGCACGCGCATGGGCTTCTTGTCGTCGTCGGTCCGCAGGCGGAAAGCGTAATCGCGCAGATACTCGCTAGTCTTGATGTAGTACTGATCCTTGTTGGCCCAATGGAGCGTGACTTCCTCGCCCTCGTAGGGAATGGCATAGACACCCGGCCTATAGACGCGCTTGGCCAGGAAGTCGCCCTCGGAATAATAGCGGCGGAAGAAGCTGAACAGATGATCGTAGACTTCGCTCTCTAGCGCCCCCAGGTCCACGGCGTCGCTCTTCATCCGATCTCGCAGGTCCTTGACCTTGGGCGACTGTGAAGGGTCCATGCCAGCGGCTTCGATGCCCCCTATGACCTTGGCCAGTTCCTTTTCGATCTCAGCCTTGTCGGCTGTCTTGTATTGGCCAAATGCCGCCTGCACCTGAGGCAGCAGGTCCTTGTCCAGGAACTGCGATACTTCGGCGCTCTTCGCGTGCATGACGCGATAGAGCCCGAAGTCCAAGTCGGGTTGGTCGAGCTGAAACAGTTCCTTCAGCAGGGTCTTCAGTTTTTCGTATTTCTGGCTCATGCGCGCTGTTCCATAAAAGGCTTCTTGCCCGTCGGCACGACGGGATCGTCGGGCATCTGGTCCCACGTCCGACCGGCGAGGAGACGCCCGGCTTGCTTCTTGTTCTTCCCGCCCCACTGCTTGAAGAAGAACGGCACCTTGGCCCGCTTGCACTGGTCGCGGAGGTCCGTGGCCCACGCAGGATCCATTGGCCGCGCCTTTGGGCCTGACTCACCTCCAACGATGACCCAGTTAATGCCTCGCAAGTCGAGGCGGTCAAGCGGCCCGAGCAACGGTTCGAGCGATAGGAACTTGGTCAGCGCCCCCGTGGATCGGAGCTCGTCGATACGAGACCTGTACTTGTCGCTCTCGACGCTCACGCCCATCCAGATATTGGGCGCCCACGCCAGCTTCGGATCGAGCTGGGCGACGCGATCAGCCCGTTTCGTCAGCACCTGGAAGCGATGCCAATGGGCACGGCGCATCACGTCGAACACCCTCTGAATGTAGTCGAGCGGCACGTCCTTGTGGAACAGGTCGCTCATGGAGTTCACGAAGATCGTCTGCGGCTTCTTCCACCGGAGCGGCAGCTCCAGCATGTGTGGCTGCAATGTCAGCCGAAACCCATTCCGGTAGTTGTCCTGGCCCATCGCCTGTAGGCGCTCGGCCATCCGCTCGGCGTAGCAGTGCTTGCAGCCCGGGCTGACCTTCGTGCAACCCGTGATGGGGTTCCAGGTGGACTCAGTCCACTCGATCGCTGACTTCAAGCCCATGTCAGCCTCGCCTCGTCAGGGAACGTGTTTGCGCGACGCTTCTTCCCGTCAGTCTTGATCTCGTCCACCTTGAGGTGCCCGCTTTCCTCCTCCTGCTTCAGCGCACCCGTCAAGTGCTTCTTGAGGTACGCAGTTCGATTCTCAACGAAGGTACGGACCTGGAACCCGGTGACCGTTCCCTTCGCACGAAATTGGTCGCGGACCTGCGAAGCGAGAACCTTGGTGGGATCGGCGTCGAAGAGCACCAACTGGCCGGGGTTGGTCGCGTCGGAGAATCTGAAGTCGCCGTCGGGGTCCACCTTCCACATCGCCTCCTTCATCTTGAGCTGTCCTAGCTCGCTGTTCGTCGCGAAGAACATGTAGTACTGCGTTCGATCCTGCCGGTCGCGCATCTCGAAGAAGCGGACGTACTTGGCCACGCTCGACAGCTTCGACTGGTACAGCTGACGCAGCTTTACGATGCGATCGCCGGGACCCTTTGCGATCTTGACGGCCTCGTTGCCACCAAAGGCCTCCACGATGTGCTGGACCACTTTGTCCTCAGGGTGCTCGAGGAAGCGGTTGATGGCGTCCACCATGAAGGTGATGAACGCCTCGCAGCGCTTGTGGCTCAGAAGCCGCTCGATCAAGGAGAACGGAATCCCCGAGAAGCCGAAGGGATCGATGAACGCGAACGTCGGCGCGAGCGCGTTCTTGTCCGCTTCGATCGAGCAAAGGACCTTCCCGAACTTCTCGTGGAAGCGTCCAGACTCTGCGGTCACCTTAAAATGCGCCGGCACGCGAACCGCGGCGAGTTCCTGCTTCAGGTGCGCGAGCCGGTCGTCGCGCTCCTCGATGAACCAGAACACGATCTCGCCCGTAGTCGACTTGCGGTGGTTGACGGCAACATCGAGCGCGATTGTCGGCGACCCAGGCTCGCCGTTCTTGTACCGGCCCGGTCCGGAGAAGCCGTCGATGTAGACGATGCGGCTGTTATAGGTTCCGAGGATCGGGAACCAAGCCGCAAGATACCGTCTGAGTATCTCGTGCTTGGCCTTCGTGTGAGGGTCCAGCTCCCACAGTGTTTCCTTCGGCGTGGTCATTCCGTCCCCTCGCTGCTCGTCGCCATATTGGCTACTGCCACTTCTGTCTCGGCGCTCTTGGCGTGTATGACGCCGTAGAGCCCTAAGTCCAGATTGGGTTGGCCGGGCGGGAACAGCTCCTTCACCAGCGTTTCCAGCTTCTTGTAATTCTGGCTCATCTGGTGTCCCGTCCCTTGCCCTTTATTGATTCCGCTCGCCACTACTCGACCGCCCAGCGGATGGTGAAAAGTGTCTCCGTCTCGGTTCGTTGCGCCAGCCGGCGCTCCAGTGACTCGATGAGCTGGTCACGCTTGTCCATGATCTCATCCTCGACCTTGAAAATTTCCTGTCGCTGACGACGCTGCTGGCGTTCGAGCTTCTGGATCTTCTCCTGAATCTCGTGCTGCTCTGCAAGCGTGACTGTCTGCCGCGCCTGGCGCCGCAAGGCCTTGACCTGTTCCTTGGTGTCCTGAAGCGCCTTCTCCGCCGAGAGCACCATATCGTCGGCCCACTTCTCGAGCTTTTCGCGTGCCTCATTGAAGTGCCTGCTGTTCTGCTCCAGGGAACGGCTGACTGTGGCCTTGACGTGTTGCTCGGCTTCGGCGGCGAGCCGTTCAGCTGCCGCAGCAGGAATTGCGCCTTCGCTACGGCCTTCATTCTTGACTTGTCCCGCGCAACCGAACAGCCTTTCCATCGTCTCTTGCTCGAGCGTGCCCCCGGCATCGTCGAAGCCAGAGAAGAGGAGGTACTCCTCCCGCTCGTAGGAGTCGATAGTGAGGCGGGTCAATGTCAGGTAGCCCGTCTTCCCACGCAGGGCCTCGATCACGGAAATTCGTGTCGGATGATTGCTCACATCGAATACGACCTGATCGGGCGGGGTCGGTAGCGCCTTCGCGCCGTCTACAACATGCTCGCCCAGCGGGTGCGACAGGCGATAAAGGAAGAGGCTTCTCTCCTCACCGCCGTCCTCATCGGCCCGCGGATGCGACTTCGAGATCAGGTGGTATCGCCCTTCCGGGATATCGGCACGCGGTGGCTGATCCAAGTCGAAGGCCAGTGCCGCGTCGTCGAACCGCGCGCGCCCGTCGAGCATGAAGCGCGTAACGGACCAGAACCGCCGGCCGACGCGGTCGAGCTGGGCCTGGGCGTCGGCGAGCTGGACGCGCAGCCGCTGGTGCACGTCCTCGTCGAAGTGCTCGAAGAGCTTGCGGCGCGTGTCGTCCAGGCGCGTGCGGATCTGCTCGTCCATCTCGGCCTGCAGCGAGCGAAAGGCAGCATCGATCTCTTCTGGTGTCCGGCACTCCTGGTAGATGGCCAGAATGCGCTTCTCGAAATCGACGCCCGACTCGATGCTGCCGAGCACCTCGTCCGAGGCGCCGAAGACGCCATTGAAGAGGCTGAACTTCTCGGTTAGAAGTTCCAGGACGCGTCGGTCCGCTTCGTTGCGTTCGTTCAGAAAGTTGATCACGACCACGTCGTGTTTCTGTCCGTAGCGGTGGCAGCGACCGATTCGCTGCTCGATTCGCTGCGGGTTCCATGGCAGGTCGTAGTTCACGACCAGTGAGCAGAATTGCAGGTTGATTCCTTCTGCTGCCGCCTCAGTGGCAAGCAGAATGGTTGCCTCGTCCCGGAAGTACTCGATGAGCGCTGTGCGCACGTCCACCGCGCGCGAGCCTGAGGCGCGGCCGGTGTCTCGATTCCGCTCTACCCAGCGCTCGTAGATCCCGGTGGCCTCTGTCCCCCCATTGGTACCGTTAAAGAGAACGACCTTCCCCCCGTAGCCATGCGATTCGAGGAAGTCCTTTAGATACTCCTGGGTCCGGCGGGACTCGGTGAAGATCAGGGCCTTGCGCGCAGCGCCTGTCGTAGCCATCTGCACGAAGCCAATCTCCAGCGCTTTCAACAACGTCTGTGTCTTGGTGTCGATACCGATGCCGCGTGCCCAAGTGGCAAGTCGCTGCAGGATGTCGATCTCTTCGCGCAACCTCTGCCTGTCGATGACGACCGGAGGCGCCTCGGGCTGCTCGGCGTTCTCGTCCTCCGCGAGAATCTCGTCGAGCAACTCATCCTCGATCTCCTCAGCCTCGATTAGCTGTTCGGCAAACTCGGGATCGCTCCGCGCCTTCTCGTCACGCAGCGTCTCCAGCCTCACCCGTAACGTGTCGAGGGTGGCAGCGATAGCCTGCGACGACGAGGCAAGCAGCTTCCGCAGGATCAGGGCCGTCAGATGCCGCTGGCGCTGGGGAAGTGCGTAGCTGTTCTCCCGTTGAAGGAAGCCAGACACCGCCTCATAGAGCGCATGCTCATCGTCCGTGGGCTTGAAGGGCCGTGTGATCGGGCGCCGCTCGGTGTATCGAATGTACTCCGTTACCTGGTTGCGAAGGGTGCGCTTGCAGAAAACCGCGAGACGCTGCCGCAGGGCCTCAAGATTGCTGCCTGCGCCCGCGTATTGCGACCGGAACGAGTTGGCATCACCGAACAGGCGCTCGTCGATGAGCGTCGAGAGGCCGTATAGCTCAAGCAGCGAGTTCTGCAGCGGCGTCGCGGTAAGGAGCAGCTTTCGGCAGTCCTCGGTTGCCCAGCGGATGCCCTGCCCGACCTTGTTGCTCGGCCGATATGCATTGCGGAGTTTGTGGGCTTCGTCGATCACGACAAGATCCCAGGCTATGGCCTTGAGTTCCTCGCGCAGGCTGTTGGCATAGTGGTGTGACATGACGACGACGGATTTCGTACCTAGCGGGGCTTGGCCGCTGCGCCTGGCTTCGCGATGGGCCTTCGTGTCGAGCACCTGCGCAGGCAGGTTGAATTTCTCTTCGAGTTCCAGGGCCCATTGCTTTCGGATGGAAGCCGGGCAGATCACCAGCAACCGGCGCTTGCGCTCCGCCCAGAACTGACACAGTACGATCCCCGCTTCAATTGTCTTTCCGAGCCCTACCTCGTCGGCCAGGAGCACGCCCTTTGAGAGGGGCGATTGGAGGGCAAAAAGGGCGGCTTCGATCTGGTGCGGGTTAAGGTCGACGGCCGCGTCGAATAGGGACATGGACAACCGATCCATGCCGCTCACCGCTCGGCGGGTTAGGTCGTGCGCGAAGTATTTTGCGTGGTACGGAGTCAGTTCCATGCTTTTCACGGCACGGGCATTCGGTCCATCCGTGAGTCGACACTTCGGAGCGAACCTTGTTAAGGATCCAAACCGGATGCTTCGGCCCTTTATCTGCTCGAAGATGGTGTAACTACTCTTTACCCCGCGAGCTAATTGTTCCGGCCTTTGCGCCACCTACCCCGTGGCTGGGCCCGATGCCAGATGGTAGCGAACTCTGGCGAATTCTACCGGTACGAGCCTTGTCCAATGGGGTTTGAGCGAAGTAATCGGCCCGCTGCCGCAAATCGCGCCGAAGAAACACGGCGTGCCTTCGTTGTGGCAAAGTCGAATGCGGCGCTGCGGAAGACCGGTTAGGCACTGGTGCGTACTGCCCGCGTTTGAGCGTGGTCCTGGGTGACGTCATCGATATTGGTGAATCGGCGTGGCGGTTCTGAGCTGCTGGGCAGATATCCCGTTTGAGAGAGTGAGCAAGACGACGTACCCGATGCGGCGCCACATTCCAACCTGAATGATGGAGCAAGCAATGGCCCAACCTAACGCAAGAGTCAGCCTCAAGCCGGGCAAGTCCAGAGCGGCCCTGACGATCACCCACCCCAATGCCGCGGGCATCGACATCGGAAGCGCCTCCCACTATGTGGCCGTGCCGGCGGATCGAGACGACACGCCGGTGCGCGAATTTCCCAGCTTCACGGTTGACCTTAACGCCCTGGCCGATTGGCTCAAGCTCTGCAGGGTCGACACCGTTGCAATGGAATCCACCGGCGTGTACTGGATCCCTTTGTTCGAATTGCTGGAGTCGCGCGGCTTCACCGTGCTGCTCGTCAATGCACGCCACGTCAAGAACGTCTCGGGGCGCAAGTCCGATGTGCTGGACTGCCAGTGGTTACAGCAGCTCATGAGCTACGGACTGCTCAGCGGGGCGTTTCGCCCGGTCGACCAAGTGTGCGTGCTGCGCTCGCTGTGGCGCCAGCGTGTGATGCTTTTGCGCAGTCAGGGCCGGCATGTACAGCACATGCAAAAGGCGCTCACGCAGATGAACGTCCAGTTGGCCAATGTCATCTCCGACGTGGCGGGCGAAACGGGCCAGAAGATCCTGCGAGCGATTGTCGCCGGTGAGCGTGATGGTCAAGTTCTGGGTTCGATGAAGAACGCGCGCATCCGCGCCAGCATTGATGAAATCGCCAAGAGCCTGCAAGGGAACTGGCGAGGCGAACACCTGTTCGCGCTCAAGCAGGCGCTGAATGCGTTCGACTTCATCGGTACGCAACTGGCCGAGTGCGACCGCGAGATCGATCAGCAACTGCAACGTTTGCAGGCTCACGAGGGCGAACCAGCCAAAGGCAAGCAGCGCGGGCGAGCTCGCAATGCGCCGAAGTTCGATCTGCGCACGCAGCTGTTCAAAATGTGCGGCGTGGATTTGACGCGCATCGATGGCATCGATGTGAGCACTGCGCTGGCGGTCATCAGCGAGACTGGAGCGGACATGTCACGCTTTCCCACGGTTGCGCACTTCGCGAGCTGGTTGGGTTTGTGTCCGGGCACCAAGATCACCGGCGGCAAGCTGATGAGCGGTAAAACCAAGCGATGTGCCAATCGGGCGGCCCAGGCCCTGCGTCTGGCCGCAGCTGCTCTGCGCCCCAGCCAGTCGGCACTGGGCGCCTACTTCAGACGCATGTGCTCGCGCATGGATAAGCCCAAGGCCATCACCGCTACGGCCCACAAGCCCGCGCGGCTCGTCTATACGATGCTCACCAAGGGCGAGGAGTATACCGATCAAGGCCAGGACTACTATGAGGAACGCTATCGCCAGCGAGTCATGCATCACCTCGCCAAACGTGCCGAAAAACTCGGCTTCCAGCTCACTCCAATTCCAAACGCCGCATGAATACCGTCTGCCGTTTCAACCACTTGAGGTGTGTTTCTTGAGAGTCTGAACGGGCAGCTGGGGTCGATCATGCTGTGGAGCATGGTGATCGACATGAACGACGAACAGTTGCATACGCTGGCCCAGATGCAGGCGTTTCTGGACGGGACGGTGGCCCTCGAGTTTGCGGTGGCGCTCGAGGAGCGCTACGGCTTTATCGCCCGCACCGTGCGGCGCTTCGGCTATGCTCGTCTGAAGCGTGCCGAGAAGGCCGTGGTGCTGCGCTTCCTGGAGCGGGTCAGCGGCTATTCGCGCCAACAGCTCAGCCGGCTGGTCAAACGGGGCTGTGAAGGCGGCCAACTCATCAAGGGCTACCGGGGCTCGCGTACCAGCTTTGCGCGCACCTACACGAGCGCTGACGTGCTTCTGCTCGCCCATACCGATAGCTTGCACGGCGCCCTGTCGGGGTTGGCTACCAAGAAGCTCATGGAGCGTGCCTTCGAGCTGTTCAGGGACTTTCGCTATGAGAGGCTGGCGGGGATCTCGGTGGCGCACCTGTACAACCTGCGCCAGCGTGAGGGTTATCAGCGCCAGCGCCAGGTCTGGACCAAGACCAGGCCGGTGAGCATCGCCATCGGCGAGCGGCGCGCCCCAGCTCCCAACAACCAGCCCGGCTACCTGCGCCTCGACAGCGTGCATCAAGGCGATCAGGACGGGGTCAAAGGCGTCTACCACATCAATACCGTGGACTGCGTGACCCAGTACGAAGGGGTGGCTACCTGTGAGCGCATCAGCGAGGCGTTCCTTATCCCCGTGCTCGAAGAGCTACTGCAAAGCTTCCCCTTCCCGATCCTCGGCTTTCACAGCGACAACGGCTCGGAATTCATCAATCACCAAGTCGCCAAGCTGCTCAACAAGTTGCTCATCGAAGAGCAAACTAAATCACGCTCGCGCCACTGTAACGACAACGCGCAAGCCGAATCAAAAAACGGCGCTATCGTGCGCAAGCACCTCGGCTACAGCCATATCCCGCAACGCTTCGCGAGCCTGGTGAATGCGTTCTGCCGCGAGCACCTTAACCCCTACGTCAATTTCCACCGCCCATGCCTGTTCGCCGAAACCATCACCGACACCAAGGGCCGCCAGCGCAAGCGCTATCCCTACAAACTGATGATGACACCCTACGAAAAACTCAAATCACTGCATCAAGCCGAACAATTTCTCAAACCCGGCATCACCTTTCTACAGCTCGATGTACAGGCTCGCGCTCTGAGCGATAATC
Organism: uncultured Pseudomonadota bacterium; assembly: GCA_963817785.1. GTDB lineage: Bacteria > Pseudomonadota > Gammaproteobacteria > Burkholderiales > SG8-39 > JAKALD01. The sequence goes on along the minus strand of CAWFPL010000002.1, from coordinate 1,530,355 downwards.
AGGCCGCGAAGCGCCTCAACGACGCTCGCACAATTCTCTTCAAAACCATTTTCAACCGATCGAAAACAGCCGCCTGAATGCGCTCAAACACCCTCATCATGCATCCGGGTTATACACCGGGCCGCTCGCCTCCCGCCTCAAAGGGGCGGGCGGCGGCCCCGTGCATAACCCTGCACCGGGAACCCATCAACAACTGAACCGCCACCACTCAGCTCAGACTCATACTTCGATTGGAATGTACTTACGCCCCGCATCATGACGGTCAACCCAGCGCCTGCCCTATCCGAACGTCCACCTTAAAGCCCACCTGCCCTGGTGTCAGCGAAGGAATTGGATTGACTCCTTCTGCCCGCCCGCGCTCCCTACGCCCCCTCACCCACCACTCCTGCGCCACGTCGACCGCCCCACGCCGCCCCTGGATCCGCTCGAACCCGGCCAGCGTCGAAGCGAGCGGCGCCGCGCCGGTGATCTCCACATTCCTCAGGGCGGTCAAGAGGTCGAGCGAGGTCTGGTTCTCGCCGTGCAGGGTCGCGATTCGGACCGAGCAGCCGGTCTCGCCATCACGCCCCTCGTAGATCACAAGCTCGCCGACGAACGACTCCCGGTTGGCGAGCTCTTTGGTCCGGATACGAACGCCACGGTCTCGCATCGGGGTAACCCGGAATTTCATGCTGGCGCATCGGCAGGTGCCTTCGGTGCCGTCACGGCACCGTGACGATTGACAACTGACAAAATGTCCTATATATGTTTTCCATGATGCCGCCAGCGGAGCTGCACGACCATCTTGCGCAACTCGGCCTGACCCAGGCCGACGCCGCGGTTTTGCTGGGTGTTGACCCGCGCACTGTGCGGCGTTGGGGCGAGGGCTCTCAAGAAATTCCGGGGCCTGCTGAACAGGCACTGCGCGCTTGGCTTCGACTGCACCATCGCGCGTTAGTCTGGCGACCGGACGGTGAGGCCATCACGACGGACGACGCGGAGATGATCGCGCGTCACCGCGAACACGCGATCGGGCTCGACGCCCTGTTGGATCGGGTAGAAGCCCGTGGCGGGCCCGCGGCTCCCTGGCAGGTCGATTTGGAGCGTTGCGTGGCGACTTTGGGGCCGCTTCACGTGAGTTTTTACAAGCTGCGCAACGGCGGTTTTTCACCGCAGTCGTACCGCCGATCGGATGGCCCCGCTGACACGCGGCGTGACTGGCCGTTAATCGAAGATGCCTATGCGTGCATTGCGCGCGAGTTTGCAAAGAATGGGAGTCCGCCGCGCACTCGGTTCGCGTTTATCGGTCCTAGCCTTGACAATGGCCGCCTGAGTTTATGGGACTCGACCATCATGCCACCTGTGGTGGCGGTGATGTCCTGCCGTAGTTTACGCAAGGCATTCGGCCTTGGTAATGATGCCTCCGATGACAAATGCCGACTTCTTGCCACGCGTAATATGGCGCTGTTGACGGAAGTCGCAGAGACGCTATTTGCCAAAGGCCGCTACTCAGTGAACGAGGATCCCGTTGTCATCCGCGTGCTGAACATCGGAGCGAATCATCTGCAGATGGTCGCTGATCGATTCTCGAGGAGCGTCCTGAATATGGAGGCGAAATGGGTTTCGCCGTAACCTTGTCCACCTACTCCAACCCATACTGTTGTTTCACGGACGCTCGAGAGCGCCGCGCAGCTCTGATCTCGCGTGACGTCCGCTTGGTGCTCATCGTCGCGATTGGCGCCGTAGGAGGCACGTCGAGGGGCTGCGGGTGAACATTCTCCATCGCGCAGTGCCGGTGGTACGCTCGCTCGACGGGCTGCGTGCGCTATCGAAGGACAAGCCGATTGCACCGGATAGCGTCGAGCACTGCCTCGAGTCGAAGTTTGGCGAGCACCTCGAGGCAGCACGCAGCGCCATGGCAGTCCTGGCCAGGTCCTACGCGCCGGACGACTTGGCCGATCGCGCATACGCTCTGTCCGAAGCGTTCCGGCCAGAGATCCCCGTGGGCGTGAAGGCCTGGGGTGCTGGCCTGGAGGCAGATCGCGAAGAGGAGGGTGTAAGGCATGCCCACAGATACGAAAGCCGTCGTTGAGCACCTTGATCCCATTAGGCTCGCAACCGTATCCGGACTCAATCTGCCGACGTTCGAAGGATGGTTGACGTGGGAAGCTAGGCGCGTCAACCACGTTTCCAGACTCTCGAACGCGAGCGTTGTCTTTCTGGTTGGCACCAACGACCAAGTATTAGTTATAGCCGATCGAGTAAGCCGATACCGCAAAGCCAATCGCTTCGCCCTTGGCGCATGTATTGGCAGACCCAGAAGTGCATCTCAGCCAGCGTCAGGTGTCGTGCAACTGAGACCATCGAGGTGACGACGGGATCTACGCATGCTTCTTACCTCTGTGACAGCCATGATCGGCGAGGGACAGCCAGAGGCGTTCGTCTGCATTGATTGGGCGGACGCCACTGAAGCATTGAATAATGCGCCCGGAGAGCTGCTACTCGAGTCTTCGGTTCGCGAAAACGCGGACGCATTCACCATGGTCTTTGAGAACCTGAAGACCAGGCTCGGAGCGCGGCTTTGCCGCTCGATCGTCTGCCTTTTCAGTGGTGGTCCACATCCTTGGTTCAAGGAACTGCGTACAGCATTCAAGACCTGCCGCGGCCTTCTCGCGCCCGACGGCGTGGTTCTCGGTGGAGATCGGATTGCACCATTCGACGGGAAGCCGGGGTGCTGTTTACTCGCCGTGGTCCCATATCCGACCCGCGAATTGCGAAAATAGACCGGACGGACCGGGCCTTGCAAGGGTCGGCAAAGTATCGTTAGTCCCCTATTGATCCCTGTTCGCACGCGAAGGAAGTCCATTCTGCATTTGGCGTGTAGTCGAACGAGGTGGAGGCTTCTAATTTTCCAGAGCGATCAATTTTCTACGGCTGATAGCATCGCCACAATCCAAGCGGGCGGCGGGAAACCATGAACTGCAATTAACGGTAAGTCGATGACCTGTGTCGAGCCCTCTGTCGGATACCTTGCAGTAGCTCGCCCTCCCTGGTCGACGAGTACGCCTTGGGACTACGCACACAGCTAAACTGAGCTTGCTTGAGCGCTCACGTGCAGGTACCTTGCGCGTAGGCCTTCCGGATTCAAGTGCACTTCGATTACGTCGGCGCCGAGACAGCAAGCGGTCGGTTAAGCGAAGTCCTGTTTCCGAGGGAGATCGTAGTTCGGCAGGCATCGTGTTTCTAAGGAGTTGGTGCTCGAGTTGGTGCTCGCGACATAGAGTTATGCCTAAGCAGTCTCTACTCCGAATCATCAAGCGCTGGAAGCGCTATGAGCCGCGTAATAAGTGGAGCGGCGTTCCGACAAGTACTCGGGGCGTATATGTTCTCTATCAGAAGAGCGACGAAAGTAACGAATACAGCGTGATTTATATAGGAGTGGCAGGTCTAGGGAAAAGCGGCGGCGGGGGAACGAGGGGACGCCTGAAAAGTCACGATGCGACGAAGAGGAACTGGACTCATTTCTCCTTGTTTGAGGTACACGACAACATCACACGCGAGGAGATCAGAGAAATTGAGGCTTTGTTACTTGGCATCTTCCGCCACGATCCGCGCATTGAACTAATGAACAAACAGAAGGGGTCAACGAAGCTATATCAGCTCCGTCGCCCGAGTCTTTGGACGCACAAGTGAATCTCAACAGCATGTTGGGGTAGATGCAGCAGCGCGCGTCTGAAGCCGACGTTAGCCCGGCTCTACCCTCACCGCGTTGCCGGTTAGACGCGATGCTGCCGCACTACGCCACCGAGCCGACCCGGCTTCCTCGAGCAACGTGGGTGAGGACGGCGGGGCTGCGCGTCAATCCAGGTGGTGTAGGCCCGCGGGCAATATGAAGCTGCCCTGGACGAGAGCAGCGCTGTGGCGTCGCGAGTGCCTCTCCGGAACCCGACGCCATCACAAAATTAATGTGGGGTGAAACGTGGGGTGCTATCTTAATGTATTACACTTTACTATTATTTTTCAATAACTTATACTTAATATTGGCGGAGAGTGAGGGGATTCGAACCCTGGTTACCGCCGTGAAAAACCGACATGTTGCGCCATGCGGGGGCTCAGCACCGTAGTGACTGAACGCTTTACGCCGCGCGTGTAATCGTCGCTTCGCTATCGGCATCGTGATTCGTTTGCTTGCCCCGCTGGCCCTTGCGGCGCCTCTGTCGAGCTGCGTTCACTTCGGTGTGACGGTCACCAATGCGCCCGCGATACACGGCCGCATTCCCGGCTCGGCGACCGGGCCCTGCCGGTAGGCGCTCGAGGCGACGGCGCAGCCGCCGATAACCGTGGACGCGCGCCTGATTAGGCTTGCCATGGCCAGCGCGTGGGCCGATTGCATAGCTCCAATTTGTCAGTAAGCACGCTCGACTTCGCCGACATTATCTTCACGTCTCTCGAGATGTCGGCGCGGACAAGTTCGGTGTCGAAATACGCTGAAAGAGCGTCCTCCAGCCATCACGTGCACCGCTCTCGATGCCGCGCCGGCCGGCACCTGCTTCATCTGCGCGCTTGCCCAGGATCCCGGCTCTGGAACATGACTTCGGTCCATCATGTCCTGCTAGGTCTCATCGAACGGCGGTTTTCTGTGTTCGCTGACCAGCTCCTCCACAGGGGAGGACCACTCCTCCTCGGCCAGCACCGCCTTCCTGATCATCCATGGTCGCCGACCTTGGTCGCGCGGATTCGTCCCGGCCCAGGTTTCTCCCATCGCCGCGGTGATCAATCGCTCGAAATGTTCGCCGATGCCGTTCGTAAGATGGCGGTAGCTGTTACAACGGTTCATCACGCTCAAGATCACGCCGCACTCATCCACGCGCCGGTTTCTCGGAAGCTCGTCGTTGAAGTCGACGCTCACCTTGCATGCTGTGCAATACCCGCCGATGAACGCCGCGAGCAGTTCGTGCGCAACGCCATGTCCCCTGAAGCCTGGCTCAACCCATAGATAGTCCAGGTCAAGGTTAACGCGCTTGACAGTCCTCCTGCCGCGCCCGGGGACCTCCAAACCGCCAAAGTTCGCCCATACCCGCCACAGGTAGGCAAACACACCGATCGGGGTGCGCTTCTCGCTGTCTCCCCGCCCCCAGGCGACAAGGATGTCGTCGCAGTCCAGGACGGGCTCCGGCTCATCGTCACCGCTCGCCATGAGCCAGTTCCTCACCCTCTCCGGCGACCACCCTGGCGGGTTAAGTTCGTACTCGGAGACGTAGCCCCCGTAGTCCTCCGGAACCTGCCCACTGGACCAGGTGCCCGGAAAGAGCGCCCTGTTCCTGCGTATCTCGGCTTCGTTCGGCGTCATCCGCCCGATCTGTCGGCTCATCATCATCTCCACAAGTGCGTCATCTCTCCTGAGAAACAAAACTTCAAGCTCCTGAGAACAAACCAGTTTGTCTGCCTACACCGAGTCCGGCCACGGACCTGAGATGCTCGGCGCTGCCGTTCGCCGTGTAGCACATCGTCGTTTCTCCGCCAACGCCCGGCCCGGAACGGGGCTGGGATGCTCTCAGGGCGTCAGCTGCTTTCGCCACCGTTGCGGCTGCCGCCGCCACCCCTTTCACGCTTTCGGCCCCTTAGCACGGCGCCAAGATAGGCCTGAGCCTTCTCCGGTCTCGAGTGCCCTGCCATCTCTACGACCTCGCGCAGCGCGAGCTCCAGGAGCTCCGGCTCGTAGTCCTCCCCTCCCTTGATAGGCGCTGGCTTCCCGGTGATTTGCGAGAACTTGCGCTGGCAGAAGGAGTGCCGCGCACCGTGCGCCGTCGCGTCGCGTTCCCGCTTGTTCAGTCGGGCTTTCCGACCGCAGATGTACTCGTAATGGTTGAGCCAACTCTCCAGGCTCCTCTGCGGCGGGATCATCGTGCCCGCCGGCGACACGACAAGGTCGGATGCCCGGCCGAGCACCTCGATCTGCACGACCGTGTCGATAAAGATCTCGCGGGGCCGGCCGCCCTTTGTTCCATGGGTGACCAGGATTTTGCCGGTGTCGAGCGCCTGTCTGAGCGCTACCTGCGGCCTGAGCAGGCACGCCTCCTCGCGCCTCATACCGTACAAAAACTGGATCTCAAGCTGCGTGCCGACGATCTTGTCGTAGGACCCCACCCGCTCGATGAGCTCAAGCGGGTCGATGCCGTTGCCCTCCCAGCTCTTGTCCTTCGTCGCCACCCCAGTCCTCTTGAACCCTTCGGGGTGCGCGCTGTAGGTCGCCCCGCCAGCGATCATGTTGCCCTTGCCGATCCAGCGGCACAGCGTGCGAAGGTACGTCAGCTTGTTCTCCACAGTGCCCACACCCCGGCCCCTCGCCTCCCAATGCCGAACCAGCGCCTGGATGTGCTTCTCCTTCAGGTTATGCACCGACTGAATCGGGTAGCCGATCTCCCTCAACTCCTTCAACGACGCGCACAGATTCACAAACCTGCGATAGCGCGTCTTGTAGCTCACATGAGTGTCGCAATACCTGCGCCTCACCGGATCCCCATTGTGGCGCTCGAACAGCTTCACCAGCTCCCTCGCGAGATGCACCGGATACCCGTAGCGTTCGATCTCCAGCGCGTAATTAATCCACTGCATTTCCGCCTCCCTCGTCAGCGTCCGCATACGCCGCCGGCCACCGTCGCTCACACGCCCGGCAGACAGCCGCACCACCACCACCGCCACCACAGCACCTGCACCCACCACCTGCGCGGGAACCAACCACCCCGCACAGGGCACTACTCCCCGTCGCTTAGCGGATAACTTCCTGCGACGCGCGCCTGGGGCGGGGCGCAGCGTGCGGCTAGAGTTCAGCCACAGACAACCGCGGCATAACCCGCATCCGTTGTCTGTCGGAGGGCCTTTAGCGCAGGCCCCGAGCGCTCGGGATATACAGCGATCGAAGGGCCACGCCAGCGCGTGGCCCTTCGATCGCCCGCTTGCCTCCCACTCGGCCTGCCTCGCGCGGTCGCACCCCATCAGGGGCGGCGGCGTAGGTCTGGCCAAGCGCCCTCACCAGGGCACGGCAGCTGTCCTTTTATCGGTGTCAAGCCGCTCTCATCACGCGTCTTCACGGACAGGCGCGCGTTTTTTCTTTTCCTTCACGGTGTTGCGGAAGTTTTCGGCCCCTCAGTGTTGACCACCACCAACCCGCGCGGGCGAGTTCTGTTCTACGAGCAGAAGGGGCAGCGTTTGCACGGCGACAAGGCGAAGACCGTTCGCGCGCGTGCTGCGTACGCCTCGATAGGCGTGGAGTCGATTCCGGCAGGAGCCGGGCTAAAAACCTTCGCCCGCAGTGATGCGGCGGGCGTCGCAAAGCACGGCGATCGGCCATGACGCCAGAGGATCGCCCGGCATGTTCCGAAGGGTAAGCGTGACGCGCTGCCCGATGGGCGCCGAAAGCTTGGTGATTTTCGCGAGCATTCGGGATCGCCGATCCAGGAATGCGCGGCATGCTTGGCCCGCAACGCTCGAGATGTGCGCCGGCTCATGCAGGTATTGCGCCCCGGGGCGTTACGAACCGTTAGTAACGGCGGTCCACACGGACTCCCAAATCAACCGCTTGGAGGTTACTCATGCAAATCGTCGGTATGGACATCGGGCACTCGGCCGTCAAGGTCGCCGTGGCCAACGCGGCCGCAGCCCCGGTGTACGCAATCTTTCCTTCGGTGGTCTGCCCGGCGTTCGATATCTCGGATGACGCCGAGCGCTCCCGCGCGAGCCTGGAGGCGGTCGACGTGGATGGCCGGAGCTACTTTATCGGTGAGACCGCGGCGCTCCAGGGCCGGCGGCTGGCGAGCACGGGCCTGAACGAGCACTGGATCTCCAGCCCCGAGTACGCGGCGCTCCTGCTCGGGGCCTGGCGGGCCGCGACGCGGCTCGCCGGCGCCCCGCTCGCCGATCCCATGCTCGTGATGGGCCTGCCGACGCACCTGTTCGCGCGCCAGTGCGAGGCGCTCAGGCAGATCGCCGCCCGGCACCTGCCCGTGAAGACGATCAACCTTAAAATCATGCCGCAATCAATCGCTCCGTACCAGCTCGCGATGCTCACGCCCGCGGGCACGCCCTTGCCCGGCAAACAGCTGGCGCAAGAGTCCTGGGGCGTCGTCGAGGTCGGGTACTTCACGAGCGATTTCTGCCTCGTGCAGAACGGACGCTGGGTTGAGAAAGCCTCGGGCGCCTGCCCGGGGGTACGCCTGGCCGCGGAGTATCTCGCCAGGCAGATCGGCCGGCGTGACCTCACCGTGAGCCTGCTCGAGGCCGAAGGCGCGCTCGCAAGCGGCGAAATCCGGCACTTCGGCAAGCCCCTGGACGTGCGTGCCGAGCGCGAGCTGGCCGTTCGCATGGTGATCGACGAAGTGGTGGACACGGCCACGCGCCTCATGGGCAGCTATGCGCGATCCCTCGACGGGGTGATCGTCGCGGGCGGTGGGGGCGAGCTCGTCTTCGCCGAACTGCAAAAGCGCTGGCCGCACTGCCGGCTGGCCGACAAACCGCGCTTTGCCGTGGCCGAGGGCATGCGCCGCTTCGGCGCGGCGTTTGCGGGCGTGCGGCGCCTGGCCGCGGTGTCACGGTGAATAGCGATGAGCCAACACGCCGATTCCGCTCAAGCCTCCGGCTGCCGGACCAAGGCCGATGCGCGCGCGTTGAACCCAGATGCGAGCCGCACAGCCAAGCCCGACCGTGCCGCCGAGGAGCGTCGCACGCGAACGCTGCAGATGCTCAAGGAGACACAGAGCCTGCGATACGCCCTCGTCGTCGACCCGGAAGCGATCCGGGAGGCGGTCATCGTGGCCATGGCGATTCGCACGGCGCAAGGCGAAGTGGCCACGTGCGAGTTACGCATTCCACGGGACAAGTACGATCCGTTCGTGTTTCTCGAGGCACTCGAGCGCGACACGCGGCACTGAGTTCGCGATGACGGAGACGCCCCAGGGCCTGCGCAAGGTCCCCCGCAAGGAGCAACGCCAGATCTTGAGGGTCTCATTTGTTGTGAAGAGGCTCGAGTACCCGGCGCTCTTCGGGTGGCTGAGCTCGCTCCCCGCGGGGCGTCTGTCCGATCGGGTGCGCGAGCGCCTCGAGGCCGTCCTCGCCCGAGGCGCGGAGGGCGCGCGGCTCGAAGCCGCAAGGATCGTCTCGATCGCCGAGCCGGCGCGCGGGGAGGACGCGGTCGATCTGCCGAGCGCGCCCGCACCGGAGCACGCCCCGACGGCGGCGCGCGATAACGCGGCGGTGCTCCTCGAAATGGGGGCGATGTTCTGAGCGTGACAAGCCGACCGCCAAGTGCCGCACCCGCCCCCATGGAGAGGGTTGGCCAGGCGAGCGCCTCGGAGCTCAAGGCGCGCGGCTGGACCGAGACGATGATCCTTCGCCTGCTCGGAAGCCCCTGCTCGGCTGCCCCGGTGCAGCTCTATAGCCTGAAGAAGATCGTTGCGGCGCGGGCAAGCATGGCGTTCGCAGCCGCAACAAAGCGCGCGGCGGTGGCCTCGCGCCGCGCCCTGAAGGTGCACCAGGCGACGGCTCAAGCCCTCCTCCAGACGGCTTGGGCTGTCCCGATCGCGCTTCCGGACCTTCCCGAGCAAGCGCTTCGGGCCGCGGCCGAAGAGCGCCCGCGCGGGGCGCTTGCCGGGCGGAGCCCGCTCCCGATCGGGCTCGAGCACCTCGTGGCGGGCCACGCGGTGCAGATCCTGCTCGAACGCTGCGAGCCGAGCCTGTATTCGCTCGACGAAGCGTTCTCGGCCTCCGGCGTGCCGCTCGCGCGCACCGTCGTTCGCAAGCGCACCCTCGCCGCGATCGCCGCCTCCTGCGTCTCGCTTCGGCATGAATGCGCGAGGCGCTTTCGTGCCGAGCGCGGAAGCGCCTGTCCGAGCGAGGACGAACGGGTGTTGGCGCTTGCCTGAACGCGCACTTGCGATACAAACTCACCATGCACGACTTCGTTTGCGCCAAGGAGCGCCTTACTGCGATTCGACGCCCCGCTGCGTCCAGGGCCATTAGACCTACGGCTCGACGCCTCACGCTTCGCCGCCTGTTCCTCGCCGCGGGCAAGGTCCTCGGCGCCGTCGCACTCGTAGTCGCCGGTTCGGCCGGCTCCGCGTTCTCGGGGATCGTCGTCTACCTCTGGCTCGGGAGCCGCGCCTGCGAAGCCCCGCGCCACACTTACCAAAGCGCCGAGCGGCCGTTTCAGGCGCGCGTTGGCGCGACGGCGCCAGAGCGCCAGGAGCCGCCGGCGGCCCATGCGCTCGATCATGGAGACGCCGGAGCATGAGATCGCGCCGCCCGAGCATGAGATCGCGCGAGGCTCAACGCTCCCGCGTCTACGCCTGGCAGAACACCGTCCCCGGCATGTCTCCGTGGGCCGAGTCGATGAGCCTGGACGAAGTGCGACCGTTCGCCCCAGTCGCGCGCGTATGGCCAGTACCCTCGCGGCGGATCGCACGGCCCCGGCGTCGCCGGATGCTTGATCGGCCTGGCCTGTCGGCACCTCGACCTTGAGCGCGAAATGCTCCTTGGCAACGCTTACGTGGCCGGTGTGAGGGTCGATACGCGCGCGATCGGGCGGACGCCTCGCATCAGCATTCTCGATAAAATCCACCTCAGCGCTTTGTGCCCCTTGGCAAGCGCCCCGGGGCTGCAATGAGGGAGCCATGAGACTGTTTCTCGCCATTTTTCTGCCGTGGGCGGCGTTCTTCACGATCGGCCGGCCGTTTGCAGGCATCGCCTGCCTGGTTTTGCAGGTGACGCTCATCGGGTGGATTCCGGCCGCCATGTGGGCCGTGTACGGCCTCGGACAATACAAGACCGACAGGAAAATCGAGCAGACGCTCACCGGCAAGTGAGAGACGCTGATGACGGGCGGCGCAACCGAGCGCAGCAACTTCGAGCTGGGACGGCTCGCGGCGCTGGGGGTGAGCACCTGGGACGAGCTCGTTTTCTACCTCTCGCGGCGCTACAAGGACTACACGCGCCACGCGCAAGGCTTTGCCGCGGGCTACAGCGCTTCGAACGGCGCTGAGCCCGCCGCCGCGCCCGGCGGGCGCGTGTGCCTGCGCCTGACGGTGCTTGGGGCGGCGCTGTTTGACCGCGAGGCACGCCCTTGGAGCCCGGGCTCGCCGGGGCGAGCCTTCCGGGCCTCGTTCAAGGTCCGTGACGAAGCGGGTCAGGAAGGCTCGTTCGCCGCCTTCGGCAGAGCGCATCGAGGCCGAATGCCGTGGCCGCGTCGTGCCCGTGTACCGGGGCGAGCCCGGCTATCTCGCGTCGGCGAGCGTCGAGCGCGGCGTCGTGCATGCCCTGCAGGGCCATCTTGCCGATGCGGTGGCGCGCATCTGCGAGGCCGTGGGCCGGCCCCAAGCGGCGCTCGAGCGAATGGCGCCTTTACCGGGAGGGCTGCGCGGCGCGCTCGTTGCGGTGCACCGCCCCGAAAACCTCGCCCAGGCCGAACCCGCATGAGCAGGCGCTAACAGGCAAAGCCAGTTAGGCGATAACCGCGCCCTTAGGACGCGGGTTTCAAGTTGTCACTAAATGGATCGAACCCCAGCGACGCCAAGATATGCGCGAACTATTCCTGCAGGTGTGTGCCACGGCCTGCCGCGCTTCTTCCGCTTGCTCGAGCTAGACCCGCACTATTTCCCACTTCGAGCCGCGGAGTCGCGATTTGCGCCGGGCCCGCGTGTGCATCGCTGCCGTAGCGCGATGATCCTCCACGATTTTGCAGCCGCGCGGCCCAATGCCACGCGGGACTTTCGAGCGAATTCGGGACCGGTCAATCTGATCCAACGATATCCCTGCGGACGGCGAGGCGGGCGAGCCACGACTCCAACTCCCACAGACCTTTGATAAGCACGATTTCAGAAGCGTCAGGATCGCAAAGTTCACTCGCCGAGCCTTGCGCAGCTCGCATGTGCTGCTGGAGTTTACCGGCGGCACTGTCGATCACAGCAACCAATCACAGCAACCAGATGTGCGGCCGCGTCGTCAAGCGCAACCTCGCGCAGCCGATTGCAAACGTTCAGCACGACAGTCGGAATCGACGACGCATTATCGATACCGGAAAGACATCGAATGGCAGTATCGATTGCGTGGCGAACAAGTTGGAGCAAGTCCCGCAACGCGGCAGTCCCGGGATGGGAATCGATCGCTCGCATCAGGCGATCAGACACCCGTTACCACAAACACACAATGAAGCGCGGCGTGCACCAAACATCTTTTAAGCCATGACTTTAGCATGGACAATAATAGAAGGCGCAGACCGATATTGCGGGGAGGCCCGGATGGGGCATTCGAATGCCCGAGTCGCGACCCGCCGTTACGCGCCATCGCGCGAAGCAAACGTCAAGATGTCTCAACTGCTTTCCCAGGACACGATGTACAGCGAGGACGACCCGATGGCCGAATCCCAGCAGGGCAAGCCGGACTCCGAGAACCGCAAACAGGCCGCCTGGTGGATCCGCCTGCTGAGCGGCTTTTTTTCCGCGGAGCCTGGCGACTTGGAAGGCTTATTCAGTACCAGTCAGCATTCCGCCGTATTCGAACACCGGCGTGCCCGTTTCATCCTGCTGCGAACCATGCTGGTGGCCACCCTGTTTGGGGTGCTCACTCCGCTTTGGATACCGATAGACGTTCTGGCATTCCCGCACGCGGTGTGGCAGAGCCTGGCGCTGGGGCGGGTCGCCACCAGCTTGGCGTTCGCCGCGCTGGCCCTGTATTGCCGTCGCGCGGCCTCGCTCAGGCAAAGCTACATGGCTTTGGCCGTGTTGTTTTTGATTCCATCCGCGTTCTTTCTGTTCTCGCACGCGGTGCTTTGGGACGCGTCGTTGAGCAAAGTGGGCGCGGTCGCGGCGAGCGGGTACGCCTTTCTTCCCTTCGTGTTGGTGGCCGGCGTCAGCGTTTTCCCGTTGACGGTGAGGGAGAACATCGTGCTGGTGCTGCCGCTCTTGGCAATCTCCGGTATTCCCGTGATTGGGGATCACGCCTTCATGATGCCGGGCTTCAACGCCGTGGCGGTGCTGTGGCTGTTGATCCTGGTGGCCGCGGTCGGAATCTTTTCCGCTGCAAGCCAACTGCAGCTCATGCACGATCTGTTCACTCAGTCCGTCATCGACCCGTTGACTGGAGTATTCAACCGCAGGAGCGGGACCGAGCTGGTCGCGCTGCAACTGGCGCTGGCGCGCCGCCATCGTTATCCGCTCGCGCTGGTCTTTGTGGATCTGGACGATTTCAAGCAGGTCAACGACACGGCGGGGCACGCCGCCGGCGACAGCTTGCTTGCGCAGACGGCGCAGGGCTGGCACGCGGCCCTGCGGGAAAGCGACGCCATTCTGCGCTGGGGCGGGGAGGAATTTATTTTGTTGCTGCCACATACGGACTGCGCGCAGGCCGCGCAGTTGATCCGCAGCCGCAGCCCAGCGCTGAGAAAACCGGACGGCAAGCCCCTGACCTACAGCATCGGGATCGCCGAGTGGCTCGCGGACGGCGTTACGGACGGGCATTCGCTGGTGGCCCTGTCCGATCGGCGCATGTACCAAGCGAAGGCCGCTGGCAAGGCCCGCATCGTCGGCTGCGCACCCGGCAATCACGCCCTTTCCGCTTGACCCGCTGCCGGGGTGGTGAGACGGGGATTTGAAATCGTCGGGTAGCTAGCCCTACCCTTTACCCACAAATATTTCTAACTCAGTGAGGTAAGCGTGACGGGGAGCCATGCAAGAAGGCAACCCGGTCATGCCGTCCGCTGCGATCTTGTAGCGGCCGATGTCGAGGAGGCCTCCCGGCCCGAACCGGTAGACGCGCCCGCGGAGCGCGCCGTTCGCAAACCGCTCAGGCGCGTGCACGTCGATCACGTACACGCGCCCGGCGTGCTTCAGCAGGTTCTCGCCCCCGGAGGGCGTGCCGCAGGCGGGCCCGCCAGGCGGCAAGTGTCTCATCGGCGCTCACGCGAGCGCCTCCAGGAGTTTCGTCGCCTGCGCGAGCGAGATGCGGGCATTGGGCCAGCACACGCGCACGCCCTCGCCTTCGCACAGCCATTGCTCGTGCTCGTCGTAGTAGCACGTGAACGGGCCGAAATAGTCCTCGCGTTCCGCGTCGTGCTCGCTCGGGTCGCCCTCGTTGTCTTTGAGCGGTGCGTGCAAGCCCTCGAGGTCCGAGACGAGCGCCGTAAGGACCCGGACCAGCTCACCGCGCTGGCGAGCCAGAGTGTCGATCAGGCCGGTGAGCTCGCGGTCGTGCAAGGCGGGAAACTTGGGGCCGGTCATTACCCAACCCTTGCTTCACGGAGGCGCGAGCGCGCCCTGACCGCGGCGCCGAGCAGCACCCAGCTCGGCAGTTGCGGACGGCCGAGTCTGCGCTCGGGGTCGATGGTGTGGATGAGAGCGTCGAAAACGCCTTGGGCTTTCTTGCGGCTCGCTCGCACCGAGACCACGCGGCAGCCGTCGTCGAGCGCGAATTCCCAGTGCGCGCGGCCCGAGCGCTCGCGATAGGCAAGCGAGAGCTGCGCCTGCTCGTTTGCCATGCGCGTCACGCGCAGGCATCCCGTGGGGCTTGCGTAAACCGTGTTGAACAAAAGCATGATGGATTCTCCAAAGCGAAAGACCCGGACGCGCCGGGTCTCGTGCTCCTTGGGAAGCCGGCCGCGGCGGGTCGGGCCCGTGGGGGCGCCGACCCGCCGCTACCGCGCGGTTACTTTTGGATGTACGGCTCACCCTGCCCGGCCGAACGCGCGACCACGCGCGTCGTACCGCCGGACTGGATGACGTACACCGGTTCTCCAGGCGCAAGCGAGGCATCGCCCGCCTGTGTGATGGAGACGAGCCGATGGTCGCTCATCGCGACCACGATCTCCGTTGCGTTGTAGCCGGCGACGTGATCGGCCACCGTGTTACCCGCCCAGGCGCCGAGGACGGCTCCCAGAATGCCGGTGGCGATGCGGCCGTTGCCGTTACCGGCGCGCGAACCGAGCAGGCCCCCGAGGGCCGCGCCCGTGGCGTTGCCGGTCATGGCCGCGGTGTTGCTTGCCTCGATGCGCACGGGGCGCACCTGCACCACGGTGCCGTCGTAGACGCTGCCGAGCGTCATGCTATTGCTCATTCCATAGGTGCCCGCGTCGGGCGTGTATTGCTGCGCCCAGGCGCCTTGGCCGAAGAGGCCGAGCGCGAGAGCGAAGACGAGCGTAGTGAGCGCTTTCATGGCAATTCCTTTCGATAAGGCGGGAGTTTTAGTTGCGCCAGAGCCGCTCGATTAGCCGGCGCGGGCGAACTTTCAGAGTCCCTACGGGCTCGGTGGGTCGGTTCCCGTCAGACCACGGGAAGGGTGTTGCACGGGCTGGGCAAGGCCCAAGGCGATCCGGTTGTGACGGATGGCGCTGGGTCCGGCGCTTGACGGCGTGCGCTTTCCTGCTAGTGTCCGGTCAACTGGGTAACCAGGTGAATGGAGAAAGGAGGTTCGCAATGATGACGGTACTAAAGTGGTTGTTCGGCGCGATCGCCGCCTACGTCATTCTCGTGCCGCTGGGCTTTATTCTGGTAATGAGCCTGAATGATCTGCTGCGGCCGCCGCGTAAGGGCCTGGCACCCAAGCTGGAGCGCTCCTGGTTCAATGCCGGTACGGTGATGCTTCGAATCGCCGAACAGGTGGACGAAGGCAAAGTGAGCCCGGCCGTCGCGTATCGCCGGCTGCGCCGCATCGAGCGCTACAGCGCGAGACGCCTTGCGCCCATGGAGCCCCATGAGGAAATGGTCCTCGGCGGCATGAGCCTCGCAAAGCACGATGTGAGGACTACCTATCTCAGGGCGATCTCGTCGCCGAGCGCCCTGGTCCACTAAAGGACCGGACGCTCGGTTTCGAGGGGCGGGGCTCGCCTCGCCCTGGCTTTCATCGGACTGCGGCTCAGACGCCGATGCCGTCGCGAAGGTCCAGCCGCCTGATGTGACGGCGGATCTCCGAGTACGTAAGCTGCCGCACGCGCCTGCGTAACAGTTCGAGTTCGGTTGGCTTGCGCTCGCCCCGCGAGTGGTACCACGCGAGGACGCTTTCGTCGGTGTTCTCCTGAGGCTTGCGGCGCCGCTTGTCGCGGCGTTTCATCGCCCGCGCGCCCTCGTCGAAGAGGGCGTTCTCTACCTCCCAGGTGCGACCGCTGGTCAGGCTCTTCAGCGTCCGAGCCCGCCATTTCGCGACGTACACTCTGGCCGCCGGTAGCGTCGACCAGTGCCGCCTCGCTCTTGCGATGTTGAGCATACCGAGCGCCAATTTCCGGCCGCCCTGCAGCCGGTGCGGCAGCAGCGCCAGAACGATCAGCCCCAGCATTCGCATGGTGAACGCAAGCGCCAGTGCGTCGAACTGCAGCCGCGCCGCGATCAGGTACGGTTTCATGTTCGTTCCTCCATCTGCATGCCCCCGGTCACAAAGGGGGCAAGGTGAAAGACACCGACGGTGACCTCCGAGATAGCTAAGCCTCGGCGTCGGCGCTTCCTTCGCCCCCGATGCGCCGGGGACCTTGCTGCGATCCGCGCGGCCTACTTCGCCGCGTCGACGGCCTTCTGCATCGCGGCCGTGTGGGCCGTGGCGATGTGCTCGATCCTACGAACGAGCATCCCGCCGACGCTGACCTGCACGACAGCGATGGCGATCAGGACGACGATCCAGGTTTTCATTTGGCGTTCCCCTTTCATTCGAAAGCGGGACGCCAGAGGCCCTTGCGGGCGCAAAGCGTTACCCGCGAGGATTGTGTGTGCCGCGCGCCACGGGCACTCGCCCGTTCACCACGGCTTAGTTTCAGAACTCAGATCCGCACCGCGTGCGCGGTGCCGACGAACTCGATCCTTTCTTGCAATTTGACGATGTGGCCGTCCTTTGCACCATTGGCCCAATCCATCATCCCGAAAAGCGCGCTCAACGCGAGCGCCGCGATGACCACTACATACATCAGAGGTTTACTTGACATAAGCGATTCCCCTTTCAGGTGAGGACGGGGACGCCAGAGGTCCTTGCGGGCGTGAGGGGTGCCCGCGAAGTGCTTTCGGAAGCCGCGCGATCCCCGAAACAATTCGGGGATTACGCGACGCTGGGAGCTCCCCTATGGGAGCCGGCTTCGTTTCCCGCAAAAGCCCGCGGAAGGGGACGAAAGATGCTGGCGCTTGAGGGAAAGACGCGCCACCCTCCGGACTGGCTCAATCCGGAGGGTGCCGGGCCCTTGCCTCGCAGCCGAGGGTTGCGATGGCGCGAAACGCAATGCCGGCCATTGGGCCGGCATTGCGCTCGCGGGTTTCAGTGCAGCAACCGTGATTCGACGTATGCCCGGTGCTCCCTCGGGTACTTGGTTCCGTAGCGCGCGAAGACTTTGTCGAGGATGCGTGCGGCGGGCTCGTTTTTAGCGAGCCTGCGAATCACCACATTCAGGCCTCGAATGAGGCTGTGGTCTTGCGAGATCGCCTGCGCGATCCTGTGTCCGTCCTCGAAGCCCTCGGCCATCGCGCGCACGAATGACACCTTGCGCGCCGTGTCCCCGGCATCGGACACGAATGTCCTCTGCGTTTTCATGATGGTCCTCACAGGCCCCCGGTTCGCGAGGGGGCGTCGTGGGAAAACACGCATGGCGAACCCCCGGGAGCTACCCGAAGCACGCGTGTTGTGACGCCCCTCGCGGAGGGGGTTGGAAGATTGTTTGTGTCGGACTGCCCGGTGCTCGGAGCGTCGCGACGCGAGGCTTCCCGAAAGGAAGCATTCCGACTCCCGTGTGAACCCACGGGAGGGATGAGAAGCCGACTGCGCGCCGAAGACGCGCAGCGCGTTAGTAACTCAGGGCCTTCGAAAAGCAAAAAGCCACGCGGGGGTTTCCCTCCGTGTGGCTTTTTGCGAAGCCCAATCTATTCGGCAAACTCCCACTGGCGAGGAGCCGATATCTACGTTGCCGCTGAAGCCTGGCAACGTGCCTGCCTTATTGACTCCTATCTTAGTCCCGGGTCAAAGAAAGTAAAGTCCCTGTCCCGCCGAGATCGCGCAGGAAGAAAATGGGAACGGTCGGAATCGAACCGACGACGCACAGGTTATCGGCCTGCCGCTCTACCAACTGAGCTACGTTCCCATCAGAACCGGATCACCCTGGTCGCCCAGGGGCCCTTCGGCAATGCTTCGCAGGGTGATAAAGCCTGCCTCTGCCGGGGTCGCCACGCCCTGATTGCGGAACCCGGCGCCCCTTCTGGGGGCCCGGGTTCCTGTCGGTTCCATTGACGCAGGGTCACGCCGGACCGATGCCGCTCTGGGAGCGCCGCGCGCGAGCGCAGCTCTCCGTGCACGGTCTGACTCGGGACGGTTTTTACGAAAAGGAGGCGCAAAGCACCCTTGGTGGGCGCTTCGAGCGTCCTTTGATAGACGCGCAGTGCGAGCGCGCATTACAGGTCATCCCCTATCGCAATAGGGGGCCGCGCCTAGTGCACATGACCAGGGGGACCGGCGCGCAAGAAGAGCGCCGGCATTTTCATCGCGAACCCTTCGGCTCGCTCTGGGCACTCCCTACGGAGCGCCGTCGTCGTTACCAGTTCAAGACTGGCTCAGGGGATTGCGCGGCTACCTTAGCGCGCCTCGGGCGCGACGGTGTTCCGAATCCGACGCCAGATGAGCGAGCATTCGCCAACAACAGCGCCGGCCGGCTCAGGGGCCGCACGCCGCTTCGGGGGGAACCGGTTGTTGTCGAGTACGGCCGCTTTTGGCGGTTTATTCCGCGCGCCGGCGGCGTGAGCTTGCGCTAGCGTGCATCGAGACCTTGCGTTCGCGGAGGCGGCATGAATCGGCTACTTATTCTCCTCGCGGCATTTGCGGCAAGCCCGGCGCTTGCCCAGGGCATGCTGATGGGCTTCGGCCGGGACAGCGCCGATACCGGCTACGAGGTGCATTCCGAGACCATGCAGGGCGGCGCGCGGCGCGTCGACGCCTACGACTGGGTCTGCCCGGCCGGGTCCTCTCGCCCCGCGGGGGGGCTCGTGGAGCCTGCGCCGGAGTCGGAGGCCCCGACCAGCATGCCGGTCATCACCCTCGGGCTGCGGCAGTGCTACGACTACGACGCGCAGCAAGTGACCGACATGGTGAAGCAGTACCGCCAGGGCTACTACGTCGTGGGCGGGAAAGCGGGGGACCTCCAGGGCGCGCAGCAAGGCGCGGGCGCCGCCGCCGCAGCCTCGGCCGCCGGAGCCGCGGCGGGAGGGTTCTACGCGCCCTGCACGCCGAACCCGTTTGCCCTGTGTAGCGGAGGGGAGCCCGGTCCGTACGACCCGATGCGGGCCTGCTACCTCCTCGTGTGTCCGCACGGGCGA
This sequence comes from uncultured Pseudomonadota bacterium, assembly GCA_963817785.1. Lineage (GTDB taxonomy): Bacteria > Pseudomonadota > Gammaproteobacteria > Burkholderiales > SG8-39 > JAKALD01. Next base: position 1,511,063 of record CAWFPL010000002.1, on the reverse strand, counting down.
TAGCACGCCGGCGCCGCCCCTCGCGCTTCGCGCTTGCGCGGGCCGCGCTTTGCCGTAGCATCGCCCGCATGAGTTCCTCGCTTTACGCGCGTGCTCTCGAGGTGCTGGCCGAGGCCGGCGAGCCGTTCACAACGCGCGAGATCTTCGATCGCTTGTCTCTCCACGGCGTCATCCCGCACCACGTGTCGAAAGCGCTGAACAATCTCAAAACGATGGGTCGCGTCTCGAGCGCGAAGACCCCTGAGCTTGGCCAGCGTTCACAGTGGTGGTTCCTCGAGAGCAGCGCTCCCAGATCGCTGTCGGGGCAAACCGCACAAGAAGCGTGCTTCCGCTACACGGCCACAGGGGCGCTCGCGATCGTGGCGAATGGCAGAGCGCTGCTCGTGCCTGCCAGAGTGGTGCCGGCGCTGCGCGCCTTTCTCCGCGCGTCGCCGACTGGGCGCCCAGCTCGAAAAATCGGATCCGGGACTACCGTCGCGCGCCGATCGGTAGGCCGTCGGGGATTGGGCAAAGCGCGGTGCGGCCCTATTTGACGCAGACCGCCCGCACCGCCTTCAGGTCGGTGAGTCCCTGAAGGGTCTTATCGATCCCGTCCTGCTTGAGCGTCCTCATGCCCTCGGCAAGGGCCGCTCCGAGAAGCTCGGCCACGCGCGCCTTGCTCTGGATAAGGCGCTTGATCGGGTCGCTGCCAACGAGCAGCTCGTGTAGCCCCAGGCGGCCGCGGTATCCCGTGCCGCCGCAGTGCTCGCAGCCCGAAGGGTTGTAGACGGTGAGGCTGCCCTTGCCGTGCCCGTAGCGGCGCATCCACTCATCGAGGATCGTGTTTTGCGTCGCCTCGCGCTCGGCCGCGAAGGCCTCCACGTTCCAGAGCTCCTCGCAGTACTCGGCGAGCAGCTCCCGCGCCTCGGCAAGCGGCACGATCCTCGGGCGCCTGCACTTCTGGCACAGGCGCTTCGCAAGGCGCTGCGCGAGGATCCCGAGCAGCGCATCGGCGAAGTTGAACGGGTCCATCCCCATGTCGAGGAGCCGGGTGACCGACTCCGGGGCGGAATTCGTGTGCAGCGTCGCGATCACCAGGTGCCCGGTGAGCGAGGCCTCGATCCCGGTAGCGGTGGTCTCCTTATCTCGCATCTCACCCACCATGATCACGTCGGGGTCAGCGCGCAGGAAGGCGCGCATGGCTGTGGCGAAGGTGAGCCCCGCGCGGGGGTTGACCTGCACCTGGCGCAGCCCGTCCTGGGTGATCTCGACCGGATCCTCCGCGGTCCAGATCTTGTTGTCCTCGGTGTTGAGGTGCTTCAGGACCGAATGAAGGGTCGTGGTTTTCCCTGAGCCCGTGGGACCGCACACGAGGAAAAGCCCGTAGGGTTTGTCGATGCATTCGATGACGCGCTCGAGGTTCGATTCCGACAACGCGAGCTTCTCAAGGGGCATCGGCTCGCCCGAGGCGAGGAGGCGCATCACCACGTCCTCGGTGCCGCCGGCCGTCGGGATGGTTGCCACCCGCAGCTCGATATCGAGTGGCCCGAAGCGCCGGAACTTGATCTTGCCGTCCTGGGGTTTGCGCCGCTCGGAGATGTCCAGGTCGCACATGATCTTCAGGCGCGCGACCAGAGCGTTGCGATACCTCGCGGGCACCTCGATGTAGCGCATGAGCGAGCCGTCGCGCCGCACGCGAACCCGGGTCTTGCCCTTGCCGGGCCGTGGCTCGATATGGATGTCGGAGGCGCCCATGTGGTAGGCATCCACGATGATCTTGTTCACGAGCTTGACGAGCTCGTTGTCGGCCGCGGCCGAGGCGACGTCTTCGCCCGCCCCGCCGCCCTCCTCCTCCGAGCCATCCTCGAGGCTCGAGAGCAGGTCCCCGATCGAGGAGACGTCCTCGGGCGAGGCGCCGTAGAACTGCTCGACGGTCTTCGCGAACTCCCGGCGAGTCGAGACCTTGTAGAGGATGCGCCTGCGGCCGGCGAAGACATGTTCCACCAGGCGCGAAGCGCGCAGACGCTGCGGGTCGGTGCACAGCACCACCAGCCCCTCGCCGGTCTCTTCGATCGGGAGCCACCCGTGCTCCCGTACGAAATTCACGGGAAGCTTCGCAAGGAGATCGGTCGGCTTGATCCGGCTGACGAGGTATCCCTCGTAGGCCACGCCGTGGAACGCGGCGAGTGATTTGCCGATCGCGACGTTCTCCACGCCAAATTCGTCGGCGAGGATATCCTCGAGATCCAGGCGCTTCGTGCGCGCCGCGCGCAGCGCGAGGCCGAAGGCTTCGCGCGTGAGCGTGCCGTTTGCCAGGAGCGCGTCGTACTGCGTGGGAACCGGATCGGTGCGCCTTCTCTGGCGCAGCGACTTCGCAAGGGCCGCGCAGAGCCTTGTAAGGCCATCGAGCGCGTACGCCGGAAACGGCGCGCCGGATGCCGTATTGAGGAGCTGGAGCACCCCCACCAACTCGTCCTCCGCGGGCTCGAGCACAGGCGCGACAAGCACCTGCTTCGTGCGATAGCCGGTGCGCCGATCCACCTCCCCGAGGAACGCGAGCTCGGGGCTCACCCCGCGAAGCTCGCGCGCATCGTAGGCGTCGGCGATCGCGAGCGCCCGCCGAGACTGCGCGCAAAAGCCGGCGATGCTCTGGGTCGAGATCGCAAGCCGCAAGGAGCCGAAGGTCGACAGGCCGCTTTGCACCTTGGAGAGGAGCGTAGGCCCCTCGGCGGCGTAGAAGGTCACGCGCTCGCACTCGAAGAGCGCGCACACCTCTGGCGCGAGATCGGGGAGTATGTCCTCGAGGCTTCGAGTCGCGAGGACCTTCTCGGCGAGCACCTCGAGCGCGGCGGTGAACGCCGCCGGCGCGCCTGCGTCCAGCAGGTCGCGCTGTCGGGGGTTACTCCGGATGAGGGCGCTCAAGCCAAGTCCTCCAGCTCTCCGAGCCTTGCCCGCCGCATCCTTATCTGATTACGCTTGCAGGAGAACAACCGAAGGGGGCCCCGCCGTGACCGATCAACACCTTGTCGAGGTGCGCGAAAAAATGGACAAACTTCTACGCGATCAGATACATCTGTTTTGCGCCCTCGCGGACGCCTTGGCGCGCAGCAACGCACTGTCAAAGGTTGATCTCCTCGCGGCGGTTCGCAGCAAGCTCGAGTGGCTCACCCGCGCGGCACACGCGCGAACACCAGCTTTGCCACGCGCACTCCGTTGATGCTGGCCGATGTCTGGCTTACCGCCCCTCCAACCGACCCGGCAAACCCGTTTGCGCCGGATCCGACGCTGCGCCTCGTAAAAGGCGATTAAGCCGGCGCAGCTTGCGTCCATAATTCGCGGGTAGGTGGTGGTGCACTGCAAATTCGCATCGTGCGATCTCCTGCTCGATGCGCGACAAGCCCCGCCGGTGTCAAGGCAGTAACTGGCCGCTCCTCTGGCGCGGAGCCCACAGCCGCCATCGTTCGACGCTATCCGAGAATAGGCGCAATCGTGTGTAGAGCGAGTCGAAGGCGCTCCTGATTTCGTCCCGGCTCACATCAAGAGCGCCGCATCCGGCTGCGCCTTCGAGCAGCTTCGCCAGTTCCCCGAACATCGCCGAACTCGCCGCGCCCAGAAGGCGCCTGTGGATTCTCTTTCTGTTTCGCTCGCCTTCATCAGCTTCGATGCTCCCAACGCCGGTCATCCGAACACCGCCCGCAGCATCCGAAACGCGATGTCGAGGAGCGCCGCGACCGTCACCGCGCACCCGCCCAGGAACACCACCGGGTTGTTCTGGAAAAAATAGTGCAGCGCCGTCAATACGCCGTCACGCGTTTTAGGTACGAACGGCGGCTCGATCTGGAGCCGCTCATCGGGCATCGCGGCGTAGCGCGCCTCGAGGAAAGCGGCGAGATCGTGGTCTTCAGGCAGCGGGAGCGGCAGGCGCATGAGCGAGCCTCAAACGTGGCTGGATTTCCCACTGTAGCCAGAGGCAGACTGCGCGTGCTCTAGAAAGCTGCCGCAAAAGCAGGGCGATTTATCAACTTCGCGCCCTAAGGCGAATGGCACTTACTTTAGGTTCGCAGCGCTAGAAGCGGCGGTGTAAAAAATTTCTTGCTGTAGGGCTTCGTCATATAGCCGTCCCTCAGCGCTCATGGGAATTGACCCACCGTCTGCTCACGAAAGTGACCCAGTAAGCTGAGTTGACCGGCCGCCGCGTTCGTGGTGGCCAAGGCAGAAGTATCGGCGGCAGGGTTAATCGCCGAGGCTTGTGGATGGTTCCTCTGATGAGGCCCGTCCATGCAGAGCAAGCAGTGCGCTGGCTGTGGCAAGCCATTCCATCCGCGTGCGCAAACTCCCAAGCAGTGTTTCTGCGCATCGCCTGTGTGTCAGCGTGAGCGACGACGTCGCTGGCAGCGGCAGCGTCGCCAGGGCGACCCCGAGTACCGAGATAACCAGTCCAGAGCACAACGATCGTGGGCCGAACGCCACCGTGATTACTGGCGCGAGTACCGGCACGCGCACCCGGAGTACCGCGAGCGCAACTGCAGCTTGCAGCGCGAGCGGGACGCCCGGCGGGGTGAACGCGTGCTTGCAAAGATGGACGTGTCAACGGGTGATTCTCCTGTTCCCTCAGGGACTTATAGATTGAGCCCGGTGACGGGTGAGGATCTTGCAAAGAGCGACGCGTGGATGGTTCGAATCACATTGGTTTCAACGCAGTACGGGTCATCATCGGGGTGATCTTGCAAAGAGAGGACGTTATAGGCATGGGCGGGGTGTAATGGGATGGACGCCCCCTTCCTGAACCGGCATCGAGGTGCCAAAGTGGAAGAGTTTTAACCAGCCACTGAAAACGGAAAGGAGCGTCCGCTATGAAGCTTACAACGATCGGGATCGATTTGGCCAAGAACGTGTTTCAGGTGCACGGCGTGGACGAGCGAGGGCATGCGGGGATGCGCAAGCAGCTCAAGCGCAAGGACGTGCTCGCGTTCTTCGCGAGGCTCGAGCCCTGCCGGGTTGGGATGGAGGCCTGTGGGAGCGCGCACTACTGGGCGCGAAAGCTCACCGAGCTGGGCCACACGGTGTGCCTGATGGCCCCGCAGTTCGTGAAGCCCTACGTGAAGACCAACAAGAGCGACCGCAACGACGCGGAGGCGATTTGCGAGGCGGTCGCGCGCCCGAACATGCGCTTCGTGCCGGTGAAGACGATCGAGCAGCAGGCGGTGCTCGGGCTGCACCGGGCGCGGCAGAGCTTTGTGAAGGCGCGCACCGCGCAAGCCAACCAGATCCGGGGGCTGCTCGCCGAATACGGCATCGTGATCCCACAGGGCATCGGCCACATCGCCAAGCACCTGCCGTCGATCCTGGGCGATGACGAGAACGGGCTGCCGGGCCTGATGCGCGAGCTCGTGCAGCGCCTGGGCGAGCACCTGAGGGAGCTCGATCGCCAGGCGGGCGAACTCGAGCTCGAGATCCGGCGCTGGCACCGCGGCAACGAGCAAAGCCGCCGAATCGAAGAGATCGCCGGCATCGGGCCGCTCACGGCGAGCGCCTACGTGGCGACGCTGGGCGATGCGCGAGCCTTCGAGAACGCCCGGCAAGTGCCCGCGTGGCTGGGGCTTGTGCCGCGGCACACGGGCAGCGGGGGTAAGACCCGGTCCGGGCACATCAGCAAGCGCGGCGACGTGTACCTGCGAACGCTCTTGATTCACGGGGCGCGCGCGGTGATCCGGCACGTCGAGCGCCAGCCCGAGGCGGCCGAGGCGTGGCTCGGAAAGCTGCTTGCCCGACGCAACAAGAATGTCGCCGCGGTGGCGCTTGCCGCGAAGAACGCGCGCGTCGCCTGGGCGCTGCTTGCGCACGGACGACACCTTGAGCTCAACTATGTGCCCGCGCGGCCAACGCACTGAGCGCGGCGCGCAGGATTGAACGTAGTGAGGATTGAACGTAGTGAATTGAACGCAAAACCGGCTTAGCAAGAGAAACGAGGACTTCCGCCGAATTGCTCAGGCGATCGTGAAAATGATGGCAAGAAAGGTAAGACCTGGACGGGGTAAGCCTGATAACTGCTCAGCTCTCCGAGAGCGCGGGTGTGATGAGGCCCCCGTCAGCCGATTCCATCAGGGACCGAGGCCTCAGGCCTCACGCACAGTCCGGATCTATGGCCGCAAGTCTTCTCTGCTTGTCCTCATCGAAGGATCGTTTGACAAACCGGGGGCGTCCATCTAAGCAGTTACGATAATGCAGCGAATGGTACACATCACTGTGTGCTTTCTCTCAGATTGACGGACCGCCGGGGTCGCGCGCTGACTGCGCGACTGATGTGAGAGCGATCGCAGTAGCCAAACGCAAAGGAAGTTGCTGATGCCCCTCCCGGAGGTACTCGAACTCGACGAGGCCCAGATCGCCCAGACGGTATTGGCGGAGCGCGTTAATGTATTTACCGACCGGGCCATAGCGGCCGCGATAACGTCGCCGCTCGGCACGATACTGTTGGCGTGGTTTCAAGCGCCGGTAACAGGGTGGCCGCGGGCCGTCGCATGGCTATGCCTGATTAACCCGCCCTTGCTGCTCATGATCGGGATCGGCTACCGTGTCCGCTTGGCCCGGTCCCGCGGTGAGGACGCATTGCCTTGGGTCAGGTGGATGATTTTCGCCGTATCCCTCGCCGGCTTCGGATGGGGTGCCTCGGTGTGGTTCTTCTGGACCGAAGGGCAGTACCTTTTCTACATGCTCGACCTGCTCGTCCTGGTCGGCGTCGCAGGTATCGACGTCATCATCATGTCGCCGTTTCGCATTGCGACAGTTCTTTTCACTGGTGGCGTCGTGCTGCCACCGATGCTGCATCTCGCGTTGGTCCAAAATCCGTTCGGCGTGCAACTTGCCGCCGGGCTGACGATTCTGTTTGTGCTGGTGCTCCAACACGGCCGTGTGGCGGAGAAGCAGTTGGTCGAGGGTCTCGAGTACGCAGTACGCAACCAGGTAATGGCGCGCGCGCTTGGCCGCCGGACGGTCGTCCTGGAGGCGACTCAGGCGGAATTGAACCGGGCGCAGATGGTCGGCAACGTCGGCAGCTGGGTCAGCGACATCACCGCGGACACGTTGCGACTGTCTGCCGAGGCCTGTCGCATTCTCGGTTTGCCCGAGGGCAGCACGGAAACTCTTCAGGGTTATCTGGCCCGCACCCAACCGGAAGACCGCGGCGCTGTCAATCGCGCCTGGCAGGCGGCGCTCAAGGGTGCTGCCTTTGACCATGAGCACCGCATCGTGATCGGAAACGAGATCCGTTGGGTGCGTCAGAAAGCCGCATTCAAATATGCTGCGGATGGCAGTCCACTAAGCGCTGAGGGTACCGTGCAGGACATCAGCGACCGTAAGCAGGCGGATCAGGCGCTACGCCAGAGCGAGGAGCGCTACCGCGCTTTGATCGAATGGTCGCCCGAACCGCTTGCTGTTCACCGGGGCGGAAAGCTGATTTATGTCAATCCGGCCGCTATCAAGATGTTTGGCGCAACTTCTGCGCAAGACCTGGTAGGAACACCCGTCCTCGATCGGCTTCACCCGGACTTCCGACAAATGGCGATGGCGCGGATGAAGAGCATTGCCTCCAATGGCGGCGCCACACCGCCGCTTGAGGAGAAATATCTTAAGCTGGATGGCACGGTAATAGACTTGGCAGTCCAGGGCACGTCAATTATCTACGATGGAGAACCAGCCATTCAGGCGTCAATGCGCGACATCACCGAACGCAAGGCAGCGGAAGCCCGGATCACACACCTCAACCGCGTCTATGCCGTGCTCAGCAGCATCAATACGATGATCATACGCGCGCGCGACCGCGACGAGTTGTTCCGGCAAGCCTGCCGGATCGCGGTCGACACAGGCGGGTTCCGCATGGCCTTGATCGCCATCGTCGATCGTAGCGCGATGAAGATTGTCCCGGTCGCCTCGGCGGGAAAGGATGAGGCGCTTCTGACCGCGATCAAGGGCATCTTGTCGTCGACTGAGGACGCGCCAAATACCATGGTTGCACGGGCGCTCAGGGAGAAAAAAGCCATCGTGTCCAACGATTCGCAAAGCGACCCCCAGGTCTTGTTTGGCAAGCAATATGTTGAATCCGGAGTTCGCGCGATGGCGGTTTTGCCGCTGCTTGTTTCGGATGAAGCGGTAGGCGTGCTTGCGCTGTACGCCAGCGAGATTGAATTCTTCCATGAAGACGAGTTGAAGCTGTTGACGGAACTGACGGACGACATCGCGTTCGCGATTGATCACATCGACAAGCAGGCGCGTCTCGATTACCTCGCCTACTACGATGCGCTCACCGGACTTGCCAACCGCAGGTTGTTTCTAGAGCGAGTGGGGCAGTACCTGCACAGCGCCGCCAGCGGCGGGCACAAGCTTGCCGTCCTCCTGATCGATCTGGAGCGCTTCAAGAGCATCAACGACAGCCTCGGCCGGCCGGCCGGCGACGCGCTCCTGCGGCAAGTGGCCGATTGGCTGAAGCGGGACTCAGGGGATGCCAATCTCGTGGCGCGGCTGGATGCAGACCACTTTGCCACGGTGCTGCCGATCGTAAAGGAAGAAGGCGACGGTGCACAGCTACTCGAGACGACAATGCAAGCGTTCATGGACCATCCGTTTCGCCTGAACGACGCCGTGTTCCGGATCGCCGCCAGGGTCGGCGTAGCCGTATTTCCGGATGACGGCGCCGACGCCGACACATTGTTTAGGAACGCCGAGGCCGCCCTCAAGAAGACCAAAGGGAGAGGTGAGCGATACCTGTTCTACACGCAGGCAATGACCGAAACCGTGGCAGCCAGCCTCACACTGGAAAATCAACTGCGCCAGGCACTAGACAATGAAGAATTCGTGCTCCATTACCAGCCCAAGGTGAACCTCGCGAGCGGCAAGCTCACCAGCGCCGAGGCGCTGATCCGGTGGAACGATCCGCGCACCGGCCTGGTGCCGCCGGGCCGGTTCATCCCGATCCTGGAAGAAACGGGATTGATCTATGACGTCGGGCGCTGGGCGCTGAAGAAAGCTATCGAAGATTATCTGCGCTGGCGCGCCGCGGGCCTGCCCGCCGTGCGCATCGCGGTGAACGTGTCGCCGCTGCAACTGCGCAATCGCGGCTTCGTCGACGAGATCAGCCAGGTAATCGGTATCGAAGAGCATGCGGCGGCGGGACTGGAACTGGAAATCACCGAAAGCCTGATCATGGAGAACGTCAAGCACAATATTGCCAGCCTGCAGGCAATCCGCCAAATGGGCGTACGCATCGCCATCGACGACTTCGGCACCGGCTTCTCCTCGCTCAGCTACCTGGCCAAACTGCCGGTGGACACGCTGAAAATAGACCGCTCGTTCGTGACCAACATGACTGCTGAACCGGAGGGACTGGCGCTGGTGTCCACTATCATCAACCTGGCACATTCGCTAGAACTCAAGGTGGTGGCAGAAGGCGTCGAAACCGAGGAGCAATCGCGCCTGCTGCGGTTGCTGAAGTGCGACGAAATGCAGGGCTTTGTATTCAGCAAGCCGGTGCCAAGCGACATTTTTGAAACAAAATTTCTGACCCCGTCTCCCGCCGGATGACGATTAGTGCATATGAACGTGGCCGCTGTTTTGATCCCACCTTCGCTCGACGCGAAGCAGGCCTTGCGTCTGCGTCGCTTCGGTCTCGCTGCGCTTCGCTATGTCTTGGCTACGGCGCTGGCGGCGGTTGCCTGGAAATTCGGCCTGCTTCCGGCATCGGCCGCGCTGAGAATTGTGTCAGTGTTCGTCGCGATCAACCTGGGGATGTATGTGGTCATTCGCTCGGGATTAAACCTTCGCTTCGAGGATCCCAGCCTTACGCGCTTCCAGATTCTGGCCGCAGTTACCATTCGGATGTACATCGTCTACCACATGGACAACGGCCGTAGCGTTGCGTTGTTCGGCTGCTTCTTCGTGTTTCTGTTCGGCGTCTATCGCCTCAATTTGCGCGAGTTCACAGTGATCACGCTCTACACGCTGGCGGCATACGCTCTCGTCATCAACCTGCTGATGCATTTGCGGCCGGAGGCAATCCACAGCGTGCCCCTCGAATGGATAAACTGGCTGATGCTTGCAGGATGGCTGCCGTGGTTCACCGTCATAGGCGGACAAATGAACACGCTCAAGCGCAGGGCACGCGAGAGCGAGGCGCGCTTTCGCGGCCTGACTGAAATATCCTCCGAGTTCTACTGGGAGAGCGACGCGGAGCACCGGCTCACGCTGCAGTCTGTGTTGGGCAAGAACTCGAGTACGGTATCGGCGTTTGTGCGCGGCACCCAAACCGGCGAACGCCGCTGGGACACACCTTATCGGCGGAGTTCCAGCGCTAGATGGACACTTGAGTTTCAGCGTTAGTTGGACACCCAGTGCTCGAAAGGCATTGCGCGGGGGAAATGGAGGGAGCCCGTAGGGCGACCGGAATTTCCCCCGCGCGGCAACTCGCGCTCGGGGCTGCGGGTCGCCGGGTCGGGCGTGTCACCAGGCTGTGTCTGGCACTGGGAGTTGTCCCGGCGTTCGCCCCCGCCGCGCGAGCCGGGCTTCCAGAATGCTATCGAAGGCTTCAATGGCCTGTGGCAAAGCAAAGTCTGGCAGCGCCACCGCTGCCCCGATGTCGAAGCCTTGGCGGCGGTCTCCGCACGTTACATCGCGGCCTATCGCGCCAAGACTGCTACCCGCCTGGAAACCGCCCCCAGGCGGCGCAGCTTCCCCAAAGACTTCAAGCTCAACTCGGCACCCCACTCAAGGGAACCATCATCCTCCCGCGTCGCAGCGATGATCACGGCAGCGTTCATCTGCTCGGTAGAGCCCTCCATGTCCATCAACATTGGCCTCATCGGCTCGTTCGCTGCGAAGTTGGCTTCACGCATCAGCGCATCCGCTTCTACGCACTACGCCGACGTGACCCCGCTCGCCAACCCCTGCTACGTGAGCTTGCATACCCTCGCCCTAAAAACCATTCCGAGGCAAACCATGAGTGTCCAAACAAGGCTGAAACTTTGTCACATCAACGTCAAAAAAGTGTCCAACTAACTCTGAAATTCGCCCAGTTACAATTGAACACCGAACGCGATGGCTAGCGGGTTTCGTCACCCATATACTGTCGGCGCATTCCTACGTGGATCCGCACACCTGGCTCCCTCGCGCCAGGTATCCGCCGAGGGAGGGTGAGCCCCAGCCCGCAGGCTGCCCCGGCCGAGCCCGTGGGCGGCTGTGGCAGGCTGCAGCACCCCGGCGACGGTCCCCGGTCCTTTCCTCGGCCGCCCTCCGGCAAACAAGGCAGTCATTTGAACGCATACTTCTCCTGGGATTTTTCTACGCACTACGGCAGGGATCTACCAACTCTGCGAGTTTCCGTTCCACTGCAATACCGGTAATGGATTGCCACAACGAAGGCGCGTGCTAACGCAAGGCATCTTTGATTCGGCATCCAGCCGCTTTAGGTCGAATGGCACTTACTTTAGGTTCGCAGCGCTAGAAGCGGCGGTGTAAATGTTTGAATAAGCGGGGGTGGCCGGCCCAAGGATTGATAGGATGGTTGTTACCAGACAGCCAAACCGTCGCCCCGAAAGGCCAGCCATGATGGATCGTAATGCACGAAGCCTGCAACATCAACAGAGAGCGAAGATTGAGCGTCGAGCGGAGGTGGTCAAAGTGGCGACCAAAGCGGTGGAGTACTTCAACGTGCTAACGAGTCCAGAGATGCTTGAGACGACAGAAAGGCTGATGCCAGAGCACCGGGAGCGGGTGTATCCGCCGACGGTGGCGTTGTCGATGTTCATGCGGCAGGTGCTCGATGCCGATCGCTCGTGCCAGAAGGCGGTGAACGGCTGGGCGGCACAGCGGGTGGCCGATGGATTGAAGCCGATGAGCGTGCGCACCGGGGGCTATTGCAAAGCGCGGCAACGGCTGCCGCTGGAAATGCTCAGCGGGATCACGCACGAGACGGGCCGCCAGCTTCACGCGCTGGCGGCCCCAAGCTGGCGTTGGCGCGGACGCCCGGTCAAGCTGGTCGATGGCACGGGGATCTCGATGCCTGACACCGAAGAGAACCAGGAGCGCTATCCGCAGCCAAGCACGCAGGCAGCGGGCGTAGGCTTTCCGCTGGCGCGTGTGGTGGTGGTGATTTGTCTGGCTACAGGTGCCGTGATGGATGCGGCAATCGGGCCACACAGCGGCAAAGGCAACAGCGAACTCGGATTGTTGCGCAAGCTCGAGCCGGCCTTCAGCCTCGGCGACGTGATGCTCGCTGACGCGCTCTACTGCAGCTATTTCCTGATCGCCACGATGATCGCTGCCGGGGTCGACGTGCTGTTCGAGCAGAACGGGGCGCGCAGCACCGACTTGCGTCGCGGCCAGTCCTTGGGCGCACGCGACCATCTGGTTTGCTGGCGTAAGCCCGCGACTCGACCGGATTGGATGACGCCGCAGCAGTACGCCGGGTTTCCAGACCAATTGACGGTGCGCGAGGTCAAGACCGGCCACCAGGTTCTGGTCACCACGATGCTCAATCATCGTGCGCTCAGCAAGGACGATCTGTCAGCACTCTACGCACGCCGCTGGAATGTCGAACTGGACTTGCGCAACCTCAAGACCACCATGGGCATGGAGGTGCTCCACTGCCAGACGCCGCTGATGAACGAGAAAGAACTGTGGGTCTATCTGTTGGCCTGCAACGTGATCCGGCTGCTGATGGCACAGGCGGCCTGTAATGCTGGTGTCGATCCACGCAGCTTAAGCTTCAAGCACACCGTGCAATTGTGGGCCGCGTGGAACTGTCGAGGCTTGAGCGCTTCTGTCGATACCGGCAGTCTGTTCACTTTGATCGCTCAAACCAGAGTGGGACACCGCCCCGGACGCATCGAACCGCGCATGCGCAAACGACGGCCTAAACCTTACCCATGGCTGAAGGTCCCTCGCGCCACAGCGCGACAGCTCATTCAACTCCACGGTCATCAATGATGGCTAAAGTAAGTGCCATTCGCCCTAAGGCAGCATGTGCGCGGAAGCGAGGAGGCTCGACCCGTCCCGGGAGGCGCTAGGGAACACCCACCTTCCTGTTTCGGGTCAGTAGCGCTATACTTATCATTCGGGTGATATGGTATGATCGACGAAACCGGATGGGATTACCTGCTGAGCCTAAATGGCGTGACCATGGTCGTCGACGAGAAACTTGGCTTCTGGGTGAAGTTCGTCGCCCGCCAGGAATCCCGAGCCGATGAAGTTCCGCACGGCATCAGGTATTCCCTCACGCTACACAACCGCAGCGGCCAGCGGGTGCTTGGTTTCGATAACGCTCACCCGTTCGGGGCGCAGAGAGCCCGCGATCATTGGCACCGATCAGTCGATGACTCCGGCCGCAGGTACACGTTCAAATCGCCCGAGCAATTATTGGCGGATTTTTGGAGAGAAGTCGACCGGATATTGAAGGAGCACGATGATGACTAAGCTAAACATTGGGATCGCCCCATACGAAGAGATGAAGCGGTGGACCTTGGGCGTGGCCACAGGCCGCATCAAGGCGGGCCCGAATGCGCCCAAGCTCTGGTTCACGTCCCTCAAGGCGGCTGCGAACGTCTTTTCCGAAAAAAATCGTCAGCTCCTGCGGGTCATCGCGCGTGAGCATCCGCAGTCGATCGCGGAACTGGAGCGGCTGACTCATCGGAAGGCCTCAAATCTCTCTCGGACGCTCAGGACACTCGAGCACTACGGCGTCGTGCGACTGGTAGAGGGGCGGGGTGCAAAAGGCAGAAAGCCACTCAAACCAGAGTTGCTGGTCGACACGGTCAATGTATCCCTGGTCATAGGCTAACGGAAGGTGTACGAGCGGCAGCCATCTACCCGCGCCTCCCCTTGTTCATCAGACCCGTCCCGGCGCGGCTCATCGCCCCTGGCGCGCCTGCTGCCCCGCGCCCGAGCGTCGAAAGCGCCCCCTTGCCGAGCCTCAGCCCCCCGGCGCCAGCGACTGCTCCGGCATCCTTCGCAACCTGCGCCGCTCCACCGACACCCCGGCCGCCGACGTTGTAGGAAATAGCCGTCCCAGCGATCGCACCTTTTGCGCTGTTCAGCCCCGCCTTCGCGAGCCCTGGCGTCGCGGCGAAGCCTCTACCGCTCGCGATGAGCGCGCCGCCTGCGCCAGCGAGCGACGCGCCGGCCGTAAGCTGCCCGGCGCGACTGACCGAGCCCATCAGGCGCTGCATCTGGACCGTGGCGTGCCCGGAGATCAGACCCTGGGCGATGCTTGGGAGCTGCAACATGACATAAAGGAGCGAGAACGCGAGCCCGGCCACCACCATGCCCGCAATCGTCATTTGCCCCCAATTAGGCGTTCCTAGCAAGAGCGGACTTAACTGCTTGAGCACCGCGCTCCCCAGCAGCACGATCGCGGCGCCCGCCATCTTGTACATCGCCGCGCTCAGCAGAAATCGCAACCAGCCATCGAACAGCCAGCTGACGACGGGCAGAACGAGAAATGGGATAAATAGCGGCGCGAATATGTCGGCGACCTTGAACATGACCAGACCGATCGTCGCCATCACGAAAAGCGTGATCCCCGCGAACCAAAGGAGGACGATCGCGAGCCCGAGGAAGAGCACCATGGGCAGGTTGGCGAACAGCACGCCGATCGCCTCCATCCCGCCGAGAAATCCGCTCGAGGAGCTGAACGGCTGCATCAGATCCTTCACGAGAATGGCGATCATGGTGTAAAGGCTGGTGAACGCGTAAGCCGCAATGTCGGATACATCCCCATTCGCGTTGCCGGTGAGCGCGCTCGTCACGGCGGTGGTCAACTTGCCGACGAACCATACCAGGGGCGTCTGCCCCTCCGCGTAGGGCAGCATGAAGAAGTACGCGAGGCCAAAGAGGAAGACGGACCGCAAGAACCCGCCGAAGGTATCGGTGATATCGCCGCCTTTGAGGATCAACTGGGCCGCCCACCACACGAGCGAGAGAAACGCGAGATAGGCGAAGAGCTGCGAGCCGATACTCCCGAGATTACCCTGAACGCCTTGCAGTGCATTCTCCACGGCTTGCAATCCGCTGCTCGCGGTGGGCGCCGCGGTCGCGCCGGCCGCCGAGGCGTCTGCCGATACGAGCCACAGCGCGAACCCAGGCACGATAGTAAGCGTCCTCGCGAGCCCCCGCCTATGCCAGGCTAAAGCCCTCGCGTCTGAGCTTCCGCATCGGTGTACCTGTGGCATCATCGCGCTATCCTTCATGAAGGAGTCAGGGGGGAATCGATGAGAACAATTGCCATGTCGCTCGTCACGGGACTCGCGCTCCTCGCTGCCGGATGCGGGAGGCAGACTCCGGACGCGAATGCCATCGCGGCTCCTGCGGCCCAGGCGAGCGCCCCGAATGCAGTAGGCATGAATAATCCGAACGTACGGAAAAGCCTCGAATGCGTGGCAGCCATCCCTTCGAACGAGTCGGCACAACAGCAGGCGAAAGACGGGGAGGCGTGCGACAAGAAGTATCCGGTCAACTAGCCGGCCGACGGATCCTGCGGTCAAGGCCCCACCTGGATTCCGCTCGCCACGCCAGCGCTGTCGTAGTAGCTCTGCATGCGCTGCTGAGCCTCGTCGTAGAGTTCGGCCTGCTCCTGTTTATCCTGCGCCGCCTGCGCATCGTGCACGGCCTGGGCTTTGTCCCGGGTGGCCTCGGCTGCGGACAAATCCGAGAGCTGCTCCGTCAAGGTGTGGTTCTGCAAGGCGATTCCCTGGAGGGCCTGCACCGCGCCTTGAGCACCCTGGGCCGTTCGCAGGCCCTCATCCGCCTGCTGCTGGTAGGCCTGCAGGTCCCGCTGGAGCTGCTCGCTCTGCTGATATTGCAGCTGGCTCGCCTGCTGCAGTGCTTGGCCGCGGCTCTGCTCATACGAAAATATCTGTTGCGGCGTCATCCCGCTCGCGTCGCTGAATTTCTGCAGTGTCCAGCCCCAGTCAGCCGCCCGGGAGTACAGACTGTTCCCCTGGCTCATCAGCTGCTGGGTGCTCGAGTAGACGCCAAGGAGATGCACTCCCGCCTTGGCGAGCGCCGCGGCGTTGGCATCGGGACCGGCGATCTGCAGCGCCTCGCGCCCGAACGTGGTGTCGAAGATCGTCGAGGGGGCGGTCTGCAGATTCTGCACCTGCAGTAGATACTGCAGCCCTTGGAGCTTGTACTGCTCGAGCTGCTGGGCGTAGGCATCGGCGGACTTCGCCGCCGTGAGCGCGTTTTTGGCGAAGTTCGACGCGTCGAAGACCGCCCATTGACCCGCGGCCGGCGCGACGTACGCCAGCCCAATGCCAAGTGCGGCGCAGAGCGCGAAGGCGCGCACCATGCTTCGGGCGCTTCTGCCTGCCTGGACCATAAGAACGCCTCCTGCGATTGATGCCTTATCGTAGTTGCGCGTGCTAAAGCCATTGCAGCGAAAGGTCTGCCAACCGCCACCCCCATTCGCGAACATCCAAGCCTGCCGCGCCAAGCCTTGCCGAGCTGCGCCTCGCCAAGCCACGCCTGCCCTGCCTTGCCCAGCCACGCCGCGCCTGCCCTGCCTTACCATCCCAGCAGAAGACCGGACGAATTGCGGGCTGGCTTCAAAGGGAGCGCATTACTACGTGTTGCGCAGGATTGAGGGCCTTTAGTTACGCAATAATGGCGCGCGTTGCTGAAGGCCAGTCGGCGCGGGAAAAGACGCGATAACAATGGCGCTGTAACCACAAGTGAACGGTCAGCTGTTCACACAGGATTTTCTCAAGGAAGGAATCAAGTCCACGCCGGTTTTGGAGAAGCTCCCGGATGCGGAGCTTGATCGTTTCATCGCGCAGCTTCGCTCGATCTACGCGCCCTTCCGCGACGATTCCAAGCTAAACGAGGCGACAACCGAGCAGGAGATGCTCCTCAAGGTCCTCGCGGCGCTAGGCTGGGGGAGCTTTCTCTGCCACAGAACAGAGCGTCCGGGGCGAGGCGCGAGGACGTCCCGGATCACCCGCTCTTAACGGAAGAACACCTACGGCGGTCTGTACAGCCCGAGAGGCCTCCAATGTCCTTCGCACGAAGCGATCGTCGAGATCTTCGGCTCCGCGTTCATCGCCACGACCAAACCGCGCACATGCGGCTCAATCTGCGCCATGTCGAGCGCTTGTTTCATGAGGCTTGCCGTGCGCCTCGTGCTCAGGCGGTCGGCGCCGCAATGTCCGGATTGCCCGTCATCACCTCGTTTACGTAGCGCTCCTTCCAATCTTCGTTCACGTCCTTCGTGGCGTAGTGCTTGAGAAAGACCTTCTGCGCGCGCGAGTCGCTTCGCACGCACGCAAGGACCTGGGGCGGGAACGTGACCACCGCCATCCGCGAGCGCTCCGGGGTCACGATGTAGTAGTGCATCTTCGGCGTCGCATCACGGATACGCGCGAGGCTCTCGGGATGCAGACCGAATTTCCCCACGTAGAGCTTCTCGTGCGCGAAGGCCTTCGGGTTCGGCAGGAAGATCGTGTTCGCGATGTTGTCGAGGATGGTGCCGAAGTACGCCGATCTTGCGAGTTCGAGCAGCCCTTGGGTGGTGAGCACGACAAACGCGTTCTTCTTCCCGAGCGTACGCAGCCAGTCATCTAGGCGCGCGGCGAAGCGCTCGTACATGAGCATGTACCAGCACTCCTCGACGTAAATGAGGGTTGGGGTGCCGTCCAGCGTCATCCGGATCCGCTGGAAGGCGTACTCGAGAAAGAGCGGCGCGACGAGCTCGTCCTCGAAGAGCTTGCCGACCTCCGTGCAGGTGAGCCCGGTGAGCGCGAAGGTGTCTTGCACGTGATCGAAGTAGCGGGCCCGCGCGCCGTTTCCGACCCACTCGCCAAGCTCCTCGCCCAACTCCTTCGAGCGGGCGCCGAGGAACTGCGCAAGCGAAAGGAGCCGCCACTTCTCCCGCGGCAGATGCGCGGTGTTCTCGACCGCGTCCCAGATCGATTCCGAATCCGAGGCGGAGATCGGTTGGCCCCGGCCAGCGAGGAGGAGCTCCAACCACTTCGCCACCCAGAGCCAGTTGTTCCGGTCTGAAAGAAGCGAAAGTGGGTTGATCTGCACCCGCGTCTCGTCCCCGGACATGTCCACGTGCGTGCCGCCCATGAGAAGCGCGGGGATGCGGCAGGAATAGTCCTTGTCGAAGATGAAGACGCGGCACGGGTGGTACTTTCTGAACTGCATGATGAGGAAGTTCATGAAGACACTTTTCCCCGCGCGGGTAGGACCGACCACGAGCGTGTGCGCCTTGTCGGCCTGGTGCAGGTTGAACAGGAACGGCACGCCCCATTCGGTCGGTAGCGCGGTGAGCGCGGGGGAGCGGCGCCCGGTCTGCTCGGTGAGATGCGCGTTTTCCGCCTCGCCGGTGGCGATGGTCCGGATGGGCGCCAGATCCGAGAGGTTCGCCGAGGACAGGAAGAACCAGCGCACGAGCTCGCCCCACTGCCCGGGGAGCGTCCCCGCCCAGGCCGAAAGGAGGTGCAGGCGCTCGCGTAGCGTCAGGAACCCGAGAGTGTTGATCGCCTGGGTCACCAGGCGCATGCCCTCCTCGGTTTCCTCCCTGCTCCTGCCGTAGGCGAGCACCGTCATGTTGAAGTAGCCGAAGAACCGCCGCGCCGTGGCGATCGAAAGGAGCGCCTCGTTCGCGTCCTGCGCGCCGGCGAGCTTGCCCTGGTCCACCTTGTCGGAGGGCTTGCCCGAGAGCGCCTCCTGCAGGTAGGTGAGCATCGACTTGGAGGAGTTGAGGTTGTTCTTGCGCACCTCCTCGATGTACTTCTTCGCGGCCTGAAGCTCCACGTACCGAAAGCATAGCGAGAGCGTGAGCTCGCTCGGCAGCGCGAGCAGCGCGTCCAGGAGCCCCGGGGAAGTGAAGGCGGGCCAGGATTTCACCGTCGCCGCAGCCGCGAAAACGCTCGCCGTGCCGTCGAATAAAAGCGTGTCCGAGCCCACCTGAAGCGTGTTGTCGGCGATCCAAGCATCCAGAAACTCCGTGACGTTCGGCTCGGCCACGGGCTGCCCGGCCGCGGCGGGGCTTGCCCGATCGTGCAGGAACCGAAGCACCTTTTCGCCCACGAGCCGCCGTAGATACAGCCCTCGCGTGGAAGCCTCGAACGCACCGAGCAGCTCCTCGAACCGGTTGATTTCGCCTTGGAGCCGCGCATCGTCAAAGGCAAAGGCCGACTCCATGCCGAGGTAGGTTTTGACCGCCGAGACGATCGCGGCGCCCGTTCCCTGCCCCTCGCGCATGAACTGCCCGGCACGGTCCATGAAGCCCTCGACGCCGCCGCTCGGCGTGTAGAGGACCGCGAACCAGTGTCTATTCTCGAACTGGCTCCCGTCGGTGAAGCGCTCCGACCACAGCTCGTCGACGAACTCGCTCACCGGATCCGGGAACGAACCGCCGGGGTAGATGCGCGTGCGCCGGCGATCGACGGTCCACCACAGGGTGATGCGTTCATCGAACACGCGCAGCGCGTTCTCCATGGTGTTCGCGGCCTGGTCGATCTCCTCGGTTCGGACATCCGCGGCGTCCAGCCCCTCGAGCGCGTAGCAGGCAAGGAGCGACCCGTCCTTGTTGAGCACGAGGTGCGGCGCGACCTGGAGCATCCAGGGAATGAGCTCCGAATAGGCGCGGGCGGCGGCGAGGCGCTCGGCGGTCTTTTCCTTGAGGTTCAGCACAGCACCCCCCTGCAAAACCCCCGCGGCCGCGCATTGAGTCCCTGGCGCCCGCGCGGCCAGGGATCGTAGCGTCGGCCTTGGCGCACGTAGCGAAAGTAGATCACCCGCGTGAGCGGATCGCGCTTGGTCATCCACACGAGAAGCAGGTGCGCGACGATCCCCGGAAGGATGAACTGCCAGTTCTGCGAAGCCATGAACATTGCAGCGGTGAAGGACAGGTTCACGATGGCGAACGACTTCTCGGCGCCGCCAAAGGTCGGCACCGACTCCATGAGCGAGTAGTGAAGTGGGCTTACGCGTCGCTCTTGCTCCATGGGATTTGGGCCCTTGAAGCTAGCCGCGCCCGACGGCAGCGTGCGCTTTGAGCCAGCCCGGAGCGGGCATCCCAGGCTTCACCGCCCAGGCGCCCGAGGCGCCGAGCTCCTGCATTGCGCCGGTGTGCACCGCGATCGCGGACTGCAGCGCTGCAGGCACATCCTGGAGCAGGGCGATTCCGCCGGCCTCGGACTGCACATCAAAGCTTGTTTCGTTCGCGCCAAGCGCTGCCACCGGATCACGCGAGGCAAGGATCGCCGCCGCGCGCGCAACCCTCGATTGGCCAAGCACCCCGACAAGCACCCAGCGCAACTGCAGCTTTCCTGCCGCTACGGGCGGTTCCACGGCCCCGTAAAAGAGGTGGCAGAAGATGCAGTCTGCATCGGCGAAGACATAGAGCCCCGGAGCCGTTGTCGGTCCCTCGAGAACCAGATGGGTGTCGGTCGCAAGCCGCTTCATGGCCGAGGCGAGGTGCGGCTTCGCAATATATCGGCCTGCGTCGCGCGCGGTAAGCGAGGCACCGGTCGGCGATCTCAGGTCGCCCGCGAAGAGATAGCCGTCCTCGCCGTAGAGGATCTGTTCGCGGCCGCCAGAGCGCGCGACGTAGCCCTTGAGGCCATCCCTTTCGGTGTCGAACTCGCGTACGAGCGCCACGCGTGCCGAGCCGATGAGCCGCGCGAGATCAGACGGCAGCGAGCCGTGAGCGGCTGCGCCTCCTCCAGGCGGGAACGACCCGCCTGTCGCGAGCGCCCAGCCGGCACCCACGAGCGCGGCGAGCGCCAAGGTCTTGAACGCTCGGACAGTGGCGTGCTCCATGCCCCGCCCCCCCTATGCGCAGGCGATGCTGGAGAATCCCGCGCTCGGGAAGATCCCGTTCAGGAACGAGCTCGCGAACACGATGATCGAGATCCCAAAGAGCATCAGCATCAGGTCGTGCATCCAGCCCTTGAGCTCCATCTTCATCACGAGGATCCCGAACATGATGATCCCCACGAGCGCGAAATAGCGCGCCGCCTGCTGCAGATTGCAGGCGATCGCCGAAAGCCCCGAGAGCCACGAGCCGCCCCCCACCTGCGCGTAGGCGTCGGTGCAAAGCAGCATCAAGGCGAGCGGTACCGCGCCGTGCGCCACGGCGCGGCCCCAGCGGCGCATGGACGGCCTCCAGATCGGCCCGCCGCGCTCAGGCCGTTGCGGTTTGCGGGCGAGAAGGTTCATAGGTCGTGCCCTCCTTGAGAATCGAAATGACGTAGTCCCCGCGCTCATGGTCGTAGCGCTCGATCGCGGCAAGCTCGGCAAAGCGCCGCACGGTGCGGCCATCGAGCTTTGCCCGTTCCATGTGAATGACGTAATCGAAGGTGCGGCCGATCTGGTCGCGGATCGCCTCGAGCGGCCAGTCGACGTCTGGAGTGGTGAGGACGAGCCCTTCCAGGCGCGCGAGCGCATCGCGCGCGCTGTTGGCGTGGATCGTGGCGATGCCCCCGTCGTGCCCGGTGTTCATCGCCTGCATGAGATCGAACGCCTCCGGCCCCCTCACCTCACCCACGATGATCCGGTCGGGCCGATAGCGAAGCGCGAGCTTGACCAGGTGCCGGATAGCGACCCCCGCCTGCTCGTTCGCTTCGAACGCCACCCAGTTTGGCGCTTCCACTCGCAGCTCCCGCGTATCCTCGATTGTCACGAGCCGCTCGTCGCGGCCGATCAGCGCGATCATGGCGTTGAGGGCGGTCGTTTTGCCGGAGCTCGTGCCGCCCGAGACGAGAATATTCTTGCGCCCGGTGACCGCGCGACGAAGCACCTCCGAGCGCACCGGGTCGAGGGCGCCGGCCTCCACGTAGTCCTCGAGCGACAGAAGCACCGGGCTGTGACGCCGAATGCAGATCGAGGGGCCCTTCGCGGACACCGACTCGAGCGCCGCGGCGAAGCGAAGGCCTTCCAGGCGCGCATCCACGATCGCCCCGGGGCCATCCTTGTCGGCGACCTTGCCCACGATCCGCGCGAGCATGTCGATCGCGCTGCGGATCGCCACGTCGCCAAGCTCCACGTCAAGCCTGCGGGTGACGCCGCGCTCCTCGACCCAGACCTCGTTCGGCGCGTTGATCATGATCTCCTGCACGTCGGCCCGCGCGAGGTAGGCGCCGATCGGGGCGAGGATGTCCGAGAGCATGCCGATCGCGTGTTCCTTTGAGGCGCGGTCCATCGTCGGAGCCTATCGACCCTCCGGACTCTCAGGTTCGCGAATGCGGGCCGCACTTCGCTCGCATTCAACAACCATCGAGCACCACAAATCCGCTCGATGCGGCGCCGTAGCGGATTTGCGAGACATAGACACCTGCGACCGGGGCCGCCTTGGAGGTGCCGGCGAGCGCAACCTCGATGTGGGGGCCGGGGACGCCCGCCTTGACGAGCAGTGCCTTGATCGCCTCGGCGCGCGCCCGGGCTTGCGCAACGCCCCCGCCGGGCGATGGGCGCCCACGGATCACGATCCGACCGGCACCCGCGAGTCGCGCGGCGATCGAGCGCAGGTCTTTTCTCGCCTGCGGGGTTGGCTCGGTCGCCTCGTGCACGAACGGCACGTCGATCGTCCTGGACGCGGAGCCTTGCGGGGCCCCCGGGCATTCGGTGCTCGAGGCGGGACGCGCGGCCTCGCGGGTAGGCTCAGGCTGTGCGGTACCTGGCGCACTCGCGACGCCGGGGACTGCTCGGGCCGCCTGCTCGAGCGGCTTTGCGCGCGCCGTGCGGGCCGCAAGGCCGCGCTTTTGCCAGTCGGTCATCAGAACCGTGGCCTCCTTGGCGCTTCGGCCCTCCCCGAGCGTGAGGACGAACTTGCGCTCGAGCGCGTTCGCCACGAGGTACGGACCCGAGGCGCGAAGCGCCACGGCGCGCCGCTCGAGCGCGGAGCTCTCCGTCCAAAGGACCGGCACGTGCTCCAGATCGAGACTTCGCAACTGAAAGTACGTGTTGCGGCCGTCATCGAAGACCTGCACGAGGCCAAGGCCCCCGTCCTCGATCCGGTAGGCGAAGTTATAGCCTTGCACCGCCGAAGCGGAGCCATCGTCCTGCCCGCGCCCAAACAGCCCCGCGCCCGCGCACGCGGGCAAGGCCACGAGCGCGCAAAGCGCCGCCCACATCCTGAGTCTTTGCTTCATGCCGCTCTCCTTGAAAAATGCTCCGGCGCGAGGCTGAGCACCGCCGCGCCCTGCGCCTCGGTGTTTCCCTCCACGCGTTCCTCGCGCGGCGGTTCGCTGCCGCTGCCGGTCAAACCTTCGAGCAGGGCCTCCAGTGTCACGTCCCGCTCGAGCGCCGCCATGCGCACGAGCTCGATCGATTCGTTGGCGCACTCGCCCTGCAGGATCAGGTCGAAGTAGTTGCGCCGCACCTGCCGCGTGACCAGCAGCTCGCAGCAGTACTTCGGAATGCGCGCCGCGGAGGCCGCGTCGCGAAACGCACCCTCGAGCAGTCCCAGCCGCGCGAGCGGTACGCGGCCCATGAGCCCTGAGCGAACGAGAAGCGCCAGGCGCGTGCGTCCGCCCCGCACCAGAATCGGCGCCACCCCCTTGTGCTGGGGTAGCTCCAGCGCGGCAACCGCGCCGAGGAGCGGAGCGAGCGTGCGAAACATCCGCACCTCGCGCGCGCGCGCAAACGGCGCGCCCGAGATGTGCAGGTAGTGAACCTTGTCCGGCGCGAGCTTCGCGCCGGCCTCGGTCGAGACGACCCCGAGGTGGGCAAAGAGCGCCGCAAAACTCTCCTCCGACAGTGCTTCGTCCGCGCCGTGCTCCAGAAACCACCCGAGCGTCGGCTCACCGATACCGGTCGCCGTGCACACCTCCCGTACCGATTCGCGGCGTAACGCTATCAGCGCCCGCGCGGCATCCCGCGCGTAGTTCTGGTACGTTCCCATGGCCGCCCTACTCCTCGCTGATGCCGATTCGGTCGTATTGCGATTCGGAATGCTTCACCGCGGTGCGCGCCGGCGCCCGGCGCTTTGCCACGGTGTACCGCCCGGGCGCCGCTTTAGTAGTCGGGTGGAACGCCTTGCGAGACCGTCCTACCGCGTGCGAACTCGCGCGCGCTTGCGGCGCCGGCGTCGCTACGGAGACGGCAGGCTGCGTAGGGCTCGTGCCAGGCGCAGGGTTCTGTGCGTTCGGCTTTGCGGGAGCCGTGCCGCTGGCAGATGGAGCGGCGCTCGGCGCAACCGCCGCAGGGACAGCGGCGCAGGCCGCCGCGGTTGGCGCAAGGCTCTGCGCTTGCGGGGCGCTTGGCGCCTCGCCGAGCGCCGGCGTTGCCGGAGAGTGCGCCGTAGGCGCGGCTGCGGGAGGCAATGCGGAGCGAAGCGCCGAGGGCATCGGCGCCGCGCCCGAGCTCCCCATGCCGAGACTCGGGAGACTCGCCAGATCGGGGCGGCGCGGGCTCTTCATGCACTTCGCTGCAAGCGCCATGAATACGGCGATCGCGACCAGTGCGCCGATCAGGAAGAGCGTCACCTGGCGCTTGCGCTCCTGCCCTGTCGCCTGTGCGATCACCTGCGCCGCTTCCGGTGGCTTGATCGCTTTCATCTGCTCTCGAAGTTCGCTCATCGAAAGACCCTCCAATCCATGGCCTGCGGCCAATTCACGACGATCGGCGAGGGCGCCTGCCGTGCGGGAATGCGCGCCTTGAGCCCCGCGCGACCCGTTCCGCGCGCAACAGGGCGGCCGAGCGCGGCGGCGAGCACGCGCGCGACGTAGCGCTTGCCCGCATACAGGCTCCCCGTGTTGTAGCAACCGAGCGCGTGAACGAGCGCGCCCTGGCCCTCGCCGTAGCGTGCGGCCGCCAGCAGGTAACAATCGGTGAGAATCCGCGCCGCGGCCATCAGGTTGCGACAGGGCTCGAGCACCTCGCCGACCGTCATGCCCACGCGCGCGAGGTTGCCGCTATTGACCTGCGCAAGGCCCATGTCGACGCTGTGTCCGATTCGCACAAGGTTGGAGGCGATTCCCACCGCCTCGCTGTAGGTGCGAGCGCCGAAGGTGCGCCTTGTCGTGTTGTCGTTGATCGCCCAGGGGTTCCCGCCCGATTCCACCTTCACGATGGCGGCAATGGTGGAAGCGCCGATCGCCGGCGCACAGGCGGCGTAATACGCATCCAGTTGAGCCATCGTGAGCACCATTAGCGCCGCCCCGAGTAAGGCGCGAGCGCGAGGTCACGCTGCACCAGGATGTCAAAGGGCTGCCCGTCCTTGACCGTCACGGTCGGCGGCATCACCGTGTTGCGCTGCATGATCCGCTGGGTGACCTGACCGAGCACCTGCCCTGCGGCGCTCACGGCCTGGCTGCCGCTGCCCACGTACACGTTGACATTGGCTTGGGGCTCGACGAGCGCGGCGACGCCCCCGATCAGGATCGAGGAGCCGAAGATTTCCCAGAAGTGGTTGTCGATCTCACCCCTCATGCCCGCGCTGCCGGCGGCGTCCACTGCGGGCATCGCGCCCAGGCTCACCCCGGAGCCATCCGGAAAGATGATCCGCTCGAAGACCGCTGCCATGCGATCCTGACCGACGATCACGGAGTTGTTGTACCGCCCGTACACGAGCGAGCCCGCCGGAATGAGGAGGTAGCGCCCCGAGACGCTGTCGTAGATGTCCTCGGTGGTCCTCGCGACAATTTGGCCCGGCAAATCGCTGTCGATCGGCGTGACCGTCACCGCTGGAATGGGCGTGCCTTGCACGACGGTATAGGGCGGCACCGGCGGGTCCAGGCCGATCGACTTCGGCCCCGTGGCGGCGGCCGAGCTCGCTTGGTTGCGGTACCACGCGTCGTTTCGATTCGCCTGTCCGAGGTAGCCGGGCTCTGGACCAGCGGACGCCGGCCGAGCCTGAGCGCCCGCCTGGTCAGCCGAAGCGAGGGGCTTCCTGTCCTGGGGCGAGAGCGCCGGCGCCCGGGGTTGCTGCACAAGACTGCGCAGAATCAGATCCCGATCCGACGGGCCTTGTGTCGCGGATGCTTTCGCTTCGCCGCTTAGCACGATGATCGGGCTCGTGGCCTTGACGCCCTTCGTGTAGCGCGCGCTCTCCGCGCCGTTGGCGGCGCTCTCCTCGGCCGCGAGCCGGCGCGCGACCTTGGGTTGCAGTCCAGGCACCCTGCTTTCATGAGGCGCCGTCGAAGGCTGTGCGCGAGAGGCGCTCTCGTGAATCAACTTCCCCACGTCGGGCTTCTCGCGCACGAGCGCCGCCGCTTCCTTGCGCTCGGATGCCTGCTGTTGCGAGGCGTGCTGCGCGGTTTGCTTCCCGGCGTTCAGGTACAGGGCGACGAGAATGCCCGCAAGGACCAGCCCCACGATCCACCAGTGAAGGTTCTTGGGTAGGAGGCCCTTCCCCGCTCGAATCGAATCCGTGGCCGTGACGGGCATGAGCTACTTCACCCTCGTCCTCGTAATGGTGACTTCCTCGGCCCCGAGCTTGAGCACCGCCATGTCAAAGAGCCGATGCACCTTGATCATCGGGCTGGCGGGGGCCGTCGGATCGCGCGGCTCGAAGTTGTACACGGCGAGCTCGTCGCGAGCGTTCGGCGTCTCGATGAACAGCGCCGGCAGCTCCTGCGGCTTATGCGCGAACCGGATGTAGGTGAAGGTCCCGTCGTCGAACACCTGCGACGGGCGAAAGGGTGCATCGCCCACGAGGCGGTAGCCGAAATTGAGCCGGTCGGCCGGTACGCTTGGCAGCGCGCCCGATTCGGCTTCGGCGTGAGCGCGCTTGGCGCGAGCCTTTTGGCGCGCCTCGTCGAGCGCAATCGCCGCGCGGCTTTCTTCGATCGCCACGATGTCGGGATAGCTCCAGGACACGCGCTGATACCACGCACCACCTGGGCTCGCCGAACGCAGCGTCAGTTCGTAGGTGCGCTCGTTCGTGACCAGGGTCGCGGAAGTGAATAGCCCCGCGGCGAGCGGCCGCACGAATAGATGCGCGTCTTTTTTTTGCGCCTGCCAGCGCACCGAGTCGCCTAGCGCGAGCGCCATCACCCGCTCGTTCGAGCGCAGTTGGATGTCGGTGACGGCGCCCGGCAGGCACACGATGCCGTAGGTGTCATTCGGGTCGTAGACGAACGTGACAAGCTTCGCCTCTCCCGGAATTGCGCTCGGCACCGGCGCGCGCGGCCCGAGTTCGATCGGCGCTTGGCCCGATTGCGCCTCGTGCGCCCCCAAGGGCCGCGATGCCTGGGCGAGCGGGGCCTGCACGGCAAGCGCAAGGATAAGCGCGAAACGAGCGCAGCCACGCATCAGCCGAGGTCCCGCTGGAGCGCGAAGTGCGTGACAAAGAGCCCGAGCGGGTTCGTCATGATTTCCTGCTCGGTCTTCGGGGGCACGACGATGTAGTGAATGCTCAGCATCAGGTTCTCCGTGGCGCCTTGCTCGGCGCCGCTCGAACGGCGCACGGTTGTGACCCGGAAGATCATTTCGCCCTCATGCACAGCGGCCCAGTTGCGGATGTGGACGACCCTCGTGAGCGAGGGATCCTGGGCGAGCGCCCGGATCGGGTTCTCTGCGGCGAACCAATCGTTGAACTCCGCGACCGCCTTGCCTCGGGTCATGGCGTAGGCTTCGAGCACGTTGTTGCGCTTGGGATCGCCCGTGAGGTAACGGTCGATCGTGAGCATGTCGAGAATCCAGCGCGATAGGCCCCAGGCGATCTCGTTCTGGCCGGGTACGTAGCGCCTCGCGAGCGCGGAGGCGGCAGAGACCGCGCCCGATTTGTCGACCTGGATCACGTAGGGCACCACGGTCTTGAGCGGCGCCATCAGGACGATCGCGGCGGCCTCGCCCAGGGCGACCGCGGCAAGCGCAAGCGCCGCGATAAAGATGCGGCCATTGGCCACCTGCACGCCGCCGTATTGCTCGAACCAGCGACGGCGCGCGGCTTGAGGCTCGGGCGCTTGCGGCTCGCTCATCGTGCGGGGCCCAACGATTGCGGTTCGTGCGGCACGGTGAGCAATCTTGCGCACGCTCACCGAGCGGTTGTTTCTAAATGCGTGGCCTCATTCGGCACTTTTCGGCCTCTCAACGCTCGCTAGCTGGGCGGAGCGCTCGCGAGCGAGCCCGCCCTCATGGGCGAGCCGCCGAGGCCTGCGGTCCCTGCCGAGCCCGCGGGAGTGGCGTTTCCGGGGTCAGCAACGCGTCAGACGGCAGGACAATTGTCCTGCCGTCTGACGCGCCGCTTTCATTCCCCGGGCGTGCGCCCGATGCGACCATCCGCCTAAAGCGCGGTTTGGTAGCTCTCGGCGGCCTTCCAGGCAAGCCCGGCGGCCGCCGCGATCACGCAGGGCCAAACCCACTGCTGGATCGCAAAGGGCGCGAACGGCATCGCGAGGAGCAGCCCCCCTACGCTCATCAACCCGTAGGCGGTCATGCTAAAGGCCACGGGGTTCGCGTAGCCGAACTCGCAGGACTTGATGAGCCGGCGCATCGCACCGTCCGCGAAGGCCGCGGCAAGCACGATCCCCGCGGCGGCGAACCACGCCAGCGCCACCTCGAACCGGTAGCAGGCCTTGTAGACGGTCCACCATAGGCGCTGGAGGTACCCGCGCGCGAGATCGCGCCAGGAGGAGACGGTGTTCGGCCCCTCGTAGCGGCGCGCAAACGTATTGAACGTCCAGCGAACGAGCCCCGAGTCCACGAACCAGTGCGACCAGAGCTTTGCGGCCCGGGCCTCGGCCTGGGCTTCCGCCGCCTCGCCCAGAAGCCTGCGATTGCCCTCGATCTCGGCTTGGGATACTCGGTACAGACCCAGTTGCGGTACTGCGGGCGCCGCCAGCACGAGCAGGACCGGCAGCAGCAGCCAGAAAAGAGCGTGCCGCCCGAGGCGGCTCTCCATCGAAATCAGCATGGTGTACCGTGCGCGGCCCGAAGATAGGCCTCGCAGATCCGCTCGGCCTCCACCGCGGGCATGATGCGCACCGCGAGCATCATCGCCGCCATGCGCTCGTCGACCGCGCCGGGCGCGGGTTCATCGAGCACGACGAGCTCGACGCTCTCGGGGTCCGGCGCCTCGCGCGCGAGGAAGCTTCGGAACGATTCCTGGAACGGTACCCAGAAGGTGGGCCCGTGGCCATTTTCGACCCCGACGCGCTTTCGAACCGCCTCAAACGCCCCGGCAATGAGCGCGACGAGAAAGGCCTGCGCCTGGTCATCGCGCTTAGCGGCCTTCGCTTCAGACAGTGCCCTAAAAGCCGCCCGCAGGCACTCGTGCACGAGCGGCTCGCCTCGCCCGGGGAAGCGCTCGGTCAAGAACTGCACGAGCCCCATCGCCGCGCCCTCCACGTTCGGATGCACGGTGAACGCGCGCTGCGCGGCCGATTGCAGCCCGAGCGCGCGCACCACTTTGCCGAGCGCCTTGCTTTCCTGTCGATGATGCCCGTTCACGTCTTGCCTCTCATGCCAGTTGAGCTTATTCGATGACGGGCAAGCGGCCCTTGACGATGTGCCCGCCCGCGACCATCGCGAAATACTGAAGGTTCGGCAGGCGCATGAGCACGTCCGCGGACACGAGAGCCGCGCGCTCCTCCTTCATCGTGCGCGAGACCGTGCCCCGAAACTCGATCGCCGCGGCTTCCGTGTCGGACCCGGAGCTGTGCGACACGTTCATGCGGGTGACGGTGGTCTCGCCCATGAGCTCTGCGATCATGCGCGCCGTCTCGTGGTCGCGCAGCCGCAGCGCGATCACGTTGTTGGTGTTGCCGAACACCTGGATGGCTTTCGCGCGCTTACCCAGGCGCGCCTCGAAGTCGGCGAGTGTCTGCGTCGCGACGAACACCTTGAAACCGGCCTGCCCGCCCTTGTTCATCACCTGGATGAGCTGGTCGTTCATGCTCTCGGCCGCCTCGTCGACGAACAGGTACACGTCCCGCTTGCCGCCGAAGTTGTACATGCCACCGGCCACCGCGGCGAGGTCCGCGAGCAGCATCGAAAGGACCGAGGTGCCCACGAGCTTATTCGCGAGCATGTCGGCGCCGACATAGAGGACCTTCTTTGCGCCGATGATCTTCTCGAGCGTGTACACGGGCCGGGGATCGGCGAAGTCCGCGACCTGTGGCGAAAGCAGCGACCCGAGCTCGCCGGTCGCCAAGCGCTGCAGCAGCGGCACGAGCCGCACGATCACGCGCGAGAACCAGTCGCGGTCGGCCGCGAAAATCGTGATGAGGCCGTCGATCGCATCCTCCGATGCGCCCCGCGCGGCGTAGCGCTCGCGATAGTACTCGACCATGGCGTGCGTGCGGGACTTCTCCCGCTGGATGTAGGGCGCGAGCGCCGCATCCCAGTTCGGGCCCTCGCGCTCGACGAACCACTTCTTAAAGCACCGCTCGAGGAGCTCCGCCACCCCGTGCTCCACGTAATGCTTGATGGATTTGAGCGTGGGGCGCTCGCCCACCATCACCTCGCCCGCCACGATGCGATTGATCGTGCTGTCGGCAAAATCGACGAACCCGTCGCCGCCCGCCTCGCCTCCCAGCTGCTGCGAGATGCGCGAGGCGATCTCGGAAGGATTGTTCCAGTTCGCAAGCGGATTGATGCGAATCGACTGTGAAGGAAAGGCGAGATGGAAGTACAGAAACTCGCGAGCGCAGCGCGCACACTCAGCGCGCAATCTCTTCTCCCAGTCCTTGTCGCCCTTGGGATCGATGACGATCAACGCCGCTCCCGAATGCACCACCTGAGCCGTGAGCAGCTCGTAGAGCCGGGTTTTGCCCGAGCGGGTCGTGCCCACGATCAACGTGTGGCCCGCAAGCGCGGCGAGCGGCAGGTAGAGGTCGCGCTCATCGGGCTCAAGGCCGTGGATCCACGAGGCCCCTTGGGCCGCGTGCGGATCGAGGATGGTGTCGGCCGGGAGGAGCCACTTTCTCGCCCACTTGGGCAGCCACTCCGGAAGCGTCGGGAGCTCCGACGGATTGCGGTCGAGCACATCGCGAGCGAGCTGCGCGTGCCGAGGCGTCCACCCGAAGCCCGATCCGAGCCACAGGCCTTGGTGCTTCGCAGCGAGCTGCGCCCGCTCGAGCATTTCGGTCGCCCCGATCCGCGCCAGGCGCTGGCCGCTGATCGCGAGGCGAAAGCGGTACATCTGGGCTGCCTGCGCCGTGCGCGCGGCCGCGAACGCCACGCATAGCCCGGTCACGAGCCACTTGTAGGGGAGGCTCGCCACAGCGACCGCCACCGCGGCAAGCCCCCAGCCGAGCGCGGCCCACTGCTCGTAGACCGGGCGCCACATGTCCTGAATCCGCGGCCTCATCGCTCAGGCGGCCTTTCTCGGCAGCAGCCACTCGCCGATATCGGCGACGATGCGTAGCGCCCGGCCGTTGCCGTCCTGGGCGATCCGCGCGCGCTTGAGGAGCCCAGCGACCGCTGCGGGCGCCCCCATGCCGTATCCGCCAAGGAGCGCTTGATCGAGGAGCAACCACCCCGCATCGTCCCAAGAAACGCGCCGCCTCACCGCCTCCTTCGTGCGAATGTCCTCGGCGAGCGCTTCGAGGAGCTCGCGCACTCCCGTAGGCAACGCTGCGAGCCGAGTCGCCACGGACCCGCCCTCGAGGTGCAGTTCCGACTGCGCGAGCCCCTCGGGCCCATCTTGAGCGTTCGCGCTCGATGCGCCCGCAGGCTGCAGCGCCGGGCTTGGTTCGGCGGATTGCGGCAACGGCGGCGCTGCAACCGGCTGCTGGGCGCCCCGCGCCGGCGGCCCGGGAACGTGAGCGGCGATTTCCTGCGCGTTTGGGAGCGTTGCCTGCTCGGGGGCGGCATAGCGGGCCTGCTCGCGCTTGCGCGCGAGCTCGGCCGAACTCTGTAGCGCATGGCGCACGATGCGCTCGAGCGGCCCGGGCGCACCGGATGGCGCCTCATCCGGAGACAGCGCCGCCATGGCGGCGAGTGCTGCGTCGCGCCGGAACGATCCCATGTAGGGGGCCACGAATTCGGCGGCAAGCCAGATCGCAACGTTACGCGCCTGCGCGGCCTGTTCTGCCCGCCAGGCGATCGCGTAAGCGCCGCCCCGCTCGGCCGCCCACTCCGAAAGCGCGAGCGGGCGGGAGAACTCAGACCATAGTTCACTATCGGCCGAGCGCACCGTGAGATGCCGGTGGGGAAGCGCAATCGTGGAACCGAGCGAGGCAAGGAATGCCGCGCGGCGGCTCTGGATTTCGACCACGCGCCGCGCCTCCGCCCCGAGCTCGGCACCGAACACCACGCCGTCGGCGAGCCGCAGCGCGAAATATCCCGCCTGGATCGCATGGCGCACGAGCCCTCCGGGTTCGGCGTGATGCTCCGGGCACAGCGGCAGCTCGAGCACCCACGCCGCAAGCCGCTTCATCGGCTCCAGGTACTCGATCTCAAAGTCCCCGTGCGCCGGGGCGGCCTCTCGCACGAGGCTCACCAGGCGCGTCGCGGCCTCCAGATCCTGGAGGATTTCCGCTGGCTCGCGTCGCTCGAACTGCATCGTCTCCGATTATTTCGGCGCGGCGCCCGGGGTGGTTTCCGAATGCTCGCTGAATTCCGCGCGCAATCGCTCAAGAAGCACCGCCACCGCGTACAGGGGTCACGTGGCGCAATAGTCCTTGTGTCAACGATTGTCAGAAGACGGCATTTTTTCGCAGTGCGGTTGCGAACGAGAACCGCTCCGCGCCCCGTTCATACGAACTGCGCTTGACGGTTCCGGACGCAACTAGCGCATTGTCCGGGGTGTTGTTTCCGAATCCTGATAATTCTTGTGCACCTTTTCAATGACGCTCCGGCACTTCGCCGGCTTTTAATGGGGCTCCATCACGTTTGACAGGGGGAAACCGATGGCATCCAAGATAGTGAGCATCTCTGCGAATCAGCCCGCCAGCGCGACACCCGCCGCCAAGGACGCAGCCGCCGCGCCCGGCTTCAGTCTCGCCGACATCAAGGATCCGGCGCTTCGCGCCGAGGTCAAGTACCACGTCGGCAAGATTCGCCTTTCAATCCACCGCACGGCTTGGGAGATCGTGGAGATGGGACGCTCGCTCGCCGTCATCAGGGATAGGCTCGGCGTGAATGGCGTGGGCCTATGGGAGGCCATATGTGTGCACGAGTGCCGCATCGATCCGCGGATCGCGCGGCGCATGATGAGCACGGCGCAGTTTGCCGACGAGCGCCTGGGGGAACACCAAGGCGCGCTCGACAATCTCTCCTCTACGGTCGTGTACCGGCTCGCGCAAGGCAACCTCGCCGACGCGGTGGTCGAGGAGGCGATCCAGCGGGCGGCCGACGGCAAGAAAGTGATGCCCGCCGACTTGCAGTCCGCGATCGATCGCCTCGAAAAGGACGTCGAGGCAAAAGACACGCGCAACGAGGAGCTCGAGTCGGACAACGCGGCACTGCGCAAGGAGGTGCAGAGCGAGTCGGCGCGCCATAAAGAAGCGGAGCTCCTCGTGCTGCAGCTCAAGGAGATCCTCAACAAGCACGACGAGGAGCTCGAGCGCGCAAGCTCCGAGCGCCTTGCGCTCATCGACTCACGCCGTAGCCTCAAGCAGGAGATCGAAGACCTCAAGGCGCACCCCGTCGAGAAGGAAGTGCCCACGCTCCCGCCGGGATACGCCTCGCTCCAGGAAGCGCTCAAGGCGAAGGAAAAGCGCCTGCGC
Source organism: uncultured Pseudomonadota bacterium (assembly GCA_963817785.1). Taxonomy (GTDB): domain Bacteria; phylum Pseudomonadota; class Gammaproteobacteria; order Burkholderiales; family SG8-39; genus JAKALD01. The sequence goes on along the minus strand of CAWFPL010000002.1, from coordinate 1,477,473 downwards.
GAGGTCTCGAACGAGCTCCAAAAAGCCGAAGCTCGGATCGACGAGGCCAAGCGCCAAATGGCCGCGCTCGAGGGCTCGCGCGCGAGCGCCAAAGCGAGCCTCGAAGTTCTCGCGAGCCTGGAGGCCGAGGTCCAGTCCCTCGCCGCGAAGTACACCGCGGCCTATGTGGCCTCGGCCGCCGCCGACCCCAAGGTCGCCGCCAAGTTCGAGCGCGTCGCCTCGCTCCTGCGCAAGCTCGCCGACCAGATGGAGCGCGCCGCCGCCCGCACCGGCGCGAAACGGAGGTAGCCACGATGAATCTGGACACGCTTCGTCTATCGGCCACCATCCGTGCGCGGATCCGTCGGGTCAACAACGAGTACCTTGCGCTCGTCCAGGAGCTCGTGCGCACCTACCCGGCGGTCGCCCCGTTCCTGGGGATGACGCAGCAGGCGGCCGATGCCCTTCTCAAGGTTGAATCGGCCACGCTCGATCCGATGTGCAGCATGGACCTCCTGGTCGCAACCATGCGCATTACGAGCGCGGAGTTTTGGGTTCGCGCGGCCGCGGGAACGCTCGACGCGAACCAGCTCCTGCATGCGTTCATGGCGAGTATTCCGGCGGAGTTCCTCCCATGATCAAGGACCGAGCGATACAAATCCACCACAGGAGGCTCGCCTCCATGATGATCGCGCACGGCATGCGCGCGAGCCTCATCGCCGCGATTCTCGACATGCCCCTTGCCCAGGCGCGCGCCCTGTACGAGGAAATCACCGGGCGCTCATCGCCCTCCGGGCAGACCCCGCGGAGCAACGACTACTACTTCGCCCCGGTGATGCGCATGCACGCCTCGGCGTTCTTGCTGCAGTACCGGTACCTGTGCTCGGTCGGCGGGGACAGGGACACGCGGGAAGCCTTCGTCGCGGCCTACGATCGCTACCATGCTTTCTGGTGCGGCGCTGCGCACAAACCGGATTCAGAGGGCGAGGCGCGCGCCGCGGCGAAACCCCCGCTGCTTCCGATCGACCGCGCATGGCGCCTGGTGCAGCTCTTGAAGCAGGCCGACGGCACGATCCGCGAGGCGCGCTGCGCGAAGTGCCGCACCTACTCCATCATCCAGCCCTATGAGGCGGCCACGCGCTATGAATGCCCCGCCTGCCAGGGCAGTCTCGACGTCTCCAAGCGCCTGCGCGGCCGCTCGGGGCGCAAATCGAAGCGCGGGCAGCGCGATCGGGTGGCGGTTCGGCCGGTGCGGCCCGCGGCCGCGAACCGAACAGCGGAGCCACCCGAGTTACCCGCGAGATCCGGGTAACCGTGCAGTGCTCCGTGAAGCAGATGGGCGATCGTCCGACGTCTGACCATCGCACGAGGCCGCCAGGCGAGGACTGGACATGGACGAGCGCGCTATCGAGCAAGGGCGCAGACCCGTTCACGTGGCCGGAAGATCTGCGCGTGCGGGAGTAACCGCGATGAGTGCGCAGCCGCTTACCCTGACCGCCAAGGAGCTGGTGGAGGTCACCGGCTACAAGCGCGCCGCCGAGCAGCTGCGGTGGCTCCTCGCGCTCGGAATCCCGGCGCAGCGCCGCGCCGACGGCACCGTGAGCGTCGCGCGCGAGCACTACCTGCGCATCGGGGAGCTTCCGGATAAGATATTCGCGCAGCACACGCCCGACTGGAGCGCCCTTGCCACGCAAGCGAAAGACTGAGCACCGCAGCCTGCCCGCGCGCTGGGTCCACCAGCACGGCGCCTTCTACTACCGCGTGCCGCCCGGGCTCGAGGAGATATGGGACGACAAGCAGATGTTCCGCTTGGGCGCAACGCTGCCGGAAGCCTACCGGGCGTGGTCCGCGCGTCTAGGCGCCACAGAGGCCGCGCGCACGATTGCCGCCATGCTCGACCGCTACGCGATCGAGGTCGTGCCCACGAAGGCGCCCAAGACGCAGGGCGACAACCTGCGCGCGGTCGGCCGGCTGCGCGCGGTGTTCGGCGCGATGCCGCTCGCGCCCTTCCCGCCGCGGCTCGTCTATCAGTACGTCGACCGGCGCCGGCAGAAGGTCGTCGGCGAGGACGGCAAGACGCGCGGCGGTCGGGTCGCGGCGCACCGCGAGATCGAGGTGCTTTCGCACGCCTTCACCAAGGCCGTCGAGTGGGGATACGTCGACCGGCACCCCTTCAAGGCGCAGGTGCGCCTCGAGGGCGAACGCCCGCGCGACCGCTACGTCGAGGATTGGGAGATCGTCGAGGCGCTCGCGCTCAAGCCGCGCAGGAAGACCGGGAGCGTGCTCGCCGTGCAAGCCTACATGCGCGTGAAGCTGCTCACCGGCCTGCGCCGCGGCGACCTGCTGCGGCTGCGCCCGTGCCAGGACTTCGAGGACGACGGCATCCACGTGCAGCCGCACAAGACCGCCAGGACGACGGGCAAGCGGCTCATCATCGAGTGGTCGCCCGAGCTGCGCGCGGCCGTAGACGCCGCCATCGCGGCGCGCCCCGTCGACATCGCGCCCTACCTGTTCTGCAACCGCCGGGGCGAGTGCTACGTGAAGGACAACGGCTCGGCGAACGGCTGGGACTCGATGTGGCAGCGGTTCATGGACCGCGTGCTCGCGGAGACGAAGGTCACCGAGCGCTTTACCGAGCATGATCTGCGCGCGAAGTGCGCAAGCGACGCCAGCAGTCTCGAGCACGCACGCGCGCTCCTCGCGCATGCGGACTCGCGGCTCACCGACCGCGTCTATCGGCGCAAGCCGGAGCGTGTTAAACCGCTCCGGTAGGCGCCGCGAATGATACAGCCGGGTTTGAATGATACAGCGCACCGTCTAGGTGCAGTGTAACGTGTTGATTATTGGCGCGCCCGGCAGGATTTGAACCCACGACCCCCTGGTTCGTAGCCAGGTACTCTATCCAGCTGAGCTACGGGCGCGAAGGGGGCGGATTCTACCAAAGATTCGCCTATTTGTTGACGCCGCGGACCCGCTGCCGATAATGCCCGCACCCGTCACCGAGGAGCCCCCGATGAGCGCCATCGTTCTGACCGTCCACGTCAAGATCAAGCCCGATTGCGTCGACCGCTTCATACCCGCAGTGCTGGCGAACGCCAGGGCGGCGCGCGAGACCGAGCCCGGCTGCCTGCAGTTCGACGTGCTGGCCGACCCGGAGGATCGCACCCGCGTCATGCTCTACGAGGTCTACAAAGACGCAATCGCGTTCGAGGCGCACCAGCAGACCCCGCACTTCAAGAAGTACTTCGACACCGCGCTCGGCTGGCTCGAGTCGCGCGAGCGCCAGTTCTACCGCCGGGCCGCGCCGTGAGCGGCGCGCTCGACCTGCGCTTCTCGGAGCTCAGCGCGCTCGAGCGCTACAAGCTGCTCACCGGGCTGGTGATCCCGCGGCCGATCGCGTGGATCTCGACCTGGAACGCGAACGGCGTCGCCAACTGCGCGCCGTTCTCCTTCTTCAACGCGCTGTCGGAGGACCCGCCGCTGTGCATCGTGAGCTTCGGGCCGCGCGGCGACGGCGCGATGAAGCACACCTTGAAGAACATCCGCCGCACCGGCGAGTTCGTGGTGAACCTGGTCGACGAGGCGACCGCCAACGCGATGCACCTCTCCAGCGAGGAGATTCCGGAAGAGGAAAGCGAGTTCGCGCAGGCGGGGCTCACGCCGGCCCCTGCCCTGCTCGTCAAGCATCCGCGCATCGCCGAGGCGCCCGCCAGCTTCGAGTGCCGGCTCTACCAGCGCCTGGAGATCCGCGGCGAGCGCGAGCTGATCCTGGGCGAGATCCTGCTGCTGCACGCGCGCGCTGGGGTCGTCGACCCGCAGACCAAGCGCGTGAGCGAAGCGCACTACCGCCCGGTCGGGCGGCTCTACGCCAGCCGTTACTGCACCACGCGCCAGCGCTTCAACCTGCCGGGCGCCCTGCCGGACTGAGCGCCGGCTCAGAAACCCCAGTAGTCGAGCCCTTCGGGCAGCGGCTCGCCGTGGGTGAGCGGGGCGAGCTTGGCGTACTGCCCGTCGGCGTACACCAGCGGCCGGCCCTTCTTGCCGAACAGGATCTGATCGACCTGGCCGAGAAAGACGCTGTGCGAGCCGTGCGCCACGCGCCTTACCGCGCGGCAGTCGAAGCTCACCAGCGACTCGAGCAGCACCGGCGAGCCGGTGGCGAGCCGCGTCCAGGCGCCCGCCTTGAAGCGGGCTTCGCCCTTCTGTGCGCCGCTGAACACGTTGGAGAGCTCAGCGTCGTCCGCGCGCAGCACGTTGACGCAGTAAACCCCGCTCTTGTCGATCGCATCGTGCGTCGAGGCGTTCTTGTTGACGCACACCAGCACGGTCGGCGGCTCGACGCTCACCGAGCACACGGCGGTGGCGGTCATTCCGTAGCGGTGCCCGGCGTGCGCGCTGGTGATGATGCTCACCGCGCCCGCCAGGCTGCGCATGCCGAGCCTGAACTGGTCGGCGGTGATCGGCTTTCCGGCAGCGTCCTTGTCCATGCAGGCGATTCTACCTTTGCGTGCTAGATTGTCGCGGCGCCCAGCCGTTGCCCGGTCCGCATGCCCAACCGCATCCTCGTGCTCTACGCCCATCCGGCCCAGGACCGCTCGCGCGCCAACCGCGCCCTGCGCGAGGCGATCGAGGATCTGGACGGGGTCACGCTGCACGATCTGTACGAGAACTACCCGGACCTGTTCGTCGACGCGCGGCGCGAGCAGGCGCTCGCCGCCGCGCACGAGGTGCTGGTGTTCCAGCACCCCCTCTACTGGTACAGCGCGCCGGCGCTGCTCAAGGAGTGGCAGGACAGCGTGCTCCTGCCGGGCTGGGCCTACGGCGAGGGGGGCGGCAAGCTGCACGGCAAGCGCTTCATGCAGGCGCTCACCACCGGCGGCCACGCCGAGTCCTACCGCCACGGCGGGCACGCGCGCTTCACGATCCCCGAGCTGCTGCGCCCGTTCGAGCAGATGGCGCACTACTGCGGCATGACCTGCCTGCCGCCGTTCGTGGTGCACGCGGCGCGCCTGGCCGCCGAAGCGGACATCGCCGCGAGCGCGGCGCGCTACCGGGCGCTGCTCGAGCGCATCGTCGCGGGCGAGGCGCCCGCGCCCTTCGAATCCAGCCTTCCCGCGGAGTAAGCCATGCCGGATCACGGTTTTCTGCACCAGGCGCTGATCTACCTCGCGGCGGGCGCGATCGCGGTGCCGATCACCAAGCGCCTCGGCCTGGGCTCGGTGCTCGGCTTCCTGCTCGCGGGCATGGCGATCGGCCCCTGGGGCCTCGGGCTGGTCGCCGAGCCGCAGGTGATCCTGCAGTTCGCCGAATTCGGCGTGGTGCTGCTGCTGTTCCTGGTGGGCCTCGAGCTCAATCCGCGCCGCCTGTGGACGCTGCGCCGGCCGATCTTCGGCCTGGGCAGCGTTCAGGTGCTCGCCACGCTGGCCGCGGTGACGGCGCTCGGCTGGGCGCTCGGATTCCCCTTCAAGGTGGCGCTGCTCGCCGGCATGGGCTTCGCCATGTCCTCCACCGCGATCGGCCTGCAGACGCTCGCCGAAAAGAATCTCCTGTCCACCCCCGGCGGGCAGGCGTCGTTCTCGGTGCTGCTGTTCCAGGATCTGGCGGTGATCCCGCTGATGCTGGTGCTCGGCCTGATGACCGCCGAGCGCGGCGGCGGCACCGCCTTCGACTGGCTCGCCGCCGCCAAGGCGATCGGCATGATCGGGCTGGTGGTGGTCGCCGGGCGCCACGTTCTGCGGCCGGCGTTGCGCTGGATCGCCAATACCAAGCTGCGCGAGGTGTTCATCGGCTTCGCGTTGTTTCTGGTGCTCGGCATCGCGGCGCTCATGCAGCTGGTGGGCCTGTCGATGGCGCTCGGCGCGTTCCTCGCCGGCGTGCTGCTCGCCGACTCCGAGTACCGCCACGAGCTCGAGCTCGACATCGAGCCGTTCAAGGGGCTGCTGCTCGGCCTGTTCTTCATCGCCGTCGGCATGTCGGTGGACCTGGGCCTGTTCGTGCACCGGCCGCTGCTCGTCTTCGGCCTCGCGCTCGCGGTGGTAGCCCTGAAGATCATGCTGCTGTTCGGCGTCGCGCGCCCGTTCTATTGCGGCAACGCCGACGCTGCGCTGTTCGCGGTGGCGTTGTCGCAGGTGGGCGAGTTCGCCTTCGTGCTGTTCGGCGCGGCGGGCGGCGTACTTCCCGAGGCGACGCTGCACGTCCTGACGGCGGCGGTCGCGGCCTCGATGCTCACCACGCCGCTGCTCATGGCGCTGTACGAGCGGCTCGTCGCGCCGCGCCTGGCGCGCGCACCCGCGCGCGCGGCCGACGTGATCGCGGAGCGCAACCCGGTGATCGTGGCCGGCTTCGGGCGCTTCGGCCAGATCGTCACGCGCGTGCTGCGCGCCCTGGGGATCGGCGCCACGGTGATCGACCACGACCCCAACCAGATCGAGCTGGTGCGCCGCTTCGGCTGGAAGGCGTACTACGGCGACGCCACGCGCGCCGACCTGCTCGAAGCGGCCGGCGCCGCGCACGCCAAGCTGCTGGTGATTGCGGTGGACGACGCCGAGGCCGCGATGCAGATCGCCCGCATGGCGCGCGAGCGCTATCCGGCGCTCAAGCTCCTGGCGCGCGCGCACAGCCGCACCGACGCGTTCGCGTACGTCGAGCTGGGCGTGCCGGCGGTGCGCGAGACCTTCGGCTCCGCGCTCGCCGCCGCCGAGGCCGCGCTCGGGATGCTCGGCTTCGGCGCGCATGCCGCGCACCGCATCGCCCTGCAGTTCCGCCGCCACGACGAGGAGCAGCTCGTGCAGCTCGCGGCGCACCGCAAGGACGTCAAGCAGATGATCGCGCTCAGCGAGCGCGGACGCGAGGACCTCGCCCAGCTGCTCGCCGAGGAAGCGAGCCTGCGCCACGAGGCGCCCGCGGCGGAGTGGAAATAAAGCGCGACGCCGCGGGCCTGCGTCACTTCCATAGGTCGACCTTCACGCCGCGCGCGCGCAGCGCATCGGCGCGGGCCTGCACGAAGCGCTGGAAGCTCGGCTGCGTGCGGTAGCTTGCCGAGGCCACGTAGTCGAGCGCGCTCTGGAAATGGAAGGTCTTCAGGTACGCCTCGACGCGGAACACCTCGCGCCCGCGCGCGTCGAAGAACACCACGCTCGGGGCGTAGGCGATGCCAAGCGAACGCGCCCAGCCGGCCTCGCTCGCGGACCCGCCATCGGGGGTCACCACCCGGCCGCTGCCGCGCAGGTCGACCTGCGCGACCTCGAACCGGCGCAGGAGCGTGCGCGTCGCCGGATCGCGCAGCGCGCCGGCGTGCAGCTCGTCGCATTCGCGGCAATCGCGCTGCTCGAAGAACACCGCGAGCGGCTTCGCCCCCGCGCGCCGACTGCGATCGAGGTCGAGCGGCGCCCGCGCGGCGCCGGGAATCCCGTGCAGCACGCCCGAGTCCGGCGGCCCCGCGCTGCGCGCCACCCATTGCGCGAGGCTCATCCTGCCCTCCTCCTTCCGCGCCACGTACTCGAGCACGGCGCGGAACTCGTGCGCCGGATACAGGCCGTTCAGGCGCACCACGACGCGCCCGCGCTCGTCGAGGAACAGCAGCGTCGGGGTGAACTGCACCTTGAGAAAGCCGGCGAGCTGCTTCTCGCTGCGCGTCCTGCCGTCGAGCCAGACCGTGTCGCGGTCGCCCCAGATGTTGAGCGCGATCGCGTCGAAATGCCGGCGCGTGTACGCGGCAATGTCGCGCTGCCCGAAGTACACCTGCATCAGCCGCTCGCAGTACGGGCAGCCGTCCTGGCCGAAATACAGCATTACCCGCTTGCCCGCCCGGGTCGCTTCGCGCACGTCGTCGCGGAAATCGAGGAAGCTCAGCTTGAACCAGGCCGGAATCTCGATGGCGTGCGGGCTCGGCTCGGGCGCGGACGGCGCCTGCTGCGCGCCCGCGGCGAGCGGGCCCGCGAGCAGACCCGCGACGATGGCGCCGCGCAGCGTGAGACGGTTCATCGGAAGCGCTCCTCGCCGGCGATGGTTGCATCCGCGCGCGGTCCGCGCAAGCGCGCGCCTAGCTCCGGCGCAGATTGACCAGCACGATGCCCGCGCCCACCAGCAGCGCGGCGCCGGCAAACGACGGCGTGAGCGGCTCGCCGAGCACCGCGACGCCGGCGAGCACGCCGAACATCGGGGTCATGAACGAAAACACCGACAGACGCGCCGCCAGATAGCGCGTCAGGAGCCAGAACCACGCCAGGTAGCTCGCGAACGCGACGATTACGCCCTGGTAAGCGAGGCTCGCGAGCGCGAGCGGGGTGAGCGCGGAGACGCCCTTCTCGCCCATCAGCACGGAGGCCGCCGGCAGCATCAGCGCGGACACCGCCAGCTGATAGAACAGGGTCTTGGTGGCGGTCGCCTGGCCGAGCCTGGTGGCGCGCACCAGGACCGTGGTCGCGGCCCACAGCACGGCGCCGATCACGCCGCACAGATCGCCCACGAGGGTCGCGTCGTGCGTCCCGGCGAATCCGCCGGCGAACGCGAGCGCCACCCCGGCGAAGGACAGCAGCACGCCGAGCCACTTCCCGCGCACCAGGCGCTCGCCGCGCACGAACAGGTGCAGCCCGAGCGCGGTGACCACCGGCGCGAGATAGATGAACACGATCATGCGCGAGGCGCTGGTGTGCCCGAGGCCCGCGTAGATGAACACGAACTCGGCGCCGAACAGCACGCCGGCGGCGATGCCCGGCAGCAGCGTGCCGTCGCGCTCGAACAGCGCGATGCCGCGCGCCCGGGCCCAGACGAGGAGCAGGAGCGCGGCGACGATCGAGCGGATGCCCGCCTGCATCACGAACGACACGTCGTGCGCGGCGAGCTTGATCGCGACCTGCTGGAAGCCCCACAGCGCGGTGCACAGGACCATCAGCCCGAACGCGGTGGCGTCCAGGGGCTTGCGGTGCGCGCTCATGGCGCCATGGTGCCATGGTGCCGCCGCCGCCGCGCCCGGGCGACCGCTGTTTCGCTGCGGCTCCCCGGGCGCGCCCTCCCCGGCCCGCCTATATAATCGCCGGCGGGAATTTCCCGACGACACAATATCCATGGAACGGAGGAGGAGACAGTCATGAAACTACATCGCATGGCAGGCCGCTGGACCGCCGCTGGACTTTGCGCGGGCGTTGCACTGTCGTTCGCAGGCGCCGCGGGCGCGGCGCAGGGTCTCGCCGGCGCCCAGGCCACCAAGGCGCACTACGGGGCGATCTTCCAGATCGATGCCGGCAGCGAGGGCGCGATCAAGAAGACGCTGAACAACATCGAGAACCTGCTGCACGATCCGCGCCTGAAGGGCAAGGTCCAGATCGAGCTGATCGCCAACAGCAAGGGCTTCGCGGTGTACGCCAAGCACAACGGCTTCGAGAAGAAGCTGCGCGCGCTGCAAAAGGACGGGGTGATCCTGTCGCAGTGCGCCAACACGCTGCGCGAGCTGCATGTCGACCGCAGCGACCTGTACCCGTTCGTGAGCATCGTCCCGTCGGGCATGGGCGAGATCACGATCCGCGAGGCGCAGGGCTGGGCCTACATCCACCCCACGCCGCCCAACCCGAAAGACCTCTGACCCCGGGGAAGACGGCGGTCGCCTAGCAGCGGGAGCGCAACGCTCCCGCTGCACGCTCACGCGCTGGAGGCCGGCCGGCGCGCCACCAGGTCGATCAGCGCCGAGTGCCCGCTGTGGCCCTTGCCCTCGTCGACCACGTCATCGTGCTCGGCGAGGTGCAGGATCTCCAGCGCGGCGAAGCTCTCGCGCAACAGCTCCGGCGTGTACATGTTCTCGGCATGCGGCGGGCCGCCGGTGCCGTATTCGACCTGCTTCGGCGTGTAGCCCTGCAGCAGCAGCAGGCCGCCGGGCTTCATGGCGCGCATGATCCCCTCAAAAATGCGCTGCCGCAGCGCCGGCGCGGCGAACTGGATGAAGATCGCGACGACGACGTCGAAGGCCTGCGCGTCCCAGTCCCACTGCGCGACGTCGGCCAGGTGGTGATCGACCATCACCCCCGCCCGCGCCGCCAGGCGCCGCGCCTTGTCCAGCCCCACCGGCGAGAAATCGAAAGCGGTGACCGCGAGGCCCTGCTGCGCCAGCCAGACGCCGTTGCGCCCCTCGCCGTCGGCGACCGCGAGCGCGGTCATGCCCGGCCTGAGTCGGTGCTGCTGCGCGGCGAGGAAGGCATTCGGCGCGGTGCCGAACAGGTATTCATCGGCGGAAAAGCGCTCGTTCCAGCGCGTGCGTGCGTCTTCGGCGTTCACGGATCGGAGTCTTTGAAGAATGGACGGCGGCGCGCAACATAGCAGGGAATCGCGCGCAGTGGAACGGGCGATCGAGGGCGGCCGGCGGCCTGCGCCGGGCGCTCGTCCGCATGGCCCGCTCGCGGCCGGGCGCGCAGGCCGCCCTAGACGCGATCGAGCTGGAACTTCTCCGCGCGCTCGCCCGCCGGGCGCGCCCGCGGCGGAATCCCTCCGCGCATGACGCCCGGGGTGCACGACCCGAAGCGCTTCTCGAAGCACGGCGGCAGCTGGCGGCTGTTCGGGGTCGCCAGCCACAGGCGCAGCAAGTGGCGCCGGCTGGCGATCTCCTCCCAGTCCTCGAAGTTGGTCCGCGCGTGCAGCACGCAGTAGTTGTTCAGCAGCTGGAGGTCACCGGGCTCCATGTGGAAGCCGATCGCCATGCCCTCCTCGTTGGCGATCGAATCGAACAGGTCGAGCGCCTCGATCTGCTTCGCCGTCAGGCGCGGGACCTCGGGAAAGCGCTGCGCGGACTGGATGTAGCCCCGGATGTAGCGCGCCGTGACCAGGCCCTGGTAATAGCTCAGAAGCGGCATCGCGTAATAGGGCTCGTCGCCCTCGTCGTCGCGCCCGCGCTCGCCGCGGCGATCGATGTAGAACGGCCCGTACAGCTCCGGCAGCAGGTCCGGGCGGCGGCGCTGGATCTCGTTCTGGATTGCGGTCACGCTGACCACGCGCGACAGGCCTCCGGACTTCGCGGTCTTCAGACACATGAGCGCGATGACGTCGCTCTGGTCGTTATGAAAGATCAGCTCGGCGGTGGTCTGATAGGCGCGCACGTTGGTCTGGTTGATGTCGAGCCCGAGATTGCGCACGTGGCCCAGGAGGTGACCGTCGGCGTTTTGCGACAGCGGGATGCCGAGGTGCCGCCCGAGCCCCCAGAAGATGATCTCCGCCTGGGCCTCGGTGTACAGCCCGATCGGGAATCCGCGCATCAGGACGAAGCCGCGACCCTGCTCAAGCTCCTCGAGAATGCCGCGCAGCAACCCGCCCAGCCCGGGGAGGGGAAAGTCCTCCTTGCCGAAGGCGGGAGCGGTGAGACCCCGCTTCTCGATGCCGTGCAGCGCCGCGTCGATCTCGTCGAGCGCCTCGAGCGGGAAGCGCAGCACCCAGCCGCCCTCGCGTTCGAGGATCGCGCCGCGCCAAATGCCGGGACCGGTGCGGAGCGGCTCCCGTGGTATCGCCACTTCGTCGTGCGCCATCGCCTTGTCTCCTCGACGTCGATTATTAGTTACCGAAGGTAAATAATTATCACTGCGGGAAAGAATTGCTGTCAAGAACGCCCGGCTGCCCGCGCAGATCCAGTTCCAGGCCGGCCGCGACGCTGACCGCGGGCACGCAGCCCAGGTCCTCCCGCAGCCGGCTGGTGTCGAGCGGCCCCGACGAGCGGCCGCGCCCGGACCAGGTCACGGTGCCGGCGCCGGGGGCAACGCGCCCCACCGCGCCGTGAAATTCGCGCAGGCTGATGTAATTGCCCGGCGGCCCGCCCACGTTGTACACGCCGAACCCCGGAGAAGGATGCTGCAGTGCGCGCACGGTTGCCCTGGCCGCGTCCGTCGCGTGGGTCAAATGCAGCCGCTCCTCGCCGCAGGCCCCCTCCACCCGCACGTCCTCGCCGGTCGCGGTCTGCTTGATCAATTGCCGGACCCGCGACATGCCGGCGCCCTGCGGGCGGCCCGGCCCGAATACCCCGGCGTAGCGCAACGCGACGAAGCGCAAGCCGTACAGGCCCGCATAGCGCTCGCCGAGCATTTCGCCCAGGCGCTTGGTGACGCCGTACAGGCCGACGTTCCCGGAGGGCGGATCGTCTTCGCGCATCAGGTCGTGCCGCTCTCCGTAGACCGCGATCGTGCTGCCGAACACCAGGCGCGCGATGCCCAGCAGCCTGCATGCTTCGAGCACGTTCAGCGTGCCGTCGACGTTCACGCTCACCGCCTTGGCAGGGTTTTGGTCGCAATCGAATTGCAGGTAAGCTGCGAGATGGACGACGTTGTCCGGCTCGCTGCTTCCCAGTATGTCGCGCATCCGCTTCGCGTCGGTGACGTCGCCCTCCTCCCAGCGCACGGCGGGATGCAGGGCAGCCGGCCTGTCGCGGGAGATGACGGTCGCCCGATGCCCCAGGTCGCAGAGCAATTGGGCGGTCGCGATGCCGATCAGCCCGGTGCCACCGATGATTGCGGTATGCATGAGTTGCCCTAGTCAGCGTCGACGGATGCGAGATGCTCGGCGGCGCCCGAATGCCCGCGCGTCGCCATGGCGGCCATGAAGCGTGTCCCGCACGCGGCGCGCAGAATCATTTCGGAAGACCTCCGCACGCACAACCGCGGCCTGGTTCTCGAGGAGGCATTCCGCCGCGGCACCTTGTCACGCGGCGCGCTGGCGCAGTCGACGGGACTGACCGGTGCCGCGATCTCGCGCATCACCCGGGAGCTCATCCAGGCCGGCCTGCTGAAGGAGCGATCGGGGACCGCCGGCCCGAGCGGGCCCGGGCGCCCGACCCGCGAGCTCGAGTTCCTGCCGGGCGGGGCGTACGTGGTCGGAGTAGGCATCGGCGCTTACGAGCAATGGGTGCAAATCGCGGATTTGCGCGGCCGCAGCATTGCGCGGCGTCCACTGCACCTGCGCTCTCTCAGGACGGCCGAAAGCGCGCTCAGGAACGTCGTGCAGGAGATCAAGGCACTGGCCGCGGCCGCGGCGATTGCCAACCGGCGGATTATGGGCTGCGGGATCGCGATCGCCGGCTTGGTGGATCCGGCAAGCGGCACGGTGCTGCAGTCGCCGAACCTCGGCTGGCGCAACGTTCCCGTCGCCGACAGGCTGGGCGCGGCGCTCGGCGCGCCGGTGTGCGTCGATGCGATGCACCACGCGCTCAATCTGGCCGAGATGCGCCGAACGAGCGCCGAGGACGAGAGCGTAGTGCTGGTCAACGCGGCCATGGGCATCGGGGCGAGCGTGATGCTGCACGGCAGCGTCCTTCGGGGCGGCCACGCGGCAGCGGGTCAGATCGGCCACATGCGCGTGGCCGGCGCCAACGATCTGTGCACTTGCGGGCGGCGCGGCTGCCTCGACACCGTGGCATCGGGCTACGCCGTGCTGCGGCGCCTGAAGGCCGTCGAAAGCCGCAAGGCGCCTAAGGAGCACGACGTGAAGCACGCCCGGCGCCTGATGCAGATCATCGGCGGGGACGATCGCGGCGCTCCCGGCGTTCTCAAGGCCCTGTTCGAGTCCGGACAGCAGCTCGGCGAGGCGCTCAACATCGTCGCCAGGGTCCTCGACCCCGACCGCTTCGTACTCGCGGGACCGCTGGCGCAGACGGAAAGCTACGTCGCGGGCGTGCGCTCCGGCCTTGGAGCAAGCAGCCCTTCCCTGAGCGTCAGCGTGCTCACGGCAGACAGCGCCGGGGCCTGGCTTGCGCTCAGCCGCTTCGTCCTCTCCTCGACCCTCGATCTGTCCCGCCTGCGCAGCTGAAAGCCCTTGACCACCGCGGTCAACGGCATGAGAATCATTTAACCACAGGCTGTAAGTAATTCATAGGAGGAGGACCGAGAATGAGGCACCCATTGCTTGCGCGCGCGCTTGCGGCGACCGCGGCGCTCGTTTCGCTCGTTGCTGCAGCGCAATCGTATCCGGACAAGGCGGTCACCATCATCTCGCCGTACGGGGCGGGAGGCAATGCCGACCTCGCCGCACGCTCGCTCGCGGCCGTTGCTCCGAAGTACCTGGGGCGGTCCATCGTGGTCATGGATCGCACCGGCGCGGGTGGAACGATCGGATCGAAATACGTGCTGGACTCGAACAAGGACGGCTACACGCTGCTGCTCGCACGCGTCGGCTCGCAGGCCGTGGCGCCGGCGCTCGATCCCACCACGCCTTACAAGTGGGACAGCTTCACCTTCATCAGCATGCTCGAACTCGACCCGTACGTCTGCGTCGTGTCCAGCAAATCGCCGCTGCATTCGTTCGCCGACCTGGTCAGCGCCTTGAAGGCGCATCCCGGAAAACTCAACTACGCGTCGACCGGGAACCTGGACGCGAGCGTGGTCTTCCCGGTGAAGATTTTCCTCAACCTCGGGCTCGGCAAGGATGCCGCGGTGAAGATCCCGTACAAGGGCGCCGGTGAAACCGTGGCCGCGGTGCTGAGCGGGCAGGTCGATTTCGCCTGCAACGGTCTGTCGCCGTATGCGGGGCAGCTCAAGTCCGGGCAGATGCGTGCGCTGGTGGTATCCACGCCCCACCGCGTCGCCGCGGCGCCGGGCGCGCCGACCGCCAAGGAAGTCGGCATGCCCAACCTCGGCGTGGTGACCGGCTGGAGCGCGCTGTACGGCCCGGCTAACCTGCCGCCGGCGGTGGTCAAGAAGTGGGTCGAAGTCCTCGCCCGCGTCAAACGCGACCCGAAATGGCTCGATCAGGTCCGCAAGCGCGGCTCGATCCCGACTATCATGTCGCCCGCCGAGACGCGGACCTACGTGGAGCAGCAATACAGCGCCTATCGAGCGCTCAGCAGCCTGATGGCGCCAAAATAAGAAAGAGGCATCGTGCGTCCGGATTGTGCGCTGCCCGCCGCAGCGATTGCGGCGGCGCGGCGCTTCGCGGCCGGCATCATGGGCGGCGCGGGCATGGTGCAAACTGCGCCGACGGCGCGAAGCCGGTACCCGGAGGAATCTCGTGCGTCCGCCGCCTCGCTTCGCTAAGGACCATCTCGGGGGAGCCCTGATGACCCTGATCGGCCTGGCCGCGCTGGGCGGGGGCCTGAAATACCGCGTCGGCACGCTCGAGCGCATGGGTCCCGGATTCTTTCCGGCCGCGGTGGGCGCGGTCCTGGCGCTGGTCGGAGTGGCCATCGTGCTGACCGCGGCGCCGGCCTCGGGCGGCTCGGGCGAACGGGTGCGTCCGGAGTGGCGCGGCTGGGGAGGCATCGTCGGCGGCATCCTCGCCTTCATCGTGCTCGGCGCCCATGGCGGGCTGGTTCCGGCAACCTTCGCCATCGTGTTCGTCTCCGCGCTGGGCGACCGGAGAAACACGCCCGGCCAGGCATTCTGGCTCGCCCTCGCCATGGTCGCGATCGGCGTCGTCGTCTTCAAGTGGGCATTGCATCTCGGCCTGCCGCTGTTCGCCTGGGGCTGAGCGGTGCTGCACCAGACCCTGGCGGATCTGTGGTACGGCTTCGGGGTCGCGCTCGAGCCGCACAACCTGATGTGGTCGCTGTTCGGCGTGCTGGTCGGCAACCTGATCGGCGTGCTGCCCGGGCTGGGCGCCTTGTCGGCGATCTCGATTCTGCTGCCGCTGACCTACGTGCTGCACCCGGTGGCCGCGATCCTGATGCTGGCAGGCATCTTCTACGGCTCGCAATACGGCGGCGCCATCGGCGCGATCCTGCTCAACCTGCCCTGCCATCCGCCGCACGCGGTGACCTGCCTGGACGGTTATCCGCTCACCAGGCAGGGCAAGGGCGGCACGGCGCTCGGCATCACCATGATCGCTTCGTTCTTCGCCGCCTCGTTCGGCATCCTGGTGATGATCTTCACCTCGCCGCTGCTGGTGAAGGCAGCCTTCGCGTTCGGGCCGAGCGACATCTTCTCGATCATGCTGCTCGGCCTGCTCGCCGGGGCGACGATGTCGCGGGGCTCGCCGCTCAAGGGCGTGGCCATGACCCTGATCGGGCTGCTGTGCGGGGTGGTCGGGACCGACGTCAACACCGGCGTCCTGCGCTTCACGTTCAACGTGCCCGAGCTGGCCGATGGGATCGACCTGGTGGCGATCTGCATGGGCCTGTTCGGCGTGGCGGACTTCCTGCTGAACGTGAACCGCACGACGGTCGTGGGCAGCGGCACCAGGGTGCGCCTGCGCGACATGCGGCCGAGCATGGCGGAGCTCAAGAAATCCTTTTTCCCCATGCTGCGCGGAACGCTGGTCGGGACCCTGTTCGGCGCGATGCCGGGGACCGGCCCCACGATCACCACCTTTCTCGCCTATGCGCTGGAAAGAAAGATCTCGAAGCACCCGGAACGCTTCGGCCACGGCGCGCTGGAGGGCGTGGCCGCCCCGGAGGCCGCGTCTCACTCCAAGACGCAGGTCGACTTCATCCCGACCATGTGCCTCGGGATTCCGGGCGACGCGATCATGGCGCTCATCCTCGGGGCGCTGATGATCCAGGGCATCACGCCCGGCCCGCAGCTGATCACCGAGCATCCGGACCTGTTCTGGGGGCTGATCGCCAGCTTCTGGGTCGGCAACGTGCTGCTGATCCTGCTCAACGTGCCGCTGATCGGCGTGTGGGTCAAGCTGCTGCAGGTGCCGTATCGCTACCTGTTCCCGTCGGCGCTGTTCTTCATCGCGGTGGGCGTGTTCAGCACCAGGACCGATTTGTTCCAGGTGGCGGAAGTGCTGGCCTTCGGCATCGCGGGCGCGGTCCTGATCGCGCTCGAATTCCCGGTGGCGCCGATCCTGCTGGGCTTCGTGCTCGGGCCGATGATGGAGGAGAACTTTCGCCGCGCCCTGCTGCTCTCGCGCGGCAGCCTGGCCGTGTTCGTCGAGCGGCCGATCAGCGCCTGGTTCATCGGCGCCTGCGCGCTGCTGATCCTGGTCCAGGTCGTCGCCTATCTGCGCAGGCAGCGGCGCAGGTCCGGCGTGCCCCAAATTGCCTAGCGCGCGCCGCTTGCCCGTAGAGGCGCGGCCGGGATGAGCGTGCTGTGGCTCGTCGTCCCGTCGGCGGTCGTCCTGTCGTACGTCGTGTTCGGGCTGACCGGATTCGGCGCCGCGATCCTGCTCATCCCGATGCTGTCGTTCGTGCTGCCGGTGAAGGTCGTGATCCCGCTGGTCGCCACGCTCGGCTTCCTGGCCGCGGTCACGCTCAGCTTCAGGGAGCGGCGCCTCGCCGCCACCCACGAGCTCTGGCGCATCGTGCCGGGGATGGCGGTGGGCATCGCGCTGGGGGTGTATCTGCTCGCCCACCTGCCGTCGCACTGGCTGCTGCCCGCACTGGGGGCCGTGGTTCTCGGGTTCGGGATCAACGGCTTCACCCGGCCGGCCCCCCGGCAGCGGCTGAGCCGGGCGTTCGCGCTCCCCACCGGAGTGGTGGCGGGACTGGTCGGCGGACTGTTCGGGACCGAGGGGCCGATCTACGTCCTGTACCTGTCGCGCCGGCTGGAGGGGAAGTCGGAATTCCGCGCGACCATCGCGACGCTGTTCATCCTGAGCTCGGGCGGCCGCGTCGCGGCCTACGCGGCCTCCGGGCTCATGTTCCACGGGCGCCTGCTGCTGCTGGGGATCGCGCTGTACCCTTGCGTGCTCGCCGGGCTGTTCCTCGGCAACCGCCTGCACCACACGTTTTCCGCCGAGCAGGTGCGCCGCGGCGTGTACCTGCTGCTGATCGTGAGCGGAATCTCGATCCTGCTCAAAACGTTTGCGCTCTAGGAACCACTGCATGCAGCGCTTCGCGCGACTCTGCGAACCAATCGCCTGATAGGTGTTGCGTTAATTGTCGGCGAGAAGATATTGTCCGTTGCCGCCTGCCGAGTCGCAGCGAGACAAGAAACGAATCGCGAGCATCGATCGAACGAGGAGGAGATCGTCCATGAACCAACCGTCCGCAAACAGCACGACCGATTCCGCGTGGGCCCATGCCGAGGCGGCCCGGGTCAACGTACCGGGGCGCCTGGAAAGACTGCCCATGACCTCGTACCAGAAGAAGATGTTTGCGATCGTCGCGACCGCGTGGCTCGCCGATCAGGTCGACGTCGCGCTGCTGGTCTTTCTGATCGGGGCGCTCACCGTTTACTTTCATCTGACGCCGGTGCAGATAGGCTTTCTGGCGTCGATGACCTTCCTCGGCCAGCTGGTCGGCAACCTGCTTGCGGGCTCGCTCTCCGATCTCATGGGCAGGCGGATCGCGTTCCAGAGCACGATGATCGTCTGGGGACTGGCGAGCTTCCTCGCCGCCGGGGCCTGGAGCGTCGGGTCGTTGATGGTGTTTCGCTTCCTGATCGGGGTCGGCGTGGGCGGCGAAGCGCCGGTGGCGCAGGCCGTGCTGTCGGAGATCATTCCGGCCGGCCAGCGCGCCAAGTACATCGCCTTCATGGAAGGATTCTGGGCAGTCGGATTCGTGATTTCCGGCGTGATCGCCTACACCGTGCTGCCGCTCGCAGGGTGGCGCTGGGTGTTCGCGGTGGTCGGCTCCCTGTCGGTGGTGGTGTTCTGGGTCCGGCGCAGCCTTCTGGAGTCGCCGCGGTGGCTGGCCGATCACCATCGATTCAAGGAAGCGGACGCCGTCACCTCGCAAATCGAGGCCGGCGTCGCCAAAGCCTACGGCCGGGCCCTGCCGTCGCCGAAGCCCTACCTCGGGGAAACGAAGCTGGAAACCCGCAATCCGCTGGCGGTGCTTTTTTCCCGCTTCTATCTCAAGGCGAACATCATGGTGTTTACGCTGTGGTTCTTCGCGCTGCTCGGGTATTTCGGCCTGACCTCGTGGCTGGGCGTGATCCTTGGCCAGCATGGATTCTCGGTGGTGAAATCGATCGGCTTCATCACCTTGATCAGCCTCGGGGGAATTCCAGGCTTCTACGTCGCCGCCCAAATGCTCGAGAAAGTCGGGCGCAAGCCCACGACTGCAATATTTCTGTTCATGAGCGCAGTCATGGCCTACGTCTACGGGCACTCGACCAACCAGGCCGCGCTGTTCGTGAGCGGCTTCGTGATGCAGTTCTTCATGTTCGGCATGTGGTCATGCCTGTATGCGTACACCCCCGAGCTGTATCCGACCCGAGCCCGTTCGACCGGAGCCGGGCTCGCCTCCGCGTTCGGTCGCATCGGCGCGATCACCGGGCCGATCGTGATCGGCTACATCATCGGCACGGTGGGTCATACCGGCGTGTTCACGCTCGGAGCGGCCAGCTTCGTGATCGCGGCGCTGGTGGTGCTGGTCCTGGGGATCGAAACCCGCGGCCGGACGCTCGAGGAGATCTGCCAGATCGAGGAACAGGCGGCCTGACGGCTGCGTCCGATACCCGGTGTCGCCCTTCGCCGCTGCAGGCCATGACTCCGTACACCGCTGCTAGCGGTGCCCGCGGAGCACCGGCATGATCTCGGTGGCGAAGTAGCGCATGCCCTCCAGCGGCGGGATGGGCTGGATGATCAGATGCTCGATCCCCGCCGCCTCCCAGGCGCGGATGCGCTCCACGCACTGCTCGACGCTGCCCCAGAGGTTCTCGGTCAGGACGTCCTCCGGCGTCGGAGGAACGGCGAACCGGTGCTTGCGCTCTTCGGCGTAGCGCACGCTCCATAGCGTGACGCCGTCGTCCACCAGGCCGGCGAGGCACACGGTCGAGGCGGCCATCGGCATCGGCCGGCCGCCGCGCCTGCGCGCGATGTCGGCCGCGTACGCGGCGATGGTCTCCGGCGGCTTGGAGTAGAACAGCCAGACGTCGCCCAGCTCGGCAGCCAGGTCGCGGATGGCGCTCGAGTCGCCGGGCACCCAGACCGGGATGTGCGGGCGCTGCACCGGCTTGGGCGCGAGATGCGCGCCCTTCAGGGTGTAGTAGCGCCCGTGGAAATCGACCTCCTCCTGCGTCCACAACGCCTTGGCGATGAGGATCGCCTCGCGCAGCCGCGCCACCCGCTCGTCGTGCTCCTCCCAGGGCAGGCCGTAGCTTTCGCTCTCGCGCCGGAACCACGCCGAGCCGAGCGAATAGATCAGCCGGCCGCCGAACATCGCGTCGAACGTGGCCGCCATCTTGGCCATGAGCGCGGGGTGCCGGAGCGAGTTGTTGAAGGTGTGCCCAGCGAACGCGACGCGCTGCGTCAGCGCGGCGAGCGCCGAGAGCACCGTCCAGCTCTCGAGCATCGGCGTCTTGACGTTCATGTGGGCGTTCATCACGTGGTCGGGCAGCCAGACGCTGTCGAACCCCAGCGCCTCCGCCTCCACGCCCATCCTGCGCGCCAGGTCCCAGCCCTGCCCCTGCGCCCCCATCTCGCCCTGCACCGCCAGCCGCACGCCGAATTTCACGCCGCGCCCTCCGCGTTGCCCGCGCACGGCTGCAGCGGCAGCCATGGCCTCGCTCCCGAAAATAGTATTCTAGGAAACTATTTGCCGCAACGGGGTTGCTCGAGCGGGGTTGCTAGAATGCTTCGCGTGGCGGACGGAACGCGCAAACGGACGACGCGCAGCGCTCGGCGGGCGGCGCCGGCCGGCACCGGGCGAGCAATCCGGAGCCGTCGCCTGGCCGAGGTGTTGCGCAAGTTCCGCGTCCTGTTCAAGTCCTCGCAACGGCACTCCCGCTGGGTGGAGACCGCCTACGGGGTCTCGCCGGCCCAGCTGTGGGCGCTCACCGAGCTCGCGCGCAGCCCGGCGCTGCGCGTGGCCGAACTGGCGCTCAGGATGTCGCTGCACGTGTCCACGGC
Organism: uncultured Pseudomonadota bacterium; assembly: GCA_963817785.1. Classification (GTDB taxonomy): domain Bacteria; phylum Pseudomonadota; class Gammaproteobacteria; order Burkholderiales; family SG8-39; genus JAKALD01. The sequence goes on along the minus strand of CAWFPL010000002.1, from coordinate 1,456,797 downwards.
CAGCAACCTGCTCGACAAGCTGGAGCGCAAGGCTCTGCTGACGCGCGCGCGACCGGCAGGATCAGCGCGTCGTGCGCCTGCGCCTCACCGCGGCGGGCCGCCGCGTGTTTGCCAAGGCGAAGCGCGTTCCTTCGGCGCTCCTGCCGGATGCGCTGGCGCGCCTGCCCGACGCGCTGCTCGGCGACCTCGACCGGGCGATGACCAGGCTGCTGGACGATCTGGCCTTCAAGGACGAGGACGCCGCGTTCGAGCCTCTGAACAGGCCCTGAGCGCGGCCGGGCCGCGCTTTCTGGAACGCCGCGCCTGCTATCCTAGGCGCATCGGCCTCGGCAGCTCGTTGCATTCCACGGGAGTACGTCCATGATCACCCTCCTCGGCCTGTCGGGCAGTCTGCGCCGCGCCTCGTACAACTCGGCCTTGCTTCGCGCCGCCGCCGCGTCGATGCCCGCCGGCAGCGAGCTGCGGATCGAGTCGATCGCGGGCATTCCGCTCTACGACGGCGACGCCGAGGCCGCCCACGGCATCCCCGCGGCGGTCGCGCGCCTGAAGGACGCGATCGCCGGTGCCAACGGCCTGCTGCTCGCGACGCCGGAGTACAACAATAGCGTTCCGGGCGTGGCGAAAAACGCCTTCGACTGGCTCTCGCGCCCCCCGGCCGACAGCGCCCGCGTGTTCCGCGGCAAGCCCGTCGCGATCGCCGGGGCGTCCCCGGGCGGATTCGGCACCACTCTTGCGCAGACGGCGTGGCTGCCCGTCTTCCGCACGCTCGGGTCGGACCTGTGGTCCGGGGGACGCCTCCTCGTCTCGCGCGCCGCGAGCGTCTTCGACGCGAACGGCGCGATCGTCGACGCGGCCACGCGCGAGGCCCTCGCCAAATTCATGCAGAGCTTCGTGGCCTACGTGCGCGCAGGCCGGACCCGTGCGGCTTGAGCGCGGCGCTCATGGCCGACGCGGCCGACTGGCAAAGACTCACCGCGGCGCTCCGCGAGCTGCATCGCGCGCTGATCGAGCGCGCGCGGCGCGACTACGAAAGCGAGCACCTCGAATCGCTCGGCGCGGGGCGGCTCGTGCAGCTGCTCGCGACCGATCCGCATTTCGCCTGGCTGCGGCCGCTCTCGGAGCTGATGGTCGACCTGGACATGGCCCGCGATGCCGGCCCGGCGCTGACGGACGAGCTCTCGAGCGCGGTGCGGCCGGCCGTCGAGCACGTGATCGCGATCTCCAGCACCGCGAACACGCCCGACGGATTCGCGGAGCACTACTGGTGGTACGTGCAGGACGATCCGCACGTCGCGATGGCGCACGCGGCGCTCAGGCAAGCGCTCGCATCCTGGCCCGCCGCGGAGCAGGTGGACGCCGCGGCTTCATTGCACGAGCGGCATCGCCTCGCCGAGAAGGCGCGGCACCGCAGGACCTGACGGTCGCGGAAGGCCCGGCCGCTCCCGCTTAGCTTCGCGTCGCCCGGCCTACGGCCGCCTAGGGATTTCCCAGGTAGTCGCGCTTGCCGATCTCGACGCCGTTGTGGCGCAGGATGTTGTAGGCCGTGGCGACATGGAAGTAAAAATTCGGCAGTGCATGACCGAGCAGGAATTGCATGCCCTTGTAGCGCGTTTCCTTGTCGCCGCGCTTGATCACGATTTCCTTGTCTTCGCTGCCGTCGACCTGCCCCGGCGTCACGGTTTGGATGAAGGCCACGGTCTTGGCGATGCGCGCCTTCAGCTCGGCCAGTGTCTTCTCGTTGTCCTCATACGCCGGGATCTCCACCCCGGCCAGGCGCGCCACCACTCCCTTGGCCGTATCGCAAGCGATCTGCACCTGCTTGGTCATGGGCAGCATGTCGGGGAACAGGCGATAGCCGGTCAGCGCGGCAGGCTCGAGCTTCTTGGCGTCGACATGAGCCTGCGCCTTGTCGAGGATGTTCGACAGGTTGCCGAGCGTGTTGACGAAGCGCGGAACGCTCGCCTGGTACATGGAAATGTTCATGGGAAATCCTGGAAGTAGGAAAGGAGGTACTACGGCAGACGTGCATTCTAGCCGCAGCCGATGCAATCGAGTGCAGCCCGTCGCCAAGGCGCCGCGCGCATCGACCGCAATCGCGAGCGACATCGGGTTTGCGCAGACCAACGCGTCCCGCGGCATTGCGCATATACACAGGCTACGGACACGCGCATTACCCAGCCCGGCTGCATCGGCTTTCGATTTCGCCGGCGCGCCGGGAGGATGGCGCGCGGCGTCGCTGGCGGAGAGAGAGGGATTCGAACCCTCGATACGGGTTTAAGCCCGTATAACGCCTTAGCAGGGCGCCCCCTTCGGCCTCTCGGGCATCTCTCCTTGCCGCACAACGCTCGCTCCGCGACCCCCGCGAGGCCGCGAGGACATGTCTGCCGAGCGAAGCGCGATTTTACTCCTGATCGAGCTCGAAGGTCTTGTGCAGCACGCGCACCGCGAGCTCGGTGTATTTCTCGTCGATCACCACCGAGATCTTGATCTCCGAGGTGGAGATCATCTGGATGTTGACGCCCTCCTCGGCCAGCGTGCGGAACATCTTCGACGCGATTCCGGCGTGCGAGCGCATGCCCATGCCGACGATCGACACCTTGCCGATGCGGTCGTCGCCGGTCACTTCCTTGCACTTGATGTGCGGCTGCACCTGCTCCTTCAGGATCTTCATCGCCCTGGGCAGGTCGGCGCGCGCCACGGTGAACGACAGGTCGGTCATGCCTTCATGGCTGACGTTCTGCACGATGACGTCGACGTTGATGTTGGCGTCGGCGATCGGCCCGAGGATCGCGTAGGCGATGCCCGGCTTGTCGGGCACCGCGTGCACCGTGACCTTGGCCTCGTCGCGCTGCGCCGCGACCCCAGAGATGACTGCCTTTTCCATCGCCATGTGCGGGTCTTCCTCGAATGTGATCAGCGTGCCCGCGCGAGCCTCTTCCGCGACCGGCATCATCGGGTCGGTGAGGCTGGAGAGCACGCGCGTCGGCACCTTGTACTTGCCGGCGAACTCGACCGAGCGGATCTGCAGCACCTTGGAGCCCAGGCTCGCCATCTCGAGCATTTCCTCGAAGGTGACGGTCTGCAGCCGCCGCGCCTCGGGCACGATGCGCGGGTCGGTGGTGTACACGCCGTCGACGTCGGTGAAGATCTGGCACTCGTCGGCCCCGAGCGCCGCGGCGAGGGCCACGGCGGAGGTGTCCGAGCCGCCGCGGCCCAGCGTTGTGATGTCGTCGTTCGCGTCCACGCCCTGGAAGCCGGCTACCACCACCACCTGGCCGTCCTTCAGGTCGCGGCGGATGCGCGCCTCGTCGATCGACACGATGCGCGCCCTGGTGTGCGCCGAGTCCGACAGCACCTTGACCTGCCAGCCGGTGTAGCTCCTGGCCTTGATGCCCAGCTCGAGCAGCGCCATGGCGAGCAGCCCGATCGTGACCTGCTCGCCGGTCGAGGCGACCACGTCGAGCTCGCGCGGATCGGGCTGCGGCTGGATCTCGCGCGCGAGCGCGATCAGGCGGTTGGTCTCGCCCGCCATCGCCGAGGGCACCGCGACCACGTCGTGCCCGGCCGCCTTCCACTTGGCGATGCGCCGCGCGACGTTCCGGATGCGCGCGACCGACCCCACCGAGGTGCCGCCGTATTTCTGGACGATGAGCGCCATGAATGCTCGTGCCGGTGCCGCAAAAAGTGCCGGATTCTACAGGATTTCCGCGCCGGATTCGAGACTTAGCGCAGCCGGGGGGATGGCGGAGAGTGAGGGATTCGAACCCCCGGACCCTTGCGGGTCAACGGTTTTCAAGACCGCCGCATTCGACCGCTCTGCCAACTCTCCGCTGCCGCTTGTACTGCCCGCATCGTGCCCCATTTTACCGTTGGCGTAGGATGCGCACTGGTGGCACCCCCGCCGCGGCGTTGCGGCCTGCAACTTCGGCACCATTTGGCGGTCTTAAGCGTATGTTAAGAGGGCGAGTCTAGCCTTCGCGACGACACCCAGGAAAAGGAGAATTTAGATGCCATTCGACATGGAACCGGCCCGCTCGAACGATCAGGTCCTCGGCCAAGGCGGCCCGCGCTACGCGCCGGGCATGGCGCTGCCGGGAAGCGAAGCGCACAAGGTCCTGCGCAATACCTACCTGCTGCTCGCGCTCACCATGATCCCGACGGTGATCGGCGCCTACATCGGCATGGCGACCGGCGCCGTGATGGTGCTGCATCCGATGGCCGGCACCCTGATCATGATGGCCGCGGTGATCGGGCTGCAGTACGCGATCGTCGCCAATCGCAACAGCCATCTGGGCGTCGTGCTGCTGCTGCTCATGACCGGCATCCTCGGGTGGTGGCTCGGGCCGCTGCTGTCCTACGTGCTCGCGCTCGGCAACGGGGCCGCGCTGGTCGGTTATGCCGCGGGAGGCACCGCGCTGATCTTCTTCGTGATGGGCGCGATCGCGACCACCACCAAGCGCGACTTCGGCTTCATGGGCAAGTTCCTGTTCGTCGGCATGATGGCGCTGCTGGTGGCGATGATCGCCAACATGTTCCTGCACATCCCGGCGCTCGCCCTCACCATCTCGACGCTGGTGATCGTGGTGTTCTCGCTGTTCCTGCTGCACGACCTGAACCGGATCGTGCGCGGCGGCGAGACCAACTACATCATCGCCACGACGGGCGTGTACATGAGCCTGTTCAACATCTTCGCCAACCTGCTCACGATCCTCGCGATGCTGGGCGGCGGCGGCAATCGCAGGTAAGCGGAAACACTCCCGCGAAAGGGCGCTGCGGCGCCCTTTCTTTTTGGCGGCGCCGCTCTCAGCCGCGCTCGAACAGCGCGATCGACTCGACGTGCGCGGTGTGCGGAAACATGTTCACCACGCCCGCGGCGGCGAGCCGGAAACCCTGGGCGTGCACCAGGACCCCCGCGTCGCGCGCGAGCGTCGCCGGGTCGCACGACACGTAGACGATGCGCCGCGGCCAGGCTTCCTGCAGCGCCTTCGCCACCTCGATCGCGCCTTCGCGCGGCGGATCGATCAGCAGCTTGTCGAACGGCCCCAGCGCGGCGAACCGCCCGGCGCCGGGCGCGCACAGGTTCTCGGCGGCGAACGCCGCGCGCTGCGCGAGGCCGTTCGCGGCCGCGTTGCGCCGCGCCCGCTCGAGCAGCCCTTCGCTCGCCTCCAGGCCGAGGACCGAAGCGCCGAGGCGCGCGATCGGCAGTGAGAAGTTGCCCAGGCCGCAGAACAAGTCGCCGATGCGCTCGCCCGGACGCGGATCGAGCAGCCGCATCGCCCGCGACACCAGTACCCGGTTCACCGCGTGGTTGACCTGGGTGAAGTCCGTCGGGCCGAAGCCGAGCCGCAGGCCGAACTCCGGCAGCGCGTAATCGAGCGCCGCCCCGCCCGGCGGATGGAACGCGTGCGCGCTGTCCGGGCCGCGGGGCTGCAACCAGACCTGGATGCCCGCCTCCTCCGCGAAGGCGCGCAGCCTGGCCTCGTCGTCCGCCGTCAGCGGCTCGAGGTGGCGGAACACCAGCACGTCGGCGTCCGCGCCCGCCGCCAGCTCGATCTGCGGCAGGCGCTCGCGAATGGAAAGCGTCTCGACCAGGGCGCGTAGACCGGGAATCAGGCGCGCGATGCGCGGCGGCAGGATCTCGCAGCGCGACATGTCGGCGACGTAGCTCGAGCGCCGCTCGTGAAAGCCCACCAGCACGCCGTTCTTTTTCGCGACCCGGCGCACCGTCAGCCGGGCGCGGTGCCGGTAGCCCCATTCCTCGCCGTAGATGATCGGCAGCAGCGTCTCGGGCTTCACCTTGCCGATGCGCTGCAGGCTATCTTCGAGCCAGCGCTGCTTGGCGGCCATCTGGGTGCGCGCGTCCGCGTGCTGCGTGGCGCAGCCGCCGCAGACGCCGAAATGCGGGCAGCGCGGCGCGCGCCGGCCGCTGCACTCGCGCAGCACGGCCACCGTGCGCATCAGGTCGAACGAGGGCTTACGCTCCAGCAGCTCGGCCTCGACGCGCTCGCCGGGCAGCGCCCCCTCGACGAACACCACCTTGCCCTCGGGATTGCGCGCGACGCCGCGGCCTTCGACGTCCAGCGATTCGATGGCGAGCCGCAGGCGCGGCGCGGCCGGCGCGCGCTTCACGCCCGCGTCACCCGCGCTCCTGCCAGCCGGCGAGGAACTCGCGCCAGTGCGGCTCGTCCTGCTTTTCCAGCAGCGCGCGCAGCAGCCCGCATTCGCGCCGGTAGTGCTCGGCGCTGAACGCGCCGCGCAGCAGCTGGAAGCGCAGGTAGAGCAGGTAGGTGTTGGCGCAATCGGCCTCGCAGTAGTTGCGGATGCGCTGAACCTCGCCCTTGCAGAACTGCTCCCACACCGCGGAGCCTTCCATGCCGATCTTGCCGGGGAAGCCGGCGATGCGCGCCAGGTCGTCCAGCGGGGCGTTGTTGCGCGGCTGGTACATGGCGAACACGTCCATCAGGTCGAGATGGCGCGTGTGGTAGCGGCTGAGATAGTTGTTGAAGCGGAAATCGCGGTCCTCGTCGCCCGACTCCCAGAAGCGCGCGGCGCTCACGCCGTGCGCCAGCCCGCGGTAGTTCAGCACCGGCAGGTCGAAGCCGCCGCCGTTCCAGGACACGAGCTGCGGCGTGTAGCGCTCGATGCCGTCGTAGAAGCGCTGGATCGCGGCACACTCGTCCTCTTCCGGCTCGCCGATCGACCACACCCGGATCTGCTCGGCGTCGCGCAGCACGCACGAGATCACGATCACCCGCTGCAGGTGCGGCGGCAGGAAATCGCTGCCGGTCTGGGTGCGGCGCTTCTGGAACGCGATCGCGGCGACGTCGTTATCCGGCAGCGACTCGGGCAGCCCGTACAGCCGCCGGATGCCGGCGCAGTCGGGCACGGTCTCGATGTCGAAGGCGAGGATGGGGGTCATGCGGAATGATGCGTACCGGAGGGTTCCTCAGATGCTCGACTGTCGCGGAATCACGACGTGGTTCTCCCCGATCTCCCGTTTTTAAGCGGGTCGAAAGGCGACCCGCTTAAAAACGGGAGGCCATGAGAACCTAAAACCAGCACCCTGCTGGACGCACCGCACCACCCCATCACTCCGGAAACACGCCCGAAGACAGGTAGCGGTCGCCGCGGTCGCAGACGATGCTGACGATGACCGCGTTGCTCAGCTCGCGCGCGATGCGCAGCGCCACGTGCATCGCGCCGCCGGAGGACACCCCGGCGAAGATGCCCTCCTCCCGCGCCAGGCGCCGCGCCATCTCCTCGGCGTCCGCCTGGCTCACGTATTCGATCCGGTCGACGCGGCGCTTGTCGTAGATCTTCGGCAGGTAGTCCTCGGACCACTTGCGGATGCCCGCGATCTGCGAGCCCTCCTCGGGCTGGCAGCCGACGACCTGGATCGCGGGGTTCTTCTCCTTGAAGAAGCGCGAGCAGCCCATGATGGTGCCGGTGGTGCCCATCGAGGAGACGAAGTGGGTGATCCTGCCCCCGGTGTCGCGCCAGATCTCCGGGCCGGTGCCCTCGTAGTGGGCGAGCGGGTTGTCCGGGTTGGCGAACTGGTCGAGCATGATGCCGCGGCCCTCGCGCACCATCTTCTCGGCGAGGTCGCGCGATGCTTCGATGCCTCCCTCCTTCGGCGTCAGGATCAGCTCGGCGCCGTAGGCGCGCATGGTGCGCTTGCGCTCCGTGGTCTGGTTCTCCGGCATGATCAGTACCATGCGGTAGCCGCGCAGCGCCGCCGCCATCGCTAGCCCGATGCCGGTGTTGCCGCTGGTCGGCTCGATGAGGATATCGCCAAGCTTGATCGTGCCGCGCTGCTCGGCGCGGCGGATCATCGACATCGCCGGCCGGTCCTTGACCGATCCCGCCGGGTTGTCGCCCTCGAGCTTGGCGAGGATCGTGTTGCCTTTGCTGCGGCCGTCCTCGCCCGGCAGCCGCTGCAGGCGCACCAGCGGCGTGTCGCCGATGAAATCCTCGATCGTCCTTTGCATGGCCGCTCCTCAGCCGCGCGCCGCGAGCAGGCGCTTCGCGTAAGAGCCGACGCCCGCCTCGACCGTGTGGAAGTCGCCGGCGTAGCCGGCCGCCCGCAGCTGCGACAGGTCCGCTTCGGTGAAGCTCTGGTACTTGCCGGCCAACTGGGGCGGGAACGGGACGTACTGGACCTGCCCCTGCGCGACCAGCTGCGCCAGCGTCAGGGCGGGCTCGCCGCGCGCCTCGCGCACGGTGTTCACCACCGCCGCCGCGACGTCGTTGAAGCTCTGCGCGCGCCCGGTTCCGCAGTTGTAGATCCCCGACACCTCGGGGTGGTCCAGGAAGTAGAGATTGACGTTGACCACGTCGTCGACGTGCACGAAATCGCGCCGCTGCTCCCCGTCGCCGAAGCCGCCCGAACCGACGAACAGCTTCACCGCGCCCTCGGCCAGGTACTGGTTGAAGGCGTGCAGCGCGACCGACGCCATGCGCCCCTTGTGCTGCTCGTTCGGCCCGTAGACGTTGAAGTAGCGGAACCCGGCGATCTGCGCGCTGCGCGCGGCGAAGTGCCGGCGCACGTGCTCGTCGAACAGGAACTTCGAGTAGGCGTAGATGTTGAGCGGCGCCTCGCAGGCGCGCTCCTCGCGGAACTCGCGCCCCGCGCCGTACACCGACGCCGACGAGGCGTACAGGAACGGGATCTCCTCCTCCTGGCACCAGTCGAGCAGCGAGCGCGAGTAGCGGTAGTTGTTGTCCATCATGTAGCGGCCGTCGGTGTGCATCGTGTCCGAGCAGGCGCCCTGGTGCAAGATCGCCTCGACCGCGCCGTCAAACTGGCCGTCCCCGAGGCGCTCGAGGAATTCGCGCTTGTCGAAGTAGTCCTCGAACTCGCAGTCGACCAGGTTCCTGAACTTGTCAGCGTTCTGCAGGTTGTCGACCGCGATGATCTCGCTCACGCCGGCGCGGTTGAGCGCGGCGACGAGCTGCGATCCGATGAAGCCGGCGGCGCCGGTAACGACGTAATACACCATGATTTATCCGAACAGCTCCTGTCGCGTGACCGGCGCGGTGCCGAACTTGCCGACCTTGATTCCTCCGGCCAGGTTGGCGACGCGCACCGCGTCCTCGAGCGGCGCGCCGCAGCCGAGCATCACGCCGATCGACGCGATGACCGTATCGCCCGCACCGCTCACATCGTACACTTCGCGCGCCTCGGCCTTGAAGTGCGTCGCGCCGCCCGCGCGGAAGAGCGACATGCCGTCCGCCCCGCGCGTCAGCAGCAGCGCATCGAGGCCGAGCGCGGCGCGCAGCTCCTGCGCGCGGCGCGCGAGGTCGGCTTCGTCGGCCCAGCGGCCGACCACCTCGCGCAGCTCCTCGACGTTCGGGGTCACCACGCTGGCGCCCCGATAGCGCGTGTAGTCGTCGCCCTTCGGATCGACCAGCACCGTCTTGCCCGCGGCGCGCGCAGCCTCGATCATGTGCACGATGTGGGTGAGCCCGCCCTTGCCGTAGTCCGACAGGATCACCATGTTGCACGCAGGCAGCGCCGCCTTGAAGTCGGCCAGCTTCGAGGCGAGCACCTCGTGCGAGGGCTGGGTCTCGAAGTCGATGCGCAACAGCTGGTGCTGGCGCTGACCGATAACCCGCAGCTTCACGGTGGTCGCCATCGAGGGGTCGCGCTGCAGGCTCGCGCGGATGCCGGCTTCCTCCAGCAGCCGCTGCAGGCTCGCGCCCGCCTCGTCGACACCCACCACCGACAGCAGCTGCGTGCGCGCGCCGAGCGCCGCGCAGTTGTGCGCGACGTTGGCGGCGCCGCCGAGCATCAGCTTCTCCTTCTGGAAGCGCACCACCGGTACCGGCGCCTCGGGCGAAATGCGCGTGGCGTCGCCGAACCAGTAGCGATCGAGCATCACGTCGCCCACCACCAGCACGCAGGCTTTGGACGTGTCGGGCGCCTTCACGCGGCCCTCCCGATCGGGAAATACTCGATGCCGAGCGCGCGCAGCGCGGCGGGCTCGTACAGATTGCGCCCGTCGAAGATCGCCGGCGTCTTGAGCGCGAGCTTGAGCGCCGCGAAGTCCGGGCTGCGGAACTCCTGCCATTCGGTCACCACGGCGAGCGCGTCGCAGCCCTCGAGCGCCGCTTGCGCCGCGTCCACGATCTGCACGCGCGGCTCGCCGGCGTAGATCTTCGCCGCCTCGCCGCGCGCCACCGGGTCGTAGGCCCGCACGCTGGCCCCGGCTGCGAGCAGGTCGGCGATCAGGGCGAGGCTGGGCGCCTCGCGCATGTCGTCGGTGTTCGGCTTGAACGCGAGCCCCCACACCGCGAAGCGCCGGCCCGCGAGGTCCTTGCCGAAGCGCGCGGCGATCTTCTGCGCCAGCACGTGCTTCTGCGCTTCGTTGACCGCCTCGACCGCGGCCAGCACCTTCAGCGGCCGGCCGGCCTGCTCGGCGGTGCGCCGCAGCGCCTTCACGTCCTTCGGAAAGCACGATCCACCGAAGCCGGCGCCCGGGTAGAGGAAATGGTAGCCGATGCGCGGGTCGGAGCCGATGCCGCGGCGCACCTGCTCGATGTCGGCACCGAGCGCCTCGGCGAGGTTGGCGAGCTCGTTCATGAACGAGATGCGGGTCGCGAGCATCGCGTTCGCGGCGTACTTGCTTAGCTCGGCCGAGCGCACGCTCATTGCGATCACGCGCTCGTGGTTGCGCTGGAACGGGGCGTAGAGCTCGCGCAGCCGCTGCATGGCGCGCTCGTCCTCGGCGCCGAGGATGATCCGGTCCGGGCGCATGAAATCCTCGACCGCCGCGCCCTCCTTGAGAAACTCGGGGTTCGACACGACGCCGAAATCGTGGCCCGCGCCGCGCCGCGCGAGCTCCTGCGCAACCGCCTGGCGCACCAGGTCGGCGGTGCCCACCGGAACGGTCGACTTGTTCACGACCACCCGGTAGCCGTCCATGTGACGTCCGATGGCGCGCGCGGCGGCGAGCACGTGCCGCAGCTCGGCAGAGCCGTCCTCGCCGGGCGGCGTGCCGACGGCGACGAATTGCAGCTCGCCGTGGGCGACGCTGGCTGCGACATCAGTGGAAAAGACCAGACGGCCCGCGGCACGGTTGCGGCGCACGATCGGCTCCAGCCCCGGCTCGAAAATCGGCAGCCGGCCGTCGTTCAGCGTCGCGATCTTCGCCGCGTCGAGATCGAGGCAGAACACGTGGTTGCCCATGTCGGCGAGGCACGCGCCAGTGACTAGGCCGACGTAGCCGGTGCCCACCACCGTGACCTTCATATCCTTCGCTCTCCGGGTTCAGTTGACATGTATGGCTGGCTCCTGGTCGCGGCGGGCGCGTCTCGCTGCCCGCCTGCTTTCGCAGCCGGTCTCAAGGGGCGAGATCGAACTCCTCGCTGCGCCGCGGCGGGTAGGTGCCCCAGCCGCCGCAGGCCGGGCATTGCCAGTGGAACTGCCGCGCCTTGAAGCCGCAGTTCTCGCAGCGGTAGCGCGCCAGCCGGCGCGTGTGGCTATGCACCAGGTTGCGCACCAGCTCGAGGTCGCGCCGCCGATCCGGGTTCGCCGCGCCGACGATCTGCGCTTCCAGCAGCCGGTCCAGGCCGAGCAGCGTCGGGTTGCGGCGCAGCTCGTCGCGCACCAGCTTGTACGCCGCCTCGGCTCCCTGCGCCTCCAGGGTGTACTGGAACACGGTGTCGAGCAGATCGAGCGACGGATAGTGCTCGAGATAGCCCGCCAGCAGCCGCAGGCCGTCGTCCAGCCGTCCCGCGTCGCGATGCGCGTCGAGCAGACGCTGGGCCACCAGCGCAAGGAAGGCCGGATCCTGCGACTCGATTCGCTTCCAGTGCTCGATGGCGCGCTCCAGGTTTCCGGCCACACGCTCCAGGTCGCCGAGCTGCAGGCTCGCGCGCACCGCTTTGCGGTTCGCCTCCAGCGCCGCCTCCAGGTGCTGGCGTGCGGCTTCCGGACGCGAGTGCGTGACCTCGATTGCGGCGAGCTCGCAAAGGTATTGCGAGATCTCCTTGCCGCGGGACTCGCCGCTTTCGGCTTCGATGCGGCGCGCCATGTCGATCGCCTTCTGCCAGTCCTTCTCCTGCTGGTAGATCTCGAGCAGATGGCGCCGCGCCGCGGCGGCGTGCGGCCCGTCGGACAGGCGCCGGAACGCCTCCTCGGCCCGGTCCAGGATTCCGGCCTTCAGATAGTCCTGGCCGAGCTCGAACTGCGCGCTGACGCGCTGCTCCTGGCCGAGGTCGGCGCGCTCGAGCAGATGCTGGTGCATGCGTATGGCGCGGTCATACTCGCCGCGGCGCCGAAACAGGCTGCCCAGGGCGAAATGCAGCTCGACCGTCTCCCGGTCGACCTTGACGACCTCGATAAAGGCTTCGATCGCCTTGTCCGGCTGCTCGTTGAGCAGGAAGTTCAGCCCCTTGAAGTACGAGCGCGGCAAGGCGCGCGACTCGGAGACCAATTGCTTGATGTCGATGCGCGCCGCCATCCAGCCCAGGCCGAAGAAAAGCGGAAAGCCGAGCAGCCACCAGTACTCGAATTCCATGCCCGGGCCGCCCTAGCCGTCGACCGCCGGCGGCAGCTCGGGACCCGGGCGCCCTTCGCCGCGCTCGGCCGCGCCCCTCTTGCGGGCGTCGCGCCTGAGCTGCAGGATCTCGCGCCGCTGCCGCAGCATGGTCGCGAGCATGGCCAGCAGCCCGAGCACGGCCCCTGCGGTGAAGAACGCGAGCAGCAGCACCACCAGCGGCGCCTGCCAGGCCAAGTCGAAGTAGAAATGCAGCGTGACCGGCTCCGTGTTCTTCGCCGCGAACGCGACGAGGACCAGGAAAACGACCAGCCGGAGCGTCCAGTTGAGGAAGCGCATGCTCGGGTTGGGCGGGGATTACGGCGCCCGCAGCACTGCCGAAGGCCCTATCGAGACGCCCGCGTCGCGGCCGGCACGCGTTCCGGCTGCGGCGCGGACTGCTCCTCCTCCGCATCGACGCGCTCACGCAGCTCCTTGCCGGCCTTGAAGTGCGGCACGTACTTCTCGGGAACGTGCACCTTCTCGCCGGACTTCGGATTGCGCCCCACGCGCGGCGGACGGTAGTTCAAGCCGAAGCTGCCGAAGCCGCGAATCTCGATGCGATTGCCGCTGAGCAGCGCGTTCGTCATCGCATCGAGAATCATCTTCACCGCGTATTCGGCGTCCTTCGCCACCAGCTGCGGATAGCGCTGGGCGAGGCGCGCGATCAGTTCGGACTTCGTCATGGCAACCCCTCCCCCCTGTGCACGGGTGCGACCCGCTTATTGCTGCTGGTTGCGGTTGTCCAGTTTCGCCCTTAGCAGCGCACCGAGGTTGGTGCTGCCTGCGGCGCTCGCCGCGTTTTCCGTGCGCAGCTGCTTCATGGCCTCGGTCTCCTCGGCCATGTCCTTCGCCTTCACCGAAAGGTTGATCGAGCGGTTCTTGCGGTCGATGTTGATCACCATCGCGCTCACCGTGTCGCCTTCCTTGAGGTGCACGCGCAGGTCGTCGACGCGGTCGCGCGAGTACTCGGAGGCGCGCAGATAGCCTTCCACGTCGTGCGTCAGCGTCACCACGGCGCCCTTCGCGTCCACCGATTTCACGCTACCGGTCACCACGCTGTTCTTGTCGTAGCTGGCGACGAAGTTGGTGAACGGGTCGCCTTCGAGCTGCTTGACGCCGAGCGAGATGCGCTCGCGCTCGACGTCGATCGACAGCACCAGCGCCTCGACCTCGTCGCCCTTCTTGAAGCGCTTGACGGCTTCCTCGCCCGCGTCGCTCCACGACAGGTCGGACAGATGCACCAGGCCGTCGATGCCGCCCGGCAGCCCGACGAACACGCCGAAGTCGGTGATCGACTTGATCTGGCCCTTGACGCGGTCGCCCTTCTTGTACTCGCGCGCGAAGTCCTCCCACGGGTTCGGCATGCACTGCTTCATGCCGAGGGAGATGCGGCGGCGGTCCTCGTCGATCTCGAGAATCATCACCTCGACCTCGTCGCCCACCTGCACCACCTTCGAGGGGTGCACGTTCTTGTTGGTCCAATCCATCTCGGACACGTGCACCAGGCCCTCGATGCCCGACTCGACCTCGACGAACGCGCCGTAATCGGTGAGATTGGTGACCTTGCCGAACAGGCGCGTACCCTGCGGGTAGCGGCGCGAGATGCCGACCCAAGGGTCCTCGCCCAGCTGCTTCAGACCGAGCGAGACGCGGTTTTTCTCGGCGTCGAACTTGAGCACCTTGGCGGTCACCTCGTCGCCGACGCTGAGCACCTCGGAGGGGTGCTTGACGCGCCGCCAGGCGAGGTCGGTGATGTGCAGCAGGCCGTCGATGCCGCCCAGATCGACGAACGCGCCGTAGTCGGTGATGTTCTTGACGATGCCCTTGACCACCGCCCCCTCCTGCAGCGTGGAGAGCAGCGCCTCGCGCTCCGCGCCCACGGTCTCCTCGAGCACCGCGCGGCGCGACACGACCACGTTGTTGCGCTTGCGGTCGAGCTTGATGACCTTGAACTCCATCTGCTTGCCCTCGTAGGGCGTGGTGTCCTTGACCGGGCGCATGTCCACCAGCGAGCCCGGCAGGAAGGCGCGGATGCCCTTGGCCATCACGGTGAGGCCGCCTTTCACCTTGCCGGTGATGACGCCGGCGATCTTCTCGCCGGTCTCGAGCGCCTTCTCCAGCTCGAGCCAAGCCGCCAGGCGCTTGGCTTTCTCGCGCGACAGGCGCGTCTCGCCATAGCCGTCCTCCAGGGCCTCGATCGATACGGACACGAAGTCGCCGGGCTTGACCTCGACTTCGCCGGCGTCGTTCTTGAATTCTTCGGTAGCGATCAGGCTTTCCGACTTCAGCCCCGCGTTGACCACGATGTAGTTCGGGTCGACGCGCACCACTTCGGCGGTGATGACTTCGCCGACGCGCATCTCCTTGCGCGTGAGGCTTTCCTCGAACAGCGCGGCGAACGACTCGTTGGCGGAAGGGCTGGACACTGCGGGGGAAATGCTGGACATGTAAGAGAAATGACCTATGTCAGCCGCCGCTCCGCGGGGGAGGCGACGGGTCAGGTTGCACACACGGGTGCGGCCGCTGCCGGCCGCGCCCACCTTGTCGGGTCGAGGCGCTCTCGCGCCTCTCACCCATGCGCGGGGAGAACAAATTCCTTTCCGAATCAAACGCTCACGCCCTGCGCCCGGTCCCGGTACCACGCCAGAATCAAGGCGACCACTTCATCGACCGAAAGATCGGACGAATCAAGCTGCAATGCGTCGGGCGCGGGTACGAGCGGTGCCACTGTCCGCGCCGCGTCGCGCCTGTCGCGTTCCTCGAGGTCCCGGGAAAGGGTTGTAATGCTAGCATCTAATCCTTTTTGTTTCAACTGCTTATACCTGCGCTGCGCGCGCACGGCAACGCGTGCCGTCAGGAACACCTTCAGGGCCGCGTCCGGAAACACGATCGTGCCCATGTCGCGGCCATCCGCCACCAGGCCGGGCGGCTGGCGAAAGGCGCGTTGGCGCGCGAGAAGCGCCGCGCGCACCGCCGGCAACTGCGCGACCAGGGAGGCGCGGTTCGCGCAGTCCTCTGCGTGCAGTGCGTCCGTAACATACTGTCCTGAAAGCATTATTTTTCCATCCGCGAAAGTCGCGTCGAGCTGGGCCGCAAGCCCCGCCAGGCGCGCCTCATCCGCAGGTGGGACCCCCTGGCGCAGTGAAGCCAGCGCCACCAGCCGGTACAGCGCGCCGCTTTCCAGGTAGCGGAACCCGAGGCGCGCGGCGATGCGCTGCGCGATGGTGCCCTTGCCCGAGGCCGACGGGCCGTCTATGGCGATGACCGGAGCGCTCACGGCGCGGCGAGCCCCGCGAAGACCCGGAAGTAGTCCGGGAAGGTCTTGGCCACGCAGTCCGGATCGTTGATGCGCACCGTCACGCCGCCGAGCGCGGCGAGCGAGAAGCACATCGCCATGCGGTGGTCGTCGTAGGTGTCGATGCTGGCCGCACGCAGCTTCTCCGGCGGCACGATGCGCAGAAAATCCGCACCCTCCTCCACGCTTGCGCCGAGTTTGCGCAGCTCGGTGGCCATCGCGGCGATGCGGTCGGTCTCCTTGACGCGCCAGCTGGCGATGTTGCGGATCGCGCTCGGGCCGTCGGCGAACAGCGCCATCACGGCGGCGGTCATCGCCGCGTCCGGGATGTGGTTGAGATCCATGTCGATCGGGCGCAGCCTTCCGCGCCCGCGCACCTCGATCGCGGCGTCGTGCAGAGCGACCTCGGCCCCCATGCTCTCGAGCACCTCCACGAAGCGCACGTCGCCCTGGATGCTGTCGCGGCCGACGCCCTCGACCCGCACCGGCCCGCCAGCGATCGCGCCGGCCGCCAGAAAGTACGACGCCGAAGAGGCATCTCCCTCGACGGCAATCTCGCCGGGGCTGGCGTACTGCGCCGCCGGAACGCGGAACACTCGCCAGTCCTCGCGCGCCACGGCCACTCCGAAGCGGCGCATCAGGTTGAGCGTGATCTCGACATACGGCTTGGAGATGAGCTCGCCCTGCACTTCGATCGTCGCCCCGCCCGCGAGCGACACGACCATCAGCAGCGCGCTCAGGAACTGGGAGGAGACGTCGCCGCGCACGCGCACCGGGCCTTCGAGCCGGATGACCCCGGGATGGATGGCGAGCGGCGGGTAGCCCTCGGTGCCGAGGTAATCGATGCGCGCCCCGGCCGCGCGCAACGCATCGACCAGGTCCGCGATCGGGCGCTCGTGCATGCGCGGCACGCCCGAGAGCCGGTACTCGCCGCCGGCCAGCGCCAGTGCCGCGGTGAGCGGCCGCAATGCGGTGCCGGCATTGCCCAGAAACAGCTCCGCGCTGCGCACCGGAAACGCTCCGCCGCCGCCCGCGACACGCAGCGCGCGTTCGGCCTCCCGCTCCCAGCGGATGCCCAGGCGCGCGAGCGCCTCGAGCATCACGTTGGTGTCGTCGGCCTCGAGCAGCTCGCGTACCCGCGTGTCGCCGTGCGCGAGCGCGGCCAGCAGCAGGACGCGGTTCGAGATGCTCTTGGATCCCGGCAGCCGCACCGTCCCGGCGATGCGCCGGATCGGCCCCAGCTCGAGCGAGCGCATGGGCGCTAGGCCTCGAAGTCGCCGTTCACCCAGCGATTGCGCGCCGCGCGCGCCTCGGCGAACAGCCGCTCGAGCGCCGGAGCGTCCCCCGCGGCGAGGCGCGCACGTACCTCGCCCAGCTTGGCGAGGTAGCGATCGAGCTCGGCAAGCAGCGCATCGCCGTTGGCGGCGCAGATGTCGCGCCACATCTCGGGATGGCTCGAGGCGATGCGCGTGAAATCGCGGAAGCCGCCCGCCGCGTAGCCGAACAGCTGCGCCGAGTTGGCACGCGAGGCGATCTCGTGCACCAAGGCGTACGCCAGCACGTGCGGCAGGTGGCTGACCGCGGCGAAGGTCGCGTCGTGTTCCTCGGGCGTCATGCGCGACAGGCGCGCGCCGCACGCCTGCCACGCCGCGCCGACGCGCGCCAGCGCCTCGGCCGGGTTTTCGGCGAGCGGCGTGAGCACCACTCGCCTGCCCTGGAACAGGTCGGCGCGCGACGCGCGCACCCCGCTTTGCTCGGCGCCCGCGATCGGGTGCGCGGGCACGAACTGCGCGAGTTTCGCTCCGAGCCGCGCACGCGCGGCCGCGACGACGTCGCGCTTCGTGCTGCCGGCGTCGGTCACCAGGGTGTTCGGGGCGAGCACGGGCGCGAGCGCGGCGAACACCGCGTCGATCTGCGCCACCGGCGTGGCCACGAGGACGAGGTCGGCGCCGCGCGCGGCCGCGGCGGGGTCCGGGGCCGTGGCATCCAGCACGCCGAGTTCGTGCGCCAGGCGCAGGTTCTCCGGGTTGCGGCCGACGCCGACCACTTCGGCGCAGGCGCGCGCGCCCTTGAGCGCCAGCGCGAACGAGCCCCCGATCAGGCCGACGCCGATCACGGCGACGCGCCCAAAGCGCGTCGCCCCGGCGGGCTCGCTCGCTGGCGCGGCCATGCGCCGGGCTATTCGCGCAGGCTCGCGGCGAGCGCCGCGAGGAACTTGTCGTTCTCCGCCACGGTGCCGACGGTGACGCGCAGATGCTCAGGCAGCCCGTAGCCGGTCACCGGGCGCACGATCACTCCGCGGCGCAGGAGGCGCTTGTAGACCTCGGCCGCCTTGCCCACCCTGACGGTGATGAAGTTGCCGTACGAGGGGATGTACTCCAGCCCGAGACTTCGGGCGCCCTCCTCGAGCTGCTTCAGCCCCTGCAGGTTCTCGGCATAGCTGCGCGCGACGAACTCCATGTCGTCGAGCGCCGCGGCCGCGGCGGCGAGCCCGATCGAATTCACGTTGAACGGCTGGCGCACCCGATTGAGCATGTCGGCCACCGAGGGATGCGCGAGCGCGTAGCCCACCCGCAGGCCCGCCAGGCCGTAGGCCTTCGAGAAGGTGCGCGTGATCACCAGGTTCGGGTGGCGCTTGAGCCATTTCACCGAGTCCGACTTCAGGTCGGGGCGCAGGTACTCGTTGTAGGCCTCGTCGATCACCACGATGACGCGCTCGGGAACGCGCTTGAGCAGGGCCTCGAGATCCTCCGGCGACGCCAGCGTGCCGGTCGGGTTGTTCGGATTGGCGATCCACAGCACGTAGGTGGCGTCGTCCACCGCCTTGGCCATCGCCTCCAGGTCGTGGCCGTACTCGCGCGCGGGCACCGCGATGCTGCGCGCGCCGCGCGCCTGCGTCGCCAGCGGATACACCGCGAAAGCGTGCTCCGAGAACACCGCCGCGCGCTGCGGGCCGAGGAACGCGAGCGACACCAGCTCGAGCACGTCGTTCGAGCCGTTGCCGAGCACGATCGAGGCCATGTCGACGCCATAGCGCCTGGCGAGCGCGAGCTTGAGCTCGTAGCCGTTGCCGTCCGGATAGCGCGCGACCTCGCCCAGAGCGGCATCGATCGCCGCGCGCGTGCGCGGCCCGATGCCGAGGGGGTTCTCGTTCGAGGCCAGCTTGACGATGTTCTTTTCGTCGAGCCCCATCTCGCGCGCGAGTTCGGCGATCGGCTTGCCGGGCTGGTATGGCGCGATCGAGCGCACGTAAGCGGGCGAAAGTTCGCACAGGTCCATGTTCATTGCGCGGTTCCCTGCTGGCAGCGGGCCGTCAGGCGACGGCCACCGGATAGGAGCCGAGGACCTTCAGGAACGGCGCCTTCTGGCGCAGCGCATCGAGCGCGGCCGCGACGCGCGCGTCCTGCCGATGTCCCTCGACGTCGATGAAAAACACGTATTCCCAGATCAGGCTGCGCATCGAGCGCGCCGGACGCGACTCGATGCGAGTCATGCTGACCTGGTTGGCGGCCAGCGGCGTGAGCAGCGCGTGCACCGCCCCCGGCTTGTTCTCGGCCGACATGACGAGCGAGGTGCGGTCATGGCCGGTGGGCTTGGGGTCGATGTTGCCGAGCACCAGGAAGCGGGTGGTGTTGTTCGGGTCGTCCTCGATGGAGCGCGCGAGCACGTTCAGGGCGTAGCGCTGCGCGGCGGCCTCGCCGGCGATCGCGGCCGCCTCGGGCTCCAGGCTCGCGAGCCTGGCGGCCTCGGCGTTGGAGGCCACCTGCACGCGCTCGGCCGAGGGCAGGTTCTGGCCCAGCCAGCCGTTGCATTGCGCGAGCGACTGCGCATGCGAGTACACGCGCCGCACCGCGCCGCTGTCGGAGGCGCGCGACAGCAGGTTCTGCTGCACCCGCACCTCGGCCTCGCCGCAGATGCGCAACGGCGTGACCAGCAGCAGGTCATGCGTGCGTCCCACCGCGCCCTCGGTGGAGTTCTCCACCGGCACCACCGCGAATTCGACCGTCCCGGACTCGCAGCGCCGGAACACCTCGTCGATCGAGAGCGCGGGCTGCGCCTCGACGGCGCTGCCGAAATGCTTGCGCACCGCCTGCTCGCTGAAGGTGCCCTCAGGCCCCAGGTAGGCGACGCGGATCGCCTGCTCCATGCCGCGGCATGCGGAGATCACCTCGCGCAGCACCGCGACTGCGCGGTCGGCGGGCAGCGGACCGGGATTGCGTTGCGCCGCACGGCGCAGGATCTCGGCCTCGCGCTCCGGGCGATACGCCGCGGTGCCCTGCTTCAGCTCGCCGATGCGCCGCGCCAGCCCGGCGCGCCGGTTGACCAGCGCGAGCAGCTCGTCGTCGAGCGCGTCGATCTGGCCACGCAGCTTGTCGATGTCTTCCACGGCGGGTCCTGCTTGTCGGTGGCTCAGGCAGGAAGGTAGCGCACCGCGAGCACGCCGTCGATCGCGCGCAGCTCGCCGAGCGCCGCGCCCGGAACCGGGCTGTCGACGTCGACCAGGGTATAGGCCATCTCGCCCTTCGACTTGTTGAGCATGTTGTGGATGTTGATGCCGCGCCCGCCCATTGCGTGGGAGATGCGGGCGAGCATGTCGGGGACGTTGGCGTTGGTGATCGCCAGACGGTAGGGCGACTCGCGCGCCATGCTCGCGTCGGGGAAGTTCACCGCGTTGCGCATGTTGCCGTGCTCGAGATAGTCGCGCACCTGGTCCGCCACCATCATCGCGCAATTCTCCTCGGCCTCGCGGGTCGAGGCCCCAAGATGCGGCAGCGCCACCACGCCCGGCTGGCGCCGCAGGCGCGGCGCGGGAAAATCGGTGACGTAGCAGCGCAGGCGGCGCTCGCGCAACGCTTCCAGTACCGCCTCGTCGTCGACCACGCCGTCCCGCGAGAAGTTGAGCAGGATCGCGCCGCTGCGCAGCAGCTCGACCTTGCGCGCGTCGATCAGGTGGCGCGTGGCATCGAGCAGCGGCACGTGCAGCGTCACGAAGTGGCTGTGCTTGAGCGCCTCCTCGATGGAGGCGGCGCGCCGCACCTGCGAGGGCAGACTCCAGGCCGCGTCGACCGTGATCTCCGGGTCGTAGCCGAGCACGTGCATGCCGAGCCGGATCGCGGCCCCGGCCACCAGGCTGCCGACTCGGCCCAGGCCGATCACGCCGAGCGTGTGGCCGGGCAGCTCGAAGCCGGCGAAGGCCTTCTTGCCGCCCTCGACCCGCGCCTCGAAGTCGGCGCCGGGCTCGAGCGCCTGCACGTACTCGAGCGCGGGAGCGAGGTTGCGCGCCGCGATCAGCATGCCCGCCAGCACCAGCTCCTTCACCGCGTTGGCGTTGGCGCCCGGGGCATTGAACACCGGGACCCCGCGCCTCGAAAGCTCCGCCACCGGAATGTTGTTCACACCCGCGCCCGCGCGCCCGACCACCATCAGGTTCGGCCCGAAGCTCATGCCGTGCAGGTCCTGCGAGCGCACCAGGATCACCTCGGGCGCCTGCGCCTCCTTCACCACGACGTAGCGCTCGGCCGGAAAGCGCTTCAGGCCCGCCGGCGCGATCTGGTTGAGGACCAGGATCTCGGTCCGGTTGGCGGCCGCCTCAGGCATGCCGCGCCTCGAACTCCCGCATGTATTCGACCAGGCGCTGCACGCCCTCGACCGGCATGGCGTTGTAGATCGAGGCGCGCATGCCGCCCACCGAGCGGTGGCCCTTGAGCTGTACCATGCTGCGCTCCTTGGCGCCCTTCAGAAACGCCTCGTCGAGCTTGGCGTCGGCGAGCGTGAACGGGACGTTCATGCGCGAGCGGTCGCGCGGCTCGACCGGGCTGCGAAAAAAGCGGCTCGCGTCCAGAGCGTCGTAGAGCAGCTTCGCCTTGGCCACGTTTTGCCGCTCGACCTCGGCAAGGCCGCCGAGGCGCTTGAGCCACTTGAACACCAGCCCGGCGACGTAGATCGAGTAGGTCGCCGGCGTGTTGAGCATCGAGCCGGCATCGGCCTGCAGCTTGTAGTCCATCACCGAGGGCGTGCCCTTCTGGGCGTGCCCGATTAGGTCCTCGCGCACGATTACGATGGTGAGCCCGGCCGGACCGATGTTCTTCTGCGCGCCGGCGTAGATCAGGCCGAACCTCGACACGTCGAGCGGGCGCGACAGGAGATGCGACGACGCGTCCGCGACCAGCGGCACCGAACCGGCGTCGGGGATCCAGTGGAACTCGACGCCGCCGATGGTCTCGTTCGAACAGTAGTGCACGTACGCCGCGTCGGGCTGCAGCTTCCACGCTTCCTGCGCGGGCGCATACGTGAAGTTGCGGTCCTCCGAGCTCGCGGCCACATGGACGTCGCAGTATGCCTTCGCCTCCTTGATCGCCAGCTTCGACCACTCGCCAGTGAGCAAGTAGTCGGCCTTGCCCTTGCCGCGCAGCAGGTTCATCGGCACCTGGGCGAATTGCAGCCGCGCGCCGCCCTGCAGGAACAGCACCTTGTAGTGCGCCGGCACCGCGAGCAGGTCGCGCAGATCGCGCTCGGCCTCCTCGGCGATCGAGACGAATTCCTTGCCGCGGTGGCTCATCTCCATGACCGACATGCCCGAGCCGTGCCAGTCGAGCATCTCGTCGCCCGCGCGCGCCAGCACCTCTTCGGGCAGGACGGCCGGACCGGCGCTGAAGTTGTAGATTCGACTCATGGGACCTTTCCGGTAAGGCTCGCGCGGCGCGCGCCTGTTCTCAATGCACCCGAGGCGGCTCGCCCTCGATCGCGACGGCGGCGTCCTCGTCGGGCGCTCCGCCCCCGTCGCCGTTCGCACCCTTGCCGTTGTCGTCCTCGTCACGCTCGACGATGCGCTCGACCCCGGCCAGGCGCTCGCCGAGGGCGAGCGCGATCAAGGTCACGCCCTGCGTGGTGCGGCCCTGCTCGCGGATCTGCGCCACCGCGGTGCGGATCAGCACCCCGCCAGTCGAGATCAGCATCACCTCGTCATTCTCGTCGACCAGCACCGCGCCGACCAGGCTGCCGTTGCGGTCGCTGGTCTGGATCGCGATCATGCCCTGGGTGCCGCGGCCGTGACGCGTGTACTCGGTGATCGGCGTTCTCTTGCCGAAGCCGTTCTCGGTCGCCGTCAGCACGGCCTGCCGCTCGTCCTTCGCCACCAGCATGCACACGACGCGGCAGCCGCTGCCCAGCCTCATGCCGCGCACGCCGGTCGCCTGGCGGCCCATCGGACGCACCTCGTCCTCGACGAAGCGCACCGCCTTGCCCTCGGAGGAAAAGAGCATCACGTCGTAGCCACCGTCGGTGAGCGCCGCGCCGACCAGGTAGTCGCCCTCCTCCAGGCCCACCGCGATGATCCCCGAGGGGCGTGGCCGGGAGAAATCGGCCAGCGGCGTCTTCTTCACCGTGCCCTGCGCCGTCGCCATGAACACGTAGTGGTTCTCGTCGAACTCGCGGACCGGCACGACCGCGGTGATCTTCTCGCCCTCCTCGAGCGGGAACATGTTGACCACCGGCTTGCCGCGGCTGGTGCCGCTGCCCTGCGGCACCTCGTAGACTTTGAGCCAGTACAGCCGGCCGCGATTTGAGAAGCACAGCAGGTAGTCGTGCGAGTGAGCGACGAACAGCCGCTCGATGAAGTCGTCCTCCTTGGTCGCCGCGGCCATCCTGCCGCGGCCGCCGCGGCGCTGCGCGCGGTAATCGGCGAGCGGCTGCGACTTCACGTAGCCGCCGTGCGAGAACGTCACCACCATGTCCTGCGGCGCAATCAGGTCCTCCAGGGAGATGTCCTCCGCGACACTCACCAGCTCGGTCCTGCGCGGGTCGCCGTACTCCTCGCGGATCTTGGCCAGCTCGTCGCCGATGATCGCCACGATGCGCGCGGGCTTGTCGAGGATGTCGATCAGGTCGGCGATCGCCTCCATCACCTCGCGGTACTCGTCGCGGATCTTGTCCTGCTCGAGCCCGGTGAGGCGCTGCAGGCGCAGCTCGAGGATCGCCTGTGCCTGCTCGTCTGAGAGCCGGTAGCCGTCGTCCTTGAGACCGAACTCGGCGGCCAGTCCCTCGGGCCGGAACTGCTCGGCCGCGGCGCGCCCGAGCATCTCCGTCACGAGCCCCGACTGCCACGCCTTGGCCATCAGCGCGCGCTTGGCTTCGGCGGGCGCGGGCGCGCGCTTGATCAGCTCGATCACCTCGTCCACGTTCGACAACGCCACGGCGAGGCCCTCCAGGACGTGGCCGCGCTCGCGCGCCTTGCGCAGCTCGAATACGGTGCGGCGCGTGACGACCTCGCGCCGGTGCGAGATGAACGCCTCCAGCAGCTCCTTGAGGTTGAGCACCCTGGGCTGGCCGTCGACCAGCGCGACCATGTTCATGCCGAAGCTGTCCTGCAGCTGGGTCTGCTTGAACAGGTTGTTGAGCACCACCTCCGGAATCTCGTTGCGCTTGAGCTCGATCACCACGCGGATGCCCTGCTTGTCCGACTCGTCGCGGATGTCGGAGATGCCCTCGAGCCTTTTTTCGGTCACCAGCTCGGCGATGCGCTCGAGCAGCGACTTCTTGTTCATCTGGTAGGGCAACTCGTCGACGATGATCGCCTCGCGATGGCCCTTCTCCAGGTCCTCGAAATGGGTGCGCGCGCGCATCACCACCCGTCCGCGGCCGGTGCGGTAGCCCTCGTGCACCCCGCTCAGGCCGTAGATCAGCCCCGCGGTCGGGAAATCCGGCGCCGGCACCAGCTTGATCAGCTCCTCGATGGAGCAGTCCGGATTGCGCAGCACGTGCAGGCACGCATCGATCACCTCGGACAGGTTGTGCGGCGGGATGTTGGTGGCCATCCCCACGGCGATCCCCGAGGAGCCGTTGATCAGCAGGCTGGGGATCCTGGTGGGCAGGACGACCGGCTCCTGCTCCTTGCCGTCATAGTTGTCGACGAAATCGACCGTTTCCTTGTCGATGTCGGCGAGCAGCTCCGAGGCGATCTTCTCCAGGCGGCACTCGGTATAGCGGTAGGCCGCGGCCGAATCGCCGTCCACCGAGCCGAAGTTGCCCTGCCCGTCGACCAGCGTGTAGCGCATGGAGAAGTCCTGCGCCATGCGCACCAGCGCCTCGTAGGTCGCGGCGTCACCGTGCGGGTGGTACTTACCCAGCACCTCGCCCACGATGCGCGCGCACTTCACGTATGGGCGGTTCCAGACGTTGTTCGACTCGTGCATCGCGAACAGCACGCGCCGGTGCACCGGCTTCAGGCCGTCGCGCACGTCCGGCAGCGCGCGGCCCACGATCACGCTCATCGCGTAATCGAGGTACGAGCGCCGCATCTCCTCTTCGAGGCTGACCGGAAGCGTTTCCTTGGCGAATTGTTCCATGCTCGGCTACTGGCTCGCCGGGGCCTCGGCAGAGCGCCTGCAGGGCCCGCGTGCGGAGGGAAATCGGCAGTGGTGAGGAAACGTGAAATTTTAGCATGTGCACCGCGTGCCACGACAGTTGCCGCGCACTTCGGGCGCGCTGCCTCGCAGCCTGCGCGAAGCGCGCTGCAGGCAAGCAATTCATCCAGCGCGCCGCTTGTCCCGCTGCACTTGCACGCATAAAATCCGCAGTGACCCATTCGGCGCGGCCGACCCAATGCAACGTCCGGGTCATCATGGGGGCCGCGAACCTGCACGAGGGCCCCGTCACGGCGGGGCTTTTCTTTCATGACCGAAGTCTTTCTCATCCGGGCACGCTGGATCGTCCCGGTCGAGCCCGCCGCGGCGGTGCTCGAGGATCACGTCGTCGCCGTGAGCGACGGTCGCATCGAGGCGCTGCTGCCGGCCGCCGAGGCGGCGCTTCGCTTCCCCGGGTGCCGGACCATCGAGCTTGCCGAACATGCCTTGATTCCCGGGCTGGTGAACGCGCATACCCACGCGGCCATGTCCCTGCTGCGCGGGCTGGCAGACGATCTGCCGCTGATGCGCTGGCTGCAGGAGCACATCTGGCCGGCGGAAATGCGCCACGCCTCGCCGCAGTTCGTGCACGACGGCACCCTGCTTGCCTGCGCGGAAATGCTGCGCGGCGGCGTGACCTGCTTCAACGACATGTACTACTTCCCCGAAGCGGCGCTCGAAGCCGCGCACGCCGCGGGGATGCGGGCGGTGCTCGGCATGATCGTGATCGAGTTCCCCACGGCCTACGCGAGCGACCCCGACGACTACCTCCAAAAGGGCCTCGCGTTGCGCGATCGGTACGCAGGCAGCCCGCTCGTGTCGTTCTCCCTGGCGCCGCACGCTCCGTACACGGTCTCGGACGCCACCTTTCGCAAGGTGGCAAAGCTTGCCGCGGAGCTTGAGCTGCCGGTGCACGTGCACGTGCACGAGACCATCGAGGAAGTCGAGCGCTCAGTCGCGGAGCACGGCGCGCGGCCGCTTGAGCGGCTGCGCCGCCTGGGGCTGCTCGGGCCCGAACTGATCGCAGTGCACGCGGTGCACCTCTCGCCCGACGAGATCGGGCTCTTGGCCACGCACGGCGCATCGGTGGCGCACTGTCCATCGTCCAACCTGAAGCTCGCGAGCGGCCTCGCGCCGGTGGCGCAACTGGCGCGCGCGGGGGTGAACGTGGCGCTCGGCACCGACGGCGCGGCGAGCAACAACCGGCTCGACATGTTCCAGGAAATGCGCACCGCCGCCATGCTGGCCAAAGCCGTCGCGCGCGATGCGCAGGCGATGCCCGCACTGGCCGCGCTGCGCGCCGCGACGCTCGCGGGCGCCGAAGCGCTTGGCATCGGCACCCGGACCGGCTCGATTGTCCCCGGCAAGGCCGCCGATCTGACCGCGGTGCGCTTGGCCGGCGTGGAGCTTTCGCCCTGCTACGATCCGGTATCGCATCTGGTTTACGCGGCAGGCCGCGAGCACGTGACCCACGTCTGGGTCGGCGGCCAGTTGCGCGTCCTTGACGGCGTGCTGCAAGGTATTGATTTAATGGGCTTGGACAGCCGTTGCAAATTGTGGCAGAATACGTTAGCGAGTGGTTTTGCCGTACGAAGCGCTTCGGACAAGTAACAAGGGGATAACATGATCAAGAAACTGTGGGCGCCATTGCTGGTTGGTGCGGGCGTGGCTCTGTCCGCTGTAGCGTTCAACGCAGCCGCCCAGGCAAACCCGAACGAGGGCTACTGGACCAGCAGCAATCAGCAGCAAGTGTGGAAGAGCTCGGCCGGGCTGTGCTGGCGCGCCGGATACTGGACGCCTGCCATGGCGACCGAAGAGTGCGATCCCGACCTCGTGAAGAAGGCGGCGGCCCCGGCTGCCGCGCCCGCCGCCGAGCCGGCACCGGCGCCGATGCCGCGTCCCGTCGCGCAGAAGGTGACACTGTCGGCGGACGTGCTGTTCGACTTCGACAAGTCGGTGATCAAGCCCGCGGGCAAGGAAAAGCTCGACGAGCTGGTGGGTAAGATCAGCGACGTCAACCTCGAAGTGGTCATCGCGGTCGGTCATACCGACCGGATCGGCAGCAAGGCGTACAACCAGAGGCTGTCGGTGCGCCGCGCCGAGTCGGTGAAGCACTACCTGGTGTCGAAGGGCATCGAGGCGAACCGGATCTACACCGAAGGCAAAGGCAAGACGCAGCCGGTGAAGACCTGTCCGGCGCGCATGAAGACCCGCAAGGCCCTGATCGAGTGCCTGGCGCCGAACCGCCGTGTCGAGATCGAAGTCATCGGCACACGCAAAGACTGACGCGCGCCGTCCGGAAAGAAAGCCCTGCCCCGGCAGGGCTTTTTTTTGGCGCCGGACACGGCCACGCGAGTGCGCACTGAACTCGCCGGACGCCGGGGGCACTAACCGATCGTGAGCGCCGCGCCCAACGTCGATCCCGCCGAGCTGGAGAAATTCAGCCAGCTTGCGCACCGCTGGTGGGACCCGCAGAGCGAGTTCCGTCCGCTGCACGACATCAACCCGCTGCGACTGGCGTGGATCGACCAGCACGCCGACATTGCGCGGCGCAACGTCCTGGACGTCGGCTGCGGCGGCGGCATCCTCGCCGAAGCCATGGCGCGGCTCGGCGCGCGCGTCACCGGCATCGATCTGTCGGAGAAGGGCCTCAAGGTGGCGCAGCTGCACCTGCTCGAGAGCACGCTCCCGGTGCGCTACGAAATGGCTTCCGCCGAGGACTACGCCGCGGCGCACGCCGGCGAGTTCGACGTGGTGACCTGCATGGAACTGCTCGAGCACGTGCCCGAACCGGCGCGCACCGTGCAGGCCTGCGCGCGGCTCGCCGCGCCCGGCGGGCGCGTGTTTTTCTCCACCATCAACCGCAACGTGAAGTCGTATCTGTTCGCGGTCATCGGCGCGGAATACCTGCTGAAGCTGTTGCCCAAGGGCACGCACGACTACATGCGCTTCATCAAGCCTTCCGAGCTGGCGCGCTGGAGCCGGGACGCCGGCCTGCGCCCGGCGGAGCTGATCGGCATGAGCTACAACCCGCTCGCGAAGCGCTATCGTCTCGGCCCGGACTGCGACGTCAACTACATCCTGTGCTGCGTGAAGGATGCCTGAACGGCCGACGTCGGACGGCCTGTGCGCGGTGCTGTTCGATCTGGATGGAACCCTGGCCGACACTGCGCCCGACCTGGGCGGGGCCCTCAACCGGTTGCGCGCCGAGCGAGGCCTGCCCGAGCTTCCGGTCTCCGCCGTGCGCCCATACGCATCGATGGGGGCACGCGGCTTGCTGCGTGCAGGCTTCGGCCTGGTGCCTGAGAATCCCGGCTATGCCGAGCTGCGCGACGCCTTCCTCGAGCACTACGCCGAGCGCGTCTGCGAGCGCACGCAGCTGTTCCCGGGCATGGCCGAGCTGCTCGCGGCGCTCGAGGCGCGCGGGCTCGCCTGGGGAATCGTCACCAACAAGGCGGCGCGGTTCACCGGGCTCATCGTCGCGGCGCTGGGGCTCGCCGGGCGCGTGAGCTGCGTCGTCAGCGGCGACACCACGCCGCATTCCAAGCCACACCCGGAACCGCTGCTGCATGCCGCCGCCTGCCTGAGCCTCGCGCCCGGGCGCTGCTGCTACGTCGGCGACGATCTGCGCGACGTGCAGGCCGCGCACGCCGCCGGCATGCGCGCCGTGGCGGTGGAATACGGCTATCACGGCATCGACAACGGCGGGCCGCGCTCATGGGGCGCGAACGCGGTGATCGCGCAGCCCCTCGATTTGCTTACCCTGCTCTAGCCCTTGCAGGCGAAGCGCGCGCCCCCATATGCGATAATTGGAACGCTGTACCGAATTCGGGGGCGACTTGGTTTCGACGTGGGTCGCGAAGCAGCGCAGGGCATGCCGAGGACCAGATCACCTCGCAAATCCAGTCTGGAAACACACAAACGCCAACGACGAGCGTTTCGCTCTCGCGGCCTAACACCCGCGAGACGCTGCACTAGCCTGCTGATGGGCTAGGCCCCGAAAGGGGTGCAGCGTCATTCACATCAGCCTCTCTGCGTGGTCTGGCCGCTTGGCCGCGCGGATCCGTCGAAGCGGCTGGCCAAGCGTCAGCCCGCCGGCCGGCGGTCGCGAGGCGAGATCCAAATGGCCAGGCTAAGCATGTAGGCCTGTCTGCGGAGGACTTACGGACGCGGGTTCGATTCCCGCCGCCTCCACCATTTCATCGCCGCAGGCACCGACGCGCTTTCCTTCGCGGAGCGCGGCCTGCTTCTCGACCGGCTTCGCCGCAAGACAGGCCGGCCTCAGGCCTGCGGCCTGCCGCTACTGGACTTCGAGCCCTTGATCCCCGCGTTGAAGGAAGGCACCCCGTCCTGGCCCCAGTTGGTCTTGATGAACTCCGCAGCCTCGCTGCCGATGTTCTTCCAGGCAGCCTCGTGGTTCGTCGCGTCGATGACGAACAGTGATGCCTCCGGATCCAGCGCACGCGATACCCGCGCCGAGATCTCCGATGGGCTCAGGGTCGACTGGAGGTACCAGCAGCAGGGGAAGACCCTCCTGGCCTCGCCGAGCCCCCTCAGCTCAGTTTCCGCCTTGGCGCAATCCTTGCTGATCGCGCCGGCATGACAACACACGAATATGCTGTTTGCCATGGTAGCTCCAGGAAGCAACGATAAATAGCGATTGTCGTTCCGTCACGAGGTTCCTCCGGATGGGCGGATGCGTCAATACCCCCCCCCGTGAGGCTCCCAACCGCATGGCGAAGCGGCATCTCACGACGGCGGCCCGCGCCTGCCCGCGAACGCGCAACAAGGCCATACTCCCCTAGCGATCCTCAGCTCCGTGATTCGAACCGTGACCATGCCGCCCTCGTCGCGACGATCGGCTCTCGCAAGAACACCGTCATTCGCACACGAGTCGCTGGCGACAATTTTCGCGCGAGTAGGGCCGCTCCTCTGCCTGGCTTTCTTCCTTCTTGCAGCGGGGGGCGTGCGAACCGCGCATGGTGACGCGGCGCTCGCGACGGCGCAAGCTGCGGTTCTGCGCGCCAGGTCCGAGGCATTGCACGCACAGCTCGCGCACAGCCCCTTCCGGCGCCCACTGCATCTGGAATCGGCGCAGGGCACGGACGGCCTCACGGGCGAGATCTACGCCGTCGTTGAGTATCCATTCGAGGCGTCCGCAGCCGCCCTTGGCACGCCCGCCACCTGGTGCGACATCCTGATTCTTCACCTCAACGTCAAATACTGTCGCGCCTCTGCGGACACGGGGAAGAACGTCCTCACGGTCTATGTCGGCAGAAAGTACGACCAGCCGCTGGCGCGCGCTTACCGCGTGGAATTCGCCTATCGCCTCGCGGCGGCGACACCGGATTACCTGCAGGCGGTGCTGACCGCTGACCAGGGGCCGTTCGGCACAAAGGACTACCGGATCACCCTGGAGGCGATTCCGTTGGAGAGTGCGCAGACCTTCCTCCGCTTCACCTATTCCTATTCCGACGCCCTCGTGGCGCGGCTCGCGATGCAGGCGTATCTCGGCACCCTGGGGGCTCACAAGGTGGGCTTCACGGTGCTCGGCACTGACTCGGAAGGCAAGCCTGAATACGTTGCCGGTGTTCGCGGCGCCGTGGAGCGCAACACCATGCGCTATTACCTCGCCGTCGACGCCTATTTGAACGCGCTCTCGGCACCGCCGCGCGAGCAGCTCGAGAAGCGGCTGCGCGACTGGTTCGCCTCCACCGAGCGATTTCCGCTTCAGCTGCACGAAATGGACGAGCTCGAGTATCTAAGCATGAAGCGCAAGGAAACCGAGCGCCAGCGCGCTGCGCCCTAGGCGGCCGATGCAAGGAGGGCGGGTTGCGGCCGCGATCGTTCGCGTGCCTGGGCGTGCAGTTCCCGATCCTCTATTGCACGACGAACCGATAGCCGACGCCGATCTCGGTGCGCAGGTGCCGGGGCTGCGCCGGGTTATGTTCCAGCTTCTGGCGCAGGTTGGCCATGTGCACGCGCAGGTAGTGGGGGCGCTCGAGGTAGGCCGCGCCCCACACCTCCTTGAGCAGGTGCCGCTGCGTGAGCACCTTGCCGGCGTGCTTCACCAGCTCGGCGAGCAGCCGGTACTCGGTCGGCGTGAGATGGACTTCGGTCCCTGAGCGCGTCACGCAGCGCGCTGCGAAGTCGACCTTGATGTCGCCCGCCTCGAACAGCGCCCCGGCCTCGGGCTGGGCCGATCGCGCCGCGTGGCGCAGCGCGACGCGCAGCCGTGCGACGAGCTCGCCCACGCCGAAGGGCTTCACCACGTAATCGTCCGCGCCGGCGTCGAGCGCGGCGACCTTGTCGCTTTCCTGCGCTCTCGCCGAAAGGACGATCACCGGAACGGTGCTCCATTCGCGCAACCGCCGAATGACCTCTACCCCGTCCAAGTCCGGCAGCCCGAGGTCCAGAATGACCGCCGCGGGCCGGCGGCTGGCGGCCAGGGTGAGCCCCTCTTTGCCGCGCTCGGCTTCCTCGACCGAGAAGCCCTCGGCGTCGAGCGAGGTGCGCAGGAAACGCCGGATCTGCGGCTCGTCCTCGATGACGAGGACCATCGGCCGCTCGCCGCTCACTGCTCGAGCTCCACCGCGGGCGGCTCCCCCGCCTGCGGAAGTGTGAAGCGGAACACGGCTCCGCCGCCCGGGCTGTTTTCCGCCCAGATGCGCCCGCCGTGCGCCTCCATGACCGCCTTGCAGATGGCCAGGCCAAGGCCTGCGCCGCCGGGCGTCGATTCCGGAGCGCCGCGGTGGAACTTGTCAAAGATCGCGCGCTCCTGCCCCGGCGGCAGCCCGGGCCCGTCGTCGGCGACGCTGATCGCGAGCTCGTCTGGGCGCTGCTCGACGGCGACCGTGACGTGGCTTCCCGGCGGCGTGTACTTGGCCGCGTTCTCGAGCAGGTTGACCAGTACCTGCTCGATCAGCACCGCGTCGAAGCGCGCGAGCGTCGATCCCTGCGGCAGCCGTGTCGCCACGTGGTGGCCCGCCAGCGGACCGGCAAGGCGCGCGAGTGCGCTGCCGACGACCTCCTCCACCTCGTGCCAGTCCGGATGGATGCGCGTGCCGCCGGCCTGCAGGCGTGCCAGGTCGAGCACCTTGGCCACCACCTCGCTCATGCGCCGCCCCTCTTCGGCCACCGTCTGCGCGAGCTCGCGGCGCGCGCTCTCGGGCATCGCAGCGGGGGGGGCGGCGAGGCTGGACGAGGCGCCGACGATGGCGGCCAGCGGCGTGCGCAGCTCGTGCGAGATCGCGGCCAGCAGCGCGTTGCGGGTCGCCTCGGTCTCGGCCGCAAGCTGCGCCGTGCGCGCTTCCTCGGCGAGCAGCGCGCGCTCGATGGCCACCGCGATCTGGCCGGCGAAGGTCTCGAGCAGCCGGCGCTGCTCGGGAACGAACACGCGCCGCGGATTGGCCGGCAGCAGCGCGAGCACCCCGATCGCCCTCGCGCCTACCGCGAGCGGCACGAAGTGCATGTCCGAGCCGGCGAGCGTGTCGGTGCCCAGCCCCGCCGGCTCGCGGTGGTCGAACACCCACTGCGCGATGCCCAGGTCGGCGCCGTGCAGCGAGCCGGCCATGCTCGCGCCGCGCGGATGGCGTATGCCGCCGCCTGCGTCGGGCAGCAGGATCACCGCCTGGCTTGTGAACACCACCGCGACGTGGCTCACCGCGATGCGCACGATGTCCTCGAGCTTCTCGGTCGCGGCCAGCTCGCGGCTCATGTCGTAGAGGGCCGAGGTACGCTGCTCGCGATATCCGGCGATGCGCGCCTGCAGGCGCACGCGCGCCGCGAGAGTGCTGATGATCAAACTCACGATCAGCATCACCGTGAAGGTCACCAGGTACTGCGTGTCGGAGACCGCGAACGTCCAGTACGGTTCGACGAAGAAGAAGTCGAACGCCGCCACCGACAGCACCGAGGCGAGCGTCGACGGGCCGCGCCCGAAGTAGATCGCCGCCACCGCCACGCCGAGCAGGTAGACCATCACGATGTTGGTGAGCTCGAAGTGGCCGAACATCGCCACCCCGATCAGCGTGGCGAGCGCCGGCACCGCGACGCCGCCGAGGTAATGCGGCCAGCGGCGCTTGCGCGGACGCTCGATGCCGAGCGCCTCGCGCGAGCGCGCCAGCACGCCCGCAGCCAGGGTGGCGGGCTTCGCCTCCGCGCCGACCAGCTCGATGTCCAGGTCGTGCGCGCCGGCGACGATCCGCTCCGCGGTGGAAAGTCCGTACAGCCGCCGGATTCCGCGCCGCGTCGGGCGGCCGATCACCACGCGGGTGAAGTTCTGCGCGTGCGCGAAGCCGAGCACCTCCTGCGCGACGTCGCCGCCGCCGACCACCACGCTCCTGCCACCGAGCGCCTCGGCGAGGCGCAGCGCGCGCAGAATGCGGTCGCGCTCGCCCTCGGGCAGGCGCAGCTGCGGCGGCGTCTCGACGTAGAGCGCGGTCCACTCCGCGCCGAGGTTCGCCGCCATGCGGCGTGCCGCGCGCACCAGGTGCTCGCCCTCCTCGTCCGGCCCGACCGCCACCAGCACCCGCTCGACCACCGGCCAGGCGGCGCGGATGCCCTTCTCGTCGCGGTAGTCCCGCATCTGCGCGTCCACGCGGTCGGCGGTGCGGCGCAGCGCCATCTCGCGCAGGGCGATCAGGTTGCCCTTGCGGAAGAAGTTGTCCGCGGCGCGCAGCACCTGCTCGGGCAGGTACACCTTGCCTCGGTGCAGGCGCTCGAGCAGGTCGTCGGGCGGCAGGTCCACCAGCTCGACCTCGTCGGCCTGGTCGAAGACCTTGTCCGGCAGCGTCTCCCAGACCCGGATGCCGGTGATCTGGCCGACCACGTCGTTCAGGCTCTCCAGATGCTGGACGTTGAGCGTGGTGTAGACGTTGATGCCGGCGACGAGCAGCTCCTCGACGTCCTGCCAGCGCTTAGGATGGCGCGAGCCCGGCGCGTTGGTGTGCGCCAGCTCGTCCACCAGCAGCAGCTGCGGCCGGCGCGCGAGGGCGGCGTCTAGATCGAACTCCCGCAGCGTCGCGCCCTTGTGCTCGACCGCGCGCGGCGCGAGGCGCGCCAGGCCCTCGGCCAGCGCCGCCGTCTCGCTGCGGCCGTGCGTCTCCACCAGCCCGAGCAGCACGTCGGCGCCGCGCGCTCCCTCCTCCCGCGCGGCCGAGAGCATCGCGCAGGTCTTGCCTACGCCCGCGCAGGCGCCGAAGAAGATTTTCAGCTTGCCGCGCCGAGCCTGCGCCTCCTCGCGCTGGACGCGCGCCAGCAGGGCGTCGGGATCGGGGCGGCCGGCGGTCACGCGCGCACTTTAACTCACCGCACGGCGGCGTCGAGGGCGAGGTTGAATGCGAGCACGTTGACGCGCGGCTCGCCGAGGAAGCCGAGTTGTCGGCCTTGCGTGTACCGCGCGACCAGCGCGCGCACTTTCGCCGCGGAAAGGCCGCGCGCCTTCGCCACGCGCTCGACCTGGTACGCGGCCGCGGCGGGCGAAATGTCCGGGTCGAGGCCGCTGGCCGAGGAGGTGACGAGATCGACCGGAACGGGAGCGGCATTGCCCGGGTCGGCAGCGCGCAGCGCCTTGATCCGCCCCGCCACCTCATCGAGGAGCGCCGGGTTGAGCGGGCCCAGGTTCGAGCCCGACGAAGACGCGGCGTTATACGGGTAAGGCGAAGTCGCCGACAGGCGCGGCCAGAAGTACTTCGGGTCGCTGAACGGCTGCCCGATCAGCTCGGAGCCGACCGCCCTCCCGTGGCGCTCGATCAGGCTGCCGTTCGCCTGGTATGGCAGCGCGATCTGCGCAACGCCGGTGACGGCTAGCGGATAAACGGCGCCGGTCAATATCGTCAACACTGCCAGCAGGACCAGGGCGGGTCTGAATTCGGCGAACATGCTCTTCTCCGTCATGTGAGGCCAGCGCCGGCGGGTTCGGGGACCGGGCTCACGCCACGCCCGCCGCGCGCAGGATCAGGTCGATCGCCTTGATCCCGAGGAACGGCACGATCAGCCCGCCCACGCCGTAGATCAGGGCGTTGTCGCGCAGCAGCCGGTCGGCGCCGACGGGCCGGTAGCGCACCCCCTTCAGCGCGAGCGGGATCAGCGCGATGATGATGAGCGCGTTGAAGATCACCGCCGAGAGGATCGCGCTGTCGGGGCTGGCCAGCCCCATGATGTTGAGCGCGTTGAGCTGCGGATAGGTGGTGGCGAAGGCGGCCGGAATGATGGCGAAGTACTTGGCGACGTCGTTGGCGATGGAGAAGGTCGTCAGCGAGCCGCGCGTCATCAGGAGCTGCTTGCCGATCTCGACGATCTCGATCAGCTTGGTCGGGTTGGAATCGAGGTCGACCATGTTGCCGGCTTCCTTGGCCGCCTGCGTGCCGGTGTTCATGGCCACCGCGACGTCGGCCTGCGCAAGCGCCGGCGCGTCGTTGGTGCCGTCCCCGGTCATCGCCACCAGCCGTCCCTGCCCCTGCGTTTCGCGGATCAGCCTGAGCTTCGCCTCGGGCGTGGCCTCGGCGAGGAAGTCGTCCACCCCGGCCTCGGCGGCGATCGCTGCCGCCGTCGTCCGGTTGTCCCCGGTGATCATCACGGTGCGGATACCCATGCGGCGCAGCTCGGTGAAGCGCTCCTTGATGCCGCCCTTGACGATGTCCTTCAGCTCGATGACGCCGAGCACGTGCGTGCCTTGCGCGACGACCAGCGGCGTGCTGCCGCGGCGCGCCACACTTTCGACCCCGTCGAGCACCTCGGGCGGGAACCTGCCGCCGAGCGACTCGACCCAGGCGCGGATGGCGTCGGCCGCGCCCTTGCGCACCCGGCGCTCGCCCAGGTCGACGCCGCTCATGCGCGTGTGCGCCGAGAACGGCACGAACGCGGCGCCAAGCGCGGCGATGTCGCGCTCGCGCAGGTCGAACTTCTGCTTGGCGAGTACCACGATGCTGCGCCCCTCGGGCGTTTCGTCGGCGAGCGAGGCGAGCTGCGCCGCGTCGGCGAGCTCCCTTTCGGTCACCCCCCGCGCCGGCACAAACGCCGAGGCCTGCCGGTTGCCGAGCGTGATCGTGCCGGTCTTGTCGAGCAGCAGCACGTCGACGTCGCCCGCGGCTTCGACCGCGCGGCCGGAGGTGGCGATGACGTTGGCGCGCAGCATGCGGCCGATCCCCGCCAGGCCGATCGCCGACAGCAGCCCACCGATCGTGGTCGGGATCAGGCA
The DNA here is from genome assembly GCA_963817785.1 of uncultured Pseudomonadota bacterium. GTDB lineage: Bacteria > Pseudomonadota > Gammaproteobacteria > Burkholderiales > SG8-39 > JAKALD01. The sequence continues at coordinate 1,420,359 of CAWFPL010000002.1, read as the reverse complement.
CACGAGCAGCGCGACCAGCACGGTAATGGTGACCGGGTTGCCGGCCTTCGCGACCTCGACCGCGTAGACCGAAAAGGGCAGCAGCGTGACGGTGGCGAACAGGAAGATGAGCGTCATCTTGACCAGCAGGATGGTCAGCGCGATCTCGTTCGGCGTCTTCTGGCGCCGCGCCGTCTCGACCATCGCGATCATGCGGTCGAGGAAGGACTCGCCCGGGTCCGCCGTCACTCGCACGACCAGCCAGTCCGACAGCACGCGCGTACCGCCGGTCACCGAGCAGAAATCTCCCCCCGACTCGCGGATCACCGGGGCCGACTCGCCGGTGATCGCCGACTCGTCCACCGAGGCCACGCCCTCGGTCACTTCGCCGTCGGCCGCGATGAAGTCCCCCGCTTCGACCAGGAACACGTCCCCCTTGCGCAGCGTGCTCGAGGCGACCGATGCCCAGCCCGACCCCTTGTTCGGCTTGTCGAGCTTTTTCGCCATGGTGTCGCGCTTCGCGCTGCGCAGCGCGGCCGCCTGGGCCTTGCTGCGGCCTTCGGCCAGCGCTTCGGCGAAATTCGCGAACAGCACCGTGAACCACAGCCACAGCGTCACCGCCAGGATGAAGCCCGCCGGCGCCTCGCCGTGAGCGGCGAGCGCCTGCACCCAGAGGATGGTCGTGAGCATGCTACCGACGTAGACCACGAACATCACCGGATTTCGCCACTGGTGCTGCGGCAACAGCTTGACGAACGATTCGAGCACTGCTTCCCGCGCGATGCCCGGCGTGACGAGCGAGCGCGGCAATGCGGAACGCGCGGCGGTTGCTGGTGTTGCCATGGGTTTCGACTCCTGGTGTCCCCGGTTTGCCTGCCCGGAAGCGCTACTTGATCCCGTGGAGGACCAGATGCTCGACGATCGGACCGAGGGCGAGCGCCGGGAAGAACGTCAAGGCGCCGATCACGACCACCACCCCGATCAGGAAGAAGATGAACAGCGGCGTATGCGTGGCCAGCGTGCCGGCTCCGGCCGGTACCTTATTCTTTCCTGCCAGCGCTCCCGCCAGAGCGAGAACGGGGATGATGATCCAGAAGCGCGCCACGAACATCACGATGCCGAGCGCCGTGTTGTAGAACGGCGTGTTGGCCGACAGGCCGGCGAAGGCGCTGCCGTTGTTGCCGCTCGCCGACGAAAAGGCGTACAGGATCTCGGAGAAGCCATGCGCGCCGGGATTGGCGACGCCCGCCTTCCCCGCCTCCGTCATGACGCCGACGGCGGTGCCGAACAGGGCAGTGAACAGCGGCACCAGGACCCCGATCGAGGCCATCTTGACGTCGAACGCCTCGATCTTCTTGCCCAGGTATTCGGGCGTGCGCCCGATCATCAGGCCGGCGACGAAGACGGCGACGATGACCAGCAGCAGCATGCCGTACAGCCCCGAGCCGACGCCCCCGTAGACCACCTCTCCGATCTGGATCAGCCACATCGGTACCAGGGCGCCCAGCGGCGTGAACGAATCGTGCATGGCGTTCACCGAGCCGTTCGAGGCCGCGGTGGTGGCCGTCGCCCAGAGCGCGGAGTTGACGATTCCGAAGCGCACCTCCTTGCCTTCCATGTTGCCGCCCGCCTGCAGCGCCGAGGCGGCCTGGTCGGCGCCTGCCTTCGCCAGCAGCGGGTTGCCGGCCTGCTCCGCGCCGACGCAGACTGCGAGCAACACCGCGAACAGGATGGTCATCGCCGCGAGGATCGCCCAGCCCTGGCGCGTGTCGCCCACCATGCGCCCGAAGGTGTAGCAGAGTGCCGCCGGGATCAGCAGGATGGCGAGCATTTCCAGGAAGTTCGACAGCGGCGTCGGGTTCTCGTACGGATGCGCAGAGTTGGCGTTGAAGAAGCCGCCGCCGTTGGTGCCGAGTTGCTTGATCGCGATCTGCGAGGCCGCCGGGCCGACGGCGAGGACCTGCTCCTTCTGCACGGCTTTCTCCATCACCGGGTTGCCCTGGGCGTCCTTCACCGGCTGGCCGGCGGCGTCGAGCTTCGGAGTGTCGTATTGAACCGCCTCGGCGAAGGGTACAGTCTGATAGCTTGAGAACGTCTGCACCACGCCCTGCGAGACCAGCGCGAGTGCCAGGATGAAAGACAGCGGCAGCAGGATGTAGAGCGTGCCGCGCGTCAGGTCCACCCAGAAATTTCCGATCGCCTGCGCGCTCTGCCGCGCGAAGCCGCGAATCAGCGCGATTGCTACCGCCATGCCGGCTGCAGCCGATACGAAGTTCTGCACCGTCAGCGCCAGCATCTGGGTCAGATAGCTCATCGTCGCTTCGCCGCCGTAGCCCTGCCAGTTGGTGTTGGTGGCAAAGCTCACCGCGGTGTTGAACGACGAGTCGGGCGAGACGGCCACCATCTTCGCCGGATTCAACGGCAAGTGCGCCTGCAGCCGCTGCAGCGCATATACCGCGAGCACGCTCGAAACGCTCATCCAGAGGACGGCGAGCGCATACCGGGTCCAGTGCATCTCCTCGGCCGGATCGACCCCGCCCAGGCGGTAGACCAGACGCTCGACGGGCGCGCCGATCCGGCCGAGGAGCGTCGGCTGGCCCTCGTACACGCGCGCCATGTAGGCGCCGAGCGGCTTCGCCAGTGCGATCAGGACGACGAGGTAGAAAGCCAGCTGCAGATAGCCGTTGGCAGTCATCAGAATTTCTCCGGCCAGAGGAGCGCTACGAAGAGATAGATGACCAGCGCGGCGGCGATCAGCCCGCTCAAAACGTAGACCCAGCTCATCGCGGCGTGCGCAGCTTTTCGAGCGCGTAGACCAGCGCCACGCTCAGCGCGAACAAGGCCGTCGCGAGCCCCAGGTAAACAAAGTCCATCTCGACCTCCGCTCCCTCATCGCCCGGAGGCCGCCCCGAGCCGCCCCCGCAACCGGAAATCTAGTCGCCCGGCTGCAAAAACGGCGTAAGGACTGCGGCGTGACGCATCAAGCTCGCGTAAACACCGGCGAGGGAGGCGGCATCAGGAAGGCCTCGGGACATGGGCCCCGCCTTGCCTCAACCCGGGTGCGCGGCGCGCCGAGCCAGCACCCGGTCGACCATCACGCCGGACTGGCCGAGGTAGTTGGCCGGGTCGCACAGCCGCGCGAGTGCCTCGCGATCGAGGTGCTTCGCGATCTCGGCGTTTTCCGCGAGCAGATCGAGCAGCGGCCGGTCCAGGCGGATCGCCTCCCGGCAGATCTCGTAGACGAGGTCGTGCGCGTATTCGCGCCCGATGTACGGCGCGAGGCCCATCATCACCGCCTCGGAGACCACCAGGCCATGCGTGAGGTCGAGATTCGCGCGCATGCGCTCGGCATCGACCTCGAGGCCGGCGAGCACGAACTTCGCCTGCCTGAGCGCGCCGGCGAGCAGGCAGAACGCCTCGGGCAGCACGATCCATTCGATCTCCCACGGGCCGGTGGATCGCTCGTGGTCCGCGACCATGGCATCGAGCAGCGCGGCCGCATGCTGCCGCACGACCGAGATGGCGGCGTGGATGTAGCAGCACGAGATGGGATTTCTCTTCTGCGGCATCGTGCTCGACGACCCGCGGCCGGGCGCGAAGGGCTCGTAGGCCTCGCCGACCTCGGTCTGCATCATTAGCTTGACGTCCATGGAGAGCTTGCCGAGTGTGCCGCCGACGAGGCCGAGGAAGCACCCCACCTCGGCGATGCAGTCGCGGATCGTGTGCCAGGCGATGACCGGCTGGCCCAGGCCGAGCTCGCGCATCAGTCCTTCCTGCGTCTGCATCGCGCCGCGCTCGAGCGAGGCGAGGGTGCCCGCGGCACCGGCGAATTCGCCCACCAGCACGCGCGGACGCAGCTGCGCGAGCCGCTCGCGGTGGCGCTCGATCGCCGACAGCAGGCCCGCCATCTTGTAGCCGAAGGTGACCGGCACCGCCTGCTGCAGGTTGCTGCGGCCGACCATGGGCGTGTCGCGATGGTCCGCAGCGAGCGCGGCGAGGGAGTCCGAGATCGCCCGCAGATCGCCCTCGACGAGCTCGAGCGCCGCGCGGATCTGCAGCACGGTGGCGGTATCGGTGATGTCCTGCGTAGTCGCGCCCCAGTGGCAGTACTCCCCGAGCTTGTCGCGGCACAGCGCGTTGAGCTGCGACACGACCCCGAGCACCGGGTAGCCGATGCACTCGGTCTGCGCCTGCAGCTTCTTCATGTCGATGTTCTCGAGCGAGCAGTTGCGCGCGATCTCGTCGGCGGCCTCCTGCGGGATCAGCCCGAGTCGCCCCTGCACCCGGGCAAGCGCGGCCTCGATCTCCAGATAGCGCGCCGTGCGGCCCTCATCCGACCAGATGGCGCGCATCGCCTCGGTGCTGAAGATGTTGCCGAAGATCGAAGAATCGATGATGGTGGCGCCCACGCGATGACCTCCTGGTAAGAGTGATGATCCGATTGTTCGTCCGGAGCCGCGTGCAGCCGATTTCACCGCGTGCGGCTGCGTCGCCGATCAGCGACAAGATTGCGCTTCTAGCTCAAGGAGTTCGATCGCCATGCTCGATAGTGTTGTGGCTCGACGACACTTTTTCCGCGGACCGTACCGATCGCATAGCTTAGCTCATTGTTTTGGCGCGGATATGCGCGCTGGCATGGCATTCGCATTGATACAGCGACGGGCGCCCCGGCGCTCGCCTGCACAAACTCGAGATAGGAGCCATCGCCATGCGAATCCCGAACCATCGACCCGCCCGCGCGCCGCGCGGGGCGCTCGGCCTGCTCGCGCTGTGCGCGCTGGCGGCACTCTGTCCCCGGGCCGTCCTCGCCGATGCCGCGGTCCCCAACCCGAGCGAGTCCGGCGTGCTCAAGCTCTACGACACCAACGGCGACGGCTACGTGTCGCTCCAGGAATGGCTGAGGCACGATGGCTCGGAGCGTGCGTTCCGTGCCTCCGACGCCAATCGCGATGGCCGGCTCGACGCCGCCGAGGTGGTCAAGGCGAACTCCTACGACGACCGCATCAAGGCCGCGGAGTTCGCCGGCGACGCGTGGATCACCGCCAAGGTGAAGGCCGCGCTGCTGCAGGACGGCTCGACGACGCCGATCGTAGTCAAGGTGCAGACTCAGGACGGCACGGTGCAGCTCTCCGGGTTCGTGAACAGTGCGCAGCAGGCGGCCCGCGCAGCGGACATCGCCGCGCACGTGGACGGCGTCAAGAAGGTGATCAACTCGCTGGTCGTCAAGTCCTGATCCCTCGCCGCCGCGGACCGGCGACGAGCGGTCCGCGGCAGGTTCCTGCGCTCGCCGGCCCCAGCTTCATCGGACTGCCTGCGCCGAGCACGTTGCGCGAGCTCGCGGTACCATCGGCGTGCTCGTGCGCGCGGCGGTCGCGCGGCGGCGATGCCCCTCTGCAAGGACCTGCGCGGGATGACGTGGTCGTTCGGCACGCTCGCAATCGTCGCCCTGTCGGGTGCGGCGCTGGTGGTCGCGGTGGTTTATTCCGACAGCCTGCGCGCCAAGCTCTATCCGCCGCATAAGTTCTGGCCGTATTACGCGCGCAAGGTGCTGAGCGCTCCGCAGCAGCTGCTGTATCGACGCCTGGTCAAGGCCCTGCCCGAATGCATGGTGCTGGCGCAGCTGCCGCTCGCCAGGGTGATTGCAGTGAAACGCACGGCGTACGCCGAAAACTGGATGAGCCGGATCGCTGCGAAGAGCCTCGACTTCGTGCTGTGCCGGCCCGACTCCACGGTCCTGGCGGCAATCCTGCTGGAGGACTCGAGCGGGGAGGACCCCTTCTCGGCTCAGGCCGACCGCTTCACCGACAATGCACTGGCCGCGGCGGGAATCGTGTTGCTGCGCTGGAACGCCGCCACGCTCCCCTCCGAGGCCCAGATCCGGCAGCTTATCGCTCGCGACCTGCAGCCGGCTGACGCTCGGACGCGGGAGCGCGCGGCTCCATAGCCGCGCCGCCGGGCGACCAGATCCCGGCGATGGCAGCCGCTTGCGCGGCCTCCCCCGGCGGCCGCAGGCCGTACATCTCGGCGATGGTGCGCAACACGCTGTAGTGATCGATGCGCTCGGCGTAGATGCCCGGGCGGACCATCGCGCCGGCGATCAGCGTCGGAATGCGATTGCTGCTCGAGCCGTCGTCCTCATCCCATGTCAGGATCAGCAGGCTGTTGTGCGTGCGTGCCCAGCGCACGTACGGATCCAGGTTCTCGCGCAGCCAGCGATCGCCCCTCGCGATCGCGGTGTCCGGCCTTCCGTCATGCATGTCGTTCTCCTGGTTCGGCACCACGATGGCGACGGTCGGGAGCTTCGCGTAATCCGATGGAAACGCGGTGAACGGCAGGTTCGCCGTGGACGGGACATTGACGCCCTGCCAGTTCGCCGCCGGGTTGTGCTTGCGCTGGTAATGCCCGGCCGCGCAGCCGGTGTAACCCGCCCGCGGCATCGACTCGGAATAGGTGGCGAAGCTGTAGCCATTGCGCAGCAGCTCGCTGGCAAGGTTATCGCCCGACAGAGTGCCGAGGCATCGGTCGTCGCGCACGCCTTGGGTGCTGCCGGAGAACAGGGCCAGATAATTGGGCTGGCTCGGATGGGCTACCGCGTACGAGTGCGTGAAAAGCGCCCCGCTCTCGGCCAGCGCGTTGATGTACGGAGCGTCCGGGTTGCCGATGATCTGCCGATAGGCCTTGTTCTCCTCGATCACGATCACGACGTGATCGGGCCGGGGGACGGCCTGCGCCTCAGGCGCCGCGGCCGCGAGCGGCGCCACCGCCGCCAGGCACAGGGCCGCGAGCCTTGCGAGAAGCGCGCTCATCGCCGCGATGCCGGCCGCGCGAACCGCGTCGGCTGGTCAGAAGAACTCATACTCCAGACGCGCCAGAAGCGTCTGGTTGGGCGCGGCCGCATTCACGCCGAAGACGACGCCGACCCGATACTCCAGCTCGCTGCCGCGGGCGCTCGCCAGCTCGCCTGAGAGGACCGGGCCGATCTGGTAGCTGTTGTCGCTGGGCCGGACGTAGGCCTCGAATCCCGGGGCGATGGCGGGCGTGATCTTGTAGGCCAGGCTGTAGGCTGCACGGAATTCATATTTGTTGCCGGCACCGCCCCCCACTTGCTTCTCCCAGATCAGGTTCAGGCGGTGATCGAAACGACCGCTCTGCTTTTCGAACAACGGCCCGAACTCCACTGCGTTCGGCACGCCGGGCTGGACGTTGCGCTCGTAGGCCAGCAGGAACCCGGTGTCGGCCCAGTATTCGCCCTGCGGGGTCAGCTGGAACGTATTCTCGAACTCATTGCCGACGCGCTGCTGGCCCTGGCCCGGCTGCCGCTCGTATTCGCCCAGATAGAGCTCGGGGCGCCACCAATCGGTCACGGCGTGCCCCACTGAGATTTCGTACGCACGCGCGCCATTCAGTGACGGATCGCCGTCGCGCTGCCGGTAGCCGCGCACCTCCACCTCCGATTGACCTTTCGTGACGTAAGGCGAGTAGACGATGAAATCGTCGGCGCGGCTCGCGCGCGGCGCCAAGGCCATGGCCAGGCCGGCGAGCATGACGGCCGGCCAGAGGATTCCCGGCAAGGGTCGACGGGAGCCTGTCATGGGGGAAGTGCCCGCCTTCTTCGCGGCGCGCGGGACCGGCCTTGCGCCAAGCTTGTGCATGATCGAACTGGCTCCTACTTCGCGGACCCGCCGACCACCACCCAGCCCTGGACCGCGTGGTCGAAGTCGTTGAAGAAGTTGTAGCGGCCCGGCTTGAGAGGACCGATGTAAACCGTCACCTGGCTGTGACCGGGCACCACGATCTATGGGGGAAGTGCCCGCCTTCTTCGCGGCGCGCGGGACCGGCCTTGCGCCAAGCTTGTGCATGATCGAACTGGCTCCTACTTCGCGGACCCGCCGACCACCACCCAGCCCTGGACCGCGTGGTCGAAGTCGTTGAAGAAGTTGTAGCGGCCCGGCTTGAGAGGACCGATGTAAACCGTCACCTGGCTGTGACCGGGCACCACGATCTCGCGCGACAAGTCATAGCTCTCGAACTCGGCCGGCAGGGCGTCGTCATTGCGGATCAGCAACCTGACCCTGACGCCTGCCGGGACGGGCAACTCCTTGGGCGAGAACTGGTGCTGGGCGATGACGAGCTGCAAGGTGGCCGGATCCTCGGCGAGCGCAGGCGCCCCCATGGCGAGCCCGAGAGCGAGCGCTGCAAACCCGACATACGTTTTCATCAAACTTCTCCAGGCAGGTCCATTTCGGCTTGATCTATTGCGGTGGGGCGGGCCGAAAGACCAATGACAATTGTTCTCATCTTTAGCCAGAACGCTCTTATTGTCAATGCTTCTCATTTACAATTTCCTTAGGCTTGCCCGGAAGGATTGGCTTGGATAGTGCTCCAAAAGATTGTATTTACTGAAAATATTACGACTTCTGCAACACTCTACTCCCCCGCACCCGGGGAGCCACGGTTCAACCGAGGTATTCAGAAAGGCAATCCAAAATCCATCTCCTGGTCCGCGGGGCGGCCGCGGGCGAGTGGGAAGGCAGCCAGGTTCTTGGTAATTGCCGCGCGCAGGAACGAGTCGACCCACCAGAACACGTCGTGCTCGCGCACCGACCGTCTGAGCCTGCGCATGCGCGCGCGGCGCTCGACGCCGTCCATCAGATAGGCGTGCCGGATCGCGTCGGCCACCCCCTCGATGTCGTAGGGGTTGACCAGCAGCGCGCCGTTGGCGAGCTGCACTGCCGCCCCCGCGAACTCGGACAGGATGAGCACGCAGTCCTCCTCGATGCTGCAGGCGCAGTACTCCTTGGCCACCAGGTTCATGCCGTCCTTGAGCGGCGTGACGAGCGCGATGTCGGCGGCCCGGTAATAGGCCAGCAGCTCCGCCCGCGACAGGCTGCGATAGGCATACCACACCGGCACCCACCCGCCGGGGCGCGCCAGGCTGCCGTTGATCTTGCTCACCAGCTGCTCGATCTCCGACTTCAGATCGCGGTACTCGGCGATATCCTCGCGGCTCGGGACCACCACCTGGATGAGCGAGATGCGTTCGCGCAGCTCTGGGTAGCGCGCCAACACGTTCTGGAACGCCTTGAGCCGCAGCGGAATTCCCTTGGTGTAGTCCAGCCGATCGATTCCCAGGATCAGCTTGCGCTTGGGCAGCAGCGCGTGCAGCTCGCGCGCGCCTGCCGCCACCTCCTCGCTCGCCGCCTGGCGCATGAAGGCGTCGTAGTCGATGCTGATCGGAAATGCGCCGATGCGGGTCGTGCGTCCGCGGTGCGTGGCGAGCAGCACCCGTCCCCGGCCCTCGATGCGGGCGTCCTTGAGCAGCGCGTGCACGCACTGCGTGAAGTTGTGCCGGTCGCGCACTGTCTGCAGCCCGATGAGATCGAACTCGAGCAGCGCCTCCAGCAGCTGCAGGCGCCACGGCAGCTTGAGGAAGATGTCGAGCGGCGGGAACGGGATGTGCAGGAAAAACCCGATGCGCGACTTGACGTCGAGCCGCCTCAGCTCGGCGGCGACGTTCATGAGGTGGTAGTCGTGCACCCAGATGAAATCCTCCGCGCTGCTCGCCTCGCGTACGACGTAGGCGAACTTGCGGTTCACCGTGCAATACGTGCGCCAGTACTCCGGATCGAAATTGCACAATGACTGCAGGTCGTGGAACAGCGGCCAGATGATCTCGTTGGCGAAGCCCTCGTAGAAGCCGTGGACCTCCTCCGCGGTAAGCGCGACGCCGCGCAAGGCGTAGCCCGCGTCGTCGCTGAGCGCAGCCAGCTCCTGGCTCAGGTCGGGCACGGATTCGGACGCGCCGGGCCAGCCGACCCACGTCCCGCCGCGGTGGCGCAGCACCGGCAGCAGCGCGGTGACCAGGCCGCCCGCGCCGGGCACGGCGCGCCAGCGCCCCGAGGGCTCGCGCCTGAAGGCGAACGGAAGCCGATTGGATACCACGACCAGTTGTTCTCGTTTCGCTTGCATGGCAGGAGTTCCAGAAGTCGACGACAGGACGCGCCGCAGCGCAAGCGCAGGCCGCACCGCGCGTGGCGCGCAGCACCGGGCCGATTATCGCGCAATGGAGCGGCGCGGTATCATGCGCACCGAAGGCGACACTCGCAATGACCCAGCCGCAGACCGAAAACATCAACGTGGCCTCCCTGGACGCCATGCCCTCGCCGCGCGAGCTGAAGGGGCGCGTTGCGCTCACCCCCGCGGCCGCAAGCTCGGTGGCGGAGGCGCGCGCGACGCTCGGCCGCATCCTCGACCGCACCGATCATCGCCTGTTCGTGGTGCTGGGCCCGTGCTCGATCCACGACCCGGTCGCAGGTCTCGACTACGCGCGGCGTCTGGCGCGGCTGGCATCCGAGCTGCGCGACGCGTTCTATCTGGTGATGCGGGTGTATTTCGAGAAGCCGCGCACGGTCACGGGCTGGAAGGGCTACATCAACGATCCGCACATGGACGACTCGTTTCATATCGAGGAAGGAATGGAGCGCGCGCGCGCTTTCCTGCGCGCGGTGGCCGAGCTCGGCCTGCCGGCTGCGACCGAGGCCCTGGATCCGATCGCGCCGCAGTACCTGGGCGACCTGATCGCCTGGTATGCGATCGGCGCGCGCACCAGCGAGTCGCAGACGCACCGCGAGATGGCCAGCGGGCTCTCGGCGCCCGTCGGCTTCAAGAACGGAACCGACGGCGATGTCCGCGTCGCGATCAACGCGATCCGCTCGGCGAGCCAGCCGCACAGCTTTCTCGGCATCAACCAGGACGGCGCCTCCGCGATCGTGCGCACGCGCGGCAACCGCTACGGCCACGTCGTGCTGCGCGGTGGCCAGGACGGCCCCAACTACGACACCGCGCACGTCGCGCTGACCGAGCAGGCGCTCGCGCAGGCCGGGCTCGCGAGCAACATCGTCATCGACTGCTCGCACGCGAACTCGTTCAAGAAGCCGGAGCTGCAGCCGCTGGTGTTCCGCGACTGCATCCGCCAGATCGTCGAAGGCAACACCTCGCTGGTCGGGTTGATGCTCGAGAGCAACCTGGTGGCCGGCAGCCAGCCGATCCCGGAGGACCGCTCCAGACTGATCTACGGCTGCTCGGTCACCGACCCGTGCATCGACTGGGAAACGACAGCTTCCCTGCTGCGCACCTCGGCGCCCGCGGTCGCGCAGGCGCTGCGCGTCCGCGCGGCGCGCATGCACGCGACGGCAGCGTAGGCTTGCGCGCGCGTCGCGGCCCGTTTGACCTAAATCAAGTGCCCCATCGCCCCGAGCGATAGCTTCGGGGAGATGATCCGGCCGCGCGCCGCCCCGCGCGCAGCGCGCATGCCTGCGATGCTGACGCGTAATCGCGGGGCGCGGGCGGAATTCGGAACCCCTCACCGCGGCCGAGTCCATGGCTCCCAGTCGAACTTTCGATTCCCTCGCTGCAGCGGAATTGACACCGCTGGCAACAGGCGCCGAATTGCGTTGCGCCGGTCCGTGGGTCCTGCGCGGCATCGCCGAGCTGGAACAGCGCCTGGAGACGCTCGAGTGGCCCCGCACGGGCGAGCTGGTGATCGATGCCTCCGCGGTCACCGCCATGGACACCTCCGGCGCCTGGCTGTTGCACCGGACGGTGCGCGCGCTGCGCGAGCGTGGCCGCGCCGTGCAGCTGCGCGGCATGCGGCCCGGATTCGATGCCGTGCTGCAGCTGGTCGCGGAGCGCGCCGGGGACGCGCGCGCCGCGGTCCCGGCCGTCCCTGGCGTGCTCTTTCGCATCGGGCAGGCAGCCTGGCAGGGCCTGCGCAACGCGCTTGGGCTGGTCGCCTTTCTCGGCGAAGCCGCGTTGCTGCTCGCGCGCTCGCTCGCCGACCCGCGGCGCATCCGCTGGCGGACGGTCCTGCACAACCTGCAAAGCGCGGGTTACGCGGCGCTGCCGATCACCGGGCTGCTTTCCTTCCTGATGGGCGTGGTCATCGCCTATCAGGGCGCCGAGCAGCTCGCGCGCTTCGGCGCCAACATCTACATCGCCGACCTTGTCGGCCTGTCGATGGCGCGCGAGCTCTCGCCCTTGCTGACCGCGATCATCGTCGCCGGCCGATCCGGATCCGCGTACGCTGCGCAGATCGGGACCATGAAGGTCACCGAGGAGATCGACGCGCTGCGCACCATCGGCGTCGTGCCGATGGAGCTGCTGGTCCTGCCCAAGATGCTCGCGCTGGTCGTGGCGCTGCCCCTGCTTACGGTCTACACGGACGTGATGGGGGTGCTCGGCGGCATGGTCATGGCGAGCGCGCAGGTTGGCGTCAACTTCAGCGCGTTCCTCGACCGCCTCGGGCACGCGATGACGCTGTCTTCGTACCTGACCGGCATCGGCAAGGCGCCCGTGTTCGCGGTGATCATCGCGCTGGTGGGCTGCTACCAGGGATTCCAGGCTACGGGCAGCGCCGACAGCGTCGGGCGGCAGACCACGGTGAGCGTCGTGCAGTCGATCTTTCTGGTGATCGTCACCGACGCGCTGTTTTCCATCGCCTTCAGCCGGTTCCAGATATGAGCGGGCCGCTCGAGCCGGCGCCGGGCGCGGCGGACATGGTCGAAATCCGCGACCTGAACACCCGCTTCGGCAGCGCGGTGGTGCACGAGAACGTGAGCCTGACGGTGCGGCCCGGCGAGATCTTCGCGCTGGTGGGGGCAAGCGGCTGCGGCAAGTCCACGCTGCTGCGCGAAACGATCGCGCTGCAGCAGCCGCAGTCGGGCTCGATCCGCGTCTTCGGCCGGCAAGTGATCGGGCTGAGCGACCGCGATGCGCTGCCGCTGCGCCGCAGGTGGGGCGTGATGTTCGAGCGCGGCGCGCTGTTCAGCTCGCTCACCGTGCTGGAAAACGTCGGCATGGTGCTGCACGAGCACACGTCCCTCAGCGAACGCCTGATCGGCGAGATCGCGGCGCTCAAGGTCGCGCTCACCGGACTGCCGCACGACGCCGGTCCCAAGTACCCGAGCGAGCTGAGCGGCGGCATGCGCAAGCGCGCCGCGCTGGCGCGCGCGCTCGCGCTCGATCCCGAGCTGCTGTTTCTGGACGAGCCCACCGCCGGCCTCGATCCGTTGAGCGCCAGCGGCATCGACGCGCTGGTGCGCCATCTCAAGGACTCGCTCGGACTGACCATCATGCTGGTGACCCACGATCTCGACCTGCTGTGGCGCGCGGCCGACCGGGTGGCGGTCATGGGCGAGGCGCGCGTCCTGGGGGTCGGCACCATGGAGGCGCTGTCGCGCTCCGAGCATCCGCTGATCCGCGAGTACTTCTACGGGCCCCGCGGGCGCGCCGCGCGCGAGCAGGCATGGAAACAAAGGTAAATTTCGTCGTCGTCGGGATCTTCGTGCTGCTGCTCGGCACCGCACTGATCGGCGGGGTACTATGGATCAGCAGCGGCACGGCTTATCGCGCCGCGTACGATACCTATCTGACCTACATGAGCGAATCGGTGTCCGGGCTGACTCTGAGCGCTCCGGTGCGCTATCGCGGCGTCGAGGTCGGCCGCGTGCGCCGCATCGCCCTCGCCCCGAACGACCCGGAGCAGGTGCAGCTGACGCTCGACATCGAGCGCGGCACGCCCGTCAAGCAGGATACCGTCGCCACGCTGGGCACGCAGGGGCTGACCGGCATCGCCTTCGTCGAGCTATCCGGCGGCAGTCGCGCCTCCTTGCCGCTGCGCGCCTCGCCCGGCGAGGCCTACCCGGTCATTCCGAGCAAGCCGTCGCTCATGCTGCGCCTGGACTCGGCGGTCACCACGCTGCTCGGCAACCTCAACCGCACCAGCGAGAGCCTGAACGCCCTCATGGACGACGACAACCGTCATGCGATCGCGGAGACGCTGCGCAATATTGACGTGCTTTCGCGGACCCTGGCTGCGCGCTCGGCCGAGGTCGATTCGAGCCTGGCGGGCGCGGCGCGCACCATGCAGAACACCGCGCGCGTGACCGCCGAGCTGCCCGGCCTGGTGGCGCGCCTGCAGCGCAGCGCCGATGCGTTCGACCACATGACGAACCAGGTTGCGCATGCGAGCGCGAGCGCCAGCGCCACGCTTGCCGGCACGCGCGCCGACGTGCGCCAGCTGGCCGGCGAGACGCTGCCGCAGGTGAACATGCTGGTCGGCGAGCTGCGGGAGCTGACCGGTTCGCTGCGTCGCTTCAGCACGCAGCTGGAGCGCAACCCGAGCATGCTGCTGTACGGCAGGCCGGCCCCGAAACCGGGACCCGGGGAGTGACGGTGTTGCACCCGCTCCGCAGGAACCTGCGCAGCGCCGCAGCGCTCGCCGCGGCCGCGCTGCTGGCCGGCTGCGCCATGCTGCAGCCGCCGCCCGCGGAAACGGCGAGCGTCTACTTGCTCAACGCGCTGCCGAAAGTCATTCCGCACCGCCGCGTGGACGGCAAGCTGGTACTGGCGGTAAGCGCGCCGCGCGCGCAGCCCGGTTTCGACACGGAGCAAATGGTCTACGTCCGGCGCCCCCACGAGATCGATCACTTCGCGCACAGCCGCTGGGCCGACACCCCCGCGCGCATGCTCGCTCCGCTGCTGGTGCAGGCGCTGCTGCAGGCCGGCGGCTTTCGCGCGGTGGTGCTGGCGCCTAGCCCGGTCGCCGCCGACGTGCAGCTCGACACCGAGCTAGTGCGCCTGCAGCAGGACTTCAGCACCCGGCCCAGCCGAATCGAGCTGACGCTGCGAGCGCAGCTCATCGACCTGCGCCACGGCCGGGATCTCGCCGCGCGCAAATTCGACGTGGTCGAGCCCGCGCCGCGCGACGATCCCTACGGCGGCGTGCTCGCCGCCAACCGGGCGCTCGGCCGCGTTCTGGGGCAGCTCGCCGCGCTCTGCGCCGACGCAGCGGGCAACCGCTAACGGCTCCCGCGCCACCGCCCGCCGCCACGATGCTCCAGCCGCTGCTCGAACTGCGCGATCGCACCATCCATTACGTCGTCGGAACCCACCCGGCCGCGTATTTCATCGTCGACGCGGAGGCGCGCGGAGTGCTCGTCAACACGCCGCCGTTCGACCCTCGGCTGCTGCACGTGCTGCGCGCGCGGACGCCGCTGAAGTACATCTTTCTGCCCAGCCGCCGCGGCGCAACGGACCTGGACCGTTGGCGCAGGGAGAGCGGCGCCGAGAGCATGGCCGCCGAAGGCGAGGCGCCGGCGATCGCCGGCACCATCGACCTGCCGCTCGCGCGCAACCGCAAGCTCACCCGCACCATCGACTTCCTGCCGCTGGCCGGCGTCACCGAAGGCAGCTGCGCGATGCGCGTCAAGAACAATGGCGGCGTGCTGTTCTTCGGCCCGATTCTCGAGCCCGGGCCGGACGGCTGGCCAAGCCTCGTGCTGCATGCCGACGATCACTCGAGCGAGAACCGGCTGCTCGGCGCCCTGGGCGTACAGGATCTGCGCTTCGAGTACGCCTTCACCGACGTGTTCGAGCACGGCCGGACACGCTTCGGTCCGGGGGCGGACGCGGAGATCGGGGTGCGGCTGCGCCGGGTTCTGGACGAGTAGGCAGCGCCCCGGGGCGGGCCGGGCCGCCGCCGGGCTACATGCCGAGCATGCGGCCGATCTGCGCGGCGTATTCCGCTACGGTCATGGCCTCCTCGACCACGGCGTCGCGGACGTTGTTCAGGTTCGTCCGGATGTTGCTCAGCCCGCGATGCACATCCCCCTGGTCGCGCTCCGGGGACCTGAGCAGGCGGCGCAGCGCCTCGACTTCCTCGCGCAGGGACTGCAGGTCCTCGGAGCCGCCCTGCACCTTGGCGAGGTCCTGTTCCAGCGCGCCGACCAGCCGCGCGACCTCAGCCAAGTCGATTTCCCGGCCAGCGCCGGTTTCGGGTGTCACTTCATTGACCATCGCATCGCTCCGCAGATAACCCCAGCTTGGCGCCGCCCGCGCGCAATCGCTTTGACCGAAGTCAAACGCTACGAATCCCTGCCGGAGGCCGGGCGGCCTGCGCGCGCAGCTACGACCCGCTCACCACCGCCAGGCGGTTCTTCACCGACTTGACGCCCGGTACGCGTGCCGCCGCCTTGGCGGCCTCGGCGCTCTGCGCCGCGTTATCCACCGTCCCGTACAACTGCACCTCGCCATCGGCAGACTGCACGTCGATGCCGCGAGCATCGAACCCCTTGATCTCGCCCAGCGCAGCCTTGACCTTCGCCGCCAGCTCCTGGTCAGCATTCGATTCGGCCGGCTGTGCCGCGCTCGGCGCGGCCTTCTGCTCGGCGGCGGGGGCGGGGGCCGGCGGCAGGGCCGCCGGGACCTCGACGGGTTGGGTGACCGTCTTGGCGGCCGGCGGGGATGCCGGCTTTTTCTCGCATGCCGCAAGGCCCAGCGCGAGAACGCCCGCCAGCGCGATCTTCACTCCGGGGCACATCCCATTCTTCAGGTTTGGAATCATGGCCGCCTCCAGTTGATCTCCCGGTATTCTATCCAACGGCGGCGCTTCTGGCGCGGCAGGCGCGCCGTGCGGGCACAGCCGTTTCATGCCATCCTAGGCCTGCCGTTTCGTCCATGCCGTCGTCCCATGAAGGCCAACCCCCCGCCCGTCCATCAGATCTCGCTACGCGTGCGCGAGCTCGCGCAGCTGTTCAACTCGATGGATCCGACCCCCTTCCATCACAAGGACCTCGATCCGGACGCCGAGGAGTTCATCGAGAGCTGGGCGCAGGAGTTCCCGACCGACAGCCGCTTCCAGATCGTCATCCACCTGCAGCAGCAGCCGGCCGAGAAGGACCCCGGCGCCATCGTGAGCGAGGCGATCCACAATTTCTTCGAGTACAAGGCGGGCATGGCGCAACGCGAGCTGCGCCGGCTGTGGCGCGTGGGCCGCGTGAGCCTGCTGGTCGGGCTG
Organism: uncultured Pseudomonadota bacterium; assembly: GCA_963817785.1. Classification (GTDB taxonomy): domain Bacteria; phylum Pseudomonadota; class Gammaproteobacteria; order Burkholderiales; family SG8-39; genus JAKALD01. The sequence goes on along the minus strand of CAWFPL010000002.1, from coordinate 1,403,525 downwards.
GTGTTCCTCGCCTCGTGCCTGCTGGCCGCCAACGCGGCCGCGGCCCTGTTGAGCGGGCCGTACGAGACCATCATGCGCGAGAGCCTGACCATCGTCGGGTGGGTCGCGATGTGGCGGCCGATCCAGATCTTTCTCTACGACTGGTGGCCGATCAGGCGCCGCCGGCGCGCCTACCTCAGCCTGAGCCGCGCACAGGTTCGGGTGCTGCAGGGCGGCTGACGCAGCGGGCCGGGCCCTCCCGCCTGCTCGCGGCCGCGCCCGAAGCACCGGACGCCGGGAGCAGCTAATATAGCGCCTGGAAACCAATAAAGACGCCCAGCCCGCGCACGACGGGTTCGAGGCGGCCGGGCAGTGGAAATCAAGAAAAGCGCCATCGTCAGCATCGAGCAGGAGGAACTGCGCGGCGTCGCGCGCACGGTCGCCGAAATCGAGTGGCTGCTCCTGATCCTAGTCCTGCTGTATCTGGTGGTGACCGATCTGACGATGGTCGCGCGGCCGGCGCTCGAGGCGGCGCTGTTCTTCTACGGCGCGTTCATCCTGGCGTTTCACTACGCCAACTTCTACCGCCGCGAGTCGCGCTGGAAGATCGCGCTCGAGACTTGGGTGATGCTCGCGTTCATCACCTGGACACTGTGGTTCACCGGCAAGCTGTCGAGCCCGCTCCTCAACCTGTACCTGCTGGTGGTGATCACCAGCGGCCTCACCCTGGGCAAGCTCGCCACGCTCGCCGAGATGGCGCTCATCGCGGCCTGTTATCTGCTGCTCGGCTCGGCGCAGACGGCGCTTCCATCCTGGACGGTCGGCTACGGGGTCGAGCTGCTGGCCCAGCTCGCGCCGGTCGTCCTGGTTGCCTACGTCACGACCATGTTCTCGGCCGACATCCGCTACGGTCTCGGCAAGGCGAAGCAGCTTGCCGAGACTGACGAGCTCACCGGGATGCTCAACGTGCGCGGCCTGTCGATCCTGCTCGATCGCACGTTCGCGCAGGCCGCGCGCTACGCACGGCCGCTCAGCCTGCTGATGATCGATTGCGACAATCTGAAGGCGGTGAACGACGGCTACGGCCACGACACCGGCAACGAGCTGCTCAAGCTGGTGGCACGCACCATCCAGCAGGAGCTGCGCGCGACCGACATCGTGGCCCGCTACGGCGGCGACGAGTTCGTGGCGGTGCTACCCGAGACCGACCGCGTACACGCGCAGGATGTGGCGCAGCGCATCGTAGAAACGATCTCGCACGTGCCGCTGCGCTTTCGAGGTGAAACGCTCACCACCAGCGTGAGCACCGGCATCGCGAGCTACCCTGAAGACGGCCGCACCATCGATAACCTCATGCTGCGCGCCGATAGCGCGATGTACCGCGCCAAGCAGGCGGGCGGGAACCGCGTCGCCTCGGTGTCGGACTGAACCGCGCGGGTCACTCTTCGGCGAGCGCGAATTCGCGCGCCGCTGAAGAGTAGCAGAGGACGATCTCCGCCGGCTCGCTTCCGGTATTGCGGATCGCGTGCACCGCACCGCGCGGCACCACCGACCGATCGCCGGCCCCCAGCACCACGCGCTGCGCGCCGCGCCGGCATTGCACCGTGCCGCGCACCACGTAGATCGATTCCTCGCAATTGGCGTGGATGTGAGTGTCGGTCGCCATGCCCGGGCGCAGCAGCATGCGCGCCAGCGACAGCTCCTTGCTGTTGCCGACCTCGCTGTTCGCGAGCCATTCGATCGAGCCCCACTCGAACTCGTTGCGAATCGTTGCGTTCGACGCCTGCATGATTCGTCCCCCGCTTTGTTGATGGAACGTCGGCCCAGCGGCGGCCGGCCCGCGGCTGGATTCTACCGCCAGCGCCGCGCACCGGGTCGAACCGCCCGTGCAGCGGGCGGGACGGCGCGGCCGGTCGGCCCCGACAGCGCTTATAATTAGCTTGCTAACGATCCGCACCCTGCCGTGGCCCACCCCTCCGAACGTCTCGCCGAGCTAATCAGTGTCGCGCCGCGCGCCTGGCGCCGGGCGCTCGACGGGCGCCTGCAACCGCTCGGGCTGTCACAGGCGAAGTGGCTCGCGCTGCTGCACCTGGCGCGCTGCGGCGGCCGGCTGCCGCACGGCGAGCTGGCGGCGCGCATCGGCATCGAGCCGGCCACGCTGGTGCGCCTGGTCGACCGGCTGGAGCGCGACGGCTGGGTGACCCGCACCCCCGACCCCGCGGACGGCCGCGGCAAGCGCGTGGCGCTCACGCGCCGCGCGCAGGGACTCAGCGCCAGGCTCGAGCGCACCGCTCGTGCGCTGCGCACGGAGCTGCTCGCCGACATCCCGCTCGAGGATCTGGGCGCCGCGATTCGCGTGCTCGAGCACGTAGTCGCCAAGGCCCGCGGCCTCGCGCGCCCCGCCCGGAGCGCGACTTGACGCCGCTCGTGTTCCTGATCGCGCTCGGGCGCTCCCCGGGCGGCGCGGTACTCGTGGCGGAGTAGCCCGCAGGGCGCGGGGTCAGCGCTCGAGAAGCTTGAGCCGCTGCACCTTGCCCGACGGTCCCTTCGGCAGCTCCGCCACGAAGCGGATCACCTTGGGCGTTTTGTAGCGGCCCAGCTCCGCCTGGCAGAAGCTGCGCAGCTCCGGCTCGCTCAGCGTCGCGCCCGGCTTGAGCACCACCGCAGCGAGGATCTCCTGGCCGTACTGCGGGTCGGGGATCCCCACCGCCGCCGCCTCGAGCACCGCGGGATGCCGGTACAGCGCCTCGTCGATCTCCCGCGGTGCGATGTTCTCGCCGCCCTTGATGATCAGCTCCTTCAGGCGCCCGGTGATGAAGAAGAATCCGTCCGCGTCGCGCAAGCCCAGGTCGCCGGTATGCAACCAGCCATCGGGCTCGAGCGCCTTGGCGGTCGCCTCGGGCGACTTGTAGTACTCCTTCATCACGTTCGCGCCGCGCACCAGGATCTCGCCCGGCTGCCCGTCGGGCAGCTCGCGGCCGCTGTGCGGGTCGACCACCCTCGCTTCGTTGCCGTAGGCCTGCCCGGGGCTGCCGACCTTGCGCTTCTCGGGCGCGAGCGGATTGGTGAACGCAGGGGCCGCGGTTTCGGTGAGCCCCATGGTCTCGATTACGCCGATGCCGAACTTGTCCTCGAACGCGCGATGGTGCTCGGGCGGCAGGGGCGCGGAGGCCGAGCGGCAGAAGCGGATCGCCGACAGGTCCTGCCCCGTCGCGCGCGGATCCGGGCCGGCGAGCAGGTAAGAGATCATCGTCGGCACCACGTTGATCCAGGTGCAGCGCTGCCCGCAGGCGAGCGGCCAGAATTCGCTCGCGGAGAACCGGCGCGGCATCACCAGGCTGCCGCCGTGCACCAGCGGCGCCACCGCGGTCACGATCTGCCCGTTGATGTGATACAGCGGCAGAACCCCGAGCACGCGGTCCGCCTCGCCGAGCGCGTGCGCCTCGCTCACGAACCGGCCGCCGGCCACTACGTTGCCGTGCGTAAGGACCACCCCCTTCGGCACCCCGGTGGTGCCCGATGTATACATCATCAGCGCGCCGTCCCCCGCGGCGAGCGGCGCGAGCCCGGCGTGCGCCGCCGGCGCCTCGGCGATGAATTCCGCGCAGTCGGGATCCACCGCAACCAGCTCGATCGCGCGCCCGGCGCGCGCCGCGGCGGCGGACAGGCGCTCGCGCTCGCCCGGCGAGACGAACACCAGCCGGGCGTCGCTGTGCGCGAGCACGTATTCGAGTTGCGAGGCCTGCGCGAGCAGGTTGAGGGGCGTGACCACGCGCCCCGCGTACATCACGCCGATGAACAGGCGCGCGGTCTGCAGGCCGTTCGGCATGTACAGGGCGACCCGCTCGCCGGGGGCGATGCCGCGCGCCTCGAGGAAGGCGGCCAGCCGGAGCGAAGCCTCGCGCAGCCCGGCGAAGCTCAGCTCGAGGCCGGTCTCCGGAGCGACGACCCACGCGCGCCCCGGCCTCGCCGCCGCCTGCTGATCGGCGAGGTCCCGAATCGTGTCGCGCATCTAGCTGCCGTATTTGGCGTGGTACGCCCCGAAGATCTCGCTCTCGTCGGGGACCTGCTCGCGAATCGGCCGCGCGATCCGGGTGATGTTGAGGAAGTGCCGCCAGTGCATGTTGTCGGAGAAGCTGTTGCCGCCCCAGGTGCCGCAGCCCATCGAAAGCGAGAACGGCAGGCCGTTGTCGAAGCTGCCGCCGGTGGCGATGCAGTGCGCCTGGTTCACGATCACGCGCGCCACCGGCATCTCGAGCCCCAGGCGCATCACCTGCCCCTCGTCGCGGGTGTGGATCGACACCGAATGCCCCTTGCCCTGGTAGTCATAGATGCCGCGGGTGAGCGCGAACGCCTCGTCGAAGTCGCGCGCCCGGTACACCGCGAGCACCGGCGCCAGCTTCTCGCCCGAGAACGGGAACGTCGGACCGGTGCCGGTTTCGGGCACCATCAGGAAGCGCGCCGCCAGCGCCGCGGGCCGCTCGAGCCGGGCCAGTCCCGCGATGCGCGGCGCGGACTGCGCGGTCGCCGCGGGTCCGAGCTTGCCTCCCGGGAACATGAACGCCTGCAGCTTCGCCTTCTCGGCGGCGTCGAGCAGCACGCCGCCCTGCTCGGCAAGCCGGGCAAGCATGGCGTCGTACGCCGGCGCGAGGATCACGACCGAGTTCTCCGAGGAGCAGCTGGTCGCGTTGTCGAAGGTCTTGGACAGCGCGATCTTCGCCGCCGCGTCGGCCAGGTTGGCGCTCGCGTCGACGATCGAGACCACGTTGCCCTGGCCCACTCCGATCGCCGGCTTGCCGCTCGAGTACGCGGCGCGAATGTTCGATTGCGAGCCCGTGGCGGCGACCAGGTCACATTGCCGCATCAGCTCGTGGGTGGCCTCCTTGGTGACCGGAGCCGGCAGGACCTGCACCAGGTCGAGCGGCGCGCCCACCTTGGCGAGCTCGGCGTGCATGAACCCGAGCAGCGCCGCGCAGGTCGAGTAGCCCTTGGGCGAGGGTGCGAGGACGATCGCGTTGCCGCACTTGAGCGCGTTGATGATCTGATTGGCTGGCGTGGCCGCGGGATTGGTCGAGGGCGTGATCGCCGCCACCACGCCCACCGGGCGGGCGATCTCCGTGAGGCCGCGCTCGGGGTATTCGGCGATCACGCCGACGGTTTTCACGCCCCGGATGTCGCGCATCAAGCCGAGCGTCTTGCGATAGTTCTTGGTGAGCTTGTCGGGAACGCTGCCCAGGCCCGAGTCGCGCACCGCGATCTCGGCGAGCAGGCGGTTGTTCTCCGGCTTCATGATCGCCCAGCCGCAGGCGAGCGCCGCCTCGTCCACGCGCTCCTGCGGCCAGCGCTCGTACGCCGCCTGCGCGGCGCGCGCGCGCCGGACGAGGTCGGTGACCGATTGCTTCACCTCGAGCGCGGTTGCTCCGGTTGCGCTGCGTGTCGCCACTTCCATGATTGCGTCTCCTGAATCGATGGCACCAACTATATCTCGCCGTCGCGGGCCCGGCCGATGAGCCAGCCGCCGTCGACGGTCAGGTCGGTTCCGGTCACGTAATCGGACTCGTCGGAGGCGAGAAATACGGCGGCGTAGGCGATTTCTTCGGGTCGCCCCCACCGGCCGACCACCGTCTCCCCGCCCCAGTCGACGCCCGGATCGGTCGAGGCCGCCGCGTTCAGCGGGGTGGCGATTGAGCCCGGGCAGATCGCGTTGACGCATACTCCCGTGCCCCGGAGGTCCATCGCCAGCGCCCGGACCAGGCCGAGCACGCCGGCCTTGGCGGCGCAATAGGCCGCGCGGTTCGGCCGCCCGGCGTAAGCGGCGATCGAGGCGATCGAGACGATCTTGCCCTTGCGCCGCTCGATCATGCCCGGCAGCACCGCCTGGGCGCACAGGAAATGTCCCGTGAGATTGATGTCGAGCATGCGATGCCAGTCTTCCTCGGTGTGCTCGAGGAACCCCTTGATGCAGCGCGCGCCGGCGTTGTTCACCAGCACGTCGATTCTGCCGAAGCGCGCGAGCACTTCATCGCGCATGCGCAGCGTATCGCCCCTGCGCGTGACATCCATCGCGACGCCGAGGCCGGCATCCCCGCGCGCGGCAATCGCCGCCGCCGTTTCCCCGGCGGCGGCCGCATCGCGGTCGGCGACCGCGACGCTCGCGCCCTGGGCGGCGAACTCCATGGCGATCGCTCGCCCCATGCCGCTGCCGCCGCCCGTCACCACCGCCGTCTTGCCGGCCAATCGTTTCATGCCATCTGCCTCCGTACGTAGTGGGTTGAATCCCGGCGCTCAGCCGGACGCGACGTCGCCCGGCGTGCCCTGCGCCGCGGGTGCCGCCCGGGCGCGCTTGCGCTGCAGCAGCAGGTGGCGCAGCAGCGGGAAGAACATCGCGAAGATCGACACCACCATCAGCGTGCCGCTCAGGCGCTCGCGGAAGAATACCGTCCAGTCGTTGTGATAGCTGATCATCGTCTGCATGTACGAGTTCTCGGCGAGCGGACCCAGGATCACGCCCAGCACCATCGGAGAGATCGGGAACTTCAGCTTCTCGAAGGCGTAGCCGAGCACGCCGAAGACCACGATCACCCACACGTCGGAGACGCTGTTGCGGTTGGCGTAGGCGCCGACGATGCAGAACATCACCACGATCGCCGACAGCACGCCCTGCGGGATGCGCAGCACCCTGACCACAACCCGGATCCACAGGAATCCGATCAGGCACATCCCGATCACGCCGACGAACAGCGAGGCGAGGATGGTGTACACCACCGCCTTGGATGCCGGGTCCGTGAACAGCATCGGTCCGGGCTGCACCCCATGCAGCAGGAACGCGGCGAGGATCACCGCGGTCGCCCCGCTGCCCGGAATTCCCAGCGTGAGCAGCGGGATCATGTGCCCGGCGACCGACGCGGTCGAGCCGACCTGCGGCGCGACGATGCCTTCGGGCAGGCCGCTCCCCAGCTGGGCGCGGCGCTTGCCATACTGCTTCTCGATGCCGTAGGAAATGAACGAGGTGACCGTCGCGCCGGCGCCCGGAACGATTCCGAGCAGAGTGCCGATCACGCTGCTGCGCAGCAGCGTGCGGCGGATCGACCAGAGCTCCCGCAGCGAGGGAAAATCGGTCTTGACCCGGACGTCCTTCTTGGGCTGGCCATGCAGCTTGAGGCCTTGTCCGAGCCGGTTGAACACCTCGCCCAGGCCGTACATCCCCACCAGCACCATGACGTAGGGGACGCCGTTCTCCAGGATCGGCGAACTGAACGTGAACCGGTATGCGCCATAGATCGGGTCGACACCCACCGTGGCGACCAGCAGCCCGATGAACAGGCTGATGAACGAGTTGATCAGCGACGTACCGGCCAGAGCGACCACCGTGGTCAGGCCGAAGAACACCGCGGCAAAATAATCGGGCGGGCCGAAGCTGAGCGCCACCCGGCTCATCGGCACGGCGAGCGCGACCATCACCGCCGACGAGAACAGCCCGCCGGTCAGCGCCCCCACCAGCGCCCAACCCAGGGCCTTTGCCGGCTGGCCCTTCTGCGCCATCGCATAGCCGTCCCACAGCAATGGAACGTCCATCGGCTCGCCGGGAATGCGGTACAGGATGGCAGTGAAGCAGCCCGCGTAGGTGCCCGAGACGTAGATGGCGGTGAGCAGGATGATCGAAGGCTCGATCGGCATGCGGTAGGTGAAGGGCAGCGCGAGCACCACGCCCATCACCAGTCCCAGGCCGGGCATGATCGACACCGCCATGCCGACGAGAATGCCGGCCACCAGCACGGCGAAGTCCTGCAGCGTGAAGATGTGTGCGAGGCCGATTCCGAGGTAGTGAAGGGTGTCCATTGCCCAGCCTCAGTGGATCCCGAGCAGCTTCATGACGCCCACCGAGACGGCGAGGAACGGCTCGCGCCCGAGAGGCAGCGATACGTACACGATCTTCATGAAGATGAACACGAAGGACACGCTCGCCACGAGCGCAATCGCGAGGGCCGAAAGCGGCCGCCGGTAGCCGCCCACGTACATCAGCGCGACCAGATAGAAGAAGGTGGCGATGAAGAAGCCCACGATCTCGAACACCAGCAGGTAGCCGAACGTGCAGCCGATCCCGACCCACGCCCGGCCGGGATGCGCCTGCGGATGCTCCAGCAGCGACGGGTCGGCGTCCTCCTCGAGGCTCTGCAGCACGCCCTCAATCTCGTTCGTCGTACGCCTGACCGCGAGCCGAAGCACCTGGTAAGCGCAAATCGCCATCAGCAGGATCAGGATCATGCGCGGCCAGGCATCGGGCCCGATGCGCCCTGAAACGCGCTCGTAATCGAAGCCGAGCGCGCGATGGTACAGATACGCGCTGGCCGCGAGAATGATCGAGTAAGGCGCGATGCGCCTCAGCTTTTCGACAACCTGCATTCCAACTCCCCCGAGCTGTCGGGCTAAAAGCCGCGCCACGGAGCGGGCGGCGGGCTCCGCCTTGCTGCGCATCGCCGGATCATACCGGCGGCGCGGGCGCAGCCGCGGCGGGCGTAGCCGCGGCGGGCGTAGCCGCCCACGGTTTCTCCCCCAAGCTAGACGGCGGCGAGACCGCGGACCGCGGCCTCGCCGCGCGGCTTACGCGCAGCCCCGAAGGCGCGCGTCCAAGCTCACTTGTTGAGGCCCTTGTGAGCCGACTCGGCGGCGATCTTGTGCGCCTTGACGAGCCAATCGGCCATCCATTTCTTCGCCTCGCCCGCGCTCATGTAGCTGTTGGGGTCGGCATACTGGCTGGACAGGTATTCCTTGTATTCGGAAGTCTGCGCCACCTTCTCCAGGGCCGCGGCGAGCTTGTTCACGATCGCCGGGCTCGTTCCCACCTTGACGATGACGGTGCGCAGCTGCGGCAGCGAGATGTGGATGCCCATCTCTCCGGTCGCCGGGATCCCCTTGAACGGCCCCACGTCGAGCTCGTGCGGATAGAAAATGACCACCGGCCGCATCTGCTTGTTGTCGACGTACGAACGCACGTCGCCCGTCTGCTCGTACAGCACGTCGGCGTGGCCGCCGAGAATGGCCGTGTAGCGCACGCCGGGCTTGGCGTAAGGCACGGTCTCGAAGTGGTAGCCCAGGCTGCGGAAGTAGTTGACGGTGATGTCATCCGGGCTACCGAAGCCCGTGGTCGCCACCTTCAAGGTCTTGGTCTTCGCCGCTGCGAGCAATTCCTTCCAGTTCTTCCACGGGGCGTCTTCCTTGACGTAGAACGCCGAGGGCTGACGAATCATGATCCCGAGCGGGGTAATCTGACTCAGCTTGAAGCGCGGATGCGGCGACCCGAACAGCGAGTACGTGTCGCCCGTCATCACTTCGATGTTGTAGCCGTCGGTGGGTCCGCTCACGAGCTTCGTGAGACCGACCTGGCCGGTCGCGCCGGGAACGTTGATGACCGGCAGCGACACGCCGAGCATCGGTTCCATGAGTTTGCTCGCGGTGCGCGCGAGCAGGTCCGCGCCGCCGCCGGGGCCCCAGGGAACGATGAAGTCGATCGGGCGGGACGGATACTTGTCCTGCGCAGCGGCAATCGCCGGCGTCAGCGCCAGCGCAAGAAAGCCGGCGAGAAACCGGCTTGCGACTCTGAATTTCGGAACGGACATCATGACCTCCTCCTTTACTTTGATGGGCAATGGCTTCGATGCTCTGGACGCGCTTCCTGCGAACCTCGTATTCATGCGCAGCCGGCGCCCGGCGGCCAGCGCTGTTCAGCTAAACCTGTCAAGGCCGACAGCGCCACCCCCTCACGCTACCAGCCTTTCCGCCCAGCGGTCGGTAAAGATGCTGCCGAGCGACTCGGAGATTTCGTACACGCTGGCGACCGCGAGATCCGGCCCATAGTCGACGTGCTCGAGTTCCGCCCGCCTGCGCAGCTTCTCCTCGTGCACCTCCAGCACCTCGCGCGGGATCGGCATCGCGCCCGGATCCAGAATTCTGAGATAGCCGTCGGCGTCGCGCGCGGGCATCACCGCGCTCTTCATCCACCGGCTGGGCGACCAGGGGACATCGAGCACGCCGGCTTGCGCCGCGCGCACCGCGCCGAGCGCCGCGTCGCCGTCGCCCATCTCGAGCACCTTGTCCACGACCGGGCGCACCTCGCGCTTGATGAGCTCCACCTCGGCAATGAACTCCGGCATCGAGTCCAGCCGCACGTTGCGCGCGAGGTAAATCGCCATGCGCGTCATGCGCAGCCCCTCGGCGTTCGCCTTCGGGGTCGGGATGCCGAAGGCCTCGTGCGTCGTCTTCGTCGTCACCGAGGCCGCCCCGGCCACCGCCGCGAGCGTGCCGCCGTAGGCCACCAGCGCGGCGGCCTGGGCGTCGTCCTGCGGCCAGGCCCCCATCCAGTGCAGCAGCGTCACCGGCGTGAAGACGTCGCCGTATCCGCGCTTACGCAGGTATTCCTGGCACAGCTCCCCGCAGGCGCGTACGGCCGCCGCGTCCTGGACGAGGTGCAGCGTCTCGCCCATCTCCAGGCCGTAGTTCTTCACCCCCTGTTCCACCGCCAGCAGGAGGTCGAGCACGCAGGTGATGATCGCGATGCACGGCGGGATGTTGGTGCCGGTCAGGAACCCCGGCTGGCGCCGGTGCAGCTCGACGCCGTGCTCCCGGTACATCGCCGCGAGCCGGTCCAGGTACTGGTAATTGCGGATGCCGTCCTCGAGGGACAGCTCCTTCGTATAGGAGGCCGTGTAGGCGATGCCCGATCCGAGGTAGCCCGAGTATCCGCCGGCGAAACCGATTTCCCCGGTCAGTCTGGGCATCGACGTCCCGGTCAGCATGATCGCCGGCTTGTCGATCGAATCGATCAGCTCGGCGGCCTTGGCGACGCCGTAGTTGACGATCGGATAGCCGTTGAGCAGCGAGCGCCCCATGCGCTCCGATTCCTCGATTCCCTTCTGCGCCAGGTGGAAGTGCTCGTTGCGGGTGTAGCTGTCGGTGGTGGTCGGGATGATGTCTGCGAGGCCCTCCTTGTCGAGAACCTGCATCAGCTCCTTGTGCAGCGCGAAGGTGCCGAAGCCGCCGCGCGGCTGCGTCAGGCAGCGTTTCTGCCGCGCCGCTTCGCGCATCACCCAGCTCAGCCGCTTGTGCATCGGCAGGCCCTTGTGGCGCGCGACGGCCGCGTCGAAATCGACCTGCGCGCCGGTCGGCCAGCGCGCCAGGTTCTCGCGCCGCATGCGCATGAAGACTTCGTCCTCGATGCGAGTCTGCGACACGGGCAGGCGCGTTTCAGCCGCTGATGGCGCATTCATGCGACGACTCCTCGACGGGGGCATGCAGGTATTTCAGCGCGATCTCGAGAGCGGCGCCGGGCTCCGCCTGGCCGAGCAGTCCGCAGGCGTACAGCAGGTACTCGCGGTCGACCAGGAAGCGCGGGGCGCGGGGTCGCAGCGACTGCGGCTCCGCGGGATCGGCGAGCACCGTTTCCAGAAGCTCCAGCGGCGCATCGCTATGGGCAATGACTCCTCCGGTGCCGATCACGATGCCGACGCCGGACAGATCCTTGCCGGTCTGCACGCTGGCCGGGCCCAGCGCCGTAAAGACGGTCTCCACGGTCCCGCAGTGGCGCTTCATGGCGAGGCGCAGCGCGGCGCGCCCGAGCGCGCGGTCCAGGGCGCGCTCGTCCGCGGTTGCCGGCAGACGCTCGACGTCCCTGGTCAGCTCGCCGATCAGCCGCTCGACGCTGGCCGGCGGCAGGCCGGCATCGGCCGCGATCGCGTCGCTGCCGATCACTTCCGCGATCGTGGCTGCGTTGTGCCGCATCCCGAGGTCGCCCTCGACGGTACGCTTCACGCGCGGCTCGGGCAGACCGCGCTCGACCACCCCCGGCGTGCTCGGCGTCCCGCATGCCACCGAGTGCACGTCCGTGGTTGCGCCGCCGGGATCGATGACCACCAGCTCCCCGAGACCGGAACTGCTGCCGTGCCCGTCGGCCAGCAGGCGCGCACCCTCCATCACGGCGGCGGGCGTCGGCATCAGCACCGCGTCGCACTCGCTGCGCGCCCGGTCGATGCCCTTGGCATGCACGATGCGCTGGATGAAGACGTCGCGAATCGCCGCGCGGGCCGGCTCGATGTTGAGCACGTTGAATTCGGGCATCACGTTTTCCGTGCACATCAGGTGCCTGCCCGCCAGCAATTCCTTCGCCTCGTCCCACGCCGCGCGATTGCCCGCGTAGACCATTGGGCAGGCGAGAGGACTCGCACCGAGCACTCGGGCGTTGTGCAGGATCACCTCGCTGTTGCCGCCATCGGTGCCGCCGGCAAGCAGCAGGAGGTCCGGCGCGAGCTCGCGGATGCGGGCCATGTCCGCGGCCGTCAAACGGTAGGCGAACGTGCCGACGAGCTTCGCCCCGGCGCCGAGCGCCGCCCGGCGCGCCGCCTCCGCGGTGAGCTCGCGCACCAGGCCGACGGTCACCATGCGCAGCCCGCCCGCCGCGCTGCTGGATGCCAGCCGGTAGCGGAACTTCGGCAGCGCGCCGAGCCGGCGTTCGAGATCCTCGAGCGCCAGGCGCATGCCGACGTTGATATCCGTGGTCACGGTCGAGGGGCCCTGGCCGCTCGCCAGCACCGTGCGCCGATCCAGGTCGATGGCGCGCAGCTTCGTATAGGTGCTGCCGAAATCGATGAGCAATGCGGCTGCGCCCGGCATGCCGGCCTCACCCTGCCGCCCGGCGCGCGCTGCGCTCGCGCGCTGCCAGGTCCTGGACCAGCCATTCGAGCACCGTTTCCACCCGGGTGCCCGGCGCCGCGGCGCGGTCGAACCCCATGTCGAGGAAGATCCGCTCGACCTCCTCCCAGGGGTGCTTGCCGACGATCAGATTGCCGCCGACGTAGAGCAGCAGGTCGTCCAACCCGGCCTCGATGCACAACTCGCGAAACCCGCGGCAATCGAGCTCCCCCTGGCCGTACAGCGACGACACGAGGATCGCGTCCGCGTTGGTCTCCACTGCCGCCTTGACGAACTCCGGCGCCGGCGTGAGCGCGCCGAGCGCAACCACCTTGAATCCGGCCTTCTCGAGCGCCATCGAAAGGATCCGGTTGCCCACGATATGGGTGTCCGAACCGATCACCCCGGTGACGATGGTGCGCGCCGGGGTCATGCACGCACCCGCAGCAGCAGCTTGCCGCGCGTACCGCGCGATTCGAGGATCCCGTGCGCCTCGGCCGCAGCCGACAGATCGAGTGCGTCATGCCGCGCGACCCGCAAGCTGCCATCGGCATAGTGCCGGAACAGGTCCCGCGCCCTCGCCGCGATCTCGTCCGCGTCGGCGATGTAATCGGCGAGATGGGGCCGGGTGAAGAACACCGAGCCGGCTTCCGCCAGGGCGAGCGGCGCGATGCCCGCGACCTGGCCCGAGGACGCACCGTACATCACGCACAGGCCGCGCCGCTTGAGGCAGCGGATGCTGCGCTCGATCGTGTCCTTGCCGACCGAGTCGTAGACGACGTCGACGCCCCGCCCGCCAGTGGCGCGCAGCACCTCTTCGCGGAAGTCCTTCTCGCGGTACAGGATCGCCTGATCGCAGCCGCGGGCGAGCGCGATGCGCGCCTTGTCCGCGTCGCCGACCGTTCCCAGCACCGTCGCGCCGCGCAGTTTCGCGAGCTGGGTCAGCAGCTGGCCCACCCCGCCCGCGGCGGCGTGCACCAGGCAGGTGTCCCCCGGCTTCAGGGCGAAGGCCGAATGCGATAGATAGTGGGCGGTCAGCCCCTGCAGCATGAGCGCGGTGGCGTCCTCGATCGGCACGCCCGCGGGCACCTTGACCAGCCGCCAGGCGGGTACCGTCGCGAACTCGGCGTAGCTCCCGCGAGCGAGGCAATAGGCGACGCGGTCTCCCGCCTTGAGCCCCTGCACGCCCTCGCCCAGGGCCGCGACCGTTCCGCCCGCCTCCATGCCGATGGTCATCGGCAGCGGCGTCTTGTAGGTGTCGGATTTGCCGTAGGCGCCGTTGCGCATGTAGACGTCGATGTAGTTGACGCCCGCGACCTCGACCTGCACCAGCACCTCTCCGTTGGCGGGGGACGGCACCGGCAGGTCCGCGAGCTTGAGCTCGTCCGGGCCCCCGAAACGCTCCACGACGACGGCGCGCATGACGTTCCTAGACCCGCGCCAGCGCGGGAGAACGGAACTCCGCGGTGTCGCGCGCCACGCGCCGCAGCGCCGCGCGATCGAGCTCCGGCCGGTAGCCGGGCTCGAGCCGGATCGCGCCGCCGCTGAACGCGGGCGGGTTGACGAGCAGCGGCTCGGCCTGCTTGAGATAGCCGTTCATCTCGCCCGCGTTGCGGATATGGGTGCGGGCCACCATCGCCTCCATCCAGCAGCCGATCTCGCAGGCCACGCCGTTGCCGAGCACCGGCTCCATGCCGAGCGCGCGGATGAGCTCGATTGCCGAGGCGAGCCGCTCCAGGCTGCCGAGCTTCATCAGCTTGAGCTTGATGAATCGCGCCGCGCGCAGCTCGGCCGCCCGCTCGATGTCCTCGATGCCGTAAATGGATTCGTCGAGCATCATCGGCACCGTCGACACCGCCGCGACGGCGCTCGCGGCCTCCCAGTCGCCGGCCCGGCAGGGCTGCTCGAAGAGCTCGATGCCCTCGGGGTGCATGCCGGCGGCGAAACGCTTGGCATCCTCGAGGCCGAATCCCTGGTTGGCGTCCACCCGGATCGCCGCGCGCCCGCGGACCGTGCGCTGGATCAGGCGCAGGCGGCGCGCGTCGGCCTCCGCGTCGAAGCCCACCTTGACCTTCAGGGTGCGAAAACCGCGCCCCAGCAAAGCGTCGATTTCCGCCTCGAGCTCGCCCGGGGCTTGCGCGTTCACCAAGCCGAGCAGCGGCACCGCCGCGGCGGCGGGCACCGACAGGAAGCGGCTCCCCTGCAGCATCTCCAGGGCGGTAACCAGCGCGGTGGTGGCGAACGGCGCGCTGTGCACGTCCGCGAGCAGCCTGTCGCGCGCCACCTCGGCTTCGGTGCCGACCGATCCGACGGCCAGCCGCTGCATCAGCGACCAGCTTCCGGCCACCGTTTCGTCCGTGTATCCCGTGAGCACGGTCGCCTCCCCGAGCCCGGTCCGGCCGTCGGCATCCTCGATCTGCACGATCAGGGTGTCGAAATAGCGCACCGGGCCGAACGCGAGCTTGTAGGGCACCGCGAGAGGCACCTCGAGCCGGTACAAGCGAATGCTGCGGATGACGCTCACGCGGTAGCCGCCGGGTCGAGGATGGCGTGCCGCCGGGACGAGATGCGAAGCCTCACCTGAGTATCGTGCCCGGACTCAGACCAAGGCCTTGTACTTGTCGAGCAGACGCACCGGCTTCTTGAGCGCGTCGCGCCGGAACGGATCGCCCAGCTCGCGGGTGCACATCATCTCGAGGATCGTGGTCTTGCCGTCGGCCTGCGCCTTGCAGGCCGCGCGCAGCGCCGGACCGACGTCCGAGAGATTGTCGATCGTGACGCCTTCGGCACCCATAGCCCGCGCGATGCCGGCGAAGCTCGGGTTCTCCAGGTTCACTCCGAGGAAGCGGTTGTTGTAGAAATCGACGTGGTTCTTCTTCTCCGCGCCCCACTGCTGGTTGTTGAACACCACCGCGGTCACCGGGATCTGCTCGCGCACGCAGGTGAGGATCTCGCCGAAGCTGAGGCACCAGGCGCCGTCGCCGACGTAGGCGACCGCGCTGCGGCCGGGGGCGGCCATCTTGCAGCCGATCATGGTGGGAAAGGCGTAGCCGCAATTGCCGAACATCATCGCCCCGAACATGCTGCGCGGGCGCTCGAACTTCAGGTAGCTGTTCGCCACCTGGCAGATGTTGCCGATGTCGGTCGAGACCATCGCGTCCGCGGGCATCGCCTTTTCCAGCTCGCGCAGCATCTGCCGCGGGTGCATGTACTTCGAGCTCTTGGCGACCTCGAGGCTCCAGGCGTCCTTCTCCTGGTTCCACTCGGCCAGCTCCTTGTCCCAGGCCGCCCGCTCCGTCTGGATCTGCGCCATGCGCTGCTCGCGGTTCGCGGCGCCCGCCAGGGTGCGCGCCTTGAGCCGCGCCGCCAGCGCGCGCGCCGCGGCGGCGGGGTCGCCGGCGACCACCACGCTGGTCTTCTTCACCAGGCCGAGCACCTTGGGATCGGCGTCCACCTGGATCAGCTTCGCGTTCTGCGGCCAGTAGTCGAAGCCGTACTGCGGCAGCACGCCGAACGGCCCGAGGCGCGAGCCGAGCGCGAGCACCACGTCGGCCTTGGCGATCAGCTTCATCGCCGCCTTCGAGCCGTGGTAGCCGAGCGGACCGCACCACAGCTTATGGCTGGCCGGGAACGAGTCGTTGTGCAGGTAGCTGTTGCACACCGGCGCGCCGAGCGTCTCGGCCAGGGTGACGGTGTCGGCGACCCCGCCCGCCATGACCACCCCGCCGCCCGCGATGATCACCGGGAACTTCGCCTGCGCGAGCAGATCGGCGGCCGCGTCCAGGCTCTGCTCGCCGCCCGCGCCGCGCTCGATGCGGATCGGCTGCGGGATCTCGCAATCGATCTCGCCGTAGAAGTAGTCGCGCGGAATGTTGAGCTGGGTCGGCCCCATCTCGAGCAGCGCGCGGTCGAAGGCGCGCCCGGTGAGTTCCGCCATGCGCGCGGGGTTGTTCACGTGCGCCTGGTACTTGGTGATCTTCTGGAAGATCGCGAGCTGCTCGGTCTCCTGAAAGCCGCCCAGCCCGACGCCCATCGTCCCGGTTTCCGGCGTGATCGCCACGACCGGCGAGTGCGCCCAGTAGGCCGCCGCGATCGCGGTCACGAAGTTGGTGATGCCCGGCCCGTTCTGGCCGATGCACACGCCGTGCCGCCCGGTGACGCGCGAGAACCCGTCGGCCATGTGCGCCGAGCCCTGCTCGTGCACCGTCGGCACGAAGCGGATCCCCGCGGCGGGGAACAGGTCGAGCGCGTCCATGTAGGCCGAGCCGACGATGCCGAAGACGTGCGTGACGCCCTGGGCGACGAGCGTCTCGACGAATGCTTCCGACGGCGTCATCCGGACCTTGCCGGCGACCACCATGCGTTTCACATCAGAAACGTTGGTCATAGCGAATGCTCCGAGTGGAAAGTAGCCTGAGCGCGCGGGGCTCGCAGCGTGGCTGCGCATGCGCGGACGGCGCAGTGTCCCATAGCATGTGGCGCCGCGCAACGGCTCTCGGTACTTTCTCGAATCTTTCGTTTCAGATTCCGATAGAATTTCGGCATGCCGCGCAAGGAAGACAACGTACCGGCGACGCTGCGCGCCTTCGCGGTGCTCGAAGCGCTCGCGCGCGCGGAGCGCCCAGCGTCGCTCACCGACCTCGCCGAAATCACGCGGCTGCCCAAGCCGACCGTGTACCGCATGCTGGCGATGCTCGAGGACGCGGGCCTCGCGCTGCGCGAGCCGGGGCTGCGGCGTTACGCTCCGGGGCCGCGCCTGAACGGGCTGGCGCGCGACGTGATGCTGAGCGGCAACTTCCGCGCCGCGCGCCACGCGGTCCTCGACCGGCTGGTCGCGGAGATCCGCGAGACCTGCAATTTCACCATGCTCGACGGCGCGAGCGTGATCTACCTCGACCGCGTCGAGGCGGCGTGGCCGCTGCGCATGAACCTGTCCTCCGGCTCGCGCGTGCCGCTGTATTGCACCGCCAGCG
The DNA here is from genome assembly GCA_963817785.1 of uncultured Pseudomonadota bacterium. Taxonomy (GTDB): domain Bacteria; phylum Pseudomonadota; class Gammaproteobacteria; order Burkholderiales; family SG8-39; genus JAKALD01. Next base: position 1,385,892 of record CAWFPL010000002.1, on the reverse strand, counting down.
GCAAGCTGCTGCTCGCGATGCTTCCCAAGCCGGCCCGGCAGCGGCTGGTCGCGCAGCTCGCGCTGACGGCCTTCACGGAGCACACCATCATCGAGCGCAAGCGGCTCGAAAGCGAGCTGGCGCGCATCCGGGCGCAGAAGTACGCCGTCGACAACGAGGAGTATCACGCCGGGCTGGTGTGCGTAGCGGTCCCCGTCCACGATGCGCGCAAGCGCGCCTGCGCGGCGGTCGCGGTGCACGCGCCGCTGTCGCGCATGCCGCTCGAGCGCGCGCTCGAGCATCTGCCCAGCCTGCGCCGCGCTGCCGAGGCGATGTCGGCGTCGTTCGACTGAGCGACGGCGCCTCGAGCGACCCGCGAACGCGCGGCGCCCGCGAGCCGTAGTTTTCTCGCAAAATGAAACTCGAATCAGCGCAAGATGAAAACGATGTTGCAATCGAGGATGCCGCTGTCTAGGATGCTCCACCTTCCCGGGCGCGCCAGCCTCTGGCGGGCCGCGCACCGGCACGTGGAGAAATCGGCATGAGCGAAGAGAGCGAAAAAATCGAGATCCATCGCGGACTGAAGGGCGTGTACTTCGACCGCTCGCAGGTCTGCTTCATCGACGGGCGCGTGGGCGAGCTGAGCTATCGCGGCCACTCGATCCATGACCTCGCGCAGCGCTCGAGCTTCGAGGAAACCTGTTACCTGCTGCTCAAGGGCGAGTTGCCCGCGCGCTCCGAGCTCACCGCGTTCGACGCCGAGCTGAAGGCCGCACGCGTGCTGCCCGGACCGGTGTACGACGTCATCCGCGCGGTCCGGCACGCTCATCCGATGGACGTGCTGCGCACCGCGGTGTCGGCGCTCGCCGCATTCGATCCCGAAGTGGCGGACAACTCGGCGCAGGCGACGCTGCGCAAGGGCATCCGGCTGACCTCGCAGGTGCCGATGATCGTCACCGCGCACGATCACCTGCGTCACGGCCGCCAGCCGGTGGCGCCGGACCCGGGCCTGGGTCATGCGGCCAACTTCCTCCACATGCTGAAGGGCAAGGCGCCGAGCGCCGATGCCGCGAAGCTGATGGACACCGACATGATCCTGCACGCCGAGCACGGCTCGAATGCCTCCGCGTTCACCGCGCGGGTGGTCGCCGGCACCGACGCCAACCTGCACGCGGCGATGACCGCGGCGGTGGCGGCGCTCTCAGGGCCCGCGCACGGCGGCGCCGCGGAGAACGTGATGCGCATGGCACAGGAGATCGGGGATCCCGCGAACGCCGCCGAGTACGTCAAGCGCAAGCGCGGCAATCGCGAACCGGTGATGGGCTTCGGGCACCGCGTCTACCGTGCGGAGGATCCGCGCGCGCGTCACATGCGCGAGGGCGTCAAGCGCCTGTCCGAGGAGATGGGGCAGCCGAAGTGGTACCAGATCCTCGAGGCGCTGGTGGAGGCGATGAAGCCCTACGCGCGCCACGGCGTCAACGTTAACGTCGACTTCTACGCCGGGGTGGTCTATTACCTGTACGGGATTCCCGAGGATATGTTCGTGCCGATCTTCGCGATCGGCCGCGTGCCGGGCTGGACCGTGCAGGTGCTCGAGCAGTTCGAGAACAACATCCTGATCCGGCCGCTCACGCTGTACAACGGGCCGGCGCCGCGGGCTTACGTGCCGATCGAGGCGCGGTAGCGCGCGAGCGACACGGACCGGGATTTTCGGGGTTCCCCGATCTCGGGCTTTTCGGAGGGGTCGAAGTCTGACTCCTCCGAAAAGCCCGAGACCTGATAAAAACCAAAACAAGTCCGCTGCCGACTGAACAGCCGGACGAGCTCTCCTACGCCTGCGCCAGCACCACGCACGCCGTGGCGACGATGTCCTCCACGCCCGCGCCGCGCGACAGGTCGCTGATGGGGCGCGCGAAGCCCTGCAGTACCGGCCCGATCGCCTGCGCTCCGGCCGCGTACTGCGTCAGCTTGTAGGCGATGTTGCCGGCGTCGAGGTCGGGAAACACCAGCACGTTCGCGCGCCCGGCGACCGGGCTTTCGCCCTTGATCTTCTTGGCGGCCACGCGCGGTACCAGCGCCGCATCGGCCTGCAGCTCGCCGTCGATCAGCAGCTGCGGCGCGCGCTCGCGCGCGATGGCGAGCGCGCGCGTGATCTTGTCCACGCGCGCATGCTGCGCGCTGCCCTTGGTGGAGAACGACAGCAGCGCCACGCGCGGTTCCTCCTCGAGCAGGCTGCGATAGCTGCGCGCCGATGCGAGTGCGATGTCGGCGAGCGCCTCGGCGTCGGGCTCGACGTTCACCGCGCAGTCGGCGTAGACGAAGGTCCTTTCGCCCGCGCCCTCGAAGCGCGGCACGATCATCAGGAAAAAGCTCGACGGGGTGCGGATCCCTTCGGCCAGGCCGATGGTCATCATCCCGGCTTCGATCACGCGCGCCGTGGTGCTGGCCACGCCGGCGAGCATGGCCGCGGCGGTGCCCGCCTTGACCATCATTCCGGCGTGAAACAGCGGCTTGCGCACCAGGCGGTGCGCGAGCTTGGGGTTGGCGTTCGGCCTGCCCTCGGCATACAGGGCGGCATAGCGCGCCAGATCGGCGCTGTGCTCCGGATCGATGACTTCGATGCCCTCGAGCGACACGCCGCCGCGTTCGGCCGCGGCGCCCAGATCCGCCGCGCTTCCGAGCAGGACCGGCCGTGCGAGGCCCTCGTCCTGGAGGCGCCGCGCGGCGGCTACGATGCGCTCGTCGTGTCCTTCGGGCAGCACCAGCCGCCGGGGAGCGGCCCGCGCGCGCGCCTTGCAACGCTCGAGGACGTCCATGCGCTAGCCGAACCGCAGGTTCTGGTCGAGCGCCAGCGCGCCGGGCCGCCCGGCGCGCGCCGCCGCGAGCGCCTGCCACACGCGCAGCGGGCTCGCCGGCATGTCGAAATGCTCGACGCCGGCCTGGCGCAGCGCGTCGAGCACCGCGTTCATCAGCGCCGGCATCGATCCGGTCACCCCGGCTTCGCCGACGCCCTTCGCGCCCAGCGGATTGGTCGCCGTCGGCACCGGATGGTGCAGCACGCTCAGGTTGTCGACCAGCACCGCGCGCGGCATCGGATAGTCCATGAAGCTGCCGCCGAGCAGCTGCCCGGTCTCGCGGTCGTAGATCGCCTGCTCGCCCAGTACGTGCCCCGCGCCCTGCGTGATGCCGCCCTGCATCTGCCCCTCCACGATCTGGTGATTGATGATGTTGCCGGCATCGTCGCAGGCCACGTAGCGCACGATCTCGACCACGCCGGTCTCGGGCTCGATCTCGACTTCGGCGACATGGCAGCCGTTCGGAAAGGTGGCTCCGAACCGGGTGCCGAAGTCGACGTCGAGCGGATGCGGGCCGCTGCCGGCGAGCTTTATCGCCAGAGCGGCCAGGGTGATCTCGCGGTCGGTTCCCTTGACCCGGTAGCGGCCCTCGACGAACTCGATGTCGGCGGCGGCCGCCTCGAGCTCCTCGGAAGCGAGCGCCAGGCCCTTCTTCACCACCTCGTGTGCCGCGAGTTGCATCACGCTGCCCACGCCGAGCAGCGAGCGCGAGCCGCCGCTCGGATTGCCGGTCAGGAAAAGATCGCGCTGGGCGGTCTGCAGCCGGATGCTGTCGATCGGCACCCCGAGCACGCCGGCCACGATCTGCGCGTAGACGGTCTCGTGCCCCTGGCCGTGCGAGTGCGAAGTGGCGTTCAGCGTGATGCGCGCCGCATCGTCCCAGCGCACGCGCACTTGGTCCTGCGGCGCGAAGCCGCCCGCGCCGCTCGCCTCGATATACGTCGCGATGCCCCGCCCGCGCAGCCGGCCGCGCGCGGCCGATTGCGCGCGGCGCGCCGCGAACCCGCCCCAGTCCGCCGCCTGGAGCGCGTGATCGAGAACCGCCTCGAAGTCGCCGCAGTCGTATTCGAAGCCGGTGACGATACGGTACGGAAACGCGTGCCTGGGAACGAAGTTGGCGCGCCGGAATTCGGCCGGGTCGCGGCCGAGCTCGTGCGCCGCCTGGTCGATCAGGCGCTCGATCGCATAGGAGCTGACGGGCCTTCCGGCGCCGCGGTACGCCGCCGTGGGCAGCGTGTTGGTCATGACCAGGCGCGCAGCGACCGAGACCGCCTGCACGTCGTACACGCCGCTCGCGCAGTTCACCAGGTTCACGGTGTTGACGAAGGCGCCGGTGAACGCGAGGTAGGCGCCCACGTTGCAGACGAACTCGAAACGCATGCCGATGATGCGGCCCGAGGCGTCCAGCGCCAGCTCGCCGCGCTGGACGATGTCGCGCGCCTGCTCGTCGGCGAGGAACATTTCCGAGCGGGTTCCCACCCATTTCACCGGTCGGCCAAGCTTCTTCGCGGCGAGCAGCGCGGCGCAGTACTCGGGATACGCGTTGAAGCGCACGCCGAACCCGCCGCCGACCTCCTCGGCGATCACGCGGATCCTTTCGGGCGGCACGTCCAGCGCCGGCGCGAGCTGCGCCCGCATGCCGGAGGCGCCCTGGATGCAGGCGTACAGCGCGTAGGTCTGGTCGCCGGAGTCGTAGGCCGCAACACAGCCGCGCGGCTCCATCGGATTGCCGACCACGCGCGTGTGGTACGAGGTGAGGCGCACCACGCGCACGGCGCGCACGAACGCCGCGTTCGCTGCGGCCTCGTCCCCGCCGACGAAATCGAGCACCAGGTTACCGGGCACTGACTCGTGCAGCCGCGGTGCGCCCGGGGCGAGCGCCTGGAGCGCGTCGGTCACCCCCGGCAGGTCGCGGTACTCGACGACGATCGACTCGGCCGCGTCCTGCGCCTGCGCGTCGCTTTCGGCGACCACCAGGGCGAGCGGCTCGCCGACGTAGCGCACGCGCCCCTGGGCGAGCGCGGGCCGGTGGGGCTTTAGCAGCTCCGCCCCGCCGCGACCCTTCATCGGTGCCGCCGCGGGCAGCGATTTGAGTCCGGCAGCGGCCACGTCGTCCCCGGTCAGCACCGCGGCGACGCCGGGCATGGCGAGCGCCGCGGTCGCGTCGATCGAGACGATCTCGGCGTGCGCCCGGTCGGAGCGCAGGAAGTGACCGTGTGCCTGTCCCGGCAGGTTCCAGTCGGAGACGTAGCGGCCGCGCCCGGTGAGCATGCGCGCGTCCTCCAGCCGCCCTTTGAGCGTGGTGTGCATGGTGGCTAGCGTATCGCCGGTCCCGGCGCGCAAGCGCCGGGCGACGCGTGCATTCTACTTGCCGTCGGCCGCCTTCAGCTCTTGGACAGTCCGATCAGGACGCTGCACGGGGCGTGATCGAGCAGCGATGCGCCGACCGAGCCCTTCCACCAGCGCGCGGCGAACGAGGTGTTCTGGTTGTGGCCGATCACGATCAGGTCGGCGCTCAGCTCCTTGGCCATGCGGCAGATCTCCTCCACCGGCTCGCCGACCGCCAGGTGCCCGACGGCGTTAAAGCCGCGCGTGCGCAGTGTCTGGATGCCTTCGTCGAGCACCGCCTGGGTGCGCTTCTTCTCCTCCTCGAGCAGCTCCTCGGGAACGAAACCCTCGGTGAGGAACAGGCTCGGCGGCATGCTGGCCACTGCGAGCAGGTGAGTATCGGCCTGCAGGAAGTTGGCGAGCTCCGCGCACTCGAGCAGCGCGCGCTTGCCCTCCTGCGAGCCGTTGTAGGCGAGAAGGATCTTGCGATACTTCATGATGCCCCTCCTTGCAGGTGACGCGGTGAGCGCGCTCGCGGGCCACGCCTTCGGCGGTGGCGCATGAGGGCCGCCTCCTCCGAAAGTGTGGCGCGTCTCGTTGTGTGCGTCGATTATAGCCCGTGCCCGGACCATCGATTCCGCCCTCGCCCCGCGCGACAGGCCCGGCGGTTTCGCAACGGCGTCGCGGAGGGCGTGCACGCCCGGATAGAATTGGTTCTTTTCGGAACCCGCCATGCTCGACATCTCCCGCAGTGATCTGGTGGCCGGCGTGGCCGGCAGCGGCACCATGGGTCGAGGGATCGTCCAGGTGCTCGCCCAGTGCGGCGTGCGCACGCTGGTTTTCGACGCCCAGCCCGGCGCCGCGCACAAGGCCAGGGAATCCATCGCGCAGGCATTCGCCAAGCTCGCGGACAAGGGCCGCCTCAAGCCCGCCGAGGCCGAGGCCGCGCTCGCGCGCATCGAGGTCGTCGATGCGCCCGCCGCCTTGGCGCCCTGCCACCTCGTGGTCGAGGCGATCGTGGAAAAGCTGGAGGCGAAGCAGGCGCTGCTGCGCACGCTCGAAGGCATCGTCGGCGAGCGCTGCATCCTGGCCTCCAACACCTCGTCGCTCTCGGTGACGGCGATGGCCGCGGCGTGCAGCAGGCCGGAGCGGGTGGCGGGCTTCCACTTCTTCAACCCGGTGCCGGTGATGAAGGTGGTCGAGGTGGTGGCGGGCGAGCTGACCGAGCCCTGGGTCACCGAGGCGCTCACTGCGCTGGCGCGCCGCTTCGGCCATGCGCCCGTGAATTGCAAGGACACGCCCGGATTCATCGTCAACCACGCCGGCCGCGGCTACATCCCCGAGTCGCTGCGCGTGCTGATGGAGGGCGTGGCCGATTTCGCCACCATCGACCGCATCCTGGTCGACGCCGCGGGCTTCCGGCTGGGGCCGTTCGGGCTCATGGACCTGGTCGGGCTCGACGTCGGCCACGGAGTCATGAAATCGATGTATACGCAGTACTTCGAAGAGCCGAAGTACCGCCCTTCCTACCAGCTCGAGCCGCGCGTCGCCGCGGGCCTGCTCGGCCGCAAGACCGGGCGCGGCTGGTACGCGTACGGCAAGGACGGCACGGCGAACAAGGTCCCGGAGCAACCGGTGCCCGCGCTCAAGGCGGGCGTCGTTTGGGCGGAGCCCGATGCGCCGGCGCTGAAGGAACTGCTTTCCAGGCTGGGTGCCACGGTCGAGGCCGGGGCGAAGCCCTCGCCGCAGGCGGTGTGCTTCGTCGCGCCGCTGGGCAAGGACGCCACCACCCGCGCGCTCGAGCTCGGGCTCGATGCGGCGCGCACCGTGGCGGTCGATCCGCTGTTCGGCTTCGCCAAGCGCCGCACGCTGATGACCTCGCCGGTGACCACGGCCGAAGCCCGCGATGCCGCGCACGGACTGCTCGCGGCGGACGGCGTTGCCGTGTCGGTGATCAGGGATTCCGCCGGCTTCGTCGCGCAGCGCGTGGTGGCGCACGTCGTCAACGTCGGCTGCGACATCGTGCAGCAGAGGATCGCCAGCCCGGAGGACCTCGACCGCGCGGTGATGCTCGGCCTGGGCTACCCCATGGGCCCCCTCGGCATGGGCGACGCGCTCGGCGCGGCGCGGATCCTCGCCGTGCTCGATGCAATCCACGATTTCTACAAGGACCCGCGCTACCGGCCGAGCCCGTGGCTGACCCGCCGCGCGAGGCTCGGAGTTTCCCTTCTCACCCCGGAGTAACCAACATGCTCGACGCATACATCTATGACGGACTGCGCTCCCCGATCGGTCGCCACGCCGGCAAGCTCGCGCCCGTGCGGCCCGACGACCTCGCCGGTGAAGTGATCCGCGAGGTGGTGGCGCGCAACAAGATCGACCCGACCGAGATCGCGGACGTGGTGCTCGGCTGCGTCACGCAAGCGGGCGAGGATTGCAGGAACGTCGCGCGCTTCGCGGCGCTGCTCGGCGGCCTGCCCCCGACCACGCCCGGGGTGACCGTGAACCGGCTGTGCGCGAGCGGCCTGCAGGCGGTCGCCGACGCCGCGCGCGCGATCACCTGCGGCGAGGGCGACCTGTACCTGGCCGGCGGCGTCGAGAGCATGACGCGCTCGCCCTACGTCATCGCCAAGTCCGACTCGCCCTACAGCCGCGACGTGAAGATGTACGACACGACCATCGGCGCGCGCTTCACCAACCCGCGCTTCACCAGGCAGTACGGCGACCATTCGATGCCGCAGACCGCGGACAACGTCGCCGCGGAGCTCGGCATCAGCCGCGCGCAGTCCGACGAGTTCGCCCTCGGCTCGCAGCACAAGTACGCCAAGGCCGAGGCCGAGGGCTTCTACAAGGGCGAGATCCATCCGCTCACCCTGCCCTCGAAGAAGAAGGACGCCGCGCCCGCCGTGGTGGACCTGGACGAGCATCCGCGCCGCGACTCGAGCCTCGAGTCGCTCGCCAGGCTCAAGCCCCTGTTCGAAGGCGGCGTGGTGACCGCGGGCAACGCCTCGGGAGTGAACGACGGCGCCGCGGCGCTGGTGGTGGCGAGTCGCGCCTGGGGCGAGAAGCACGGCCGCAAGCCGATGGCCAGAATCCTGTCGGCAGCATCGGCCGGCGTGGAGCCGCGCATCATGGGCGTCGGCCCGGCCTATGCGATCCCGCGCGCGCTCGAGCGCGCCAGGCTTGCGCTCAAGGACATGGACGTCATCGAGATCAACGAGGCATTCGCCAGCCAGGTGCTCGGCTGCCTGAAGATGATGCAGGTCGATTTCAAGGATCCGCGCGTCAACCCGAACGGCGGCGCGATCGCCATCGGCCATCCGCTGGGCTGCTCCGGGGCGCGCCTCGCGCTCACCGTGGCGCGCGAGCTGCAGGCGAGCAACGCGCGCTACGGCGCGGTGTCGCTGTGCATCGGGGTAGGGCAAGGGCTGGCGGTGATCCTCGAGCGCGTGCAATAAGTTTGATCTGCCTCAATCCGCGCACCCGCGCCGCGCTCTAAAAAGCCTGTTTCGGAGGACTGCTCATGAACGCTCCAGAAAAGCCCAAGGCCAAGGCCTCGTTCGTCTGGGACGATCCGCTGCTGCTGGACCAGCAGTTGAGCGAGGACGAGCGCATGGTGCGCGACGCCGCCCACGCCTACTGCAGCGAAAAGCTCGCGCCGCGCATTCTCGAGGCCTTCCGCCACGAGAAGACCGATGCGGCGATCTTCCGCGAAATGGGCGAGCTCGGACTGCTGGGCCCGACCATCCCGGCACAGTACGGCGGCCCCGAGCTCAACTACGTGTGCTACGGGCTGATCGCGCGCGAGGTCGAGCGCGTCGACTCGGGCTACCGCTCGATGATGAGCGTGCAGAGCTCGCTGGTCATGGTGCCGATCAACGAGTTCGGCACGACGGCGCAGAAGCAGAAGTTCCTGCCCAGGCTCGCCAGCGGCGAGTGGATCGGCTGCTTCGGCCTGACCGAGCCGAACCACGGCTCCGACCCCGGCTCGATGGCCACGCGCGCGAAGAAGGTGAAGGGCGGCTACAGCCTGAGCGGGTCCAAGATGTGGATCTCCAACTCGCCGATCGCCGACGTATTCGTCGTCTGGGCGAAAGAGGTGGACGAGGCCGGCAACGTCGGGCCGATCCGCGGTTTCATCCTGGAAAAGGGCATGCAGGGCCTGTCGGCCCCCGCGATCCACGGCAAGGTGGGCCTGCGCGCCTCGATCACCGGCGAGATCGTGATGGACAACGTGTTCTGCCCCGAGGAGAACGCGTTCCCCGAGGTGCGCGGGCTTAAGGGCCCGTTCACCTGTCTGAACTCGGCGCGCTACGGCATTGCCTGGGGCGCGCTGGGCGCCGCCGAGTTCTGCTGGCATGCGGCGCGCCAGTACGTGCTCGACCGCAAGCAGTTCGGCCGCCCGCTCGCGGCCAACCAGCTGATCCAGAAGAAGCTCGCCGACATGCAGACCGAGATCACGCTCGGCCTGCAGGGCTGCCTGCGCCTGGGACGCATGAAGGACGCGGGCACCGCGGCGGCCGAGATCACCTCGTTGATGAAGCGCAATTCCTGCGGCAAGGCGCTCGATGTCGCCCGCACGGCGCGCGACATGCTCGGCGGCAACGGCATCTCCGACGAGTTCGGCGTCATCCGCCACCTCGTCAACCTCGAGGTGGTCAACACCTACGAGGGCACGCACGACATCCACGCCCTGATCCTGGGGCGCGCGCAGACCGGGATTCAGGCGTTCAACTGAAGGCGCGCGGCGGCGCCGCTACGCGCGCGAGGCGGCCGCTACGGCGGGCGCGCCGAGCAGCGCCTCCTTCAGGTCCTCGAGCCGGTAGGGCTTGGCGATCAACGCATCCATGCCGCTCGCCACGGCGCGCTCGCGGTCCTGCGCCATGACGCTCGCCGTCAGTGCGACGATGTAGCTGCGCGGGCTGCCGCTCGCCTGCTCGTGGGCGCGGATGCGCCGCGCCGCTTCGTAGCCGTCGATGCCGCGCAGAACGCCGTCCATCATGATCGCGTCGTAGGCTCGTGCCTGAACCGTGCGTAGCGCCTCCTCGCCGCTGTCCACGGCGTCGACTTCGTCGACCAGCGTCCTGAGCAGCGAGGTCGCGACCAGGGCGTTGAGCGGATCGTCTTCGACCAGGAGAAGCTTGATCGGCAGCCTGCCTCCGGCCTCGAGCGGCGCGCGCAGCCGCGCGGCGCCGGGCCCCGTCGCAGCGTGCTCGAATGCCGCGGTAAAGGTGAAAGTCGAGCCCTGCCCGAGCTCGCTGCGCACCGAGATCGTTCCGCCCATGAGACGGACCAGCCGGCGGGAGATCGCCAGCCCGAGCCCCGCTCCGCCGAAGCGGCGCGCCGCGCTGGCGTCGACCTGGAAGAACGGCTCGAACGCGCTCCCGACCGCGCCCTTGTCCATGCCGATCCCGGTGTCGCTCACCGTGAAGCGCAGCACGATGCGGCCATTGGGCGCCGGCGCTGGAAACAGGTCGACGGACAGCTCGACGCTGCCTGTGGGCGTGAACTTGACCGCGTTGTCGCACAGGTTGAGCAGCACCTGGCGCAGATGCAGCTCATCGCCGCGCACCCGCCCGGGCACGTCCTCGGCCACCCGCACCGTGAACGCGAGGCCCTTGCTATCCGCCTCCTCGCGCAGGTGCCTGCGCACGCCCTCCACCGTCTCGCGCAAGTCGAAGTCGACGCGCTCGAGCCGCAGGCGGCCCGAGTCGATGCTCGACAGGTCGAGAAGATGGTTCACCAGCGAGAGCAGCGCCTGTCCGGCGCGCTCGATCAGTCCGACGCTCTCGCGCTGCTCCGCGCCGAGCGCCGAGAGCTCGAGCAGCTGCGCCACGCCGAGCACTACCGTCAACGGCGTGCGCAGCTCGTGGCTCATGTTGGCGATGAACTCCGATTTCGCGCGATTGGCAGCGTCCGAAGCCTCCTTCGCGCGCTGCAGCTGATCGATCAGCCGCTCGCGCTGGGTCTGCGCGGTCAGCAGCGCGACGGTGGCGCTCTGCGAGCGCACGCCCATCACCCCCATGGCGAGCGCGTACAGCGCGCAGCCCACCGCCAGCTCGGCGTGGTACGGCGCATCCGAGACCAGCCCGAGATAGGCCACGAAGCTGCCGAGAAAGACGGCCACCAGGCCGATCTGGCCGGCCGCGAAATAGCGGTTGGCGAGCGCGCCCAGCAGCGGGATGCCGACGAGGATGGCGCCGGCGACGATTTGCAGCAGGCCCTGCTGCAGCGTCGCGAGCCACACCGGCACCCACGCCCACAGCAGCCCCGCGACCACGGCCATCGCGTTGAAGCGAAACGCCCAGGTCCTGGCGCGCACCATGCGATTCGAGTCCGCGCGACAGGCGAGCGCCAGCCAGGTGCTGGTCACCGCATAGCCGATCTGCAGGGCGAGCCACGCCAGCAACTCGTCGACCGGAACCAGGTGCCGCAGCGCCCAGCCCAATCCCAGCGCGGCGACCGCGACCAGGAACGCCATCGGCGGGATCTCGTCGCGCGCGCCGCAGACGCGCAGGTGGAACACCTCCGCCGCGAGCGAGGGCGCGACGGCAACTCCCTGCGAGCCGGGACGGGCGGCAACGCCGCCCCCGCTAGCGGAAAGTGCGTCCTGCGAGGCTGACGCTTCGGTCATAAAGGTGGCGCGCGGGGCCCCTTGTGTCAGTTGCGGGCACGGCCATGCTCTTTGTATCTGATTCCCCGTGCGCGATTTGTAAAGTATTGCAAGGAATGGCCGCCTTGCCCGCCTGCGGGGGCCTCGGCCGACCCGACGGCGCCAAAACATCGCCATTACGGCCTGGGCGTGCCCGGCGCGGGACTCGCGACCCGCAGCGCACCGGGCAGCACCCGGAATACGGCCGGCAACTGGCCAAGCAGCTCGCCGTCGGCTTCCACCAGGACCGGTTCTGGACCGCCGGTGGCCGAGATCGTGGCGCCTGCGCCGAAGCTGACGTCCGGGTGGTCACGCGGCAGGCCGCGCCTGAGCGCCGGGGCGCGCCACAGGATCTCGAGGCGCGATACCCGCCGCATCCATGCCAGCTCGAGCCTTCCGTCGTCCAGCCGCGCCCAGGGAAACGGCCGCATCCCGCCCCCGAAGTACTCGCCGTTGGCCACGATGACGTTGGTGCTGGCGCCGGCGCCCAGTTTCGCTCCGTCGATGCTTACTTCAACCCAGGCATAGCGCATCCGCGCGACGGCCCAGGCGATGGCGAGTTGATAAGCCAGCGCGCGGCCCGGGAGGCGCGCAAGCCTGCTCGCCCGCGTCACGACATCGCCGCCCAGCCCCGCCTCGGCGACGTTGACGAAGCGGCGCGTGACCAGGCCGCCTGCCCGCCCCGCGCAGCTGCATTCGGCGACGTCGATCGTGCGCAGCGCGTCGCCCAGCGCCACGTCGAGCGCCGGCTCGAGCCGGCGCGGGATGCGCAAAGAGCGCGCGAAGTCGTTGCCGGTGCCGCACGGAAGGATGCCGAGCTCGATGCGCGTTTCCGCGATCGCGTTGACGGCGCAGTGCACCGTGCCGTCGCCGCCCGCGACGATCAGGCGGCCCGGTTCGTCCCGAGGCAATCGCTCGATGCAGCGCAGCAGATCGTCGAGTGTCGCGGTACGGGCGAGCTCGGCACCGGGCGCACGCGCGCGCAACCGCTCTGCGATGCGCCGCGCAACGCCTTCGCCTACCGTGGAAGCATTGACGACGAGGAGGACGTTCACGGACCGGACCGCGGCTGGCCGGGCCGCTTCGCTCTCGGTCGCGGCGCTAGCGAACCAGCGTGACGGGGACCTGCACGAGGTGCACCACGCGATGCGCGACCGAGCCGAGCAGCAGCTCGCCGACCGCGCCCATGCCGCGGGTGCCGATGATCACTTCGTCCACCTCCTCCGCCTGGGCGAACTTGGCGATGGTGGGCGCGATCTCGCCCTCGCGCAGATGCGCCGAATACGCCACCTTCGCCTTGTCCAGCAGCACCGTGGCCGACGCGAGCACGCGCTCGCAGGCCTGGCGGCGGATCTTCTCGGCCTCCTCGCGCATCACGTAGACGCGCATCTCCTCGTAGCTCACCGGAGGCTCCACGTGCAGGACCAGCAGTTCCGCCGGCGCCTCGCGCACGCGCCCGATGGCGTAACGCACCGCGTTCAGCGAATGCTCCGAGCCGTCGACCGGCACCAGCAGCTTCTTGTTCACGCTCACCTCCCCGTGCGCAATCGTAGCACCGGACGACGCGCTGCGATTGCCCGGGGACGCGGCGCGGCGGGATAATGCCGCGGTGCTCGCCGTTCCACGCCTTCTGCTGCTTGCCGCCGCGCTCGGCGTCGCGGTGCCGGCTGCGGCGCTGCCCTCGGCAGCGGCGAACGGCGTGTTCCTGGTCGCGAAGCCGGGCCTGCCCGATCCCAACTTCCAACACAGCGTCGTGCTCGTCACGCACGGCCCGGACGGCAGCACGGTCGGCGTCATCATTAACCGGCCCTTGCGCCTGAAGCTGTCGCAGCTCCTTCCACGGGGAATTCCGGCCGGCAACTACCGCGACCGCGTGTTTTTCGGAGGGCCGGTGATGCTGCAGACCATTGTCGCTTTGTTCCACGCGCGTTCCGCCCCGGCCGCGCCGGCGCTTCACATCCTGAAGGACCTGTACCTCACCACGCAGCGCGAGGAGCTGCGCGCGCTGCTCGCCGACAAGGGCGGGCGTTACCGCATTTATCTGGGGTTCTCGAGCTGGGCGCCGGGCCAGCTGGAGGAGGAAATCGTCCGCCACAGCTGGTACGTGCTCCCCGCGGACGAAGCAACGGTATTCCGCGGGGATACGAGCGGCCTGTGGAAGGATCTGGTGGACCGGGCGAACGCGGAGCGGGTCCACCTGACGAGGTTCGGAGACGGCTACGCCGCCGCCTTCGCCTGCGCCTTCTCGAACACCATCCGGCCGCCGCGAAAGTCGGCGACGATGATGTCCTTCGGCGCGAAGCGCCCCTCGAGGATCGCCTTGGCGAGGGGGTTCTCGATCTCGGACTGGATGGCGCGCTTGAGCGGGCGCGCGCCGTACACCGGGTCGAAGCCGACCTTGGCCAGCTCGGCGACCGCAGCGTCCGAGACCTCGAAGCCGTAATCCATCCTCGCCAGGCGCGCTTTCAGGATGCCGAGCTGGATACGCGCGATGGCCGCGATCTGCGCGTCGCCGAGCGCGTGGAATACCACCACCTCGTCGATGCGGTTGATGAACTCGGGGCGGAAGTGCGTCTTCACCTCGCCCATGACCGCGACCTTGACGACGCCGTAGTCGCTGCCCGCCATCTGCTGGATCATCTGCGAGCCGAGGTTCGAGGTCATGACGATGACCGTGTTCTTGAAGTCGACCGTGCGTCCCTGCCCGTCGGTGAGCCGCCCGTCGTCGAGCACCTGCAGCAGCACGTTGAACACGTCCGGGTGCGCCTTCTCGATCTCGTCGAACAGGATCACCGCGTAGGGCTTGCGCCGCACCGCTTCCGTGAGGGTGCCGCCCTCCTCGTAGCCGACGTATCCGGGCGGCGCGCCGATCAGCCGCGCCACCGAGTGCTTTTCCATGAACTCGGACATGTCGATGCGCACGAGGTGCTCTTCCGAATCGAACAGGAAAGCGGCCAGCGCCTTGCACAGCTCGGTCTTGCCCACGCCGGTGGGGCCGAGGAACAGGAACGAGCCGTAGGGCCGGTTCGGATCCGACAGGCCCGAGCGCGAGCGGCGGATGGCGTCCGACACGAGGCGCACGGCCTCGTCCTGGCCGACCACGCGCTCGTGCAGCTTGTCCTCCATCCTGAGCAGCTTGTCGCGCTCGCCCTGCATCATCTTCGCCACCGGGATGCCGGTCGCGCGCGACACCACCTCGGCGATCTCCTCGGCGCCGACCTGCGTGCGCACCAGCTTCGCCTTCACCGCCCTGGCCTCGCCGGCCTCCGGTGCGGTTTCGGCTTTCCTGAGCTGCGCCTCGAGCGGAGGGATCTTGCCGTACTGGATCTCGCTCATCGTCTGCCAGTCGCCCTTGCGGCGCGCCTCTTCCATCGCGAGCTTGAGCTTTTCCAGCTCCTCCTTGATGTGCTGGCTGCCGGCGACCTGGGCCTTCTCCGCCTTCCACACTTCCTCGAGGTCGGAATAGTCCTTCTCCAGCTTGACGATCTCCTGCTCGATCAGGCCGAGGCGCTTGCGCGAGGCCTCGTCCTTTTCCTTCTTCACCGCCTCGCGCTCGATGCGCAGCTGGATGAGGCGCCGCTCGAGCTTGTCCATCGATTCGGGCTTGGAGTCGATTTCCATCTTGATGCGCGCCGCCGCCTCGTCGATCAGGTCGATCGCCTTGTCGGGCAGGAAGCGATCGGTGATGTAGCGCTGCGAGAGCTCCGCCGCGGCGACGATCGCCGGATCGGTGATCTCGACGCCGTGGTGCAGCTCGTACTTCTCCTGCAGGCCGCGCAGGATGGCGATGGTCGCCTCGACGCTCGGTTCGCCGACCAGCACCTTCTGGAAGCGGCGCTCGAGCGCGGCGTCCTTCTCGATGTACTTGCGGTACTCGTCCAGCGTCGTCGCGCCGACGCAGTGCAGCTCGCCGCGCGCGAGCGCCGGCTTGAGCATGTTGCCGGCGTCGATCGCGCCCTCGGCCTTGCCGGCGCCGACCATGGTGTGCAGCTCGTCGATGAACACGATGGTGCTGCCCTCGTCCTGGGCCAGCTCCTTGAGCACCGACTTCAGGCGCTCCTCGAACTCGCCGCGGTACTTGGCGCCGGCGAGCAGCGCCGCCATGTCGAGCGCCAGCACGCGCTTGTTCTTGAGCGTCTCCGGCACCTCGCCGATGACGATGCGCTGCGCCAAGCCCTCGACGATCGCGGTCTTGCCCACGCCCGGCTCGCCGATCAGCACCGGGTTGTTCTTGGTGCGCCGCTGCAGGATCTGGATCACGCGCCGGATCTCGTCGTCGCGCCCGATCACCGGATCGAGCTTGCCCGCACGCGCGCGCTCGGTGAGATCGAGCGTGTACTTCGCCAGCGCCTGGCGCTGCGACTCGTCCGCCTGGCCCGAGACGCTCGCGCCGCCGCGCACCAGCTCGATCGCCTTTTCCAGCGCGGCGCGCGTCACGCCCGCCTGCCTGAGCAGCTTGCCGGTCTCGCCCTTGTCGGCCACCGCGGCGAGCAGGAACATCTCCGAGGCGATGAACTGGTCGCCGCGCTTCTGCGCTTCCTTGTCGGCGACGTTGAGCAGCGCCGTCAGCTCGCGCGAGACGTGCACTTCGCCCGCCGCGCCCTCGACCTTGGGCAGCCGCGCGAGCGCCTGCTGCAGGCCGGCTTTCAGCCCGCCCGGATTGCCTCCGGCGCGCTGCACGAGCGAGGCCGCGCCGCCGTCCTCCTGCATGAGCAGCGCGAGCAGCAGGTGCTGCGGCTCGATGTACTGCTGATCCTGGCCGACCGCGAGGCTCTGGGCCTCGGCCAGGGCCTCCTGCAGCTTGGTGGTGAACTTGTCGAAGCGCATCGCCTTGATCCTTATGGGAAAGCTGCAACGAAGGTGGGGTCTGATGACCGGGATTCAAGCACTACCGGGCCACGCGCGGGCTGATCCTGGTCAAACCGGCTGCGCGGCCGCTTGCCTCTCGCGCGCGAGCCCCTATATAACGACGACCGGCAGAGGTATCCGTGGAAAAGCACGCCCGAATCAACATCGCCTATTTCCTGTTCGCCATCCTGATGGTGATGTTCGTCCAGCAGTGGTGGACGCAGGCGCAGCAGACCGAGGCCGTGCCCTACAGCCAGTTCGAGCAGATGCTCGCGGACCACAAGTTCGACAAAGTCTTCGTCAGCGACCAGCGCATCATCGGGCAGCTCAAGTCCCCCCAGGGCGCGAAGACGACGATCGTGGCCAACATCGTCGCGCCCGAGCTCGCGCAGAGCTTGTCGAAATACGGCGTCACCTACACGCGCATCTACGAGAGCACCTGGCTGAAGGACCTCATGTCCTGGATCGTCCCCGCCCTGGTGTTCTTCGGCCTGTGGTACTTCCTCGTCCGCCGAATGGCTTCCCAGCAGGGCGGACTCGGCGGCTTCATGAGCATCGGCAAGAGCCGCGCCAAGGTCTACGTCGAGCACCAGACCGGGGTGACGTTCGACGACGTCGCGGGCGTCGACGAGGCCAAGGCCGAGCTGCAGGAAGTGGTCGAGTTCCTGAAGGACCCGCAGCGCTACGGGCGCCTGGGCGCGCGCGTGCCGAAGGGCGTCCTGCTGGTCGGTCCCCCGGGCACCGGCAAGACGCTGCTCGCCCGCGCGGTGGCGGGCGAGGCGGGCGTGCCGTTCTTCTCCATTTCCGGCTCCGAGTTCGTCGAGATGTTCGTCGGCGTGGGCGCGGCGCGCGTGCGCGATCTGTTCGAGCAGGCGCGGCAGAAAGCGCCGGCGATCATCTTCATCGACGAGCTCGATGCGCTCGGTCGCGCGCGCGGCACCGGCATGCTCGGCGGCCACGAGGAGAAGGAGCAGACGCTCAACCAGCTGCTCTCGGAGCTGGACGGCTTCGACCCGGGCACCGGCCTGGTGCTGCTCGCCGCCACCAACCGCCCGGAGATTCTCGACCCCGCGCTGCTGCGCGCCGGACGCTTCGACCGCCAGGTGCTGGTCGACCGGCCCGACAAGAAGGGGCGCCTGCAGATCCTGAAGGTGCACGCCAAGAAGATCCACCTCGGCGCCGAAGTCGAGCTGGAGCAGGTCGCGGCGCTCACGCCGGGATTTTCCGGCGCCGAGCTCGCCAACCTGGTCAACGAGGCGGCGCTCATGGCCACCCGGCGCAACGCGGACTCGGTGACGCTCGCGGACTTCACCCAGGCGGTCGAGCGCATCGTCGCCGGCCTGGAGAAGAAGAGCCGGGTGCTCAACGAGAGCGAGCGGCGCACGGTGGCCTACCACGAGATGGGCCACGCGCTGGTGGCGATGTCGCTGCCGGGCTCCGACCCGGTGCACAAGATCTCGATCATCCCGCGCGGCATCGGCGCGCTCGGCTACACCATCCAGCGCCCGACCGAGGACCGCTTCCTGATGACGCGCGAGGAGCTCGAGAACAAGATGACCGTGCTGCTCGGCGGACGGGCGGCGGAGAACGTGGTCTTCGGCCACCTGTCCACGGGCGCCGCCGACGACCTCGCCAAGGTCACCGACATCGCGCGCAGCATGGCGTTGCGCTACGGCATGGTCGAGAAGCTCGGCTACGTCTCCTTCGACGAGGAGCGCCCCAACCTGCTGGGCGTGCCCGTGGTCCAGCAGCGCGAATACAGCGAGGACACCGCGCGCGAGATCGACATCGCGGTGCGCGACATCGTGAAGTACGCCTTCGACCGGGCGGTGGTGATCCTGCAGCGCGAGCGCGCCACGCTCGAGCGCGGCGCGAAGCTGCTGCTCGAGAAGGAGACCCTCGTCGAGGCCGAGCTCACGGAGCTCAAGGGCGCGCTCACGCCCGCCTGAGGGCCGCCGTCAAGCGCAGGGGGACAGGTCGCGCGCGCCGCGCGCTCATCCAGCCGCGACGAGGTGCACGTGCCCGGGGGCGATCGCGACCTGCGCGAGGTCGCCCGCGTTGAGCCCGCTGAGGGCGGGATCATGCTTGGGCACGAAGGCGACCAGCGGCTGTTCCTCGGCGCGCAATCGAACGCGCACGTACGGGCCGCGGTCAAGCAGCGCCTCGATTCTCGCCGCGAAGCGATTGGCTCCGCCGTTCGCGTCCCCAGACGCCAGAAGGCGTACGTTCTCCGGGCGCGCGCAGGCGAAAACCTCGTCGCCCGGCCCCTCGCGCCCGGCCGGCGCGCGCAGCGCAAGGGGACCGCACGCGACCAGCGCCAGTCCCCCGTCGCGCGAGCTGATTCGCCCGCGGAGCATCGTCTCCATGCCGACGAACTCGGCCACGAAGGCGCTCGCCGGCTGCTGAAACACCTCCCCCGGTCGCCCCTGCTGCACCAGGCGCCCGCCGTGCATCACCGCGAGCCGGTCGGCGAGCGTCAGCGCCTCGACGCGATCGTGCGTCACGTAGACCATCGGGACGCCGGTATCGGCCAGCACGGCGCGCAGATCGTCGTGCAGCTGATCACGCGCGCGCGCGTCCAGCGCGGACGAGGGCTCGTCGAGCAAGAGCAGCGCCGGCTCGGTCGCGAACGCGCGCGCGAGCGCCACGCGCTGCTTCTCGCCCCCGCTCAGGTAGTAGGGCAGCCGGTCGCGCAGCGCCGCGATCCCGAAGCGCCGCAGAAGTTGTGCCACCCGGTCGTCGTCGGCGGCGCCGAAGCGCACGTTCTCGACGACGGTCAGGTGGGGAAAGAGCGCGAAGTCCTGGAACATGAACGCGATCCGGCGGCGCTCGGGTGCAAGCGCGGTAATGTCGCGGCCGCCCAGGATCACGCGCCCGGACGCGATGCGCCGGAATCCGGCGATCGCCTCCAGCAGCACGCTCTTGCCCGCGCCGTTGGGCCCGAGGATCACCAGGCACTCGCCGCGCTCGATGCGCAGGTCGATCCCGGCGAGGGTGATCCCCTCGAGCCGCAGGGCGAGGCCGTCGACCTCCAGCGCAGTGTTCATCGCCCGGCCTCGGAGCGCAGATTGCGCCCGGATGCCAGATAGCGCAGGCCGATGAACAACCCCAGGGCGATGATCAGCACCAGCAGCGCCATGCCCGCGGCCTCGCGCAATCCGAAGCGCAGGAACAGCTCGTAGATCTTGATCGGCGCGGTCATGGGGTAGTAGGCGAGGATGATCACCGCGCCGACCTCGCTGATCGCGCGCGCGAAGGTGAGCGTGATGCCGGTCAGCAGGCTGCGCCAGGCGAGCGGCAGGGTGACCCGGGCGAGCACCTTCCACGGCCCCGCGCCCAGGGTGCGGGCGACCTTCTCCAGCCTGGGATCGATCGCCTCGAAGCCGATGCGCGCGGCGTTCACCGCGAACGGCGCGCTGACGAACAGCATCGCGACGACGATGCCCGCGAGCGTGCCCCAGAAGCGCAGCCCGAACGCCGACTCGAGCGCTTCGCCGAACAGTCCGCGCCGGCCGTAGACGGCGAGCAACGCGATCCCCGCCACGGTGTGCGGCACCGCGAGCGGGATGTCGATGACGGCCTCGACGACGCGCTTGCCGGGAAACTCGCCGTGCGCGAGCACGTAGGCGAGCGGAAAGCCGAGCGCCGCGGCGATGAGCGCGGTCAGCCCGGCCGCGCCGAGGCTCAGCGCCACGGCGGCGCGCACCTCGTGCATCGCGGCGACCTGGAACATGTTCGCCGGCGACTCCAGGGCCGCCAGCGCGACCAGCGGCGCGACGATCGAGATCAGCAACAGCCCGCCGCAGCACCAGAACACCAGAAACAGCAGCCGCGCCCGGCCCGGGCTCGCCGGGCCGGAGCGCGGCAGGGTGGCCGCCTCGGCGGCAGCACTCATGCCTAGCCCTCGCCTTGCCAGGGTTTGACCAGCTTCTGCAGCCGTGCGGGCATCTTTTCGCGCCCGACCGCCGGAGGAGTCGCGAACGTGCCGAAGCCGTGCCGCTCGAGGATCTTGCGGCCCTCGGGACCGAGCACGAAGGCGGCGTATTCCACGGCCAGATCCTTGTGCGCGGCGTTGTCCGGAACGGTCAGCGCGTAAACGATGGGCTTGCCGGTGAGCGTTCCGTTCTTGGTGTGCGCCACGCCGGTCTTGTAGAACTCGGCTTCGCGCGGGTCGCTCAGGTCGATCTTCGCCGGAAGCTTCAGGTGCTTCAGATGGTGCTGCAGCGCGTCGGAACGGTAGATCGCAAGGTAGTCGATCTGGCCCAGTTGCAGCGCCGAGATGAGCGAGGTTTCGGTGTCGCGCATGTTGCTGCGCGGCGCGTTGGCGAGCACCTGTTCCTCGATCTTCGGGTCCTTGTAGTAACGGTTGGCGAGGTTCAGCATCTGCACAGTCTGGTAGCCGGAGGGATCGGTATCCGGATCCGAGCGGCCGATCTCGACCCCATGCTTGGGCAGGATGCGGTACCAGTTCCGGCTATTGATCTCGTGCGCGTACTTGCTCTTGGCGGTGTAGACGAAGGTGATGGCGTTGCTCGCAAAGCCCGCGTACCAGTCGGTATAGCGCTTGCTGCCGCCTTCCCCGAACAGGTACTTGGGGATCACGCTGTAGTCCGCAGAGGCGTACAGGTCGCCGTTCTGATGCAGCTCGGTGATCTTCTTCACCATCTTCACGCTGCCGCCGAACTCGGGCTGGACTTCCACCCCGGGATGCAGCTTCTCGAACGCGTGGTCGATCTCGCGGAACGGCACCGCGAGCGTACCCGCGGCGAATACGGTGAGCTCGACCTTGCCGGCGGCGCGGGCGCCGGGCGAGGCGCTCGCGACCACGGCGAGGCTGGTGGCGCCGAGCAGGGCGTGCAACAGGGGCCTGCGTTTCATGGACTCTCCTTTCGGTTATTGGCTGGTCGTCGAAGGATTCGTTGCACAGGGATCAGCGCACGCGCTCGAGCACGCGGCCGCTGTCACCGAGGTCGTAGCCGGCCAGTCCTGCAGCCGCACGCCGCAGGGCCCGGGCGCCGAGCGCCCGGTGCAGCGGCTCGGCCGCGACCGAATCGAAGAACCGGCGGCGCACCGCCAGGTCGTAGCGCTCGCGCGCCAGCGGCAGGAACTCGAGCCCGTGGGCCTCGGCCACCGCGCGCAGCCCCGGGCCGACGTCGGCCGCGCCGCGGCGCACCGCGTCGGCGACCGCGGCATGGCTGGGCAGCTCGTCGTCCCAGCCGCGCAGCGCGTGCGCGTCGATGCCCGCCGCCCGCAGCTCGAGCAGCAGCAACAGCCGCGTGCCGGCCGCCGGCTGGCGGTTGATCAAGCGCACGCCGGGGCGCGCGAGATCGGCCAGCCGCCGGATGCGCCGGGGGTTGCCGGGGGACAGCAGCAAGCCGGTATCGCGCCAGGCCAGATTGATCAGCAGCACGTCATCCTCGGGCAACAGGCGGCGGATGAACGGCGCGTTGTACTCGTGCGTATCGGGGTCGCGCAGATGAACCGCCGCAACATCGGTGTCGCCGCGGCTCAGCGACCAGAGGCCGCCGTAGCTGCCGCGCGTCTCGAGCGCCAGCCCCGCCGCCTCGCTCAGCCGCGCGAGCAGCGGATCGTCGCTGCCGACGATCGGCGCTGCCGCGGAATCGTTGCGCCTGCGGCCGGCCGGAGCGCAGGCCTCCAGCGCCGCGGCAGCGGCCTCGACGCGGCGCCACGCCGCTTCGGCCAGCGCGGCCGGGCCCGCTGCGCCGCGGGCGCTCGCCCGCTCGTGGGCTGCGCGCCGCGCCGAGCCCTCGGCGGCAAGCGCTTCGCGCAGGCGCGTGCGCAGCGCCGCAGTCAGCTTCCCGGCGCCGTGCGCCAGGTGCAACTTGACGAGAATTTCCTCCGCGGCCGTGCTCGGCGCGTGCAGCCACGCCTCGAATGCCCGGGCCCCCGCCGCGGTCAGCGTGTAGCGCTTGCGCACCGGGCCATTCGCGCTGCGCTCCTCGCGCACGCGTGCCGCGCCCGATTGCGCGGCGCGCGCCAGCGTGCGATAGAGCTGGGCGTAGTCCAGGCACCAGAACGGCGCCAGCTCGCGGTCGATCTGCGCCTTGAGCTGATAGCCGTAGCGCGCACCGGGGGCGAGCAGCCCGAGTACGGCGGGCAGCGGGTTCATGGGGAGGGATACGCAGCTATATGCATTGCATATAGGATACCGCAGGGCGCGCGGCGGCGCAGCCCCCGGTTCACGCGCCGGCGCTCGTCGGCGTGTCGCGCACGGAGCGGGTGGCGCGGCTGGCTATCGCAGCAAAACTGCCGCTGCCGCGCTTCCAGGCCGCCGCGCTACCACAGCGTCAGCCCCAGGATCACCACCAGCAGCGCGCCGATGATCGCGAGATAGAAATTCAGGTTGCCCGACTGCAGCAGGCGCAGCCTGTCCGCCAGCCAGCGCACCAGCCGCGTCGCAGGCGCGAACAGCCAGGGGCCGAACACCGGCGCCACGTCGTAATCGAACTCCAGCCGCTTGACGAAATACTCGCGTCCGGCGTGCTCGGGGGAGATGCGTGTGACCGGGCGGTACACGAAGCTGTAGAAGGTGCGCATCGCGTTGGAGAACGACAGCGCCGTCGTGGCCGCCTCAGCGGGATCCTCGCGCATGCCGCCGTACCAGACCGGCGCGCGGCGCACGCCGCGGTACCGCCACGCGAACAGCAGGAACAGCGGCAGCAGCGCGAGCAGCGGCATGACGATCACCAGCAGCGAAGGCGAGATGAACGCGAATTTCGCGGTGAGCGGCACGAGCAGCCAGCCATCCACCATGCGCCGCGCGCTGTCCGCCGCGAACAGCGTGTGCACCGCGCCATCGAGCGCGCCGAGCCAGACCGGCATCCCCACGGCAAGCGCGAGCACGCCCAGCCCGAGCAGGCCGACCGCGACGCCCACCCCCCGGGGCACGCGCGCGGCGGGCTGCGGCGCCGCTCCGAGCATGCCGATGCCAAAGGCCTTCACGAACGTCGCGAGCGCCAGCGCAGCGGTGAGCGCGAGCCCCGCCCCAGCGAGCGCGAGGGTCAGGCGGCCGCCGAAGGACGATAGGTGAAAGCCTTGGAACACCGTCTGGAACACGTACCACTCGCTCACGAACCCTGCCTGCGGCGGGATCGCCGCCAGACTCATGGCCGCGAATAGCGCGCCGACACCGAGGGCCGGGGCGCTGGCGCGCAGCCAGCCGCGCTGCGCGAGCCGGTAGTCCCCGCAGCCGCGGAACACGCCATCGGCAGCGAGGAACAGCGCGCCCTTCGCGAGCGCGTGGCCGGCGAGGTGCAGCAGCGCGACCGTCCATGCGAGCCCGGCGAGCTCGGCGAGGCCGCTTTGCCTGAACAGCAGGCAGGCGCCGAGCATCGCCACCGCGATCGAAGCGTTCTCAGCCGAGGAGAATGCGAGCAGGGAACGCCAATCCTCCTGCTGGAACGCGTACAGCACCGCCAGGATCGAGCTCAAGACGCCCGCCGCCACGACGACCACGCCGAGCGCGAACGCGGCGTTGCCTTGCAGCGGCGCGAGCCATTGGAACAGGGACTGGCTCAGAGCGTAGAAGGCTGCATTGAGCACCACGCCGGAGAGCAGCGTCCCGGTCGCACCGCTCGCGCTGCCATAGGCGCGGGGGAACCATTCGTAGAACGGCAGCAGCCCGAGCTTGGCGCCGAATCCGGCGAGAAACAGCAGCCCGAGAGCGAGCCCTGCGCTCGGTGCAAGCGCCGCGGTCGCGCCGGCAAAAGACGCGAAATCCAGGGCGCCGGATGTAGCGCCCAGCCACAGCAGCGCGGCCAGCAGCGCAACCGCGCCGAATTCGAGCAGCGCCAGCATGAACAGCACCGGCCTGCCCGCCGCGCCCAGCCCCTCGCCGAGAATCATCGCCGCGCCGCCAAGGCTCATCAGCTCCCAGGCGATCAGGAACGAAGCGCCGTCGCGCAGCCCGAACACCCCGAGCGCGCCGATGAGACTGAGCGCCGCGCCGAACTGCCACGCGCGGTGCCGCCCCTGCGCTGGCGTCCCCAGCAGGCAGGCGAAGAACGCCGAGGCCAGGCCGAAACCGAGCAGCCAGAGCGCGCCCGGCGCCATCTCGAGGCGCACGCCGACCCCTGCGATCCGCCACGGCACCGCGAGCGCCGCGCTCCCGCCGGGCAGCCCCAGCAAGGCACCGGCGACGCCTGCCGCGCAGCCTGCGGCGAGCAGCCAGCGCACCGGTTCACGCGTGCGCGGCAGGAGCGCGAGCAGCGCCGCCGCCGCCCAGGCCCAGAAGGCGAGCGCGATGGCGTCAGCGGACAAGGCGGCCTCCCTCTACGCGCTGCTCCGCGCGGCGCAGCAGCACGAGCAGCGCGTGGATGATCGCCGCCGGGTTGGGCGGGCACCCGGGCAGGTGGATGTCGACCGGCAGCAGGCCTTCGAGGCCGTTGCCGCAGGCGTAGTTGCCGCCCGGCACGCCCCCCGAGACCGCGCAGGTGCCCGTCGCCATCACCCATTTCGGCTCGGGCATCGCCTGGTAGGTTTCGAGCAGCGGCCCGCGCATGGCGTAGGTCACCGGGCCGGTGACGAGCAGCAGGTCGGCAAAGCGCGGCGAGGCAGTGAAGAAAATGCCGAGCCGGTGCAGGTTGTAGAAGGGATTGTTCAACGCCTGCAGCTCGGACTCGCAGCCGTTGCACGAGCCGGCGTCGACGTGGCGCAGGTGCAGGCTGCGCCGGAAGGTCCGGCGAATGCGCGCCGCGGTTTCGTCGGCTTCGGGCGAGGCCAGCGCCTCCGCCCACTGCAGGTCTTCCCTGCGGCTCACGCCGAAGGCCCAGTCTCCGGACGGCGTGAAGGCGCCTTCGGGACAGACCTCGGTGCAGCGCTGGCAGACGATGCAGCGCCCCCAGTCCACCCGCACGCGTCCGGTGGGCGCAGAGGGATCGATCGCGATCGCGCCGGTGAAGCACTCCTGCGCGCAGGCCTCGCAGTTCGGGCGGCAGCGCGCCGGGTCGTGGCGCGGCATGCCGAGCACGCCCCGCTGGCCGTCGTCGCCGCCCGGGGCCGGCCAGCCGGTGGTCGCGCTTCCAGCACTGAGCCCGAACCAGGTCCACAGCGACATCGGCGGCTCCTTCAGCGGTCGCAGCCCGCGATGGTCGAGCCGAAGCTCGCCTCGTTGATCAGATAGTCCATCATGTTGGTGTCGTGCATCGTGTGCGGAAACACGCGCCAGTTCGAGAACGACGGCGACTTGATCTTCACGCGCGCCAGCCGCCCGCGTTCGTCGAGGTGCACCGCGTAATAGAGCGAGCCGCGCGGCGTCTCCGCCCAGCCCAGACCCTCGCTGCCCGCAGCCGGCTCGACCCGGACGGCCAGCGGCCCCGCGGGCAGCTCGCGCAGCGCGTGCGCGAGCAGGCCGAGGCTTGCGTGCAGCTCGCCGATCCGCACCCGCGCGCGCGCATACGCGTCGCCCTCCTGGCGCAGCGGCACCACCGGCAACAGCTCGTCGTAAGCGGCGTACGGATGGTCGCGGCGCAGGTCGCGGTCCAGGCCCGATGCGCGCTCGACCGGACCCGTGGCGCCCTGGTCGAAGGCGGTCTGACGCGGCAGCGGCCCGGTGGTGATCAGGCGATCGAGATGGCTGTGCGTGCGCTCGAGCAGCGCCTCGTAGCGCTCCAGTTCCGCGCGCAGCGCGCTCAATGCTTCCGCCGCGCCCTCGAGGCTCAAGTCCCGCCGCACGCCGCCCAGCCCGACCACGCCGCGCAGGAACCGGCTGCCGCTCACCCGCGCGTTGAGCTGCTTGGCGCGCTCCTCCAGCAGCTTGCCCTCGGCCTCACCCACCTTGAGGGTGGTGGTATGGCACAGGTGGCCGAGGTAGTGGAGGTGGTTGTAGACGCGCTCGAGCTCGGCGGCGATCACACGCAGCCAGCGCGCGCGGCGCGGCAGCTCGCAGCCGGCCGCGGCCTCCACCGCCTGCGCGAAGGCGAGCGCGTGAGCGACGCTGCCGACGCCCGAGACGCGCTCGGCGAGGATCACGCCGAGGGCCGGGGCGACCGACTCGAAGCGCTTCTCCATGCCGCGGTGCTTGAAGAACAGGCGCGGCTGGTAGTGCAGGATGCGCTCGCCGATGTAATGGAACAGGAACTGCCCGGATTCGAACACGTCGGCGCGCACCGGCCCGAAGGGAAGTAGCTGCACCTGGCTGCTGTCGACCGGCGGAATCCAGCGCTCGGCCGGCTGAGCGACCAGCGTGCGCTGCGGCGCGCGCGACGGGCGCAGCGGGGGCGCCTCCGGCTCCGCGCCTTCGTGCAGCACCAGCCGATACGGCTCCGGGTGACCCGCGAAGCGCACCCCGGCGAGGTCGGTCATCTCGCGCTCGTACCAGCCGAGCAGCGGCGACACCCCGGCCAGGCTCGGCACCGCCTCGCCGTTGGCCAGCCGCACGCGCCACAAGGCGAATGGCCTGCGCGCGCCCGTGCTCGCCAGGTAGCGCAGCTCGGGCCCGCCGTCGGGGTCGGGGAACCACGCGTAGGCCATCTGCATGCGTCCGCCCTCGGCGAGCAGCGCGCGGCAGGCGTCCTGCAGAACGCCGGGCGCAAGATCCTGTGCCAGGGTGCCGTTCATGGGCGAGCCGCCGCTGCATGGAAGAACGACCACAGCGCCTGCGGCCACCACACCCCGAGCACCGCGACCGGCACCAGTGCGAGCCACATCGGCAGCGTGAGCCAGGCGCCCAGGCGCAGCACCGGTACCGGCCCGCGGCCCTCCTCCTCCGCGAAGTACATGCCGCGGAAATGATTCAGGAAGCCGGCGAAGATCACGATCAGCAGCACCAGCATGGCGATCGCCGCCCAGGCCTGCGGCGAGGCGAATCCCGCGCGCAGGATCACCATCTCGCTCAGGAACAGCCCGAAGGGCGGTGCGCCGGTGATCGCCACCGCGCCGGCGAGCCACAGCGCGCCGCTCACCGGGTAGTGACGGGGCAGCGCGCGGATATCGGACATGTCCTTGCTGCCGTAGGCGCGCATCGCGTTGCCGGCGCCGAAGAACATGAGCGACTTGGTGAGCGAGTGATTGAACATGTGATAGAGCGCGCCGGCGATGCCGAGCGGACCGCCGAAACCGAAGCCCAGCGCAAGCACCCCCATGTGCTCGACGCTCGAATAGGCCATCAGGCGCTTGACCCCTTCCTGGCGCACGATGAACAGCGCGGCCACGAGCAGCGACACGACGCCGAAGACGACCACCGCGGTGCGCGGCAGCGCCGATCCGCCCGCCGCATCGGTGACCGCGAGAAAGCGCGCAATACCGAGCATCGCCGTGTTGAGAAGCGCGCCGGAGAGCATCGCCGACACGGGCGCCGGGCCTTCGCTGTGCGCGTCCGGCAGCCAGGTGTGCATCGGCGCGAGTCCGGCCTTGGTCCCGTAGCCGATCAGCACCAGCAGAAAAGCGGCGTCGAGCAGGCGCCCGTCGACCTTGGGCGCCACCGCGCGCAGCGCGCCCCAGGTCATGTCGTAAGTCGGCCCCAGCACCAGGCTGCCGGCCCAATAGAAGAGCACGGTTCCGAGCAGCGCGAGGCTGATGCCGGCGGACACCACGATGATGTATTTCCACGCCGCTTCGATGCTTTCCTTGCCGAGCTCGAACCCGACCAGAAAGGTGCTCACCAGCGTGGTGAGCTCGATCGCGATCCAGTACACGCCGATGTTGTTCATCAGCGGGCCGCACAGCATGGTCGCGGCGAAGCCGGCGAACAGCGCATAGAAGCGGTGCAGGCGCGCGTCTTCGTCGAGCAGGCGCATGTAGCCGACCGCATAGATGGAGGCAAGCAGGTACACCGCCGCCGTGCACAGCAGCGTCCAGGCACCGATCGCATCGAGCAGGACGTAACCGTCCCAGAACGCGTAGCTGCGGCCGAACGCTGCCACCGGCAGAGGCAGCGCCGCGGCGAAGCCGACGATCGCGGCCGCGAGGTTCAGCCGCTCGCAGGCGCGCGGCGCGCGCAGGGCGAGACACCCCAGCACCGCGCCGAGCGGCGCGAGCGTCAGGATCAGGAGCAGCGCACCGACCATGGCTCAGCCCACCAGCCTGCGCAGCTCGCGGCTGCTGGTGCTGCCGACGTGCGCCACCAGATAGCGCACCAGCACGCCGAAGCACACCACGATCACCAGCAGGTCGAACAGGATCACCAGCTCGAGCAGCAGCGGCATGCCCGGGACCAGGATCTGCGAGCCGAGGAAAATGCCGTTCTCCAGCACCAGCAGACCGAGGATCTGGCTGATCGCCTCGTGGCGCAGCGCGAGCATCAGGAAACCGATCAGCTTCATCGACAGCATCACGGTGAGCGCGAGCACCGCAACCGTCCCGGCGAGCCCGAGGCGCGCGCCGAGATGGCTCGAGACGACGAACGCGAACACCACCAGCAGCGCGCCGATCACGAGGCTCGAGCTGGGCTGCAGCGACAGGTGCAGCTCGCGATCCACGTCCAGGCGCACGATGATGCGTTTCAGCAGATACGGGAGCACCACGCCGCGGAACGCCGCGGTGAGCACGGCGATGAGGTACAGCTCGCGGTAGCCGCCGTAATAGGCCACTGCCGCGGAGAGCAGGGCAATCAGCCAGGACTCGATGGTGAACGCCACCAGGTAATCGCGCAGCCAGCGCGAGCCGAGCATCACGAATGCGAGCAGCAGGCTCCCGATCGCCAGCAGGCTGAACAGCGAGGCGGCGAGCGGATCGAGGTGCGCGGCGAGCATGCGGCTATCTCAGCTGATTGGCGACGATCGCGAGCACCGCGAGCAGGAACGACGCGGCGAGCGGCTCCTGGTAGCGGTAAAAGCGCAGCCGCGACTGGGCGGTCTCCACCACCACTATCACCGCCGCCACCGCGAGCATCTTCAGGAACAGGGCGGCAGCGGCCGCGAGCGCGCCGGGCGCGCTGCCGGCGTGCGACAGGCCCCACGGCAACGTCAGAACGTTCACGAAGATGATGTACAGGATGAACTGCTTCATCATCGAGGCCCACTTGAGCAGCGCCAGCAGCGGCCCGGAGTACTCGAGCACGCGCGCCTCCTCGATCATGTAGACCTCGATGTGGGTGCTGGAGTGGATCGGCAGCCGGTCGGTCTCGGTGAGCAGCAGCACGAAGAACGCCAGGATCAGGAACAGATGCGCCGGGCTCCAGTAGGCCGCCGGGTCCTTCACCAGCAGATGGTTGACCACGAACGGCAGCATCGCCTTGGCGAGCAGGGTGATGCCGACAAACACCAGGATCAGGGTCGGCTCTGCGAGGATGGCGACCATTACCGCGCGGCTCGAGCCGATGCCGCCGTAGGCGCTGCCCGAGTCCAGGCCGGCGAGCAGGATCACGAACGAGCCGAGCGCCAGGATCAGGCCGCCGCCGAGGATGTCGCCCATGTCCGAGAGCGGCAGCGGAAAGTCGGTGAGTACCGGGATCAGGATCGGCACCGTGAGCATGCAGGTGAACGCGACCACCGGTGCGACCAGGTAGATCCACGACGCGGTTCGCGGTACCACCTGCTCCTTGTGCAGCAGCTTCCACAAGTCGCGGTAGGGCTGCAATACGCTCGGCCCGCGGCTCCTTTGTACCCGCTCTTCCCAGCGCGCGATCACGCCCTGCAGCAGGGGCGAGAGCGCGAGCACCGTCACGACCTGGGCGATCTGCAGCAGGATGTCGCGCACGGTTCGCGCTCCCCGTACTCAGTCCGTGCCGCGGATCATCCCGAACTCGGCCCGCGTTCGCGCGTACACGACGCGCACGCCTTCGCGGCGCAGCTGCGCGAGCAGGGCGTCGGCCTGCGGGTCGACGAGCAGGAACTCCACTTCCACGGTGAGGTCGCCCGCGAGCTCGAAGAAATGCTGCTCGTGCATCACGCCGTGGCGCCCATAGCCGGCGAAGGCGCGGAACGCCGAGCCGCCCTCGATGCCCATCTTCTTCGCCGTCTCGAGCAGCCACTCGTAGAGCAGGATGTGGTGGTGCTTGCGGTTCTCGTGCATGTAGAAGCGCAGATAGGAACCCGTCATCGTCTCTTGCATGTCCGTCTCCTCCTTCGCGCCGCCTCCCGCCGCGTCCGCGCCGCCGACCGACCGCGCGCTCATTTCAGCACCAGGCGCGTGATGCCGACACCTGCCAGAGTCAACAGGACCGATCCCGACACGTGCGCCAGAATCTCCACCGCCGCCCATCCTGATTGCTGGCGCAGCAGCAGCGTCGCGGTCTCCGCGGAAAACGTCGAAAAGGTGGTCAAGCCGCCCAGAAAGCCGGTCGCGAGAAGCAGGCGCACGCTGGCCGGGATGGTCTCGAAATGCGCGAACAGGGTCATGACGACGCCCATCAGCAGTCCGCCGAGCAGGTTCGCGGCGAAGGTACCGAGCGGTAGAGTGGGGAATACCGGGTTGAGCAGAATGCCCAGCCCCCAACGTATCCAGGCGCCGACCGCGGCGCCTGCGCCGACGGCCAATAGGCCAATGAAGTTCAATTAATACCTCCGACAGTTGTTGTTCCGCTTGCGGGAACGCGTCGGAGGGGGCACAAAAAATGCCTACGCTTGCGCGCCCATCCGGCGGTTCACGTAGGCATCATCAGCCTTGCGGCGGTTTTTGTTACGGGAGGAATGCCATCTCCCTACGGCACAAACTCTACCCGAGCTTTTTCGGCTGCGCAATCGCGGGCTGCCAGCGCTCGGCCGCGCGCTCGTCGCCGGCACGCGCCTCGACCCAGCGCGCCCCCTCGGGGGTCTGCTCCTTCTTCCAGAACGGCGCGCGCGTCTTGAGGTAGTCCATGATGAACTCGCAGGCCGCGAACGCGTCGCCGCGATGGCCGCTGGCGACCGCCACCAGCACGATCTGGTCGCCGGGGCGCAGCTCGCCGACGCGGTGGATGACGGTGCAGTCGAGCACCTCCCAGCGGCTCTTCGCCTCCTCGACGATCGCGGCGATCGCCTTCTCGGTCATGCCGGGATAATGCTCGAGCGTCATGGCGCCTACCGCTGCGCCCTCGTTCAGGTCGCGCACCAGGCCGACGAAGCTCGCCACCGCGCCGACCTTGGGGTTGCCGCGCGCCAGCGCGCGCGCTTCCGCGCCGCCATCGAAGTCCTCGCGCTGCACCGCGATCTTCACCTCAGCCTCCGGTCACCGGCGGAAAGAACGCCACCTCGTCGCCGCCGCGCAGCGCCGCGCCCGGCTTGGCCATGTCCTGGTTGATCGCCATGCGCACCAGCTTGCCCTCGGCGAGCGCCGCCTGCCACGCCCCGCCGCGGCCCGCGAGATGCGAGCGCAGCGCGCCCAGCGTACCGACGCCCTCGGGCAGCTCGATCTCCTCGCCCCCGGTGCCGAGCTGCTCGCGCAGCGCGGCGAAGAACAGCAGCTTCACCTTCATCCGAGCAGCTCCGCGTAAGGCACGAAGCGCACCCGGTCGCCCTTGCGGATCGGGTGGTTCGGCGGATTGTCCACCAGCCCGTCGGCCCAGGCGGTCGAAGTGAGGACCGCCGAATCCTGCGTCGGGTAGAGGTCCAAGCCGCCCGCCTGATTCCATTTTACGCGCAGGAATTCGCGCCGCGGATCGGGATCGCTCCAGTCGAAGTCCGCGCGCATGTCCAGCGCGCGCGGCTCCACCGCCGCTACCCCCTGCGTCCGGAGCAGGAACGGCCGTACGAACACGAGGAAGGTGACGAAGCTCGACACCGGGTTGCCGGGCAGGCCGATGAAGGCCGCCTCGCGCGCGGCGTCGTCCGTGCGCACCCGGCCGAAGGCGAGCGGCCGCCCCGGCTTCATGGCGATCTTCCACATCAGCAGGGAACCTTCGGCCTCGACGGCGGGCTTGACGAAATCGGCCTCCCCCACCGACACCCCGCCCGAGGTGACGATGAGATCGTTTTCGGCCGCCGCGCGCCGCAGCACGTCGCGCGTCGCCTCCAGGCTGTCGGGCACGATGCCGTAGTCGCGCACTTCGCAGCCCAGGCCGCGCGCGAGTCCGTTGAGCGTGAAGCGGTTGGAGTTGTAGATGCGCCCCGGCGGCAGCGGAGCGCCCGGCATCACCAGCTCGTCGCCGGTGAAGAACAGCGCCAGGCGCACGCGCCGGTACACGGGCAGCGCGGCGATGCCGACCGAGGCGGCCAGGCCCGTATCCTGCGGCCGCAGGCGGATGCCGGCCGCGAGGATCTCGTCGCCCGCGCGGATGTCGCTGCCCCGGCGCCGGATCCATTCCTCGGCCCGCGGCACCTTCTTCACGATCACGCGATCGCCCTCGGCCGCGCAGAATTCCTGCATCACGATGGCGTCCGCGCCGGGCGGCAGCGGCGCACCGGTGAAGATGCGCGCCGCGGTGCCGGGCTCGAGCGCGGTGCCGATCTCGCCGGCCTGGATGCGCTGCGCGACGCGCAGCCGCGTCTCCGGCACCTTGACGTCGGCCGCGCGCACCGCGTAGCCGTCCATCGCGCTGTTGTCCATCGGCGGCACGTCCATCTGCGAGCGCTGCGCGCGCGCGAGCACCCGGCCGCTCCCCTCGAGCGTGGGGACCTCATCGATCTCGGCCACCGGGCTCGCGCCCGCGAGCAGCACCGCGAGCGCCTCGTCGACCGAAAGCAGTCCCTTGTTCATGCGAGGCCCACCTGTCCCAATATGAAGGCGGCGATGGCATCGACGTCGTCGAGCTCGAGCCGCGGCAGAGCAGTCTCGACCTCGGCGTCGCTCGCCAGCGCCACGATGTGCGGGTCGTTCGGATGCAGCAGCGCTTCGCCGGTCTCGGCGCGCCAGATTTCGAGCTTCGGGATGGGCGCGAACTTGAACCCCTCCACCAGCAGCAGGTCGCAGGGCGACAGGTGCCCGACCTGCTCCTCGAACGAAGGCTCGGGCTCGCCGCGCAGCTCGTGCATCAGCACCCAGCGGCGCGACGAGGTCACCAGCACCTCGTTCGCGCCGGCATGGCGGTGGCGGTACGAGTCCTTGCCCGGCTGATCCACGTCGAAGGTGTGGTGCGCGTGCTTGATCAGCGACACCCGCAGCCCCTTGCGCACGAAGCGCGGGATGAGCTGCTCGATCAGTGTCGTCTTGCCGCTGCCGGAATAACCTGCGAAGCCGAAGATCTTCATGAGTGGCTCCCCGCACCCCGCGGGGAGCGCACATTCTAGCCGGATTGCGGCGCGCCTCCCCGTGCTGCGCGCCGCTTGGCAGCGCCGCGGCCTGCCGCTAATCTGCCGGCATTCTGCGTACCGAGCCTGTGCCATGAACTTTCGCGTCCTCAAGCTCCGCGCCTCACGCTGCTTCCTCTTCGCACTCGTGGCGCTGGCGCCTGCCGTGTCGCATGCGCAGGGCCTCGTGGTGTTCGCGGCGGCGAGCCTGAAGAACGCGCTCGACGAGGTGGCCGCCGCCTACCAGGCGCACGGGGGCGGCAAAGCCGCAGTCTCCTACGCGGCCAGCTCCGCGCTCGCCAAGCAGATCGAAGCCGGCGCACCCGCACAGATCTTCATCTCCGCCGACCTCGCCTGGATGGATTACCTTCAGCAGCGCCGACTGATCCGCCCCGACAGCCGCCGCAACCTGCTCGGTAACGAGCTGGTGCTGATCGCCCCTGCCGGCAGCGAGGCGCAAGTGACGATCGCGCCGGGCTTTCCCTTGCGCCAGCTGCTGCACGGCGGACGCCTCGCCCTGGCCGATCCGGCCAGCGTCCCGGCGGGGCTCTACGCCAAAGCGGCGCTGAAAAAACTGGGGGTGTGGGCCGGCGTCAAGGATCGCGTCGCCCCGGCCGAAAACGTGCGCCTGGCGCTCGCCTTCGTCGCGCGCGGCGAATGTCCGCTCGGAATCGTGTACGCCACCGACGCGCGTGCCGAGCCCCAGGTGCGAGTGCTTGCGCCCTTCCCCGCCGGCAGCTATCCACCGGTGATCTATCCGGTGGCGCTCACCACGGCGCGCGGCTGGGAGCAGGCGCGGCGCTTCGAGCAGTACCTGGGCTCCCCGGAGGCACGCGCGATTTTCGAGCGCTGGGGCTTCACCCCATTAAACTAGGCAGGTGTTCTTCGTCACCCCCAGCGAGCTGCAGGCGCTCGAGCTCAGCCTGAAGGTCGCTTTCTGGGCCATGCTCGGCAGCCTGCCGCCGGCGCTGGCCCTCGCCTGGCTGCTGTCGCGCGTGTCGTTCCCCGGGAAGATGCTGGTGGACGCCGCGGTGCACCTGCCGCTGGTGCTGCCCCCGGTCGTGGTGGGCTACGTGCTGCTGCTCGCGCTCGGCCGCCGCGGCCCGATCGGCGCCTTGCTGGATCATTACTTCGGCATCGTGTTCGCCTTCCGCTGGACCGGCGCGGCGCTCGCCTCCGCGGTGATGGGCCTGCCGCTCATGGTGCGCGCGATGCGCCAGTCGCTCGACGCCGTGGACCGCGGGCTCGAGGCCGCCGCGACCACGCTCGGCGCGAGCCGCGCCTGGGTGTTCGCCAGCGTGACGCTGCCGCTGGTGCTGCCGGGCATCGTGACCGGCATGCTGCTCGGCTTCGCGCGCAGCCTCGGCGAGTTCGGCGCCACCATCACTTTCGTCTCGAACATCCCCGGCGAGACCCAGACCCTGCCGCTCGCGATCTACGCCTTTACCCAGGTGCCCGGCGGCGAAGGCGCCGCCGCGCGCCTGTGCGTGCTCGCGGTCGCGCTGTCGTTCGCGGCGCTGCTCGCCTCGGAGTTGCTGCTGCGCCGCGCGCAGCGCGCGGTATTCGGTCATGCGGATCGAGGTTGAGGTCGACAAGCGCCTGGGCGCGTTCCGCATCGCCGCGCACTTCGCGAGCGACGCGGGCGTGACCGCGCTGTTCGGGCGCTCCGGCTCGGGCAAGACGACGCTGCTCAACCTGATCGCCGGCCTCACGCGCCCCGAGCGCGGGCGCATCAGCGTCGACGGCACGGCATTCTTCGACAGCGCCCGGGGAGTGGACATCCCGGCCCACCGGCGGCGCATCGGCTACGTGTTCCAGGAAGGCCGCCTGCTGCCGCACCTCACGGTGCGGCAGAACCTGCTCTACGGCCGCTTCTTCACCCCGGAGGGGGAGCGCTACGAGTCGCTCGAGCGCGTGGTGGCGCTGCTCGACATCGGCCACCTGCTCGAGCGGCGACCTCACCGTCTCTCCGGCGGCGAGAAGCAGCGCGTCGCGATTGGGCGCGCGCTGCTCGCCAGCCCGCGCATCCTGCTGCTCGACGAGCCGCTCGCCGCGCTCGACAGCGCGCGCAAGAGCGAGATCCTGTACTACGTCGAGCGGCTGCGCGACGAAGTGCGCATCCCGATCGTATACGTCAGCCACGCCCTCGAGGAGGTGGTGCGCCTCGCCGACACCCTGGTGCTCGTGTCCGCGGGCGAGGTGACCGAGGTCGGCCCGGTGGCGGAGCTTGCCGCGCGGCTCGATCTGCGGACTCAGCTCGGGCGCTTCGAGGGCGGCGCCGTGCTCGACGCGCGCGTGGCCGAGCAGGACCTCGCCAGCGGGCTGGCGCGGCTCGAGTTCGCCGGCGGCACGCTGTACGCGCCCGACGTCGATGCACTGGTCGGAGAGCGGCTGCGGGTGCGCATCCGCGCGCGCGACGTCTCGCTCGCCCTGACCCCGCCGCGGGACGCTTCGTTCCTGAACGTCATTTCCGGCACCGTCAGCGCGATCGGCGACGAGCCGGGCGCGAGCGTCGACGTGCGCCTGGATGTCGCCGGGACTCCGCTGGTCGCGCGCATCACGCGCAAGTCGGTCGCCGCGCTCGGCCTCGCGCCGGGCAGGCCGGTGTACGCCCTGGTCAAGGCGGTGGCCATCGACCGGCACAGCGTGGGCTACGCATGACGCGCGCGGCCGCCTACGCCCTCGCCGCCGCGGTGCTCGCCGCGCTGGTGCTGCTCGCCCTTGCGGTGGGGCGCTACCCGGTGTCGATCGGCCAGCTCGCGACCCTGGCGCTCGACAAGCTCGGGGGCTCGCGGCCGCTCGCACCGATGATCGCGACCGTGGTGCTCGAGATCCGCGGCCCGCGCGTGCTGTCGGCGCTGCTGGTGGGCGCCTCGCTCGCCGCCGCGGGCACGGCCTTCCAGGGCATGTTCCGCAATCCGCTCGTCTCCCCGGACATTCTCGGCGTGTCCACCGGTGCCGCGCTCGGCGCGGTGCTGGCGATCTTCCTGTCGCTGGGCGTGGTGGCGATCCAGGCCTTCGCCTTCGCCGGCGGGCTCGCCGCGGTGACGCTGGTCTACTGGGTCGGCTCGCGCCTGCGCGGACACGATCCGCTGCTCGCGCTGGTGCTCACCGGCGTGGTGATCGGCACCCTGCTCGGCTCGGCCATCGCGCTGCTCACCTACCTCGCCGATCCCAACAACCAGCTCCCGGCGATCACCTTCTGGCTGCTCGGCAGCCTGGCCTCGATCGCGCCGCGGGACCTGGCGGTCGCGGCCCCGCTCGCGCTGCTCGGGCTGGTACCGATGCTGCTGCTGCGCTGGCGCATGAACCTGCTGGCGCTGCCGGACGACGAGGCGCGCGCGCTCGGCGTGGACACGCGGCGCCTGCGCGCCGTGGTGGTGGCGGCGGCGACGTTGATGACCGCGGCGTCGGTCGCGATCGGCGGCATCATCGGCTGGGTCGGGCTGCTGGTGCCGCACGCGGCGCGGCTGGTGGCCGGCCCGGACTTCGGCCGCCTGCTGCCTCTCGCCATGCTGATCGGCGCCGCGTTCCTGCTGGCCGTCGACACGCTGTGCCGCACCATCGCGCCGATCGAGGTGCCGCCCGGGGTGCTCACCGCGCTCATCGGCACGCCGTTCTTCCTCTGGCTGTTCGCCGTGTCCCGGCGGAGCTGGTGATGCTCGAGGTCGACGCGCTCGCCTTCGGGTTTCCCGGGCGTACGGTCGGGCGCGAGGTGAGCTTCGCGCTGTCACCCGGGGAGGTGATGTGCGTACTGGGACCGAACGGCGGCGGCAAGACAACCCTGTTCCGCACCGTGCTCGGACTGCTGCCGGCGCACGCCGGAGCCGTGCGCCTGGACGGCACCGAGCTCTCCGCGCTGCCGCGCGCGGCGGTGGCGCGGCGGGTCGGCTATGTGCCGCAGGCGCACGCCGGCTACTTCGCGTTCCAGGTGCGCGAGATGGTGCTGATGGGCCGCAGCGCCCACCTCGGCACCTTCGCCACGCCGGGACGGCGAGACCGCGAGGTCGCCGACCGAACGCTCGCCTCGCTCGGCATCAGTCACCTCGCCGACAAGCCGTTCACCGAGATCTCCGGCGGCGAGCGCCAGCTGGCGCTGATCGCCCGGGCTCTGGCGCAGGAGCCGGCCCTGCTGGTGATGGACGAGCCGACCGCGAGCCTCGACTTCGGCAATCAGCTGCGGGTGCTCGAGCGCATCCGCGCGCTCGCCGCGAGCGGCATCGCGGTGCTGTTCTCCACCCATGATCCGGACCACGCCTTCCAGTGCGCGCAGCGCGCCCTGCTGCTCGCCGAAGGACGGGCGCTCGAGATCGGCGCGCCGCAGCAGGTGATCCGCCCCGACACGCTCGAGCGCATGTACCACGTCTCGGTGCGCGTCATGCCGGCCGGCAATGGCCTGCACACCTGCCTGCCGGACCTCGCGCGGCCATGAGACACCCTGTGTCAACCCTTGGTTGCGTTGAGCAGCGTTTGGGCTGCTCGATGTTGGGTAGGATCGTAGGGTTTGCGATCGATCCAGGCGCGCCAGAGGACGCGCAGCCAAGCGCGCGCGAGGATGCGCACGGCGTGGGGATGATCGCAGCCGCGGGCGCGGGCTTGGGCGTACAGATGTGCGGCCCAGGCGTTGGCGTGGCGCGAGTTATCGGCCAGACAGGTCAGGGCAGCGCGCAGCCGGTGGTTGCAGGCCCAGCGGAAGGTGACGGCCTTGGATTTGCCCGATTGGTAGGTGACGGGGGCCACGCCGGCCTCGGCGGCCAGGTGCTCGTCGCTGGCGAAGCGCTCGCGTACGCTGCCCAGCTCGGCGAGGAGCTGCGCTGCGCACAGGCGCCCGGCGCGCGGGAAGCTCATGAGCAGGCGCCCGTCCTCGAGCGAGGCGACGTGGTGCTCGATGCGGCTGGTAAGCAGGCGGATTTGTTCGACGAGGCGCTCGAGCGTGCGCGCGAGGCTGCGGGCGAGCTCGCCCTTGGCTTCGATCTCGAGCTCGGCGCAGGCGGCGCTGGGGGCGTGGTGCAGCCGCTCGAGCAGCTCTGCGGGGCTGCGGCGGTCGCTGTAGGCGTGCTGGGCGCAGAAGGCGGCGATGCGCTTGGGGCCCAGGCGCGCGGCGGCTTCGGGCGTGGGGTAGCGCTCGACGAAGGCGAGCGCGATGGGCGAATCCACCTCGGCGAAGATCTCGGCGGCGCCCGGCCAGAACGACTCGAGCAGGCTGCGCAGCTGGTTGGCGAGTTGCACGCGCGTGGCCACCAGATCGTCGCGGCCGCGCACCAGGGCGCGCAGCGCGCGCACTTCGTCGCTCTGGGCGGCCAGGGGCTTGAAGCGATGGCCATCGGTGCGCAGCAAATCGGCGAGCAGATAGGCGTCGCTGGCGTCGCTCTTGGCCCCGTGGCTGCGGTAGCGCGGGCGCGTGGCCTTGACGGCGTTGGGATGAATCGGCACGACGGTGAAGCCGGCCTCGAGCAGCGTGTCGACCACCAGACCCGAGGGGCGTTCGATGGCCACCGGGGGACAGCCGTGGTGCTTCAAGCGGCGCTTCAGTTCGGTCAAGCCGGCCGCGTCATGCGTGACCTCGAAGTGCTCGAGTGCGGTGCCGCGTTCGTCGAGGACGCACACCGCATGGGTTCGGCTGGCCCAGTCCAGCCCGGCATAGCAAGTGCTCATGGACAGACTCCTACAAATTGCGCTAAGACTCGCCGTGCCGGAAGCCCACGCGGGACGCTCACTGATCGGCGCTCTTGGCTGCACACCATGGCGCTACACCCTGTAGCCCGTCTGGGTCTTCCGGCTCCCCGAAGGCTGCGGGTCTCATGCGGGCCGTCGAGCGGCCAGCGCGCGTGGCAGTCGCTTCGGGGGCACGGAAGTCCGAACGAAATATCGGTGCGTGCGGCGCGCCACGTCAAGCCGTGCGCACACCCACGCGGGCGTGCTGAGCACGGGTTGTCCACCGCGTCGCTCGGTCGGTTCGTCGCAGGCGCCGACCGAGCGACGCCGTGGGCAACCCTGCACCGTGGCATGCCAACTCCCATGATCCACCGAAAGGTAGTCCAGTGAGCGCGCCGCGGATCCCGTTCGGCGAGGCGCTGAGGTTCTGGCTCAAGCTCGGCTTCATCAGCTTCGGCGGGCCGGCGGGGGGCGCGCTGCGGCTTTTCGGCCTTGTATAGAATCGGCGCTCGCACGGAGGTTCACGCATGGCTGCTTACCTGATCGCCGAGATCGAGGTCCTCGATCCGCAACTGTACGAGCAATACCGGAAGGACGTGCCGCCGCTGATCGCCGCGTACGGAGGCAAGTATCTGGCGCGCGGCGGCGCGCTCGAGGTCAAGGAGGGGGACTGGGCGCCCAAGCGACTGGTGCTGCTCGAGTTCCCCTCGATGGAGCAAGCGCGCCGCTTCTACGACTCGCCCGAATACGCGCCCTTGCTCGCGTTGCGCAAGAAGGCGACGCGCTCGAAACTGATCTTCATGGACGGGATCTAAGAGCGACGACGCGCTGCGAAGCGGCACCCTAGCTTCGGAATAAGCTATCGGGTAGGGCGAGGGGTTACCCCCTCGGCCCTCCCACACCACCGTACGTGCGGTTCCGCATACGGCGGTTCAAGTAACACGCTGGAGGCGCTGGTGGAGGGCCACCAGCGAGACCAGCACGACACGCTCCATCAGCGTGTCGCCCTCCGATTTCGTTTGCCCGCCGGCCGCCGTACGAACCTCAGCACCCAACGGCGGCCTGCCCGGATTCCGTCCGGTCCCACCTCCTCGGGCCTCCCCTTCGGGAGCTTCTGCCTCACCAGTTCGCATCGAGTTTCCGTCGTCCTACTCTCGGTGTTGCCTGTTCGGGCCTTCGGTGTCGCCACCTACTATGCCCTCTGCTGACTTCTG
The DNA here is from genome assembly GCA_963817785.1 of uncultured Pseudomonadota bacterium. Lineage (GTDB taxonomy): Bacteria > Pseudomonadota > Gammaproteobacteria > Burkholderiales > SG8-39 > JAKALD01. The sequence goes on along the minus strand of CAWFPL010000002.1, from coordinate 1,345,259 downwards.
ACCCCGCATCCCCCCGCCTCTCGACGACGGTAGCCTTACGGCACGGGGCCAGATCTCCCCGGGTATTGCACACGTACCTTCACGCTTATGCGCGTCGGATATACCTCACTGCGTTCCGTACACGTATCGGGCTTTGCATCTTTTGGCCTGCTCACCCCGCAGTGCTGCCTCTATCCGCTTCCTGTTCGTCGCGCCAGCGCTTTGCCTCCGGCTTCCTTCAGACCCCCAGTCACCCGGGAAACCCTTGCCCTCCGCTAACACTTCCCCGTGTCGGGTATGTAGTGGACTTTCACCACCAAGTACGTGCGCCCTGCCGGGCGCACCAAAAAAGGCGCCGCGCGGCGCCTTTATTCGACCGGCCGAACGCGCCCGGAACTACCTGCGCTTCCTGTGCAGGTTCGCGGGCTTGGCGGGCTTGGCCACCGCGGCCGACGGCTCCGGCGGGAGGCCTTTGTTCTTCCTGTAGTTCGCGACCGCGCGATCCATGGCCGCCGTCAGATCGGCGGCATCCTTCGCGCCGGCTTCTTTGGCTTTCGCGGCGGCGGCGGCCAGCTCGGCCGCGCTCTTGGGCGGCGCCGGCGGCAGCTTGGCTTCGACGGACAGCGCGCCCAGCATCAAGGCGGCGGCGAGCGCGGCGGCGATTCGGGTCTTGTTCATGCAGCTCTCCTGGATACTCGCTAGTGCTGCCGCTGCATCTGCGGCAGCGTGGACTCGTCCGTCTTGGCGGCGATCTTTCCGGACTTGATGTCGTCGTACCAGAGCTCGTGGTGCTCCTTGGCCCACGTCTCGTCGACGTAGCCGGTGCGCATCGCCTGGTAGGCGCCCTGCATCCCGATCGTGCCCATGTAGATGTGGCCCAGCCCGAGCGCGATGAACAGCGCCGCGCCGGTGCCGTGCACGATGTTCGCCAGCTGCATGGTCGCGCGCGTCTGATCGAAGTTCGGGAACAGCATGATCAGGCCAGTGACGCTCATCGCGATGCCCAGGATCACCACCCCGACCCAGAACCAACCCTTCTCGCCGGCGTTGAAGCGCCCCGAGGGCACGTGCGCACTGCTGAACAGGCCCCCGGCCTTCGCGATCCATGCCAAGTCCGAACCGCTCGGGAGGTTGTCCTTGATGAACGCGATGATGGTCACCAGCAGGCTCAGGATGAAGTATGGCCCGACGAAGTTGTGCAGGTTCTTCGACAGCGCGGTCAGCCAGGCGAACAGCGTGTAGCCGATGACCGGCAGCAGCACGAACTTGCCGAACAGGATGATCAGGCCGGTGACCGCCAGCACGCAGAAGCTGATCGCCGTGCTCCAATGCGCGATCCGGTCCAGGCTGCTGAAGCGCTCGATCAGCCGTCCGGTGGGCTTTTCACGCAGCTTGATCGCGCCGCGCACCAGGTAGAAGGCGGCGATCGCCAGCAGCACGATCACCAGCAGCCAGCCGCCGTAGAAGATCTCCGGGCCGTTTCGGATCTGGCGCCAGGTCTCGCCGCCGGACTGGATCAGCACCCCCATCTCGCGGCCCGGGACCCCCGAGAACTGCGGCCGACCCGAGCGTACCTCGCGCCACACCGGGGCGTTGTTCGCGGGCTGCTCGATCCGGCGCTGCTGCTGCTGCTGGATGAGCTGCTGGTTGCTTGGCACGGACTGCGCTTGCGCTACGCCGGCGAGCGCAATCGCGGCGAGCACCGCGATCCAGCGTAGAACCCTTCCGAGATTCGGCATGGTTCGGGCTCCTGTCGGCTCAGTGGTCAATGCGCACGTATTCGTTCTGATTCTGGGTGCGCGTCTTGAGCTCGTCCTGCCAGCTCTTCTCGTCACCCTTGGTCCACTTCGCGTCGCCGTAGGCGAGCGGGGCGTTGTCCCAGGGCAGGGTGTCGGGTTTGCCCTGGTACTGGCCCTGCTTGTAGACCACGACCTGCTCGCGCTCGCCGCAGCCAGCGAGGCCGGCCACCGCGACCGCCGCGGCGACCGCCACCACCCACTTGAGCGCTCTCATGATTTCGCTCCCTGCGGCGCCGGCTTCTGCCCGCCCTTGGGCGGGCCGTAGGCAGTGGCCCAGCCCCAGACCTCCGAGCCCTTTCCACGGCGCACGACGCGGTCGCGGTAGATGTCGGCGATCACGTCGCCGTCACCCGCGAGCAGCGCCTTGGTCGAGCACATCTCTGCGCACAGCGGCAGCTTGCCTTCGGCCAGCCGGTTGCGGCCGTACTTCTTGAACTCGGCCTCGGAGCGGTCCGGCTCGGGGCCGCCGGCGCAGAAGGTGCACTTGTCCATCTTGCCGCGCAGCCCGAACGCGCCGGTCTGCGGGAACTGCGGCGCGCCGAACGGGCAGGCGTAGAAGCAGTAGCCGCAGCCGATGCACAGATCCTTGTCGTGCAGCACCACGCCGTCCTCGGTGTGATAGAAGCAGTCCACCGGGCACACCGCCATGCACGGCGCATCCGAGCAGTGCATGCAGGCGACGGAAATCGACTTCTCCGCTCCGATCACGCCGTCGTTGATCGTCACCACCCGGCGCCGGTTGACGCCCCAAGGCACCTCGTTCTCGTTCTTGCAGGCGGTCGTGCAGCCGTTGCAGGCGATACAGCGCTCGGCATCGCACAGGAATTTCATTCTCGCCATGGCCGTCTCCTTTTAGTTATCGCCGCCTCAAGCCTTCGCCACCTGGCACAGCGTGGTCTTCGTTTCCTGCATCATCGTGACCCGGTCGTAGCCGTACGTGGTCGCCGTGTTGATCGCCTCGCCGCGGACATACGGATGGGCGCCCTCGGGGTAGTACGGCAGCATGTCCTCGCCCTGCCACCAGCCCGAGAAGTGGAACATCACGAAGCAGGTGTCCGGGCCGACGCGGTCCGTGACCAGCGCCCTGAGCTTCAGCTTCGCGCCTTCCGGGGTGTTCAGCCAGACGTATTCGTTGTCGCGGACGCCGCGGTCGGCCGCCGCTTTCGGGTTGATCTCGACGTAGTTTTCCTGGACCAACTCGGCGAGCCACCGGTTCGAGCGCGTCTCCTCGCCGCCGCCCTCGTACTCCACCTTGCGGCCGCTGGTGAGGATCAGCGGGAACTGCTTGCCCGCGTCCTTGTTCTTCTGCTGCAACGATTTGAACAGCGTCGGCAGGCGCCACAGCACCTTGACGTCGTCGTTCGCCGGGTACTGGTCGACCAGATCCGCGTGCGGGCTGAAGATCGGCTCGCGGTGTTGCGGAATGCCGTCGGGAAAGTTCCACACGACCGCGCGCGCCTTCGCATTGCCGAACGGGACGCAGCCGTGCTTCATGACGACGCGCTGAATCCCGCCCGAGAGGTCGTTGGTCCAGAGCTTGCCCTCGGCTTCCTTCTTCTCCTCGTCGGTCAGCTCGTCCCACCAACCGAGCTTCTTGAGGAATACCGCGCTGAATTGCGGGTAACCCGTGGTGATGTCGCTGCCCTTCGAGCACACGCCGTCTTCCGCAAGCAGGTTGACGCCGTCCTTCTCCATCCCGAACAGGGCTCGGAAGGTGTGCCCCCCGTCCATCACGTTCTTGTGCGTGTCGTACAGGTTGGGTGTACCCGGATGCTTGACCGCCGCGGTGCCGTAGCACGGCCACGGCAGCCCGAAGTAGTCGCCGGTCAGGTCGTACCCCGTCTTGGCATCCTTGCCTCCGGGGGCGCGCAGGGTCTTCACGTCGAACACCTGCATGTTGCGCATGTGCGCCTGCAGCCGCTCGGGTGACTGGCCCGTGTAGCCGATGGTCCAGCAGCCGCGATTGATCTCGTTGCGCAGCACGTCCTCCAGATCGGGCTCGTCCATCCCGCCCTTGCCTTTGACCAGGCGGATGACCTGCTTGCCGTCCTTCTTGCCGAGGAACTGGTCAGCGAAGCCGAGTTTCTGTGCCAGCTGATACATGATCATTTGGTCGGTGCGCGACTCGAACAGCGGCTCGATCACCTGCTCGCGCCACTGCAGCGAGCGGTTCGACGCCGTGACGCTGCCGTAGGTCTCATACTGGGTGGCGGCCGGCAGCAGGTAGGCGCCGTCCTTCCTGACCATCGCGAACATCGAGGCGCTCGCCGATGGGTAGGGATCGATCACCACCATCAGGTCGAGCTTTTTCATCGCCTCGAGCATCTCGCGGCCGCGAGACTGCGAGTTCGGCGCATGCCCCCAATAGATGATCGCACGCAGGTTCGGCCCCTGGTCGATGACGTCGTTCTTCTCCAGCACGCCGTCGATCCAGCGTGAGACGGTCATACCCGGCTTGGCCATCATCCCGGGCGCATAGCGGCCTTCCAGCCACTTGAGGTCGACGTTCCACACGCGCGACCAGTGCGCCCACGAGCCCGGAATGAACACCGGGTAGTAGCCCGGCAGCGTGTCGGGGTTCGGCCCGACATCGGTCGCGCCCTGCACGTTGTCGTGGCCGCGGTACACGTTGCAGCCGCCGCCCGAGCCGCCCACGTTGCCCAGGGCGAGCATCAGGATGTTGCTCGCGCGCACGATCCCGTTGGCGTTGTTGTGCTGCGTCTGGCCCATCGCCCAAATGATGAAGCCCGGGCGATTGTCGGAGAGCATCTTGGCGATATTGAATACTTCGGCCTCGGACACACCGGTGACCTCGGTCACCTTGTCGGGCGTCCACTTCGCCATGACCTCCTTTTGCACCTGATCCATCCCGTACACGCGGTCGGCGATGTACTCCTTGGCCTCCCAGCCGTTCTTGAACACGTGGTACAGGATGCCGAACAGCAGCGCGACATCGGAGCCCGAGCGATGGCGCACATAGATGTCGGCTTTCGCGGCGGTGCGCGTGTAGCGCGGATCGGCGACGATCACCTTAGCCCCGTTCTCCTTGGCGTGCAGCGTGTGCAGCATCGACACCGGATGCGCCTCGGCGGCGTTCGAGCCGAGGAACAGCAGGCACTTCGAGTTCTGCTCGTCGTTGTAGGAGTTGGTCATCGCGCCGTAGCCCCAGGTCTGGCCCAGCCCGGCGACGGTGGTCGAGTGGCAGATGCGCGCCTGGTGGTCGGTATTGTTCGTTCCCCACAGGCGCGCCCATTTGCACAGCAGCTCCGTCTGCTCGTTGCCGTGCTTCGACGAACCGACCAGGAACAGCGCGTCCGGACCGCTCTCCTTCCTGATCTCGAGCAGCTTCTTCGAGATCTCGTCGTACGCCTGGTCCCAGGAGATCTTCTTCCACTGCCCGCCCTCGAGCTTCATCGGATACTTGAGGCGGTGCGAGTCGTCAGTGATCCCGTGCTCGCGCGCCGAGGCGCCTTTGGCACAATGCCCGCCCAGGCTGAGCGGCGAGTCGAACACCGGCTCCTGGCGTGTCCACACGCCGTTCTGCACCACCGCGTCGATCGCGCAGCCGACCGAGCAGTGCGTGCACACCGTGCGCCGGACTTCGACGTTGCCGGTCTCGCCCGGCGCGTCGGCCGCCTGCGCCTTGCCGATCATGCTGAACGGGATCTGCGACGCGATCGCCCCCGCTCCCGCGGTCAGGCCCGAGCGCCTCAGGAACGCGCGCCGGTCCATGGTCTTACCGACCACCCCGGACAGGCTGCGAGCAAGGCGGGATTGCGGAACGCTCTGGCTGGTGGCTTTGCGGGTCAGCAACATGGCGGCCTCCTCAAACCTTGGTGGTTCGGTAGTAGCGGGTCACGTGCGCCGACTCGCGATAGCCGCGCGCGGCGCGACCGGCCCGATCGGCCGTGGCAACCGGACGCTCCGGAGCCGCCTTGGCGATAACCGCCGCCGCGGTCGCAGCGCTGCCGGCGCCAAGCGTAAGGAGGAAATTGCGTCGGGACAAACGAGAGTTGCGGTCGCTCATGGACGCCTCCTGTTTCTCATTTGAATTCGCCCGAGGCCGAGCACGCCTCGCGGCTTCTCGAATAGGAATTCTAGTGCATATCGAATGCAGCGTGTTCCAACTCGAAGAAGGACCTTGCAAACCGCGCGACAGCTTTATAGAAGTCGGTGCGCTCGGCCGCGATCGCTGCAGCGCAAAAACTGGGCGCCGCGGGCCAAAGAAAGCGCATGAAAAACTCGCGCTGCAAATCGAATTCGCGATGCTGCTCCGCAATAAGGTGGCGCATCACGTCGGACAACGCGGCAACATGATCTTCGGGCTCGTGCACGCTCTCGTGGCGCGCCAGGCCGTGCGCCGCGAGGAAATTGCGCAGAACGACGAGCGGATTTTCCATCGTGGATTGCCGCAGATACGCGCCCGCGTAGGGCGAGACAGCCGCCTTGCCGGTGCCGACAAAGACGCTGTCGTACTCATGCCGCACGGCCGCCTCCTCGAGCCCGGCGGCGGCCAGCGTGAGGTCACGCCATGCCAGCGCGAGCGGGGAATCTTCCCCCTCGGCGACGATCTCATCCGCCGCGGCGAGCGCCGCGAGCAGGTCCTGGTCCGGCGGCGCGTAGAACAGGCGTGCCAGCAGCGCGTAGAAGTCAGCCCGCACCTGTTCCTCGGGCGCAAGCTCGGCTGCGAGCTGCGTCGGGGCGCCGCTCGCGCTCACTGGCGCCCCCGGTCGTCGCCGATGGAGAGCTCGTCGCGGCTGGTCATCATGTCGACGACCCGGCAGTCGGCGCACATCTGCAGCCGCTGCAGCGCCCCGCCGCCGGCGAACATCGAGTGCGTGCCGAGCCGCGCGAGCATGTTGTCGATCATCTGCCGGGTGCCGAACGGCTTGCCGCAGCGCACGCAGTGGAAGGGCTCGGCCTCGTTCAGCGTCGCTGGCTGCTTCGCCTGCGCAGTCAGTAGCAGCCTCGGCACCAGGCGGATCGCGTCCTCCGGGCAGGTGTTTGCGCACAACCCGCATTGCACGCAGTTGCGCTCGATGAAGCGCAGCGCGGGGCTCTCGGGGGAATCGAGCAGCGCCGCCTCGGGGCAGGCGCCGATGCACGCCTTGCACAGCGTGCATTTGGCCTTGTCGATCGCAAGCGCGCCGAACGGCGCGCCCTTGGGCAGCGCGATCTCCTCCGCCCGCGTGCGCGCGTGCCGGGCGAGATGCTCGATCTCGAAATCGAGCGTGCCGCGCTTCTCGGCCGAGAGGTGGAAGGTCGCCGCGCGCTCCACCGTCCGTGCCGGGCGCAGCGCCCACAGCGCCTGCTCCAGCGCGTGCGGATCTTCGGCCTCGATCAGCGCGAAGTGCGCGCATTCGTAGCCCAGGGCATTCAGGATGGTCTGCGCGAACCCCATCTGCTCGCGCAGCGCAGCGGCGTAGCTTTCTGGCTCCTTGCCCGAGGACACCACGACGGCCTGGCTCGCGCCGTAGCAGATCGCGCCGAGCAGCAGGTCGATTCCGACCGAGGCGACGTGAAACACCTCGAGCGGCAGTGCGCGCGCCGGCAGCCCGCGCCCGGCCCGCAATGCCCGCCGGCCGACGCCGCCCACCAGAGCCCGTCCGTCCTCGAGGTTGTGGAACACGACGCAGGCCTCGCGGCCGCCGGCGCCGTGATAGGTGTCGAGCAGAGTCTTCAGCCGCCGGCCGAGCTCCGGCACGCGCGGGTAGGCGTAGGTCATCGCTCCCGACGGGCATACGGTCGAGCAGCCTCCGCAGCCGGCGCACAGGTGGGGTTCGACCTTGACGTGGTCGCCGTCGGCGCGGATGGCGCCAGTCGAGCACACGTCCAGGCAGCGGTTGCAGCCCGGGCGCTCCGCGCGGCTATGCGCGCAGATGCGCGCCTTGTAGTCGAAAAAGCGCGGCTTCTCGAACTCGCCGACGAGCTGCGCGAGCCTCGCCGCGGCGAGCGCCTGCTCGAGCGGGTCGGCGCCCGGCGCCGCGTAACCCTGCGGCAGATCGGGCGTCCTGACGAGCGGCTCGGCGGACAGATCGAGCACCAGGTCGAAGCTCTGCGTGCGCGTCTTGTCCTGCCGCGCGAAGTCGATCGCGCCGATGTCCGCGCAGGCCTTGACGCACTCGCGGTGCGCCTTGCACTTGGCGAGATCGATCTGATAGGTGAAGTCGATCGCCTGCTCGGGGCAGGCCGCGAGACAGGCGTTGCAGCGCACGCACAGCTCGAGGTCGATCGGGTTGTCCTGCGCCCACTCGACCTCGAACGCGCCGAGATAGCCGGAAACGCGCTTCGGCGTTCCCGACCACACGGGATACTTGTGCTCCAGAGGAAGCTCGCCGCCCTGGTCGCGGCTGATCAGCACGCTCACCTGCAGCTGCTCCGAGAGCCGCTCGGCCCAGTCGAGCGCGACGGCCGAGGGTCCGATCACCAGCAGCTGGCCACCGGACTTGTACTCCACCGAGGGCACCGGCTCGGGCTCCGGCAGCGCCGCGGCAGCGAGCAGCGCCGCGATCTTGGGCAGCGCCCGCTTGCCTTCGGCCGACCACCCGGCCAGCTCGCGCACGTTGACGAAGCGCAGGCTCGAGCGCGAGCCCGCGGCCTCGACCAGCTCGCCGAACAGCGGCGCCTCCTGGGTGCACGCCACGATGACGTCCGGCTCGCCGAGGGTGGCCTGGAACGCCGCGGCGTCGGTGCGGCACAGCGCGCGGTGCAGCGTGAGCGGCTCGCCCAGCTCGAGCGCCGCCGCGAGCGCCTTGGCATCGAGCGCCACTGTGCCGTTGCAACTGCAGACCTTAAGCGTCTTGCCTTCCAGGGACACCGTCGCTCCTCGTTTGCTGTTCCTGTTCCTGTGCCGGCGGTTCGCCGGATCGCGGTTCGTCCGCCTGTGAGTCGGCCGCCTGCGGCGACGGCTGCGGCGCGTCCTGCGTGCCGGACCTCCCGAGGACCGCTGCGCGCGCCTGCTGGAGCCTCGCCAGCATCTCCTGCGGAATTGCCTCGCCGCCGGTCCAGTCCCCCGCAAACGGCTCGAAGAGATCGGGAACGTTGATCTGAGGATCGGCGAACAGTTTCTTCAGCGCCGCGCGGCGCAACGCGTCCGCCACCTTCGGGCCCATGAAGGCGGAGAAGTCCGACTGCGGCGTGAGCTCCTCCAGCGGCGGCAGCGGCGGCGCGGTATCGCTCTCCGAGTCCGCGCGCCGCTCGGCGGATGCGGGCACCGGGTTGGCCGCCGGCTCGCCGGCGAGCTGCTCCTGCTTCAAGCGCGACCAGCGCGCGAGGAACCGCTCTTTCTCGTCGCTCATCGCTAGGCCCGATCCCTCGGCGACCGGAATGAGCGCGGCTTGACGCGCTGCTTCGGTTCCGGCCGGTAGTTCTCTTCCACGTACCGTCCTACCCATGCGTAGATCTCGGGCGGCATCGTCACCCCGTCGACCGTGTGGCCGCCGTCGGCCCAGCGGGCCGCTTCGTTGGTGCTCGCCGTCACCGCCAGGGGCACGCCGCGCCCCTCCTCCTCGTGCCACAGCACGAACACGCGCGGGTCCTGGGCCGATACGTTGAGGTAATAACCCTCCGCTTCGTCCCGGTGCAGCAACAGGGTGAAGCCCGGATGGAGCCATTGCGCGAAGTCGCGCTCCTCGACGAGCTGGCGCGCTCCGGTGTCGCCCTCGCGTCCGCCGGGCAGCACGCTCCACGGCTCCCAGATGGCCTGCACCCAGGGATTGTGGACCTGGCGCCGCTGCATCACCACCGCGAGTGGATAACTCGGCTTCTGCATCCGGCGCACTATACCTCTGCTATCATTTTCCTACGAGTAACATCACGCCGATGAAGGTCATTCCGATCCACGCAGGCCGCACGCCGGCCCCTCCGCACGACTCCGGCCCGCTCGTCGATACGCGCAGCCGGCCGCTGCGCGATCTGCGCATTTCGGTGACCGACCGCTGCAACTTCCGTTGCGTGTACTGCATGCCGCGCGAGGTGTTCGGCGCCGAGCACAAGTTCCTGCCGCACAGCGCGATCCTCAGCTTCGAGGAGATCGCGCGCCTGGCGCGCATCTTCGTCGACCTGGGCGTGAAGAAGATCCGCCTCACCGGCGGCGAGCCGCTGGTGCGTCGCGACCTGCACCGGCTGATCGCGCAGCTCGCCGCGCTCGACGTCGACCTCACGCTCACCACCAACGGCTCGCTGCTCGCGAAGCAGGCCCGCGCGCTGAAGGAGGCCGGCCTGAAGCGCGTCACCGTCAGCCTGGATTCGCTCCACGACGCGATCTTCAAGGCGATGAACGACGTGGATTTCCCGGTGGCGAAGGTGCTCGAAGGCATCGACGCCGCCGCCGCCGCCGGCCTCGGACCGCTCAAGATCAACATGGTGGTCAAGCGCGGCACCAACGACGGCGAGATCGTGCCGATGGCGCGCCGCTGGCGCGAATCGGGGCACATCGTGCGCTTCATCGAGTACATGGACGTGGGCAGCAGCAACGGCTGGCGCATGCAGGACGTGGTGCCCTCGGCCGAAGTGGTGCGGCGCATCGCGGCCGAGCTGCCGCTCGAGCCGATCGACCCGAACTATCCCGGCGAAGTCGCCGAGCGCTGGCGCTACCGCGACGGCGCCGGCGAGATCGGCGTCATCGCGTCGGTCACGCAGGCGTTCTGCCGCGATTGCAATCGCATGCGCCTGTCCACCGAGGGCGCGCTGTACACCTGCCTGTTCGCGCAGTCCGGCCACGATCTGAAGGCGCTGCTGCGCGCCGGCGCCTCGGACGACGCTCTGCGCGACGAGATCGCCGCGGTGTGGCGCGCGCGCGAGGACCGCTACTCCGAGATCCGCACCGCGGAGACCGCGGCCCTGCCCAAGGTGGAGATGTCCTACATCGGTGGCTAGCGAGCGCCCGCAGCTCAGCAACGCCGCGCGCCCGACCACCTACGAGGTCGAGGCCTACAACGAGCGCGACGAGATGGTGCCGACGGCGATCGCCGGCGAGCACCCGCTCACGCTGTACCTCGACAAACGCGAGATCGTGACGCTGATGACGCTCGGACACGCTCCCGAGGCGCTCGCCCTGGGCTACCTGCGCAACCAGCGCTTGGTCGGCTCGATCGGGGAGATCGCCGCGGTGCAGGTCGACTGGGAGACCGACTCGGTCGCCGTCACCACCCGCAAGGGCGTGAAGGGCCTGAAGGACAAGATGAAGAAGCGCACCGTCACCACCGGCTGCGGCCAGGGCACGATGTTCGGCGACCTGATGGAGGAGGTCGACCGGATCAAGTTGCGCGACGACGTCCGGCTCGCCGACGCGCAGCTCTTCGACCTGCTCGAGAAGGTGCGCAGGCACGAGACCATCTACAAGCAGTCCGGCGCGGTGCACGGCTGCGCGCTCGCCCGCGCCGCGGGCCCCGCGGACGCCGAGATCATGATGTTCGTCGAGGACGTGGGCCGGCACAACGCGGTCGACGCGATCGCCGGCTTCATGTGGCTGGACGCGATCGACGGCTCGGACAAGATCTTCTACACCACCGGGCGCCTGACCAGCGAGATGGTGATCAAGTGCGCGCAGATGGGCATTCCGTTCCTGGTGTCGCGCTCGGGCCTCACCCACATGGGCCACCAGATCGCGAAGCAGGTGGGCATCACCATGCTCGGGCGCGCGAGCGGCCGGCACTACCTGGCGTTCAGCGGCAGGCAGCGCCTGATCAGAACGGCGCCGCGGCCCAGCGCGCTCGCCTGAGGGCAGCGCTTCAGGCGGCCGCCGAAGCCGGGCGCCGCGCCTCGAGCTGGGCCTTCGACGGCAGCAGCAGCGCGCCGGCCAGCGTGAGCAGCGCGAGCGCCGAGAGCACGCCGAACACGCTCTGGAACCCGCCGGTGGTGCGGTAAAGGAGCGCGATCAGCGGCACCCCCACCGAGGCCACGCCGAGCGACACCACGTAGCGCACCGCGTACACCCGCGCGCGGTACTCGTCGCGCGTGTAGCGGCCGATGATCGCGTCGTTGAGCGGGATCTGGCCGAACACCACCAGCATCATCAGCACCGAGACGACCAGCATCGCCACGCCGGAGAGCGCGCCCGCGAGCAGCAGCAGCGGCGCCTGCAGCAGTGCGATCGGCACGAACACGCGCTTCAGGTCGACGCGGTCGATCAGCGTGCCGACCACGACCTGCGCCACCGCCGCGATGCAGTAGACCGCCGACACCAGCGCGCCGATGCCGAAGCTGGTGTGGGCGAACGCGGCCATGCGCTCCTGGAACACCTTGGGCATCGCCACCGTGGTGGCGTTGAAGATGATGCCGCCGCATACGGTGGCCAGCACCACGATGCCGAAGATGCGCCACATGCTGCGCGTGTCGATGTCGAGCCCGAGCTTCTTGCCGGAGCGCGCCACCCTGCCCGGATCCCTGGCGAGCGCGACGAAGCCGACCCCCGCGGCGAGCGTCGCCGCGCCCGGCACGAAGAACGCCGCGCGCCAGCCCGCGAACTGCATCAGCGCGCCGGCGATCAGCGCCGCGCCGCCGAGCCCGAAGTTGCCCCACAGCCCGTTCCAGCCGAGCACGCGCCCGATGCGCTTCGGATCGGCGACCAGGAGCGCGGTCGCCACCGGGTGGTAGATCGCGGCGAACATGCCGACGCAGGTCAGGCCGATGCCGATCTCGAGCGGCGTGCGCGCGAACCCGGTCGCGATCATCGCGGTGCCTGCGCCGAAGAAGTACACCACCATCATCTTGTAGCGGCTCCAGTGGTCGCCCAGCCAGCCCGCGGGCAGCGCGAAGGCGCCGAAGGCGATGAAGCCGCCGAGCGCGTAGGGCAGCAGCTCCGAGTAGCCCAGGTGCCATTCGCGCGTCAGGCCGATCACCACCGTAGGGAAGATCAGCATCAACAGGTGGTCGAGGAAGTGCCCCAGGTTGAGGAACGGGGTGAGGAAGCGATTGCGAGCGGGCTCGTCCATGGACGCAACGATAGCCTAAAATCGGACCCATGACGGGAGTCACAGGCATCGTGCTCGCGGGCGGCCAGGGCCGGCGCATGGGCGGGGTCGACAAGGGCCTGCAGCCGCTGCGCGGCAGGCCGATGATCGCGTGGGTGCTCGAGCGCCTGGCGCCGCAGGTCGGCGAGATCGTGATCAACGCGAATCAGAACCTCGAGGCCTACGCGCGCTTCGGGCACTGCGTGGCGCCGGACGAGGTAGGCGGCTTCGCCGGGCCGCTCGCCGGGCTGCACGCCGGCATGAAGCTCGCGTCGCAGCCGCTGGTGGTGACCGTCCCGTGCGACTCGCCGTTCCTGCCGCTCGACCTGGTCGCGCGGCTCAGGGAAGGACTGCAGTCGAACGATGCCGAGCTGGCGGTGGCCAGGACCGGCACGCAACCGCACCCGGTGTTCGCGCTGATGAAAACCGGCCTCCTCGCGAACCTCGAGGCATTCCTCGCGGCCGGGGGCCGCAAGATCGACACCTGGTATGCGCCGCTCAAGGTGGCCGAAGTGCCGTTCGACGACGAGGCCGAAGCGTTCTCCAACATCAATACCCGCAACGAGCTCGCGAGCTTCGAGCCGCGCCCATGAACTCGGTCGAGAAAATCGTCAGTTGCCTGGACGGCTACGACCCGCACGCGCTGCGCGTGGACAAGGCACGCGAGGCGATCCGCAGCTGCCTCGTGCCGGTCAGCGCCCTCGAGCGCGTGGCCACGCGCGCCGCGCTCGGCCGCGTGCTCGCCGCGGACATCGTGCCGGCGTTCGACGTGCCGGCGCACGACAACTCGGCCATGGACGGCTACGCGGTGCGCGCGGCCGACCTCAAGCCCGATGCCGAGACCGCGCTCGACGAGATCGGCAGCGCGCTCGCCGGGCGCCCCTTCGCCGGCCGGGTAGGCGCGGGCGAATGCGTGCGCGTGATGACGGGCGCCATCATGCCGCAAGGCGCCGACGCGGTGGTGGTGCAGGAGGTGGTGCGCATCGCCGGCGACGCGATCATCGTCCCCGCGGGGCAGAAGCGCGGCCAGAACATGCGCTACGCCGGCGAGGATCTGAAGGCCGGCATGCCGGTGCTGCGCCCCGGGCGGGCGATCGGCCCCGCCGACCTCGGCGTCATCGCCTCGCTCGGGCTCGCCGAGGTGAGCGTGCGGCGCCGGCTGCGGGTGGCGTTCTTCTCCACCGGCGACGAGCTCGCCTCGGTCGGCGCGCCGCTCGCGCCAGGCCAGGTCTACGACTCGAACCGCTACACGCTGTACGGCATGCTCGCGCGCCTGGGCGTGGACATCATCGACATGGGCGTGGTGCGCGACGACCCGGAACGGCTCGAGGCGGCGTTCGGCGCCGCCGCGGCGAGCGCGGACGCGATCGTCACCTCGGGCGGCGTGTCGGTCGGGGAGGCCGACTTCGTGAAGCAGCTGATGCGCAAGCTCGGCGAGGTGCTGTTCTGGAAGATCGCCATGCGCCCGGGGCGGCCGATGGCCTTCGGCCGCATCGGCGGCGCAGTTCTGTTCGGGCTGCCCGGCAACCCGGTCGCGGTGATGGTGACCTTCTACCAGTTCGTGCGCGAGGCGCTGCTGTTTCTCGCCGGGCGCACCGACGACTGCGCGCTGCCCCTGCTGCGGGTGCCGAGCGCGGCGCCGATCCGGAAGGTGCCCGGGCGCACCGAGTTCCAGCGCGGGGTGCTGTCGCGCAACGCGAGCGGGGCGTGGTCGGTGCGCCTCACCGGCCAGCAGGGCTCGGGGGTGCTGCGCTCGATGTCGGAGGCAAACTGCTTCATCGTGCTCGAGCACGAGCGCGGCCCGGTGGCGGCCGGTGAGTTGGTCCAGGTGCAAGTCTTCGACGGGCTGACGTAGGCGCGGCCCGCGCCTGCGTCACGCAGCGCGCGGACCGAAGCGCGCGACCCAGGCGCCGAGCCACGCGCGCACCGCCTGCGCGTCGGCGAGGCGCCAGCGCGCGGCGCTGCGTCCGGCGCCGACCTTGATCGCGTGCCCGCCCATGCGATTCACCACCCCGAAGCCGTACTCGTCGGTCAGGTCGTCGCCCACGAACACCGGGGCGCGGCCGCGGAACGGCGCCTCTTGCATGAACTCCTCGATGACGCTTCCCTTGTCGCGCCCGCCGGGCTTGACCTCGAACACCATCTTGCCGCCCTGCAGCTCGAACTCGTCGCCGAGCTCGGCGGCGGCCGCCGCGGCCTCGGCGCGCGCCGCATCGGCGAGCTGCGGCGCCTGGCGGTAATGCAGCGCCAGGCTGTTGCCCTTGTCCTCGAACAGCAACCCGGGGTGCGCGGCGGCGAAGCCCTGCAGGCGGGCCGCGGCGCGGCGCAGCGGCTCGAGCTGAAACGCGTGCCGGTGCACCCGCCCCGCGGCGTCGCGCCGCTCGATGCCGTGCTGGCCGGCGACCGGCACCTCGAGCGGCGCGAACAGCGCGTCGACGTCGGTGACCGAGCGCCCGCTGATCAGTGCGAGCGCCCCGCCGGCGGCCTGCTGCAGTCCGCCCAGCAGACTCACCAGAGCGGCGTCGACGCGCACCATGTCCGGTCGCTCGGCCAGCTCGAGCAGCGTGCCGTCGATGTCGAGAAAGAACGCCCAGAACGGCGCCAGCGCCGGCAGGCTCTGCGCCGCGTCGAGCGGCGTGGAATGCGGTCTCGGTCCCTCTTGCATGGCTCGATAGATAGCACAATCCGGGCGCTGCCCGCGGCCCTTTTTTGGCAGAATGGCGCCATGCAGATGACCTTTCACGCCGCGCGGCAAGCCGGCGCGGTGAAGCGCAGTGACTGACTTCGCCGCGCGGCTCGGCCGGCGCATCGCGGAGCACGGGCCGCTGTGCATCGGCATCGATCCTTCGGCCGCCACGCTCGCAAAATGCGGCCTGCCCGACTCGGCCGAGGGCGCGCTCGAGTTCGGCCGCCGCGTGCTCGAGGCGGCCGACTACCGGCTCGCCATCATCAAGCCCCAATCGGCCTACTTCGAGCGCTTCGGCAGCGCGGGCGTGCGCGTGCTGGAAGAGCTGGCGGCGCTCGCGCGCGCGCACGAGGTGCTGGTGCTGCTCGACGCCAAGCGCGGCGACATCGACACCACGGGCGAGGCCTACGCCGAGGCGTTCTTCTCGCCGTCGAGCCCGCTGCGGGTCGACGCGGTGACGCTGCATCCCTACCTCGGGCTCGGCGCGCTGCGCAAGGCGCTCGGCTTCGCCGCACGCCAGGGCGGCGGCGCATTCATCGTGGTGCGCTCGTCGAACCCCGAGGGCGAGGCCCTGCAGACCGCGAGGCTGGCGAGCGGCGAGACAGTGGCCGCGGCCCTGTGCCGCGAGATCACGGCGCTCAACCGGGAGCTCGCCGCCGGGCCCGTCGGCCCGATCGGCGCCGTGGTCGGCGCCACCTGTCGCGATGCGGCCGACACGGCAGCTGCGCTGCCGAGCTCCTACATCCTCGCTCCGGGCGTAGGCGCGCAGGGGGCCACCCTGGAAGACGTGCAAGCCCGCATGCCGAGCGCGCTCGGCCGGGTGCTGCCGAACGTCTCGCGCGCCATCCTTGCCGGGGGCTCCGCTGCGCACGAGCTGCGCGCCACGATTCTGGCGCTGAGGCAACGCGCGCGCGAGCTTTTGTCCGCGCCGCCCGCGTGAGGCTCGTCTAGCCCCGGTGGCGCAGCGGGAGCGGCAGCCGCTCCCAGTCGACCGCGTCGAGCGCGTTCTTCACCACCAGCCCGAGCTCGGTGTCGCCCTCGATCACCAGACGGCGCGTGAAGAACAGCGTGTCGGGGTCCTCGCGCCGCAGGGCGAGCGCGAGAAAGTCGCGCAACGCGGCGCGGATGGTGACGTCCGCGCGCCCGGCCGCGGCCCGAAAGCCGCGCGCCCCGAGCGTCACCGAGACGCCGGTTCCCGCGTCGCTCGCCTCCAGGCGCACGACCCTGCCGCCGAGCGGTTCGAGCGCCGAGCGCGAGAGCAGCCCGCTGCACAGCGCGACGTTGAGCGTAGCCGCGAGCAACGTCGCCGGCGGGCGCTCCGGCAAGCGGCGCGCGAGCGCGATCAGCGGCGCCGGCAGCATCACGCGGCCGCCGCCTGCCGATCGGCGAGAAACGTCTGCTCGAGCCCCGGCCGGCCGTGCCAAAAGCCGTCGCAGGCCTCCCCGGGCAGAAGCGGGGCGAGCACCGTGCGCGCCGCCTCGGCATCGAGCGCGCCGTCGCAGGCCGAGCGCAGCACGCGCAGGACCTGCGCGGTACCGCGCGACTGCGGGCTCACGCGCAGGAGATCCACGCCCGACGCGGCAAGCGCCGGCAGCTCGCCCGCAAGGCTGTACACGCGCGCCGACTGCGTCTGCACCCCGTTGAGCGCCAGAAACGGCGCGCCCTCGCGCGTGTCGAGCCGCATGCCGTCGGGGAATCCCAGGCAGCGGAACTCGCAGCTTTCCTTCTGCAGGTTGAAGCGCCGCGCGGTGAAGCAGCGCGCCGAGAAGGCGAGCGGCAGGCGGCCGTAGCCGAACAGCTCGACTTCGAGCGTAGCCGGACGGCCCGCGAGGGTCCCCGCGAGCAGCTCGCGCGAGGCTTCCACTGGCGCCACCCAGCGCGTCGCACCCAGCTCGGCCAGCATGGCGAGGGTCTGCGGGTTGTAGACGTTGAGGTGCGGGCCGGCGACCCAGCCGCTGAGGCCCGCGAGCAGGTGCACGGCGCCCATGTCGTTCGCTTCGACGCGATAGTGTCCGTTGTCCAGCGTGCGCCGCACGAGCTTGAGATCGCCCGCCGATTCCACCAGTGCCTGCGCCGAGAGGACGATCTCCTTGCCGCGCGCCGCGAGCAGGTCGGCGATCGCGAGCCAGTCCTCGAAGTCGAGCTCGTGGCGGCGCGAGCAGACGACTTCGCCCAGGTACACCACGTCGGCAGGCGACTCGGCGATCTCGGCGTAGAACTCGAGCATCGCCTGCCGCGGCCAGTAGTAGAGCACCGGTCCCAGGGACAGTTTCACCGCGGCTCTCCTCTACTTCCACGGGCGCGAGAACGCGCCCAGCGTGTGCTGGCTGCCCTCGGCGTGGCGGTCGAGCACGGCCATCCATTCGCGGCGCGGCGCGTAGCGCGCGCCCTCCTTCGCCGCGGCGTCGATCGCCGCGCGCCAGACCCGGGTGACCTGCGCGACGTACGCGGGGCTCCTCTGGCGGCCCTCGATCTTCACGGCACGCACGCCCATGTCCCGGAACTGGGGCAGCAGCTCGAGCGTGTTCAGGCTCGCCGGCTCCTCGATCGCGTAATAGGTCGCGCCGTCGGCCTGGAAGCGCCCCTTGCACAGGGTCGGGTAGGCCGCCCGCTCGCCCTTCGCGTAGCGGTCGATCAGCACGCCGTTCAGGCGCGACTCGAGTCCGGTCGCCGTTTCCTGCCAGCGCACCGCGCGCGGCGGCGAGCACGCGCCCATCGTGTTGGGCGAGTCGCCGCAGGCATAGGCGGAGAGCTGGCAGCGCCCCTCGACCATGACGCACAGCCCGCCGAAGCCGAACACCTCGATCTCGACCGACGTGTTCTTCACCACGTATTCGACCTGCGTGAGCGAGAGCACGCGCGGCAGGACCGCGCGTTTGACCCCGAAATGCTCGTGGTAGAAGGCGATCGCCTCGTGGCTGGTGGCCGAGCTCTGCACCGACAGATGCAGCTCGAGCCGCGGATGCTCGCGCGCCGCGTGGCGCATCAAGCCTGGGTCGGCGGCGATCACCGCGTCGACGCCGAGCCCGGCGGCGCGCTCGAGGGCGTCGGTCCAGCGCTTCCAGGTGGCGGCCTGGGGATAGGTGTTGACCGTCATCACGAGACGGCGGCCACGCTGGTGCGCGTACGCAACGCCCCAGCCGAGCGACTCGTCGTCGAAGTTCAGTCCGGCGAAGTTGCGCGCGTTGGTGTTGTCGCGCAGCCCCAGGTACACCCAGTCGGCGCCGTTGTCGATCGCGGCTTTGAGCGCCGGCAGGCTGCCGGCAGGACAGACCAGTTCCACCGGCGCGATTTTACGGATGCCGCCGCCCGCGACGGCCTCGCCGAGGTGACGCGGATCAACAAATCGCCGGTTTAAGTGGCGCCGCGCAGGCGATCGAGATCGGAGACACGCACGATGCGGTCGTCGGCTTCGATCAGGCCCTGCGCCGCGAGGTCGTGCAGGATGCGCGAGAAGTGCTCCCGCGTCATGTTCAGGCGCGTGGCGATCGCTCGGATGACCCAGCACAGCTGCTATGGCGCGCTCTATTGCCTCACAGCGGGCGAGCACGAAAACCCGAAGGACTCCAGGGTCTTCTGGCTGACGCGCACGCGCGGCGTGAACTGGCGCGAGATCGTGCCCCAGATCGTCAAATCAGCGGATGCGAAGGTTACCGTGTGGCGCCGTTAGCGCAGGGCCGATTCGGCCGCTGCGATTCGGGTGACTGCGGGGCCAGGCCGCTCACAACCATGAAAGCGCCTCTCAATAACCGCTCCGGATTGCATCGTCCGCTCGTGCCGACGCCGCTGGGGGGTCTGACAGCCAGGCCAGGCCGAGGGCCGTGTAGCCGATGTGCCCAGCTTCGATCGCGACATGCACGCTCTTCGTTCCCCGCGGTTCCGCCGGCGCTGCACGGCCGGTGTGGCGTAGGGAGCCCACGAGCTCAGATCGAGAGCAGGCCGGGTCCGTTCCAGCCGGTCGTTTCCCCCGGATATCCTGTCTGCGCGGAAACGAGGCGCATGCCCTGCACTGTGACTTCGTGGCTCCAGTGGTGGTGGCCGAAGATCCAGGCGCGCACTTCCGCGCGCACCGCGGCGGCAATGAGCTCGCCGCAGTCGCTGTGGAACGCGGGCGACAGGGGCGTGATGCCGAACGTCGGGTTGAATGCCACAGAATGCGGCACGTGGTGCGTGACGACGATCGTCGGCCCGTCGTGCGGCGCGGCGAGCCGCTCGGCGAGCCAGGCGCGCGACAGGCGGTGCTCCTCGAGCGCGTCCTGCGGCAGGAAGGGAGCGCCGCCGCTGCGCGCGATCAGGCGGTGATCCTCGATTGTCTCCTGCGCCAGGCGCATCGCTTGCCCGCGATCTCCAAGCGCCGCATAGTCGGTCCAGAGCGTGGCACCGAGAATCCGCAGCGTCCCGGCCGAGGTCGCATAGCGCGCCTCGCCCCGGTCGAGCACCGTCACGCCATCCAGCCTCGCCGCGAGGAGCGTCTCGCGCTCCTCGTCGAACGTGCCGCGGTAGTACTCGTGATTGCCGGGCACCACGACCACTGGGCAGCCGAGGAAGGCGGCCGCCTGGCTCGCGTAGCGCAGCGTCGAGACGTCGCGCCGCGAGCGCATCCTGCCGATGTCGCCGGCGAGGACGAGGAGATCCGCCTTGCCGGCGAACGCGCCGATATCCGGACCGAGATCGAGCGGGTACAGGCTCGTCCAGCCGAGCCGGCCGGCCTGTTCCCGGATCTCGATGTGAATGTCGCTGTAGTAGAGGATCTTGGCCATGCGCTCCTGCACCCCCTCTGCCGGCCCCCTTGCACGATCGCGCTGCGGTGCCGGCGGATCAACCCGGCGGGCGGCGCGTGAGCCAGCGCGTGATCTGCTCCAGGGTCGTATTACCGCGCACATCGGCCCGGAGATTGACGCCCTCGCGATGATCGACCGTCTCGGACGAGGACGGCGCGGGCGCCGCGTCCGGCCGCAGGAGCTGCTCCAGGTGATGCTGATGCAAGCCTAGCGTATCGAAGTCGCGTTCGTGAACGCCCGCTGCGAGCCGATAGCGTGTCCCGCAGTATGGGCACATCGCTTCAGGCTCGTTCACGACGTCCAGGAAGACTCGCGGATGCCACGACCAGAGCGGCATTTTCGGATTCGGGCAATAGGCCGGGAGATCGCGCGCCGAAAGCTCAACGATCGCCGAATGCCCTTCGGCGATCGCACCGATCTCACCCCGGCCGGCATCGGACCCGACACCGCCGGGGTCCGCAGGAGCGGGCCGACCGTCGCCGTTCACCCGCGTGCCCCCCGTGCGCCGGCGGGGCCGCGTGTCGTCGCCCGGCGCGTCTTCGCAGTGCCGGGCCGATCCGCGCTCGAGCCGGGCTTCGACGTACACCCGCGCGCGGCCTCGTAGCGCGAGGCCTTCGCCAGTGTATAGACGATCGCAGTGCCCTTGACCGACGCCCAGGGCGTCAGCGCATGCGGTTGGGTGCGTCCCTTGCCGATGATGTGCTCGACCGCGATCCCGCGCACCGACAGCGCATCCGCGATCAGCGAACGATGGCAGCGCCAGGGTACAGCTTCCGCGCACATCAAGGCGACCCGCTTCTTCTTCGCGCGCTCGATCAACTGCTGCAGATGGACAGCAAACGCGGGCGTCTGCATGTAATCCGCGAAACCGCGAAACGACGCATTGTGCCAGCCCATGTTGGGCGAATCGGGAACGGCGCGCCGCAGGCCGCCGAGGCCCGCCGTGTGCCGATACGCGATGCCCGCGGCCTCGAGGGCGCGCGGCAAGGTTTCCCGGTTGAACTGCGGATTCGTCCTCGATCGGGGAATGGTGCGCACGTCCACGACGCCGGCCACCCCTTGATCCTTCAGTAGCTCGATCAGCTCGGCGAGGCTCCTTGTCGAATGGCCGATCGTGAGCACGACCGTGCCGCAAGCGTTCCCCCGGATTTCCGGGAAACCCTCCGGCCTCGCGCATGGCGAACCGTGGGCCGTCCTTTCGCGGGCGGACTGACGATCGTCTTAGCGCCGCGCAGCCGACCCTCCCGCGGGGGGACCCGCTTGAACGTCGGACACCGGCCGGTAGAGCGCGGCCCACAGCGCGAAGATGGCCACGAGGATCCCGGGCCAGAAGACTCCCCAGAACATGAGCAGCGGCGAGGCGGCGCCTTTCCAGTGAAGCCCCGCCAAGAAGACCTCCGCGTCGTCGTAGGCGTAGCCGATCTCGTGGTTGATGACGTCATAGGGAGGAACGTGCGAGCCCCCCGGCGCGAATCGCGGCGAGGCTGTCGAGGGCCAGGAACACGAGCACGATCGGCATTACGATCGTCGTGCTGATGGCCCCCGCTCGCCAGAAGGCCGGATCGCGTGCGTCGAAAGTCTGTGCCATGACCAGTTGCGCGCCTCCCGGAAGCAAACCCTAAGTTCAGGGCCGTCCAGTCCGTCGATCGCGGTCAGCGTCGAAGCCCGCTTCTCACCATATGGCAGCCGAGGTCAACACACTCGCAACGCGGTCGCCAATCTAACGTGAATGGGACTGCGGACTCGTTATGCGGCGACATTAGCCTGGCGCAATTCACGCTCCCGGATGCTCCCTCGTGCTCGCCTCTGAACCCGGCTGACGTCTCGAAGCGAAGCATTGATGTAAGGACAATCGAAGAGACAGGTCTTTGTGGTGGATCATTGATTTCGTGCAATCGGACGACGCAGTGCGATCGGATGCTCGCGGCAGTAGAATTGGGATGCTACGGTGCAATCATGTCGTCCGGCCGCGACCCGAAGCGGGTTTCACAAATCAAGGAAGACGAGGCTACGATGCCTGAAACCGTGGCGTGCCATTCGTGTTTTCATGAAGTACCGCGATCGGTAGCGGCGATGGTCGAGGGATCGGACTACCTCCTCTATTTCTGCGGACTGGACTGCTTCGCGAAGTGGCGCGAGGGAGGCGGGCAGCACCCGCGCTCATCGCGCGACGGCACATGAGTCCTGCGCATCACCCGCAGCAAAGCGATCGGGCGCTCGCTGACCAAAAGCGTATCGACTTCCTGGTGAAGCGCGATGCGCTCGCCGCCGCGACGCAGTGGGTGCGCCGCACCATGCGGATCTACCGGCAGGCGGTACTGAACCCGCGCCACCACGCGAGCGCTCAGGAGTATCGGCGCAAGTTCATGCAGTCATATTGTTCGTTCAAGGCGTGGCTGCGCGGCGGGGCGGCCGGCCGGGCGCCCGCGGCAGGACTTGCCTTCGTTGCCACCGATTCGAGTCGCGTCCGTG
Source organism: uncultured Pseudomonadota bacterium (assembly GCA_963817785.1). Lineage (GTDB taxonomy): Bacteria > Pseudomonadota > Gammaproteobacteria > Burkholderiales > SG8-39 > JAKALD01. The sequence goes on along the minus strand of CAWFPL010000002.1, from coordinate 1,322,590 downwards.
CCGCATCCGACGAATGAGCCGCTGGTGGCGCCTCGGCCTGCGCGCCCGCGCTCCCTGAACCTGTTCCGGCTGCGCTTTCCGGTCGGAGCGATGTGCTCGTTCGCCCACCGCGTCTCGGGCGTGCTGTTGGCGCTCTTCCTGCCCGTGGCGATCTATGCGCTGCGCCGCTCGCTGGACGGACCATCGGGATATGCCGCAATTACCGGGCTGCTCAGCTCGAGCGCTGCCCGGGCTCTGGTGGTGCTTTTTCTTTGGGCGCTGGCTCAGCACGTCTTGGCGGGCGCGCGCCATTTGCTGATGGACATCGATCTCGGCTCCTCGCTCACGGTCGCACGGCGCAGTGCGTGGTCGGTGAATTTGCTGGGCTTCGCGCTTGCGCTGCTCGCCCTCGGAGCCATTTGGTGAAGGCGATCCCGAGCGCCCTTCCGGCGTGGCTGGTGCAGCGCCTGAGCGCGCTGTACATGCTCCTGTTCCTGTTCTATGCGCTCGCCAGCTGGACGCTGGCGCGTCCGGCGGGATACGCGGCCTGGAGGGCCTGGGTTCTCGCCGGCTCGATGCGCCTGCCTGGCCTGCTCTTCTTCGCCGCGCTCTTCGCGCACGCCTGGGTCGGGCTGCGCGACGTCATTCTCGATTACATCCATCCGATCTGGCTGCGTCTGGGCGCATTGACCGCCGTCGCCGTTGCACTCGCGCTCATGGCGCTCGCCCTCGGCACGCTCTTGCTGGGGCCGTGACCAACAGGGGGCCGTCGTGGAATTCTTGATCTACCGATTCATCCCGGACAGCGACTCGCGCCCGCGCATGCAACGCTACGAGATGGCATCGCATCCGCACGACCGGATGCTGCTCGACGCTCTCGAGCGGATCCGCGCGACGCAAGACGACAGCCTCGCCTTTCGCCGTTCCTGCCACGAGGGCATATGCGGCTCCGACGGGATGAGCATCAATGGACGCACTGGCCTCGCGTGCATTACGCCGCTCGCAAGCTTGCGCGAACCGGTCGAACTGCGGCCGCTGCCCGGCTTCCCGGTCATTCGGGACCTCGTCGTGGACATGACGCGGTTCTTCGAGCAATACCGCTCCATAAGGCCGTATGTCATCGACGACGAACCTCCTCCCGAGCGCGAGAGGCTGCAATCGCCCGAAGAGCGCACCCGGTTGGAAGGCCTATACGAGTGCATTCTTTGCGCATGCTGCTCGGGGTTCTGCCCCTCCTACTGGTGGAATCCCGACCGGTTTCTCGGCCCCGCGACGTTGCTCCAGGCGCTGCGCTTCATCGCAGACAGCCGCGATCACGCGACTGCGGAGCGCTTGCATCACCTGAACGAGGTCTATCGCCTGTTTCGCTGCCGCTCGATCATGAATTGCACCGAGGTATGCCCCAAGCACCTCAACCCGGCGCGCGCGATCGAGTTGATCAAGCTGCGAATGGTGAATGCGCTGATCTGACCGGACTGTTCGACGAAAAGGAAACCATCATGGCACGCATCGTGAAACGCACCTACCAGGAACCGTACAAACTTTCGATCGGCGGCGAGGACAAGTACCTGTGCCGCTGCGGACTGTCGAAGAATCAGCCCTTCTGCGACGGCTCCCACAAGCTCGCCCAAGGCGAAGATAAGAACAAGCTCTACTGGTACGACGGGGCCGGCCAGCGCCACGAGTGTCCCGACAGCTTTCCCGACATCCGCACGTTCTGAACGATTGCCGAAGAAGGGGCCGAGAGCGCGTAGCAACCTTGAACACGGCCTTGGCGGCCGCGAATCTCGAGGCGCCGCCGTGGCCCCGTACCGATCCCCACAGTCCCCGGCACACGCCCTGGAGGGGTAGCTTACCGTGACAATCCACCAGGTGCGCCTTCTGCGCCGCGAGACGGTCGCCGAAGGCACGATGGCATTTCACTTTTCCAGGCCCTCAGGCTTCCGGTTCCGGGCCGGCCAGTCGCTGCTGATGACGTTGAACGAACCGCCCGAGACGGACGGTGAAGGCAACGGCCGCACTTTTACGATCGCCAGCGCGCCTCACGAGCCCGAATTGATGGTGGCCACGCGCATGCGCGATACCGCGTTCAAGCGCGTTCTGAAATCGATGCCGCTCGGCGGCACGGTCACGGTCGACGGCCCGAACGGAGAGATGATCCTCGACGATGGCTCGGCGCAGCCGGTGGTGTTTCTCGCAGGCGGCATCGGCATCACGCCGTTCCTTTCGATGTCTCGGCACGCGACTCATGAACGGCTCGCGCATCGGATCCACCTGTTTTACGCCAACAAGCGACCCGAAGACGCGGCGTTTCTGGAGGAATTGACGAGCGCGGTTCGCCTTAATCCCAACTTCCGTCTGATCGCCGTCATGTCCGAACCAAAGAAATCGGCGCAGCCCTGGATCGGCGAGACCGGCTTCATCCGGCGCGAACTGCTGGAGTGCCACCTCCCGGGTCCGACGAGTCTGATCTATTACTTTGCGGGCCCGCCTGCCATGACCATGGCCATGCGCGACATGCTCACGGATCTCGGCGTCCCCGGCGGGGCCACGCACTACGAGGAGTTCTACGGCTACTGACCGAGCACCCGCGGTGTTGGCCTCCGTTCACGCTTGGCGGATTACGGCCTGCTTTCACACGACATCGCCTGCCGCGCCTCCCTAGGATCGGAGTGACGTTGCAGCCGGGCGCGGACTCCGGCCCCGGCATTACGGCCTTCCCTTGGCGCTCGCGCCAGCGGTCACATTCACAGTCGTTGCGTTGCCGTTCACGACGCGGGGTAGCGACTTGGCCCACGCCGGCGCATTGCGGGTGAGTCCGGGCGCGCTCGCGGGCTTCCCGTGCATCGCGCCTCGCGGACTCCCGGTAGCGGCGCATCGCCTTTCTGGCAACAACCCGCATCCCGCCAAGCCGAGCGCTTCGCTCATCACCACCGACCCCCACCCAGGGTCGCCAACCCGCCCCACGGGTTTTGGTCTGCTGCAGACGCATCCGCGCTGTGCGGATGAACGGCGCGCGGCAGCGCGCGGTGACTACCGAACTGCAAGAAAGATCCCCCCACTCACGAAGAGGGCTCAGGAGCGGTGTTTCGCAGTACACTCTTCTCGATCTATCGAACGCACCCTTCGCAATCGTGCAGTGCGATCAACCGAGATTGCCGGCTCCTTCGCGTCGCCACGCGCCGCGAGCGCTGGCTGCCGGCAGCCGCTTGCGCCGTTCGCCGCAGCGCTCGTGGTCCCCGCATCGAAGCCTTTCGGGAGAGACGGCGTGAACACGGAAGCACCAATCCCGCGCGCACTGTTGACCAGGTTGGCCGCGTACTTGCCGGACCGCCTGCCGCTGACCGAGCGGGAAATCGTCGCCATGCGCATGCTGCAGTCCGAGACTCACACGATCCGGCGTGGCAACAATATCGTCGTTCAAGGGCGCAACTACAGCGGCATCTATGTGCTGGGCGACGGATTCGCGCTCCGCTACAAGGTATTGAGCGACGGCAAGCGACAGGTTTTCCATGTGGCGCTCCCCGGCGACTTGATCGGATATCCGGCGTGCTTCTTTGAACACGCGCTCTACTCGGCGACCGCGCTGACCGAGGTCACCGCGTTTCTCGTCAAGTTTAGCGATTTGGCCGAAATATTCCGATCGCAACCCCGCGTGGCCATGGCGCTATTCTGGGCAGGCGCAGGAGAAACGGCCATGTACGGGGAACACTTGGCCGCTGTCGGCCGGCGCGGCGCCCTCGAAAGGGTCGCGCACTTCATCCTTGAAATGTCGATTCGCCTGCGTGCCATCGGGATCGGCGACGGCCTCAGGTTCAGTATGCCGCTGACCCAGGAACATATCGCGGATGTGGTCGGACTCAGCGCCCCCCACGTCAACCGGATGCTGCGCCGCCTGCGTGAGGATGGACTGATCGACATCACGGAGTCCCAGATCCGGCTGCTCGACCGAGCGTCGCTGGCCGCGCTTGCGGATTTCGATGATTTATATCTCGCCCGCCGATTCGAGATCCACGGCGCCGCGACACCGGTGTCCGATCTTTCCGCCGGCATCGGGTCAAAGCTCGGCGTGCGGCCGCTGCCGGTCTGACGCGCGCGGACGAAACCTCGGAACAATCTCTCGACAGCATCATTCCGGAATGCCATCGCAAGCGCCCTCGGAAGGGGTACGCCCGCAACCCGCGCGACCGGAAGGCGCGCCGCGCGACGGGGCGTGCCCACCGAGGCGGCAGCGGCCCGTTGAAGTCCTCCGGAATCTGGACTTTTCCGACGCCGCTTTCGCGTGGGTAATATCTTTCCGGGATGATGCGGGGCGGCGTTCGTGATCCGACGCAACGACATCCGGTCCTCTTCGTGTTGGGATACGGCAGGCGGAATGGCCCATGAAGCGCTTCTCCCCGCAGATCCCCATCGAACTCTCGTGACATGACGCAGCGCCTCGACTTCCGGAAAGCGGCACCCGAGGGTATGACGGCGATGCGCGGGCTGGAGAACTACGTGAGGCGCTGCGGTCTTGCGCCGATGCTGCTCGAGCTCGTCAGAATGCGCGTCTCGCAGATCAACGGCTGCGCCTACTGCCTCGATATGCACAGCAAGGACGCACGCGCGAACGGCGAGACCGAGCAGCGTCTGCACGTCCTTCCGGCCTGGCGCGAGACGGCCCTCTACGACGAGCGCGAGCGTGCCGCGCTCGAATGGACCGAAGCGGTGACGCAGGTTTCCGATGGGGGGGTGCCGGACGACGTCTACGAGCGCGCGCGGCGGCACTTCAGCGAGAAGGAACTGGTGGATCTCACCCTCGCCGTCATCGCGATCAACGGCTGGAACCGGCTCGCGATCCCCTTCCGGGCGCCGGCGGGCAGCTACCAGCCTGGGCGCAAATGAGCACGGTTACCGAGATCGCGGACAACGTCTCCCGGATCTGCACCTACGTCCCGGAGGCGAACATCCAGTTCAACCAGTTCCTCGTGCGCGACGAGCAGCCGCTGCTCTACCACACGGGCCACAGGCGGCTGTTTCCCCAAGTGCGCGAGGCGATCGCGGCGCTGATCGATCCGGCGGCGCTGCGCTGGATCGGCTTCAGCCACATCGAGGCGGACGAATGCGGTGCGCTCGCCGATTGGCAGAAGCTCGCGCCGACCTCCACGGCAATCTGCAGCGCCATCGGCAAGCGCATCGGCGTGGACGACTTCATTGCGCTGCGCCCGGCCCAAGCGATGACGGACGGCGCAACGCTCGGCACCGGCCGATTCCGATTCCGCTTCCTGCACACGCCGCAGCTTCCGCACGGCTGGGACGCGGGCCTGCTGTTCGAAGAGACGCAGGCCGTGCTGTTCTGCTCGGACCTGTTTCATCAGAACGGCGACGTCGAGGCGATAACGCGCGGCGACGTCGTGGGCCGCTTTCGCCAGACGCTCGTCGACAACCGCGACGGGCCGACCCCGGGCTACATGCCGCACACGCCGCGCACCGACGCGACGCTCAAGCGCCTAGGGGAGTTGAATCCAAAGGTGCTCGCCGTCATGCATGGCTCGAGTTTCGTCGGCGACGGGCAGCGCGCGCTCGCGGGGGCCGCCGCGACGATGCGCGAGGTGCTCGGGTAAGTGCCGAGGAGAGCGAAATCCTCGGCGATCGAAGGTCGCTTGGCTTTCCGGCCCGCGCGGCGCCAAATGGTTCTCGGGGCCCCGGACGTATTCGCGTTGCTCGCACGGCCGGGCACATCGGCTTTGACCACCGCGCAGCGTTGGATGCCGCTTGCGATCGATCGCCGCCGCCTCGAGTAGCCGGATTGTCTGCAAGCCGGAAGACCGGGAAACGAATTGATCGGCCATCGCATGGCTGACCAACGAGCGGGCTCACCGAGTGGGCTCGGGGCGTTCCAGCGCGGCGCAACCTTTCTCACCTGATGGATTATCCGCGACCATGAAGACCCGCCTCAGCGAACGCTTCGCCCTGTCCTACCCCATCATGCTCGCGCCCATGGGGGGCGTGTCGGGTGGCGCGCTCGCCGCCGCGGTATCCAACGCCGGCGGCTTGGGCATGGTTGGCGGCGGCTATGGCGACCTGAACTGGCTGAAGCGGGAGCTCGAGAGGGTGGCGGCCGCTACGCATAGCCCCTGGGGCGTCGGCCTGATCACCTGGAAGGCGACGCGCGAGGCGGTCGAGCTTGCCCTGTCATACAAGCCGCGCGCCTTCTTCTTCTCCTTCGGCGACGCTTCGCCGTATGTGGATGCCGTCAAGGCCCGAGGCTGCGCGCTGGTCTGCCAGATCCAGGATCTGCGCGGGGCGCGAGAGGCCAGGGCCATGGGCGCCGATTTCATCGTCGCACAAGGCGCGGAAGCGGGCGGCCACGGCGCCGCTCGCGCCACGCTGCCGCTGGTTCCGGCCGTGGTCGACGCTGTCGAGCCGGTGCCGGTGCTTGCCGCCGGCGGCATCGGCGACGGTCGCGGGCTTGCCGCGGCTCTGGCACTGGGCGCCTGCGGCGCGGTGATCGGCACGCGCTACTGCGCCACGCCCGAGGCGCTGATGCATTCGCAGGCGGTCCGGCGTCTCGTCGAGGGCGACGGGGACCACACGCAGCGCACGCGCGTGTTCGACGTCGCTCGCGGCTACGACTGGCCGCAGCACTACACCGGGAGGGCGTTGCGCAATCGCTTCATCGAGCGCTGGCACGGGCATGAAGCGGCGCTCGCCGCCGACGCCGCTGCGCTTGACGGTTACCGCAGCGCGCAGCAGCGCGGCGATTTCGACGACGCGCTGGTGTGGGGCGGAGAGGTCGTCGACCTGATCGGGGCGGTCGAGCCCGCCGGAGCGCTCACCGTGCGCATCGGCCGGGAGGCGGAGGAGCGGCTGCGCCGATTCGGTGCCTCCTGAGCACGTCCCCGGCGGGACAAGCGCGGCCTGTCTCGCAGGAACACTTTGGTCCCGATTGTCATCCAATGCCGCACCTGAACAACCGGGAGACCGCAGATGTTCCTCTGGTCCGCAATACTGTTCGCACTCGCCGCATTGGGCGGCCTGACCCTGGCAGCGATGCACTTCCGCGGCGGCGGCCGGGAGCGGCCGCCCACCGCCCTTGCCGTGGTGCACGGGCTGGTCGCGGCCGCGGCGCTGGTGCTCCTCATCATCGGCGTGGCCGGCGCGGTAGCCGCTACGTCCGCCCTACCGCTGGCTGCGTTGGCGCTCTTCGTGATCGCCGCGCTCGGCGGGGCCTATATGTTCCTCGGCAAGCACCTGCGCGGTCAGGCGCTGCCGGGCCCGGTCGTGGTACTGCACGGTTTGCTCGCGGTCGCGGGGTTCCTGGTCCTGCTCGCATACCTGCTGACGCACGCGGGTGCTGCCTGAACTCGTGCGCCATCCGCTGCATCCGATGTTTGTGCACTTCCCGATCGCGCTGTGGACAACCTCTCTCGGATGGGACGCGCTGGCGCTCGGTTTCGGGACCGCGTCCTGGTGGTCCCTGAGCTACTGGTGCCTGGCAGCCGGGCTGCTGATGGCACTGCCCGCCATCGGCACCGGCTTCGTCGAATTCGCACGCATCGAGCTGGGCCATCCCGCGACGAAGATTGCGGTGTGGCATCTGAGCGCGATGTCCGCCGCGGCGATCTTCTTTCTCGGCAGCTTGCTCTTGCGCAAACCCGCGGCTTCGCCGGAGTCGGTCCTCGCCGCGCTCGCCCTATCGCTCGCGGGCCTCGCCTGCCTGATCGCGGGCGGCGTCCTCGCGTCCAGGCTCGTGTACGGGCACGGCGTTGGGATGAAGTGACGCCGCCCGCGTCGGAAGCCGGCTCGGGTCCGCGGCACTATGCAGCGGCAAGTCGCGCCAATACGTGCGCTACGATGCGGTCACAGCGCGCGCCCGCGAACCCGAACGCATCCTGCAGCGCGAGGTCGAGCTCGCGCGCCAGCGCCTCGCGAAGGAGCGCCCGGGCGCGGAAGTAGCGCGTGCGCACCGTGGCGGCGGGAATGTCGAGCGCCTCCGCGGTTTCCTCCACCGACAGCTCTTCAACGGCGCGCAGCACGAACACCGCGCGAAACGCATCCGGCAAGTCGTCGATCTTAGTCTCGATCAGACGCAGGCTCTGCGCACGCTCGACAGCGCGTTCGGGCTGCGCCTCGTCCGACTCGTCCATTTGCCTCTCCGCCCAACCCTCCTCGGTCCCGAGCGCGATCACTTCCGCCCCACGCCGGCGCTTGCGCAGCCGGCCGAGCGCTTCGTTCGCCACGATGCGCACCAGCCAGGTGGAGAGCTGCGCCTCGCCGCGAAAGCCGGGCAGCGCGCGGTAGGCCTGGACATAGGCCTCCTGTAGCGCGTCCTCCGCCTCGGCGTCGTCCCGCAATATTGCGCGCGCGGTACGAAACAGCCGCCGGTTGTGACGCCGCATGATCTGCGCGAAGGCCCGATGTTCGCTGTCGGGGGCGGCCTGGCCGAGGGTGTTCGGAATCGTGTCCATGATTGCAACATTGGATGATGCCCGCTGCCGCCGCGTTCCGCGCCCCTGAAGCGTGCAGGGTTATCCGGAGATGCTCTGCCGCTATGCGCTTGAGGTGCTCTGCGCGCGCGAAACCCGATCCGACGCAGGGTGTCTCAGCGCGCCCTCCGCCGTACCTAGCGGGCGTGGCTCGCCGGGCGCGACACCGCCCCCCCGGGTGGCGCCGGAAGGTCGCTCGTTGCGCAGCCGCAGCCGCCCTCGAGGGCAATCTGGCGATGCAGCTCGCGGTAGCGCTCCTCGACTCGCTCCCCGAAGAGGGGATCGCGGCCGGCAGGCACAGACGCCTCCACCGCGGCCCAGTCATGCTCGTCGAGCAGGCGCTCGGCGCGCGGAAACAGCTCCCTTTCCTCACGGGCGAGATGCTGCCGGTAGTACGCGGCATAGGTCGCCGCGCTTGCCTCGACCGCCTCGCGCGACATGAGCGCGCCCGCCGCAATCGCCTCGAGCTGTTCGAGCAGCTGCTTGCCGCTGCGCGCGATGACCTCGTGGTCACCAGTCAGGCGCCGCAGCAAAACAGACCCGCGCGGGTCGCGCCGGAGCAGGCGCGAAATCGCGGCGTTCTCCTTGGGGTGGTGAAACCGGTCCGGGTAGTGCCGCAGGTACGAAACGATGTCGAGCATGAGCCCGTAGTTCGGCTGGGCGCCGGCGTGGAAGAGTCCGATCTGCGCCTCGAACAGATCGAGTAGGCGGCGAAATCCCGCATGCTCGCCTCTCCAGAGGTTGATCTGAGCCGTCATGATTGCCTCCTTCGACGTATTCCCGTACTGCAGCGTATGCGCCAACAGGGAAGGGCGATATGACCGCCGTCATGGCACGCACCCGAACCTCGCCTTAGGCTTGTGGCCCGGATGCGAGGTCGACCATGGCTTATGTCGTCAGCGAAGCGTGCATCAAGTGCAAGTTCACCGACTGCGTCGAAGTCTGCCCCACCGACGCATTCCGCGAAGGGCCGAACATGCTCGTGATCGACCCGAACGAGTGCGTCGACTGCGGCCTGTGCGTGCCCGAGTGCCCGGTCGAGGCGATCGCCCCGGACACCGACTTGCCACGAGCTCAGCGCGCGCTCGTCGGGCTCAACGCCGAGCTTGCCGCGCTCTGGCCGTCCATTGTCGAGAAGAAGCCACCATCTCCGGACGCCGAGACGTGGGCCCGGGAGACGGGCAAGCTCGGGCTGCTCGAGCGCTGAGCGTGCTCAGGGTTCCACGACCTTGTCGAGCATCTCCGGACGCACGAGCTCGAAACCTTGAGCGCCGCTGCGCAGCCAGCCAGCCTTCTGCCAGCGGCTAAGCACCCGGATCACGGTTTCCGTGCGCGCGCCGACGAGCTGTCCGATGCGCTCGCGAGTGAGGGCGAGGTCGAGACGCACCGCGCCCCCCGCCTCGCGCCGGCCGAACCGTCGCCCAAGGTAAAGGAACAGGGCCGCCAATCGTCGCGGCACCGAGCCCGCGCTCACGATGCCGATCTTGGCGTGCAGCAACTCGGCATGCGCAATCAGCGCCCGGTTGAGCGCCCGCTCGAGCGCGGGATGTGCGTCGAGAGCATCGAATACCGTACGGCTCGGCACGAGGAGCGCGCTCACGCCGTCGGTCAACGCAACTGCGTCCGCCGGATAGCGCCGGCCCTTGAGCGCCGGCATGACGCACAGCGTGTCACCGCGGCCGAATAGCCCCACCATCACGCCCTCGCCCGCAGGCGTCACCTGCTCGAGCTCTACCAGGCCGTCCTCGACGATGACGAAATGCGCGGCGTCCTCGCCCGTCCGCCAGATGCGCTCGCCGGCGGCGAAGCGCCGCGGCAGAGCGTCGTGCGCGAGCAGTTCAAGGAGCGCGAGCTCAAGCCCCGCGAAAAGGCCCGTCGCGCCGAGCCGATCGGCAAGGCCTTGCGTTCCGGACATAGGAGCCTCAGTCTACGCTTCGTCAGGACCCGATGCCCGAACCTGGCACACCCCGCGCCGCGCCCAGCCCGGATCCCGATCGATGCACGCCAGCGCAGCATGACGGACCACCGCGGCGACGCCCGAGTGAGTCCCTCGCCCGGAGACGCACGCCCGCGTCGGCTTCTAACGGGAAGCTCCCTATTCTTCCCCGCTGCGACGCTGTACGGACTCTTCGTGCTCCCGGCATCGGTCCTTGCGATGCTGGGGGACGTGAGCACCTTTCCGGGCATCGGCTATCCGGCCGGACACGCCCACGAAATGCTGTTTGGCTTCGCGCTTGCCGCGGTTGCCGGCAACCAACTCGGGCCCATGGCCAGGCCGCGTCTCGCTCCACTCTTCGGACTATGGGCGCTCGCGCGCGCGACCTACCTCCTCGCGCCGTCGAGCCTGGCGGCCGCCGCGTCGAATATCGCGTTCGCCGGCCTGCTCGCGGCGCAGGTCGCACCGCGGCTCCTGCGCTCTGCCAAGAAGCCCCGCAACAAGGCGCTCCCCGCGGTGCTGATCGGGATCTGCGCGAGCGACATCGCGTTCGAGCTCGCACCGCACGTCGGATGGGCGGCGGCCGAACTCCATATCCTGCTCTCGGCGGTCCTGTTGTTCGCACTGCTGATGCTGTTCATGGGGGGGCGCCTGATCGCACCCGCGGTGGCAGGTCAGTTCTACCGTCAGGGCGGCAATCTCGAAGCCCGCGTGCAGCCACGCATCGAAGCGGCGCTCATCGCTTCCATGACGGTGGCGGTCGCGGGCTCAATGGCCGCGAACCGCGCGTTGCTCGTCGCAAGCGGGATATCCGCGATGATTTCAGGGCTGCTCGCAGCCGTCCGCCTCTTGCGCTGGCGGCTGTGGGCGCTGCGCGGCAGGCCCGATCTGCTGTGCCTCGCCTCCGGTTACGCATGGCTCGCGGCCGGTCTGCTCGCGCTGGGTGCGGCGCTTACAAGCGGCCGCAACCCGACCGTTGCGCTGCACGTCATCACCGTCGGAAGTATCGGCACGCTCACGCTCAACGTGATGTCCATGACGTGGATGCTCAAGGCGCGCAAGGACCCGTCGCGTAGCCGCGTGCCCGTCATGGGTACCCTGCTCGTCGGCGCCGCGACGCTGCTGCGAATCCTCGCCGGCATCAGGGTTTACCCGGCGCCGCCGCTGTTGCTGGCTTCCGCGCTGTGCTGGAGCAGCGCGTTCGCGCTACTCGCGGGTACGTTGCTCTCGCGAGGCGCTGCGAGGCCGCACGATTGACCGCTGTCAAGAGCTGCGCGCATTGCGACTCGCCCATGAGCCGTATCGCGTGCGTCATGTCCCACGATTGGGGTAGTCTGCACTTGCCCTGCACTCATTCACGGAGGCTCGCTTGACCAGGCACGGCAACAGCGCACCGAGCGACGACCGGGCGGCCGTTCGCGGCCTCCCGCCCTTGTACTTCGTGCTTCCGCTGGCAATTGCACTGGCGCTCCAGTTCCTGGTCCTGCCGTTGCCGTTGCCGTTCTCGCTCCCCACGATCGGCGCGGTCCGAGGCGGCATTCTGCGGGTGTGCGCGGGCGCTTTGATTGGGCTGGCGGGTATCCTCCTCTTCGGGCTGACTGTGCGGGCGCACAAGCGCAGCGGCAACGATCCGCACCCGACCACCCCGACCGTCTCACTCATTACCTCCGGACCCTATCGATTCTCGCGCCACCCGGGCTATCTCGGGTTTGCGCTCGCGCAGACCGGGATCGCCGTGGCGGTGGGCTCAGTGTGGGCTCTGGGCTCGGTCATCGTATCGTTGCTGCTTGCGCATTACCTCGCCGCTTTACCGGAGGAGGCGTATCTGGAGCGCAAGTTTGGCGAGCGATATCGCGAGTACGAGGGAATGGTCCGGCGCTGGATCTAGGGATCGCGGCGACCGTCGAGAAGGCGTGCGATGTCGTAGAGGAAGCAGCGGGCATGCCCGCATGCCTACCCGGTGCTCCATGCGCGCGGGCGCTTCATGCCCGCCACTTTGCACGCCTGCTTGACGTAGCCGTAGGGAAACAGCTCGACCAGTCTCGTCCGCGCGCGCGCGCCGTAGCCGAGCTCGTCGGCGACGAATTTCACGACGAACCGCGCATCGGGCGCGACCTGGCGCTCGGCGTACTGGGCACGCATGAAGGCAATGACCCTCCAATGCTCCTCCGTCAGCGCGAGGCCCTCGCTCGCCGCGATGTGCCGGGCAATGTCCTCGGTCCAATGCTCGGGGTCGACCAGATAACCCTCGTCGTCGCGACAATTCCTTTCAAGCGTATTCGACATCGATCACTCTCCTCCCCACGTTCAACAGGGTCCGGCGCTCTCTCTCGTCGCGATCAAGCGGTGCCGACCCCTGTCCTCCGCGCCACGGGCGCAATGCGCAGGATCTGCGCGAGAGATCTTCTCGGCTTGAGCAGATCGGCGAGAGTATAACGATCGAGAGCCTCCAGAAACGCGTCCATGGCCTCGTGCAAGGCTTGCTTGAGGACGCAGCTTCGCGCGATCGCACAATCTGCCCCGCCCTGGTCGAAACACTCGACGATGGCGAAACTGTCCTCGGTGCGCCGCACGACCTCGCCCACGCTGATGGACTCGGGCGTCCGCGCCAGACGCAGGCCGCCGCCCTTGCCGCGCACTGTATCGACATACCCCAGCTGCCCGAGCTGGTGAGCGACTTTCATCAGGTGATTCGCGGAGATTCCGTATCCGCCCGCGATCTGCTCGATCGTGGCGAAGCCGGCGGGCGCGGTGCCCAGGTAGGTCAGCACCCGGAGCGAATAATCGGTAAACGTAGTCAGGCGCATCGCGACCTCAAAGATGTATCCAACATATTGCTTTTAGCGTATTAGCGTGCTAGCTTTAAGCTGCATGTAGCGTACATCTTATCACCTCAGGGAGGTTGCAATGACGCAATCCATACTGGACGTTCGCACGATCATGCCGCGCGAGCGGCATCCACTGATCTTCCGCACGTTCGACGCGCTCGAGCCCGGGGAGGGTTTCGAGCTGGTCAACGACCACGACCCCAAGCCGCTCTTCTATCAGCTCCAGGCAGAGCGCGGCTCGGGCGTCGACTGGCACTACCTCGAAGAAGGGCCTGAAGTGTGGCGCGTGAGGATCGGCCGCCGCTAGGGATGAGCGAGCGCGCAGCGCCTGCCGGCGAAAGGGCCCTGGAAGTGCAGCGCACCGCCTTTGACTCAGAGGTCGGCGAGAATCTGGTCGACCCCGAGTGGGTCTACCGCATCGCCTGCAGGACCGACGAGATCGACCTCCACTTCACGATATCTACGCCGGCCCGCCCGACCAGGAGCTCGAGCGCCAGCGCATCTCCGTGACGACGGGCGCAATTCCCGGCTGAATCCGTCGACTATTTGATCTGCATCAAGGCTGGCAGGCGTGCGCCCGCCATAATTGCGTAAAGCGGTACCGTAATACGTATTTAGAGACCGCGAGGAGAACAGCGGTGACAGCCCAGATTCCGTACGATCACGAAACCGAGCTCGACGACGTGCTCGACCGCTGCAACGCCGTGCGCCAGGCGCCGCTTCCGGACGCCGGGAACCTCCCCGAGGGCTTTACCGGCATGCTGGGGCACTTTCCGGTGTACTTCCCCGAGGAGATCGCGCACGCCGCCGGCCTCCTCCCGATCAACGTCCTCGGCGGCGGCAACCGGCTCGAGTTGAAGCACGCCGACGCCCGCATGGGCTCGTTCGTATGCTCCATCTGCCGCTCGACCGCGGAGCTCGGCCTGAACGGCTCCTTGCAGGGCCTGACCGGGTTCATCACCCATCCGATCTGCGATGCCGCCAAGCACCTCGCCGGAATCTGGTCGCGCAACTTCCCGGAGCAGCTCTCCCAGATCCTGTATCTGCCGCAGAACGTGAACACCGCGGGAGCGGTTCGCTACATCGCCGCCGAGTACCAGCGTCTGCGTGGCGAATTGGAGAAGAAGACCGGGCGCAGCGTCGGGGACGAGGCCCTGCGAACGAGCATCCGCACCTACAACCGCAATCGGCAGCTCCTGCGCGAGCTCTACGCCGTGCGCCGCGACGAACCGTGGAAGCTGAGCTGCACCGAGTCCTACCTGCTCACGCGCGCGCGTACGCGCATGCCCTGCGAGGAGCACAACGCCCTGCTCGGGCGCGCCCTGGATGCCCTCCGCCATCGCAGTCTGCGGGCCCAGGACAAGCCTCGGGTCGTGTTCGTGGGAGGCTTTTGCGAACAGCCCCCTCTCGAGATGCTCGAGGCGATCGACGACAACTGTTACGTGGTGGACGACGACCTTCTGATCGGTCTGCGCTGGCTCACCGCCGATGTCCCGGATTCCGGCGACCCCATCTGGGCGCTCGCCGAGAGCTTTGTCGAGCGTTCCGCGGCCAGCCCGGTCCAGCACGACGCGCGCAAGACCAAGGAGGGCTACCTCATGGAGATGATGCGCGCGAGCAAGGCGGATGCCGCGATTCTCACGGCGGCGAAATTCTGCGAACCGGGCCTCGACGAGCAAATCGCCTGGTCCAAGCACCTCGACCAGGAACACATTCAGTACCTGGTGCTCGAATTCGAGGAGAAGATGACCTCGTTCGAGCAGATGGCGATGCAGCTCGAGACCTTCGCCGAATCCCTGTTGTTCGCGCTCGCGTAAGAGGAGGAATGCCATGACGACCGAAGTTCTCGACGCCGCCCCGACCCGCCAGGTCGCGGCAGCGGCCTTCGACCCGCGCGCGGAAGGCCAACGCCTCATCAAGGACTGGTATACGGGCCTGGCGCAGGCGCCCGAGCGCGGGCAGCACGTGGCCAACGTCTTCGTGATGGGCAACGCGGTCGAAATCCTGCGCACCTTCGATTTCCAGCTCGTGTTTCCGGAAATCAACTCGCTGCAGACCGGCGTGCGCAAGGCATCCGAGGAGTACATACGCCTGTCCGAGGACTACGGCATGTCGCCGGACGTGTGCTCCTACGTCAAGGCAGACGTCGGCCTGATCCTCAAGGAACATGAGCATCCGGCCGGGCGCATTCCCAAGGCGCACATCGCCATAGCCTCGAACATGTGCAGCACCTTCATCAAGTGGGCCGAGATCTGGGAGCGATTGCTCAAGACGCCGGCTTTCGTGCTCGACCTCCCCGGGCAGCGCGCGGCGGGCTGGCAGGTTCGGCCGGGTGATGCGCAGCACGCGGCCGACTCGCGCTGGGTCGAGGCGCAGTTCCGCGATCTCATCGGGAAGTGCGAAAAGATCACCGGCAAGCGCTTCGACATGGATCGGCTGGCGGAAGTCGAGGAACGCGTCAACAAGATGGTGTTCCACTGGAACAACGTCATGGCGCTCAACCGGGTGTGCCCGGCGCCGTACAACGCGATGCTGGACGGCCTGACCTATATCGGCATCATGAACGTATACCGCGGGGCGCCCGAGGGCGTCGAGTTCATGCGCCGGCTCGAAGAGCAGCTGAAGGCCAAGGTGGCGCGCGGCGAAGGCCGCGTCGCCCAGGAGCGCTTCAGGCTGCTGTTCTCGGGCACGCCCTGTTACGTTTCCATGCGGCGCCTGGTGGAGCTGTTCGAGACCTGGGGCGGCGTGTTCGCCTACTCCGACTACCTCACTTTCGCCGCGGGCGGGATGGATGCGGGAGAGTTGGTCTACGACACCTCGCGGCCGCTCGAGAGCCTTGCCGAGGTGACCGCGCTCGCCGCGCAGCGGGGCCTCTCCAACCAGTTCTTTGCGCACGAACGCCTGGCGCAGCAGATCAGGGATTACGACGTCGACGGAATCGTCTTTCACGGCATCAAGAGCTGCCGCTTCGTATCCTCCGGCATGGCCGATACGCGCGACTATCTCAACAAGCGGCTGAACGTGCCGAGCCTTTACATCGAATCCGATCTCATCGACCCGCGCTACTGGTCGGACGCGCAGATCAAGAACCGCGTCGACGCGTTCTTCGAGACGCTACATCAGCGCGGCGGCGGCGCGCCCCTCGCGGCCAAGACCGTTCCCGCCTCAGCCGGGAGGGCCGCATGAAATACGTTGCCGGAGTCGATGTCGGGTCCACGCAGACCAAGGCGCTGATCATCGACCAGAACAGGACCATCGTCGGGCGCGCGCTGCTCGACATGGAGACCAGCATGCTGACCGTCGCGCAGGACGCGTTCAACGCCGCGCTCGCGGACGCCGGTATCACCGAGGATCAGGTCCTTTACATCGCCGGCACGGGTTACGGCCGCTACAACGTGACCTTCGGCCACGAGCAGGTCACCGAAATCAGCTGTCATGCGCGTGGCGCCGTCGCGCTGTTCCCGGCGACCCGCACCGTCATCGACATCGGCGGTCAAGACACCAAGGCGATTCGCGTCAAACCCGATGGTCAGGTCGGCGACTTCACAATGAACGACAAGTGCGCCGCAGGCACCGGGCGCTTTCTCGGGGCCGCCTCGTACGCGCTCGAGATGCCGCTCTCGGAGCTCGGGCCCCTCGCGCTCAAATCGCAGAATCCCGTGCGTATCACCACGACCTGCACGGTGTTCGCCGAGTCGGAGATCATCAGTCATCTTGCCAAGGGCATGCTGCCGGAGGACGTGCTGATGGGCGTGCATCAGGCGATCACCAGCCGCTGCGTCTCGCTCGCGCGCCGCGTCGGCATCGAGTCGGAGGTGACGTTCACCGGCGGGGTGAGCCGCAACGTGGCCATCGTGAAGCTGATCGAGCAGGCGGCGGGAATGAAGATCAACGTGAGTCCCGATGCGCATTTCTGCGGCGCACTGGGGGCCGCGCTGTTCTCGCACGATCGCGCCTTGGGGGCCCAGGCGCGGCCGGCAGCCATGGCCGCATAGGAGAGGCACATGCTAAACGTCGTAGGCATCGACATCGGATCGACCTATAGCAAGGCGATCGCGCTCAACGCGCGGCACGAGGTACTCGGCACCGCGGTGCGCCGCACGGGCTTCAAGCTGGCGCAGGCTTCGGAGGCGGTATTCGTGGAGTTGCTCAAGGATTGCGGCCTGGACCGCTCCGCGATCAGCTACGTGGGGGCGACCGGTTACGGTCGCTACACCGTGGCGTTTCGACATACTCAGATCACCGAGCTCACCGCGCACGCGCGAGCCGCCGTGCACCTTTTTCCCGATACGCGCACCATTCTCGACATCGGGGGCCAGGACATCAAGGCGATCAAGGTCGACGCAGAAGGCCGGGTGAAGGCGTTTCGCCTCAACGACAAGTGCGCCGCCGGCACCGGCGCATTCCTCGAGAAAACCGCGCGCTACCTCGGGCTGACCACCGACGACCTCGGCCCCTACGCCATGCGCGCGACCAAACCTGTGCAGATCAGCAGCGTGTGCGCGGTGTTCGCGGAGTCGGAGGTGATCAATCATCTGTCGAAGGGCATACCTGCCGAAGACATCGTGATGGGCGCGATGGTGGCGCTGGGCGGCCGGGCGATCCAGCTCATGCGCCGCGTCGGGCTCGAGCCTGGCTACATGCTCACGGGGGGCATGACGCGCAACGCGGCGATGATCGATGCGCTCGAATCCAACCTCAAGGCGAAGCTCAACGTGGCGCCCAACGGGCTCGGCCAGCTGAACGGCGCCTACGGCGCGGCGCTTCTCGGCCTGCGTCGCGTGGAGAAGCTGCTCGCCGAGGGCAAACCCATCCCGCCAACGGCGGCGCAGCAGGGGCCCGGCGGAGCCGCGACGGTGCACCGTTGGTCTGCGAGCGTACCGAAACGGCGCGTCGAGCCTTGCCGCGCTACCGGTGAATGCCCGGTCGTCGTGAAAGCCGCTCAGAAGCCGCTCCAAGCCGCGGCCTGAGGGGCATAGTCGCGCAAAGGACTCAGCAATGACCTACGTCGTCACCGAAGCCTGCATCAACTGCAAACACACCGATTGCGTCGAGGTATGCCCCGTGGACGCCTTCCACGAAGGCGCAAACTTCCTCGTCATCCATCCCGACGAATGCATCGACTGCGGCGTGTGCGTGCCGGAGTGTCCGGTGGAGGCCATCTACGCCGATGCCGATGTCCCGCCCGGATTGCAGCAATACACCGCGCTCAACGCCGAACTGGCGAAGGACTGGCCGCCGATCACGCGCAAGGTCGATCCCCTGCCCGAGGCGAACCACTTTGCGGACGTGCGCGACAAGCTGCCGCTGCTGAAACGCGCATAGACCGCCCTTCCGACAGGAGACATCATGGAGCTCATCGGCGATTACATGACCAGGCACCACAAGGACTGCGACGCCGCGTTCGTGCGCGCCGAGGAGAAGGCCGCTGCCGCGGACTGGACCGGCCTGCAGCGCGAAGCCGGAATCTTCCTGGCCGAGATTGAGCACCACATCGCGATGGAGGAGGAACTGCTGTTTCCGGCCTTCGAGGACCGGACCGGCATGAGCGGCGGACCGACCGCGACCATGCGCATGGAGCACGAGCAGATGCGCGGCATGTTCGCGCAGATGCGCGCGGCGGCCGAGGCGCGGGACGCCGCGCAATACCTCGGGGCGTCCGAGACGCTGCTCATCCTCCTGCAGCAGCACAACATCAAGGAGGAGAGCATGATGTATCCCATGCTCGACCAGGCGCTCGGGGACGATGCCGCGCAGCTTCTCGAGCGGCTGCAAAGCGCAGCCTGCTGAGCACGCGCCGCCGAAGCCGCGGCTAGCGCGCGGGCGCGCATTGCGCTTCGGGATGCCCACATGATTCAGGCCGGGCTGCGGCTCGATCAGGCACCCCCGATCTCGGTGCCGTTTCGCTTCTTCCTCAGCGCGCCGCTGTTTCTCGTGCTCGCCGCGGCGCTGCTTTTGTGGCGCGGGCCCGAGGCGCTGCAATGGCGCCTGACGCCCGCGGCGCTTGCCCTGACTCACCTGTTCACGCTCGGGTTCATGTCGATGGTGATGGTCGGGGCCGTCATGCAGCTGCTCCCCGTGCTCGCTGGCGCGCCGATTCCGCGGCCGCTCGCGGTCGCAGCGGTCGTCCATGCCGCCCTCGGCCTCGGCACGTTGTCCCTCGCGGCCGGGTTCGTGTTCGCAGCCGCATGGCTGTTCAAAGCTGGAGCCGCGCTGCTTGGGGCAGGCTTTGCGGTCTTTCTCGGCGCAGTGGCGGCGGGCTTGTGGCGCTCGCGGGTGAGGAATACCACGGTTCGGGTGCTCCGGCTGGCCTTCCTGTCGCTCGCCTTGGCCGCGACGCTGGGTGTCGCGCTCGCCTCGAGATCAGGCTGGGGGATCGCGCTGCCTGCCGCTTTCGCCGACCTGCACCCCGCGTGGGCGCTGCTCGGCTGGACGGGACTGCTCGCCCTCGGCGTGGCCTATCAGGTTGTGCCGATGTTCCAGCTCACGCCGGCGTATCCGCGCGCCATGGTGCGGTACCTTGGGGCGATCGTGTTCGGACTGCTCGTGCTCTGGTCCGGCGCGTCCTGGCTCGGCGGTGCGTGGCGGCCGGCAGCCGACCTCTGCGCGCTCGCACTGGCTGGCGCCTACATTTCGTTCGGCGCGACGACGATCGTGCTGCAGCAGCGGCGCAAGCGACGGCAGACCGACATCACGCTCGCGTACTGGAGGCTGGGCATGGCAAGCCTGATCGCCGCCACCGCTCTCTGGGCACTTCGCATCCTGGCGCCGGCAGCGTTCCCGGAGCGCGCCGATATGCTAATCGGCCTGCTCGCGTTGCTCGGCTTTGCCGGCTCGATCATCAACGGCATGCTCTACAAGATCATGCCGTTTCTCGCCTGGTTTCACCTGCAGTCGGCAAGCCGTACCGCGGGCCAGGCTCCCAACATGAACCAGATCCTCGGCCAGGCAGAGCAGCGACTCCAATTCTGGGCTCACTTCGCGGCGTTGGCGCTGCTCGTCGCCGCGGTTGCCTGGCCCGCGGCGCTCGCCAATCCTGCCGCGTTCGCGCTCGGTGCGAGCGGCATGCTGCTCGAGGCCAACCTCATCAAGGTGCTGCGCGCATTCATCCGGTCACGCCCCGCGCCATCGCCCTCCCGGATCGATGCCGGCTCGGCCCCGAACGAGCTGCCGGCACGGCGCAGCAGCCCCTCGCCGTAGGCTTCAGGCCGAAGGCACGCTCCCGCTCGGGGGTGCCGGCCGCGGCCACAGCACCGGCCACAGCCGCAGCGCGAACAGCGCGAGCGAAATCCAAAGCAGCATGCCGCCCGCGACCGCGAGCGAGCGCACTCCGAGCGCCATGCCGGGCGCAAGCAGCGCCAGGCCCGCATTGGCGCATCCGAGTTGCGTGATCGCCGTGTCGCCGGCGCGGATCGGATGGCCGGTGAAACGCGGCAGCATGTGCGCGCCCAGACCGTAGAGCAGGCACAGCACCGCTCCGCCGAACAGATGCATACCCGCACCGCCCAGCGGCCCCGGCGCGAGCAGCGAGCCCCCCGCGGCAAGCGCCATGCCGCTCGCCACGAGCCACAGCGCGAACGACTGTATGAACCAGCGCTCCTCCCGCGCGAGCAGCAGGCCCGCATGGCGCGCGGCGCCGCGCTCGCGCTCGGGCGCCGCGGCCACCATCGCGCGCGCCTCGGCGAAGGGCACCACGCCCACGGCTTTGAGCTCGCCGTCGATCACCAGCGCCGGGATGTTGCGGATGCGCAGCGCACGCGCGAGCCGCTTGCCTTCGGGCTGCGCGAGGTCGAGCACCGCGAACTCGACGTCCTTTTCCCCGGCGACGCGGCGCCAGACCGCCTCCGCCGCCGGACAGGTCGCGCACCATTCGGACACCAGCAACTCGACGCGCATCGTCATTCGGCGCAGCGCATGCAGTCGACGTCGTAGCGGTCGATCCAGGCGCGCAGACCCTGCTGCGCGGCTTCGCCGCGCGCGAGCGAGGCGAGCGCCCCCTGCGGATCGTCGGGTCTCATCGTCACCAGCCATGCGTCGGTGTAGGGCGCGACGTTGATCAGACCGGGGTCTGCCGCGACCTTCTCGTTGACGGCGACGATGGTGCCGTCGAAGGGCGCCGGCACCCCGCCCGCCCACTTGCCCGACTCGAGCCGCGCCACCGGCTTTTTCTTCGCGCGGTGCGAGCCCGCGGGACGGAAGGTCGCGTACTGCACGCGCCCGGCCATGGTCTGCGCCGGGTCGGTGATGCCGACCCGGAACGTGCCATCGGGCTCGGGCTTCACCCAGCAGTAATCGAGGTCGTACCAGCGGTCTTCGGGCAGCTCGCAGCCGCGATATTCGCTCACGACGGCTCTCCCGGCGGAGCGAGGCGCACGGTGAACACGATGTTGACGCCGAACGCGAGCATCGCAGCCGCGCTCGCCGCGCCGCCGACGAGCACCAGCGCAGGCACGAGCGCCAGCCAGCCCGCCACCATCAGCGGAAGTCCGGCATTGGCGAGCCAGAACTGGGCCCACGCCAGGTGCTCCGAGCGCAGCGCGTACCCCGCGAAGCGCGGCAGCACGTGCAGCCCGATGCCGTAGATGTTCATCAGCACCAGGCCGAGCAGCATGAGGTGGGCGTGCGCCCGGGCGACGTCGCCGGGCAGCAGCGCGGGGTCCGCCAGACGAACGAGCGCCAGCAGGCCCCCCAGAAGCCCGTAGATCAGGCCGAGCGTGACGAACAGCCGGTTGCGCGGGTGCATATGCGGCAGCACTACAGAAGGGACCTTTCGCAGTATCGCGTCCGAGCTGCGGCCGCGACTTGCGGCAAATCAAGAAAGTGCCGACGCCCGCTTGCCGCCGCGCCAGCCTTCGCTTGACTCACATCAAGGTCGCGCGCGGCCTGCGCTGCGGACAATCTGCCGGCGCAAGCCCCCCCTCACGAGCCATGGCGAGCCTCTCGGAATCCCTGTCGGAGCATCATCGGCGCTGCGATCGGCTGTTCGTCCTGGCGCACGAGGCCGCTGCGGCCGAGGACTGGCAAGGCTACGTACGGCAACTCGCGGCCGTGAGCGAGACCCTGGGCCGCCACATCGACTTCGAGGAGGGCGAGCTGTTTCCGGCCTTCGAGCAGACGACCGGCGTGCGCAGCGGGCCGACCGAGGTGATGCGCGCGGAGCACGCCCGCATGCGTGCCCTGCTCGCCACGCTCGCTGCCGCCGCGCCGCGGCTGGACCCGCAAGGCTGCCGCGAGGAACTGGGACACCTGCGGACGATGCTGGAGCAGCACAACGCCAAGGAAGAAGCCGTGTTGTACCCGGCCTGCGAGCGACTGCTCGGCACGCGCGCCGAGCTGCTGGCAAGCGCGCAGGCGCTCAATGGCCCGACGCCGCAGGACGTGCCGCGCGAGCTCGACGTGCGCGGCCTGGCGCCGCCCGAACCGTTCGTGCGCATCATGGACTGCCTCAACCAGCCCCCCGCCGCGCCGCTGCGCGTGCTGATCCACCACGAGCCGCTGCCGCTATACGAGGTGCTGCGGGCGCAAGGCTTTCGCTACCGCGCCCGGCCGATCGAGGGCGACGGCTTCGAGATCCTCATCGAGCCCGCTGCGCGCTAGCCGGCGACGCCGCCTCAGGAGGTCCTGGCGCGCAGGCGATCGAGATCGGGGATGCGCACCATGCGGCCGTCGACTTCGATCAGGCCCTGCGCCGCGAGGTCGTGCAGGATGCGCGAGAAGTGCTCCGGCGTCATGTTCAGGCGCGAGGCGATGACGCTCTTGCCCGGCGTGAGTTCCACCTCCACTTGGCCGGCGTCCGCGCCGTCGGGCAGCTCGCCGAGCAGGTAGCCGATCACCCGCTCGGAGCCCGAGCGCAGCGTGTAGGCCTCGACGTCGCGCACCAGCCCGTGCAGGCGGCGCGACAGCCCGGAGAGCATGCGGCGCGCGAAGCCCGGGTCGCGCGCCAGCTCGTCGTTCACCGTCTGTTTCGACACGTGCAGCAGCATCGAGTCGCTGAGCGCCTGCGCGAACACGATGTAGGGCTTGTCGAGGAACATCAGCGCCTCGCCGAAACTTTCCCCCGGACGGATGATCTCGACCACCTTCTCGACCCCTTGCGGGGAGGTGAAGCCGAGCTTCACCTGGCCGTAGACCACGACGTGAAAGCCGGTGACCGGATCGCCTCTGTGGCACACCTCCTCCCCCTTTTGCACGTACAGCGCCTCGGTGCCCGCCGCGATCCGGTCCAGCTCCTCCGCGCTCATCTCGGTGAACATCGGCAGGTTGGCGAGAAACGCCTGGACCTTGATCTGCGGGCGCGCCCCGCGCGCGGGGGCGCGGGCCGCTTCGGTGTCCTTGTCGGTGTCTCGTTCCATCGGAATGATTTATCTCCTCCGAGACATTGTACTTTCATGGCCGGGGCGCGCCCGCGCGCTTGACCGCGGGCCTCGCCTGGACATAGGGTTGGGCGCAGGACTTCACGCGGCGATCCCATGACGCCCTCGAACAGCATCGCCCCGGCAGCCGACCGCGCCTACTTCGCGGCCTTTCTCGACCTCAGGGACAAGCCGGGCCTCGTCGTCGGCGGCGGCCCGGTCGCGGCGCTCAAGGCCGAGGCGCTGCTGCGCTCGGGGGTGCAAGTGACCGTGATCGCACCGGAGCTATGCGCGCGCCTGGCCGAGCTGGCGCTCGCCGGCGCGCTGCGCCACGAGCCCAAACGCTTCCAGCCCGGCGATCTGGCGGGCGCCGAGATCGTGATCGCCGCCACCGACGACCCGGCGGTCAACGAATCGGTCGCGAGCGCGGCGAAGGCGCTGCGCGTCCCGGTCAACGTCGCCGACAGCGCCGCGCTGTCGGGATTCATCATGCCCTCGCTCGTCGACCGCCCGCCGCTGCAGATCGCGATCTCGAGCGCGGGCGCCTCGCCGGTGCTGGCACGCAAGCTGCGCACGATGATCGAGGCGCTGGTGCCGTTCGCGTACGGGCGCCTCGCCGCGTTCGCCGGACGCTTCCGCGCGGCGTCCAAGCGCCGTTATCCCGACCCCGACGCACACCGGCGCTTCTGGGAGGAGGTGCTCGACGGGCCGGTCGCAGAGATGGTGCTTTCCGGACGCGAGCAGGCCGCCGCGGACGCGCTCGAGCAGCAGCTCTCCGGAGCCGCCGAGGCCCGGGTGCCGCAAGGCATGGTGTACCTGGTGGGCGCCGGGCCCGGCAACCCCGACCTGCTCACGCTGCGTGCGCTGCGGGTGATGCAGCAGGCCGAAGTCGTGCTCTACGACCACCTGGTCGCGCCGGCGGTCGTCGATCTGGCGCGGCGCGACGCCGAGCGGATCTACGTCGGCAAGCAGAGCGACCGTCACGCGCTCGAGCAGGACCAGATCAACGCGCTGATGGTGCGCCTGGCGAAGCAAGGCAGGCGCGTCGTGCGGCTCAAGGGCGGCGACCCGTTCGTCTTCGGGCGCGGCGCCGAGGAAATCGAGACGCTCGCCGCGCACGGCGTCGCCTTCGAGGTGGTGCCGGGAATCACCGCGGCGAGCGGGATGGCGGCCTACGCGGGCATCCCGCTCACCCATCGCGATCACGCGCACTCGTGCGTATTCGCGACCGGCCACCTGAAGGACGGCGTGCTCGACCTGAATTGGGACGCGCTCGCGCAGCCCAGGCAGACGCTGGTCGTCTACATGGGCGTGCACGGGCTCGGACAACTGTGCGAGCAGCTCGTGGCCCACGGCCTTGCCGCCTCGACGCCCGCGGCGCTGGTGGAGAACGCGACGCTGCCCGATCAGCGCGTCGTCGCGGGGACGCTCGCCGAGCTGCCCGCGCTCGCCGCCGCGCAGGCGGTGCGCTCGCCCGCGCTCGCGATCGTCGGCGAGGTGGTCAGGCTGCGCGACAAGCTCGCCTGGTACCAACCCGTGCCGGTGACGCGGGGGTGAGAGGCTCCTGACCCCCGCACCCCCTTTTTCTTAGGTCGTCGGCGCAACGACCACGATGTGGTCGCGGCTCACGTTGATGAACGGAGCGGTGAACACCTGGCGGCCGGCCAGCTCCCAGACCTCGGCGTCGGTCACCGCGATGAACCCCTTGGCCTCGACCATGTAGTCGGTCACGCGCGCCCCGGGCATGAGCTCAATGTAACCCTTGATGCGGTAGGTCGAGGTCAGGAGGATGACCTTGGTGCGGTTTTCCTGCATTGGCATGGGTCGAACTCTCCTTTATGGGTTGCGCTCTTCGAGCAGCGGCGGTGTCTCGGCTTCCGGCAGCGCTTCGACGTCCCTGAGCTTGCGCTCGATCTGGCGCGTGCGCACTTCGGCCGCGTCGATCGAATTGGCCACCGTCTGCAGCTGCGCCTTGGTGCGCGCCAGCACCTCGCCGAACCTGCCGAACTCGGCCTTCACCGCGCCGAGGATCTTCCACACTTCCGAGGAGCGCTTCTCGATCGCCAGCGTCCTGAATCCCATCTGCAGGGCGTTCAGGAGCGCGCTGAGCGTGGTGGGCCCGCACACGGTGACGCGGAACTCGCGCTGCAGCGCCTCGAACAGGCCCGGCCGGCGCAGCACCTCGGCGTACAGCCCCTCGAACGGCAGATACAGCAACCCGAAGTCGGTGGTGGCGGGCGGCTCGAGGTACTTGTCGGCGATCGTCTTCGCCTCCAGCCGGATGCGGGCTTCGAGCGCCTTCGCCGCCGCCTCGACCGCCGCCGGATCGGCGGCGTCCTGCGCCTCCTGCAGCCGCTGATAGTCCTCGGTCGGGAACTTGGCGTCGAGCGGCAGCCACACGGTGCCGCCGTCGCCGCTGCCGGGGAGCTTGATCGCGAACTCGACCCGCTCCTTGGAGCCGGGCCGCGTGGCGACGTTGGTGTCGTATTGCTCGGGCGTGAGCACCTGCTCGAGCAGCGCGGCGAGCTGCACCTCGCCCATCACGCCACGGTTCTTGACGTTGGAGAGCACCTTCTTCAGGTCGCCCACCCCGGCGGCGAGCACCTGCATCTCGCCCAGCCCCTTGTGCACCTGCTCGAGGCGCTCGGAGACCTGCTTGAACGACTCCGACAGGCGCTGCTCGAGCGTCGCGTGCAGCTTCTCGTCGACCGTCTGGCGCATCTGCTCGAGCTTCGCGCCGTTGTCCTGCTGCAGCTTCTCCAGGCGCTGCTCGAGCGTCTCGCGCGTGTCCTTGGCGGCCAGGCGCTGCTGCTCCTGCACCCGCGCGAGCTGCTCCTCGAGCGTGCGGCGGAAGCTGTCGAGCTTCGCCTCGTTCGACGCGGTCAGCCCGGCGAGGCTCTGCGCGAAGCTGTCGATCTGGTTGTTCTGCACCGTGGCGATCGAGGTCATCTGCGTGGCGATGTTCTGGCCGAACGCCGACAGGCCGCGCGACAGCTCGTCGCGCGCCTCGCGCGCCGAGGCGCGCTCGCGCGCGAGCAGCATGAGCAGCATCGCCACCGCCACCGCGGAGGCGACCAGCGTCAGGACGACCAGGACCTCGGTCACGCCTGCCCCGGCATGTCGCCCGGCCGGTTGCGCATCCAGTCCGCGGTGCCGAAGAACTGCTGCAGCAGCCACTGCCGCATCTGCGGCTCCACCCCCGTGTCCTCCAGCGCGCGGGCCATGCACGCGAGCCAGGCGTCGCGCTCCGCCTTGCCGATCGAAAACGGCAGATGGCGCGCGCGCAGCATCGGGTGGCCGATCTTCTCGGCGTACAGCGGCGGCCCGCCGAGCCAGCCGGAGAGGAACATGAACAGCTTGTCGCGCGAGCCGGACAGGTCCTCGGGATGGAGCTTGCGCACGGCGTAGAACTCGGGCTCCGAGTCCATGAGGGCGTAGAAACGCTCGACCAGGCGGAACAGCACCTGTTCCCCTCCCAGCAGTTCGTAAGGCGTAACTTCCTTTGACATCAGGCTATAACGGTTGCTTGCGGACCCGTCGCCACTCGGGCGCGCCGCCGGGGCTCGATCGCGAGTGCGGGCATGAGCCGCTTCCCGTCCCAGAACTTTCAGAGGATGTGATTATCGCTTACCCGGCGCCGGGTACGGCGGGTCCAGCGTGCGGTGGCTCCTCAACCGAGGCGAAAGCGGGCACTGGCCCGAGGTCGTGGCATTGCCCTATGCGGCGGAGAATTGTTTGCCCGTGGGTACCTTTACTGGGATCCGGTCGCAGGACCTGCGCCCCCAGGACGCTGTCCATTGACTGTCGTCCTTGGCTTTTTTGAGGCAACCCTAAGCCGGCTGGACAGCAACTCGCCGGTTGCCTCCAATACGGGATAAGCAGTTGCGCAGATATGAGAGTGGATACGTTTGAGGTCGCGAAGAATGTCAATGTGAAGAGCGCTCGTTTCGATGCTCTCCGGGCGTCCCTCACGAAGGCGGGCGAGGTGACTTTCCGACGCGGCGATTTCGGCCTCCCGAAATCGGGTTTTGCCGTCCAGCAGCTGACGCGCAACCTTGACGTCGCCGGAAAGGAAGATTCCGAAGGCGAGCCGCATGTCGTCGAGCACGCGTGCGTGCATCGCGTTGAGCTCGGCGGCGCCTTGCTCGGAGAAACGCAGGCCACGCTTGATCTTCTTGGCGCCCAGCTCCATCAAGTTCTTGTCGATGATGTCGCCGATGTGCTCCATGTTGATCGTAAAGGCGATGATCTCCATCGCGCGGCGTCCTTCCTTCTCCTCCAGGCTGCCGCGCGTGACCTTGATCACATACAGTTTGATCGCCTCGTGCAACCGGTCGATCGCATTGTCCTGCCGTGAAATCTCGCTCACCAGGTTCCTGTCGTCTCCCATGAGTGCGGTCATCGTCTGTTGCAGCATTGACTCGACCATTTCGCCCATACGCAGGCATTCTCGCGCGGCACTTGCAAGTGCGAGCGCCGGCGTGTCGATGGCCGATTCGTCGAGGTAGACTGGCAGGCCGGGATCGGCCAAGGTCTTGCGCTCGGGCAGCACTCGCTCCAGGATCCGCGCGAAGGCGTTGAGGGGTCCAAGGAAAAGCACTGCCAGAGCGAGGTTAAAGGCGGTATGGAAATCCGCGCCCATGCGCAGCGGATTGTGATCGATCCTAAGCATCTCTTCGGCGATCGACCCTAGGAAGGGAAGGACGAGCGCGCATCCCAAGATTCGGGTGACAAGATTGCCCACCGGGACCCGGTAGGTTGCCGGGTTGCCCCGTGACCCGCCTTCGAGCACGGGGTTGATCGCGCTGCCCAGGTTCGCGCCCAGGATGAGTGCGAGCGAGCCGGCGGGCGAGACGAAATTCGAGTAAGCAAGCGATATCGTCAATAACACTACCGCCACACTGGAGTGAGCAGCCCAGCTCAGCGCCGCCCCGATCAGAACGCACAGCAGCAGGTTATTTGTGGCGGCTATCAGGATGGCGCGGGCGAGGGGCGCGTTCTCCGCGGGCGTAAGGCTGGTTAGCAGGGCGTGCAGTGCCAACAGCATCAGCCCGAGTCCCACGGCAACCCGCCCGAGGTCTCGCGTCATCGTCCGGCCGCCGCGCTTGAAGGCCCAGACCCCCAGCACTAGCAGAACCGGGGCCGCGGCCGAGACGTCGAAGGACAGCACTTGTACGACGAGGGTCGTGCCAACGTTGGCGCCCAGCATCATCGCCAAGGCAGCGACCAGACCAACCATCCCCTCGGCGGAGAATGAAGTCACGATGAGCGCAGTCGCCGTGCTGCTCTGGAGAAGGGCGGTCACGCCCAGGCCCGCGAGGAACGCCTTTGCACGATTGGAAAGTCCCAGCCGCAGGAACCGCCGCAGCTCCGCGCCGAAGGCGCGGATCAAGCCGCTGTAGACCATGTGCAAGCCCCATAGAAGCAGCGCAACGCCGCCCATGAGGTCCAGCAAAACCATCCCGCTCAATTCGCTCGCTCCCGCTCCTGTTGCAGAACTGCTTGACCGCGACGATAACCCGCGAGTCAAGTATACGTTCTGGCATCCTCCGATGTAATCTCCCTGGTCGATCCCTTCGAGACGAGTGAGGTCACGGTGCTTGTCGATAGCGCGGCTTTGTAGCGGATCAGCAGCCGGTTCTTGTCGAAGAGGAAACCGGCCATGGTGGCCTCACCTTCGGCGCCGCCCTCGAGCGCGCCCACTGCGATGCTAAGCGGCAGGTTCGAACCTGGTGGTGCTCGCGAGTGAGGCGCAAGCCGATATGTTGGCGCATGTGCGGCACGGCTTGGCTCGCAGCGGTGAGGCGCTCAGAGCTGACTGATTTCCGCTTCCACGAATTGCGGCATGCCTGGGCCTCTTGGCATCGTCAGGTGGGAATATCGATTGACGAGCCGAAGAATTTAGGGGGCTGGACGTCGCGGCGGATTGTGGACCGCTACGCGCAGTATGCGACGGAGAACTTGGCTGGCGCCACTTCGCGGATTGAGTCCGTAGGGCTGCAACAACGTGATCGAGCTTACGTCACGTTTTCCCCACGGCGCGGATTATTGAGTATTACCTAACCGCATGACATTAGAACAGTTGAGCCTGTTCCCAGCAGGAGGCGATGATGGCGGAGCGCCGTTGGGCGGATTTCAGCTTGCCGCGAGCGGTGTGCTGGAGTTCGCTCAACGTCTCGGGGCAGAAGTTCGCCAGCGCATGGCGCTTGAGCCAAGCCCAGAGGTACTCCACGGGGTTGAGTTCCGGGGCGTAGCCGGGCAGGAACTCGAGCTGGATGTCGCCGTCGGTCGAGTCCACGTAGTCGCGCACCAAGCGACTGCGGTGAGGTCTGCCTCCATCCCACAAGATGAGAAGCCGGCGGCGATAGTGGGCTTTGAGCGCCTTGAGGAACTCGAGGACCTGCTCTTTCTTGACCGAGCCTTCGTGAAGCCGAAAGCACACGCCGCGATAGTGCATTCCGGCGATCACCGAGACGTGGTCCCAGTTGAAGCAGAACTGGAGCACCGGAGTCTCGCCTCTCACCGCCCAGGTGCGCACCCGCGTGGGGCGCTGCGACAGGCCCGATTCGTCGATGAAGACGATCAGCCGGTCCTCGCGGCGGGCTTTTTTTAGGCTCTGTCCTAGTTACGAGGTGATGAAGGGCACGCCAATGGCGTCCAGCAAGAGAGTCCGCGGGTCTATGTTGAGTGACTTCCGGTCAAAGAACCGGAACCAGGCCAGGTAGCTTGGGAGGTACTTCGTGGCGACGCCTCGGAACCTGCTCAAGCGGTTGCGAATCCGGCTATGCAGAGCGTTGACGTTCTGCACGTGGTACGGACCGAGCTTGTGCGAGCCGCGCGGAATCTGGCGAACGGTGACGCCTAGTGCCTTCCCGACGGTCAGATAGGTCTGAGAAGCGTCCGTGACGAGCACTGCGTCTGTCCGCAGCTTCGGACCCAACGCCATCGTGATGTCGCCGGCGTTCGGTGTCGAGGGCAGGACCTCGATGAAACTGTGCGGGGAGCCGCGCGATACCGCGGTCTCGACGGCGACTTGCTCGGCCGATATGCCGCGCTTTCCGGCCCGCGTCCCGCGCCGATACGCCTTGCGCGGCAAGCCCTTCTTTTGGCCCTTGTACGACTTGCGGAAGAACATCTCGTCCGCCTCGATAACCCCTTGCAAATCGGACGGTTGGTGCTTCTCGAGCTCCGGCATCATCAGGTGCCGCAACCGGAAGGCGGTGTTGCGGTTAACGCCCAATTTCTCGGCCGTCTCCCGCACCGACAACCCCTCCTTCATGCAGACCGCGTTCTGCAGGAGCTTGGGTTTGCTGCGGGCTCGCGCCAGCGGGGTCCCGGTCAGGCTGGTGAACTTCCTTTCGCAGCCTGGGCTCTGGCACCTGTATCGCTGGCTGCCGGCGGCCGTGTGGCCGCACCGAACGAACTTGGTGCCGGAGCACCAAGGGCACTTCGCGATGGTCTCTATGCGTCGTTCAAGCAGCCGCTGAGCCTCCTGCTCACCCTTCGCGGCATCGACCCGCGCCGAGAGCTTCCGCAGCTGGTTGGGGCTTAGCTTGGCCAGCTCCCTAAGAACCCGTTCGAAGTCCCGCTTTTTCATGACCGGCTCGCCTCGCAGCACGCGTGCCGGTCATTGTATCACCCCATATCTAGGACAGAGCCTTTTTTTAAGCCCGGGCAAGGTGTGCCGCTTCCAATGCTCGATGGCCACATCATCGCGCTCCAGCGCACGCCGATCGGGCTTCTGGCTGGAGAAGCCCAACTGCCCGAGCAACCGCCAGACATGAACCTCGCTGTAGTGAACGCCGAAGCGCCGCTCGATAAACACGCGCACCCGCTTGATCGTCCAGAGCGACGTGCCAAAGCCGTGCGCCGTCGGGCCTTCGAGCAAAGCTACTTGCAGCTTGGACAGTTCCTCGGCACCGAGTCGGGCGGGACGCCCGCCCTTGCTCACGCTCCGAAGCGCATCGATTCCCTCGGACTCCAGCACGCCCTTCCAGCGGTATACCGTCTGGCGCGGCGCGCCCACCATAGCAGCCACCTGCGCGGGAGCGTGACCGGCCTGAAGCAGCCGCGCCGCCCGCACCCGGCGCTTCGCCCCGGCATCGATTTTGTTCTTCGTCTTCATGCGCAAACTCCGATGTTATGCCAACACCCGAGTAACGCATGAGGAACAATTCGGTTGTCACGAGGTTAGGAAATACTCAATAGAACCGGGCCAAAGCGAATAGCTGAGACCTTCTAATCAGTCGTCCCCCGATCAGAGCCCGACCCCGCACCCTCGGGCTACGACCCGATCCCCTCGTTCTCCTCGAGTTTCCGGTACAGCGTCGACAGGCTCACTCCCAGCCTTTGAGCGGCGATACGCCGGTCCCCGCCTGCCTGCTGGATGGCCTGGGTCAGCATGCTCACCTCGTACCTGCGCAGCATGTGACGCAGATCGCCGCTCACCTGGCCGGCTCCGTCGGCGCTCTGCTGCACTTTGCCGATCTCGTGGGGCAGGTCGGCGACGGTGATGCGGTCTCCTTCGGCCAGTATGAACGCGCATTCCACGGCGTTTCTCAGTTCCCTGACGTTGCCCGGCCAGTCGTAGGACAGCAACAGCTCTTCGGCGAGCGGGTCGAGGGACACCTTGCGTGTCGGAGCGAGCCGTTCGGCGTTACGCTGCAGCATGAAGCGGACCAGCCCGGGAATTTCCTGCCGCATTTGCCGCAGCGGCGGCACGTGGATGTGAAAGGTGCTGAGGCGGAAGTAGAGATCCTCCCGGAACGTCTTTGCCGCGACCATTTCGCTCAGGCTGCGATTGGTGGCCGCGATGATCCTGACGTCGATGCGCTGCAGCCGCTCGCTGCCCACGGCCCTGACCTGTCTCTCTTCGAGCACATCGAGCAGCTTGCTCTGGACGGGCAATGGAAGATCGCCGATCTCGTCCAGCAGTATGGTGCCGCCCTCGGCCTGCAGGAACAGTCCCTTGCGCGCCTTGTCGGCGCTGGTGAATGCCCCTTTCGTATGGCCGAAGAATTCGCTCTCCACCAGCGCGTCGGGGATGGCGCCGCAATTGATGGGCAGAAACAGAGCCTCGGAGCGGCGGCTTTGCCGGTGGATGCGGCGCGCCACGACGTTCTTGCCGACGCCGCTTTCCCCGGTGATCAGCACGGTGCTGTCGGTGGGCGCGACTTTGCTCACCAGGTGCTCGACCTCCTGCATGGGGGGAGCCGTGAAGGGGTAGTCGCTCGCTGCCTTGCCCATCACCAGGTTGCGCAGCATCCGGTTCTCGTCGCGCATGCCCTTCAGTTCGCCGACCTGCCTGAGCCGATGCAGGACCTCTTCGTTGCGCAACGGCTTGATGATGTAGTCCGCCGCCCCGGCCCGCATGGCCTCGATGGCGCTGTCGATGGAGGCGAACGCGGTGATCATGATGAACCGCGTATCGATGCCGGCGGCGCGCGCCTGGCGCAGCACGTCGATGCCGCTGAGGTCGGGCAGGCAGATGTCGCAGAACGCGATATCCACTTCGCCCGCGGCCAGCTGGGCCAGCGCGTCCCGCGCGCAGCCGACTTGGTCGACGGCATACCCCGCCTTTTCGAGGTTGGCGGCGAGGATCTGCCGGACGGCGACCTCGTCGTCGACGATCAGCACTTGCAGCGTCATGCTTCCCTCGGCTCTTCGCGGCCGCCGCGCTGGCCCAGCGGCAGCACGACGCTGACGCGGGTGCCCTCGTCGGGGGCCGACTCCAGCTCGATCCGGCCGCCATGCTCCTCGACGATCGAGTAGCACAGGGCCAGCCCGAGACCGGTCCCTCTGCCGGCCTGCTTGGTGGTGAAGAACGGCTCGAAGGCGCGCCGCAGCGTGTGCTCGCTCATGCCGCAGCCGTTGTCGGCCACTGCGATGCGGACCTCGTCGCCGGCGACCGAGGTGGCGATGCCGACTCGCGGCAGGCGGTCCTGCAAGCCTTCCAGCGCGTCCACCGCGTTGATGAGCAGGTTCATGATGACTTGCACCAGCCGGTCGCCGACGCCGCTGACCGCGGGCACCTCCTTGTTCAGGTTCATGTCCAGGTGGACGCGCCGGAAGCGCCGGTCGTAGCGCACGAACCTGCAGGTGCTGCGGATGAGGTCGTTCAAGTCGAGGAGCTGGTGCTCGGCGAGCACGGGCGAGGCGAAATCGGCGATCTCCCGCGCGATGGCCGCCAGGCGCGCGGTCTGCCCCAGGATCAGCGCCGGCTGGCATCGCTCGCCGGGGCTCGGGCACGCCTCCATCGCTTGCATCTCTTGCATCGACTGGGCCACCCCGGCGATGGCGGAGATGGGGTTGCCGATCTCGTGCGCGATGCCGGTCGCGAGATCGCCGATGGCGGCCATCTTTTCGCGATGGAAGTATTTATGACGCTCGATCTCCAGCTGCTTGTCGCGCTCATCCAGCTCCCGCGACATGCGATTGACGGCGCCCATCAGCTCTCCCAGTTCGTCGTAGCGCGACACGGGAATCAAATCGCGGCGATCGCCTTTGACGATCTTCTTCGCATGGTCTTTCAGCAGCAGAAGGTCATTGGTGAGGCGGGCGAAAAACAGCGTGATGATGATGCCGAACGTGACCACGCCCCCTGCCCCGAGCAGCAGGGCAATGCCGGCCACCGAATCGCTGCGCAGGCGGTATTGGTCGGCCAGCGCATCCCGGCGCGTGCGCAGCCGGTCGGCGAGGCTGGTCAGGCTGGCGTGCTCGCTCACCAGCTGCGCGCGCAATTCGGCCGTGTTGGAATTCGACGCTGGAGCGGCAAGCTTCTCCAGCACGGCGTCCAGCCGCCTGAGGGCGAGCCGGACCTCGGGCACGCTCGCAGTAAGGCCGGCGTATTGATTCCACATGGCACGCAGGTGCGCCCGCGCCGCGGAGACTTCGGTCACCGTATATCGGGGATCGCTGGAGACGATCGATACGTTGCCGACGTAAAGGATGTCGGCGTCAAACCGCCCCAGCGCCCCCGCGGTATTGGTGATGTCCTGCAGCTCGGCGAACTGCCTGAGCAGGATGCTCTTCTGAACCATGACGAAACCGCCCAGCAGAACGCTGTAGCTCACGACGAGGACGAATACGATCAGCCCCTTGACCCTCAGGCTCGAGGCCATGGGGTGCCGGGCGGGCCCATCTCCGGCGCGAGGTGCGAAGCCGAGGGCAATGCCGCGGCCCGCGACGTCACGCGGTCGCGCGCGGTGGGACAGCCAGTCGACGAGGGCATTCATGGCTTCGGCGGACCGGGCAGCCAACGCGTGCGCGTGTCCCGCGGGATCGTCGAAGGCCAGTCCACGCCTGTCTGTTTACCACTGGCGGCGCGCCGCGCCTTCGGATATCTCGGAATCTCTTGATATCGATGATCGAATTCCGACAAACGGGCAGCGTGTGCGTCTTTTTGCCGGACGCCATGCCGGCAGTCGGAGCGGCCGGCCCGTACGCAAGAACGATAACCATTCCTGCGCGACGCTCAGTTATTCTTGGCGCCCTGGTCGATCCATGTCGAGATGAGCCGGATCTGCTGCCGTGTCAGCCACTCCGAGGGCTTGCCTTGGTCATGGCTTTTGGGCATGGCGATGGACGGATCCGCCTCGTGCCGGATCAGCCTGACCAGTGTGCTGTCAAGACTGCTGCCCGGGACAATGACCTCGGCGTACTTGGTGCCCTTCATGACGCTCTGGTAGCTCGCGACGCTGAAGCCGCTCGCGGCGTAGCCCCGGCCGCCGGGCGAGTGACAAGACACGCACTTCTCGACCAATACAGGTTGCACGTCAGCCTTGAAGCTGACTTGCCGCTCACAGGCCGTACCCAAGACGGCGAGCGGGATTAAGCTCATCTTCACCAATTTCCGCGTCATCATTGCCTTCCCTCCTCGTTGGAGGTCCGGACGCCGGCCGGCTCCCAGGGCGGCAGCAGGCGCGTCAGCACCCACAGAAAGACGAAGCTGCCCGCAAACAACGTCAGCGCCCACACCACGCCCTCCAGGCCCCAAAGCGGAGGGGTGAAGGTCAGGAACCCCTTCCCAGTCTTGGAAAGCTCCTGGCCGCCGATCACGACGTTCCAGCGCATGGCCAGCACCGCGATCATCACCAGCACCGAGCAGGAGGTCATCCAGCCGACCAGCGCGCGGCCGCGCACGCGCCGGGCGAGCAGCACACTCAGCGCGGCGAACGGAAGCAACGAGAACAGCGCCTGGATGGTCAGCCCGGCCCAGATCGGCCCGGCGATCAGCCGCCGGATCTCGTCGATGCCTTCGATGCTGCGATAGAACATTTCCACGTACTCGAGTCCTTCGACGACCATGGTCACGATCAGGAAGGCCCACAGCACCCAGGCGAGGCCGGTCAGGCAGTCCTCGTCGATGGCGGTTTTCCTCACCTTGGAGGAGACGACGTAGATGACGACCAGTGCCGCCACGCCCGATACCACGGCGGAGAGCAGGAAGATGATCGGCATCAGGTCCGATGACCACCATTCGCGCGACTTCAGGGAGCCGAACACGAAGCCGACGTAGCCGTGCAGGCCGATCGCGGCCGGAATCCCGACCGCGGCCAGTACCTTCATCCATTTGCGGTCGTAGGCGAGCGCGCGCTCGGAGACGTCGTACGAGCCCAGCGTCAGCACCCGGTAGAAGCGGCCCAGCACACCCCGTGTCCTCTGCGCCATGGCCACGATGTCGACTCGAAAGGCGAACCAAACCTCCATGCTCAGCAGGATGAAGTAGAAGCCCGCCACGTAGCCGAAGGCCGCAAAGGCCGACGACCAGTGCGCCGTCCAGATCGCCTCGAACGCGCGCTCCGGGTGGCCGAGGTGGGATAGCAGGGGCGTGGGCGCAAAGGCGAGAAAGGCGAACGCCGCCAGCAGCGCCAGGCGGGACACCGGCTTGAAGCGCTCGATCCTGAACGTGTGCGAGAGGCTCGAGACGATGAAGGCCCCCGCGACCAGCCCGGTGATGTAGGGGTAAATGACGATCAGCACGCCCCAAGGGAGGATCGTCTCGTTCGGGTAGACGTAGCCGGTATAGGGCGACGCGACGAAGGGCGCCACCTGCATCAACGCGTCCATCAGGACACCTCGCTGTCGATTCCGTTGTAGTAGACGTGCGGGCCGTTGCCGGTCCACGGCTTGAGCACCCGCACGGGGTGGCTGCGGATGAACTCGTTGATCGGGCTTGCCGCATCGTCGAGGTCGCCGAAGATTCTCGCCTGCACCGGACACGCCTCGACGCACGCCGGCTGCAAGCCTTTGGTGATGCGGTGATAGCACCAGGTGCACTTGTCGGTCGTGTGCGTGTCTTCGTTGAAGTAGCGCGCGCCGTAAGGGCAGGCCTGCACGCAGTAGCGGCAGCCGATGCAGTAGTTCTCGTCGATGAGCACCACGCCGTCGGGCGTCTTGTAGGTCGCGCCCACGGGGCACACTTGAACGCAGGGCGGGTTCTCGCAGTGGTTACACAGCTTGGGCACGAAGAAGGCCTTCTCCACTTTCGCGTTCCGGTAGCGGTCGTCGAAGCGGTAGTTGAGCAGGGTGCCCGCGGCGGCGATATCCCCGGGGTCGTCCTGACTGTCGACGTGCGGCTTTTCCTCGCCTTCGAGATAGACGTAGCGCTCGACCCAGGTCCTGAACTCGTTGGGATTGAACGGAACGTGGTTTTCGACCTTGCACGCCTCGGCGCAGCGCAGGCAGCCGATGCAGCGCGTCGTGTCGACCCCGAATGCCCAGCGGTGCTTGGTCCAGTCGTAT
Organism: uncultured Pseudomonadota bacterium; assembly: GCA_963817785.1. Taxonomy (GTDB): domain Bacteria; phylum Pseudomonadota; class Gammaproteobacteria; order Burkholderiales; family SG8-39; genus JAKALD01. The sequence continues at coordinate 1,285,284 of CAWFPL010000002.1, read as the reverse complement.
CCCGGGATGGGACCCGTGGCGGGGAAGCGCGCTCTGGCCGCCGCCGCCGCCCTGGCGATGGCGGAGATGCTCTTGCCCGCGAACGCGCCGAACAGCAAGGCCGTGGCGGCCAGCGTCTTCGCGAAGCTCCGGAGGAAGCCTCGCCGGTCGGAAACGGCAGGTTGGGTTTTCATCGCATTGCGCCGAGTCATGTCGTCACCACCGGTCGGTCATTTCGCACAGGGCAGGCTCGCGAAGTAGGCCGCCACGTTCCGCGCATCGGATCGGGTCAAGCTCTTCGCGATCCCGGTCATCACCGGATTGCTGCGAGTTCCGCTCTGGTAGGCGGTCAGCGCGGCGACCAGGTAGGCGTCTTTCTGGCAGGCGAGGTTCGGGAAGGTCGGTACCAGGCTCACGCCCTTCGGCCCGTGGCAGCCGGCGCAGCGGGCGGACAGCGTCTGTCCGGCGGCGGTGTCGGCGGCCGCCGCGCCTGCTGCGCTCGCCACCGCGACGGGCTTGCCCTCGGGCGAATACAGCGGCGAGTGCGGGTTGTGGCAGCTCGTGCACTGCTTGCCCTGCGAGTGGCTGGCGACGTCGATCTGAGGCATCGAGGCCGGCCGCCCGACGATGCGCGCGTGACACACCGGGCAGAGCTTCAGCGAATCGCGGGGCATGGGAAGCGCCCCGGCGGCGACCTGCGGATCGAAGGGCGCCAGGTGGCAGTCCTGGCACTTCACGACCTTGTGGATGTTCGTCGACCAGGTCGCGTACACCTGGGGATAGGCCTTTTCGAAGGAAGCCGGATCCCGGTAGGTCGGCGCGGCGGAGGCGATCTCGCCGACCGAAGCCGCGCGATAGTGACCGTATGCCCAGAACGACGCGGGCGTGAACAGCCATTTCCCGCCTATAAACGCCAAGGCGAGGAGCGCAAGAAGCATCAGCAGCCGTTTTATGTGTTTGGGCACGATCCTCTCTCTCAACGCAGCACCGGTGGGGAAGAGCGCGCGTGGCTTACGCTCGACCCGGCTTGCCGGGCACGACACATTCAACGCCGGCAAAAAACCGGCGCCGTTACCGGCATGTGATTGCAAGTCACGTGCCACATTCGCTGCTGCTTCGCTTTCAGAGAGTTACGTGCTCAGGGGGAGCATCTGGTTCCTGACTCTGGGAATGCGTTCTCGCATATGCGCAACCCGTGCACCGCGCCTATGGGGCCACACGAGTGTGGCGCTGTGCAGCCTTGCAAAAGACATCTCCGGATTTGGGAAACGGCGCCCGCACTGCGCAGGTAACTCGCGGGAAATCAAAGCGGGATGGCTTCTGGCATGGCAGTTGCGTGAGACCAATGCGGAGGTTTCCACCATGAACCGCTCAATTCTCGGCACGAAGCACAAGAAGTCTTTATTCGCCGCGGCGGTCGCCGCGGCCATGACGATAGCGATGCACGAAGCGAGCGGCGCGAACGGCGACCGCAGCGGTAAAGAGGTCGTCGACGCGGTGTGCTCGGCATGCCACGCGACCGGCCTGCACGGCGCGCCGAAAATCGGCGACGCCGCCGCGTGGGGCCAGCGCGCTGCGCAGGGCCTGACCGCGCTGACGAAGCATGCGATCACGGGCATCCGGCAAATGCCGCCGCACGGCGGCAATCCCGGGGTGAGCGATTTCGAGCTCGAGCGGGCGATCACCTACATGGTCAACCAGTCCGGCGGCCACTGGGCCACGCCGCTCGACAAGTCAGCACTGCCCGCCGAGCGCACCGGCAAGGAGATCGTCGAGGAGCGATGCATCCAGTGCCACGGCACCGGCGTCTACGGTGCGCCGAAGATCGGCGACCGCGCGGCATGGATCCCGCGTGCGCGGCGAGGCCTTGATGCAGTCGTCCGCTCCGCGATCCAGGGACACGGCCCCATGCCCCCGCGCGGCGGCATGGCCGACTTGACCGACCCGGAGATCCGCAGGGCGGTGATCTACATGTTCAATTACGGCACCGGCGCGGGCAGCAAGTAGCCGGGCGGCGCTACGCGGCGCCTTGCTGCTCCGGCAGCGCGCCGGCGAGCGGTGGCGCCTCCGAGGGCACGAAGCACCAGGTGCCGGAACGCACCGGCAGGACCTGCAAGTGCGTCCAGGTCGGGGTCCACTCCGGCCGCTCCATGCCCGCGATGCCGAATTCGCGCAGGCGCGCCTCGTTGCGCAGGCACCAGCGCGCGAACAGCCGCAGGGGATCGTAGATGTCGATTGCGTGCGCGCTGCGGTGCTTCGAGCCCGGGGGCCCGACCGTGCAGCGGCGGTCGCGAAAGCCGCCGTTCCCCCCGCCGGAGACGAAGCTCCCGGTCTTCGGGTTGAGCAACAGCGCGACGCCGTCGGCGATCGCCGCATCGAGCGCGGGGTTGACGGCCGCGATCAGCTGCGCCGCGGCGGCGCGCATCGCCGGCGTGTCCTCGCCCTTGCCCCAGTACGGGCCGAAGTAATCCTCGAGCGTGATCAGGGCCATGTCAGCACCTCCGCCCGGCGCAGTCGCCGGCCGCTACCCGGCTTCGCGCAGGGTCAGCGCGGGCGAGGCGCGCAGCGCCTTGCGGTCCGACATCACGAACGCGGGTTCTTGAGCTTGCGCAGCTGCTCAAGCAGAGCCGGGATGTCGGTCTGAACGATGCTCCACAGCGTATCGTTGTCGATGCCGAGGTAGCCGTGAACGAGTCTGTTGCGCGTCGCGATGACTAGCCGCCATGGGATGTCCGCGGCGGCGTGCGTACGCACGTCCTCGGGAATATGGGTCGCCGCTTCCCCGATCAGCTCGAGGTTTCGCAGCGTCGCGTCGTAGACCAGGTCGGCCGCTTCGAAAGCGGCCTGATCCATTCCACGCGTGTACGACAAGACCTTCGTCGCAAAACCGATCATGTCATCGACGTAGAACCGCCATGCTCGTGCGGGTCGCTCGGCACCGCGCTCAGACATGCACCGCTTCCCGCTCGACGTATGGGCGCAGCTCCCGCCTGAGCGCCTTCTCGGTGACCAGATCGACCGGACGGCCCAGCAGGTCCTCCAAGTAAAACTGCACGCCGAAATAGCGTTGCGACGTCGCCGGTCCGTCGAAGGCGACCAGAATGTCCACGTCACTGTCGTCGCGGGCGGCATCACGCGCTGTGGAGCCGAACAGAGCCAAGCGGGTGACACCGAAGCGCGACGCCAGAATTGGCTTGTGCTCGGCCAGCAATTGCAATGTCCGTGAGCGATCCATGAGCGCCTCCGACGTCCACCCTATCGCGAGTACATCATTGTAACCGCCGGTCCCTCGAACACCGGGCCGCCCGCCCTACCCCGCCTCTCTCAGCGTGAGCGCTGGCGCGGCCTTCAGCACCTTGCGCGCCGACAGCCACGCGTTGAGCGAAAGCAGCGCGATGCCGGCGAGCGGCCCGACGATCAGCTCCCAGGCGTTCAAGGGCAGCTCGAGGTCGAACACGCGCTGCGCGAGCAGCTGCCCGATCGCCGCCGCACCCACCGTCGCGAGCACGCCCGCCACCAGCCCCATCGCCAGGAACTCCACGCGCTGGCTGCCCGCGACCTGGGCGCGCGAAGCGCCGCAGACGCGCATCACCGCCGCCTCGCGTCGGCGCTCGTCCTCCGTCGCCACCAGCGCCGAGTACAGCACCAGCACGCCGGCGCCCAGAGCGAACAGGAACACGAACTGCACCGCGCTGATCAGCTGGTCGATCACGCCCTGGAGCTGGCGCACCGCCGCGCCGACGTCGACCACGGTGAGATTCGGAAAGCGCCGCGTGAGCTCGTTCATCGCGGCTTCCTGTTCGGGCGCGACGCGGAACGCGGTGATGAAGCTCGCCGGAAAGCCCGCCAGGAGCGCGGGCGGCGCGATGACGAAGAAGTTGACCTTCATCGAGTCCCAGCGCAGCTTCCTCACCGAGGTGACGCGCGCGCTGAACGTCTGCCCGCCGACGGAGAAGGTCAGCTCGTCGCCCAGCTTCCAGCCGAGCCGCTCGGCGATGCCCTGCTCGACCGACAGGCCGTCGGGCTGGCCCCCCGCGCCGGCCCAGCGCCCCGCGACGATGCGGTTGTAGCTCGGCGGCGAGCTCGCGTACGAGAGGTTGAACTCGCGCTCGACCAGGTGCCGGGCGCGCTCGTCCGTGAATGCCCTCGCCGAGACCGGCTTGCCGTTCTCCGCGACCAGCCGGCCGCGCACCATCGGGAGAATCTCGGGCTGCGCGATGCCGTGCGCGGCGAAGAACGATTTCACGCCGCGCACCTGGTCGGGCTGGATGCCGAGCACGAAGCGGTTCGGCGCGTCCGGCGGCGCGGCGCGCCGCCAGGCGTCGACCAGGTCGTTGCGGGTGAAGCTGAGCAGCAGCACTGCGGTGAGCCCGAGCGCGAGGCTCGCGACCTGCATCGCGTTGCCGCGCGCGTGCCGCCGCAGGTTCGCCAGGCCGTAGCGCAGCGCCGCGCTGCTGCGGCCGAAGAGACGCGCCACGCGGGCGCTCGCCAGCGCGCGCAGTGCGAGCCAGGCGAGCACCGCGAACAGCAGCGCCGCGAGCGCGAACCCGCCCACCACATAGGCACCGAGCCGCAGGTCGCCCGCCTGCCAGACCAGCAGCCCCGCGAGCGCGGCGATCCCGGTGGCGTACGCCGCGTAGGCCGCCCCGCGCGTGTTGCCGCTCTCGCGCCGGATCACGCGCAGCGCGGGAACGTTCTTGAGCTGCACCAGCGGCGGCAGCGCGAAGCCGAGCAGCAGCACCAGCCCGACGAGAAACCCCTGCAGCGCGGGCAAGGCGGTCGGCGCCGGGAGCTCGGTCCCGATCAGCCCGCCGAGCGTGCCGGCGAGCGCCTCCTGCGCGGCGTAGCCCCCCAGGCAGCCGGCGGCGCAGGCCGCGAGACCTAGGGCGAGGAACTCGAGGCCGTACAGCAGCAGCAGCCGCGCCTGCGTCGCGCCCAGGCAGCGCATCACGGCGCAGGCGTCGAGGTGGCGCTCGACGAAGCGGCGCGTGCCGAGCGCGATCGCCACCCCGGCGAGGATCGCCGCGAGCAGCGCGGTCAGGCCGAGAAAGCGCTGCGCGCGCTCGATCGAGGCGCGCACCTCGGGGCGGCCGTTCTGCAGATCCTCGAGGTGCTGGCCGCGCTCGAGGCGCGCCCGCGCCCAGCGCTCGAACGCGCCCACCGCCGCGGCCGCTCCCGCGGCGTACAGCGTGTAGGTGACGCGGCTCCCGGTCTGCACCAGCTCGGTGGAGGGCACGTCCTCGAGGTTCATCATCAGGCTCGGCGCGAGGTTGAAGAAGCCCATGCCGCGCTCGGGCTCGAGCGTGAGCACCGCCGCCACCGTGAGCCCGCGCGCGCCCAGGCGCACGCGGCTGCCCACCGGCGCGTGCAGCGCGCTCACCAGCCGCTCGTCGAGCCACACGCTGCCCGGAGCGGGCCCGTGCGCGGCCGGAGCATCCGGCGCGCCCGGCGCGGGCGCGATGCGCAGCTGGCCGCGCAGCGGGTAGCCCGCGCTCACCGCCTTGACGCCGGCGAGCTGGCTGAGGGGCGCGTCACCCGGGCCGGATTGGGCCATGCTGATGAAGTTGAGCGCCTCGGCGCGCGCCAGGCCGCGCCGCGTGATCTCCTCGGCGATCGCCGGCTTCCAGGGATGGTCCGAGGACAGCACGATATCGGCGCCGAGCAGCTGGTGCGCATCGCGCAGCAGCGCCTGGCTCACGCGATCGGCGAAGAACGATACGCTGGTCACGCTTGCCACCGCGACCACCAGCGCCGCGCCGAGCACGCGCAGCTCGCCCGCGCGCCAGTCGCGCGCGAGCATGCGCAACGCGAGCGCGAGCATGGTCAGAACCGCGATGCGCCCGGCGGCGAGCCGCAGCACGCGATCGCAGCGCGCGGCGAGGCTCTCGTCGTGCGTCACCAGGACCAGCGTGGTGCCGTACTCGCGGTTCAGCTCGAAGATGAGCTCGATCACGTCGGCGCCGGACTCGGGGTCGAGGCTGCCGGTCGGCTCGTCGGCGAGTAACAGCTTGGGGCGCACCACGAACGCGCGAGCGAGCGCGACGCGCTGCTGCTCGCCGCCCGACAGGTGCCGGGGTCGGTGCTGCAGGCGCCCGGCCAAGCCGACGCGCGCAAGCACCTCGCGCGCGGCGCGCTCGGCGTCGCCGCGGCCGGCGAGCTCGAGCGGCAGCATCACGTTCTCGAGCGCGGTCAGCGCGGGCAGCAGCTGGAACGACTGGAACACGAAGCCGACCGCACGCCCGCGCAGCTCGGCGCGCGCGTCCTCGTCGAGCGCGAACAGGTCGGCGCCTTCCAGCTCGACCGTGCCCGCGCTGGGCGTGTCCAGCCCGGCGAGCAGCGCGAGCAGCGTCGACTTGCCCGAGCCCGAGGCGCCCACGATCGCGAGCGCCTCGCCGGGCATGACGGCGAGCTCGATCCCCTGCAGAATGACGAGGTCCGTGTCGCCGCTCCGCACCGTCTTGCCCATGCCCTTCGCCGCCAGCAGCGGCCGCGCCGCGGCGTCATCCGCCACCGGGGCCGGCGCGTTTGTCTGGGACATGCGGGACGTGGCATCCATGGTGAGGGCGTTCTGGCTGGCGCTGGCGCTGCTGCTGCCCGCGGCGGCGGCGGCTGCACCGGCGATCCTGGTGTACGGCGACAGCCTTTCTGCCGGCTACGGCATCGCGCAGGACCGCGGCTGGGTGGCGCTGCTCGAAGGGCGGCTCAAGACAGAACGCTTCGATTATAGCGTCGTCAACGCCAGCATCTCGGGGGAGATTACCCGCGGCGGACTCGAGCGCCTGCCGCAAGCCCTCGCGCGCACGCATCCGGCGGTGGTGATCCTCGAGTTGGGGGCGAACGACGGCCTGCGCGGCCTGCCGATCGCGCAGATGAAGGCGAACCTCGGCCGCATGATCGAGCTGGCGAAGAAGGCGCGCGCCAGGGTGCTGCTCGTCGGCATGAAGCTGCCGCCGAACTACGGGCCCGATTACACGCGCGCCTTCGAGTCGGCGTTCGGCGAGCTCGCGCGCCGCTACCGGGTGGCGCTGGTGCCGTTCCTGCTGCAGGGCATCGCCCAGGACGAGGCGCTGTTCCAACCCGACGGCCTGCATCCGAGCGCCGCCGTGCAGCCGGTTTTGCTGGATAATGTCTGGCCCGTTCTGCGCCCCCTGCTGCGATGAAGCGAAAGAACAAAGCCGACGAGCTGCCTCCCCTCTACGAGGTGGAGGAGCTGCCCGTGGAGCGCCGGCTCTTTCCGCGCGGGCGCAGAAGCCAGAGTGGGCCGCTGATGATCGACAAGGGTGGCAAGAAGGTCGTGGTCGAGCGCCGCAACTCGCCCGGCCGGCGCAAGGCCAATCGCACTCCGAACGCCGGCAAATCCTAGACGACCGTGACGCGCGCGGGCCCCGCGGCCAGCCGCCCGAAGCTGCGCGCCTCGCCGAAGCCGCGGCGCGCGAACTCCGCCAGCACCCGGGCTTCCGCCTCAGGCGCGCAAGCCACCAGCAGCCCGCCGCTGGTCTGCGGGTCGGTGAGCAGTTTTTTCTTCCACTCCGGCATGCCCGCGGGCAACACCACGTCCGCGCCGTAGCTTTTCCAGTTGCGCTCCGAGGCGCCGGTCGCCACGCCGCGCTCGGCCCAGGCGCGCGCCTCGGCAATGAGCGGCAACGCGTCGAACGCGACCTCGGCGGCGAGCCGCGAGCCGCGCGCGACCTCGAGCAGGTGCCCGATCAGGCCGAACCCGGTCACGTCGGTGAGCGCGTGCACGCCCGGCAGCGCGGCGATTGCCTCGCCCGGCGTGTTGAGCGCCGTGGTGGCGGCGATCATCTGCGCGTAGCCGGAGTGGGAAAGCTGCCCCTTCTTCAGCACCGCCGAGAGGATGCCTACGCCGAGCGGCTTGCCGAGCACCAGCACGTCGCCCGCCTGCGCGGAGTTGTTGCGCTTGACGCGGTCCGGATGCACCAGGCCGAGGCCGACCAGGCCGTAGATCGGCTCGAGCGTGTCGATCGAGTGCCCGCCGGCGATCGGGATGCCCGCCGCGGCGCACACCGACTCGCCGCCTTCCAGGATCCGACGGATCGCGGCCAGCGGCAACTTGTCGAGCGGCATGCCGACGATGGCGAGCGCGAGGATCGGCCGCCCGCCCATCGCATAGATATCGGACAGCGCGTTGGTCGCCGCGATGCGCCCAAAGTCGAACGGATCGTCGACGATCGGGGTGAAGAAGTCGGTGGTCGCCACCAGAGCCTGGGTGTCGTTCAGGCGGTACACCGCCGCGTCGTCCGAGGTCTCGGTGCCCACCAGCAGCTCGGGCGGCAGGCCGCGGATCGGCGACCCGGCGAGGATCTCGGAGAGCACCGCGGGCGCGATCTTGCAGCCGCAGCCGCCGCCGTGGCTGAACTCGGTGAGGCGAATCGATTGCAGTGCTGGAACGACGGCGGACATAAAACCCTTTCAGCGTAAAATGTTGCTTCGACTGGGATTTTACCTGTGAAGGCGACTGACAAGCACGCGGTTGCGATCGGCGCCGGGATCCTGATGGCGTTTGACGCCATCATCGACACGCGTTCGCCGTCGGAGTTCGCCGAGGACCACCTGCCGGGGGCCGTCTCCTGCCCGGTGCTCGACGACGCGCAGCGCGCCCGGGTGGGGACCGTCTACAAGCAGGCATCCCCGTTCGAGGCCAAGAAGCTGGGCGCGGCACTGGTGGCGAAGAACATCGCGCGCCACCTCGAAGAGCGTTTCATGGCGCAGCCGCGCGGCTGGAGGCCCCTCGTGTACTGCTGGCGCGGCGGCAAGCGCTCGGCGGCCATGGCCCACGTGCTGCGCGAGATCGGCTGGGACGCGAAGACGCTCGAAGGCGGCTACAAGGCTTACCGGCGCTGGGTCGTGGACCAGCTCGGCGCGCTGCCCGCGAAATTCGGCTTTCGCGTGGTGCACGGCGTCACCGGCAGCGGCAAGAGCCGGCTGCTCAAGGCGCTCGCCCGGGCCGGCGCGCAGGTGCTCGATCTGGAAGACCTCGCCGCGCACCGCGGCTCGGTGCTCGGGACGCTGCCCGACCGCCCGCAGCCCTCGCAGAAGATGTTCGAGACCATGCTGCGGCACGAGCTCGCCGCGCTCGATCCCGCGCGCACCGTGTACGTCGAAGGCGAGAGCCGCAAGATCGGCCAGCTGCAGGTGCCCGAGGCGCTCATCCAGGCAATGCGCGCCGCCGAGTGCCTGGTGATCGAGGCCGACCTCGCCACGCGCGTCACGCTACTGATGGACGAGTACCGCCACTTCTTCGCTGAGCCGGCCGCGCTCCAAGCGCAGCTCGATTGCCTCGCACCGCTGCACGGGCGCGAGCGCGTCGGCGAGTGGCAAGGGCTCGTCGCGCGCGGCGCCTGGGCCGAGCTGGTCGCCCGGCTGCTGGAAGAGCATTACGACCCGGCCTACCGCAGCTCGGCGGCGCGCAACTACGCGCGCCTCGGGGAGGCGGCGGTGACGCGCGTGGAGGGGTCCGACGAGGCTGCGTTCGCGCGCCTGGCGCGGGGGGTGGTGGCGAGCGTCGAGCCGGCGCTGGCGTAGCGGCGCAACAGGCGCACCCAACCGGCTCGGTTTTGACTCTGTCGGGTCTCCGGCTTTTGCGCATTTCGCCGCGCGCGGCGAAATGCGCAAAAGCCGGAGATCGATTTAAAAGCCAAAACCCCTAGGGCTGGAAATTCTCTCAGCCCCTACCCGTTCAACCCCGCCAACACCTTGACGTGCTGCACCACGCTGCGCCCGAGTGCCGAGAGCGCATAGCCACCCTCCAGCACCGAAACGATGCGCCGCTGAGCATGGCGGTCGGCGATCGCCTTGACCTGCTCGGTCACCCAGCCGTAGTCGGCGTCGCGCAGACGCAGCATCGCCATGTCGTCCTCGTCGTGCGCGTCGAAGCCCGCCGAGAACAGCACCAGCTGCGGGCGGAAGCGCTCGAGCGCCGGCAGCCAGGCGCCGAGCACCGCATCGCGGAACGCCTGCGAGCCCGCGCCCGCTGCAAGCGGCACGTTGTGCATGTTGGGCGCGGGGTTCTCGGTGCCGCTGTAGGGATAGAACGGATGCTGGAAGGTCGAGACCATCAGCACATGCTCGTCGCCGGCGAAGATGTCCTCGGTGCCGTTGCCGTGGTGCACGTCGAAGTCGACGATCGCCACGCGCTCGATGCCGTGCACGGCGAGCGCGTGGCGCGCCGCGATCGCGACGTTATTGAAGATGCAAAAGCCCATCGGCCGGGCGCGGCAGGCGTGGTGTCCCGGCGGGCGCACGCTGCAGAACGCGCTCTCGGCCTCGCCGCGCATCACCAGATCCACGCCGAGCACCGCAGCGCCCGCCGCGCGCAGCGCTGCCTGCAGGCTGTACGGGTTCATCGCCGTGTCGGGGTCGAGGTGCACCGTGCCGGCGTGCGGTGCCACGTCGTGGATGGCGCGCACGTAGTCGAGGGGATGCACGCGCGCCAGCTCCTCATCGCGCGCGAGCGGCGCATCGTAGCGCGCCAGGTACTGGCCCACGCCGGAGGCGATCAGCTGGTCCTCAATCGCGCTCAGCCGCTGCGGGCACTCGGGGTGGTGCGGCCCCATGTCGTGCTTGGCGCAGTCGGGATGGGTGATGAAAGCTGCGGCCATCGAAATTCGTGAAAATGTTTACGAATCATAGCGCAATCGCGCGCCGGCGCTGGCGAATCGACATCCCCGCCGAGTACAATCGCGGCATGTTGATCAAAACCCCGCGGTTCCTGGTTTCGCAATCGGCGGCGCGACCGCCGGTCGCGCGCATCATCGAGGCCGCCGGCCAGATCATCCTCGGCAAGCAGAGCCAGGTGCGGCTCGCGCTCGCCTGCGTGCTCGCGCGCGGGCACCTGCTGATCGAGGACCTGCCCGGGGTCGGCAAGACCACGCTCGCGCTGGTGCTCGCCAAGTCACTGGGGCTGAATTTCCAGCGCATCCAGTTCACCAGCGACATGCTGCCCGCCGACATCGTCGGCGTGTCGATTTACGACCGCGAGAGCGGGGCTTTCGAGTTTCATCCCGGGCCGATCTTCGCCCAGGTGATCCTCGCCGACGAGGTGAACCGCGCCACGCCGAAGACGCAAAGCGCGCTGCTCGAGGCGATGGAGGAGCACCAGGTGACCGCCGAGGGCGCGACGCGCCCGCTGCCGGAGCCGTTCTTCGTCATCGCGACGCAAAACCCTACCGAGCAGGTCGGTACCTTTCCGCTGCCGGAGTCGCAGCTCGACCGCTTCCTGATGCGCATCGAGCTCGGCTACCCGGACCGCGACGCCGAGCGCGCGCTGCTTTCGGGAGTTAGCCGGCGCGATCTGCTCGCCACGCTCGAGCCGTGCATGACGCCGGCCGAGCTGGTCGAGCTGCAGGAGAGCGTCCAGGCGGTGCACGTCGCGCCGGCCCTCCTCGATTACGTGCAGGCCATCGTCGAGCACACGCGCCGCTCGCCGGAGTTCGCCGCCGGGCTGTCGCCTCGCGCAGCGCTCGCCCTGGTGCACTCGGCGCGTGCCTGGGCCTTGCTCGAGGGCCGCGACAAGGTGATCCCGGAGGACGTGCAGGCGGTGCTGCCCGGGGTCGCGACCCACCGGCTGCGGTCGGTGCACGAAGCGGCTCGACGGGTCGATATCGGCGCCATGCTGCTCGCCGCGGTACCGATCCCCTGACGCTGCGCGCGCGGCCCGCGGCCCGGCTCAGGCCGCGATTTCCTCGATGACGTCCCGCAGCGCGTTGTCGACCACGAGCGGCGTGTCGAAGTAACGGACGGTCGGCTTGCTGCCGTAGGTCCGCATGATGCGCGCGCGCCAGGCCTCGTCATGGCCGCGCAGCGCCGCGTCCTTGCTCTTCCACAGGTACACACCGCCCGCCTGGCCGTTCGCGGCGTCGTAGAGGTAATTCTTGCGGATCAGGTCGGGATTGGCGCGCCAATGCGCGGAGCTCGCCCGCATGTCCGCGACGACCTGCTCGCGGGTGATGCCATCCGGAAGATCGAAAAGTACGAGCTCGGTGATCATGCTGATCCTCTCCCCCGCGGCGGGCGCCGCAACCATGTAGGGGCGCACGTTACTCGACTTGCAGCCCGCGCGGCAACTCCCCTGCCCGGTAGCGCAGGATTTCGCCGTCGCGGTATTCGAAGTGATGGCGCCGCGGGGCCGCCCCGGCCAGCACCTCGGGCCCGTAATGCCGTATGTTGGACACCACCTCCGCGCTGGAGAGCAGCCACGACCGCGGCTGCCAGCGCAGCGCGCCTTCCGGGCAGGCGGCGGGCTCCCCCTGCGGCGCTTGTGCGGTGAACAGGTACACGCCGCCGTCGGCGGTCTCGAATCCCGTCCAGGTGAGCAGCCCCGCGAAGCGCGCCGCGTGCAGCCGGTAGCCGGTCTCCTCCCGCACCTCGCGCAGGCAGGCGGCGAGCGGGGACTCGCCGGCTTCGATGCGCCCGCCCACGCCGTTCCACAGACCGCGGTTGGGCGGCCGCAGGCGATGCAGCATGAGCACGGCGTCGCCGCGCGTCAGGAAGCACAGGGTGTAGTCCAGCCGCAGATCATTGACATCCTCCCCGGCCTAAAGGCCGGAGATTCCTACGGTGTCTGAAACGATGATGCACATCTCAGATCGCTTCGGTGGGTTCCTGTTTCACGGAGGAGCCCAACTGCGCTACCTCTCCACAGGCTGCAACGCGGTGTCCCCGCGCCAGAATGTTGATCGCGCCGACGACATCGGCGTTGTCCTCGAAGCCGCATTCGACGCAGCGGAATTGCGCCTGCGTGGGCCGGTTGTCCGCGCTCACGCAGCCACAATCCGGACACGTGCGGCTTGTGTGCTGCGGCGGCACGGCGATCAGCCATCCACCGCTCCACGCCAGCTTGTATTCCAACTGGCGGCGGAACTCGAACCAGCCCTGATCGAGGATCGACTTGTTCAGGCCGGACTTGGCCCGAACGTTTCTGCCTGGCTCATCGACCGTGCCCGCCGCCGACCGGGACATGTTCCGTACCTGCAAGTCCTCGATTGCCACCATCGCGTGGTTTTGGCTGATCGTGGTCGTGGCCTTGTGCAGGTAGTCGCGGCGGGCGTTGCCGATGCGGGCGTGAATGCCCTGGAGGCGGGCTTTCGCCTTCTTCCAGTTGTTGCTGAACTTGACCTTGCGGCTCATGGCCCGCTGGTAGCGGCGCAATCGGGCCTCGTGTTTCTTGAAGCTGTCCAGCGGCGCGAGGAACGTGCCGTCGCTGAACGTGGCGAAGCGGGCTACGCCCACGTCGATGCCGACGGCGCTGCTGGCCTGCGGCACCGGAGGCGCGGCCTCGCGCTCGGTCTGGATACTCACGAACCACTTGCCGCCGACCAAGCTGACCGTGACGTTGCGCACCTCACCCAGCACGTCCCGGCTGTTGCGATAGCGCAGCCATCCGAGCTTGGGCAGGAAGATGCGGCTGTTCCCCTGATCCAGCTTGATCTGCTTCGGATCGGGGTAACGGAAGCTCTCGCGCTGGCCGCGCTTCTTGAACTTCGGGAAGGCCGCGCGCTTGGCGAAGAAGTTGCCATAGGCCCGCTCCAGGTCCTTCAACGCCTGCTGCAACGGATGGATCGGCGCATCGGCCAGCCAGGGCGTCTCTGAACCAGAGCGCCACTGCGTAATCTCCTTGCACAGCCCAGCGTAGCCGAGCTTGTTCTCGCCGCGCTCGTAGCGTTCCTTCTGCATCGCCAGCGCCTTGTTGTACACGAACCGGCACGACCCCGCGAAGCGGCGCATGTCGCGCTGCTGCTCACCGGTCGGCATCAGTTCGTACTTGAAGGCTTGGAGACGCTGCATGGCCTCATGATACTCTTGGCCTATGAGCGAGGACAACGACATTCGGCACGGAAGACACTGTGTTTTCAAGATGCACGTCCACTTGGTCTTCGTGGCAAAGTATCGCCGCCGGGTATTCGATGGCCCGGCCATCGATGCCCTGCGCGGCATCTTCGCCAGCGTCTGCGCGGACTTCGAGTCCACACTGCTCGAGATGGACGGCGAGGACGACCATGTGCACCTGCTGGTGGAGTACCCACCCAAGGTCTCTATCTCTTCGCTCGTGAACAGTCTCAAGGGCGTCTCCAGCCGTCTGCTGCGCAAGCAGCGTCCCGACATCCGCAAGCGGTACTGGAAAGGCGTGCTGTGGTCGCCGTCCTACTTCGCCGTTTCGTGCGGCGGCGCTCCCATCAGCATCGTGCGCCAGTACATCGAACAGCAGCACACGCCAGACTAACCGGCTCAAAGCACGCCTACCGCCTCCGCGCTTTCCTTCCCCGCCCTGAAGGACGCGGCTTGACGCGCATCTCGGTCACGCGGCGCGGGGTCGAGCACGACCGCCGTGCCGTAGCACAGCACCTCGGTCGCGGCGCTCTTGTCGGAGCCGAGGTCCGAGGCGTCATAGCGCACCGCGACCACCGCGTTCGCGCCCATCGTCCGGGCATGCTCGACCAGCTCGTCGTAAGCCTGCTGCCTCGCTCGCTCGCACATCTGCGCGAAGGCGCCGATGCGGCCTCCGACGATGCTCTTCAGCCCGCCGAGAATTCCCTGCGTGATCGTCGGTGCGCGCACGATCACGCCGCGCACGAGTCCCTTGTACTCCTTGATGCGATAGCCCTGCACGTCGGGCGTCGTGGTCACCAGCATATGACGGCCTCCTATGTGCGCGTCCTCGCGCGCCGGCCTGGATGCTAGCAGAGGCGCGTGCGGCCGCGGCGCTACGGCATGCGCCAGCCGCACACCGGTCACGGCGTGCAGCGGAATGTGCATAGAATTGCGCCTGGAGGGGGGCTGCGCGGCGACGGACGCCGCAGCGCCAATCGAGCAGGATCACACGCCGGGGAGGAGGCTGCCGTGAGCACGATGACTGAGATGCGCAGGGTAGGAGACATCACGCGCGCGCATGCCGCGCGCCGGCCCGACGCGATCGCAACGGTGTACCAGGACCGCGCGACCAGCTACGCCGAGCTCGACCGGCGCGCCAACCGCGTGGCGAACGCGCTCGTCGCCGCCGGCGTCAAGCCCCAGGCGCGCATCGCGTACCTGGACAAGAACTCCGATGCGTTCTTCGAGCTGATGTTCGGCGCCGCCAAGGCGAACGCGGTGCTGGTCTCGGTCAACTGGCGCCTCGCCCCGCCCGAGATCGCCTACGTGATCAACGACGCGATGACCGAGGTGCTGTTCGTCGGCCCCGACTATTTCGAGGCCATCGACAAGATCCGCGCCGAGCTGAAGAGCGTGAAGAGCATCGTCGCGCTGGGCGCGGCGCACGGCGGCTGGCAGCCCTACGAAACCTGGCGCGACCGCGGCGGCGAGGCCGACCCGGCCTTGCCGGCCGCCGGCACCGACGTCGTGCTGCAGCTCTACACCAGCGGCACGACCGCGCATCCGAAGGGCGTGCAGCTTACGCACGACAACCTGCTGAGCCTGCTTCCCGGGGCGCTCGCGTGGGGCGACTGGGGCGAGCGCGACGTGAGCCTGGTGTGCATGCCCCTGTTTCACATCGGCGGCAGCGGCTGGGCGCTGGCGGGCTTCTACGCGGGCGCGCGCAACATCATCGAGCGCGAGATCGTTCCGGCCGAGATCCTCAAGCTGATCGCGGCGCACCGCATCACGCGCGCCTTCTTCGTGCCCGCGGTGATTCTCTTCCTGCTGCAGACGCCGGGCGTGCAGGAAGCGGACCTCTCCAGCCTCAAGCTGATCATTTACGGCGCCTCGCCGATGCCGCTCGACCTGCTGCGCAAGGCCATGGCGGTGCTCAAATGCGGCTTCGCGCAGGTCTACGGGCTCACCGAGACGACCGGTGCGATCACCTATCTGCCGCCCGAAGACCACACCGCGGCGGCCGGCGAGCGCCTCAAGTCCTGCGGCAAGCCGATGGCCGGGGTAGAGCTGCGCGTGGTCGACGCCGCCGGTCGCGACGTTGCCGTCGGCCAGGTGGGCGAGATCCTGTGCCGCTCGGTGCAGAACATGAAGGGCTACTGGAACCTGCCGCGCGAGACGCAGAACGCGTTGCGCGGCGAGTGGCTGCACACCGGGGATGCCGGCTATCTCGACGCGGACGGCTACCTGTACATCTACGACCGCGTGAAGGACATGATCATCAGCGGGGGCGAGAACATCTACCCGGCGGAAGTCGAGAGCGCGCTGTTCGGCCATTCCGCGATCGCCGACGTCGCGGTGATCGGCGTGCCCGACCCGACCTGGGGCGAGGCGGTGAAGGCGATCGTCGTGCTCAAACCCGGAGCGGCGACGAGCGCGCAGGAGCTGATCGACTACGCGCGCGCGCGCATCGCGCATTACAAGGTGCCCAGGTCGGTGGACTTCGTCCAGGCGCTGCCGCGCACCGCGACCGGCAAGATCCTCAAGCGCGAGCTGCGCGCGCCGTTCTGGAGAGGGCACGAGCGGCAGGTGATCTGAGCGCTTGCGATCGTCGCGGCGCGCGAGCGTGCCGATCAGGAAGCCTGCGCGGCCAGCTCCTTGAGACTGAGGCGAAGGTCCTGCTCGACGTGCTTCCAGTGCTCGCCGAGCGGCTCCGCAAGCCGCGCCAGAGCCACGGCCGCGCCGCGGTCGCGCGGATGCGGATCGAGCACGAACGCCCGGTAGATTTCGGCCAGCCGGATCGAGGCGGAATCGCGCGTGAGCACCCAGGCGTCGCGCTCGGTTCGCGCTGCCCAGCCCAGCGCCGCGCAGCGCTCCAATAGCCGCTCGCAGCGATACGGCAGGAGGTTCACGCGCCTCGCGATCCGCGGGAGCGTCGCCAGCTCGCCGCCTTCCTGGGCCCGTGCCAGCACGCCGAGCACCGCAAGCGCGTCGATCAGGTCCTGCCCCGCCGCGCGGTGGCGTTCGGCCCTGGCCGCCCGATAAGCCGGCAGGGTCGCGGCGATCGTTGCGCCGGCGAGGACGATCACCCAGGAGGTATAGATCCACACCAGGAAAAGCGGCACCGCGGCGAAGGCGCCGTAGATCAGCGCGTAGGTCGGGAACTGCTGGATGTAGAACACGAACCCGCGCTTCGCGAGCTCGAAGGCGAGGCCGGCCAGCAGGCCGCCGGCGAGTGCGTGCCGGGCCTCGATCCTGCGGTACGGCACCACCAGGTAGAGCATGGTGAGCGCCGCGCAGGTGAACACCGTCGCCAGCGTCCGCAGCACATGATCCGCGAGCCAGCCGAGCTGGGGGAACATGCCGAACGACTGGGCGACCAGGAACGTGGTGGCTGACAGACTCGCACCGATCAGCACCGGACCGAGCGAGAGCACGGCCCAGTACATGATCAGGCGCTGGGCGAGCGGCCGCGACCGCTCGACGCGGAAGATGCGGTTCATCGCCTTGTCGATGGTGAGCACCAGCAGGATGGCGGTCAGCGCAAGAAGGGCGAGCCCGACCGCCGTGAGGCGCCCGGCCTTCTCGCTGAACACCGCGATCTGCTGGGTGACCACGCGCGCGCTGCGCGTCTCCGGCAGCAGGTTGTCGATCACGAACCGCTGCAGCTCGTCCATCGCGTGCCGGAACACCGGAAACGCGGTCGAGATCGACAGCATCACCGTGACCAGGGGCACCAGCGCCAGCAGGGTGGTGAAAGCGAGGCTCGCCGCGGTCTGCAGGCTGCGGTCCTCGTAGAAGCGGCGCACGACCGCCGCCGCGTACTCCGTGCCGGCGCGCAGCGCCGCGAGGGCGCCCTGCGACTTGCGGTGGGGTTCCGACATGGCGGCCGGTATCATAACCCCCATGAGCGACATCCTCGTGCTGTACTACAGCGTCGGCGGCGCCGTGCGGCGCATGGCGGAGCTCGTCGCCGACGGCGTCGAACGGGTGCCGGGCGCCGCGGCGCGCCTGCGCACGGTGCCCAAGGTGGCGCCCGTCACCGAGGTCGCCGCGCCGGCGATCCCGCCCGAGGGCGCGCCCTATTGCGAGCTGCGCGACCTCGAGGCCTGCGCCGGTCTCGCGCTGGGCAGCCCGACGCGCTTCGGCAACATGGCCGCGCCGCTCAAGCACTTCCTCGACGGCACCGCGCCGCTGTGGCTCAAGGGTGCGCTCGCGGGCAAGCCGGCCTGCGTATTCACCTCGACCGCCAGCCTGCACGGCGGCCAGGAAACGACGCTGGTGTCGATGATGCTGCCGCTGCTGCATCACGGCATGCTGATCGTCGGGCTGCCCTATACCCTCGCCGAGCTGAACGCGACACGCACCGGAGGCACGCCTTACGGCGCGAGCCACTTTGCGGGGACCGCCGACGACGAGCCCGTGACCGAGGCCGAGCGCGCGCTGTGCACCGCGCAGGGCAAGCGCCTGGCCGAAATCGCGCTCAGGCTCGCGCGATGAGCGCCACGCGCCTCGCGGCCGCGACTTCGCTCGTGGCACTGATCGTGCTGTGCCTGGCCTGGGAGCTGTGGCTCGCGCCGCTCAGGCCAGGCGGCTCGCTGATGGCGCTCAAGGCGCTGCCGCTCGTCCTGCCGCTCCAGGGCGTGCTGCGCGGCAGGCGCTACACCTACCAGTGGTCCAGCATGCTGCTGCTCGCCTACTTCACCGAGGGCGTGGTACGCGCCTGGAGCGAGCGTGGCGCCTCGCAGCTCGCCGCCGTCGGCGAAATCGCGCTCAGCGTGATCTTCGTCGCCGCGGCGGTCGGCTACGCGCGGCTCACGCGCCCCGCGGGCCGCTGAAATTCAGGATTCGAGCACCCGGGTCGCCTTGCCGTCCAGGCTCAGGCGATTCTTCTCTTCCCAGTAGCGGCGGATCCCGTCGGCGCCCTTGCTCCGCGCCCACGCCTCGAGCCCGTCGCGCTGCTCCCGGTATTCGAACAGCGGCACGCCCAGGCCGCAGGAGGTCTGCACCAGGTCGACGCGCATGTCGATGATCTGCCGCGCGCCGGCGAGCGCCGGGAACATGCCCGCGAGGTCCGCCCACCCGGCGTCGCGCCGATGCAGCACGGCGGCACGGCCGTACAGGCGCAGGATCATCGGCGCTCCTTCGAACGCGCAGAACATGACCGTCATGCGGTCGTGCTCCAGGAGATGTCCAGCGGTCTCGTTGCCGCTTCCCGTGAGGTTGAGCCAGGCGACCCGGCCCGGGCCCAGCACGCGCAGCGCATCCATCCCCTTGGGCGACACGTTGACCCGGCCGTCGGCCGCCGCGGTCGCGACGAAAAACATCCGCTGCTGCTCGATGAAACTGCGGTGACGATCACCGATGACGGAGAATCTCTGGCCCATGCGGCGGGCCTCCTAGAGCTGGTGCTGCGGGTTGAGGCGCTCCATCTTGCTCTGCAACCGGTTGAGCGCGGAGATGTAGGCCTTCGCCGAGGCGACCACGATGTCGGTGTCGGCGCCGACGCCGTTCACCACCCGCCCGCCCTTCGCCAGGCGCACGGTCACCTCGCCCTGCGATTCGGTGCCTTGCGTCACGGCGTTGACCGAGAACAGCAGCAGCTCGGCGCCGCTCTTCGCTACGCTCTCGATCGCCTTGAAGGTGGCGTCGACCGGGCCGTCTCCCTGCGCGTCGGCGCCGCGCTCGGCGCCGTTCTCGGCCAGCACCACATGCGCGTGCGGGCGCTCCCCCATGCCGCTTGCCTGATTCATGTGCACCAGCTTCCAGCGCTCGTCGGAGGACAGCCCCGCCTCCTGCGACACCAGCGCCTGCAGGTCTTCATCGAAGATCTCGGCTTTCTTGTCGGCGAGGTCCTTGAAGCGCTGGAAGGCCTTGTTGTACGCGTCCTCGCTCTCGAGCTCGATGCCGAGCTCCTTCAAGCGCTGCTTGAAGGCGTTGCGCCCGGAGAGCTTGCCGAGCACGATCTTGTTGGTGCTCCAGCCCACGTCCTCGGCGGTCATGATCTCGTAGGTCTGGCGCGCCTTCAGCACCCCGTCCTGGTGGATGCCCGAGGCGTGCGCGAAGGCATTCGCACCGACCACGGCCTTGTTCGGCTGCACCACGAAGCCGGTGATCTGCGACACCAGGCGTGAGGTGGGCACGATCTGGGTGGTGTCGATGCCGGTCTCGAGATGAAAGAAATCGCTGCGCGTTCGCACCGCCATCACCACTTCCTCGAGCGAGGTGTTGCCGGCGCGCTCGCCCAGGCCGTTGATGGTGCACTCGATCTGGCGCGCCCCGCCGATCACCACGGCGGCGAGCGAGTTCGCGACCGCCATGCCGAGGTCGTTGTGGCAATGCACCGACCACACCGCCTTGTCGGAGTTCGGCACCCGCTCGCGCAGCTTCCTGATGAACTCGCCGAACTGCTGCGGCACCGCGTAGCCCACCGTGTCCGGAATGTTGATGGTGGTGGCGCC
Organism: uncultured Pseudomonadota bacterium; assembly: GCA_963817785.1. Lineage (GTDB taxonomy): Bacteria > Pseudomonadota > Gammaproteobacteria > Burkholderiales > SG8-39 > JAKALD01. The sequence goes on along the minus strand of CAWFPL010000002.1, from coordinate 1,265,020 downwards.
CTCCGCGATCACCGCCTCGAGCACGCGGCACAGGAAGTCCGGCTCGGAGCGGCTGCCGTCCTCGGGCGAGAACTCGACGTCGGGGCAGGCGTTCCTGGCGTAGCGCACCGCGAGCTTCGCCTGCTCGAGCACCTGCTCGGGGCTCATGCGCAGCTTCTTCTCCATGTGGATCGGGCTGGTCGCGATGAAGGTGTGCACGCGCCAGGACTTGGCCCCCTTCAGCGCGTCGATTCCGCGCTGGATGTCGCGGTCGTTGGCGCGGCACAGGCCGGCGACGGTCGAGTCCTTGACCACGCCGGCGATCGCGCGCACCGCCTCGAAGTCGCCGTTGGACGCGGCGGGAAAGCCGGCCTCGATCACGTCGACTCGCATGCGCTCCAGCGCGCGCGCGATGCGCAGCTTCTGGTCCTTGGTCATGGAGGCGCCGGGACTCTGCTCGCCGTCGCGCATGGTGGTGTCGAATATGATCAACCGGTCCTTTGTCATCGCCCGCTCCTAGGGTCAAAACGCATTGAATGCACGAAGTCCTTCCCGCCGCGAGGGCGGTTGGGGTGCTGCCGAATTGGGGGGTGGGTGTCTGCTAGCGCGCGCGGCGCAGCAGCAGGCCGGCCAGCAGAAACGCGAGGCCGGAAACAGAAAGCTCGGGACGGGGGGTCGGAGCCATGAGGTGCAATATAGCGCCGTTCGCGCGGCCCCGCAACCCGGCACCGACTGGCTAGCCTGGCTTGCCGTCCAGGCGCGGCCGGGCGAGCCGCGGAGCGTAGGTCACCGCATAGACCAGGAACGCCGCCGACCACAGCGCGCCGGAGAGCTCGACCAGGGGCATGTACGCCGTCAGCACAAGCGCTGCCGCCACGCGCGCCGCGGCGGCGCAGTGCACCAGGACGTAGGCCGCGATCTCGGCGCGACCGGCAATGAGCGGCCGCCCGGTGTGGCCGAGCGCAGTGCGGGTAATCATGCCCATGATGGTCCCGCTCAGCGCACCGACGGCGAATGCGTGCAGCGCCGCCGCCTGGATCACCAGGCCGAGCGCCGACAGGCCGAGCAGCACGAAGCCCACCGGGATCCAGGCGTGCGAAAGGTGCAGGATCCACAGGATCGGCCGCCGGCGCGTCGCGAACGGCGCCCATCCCGCCTGGCGAGCGGCGTGCAGCGCCGCTGCGACGAATGCGAGCAGGGCCTCGGGCCAGCCGCTCCATTCGAGCAGCGCGCCCGCGAAGGCGGCGAGCGTCACGGCGAGCGCCGCGCGGTCGAGCCCTGGGCGCAGCTTCACGCCGGCCGCCGGCAGCGCGCTCGCTGTAAACGAAGGCACCACCCTGCCTGCCATCACGATCATCAGGGTGACGATGAGATAGAGCGCGGCCTGGACCGGGACGCCGGGCGCGATGTCAAGCGCGCCCCCCACTGCGAGGTGAAAGCACACGTTCGCGAGCCCGAGCGCGACCAGCAGCGCCACGACGAAGTAGTTGCGCGCATTGCGCGCGCCGACGATGACGCGCGCCATCACCGCCGCGAGGACGAACGCGAAGGCGCAGTCGACCAGCGCCGCGGGCAGCGCCGGCCCGGTGATGACCAGCACGCGCGCCGCCAGCCAGAGCGCGGCGAGCAGCGCAAGCGGCAGGCCGCGCGGCGTGGGCAGCCCCGTCCAGACGCGGCCGGCGGTGAGCAGGAAGCCGGCGACCACGGCAAGCGCGAAGCCGAACACCATCTCGTGCTGGTGCCAGTTGAGCCCTTCCAGGTAACGCACAGGCCAGCCGTGGCCCAGGAGCGAGGCCACCCAGGCGGGAATGGCCAGCGCGGCGAACAGCGCGGCGAGCAAATAGAACGGCCGGAAGCCGAGGCCGAGCAGCGCAAAGCCCTGCGGCAAGGAATGCGGGGGAGTGGATGTCATCGGATGTGCGGTGCGGGGCGACAGGAAGCAACTTAGCGCGCCCGCCGCGCGCACGACTTATGCCAGATCAAGAATCCGCGGCCGGGCCGGGGCGCGAGCCTCGACCCACGAACCTCCTCAGCCGAACGGCCGCGCGCGGCGCCGGCTGAAGGCCCACTGTACGTAGCCGGAAAGCGCGTATACGACCACCAGCAGAACCAGCGTGACCGCGGGCTTGATCGCGATCACGGTCAGGGCGGCGGCGATCGCGACCACCGTCCAGAAAGGAACGCTCTTTTTCAGGTTGATGTCCTTGAAGCTGTAATAGGGGATGTTCGACACCATGGTCACGCCCGAGAACATGGTCACGACCCAAGCAGCCCAGCGCAGCCATTCGGCGCGATCGACGCCGAAGTCGTTCATCACCCAGACCAGCCCGGCCACCACCGCCGCCGCCGCGGGGCTCGGCAGCCCCTGGAAATAGCGCTTGTCCACCACGTCGATGTTGGTATTGAAGCGTGCCAGGCGCAGCGCTGCGCCGGCGCAGTACACGAAAGCGGCGACCCAGCCGAGCTTGCCCAAGCCCTTGAGCGCCCACTCGTAGGCCACCAGCGCGGGCGCGACGCCGAACGACACCATGTCCGACAGGCTGTCGTACTCGGCACCGAACTCGCTTTGCGTGCGCGTCAGCCGCGCGACGCGGCCGTCAATGCCGTCGAGCACCATCGCGAGATAGATGGCCACCGCCGCCACTTCGAAGTTCTGGTTCATCGCCTGGACGATGGCGTAGAACCCGGCGAACAGCGCCCCCGTGGTGAACAGGTTGGGCAGCAGATAGATGCCGCGGCGCCGCAACGCACCGATCGACGGGCGCGCCAGCCTGTGGCGGGGATCGGGGGGAAAATCAGCCATTTCCGGCAAGCCTTGCGAGCACGCTCTCCGCCGCGTACACCTTGTCGCCGATTGCCGCTTTCACCTCGGCGTCGAGCGGCAGGTAGTGGTCGACGCGCGAACCGAAACGGATGAAGCCGAAGCGCTGCCCGGACTTCAATTCGGCGCCGGCCTCAACATAGCACAGGATGCGGCGCGCGATCAGTCCCGCGATCTGCACACAGGTGACGTCCTGTCCGTCCGGCGTGCGCAACCACAGGGCGTTGCGCTCGTTCTCCAGCGAGGCCTTGTCGAGCGCGGCGTTGAGGAACCGCCCCGCGTGGTACCAGCGCTGCTTTACCACGCCGTGGACCGGCGAGCGGTTCGAATGCACGTTGAACACGTTCATGAACACGCTCACCTTGAGCGCGTCGCGCTCGAGCCAGGGATCGCGCGCCTTCTCCACGGCCACCACCCGGCCGTCGGCGGCCGAGAGCACCGCGCGCGGGTCGTCCGGCACCTCGCGCGGCGGGTCGCGGAAGAATTGCAGCACGAACAGTGCCGCCAGCCACAACGGCGCCGACCACCAGCCGGCGAGCCACGCGGCCAGCGCCGCGACGGCGAGCGCCGCGGCGAGGAACGGCCAGCCTTCGCGCGCGATCAGTGGATGCGGGTAGCCCGGCCGCATGTCTCAGTCGGCCTTGTCCGCGGCCGCGCGCGTGCGCTCGGCGCCCTGCTGCAGCGCCCTGGTCACGTCCTGCCGGGCCTTCTGTTCGGTCTGCTTGGGCACCTCGCCGAGCTTCTTCGCGGCCTCGGACTCCGGCACCTTGTCGCCGCACGCAGCGAGCACCGCCGCGAGCAGGGCGAGCGTGAGCAAGCGTTGCACCATGGCGCCTCCCTCCGAGTGGATCCGGTACGCCGGCCTCGGCTCGGGGCGCGGGCCGGCAGCGGCCTCAATTCTTCGACGTGTCGACCAGGCGGTTCTTCTTGATCCAGGGCATCATCTCGCGCAGCCGGCCGCCGACCTGCTCGATCGGGTGCTCGGCGGTCATGCGGCGGCGCGAGAGCAGCGTCGGCGCGCCGGCGCGGTTCTCGAGCACGAAGTCCTTGGCGTATTCCCCCGTCTGGATGCGCCCGAGCGCCGCGCGCATCGCGTCCTTGACCCGCGCGTCGATGATCTTGGGCCCGGTCACGTATTCGCCGTACTCGGCGTTGTTGGAGATTGAGTAGTTCATGGTGCCGATGCCGCCCTCGTACATCAGGTCGACGATGAGCTTGAGCTCGTGCAGGCACTCGAAGTACGCCATCTCAGGGGCATAGCCGGCCTCGACCAGGGTCTCGAAGCCGGCTTTCACCAGCTCGACGCAGCCGCCGCACAGCACCGCCTGCTCGCCGAAGAGATCGGTCTCGGTCTCCTCCTTGAAGCTGGTCTCGATCACCCCGGCCTTGCCCCCGCCGATCGCGGCGGCGTACGACAGCGCCATGTCGCGCGCTTTCTTCGAGGCATTGCGATGCACCGCGATCAGCATCGGCACGCCGCCGCCGCCGACGTAGGTCGAGCGCACGGTGTGCCCGGGCGCCTTGGGCGCCACCATCCACACGTCGAGGTCGGCGCGCGGCTGCACCTGGCCGTAGTGAATGTTGAAGCCGTGCGCAAAGGCGAGCGCGCCGCCCTTCTTGATGTTGGGCTCGACATCGCTCGCGTACACCGCCGCGATGTGCTCGTCGGGCATCAGCATCATCACGATGTCGGCACCCTTTACCGCCTCGCCGATCTCGGCGACCTTGAGGCCGGCCTTCTTCGCCTTGTCCCAGGACGCCCCGCCCTTGCGCAGGCCCACGGTCACCTTCACGCCCGACTCGTTGAGATTCAGCGCGTGCGCGTGACCCTGAGAGCCGTAGCCCAGAATGGTGACCTTCTTGCCCTTGACGAGCGACAGGTCGGCGTCCTTGTCGTAATACACCTTCATGAGTCCCCCTAGCTGTGGATGCGCGCCGCCGCGGGCGGTGGCGCGTGATTCTAGACCCGCAGAATGCGGTTGCCGCGGCCGATGCCCGAGGCGCCGGTGCGCACCGTCTCCAGGATCGTCCCCTGGTCGAGCGCCTGGATGAATGCGTCGAGCTTCCTGCCGTCGCCGGTAAGCTCGATCGTGTAGGTATTGTCCGAGACGTCGATGACGCGGCCGCGAAAGATGTCGGCCATACGCTTCATGTCCTCGCGCTCCTTGGCGCCGGCGCGCACCTTGATCAGCATCAACTCGCGCTCGATGTGCTCGGCCTCCGACAGGTCGACCACCTTCACCACCTCGACCAGCTTGTTGAGCTGCTTGGTGATCTGCTCGACCACGTCTTCCGAGCCCGTAGTGACGATCGTCATGCGCGACATCGAGGCATCCTCGGTGGGCGCCACGGTGAGCGACTCGATGTTGTAGGCGCGCGCCGAGAACAGGCCCGCGATGCGCGACAGCGCGCCGGCCTCGTTCTCGACCAGGATGGAGATGATGTGGCGCTGGCTCATCATAAGGCGCGGCCTGCGCCGCTCACAGTTCTTCGGCGAGGATCATTTCCGAGATACCTTTGCCGCCCGGCACCATCGGGTAGACGTTCTCGGTCTGGTCGGTGAGGAAATCGAGGAACACCAGCTCGTCCTTGCGCTTGAACGCGTCGCGCAGCGCAGGCTCCACGTCCGCCGGCTTGTCGACCAGCACGCCGCGGTGGCCGTAGCCCTCTGCGAGCTTGACGAAGTCGGGCAGCGCATCCATGTAGGACTCGGAGTAGCGGTTGCCGTGGAAGAACTCCTGCCACTGGCGCACCATGCCCATGTAGCGGTTGTTCAAATTGACGATCTTGATCGGCAGCCGGTACTGCTTGCAGGTCGACAACTCCTGCAGGCACATCTGGATGCTCGACTCGCCGGTCACGCAGGCGACCGTCGCACCGGGGTTGGCGAGCTGTACGCCCATGGCCGCCGGCAGGCCGAAGCCCATCGTGCCGAGGCCGCCCGAGTTGATCCAGCGCTTGGGCAAGTCGAACTTGTAGAACTGCGCCGCCCACATCTGATGCTGGCCGACGTCGGAGGTGACGAAGGCGCCGCCGCCGGTCACCTCGTACAGCTTCTCGATCACGAACTGCGGCTTGATGATCTTCGAGCCGCGGTCGTAGCGCAGGCAATCCTTCGACTTCCAGAGCTCGATCTGCGCCCACCACGCCTTGAGCGCCGCGGGATCGGGGCGCTGCGCTGCGGCCGTGACGAGCTTGACGAGCTCCTCCAGTACGTCGGGCACCTGGCCGACGATCGGCACGTCGACCTTGACACGCTTGGAGATGGACGACGGGTCGATGTCGATGTGGATGATCTTGCGCGGATTCTGCGCGAAGTGCGCCGGGTTGCCGATGACCCGGTCGTCGAACCTGGCGCCGACCGCAAGCAGCACGTCGCAGTGCTGCATCGCCATGTTCGCCTCGTAGGTGCCGTGCATGCCGAGCATGCCGAGGAACAGGGGATCGGTCGCCGGGTACCCGCCCAGACCCATCAGCGTGCTGGTGCACGGAAAGCCGAGCAGACGCACGAATTCGGCGAGCAGCGGTGCCGCGTCGGACAGGATCACGCCACCGCCGGTGTAGATCATCGGCCGCTTCGCCTCGAGCAGCAGCTGCACTGCCTTCTTGATCTGCCCCGCGTGGCCCTTGCGCGCGGGGTTGTACGAGCGCATGGCCACGGTTTCCGGATACTGGAACTCGCAGCTCGCCGCAGTGACGTCCTTCGGGATGTCGACCAGCACCGGCCCGGGGCGGCCGGTCTTGGCGAGATAGAACGCTTTCTTGATCGAGACTGCCAGGTCCTTGACGTTCTTCACCAGGATGTTGTGCTTGACGCACGGCCGGGTGATGCCGACCGTATCGACCTCCTGGAAGGCATCCAGCCCGATGGCATGCGTCGGCACCTGTCCGGTGATGACCACCATCGGGATCGAGTCCATGTAGGCGGTGGCGATGCCGGTCACCGCGTTGGTGACTCCCGGCCCGGAAGTCACCAGGCACACCCCCACCTTGTTCGACGCCCGCGAGTAGCCGTCGGCCGCGTGCGCCGCGCCCTGCTCGTGACGCACCAGGACGTGCTTGACCTTATCCTGCTTGAACAGCGCGTCGTAGATGAACAACACTGCGCCGCCCGGGTAGCCGAAAACGTATTCGACGCCCTCTTCCTGCAGGCAACGCACAACGATCTCGGCGCCGGTGAGCTCCATTCCCTTGATTCGATCCATGACCCTGGCTACGACAAATGCAGCGGAAAACGTTGAACGATAAAGACTTGTTGCGATGCGGTCAAGGGAATGGACGTGGCACGCCGAGCCGGTTTTGGTAACATGCGCGGCCAACCATATCTCGGCGCGCGCAACGCGCGGCGCCGATCAGGCTTTGGCACGGCGCCTGCGCTTCGCGGGTGCCCTGCTTCTCGACCTTAAGGGAGAGCCCACCTGGCATCACCCAGCGAGCTATCGGCGTTCCTAGCGGGCGTCGAGCGGCGCGCCTTCAAGCAGGCCGTTTTCGCCGTCCGTGAGGAGGAGGCGGCGCTCGACATCGTCCAGGACGCAATGCTGCGGCTGGCGGAGAGATATGGCGATCGGCCGGCTGCCGAGCTGCCGCTCTTGTTTCAGCGTATCCTGCAGAACGCGATCCGGGACTTCTTCCGCCGCCAGAAAGTACGCTCGCTGTGGATGACGCTGCTCTCTGCGCTCACACCGGCCGGCGCGGAAGACGAGGATCAGGATCCCCTGGAAACTTTGCGCCCGGCCTCTGGGTCGAAGGCCCAGGATGGGCCAGCCGAGCTCCATGAGCGATCGCAACTTCTTGAACTTATTGAGGAAGAGATCGTGCGACTGCCGGCCCGTCAACGCCAGGCATTTCTCATGCGTTACTGGGAGGAGTTGGACGTCGCCGAGACCGCTAAGGTGATGGGTTGCTCGGAGGGCAGTGTCAAGACGCACTGCTCGCGGGCGACGCATACATTGGCTGCGGCGCTCAAAGCGCGCGGCATCACGCTGTAATGCCCGCGGCGCCACGCCAGGGTTTCCGCGGCGCCTGAGACGACGATGAACGATCTGCAATTCGGCAACAAGGTCCGTCAGGTGCTGAATCGGGGCACCGACTTGGATGCGCGCGCGCTCGCACGCCTGCGGGCGGCGCGCGGTCGCGCGCTCTCCGTGCAGCGGATCAAGAGCGTTCCGGCGCTCGCCTGGGCCGATAACATCCTCGGACGTCTCGGCGGCTTGGCCGGCGTTTCGCTGCGCGTGCTTGTTCCTGCGGTGTTTCTGGTGGGCGGACTGCTCGGAATCTACTCTTGGCAACAGAATCACCACGCGGTAGAGGTGACGGAAATCGACGCCAAGCTCCTCACGGACGATCTGCCGATCGACGCTTACCTCGACAAGGGCTTCGAAGCATGGCTGAAGAAGCAGGCCTCAAGCTGAGCAAAGGCGCGCCTCGGCCAGCCTCTTTCGTCGGACTTCTGCAGCGGGTGCCGCGCCTTGCGGCGGCGCTGGCCTGCGCCCTGCTCGCGGCGAGCGCGCTCGCCGCGCCCACCGCGAAGAACCCCGCGTGGAGCGAGCTCACGCCGCCGCAGCAGCAGATTCTCGCCCCGCTCGCCGGCGAATGGGACAGCCTCGATTCCAAGGGCAAAAAGACGTGGCTGGGAATCGCCAAACGCTATCCGAAGATGACGCCGATCGGGCAGAAGCGCGTGCAGACGCGCATGAAAAAATGGGCCAAGCTCACGCCCGAGCAGCGGCGCGAGGCGCGTGAGCGCTACCGCAAGCTCTCGCCGCAGAAGCGTCGCGAGCTCGAACGCAAGTGGGCCGAATACCAGGCGTTACCGCCGCAGGAGCGCGCGCGCTTAGGGGCCCCCCCCGCTGCGCCCGCAGCCAAGCGCGCAAGCAGCCCCAAGGTCCCGCCTAAACCCGCTCCCGACGGCAAGTGAGCGCGGTGGCTCCCGACGCGCCGCCGCAGACGCCGAGCGTGCTGCGGCGCCTGGCGAGCATGCTGTACGAAAGCATGCTCCTGTTTGCGGTCGCCTTCATCGCCGGCGCGGCGTTCCTGCTCGCCAACGGCGGCCAGGTGGCGACGGGCTGGGTGCGGCACGCGGAGCAGGCCTACCTCGCCGCCGTGTTCGGCGCGTACTTCGTCTACTGCTGGCTGCGTGGCGGGCAAACGCTCGCGATGAAGGCGTGGCGCATCCGGCTCGTCGCTCCGGGACTGGCGCGGGTGCCGGTCCGCCTGGTACTGCTGCGGCTCGTCTACGCTGCCATTTTCCTCGGCGCGTTCGGCGCCGCTGTCGTCGGCGCCTTCGTGCACCGCAACCCGTGGCTTGCGTTCGCCAGCTTGGCCCTCACCGGCATCGGGCTGGGCTGGGCGCTCGTCGACCGCGACCGCCAGTTCCTGCACGATCGCCTTGCCGGAACGCAGCTGGTGCTGGTACCGCGCGGCGGGTAGGTTCGCGGCGCTGCAAGCCTAGCGGCGCTCGACCAGCCACATCATCACGAACGCCGCGAGCAGGAACGCGGCGGTCGGTACGGCCGCAGCGGCGAACGGCGGCCAGTTGCGCAGCAGCCCGATGTGCGAAAACAGGCTGTTGAGCATGTGAAAGAAAACGCCGAGCATGATGCCGAGAAACACCTTGACGCCCACCATGCCGAAGCGCGCCTGCATGTACGCAAAGGGTAGGGCGAGCGCCATCATCACCAGCACCGCGAGCGGATAGAACAGCTTCTTCCATAGCGCGATCTCGTAGCGCTCGGTCTTCTGGTGGTTGCCCGCCAGGTGCCGGATGTAGCGGTACAAACCGTAGGTCGACATGCGATCCGGGGCCACCAGCAGCACGCTCAGCAACTCGGGGTTCACCGCCGAGCGCCACTCTGTCTGCGCGTAATGCTCGACGGTCGGTCCGGACGATGTGAACCGCGTCTGCGCAACGTCGCTCAGGCGCCACACACCATGACCGCGGTACTCGGCACGGGCGGCCGCTCGCGCCACAAGCAGGCGGTCGTTCGCATCGAATTCGTAGATGCGCAGGTCGTCGAGCCTGTCCGCCTCGCGCGGCTCCCGAACGTTGATGAAGGAGTGCCCGTCTTTGAACCACAGCCCCGAGCGCATTTCCTGGCCGATCAGCGTGCTCATGGCGCGCAGCTTGAGCTGCTGCGCCGCCTCCTCCGCGCCGGGGGCGATCCACTCCCCGATCGCGAAGGTGAGCACCACGAACACGATGCCGATCCTGGCGAGCGCGGCCGCCGCGCCTGCAGGAGACATCCCCGCGCCGCGCATCACGGTGAATTCCGAGTTGCTCGCCAGGTGCGCGAGCACGTACAGCGTGCCGATCAGCACCACCACGGGAAACAGCTCGTAGGCGTGGCCGGGAACGGACAGGATCACGAACTCGAACACCTGGCGCAGGTGATAGCTGCCCTTGTCGAGGTCGCCGAGCTCGTGGATCAGATCGAAGAACGCGAACAGGCCGAGGAAGCCGAGCAGCACGAAAGCGACCGCGCCGTAGATCTGGCGCGCCAGGTAACGCTCGAGCGTGCGGCTTGCCATGCCGGTTCCGCCTCAGCGCCCGAGGCGCAGCCGGAACAGTGAAACGCGCCGCGCGAACAGCAGCGAGAGCAGCCCGATCATGAGCGCGTGCACCAGCCACCAGCCGATCGAGAAATCGAGCTTGCCCTGCCCGACGCGCGCCTGGCTGACCGACAGCAGGTTCGAGTACACGATATAGGTGAGGAGTGCGAACGGCAGGTTGATCGAGCGCCCTCCGCGCGGATTGACGAAGCTCAAGGGAATCGCGAGCAGCGCCAGGATCAGCGCCGACAGCGGCACGCCGATGCGCCACACCAGCTCGCCCAGGTTGCCTTGGCTCGGGTTGCGGATCAGCGCCAGCGTGGACAGCGCGCGGCTGGTCGCCTCGGGCGTCGGACCCGCCTGCGATTCGATGCGCGTGGCGTAGCGCCCGAACTTCATGACGCGGAAATCCGCTTCGCCGGGATTTCCCTCGTAGCGGCTGCCGTTCACCAACACCAGGAAGCGGTTACCGTTCGGCGCCGTCTCGGTAAAGCCCTTGTGGCTCATCATGACGCCCGTGCGCCCCTGCTGCGTGGAATTCACGAACACGTTCTGCACCGCGGTCTTGTCGCCCGCGATCGATTCGACGAAGTACACCCGATCCTTGTCGCTCGACTCGCCGAACACGCCAGGCTCGACACGCGAGACGTCGCTGCGCGCGTCGAGCCGGCTGCGGTACTGCTCGCCGATGGTCGCCGCCCAGGGCGAGATCACCAGCGACAGCAGCGCGACCAGCGCAACGATCGGGGCGGCGAAGGCCATCACCGGCCTGAACCAGGCCGTGAGCGACAGCCCGGATCCGAACCAGATCACCATTTCCGAGTCCCGATAGCTGCGCGTCAGCGTGAGCAGCACCGTCACGAACAGCGTGAGCGAAAGCAGCACCGGCAGGACGTTGAGCGCGGAGAAGCCGAGGTAGGCAAGCACCGCGTCGGATGGAATCTCGCCGCCCGCCGCCTGGCCGAGCAACTGCACCAGCTGAGTGGTGAGCGCGATCGCGAACAGCGTCAGGAAAATCGCGACCGCGAAGCCGGCTAATTCACGCAGCAGCGCGCGGCGGAAGATCATCGTTGCTCGAAGCACCCTCGCGCAGGTTCGCGCCACCGCGCAAAACATGCGATGATTTGCGCCGCCCAGCGATCGCGGAGGACATGGTGGAATTTAGCATAAAAACAGTGTCTCCCGAGCGCGCCAGGACCGGCTGCCTGGTCCTCGGCGTGCACTCCGGACGTACGCTCACGCACGCGGCGCAGATCGCCGATCGCGCTTCGCGCGGCGCTCTGCGCGAGGTGCTGTCCAAGGGCGACCTGAGCGGCAAGACCGGCGCGACGCTGCTGCTGCATCGCGTCCCGGGCCTGGCGGCCGAGCGGGTCCTCCTCGTCGGCCTCGGCGAGCAGAAGGAGTTCGGCGCAGCGGCGTTCCGCGACGCGGTGCGCGCGGCCGCCAACGCGCTCAAGGAGCTGGGCGCCAAGGACGCGGTCTGGTTCATCGCCGACGCCAAAGTGGACGATCAGCCGCTGGCCTGGAACGTGCGCCAAGCGGTGCTCGGCGTGCACGAAGCCTTCTACCGCTTCGACCGGTTGAAGACTCAGAAGAAGGCCCCGGCGCCGGTGCTCGAGTCGCTGACGCTCGCGCTGCCGGGCGAGCCGGTCACACTGCAGGCGCAGCGCGCGCTCAAGGAGGCGGTCGCCACCGCAGAGGGCGTGGATCTGGCGCGCACTCTCGGCAACCTGCCCTCCAACATCTGCACCCCGACCTACCTCGCCGAGGAAGCGAGAAAACTCGCGCGCCAGTTCAAGCTCGGCGTCGAGGTGCTCGGGCGGCGCGACATGGAAAAGCTCGGCATGGGCGCGCTGCTCGCGGTCACGCAGGGCTCGCAGCAGCCGCCGAAGCTGATCGTGCTGCGCTACCAGGGCGCGGCGAAATCGAGAAAGCCCCTGGTGCTGGTAGGCAAGGGCATCACCTTCGACACCGGCGGAATCTCGCTCAAGCCGGCCGCCGAGATGGACGAGATGAAGTACGACATGTCGGGTGCGGGCAGCGTGCTCGGAACGCTGCGCGCGCTGGCCGGAATGAAGGCGCCGGTGAACGCGATCGGGCTGATTCCGACCTGCGAGAACATGCCCGGCGGCGCCGCGATCAAGCCGGGCGACGTCGTGACCACGCTTTCGGGCCAGACGGTCGAGATCCTCAACACCGACGCCGAGGGGCGGCTCATCCTGTGCGACGCGCTCGCCTATGCCGCGCGCCTCGGCCCGCACACCGTGATCGACATCGCCACGCTGACCGGCGCCTGCGTGATCGCGCTCGGCCATGTGGCGACCGGCCTGTTCGCCAACGAGCAGAAGCTCGCCGAGGAGATTCGCGCGGCCGGCGAGGACGCGTGGGACCGGGTCTGGCAGATGCCGCTGTGGGAGGATTACCAGGAGCAACTGCGCTCGAACTTCGCCGACATGGCGAACATCGGCGGGCGCCCCGCGGGCAGCGTCACCGCGGCGTGCTTTCTCGCGCGCTTCACGCGCAGCCTGCGCTGGGCGCACCTCGACATCGCGGGCACGGCCTGGAAAGGCGGCCGCGAAAAGGGCTCCACCGGCCGGCCCGTGCCGCTGCTGGTGCGTTTCGCGCTGCGCCAAGCGCGCGTACGCTAGGACCTCTTGCGGGAATCCGCCAGCGGATGACCACGATCGACTTCTACTTCAACGCCGCGGACCGGCTGCAGGTCGCCTGCCGCTTGGCCGCGAAGGCGCTGGCGCAGAAGAAGCGTTTGCTCATCTACGCGCCCCAAGCCGACATGGCGCAGCGTATCGATCGCATGCTGTGGACCTGGCCGGCCATGGCGTTCGTGCCGCACTGCATGGCGCACGAAGAGCTCGCCGCCGAGACGCCGGTGCTGATTGCCGCGGAAGCAGCGTCGCCCGGCCCGGCCGAGCTGATTCTCAATCTGGCGCCGGAGTGCCCGCCGCATTTCGAGCGCTTCGACCGGCTGCTTGAAGTGGTGTCGCAGCACGAGCAGGAGCGCGCGGAAGGCCGCAGCCGCTATCGCTTCTACAAGGCGCGCGGCTACCGCATCAGCGACCACGATCTCGCCACGGAGACGGCGCGCGGTGAGTGAGGACCACGACCTCAATCCCCTCGTGCAGCGTGTCGACGCGCTGCTGCGGCGCCATCAGGAGCAGGTGCTGAAGGCCGAGGAGGATGTCCCGGTCCTGACCGAGATCATCGACCCAGAGGCCGCTGCCCGGCCTGCGCCGGTCACCCCCGCCACCCAGGAGCTGCTCGACGCCATAGAGGCCGCGGTGCTCGAGCGCCTGTGGCCGGAGCTGGACCGGATCCTCGAACGGCAGCTGCAGGAATTGCGCGCCGAAATGGCGGCCAGCTTTCGCCAGGCGGTGCGCCACGCCATCGCCCGCGCCACGCGGGACGGCGAGCCGGACGCTTCCTGAGCCCGGCGCCGGGCGCGCCGCGGCCGGTATAATCCGCGGTTTTTCCGCAAGTTATCGCGATGTCGCTCGACAAGAGCTTCGATCCGCGCACCATCGAGCAGCGCTGGTACCAGCGCTGGGAGCAGGCGGGCTGGTTCGCCGCAGGCACCGATCCGCGGCGGCCCTCGTTCTGCATCCAGCTGCCGCCACCCAACGTCACCGGCGTGCTGCACATGGGGCACGCGTTCAACCAGACGATCATGGACGCGCTGACGCGCTATCACCGCATGCGCGGGGCAAACACGCTCTGGCTGCCCGGCACCGACCACGCCGGCATCGCCACCCAGATCGTGGTCGAGCGGCAGCTGGAGCAGGCCGGCAACGCGCGCGAGCAGCTCGGGCGCGAGAAGTTCATCGAGAAGGTCTGGCAGTGGAAGCAGCAGTCCGGCTCGACGATCACCGAGCAGATGCGCCGCATGGGCGATTCCTGCGACTGGGACCGCGAATACTTCACCATGGACGAGAAGCTCTCGCGCGTGGTGATCGAGACGTTCGTGCGCCTTTACGAGCAGGGCCTGATCTACCGCGGCAAGCGCCTGGTGAACTGGGACCCCGTGCTGCTGACAGCAGTGTCCGACCTCGAGGTAGAGAGCGAGGAGGAGGACGGCCACCTCTGGCACATCCGCTATCCAGGGGAGGGCTTCAGCCTGACGGTCGCCACCACCCGCCCCGAAACCATGCTCGGCGACGTGGCGGTGATGGTACACCCGGAGGATGAGCGTTACCGCGCCTACATCGGCAGGGAGGTCGAACTGCCGCTCGCCGGGCGCCGCATCCCGGTGATCGCCGACGAGTACGTCGATCGCGAGTTCGGCACCGGCTGCGTCAAGGTCACGCCCGCGCACGACTTCAACGATTACCAGGTAGGCGTGCGCCACCGCCTGCCGCAGATCAGCATCTTCACGCTCGACGCGCGCATCAACGAGCACGGCCCGGAGAAATATCGCGGCATGGATCGCTACGAGGCGCGCGACCGCATCGTGCACGACCTCAAGGCCCAGGGCCTGCTCGAGTCGGTCAAGCCGCACCGCATGGTGGTGCCGCGCTGCGGGCGCACCGGCGCGGTGGTCGAGCCGATGCTGACCGATCAGTGGTTCGTCGCGCTGTCCAGGCCGGGGCCCGAGGGCAGCCTGTTCCCCGGCAAGTCGATATCGCAGGTCGCCAGCGAAGCGGTCGAGCGCGGCGAGGTCAAGTTCTTTCCGGAAAACTGGGTCAACACCTACAACCAGTGGATGTCGAACATCCAGGACTGGTGCATCTCGCGCCAATTGTGGTGGGGCCACCAGATCCCGGCCTGGTACGACGAACAGGGCCAGGTCTACGTCGGTCGCAGCGCGCAGGAGGTGCGGGAGAAGCATTCGATCGACGGCGCGCTCAGGCGCGACCCCGACGTGCTCGACACCTGGTTCTCCTCGGCGCTGGTGTGCCACTCGACGCTGGGCTGGCCCGATCCGCAGGGCGCCGACAAGCTCGCCTACGAGCTGTATCTGCCATCCAGCGTGCTGGTCACCGGCTACGAGATCATCTTCTTCTGGGTCGCGCGCATGGTGATGATGACCACCTGGTTCACCGGCCGGGTGCCGTTTCGCGACGTCTACATCCACGGCATCGTGCGCGATCACGAAGGCAAGAAGATGTCGAAGTCCGAAGGCAACACGATCGACCCGGTGGACCTGATCGAGGGCATCGCGCTTGAGCCGCTGCTCGCGAAGCGCACCACGGGGCTGCGCAAGCCCGAGGACGCGCCCAAGATCCGCGAGCGCACGAAAAGGGAATTTCCGGACGGCATCCCCGCCTACGGCGCCGACGCGCTGCGCTTCACCATGGCGGCCTATGCGACGCTCGGGCGCAACGTCAATTTCGACTTCAAGCGCTGCGAGGGCTACCGCAATTTCTGCAACAAGCTGTGGAACGCAACGCGCTTCGTGCTGATGAATACGGAGGGCAGGGACTGCGGACAAGGCGAGGACGCGCCGGTCACGCTGTCGGCCTGGGACCGCTGGATCGTCAGCACGTTGCAGCGCACCGAGGCCGAGGTCGAACAGGCCTTCGCCGACTATCGGCTCGACAACGTCGCCAACGCGATCTACCGCTTCGTGTGGGACGAGTATTGCGACTGGTACGTGGAGGTCGCGAAGCGACAGCTTGCCGAAGGGAACGAATCCGAGCAGCGCGGGACGCGCAGGACGCTGGTGCGGGTGCTGGAGGCGGCATTGCGCCTTGCCCATCCGGTCATCCCATTCATCACCGAGGAGCTCTGGCATCACGTCGCCCCGCTCGCGGGCAAGGGCGGCGACACCATCATGCTTGCGCCCTATCCGCGAAGCCAGCCGGAGAAGCTCGACCAATCCGCGGAGCAGGAAATCGCCTTGGCGAAAAGCGTAGTCAACGCCGGCCGCAACCTGCGCAGCGAAATGAAGCTTTCGCCCCAGCAGAGGGTGCCGTTTTATATCACCGGACCCGCCAGCGCTTCCACGGAGAGCGCCTTCATCACGCTCGTTCGGCCCTCCGCGCTCCAATTCGTGGACATCCTGCCCGTG
Source organism: uncultured Pseudomonadota bacterium (assembly GCA_963817785.1). Lineage (GTDB taxonomy): Bacteria > Pseudomonadota > Gammaproteobacteria > Burkholderiales > SG8-39 > JAKALD01. Next base: position 1,248,650 of record CAWFPL010000002.1, on the reverse strand, counting down.
GTCGATGCGCCCGTCGCGGTGGCGGGCCCGTATCGCGTCATGGCGCACGTCGAAATCGACATGCCGGCCGAAATCGCACGCCTGGAGAAGGAGATCGCGCGCATCGAGGGCGAGATCGGCAAGGCACGCGGCAAGCTTGCGAACGCCTCGTTCGTCGACCGCGCGCCGGCCAAGGTCGTCGAGCAGGAGCGCGAGCGTCTGGCCGGATTCGAGGCCATGCTCGCCAAGCTCAGGCCCCAGCTGGCAAAGCTCGCGGCGCGGGCGTAACTTGGAATCGGCACGCGCGTGCTCCGACCGCGGCGCGGCGGCGCACCGCGTCCGGGCTTCGGCATGAAGCTGCCGCACAGCCTGCGCGCGTTCCGCCACCGCAACTACCGGCTGTTCTTCTTCGGCCAGGGCGTGTCGCAGATCGGCACCTGGCTGCAGCTGATCGCCGTCGGCTGGCTGGTGTTCCGCCTCTCCGGCTCCGCCTTCCTCCTCGGCCTGGCGTCCTTCGCCCTGCAGATCCCGTTCCTGGTCCTCGCTCCGGTCGCCGGGGTGTGGGTCGACCGCGCGCAGAAGCGCAAGGTGCTCTACGCCACCCAGAGCACCGCGCTGGCGCAATCCCTGGCCATGCTCGCACTGGTGGCGACCGGGACGATCCGGCCCTGGCATCTGATCGTGGGCAACCTGGTGCTGGGCGTGGTCAACGCGTTCGACGCGCCGGCGCGCCAGTCGTTCCTGATCGAGCTGGTGGGCGGCGGCAAGGAGGACCTGCCGAATGCAATCGCCTTCAGCTCGGCGCTCATGAACGGGGCACGCTTCATCGGCCCGATGCTCGGCGGCGTGGTAATCGCCTCTTTCGGCGAGAAGTGGGCCTTCGCGCTAAACAGCGTCTCCTACCTGGCAGTGCTCTGGGCCCTCGCGGTGATGCGCATCACGCTGCGCACGGTCGCGCACGGCGCCGAGAGCCTGCGCGAGCGGCTGCTCGCCGGCTTTCGCTATGTATGGGGCTTTCTGCCGGCGCGCAGTGCACTGCTGCTGCTCGCCGCGGTGAGCTTCGCCACGCAGCCCTATCAGTCGCTGATGCCGTGGTTCGCGAAGCAGATGTTCCGCGGCGACTCGCGCACGCTCGGCCTGCTGATCGGCGCCGGCGGCTTCGGTGCGGTGTCGGGGATGGTCTACCTTGCCACGCGCCCCTCGGTGCGCGGCCTGCTGCGGCTGCTGCCGGTCTCGGCAGCGATCGCCGGCGCCTCGCTCACCGGGTTCGCCTTCAGCGGCCGGCTATGGGTCGCGATGCCGCTCATCTACCTCACGGGGATGGGCATCATGCTCACCGCTGCGTCGACCAACACGGTGCTGCAAACCGTGGTCGAGGACCGGCTGCGTGCGCGCGTCGCCGCGATCTACATGATGGCGTTCCTCGGCATGAGCCCGCTCGGCGCGCTGGCGGCGGGCTCGCTGGCGCACTACACCGGCCCGCCGGCGACGCTCGCCATCGGCGGGCTGCTCGCGATCTCGGCGGCGGCGGCATACGTGCGCAAGCTGCCGGCAATCCGGCGCGAGATCCGGCCGGTTTACGAGAGGCTGGGAATCGTGGCGAAGTAAGAGCCACGCTGCATTGCGGTGCAGAAACAATCCGCGCCGCAATGCAAAACGTTCAGAAGAGAATTTCGCCCGTAAGGGTTCTCCGTCTACCAGCCGAACTGCTCGCAGAAGCGCGGCAGCATGATGGCGATGTCCGCGCGCTCGAAAAAGCGGTCGGCGCGCGCCAGGCGCGCGGCGTCGCGCTTCGGCAGCTCGCCGCCGAAGCAGAGGATCGGCACGTTCAGCATCATCTCGCTGCGGATCTGCGTCACCGTCTCGACCGGATCGAACGCGGTCGCGTCGAGGTCGAGCAGCACGAAGCGCTGGAGCAGCAGATCCTGGAACTCGCCCAGCGCCTCGAGCGAACACGCCTGCGTCATCTCCCAGCCGGGAGGTGCCGCCGCGCGCAACGCCTCCTGCGCCGCCGCATCCGTGCTCAGCAACGCGAAGCGCCTCGCCAGCCGCGCCGCGACCGTCGGCTGGGCCAGCGCCCTACTCCTCGCCTGCGACGCGGCGCACGCGGCGCACCCGCTCGCCGATCTTGAGCTCGCGCTCGACGACGCCGCCTTCGTGGCGCTCGACCAGGCGCGCCTCGGCGTTGAGCTTGATGCCGCCGGTGACCGTGCGCGGCACGCTTTCATCGAGCGGCTCGGCAAGCTCCGCGGCCGCCTCCGCGATCGCAGCCTGCTCCGGACCGGTGGGCCAGGAGCTCTCGAACTGCCAGCCGAGCTGAGCTTCGATGCGCGTGCGAAACACCGCTTCGAGCTCGCGCTCAGCCGGCACCGCGCCGTACTCCGCCCACTCGGTCATCGCCAGCGCAAGCCCGTCGCGCAGCCACTCGCGAAACTCGCGCGACGGTGCGGCCACGCTGTCGGCGAAGCGCTCGGCGGGAAACTTGAGCAGAAAGCTCGATGCCACCACCGCGCACTCGCCTATGGTGGCGGCGCCGCTGCCGGCGATCTTGCGGCCGTGCAACCAGATGTCCTGCTCGTTGAGGTACGCCGGCAAGCCGAAGTGCCGATAGGTCGCGACCGCCGGCGACAGGGCCCACGCGAACCAGCGCGCGGGGCGGCCCGGCACAAGACGCTTCGGCGCGATCAGCACAAACACGTATTGGAACTCGTCCACCCACACCAGCCCGCCGCCCAGTGGCCGGCGCACGACCGGAATCGACACTCCGGCATCGAGCTCGGCGCGCCCCTGGCTCTGGCCGAGGCACAGGTGGGTCTTGGCCTGCGCCCACACCAGCAGCGGCGCGGCATCCGCAGGCTGCGCCGCCGCCAATCCGGCATAAGCGGAATGCAGCTCGAGTGGCTCGACCAGCCCAAGGCGGATCCAGCGCGCCGCCTGCGTCATCAGGCGCCCTCCTTCGGGCGGAAGAACTTCGCGAGGTAGAAGTCGCGCTGCTCGAGCGCGGCGAGCTCGCGGGCGCGCGCCTGCACCCCCTCGCGCAGGATCTCGGCAAGCCGCTCGCCCTGCTCCGCGTCGAGCACGTGGATGCGGCCCATGAGGTCCTGGTCGAGCTGCAGGATCTCGCCGCCCAGGCCCTCGGGGGGCTCCAGGTGCAGCAGCCAGGCGCGGCATTCCGGGTCCTCGGGATCGAGCGGCGAGAGCACGATGCGGCCGAGCCAGGCAAGACGCGCGGCCTGGTTGAACTGGGGAATGTCGAGCTTGCGGCCGTGCTTGTACTTGCGCAGCTCGTTCTTCAGCGCGCCGACGTCGGTCACCGAAATGTTCTTGGCGGTCATCGTGGCCGATTATTTCGCAGCGGCCTGGGTTCGTCTACCCGAGCGCATACGCACAAACGAAAAGCCCCGCCGGAGCGGGGCTTTTCTCGAAGCACGCGCGACCTAGAAGCTCTTGCCCCAGGCGATGCCGAGCGAATCTTCCGACATCGTCAGGGTCTCGGTTCCGCCGACGTTGAAATACGGATTGTTGGCCGGACCCGACACTGATTTCTTGAAGGCGTGCATGTAGGCCATGGTGATCTCCGAGCCTCCCTGCAGGCCGTAGGTGAAACCGAGCGTGAGGTGATCCTGCACCACCCCGGGGGCCAGGATGTTGAAGGTCACGTCGCTCGTCTGGACCGGGTTGTCGGTATGGTTGTAGCCGGCGCGCAAGGTCAACTTCGGGCTGTATTGGTACGCGACCCCGAGCTTGATGACGTCGACGTCCTGCCAGCCGAAGCCGATGCTCGAGCTGCTCGCGCCGAGACACGCGGAGCCGACCCCGGGGCCGGCCGGCATCGTCGGCATGCAGCCCGCCACGGTGCTCGGATTGCCGACCGAGTTGACCTTGCTGTAATTGATGCGTTGGTAGTCGGCCGCAATCGTGACCGCGGGCGTGGCCTTGACCGCGATGCCGATGCTGTAGTTCTCCGGAATGTCGAAGCTGCCTCCGTCGGCGAACAGGCCCTTGTACTTGTCCAGGGTGCCCATACTGATCTTGGTCGAGTAGGCGGCACCGACCGACACCGTCGGCGTGAGCTGCCCGTAGTAGCCGATGCGCACCCCCGCGCCCCAAGAGCTGTCATAGCCGTTGTTGGTCAGGTTCGCCGGGTCAGAGGAGATGGCGGCGAAAGCTCCTAGGCCGTACGCCTTGAAGCGCTGGTAGGCGAGCAGCGGCGCCACGCCGATGGATTGGTTTGGCGCGACCTTGTAGGCCAGTGTCGGCGCGATGATGAGCTGCGACAGGTCGACCCCCAAGTTGCCAGGGCCGCACAGGATGTTCACCTTGACGCCGTTCGGCGCGCCGCCTCCGCAGATGCCCTGGTCGAGCTGGCCCCCAGGGTAGTCCGTGTTCATGCCGCCATTGCCATACACCGTGACGCCCAGCGACAGGTCGGACCGCATCATGTGGTTGTAGCCGAACTCCGGGATCAGGAAGTTGGTCGTGTCGTTGCCGTCGACGGATGCGTCGAGCGCGCCGGTGCCGCCCGCGCTGCCCTCGCGCTGCGCGTGACGATCGGGCCGGAACCAGGTGATGCCGGCGTCGATGCGGTCGCCGACGAACACCATGGTCGCCGGATTGTTGGCGCCGCCAAACGCGTCGTCCGCCATGGCAGTGGCCGCCCCGCCCATACCGCTCGCCTTCATCCCGTAGCCGTGCGAAAAATAGCCATCGGTCGCGTACGCCGCATTCGGCCCCAAAAGCGCAAGCGCCAGAACCGCTACACCAGCAAAGTAACGCATACCCCCTCCTCGAAACTGCGTAATAGTTAGACGGAGACCTCCGCGCTTATTGTTCTTGTTGGCACCCGATCCGGCCGCGCGCGCGGCGGCCGGCGCGTCAAACGAACAAGGTGACGTCGGCGTCTTTGGCGATCGAAAGGAACGACGCCGCGCCGCAGTATTCCTTCACCTCGGGAATGAAGTCGTCGTGGGAGAAGCCGAACAGGTCGACGGTCATCTGGCAGCCGATCAGCTCGACGTCGGCCTCGACGCAGGCGGTGCGCAGCTCCTCGACCTTCGCCACGCCGTTGTTGGCGATGGTCTTCTCCATCAGCATGGTGGCGAGCGCCTCGAATCCCGGGATGATCGCCTGCACGGCGTTCGGGATGTTCCAGTTGATGCTCTTGAACCAATCGGGTCCGAACGGCATCTTCATCGGCATGCCCGGGTTGCCGAGCGGCGAGACCTTCAGCCCGCTCAGGTCCTTGCGCAGGAGCTGCAATCCGTAGAACGTGAAGAACACCGACACCTTCCAGCCGAGCGCGCCCGCGGTCGAGGCCAGGATAAACGGCGGGTAGGCCCAGTCGAGCGTGCCCTTGGTGGCGATGATCGACATCGACGGGGTGCGCGCCTCGGCGCGCTTGGCCAGGGCTTCCTCGAGCTTCTGCGGCAGCAGCTCGTCGATGCGACGCTTGATGAGGTCGTCGATCAGTGCGGCGTTCGGTGCGGCTTCCATCGTCTCCTCCTCCGGTTCGCTGCCGGCTGCGTGTCGATCTGCATCGGCATATTCGAATCTAATAATTTATGAATCCTCGCCTTACGCAAGGGGATTTTCCATTAAGCCTTTCTTATGCGCGCATAAGCCAGGCTAGCGGCCGACCTTGCCCGGCTGGCCCGACAACTGGCGCCGGATCCCGGCGAGATCGCGCTTCGCCGGCGCAAACGGAAAGGAGAGGATGTCGGTCGGACTGGAATCGCCGTAGGGCCGGTTACAGGCGGAAATCTCGTCGTCGTCCTTGCCCGGGCAACCCGAGGTGCGGAACGGCTTGCCGGAAGCGATGATCGCCTCGAGCTCTTCGCGCGGAACGCCGAAATCCGCGACGCGGCCGGCCTCGTCGAACGCCATGTTCTCGACGCGCCGCCCGCGGTAATCGATCAGGAAGCGCGCCAGCTGCACGCGGCGCCACTGGCCGCGATCGGCAGGCGGCCAATCCTCCATCAGCGAACCGCGCTCGGGGAAGAAGGCGAACATGTGGTTGTGCCCGCCCAGGTCGCGGATCTTCTGCGCCACCTCGAGGATCTCGCGCTCGGTTTCGCCCATGCCGCAGATCAGGTGGGCGCCGAACTTCTCGGGGCCGAACACCTCGGCGGCCCACTCGATGGTGCGCCAGTACTTGTCGTAGCGGTGCGGGCTGTCGACCCCCTTGCCGCGCGTGCGCTCGAAGATCTCCGGCGTAACCGCGTCGAGCGCCACGGTGAAGATGTCCGCGCCGAGGTCGCGCAGGCGCTCGAGGTCCGGCTTCTCCAGCGTAGTCGGGTTGGACAGGATCGACACCGGCACCTGCGGCACCGCGCGCGCCCATTTCTCGAGCAGCACGAAGGTATCGTCGTTCGAGTCCGGATGGGTGATCATCGAGATGCACATGCGCTGAAAGCGCCCGCTGTCGCCGCCCGCTCTCACGCGCTCGATCACCTCGTCGTAGCGCGCGGTGGGCCAGTCCACCCGGATGAAGTTGCGGTCGGCGTAATCGCGCGCCTCCTCGCGGTGCCGCGCCAAGCCGCAGTAGGCGCAGTTGGCGCGGCAGCCCTCCGGATAGGTCACCAGCAGGTTGAGGCAGTGGGTGCAGCCGGTACGGTGCATCTTTCCCGGCACCAGGCCGAGCGTAATCGCCGCCGCGGTGCTCATCTGCACGTACTCGGGCGAGCGCATCTCCGGCGTTTTGACGTGGTAATCGGGGCGGTAGAAGCGAACGGGCTGCACGCCCTCGATGATGGCGCTCATGTCGTGTCCTTTGCGAAGTATTCCGGGAAAGCGATCCAGCCGGCGCGGTGCGCGGCGTCCTCCTCGCGGCGCGCGCTGCGCCACACCCCGGCCATGCGGCGCCGCGCCGCCAGTCCGCGCTCGAGCGCGGGGCCGAACTGCTCGCGCATCTCCTCCTCGTAGGCCTCGAGCGCCGCGGCGTCGCCCGCGAGCCATGCCGCAGCCGCCGCGCCCGCGGATTCGCCGGACGCCACCGCGGGCGCGATGCCGGCACCGGTCACCGGATGCGTGAAGCCGGCCGCGTCGCCGGAGAACAGCACCCGGTCCTCGACCAGTCGCTCGCGCAGGCCGCCGACCGGGATCGGACCGCCGGTGCGCAGCAGTACCTCGCGGCCCACGCGCCCTTCGGCGGCGAGCGACGCGTGCAGCTCGTCGAGCGGCGCTTTCATGTCCGCCTCGAGCGCCGGATCGAGCCCCAGCCCGAGGTTGGCCACGCTCCCCTTCGGGAACAGCCAGGCGTAGCCTCCGGGGTAGCGCGGCGAGAGCCAGATGTCGGTGTCGCCGTGCGCGCGCAGCAGGGGCACTGTGTACTGGCGCGTGCTCACCAGGGCGAGGCGCGGCAGGCGCAGGCAGGCGGCCACCGCTGACGCGGGGCCGTCGGCCGCGATCAGAACCTGATAGCGAATCTCGCGCAGCCCGCCTGCGGTACTCACCTGCGCGAACCGCCCGGCCGCGTCCAGGCCACGCAAAGCGCTGTCGATCCACAGCACCGCGCCGCAGGCTTCGGCCTCGCGCGCCAGCGCCTGATCGAACTTGTCGCGCTTGATCATCAGTCCGGAAAAAGCGCGCTCGGTGCGCTCGCCCGAAGGCAGGTACGTGGCCATGCCGGTGATGGGCTGCGCGCGCGCGGCCTCGTTCGCGTAGCGCGCGAGCGGCAGCGGAATGAACTCGGCGCACTGCACCGGAATCCCGATCAGCTTCTTGCGCTCGATCGCAATCACCGAGCAGCCGGCGCGCGCCGCGGCGGCCGCGGCACTCGCGCCCGCGGGCCCGAGTCCGATCACCAGCACGTCGCAGCCGCGCTGCGCCATGCTCAGGCCGCCACGACCGGAATGCGCGCCAGGCGCCGCGATCGGGTGCGCCGCTCCGCCTCGGCGACCAGGCGCGGATCGATGCGCGGCGCGGACGGATCCTGCAGCGCCAGGACTTCCTCGCCCACCGCGATCGAGCAGCACGATGGCGTGACCTTGACCTCGCGACCGAGCTGCAGCGCGAGCTCCACCACGCCGTCGGCGGGATGCGCGATGCCCTCCAGCCCCGCCATGACCGCATAGGCATCGATCTCTGCCTTGGCACGCCCCGCGGGCCGCGCGCATCCGAGCAGGATCGGAATCTCGGCAAGCGCCGCGCGGGCGTCCACGAAGAAGCGGCCGACCTCGTCCGAGGCGGGCGTGGCGAACGGCCGGCCCTCCGGGGCGTAGAACGGCATCACCACGACCAGCACCAGCGCCGCGGGGCGATGGCGGCGGATCATCTCGAGCGCGTTCCACTCGCCCAGCATGCGGCCGTAGTGCAGCCCGATCACGATGTGCGGCACCACCTTGAGTGAGGTGCCCACCAGGTGCTCGAGGGAGCGCTCGAAGTCGGCCACCGGACGGCGCAGGTGGTAGACCTGCGAGATCGTGTCCTGCGCGCCGATCACGTCGAGCATCGCCGCGTCGATGCCGGACGCCTCCAGCCGCAACGCCATGTCACGCTCGACCAGCGCCGTGTGGACCGCGATGCGGAACTGCGGGAACGCATCCTTGATGCGGCGTACCGTCGGCAGAAACGGACCGTACTCGACCTCGTCGCGATGGTTCGAGCCGCCCGTGAGCAGCATCCCCTTCGCGCCGGCCTCGATCTGCTGGTTGACCACGCGCCACAGCGCCTCGGGCGTGCGCGCGGCAATCATCGGCTCGAGGATCTTGGCCTTGCAGTGATCGCATTGCAGCTTGCACTCCCCGCCGGTGATTGACACCGCCGGCCAGGCGCTCTTGCCGCAGGCCGCAATCTCGCTCGTGCTGTAGGCCTTGAAGGTCGGCGTGTAGAAGTTGATCGCGCGCGCGCGCGCTGGCGCGGCCTGCAGCCGCGCCACCAACTCCGGCTCGAGGCGCGCCGGCTCGAGCGCCTCGATCGCGGCCGCCACCTCGCGCCAGTCGGTCATGCCACCTCAGGCCTACGCCTTGCCGCCGGTCCGCAGGCGACGGCCGACCGCGAGCAGGAACCGCAGCGTCTGCTGGTTCTCCGCATCGCTGAGCAAGCGCCACATGCCGCCGATGCCTCCGCCGGCCGATTTGCCGCGCGTTTCCGTGGCAGCCTCGTCGAGCGCCCCCACCACGCGCTCGAGCAGACTCATGCCCGAGGCGAGGTGCTCGAGCGTCGCATCGAGCCGGTCGAGGCCGCCGCCCGCCGCCAGGCGCTCCAGCGCTCCGATCAGGCGATCGGCGCCGGCGCGGTTCAATCGGTCGGCGATCGACAGCGCCCCGGCGACGGTTTCGGTGAGGCGCGAGATCATGTCGTCGGTGACCGCGTCCTCCGCCGCCCCGACCACGCGCGCGAGCGAAGTCACGCGCTCGAGGTCGCCGTTGGCCACCAGCCGCGCGAGCACCGGAATGGCGCGCCCCAGCTCGGCGCGGTTGGCGCGGTCGAGCAGATCCAGCCCGCCCGAGACCGTTTCGGTGAGGCGCGAGACCATCTCGTCGGTCAGCGAGTCCTGCGCAGCGGCGTAGGTGCGCGCGAGCGCCACTAGCCGCTCGAGGTCGCCATTACGCACCAGCTGGGCGAGCGCCGGCAGCGCCCCGGCCACCCCCGAGCGGTTTACGCGATCGAGCAGGTCGAGGCCATCGGCCGCCGCGCCCGAGAGCCGCGTGACCATCTCGTCGGTGAGCGAGTCGCGCGCGGCCGCGGCCACGCGCTCCAGTTCCTGGAGATCTTCCTGGCTCATGGCGATCTCCTACAGCAGGCCGCGGGCCGAGATCCAGTACAGCTTGTTGTAGGCCGTCTTGAACCAGTGCACCGCGCGCGTGGGCGCTTTCGGATCGGGCGGGTTCTGGTAGTCGAACATCGCGTAGGTCGCGCGGTCCTTGCCCGCCTCGATGAAGCAGAACACCTTGCCGTCGTAGTCGCGCACCGGCGCGCCCAGCTTGACCATCGCGGCGATGTTCTCGCCCAGCGCTTCGGCCTCGAAGTGCGCGGTCGAGCCCGCCTTGCTGATCGGCAGGTTGGTCGTGTCGCCGAGCACGAACACGTTGTTGCGCCCCTCCATGTTGAGCCGGTGACGGTGAGTCGGGATGAATCCGTTCTGGCCCAGGCCGTTCTTCTCGATCACTTCCATGCCCTTGTGCGAGGGGATCGTGATCAGCAGGTCGTACTTGCACTCGCTGCCTTCCTCGCTCCTCAGCACCTTCTTCTGCCCGTCGACCTCTTTCATGTTGAAGAACGTCTCGTAGGTGATGCCCAGCCGCTCGAACTCGGGCGTGGCCCACTTGGCGACGTTCTCCAGGCTGTGTGTGCGGCCGATCGGATACGTGTAGTGCAGCTGCACCTTGTCGCGCATGCCGCGGTCCTTGAAGTAGTCGTGCAGCATGAAGGTGATCTCGAGCGGCGCCATCGGGCACTTGTGCGGCACCCCCACGCAGATCACCACGCGCCCGCCCTCGAAGCTCTGCAGGCGCTTGAACATCTTGAGCGCGGACTCCTCCGTGTAGAACATCTCCGCGTTCTCGGCCAGCCCCGGAATCGACTGCGGCATCGGACGCGAGCCGGTGGCGATCACGAGGGTGTCGTAGGCGTGCGTGCGGCCGCCCTTGGTCTTGACCTGGTTCTTGTCCAGCTCGAAGGTCTCGACCGGATCGACGTGGAAGTCGATACCCGGCTCGAGCAGGCTCGCCTGGTCGCGGTACAGCTCATCGGGGGTCATGCGCCCCACCGCCAGGTACAGCAGGCCGGGCTGGTACATGTGCTTGTCGGACGCCGACAGCATGGTCAGCTTCACCTTGCCGCCGCGCAGTTCGCCGGCCAGCCGGCGTGCCAGATTGTTGCCCAGAATCGTGCCGCCCATGCCGCCGCCTACGATCAAGATCCTCATGGCCTCGTCTCCTTTGCGTGCGTGGAAGTCGTTATTTCATTTTTCTGATCGTCACATGCCACACCCCGTCTTGCTCCGTGGTACCGACGTAAGCGTGACCAACCTTGTTGACCCATTCCGGAATATCGTTCGCCGAACCCTTGTCGGTGGACAGCACCTCGAACTCGTCGCCCACCGCCGCCGACTTCAGCTGTGCGATCAACTCCATCAGCGGCCCCGGGCAGAAGCTGCCGCGCGCGTCCACGATGTGCTTTTGCGCCATCATGACCTCTCGTCAGAATGTATAGACTTGGCCGCCCTCGGCGTCGGCGAGGAACCTGGTCAGGCCGAGCGGCTCCTGCAGGTAGGGCTCCAGGTCCTTGTGCGCGACCCCGAGGACGTCGCAGGCCATCGAGCACGGAAAGACCTTTGCGTCACCCAGCTCGGCCGCCTGGCGGAACAGATCCTTGAACGGCGGCGCCTTCTTGGTTTCGAGCAGCGTGCCGAACGGGCCCTCCGCCTTCGCCTGCCCCTTCGCCCCCTTCACGAAATGCTCGAGCGCGTTCATCGACAGGAACACCATGACCTCGCTGCCGCTCACGGCTCCCACCGAGGCGACCATACCGGCCATCTGCAGCCGCTCACGTTCGCCCGACACGATTACGATGCTGATCTTGGAGCTGGCCATGGCACCGATCCTTCCGCTTGCATCCCGTCAGGAGCAGCCGGCGAAGCCGTCGGCGGCCATCTTCTGCTCGAATGCCGGCGCCACCGCCGCGCCGGTCACCAGGCCGGCGGCCTCCGCGTCCCAGTTAGCCGGCTTGATCTTGACCAGCCAGCCGTTGCCGTAGGGATCGGCGTTGATCGATTTCGGGTTCGCGCTCACGGCGTCGTTGATCGCCACCACCTCGCCGCTGACCGGCGCCTTCACCGGGCCGACCCATTTGCCGGACTCGACCGTGGCGGCCGACTTGTTCTGCTCCACCGAGCGGCCGACTTTTTTCGGCGTATAGGCCACCACCTCGCCCGCCAGCGCGCAGGCATACGCGGTCATGCCGACGGTGACGGTTCCGTCCGCCTCCCTGCGCGCCCAGACGTTGTTCTCGATGTTGTAGTGCAGGTCCTCGGGCAGGTTGCAATTCTTGACCGAAGCCATCGGATATTCCTCCTCAGAAAAACAATACCTTGTCGCACGATAGGATCATGTCGGCGAGCACGCCGCCGCTGGATACCTGGTCCACCTCGGGAATGAGATTGACCGGCTCCAAGTCGTAGCCCGGCAGCGCCGGGCGGCAGGCGTGAAACTTTACCCCGGCCTGCTTCGCCTCGCGCATGAATTCGATGATTTTTTTCCCACCCTGCATCGCCGTCAAGTTCTCGGCGACTCCCTGTTGCACCAGCCGCACCCCCTCCATCGTGAAAAAGACCGTGACCTCGGCGTCCATCGACGCGAGCAGCGCCCCCAGGAAGAACGGGGTGGCGCAGCGGCCGGCCGAAGATGGTCCGCTGGTCATCACGATGACGACGCTTTTCGCGTCGTGGTCGACATACTTGCCAGTATCAGCCCCAGTGTTCATGACCTAGATCAAAGGCGCTTGCACTCGATGTTGTCGGCACGGCAGCGCGCGCAGAATCCCTCCTCCGCGCCCGGCCCTGTCAGCAGGCCCGCCAGTGCATCCTCCAGCGCCGCCGAGGGCCGCACGCGCGCGATCCATTCGCCGTATGGGTCGCGGTTGATCAGTTCGGGGTCCTCCAGCACCGCCTCGTTCGCCGCCTCAATGACGCAGTCGAACGGATTCGGCACCGGGCCGGCCCACTTGCCCGTCTCCACCGTGGCGACCGGCTTGCCCTTCGGGCGCGCGCTGCCGGGACGGCGCACGCGCACGTGCATGATCCTGCCGGCCCGGGTCTGCGAAATGTCGGTCATCCCGACGCTGACCGTCCCTCCCGCCTCGACGCGCGCCCAGATCTGGTATTCGGCGTCGTAGTACAGCTCCGGCCGGAACTCGCAGCCGTTGCAGGCGCTCATGCCGCTAGATTACGCCCTTCTCGGCGAGCAGGTCGATCGAGTCGCTGACGTTTTCGTGGATCGCCACCTTGCGCGCCGACAGCCCGAGCGCGAGCCCGAGCAGCTGCGTAAAGTAAACGATCTTCACTTTCGTCTTGATGCCGAACTTCAGCTCGGCGCGCACCTGGTGCATCTCGAGGCCCGAGTGGCAGGTGGGGCACTCGGTGGCGATCACCTCGGCGCCGCAGTCATCGGCGGCCTGCAGCAGGTTGAGAACCAGCTGGGTCGAGGTATCGGAGTCCGAAAGCGTGTGCGCGCCACCGCAGCAGGCGGTCTTGAGCGGGTACTCGACGTTCACCGCGCCCGCGGCGGCGAGCAGATCGTCCATGAAGTGCGGCTTGTTGCTCGACTCCGAGCCCGGGCCCTGGTCCTTCTCCGGGAAGATCTGGCGCGGGCGCGTGTACATGCAGCCGTAGTAGTTCGCGATCTTCAGTCCCTTGAGCGAGCCCTTGAGGCGCGCCTGGATGCCCTCCGGCCCGAGCTCCTCCATCAGCCACTCGAGCAGGTGCACGGTGCGCACGTCGCCCTTGTACACCGGGTCGTCGGCCTTCTTCGCCAGGTCCTGCACCGTGTGCAGGGTCTCGGGCGAGGTAGCGCATTCGTACTCGGCTTTCTTCAGGTTGTGGTAGCAGCCGTTGCACGGCGCCATGACGGTGTCGAAGCCCATCTTCTCGGAGGCGATGGCGAGGTTGCGCGCCGACATGTAGGTCTGCAGCATGGGATGAACGTTCTTCACCTCCATCGCGCCGCAGCAGTTCCAGTCCGAGAGATCGTGCATCTCCAGCCCGAGCTCGTCGACCAGCGCCCGCGTCGAGCGGTCATAGGGCCCGCCGGAGCCCTCCAGCGCGCAGCCGGGGTAGTAAGCCACCTTAGCCATGTTTCTGTTCCTTCAGATATGCCTGCAGCACCGCCCCGGTCTTCGCCCAGCCGCGCGTGCGCGGCTTGAACAGCATCATCCAGCCCATCTTCAGCGGGCCGGTGATCGGCAACCGGGCGAGAAACTTGCCGATCTTGCCCTCGCGCAGCAGCGGCAGGTTGTTCATGCGCGCCACGAATACGCCGAGCCAGCCGTTCTTCACCAGCTCGACGATGTCGACGCCGGTCCGCTTGAAGAAATTGAGCATCACCTCCGAGTCCTCGATGCGGCCGCGCTCGAGGCACTGGCGGGTGAACTCCTCATCGAACTGCGTCGACTTCGAAGCCGGCGTGAGGCCCTCCATCTCGAGCCAGTGCGCCAGCGCCTTCATCACGCCCTCTGGCCGCACGTCCTTGGGGCAGATGTTGGTGCACTTGTTGCACGACACGCACTGCCAGATGATGTCCTTGTCCTTGACGATCTCGGACTGCAACCCGAGGTTGGTGCAGTAGATCCAGTAGCGCGGGTTGAAATCGGTGTTGATCGCGTACATGGTGCACGAATTGGTACACGAGCCGCATTGCCAGCAGCGGTGCACGTTCTCCCCGCCGGGCAGGGCCTGAATCGCTTTCTGGAAATCCGGGTCGTAGTCCGAGACCGTGCGCGGCAGGATCATCGTGTTCCAGTGGCCGGACACGTCCACGCCTTCGATCACCAGCTTTTCGGCGGAGAGGACCTGGTTCGGGTCAATCAGCGACTTCTCGTGGATCGGCATGCGTCTTCCCTAGTGAATCGAGGCGGCGGACTTCCTGACGCGCGAGCGCCCGCCGCCGGCATCGAAACCAAGCAGCTTGCGCAACTGTTCGTCCGGGGTGCTCGAGCGGGTGAAGTCCGACCCGAGCACGCCGCCGGTCATGGCGCGGAAATACGTCACGTAGGCCATCGCGAGAACCAGGTCGGCGAGCCAGTGCCGGTCGCGCCAGATGCCCTGCTCGGCAATGCGTTCGTAGAGCCAGCCGCGCGCCTCCGCGAAGGTTTCCGCGGCGCCCGGCACGTCGACGTGCACCGCGCCGTCCGGCACCGCCATCAGCTCGCGCAACGCGCCGCTGGCGCTCGACGCGTCCCACACCCAGCGCGTCATCAGCGGGTGGGTCTGCGGCTGCGCGAAGTGCAGCAACTCGGCGGCGAAGTCCTGCGCCGCGCCGCGCAGCTTGCGCGTTTGCGTGCGTGCCTCGCGCCCCTCGCCAGGCGGATAGGGCAAAGCGTCGCAAAATGCGGCGATGCGCTCGGTGACCGGCGCTTCGCTGCCCAGCAGCGCCTGGGCGCGCTCGGCAAACCGGCCCGCGCCGAGCGCCTCGATCAGCGGATGGAGCTTGCGCCGCGCCGTGAACACGGTCTCGAGCAGCGTCTCGAGCGTCGCCAGATCGAGGCGCGACGGGACTTCGAGCGCCGCGGCGAACAGGCGGTGCTTGGTCTCGAGGCCCTCGACATAGGACTGCAGGCCGAGGCCGGCGTCCGCCAGCGACACGAACTCCGAGAAGTGCGTGTTGAAACGCGCGCCGTCGAGCTTCAGCATGCCATGCCCGGACAGGGGAGCGGCGGACATCGCCGCGTCAGGCGGCTTTGCGCGCCAACGTCGCGAGGTCGCCGACGACGCGCATCGCCATCGCCAGGCCGTGCGAGACGCAGGTGTCGATGTCCTCGGGTCCGAGCGCGGAGCCGCCGACGTATATTCCCGGCCGCGTGGAGGCGAACGAGCTGGTGTAATGCTCGCCGCGATCGACGAAGCCGTGGTGCTCGAGCCCGACGCCGAACACCTTGGCGATCTCCGGGTTGTCCTCGTTCGGATCCATGCCGATGGCGTGCACGATGAGGTCGAACGGGATCACGATCGGGCGCTTGACCAGGGTGTCCTCGCCCTTCACCAGCAGCCTCTTGCCGTCGGGCGCCATCGTCACCTCGGCGATCCGCGCCTTGACGAACTTGGTGCCGAACTCCTCCTGCGACTTCCAGTAGAACTTGTCCTCGTACAGACCGAAGGTGCGGATGTCCATGTAATAGATGTACACGTCCGTCTTCGGCGACAGCTCCTTGATCTCCATCGCGAGATTGGTCGACACGGTGCAGCAGATCTTGGAGCACCACTCGCGGCCGATCTGCCGGTCGCGCGAGCCGACGCACAGCAGTATCGCGACGCGCTCGGGGGCGCGGCCGTCGGAGGGACAGGCGATCTTGCCCGCCGCCACCATCTGCTCCACCTGGGTGGTGGTGACGACGTCTTCGTAGGTGCCAAAGCCCCATTCGGGCTTGTTGATCGAATCGAAGTGGGTGAACCCGGTGCCGAGGACCACCGCGCCCGCGGCGAGCGTCTGGCCGTTCGAAAGCGTGGCGGTGAAATTTCCCGCCTCGCCCTCGAGGCGCGTCACCGTGGCGCCCTTGTGCACGCTGATCAGCGGGTTGCTTTCGACCCGCGCCACCATGCGCCCGATGGCGTCCTTCGCCCATTCGCCCGAGGGCACGAGCTTGGCGTAGCCCGACAGGATCGGCGCGCCGCCGAGCCGGTCGGCCTTCTCCACCAGCGCGACCTTGCGGCCCACCGAAGCGATGCCGTGCGCGGCGGAAAGTCCCGTCGGCCCTGCGCCGACCACGAGGATGGTGTCGTTCATTTCGGATTACGCGCTGATCGCCAGTTCAGGGTTGTAGAGGTACTCGATCCTGCCCGCCTTCACTTCCTTGAGGTAGTCCTCGAAGCGCTTCTTCGACTCGCCCCAGGAAAGCCCCATCTTCTCGACCACGTCCTCACAGGGGCTGGCGTGCCACTGCAGCTGCACGATCTTGAACGGATCGGCGCCGCAAGCGAGCGCGGCGAACTGGATGTCGGCCATGATCGGCATGGTGTACTGCTGCTCGTGCGCGCGGCCGATCCACTGGTTCTTGTCCATGGTCGTCACGCAGCCGGTGTCGATGCCGAGCATCACGTCCGCCTTGGCCTCCTCCTGCGCCACCTTGATCTTGCGGTCGATGGTGAACGAGCGCGTGAACTCACGCTCGGAGATGATGTGGCGAAAGCCGAAGCCGCAGCAGTCGTACCAGGTCGAGTAGTCGATCACCTGCGCGCCGAGCGCCTCGGCCATCGAGGTTCCCACCGCGGCGCGGTTGCCGCCGAGCACCTCGGGGTCGTAAATCGCGTCCTCGTGCACCATCTTGGAGTAATGGCACGCCATGTGGACCGTGGCGCGCAGGTGCGAGACGTCGATCTTCTGCAGCTCGGAGGCGATGCGCTTGCGCATCACGTGCACCCACTCGGAGTAATGCACGACTTCCTCGGGAATCACCAGCTTGCCGTCCACCAGCCGGCCGAGCTTGCCGAGGATCTTCGTCACGCGCTCGCGCAGCGTGGCGTTCTCCACCAGGTACTTGCGCACTTCCTTGTAGTTGCCGAACGAGGTGCCGCAATGCACCAGCGGGTAGAAATGCCCCGGCTGGTGCCCGAGCCGCTTGCCCGAGACGTAGGCCTGGTGGAAGTTGCGCAGGAACACCGCGGCCAGCGACTCGACGTTGCCGATGCCCGAGCCGTGGTAGTTCCAAGCCGTGCACGAGGTCTGGTCGGTCTCGTCGAGGTAGTCGCGGCCGGGCTGCATGCCGAGCTGGTTCATGGTCCACAACAGCGACGTGGGATAGCCGGGAATGTTGCCGCACTGGCCGCAGGACTTGTGGTGCCACAGCTGCAGGGTCGGGATCATCTTGTCCCAGCCGAACAGAGTCTTCACCATGGCCGGCTTGTGCGCATCGGTGATGCGGTGGACGATGATCTCGCCCTCCTTCTCGAGCTGCCACATGTGCTCGCGCACGTCGTCCATGCGCTCGCCGAGGTCGAGCTCGCGCCGGTCGACGCGCTTCTTGACCCAGGCCGTGGCCTTCTCGGCCTCTTCCGCCGACAAATTGGTCGGCTGGAAGAAAGCCCCGTGTCCCGCGATGCCGCCGCTTGCTTCGCTCATGCGTCCTCCTTGTCTGCCTGCTTCTCGAGCAATTCGTCGTACTCCTCGCGCTTCTCGTCGATGAAGTCCTCGATGACGTCGAACAGGTTCTCGTCCATCGTCTCGAGCTGCTTGAGCACGCCGGTCATCTCCCAGATGGTGTACATCTCGACCGAGGTCTTGAGCGCCACCTCCCACGCGGTGTCGGTGGTCTGCAGCGTCTTCATCGGGATGGCTTTGCGCAGAATCTTCAGGTCGCCCTGGACCTTCTGGATGTTGGGGCCCCAGTCGGGGAAGTGGTCCGGCTGGATCATGTCCGGCGAGAGCTGGTTGCCGGTGGTGATCAGCTTGAGCATCACGCGCCCGAACGGCCGCAGCACGTCCTTGGCGGACTGGAAGCCGTGCTTGATCGCGACCTCGCGCATGATCGCGACCAGGCCGCCCGGAGAGTTCTTGAACGGGCAGCGCGCGGCACAGGTCATGCACTGCGCGCAGGCCCAGATCTTCTCCTGCATCGCGTCGTAGATCTGCTCGACGTTCTCGGTCCACAGCAGCTGTACGATCTCGCGCGGGCTGTAGTCGTAGAAATGCGCCGACGGGCAGGTCGCGGTGCAGATGCCGCAGTTGAGGCACCCGTTCAGCTCGTGCTCGTAACGAAAATCATTCCTTATGTCGTCGAAGACTTCCTGCATCTCTGCATAGGTCGTCACGTTATTTCCTCCTGCGACACCCGCGCGTCGTGGGGCACCATCGGCGTCCGCCCCAAGGCGCGTACTCGACGCGGCGGCCGGGGCGGCCGCCGCGTCGACGTCACTTCTTCTTCATGAAGAAGGTGAACTCTTTGCCCGCTTCGGCGTGGGACAAGAGCTCGTTGCCGGTCTGCTTTGAAAACGCCTGGAAGTCCTTCACCGCGCCGGGGTCGGTGGCGACGATCTTCAGCACCTGTCCGGATTGCAGCTCGCCCAGCGCCTTCTTGGCGCGCAGGATCGGCAGCGGACAGTTGAGTCCGCGTGCGTCCAGTTCCTTGTCGAAATTCATCAGTCTTCCTCTTATCGCATTGCCGGGAGGGCTATTTATACACCCCGTTCCGGGGGCGAAGTGCCTGCTCTAGCGAGCCTTGCGGCGCTTACGCCCCGCGCCCGCAGGCAGCATGAATATTAGAATCCATTAATATACCAAAGCTTGGCTTGCTCGCAAGCTGCACTGCAGCATCGCCCGCTTTCCCCTACTGCCGCGTGGCACGCAGGGCTCAGGAAATCGCCTGGTAATACAGGTTCTGGGGATGCTTCGCCTCGGCGAAGAAGTACCAGCGCTCCGCCAACAGCCCCCCGTACTGGATGACAAACGCGGCGGCGGCAAGTTCGACTCTTGCGCTCCAGACGGCCGCGCCGAACAGCAGCATGGGCGCCACGAAGGCCCCACCGATGAATCCCCACTTCACCGCGCGCAGCCGGCCGGGTCCGGCACCGTGGAAGAACTCCCGGGTGTTGAACGAGCCCCCCATCGCGCCCTGAGCGGTCTGCGCGATGCGCGGATGCTTCACCCCGATCGCCGTCTGCAGCGTCGAACGCTGGCGCAGCCCCGCATTGCGCAGCAAGGATGCTCCGCGGGTCGCGAGCGCCAGTGCGGTCACCGCCAGCGCGGCGAGCGCATAGGGGCGCGCCAGCGCCGGCGCGAGCCACGCCGCGAGCGCAGCGGCCGCGGATAAACCCGAAGCGCAGCCGAGCACGAGGTAGTTCACCACCGTGAGCGGCGTGTGCCACTCCTGCAGGAAGCGCAGACAGGCGTAGATCATTCCGGTGCACACGAACAGCGTCAGGCACGCGGCGGCGGCGAGCGCGCCGAGCGCCAGGCCGAGCTGCGGCGCACGCAGCCAATGCGCCAGGCCGTAGGCGGCGACCGAAACCATGAACAGCGGCAGCGCGATCACCTCGCGCGCCAGCCAGGAGGTGCGCCATTTCGCCGCCGAGCGCCAGGCGCGCTCCGGGTGCCCGAGGTGAAAGAACGACGCCGCCAGCCCGCCCGCGCTGAATGCCAGCGACACCACGAGCGCCGCCGCCACCAATTCCGGGGGCAGCTCGGCCACCCCGGCCGCGGCCAGCACGTCGGTGGCAAACACGGCGAGAAACAGCCCCTGCCCGGCGCCGACCAGGGTGGTGAGCAGAATGACGGACCAGGCCGGCCGCACGCGCGCCTCCTACCAGGTGGTGACGTCGTCGAGCGACGGCTCGCGCGGCGCCGGCTTGGGCAGCAGGCCGTCGACCTTGAGCGGGTTGTCGAAGCGCTGCAGGTCTTCCTCGCGCAGGCGCAGCTCGGTCTTGCGCCGCGGCAGGTAATGGTTCGCCGGCTGCGTGCCCCACTCCGGCATGAGCGCATAGCCGCCGTCCTCGCGGATCGCGCGCGAGACCTCCGACTCCGGGTCGTGCACGTCGCCGAACAGGCGCGCGCTGGTCGGGCAGGCAAGCACGCAGGCCGGCTTGCGCTCGGCCTCGGGCAGCGCCGCGTCGTAGATGCGGTCGACGCACAGCGTGCACTTCTTCATCACCTTCTGGTGCTCGTCGAGCTCGCGCGCGCCGTACGGGCAGGCCCAGGCGCAGTATTTGCACCCGATGCACTTGTCGTAATCCACCAGCACGATGCCGTCCTCGGCGCGCTTGTAGCTCGCCCCGGTCGGACAGACCGGCACGCAGGGCGGATCCTCGCAATGCAGGCACGACTTCGGGAAGTGCACCGTCTGCGTGTTGGGAAACTCGCCCACCTCGAAGGTCTGCACGCGGTTGAAGAACGTGCCGGTCGGGTCGGCGCCGTAGGGGCGGTCATCGGACAGATAGCCGGCCTCGCCCGAAGTGTTCCATTCCTTGCAGCTCGTGACGCAGGCGTGGCATCCCACGCACACGTTCAGGTCGATGACCAGCGCGAGCTGTGTCACAGCGAGCGCTCCTTGGCTACGAGCTGCGTCACAGCGAGCGCTCCTTGGCTACGAGCTGCGTCACAGCGAGCGCTCCTTGGCTACGAGCTGTGTCACAGCGAGCGCTCCTTGGCTACGAGCTGTGTCACGGCGAGCGCTCCCCGGCTATCAATTGGGTCATCGCAGATCCTTCCTTCCGGCCACGAACGCCTGCCAGACGCGCTGCGCGCGCGACACCCCGGGCAGGCGCGGCATCGGCGCGAAGCGCGGCCAGGTCTCGGCCGGCTCGTCGGCCTCGGCCGGGGTGATGCGCACGCGCACGTCGTACCAGCCCGCCTGTCCGGTCACGGGATCGGAGTTCGAGATGCGCGCGCCCTCCAACGGCAGCTCCTCGCTGATCAGCGGGTTGAGCAGGAAGCCCAGGCGCGACTCGTTCGCGGCGGGGTCGAGATTCCACGCGCCGGAGGCCTTGCCGATCGCGTTCCAGGTCCATACCGTGCCCGGCTCGACCGCCTCGCTGAAGCGACACATGCAGCGCACTCGGCCCCAGGGCGATTCGACCCAGATCCAGCCGCCGTCGGCGATCGACTGCGCGCGCGCGGTGCGCGGGTTGACGAACAGGTAGTTGTGGGCGTGGATCTGCCGCAACCAGGCGTTCTGCGAGTCCCAGGAGTGGTACATCGCCATCGGCCGCTGGGTCACCGCGGCGAGCGGGAAGCGCTGCAGGTCGGTCGCCTGCACCTCCAGCGGCGCAAAGTAGAAGGGCAAGGGATCGAAGTAGGTCTCGACGCGCTCGCGCAGATGCGCGGGTGGGCGGCGGCGCGACGGCCCCTTGCCGCGCGCCGCGAGGCGGAACTTTTGCAGCACCTCGGAGTAGAGCTGGATCACGATCGGCTCGGCGTAGCGGCGCAGGCGCGTGCGCTGCGCCCATTCGTGGTAGCCCTTGTTCCAGTTGCGCATGTACTGGTACGACGGCGGCAGCCGGTGATGGAACACGCAGTCGTTGCGCGCGTACATCTCCCACTGGCGCGGATTGGGCTCGCCCTTCATGAACTTCTCGCCGCCGCGCCCGCGCCAGCCGGCGAGGAAGCCGATGCCGGATCCTGGCTCGGTCTCGTAGTTGACGATGAAATCGGGGTAGTCGCGGTACTTGCGCGCACCGTCGGCGTCGACGAACGCGGGCAGCTTCAGGCGGCTCGCCAGCTCGATCAGCACCTCCTGGAACGGCTTGCATTCGCCCAGGGGCGGCAGCACCGGGATGCGCACCGAGTCGACCGGGCCGTCGAAATCCGAGATCGGCCGGTCGAGCATCGACATCACGTCGTGGCGCTCGAGGTAGCTGGTGTCGGGCAACACCAGGTCGGCGAAGGCCGTGGTCTCGGACTGGAACGTATCGCACACCACGATGAAGGGAATGCGGTACTCGCCCGATTCGTCGCGGTCGTTGAGCATGCGGCGCACCTCGACCGTGTTCATGGTCGAGTTCCACGCCATGTTCGCCATGAAGATCAGCAGCGTGTCGATGCGGTACGGGTCGCCGCGCCAGGCGTTGGTGATTACGTTGTGCATCAGGCCGTGCACCGAGAGCGGGTATTCCCAGGAGAAGCCCTTGTCGATGCGCACCGGGCCGCCTTGCTCGTCCACGAACAGATCGTCCGGCCCGCCCGGCCAGCCGAGCGCCATGCCGGCGAGCGGCGCGTTCGGCCGCACGCCTTCGGGACCCTTCGGCGGCTTGGCGAGCGGCGGGATGCCGCGCGGGAACGGCGCCTTGTGGCGAAAGCCGCCCGGCCGGTCGATGGTGCCGAGCAGGCTCATCAGGATCGCGAGCGTGCGGATGGCGTGAAAGCCGTTCGAATGCGCCGCCAGCCCGCGCATGGCGTGGAACGCCACCGGGTTGCCGGTCACCTTCTCGTGCTCGGTGCCCCAGCTGTCGGTCCAGGCGATCGGCAGCTCGATCTTCTGGTCGCGCGCAGTCACCCCCATCTCGTGGGCCAGGCGGCGGATCGTCTCCGCGGGCACTCCGGTGATGCCTGCCGCCCATTCCGGCGTGTAGTCCTTCATCCGGTCCATGAGGAGCTGGAACGCCGGCTTCACCGGCGTGCCGTCGGGCAGCACGAACTCCCCGAGCAGGAACGGGTCGGCGTCGGTGCGATGCGCGAGCACCGGCTGGTTGGTATGGCGATCCCACCACAGCGTGTTCTGCGCGTACTCCGAGGCCGCGTCCGGGTGCGTCGCATCGCGCACCGGCAAGCCCTCGCGCTCGGAGCCAGAGGCGAGGTCGATCAGGTAGCCGCCATTGGTGTAGCGCGCCAGGAACTCGCGGTCGTAGAGCCCGGTGTGGATGATCTCGCGCACCAGCGCGAGCAGCAGCGCTCCGTCGGTGCCGGGGCGGATCGGCACCCATTCGTCGGCGATCGCCGAGTAGCCGGTGCGCACCGGGTTGATCGACACGAAGCGTCCGCCGCCTCGCTTGAACTCCGAAATCGCGATCTTGAGCGGATTGGAGTGATGGTCCTCGGCGGTGCCGATCATCACGAACAGGCGCGCGCGCTCGAGGTCCGGCCCGCCGAACTCCCAGAACGAGCCGCCGATGGTGTAGATCATGCCGGCGGCCATGTTGACCGAGCAGAAGCCGCCGTGCGCCGCGTAGTTCGGCGTGCCGAACTGGCGCGCGAACAAGCCGGTGAGCGCCTGCATCTGGTCGCGGCCGGTGAACAGCGCGAACTTCTTGGGATCTTCGGCGCGGATGCGCGCCAGGCGCTGCTCGAGCAGGGCGAATGCCTCGTCCCAGCCGATCTCGACGAAATCGGCGGCGCCGCGCTCGGCGCCTTCGCGCCGCAGCAGGGGCTTGGTGAGCCGCGCCGGCGAATACTGCTTCATGATGCCGCTCGAGCCCTTGGCGCAGATCACCCCGCGGTTGATCGGGTGCGCCGGGTTGCCGTCGATGTAGCGCACCTCGCCGTCGCGCAGGTGCACGCGGATGCCGCAGCGGCACGCGCACATGTAGCAGGTCGTGGCCTTGACATCGGTGGACGCAGGAGCGCTCAATTCAAATCGTCCGTCGGCCGAAGGCCTCATTGTCCGCACGCTGTGGCGAGGCTGCCAACGAGATAATCTGATTTGCCCATAAGGTGGGCGACCACGCCCAGCTTATGGGTTATCATGCGCGCCTTCCGAGCGGGACCGGAGATGGACAAGAACGGCTTCAAGCCAGACACGCGCTACGTACTCACCGTGTACGACGCCAAGCACACGCCTCGTCCCGCCAACGTCTACGTCTACCGCGTGTACGACAAGTTCATGCTCGCACGCTCCACCAGCGGCGACGGCCTGCTGCGCAAGATCGCCTACGACGACATCGAGCGCATCGTCGAGCAGGCCGCAGTACCGGACGCAGAGCGCTATGCCCTGCCCGCAGGGATGCTGGACGAGAAGAGCTGGAACGACCGCACCGAAATGCAGCTCTACGCCAGTTCGCCCGGGCGCGGCAAGTAACTGCAGGTCGTCGGGTGAAAGTCTGCCTCGTCTCTGACAGCCACGACCGCGCCGACGCACTGGCGCAGGCCGTGCGCGAGGCCAAGGCCGCGGGCGCGCAGGCGGTGATCCATTGCGGCGACCTGATCGGAGCGCAGGCGGTCAAGGCGGCGCTGACCCACGGCCTGCCGATACATTTGATCCACGGCAACAATGTCGGCGATACGCAGGCGCTCCACTTCCAGATGGCGAAGAGCGGCGGACTGCTACGCTACCATGGCGCTGACGCGCGCATCGAGCTCGCCGGGCGGCGGATCTTCGTCGTGCACTACCCGGAATACGGCCATGCCATGGCCTGCACCGGGGAGTGGGACCTCGTATGCTGCGGCCACTCGCACGTCGCGGGGGTCGAGCAGGTGGCCAACGTCAAGGGCGGCCGGACTTGGCTCGTCAATCCCGGCACCGTGGCGGGCCTCGCGGCTCCGGCGACCTGGGCACTGGGCGACCTCGCGGCTATGCGCTTCGAAATATTCTCTATGGCGGCATAGCGCTTTTTATTCCGCCCGCCGTTCCGCCGGCGCCTACAATGTCGGCCTTCAGGGAGGAGCCATTCCGTGCTTACCAGCAATCCATTCGCCGGGCTTGCGTCGTCCATATCGCCCGCGGTCATGCAGTGCTACGTCATCCTCATGATCGTTCTGGTCGTGGTCGGGACGTTCGCTGACGTTGTGCACAAGGGAAGCGCCAAGTACTTTTTCCAGAACTGGCGCAAGTCCACGAAGAAGGGGCTCAAGCCGGTCGGCGGCGGCGAGCTGCTGTCGATCGCCGTGCAGACCGCGATCGTCGACGTCGCGGCCTCCGGGGAGTTCTGCAACCCGCGCCGGCGGCTTTCGCACCTGCTCGGGATGTACGGCTTCGTGCTGTACGTCATCTCCACCGCCGTGATGGTGTTCGACGCCTCGGCAAGCGCAATCTGGCCGCAGCTCTGGTGGCTGGGCGGACTGATGGTCTGCCTCGGCGGCTACTGGTTCTGGTTCTTCATCCGCGTCGACGTCTTCGCCGAGGGACAGTCGCCGTTGCGCTTCATGAAGGCGGACCTGTTCGTCGTCTCGCTCGTGGGCAGCGTCACGCTCGGCCTGATCTGGGCGGCGGCCGGCGGCGGAGCGGGCGTGCTCTTCGGCCTGTACATCCTCGCGACGACCGTGCTGTTCGGATCGGTGTTCTGGTCGAAGTTCGCCCACATGTTCTACAAGCCCGCGGCCGCGTTCGAGAAAAGAGTATCCAGGGCCAATGGCACGGCCGAGAACCTGCCGACGCAGACCCGTGACGACACCGAACAACAGCAAAGACACTCCATGGAACTGTTGCGAAACGCTCCGATGGACATGGGACTTGGCATCAAGCGCGAAGCCCCTCGCCACTATTAAAAGAAGCGGCGCGCAAGCTCTGTTCTAACAGATAAGGAACCGGACTCATGCCTACCTTCGTCTATATGACAAGGTGCGACGGATGCGGACATTGTGTCGACATCTGTCCCTCGGACATCATGCACATCGATAAGACCTATCGTCGTGCCTACAACATCGAGCCGAACATGTGCTGGGAGTGCTACTCCTGCGTCAAGGCCTGCCCGCAGCATGCGATCGATGTGCGCGGATATGCCGACTTTGCCCCGCTGGGGCACAGCGTTCGCGTCCACCGCGACGAAGAGAAAGGCACGATCGCCTGGAGGATCAAGTTCCGGAACGGTACGGAAAAGAACTTCCTGTCGCCCATCACCACCAAGCCCTGGGGGACGGCGATCCCGCAGCTCAAGAGTGTTCCCGGACCAAGCAGGGAAATGCGCGACGGTCCGCTGTTGTACAACGAGCCGAAATGGATCCGCATGGATGACGGCGGCTTGCATACGCTTCAGTCCGCCGGCCTCAAATTGAAGAAAGGCGTGTACTACTAATATGGCTTACAAAACGATCATCGAAGACGGTATCGACATTCTGGTCGTCGGTGCGGGTCTTGGCGGCACGGGTGCCGCCTGGGAGGCGAGGTTCTGGGGTCAGGACAAGAAGATCGTCATTGCCGAGAAGGCCAACATGGATCGCTCCGGTGCGGTCGCCCAGGGCCTGTACGCCATCAACTGCTACATGGGCACCCGCTGGGGCGAAAACAAGCCTGAGGACCATGTCCGCTACGCTCGCATCGACCTGATGGGGCTGGTGCGGGAAGACCTGCTGTTCGACATGGCCCGTCACGTCGACTCCACGGTGCATCAGTTCGAAGAGTGGGGTCTGCCCATCATGAAGGACCCGAAAACCGGGCGCTACCTGCGCGAAGGGCGATGGCAGATCATGATTCACGGCGAGTCCTACAAGCCCATCGTGTCCGAGGCCGCCAAGAAATCGGCGGACAAGGTCTTCAACCGCATCTGCGTCACCCACCTGCTGACGGACGACAGCAAGGAGAACCGGGTTGCCGGTGCCGTCGGCTTCAACGTCCGCACAGGCGACTACCACGTCTTCAAGTCCAAGACCGTGATCTGCGGCGCGGGCGGTGCCTCCAACATCTTCAAGCCGCGTTCAGTGGGCGAAGGTTCCGGCCGCACCTGGTATGCACCGTGGTCGTCCGCGTCTGCCTATGGGCTCATGATCGACGCCGGCGCCAAGATGACGCAGATGGAGAACCGCATCGTGCTGGCGCGCTTCAAGGACGGCTACGGTCCGGTCGGCGCCTACTTCCTGCACCTGAAGACCTATACGCAGAACGGCCTGGGCGAAGAGTTCGAGTCCAAATGGTGGCCCGAGCTGCAGAAGATGGTCGGCAAGGAATATCTCGACCCGGAATCTTTTCACCTGACCCATCGGCCGATTCCGACGTGCCTGCGCAACCATGCCTTGATCAGCGAGGTCAATGCCGGCCGCGGCCCCATTCACATGGTGACCATGCGCGCCTTCCAGGATCCTCATCTGGAAGAGGTCGGCTGGGAAAACTTCCTCGGCATGACCGTCGGCCAGGCGGTTCTGTGGGCCGCCACCGACGTGGATCCCAAGAACGAGAATCCCGAGCTGACCACATCCGAGCCCTACGTCATGGGCTCCCACGCGACCGGGTCGGGCGCCTGGTGCTCGGGTCCCGAGGACGTTTCCCCTCCCGAGTATTTCTGGGGCTACAACCGCATGACGACGATAGAAGGCCTGTTCGGCGCCGGCGACGCGGTAGGCGGCACGCCGCACGCTTTCTCATCCGGCTCGTTCACCGAAGGTCGTCTCGCCGCGAAGGCCGCCTGCAAGTACATCGACGACGGCAAGGCCGAAGGCATCGTCGTGTCCGACGCGCAGATCGAGCGCCGCAAGAAAGAGATCTACAAGCCCCTCGAGCATTACAAGACGTATCGCAACGCGATCGTGGCGGGCAGTGTCAACCCGCACTACATCAATCCCAAGCAGGGGCTGGATCGTCTGCAGAAGCTGATGGACGAGTATTGCGGCGGCGTGACCGTCAACTACATGACCAACGAGAAGCTCCTGAATATCGGTCTCAAGAAGCTCAAGATCATGGAGGAAGACCTCGAGAGCCTCGCCGCAGAGGATATTCACGAGTTGCTGCGTGCGTGGGAATTGAAGCATCGTCATCGCGCTGCGGAGTGCGTCACGCATCACACGCTGTTCCGCAAGGAAACTCGCTGGCCGGGCTACTACTACCGGGGCGACGCCATGAAGGTGGACGACGAGAACTGGCACGTACTGACTGTTTCGCGTCGCGACCCGAAAACCGGCGAATACACCATGGAGAAGGCGCCCTGTTATCACCTCGTTGGGGAAAACGAGTAGCGATCTCCCCGGGGCATTCATGCTGGCCTCTTCGACGCGTAGAGTGCCGCGCGTGAACATTGTCGAAAAGACCGATGCGGAGATACGGGCCATCGCCGATCCCCTGTGGCGCGACCTCATCAAATATTCGAACGAAGGCAAGTACGGGGAATTCGTCAGGAACTTTTCCAATTCCATGGCGCTTGCCATGAACCAGGTTGTGGCCGGCCACCAGTTCGCAAACAGCGAACTGGCGAGAAGCCTGTCCGACGACGTCGACTTCCTCGGCATCATCCGCCGGGGCGAGCACGTGACGGTTCTTTACCGGCAGCGCAGCACCAAGAAGGAAGGGGAATGGCTTGGCAGACTTGTCCTCGGCTATGAGAATGGACAGGTCAGGATCTTCGGGGCATCCATCTTCTGAGCTATTCGTTCGGATCCGGCATGAGTGAAACCATCCGAGACGGCAAGTTTGTCGAGCTCACCTACAAGGTGACCGACAAGAAGACGGGGCATGTCCTCACCCGAGTCGAATTCCCGCTGGGCTATGTTCACGGACACAATGAAATTCTGGCCCCTTCCGTCCACAGGGAGCTGGAGGGCAAGTCCGCCGGCGACATCATCGAGGTGCCGATCGATGGCAATCAGATCTTCGGCCCCAGAGACGAATCGCTGGTGTTTACTGATCACATCGAAAACGTTCCAGAGGAGTATCGGCACGTCGGCACCTCCATCCTAATGGAGAACGACAAGGGGCAGACCCGCAGCTTTCTCGTAACGCGGATCGACGACAAGACGCTGACTGTCGATGGCAACAATCCGCTTTGCGGCCGAGAGGTCGTCTTCACGCTCGAGATACTGACTGTATGCGACGCGACCGATGAAGAGACAAGAGCGGGCCAGGCGATCATTCCGGGCGCGGATATCGACCTGTCGCTCATGAAACCTGTTTGAGTAGCGGCGTTGAATGGCATCGGACGAGTTTCGGCTATAGTGACTTGCACTTGAAATCCTGACTTCACGGCAGAAAAAGGTGACTTATGAGCGACGAGAAGAAACCCACCACCACCAAGGTTCCTGACGGTCACACGCCTTTTTATACGACGCGTCAGAAGGCGCCGACCGAAAAGGGGTTTGTCGGTTACGAAACCATCTGGAAACCGCTCCAGAAGGAAGTCGAATACAAGACGCCGAAGAAGCCGTAGGCGTTCCGAAGCGGCGAGTGGACGCTGGAGAAGGCGCCCGTCTACCATATCATCGACTGACGCAATAATGGCGGGCCGACGTGTTGCCGGGTCCAAGGCAATACGCGCCCCGCTACCACTCGGCGCATAACGCGCCGCTCGCGAGGCCGGAGACCTCCCGCCTTGCCCGGCGCGGCGCTGCCCGCCGCCCGCGAGCGCTTGTTGTGGAATATCGCTGCCTTGGTGCGGGCAGCGGAAGGGAACTCGGCGCATCGCTCACCGCCTCGCCTTTGCCGAGCTGCCACCGCGCGCATGGCAGCCCAGGCGTGGTCCTGTATCGAGTAGGGGACGGGGTTACCCCCGTCGCCCTCTCACACCACCGGACGTGCGGGTCCGCATCCGGCGGTTCATGAAACACGCTGGAGTCGTCGCGTCGTATCCAGTAGCGACACCAGCCCCAAACGATCAAAGAAAGACTTCGGAAGGGCTGCGTTCATATGACTGGCCCCCGCATTCCACCCCATCGACCCCGGC
Organism: uncultured Pseudomonadota bacterium; assembly: GCA_963817785.1. Taxonomy (GTDB): domain Bacteria; phylum Pseudomonadota; class Gammaproteobacteria; order Burkholderiales; family SG8-39; genus JAKALD01. Next base: position 1,219,021 of record CAWFPL010000002.1, on the reverse strand, counting down.
CGCGCCTTTGTTCTTAACCACCCGTTGATACGCAAGCCCCAGGTTGTCGCGTTCACACACGGCCTCCATTAGCCCGCTTGACCCCGCTTTCGTCCGCTTGCGGGTCGTCACGTCAGCCTCAGCGCCAGGCGCCGCCTCACCGGGGTTCCGCCCCAGTTGTTCCGCGTTGGTATCCACTTGTGGTGAATCTTTCTGCTTTCATCGACATCACGTGTGCTCCCGCCGCCTACTCGCGGCATTTCATGTTCGGCCCTTCGGCTCAGACTGACGCCTACTATAGCCTCGGCTGACTTCTGCACCAGCACCCCAACACCTCTCGATGTCCGTAGCACAAGGCACCGGTGCAGATCTCCCCGGGTATGACGCACCCACCTTCACGCTTATACCTGTCGGATATACGTCCCAGCGTTCTGTACAAGTTTCGGGCTTCAACGATATTGGCCGCCTTGCCCCGCCGTAACGCCTCATATCCGCCTCCTGTTCGTCAGGCCAGCGCTTTGCCTTCGGCTTCCTCCAGATTTCCAGTCACCCAGAACACCCTTGCCGTTCGGCTAACTCTTCCCCTTGTCGGGCGAGTAGAGGACTTACACCTCCAAGTGAGTGCGCCCTGCCGGGCGCACCAAGGAGAAGCTCGACGCCTCGAGCCAGCTGATGACCGACACCAACGAGGCGCTCAAGGAGGCGGGGCTACAGTACAACGGCGGCACCGCGGTGCGCCACATGGTCGAGGTGCTGATCGAGGACCTCGGCTACGAAGCGCTCGGCCAGCCGGTGGTCAAGCCGCTCGACGGCGTGAAGTTCGCCGGCTACGTCGGCTGCCAGACCAACCCCCCCTTCGGAATCGCCGGCGAATCGTTCGAGAACCCGCTGTACCTCGACAAGCTGGTCGAGACGGTGGGCGGCACGCCGCTCGAGAAGTACGACCAGAAGGTCACCTGCTGCGGCGGCGCGCTGGCGTTCTCCGAGCCGGACAAGAGCCAGAAGCAGATCAAGGACATCGTCGAGTCGGCCTACGACGCGGGCGCCGACATGATCGTCACCCCCTGCCCGCTGTGCCAGGCGAACGTCGAGGTCTACCAGTCCGAGATCAACAAGAAGCAGGGCACCAAGTTCGACATGCCGGTGACCTACTACTCCCAGCTGATGGCGGTGGCCTACGGCGCCACGCCGAAGCAGGCGGGGCTGGACGGCCACATCATCAAGCCGACCAAGCTGCAGGAGATCGCCGTCAAAGTCGTGCCGATGAAGAAGTAGCCACGGCGCCTGACCGGCGGCGCCGGATTACGCCGCGTGAATGCCGATCAACTCGACTCGAACTCGGGCACGCTTTGAGCGATCGGGTTGCCAGTCGACAACGTATTCCTCCAACGCCTGCGCGAACGCTTCTTTCAGCGTTTCGCTCGGTAAGGCGGTTTTAGGCTGCGGTACTTCAACTTCTACGCCCAGCCAAGCGACGCTCGAGATTGATTCGATCCGCGCGTCAGGTGTGCGGCGGAAAGTCAGCACCCGCGTGCGCGCTTCCCCCGCTTCGTCTTCGTACCGGACCAGATAGCGGGCGTATATCTCGTTGCCAGTTGTCAGTTGCGAAATCGAGCCGGCAAACTCCGCAGCCTGCGCGTCCGATAAAAGGGCATCCACCAGCGGATGCCCGATGCCGCCGAGCTCCGAGTCGCGCGCGCGCAGTGCGAGTTCACGGTCGAAGCAGATGCGCTCATAGCGCGGCGCGAGATGGTGCTTGCGCTGCAGCGCTTCGGTCCGGAGCGTTCACGCCGTCACAGCCGCAGGTCGGTGGGGTAATGGACGTCGATGTCGGCAACGCCGCGAAAGGCCTTGTCGCTCGAGACCAGGACGTCGGCCTTGAGCCGCAGCGCTACGGCAAGCACCATGGCGTCGTTGGTAAGCAGGCCGTGGCGTTCCTGCAGCGCAAAGGCACGGTCTAGCAAATCGGGCAGCGAGCACGGCTCGAAGCCGAAGCCGAGGTCGAGCAGGGCCTTCACCTTTGCCTTGTATAACGTCGGTCCGCGGATGGCCTCTGGGCGCGAGGCTAAGCGCGCCGCCGGATTCCCGCCCGAGGTAAGGCCACGCATCATCGCCTCCGCCAGCATCAGCTTGTGGGCGAACTCCTGCCACACCGTCTGCGGCAGGGTGGCCTGGACCTCACCTGACGAGCATCGCCGGACGAAACGCTGCGCCTGGCTGGAGGCGCCCTGCTCGGCGTAGAGAAGCACGTTCGTATCAACTACGCACAGGCTGCCGGTGGGAATGTCGTCGAGGTTCACAGGTCCCAGATGTCGTGTTCGAGCACGGCCTTGAACTGCTCCGGCGCGAGCTTGATCGGCCGCTCGCAGAAAAGCTGGAACGCCGCCTCGCGACGCGCCGGCTCGGGCAAGCCCACAAAGAGGTATTTTTCCAGCGCATCCTGGATGAGGTCGCTCAAGGGCCGGCCCTCGTCGGCGGCGCGGCGCTTGGCGCGGCGCAGCAGGTCCTCTTCGAGCAGGGTTCCGACTTTCCGTTTCATTTCACGTTCCTACTGGAAGACTAAGGAAGAATTCACGAAACGTCAAGAAATTCCATTAAAACCAGGCACCTTATTGATAATACGTCACTTTAGAAAGATCCCACGCCGAGCATTCAGCCCCGGGGCACCTCGCTCTCGCGGTAGAAAGGCACCGCGATGAAACAGGAAGGGTGTCCCTTGCCGGGCGAACAGCCCCCAGCGTGCTTGTCTATCTCGATACGGGCAAGAAAACGAGAACCATGGCATTGCAGAATCCGCCTGCGGCCGCGATACGACGGGTGGTCGGGCCCTGTGGCTGCGCGAAGAAAGCGGGCCGGTCGCAGGTCAACAAGAAGCGCGGCATCAAGCTCGACGCGGCAACGGACCACTTCATGCGAGCCGCCGTCAGGCCAAGCTCACCCGCGGCTCTTCGAGTCGATAGAATGTTCTGCAAGCGATGGATCCCATGCAAGACACGACCACCTCGGAAAGCGGAGCCCCGGAACAGGGCGGCTACAAGGTCCCTGCCCTGCTCGTCCTGTCGGAGATCGCCTCCAGCCTGTCGACCGACGCGACGGTCGACGAGCTGCTCGCCCGCTACCTCTCGACCATGGTGCGCATCTCGGGCGCGCATGCGGGCGCGGTGCGCGTGCTCACCCCGGACGGCGCGCACATGCGGCTGGTGAGCTCGGTCGGCATGCCCGCGAACGTGGTCGAGCGCGAGCGCCTCGTGCCGCTCGGCTGCGGGGTGTGCGGCGAAGCCGTATGCAGCGGCATCGCAATCTTGGGCGAGGTCCCCGACCACTGCCGCGCGGTGATCCCGGAGGTCGTGCAGGCCGTGGGCGGCGAGCTGGTCGCGGTGCCGCTCAAGCACCGCGACGCGGTGCTCGGCGTGTACAACCTGTTCCTGCGCGCCGGCGCCAGGCTGCCCGACGAGGTGCGCATCCTGTTCGGCGCGATCAGCGAGCATCTCGGCATGGCGCTCGAGAACGCGCGCCTGGCGCGCGAGAACGCACGCGTCACGCTGGTCAACGAGCGCCAGATGCTCGCCAACCAGGTGCACGACTCCCTCGCCCAGACGCTCGCCTACGCGCGCATGCGCGGCGCCGCGCTGCGCGAGGCGCAGAGCAGCGGCGACACCGGGCTCGCCACGCGCTATCTCGCGGAGCTCGAGGATGCGATTCTGGTCGCCTACGGCGAGCTGCGAGAGCTGATCGGCCGCTTCCGCCAGCCGATGGACCCGCGCGGGCTGATGGCCGCGCTGGCGGCCTCGCTGGAGGAGTTCCGCAAGAGGAGCGGCGCCGAGGTGAGCTTCGAGCGCCGCGCCCCGGACGTCAGTCTCTCGCCCGAAGAGGAGATGCACGTCTTCCACATCGTCCAGGAGGCGCTCGCCAACGTGACCAAGCACGCTTCCGCGAGCGCGGTGCGCCTGTCGATCGACATGCTCGACGACCACTGCCAAATCTGCATCGAGGACAACGGTGTCGGCCTGCGTCCCGGCGCCGAGTCCGACGCCGCGCACTACGGCATCCCGATCATGCACGAGCGCGCGAAGCGGCTGGGCGGCGAGATGCTGGTCGATTCGCGCCCCGGCGCCGGCGTGCGCATCTGCCTGTCGTTTCCGGCCCGCGGCCGCGTGCGCCATGGCGGCGATTAGGGCGGTCCTGATCGACGACCACCCCCTGTTCCGCAAGGGGCTGGCCGAGCTGCTCGAGCACGACGGCCGGATCCGCGTGGTCGGGATGGCCTCCGGCCTGGAAGAAGCGCGCGGCCTGCTGCGCGAGCGCCCGGACGTGGTGGTCATGGACCTGCACATGCCCGGCACGGGGGGCATCGAGGCGATCCGCCAGTTGCGCGCGGAAGGCGTCGAGGCGCCGGTGGTCGCGCTCACGGTGAGCGACGCCGAAGACGACATGGCGCGCGCCCTGCGCGCCGGGGCGCGCGGCTACCTGCTGAAAAGCATGGAGCCCGACGAAGTCATCGAGGCGATCGCGCGCGCGGTGCGCGGCGAGGTGGTGGTCGCGCCCGCGATGACCGCGAAGCTGGTCCGCCTGCTGGACGGAGGAAGCCCCGCGCCCGGCTCGCTCATGGATCAGCTCACGCCGCGCGAGCGCGAGATCCTCGCCTTTCTCGCGCGCGGCAAGAGCAACAAGGCGATCGCGCAGCAACTGGGCATCAGCGCCGACACCGTCAAGCTGCACGTGCGCAACGTGCTCGCCAAGCTCAACCTCGCCTCGCGCGTCGAGGCGGCGGTGTTCGCGGTGCGGCACGAGATGGCCGCCGAGCCCGCGGCGAAGCCTGGCGCGCAAAAACCCAAATAGGCCCGCCTCAGCCCGCCGCGGCGAGCGCTTCGGGCGCGGCCTGCTCCGCCGAACCGCCCGCGCCGAGCCGGGCGCGCAGCCGCACCACCTCCCCGACCACGATCAGGGTCGGCGGCTCCGGGGCCGTGCGGCGCACGCGCGCCGCGAGCGTGCCGAGCGTGCCCTGGATGACGCGCTGGCGCGGGGTGGTGGCCTGCTCGACCAGCGCCGCCGGGGTGCCGGGCGCGAGCCCGTGTGCCACCAGCTGGTGGCACACCTGCTCGAGCGCGGCGAGCCCCATGTACACCACCACCGTCTGCCGCGGGCGCGCGAGCATCTCCCAGTCGAGATTCGTGCTGCCGTCCTTGAGGCAGGCGGTGACGAACACGCAGGCCTGGGCGTGATCGCGGTGGGTGAGCGGGATGCCGGCGTAGGCGGCCGCGCCGCAGGCGGCGGTGACCCCGGGAACCAGCTCGAACGGGATCCCCGCCGCAACCAGGGCTTCGGCCTCCTCGGCTCCACGCCCGAAGACGTACGGATCGCCGCCCTTCAGCCGCACGACGCGCTTTCCGGCGCGCGCGAGGCGCAGCAGCAACGCGTTGATCTCCTGCTGCGGCACCGGGTGCGCGCCGCGCGCCTTGCCGACGTAGAAGCGCTCGGCGCCGGGCGAGACATGCGCCAGCACCTCGGGCTCGACCAGCCGGTCGTAGACCACCGCGTCGGCCTCGCGCAGCCGCCTCACCGCCTTCAGCGTGAGCAGCTCCGGATCGCCGGGTCCCGCGCCGACGATGTACACCATGCCCCCGGCAGGCGCCATGGCCTTAGCCCTGCGCATGAATGCCTGGCCGAAACAGGTTCTCGGCCGTGCGCGCCAGCGATACCGCGCAGGGATCGATCGCCGTCTCGATCTCCTCGGCCCACGACGGGTGGCTGTAGTTCAGGTCCTTGAGCAGCCAAAGCCCGCGCGGCGACTGGCACGCGGCGCCGAGCAGCAGGATCTGCTCGCCCGCCTGCGGTCCGACTACGCAGCCGCCGAGCAGCTGGCCGGTCTCGACGTCGTGCACCACCTCGATGAAACCCTCGTGGTCGCGGCGCGCGCGCGCCTTGCCCGAGGACACGAAGCCGCTGCGTGCGGCCTCGGGCGCGAAGCCCGCCTGCTCGGCCTGCGCCTCGGTGAATCCGACGGTCGCGATCTCGAGCGCCGAGTGCACCACGAACGGCACCTTGAAGTAGTTCGCCCGTACCCGCTCTCCGCCGAGCGCGTTCGCCACCACCACCTTGGCGTCGTAGAGCGCCGCGTTCGCGGTCATCGGGCCGGCACGCACGTCGCCGATCGCATACACCTCCTCGGCATCGGTCTCCAGGTATGCGTCGGTGCGGATCTGTCCGTCGGGCGTGGTGGACACGCCGATCGCCTCCAGCCCCAGCCCGGCGCTGTTCGCCACGCGCCCCACCGCCACCAGCACCAGCCCGAATTCCGCCTCGCTGCCGCCGGCGAAGGCGACGCGCACCTGCCCGGCGTGCGCGCGGCACGCGGCCGGAACGGTGCGCGTGCGCACCTCCACTCCCAGCCGCTCGAGCCGGGTTTCGAGCAGATCCGCCGCATGCTCGGGGACGCGCGAATTCGGCAGCAGCCGCTGCTCGCGCTCGAGGAGCGTGACGCGGGCGCCGAACTGCGCCGCAAGGTAGGCGGCCTCGACTCCGATCGCACCGCCGCCGACGATCAGCATGCGCTCGGGCAGCCGGTCGATGCTCGCGTAGAGCTCGCGCGAGCTCACGACGGTGGCGCCGTCGAACGGGCACTGCGCCAGCGACTGCGGACGCGAGCCGGTGGCGATGATCACGCGCGGCGCCTCGAGCACCAACGCGCCTGCCGCCGGGTCGCTCTCGGCCGGCTCGACGCGCACGCGATGCGCGGATTCGAAGCGCGCCGCGCCGCGGATCCGCCGGATGCCCAGACGCTCGAGCGCGTGCGGCACGCCGCTGCGCATCGACGCCACCACCGAGTCCTTGTGGCGCACCGCGCTGCCGAAGTCGCCCTCCAGCGCGCCGACCAGCCCGCGGCCGGCGAGCGCGCGCACGTCGTCGATGAGCGAAGCCGGGTGCAGCAGCGCGTTGCTCGGAATGCAACCCTCGTTCAGGCAGGTGCCTCCGTCGAGCGCGCGCTCGATGAGCGCCACGCCGGCGCCCAGCCGCGCGGCGCCGGTGGCTGCCTTGTAGCCTCCGGGCCCGCTGCCGATCACGATCACGTCGAACCCCATCGCTTGCGCAGCGCTCATAGGTCGCACACCTCGAGCCGCTCCTTGCGCCGCAGCGCCTCGCGCCGCGCGCACTCCACCAGCGGCTGCGCCCACCCGCCCGCTCCTGCGCCCCTCAGATGGCAGTACGAGGCGAGCACGTTGTGCATTACGATTCCGTCGCGCGCGCCGTCGATGCCGTGCCCGCGTGCCATGCGAAACGCGTAGTCCAGTCCTTGGCCGACGCCCTGCAGACTCGAGTAGTGAAACTCGTGCGCCGGCAACCGCACCCCGGGCGCGGCGCCCAGCCACGAGCCCTGCCCGGTCGCGACCAGCTCGGCGTAGCCCCGCCCGACCGGCCGCTCGTGCATGACCGCGTCCGCCGGGATCGCGCCGACCATGCGCGCCTTCGCGCCGCGCCAGGTGATGCTGCGCGCGAGATACATCAACCCGCCGCACTCCGCATAGACCGGCAACCCCGCCTCGATCGCGCGCGCGATGTCCGCGCGCAGCGCCGCGTTGGCCTCGAGCCGACGCAGCTGCGTTTCGGGAAAGCCGCCGCCAATGACCAGCGCGTCGAGCGGCGGCAACTCGGTGCTCGAGAGCGTGTCGATCGGTACCAGCTGCGCACCGGCCGCGGCGAGCGCATCGAGGTCGTCTGCGTAGTAGAAGCCGAAGGCCGCATCGCGCGCATAGCCGACCCGGACCGGCTCGCCGCCGCCTGCCGCCGCCGGCATGCCTGCCGGCAGCGCCGGGAACGGCGCCGCCTCGTGCGCGATGGCGAGCAGCCGCTCGAGATCGACATGCTGCGCGACGTGCGCCCGCAGCGCCGCGACCGTCGCGCCTGCTCCCCGCGCCTCGTTGCTCGGCACCAGGCCGAGGTGGCGCTCGACGATCGCGAGCCGCTCGTCGAAGGGCAGCGCGCCGAGCACCTCGACGTCGGTGTAATGCTCGATCACCGCGCGCAGCTTGTGCTCGTGCCGCGTTCCGCCCAGGTTGTTCAGGATCACGCCCGCGATGCGCACCGCAGGGTCGAACGCCTGGTAGCCGAGGACCAGAGGCGCGATACCGCGCGTCATGCCGCGCGCGTCGATCACCAGCACTACCGGCGAACCCAGCAGCTTGGCGAGCGCGGCGTTGGAGTTCGAACCATGCAGGTCCAGGCCGTCGTACAGGCCCTTGTTGCCCTCGATCAGACTCAAGTCCGCGACCGCGCCGTGGCGGGCGAAGCTGGCGAGGATCTCCTCGCGGCGCATCAGGTGGAAATCGAGATTGCGGCAGGCGCGGCCCGCGGCGAGGGTCAGCCACATCGGGTCGATGTAGTCCGGCCCCTTCTTGAACGGCTGCACGCGCAGGCCGCGCGCCGCGAGCGCCGCGCACAGCCCGAGCGTGACGGTCGTCTTGCCCGAGGACTTGTGCGCCGCCGAGATGAACAGGTGCGCCATGGGATGCGCCCGCGCGCGGCTCAGGCCTCGGCTCCGGCCTGCGCGGCGAGCGCCTCCGCGCTCGCGCTCTCCGGCGCCAGCCTCAGGAACTTTACGCCGAGCAGGACGATGAGCGCGGCGAACGCCATGCCGCCGACCCCGAGCAGGGCTTCGGGCAGGCTCGGCGCATAGTGGTGGATCACGCCATCATAGAAGCTCGAGCTCACCCGATAGCCCGGGAACAGGTCGAGCGGCCAGGCCTGCGCGCCGATGATGGTGACGTACATCTGCGCCAGGCCGCCAGCGATGATGAGCACGGCGGCTGCCACCAGCGCGGGGCGCGAGCGCGCGAGCCTCGGGTGCCAGACCAGCGCGAGCGGCACGAGGCCGCCCAGCAGCACCTGACCGATCCAGAACAGCCCCGTGATGACCCCGCCTCCGACGAGCAGGAAGTGCTCGACGCCCGCCTCGCGCGCGGCGTACAGATTGGTGAGGTGGAACACCGCGACGAAGTACAGCGCAGCCACGATGAACCAGCCCAGCAGGCGCGCGAGGCGCGCGAGGACTTCCGCGCCGAGCGCGCGCCCGGTGCCCGCGTACAGCGCGATGAAGGCGATCAGGTACGCCGCCAGACCGTAGACGAACGAGAGCGCGATGAACATCGGCGCGAGCAGCGCCGAGGCATAGGCCTCGCGCGCCACCAGGAAGCCGAAGATCGAGCCGGTGCCGGTGGTGAGCACCAGGCGCCAGACGAACGCCGCCCGGCCCGCGAGCGGCGCGTAGCGGGACACGCTGCGGTCGAGCATCGTCCACAGGTAGGCAGCCGCCAGGCCCAGGAACCCGGTGTACAGGAACATGTTCCAGGCGAAGATCGACTTGAAGTTGTAGTGCGTCATCGCGACCACCAGGCGATCGGGCCGGCCCAGGTCGAGCACCAGGATCGACAGCCCGCCGATGAGCAGCGCCATCGCCAGCCACGCCGAGAGCGGCGCGAGCGGCTTGTACCAGCGCCGTTCGAACACCGACGCGATCGAGGCCACGTTGAGCGCTCCGGAGGCGGCGACGATCAGGAACACGGCGAACACGTGCGGCAACCCCCAGACCGTCTGGTTGTCCATGCCGGTGACGATGTGCCCCTCGGTCTCCATGTAATGCGCGGCGAGCAGCCCGGTGATCACCAGCGCGCCGAGCGCGCCGAACAGCGTCCAGTAGCCCGGGCTGCGGCCGTCGATTTCGCGCAACGCGAGCTTCGCCATGTCACAACCCCTGGTAGCGCACGCCGGGATCGAGCCGCAGGTCGGCGCGCACCTGGACGCTCGCGCGCTCGCGGATGCGGCGCGCGATCTCGCTGGAAGCATCGTTCAGGTCGCCGAAGGTCATCGCCCCGCGCCCGCTCGTTCGGCAGGCCTCGACGCAGGCCGGCTGCTCGCCCCGGTCCACACGCTGCACGCACAGCGTGCATCCTTCGACGCAGCCCTTGCCGCGCGGCACGTCGGGTTTCTGCCCGCTGAGGTTCTGGTGCACGAACGAGCGCGCCTTGTAAGGGCAGGCCATCATGCAATAGCGGCAGCCGATGCACAGATGGCGGTCGACCAGCACGATGCCGTCGGCGCGCTTGAACGAGGCACCGGTCGGGCAGACGTCGACGCACGGCGGCTGCGCGCAGTGCTGGCACATCATCGGCAGCGAGTGCGTGCGCCCGCTGTAGGGATCGGTGAGCTCGAGCTTGCGGATCCACTGCGCGTCGGTGGGGCGCGTCGGCACGGCGAGCCCGTTCTCCTCGCGGCAAGCGTCGACGCATGCCGTGCAGTCCGCACCGCACAGCGTGGTGTCGACCAGCAGGCCCCAGCGCACGGCGCTGGAGGCGACCTCGGGAGCGGCCGCGCTGCGCCCCGCCTCGAACAGGATCAGCCCCGGCGCGATGGCGACCCCGGCGAGCGCCGCGGCCGCGCCGCCGACGAAGCGCCGCCGCGCGAAGTGGATCGGCTGCGCGGCGGCCACGCGGTTGCGCGCGGTGCTCATCGTCCGGCCCTCGCCAGTCCGGTCGGGAACAGCGTGGCGTGCGTCCCCGGCCCGGGCTTGTCCGAGTGGCACTCGAAGCAGGTGAGCTTCACGCCCACGTAGCGGTGGCAGCTGGCGCAGAAGTCCTGGGGCCGCGCGATCACGCTGCCGCTCGCGCGGCTGGCGTGGCAATCGACGCAGGCCCGCAGATCGACTTTCGCGCCGCGCATGCCCTCGCGCACGGTCAGCTCGCGCTGGTGCTTGAGCATCACCATGTGCTCGCGGCGCATGACCGCGGGCGGCGCGATGCACTGGCCGCCGCGCGCCGGCTCGATGACCGGCTGCGGGATGCCCCCGGCGCGCAGCGCGGGCGCGCTCAGGCAGCCGGCAAGCAGCAACGCCGCCCACCCCAGCCGCCGCAGACGCGCCCCGGCCGCCATGTCACTCCCCCATCCCCATCTGGATGTAGCCGGTCGGGCAGACGTCGCGGCAGATGTGGCAGCCGATACACTTGTTGTAGTCGGTGTCGACGTAGCGCCCGGTGGTCGCCTTGTCCTTCTTCACCTTGAACACCGCGTTCTGCGGGCAGAACACCACGCAGTTGTCGCACTCGAAGCACAGTCCGCAGCTCATGCAGCGCTTGGCCTCGGCGGCCGCTTCCTTCTCGCCCAGCGCGTGCAGGCGCTCGTCGAAATTGCCGAGCGCGGCCTGCGCGTCGAGCATCGTCACCGCGCGCCGGTTGCGCGCCGCGTACTGGAAGTGCCCGAGGAACAGCTCCTCGTGCGCGATCACGTAGCGCGCCGAGCGGTCCTCGTAGTTGTGGACCGCGAAGTTGTTCACCGAGGTGCCGCGCACCCCCTGGTGCGGCGCCTGCTCCACCGGCAGGCCGCGCTCGGCGAGCTTGCGCATCAGGTCGAAGGCGTGCACGTCGATCTTCGGGCGCTTCTCCTGATCCTCGCCGCGCAGGTGGCGGTCGATGCCCTCGGCGGCGATCCAGCCCTGGCCGATCGCGCTGGTGAGCAGGTGCGGACGCAATACGTCGCCGCCGGCGAACACGCCGGGCTTGCCGGACACCTGGTAATTCTTATCGGCCGAAACCAGGCCGCGCCCGTTGTCGAACTCCTCCAGCCCGCCGAAGTCCACCGCCTGGCCGATCGCCGAGACGATCAGGTCGGCGGGAATGTCCTGCTCGGTGCCCGGCTCGACCTTCACCTCGAGCCGACCGCCGACGAATTTCGCCTCGCACTTGGCGATGCGCAGCGCCGTGGCGCGCCCGTCGGCCGCGCGCACCACCTCGACCGGCGCCCAGCCGTCGCGGATCGCGATGCCCTCGGCGAGCGCGTGCTCGATCTCGTGCCGGTTGGCCTGCATCCTGTCGATCGAGAACACCGAGGTGAGGGTCACCTCCGCCCCCTGGCGCGCCGAGATATCGGCGACGTCCTGCGCCGCCTTGCCGAGGATCACCATCTCCGGATGCGTGGCATGCTCGTGCTCGATGTGCCCCAGGCGGCGCGCGACGGTGGCCACGTCGATCGAAGTGTCGCCGCCGCCCACCACCACCACGCGCTTGCCGACGTGCTTCATGCGCCCGTCGTTGAAGGCGCGCAGGAACGCGGTCGCGGTCACGCAGTTGGGCGCCTCGGCTCCCGGCACCGGCAGCGCCCGGCCGCCCTGCGCGCCAAGGCCCAGGAACACGGCGTCGAACTCGCGCCGCAACTGCTCGGGCGTGACGTCGCGCCCGACGCGCGTGCCGAGCCGCGCCTTCACGCCCAGCTCGAGGATGCGCCCGATCTCGGCGTCGAGCACCGCGCGCGGCGTGCGGAATCCGGGAATGCCGTAGCGCATCATGCCGCCGAGCTCCTCGCGCTCGTCGAAAACGGTGACGTCGTGTCCCTTCAGCGCGAGCTGGTAGGCGCACGACAGCCCCGCCGGCCCGCCGCCGATCACCGCCACCTTCTTGCCGGTGGCGAGCGCGGGCCTGGCGAACTTGAGGCCCTTCTCCAGCGCCCAGTCGCCGAGAAAGTGCTCGACCGAGTTGATGCCGACGAAGTCCTCGACCTCGTTGCGGTTGCAGCCCGACTCGCAAGGCGCCGGGCACACGCGCCCCATCACGGCCGGAAACGGGTTGGCCTCGGTGAGCCGGCGCCAGGCGTATTCCTGCCACGCCATTCCGGCGGGCGGCTTCTCGGTGCCGCGCGCGATCGCGAGGTAGCCGCGGATGTCCTCGCCCGAGGGACAGCTCGCCTGGCACGGCGGGGTGCTCTTCTGGTAGGTCGGGCACTTGTACGTGTAGCTCGCCTGGAAGATGTAGCTCGGCCAGTCGTGCCACTCGTGCTCGCCCTCCTTGAAACGGCGGAAGGTGAGCTTCTCGGTGGTTGCCTTGGTTTCGGTGCTGGCGGACATCGCCCTCTCCTCGTCGTCCTCAGTCGTTGCGGCCCAGCCGGATCGCGTCGCCCACCAGCTGGTGCACGCCGCCGACCAGTCCCATGTCGAACTTGTAGTACGGCAGCACCTTGGTGAACTGCGCCTTGCAGATTGCGCAGATGGTGGCCATGAAGTTCACCCCGTGCTCGTCGACCACCTGCTTGAGCGCCTCCATGCGCGGCAGGGCTCCCTTGACGCGCAGCTCGAGCACCTCGTCGCTGAGCAGCCCGCCGCCGCCCCCGCAGCAGAAGGTGTTCTCGTGGATCGTCTCCGGCGCCATGTCGTGGAAGCGGTTGCACGCCGCGCGGATCAGCTCGCGCGGGATGGTGAATTGGCCGCGCGGCACGCCGCCCATGCCGGCGCCGCGCGCCACGTTGCACGAGTCGTGGAAGGTGACGATGCGCTGGTCGTTCTTCTCCCTGTCGAGCGCGATCGCTCCGCGCCGCACCAGGTCGAGGGTCAGCTCGCAGATGTGCTGCGGCACGGGATAGCGCGGATCCAGGAAGTCGAACGGCCCGATGAGGGTGTTCCAGAAGCTGTAGGCGACGCGCCAGGCGTGGCCGCATTCGCCGACCACCAGGCGCTTGGCGCCCAGCTCGAGCACCGCCTCGCGCACGCGCGACGCGATCTTGCGCATCTGCTCGTAGTTGCCGATGAACAGGCCGAAGTTGCCCGCCTCGGAGGCGTGCGAGGACAGCGTCCAGCGGATACCCGCGGCGTGGAACACCTTGGCGTAGCCGATCAGGCTGAAGACGTGCGGCTCGGCGAAGAAATCCGCCGACGGGGTCACCACCAGCACCTCGGCGCCGGGCTCGTCGAGCGGCAGGCGCACGTCGAGGCCGGTGTCCTCCTTGATCTCCTCCTCCAGCGTGGCGAGGGTGTCGGCGAGCGCGCGCTTGGGCAGCCCGAGGTTGTTGCCGATCTTGTGCACCTTGCCGATGATCTCGTTGGTGTACTTCTGCCCCAGGCCGACCGAATCCATGATCTCCCTGGCGGCCATGGTGATCTCGGCGGTGTCGATGCCGTAAGGGCAGTACACCGAGCAGCGGCGGCACTCCGAGCACTGGTTGAAGTAGCGGTACCAGTCCTCGAGCACCTCTTCGGTCAGGTCCTCGGCGCCGACCAGCTTCGGGAACAGCTTGCCGGCAAGGGTGAAATAGCGCCGGTAGACCTTGCGCACGAGGTCCTGGCGCGCCACCGGCATGTTCTTGGGGTCGCCCGTGCCGAGGAAATAATGGCACTTGTCGGTGCAAGCGCCGCAGTGCACGCAGGCGTCGAGATACACCCTCAGCGAGCGGTACTTGTCGAGCAGCTCGCCCATGCGCGCGATGGCGCGCTCGCGCCAGTTCTCGACCAGCTTGCCGGGAAAGCCGAGCGCCTCGTTCATCTTCTCCGCCGCGACGTAGGGGCGGCTTCCCGCCATCGCGTCGCGCTGCAGGATGGGGATGACCGGGTACTCCTTGAGCGCGGGAGTCTGGAACTCGGCTGCGGCCACGGCGGACCCCTCTCCTACTCGCGCGGCTCGGCTTCGGCCGCCCACGGCGCGACGTGGCGGCGCTCGCGCGAGTCGTCGGGCTGGTTGCGCGTCGGACTGAAGAACACGCCGGGCGCGTGCAGCAGCTTGCTCGCCGGGAAAATCGCCATCAGCGCGGCGACCAGGAACAGGTGCATGAGCAACAGCGGATCGGCGGGCAGCGGTTGCCAATCGAAGTAAAGCAGCCCGAGCATGAACTCCTTCACCGCCACCACGTCGGTGCGCCAGATGTAGTTCATCGCCAAGCCCGAGAGCGCGATCGCGGCGAGCAGGGCGAGCATGAGGTGGTCGGACCAGGTCGAGATGTAGCGGATGCGCTCGACCAGGAAGCGCCTCGCCCACAGGCCGGCCAGGCCGGCGAGCAGAGCGAAGCCGGCGTACACCCCGAAAGGCTGCACCGCGACCACCGGCGGCCAGATCGGCTGGGTGAAGTAGCGCAGGTGCCGCACGAGGACCAGCGCGAGGGCGACGTGGAAGGTCCAGCCGAACAGCCAGATCCACTTGTTGCCGCGGAACAGGCTCTCGAACAGCGTCACCTCGCGCAGCAGGCGCAGCGCCACCCCGCCACGCGTGCGCGGCGCCGGCGTGGTCGGAATCCTGAGCGGGGCCGGCGTGCGCGCGTAGCCCGCGATCTTCAGCGCGAGGCCGACCAGCAGCACCGCGCCGGCCGCGTAAAACAGGCCCGCGTACAGGACGGTGAGGGGCGTCATCGCTCCGGCCGCGCGCCGTGCGGCGCGCTTCGCTCTAGACGCAGCCGGTCGGCTTCGGCAGCCCCGCGATCTTGCAGGCCTGTTTCGCGGGGCCGTAGGGGAACAGCTCGTACAGGTACTTGTTGTTGCCCTTCTCCGGCCCGAGCTTCTTGCCGATCGCCTTGGTGAGCACCCGGATCGCGGGCGCGATCTGGAACTCGTTGTAGTACTCGCGCAGGAAGTTGATTACCTCCCAGTGCGCCGGGGTGAGTTCCACCTTCTCCTGCTGGGCCAGGAACTGGGCCACGTTCTCGTTCCAGTCCGCGAGGTTGGTCAGATAGCCTTCCTCGTCGGTCTCGTAGGCCCTGCCGTCCAGATCGAATGCTCCCATGTTGCCTCCTCTATGAATGGGCTAGAGCCACGACTGGCAGCTCGGCCGCGCGCAGACCAGGTCCACGAAGCCGCCGTAATCGACCAGCCGGACGCCTTCAATGACGCGCGACGCCATGCCGCGCGCCTCCAGATCGGGTTGCAGCGCGTACACCTCGAGGCGCTGCATCGCTGCGCGCAGCCCCGCCTCCGCAGCGCTGCCGCGCGTGGCAGCGTACACGCCGTCCTCGATGAGCAGCAACGCCGAGCCCGGCAGCGCGAAGCGCAGGCAGGACTGGAGCGCGTTGCGCTCGTAAGGGCTCTTGTTGACGATGTGCAGCACGCGCTCTCCTAGAAGCTGATGACCACGTCCTGCGTCGCCATCAGCGCGGCCATTTCGGCCGCCGCCATCACCTGCACGTCCACCAGCAGGTCGTCCTCGGACAACCCGCGCGCCTCGAGCGACTCGCGCTCGACGTACAGCTTCTCGATGTCGTAGCCCTCGAGCGCGCGGTACGTGGGGGAGAAGTTCTTGACCTCGAGCGGCTTGGTCTGCTGCCCCTTGGCGAGCTGGTACACCCCGTCGTCGACGAAGGCGAGCGAGACGTCCTGGTCGAAGGCGGCGCTGATCAGCACCACCTCCAGCCCTTCGAGCGCGTAGATGGTGCCGTACGGGGCCTTGCGGTTCACGAACATGAATTTCTTGACCTTGCCCTCGACGTGCTCTTCGTCGGCCTGCTGCGTTTCGCTCATGGACGCTGCCTCAGTCCCCGAACACCACCAGGCGCTCGCCCTGGATGCCCGCTTCCACCAGCTGTCCCAAGCCGGAGATGCGAAAGCCCGGCGCCAGCAGCTCGTCCTTGATGCCGCGGCGCAGCGCCGCCGCCACACACACCACCAGGTCGACGCCGTGCTCGGTGGCGAGCTTCGACCAGCGGTTGACGATGTGGCGGTCGTCCTGCGGCGGCTCGGTGAGCTTGCTCGAGTTGTTCACCCCGTCGTGATAGAAGAACACGCGGTAGATCTGGTGGCCCTTCTCGAGCGCCGCCCTGGCGAACCGGTAAGCCGTATCGCTCGCCTCGTGCGTGTACGGGCCTTCGTTGACGAGTATGCCGAGCTTCACGCCGCTCGCTCCTCTAGAAACGGATGTGCGCGGAGGCGTTCAGCGTGTAACGCGCGCCGCGCCAGTTGTCGATGTGGTACTTGGTGAACGGCAGCCCGGTCTTCTCGAAGAAGCCCGGCCAGCCGATGCGCTCGATCCAGTCCGACATGCGCTCCCACGGCCGGCCGTCGGCCTTGTATACGCGCAGGATGCGCTTCACGACTTCGGCGACCTCGGGCCAGCGCGGCGGATTGTTCGGCAGCCCCGAGGCGACCAGCTTGTGGAACGTCGGGCGGATGCGCGCGTTCGAGTTCTTGCCGCCGACCCAGATCGCGATCTTCGAGAATTCGGGGTCGTTGATCTGCATCGGCGGGCACGGCGGATAGCACGCGCCGCAGCACACGCACTTCTTCTCGTCGACTTCGAGCGAGGGCTTGCCGTTCACCAGCGCCGGACGGATCGCCGCCACCGGGCAGCGCGCCACCACCGCGGGGCGCTCGCACACGTTGGCCACGAGGTCGTGGTTGATCTTGGGCGGCTTGGTGTGCTGCACGATGATCGCGATGTCGGCCTGGCCGCCGCAGTTGATCTCGCAGCACGAGGTCGAGAGCTTGACCCGGTTGGGCATCTCGCACTTCACGAACTCGTCGTACAGCTCGTCCATCAGCGCCTTGACCACCCCCGAGGCGTCGGTGCCCGGGATGTCGCAGTGCAGCCAGCCCTGGGTGTGTGCGATCATCGAGACCGAGTTGGCGGTGCCGCCCACGGGAAAGCCCGCCTCGCGCAGCGCAGCGATCAGCGGCTCGACCTTCGCCTCCTCGGCGACCATGAACTCGATGTTGGCGCGCGTCGTGAAGCGCACGTAGCCGTCCGCGTAGCGGTCGGCGATGTCGCACAGGCGGCGCACCGTGTGGTGGTCCATCTGCCGCTGCGTCCCCGCCTTCACGGTCCAGATCCGGTCGCCGCTCTCGGCGCGGTGCAGCAGCACGCCCGGCTTCGGATGGCTGTGCTGGATCCACTTGCCGTAGTTCTTGCGCATCAGCGGATGCATGAACGGCATCGGATCCGGTGCGCCGTGCTCGACCGGCATGCGCGGCTGTGTCTGTGCCATGACTCGTCCTCCCTCGCTGCGCTACGCCGCGTGCCCGCCGCGGGCCTTTTCCACCTGCTCGTCCCAGTCGTCGGTGCGCACGTACGGGTTGGTGCGCGGGTGCAGCACCATGTTGGGGTCGACCGGTAGCTCGAGCGCCTCGAGGACGTTCCCCAGGCCGATGCGCTCGATGGCTTCGCCCATGCGCTCGTGGTCGAGCGCGTTCTCGGCGAAGAAGTCGAGGATCTTGCGCGCCAGCGCCTGCAGCTTCTCGAAGTCGTCCTCGGTTTCGAGCTTCATGAACGGCACCACCACGCTGCCCATGGTGGCCCCGATCTTGAGCACGCCCTTGCCGCCCATCAGGATCGACACGCCGCGCTCGGCTCCGGGCAGCAGCGCTCCGGGCATCACGTTCAGGCAGTGCATGCAGCGCACGCAGCTCGCGTTGTCGATCTCGAGGCAATGCTTCTCGTCGAGCGCCACGACCGAAACGCGCGCCGCCGGCGCCTCGCCGTTCGCCTTCTTCAGCTGGATCGCCTTGGTCGGGCAGCGGGTCACGACGTTGTTGATCAGGTCCTCGACGCCGTGCGCGGCGTACCATTCGCGCGCCAGCTTGGCGTCGGTGCGGATGTCCCCGCGCCAGGTGCCGATGGTCGCCATGTCGGAGCGCTGGATGGCGTTGACGCAATCGTTCGGGCAGCCGGAGAACTTGAACTTGAACTTGTACGGCAGTGCCGGGCGGTGCATATCGTCGAGGTTGGCGTTGATCACCGTGCGCAGCGCCCGCTGCTCGTCGTAGCAGCTCATCTCGCAGCGCGCCGCCCCGACGCAGCTCATCGAGGTGCGCATCGCCGCGCCGGCGCCGCCGAGGTCGAAGCCGGCTTCGTTGAGCTCGTCGAACGCCGCCTGCACGTTCTCGCTGGTGGCGCCCTGGAACATGATGTCGCCGCTCTGGCCGTGGAACGCGATCAGCCCCGAGCCGTGCTTCACCCAGATGTCGCACAGCTTGCGCAGCAGCTCGGTCGAGTAGTGCATGCCCGCCGGCGGCTGCACCCGCAGCGTGTGGAACTCCGCCGCGGCGGGATAGACCGGCTTGCCCTCGGCGTCCTTGAGCTCGGTAAAGCGCGGAATCACGCCCGCGCCGTAGCCGTACACGCCGACCGTGCCGCCCTTCCAGTAGCCGGTCTTGGTGCGGTAGGAGGTCTCGAGCTGGCCGAGCAGGTCGGCCGCCATGTCGTTGTCCTGCGCCAGCCGCTTCAGACCGGTCACGAAGCTCGGCCAGGGACCCTTCTCGAGTTCGTCGAGAAGCGGCGTGTCGTGCTGCTTCTTGGTCATACTCGACCCTCCTATTTGCGACGGGCGCGGCGGCCAGCGACCTTTCTGCGGGGCGCACCTGCCGTCACGCTTAGTCTTCGGACAGACTCGCACGATCGTATGCGCCGGCATGGGCGTGCGCATCCGCCAATGCGGGGGCTGCGCCCTGCCCGCTTAGGGGTGCGGGCACCTACCCGAACGGGTAGCCCGGCGTCCGCCTTGCGGGGAGTGCCTGCCCTGCTGGATCGGTGCCACATTGAGGCGTTGCCCGCGGTCCGCCGGAGCCATGCCGATGACCACCCTCACCCCGCTCGCCAAGCTCGTCGTCCCGCTGGGCGGGCAGCAGATCGAGCTGCAGGAGATCGACTTCGGCAGCGGCGGGATGCCGCTGCTGCGCGTGCGCATCCGGGAAGGCAAGCGCTTCACCGTGTTCGACGTCGACGCGCAAAGCGCGCGCACCTGGGGCGAGGCGCTGCTCGCGTGGTCGAGTGCCTCAACCGCCAGCGATGCGGCCTGAACCCGCGCCCGCTCACAGGAAGTCGTCCATGGCAGAGCAAGCGAAACCGGCACCGGACGCGAGGCTCGATCTGTCCGGCCTGGTCTGCCCGGCGCCCCTGCTGGGCGCCAAGCGGGTCGTCGACGATCTCGAGCCGGGCCAGATCCTGGCCCTCGTCTCCGACTGCCCCGGCACCCGCGACGACCTGTTCATCTGGGCACGACACACCGGCAACGAGATCGTCCTGGTCGAGCACCAAGACCGCAATCGCAATCTGTTCTACATCCGCAAGGGCAAGGCACCTGCTTTGCGCGCGCAGGTGACGCTCGACATGCGCGGCGCGGTGTGCCCCGGCCCGGTCCTCGAGGCGCGCCGCGTGCTCGAGGGCATGAAGCCGGACGAAGTCCTGCGCCTGCTCACCAGCTGCCCCGCGGCGCGCGACGAGGTGCGCACCTGGACCGAGGCGACCGGCGTCGCGCTCGCCGAGGCGCACGAGATCGGCGCCCACGAGTGGGAGTTCTATCTGCGCCGTCCCGGGACGCAGAGGTAGCCGGCGGCTGTCCCCCCGGCCACGATGCGCGTCAAGACCGTATGGTTCAGCAAGCAGGCCTCGCGCACGCCCGAGGACATCGCCAGCGTGCTTGCCGCGACGCTGTGGCGGCTCGCCGACCGGCTGGTCGACAACCTGTCGCGCGCCGGCTATGACATCGTCACGCCGGCGCGCGGCTTCCGCATCGTGGCGGAAGTGCTCGCCTTCGGGCTGCACCTGTGCGACCGCAGGGCGCACGCCTGCCTCCCGGAGAGCGAGCGCGCGGCGCTGGTGCAGGCGACCGGCATGCGGCTGGCCGAAATCGTGGAGGAGAACGTGCGCGCGCTCACTGGCCCCGACGAACGCGACTATCGCGGCGAGTTCGTGGCGCTGCTCAACCGGCGCGGCGCGGATTATGCGAGCTTCGAGCTGCCGCAGTCCGGCGCCAGCTTTCCCGCGCTGCGCTATCTCGGCGCGCAGATCCGCGAGGCCATGGAGCACGCGGACCAGCCCTGGATCATGGACCAGGTCATGGACGTCGAGATGCCCGAGGTGCTCGGCACCCTGAACAAGACGCTCGACGGGCTGTTCGCGCCGCGCGCGGCGGCCGGCTGACCGCGTGCCCGGGCCGTTCGACCTGGAGGACGAGCGCGCCTACCGCGCCTGGCGCGAACGCAAGCTCGAGAGCTTTCCGGCGCGGCTCGATGAGCTGCTCGTCGAGCTCGAGGATCCGCGCGCCCTGAGCGGCGCCGAGCGTGCCGCGCTGATCGAGCGCTGCTCGCGCACCAACCTGGCGCTGTACGCCTGCCCGCCGCGCGCTGCGGCGGACAAGGACCTGGCGCGGCACCTCGGGGCGCAGCTCGGCCTCGCGCGGCTCGATCGCAACCCCCTCGCGGACGACGACGGCATCTCTGCGATCACGCCGGGAGGCGGCCGGCGCGGCGAATTCATCCCCTATACCGACCGCCCGATCGGCTGGCACACCGACGGCTACTACAATCCCGCGGCGCGGCGCATCCGCGCCATGACGCTGCATTGCGCGCAGGACGCGCTCGAAGGCGGCGACAACGCGCTGCTCGACCACGAGATCGCCTACATCCTGCTGCGCGACGAGAATCCCGATTTCGTGCGCGCGCTTTCGGCGCCCGACGTGCTGACCATCCCGCCGCGGCTCGAAGGCGAGTCGATCGCGCGCCCCGCCGAGAGCGGGCCGGTGTTCAGCAGCGACCCGCGCGACGGCCAGCTGCACATGCGCTACACCGCGCGCGGGGTGAACATCGCCTGGAAGGACGATGGCGCTACGCGCGCCGCGCTCGCAGCGCTCGAGCGCGTGCTGCACGGCGGCTCGCCCTGGGTCCTGCGGCTGCGGCTCGCGCCGGGGATGGGGATCGTGTGCAACAACGTCCTGCACGCGCGCAGCGGGTTTCGCGACACGCCTGAGCGGCGCCGGCTGCTGTACCGCGCGCGCTCCTACGACCGCATCGCGATGAATTAAGGGGCGCTGGCTACCACTCGGCGTAGAGTGCGCCGCCCTCGGACCGGCTCGGGTAGCGCTTGAGCGGCCGATTACCGCCCGAAGTGCACTGGCCGCTCGCGAGATCGAAGCGCCAGTCGTGCTTCGGGCAATGCAGCTCGCGCCCCTCGATCGCCTGGAGCGGCAGGTCGGTGCCCTCGTGCGGACAGCGGCTGTCGTAGACGGCGCAGGAGCCCCTCGAGCGATGCACGAAGACCGTCTTGCCTTCGCACTCGATGCGCGTCGCCGCGTCTTCGGCGAACGCCTCCAGCGCGCCGACTCGGTGCCAGCGAGGAGGCGCAAGCGCCTCGGGTCGGAATTCGGCCAGGTCAGAGGCGAGCAGCACGTCCAGCGCCCAGACGATCTTGGACAGCCCCAGCGCCGGAAAGGCCATCAGCAGGGCGTCGAGAATCTCGTCGCGCGAAGCTCCATCCGCGAGCGCGCGCTTCGCGTACTGCTTGAGCCCTCGCTCGGTCTGCGCGTGAACCTTGGTAATGACCGAGATGAGCGAACGGGTCTTCGGATCGAGGCGGCTGCCGGCATCCTTGAGGAAGCGGAAATAGTGGCCCATCGCCTCGGGCCGCGCCTTCACAAGGTAACTCAGTGCATCGCTCATCGCCTCGCCTTTTGCCCGGCTGCCTTGGCGCGCATGATAGCCCAAGCGCGTTCTCGCCAAAAAAAAACGGGAACTTGCGGCCCCCGTCTTTCCGTTGTGACTAAACGCGGAGCAGACGTCTGCCCCGCGCAGCGTGCGCTCAGTCGGACTTCTGATCGCTGCTCGAGCCCTGGTCGCTGTTCGAGTCCTGGTCGCTGCCCGGGCCCTGGTCAGCCGGCTGGGCAGTGGTGTCCTCGGCGACCACAATGTTGCCCTGCGGATCATTGGCCGTCTTCGCGGCGAACGCCGAAGCGGTCGAGATCATGAACAGTCCGGCAAACAGTGCGCTAAGCATGGCTTTCATGTCGTTTCCTTTCAGGTCTGTGGTTCAACTGCGGGGAATGGCGGCGAGCGTCGTCCGCTCAGTCGGACTTCTTCTCGTCGTCGGACTTCGGCTCGTCGGCGGTCTGCGCGGGTTCGGCTTCCTTCTTTTCTTCCTCCGCGGCGGGCGCGGCGGGGGCAGCAGCGGGCTCCGCCTCCGCCTGGGCGGGCTGCGCCGCGGCGGGTGCCGCCGCCTCTGCGGGCTGGGCCGGCTGCGCCGGAGCGGCGCTCATGGCGCCTTCGGGCGCTTTGCTCTCGGGCGCGTTGTCGTTGTCTGCGCCGCAGGCGGCGAGGCCGACCGCGACCAGCGCGGCCATGATCAATCGAAGTTTCATCTCTGCACTCCTGGTAAAGGGGTCGATCCGATTGCGACGCGGCACGTACGCTGCGCCTCGGGCACATTGAACGCCCCGGCTGTAAGCGCGGCATTGCCGATTGCTCGCTCTTCGTATCATTCGCCGCCGGGGGCGTTGCGCCATGTGTCGCGGCGCATGCCTGCAACACGGCGTTACACGACAGCGTGGCGCGGGTCGCGGCCGGGTGCTATATAGACGCGCCATGGGCCCCCAAGACCACGTGCTGGTCGTCGACGACGACGCCGAGATCCGGAACCTGCTGGCCGAGTACCTGGGGCAGAACGGCTACCGCGTGTCGCTCGCGCGCGACGGGCGCGAGATGCGCCAGGCGCTCGAGAACAGCCGCCCCGACATCGTGGTGCTCGACGTGATGCTGCCCGGCGAGGACGGTCTCGCGCTATGCCGTGACCTGCGCGCCAAGTCGGAGACGCCGGTGATCATGCTCACGGCGCGCGGCGAAGAGCTCGAGCGCATCATCGGCATCGAGATGGGTGCCGACGATTACCTGGCGAAACCGTTCAATCCGCGCGAGCTGCTGGCGCGCATGAAGAGCATTCTGCGCCGCGCGCGCGCCCTGCCGCGCGCGACCACCGGGGCGCAGCGGCTGCGCTTCGCCGGCTGGGTTCTGGACCTCGCCGCGCGCCATCTGGTGGCGCCCGACGGGGTCATCGTGTCCCTGAGCGGAACCGAGTTCCGCCTGCTGTCGGTCTTGCTCGAGCATCCCAACCGGGTGCTCGATCGCAACCAGCTCATGGACCTGACGCTCGGGCGCGAGGCGACGCCGTTCGACCGCAGCATCGACGTCCAGGTGAGCCGCCTGCGACAGCGGCTGCGGGACGACGCCCGCGAGCCGCGCATCATCAAGACGGTGCGCAACGGCGGCTACGTGCTCGCGGCGGCCGTCGAGCGCCTCGACTGATGCGCCTGGTGCCCGGCTCGCTGTTCGGGCGCACGCTGGTGGTGCTCGGTGCCGGGCTGCTGCTCGCGCAGCTCGCGGCAGTGATGATCAACGTGCTCGATCGCGGCAGTGCGGTGTACCGCGTCGCCTCGCAGCAGATCGCGATGCGCATCGCCGAGGCGGCCAAGGTGCTCAATCGCGTGCCGGCCGCCGAACGCGCAGGGGTGCTGGAGGAGCTCAATAGCCGCGACCTGCGCATCGTGCTGAGTTCCAGGCCGATCGTGGTCCCCCAGGGTCCGGAGGAGCTCGACCCCTACGAACGCGCGTTCGCCGCGACGGTGCAGCGCAATCTCGGCGCACCCTGGCACACCGACGTCGAGATCACGACGCGCCTGCGGGCCATGCGGCCCTCACGCGGCGATACCGAAGCGACCACGCCGCTCGGGCAGTGGTTCGCCCGGCATTTCTACTTTCTGCTGCCCGACACCTTCACGCTGGTGACGCAGATCGGCCTGCAGGACGGCGGCACCGCGGTGTTCTATGCGCGCGTTCCGCAGGAGCCGCTCAGGCGCCTCGAGACGCTGGTGCCGCGGCTGCTCCTGACGCTGTTCATTTTCTTCGCGCTGGCGGCGCTGGTGGTGCGCATGATGACGCGCCCGCTGGCGCGCCTGGCGCGGGCCGCCGACGCCCTCGGCGCCGACCCGGAGGGACCGCCGCTGAAGATCACGGGTCCGCGCGAGGTGCGCAGCGCGATCGATGCCTTCAACCGCATGCAGTCGCAGATCCGCGGTCACCTGCTCGAGCGCGCGCGCATGCTCGGCGCCATCTCGCACGACCTGAAGACCCCGATCACGCGCATGCGCCTGCGCGCCGAGATGCTCGCCGACCCGGAGACGCGGGCCAAGTTCGTGCGTGACCTGGACGAGATGGAAGCGATGGTCGGCTCGACGCTGGAGTTCTTCCGCAGCCTGGGCAAGGAGCCCCGGCGCCAGCCGGTCGACGTGCGCGCGCTAATCGAGAGCCTGTGCGAGGACTGGCGCGAAAGCGGCCACGAAACCAGCCTGCAGGGCACGCCACGCTCGCCGTACAGCGCGCACCCGCAGGCGCTGCGGCGCTGCCTGAACAACCTGCTCGAGAATGCGCTCCGCTACGGCGAGCGCGCCGAGGTGACCATCGAGGACGACGGCCGCACGCTGCGCATCGGCGTGCGCGACCAGGGCCCCGGCATTCCGCAGGAGGAGCTCGAGCGCGTGTTCGAGCCGTTCTTCCGGCTCGAGTCCTCGCGCAACCGCGGCAGCGGCGGCGTGGGGCTGGGTTTGAGCATCGCGCGCAACATCGCGCGCTGGCACGGAGGGGAGATCACGCTGCGCAACGCCCCCGAGGGCCGCGGCCTGATCGCCGAGCTGGTCCTGCCGCGCCCGTCCCCGGCGTAAGGGGGTGCGGGGGTCAGGCGCCTCTCACCCCCGCGTTACTAGTAGAAGCAGGCGACGCCCTTGCGGCAGCGAAAGCGCAGCGTGTCCTTGCCCCCCTAGTTGAACCGGCGCGACCGGCGTCGGGGCCGGCATCTCGGGCCGGAGCTCGTTTTGCTGTGACATCGTCGAGTTATTGAAGCCGGAAGAGAAGGAAGCCCGGGGATCCTACTCGGGCCCCTCGCGCGACGACAGGCCGCGCGGCCTCGCGCGGGCCGCGCGCGCCGCGTTCGCTACAAGGTCACCGTCTCGCCGATGGCGGGAACCGCGAGCCTCTCGCCGGTCAGGTTCGCGCGCTGCCAGGCTTGCCCGAGCAGCTGCGGCGGCTCGCGCAGGTCCTCGTCGGTCAGCTTGAACGTGCCCCAGTGCATGGCGACGAAGCGTGCCGCGCCGAGCGCGCCAAACGCGCGCACCGCGTCGGCGGGGTCCATGTGCTGCCGGCGCATGAACCAGCGCGGCGCGTAGGCGCCGATCGGCAGCATCGCGGCCTGGATCGCACCGCAGCGCTGGCCGATCAGCGCGAAGCCGTCGAACCACGCGGTGTCCCCGGAGTGGTAGACGCGCAGCCCGCCGCGCTCGATGACGTAACCGCCCCACCACGTCGCGTTGATGTCGAGCAGCCCGCGCCGGCTCCAGTGCTCGGCGGGCACGAAGGTGATGCCGAGGCCCTCGACCTCCTCGCGCTGCCACCATGCCATCTCCACGACACGACGCAGCCCCGCACGCTCGAACCAGCGTCCCAGCCCCTGCGGCACGACGTAGACCGGATCCGGGCCGAGCGTCTTCAGGGTCGGGGCGTCCATGTGGTCGCGGTGGTTGTGCGTCACCAGCACGACGTCGATCCTGGGCAGCGCCGCCCACGACAGCCCCGGCGCGACGTTGCGGTGCACCAGGCCGGCGGCGATCGACTCCGACATCACCGGGTCGATGAGCGCGCTACGGCCGCCGAGCTGCACCAGGAAGGTGGCGTGCCCGACCCAGGTGAGCGCGTCCTCGGCCGCCCTGCGCAGCGCGCGGCCGTCGTTCGGCACGGTCGGCACGGGAACACCGGTCATCGGCGAGGGTGGCCGCTTCTCGTGGTGCAACCCGGTCTTCCATTTCAGGATCCGCGCGAGGCTCGACGCGCGCGAACTGCCGTCCAGGTTCGAATAGCGCATCGACGCTCAGCGCTTCGATTCGAGCAGCCTGACCAGCGAATGCAGGACCCGATTCACCGGCACCGGAACGCCGCGCGCCTCGCCCTGGCGCACCACGTAGCCGTTCAGGTGATCGATCTCGGTCGGGCGCCCGCGCTGCAGGTCCTGCGCCGTCGACGAGTACTGGCCCGGCATGGCCTCGGCGATGCGGTACACGCCTGCCAGCTGGTCGGGCGCCATGCGCACGCCGCACGCGGCCGCGACCGCGAGCGTCTCGTCGACGACGTCGCGCATCACCTCGCGCACGCCGACGCCACCGATCATCCTGCCGTAGGGGAGCTGCGCAATCGCGGAAATCGCGTTGTAAGCGCAGTTCACCACCAGCTTGGCCCACAGTTCGCCCGCGACGTTGTCCGAAACCACGACCGGGACACCGGCCTGCACGAACCATTGCCGCACGGCCTCCAGCGCCGCGGCGAGCTCCGGCGCCGCCGGCCGCTCGAGGGCGCCGATCACCAGGTCGCCGCGGCCGTGGTGCTTGAGATGTCCGGGGCCCGCCATCTCGGTCGCCACGTAGACCACCGCGGGAATCACTTGCCGGGAAATGCGCGCCCGGATGCGCTCGGTGTTGTCGACGCCGTTCTGCAGGTTGACCACGATGCTGCCGGGCTCCAGCCACGGCGCGATCTGCTCCGCCGCCAGCTCCGTGTCGGTCGACTTGACGCAGAACAGCACCAGCCGCGCGCCGCGCACCGCGTCGGGTTCGGTGCTCGCGCGCAGCGCGATGTGCTCATCGAACTTGAGTCCCTCGAAATGCAGGCCCGCTGCGCGGATGGCGTCGACGTGTGCCGGCCTGCCGATCAGCACCACGTCGTGCCCGGCGCGCGCCAGCATGCCGCCGTAGTAGCAGCCCACCGCGCCCGCCCCAACGACCGCCACCCGGATCGAATCGCCGTTCATCGTCCTCGCACTTCGCCAGCGGAATGATAATCCGCAGGCGAGGACTCGGGCCCCCAAAGAAAAAACCCCGCGCGGTTGCCCGGGCGGGGTTTCGAGTCCGGCGCGCACCAGCGCCTCCGGATGCGTCGTTACTTGACCAGCTGCACCTACGACACCTTCTTCAGCTCCCATGTCTTCGAGTTGCGGTCATAGCGGGAGTTGACGGAGCACTTCCAGTTCTGGTCGTCGATGTAGTTGTGGTCCATCCGGCAATCGAAGCCCGGATAACGGGTCTCCTCGCCGAACTGGATGTGCTTCATGTGCGCTTCGGCGGTCATGGCTTGTAGGCGTAGCGCTTGTGCTCGCGCACCATCTGGCGGCCGCCTGCAGCGCGCAGGCGCCGCGGACCGTCAGCGGGCCGAGTGGCCCACCAGTTTGACCTCCACCTTCTCGCCCGCCTCGAGCGAGGCATAGTACTCGCGCAGGATCTCCAGCACCTCGGGGCGCGAGAACTCCGCCGGCACCGGGCTGCCCTCGGACAGCCACTTGCGCAGCTTGGTGCCGGACACCAGCAGGCGGTCGGCGTCGTCGTGCGGACAGGTCCGCGCCGAAGCCATGCCTCCGCACTGGTAGCACCAGAACGTCCAGTCGATCTTGAGCGGCTGCGTCTCGAGCGCGTCCTTCGGGATCTCGTCGAAAATGCGGTGCGCGTCGAACGGCCCGTAGTAGCTGCCCACGCCGGCGTGGTCGCGGCCGACGATCTGGTGCGAGCAGCCGTAGTTCTGGCGGAACAGCGCGTGCAGCAACGCCTCGCGCGGGCCGGCGTAGCGCATGTCGAGCGGATAGCCAGCCTGCACCACGGTATTTTTCGCGAAGTAGCGCTCGATGAGCCGCGCGATCGCGTGCGTGCGCACGTCGGCCGGGATGTCCCCGGGCTTGAGGTTGCCGAGCAGCGAATGGACCAGCACGCCGTCGCAGACCTCGATCGCCACCTTCGCCAGGTACTCGTGCGAGCGGTGCATCGGATTGCGGGTCTGGAACGCCGCCACCTTGGACCAGCCCAGGCGCTCGAACTCGGCGCGCGTTTCCGCGGGCGTCATGAACAGCGCACCGTACTTTTCCTTGAAACCGCCGTCGCTGAGGACCTTGACGGGGCCGGCGAGGTTCACGTCGCCCTGCGCCATCACCATCTTCACGCCCGGATGCTCGAGATCGGTGGTGCGGAACACCGACATGCACTCGTGCGCCTTGTCGATGCGATATTTCTCGGTCACGCACATGGTCGCGAGGACCTCGCCCGAATCCGGGTCGATGAGCGCCACATCGCTGCCCGTTCTGATGCCGTCGACGGAGACCTCGTCGGCCGACAGCGTGACCGGGATCGGCCAGAACAATCCGCTCGCCGTTCGGTAGCCGTCGCAGACTCCTTCCCAGTCGGCCCGGGTCATGAAACCGTCGAGCGGCGTGAAACCGCCGATCCCCAGCATGATCAGATCGCCCTTCTCGCGCGACGTGACGCGAAGCTGGGGCAGCGTTTTCGCGCGCGAGCGCTCGGCGGCGAGCGCCTGGCCGGCGAGCGCGAGCGGCCGAAGGAGGCCGCCTCCGTGGGGCCGTACCAATCCGGGCATGATGGATTCTAGTCGGGTTACGCGTTGCAGATGCGACAATGCGCGCCGGCCGCCTCCACACCGCGCGGCGTACACGCTGTAGTCTCAGCGCGCATTGTTCCGAAGGCCATGCCGGGCCCACAAGCTGAGAATTTTGATTCGCCGATCAGCGGCACTGATTCATGCACTTATCTCGTTTTCATGCGTGCGCCGGCCGGCCGAAAGGACCGCTCGGGCGCGAGCGGGCGCCACCCCCCCGCGTTGCGCCGCGCCGCAGCCTACCGCAGAATGACGTCGACCCCCGTGCGGGGCGCCATCCGATGAAACAGCCGCGTCCCGCAGAGAAAAAGCACGCGCATGCGACGCCGGAAAACTGGCTCGTCGTAGTTGCCAACCTTCCGACCGAGGACCCGGCCGCGCGCATGCTGATCCTGCGCACCCTGGAGGCGCTCGGCGTCGCCATGCTGCGCGAGGGCGTGTATATCCTTCCCGACAGCGAGGACAAACGCCTGGCGATGGCGCACCTGGTCGACTATGTGGCGAAAAACGACGGCAGCGCGCACGTTTTCCAGACGACCAGCCTCGACGCTGCGCAGAACCAGGCGCTGCGCGCGCTGTTCGACCGCTCGGCACGCTACGAGGAGCTGATCAAGGTCATCGAAAGCCTCAGGCTCGCCTACGGGGTTTCCGATCCGAGCGCCTTGTCTCGCGTGCTGCACAAGCAGCGCCGCGAGTACGAGGCCATCGCGGCGCTCGATTTCTTTCCGAACACCGCGCGGGCCAAGGCCGAGACCGCGCTTGCCGAGGCGGAAGCAGGGATCGCCACGCTCCTGTACCCGGTCGCGAACGCGCCCAAGCCGGTCGAGCGGCTGCTGCGGCGCACCTGGGCGACGCGCCGCCCGCTGTGGGCCGACCGGCTGGCCTGTGGCTGGCTGATCCGCCGCTTCATCGACCCGGAGGCCACGCTGATCTGGCTCGACAAGGGCGAGCCGTGTCCGCAGGGTGCGCTCGGCTTCGCATTCGCCGGCGCGCGCTTTGCCAACAGCGACGCGCGCGTCACCTTCGAAGAAATGCTGGCGCAGCTCGATCTGGCCAGGAATCAGGCGCTGGCGCGAATCGGCGCGATCGTCCACTTTCTCGAGGTACAAGGCGCGCCGGTCCCGGAAGCGGCCGGAGTGCAAACGCTGCTCCAGGGCGCAGCGCGGCGCGCGGCGTCGGAAGACGAGCTGTTGCGCGAAGCGGAAAAAACCTTCGACCTGCTGTACGACGCCTACTACGAACCTACCCGGCGCTGAGGGCCGCGGGCAAGCGCCGGCGGCGGCGCCCTAGTGCTTCGCGTCTTTCTGCTCCTGCTTGCGCTCGGCCCGCAGGTCGCGCAGGCGTGCGTCGATCATCGACAGATCGTAGAAGCTGCCGTCCCCGGCCGCGCGCGCCAGCTGCAGCTGCTCGATGGCCGCGGGCAGGCTGCCTTCGAGGTAATACACCTCCGCCTGTGCCTGGTGCTGCAGCAGCCCCTTGCCGAGCGCGGCGTAGGCCTTGGCCCTCAACCCGTACAGCCGCGCGTCGTGCGGGTAGAGTCGCAGCCCGTCGCCCGCCACTTTGAGGGCCTGAGCGTTCTGCCCGCCGTCCTCGAGCGCGCTGGCGTAGGCGTAGAACAGGATCCGGCTGTAGGGGAAGTTCCCGCGCTCGCGCTTCAGAAGCGCGAGCGCGCCGGCGCTATCGCCACGGGCTTGCGCAACCCGCGCGGCCAGGGTCTCGATCATCGGGCTCGCCGCGCCGGTCGCCCGCAGCTTCGCCAGCGCCGTCTCGGCCTGCCGCGGCTGATCGGCACGCAGCAACGCGACGACCAGGCCGTAGCGCGCGTCGGCCTCGTTGGAGAAGCGGCCGTCGAGCAGCGCGCTCGAGAAGCGCAATACCGCGTCCCGCGGGTCGCGCTCCTCGGCACGCAGCTTGGCGCGCACCAGACCGTACTCGACGCTGTCGACGTGCTGGCGATACGGATAGTCCGCGGCCCGGTTCTCCGCGTCGGCGATGCGCTCGGGAGTAAGCGGGTGATCCTGCAGCCAAGCCGGAATGCTGCCGTCTTCCGACAGTCGCGTGTAGCGCTGCAATTTCTCGAAGAACTGCCCCATGGCGCGGGGATCGAACCCGGCCTTGACCAGACGCTCGAAACCGATGCGGTCGGCTTCGCGCTCGAATTCGCGCGAATAGGTGAGCTGCGACTGGACCAACCCGCCCTGCGTCGCAGCCGCGGCACCGACTGCCAGGTCGGGCCGCGAACGCCCGGCGATGATCGCGGCGGCGAGCGCGAGCATCGTCGGCAGCTGCAGCCGCTGCTGAGCGGTGAGCATGCGCGCGATGTGGTTCTGCGTGACGTGCGTGATCTCGTGGGCGAGCACCGCGGCGAGCTCGGACTCGTTGTCGGTCGCCATGATCAGCCCGGTGTTCACGCCGACGAACCCGCCCGGCATGGCGAAGGCATTGATCTCGGGGTTGCGGATGGGGAGGAACTGGAACTCGGGGTACGGACTGGGCATCGCCGCCACCAGCCGGTTGCCGATGGTGTCCAGGTAATCGATGATCTCGGGATCGTCGACGTACGACGGGTCGCTGCGAATTTCGCGCGCGGCCTGCTCGCCGATGCGGTGCTCGAGGCGGGGAGAAAGCGCCGCCGACGCGGGATCGCCCAGATCCGGTAGTCCGCTGGCTAAGGTGCGCGACACGGCCACCAGGAGTAGAACCAGCAGCAACACCTTGACGCGCATGTGTTTATGATACCTTGCGGTTCGGCAAGTTCCCGCTGAAGCAGCCGTGGCCAAAAAGCGTTCAAGCAAGCTGACTCACTTCGACAGCAATGGGCAGGCGCACATGGTCGACGTGGGCGCCAAGCCTCGGACCCGGCGCGTCGCCGTGGCCTCCGGCCGCATCGAGATGCGCCCGGCGACCTTCGGCCAGCTTGCCCTGGGCAGCGCCAAGAAGGGCGACGTGCTCGGCGTCGCGCGCATCGCCGCGATCCAGGCGGCCAAGCGCACCGCGGAGCTGATTCCACTCGCGCACCCGATCCCGATCAGCCGCGTCGCGATCGACTATTCGCTCGACGCGGTCCGCAGTTGCGTCACCCTGAGCGCGACCGTCGAATGCCGCGGGCGCACGGGCGTCGAAATGGAAGCGCTTACCGCCGCCGCCGTCGGTTTGCTGACGATCTACGACATGCTCAAGGCGGTCGACCGCGGCATGACTCTGCGCGATCTGCGACTCGAGGAAAAGCGCGGCGGCAAGTCCGGACACTTCAGGCGCGCCCGCAGCTAGGCGCAGGCACGCGTCAATCGAGCAGCCGGATGGTCCGATAGACAGTTTTAATTTTTTTGCCCCTTCTCTTGGCGCGGTTGGATCATTAAGATGTAACCATTCTCGCTGAGCGGGGGCTCGGCGGCGCTGGATGAGCGGCCCCGCCGAGTGCAAGTGTTGGCCCATTGGACCCGGCCCGGCGAGACACACAAGGACCGCGACTCGGCACTGATGCCGGGGCACCGGCTTCGACACGGAGGAGGAATCGAGAATGGATGTTGGACGCAGAGTCTTGCTCAAGGGCGCCGGCGCCACGAGCGTCGCCGCCGCCGCGCTCGCCGCGGGCTTGCTGAAGCCGCGACGTGTGCTCGCCGCGGAATGGGATAAGGACGCGTTCCGGGCCAAGACGGCAGCCGATACGCTGAAGCAGATCGGCGCGGCGGATGCGACCGAAAGCAAGGACGTGTTCATGGATGCTCCGCAGATCGCCGAGAACGGCGCGGTGGTGCCGGTCGAGGTCAGCAGCAACGTTCCGGGCACCAAGTCGATCTCCATCGTCGTCGACAAGAATCCCTTCCCGCTTTCGGCCAAGTTCGATTTCGAGGAAGGGGCGTTGCCCTACGTGAAAGTCAACCTGAAGATGGGGCAGACCTCGACGGTGCGCGCGATCGCCGAAGCGAACGGCAAGTATTACGTCGCCACGCGAGAGGTCAAAGTCACGATCGGCGGTTGCGGAGGCTAAGGAGAACGTCATGCCAGGTCCAATGAAGATGCGCGCCACCATGCGGAAGGACGACACGGCAGAGGTACGCGTGCTGATGAGCCACCCGATGGAAACCGGACAGCGCAAGGGTCCCGACGGCAAGCTGATCCCGATGCACTTCATCGAGATCGTGACCGTGAAACACAACGGCAAAGTCGTGATCAACGGCCAGACCAGTCAGTCGGTGTCGCGCAATCCGGTGTTTGCCTTCCGGCTCAAGGGGGCCAAACAGGGCGACAAGCTCGAGATCAGCTGGCTCGACAACAAGGGCGAGACGAACAAGATCGACGGCGCGATCGCCTGAGGGTCCTTGCGAAAGAGCCGCGCGACGCATACGCACGGCTCGACACCGCCCGGACCAGCCGAATCGGCAGCGCATCGGGCCGCGAGCAGTTTGCTGACAAGAAGAAAGGGCCGGACTCCGGCTCACGAGTCATTCGAGAATGAGCAGCGAAAAGGAGCATGGCGCAGGGTTTCATTTGGCGCCGTGAGGCCGGAGGCGTCGGGCTGACGCTTCGGCTTGGTTCTAGACCAAGGAGAAGGAGGAGAAATGCGTAGACCGCGATATCTCACGCTGGCCGCCGCGGGCGTCACCGCAGCTCTGCTGCTCGGCGCAACGCTGCAGGCATCCGCCGCCGAAGCGAAGAAAGAACCGACTGGCCGGGAACTGGCGTACAACAAGAAGAAAGGCAACTGCCTGGCCTGCCATCAGATTCCGTCCGATCCTTCAACCCGCTCGCCCGATTCGAAGAACTTTACCGCCACCACCATCGGCCCCCAGCTGGTCGGCATGAAAGCGCGCTTCCCCGACAAGGCCAAGCTGCGTGCCCAGATCTGGGACCCCATGGTCAAGCACCCGAACACGGTCATGCCGCCGTTCGGAGCGCACCATATCCTGTCGGCGAAGGAAATCGACCTGATCGTGGATTACGTCTACGGGTTGTGAGCGGGCGCGAAAGATAGATCCGCAGGCGCCGCTCGGTCTCGAGCGACGAAATAGGAGGATGACGATGAGAAAACTATTGCTGGCCCTGTTGGGGCTCGGAATGCTGGCGGGGTCGACTCTGGCCCTTGCCTCGCCGGAGGACGACCGCAGGGCGCTGATTGAGCTGTTCGAGAAGCGGTTTCCGGAGGTGAAGTACAACGACTACATCTACGGAGCTCTAGCGTTCAGCCCGGACGCCAAGGCCCAGTACGACTCCATCATGGAATTCCCGCCCTTCCTGGAGGAGATCGACAAGGGCAAGAAAATGTGGGAGACACCGTTCAAGAACGGCAAGACATACGCCAACTGCTTCCCCAACGGCGGCCGAGACGTGGCCGGGAACTATCCCTACTACGACGACAAGCTCGGCAAGGTCGTCACCTTCGAAATGAAGCTCAACATGTGCCGCGTCGCCAACGGCGAGAAGCCCTATGGCTACGGCGACATGAAAACCATGGGAGTGCTGGAGTCCTACGCTCGTACGCTTTCCGACGGCATGCGCGTCGACGTCAAGGTAAGCAGCCCCGGCGCGCGAGCGGCCTATGAGCGGGGCAGGAAATTCTTCTACACCCGTCATGGCCAGCTCAACTTCTCCTGCGCCTCCTGCCACGTGGACAGCGCGGGCAAGGTGCTGCGCACGGAGATTTTGTCGCCCGTGGTCGGTCAGGCAACCCATTGGCCGGTGTTCCGCGCCGCAACCAATCTGGTCACGCTGCAGAAGCGCTACGCCGGCTGCCTGAAGAACGTTCGCGCAGTACCCCCGAAGCCGGGCAGCGTCGAGTTCAACGACTTGGAGTACTTTCACACCTACGTGAGCAACGGCCTGGTGATGCATTCGTCGGTGTTCCGGAAGTAAGCGGACCCCCCGCCCTTGCGGCGTCTGGAGCCATGCCCGCCTGCGGCGCTCGATCCAAAATCGGAGGAGAAACCATGGAAAAGATTTTCGTTGCGACGGCCGTAGCCGCGGCCTTTGTTTTGGCGGGCTGCCAGACGGCGGCTACGGTCAGCCCGTTCCCCACCGATCCCAATGAGGCGCTCGCCAAGGCGCAGGCCGACGTGAAAGCGGCTGCAGCGAAAGACGCGCTGTGGACCACTGCCCAGGCCGCCCTCAAGGAAGCCGAGGTGGCAGCGAAAAAAGGAAACAGCGCGGACGTCGTCAAATTCGCGCAAGTCGCCAGCGACCAGGCGAACCTCGGCCTCGCACAGACCCGATATCCGCTGACCCGCTGACGGCCGCGGGGTTCTCCTCGAGTCGTGCCACGGGATCGTCCATTTCCTGCTTGCGTGAGGAGTATCCTATGAATCAACCCGAAACATGGACCGCCGCGAGTTTCTGAGGCTGCTGGCGATCGCCGGCACGGGCAGCGCCGCGCTCGGACCCGGGCTCAGCGATGCGCAGGCAGCGGACGAGCTCTACGCGCTGCCGAAGTACGGCAATGTCAGTCTGCTGCATTTCACCGACGTGCATGCGCAGCTTTTGCCGATCTACTTTCGCGAGCCGGACGTCAACATCGGCATCGGCCAGGCCGCCGGCAAACCGCCGCACCTGGTCGGCGAGGCGCTGCTCAGATATTTCCACATCCCGCCGGGCGGAGCGCTCGCGCACGCTTTCACTTACCTCGATTTCGTCGCCGCGGCGCGGCGCTTCGGCAAGGTGGGCGGCTACGCCCATCTCGCCACGCTGGTGAAGCGCCTGCGCGCGGAGCGCCCGCATGCGCTGCTGCTCGACGGCGGCGACAGCTGGCAGGGCTCGGCCACGGCGCTCTGGAGCCAGGGCGCCGACATGATCGGCGCGCAGAAGCGGCTCGGCGTGGACCTCATGACCGCGCACTGGGAGTTCACCTACGGCGCCGATCGTGTACAGCACGCAGTCGCGAAGGAACTGGCGCCGATCGAGTTCATCGCGCAGAACGTCAAGACGGTGGACTTCGAGGACCCGGTCTTCAAGCCGTACTCGCTGCGCTCGGTGAACGGCGTGCCGCTGGCGGTGATCGGGCAGGCCTTTCCCTACACCCCGATCGCGCACCCACGTTACATGATGGCGCAGTGGACCTTCGGCATCCAGGAGCGTCGTCTGCAGAAGCTGGTGGACGAAGTGCGCGCCAAGGGCGCCAAGGCGGTGGTGCTGCTGTCGCACAACGGCATGGACGTGGACCTCAAGCTCGCCACGCGGGTGCGCGGCATCGACGTGATCCTCGGCGGGCACACGCACGACGGCGTGCCCGCGCCCAGCGTGGTTGCCAACAGCGGCGGCCGCACGCTGGTGACCAACGCCGGCTCGAACGGCAAGTTTCTCGCGGTGCTCGATCTCGAGGTCACCTCCGCAGGCCTCAGGGGTTTCCGCTACCGGCTGCTGCCGGTGTTCGCGAACCTGCTGCCGGCGGACCCGGAGATGGCGGCGTACATCGATCAGGTGCGCGCGCCTCACGTCGCCAAGCTCGGCGAGCGCCTCGCCACGACCGAGGGGCTGCTCTACCGCCGCGGCAACTTCAACGGCACCCTCGACCAGATGATTCTCGACGCGCAGCTCGAGGTGAAGGGCGCCGAGATCGCATTTTCCCCGGGATTCCGCTGGGGCACGTCGCTGCTGCCGGGGGACGCGATCACCTACGAGCACCTCATGGACCAGACCGCGATCACCTATCCGTACAGCACGCTCAACGAGTTCACGGGCGCGCAAATCAAGGCCATCCTCGAGGACGTGTGCGACAACCTGTTCAACCCGGACCCGTATATGCAGCAGGGCGGAGACATGGTGCGCGTGGGCGGCATGACCTATGCGTGCGAACCCAACGCGCCGATCGGCGCGCGCATCCAGGACATGCGGCTGAACGGCAAGCCGCTCGAGGCGGACAAGAAATACAAGGTCGCAGGATGGGCTCCGGTCGCCGAGGGCGCCAGCGGCGAGCCGATCTGGGATGTGGTGGCAGGCTACCTGCGTGCCAAGAAGACGCTGCCGCCGTTGCGCCTGAACGTGCCGCGCCTGATCGGCGTCGCAGGCAATCCGGGCCTGGGCTGAGGCGGCTCAGCCGGTGACGCGTACCGCCACCGAGGAGTAGGCGGAAGCGAAACCCAGATACTCGTAGCGCCGGCCGCTGCGCGCTACCATCTCCTGGAATGCGCGGTACTCGTGCTGCTCCCAGCCCGGGTAGTTCAGGTACTCGTCGAATGCGATCACGGTCCCGGGAACGAGCCGCGGCTCGAGCAAATCGAGCACCGCCTTGGCCGAGCTATAGAGGTCGCTGTCGATATGCGCGAAGCGCACCGGCCCGGGATGCGCGGCGAGAAAAGCCGGCAGCGTGTCGCCGAACAGGCCCTTGTGCAGCCCGACGTTGGCACGCCCCACGTCGGGCGCCCGCCCTTCGAGGGAGAACCGGCCTTTCTTCTGAAAGTGCGTCCAATCCTCGGGCAAGCCCTCGAAGGTGTCGAAGCCGTGCACGCTGCCCGAGCAGCGGTCGGCGATCATCTGCAGCGAATCGCCCTTGTACACCCCGAATTCGAGTACCAGGCCGTCTAGCGAGCATTGCGCCAGGGCAAAGTCGAGCAGCTCGGCGCGCCGCACCAGGTTGCGCGCCCCCGACATGCGCTCGGTCATGTAGCGCGCCGAGCCGGCAGCGGCGAGCAGGTACGCGATTTGCTCGTAGTCGAACGCTGCCGGCGGGCGCGATTCCGCGCGCAGCAGCCCCTGCAGCACGTCGGCCGCAGCGTGACCCGCAGGCGTCGCCCCCGGTCCAGCGCCCAGGCGCGCACGCATCCAATCCTTGATCAGCCTGCCGAGCATGTCGCTATCTTCGCACGATGCCGTCCTCGGCCGCGCGCGCAGCCGGTTCCGGGAAGCGGCGGCAATCGAGCACCGAGAATGCCGGCGCCCCCCCGGTCGCGCAGCGTGCCTCCCACATCAGCGCATAGGCCCGCTCCAGGTTGCGCACCAGCCGCGCAGTGTCGAACAACGGAAGCGCCGCGCGATTGCGGGCGAGCCGCTCCTTGAGCGCCGCCTGGCGCGGGCGGTCCGCGGCCAGCGACACCGCGATCTCCTCGTACTCCTCGAGGGAGCCGGCGACCAGTTCGGGCAGGCCTACGGCCTCAAGCAGGCTCGCCGCGACGCGCGCCGGGAACGCGTCGCCCGGGCAGGTGAGCACCGGCACGCCGGCCCACAGCGCGTCGCTCGCGGTCGTGTGGGCGTTGACGAAATAGGTGTCGAGAAACAGGTCCGCGTGCGCGTGGCGCGTAAGGTGCTGCGGCTGGGGAACGTAGCCCGCGAACACCAGCCGCGACGGGTCCACGCCCCTCGCCTGCGCCTCGCGCCGCAGATTGGCCTGCGCAAGCTCGTCGCGCGCCATGACCCAGAGCACCGCGTCCGGCGCCCGGCTCAGGATGCGCATCCAAACCGAGAAGATGCGCGGCTCGATCTTGTACGGGCTGTTGAACGAGCACAACACGAATGCCTCCGGAGGAAGCCCGCAGGCTTCGCGCGGCGGCGCGCTGGCCGCGATCGCCCGGTCGCAGTCGTTGGCCTGATAGCTGTGCGGCAGCAGCGCGAAGCGCTCGCCGAACCAGGCTTCGCTCCCGGGAGGCGTCACCACGCGGTCGGTCAGCACGTAGTCGACGAGCCCCTCGCCCATCGTCCCCGGGTATCCGAGATAGGCGACCTGCACCGGAGCGGGGCGCAAGGCAAGAATCCCAGGCCGCGCGTCGAAGGTAAAACCCTTCAGATCGACCAGAATCTGGATACCGTCCGCGCGGATGCGCTGGGCGGTTTGCGGCACGGTCTCGCCGCGCACCTCCACGAAATGCTCGACCGCGCCCGCGAGGCGGCGGCGGTACTCGCTGCCGTCGTCCTGACCGAACGAGTAGGCAAACACCTCGACACGCCGCCTGTCGTGGCGCGGGAACAGCCCGGCAGCCAGGTGCAGCGTCGGGTGATCGTGAAAATCGGCCGACAAGTAGCCGACGCGCAGGCGCCCGGTGTCGTTGGTGGGCAGTTTCGGCAAGGCCTCCCGCGGCTCCGCCGCCAGGAAGCGCCCAGCATAGCGCTGTGCCAGGCGCCGGCGCAGCGCGTTCGTGACGGGCACCGAGTAGGCCGCGAATGGCTGGAAATTGTCGAACCCGGACTCGCCCGGGGCGCGATCCCACAGCTCGAGCAACTCGACCATCTCGGGCTCGCGCCGCTCCCAGTCGCAGACCATCGCCTGCGCGGCGTGCAACTGAAAGCGCGCAGCCGGCAGACCCGGCTCCAGCTCGAGGGCGCGACGCAGGTGCGGAATGGCCTCCGCCGCTCGCGCCTTCGTCTGCAGCAGCTGCGCCAGGGTCATCCGGGCGTGCGCATCGTCCGGATCCAGCGCCACGGCCTCGCTGGCCGCTTCGATCGCGGATTGGCGAAAACCCCGCTCGCCAAGCACGATCGCCAGGTTGAACCACAAGCGCGCACTCCCTGGACTGAGCGTCACCGCGCGCCGCAGCGCCGCCTCGGCTGCCTCGAAGCGGTGCGCCGCGCGGCACGCCTCGCCCAGGTTGCCTAGATAATCGGCGTTTTCGGGTGCGCGCGCGGTCGCGCGTTCGATCAATTGCACCGCTTCGGCGTAGCGCCGCTCGCTGTAGCGCAGCAGCCCGAGCAGGTGAAGCGCCTCCGGATCATGCGGGTCGCGCCGCAGGCGCTCGCGCAGCGTCGCCTCCGCGCCGGCGATGTCGCCGCGTTGCACCCTTGCCTGGATCTGCGCGGCAAGGTCGGTCTCCGCACCGCCACTTCGTGTGCGGGCGAGAGACCGGATGAGACGCAGCAGCATCGCGCGTGGCGTCGCCGCGCCTCAGGCGCGCAGAGCGTGCGCCAAGGCGTCGACGACGTATTCGGGGTCCGAGCCGTCGAGGGCGAGATGGAACGGCAACCCGAGAATGCGTCCTGATAGCATGGTCGCGACCGGTAGATCGCTCGCGCATCCGCAGTCCGCAAGCCCGGGGTGCAGGTGAACCAGAGGGTGATACCAGCGCCTGGTCTCGACACCTCGTGCCTGCAGACTCTGGCGCACACGCGGCACGTCGGTTCCCGTCGGCAGGAGCACGGCGAGAATCGTATACACGCCCTCCTCCGTCCGCTGCTGCTGGGCGAGGCCCGTGCAGCGCTTCGCGATCAGAGCCGCGTACTCGCGCGCCAGCCGTTGCCGCGCACTGCGAGCCCGCTCCCAGCGCTGTAGCGCGGCGAGTGCCACGGCGGCGTGATACTCGCTCAGTTTCGCGTTGGTACCCGGCTCGTCGACCCAGCCGTGCTGCAGATCGATGCCGAAGTTGCTCAGCTTGCGCACGCGCTCGGCCGTGGCGCGGTCCGCAAGCACGAAACCGCCTTCGCCCGCGCCGAGCGACTTCGTCGCGTGCAGGCTATAGACTACGACCACTTCCGGCTCATGGCGCTGATTGCCGAAGCCGCCCGCCGCATCGACGACCACGGGAACCCCGGTTTCGCGCCGGAAGGCTGCCCACTGCGCCAGATCCTGCGGGCAGCCGAAGGTGGTCACCGGCATCACCGCCGCCAAGGGCATGCGCCGCAGCGCCTCGCGCGCGAGCGCCGGGGTGAGCAGCCACGACTCTGGATCGACATCGCTCACCACCGGGCGGTAGCCCGCGCGCGTCACCGCGGTGGCGGTCGCCACGAAGGTCAGCGCGGGGATCAGGATGCTAGCGCCGCGCGGCAAGCCGAGCGCGCTCAGGGCGAGCTCGAGGCCCAGCGTGCAGTTGGCCACCGTGGTCACCGCATCCACGTCGGCGCCGGTCGCAGCGGCCAATTGGGACTCCAGCCTGCGTACGAGCGGTCCGAAATTCGCGTACCAGCCCGCGCGATCGATTTCCTGCAGCCGTGGAAGAAGCTCGTCCGCGCTGGGCATGTCAGGCACCAGCAGCGGGACGCGGCGCGTCATCGCACGGCTTCCGCCATTCCGGGCGCAGCCGCGCGCTCGGCTGACAGGCGTGGAAGCAGCTCAGCGAGCTCATCCGCCACTTCATAGTTCATGTATATCGCGGCGTTGTGTTCAAGGATCCGCGCACGCACGCTGTCGCGAAGGGAGCGGTCGCGCCCGAAGCGCAGTACCTTGTCCACGTAGTCATCGAAGTCCGACGCGACGCAATCCATCACCCCCATCTTGCGATAGCAGGCGAGCAACCCGCGGCTCGCCATCATGCGGCCGGGCAGCGTCACGAAGGGGCAGCCCGCAGCCAGCACCCACAGGGCAGTCGTGCCGGCGCCGAAATGAAAGGTGTCCAGCGCCGCGTCCGCATGCGCCAGGATGCTGAAGAACTCCTGAGGATTGGCCCACGGCAGGAAGTTGACGCGGTCGAATACGTCCGCGAAGGTCTTCGCGAACCGCTTCTTCACCTGCAGATCCCAAGCCGGCGAATCGTGATCCTGGAACATCACGACTTCCGCGTCCGGGTCCCGGCGCAGGATTTCGGCGATCGCGCGGTCGAAGTCCGGGTGGACTTTCTGCAGCTTCATGGGACAGACGTACAGGTGCCGGTCTTCCGCTACCCCGAGGCTGGCCTTGTCCAGCAGCCGTTCCGGCGCGGCGGGGCGCGGGAACACCACCGGCAAGGAGCGCAGCCGGATCAGGCGCTCGCTGTAGTGCGCGTCCGCGTCGGGGCGCTCTATGAGCTCGCTCGACAGGTAGTAATCGACATTCGGTATGCCGGTGGTGACCGGGTGCCCCGCCATGCACATCTGGACCGGGGCCAGGCGCGCGAAGGCGAGGAAATAGGCGGTCGGCTGCATGCCGATGTCGGCGTACAGCAACGCATCCAACTCGAGGCCGGCGACGGTGTTCCGGCACTCGTCCAAGTCGGTCCTCGAAATTCGAATGTGCCGCGAGCGCGGTCCGGCCAGCTTCAAAAGATTAGCGTCCAATTCGTCGCCGAGCGTGATGACATGGACGTCCAGATCCTGGCGCAGGAGCAGCCGATGGATCAAGTTGTTGTAGCAGTGGCCCACGGAATGACTGCGGAAAAACGCCGATGCGAACCCGACTCGCAAGGGCCCCGGTCTGCGTGCGTGGCCCGGCCTGCAGTGCGGCGCGACGAAGGCAAGCGCGGGACACGCCTTCAGGTAGATCCGCGCGAGTCTCTGGTGAAGCTCGCGGTCGTTCATGCCGATGAACGCCAGGTAGAACGGCAGGTACGACACCTCGAGGTGGGGATGCTCCAGACGCACGTCGAGCTGCTCCAGTTGCGTCAGCTCGCGCTCATAGCGCTTGCGCGCCTCGACCATTTTTTCGGCCGAGTCATATACGGCCTGAAGTCCCGCAATGACGCTCTTCATGACGTACCCCGGCCGAGCCTCGCCCCTCACGCCCTGCTCATACCAGGCACGCGCCTCGGCGTCTCGTCCGATGGACATCAACACGTCGCCTAGCGCGATAAAATGGGCCGCTTCCGCCGGGTTCAGCTGACTCGCGATCAGAAAGCAGGACTGCGCCTGTTCTCGCTGCTTGCGTTGGAACAGGTCTCCACCGGTTTCGTGATAGCGATACGAGATCTTCGGCTCCAGCCGGAAAGCGTGCTGCAGACTGCGCCTCGCCTCCTGCTCATGGCCAGCTTCGAGCTCGGACATGCCGAGCAGTGCGAGCAGATCGGGATTGCTCTGCGAGCGCTTCAGCGTGGAGCGCAAGAGCAACGCGCTTTCGCGGAACCTGCCGAGGTTGTGCGCCAGCACCGCGCGCTGCACAGTTTCCCGTGTGCTCGCGTCGAGGCGCTCGAGTACGTCTACGGGAACGTAAAGGGCGAACCCCGGCGGCGCCGACGCCGCGCCCTTGCCGACGACTTGCGCCATCAGACGCCCCATCATGCGCCCCAACATGCCCCCTCCCTCGATTTGGTGCCGCAGACTGCGGGGGAGTTTATAACGAAACGTCGCGCGATCCCTGCGACCGCCGCGGTGGCGACGCGCCCCGTCTCAGGCGCACATGCCCATGCCAGCCAATGTCGCCGACAAATTCCGTCGAAGCTGCCTAATTTGGTCAGGCAGGTGACGCATTAGGCTGTGACATATTTCACGACGCCCGCG
This sequence comes from uncultured Pseudomonadota bacterium, assembly GCA_963817785.1. Classification (GTDB taxonomy): domain Bacteria; phylum Pseudomonadota; class Gammaproteobacteria; order Burkholderiales; family SG8-39; genus JAKALD01. Next base: position 1,176,045 of record CAWFPL010000002.1, on the reverse strand, counting down.
CACGCGATCCGCAGAAAATGAATTTGCTTGTGACTTCAATTGCTTAAAAAAATGCGCGGGCATGAAAAAATACCTGCATCAATAGGCATAGGCCTTGCGTCAATAGAACAGTCCGGATTCTTCCGGGCCTTTTTACGATTTAACAGGAGAAAGACATGAGGTCAGTGCAGAAAGGCTTCACCCTGATCGAACTGATGATCGTGGTGGCGATCATCGGTATCTTGGCGGCGATTGCTCTGCCTGCCTATCAGGACTACACCATCCGTGCAAAGGTCACTGAGCTGCTTCTCGCCGCGAGCGGTTTCCGCACCTCGGTGACGGAAAAAGCCCAGACCGACGGCACGATCGTGCTCGCCGGCCAGGGCCTGACGGTGAACATTGTCGGCAAGGTCACCGGCGGAACCGTAACCGACACCGGCACGATCGTGATCGCAGGGGACAAGAACACCCTCGGTACGGCGGTCACGGTGACGCTCAACCCGACGTTCACCAACGGTACCATCACCTGGCAGTGCACCGGCGCGCCGATCAAGTACCTGCCGGCCTCCTGCCGCTAAGTCGCGCAGCAGTCCGACCGAAAAAGCCCCTCGCCGAGGGGCTTTTTCTTTTTTTGCGGTACTCAGCTCGCCGGCACGTCAAGCGCGCTCGGCGACCAAGGCTCGCTTCACCGCGTCGATCACCGTACGCCAATCTCCCGCTGCGGGCTGCCTGAAAAGCCGGGCCGAGCGATACCAGGGCAGCGCCGCTCCGTCCAGTCCGTAGCGCCACTCCGGCGCCTGCGAGAGAAGAATCCAGACACGCTGGCCGAGCGCCCCCGCGAGGTGCGCCGCGGTGGTGTCGATGGTTACGACCAGGTCGAGCGCCTCGATCAGCGCCGCGCACTCATCAAGGTCGCCTCCGACTTCCGGCCAGTGGCGCAAGCCGAGCATCTCTCCGAGCCTTGCGGCATCTTCGTCCACCTGTCCATATTGAAGACTGATCCAGGTTGCCGGCGATACGCCCGCCAGCGGAGCAAAAGCCGCGACAGGAATCGAGCGCAGGTGGCCTCGCGTGCGCAGCGTGCCGCCGCGCCAGCTCAGGCCGATGCGTGGCCCAGGGCCGAGCCCGTCCAGGCGCTCGCGCCAGCGCGCCACCGCATCCTGATCGGCCTGCAGGTAGCGGCTGGTTGCCGGAAAATCGCCTGCGCGTCTGCGGAAGTAGCTCGGCATACTGCCCAGCGCCGCCCAGAGTGCCCCTTGCGGCGTGCCGGAGTCCCTCGAGCGTACTTCGACGGCGCGAAACGAACGGCGAAACAGCCGCTCCAGCTTGGGGGCGCAAGTCATGGACACCTGCGAGGCGCGCCTCAGCAGGTCCGGCAGGCAGGATGCGAACATGATCTGGTCGCCGAGCCCCTGCTCGCCGACGACGTGCACGGCAACCGCCGCTTCGCCCTCCCACCGCTGGGCCGGCGGCGGCACGCTGACCGGCGGCTCGGGAAACGTGAGGCGGCGCTCGTACGCATCCCAACCTTCCGCCAGCTGCCCGCTCATGAGCAGCGCATAGCTGAAGTTGAGGAGTGCGTCGACGGGCTGCGGCTGGCGCGCCAATACCCTGCGGTAAATGGCGAGCGCCTCCTCCGTGTGCCCGAGGTCGCGCAACGCATGCGCCAACGCGCTCTCGGTGTCGATCGATTCCGGACGCAGCTCCAGGGCGCGCACGAAGAGGTCGCGCGCGGCACCGACGGCACCCTGCTCGCGGCGCAGCAGCGCAAGATTATGCAGGGCCTCGACGCAGTCCGGATCGCTTTCAAGCGCCCGTGCATAGCTCGCCTCCGCGACGGCGAAGGCCCCGCTCGCCGCCTGGGCCAGCCCGAGCGAGCTCAGGATCCCGGCATCACGCGGGCTGGATTGCAACGCCAGCTCGTATTGCTCGATCGCCTGCGGCAGGCGATCGAGCATCTTCAGGCAGCGTGCCAGACGCAGGTGCAGCTGCGCGTTCCGGGCGCCGCCGATGCCACGGTCGCAGAGTTCTAGCGCCTCCTCGCGCCTGCCGGCGAGCAGCAGCCGCTCGGCAAGGTCGACCCGCGTCTCGGCGTCGTCGGGCTGCAGGTGCAATGCGAGCTGCAGCTCGTCGAACGCACCTTCCTGGTCGCCGGCGGCCTCGCGCGCTCGCGCCAGCAGTCGATGGATCGCGCCGTCGGGATGCTGTTCCAGCGCAACCTCTAACTTCGCGATCCCCTCGGCAAAACGACCCTCCCTCATCGCCTGCTTGCCCAAGGCAATCGAGTCCTCCGGGGTGGTCGAGACCATGCCGGGCTCGGCCACGCCGCCGACCTCGACCCCGGGGTTGCGTGACGCCACTCCGACGAGTCTGCGCAGCCAGCCAAGCATGGACATCAGCCGCCTCCGACGCGACCTTCGTGCACCACGTGCACGAGGTCCGCGGCGACCGCGCCCAACACCTCGGACCAGTCGAGCGCGACGGCTTGCCGGTACAGCCGGACGCTCGGATACCACGGCATCGCGTCGCCGCGCTGCAGGTAGCGCCACTCCGGCGCGCTCGGCACGAGCACCCACACCGGCCGCCCGAGAGCGCCGCCCAGATGCACGACCGCCGTGCATACCGAGATCACCAGATCAAGGGCGCAGACCAAGGCGGCCGTCTCGTCGTAGTCTTCGATCGCCTCTGGCCACTCGTGAACCAGAGCCGATGCAGGAAGCCCCGGCCGCGCGAGGTCTTCGCGCGCTTCGCCGTATTGCAGGCTGACGAAATGGCAGCCGGCGGTCGAGAACACCGGCGCCCATTCGGCGAGCGGCACCGAACGCAAGCGCTGCCGCGTGCGCCGGTCGCCGCCGCGCCACGAAATGCCCACCTTGAGCCCCGCCCCGAGCCGGTCGAGTCTGGCGCGCCAGCGCGACACGGATTCGGGCGACGCGCGCAGATAACCGCCGTGCGGCGGGAATCGGCCCCAGGTGCGGTCGAGCAGCTGCGGGAGCGAGCCGATCGCCGCCTCGACGTCGGCCGCCGAGCCAGGGGCTGCACCTTCGCCGTCGGGCCCGGCGGCGAGGACCTGCGTCCCGGGGAACGAGCGTGCAAACAGCCGCTGCAGCTTCGGCGAGCACTCGAGCACGCTTCCGGCCGCCGCGCGCGCCACCTCCGGCACGCAACTCGCGAACATGATCTCGTCGCCCAGACCCTGCTCGCCCCAGACGAGGATGCGCTTGCCCGCCAGGCTGGAACCGTCCCACAACGGCAGGCGCTGGGGGCGCGCCACTGCCTGAGCGCACGACCAGCGCGCCGCGTAGTCGCGCCATCCGGACTGAAAATCCCCTGCAAGCAGACGCACCACCGCCAGGCTCCAGCGCACCTCTGCATCGTCCGGCGTGGCCTGCAGCATCGCTTCGAGCAGCGCGGCCGCCTCCTCCAAGCGGCCTTGGTCCTTGAGCACCAGGGCCAGATTGAAGCGCGCTGCCTGGAACGCCGGATCGAGCTCGAGCGCCCCGCGGCACGCCTGCTCGGCTTCGGCGAAGTGCCCCAGCTCGCGGCGCGCGAGACTCAAATCGCTCAGCGTCTGCGCATGCGCGCCGCCGTGCGCCAGCGCCTGCTCGAGCGCGGCAGCTGCCGGCCCGTACTGCGCCGCGTGCAGGCGCGCCGCGCCCAGCGCTCGCAGCGCCTCCGGCCAGCCGGGGTGATGATGCAGCGCAAGCTCGAGGTGGTCGAGCGCCGCCGGCGTCCCGCCGCGCGCAAGCTCGGCGAGGCCAAGCTGCAGACAGACTGCCGCAGCATCATGACCTGCGTCCAGGGCGCGCTCGAGCGCGGCGAGTGCCGTGTCAATCTCGCCCCGGCGCAACGCGACCACGCCAAGCTCATAGTCGTCACGACCGGCAGCGACCGGCACGGCGCGCGCCGCGTCCTCAGATGCGGGCACCGGAGCGCGCCGGCTGATGCGGCGCAGCCTAGTCAGCAGGCCGCGCATCCAGCGCCGTGCGAACGCGCGCCACGACTTGGCGCCAGTCCTCGGCCGCTCCTTGCCGGAACAATCGCACCGAGGAATGCCAAGGCATGCCCTCGCCGCTCACGCCAAATCGCCACTCGGGTGCGCGCGGGGTCAGCACCCAGATCGGGCAACCCAGCGCTCCGGCCAGGTGGACCACAGTGGTGCATACGCTTACCGTGAGATCGAGCGCGCTGAGTAGCGCGGCGGTCTCCTCGTAGTCCTCGATCGCCTCCGGCCAGTGCGCCAGGCGGACGCCACTCGCCTGCACGAAAGCCTCTACTTCGTCCGGGCGAGCGTCGTACTGCAGGCTGACCCAGTGCACGTCTGCCGCTTCGAGTAATGGCCGCAGCAGCTCGAGGCTCACCGAGCGGCGCTCGCGCCCCGTTCCCTTGCTGCCGCCCTGCCACGACAGACCGATCACCCTGCGCGCGCCCAGACCAGCCAGTCGCGCGCGCCAGCGCTGCACGCGCAGCGGATCGGCGGCGAGATAACGGTCGCGGGCCGGGAATGCCTCGCGGGTGTGCCGCAGATAGAGCGGCAGACTGCCGACCGGGACCTGGCAGTCCACGGGGCCGAGCGCCGCAAGCCAGGCGGGATCGTCGAACGGCGTCCCGGCGCGAATCAGCGCGCCGGGAAACGAACGCCGATATAGCCCCGCGAGCTTCGGGTGACATTCGACGATGCAGCGTGCCGCGCGCGCGAGGATGTCCGGCAGGCAGGACGCGAACATGATCTCGTCGCCGAGCCCCTGTTCGGCGTGCACCAGAACGGCCTTGCCGGCCAGATCGCCACCCGCCCAGCGCGGCAAGCCGAAATCGCGCTGCGGCCGGTCTTCGCTGCGCAGGCGAATCTCGTAGTCACCCCAGGCTTCGGCGTATCGCCCGAGCGCAAGCAGTGCGAGCGCGCGATGCCAGAGCCAGACCCCGTTGCCAGGATCAAGGGAAAGCGCGGCATCGAATTCCTGCAATGCCTCGTCGGCGCGACCGAGCTCGCTCAGCGCCATGCCGCGTCCACCATGCACCTCCGGGTCGTCGAGGCCGAGGCGGCGCGCGAGATCGAACTGTTCCAGCGCGCGCTGAGCGTCCTGCATGACGCGAAGCACGACGGCTGCATAAGCCGCATAGGCCACAGCGCAGTGCGGCGCCCGCCCGAGGGTGTGTTCCAGACGCTCCAAGTCTTCGGTGGTCAGCGCGAGGCTCGCGAACCCCTTGAGCGCCTGCTCGCACTCCGGGTCGTGCTCAAGCGCTTCCGCAAATGCCGCTCGCGCTGCGGCAGGCTCGCGTCGCACCCGCAATAGGTGTCCTAGGTTCGCCAGCATGCCGGGATGCCCGGGGTGACGTGCCAGAGCCGCGCGATAGTGTCGCTCGGCTTCCTCGAGCCTGCCCGAGAGCGCCGCTACGTTGCCCAAGTCGGCGTCCAGATCGCCAAGCGACGGGTCGAGCCCACGCGCAGCCTCGAGCGCGCTCCGCGCCTCGTCGAGCCGGCCGGCGCGACCCAACGTCCTTCCGATCCGCCAATAGGCCTCGGAGTCCCGCACCCCGGCCGTGCGCATGCGCTCGAGCAGCGCGACTGCCGCCTCCGCGTCGCCCGCCTCGTCTGCGGCCGCCGCCAGCTCGACGAACGGGGCCCGCCCAGGCTGCGGTTGCGAAGCGACCCGGATCGAGCGCTTCGCCTGGCTCCAGATCCTGTCCAAGACGCTCATCGGCTGCAAGCCATCCGCCCCAGCAGTCCTCCAAAGGCAACATCCGCGCGAGTCCGCTCTGCAGAACAGGACTCCCGCTCCGGCCGCGCCCCGCGCAATCGGTCACGCCGTGGCTGCCAGGCGCCGGCCCGCGTTGCTATGATACCGTGCGCATTCGCCATGTTTGGGGCGCGTCCGAGGACAAAGCGGCGCTTCAGGGCGTGGCACAATAGCGCCGGGCGTACGGCGCTGCAAAGGAGATCTTGATGGGACTGTTTGGCGGCCCCTCCAGCAAGGAGATCGACGCGTTCGCGAAGGATCTGGCGCAGACCATTGCCAAGCGCTATCCACCCTCGCTCGACGCGACCCCGGAGAAGCGCATCTCGGCCAACCGCATCACCAAGGTCCTCGAGGATGCGCTCAATCGGGCCGCTGATTTCAACCGTGCCCACCGGCTCGGCGTCTACAAGAGGGCCCGACTCGGCAACACCTTCCGCTGGGAGCTCAAGGAGCTCGGCTACAGCGAGAAGTTCATCGAGATCGCGACCGAGGGCCTGATCGTGTACGTCTCGGGCGCGCAGAAGCAGCGCTCGGACTCGCCGTCGAAGTAGCCCGCCGCGGCGCGGCAGCGGGCGCCTGCTCGCCGGCGCCGGACAGCGGTCGGGCGCGCACGCCGTCAAGGCGTGTAGCCAGGAATCCCGGACTCGTCGACGTCGTCGATCTGCTCGCGATCGAGAAACATCTCCGCGTAGCGCCGATAGACTTTCTTGCGCACGAAGACATCGAACAGGTCCGGGTCGATGTGACCATTGAGCTTGAAGCGGCCGAGGATCGCGAGCGAGTCCGACAGCGTCTTGCCGCGCTTGTAGGGTCGGTCCTTGGCGGTGAGCGCCTCGAAGATGTCCGCGATCCCCATGATGCGCGCCTGCACCGACATCTGCTCGCGCGTCAGGCCCCGGGGATAACCCTTTCCGTCCATGCGCTCGTGATGGCCACCGGCGTATTCGGGGACGTTGCGCAGGTGCTTCGGCCACGGTAACGCCTCGAGCATCCGGATCGTCGCCACGATGTGCTGGTTGATGATCTGCCGCTCGGCGGTCGTGAGCGTGCCGGTGCGGATGGTGAGGTTCGTCATTTCGTCTTCGGTGAGGAAGTTCGCCTCGTGGCCGGCCATGTCGGTCCAGCGATAGCGCGCAATCGAGCGCACCCGCTCCACGTCGCCATCGCGCATCGCTTCGCTGCCGATATTGCAGGCGCGCAGGAAGGCGCGATCCTCTTCGAAACGGCGGATGTGCTCCCGGTAAGCAGCGTCCGCGGCGTCGAAGTCCTGCGGCGCCGCGCGCCGCTCGGCCAGCCCGGCGCGGCTACGCAGCAGCTCGATCTCGGCATCGCGCTTCAGAACCTCGAAGCGGGTGTCGATGAGGTGGATGCGGTCATAGATGGTCTGCAGCTTGGTTGCCTTGTCGACGACGTGAACGGGCGTAGTGACCTTGCCGCAATCGTGCAGCAGGCCCGCGATCTTCAGCTCGTAACGGTCCTTGTCGGTCATCGCGAACTCGCGCAGCGGGCCCTCCGTGGTCTCGCCAGTCGCCTCCGCGAGCAGCATGGTGAGCACCGGCACACGCTGGCAATGGCCGCCCGTGTAGGGGGATTTCTCGTCGATCGCCAGGTTGATCAGATTGATGAAGGACTCGAACAATTCCTCGAGCTGAATGATGAGCGCCCGGTTGGAGATCGCGATCGCGGCCTGCGAGGCGAGCGACTCCGCCAGCCGCTGGTCGGACGGCGAGAACGGCACGATCTCCCCGGTCTCGGGGTGCGTCGCGTTGATCAGCTGCAACACGCCGATGATCTCGTTCTCGTGGTTCTTCATCGGAACCGTCAGAAACGACTTCGAGCGATATCCGGTCTTCGCGTCAAACGCGCGGGTGCCCGAAAAATCGAAGCCCTCGGCCACGTAGGCGTCGGGAATGTTGACCGTCTTGCCGGTGAGCGCGGCGTACGCCGCGACCATACCCTGGTTCGGCTGGCCGTCCTTGTACAGCTGGATGGGATAGAAGGGCGGGGGGGTGCCGGTGGTGCCGCCCAGATAGTACTTGAGCGAGGTGGTGCGCATGATCTCGAAGCGCAGCGTGCGCTCCTCGGTGATCCGGTACAGCGTGCCGCCGTCGGCGCGGGTGAGCGATTTGGCCGCCGTCAGGATGGTCTCAAGCAGCCGATTGATGTCACGCTCCGCTGATAGCGATGCGCCGATGGCGTTCAGCTGCTCGAGCCGCTGGACGAGGTCGTCCGCGGCGGAGCGGGCCTCGTCCGCAGAGTTCAGGCTGTGCACGGTGTCGATGCTGCGGCTCATCGTGCGGCAGCGATCCGCATCACTTGATGCAGACGGAGCGCACTTCCTTGATGTGGGTGATCCCCATGAGGATCTTCTCGATGCCGTCCTGTTTCAGGGTGTGCATCCCTTCCTCGAGGCAGATGGCGAGCATTTCGGCGACGCGCGCGTGCTCCTGGATCGCCTTCTTCATGCGATCGCTGGCCACCAGCAGCTCGTGCAGGCCGAGCCGGCCCTTGAAGCCCGTGCCGCTGCAAGCGTCGCACCCGACGGGCTTGTACAACGTGAGCTGTCCCTTGTCGTTGGCGTAGTTCTTGACCCAGTCCCGGTAGACGTTTTCCATCGCCCCCTTGGGGTCCTTCTTGAATGCCTCGGTGTTCATCTGCTCTTCGCAATACTCGTTGAGCAGCGACTTGATCTCTGCCGGGTCGGGCGTGTAGGACTGCTTGCACTTCACGCACAGGCGCTTGACGAGACGCTGCGCGAGCACCCCGAGCAGCGCGTCGGCGAAGTTGAAGGGGTCCATACCCATGTCGAGCAGGCGGATGATCGATTCGGGCGCCGAGTTGGTATGCAGCGTCGCGAACACCAGGTGGCCCGTGAGCGAGGCTTCGATCCCGGTCGCGGTCGTTTCCTTGTCCCGCATCTCGCCGACCATGATGATGTCCGGGTCGGCGCGCAGGAACGCCTTCATCACGGTGGCGAAATCGAGGCCGGCCTTCCTGTTGACCTGCACCTGGCGCAGCCCCTTCTGCGTGATCTCAACCGGGTCCTCGGCGGTCCAGATCTTGGTGTCCGGCGTGTTCAGGTGGCCGAGCACCGAGTGCAGCGTCGTGGTCTTGCCCGGAACCGGTCGGCCCGCAGACGAAGAACAGCCCATAGGGCTTCTCGACCGTCTTCTTCAGCGTATCGAGGTTCTTCGCGGTCAGCCCGAGCTTGTCGAGCGGGATCGGCTCGCCGGCCGCGAGGATACGCATCACGATGTCCTCGACCCCGCCCTGCGTCGGGATCGTCGCTACCCGCAGCTCGATGTCGAGCGGGCCGAACTTCCTGAATTTGATCTTGCCGTCCTGCGGCTTGCGCTTTTCCGAGATATCCAGGTCGCACATGATCTTGATCCGCGCCGCGATCGCGTTGCGGTAGCTCGCGGGGACCTCGATGTAATTCTGCAGCGAGCCGTCCTTGCGAAACCGGATCTCGGTTTTCGCCTTGCCAGGGTACGGCTCGACGTGGATGTCCGAAGCGCCCTGGTGGTAGGCATCGATGATGACCTTGTTGACCAGCTTCACCAGCTCGTTGTCCGCAGCCGCAGACACGTCGTCGGAGGAGCCGTCGCTCTCGATGCCATCGTCCTCCAAGCCGGAAAGCAGGTCGCCGATGTCGCCGCTGTCGACCATCTCCTGGCCGTAGAACTGCTTGATGGTCTCCTTGAACTCCTTCTGCGTCGTGACGCGGTAGTTGATGCGCGCGCGCGGAAACACGTTCGCGGCAATGCGCGAGCTGCGGATGCGCTCGGGGTCAAGGCACAGCACCACCAGGCCTTCCTTGGTGTCGTCCACCGGCAGCCACTGGTTGGCGTCCACGTACTCGCGCTTGAGGTTCTTGAGCAGGTCCATCGGCTTGATGCGATCGGCCTTGAACGGCTCGTACGGGATGCCGAAGAACTTGGACAGTGCCTGGCCGATCGCCGGAAGCTTCACCTGGAACTCGTCGGTCAGCACCGTCTCGATGTCGATTGCCTTCTTGCGCGCCTGGCGCGACGCGAGGTCGAACTCGCCCGCCGAAAGTACCGCATCGGAGATGAGGTAGTCGTATTTGCTCTTGACGACCTGCGGCTTCTGGCGCTGCCTGAACGCAATGGCAAGGGTCTGCGCCAGCTCGGCGACGCCCTCCTCGGCGAGAGGACCGAACGGCACCCCCGCCTTGTTGTTGATGATCTGGATGACGCCGATCAGCTCCGCGCTCTGCTGCTCGACGATGGGCGCCACCAGCATCTGCTTGGTGCGATACCCCGTGCGCTTGTCGACCTCCTGCAGGAAGCGCAGATTGGGGTTGATCGTCTTGAGCTCGGCGTCGTCGTAGACGTCCTTGATGCTGATGGTTTTCCTGGCCAGCGCCACGTAGCCCGCGATCGAATGCTCCGCAATCGGCAGCTTCAGATCCTTGAACGAGTTCAGCCCGGTCTTGATTTTGGAGACGATCGACTGCTTGTCTTCGCCTGCTGCATAGATCGTGAGACGGTCAGCATTGAATAGTGCGCAGATGTCCGCGCTCACCTCGAGCATGATCTCGTCCACGTTGTTGGTGGCGTGGATCTTGTTGGTGACGGCCTGAAGCTCCTTCTGGAACGCGAGGCGCGCGTTGACGTCCGTTTGCGGCGCGGTCTGCTGGCTGAGTACGGCGCTCATTGCGAACCTCCGATACCGGCTGCGCGATGTCCCGGGCCCCCTGCAGCGGCAGCGCCGCTCGCCGGACCCTCCCCCCTGACAGCCCCTCTGGAACAACAGCCATCGTAGCCGTTGGGCCGCAAACATTCAACCGCGACCCTGCTGATTTTTAACAAGCTTTTGCGATTTTCAGGCACCGGCTATGCCCCCTCCGTGGCCGCCCACAGGCCACCCTCGAGGAGGGCGACCTTGAAGCCGCGCTGCACGAACAGGAACGCGGCTGCGGCGCTGCGCCGGCCGCTCTGGCAATAAATCACGTATTCCCTGCCTTATCCAGCAACGTGAACATGTTGCGCACTTCGCCCAGCGGCACGTTGATGGCCCCCGCAAACATGTCCCGCCGAGCACCACCTTGGTGCCGCCCACAGCGAACACCCGAAGCATCTCGCCGCGCAACAGGAACAGCGACTGCCGGGTCAAGGGTGCGCCCCGAGACCGGGTCTGCGCCGCCCGATTCCGGCAAGCTCCTGCAGGCGGTCGCGCGACAGGGATGGGAGCGGCGCAAGCGTGGCCAGCTGCTCCGGCGTGGGGCGCTGCGTGCGATCGGTGGTGGCCCGCATGACCCGTACTCAGAGCTCGAACACTTGGTCGTTTTGCAGCATACGCGGATGCAGGGTTCCGGCGCACTCCTCGATTTCCTGCATCGTGAGCTCGATCTCCCCCGGCTTGAGGTGGGTGATGTAGACCTCGGCACTACCCTCGAATTTCGCCAACTCCATCGCCAGGCTGGTCGGACACAGGTGCTTGGAGACGTCCGCGAGCTGCCGCTCCTTGTTCGAGAACGCAGTCTCGATAATCACGTACCTGAGGTTGCGGATGCGGTTCACCACTTTCCACAGCGCGTCGTTCGGCCCGGTGTCGCCCGTGAACACCAGGCTCGCATGGCCGCTGTCCAGATGGAATCCGACCGCGGGGACGGTGTGGTCCGCAGGCAGCGGCGTCAGCCTGCGCCCGGCGAGCACCATGGCCTTCCCCACCTCGATCTCCTCGTAGCGCAGGTACGGCGCGTCGGGAGTCGGAATTTCGCTGAAGTCCGGCCAGATGGCCCAATTGAACAGATGGTTCCTGAGGATTTCGATCGTGGCGCGTGTCGTGTAGACGGTGATCGGCTTCGCGCGCATGCCGCCCACGGTATCTACCAAGAACGGGATCGACGAGACGTGGTCGAGGTGCGAGTGGCTGACGAACACGTGATCGATCAATGAGAGCTCGGCTAGCGACAGGTCTTCAACCCCCGTGCCTGCGTCGATCAGCATGTCACTATCGACGAGGAACGACGTCGTCCGCAGATGGCGACCGCCGATGCCTCCCGAGCAGCCGAGCACCCGGAGCTTCATGCCGGTGGCCTATTTCGTCTCAAATCTGGTCACGCCGTCCCAGTCGGATCCCGGCGGCTCCTTGCGGAGCTGCGAGATCCTTTGCGCATAAAGAGCGTACAAGCCACAATCGGGGGCCATGCGCTGCAGGTTGAGTAGCGCCACCTCGGCCTGGTCCCAGTCCCGTGCACGATAGTATTTGAGGCAATGCTGCCAAAGCCGCAGCTCGTCGCGCAGCTTCTGGTCCACTTCCGCCTCCATGCCGACCGGCTCGTAAATCGCCACCGCCTCGTCCTTGCCCTTGACCCGCACCCGGTCGACCTCGCGGAAGACCACGTCGCTCACCATCTTGCGCGTCTCCTCGCCCACTAGGATTCCGACTTGGTATTGCTTGGTGATGCCTTCCAGCCGCGAGCCGAGATTGACCGGGTCGCCCATGACCGTGTAGGCCTTGCGCAGCTTCGACCCCATGTCCCCGACGCGCATCAGTCCTGTATTCACCCCGATCCCGATCCTGAACTCAGGCCAGCCCCTTTTTCGGAACTCTTCATTCAGCGCGGCGGCGCGCCGCTGCATCTGCAGCGCCGTGACCACGCCATTGCGCGCGTGCTGAGGGTCCTCGACCGGCGCGCCCCAGAATGCCATGATCGCGTCGCCGATGTACTTGTCCAGCGTACCGCGGTTCGAGCGGATCACCAAGGACATTGCCGTCAGATAGTCGTTGATGTAGGCCGACAGATCCTTGGCGAGCAGGCTTTCCGAGATGCTCGTAAAACCGCGTACGTCCGAGAACAGCACGGTCAGCACCTCCTCCCTGCCCTCCATGCTGTACTTCTCGGGGTCCTGCGCCATCTTGTCGACCAGCTCCGGCGGTACGTACTGCCCGAAAAGCTCGGCGAATTGGCGCTTCGAGCGTGTCTCCACGAAGTAGCCGTAAGCCATGTTCACGGTGTACAGCGCGACCGTCATGAGAAGCGAAGTGGCGAGCGGCAAGACGGTATTCGCCTTCACCCAGAGCATCACGTCGAATATCACGATCAGGACGATGCCGAGCGCGCTGAGCGCGGTCGCCCGCAGCGGCGAGAGCAGGGGGATCAGCAACGACAGGGTGAGGCCGCCGACGAGCAGCAGCAGCACCTCGGCGCCGAGCATGTAGGCCGGCTTCTGCTTGATGTCGTGGTCGAGCATGCCGGCGATCAGGTTGGCGTGGATTTCCACGCCCGGGTACACGTTGTCGACCGGCGTGGAACGCAGGTCCAGAAGGCCCGGCGCGGTAGCCCCGATCAGGGCGATTTTCCCGCGGAGCTGCTCGGGCCTGACGCGGTCGAACAGCACGTCCGCGAGCGAGATGTAGGGAAAGCTGTACTTGGGGCCCCGGTACGGGACCAGCGCGCTCGCGGTGTCGTCGACCGGGATGCGCAGCGGGCCGACACCGAGCCACTCCAGCCCGCTGTAGTCCTTCTGCAGCATGCCCCCTGCCGGGTAGCCGGGCACGATCTTGGGGAAGCCGAGCACCGCGCGCACCACGGCGAGCGAGAGCGATTCGTAATAGGCGCCGCCCATTTCGGCGAGCAGCGGAACGCGTCGCACCACCCCGTCTGAATCGATCACCGGGTTGAAGTGTCCAGCCGCGGCCGCGTTGCGGACGAACTCCGCCAAGTTGCCCCCGTAGCCGTTCCAGGAGGTGAACGCGATGTCGTGTCCGGCGAAAGCGCCTTTGGGCAGGGTCGGCGGCGGAATCGCCGCGATGCGCATGGCGTCCTTGTCGCTGCTCAGGTAGTAACCCAGCACCACTAGCCGGCCCTTGATCGCGCGGGCAAACATCGCGTCGTTGTCGAGCCCGGGGCGAAGACGCTGGTAGGCCTGCTCGAAAGCCGGCACGTTCTTGAGCTCGCTATGCGCCAGCTCGTCCAGCGTTCTGATACCGGAGGAATAGTCGGGCTCGGCGAACACCACGTCGAAGCCGAGGACCGCGACATGGTACTGGTCGAACAGCTTGTCCACCAGGCGCGCCATGATGTTGCGCGGCCACGGCCAGCGCGCCACCTGCTGCAGGCTCTTCTCGTCGATGTCGAGAATGACGATGCGGTGGTCCACCCCGCCCGGCATCGTCAAGCGCAGGCGCGCATCGTAAATGATCTGGTCGAGCTGGTTGATGAACCCGATGGTGTAGAACCGCGCCGCGTGCCCGATGAAGAACAGCGTGATCGCGATCCCGAGGGCGATGCGGATGACGTGCTGCTTCACGCAGCCTCCGGCTGCGGAACGAGGCCGCGCGGAACGCCGGTCAAGGGCTGCGGAGCTGGAACGGAGAGCCGGGGCCCGCCGCTCAACCCTTGAGGAAGAACTCCATCTTGACGCCGGCGAGCTCGATCAGATCGTGGTCCTTCAGCGGGTGCGGGGCGGCCGAGATCGACTGGCCGTTGACCGCCGGGAACTTGGCCCCTTCCACGTGAGTGATGAAGTAGCCGTGGGGCCGCCGCGTCAGAACCGCCACCTGCACCCCCGGCTTGCCGAGCGTGGTGAGCGGCTTGGCGAGCTCGAGCTCCTTGCCCGCGTTCGAGCCCGAGATGATCTGGATGGCCCCAAGCGGCTGCGCCGGCCTGGGCGCCGCCCGGGGCGGCGGTGGTGCATCGTGCTGTTCGGCGGTGCCGGCAGCGGCCGCCGAACTCGCCACATGCTGCGCGGCTGCGGCGCGCGCGGCCTCCGCCGCCGCGGGCAGCGGAGTCGCTCCGGCAGCGCCCGCCGCAGCGGGCTGCCCGCCCCCTGGCCCCATCGCGCGCGCCTGCTCCGCGGCCTGACGCATGGCGGCCGGCCGCAGTATCATCGTTCGCTCGAAATCCGCTGCCGAGGCGGCCGGTTGCTGGCCCGCCTCGCTGATGTACTTGAGCCGGTACTTGCCGAGCTCGACGACGTCATTGTTCTGCAGGAAGTGCTTCTTGATCGGGTTGCCGTTCACCAGCGTGCCGTTGGTGCTGCCGAGATCCTCCAGAAACGAGTCGTTCAGGATGGTCACGATGACGGCATGCTCGCCGCTAACCGCCAGGTTGTCGATCTGGATGTCGTTGTGTGGCTTGCGGCCGACGGTGGTGCGCTCCTTGGTCAAGGGGATTTCCTTGAGCACCAACCCGTCCATGCTGAGTATCAGTTTCGCCATATTCGACCCCTGGGGGTTATTTTAACCACGCGAAGAACTTGGCTATGACACCGCGAGCGGCAGGGTACCCCCTCAGGACGCGCACGAGTATAACCGAAACATTGTCACGGCCGCCGTTGTCGTTGGCCATCTGCACCAGCTGCTCCGCGGCCAGCTTGAGGTTCGACCCGAGCGCTTGCAGCGCCAGCTCGATGTCCTCGTCGCTCACCATGTCGTTCAGGCCGTCTGAGCACAGCAGATAGAGATCGCCGGGGCGGGTCTGGTGCTCATGCAGCTCGGGCTCGGCCGTGGGGTCAATGCCCAGCGCCCGGGTGACCAGGTTCTTGTGCTGCGCGTTCTTCGCCTGCTCGGGGGTGATCAGGCCGGAGTCGATCTGCTCCTGGAGCAGCGAGTGGTCGCGCGTGAGCAGCGTCAGCGCGTCTTCGCGCAGCCGGTACAGGCGCGAGTCGCCAAGGTGCGCCACCATCACCCGGTCGTCGTAGAACAGGCACGCGACCAGCGTGGTGCCCATGCCCGCGTACTGCGGCTGGCTCAGCGCCGCCTGGTAGATCGACGTATTCGCCTTGAGGATCTGCTCGCGGATCAGCCGCGCCGCGAGCGGGACGCCGCCCGGACGGTCGAGATCGTACGGACGGGCGCGCGCGAGCGCCTGCTGCATCTCGCTGGTGATCACGGTGGTCGCCATGCCGCTCGCCACCTCGCCCGCGTTGTAGCCGCCCATGCCGTCCGCGAGCACCAGCAGCCCGTGCGCGGCATCGGCCGCGATCGAGTCTTCGTTGTGCGAACGGATCATGCCCGGGTCCGAGCAAGTTGCGATATCGAGGACCTTGCTCAAATTCATCTTCAAACTCGCTCAGGCGCTCGGCCGCTCGCATCCCTGCGCCTCGAGCGGGTGGCGCCCCGGCGGATACCGCCGGTGGTGTCGAGGAGTCGGTTAGGTGCCATGGCTATGCGTCACAGCTGGATGTCGCCGGCGCCGCTGCCGGGCGCGGCGCCGGCGTACGCCGCCCGCAGCGCGGCGGCGAATTCCTCGCCGGTCTGGAAGCGCTGGTCGGCGTCCTTGGCCATGGCGCGTCCGAGGAACACCGCAAGTGGATCCGGCACCCCGGGATTGATGGTGCGGATGTCGGTAGGCGGCTGCTGGCGATCTTGAACATGAGCTGCGCCATCGATTCTCCCTCGAATGGCAGCCTGCCGCACAACAGCTGGTACCGGCTCACCGCGAGGGAAAACAGGTCGGAGCGTCCGTCGATCTTCTTGCCCGCGAGCTGCTCTGGGGACATGTAGGACGGCGTGCCGAGCACCATCCCGGTCTTGGTCTTCGAGGAGTCGGTGAGCCGCGCGATGCCGAAATCGGTCACCTTCACGGAGTCCGTATCGGCGTAGTACATGACGTTACCGGGCTTGACGTCGCGATGGACGACCCCCTGGCGATGGGCGTAGCCGAGCGCCTCGGCGACGCGAGCGGCGATCGAAACCACCTTCTCGAGCGGCAGCAGGTTCCCGGGTTTGGTGAACGGAATCAGGTCGCCGCCCTTGAGCAGCTCCATCGCGATGTAGCACAGATCGTGCTCCTCGCCGGCGTCGAAGATCGTGACGATGTTCGGGTGCGACAGGCGTCCAGCGGTCTCGGCCTCGCGGAAGAAGCGCTCCTTGACCTCGGCCAGCTCGTCAGGCTCGAACTCCTGCGACAGCGCCAGCGTCTTGATCGCCACCACGCGCCCGATCTTCGGATCCTTGCCGAGGTACACCACCCCCATGGCGCCCTTGCCCAGCTCCTTTTCGACCTGATAGCGGCCGAGCATCGGCTTCTCCACAGTGCCGCCGCCCGCTCCGAGAATGCTGGCATTGGTGCGTCCGCCGCCGCTGCCGAGAATCACAGTCTCGGAGAGCTGCTGCGCGCGCGACAGGCGCTGCTCCAGGTCGCGGAATTTTGGCTTGTACCCCGCCATGTGGCGAAACACCGACTCGGCCTTGTTGAACTGGCGCTTGCGCTCGAAATCCAGCGCCAGGTTGTACAGATTCTCCATCAGGGCGTCCGACAGCGGCACTTGGCGGAACTTGTCCCAGGCCATGTCGAGCTAACCCTGTCCCTGGTAGGCGAGGCCGAGCATGCGGTTCGATTCCGCCGAGGTCTCATCGGACCTGAGCTTGGCGCGCTCGGTGACGATAAACCGCTTGCTGACCAGCGCCAGGTGGCCGAGCAGCAACAGCGTTGCCGGCACCATCAGCTGGATCCAGGTCGCGCGCATCGTCATCAGCCCGAACTGCGTGCCGAACAGGAGCAACAAAATGGCGGCCGTGGCCGTCACGGCAGGTCCCGCCTTCAGGCGCGGCAGCAGCACGATCAGGTAGACCGCGATCAGCAGGAACGCCGCCTTGGCCGCGATCCACGCCCAGGCCGGCGCCACGAAGAAATCCCCCTGCAGGATCGAGGACACCTCGTGCGCGAGCGTCAGCACCGGCGGCATCGCGGGCGAAATCGGAGTCACGTAGGTCGATCCGACGCCGGCCGCCGTGGCTCCGATGAGCACGATCTTGCCACGATACTTGGCAGGAGAAATCTTGCCGCTCAGGACATCGTAGAAGGAGTCCACCTGAAAGGCCGGTTTGCCGTCCCGGTCCTTGTAGAAGTAGCTGTACATCTCCAGGGCCGGGTCGGTCCCGATGTTGAGATTGCCGAGCGACACGCCCTCGCCCAGGTGCACCTTGATGTCGGCGGGCCCCAGGTTGAGAAACTTGGCCGCGATCATCAGAGGCAGCGACGGGAAGTACCGATCGTAGTACTTCGCGATCAGCGGCTCGGTGCGGACGCCGCCGTCGACGTCGAGGTTGAAGTTGAGGTGCCCGAGACCGGCGGCCGCGCGGCCGATCACGCCGATCGGAATCTGGATTCCCGCAGCCGTCAGCGGCGGTGTCGCGGCGCTGCCCGTCACGTTGGCGATCGCGTTCTTCGCCACATACTCGGGTAGCGGCTTGTCCGGATTGCCGAGCGGCTGGCCGAGCACGAACAGCATCGGCAACAGCACGTTTCCGGCCTTGGCGTAGCTCTCGGCGAGCGTCCGATCGGTGTTGAGCGCCCGCTCGGCCTGCTTGAGCAACGCCACGAAGTCGGTGAGATCGCCGCTCGGCGCCGCCTCGGGTATTGCTCCGGGCGCCGGTGCGGCACCCGGAGCGGCGGGCGGCTGCGGCGCTGGGCTGCGCTTCGAGGCCAGTTCGAGGAGCTTGGCGATATAAGGGTATCCCGGATCGACTTGAGGTTCGCTGAAGAAGACCGTGTTGGCGATCACCTTGGCCCCTGCCGCCGCCAGCAGATCCGTCATCTTGGCGTGGATATCTCGCGGCCACGGCCAACGCCCGATGTTCGCAATGCTCGCATCATCGATGGCGATCACCGCGATCTTGTCCGAAGGCGTGCGCGAGGTCGCTTGCACGCCGAGGTCGTAGGCCTTGCGTTCCAGGCTCTGCAGCAAATCGCTGCGGCCGGAGAACAGCATCAGGACCACGACGACGAGGCCGAGGAACCAGTCGGACTTCCAGAAGCCGGATTTCGTCATCGGGCTCTCGCCGCTTCGCTATTGTCATTCTCAGGCCGGCACAGCGGGCGGAGGCGACGAGAAAAAATTCTACGCCGCCGCTACTCAAACCAGGATGCGACCGCGTCGCCAGACCGGGTAGTCGCCCTCGCGGTACCCGCGCCGGCCGCTTGGTTTCGCGCATCGTTGCGCCACGGTCCCACCTCGCACTAGCGCCGCACAGCCCGGCTTCCGTACAACGCCATATAAAAGAGAAACCTAAGGCGAATTCTTACAGTTAATTGTAAGTTGCGTCAAATGCTGACGCATGGCCGCGGGCAGCCGGGGCGTGAAAGTTTGTGAGCGCGGAATGCGGGCGAGCGCATGCAGACGGCGGGAACCCGCCGCAGCTACGCCAGCGCAGAGGGGAGGACTAACCGCCGAGCAGCATGCCGGCCCGGACCGCGCCCGAGGCGATCAAGTCGGCTGCGGTCAGTTTCTTGCCGTCCCCGACCTTGGCGCGCAGAACCTCGATGCGCCCGCCCTGGGAACTGATCTGGAAGCTGTCCGGGCCGACGTCGACGACCTCGCCGATCCTGCCTTTGACCGCGCCGAAAGTGCGCACGGGGTGCTTCCTGGCGTCGAAGATCTGCAGCTCCTTGCCCTCGAGCGTGGTCCAGGCGCCGGGCGCCGGGTTACAGCCGCGGATCAGGTTGTAGACCTGGTCGACGTGGCTCGCCCAGGCGATCTTCGCCTCGGCCTTGCGACACCAGCCCTCGTAGGTGGCCTGCGACTCGTCCTGCACCACCTCGCGATGCCTGCCGGCGAGCACCAGATCCGCCGCCTCGAGCATCGCCGCCACTCCCATCGGGAACAGCCGGTCGAAGTACACGCTGCCGAGGGTGTCGTCGGGGCCGATGTGGACCTCCTTCTGCAGCACCACGGGCCCCTCGTCGAGGCCGTCAGTGGGACGAAAAATGGACAGGCCGGTCTTCGCGTCGCCGCAGATCAGCGGCCAGTTGATCGAGCTCGGGCCGCGGTACTTCGGCAGCAGCGAGGGATGGTACTGGATCGTGCCGTGCTTCGGGATGGTGACGAAATCCTGCGGCGCGAACTGCAGCACGAAGGCCATGATGCCGATCTCGGCCTCGAGGCCTTTGAGCGCATTTTTCGCCTCGTCGCTCTTCAGGGAAGCGAACTGGAACACCTTCACCCCCTTCTCCTGCGCCGCGATCTTGAGCACGTCGGGCCGGGCGCCCGGCTTCTCGGGCGCGCAGAACACGCCCGCCACTTGGTCGCCGCGCCCGAGGAAGGCCTCGAGCACCGCCTTGCCGAAATCCTGCTGGCCGATGATCGCGATTTTCATCACGCGGCCTTCTTGGGCGGAACCGAGAACGCTCCGGCGCTCTTCAGGGCGCCGATCCTGGCGTCGTCGTAGCCCAGCACTTCCCTGAGCACCTCGTCGGTATGCTCGCCGAGCAGCGGCGAGCGCTTGATCACCGCGGGCGACTCGGACATCTTGATCGGCATGCCGACGTTGAACCACTTGCCGCGCTGCGGGTGGTCGAGCTCGACCCACATGTCGCGCCCGCGCACGTGCTCGTCGTCGGCGAGGTCCTCGGTGCTCATGATCGGGCCGCAGGGGACCTCGAGGGGGTTGAGGATCGCCATCAGCTCGCGCTTGGTGTGCTTGAGCGCGAACTCGCCGATGATCTCCCACATTTCGCCCTGGTTCTTGCGCCGGTCGGCGATTTTGGCGAACTTCGGGTCGGTCGCGAGCCCGGGCATGCCGACTTCCGGGCCGATGCGCTTCGCGAGCCCGTCCCACACCGCTTCCTGCACCACGATGTAGAGGAAGTCGTTCGGCCCGCCGGGCTTGCAGCGGATCGCGTTGCCGAGCTGGCCGCCGCCCGAGTCGTTGCCCGCGCGCGGCACCGCGCCCATCCCCTGATGCGTCGGCACCGAGAATTCGGACAGGCTGCCGCGCGCCAGGCGCTGGTGGTCGCGGAACTTGACGCGGCACAGGTTCATCACCCCGTCCATCATCGCGACCTCGACGTACTGGCCCTTGCCGGTGCGCTGCGCCTGGTGCAGGGCAGCGAGCAGGCCGATCGCCAGGTGCAGCCCGGTTCCCGAGTCGCCGATCTGCGCACCGGTCACGAACGGCGGGCCGTCGGGCACGCCGGTCGTGCTCATCGCGCCGCCCATCGCCTGCGCGACGTTCTCGTAGGCCTTGAAGTCGGCGTAGGGTCCGCTCGAGCCGAAGCCCTTGATCGAGCCCATCACGATGCGCGGGTTGATCTCGTGGATCTTGTCCCAGGTGAAGCCGAAGCGGTCGAGCACGCCGGGGCCGAAGTTCTCCATGATGATGTCGCACTTCTTGAGCAGGTCGACGAACACCGTCTTGCCCTCGGCCGACTTCATGTTCACGGTGATCGACCGCTTGTTGCAGTTGAGCATCGTGAAGTACAGGCTGTCGGCGTTCGGCACGTCGCGCAGCTGACCGCGCGTCGCGTCGCCCTGCGGGTTCTCGAACTTGATCACGTCGGCGCCCATCCACGCGAGCAGCTGCGAGCAGGTCGGCCCCGCCTGCACGTGGGTCATGTCGAGGATGCGGACTCCCTTCAGTGCTTCCATTCTGATCTCCAATAACTCACTTCTTTTTCGCGCTCGGATTCAGGCTCGTGATGCGACCGCTTTCGGTGCCGGCGGTCTCATCGATGGCGGCATTGATGAGCGTGGGCTTGCGCGAGCGGATGGCTTGTTCCATTGCCTTGCGCAACTCGGCCGGGGTCGTGGCTTGCACGCCCACGCCACCGAAGGCCTCCATCAGCTTCTCATAGCGTGCGCCTTTGATGAACACCAAGGGTGCCGGATCGGATCCGCCGGTCGGATTGACTTCGTCACCGCGGTAGACGCCGTTGTTGTTCATGATGACCACGCAGACCGGCAGGTTGTAGCGGCAGATGGTCTCGACTTCCATGCCGGAGAAGCCGAACGCGCTGTCGCCCTCGATCGCGATCACCGGCTCGCCGCTGACCACGGCGGCCGCGACGGCGAAGCCCATGCCGATGCCCATGATGCCCCAGGTGCCCACGTCCAGGCGCTTGCGCGGCTGGTACATGTCCACAATGCTGCGCGTGAAGTCCAGCGCGTTGGCGCCTTCGTTCACCAGGATGGCGTCCGGGTTCGCCTTGACGATGTCGCGCACGACGTTCAGCGCACTGTGGAAGTTCATCGGCACCGGATTCTTGGCCAGAGTCTCGGCCATCTTGGCGATGTTCTTGTTCTTGCGCTCGGCGATGGCGGCGAGCCAGTCTGCCGGCGGCTTGGCCCAGCTGGAGCCGATGCCTGCGAGCAGGGCCGACACGCAGGAACCGATGTCGCCGACCAGCGGGGCGTCGATACGGACGTTGCTATCCGCCTCCTGCGGCGAGATGTCGATCTGGACGAATTTCTGGCCGCCCCAATCCTTGGAGTCCTTGCCGCCCCAGGTCTTTCCCTTGCCGTGCGACAGCAGCCAGTTGAGGCGCGCGCCGACCAGCATCACCACGTCCGCCTCGGGCAGCACATAGGAGCGCGCGGCAGACGCGCACTGTTCGTGCGTGTCCGGCAGCAGGCCCTTGGCCATGGACATGGGGAGATACGGAATGCCGGTGCGCTCGATGAGCGCGCGGATGTCCGCGTCGGCCTGCGCGTAGGCGGCGCCCTTGCCCAAGAGGATCAACGGACGCTTGGCGCCCTTGAGCAGCTCGAGGGCGCGCTGCACGGCGTCCTGGGCCGGGATCTGGCGCGGCGCCGGATCGACCACCTTGATCAGCGACCTCTTGCCGGCTTCCGCATCCATGCTCTGCGGGAACAGCTTGGCCGGCAGGTCGAGGTAGACGCCGCCCGGGCGGCCGGAAACGGCGGCGCGGATGGCGCGCGCGATGCCCACACCGATGTCCGCGGCGTGCAGCACGCGGAAGGCGGCCTTGCACAGCGGCCTGGCGATGGCCAACTGGTCCATCTCCTCGTAGTCACCCTGCTGCAGGTCGACGACCTCGCGCTCGCTGGAGCCGCTGATGAGGATCATCGGGAAGCAATTGGTGGTGGCGTTGGCCAGAGCCGTCAAGCCGTTGAGGAAGCCGGGAGCGGACACCGTCAGGCAGATGCCGGGCTTCTGCGTCATGAAGCCGGCGATGGCGGCAGCGTTGCCGGCGTTCTGCTCATGGCGGAACGAAATCACACGCATGCCCGCGGCCTGCGCCTTGCGGGTGAGGTCGGTGATCGGTATACCGGGCAGACCGAAGATCGTGTCGATGCCGTTCAGTTTGAGGGCATCGATGACCAGGTGAAAGCCGTCGGTCACTTCTTGTGATTGCGCGACTTGCGGTTCAACGGTTCCCATCGGAGCCTCCTGACTGAATGACTGCCGCCGGATCGCGCCTCGGGCGCCGGTCGGCAGAATTGCGAGCACGCAAACAGCTGCTACGGTAACGAGTTACACGAATACGAAATACCGTGGCTGTGAGTCTAGAAACCCGGCGCCGGGCGAGCCTTGACTACAGTCAAGGTTTCCCCTATTCCGGCGCCGCGCGGCCCACCCATCCGAGACCCCGGCGCGGTCCTGCGCCGGCCCGGTCGAGTAGAATATCCCGTTCCCGCTGTACCCCGTCCGACGCATGGCTTCGTTCGTCACCCACCCGCAGCGCAACACGATCCGGCTGCAACTGCGCCAGAACCTGATCCTGCAGGATATGAGCGCAGGGCAGTGGGAGGAGCTCGAGCCGCTGCTGGCGGTCGCCGACTACCGCAAGGGCGATCTCCTGATGCGTCAGGGCAAGAACGAGATGGAGCAGTTCTTCGTGCTCGACGGCATGCTCAAGCGGGTGGTGGCGAATGCCGAGGGCCGGGAGATGATCCTGCGCTTCGCGGCCGAGACGGAAATGGACCACTCGTACGCGGCTTGGCGCCTGGGGACGCCCGTGCCCTACAGCATCGTCGCGGTCACCAAGGTGCGCACGGTCAAGCTCGGCATGCCGCAATGGGTCGAGTTCCTCGAGCGCCACCCCGAGGTCAAGCAGCGCTTCGAATACGAGGTGATGAAGCTCATGTCCGAGGTGATGGCGCACTCCATCACGCTGCACCTGCTGGACGCCCCCGGGCGCCTGTCGCGATTCCAGCGCAAGCACCCGGAGCTCATCGGACGCATTCCGAAGAAGGAATTGGCGGCCTACCTCAACCTCACGCCCGAGACGCTTTCGCGGCTCAAGCAGCGCTCGGGCGACGCGTAACGCGTCGCGCCCGCCGGCGCGCTCAGGCCGCCCGCCCCTCGCGCAGCTTGCGGATCGCGAGAGAGAGCACCGGCCACACGAGCAGTAACAGGGCGAGCCCGGTCATCGTGCCGACCAGGCCGTTGGAGAAGAACACGCCGAGCTGGCCCTGGGACACCAGCATCGCCTGCCGGAACGAGGCCTCCGCGCTGTGGCCGAGCACGATCGCGAGCACCAGCGGAGCGAGCGGATACGACAGCTTCTTGAACGCGTAGCCCGCGATCCCGAACACCACCATCATCCAGACGTCGAACATGCTGTTGTCCACCGTGTAGGCGCCGATGGCGCAGACGACGATGATGATCGGCGCAATTACGGAGAACGGCACGCGCAGGATCGCGGCGAACAGCGGCACGCAGGTGAGCACCACGATCAGACCGGCGATGTTGCCCAGGTACATGCTCGCGACCAGCCCCCAGACGAAGTCCTTCTGCTCAACGAACAGCAGCGGGCCGGGCTGCAGTCCCCAGATGAGCAGGCCGCCGAGCAGCACCGCGGCGGTGGGCGAGCCCGGTACCCCGGGCGTGATCATGGGCAGCAGCGCGGAAGTGCCCGCCGCCTGCGCCGCCGTCTCGGGCGCGACCACCCCCTCGATCACCCCGGTGCCGAACTTCGGCCCGTTCTTCGAGAAGCGGCGCGCCACGCCGTAGCTCATGAACGAGGCCGGCGTCGCACCACCGGGCACGATACCCATGAGGCAGCCCACTGCGGAGGAGCGCAGCGAGGTCAGCCAGTAGCGCGGCAGCTC
This sequence comes from uncultured Pseudomonadota bacterium, assembly GCA_963817785.1. Taxonomy (GTDB): domain Bacteria; phylum Pseudomonadota; class Gammaproteobacteria; order Burkholderiales; family SG8-39; genus JAKALD01. Next base: position 1,151,558 of record CAWFPL010000002.1, on the reverse strand, counting down.
CTTCCAGGTCTCGAGCACCACCTTGAGGTTGATCCTGGCCGACGCGCCCTTGAACGCGAGGCCCTCCTCGAGCGTGAGCAGGATCTCGCCGATGCCGAACAGGCCGATCACCGCTACCAGGAAATCGAAGCCGCTGAGCAGCGCCTGGGTGCCGAAGGTGAGCCGCAGCGTTCCGGTCACCGGGTGCCGACCGAGGCAAGCGCGAAGCCGAGCATCATCGAGGCGAGCGTCTTGAACGGCGCCTCCTTGCTCATGCCGACGAACGCGCAGAAGGTGAGCAGGTAGACCGCAAAGAACTCCGGCGGGCCGAACTCCAGCGCGAAGTTGGCGACGACGGGCGACAGAAAGGTGATGACGATCACCGCCACCAGCGCCCCCACGAACGACGAGGTGAACGACGCGGTGAGCGCCGCTCCGGCGCGCCCCTTCTGGGCGATCGGATAGCCGTCGAAAGTTGTCGCCACCGACCAGGGCTCGCCCGGAATGTTGAACAGGATGCTGGTGATCGCGCCGCCGAACAGCGCCCCCCAGTAGATGCACGACAGCAGGATGATCGCCGAGGTCGTTCCGCCCGGCTGCTGCGCCATGCTGAAGGTGAGCGGCAGCAGGATCGCCACGCCGTTCGCGCCCCCCAGTCCGGGTAGGACGCCGATGATCACGCCGAGCACGACCCCGATCAGCATCAGGCCGACGTTCTTGAACGTGAGGGCGACCGCAAATTTCTCCAGCAATGAATGAATCTCTTGCACCGATGGCTCCCGCTAATCCAGTCCGAGCAGCGCCTCGAGCGGGCCCTTGGGCAGCGGGACCTGGAACCAGATCTCGAAAATCAGGAAAAACGCGATGCTGTTGCCGAAGCCGACTGCGAGCGCCTTCCACCACGCGTACTTGCCCAGCAGGCGCATGAACAGCGCGACGAAAACCGCGGACGAGACGTAGATCCCCAGCCAGCCCACCAGGCCGACGTAGATCACGGTCGGCACCAGCACCACCAGCACCAGCTTGAGCTGCCCGACCTCGACAAAGGCCCTGTCCTTCTCCGGCCGGATGGTCAACGCCTTCAACAGGTTGAGCGCTGACGAGATGCAGATGAGCAGGCCGACGTAGAACGGGAAGTAGCCGGGCTGCGGCCCGTCCCTGCCCCACTTGGCCCCGAGCCGCAGGCTGTCGTAGATCACGATCGCCCCGAGCAGCATCAGCACCAGCGCGAGCGCGATCTCCGCGCTTTTCTGCGTGCACGCAGGGCGGCTGGATCGGTCCTCTGACATGCTTTCGTCCTCCGCGCGAAAAAGAACGGCGCGCCGCGTGCGGCAGCGCGCCGTCTTTTTCAGGCCGTTACCTGGAGATGGTATGGACGCCTCCCTCTGACCCGGGGGAGGCTGAGGGAAGGTAAGTAGAAGGAGCCCTCGCTGTACCCGACGGCATCTAAGAGTGCCAAAGTGGTGGTCCTGCAACGACCACTTGAGGGTAAGGAGGGCTCGAGATGAAGACTACGACATTCGGACTGGACTTGGCAAAGAGGCTGTTTCAGCTGCACTGGGTGGATATGGAAACGGGCGAGATCGGTCGGCGGCAACTCAAGCGGGGCCAGGTGCTGGAGTTCTTCGCCAACCGGGGAGCGCTCGGTGATTGCGATGGAAGCCTGCGGCAGTGCGCATTACTGGGGGCGCAAGCTCACCGGGCTGGGGCATGAAGTGAAGCTGATCGCGGCGCAGTTCGTGCGCCCGTTTGTGAAGACGAACAAGACCGATGCGGCCGATGCCCAGGCGATCTGGGAGGCGGCGCAACGCCCCGGGATGAAATTCGTGGCGCTGAAGAGCGAAGGGCAGCAAAGCGTGCTCATGCTGCACCGCATGCGCGAGCAGCTGGTGAAGATCAGAACGATGCAGAGCAACCAGCTGCGCGGGCTGCTCTACGAGTTCGGTGCGGCCCTGTCGCAGGGTCGGCGAAAAGGCTTGGAGCGCGTTCCCCGGGAGCTCGCCGAGCTCGAGGGCGTGCTGCCGGCGATGGTGCTCGAGGCCGTGCGCGGGCAATTGCAGCGCATCGAGGCGCTGGACCAGGACATTGCCGAGATCGAGAAGAAGCTCACTGCGTGGAAAAAGGACGACAAGGCGGCCAAGCGGCTCATGGACATTCCGGGCGTGGGCTTGCTCACAGCCACGGCGGCGGTGGCGACGATTGGCGATGCCCGGACGTTCAAGTCGGGCCGCGAGTTCGCGGCGTTCCTGGGGCTGGTGCCGCGCCAGAGCGGCACCGGCGGCCGGGTGAAGCTCCAGGGCATCAGCAAGCGCGGCGATGTGTATCTGCGCACCTTGCTCATTCACGGCGCGCGCTCGGTCATCACCCGCGCCAAGGAGCCCGATGCCTGGCTCGAGCAGCTGCTGGCGCGCCGGCCGTTCAACGCGGCGGCGGTGGCCCTTGCCAACAAGATGGCGCGCACGATCTGGGCGTTGCTTGCCCATGAGCGGACGTACCAGAAGGGTTACGCAGCGAACGCTGCGTAGAAGATCAACGAACCAACAAGGAGAGTGGATCGCTAAAAGGTTGCGCAGGTTGATGTGCGAGTGATGGCGCGACAGGTCGGACCGCGGGGAAGAGAAACCTGAATGGCGGGCAGTCCTTTGAGGACTCCACGGAGATGAGGCCTTCCCCGGCGAATTCCATCAGGGCCAGCAGACCTCGGTCTGCACCAACAGGCCGGATATAAGACTGCAGCCGGATCCTCAAGCGCCAGAATCAAACATCACTTGCCAAACCGGGAGGCGTCCAGATAAGACTCCGCCATGCTCCAGCTGCTCGCCGATCCGCAGGCGTGGATCGCCTTCGCCACCCATTCCTCGTAGGCCTTGCCGTTGAGCGCGGTCTGGTTGAAAGCGCCAGTGGCCATGAACTCCTTCCACTCCGGCAGCTCGCGCACTTTGTTCAGCAGGTCGACGTAGTACTGGACCTGGTCCGGCGTCACGCCTCCGGGCATGAAGATGCCGCGCAGCATCACGTACTCGACGTCCAGCCCCTGCGACTTGCAGGTCGGGATGTCGTACCAGGACACGGACTTGGTGATTTTCGCCTTGTACGGCATGCGCTCCGAGTCGAACACGCACAGCGGCTTGAGCTTTCCGGCGCGCCACTGCGCCACCGCCCCGATCGGGTTGTTGACAGTCGAATCGACGTGGTTGGCGACCAGCTGCACCGCGACCGCGCCGCCGCCCTTGAACGGGATGTAGATGAACTTGTCGCCGGTCCTCTGCTCGATCGCCGCGGTGATGATCTGGTCTTCCTGCTTGGAACCGGTGCCCGCCATCTTGCACTTGCCGGGCGCCATCTTCTTGCAGGCGTCGATGTACTCCATCGCCGTGTTGTAGGGCTTGCTCGCGTTCACCCAGAGCACGAACTCGTCCAGCGCCATCATCTGCACCGGCGTCAGGTCGCGCCAGTTGAACGGAACGCCGGTGGCGAGCGGCGTGGTGAACAGGTTCGACAGGGTGATGATCAGCTTGTGCGGATCCCCCTTCGCGTTCTTCACGTCGAGGAACCCCTCGGCGCCGGCGCCGCCCGCCTTGTTGATCACCACCATCGACTGCTTCATCAGGTGGTGTTTCGCCACCAGCGATTGGATGTAGCGAGCCATCTGATCGGCCCTGCCGCCGGTGCCAGCGGGAATGATGAACTCCACCGTCTTGGTCGGCTCCCATGCCTGGCTGGCAAGCGGCCACATCGCCAGCAAAGACGCCGCCAGCGCGGCGCGTGCTGCTCGAACGAACTTCGGTTTCACGGTTCCTCCTCGGGCGTCCTGTTGTGGTGATGGCCGGATTCTTGCGCCAACCATGCATTGCACTGTCATAGACATGACATTTCGGCGCCGGGCGGAGTTCTAAACCTTGATTGGGGTCAAGTGTCGGGCCGTTCTGCCTCCGGCCCCGGGTGATGCTGCGCTGCGGCGATTTCCTGCCGGGCCGCCAGCCACTTTCCCAACCCGACCACCAGCGCGGCGCCGGCGATGGCAGTGACCCTGTAGTCGTGAAGCCAGGGGGCCGCGACCGATGCCCAGTGCTCGAGCGCCGGGTCGGTGATCGCGATTTCCCCCGCGATCCATCCCAGCAGCGCGCCGCCCAGCGTGATGATGATCGGGAAACGCTCCATCACCCGCAGCATCAGCGCGCTGCCGAAGATCACGATCGGAATGCTCAGCCCCAGGCCGATCACCAGCAGCGCGACCTTGGCCTCGGGCGGCCCCTGGTCCGCGGCCGCCGCAACCGCGATGACGTTGTCCAGGCTCATGACCAGGTCCGCGATCAGGATGGTTCTGATCGCCTGGAGCATGCTGTCGCCGGCGGCGACTTCGTCCTCGGCCTCCTCCGGCACCAGCAGCTTCACGCCGACCCACAGCAGCAGCGCGCCGCCGGCCAGCTTCAACCACGGCAGCTGCAGCAGCGCCACCGCGAACGCGGTGAGCAGGACGCGCATGACGATCGCCGCGCCGCTCCCGCCGACCACCGCCAGGCGCTGCTGCTTGGCCGGCAGCGAGCGCGCCGCGAGCGCGATCACCACGGCGTTGTCCCCGGACAGCAGCAGGTTGACCCAGACGATTTCGCCGAGCGCCTGCCAGAACGCCAGCTCGCTGAATGTCTGGATCATGGATGCGTGTTACGGCCGAATGCTGACTGCATCCTGACGCGCTTCTACTCCCCGCCGCAGCAGCACGCGGCGCCCCGCGGGCGCCGCGAGGCCGACCGGCTCAGAACAGGCCGACGACCTTGCCGTCGACGATGTCGATCTTGTTGGCCGAGGGGACCTTGGGCAACCCGGGCATGGTCATGATGTCGCCGCAGACCATGACGATGAACTCGGCGCCGGCGGCGAGCCGCACCTCGCGCACGTTGATCACGTGGCCGGAGGGCGCCCCGCGCTTCTGCGCGTCGGTCGAGAACGAGTACTGCGTCTTGGCGACGCACACCGGGTAGCCGCCGTAGCCGTCCTCCTGCAGCTTCTTGATCTGGTTGCGCACCTTGCTGTCGGCGGTCACCTCGGCGGCGCGGTACACCTTCTTCGCGATCTTGCCGATCTTGTCCCACAGCCCGTCGCCGTCGTCGTAGACGAAGGTGGGCTTGGACGGCTTGTCGCACATCCCGACCGCGATCTTCGCCAGCTCGGCCGCGCCCTTGCCGCCGTCCGACCAGTGCGTCGCCAGCACGACCGGCACGCCGAGCTTGGCCATCTTCGACTTGAGCAGTTCGATCTCGGCCGGCGTGTCGAAGCTGAAGCGGTTGATCGACACCACGCAGGGGATGCCGTACACGTTCTGCACGTTGTCGACGTGGCGCTCCAGGTTCACCAGCCCCTTCTCGAGCGCCTCCACGTTCTCCTTGTTGACCTCCTTGACGTCCACCCCGCCGTGGTACTTGAGCGCGCGGATCGTCGCCACGATCACCGCCGCGCTCGGGCGCAGGCCCGACTTGCGGCACTTGATGTCGAGGAACTTCTCGGCGCCGAGGTCGGCGCCGAAGCCCGCCTCGGTCACCACGTAGTCGGCCAGCTTGAGCGCCGACTGAGTGGCGATCACCGAGTTGCAGCCGTGCGCGATATTGGCGAACGGGCCGCCGTGGATGAACGCCGGGTTGTTCTCCAGCGTCTGCACCAGATTGGGCTTGAGCGCGTCCTTGAGCAGCACCGTCATCGCGCCCTGCGCGTTCAGGTCGCGCGCGGTCACCGGCTTCTGCTCGCGCGTGTAGCCCACGACGATGTTGGCCAGGCGCTTCTTCAGGTCCTCGATCGAAGTCGCGAGGCAGAAGATCGCCATCACCTCCGAGGCGACAACGATGTCGAACCCGTCCTGGCGCGGGTAGCCGTTGCCCGGGCCGCCGAGCGAGGCGACGATCTCGCGCAGCGCGCGGTCGTTCATGTCGATCACGCGCTTCCAGGCGATGCGGCGCACGTCGATGCCGAGCTCGTTGCCGTGGTGGATGTGGTTGTCGATCAGCGCCGCGAGCAAGTTGTTGGCGAGTGCGATCGCGTTGAAGTCGCCGGTGAAGTGCAGGTTGATGTCCTCCATCGGCACCACCTGCGCGTAGCCGCCGCCAGCAGCGCCGCCCTTCATGCCGAACACCGGCCCGAGCGAGGGCTCGCGCAGGCAGATCACCGCCTTCTTGCCGATGTGGTTGAGCGCGTCGCCCAGCCCCACCGTGGTGGTGGTCTTGCCTTCGCCCGCCGGCGTCGGCGTCATCGCCGTCACCAGGATCAGCTTGCCGTCCTTGCGCCCTTTCAGCGAATCGAGATACTCGAGCGACACCTTGGCCTTGGTGTGGCCGTAGGGCTCGAGGTGCTCCTCGGCAATGCCGAGCTTGTCCAGGGCCACCTTGGAAATGCGCTGCAGCTTCGCGGCCTGCGCGATTTCGATATCGGACGACATGAATCGACGACTCCCTGTTGGATGGATTTTTGTTGCGCTCAGCCGTAGAGTGCGGCGAGGCTGCGGCCCTTGCCGTAGCCGGGATCGGCGGGGGCGGGGCCGCCCTTGGCGATGCGCACGGCGCAGTACTTGAACTCGGGGATCTTGCCGAAGGGGTCGAGCACGGGGTTGGTGAGCAGGTTGGCCGCCGCCTCGTAGAAGGCGAACGGGATGAACACCGCCCCGCGCGGGGTGCCCTCGTCGGCGCGCGCGTACAGCGAGATCGTGCCGCGGCGCGAGGCCACCGTGATGATGTCCCCCGGCTTGGCGCCGAGCGCGGCGAGCTCGAGCGGGTGGAGCGAGGCCACCGGCTCGGGCTCGATCGCATCGAGCACCCCCGAGCGCCGCGTCATCGCCCCGGTGTGCCAGTGCTCGAGCTGGCGCCCGGTGATCAGCACCATCGGGTAATGCGCATCCGGGCGCTCGGCCGCCGGGATCAGGTCCGCCGGCACGAACTTCCCCCGCCCCGTGACCGTCGGGAAGTGGGTGCGGAACACCACCGGCTCGCCCGGGTCGCCCTCGTTCTCGCACGGGTAGGTCACCGAGGAGTCGCGCTCGAGGCGCTCCCAGGTGATCCCGGCGATCGAGTTCATGCCCTGGCGCATCTCGTCGAACACTTCCTTCGGGTGCGAGTACTTCCAGGGGAGCCCCAGGCGCTGCGCGAGCTCCTGGATGATCCACAGGTCCTCGCGCGCCTCCCCCGGCGGCTCGATCGCTTGCCTACCCAGCTGCACCATGCGGTCGGTGTTGGTGAAGCTGCCCGTCTTCTCCGCAAACGCGCTCGCCGGCAGCACCACGTCGGCCAGGTACGCCGTCTCGGTCAGGAAGATGTCCTGCACCACCAGGTGCTCGAGCCGGGCCATCGCCTCGCGCGCGTGCCCCAGGTCCGGGTCCGACATCGCCGGGTTCTCCCCCATGATGTACATGCCGCGGATACTGCCCGCCTGGGCCGCGTTCATGATCTCCACCACCGTCAGCCCCGGCTTGGTGTCCAGCTTCGCCCCCCACAACGCCTCGAAGCGCTTGTTCGCCTCCGGGTTGTCCACCCGCTGGTAGTCCGGGTACATCATCGGGATCAGCCCCGAGTCCGAGGCCCCCTGCACGTTGTTCTGCCCCCGCAACGGGTGCAGCCCCGTGCCCGCTCGCCCCACCTGCCCGGTCATCAGCGCGAGCGCGATCAGGCAGCGCGCGTTGTCCGTGCCGTGCACGTGCTGCGAAATCCCCATCCCCCACAGGATCATCGAGGCTTTCGAACCCGCGTACAGCCGCGCCACCTCGCGGATCGTCTGGGCCGCAATCCCGCACACCGGCGCCATCCTCTCCGGCGAGTACTCCTTCGCGTTCTCCTTCAGCGCCTCGTAGCCGCTGGTGCGCTCCTTCACGAAGCCCTCGTTCACCAGCCCCTCGTCGATGATCGCGTGGATCATCGCGTTCAGCAGCGCCACATCCGTGTCGGCGTTGAACTGCAGGAAATGCGTCGCCTGGCGCGCAAGCTCCGTGCGCCGCGGATCGGCCACGATCAGCTTGGTGCCGCCCTTGGCAGCGTTTTTTATCCAGGTCGCCGCCACCGGGTGGTTCACCGTCGGGTTCGCCCCGATGATGAACACCACCTCCGCGCGCAGCACGTCGCTCACCTGGTTCGACACCGCCCCCGAACCCACCCCCTCCAGCAGCGCCGCCACCGACGAGGCGTGGCACAGCCGCGTGCAGTGATCCACGTTGTTCGAGCCAAAGCCCGTGCGCACCAGCTTCTGAAACAGGTACGCCTCCTCGTTCGAGCCCTTGGCCGAACCAAAGCCCGCCAGCGCGTAGCGATCCTCGGCACGAATCTTCGCCAGCCCCCCAGCCGCCACCTCGAGCGCCTCCTCCCAGCTCGCCTCCCGAAACACCTCCGACCAGTTGCCCGCATCGAGCACGAACTCGGGGCTCTTGGCCACCCCCGGCTTGCGGATGAGCGGCTTGGCCAGGCGGTGCGGGTGGTGCGCGTAATCGAACCCGTAGCGCCCCTTCACGCACAGCCGCCCGTGGTTCGCCGGCCCGTCGCGCCCGGTCACGAAGCCGATCTTGTTCCCGCTCACGTGGTAGGTGAGCTGGCAGCCCACCCCGCAGAACGGGCACAGCGACTCGACCGTCTTGTCCACCACCGCAAGCCCCGCCTCGCGCGCCGGCATCAACGCCCCCGTCGGGCAGGCCTGCACGCACTCCCCGCAGCCCACGCAGCTCGACTCGCCCATCGGATCGTCGAAGTCGAACACGATCTTGGAATGCTCGCCCCGAAACCCGTAGCCGATCACGTCGTTCACCTGCTCCTCGCGGCACGCGCGCACGCAGCGGGTGCACTGGATGCAGGCGTCGAGGTTCACCGCCATCGCCGGGTGCGAAGGATCGGCCTTGGGCTGCTTCCTCGCCGCAAAGCGCGGCAGCCCCACGCCGAGCTTGCCCGCCCACTGGTCGAGCTCGGAGTCGAGCCGGTATGGGGAACCCGGGGCCCCTTCCCCGGGTTGCTTCTCCGGCATGTCCGAGAGCAACAGCTCCAGCACCATCTTCTGCGAGTGCCGAGCGCGCGCACTGTCGGAGCTCACCTCCATCCCCTCCTTCGGGTAGCGGCAGCACGAGGGCGCGAGCACGCGCTCGCCCTTCACCTCCACCACGCAGGCGCGGCAGTTCCCGTCCGGCCTCAACCCCGGCATGTAGCACAGGTGCGCAATCTCCACCCCGTGGCGCTTCGCCGTCTCGAGGATCGTCTCGTCGGGCCGGCCCACCACGGTCTGGCCGTTCAGCTTGAACTCGATCGGCATCGTCGCGAGCTGCCCCGCGCTCACGCGTTCCATCGGCTCACCTCACTCAAGCTCATCGGGGAAGTACCTCATCACGCTCAGCACGGGGTTCGGCGCCGCCTGCCCCAGCCCGCAGATCGACGCGTCCACCATCGCCTGCGACAGCTCGCCGAGCAGCGGCTGGTTCCACCTGCGCTCGCCCATCAGCATGAGCGCCTTGGCCGTGCCCACGCGGCACGGCGTGCACTGGCCGCAGGACTCGTCGCGGAAGAAGCGCATCAGATTCTGCGCCGCCTGGCTCGCCTTGTCGCGGTCCGACAGGATCACCACCGCCGCCGAGCCGATGAAGCAGCCGTGCGGCTGCAGCGTGTCGAAGTCGAGCGGCACGTCGCCGAGCGACGCGGGCAGGATCCCGCCCGAGGCGCCGCCTGGCAGGTAGGCGTACAACGCGTGCCCCTCCAGCATCCCGCCGCAGTACTCCTCGATCAGCTCCCTGACCGTGATTCCAGCAGGGGCGAGGTGCACGCCCGGCTGCTTCACCCGCCCCGAGACCGAGAACGAGCGCAAGCCCTTCCTGCCGTGCCGCCCCTGGCCCGCGAACCACGCCGCGCCCTTCTCCACGATACTGCGCACCCAGTACACCGTCTCCAGGTTGTGCTCGAGCGTCGGGTAGCCAAACAGCCCCACCTGCGCCACGTACGGCGGGCGCAGCCGCGGCATGCCGCGCTTGCCCTCGATCGACTCGATCATCGCGGACTCCTCCCCGCAGATATACGCACCCGCCCCGCGCCGCAGGTGAATCGGCGGCAGCGCGCACGGCGGCTTCGCCTGCAGCTTCTTCAGCTCCCTCTCCAGCACCGCGCGGCAGCCCGCGTACTCGTCCCTCAGGTACACGTAGATCTCCCCCACCCCCGCGCACCACGCCGCGATCAACATCCCCTCCAGGAACCGGTGCGGCTCGCGCTCCAGGTACCAGCGGTCCTTGAAGGTCCCAGGCTCGCCCTCGTCAATGTTCAGCGCCATCAGCCGCGGCGCGGGCTCCGCGGCCACGATCCTCCACTTGCGCCCGGCCGGAAACCCCGCACCCCCCAGGCCCCTGAGGCCCGAGTCCTCCATGATCTGCGTGATCTCTTCGCGCGTGCGCTTGCCCGCCAGGCACTCGCCGAGCAGCTTGTAGCCCCCGCCGCGCCGGTACTTCGCATAGTCCTCGTACTCGGGCTCCGGGCACTCGGTGGCCTTCGCCTTCACCGCCGCGAGCACCTTCTGCGGGTTCGCCTGCCCGATCGGGTTGCGTCCCACCACCGCGCACGGCGCCACCTCGCAGCGCCCCACGCACGGCGCAGCCAGCACGCGCACCTCCTGGCCCAGCATCGCCGGGAGCTTCTTCAGCAGCTCCTGCGCTCCGGCCAGCTCGCAGGCGATCGACTCGCACACCCGCACCGTCAGCGCGGCCGGCCCCGTCTCGCCCTCCTTCACCACCTCGAAGTGATGGTAGAAGGTGGCCACCTCGTAGAGCTCCGCCAGCGCCATCCGCATCTCCTGCGCCAGCGCCGCGAGGTGCGCGGCCGAAAGCCGCCCGTAAGCGTCCTGGACGCGGTGCAGGTGCTCGATCAGCAGATCGCGCCGCCGCGGCGCCTCCCCCAGCACCGCCCGAACCTCCTCCAGCGCTCGCCCCTGCACACGCCTGCCCTTCAGCGTGAAGCGCGCCTTGCGTGGGCCGGGTTTGGGCGGGAGCGGGGACGGGGTCTGCATGGGTCGATTGGTGGAGGCCGATCTGCGCCTGCCTTGTGCGTCAAGATGTTAGCGCAGCCCCCTCGGCGGTCGTAATTGACCAACGTCAACGCCTGGAGCGCGAGGAGGCGCGGAAGCTACGCGCGACTGGCCGCAGGGCCGGCGGCGTGCGTTCGCGCGACGATCTCTCCGCGACGCGCGGCGACCAGCTCGCCCTCGCCCAGGGGGTGCCAGCCCGCTTCCCGCGTGAGGGGAACGCTGGCCACGAGGACCACGCTCTGCTCGCCGCCCGCGGAGCCGATCGAGATGCCTTCGCCGACCAGCGCGTGGTGGCCGGCCGGGCAGTGTCTCGCAAGCAGGTGCAGCCCAGGCGGGCGGACGCCCTCGTCGCCGTGCATGCGCTGGTGCCCCTGCGCGAACAGCGCATCGCCGTCGCCGTAGAGGAAATTCGCCGGGCCGAGCGCGCGAATCTCGCGCGCGAACTCGGCGACCACCGCAAACCGCTCCTCCAGCGGCGGCACGCCGCGCGCGTCCAGCCACAGCCCGCGCAGGCGCTCGAGCAGCGCGCAGAACGCGTATTCGGAGTCGGTCTCGCCCACCGGCCGGTACAGGTCGAGCGCGAGGAGCGCGTGCAGCCGCCCCTGATCGAGGTGGCCGTTATGCGCGAACACGTGCATCGTGCCGCCCAGCTCGCGCACGAACGGCTGGCAGTTGCGCAGCGCCGTCTGGCCCTGCGTCGCCTTGCGGATGTGGCTGACGACGAGAGAGCTGGAGAACGGGTGATCGTGGATGAAGCGCACGCAGGCGCTGTCGCTCGCCGGCTCGGCTTCCTTCATCAGGCGCACGTCGCCATCGGCATAGTAGGCGATCCCCCAGCCGTCCTTGTGCGGGCCCGCGAGTCCGCCGCGGCGCGAGAACTCCTCGAGCGAGAAGCTCACGTCCGCGTCGTAGCGGCTCGACATGGCGAACAGCTCACACATGGGAGCGATGGTGACCGGGCGCGCAATCGCGGCGTTGATCTGGCGCAAACGACCGCGGGAGCCGGAAAGGGAACGCGAGCTGCGCGAACAACGGATCCGGCACGCAGGAGCCCGTGATGCCGAAGCGCCCGCTCAGCCCATGCCCCACTCGAACTCGTAGGGACGCGCGAGCAGCCTGCCGATCGCCCCGTCGACGTCGGCGTCGTGGTTGAGCACTTCGTCGAGCGCCTGCGAGATCGGCATCTCGATGCCCAGCCGCCGGGCGAGCGCCGCAACCGCCTCGACGGAGAAGAATCCCTCGGTCACCACCTTGCGCCCGGCGATGATGTCGTGCGCGTTCTGTCCCTGGCCGATCGCGACGCCGAGCGAGGTGTTGCGCGCGTGCAGGTCGTTGCACGTCAGGGCCAGATCACCGACGCCGGACAGGCCCATGAAGGTGCGCAGCTTCGCGCCCTTGGCGCGCCCGAGCGCCGCCATCTCCGCGAGCCCGCGCGTGAGCAGCGTCGCGCGTGCGTCCCGTCCGAGCTTCTTGCCCTCGACGATGCCGCAGGCTACCCCGAGCACGTTGTTCATCGCGCCGCCGATCGCCACGCCGATCACGTCGTCCGATAGGTAGGTGCGAAAGCGCGGCGTGCCGATCGCGCGCGCGAGCGACTGGCCCACCTGCACGCTCTCGCAGGCTAGCGTCACGCCGGTCGGCAAGTCGGCCGCGATTTCCCTCGCCAACGCGGGTCCGGAGAGCACCGCGATGGTCGATGCGGGAAACGCCTCCGCGATCACCTCCGGCATGAGCGCGCAGCTTTCGCGCTCGACGCCCTTGGCGCAGCTCACCATGGGCATGCCCTCGGGCAGCATCGGACGCAGCTGCCTCGCGACGCCCCTCATGAACTGCGCCGGCACCGCGAGCACGACGAACTCGACCCCCGCGACGGCCTCGGCGAAATCGCCCGTGGCGCGCAGCCCCGGAACCAGGGAAATGCCCGCCAGGAACGCCGAATTGACGCCGCGCAGGTTGATGTCCTCGACCACGTCCGGCTCGCGCGCCCAGAGCACGGTGTCGTGTCCGGAGCGCCGGAGGACGCACGCCATGGCGGTGCCGAAGGCCCCGCCGCCCACCACCGCCACGCGCGCCATTGCGTCCCCCTTCGTGTCGATCATACCCCGGTCGCTTCGGCCATCAGCGCTCGCCAGCGCCGATAGCGCGCCCGGATCTCGGGATCGTCGCGCGGCTCGAACAGCGCCTCCGGCGCCGCCCGATCCCATTGCGCGGGCCGCCCCGCCGCGAGGTAGCCGATGCCGCGCGCACTCGCTTCCGGGTCCTCGCGGCGGTGAACGGGTAGCCCGCTCAGCGACGCGAGCCGGCGGCACAGGCCGTCGAGCTGCGACACGCCGCCGCTTACCCGCATGCGTCGCGGGGGCGGCAGGTGCCGCGCCATGTGGTCGACGTTCGCCTGCAGCAGAAAGGCGATGCTTTCCACCACCGCCACGGCGCGCTGCCACGGCTCTCCGCCACCGACGAAGCGGGAATGAAAATCCGCCTGCCAGAACGGTCCACCCAGCCCGGCGATGCCGTTCAGAAACAGCGGCGGGGCTCCCGGCTGCTCCAGCCAGCGCGGCAGGGCGGCAAGCAGATCGGGCATGCCGAGCTCGCCGCGCAGCCACTCGAGCGCCGCGCCGGCGCCGTTCACGTTGCCCTCGACCATGTAGACCGTGGTGCTGCCGTCGTCCAGGATGATGCCGGTGAGCTGGCGCGGCACGGTGCCGGGAAACCGGGTCAGCGCGCGCTGGACGAACGCGCTCGTGCCGATGTTGACGTAAGCGCAATCTTCCTCCGGCCAGCCGAAAGCGAACACCGCGGCCGACTGGTCGCCGTTCACCGCGGTGAGCGGGATCGCGATATCGTCGATTTCGAGCGTACCCCAGGCGCCGCAGGTCGGAACGCTGCGCGGCAGGAATCCTCCCGGCAGGCCGAACAGCGCGAGCAGCTCCGGATCCCAGTCGCGCGTGTGCAGGTTCCACAGCTGGGTGCGCGCCGCGCACTGCGGATCGGCGGCGAGCGGCCGCTCCTTCAGCAGCCGAAAGACGAGGAAGCTCGCCATCGGCCCCCAGGCGAGAGTTCCCGCCTGCATCGCCTCGCGCACCGCGGGCAGATGGTCGAGCGCCCAGCGCAGCTTGCTCGCGCCGTAGTGCGGTGACAGGAACAGGCCCGTCTTCGCGTGCACGCTCTCGCCGTACGGCGCGAGCTGGTCGATCCAGGCGTGCGCGCGCCGGTCCTGCCAGCTGAAGATCGGCGACAGCGGCCGGCCGTCGCGCCGGTCCCAGCACACCGCGCTCGCGCGCTGGCTCGACAGCCCGGCGGCGGCGACCGCCTGGCGGCGGGCGCCAAGCCCCGCGAGCGCCTGCCGTGCAGCGCCGAATACCGAGGCGACGACCTCGTCGCCGTTCTGCTCGGCCCAGTCGGGCTGCGGATGCGTCATCCCGATCGCCTGCTCGCCGCTCGAGACGATGCGCCCGCGCCGATCGAGGACCAGCGCGCGGCTGGCGTGGGTGCCCTGGTCGATCGCCAGGACGAGGGATTCAGGGACGGATGCCGGAGTCGCCTGCATGTCTGCCACGCCTGCCGGCCAGCAGACGCGCGCCGCTCAGCGCAGCACCGACTTGAGCGTGCGGCCCATTTCCGCGGGGTTGCGCGTGACCTTGATGCCGCACTCTTCCATCACCGCGAGCTTCTCCTGCGCGGTGCCCTTGCCGCCCGAGATGATGGCGCCGGCGTGGCCCATCCTCTTGCCCGGCGGCGCGGTGATCCCGGCGATGAAGCCGACCACGGGCTTTTTCATGTTCTGCTTGACCCACTGCGCGGCCGTCTCCTCGTCCGAGCCGCCGATCTCGCCGATCATCACCACCGCGTCGGTGCCGGGATCGTCGTTGAAGAGCTTCATCACGTCGATGTGCTTGAGGCCGTTCACCGGGTCGCCGCCGATGCCGACCGCGCTCGACTGTCCGATGCCGAGCTCGGTCAGCTGGCCGACCGCCTCGTAGGTGAGCGTGCCCGAGCGCGAGACCACGCCGACGCGGCCCTTCTTGTGGATGTGGCCGGGCATGATGCCGATCTTCAGCTCCCCCGGGGTGATGAGTCCGGGGCAGTTGGGCCCGATCAGCCGCGTCCTGCGGTTCTGCTTGCGCATGCGGTCGCGCACCTCGATCAGGTCGCGCACCGGGATGCCTTCGGTGATGCAGATCACGAGCTCGAGATCGGCCTCGACCGCCTCCCAGATGGCCTCCGCGGCGAAGGGCGGCGGCACGTAGATCACCGAGACGTTCGCGCCGGTCTTGTCCTTCGCGTCGCGCACGCTCGCGTAGATCGGGATGCCCTCGAAGTCCTCGCCCGCCTTCTTCGGGTTGACGCCCGCGACGTAGCAGGCACCCCCGTTGGCGTACTCGCGGCTGGTGCGGGTGTGGAACTGCCCGGTCTTGCCGGTGATGCCCTGGGTGATGACCCGGCTGTTCTTGTCGATGAGGATGCTCATTTCTTCTTCCCTTTCGCCCGGCGCACGGCACCGGCTTTCTTCGCGGGCTCCGCCCTCTTCGCCGGCTTCGCCTTCTTCGCCGGTTTGGCTTTCGCGGCCTGCGCTCGCTTCGCGGGCCGGGCCTTCTTCGCCGGCTTCGCCTTGCGCGCTGGCTTCGCCTTCTTCGCCGGCCTGGCTTTCGCGGCCTTCGCGGGCTTGGCCTTCCCGGGTGCCGCCTTGCGGCCTTTCACCGCGGCCACCACTTTCTGCGCGGCCTCCGCCATGTTGCCGGCCGAGATGATCGGCAGGCCCGAATCCTTGAGGATCTTCTTGCCGAGGTCCTCGTTGGTGCCCTTCATGCGCACCACCAGCGGCACCGAGAGCTTCACCTCCTTCGCCGCCGCGACCACGCCCTCGGCGATGGTGTCGCACTTCATGATGCCGCCGAAGATGTTGACCAGGATCGCCTTCACCTTCGGGTTGGACAGCATGATCTTGAACGCCGCGGTCACCTTCTCCGCGGTGGCGCCGCCGCCGACGTCGAGGAAGTTGGCCGGCTCGCCGCCGAACAGCTTGATGGTGTCCATGGTGGCCATGGCGAGCCCCGCGCCGTTCACCATGCAGCCGATCTCGCCGTCGAGCGAGATGTACGACAGGTCGTACTTGGAGGCCTCGATCTCGGCGGGTCTTCCTCGTCCAGGTCGCGCATGGCGACGATCTCGGGGTGGCGGAACAGCGCGTTGTCGTCGAAGTTCAGCTTCGCGTCGAGCGCCAGCACCTGGCCCTCGCCGGTGTAGATGAGCGGATTGATCTCGGCGAGCGAGGCGTCGGTCTCCCAGAAGCACTTGTACAGCGCCTGCAGAAGCTCGCGCGCCTGCCCGACCGATGCGTCGGGAACGCCGATCTGGCGCGAGATCTCGTCGGCCTCGCCGTTCGTCAGCCCGGTGGCGGGATCGATGAACACCTTGCGGATCTTCTTGGGGGTCTTCGCCGCGACCTCCTCGATGTCCATGCCGCCTTCGGAGGAGGCCATCAGGCACACGCGCTGGGTGCCGCGGTCGACCACCATCCCGACGTAGAGCTCCTTCCTGATGTCGGCGCCTTCCTCGACCAGCAGCCGCCGCACCTTCTGGCCCTGCGGCCCGGTCTGGTGCGTCACCAGCTGCATGCCGAGGACCTGCCCGGCTTTTTCGCGCACCTCGTCGAGGCTCTTCGCGACCTTCACGCCGCCGCCCTTGCCGCGGCCGCCGGCGTGAATCTGCGCCTTGACCACCCAGACGCCGCCGCCCAGCTTGCCGGCCGCGGCGACCGCCTCCTCGACGCTGAAGCAGGCGATGCCGCGCGGCGTGGCGACGCCGTACTTCCGGAACAGCTCCTTGCCTTGATATTCATGGATCTTCATGGTGTTCTTTCGTTGTGGCGCGACACTGACCGGGCGGAATTGGCTTGCTGCAACGCCGCGGATTCTAACATCCGCGGCGCTGCTAGAATTCCGGGCGCCCGTCGGAGAAGGACAACATGAAGTACATCCTCGCGCTCGACCAAGGCACCACGAGCTCGCGCGCGATCCTGTTCGACGACGAGGGCACGCCCCTGCACGTCGCGCAGCGCGAGATCCGCCAGATCTTTCCGCAGCCGGGCTGGGTCGAGCACGACCCGCTGGAGCTGTACGTCTCGCAGCGCGACGTGGCGCGCGAGGTGCTGGAAAAGTCGCAGACCGATCCGACCGAGGTCCGCGCCGTCGGCATCTGCAATCAGCGCGAGACCACGGTGCTCTGGGACCGCCAGACCGGCGAGCCGCTGTACAACGCGATCGTGTGGCAGGACCGGCGCACCACCGCCCTGTGCGCGCAGCTGCGCTCGGCCGGCCTCGAGGACACGATCCGGCGCAAGACCGGGCTGATCCTCGACCCCTACTTCGCCGGCACCAAGCTCGCCTGGCTGCTCGACAGCCTGCCGGGTGCGCGCGAGCGCGCCGAGCGCGGCGAGCTCGCCTTCGGCACGGTCGACACCTGGCTGGTGTGGAACCTGTCGCAGAGCCGCGTGCACGTCACCGATCCGTCGAACGCTTCGCGCACCCTGCTGTTCGACATCCACAAGGGCGACTGGGACGACGAGTTGCTGTCGATCCTGCGCATCCCGCGCGCGATCCTGCCCGACGTCTATCCGTCGGCGCACGCGTTCGCGATGGTGGCGCCCTCGGTGCTCGGCGCCGCGATTCCGATCGCCGGCATCGCGGGCGACCAGCAGGCGGCGCTGTTCGGCCAGGGCTGCCATCGCCACGGCATGGCGAAGAACACTTACGGCACCGGCTGCTTCATGCTGATGCACACCGGCGAGCGCGCCGTGCGGCTCGAAGGCGGGCTGCTCACCACCGCGGCGGCACAGCTCGGCTACGCGCGCGACGCGCGCGACGCGGACAAGGAGTACGCAATCGAGGGCAGCGTGTTCATCGCCGGGGCGGTGGTGCAATGGCTGCGCGACGAAATGCACTTCGTGCGCGCCGCGCACGAGATCGAGGACCTCGCCGCGACCGTGCCCGACAACGGCGGGGTGTACCTAGTGCCGGCGTTCGCCGGCCTGGGCGCGCCGCACTGGGACCCGTTCGCGCGCGGCACCATCCTCGGCCTCACGCGCGGCTCGTCGCGCGCGCACCTCGCGCGCGCCGCGCTCGAGTCAATCGCCTTCCAGAGCGCGGACGTGCTCGACGCGATGCAGATGGACTCCGGCGAGAAGCTCACCGAGCTGCGCGTCGACGGCGGGGCCGCGGCCAACAATCTCCTGATGCAGTTCCAGGCCGACATCCTCTGCGTGCCGGTCGTGCGCCCGCGCGTGCTGGAGACGAGCGCGCTCGGCGCGGCTTACCTCGCGGGTCTGACGACCGGGCTGTGGCAATCGCGCGAAGAGATCGCCGAGCACTGGGAAGTCGACCGCCGCTTCGAACCCGAGATGACCGCCGAGGCGCGCGCCGAGCTGATGGCGCGCTGGCACGAAGCGGTGCACCGGTCGCTGCGCTGGGCCGATCAGGACTGAAGCCGGCTACGGCGCCACCGGCGTGGCCGCGGGCAGCGCGAGGCCGCGCTTGTTCATCTCGAGCCGGACCAGGTCGGGACGGTCGCTGATGATGCCGTCGACCTTCATGTCGAGCATCCGAGCGATGACCTCGGGTGCGTCCACGGTCCAGACCAGGACCCGCAGCCCCAGCGCGTGCGCCTCGCCGACCAGCGCGTCGGTCAGGTAGCGATCATCGGACGACCAGATGCGGCCCCCCGCGGCCTGCACCATCTTCGGCACGGTGCCGTAGCGCCCGAGATCGAAGCCCGCCGTCCAGGCCGAGCCCGAAGCGTCGGTGAGATACGCAGTCGGGATTCCGGGCGCGAGCTTCTGCACCGCCTGCAGCGTGCGCCAGTCGAACGATTCGATGGTGCTGCGCCGCTCCATGCCCGACCGGCGGATCGCCTCGACGAGCTCGCGCGCGAACGCCTGCGGAGGCGGCGCTTCGTCCGGCGCCTCGGGCGAGATCTTGGTCTCGATGTCGAAGCGCACCGCGGCGTTGCCGGATTTGCGCACCAGCGCGAACAGGTCGGCGAGCCGCGGGATGCGCGTCCCGTCGCGGGCGATCTGATCGGGAAATGCGGCGGCGTAGCGCGTGCCGGGCTTGATGCGCCCGACGTCGTAGCGCTCCAGTTGCGCAAAGCTGAGCGAGCGAATCGCGGGGCCTGGCCCCTCGAGCCACTTTCCATCCGGTCCGCGGGTGATATCCGGGTTGAGCCGCCGGTTGTGCGAGATCACCAGCACGCCGTCGGCGGTGACACAGGTATCCAGCTCGAGCGTGGTCACGCCGATCGACAGCGCGGTCGCGAACGCCGGCAGGGTGTTCTCGGGCGCCAGGCCGCGCGCGCCGCGGTGACCTTCCAGATCGAACGCGCAGGCGGGAAGTGCAACGGCGAGCGCGAGCAGCCCGGCGGCGATGCGCCTCATGCCGCCGCTCACGCCGGCAGCGCCGGCTCGCCCCACACCCGGCGCGCGAAGTCGGGGTAGCTGGCGGCGATTTCGCGCGCCACCGGGCCGCGCAGCAGCGCGAGCTCCTCGGCGGCGGGCTCGGCGGTCGCCGGCACCTGCGCCGGGCAGTCGTACTCGAAGCCGGTCGCGGCGCGGATGTCCTCCGGCGCGTGCCCGGGGTGCACGCTCTCCAGCCGGAAGCGCCGGCGCGCCGCGTCCCACGCGAACAGCGCCTTGCCGGTCAGCAGCGCCTGCGGTCCGCCGCGGCGCCAGACGCCCGCCGGGCTCCATCCCGGCGCGCTGATGAAATCCACCTTCGGCACCAGCACGCGCGGGCTGTGCTCCTCGCGGAACAGGATCGTGCGCTTGGCCGCGAAGTACATGAAGGCCGAGCCGAACGAACCCGGGAAGCGGCGCTCGAGCTCGGGGTACTCGCCGGTGCCCACCAAGTTGATGTTCGCCTCGCCGTCGATCTGCGCGCCGCCGAGGAAGAACACGTCGATTCTCCCCTGCCCCGCGAGGTCGAACAGCTCGCGCGAGCCTTCGGTGAACGGGTTGCCGCGCCGCCGGTGCTGCAGCGAAATGCGCGGCCGGCCGCCGGTCTTCGCGCGCAGCAGGGTGCACGCGGTGGCCGGGATCGGCGAGGCCGCGCCGACCGCGACGTGCCCCGCATCGCCCACCAGGCGCGCGAGCGCGCAGGCGAGCAGCTCCTCGGTCGCGTAGCCCGTCATGCGCCGCCCGCACGCAGCACGAACTCCTCGAGGTAGCGCCCGAAGCCCTCGCGCGTGCGCGCGGCCCTCGCATAGTGCAGCAGGTGCGCGTCGTCGATCGGGTACTGGTCCGCCACGCCGAGCGGCCAGGCGCCGCGCGGCACCCGGGCCACGCCGGAGACGTACACCGACGACAGCACGCCGGGCGCGAGCAGCTCGTCCTCCAGCATGTCGTCCTCGCGCAGCGTTTCGCAGGTGACGAAGCATCGCTTCGCCGCGTGCGCCATGGTCGCCAGCTCGCGGCGCCTGCCCACCCAGACGTTGCCCGCGCGGTCGGCCCAGCGGGCGTGAAACAGCGCCACGTCGGGCGAGATGGCGGCGGCGAGCAGGATCGGGTCCGCGCCCGGTGCGAACGGGTTGTCGATCACCCTCCAGTCCGGGCGATGGCGCGCGAGATCGGAGCCGAGCACGCCGCGCAGCGGCATGAACGGCACGCCTTTTTCGGCCGCCTGCAACGCGCCGTGCACCATCGGGCAGGTGGCGTCTCGCACCGCGATCTCGCCGCCCTCGGCCGCCTCGGTGAAGCGCGGCGCAAGGCCCGCCTCGCCGAGCGACACGGCGCTGGTCTCGACTTCGGCCACGCAGCCCGCGCCGATCAGCAGGTCGGCGCACAGGCCGAGCACCGGCACTCCTAGCAGCTTCAGGTTCCTCGCCTTGCGGCGCACCAGCGCGCGCACCGCTTCCATCGCGGGCAGGGAATAGTCAGGCGGCAGGGCGAGGAGCGCGCCGTCCGGAATCTCACGCGCGATCGCGTCCGCGCCGGCGAATACCGCGGTCTGGTTCGAGGGCAGGGTGGAATCGGCGGGCATGCGAAATGGTAGCCCAGCGGGGACGGGAGCGCGCAGCGGGCGATGCGCGGGGCGGCGCTGCCGGCCGCCCCGCGCCGAGCACCGGTTACTCGGTCTCGGTGTTGGGATTGAAGATCGGGTGATAGCCCTTCATCTCGTATTCCACCACCGAGAGGATGCCGGCCGGGATCACCTTCATGTACGGATACACATCCGCGCTCTTCACGTGCAGCAGCGCCATGGCGTTGTGGCACACGGAGAACGTGACGCCCTGCTTGTGCAGCGCCTCCATCAGCGGCGCCCAGGTGCTGTACTTCTGGTTCAGCTGATCGGCCACGAACACAGCCCGGGAATACAGCACGAAGTGGATCTGGTAGCGGTAGCCGTGCGCCTTGAGGTAGCGGATCACGAGCGCGGAGTTGATCAGTGATTCCTTGAGCTGAGGCCCCGGCTGCCCGACCGCGAACAGGATCTTGACCGGCTGGTGGTGCTTGAAGTAGCCGCCGTACGAGAGCTTCGGGTTCTGCGCCGGACTGGGCACGTTCGGAAACGGAATCTCCGCCGCGAGGACGAGGGCGGGGAAGAGCGCCGCGAGCAGCAGGCCCAGGACGGTGGTGCGCAGCAATTGCTTCAGGTGATGCATGGTGCTTGTCTCCCTTTTCTTGGTTGTAAACACAGGTTGATGCTCATGGTGCTCGATGCGCCGAGCCGGATGCGGGCGGACGTTCCTGCCTCGTGATGAAGTAGGCGGCCAGGCTCGCGATGGCTTGGTCGGTGAACGGATTCTCCAGGCTGGTCATGCGGTCGCCGTGAATGCCTCCGAGGAGCCGCGCGAGCAGCTCCGCGCGGGGCTCGGTCCGCGCCATGCGAAACAGGTCCGGAGCGGGATTCGCCGCGGTCGGGTCCGGGCTGGCATGGCAGCCGATGCAGTATTGACGGTAGATCGCGCGCCCCGCCTCGATTCGCCGCGCGGTGGCGGCAAGCGGCTGGAAGTACGACAGGTCGAGCGGATACGCGGCGGCAAGCCGCGTGGCCTCGCGCGCGAACTCCTCCGGCGAGCCGGTGGCGAGCAGCCGGCTCAGCCCGTCGAGCGCGGCGGCGAGCTGCGGACCGTGCTTGCCGTCGGCCTGCATCGCGTAGCGGCCGGTGATCGCCAGGCTGCCCAGGTTGCTGCGGATGCGCTCGGTCAATCCCTCCTTGCGCCGGGCCGGCGTCGCGGGGTCGGCGAGCATTCTCGCGTCCCCCGCGATCAGCGCGAGCGCCAGGCGCAGGTCGCGCCCGGCGGCCGAGGCGCCCTGCGCCGGCAGGGCGCTGCACAGGCCCCACAGTAAGAGCGTGCACAGGCCGAGCGTGCGCTTCACTCGGCCTTGATCTTCTGCTCCATCGGAGCCTTGGGATCGGCCGACCATTGCGCGATGGAGCCGTCGTACAGCGTCGCGTGCTTGTTGCCGAGGATCTCGCGCGAGGCGAACCAACCGACCGAGGCCCAGTGGCCCGTGTTGCAGAAGTTGACCTCTTCGCCCTGGGTCGGAACGCCCGCATGCTTGTACAGCTTCTTGATTTCCGCGGCGCTGCGGAAGGTCCCGCCGTCGTTCGCCGTGAGCCAGGACTCCGGCACGCTCTTCGCGCCCGGGATCGTGCCGTCGCGCTTCGCGACGGGCGCGCGATTGACGCCGAGATACTGGTCGCTCGGCCGGTTGTCGACCAGCACGACCTTCTCCGCCATCGCCTTGCGCACGTCCGCCTCGCTGGCGTCGAGATCCTTGCGGAAGTGGGCGGTGAAGGTTTTCGCCTTGGGCGCGTTCATGCCGGTCTGGAGCGGATTCTTCTTGTCCGCGGTGTAGCCCGCATAACCCCCGTTGAGGATCGAGACGTCGTTGTCGCCCAGTACCTTGAAGGTCCAGTACACGCGCGTCGCGCTTCCCATGCTGGTGGCGCTGTTGCCCGCCGAATAGATCACCACGTGGGTGTTGTTGTCGATGCCGAGGTCGCCGATGACTTTCGCGATCTGCGGCACCGGCGGCAGCATTCCGGGAACGTTGTCGACCTTGGTGCGCCAGCCGCCCTTCATGTAGTCGCTGTAGATCGCGCACGGGATGTGGCCGCGCAGGTAGTCGATCTGCGAGCCGCCGTCGATCGAGCTGCGCACGTCCAGGACCACCACCCCGGGCTTGCAGGAATTCGCCTTGATCCAGTCCACGTTCACGAGCGGCTGCGCCGAGGCGGCAAGCACCGACCCTCCGCTTGCCGCGAACACGAGCGCGCCGATGGCCCAGGTTTTCTTCATGATCCGTCCTCCTCCTTGTTAAACCACGATGATCCGGTCAGCGGCGAGCAGCCGGTCCAGCACTCGATCCCACTCGCCCTCGCCGCGGTCCGGCTTGGAAACCTCGAACACCGACTGGACGCAGTCGCGAGGCAGGCGCGCGAGCGCCCGCTCGACCATGTCGGCGTCCGGGAAAATGCCCAGCTTCAGCACCACTACCTCCACCGTGCCTCCCTAGATGCTCATCACCACGTCCGCCGCGCGCATCGCGTCGGCGAGCGCAGGGGCGTCGAGCAGCTCGAGCTCCTGCCCGGCCACCGTCGTCTGCGGCACGATGTCGGCGAGATCCAGCAGTTCGAGCTGCGCCGCGTTCTCCGCGCTGTCGGCCACCGGCGCGCCCATCATCACCAGGCGCACGCTGTGGCCGAAGATCGTCAGGCCGGCGGCGACGCGCATCGCCTCGGCGTGGTCGCGCCGGCCGAGAAGCAATATGGAGCGCGTGCGGGCCGTCATCGCGGTCTTCAGAGCGCCACGACTCGCGCGGCGCAGGCGACGAGCGCGCTGTGGTCGGTCTGGCTGCCCAGCTCCACCGGGCAGCGCGCAGCGCCCATGAACCGCGCCCACGAGTGCTCGCAGGCGACGGCCCGGCCGGCGCCCTGCGTCGCGGCACGAACGCCTGCGTCGGCCAGCAGCTTGACCCCGTCGTTGGTGAAGAAGCAGGCCCAGCGCGTGCCGCGGCGCCGGCAGGCATCGGCGAGGCCGGCGAGCGGACCCGCGCCGCGATCGGTCGAGACCACGAACAGCAACTCGGCAGTCAGCTCTTGCGCTTCCATGCGTAGGCAAGGCCCCCGGCGAGCGAGAGCACGGCAAGCAGGTTGAAGAGGGTGAGCGACAGCAGCCAGCGCGAGGGCTCGGGGACGCGCAGGACCGGCCCGGCCGCCCGGTCCGGGTAGGTTTCGGAGGCGACGGGCAGATCGGGATGGTTGGCCCACCCCGCCCAGCCGTCGAGCAGCACGCGCGCATCCGTCCCCGCCGCCCGCAGCAGCGTGAAGTAGGCCACCGACTCGAAGGCGTCGTGGCCATAGACCACGAAGCTCTTGCCTGCGGGCAGATCGACATGGCCGCCGACGAGCTCCCGGCGCGCCGCGCCGATCGGCAGCGATTGCGCGCCGGGCAGATGCCCGCCGCGCCACGCGCGGATGCGCTCGCCCCAGTATTCGGCGTCGCTGCGCCCGTCGAGCATCGCGGGCGCGCTGTGCGCCGCGAGCATTCGCGCCAGCTCCGTTCTGAGCACGATGTCGTCGCCGCGGACCGCGCCTTGGTAGATCGGGTTGCGCACCATCGCGCGCGGCGTGCCCGGCCCGAGCGCATCGGGCGCCAGGCCCGTACCCTGCGAGACCGCCCGCGTCAGGATGGAAACCTTGCGCTGGCCGCTGAGATACAGCATGCCGGCGACGAAATCGCGCTCGACCGGATCATCTCCGACCACCAGCACGTGCTCGCGACCCGACAATCCGGCCGTGCCGAGCAGCCAGAAGATCTGCCGGAAGCTCGCCAGACGCCCGTGCGGGCCGAGAAAGTCCGCCGCCGGCAGGCAATGCGCGCCGCGCACGCTCTTGGCCAGGCAGGCGGCCTGCGCGCGCGCGTCCACGACCGTGACGGCCCCCGCGGCCGGGGCGCTGCTCACGTAGCCGAGCGCAGCGGACGCCCCGGCGACGCCCGGGGCTAGCGCTACGCCGGCCGCGACTACCGAGCTGAGAACGACGCGACGCACGGCTCCTCAGCAGCCACGGAAATGGTGCCCGCCCGAGTCCCCGGTGCCGCCCGCTCGGGCAACCGGAGGATGCTCGACGTAATAGCCCACCAGATCCACGACGGACACCGTGCCGTAGCCGCCGCCGAGATCGATGGCGCCCATGCGCTCCATCGGCTGCGCGACGCGGGAGCTCGCCAGAGTCTGCGCGGGGACCGCTGCGTACGGGAACAGCGCTGCAAACAGTCCCAGCGCCACGGCGAGCGCGCCGATGCAGAAAATCGCCAGCCCCTTTGTCATCGCAATGCCCCCTAGAAGACGTCGTGCGTGAGCACCAGGTAAAGCAGGTAGAAGGTGACGAAGAACGATCCGATCTGCAGCAGGGTCGGGAAATCGAGCGTCATTTCGGATCCTTGCCCTCGAAGTGCCGGATCAGCATGTCCAGGTCGAGCGGCTTGTGCGTGATCGGGTCGAGCACCTCGGGGGTGTAGTACGGCACGCCTTCCCCGGTGGCGCGAAGATAGGCCGGATGCTCGATGAAGATGTAGGCGAGCCCGCCGGCGCTCACTGCGGCCGATAGCAGCGAGAACACCACCATCTGCAGCTTGGCCCAGCGCATGGTCGCTCCCCCCTCTCAGCCTTTGCGCACGAACACGCGCCAGCAGCGCTCGGCCCTGACGGTCGCCAGGTGCGTGCTCGCGAGGCCGGGCATCATCGGCGGAATCGCTTCCACCGACGTCGGGTTGTCGATCAGCACCTCGATCACGTCGCCCTGCGTTGCGGCGGCCAGCGCCTTCTTGGTCATCAGCTGGGGGCGCGGGCAGGAATCGCCGAGGCAGTTGATGCTCTGCTTCACGCTGACCTTGGTCCCGTCCGGCAGCACGGCCTCGGCCGCCGGGCCGGCGCCGGGTGCGGGCTGCGCTTTCCTGGTGAAGAGTGCCATCCGACTGCGCTCCTATTCCTGGTTCGGGTTCTTGCCGCTCAGGCGCTCTGCTCCGCCGCGCGCGCCAGCGCGCCCTGCGGCGCCGCGGCGCCGACCGGGTCCGCCCAGGCGTCGCAGGCGTTCGAGTCCGCGGTCTCGGCCGCCGCGTGCGCCTGCGCCCGCTGCCGCTCGCGCTTGAGGATCGCCCGGTAAATGGCCGCCAGCACGAACGTCTGGATCAGGCCGAACACGATGGCCGGGATCCCGGTCTTGCTCTGCAGGGTGGCGGCATTGGCGAATCCGAACTGCAGCCCCGCCAGGTTGGGCGCGCCGGTCATGGTGGCGGGGGCGGGCGGCCAGTAGACGAACGACCACAGCAGCGAGAACAGGAACATGCCGACGAAGGTGAACAGCAGCGCCCACCACGCGCCGATGTTGCCCTCGCCCGCCTTGACCCAGGTGGAGACGGTGCACGCCCCGGCGAGCACCATGCCGATGCCGAACAGGAACAGGCCGATGAAGGTGTTGAGCCCCACGTCGAAGCGCATCGGCTTGCCGGCGCCGATGGAGATGAAGGCGGTGAACCCTACGGTCATGATCATCATGGCGACGAGCATCGCCTTGGTGTTGCGGTAGGTCTTGAACAGCATGGCGTCGCGCAGCGCGGCCACGTTGCAGTAGCGCGAGCGCTGCACCAGCAGCCCCACCGTGGTGCCGAAAATGAACGCAGCCACGCATCCGGCGACGGGCGTCATCTCAGTCCTCCAGGGTCTTCTTGTAGATCCAGGTTCCCACCCAGGCGCCGGCCAGGATGCCGCTCACCGCGAGGTAGCCGCCGAGGTTCATCTCCGGCGTGAGGCCGAAGAAGGTGCTCACGTTGCACACGAAGGCGAGCCGGATACCGATGCCCATCAGCAGCCCGCCGATGGTGATCCTGACCCACTCCCACATGCGGTGCGGCATGCGCCAGTAGAACTCCTTCGACAGCACCGCCCCGAGAAACGCGCCGAACACCATGCCCAGGCTGATGTAGATCTTCCAGTAGGTAGGATCGGGCGGAAACGCGAACTTCCAGAAGGGGATGCGGTACACGGCGTCGCCCATGAAGAACTTGGCGGCGAGCCCGGTCATCATGGTTTCACCGCCGCCGACGGTCCAGGCCCCGACTGTGAGGAACAGAAAAATGTCCAGCACCGCGATCGCCGCGAGCGCGATGATCGGGTCCAGCGTCTTCTGGAAAAACTCCACCTTCCTCCTCCTTGACCATCGGCGCCTCGGAGCGCCACCGCCTCTTGCCGGGCCTGAGATCCTATGCTCGCATACCGCGCGGGCGGGTAGTAACTGTTGCAAACAGCCGCTTGATCGCCCCGCGCCGCCGACTTATATTGAAAGTCAAGTCACTTTGGCCACACCGCCATGTCCATCTACCTCGAGCGCAACGACCTGCTCGCGCACATGTTCGATGCCTGCACGACCTCGCAGATCGGCGAGTTCATCCCGGAGAAGCGCGGCTTCCGCATCCACGGGCACAGCACCACGGTCTCGCTGGAGCGCGCGTTCTGGAACGTGCTGGAGGACATGTCGCGCGAGGTCGGCCTGCCGCTGCCCCGCCTGATCGAGCGCATCCACGACAGCTGCCTGATCGCGAACGACAAGAACATCTCGTCCTGCCTGCGGGTGATCTGCGTGAAGTACCTCAACATCTACGCAGGGCCCGGCTAGCCGGGCGCTAGGCCGTCCCTCCCACCGTCAGGCCGTCGATCCTGAGGGTGGGCTGGCCGACCCCCACCGGCACGCTCTGGCCTTCCTTGCCGCAGGTGCCGATGCCGGGATCGAGCTTCAGGTCGTTGCCGATCAGCGCCACCCGCGTGAGCACGTCCGGGCCGTTGCCGATCAGCGTCGCGCCCTTCACCGGCTGCGTCACCTTGCCGTTCTCGATCAGGTAGGCCTCGGCCGCCGAGAACACGAACTTGCCGTTGGTGATGTCCACCTGGCCGCCGGCGAAGTTCACCGCGTACAGCCCCTTCTTCACGCTGGCGATGATCTCCGCCGGATCGCGCGTCCCGGCCAGCATGTAGGTGTTGGTCATGCGCGGCAGGGTGAGGTGCGCGAACGATTCGCGCCGGGCGTTGCCGGTGAGCGGCATCTTCATCAGCCGCGCGTTCAGGCTGTCCTGCATGTAGCCGCGCAGGATGCCGTTCTCGATCAACACCGTGCGCCGCGTCGGGTTGCCCTCGTCGTCCACCGTGAGCGAGCCGCGCCGGTCCGGCAGCGTGCCGTCGTCGACCACCGTGACCCCGGGCGCGGCCACCCGCTCGCCGATGCGGCCGGCGAACGCCGAGCTGCCCTTGCGGTTGAAATCGCCCTCCAGGCCGTGCCCGATCGCCTCGTGCAGCAGCACCCCGGGCCAGCCGGGGCCGAGCACCACGGTCATCGTGCCCGCCGGCGCGGGGCGCGCCTCGAGGTTGGTGAGCGCTTGCGACACCGCCTGGCGGGCGTAGTCCTCGAGCACGGCATCGGTGAAATGCGCGTAGTCGGTGCGCCCGCCGCCGCCCGCACTGCCGGTCTCGCGCCGCCCGCCCGCCTCGGCGATCACCTGCACCGAGAGCCGCACCAGCGGCCGCACGTCGGCCGCCAGCACCCCGTCGGAGCGCGCGATCAGCACCACCTCGTATTCGCCGCCCAGATGCGCCATCACCTGCGTCACGCGCGGATCGAGCGCACGGCACATGCGCTCGAGCCGCTCGAGCAGGTGCACCTTGGCCTCCGAGCCGAGCGAGGCCAGCGGATCGATCGCCTGGTAGCGGGTCGCAGGGGGGCTATGGCGCCCCCCCGCACCCCCGGCCCCACGGACGGGGACGCGGCGGTTCTGGCCGGCGCGCGCGATCGCGCGCGTGGCGCGCGCCGCGTCCTCCAGCGCCGCGAAGCTGATCTCGTCGGAATAGGCGAACGCGGTCTTGTCGCCGGAGATCGCGCGCACCCCCACACCCTGGTCGATGTTGAAGCTGCCCGATTTGACGATGCCCTCCTCCAGGCTCCAGCCCTCGGAGCGGGTGTACTGGAAAAACAGGTCGGCGTAGTCGATGCGGTGCTCGCCGAGGGCGTGGAACACGTGATCGAGCTTCGCGGGCGCGAGCTCGTAGGGCGCCAGCAGGCAGCCCTCGGCCACGGCGAGCAGGCCGCTCGTGGTTTCGGGGGCGGCTAGTACGGTGTCCATCAGGTAAGCCTCCGGTTGATGAGCGCGGGCAGGTCGCGGCGCAGCTGCGCGATGCGCGCGAGGTCGATGTCGGCGAGCACCACGCCTTCGCCTTCGGCGCGCTCGGCGAGCACCGCGCCCCACGGATCGGCGATCAGCGTGTGCCCGTAGGTGCGGCGGCCCGACGGATGCAGCCCGCCCTGCGCCGGTGCCACCACGTAAGCAAGGTTCTCGATGGCGCGCGCCCGCAGCAGCGTCGCCCAGTGCGCCTCGCCGGTCTGCACGGTGAACGCGGAGGGCACGAACAGCACGTCGATTTCGCCGAGCCCCCGATACAGCTCCGGGAAGCGGACATCATAGCAAACGGACAATCCGAGCCGCCCGTAGGGGCTTTCGATCGCGACCGGCTGCCCGCCCGCCTCGAGCGTACGCGACTCGTCGTAGCGCTCATTGCCCGCGGAGAAGCGGAACAGGTGCATTTTGTCGTAGCGCGCGACGCGCCGGCCCGCGTCGTCGTACACCAGGCAGGCGCTGCGGATGCGCGCCGGGTCGGGGCAGGCGATCGGTGCGGTGCCGCCCACCACCCAGACGCGGTGCGCGCGCGCCGCATCCGCGAGAAAGCGCTGGATCGGACCGTCGCCGTCGGGCTCGCGCAGCCCGACCTTGGCGGTCTCGTCCCCGCTGATGCAGTAGAAGTTCTCCGGCAGCGCGACCAGCTTCGCCCCCGCGCGCGCTGCCTCGCCGATCAGGCGCCCGGCTGCCTCGAGGTTCTGCTCGAGCTCCGGCGCGGACACCATCTGGATCGCGGCAAAGCGCGTGCTGGTCATGGCTTCAATTCGCCGGCGCCGGCTGTCCGTTCGGCTCGCCCGCCCCCGGGACCGCGGGCGGCGCGGCGCGCTCTTTCTCCACTTTGGGATCGCTCCAGGTGCCGGTGATCGCGTAATCGTAGGCGAAGATCTGTCCGAGCGGGTTCTTCAGCAGGCTCTGCGCGATCGCGCTGGTGATGCCCACGATCGGGTTCACCAGCCCGAGCACGGTCGAGGCGCTGCCGGCGAGCTTCGGCACCACGCGCACCCGGAGGTCCTGGGTCTCGCGCACCAGGTCGACCTCGCCCGACATGTCGACGTCCGCCCCCGAGCCGCTCATCTTGAAGTCCTTCGTGGTCATGCTGCCGTTCGCTACCTGCAGCGAGCTGGCGATGTGGTCGAACTGGAAGCCCTTCGAGAACACGTCGCGAAAGCCCAGGGTGAGGTGCTGCGGCAGCGCCTGCAGGCTCACCAGCGACAGCAGCTTGCCCACTCCCGGGTCGATCTCGAGGAACTGGCCGTTCTTCGCTTCCAGCGAAAGCGTCCCCGACAGGCTCGGATAGTCGATCTTGAGCGGATCGCCGTTCCAGGCCACCGCGCCCGAGAGATTGGCCACGCCGCTCTTCACGTAGCCCGGATAGCCGATGCGGGCGAGGAACTTGCCCGCGTCGGTCGCATCGAGCGAAAACTCGAGCGAGGTGCGCGAAGGCTGGCCGGTGTGCCAGACCCCGTGCCCGCTGAGCGAGGCATCGGGATCGACCATCGCCAGCTTGTGGATGCGCCAGTCCGGTCCCTGGCGCTCGGCCCCCACCTCGACCCGTCCGAGCTGCTTGCCGCGGAAGGTGAACTGATCGGTGATCAGATCGACCGCGGGCAGGTCCTTCACGCCCTCGCCGGGCACGACGCCCGGCGCATCGCCGGGAATCTCGAAGTGCTTGAGCCGCGCGATCAGCTTGCCCCCGCCCTGGTAGCTGTACGACAGGTCGCCGGCGAGCTCGGTCGCGTCGACCTTCGCCGACCAGCCGCTCGCATCGGCGCCCGCGTGCAGCGAGACGTCGTGCACGCGCTTGCCGAACGCGTCGAGCCGTCCGAGCCGCAGGTCGAAGGTCGCTCCGCCGCCGACCGTGCTGCCGCCGAACAGGGGCAGCCAGCGATCCAGATCGAGCGCCGGCAGCGTCCCGTACACCAGGGTCGACTGGCGCCCGGGGGTCACCTGGTGCTCGGGCAGGCGCATCGGCTCCCCGGGCACGGGATTGAGCGCGACGGAGGCGCGCTGCAGCACCATCGCGTCGCCTTCGCGCACGCGCAGGAGCTCGGCCCGCAGGAGCCGCCCGAGCGTCACCGAGATGCGATCGAGCGCGTCGGCCTCGCCCGGGAGGAACTCGACGCGCAACGGCAGGGCCTGGCTCGCCGCCTTCGCGAGCGGCGGCGGCAGATCGCTCGCTACGCCGGCGAGCGACGAATCGAAGCTCACCTGGGTGCTGCCGCCGCGCACCCTGAGGTGGGCGACGTACGAGGCGCCCCCGGACAGGTAGCGCCACCAGGGGTGGTCGAACGCCGCGCGCAACCCGGCCACCGTCGCCCGGCCGCGCGCGCTCACCGCGACGCCCTCGCCCGGCTTCGAGCCGCCGCTGAGCGTGACCGCGCCGCCGAGCAGCTGCGCCTTCAGGTCGTGCAGCGTGAGCCCCGATTCGGTAAAGCTCACGGCCCCGTTCACGCGCTCGAGCGCCGGCAGGCCCGGGCGCAGGCGCAGCGCGTCATTGGCAAGCTGGTACGTGCCGGCGATCTTGCTCTGCGCGAGCTTGGCGAGCGGCAGCTCGAGCTTGAGCTGCAGGTGCCCGGGTCCGGTCGCGCTCACGCCGTCGGCGAAGCCATTGATCATGCCGCGCACCGGGCTGCGCTGGACGAACTTCAGGAAATCGTCGGTCGGGCCGTCGGCCCGGCCGCTGATCAGCACCCGCGTCGGCCCGATCATGCTTGGAATGCTCACGCGCACGTTGCTCAGCGCGACCCCGGAGATCGTGGCGCTGCGACCCACGATTTCCAGCCGGTCGCGGTCGAACAGCAGATCCCCGTCGATGCCTTCGATGCGCGGCCAGCCGGGCGCAAACTCGAGCACCCCGCCGGCGACGTGCGCCGCGACGTCGAACTGCCCCGTCCCGGGATCGACGAACGGAAACTTGCGCAGATCGCCCTTCAGGCGCAGCCGCACGTCGTCGGAGCGGCCCGTCAGGATCGAATTCGCCACCCAGTCGCGCGCTTCCTTGTTCATGATCGTCGCGAGCGGCAGGTATTTCGCCGTGAACCGGCCGTCGGCGCGCACCAGGCGGGCGGAAAGATCGATCACGCCCGGCCCCTTGCCGTCGGCGTAGCGGTAGGTGCCGAACGCGCTTCCGGCGAGGTGCGCATTGGAGAAGCTGAGGTTGACGATGCGCAGCGCGACCCCGCCCGGCCCCTGGCGCTCCCAGTCGACCTGGCCGCTCAGCGCGTCCAGCGGCATGCGCGGCTCCGGGAAGATCCTGGGCAGGTCGATCTCGGCGTTGCGCGAATCGAGATGCAGGCTGCCCTTCGTGTCGCTCGCGCTGACGCTGCCCGAGAGCCCCGCGAAGCCCGGAATCGCGTGCCAGGCCGCCAGCGCCACGTGCGAGAAGCGCGCCCGGCCCGAAAACGCCGCGGCCGACGGCAGCTCGCCGCTCCAGTCGAGCCTGGCGTCGCGCACGCTGCCGTGCGGTTCGAGCTCGGCCAGCAGCGCGCGCAGACCGACGGGCAACGGCAGATACTCGGCCAGCCGCGCGAGCGGGCCGAGCTCGATCAGGCTGGCGCTGAACGAGCCGTGCGCCGGCCTGGATTCGACCACCGTGCCGCCGGAGGTGTTGGCCACCGCCGGCTCCCACAGCACCTGGAAGCTGGTCGAGCGCATCGGCCGGCCCTGCCCCGTGGCGAGCGCCAGGTTGCGCACCCCGAACTGGTAGCCGCGCGCGGTCGTGCTGCCCTGCAGCCGGCCGCTGACGCTTTGCAGCTCGAGCAGCGGCAGGTCCTTGCCCAGGCGCGCGGCGACCTGCGACAACGCGACGTCGGCGGTGACGTGCTGCAGCTTGCCGCCGCCGAACGTGGCCCACAGGCGCAGCGCGCCCAGGCCCCGCTGCAGGTCGATCGGATCATCGACCCAGGGGCGCCAGCCCGCGAGGTCAGTCGAGCCGAGGTCCACGTACACCTCCGCGTTCCAGGCCGCGAGCTGCCGGACCGTTCTGCCGCTCAGCAGCGCGCGCACGTCGAGGTCCGCGCCGAGCTCCTTCGGCGGCCGCGCGGTGAATCCGATCTGATGCCGCGCGCCGGCGTTGCGCAGGCGCAGGTTGAGCGCGGACAGCAGCAGCGGCGGCGCGCCGCGCTTGTCGTCGATCCACTGGATCTCGGCGTCGCGCACGACGACCTCGCGCTGATTGAGCAGCCACGCGGCAAAGCCGCCTTCGGCCCGTTCGCCGCCGAGCTTGATGCCGGCGATGGTGATCGCGCCCTGCGCGTCGCGCCGCACCGAGAGCCGCGGCCCCTCGATGGTCAGCGAATGCAGGCGCAGGTCGAGATGCAGCAGCGAGCTCCACGCCACCGCGTTGTCGACCGCGGGCAGCACCAGTGCCTCGCGGCCCTGCGCGTCGTACAGGCGCACGTCGGCAAAGTGCAGCTCCGGGCGCAGGCCCTGCCACTCGGCGCTGATCGCGCCGATCTTCACCGGCAGGCCGATCTCGCGCGACAGCACGGCGACGATGTCGCCGCGGTAGCGCTCGATGTTGGGCAGCAGCCAGTAGCGCAGCGTGAGGAACACGCCGGCGAAGACGAAGAACACGACCCAGGCGAGCACTTCGAGGGCGGGCAGCCACCAGCCGGCAGCCCCCGCCCGCTCGAGCAGGCGCTCGGCGCTGCTCTCCTCCCTGCGGTCCTCGGTTTGCATCGCGCTTCGCGTTGCCCCTATATTCAGCCTACTGGTCCCGGTGAGATGAGGTTCGGCACACGGCTTGGGGGCACAACGGCGGGAAAAGTTCTTGCTCGCCGCGCCACGCGACGCGGAACCAGGCGGCATTTTAAACCGTAACTACTCGTGCCCAATCAGAAATTCCTGCGATCTTGAGCGGCGCCGCGCGCTCGTCGTCGCTCGCCGGCTCGCGCTACGCCGAGCAGCTGCTCGCCGCGCGGCCCGAGCTGCTCGCCGAGGCCGCCGCGACGCAGCCGGCCTTCGGCCGCGCCGAGATGCAAGCCGCCCTCGCCGGGGCCGAGGCGGACGACGAAGCGGCGCTCAAGGGGCGCCTGCGCCGCCTGCGCCAGCGCGTCCTGCTGCGCGAGATGGCGCGCGACCTGGCGGGTGAAGCCGGCCTCGCCGAAGTGTGCGCCGCCATGAGCGACCTGGCCGAGCTGACGATCGCGGTCGCGCTGGAGTGGGCCGATGCGCGGCTCGCCGCCGAGCACGGCACGCCGCGCGGCGCCTCGGGACGCGCCCAGCGCCTGGTCGTCGTCGGCATGGGCAAGCTCGGCGGCCGCGAGTTGAACGTGTCCTCCGACATCGACCTGGTGTTCCTGTACCCCGAGGAGGGCGACACGGACGGCGCGCGGCGACTGTCCAACCACGAGTATTTCGTGCGCCTCGGCCGCAAGCTGATCGGGCTGCTCGCCGAGGCGACCGAGGACGGCTTCGTCTTCCGGGTGGACATGCGCCTGCGCCCCTACGGCGACTCGGGCCCGCTGGCGGCGAGCTTCGACGCGCTCGAGGCGTATTTCGTCGCCCAGGGCCGCGAATGGGAGCGCTACGCCTGGATCAAGGCGCGCGCGCTAACCGGCGAAGCCGCCGCGCACGAAGCGCTGGCCGCGATCGTGCGCCCGTTCGTGTACCGCAAGTACCTCGACTACGCGACGCTGGCCGCCATGCGCCGGCTGCACGCCGAAGTGCGCCGCGAAGTGGCGCGCCGCGAGCTGGCCGAACACGTCAAGCTCGGGCCCGGCGGCATCCGCGAGATCGAGTTCGTCGCCCAGGCGCTGCAGCTGGTGCGCGGCGGGCGCGATCCCGCGCTGCGCGCTCGCCCGACGCTCGAAGTGCTGGCGCGGCTCGCCGAGCGGCGCCTCTTGCCGGAGGATGCCGCCGCCGAGCTCGCCGACGCCTACGTATTCCTGCGCAACCTCGAGCACCGCCTGCAGTACCTCGACGATCGCCAGACGCACACCCTGCCTTCCGACGACGGCGACCGCGCGCGCGTCGCGGCGATGATGGGCTTCGCTTCCTGGGAAGCGCTCGCCGGGCGGCTCGCCGAAGTGCGCGCCGCGGTCACGCGCCACTTCCAGGCGGTGCTTGCCGAGTCGGCCGAACCGGGCAACGGCGAAGCGTGGCAGGACGACCGCGAGGCGGCGGCGCGCTGGCTCGCCGCGCGCGGCTACCGCGATCCGCAGGCTTCCGCGCAGCGCCTGGCGGCGACGCGCGCGAGCCAGCGCTACCTGATGCTGCCCGAGGACTCCAAGCGGCGCATGGACGCCCTCGTGCCCGCGCTCGCCGCCGCCGCGGCCGCCACGCCGGACCCGGACGCCACGCTCGCGCGCGGCCTCGACCTGATCGAGGCCATCGCGCGCCGCGCGGCCTACCTCGCGCTGCTCGCCGAAAACCCGGACGCCCTCGGGCGCGTGGCGAAGATCCTCTCGGCCTCGAGCTGGGCGGCCGAGTTCGTGACGCGCCATCCGCTGCTGCTCGACGAGCTGCTCGACGACCGCGTGCTGTACGCGCCGGCCGACTGGGCCGACTACGAGAAGCGGCTGCGCGCGCAGCTCGCCGCCCACGCGGGCGACCCCGAGCAGGAGATGAACGTGCTGCGCGAGCAGCACCAGGCGCAGGTGTTCCGCCTGCTCGCGCAGGATCTGGCGGGGCTGCTGACGGTGGAGCGTTTGGCCGACCACCTGTCGGAAGTCGCCGACCGGACCTTGGCCGCCGCGGTCGATTTGGCCTGGTCGCAGCTGCGCACGCGCCATCGCGAGCACCCGCGCTTCGCGGTAATCGCCTACGGCAAGCTCGGCGGCAAGGAGCTGGGCTATGCGTCCGATCTGGATCTGGTGTTCCTGTACAACGATCCTGACGAGGCGGCGCCGGAGAACTACGCGCGGCTCGCGCAGCGGTTGAACAATTTGCTTACTGCGCGGACTTCTTCAGGCGTGCTGTTCGAGACCGATTTGCGGCTGCGCCCGAGCGGCGCGAGCGGGCTGCTCGTGTCCTCGGTCGCGGCATTCGAGCAGTACCAGGAGAAGAGCGCCTGGGTGTGGGAGCACCAGGCTTTGACGCGCGCGCGCTATTGCGCCGGCGAGAAGGAGATCGGCGAGGCGTTCGAGGCGCTCCGGGTGCGCATTCTCAGGCGCGAGCGCGATCCGGGGGCGCTTGCCCGCGACGTGCTCGAGATGCGCGAGAAAATGCACGCCGGCCATCCGAACCGCTCGCAGCTGTTCGACTTGAAGCACGACGCGGGCGGCATGATCGATATCGAGTTCGCGGTGCAGTTTCTGGTGCTCGCGCACTCGCACAAGTACGAGCGCCTCACCGGCAACGTTGGCAACATCGCGCTACTGGGGATCGCGGGCGAACTGGGGCTGATTCCCGCGCCGCTCGCCGAGCGCTGCCGCGACGCCTATCGCGAGTTCCGGCGGCTGCAGCACGCGCTGCGCTTGAATGGCGCTCAGTACGCCCGCGTGCCGCCGGAGGAAGTCGCCACGCACGTTGCGGCGGTCAAAGAGCTTTGGGACACCGTGCTCGGGAAGTGGCGCTGACCGGCGCCCCTTCGGGCCCGGGGACCGCTAAGCCGCGACGGTCCGGACTTTTCCCGGAAGCTTGCTCAGGATCAGCTCCTTGAGCTGGACCTTCGAGCTGGCGTTGTCGATGTCGATGCCCACGAGGTTTCCGCGCGCGTCGTAGTCGAGCAGCACACCCTCAGAGATCTCCCGGGTTTCGACACTCGTCTCCTCCGACAGATCGATGTAGAGAGAGTCCGTCTCCGGGTAATAGTTCAGCTTCATGGCTTGAACCGACGGTCGGGGAAAGCGTTGTGGATCGTCACTTTATCCGCGAGCGTGACAACCCTCAAGTAGCGGCCTTCGAGCTCCGCAATCTCGCCCCAGAAGCGGAACCGGTTCCTCTCCTGGGGCTCGGAACGAAGCGGGTGGTCGAGCACGCGGATGCACCACTCCTTCCTGATGTACGGCCGCTTACGGAGCACCTACTTTCTCGAAGTAGTCAGTGTAGCGGTACTTGGCCATCTTCACAGGCTACCCGAGCGGAGCGCCGTGGTCGATGTCGCCGGCTCGCGCCTGAACCGAGCCCCAAGCGGAAGCCGTGATGGCTGGATTCAGGTACCTTGAGCCAAGCCGGCCGACACGAGCGCCGGAAGCGCGGACATGTCGCTGAACACCTTGTGCGCCCCGGCGGCGAGCAGCGCCTCGTCGGGCGTGCGCGCCGCAAACCCGTAGACCGACATCCCCGCGGCGCGCGCCGCCGCGATCCCGCTCGCGCTGTCCTCGATCACGAGGCACGCATCCGGCGCCACGCCGAGGTGCCGCGCCGCGAACAGGAACAGGTCGGGGAACGGCTTTCCGCGCTCGACGTCGGCCGAGCTGAACATCCGCCCTTCGAAGCGCGGCAGCAAAGACGTAATCGTCAGGGTCTTGCGAATCTTCGCGTGCGGCCCGTTCGATGCGATGCAGTAGGGGATGGTAATCCGGTCCAGCGCGGACTCGATGCCTTCGACGGGCTTGAGCTCCGCTTCCATCGCAGCGAAGGTCCGCTCGCGATAGCGGGGCACGAAGTCCTGCGGCACCGGTGCGCCGAGCAGCCCCGCGATGAGCTCGAGCGTTCGGACGAAGGTGGTGCCGATGAACCGCCGATTCGCCTCCTCGGCCTCGATGGAGACACCCCGCTCGCTCAGCATCTCCACCAGAACGCGCATGGTGATGGGCTCGCTGTCGACGACGACCCCGTCGCAGTCGAGGATCAGAAGATCGAACGAACTCAGGTGGTGAAGAACGTTTCTCATGGCGATTCGGTTCGCCGGCGAGCTGCACAGCAAACCGCCCAATGCGACCCGTTGTCGCTCACGCCGTCCCCCGCATCATGCCGCCATCGCCGTCTCTCACACGATCTCCAACGCCCGCATCAGCTCGTCGAGCTGCCCCGGACTGAACAGCCCGTCGGGGCCGCGCGGCGTGAGTTCGGTGAACGGCGATTCGTAGAGTCGGCCGGGTTCGACGATGCCGTGCTCCGTCAAGTGATCGACCACAAGGTTGATGAACTCGATCTGGTTCGCGGAGAGCGCCTTGCCCGCGATGAACCCCGCCATCGCCTCCTTGGCCGCGCCGCGGTCCAGTCCCACGAGGGATCGCACGAATAGGCCCAGCCCGTGCGACTCCTCGGCGGCGCGACGAAGCTCGTCCGGCCCGCCCACGCGGGTCTCGGCAAACATGCGTTCGAGCTCGGCGAGATCGCTTGCCGTGAGGGGTTTGTTCATGCGCAGCTTCCGGATGGCGACATGGTCGAGGTGCCCCCGCAGAAAGGTCCGTGCCTTGGCGAGGAACTTGGCGTAGTCGGTTCCGACGGCGAAACCCGGCAGAGCGACCTCGACCTCGCCGCCCATCAGATCCTCGAAGTCGGTATACACGGGCCTGCGCTGCCGCTTGTCGATCAACTGCACG
Organism: uncultured Pseudomonadota bacterium; assembly: GCA_963817785.1. Lineage (GTDB taxonomy): Bacteria > Pseudomonadota > Gammaproteobacteria > Burkholderiales > SG8-39 > JAKALD01. The sequence continues at coordinate 1,112,916 of CAWFPL010000002.1, read as the reverse complement.
AGCGCCCGCAAGCGGCGGCGCATGACTTCCAGCATCGGAACCGTGACGTGCTGCCACCACGCGTCCGATCGCACATCCTGGATGAGCGCCATCTGGTCGCGACCCATGGGAATCGCCGACTTCTCTTCCAGAAGCCCGGCGATCTCCTCCACCCGATCGCGCAGCCGCGCAAAGCCAGGGTCGGAGCGCAGCAAGGCGAGCTGGAGGTTCAACGCCAGCAGGTCGAAGCGCTTCGGCTCCTCGTTTTCGGGGTCGATCTCCGACGGCAGCCCCGCCACCTCCTGCGAAAGCTCGGCGAGCGCCTCCCGGGGAAGCACTGACCAGGCCTCCGGCCTCGCGTATTTTTCGACGAGCCGCCGTCGCGGTCGGACCACGAAGTTCTCGAGGTTCATTGCCGCCACCTCCTTGTGCAGCAGGGCGGCGACCTGCGCGCGTACCTCGGCCTCGGACTCCGGATTCCCGGGCGGCGGCAGGCGCGGGTCCGTCGCTCTGGGCCCCGACCGCGCCGCGTCCCGCGTATCGAGCGCCTCGATCAGTTCCAGCCGCGCGTCGAACAGTCACTTACCGAGCGGCTCGGCCACGTAACCTTCGGTCGCCGGGATGTCCTGGCTGAAGTACTCGAGGTTCTGGCAGTAGTCGAAGAGGTAGAACAGCGCCTTGTCCTGCCCCGGCCCGAACAGATCTGGGCACAGCCGCGTGCCCCGGCCCACCATCTGCCAGAACTTGGTCTTCGAGCGCACCAGCTTGAAGAAGACCAGATTCACGACCTCCGGCACGTCGATGCCGGTGTCGAGCATGTCCACTGAGATGGCGATATGCGGCGCCTTCTCCTTGTTCGAAAAGTGGTCGACCAGGCTCTGCGCATATTCGGTCTTGAAGGTGATGACGCGGGCGAACTCACCTTTGTAGGGCGGGTAGTTGGCGTTGAAGCGCTCGGCGATGAACTCCGCGTGCGCCTGGTTCTTGGCGAAAACGATGGCCTTGCCCAGCCGGTCGCCCCCCGCCACCTTAAGCCCCCGCGTCATCAGGTGCTCCAGCACCTTGTCGACGGTGTCCTCGTTGAACAGCCAGCGATTGACCGCCTCTGCCTCCACCCGGACGGGCACCCCGCTTTCCTCGTCCCATTCCAGGGCATCCCACTGATCCTTCTCTTCTTCCGTGAGGTCGTCGTACTTGATGCCCTCGCGCTGGAACCTGAGCGGCACCGACACCGCCCTGGGCGGAACGAGGAAGCCGTCGCGCACCGCTTCCTCGAGCGAGTAGGCGTCGGTCGGCACGCCGTTCTCGAGGTCGAACAGGCTGTAGGTGTTGCGGTCCACCTCGTCCTTGGGCGTCGCCGTGAGGCCGACCCGCAGCGCGTCGAAGTAATCGAAGATCGCGCGGTACTTCTGGAACACCGAGCGGTGCGCCTCGTCGATGATCACGAGGTCGAAGTGGCCGACACCGAAGCGCCGCTGGCCGTCCGCCGCCTCGTCGATAAGCCCCATCATCGTCGGATAGGTGGAGACGAAGACGCGCCCTTCGGCGTCCTTCTCGGTGACGAGGTTCACCGGGGAGGCGTCGGGCAGGTGGCGCTTAAAGGCGTTCACCGCCTGGTTGACGAGCGCGACGCGATCGGCGAGGAAGAGCACCCGCTTCGCCCAGTTGCAGCGCATCAGCAGGTCACAGAGCGCGATCACCGTGCGCGTCTTGCCCGCGCCGGTCGCCATCACGAGCAGTGCCTTGCGGTCGTGGTCGCGCTCAAAGGCCTCGGCGATGCGGCGGATCGCCCGGGTCTGGTAGTGGCGCTCTACGATCTCCGCGTTGATCGTCGCCTCGGCCAGAGGCCGGCGCGTCGTCCTGCGCTGGATCAGGAGCTCGATCTCCGCCTTGTTGTAGAAGCCCTGCACCCGGCGCGGCGGATAGCGGGTGTCGTCCCAGAGCCAGTGCTCGTAGCCGTTGGAGTAGAAGATGATCGGCCGCTGGTCGAACTGCCGCTCCAGGCAATCGGCGTAGAGCTTGGCCTGCTGCTGACCCGCGCGCGCGTCGCGGCGCGTGCGCTTGGCCTCGACGAGACCCAGCGGCCTGCCGTCGTCGCCCCACAGCACGTAATCGACGAAGCCCTTGCCCTCCTTGTTGGGCATGCCGGCGACCTCGAGCTCCCGGTCGCGCGCCTGGTCAAGCGGCCAGCCGGCTTCCTTCAGCAGCAGGTCGATGAAGTAGTCGCGGGTCTCGCCTTCCGAGTAGTCGTGCGTGTCCGGCTGCGCCGCGGCGGCTCTCTTAGCCTCGGCCACCTCCGCGCGCAGACGCTTCAGCTCTTCGTCGAGCGCGCTCCTGTCCGCGAGGAGCGCCGCGAGTTTTTCGTCGCGCTCGCGCAGGCCGGCTTCCAGCGCCTGCAACTGCTCGGCGCTCTGCTGCGCGGCCGCTGCGGGCCTGAGCAGCTTCGCGGCGTCGAACGCCAGCCCCGGCTCCGGACGCGCTGCGCGGCCATAGGTGCGTGCAAGCCAATAGGCCACGTGAAACAGCTCGCGCACCGCCGCCAGCGCGTCCACCTCCGGCACCGCGCGATGGCTGTGCACCGCGCGGTTGCCGAGCGTGTTGATCACGCGCGCCTTGCTGAACACCGCCTCGCCCGCGGTCTGCTTGAAGCTCGGCTCGTGGATCAGCGCCGAGAGATTGTCCTGATAGGGGAGCTTCAGCGCGGGGTCGTACTTGTACGCCCAGCTCACCGCCAGCTCAGCGCGCGGCGGGCGTAGAAACAGGCTGCTCGCGGGTCGGCGTGGACGGCGCCTTCCGCCCGCGCGGCGGCGTCGAAGACGGCCGTCCATTCGCGCTGGAGGAAGGCGAACTGGCTCACGCCGCGATGTCCTTCTTCTTATAGGCAGGCTTTAGCATGGCGGATCCCGGCGTCCATATGAAAGGCTGGAACGCGGGGAATCCCTCCCCTGTTTGCAACAATTTTGCTCCGGGATTGCAACCAGCGGCCTTCCGGTTGCAATCCCCATATCACCAAGTTTTTATACATCAATACGTTACTGAGCCGTCCGATCTGCCGATCGATCAAGCTACGACGGCGGCTCCTCAGGGTTGCAATTCGCCGGGCCAGGACCCGGATACCAGCGCGCCGCCTTCGTGACCCCGACGCTATGTACCGCCCCTTCCCCGCGCAACTCGCGCAGCAAGACCTGAATCTGACTCCGCGACAGCGCGGGTAGAACTTGCCGGAACTCCTCCATCTGCGCGCCGCTCGTCGCGTTGTCCTGGATGTGCTTGAGAAGGAGCGCCTTGTTGGTCCCCCGGTCAAGCCCTTTCTTGCGCGTATAGACGCCCTTGCTGCCCAATGCGGCGTAAAGACCGCGCGCCAGGATGTATCGGGTACCCCGGCCGCGACCGATCGACTCCACCGCACCTGCGGCAGTCAATCCGGGCAGGCAGGCCTTGAGATGATCGGGCAGGGCCTGATCGCGCCGGAGATAGTCGAGCGCGAGAAAATCGTAGGTCGAGAACGATTTGAGCTTTTCTTCGCCCAGCCGCTCGACGAATCGCACGAATGCGGGGCTGGCGACCGTGCCGTACAGGGTTACGCGCACCTCATGCCCCGACGTGCCCGCGAAACTAGGGAGCGCCTTGCCCTGCCGGATCGCGCTTTCGAACATCAGGTTCATGCCCTGACCGGAACGCTCGATCAACCCGCCCTTCGCCAGCGCCTCGGCCAGCCGTCGATTGCGTGGATTCTGCTGGTCGAGAATGTTCTCCGGCGTAATGCCCGGTGGCAGACCGCCCGGGCTCACCACCTCCAGGCGTTGCGCGTACTGCCTTACGAAAACCGAACCGCCGAGCCGGTAGTCGCGGTGCGCCACCGCGTTGAGCAGCACTTCGCGCACGGACAACCTCGTCGAAGGTCGGCAGCTCGACGCGAAACAGGCCATCCTGGTAGCTCTGGCGCTCATTGCGCAGATTGATCTTGTTCCAGACGGCGTCGTGCCAGAGAAAGAAACCTTCCCGATACTCTTCACGGTCCGCAGCCGGCCCCGACGCCTCGGAAGACCTGTACTCGAAGACCAGTTCGGCCTGCGCGAGCAGACGACCCAATGCGGCACGAGTTCCGAACAGGATGAGCGCCGCATACGTCACGCTCCCGTCGATCAGCAGCTCCGCATTGGCGAGCGTGAGCTCGTCGGACCAAAGCGCCCTGCGCTCGTCGCGCGTCTTGGCGGCCCACCGATTGCGAAACACCGCGATCGCATCCGGAGACAAATCGGTCAGGCTCGCGCCGGGACACGGTTCAGCGGAGAAATCCGGCCCCGTCTCGGCAAACATCGCGCGCAATTCCGCGTCGCTCAGCGCCGCCAGTTCATCGCCCGCCCGCTTGAGATAGCGCCCGCCGATCTGCCAGGCCGTGCCCGGCAACCGCGCCGGCACGTGCACCACCAGCACCCGGCCCTCCGGCAGGCGCACCTCCTCAATGGGAATGCGATGCGCCAGCCGTTCGTGCAGACCCGCTTCGGTGCGGCCCGGCTCGGCGAAGACCGTAGTACCCACGATCCGGCGCGGGCGCCGGTCGGTCACGCCGAGAACGACCTTGCCGCCACCTTCGTTTGCCAGGGCGACGCAATACTCCACCAGCTTGTCGAAGTGAAAATTGTGCTCCCAGATGCGGTCGACTTGGCTTTTGATGTCACCGGTGATCATGCATGTTGCCTGTCGGCAATCTCGTGCGTCCTCGCGGACGCGTCGGTTCAGGTGTGGGTCGATCCGGCGTTCGCACTCCGGCGCGGAGGGCTACGGACGGAACCGCAGTATTCGCTGCCGTTTATCATCGGCAACGCCTCTTCGTCCAGTTGCCCGACGCGCAGCGCATCAACTATGTCCCCGTCGTGTCAGATTCTCCGCCGGGCCCCGAGAGCACCGCACCACGACTACGGCACAAACCGGAACTTTCGCTAGAATAACGACTTACCCCCTCCCCCCTGGAGACGAAGAAATGCCGCAGGCAAAGGCAGGCCGCCCGACTTCGATGGCGGACCGCGACGGCTGGATCTGGCACGACGGCAAGCTGGTGCCGTGGCGATCCGCCACCACCCACGTGCTCACGCATTCGCTGCACTACGGCCTGGCCGTATTCGAGGGCGTGCGTGCCTACAAGACGGTTTCCGGCACGGCGATCTACCGCCTGAAGGAGCACACGGACCGGCTGTTCAACTCCGCGCACATCTACATGATGAAGATCCCGTACACGCGCGAGCAGTTGATGAAGGCGCAGATCGAGGTGGTGCGCGCGAACGGCCACGAGGCCTGCTATATCCGCCCGATCGCGTTCTACGGCTCCGAGAAGATGGGGGTCTCGCCGGTCGGCGCGCGGGTGCACGTGGCGATCGCCGCCTGGCCCTGGGGCGCGTATCTCGGTCCCGACGCGCTGGAAAAGGGCATCCGCGTGAAGACCGCCTCCTACGCGCGGCACCACGTGAACGTGACGATGGCGCGCGCGAAGATGTCGGGCACCTACCCGAACTCGGTGCTCGCGACGCTGGAGGCCACGCAGCACGGCTACGACGAGGGGCTGCTGCTCGACGTGGACGGGTTCGTCGCCGAGGGCGCGGGCGAGAATCTGTTCATGGTCAAGGACGGCACGATCTTCGAGCCGGAGCTCACTTCTGCGCTCACCGGGATCACGCGCGCCTCGGTGATCGAGCTGGCCGCCGGCCTGGGCTACAAGGTGGTCTCCAAGCGCCTGACGCGCGACGACATCTACATCGCCGACGAGTGCTTCTTCACCGGCACCGCGGCCGAGGTGACCCCGATCCGCGAGCTCGACGGGCGCCAGATCGGCGCGGGCATGGCGGGCCCGGTCACCAAGAAGCTGCAGAAGGCGTTCTTCGACGTGGTGAGCGGCCGCGACCGCAAGCACAAGCACTGGCTCACGCCGGTGCCGATGAAAAAGGCCAAGCGATGAGCACGCAGACCGCCGACACCTCCCGCCTGGTGGAGGTCACCGAGAAGGACCTGCCGCTGCATTGCCCGACCGCGGCGGCGCCGCTCTGGGCACGCCATCCGCGCGTATTCCTCGACGTCGTGGACACCGGCGAAGTGCTGTGCCCGTACTGCGGCACCCTGTACGTGTACCGGGGCGCCGCACCGAAAGAGCACTGAGCGCGACGCGGGGTAAGGCATCAGGAACCCCCCGTGCCGCGCATCCTGATCGTCGCCCCCAACTGGATCGGCGACGCGCTGATGGCGCAGCCGCTGCTCTCGTGGCTGCGCGCGAAGCTGCCGCAGGTGCGTCTCGACGTGCTGGCGCCCGCCTGGGTGGCGCCGGTGCTGCGGCGCATGCCCGAAGTGGACGAGGTGATCGAAAGCCCCTGGGGGCGCGGCGGGCTCGCGCTCGGCGCGCGCTGGCGCCTGGGGCGGATGCTGCGCGCGCGCGGCTACGATCAGGCGGTGGTCCTGCCGAACACCTGGAAGTCGGCGCTGGTCCCCTTCTTCGCCGACATCGCGGTGCGCAGCGGCTACGTCGGCGAGTCGCGCTACGGCCTGCTCAATCTGCTGTACCGCGCGCCCAGGGGCGAGACCAAGCGCCGGCGCGAGCCCATGGCGCGCCACTACGCGCGGCTCGCCGAGCCGCCCGGCAGCGACCCGCGCGAGCCGCTGCCCGAGCCGCGGCTGCGCCTGGACGCCGCCGCCGCCGCGCGGACCGCCGAGCGCTTCGGCTTCGGCGCGGCGCCGCGGCACAACGCGGTGTTCTGTCCCGGCGCGGAGTTCGGACCGGCCAAGCGCTGGCCCGCGGAACATTACGCGGCGCTCGCGCGCGCGCTCGCCGCGCAGGGCATCGACGTGTGGCTGCTCGGCTCGGCCAGTGACGCCCCGGCGTGCGACGCGGTGGCGCAGGCGGCGGCGGGCGCGGCGCGCAGCCTCGCGGGGCGCACCGCGCTCGACGAGGCGATCGAGCTGATCGGCCGCGCCGACTTCGTGGTCAGCAACGACTCGGGGCTGATGCACGTCGCGGCCGCGCTCGAGCGGCCGCAGGTGGCGCTGTTCGGCTCGTCGAGCCCGGCGCACACCCCGCCGCTGTCGCAACGCGCGCGCGCGCTGTGGCTCGGGATCGAGTGCAGCCCGTGCTTCGCGCGCGAGTGCCCGCTCGGGCATTTCCGCTGCATGCGCGAGCTCGCGCCCGAGCGCGTTCTGGCCGAGCTCGGCGAGCTCGGTGTGCTACCATCCGCGCCGGTCACGTGACGTGCGAACGTGGCGCGTTGCATCCAACCTGCAGCACGCGGCAGCGCATGACCAGCATCTTTCCGACCGCACAGGACGCGGAGAACGCGTTCTACGAGGCGCTCGAGCGCGCCGATCTCGACGCCATGATGGCGGTGTGGGCCGACGACGAGGAGATCGTCTGCGTGCACCCCGGCTGGCCGCGCCTCACCGGCCAGGACCAGGTGCGCGAAGGCTGGCGGCGGATCTTTTCGGGGAGCCCCAGGATGCGCGTGCAGGTCAGCCAGCAGGTCGCGGTCACGGCGGTGATGGTCGCGCTGCACAGCGTGCACGAGAGCATCACGCTGGCCGGCGAGAAGGGCGCCCAGGGCCCGGTCGTCGCCACCAACGTCTATCTGCGCACCGCGGCGGGCTGGCGCATGGTGGCGCACCACGGCTCGATCGTCCCCGGCGAGTCGCAGGCGCCGCGCGACGCCCCGCAGACCCTGCATTGAGCGCGCGGCGCATCGCCTCGGGCTACCGCGCCCCCTGGTGGCTGCCCGGCGGGCACCTGCAGACCATCGCGGCGGTGCTGCGCAGCCCTTCGCGCCCCGCCTACGAGCGCGAGCGCTGGGACACCCCCGACGGCGACTTCATCGACGTCGACTGGGCGGGCGACGCCGCGGCCGGGCGGCTGGCCGTGCTGTTCCACGGGCTCGAGGGCGGGTCCGACAGCCATTACGCGCGCGCCCTGGCGCATGCCGCGGCGGCGCAGGGCTGGCGCTTCGCGCTGCCGCACTTTCGCGGCTGCTCGGGCGAGCCCAACCGCCTGCCGCGCGCCTATCACTCGGGGGACAGCGAGGAGATCGACTGGATGCTCGCCCGCTTTGCGCAGCGCGCCGCGGCGCTGTACGCCGTGGGCGTCTCGCTCGGCGGCAACGTGCTGCTGAAATGGCTCGGCGAGCGCGGCGGCGAGGCCGCGCAGCGCGTGCGCCGCGCCGTCGCCGTCTCGGCGCCCATGGATCTCGCCGCCGCCGGCGACACGCTCGACCGCGGCTTCAACCGCGAGGTCTACACGCGCAACTTCCTCGCCACCATGAAGCGCAAGTCGCTCGCCAAGCTCGAGCGCTTCCCGGCATTGTTCGACGCGCGGCGCACCCGTGCGGCGCGCACGCTGCGCGAGTTCGACGACGCGGTCACCGCCCCGCTGCACGGCTTTCGCGACACCGACGATTACTGGTCGCGCGCCTCGAGCGCGCCCTGGCTCGGCCGCATCCGCGTGCCGACGCTGGTGCTCAACGCGCAGAACGATCCGTTCCTGCCGCGCGCGGCGCTCGAGCGCGCGGTGCACGACGCCGCATCCTGCGTGCTGCTCGAATTTCCGCAGGGCGGCGGACACGTGGGCTTTCCCGAAGGCCCGTTTCCAGGCAGGCCGACCTGGCTGCCGCATCGCATCCTCGAGTTCCTCGCCAGCCCATGATCATCCCCGCAGAAATCTTCCGCGCCTACGACATCCGCGGCATCGTCGGCCGCACCCTGACCCCCGACATCGTGCGCCGGATCGGGCGCGCCCTCGGCAGCCTCGGGCGCGAGGGCGGCGCGGCCACCTTCGCGGTGGGGCGCGACGGCCGGCACTCGGGCCCGCAGCTCGCCGCCGCGCTCGCCGAGGGGCTCGCCGCCGCCGGCGCCGACGTCATCGAGCTCGGCATGGTGCCCACGCCGGTCACCTACTTCGCGGCGCATCATCTGGGCTGCGGCAGCTGCGTGTCGGTTACCGGCAGCCACAACCCGCCCGACTACAACGGCCTGAAGCTGGTGGTCGCCGGCGTGACCCTCGCCGGCGAGGAGATCCAGGAACTGCGCCGGCGCGTCGAGTCCGGGCAAGGCGCTTCCGGCGCCGGCAGGCGCTCGCAGGCCGACGTGCTCGATGCCTACGTGGAGCGCATCGCCGGCGACGTGAAGCTCGCGCGCGGCCTGAAGATCGCCGTGGACTGCGGCAACGGCGTGGCCGGCATGCTCGTGCCGCGGCTGTACCGGCGGCTGGGGTGCGAGGTCGAGGAGCTTTACTGCGAGGTCGACGGCGACTTCCCGCACCATCATCCCGATCCGTCGCAGATCGACAACCTGGCCGACCTGATCGCGCGCCTGAAATCCGGGCCGAGCGAGCTGGGCCTCGCCTTCGACGGCGACGGCGACCGGCTCGGCGTGGTGACCAGGGACGGCGAGATCATCTACCCGGACCGGCAGCTGATGCTGTTCGCCGCCGACGTGCTCTCGCGCAATCCCGGCGCCGAGATCATCTACGACGTCAAGTCGACGCGCCTGCTCGCGCCCTGGATCGAGCGCCACGGCGGGCGGCCGGTGATCTGGAAGACCGGCCACTCGTTCATCAAGGCGAAGCTCAAGGAGACCGGCGCGCCACTCGCCGGCGAGATGTCGGGACACACCTTCTTCAAGGAGCGCTGGTACGGCTTCGACGACGCGCTGTACACCGGCGCGCGGCTGCTGGAGATCCTGTCGCGCGCCTCCGACGCCAATGCGCCGCTCAAGGCGCTGCCGAACGCCCCCTCGACGCCGGAGCTGCACTGGCGGGTCGCCGAGGGCGAGCAGCACGCGCTGGTGGCGAAGCTGCAGCAGGCCAGGCCCTTCCACGGCGCCGAGCGCATCCTGACGATCGACGGCGTGCGCGCGGAGTACCGGGACGGCTTCGGGCTGGCGCGCGCTTCGAATACGACGCCGGTGGTGGTGCTGCGCTTCGAGGCCGACACCGCCGAGGCGCTGGAGCGCATCCAGCGCGATTTCCGCGCCGCGCTGCAGCCGTTGAAGCCCGCCGCGCCGCTGCCGTTCTAGGGGGCTGCGGGGGCCAGGCGCTTCTCGTCCGCGCGTCACCAGCCGCCTGCCGAAGACTGGCAGCGTGGACAAGTTCGACCGGGTCTACAAGCTCCACCAGCTCCTCGCCGGACGCCGCACCCCGGTGCCGATCGAGGACCTCAAGGAGAAGCTCGAGTGCTCGACCCCGAGCGCCTACAGGCTGCTCAGGGTCCTGCGCGATTTCCTGCACGCGCCGCTGGTCTTCGACCGCGAGCGGGACGGCTACCTCTGCAGGACGCGCACAAGGGACCGTACGAGCTGCCGGGTCTGTGGTTCAACGCCGCGGAGCTGCAGGCGCTCGTCGTATTCGAGCGCCTGCTCGAGTCGCTCGAGCCGGGGCTGCTTGCCGAGCATCTCGGTCCGCTTGCCGAGCGGGTGAACGAACTGCTTGCCCACCGCCGGCTGGGCCTTTCGGAAGCGGGCGCGCGCGTGCGCGCGCCAGGCGGGCGTAGAATCGATCGCAGGATTCCTCGAGGGTTCCGCCATGAACGAAGCCGATCTCCTGAAGCGCATCACCGTCAACCCGAAGATCTTCGGCGGCAAGCCCGTCATTCGCGGCCGGCGTCTGGCCGTCGAGCACGTCCTGGGTATGCTCGCCGCGGGCGATACGCCGGAAACGATTCTTGAAGGGTATCCCTGGCTGGAAGCCGAGGACATTCGTGCATGCCTCGCCTACGCCCACAGAGTCGTCGCGCACGAGCGCGTGGAGCCGCCGGTCGTGGACGCGGCTGTGTGAAGCTCCTTCTCGATAACTGCGTCTGGAAAAAATCCCGGGAAGATCTCGCGGCGGCTGGACACGATGTCGTTCACGTCGGCGACTGGCCCCAAGACCCCGGCGATGAAGAGCTTCTCCGGCGCGCGTATTCCGAGGATCGAGTGCTCGTCACGCTCGATAAGGATTTCGGAGAGTTGGCGGTCATCCGGGCGCAGTCTCACGCGGGAATCATCCGGCTCGTGGAAGTTCCTGCGCGGCGACAGGGGCCCGTGTGTGTCGCGACCATCGAACGTTATGGAACTGTGCTCGGGCGCGGCGCCATCGTGACCGTCGAGCCTGGACGCGTGCGAGTGCGTCTGCCGGACCTGGAGGATAAGCAGGAATGATCGGCGCACATGACCGCGTCGTGCTCACGACCGACCTTGCCCGCGAGAAGCTCGCCGCGGGAGATGTCGGCACGGTGGTGCACGTCTATCGCGAGGGCCAGGCGTTCGAGGTGGAATTCGTGTCGCTCGACGGCGAGACGGTCGCCATCGTCACCCTGGAGCCGGGCCAAATCCGCGCCGGCACCGGCCGGACCGCTCGCAAAGCTACCACCGAACCCTTGCCGGACGCGGCCCGGCGAGGAGACGGTCATCCGCGGCGAAAAGCCGCGGCCTCATTGAAGCAAAGCACGAGCTGGTCGAAGCGCGAAGGCAGCTCGTCATCCGCGGCGAAAAGCCGCGGCCTCTGTCCAGCCAGACTGACAGCCTCGTCAAGACGAGCGCTCGACGGGGCCGGAGGCAATCTCGAAATTCAGCCGCTCGCGCGCTTCAGGCCGCCGAGCAGCGCCGCCACCTGCCGCGAGCGCGGCTTGCCCGGCTGGCGCTGGGCTTCGGGTTCGGCTGCCGCGCTCGGCGCGGCCGGCACGTAGGGCTGGGAGAAGATCGGATCCGAGGGGGCGCGCTCCGGCCGCCGCGCGGGGCGGCGCCGCTCCCGGTCGCGCGTCGTCAGCTCGCGCGCCGGCGCCACGCGCGCCGGCGCCTCGCGCCCGGCGTCCCGCGCCGCCTCCTGGCCCATCAGCGCCGCGACCGTCCCGCCGTCGGGCTCGTAGCCCGGCACCAGCACGCGCTCGAGCTTGCGCTTGATGAGGCGCTCGATCGCGGCGAGGGCCTCCAGGTCCTCGGGCGCGACCAGCGAGATCGCCTCGCCGGTCTGCCCCGCGCGCCCGGTGCGGCCGATGCGGTGCACGTAGTCCTCGGGCGAGTGCGGAATATCGAAGTTGATCACCTGCGGCAGGCCCTCGATGTCCAGGCCGCGCGAGGCCACGTCGGTGGCCACCAGCACGGCGGTCCGGCCCGCCTTGAAGTCCTCCAGCGCCACCAGGCGTTCGGCCTGCGACTTGTCGCCGTGGATCGCGTCGGCGTGGATGTGCTCGCGACGCAGCTGATGCGCGAGCCGGTTGGCGCCGATGCGCGTGCCGCTGAACACCAGCACCTGGGACAGGTTGCGCGCGCGGATCAGATGGCACAGCAGCTCGCGCTTTTTCTCGCGCGCCACCGGATGCACGACGTGGGTGATGAGGTCCGCGACCGCGTTGCGCGCCGCGATCTGCACCTGCGCCGGGTTCCTCAGAATGGTCGCGGCCAGCTTGCGGATCTCGTCCGGGAAAGTGGCCGAGAACATCAGGTTCTGCCGCTCGTGGGGCAGCAGCGCGATGATGCGGCGGATGTCGGGCATGAAGCCCATGTCCAGCATGCGGTCAGCTTCGTCCAGCGTCAGGATCGATACCTGGTTGAACATCACCGTCTTGTTCTGCACGTGGTCGAGCAGCCTTCCGGGTGTGGCGACCAGCACCTCGACCCCGCGCCGCAACTGCTCGATCTGCGCGTTCATGTCGACCCCGCCGTACACCACCGCGCTGCGCAGCGGCAGGTGCCGGGCATAGCCGCGGAAGCTCTCCTCGACCTGGATCGCCAGCTCGCGCGTCGGGGTCAGCACCAGAGCGCGCACCTGGTGGCGCGCGGGCGACGCGCTGCTCGACGCGTGCGGCGCGAGCCGCTGCAGGATGGGCAGCGCGAACGCCGCGGTCTTGCCGGTGCCGGTCTGGGCGCCGGCCATCAGGTCGCGCCCCTCGAGCACGAGGGGAATGGCCTGCTCCTGCACGGGCGTCGGCTGGTCGTAGCCGAGGTCGCGCACTGCCTGCAGAAGCGGCGGGATGAGACCGAGCTTTTCGAACGCTGAACTGATGACGGGGTACTCTGCGGAAGAGTGAAGCTGCAACGGGGCGCATTATACTCCGATCCCTTTGCGCTCGCCTGCATGATTCTGCTCCGCAATCTCGCGCTGGCGCGCGGGCCGCACCGCCTGTTCGCCGCCGCCTCGCTCACGCTCGAGCGCGGCTGGAAGGTCGGCCTGATCGGCCCCAACGGCAGCGGCAAGTCGAGCCTGCTCGCGCTGCTCGCCGGCGAGCTCGCGCCCGACGCGGGCGACTGCGAGCTGCAGCCCGGCACGCGCGTGGCGCGCATCGAGCAGGAGGCCCCCGCGCTCGAGCAGCCGCTGATCGAGTACCTGCTCGAGGCCGACGGCGCGCTGCGCGCGGCGCAGGCCGAGATCCTGCAGGCGGAAGCCGCGGGCGACGGCGAGCGCCTGGCGCACGCGCACGATCATTACGCGCGCGCCGACGGCTACACCGCGCAGGCGCGCGCGCTGGCGCTGCTCGCGGGCCTGGGCTTCGCGAGCGCCGATGCCCTCCGGCCGGTGAAGGAGTTCTCCGGCGGCTATCGCATGCGGCTCAATCTCGCGCGCGCCCTGATGCAGCCCGCCGAGCTGCTGCTGCTCGACGAGCCGACCAACCACCTCGACCTCGACACCATCCTGTGGCTGGAGAACTGGCTGCGCGGCTACGCCGGCACGCTGGTGGTGGTGTCGCACGACCGCGACTTTCTCGACCGCGTCGCCGACCACACCCTGGCAATCACGGCGGAGCAGCTGCGGCTGTACGCCGGCAACTACTCGCAGTACGAGCGCCTGCACGCGGCCGAGCTCGAGCAGCAGGCGGCGCTCGCCGCCCGCCAGCACAGGGAGATCCAGCGCATCTCCTCCTTCGTCGAGCGCTTCCGCGCCAAGGCGACCAAGGCGCGCCAGGTGCAGAGCCGTCTGAAGAGCCTCGAGCGCATGGCGCGCGTCGCCCCGCTGTACGCCGCCGAGACCTTCCGCATCCAGTTCGAGGAGCCCGCGCGCCTCCCGGAGCACATCGTGGCGCTCGAGGACGTGTCGGCCGAATACGGCGGGCGCAGCGTGCTGTCCGGCGTGTCGCTCGCGATCCGCGGCGCCGACCGGCTCGCGATCATCGGCGCGAACGGCGCCGGCAAGACGACGCTGGTGCGTCTGCTCGCCGGCGAGCTCGCGCCGCACTCGGGCCGGCGCAGCGCCGCACGCGACATCGTCATCGGCTATTTCGCGCAGCACCAGGTCGAGCTGCTGCGCGCCGACGAGACGCCGCTCGCCATGCTCGCCCGCCTGTTCCGCGGCGAGCGCGAGCAGCAGCTGCGCGATTTCCTCGGGCGCTTCGGCTTCTCCGGCGAGCGCGCCGAGCGGCCGATCGGGCCGCTTTCCGGCGGCGAGAAGTCGCGCCTGGCGCTCGCCGCGCTGGTCAAGCAGCGCCCCAACCTGCTGCTGCTCGACGAGCCCACCAACCACCTCGATCTGGAGATGCGGCGCTCGCTCGCCTTCGCGCTGCAAGGCTACGCCGGGGCGCTGGTGATCGTCTCGCACGACCGCCACCTGGTGGCGACCTGCGCCGACCGCATCCTGGTGGTCGGCGACGGCCGCGCGAGCGAGTTCGACGGCGACCTGGACGATTACCGCCAGCTCAGGCTCAAGGAGGAGCGCGCGCGCCGCCCGGCGCCGGCGCGCCAGAGCCGCAGGGACGAGCGCCGCGCCGAGGCCGCGGAGCGTGCCGAGCTGCGCCGCCACCTGAAGCCGCTCGAAAAGGAGCTGGCGGCGATCGAGGCGCGCGTCGCCGAGCTGACGCGCGCGATGGAGACCGCGCGCGCGACGCTCGCCGATCCGGCGCTGTACGAGGAGGCGAAGCGCGAGCAGCTCAGGGAAGCGGTGCAGGCCGAAGCCGGCACGCGCGACGCGCTCGCGGCGGCGGAAGACGACTGGCTGCACGCTTCGGCGCGGCTGGAGGCGCTGCGCGCCCAGATCGAGGAAGAGCGCGCCGCCTGAGACTGCCGCGGGCGCGAGCGATGCGCGCTCGGCCCGCCGGCGCCGGGCTCACTTCGCCTCTTCGATCATGCGAATCGTGGCGGCCTCGACTTCCCTCGCCACCGCGGCGAGCGCCGGGGAATCCGACAAGGTCGCGAGCAGGGCGGTCGGCCTGAGCATGCCGATCTTGGTCGTGCCGCGTTCCGCGTACACCGAGACGCGGCAGGGCAAGGCCATGTTCAGGCTCATGTCGTTGGCGAGCACTTCCCTGGCCTTGTGCGGGTTGCAGATCTCGAGGATCTGGCACTCGTTGGGGAAATCCACGCCTTTCTTGCGCATGGTCTCCTGCAGGTTGTGAACGTGCAGCACGCCGAAATTGTGCCGCTTGACGGCCTCCTGCAGGTCGGCCACCGCCTGCACGACGGATTTCTTGCTGTCGACGATGTATTTCATGTCCTGTCCCTCGGCATCGTTTGCGGATCGCCGCAGCCGGGCGCCGGGCGCGCGCCTCAATTGAGCGTGCGCCGGCCGCGCTCCGGGGCTTGCTGCGGCTCGAGTCCCGGAAGCTTGAGCTCGATGTCCCAGTTGCTCTTTTTCACCGCCGCCTGCAGCAGGCGGCACACCGAATGCAGCAGCACCGGATCGAGCGTCAGGGTGAGGCCCTGCCCCTCCGCGGGGTGCAGGGCCACCACCGGGTGGCCGTTGCGGTCGCGCCCGGTGCGCACGCGCGCCAGCAGCAGCGGCGCGTCGCCAAGCGGCTGGCTGTGCTGCGGCGAGGCGTGGTAGGGCTTGGAGAAGTCGGCCTTCGCCACCGCCTGCTCGTGCTCCAGCCCGAGCAGCGCCTTGCGCGCCTCCGGGTTGGCCTGCGTGCTGATGCGCGGACTCGCCTCCTCGGCCTGCTTGACCAGCAACGGCCACAGCAGCATCACGTAGCGGCGCGTGAGCCAGGCGCGCACCTCCACGCCTTCGTTGGTCGAGATCAGCATCAGGATGCGGTCCTGCTCGGTGTCGTAGTCGATTTTTATCTGATGCAGGCGCATGCCGGAATCATAGCTCGACTGTCCGTCAACGGCGCGACCGCGCTGCCGCGGCGCCGCCTAGCCCTTGCGGATGCGCTCGAGCAGCGCGCTGGTCGAGCGCTGGTGCTCGAAGGCAATCGAGTACACCCGTCCGCCCCGCGCCAGCACCTCGCGCGCGCCCACGATCTTGTCCGCCGGCCAGTCGCCGCCCTTCACCAGCACGTCCGGACGGCAGGCTTCGATCAGCGCGGCCGGCGTGTCCTCGTCGAACCACGTCACCGCGTCGACCGCTTCCAGCGCCGCGATCAGCGCCATCCGGTCCTCGAGCGGATGAATCGGCCGCTCGGGGCCCTTGGCGAGCCGGCGCGCCGATGCATCGCTGTTGAGCGCCACCACCAGCGCAGCGCCGAGGGCGCGGGCCTGCGCGAGATAGGTGACGTGGCCGCGGTGCAGGAGGTCGAACACCCCGTTGGTGAACACCAGCGGCCGCGCCAGCGCCGCCGCCCAGCGCGCGGCATCCTGCGGCGCGCGCAGCTTGCGCTCGAACGCGGGGCGATCCGGCCGTGGCGCGCTGCCGTTCAAGGCCTGCGCCTCGCCGTCGGCGCTCAGCTCTTCGCGGGCGCAGGCGCGGGCGCCGGCCGCCGGCAGCGGGCGTCGTCCGGCTTGCAGTACTCGAAGATCTTGACCACTTTGCGCACGCCGTCGGTGGTGCGCGCGATCTCGACCGCGTCCGCCGCTTCCTGCGGCGTCACGATGCCGAGCAGGTACACCACGCCCGCCTCGGTCACCACCTTCACGTGGAGCACGTTGAACTCGCCCGCGTCGAGGAAGCGCGCCTTCACCTTGCCGGTGAGGTAGGCGTCGTTGGCAATGGAGGGGTCCGAGGGAATGCCCGCGATCTGCAGCTCGTTGACGATGCCGCGGACGTCCTGCACGCCGGAGGCGATCTTCGCGATATCGGCCTTGGTCTGGTCGTCCGGAACCTCGCCGGTGAGCAGCACGTTGCGGTCGTACGAGGTGACACTGACGTGCACCTTGTTGCCGTAGCGGTCGCTTACCCGGTTGGAGACTTTCAGCTCGATGCCCTGATCGTCGATCTGCGCGCCGGTGGTGCGTCGATCCTGGGCCGACACCACCGCGGTGCCGACGCCCACCGCAGCCATCTCGAAGCATCCCTGCAGGGACAGCGTCGCAGCCGAAAGCGCAATCAAGAGTATCCATCTGGTCTGGGTCATTCCTTCGCTCCATATAGCTGATAGTCGATGCCATCGCACAGGCAGTGCAGCGCGAGCAGGTGCACTTCCTGCGTACGCGCGGTGTCGGCATCGGGCACGCAGACGTGGACGTCCTCGGCCGCGAGCTGCGCCGCCATCCTGCCGCCGCCGCGCCCGGTCAACGCCACGGTGCTCAGACCCTGCTCGCGTGCGGCCCGGATCGCGGCGACGACGTTTGCCGAGTTGCCGCTGGTCGAGATCGCGAGCAGGACGTCGCCCGTCCGGCCGAGAGCGCGCACCTGCTTGGCGAACACCTCTTCGTAGCTGTAGTCGTTCGCGATCGAGGTCAGCGTGGAGCTGTCGGTGGTGAGGGCGAGCCCGGCGAGGGGCGCCCGCTCGATCATGAAGCGGTTGACCAGCTCGGCGGCGAAGTGCTGCGCGTCGGCCGCCGAGCCGCCGTTGCCGCAGGCGAGGATCTTGCCGCCCGCGCGCAGCGCCGCCGCCATCAGGGCCGCCGCGCGTGCGATCGGCGCCGCGAGCGGCTGCGCGGCCGCGAGCTTGAGACGCGCGCTGGCGGAAAACTGCTCCGCGACGCGTGCCGCGAGCTCGGCCTGACTGACGCTGTGTTCCACGTGGCCCATCGCGCAAGCGCTGCCAAAGGCGTGATTCTACACCGCGCGACGGCGCCGCCGCGGTGCGCTCACTCGCCGAAAGCGTCGCGGATCCACTCGATGCGCCGGATCTCGAGCGCATCGAGCAGCAGCACGTCGAAGCGGCACGCCGCCGGCGGCCGGCTGGCGAGAAACTGTCGGGCTGCAGCGACCAGGCGCGCGCGCTTGTGCGCGGTGACGCTCTCCGCCGCGCCGCCGAAGCGCGCGTCGCGCCGCAAGCGGACCTCAGCGAACACCAGCGTGCCGTTGTCCTCGGCCACCAGGTCGATCTCGCCGTGCCGGCAGCGCCAGTTGCGGGCAACGATGCGCAGTCTGGCGCGTCGCAGCAGCTCTGAGCACAGGTCCTCGGCTCGGGCGCCCGTCGGGTTCATGTTGCTTGCTCGGTTGCCGTTCGCTTAACGGCCCAGCACAATGCCGCGTTGACTCGCGCGCCATGGCCAGCGGAATCCTCTACGTCGTCGCCACACCGATCGGCAACCTTGCCGATGCGAGCCCGCGCGCGCTCGAGACGCTCGCCGGCGCCGATCTGGTCGCGTGCGAGGACACGCGCACCTCGCGCACCCTGCTGGCGCGCCACGGCATCTCCGCGCGCACGGTCGCGCTGCACCAGCACAACGAGCACGCGGCCAGCGCCAAGCTGCTCGCCGCGCTGCGCGAGGGCAAGAGCGTGGCGCTGGTGAGCGACGCGGGAACGCCGGCGATCTCCGACCCCGGAGCGCTGCTGGTGGCGCAGGCGCACGGGGCCGGCATCCGGGTGGTGCCGGTGCCGGGCCCGAACGCGGCGGTCGCGGCGGTTTGCGCTTCGGGCTTCGCCGCCGAGCGCTTCCTGTTCGCGGGCTTCCTGCCTGCATCGCGAGGCGCCCGCGGGAAGGCGCTCGCCGCGCTCGACGTGCCTTGGCCGGTGGTTTTCTACGAAGCGCCGCACCGCGTGCTCGAGACCGTCGCGGACCTGGTCGCGCAATACGGTGCGGCGCGCGAGATCGTGATCGCGCGCGAGCTGACCAAGAAGTTCGAGGAGCTGGCGCGCCTGCCGCTGGGCGCCGCGCGCGATTGGCTGCTTGCCGAGGCCCACCGCCAGCAGGGCGAGTTCGTGCTGGTGCTCGGGCCCGGGGAGGTTCGCGCCGAAGGCGCGCAGGCCGAGGCGGAGCGCGTGCTCGGCGTGCTGCTGGAGGCGCTGCCGCCGAGCGAGGCGGCCAGGCTCGCGGCCCGCATCACCGGAGCGCCGCGCAATGCGCTCTACGCCGCGGCGCTGCGCCGGGCGAAGGAGCGCTGAGCACGCGGGTTAGAATGCGCGCGAATCCGCCCGGCCATTGACTTTGAACACGCTCACCCTCATCCGCCCGGACGACTGGCACCTGCATCTGCGCGACGGCGCGGAGATGGCCGCGGTGCTGCCCGACACGGTGAAACGCTTCGCGCGCGCCATCGTGATGCCGAACCTGAAGCCGCCGGTGCGCACCACGCAGGACGCGCTTGCCTACCGCGAGCGCATCGTCGCCGCGCTGCCGCGCGGCTCGAAGTTCGAGCCGCTGATGACCCTTTACCTCACCGACGACACCCAGGACGAGGAGATCGCGCGCGCCAAGCTCTCGGGCAGGGTGCACGGCGTCAAGCTCTATCCGGCCGGCGCCACCACCCATTCCGACGCCGGCGTGACGCGCATCTCGCGCTGCTTCCATGCGCTGGAGAAGATGCAGGCGATCGGCATGCCGCTGCTGGTGCACGGCGAGATGACCGATCCCGGGATCGACGTGTTCGACCGCGAACGGGCCTTCATCGAGACGGTGCTTGGACCGCTGGTCGAGCGCTTTCCGGGGCTGAAGATCGTGCTCGAGCACATCACCACCCGGGACGCGGTGCACTACGTCGAGGTGACCGGGCCCAACATCGCGGCCACGATCACGGCGCACCATCTGCTCATGAACCGCAACGCGTTGTTCCTGGGCGGACTGCGGCCGCACCACTACTGCCTGCCGGTGCTCAAGCGCGAGGAGCACCGCGAGGCGCTGGTCGAGGCCGCCACCTCGGGCAATCCCAAGTTCTTCCTCGGTACCGACAGCGCCCCGCACGCGCGCCGGGCCAAGGAGGGCGACTGCGGCTGCGCCGGCATCTATGCCGCGCACGCCGCCCTGGAGCTCTACGCGGCCGCGTTCGAGGAGGCGGGCGCGCTGGACAAGCTCGAAGGCTTCGCGAGCGTGTTCGGAGCGCAGTTCTACGGCCTGCCCGTGAACCGCGAGCGCGTCACGCTCGTGCGCCAGGCCTGGGAAGTTCCGGCGACCCTGGCCTTCGGCGCGGACGAGCTGGTGCCTCTGCGCGCCGGCGAGACGATGCCGTGGAAAATCGCCTGAAGGAGGGCGGGGAAGGCGTGCGCCGCGGCCTGGACGCGACGACGCTCGGGCATCCGATCTTCGACCCCGTGCGCCCGGCGCTCGCGGCGCTGGCGCGCGAGCCGGGCTGGCCCGATGCGCAACGCCTGAACCGGCTCGCGGCCGAGCTCGGCGCTGCGCCGCGCACGGAGAGCGGCATCCCGGTGCGCTTCGTCGCGCCCTCCTCCGGCGAGCGCTCGTCCTACGAGCTGCGAGTGTTCGAGACCGGCGGCGTGGAAACGCGGCCGCACAACTGGCACGACCTGTTCAACGCGCTCGCCTGGATCGCCTTCCCGCGCAGCAAGGCGCGCATCAACGCGCTGCACGCCGCCGAGATTCCGCGCGAGGGCGGCCGGCGCGGGCGCCTGCGCGACATGCTGACGATCTTCGACGAAGGCGGGGTGATCGTGGCGTATTCCGATCCGGCGCTGCCCGAGCTGATCCGCGGCTTCCGCTGGCGCGAGCTGTTCTGGGAGCAGCGCGCGCGCGTGCTGGCGCATCTGCGCCTCGTGGTCCTCGGACACGCCGTGCTGGAGCAGGCGCTCGCGCCATGGCCCGGCATCACCTGTAAGGCGCTGCTCGTCGAGGTCGAGCGCGCACTGCTCGACGCCCCTGCGGCCGAGCTGGTCGGCGAGCTCGACACCCGCGCGGCGCAGTGGCTGGGCGCGCATGCGGCCACCGGCACGCCGCGAGCCCTTGCCGCATTGCCGATATTCGGCTACCCCGGCTGGATGCCGGAGGGCGAGCAGGCGGACTTCTACGACGACACGCGCTACTTCCGGCCGTTGCGCCGCGAGGGCTCGGAACCGCCGCAAGCGGACAGTCCAGGCGTCGGCGCATGCGTGCCTCCCTTGGCAATGCCCCGTGGTTCGGTCTAGGCCAGACGGCCGCGGCTTGCGCGCCGCAGTCAGGTAGAATCCGCAGTGGGAGTCGGCTAGGCAGCCGCTGTGCGCAAGCGCAGAGGAAAGTCCGGGCTCCGCAGAGCGGGATGCAGGGTAACCCCCTGGCGCGGCGACGCGACGAATAGGGCCACAGAGACGAGTCGTGCGGTTCCGGAAGCTCACCTCGAGCGACCGGGCCGCGCGGGTGAAACGCGGCAACCTCCATCCGGAGCAACACCAAATAGGCAAGCGCTCGAGGCCGGCTCGGCCGAGCTTGCGGGTAGGTGGCAACAGGGCGCGGGAGCGCAAGCCCCCGCCTCCGACGAGCCCGCGAGGCAACTCCGGGCCCAGAGGAATGGCTGCCCGGAGGGGTTTTCCCCTCGGACAGAACCCGGCTTATCGGCCGGCTCCCAATTTGCGCACTGCAGCCGCGTGCGCGTACTGCTCCTCCCACACGCACCATTGCGATGCGCGTGTCCGCGCGCATGCACCGGGAGCGGCCGCCGAGGACGCAAGGGCGCGCACGCCCCCCCGCGCATTTCAATCTGGCACGTTGGTTGCAACGAGTCAGGGCAACCGGCCGCCGGCCACCAGGCGCCCATGCTCATCGCCCGACTCATCCGCCAACTTGCCAGCCCCTGCGCAGACCAGCGCGAGCTCAGCGAGGCGCAATCCTACGAGCTGTTCTCGGCACTGCTCGATCACGGGGTGGCCGAGCTCGAGACCGGCGCGATCCTCGCCGCACTGGGAATGCGGCCGCTCGCCGCGGCGGAGTTGGCCGGCCTGCGCCGCGCAGCGCAGGACAGGCTCAACCGGCTTCACGCGCTGGCCGATCCCGCTCCTGGCGCAACGCGCCCGGTGGTGATTCCGAGCTACGCTGGCGCGCTGCACCAGCCGAACCTGATGCCGCTGGTGGCGTTGCTGCTCGCGAAGCTCGGCCTCGCGGTGCTGGTGCACGGCACGCTCGACGGCCAGGGCCGCGTCGCCAGCGCGACGGTATTCCGCGAGCTCGGCGTTCTGCCGTGCGTCGCCCTGAGCGAGGCGCAGGAAGCGCTCGCCGAGCGACGCGTCGCGTTCGTGCCGACCGCGCTGCTCGCACCGGGACTGATGCAGCTCTTGTCGCTTCGCGGCCGGCTCGGCGTGCCCAATTGCGCGCAACTGATTGCCCCCCTGCTCGATCCCTTCGGCGGCGCCGCCCTGAAGCTGGTTCCGGCGAGCGACGCGGCACAGCGGGACGCATTCGCCGCGGTGCTCGCCGCGCAAGGCGAGCACGCGCTGCTATTCATCGGCGCCGAGGGCGAGGCCTACCCGGACCCGTGGCAGCGTCCCGCGATGGAGCACGTCGGCGAGCGCGGGCGCGAGCTGCTGTTCGATGCCGACCCGACGCCGATTCTGGCGCGGGGCACGCACGCTCCGGGGCTGCCCGAGAGCGCCGACGCGAAGCCCACGGCGCGCTGGATCGGGCTGGCGCTTGCCGGGCAGCTCGCGGTGCCGCAACCGATCCTGAACCTTCTCGCCTGCTGCCTGTACGCCGCGGGCTACACCGACGACTTCAGCCAGGCGAAAGCGATCGTCGCCGTGCGCGCGCACCCGCGCGCGGTCGCCTGAGGGTCCAGCTAGACAGCGCGGCCCGCACGGTTCGCGCGGCGAATGTGGGCTTTGTCACATTTGCATGAAAATTCCGGGCTTCCTGCCGCCATGGCCCCTTGCCGGCCGCGGGTGACCCATGGCACAAGTGCAGTCATGACAATCTCTGACAGAGCGCTGCGCGGACCGGCCCTGCGGCCGGTAGCGGGCCCTGCGGGTGCGGCGGCCGCGCGCGCCGGCCGAGCTGAGCCGGCGCTTTTTCGCCTGCTCAGCGACAGCGCCCTGAGCCGCGCCGCGCTGTCGGCCTGCGGGCTTCCGCTCGCCCTCGCCGATGCGCTCTCGCCTGCTCACCCGCTGACCTACGTGAACCCGGCATTCGAAGCGCTTTTCGGCTATTGCTCCGGCGAGGCGCACGGCAAGCCGCTCGATGCGCTGCTACCGTTCTCGCAGGACCCCGCGAGCCGCGTGTCCGGTGATGCCCCGGCGCGCGTGCACACGACGGCGCGCAGAAAGGACGGCACGCCGGTGGTCGTGGAGCTCGCGATCGGGCCGCTGTACTGTGCCGACGGCCGGCTGACTCACTGGGTGCTCGCGTTCAGCGACGGCACCGAGCTGCAGACGCTGCGCGCCGAGCTGAGCGCGCTGCGCGCCAACCCAGCCGCCGGCTAGCCCGCGGCGCGCGCCCCCGCGGACATCGCCGCGGCCGCGGGCTTCACCTTGTAAGGCGGATGTGGCTGCCAGCCGAGCGTGACCATCAGCACGGCGAAACCGACTACGTAGGCGAGCGTGACGTGCCAGCCGCCGCGCAGCCAGGCGACGACCGATTTCCCCTCCGGAAAGAGATTGGACAGCGCCACTCCCGCGCTCGAGCCGAACCAGATCATCGAGCCGCCGAAGCCCACCGCGTAGGCCAGCATCCCCCAGTCGTAGCCGCCCTGGGTGAGCGCCAGTGCCGTGAGCGGGATGTTGTCGAACACCGCCGAAACGAATCCGAGGCCGAGCGCGACGTGCCATGACGCCGGAGGGAGCTTTTCGACCGGCATCATTGAGGCGCAGGTGACAAGCGAGAGCAGGAATACGCTGCCCTTGAACGCGTCGGGCAGCAGCTTCCACTCCGGACGGCGCAACGGCACGCACACGAGCAACGCCACCCAGACCGCGGCGCCGATGAACGGAAAGCTGTCCGAGGCCTCGGGGAACACCACGTTCACCAGGACGTTCGCCGCGATCGCGGCAAGCAGGATCGCGGCCACGATCGCCACCCGCGCCCAGTCGACGCGCGCATCGGCGGCCGCGTCCTTCGCGATCGGCGAATAGCGCTGCTGCTGGCGCGCCGCGGGGATGCCGCATACCACCAGCGCCACGCCCGCCGCGGCGTAGGCGTGCAGCACCCAGAGCGGGCTCACGCCGTCGATCCACATCATGGTGGTGGTGGTGTCTCCCACCACGCTTCCCGAGCCGCCGGCATTGGAGGCCGCGACGATCGCGGCCAGATAGCCGATGTGCACGCGGCCGCGGAACACCGCCGCGGCCATCGTGCCGCCGATGATCGCGGCGGCGATGTTGTCGAGGAACGACGACAGCACGAACACGATCACCAGCAGCGCGAACGCCCCTTTCCAGTCGTCCGGCAGAAAGCGCGGCAGCACGGCCGGAACCCGGCTTTCCTCGAAATGATTCGACAGCAGCGCGAAGCCGAGCAGCAGCAGCAGCAGGTTGGTCAGCACCACCCACTCGTTGCGCATGTGGGCAGCGAGGCCGGCCAGGCCAGGGCCCTCGTGGAATCCGGCGAAGCCCAGCTTGTACAGCGTGATGATCGCGAGACCGGCCAGCGCGACCTTGAGCGTGTGGTGATGAAACAGCGCCACGCACAGCAGCGTTGCCCCGAACAGGATGAAATCCAGCGGTATGCCGAAGACGGCGGGTGCCTGCATGGCCGGCGACACGTTCTCCTCCCATTTTTTGCCGCCGGAATTATACGGGGCGGCCGCCCGCGCGCGGTGCGCGAATCCGCCGGCCTTCCCTCAGTCGCGGGCAGCCCAGAGATCGCTCGATTCGCGCACCACGTCCTGCAGCGAGCCGCTCGCGGCGTAGCGCTCGCGCAGCCAATCCGCGTCGGAGTACTCGCGCCGCACGTCCGCCGCCAGCCGACCGAGCGCTTCGGCGCTTTCCAGTCGCGCCGCGTGCGGCATGACGGCCGCGATCGTGTCCAGAATGTCCTCGCCGATCCTCTTCTTGCGATCCTCGAACGGGTCCACCAGCTCGCCGCGCAGCCCGAAGCGGCACGCCTCGAAGCGGTTGAACCCGTTGACCATGTAGATGGCGCCCGATGGGGCATGCGGGCGCTCGCGAAGGCAGTACGCGGCGAGCGACTGCGCGTAGGCCGCCAGCAACGCCGCGCGCGCCACGGCGAGCGGGGTATCGCACACGCGGATTTCCACCGTGCCGTACTCCGGCTTGGGCCGCACGTCCCAGTAGAAGTCCTTCATGCTGGCGACGATGCCGAAGCCGCGCAGCTTCTCGAAATACTCCAGGAACTCAGCCCAATTGCGCACGAAGGGCATGTGGCCCGCCAGCGGAAACGCGTTCACCGCGTTGAGCCGCGAGGACTGGAACGACGTGTCCTCCCCCTGGTAGAAGGGCGAGGCCGCCGACAGCGCGATGAAATGCGGCACGTAGCGCGTCAGCATGTGCGCCAGGTAGACCGCGTCGTCGCCGCTCGGGCAGCCCACGTGGATGTGCTGTCCGAATACCGTGAACTGCTTGGCGAGGTAGCCGTAGCGCTCCAGCACGAAGCGGAATCTCTCGGTCGGGAACACCCGGCGGTCGGCCCAGTTGTGGAACGGATGCGCCCCGCCGCCCGAGATGCGCAGATTGAGCACGCCCGCCTCCTTGACCACCGCATCGCGCACCACAGCCAGCTCCTCGCGCAGCGCGCCGTAGCGCGTGTGCACCGAGGAGTTCAGTTCGATCATGCTTTCGGTGATCTCGGGCTTCACCGCCCCGGGGAGCTTGCGCTTGGCGAGCCGCGCCAGCAGGTCTTCCGCGTCACGTCCCAGATCCAGGTCGTGTGCGCGCATGAGCTGCAACTCGAGCTCGACGCCGATGCTGAGCTCGGGCGATGGGGTGAACTGCATCTCGCTCATTGGGCTCACCGTGATCGGGCGTCGCTAGACGCCCGGCGCCTCGGGATGCGCTTCGCCCGCGCGCCGCAATGCGAACTGCGTCGCCAGCGGGCCGAGCAGCTCGAGCAGCGCCACGGCGGCCAGCACCACTGGGGCAATCTTCGCGCCGAAAGCCGGGTCGAGCGCTACGGTATCGTTCACCATCACGACCGCCAGCCCGGCCATCGGCAGCAAGGCGATCGACAGCAGCCCCGCGCCGCCGGGCCGGATTCCCGAAAGATGGCCGAACAGCAGGATGGCGAGCGCCTTGCCCAGGAAGCGCGCCACCACGAACGCCAGCACCACCAGGGCCGCGGAGGCGAGCGCGCCGAACTGCAGGCCCGCCCCGGTAAGCACGAACAGGATCACGAAGAACAGCTGCCCGCCGTAGCCGAAGCGCAGCGGCAGCAGCACGTGTTTGCGGTCGAGGTTGCGCGCCAGCATGCCGAGCGCGAGCAAGGCCACCCCGACCGAAAGGTTGAGCGCGCGCGCGCCGCCGACGGTCAGCACCACCAGCGCCACCAGCAGGACGAACTGCCGGTCCTCGCGTTTGCCCAGCCAGCCGGCCAGCGTCAGCATCAGCATGCAGACGGCGAACCCGGCCAGCGACGATCCGGCGAGAATGTAGACCGGATACAGGGCGGCGGCGACCCAGTCGAGCGAGTGCTGCAGGTGCAGAAACGGCATGAGCAGCGTCAGAGAGACGTAGGCGAACGCGCTGTTCACGGCGGTGAACAGCAACATGCGCTCCGTGATCTGCCCTTCCGCGCGCAACTCGTGCGCCACCAGCAGCACGACCGCGGGCGAGGTGGCCGTGCCGATCGACGCCGCGCAGGCGGCGAGCAGCACCGGGTAGCCGAAATAGGTCAGCGCACCGAGGATCGCCAGAAAGCAGAACGCGCTCTCCGCGACCGCGGTCACGAACAGCCAGCGGTTGCGCTTGAGCCAGGCGAAGTCGAGCCGGAAGCCGAGCTCGAACACGATCAGGCCGAGCGACAAGTCGATCAGCACCCGCGCCTTGCCGAGCGCGTCGGCGTCGAGCAGCCCGGTGACGTGCGGGCCGAGTGCCACCCCCGCGAGCGCATAGCCGATGATGCGCGGCAAGCCCACGTAGCGCCGCAGGATCTCGCCGCCGAGCAGGCCCGCCGCGAGCAGGGCGCCGAAGAGCACCGGTTGCGAGAGCGCGATCGGCAGCGTCGGCAGGAAGCTCAGGTCCACGTCGGTTCCCCCGGCGCGCTAAGCGGCACCACGCGCGGCGGCCAGGAACTTGTCCAGGATCGGCGTGCAGTCGAGAAGGCCACGCGCGCCCGGGAGATGGAATTCCGGATGCCACTGCACGGCGAACACGTGGCTCGGGCCGGTGCCGCGCACCGCTTCGATCAGGCCGTCGGGCTCGGACCAGGCCTCGACGGCGAGATTGCGCCCGAGGGTCTTGATCGCCTGGTGGTGAATCGAGGTGACCTGCGCGCGCTCCACGCCGGGGTACAGCCGCGCCAGGCCGCTGCCGGGCTCGAAGCGTACCTCGTGCGCGTGCTGGTCGTAGTGCTCGGTGACGTGCGCCTGCGCCTGCGGGAGCTGGCTGGCGATATCCTGGACC
This sequence comes from uncultured Pseudomonadota bacterium, assembly GCA_963817785.1. Taxonomy (GTDB): domain Bacteria; phylum Pseudomonadota; class Gammaproteobacteria; order Burkholderiales; family SG8-39; genus JAKALD01. The sequence continues at coordinate 1,085,473 of CAWFPL010000002.1, read as the reverse complement.
AGCGTGCCGCCGAACGCGACGTTGATAATCTGCAGGCCGCGGCAGATGCCGAGCACCGGCTTGCGCGCCTCGATGAACTCGTGCAGCAGCTCCATCTCGTAGACGTCGCGCAGGCGGTCGCCTTCCCACTCCTTGTCGAGCGGCTCTTCGCCGTAGCCGTGCGGATTGACGTCCGCGCCGCCCTGCAGCACCAGCCCGTCGAGATGGCGCGCGTAGTCCGCCACGCGGATGTTGCTGCGATGGAGCAGGCCGTCCTGGTCCACGGTCGGCACCATCAGCACCAGCACGTCGCGCGACATGACCCAGTGCGCAGCCGACTGCTCCAGATATTGCATCGTCTTCGAGCGCAGCCCCTTCGCGTCGGGCGCCGGGTGGTACAGCCGCGCCGACATGCCGATCTTGAGCGTGCCCGGCGGCAGCCGCCGCGCGAGAAAGCCGCGCAACGAGCGCAGCTGCGCGGACGCCTGATGCAATAGTCTCGAGGCCACTCGCAACTCCTCCCTGCCTCACCGGAAGCCCGCGGCGCAGAACGCGCCGCACGAATCAGACCCCGCGGCTGACCGCGGAGTTCCAGGAATCAGCCGATCAGCACGACGTGCACGCGGTACGGCCCGTGCGCGCCGAGAATGATCGTCTGCTCGATGTCCCCGGTGCGCGACGGCCCGGAGATGAAATTCACCGCGCGCGGCATCTGCCCGAGCTCGGCGCGCAGCAGGTCCCAGGCATCCTCCATGTGCGGCACCAAGCGCGCGACCGGCACCACCGCCACGTGCGTCTCGGGAAGCAGGCTGACCGCGGAGGGCGTATCGGGCGCGGACACCACGACCAGCGTGCCGGTCTCGGCCAACGCGCAGAACGCGCCGCTGACCCCCACCGCGTCGGCGCCGCTCGCCGCCCGCGCTTCGAGCCCGAGGCCGGCGCCCGCCCAATCGAGATGCGCGAGCTGCGGCCAGACGCAGCCGGCATTCGGCAAGCCGTGCGCGGCCAGGTAGCGGGACACCGCGGCGGGCACTTCGCGCTCGCTCGCGACGCGCTCGGTCGTGCTGGCGCTCCCCTCGGCGCGCGCGCGAAAGCGCGACACCAGGTCGCCATCGATCCGCGGCGCGGGTCCCCGCGGGTGCTCGCTCAGGTAGCTCTCGAGCTCCTGCAGCTCGGCCTGCGCCGGCCGGTCGCCGCCGCGCCCCTGCCGGCGGCGGATACCGGCGAGAATCGTCTCGCGGGTGCCCATCTATTCCAGCGCCTTGACCATTTCCTCGACGACCTTCTTCGCGTCGCCGAACACCATCATGGTCTTGTCCATGTAGAAGAGCGGATTGTCGAGCCCGGCGTAGCCCGCCGCCATGCTGCGCTTGTTCACCAGCACCGTGCGCGCCTTGGCGACCTCGAGGATCGGCATGCCGTAGATCGGGCTGCCCTTCTCGTGCGCCAGGGGATTGACCACGTCGTTCGCCCCGAGCACCAGCACCACGTCGGTGTCGCCGAACCCGTTGTTGATGTCGTCCATCTCGAACACCTGGTCGTACGGCACCTCGGCCTCGGCCAGCAGCACGTTCATGTGCCCGGGCATGCGGCCGGCGACCGGGTGAATCGCGTAGCGCACGCTCACCCCCTTTTCGGAGAGCTTCTGCGCCAGCTCCTTGACCGCGTGCTGGGCGCGCGCCACGGCCAGGCCGTAGCCAGGCACGATGATCACCGACTCCGCGTTCGCCATCAGGAACGCGGCGTCCTCGGCGGAGCCCGAGCGCACGGTCTTGTCGCCGGTGCCTGCCGCCACGGCGCCCTCGGCGGCGCCGAAGCCGCCCAGGATGACGCTGATGAACGAGCGGTTCATCGCCTTGCACATGATGTAGGACAGGATCGCGCCCGAGGAACCGACCAGCGATCCGGCGATGATCAGCATCGAGTTGTCGAGCGAAAAGCCGATGCCGGCCGCCGCCCAGCCCGAATAGCTGTTCAGCATCGAGATCACCACCGGCATGTCGGCGCCGCCGATCGGGATGATGATCAGCACCCCGAGCACGAAAGCGATCGCGGCCATGACCACGAACGGCATCCAGGCCTGCTCAGGCGAGAAGTAGAACGCCAGGCCGAAGCCGATCATCACCAGCGCGAGCAGCAGGTTGAGCAGGTGCTGCCCCCGGAACACCACCGGCGCCGAGGAGAACAGCCGGAAGCGCTTGCCCAGCCCGGCGAGCTTGCCGAACGCGATCACCGAGCCGGAGAAGGTGATCGCGCCGATGAAGGTGCCGATGAACAGCTCCAGCTTGTTGCCGTGCGGCAGGGGGACCGGCACGCCGAACGCCGCCGGGTTGTTGACCGCGGCAAACGCGATCAGCACGGCCGCCATGCCGACCATCGAATGCATGGCCGCCACCAGCTCGGGCATCTGCGTCATCTGCACGCGCCGCGCCACGATCGCGCCGACCGTGCCGCCGATCAGCATGGCGATCAGGATCAGGTCGATGCGCCCGCGCACCACCACGGCGAGGGTAGTCAGCACCGCGATGGTCATGCCGGCCATGCCGAACAGGTTGCCGCGCCGCGCGGTGGTCGGCGAAGAAAGCCCCTTGAGCGCCAGGATGAAGCACACCGAGGCGACGAGGTACCAGAGCGTGATCTGATTCGCGGTCATGGCGTCCCCGTCACTCGCCCGTCTTCGCCTTGGACTGCTTCTTCTTGAACATCTGCAGCATGCGCTGCGTGACCAGGAAGCCGCCCGCCACGTTCACCGACGCGAGCCCCACCGCGACCACGCCGAGCACCGAGCCGAAATCGACGCTGGTCGGCGCCGCGGCGAGGATCGCGCCGACGATGATCACCGAGGAGATCGCGTTGGTCACGCTCATCAGCGGCGTGTGCAGCGCCGGGGTCACGTTCCAGATGACGTGGTAGCCCACGAATACCGCGAGCACGAACACCACGAGGTTGATGACGGTGGGGTCTACGGTTCCGGACATTTCGGCCTCTCTGGGGATGCGGGGGCGGCTGAACGCCCGCGCGTCGGTCGTCGCTATCTCTTGGTCGGCTCGCCGCCGGCGCACACCATGGTGCCGGCGATGATCTCGTCCTCGCGGTCGATCTTGAACTCGCCGCTCTTGGCGTCGAGCATCAGGGTGAGGAAGTTGTACAGGTTGCGCGCGTACAGCGCGGAGGCGTCGGTCGGCACGGTCGCCGGAAGATTGGCGATGCCGATCAGCTTCACGCCGTGCTTGACCACGGTGCGGTCGAGCTCGGTGAGCGGGCAATTGCCGCCCTGCTCGGCCGCGAGGTCGACGATCACCGACCCGGGCCGCATCTGCTTCACGGTGTCTTCCTTGATGAGCACCGGCGCCCGCCGCCCCGGGATCAGCGCGGTGGTCACGATCACGTCCGATTGCAGCGCGCGCTGATGCACCAGCTCGGCCTGGCGGCGCATCCAGTCGGCGGGCATCGGCCGCGCGTAGCCGCCGGTGCCCTGCGCGATCTCGCGCTCCTCGTCGGTGAGGTAGGGCACGTCGATGAACTTGGCGCCGAGCGACTCGATCTGCTCCTTCACCGCGGGGCGCACGTCGGAGGCCTCGATCACGGCGCCCAGGCGCTTCGCGGTGGCGATCGCCTGCAGCCCCGCCACGCCGGCGCCGAGGACCATGACGCGGGCGGCCTTGACCGTTCCCGCCGCCGTCATCAGCATGGGAAAGAACTTGCCGAACTCGGCGGCGGCGAGCACCACCGCCTTGTAACCGGCAATGTTGGCCTGCGACGAGAGCACGTCCATCGACTGGGCACGCGAGATGCGCGGCAGTCGCTCCATCGCGAAGCCGGTGACGCCGCTCCTTGCGAGCGCATCGAGCCCCGCCGCGTCGAAGGGATTGAGCAGGCCGACGAGCGTGGCGCCCGACTTGAGCAACGCGCGCTCGGCCTCGAGGGGCGCGCGCACCTTCAGCACGATGTCCGCGTCGTAGGCCTCGGCCGCGCCCGCGACCAGCTTCGCACCCGCGGCCTCGTAATCCCGGTCCGGGTAGCTGGCGGCCGCGCCTGCGCCCGCCTGCACGCGGACCTCGCTCTTCGCGGCGAGCTTCTTCACGGTCTCGGGGGTCGCGGCGACGCGCGTTTCGCCCGCGAGGATCTCGGCCGGCACGCCGATTCTCATAGCGAGGGTCTCCCTGGGAGCGCGCCGGCGGAAGCGCCGGCGGCAACATCATGCTGAGGCGCGATTCTACCGCAGCCCGCGGCTCAGTGCCGGCGCGCGACCGCGCGCTCGATGAGCTCGAACAGCACGTGCACCGCGAGCGCCAGCGCGGCCGCGGGCAGCGCTCCCGCCAGCAGCATCGTGTTGTCGTTGAGCGCGAGCCCCTGCACGATGCGCTCGCCGAAGCCGCCGGCACCGATGAACGCGGCAATGGTCGCGGTGCCGACGTTGATCACCGCCGAGGTCTTCACGCCGGCGAGAATGGTGGGCGCCGCGAGCGGCAGCTCGATGCGCGCCAGGATCGTTGCCGGGCGCAGGCCGAGGGCGCGCGCCGCCTGCACCAGGCCGGCCGGCACCTGCGCGAGCCCGGCGTGGGTATTGCGCACGATCGGCAGCAGGGCATACAGGAACAGCGCGATCAGCGCCGGCCACAGGCCGATCGTTCCGGTGAGCGAGATCAGGAACGCGAGCAGCGCAAGCGATGGAATCGTCTGCACCAACCCGGTCACGGCCAGCACCGGCTGCGCCAGCCGCGCAACCTTGCCTGCGAGAATGCCCAGCGGCACGCCGGCGAGCACCGCGGCGGCGAGCGAGCCGAACACCAGGCCTAGGTGCTCGGCGAGCAGGCGCCCGAAGTCGGGCGCGAACAGGGCCGACCACAGCCCGCGGCGTGGGGTCGCGGTGGCGTGTCCTAGAAACTCGGCGGCCACGGCGGCGAAGGGCACGTGGTCGAGCTCGGCACGCGCATTGAGAGCCACCATGCGCGGCGCGTCGATCGTGCCGCTCAGCCTGGCGAAGGCGGCGAAGGCGGCCGGAAAGCGGCGCGGCGCGTCGGCGCGATACAGCAGCACCGCCTGGTAGGCCGGAAAGAAATGCCGGTCGTCTGCGAGCACCGCGATGTGGTCGCGCGCGATCTTGGCGTCGGTCGAGTACAGGTCGATCACGTCCACCTCGCCCGAGCGCAGGGCGTCGTACGCCAGCCCGTGGTCGAGCCCGCGCGGCGTGGGCTGCGGCAGGGCGTAGGCCCGCTTCAGCCCCGGCCAGCCGTCGCTGCGCCCGAGGAATTCGTGCGAGAACCCGAAGCGCAGACCGGGGTGCGCCGCAAGGTCCGAGATGCTGCGGATGCCGAGGCGCGCGGCCTCGCTGCGGCGCATGCCGAGCGCGTAAGTGTCGTCGAAGCCGAGCGGATCGCCGGCTTGCAGGCCCAGCGCCGCGAGCCCCCGGTTGAGCGCGGCGAGGTCCAGGCGCGCGTCGCTCTTCAGAATCTCGCGCGCGATCGTGCCCGTGTACTCGGGATAGACGTCGATCGCGCCCGACCGCAGCGCCTGGTACAGGATCCCCGTGTTCCCCAGTCCCGGCTCGTAGCGGACCGTCACCCCGGCGGCGCGCGCGCTCTGAGCCAGGATCTGGCCGAGGACGTACGACTCGGTGAAACGCTTGGAGCCGATGCGCAACACGTGCTCGGCGTGCGCGGCGGCCGGCAGCAGCGCCAGCGCGAAGAAGATGGCGCGCAGCACGCTCAGGCGGCGCGTGCCGCGGGCGGCGCGCCGTCGCCGTGCAGGAACTGCAGCGCGGCGAGGTTCGCGTACAGGCCGCCCTGGCGCATCAGCTCGGCATGGTTGCCTTCGGCCACGACTCGCCCCTGGTCCAGCACCACGATGCGGTCCGCGTGCTGCACGGTCGCCAGGCGGTGCGCGATCACCAGCGTGGTGCGGCCGCGCTCCAGCGCCTCGAGCGCCTGCTGCACCATGCGCTCGCTCGCCGCGTCGAGCGAGCTGGTGGCCTCGTCGAGCAGCAGGATCGGGCGGTCGGCGAGCAGCGCGCGCGCGATCGAGACGCGCTGGCGCTGCCCGCCCGACAGGGTCACGCCGCGCTCGCCGAGCGGCGTATCAAAGCGCTGCGGCAGGCGCTCGATGAACTCCAGCGCAAACGCCTGCTCGCAGGCGCGCTCGACCTCCGCCCGGCTCGCCTCGGGGCGTCCGTAGCGCACGTTCTCCAGCACGCTCGCGGCGAACACCACCGGCTCCTGCGGCACCACCGCGACCAGGCGCCGCAGCGCCAGCGGGTCCATGGCGCGCAAATCGACCCCGTCGACGCGGATCGCGCCGGTCTGCGGATCGTAGAAGCGCAGCAGCAGCGCGAGCACCGTGGACTTGCCGGCGCCCGAAGGCCCGACCAGCGCCACGCGCTCGCCGGCCGCGATGCGCAGCGTGAAGCGCTCCAGAGCGCGCAGCCCGGGCCGCGCCGGATAGGCGAAGCCCACGGCGTCGAACTCGATCGAGCGCAACGCGCGCGCCGGCAGCAGCGCCGCCGTCGGCGCGACGATCGTCGGCTCGGTGGCGAGCAGCTCGATGAGCCGCTCGGTGGCGCCGGCGGCGCGCTGCAGGTCGCCCATCACCTCGGAGACCGCCGCCACTGCCCCGGCGGCCACTGCGCAGTAGAAGACGAACGCGGACAGGTCGCCCGCGCTGAGCCGGCCGCCGAGGACGTCGCGGCCTCCGATCCACAGGATCAGGCCGACCCCGCCGTAGATCACGAGCATCACCAGCGCGATCAGGCCCGCCTTGACGCCGATGCGCGCCACGCCCGCCGCGTAGGCCGCCTCGACCCGCTCGGCGAACTCGCGCCGCGTGTGCTCCTCGTGCACGTAGGCTTGCACGGTGCGCACCTCGTGCAGCGCCTCGTCGATCGACACGGTCACGTCGGCGATGCGGTCCTGATTGAGGCGCGACTCGCGCCGCAGCCGGCGCCCGAGCAGCACCACCGGCACCACCACCAGCGGCCCGAGCGCGAGCACGATCAGCGTGAGCTTGAAGTTCGTCCAGGCGAGCAGCGCGAGCGCGCCGGCGAGCAGCAGGGCGTTGCGCAGCGCCATCGAGAAGCCGTAGCCGATCACCGCCTGCAGCACCGCGCTGTCGTTGGTGAGCCGCGAGATCACCTCGCCGGTGCGCGTACTTTCGAAGTAGCTCGGCGCGAGGCGCAGCACGTGGTCGAACACCGCCCGCCGGATGTCGGCGACCACACGCTCGCCGGTGGTCATCATCAGGTAGAAGCGCGCGTAGGTCGCGCAGGCGAGAACCACCGCGAGCACCAGCACCGCGGCGAGCGCCTGGTTGAGGATCGCGCCGCTCGCCGAGCCGAACCCGGCGTCGATCACGTAGCGCAGGCCCTGGCCGAGCGCGAGTACGCAGCCGGCCGCCACCAGCAAAGCGATGAGAGCTCCCGCAAGGCGCAGCTTGTAGGGCGCCAGAAAGCGCGCCAGGCGCGCAAACTGCGCCCAGTCGCGGCTGCCCGGACGGTCCGGCAGGTGGTCCTGAAACAGCGCCATGGTCGCCGACTGTACCGCAGAGCGCGGCGCGACGCGACGGCCGCGACGGCGTCAGCGCCCGTAGAACAGATAGTGGTTGCGGCCGAGCTGCTTGGCGCGGTACATCGCGACGTCCGCGTTGCGCAGCAGCGCCTCGCCGTCGCCCGCATCCGTCGGGTAGACCGAGATGCCGATGCTCGCGCCGACGCTGAAGCCGCGGCCATTGCTACGGAACTCGGCCTGCAGCGCCTCGAGGATCTTGGCCGCAACCACCTCGCAGTCGGCCTCGAGCTGCAAGTCGGGGATCACGACCACGAACTCGTCGCCGCCGTGGCGCGCCAGCGTATCGGCCTTGCGCACGCAGCCGGCGAGGCGGTTGGCGACTTCGCGCAGCACCGCGTCGCCGGCGCGGTGCCCGAGCGCGTCGTTCACCTCCTTGAAGCGGTCGAGGTCGACCACCATGACCGCGACCTTGGTGTCGCGCCGCTGCGCCAGGTGCACCGCCTGCCTGAGGCGGTCGTCGAGCAGGCGGCGGTTGGGCAGCCCGGTGAGGGTGTCGTGGTAGGCGAGAAAGCGCACCTCCTCCTCGCGCCGCTTGCGCTCGGTGACGTCCTGCGATACGCCGATCACGCGGTACACGTTGCCGGCGGCGTTGTACAGCGGCTTGCCGCGCGCCGAAATCCACTTCACGCCGCCCTCGCGCCCGATCGCCCGGTATTCGATCTCGAGCAGCTCGCCGCGCCGCACCGCGCTCTCGCCGGCGGCGAGATAGCGTTCGCGGTCCTCGGGATGAATCAGCTCGCGGTACTCCTGCCACTTGCGGCTGTCGCCGTCCTGTACGCCGAGCAGCGTATCCGGATTGCGGCCCCAGTGGATGCGGTCGCGGGCGGCGTCCCACTCCCAGTAGTACAGGTCGGCCACGTCGACCGCAAGGCGCAGCTTCTCCACGCTCTCGTGCAGCGTCGCGGCTGCGGCCTTCTCCTCGCTGATGTCGCGCGCGGTGCCGGTGGTGCCGACGATGGCGCCCTGCGCGTCGCGCAGCGGAATGGCGTTGAACGACAGGTCGACCCTGGTGCCGTCACGCCGCAGGTGGCGCGTCTCGTGGTTGAACACCGCCTCGCCGTCCAGCAGGCGACGGAAGACGGCATGGTCGCGCTCGCGGACCTCGGGCGCCAGCATGTCCGCGAACGGCGCGCCGAGCAATTCGCTCGCCTCGCAGCCGTAAATGCGCCGCACGCTTGCCGGGTTGAGGTAGGTCCAGTTGCCGGCCGCGTCCACCGACCACACCAGGTCGTTCGAGGTCTCGACCAGGTTGCGGTACATCGCCTCGCTGGCACGCAAGGCGCGCTCGGCGGCGACGCGCGCGTCGGCGTCGGCGAACGCGAAGATTGCGGCTTCCTGCGGCGCATCGGGGCGAATGACCCGTCCGAGCGCACGGCACCACAATCGCGAGCCGTCCTTCCTGACCAGGCGCGCATCGCGTTCGACGATTCCGCCTTCACCCAGATGCGCGTACACGTCCCGCCCCACGGCCCGCCACGCGGCCTCCGAGTGGTACAGCATGCGCGTCGATCTTCCGGCCAGTTCGCCGGGCTCGTAGCCGAGCATCTGCTCGAGGCGCCGATTGCAGCGCTCGATGACGCGGTCGCGGACGAAGGCGACGCCCACCGGCAGCACGTCGAGCACCAGGCTCTCCTCGGCGAGCACGGCCTCGTAGTCCTGCTGCGCGCGCTTGAGGTCGGACACGTCCGTGAGCACGCCGACGGCTCCGCCCAGGCGCGCCCGCACCGTCTTGCCGCGCATCCAGCGGCCGTCGCGCAGCTGGAACTCGCGCACCACCCCGCGGAGGTCGCGGTGCAGGCGCGCGTGCTCGGCGAGCCACGCCTCGCGCGGCACCTGCCGCTCCGCTGCGCCCGCCTCGACCCGGTACGCGTTCTCGGCGATCGTGCCGTAGGGCGTGCCGACCAGGTCCTCGGCGCTGCGCCCGGCGCCGTAGGCGCGCGCGTAGGCCTCGTTGCACAGCGCCAGCCGCTCGTTGTCGTCCCACACGGCGAGCGCCTCGGGAAAGCTCTCGATGGCGTCGCGCAATCGGGACTCGCTGCGCGCCACGCGTGCCAGCAGGTCCTGGTTCTCGAGCTGCATGCGCAGCGTGTCGACGATGCTGCGGTAGATGCCGCGGTACACCGAGACCAGCACGACGCCGAAAACCAGCACCATCAGCGCGAGCAGCTTGTAGGTGCTCCCCGGCTGCAGCAGCAGTTGCGTCGCGGCGGCCAGGAAAGGCAGGGTGCAGAAGCTGAAGAATGCCGCGGGGCTCGGCGCATACACGCCGGCCGCCCCGATCAGCATGCCGCCGAGCACGAAGATGACCGCCATTTGCAGCAGCGGCGCGCCCGGGGGAAACAGCACCACGACCGCGAACGACCAGAGAGCGCCGGCGGCGAGCGCGCCGAGCGCGAAACGCATTTCCCAGCTGTGCGGGTCGGCCGCACCGGCCGCGCCGCGCGGGAAGCCGCGTTGCAGGGCCATGCGCCCCAACGTCACCGCGACCACCGTCGCGAACCAGCTGAGCAGGACGCGGGCGGTGAGCGGCCCCCACAGCGCAGCCACCAGGATGGCCGCGTTGGCGAGAGTCGCGAAGTGCGCCGGCTTGGCGACGTCGAACAGCACCGCAACGCGCGCCGCGTGCAGCCGCTCGCCGTCCTCCTCCGCGGGCGCCGCGGCCGCCGCCGCGCTGCTCATGCGCTCATCCGATCCACTTCGCGTCACCCCTCGTCCCGCACCAGGGCCTGGAGCACTGCGCACCATGCCGTGCTCAGGTTTTCCAGGCTGTAGCCGCCGCCGCCGAATGCCATCAGCCGGCCCTGCGCGTGCCGCTCCGCGAGCGCCACCAGACGCCGCGCCGCGTGGGCGTGCGCCGCCGGCGTCAGGCGCAGGTCGGCGAGCGGATCGCCCTCGAGCGCATCCGCGCCGCACTGCAGGACGACGAATTCCGGTGCGAAGCGCTCGACGAAGGCTTCCGCCTCCGCCCAGGCGCGGAAGAACTCCGCGTCGCCGGCGCCGGGGCGCAGCGGGAGGTTGAGTTTCGTGCCCAGCGCCTCGCCCCGCCCTCCTTCGTAGGCGAAGCCGGTTCCCGGATAGAGAAAATTCGGGTCTTCGTGGATGTCGGCGACGATCAGCTCGGGATCGTCCTCGAACTCGTAGAACACGCCGTCGCCGTGATGCACGTCGATGTCGACGTAGGCGACGCGCCGCACGCCGTAATCGCGCCGCAGCGTCTCGACCAGCACGCCCAGGTCGTTGAACACGCAAAAGCCGGCGGCCGCGCCGCGGCGCGCATGGTGCAGGCCGCCGATCGGCTGGAACGTGCGGCGCGCCTCGCCCTGCATCACGCGGCGGGCGCCCTCCAGGGCCGCGCCGACGAGGTGCGCCGCCACCTCGAAGCAGCCGGCGAAGGCCGGCGTGTCGCCGTAATCGAGGTAGCCCTCGCCCGTGCGCGAAGCGGCGATCACGCGATCGACGTACTCGGGCTGGTGGAAACGTTCGATCACGTCGCGCCGCGCCGCGGCCGAGCCGGCGACCACCACCTGCGCGTCCAGGCCGAGCGCGCACGCCGCGCGCCAGAACGCGCCCTGCCGGTCGACCGACAGGGGATGGCCCTGCGGGAATCCGTAGCCGCCCAGCTGCTCGCTGAGGAACACGTGCGTGGTCGCGCTCACGTGCTTGCCGTTCCCGTGTCCGCCCCCGCCGCTCCGGCGCTCAACCGGCGCGCTCGACCTCGACCAGGCAGTCGTAAAACGTCGCCCCGCCGCCGAGGTCGGTGACGCGTTGCGCGGTGAGATTGTTCGCGTTGCCGCGGTCGGCCGCGTATTTCTTCCACCACACCGAAGGCACCACCACCACGCCGGGGCGCGGCTTGTCGTTCACGCGCGCGCGCAGCAGCAGGCTGCCGCGGTCGTTGAACACTCGCACCCGGTCTCCTTCGGCGATGCCGCGCGGCGCCGCGTCCGACGAGTGCAGCTCGAGTCGCGGCTCCCGCTCGAAGTCGCGGAAGCGCTTCAGATTGGCGAAGGTCGAGTTCAGGAAGTGACGCGCCGGGGGCGAGATCATCGCGAGCGGGTACCTGCGCGCCAGCGCCGCGTCGCTCAGCGGCGACTCGGCCGGCGGGTTGAAGAACGGCAGCGGGTCGACGCCCTGCTTCTCCAGCCACGCGCTGTGGAACTCGCACCTGCCGGACGCGGTGGGGAAGCCGCCCTCGGCGAACGGCGCGAAGCGCTCCGGCACCTGCAGCCGCTGCCAGCCGCTTCCCTTGAGCGCGCCCCAGTCCATGCCCCGCATGCGCGGGCTCGCGGAGCGCAGCGCCTGCGCGCAGATCTGCTCGTCGCTGTCGCCAAAGCACGGCTCGTCGAATCCCATGCGCGCCGCCAGGCGGCGGAACACCTCGGAGTTGGGCAGCGACTCGCCCAGCGGAGCGATGGCGGGATTGTTGGCGAGCGCGTACAGGTGGCCGTAGGACTTGTGCATGTCGTAGTGCTCGAGCTGCGTCGTCGCCGGCAGAACGATGTCGGCGTAGTCCGCGGTGTCGGTGAGGAACGAGTCCATCACCACGCAGAACAGATCGTCGCGCGCGAAGCCCGCGATCACCTTGCTCGAGTCCGGGCACACCGCTACCGGATTGTTGTTGTAGACGATCGTCGCGCGCACGGGCGGCTGCGCGCTGGTCAGCGCGTCGCCCAGCGCCGCATGGTTGATGGTGCGTGGCCGGCGAGCGCCGAGGAGGTCGGGCCGCTCGAGCGCAGCGTGGTCGAAGCCGTAGAAGTCGGAGGTGGTGAGCACGATGCCGCCCGCGGGCTGGCGCCACGCGCCCACCAGCGCCGGCAGGCAGGCGATGGTGCGCGCCGCGATGCCGCCGCCGGCGTGACGCTGCATGCCGTAGTTGAGGCGAATCGCCGCGGGCTTGACGCGGCCGTACTCGCGCGCCAGCGCGACCACTTCCTCGACGCGCAGACCGCAGGTCCTGGCCGCCCATTCCGGGGTATAGCGCCGCACGCGCTCGGCGAGCTGCTCGAAGCCGATCGTGTAGCGCTCGACGTAGTCACGGTCGATCAGGCCCTCGGCGACGAGCACGTGCATCATGCCCAGCGCAAGCGCGCCGTCGGTGCCCGGCATGAGCGCAATGTGCTGGCCGCACTTTTGCGCCGACAGGCTGCGATAGGGGTCGATCGCGATCACCTTGGCGCCGCGGCGCTTGGCTTCCTGTACGCGCGACCACAGGTGCAGGTTGGACACGATCGGGTTAGCGCCCCACAGCAGGATCAGCTTCGCCTCGGCGAAGCGCTCGGGATCCATGCCGACCGAGCCGCCGAGCGTCGCCTTGATGCCGACCTTGCCCGCGCTCGAGCATAGCGTACGCTCGAGCCGCGACGCGCCGAGGCGGTGGAAGAAGCGCCGGTCCATCGAGCTGTACTGCACCATGCCCATGGTGCCGGCATAGCTGCACGGCAGGATCGTCTCCGCGCCCTCGGGCGAGGCGGCCAGCGCCTCGAGGCGCGCGGCGATCTCGTCGAGCGCCTCGTCCCACGAGATGCGGCGAAACTCGCCGGCACCCTTGGGGCCCACGCGGCGCAGCGGATGCAGCACCCGGTCGGGCGCGTAAGTGCGCTCCAGATAGTGCGCGACCTTGGTGCACAGGGTGCCGTCGGTGAACGGCATCCTCGGATCGCCCCGGACCTTGACTGCGATCCCGTCCTTCACGGTGACCAGCATCGCGCAGGTGTCCGGGCAATCGTGCGGGCAGGCCGCGCGTACCACCTTGACCCGGGGGTCGGAAGACCTGAGCTGCTTCGAGGTCGCTGGGGCATTCATGGCGCTGTGCGCGCGGCAGGACGGGTGCGTTCGCGCGGCACCATCCTAGCGCAGCCCCAGTGCCTGGTCGAGCAGCCCGATCCAGTGGCGTACCGGCGTCTCGGTGCCCGCCTGGAGGTGGACCAGGCAGCCGATGTTGGCCGTGGCGATGGACTGCGGAAGCCCGCTTTGCAGGGCTGCCAGCTTGCGCTCGCGCAGCTGGCGCGACAGCGCGGGCTGCAGGACGGAATAGGTGCCGGCCGAGCCGCAGCACAGGTGCGACTCGGCGACCGGCGTGAGCTCGAAGCCGGCGCCCGCGAGCAGCCCCTCGACCACGCCGCGGATCTGCTGCCCGTGCTGCAAGGTGCACGGCGCGTGAAACGCGACCGTGCCGCGCGCGACGCCGGCGCCGAGCGCGCGCTCGAGCGCTGGCGCCTCGGCGGCCACCACCTCGGCGAGGTCCCTGGTGAGCGCGGCGACGCGCGCGGCCTTGTCGCGGTACGCCGGGTCGTCGGCGAGGTGGTGCGCGTACTCCCTGACCATCACGCCGCAGCCGCTCGCGGTCATGACGATCGCCTCGATCTCGCCGCGCGCCACCAGCGGCCACCAGGCGTCGATCAAGGCACGCATGTCGTCGCGGCCGGCCTCCTGCTGGTTCAGGTGAAAGCGCAGCGCGCCGCAACATCCGGCCGCCGGCGCCTCGAGGAGCGAGATGCCGATGCGATCGAGCACGCGCGCGGCCGCGGCATTGATCGACGGCGCGAGCGACGGCTGCACGCAGCCGGCCAGCGCCAGCATGCGGCGCGGGTGGCGCGGCGCGGGCCAGGCGCCGGCCGCGGCCGCGCGCGCGGGCACTTTCTCCTTCAGCCCGGGCGGCAGCAGCGGGCGCACCAGACGGCCGAGCGCGAGCAGCGCGCCGAACAACGCGCGCCGCGGCAGAACCAGCGCCAGCGCGGCGCGCAGCGCCCGGTCCGGCAGGTGGCGCTTGGTGCGCTGCTCGACGAACTGCCTGCCGATGTCCGCGAGCCGCCCGTACTGCACGCCGGACGGGCAGGTGGTCTCGCAGGCGCGGCAGGTGAGGCAGCGGTCCAGGTGCAGGCGCGTCTTGTCGGTGACCGCGCCGCCCTCGAGCGCCTGCTTGATGAGATAGATGCGCCCGCGCGGCGCGTCCAGCTCGTCGCCCAGCAGCTGATAGGTCGGGCAGGTGGCGCTGCAGAAGCCGCAATGCACGCAGCGGCGCAGGATCGCGTCGGCCTCGCGCCCCGCGGGCGTGTCGCGAATCGAATCGGCCAGGCTGGTCTGCATGAGTCGAACCCGGCCCTAGAATTCCGGGTACATGCGGCCGGGATTGAAGATGCCCGACGGGTCGAACGCCTGCTTGAGCTCGCGGTGCAGCCGCAGCAGCACGGGCGCGAGCGGCGCAAACACGCCGGCGGACTTGTCGCTCGCGCGGAACAGCGTCGCGTGGCCGCCGGCGCGCTCGGCAGCGGCGCGCACCGTCGCCGCGTCGGCGCGGCTGATCAGCCAGCGCAGCCCGCCGCCCCATTCGACGAGCTGCTCGCCCGGCAGCCCGATCGGCGCCGCGTGCGACGGCACCGACAGGCGCCACAGCGGGGCGTCGTCTGCGAAAAACGCATCGGTGTGCTCGCGCAGCGCGACCCAGTGGCGCTCGCCTCGCGCGTCGTCGACGCGCTCGCCGCCCAGCTTGTCGAGCGCCGCGCGCAGCGCGCTCGGGGCGCCGGAGAGCCGCAGCATCAGCTCGCCATCGCGCCACGCGCTGGCCGAGATCGGCAGCGGCTTGCCCGCCCAGCGATTGAGCGTCTCGATCGCCCGATCCTGCGGCAGCTCGAAGCGCAGCGTCGTCTCGGCGGGCGGCCTGGGCAGCACCTTGAGCGACGCCTCGAGGATCACGCCGAGCGTCCCGAGCGAGCCGGCGAGCAGCCGCGACACGTCGTAGCCGGCGACGTTCTTCATCACCTGGCCGCCGAACGACAGGATGCGGCCGCGCCCGTCGAGCAGCCGGGCGCCGAGCACGAAATCGCGCACCGCGCCGGCGCTCGCGCGCCGCGGGCCCGACAGGCCGGCGGCGACGCAACCGCCGAGCGTTGCCGCGCTGGTTCCCGCAGCCGCGAAATGCGGCGGCTCGAAGCCGAGCATCTGCCCGCGCTCGGCCAGCACGGCTTCCAGCTCCGCCAGCGGCGTGCCGCAGCGCGCCGTGACCACCATCTCGGTCGGCTCGTAGTCGACGATCCCCGCGCAGGCGCGCGTGTCGAGCACCTCGCCGCGCGGCGCGCCGCCGTAGAAATCCTTGCTGCCGCCGCCGCGCAGGCGCAGCGCCCGGCGCTGCTCGGCGGCCGCGCGCACCTGCTCGGCCATACTCTGGAGGACCGCCTGCATCAGGGACTAGAAGCGCGGCAGCTCGGGGCGCGCCAGCTTGCCGCCGTGCACGTGCATGCGGCCGAACTCCGCGCAGCGCGAAAGCGTCGGCACCACCTTGCCCGGGTTGAGCAGCCCATGCGGATCGAAGGCCCGCTTCACGGCATGGAACATCTCCAGCTCCTCGGGCCGGAACTGCACGCACATCTGGTCGATCTTCTCGATGCCGACCCCGTGCTCACCGGTGATGGTGCCGCCGACCGCGACGCACAGCTCGAGAATCTCCGCCCCGAAGCGCTCGCTGCGCGCCAGCTGGTCCGCGTCGTTGGCGTCGTACATGATGAGCGGATGCAGATTGCCATCGCCGGCGTGGAACACGTTGGCACATCGCAGCGCGTACTTCTTCTCCATCCCCTGAATGCCGCGCAGCACCTCTGCCAGGCGCTTCTTCGGCACGGTGCCGTCCATGCAGTAATAATCGGGAGTGACGCGGCCGACCGCCGGGAAAGCCGCCTTGCGCCCGGACCAGAACCGGAGCCGCTCGGCCTCGCTGGCGGACACGCGCACCTCGCTCGCGCCGCAGCCGCGCGCGATCTCCGTCACGCGCGCGATCTCGTCGGCGACTTCCTCGGCCGTGCCGTCGGACTCGGCGAGCAGGATCGCCTCGACCATCGGATAGCCGGCGTTGACGAACGGCTCGACCGCCTCGATCGCCTTGCGGTCCATCATCTCCAGCCCCGCGGGAACGATACCGGCAGCGATGATCGCCGCCACCGCGTCGCCCGCCTTGCCGACGTCGTCGAACGCGGCCAGGACTACCTGTGCGGTCTCCGGCTTGGGCAGCAGCTTGACCGCGACCTCGGTGATCACCGCCAGCATGCCTTCGGAACCGATCACTAGGGCGAGCAGATCGAGGCCGGGTGAATCCGGCGCGAGCGAGCCGAACTGCACCGGCTCGCCCTCGATGGTGAAGCCGCGCACCGCGAGCACGTTGTGCACGGTGAGGCCGTACTTCAGGCAGTGCACGCCGCCCGAGTTCTCGCCGACGTTGCCGCCGATCGTGCACGCGATCTGGCTCGAGGGATCGGGCGCGTAATACAGGCCGAAGGGCGCCACCACGTCCGAGATCGCGAGATTGCGCACCCCGGGCTGCACCACCGCCACGCGCGCGAGCGGATCGATGCGCTTCACGCGCATGAACTTGGCCATCGACAGCAGCACGCCGTCGCCGGCCGGCATGGCGCCGCCGGACAGCCCGGTGCCTGCGCCGCGCACCACCACCGGAACCTGCATCGCGCGGCAGGTCTTGAGCACCTGTTGCACCTGCTCCTCGGTCTCGGGCAACGCGACCACCATCGGCAGCCGGCGGAACATCGACAGCCCGTCGCACTCGTAGGGCCGCGTGTCCTCGGGCTCGAACAGCACCGAGCGCTCGGGCAGGAACGCACGCAGAGCGCGCGCGACCTCGCGCTGGCGCTGCGGGTCGATGCGTGGCTCGATGGGTTGGTCGGCGGCGCCCATGGCGCGAGCAGGCTCGGAGGCAGGGATCTCAGAGATAGGGCTTCGCCCAGGCCAGCCCCTGGACGGTATCTCCCGGAGGATTGTACTCGCAGCCGATCCAGCCGCCGTAGCCGATGCGATCGATGTGCGCGAGCAGGTACGCGAAGTTGATCTCGCCGCTGCCCGGCTCGTGACGCTCGGGGACGTCGGCGAGCTGCATGTGGCCGATGCGCGGCAGCAGCCGCTCGATGCTGCGCGCCAGGTCGCCTTCCATGATTTGCATGTGGAAGATGTCGTACTGCAGGAAGGCGTTGTCCGCGCCTGCGGCGTCGAGCGCTTCGAGCACCTGGCGCGAGGTGCCGAGGAAGAACCCCGGCATGCTGCGCGTGTTGCACGCCTCCACCATGAGCGCGAGCCCCGCCGCCTTGAGCCGCGACGCCGCGTAGCGCAGGTTCTCGACCAGCGTGTTGAAGTACCGCGCCCGGGGCACCCCCGGCACGGTCAGACCGGCCAGGCAGTTGAGCCGCGGACAGCGCGCTGCGCGCGCATATTCGATCGCGCGCTCCACGCCTTCGCGGAACTCGGCCACACGGTCGGGCAGGCAGGCGATGCCGCGCTCGCCCCTGGCGCGATCGCCCGCGGGCAGGTTGTGCAGGACCACCTCGAGGCCGGCCGCATGCGCGCGCTCGGCAACCGCCTGCGCGCTCCACTCGTAGGGGAACTGGTATTCCACGTAGCGAAATCCCGCGCGCGCCGCGGCCGCGAAGCGGTCGAGGAAGTCGAGCTGCGGGAACAGCATCGAGACGTTGGCGGCGAGCTTGGGCATGCGGGCAGGCGGCGCGAGCGCAGTCTGATTTTAGGAATGAGACTTATACGACAGATTCGCGCGCTGCACCGCGGGCCGCGCATCGCCCCATAAGAGGGTTTTGATGCGCGCCAAGCCGCGCCCTGCGAGAATGCAGGCTGTCATCCGCCGTCAGGTTGCCCGTCTTGGATCTTTCCCGCCCTGCGCGCCGTGCCCGGCTTCTCGCCGCGGGCGCGATCCTGATGCTGGCCGCCGCGGGACCGGCGCTGGGGGCCGACGGCAGTGCCATGCCGTGGTGGTCGTGGCCGCTCATGCTGTTCGTGGTGACTTTCGTGCTCGGCATCGTGGCGGTGATCGCCGGGGTCGGCGGCGGGGTGCTGTTCGTGCCGATCGTCGGCGGCCTGTTTCCGTTTCATCTCGATTTCGTGCGCGCCACCGGCCTGCTGCTGGCGCTCTCGGGCGCGATGTCGGCGGGGCCGAGCCTGCTGCGCTCGGGGATGGCCAGCCTGCGCCTTGCCATGCCGCTCGCGCTGGTGGCCTCGCTCGCATCGATCGGCGGCGCGCTGCTCAGCTTCGCGCTGCCTACCCGGCTGCTGCAAGGAGCGCTCGGCGCGACGATCATCGCCATCGCCGTGCTGATGTGGCGCGCCAAGGGATCGTTGCATCCGCATGTTCCGGCGGGCGACGCCCTCGCAATCAGGCTCGCCCTGCACGGTCGCTTTCTCGATGCGTCGCAAGGGCAGCAGGTGCATTGGCGCACCCACCGTACGGTGCCGGGCATTACGGTCTCGGCGTTGATCGGCGTACTGGGCGGATTGTTCGGTCTGGGCGCGGGCTGGGCCAACGTGCCGGCGCTCAACCTGCTGATGGGCGCACCCTTCAAGGTCTCGGTCGCCACCTCGGGCCTGCTGATCTCGATCGCGAACTCCTCGGCCGCCTGGGTATACCTGCACAAAGGCGCGGTGGTACCGCTGATCGCGGTGCCGTCGATTGTCGGCGTAATGACCGGCGCACGCCTCGGCGCGCACCTGCTCGGCAAGCTGCCGGCGCACGCCGTCCGGCAGGTGGTGGTCGCCCTGCTCGCCGCCGCGGGCCTGCGCGCGCTGCTGGCAGGACTGGGGATCTGGCAATGAGGAGGACTGCTGCATGACCACGCGCGATGAGGCCAACACGCTGGTGCAGCATGTTTATGCGCGCTGGCTGGACGCCGGAACGAAGTTCGGATTCATCCTGCTGATCTGCAGCTTCGTCGGCTATGCGATCCGCATCACGGAACCCTACGTCCCGCTCGAGCAGCTGCCGGACCTGTGGACGCTTTCAGTCGATCATTACAATGCGGCGATCCACGCGCCCACCGGCTGGCGCTGGCTGCACCACTGGTGGCGCTCCGACTATCTCACGTACTTCGGCATAGTCGCGCTGCTGCTGACGACGATCGCGTCCATGCTGCGCGTCACCTCGGCGCTCTACGCGCTCGGCGAGCGCCTGCAGGCGGGCATCGCGCTCGCTCAGGCTCTCGTCCTCGTGCTTGCCGCGGTCGGCGTCGCCTCGATGCACTGATCGAGCGCTTGCCCACGTTGTCAGGGCGGGTTCTGATCACATAAAATTCCGGGTCCGATACGACCGAGGAGAACAACAGTGGAACACAAGCTTCCCGCCTTGCCCTATGCGATGGATGCGCTGGCGCCGCACATCTCCAAGGAAACCTTCGAGTTCCACTACGGCAAGCACCATCAGGCCTACGTCACCAACCTCAACAACCTGATCAAGGGGACGGAGTTCGAGAGCGCGCCGCTCGAGAATATCGTCAAGAAGGCCTCCGGCGGCATCTTCAACAACGCTGCCCAAGTCTGGAACCACACCTTTTTCTGGAACAGCATGAAGCCCGGCGGCGGCGGCAAACCCGCGGGTGCGCTGGCGGCAGCGATCGACAAGAAGTGGACGTCGTTCGACGCCTTCAAGGACGCGTTCGCCAAGAGCGCGGTCGGCAACTTCGGCTCGGGCTGGACCTGGCTGGTGAAGAAGAGCGACGGCGGCGTCGAGATCGTCAATACGTCCAATGCCGGCACGCCCATTACCGGCGCGGACCAGCCGCTGCTCACGATCGACGTATGGGAGCACGCCTACTACATCGATTATCGCAACGCGCGGCCGAAATTCGTCGAGACCTACCTCGCCAGCCTCGCGAACTGGGATTTCGCCGCCCGAAACTTCGGCTGAGCGGGGACTCGCCCCGCGCCAGCGGCAGGCCCCGCCACGCGCGGGGCTTTTCGTTTGCGCCGGTCGCGCGCCTCAGTGGCGCGGACCGTGCAGACCGCGCAGCCGCACGCCCGCGCCGATGCCGCGCTGCGCGAACCAGCCTCGGTTCATCTCCAGGGCATAGCGCGCGGTGCCTGCGGAGCAGTGCGCGTCCTCGGTCTGCGGCCGCATGTCGGCGATGCTGATGATCGTCCCGGCCTCGTCCAGAAAGGCCACGGACAGAGGGATCAGGGTATTCTTCATCCACATGCAGTATTTGTCCGGCCGGTCGAACACGAACAGCATGCCGTGATTCTGCGGCATGGAGCGCCGCCGCATCAGGCCCTCCATGCGCACGGCCTCCTGGTCGGCGACCTCGGCCTGCACGACGTACATGCCGACGCCCAGCTGCATTTCCGGCAGCGTGGGCTGCTGAGCGTGGGCGGACGCCGCGGCGAGCAGCAGCGCCGCGCCGGCAAAGCCGATGATCCGTCGCAAGATTCGCTCCCGTGCAGAAAAAAAGGGCAGGGAACGGTACCCTGCCCTTCGTGCGGAAGGAAGCCGCTTACTTCATGTCTTCCTTGTTCACCGCCTTTTTCGCCGTCTTCTTGGCCACGTGCTTCTTGACGACGTGCTTCTTGACGACGTGCTTCTTGACGACGTGCTTCTTGACGACGTGCTTCTTGACGACGTGCTTCTTGGCCGGCTTGGCGGCCTTCTTCATCTCCTGCTTCTGTTCTTGATTGCCTTCGGCCGCGACGGCATGTACCGTCACCGCGGCGAACATAGCGGCCATGAAAATCGATAGCAACTGCTTCATTTCGCTTCCTTATAGGGTTGATTAAGCAAGGTCCGGCGCCAGCCGGTCCAACGGCCTTAACGCAGCGAACGCAAGTAGGTTGACAGTCCGGGTCCGTGCTGGGGCCGGCCGCCCGATCTTGGGGAACGGCACAGGCTAGCCTGGATCGGCCCACGCTAGTTCGGTCGTCGCCAGACACGAAGCGTATGATTTTCCACGGCTGTGTCGTCGTTCCAGCCGATCGGAGACCCGGGGCTCACCCCGGCGTGCCGGTCCGCGTCGAGCACCACGGTCCACCACTAGTCTTATATAATATATCTATTAGGTAAGTCCATCTCCAAGTCCCCCAAGTCACTGCTCCAGGAGTTGCCATGGTCTATAAGCACATCAAGGTCCCCTCGGAGGGCGAGAAGATTAAGGTCAACAAGGACTTTTCGCTCGCCGTGCCCGACAACCCGGTGATTCCTTACATCGAAGGGGACGGGACCGGCGTCGACATTACCCCGGTGATGATCAAGGTGGTCGACGCCGCAGTGAAGAAGGCCTATGGCGGCAGGAAGAAGATCGTCTGGATGGAGATGTTCGCAGGCGAGAAGTCCTGCAAGGTCTACGGCGAAAACGTCTGGCTGCCGGAGGAAACGCTGGCGGCGGCCAAGGAATACGTGGTCTCGATCAAAGGCCCGCTGACGACACCGGTCGGCGGCGGCATCCGCTCGATCAACGTGGCGCTGCGCCAGGAGCTCGATCTGTACGTCTGCCTGCGCCCGGTACGTTACTTCAAGGGCGTGCCCTCGCCGCTGAAGGAGCCGGAGAAGACCGACATGGTGATCTTCCGCGAGAATGCGGAGGACATCTACGCCGGCATCGAGTGGCCGGCGAAGTCAGCCGAAGCGCAGAAGATCATCAAGTTCCTGATCGACGAGATGAAGGTCAAGAAGATTCGCTTCCCGGCAAGCTCCGCAATCGGCATCAAGCCGGTGTCGATCGAGGGTAGCGAACGCCTGATCCGCAAGGCGTTTCAGTACGCCATCGACAACGACTGCAAGTCGGTGACGCTGGTGCACAAGGGCAACATCCAGAAGTTCACCGAGGGAGGCTTCCGCGACTGGGGCTACGCGCTGGCGCAACGCGAGTTCGGCGCGAAGCTGCTCGACGGCGGTCCGTGGTGCAGCTACAAGAATCCGAACACCGGCCGGGAGATCGTGGTCAAGGACGTCATCACGGACGCCTTCCTGCAGCAGATCCTGCTGCGGCCGGCCGAGTACGACGTCATCGCCACCCTCAACCTGAACGGCGACTACATCTCCGATGCCTTGGCGGCGCAGGTCGGCGGCATCGGCATCGCGCCCGGCGCCAACATGTCGGATTCGGTGGCGATGTTCGAGGCCACCCACGGCACCGCGCCGAAGTACGCCGGCAAGGACTACGTCAACCCCGGCTCGGAGATCCTGTCGGCCGAGATGATGCTGCGGCACATAGGCTGGACCGAGGCCGCCGACGTCATCGTCAAGGCGATCGAGGCCGCTATCGCCGACAAGGTGGTGACCTACGACTTCGCGCGCCTGATGCAGGGTGCCAAGCAGGTTTCCTGCTCCGGCTTCGGTCACGCCCTGATCGAACGGATGTAATTCACGGCACCGCGGCGGGCTGGGCGTGACCTGCGGGACGCGCCAGCCGCCAAAGGACGCGGGGCACTGGGAAAACCTCGGTTCCCGCTGTTCCTCTCTGGCCGCCGTGTTTGCCGCGCGAGCGGCAAACAAAAAGGCCGCCCGATGGGGCGGCCTTTTTCAATTCTGCGTGGTAGGGGAGCCTAGGCCTTCTGAATGTTCGAGGCCTGCTTGCCCTTGGGGCCCTGCACTACGTCGAAGGAGACCTTCTGGCCTTCCTTGAGGGTCTTGAAGCCCGGCATGTTGATTGCGGAAAAATGAGCGAACAGATCCTCGCTGCCGTCGTCCGGCGTGATGAAACCATAGCCCTTCGCGTCGTTAAACCACTTCACTGTGCCAGTTGCCATCGTCCTTCCCTTCTGTTGATTGGTCCATTCGGGCGGCGCCCGAGTTATGCCTGAACTTCACGACCCCGCCGCCCTCGATGGCGACACAGACAGCCTGAATCCAAACACAGGCGCCCTTTTACGCGCCCAGCCCCCGGCCGTCAAGAGCCGCCCCGGTACGGCCCAGGCGTGACATTTGGCCGTCGGACCGCGTCGCGCAGCCGCCATCCGGACCGGCCATGGCGGCTTTCCTGCCTTGCAAAACAGGGGCATTGCATTGCATCCCCCCTGCACATTGATTAGGATAAGAAGGGCACAGGCAGCTAAGGGCTCGTTCAACCACCACGGCACACGGAGAGCTGGGAACCGGCGACTGGAGAGGGATGTCCGACCGAATAGAGCTCGACGGCGCGAGTGAGGCGGCAGCATGGCGCAGTTCAAGGATGACACGCTACTCGAGGCGCAAAAGGGCAAGCTCAAGCCCCCGCCGATGTACAAGGTCATGCTGCTGAATGACGATTACACGCCGATGGAGTTCGTAGTGCTGGTCCTGCAGAAGTTTTTCGGCATGACGCGGGAGCGCGCGACGCAGGTCATGCTGAAGGTGCACCGCGAGGGCATCGGAGTATGCGGCGTCTATCCGCGCGATGTCGCCACCACCAAGGTCCAGCAAGTCGCCGCATATTCGCGCAGACACCAGCATCCGCTGCAGTGCGTGATGGAGGAAACGTAGCATGATTGCCCAGGAGCTCGAAGTCAGCCTGCACATGGCGTTCGTCGAGGCGCGCCAGAAGCGCCACGAGTTCATCACCGTCGAGCACCTGCTCCTCGCGCTTCTCGACAACCCCACTGCGGCCGAGGTGCTGCGCGCCTGCGGCGCCAACATCGACGAGCTGCGCAAGCAGCTGACCCAGCACATCGCCGAGCAGACCCCGCGCATCGCCGCCGAGCGCGAGGTCGACACCCAGCCGACCCTGGGATTCCAGCGCGTGATCCAGCGCGCGATCCTGCATGTGCAGTCCTCCGGCAAGAAGGAGGTGACCGGCGCCAACGTCCTGGTCGCGATCTTCGGCGAAAAGGATTCCCACGCCGTGTACTTCCTGCAGCAGCAGGGAATCACGCGGCTGGACGTGGTCAATTACATCTCGCACGGCATCACCAAGACGCCGCAGCCGCACGCGGGCAAGGCCGAGCAGGAGGCCGAGCAGGAAGGCGAGGCGCAGACCGCGAACAGCCCGCTCGACAACTACACGCAGAACCTGAACACGCTCGCGCTCGCCGGCAAGATCGACCCGCTGATCGGCCGCGAAAAGGAGCTCGAGCGCGTGATCCAGACGCTGTGCCGCCGGCGCAAGAACAATCCCCTGCTCGTCGGCGAGGCGGGCGTGGGCAAGACCGCGATCGCCGAGGGCTTGGCGCGCCGGATCGTGGAAAGCAGCGTGCCGGACCTGCTGTCCAAGTCCACCGTGTATGCGCTCGACATGGGCGCGCTGCTCGCAGGCACCAAGTACCGCGGCGACTTCGAGCAGCGCCTCAAGGCGGTGCTCAAGCAGCTGGTCGACAATCCGAACGCGATCCTGTTCATCGACGAAATCCACACGGTCATCGGCGCCGGCGCGGCCTCCGGCGGGACGCTCGATGCCTCCAACCTGCTCAAGCCGGTGCTATCCACCGGGCAGCTCAAGTGCATTGGCGCGACCACTTACAACGAGTATCGTGGCGTGTTCGAGAAGGATCACGCGCTGTCACGGCGCTTCCAGAAGATCGACGTCATCGAGCCTTCGGTCGAGGAGACGGTTGAGATCCTGAAGGGCCTGAAGACGCGCTTCGAGGCGCACCATAGCGTCAAGTACACCGCCAATGCGCTCGCCACCGCGGCCGAGCTGTCGGCGCGCTACATCAACGACCGCCACCTCCCCGACAAGGCGATCGACGTGATCGACGAGGCTGGCGCCGCCCAGCGCATCGCGCCGAAGAGCAAGCAGAAGAAGATCATCGGCAAGGCCGAGATCGAGGAGATCATCGCCAAGATCGCGCGCATCCCGCCGCGCAGCGTCTCGACCGACGATCGCAGTGCGCTCGCCAACTTGGAGCGCGACCTGAAGGCCACCGTGTTCGGCCAGGACAAGGCGATCGAGGCGCTCGCCAGCGCGATCAAGATGGCGCGCTCGGGTCTCGGCAACCCGCAGAAGCCGATCGGCAGCTTCCTGTTCTCCGGGCCCACCGGAGTCGGCAAGACCGAGGTGGCACGGCAGCTCGCCTACTGCATGGGCATCGAGCTGATCCGGTTCGACATGTCGGAGTACATGGAGCGGCACGCGGTGTCGCGCCTGATCGGCGCGCCTCCGGGTTACGTCGGCTTTGAACAGGGAGGGCTGCTCACCGAGCAGATCACCAAGAAGCCCTACTCGGTGCTGCTGCTCGACGAGATCGAGAAGGCCCACCCGGACATCTTCAATATCCTGCTGCAGGTGATGGACCACGGCACTCTGACCGACAACAACGGCAGAAAGGCCGATTTCCGCAACGTGGCGATCGTGATGACCACCAATGCGGGCGCCGAGTCTCTGTCGAAGAACGCGATGGGCTTCACCTCGACCAAGCAGACCGGCGACGAGATGGAGGCCATCAAGCGCATGTTCACGCCCGAGTTCAGGAACCGTCTGGACGCGACCATCTCGTTCCGCGCGCTGGACCGCGACATCATCCTGCGCGTCGTGGACAAGTTCCTGATGCAGCTCGAAGAGCAGCTGCAGGAGAAGAAGGTCGAGCCGGTGTTCACGACCAAGCTGCGCGAGCACCTGTCGAACAAGGGCTTCGACCCGCTGATGGGTGCGCGCCCGATGGCGCGCCTCATCCAGGACACGGTCCGCCGCGCGCTCGCCGACGAGCTGCTGTTCGGCAAGCTGCAGCACGGCGGTAAGGTGACCATCGACGTCGACGACACCGAGAAGATCTTCCTCAAGTTCGAGGAGGAGCCGGCGGCGGTCGTCTGACCCGCGGCGATCCGCGTGACACGAAGGCCCCGCCCGGCGGGGCCTTCGCCTTTCTATGCCTGGCCGGTGCTGCCGAAGCCGCCCGCCCCGCGGCGCGAGGCGGCGAAGTCTTCGACCACGTGAAACTCGACCTGGACCACCGGCACCACCACCAGCTGTGCGATGCGATCCAACGGCTGGATGGTGAACGCGCTCTTGCCCCGGTTCCAGACTGATACGAACACCTGCCCCTGATAATCGGAATCGATCAGGCCGACCAGGTTGCCGAGCACGATGCCGTGCTTCGCGCCAAGACCGGAGCGCGGCAGCACGACCGCCGCGTAGCCCGGGTCGCCGAGATGGATCGCGATGCCCGATGGAACGAGCTCGCTGTCGCCCGGCGCGAGCGTCAGCGGTACCTCGACGCAGGCGCGCAGATCCAGGCCAGCCGCGCCCGGGGTCGCGTAGCGCGGCATGTTGTGCCGGATCCTCGGGTCGAGGATCTTCACTTCCAGTTTTCTCATGAGCTGCGCTGCCTCGTGCGGCGCGATGCGGGTGCAGGACGCGCTACGCGGCTGCCAGTCGCGAGCATGGCGGCAATGTGCGCAACGAGCTTGCGCGCCTGCTCGATCTTGGGCCCGTAGCCGAGAGGATGCTCGCCGCGCTCGTCGAACAGCGTGAGCGCGTTGTCGTCGGCGCCGAGCGCTTCCTGCGCCAGATTCGCGGCCAGCAGCGGTACGTTCTTCCTGGCGCGTTTCTCCCTCGCGTTGCGTGCCAGATCCCGGCTCTCGGCGGCGAAGCCGACGCAGAATGGCGGTTTCGGCAGCCCCGTGACGTAAGCGAGGATGTCCGGATTCTCCTCGAGCTCCAGCGTCAGGCGCCTGCCCTCGGTTTTCTTGATCTTGTGCTCGGCGGGATTTCGCGCGCGGTAGTCGGCCACCGCCGCCACCGCAATGAACACGTCGCACGCGGCCGCCGCGGCCTTCACCGCATCGAACATCTCCCGCGCGGTCCGTACGTCGATGCGCGCAACGCGCGCCGGCGCCTGCAGCGCCACCGGGCCGCTCACCAGCGTCACCTCGGCGCCGGCCTCCTGCGCCGCACGCGCCACCGCGAATCCCATCTTGCCCGAGCTCGAGTTCGTGATGACGCGCACCGGGTCGATCGGCTCCTCGGTCGGCCCGGCGGTCACCAGCACGCGCTTGCCGGCCAGCAGCTTCGGCTGGAAGAACGTCTCGATGTCGGCGCCGATCGCATCGGGCTCGAGCATGCGCCCCATGCCGGTTTCGCCGCACGCCTGGTCGCCAGCCGTCGGCCCGGCGATGAGCACGCCGTCGTCGCGCAGCGCCAGCACATTGCGCTGCGTCGCGGGATGCTCCCACATCTCGACGTTCATCGCCGGAGCGATGAGCAGCGGACAGCGCCGCGCCAGCGCCAGCGCGGAGAGCAGGTCGTCGGCCAGGCCGAGCGCGGCCTTCGCCACGAAGTCCGCGCTGCCGGGTGCGACCACCATCAGGTCGCGGTCGCGCGACAGCTCGATATGGCCCATGTTGTCGGCAACGCCGGGGTCCCACAGATCGGTCCATACCCGCTGGCCGGACAGCGCCTGCATGGTAACCGGCGTCACGAAGCGGCACGCCGCCTCGGTCATCACTACGCGCACGTCCGCCCGCGCCTTCACCAGCAGCCGCACCAGCTCGGCTGCCTTGTAGGCCGCGATGCCGCCGGTGATCCCGAGCAGGATCCGTTTGCCTTCGAGAGTCGTCATCCGCGCCGCCGTCCGAGCGTTGAACGGGAAGCGCGATTCTATTGCTTTTCCCGGGCTCACGCAGGACACGGGGCTGCCGCGCCTCGGTGCAACGAGGTTCCTACTATGGCGATTACGGATTGGCCGCGCGCGCAGCGCCCGCGCGAGCGTCTGCTGAGCGGCGGAGCCACGCAACTCTCGGATGCCGAGCTCGTGGCCGTGTGCCTGCGCACCGGCGCCCGCGGCAAGAGCGCGGTCGAGCTGGCGCGTGAGCTGATCGGGCGCTGCGGCGGCCTGGCCGGCCTGCTGGCCTGCGATTTCGCCGCGCTCGGGCGGGTGAAGGGCCTGGGCGACGCCAAGCGGGCGCAGCTTGCGGCGGTGCTCGAGCTCGCACAACGCTGCCTGCGAGAGGAGATCGGCGCGCGCAATGCCCTCACCTCGCCCGGTGCGGTGCGTGACTATCTGCGCCTGGCGCTCGGCGCACGCGAGCATGAGGTCTTCGTAGCACTGTTCCTCGACGCGCAGCGCCGCGTGCTGGCGGCCGCGGAGCTGTTCCGCGGCACCCTCACGCCAACCAGCGTCTACCCGCGCGAGGTCGTGAAATCGGCGCTGCGCACACAACGCCCACAACCACCCTTCGGGGGTGGCGCAACCCAGCCAGGCCGACGAGCCGCTCACGCGCCAGCTGAAGGAAGCCCTTGCGCTCGTTGAAGTGAAGGTGCTCGACCACTTCATCATCGCCGATACGCAGGCGCTCTCTTTCGCCGAGCGCGGATTGCTCTGAGCGCCCCGCCGAGGAACCGCACGAGCAAGGGCACTCGGCAAGCCGAAGCTGGTTGAAAGAGCTCTGATTTTCCGCGTATAATTCGCGCCTTTCCGAGAAGTTCACGGAGTCCGAGATGTCCCGAGTTTGCGAAGTAACCGGCAAGAAGCCGATGAAGGGCAATCTGGTATCGCACGCGAACAACAAGACCAAGCGCGTGTTCCAGCCCAACCTGCACTATCGCCGGTTCTGGGTGGAAAGCGAGAACCGCTGGGTACGGTTGCGCGTATCCACCGCCGGGCTGCGCAAGATCGACAAAGTCGGCATTGACGCGGTGCTCGTCGAGCTACGCGCCAAAAAGGCCTGAGGGAGCACGATCATGCGCGAGAAGATCAAGCTCGAGTCGACCGCCGGTACCGGCCACTTCTACACCACCAGCAAGAACAAGCGCACCACGCCCGACAAGTTGGAGCTCAAGAAGTACGATCCCAAGGCGCGCAAGCACGTCCTGTACAAGGAAACGAAGCTGAAGTAGGCAGGCTTGCTGCCACAGCGACAAAAAAGCCCGCCTAGGCGGGCTTTTTTGTCGTGCGCAGCCGCTTACGCGTAGCAGCGCAGACGGCGCGAGAAGTCCTGCAACGACGCGATGCCGCTCGCGTCGGCACGGTGGCACCAATCCTGCAGCTGGCGCAGCAACTGCTCCTTGGAAGCGCTCGAACGCTCCCAGAGCGCGGCCAGCTCCTGGCGCATCGCCACCACGGTGGCCAGCGCCTTCGAGTTCTTCAGCGCCTCCGCGAGCCGGGCCCGCTCCGCCTCCGAGAGCTTTTGCATGCGCAGCAGCGCGCGCTTCAGCGGTTTGAGCGCTTCGGCGTCGCCCGGCGACCAGCGCTTGAGCCGATCCAGTTCCTCGCGGTAAGTTCTCTTGACCGACTTGGCGTAGCGCGAAAGCACGTCGTAGCGGTTGGCGATCACGGCATGCAGCGTGTCGAGATCCGCAGCCGGCTTGGGTGCAGCGAAGCTCGGCTTGGGCGCGACCTTCTTTACCGAGGCGAGCCCGAGCATTTCCAGGATGCGGATGTACATCCAGCCGATGTCGAATTCATACCATTTGGAGGACAGCTTCGCCGAAGAAGCAAACGCGTGGTGGTTGTTGTGCAGCTCCTCGCCGCCGATGAGAATGCCCCAGGGTACGATATTGGTGCTGGCGTCGGCGCAGTCGTAGCTGCGATAGCCCCAGTAGTGTCCGATGCCGTTGATCACTCCCGCGGCCCAGAACGGAATCCACACGATCTGGGTGAGGAAGATCAGGACGCCCGGCACCAGGCCGAACAGCGCGAGATTTGTCAGCGCCATCAGCGTCAGGCCGAGGATCGCGTGCCTGGAGTACACGTTGCGCTCCATCCAATCGTCCGGCGTGCCGTGGCCGTAGCGCTCCATGGTCTCCTGGTTGTGCGACTCCTTGTGGTACAGGAATACGCCGCCCCACAACACGCGGTTGATGCCCACCATCTGCGGGCTGTGCGGATCGTCCGGGGTCTCGCACTTGGCGTGGTGCTTGCGATGGATCGCGGCCCACTCCTTGGTGACCATACCGGTGGTCAGCCACAGCCAGAAGCGGAAGAAGTGCGACACCACCGGGTGCAGGTCGAGCGCGCGGTGCGCCTGGTGACGATGCAGAAAAATCGTGACCGAGGCGATCGTCACGTGCGTGAGGCCAAGCGCCGCCAGCACGTAACCCCACCACGGCAGATTGAGCAATCCTGAAAATACCATCGGGTCTTGGGTCCGAAAAAGTGTAACGGGTCTTATATGGGGGCTTACGCGCGGGATTCTACGCGAACCGCCTCTCGGCGCAACCCGAAAGCGCGCTTCGCCGTCGCGCTCCGTCGCCCCGATGCGCCATATGAGAACTATTCTAGGTGGATGGCCCCACGCCGTTCCCGGCGAGCAGCCTAACCTCGCGCTGCGGAAAAGGAATTTCAATCCCGCGCACGCGGAACTCGGACAGGATCTGACGGGCGATGTCCGAGCGCACGTTGAGTGTGCCGTTCTCCGGATCGTCGATCCAGAATCCGAGCTCCAGGTTGATCCCGCTGTCGGCAAATTCGGTCAGTTGACCCGCCGGTGCCGGATCGCGCAGCACGCGCTGGTGGCGCACCGCGATTTCGACCAGCAGTTGCAGCGTCTGTTCGACATCGGTGTCGTAGGCCACCTGCACCTTCAACGCAACCCGTACCTTCTTGTCGGTGTACGAATGGTTCAGAACGGTCGTGGTCACCAGCATGTCGTTGGGGATGATCGCCTCGACGCCGGTAAGCGCGCGCACCACCGCATAGCGCGTAGTGATCTGCTTCACCTCGCCATGCTGACCGTCGGCGGTAATCAGGTCACCGATGCGGATCGAGCGGTCGAGCAGGATGATGAAGCCCGACAGATAGTTCGAGGCAATTTTCTGCAGCCCCAGGCCCAGGCCCACTCCGAGCGCGCCACCGAACACCGACAGCACCGTGAGATCGATGCCGAGCAGCGGCAATACGATCAGCATCGCCACGACCACCAGCAGCGCCTTGCCGAGCCGGGCGAGCACCACGCGCAGGCTCGAATGCATCCGCTGGGCGCGCATCAGCCGCGCCTCGAGCGCGCTGCCGGCCCACAGCGACAGCAGCAACGCCGAGACCACCCAGAACCCGGTCTGGAGCAGTTGCCAGAGCGACAGCTTTTGGGAACCGAACGAGATGCGCACGTGCTGCAGCAACCGGACCATCTCCGGCAGCAGGCCGGTGATGTGCAGCGCGACCGCACTCCAGACCACGGTAGCGATCGCGCGCTCCGAGGCGTGCAGCCAGCTGCCGGTCGGAATCGCCAGGCGCAACAGGTACGCGACGAAACGGATGCCCGCGAGTGAGCCGAACAGGGGGATGGCAACGCTCAGCAGATTGACCCGGTACCAGTAGCCGAGCCACGAGCGAGCGACGAGCAGCAGCGCCGTCGCAACCATGGGAAACACTATGCGCCGGATACCTGCGGCGTCCAACCGCAGCGCGCTCGGCGCGCCCTCGGGCGAGCGCCATTGCACCAACCGCGCAAGGCCCCATGCCACGGACACGCACACGAGCAGCGCGCCGATCTGCCAGCCCACGCTCGGGTTGTGCAGGTCGCGCCAGGAATCCAGCAGAAGCTGGCCGATCTGGGTCTCTCTCATCTGGGCGCGCTAGTGTAATCAGCCGTCTGTCGCAGCGCCAGAGCCGGGGTCCGATGCCCGGCGCAGCCGCGAGCGGCAAATCCCGGCCACCGCAACGGGCTCGGCGGCCCTCTTCTCGCCGGAGTGCGAGTTCGGCCACAATTCCGTCCAGTTGTTCCACGGAGATGGTATGGACGCCTCCCTCTGACCCGGGGGAGGCTGAGGGAAGGTAAGTAGAAGGAGCCCTCGCTGTACCCGACGGCATCTAAGAGTGCCAAAGTGGTGGTCCTGCAACGACCACTTGAGGGTAAGGAGGGCTCGAGATGAAGACTACGACATTCGGACTGGACTTGGCAAAGAGGCTGTTTCAGCTGCACTGGGTGGATATGGAAACGGGCGAGATCGGTCGGCGGCAACTCAAGCGGGGCCAGGTGCTGGAGTTCTTCGCCAACCGGGGAGCGCTCGGTGATTGCGATGGAAGCCTGCGGCAGTGCGCATTACTGGGGGCGCAAGCTCACCGGGCTGGGGCATGAAGTGAAGCTGATCGCGGCGCAGTTCGTGCGCCCGTTTGTGAAGACGAACAAGACCGATGCGGCCGATGCCCAGGCGATCTGGGAGGCGGCGCAACGCCCCGGGATGAAATTCGTGGCGCTGAAGAGCGAAGGGCAGCAAAGCGTGCTCATGCTGCACCGCATGCGCGAGCAGCTGGTGAAGATCAGAACGATGCAGAGCAACCAGCTGCGCGGGCTGCTCTACGAGTTCGGTGCGGCCCTGTCGCAGGGTCGGCGAAAAGGCTTGGAGCGCGTTCCCCGGGAGCTCGCCGAGCTCGAGGGCGTGCTGCCGGCGATGGTGCTCGAGGCCGTGCGCGGGCAATTGCAGCGCATCGAGGCGCTGGACCAGGACATTGCCGAGATCGAGAAGAAGCTCACTGCGTGGAAAAAGGACGACAAGGCGGCCAAGCGGCTCATGGACATTCCGGGCGTGGGCTTGCTCACAGCCACGGCGGCGGTGGCGACGATTGGCGATGCCCGGACGTTCAAGTCGGGCCGCGAGTTCGCGGCGTTCCTGGGGCTGGTGCCGCGCCAGAGCGGCACCGGCGGCCGGGTGAAGCTCCAGGGCATCAGCAAGCGCGGCGATGTGTATCTGCGCACCTTGCTCATTCACGGCGCGCGCTCGGTCATCACCCGCGCCAAGGAGCCCGATGCCTGGCTCGAGCAGCTGCTGGCGCGCCGGCCGTTCAACGCGGCGGCGGTGGCCCTTGCCAACAAGATGGCGCGCACGATCTGGGCGTTGCTTGCCCATGAGCGGACGTACCAGAAGGGTTACGCAGCGAACGCTGCGTAGAAGATCAACGAACCAACAAGGAGAGTGGATCGCTAAAAGGTTGCGCAGGTTGATGTGCGAGTGATGGCGCGACAGGTCGGACCGCGGGGAAGAGAAACCTGAATGGCGGGCAGTCCTTTGAGGACTCCACGGAGATGAGGCCTTCCCCGGCGAATTCCATCAGGGCCAGCAGACCTCGGTCTGCACCAACAGGCCGGATATAAGACTGCAGCCGGATCCTCAAGCGCCAGAATCAAACATCACTTGCCAAACCGGGAGGCGTCCAGATAAGACTCCGCCATGCTCCAGCTGCTCGCCGATCCGCAGGCGTGGATCGCCTTCGCCACGCTGACCGCGCTCGAGCTCGTGCTCGGCATCGACAACGTGATCTTCATCGCCATCCTGGTGGACAAGCTGCCGCCGGCGCGGCGCGAGCCCGCGCGCCGCATCGGGCTGGCGATGGCGATGCTGATGCGCATCGCCCTGCTGCTGGTGCTTGCCTGGATTGTCGGGCTCACCACGCCGCTGTTCAGCGTGCTCGACTGGCAGATCTCCGGCCGCGACCTGGTGCTGATCGCCGGCGGCCTGTTCCTGCTGTGGAAAAGCGTCGGGGAGATTCACCAGCTGCTCGAGGGCGAGGAAGGCACGCGCTCGGCGGCGGTGCGCGCGAGCTTCGCCGCGGTAATCGTGCAGGTCATGCTCATCGACCTGGTGTTCTCGCTCGACTCGATCATCACGGCGGTCGGCATGGTCAACGAGCTCGCGGTGATGATCGCCGCGGTGGTCGCATCGGTGGCGCTGATGATGCTGTTCGCCGGACCGATCGGCCGCTTCGTGTCCGACCACCCGACAATCAAGATGCTGGCGCTCGCTTTCCTGGTGGTAATCGGCGTGGCGCTGATCGCCCAGGGATTCGACCACGAAGTGCCGAAGGGCTACATCTACTTCGCGATGGCCTTCTCGCTCTCCGTCGAGATGCTCAACCTGCGCGCGCGCAAGCGCGCGGCGCGGCCCGTGCACCTGCACGAGCCGTACACACGGCAGAACGGTCCGCCCGACTGAGCTAGCCTGCGCGGCGCTCGAATGCGGCGGCGAAAAAACCATCCGTGCCGTGCCGGTGCGGCCACAGGCGCAGCCGCTCGCCCGCCTCGAGCGGGATGCGCTGCGCGGCGAGCAAGGCGGCGCACGACAGCGGCGCGAACCCGGGGCTGGCGGAAAGGAAGTGCTCCGCAACCCGCTCGTTCTCCTGCGCCAGGATGCTGCAGGTGGCGTACACCAGGCGCCCGCCCGGCTTCACCAGCCTTGCCGCCGCCGTCAGGATGCGCAGCTGCTTTTGCGCCAGCTCCGCCACCGCTTCCGGGCCGTGGCGCCACTTCAGGTCCGGATTGCGCCGCAGCGTGCCGAAGCCGCTGCACGGCGCATCCACCAACACGCGGTCGATCTTGCCGGCGAGGCGCTTGACGCGCACGTCCGCTTCGCCGGCGAGCACGATCGGGTGCACGTTGCTCAGCGCGGCGCGCGCCGCGCGCGGCGCCAGTTCCGCCAGCCGCTTGGCCGAGACGTCCATCGCATACAGCCGCCCGCTGCCGTGCATCAGCATCGCGAGCGCCAGGGTCTTGCCGCCCGCGCCGGCGCAGAAATCGGCCACCATTTCGCCGCGCCGCGGCGCGAGCAGATAGGCGAGCACCTGGCTGCCCTCGTCCTGCACCTCGATCGCGCCCTCGAGAAACAGGGGATCGCGGTTGATCGCCGGCTTGCCGCGCAACCGGATGCCGGACGGCGAATACGGCGTCGGCGCGCCGGCGATGCCCCGCGCGGCGAGCTGAGCCAGGGCGGCAGCGCGCTCGATCTTCACGAGGTTCACACGCAGGTCGAGCGGCGCCGGCTCGAGCAGGGAACGCGCGATGCGCATGGCCTCCTCGGCGCCGTGTTCCGCCGCGAGCTCCTGCCACAGCCAGTCGGGCAGGTCGGCCTGGACCGCCGGCGGTAACGTCTCAACGCGCGCCGCCTTGCAGCGCGCGACCAGCGCGTGCTCCTCGGCGCGGATGGCGCCCTCGAGCGCGCGCCCGGAGAGGCCCTGCACGCGCACCAGCGCAGCAATCACCAGGTCGCGCGGGATGTTCGATCCGGCTGCTGCCTCGAGTGAGCGCCTGCGGCGCAGCACCGCGAACGCGGTCTCCGCGATGAATGCCCGATCGCGCTGGCCGAGCTGGCGGTGGTTGCGCAAGTACTGCGACAGCGTCTGGTCCGCGGGACGCGAGAACGAGAGCAACTCGGCGAGCACCGCCTGCGCATGCCGCAGCAGCAGCGGCGTGAGTGCCGCCTGCGGCGCGTCGCCCGCTTTCACCGCGTAGCCAGCCGCGACGCAACCTGGTCGACGCGCGTGCCGTCTTTCTCCGTGACCAGAATGCGGACCGGAAGATAGCCGCGGTCGGCGGCGAGCCAGATATCGGTGCCGTTGTCGCCGGGACCATCCTTGCGCTTCACGAGCTTGAGCGCCTCGAACTCGCCCGCTGGCGTCTTGACGCGTTCGCGGCCGGCTGCCTGGTAGACGTAGGTGGCGACGCCCTTGCCGTCGGTGGCGTTCACCGTCACGGGTTTGCCGGCAGGGACGTCGAACGCGAAGGCGAAGGCAAACGACAGCTTGTCCTGGGCGTGCGGCGGCAGCGGACGCTTCTCGGGCGCACCCTGGTATTGCAGCGTCAGCGTCTTGGCGTTCCAGTCGAAGGTGGCCCGTGCGGTCGCGCGCCCGGTGCGCCGATCCTCGAACTCGAGCGGCCGCAGACCGTCGCGGCCGATCCTGCCGCGGCTGGTGCGCTCGACCTTGCCGAGCAGGGCATACAGGCCGTCGCCTTTCCAGGTCTCGGTGAGACTGTAAGTCCTGGCGTCGTGCTCGAAGCGATCGACGATCTGCGCCACGCCCTTCCCGTCACGCAGCAGCTCGTAGGTGATCTCCGCATGCCGCGGCGGCGCGGCATGCGCGGCTACGGCGATTGCGGCCAAGCTAATCGCGATCGGAGTAAACCAGTTGCGCATAGTTTCCCTTAACGCGCACCACGCCGTTCTCGAGGACAAGGCGCCCGTCGAGAAACCAGCGAATCGCGCGCGGATAGACCAGGTGCTCTAGCGCCAGCACGCGCGCGGCGAGGGTGTCGGCGCTGTCCTGAGGGCGCACCGGCAGCGCCGCCTGGATGATGATCGGACCGCGGTCCAGCTCGGCGGTGACGAAGTGCACCGTGCAGCCGTGCAGTTTCACGCCTGCTGCGAGCGCGCGTTCGTGCGTGTCCAGCCCCTGAAAGGCCGGCAACAGCGAAGGGTGGATATTGACCAGGCGCCCGGCATATCGCCCCACGAACCCCGCCGAGAGCACGCGCATGAACCCGGCGAGCGCCACCAGTCTGGGCGCATGGCGATCGATCTCGGCGGCAAGCGCGACCTCGAACGCCTCGCGCGACGCGACGTCCCCGGTCGCGACCACCTGCGTCGCGACGCCGCGCTCGGCAGCGAGCGCCAGCCCGCCCGCGTCCGGCCTGTTGCTGACGACCGCCGCGACCGGCAATCCGGCCTCGATGATCGCCTGCATATTGCTGCCGCGGCCGGAAATGAGGACGACGATCGACATCGGGGCCGAAGTTTAGCAGCCCCGTGCCGCGGGCGGCGCCTTATGCTCCCGGGCCGATCATGTCCTTGGCCCGCACCCAGGCATCGAACTGCTCGGCGCTCACGTATCCGAGGCCGAGCGCCGCATCGCGCAGCGTGCTGCCCTCGCGGTGCGCCTTCTTGGCGATCTCCGCGGCACGGTCGTAACCGATGCGCGGCGCGAGCGCCGTCACGAGCATCAGCGAACGCTCGAGCAGCTCCTCGATGCGTGCCGCGTTCGCTTGGATGCCGCGCGCGCAATGCTCCTCGAACGACAGGCACCCGTCGGCGAGCAGGCGCGCGCTGTGCAGAAAGTTGTGGATGATGAGCGGCTTGTAGACGTTGAGCTCGAAGTTCCCCGAGGCGGCGCCGATGTTGACCGCGACGTCGTTGCCGAACACCTGCGCGCACAACATGGTGAGCGCCTCGGCCTGCGTGGGATTCACCTTCCCGGGCATGATCGAGCTGCCCGGCTCGTTCTCCGGGATCGACAGCTCGCCCAGGCCGGAGCGCGGGCCGGAGGCGAGCCAGCGCACGTCGTTGGCAATCTTGGTCAGGGCGGCAGCGAGGGTCTTGAGCGCGCCGTGCGCGAACACCAGCGCTTCGTGGCCGGCGAGCGCCGCGAAGCGATTGGACGCGGCCACGAACGGCAGTCCGGTTTCGCGGGCGACCTCGCGTGCGACCCGTCCGCCGAGCTCGGGATGAGCGTTGAGACCGGTGCCGACCGCGGTGCCGCCGATCGCGAGCTGGTACAGGCCGGGAAGCGCGGCCCGCAGCGCGGTCTGCGCCTGGTCGAGCTGCGCGACGTAGCCCGAGAACTCCTGACCAAGGGTGAGCGGCGTCGCGTCCTGCAGGTGCGTGCGCCCGATCTTGACGATGCCGGCAAAGGCGTCGCGCTTGGCGGCAAGCGTATCCGCCAGGCGCGCGGCGGCGGGAAGCACCGCGCCGTGCAGCGCGCGCGCCGCAGCGATGTGCATGGCGGTCGGAAACGCGTCGTTCGAGGATTGCCCGAGATTGACGTCGTCGTTCGGGTGCACCAGGCGCCGGGGCCCGCGCTCGCCGCCGAGCAGCTCGGAGGCGCGGTTCGCCAGCACCTCGTTCACGTTCATGTTCGACTGCGTGCCCGAGCCGGTCTGCCAGACGACCAGCGGAAACTCGCCGTCGTGCCGGTTCTGCAGCACCTCGTCCGCCGCGCGCCCGATCGCCGCGGCCTTGCCCGCGTCGAGCAGTCCGAGCTCGGCGTTGACGCGCGCTGCGCTGCGCTTCACCAGAGCCAGCGCATGCAGCACGGCGAGCGGCATGCGCTCCCCGGAGATGCGGAACAGGCGCAGGCTGCGTTCGGTCTGCGCCCCCCACAGGCGCTCGGCAGGCACCTCGATCGGGCCGAAAGAATCCTGCTCGGTGCGGGTGCCGCTCATGGTCTCAAGCATGCGCCCGCAGGCGCCGGAAACGCAACGGCTGCGGCGTTTGAGCTGACTTGCGTCAGGCCAGGTCGAAGAGCAGCACTTCGGCGTCTTCGCCCTGCTGCAGAACGATTTCGTCGACCGCGCTTGCCTTGAGCGCATCGCCGGCCGCGAGCGGCATACCGTTCACGCTCAGCTTGCCGCGCGCCACGTGCACGTAGGCGCGCCGGCCGCGGTCCAGGCGGTGCGTCGCCCGCTCCGCGCCGTCGAGCAGCGCCGCGTACAAATACGCGTCCTGGTGGATGGTGACCGATCCTTCCCGCCCGTCGGGCGAAGCAACCAGCCGCAGCCGGCCGCGCTTCTCGGCGGGGGCGAAGGGTTTCTGCTCGTAGGACGGCGCGATACCGCGCGCGTTCGGCTCGATCCAGATCTGCAGGAAATGCGTCACTCCGGTCTTGTCGTGATTGAACTCGCTGTGCATCACCCCGCGCCCCGCGCTCATGCGCTGCACGTCCCCCGGGACGATCGTCGAGCCATTGCCCATGGAGTCGCGGTGCGCGAGCGCCCCTTCCAGCACGTAGCTGATAATCTCCATGTCGCGGTGCCCGTGCGTGCCGAACCCGGTGCCGGGCTGGACGCGGTCCTCGTTGATGACGCGCAGTGCGCCGAAGCCCATGTGCGCGGGATCGTAGTAGTCGGCGAACGAAAAGCTGTGGAACGAGCGCAGCCAGCCGTGGTCGGCGAGCCCGCGCTCCCCGGCGCGTCGGATTTCGAGCATCTGTCGATCCTGTGTTCAACAACCTCGAACAAGCGGCCGGACCGCGCCGACCATGGCGTCACGCGGCCCGCCTGACCGGGCTAAGCTTGCGAGCCGGCGTCCTTTTCGCCGCCCTCGCGGATTTCCTTGTGCACCTGCTCCATGTCGAGCGCCTTGGCCTGCGTGAGCACCTGCTCGAGCGCCGACGCCGGCAGCGCGCCGGCCTGCTGGAACAGGATCACCTTCTCGCGAAACAGCATCAGCGTCGGAATCGAGCGGATGTTGAACGCGGCCGCGAGCTCCTGCTGCTCGTCGGTGTTCACCTTGGCGAACACGACGTCGGCGTGCGCCCCGGAGGCCTGCTCGAAGACCGGAGCGAACCCCTTGCACGGGCCGCACCACGGCGCCCAGAAGTCCACGATCACGGTGCCGTTTCCGGTCACCACCGCCTCGAAATTGTCCTTCGTCAGCTCCACCGTTGCCATAACGGCTCCTTGAGTAATCGTTGGCGCAGTGTACCTTAGGCACCCGTCAGTCGATCTGACGCAGTTCAACTGACACGCATGTACATCGGTCGCTTCGCGCCATCGCCCACCGGGCCGCTGCATTTCGGCTCCCTGGTGGCGGCGCTCGCCAGCTTTCTCGATGCGCGCGCTGCCGACGGGCGCTGGTTGCTGCGCATGGAAGATCTGGACCGTGCGCGCTCGCAGGCCGGCGCCGAAGCGACGATCCTGCGCCAGCTCGAGGCGCTGGGACTGCATTGGGACGGGGCGGTGCTCTTGCAGAGCCGGCGCGACATCCTGTACCGCGCGGCCCTCGACGAGCTTGCGCGCCGCGGACTGACTTACCCCTGCGGCTGCTCGCGCAGGGAGGTCGCCGATTCGGCCTTGGCTTACTTGGGCAGCGGCCCTTCCCTTGCCCGGGACGGCGCGCCGATCTATCCAGGCACCTGCCGCGACGGCCTGCCGCCGGGAAAAGTCGCGCGCGCGACGCGTGTGCACACCGGCGGCGAGACTGTCCGCTTCGTCGACCGCATCCAGGGCTTGGTCGTGCAAGCCCTCGATCGAGAAGTAGGCGACTTCGTGCTGCATCGCGCCGACGGCCTGTTTGCATACCAGCTGGCGGTGGTCGTGGACGACGCCGCGCAGGAGGTCACCGACGTCTTGCGCGGCGCGGATCTGCTGGGCTCGACCGCGCGCCAGGTTTACCTGCAGGAGCTGCTCGGCTACCCGCAACCGCGCTACGCGCACGTGCCGGTGGCAGTGAACGCGCAAGGCGAGAAGCTTTCCAAGCAGACTAGCGCACGTGCGCTCGACCTCGCGCAGCCCGCGCTCGAGCTGGCGCGGGCGCTCGCGTTCCTGGGCCACCCGCCGCCCGGCGACCTTGCGGCAGGCGAGCTGCTCGTGTGGGCGCTGAAGAACTGGAGCCTCGCGCGCGTGCCGAAGCTGCGCGCCATTGCCGTGCCCGGGGCGAACGGCACGATCGAGCCCGGCTAGGCGAGCTGCGCGAGCGCGCGGCGGATGTCCTCGACCGCCTCGGGCCCGAGCGGCTGCTGCGGCGCGATCGGCTGGCCGACCTCGAAGCCCTGCAGCTGCAATGCGGTCTTGATGCAGGCAGCAAGCGCGTACTTGGCGAATACCTCGTTGATCGCCCACTGCCTGCGCTGCTCGGCCAGCGCTTCGTCCCAGCGGTCCGCGCGCACCAAGTCGAACAGGCGCACGCACTCGCGCGGCATGACGCATGCCGGACCGGCCATCCACCCGACCCCGCCGAGCCGCAGCACCAGCAGCGGCACGTGCGCCGATGCACTGAACACGCGGATGCGCTCGCCCATGCGGTTGAGCAGCGTGAGGATGCGGCCGGTATTGCTCGACGCATCCTTCACGTATTCGATGTTGGACACGTGGCTCAGCGCGTCCAGCACGTCCATCGGGATGTCGCCGCCCAGCAGCCCCGGGTTGGTGTACAGGGTCATCGACAGGTGCGGAAACGCCTCCGCCACCGTACGAAAGTAAGCTTCGATGCCGCGCGCCGGCAGCGGGAACATCTGCTGCAGGATCAGGATCAAGCCGTCCACGCCGAGCCGCGCGTAGGTTTCGGCCTGACGCAGCGCCTCCGCGGTCGAGAATGCCGCCACGCCCGCCAACACCGGCACGCGTCCGGCGGCGGCATCGACCACCACGCGCACCACCTCCTCGCGCTGCTCGAGAGACAGGTAAGCGAACTCGCCGGTGCTCCCGAGCGGACTCAGCCCGTGCACGCCGCACCGCAGGACGTGCTCCACCAGGTCGCGCAGCACGCGCTCGCGCACGCGGCCGCCGGCCGAGTCGATCGGCGACACGAGATAGGGGAAGATGCCGCGGAAACTGGTCATCGCGTTTGGCGTGCGGCTACGTGGGCCCGCAGTATGGTTTCAAACGGCGGCGAGCGTCCAGCTCAGGCGCGCTGCTGCGGCAGCACGACGGTCAGCAGCGAGCCGAACACCAGCGCCATGGCGGCGAATTCCGCCCAGCCCGGCCGCTCGCCGAGGAACAGCATGCCGCAGAACACGCCCACCACCGGGACCATCAGGGTGCTCAGCGAGCTCACCGAAACCGGTAGCAGGGTTGCCAGCTTGAGCCAGGCCCACTGTCCGAAGGCGAACGCGACCAGCACGTTATAGAGCACCGCGAGCGCCGGCCACAAGGTCATACCGGCGAGCGTGCGTGGATCCTCGAACAGCAGCGCGCCGACGACGATCGG
This sequence comes from uncultured Pseudomonadota bacterium, assembly GCA_963817785.1. Classification (GTDB taxonomy): domain Bacteria; phylum Pseudomonadota; class Gammaproteobacteria; order Burkholderiales; family SG8-39; genus JAKALD01. The sequence goes on along the minus strand of CAWFPL010000002.1, from coordinate 1,043,913 downwards.
CACGTTGCCGAGCAGCATGATCCACGCCGTGTACGCGGAAACGGGCATCTGCACCGGGTAGCGCTTCAGCAGCACCGTGCCCAGTGCCCACGACAGCGCGCCGCCCAGCACGAGCAGCGCGCCGAGCGGCGCGGCCTTCAGGTCGAAGACCCCCTGGCCGAGGAGCAGCGCGATCCCGGCCATGCCAAGCAGGAGGCCGGTGAGCTTGCGGCCGGTCAGGCGCTCTCCGAGCAGCCACACCGCGAGCGCAGTCGCCCAGGCCGGCATGGTGAAGGCCAGGATCGCCGCGCGCCCGGAGGCAATCATGGTGACGCCGAACGCGACCAGGACGTTCCAGCCGGTGACGTTAAAGATCGCGAGCAGGACCAGCCGCCCCCACTGGCCCTTCGGCACCGCGAGCGGCTGGCCGCCGGCGCGCAGTACCGAGAACAACACCGCCGAGCCGAAGCCGAGGCACAGCGATCGGAACAAAAGCGGCGGAACCTCGGACAACGCCACCTTCATCGCGGTCCAGTTGAAGCCCCAGGCGAGCGTCAGCCCGGCGAGCAGCCACAGCAGCGCGGCCGAATACTGCTGGCGTTGTTCGCGCATCGCGCTCAGGGCGCAGGCGGCGCCGGGGTCCGGTCGCGGCGCCCGGGCAGCATCACGCTCGCCATCGCCAGGCTCACCAGCGCGAGCGCCGCATAGTCCTGCCACGCCGGCCGCTCGCCGAGGAACAGCATTCCGGCGAACACGCCCACCACCGGCACCATCAGCGAGGAGATCGCCGCGACCCCGGCCGGGGCGCGCTCGACCAGCCGGATCCAGGACCACCAGCCGAAGACGAACACCGCGAACATGTTGTAGAGCACGCCGAACGCGGGCCAGAACGACACCGCGTGCAGCGCCCGCAGCTTATCGAGCTCGAGCGCCGGCACCATCAGGAAAATCGGGATGCCGCCGAGAAGCATCACCCAGGCAGTGTAGCTGGTCGCGGGCAGCGCCACCGGCAGGCGCTTTTGCAGCACGGTGCCGAGCGCCCAGCAAAACGCGGCCCCCAGCATCAGCAGCATTCCGGACGAGACGTGGTCGAGTCGGCTCAGGTCACGCACCACCAGCAGGCCGACGCCGGCGGCACCCGCGGCAAGGCCCGCCAGTCGGCGCGCGCTGAGACGTTCGCCGAGGAGCCAGGCGGCGAGGAGCACGCTCCATACCGGCATCGTGTAGTACAGGATGACGGTGCGTCCCGCCGGCAGCGTTGGAATGGCGAGCATCAAAAGGACGTTGTTGAGCGTGACGGTAAAGAGCGCGACCAGCGCCACGCGCGGCCAAGTGCCCCGTGGCAACGCAAAGGGCTGGCCACGGGCGCGTGCCACGGCCCCGAGCGCAACGAACGCGGCAAGGAAGCACAGGCTGCGGAAGCTCCATGGCGGCACCTCGGTGAGCACCACCTTCATCAACGGCCAGTTGAAGCCCCACACCAGCGTCAGACCGGCCAGCTGCAGCCACAACGCGGGCGGTAGGGTGTCGCCGCTGGCGCGGCGGGGAACAACGGGTTCTTGTTGTTTTTGCACGTTCAGGGCCGTCATCCGGCCGGGTTGCCAAAGCTTCGCTTTCATCCGGCGCAGTGCTCACGCCGTGCGACCGCGCGGGGGCACAGGATAAACGATCGCGAACGAGCGGCCGGTCGTGGGGCCGTGCCAGGGGTCGTGGCGCCCTCGGGGTCGGCCAGTGCTCTAAGCGTAGCCGGGGATCCCACTGCACTAGGAGCCGCTCGAAGCTCGCTTCGACCGACATGGGGATCGAGCGGCGGTACTGCGCCCGATGTGCTGCGTGCGACCGCAGGCGCTTCGCGGTCTACGACTTGGGAGCTCGAGGAATTTCAAGAAGCGAGCGCTAACTTAGTGCCGTCGGCACGAGCCCTCCACCTATCCAGCCGGGTCTCTGGGCACGGTCGCGGCGGCTTGGCTCTCCCCCGGCCTGCCCCGGCAGCGATCACGACACCGTGAGGAATTGCTATTGGATTCAGGGTCTTTTGCAGTACACCACGCTGAGATGCTGCATTGCACAATCCCATTGACTTTTCACAGGAAAGGCCTAACATCCAAATTGCTGCACTGCACAACCAACGCAGCGCGCACGCAGCCAGAATACTCGGACCCCAGGACAGACAGGAGCAGACCATGTACGTAACCCCGGAACAGATTCAAGAAACCACGAAAACCAATGTCGAAACCGTGCTGTCTCTCGCCGCCGCGCAGTTTGCCGCAGTGGAGAAGCTCGCAGCCCTCAACGCGAACGCCGTCAAGACCGCGTTCGAGGACGCGCTCGCGAACACGCGCGCCCTCGTCGGCGCGCGGGATGTGCAGGAGTTCATCAGCCTGCAGAACTCCTTCGCGCAGCCGGCGCTCGAGAAGGCGATCGCCTACTCGAAGAACGCCTACGAGCTTGCCACCGAGACCAATGCCGAGGTGTCGAAGCTGGCGGAGAAGCGCGTGGCCGAATTGAACGACAACTTCGCCTCGCTGCTCGACAAGGTCGCCAAGAACGCGCCGGCCGGCTCGGACGTCGCCGTGGCCGCAGTCAAGCAGATGATCGCCGCCGCGAACTCGGCCTACGACAATTTCAACAAGGTGGCGAAGCAGGCGACCGAGATCGCGGAAGCCAACGTCAGCGCCGCGACCGAGACCGTGAAAGGGCTGGCCAAGTCGAAAAAGGCCGCCTGAATCGGCCTCGGATTGGGCGCGGCGCTGCAAAGCGCCGAGCGTAGAACGGTAAGCAGCCCAAGGGCGGCCGGTTCCGAACCGGAACGAAAGCGGCGTGGCGCAAGCCACGCCGCTTTTGCGTTGTTGCGGGCGGCGCGCCGTCGTTGTACCTGAAGAGTCCCGGTTTCTCAGCGTGCGACTTCCTCGAACGGAAACCCCGCCTGGCGCACGCTGGCGCGGAGCACCGTGATCGCGGCGCCGACCTCATCCGGGTCTCCCCGCACGCCCAGCTCCACATGCAGCCGCGATCCATCCAACCCCATCGACGGCAGGCTGAACACCTTGAGCTTGCGGTAGCTCGCCTCGATCGCCTCCATCACCGGCACCAGCTGGCTCTCGCCCGCCCCGAATACGAAGATCGAAGCCTCGGCCCAGCGATCGCGATCGAAAAGGTGGCGGTACTTCGTATCGAGCACCGCCTCGACCATCGGCCAGGCCATCTGCGGAAAGCCCGGCACGAAGTAATGCTCGCGCGCCGCGAAGCCGGGGATGCGGTTGACCGGGTTCGGAATGATCTCGCAGCCGGCCGGGAACTCGCCCATCTTGAGGCGTTGCGGCGTCGCCTCGCCGCCGAATCGGCCGCGGATTTCCGCTTCGGCCGTCGCATGCAGGACTAGCGGCACGCCGAGCGCGGCAGCGGCGCACTGCCGCGTATGGTCGTCTGGCGTAGCCCCGATGCCGCCGAAGCTGAACACGACGTCGCCTGAAGCGAAGCTGCGCGCGAGCGTCCCGGTGATCCGCTCCGGCTCGTCGCCGAGGTACTCGCACCAGGCGAGACGCAAGCCGCGGCGCGCGAGCGCCTCGACCAGGAACGCAAAGTGCCTGTCCTGCCGCTTGCCCACGAGGATCTCGTCGCCGATGATCAGAGCGCCGATCGCCAAGCGCGTCTCCTAGCAGTTTGTTGAACTTCGAACGTTTTTCATGAGTTCAGCGATGCCGAATGGTCGAGATGACGGGATCGGACCCCGGGGACTGCTCGCCGTGACCCCGGATTGGGATCGTTTGCGTTCATTTCGCGCTCGCTGCACGCACCTCTCCCGTGTATCCACTCGGATGCATCGCCAGAAGCTTCGGCAGCCGACGCAGATTCACCACCGTTGCCGCAAGCGTGAACAGCAACTCGACCTTGGCCAGACCGCGCAGCTTCACCTGGCGCAGGATGCCGTGCTGCTTGGCGTCGCCGAACACGGTCTCGATGAGCTTGCGGGCGAACTGGCTCAGGCGATAGCCGGCATGGCGCGCGGTGCGCTTGTCGATGCGGCTCGATCGCCCGGAGGTGTTCTGCGCCACGTGCGGCGTGACGTTCAGATCCCGGCAACCTTGGACGAAGTCTTCGGTGTCGTAGGCCTTGTCGGCGCCGACGGTCTTACGCACTTGCCCGGGCAGCTCGGCCAGCATATCGAGCGCGGCCTCGCGCTCGGCGCGGCCGCTTGCTTGCGTGAGCCGCGCATCGACCACCAAGCCGTTGCGGTTCTCGGTGAGCACGTGGCCCATGTAAGCCGGAATCGCCCCGGCCTTGGACGACTTGGTCGCAAACCTCGCCTCCGGGTCGGTCGTGCTCTGGTGCGTGTCGTTGGTGCGCCGCTGGCCCTTGAAGTCCACCTCCGGGTTGCCGCGGCTCCCGGAACTCGGCGGGGGCGCTCCGTCCTTGGGCACGAAGCTCTTGTGCGAGGCCCAGGCGCGGATCAGCGTGCCGTCCACCGAGAAATGCTCCGAGGACAGCAACCCCTTCGTCTTGGCCTGATCGAGCACCCGCTCAAAGAGCTCGCGCACCACCTCATGCTCGATCAGCCGGTCGCGGTTCTTCGTGTAGGTCGAGTGCTCCCAAGGCGTTCTGTCTACGCTCAGGCCGACGAACCAGCGAAACAGCATGTTGTGGCCCAGCTGTTCGCACAGCACCCGCTCGCTCCTCAAGCCGTACAGCGATTGCAGGATCAGTCCTCGCAGCAGCTGCTCCGGCGGGGTCGAATCGCGCCCCGAATCCGCGTACATCGCCGCAAACGTCCCGTCCATCTCGCGCAGCGCCGCGTTCACGATCTCGCGGATCGGCCGCAGCGGATGTTCCTTCGGAACGTAGTCCTCCAGCGTGAGATAACTGAACATGCCCTCCTGGGTCACATCGGCACCGCGCATCGTCGGCTCCCTTTTATTCTTGTCGACCATCATTCGACAACCCACGACGCGACGAATTCCATGGAATCGCGGCGAATTTCAACGAACTGCTAGTCCTCGATCACGCTCGCCTCGATGGGCGCTTCGCGAAGCGCCTGCAGCTCGGCGAGCAGGTAGTGGATGAACGCCAGACCGAACATTACCGGTGCGAAAAATCCGAGCAGAGGGACGTAGGCCGTCAGCGCGAGCACCATCCCGAGCAGGTAGAGCGCGCCCCGCCGTTGGGCGAAGATCAGCCCCATCTCGCGCGCGTCCGCGTGCTCCGCGAGCGCATCGTAGCGCAGCACGCGCTGGTTGACCCAGCCCATGACCGCCAGCGGGATGAGCGGCCACAACGGCGGAAAAATCCAGAACGGCAGCGAGACCACGCCGAGCACCAGCAGGCCGAGGATCGCCACCACGCTGTTCCAGACGCTGCCCACGAAGCTGCCGCCGTGGCGCCTCTGTAGCGCAGGGAAACGGCGTGCCGCCACGTGGTCGACCATCGCCGGCATCCCGAACATGCCGAGGATCAGCAGCGCAGTGAGCTGGATCAGCGGCACCAGCGTGAGCAGAATCAGGATCTTGGCCGCGACCAGCGCCACGTCGGTCGCGTCCCAGGTGACGAAGAACGTCGCCTTGGCGATCCACCCGCTCAGTAAGCCGGCAAGCCAGAGGGCGAGCTGCGCCCAGAACACGAGCGCCACGGTTCCCCAGATACCCACTGCGATCAGCGCGGGCCAGAGCATCAGCCAAAGCATGTGCGGGTGGAAGAGGTTCCCCAGCGCGAAGGCGAGCGAGCGGGCGATGCGGCTCATGGCGCTATCCTAGCCGCGACGCATGCTGTGCCACAACTTGGCCAGGCGCTTGACCGATACCGGTACCGGCGTCTTCAGCTCCTGGGCAAACAGCGACACGCGCAGCTCCTCGAGCAGCCAGCGGAACTGCTCGAGCTCGGGTGACATGCCGCCGGCCCTGGCGCGCGCCGCGAACTCGCGCAGCCAGGCCGCCTGCAGCGGCGCGAGTTCGGCGGCGAGCCGCGCGTCGCGCGCCGGATCGGCACGCAGCTTGTCGAGCCGCAGCGCGACCCCCCTTAGGTAGCGTGGCAGGTGCTGCAGTCGCTCCCAGGGCGTCTGCGAAAGAAAGCGCGGGTGCAACAGCCGGGCGCACTGCTGCTTCAGGTCTTCCACGGCCTGCGGAAACGCCTTCGCCGCAGCCGCGAGCTTCTTCTGCACCTCGGCGTGCTCGGCCAGGATCGTCGCGGCGGTGCGCGTGATCTCCTGGCCGATCAGGCTCAGCCGGCTGCGACCCTCGTCGACGCGCCGTGCGAACTCGGCCTGCGTCATGGGCAGGGAATCGGCCAGAAACGCGCGCTCCAGTGCGGCGCTCACCACCTCATCCTCAAGCTCCACGTCGCGCCCGATCTGAGCGAACTTAAGCTTCAGCGGCTGGTCGCGCGCCACCTGCTTCCCGATGTCGCGCAACCGGTCGCGGAACGCGATCGCCAGCAGCCGGAGCACACCCGCTCGATGCAGCTCGCGCGCGCGCTCGGGCGAGTCGAGCACCTGCAGGGTCACCCCGTCGCCGACGTCGACCAGCGCGGGATAGCCGAGCAGCGTCTGGCCGTCGCGCCGGATCTCCATCATCTCACTCAGGTCGCCGAAGCTCCACGTCGTGTAGCGCTCGCCCGCGTCGCGACCCAGCTGCGCCGGCGCCTCGCTTTGCAGGATCGCCTCGGTCTCTGGCGCGAGCGCGCGCTTGAGCTCGGCGAGGTTGCGCCCCATGCCGAGCTGGCGCCCGTGCTCGTCGACGACGCGGAAGTTCATGTGCAGATGCGGCGGCGCGGAGTCGGGGCGAAAGGCATCCACCGGCACCTCGAGGTTGAGCTCGGCGCGGATGTGGCGTGCCAGCGCCTGAGCGAGCGGCGTATCCGAAGGCGGCCCCGCCGCTGCGAACGCCTGCGCGAACTCGGCGAGCGCGCCCAGCTTGTGGCGCAGCCGCTGCGGCATCGATTTCGCCAGCGCCAGGACCTTGTCGCGCAGCAATCCCGGCACCAGCCATTCGCAGCGCGCGGCCGGCACCTGGTTGAGCAGCGCCACCGGCACGGTGAGCGTGACGCCGTCGCGCACCGAGCCGGGTTCGAAATGGTATTCGAGCTGGAACTCGTTCGGCCCGAAGCGCAAGCCGTGCGGGAAATTCGCCGTGGTGATGCCCGCGGCCTCGTGGCGCATCAGGTCTTCGCGCTTGAGGAACAGCAGCCGCGGTGCGCTGCGCTCGGCCTCCGTTCTCCACTTGTCGAAGTCGACGCCGTTGTGGATGCCTTGCGGCACGCGCGCGTCGTAGAAGGCGTAGATCAGTTCCTCGTCCACCAGGATGTCCGGGCGGCGCGCCTTGTGCTCGAGCTTCTCGATGTCGCGCAGCAGCGTGCGGTTGTGCGCAAAGAACGGCGCGCGCGTCTCGAGCTCGCCCTCGACCAGCGCCGAGCGCAGGAAGATTTCGCGCCCAAGCGGCGGATCGAGCGGGCCGTAATTCACGCGCCGGTTGACGTACAGAGGCAGCCCGTAGAGCGTACCGCGCTCGAGCGCCACCACCTGGGCGCGGCTCTTTTCCCAGTGCGGCTGCTCGCGATGGCGCTTGAGCAGGTGCGCGCCGAGCTCCTCCAGCCACTGCGCCTCAACCGCGGCCACGTTGCGCGCATACAGGCGGGTGGTCTCCACCAGCTCGCCGGCGACGATCCATTTGCCGGGCTTCCTGGTGCCCGAACCCGGGTGCACCCAGAACTTGATGCCGCGTGCTCCGCTGTAGCCGGCCTCCGCCTCGTCGCGCATACCCACGTTGCCGAGCAAGCCCGCGAGCAGCGCGCGGTGGATGGCGCGATAGCCTTCCGGCTTCGTGGAATCCGCGCTCGAGCTGCGCCAGCCGAGCTCGGCCACGCTGGCATGCAGCTGGCCGTGGATGTCGCGCCACTCGCGCATGCGCGCGACCGAGAGGAAATGGTCGCGGCAGGACTGCGCCAGCTTGCGGTTGGACTTCTGGTGCGCAAGTTCGCCGTCGAAGAACGTCCACAGCTTGAGAAACGCGAGGAAATCCGAGCGCTCGTCGGCGAAGCGCGCGTGCCGCTCGTCGGCCGCGGCCTGGCGCTCGAGCGGCCGCTCGCGCGGGTCCTGCACCGACAGCGCCGCCGCGATCACCAGCACCTGGTCGAGGCAGCCTTCGGCGCGCGCGGCGACCAGCATCCGCGCGACGCGCGGATCGAGCGGCAGGCGCGCAAGCTCGCGGCCCACCTCAGTGAGATCGTTATGCTCGTCGACCGCGCCGAGCTCCGCGAGCAGCGCGTAGCCATCCGCGATCGCGCGCGGGCCGGGCGCGTCGAGGAACGGGAACTCCTCGACCGGACCGAGGTTCAGGCTCTTGGCGCGCAGGATCACGGCGGCGAGCGACGAGCGCAGAACTTCCGGATCGCTAAATGCCGGACGCGCCTGGTAGTCCTCCTCGGAGTACAGGCGAATGCAGACGCCGTTCGCCACGCGCCCGCAGCGCCCGGCGCGCTGCGTGGCCGCGGCCTGCGATATGTTCTCGACGCGCAACTGCTCGACCTTGCTGCGATAGCTGTAGCGCTTGACGCGCGCCAGGCCAGTGTCCACCACGTAGCGGATGCGCGGCACCGTGAGCGAGGTTTCGGCGACGTTGGTCGCGAGGACGATGCGCCGGGCTGCGCCCGGCTTGAACACACGGTCCTGCTCGGCTGCCGACAGCCTGCCGTACAGCGGCACGATCTCGGGCGGCGCGCCGGGCGCCGCGGCGTGGTGCTTGCGCAGCACCTCGGCGGCATCGCGGATCTCGCGCTCGCCCGGGAGGAATACGAGCACGTCGCCGGCCCCCTCGCCGCAGGTCTCGTCCACCGCCGCGGCAAGCGCCTGCTCTTCCTCTTCGCGCGTAGTGTCCTCCTTGTCACCCTCGACCGGCCGATAGCGCACCTCGACCGGGTAGAGCCGGCCCGAGACCTCGATCACCGGCGCACCGCCGAAGTGCCGCGAGAAGCGCTCCGCGTCGATCGTCGCCGAGGTGACGACCAGCTTCAGCTCGGGACGCGCCGGCAGCAGGCGCTTCAGGTAGCCGAGCAGGAAATCGATGTTGAGACTGCGCTCGTGCGCCTCGTCGATGATGAGCGTGTCGTAGTCGCGCAGCGCGGGGTCGCCCTGCGTTTCCGCGAGCAGGATCCCGTCGGTCATCAGCTTGACCAGCGAGTCGGGCCGCACCTTGTCGTGAAAACGCACCTTGTACCCGACCGCGCCGCCCAGCTCGACGCGCAGCTCCTCGGCGAGCCGCGCGGCCACCGCGCGCGCCGCGATGCGGCGCGGCTGCGTGTGGCCGATGGCGCCCGCGGCGCCGCGCCCCATTTCGAGCAGGATCTTGGGCAGCTGCGTGGTCTTGCCCGAGCCGGTCTCGCCGCAGACGATGACCACCTGGTGCCGCTCGATGGCGGCGCGGATCTCGCTCCGTCTTGCGTTGACCGGAAGCGCGGGGTCAAAGGCAATGGCAGGCAGGCCGGCAAGGCGCTGCGCGCGCGCAGCCGCGCTGGGGTTCATGCCGCGAGGAAGACCGCTCGGGGCGGTCGGCACGGGTTCCGCGAAGCTAGGGACGGCAGGCCGTGAACGCGCCCATCCGGCTGCAGGAAAGCGCGACACCTCGCTGCTGCATCGCCTGCCGCTGCCGGGCCAGCATGGCATTGTAGTTTTCCAGCTCGTCGCGAAACAGCTGCGTCTGTCCTGCCACGGTCGCTGCCGCGCGGCGTGCGCCTTCGTCGGTTCCGCTCTGCAGGTCCGACTTCACGCTGCGCAGCGCAGCATCGGTCTGGGCGGCGGCCTGATTCTGCCAGGCGCTGTACGCGCCGTAGGAGATCATTCCCTGGTACAGCTCCAGCAGCTTGCCGATGTCGCGCTCCCAGGCCGCGTCCAGAATGGCGACTGCGTCGGGCGAGTCGACGTGGTTGGCCGTCGCGAGCACGTTCTCGCGGCACGTCATCACCACCTGCACCCACACCAGGAGCGCAACGCGTTCGCCCTGCGCGGGCTCGTTCTTGAGCGCCAGCCTCGCGCCGCCGGCGTCCTCCGCCCGGGGCGCGAGCTTGCCTCGCAGCGGATCGAAGATAGGAGCGGCAAAACCCCTTAGGCAGTCTTCCGCCACGATGGCGACCTGACTTTGGTCCTGCGTTTGCTGCTTCGGCGTCTGCGCAGCTGACTCGGCGCAGACCGCGGCCACGACTGCACCGAACGCGAAACCGACGATGGTCGAGATCCTCATCCTGATTCAATCCGGCGCAACGCCGGCATGTTCCGATGACGCACGCCAATTGTGCCGCCGTCCGCCCTGCTCGACCACCGCGAGGACGCGAAACCGCCACGGGAAGCGAACGCTTCTCGTTCAGGGTTCGCCGCATTTCAGGGACGGCCGACCCGAGGCCCGTGTTCTAGCCGGGAGAGCTCAGCACCGCAACCGCGATGGTCGCAAAACCGAGCACGAGGTTTACTCCCACCAGAATGCGGATCTGGTTAAGCGCCGCACCGCCCGCTTTCCAGTCCTCGGCCGCGACCGCGCGCTTGAGCCGCGCGAAGGGCGCGAAGAATACGTGCAGGAAGATGGCCATCATGACGATGCCGATCCCCGCCATCGCCTGGACGTAAGCCGGAACCGGGCTCATCTTCGTCATCATCCATAGGCCCGAGACCAGGAGCAGCAGCACCGCCGCCCAGACCCAAAGGAAGAAGCGGCGGAAAATTCCCGCCCAGAGCCTGAGCCGCTGGGGCGGCTCCAGCACCTCGAGCGCCGCGGGTCTGACCGCCATGTAGGCGAGGAACATCCCACCGATCCAAACGACGTCCGAAACCAGGTGCAGAAACAGCGCCACGCGCATAGGTCATCCTCCTTGGGTGTTCAGCGGTCGGCCGGCCCCCTGCCAAGCCTTCGCCAGTTGATCGAGTTCCGAAAGCGGCGCCGCACAAGCTAGACGTCCCGAAGCGCTCCGAGCATGCGCTCGACGTAACGCGCGATCAGGTCGACCTCGAGATTGACCTTCACGCCGGCGCCGAGGCGCGACAGGGTCGTCACGGCAAGCGTGTGCGGGATGAGGTTGACCTCGAACACGGCGCCATCCACCCGGTTGACGGTGAGGCTCACGCCGTCCACGGCCACCGAGCCCTTGCGCGCGACGAAGCGCGCGAGCGGCTGCGGTGTGCGCACGCGCAGCAGAATCGATTCCCCGGCAGGCTCGAACGCCAGCACCTCGCCGACCGCGTCGACGTGGCCGGTGACGAGGTGTCCGCCGAGCTTGTCGCCCAGGGCAAGCGACTTCTCCAGGTTGACTTTGCCCGCATGCTCCAGGCCGACGGTGCAGTCGAGCGTCTCGCGCGAGACGTCGAACGACAGCCGCGCGTCGGCCAGCGCCACCACGGTGAGACAGGCGCCCTGAACGCAGATCGAATCCCCGAGGCCCACGTCCGACAGGTCGAGCCCGCCGGCGGCGAGCGTCAGCCGCACGCCCTTCTCGAGCGGCGTCAGCGCCTCGATCGTTCCGACCGCCCGCACGATGCCGGTAAACATCAGCTCCTCGCGATGATGCGCAAGTCCTCGCCGACTCTGTCGACGGCGCGGATCTTTAGCCGCAGGCGCTGCTCGAGCGAGGTCATCTCGGCCAGGTTCACCATGCCCTGCGCCGAATCGCCGAGGAGCGACGGCGCGAGGTAGAGCAGGAACTCGTCGACGCACCCCTCGCGCAGCAGCGAGCCGTTCAGTTTGAAGCCACCCTCGACGTGCAGCTCGTTCACGCCGCGCCGCGCAAGTTCCCCGAGCATCGCCGCCAGCTCGACCTTGCCGCCGGCATTGGGCAGCAGCACGATCTCGGCACCGCGCGCCTGCAGCGCCGCGCGGCGCTCGGGCTGGTCGGCGGCGCAGAACAGAAGCGCATTGCCGCCTTGCAGGACGCGCGCGCCCGCCGGCGTCTCGAGCCGGCTGTCGATCACGACGCGCAGCGGCTGGCGCGGCGTGTCGACTTCGCGCACCGTGAGCCGCGGGTCATCGGCGCGCACCGTGCCGATGCCGGTGAGCAGGGCGCAGGCGCGCGCGCGCCAGCGGTGGCCGTCCCGCCGCGCCTCGGCTCCGGTGATCCATTGCGATGCGCCGCTGGAAAGCGCCGTGCGCCCGTCGAGCGTAGCGGCGATTTTCATGCGCACCCAGGGCCGACCGCGCGTCACCCGCGACACGAAGCCGATGTTGAGCTCGCGTGCCTGTTCTTCCATCAGGCCGGATTCGAAGCGCACCTTGGCAGCAGAGAGCCGCTCGCCTCCATGCGCCGCCTCGGGATTCGGGTCACGCATCGCCGCGACCACGCGCGTCACGCCCGCGCCGATCAGCGCCTCGGCACAAGGCGGCGTGCGGCCGTGGTGGCTGCAGGGTTCGAGATTGAGGTAGGCGGTGGCGCCTCGCGCAGCGGCCCCGGCGGCCCGCAGGGCGTAGACCTCGGCATGCGGCTCTCCCGCCCTCTCGTGCCAGCCTTCGCCGACGATGCGCTCGCCCCGGGTGATCACGCAGCCGACCCGCGGATTGGGCGTCGCCGTGAACAAGCCCTTCTCCGCCAGCTCCAGCGCATGGCGCATCATGGCGTGGTCGAAAGCCGAGAACGGGGTCACTTGCGCCGCCGCCGCGGCGCCTTCACTTCCTGCACCGCCTCGCGGAAATCGTCCGGCGTCTCGAAGCTGCGATACACCGAAGCGAAGCGGATGTAGGCGATCTTGTCGAGCCGCGCCAGCTCGCGCATCACCAGGTCGCCCACCTTGCTCGACGGCACTTCGCGCTCGCCCATGGCGCGCAGCTTCTCCTCGATGCGGTCGATCGCGCCGTCCACCGCGTGGGTCGCGACGGGACGCTTGTGCAGAGCGAGCTTCATGCTTGCCATCAGCTTTTCACGGTCGAAGTCCTCGCGGCTGCCGTCTTTCTTGACGAGGCGCGGCATGCGCAGTTCGACCCGCTCGTAGGTGGTGAAGCGCTTGTCGCAGCCGGGGCAGCGCCGCCGGCGGCGAATGATGTTCGCCTCCGGATTGGAGCGCGTGTCCACCACCTGGGTATCGGAGTAGCCGCAGAACGGACAGCGCATGACGCCTGGCTACGCGTACACCGGGAAGCTGGCGCAGAGCGCCTTAACCTCGCCCGCCGCGCGCCGGATGTTCGCGTCGTCGGCCGGGCTGTCGAGCACGTCGGCGATCAGGTTGGCGAGGATCTCGGCTTCGCCCGTGCGAAAGCCGCGCGTGGTCATCGCCGGCGTGCCGATGCGGATTCCCGAGGTGACCGTCGGCTTCTCCGGGTCGTTCGGGATCGCGTTCTTGTTGACCGTGATGTGAGCGCGGCCGAGCGCCGCCTCCGCGTCCTTGCCGGTGATGCCCTTCTTCCTCAGATCCACCAGGAACAGATGGCAATCGGTGCGGCCGGAGACGATGCGCAACCCGCGCTCCGTAAGCACGCGCACCATGGTGCGCGCGTTGCCGAGCACGTGCTGCTGGTAATCACGGAACTCCGGGCGCAGCGCCTCGCCGAGCGCCACCGCCTTGGCGGCGATGACGTGCATCAGCGGCCCACCCTGGATTCCCGGAAAGATCGACGAGTTGATGCTCTTCTCGTGCTCGTCCCTGCCCATGATCAGTCCACCGCGCGGCCCGCGCAGCGTCTTGTGCGTGGTCGTGGTGACGTAATCGGCGATACCCAGCGGGGACGGATACAGTCCCACCGCGACCAGGCCGGCGTAGTGCGCGATGTCCGACATAAGCAGGGCGCCGATCTTGTCGGCCACCGCGCGGAACGCCTTCCAGTCGATCGCCAGCGAGTACGCCGAGGCGCCGGTGACGATCATCCTCGGCCGGTGCTTGAGCGCAAGCGTCTCGACCTGGTCGTAGTCGATCGCTTCGTTCTCGTCCAGCCCATAGGACACGACCTGGTAGAGCTTGCCCGACAGGTTCACGGGCGAGCCGTGCGTCAGGTGCCCGCCGTGCGCAAGCGACAGGCCGAGGATCGTGTCGCCGGGCTTGAGGGCGACGGCGTACACCGCCTGGTTCGCCTGCGAGCCCGAATGCGGCTGCACGTTCGCCCAGTCCGTGCCGAACAGCCTCCTGGCGCGCTCGATCGCGAGCTGTTCGGCCATGTCGACGTACTCGCAGCCGCCGTAGTAGCGCTTGCCGGGATAGCCCTCGGCGTACTTGTTGGTGAGCTGAGAGCCCTGGGCGATCAGCACCGCGGGGCTGACGTAGTTCTCCGAGGCGATCAGCTCGATGTGGTCTTCCTGGCGCCGGTGCTCGAGCCGGATCGCGTTCCAGATTTCCGGGTCGGACTGGGCGAGGAGGTTGGCGGCGAACATGGCGGGTTGTTGTCGTTGAGGTGCAATTTTACCAGCGCGACCCGCCCTGCCGCCGGGTCCGCGCGGGCTAGATCGCGACCGGCGGCGCCAGGTCGGAAGGCCGGTCGATGTCGCGTACGACCCCGGGATCGCCCACCGGCACCTTGACCAGCGCATGCTCGTTCGCCGCCAGGATCCCTCGCGCGCCCTCATCGCCGCCCAGCGCCTCGAGCCGCTCCCGGAAGCGCCCGGAGATCCCGACGGGATGGCCGCGCCGGGCGCGGAAATAGGGCGCCGCAAGCGCACCGCCCGCGCTGAGTGCGTCGCGCACCGCCGCGATCGAGCTCGGGCGGATGAAGGGCATGTCAGCAAGCGCGACCACGTAGCCGCCCGCCTCGCCCGCAGCCCGCACCGCGCAGGCGAGGCTCGCGCCCATGCCTTCGTCGGCGCTCGGGCACTCGATCACTTCGACACCTTCGGCCGCCAGCAGGCGCGCGAGACTCGACGCGCCGGGCCGCACCGCAGCCACGACGCGCGCGAGCTCGGCCTTGAGATGGCGCGCCGCCTGCACCGCGATCGGCTGGCCGTGCGGCAGCGGGTGCAGCAGCTTGTCGGAGCCGAAGCGGGAGGCCGATCCCGCGGCGAGCAGGATGCCGACGATGCTCGAGTCGCTCAACCGGTCAGGTGCTCGGCGCGACTTCGCAGCTCGAGGGCGCGAAGCGCGCGGCGCCCTTCTCCGCCCAGTCCGGCCTAGCGACCCCGCGGCGCACCGCGGTCATCTCGGCCAGGATCGCCACCGCGATCTCGGGCGGCGTCTTCGAGCCGATGAACAGGCCCACCGGGCCATGTAGGCGCGCGATCTCGGCATCGCTGAGGTCGAACTCGCGCAGGCGCTTGCGGCGCGCGTCGTTGTTTTTCTTCGAGCCGATCGCGCCCACGTAGAACGCCGGCGACTTGAGCGCCTCGAGCAGCGCCATGTCGTCGAGCTTGGGATCGTGCGTAAGCGCAATCACCGCGCTGTGGCCGTCGAGGCTGAGGCGCGCGATCACGTCGTCGGGCATGCCGCGATCGAGCGCCACCCCTGCCAGGTCCCAGCCGTCGGCGTACTCCTCGCGCGGATCAATCACCCCAACGTGGTAATCTAGCATGCGTGCCATTTCGGCGAGGTAGCGCGTCAGCTGCCCGGCGCCGATCATCACCAGCCGCCAGCGCGGGCCGTGCACCGTGCTCAATACCTTACCGTCGAATGCGAGTACGTCCTGCCAGGTGCCGGGCTCGAGCGTGACGCGCCCGGAGTCCATCTCCAGGCGCCGGCGCGCAAGCTGCTGCTTGCCGATCGTCTCGAGCAGCTGCGCAAGCCCGCTGCGCTCGGTCACGGGCTCGAGCACAAGCTGCAGGGTACCGCCGCATGGCAGGCCCCAGCGCGTCGCTTCCTCGTTGGTCACGCCGTAAGTCATGACCGCGGGCTTGTCCGCGGCGACCGCCTTCTCCCGGACTTTCTCCACCAGGTCGTCCTCGACGCAGCCGCCCGAGACCGAGCCGGCGATCTGGCCGTCGCCGCGCACCGCCACCAGCGCGCCCACCGGCCGCGGAGCCGAGCCCCAGGTCTTGACAATGGTTCCCAACGTCACCCGATGCCCGGCTTTTCGCCAAGCCTCGGCGCTGCGCAAAACTTCGATGTCCACGCTGTCCATGGGAGACCTCGCGCGAGGTAAGGATGATCGAGGGTAGTCGCCCGACCATCCCCGGTCAAGCCTGCCCAGCCTGACAAGCTGGGGACACGGCCGGGAAAATCAAGCTGACGCGGCAGCCCCGCGTCGCGCGCTGCTCGTTGACGGCACCGTGCGTGAGCGCGATCTGCGCGGCGTGCGCGGTCGCGATCTCACGCACGATCGACAGGCCCAATCCACTCCCCAGTCCGCCAGTGCCCGGTGCGCGGTAGAACCGCTCGAACACGCGTTCGCGCTCGCCCGACGCGATGCCGGGGCCATCGTCCTCCACTTCGAGAACCGGGTGCTGCACGCCGTGCACGCTGCGCACGCCGGTACGCACCGTCACGTGGCCGCCGGCCGGCGTGTACTCGAGCGCGTTGTGGATCAGGTTCACCAGCGCTTCGCGCAGCAGGAACGCGTCGCCCGCCACGCTTGCCGGCGCCAGATCGAAGCCCAGGTCGAGATCCTTGTCGAGCGCGCGGTGCACCCATTCGTTCGCCACACCCTCTACCACCTGCCGCAGATCCACCTCCGCGAGCGCCTCGGGGCGGTAGCCGCCGGGTTCGGCGCGCGCCAGCGCCAGCAGCTGGTTCGCCAGGCGCGCGGTGCGGATGGTGGCGCCGTGCACCTCCTGGAGCTCGGCGCGAAACGTCTCGGGAACGGGCTGCGCCAACGCCAGCTCGGTATGCGCCTGCAGGCCCGCCAGCGGCGTGCGCAACTGGTGCGCAGCGTTGGCCAGAAAGCGCTGCTGGTTGCGGTTCGCCTCGGCGACCTGCCCGAAAAGCTGGTTCAGCGCGCTCACCAGCGGGCGCGCTTCCTCGGGCGCGTGCTCGAGATCGATCGGTCGCAGATCGCGCGGCGAGCGCTCCTTGATCTCCTCGGACAGGCCTTCGAGCGGGCCCAGGCCGCGCGCGACGCCGAACCACACCAGCACCAGGGTCAGCACCGCGAGCAGCGCCTGCGGCAGCACGCTCGAGGCGAGGATCTCGCTCGACAGACGCTGGCGCTTGATCGTCGTTTCGGCCACTCTGACCGTGCAGCTCCGGCCGGCGCAAGGCACCTCGAGCTGCACGATGCGCACCGGCTGGTCGCGGTAATTCGCGTCGTAGCCGATCACGCCCTGCACCGCGCTGCGGTCGCGAGGGGGCTGCGGGATGCCAAGATCCCCGGCGATGCGCCGGCCGTCGGGCCCGTTGACCACGTAGAAGATCTCGTCGTACTTGTCGGTGCGCACCACCCGCTCGGCGGCGCTCGGCAAATCGAAGCCGAAACGGCCGTCCTCGAAGCGGATACGCTCCCCCAGCGCGATGCAAGCACTGATCAGCGCCTGATCGTAGGCGTCCTTCGCCGGATCGATGGACACCCAGTAGGCGCCGACCGCGCCGATCGCCAGTACGGCGGCGATCGGCGGCAGCAACAGCCGCAGCAGATGCACGCGCAGACTGCGCACCGCCATCTCAGGCTGCCCTGTAGTCTTCGAGCATGTAACCGAAGCCGCGCACGGTGCGAATCCTCACGCCCGCGCGTTCGAGCTTGGCGCGCAGCCGGGAAACGTACACCTCGATCGCGTTCGGAGAGAGCTCCTCGCCCCAGTTCGCCACCGCCTGGATGATCGCCTCCTTGGACACGATTTTCTCGGTCCGCGCCAGCAGCACCTCCAGCACCGCCCATTCGCGCGCAGCCAACTGCAGCGGCTCGCCGTCGAGAAACGCGCGCCGTGCCACCGTATCGACGACGAGCGGCCCGTGCACGACCTGCGGCCCGCTGTGCGCGCCGGAGCGGCGGATCAGCGCGCGCACGCGCGCCGCGAGCTCCGGCATGGCGAAGGGTTTGGCCATGTAGTCGTCGGCGCCCAGGTCGAGGCCATGCACCCGGTCGTCGAGCGCGTCGCGCGCGGTGAGCACCAGCACCGGCAGCCCCTGGCCCGCGGCACGCAGGCGGCGCAGCACCTCGAAGCCGTCCATGCCCGGCAGGCCGACGTCCAGGATCACCAGATCGAGGCGTTCCTGCTGCGCGGCGAGCACTGCCTGTTCGCCCTTCTGCATCAGGTCGACTGCGTAACCCTCTGCCTCCAGGATCCGTCGCAGCCCGCTCGCCAGAGCCACGTCGTCTTCCACGATCAGGATGCGCATGGGGGTTGTTCGGGACGCAATGATAGTGCCCCGCCGGGGCTGCCTTCGGTCGGCAAGCTTAGCGCAAGCCACCCCTCAGCGCAGCGCAAGCGGAATCGGCGCGCCGCGCTCGACAATCGCCGACCGGCCCGCGCGCGGGCTCCGCCTCGGCCGGGCGGGCTGCGCGACGGCCCGCCAAACGCCCGGATAACGTATCGCGCGCCATGGGTGTTTGCGCGGCCTTCGATGCAGATGGGTCAACCCCTCGTGGCTTGCCGCTCGCCGGGAGGCCTGGTCCGGAGATCTCTCGCATCTCGCGCGCGATCGGGGGCTTTACCCGCATCACATCGGCGGCATCCCCGTAGACCACTGCGCGCGCGCTTTGGTTCACCCTGCCTTCGAGCGCCGCCGGACGGGCGCCGAGCGCGAGGGGTACGCGAGCCGGTGCTACTCGCTCAACCAGTCGCGCCTGCAGCCGCGGCGCTTCAGGGGCTACGCCGCCAAGGGCATGCGCCCCTGGCAGCGCACGTCGATCGGCCGGGGCCGACGCGCCTCGAGGTGACGGGGCCCGAAAGCGCGCCGCTTCGCCTATTGCGCCGCCGACGCTTGCGCCTCGCGGAACTCGAGCAGCATGTAACCGAAACCGCGCACCGTGCGGATGCGGATCCCGGCGGGCTCGAGCTTGGCACGCAGCCGCGAGACATAGACTTCGATCGCGTTCGGCGAAAGGTCGTCGCCGAACCCGGCGACCGCGTCGATGATGGACTCCTTCGAGACGATCTTCTCGACTCTGCCGAGCAGCACCTCGAGCACCGACCATTCGCGCGCCGCCATGTCGATCGGCTCGCCGTTCAGGAAGGCGCGGCGCGCGGTAGTGTCGAGCATGAGCGGCCCATGCAGGATCTTCGGCCCGGACTGCGCGCGGCCGCGCCGGCCGAGCGCGCGCACGCGCGCCGCGAGCTCCGGCAGCGCGAACGGCTTGGGCATGTAGTCGTCGGCGCCGAGGTCGAGCCCGCGCACGCGGTCGTCGACCGCGTCGCGCGCGGTCAGCACCAGCACCGGCAGCGATTGGCCGGCCGCGCGCAGCCGCCGCAGCACCTCGAAGCCGTCGATCCCGGGCAGGCCGATGTCGAGCAGCAGCAAATCGAAGCGCGCAGAATCGAGCGCATCAAGCGCCGACTCCCCCGTGTCCACCTGAGTGACCTCGTAGCCCTCGTTCTGCAGGGCACGCGCGAGGCCGGAGGCGAGCGTGGCGTCGTCTTCGACGATCATCAGGCGGGATGCCGGCGCGGAGCCCGGCGGTGTGGTGCGCGATCGTTTGAGCGCGATTTCAGAGGGTTGCATCAGGATCTCCTAGGGGCGGGTGAGCGAGACCGCACGCGGTTCGCAGCTACCCGCAAGTTAGGCGCTTGTTCTTGCTGTACGCTTAGGCATTGCTTGCGTCCGACTGACGGTCGTAACAAATCGTTTCAGAGCACCGCAGCGCGCCGTCAGCACCGGAGAGGCTGCAGCGCGCAGCCGCGCGGCGCGCTCCCTGCCGGCCGAAATGTACTGCGCGCTTTTCCGCGGTCCCCCGCTAGAGCCGGATTGCGCACTGCAACAATTTGCCCGGGAGGAAACCGTTCGTTAGCATAGCCGCCGCAAGTCCCCCTTCCGATTCCGCGGCACCTCCAATTGTCGGATCCAGGGTGGCACCTTCCCCCTCAACAAGAAAGATCAGAGTTTCAGGAGGCGACATGGCAGTTAAAGTTTCAATGACGGTCAACGGCAAGCCGGTCTCGGCAGAGGTCGAGGCGCGCACGCTGCTCGTCACGTTCATCCGCGAGCACCTGCGCCTGACCGGCACGCACGTGGGATGCGATACCGCCCAGTGCGGCGCCTGCACCGTCCATATGAACGGCAAGGCGGTGAAGGCGTGCAGCATGGTCGCGATGCAGGCGCAAGGCGCAGACATCGTCACCATCGAGGGCATCGCGAAGGCCGACGGCACGCTGCACCCGATGCAGGCGGCGTTCAAGGAGCATCACGGCCTGCAGTGCGGGTTCTGCACGCCAGGCATGGTCATGAACGCGATCGACTTTGCGAAGGGCCATCCCGATCCGAGCGAGCAGCAGGTGCGCGAGGCGCTCGAGGGGAACCTGTGCCGCTGCACCGGTTACCACAACATAGTGAAAGCCATCACGGCCGGCGCGAAAGCGATGGCCAGGTAAGGAGCAAACGCCATGAACGCACCGCTGATCGGCGCTCGCATCCAGCGCAAGGAAGACTACCGTTTCCTCACCGGCTCGGGCCAGTACACCGACGACGTCAGCCTGCCCAGACAGACCTACGCCGTATTCGTGCGCTCGCCGCACGCGCACGCCAAGCTCAGGTCGATCAGGAAGGACAAGGCGCTGATGGCGCCCGGCGTGCTCGCCGTGTACACCGGCGAGGACCTCGCCGCGGCCAAGGTCGGCGGCCTGCCCTGCGGCTGGCTGATTACCGACGTCGCCGGCCAGCCGATGAAGGAGCCGGCGCATCCGCCGCTCGCGCAAGGCAAGGTGCGCTACGTCGGGGATCACGTTGCGGTGGTGGTGGCCGAGACGCTCGACGCGGCGCGCGACGGCGCGGAACTGGTCGAGGTGGACTACGAGCCGCTGCCGTCCGTGGTCGACGCGGTCGCGGCGACGCGCAAAGGCGCCCCGGCGCTGCACGACATCGCGCCGGACAACAAGTGCTACGTGTGGGGGCTGGGCGACAAAGCTGCGGTGGACGCGGCGTTCGCCAAGGCGGCGCACGTCACCAAGCTCGATTTCGTCAACAACCGGCTGATCCCGAACGCGATCGAGCCGCGCGCGGCGAACGCACATTACTCGCGCGCCGACGACAGCTACACGCTGTACGTCGCGAACCAGAACCCGCACGTCGAGCGCCTGCTGATGACCGCGTTCGTCCTCGGGCTGCCCGAGCACAAGGTGCGCGTGGTCGCGCCCGATGTCGGCGGCGGCTTCGGCTCGAAGATCTATCTCTACGCCGAGGACGTGGTGGTCACCTGGGCCTCCAAGCAGCTCAACCGGCCGGTGAAGTGGACCGCCGAGCGCAGCGAGTCCTTCGTTTCCGACGCCCACGGCCGCGATCACCACACGGTCGCCGAGATGGCGATGGACAAGGACGGCAAGTTCCTCGCCATGCGCGTGCACACCACCGCGAACCTGGGTGCCTACCTGTCCACCTTCTCCACGTGCATTCCGACCATCCTGTACGCAACGCTGCTCGCCGGTCAGTACACCACCCCGGTAATCTACTGCGAGGTGACGGCGGTGTTCACCAACACCGCGCCGGTGGACGCTTACCGCGGCGCCGGCCGGCCCGAGGCCACCTACGTGGTCGAGCGCCTGGTGGAAACCGCGGCGCGCGAGATGAAGCTCGATCCGGCCGAGATCCGGCGCCGCAACTTCATTCGCAGCTTCCCATATCAGACGCCGGTCGCGCTGATGTACGACACGGGCGACTACGACGCGACGCTCGAGGCGGTGCTGAAGATGGCCGACGTCGCCGGCTTCGCGAAGCGCAGGGAAGAGGCGCGCAAGCGCGGCAAGCTGCGCGGCCTGGGCTACTGCTGCTACATCGAGGCCTGCGGCATCGCACCGTCCAACATCGCCGGGGCCCTCGGCGCGCGCGCGGGGCTGTTCGAGGCGGGCGAGATCCGCGTGCACCCGACCGGCAGCGTCACGGTGTTCACCGGCTCGCATTCCCACGGTCAGGGCCACGAAACGACGTTCGCGCAGGTGGTGGCGGACAAGCTCGGCCTGCCGGTCGAGAGCGTCGACATCGTGCACGGCGATACATCGAAGGTCCTGTTCGGCATGGGTACCTACGGCTCGCGCTCGATCGCCGTGGGCGGCACCGCCATCGTGAAGGCGCTCGACAAGATCGTCGCCAAGGGCAAGAAGATCGCGGCGCACCTGATGGAAGCGGCCGAAGGCGACATCGAGTACGACAGGGGCGTGTTCAAGGTGGCGGGCACAGACAAGCAGAAGACCATCGGCGAGGTGGCATTCGCGGCCTATGTGCCGCACAACTACCCGCTCGACAAGCTGGAACCCGGGCTGAACGAGAACGCGTTCTACGATCCGACCAACTTCACCTTCCCGGCGGGAAGCTACGTCTGCGAAGTGGAGATCGACCCGGACACCGGCACGACGACAGTCGTGAAGTTCAGCGCAGTGGACGACTTCGGCAAGATCATCAACCCGATGATCGTCGAGGGTCAGGTGCACGGCGGCCTCACCCAGGGCATCGGCCAGGCGCTCACCGAGGGCTGCCGCTACGACCCCGAGACCGGGCAGCTGATCACCGGCTCGTTCACCGATTACTGCATCCCGCGCGCCGACAACGTGCCCTCCTACCAGCTCGACACCCGCGAGACGCCGTGCACCCACAATCCGCTCGGCGTGAAGGGCTGCGGCGAGGCCGGGGCGATCGGGGCACCGGCTGCGGTGATCAATGCGATCACCGACGCGCTGTGGTCGAAGGGCGTGAAGGACATTCCCATGCCGGCCACGTCGGAAACGGTGTGGCGCGCGATCCACGCCAAACAAGCGGCCTGAGAACAAGAAGGAGACCACCATGCATGAATACAATTACCACCGTCCTTCCACCGTCAACGACGCCGCGACGCTTGCCGCCAAGAACGCCGAGGGCAAGCTGCTCGCCGGCGGGCAGAGCCTGGTGCAAGCGATGAAGCTGCGCCTGTCCGCGCCGACCGACCTGATCGACCTTGGCGCGCTCGGCGACCTGAGGGGCATCAAATCCGAGGGCGGCGCGGTCAACATCGGCGCGATGACGCGCCACGCGGAGGTCGCGGGCTCGGCCGAGGTGAAGAAGGCGATTCCGGCGCTCGCCTACCTCGCCTCGCAGATCGGCGACCGCCAGGTGCGCAACATGGGCACGCTCGGCGGCTCGCTCGCCAACAACGATCCCGCGGCCGACTACCCGGCCGCGGTGCTCGGCCTGGGCGCGACCGTGGTCACCAACAAGCGCAAGATCGCGGCGGACGAGTTCTTCAAGGGCCTGTACGAGACCGCGCTGCAGCCGGGCGAGATCATCACCGCGGTGAGCTTCCCGGTGCCGAAGCGCGCCGGCTACGTGAAGTTCAAGAACCCGGCGTCGCGCTTTGCGATCGTGGGGGTGCTGGTGGCCGACACCGGCAAGGGTGTGCGCGTCGCGGTCACCGGCGCCGGCCCCTGCGTATTCCGTGTCCCCGACATGGAAAAGGCGCTCGGCGCCAAGTTCGCGCCGGACGCCGTGGACGGCGTCAAGGTCAAGGCGGACGGCCTGAACACCGACTTGCACGCGAGTGCGGAATACCGTGCTCACCTGGTCACGGTGATGGCGAAGCGCGCAGTCGAGGCGGCGCTCAAGTAAGTCGCACCGTCCGACGCTCGGGAAACGGCCCGCGCATCGCGGGCCGTTTCTTTTCCAGGGTGGCGCGCGCGGGGAAAATCACCGAAAATCAATGCTTTCACCCCTCCGGTTTACCGATGCCCCGCCCTCTTCCCAAGTCGATCGACGAAACGCAGCAGCTTCTGCTGGCCACCGATTACGTGGCCGACCGCAGCCTGGCCACCGCGCTGTACCTGGCGCTCGCCATGCAGCGCCCGCTGTTCCTCGAAGGCGAGGCGGGCGTCGGCAAGACCGAGATTGCCAAGGTGGTGGCGGCGGCGCTCGGCCGCGAGCTGATCCGGCTGCAATGCTATGAGGGCCTCGACATCGCGCAGGCCGCCTACGAGTGGAACTACTCGCGCCAGATGATCGAGATCCGCCTGGCGGAGGCGAGCGGCGAGAAGTCGAAGGACAAGCTCGCCCAGGACATCTTCTCGGAGCGCTTCCTGATCCGCAGGCCGCTCGCGCATGCGCTCGAGGGCGCGCCCGGCCGTGCGCCGGTGCTGCTGATCGACGAGCTCGACCGCACCGACGAGCCGTTCGAGGCGTACCTGCTCGAGGTGCTCTCCGACTGGCAGATCTCGATTCCGGAAATCGGCACGCTCAGGGCGAAGGAGCCGCCGATCGTGGTCATGACCTCGAACCGCACGCGCGAGATCCACGACGCGGTCAAGCGACGCTGCTTCTACCACTGGGTCGACTATCCTGACGCAGCCCGCGAGCTCGAGATCCTCAGACGCAAGGCGCCCAAGGCCTCGAGCGCGCTGTCGAAGGAGGTGGTGGCCTTCGTGCAGCGCCTGCGCAGCGTCGACCTGTTCAAGCTGCCCGGGGTGGCGGAGACGATCGACTGGGCGAACTGCCTGGTCGCTCTCGACCGCATGGCGCTCGACCCCGAGACGGTCAACAACACGCTCGGCGTGCTGCTCAAGTACCAGGACGACATCCAGCGCATCGCCGGCGAGGAGGCGACGCGCCTGGTCGCCGAGGCGCACGCCGCCGCCGGCTGACCCATGCTTCCCGCGTTCAACGCCGCCGGCCCGGGCGGGCGACTGGCCGAAAACGTCATGCACTTCGCACGCCTGCTGCGCGCGGCGGGCCTGCGCATCGGACCCGACCGCGTGATCGACTGCGTGCGCGCGCTCGAGCTCGCCGGGACGCAGCGCCGCGACGACTGGTACTGGACCATGGCAAGCGTACTGCTGTCGCGCGAGGAGCAGCGCCCCATCTTCGACCAGGCGTTTCGCGTTTTCTGGCGCGATCCGAAGGTCCTCGAGAAGATGATGCAGATGTTGCTGCCCAAGACCTACGGGCGCGCGGGCAAGCCCGAGCAGGAGCAGAGCCAGCGCCTGACCGACGCCCTGTTCCCGCATAAGCCGCCGGAGCAGCGCGAGCGCGAGGAGCAGAAGGTCGAGCTCGACGCGCGACTCACCTTCTCCGCGAGCGAAGTGCTGCAACGCATGGACTTCGACACCATGTCGGCGGCCGAGCTGGCGCAGGCGAAAAAGATGCTGCAGGAGCTGCGCCTGCCGCTGCCGATGGTCCGCACGCGCCGCCACGCGCCCGACCCGCGCGGGGTGCGCATCGCGCTGCGCGCCACGTTGCGCGAGAGCCTGCGCGAGGGGGGCGACCTCATTCCGCTGGTACGCGCCTTACCCACCGAGATCCACCCGCCGCTCGTGGTGCTGTGCGACATCTCGGGCTCGATGAATCCCTACGCGCGCATGTTCCTGCACTTCCTGCACGCGATCACCAACGACCGCGACCGCGTCAGCGTGTTCGTGTTCGGCACGCGGCTGACCAACGTCACCCGGCAGCTGCGTCACCGCGACGTCGACGTGGCCATGGCGAAAGTGGCTGATGCCATCAAGGACTGGTCGGGCGGCACGCGCATCGGCGTGTGCCTGCGCGATTTCAACTGGCGCTGGGGGCGGCGCGTGCTGGGACAAAACGCCTGCGTCCTGCTGGTCTCCGACGGGCTGGACCGCGAGGCGGGCGAGGGCCTGTCGGAGGAGATGGAGCGGCTTGCCAAGTCCTGCCGCCAGCTGGTGTGGCTGAATCCGCTGCTGCGCTACGAGAAGTTCGAGGCGCGCCCGGCGGGCGTGCGCGCCATGCTGCCGCACGTCGACCTGTTCCTGCCGGTGCATAATCTGCATAGCCTAGTGGAGTTGGCTCACGCTCTGAGCCGCCCGCCGGCGAGACACCTGGAGAAACGCGCATGGAGATGACGGGCGAGCAGCTGATCCCGGCCTCGCAGGACCAGACCTGGGCCGCACTCAACGATCCGGATGTCCTCAAGGCCTGCGTGCCCGGCTGCGAGGCGATCGACAAGGTGAGCGACAACGAGTTCACGGTGCTGATGACCGCACGCGTCGGGCCGGTGAGCGCGAAGTTCAAGGGCAAGCTCTTGCTTGCAGACCTCAACCCGCCGCAATCGTATTCGCTCTCCTTCGAGGGGCAGGGCGGCGTCGCGGGATTCGGCAAGGGCAGCGCGCAGGTGAGCCTCGCCGCGGAAGGCGACGGCACCAAGCTCTCCTACCGGGTCAAGGCGAGCGTCGGCGGCAAGCTGGCGCAGATCGGCTCGCGGCTGATCGACGCCGCGGCGAAGAAACTCGCCAACGACTTTTTCAGTGCGTTCAACGCCAAGGTCGCGAGCCTGCATGCCGTGCCGGCCGAGACGGTGCACGAGGAGCATGTTCCCGAGCCGGTGGCGCGCGATCCGGATCTGCCCACGGTTTCGGGTGCGACACTGTCGTGGCTCGCTGCGGGCGCCCTGGTGGTGACTCTGGTGTCCCTCATCACGCTGCTGAGCTGACGGCCGAGCGGCCGTTCCGCGACGATCCGTATTGCGCACGCGACACGCCCGCGCAATAGTTCGCGCATGCCGATCCACCACCCGTCGGACCTCGGACGCCGCCCATCGGCTGGTGTCGCAGGCCACGGAATTAGTTCCTGCGCTGCGGATACGGCTCTCGCTACGATCGGCGTGTCGCGTCTCGCAAGAGGAATACCATGGGAGGCATGGCAATGCGGGCCACAACGCCCACCCAGAGTGCGGCTGCCGAACGCAAGCAGGCGCTGATCCTGCTCGCGGAAGTGCGCAACTTCACCCGCATGTCGGAGATGCTCGAGCCGCAGCGGGTGCTCCAGCTGGCGAGCGAGTTCTTCACGCTCGCGGGGCGCCAGGTAAGCGCGCACGGCGGCGAAGTCTTCGGCATGCACAACGACGCGCTGCTGGCCGTGTTCCGCCACGGAAGCGCTTCGTCCCAGGCCGAGCAGGGGGTGAGGGCCGCGCACGAGATCACGGTGGACTTCGCGGCGCTGGCCGAATCGTGGCAGGAGAAATTCGGCTTGCGGAGCGCGGTTGCGGTAGCCCTGCACCTGGGCGAAACCGTGTTTGGCGTCTGCGGTCCGCAGGGCTTGGAGCAGCAGGTGGCGTTCGGCGACAGCCTGAGCGTGGCCGACCGGCTCGTGCATCGGGCACGCGCCGGCGAGTTCGTGTTTTCCGACGTGGTGATGGCGACCCTGGCAGGATCGGATCTGGATCTCGATCCCGAACCGCTGCCCCCGCTCGAGCTGGCGCGCCGCTCGCCGATCAAGATTTACGGCGTGCTGCTCGACACGCGCCTCGACTTTACCTGAAGAACAACGATGCGTTGCACTGCAGCGCTGGCGCTGCAGTGCAACGCCTTACTTTCAGAAAAAGCTAGTCCGCAGCGTCCATCGGCCGTTGCGCGGCGGCTTCACGGATCGCCTCGGCAAGCGACTCGGGCGGATGCGCGCCGGAAATGCCGCTGCGCCGGTCGAACACGAACGTCGGCACCGCGCTGATGCCCAGGCTGCGCAGGCCGGCCTCGAGCTGCGCGATTCGCTGCGCGTCATCCCGGTCCGCCCAGCGCGCCTCCACGTCGCGGCGCTCGAGGCCGCAGGATTGGGCTATCTGCAACAGCACCGCCGGATCCCCGATGTCGCGCGCCTCCTCGAAGTAGGCGCGGAACAGGGCTTCGACCAGGGCGTCGCCGCGCTCCTGCTGCTGCGCGAGATCGATCAGCTGGTGCGAGGCGATCGTGTTGGGCGTGCGCTCGATGCGCTCGAACGCAAATGCGATACCTTCCGCAGCGCCCTCGGCAGCAACGCGCGCATCGAGTTGCCTGCCGCGCTCCGGCGAGCCGAACTTGGCACGCCGATACTCGGCGCGCGCCATGCCTGCACGTGGCATCCCC
Source organism: uncultured Pseudomonadota bacterium (assembly GCA_963817785.1). Lineage (GTDB taxonomy): Bacteria > Pseudomonadota > Gammaproteobacteria > Burkholderiales > SG8-39 > JAKALD01. The sequence goes on along the minus strand of CAWFPL010000002.1, from coordinate 1,016,172 downwards.
GGATTGAGCTGAAACGGCAGCCAAGTGACGCGCGCCCGGACCGCGCCGCCGAGCGAGACGAGCGCCTTTTCGAGGCGCCGCTTGCCGATGTAGCACCACGGGCAAACCACGTCGGAGACGACCTCGATGGCGACCGCGTTGGTTTCGGACATGGCGAACGCGACGGCGCGGGCCAGCGGCCTCAGCTTCCCGCAATGGTCATGTTCTCGACGAGGATCGAGCCGCTGCGGCGCGAACCGCGCACGACCACGTCGCTGCCGATCTCGACGACCCTCCGGAACATGTCGCGCAGGTTGCCGGCAATCGTGATTTCCTCGACCGGGTACTGGATCTCGCCGCGCTCGACCCAGTAACCGGCGGCGCCGCGCGAATAGTCTCCGGTCACCAAGTTGATGCCCTGACCGAGCAGCTCGGTCACCAGCAAGCCGCGACCCATCAGCTTCAGCATGCCGGCGAAATCGGGACCTTCGGAGCGAACCGCCAGGTTGTGGTTGCCTCCCGCGCTGCCGGTGCTCGCCATCCCGAGCTTGCGCGCCGAGTAGCAGCCCAGGAAATAGCCCTCGAGCTCACCGTCGCGCACGATCGGGCGCGTGCGCGTGGCGACGCCCTCGTCGTCGAAGGGCGAGCTCGCCAACCCCTGCGGCTCGTGCGGCCGCTCGTCGATCGAGACGCGCTGCGAAAACACCTGCTTGCCGAGTCGATCGACCAGGAACGAGGCCTTTCGATACAGGTTGCCGCCGCTCGCCGCCGCCACGAAGCTGCCGATCAGGGAGGTAGCAACGGGTGCCTCGAACAGCACGGGCGCCTGGCGGGTGGTGATCTTGCGGGCGCCGAGACGCGCCAGTGCGCGCTGCCCGGCATAGCGGCCCAGCGCCTCCGGGTCGGCAACCCGGCGCGGCACGCGCGACACGCTGTACCAGTCGTCGCGCTGCATCAGCCCCCTGTCCTCGGCGATGATCGAGCACGACAGCGAGTGCCGCGCGCTGGGAAATCCGCCCATGAAGCCCAGGCTGTTGGCGAACACGAACTGCGAATGCTGCACCGACAGCGTGGCGCCTTCCGAATTGCGGATTTTTGGCGACAGCGCGAAAGCGGCTGCCTCGCACCGGCACGCGAGGGCGATCGCCTGCTCCGCATCCAGGTGCCAGGCATGAAACAGATCGAGATCGGGGAGCTCGCGCGCCAGCAGCTCCGGCTCGGGCGGGCCGGCGCAATCGTCCTCGGCGGTGTGGCGCGCGATGGCGAGCGCCGCCTCCACCGTGTGCGCCAATGCCGCCACGGAGAAATCCGAGGTGCTGGCGTGGCCGCGCCTGGCGTGTGGGCGCTCGCCCAAGTACACGCTCACGCCGATGCCCTTGTCGCGATTGTGCTCGATGGTGTCGACCTTGCCCTTGCGCACGGTGACCGAAAGGCCGTATCCCTCGGACACGTCGCACTCGCACGCGGAGGCGCCGGCGCGCCGCGCGTGGTCGAGCGCGGCCTGCGCCAGCTCGCGCAGGCGCCCGGGCGCGCAGGTAAAGCGGTTTTCTTGTGAGTTTTCTTGTGACATGGCGCGCTATGATAGCAGCGCCATGGAGCCGGAATTCGTCAGCAAGACCCGAAGAAAGGAAGCGATGCTCGAGTTGCAGGCGTTGGGCGCGGCGCTCGTCGCGCTACCCGCGACGCGGCTCGCCGCAATGAATCTGCCGGAGCCGCTCGCCGATGCGGTGCGCGAGGCGCAGCGCATCACCAGCCACGAGGCCAAGCGCCGCCAGTTGCAGCTCATCGGCCGGCTGATGCGCGAGCTGGACTCCGCGCCGATCCGTGAGCAGCTCGCGGCCGTGCGCGGCGAATCCGCCGCCGTGCGCGCGAGCCATCAGCGGCTCGAACTATGGCGCGATCGGCTGCTGGCGGACGACGCCGCGCTCACCGGCTTCGCGCGCGAGCATCCGGCGGCGGACGTGCAAGCCATCCGCACCGCGGTTCGCAACGCGCGCCGGGAGCAGACCGCAGGTAGTGCGCCGCGCGCGTTCCGCGAGCTGTTCCGCCTGCTGCGCGACGCGGCAGCCACGCCCGCGCCTGCAGCACAGGAGCCGCACGATGCAACTTGAGAGGCTGTTGCGGGCCGAGATCCTGCTCGCTCCCGCGCTGGAGCTGGGCGACGCACCGCAGGGCCGACGGCGCATCATCCCGATCATCGGCGGGACCTTCTTGGGCGCCCGGCTCTCGGGCATAGTGCTCCCGGGCGGCGCGGATTGGCAGATCGTGCGCGCGGACGGCGTGGCCGACCTCGACGCGCGCTACACCCTCGAGACCGCGGATGGAGCGCTGATCTACGTGCGCAATCACGGCTACCGGCACGGCCCGCCGGACGTCATTGCGCGACTCGCACGCGGCGAGCAGGTTGATCCGGCGCAGTATTACATGCGCACCACGCCCTGGTTCGAGACCGGGGATCCGCGTTATGGGTGGCTCAACCGCCTGGTGTGCGTCGCTACCGCCGCGCGGCGCGCGGCGGCCGTGGAGCTCGAGGTGTTCGCCGTACAATAGCGCACCATGACGCAAGCCTCGCACGCGCTCCGCATCGGGTTGGTCTCGATCAGCGACCGCGCCTCGAGTGGGGTCTACCAGGACGAGGGCATCCCGGCACTCAAGGCATGGCTCTCTTCGGCAATCGAGTCGCCCGCGTGGCGCGACGAGACCTGTCTCATTCCGGACGAACGGCCGGTGATCGAGGCGACGCTGAGGGAACTCGTCGACGCGAAGGATTGCCGGCTCGTGCTCACCACCGGCGGCACCGGGCCGGCGTCCCGCGACGTGACGCCGGAGGCGACACTCGCCGTCGGCGACAAGGTGATGCCGGGTTTCGGCGAACAGATGCGCCAGATCAGCCTGCGCTTCGTGCCGACCGCGATTCTATCGCGTCAGGTGGCGGTGATTCGCGGGCACTGCCTGATCATCAACCTCCCCGGCCAGCCGAAGTCGATTCGCGAGACGCTCGAAGGACTGAAGGACGAGCACGGCGGACCGGTCGTACACGGCATCTTCGCCGCGGTTCCCTATTGCATCGATCTTCTCGGCGGCCCGTACATCCAAACGCGTGAAGCGGTCGTCAAGGCATTCCGGCCGAAGTCGGCAATTCGGACCACAGGCAACTGAGCAACCGGTGCGCGGGAAGCGCGACTCAGGCGTCGACTAGGCGCTCCCGGAAATGCGCGATCTCGTAGTCGGTGCCGCGCTCGGCGATGCCTTGCGGCTGGAAAAGCGAGCGTCGCCCGGCGCGCTCGGCCCGCAGCTCCTGCCCGGATGCGAACACTCCCGGGCGCAAGGCGATCAGGGCCTCGTCCGAGCGATGATCGGCACTTTTGAGCAGCACGCCGCGCTCAATCGATCGATCGAGCGAAAACTCGGCCACGAGCGGTGTCTTGGACAACGTCTGGATGCCCACCCGCGCCTGCTGGGCCGTGGTCCTGTTGACGCGACGCACGACGCCGACAACCGAGCTCTCGCTGCCCTCGGGTTGCATGGCAAGCAGCGTCCCGACGCGCAGCCAATCGCCGCTGATCTGCGGGACCAGCGCCCCGAATCCACCCGCGCTCACGTCCTCCACGACCCAGCTTTCCATTCCTCGGCCGTCGAGGTCCGGCGAGCCACCGCGCAAGAGCGCGGCCACGACGTCTTCGAAGCCATGCGCGACCGACAGCCGCGAACGGACGATGTGACGCGGGTGCTGACGCTGCGGCGGGCGCGGCGACCAGTGCGCCACGAGATGGCGCAGCACGTCGAGCAGCGCCTGCGCATCGGCGCCGACCCCGAGCCCCGCGCGCGCGAGGGAAACCTGGCCGGTCGTATCGAGTTTGCGCGCCAACAGCGTGATGTCTTCGAGCGCGGCACCAGCCCCGAAAAAACGCAGTCCCGGCGCAGCGCGCGGTGCGCGCGCCGACCGCTGCGGTGCCATCGCCTGGCCAAGGTCAGTCCAGTAGGGCAGGTCAGGGGCGGGCGAGTGCGCCAGCGCGAAGCGCGCCGCGTGCCCGGCGATCAGGTGCTCGGCCAGCTCGATGGCCTGCGGCAGCAGGCTGTTGGGCGAAATGGCGCCCAACATGGCTCCCCGCAGAAATTCGCGGCGCGGCGTCGATTCGCCCTGCTCCGCGGGACATGCGACCTTCGCGTCGGCAAGCACGCGGCTTTCGGCAAGCGCATAGACACGGTTGAACGTCCCCCACAGCGACGCGTCGACCGGCCTGTAACGCAAGTACATCCACTTGATCTGCTGTGCCAGGCAGCTCAGGGCGCGCACGATCAGGGCAGGAAGGCGTTCATCCACGGCCTGCGCATCTTCGGCGCCTGGGACCGGCTCCTCGAGCGCGCGCACGCAGCCTTCGGCCGCCTGCTTCCAATAGGCATGGATCGCGCTCCAGAGGCGGTTTTCCACGACCGGCGACGGGCGCGCCGCGGCGAGGTACTCGCCCGCCAGGAGGCTGACACGGGGCCGAGCGGCGGAGTCGATCGCGAGCAGCAGATCGATCTTGCGCCCGGGGTTCAAGCCGGGCGCAGTCGAGACCGAGTCCTGCCAACGCATGAGTTCGTCGAGCGCCCGGAGCGGATCCTGCGCCGACAGCCCGTCCAGGACGCGGCGCGCTTCCTGTGGGTCAGCCAACGGGTGAGCGGCATTGACGCTGCCGGGCGGATTGAGCATCGGGTTCCTTTGGCCAGCCGCGGACCAAACTCGGCTGGCGCCCCGAATGATCCTCCCGCGCCGCGGGTTTATCAACGCCGCGGCTGCGCAGTCGCGACGTTGCGGGCATGCCGTTCGGCTTGGCACAATACCGCTAGAGTGGGCCTTCCCGCATGCGCTTTCTCATCGTTGACGATTCGCGCGAGCACCGCCAGCTGCTTGCGGCGATGCTGCGCGCGCGCTGGCCGTCGTCCCAAACCGAGGAGTGGGACCCGCGTGAGCAGGGAAATCCGCGCGCCGAGCTGGCGCGCGGACGCTACGATGCGGTCCTTCTCGAATGGCAACCGGGCGACGCGGAGGGCCTCAACTGGCTGGCCAAGTGCCGCCTGGATCCACTGGCCCCGCGGATCGTGCTGATCACAGATCGCGGCAGCGAGCAGCTCGCGTTCGAGGCGAGCAAGGTCGGCTCTGCGCAGGTCCTGCGCAGGAGCGAGTTGACCCTCGCGCGTCTCGTGCACTCCCTCGAGCTGGCGCTGCGCGAACGTCCGGGCGAGCTTGCCGGCGCCTCCGAGGCCGTTGCGGTGCCCGGTTCGTCCGGCGGGCGCGCCATCGGCGCCGCCCCTGCACGCGCGCCCGGTCCGCCCGCGCCGCTGATCGACGGCTACCGCATCCTGGGCATCATCGGTCAGGGCGGCATGGCGCTGGTCTACCTCGCCGAGCGGGAGTCCGACGGATTGCGTCTGGTGCTCAAGGTGCTCGATCCCGCCCTGCGCACGGATACGACCTACGTGAAGCGCCTGGAACGGGAATACAGGCTGATCGCGAGCATTCACAACGAACACGTAGCGCGCATTTACGATCAGGACTTTACCGGGGAGCACCCTTATATTGCTATGGAATTCTTCTCCGGTGGCTCTCTTGCGACACGCATGCATGAGGGGCTGACATCGCGTGAAGCGCTGCGCATCATGTCGCAGATCGCCAGGGCGCTCGACGCGGTCCACGCGCACGGCATCGTGCATCGCGACTTGAAACCCCAGAACATCCTGTTTCGCGAGAACGGCCTGCCGGCGATCGTCGATTTCGGGCTGGCGAGGAGCTTTGCCGCGGACATGACGCTCACGCGCCACGGTCAACTGCTCGCCACGCCGCGCTACGCGAGCCCCGAGCAGTGCCTAGGGCGGCCGGCGGATCACCGTTCCGACCTGTACAGTCTGGGAGTCATCTTCTACGAGATGCTGAGCGGGGGCCAACTCTTCCAGGGCCAGGCACACGGCCCGGCCGAGATCGTTTACATGCACGTGCACGGCGACGTCCCGCGGCTGCCGGCGCGGCTCGCCGGCTACCAGCCAATCCTCGACCGTTTGCTCGCCAAGAATCCGGAAGACCGCTTCCAGAGTGCACGCGAGCTGTTCGCCAAGATCGCCATATGACCGCATCGCACCCATCGACCACGTCCGCCCGCGACGGGGAGTGGCAGTACCTGGAGCTGCTCGAGCACGTGCTCGAACATGGCGCACGCAAATCCGACCGCACCGGCACCGGAACGCTGTCGGTGTTCGGCCGACAGATGCGTTTCGGGCTGCAGGAGAGCTTTCCGCTGCTCACCACCAAGAAGCTGCATCTGAAGTCGATCATCTGCGAGCTGCTCTGGTTCCTGCGCGGCGAGACCAACGTGCGCTGGCTGCGCGAACGCGGCGTCACGATCTGGGACGAGTGGGCCGACGCGAACGGGGAGCTCGGCCCGGTTTACGGCTACCAGTGGCGGCACTGGCAGGCCCCGGACGGTCGCAACATCGACCAGATCGCCCAACTGCTCGAGTCGCTCCGCACCAGACCCGATTCGCGGCGCCACATCGTCACCGCCTGGAATCCGGCGGACGTGGACCGCATGGCGCTGCCACCGTGTCACGCGCTATTCCAGTTCTACGTCGCTGAAGGCAGGCTCTCCTGCCAGCTCTATCAGCGCAGCGCCGACCTGTTTCTCGGCGTGCCCTTCAACATCGCCTCGTACGCGCTGCTCACGCTCATGATCGCCCGGGTGAGCGGGCTCGCGCCCGGGGAGTTCGTGCACACGCTCGGGGATGCTCACCTCTACCTCAACCACCTCGACCAGGCTCGCGAACAGCTGGCGCGCGCGCCGCGTCCGTTTCCGCGGATGCAGCTCAACCCGGAGGTGAAGGACTTGTTCGCGTATCGCTACGAGGACTTCACGCTGACCGACTACCACCCGCACCCGGCGATCAAGGCGCCGATCGCGGTCTGAGCGTCCGAGGAGGTCTGCTCCAGCCTCCCCGCCCGCCGGGGAAAAAATGGGCCCGCCTGTAGGGGGGAAGGCGGGCCCGGGGAGGACGGATGAAGCAGTCTTCTTCTGGGAGAGCCCTTTCTAGAGCATTCCGGTCAGCCACAGCTGGGCAAAGTACATCAGCCCCGCACCGGCGAACGTATACAGGATCAGATCGGCATAGCGATTCTTCTGTGCCGGGGTGATCCAGTCGCGTGAGAACCACGCCAGCACGCCGATCACAATCAAGGACACCAAAGCCGCCGCGCCGCTGGTCAGGCCGTGGCCCAGTAGCTGCGCCACCCAGCCGTCGGGCGCAATCACCTTGTAGACTGTCATCCCGACGCCGAACATCACCAGCGCCAGCAGGCTCAGGCCGGCCAAGGTCTCGGCCAGCAAGTGGGTCTCGTGCTTATTTCGTATGTTTTCCATCGCCGTCTCCTTGATAGGCTCGCCTGCGGGCCTGCCACTTCCTCTCGGGCTCCTGGCTCAGGCGGTTGCCGCCCAGCGCGATAGTAGTCAGCATCGGAAGCGTGCTGGGGTATGCCTGTATCACTCGCAATTTACAATTTTTGACATTCTCCCTTTCGCAATCAATGTGCCAGAAAAGGAAAGCCATCTAGGAGCAAGGAGTTGCGAAAAGAACGTGAAAAATTTCCAGGATGTTCAGTCAGTACAAAGTGTCGTTGTGCGGCGACTATTTATTTCACGACTTTACCAATTGTCTGTTAGCGCAGAGTTTTTCAATGTCGCCGAATGGCGACACTACTAGACTTCTGCGTTCACGGACCGTTTGAATACCGAGGGTTCCAGCGCATGGCGTTCGAGCAAGCGGTAGAACTCCGTGCGATTGCGTCCAGCGAGCCTCGCTGCATGCGTCACGTTGCCGGCAGTGATCTTCAGGATGCGGATCAGATAGTCGCGCTCAAACGCGCGGCGCGCCTCGTCGAGCGGCGTCAGCACCGAGTCGCCGGCGTCGAGCGCCTGGCTCACCAACGATGCGGGAATCACCTGCGTCGCCGACAGCGCGACGGCCTGCTCGATCACGTTGAGCAACTGGCGCACGTTGCCGGGCCAGGGCGCCGACACCAGCAGCTCCAGAGCCTCGCGCGAGAACGCCAGGCGCGATCGCCCGTAGCGCTGCGCAAGCCGCTGCAGGAAGTGGCCTGCGAGCAGCGGCACGTCCTCGCGGCGCTCGGCGAGCGTGGGCACGGTAAGCTTAACGACGTTCAGACGGTAGTAGAGATCCTCGCGGAACTCGCCGGCCGCGATGCGCTCCTCGAGGCGGCGGTGCGTGGCCGAAACGATGCGCACGTCGATCGGGATCATCTCGTTCGACCCGACCGGACGCACCAACCGGTCCTCGAGCGCGCGCAGCAGCTTGACCTGCAGGGCCGGCGGCATGTCGCCCACCTCGTCGAGGAACAGCGTGCCGGCTTGTGCCGCCTGGAATAGCCCTTGGCGGTCTTGGATGGCCCCTGTGAACGAGCCCTTCTTGTGACCGAACAGCTCCGATTCGAGCAGGCCTTCGGGGATCGCGCCGCAGTTCACCGCGACGAAAGGCTTGCTCGACCGCCTGCTCGAGCGATGGATCGCGCGTGCGAGCAGCTCCTTGCCCGTACCGCTCGCACCGAAGACGCACACGCTCGCGTCGGAAGCCGCCACGCGCTGCGCCTGAGCGAGCAGATCCTCCATCGCGGATGAACGCGTGATGATGCCGGCACGCCAGTCCTCTCCGTCGCCGCGCGGCGCGCTCGACAGCCGCAACGCGTCGCCGACCGTGTCGAGCAACATCTTGCTATCGAACGGCTTGGTGAGAAAGCCGAATACCCCGTGGCGCGTCGCAGCCACCGCCTCCGGAATCGTACCGTGAGCGGTGAGTATGATTACCGGCAGGGACGGTGCCTGGCGGTGGATGGCATCGAACAGCGCCATGCCATCCATGCCCCGCATGCGCAGGTCGGTGACGACTACGTGCGGGCGCGACACCGCCAGGCTGGTGAGCGCCGCCTCGCCGGATTCGGCCGCGATCACGGCGTAACCGACCGCCGAGAGCCGCATCGCGATCAGCTGCAGCAGGTCCTTGTCGTCGTCGACGAGGAGAACGCGGAAAGCTTCTTGACTCATGGTGATCCCTCGATTGCAGTCCCTAGTCAATGCGCAGTTGTTCTTCGCGCTCCAGAACACTGCGCTCGATCGATTTCAGCTGATCCAGCTTGTGTCGCAGTTCGTCCGCCTGCTGCTCGCTCTGGCGCAACGACTGCTGACGGCGCTGTCCGGCCTGCTCCAGACGCTGGCGCTCGGCCACCTGCGCGGCGAGCAGCGCCGCAAACCGGGTAATCGGCGTCTCCGGTCTACGCGAACCAAGCGGCTTCAGCAGTGCCATGGATTGGGTATCGTCCTGGAGCGGCGCCGGTAGTGTCGCAAGCAGCGTGCCAAGCCGCAGACGGTCGATATCGTCGCCACCGGCGCTGAACGCATGGCGCACTTGCGCCAGCTCGCGGCGCTGTGCTGCGGGCGTCGCATGTTGCAGTTCCAGCGCCGCAGCGAGCACCTGGTCTACGCGCTCGGCGTCACCGCGCCGCGGTGCGAGCGAGGCGCAACCAGCGACCAGTACGGCGAGCGCCAGTAAAGCCCCCCTCATGCCACCCCCATCATTGCCCGAGCCTGCCGGCGCGGGAGCGTGACGCGGAAATGACCGCCGCCCCCACCGGCCACGGCGGCAACGCGGCCGCCGTGGGCCTCCGCAAATTCGCGCACGATCGCGAGGCCGAGGCCGGTCCCTTCAATCCGGCCCGACGCCTTGGCGCGGCCGCGGAAGAACGAGTCGAAGATCGATTCGCGCTCCTCGGGAGGCACTCCCGGCCCAGAGTCGATCACCTCAATCAGCACGTCCTGGCCCCGTTCGCGTGCCAGTATCGAGATGGTGCCGCCGGGGGGGGTGAACTTTACCGCATTGCTGAGCAGATTATCCAGGATCGAACGCAGTTTCTCGGCGTCGGCCTGCACCGACAGCGACGCGACATCGAGCGCGACCCTCTGTCCCTTCGCCTGCGCTGCGAGCCGGTGTGCTTCCACCACTTCGTTCACGAGCGTCCCCAACGGCACGGCCTTGACGTCTAGCGACGCCGCGGCGTGCAGTGCGCGCTGGTAGTCGAGCAGCTCCTCGATCATCCGTTGCAGCTTGATACCGTTGTCCCGCATGATCTCGACGACTCGCTGCTGTGACGGTGCAAGCGGGCCGGCAACCCGGTCGTTCAACAACTCCGTGCCCTCACGAAGCGCAGTAAGCGGCGTCTTCAGCTCGTGAGACAAATGGCGCAGGAAACGGTTCTTCTGCGCCTCGAGCTCGTTGAGCCGGCGCCGCAGCCAGTCGAGCCGTTCGCCGAGATGCTGCAGGTCCTCCGGCCCGCGCACCCGGATCGGGCGGGAGAAGTCCGCGCCGCCCAGCTGCCGGATCGCAGCCTCGAGCTGCGCGATCGGACCTGCGATGATACGCGTCAGCGCCAGCGCCATCGCCACCGCAATCGCGCTCGCAAACATGACCAGCAGGATCAGGCGCCGCTGGACGGTTTCCGCCCTCGCGCGCAGCCTTTCGACCTCGCGGTCGGCAACCAGGTAGCTGATCGCGAGCACCTCGTAGGCGTTTTCATTGAGGGCGTCCACCTTGGCGCGTATTTCGCGCACATCGAGCTTTGCGTGGGGCGTGCCGCTCAGCAGATCATAGAGAGACTGCTCCTGCGCGACGGTACGCTCAAGCGCGTTCGTCTGCCGACTGTCGAGGGGCAGCCGCGACAGGTCGCCCGCGACGCGTTTGAAATCGTCATGTACCCTGGTGTAGTCGGCCCTCAGCCCCGGGTCGGCGAGCACCGCTACTTGTTGCGCCAGCCGCTCGATCGTGCCGATGCGATTGACGAGCGAGCGGCTGGCGCGCGCCGCCTGCGCCGCGTTGAAGACGGCGTTGGTGCTGCGCTCGGCCAAGCGCTCGGTGTTCCACGCGGAATAAAGCAGCGCGCCCGCGAGCGGCAGTGCGACCAGGATGAACCCCGTCACGAGCAGGCCGAGGAACGAGCGCGGGTAGCGCAGGCCGGAAAAGATGGGGCGCATAAAACCTATAATAGTTGCACGTCAAACTTGGTCAGAAGCAGGACGAATGTCACAAATCGATCGCGAGTCGCCCGAGGCGGGAAGCCTGGCTGACGCCGGATGGCCGCCGCGGACGCGCGTTCGCGTTTACCTGATTGCGGCGGTCGCCTCCAACCGGGTCATCGGCACCGGCGGCCAGCTTCCGTGGCACCTGCCGGAGGACCTGAAGCATTTCAAGGCGCTGACGCTCGGCCACCCGGTCATTATGGGCCGGCGCACGTGGGAGTCGCTCGGCAAGCCCCTACCGGGACGGGAAAACATCGTGGTGACGCGCCGAACCGACTACGAGGCCCCGGGGGCGAGCGTGGCCTGCTCGCTCGATGCCGCGCTGGCGCTGTGCGCGGGCCAGGCGATGGCCTTTGTAATCGGTGGCGGGGAACTGTACCGCGCCGCGCTGCCCTGCGCCGACAGCCTGGTGCTCACCGAGATCGAGCGCGACTTCGAGGGCGATGCGCGCTTTCCGGAGTTCGACCGCAGCGTCTGGCGGGAAACGCAGCGCACGGCGAACACCGCCGCCAACGGCATCCAGTTCGACTTCGTTCAGTACCAGCGCGCCGACTGAGCCGCCCCTCCGGCCCGAGCCGCGGCCGAATAGGGCGGGCCTCGGTCCGCCTTCCTTGATCCCGCGTCCGCCGGATCAGCGCTTCGACTCGAATACCCGCACCTCCGGCAACGGGAAGCCGTTGAACTCGCTCGCGTAGGCCGTGGTGTACGCGCCGGCATTGCGGATATAAACGAAATCGCCCTCCTGAAGATCGGAAGGCAGAGGTTCGTCGCGCAGCACTACGTCGACCGAATCGCACGTCGGCCCCGCGACGTTCCAGGAAATGTCCGGCCCCGAGCGGTCGGTACGGATCTTGTACTTGAGCCCCTCGGTGGTCTCGATCACCCCGCCGAACAAGCCCGCATCCCAGTGCATCCAGCGCTTGCCGCCGCGCGTTGCGGTGCCGAGAACGCGGCAGACGAAATAGCCGGCGTCCGACACCAGGTAACGCCCTGGTTCCGCGATGACCTGCACGTCTTCCGGGAAAGCCTTCAATGCCTCGTTCACCACCTCGCCGATGATCTCCACGGACGGGATCGGCTTGACGTGCCGAACCGGGAAGCCACCGCCGATGTCGAGCAGCCGCGGCTTGAGGCCGGACTTCAGCATGGCATCGAACAGCACGCGCGCCTTTTCGATGCCGACGCGCCAGTTCTCCGGGTTGCGGCACTGCGAGCCAGCGTGGAATGTCACCCCAGCGAGGTCCGCGCCGAGCTTCACCGCCGTGGCGATGATCTCGCGCGCTTCGCTAGTACCGGCGCCGAATTTGCCCGAGAGCGGCCAATCGCTGCCGATGTTGGGCGTCGCGATCCGCAGATAGAGCTTGGCGTCGGGCTTCACGTCGTGGACCTTGCGCAGCTCGTCCACGCTGTCGACCACGAACCACTCCACGCCCTTGGCCGCGGTATAGGCGACCGCGGCACGCGACTTGACGGGATTGGAATAGAACACCTCGGCGGCAGGCACGCCCAGATCGAGCAGAAGGTCGAGCTCGGCCGGGGAGGCGATCTCGAAGCCGGCACCCTCTTGGGCCAGGACCTTGACCACGCGCCGGTCGGGATTCGCCTTGACCGCATAATGCGGACGCACGCGCGGCATCGCGGCGCGAAAGCGTCGAAGCTTCTCGCGCACGATGGCGGTATCCAGGATCAGGAACGGCCGCGTGTACTTCTGCCCTGCGGCCTGGCGGACGACCTCGAAGTCGAGGCTGGCTTCGGGGTGGGTGTCGAAAAGCTGTTCTTGCGTAACTGCGGTCTGCTTGCTGCGAGCGATGCTAGTGGGGCGAGCGCCCATCAACGTCTCCCGGTGTTACTAAGTCTCAGGAAGGCCCAAAACGCAAATGTCGAAGCCGGCGAAGTAGTTCCTCTTGCCTGTCATGATGACCTCCTTCTCTCCGCCGGCGCTGTACGCGCAAGCTTGGCGCCGATTATAGGGACGACCCCCGGGGAGTCAAGAGGCGCAACCGCAAATTTTGTGCGGGCGAAGCGGATTGGCAGCGGAGGCATTGGGTCCGCTTGCCCGGTATGGGCGGCGCGCAGTCGCCTTGAAGCGCTCGCCGCGAGCCAGGGCGCAGCCCGGGCTTCAGATCCGGGGCAGCGTGACGCCCTTCTGGCCCTGGTACTTGCCGCCGCGGTCCTTGTAGGACGTCTCGCAGACCTCGTCGGTCTCGATGAAGATTACCTGCGCGACGCCTTCGTTGGCATAGATGCGCGCCGGCAGCGGCGTGGTGTTCGAGAACTCGAGCGTGACGTGCCCCTCCCACTCCGGCTCGAGCGGCGTCACGTTGACGATGATCCCGCAGCGGGCGTAGGTCGACTTGCCCAGGCAGATGGTCAGCACGTTGCGCGGGATGCGGAAGTACTCCACCGTGCGCGCCAGCGCAAACGAGTTCGGCGGGATGATGCACACCTCGCCCGAAAAGTCGACGAACGACTTCTCGTCGAAGAACTTGGGATCGACGATGGTCGAGTTGATGTTGGTGAAGATCTTGAATTCGCTCGAGCAGCGGACGTCATAGCCGTAGCTCGACGTCCCGTAGGACACCACGCGGCGCCCGGCGACCTCCTTGACCTGGCCCGGCTCGAACGGTTCGATCATGCGGTACTGGTCCACCATGCGGCGGATCCACTTGTCCGATTTGATGGTCATGCCTGAATCCGCGCTAAAGGCCGCCAGCCAAGCGCCGGCGACTCGTCGATAAAAGGTTGGGGAGGGTGCACGAGGGAACCGTAGGGTTCCCTCGTTCCTCTAGGTATTCTGGACCACGATGTTCGGAAACTTGGCGGTCAGGTCCTTCTGCGACTCGCCGATCTTGACCGCGCAGCGGCGGGCGATCGCCCGATAGATCCCGGCCACGCGGCCTTCCGGGTCCGCCACCACGGTCGGCTTGCCCGAGTCGGCCTGCTCGCGAATCGCGATGTCGAGCGGCAGCTGGCCGAGCAGCTCGGTGCCGTAGTCGCGGCACATCTTCTCCGCGCCGCCCGAGCCGAAGATGTGGCTCTCGTTGCCGCACTTGGGACAGACGTACAGCGACATGTTCTCCACCACCCCGAGGATCGGAATGCCGACTTTCTCGAACATCTTGAGGCCCTTGCGGGCGTCGATGAGGGCGATGTCCTGGGGGGTCGTCACGATGACCGCGCCGGTGACCGGCACCTTCTGCGCCAGGGTGAGCTGGATGTCCCCGGTGCCGGGGGGCAGATCGACCACCAGGTAATCGAGCTCACGCCAGTGAGTGTCCCGCAGCAGCTGCTCCAGCGCTTGCGTCACCATCGGGCCGCGCCACACCATCGGCGTATCGACGTCGATCAGAAAGCCGATCGAGATCGCCTGCAACCCGTGTCCCTCCATCGGCTCGAGCCGCCTGCCGTCCTTTGACTCCGGCCGGCCGGTAATGCCCAGCATCGTCGGCTGGGAAGGTCCGTAGATGTCGGCGTCGAGCATTCCGACCGAGGCGCCCTCCGCTGCCAGCGCGAGCGCGAGGTTCACCGCGGTCGTGGACTTGCCCACGCCGCCTTTGCCCGAGGCGACGGCGATGATGTTCTTGATCCCCGGAATCAACTTGACCCCGCGCTGCACCGCGTGCGGGACCACCTTCGAGTAAACGTTGACGCTGACGTTCGCCGCGCCGACGCTCTTGAGCGCCTGGGCCACCTGGCGGCGGATCGGCTCGACCTGGGTCTTGCCCGGGTACGCGAGCTCGACGTCGAGCGAGACGTCGGCGCCCGAAAACTTGATGTTTTTCGCCGAGCGCGTCGTGACGAGGTCCTTGCCCGTGTTGGGATCGACGACCTGCTGCAAGGCGGATTGGACTTCGGCTTCACTGAGTGGCATGGCGGATGGATCGCAGGCGGGCGTGAAAAAGGACAGTAAGTGTACCTAAATCCACCGCCGCAGAGGGGAGAGACCCCATCGCCTTTGCTAGAATTGATTTTTCAAATCAATCCCGAGCGATGGCCCGCCGCAGGATTCTCGTAACTTCCGCCCTGCCCTACGCTAACGGCGCCATCCACTTGGGGCATCTGGTCGAGTACATCCAGACGGATATCTGGGTGCGGTTCCAGAAGATGCTGGGCCACGAGGTGCACTACGTGTGCGCGGACGACACGCACGGCACCCCCATCATGCTGCGCGCGGACGCCGAGGGAGTCACGCCGCGCCAGCTCATCGAGCGGGTCTGGCACGAGCACAAGCGCGATTTCGACGGCTTTCACGTCGGCTTCGACAACTACTACAGCACGGATTCGCCCGAGAACCGCGCTTTCTGCGAGGACATCTATGCCCGGCTCCAGGCCGGCGGCCTGATCGCGGTCCGCTCGGTCGAGCAGTTCTACGATCCGGTCAAGCAGATGTTCCTTCCGGACCGCTACATCAAGGGCGAGTGCCCGAAATGCGGCGCCAAGGACCAGTACGGCGACGCGTGCGAGGTGTGCGGCGCGACCTACGCGCCGACCGAGCTTCGCAATCCCTACTCGGTGGTCTCCGGCGCAAGGCCCGAGCGCCGCGCCTCGGAGCATCACTTCTTCCGGCTCTCCGATCCGCGCTGCGAAGCGTTCCTGCGCAACTTCACCCAGGCCGAATCGCGCCTGCAACCGGAAGCCGCCAACAAGATGAAGGAATGGCTCGGCGAGCCGGGAGCCCACCGGCTCGCCGACTGGGACATCTCGCGCGACCCGCCGTACTTCGGCTTCGCCATCCCGGGCACCGACGGCAAGAAGTTCTTCTACGTATGGCTCGACGCGCCGGTCGGCTACTTCGGCAGCTTCGCCAACTACGCGGCGAAGCGCAATGCCGCGGGTGCGGTCATCGAGCAGGACAACTTTCTGCGGCCCGGGCACGACACCGAGCTGGTGCACTTCATCGGCAAGGACATCCTGTACTTCCACGCGCTGTTCTGGCCGGCGATGCTCGAGCACTCGGGCTACCGCACGCCGTCCAAGATCTTCGCCCACGGCTTCCTCACCGTGAACGGCGAGAAGATGTCCAAGTCGCGCGGCACCTTCATCACCGCCGAAAGCTACCTGCAGCTCGGCCTGAACCCCGAGTGGCTGCGCTACTACTACGCTGCCAAGCTCGGGCCGACGATGGAGGACATCGACCTCAATCTCGACGACTTCGTCGCCAAGGTCAACAGCGACCTGGTGGGCAAGTACGTGAACATCGCCAGCCGCGCTGCGAGCTTCATCGGCAGAATCTTCGCGGGACAGCTCGCCTATTCCGGAGACACGCAGGCGCTCGTACAGGGTGCGATCGCCTCCGCCCGGCTCGCGGCCGAGGCCTACGAGGCACGCGAATTCGGCAAGGTCGTGCGCGACGCGATGCACATGGCGGACCGCATCAACGAGCAATTCGACAAGCAACAGCCCTGGAATCTCGCCAAAGACAAGTCCAGGCACGCGGAACTCCAGGACGTCTGCTCGCGCGCCTTGCACGGCTTCAAGCTCCTTTCCGTGCTGCTTGCGCCGGTCCTTCCCAAGCTGACGCAGCGTGCGGCGCGCGAGCTCTTCGGTCTTGGCCGGGACTTCGCCTGGAGCGATGCGGCCGAGCTCCCGACCAGGGTCGCGCCCTATGCACACCTGATGACCCGGCTCGAGGCAGGGCAGGCCGGCGCTCTAGTCGAAGCCAACCGGGAAAGCCTGCAGCCGGCGCCGCGGCATTCGCAGCAGCGCCATGCCGAGCACCAGCAGCACGCAGCGACGGAGGCCGCCGTGATCCAGGACGAAACGATATCCATCGAGGATTTCGCGAAAATCGATCTGCGCGTGGCGCGCATTGCCGACGCCCAGCAGGTCGAGGGCGCCGACAAACTGGTCAAGCTCACCCTGGACATCGGCACGGAGACGCGCACAGTATTCGCGGGCATCAAGTCGGCCTACGCCCCCGAGAGCCTGAAGGGCCGCTACACCGTGATGGTCGCCAACCTCGCGCCGCGCAAGATGCGCTTTGGCGTGTCCGAAGGGATGGTGCTCGCGGCCTCCAGCGAGGGCTCCGGCATCTTCCTGATTGCGCCCGACGCGGGGGCGCAGCCGGGCATGCGCGTGAAGTAGCGCGGAACGAGCGCGCGGGTCGCGTCCTGGCCGCACCATGATCGAGAACTCCAGCCGCACCGTCGTGTGCAGCGTGGTATTCCTCGACATCGCGGAATACTCGAAGAAGCCGGTCACCGTCCAGCTGCAGATCAAGCAGCGCTGCAACGAGCTGCTCGCGGCCGCGCTCGAGCCCATTGCGTCGCGCGACCGCGTCGTCCTCGACACCGGTGACGGCGCCGCCATCACCTTCCTCGGCGACCCCGAGGATGCGCTGTTCGTGGCGATGTCGCTGCGCGGCGCCGTTGTCGGCGAGCCCACCGAAGGGCTGACCCTGCGCATCGGTGTGAATCTCGGCCCGGTCAGGCTGGTGCGCGACCTCAACGGGCAAATGAACATCATCGGCGACGGAATCAACGTCGCGCAACGCGTAATGGCCTTCGCGGAGCCCGGCCAGCTGCTGGTGTCGCGCTCGTTCTACGAAGTGGTGTCGTGCCTGTCGCACGACTACGCGGGGCTGTTCAACTACGTGGGTGCGCGGACCGACAAGCACGTGCGCGAGCACGAGGTCTACGCGGTGCGGGCCAACGCCGCCGCGACGCAATGGCTGGCCCAAACCGTGTCGCGTCGCACGGCATCCGGGTCACGCGCCGCTGGTTGGCACGCCGCGCTTGCCCGACCGGGGCCGTTCGGCGTGCAGCGACTGGCGCTGCTCGCCGCACCGCTCGTCTTCGCCCTATTCGCGGGGTCCGGCGCGGCCTTGCGCACCGCACTGCACCACCAGGCCGCTGTGGCGCCGCAGGCCGCAGCGCCCCTCGCGGCGCCACCCGCGCCCGTCGAACCGCAGGCGCAACTCGTGCCGCCAGCCGAGGAGCCACCGTCCGAGGCAGCGCCGGCAGAGCCCGAGCGCCCTCGGCACAAAGCCGGCCACGCGGCGCGAATTGCCGCCAAGCGCGCGCCCGCGGCGGCCACGCGCCAAGAGCGCGCTCGCTCGCCGGGGCCCGCGTTCGCCACGGTCGCACTCGCCATCGCGCCTTGGGGAGAAGTGCTGGTCGATGGTAATGTCCGCGGGGTCAGCCCGCCGCTGAACAGCATCGAACTGAGCCCCGGCGCGCATACGATCGAGATTCGCAACACCACGTTCCCGAGCTATGTCGAGCGAATCGAAGTGCAGCCCGGCCAACAGGTTCGTGTCCGCCACCTGTTCCAGTGAGCGTTACGCTCCCCCTCCAGGGTGCGCGCGTCGCCGCAGCCCCGGACACGGCGCTGACCCGCTCGGCGACCGGCGGGGGATCGACATGAGGCGAATGCGCCTTGCCGCCGTCCTCGCCTGCGCGGCCCTGCTGCTCACGGCCTGCGGCAGCGAGCCGATGCGCAAGATCGAGCAAGGCTTCCAGGGCGTAAAGCAGAGCATCCAGGGCAGCTTCGGGGACGGCAACAAGGGTGCGCCCGCGCTCGCCGCCGGGATCCGGCAGTACGACAACGGCGACTACCAGGCTTCGGCAAAGAGCCTGCAAAGCGCCCTCGATCAGGGCCTGTCCGGCTCGGCCGACCGAATCAAGGCGCACAAGTACCTCGCCTTCATCGACTGCACGTCCGAGCGGCTGCCGCAGTGCCGCGACGAGTTCCGCAAGGCGCTGCAGATCGATCCGGACATGGAGCTCGCCCCTGCCGAGGCAGGACACCCGATCTGGGGCCCGATATTCCGCTCGCTCAAGGCGCAAGTCCGGCGCGAACCAGGCGGCGGCTCGTGACTGAGCAGGCAAAGCTCGGCCGCTACGAGATTCTCGCCGAGCTCGGCCGCGGCGCCATGGGCGTCGTCTACAAGGCAAGCGATCCGCTGCTGAGCCGGATCGTCGCCATCAAGACCGTCAACATGGCGTTCGACCGCGACGGCATCGAGGAGTACGCCGCGCGCTTCTACCAGGAGGCCAAGGCGGCTGGCGGCCTCAGCCACCCCAACGTCGTGACCATCTACGACGTCGGCAAGAGCGGCGACCTGGCGTACATGGCAATGGAGTTCATCGACGGCGTGGAACTGCGCAGCTACCTGGTCACCGGCCAGGCGATGGCCTTGGCGCGCGCGGTGTCGATCGCGGCGCAAGTCGCGGAAGGGCTCGGCTACGCGCACCAGCGCGGCGTCGTGCACCGGGACGTGAAGCCGGCCAACATCATGGTGCCGCCCTCGGGCCCGGTAAAGATCACCGATTTCGGCATCGCGCGGATGCGCAGCTCGGAGGCGCTCACCCAGACCGGCACCATGCTCGGCTCGCCGAAGTACATGTCGCCCGAGCAGGCGCTCGGCAAGCGCGCCGACCACCGTGCCGACATCTTCGCGCTCGGGATCATTCTTTACGAGATGTTGACCGGCGCGGCGCCGTTCTCGGGCGAGAGCGTCGCCGCGCTCATGTACCAGATCGTCAACGTCGCGCCAGCGGCGCCGAGCATGGTCAATCCGGCGGTCCCGGAGATGCTCGATCTGATCGTCGCCAAGATGCTCGCCAAGGCGCTCGACAACCGCTACCAGAGCGCGCTGGACACCGCACGCGACCTGCGCGAATGCGAAGCAACGCTGCCGCCCGTCGCGGACCCTGCGCCGCTCCCGGGTCCCGCCACCCGCGCAGCGCTAGGACGACTCGATCCGGAGGCGAGCATCGTCATTCTGTCGCAGACGATCGAGCGCTCCCGTCACGCGGACGCGGCCGGGCCGGCGGGCGACGAGGCGGCCCCTGCGCGCGGCGTGTCGCGCAACTTCGATTCGTTCGAAGCCACGCAGCGCATTGCCGTACTGGGCAACACCGTGCCCGGTCCGGTAACGCAAGACGCCGAACCCGCCGTGGCGAGCACCGCCACCCTGCCGGTCGCGCGTGCGCGACGCGCCTGGGGACGGCGTGAAACCGTGCTCGTCGCCGCAAGCGCCCTGGCGGGCCTGATCATGGCGGCTGTGATCGTGCTCGCATGAAACACGCGGACGCGCGGGGGCGGGTCAAGGGCTACAATCGCGCCTCCGCGGCGCTGTGCGCAAGCGCGGCACGCGGACGGCGACACTCCTAGTGACCATCAACCCGCTCCACGCGACCCTTGGCATCGCAGCCTTCTGGCTTGCGATCGGCGCCGCCGGGCTGGCGGCTCCCGGGAGCCTGCGCCTCGCCAGCCGCGTGCTGTTCCCCGCCAGCGCGGTTGCCGGGCTGCTGCTCGCAGCCACCGCGCTGAGCGGTATCTTCCAGCCGCCTACGGCGCTGGTGCTTCCGCTCGGCCTGCCGGAGCTGCCGTTCCACGCCCGCCTCGACGCGCTGTCGGCGTTCTTTCTGCTGCTGCTCGGCGGCGTGGCGGCAGGGGTGTCGGTGTTCGCGGCCGGCTACCTCCGCCAGGGCGAGGGCACGCCGCCCGGGCTGCAATGCCTGTATTACCACGTCTTCCTCGCTGCAATGGCGCTGGTGCTGATCGCGGATGACGCATACTTTTTCATGGTGGCATGGGAGTCGATGGCGCTGGCGTCGTTTTTCCTCGTCACCAGCGACCACCGCCTGCCGGAGATCCGCCGCGCCGGATACCTGTACCTGCTGATCGCGCACCTCGGCGCGATCGCGATCCTGCTGTGCTTCGGCGCGCTGCAGGGTGGCAGTGGCGACTATACCTTTGAGGGGATGCGCGCCCTGTCGCATTCCACCGGCTGGGCGACGCTTGCCTTCATGCTCGCGTTGGTCGGCTTCGGCGCCAAGGCGGGCATTCTGCCGCTGCACGTCTGGCTTCCGGAGGCCCATCCGGCCGCACCCTCGCCGGTGTCGGCGCTGATGAGCGGCGTGATGCTGAAGACCGCGGTCTACGGGTTGTTGCGGGTGTCGCTCGACCTGCTCGGCTTCACAGTGTGGTGGTGGGGCGTGATCGCGCTCGCGCTGGGCCTCGCTACGGCGCTGTTCGGCGTCGTGTTCGCAGCCACGCAGAGCGACATGAAGCGCCTGCTGGCGTACTCGTCGATCGAGAACATGGGGCTGATCATGGCCGGCTTCGGCCTGACGCTGCTGTTCCGCAGCTTCGGCATGGGCACGCTCGCCGCGCTCGCCCTCACGGCCACGCTGTACCATTGCCTGAACCACGCCTGCTTCAAGTCGCTGCTGTTTCTCGCCACGGGTTCCGTGCTGCACTCGACGCGGCAGCGCAGCCTCGGGCGCCTGGGCGGCCTGATCCACCGCATGCCCTGGGTGGCCTGGACGGCGCTCGTCGGCACCATCGCGATCGCCGGACTGCCGCCGCTGAACGGCTTCGTCTCCGAGTGGCTGCTGTTGCAGGCATTCCTGTTCACTCCGGGGCTGCCGCATTCGTACCTCAACATGCTGGTCCCGGTCGCCGCCGCCGCGATCGCCCTTGCGGCGGCGCTCGCGGGCTACGTGATGGTGAAGTTCTACGGCGTCGTGTTCCTCGGCCAGCCGCGCGAGGCGAAGCTCGCCGAGGCGCACGACGCCGGCCCTTGGGAGCGCATTGGGCTGATCTGGCTTGCCGCCGCCTGCGTCGTGCTCGGGTTGGTGCCGGCCGCGGTGATCGGCATGCTCGACCCAGTGACACGCATGCTCACCGGCTACCGCATCGCGAGCCTGTCGCGCGGCTGGCTGTTCCTCGCTCCGATCGACCCGCGGCGGGCGAGCTACAGCCCGCTGCTGTTCTTCGTCATCACTGCGCTGCTGGTGGCCGCCGCCTGGGTTGCCGTACGCCTGTTCTACCATGGCCGGGTGCGCCGCGCCGCCGCCTGGGACTGCGGCTTTCCCTATCTGAACGCCCGCATGCAGGATACGGCCGAGGGCTTCGGCCAGCCCGTGCGCCAGGTGTTCGAGCCGTTCTTTCGCGTCGAACAGCATCTGCCGTCGCCGCTGGACGCGACGCCGCGCTACCGCGAAGACGCCGACGACCGGATGTGGTATTGGCTCTACATGCCAGTGGCGCGCGGCGTGGAGCGCCTGACCGGACTGGTCACGGTGCTGCAGCGAGGCCGCATTTCGATCTATCTCCTGTACAGCTTTCTGACCCTCCTGGTGCTGCTGTTCCTCGTCCGATGATCAGCCTTTCCGGAGTCGCAGCGCAGTTCACCGAGGTCATGCTCGCGGTGCTGCTCGCGCCCCTGCTGACCGGCTGGGTCAACCAGTGCCGCGCCTGGCTGCAGAACAAGAGCGGCCCAGGCGTGCTGCAACCGTACCGTACGCTGGGCAAGCTGTTCCAGAAGGAGGTGGTGCTCGCGCACAATGCCTCGCCCCTGTTCCGCATCGCGCCCTACCTGATTTTCGGCTGCCTGGCGCTCGCGGCCGCGATCGTTCCGACGCTGGACATCGATCTGCCGCTCAACGCCGCCGCCGACGCGATTGCGCTGGTCGGACTGCTCGCCCTGGCGCGCATGTTCATCGCGCTGGCGGGAATGGACGTCGGCACCGCGTTCGGCTCGCTCGGCGCCCGCCGCGAGATGATGGTCGGATTCCTGGCCGAGCCGGCGCTGCTGATGGTGCTGTTCACGGCCTCGCTCATCTCGAACTCCACCTCGCTGTCGACCATCGTGGAGACCCTGGCGCACAGGGCGTTCGCGATCTACCCGAGCATGGCGTTCGCCGGCGTCGCCTTCACCATGGTGTCGCTCGCGGAGAACGCGCGCATTCCGGTGGATAACCCGGCCACCCACCTGGAGCTCACCATGATCCATGAGGCGATGGTGCTCGAGTATTCGGGGCGGCACCTGGCAATGATCGAATGGGCCGCGAGCCTGAAACTGTTCGTGTACTCGTGCATGGGCCTCGCCCTGTTCTTACCGCTCGGCGTCGCCCGGGGCGGCGACTGGCTGGGCATCGTGTTCGCGCTGCCGGCGCTCGCGGCGAAGCTGGCGGTTGGCGGCTTCGGGCTGGCGCTGATCGAGATGATGAACGCCAAGATGCGCATTTTCCGTGCGCCCGAGTTCCTGGGCACCGCGTTCCTGCTCGCCGTGCTCGGGATGCTGGTGCACGTGCTGCTGGAGGCCTGAAGTGATCGAGCACTACGGCCCCCAGCTCATCAACCTGCTCGCTGCCGTGCTGCTGCTGCTCGCCTTCGCGATGCTGTCGCAGCGGCGGATTCTGTCGCTCATCAACTTGTTCGCGGCGCAGGGATTCGTGCTGTTCCTGAGCACCGGGCTGGTCGCCTACCTTACCGACCAGCACCACCTGTACTGGTCCGCGCTGCTCACCCTGGCGCTCAAAGTGGTGCTGCTACCATGGATTCTGCACCGGCTGATCCGCCGGCTGAACGTCAAATGGGACGTGGAAACGCTGATCAACATTCCGACCACCATGCTGGTCGGCATCGTGCTGGTGATCCTCGCCTTCAACCTGTCGCTGCCGATCGCGCGCCTGGCCGGCACGATGACCCGCTCGACCCTCGGTATCGCGCTCGCCTGCGTGCTGCTTTCGTTCCTGATGATGATCACCCGCTCCAAGGCGGTGCCGCAGGTGATCGGGTTCCTGTCGATGGAGAACGCCCTGTTCTTCGCCGCGACCGGGGCGGTGTACGGCATGCCGATGGTGATCGAGCTCGGCGTCGCCCTGGACGTGCTGGTCGCTTCGCTGATTCTCGGCATCTTCATCTTCGAGATCCGCGAGCGCTTCGACACGCTCGACACGCGGCATCTCGAAAAGCTGAAGGAGCTTCTGATGGTCCTCGAGATGCCGCTGCTGCTCGCCGCGCCGCTCACCGGCGCGGTCGTCCTCGCCCTGGTTGGCCACCGGCGCGCGGCCGCCGAGATCAACGTGCTCTTCAGCGTGCTCACCTTTCTCGCCGCGGCGGCCCTCACCGCGAGAATCATCGCCCATGGCCCGGTGACCGTCCTCCACGCGCAATTCTTCGTCGATTCGCTCAACGTGTTTCTGGTCACGCTCACCGCGTTCGTGGGGATGACCACCTCGATCTTCTCGCGCCCGTACATGCGCATCGAGCGCGACCACGGGCGCGTGTCGGACGGCGGGATGCGCCTGTACCACAGCATGTTCCAGATGTTCATCTTCACGATGCTGCTGGTGCTGACCACCAACAACCTGGGCATCATGTGGGTTGCCATGGAGGCGGCGACGCTCACCACCGTGCTGCTGGTGGCGCTGTACCGCACGCCCGCCTCGCTCGAGGCGGCGTGGAAGTACTTCATCCTGTGCGGCGTCGGCATCGCGCAGGCGCTGTTCGGCACGATCCTGGTGTACTTCGCGGCCGAGAAGGTACTGGGCCCGGGAATGGGCTCGCTGCTGTGGACGAACCTGGACGGCGTGCGGGCGCGGCTCGACCCGACCATCATGTCGATCGCGTTCGTGTTCCTGCTGGTCGGCTATGGCACCAAGGTCGGCCTGGTACCGCTACACAACTGGCTACCCGACGCGCACGCCGAGGGTCCGACTCCGATCTCGGCAGTGCTTTCGGGGCTGCTGCTCAACGTTGCGCTCTACGCGCTCATTCGCTGCAAGGTGATCACCGACGGCGCCTTGACTGCGCTCACCGCCGCCGGACCGGGCGCTCCGTTCGCCGGCCGGCTGATGATGGGCTTCGGTCTGGTCTCGGTTCTGGTGGCGGCGTTTTTCCTGTCCCGACAAAGGGACGTCAAGCGTATGTTCGCCTATTCCTCGATCGAGCACATGGGCCTGACCACGTTCGCCTTCGGCATGGGCGGGCCGGTGGCGAGCTTCGCGGGGCTGCTGCACATGACGGTGCATTCGCTCACCAAGAGCGCGATCTTCTTCGCCGTCGGCCACGCCGTGCAGAAAACCGGCACCCAGGTGATGCAGGACATCCGCGGCCTGCTGCGCGTCAGCCCGACGGTCGGCTGGGGGCTGATGCTCGGCACGCTCGCCATCCTCGGCATGCCACCGTTCGGGGTATTCGCGAGCGAGTTCCTGATCCTCACCACGGCGATCGCCGAACAGCCCTGGGCCGCGCCGGTGCTGCTGCTGTCGCTCGGGGTCGCGTTCGCCGCGATCTTCGGCAAAGTGCAGCCGATGGTGTTCGGCGACCCGACCGCGCAGCGGCTGCCGCACCGTCCGGCGCTGCTGCCGGTGTTCGTGCACCTGGCGATCGTGCTCGTGCTGGGCCTGTACATCCCACCGTACCTGGCCGAGTGGTATCGCCAGGCCGCGCGCCTGATCGGCTGAACATGGCACCCGCGCTCCCCGGACTCGAACTGCGGCCGCTTCCGGGCGCCGTGCCCGCTTGGCATGCCGCGGTTGACGCGTCGGGTTGGCGCAGCGCCTGCGCAGCGCTCGCCGTGGGGGGCGCGCGGCTCGGCGCGCTCTGGGCGAGCGACCGGCGCGCCCGCTCCGGCGACTTTGCGCTGCACCTGCTCGCGGTCGCGTACGAGGGGCTGGTCGTCCTTACGCTCCCGGTGAGCGAGCCGCAGGCGAGCTATCCCGACATATCGGACGTGTTTCCCTGTGCGGCGCGCATGCAGCGCGCCGCTTGCGACCTGATGGGGCTGCGCGCGCACAGCGCCCGCGGCGAGCTGCGCGACGCACGCGGCTGGCTGCGGCACGGCGCCTGGCGCGAGGACGTCTTCCCCCTGCGGCGCGAGGTCGCGCTCGATGCGGTTTTGCCGCGCGGCGACGACCGCTATGAGTTCGTCATGGTCGAGGGCGAAGGGGTGCACGAGATCGCCGTCGGCCCGGTGCACGCCGGAACGATCGAGCCCGGGCATTTCCGCTTTTCGGTGGTCGGCGAGCGCGTGCTCAGGCTCGAGCAGCGGCTCGGCTACACCCATAAGGGCGTCGAGAAGCGCTTCGAGTCGATGACCCTCGAGGAAGGCGCTCGCCTCGCGGCGCGGATTTCCGGCGACAGCACGGTGGCCTACAGCTGGGCCTACGCAATGGCGCTCGAGGCGATGGCCGGGGTCGAGCCGACTCCGCGAGCGCTGCTGCTTCGCGCGTTGCTGCTCGAGCGCGAACGCCTCGCCAATCATCTCGGCGATCTCGGCTATCTCGGCAACGACGGCGGGCTCGCGTTCGGCCTGGCGCAGTTCTCCCGTCTCAAGGAGGACCTGCTGCGCAGCAACGCGCGCGTTTTCGGTCACCGCTACCTCATGGACCGCATCGTGCCGGGAGGCACGGCGGTCGACGTGGACAGCGCCGCGCTGGCGATGCTTCTCGACGAAGCCGACCACTTGGAGCGCGAAATTCAGCTCTTGCGGCTGATCTACGACGACCACCCTGGTCTGCAGGACCGCTTCATCACCTGCGGCAGGCTCACGTCGCAGACCGCGGACCGGCTCGGGGTGGTCGGGTTTGCCGCGCGCGCGAGCGGCCATGCCCTGGATGCGCGCGTGCACCCCGCCTTCGCCCCCTACGGCGAGCTGCAGCCGCGCATCGCGACGCAGAGAAACGGGGACGTCGCCGCGCGCGTCAACGTGCGCTTCGACGAAGCGCTCGAATCGCTCCGGCTCGAGCGTCGAATCCTGCGCCGTTTGCCCGCGGGCGAAGTCCGCTCGCCGCGGGGAGCGGTTGTCGAGGGCGCGCTCGGCATCGGCTGGGTCGAGGGCTGGCGCGGCGAACTGTTCGTCACGCTCGAGGCCGGCGCCGGCGGCACGATCCGCCGCTGCCACGCGCACGATCCGTCTTGGCAGAACTGGCCGGCGCTCGAATATGCGATTCTCGGCAACATCGTTCCCGACTTTCCGCTCATCAACAAGTCATTCAACCTGTCCTACGCGGGACAGGACCTGTAGGCATGCACAAATTGCTCCGGCAGATCGTCCGCGTCGGCATCCGCACCGAGGCGCCACCGCCGCCGGACGAAGCGCTGCGCCAGATCGCCGGCCGGCTCAACGAAGAAGTGCTGCGACTTCTGGGACGGGCGCTGGCGATCCGGCACGTGGACGCGGGCTCTTGCAACGGCTGCGAGCTGGAAATCCAAGCCACTGGCAATCCCTACTACAACCTGGAAGGGCTCGGCATCAAATTCGTCGCCAGTCCACGCCACGCCGACCTGCTGCTGGTCACGGGCCCAGTGTCGCGCAACATGGAGCAGGCGCTGCGGCGCACCTACGACGCGACGCCCGATCCTAAGCTGGTGGTAGCGATCGGCGACTGTGGATGTACCGGCGGGGTTTTCGGGGAGACCTATGCCAGCTGCGGCCGCGTGGCCAATATCATTCCCGTCGACACGGCGGTGCCGGGCTGCCCGCCACCGCCGACGGCCATCATGCAGGGAATCCTGACGGCGATCAGTGCCCGCCGCAGTTAGCGGGCATCGCAGGAATCGGATAGCCGCGGCAGGCCCAACCCACCTTGCCGCCCTGCAGCGTCGGAGTAAGCGCGATTTCGATCGCGTTCTTGTCGTTCCACCCGTGAATTGTCCCGTTCGGATCGACCAGCCACTTCAGCTCGCCGAACTTTGCACCGCTTCTCGCTGCGAGCTTGATGCCGTTGCCGGAGCCCGCCAGCTTGCCTGCCTTCTGCGCCGCTGCAGCGACCTGTTGTTGCGCAGAGTTCGTTCCGGCGATCAGCGCCTGGGCCGCCTCGTTCGCCTCGGCCCCCGCCATCTGCGGCAGCACGAACGCCACCACGACATATCCGGCCAGAGCCAATCCCGCGATTACTAGCAACGCTATCCGCATTTCCGCTCCCCTATCGTTTGATCCCAGTTCCCTGCCGCGCTATCGCCCATCACCGGACCGGCGGATAGAATTTCACAAGCCAGCTTACCATGCGCCCGCACCCCCCTTTACAGCGAGCGCCACGGATTCCTGACCCCGCTCATGCTCACCTCTCATCTGCGCATCACCGGACGCGTGCAGGGTGTCGGCTTCCGTGAATCGCTGCGGCGGGAGGCGGTCCGCCTCAGCGTGGCGGGCTGGGTCCGCAATCGCGCGGACGGCAGCGTCGAGGCAGTTGTGCAAGGGTCCGAGGACGCGGTGCAATGCGTGATCGCCTGGGCACGGCGCGGACCGCCCGCGGCGCTCGTCGCGACGCTGGCGACGGCTGCCGCGCGCGGAGATCTGGAGCGCGCGTACGTCGGCTTCGAAGTCCTGTCCTCGGTCTAGGCCGAGGGCCGGCGCCGCTTGAGCGCGTTGACCACAGAAAACTCCCACGGCCGGCACGCCACCAGCACGCCAATCCGCACCCGCCTGGGCGCGGCTGGTGCGGAATCCAGCTCCGCAAGCTCGTTAATCTCGGCGACCAGCCGCTCGAGCCGGCGCCGGATCACGGCCGCCGACTCGGGCGACACTTCCTTGGCTTCAAAGCGCAGCAGCTCGAGCGGGGCCGCGAACCGCGCTTTGAGAAACTCCTGCGTAACGCGCGCCCCGTAGGCCGTTTTCACTGGCCCCACAGCGCGCCACTGAAAGTCGCTCGGCACGCGCAGGCGGACCCGGTCGCGGGTGCCCCATTCGATCAGTTTTGCGCGCTCGAGTTCGGCGCAGGCGAGCGTGAGCTCCGCTTTGGAGATGGAGAACTCCTCGAGGATCTGGCCGAACCCCCAGCCGTTCAGCAGCAGCCAGAACACGGATAGGAGCCGCTCGTCCTGAGCGAGGAGCTTTTCCTGCGGCTCGCTCAGCTCCGCCGGACCGTGGCTCCTGATGCGGCTCATGCGCGCCACCTCGTGAAAATCGAGGTCGAGCAGCTTCAGGATCTCTTCGACTCGAGCCAGCGTAAAGCTGCCGCGCGAGAACAGGCGCTTCACACTTGGCTCGGACAAATGCAGTGCACTGGCCAAGGTGCGATAGGTCATTCCGCGAACCCGTAGGCATTCCTTGAGCGACCCGACGAAGCGGCTCGATGCTGTCATAAGCCCGACAGGTTCAGATTTTGATACTTAAGAAATTCCTGTTGCGACGCAACATGCGCAGAGCCAAGAATATCCCTCGATGCCACAGGAGAAGGAGGGGCCATGGAAGCGACATTCACCGCAGCGGGATCGGCCGAATTCATTGCCGCGTATCCCCATTCCCGCCGTGCGCGTCCGCTCCGCGCTCGAGCTGTGCGGCGCGCTGCAGCAAGCTCGCCGACAACGCCTTTCGGTCGACGTCACGGAATTGGACCGCGTGTTGCGGCTCGACCTCGCAAGCGGCCTGGTCGAGGTGCAGGCAAGCGCCAGCTGGGGTGCCATCCCGGCCCGGCTGCGGGAAGTTGGTTGCCAAGCGGACGCTTTCGCGGCGGCCGAAAGTCTGCCGCCCACCGTAGGTGAAAGCGCTGCTGTCAATGCACCGGGCCCCGACGGGCAGCCGGTTGCAGCGCACGTCGAGGCGCTCACTTTCGTAACCGCGGACGGCGACCTCCGGCGCGCCGCCCGCCACGGCAACCGGGAGTTGCTGCAGTTCGTCCTCGGCGGCCACGGCGCATTCGGAATGCTCTATAGCCTGACTTTGCGCCTCGGCTCCCTCGCGCACAGCGCCCGCAATCCCGAGCGGTCGGTCGAGCAGGATTGGCAGCCCCTGGACCGTGCGGATGCCGCTACCTGGAACGCCGAAGCGCTGGTGCCCCCGCAACAGCTCGATCAGTTCCTGGACGTAGTGCGCGTTGAGGCAGCGGAGCGCCGCATCGAGCTCGCAGGCATCCGCGTGCGCCGTACCCTAGCCGAGGACGACACGTTTTTGCGTTGGGCAACGCAGGAGTTTGCCAGCGTCACGCTGCGCCTTCGTTTGCGGCGCACGCTCGGCGGTAGCGTGCAAGCCTCGGAGGCGCGCCGCTGGATCATCGGTGCGGCGCTCGGGGTGGGCGGCTCCTTTCCGATCGCTTCCGGTTTCGACGCCTCCCTCGAACAGGTCCGCGCGTGCTATCCGCAGCTCCCCGCTTTTCTGGCGGCCAAGCGGCGTTACGATCCCTCCGAGCTGCTGCAAAGCGACTGGTACCGCCACTTCAGGCGGCTGCTAGGTCCACAATGCCCGGTGCGCTGGGCCGCCTGAGCGCGCCTTGTATCTTCAGTCCCGACCAGCGCGGTAGAGTTTGATTGCCGTTGAGGCAGCCAGACCGGCCCGTGTAGCCTGGTAGCGCCTTGGGCGTTCGAGCCCGTGCCTGAGTCGATTGCACACGGACGCCGCGCTGGTCTTCGCAGAGCCCGAACGGTTACGCGCGCCCTCGAGCGCGCATGCACAAGGATGGGAGACGAAGATCATGTCCGGTTCCTCAGTCGTGGTGGGAATCGACGTCGCCAAGGCGCACGTCGATGTAGCGGCGCTCGGCGCCAAGCTTGGCGCCGAGCGCTTCGCGAACGATGCCCAGGGGCACACGGCGCTGTTGGCGGCGCTGCAGCCCTTGGGGGTGTCGCTGGTGGTCATGGAGGCCACCGGCGGCTACGAGGCGGCGCCGGCCTGCGCGCTGCAGGCCGCAGGCCTGGCGGTGGCGGTGGTCAACCCGCGACAGGCGCGCGAATTCGCCAAGTCGATGGGGCGCCTGGCCAAGACC
The DNA here is from genome assembly GCA_963817785.1 of uncultured Pseudomonadota bacterium. Taxonomy (GTDB): domain Bacteria; phylum Pseudomonadota; class Gammaproteobacteria; order Burkholderiales; family SG8-39; genus JAKALD01. Next base: position 985,640 of record CAWFPL010000002.1, on the reverse strand, counting down.
GATCGCGTCGACGCGCGCACCCTGGCCGATCTGGCCGCGGTGCTGCTGCGCCGCGACGACCTCGGGCGCTTCCTGCGTCCTCTGCCCGAGCCGCGGCAACAGGAGCTCGCGGCCTTGGTGACTCGCCGGCGTCAGCTGCTGGACATGCTCGGCGCCGAGCGCCAGCGGCTGCAACTGCCCACCCCGCTGGTGGGCCCCAGCATCGAGGCGATGATCAAGGCGATTCGCGCCCAACTCGATGACCTCGAGGCCCAGATGAGCACCCACGTTCGTCAGCACTTCGCCGAGCTCGACGCGCTGCTTCAGCCCGGGGCCGGGATTGGTCCGATCGCCAGCGCGACGCTCATCGCAGAGCTGCCCGAGCTCGGCCGGCTCAATCGGCGCGCCATCAGCGCATTGGTCGGCATCGCCCCCATCGCCAACGATTCCGGCAACAGCCGCGGCAGACGACGCATCCAGGGCGGACGCTTCGACGTACGCCGCGTGCTGTACATGGCCACGCTTACCGCCACGCGCCGCAATCCCGTGATCCGTGCCTTCTACCAGCGCCTGATCGGCGCAGGCAAACTGCCCAAGCTCGCAATCGTCGCCTGCATGCGCAAGCTTCTCACCATCCTCAACGCCATGGTCCGCACACGCTCCAATTGGGACAGCTCGCTTCATCGCACTTGACACGGTAGACGGTTACTCAGGCGGCCGAGGCGCTGTTCGCGTACACGACCTGGACGCTTTCCGGAGAAAGCCAGGCCGACAGATCCTCGATCAGGCGACCCTCCGGGCGCACCTTCCACCTCTCGCCCAAGGCCACGTCGCACGACGCTGCGCCGCTCTCGTAGTGCACCAGCACCCAGCAGCCGCCCTCGCCCGCGACGCGATACGGAGCGAGAAGCTCGCGCAGCCGATTGGCGTCGGCTTGCCCGTTCATCGCGATGCGCAGGCGCGCCGCGTAACGCTCGCGCAACGCGGCGAGATCGAGCAGCTCATCCGCAGTCACGCGCAGGCCGCCGGAAAAGTCGTCGCGCTGCACCTTACCTTGGACCAGCAGCAGCGCGTCCTCCTTGAGCTTGTCGCGGTGGCGCTCGAACAGCTCATTGAATACGGAGATCTCGACCTGCGCCGTGCCGTCGTCCAGCATCACCACCATCATGCGTCCGCGGCGCGTCACCTGGCTGCGCGCGGAAGCGACGATGCCGGCGAGCCAGACACGGTGCTCGGCCGGGCTGAGCCTGGCGAGCGGCGTGCGTGGGAACGCGGCGAGCTCACTCTCGTACACCGAGAACAGGTGCCCGGACAACGTGAAGCCGAGCGCGACCTTCTCCTCGGTCAGCTTGTGACGCGCGTCCCAGGGCTTCGCATCGAGCAGCGCCAAGGCGCCGTGGTGCGCTGCTTCCGCTTCGCCGAACAGGCTGGTCTGCGCCGCCTGGCGCTCCTGCTGCTCGGCAACCTCCATCGCACGTCCTACGCTGGCGAGCAGGCTGGCGCGGTTGGGCTCGAGCACGTCAAACGCACCCGCGCGTGCGAGCGCCTCGATGGCGCGCCTGTTCACGACGCGCTTGTCCACACGGCGGCATAAGTCAAACAGATCGGCAAACGGCGCGCTCTCACGCGCCTCCGCGATCGCCTCGATCGCGGAGCGCCCGGTGCCGCGGACCGCGCCCAGCCCGTAACGAACGGTCTTGCGGTCGACCGGCACGAAGCTGTACTCGGACACGTTGATGTCCGGCGGCAGGATGGTGAGGCCATTGTCCCGGCTGTCCTCGTAGATGGCACGCACCTTGTCGGTATCGTCCATCACTGCCGAAAGGTTCGCCGCCATGAATGCGGCGGCGTGATGCGCCTTCAGGTACGCGGTCTGGAATGCGATCAGGGCGTAGGCGGCGGCATGCGATTTGTTGAAGCCGTAGCCGGCGAACTTCTCCATCAAGTCGAACAGCTGCGTCGCCTTGGTCCGGCTCAGGCCGTTCTGCTGCGCACCGGAGACGAAGACGTCTCGCTGCTGGGCCATCTCCTCGGCCTTCTTCTTGCCCATAGCGCGGCGCAGGAGGTCGGCTCCGCCCAGCGTATAGCCGCCGATCACCTGCGCGATCTGCATGACCTGCTCCTGATAGACCATAATCCCGTAGGTTGGGCCGAGGATCGGCTCCAGGCGCGGATCGAGGTATTCCACGCGCTGGTGGCCGTGCTTGCGCGCAATGAAATCCGGGATCAGATCCATCGGCCCGGGGCGGTATAGCGCCACCAGCGCGATCACGTCCTCGAAGCGATCCGGCCGAGCACGCCGGATGAGGTCGCGCATGCCGCGCGATTCCAGCTGGAACACGGCGGTCGTGTTGCCGGCGGACAACAGCTGGTAGGTCTCTGCGTCGTCGAGCGGGATCCTCTCCAGCGAGAAATCCCTTTCGCCCAGGCGCCGCACGTAGCGCTCTGCCCAGTCGAGGATGGTCAGGGTGGTGAGACCGAGAAAGTCGAACTTCACCAGCCCGACGGCTTCGACGTCGTCCTTGTCGAGCTGCGACACCGCGTTGGCCGTACCCTCGGCGGCGTACAGCGGACAGAAGTCGATCAGCCGCCCGGGCGCAATCAGCACCCCCCCCGCGTGCATGCCGACATTGCGCGTCAACCCTTCGAGCTTCTCGCCCAGCGCGAGCAGCTCACGCACCTCGTCCTCCTTGCGTTCCCGCTCCGCGAGCAACGGCTCCATCTCGCGCGCCATCGCGAGCGTGATCGTCTTGCCCGGCTGCACTGGGATCAGCTTGGCGATCTGGTCGCAGAAGTTGTAGCCCAGATCGAGCACCCGCCCGCAATCGCGCACCACCGCGCGCGCCGCCATGGTGCCAAAGGTTGCGATCTGCGACACGCTGTCCTCGCCGAATTTGCGGCGCACGTAATCGATCACGCGGTCGCGCCCGTCCTGGCAAAAATCGATGTCGAAGTCCGGCATCGACACCCGCTCCGGATTGAGGAAGCGCTCGAACAGCAGGTCGTAACGCAACGGGTCCAGGTCGGTGATGCCGAGCGAATACGCGACGAGCGAGCCGGCGCCCGAGCCGCGCCCCGGGCCGACCGGAACGCCGTTGTGCCTTGCCCAATTGATGAAGTCCGCGACGATCAAAAAGTAGCCGGCGAAGCCCATCTGCACGATGGTGCCGATCTCGAACGCGAGCCGTTCGCGGTAGCGTACGGCCTCGCCCTCGCGGTGCGCCGACTTCGGAAACAGCTTTTCGAGGCGCCGCGCCAACCCGGCTTCGGCCTGCTGCCGCAGGTAGTCGTCCAGGCCTACGCCCGCCGGCGTGGGAAAGCGCGGCAGACGGCTCTTGCCCAGCTCGATCTCGAGATTGCAGCGGCGCGCGATCTCGACGGAGTTTTCCAGTGCCTGTGGAACGTCGCGGAACAGCTCGGCCATCTCCGCCTGCGACTTGAAGTACTGCTCCGGCGTGAACAGCCTCGGACGGCGCTGATCGCCGAGCACGTAGCCCTGCGCGATGCACACGCGCGCCTCGTGTGCGCGGAAGTCGTCGGGCGCGAGGAACTGCACCGGATGCGTCGCAACCACGGGCAGGCCGAGCGCGGATGCGAGCTCCACGCTGCGCGCGACTAGTTGCTCGGCGTGCGGCAAGCCGGCGCGCTGCAACTCGACGTAGAAGCGTCCGGGAAACAACTCCGCCCATGCGCGCCCCAGTCGCTCGGCAAGCTCGCGATTGCCGGCCGCGAGGGCCTGTCCGACCTCCCCCGCAGCCGCACCCGAGAGAGCGATCAGGCCATCGCTGCCGCTCTCGGCGAACCAACCGCGGTCGATCTCGGCGCGCGACAGATGCTGGTTTTTCAGCCAGGCGCGCGTCAGCAGCTCGCAAAGCCGCAAATAGCCCGAGTGAGTCATGCAAAGCAGCAGCAACCGCGCCGGCTTGTCGCGGTCGATCTCGTTGCGTACCCAGCAATCGGCGCCGACGATCGGCTTGACGCCGCGCGAGCGCGCCGCGCGATAGAACTTGACCATGCCGAACACGTTCGCGGCGTCGGTCAGCGCGAGCGCGGGCATGGCATCAGCCGCCGCGCGCTGCACGGCCTCCTCGATGCGGACGATCCCGTCCGTCACCGAGTACTCGCTGTGCAGGCGAAGGTGAACGAAGCGCGGCGAGTTCATGGCTGCAAAAAAATTTTACCACCGTGGCACACGCTGCCGGTGCTCGGGCGCGCTTAATCCAGTCTTAAGGCGCAAGCCCATCGCGAACTCGCTCCCGCGGGTCGAGTCCAAGTGCATGCAGGGTATGCAGATGAACCGCCTGATTCTTCTCGCGATACTGCTGGCAGCATCCGCAAACACCGCGGCCAGCACGAAGGTCTATGTTTACCGGGACCGCGCCGGCGACCCGACATTCTCGGACCGGCTTCCTTTGCGCGGGGCTGCCGTGGGCACGTGGGTGGTTGGATCCCCGTCCCGTCCGGCCGCGGCGGCGCGGTCACGCGCCGAAACCTCGGGCCTGCTGGCGGCTGCCGCTGACCGTAGTGCGCTCGACCGCGCCTACGAGATGGTGGTTCGCGCCCGGGAAGCGCTGCAGCGCGCGCAGGCGCGGCGCAAGGAGGGCGTCACGCCGCTGCCGGGTGAACGCCTGGGCATGGTCAACGGCAAAAGCCGCCTGGGGCCGGCATACTTCGCGCGCCAGAAGGAGCTCCGGCACGCCGTCGAGGTCGCTCGGTTACGGCTGGATGCAGCGCTCAAGCGCTGGAACGAGTGGCGCTGAGCGCGGCTGCGGCACGAATCGTAAACAGCACGCCGCGGGGTGGCGCAGCATCCGTGTCACTCCCAGAAGCGTGGCTCCGGCACGTCCGACCTAACCCACCACCGCTTCGGGCTCGCCTTCAGCCGGCTCGACGGCACCGATTTCGTACACCGTCTCGCCGGCCCCGCGCAGTAGCTCGACCGCGCGCGCCGCGTGCTCCGGCGCGACGGCCGCGACCATGCCAATGCCGCAATTGAACACGCGGTGCATCTCCGCATCGGTCACGCTGCCTGCGCTCTGCAGCCACGAGAACAGCGGCGGCAGCGGCCAGGCCGCTCTCGCAATAACCGCCCGCGTGCCCCGGGGCAGCATGCGCGGCACGTTGCCCGTCAGGCCGCCGCCGGTAATGTGCGCCAATCCCTTCACCGGGACGGCCTCGAGCAGCGCCAGCACGGGTTTCACGTAGATTCGCGTGGGCTCGAGGATCGCCTCGCCCAGTGGCCGGCCGTAGAAATCGGCGCCAAAATCGGGCCTCGCTCGCTCGAGGATCTTGCGGATGAGCGAGTAGCCGTTCGAATGCGCGCCGCTCGACGCCAGCCCGAGCAAGCGGTCGCCCGCGCGGATGCCGGCCCCGTCGAGGATGCGCTCGCGCTCGACTACGCCGACGCAGAAGCCGGCCAGATCGTATTCGCCCTCCGGGTACATGCCGGGCATCTCGGCGGTCTCGCCGCCGATCAGGGCGCAGCCGGCAAGCTCGCAGCCGCGCGCGATGCCGCGGATCACCGCGGTCGCGATGCCGTGCTCCAGCTTGCCGCAGGCGTAATAATCGAGGAAGAAAAGCGGCTCGGCGCCCTGCACCAGAACATCGTTGACGCTCATCGCAACCAGATCGATGCCGACCGTGTCGTGACGGCCCAGGGCGAAGGCGAGCTTCAGCTTGGTGCCGACGCCGTCGGTGCCGGACACCAGCACCGGCTCGCGGTACTTGACCGGAATCCGGCAAAGCGCGCCGAAGCCGCCGATCCCGGCCAGCACCTCCGGCCGCATGGTGCGCCTGGCGTAGGGCTTGATCGCCTCGACGAGCGCGTCGCCCGCGTCGATGTCGACGCCGGCATCACGGTACGACAGCGGCTCGGGCATGGGGCAGGGATAGGCGCCGCAGCGCGGCGTGCTAGAGTTGCCTGAATTGCGCCCGATTCTACCCGACATGGCCGCGCCGGTCCTCGCCAGACAGCAATCCTGGGTCTGGTTCTCGATTGCGGTCGCCGCGGCAGGGCTCGTGTACCTGCTGTCGCCGATGCTGGCGCCGTTCCTGTTCGCAGGGATCCTCGCCTATATTCTCGACCCGCTGGTGGAGAAGCTCACCGGCCGGCATCTGCGACGCAGCTTCGCCGTCGTGCTGGTACTGCTGCTCGTCTTGGGATTGATCGTTGCGCTCGCCCTGGTGATCGTGCCCCTGTTCTACAAGGAATTGCAGATACTGGCGGGCCGCATGCCGGCCTTCTTCACCTGGATCAACCAGGAGCTCGGTCCGTGGCTGAAGCGCCACTACGGGGTCGATCTCCAGCTCGATTTTGACTCCATTAAGCGCATGCTGAGCGGCCTGCTCGCGGGCCAGAAGGGCCTGGTGCCGCAGGTCCTCGGTTCGCTCAAGGTCGGCGGCCTGGCCGTGGTCGGATTCGTGGCCAACGTGCTGTTGGTGCCGGTAGTGTTGTTCTATCTGCTACGCGACTGGAACGCTCTGCTGGCGCGCGTGGACGCCATGATTCCGCGCCGCTTGCATACCCGGGTACGCGCGATCATGGGCGAGATTGACGCAGTGCTCGCCGAGTTCCTGCGCGGGGAGATGGTGGTGATCGTGGTGATGAGCCTTTATTACGTCTTCGCGCTCTGGCTCGCGCGGCTGGAGTTCGCGCTGCCGATCGGCGTCATCACCGGCGTACTGGTGTTCATTCCGTACGTCGGCGCACTCACCGGATTCGCGCTGGGCACCATCGCCGCGCTGATGCAGTTCGACCACTTCACGGGCGTGGTTCTGGGTCTGGCTCGCCTTCGGCATCGGCCAGTCACTCGAGGGCATGGTGGTGACGCCGCTGCTGGTGGGCGAGCGCATCGGTCTGCACCCGATCGCGGTGATCTTCGCGCTGCTCGCCTTCGGCCAGCTGTTCGGCTTCTTCGGCATCCTGCTCGCGCTCCCGGCGAGCGCAGCGCTGCTGGTCGGCCTGCGCCACATGAAGCGCGCCTATCTGACGAGCGCGCTCTACGGCGACCAACCGCAGGATCGCTGAGGATGCGGCAGCTCTCGCTCGCGATCCAGCCGGCTCCGGAGCCTACATTCGACAACTTCGTGCCCGGCGCCAACGCCGAGCTGCTTGCCCGGCTGCGCGCGGCAGCGGCCGGACGCCCGAGCGAACCGGTCATCTATCTGTGGGGCGAACCCGGTTCGGGACGCACGCACCTTCTGCGTGCCGCGGCCAGCGCCGCGTCCGATGCGGCGTATGTCGACGCGCGCAGCGTGCTCGGCGCGCCCACCGTGCACCTGCTGGCGGTCGACGACGCGGAGCGGCTCGCGGAGCAAGAACAGATCGCGCTGTTTCACCGCATCAACCGCGCGCGCCACGCCGGCGGCGTCGTCCTCGCGGCGGGCGACGCCCCGCCCGCGCAGCTGGCGCTGCGCGATGATCTCAGGAGCCGTCTCGGAGGGGGTCTCGTGTACCAGGTGAAACCGCTCACCGACGCCGACAAGGCGCTCTGGCTGCGCGCCGAAGCCGAGCGGCGCGGGCTGCGGCTCGCCGACGAAGTGGTCTGGTATCTGCTCACCCACGTGCGGCGCGACATGCCCTCGCTCAACGCTATTCTCGAGCATCTGGACCGCTACTCCCTCGAGCGGCACCGGTCGGTTACGCTCCCGCTGGTGCGCCAGGCCTTGCAGGAACTGGACACGTGAAGCTCGCCCTGTTCGACCTGGACAACACCCTGCTCGCGGGCGACAGCGACTACGAGTGGGGGCAGTTTCTCGTCGACCGCGGGGTAATCGAACGCGAGACCTACGAGGCCCAGAACCGCGTCTATTACGAGCAGTACGTCGCCGGCACCCTCGACATCCACGAGTACCTCGGCTTCGCGCTGCGCCCGCTGGCCGAGCACTCGGCCGCGGATCTGGCACGCTGGCACGCTGACTTCATGGCGAGCCGCATTCGCCCGATGATCACGCAGCCTGCGCGCGAGCTGGTACGCAACCACCTGGCAGCCGGCGATCTGTGTGCGATCGTCACCGCCACCAACAGTTTCGTGACCGCGCCGATCGCGCGCGAGTTCGGCGTACCGCATCTCATCGCCACCGAGCCCGAGGCCGTCGACGGGTGCTTCACGGGGCGGGTCGCCGGCATGCCCTGCTTTCGCGAGGGCAAGATCCGGCGCGTCGAGGACTGGCTCGCCGGCCTGCGCCGGCCACTGAAAGGATTTGCCGAGAGCAGCTTTTACAGCGATTCCCACAACGACCTGCCGCTGCTCGCGCTGGTGACGCGCCCGGTCGCAGTCGATCCGGATGCGCAGCTCGCTGCCGAAGCCACCCGGCGCGGCTGGCCGGTGATCTCGCTCAGGCCGGAGGCTCGCTGAAGTGCCTCGGACGCACCCGGCGTTCTCGGTGACAGCCAGAAAAGGCTAAAATCCCCGCCCTTCATGATCAAGAAGTTCATTCGCCGCGTTCTGGGCCTGGGCGGGAGTTCGCCGCAGCGCGTGCCACCCGGCAAGCACGGCATCACCCGCGACGCGATCAGCCCGGCTGCGCTCAAGGTCTGCGACACCCTTGCCGAGGCCGGATTCGCCGCCTACGTGGTCGGCGGCGCGGTGCGCGACCTGCTGCTCGGCATCGTCCCCAAGGACTACGACGTGGCCACCGACGCGCGTCCGGAGCAAGTCAAGCCGCTGTTCCGCCGCGCGTTCATCATCGGCCGCCGCTTCCGCCTGGTGCACGTGATCGTGGGCCAGGAAACAGTCGAGGTGTCGACCTTCCGCGCGGCGGACCTCGAGACTGACCAGAAGGACGAGCACGGACGCGTGCTGCGCGACAACGTATTCGGCTCGCAGCAGGAAGACGCGCGCCGGCGCGACTTCAGCATCAACGCGCTGTACTACGACCCCGGCAGCGGCGAGATCATCGCTTACCACGGCGGATTGACCGACCTGCGCAAACGCATGCTGCGCGTGATCGGCGATCCGGAGACGCGCTACCGCGAGGACCCGGTGCGCATGCTGCGCGCGGTGCGCATGGCGTCGAAGCTCGGTTCTGACGCTCGATGCGGCAACGCGCGCCCCGATCCGCCGGCTTGCAAGCCTCATCGAGCACGTCCCGCCGGCACGCGTGTTCGACGAGATGGTCAAGCTGCTGCTCTCCGGTCACGCCAGCGCCTGCGTGCGCCAGCTGCGCGACGAAGGCCTGCACAAAGGGCTGCTGCCGCTGCTCGATGTAATCCTGGAGCAACCGCTCGGCGAGCGATTCGTCACGCTGGCGCTGGCACAGACCGACGAGCGCGTGCGCTCCGACCGGCCGGTGTCGCCGGCATTTCTCTTTGCCGCGCTGCTCTGGCACCGGGTGCTCGCGGCCTGGAAGGCGCGGCAGGCGCGCGGCGAGCGCCCGCTCCCCGCGCTCGAGACCGCCATGGACGAGGTGCTTGACGAGCAATGCGAGAAGCTTGCCATCACGCGCAAGCTCACTGCCACCATGCGCGAGATCTGGGCGATGCAACCGCGCTTCGAGCAGCGCTCGGGCCAGCGTCCCCACCACCTGCTCGAGGTGCCGCGCTTTCGCATGGGCTACGATTTCCTTGCGCTGCGAGCAGCGAGCGGCGAAGTTCCCGCCGACCTCGAGGCATGGTGGCGTACCTACCAGGACGCCGATCCCGAGACGCGCCGCGCGATGCTGTTGCCGGAAATCGGCCCGAAGAAGCGCCGCCGGCGCCGACGCAAAAATCCTGCTGCGCCGCAGTCCGCGGCCGAAGGCTGAGGGTGGTGACCGCCTTCGTCGGCCTGGGCGCCAATCTCGCCGCGCCGCGTGCGCAGGTGCTCGCGGCCATGGACGAGCTCGACCGCCTGCCGCAGACCCGTGTCACCGGGCGCTCCTCGCTCTATCGCAGCGCACCCACCGGGTATGCGGCACAGCCCGACTTCGTCAACGCCGTGGCGCGGATCGAGACCGGAATGCCCGCCGAGCAACTGCTCGCCGAGCTGCAGGCGATCGAGCGACGGCACGGCCGGGAGCGGTCCTTTCCCAACGCGCCGCGCACGCTCGATCTCGACCTTCTCCTGTACGGCGAGACACGCATCGAGTCGCCCGCACTCAGCGTGCCTCACCCGCGCATGCACGATCGCGCCTTCGTGCTGGTGCCGCTGCTCGAGCTCGCGCCCGAGGCGTTGATTCCCGGACGCGGACTGGCCGGCGACTTGCTGCCGGCGTGCGCGGAGCAAAGGGTGGAAAGGATCCCATAGCCATGCTCGGCCGCACGATCTCCACTGCGAAGCCGGACCTGCGTGGATAAGCTGCGCTACATCGTGGTGGAAGGCCCGATCGGCGCGGGCAAGACCACGCTGGCGCGCCGGCTCTCGGCGCGCCTCGGCACGGATCTGCTGCTCGAGCAACCGGGCGAAAACCCGTTTCTTGCGCGCTTCTACCAGGACATGGCCCGCTATGCGCTACCGACGCAGCTCTTTTTCCTGTTCCAGCGCGCCAAGCAGCTCGAGCCGCTCGCCCAGCTCGACTTGTTCGGCCGCGCCACGGTTGCCGACTTCCTGATCGACAAGGACCCCCTGTTTGCGCGCGTCACGCTCTCCGCCGACGAGCTGAGCCTGTACCAGCGCATCTTCGATGCCGTGCGGCCGCAGGCGCCGGCCCCGGATCTGGTCGTCTATCTGCAGGCGCGGCCCGACATCCTGATCGAGCGCGTCCGGCGCCGCAGTGCGGACTACGAGCGCCGCATCAGCGAGGAGTACCTCGCGGTGCTGGCGGAGAGCTATGCGCGCTTCTTCTATCACTACGCGGCGGCGCCGCTGCTGATCGTGAACTCGGAGAACCTCAACTTCGTCGAGCGCGATGCCGACTTCGAGCTACTGATCGAACGCGTGCGCGGCATGAAAAGCAGGCGCGAATTCTTCAACCTGGGCTGAATAGCACATGCAGATCGTCCGCGACCTCGAAAGCCTGCGCCGCAGCCTGGCGCCGGAACGCGACGTAGCGCTCGTGCCGACGATGGGCAACTTGCACGAAGGGCATCTCTCGCTCGCGCGCATCGCGGCGGCGCACGCGCGTCGCGTCGTAGTCAGCATCTTCGTCAATCGCCTGCAGTTCGCGCCGAGCGAAGACTTCGACCGCTACCCGCGCACCTTCGAGTCGGACTGCGCGAAGCTTGCCGCCGAGGGTGTCGCACTCGTATTCGCGCCGGATGAAGGCGTGCTCTACCCGGAGCCGCAGGTCTTTCTGGTCGAGCCGCCTGCCATCGCCAACGAGCTCGAAGGCAAGTTCCGGCCGCGCTTTTTCCACGGCGTGGCCACCGTGGTGCTGAAGCTGTTCAACTGCGCGCAGCCGCGCGTCGCGGTATTCGGCAAGAAGGACTACCAGCAGCTGATGATCGTGCGCAGCATGGCGCGCCAGTTCAACCTGCCGATCGAGGTCGTGGCGGGCGAGACGGTGCGCGAACCCGACGCCCTGGCGATGAGCTCGCGCAATGCTTACCTGTCGGAGGCGGAGCGCACCGAGGCGCCGCGCCTGTACCGCACCCTGGCTGACGTGAAGGCCCGGCTGGGGGGCCGCCGCCGGGAGTTGGCGGCGCTGCAAGCGGACGCTGCGCGCAGCCTGGTCGCCACCGGCTGGCAGCCTGACTACGTCGAAGTCCGGCGCCAGCGCGACCTCGCGCCGCCGGGGCCACAGGACAGGGAGCTGGTGGTGCTCGGTGCCGCGCGTCTCGGGGCGACGCGCCTGATCGACAACCTCGAACTGACTCTCTAGGAGAAGCTGCTCTCTAGTGGACCGTAACAGTTGAAGTGGAAGTAATGCGACGCGAAGGATCGAAGTACTTCCACTTCACGGTCTTGGGTTGCTGGTTGTATTGACGGATGTAGCGCATGAGTTTTCGCTTGAGGTCGGGCACGGAAGTGAAGATGCCACGGGCGATCACGTCGCGCTCGATCTTGGCGAACCACAGTTCGACCTGATTGAGCCAGGACGAGTAGGTCGGAGTGAAGTGCAGATGAACATTGGGATGCTCGCCGAGGAACTGCCCGACCTGCCGGGTCTTGTGCGCCGAGAGGTTGTCGGCGATCACGTGGATCTCCTTGCCCTTGGACTGATGCACGACGATGTCGGTGAGGAAGGCAACGAACTCCCCCGAGGTGTGGCGTGCGGCGGTCTTGCCAAGGACCTCCCCGGTCTTGGTGTTGAAGGCTGCGTACAGCGACAGCGTACCGTGCCGGTAATACTCGAAGCCGTGCCGCTCTGCGCGCCCGGGCGACAACGGCAGCACCGGGTCCTTGCGGTCCAAAGCCTGAATCGCGGTCTTCTCGTCCACGCAAAATACCGCCGCATGCTGCGGCGGGTTCAGATACAGCCCGATCACGTCGGCTGCCTTGGACTCGAAGTCCGGGTCGTTGGAGGCCAGATAGCCTTCAAGCCGATGCGGCTTGATCCCGTGCTGGGCCCAGATGCGCGCCACGGTCATGTGCGAGATGGCACCGCCCAGTTCGGCCGCGAGCTTGCGCGAAGACCAGTGCGTCGAGCCGTCGGCCGGTTTGCGCTTGGTGGTCCAAGCCAGTACCCGCGCCTCGATGCGCTCGGTCACCTTGTAGCGCTCGCGCCCCGCGTGCCGTGCGAACAACCCAGCCAGTCGATCGGCGGCAAACCGCTTGCTCCAGCGATCGATGTAGCTGTCGCTGCAATCGAGCTTGGCGCGAATCTCGGCCCACGTCAGTCCCTCGGACAGCAACAAGATCAGCCGAGCGTGTCGCGCCGAATCGGCTCGGCCATTCCTCGCACTCGCCTGCCGCTGCAATTCCATCAGTTCAGTCCTGGTCAGCTTCATCGCGCCCTCCATGGGCACGATCATACTTCCCATTTAACCGTTACAGTCCACTAGGGGGTCGGATACGGGTCGAAGGTCAAGGCCTGAACCGGGCAACCCATGACTTCGGCAATCCGGTCCATCGCGTCGTCGGTCAGCTGTACCGGCTGAAACTGGGCGTCGCCGCCCCGCGACGAAATGAACGCCATCGCCGCCGCCTCGGTGTTCCATGTAACCACCGGATCCGGCGTCACACCCTGCACCTGCCGGCAGACGGGGAAGCCGTCGGTCTTGTAGACGATCGCGTACATCCTGCCCCCTACGATAATGCGGCGCGACTCGCTCCAATAAAAACTTTAACCCATCTGCGGGCATTCTTCCAACCGGGGGGCGCGGCGCGCGGGGGCGGATCCAAGGCTCCCTTCAGCGCGTCCGTGGAGCGGCGTACCCGGGCCTCGGCGTGCCCCACTGCTTCGTCGAGGTCCCCGAAAGAGCAGCTCAACTTCGTGCCCGCGGTGGCGCAGCTTCTCAACGACCTTGGGCGCAAAGCGCAACTCGAGCCTGCGCGTCTCGGAAGTCGAACCCAAGGTGCCCCCGAGCAGCAGGCGCGGCGCGGACACAGCGCGCTGAAGCGACGGATCGAAGCGCGCTTGACGCGTCCGCCCCGCGGCCTAGGCTTGCGGCCGCCTGTCGCCGCCCGTCGTGCCGCACACCGTCGTGCAGCCATCGGGGAATCGCGCCGGGGCGGGATTCAGCGTGTGAAACGGCTTCTTGCCCGGGCGGAACGCGTTGATCCGCGCGGCATCGTGCAGCGAAGCTGCAGCCGCGGTCTGCCGGTTCACGTGGCTATTTGCGCAGCACACCCGGAGGCCGAACTCATGGGCGAGCCCTGGATGAAGCTCACGGTGCAGCGGGCAGAGGTTGATCGCGCACGCGAGATGGTTCCGGCCGGGCTTGGGACTTTCGCACCACGGCCGGGCACGGTACAGGTCGATGCTTGCGGCCAGCGCGCCGGGGCGACTGAACAAAAGTCGCCCCGGCGAGTATTCAAGCGCAAGCAGGTTGACCTGCCTGGCCGAGTACGCCTCGAGGTCGGCGAGCGGGAGCGGCGCGGCCAATGGCGGCGAGCTGCTCGGCGAGCGCGCGAAACTCGTACGCAGCATTCCCCTTTTGATTCAGCGAAGGAAAGTCAGCATGCCCCCAATTTGCGCGCACAGCCGCAGGAAGTACGCCGCAATGCGCGTGCTGGCGGCCGCGCCCTAGATTGACGGGAGGCGGACGCGGGGGGAATGCTTTGCCGCCATGCGAGAGTGTGACAAAAATCTCAATACCGAGACCGTTCCAACTCTTGGCAGCCAGGCTGCGCCCTTCCAAAGGCACGATTAATTCTCTCAAGCATTTGTAGCGTGACAGATTGCACACCGTCAGGAACCGGCGTTTAATCAACCCGGGAGGTCTGGGCTCGCCTTATCGCAATGTCCGGGCCGGAACATAACAGCCCCGCCAAGGGGATTCTTCTGGTAAGGAGAAATTCACATGAGCAATCTGCGCGATGCGATGGGCCTTCGTGCGCCCTGTGGCAAGACCTATCCTGAGCTCGAGTACGAGTTTGAGCCCGCGAACGGCACTCTGTGGGGCTTCATGCATCAACGCGGAACCCCGTGCTTCAATCTCGGACTGCTGAAGGACATTCGCTCGCACGGCAACGAGCTCACCGCGAACGAGGGACACGTCGAATTCGAAGGCGCGATGCACAAGGTCACCTGGTATGTAGCGGCTTCAAGGTTGCCGAGCGTGTTCAACCTCGGCGGTGATCTCGCGTTGTTCCTGCTTCTCATCAAGTCGCGCGACCGCGAGGCGCTCGCGCACTACGCCAAGCTGTGCGTCGACAACATCCATGCGCGGGCGCAGAATTATTTCTGCCCCAACCTCACTACCATTTCGCTGGTGCAGGGAGATGCGCTCGGCGGAGGATTCGAGACCGCACTGTCCTCCGACGTTATCGTCGCCGAGGAAAGCGCGCAGATGGGGCTGCCGGAGATTCTGTTCAACCTGTTCCCGGGAATGGGCGCTTACAGCCTACTGGCGCGTCGCATCGGGATGCGTGCGGCCGAGGAGTTGATCCTCTCCGGCCGAGTCCTTCCGGCGCGCAAGCTGCATGAGATGGGCGTGGTCGACGTGCTAGCAAAGGACGGCGAAGGTGAAACCGCGGTGCGCGACTGGATCGCCAGGCACTCCCGCCGGCGCAACGGGATGCAGGGTGTCTTCCGCGCGCGCGGTATCGTGCAGCCGATTACTCGCGCCGAACTTGACGCGATCGCGGAGACATGGACCGATTGCGCGCTGCGGCTCGAGGACCGGGATCTCCGGATGATGGGCCGCATCGTGCGCGCCCAAATGGAGCGTATGGAAATGGGTCAGGTCGCGGACATTACTGCACACGCGCTTGCTGCCACTGCGTAGGGGACTGCGATATCCGCGTTGCGCCGGCGGCGCGTCAGCGCCCCGCGAGCGACACGAATCCGCCTTCGCCGAACATCTGGCCGAACTGATGGAAGTTCACGCGCGTCGCGTTGACGACCGCCTGCTGCGCGGCTGGGTCGTCGATCGTCTTGACCAGCTTGTTCAGCTTGGCCATGTGTTCGACGTCCATCGTGGCGTGCGAGGACAGAAACTTGAAGCCGCCGTCCTCCACCTTGCGTCCGATCGCGCGGGCGATCGAGTCCGAGACCCTGCCGCCGTAGACGGATGCCACCACCTCGAGCATATACAGCATCCCCAGCACCGCGCAGGGATGAACTCGATCGGCGCTGTAGTAATTGAAGCCGATCATGGCCTGGACGGGATCGCTGGGCGGTTGGTCGCACGCGGCAGCGACGTCGCCTCCGACCGCCTCGAGGTCTTCGAGGACCCAGCCTTCATGCCCCTGCTCCTCGGAGATGCGCTCGTACAGCTCGTACCGGACGTTCTTGAACCGGTCATCGCAGCGCGACGCAGCGTTCGCCATGATCGGGCAGAAATGCCAGACGACGTAGTACAGGTCGTGAAGAAACGCCCGATATTCGGGCAGCGACAGGCCATGGTGGATCATGCCGTGGATCTTGGGGGTGGCCTCGAGGCTGCGACGGCTGGCATCGGTCATTTCGACTAGCGTGATAAAAAACGACATCCCGAATGGCTCCTACAAGTAGGTCATGAGCGGCTATTCTAGCCACAGGCGGACGCTTAGGTCCCGGCAGCAGCGCGCATATGCCGAATCAGGTATGGAAAGCTGCGCCGCGCGAATCGGGTATAGATCAAAGTCTCCATTGACGCAGGAGTCGCGAACTTTCCGGCATTGCCGGGCGCAGCAGACATGGCGTTCCATTACTGAACGGAGACAACCAGTGCGTCAGAAACGCATACACCCACGTAGGGCAGGGGTAAATCTGGACCGAGCAAGAGCGCTTGACTGGCTTGGCGCTGACGAGGGGCGAACGGCCATGCTGAACGCAATCAGCATGAGCATTACATCGTCCGAGACGTTCTTTCTGGACGTCCTGCGTGAGATCCGACCGCGCATTTCCGACGCAATCCTGCTCAGCCAGATCGATGCCTTCCTGGTCCAGGAAGGCGCGCATCGCAAAGAGCACACGTACTATAACAAGCTGTTGCAGGCCGCTGGAATCGACGTCGAACACTACGAGCAGGTCAGGCAGGAACGGCTTACCCTGGTGCGCAGCTGGCCGATAGACGTCCAACTCGGAATCGTCGCGGCTGCCGAGTTCTACACCGACATCGTCGCGGAGGCGGCCCTCGAGGACAAGAGCTTTCTCGAAGGCGCCGACCCGGAATATCGCCGCGTGTGGGAATGGCACGCCCTAGAGGAAGTCGAGCACAATTCCGTTTCCTTCGACACCTTGCTTTATGTCAACCCAAGCTATTGGCTCCGGGCGCGGACTTTCCTGATGTTCACCCGCAGCTACATCAAGACCTACTACCGGGGCGTAATGGAAGCAAGTGTCAAGGTCAGGCGAGAGCATCCATGGCGGCTGATTTGCGCAGCTTGGAGATGGTTCGGTCCCTTCGGCCACGTCACACGCCGTCTGCCGCGCTATTTCTCCTATCTGTTGCCGCGCTTTCACCCTGCGACGCAAAATCAAGTGAAGCTCGTGGCGAAGTACCAGGAGAAAAACGGCTTCGAGATCATTGAGCGGTACGTAAGCCGCTGAAAATCGATCGATGCTGCTCCGTGATGTGGGTCGGGCCGACGAACGCGTCGGACCGGCCTTTGCCTAGCCGGTTCGTCTTTCCCTGAACCTGCGGGAGGGCTGATGGGATTGGCGCGCCCGCATGCGCTAACCCGAGGACTGCTTGCGCGCAGTGAGGTAGCGCTCAAGCTCGATCCGCGCAGCCGCCAGCTCTTCACCGAGAGACTTCACGAGCGTCGGGGTCTGCAGCCTCAGCTCGGCCTCCGACAGTTTCCCCATGACTTGACAGATGCCGGTCAGGCGATCGGTGCCCATGCTTGCCGACGACCCCTTCATGGCGTGCAACTGCGCGCGAAAATCCGCGAAATTGCGCACACGCAGAGAGGCTTCGATCTTGGCGAGCAGCGTCGCGTTGTCCGTCAGGAACACGCCGACGAGCCGCTCGAGAAAAGCGTACGAAGAGCCCAGCTCCTCCAAGTGCGCGAGCGTTTCCAGATTGACAACCATCACCGCTGATTGCGACACCGCGCGCGCCTGCGGGCGCGGCATTCCAATCTGCGACACCTCGGCCGCCTTCCCGGTAGTCACGCTCTGGATCTGCTCGAGCAACTGCAGCGCCTCGATCGGCTTTGGCAGGAAAGCGTCGGCACCGGCCTCTGCCGCTTCGCGACGCGCGTCCGGTGTCACGTCAGCCGAGAGCATGATCACCGGCAGACTGTTGCGACCCAGTGTCATCAGGCGGATCGCCTGCAGCGCCTCGATCCCATTCATGCTCGGCATGTTGCGATCAAGCAACACTATGTCGTACTGCGCGGCTTCCAGCGCGTCGAGGGCCAGCTCACCGTCCGCGACCAGGGTCGCCGAGTGGCCGCCCCGTTCCAGGATCCTGCCGAGCACTTCGCGGTTGGTCGGATTGTCGTCCGCCACTAGCACGCGCAGCCGCTTTGCTCCCTGACCTTGACGCGCGTAGTCCTGCAGCCGAACCACACCCTCGTACACTTCCTCGCACGCACTCACCGAGTGAAGGACGTTGAACAACTGGCGCTTGTCGAATGGCAGCTCGAGGACGGCGGCGAAGCCCGAGGACAAAGCGGCAAAGCGCTGCACATTCGCTTCTTTCGGCACCGCGAGCACCGCTGGCGGCGCCGGATCCGGCGCCGCACGCCGGAATCGCAGCGCGAGTTCGAGATCCTCCTCCGCAGCATATAGGACGGCGCTGTGGTAAGGCTTGGCAACACTGATTTCCGAGACCAGGCGAGCAACAGCATCGTCGATATGCGCCGTCGCGAGCGGAATCGCACCCCATCCGCTAAGCGTCTGCTCGAGCGATTCGCGATGCGCCGCAGGAAAACCGACCAGAAGCACCCGAGCGCCCGTGAGCTCCCCGGCGCCGCCGGCAGGCTCGGCCTGCTTCGCGAACTCGACCTCGAACCAGAAGGTACTGCCTAGCCCAACCGCGCTCTCGAGGCCGATAGTGCCGCCCATCAGCTCCACGAGCTGCTTCGCAATTGTTGTGCCAAGCCCCGTTCCGCCGAAGCGACGCACTGTGGATTGATCGGCCTGGGTAAAGCTTTCAAAGATGCGCTTTTGAGCCTCTGGCGCAATGCCCATGCCGGTGTCGCGTATCGAGAACTTGAGCCGCACTTTCGCATCAGTCTCCCCATGCGCGGACACGTGCACCGTGACGCTGCCATGCTCTGTGAATTTGACCGCGTTCCCGGCGAGATTGATTACCACCTGACGCAGATAGTGCGGGTCCCCACGCAATGCCGGCGGAACCTCCGGCATGATCGAGACAACGAAATCGAGTTCCCTCGCAGCCGCCTGCGCGGCAAGGATCCTGCTGGCACTGTTCACCAAGGCGTGTAGATCGAAATCGATGTGCGCGAGAGTGAGCTTTCCCGCCTCTATCTTGGAAAAGTCGAGCACGTCCTCCACCAAACCCAGCATTACGCGCGACGAGCTACGTAATGTCTGCAGCATATCCGCCTGCTCTCTGTTGAGAGACGTGTCGCGCAGCAGGTCTGCCATGCCGATGATTGCGTTGAGCGGTGTGCGCATCTCGTGGCTCATCACCGAGATAAAGCGGCGCTTGGCCTGGTTTGCGGTTTCGGCGCGCTCCAGCGCCTCGAACATTCGGCGCACGAGTGACAGTACATAGAGGCTTAGCGCCGCGAGGCCCAGCATCAGGGCCCCGCCGATGGCGAGATGCCGGCCCCAGAACTGGCTGGTAGCCAGGACAGCCCCAAACCCGGCGATCGACAAGACCAGCGAGAATAACAAGTAGGCGGGACCAAAGCGAAAGCCGTTGGCCAGCGTTATCCATATGTAGAGCAGAAACTGAGGCAGTGCACGCTCTTCGAAGTACGACATCGACCATGACACCGTCGCCAAATCCAAAACCAACGCAAGGCTGCGGCGTAGGTGCGAGACCCTGGTACTAAGGAATGTCCAGACAAGCAGCACGGCCGAGAGCGTCACGTAGCCGAGGAACCACAGATAAGCCGACGGCAAGCCCGCCCAGCCGTGCTCTCTGATACCCTGCGGCAGCAGATACGCGGTGAGGAGCGCGGTGATCACCACCCGCACGATCGCCTGCTCGTGCTCCGTGTCGGGCCGCGCGGCGAACCGCGCGCGAATCGCACACCAGTAGTGTGAGAGTAGTTTCACCTGGACCAGTTCCGCGTCAGTACCCAGCGGTGGGCAGGTCGCGATACTCGTGCTGCACGCGCAGCACCTCTTCGCGCACGCCGAGGAACGCGTCCACGAGGTGAGGATCGAAGTGCTTGCCGCGCTGCGTGCGCAGGTACTCGAAGGCATCCTCGCTCGGCCAGGCCTTCTTGTACGGCCGCACCGAGGTCAGCGCGTCGTAGACGTCGGCCACCGCAACCACGCGCGCGCTGAGCGCGATGTGCTCGCTGACCAGGCCGTTCGGGTAGCCCGATCCGTCGTATTTCTCATGGTGGCCGAGCGCGATCAGCGCGCCCATGCGTACGTATTTCGAAGCGCTGCCCTTGAGGATCTCGTGGCCGATCAGCGGATGACGCCGCATGACCGCCCATTCATCGGCGTCGAGCTTGTTGGATTTCAGCAGGATCTGGTCCGGGATACCGATCTTGCCGATGTCATGCAAGGGCGCCGCCAGCTCGATGGTTTGCGCCTCGTCGCGCTCCAGTCCTACGGCATCGGCAATCATCCGCGAGTAGCGCGACATGCGCTGCAGGTGGTAGCCGGTCTCGGCGTCGCGGAACTCGCCCGCGCGCGCCAGCCGCAGCAGCGTTTCCTTCTCGCGCTCGCGTACCTCGTGCGTTGCCTCCTCCACCATGTGCTCGAGCAGGCGCCGGCGGTCCTCGAGGACGAGCTGCTGGCGCCGCAGCGTCAGCAGGTTGCGGCAACGCGCCAGGCATTCGCGCGCGTCCACCGGTTTGGTGAGAAAATCGGTAATTCCCGCATCGAGCGCTGCGTAGCGCACCTTGCGGTCGTCATGCACGGTCACCATGACCATCGGCACGTGCTCGTAGCCGGGCAGCGAGCGCAGGCGCTTGACGAACTCGATGCCATCCATGTCCGGCATCATGTAGTCGACCAGCACCAGATCGGCGATGTGCTTGGTGGCCCACACCACCGCGTCGACCGGCCGGGTGAAGCCCTCGACCAGCACCCGCTCGTCGAGGCTGCGAACCACCTGCTCGAGAATGGCACGACTGGTGGACTGATCGTCCACCACCATGATGGTGTTGCGCGCGAGCGGCAGCACCCGGATCTGCGCTTTCGCCATGCCAATGCCCCCCCCGAACTGCCAGATGAGAAAGTACGCCTGAGGGCCTGCCGTGTCCAGCAAGGCCCTGAGAATAAAAGGGTTAGCTCGCACCTTTGACGGAAATTGACAAGTTTGGCGTGACGTTTTTCACGCTGCCCAGAGGTTTGCCACCGCCCGCGGCGCCCACCGTCAGAGGCATGCACCGGCCACGCTGGTGCCGGAAGAGAGACTCGAACTCTCATGGTGTCGCCACCGGCGGATTTTGAGTCCGCTGCGTCTACCAGTTCCGCCATTCCGGCGCGGGAGGCGCATTATCGCGGAGTTCGCCGCGCGCGAAAAGCGCGCCCTCTATAATTCGCCGCCATGCGCGTTGCGGACTTCGACTATGCGCTGCCCGATGAGCTCGTCGCGCAGCACCCCGCAGCCGAGCGCGCGCGCAGCCGGATGCTGCATCTGGACGGCGCCAGCGGCGCGCTCGCCGACCTGCGCTTCGCGGACCTGCCCGGCCTGATCGATGCTCGCGACATCCTGGTGCTGAACGACACGCGCGTCATCAAGGCGCGGGTGGCGGGGCGCAAGCGCAGCGGCGGGCGCATCGAGCTGTTCGTCGAGCGCATGCTCGGGGCCGGCGAGGCGCTGGCCCTGATCCGCGCCAGCCACCCGCCGCGCGCCGGCACCGAGCTCATCGTCGGCGAAGGGCAGACGGTCGAGGTGTTGGCGCGGGAGGACGATTTGTTCCGCGTGCGCTTCACCGGCGCCCGCGTCGACGAGGTGCTCGAGCGCTGGGGCGCGGTACCGCTGCCGCCCTACATCGCGCACGCGCCGGATGCCGCCGACGCCGAGCGCTACCAGACGGTGTACGCCGCCAAGCCCGGCGCGGTCGCCGCGCCCACCGCGGGCCTGCATTTCGACGCCGCCATGCTCGACCGACTGGCGCAGAAGGGGGTACGCATCGTCAAGGTCACGCTGCACGTCGGTGCCGGCACTTTCCTGCCGGTGCGCGTCGAACGCGTCGAGGAGCACCGCATGCACCGCGAGCGCTTCGAGGTGGCGCAGGCCGTGGTGGACGGCATCGCCGCGGCGCGCGCCGCCGGCGGGCGCGTCCTCGCGGTGGGCACCACCGCGCTGCGCGCGCTGGAAAGCGCCGCGCTGCAGAGCGGTGGCGCGCAGCCGGCAGCCGGGCTGCGCGCCTGCTCGGGCGAGACCGACCTGTTCGTCCATCCCGGGTTCCGCTTTCGCGTCGTCGACCGCTTGCTCACCAACTTCCACCTGCCCAGGTCGAGCCTGCTGATGCTGGTGGCGGCGTTCGCCGGCTTGGAGAATATCCGGCGCGCCTACGCCCACGCCATCGAGCAACGCTACCGCTTCTTCAGTTATGGCGACGCGATGCTGATCGAGCGGGCGCCATGAAGTTCACGATCACGCGGCGCGACGGGCAGGCGCGCCGCGGCGTGCTGGAGCTGGCGCACGGGCGCGTCGACACTCCGGCCTTCATGCCGGTGGGAACCTACGGCTCGGTGAAAGCCATGTCCCCGCACGAGCTGACCGAGATCGGCGCGCAGATCGTGCTCGGCAACACTTTCCATCTGTGGCTGCGCCCGGGGCTGGAGGTCATCGCCAAGCACGGCGGGCTGCACCGTTTCATGGGCTGGCAGGGCCCGATCCTCACCGACTCGGGAGGTTTCCAGGTATTCAGCCTCGGGGCGCTGCGCAAGCTGAGCGAGGAAGGCGTGCGCTTCCAGTCGCCGGTGAACGGCGACCGGCTGATGCTCACGCCCGAGGAGTCGATGCGCATCCAGCGCGTGCTCGATTCGGACATCGCGATGATCTTCGACGAGTGCACGCCCTACCCGGCGAGCGAAGCGGCCGCCGCCAAGTCGATGCGCCTGAGCCTGCGCTGGGCCGAGCGCTCCAAGCGCGCCTTCGAAGGCAGTCGCAACGCGCTTTTCGGCATCCTGCAGGGCGGCATGTACGAAGCGCTGCGCGACGAATCGCTCGCCGGCCTGCTCGCCATCGGTTTCGACGGCTACGCGATCGGCGGCCTGTCGGTCGGCGAGCCGAAGCAGGACCGCAGCCGCATTCTCGCGCACGCTACCCCGCGGCTGCCGGCCGAGCGACCGCGCTACCTGATGGGCATGGGTACGCCGGAAGACCTGATCGAGGGCGTGGCCGCCGGCATCGACATGTTCGACTGCGTGCTGCCGACGCGCAACGCGCGCAACGGCTGGCTGTTCACGCGCTGGGGCGACGTCAAGATCCGCAACGCGCGCTACCGCGACGACACCCGCCCGCTCGACGAGAGCTGCGCCTGCTACTGCTGCCGGCAATTCACGCGCGCCTACCTGCACCACCTGCAGCGGGCCAACGAGATCCTCGGTGCGCGCCTCAACACGATTCACAACTTGTACTACTACCAGGTGCTGATGCGCGAGCTGCGTGAGGCGATCGAGGCCGGCGCGCTCGCCGGGCGCGCGGCGCGCCTGCTCGAGGAGCGCCGCGTGCTCAAGCACGGCAACGACTAGGCGCAGCGAGCGGCGCGACGCAGAAGCGCGGTGATATAATTCGCCGCTTTGCCCGAATCTCCAAGGAGTTGCATGTGCTGATCACCCCCGCATTCGCGCAGGGCTCGGGCGGCGCCGAACAGGGCTTCCTCGGCTTCCTGCCGATCATCCTGATGTTCGGGCTGCTGTACTTCCTGATGATCCGGCCGCAGATGAGGCGCGCGAAAGAGCAGCGCCAGATGGTCGACAGCCTGCAGAAAGGCGACGAGGTCGTCGCTGCGGGCGGCGTGGTCGGCAGGATCACCAAGATGGGCGAGTCCTACATCTCCCTCGAGATCGCGCCGAACACCGAAATCAACGTACAGAAAGCCTCGGTGCAGACCCTGTTGCCCAAGGGCACCATCAAGAGCATCTAGCAGGCCCGCGGGTCGCCGTCGCGCATGAACCGCTATCCGCTCTGGAAGTACATCCTGATCGCGGTCACGATCGTGCTCGCGTTCGTCTACGCGCTGCCCAACTTCTACGGCGATTCGCCCGCGGTCCAGGTCACCAGCGGCAGGTCCACGGTCAAGGTCGATGCCGCGCTGCTGGCGCGCATCGAGGATGTCCTGCAGAAGGCGAACATCCCCTACACCGGCGCGCTCGAGGACTCGAACAACGTGCGCGTGCGCTTCGCCGACACCGACACGCAACTCAGGGCCAAGGACGCGATCGCCAAGGCGCTCAACCCCGATCGGGCGGACCCGGGTTACGTGGTGGCGCTCAACCTGCTGTCGGCTTCGCCCAGCTGGCTCACCGACATCCACGCGCTGCCGATGTATCTCGGCCTCGATCTGCGCGGCGGCGTACATTTCCTGCTGCAGGTCGACATGCAGTCGGCACTCACCAAGCGGCTGGAAAGCCTGGCCGGCGAGATCCGCACGCGGCTGCGCGACAAGGACATCCGCTACGGCGGGATCACGCGCGAAGGCCAGACCCTGCGCATCCGTTTCCACGACGCGGCGACGCGAGAGAAGGCGCGCGAGACGATCCTGCCGCTGTCCACGGACCTGGCGCTCACCGACCGCGACGACGGCAGCGATTTCCTGCTGGTGGGCGCGCTCAGGACGGCGGCCGTGAAGCGTGCCGAGGATTACGCGATCAAGCAGAACATCACCACGCTGCACAACCGGATCAACGAGCTCGGCGTGGCCGAGCCGGTGATCCAGCAGGAGGGCGCGGACCGCATCGTGGTGGAGCTGCCCGGAATCCAGGATACCGCCCGGGCGAAGGAGATTCTCGGCCGCACCGCCAGCCTCGAGGTCCATATGGTCGACGAGGACCGCATGACCGCCGACAATCTCGCTGCGGCCGCCAAGGGCCAGGTGCCGTTCGGCGACGAGTACTACGTCGACCGCGACGGCCAGCCGCTGCTGGTCAAGAAGCAGGTGGTGCTCACCGGCGACCGGATCACCGACGCCGAGCCCGGCTTCGACTCGCAGACCGGCGAGCCGGCGGTGCACATCACGCTGGACGGCGCGGGCTCGCGCATCTTCCGCGACGTGACGCGCGAGAACGTCGGCAAGCGCATGGCGATCCTGCTCATCGACCGCGGAAAAGGCGAGGTGGTGACCGCCCCGGTGATCCGCACCGAGATCGGCGGCGGGCGGGTGCAGATCTCGGGCCACATGAACACCATCGAGGCGAACAATATCGCGCTGCTGCTGCGCGCGGGCGCGCTCGCCGCGCCGATGGATATCGTCGAGGAGCGTACCGTCGGCCCCTCGCTGGGCAAGGAGAACATCCAGAAGGGGTTCGATTCGACCAAGTGGGGCTTCACCGCGATCGTCATCTTCATGTCGCTTTATTACCTGCTGTTCGGCGTGGTGTCGTCGATCGCGCTGGCGGTGAACCTGCTGTTCCTGGTGGCGCTGCTGTCGCTGCTGCAGGCCACCCTCACCATGCCCGGCATCGCGGCGATCGCCCTCGCGCTCGGCATGGCGATCGATTCGAACGTGCTGATCAACGAGCGCATCCGCGAGGAAATCCGCGGCGGCGCCACGCCGCAGGCGGCGATCTCGGCCGGGTATCAGCGCGCCTGGGGCACGATTCTCGATTCCAACATCACGACGCTGATCGCCGGCCTCTCGCTGCTGATCTTCGGCACCGGGCCGGTGCGCGGCTTCGCGGTGGTGCACGTCATGGGCATCCTGACCTCGATCTTCTCGGCGGTGGTGGTGTCGCGCGGCATCGTCAACCTGATCTACGGTCATCGCCGCCGGGTGGCGAAGCTCTCGATCGGCAACACCGCCTGGAAATAGCGCGCGGAGCGACTGCACATGGAATTCTTCAAGATCCGGCGCGTGATCCCCTTCATGCGGTATGCGTTGATCTTCAACGTCATATCGCTCATCACGTTCTGCGCCGCGGTGTTCTTCCTCGCCACCAAGGGCCTCAACTTCTCGATCGAATTCACCGGCGGGACGCAAATCGAGGTGCACTACACGGATACCGCCGACCTGGACAAGATCCGCGCGATCCTGCACAAGGCCGGGTACAAGGCAGAGGCGCAGAACTTCGGCTCCTCGCACGACGTGCTGCTGCGCATGCCAATCGCGAAGAAGCAGTCGACCGCCGATCTGTCGCAGGACATCTCCAAGCTGCTCAAGTCGCAGGACCAGAGCGCCGACGTGCGCCGCGTCGAGTTCGTGGGCCCGCAGGTGGGCGCCGAGCTGGCGCAGTACGGGGCGCTCGCGCTGATGGTCACCGCGGTCGGCATCGTGCTCTATCTGTGGATGCGCTTCGAGTGGCGCTTCGGCTTGGCGGCGATCATCGCCAACCTGCACGACGTGGTGATCATCCTCGGCTGCTTTGCGTTCTTCCAGTGGGAATTCTCGCTGCCGGTGCTGGCGGCGGTGCTCGCGGTGCTCGGCTACTCGGTGAACGAATCGGTGGTGGTGTTCGACCGCGTGCGCGAGAACTTCAGGAAGATGCGCAAGGCGAGCGTGCCGGAGATCATCGACGCCGGGATCACCGGCACCATCTCGCGCACCATCATCACGCACGGCAGCACGCAGACGATGGTGACCACCATGCTGATCTTCGGCGGGCCCGCGCTGCACTACTTCGCGCTGGCGCTCACCATCGGCATCATGTTCGGCATCTATTCCTCGGTGCTGGTGGCGAGCCCGCTGGTGATGTGGTTCGGGGTGAAGCGCGAGCAGTTCGTCAAGCCGACGAAGAAGGACCGCCGCGACCAGCACCAAGGTGCAGTCGTCTAGTGACGCGGGGGTGAGAATCACCGTACCCCCGCACCCCCTCGGCGAGCGCGGAGCGGCCGACCCGGAACGATCTAGATGCGCCGCGCGAGCGCGGCGGCGAGCCCGGTGTAGGCCGCTGGCGTCAGGGCAAGCAGCCGCTTCCTGGCCGCGGCCGGGATCGGCAGGCGGCGGATGAAGGCGGCGAGCTCACGGCGGCCAGGGCGCTTGCCGCGCGTGAGCGCTTTCAGCTGCTCGTAGGCCTCCGGCACGCCGTAGCGGCGCATCACCTGCTGGATCGGCTCGGCGAGCACCTCCCAGTTGGCGTCCAGGTCCTCGGCCAGCCGCTGCGGGTCGGCCTCGAGCTTGCCCAGGCCGCGCAGGCAGGCGCCGTAGGCCAGCAGCGTATGGCCGAGCGCGTTGCCGGCGTTCCTGAGGGCCGTGGAATCCGAGAGGTCTCGCTGCCAGCGCGACACCGGCAGCTTCTCGGACAGGTGGCGCAGCAGCGCGTTGGCGACGCCGACGTTGCCCTCCGAGTTCTCGAAGTCGATCGGGTTCACCTTGTGCGGCATGGTCGAAGAGCCGACCTCCCCAGCGCGCAGCTTCTGCCTGAAGTAGCCGAGCGAGACGTAGCCCCACAGGTCGCGGTCCAGGTCGAGCAGCACGGTGTTGCCCCGCGCGTAGGCGTCGAACAGCTCGGCGAGCGCGTCGTGCGGCTCGATCTGGACGGTGTAGGGATTGAATTCCAGCCCGAGGCGCTCGACGAATCGGCGGCAGAAGCGTTCCCAGTCGATGCCCGGATAGGCCACCCGATGTGCGTTGTAGTTCCCCACCGCGCCGTTCATCTTGCCCAGAATGGAAACGGCGGCGATGCGCTCGCGCGCGCGCTGCAGCCGGTGCGCGAAGTTCGCCATCTCCTTGCCGAGCGTCGTGGGCGTCGCCGGCTGGCCGTGCGTGCGCGACAGCATCGCGAGCCCGGCGTGCCGGTGAGCGAGCGCGCGCAGCGCTGCGATCAGCTCTTCCAGCCGCGGCAGCATCACCCGGTCGCGCGAATCGGCGAGCATCAGCGCGTAGGACAGGTTGTTGATGTCCTCCGAGGTGCAGGCGAAATGGACGAACTCGAGCGAGCGCTGGACCTCCCGGTTGCCGGCGAGCCGCTCCTTGAGCCAGTACTCGATCGCCTTGACGTCGTGATTGGTCCTGGCCTCGATGTGCTTGATCTGCGCCGCGTCCTGCTCGGAGAAATTCGCAACCAGCCGCGCGAGCGCCGCGGCGGCCGGCGCGGAGAAGGGCTTGAGCTCGCGGATCGCCGGGTTGGCGGCGAGCGCCCGCAGCCACGCCAGCTCGACGCGCACCCGGTAGCGGATGAGCGCGTACTCGCTGAAATACGGGCGCAGGAGATCGGCGGACCTGGCGTACCGGCCGTCGAGCGGCGACAGCGCGGTGAGCGACGTAGGCATGGGCATGACAGCCGTTTTTGACACGGTATTATAAGTCCGATGCCCCGTCCGACCGCGCTCGAAAAGCTCGCCCGCGAAGCGCGCGCCTGCCGCCTGTGCGAGCAGCACCTGCCGCTCGGAGCGAAGCCCGTGTTCCACGTCGGTCGCGGTGCGCGCCTGCTGATCGTGGGGCAGGCGCCGGGCCGGCGCGTGCACGCCAGCGGCATTTCCTGGAACGATCCGTCCGGCGACACCCTGCGCCTGTGGCTCGGCATCGATCGCGACGCCTTCTACGACACCTCGAAGATCGCCATCGTGGCGACCGGCATGTGCTACCCGGGAACCGGCAAGGGCGGCGATCTTCCTCCGCGCCCCGAATGCGCGCCGACCTGGCATCCGCGCTTTCGAGCGGCGCTGCCCGGCATTCGCCTCACGCTGCTCCTCGGCCAACACGCGCAGGCCTATTACCTGGGCAGGCGCCGCGCAAAGACGCTGGCGCAGACCGTGCGCGCCTACCGCGATTACCTGCCGCAGTTCCTGCCGCTGCCGCACCCTAGCCCGCGCAACGCGCGCTGGCTGAGGAACAACCCGTGGTTCGCGCGCGAGCTGATCCCGGCGCTGCGCCGCGAGGTTCGCAAGGTCCTGCGCTAGGCGCGCCGCGCGCGCTGTATAATCCGGGCCCGCTCGCACTTCCCCCGCCGCCGCATGAAGCTCCTCGCCTCGCTCACCAGCCCCTACACGCGCAAAGTGCGCATCGTGCTCGCCGAAAAGCGCATCGATTGCGACATCGAGCTGGTGGACCTCTCGCGCGAGGACTCGCCGGTCGCCGGCTTCAATCCGCTGGGCAAGATCCCCACCCTGCTGCTCGACGACGGCACGGCGATCTACGATTCGCGCGTGATCGTCGAGTTCCTCGACAACGTGTCGCCGATCAGCCGCCTGATCCCGGAGGAAAACCGCGAGCGCGTCGCGGTGCGGCGCTGGGAGGCGCTCGCCGACGGCGTGCTCGACGCGGGCATTTTGGTGCGCCAGGAGCTGGCGCGCGCGAAAAAGGAGCAAAGCGGCGCCTGGGCCGACAAGCAGCTCGGCAAGGTGAACCGCGGCCTGGCCGAGATGGCGGCCGAGCTCGGCGAGCGGCCCTGGTGCCACGGCGAGCGCTACACGCTCGCCGACATCGCCCTGGGCTGCTGCCTGGGGTGGCTGGAGTTTCGCAGGCCCGGCGGGGTGGACTGGCGCGCGCAGTACGCCAATCTCGCGCACCACTGCGACAAGCTCGCCGAGCGGCCGGCGTTCGCCGACACCGCCCCGCGCTAGCGCGCCTACAGGTTGTCCTTGAAGAAGCGCAGCGTGCGCCGCAGCGCGTCGCGCCCGTCCGCGCTCGCGAGCCGTGCGTTGAAGCCGTGCCCGGCGTGCGAATAGATCACGATGTCGTAGCGCGAGCCCGAGGCGCTCAGCGCGTCGGCGAGCCGGTGCGCCTCGCTTACCGGCACCACGCGGTCGGCATCGCCGTGCAGGATCAGCGTCGGCGGCAGCGGGCCGAGGCGGCCGCGCAGCACCGGCGGGATGCCGCCGTAGAACTCGACCACTGCGCCGACGTCGGGGTCGGCGGCCGCCACCGCGATCGCCAGGTAGGCGCCCTGCGAAAAGCCCAGCAAACCCAGGCGCGACGCGTCCACGCCCGGCTCGTCCGATACCGCCGAGATCACTTCGCGCACACCCTTCACCCAGGCGCCGAGGTTGGCGGCAAGAGCCGCGCGCCGCTCCTGCGGCGTCGCTCCCGGCACGCTCTGCGTGCGGGCGTAATAATCGACCACGTAGACGTTGTCGCCCGCCCGGGCGAGGGCGCGCGCGTAAGCCCGGTACATCGCGCCGCCGACCTGCGGGCCGCGCGCGCCGTAGAGCAGTAATACGGCCGGGTGCAGCCCGGAACCGCCGTCGCTGTACGCGGTGACCGGGATCGGGGACGAGCCGGCGCCGTAGAGCTTGTGCCCGACCTGGATCTGCGCCGCCTGCGCGCTCGCGCTCGCCGCGGCGAGCGCGAGCGCCAGCCCCCAGGCCGCCAGCCGCGCAGGGGCGGCTAGGCGATGATGGCGCCGCCCAGGCATACCTCGCGGTCGTAGAGCACGACCGACTGTCCGGGCGTGACCGCCCATTGCGGCTGGTCGAACTCGACCGAGATCTCGCCGTCGGCCACCCGCGTCAGCGTGCACGCGGCGTCGGCCTGCCGGTAGCGCGTCTTGGCGCCGTGCTGCGTAGCCGCGGGCGGCGCCTCGCCCGATACCCAGCTCGCGTCGAGCGCCGCGAGCGAGCGCCGCACGAGCAGCGGATGGTCATGGCCCTGCACCACGGTGAGCGTGTTGCTGGCGGGGTCTTTCTTCGCGACGTACCACGCCGCGCCGGAGCCGTCGCGGCTGCCGCCCAGGCCGATGCCTTTTCTCTGGCCGATGGTGTAGAAGGCGAGCCCGATGTGCTCGCCGATGCGCTCGCCCTGCGAGGTCACGATCGGTCCCGGCTTTCTCGGCAGGTAGCGATTGAGGAATTCGCGGAACGGCCGCTCGCCGATGAAGCAGATGCCGGTGGAGTCCTTCTTGGCATGGTTGGGCAGCCCGGCTTGCTGCGCGATGCGCCGCACCTCGCTCTTTTCCAGGTGCCCCACGGGGAACAGCACGCGCGCGAGCTGCGCCTGGGTGAGCCGGTGCAGGAAGTAGCTCTGGTCCTTGGCGGCGTCCGCTCCGCGCCGCAGCTCGATGCGTCCGTGGCGCTGTCCGAGCTGCGCGTAGTGGCCGGTGGCGATCCTCGCCCCGCCCAGCCGCATGGCGTGATCGAGGAAGGCCTTGAACTTGATCTCGGCGTTGCACAGCACGTCCGGGTTCGGGGTGCGTCCCGCGGCGTATTCGCGCAGGAAATCGGCGAACACCCGGTCCTTGTACTCGGCGGCGAAGTTCACCGCCTCGATCTCGATGCCGATCACCTCGGCCGCCGCCGCGGCGTCGACCAGGTCCTGGCGCGTCGAGCAGTATTCGCCGTCGTCGTCGTCCTCCCAGTTCTTCATGAACAGGCCGACGACCTCGTAGCCCGCGCGCTTGAGCAATAGCGCGGCCACCGAGGAGTCCACTCCCCCGGACATGCCGACGATCACGCGCTCAGCCATGAAGACTCAGGCGAACTCCCGCGACAGCACCTCGAGCGGGAAGCGCCGCCCGGCGAGGTAGTCCTCGACGCAGCGCATCACCAGCGGCGAGCGGTGCTGCGCGCGGCGCGCGGCGAGCTCCTCGGGCGTGAGCCAGTGCAGGCGCACGATCTCCTTGTCGAGCGCGCGGCCCTGGTCCACGCCGTCCAGCCGCCCGCGGAACGCGAAGCGCAGGAAGGTGACGTCCTCGGGTGCGAAGTACCAGCGGTAAATCCCCAGCAGCGCGGTCGGGGTGAAGCGGTGCGCGGTCTCCTCCAGCGCCTCGCGCGCGCAAGCCGCCACGAGCGATTCGCCCGGATCGAGGTGGCCGGCCGGCTGGTTGAGCACCAGCTGCCCGTGCGCCTGCTCCTCGACGAAGAGGAAGCGCCCGTCGCGCTCGATCAGCGCCGCCACGGTGACGCTGGGCCGCCAGACTGCGCTCACTTCGCCCCCTTGCGGATCAGCTCGGTCATGCGCGCGACGCCGCTCTCGATCGCCTGCTTCGAGGCCGCGTAGGAAAAGCGCAGATGCTGGCCCTCGCCTGGCACGCGCGCGCCGAAATGGATGTCGGCGAGCACCGCGACGCCGGCCTCGGTCAGCAGCCGCTTCCTGAACGCCTCGGAGTCGGCCGCGCCCACCATGCGGCAGGCCTCGGTCACGTTCGGCCAAGCGTAGAAGGCGCCGCCCGGCACCTGGCAGGTCACGCCGGGCACCGAATTGAGCAGGCCCACGATCAGGTCGCGGCGCTCGAGGAAGCTCGCGCGCATCGCCTCGGCCGCGTCCTGCGGTCCGGTCACGGCAGCCACCGCTGCCCACTGCGAGATCTGCGAGGCGCAGGAGTCGGTGTTGGTGATCCAGCGCGTGAACACCGGCGCGAGCGCCGGATTCGCAGCGAAGCCGATGCGCCAGCCGGTCATGGCCCAGGTCTTGGACGCGCCGTCCGCGATGATGGTGCGCTGGTACATCCCGGGCACCTGCGCGATCGAGAAGAACTCGCCGGCGTAGCACAGCCGGCTGTAGATCTCGTCGGCATACACCCAGACCTGCGGGTGGCGCTGCAGGATCGCGGCGATGCTCTCCAGCTCCGGACACGACAGCAGGCCGCCGGTCGGGTTGTGCGGGTAATTCAGGATCAGCAGCTTCGTCTTCGGCGTGATCAGCTTCTCGAGCTCGGCCGGGTCGAACGAGAAGCCGCGCGCTTCGCGCAGGTGCACCGGCACCGGCCTCGCGCCGCAGGCGAGGATCTGCGACTCGTAGATCGGAAAGCCGGGATTGGGATAGATCACCTCGTCGCCCGCACCGTGGTCGGTGGTGGACAGGATCGCGTAAGCGATGAAGGGCTTCGCCCCGGCGCCGACCACCACGTCCTCTGCGCGGATCGGCAGCCCGCCGCGCATCCTGCCGAGATACCCCGCGGCCGCCTGGCGCAGCTCGTCGATGCCGGCCGAAGGCGTGTAGCCGTGCTTGCCCTCGCGGATGGCGCGTATGCCGGCTTCCTGCACGTTCGTCGGCGCCGGGAAGTCGGGCTGGCCGATGCAAAACGAGATGATGTCCTTGCCCTGGCGCACGAGCGCGTTCACTTCGGCCAGGACGACGAACGCGTTTTCGGTGCCCAGCTCGCGGGCACGGCGGCTGATCTCAGGCATGGGCTTGCGCATGGGGGAAAGCTGCGGATTCTAGCCGATGGCGGTGCCGCGCCGGCTGCTAACATGCGCCCTCCGCCGCCGCGGGAGAAGTCCATGCTGATCGGGGTGCCGAGGGAGATCAAGGTCCAGGAGCACCGCGTCGGGCTGGTGCCGGAGAGCGTGCGCGAGCTGGTCGCGCAGGGCCACCAGGTGCTGGTCGAGCGCGCTGCCGGCGCCGGTATCGGCGTCGCGGACGACGAATACCGTGCCGCCGGGGCGAGCGCGGCCGCCGACGCCGACGCGGTCTGGGAGCGAGCCGAGCTGGTCGTGAAGGTGAAGGAGCCGCAGCCTGGCGAGCGCAAGCGGCTCAGGGCCGGGCAGGCGCTGTTCACCTACCTGCACCTGGCCGCGGATCGGGCACAGGCAATGGATCTCATCGCGAGCGGCGCCACCTGCATCGCCTACGAGACCGTGACCGCGGCCGGCGGCGATCTGCCGCTGCTCGTGCCCATGTCCGAGGTGGCGGGGCGCATGGCGGTGCAGGTGGGCGCGCATTACCTGGAGAAGCCGCACGGCGGCCGCGGCGTCCTGCTCGGCGGCGTGCCGGGCGTCGCCCCCGCCAAGGTGGTCGTGCTCGGCGGCGGCACGGTCGGCAGCCAGGCGATCGAGGTCGCCCTCGGGCTCGGCGCCGAGGTGTGGGTGCTCGGGCACGAAGTCGGTCGATTGCGCGCGCTCGCGCGGCGCTTCGGCCACGCGCTGCGCACCGGGCTGTCCACGCGCAGCGCCGTCGAGCAGCACGTGCTCGGCGCCGACCTCGTGATCGGCGCGGTGCTGGTGCCCGGCGCCGCCGCTCCGAAGCTCGTGTCGGCGCAGCTGGTCAAGCGCATGAAGCCCGGTGCGGTGGTGGTCGACGTGGCGATCGACCAGGGCGGCTGCTTCGAAACCTCGCGCCCGACCACCCACGACCAGCCGACCTACGTCGTCGACGGCGTGGTCCACTACTGCGTGGCCAACATGCCGGGCGCGGTGCCGCGCACCTCGGCCTTCGCGCTCAACAACGCCACCCTGCCGTTCGTGCTCGCGCTCGCCCGCCACGGCGTGCGCGGCGCGCTCGAGCGCGATGCGCATCTGCTGGCCGGGCTCAACGTGCACCGCGGCCAGGTGACGCACCCCGCGGTGGCCGCCTCGCTCGGCCTCGAGCACGTCGATCCGCGTACCGCGCTGGCGCGCTCCTGACGTATCATCCGCGCGCGGAGCCGCCATGCTCATCAACTGCGTCGCCTACCAGAACGGCAAGAAGCTCGCCGACATCGGCAAGCACGAAATCAAGGCCTACCTGGGACGCCCGGACTGCTTCGTCTGGGTCGCGCTGCGCGACCCCGCCGACGGCGAGCTCGAGGAGATGCAGCGCGAGTTCGACCTGCACGAGCTCTCGGTCGAGGACGCGCGCCACGGCCATCAGCGCCCCAAGATCGAGGAGTACGGCGACTCGCTGTTCACCGTGCTGCAGGTGGTCGAGCTGTCCGGCGACGAGCTGCGGGTCGGCGAGCTCGACGTATTCGTCGGGCCGAACTACGTGCTCTCGGTCAGGAGCCGCACCGAGCGCAGCTTCGCAGAGGTGCGCGCGCGCTGCGAGCGCGAGCCGGAGCTGTTGCGCTACGGCCCGGGCTACGTGCTGTACGCGCTGATGGACGCGGTGGTGGACCGCTATTTCCCGGTGCTCGACCAGGTCGAGACGCGCCTCGAGGCGATCGAGCAGCAGATCTTCACCGGCAAGTCGGTGCGCGCCAACGTCGAGGCGCTGTACGGGCTCAAGCAGGAGCTGATGACGCTCAAGCACGCCGTCGGCCCGCTGCTCGAGGCCACCGGCAAGCTCTACGGCGGCCGCGTGCCGCACGTGTGCGCGGGCATGGGCGAGTATTTCCGCGACGTCTACGACCACCTCGTGCGGCTCGGCTCCACCATCGACTCGATCCGCGACACGGTCACCACGGCGATGAACGTGAACCTGTCGATGATCTCGCTGCAGGAGAACGAGACCACCAAGCGCCTCGCCGCCTACGCCGCGCTGGTCGCGGTGCCGACCCTGATCGCCGGCATCTACGGCATGAACTTCAAGGCCATGCCCGAGCTCGAGCTTCGCTTCGGCTACCCGCTCGCGCTCGCGGTGATGGCGGGCATCGACTTCTGGCTGTTCCGGCGCTTCCGCAAGGCCGGCTGGTTGTAACGACCGCGCCGCGCCGGGCAGCGCGGGCTCAGGCCACGCCTTTCAGCACCTGCGCCACCGTGCCGAACATCTGGTCGAGGTGCTTGTTCTCGGCGATGAGCGGCGGGCAGAAAGCGAGCGCGTCGCCGATCGGGCGCACGAACACGCCCTTGTCCCAGCACTGCTCGAACGCCTCGACGGCGCGCGCGCCGGCCGCACCCGGCCGCGGCGCGAGCTCGACCGCGCCGATCAGGCCGAGGTTGCGGCAGTCGACCACGTTCGGCAGCCCGCGCAGGGCGTGCACCCCGTCCTCGAAGTAGCTCCCGATCTCGCCCGCGGCGCGGGTCAGCAGATCGTCCTCAGCGTAGGTGTCGAGCGCGCCGAGCGCCGCCGCGCAGGCGAGCGGATGACCCGAGTAGGTATAGCCGTGGAAGAACTCGATCCCCGCGCCCGGCGAGTGCATGAACGCCTCGTAGACCGCATCGC
Source organism: uncultured Pseudomonadota bacterium (assembly GCA_963817785.1). Classification (GTDB taxonomy): domain Bacteria; phylum Pseudomonadota; class Gammaproteobacteria; order Burkholderiales; family SG8-39; genus JAKALD01. The sequence continues at coordinate 950,262 of CAWFPL010000002.1, read as the reverse complement.
GCACCAGCACGCCGCCGAGCGGCGCCGCGCCCGAGGTGATGCCCTTGGCGAAGGTGATCAGGTCGGGCTGCACGTCGAAGTGCTGCGCCGCGAACGGCTTGCCCAGGCGCCCGAAGCCGCAGATTACCTCGTCGAAGATGAGCAGGATGCCGTGGCGCGTGCAGATCTCGCGCAGGCGCCGGAGATAGCCCCTCGGCGGCACCAGGACGCCGCCCGCGCCGGCCACCGGCTCGACGATCACGGCGGCGATGTTCTCGGCGCCGTGCAGCGGCACCAGGCGCTGCTCGAGCTCGTCGGCGAGCTCGGCGCCGCTCTCGGCGCAGCCGCGCGCGTAGGCGCGGCTCGCCAGGTCCTGGGTATGGCGCAGGTGGTCGACCGCCGGCAGCAGGGCGCCGGCGAACGCCTTGCGGTTCGCCGGCACGCCCGAGACCGAGATGCCGGCCAGGTTCACGCCGTGATAGCCGCGCTCGCGGCCGATGAAGCGCGTGCGCGTCGCCTCGCCGCGCAGGCGGTGATACCCGAGCGCGATCTTGAGCGCGGTGTCCACCGCCTCGGAGCCCGAGTTGGTGAAGAACACGTGCGACATGCCCGCCGGCGCCAGCTCCGCCACGCGCGCGGCGACGCGGAACGGAAGCGGATGGCCGAGCGAGAACGAGGAGGCGAAATCGAGCACGCCAGCCTGGGCGCGGATCGCCTCGACGATCCGCGGCCGGCAGTGGCCCGCGTTCACGCACCACAGCGTCGCCAGGCCGTCGAGCACCTGCCTGCCGTCGGTGGTGGTGTAGTACATGTCCTTCGCCGATGCCACCAGCTTCGGCGCGCGCTTGAAGCGCCGGTTGTCGGTGAACGGCATCCAGAAGTGCTCGAGCTCGAGCGCGGTGTCGGCGCGTGGTTGCGCGGTCATGGTGGCTGGCGATCGGCGGGTTTGCGACGGCCGCATGTTAACCCGGCGGTGGCCGGCGCCGGCAGAAATGCCCTATGCTACGGCTCGAGCTTCCCGCGTCGCGAGGATGGGCACGGTGCTGACCTTCCGCCAGCTGCAACCCGGGTTCGCCGCCGAGGCGAGCGCGCTCGACCTGCGCCGCGTCGAGGACCGGCGCACGCTCGAGGAGATCCGCGCAGGCATGGACGAATTCCTGGTGCTGGTGTTCCGCGATCAGGCGTTCGGCGACGACGAGCAGCTGGCGTTCGCGCAGCGCTTCGACGGCGCGCTGCACGCCAGGACGGGGGCGGCGGTCCTCGGCAGGAACCGCCTCGGCAACGAGGCGCTCACCGACATCTCGAACCTGGCCGCGGACGGCGCGATCCTCGCGCGCGACGATCGCCGGCGCCAGTACGCGCTCGGCAACCGCCTCTGGCATACGGACGCCTCGTTCCAGGACCCGCCGGGACGCTACTCCCTGCTGCATGCGCGCGTGGTGCCCGCGGCGGGCGCGGATACCGAGTTCGCCGACACGCGCGCGGCCTTCGAAGCTCTGGACGACGCGACCCGCGCGACGCTCGCCGGGCTGCGCGCCCACCACTCGATCGCCTACTCGCGCCAGACGCTCGGCTTCGAGTTCTCGGCCGCCGAGCAGGAGGCGCTCAAGGGCGCGCTCCAGCCGCTGGTGCGCACCAATCCGCGCACCGGGCGCCGCTCGCTGTACCTCGCCTCGCACGCCTCGCACATCGTCGACTGGCCGGTGCCCGAGGGGCGGCTGCTGCTGCGCGACCTCGTCGAGCACGCCACCCAGCGGGAGTTCGTGTACCGGCACGTCTGGCGCGCGGGCGATCTGGTCATCTGGGACAACCGTGCCACCATGCACCGCGGGCGGCCGTTCGACGACGCGACCCAGCGCCGCGAGCTGCGCCGCGTGACCACGCTCGACATGGCGGCGCCCGCCGCCTGACTCAGGCCGCGAACCGCAGCTCGGCGCGCACCGCGTCCCACTCGACCGCCACCAGCGCGTGCTCGCGGCGCGCGATCAGGCCGAGCTCGGCCAGCCGCCTCACGTCCGTGTGCACGTTCTTGTAATCGCGCTGCAGGCGCTTGGCCAGCTCGTACACCGACAGCGGCCCGTCGGCGCGCAGCCGCCCGAGCAGCGTCCAGCGCGCCGGCGTGAGCGTGCGCAGCAGCAGCGGCAGCTCGGCGAACGTCAGCACCCGCTCGGGCGCGAGGCGCCCGCCCTCGGCGAGGTGGTTCCAGCCCGCCTCGAAGCGATCGAGCGCCTGCACGGCGCTCGCCACGCGCAGGCTAAGGGTGCGTGCCATCGTCAGCCTGCGCGGCCTCGACCGCGCGCTCGAAGTCGTAACGCAGCTGCTCGATCGAGCGGAACTCATAGGGCAGCGTGCGCCCCTGCAGCCGCCGGCGCGCGCGCCCCTGCTCGTTGTCGTAGCGCACCAGGCACGCCCCGGCGCGCGTGAAGCACAGCCGGTAGCGCAGGGCGCCCGCGCTCTCTCGCCACAGCGCGAGCGCGATCCGCGCCCCGCCTGCAAGCACCACCGTCTCTTCCAGCAGCGGCACCGGCGGCTCCTGGCTGCGCCTTTTCATATGGCCTAGGATACCATAATCAGGCTGGGGTAGAATGCCCGCAGGAGCGGCTCGGCGATGGCCTCGCGCGAAGAATTCTTCAACCTGTACCGGCACGGCTTCGTGCGCGTGGCGGTCGCTACGCCCGCGGTACGCGTCGGCGATCCCGCGTTCAACGCCGAGGGCACGCTGGCGCTGATGCGCGAGGCCGCCCGGCGGCAGGCGATCCTGTGCGTGTTTCCGGAGCTGGGCCTGTCGTGCTACAGCGCCGAGGACCTCTTCCATCAGCAGGCCCTGCTCGCCGCCTCGGAGGCCGCGCTCGCCGCGCTGCTCGAGCGCACGCGCGCGCTGCCGCTCGCCGCGCTGGTGGGGCTGCCGGTGCGGATCGACGGGCTGCTGTACAACTGCGCCGCCCTGCTGTGCCGCGGCCGGCTGCTCGGCGTGGTGCCGAAGACCTACCTGCCGAACTACCGCGAGTTCTACGAGCTGCGCCAGTTCACCCCCGGCGAGACCTGCCCGCGAAAGAGCGTCGCGCTCGCCGGCCAGGAGGCGCCGTTCGGCACCGACCTCGTGTTCCGGCTCGAGGAGCAGCCCAAGCTCGCGCTGTTTGCCGAGATCTGCGAGGACCTGTGGGTGCCGGTGCCGCCCTCCTCGTACGCCGCGCTCGCCGGCGCGACCGTGATCGCCAACCTGTCGGCCTCGAACGTCGTCGTCGGCAAGCACCAGTACCGCCGCGAGCTCGCCTCGAACCAGTCCGCGCGCTGCCTGGCGGCGTACCTGTACAGCGCCTCGGGCCCGGGCGAATCGACCACCGACCTCGCTTGGGACGGGCACGCGATGGTCTGGGAGAACGGCACGCTGCTCGCCGAGTCGCAACGCTTCGCCGCGCAGGCGCAGCTCGCCGTGGCCGAGCTCGACCTCGACCGGCTGCTCGCCGACCGCATGCGGCAGAACTCCTTCGGCCAGGCGCTCGCGCGCCACAAGGCCGAGGTGGCGCGCTTTCGCGAGATCGGCTTCTCGCTCGCGCTGCCCAAGGGCCGCTTGCCGCTCGAGCGCCGGGTGGGACGCTATCCGTACGTCCCCGAGGATCCGGCGACGCGCGACGCGCGCTGCGAAGAGGTGTACCGCATCCAGACGCAGGGCCTGGCGACGCGCATGCGCGCCACCGGCACGCAAAAGCTCGTGATCGGCGTCTCCGGCGGCCTGGACTCGACCCACGCGCTGCTCGTTTGCGCGCACGCCATGGACGAGCTGAAGCTCCCCCGGCGCAACATCCTCGCCTATACGATGCCCGGGTTCGCCACTAGCACGCGCACGCGCAACCAGGCCTGGCAGCTGATGCGCGCGATCGGCGCGAGCGCCGAGGAGATCGACATCCGGCCCTCCTGCCTGCAGATGCTGAAGGACCTCAAGCACCCTTACGCCGGGGGCCGGCGCGGCCGCCGGGTGTACGACGTCACCTTCGAGAACGTGCAGGCGGGCGAGCGCACCAGTCACCTCTTCCGGCTCGCCAACCTGCACAGCGGCATCGTGGTCGGCACCGGCGATCTGTCCGAGCTGGCGCTCGGCTGGTGCACCTACGGCGTAGGCGACCAGATGTCGCACTACGCGGTCAACGCCAGCGTGCCCAAGACGCTCATCCGCTACCTGATCGGCTGGGTGGCGCATTCGGGCGAATTCGACCGCGCGGTGACGCGCGCGCTGGAGCGCGTGCTCACCACCGAGATCAGCCCGGAGCTGGTGCCGGGCAAGGACCGCGACAGCCCGGGCCAGCTCACCGAATCGGTGATCGGCCCGTACGCGCTGCAGGACTTTCACCTCTATTACATCCTGCGCTTCGGCTACGCGCCAGCCAAGGTCGCCTTCCTCGCCTGGAATGCCTGGCGCGCGAAGGACGGCTACCGCCTCGCCGAGATTCGCAAGTGGCTGGGCGTGTTCCTCGAGCGCTTCTTCCACACCAGCCAGTTCAAGAGGAGCGCCCTGCCCAACGGCCCCAAGGTGGGCTCGGGCGGCTCGCTTTCCCCGCGCGGCGACTGGCGCGCGCCCTCGGACGGCGTAGCGAATGCCTGGCTGGCCGATCTGGAGCGCGTGCCGCTGCGGGAGTAGTGACGCGGGGGGTGAGAATCACCCTACCCCCGCACCCCCTCTTGGACCGGTCAGTCCACCAGGCCGCGGTGCGCGGCCCACTCCTTCGCCTTGGCAATCGCGATGCGGATCGCCTTGCCTTCGTCCATGCCCCCCTCGAGCAGCGCGTTGGCGATCTCGATCGCCTTGTCGCGCACCGGCTCGGGCAGGTGCGTCATCGCGGGCGGGTAGCGGGAAGGCGTCCAGGGCACGAGCCCAGCCTGCCCGGTCCGTAAGGCGCGCGTTTGATCGGCGTCAAGTTCTAGCCGGCGCAGCCGATTAATCTGGCGTCATCACGCGCTTGCGCGTACCCGACGGATCGATCGAGCACAAGGAGCAGATTCCATGAACCCCGCCCCCTTCCTCGGCATCATGGCGCTGCTGACGGTCGCGCCGAGCGCCTTCGCGGCCGCCGAAGCCGGAAGCGGCGCAAGCGGGCTCTACGCGCCGCCCAAGGCGTACATTGCCTCCTACAAGGCGCTGCTGAAGGAGGTCGAGCGCTGGAGCGGCCGCTACGACCCGCGGCTCTCCGGACAGGACATGGCCGATCTGGCCGACTGGCTGAACAGGAACTTCTACAAGTTCGACAAATAGCCCGCGCCGGCCGCCTCAGGCCGCCTGCTTCTCCTCGGGCTCGGGCAGCTCGCCGATCGCGCAGCGCACCGCATCCTCGACCTTCTCGAGGAACACGAACTCGAGCCTGGCGCGCGCCTCGGCCGGCACGTCCTCGAGGTCCTTTTCGTTCCTCTTGGGCAGCATCACCGTCCTGATGCCGGCGCGCAGCGCAGCGAGCGTCTTCTCCTTCACGCCACCGATCGGCAGCACGAGGCCCCGCAGCGAGATCTCGCCGGTCATGGCGACGTCCGAGCGCACCGCCTTGCCGGTGAGCAGCGACACCAGCGCGAGATACATCGCCACGCCCGCGCTCGGACCGTCCTTGGGCGTCGCCCCCGCCGGCACGTGCACGTGGATGTCGACTTTCTCCAGCGGGTCGTCGATCAGCTTCTTGGCGAGCGTCAAGGCCGCCTGCGCCGACTCCTTCATCACCTCGCCGAGCTGCCCGGTGAGGATCAGCTTGCCGCGACCCGGCACGCGGGTCGCCTCGATGAACAGGATGTCGCCGCCCACCGGCGTCCAGGCGAGGCCGGTGGCCACGCCCGGCACGCTGGTCATCTGCGCGATCTCGCTTTCGAACCTGCGCGCGCCGAGGATCGCCTGCAGGTCGGGCGCGTCCACCGTCACCGCCTCGGCCTTGCCTTCGGCGATGCGCATCGCGGCGTGGCGCAGCACCGATCCGATCTCGCGCTCGAGGTTGCGCACCCCCGCCTCGCGCGTGTAGTCGCGCACCAGCGCGGCGAGCGCCGCGTCGGTCAGCGCCGCCTGCTCCGGCTTCAGGCCGTTCGCCTCGAGCTGTCGCCTGACCAGGTAGCGCCGGGCGATCTCGACTTTCTCCTCCTCGGTGTAGCCGGGGAGCTGGATGATCTCCATGCGGTCGCGCAGCGGCCCCGGAATCGTGTCGAGCACGTTCGCGGTGGCGATGAACATCACTTTCGACAGATCGAAGTCCACGCCGAGGTAGTTGTCGCGGAACCTCGAGTTCTGCTCCGGATCGAGCACCTCGAGCAGCGCGCTCGAAGGGTCGCCGTGGAAGCCGCCCATGCCGAGCTTGTCGATCTCGTCGAGCATCAGCACGCCGGTGCGCGACTCCGCGCGCCGGATCACCTGGATGACGTTGCCCGGCAGCGCACCGATGTAGGTGCGGCGGTGGCCGCGGATCTCGGCCTCGTCGTGCAGCCCGCCCAGGGCCACGCGCTGGAACTTGCGCCCCGTGGCGCGCGCGATCGACTGGCCGAGCGAGGTCTTGCCCACCCCCGGCGGCCCGACGAAGCACAGGATCGGGCTTTTGCCCTCGGGATTGAGCTTGCGCACCGCCAGGTACTCGAGGATGCGGCGCTTGATTTTCTCCAGGCCGAAGTGGTCCTCGTCGAGCACGCGGCGCGCCTCGGCGATGTCGATCGGCTTCTGCACGTCGGCCTTCCACGGCAGCTCGGTGAGCCACTCCAGGTAGGTGCGCAGCATCGACGACTCGGCCGAGCCCTCGCCCATCCTCTCCAGGCGCTTGAGCTCCTTGCGCGCGTGCTTGACGGTATCCTCCGGCATGCCCGCGTCCTCGACCGCCTTCTTCAGCTCCTCGATCTCGGCGGCGGACTCCTCGCCCTCGCCCAGCTCTTTCTGGATCTGGCGCATCTGCTCGCGCAGCACGTGCTCGCGCTGGCGCTCGTCGAAGGCCTTGCGGGTCTGGTCGCCGATCTCCTTGGAGATCCTCAGCACCTCGACGCGCTGGGCGAGCAGCGCCAGCACCTTGTCGAGTCGCGGCTTGAGCGCGAAGGACTCCAGCAGCTCCTGCTTTTCCTCGGGCTTGACGTCGAGGAAGTTCGCGACCATGTCGGCAAGCGCGCCGGGCGCGTCCACGCCCTGCACCACCGCCGCCAGCCCCTCGGGCGCGTTCGGCAGCAGCTCGACCGCCTGCACCGCCTGCTCCTTCAGCTGCAGGAAGCGCGCCTCGATCTCGGTGCCGCCTTCGGCGGAATCCTCGACCATGGCCACCCGCGCCACCAGGAACGGCCAGCCCTCGAGGAACTCGAGCACGCGAAAGCGCGACTGGCCCTGGACCACGAGGTGATGCGCGCCGTCGGGCGCGGTGACGTAGCGTGCGACCTGGGCGGCCGTGCCGACCCAGTGCAGGTCCTCGGGCCCCACCTTGTCCTTGGCGGGATCGCGTTGCAACAGGAAGCCGACCTGGCGCTCGGCGCGCACCGCCTCCTGGGCCGCGGCCACCGAACCCTCGCGCCCGACCGTCACCGGCGCGATCACCCCCGGGAACAGCACCGTGTTGCGCATCGGGATCAGGGCGAGCGCGCCCTCGGGCAGCGGCTTGGCGCTGCCGCCGGCACGCGCCGGCTTGGGCGCCGCCGCGGGCGCGGCTTCGTCCCCCGACAGGACTTGCTGCATTTTGGGCCAGATGTTCATGCGGTCTCCTCGCCTGCCGAAGCTAGGCACGTCTGGCGAACGCGAGCGTGAGCACGCCGTTCGCGAGTGATTTTTCGATGAGCTCGAGCGCGTGCAGCGGCAACGCGATGCGCCGCTCGAAGCGCCCGTACGGAATCTCGAGCCGGTGGATGCGGTCGCCCCCTTCGCCCGAGGGAAACGGCCGCAGCGCGGCGATCGTCATCGCCTCCGGCTCCAGGCCGATGGCGATCGATTCGGCCGCCACTCCCGGCAGCGCGACGTGCACGCGCACGCCATCCGGAGTCTCGATCACGTCGACCGGCGGCTCCCAGTTCTGCGCACGCGCCGCCGGACCGACGCGGAAAAACTGGCGCTGCAGCCGTTCGGCCTGGTCCAGGAGCGAAAGCGCCTCGCCCCACATCAGGCTGCGCACGTCACGGGATCTCATGGGCGTTAAATGGCGTTCCGGACGGCGGAATCAAGGGCCGGAAAAAATGTTTTCGCTCAGCGGCTTGAGCGCCGCACCGGCGCAGATGGCCGAAACCCGCCGGCGCGCTATCATTCCCGGCGCATGAAACCGCATCCGGTCCGCTCCGCCGGCGCAGTCATATTTCGCCGCACCGATCGGGGCGTGCGCTACCTCGTGCTGCGCGCCTACCGAAGCTGGGATTTCCCGAAAGGCCGGCTCGAGCCCGGCGAGAGCCAGCTCGACGCCGCCAAGCGCGAGGTCGCCGAGGAAACCGGCCTGACCGCCCTCGACTTCCCGTTCGGCGAAGCCCACCAGGAGACCCCGCCCTACGCCGGCGGCAAAGTGGCGCGCTACTACCTGGCCGAAACCGACGTGGAGCGCATCGAGCTCCCCGTTTCCCCCGAGCTGGGCCGCCCCGAGCACCACGAATGGCGCTGGGTCGACTACGACCAAGCCGAGGAGCTCCTGCCCCCGCGGCTGTCCGCGGTGCTCGACTGGGCCAGGCAGACGATCGGCGGGCATTAGGGCGGCCCCCCTGCCAGAACGGGGTTTCCCCGATCTCCGCTTTTCCGCGGGGGCGGGGTTTGACCCATCGGAAAAGCGGAGACACTCGGAACAGTGCAGAAAACGAGCGCGTCCCGAGCGCCGCAGTGTCTCCTGCTTTTCAGCGGCTCCAAAAGCGAGCCGCTGAAAAGCAGGAGATCGGGAAAAAGGCAAAGCTCGCCATGAACCAATACCGGATGTGGTTCTCCCCGATCTCCGCTTTTCCGTGGGGGTGTCTTCTGCCCCCACGGAAAAGCGGAGACACTCGGACCGATGCGGATGCCGAGCGTGGGATGACCGCCGCAATGTCTCCTGCTTTTCAGCGGCTCCAAAAGCGAGCCGCCGAAAAGCGGAACATCGGAGAAAACCATATTCGCCTCCGCCCCTATTCGAAATACGCCTTGGTGACGTACTGGTCGATCATGCGCTCGGTGTTGAAAAAGGAGCCGTTGAGCGCGATCGCGTTGCGCATGACGCGCACGTAACCCTGTCGGTTGCCGTAATACAGCGGCAGCACCAGCCTCTCGAGCTTGTCGTACAGCGACCCGGCGTCGATGGCGGCGTCGTCCTTCGCGCCGATGTCGCCATTGCCGATCGCCCAGCCGGTCACTCCCTCGATCCAGCCCTCGATCCACCAGCCGTCGAGCACGCTGAGCGACGGGACGCCGTTGAGCGCCGCCTTCATGCCGCTGGTGCCGGAGGCCTCGAGAGGCGGCAGCGGCGTGTTGAGCCACACGTCGGCACCCGCGGTCATGAGTTTGCCAAGGTCCATGTCGTACTCCGGCAGGTAGGCGATGCGCACTTTGCTGCCGGTGAGGGTCTGGCGTGCGCGGTAGATGTGCTGGATCAGCTCCTTGCCCCCCTGGTCGTGCGGGTGCGCCTTGCCGGCGAACACGAGCTGGATGGCTCCGGCGCGCGCGGCGATCTCTTTCAGGCGCGCGACGTCGGTGAAGATGAGGTCGGCGCGCTTGTACTGCGTGGCGCGGCGCGCGAAGCCGAGCGTGAAGGATTCGAGGTCCATCGCGGCGTTGCGCTCGCGGTTGGCGCGCTCGATCAGCGCGCGCTTGTTGGCCTGGTGCGCCTCCCACACTTCTTCGCCCGGCAGGCTCAACGCGTGGCGCAGGCTCGGGTTGTCCTCGCGCCAGCCCGGTATGTGGCGGTCGAACAGCGCCTGCACCGGCGCCGAGGTCCAGGTGGCGGCGTGCACGCCGTTGGTGATCGAGTCGACCTGGTAGCGCGCGAACATGTGCTGCGAGATCTCGCGGTGGCGCTTGGCGACGCCGTTGACGTAGTGGCTGTGCACCAGGGCGAGGTAAGTCATGTTGAGCCTGCCCTCGTGGCAGAAGTCCTGCTCGAGCTCGCACAGCGGCTCGGGCAGGCCGACCACGCGGTGGAACAGCTCGAGGTCGAACTGGTCGTGGCCGGAGGGCACCGGGGTGTGGGTGGTGAACACGCACTGCGGCCGGATCGCCTCGACCTGCTTGGCGCCGGCTATCTTGACGCCGTCCTTCTGCGCCTGCTCGTGCAGCAGCTCGAGCACCAGCAGCGCCGGGTGCCCCTCGTTCATGTGGTAGCGGCTCAGGCTGCCGTAACCCAGTGCGCGCAGCATGCGGATGCCGCCCAGGCCGAGGATCGCTTCCTGCGCGAGCCGATAGTACGCATCGCCGCCGTACAGGTAGTAGCTCAAGCGCCGGTCGATTTCGGCATTGCCTTCGAGGTCGCTATCGAGGAACAGCACCGGGACGATCTTGCCGGTGACGCCCTTCATCTCGTAGCGCCAGGCGCGCACCTGCACCGGGCGTCCTTCGATCGCCACCGTCGCTCGCTGCGGCAGTTCCGTGAGGTAGTCCTCGACCCGCCAGGTCTCGGGCTCCTCCGTCTGCCACCCCGTCTCGTCCACGCGCTGGTGGAAGTAGCCTTTGCGCGCGAGCAGCGACACCGCGACCATCGGCAGGCCCGCGTCGGCCGCCGAGCGGATCGTGTCGCCGGCGAGCACCCCGAGTCCTCCTGCATAGGTCGGCATGCCGCTCGCCAGGCCGATTTCCATCGAAAAGTAGGCGATGCGCGCGTCGCTCGGCACACGGGTCTCCGGCAGGCAGTCGAACCCCTCCAGAAGAACACGCGCGCCGCATCCGCGGCTTGACCCCGATCAAACTCGCGCTCGCGCGGGCCGCGCCGGTTGACGCACGCCACCGGCGACCGCACCATCGCGGCGGAATGTGCGGCGGCGCTGCTGCCGCCCGCCGAGGAGTCTGGCCATGGCAACCGCTCGCGCGGCCGAAGCCGCACCCGTTCACCCGCTTACCCTGCGCGAGCCGCAAGCCGCGCGACAGGCGATCCGCGCCGGCACGCACCGCGGCCACACGGCGGGGATCGCTCCCGGCTACGTGCAGGGCAACCTGTGCATCCTGCCGCGCAGCCACGCGCAGGATTTCTTCGTCTACTGCCAGCGCAACCCCAAGCCCTGCCCGCGGCTTGCGGCCTCGGACCCGGGCGACCCGCGCCTGCCCGCGCTCGCCGAGGACCTCGACATCCGCACCGATGTGCCGGGCTACCGCGTGTTCCGCGACGGCGAGCACGTCGAGGACGTGGCCGACATCCGCCACCTGTGGGGCGACGACCTGGTGGCGTTCGTACTGGGCTGCTCGTTCTCGTTCGAGGAGGCGCTCGTCGAGGCCGGCGTGCCGCTGCGCCACGTCGCCGAAGGCCGCAACGTGCCCATGTACCTGACGAACCTCGAGACCGCGCCCGCCGGGCCGTTCCGCGGCCCGATGGTGGTGTCGATGCGTCCGTTCACGCCGGCCGACGCGATCCGCGCCATCCAGATCACCTCGCGCTTCCCGAGCGTGCACGGCGCGCCGGTTCACATCGGCAAGCCCGAGCTGATCGGCATCGACGACCTCAAGCGGCCCTGGGTGGGGGAGCGCACCGAGGTCAAGGCCGGCGAGCTGCCGGTATTCTGGGCCTGCGGCGTCACGCCGCAATCGGCGGTGCGCCACGCGCGCCCGCCGCTGTGCATCACGCACGTGCCCGGGCACATGGTGGTCACCGACCTGAAAAACGCGAGCCTCGCAGTGCTCTAGGCGCGCGCCGCCGGCTACAATCGCGCCTTTCCATTGCGCGAGGCGCCCAGATGTCTTCCACCACCGCCGCAAGCGGCCTGATCATCGAGGAGCTCGTCGTCGGCAGCGGCGCCGAAGCCACCGCCGGGCAGAAGGTCACGGTGCACTACACCGGCTGGCTCACCGACGGCCGCAAGTTCGACTCCAGCAAGGATCGCAACGACCCGTTCGCGTTCCCGCTCGGGCACGGCCACGTCATCAAGGGCTGGGACGAGGGCGTCGCCGGCATGAAGATCGGCGGCAAGCGCAAGCTCACCATCCCGCCCGCGCTCGGCTACGGCGCGCGCGGCGCCGGGGGCGCGATTCCGCCCAATGCGACGCTGGTATTCGAGGTGGAGCTGCTCGGCCTGGGCTGAGTCAGCGGATCGGCGAGAACGCCGCCGGCGTCAGGATGCGGTTCTCCTGCGTGACGATGAGCGGCAGCACCTTCTGCAGGTAGCGCTTCCAGTCCGGGTCCTGCGCCAGCCGCGCACGCCGCGCGGCGCGGTCGTCGAGGCCGTCGTAGCCCCACATGAAGACCACCTGGTTGAGGTTGCCGGTCTCGGTCGTGAAGTAGCCGATGAACCGGCCGAGGTAGCGCTGCTGCAGGGCGAGGCCCTCCTCGCCGTACAGGCGCACCATCTCCGGCACCTTGCCGGCGTGCAGCGTGTAGATGCGTTCTTCGACGATCATCGCGCTCAGCTCCTGGTCGTTACGCCGCCGCGGTCGATCACGATGATGCGATCGACCATGCGGTCGGAGTGCTGCAGGTCGGATTCCGACAGGATCACGGACATGCCCTCTTTTTTCAGCTCCGCCACCACTTCCACCAGCCGGTGCGCAAGCGCCGGCGCGACGCCCTCGAACGGCTCGTCGAGCAGCAGCAGCCGCGTGCCGCACATCAGCGCGCGGCCGAGCGCCACCAGCTTCTGCTGCCCGCCGGAGAGCTGCAGCCCCTTGCGCGCGGCGAACCCCCGGATCTCGGGAATCAGCCGGTAGACCTTCTCCACCCGCGCGCGGCCGTCGGCCAGGCGCGCGGCCCACGCCGGCACCAGCACGTTCTCCTCGACCGTCAGCTCGGGGATCAGGCGCCGGTCCTCGGGCATGTAGCCGATGCCCAGCCGGGTACGCGCATGCGTCGGCACCGCGAGCAGGTCGGCGCCGTCGAAGGCGATCGCGCCGCCGCTCACCTTGAGCAGCCCCATGATGCTCTTCATGAGAGTGGTCTTGCCGGCGCCGTTGCGCCCGACCAGCCCGGCCATGGTGCCGGTGGGCAGCTCGAGCGAGACGTCGCGCAGGATCTGCACCGACTGGAGCGCGACGTTGAGCCGCTCGACCCTAAGCATGCGCCGCGCCCTGGCGCTCGTCGAGCCGGTGCAGCTCGCCCCCGACCACGAAGCGCTTGACCTCGCGATGGTTGAGCGCGACCTGCGGCGGCGCGTCGGCGATGATGCGCCCGTCGTAGAAGGCCAGCACGCGTTCGGCGAAGCGAGCCACCACCTCCATGTCGTGCTCGACGAACAGCACGGTCGCGCCCTGCGCCTTCACCGCCTTCAGGATCAGCTCCATGACGCCGAACTTCTCCTCCGCCGAGACCCCGCTGGTGGGCTCGTCGAGCAGCAGGACCCTGGGGCGCGCCACCATGGTGAGCGCGATGTCGAGCAGCTTGCGCACGCCGCCGGGCAGCACCTGCGCGTTCTTGGCGCGATAGTCGGCCAGGCCGAATTGCGCCAGGATGCGCTCGGCGACCTCCTCGGCGGGCGCGTCGTGGCCCGGGACCACGGGCCGGCCGCGCGAGAAGAACCCGCCCAGGCCCGCGTTGCGCAGCACCACGCCCAGGCCGATCAGCATGTTGTCGAACACGCTGAGCGAGCCGTAGAGCTGCGGGATCTGGAACGAGCGGCAGATGCCCAGGCGCGTGATCTCGCGCGGCGACAGCGCGGTGATATCGCGTCCCGCGTAATGGATGCTGCCGCGGTCGGGCTTGAGGTAGCCGGTGATCATGTTGATGAAGGTGGTCTTGCCGGCGCCGTTGGTGCCGATCAGGCCGACCACCGAGTCCTCCTCGATGCCGGCGCTGATGTCGCTCGCCGCGGTCACCGCGCCGAAGCTCTTGTTGAGCCGGCGGGCGTCGAGGATCACCGCCATGTCAGGCCGCCCTGCGGCGCGCGAACAGCGACCACAGGCCCTCCGGCAGGAACATGATCACCACCAGCAGCACCGTGCCGAGGGTCATCTGCCAGGTATTCGGCGAGTAATCGTAGGCGACGGTGTGGATCGCGCCGTAGATCGCCGTGCCGAGGAACGGCGCCACCACGCTCCCGGTGCCGGCGAGGATGGTGACGAAAATGAACTCGCCGGAGGTAGTCCAGTACGCCATGTCCGGGTCGATGTGGCCGACGGTGGTGGCGGCGAGCGCCCCGCCCACGCCCGCGAGCGCTGCGGCGATCACGTACTTGACGTGGATCGCGTGGCGCACCGACGCGCCCATGTACTCGACGCGGATCTCGTTGTCCTTGATCGCCGGCGCGAGCCGCCCGAGCGGCGTGCCGAGGTAGCGCTGCACCAGCAGCGCGGCGACCACGCTCACCGACCAGCCCGCGACCAGCACCGCGTAGCGCAGCCAGTGCTCGCTCGGGCGGATCCCGAACAGGCTCGAGGGCAGGATGTTGAAGCCGTCGGTCGAGCCCAGGGCCTCGTTCCTCACCAGCAGCCCGTACAGGATCATCGACAGCGAGAGGCTGAGCAGGCCGAAGAAGATGCCGCGGTACTTCGCCAGCAGGAAGCCGAGGACCCACGCCACCGCCGCCGCGACCAGCGCGCCGGCGATCATCTGCACGAAGATGTCGGCGATGCCGAAGAAGCGGCCTACCGCGCCGGCCACGTAGGCGCCGAGGCAGTAGTACAGCGCCTGGCCGAACGACACCAGCCCGGCGCGCAGCAGCAGCATCAGGCCGAGCACGACCAGGCCGCGCGCCGCCGCCACGGTGAGCAGGAACATGAGCCACTGCGGCAGCAGCGGGCCCGCCGCGACCACGCCGAGCAGGATCGCGCCGAGGATGAGCGGCGTGCGGTCGCGGGTCAGATCTTCCTCGCTTCGGCGACGCTGAACAGCCCGCGCGGCCGGAACGCGAGCACCAGGGCCATGACGAAGTAGATGACGAACAGCTCGACCTGCGGCAAGTAATGCACCGCGATTGAGCGCACCAAGCCGACGATCACCGCGCCCAGGGCCGCGCCCGCGAGGCTCCCCATGCCGCCGATCACGATGACCGCGAACGACAGCACCACCACCTCGACGCCGAGCCCGGGGACCACCGACACGGTGGGCGCGGTGAACGCCCCGCCGATCGCCGCGAGCATCGAGCCGAAGGTGAAGGTGACCAGGTAGTAGCGCCCGACATTGATGCCCATGGCACGGCTCACCTCGGGGTCGTGGATGACCGCGCGCAACAGCTTCCCGGTGCGCGTCCAGTGCAGCACCCAGGTCAGCCCGAGCCCCGCCGCGAGCGCCACCCCGACCAGGAGCAGGTTGTAGGTCGGGTAGTCCAGGCCGCCGACCTGGAAGCTGCCGAGCAGGCCATAGGGCTGCGCGGCGAAGTACGGATCGACGCCCCAGATCAGCTTGATCGTGTCCTCGAGGATCAGGAACAGCGCATAGGTGACCAGCAGGATAACCACCTCGTCCTTGGCGTACATGAAGCGCAGGATGCTGCGCTCGATCAGCGGCGCGAACACCAGCGTGATGAACACGGCCGAGGCGAGCAACACCGCGAAGGACAGCATCGGCGGGTAGCCGTGCGCGAACCAGAAGCCGGTAAACGAGGCCGCGGCATAGGCGCCCAGGGCGTAGAAGCTGCCGTGCGTGATGTTGAGGATCTTCATCACGCCATAGATCAGCGTGAGGCCTACGGCGGCGATGAACAGCCAGCCGGAGTACACGATGCCGTCGACGATGACTGGGGCGATCTGGTCCACGGCGCGGGCGAACACGAAGACGGCTGCCCGAACCGGGCAGCCGTCATGCGGGCGAAACTATTTCTTGAAGCCGTTCCTGATCCAGTCGGCGGCCTTCATGCCGTCGGGCGGGTTCACCTGGTCGGCCGCGTAGGTGCGGACGTTGACGATGGTCATCTTGCCGTTCACGACCTTGGTCTGGCCGTAGGCGGTATCCATGATCGCTTGGTGTCCGGCGCCGATCGCCATCCGCACCACGCCCCCCGGGCCCACGAACGTCAGGTGCGTGAGCGCCGTGCCGACCTGCTCCTGCGTCGGGCGCCTGCCGCCGTTGTCCGCCTGCGCCTTCTCCCAGGCCGCCTTGACCCCGAGGATCGCCTGCGCCATCTGATAGGCGGCATAGTTGGGCGGCACGTGGTACTGCGCCTCGAAGGACTTCGTGAACCAGTGGTTGAGGACGCTGTCGGGCGCGTACGGGCCGAACGGGCCGCGCGCGCCGATCACCGTGCCGTCGGGGATCTGCGCCGCGAGCTTGTAGATCGCCGGCTCGCCGGCCGTGAGCACGCCCAAGCTGTGCTTGAACAGCCCGCGCGGCGCCCCCTGCAGCAGCAGCGCCTCGAGGTCGCCGTCGAAGAAGCTGGAGTGGATCACGTCGGCGTGCGCCGCGAGCAGGGTCGAGATCTCGGCGTTGTACTGCCCGGCGAACAGCCTGGGCATCTGCGAGGTCTTGATCTCGACGTTGGGCACGATCTGCTTCATCGCCGCGACGAAGTCGCCCCAGGAATCCTGGCCCCAGGCGTAATTCTGGTTGATGCCGGCGATCGACTTCAGGTGCGGCCTGAGCTGGTGCACGTACATCGCCGCGCCGACGCTGTCCATGGTGGCGGTCGGGGAGGTGCGGAACAGGTACTTGTGGCTGGCGTCCTCGAAGATGCGCGGCGTGCCGCAGTCGAAGAAGTCGGTGAGCGTCTTCAGCTCCTCGGCCACCGGCGCGACCGCCAGGCAGTTGCCGCTCGAGATGTAGCCGATCACCAGGTCGACCTTGTCGCGCTGCACCAGGTTGCGGAACTCGGTGACCTGCGTGGTGGTGCTGCCCGCTTCGTCGACGATCACCGTCTCCAGCGGCGCGCCGCCGTAGCCCCTGGTGCCGTAGGGCTCCGGCACCTGGCCGGCATTGAGCGACTTGACGAGGAGATCGGCCGCGTTCTTCGCCGGCACCCCGAACGGCGCCGCCGCCGGTCCGGACAGGAACATGACCATCCCGATCTTGACCGGCGCCTGCGCGAGCGCCATCGCCGGAGCGAGGGCGGCGGCGACCAGGACCGCCCCGACGACCTTCTTGAGTCCGTGCATGACTTCTCCTCCTAGATGTTGCGTGACGTGCGCGCGCGAGAAGCTCGCGGCGGCCTTGTACCGGCGGTGTGGAATTGTGCCGGGCATGGTGCAGCAAAATCCGGCGGCGGGTCAAGCAAGCGCACGACGAGATTTCCGCGTCGCCGCCGGTTTGCGACAATGTGAAAAAACGGCGCTTGCGCAGAATGGGCTCTCCCCCGATGACCACGCTACCGGGTCTGCTCGCAGTCTGGAACGACATCTCCGCCGAGGACGAGGCGGAGTTCAACGCCTGGTACGAAGCCGAGCACGTCGGCGAGCGCCTCGCCCTGCCGGGCATCCTCAGCGCGCGGCGCTACCGCGACGCCACCGCGCCGCGGCCGCTTGAACCGGCCGTTCAATTCGCACCCCGCCCGGGCTATGATCTGCCGGCGCGCCGCGCGCGATCCGCACAGGGGGCCTGCTTGAAGTTCGACACCATCGTCTACGAGGAGGACGGGCCGATCGGCTGGCTCACCCTCAACCGTCCCGAGGACGGCAACATGTTCACCCCGCAGATGTGCCACGAGGTGCGCGATTGCATCAACGCGGTGCGGCGCGAAACGCGCACCCGCGTGCTGGTGATCACCGGCGCGGGCGACAAGTTCTTCTGTATCGGCGGGCGCAAGGAGGGCATGCAGGACACGCTGCTCTACGCCGGCGTGCTGCCGACGCTGGAGATGTACGAGGCGATCGACCGGCTGCAAAAGCCGGTGATCGCCTCGGTCAACGGCTACGCGGTGGGCGGCGGCAACGTGCTGCAGGTGATATGCGACCTCACCATCGCCAAGGAAAGCGCGGTGTTCCGCCAGGTCGGGCCGATGATGGGCAGCTTCGACGCCGGCTTCGGCACCTGGTATCTGGAGGATCTGGTCGGCAAGAAGAAGGCAAAGGAGATGTGGATGCTCAATCCGCGCCTGAGCGCGCGCGAGGCGCTGGCCATCGGCCTGGTCAACCGCGTCGTGCCCGACGACCGGCTGCGCGAGGAGACGCGCGCCATGGCGCTCGAGCTCGCCGAGCGCGGTGCCTTCGCCCTCGCCTCCGTCAAGGCCGCGTTCAACGCGCGCCACGGCGGCGTCGGGGGCCTCGCGCGCATGGCGCACGACCTGCTGCTGCGCGGCTACCTGGAGAGCGAGGAGTCGCATGAGCTCTCGGAGGCCTTCCGCTCCAAGCGCAAGCCCGAACCGGACAAGTTCGGGCACTGAATCCCCGCCCGGCGTGAACACCCTCCTCACGCTGCTCGATCCGCGCGACGCGGCGCGCCATTACGCGTCGGGGGCGTGGCGTCAGGACACCCTGTATTCGCTGCTGCAGCGCCACGCGCAGGAGCGCCCGCGGGCCCATGCATTGCGCGACGCGCGCCTGCGCCTCACCTGGCGCGAGCTGCTCGAATGGGTCGATACCGTTGCCGAGCACCTGCACCGCGACGGGCTGCGCCGCGGCCAGCGCGTCGCGCTGTGGCTGCCCTCGCGCGCCGAATGCGTGGTGCTGCTGCTCGCCTGCTCGAGGAACGGCTACGTCTGCAACCCGTCGATGCACCAGAACTACACCGTCGCCGAGATCGCGCAGCTCCTCGAGCGCACGCGCGCCGCTGCGCTGGTCGTGCAGGCGGGCTACGGCGCCGACGCGCACCGGGCCGACATCGTCGCCGCGGCGCAGGCGCTGCCGTTCATGAAAGCCGTGTACGGCGTGGGCGGAGCGAAGGGCGTCGATCCCCGAGCGCGCCCCTTCCCGCCGCGCGAGCCGGGGCTCGCGCCCTCGCTCGCCGCCGACCAGGACCCCGACAAGATCGTCTATCTGGCCTTCACCTCCGGCACCACCGGCGCGCCGAAGGGCGTGATGCACTCGGACAACACGCTGCTCGCCAACGGCCGCGCGATGGTCGCCGATTGGCGCCACGACCACTCGACCGTGCTGCTCAGCCTGAGCCCCATGAGCCACCACATCGGCACCGTGGCGATCGAGCAGATGATGGCGGCCGGCTTCGAGCTGGTAGTCAACGACCCGCCCGCGGGCACGCAGCCGCTCGACTGGGTGCTGGCCAGCGGCGCCACGTACATCATGGGCGTGCCCACCCACGCCATCGACATGCTCGCGGCGGCGCGGCGCCGCGGCCTGGCGCGGCTCGGCGCGGTGCGCCTGTTCTACATGGCCGGATCGCCGATCCCGCGCGAGGTGGCGCAGTCGTTCCTCGATCTGGGCATCACGCCGCAGAACATCTACGGCATGACCGAGAACGGCTCGCACCAGTACACGCTGCCCGGCGACGACGCGCAGACCATCGTCGAGACCTGCGGCCGCGCCTGCCACGGCTACGAGACGCGCATTTTCAGCCAGGACAACCCGGATCTCGAGCTGCCCGCGGGCAGCGTGGGCGAGATCGGCACGCGCGGCGCGCTGCTCATGCTGGGCTACTTCGACAACCAGGCGACCACCGAGGACTCGTTCAACCGCGGAGGCTGGTTCCTGTCCGGCGACCTCGGCACGCTCGACGAGCGCGGCTGCCTGCGCGTCGTGGGACGCAAGAAGGACCTCATCATCCGCGGCGGGCACAACATCCACCCGGCGCGCATCGAGGACCTGGCCCACCGCCATCCGGGGGTGCAAAAGGCCGCCGCCTTCGGCGTGCCCGATGCGCGCCTCGGCGAGAAGGCCTGCCTTGCGGTAATCTGCCGCGAGGGCGAGCGCGTATCGGGCGCCGCGCTGCTCGAGCACCTGCACGCGGTCGGACTGTCGAAGTACGACATGCCCGAGTACTTCGTCGCACTGGAGGCGTTCCCGCTCACCGCGAGCGGCAAGATCCTCAAGCGCGAGCTGCAGGAGTGGGCCAGGAGCGGCCGCATCGCGCCGCAGCCGGTGCGCTGGATCGATCCCGCCAAGGAGGGCTGACGTGGCCGTCGAACTGTCGAGCATCGAGGAATTCGCGCTCATCCGCCTCAACCGCCCCGAGGCGCTCAATGCGCTGTCGTTCAAGCTGGTCGAGGACCTGGCGCGCGCCCTCGACGAGGTCGCCGCGGGCGACGCGCGCGCGCTGCTGGTTACCGGCGCGGGCGACAAGGCCTTCTGCGCCGGCGCGGACATCGGCGAGCTGGGCGGGCGCACGCTCGCCGAGCAGAAGCGCGGCGCCGAGCGGGGGCAGGCCGTGATGGCGAAGCTCGAGCGCCTGCCGATGCCCTCGGTGGCGATGGTCAACGGCTATGCCTTCGGCGGCGGGCTCGAGCTCGCGCTCGCCTGCACCTTCCGCCTGCTGACGCCGAACGCCAGGCTCGCCCTGCCCGAGATCAGGCTCGGCCTGGTCCCCGGCTACGGCGGCACGCAACGCCTGCCGCGTGCCATCGGCGAGGCGCGCGCGCTCGAGATGATCCTCACCGGCAAGGCGATCGACGCGCAGACCGCGCTCGCCTGGGGGCTCGCCAGCCGCGTCCTGGAAGGCGACCCGATCGCCGCGGGCATCGCCTTCGCGCGCCAGTTCTCCTGCCACAGCCTGCCGGTGCTCGGCTTCGCGCGCGAAGCGGTGCAGCGCGCGCTCGACACGCCGCTGCACGCGGGGCTGCGCATCGAGGCCGACCTCTCGACCCTCGCCTTCCAGACCGCGGACGCGGCCGAGGGGATGGCGGCCTTCATGGCCAAGCGCAAGCCGGCGTTCAAGGACCGCTGACATGGCGAGCCGGGTGATCGCAGTCACCGGCGCGAGCCGCGGCCTCGGCGCGGCGATCGCGCTCGAGCTCGCGCGGCGCGGCTTCACCGTCGGCTGCCTGACGCGCAAGGGCGCCGGCATCGAGGGCGCCGCAATGGAGGCGGCGCTCGCGCCGCGCTGCGTCAACCTCGCCTGCGACGTGACCGACGAGGCGTCGCTGAAAACAACCTTCGCCGCGCTCGCCGAGCGCGCCGGCGGCATCGACGGCCTGGTCAACAACGCCGGCATCCACCTCGACGGCAAGTCCGCGACGCTGGCGACCGCGACCTGGGACCAGGTGATGGACACCAACGCGCGCGCGCTGTTCGTCGCCTGCCGCGAGGCCTACCCCCACCTCGCGCACCGGGGCGGCACCATCGTCAACATCGGCTCGTTCTTCGACAAGCTGGGGGTCAAGCGCAACCTCGCCTACTGCGCCTCCAAGGCCGCGGTCGGCGCGATCACGCGCTGCCTCGCGGTGGAGTGGGCGGCGCAGGGCATCCGCGTGCTCGACGTCGCGCCCGGCTACATCGAGACCGAGCTCAACGCCGAGGCGATGAAGGGGCCGCTGCGCGCGTTCCTGCAGGGCCGCGTGCCCACCGGCGGCCCGGGCACGCCGCGCGACGTCGCCCGGCTGGTCGCGTCGCTGTTCGGCGAGGACATTCCGTTCCTCACCGGCGAGACCATCTACCTCGACGGCGGCCAGGGGATGGCGCACTGATGCAGGTCTTCGAGCGCATCGACGCGGGCGTCGCGCTCGGCGAGGAGGAGCGCCTGCTGGTGGAGAGCGTGCGCACGGTTGCGCGCGAGGTCATCGCGCCGCGCGCCGCCGCCTGCGACCGCAGCGCGCAGTTCCCCTGGGACAACGTGCGCGCGATCAACGAGCTCGGGCTGAACGCCATGTTCGTCCCCGAGGCCTACGGCGGCGCGCCGATGTCCTACGCCGCCTACCTGATGTGCGTGCGCGAAATCAGCCAGGCCTGCGCCGCGACCGGGATCATCTGGGCGACCAGCTTCCACGGCGCGAAGCCGCTGGTCGAGTTCGGCAGCGAGGAGCAGAAGCACCGCCTGCTGCCGCGCGTGGCCGCCGGCGGCCTGGTGTCGCTCGCCATCACCGAGCCCGGCGCGGGCTCGGACGCCACCGGCATGAAGACCCGCTTCACCCCCGATGGCGAGCACATCGTGGTGAACGGCGGCAAGACCTTCATCACCAGCGGCGACGTCGCCGACCTGATCCTGCTGTTCGGCAAGTGGAGCGCGATCGACGACGACAGGAAGGCGATCTCGGCGCTGGTGCTGGAAAAGGGCACCCCCGGCCTGTCGGTGCTGCGCACCGAGGACAAGATGGGCCTTCGCGCCTCGAGCACCGCGGCGCTCGCCTTCGAGGACTGCCGCGTGCCGCGCGCCAACCTGCTCGGCGCCCCGGGCGACGGCCTGAAGATCCTGCTCGCCTCGCTCAACCGCTCGCGCCCGAGCGTGGCGGCGCACGCGCTCGGCATCGCGCGCGCGGCCTTCGGCGACGCGGTCGCCTACATCAACGAGCGCCGCCAGTCGGGCCGCCGGATCGTCGAGTTCCAGGGCATCCAGTTCCTGCTCGCCGACCTGGCGGCCGAGCTCGCGCAGTGCGAGGCCTGGCTGTGGCACGTGGCGCGCCTGGTGGACGGCGGCGCGCAGGACTTCGGCATCGAGGCCTCGATCCTCAAGCTGCGCGCCTCCGACCTCGCCATGCGCATCGCCACCGACGCGGTGCAGCTGCACGGCGGCTACGGCTACTGCAAGGACTACCGCGTCGAGCGCCTGATGCGCGACGCCAAGATCACCCAGATCTGGGAGGGCACCAACCAGGTGCACCGCCAGCTCATCGGCCGCAGCTTCGTCGCCAGGCGATGAGCCGCCCGCTCGCAGGCGTCAAGGTGCTCGACTTCAGCACGCTGCTGCCCGGGCCGCTGTGCACGCTGCTGCTCGCGGAAGCCGGCGCCGAGGTGATCAAGATCGAACGCCCGGGCCGCGGCGACGAGATGCGCAGCTACGCGCCGCGGGTCGGTCCCGACGGCGTCAACTTCGCGCTGCTCAACCGCGGCAAGCGCTCGATCGCGCTCGACCTCAAGGACCCCTCCGCGCGTGCGCGCCTCGAGCCGCTGCTGCGCGCGGCGGACGTGCTGGTCGAGCAGTTCCGCCCGGGCGTCATGGACCGCCTGGGCCTGGGCTACGAAACCGTCAAGGCGCTCAATCCGCGGCTGATCTACTGCGCCATCACCGGCTACGGCCAGAGCGGCCCGCGCGCGCAGGTGGCCGCGCACGACCTCAACTACGTCGCCGAGTCGGGCATGCTCTCGCTCGCGGCCGGAAGCGACGGCGCGCCGGTAGTGCCGCCCGCGCTCATCGCCGACATCGCCGGCGGCGCCTATCCGGCGGTGATCAACATCCTGCTCGCCCTGCGCCGGCGCGACGCCGACGGCGCGGGCTGCAAGCTCGACGTTTCGATGAGCGACAACCTGTTCACGTTCCTCTACTGGGCGCTCGGCAACGGCCAGCTCACGGGCCGCTGGCCCGGCGCGGCGGACGCGCTGGTCACCGGCGGCAGCCCGCGCTACCAGGTCTATCGCACCGCCGACGGGCGCTTCGTCGCCGCGGCGCCGCTCGAGCAGCGTTTCTGGGACAACTTCTGCGCGGCGATCGAGCTGCCGGCGGAGCTCGCCGACGACAGCCGCGATCCGCAGGCGACCCGGCGCGCGGTCGCGCAGCGCGTCGCCGCGCGCAGCGCCGAGGACTGGCGCGCGCGCTTCGCCGGCAAGGATCTGTGCTGCTGCATCGTCAGCACGATGGAGGAGGCGATGCGCGATCCGCATTTCCGCGCGCGCGGCCTGTTCGCCCACCAAGTGCAGACCGACGCCGGTCCGCTCACCGCGGTGCCGGTGCCGGTCGCCGACGCTTTCCGCGAGCCGCGACCCGTGGGCTACCCGCGCCTCGGGGCCGACAACACGCTGCTCGAAGGACGCTGAGCCGATGCGCGCGGTCGTCGTCCGCGAGCACGGCCCGTTCCGCTCGGCGCGCGTGGAGACTGTGCCCGACCCGGTGCCGGGCCCGGGCGAGCTGGTCATCGACGTGCATGCCATCGGCGTCAACTACCCCGACCTCCTGGTGATCGAGGGCAAGTACCAGCTCCTGCCGCCGCGGCCGTTCAGCCCCGGCAAGGAAGCCGCGGGCGTGGTCAGCGCCGTCGGCGCCGGCGTCACCCGCTTCAGGCCGGGCGACCGCGTCATGGCGCAACGCGAGTACGGCACCTATTGCGAGCGGTTGCTCTCGCCCGAGGCGACCTGCTACCGCATGCCGGAGGCGATGAGCTTCGAGGAAGGCGCGGCGCTCGGGCTCGCCTACCAGACTTCGCACTTCGCGCTGCTCGAGCGCGGCGCCTACCGCAAGGGCGAGGCGGTGCTGGTCACCGGCGCATCGGGCGGCGTCGGGCTCGCCGGCGTCGAGATCGCCAAGGCGCTCGGCGCCACCGTGATCGCCGGGGTCACCAGTGCCGGGAAAGGCGAGCTGTGCCGGCGCCACGGCGCCGACCACGTCATCGACCTGTCGGCGCCCGACCTGCGCAACAGCCTGCGCGAGCAGGTGTACGCGGCGGTGGGCAAGCGCGGCGTCGACGTCGTGCTGGAGAACGTCGGCGGCGAGGTGTTCGACGGCGCGCTGCGCGCGCTCGCCTGGCGCGGGCGCCTGGTGGTGGTGGGCTTCGCCTCGATGCGCCTGCCCGAGGTAAAGGCGAACTACCTGCTGCTCAAGAACATCGCGGTCGTCGGCCTGCAGTGGAGCGACTACCGCGAGCGCGACCCGGACTGGGTGCGGCGCGTTCAGGACGAGCTCTACGCCCTGTACCGGGCAGGCAAGCTCAAGCCGCACGTGAGCGCGACCTATCCGCTCGAGTGCTTCGCCGATGCGCTGGAACGCTTCGCCGAGCGCCGGGTGCAGGGGAAGATGGTCCTCGTGCCGCACTGAGGCGCGCGGCCGCGCCACCCCATGATTCAGCGCAGCGCCCCGGACGAGGAAGGTTACGACGCCATCGTCGTCGGGGCGGGCGCGGGCGGGCTCGCCGCGGCCTGCGTCGCGGCGGCCGAAGGGCTGAAGACGCTGCTCCTCGAGAAGTCGGCGCTGGTCGGCGGCACGACGGCCATTTCCGGCGGCATGGTGTGGATTCCCGCGAACCCGAAGATGGCCGCGGCGGGCATCGACGACAGCGTCGCCAACGCGCGCCGCTACCTCGATCAGTGCGCGCCGCCGATGCGCGACCCGTCCGCGCGCGAGGCCTTCCTCGCGCGCGGGACGGAAGCGCTCGCGTATCTGGAAGCGCGCACGCTGCTGCGCCTGCGCCCGGTGCTGAGCTACCCGGACTACTACCCGGATCTGCCGGGCGCTACGCTCGGCGGCCGCGTGCTCGAGCCGGTCGACTTCGACGCGCGCACGCTGGGGCGCGAGTTCGCGCTGATGCGCTGGCCGCTGCGCGAGTTCATGTTGTTCGACGGCATGATGGTCGCGCGACCGGACCTGCCGCACTTGCGCAACGCGCTGCGCTCGCCCCGCTCGGCGGCCCGCGTGCTGCGCCTGATGGGTGAATACGCCTGGCAGCGCATGTCCGCGCCGCGCGGCACGCACCTGGTGCTCGGCAACGCGCTCGTGGGGAGACTGCTCAAGTCGGCGCTCGATCTCGGCGTGTCGCTGCGCCTCGGCGCGCCGGTCATCCGCGTCGTGATGCGCGGGGGTCGCGCCGCGGGCGTGGAGATCGAGTCCGGCGGGCAGCGCGCGACGCTCGGCGCGCGCGCCGGCGTGGTGCTCGCCACCGGCGGCTTCTCGCACGACCCCGAGCTGCGCGCGCTGCTCCTGCCGCCGGAGGTCTCGCCGCACTCGCCCGTCTGTCCCGAGAGCACCGGCGACGGCATCCGCATGGGCCTGGCCGCGGGCGGGCAGGTCGGCGAGCACAACACCCACAACGCATTCTGGGCGCCGATGTCGCATTTCCGCCGCGCCGACGGCAGCGAATGCGTGTTCCCGCACACCGTCGCCGACCGCGGCAAGCCCGGGATCATCGCGGTCACGCGCGCGGGCGCGCGCTTCACCAGCGAGGCGGTGTCGTACCACGAGTTCGTGCTGGCGATGTTGCGCGCCAACCGCACGCGGGCGGCGATCCCCGCGTTCCTGCTGTGCGATCGCAGGAGCCTGTGGCAATACGGCCTCGGCGCGGTGCGGCCGTTCACGCTCGCGCTCGCGGCGTACCTCTCGAGCGGCTATTTGGTGCGCGCCCCGACGCTCGCCGAGCTGGCGGCGTACCTCGAGATCGATCCCGCGGGGCTCGAGCGCACGGTCGCAACCTACAACGCGGACGCGCGCCGCGGCGTGGACTCGCAATTCGGGATCGGCGGCAATCCTTATCAGCGCTACCTCGGCGATGCGCGCAACAAGCCCAACCCCTGCATGCGCCCCATCGAGGCCGCGCCCTATTTCGCGATCCGCCTGTACCCGAGCGATCTCGGCACGGTGGCGGGGCTGGTGACCGACGCAAGCGCGCGCGTGCTCGACGGCGCAGGGCGCCCGGTGCCGCATCTCTACGCCTGCGGCAACGACATGAATTCGGTCATGGACGGCGCCTATCCGGGTCCGGGCATCACGCTCGGTCCCGCGCTGGTGTTCGGCTACCTCGCCGGGCGGGCGCTGGCGCGCGCCCCGCGGGACGCGTCATAGCCAGAGAATCTGCTTGCGATAGTCCAGGTCGGTCAGCAGCCGCTCGGCGGGACCTTGGTGGAACACCGCGCCGCGCTCGAGCGCGAACACGCGATCGGCGAGCGCCAGCACCAGATCCAGGTTGTGTTCCACGATCACGATGGAAACGTGCCGGCGCAGCCGGTCGAACACGCTGAACAGTTCCTGCACCACCGCCGGCGCCAGGCCCTCGAACGGCTCGTCCAGCAGCAGCAGCCTGACATTGCCCGAAAGCGCGCGCGCCACCGCCGCCATCTGCTGCTCGCCGCCCGACAGGTAGTCGGCCGCGACGTGCATGCGCTCTTTCAGGCGCGGGAAATGCTCGAAGATCTGCTGCTCGCTCCACGCCACGCCCCGGCTGCCGTCGGTGGCGCGGGCGAGCCGCCCCAGCGCCAGGTTCTCGGCCACCGTCATGCCGGCGAACAGGCCGCGGCCCTGCGGCACGTAGCCGATGCCCGCGCGGGCGATGTCCGGCGCCGGCAGCGCGGCGATGTCGCGCCCGTCGAACTCGATCCTGCCGGAGGCCGGCCGCAGCAGCCCGGCGAGCGTCTTGAGGAAGGTCGACTTGCCGGCGCCGTTGCGGCCGAGCAAGGCCACGATCTCGCCCTCGCGCACGTCGAGCGCGGCCTCCATCAGGATGTGGCTCTTGCCGTAGAACGCGTTGATCCCGGAGCACTGCAGCAGCGGCGTGGAGTTGCGCACCCCGGCCGCCGCGCGCCCGGTGACCGGCGGCGTTCCGGTCCCGGTGTAGACCTCCTGCACGCGGCGATCGGCGCGCACCTCCTCCGGCGTGCCGGCCATCAGGACTGCGCCCTGGTTCATCACCGTGACGCGCTGCGAGAACCCGAGCACGCGGTCGATGTCGTGCTCGACGATCAGCACCGGGATGCTGCTCGCCACGGACTTGACGAGGTTCGACACGCGCTCGCGCTCGGCCGCGGCCAGCCCCGCGAGCGGCTCGTCGAGCAGCAGCACCCTGGGCCTGGATCCGAGCGCGATCCCCAGGTCGACCAGCCGCTGGCCGCCGTAGGAAAGCTCGCTGCCCTCGATCGCCTCGATCCCCTCCAGGCCGAGAAAGCGCACCAGCTCCTCGGTCTGCGCGTGGATCTCCGGGTAGCGGTCGATGTCGCGCCAGAAGTTGAAGCGGGCGGGGTGCCGCGCCTGCAGCGACAGGCGCAGGTTCTCGTAGATCGACAGCCCCTTGAACAGGTTGGTGATCTGGAACGAGCGTGCGAGGCCCTGCTGGCAGATGCGGTACGGCGCCAGGCCATGGATGTCCCTGCCGTCGAGGCGCACGCTGCCCGCGTCGGGCGCAAACATCCCCGACACCAGATTGAACAGCGTCGTCTTGCCCGCCCCGTTGGGGCCGATCAGCGCGTGCACCTCGCCGGCGTCGATGGCGAGGCCGACGTCGGCGACCGCGTGGATGCCGCCGAAGTGCTTGTGCACCGCGTCCACCTGGAGCACCGTGCCCGCGCGCGCTGCGGGCCGCAGGAACTCGGGCAGCGGCAGCCCTTCGTGGATGCGGCGATTGCTCATGGCCGCCGCTTCCTCCGGCGGCGGGCGCCAGCGGCGCTTGAGCTTGGCCCAGATGCCCACCAGGCCGCCGGGCGAATACAGCACGAAGCCGACGAACACCAGCCCGAACCAGAGCAGCCAGTTGTCGGTCCACATGGAGAACAGCTCGCGGAACAGGACGAAGAACACCGCGCCCAGGGCGGGCCCCAGGATGTTGCGCATGCCGCCGATCACCACCATCGCCAGCAGCTCGCCCGAGAACGCGACCGTCACGCCGTCCGCCGACACGAGATAGTTCTGGAACCCGAGCAGCGCGCCGGCCAGGCCGGTCACCGTGGCCGAGAGCACGAACGCTCCCAGCTTGTAGCGGTCGACGGCGTAGCCCTGGAAGGTGGCGCGCAGCTGGTTCTCGCGGATCGCGACCAGCGCGTGGCCGAACGGCGAGCGCACCACGCGCAGCAGGCCGTACAGCACACCCAGGCCGATCGCCGACACCAGCGCGTAGTAGACGAACGCGTTGTCGAGCGAGATCGGCCCGATGCGGCCGCGCACCAGGCCGCCCAGCCCGTCCTCGCCTCCCGTCAGGGCGGTCCAGCGGAACGCGATCGCGTACGCGAGCGCGCTGAGCGCCAGCGTGAGCAGCGAGAAATACACGCCCCTGCGGCGCAGGATCAGCAGGCCGACCGCCGTGGACAGCACCGCGACGAAAGCGAGCGCAACCATGATCGGCAGGAACATTTGGCCGCGGAGCCAGTCCTTCTGCGCGATCGCGGCCGCGTAGGCGCCGATGCCGAACCACGCGGCGTGGCCGAAAGAAGTGAGCCCCGTGTAGCCGACGAGCAGGTTCAGGCCCAACGCGGCGATCGCCAGGATGACCGCGACGATGGCGGTGTTGATCGTCAGCCCCAGGAGCGGCATCAGCGCGGGCAGGACGAGGAGCGCGAGTGCGCCGACCCACAGCGCCCGGTACTTCGCGCTGCGCCGCGCGGGCGTCATTCGAACTTCTCGATGCGCTCGCCGAGCAGCCCTCGCGGTCGGAACAGCAGCACCAGGAACATCAGCACGTAGATCGAGGCCTCGCCCGCCGCCGGCACGAAGTTGATCGTAATTCCGCGCACCACGCCGACCAGCAGCGCCGCGAGCACCACGCCCCAGAAGCTGCCCAGGCCGCCGATCACCACCACCACAAACGCGACGGTGATGATCTCCGCCCCCATCGCCGGCTGCACCAGCGCGATCGGGGCGAACAGGGCGCCGGCGAGCGCCGCCATGCCCACGCCGAGCGCCACGATCGCGGTCATGTAGGGCTGCAGCCGGATGCCGAGCGCCGCGACCATGTCGGGGCGCTGGATGCCGGCGCGCACGACGCGGCCGAACGAGGTCTTGTTGAGCAGCAGCCAGACGCCGGCGAGCACCGCCGCCACGATCGCGAGCAGCAGCAGGCGGTAGCGGGAGAACAGGAACGGACCCAGCACGACGCTGCCCTTCAGCGCGTCCGGCATCGACGCCGGCAGCGGCGCGGCGCCCCACACGATGCGGATCGCCTGCTCGACGATCATCGCCAGGCCGAAGGTCACCAGCAGGCCGAGGATCGGATCGGCGGTGTAGAAGCGGCGCAGCAGGAAGCGCTCGAACAGGATGCCGAGCAGCCCCACCGCGACCGGCGAGAGCGCCACCGCGGGGCCGAAGCCAAGGTATTTCGCGATCTCGAGCGAGGCGTAGGCGCCGAGCGCGTAGAACGCGCCGTGGGCGAGGTTCACCACCCCGCCCACGCTGAAGATCAGCGACAGGCCCAGCGCGATCAGGAGGTAATAGCCTCCGAGCACGAGGCCATTCACCACCTGTTCCAGCAGGAACAGGGACTGCATGCTCAATCGATCGCCGGCAGCAGGCCCCGCGGCAGCGCCCGCTCCCGGCGCCC
Source organism: uncultured Pseudomonadota bacterium (assembly GCA_963817785.1). Classification (GTDB taxonomy): domain Bacteria; phylum Pseudomonadota; class Gammaproteobacteria; order Burkholderiales; family SG8-39; genus JAKALD01. The sequence continues at coordinate 920,313 of CAWFPL010000002.1, read as the reverse complement.
GATTACATCTTGCACTCGCTTTCCGCTTTCGTCGGCGCGAGCAGCTCCAGCGGCTGGTCCGGCCCCGGGATGGGCGGGCTGTAATCGAAGATGTCCCACTGGTCCTTCTCGGGCGCGCCCTTGGGCTTCACCGTGAACGTGTAGGCCTCCTGCATCATCTGGTGGTCCCAGGACCGGAAGTAGCCCTTGCGCGGCTTGAGCAGGTCGAACTTCGGCTCCTTCTCGAAGAAGGCGATCAGCTTCTCGTTGTCCACCGATCTGATCTCGTTCGCCGCCTGCGCCAGGATCTTGAGCGTGACGTATTCGACCCAGGCGTGGTTCTCGGGAGGCTTGCCGTACTTGGCGCGGAACGCGGCGGTGAACGCCTTCGTTCCCGGGGTGTCGATCTGGTCGTACCACACCGTCGGCCAGATGCCGCTCAGGTTGCCTTCGCCGGCCGCCCAGGCGTCCGCCGTGTTCAGGTTGAAGCCCGCGATCGCGTACGGCAGGCCGAACTCGGCGTACTGCTTGACGAAGTTGGTGACCTGGTTGCCGCCGAGGTTGGTGGCGACCAGATCGGGCTTCGCCTGGCGGATCTTGAGCAGGTACGGGCTGAAGTCGGTCACGTCGGTGGCGCACAGCTCGTCGCCGACGCTGGTGGCGCCGTGGCTGTTCATGAATTTCTTGGCCGCCTTCGCCAGGTCGTGGCCGAACAGGTAGTCCGAAGTCAGGTAGTAGACCTTCTTGCCCTTGACCAGCCCGTCGCGCAGCAGTCCCTGGCCCTCGGCGTTCACCATGACCGTCACCGGGATGTCGACATGGAACGTGTAGCGGTTGCAGTCCTTGCCGCGCAGCACGTCCGAGCGCGCGCCGGTGTCCACGTACAGGCGCCGCTCGCGCGCCGCCACCTGCATGATGGTCTTCGCGGAGGCCGAGTTGATCTCGCCCAGCAGCAGCGCGACGCGGTCCTGCTCGTACATGCGCTGCGCCTTGGTCGCGGCGGTCGTGGGGTTGACCGAATCCTCGGAGATGAGGTCGATCTGCCGGCCCAGGATGCCGCCGGCCCTGTTGATTTCCTCCTCGGCCATGCGGATGCCGAGCACCGCGTACTGGCCGAGCGCGCCGAGAAAGCCGGTGAGCGGCGTCAGATGGCCGATCTTGATCTTGTCGGACTGGCCGCGCACGATCGCCGGGAACCCGAGGGCCAGCGCGCTTGCGACCGTCGCCCCTGCCTTCAATACCTTTCTGCGCCCCGCGACGGACGCCGCGGAATTGCTGCCCTTCTTGTCGTCGCTCATTGCTGCCTCCTCCTGTCGTTCGGCCGAAGCGGCCGGATTGGCCTTAGTTCTTCACACGGGTCATATTTTCACAATGCCGCAATGCAATTCACAGTATCAAATAATCGGCGCGAGGGCGCAAGGCACCCGCTCAGGCGTGCGGCGCGGTCTGTGCGAGCGACGGCCGCTGCACGACACGCGCGAACCAGGCGCCGAGCTGCGGGTGCGCCGCGCGCCAGCCGGAATCCGGGAAACGGAAGTCGATCCAGCCGAGCGCGCAGGCGAGCGTGATGTGGCCGATGTCGAAGGCATCGCCCCAGCCGCCCGCTTCGCGTTCCGCGGCGTCCAGGCCGTGATCCACCTTGGCCTGCTGCCCCGCGAGCCAGTCCGCCCAGCGCAGCGCCTCGGGGCGCAGCGCCAGCTCGTAGCGGCGCAGGATGCCCGCGTCCAGAATTCCATCGCCCAGCGCCTGGCGCCTGAGCGCCTGCCATCGCGCCGCGCCCGCGGCCGGAAAGAGCCTGCCGCCGCCGCCGAGCGCGCTCAGGTACTCGCAGATCACGCGCGAGTCGTAGAGCACCGCGCCGTCCTCGGCCCGGAGCGCGGGCACCTTGATCAGCGGGTTCTCGCGCGCAAGCTCGACGTTGGGCTTGCTCGGCAGCACCGTCACCTGGACCAGCTCGATGCGCTCGGCCAGGCCGAGCTCAATGGCCACGGCGCGCACCTTGCGCGCGAACGGAGATGCGGGCGAATACCAGAGCTTCATGGTCTGTTCCTCGAAGTAAGTGGTTGCTTCAGGCGATCGAGCCGCCGCCGTCGAGATAGACGATCGAGCCGGTGGCAAAGCCGATGGTCATGAACGCCAGGATCTGGCGCGCGATGTCCTCTCCGGTGCCGACCCGGCGCACCGGCAGCGCCGCCGCGGTCTGCTCGAGCATCTTGCGCCGCGCCTCCTCGGGCATCGCGGCGCGGATAGGGGTGTCGATGATCCCCGGCGATACCGCGTTCACGCGCACCGGCGCGAGCTCGAGCGCGAGGCTCCTCGCCAGCGACTCGAGCGCGCCGTTGGCCGCGCCGATGATCGCCGCGGCCGGGCGCGGCCGGATGCTGAGGAAACCGGAAACGATGGTGAGCGATCCGCCCGGCGCGATGTCGGCCGCGCGCGCGACCCGCCAGGTGCCCCAGAACTTGCTCTCCATGGTCGCCTTCGCGTCCTCGATCGAGAGCGTCTTGAACGGTCCGGAGCGAAGCTGCGCCGCCGTCACCACGACGTGGTCGACCCTGCCGCAGGCCTTGAACAGCGCCTCGACGCTCGCGTCGCTGGTGACGTCCGCGGCGATGCCACGCGCGCCGATGCCGTCGGCCGCGGCGCGCAGGCGCTCGGCGGACCTGGAAGCGATCGTCACCAGCGCGCCTTCGGACTTCGCCAGCGCCGCGGTCGCGAGCCCGATCCCCGACGAGCCTCCGACCACGACCACGCTCCTGCCTTGAAGCAACATGTGCTCTCCTCGAGCGATGTGAAGAATCAGCGCGCGGCTGCCGCGCGCGAGCCGAGCTCGCCGGAGAGCCGCTCGGCGGCTTCGCGCACGCGGGCCGACTTCTCCTGCAGGGCCTGCAGCGACAGGCGCCAGATCGGTCCGGAGATGCCGATCGCGCCGGTGACGCGGCCGGCGAAATCGCGCACCGGGACGGCCACGCAGCGCACCTCGGGGTCGAACTCGCCGTCGTCGAAGGCGATGCCGTTGCGCCGCACCTCGTCCAGCTCGCGCTCGAGCGGCGCGCGCTCGACGATCGTCTTGGCGGTGAACGGGCGCAGCTCGCGGCCCTGCAGGTAGCGCTCCAGCTCCGGCGCGCTGAGCGCCGCGAGCAGGACCTTGCCGAGCGCGGTGGCGTGCCCCGGGCGCACCGCGCCCGAGCGGTCGACGAGCTGGAACATGCCGCTGCCCGCGGTCTTCGCCACCACGACGATGTCCTCGCCGGAGCGGATCGCGAAATGGCTCGACTCGCCGGTCTCGGTAGTCAGGCTCTCGAGGATCGGGGTGGCGATGCTGACCAGCTCGACCTCGTCGAGCGCCCCGGCCGCCAGCGTGAACAGGCGCCGCCCGATGCGGTATCTCTTCGAGTCCCTGGGCTGGCTGACGTAGCCGAGCTGCGCCATCGTCCGGATCAGGTGAAACGCCGTGCTGCTGTGCAGCCCGACGCGCTTGGCGAGCTCCGCCAGGCCGATGCCCTCGCGGTGGCGCGCGACCTCCTCGAGGATCGCGAACGCGCGCTCAATCGACTGGATGCCGGTGCGCTCCCTGGCCGGCTCCGCGGCGCTCTCGGGGGCCTTCGCTTCGACGTCGCTCATAGATTGAACAATACCAGCCGCTCTTCGGTCATGTCGCGGATCGCGTACTTCGGCCCTTCCCTGCCGATGCCGCTTGCCTTCACGCCGCCGTAGGCGAGCTGGTCGGTGCGCCAGGTGGAGGTGCCGTTGATGATTACTCCGCCGACGCGTAGCGCGCGGATGGCGTCGAATGCGACCTGCAGCGACTTGGTGAAGACGCCGCAATGCAGTCCGTAGGGGTTCGCGCTGATGTCCGCGAACAGCGCCTGCAGGTCGCGGTAGGGCTGCACCGTCACCACCGGGCCGAACACTTCCTCGCACACCACGCGCATCGAGCGCGCGACGTCGACCAGCACCGTCGGCTCGTAGGCCGCGCCGTGACGCCGGCCGCCGGTGAGCGCGCGCGCGCCGGCCGCGCGCGCCTCGTCCACCCACTGCTCGACGCGCCGCGCCGCGCGCTCGTCGATCAGGGTGCCGACGTCGGTTGCGGGATCGAGCGGGTCGCCCAGGCGCAGCTTGCCGACCTCGGCCACCAGGCGCTCGACGAAGCGCTCGTACAGGCTCTCGTGCACGTAGACGTTCTGCACCGAGATGCAGCTCTGCCCCGCCAGGCGCATCGAGTTGCGCGCGCACTGCGGCGCCGCCTCGGCGATGTCCGCGTCCGCGTGTACGATGGTCGGTCCGTTGCCGCCGAGCTCGAGCGCCACGCGCCGCAGGCCGCTCGCGGCCTTGATCTCGGCGCCCACCCGGCTCGACCCCGTGAAGGTGACGAAGTCGACGCGCGGATCGCGCACCAGCGCCGGACCCACCGTGTTGCCGTACAGCAGGTTGACGAACCCCGGCGGCGTGCCGGCGTCGGCGAACATCTCCGCCAGCTTGCTCACCACCCACGAGGCCTGCGGCGGGGCCTTGAGCACGATCGAATTGCCGGCGGCGAGCGCCGGCGCGATCTTGTGGCAGGCGAGGTTGAACGGCGCGTTGAACGGCGTGATGCCCGCCACCACTCCCACCGGAAAGCGCAGCAGCAGCGCGAGCTTGCCCGCGCCCATCGCGCTGCCGTCGAGCGGCACCTGCTCGCCCTGGATGCGGATCGCCTCCTCGGCCGAGAGCAGCAGCGTATCCTGCGAGCGGATCACTTCGGCCTTCGCGTCCTTGATCGACTTGCCGGTCTCGCGCGACATGATCTCGGCGACCGCGTCGGCCCGCTCGAGGAGCAGCGCGCTCACCCGGCGCAACAGCGCCGCGCGCTCGTAGCCGGGCATGGCAGCGACTTTCGGCTTCGCCGCCAGCGCCGCCTTGAGCGCTTCGTCGAGGTCCTCGAGCGAGGATTCGGGCACGCGGGCCACGACCTCGCCGCGGTACGGGTCGACGGCCTCGAACTCGGCCTGTCCGAGGCGCCACTCGCCCCCGATCAGCATTTTCAGCCGCGCGACGGCGCGCTCGTTTTTCGGTGCGGGCTGGGTCATTTGAGCCTCCTCGGGCGGTCGATGATACCTCAGGTTCGTCAGTAAACCGACATGGTGAATGTCGATTTGGTAATATGAAACACTTGGCCAGAGAGTAGACGGATGACCGCAAACACCTGGGATGTCGTAGTCGTGGGCGGCGGCAACGCCGCGTTTTGCGCCGCGCTCGCGGCGCGCGAGCAGGTGGGCAAGGTCTTGGTGCTCGAGCGCGCGACCGAGGACGAGTCGGGCGGCAACTCGCGTTTCACCGCGGGGCTGATGCGCGTGGCCTACAACGGAGTGGAGGACTTGAAGCGCGCGATACCGGACTTGTCGCCGGAGGAGATCGCGCGCACGGACTTCGGCACCTACGGCGAAGAGCAGTTTCTCGATGACATGGCGCGCGTCACCGAATTCCGCTGCGACCCGGACCTGACCGAGCTTCTGGTCAAGCGCAGCATGGATACCGTGGCCTGGATGCGCTCGAAGGGCGTTCGCTTCACCGCCGCTTGGGGCCGCCAGGCGTTCAACATCGGCGGCAAGTTCAAGTTCTGGGGCGGCCTCACGGTGGAAGCGGTCGGCGGCGGCCCCGGGCTGGTGGATTCGCTTACCAACGCCGCGAAGAAGAACGGCATCGAGATCTGGTACTCGGCGCGCGCGACGGGCCTGATCGCCGACGACGAGGGCGTGCAGGGGGTGCGCGTGAAGCGCGCGGGCAAGACGGTGGAAGTGCGCGCGAAGAGCGTGGTGCTCGCCGCCGGCGGCTTCCAGGCGAACCCCGAGTGGCGCGCGCGCTACCTCGGCCCCGGCTGGGAGCTCGCGAAGGTCCGCGGCACGCGCTTCAACACCGGCGACGCGATCCGCATGGCGCTCGACATCGGCGCGGCGCCGGTGGGCAACTGGTCGGGTTGCCACGCGGTGGCCTGGGAACGCAACGCCCCCGAGTTCGGCGACCTCGCGGTGGGCGACCAGTTCCAGAAGCACTCCTACCCCTGGGGCGTCTACATCAACGCCCAGGGCAAGCGGTTCGTGGACGAGGGCGCGGACTTCCGCAACTACACCTACGCCAAGTACGGGCGCGTGATCCTCGGACAGCCCGGCCAGTTCGCCTGGCAGATCTTCGACGCCAAGGTCAAGGCGCAGCTGAGGGACGAATACAAGATCCGGCAGGTGACCAAGCACACCGCGAATACCCTGGAAGAGCTGTGCGCAAAGCTCGAGGACACCGACGGCAAGGCCGCGCTCGCGGAATTGAGGGCCTACAACGCGGCCGTGCGCCAGGACATCCCGTTCAACCCGAACCTGAAGGACGGGCGCTGCACGCAAGGGCTCGCGATCCCGAAGTCGAACTGGGCGAACACGCTGGACACGCCGCCCTTCGAGGCCTACGCGGTGACCTGCGGCATCACCTTCACCTTCGGTGGATTGCGCATCAACACCGACGCGCAGGTGATCTCCACCGACGGCGAGCCGATCCCCGGCCTGTACGCCGCCGGAGAGCTGGTCGGCGGCATCTTCTACTTCAACTACCCCGGCGGCACCGGGCTCACCAACGGCGCGGTCTTCGGCAGGATCGCGGGTACCAGCGCGGCGTCCCGCCGCGGAAATTCCTGAGAATCGGAGCAGGCATGGCCAAGAGAAAAGGCGCGGAGCTGATCGCGGAGTTCCTGGTCAAGGAAAAGATCCCCTACGTGTTCGGCATCTGCGGGCACGGCAACGTGGGGCTGCTCGATGCCCTGTACGACGTCGCCGACAAGGTGAAGCTCGTCTCGCCGCGCCACGAGCAGGTGGCCGGCCACATGGCCGACGGCTACTTCAGGGTGAAGCACAAGCCGGTGGCGACGCTCACCTCGACCGGCCCCGGCTCGGCCAACCTGATCATGGCGCTCGCGGTGGCGCAGACCGATTCGTCCGCCCTGCTCGCGCTCACCGCCAACGTGCCCACCTCGCAGTTCAACCGCGGCCCGTTCCAGGAACTGAACCGCCACAACCAGGCCGACTACCCGAACGTGGTGCGCCCGGTGGTGAAAAGGAGCTTCCAGCCCACGCGCGTCGAAATGCTGCCGCTCGCGCTGCGCCAGGCCGCGACCACCATGACCAGCGGGCGCCCGGGGCCGGTCAACGTCGACATCCCGTTCAACCTGTTCCAGGAGGAGACCGAGGCGCGGCTGGAGGCGCCCTGGGACGGGTATCTCACGCGCCGCAGCGGCGCTTCGAACGAGGACGTGAAAAAGGCGCTCGACCTGCTGCTCGCCGCGCAGCGCCCGGTGATGTTCATCGGCCACGGCGTGACGCTGTCGGAAGCATCAAGCGAGCTGACCGCGCTTGCGAAGCGGCTCTCGATCCCGGTGATCAGCTCGCCGAACGGCATGGGCTGCCTCGACATGGACGATCCCCTTTCGCTCGGCTTCATCGGCAGGAACGGCGCCTACCCCGCCAACCAGGCCGGGCGCTACGCCGACCTGGTGCTCGCCATCGGCGCGAGGTTCGATGACCGCTCCTCGTCGTCGTGGATGCCCGGGTACTCGTGGAATTTCCCGCACACCAGGCTGATCCATGTCGACGTCGACCACGCCGAGATCGGACGCAACTATCCGCCCGACCTGGGCATCCTCGCCGACGCCAAAGCCTTCCTCGAGCAGCTGCTCGGCGCGCTCGGCGCGAGGAAGGTGGAGGGCGGGCCGCGGCTCACCGAATGGCACGCGCAGATCGCCGGCTGGAAAAAGGAATGGGATGCCTACATCGCCCCCAACTTCGAGATCCACGCCTCGCCCCTGCGCCCCGAGCGCGTGGTGGCCGACTGCCGCGCGGTGCTGCCCGACGACGCCATCATCTCGCTCGACTCCGGCGTGCACCACAACTGGTACATGCAGTTCTGGAACGCGCGCCGCCCGCAGACCATGCTCAATACCTGGGGCTACTCGGGCATGGGCTTCGGCCCGAGCGCGATCCTCGGCGCCAAGCTCGCCGCGCCCGAGCGGCCGTGCGTCGCGATCTGCGGCGACGGCGGCTTCACCATGGTGCCGCACGTGCTGTGCACCGCGGTCGAGTACAACATCCCCGCGGTGTGGGTGGTGTGGAACAACTTCTCCTGGGCCGCGATCCGCGACCTGCAGTACGGCTACTTCAAGGGCCGCGAGATCGGCACCGCGTTCTACGAGGGCCCCGAGGGCAAGCCCTACAACCCGGACTTCGCGGCCTGGGCACGCGCGGCCGGAGTCGAGGGCATGACGGTGACCAAGTCGCAGGACTTCAAGGGCGCGCTCGAGCACGCGGTGAAGCTCGGCAAGCCCTGCCTCATCGACGTGCACGTCGACGCGAACATCCGGCCGCCCGCCACCGGCGCCTGGGCGCTGCCGCCGATGCCGCCGAACGAACCGGTGTTCGGCAAGAAGCACGTCATCGGCTAAGCTGCGCGCCCAGGGAGGACAGACCATGGCCAAGGCCCCGCCGCGCAAGCCGCTCGCCGAGAGAAAGCCCTCGATCCGCAACATCGCCGAGGTCGACTGGGAGGACCTGCCCGGGCACTTCGGCGGCGCCTTCTCCAAGTTCCTCGCGCATCCCGAGACCACCGGCTCGAAGCACGTCGACTACCGCATTTCGTGCTACCAGCCGCGCGGCTACGTCGAGCTGCACGCGCACAAGGTGCAGGAGCAGATCTACCACGTGCTCGAGGGCGAAGGCCTGATGCAGGTGGGCAAGGAGCGCCGCGTGGTGCGGCGCCACGACGTGATCTTCATTCCCCCGGGCATCGAGCATTCGATCCGCAATACCGGCCTCACCGACCTGGTGTTCATCGTCGTGACCGCGCCGGTGCGCGACGCGTAGCCGCAGCGCCACCGCGCCCGAGAGGACGAACGCCGGGACATGCCGCTCGAACGCCCGCACGCGCGCCCGCCCTCGCTGCGCGAGGTCATCGCCGACCTGCGCGGCGTCTACGCCGTCAACGGGCTCATCGCGTTCATCTTCGCCGCCTCGGGACCGGTGGCGATCATCCTCGCGGTCGGCCGGCAGGGGCACCTGTCGGAGTCGGACCTCGCCTCGTGGCTGTTCGGCGCGTTCTTCCTGAACGGGCTGCTGAGCATCTTCTTCTGCTGGCTGTACCGCCAGCCGCTCGTGTTCCTGTGGACGATCCCCGGCGCGGTGCTGGTCGGCCCGGCGCTCGGGCACCTGAGCTTCCCGCAGGTGATCGGCGCCTATTACGCCACCGGCGTGCTGATGCTCGCCCTCGGCCTGTCGGGCTGGGTGAAGCGCGCGATGCAGGCGCTGCCGATGCCGATCGTCATGGCGATGGTGGCGGGCGTGTTCCTGCGCTTCGGCCTGAACCTGGTGTACGCGATCCGCGACGACTTCTGGATCGCCGCGCCGATGACGCTCGCATTTTTCGCGCTCGCCGCGCTGCCGCGCCTCGCGCGGCGCCTGCCGCCGCTCATCGGCGCGATCCTGGTCGGCGCCGCGCTGCTCGGCGCGCTCGGCCGCTTCCATCCCGGCGGCGGCGTGTTCGCCGTCGCGGACCCGAACCTGTACGTGCCGGCCTTCTCCTGGCGCGCGATGATCGAGCTGGTGGTGCCGCTCGCGGTGACCGTGCTCGCGGTGCAGAACGGCCAGGGGATCGCGGTGCTGCGCGCGGTCGGCCACCCGCCGCCGATCAACGCGATCACCGTGGGCTGCGGCGTGGGCTCGCTCCTCACTGCCACGGTCGGCAGCGTCTCGACCTGCCTCACCGGGCCGGTGAACGCGATCATCAGCGGCACGGGCGAGGCGCGCCGGCATTACGCCGCCGGAATCCTCGTCGGCGTGCTCGCGGCCGGCTTCGGGCTGCTTTCGCCGGTATTTACCCACCTGCTGCTCGCCACGCCGCGCGCGTTCATTGCCGCGATCGCGGGACTCGCGATGCTGCGCGTGCTGCAGAGCGCGTTCGTGGCCTCCTTCAAGGAGCGCTTCTCGCTCGGCGCGCTGGTCACCTTCCTGGTCACCGTCGCCGACGTGCCGATCTTCAACGTCGGCGCGCCCTTCTGGGGGCTGCTGTTCGGCTTCGCCGCGTCCTGGCTGCTCGAGCGCGCCGACTTCCGCGCCGCCCGATAGCGGGCGGTGCGGCTACAGCGTCGGCGCCGCGGCGTAGTCCCCGCCGAGCGCGACCTGCCCCCAGGGCCAGGCCTGCGCGTCCCAGCTGAAGCCGATGTGCCCCAGCAGCGCGTGGCCGTCGCGGAACAGGCGCTGCATCGGATAGCGGTCGTAGATGCCGTTGGCGCCCGCCATCGCGTGCAGCGAATCGACCGCCTCGGTGCACAGCTGCACGGCGTAGGCGACGTTCCTCTTGAAGCGCAGCTTCTCCTCGAGCGTCGGCGCGCGGCCGGCCGCGGCGATGTTCTGCGCCTGCAGGCAGTCCTCGCGCACCACCAGGCGCGCGGCGTCCACCCGCGCGCCGGCCGCCGCCATGCGCATCTGCACCGACTGGATGTCGCGCATCCTGAGCCCCATGTAGCTGGTGCTGCGCCCGCTCACCACCTCGGCGGTGAGCTCGAGCGCGGCCTGCGCGTTGCCCACCGCCGCGCCGGCGATGCAGTGCGAGCCCAGCCCCGAGAGCGGGATGCGGTACAGCGGGTTGGGGTTGGTTTTCGCGCCCGGGAACCCGTCGCCGCCGCGCGCGAGCAGCATGCGCAGCGCCCGGTGCGCGGGCACGAACAGCTCCTTCACCCGCACCGACTTCGAGCCGGTGCCGCGCATGCCGAGCACCTGCCAGTCGTCGACGATCTCGTAGTCGGCGCGCGGCACCAGGCACATGCACCAGTCCACCGGCCGGTCGCCGTCCTTCACCGTGACCGCGAGCATGTTCCACTGCGCCCCGTCCACGCTGCTGGAGAAGTTCCAGTAGCCGCTGATCACCAGGCCGCCCTCGACCTCGCGCGCGCTGCCCTGCGGATAGGCGATTCCGGAGGCGATCTGCGCGTCCGGGTTCTCGCCCCACACCTCGGCCTGCGCGCGCTCGTCGTACATCGCCAGCATCCAGTGGTGGATCGCGAGGTTGGCGCAGTTCCACGAAGTCGAGGTGCAGCCGCGCCCGAGCTCGGCCGGAATGTCGAACAGCGCGACGTAATCGAGCTCGGCTCCGCCCCAGCGCCTGGGCTGAGCGAAGCGCAGCAGGCCCGCGGCGTGCAGCTCGGCCTCGGTTTCGGGCAGCAGCTGGCGCGCCTCCTCGGCGTGCGCGGCGCGCTCGCGCAGCACCGGCACCAGCGAGCGCGCCCGCTCCATCAGCTCGGCGTAGGACAGCGTCGAGAAATCGGCGTTGCGCGCGAGCGCGGCGCGTTCGCGAGGCGCGCTCATGACACCTTTTCCACGCGCGGCATCTTCGAGTAGTCCTCGCCGCCCCACTCCGGCGCGTCGGTGACGCCGAAGAAATTGAGCTCGATCGTGAGGCCGTTCGGGTCGCGCAGGAACAGCTGGTAGAGCTGCGATTCGGGCAGGTAGCGCGGCCTGAACTCGACCCCCATGCGCCGCAGGCGCCGGGTGAAGGGCGCGGGCTCGGTGGCGGCGAAGGCGACGTGGTCGATCACGCCGCTCTGGTCGGTGGCGGCGTTCCTGGGCGAGCCGAGGTAGTACAGCTCCGAGTTGGGAATGCCGTGCGGCGCCATGTGCACCTGGATCTTGCCGCCCACGCCGAGCCAGTAGCCCGGAAAGGGGAAATCCGGCCGCGGCATCACCTCGAAGCCAAGCACGTTCACGTAGAAGTCCTTCGTCGCCTCGAGGTCGTTGGCGCGCACCAGATAATGGTTGATGTCGGTCACCGGCATGATCGTTCCCTCCTCCAGGAAGCGTTCTCATTAGTTTCGCCCGCCCGGCTCCCTGCGTCCAGTCGCGCGCGGGCTTGACTCAGGTCAACGGCTCGCGCGCGAGAGCGGGCAAGCTAGGCGACGTGGGGCTATAAGGATGCAGGTTGCGGATCGAGGAGAAAGCCAATGAAAGCCGAGCGCAGGCGTCTGTTCCTGGCAGCGGGTGCGGCGCTGCTGGCCGCCTACAAGCTGCCGGCGGCGCGCGCCGCCGCGGCGCCGGTGGTCACCGTCTACAAGAGCCCGCTGTGCGGCTGCTGCGGCGGGTGGGTCGAGCACATGAGGAGAAGCGGGTTCGAGATCCGGGTGAATTCAGTATCCGACCTGGCCCCGTACCGAGAAAAGCTGGGCGTGCCCCTCGGGCTCGCGTCGTGCCACACCGCCGAGGTGGGCGGCTACGCCGTCGAGGGGCATGTACCGGCTGAAGACGTCAGGCGGCTGCTGCGCGAGCGCCCGGACGCGAGGGGGCTCGCGGTACCGGGCATGGTCCCGGGCTCGCCCGGCATGGACGGGCCGGCGAGCGCCTACGCATCGCTGCTGTTCGACGCCAAGGGCCGCTACCGGATCTTCGCACGGCACTGACGCCGCGCGGCCCTACAGGCTGCGCAGGAACGCCACCAGGTCCCAGATCTGCGTCTCGCTGAGCGCACCCTTGAAGGGCGGCATCGCCGTCTGCAGTTGCGTGCCGCCCTCCGCGATCGTCCAGTACAGATAGCCGTCGGTCACCATCGGCATCCTGCCCACCCCGACCAGGTTCGCGGGCGGCGGGTTGAGGCTCTTGCCGGCCGGGCCGTTGCCCAACCCCGTCGGGCCGTGGCAGGCCGCGCAGTTCTGCTCGTACAGCTTCCGACCGGCCTGCACGTTCGCGACCGAGGGCGGCAGCGGGTTCGTCATCCCCGCGTATTTCGGTTCGACGCCGTAGCGCATGACGAAAGCGCGGCGCGCGCCCGAGCCGCCCATCATGCCGGGGCCGCCGCCCATGCCCATCTGCGCATCGCCCGCCGCCGGTACCAGTAGCCCCACCAGCACGGCGCCCACCACCGCGAGTCTTTTCATGCGTTCATTCTCCGGCTGTCCCGAAGAAGAATAGGCGCAGCCCGCGAGGCGGCGTTGACCTGGGTCAAGCGCGTGCGGCGCCGATTCCGCGTCCCGGATGCGGTATCTTCGGCGCATGCCCCTGCTGACCCTCACCGACGCGCAGCTCGCGTACGGCCTGCTGCCGCTGCTCGATCGCGCCGCGCTCTCCGTGCAGGAGGGCGAGCGCATCGGACTGATCGGCCGGAACGGCAGCGGCAAGTCCTCGCTGCTCGGCGTGATCGCCAGCACGGTGGCGCTCGACGACGGCGAGCTGCGCCGCCAGGACGGCCTGCGCGTGGCCTTCGTCGAGCAGGAGCCGAAGCTGCCGCAGGCGGCCACGCTGCGCGAGAGCCTGATCGCGCGCGGGCGGCTGGCCGAGATCCACGACGAGCGCGAGCGCTGGCGCGCCGAGACGCGCTTGGCCGAGTACCTGCACCGCTTCGGCCTGGAAGGCACGCTGGCGCCCGCGCAGGCCTCGGGCGGCGAGGCGAAGCGCGCCGCGCTCGCGCTCGCCTTCGCGCTCGAGCCCGACCTGCTGCTGCTCGACGAGCCCACCAACCACCTCGACATCGACGGCATCGAGCTGCTCGAAGGCACGCTCTTGAAGGGCCCCGCCTCGATCGTGGTCACGCACGACCGGCGCTTTCTCGACCGCGTCGCCACGCGCATCGTCGAGCTCGACCGCGGCTGGCTGCGCTCCTACGCGGGCAGCTTCTCCGACTACGAGCGCATCAAGGCCGCGCAGGACTCGGCCGAGGACCTCGCCGCGCGCCGCTTCGACAAGTTCTGGGCGCAGGAGGAGGTCTGGATCCGCAAGGGCGTGGAGGCGCGCCGCACCCGCAACGAAGGCCGCGTGCGGCGCCTGGCGCAGCTGCGCCGCGAGCGCGCCGCGCGGCGCGAGCGCCTGGGCGGGGTCAAGCTCGCGATCGGCTCGGGCGAGCGCTCGGGTAAGCTGGTGGCCGAGCTGACCGCCGTCGGCAAGCGCTTCGGCGAGCGCGTGATCGTCAACGACCTGTCGCTGACCATCCGCCGCGGCGACCGCATCGGCCTGATCGGCCCCAATGGCGCGGGCAAGACCACGCTCATCAAGATCATCCTCGGCGCGCTGGCGCCCGACAGCGGCCGCGTGCGGCTCGGCACCAACGTGGTGCCGGCCTACTTCGACCAGATGCGCGAGCAGCTCGATCCCGAGCGCACGGTAGCCGAGACCGTGAGCCCGGGCTCGGAGTGGGTCGAGGCGGGCGGCGCGCGCAAGCACGTCATGAGCTACCTCGCGGACTTCCTCTTTCCCCCGCGGCGCGTGAATTCTCCGGTGCGCATGCTCTCGGGCGGCGAACGCAACCGCCTGCTGCTCGCGCGCCTGTTCGCGCGCCCCGCCAACGTGCTGGTGCTCGACGAGCCGACCAACGACCTCGACATCGAGTCGCTCGAGCTGCTCGAAGCGGCGCTGCAGGACTACGACGGCACGCTGCTGCTGGTGAGCCACGACCGCGCCTTCCTCGACAACGTGGTCACGCAGACGCTCGCCGCGGAAGGCGGCGGCACGTGGCGCGAATACGTGGGCGGCTACAGCGACTGGCTCGCGCAGCGCCCCGCGCCGCCGGAAGACGCCAAGCCCGCGCCCGCCCCGGCCGCGCCGCGCGCGGCGCGCGCCAAGACGAAGCTCAGCTACAAGGAAACGCGCGAGCTCGAAGCGCTGCCCGCCGAGATCGAGGCGCTCGAAGCCGAGCAGCGCACGCTCGCCGAGAAGATGAGCGCGCCCGAGTACTACCGCCAGGGCGCGGAGGCGATGCGCGCCGAGCAGCGCCGCACCGAGGAGATCGAGGCGCTGCTGCACGCCAAGCTCGAGCGCTGGGAAGCGCTCGAGGCGAAGGCGAAAGCCGCCGCATCCTGACGCGCCCGACAGCGCCGCGCGCTGTCGCCGAAGCACGACGCGTAAAGGTGAGAATCTTTTGCGCGCGCGCTGTCCAATAACTGTTCGCGTTCGACGATCTCTGGCATCGCAACCGATGAAGAACATCTTTGCATCCGCACTCGCCGCGTGGCGCGACGCGCAGCCCGCGCTTGCCGGCTTCGCGGCCTCCGCCTCGCTCGGCGACACGACCATCCCGCCGCACAAGTTTCCGGACGGCCGCTTCAACGCGATCATCGTCGGCTGCGCCGTGCTGGTGGTCGTCGCCGGGCTGACGGCGCGCGGCTTCAGGCGCCGCTTCGCGCACCGCCCGCGCAATGCCGCGACGAGGCGCCTCGCACCCGCGTTCGCGCCCGAGCCACCCGTCGGACCCACGGCGCGTGCCGAACCCGCGGCGCGCATCGAGCCGACCCTCGCGCCCGAAGCGCCGCGCCCCGACGCCAGCGCCTGGAGCCCGGAGCTGCTCAATGCGCTCGAGTGGCGCCGCTTCGAGTCGCTGTGCGCGGCCTGCTTCGAGAGCCTGGGCTTCAAGGTGCGGCCGGCGCCGCTCGGTGCCGGCCGCCGCGTCGACCTGCGCCTGCACTGCCGGGACTCGGAGCGCCCGTGCATCCTGGTGCGCTGCAAGGCCGCGCGCCGCGCGCCGGTGGATGCGGAAGAGGCGCGCGAGCTGCTCGCCGCGCTCGAGGCCGAGGGCGCGGCCCAAGGCATCGTCGTCACCTCGGGGAGCTACACGCGCGAAGCCCGCCAGCTCGCCGACGGCAAGACGCTGCACCTCATCGACGGCCGGGACCTGCTGTGGAAGCTCGGGCACCTGGGCGAAGCGCGGCAGCGCGCCCTGCTCGAGCAGGTCACCGAGGGCGACTTCGCGACCCCGACCTGCTTGGTGTGTGGCGCCGCCGCGTGCGACCGCGCGCAGCACGCAGAGAGCGAAGCGCCGCCCATCGCGGCGCGCGTCGATCCGCAGGACGCCGAATACTGCAGCCGGGTAATGCTGCCCTGAGGGCGCCGAGATCAGGCGCTTCTCACCCCCGCGTCACCAGCGGCCTGCGCCGCGAGCACGTCGGCGACGCAGGCGGTGAGGCGCTTGGCGTAGTCGAGGTGCAGGAACTCGTTCGGGCCGTGCGCGTTGGAGTGCGGCCCGAGGACGCCGGTGATCACGAACTGCGCCTCGGGAAACTTGGCGCCGAGCATCGACATGAAGGGGATGGTGCCGCCTTCGCCCATCCACATCACCGGCGCGCCGTAATGCCGCTGCGAAGCGGCCTCCAGCGCCTGGTCGAGCCACGGCGCGGTGCGCGGCGCATTCCAGCCGCTCGCGGCCTGCGCGGGCGCGAAGCGCACGCGCGCGCCGTAGGGCGGATCGGCTTCGAGGAGCTCCTTCAGGCGCCGCGCCGCTGGCCCGGCCTCGACCGTCGGCGGCAGGCGCAGCGAGAGCACCAGCGCGGTCTTCGGGCGCAGGACGTTGCCCGCGCTCCCCGGCGGGGGCAGGCCGTCGGCGCCGGTCACCGCGAGCATCGGCCGCCAGGTGCGGTTGAGCACCAGCTCGGCGAGATCGGCGTGCATCGGGCGCATGCCGGGCACGAACGGGAACTTGCGGTGGATGGTCTCGCCCAGCACCTGCGCGGCGCGCTTCGCCTGCTCGACGCGCTCGGGCGGAATCGCGGCGTGCAGCGCCGCGTCCTTCACCACGCCGGTGTCGGCCGCCTCGACGCGCTCGAGCAGCGCGCGCAGCACGCGAAAGCTCGAGGCGACCACGCCGCTCGCGTCGCCCGAGTGCACGCCCTCGCCGAGCACTTCGACCGTGAGCACGCCGTTCACCAGGCCGCGCAGCGAGGTCGTGGCCCAGAGCTGCGCGTAGTTGCCGCAGCCCGAATCGAGCGCCACCACCAGCCCCGGCCTGCCGATGCGCGGCGCGAGCGCGTCGAGGTACGCGGGCAGGTCGTAGCTGCCGCTTTCCTCGCAGCACTCGATCAGCATCACGCAGCGCGCGTGCGGCCGGCTCTCGCCCTGCAGGTGCCTGAGCGCGGCGAGCGCGCAGAACACCGCGTAGCCGTCGTCCGCGCCGCCGCGCCCGTACAGCTTGCCGTCCTCGATCACCGGCTTCCACGGCCCGAGGCCCACGCGCCAGCCGATCATCTCGGGCTGCTTGTCCAGGTGGCCGTACACCAGCACCGGCTCGGCGCGCTCCGCGCCCGGCGCGGCCGCGACCTCGACCAGCAGCACCGGCGTGCGCCCGTCGAGGCGCACCACCTCGAGCGTCATGCCGGCGAGCGCATGTTTCCGGCACCAGCCCGCCGCGAGCTGCACCGCCTGCTCGATGTAGCCGTGCGACTGCCAGCCGACGTCGAAGTGCGGCGATTTGGCGGGAATGCGGACGTACTCGACCAGCGCCGGAACGATCGCGTCGTCCCAGAACTTGGCGATCGCTGCGGTGTCGGCGGGGGTATTCATGGCCGAAATTATAGGGGCCGGCCGGGCCGCCGGGCGCGGTTTCGCTGCGCGGGCGCGGGCTTCTGTTACCTTAGGGCCTCGACCGTCCAGGGGATTCGCTTGACCCAGTTCCACCAACGATTGCGCGCGCTCGGGCCCGAGCTGCTGCGGGGATTGCGGCGCGGCATCGAGAAGGAAAGCCTGCGCGTGAGCCCCGAGGGCACGCTCGCCGAAACGCCGCACCCGGCGGGGCTGGGCTCGGCGCTCACCCACCCGCACATCACCACCGACTACAGCGAGGCGCAGCTCGAGCTGATCACCGGCGTGCACGCCCGCATCGAGGACTGCCTCGAGGAGCTGACCGCGATCCACCAGTTCGTCTACCGCCGCATCGGCGAGGAGGCGCTGTGGGCGCCGAGCATGCCCTGCACCCTGCCCGACGACGACGCCATCCCGATCGGACGCTACGGCGACTCGAACATCGGGCGCGCGAAGACCGTGTACCGCATCGGCCTCGCGCACCGCTACGGCCGGCGCATGCAGACCATCTCGGGCCTGCACTACAACTTCTCGCTGCCCGAGGCCGCCTGGGACGCGCTCGGCTGGCCGGGCGGCGCGAACGCCGGCTACTTCGCCCTGCAGCGCAACTTCCGCCGCCATTCGTGGCTGCTGCTGTACCTGTTCGGCGCCTCGCCCGCGGTATGCGCGACCTTCGTCGAAGGCCGCGAGCACGACCTCGACGAGCTGCGCCCCGGCGTCCTGCACCGCCCCGTGGGCACCTCGATCCGCATGGGGCAGCTGGGCTACCAGAGCAGCGCGCAGTCCTCGCTGATGGTGAGCTACAACAGCCTGGACAGCTACGCCGGCTCGCTGCACGAGGCGCTCACCCGGCCCTATCCGCCGTACGAGGCGATCGGCATCCGCGGCCCGCACGGCGAGTACCGCCAGCTCGCCACCAGCCTGCTGCAGATCGAGAACGAGTTCTACAGCACCATCCGCCCCAAGCGCACCATCCGCCCGCTCGAGCGGCCGCTGCACGCGCTGCGCGAGCGCGGGGTGGAGTACGTCGAGGTGCGGCTGATGGACCTCGATCCCTACAGCGCGATCGGCATCCGCGCGGAAACGATGCGCTTCCTCGACATGTTCCTGCTGCACTGCCTGCTCTCGGACAGCCCGCCGGACACGCCCGAGGAGGTCGCGTCCTGGGGGCGCAATCAGCACCGCGTCGCGGCGCGCGGCCGCGATCGCGGCCTGCAGCTCGAGCGCCGCGGCGCAGAGATCACGCTGCCCGAGTGGGGCGCGCAGGTGCTCGCCGGGCACGAGCCGATCGCCGCCGCCCTCGACGCGGCGCACGGCGGACACGCCTACCGCGACGCCCTCGCCGCCGCGATCGCCGCCCTCGGCGAGCCCGAGTCGGCGCCCTCGGCGCGCGTGCTGCGCGAGATCAAGACGCGCTACGCCGGCTCGTACGTGAAGTTCGCCCTCGCGCGCTCGCTCGAACACCGCGACGCGCTGCGCAGCCTGCCGCTCGCCCCCGCGACCGAAGCGCGCTTCGCGAAGATGGCCGAGGACTCGCTCGCCAGGCAGCGCGCCATCGAGGCCGCCGACGACGTGGACTTCGAGACCTTCCGCCTGCGCTACGTGTCGGCGGAGCAGTTGAGCCCGCTGACCAGCACGGCCGACGGCTAGCGCCGCCTGCGACATTCGGCACCACCGGGTCAGCCGGCCTTCGGCGCGGGGCCGGTCGACTCCCGCACCACCAACGAAACGTCGATGCGCGTGTGCCGCCTGGCGGGCCGGCCCTCGATGGTCGCGAGCAGGTAATCCGCGGCAAGCTGCCACATGTCTTCGGTCGGCACGCGCACCGTCGTGAGGCTCGGACGCAGATGGCGCGCGATCTCGAGATCGTCGAAGCCGACGATCGAGAGCGCCTCGGGCACCGCGATGCCCAGCGCCGCCGCCTCGATCAGCGCTCCGTGGGCGAGCACGTCGTTCGCGCACACCACCGCCGTCGGTCGCGGACTGGCGGCCATCAGCGCCCGCAGCCCTTCGCGCGCCTCGCCCACGTCGAAGGGCCGCTCCGCCAGCCGCTCGCGCGGCAGCTCGAGACCGGCGGCGCGCAGCGCCCGGCGCACGCCCCGCACGCGCTCGATCATGCGGTCGTTGTCCCGGGTGATCCCGGCGAGCAGCGCGATTCGCACGTGCCCCAGGTCGAGCAGGAAACGCGCGGCGCGCCCGATCGCCTCCGCGTTGTCGAACCCCACGCAAGCCGCGCCGGAGCGCGGGTCGTACGTTCCCGTATTGACGTACGGGATCGCGCGCCGCGCCAGGAAGCGCCCCAGTTCGGCCGTGTGGGTCGCCCCCATGAAGATCAGTCCGTCGACGCCGCGCGCCACCAGGTTGACGGCCTGCTCGCCCTCCAGCACGGGATCGTAGCCGGAGGTCGCCAGCAGCACGTGATACTTGAAGCGCGCCAAGTGCTTTTGCAGCGCCTCGATCCCCTTGGCGAAGATCGCGTTGTCGATCGTCGGGATCACCGCTCCGATGGTATGCGAGCGGTTCAGCGTCAGGGCGCGCGCGCCGGCGTTCGGGACGTAGCCCAAGCGGCGCACCGCGCGCTCGACCTTCGCGCGTATCTCCGGGCTGACGGTCTCGGGACGGTTCAGGGAGCGCGACACGGAAGCCGTCGAGACGCCGGCCGTGCGTGCGACGTCGCGAATCCCCGCGTCCGCGGAAGCGGCCTGTAAGCGGTTACTGATTTTGCGTTGCGGCATCCCGGCATGCTACATGAGGCGCGCGCGGGGCCTCAACGCTGCGACGCAGCATGCCAAGTGCGAAAGCGCGCGGACGCGGCACTTGACACGCAGGCCGCCCGGCGGGTTATGATTTGTGTAACCGGTTACATAAAAAGCCGGAATCGATCACCCACCGTGAGGAGACCCAACGATGAAGCTTCAGCTTACCGCGCTCGCGCTCGCGGCCGCGCTCGGCAGCGCGCACGCGCAAGACTTCAACTGGCGCAAGGACGCTGGCACGACCATCACGTTCCTGTCCTCGAACCACCCGTGGGCGAACAGCGTGCTGCAGTACAAGGACCAGTTCACCAAGCTCACCGGGATCACCGTCAAGGTCGACACGTACCAGGAGCAGCAGATGCGCCAGCGCCTGATGACGGTGATGAACGCGAACAGCGACGAGGTGGACCTGTTCATGTCCCTGCCCTCGCGCGAGGGCGCGCAGTTCGCCGCGGCGGGCTGGTACGCCGATCTGAAGCCCTTCATCACGCGCGACGCGGCCAGGGACTACGACTTCGCCGATTTCAGCAAGGGGCTGGTGGCGGCCGAGACGCACGGCGCGCTGACCTCGGGCATTCCGCTCAACATCGAAGGCCCGGTGCTCTACTACCGCAAGGACATCTTCGCCAAGTGCGGCGTCACCCCGCCGAAGAGCCTGGACGAGCTGCTGGGCGTGGCCAGGAAGCTCAAGGCCTGCGATCCTTCGATCACGCCATTCGTGAGCCGGGGCCTGAAGGGCGCGCTGCCGTACACGTTCAGCGTGTTTCTGCACAACATGGGCGGGTCGTACATGACCGCGCAACGCAAGTCCAATCTGTGCAGCCCGGCGGGCCAGGCGGCGCTGACGCTCTACGCCACGCTGCTGAAGGACTACGGCCCGCCTGGGGTGGTCAACTACAACTTCTACCAGATCTCCTCGCTGTACCGCGACGGCAAGGCGGCCATGGCGTTCGAATCCTCGAACGAGCTCAAATCCGTCATGGAGGGCGGCGCGCGCCTCAAGGATACCGGCGTCATGCTGCTGCCGCCGGGACCCGGCGGCAGCCACCCGACCGTGATCGGCTGGGGCATCTCGGTGTCGGCCCACTCCAAGCACAAGGAAGCGGCGTGGTATTTCGTGCAATGGGCCACCTCGCGCGCGATGCAGGCGCGGCTCGCGCTGGCGGGCATCGCCCCGCCGCGCGCCTCGGTCGCGAACGACCCGGCCTACCGCAAGTGGATCGACGCCGAACCGGTCCGCCGCGAGTGGATCGACGCCATCGACCAGGCCAACGCGACCGGCACCTCGGAGGTGGGCTATCCGATCGTCGCGAACATCGCGTCGCGCGATTACATCGGACAGGCAGTCGACGACGTGCTGCTCGGCGAGAAGCCGGTGCAGCAGGCCTGCGCGGACGCCGACAAGGCGCTCGACGCGCTGATCGCGAAGCAGTGAGCGCAAGATGACTGCCGGCGGGAGGCCGACGTGAACGCCCCGGCCAGCCCGCGCGGCAGCCTCGCGGCCCTCACGCTGCCGGCCGTCGTCTTCACCGTCCTCATGATCGCGTTCCCGTTCGCCTACACGCTCTGGCTCAGCTTCCAGAGCTACACGCTGGGCTCGCCCGAGCGCTTCGCCGGGGCGGGCAACTACCTGGCGCTGCTGAGGGATCCGCTGTTCGCGAGCGGGCTCCGGATCACGCTGCTGCTGTACGTGCTGTCCCTCGGGCTGCAGCTCAGCCTCGGAACGTACATCGCCGTGCTCCTGCACGCGTCGAAGCGTTTCGCCGGCGTGCTGCGCTCGCTCCTGATCTCGCCGTTCGTCCTGCCGCCGGTGGTCGTCGGCATGATGTGGCTGGTGATCCTGGACCCTGCGATCGGCGCGGCGAACTGGATCCTGCAGGGCGCGGGGCTGCCGCGCTCGGACTGGCTCGCCTCGCCGCGATGGGTCATCCCGACGGTCGCGCTGATCGACTCCTGGCAGTGGACCCCCTTCGTCGCCTTGATCGTGCTGGGCGGGCTCCAGTCCCTGCCGCCGAGCGTGTACGAGGCGGCCCAGATCGATGGCGCCTCGCGCCTGCGCACCTTCTGGCGGGTGACCTTTCCGCTCCTGCTGCCGTCGATCGTGACCGCCGCGGTCCTGCGCAGCGTCGACCTGCTGCGCTTTTTCGACATCATCTACATCACCACCCAGGGCGGGCCGAACGATTCCTCGACGACCCTCAACATCTACGGTTTCCGCGAGGGCTTCGAGTTCTTCAACCTCGGCTACGCGAGCGCGATCATGATCACCCTGTCGACGATCGTGCTGGGCGCGGTGCTCGCGATGTCCTACGCGCGGCGCAGGGTGCAGTGGTGAGCGAGACCGCGCTGCGCCGCCTCGCGGGCCTGCAGCTCGGCCTGGTGAGCCTGCTCATCCTCGCCCCGGTCGCCTGGATGGTGCTGTCCTCGTTCAAGCCGTCCGCCGAGGTGACCGCCTATCCCCCGACGCTGTGGTTCACGCCGACCCTCGACAACTACCGGCAGCTCTTCTCCAGCACGCCGTTTGCGCGCTACACGCTCAACAGCCTCATCGTGGCGACGGGCTCGACGCTGATCGGGATCGGGTTCGGCGTGCCGGCCGCGTTCGCGGTCTCGTGGCGGCGCGTCATGTGGCCGGCCCTGGTGACGCTCGCGGCGCGCATGGCGCCCGGCACCCTGTACCTGCTGCCGTGGTACCTGATGTTCCGCTGGCTCGGCCTGGTCGGCAGCTACTGGGCGCTCATTCTCACCCACGCGGCCATCACCCTGCCGATCGTGATCTGGGTGCTGCTGCCCTTCTTCGACGCCGTTCCGCACAGCGTGCTGGAAAGCGCCCAAGTGGACGGCTGCTCGGTTGCGCGGACGCTGTGGCGCATCGCCCTGCCCCTGGTCGTGCCGGGACTGGTGGTTTCGGCGATTCTCGCCTTCATCTTCTCCTGGAACTACTTCCTGTTCGCGCTGGTTCTGTGCGACAGCGACACCAAGACCCTGATCGCGGCCTCCTTCAATTTCATCGGCGAAGGGGCGACCTACTGGGGCGCCCTGATGGCGGCGGCGACGCTGATCGCGCTGCCGCCGCTGGTGCTCGCTTTCGTCGTGCAGCGCCGCCTGGTATCGGGCCTTGCAGTCGGGGCCGTGAAAGGATAGCCATGCTCGCCGCCCGGTTCGACGGCAACAAGCGGATCGCGATCGCCGAGGTGCCGGCGCCACAGCCCGGCCCGCACGAGGTGCTCCTGCGGGTGAAGAGGACCGCGCTGTGCGGTTCCGACACCAAGCTCTGGATCAAGGGCGCGACCTACACGCCGGGGCACGAAATCTTCGGCGTCGTGGACGCCCCGGGCCACCCCCTCGACGGCCGGCGCTGCCTCGTCTACATCCCCGTGCACTGCGGCCGCTGCGCGACGTGCCTGCAGGGCGACACCCACATGTGCCTGACCGAGTCGGTGCTGATCGGCTGGAACCGGCCGGGCGGGTACGCAGAGGCGCTCGCGGTGCCGGAACAGTGCCTGCTGCCCGTGCCCGAGGACGTGCCGGACGACATGGCGCCGCTGCTGCTGGACACGATCGGGACGTCCGGACACGGGCTGCGCCTCGCCCGCCCCCTGGTTCCCGCGGGCCCGGTGCTCGTGATCGGCGCCGGCCCGGTCGGGCTAGGGGCGATCGTCGCGCTGCGCGACATGGGCTGGCGGGACGTCTACGTCTCGGATCTGCGCGAGGCGCGCCTGCCGCTCGCGCAAGCATTGGGCGCGCGGCCGCATCCCGTCGCCGATGCCGAGATGCGCTTCGCGCTGGTCGCCGAATGCAGCGGCGCGCACGCCGCGCGCAACCGCGGGATGCACGTCGTCGCGCCGCGCGGCGTCGTGCTGCTCCTCGGGGAAAACGACGAGCCCTGGACGATCGAGGAGACCAAGGCGATCCGGCGCAAGGACTTCTTCATGTTGCGCTCGTTCTACTTTCCGAAGGGCGACTACGCCGCCAACCTCGATCTGCTGCGCCGCGCGCGCGAGCACTACCGCACGATTGTCGACGCAACGTTCGGGCTCGCCGAGCTGCCGGACAAGTTCAGCCTGTTCGCCTCGGGCGGGCTGGTGAAGCCGCTGCTCGCGTTCGGCGACTAGGAACCCGCCATGGCATCGATCCGCCTGAGCAACGTCGTGAAGAAGTTCAGCGAGCACGTCGTCATCCCGCAGCTCAGCCTGGAGATTCCGGACCGCGAGTTCGTGGTCTTCGTGGGACCTTCGGGCTGCGGCAAGAGCACGCTGCTGCGAATCATCGCCGGGCTCGAAAGCGTCGACGGCGGCGAGGTCATGATCGGCGAGGCGCGGGTCAACGAGCGCCCCCCCGCGCAACGCGACATCGCGATGGTCTTCCAGGACTACGCGCTGTACCCGCACATGAGCGTGTACCGGAACATGGCCTTCGCGCTCGAGATGCGCAACATGCCGCGGGACGAGATCGACCGCAGAGTGCGGGATGCCGCGCGCATGCTGCGGCTCGACGCCCTGCTCGAGCGCAAGCCCAGGGCGCTCTCCGGCGGCCAGCGCCAGCGCGTCGCCATGGGGCGCGCGATCGTGCGCGAGCCGAAGGTGTTCCTGTTCGACGAGCCGCTGTCGAACCTCGACGCCAAGTTGCGCGGCGAGGTGCGCACCGAGATCAAGCGCCTTTCGCAGCAGCTGCGCACGACCATGATCTTCGTCACTCACGACCAGGTCGAGGCGATGACCCTCGCGGACCGTATCGTGGTGCTCAACGGCGGCCGCATCCAGCAGGTCGGCACGCCCGAACAGGTCTACAACCATCCGGCCAACCGATTCGTGGCCGGGTTCATCGGGGCGCCGGCCATGAACTTCTTTCCCGTGAACGTGGAGGCCGACGGCGGCGCGTTCAGCGCCGTGCTGCGCGACGGTACGCGCCTGCGCCTGCCGATCAGCCAGACCGAAGGCATCCGGGCGGTCAACGCACGCAACGCGGTGCTCGGGCTGCGCCCCGAGCACGTCACTACGCGCGAGTTCTCGCACTCTGCCTCTATCCGGGCCAAGCTCGAGGTCGTCGAGACACTCGGCTCCGACACCTTCGGCTACTTCAGCCTCGCAGGCGGCCAATACGTGGCGCGCCTCAAGGCCGATTTCGGCATTCGTCCGGGCAGCGAGCTGGAGCTCGGGCTCGACCTGAGCGCAGCTCACCTCTTCACCGACGACGATGGGCACGCGGTCCATTGAAGGCGCGCGGGTCGTCTGTGTCGGGCATTCCGCTCTCGACTATGTCTTCGGGGTCGCCGAATTCGCCCCCGCGGGGACGAAGCTGCGCGCGACCCGCTTCCGAGAGTCGGGCGGAGGCATGGCCGCGAACGCGGCCGTCGCGGTGGCGAAGCTCGGAGGCCGAGCGGCGTTTTGCGGCGTTGTAGGCGACGAGGCGGCCGGCGGCCGCATGCGAGCGGAGCTCGAGGCCGCCGGCGTGGACGTCTCCGCCATGCGCAGGATTCCGGGCAAAGCGTCCTCCGTGTCCGCGGTGATCGTCGACGCACGCGGCGAGCGGCTCATCGTCAATTTCCGGGGCGACGCGCTCGAAACGCCCCCCGATGCGACGCTGGACACCGCGGTCGAAGCCGCGGACGCAGTGCTGGTCGACGTGCGCTGGATGCCGGGCGCGCGCGCCGCCCTCGCGGCCGGCCGCGCGCGCGGCGTGCCCACGGTGCTCGATGCGGACATCTCCGATCGCGCGCACCTGACGGCGCTGTGTGCGCTCGCCGGTCATGCACTCTTCTCGCAGCAGGCGCTGGCCGAGTTCGCGCCCGGCGCCGGGACCGATAGCGCCCTGCGCACGGCGCTCGGGCTCGGCGCCGAGGTCGCCGCAGTGACCTGCGGCGAGCACGGTCTTCACTGGCTGCAGCGCGGCGCAGCGCGCAGCGAATCGCTGCCCGCGTTCCCGGTGCCGGTGCGCGACACGACGGGCGCGGGCGATGCGTTCCACGGCGCCTACGCCCTCGCGCTCGCCGAGGGGGCGCCGCCGCGCGACGCGTTGCGCTTCGCGTCGGCCGCTGCGGCGCTCAAATGCGCACGGGAGGGAGCGCGCAGCGTTCCCTCCCGCGCGGAAGTCACCAAGCTACTCTCGGAGACGGCATGACACCTGGGAAAGTCTGGGGCCTGCGGCGCATGGCGGATGCGTCCGGCCATTTCAGCATGCTGGCCATCGACCAGCGTCCGCCGATCGCCGAACTCATCGCGGCGCGCCGCGGAATCGGCGCGGCCGGCGTCGCCTGCGGGGACATGCTGGCCGTGAAGCGGGCTCTCGCCGAAACGCTCGCGAGCGAGGTAAGCGCAGTGCTGGTCGATCCGAATTTCGCCTATCCGGCGGCGGTCGATGCGCTCTCGCCACGCGCGGGACTGATCGTCACCCTCGAGCATCACGTGTTCGAGGACGGGGCGGGCGGAAGGCGCTCGCGCTCGATCCGGGACTGGAGCGTCGCGAAGATCAAGCGGCTCGGGGCCGACGCGGTCAAGCTGCTCGCCTGGTATCGACCGGACGCGGAGGCGGAGGTGAAGCGCCATCAGCAGGCCTACGTCGAGAGCGTCGGCCGGGCATGCGCCGAGCACGACATCGCCTTCGTGCTCGAGCTCCTCGTCTATCCGTTCGCGCGCCGGGCGAGCGACGGGAGCGAGTACCGCGAGGATCCCGCAAAGCGGCCGGAGCTGGTCCTCGAGAGCGTGCGCGAATTCGCGGCCGAGCGCTACGCGGTAGATCTGTTCAAGCTCGAAAGCCCGCTGCCCGCCGCGGCGATCAGCGGCGCGCCCGATTCCGCGCAGCGCTGGTTCGACGCGATCGGCGCGCTGCTCAACAGACCGTGGGCCATGCTCTCCGGCGGAGCGGCACCCGATGTGTTCGCGCAGGTCCTGCAGTGCGCATACCGGGCCGGCGCATCGGGCTACCTCGCGGGCCGCGCCATCTGGTGGGAAGCGCTCCAAGCCTATCCGGACCTGGATCTCTGCCGGCGTGCGCTGAGGGCTCAGGGCCGGCGCGTGATCGCCGAGCTCAACGCGCTCACCGCCCGCCACGCGCGGGCGTGGGTTCCGGCCGCGCAGCCGCTGCCCGAATCCGAAGGCGAATTCGCCGCCGGGTACGCCGCCGCTGGGCGCTAGAGCGCAACCGCGTACTCGCGCAGGGCCTGGAGGTCCGGCTCCGGCCCGAGACCGGGCGCCGTGCCAAGGTTCGCCGCGCCGTCGCGGATCGCCGTGAGCGCGCCGCAGGTCAGCGAGCGCAGCGGGTTCGGATTGGCGTCGATCTCGAGCAGGCCGTCGCCGCCCGCGGCTGCGAGCAGATGCGCCGAGGCGAGCAGACCGACCCCGCCGCCGAGATAGTGCGGACAGTAGCGGGCACCGCTCGAGAGAATGCGCCGCGCGATGGCGAGGCACCCCGTGATGCCGCCCCATTTGGCGGCATCCGGCTGCACGACGCCGAGCGCGCCCGAGCGCAGCGCGGCCTCGAAGGCGGCTTCGCCCGCCAGGTTCTCTCCCGCCGCGAGCGGCACCGCGGTGCGCGCGTGCAGCGCCTGCCATTCGCTCCACGGCCGGTCGGCGCGCAGCGGCTCCTCCAGCCAGCGCACGTCGTAGCGCTCCAGCCCGGGCGCCGCTTCGATGGCCTGCGCGAGATCCCAGGCCTGGTTGGCGTCGACCATGAGCTCCGCATCACCGCCCAGCGTCTCACGCAGGGCGGCGAGATTCGCGAGGTCGCGCGCGGCGCCGAAGCCCACCTTGAGCTTGAACGCCCGGAAGCCCTCCCGCTGCCGGGCGGCGGCCAGGATTTCGGGGCCCTCCGGATTGAGGCCGCTGGCGTAGACCCGGATCGCCGGGCCGGCGCCGCCCAGCAACCGCCACAGCGGCTGGCCGGCGCGCCGCGCGGCCAGGTCCCACAGCGCGATGTCCACGCCGGCGATCGCCTGCGCGAACGGCCCGGGCTCCGCGCACTGAATTGCGAGCACCGCGGTCTTCGCCGTCATCCACGCGAACGCTTCCGCGGGGCCCTCGAACGCACGCTGCACGACCAGCGGGGCAAGGACCGAGCCGATCAGCCGCGCGCGGTGCTCCGCGCCGACCGCCGGAAAGTTGCACCAGGCTTCACCCCAGCCGACCGTGCCGTCGTCGCCTTCGGCGCGGACCAGCACCATCGGGCGGTAGCGCATCGTGCCGAAGGACGTGACCACCGGCGTCTCCAGCGGGCAGCGGTACACCAGCGCCCGCAGGGCGCGTACGCGCGCGGCCCCGCTCACGGCTTGAGGTCCATCTCGAAGTGGATGTAGTCGCCGCGGTAGGTCACCTCGCCGAGATAGATCACCGTGCCGTCGGGGCCGGTGCACACGCGCCGCACCTCGGCGACCGGCGCGTTGACCGGTATTCCCAGGTGCCCGGCGACCTCTACGTCGGCGCCGCCGATGGCGAGGGTCTGGTGCGCATGGGCGATTTTCACCTTGCGCAGCTCGAGCAGAACCGGGATGACGGTCTCCCTTCGGAAGCGCTTGGGCGCCATGCGGAACACGCGTTCGTCGAGATAGATCGAGATGACGCAGTAGGGCTCGCCGTTGCGCGAGTGGACCCGGCGCATGAAGCGATAGCGCGGCGCCGGCTTGCCGTCCTTGGGGTCGAGCCTGGGCGCCGCCGCGGCCTCCTCGATCAGCGTGAGCTTCGGCTTGTCGTCGCGGTAGACGTCCGCGAGCGCCTTGAGGCTCGTTTCGAGCCGCAGCCAGCGATCGCGCGCCGGCGTTGCGGTGACGAAGGTGCCGCGCCCCTGCTGGGCCAGCACCAGCCCCTCGCGCGCGAGCAGCTCCACCGCCTGACGCACCGTCACGCGGGCGACGTCGAACTCGCGCACCAGCGCCTCCAGCGTCGGCAGCTGGTCCCCGGCCAGCCACTGGCCGCGCGCGATGCGCTGGCGCAACAGATCCGCCAGCTGGACGTAACGCGGAATGGGGCTGTTGCGAAACAGCGGATGGAGGCCGCTCATCCCCGTATTGTGCTAAAGGTTCTAACTATAGTACCTTTGCGCGTCGCAGGCGGCAACGGCCCTCCCAGCCGCGTGCCCGCCGCCGGGAGTGGCTGCCGAGAAATGGGTCTCATGCGTCGCATCGCCTTGATCCTCGCCCCGTGGGCGCTGGTGATCCTCGTATGGTACGTGATCGCCTACTCGGGCCTCGTCAATCCCGCGCTCGTGCCGACGCCCGGCCAGGTGGCCGTGCGCTTCTGGGAGCTGCTGTTCCACGCGCGCCTGCCGCGCGACATGTGGATGTCCACGCAGCGCGTGTTCCTGGGCGTGCTGCTCGGCATCGTGTTCGCGGTGCCGGTAGGGTTCGTGCTCGGCTGGTACCGCAACGTGCGCCGGTTCGTGGATCCGCTCATCAATTTCTTCCGCGCCCTGCCGCCGATCGCGCTGATCCCGCTGGTGATCGTGTATTTCGGCGTCGGCGAGCTCGCCAAGATCGTCATCCTGTTCTACGCGTCGTTCTTCTCGGGCGTCATCGTGATGTACGAGGGCATCGCGCAGATCAACCCGATCTACGTGCGCGTGGCGCGCACGCTCGGCGCGACCGACGGCCAGATTTTCCGCAAGGTGATCGTGCCCCTGACGGTGCCGCACATGCTCACCGCGCTGCGCGTGTCGCTCGGGGTGGCGTGGGCGACCCTGGTCGCCTCCGAGCTCATCGCGGCGCAGCAGGGCCTGGGCGCGCTGATCCAGAACGCCTCCTCGTTCTTCCAGCTGGACATCATCTACGTCGGAATCATCTGCATCGGATTCATCGCGCTGGCGATGGATCTGCTGCTGCGTGCGATGGCGCGCCGGCTGCTCGACTGGCAGGAGCGGATCGCGTGAGCGCGTCGCCGGGCCAGCCGTGGGCGCGCATCCGTTTCGAGGGAGTGTCGGTCGAATTCCCCTCGAAAACCGGCCCGCTGCGCGTCGTCGACGACGTGTCGTACGAGATCCTGGACCGCGAATTCGTTTCCGTCATCGGCCCGTCGGGTTGCGGCAAGACCACGATGCTGAACATGGTGGCCGGGTTCATGCGGCCGAGCGCGGGCAGAGTGCTGCTCGACGGCAAGCCGATCGGCAGGCCCGGGCCCGACCGCGGCGTGATCTTCCAGGAGTACGGCGTTTTCCCCTGGCTGACGGTGCGCCAGAACATCGAGTTCGGTCTCAAGCTCGGCGCCAGCGGAGTCCCGCCCTCGGAGCACGAGCAGGTGTGCCGGCGCTACATGGAGCTGATGGGTCTGGCCGATTTCGCCGATGCCTGGCCACGCATGCTCTCGGGCGGCATGCGCCAGCGCCTGGCGCTGGCGCGGGCCTACGCGGTTCGCCCCGAGTTCCTGCTCATGGACGAGCCCTTCGGCGCGCTGGACGCGCAGACGCGCAGCGCGATGCAGGACCTGCTGTTGGAGGTTCTGCAGGCCGAAGACAAGACGGTGATGCTCATCACGCACTCGGTCGAGGAGGCGGTTTACCTCTCCTCGAAGATCATCGTCATGACTGCGCGCCCGACGCGGATCAGGGAAATCATCCACGTTCCGTTCGGCTATCCGCGCGAGGAATCGCTGCACGAAAGACCGGAGTTCGGCGAGCTTCGCTCGCATATCCGCGAGCTCGTCATGAAGGAGTACGCCGCGCAAGCACGGCAGACGCAGCGAATCACCGACTGACCAACCCCGAAGGAGGAGACCATGAGCATCAACCGCAGGCAATTCCTCAAACATTCCGGCGCGGCGGCGCTCGCGGCCGGCGCGCTCGGCGCCCCCGCCATCGTGCGCGCGCGCACCAAGATTAAGGTCGGCTACCTGCACACGGTGGCGGTGGACGGGCAGATCTGGCTCGGCGAGCACATGGGGAGCTTCGCCAAGCACGGGCTCGACCTCGAGCTGACCCAGTTCGATACCGGGCTGGCCATGTTCCAGGCGATGGTCGGCGGCAGCATCGACATCCTTTCGACCGGGGCGGTGATCTCCAATTTCCCGGCCCGCGGCCAGGGCAAGGTGTTCCTGATCAACGACATCGAGTTCGCCACCGCCCAGCTGTGGGTGCGCGCGGACCAGGGCATCCACAGCTTCGCCGATCTGAAGGGCAAGAAGATCGCCACGACGACCGGCACCACGGCGCACGTGTTCCTCGACACCGCGCTGCGCGCCAACGGCATCGACCCGAAGGAGGTCCAGATTGTCAATCAGCGCATGCCGGATGCGGTGACCGCGTTCATCTCCGGAGCGGTCCCCGCCGTCGCGCTCTGGGTGCCGTTCAACATCCCGGTGCGCGAGAAGGTGCCCGGCGCGAAGAAGCTGGTCGACGCCTCGGCCTACTACCCGAAGGCGGCGATCGTCGACGGCTGGGCCGCGCGCAACGACTTCTACGCCAAGCACAAGGACGTGCTCGCCAACGTGATCCGCGCCTGGGCGGTCGCGAACGATTTCCTCGTGACCAAGCCCGAGGCCGCGCTCGAGATCCTGCAGAAGAACAACTACCAGCAGGTGCCCCTCAAGGACCTCAAGGAAATGTACGGCGACGAGAAGGCGTTCACCGCCGAGGCGTGGCGCAAGATGTACCTGGACGGCACGGTGGTGAAGTGGCTGCAGCAGGTCACCGACTTCTTCGCCCGGACCGGCGGCATCGAGCATCCCGTGCCCGCCGCGACCTACTTCGATCCGTCGATCTACCTCAAGACCGTGAAGGCCTGAGCCGGCGCGGCGGAGCGGGAGCGTGCGCGAGCAGACCTACGACTACGTCATCGTCGGCGCCGGTTCGGCGGGCTGCGTGCTCGCCAACCGGCTCTCCGCCTCCGCGGACGTCCGCGTCCTGCTGCTCGAGGCGGGCGGGCCGGACCGCGGCTTCTGGATCCACCTTCCCGTCGGTTATTTCAAGACCATCTACGACCGGCGCTACGCGCGCCTGTTCGACACCGAGCCCTGCGAAGGCACGGCGGGCCGCAACATCGTGTGGCCGCGGGGCCGCGTCGTCGGGGGCTCGTCCTCCATCAACGGGCTCATCTTCATCCGCGGCCAGCACGAGGACTTCGACGACTGGGCGAGCCTCGGCGCGACCGGCTGGCGCTACGCCGACGTCCTCCCGCACTTCAAGCGCCTCGAGCGCTACGAGGCCGGCGCGAGCGAGTACCGCGGCGCGAGCGGGGAGCTCGGGGTTTCGGACCTCAAGAACGACCATCCGTACTGCTGGGCGTGGGTCGACGCCGGCGAGCAGCTCGGGCTGCCGCGCAACCGCGACTTCAATGCGGCCAGCACCTACGGCGTGGGCGCCTACCAGCTCACCATCAGAAACGGCTGGCGCTCGAGCGCCGCGACCGCCTTCCTGCGGCCCGCGCTGCGGCGCGCCAACCTGGCGCTGCGCACACGCGCGCAGGTCACGCGCGTGCTGTTCGAGGGCTCGGCGGCGACCGGCGTCGAATGGCGGCAGGACGGCGCGCTGCACACGGCTCGGGCCACGCGCGAAGTCATTCTGTGCGGGGGCGCGCTGCAGTCGCCGCAGATCCTGCAGCTCTCCGGGATCGGGCCGGCGAAGCTGCTCGAAGCGCACGGCATCCGCGTCGTGGCGGACGCGCCGGAGGTCGGGGAGAACCTGCAGGACCATTACCAGGCGCGTACGATCGTACGGCTCAAGAAGCGGATCTCCCTGAACGACGACGTGCGCAATCCCGTGAAGCTCGCCGCCATGGGCATGGCTTGGCTGCTGCGCAATGCCGGCCCGCTCACGGTGGGCGCCGGCCAGGTGGGCGGGGCGGCGTGCACCGAGCACGCGCGCGGCGGGCGGCCCGACGTCCAGCTGAACGTGATGCCCCTCTCGGTGGACAAGCCGGGCGACCCGCTGCACGACTATTCGGGCTTCACCGCCGCGGTCTGGCAATGCCACCCGCAAGCGCGCGGCCGCGTGCAGATCCGCAGCAACGACCCGGCCGCCGCCCCGCGCATCGAGACGAACTATCTCGCCGCCGAGGCCGACCGCAAGGCGATCGTCGCCGGCGTGAGGATGCTGCGCGAGATCTATCGCCAGCCCGCGTTCCGCGAGCTGTGGGACGCCGAAGTGCTGCCGGGAACGGACGCGAACACGGACCGCGACCTGCTCGCCTTCGCGCAGCGCCACGGCGGCACCGTCTTCCATTGCGTGGGGACCTGCCGCATGGGCAGCGACGAGCGCTCGGTGGTCGATCCGGAGCTGCGCGTGCGCGGCGTCGAGCGGCTGCGCGTCGTGGACGCGTCGGTGATGCCGAAGGTGACCTCGGCCAACTCCAACGCCGCGTCGCTCATGATCGGGGAAAAGGGCGCCGGTCTCGTGCGGCACACGATCTGAAGGGAGCTCCGGTGTACGAATACGGCAATTTGATAGGCGAGCGCTGGACCGCCGGCGAAGGGAGCAGCTTCGAGACTCTCAACCCTGCTCGCCCGGCGGAGACGGTCGGGCGCTATTCGAGCGCCTCGCGCGGGCAGGTCGCGCAGATGGTGGAGGCCGGCCGCCGGGCCCAGCGCGCCTGGCGCGCAGTACCTTCGGTCGAGCGCGGCGCAATCTTCGGGCGCTTCGTGGCCGCGCTCGAGGAGCGCGTCGAAGACCTCGCGCGCTCGATCACGCTCGAGCAGGGCAAGCCTCTCGCCGAAGCGCGCGCCGAAGTGACGAAGTCCTGCGCCGAGGCGCGCTTCATGGCCGGCGAGGCGGCGCGCGGACACGGCGCAGTGATGCCTTCGGCACGCCCGGGAATCCGCAACATGGTCGTTCGCCGGCCGCGCGGGGTCATCGCCGCGCTCACGCCGTGGAACTTCCCGATCCTCACGCCGATGCGCAAGATTTCGCCGGCGATCGCATTCGGCAACGCGATCATCCTCAAGCCCTCCGAATACACCCCGGCAACTGCCTGCCTGATCGCGGAGGCCGCGCGCGGGGTGTTCCCGGAAGGCCTGCTGCAGATCGCGAACGGCGGCGCCGGGACCGGCGCCGCGCTCGCCGGCGCGGCGGGCGTCGCGGGAGTCACGTTCACCGGCTCGGTCGCCACCGGCAAGCGCATCTACGCGCTCGCCGCCGAGAACCTCGCCGAAATTTCGCTGGAGCTGGGCGGCAAGAATGCGGCGGTCGTGCACGACGCAAAGGACCTCGACGCCTGCCTCGACCAGATCACGACCGCCGCGTGCATGTGCGCCGGACAGCGCTGCACCGCGATCAGCCGCGTCATCGTACGGCGGCCCCTGCTCCAGGCCGTGACCGAGGGATTGGTCCGGCGCGCCGAAAGCGCGGTGCTCGGCGACGGCTTGCAGCCCGGCACCACGATGGGGCCGCTCACCAATGCGCGCCAGCTGGCGCGCGTCGCCGCGATGGTCGAGGCCGGCGCGAAGGAAGGCGCCAGGGTGCTGACCGGAGGCCGCGCCGTTCAAATGCCCGGGCTCGAAGGCGGCTACTTCTACGCGCCCACCGTCCTGTCGGAGGTGACACCCTCGATGAGCGTCGCCCGCGAGGAAATCTTCGGGCCGGTGATCTCGGTGCTCGCCTACGACGAGCTGGACGAGGCATTCGCCATCCTGAACGGCGTCGAATACGGCCTGACCTCGGCGCTGTTCTCGAGCGACAACTCGATCGTGCAGCGATTCGTGGACGAGAGCGAGAACGGCATGCTCCACGTCAACCACGGCACCATCCCCGACAATCATATGCCCTTCGGCGGGGTAAAGAGCTCGGGGGTCGGCGCCTACTCGGTCGGACCGTCCGCGGTGAATTTCTACACGACCGAGCACTCGGTCTACATCAAGCACGCCTGAGGTACCGCCTCACCCCACCCGCAGAACGATCTTGCCGCGCGTGTGGCCGCCGCGGCTCAGGTCGTGCGCCTTCGCGGCTTCGGCGAGCGGCAGCACCGCGGCGAGCGGCACGCGCAGCCTGCCTTCGTCGGCCCACTTCGCGAGCACCTCGAGCTGGGCCGCGTTCGGCGCGACGAAGACGTATTTCGTCTGGATGCCCTTCGCCTTGAGCGCCGCCTCGTCGGCGTAGGCGAGGATCGAGACCAGCACGCCGCCCTTCTTCAGCGCATCGGCGCTCTTTGCCTGCACCGCGCCGCCCACGGTGTCGAAGGCGACGTCCACGCCCTCGGGGTGCAGGCGTTTCGCGGCGGCGACGAAGTCCTGCTTCGTGTAATCGATCGGCTCGTCCACGCCGAGGGTCCTGATGTACGCCTGGTTGGCAGTGCCCGCGGTGCCGAGCACGCGCGCGCCGAGGTTCTTCGCGATCTGCACCCCGAAGCCGCCCACCCCGCCCGCCGCGGCGTGGATCAGCGCGCTCTGCCGGCTCTTCAGGCCCGCGGCATCGACCAGGCACTGGTACGCGGTCAGCCCCGCGAGCGGCACCGCGGCCGCCTCTTCGAACGAAAGACGCGCGGGCTTCCTCGCCGCCGCGCTCTCGGCGATGCACAGGTACTCGGCGTAGGTGCCGTGCTTGAGGAGCGGCTTCCTGCAGTAGGCGTACACCTCGTCGCCGGGCTTGAATTTCGCCGCGCCCGGACCGCAGGCGTCCACTACCCCCGCGGCGTCCCAGCCCGGGATGAGCGGAAACTCGTGCGGGATGCGGCCCTGCAGCTTGCCCTCGCAGACCTTCCAGTCCACCGGGTTCACCGCCGCGGCCTTCACCCGGATGCGGATCTCGCCCGCCGCGGGCTGCGGCATCGGCAGGTCCATCAGGCGCAGCTGGTCGCTGCCGCCGAACGCCTCGATCGCGATCGCTTTCATGCGCAGTTCTCCTTTTGCCTACAGTGTCCGCGCCCGGCGGCCCGGCATCAGCGCCCCGACCGCCTCGATCGCGGAGGCGAAGAACGCGGCGTTCGGACCGTCGGCGAAGTACTCCAGCCAGGCCGACGAATCGACGACGTTCATGCCCGGTCGGCGTCGCGCTCGATCTCGGTGTCGATGCCCCTCAGGAACCCGCGCATGCGCTTCATCGGCTTGACCGGGATGTACTCGATGCGGTTGTCATAGACCAGCACCTGGATCTTCTGCCCGGGGCGGATCTTGAGCGCCTCGCGCACGCTCTGCGGGATGACCACCTGGAACTTGGGCGATACGGTCACGGTTTCCATGCCAGCGGTCGATCCGTTCATCGTAATACGCCGACATGCTACGCCGGTAAGCGCGGCCGGCCCGCCGCGCCCTCAGGCGAGGTCGCCGGCGATGTAGTGCTCGAGCTGGCGGATGATGAATTTCTGCTCGGAGATGATGTCCTTCACCAGGTCGCCGATCGACACCAGGCCGACCAGCCGCCCGCCTTCCATCACCGGCAGGTGGCGCAGCCGGTTCTCGGTCATCAGCGCCATGCACTCTTCGTTGGTCTGCTTCGGGCTCACGTAGAGCACCGGCGCGCTCATGATGTCGCGCACCGGCGTGTCTTTCGACGAGCGCGCCAGCAGGACGATCTTGCGCGCGTAGTCGCGCTCGGTGAACATGCCGGTGATGCTGCCGTCTTCCATCACCACCAGCGCGCCGACGTTCTTGTCGGCCATCAGCTTGACCGCGTCGTACACGCTGGTCGCCGGCGTCGTGGTGTAGACGGCCTGCCCGGGCTTGGACTTCAGGATCTGGGCTACGGTGGTCATCGTTCCCTCCCTCGTCGGATCGCTGCCGCGGCGGATACTGTAAGCCCCGCGCGCCGTGCGCGTAAACCCGGCCTCGAGACGCGGGAGCGAGAATCGCCCCACCCCCGCACCCCCTCAGCCGCGGGGGGAGAACCGCTTGACCCCCGCACCCCCTCAGCCCACCTTCTTTCTGAAGTGCAGCGGGAACATCCGCTCGACCACCGGGCCGTCGGCGGCCCAGGCCTTGCAGCCGTCGATGAAGTAGGGCTTCCTCTTGTCGGTGTCGGGCCGGGTTGCGGTCGCCGCCTTGCCCGCCCGCGGCCAGCCGCCGATCGTCTGGAACGCCACCGTCGCCGCCGGCATGAGCAGCTCGCGCAGGTGCGTGCAGCCCTTGGTGCCGCCCACCGCCTCGTTCACCGCGCGCCGCCAGCCGCCGCCGACCCTGGCGCCGATCAGCCCCTTGTACGCCTGCGCCACGGTGAAGCAGGGGTCGTAGGGCGCGTCGTTGGTGGCCACCTCGATGTCGCGCACCACCATCTCGCGGTCGAGCGTGAGGCGCAGCTGCATGTCGTGCACGTGCATCCCCGCTTCGCGGTGGCCGCGGTAGGGCTCGTCGACCGCGTAGGTCTTGGTGTCGACGATACGCGCCTCGATGTCGAACAGGCCGTCCTCGCGCTCGTAGCCCTCGCAGGCGATGGTGCGGGTATGCAGGTGCTGGCGCGGCGCCGGGGGCGGCAGGCCCGCCGGCTTGCCGGCTGCGCTCACGCGGCGCCTTCCACGATGCGCATGTCGCGCTCGGCCGCGCTGCCCAGGGCCCGCAGCGCCTCCTGGTAGCCGGCGCTGTCGTGCGCGGCCATCGCCTGCGGCACGCTGTCGAACTCGATCACCACCGTGCGCTGCTCGAGGCCCGCCTCGTACACCTTCGCCGGCATGCCGCGCACGAGGAAGCGCCCGCCGCCGGCCTGGATGGCCGGCGCGGCGAGCTTCGCGTAGGCGGCCAGCGCCTCGGGGTTTTTGATCGAGCGGTAACAAGCGATCCAGTAGGCCTTGGCCATGGGGACTCCTTTCGTGGGGATTCGGGTTCCGACCGCATTATCCCTAAAATGGCGCCCGACCCCATCCGCGCGCTCGCTCACATGGCCACCATGAATCCCACCGTCCAGGCCGAAGCCCTGCACAGCTTGTGCGCCGCGGCACTCGTCGCCGCCGGCGCGCGCCACGCGGACGCCGCCGCCACGGCGCGCGTCCTGGTCGAAGCCGAGCTGATGGGCATCGCCACCCACGGCGCGGTCCGCGTGCCCGACTACGCGCGCCGTCTGCGCTCGGGCGGCATCGACGCGCGGGCCGTGCCGCGCCTCGAGCGGCGCGCGCCCTCGCTCGCGCTGCTCGACGGCGCCAACGCGCTCGGCCCCGTGGCCGGCACGCGCGCGCTCGAGGCGGCGATCGAAATGGCGGCGGCAACGGGAATCGCCTGGGTCGGCTGCCGGCACAGCAACCACTTCGGCGCCATCGCGCCGTATGCGCGCGCAGCCTGCGAGGCGGGCTACGCGATGCTCGCCGGCACCAACGCCTCGACCACCATGCCGCCCTGGGGCGGCAAGGCGCTGCGCCTGGGCAACAACCCGCTGTGCATCGCCGCGCCCTGCCCCGACGGCCGGCACTTCATCCTCGACATCGCGCTGAGCGTCGCCGCGCGCGGTAAGATCCGCGCCGCGCTCGCCGCCGGCGCGAGCATCCCCGAGGGCTGGGCGGCGGACGCGAACGGGCGCCCGACCACCGACCCGGCCGCCGCGCTCGCCGGGTTCCTGCTGCCCCTCGGTGCGCACAAGGGCTCGGGGCTGTCGATGGCGGTCGACCTCTTCTCGGGCGTGCTTTCCGGCGCGCGCTTTCTCACCGACGTGTCCTCGTGGGTCGACCGCCCCGACGACCCGCAGGGGCTGGGGCACTTCTTCGTGCTGATCGACCCCGCGCGCCTCATCGGGCGCGAGGCGTTCGCCGCCGCCATGGCGCGCTTCCAGCACCTCGTGCGCTCGGCGCCCGCGGCCGATCCCGCGCAGCCGGTGCGCCTGCCGGGCGAGGACCTGCTCGCGCGGCGCGAGAAGGCGCTCGTTGAGGGCGTGTCGATTCCGGAGAAGCTGCTCGCGGAGCTTGAACAGCTCAGCGCTTCTTCTGGTAAGTCCCGATGAGGCGCGCCTCGGCGAGCACGTGGCCCTTCATCGCCGCCTCGAGCTGCGCCTTGGTCGGCCGGTGCAGGTCGGGCAGCGCGCGATCGAGCGCATACAGCTTGAAGAAGTAGCGGTGCCGGCCGACCGGCGGGCACGGCCCGCCGTAGCCGGTGCGCTTCCAGTCGTTCATCCCGTCCTTCGCGCCCGGGGGTTCGGCGCCCTCGGCGATCGCCGTCGTGGCCGGAGGAATGTCGTACAGCACCCAGTGCACCCACGTCATCTTCGGCGCCGCCGGATCGGGCGCATCCGGATCGTCCACGACGAGCGCGAGGCTCTGCGCGCCCGCCGGCACGCCCGACCAGGCGAGCGGCGGCGAGACGTCGCGGCCGTCGCAGGTGTACTTCGAGGGAATCTCTGCGCCCTCGGCGAAAGCGCTGGAAGTGAGCGAGAAGGACATGGCGCGGGCCTCCCGGATCGACGCCACGCCCGCCGCGAGCACGGCGAGCGCGAGCACTCGAGCGAAGCGGATCATGCGGTCATTCTAGAACGGCGCCGCGGCACGCGTTGCCGACGATTTGCCGCGCGCTTCGATGCAGGCGATCAACACGCGAAGCTCCCGGCGCATAATCGCCCGCCATGAGCGCACCCGCCGCAGCTTGCATCTTCTGTCAGCCTGACCGCGAGATCATCGCCGGCAACGAGCGCGCGCTCGCGGTGTTCGACAAGTTCCCCGTCTCCCCCGGCCACGCGCTCGTCTTCCCGCGCCGCCACGTGGCGAGCCTGTGGGAGCTCGAGCCCGAGGAGTACGCGCAATGCTTCGCCCTGGTGCGCGAGCTCCATCCGATCCTCGAGGCGCGCTTCCGGCCGGACGGCTGCAACGTCGGCGTGAACCAGGGCCAGGCGGCGGGCCAGTCGGTGTGGCACGCCCACATCCACGTCATCCCGCGCTTCGCCGGCGACCACCCCGACCCGCTCGGCGGCGTGCGCAACGTCATCCCGCGCAAGGGCAGATACTGACCGAGGACGCCATGCCCGCCCATTCCTACGACGCCATCGTCATCGGCACCGGCCAGGCCGGGCCGGCGCTCGCCGCGCGCCTCTCCGGCACCGGCATGAAAGTCGCGGTGATCGAGCGCGCGCGCTTCGGCGGCACCTGCGTGAACGACGGCTGCACGCCCACCAAGGCGCTGGTGGCGAGCGCCTATTGCGCGCGGCTCGCGCAGCGCGCCGCCGAGTACGGCGTCCATCTCCCGGGCGCGCCGCGCATCGACATGCCGGGCGTCAAGCTGCGCAAGGACTCGATCGTTGGCGCCGCCTCGCAGGGCGTGGAGAAATGGATGCGCGGCGTGGCGAGCGTGTACCAAGGCCACGCGCGCTTCACCGGCCCGGTGACCGTGCGCGTGAACGAGGAAGAGCTGATCGCGCCCCGGATCTACGTCGACGTCGGCGGCCGCCCGCTGATCCCCGACATGCCCGGGATCGATAGCGTGCCGGTGCTCACCAACCAGTCGATGATGGACCTCGACTACGTGCCCGAGCACCTGCTGGTGGTCGG
Organism: uncultured Pseudomonadota bacterium; assembly: GCA_963817785.1. Classification (GTDB taxonomy): domain Bacteria; phylum Pseudomonadota; class Gammaproteobacteria; order Burkholderiales; family SG8-39; genus JAKALD01. Next base: position 879,949 of record CAWFPL010000002.1, on the reverse strand, counting down.
CGGCAGCTACATCGGGCTGGAGTTCGCGCAGATGTACCGCCGCTTCGGCAGCCGGGTCAGCGTGATCGAGATGGCCCCGCGCCTGATCGCGCGCGAGGACGAGGACGTCTCGCAGGCGGTCAAGGCGGTGCTCGAATCCGAGGGCATCGACGTGCACACCGGCGCGACCTGCGTGAGCCTCGCGCGCGAAGGCAAGCGCATCGTCGCCGGCCTGGACTGCAGGGAAGGCGCGCCGAAGGCGAGCGGCACCCACTTGCTGCTCGCCGTCGGGCGGGTGCCGAACACCGAGGACCTCGGGCTCGAGGCCGCCGGCATCAGGACCGATGCGCGCGGCTACATCGAGGTGGACGAGGGCCTGCGCACCTCCAACCCGAGCGTGTGGGCGCTCGGCGACTGCAACGGCAAGGGCGCCTTCACCCACACCGCCTACAACGACTACGAGATCGTCGCCGACAACCTGCTCAACGGCGCGAGCCGCAAGTGGACCGACCGCGTGCCGGTGTACGCGCTGTACACCGACCCGCCGCTCGGGCGCGTCGGCATGGGCGAGGCCGAGATCCGCAAGGCCGGCATCCGGGCGCTGGTGGGCAAGCGCCCGATGAGCCGCGTCTCGCGTGCGGTCGAGAAGGGCGAGACGCGCGGCTTCCTCAAGATCCACGTCGAGGCGGGATCGAAGCGCATCCTTGGCGCCGCCCTGTTCGGCACCGGCTGCGACGAGGCGGTGCACTCGCTCCTCGACGCGGTGTACGCGCGCACCCCGATCGGCGAAGTGCAAAGCCGGGTGCGCATCCACCCCACGGTGAGCGAGCTGCTGCCGACGGTGCTGGAGGAGCTGCAGCCGCTGGAGTAGCGGCTCTCAGGCCCGCGGGCGCCGCGCGAGGAAGCGATCGAGCGCGTCGGCGAAGCGCTTGCGGTCGGCCTGCTCGAGCGGCGCCGGGCCCCCGGTGCGCACCCCGGTCTCGCGCAGCTTCTCCAGCAGGTCGCGCATTGCCAGCCGCTCGCGGATCGTGTCGGGCGAGTAGACCTCCCCGCGCGGATTGAGCGCGTGCGCGCCGCGCGCGATCACCTCGGCGGCGAGCGGAACGTCGGCCGTCACCACCAGGTCCCCGGCCTCCACCCGGCGCGCGATCTCGTTGTCCGCCACGTCGAAGCCCTGCGCCACCTGCAGCGTGCGGATGAATTTGGAGACAGGGGTGCGCAGCGCCTTGTTCGCCACCAGCGTCATCGGCAGCTGCGCGCGCTCCGCGGCGCGGTACAGGATCTCCTTGATGGCGAGCGGGCAGGCGTCGGCGTCGACGTAGAGGTGCATCGAGGGTGCGCGCCGCGTGCCGCTTATCTGGACAATTACGCCGGCTGCGGCATCGCGTCCCACACCTGCCCGCGGTACTCGCGACCGTTGGCGGCCTTGGAGCGCTTTTCGCCGTCCGCGCCCCACGCGCCCCACTGCTTGAAGAAGAACGCGACGCCGGCCGCGTCGCATTGCCGCTTGATGCCGTCCACCCATGCAGGTTTCATCGGCCGCGCCTTCCGACCGGACTCCCCGCCGACGATGACCCATTGGATCCTGCCCAGGTCGAAGCACCCGAGATCCTCCAAGAGCGGCTCGATGGACAGGAACCGCACTGGCGCGTCGATGCTGCGTAGCAGCGCAATCCTTGGCAGACCGTACTTGCGGTTCTCCACCGATACGCCGAGCCAGACGTTCTCCGGCACCGTCAGGCTCGTGCAGAACTCCGCCATGCGTGCGGCGCGCTTCGTGAGGACCTGGAAAGTGTGCTGCGGGGCACGCGCCATCACGCCGAAAATGCGCCGGACGTACTCGAACGGAACCTTCTCGTGAAACAGATCCGACATCGAGTTCACGAAATAGACCGTGGGCTTGCGGCGCTCCAGCGGCTCACTCAGGCGCTCCGGCATGAGCGTGAGCTTGAATCCGTTCTCGTAGCCGCGGGCGCCCATCGCGTGCAGGCGCCGCGCCATCGTTTCGGCGTAGCAATGCTTGCAGCCCGGTGAGATCTTCGTGCATCCCACGGTGGGGTTCCACGTCATCTCGGTCCATTCGATCTTGCTCATCGTAGACATGACCGCCCCGACTAGAAACCAAACCCCTTTTGCCTGTCCACGTGCCGAATTTCTTCCCAGAACTTCAAGGCGAGCTCGTGGCGCGCAACAAACACCAGCCAGTAGAGGTGCTGATTCCTGGTTCCCGTAACTTCCTCGACTCCTTGCGCCGGCTGCATATTAAGCGAGCGGATGCGTTGCAGCCAATACTCGAACACTTTCGCGCGAATAGTGGCGTCCTTGCCCAGCTCAGGCACCACCGAGCGCCAGCCGGGCGCGAACGAGTCGAGCGGCGATCGTTCGCTTTCGATATACCGCCGGAGGTTACGCTGAAGATCCTGCTCGCTCACGTGGATCAGGATGTCCATGCGCTCGAGCTCGGCGAGACGTTCGATCACCGAGAAAGGCAGGCTTTTCAGGTCGTACGGATCGAGGAACGCGAAATGCAACGCCTTCGGGCTCAGGACACTCGCGATCCGCGCGACCGTCCCCTCCGCGGTACCTTCGTATGCGCTGACATTCAAACCCGCTCGAGTCAGCCTGGACTTGCATGCACCGAGAAAGCCGCGGTTGACATCCGCAACGTGGACCTCGGTAAACGCGGTGTTCGTCTCGAGGGCCTTTGTGGCCGCAACCAGCGCCCCGCCGTCCACGATTCGCGTCGTTCCACGGATTCGAGACCGACCCGGACCGCAGTAGAGGTCAATGTATGTCGCTCCGCCCTTCCCGCTTAGGAACTTGCGACGAACCTTGTTGCTGATGTCCACGTACTTTCTGACCCGGCTATGCTTGTCCTCCGCCCACTCACCAACGCACGTAAGCGGCAACTCGTCGGCGGGATCGGCGACGGAGCACGTCTGGTCCTCGTCGGAAAACATTCCTCCAACGGGACAGTGCTTGCAGAAGTCAGGTTTGCTCGTCGCCACGTAGGCCTCGCCCCATTGACCCCCGAACGATCGTTCGGTATCGTAGGCGCATGGCGGACGACGGTCAATATCTGGGGCGGCTGCAGGACTACTACGCGAAGCACCGCGTGCTGCCCTCCTATGCGCGCATCGGCGCGCTGGTGGGCTTGAATTCCAAGGCCTCGGTGGCCGAGATGGTGCTGCGCCTGAAGACCGAGGGATTCCTCGAGAGCACGCCCGACCGGCGGCTCAAGCCTGGCAGGCGCTTCTTCGAGCGCGCGCTCGCCGAGAGCGTGCGCGCCGGCCTGCCGAGCCCCGCCGCCGACGCCGCGCCCGAGGCGCTCACCATCGACGAGCACCTGGTCGCCAACCCCTCGCGCACCATCCTGGTCAAGGTCAAGGGCGACTCGATGATCGACGCCGGCATCCTCGACGGCGACACCGTGGTGGTCGAGAAGCGCGCGACGGCGGACGTCGGCGACATCGTGGTCGCCATCGTGGAGAACGAATTCACCTTGAAGCGCCTCGCGCGCGACAAGGGCCGCATCGTGCTGCGCCCCGAGAACAAGGCCTACCCGGTGATCCGGCCCAGGGGCGACCTGGAGATCTTCGGCGTGGTGGTGGGGCAGTTCCGCAGCTACCGGTAGCCCGCTCGCCGCGTTTCCCCGCGCGCGGATCGGGCCTATGATCGGCGGCGAAAGGCCAGGGGAACCCAACGCCGATGCGCAAACCACGCCGAGTCCGCAAGCTGAAGCCCACCGCGTTCCAGGTGGTGGTCGGGCTGGTCTTCCTCGCCTGGTTCGCGCTCTTCAGACTGCGGCACAGCCCGCCCTGGGTCCTGCTCGCCCTGGTCAGCGTCGCGGCGTTCGCTGCGCTCGTCGCGATCGGGATCGCGGCGTTGCGCCAGCCGACGAAGAAGTAGTGTTGCGGGGAAGTCAGGGCGCGGCGCGGATCCGGAGCAGGACCTCGCCGATAATCAGCGATCCAGCTTCTTCAGCCGCCTGAAATCGTACTTCCCCGGCCCCTGCACCGTCAGCAGCTGGCAGTCCTCGCCCGAGACGTTCACCACCATGTGCGGCTCGCGCTTGGGGACCGTGTGCCGCTCGAGGGGCTTGAGCACCGTCGTGCGCTCGGGGTTGATCTCGCGGATCTCGAAGGTCCCGCGCAGGCAGATGAACAGGTCGTCGTTGTCCGGGTGCAGGTGCCAGGGCACGCGTTCCCCCGGCGCGAGCGTCTGGTCGATGATGCGCAGCTCCGGCGTCTCCGCGATCACCAGCGTCTGCTTGATCGCGTAGTCGCGCTGCCAGGGGCGGTCGTTGGGGGCGGGCATGCGCGTAAGCCTACGACCGTTCGCGCCGCCTGTCAGGGAGTCTTCGGCTTGAGAAAGCGCTCGAGGATGTCCGGGGGGATGAAATTCACGAGCTCGGTCTTGTCGGCCTCGACCAGCTCCACGTAGCACTTCACCACCTCGGCCGGGTCGAACTGGCCGACCGTGATGCGCTGCACCAGCGTGTCCATGATCGCCACGTCCTCGGGGGCGGCGGTCTTGCGGTCGAACCAGGGACCCGGGTCGTTCGCCATGCGGTCGTTGAAACCGGTGGCGTAAGGGCCCGGGTTGATGAGCGCCACGTCCACGCCGAAGGGCACGAGCTCCGCGCGCAGCGCCGTGCCGAAGGCCTGCAGCGCGTGCTTGGTCATCGTGTAGGGCCCCGAGCCGACGCCCGCGCGCACCCCGCCGATCGAGGACACGATCAGGATGCGGCCCGAACGCTTCTTGCGCATCTTCTGCGCCACGCGCTGCGTGATCGCGAACGTGCCGAACACGTTCACCTCGAACACCGCGCGCAGCCGCTCCATGGGAACGAGGCTCAAGGGGCCCGTCTGGCCGCGGCCCGCGTTGGCGACGAACACGTCGAAGCTCCACTGATCGACCTTCGCCACCTCCTGCGGATTCGTGATGTCGAGCTTCTCGACCGTCAGCTCCGGGTGCGCGGCGGCGAGCTCCTTCGCCTGCTGCTCGGACTCGACGGTGGCGATCACCTTGTGCCCGCGCTTCGCGAGCTCGACGGCGGCGCCGCGGCCGAAGCCGCTTCCGGCGCCAGTGATGAGGACGGTTTTGGGCATGGGGGTCTCCTGTGTGCTCGGGAGCAAATCTACGCCCGTTCGCCGGCGCGCGCGGGTTGCTGGGCGAAACTAGGCCTTGGCGAGCTTGCTTATCGCCTCCAAGCGCTGCAACACGACCGTTGCCCGCCCGGCTGGGCTGCCTTCGAGGATGAGGCCGGGCAAAGCGTTGTGGAAGCCCTCGTCCGCCAGGAGGCGCGCGAAGGTTTCGGCGACGAACGAGCGAAGCTCCGGCGGCGCCGTCGCGAGCTCCGCGGCGAGCTCGGCTCGTCCGTCCACCACCGACAGAACATCTTCGAGATCGTGGCTCGAGAGATAGTCGCCCCGGCCGCGATCGAGAAATGCCTCGAGCTTGGTGGCGACGAAGCTTGGCGCATCCGCCACGCGCACCGTGATCCCGTCGCCGACCTCGGCAGCGACCGCGTTCTCCAGCACGGCGCCGTACCAGCGGTTCGAGAAGCCGAGGACCCCGGGATCGCTCGGCATCAGGTCGAGCTTGAGACCGGCTAACGTCCAGCGGTAAGGCGGCTCGGCTTCCTCGAGCGACTGCCTGAACCCTTTCGCGCGCAATGCCTCACCCAGCCGCCGGTACTCCGCAATCGAGATGACCGCCACGACCGCGTCGACGTCCTGCGTCGCGCGCACCGGCGCCGAGGCGGGATCGGTGATCAGCAGCGAGGTGGCGCATCCGCCGACGAACGTAACGCGCTCGCGCAGCTCGCCGAGCGCCGCCGCGACCTGCGCAAGGAGCTCGACGTTCGGATCGGCCATCTCAGCCAGTCGCCGCGCGCAACCGTTTCTCGAGCGCCTGGCGCGCGAGCGTGCGTTCGCGCGCGCGCCCGTCACGCAGCGCGTCCACGAGCGCGAGCAGCTCGTAGAGCGCCGCGTCGCGCAGCGCCGCCTCGGGCACCGTTCGGTACAGGGGCGCGAACGCGTAGCCGCGCACCTTTCCCTCGGCATAGGGCCACACGGGCGGCGGATCGCTCGAGCCGGTAATCACCTTGTCGAGCGGCGGGGCCGCGTAACCGGTCGGCACGCCGCGCGTGAGCTCGCCGCGCTTCGGGGGATAGGCGTACTTGACGCCGTGAACCAGAAACTCGAGCAGCGCTGCCCGCACCGGTCGGCCCGTGGCCGAGCTCGCCTCGGTCATGAGACCCGCGGCGACCGCGCGGCGCACGGCGGCGTGGACCTCCGATTGGCTGATCGAAAGCTCCACCGCCAGGCGCTGGAAGGTCCACGGCTGGTCTTCCAGAGCGACCAGCTTGAGGAGAACGACGACGTCCTGTGGCTTGAGAACCATCGGATTATGCTATTCGCGAATCGCGAATAGCGCAAGCCGCGGTGCTCAGGCCCGCTTGGCGAGCGTCCTGATCGCCTCCAGGTCGAGCGTCCCCTTCGCACCCCAGCCGCGCGCGCCCTCCGGGACCGAGGGCCGGAACTGCTCGTAGAGGCGATACGCCTCGAGCGCGAGCTTCGCCGGCGTGCGCGACTTCGCCAGCGCCTGCATCGCGCCGAGAGCCTCGTCAAACCCCTCGCCGAACTTCGTAAAGAGATACCGCTCCACCGACTCCGGATCGACCGCCTTCTGCTTCGCCAGCGCCCGCAAGCCGTTTTTCGTGTGCACCGCCGGCACCGCGCGGTGCAGCAGATCCACCGTGATCGTCTCCTTCGGCCGCAGCGCCTTGCGCTTCTCGCGCACCTCCTCCGGCGCCGGCGTGAAAAGCCCCAGCCGCACCCCCTTCGCATACGCGTTCAGCCCCGCCACCGCGCGCCCGAGCGTCAGCGCCTCCTCCCAGTCGAACCCGAGGCGCTCGGCCACCACCGCCGCCCACAGCGTCAGCACCGGCGCGCGGTTGATCGAGATCGTGCGCGTCACGGCAAGTGCCTCTCCGCCCACTCCTTCGCCTTCGCGATCGCGATCCGGATCGCCTTACCCTCCTCCATGCCGTCCTCGAGGAGGGCGTTCGCGATTTCGATCGCCTTTTCGCGCACGGGGTCGGGGAGGTGGGACATCGAGGGAGGGAAGCGGGAGGGGGTCCAGGGCATGTCGATATCAGGCGATATGCAGAATCCCTTTGCAGTGAGGAAACGCCGAGCAGCCCCAGAAGGGCTTTCCCGCATGTGCACCCTGCTTCGCCACGCGCCGCACCATCGCCTTGCCGCAGTCGGGGCAGGCCGGCGCGGCGCTCGCGTCCTGAGGTACTGTCGGCGACTTTTTGCGGACCGTGTCGAACATCGCGAAGAGCTTCTGCCCGTCGACGAGCGTGACATTGCGGCCACTCGCAAACGCGACCGCATCCGAAGTGAACTTGCCCGAGGTCACCACATACGCGCCCGTGGCCCCTTGCGCCGCCATCACACCGTAGAGCTCTCGGACTATCGTGACGCCAACCTTGAACGCCCGCCACTGCTTGCACTGAACGAGATACTTCTCCTTGCCCTTGCGCAGCACGAGATCGACCCCGCCATCCGGACCACCTCCGCCCGTCTCCGCCACCTGGAATCCCTCGAGCCTGAAAGCCTCGCTCACGAGACCCTCGAACTCCTGCCAGCTCATGCCTCCCAGAACCGCTGCGCTCTCCCCGCCCGCGACGGCAGAGACAAGGCCCTTGCGTCTGTGTCGGCCTATTGCCGATGCCGCAGCGCCGGCGAGAAACGCGACTGGAACGACGTATTGGAGGCCGAGCGCCAAGCCTTTGAACACCGCGTGCGAGAGGTAGCCGCCCATTTCCCCAGGCTTCGGGGCCACGAGCTCCGACCCGGCAAGAAGGTGAAAGCCGAAGTAGCCGATTGCGGCAAGCAGGACGCCGACCCACCATGGAAGTGTCGCCGCGATCTCAAACAGATCGTCGAGCGCGCCCCCATTCCTTTTCCTCCCCATGGCCCCTCCCTCCAGCGGCTTGTCGAGACCTTGACGCTCAGCCTCGTCACCGCGGAGTCGCCGCAGGAACTGATCATAGATCGCTTCGCCGCCACATTCGCAGGGAAATATGATCACGAACTGCCATGCGCCGGCGCCGCGATCAAGCTCATTCGCGCTGAATGACCTGCGTAGCTCCGGACACCCGGATAACATTCTGCGACCTGTTCATCGACGCGCGAATCCTCGAGACACATGAAGCTCTATACGTTTGGCTACGAGGGGCTGGATCTCGACGCGTTCCTGGCTCGGCTTGGCGCCGCCGGCGTCTGTCAGGTCGTCGATGTGCGCGAGCTGCCGCTTTCCCGCAAGAAGGGGTTCTCGAAGCGCGCGCTGGCGGCCGCGTTGGCTGCGCACGACATCGAATACCTCCACATGCCCGCGCTTGGCTGCCCGAAGCCGATCCGTGCCCGCTATGTTAACGGGGGTCGAGAACCGCGTGTTGCTGGGGTTTGACGCGCAGCGCCCCTAAAATCCTTCGCCGCGTAGGTTCGATGAATTTCTGATCGTGCGCTCACCCGCGCAGGGATATCCACGGCGGCGCGCGGGCGGCGATCAAGACGCACGCGAACGCGTGCCGCGGTGGATATCCCGTCGGCGCGCTGCCCGTTGCCCAATTTGCCCGGTGAGATGGGTTCGACGCCTGAGCGGGCGGCGCAATGCTCTGAGGTGTTGTACCTTGGGTCTCGAGGCTGTGATGAGCGGCTCGCTCGATCGGCTGGGCCGATCGGCCAAGGCCGCGGGCTCGCGCTATTCTTGAGCGCAGACGCCGCAAAAACGAAGGCCCGGGCGAGTTCCTGGAAGAACCCCGGGCCTTCTACACGGGCGGCGCACGCGAAGCGCGCGCGCGTCGTCTGCATTGCCTTTATGCCCGCAATGCACGGCGTTGTCCAGTCCTTGCCTGGAACGCGTGCATGGCGGCGGTGCCCGAGGCGTCTCATCGGCTCTACAACTGCCGGCGTTGCGGCGAGCAGGTGCAGGTGTGCCGGCGCTGCGACCACGGCAACATCTACTGCGCCGGGGGGTGCGCGGCGCTTCGCCGGCGCGAGTCGTTACGCCGCGCCGGGCAGCGCTACCAGTTGAGCTTCCGCGGGGCGTGCCGCCACGCGGCGCGCCAGCGGACCTGGCGCATGCGCCAAGCCCATAAAGTGACGCATCAGGGTTCCCCTCGTGCCGCCTTGGCTGCCACAGTGGTGGCTACTTCGCTTGACAGCACAAGGCTGGTACATGATGGCCAAAGTCCGCCGGTTGGATCGCGCACCTTGCCGGGCGCGGGGCCGCGCTGCAGTTTCTGCGCTCGGGCGCTCTCGGCCTTCGCACGGTTGGGAGCGTTACGCGGCGGACCATAAAGAGGGCTGCGCGCCATGATCCCGCGCGCGCTCGAAGCCGAGATCCTGCGCCTGCATCACACCGAGCACTGGCCCGTGGGCACAATCGCTCGGCAGCTTCGCGTGCACCACGGCACCGTGCGCCGCGTGCTCGCTCAAGCCGGCGTGCTGACGGCCCCGCGCACAGCGCGCGCCTCGATCGTCGAGCCCTATGTCGGCTTCATCACCGAGACGCTCGCCAAGTATCCGACACTACGTGCCTCGCGCCTGTACGCGATGGTGCGCAGCCGCGGCTATCCGGGCGCTGCGGATCACTTCCGCGCGATCGTGGCGCGGCTGCGCCCACGGCCGGCGGCCGAAGCCTATCTGCGGCTACGCACATTGCCGGGGGACCAAGGCCAGACTGACTGGGCTCACTTCGGCAAGCTCGCCGTGGGCCGCGCCGTGCGTCCTCTGATGGCCTTCGTGATGGTGCTCTCGTACTCGCGGATGCTGTTCCTGCGCTTTTATCTGGGCGCCTCGATGAGCGAGTTCCTGCGCGGCCATGTGGAGGCGTTCGCGTATTTCAACTCCGTGCCGCGTGTCTTGCTCTACGATAATCTTAAGAGCGCCGTGCTCGAGCGCGTCGATCAGGCGATTCGCTTCCATCCGAAGTTGCTCGAGCTGGCCGCCCATTACCGGTTCCAGCCGCGGCCCGTGGCGGTGGCGCGCGGAAATGAAAAAGGGCGCGTGGAGCGCTCGATTCGTTTTGCCCGCGAGGCGTTCTTCGCCGGGCGCACGTTCCGCGATCTCGAGGATCTGAACGCGCAAGCGCTTGCGTGGTGCGCGGGGGCGGCCGCCGAGCGGCCCTGCCCCGAGGATCGTACGCGCAGCGTGCGCGAGGTGTTCGAGGAGGAGCGCTCCTGTCTTCTCGCCTTGCCTGATAACCCGTTCCCGTGCGAAGCGAGAATCGAGGCGAGCGTGCATAAGACGCCTTACGTGCGCTTTGACTGGAACGAGTACTCGATTCCTCACACGCACGTCAACCGCACCCTGGTCGTGCTCGCCACGCTCCAGAGCGTGCGCATCCTCGAGGGCGCTCAAGTCCTCGCCACTCACCCCAGAAGCTTCGATCGCGGTGTGCAAATCGAGGACCCGAAGCATCTCGAAGCGCTCGTCGCCCAAAAGCGCGCCGCCCGAGCGCATCGCGCGCAGGACCGCCTGCAGCACGCCGCCCCCAGTGCGAAGGCCCTGTTCCTGCGTGCCGCTGAGCGCGGCGCTCATCTGGGCGTGCTCACCCGGGGGCTACTGCAGTTGCTCGACAGCCACGGCGCCCAGGCCCTCGAGGCGGCGATCGCCGCCGCGCTCGCCGAAGACGCCGCTCACCTCGGGGCCGTGCGCCACTTCATCGACGCCCATGCCCATGCGCGCGGCGAGCGCCCGCCCATTGCGGTCGCGCTGCCCAAGGACCCGCGGCTCGAGCACTTGAGCGTGCGCTCGCAGCCCTTAAGCGATTACGAACGACTCGCCGAAGGAGTCCCCGATGAACGCCCCGAGCGATCGAATCCCGAGCACACCGACGACGAACCTCAGTCTTGAGGCGGCCCGCGGCCGGCTGCGCCGGCTCGGCCTCTACGGGCTGCTCGAGCAGTTGCCCGAACTCCTCGCCGAGCCCTGGCTCGCGCGGGTGATCGACATCGAGGAGGCCGAGCGCACCCGGCGCTCGCTCAAGCGTCGGCTCGACAACGCCCGCCTGGGCGCCTTCAAGCCGCTTGCCGAGTTCGACTGGGCCTGGCCCACCAAGTGCGATCGCGCCGCGATCGAAGAGCTCTTCTCGCTCGGCTTCCTCGCCGAAGCCGCCAACGTGATCCTGATCGGCCCCAACGGCCTGGGCAAGACGATGCTCATGAAAAACCTCGCCCACCAAGCGCTGCTCCAGGGCTACAGCGCGCGCTTCACCCTCGCCTCGGACATGCTCCATGACCTGGCCGCCCAGGACTCGAGCACCGCGCTCGCGCGGCGCCTGCGCCGCTATAGCAGCCCGACACTGTTGTGCATTGATGAGCTCGGGTATCTGTCCTACGACAGCCGCTACGCCGACCTGCTCTTCGAGGTGATCACCCGCCGCTACCAGGCCCAGCGGCCCGTCGCCTTGACTACGAACAAGGTCTTTGGCGAATGGAATCAGGTCTTCCCCAACGCGGCTTGCGTCGTCACCCTGATCGATCGACTCCTCCACCGCTCCGAGATCATCGCCCTGGAGGGCGAATCCTACCGCCTCAAGGAAGCCCAGGAACGCGCCGCACACAAAGCGAAATCCCGCGGCCGCGCCCCACGCAAGTGAGCGCTGAAGCCGATGTTGCGACCCAACGATTTGCCGCTCGTGTGTCTGCCCACCGGGCTCTCCGATGAGGCCGCTGCAAGCCTGCTCGAGTTCCTCTACGAGCTCACCGAGGCGCTCGAACGTCACTACGCCGCCCAGCTTCGCCGCTACTATCAACCACCCGCCGACATCGCACAGCACGATCTTGATGTCGATCCCCCGAGCACCGATCCGCCGTTCTGATCGTTGCCTTCCCCTCTCGCCCGAGTGCGCCTACCGACCCATCGCGCGCCCATCCTCAAAATGACGCGCTTTTACATCCCCGGCAACACCGCTACAAGCTCGACCGCGACTGGCCGCGGTATGAAGCGAGTTTTCGGGCGTATCTGAGCACGCAGGCGAGTGCTGTTCGCACACTGGCCGGACTGGCGAAAAGGAAGTCGGTATGCCTGCTCTGCTTCGAGGCAGACTATCGGCTATGTCACCGGAGCCTTGTCGGCCGCGCCGCGGTCGCTTGCGGAGCGCCGCGGCTCGTGCACCTCACTCCGGAAACAGAGATCCTTGACGCTCCCCTTCAGGCCGCTGCTTAGGAGGGTAGATCAGGCTGACCGCAAGCCACTGGTGCTGAAATCGGTGCATGTTGCCCAGCATCAAAATCAAATCCTTTCCGGCGAGCTCCAGCTCGAGTCTCTCGCGGAACTTGGCCTCCCAGCCCGCCCATATAGCCGCCGGCAGTTCCAGTAAACCGCGCCGACCTCCCAATCCACCAGCTTGTGCCGGTGCTCCGCAATCTGGAGATCTTCGGCGTGGTGGTGAGGCAGTCCAGGAGCTATCGCCAGCGGAGCGAGCTTCGTTCCAACGCGCCCAGTCTGGCTACGCTCGACGCGGCGCAGTGCTCGAACCTCGTAGCGCGCTCGCGATTTCGATCGCATTCTCCCGCACCGGCTCGCGCAGGTGCGACATCGAGAACGGGAAGCGGGAAAGGGTCCGGGGCACGGGCAGCGAGACGAATCGAATTACGCCGGATGAGCACTGGCCTAGATTCGGAGTCCCTTGAACTCGCGCTTCGCGAAAGGCGAGCGCTTCAGCCCGGCCTTGATCTCCGCGACGATCTCCGCCGGGATCGGGTCGTGAGGCTTGAACACACCCTGCCGCACCAGTCGCTGGACATGGTCCACGGACTCGATGCGCGCGCCGCGGTAGTACACAAAGCTCTCCTGCTTCACGAACGCGTGGCACCCCTTCGGCAACACGCAGGTCGCATCGTGCGTGATCCCCTCGCGAACCGTGCTCAGGTTGACGAGCACCACATGCGGGTTGTTCCCATACCCCGGAAGGGGCCTGGGATCGTTGAGGACGACGAAAAGATGGTGGCCGTGGGTGCCGGAGGGCATGAGCAGCGTCGCACCTTCGCGAGGCTGCCAATCGGTCACGTCGTCCCCTAGTTCTTCACCGATTCAAAGGCGGCGCTGATCTCGTCTTCGGCACGCAGCCGGGCGAGCGCCTCCCTGGTCTGCTCGGGTGAAAACTTGAGTGCCCGAAACAGCTCCTCCAGCTCCATCGGGATCATGGAGCCTTCGGGATCCTTCCACTCGGGGCAATGGTCGTGGGTGTAATTCCGCAACTGCGACCCGCTCATGCCGCCGAAGCGGTTCCAGATTTCGCCGAGGATCTCGAGGTCCGCGTCGCTCAGCTCGGTCAGGTCTTCTCCCGGCGAGCGCAGTGCCGCCGGATTGCGCAGCGCCAGGTCGTGCTCGGCGCGGTCGGCGATCCAGGCGTCCCAGCCACCCTCGACCGACGGCAGCTCGCCGTTCATGTGGTTGTACGTGCTCGAAAGCACGGGCCCGTGCGGCATGGACACGAGCCGGTCGCCGATCATCGGCTCGCCATACTTCTCGAACGAGCGGCGCTCGGCGAGGTACAGAAGCTTCATCAGCTTCAGCACCTGGAGGGTTCCGCCGGCACGAAAGATGAAGAAGGCCGCCGCCTGCGCCGCCTTCTTCTCGTTGAAAAGGTTCTTCAGCATCACGCGCTCCTTCGTCCGGGTCGGATAATCGAGCGCTGCATGAGGTGCTGTGATTTTATTCAGTCCTCGGGGCCACGTCCAGGCCTGGGCGCTTGCTTTGCGGCAGTCGCCGCCGCCAGACCGGGGCCACGGCCCTCATGCCTGCGCCTTATCCCCGTTCAGGTCGCCGGCGATCAGCCCCCCGCGTCATAGAATCCCTCCCCATGCCCAACCCCAACCTCTACCACCCCGCCTCCCCCACTCCCTTCCCCTTGAGCCGCACCAAGGTCGAGCTCTTCCTCGCCTGCCCGCGCTGCTTCTACCTCGACCGCAAGCTCGGCATCTCGCGGCCCTCGGGCCCGCCGTTCAACCTCAACTCGGCGGTCGATGCGCTCCTGAAGACCGAGTTCGACCGCTACCGCAACGAAGGCGCGCCGCACCCGCTGATGACCGGGGCCGGCATCCACGCGGTGCCGCACCCGCACCCGCAGCTCGGCACTTGGCGCGCCAACTTCAAGGGCGTGCGCACGGTGCACGAGGCGACGCACTTGGAGCTCTTCGGCGCGATCGACGACCTGTGGCGCGACCTCGATACGGGCGAACTGATCGTCGTCGACTACAAGAGCACGTCGAAAGCGGGCGAGGTGTCGATCGAGACCGGATGGGGCAGCGCCTACAAGCGCCAGATGGAGTTCTACCAGTGGCTGCTGCGCCGCCAGGACCTCGCGGTGGCGCGGCGCGGCTGGTTCGTGTACTGCAACGGCCGGCGCGACCTGCCGGCGTTCGACGCGAAGCTCGAGTTCAGGATCAGCATGATCCCGTACGACGGCGACGATTCGTGGGTCGAGGGGACGCTTCGCGCGATCCGCGCCACGCTCGCCGCGCCCTCGCCGCCGGCGCCCCCGCCGGACTGCGAGTACTGCGCGTTCGCCGCGAGGGCTGCGCCGGCTCAGGCCCGATAGGGCTCGAAGGCGTTGGCGTCGCGCGTCAGCAGGTTCATGAGCTTGGGGTGGACGAAGAGCTTTTCCTTGCCGAACGCCTGCTCGCGCAGCACACCGGGCGCGGCGAGCGCCTTGAGGTAGCGCGAGGCGGCTTGCCGGCCGGCGATGCCGGCGTCGACGAGGTTGGCGATGCGGCAATACGGCTGCTCGAAGATCACGTCGACGAGCTCGCGGCTGTAGAGCTTGGGAAGCGTCCGGCGCACGTACTCGGCGGTGTCCGCGGCGAGCTTGCGGATGGCGCCGATCTTTCCCGTGGTCCAGGCCGCGGTCTCCTCCACGCCGCGCAGCATGTATAGCAGCCAGTCTTCCCACGCTCCGTCGCGTGTGACTGCGAGTAGCAGCCGGTAGTAATCGGCTTTGCGGCGGATGAGGTAGCGGCTGAGATAGAGGATCGGCAGCGGCAGCAGACCCTGCTCTACGAGGAACAGGCTGTTCAGGATGCGGCCCGTGCGGCCGTTGCCATCGGTGAAGGGGTGGATCGCTTCGAATTGATAGTGCCCGACCGCCATGCGGACGAGCGGATCGAGGGAATCCTCTTCGTGCAGGAAGCGCTCCCAGTTGGCAAGGAGGTCCCTGAGGCGCGCCTCGCCGTCGGGCGGGGTGTAAACCACGTCGCCGGACGCGCCTTTCGCAAGCGCGGTGCCCGGGACTTTGCGCACGGCCATTTCGGTGCCCTTGATCTGCGTGCAGACCGCCTCGGCAGTGCGCGTAGCGAGCGGACGCTTCTTCAACGCGCGCACGCCCTCGAGCAGCGCGCTGCGATAGCGCAGCGCCTCCTTGGTGGCCGGGTCCGCGCTGCCGTCCGCCTGGAGGTGCCGGAAGAGCTTGTCGGCGGTGGTGACGATGTTTTCGATCTCGGAGCTCGCCCGGGCTTCCAGGATCGGCAAGGTGTTGATCAGCATCGCCGGGTTGGGGATCAGCTCGGCGGCCTGCTTCAGCTCGGCGAGCGCCGCTCGCGCCGAAACGCATTGTTTCAGAACGACCTTCGATTCCAGCTCCACCTTGGGAGGGAGCTTCGGCAGGTCGTTCCAGGGGCGGTCGGCGCGCCAGTGGTTCATGTTCTAAAAATAGAGTTTTTGCGACACGTCTACAGGTTATGTCGCCCGCGACGACACGTCAAGAAAACGTGTCGCAAACCCGGCATTTGGACGACACGTCACTGGATCGAGCCGGGCCCCTGCCCTGCATTCCCGACCGGGAACGCTCGCTCGAACAGATGCCCTACGAGGCCGATCTTTCCCGTTCGGGAATATTTAGCTTGATCCGAGCCATTTCCGGTCCTATATTCCCGATCGGGAACAAGCAATCGGATGCACACCATGGACCCTCAAACAACCGAACTCCGCTCCGCCAAGGATCTCGGCACGGCAGTCCGCGCCGCCCGCAAGGCCATGGCCCTGCCGCAGGCGCAGGCCGCGCTGCTGTGCGGAGTTGGCATTCGCTTTCTCTCCGATCTCGAGAACGGCAAGGAGACCGCCCGTCTCGGCGAGACCTTGAAGGTGATCGCCGGACTGGGCCTGGCGCTCACGGTCGGTCCGAAGAGGCCGTTCTGGAAACGCGATGGCCGAGGCGCTTGAGGTCTGGCTGAACGAAGACCTCGCCGGCCGGCTCTCCGACGAGCGGGGACGCCTTGCGTTCGCCTACGACGCCGGCTGGCTGGGATCGGAGCACTTCATTCCGCTCTCGGTGACGATGCCGCCCGGCGAGGCGCCGTACCGCGACGAGGTCGCGCGTCCCTTCTTCGAAAACCTCCTGCCCGAAGGAGACATCCGCGAGGCGGTCGCGCGGCTCAGGCACCTGTCGGGACGCAACACCTTCGGGCTGCTCAGCGAAATCGGCGGGGATTGCGCGGGCGCGGTGTCGCTGTGGCCGCCGGGCGAGCGGCCGCCGAGGGACGACGGCTATGCCGAGCTCACCGAAGCGCGCCTGGCGCAGGTGCTGGAAGACATGGCCCGGCGTCCTCTGCTCGCCGCCGACGACGAGCTGAGGCTTTCGCTCGCCGGCGCGCAGAACAAGCTGCCCGTGCATTACGACGGAACCTGGCTCTCGCTGCCGCGCGGCAGCGCACCGAGCTCGCACATCCTCAAGCCGGGCGCGCGCGGCTTCGCGCACATGCCGGCGAACGAGCACCTGTGCATGCGGCTCGCCGGCTCGGTGGGCCTTCCGGTGCCGGCCTCGACGATCCTGCGCAAGCCCGAGCCCCTGTACCTCGTGGAGCGCTACGACCGCGGACGCTCGCCCGCGGGCGCGCTCGAGCGGATCCATCAGATCGATTTCTGCCAGGCGCTCAACCTGCCGTCGCAGAAGAAGTACGAGCGCGAAGGCGGACCGAGCCTCGAGGCGTGCTTCGACGTGATCGCGCGCTTCAGCGCCGCGCCCGCGCGCGACCGCCTGCGCCTCATCTCCTGGGCGATCTTCAACTTCCTCATCGGCAACTCGGACGCGCACGCGAAGAACCTGTCGCTGCTCATCACGCGGGACGGCGTGACGCTGGCTCCGTTCTACGACCTCGTCTCGACCGCGGCCTACCCGGACCTGACGGACAAGCTCGCCCTGAAGATCGGGGGCGAGAACCGGCCGAGCTGGATCCGAGCGCGGCACTGGGAATCGCTCGCGAAGGTCTCCGGCGCGAATCCGCGCATCGTGCGCCAGCGGATCGCCGAACTCGCCGCTTCGATCCCGCCCGCGGCCAGGGAAGTCGCGGCCATGCCCGGTCTGGAGAACGCCGAATCCGCGACGATCGGAAAAATTCTCGACGTGATCGCCGCGCGAGCCAAGCGCCTGTTGCGCTAGGCTTCCACAATCACCCCAGGATTCATCACCCCGCGCACCGTCGATCGTGATTTGCGAGGCAGCGGCGCTCGGCCAACTTGTCCTCCGCGCGCGCAGAGCGCGCCAAAGCCCCCGCAGGTCGCGCGCTCGGTCTCGACCCTCCTACTTGCCGGACCTGCGCAACGACTCGATCATCTTCCATTCCGACTGCCCGGGCAGTCGCGCCTCCCAGAAGCGCCAGCCGTTGACGGCGCTTCCGGTGATGGAAACGGCGGCGGGCGAAGGCGAGTCGTAGCGCTTGCCGTCGAGCACGAGCGCACCGCCCTCGACGCGGGCGGTGCAGGTCCGCCCCTTGTAGATCGCCCGAAACTCCGTGCCTGCGGGAAAGCGCACGCCCTTTGCGACCCAGTCCCGGGCACCGTCGGTCGCGGGGCCGCCCTGCGCCTGGAGGCGAGCCTGCTTCGGAAGTCCGAACAGCTCGCGCAAGACGTCGTTTTCGCTGACCTCCTCCGAAGCGCGCCGGGCGGTGATGGCCTTGAACACGTCGAAATCGACCTCGATGGTCCTCATAGTGCCTCCAAGGCTTGCAGCCTCTGCCTAAGCATCCTAGAGGGCGCGCTTACAGGCGTCAAGAGGGAACCGGCACTTGAAATCACTCGGAGGCTCTCTATAATGCACTTTATATTGTACTTACGAGATAGGCGCATGGTGATTCAGGAACTTGGCACTGCAGTACGCAGAGAGCGGATCGCGCGCGGATGGACTCAGGCGCACCTCGCCCAGGCGGCGGGGCTCTCGCGCAATACGCTCAATCGCCTCGAGAACGGCTTGTTTCCGGACCTTGGGGTGAAGAAGGCCGAGGCCCTCCTGGAGAAGCTGGGTATGGAACTTTTCGTCGGATCCGCCAGTGCAAAGACCAGGCAGCCCGATTTCATCGGCATGGCCTGCACGAATGCGAGCGTAAGCTTCAAGGAGACGCTTACCCCGGACGAGCTCGTGCACGCGCTGCTCTCGGGAAAGCCCACGCCGGAGAAGGAGGCACACTTCATCGCGCTCATCGAGGAAGCACCCGCTTCGCTTCTGAGCGGCCTGATTCAGCAGGTGGGCAAGTGGGCGAAAGCCGGCAAGTTGGAGAGGAACCTGGCGAAGATTGCCCGGCAGCTCGGCGTGACCATCCGGGACGAGGCGTGGCCGAAGACCGCCTGAAGAGCTGGGAAGTGCTCTTTCGGCGGGCGCTCGAGCTCATCGATTCCGTCGCCGAAGCCGCGCCGCCGCTCGAAGACTGGACGTTCGGGGGAGGCACGGTGCTGATGCACCGCTATCGCCATCGGTACAGCAAGGACGTCGACATCTTCATCGGCGATCCCCAGTACCTGGCTCACCTGAGCCCGCGCCTCAGCGCCACGGCCGAAGCGCTCACCACCCAGTACATCGAGCAGGCGGGCTTCATCAAGCTTTTCTTCCCGGAGGGCGAAATCGATTTCGTCGTCTCCGGCGCCCTTACGCCGAAACCCGTGCTTGTCGAGACGATACTCGGCAGACGCGTCCAGGTAGAAACCAGCGCCGAGATCGTCGCGAAGAAGGTCCAGCACCGCGGACCGGAGTTCACCTCGCGCGACCTGTTCGATCTGGCGCTCGTCGCGACGAAGGAGCCGAGCGCCCTCTCGGACATACGGCACATTCTCGACGCGAGGCGCGAAGAAATCCTCCTGCGGCTCGCGACGCACAACGCTTCGCTCCGCAAGACTTTCGCGGCGCTGGAAACGATGGATTTCCAGCCCACTTACGAGGAATGCGTCGCGCTGGTGAAGGGCGTGCTCGAGGCACGCTGACGTACCGGCTCAAGCGTCGACGATCGCGCCCGAGTCCATCACCCCGCGCGGATCGAGCTTCTGCTTCGCACCCTCCTGCAGCGTGAGGGGCTTCTCGGCGTGGCAGGCTGCCCCGTGTTCGCGCGCGCGACGCAGGCCAGCAAGTCACCCTACCCCTGCCACACCCCATACCCCTCCTCCCTCAATCCGATCGCCAGCTCCACCTCCATCTCCCGCGCCGCCTCGTAGGGCATCGGGTTGGCGTACGCATACAGCCGAGGCAACAACCTCGCCCCATACCGCTGCACGTACCGGTTCGCCTTCACGCCCGCCTTGTGCTTTTTGAACCTGTCTTCCGGCGTCAGCCCCGTCATGCCCACGTACACGCAGGGCTTGGTCGCATCGTAGTCCGGATTCGCGCGCCGGAACTTCGCCTCCTGCAGCACCTCGGGCGAGAGCTCGACGACGTAGACGTTGTGGTGGTGTTTCGCAGCCATGACGGAACCGCGCCGATATGATGCCCGCCAACGCCACGGAAGGAGGATTGATGGACTACCGCATCGAGGCGACCAGCGTCCTGGAGGTGCCCATGGAGGTGTTCCTGTTCGAGCCGAAGACCCCGGGCCCGCACCCGGGGCTGGTGCAGTGCCAGCACATCCCGGTCGGGCACACGGGGGTGGAGAACGACACCGTCACCTTGAAGACCGCCGAGCGCTACTGCGCGAACGGCTACGCGGTGGCGGTGCCGTTCATCTTCCACTGGTGGCCGAAGCAGGCGGAGATGCAGCAAAAGCGCGACGAGTTCCGCGACGACTGGACCACGCTCGATCTCGAGGCCGCGCACGACGTGCTCGCCAAGCGCCCCGACGTGGACGCGAACAGCATCGGCATCCTCGGGCACTGCTGGGGCGGGCGTGTGGCCTGGCTCGGCGCGGCGACCGACCCGCGCTACCGGGCCTGCGCGGTGTTCTACGGCGGGCGGGTGAAGCTGCCGATGGGGCCAGGCACGCCGCCCGCGATCGCGCTCGCCTCGAGCATCCGCTGCCCGGTGATCGGGTTTTTCGGCAACGACGACACCAACCCCTCGCCCGCGGACGTGGACGACTACGAAAGAGCGCTCGCGGCGGCGGGGGTGGAGCACGCCTTCCACCGCTACGCCGGCGCGGGGCACGCGTTCCAGTCCTTCGACAATCCCGAGCGCTACCGCCCGGAGGCGAGCGAGGACGCGTGGCGGAAGGCGCTCGCGTTCTTCGCGGAGAAGCTGAAGCGCGGCTTGTAGAGGCCCCAATTTGGGGCCTATAATCCCCATTATGGGGCCTCAAGCGAGCCTGGCAAATGCGCTTTTCGGCGGGGTGCAGCAGCGCCTGCTCGGCGTGCTGTTCGGCACTCCGGACCGCTCTTTCTACCGCAACGAGCTGATGCGCCTCACCGGCTCGGGAAAGGGCGCCTTGCAGCGCGAGCTCGACCGGCTCGAGCAATCCGGCCTGGTGACGGTGCGCCGGGTCGGCAACCAGAAGCACTACCAGGCGAACCCGGAGGCGCCGATCTTCGACGAGCTGCGCGGGATCGTGGTGAAGACTTCCGGCGTCGCGGATCTCGTTCGCCAGGCGCTCCTCGCGCTCGCCGGGAAGATCACCGCGGCGTTCATCTTCGGCTCGATCGCCAAGGGGAGCGACACCGCGAGCAGCGACGTCGATGTGTTCGTCCTTTCGGAGGAGCTCGGCTATCAGGAGCTGTTCAAGGCGCTGCAGCCGGCGGAGAAGAAGCTGCGCAGGAAGGTCAATCCCACCGTGTATTCCGGCGCCGAGCTCGCGCGCAAGCGCGCGGAGCGCAATGCTTTCGTGACCCGCGTGCTCAAGCAGCCGAAGATCTTCCTGATCGGGGGCGAGGGTGAGCTCGGCTAACCTCGAGAACCTCGCCAGGATCGGCCAGCTCAAGCGCGAGCCGCCGGCGCAAAGCGAGCTCGACGGCCTGCTGCGATCGGCCCGCAAGCGCCTGAAGGACGCCCGCAACGCGTCCAACGAGCTGGAGAGCCGCTTCGACCTCGCCTACAACGCCGCGCACGCACTGGCGCTCGCCGCCCTGCGCTGGCATGGCTACCGCGCCGAAAGCCGGTACGTCGTGTTCCAGGCCCTGCCCCACACGGTGGGGTTCGACGATGCGCAGTGGCGCGTGGTCGCGACCTGTCACGAGCGCCGCAACCGCTACGAGTACGAGGGAATCCTCGACGTGAACGAGCGGCTGCTGGCCGAGCTCATCGAACTGGCGGAGCGCCTGCTGCGCGCGCTCGATGCGCTCGGCCCCGCGAGGCCCTGATTCGCCGCGCCCTGCCCCTGGTCTCGAAATTATCGTGGAAACACCGGAGGCTTGCGTACCGGTCCCGCCTCACCCCAGCCCGCGCGCCCTTCGCTCCATCGGCAGCAGCGTCCCATAGGTGAAGGCGTGCACCGGCGTCGCGACGCCGGCCGCGGCGCCGAAGCGCACCACGGCGCCGTTCCAGGCCTCGAGCTCCGAGGGCTTGCCGTCCATGATGTCGCGCTGCATCGAGGCGGTCGCCTCGGCGGGCATCGCGTCGTAGAAGCGCCACAGCCCGGTCTTGAAGCCGGCCGCGAGCGCATGGCCGCGCGCCGCGCCTACGGCGATGCCCTCGTCCATCGCCCGGTCGATCAGCTTGCGCGTTTCGGGCAGCGCGCGCAGCACGCCCATCGGGCTCCGCGCCAGCGCGCCGAGCCCCGCCCAGGAGGTGACGATGATCAGTTTCTTCCACAGCTCGGCGCGGATGTCCGCGCTCGCCTCGGCGTCGATGCCGGCCTTCACGAGCGCCTCGCGCAGGCGCTCGGTGCGCTCGGAGCGCCCGCCCGCGAGCTCGCCCAATTCGAGGTGCGCGAAGTCGTTGAAGTGGCGGATCACCCCGGGCGCCTCGATCTTGCTGAAGACCTTGGTCAGGCCGCCCAGGACGTGCGCGGCGCCGAGCACCTCGGCGAGCTGGTCGGGGGCCTCGACGCCGTTCAGCAGCGGCAGCGTGACGGTGTCCTGGCCGACCAGCGGGCGCATCGCCAGCGCCGCCTCGGGCACCTGCCAGGTCTTCACCGCGACGATGACGGCGTCCACCGCGCCGACTTCGCGCGGGTCGCTCGTCGCCGTGGGCGCGGCGATGTGCACGTCGCCCAGCGGGCTGAGCAGCTTGAGGCCGGCGCGGCGCATCGCCTCGAGCTGCGCGCCGCGCGCGATGAAATGGACGTCGTGGCCGGCGGCAGCCAGGCGCGCGCCGAAGTAGCCGCCGACGCCGCCGGTGCCGTAGATCGCGAAGCGCATGCTCGTTCCGTGCTTGTGATGGCCGGGGCCGCTATCGTACCCGCAGCCCGGAATCGGGTAGGGGACGGAGTTACCCCCGTCGCCCTCCCACACCACCGGACGTGCGGTTCCGCATCCGGCGGTTCACAGAACACTCTGAAGTCGGCGCGTCGTATCGAGCAGCGACACCAGCCCCAGACGATCAAAGAAGGACTTCGGGAAGGCCGCGTTCATGTGGCTGGCCCTGGCGTTCCACCAAGGGCCTCGGCCGTTGGCAGCCGAGTGCCGCGCGCGGTCCTCTGTCAGTCCGGCCTTCCTCAGGTTGCGGGCGCGAGTAGTTGGGCGTTTCCACTGCCGCCACAGAATGCACCGCAGTTTGTGCCTGATCCAGCCGTCGAGTCCCTCCAACGCCTGCCGGGATTCGGTCAGCCTGAAGTAGGCCATCCAGCCCCGAAGCATCGGGTTTAACTCGGTGATGGTCCGAGTCAGGCTGCGCCCGCGCGCCCCTCGGAGTACCTCGCGGACCTTGCCTTGCAGCCGTTGCAGGCTGCGCGGCGCAATCCACAGTCTGGGGGCCTGATGCCAACTCAAGCGGTAACCCAGAAACTGCCTCTCCGCCGCCCGCGCCACCGCGCTCTTGGTCGCATTGACCGTGAGCTTGAGCGTCTGCGCCAGAAACCGGCTGATGCTCGCCATGACCCGTTCTCCGGCTGCTTGGCTTCTGACATAGATATTGCAGTCGTCAGCGTAGCGGCAGAAGCAATGGCCTCGGCGTTCCAGTTCCCGGTCCAGCCCCGTCAGCAGGATATTTGACAGCAGCGGACTGAGCGGCCCGCCTTGCGGCGTGCCCTCGGTCCGCGGGGAAACCATCCCCCCTGCCATCATCCCGGCTTCCAAGTACCGGCGGATGAGTTGAAGCACTCGTGCGTCCCCGACCTTGTGCGAGAGTTTCTCCATCAGCAGATCGTGATTGACCCGGTCGAAAGACCACTCGACAGACTGCCCACCACCTCGACGATTATCCCGATCAAGTAACGATAGTTCGCCAGCGCCACCCGTTTGAGGGCGTCGCGCTCGACGTGCTGGGCTGGTGCCATCGGCACGGCGAGTTGCATCTGACGCTGGTACTACCGGACGGCACACGCTCGCTGATCCCGGCCGCGTGGACCGATCTGTGTGCATCCGCAGCGTCCTTTCGCAGTGTACAGCGAGTTCGCTCGACATCCCTAGGCGGCCGCTCCGATCTGCTGCGCGCTCGAACGGTGGTGGATGCATTGCTGCGAAGGCTCGAGGCTGCCGATACTGTGCCGCCGCCCACACCGCAGGAGGTGAGCCATGCAGCAACTGAGCTTACTCGAAGTACCGCCACCGGACGGGGCCGCGCCCGTGTGGAGCACGCTCGAGGAGGAGCAGCGCGCCGTCATCGTCACGAGGCTGGCGCGCCTGATGGCCAAGACACTCGTAGCCACCCCAGGAGAGCACAGCGATGAGCGAGCCGAGCAAGATCACCAGTGATCATCTGCGCCGACGCGCGCTCGTGTACGTGCGCCAGTCCAGTATCACGCAGGTTGAGCACAACCGCGAGTCGACCGCGCGGCAGTATCAGCTCGCCGAGCACGCCGTGGCGCTGGGCTGGGCACGCGATCAGGTCAAGGTCATCGACGAAGACCTCGGAGTGTCCGGTTCGGGGCTCGCCGAGCGCGTCGGCTTTGCACGCATGACCGCCGAGGTGGCGCTCGGCGAGGTCGGCATCGTGCTGGGGCTGGAGGTCTCGCGCCTGGCGCGCAACAACGCCGACTGGTACCGCCTGCTCGATCTGTGCGGGGCGACCCACACGCTGATCGGCGATGCCGACGGGATCTACCATCCGGGCCTGTTCAACGACCGCCTGGTGCTGGGGCTAAAGGGCACGATGTCGGAAGCCGAACTGCATGTCCTGCGCGCGCGCCTGCTCGGGGGCATTCGCAACAAGGCGGCGCGCGGCGAGCTCCACCGTGCGCTGCCGGTGGGCCTGGTGCGCGGCGAAGCCGACGGCGAAGTGTTGCTGCACCCGGACGAGTCCGTCCAGGCTGCGCTTCGTGCGGTCTTCGAGCGCTTTGCCGAGATGGGCTCGGCACGGCGCGTGTGGCTGTGGTTTCGCTCGCAGGGCTTGCGCTTCCCGCTGCAATCGAACGCGCTTGAAGAGCTGCGCTGGGTCACGCCGACGTACACTAAAATCCATCAGGTCCTCACCAACCCGTTCTACGCCGGTGTGTACGTCTATGGCCGAACGCAGCAGCTGTGTTACGTCGACGAGAACGGGCGCCTGCGTAAGCGCAGCAAGCGGCGCTCGCGCTCCGAGTGGCCCGTGTTCATCCGCGAGCATCATCGCGGCTTCATCGACTGGGAGAGCTTCGAAGCCAACCAGAAGCGCCTCGCGCACAACATCCGTCCGCGCCCCCATCAAAGCGGAGGCGCCGTGAGGGAAGGCGCGGCGCTCCTGCAAGGCATCGCCGTGTGCGCACATTGCGGGCGGCGCCTCGCCGTGCATTACAGCGGCCGATACTCCGCGCCCGGCTATCACTGCGCCGGCACGGACATCGTCAATGGGCGGGGCGAGTATTGCCTGAACGTCGGCGGCGTGCAGATCGATGCGGCGCTCGGCGCAGCGTTCCTCGCGGCACTCGCCCCGGCAGGGCTTGCCGCCGCGCTCGAGGCCCTCGAGCAGCTCGAGGCCGATCGCGAAACCACTCTCGGGCAGTTCAGGCACGATCTCGAGCGCGCGCGTTACGCTGCGCAACGCGCCGAACGGCGCTATCGCGCATGCGATCCGGACAATCGCCTCGTCGCGCGTGGACTCGAAGCGCAGTGGGAAAGCGCTCTGCAGGAACTGAAGGCCGCCGAAGCAGAGCTCGCGAATCGAGAACGTTCGCGGCCTCGTGCCCTCACGGGCGAAGAACGCGACTCCATCCTCTCGCTCGGCAAGGATCTCAAAAGCGTCTGGTCTGCCCCCACGACGAGCGATCGGGACCGTAAGGAATTGCTGCGTAGCCTGCTCGAGGAGGTCAGCCTGAGCGTTGCGCGCGAGAACTCCAACGCCCATCTGATGCTGCGCTGGCGCGGTGGACTCCTGAGCGATCTCGATGTGCCCCTGCCGCGCTCACACCCGGCACCGATCCGCACGGCCGAGCACACGATCGATCTGCTGCGGCGCTTGGCGGCGCATTACCCCGATGCCGTCATCGCCGGCATCCTCAATCGCCAGGGGCGCAAGACCGCGACCGGCTTGTCGTTCACTGCCAATCGCGTGAGCAGCCTGCGCACGCACTGGAACATCTCGTGCTTCGAGCCCTCAGAGCAAACGAACGACGCGCCATGCGTGACGGTCGAGCGCGCCGCGCAAGCACTCGGCGTCGCACCCTCGACCCTGCATCGCTGGCTCAACGATGGTTTCATCGCCGGAGAACAGATCACACCTGGTGCACCGTGGCGTATCCGACTCGACGATGAACTGCGCGCGCGCTTCGTGGAGAACGTGCCCGAAGGTTACGTCACGATGCTCAAGGCCACCCACTTGCTCGGGGTCTCGCGCCAAACCATCTTGCAGCGTGTAAAGCGCGGCGAGCTTCAGGCCGTGCACGTCAGCTGCGGACGGCGAAAGGGCTTGCGAATCAAGCTGCCTGAGGCTCACCCCGATCTCTTCAGCCCGCAATCCACAGACGGAGGTTAGTGTGAAGAAGGATCCAAGAATTTCTCCACATCCAGATCCACCACCACCGCTCGGCCTTCGGCAGCGTATCGCTGTGCTGCCTTGAGCGCCTGATGGGCGTTCCTTCCCAGTCGAAAGCCGTAGCTCGACGCAGAGAAGTCCCCCTCGAAGATCGGTTGCAGCACCTGATGTAACGCCTGCTGGATCAACCGATCCGTCAGCGGGATACCCAGTGTCCTCACCCCGCCTTGCGGCTTGGCGATGTCCACCCGGCGAACTGGCGAGGCCATGTAGCCCCCCGCCAGCAGTTTGGCCCTGATCGTCGGCCAGTGCTGCTTCAGGTGGGCTTTGAACGCCTTCACGGTGATGCCATCGACACCGGCCGCGCCCTTGTTCTCCACCACCCGCTGATACGCAAGCTTCAGGTTACCGCGTTCGCACACGGCCTCCATCAACCCGCTCAACTCCGCTTTCGTCTGCCTGCGGGTCGTCGCGTTCCCCTCGGCACCGGACAAAGCCTCCTCGGAGTTCCGCCCCGATTCCGCCTCACCGGCATTCACTGACCGTGAATCTTCTGCCTTCATCGAGCGTCCGCGTGTTCCCGCCGCCTACTCGCGGCATTCCATGTTCGGCCCTTCGAGCTCAACCAGCGCCTACTATGGCCTCTGCTGACTTCTGGCGGCCCATCCCGCGACCTCTCGACCGCAGTAGCACACGGCAAACCGCCAGATCTCCCCGGGTATTGCGCACCCACCTTCACGCTTATGCCTGTCGGATTTACGCCGCGTCGTTCCGTGCAAGTATCGGGCTTTGCATGTCATTGCCTGCTCACCCCAACGCCTCGCCTCATATCCGCTTCCTGCTCGTCAGGCCTGCGCTTTGCCTGCAGCTTCCTCCAGATTCGCAGTCACCCGCGACACCCTTGCTGTTCGGCTAACCCTTCTCCTTGCCCAGTGAGTGGAGAACTTCCACCTCCAAGTGAGTGCGCCCTGCCGGGCGCACAATGAAAGGCCCCGCACGAAGGCGGGGCCTTGTTGCCCGAACTGTGTCGGGCTGCGCCATATCGGCGCTTTACAACCCGCGGATGACTCCGCGGCCGAGCCTGCTTCGCCGCCGCCGGTAGATCGCGGGGCCGAGGGCACGGTATCCCGACGGTTGCCGGGAATCGCGCTGTGCCGCTGTTCCGGCTGCCCTCACAGGCTCGCTTTCAACATACCCCAGGGCGCGGCGCGGTCAAGCGCGAAGCGCGCGAACGTTGACACATGTCACCGGCCGTTCACTTTCCCGCGCGCGGCAGGAACTTTGCGAGCTCGGCGCCCTCGAGGAGGGTCACGGCGTTGTCGGTGGCGAACTTGCGCGCCTGCGCGGTGACTTCGCCCGCGGCGAGGTAGAGCGCCTCCGCCGCGCGGCACGCGCGGGCGGCGGCCTTGAGCTCCTTCAGCGGCTCGATGCCGGTGCGCGTCGCCTTCCAGCGCTTGCAGGCGACCAGCGTCACCCGCCCGGCCTTCTCCAGCTCGTAGTCCGCCCCGGCGCCATCGTGGCGCGCCACCCGGTAGCCCTGGCGGCGCCAGGTTTCCTCTAGCACGAAGGCGAAGTTCTCCGCGGGCATCGCGCGCAGCGCCTCGAGCGAGGCGGCGAGCCGCTCGGGGCTGGGCGCGCGCAGCTGCCTCCAGGCGGCGAACACGCTGATGCCGACGAGCGGCAGCGCGATGGCGAACGCGTACTCCGCGCGCAAGGTGAGCCGCACGACGCCGAACACCCCGGCGGCGAGCAGGAAGCTGATCCACCACGGCGCGCGCAGCAGGACCGCGAACAGCGAGTTCTCGTGGATGCGCAGCTTCACGCTCAGAGCACCTTGGCGAGCCAGCCGGCGATGGCCGCGATCTCCTCGGGGCAGACTTCGTGCCCCATCGGGTAGGTGTGCCACTCGGGCGCGTAGCCGAGCGCCTCGAGCGCGCGGCGCGAGGCGAGCGCGCGCTCGATGCCGACCATCGGGTCCTCCTCGCCGTGCGCCATGAAGATCGGCACGTCGGCGTTGATCGCGCTCTTCTCGGCGGCCAGCGTGTGGGCGAGCGGCAGCCAGGTCGACAGCGCCATGATGCCGCCCAGCCGCTCGCGGTGGCGCAGGCCGGCCTGCAGCGCGATCGCGCCGCCCTGGGAGAACCCGGCGAGCACGATGCGCGTCGCCTCGACGCCGCGCCGGCGCTCGCGCGCGATCAGCGCTTCGAGCAGGCGCTGCGCGGCGCGGATGCCGGTTTCGTCCTGTTGCACGCCGCCGAGCTCGGCGATGTCGTACCAGGCGCGCATGCGCATGCCGGCGTTGATGGTCACCGGCCGCTCGGGCGCGTGCGGGAACACGAAGCGCACCGCGAGGCGCGCGGGCAGGCCCAGCACCCGGGCCACCGGCACGAAGTCGGAGCCGTCGGCGCCCAGGCCGTGCAGCCAGATCACTGCCGCATCGGGCCGGGGGCCGGTCTCGAGCTCGATGCTGTCGGAGGAGGTCGCCATGGCGGCATTGTAGAGGCTTGGCCGGCGGCCTCCGGGTAAGATGCGTGCCCGAACGACCCGGGGCCCGGCCCCGCCCGCCATCGCCAGGAAAGGCCGCCATGCCGCAACCGCTGCTGTTCAGCCCGCTCGCGCTTCGCTCGCTCACCCTCAGGAACCGCATCGTGGTCGCGCCGATGCACCAGTATTCGGCCGTGCGCGGCCAGGCCGGCGACTGGCACCTGATGAACGCCGGGCGCTACGCCGCGGGCGGCGCCGGGCTGGTGATCCTCGAATCGACCAAGGTCGAGCGCCGCGGCTGCGGCACGGTGGGCGACCTCGGCCTCTGGGACGACGCCTTCGTGCCGGGGCTCGCGCGCGTGGCGAGGTTCGTGCGCGAGTGCGGCGCGGCGGCCGGCATCCAGCTCGGGCACTCGGGCCGCAAGGCGCGCATCGGGCGCCCCTGGGAGGGCGGCAAGCCGCTCGAGCGCTCAAGCGCGATCGAGGACTGGGAGGCCTGGGAGCTGGTCGCACCGAGCGCGCTCGCCGCGGACGCCGGCTCGCCCGTGCCGCGCGCGCTCGAGCGCGCCGAGATCCGGGCGATCGCCGAGGCCTGGGGCAAGGCCGCGGCGCGCGCGCAAGCCGCCGGCTTCGACCTGGTCGAGATCCACGGCGCGCACGGCTTCCTGATCCACGAGTTCCTCTCGCCGGCGGCCAACCGCAGGACCGACGAGTACGGCGGCAGCCTGGAAAACCGCATGCGCTTCGCGATCGAGGTCTCCGAGTGCGTGCGCGCGAGCTGGCCGCAGGACAAGCCGCTGTTCATGCGCCTGTCGGTGGACGACGGCGCGGGCTGGGGGCCGGAGGAGAGCGTCGCGCTCGCGAAAGTGCTGAAGACCAAGGGCGTGGACGCGATCGACTGCTCGGGCGGGGGCATCCTCGCCGGGCCGGTGCCGGGCGCGCCGCTCGGCTACGGCTACCAGGTGCCCTACGCCGAGAAGGTGAAGCGCGAGGCGGGCATCGCCAGCATGGCGGTGGGCCTGATCGTGCGCGCCGAGCAGGCCGAGGCGATCCTGAGGGAAGGCCGGGCCGACCTGGTCGCGCTCGCGCGCGAGATGCTCTACAACCCGAACTGGGCGATGGACGCCGCGCAAAAGCTCGGCGTCGATCCCGAGTTCGCACTGGTGCCGCCGCCTTACCGCTGGTGGCTCGCCAAGCGCGCGGCCGCGGTGCCCGGCGTGCGGCCCTCCACCTTCGCGGCGCAGGCGGAAGAAAAAGCGGCCTGAGCGGGGCGGGCTAGTTCTCGCGCTTCGCCTTCAGCAGCTCCGCGAGCCCCTCGAGCGGCCGGTGCGTCGAGGGGGATTTCTTCGCCTCGCCGCCGCCGCCCGCCTTCGCGTCCTCCACGCGGGCGTGCTCGTTCTCGTGGCAGTAGATGCACAGCAGCTCCCAGTTCGAGCCGTCGGCCGGGTTGTGGTGGTGGTCGCCGTCCTTGTGGTGCACCGTGAGCTCGCGCAGGCGCGAGGCCGGAAACTCGCGCGCGCAGCGCGTGCAGATCCAGGGCAGGATCTTGAGCGCCTGCTCGCGGTAGGACTGGTCCGGGGGAACGGGGGGCATGGGGGATTATGATGCTCGCCATGGGGCCCAACCTATAATGTAAATGTACGCGCGGAGGTCCACATGAAATACCGAATAGCACTGCACAAGTCCGAGGAAGGCTACAGCGTATCCGTCCCGGGTCTTCCGGGCTGCTGGTCGCAGGGCGCCAACGAACAGGAAGCGGTCGAGAACATCCGCGACGCCATTCGCGAGTACCTGTCGGTCGTCGAAGACCAGCTGCGCGGCGAAGAAATTCGCGAAATCGAAGTGACCGTCTAACCTTGCCCAGGATCCCCGGCGTCAATCATCAGGACGCCGTGCGCGCGCTGCTCTAGGGACGCGGCGCACATAAGGAGCAGACCATGACCCTCGTCCCGGATCTCGCCGGCCGCGTCGCGCTGGTGACCGGCGCCTCGCGCGGCATCGGGAGATCGATCGCGCTCGCGCTCGCCGAGGCCGGCGCCGACGTGGCGGTGAACTACCACGAGCGCGCGGCCGAGGCGGAGACGGTGGCCGCCGCGGTCCGCGCGCTCGGGCGCCGCAGCGTTGCGCTCGGCGCCGACGTGTCCAACGGCGACGAGGTCGCGCGCCTGGTGGCGGACGCGCAGGACGCGCTCGGGCCGATCGACGTGCTGGTGAACAACGCCGGCATGGCGCTGCGCCGCGGGCTCGAAGCGCTGACCGAAGCCAACTTCGACCGCACCATCGCGGTCAACCTCAAGTCGGCGTTCCTGTGCACGCAGGCGGTGTGGCCGGGCATGCGCGCGCGCCGCTGGGGGCGCATCGTCAACATCAGCTCGGGCGCCGCGCGCGGCGCGGGCGTGGTCGGAGTGCACTACAACGCCTCGAAAGCCGGCATGGAAGGGCTCACGCGCGGCTACGCGGCGCGCCTGGTGAAGGACGGGATCACGGTCAACGCGGTCGCCCCCTCGCAGATCGAGACCGAGATGACCGCGGCTAACCGCGCCGAAGCGGCGGCGCGCATCCCGGTCGGGCGGATGGGCACCGGCGAAGAAGTGGCCGCGGCGGTGCTGATGGTGATCGGCAACGCCTACATGACCGGGACCACCGTGCAGGTGAACGGCGGGCTGCACTTCAATTGAGCGACTCGACCAGGCCGGGCGCGCTGCCCGAGGAGATCCAGCGCGCGATCTCGAGAGCAGACGTCACCGCCCTGCCGATCCGGCGCTGGGAGGGCGAGGTCGACCTGGTGGCGACCCCCGAGGGGCTCGCGCGCGCGATGGCCGACATCCGCCGGGAGCGCGTAGTCGGCTTCGACACCGAGACGCGCCCGGCCTTCCGCAAGGGCGAGCATCACCTGCCCGCGCTCGCGCAGGTCGCCACCGAGCGCGCGGTGTACCTGTTCCAGCTCAAGCGCACGGACTGCTCCGCGGCGCTCGCCGAGATGCTCGGCTCGGCCGGCATCGTGAAGGCGGGCGTGGCGCTCGCGCACGACCTGCGCGAGCTGAAGCGGCTGTTTCCCTTCGAGCACGCCGCGGTGCTCGACGCGGGCGCGGTGGCGCGGCGCCACGGCCTCGAGCAAAGCGGCGTGCGCAACCTGGCCGCGATCTTCCTCGGCTTTCGCATTCCGAAAGGCATCAAGACCTCGAACTGGGCCGCGCCGCAGCTCTCGCCGCAGCAGATCGCCTACGCCGCGACCGACGCCTGGGCCTGCCGCGAGCTGTACCTGTGCTTCGAGCGGCTGGGGCTGCTCGGCGCGCGCTCCGATTTCGTCCACCTCGGGAAGCCGACATGACCCTCGAGCAGCGCATGGCGGTCGACGGGGGGTGGCGCGCGAAGTAGGGGGCGTAAGCACGCGCCTTCGGCGGCGCGCGCATCCTCTTCGATCAGGGCCTCGCGGACCACCGAGGCCACGGGCAGCGATTGCATCGACATTACAATGCGCATACACTGTGCGCATCTGGATGCACAGGATGTCCCGATGCCAGCGCGCACAAACGCGATCCGCACGCGAAAGAAGGCCACCAACCTGAGCGTCGACGAGAGGCTTCTGGAACGCGCGAGGCGCCTCAAGCTCAACTTGTCGCAGGTGCTCGAGGCCGGGCTGACCGAAGCGATCCGCCGCCACGAGCGCGAGGAGTGGCTCAAGAGGAACCGCTCCGCGCTCGCGGCCTACAACGAGCACGTGGAGAAGCACGGCGTGTTCAGCGACGGCCTGCGCTCGTTCTGATGGCGCAGTTCGACATCTACCGCAACGCCAATCCCGCCACTCGAGCGCGCATCCCGTATCTGCTCGACGTTCAGACGGATCTGCTCGAACCGTTGGCGACCCGCATCGTCGTGCCGCTGTGCAGGCCGGAGGTCCTCGGCGGCAAGCCGGCCGAAGGGCTCAATCCGGCGTTCGATGTCGATGGCCGCAAGGTGCTGATGCTGACGCCCGAGCTCGCCGGCGTGTCGCGCAAGGCACTGGGCGAGCGGGTCTCCAATCTCGCCCACGAGCGCTCGTCGATCATCGCGGCGCTCGACCTGATCTTCACCGGAATCTGACCGATGAAGAACTCGGTCGACGCCCTTCTCTCGCGCGCGGCCCAGGCCGGCGACGTTCCCGGCGTGGCCGCGATGGTCACCGATCGCGACGGCACGCTCTACGAAGGCGCGTTCGGCGTGCGCGTGCTGGGCGACGAAGCGCCGATGACGCTCGACACGGTCGGCTGGATCGCCTCGATGACCAAGGCGATCACCGCGGCGGGGGCGATGCAGCTCGTCGAGCGCGGCCGGCTCGAGCTCGACCGCCCGGCGAGCGAATGGGTGCCCGAGATCGCCGGGGCGCGGGTGCTCGAGGGCTTCGCCGAAGACGGATCTCCGCGCACGCGAGCGCCGAAGCGCCCGATCACGCTGCGGCACCTGCTTACCCACACTGCGGGCTACGGCTACGAGATCTGGAGCCCGGAGCTCCAGCGCTACCTGCAGGCCACAGGCCTGCCCGGCGCCGGCTCGTGCGAGCACCGCTCGCTCGAGGCGCCGCTCCTGTTCGATCCCGGCGAGCGCTGGAACTACGGCATCAACCTCGAGTGGACGGGGAAGATGATCGAGGCCGCGAGCGGCAAGAAGCTCGGGGGCTATCTCGCCGAGAACCTGTTCGCGCCGCTCGGCATGGACAGCACCGCGTTCCGGATCACGCCCGCGATGCGCGCGCGCCTGGCCAAGGTCCACCAGCGCGACGCGCGCGGCGCGCTGGCGCCGACCGAGCGCGGCGAGCGCCAGGACCCGCAGTTCGAGCGCGGCGGTGGCGGGCTGTACTCCACCGCGCGCGATTACCTCAAGTTCGTGCGCATGATCCTCGCGCGCGGCGAGGGCGAACACGGGCGCGTGCTCGCGCCGGAGACGGTCGAGCTCATGGCGCGCAACCACCTGGGCGAGGCGCGCGTGAGCGTGCTGAAGACGGCGCTGCCCGCGGTGTCGAACGACGCCGAATTCTTTCCCGGGGTGCCGAAGAGCTGGGGCCTGTCGTTCCAGATCAACGAGGCGCCGGCGCCGACCGGGCGCCCCGCGGGCACGCTGATGTGGGCGGGGCTCGCCAACTCGTACTACTGGATCGACCTGCGCAACGGCATCGGCGGGGCGTATCTCACCCAGATCCTGCCCTTCGCCGACGTGAAGTCCCTGCCGCTCTACTACGCCTTCGAGACCGCGGCCTACCGCGCGCTGCGCTAGGCTGCCCCCATCCGACCGAACGAGGCCCGCATGCTCCCACCGCTCCAGAGCGCAGCGAACATCTCCTACCGCGAATCGGGGCGGCGCGAAGCGCCTGCGCTCGTGCTGCTGCACGGCATCGGCTCGACCTCGGCCGGCTGGCGGCTGCAGTACGCACCGCTCGGCGAGCACTTCCGGGTCGTCGCCTGGGACGCACCGGGCTACGGCGAGAGCCGCCCGCTGCCCGGGGAGTCGCCGAGCGTCCAGGCCTACGCGGAAGCGCTCGCGCAGCTGCTCGACGCCCTGCACATCGGGCGCGCGATCGTCGGCTCCAACTCCTGGGGCACGCCCACGGCGGTGGGATTCGCGCGCCTGTACCCGCGGCGCGTGCGCGGCCTGGTGCTCGGCGGGCCGGCAGCCGGCATGGCCATGTTGAGCGCCGAGGAGCGCGCGAAGGCGATCGCCGCGCGCGTGGAGCGCATCACCCGCCTCGGGCCCGAGAAGATGCGCGACGAGGACGCCGCGCGGCTGGTCGCTCCCGGCGCGAACGCCGAGGTGCTGGCGTGGATCCGCAGCCCGGCGGGGGTGACGGTGGCAGGCTATGCGCAGGCCGCGCGCATGCTCGGCGCGGCCGACGTGGTGCGCGAGATCGCCGAGGTGCGCTGCCCGGTCACGGTGGTCTCGGGCGAGAAGGACATCGTCACCCCGCCCGCGCTGCACGCCAAGCCGATCGCCGCCGCGGCGCCGAACGCGCGCTTCGAGTCCATGCCCGAGTGCGGACACCTGCCGCACCTCGAGCGCCCCGAGCGCTTCAACGCGCTCGTGCTCGAGATGCTGCGCGCGGTGTCCGCCGCGGGATGATCGCGCAGCACACGCTCTCCTTCCGCACCCGCGGCCGAGGCACGACCGAGGTCACCCGCGAGGTCGCGCGGGTGGTCGCGGAGAGCAGCATCCGCACCGGCACCTGCACGCTGTTCCTGCAGCACACCAGCGCTTCGCTCATCCTGTGCGAGAACGCCGATCCCGCGGTGCGCCAGGACCTCGAGACGCTGTTCGCGCGCCTCGCCCCGGACGGCGATCCGGCCTGGCGTCACGACACCGAGGGACCGGACGACATGGCCGCGCACGCGCGCTCGGTGCTCACCTCCAACTCGATCGTCGTGCCGGTCGCCGAGGGACGCCTCATGCTCGGCACCTGGCAGGGCATCTACCTGTGGGAGCACCGCCTCGAGGCGCAGTCGCGACAGCTGGTCGTGACGGTGATGGGCGAGCGCTGAAGGGCGGCGCGTTTCACGCAATCCGCAGAAATCGCTCGCTTATCGGCGCGCTTTCGCGTAGAGTACGCACCCTGCTGCAGTGCAGCACCCACGGCTTTTTCACCAGCTCCGACCCTCTCGCAGGGCCCGTCGAAAGCTCTCCTTTCGGTTTGGCATCGCGGCTTCAGGTTGGCGCCGAACTTTGAAAGGAACCTCATGAGCTTCTCGACGCTCGGACTGCATTCGTCTTTGCTGGAAACCCTCGCCGCGCTCGGCTACACCGAGCCCACCGCCGTGCAGCGCGCCGCCATTCCGGCCGCGCTCACCGGCGCCGACCTGCTGGTGTCCTCGCAGACCGGCAGCGGCAAGACCGCCGCCTTCATCCTGCCCGCGCTGCAACGGCTGATCGCCGGCGCGCCCGGGGCGCAGCCCGCCGCCAGCGCGCGCTCGATCGGCCCGCGCGTGCTGGTGCTCACGCCGACGCGCGAGCTAGCGCTGCAGGTGCAAAAGGCCACCCACGGCTACGGCGCCGGGCAGCGCCTGCGCACGGCGTGCCTGGTGGGCGGCGTGCCCTACGGCCTGCAGTTGAAGCAGCTCAGCCGCCCGGTGGACATCGTGATCGCCACGCCCGGGCGGCTGAAGGACCACCTCGATCGCGGCCGCATCGACTTCGCGCGCCTGGAAATCCTGGTGCTCGACGAGGCCGACCGCATGCTCGACATGGGCTTCCAGGAGGACATCGACGCGATCGTGGCGCGCGCCCCGGCGGGCCGCCAGACGCTGCTCTTTTCGGCGACGCTCGAGGGCGTGGTCGGCCGCCTCGCGCAGCGCGTGACGCGCGCGCCGCAGCGCATCGCCATCGCGCCCTCCACGGCGCGCGCCGCGAAGATCGAGCAGCACGCGCTGTTCGCCGACGACCTCGCGCACAAGAACCGGCTGCTCGACGCGCTGCTGCGCGACACCGACATCCAGCAGGCGCTGGTGTTCACCGCCACCAAGCGCTCGGCCGAGACGCTCTCCGGCTCGCTCGTGCGCCAGGGCTTCGCCGCCGGGGCGCTGCACGGCGACATGCGCCAGAGAGAGCGCAACCTCACCCTGCAGGGCCTGCGCGACGGGCGCATGCGCGTGCTGGTCGCCACCGACGTCGCCGCGCGCGGCATCGACGTGCCCGGCATCACCCACGTGATCAACTTCGACGCCCCGCGCCAGGCCGAGGACTACGTGCACCGCATCGGCCGCACCGGCCGCGCCGGGCGCGCAGGCGTCGCGGTGACCCTGCTCGGCCACAGCGAGAAACACCTCATGCGCTCCATCGAGCGCTACACCGGAGCCGCGCTGCGCGTGGCGGTGATCCCAGGCATGGAGCCCAGCGCGCGCGCCGCCGCGCGCCCCGAACGCGCCCGCCCGGGACGCACCGGCGGCTGGGAGCGGCGCGGCGAATCGAGGAGCGGCGCGCGCCGCTTCGACCGGTAAAAAAACCCGCCCGTTTCGCCTTTCCCCGATCTCCGGTTTTGCGTTCGGGTCGCCCGGCGACCCGAACGCAAAACCGGAGAAACAGCGGCGTCCGCAAGAGCACGACGCGGGATCAGGCCCCCGACCCCCCCAGCACCTCCCCCATCTCCCCCGGCGTGACGATGCGAAACGGCAACCCGCGCCGCGCCAGCTCGAGCAGCGCGCGGTCCTTGGTGACGAGGTAGTCCGCACCGCCGGCGAGCGCGAGCTCGAGGAATTTCTGGTCGTCCGGATCGCGGCAGCGCGGCAGGCGCCCGGCCCGCGCGGCCGCTGCGTCCGGCCGCCTGGCCGCGCGCCGGCACTCGGCCAGGCGCTCCGCCTGCGCCGCGGCATCCAGCGGCGTCTTGCGCAGCGGCCGCGCCAGCACCCGCTCGAGCTCCTCTTCGCAGGCCGCGTCGATGAACACTTCGGCGCCTCCGGCGGCGACCGCCGCCTTGAGGGGCGCCACCGCCGGGTCGTCGAAGACCAGCCAGTCGAGCCACACGTTGGTGTCCAGAACGAGGCGCAGGCGCATCGGCGCTAGTACGCAGACACGTTAATTACGGAACATAGTATCATGGCGCATCCCCACCGAACGAGGAGCATGGGCGATGCGCCAAACCGAGCTGAACCTGAGCAAACGGGAGCGTGAAGCGGTGCAGCAGTTCCGATCCAAGGGTGCACACAGGGCGCGCGAGTTCAACCGCGCCCACATCCTTGCGGCCTTGGATCGAAACGTGCCCGAGCGCCAGATCATGGAGGTGCTCGGGGTGGGCCGTACCGCGATCTGGCGCACCCGGGCGGCATACTTGGAGGGGGGCTTGGACTTTGCGCTGCGCGATGTGGCGCGCCCGGGCAAACCCCAGCAGTACCGAGCCGAGGCGCTGGCCGAGGTGAGCGCCTTGGCATGCTCCTCACCGCCCCAGGGGGCCAAACGCTGGACGGTGGCGTTGCTGACCCGGGCGGCGCGCCGCCACCCGCAGATGCGCCGGATCAGTCGCGAGAGCGTGCGCCGGCTGCTAAAAAAAACCGCCTCAAGCCCTGGCGCAAGCTGATGTGGTGCATCGGGGTGTTGACCGAGGAGTACCGTCGACGCATGTACGACGTGCTCGAGCTCTATGCGCAGCCCTATCGCGCGCGCGAGCCCGTGATCTGCATCGACGAGAAGAGCAAGCAATTGATCCGAGACAGCCGAGCGCCGCTGCCCATGAAGCCCGGCAGACCGGGCAAATGCGATTACGAATACGTGCGCCAAGGCACCTGCAACGTGTTCGTGGCGGTCGAACCCAAGGCAGGGCGTCGCACGATCGAGGTGACCGAGCGCCGAACCAAGCCCGAGTTCGTGGGCTTCGTGCGCCAACTGCTGGAACGCACCTACGCCTCGGCCCAGAAGGTCCATTTGGTTCTGGACAACCTCAATACCCACTTCCGTTCGTGCTTCGAGGAGGTCCTGGGCCGCTCGGCCGCTCACGCCCTGCTGCGACGCGTGCAGTTTCACCACACGCCCAAGCATGCCAGTTGGCTGAACATGGCGGAGATCGAGATCAGTATCCTGGAGCGTCAATGCCTCGGGCGGCGATTGATGGACCGAGCCCGCGCGCAGCGCGAGCTCAACGCCTGGGAACGCCGGCGCAACGCCGAGGGCCGCGGCATCGACTGGACCTTCACGCGCCAAGATGCGGATCGAAAGCTCGGCCATCACTATGTTGCGTAATTAACGTGTCACCGTACTAGGGTAGCGCAGGCTCGGGTATGCTCTGCACCCTCAATGGCTATCCGGGGAGGCCGCATGACCGCCGTCGTCAACCACGCCAAGCGCCAGCTGCGCGAAGGCAAGCTCGCCATCGGCCTGGGGCTGCGCCAGGCGCGCACCGTGGACAGCGCGCAGATGCTCAGCACCTGCGGCTTCGACTGGGCGTTCATCGACTGCGAGCACAACTCGATGAGCGTGGACACCGCGGCGCAGATCGCCGCCGCCTCGCTCGCGGTCGGCATCACGCCGATCGCGCGCGTGCCCAGCCACGAGCACTATCACGCCTCGCGCCTGCTCGACAACGGTGCCCAGGGCGTGGTGGTGCCGCACGTGGACACGGCCGAGCAGGCGCGCCGCATCGCCGCCTTCTGCCGATTCCCGCCGCTCGGGCACCGCTCGATGGGCGGCGGACTGCAGCAGATCGGCTTCGCGCCGATGCCGGTGGCCGAGGCCGCGCGCGCGGTCAACGAGGAGACGCTGGTGGTGGTGATGATCGAGTCGCCGCAGGGCGTCGAGCACTGCGACGCGATCGCCGCGGTGCCGGGGATTGACGCGCTGCTGATCGGCACCAACGACCTGTGCTTCGAGCTGGGCATTCCCGGCCAGTTCCACGAGCCGCGCGTCGCGGAGGCCTACCGCAAGGTGATCGGCGCCTGCCGCAAGCACGGCAAGTACGCCGGCATGGGCGGGATGTACACCGGCGAGATGTTCGAGCGCTACATCGGCATGGGCGTGCAGCTGGTGCTCGCCGGCTCGGACTTCTCGCTGCTCATGCAGGCCGGCAGCGCGCGCGCCAAGCTGGTGCGCGGCTACGAAGGCCGCAGCTAGGCGGCGGGACGATGAGCGCCGCGCTCGATCTGGAGGGGCTGCGCCGCTGGGTGGGGCGCAGCGAGACGCAGCACGACCGCTGCGACGCCGCGCGCGTGCGCCAGCTCGCGGCGAGCTTCGACATGGATCCGGCGCCGTGGACCGACGGCGCCGAGCTGCCGCCGCTGTGGCACTGGATCTTCACCACGCCGGTCACCCCGCTGCACGAGGTCGGCCCGGACGGGCACGCGGAGCGCGGCGGCTTCCTGCCGCCGGTGCCGCTGCCGCGGCGCATGTGGGCCGGCAGCCGGCTGCGCTGGCACCGCCTGCCGCGCCTGGGCGAGGCGCTGCGGCGCGAATCGAAGGTCGAGTCGGTCGAGCTCAAGCAGGGCCGGAGCGGCACGCTGGTGTTCGTCGAGGTGTCGCACGAGCTGCGCAGCGGCGAGGCGCTGCTGATCAGCGAACGCCAGGACATCGTGTACCGCGACGCGCCGGCGGCCGCGGCGCCGCACCCCAACCCGCGCGCGCAGACCCCGGTGTGGCGCGAGTCCCTCGAGGCGGCGGGCCAGGGCGCGGCGGCGCGCTGCACGCTGCTGCCGGACGACGTGCTGCTGTTTCGCTACTCGGCGCTCACCTTCAACAGCCACCGCATCCACTACGACCGGCGCCACTGCATCGAGACCGAGGGCTACCCGGGGCTGGTGGTGCACGGGCCGCTGCTCGCCACCGTCATGGCGACCCTCGCCTGGCTGCAGTCCGGGCGGCGCACGCCGCATGGCTATTTCTTCCGCGCCCAGTCCCCGGTGTTCGACGGCGAGACGATGGGCGTGCACTCGGCGGCGCAGGGCGGCTCGCTCGCGCGCACCGAGGTGCGCAAGGCCGACGGCTCGGTCGCGATGGTCGGCGAAATGGCCTGGGGCTGAGCCCCGCGCCGATCAGTCGAGGACCTTCCCCCGCAGCGCCTTGACGCGGCCGCGCAGCTGCTTGCCCTCCAGGCGCCTCTCGCGGGAGGCGCGGGTGGGGCGCGTGGCCCTTCTCTTCTTCGGCACGGCGGCGGCCGCCTCGACCAGCGCATACAACCGCTCGATCGCCTCGGCGCGGTTGAGCTCGAGGCTGCGGTGGCGCTGCGCCTTGATGACCACTACCCCGGTGCGCGTGATGCGCTGATCGCCCAGCCGCAGCAGGCGCTCCTTCACCGCCTCGGGCAGCGACGAGGCGCGCACGTCGAAGCGCAGGTGCACCGCGTTGGAGACCTTGTTGACGTTCTGCCCGCCGGCGCCCTGGGCGCGCACGGCGGTGAGCTCGATCTCGGCTTCGGGGATGGTGAGGCTCGGTGACGTGCGCGGCATGGCGCGACCCTCGGCTGACGGGCCTATTATCCGCCCGGCGCGCGCTCAGGGGATCCCGGTGATCTTGTGCGTCTGCAGGCTCAGGCGCCACTTGGGGTGCTGCAGGCAGTGAGCGATCGCGAGCGAGGTGTTGCGCGCGCGCTCGGGGCCGTCCATGGGCTGCAGGAAGAAATGGCCGAACTCGAGCTGCTCGAAGGCCGGCGGCTCGGCGCCGGCCTGCGGATACACCAGCTTCAGCTCGTCGCCCTTGCGCAGCGCGAGCGCCGTGCCGGCCTTCGGGCTGACGCAGATCCAGTCGATGCCCGGCGGCAGCGCCAGGGTGCCGTTGGTCTCGACCGCGATGCGGAAACCGCGCGCATGCACGGCCGCGACGAGCGCCGCGTCGAGCTGCAGGGCCGGCTCGCCGCCGGTAAACACCGCGAAGCGGTGCGCGCGCTCGCCGGCGGGCCAGCGATCGAGGATCGCCTGCGCGAGCAGCGCGGCGCTCGCGAACCTGCCCCCGCCGGTCCCGTCGGTGCCCGCGAAATCGGTGTCGCAGAATCTGCACAGCGCGCCCGCGCGGTCTTCCTCCCTGCCCGACCAGAGGTTGCAGCCGGCGAAGCGGCAGAACACCGCCGGCGTGCCGGAGTTCGCGCCCTCGCCCTGCAGCGTGTGGAAGATCTCCTTGACCGCGTAGCTCACGGCGCTCATACGGGAAGCGCGGGCGCTCGCTCGCCCCAGGACAGGATCGCGCCGCAGCCGGGGCTTTCGTACAGATCGATGCGCTCGAGCGCCGGCAGCGCGCCCGCGCACTCGCGCCTCACCCAGCGCAGCAGGCTCGCCGGATCGTTGTCCTTGAGGCCGGGCAGCTCGTAGAGCGGCTGGTGGTCGAGCCGCGCGAACACCGGCGCGAACAGCTCCTTCACGTCGCCGAAGTCGAGCGTCCAGCCGCGCACCGCGTCGAGCGGCGCGTCCAGATGCAGGCGCAGCGCGTAGCCGTGCCCGTGGATCCGGCGCCGCGCGTCGCCCTGCGGCGCGCGCGCGAGGCGCAGCGCGCTGTCGAGGCACATCCCCTTCCAGATGCGGTAGCGCGCACCGTCGAAGTGCGCCCCGCAGCTCGCCGTCTCGTGCACGGTGACCCAGGACAGCACGGGCAGCTCGGGCTCGAGCCGGTTCCAGATCCAGCTCGCGATCAGCTCGCTGGTCGGATTGCCGAGTCCCTCGATCTCGTTCAGGCAGGCGCGGCCGAGCTCGCGCCCGAGCGGCGCCCAGAGCGCGTCGAGGCGGTCATGGTCGGCGCCGGCTGCGGCGGCGTGCAGCACGACCTCGAAGCGGTGTCCGTGCATGCGCCCGCACTTGTGCCCCGCGGGCACGTTCGGAAGCCGGTGCGCCGACTCGAACGCGTAGCGCCGCCACAGATGCGTGCGCCCGCCCCGGTCGAGCTCCGCCCCGGTGCCGGGCGCGCTGCGCACCCCGAGCTCGTCCACCGCGGGCAGCGCCAGGCGATCGCGGATCCAGCGCGCGAGGCTTTCGTCGGTGGGTGAGGCGAGGTGATCGTTGAGCAGCTGGTACTCGAGCGGCGCGACGGACTGCGCGAGCAGGCGGCGCAGGGCGTCGACCTCGTCGCCCGGGAATCTCGCCAGGCCCTCGGGAAGGGCGAGCCTCACCCGCGCCGCGAAGCTGTGGCCGTGCAGCCTGCGCGCGCGGTTCCCCTCGGCAAGCCGATCGAGCTTGCGCGCGGCCTCGAAGCCGGCGGCGGCGCAGTACAGCAGATGCTCCGACATTCAGGGGGTCGCGGGTGCCATGGAGCGGGGCGCGAATGGTACCCCGATCCGCGCCGTTCGCTTCAGGTGCGCCCCAGCATCTTCGCCAGTTCCCCGCTCGCGATCAGGCGCTCGAGCTCGGAGGCGCCGCCCACCAGCACGCCCTTCACGAACACCATCGGGAAGGTCGGCCAGCCGGTCCACATCTTGAGCGCGTTGCGCCGGCGCCAGGAGTTGAGGTAGCTGCCATACTCGAGGTACTTGTAGGCGAGGCCCGCGGCGTCGAGCAGGCGCCGCGCCTTCCTCGGGAACGGGTTCTGCGCCATGCCGATGACGACGATGTCGTTCGCGGCGATCGCTTCCCGGGCCTCGCGCACGATGTCGGCGTGCAGCGCGGCGACGCGCTCGCGGATGTCGGGATGCAGATGCGCTTCGTCGAGGATGGGGCGCGGCAAGCGGGACCTCCGGCGGCGGGAATGCCGCCGCACAGTCTAGCCGACCCGCGGCGCGGCCTCCAGGAGTGCCTGCGCGCGCTGGCGCAGCGCCTCGAAGGCGAAGCCGATCTGGCCGGCGAGTTCCTCGAGCAGCCCGATCTCTTCCTCCGACGGCGCCTCGACCTCGCCGCAGGCGAGCGCGAGCGCGCCGAGTATGCCCTCCGCGCCCGGCAGCGGCACCGCGATCACGCCCTGCGGCCCGCACGCCCCCTC
This sequence comes from uncultured Pseudomonadota bacterium, assembly GCA_963817785.1. Taxonomy (GTDB): domain Bacteria; phylum Pseudomonadota; class Gammaproteobacteria; order Burkholderiales; family SG8-39; genus JAKALD01. The sequence goes on along the minus strand of CAWFPL010000002.1, from coordinate 836,902 downwards.
CGCGAGCACGCTGCCGCTGACCGTAGTGCAGCCGGTGCGGATCGCCGTTCCCACCGGCCCCGGCGCGTCGTCGCCCCAGCCGGTGCACAGCCCCGCCAGCGCTCGGGCCTCGGTTCCCGCGCCGCCCTCCGCACGCACCGTCTTCGCGGCGTCGTGCCGGGCCAGGCCGATGCACGCCGCGCGGTAGCCGCCCAGCTCCACCATGACGCAGCACAGGTGCGCGAACAGGTCGCCGAGGTCCGCCGCTTCGAGCACCGCGCGGTGGCACTCGCCAACCATGGCCAGGGCGCGCTGCGCGCGCTCGAGGCGCTCGTCGGCGCGCACTTGCGCGGTGACGTCCCTGCCGGTGGACACGAAGTGCGTGATCACGCCGCGCGCGTCGCGGATCGGGGTGATCGTCTTGTCCTCGAACAAGCGCTCGCCGTCCTTGCGCCGGTTCTCGAACCGCGCGCTGAAGGGCTGCCCGGCGAGCAGCGTGCGCCACAGCGCCGCGAAGAACAGCTCGTCGTGCGCACCCGACTTGAGCAGGCTCGGGGTCGCGCACAGGAGCTCCTCGCGAACGTAGCCGGTGGCGCGCTCGAACGCCGGGTTGACGTACTCGATCATGCCGTCCCGGTCGGTGACGCACACCAGGTCTGCGCACTGCTCGACGATCGCCGCCAGCTCGCACAGGTGCTGCTCCAGGCCCGTGCGTTCCGAGTCGCGCGGCGGCGCCCCGGAGAGCTTCACGGCCTGCAACCATTCCGCTGTTACCGCTGATACCATCCGCATCTCCCGTTGATCGCGCTTCGACGTCGCGTGGTCGCGGCTGCGGCGGGCGCCCGGCAGGGCGGCGAGGACGGGCGCGGTGCCAGCGAAGACAACGGCATTCGCCCGGCTGGCAATCCCGCTGTCCTAGAGCGCCCGCTCCTTAGACCGGTGACTTTGCGTGCCCGCCTTTCGGTCGGGTTTGCCCTTGCAGCTCGCGGCGAATCGTAGCGGGCGGCGGGCCGCCCGGGTGTAAGAGTGTGTCAAGCGCCGCGCCCGACCTCAGCCCTGGCGCGCCAGCTCGCGGAAGAAGGTGCGGATGCGGCGCGCGTTGGCGCCGAGGTCGCTGCGGCCCACGCGCGAGTCCGAGCGCACGTCGATGCGGCTCGCCGGCCCGAGCGGCGTGATGCGCACCACCACGTCGTCCTTGAAGCCGAAGAACAGCGTGGTGGCGGTCGCCTCGATGCGCAGCGCCTGCGGATCGGCGGCGACGATCTTCCAGCCGAGCTTGCGCGCCGCGGCGAGGCAGCGCTCGAACGCGACCGGCGGCCGCGCCGCGTAGTCGAGCGGCCGGATGTCGGGATAGCCCCGGTGCTGCGCCTCGGCGAGGGCGGCGCCGCCGTACGCGGCGCCGTTCGGCGATGCCTCGCGCGCCGCGAGCAGCGCGACGAACTGCGGCGGATTCACGGTGTCGGTGCTGATGTCGTGGATCGGCGGCACGCTTCTGGCCTGGTAGATCTCCGCCAGCGGCATGCCGAGGGCGAGCGCGCCGGCCGCCACGCCGATCAGCGCCGTCACGAGCGCCGGGCGGGCGCGCACGCGCCACGCCCACGTGCCCGCGACGAGCGACACGATCGCGCCGACGGCGCCGACCGCGGCCGCGCCCGCCAGGATCTGGAAGCCGGCACCGAAGGTCCACAGGCCGAAGCGATGGCCGAGGCCCGCGGCGAGCTCCGCGAGCCCGGCGCACACCGCGACGGCGGCGGCGGCGAGCGCGAAGCTCTGCACGGGGCGGCGGCGGGTGCGGCGCGGCGGGCTGGATTTCGGCGTCAACGAAGCGCAGGAAAAGATTGGCGACAAATGAGATCTTAGACCGTGCGCGCGATTGCCGCGCGTGTAGAATTGCGCCCCGCTCGCCGCGGCCGGATTTTGATTTTCATCAAGCGGCGGCGGCCGCCACCACCGGACACTCGCCCGATCGCACGCACGCAACTCGCGCCGAGTCCCACCCCGTTGAACTTCGCCCGAATACCGCGCCACTAAGCTCGCAAATGCCCGCCATCCAGCCGCGCCGCGCGAGGGCCCGCCTCGCGCCATTCGCCCTCGCCTGTGTTTTCATCCTGCTGTCGCCGCCCGCATCGAAGGCCGCGCAGGCCTTCGGTTTCGAGGACGTGGCGCGGCGCGCCCAGGCGCTCGCCGCGAAGCCCTACGACGCCGGCCCCGGGCTTCCCAAGGCGCTGCAGAACCTGACCTACGACCAGTACCGCGACATCCGCTTCAAGCCCGAGCGGCAGTACTGGCACAGCGCGAAGCTGCCCTTCGAGCTGGCGTTCTTCCACCTGGGCTGGCACTTCGACCGGCCGGTGAAGCTCTACGAGGTCGCCGCCGACGGCGTGCACCCGATCCGCTACGATCCGCGGGACTTCGACTACGGCGCGAACCGCATCGACACCGAGAAGCTTCGCGGCACCGGCTTCGCGGGATTCCGCGTGCACTACGCGATCAACACGCCCAAGTACAAGGACGAGGTGCTGGTGTTCCTCGGCGCGAGCTACTTTCGCGCGCTCGGCAAGGGACAGGTGTACGGGCTGTCGGCGCGCGGCTTGGCGGTCGACACGGCGCTCGCCTCGGGCGAGGAGTTCCCGCGCTTCACCACCTTCTGGATCGACCGCCCGGCGCCGGGGTCGAAGACGCTCACGCTCTATGCGCTGCTCGACTCGAAGCGCGTCACCGGCGCCTACCGCTTCGTGCTGCGGCCCGGCCTCGAGACCGCGATGCAGGTGCATGCGCGCATCTTCCTGCGCGAGCCGGTCGGCAAGCTCGGTATCGCGCCGCTCACCAGCATGTACCTGTTCGGCTCGAACCAGCATGCCGCGGGCGACGACTACCGCCCCGAGGTCCACGACTCCGACGGCCTGTCGATCCACGCCGGCGACGGCGAGTGGCTCTGGCGAGCGCTCGTGAATCCGAAGCGCCTGCTGGTGACTTCGTTCGCGACCACCGATCCGCGCGGCTTCGGCCTGATGCAGCGCGAACGCAGGTTCGACCATTACGAGGACCTCGAGGCGCGCTACGACGAGCGGCCGAGCGCCTGGGTCGAACCCGAGGGACACTGGGGCAAGGGGCGCGTCGAGCTGGTCGAAATCCCGACCCCGGACGAGACCAACGACAACATCGTGGCCTACTGGGTGCCGGACCGCGAGCCGGCGCCCGGCAAGCCGTTCGACTTCGCCTACCGCCTGCTGTGGCAGGGCGACAAGCAGACGCATCCGCCGCACGCCTGGGTGGCGCAGACGCTGCGCGGCCGCGGCTACACGCCCAACCCCGACGACAGCATCGGCTTCATGGTCGACTTCCAGGGGCCGGCGCTCGAGCGGCTGCCGCCGGGCGCAGTGCCCCAAAGCGTCGTCTCGGCCGACGCCAACGGCCGGATCGTGGAGAGCGTCACGCAGCGCAATCCGGTCACCGGAGGCGTGCGGCTCGCGCTGCGCGTGCGCCGCCTCGACAAGGACAAGCCCGTGGAGCTGCGCGCGGCGCTGCGCCAGGGCAATCACGCCCTCTCCGAGACGTGGAGTTACATCCTTCCGCCGGGCTAGGCGCCGGGCCCGCCGAAGCGGCGGCGCTCGAGCGCTATCTGGCGCGCCTGCCGCTCGACGCCGAGGCGCGGGGCTCGCTCGCCTCGCGCGCCGCCGGCGCCGACCCGAGCGCGGCGATGGCGGCGCTGCACGCGGCGCTCGCGGGCGAGGAGCCTGCCGCGGGCGCTGACCCGGCCTCGGCCTCGATCGGCCGCCGCCTCGAGCTCGCCTACGACCATCCGCGCACCGACGCGGGCCCGGTGCTCACCCGCGACGTGCACGGGCGCGTGCGCGTCAGCGCCACGCCGCCGCTCGAGCGCAGCTGCATGGCGCCCGACGCCTGGCCGCCGACGCTGCGCCTGTTCCGCCCCGGCGGCAAGCACCGTCCGGCGCAGCGCGAGCGCTGGCTCGGGGCGGCCGCGTTCCGGCGCACGCTGCTGCTCGTCCTGGTCCTCGCGCAGACGCTCGCCGCGACCTGGTCGATGATCGCCGTGCTGCCCTATCACGGACGCCAGCCGCTCGAGATCGCGATCCTCGCGCTGTTCGTGGTGCTGTTCGGCTGGGTCTCGGCCGGGTTCTGGACCGCGATGATGGGCTTCGTGCTGCTGCTCGCGGGGCACGACCGCTACGCGATCTCGGCGAGCGCCGCGCCGGATGCGCCGATCGCGCCGCAGGCGCGCACCGCCGTGATCATGCCGATCTGCAACGAGAACGTGCCGCGCGTATACGCCGGCCTGCGCGCGACCTACGAATCGGTGCGCGACGCGGGCGCGCTCGAGCACTTCGACTTCTACGTGCTCTCCGACACGAGCGACCCGGATACGCGCGTCGCCGAGGTGCAGGCCTGGTTCGACCTCGCGCGCGCGCTCGGCGCCTTCGGGCGGCTGTTCTACCGCTGGCGGCGCTTTCGCATCAAGAGGAAAAGCGGCAACGTGGCCGATTTCTGCCGCCGCTGGGGCAGCCGCTACCGCTACATGGTGGTGCTCGACGCCGACAGCGTGATGAGCGGCGAGTGTCTGGCGCGGCTGCTGCGCCTGATGGAGGCCAACCCCGACGCCGGCATCATCCAGACCGCGCCCAACGCCGCGGGGCGCGACACGCTGTACGCACGCATCCAGCAGTTCGCCAACCGGGTGTACGGCCCGCTGTTCACCGCGGGGCTGCACTTCTGGCAGCTGGGCGAATCGCATTACTGGGGGCACAACGCGATCATCCGGGTGGCGCCGTTCATGGAGCACTGCGCGCTCGGCCGCCTGCCCGGGCGCGGCGCGTTCGCGGGCGAGATCCTGTCGCACGACTTCGTCGAGGCAGCGCTCATGCGCCGCGCCGGCTGGGCGGTGTGGATCGCCTACGACCTGCCCGGCAGCTACGAGGACATGCCGCCCAACCTGATCGACGAGCTCAAGCGCGACCGGCGCTGGGCGCAGGGCAACCTGATCAATTCGCGCCTGCTGCTCGCCGAGGGGCTGCACCCCGCGCACCGCGCGGTGTTCGTGACCGGCGTCATGGCCTACCTCTCCGCGCCGCTGTGGTTCGCCTCGCTGCTGCTGTCCACCGCGCTGCTCGCGGTGCGCACGCTCGTGCCGCCGCAATACTTCACCAGCCCGATGCAGCTGTTTCCGCTGTGGCCGGAATGGCACCCGGACTGGGCGATCGCGCTCGCCGGCGCGACCGCGGCGCTGCTGTTCCTGCCCAAGCTGCTGAGCGTGCTGCTGCTCTGGGGGCGCCGGGCGCGGGGCTTCGGCGGCACGCCGCGCCTGGCGGCGAGCGTGCTCGCCGAGCTGCTCGTGTCGGCGCTGCTCGCGCCGATCCGCATGCTGTTCCACTCCGAGTTCGTCGCCGCCGCGCTCGGCGGCTGGAAAATCCACTGGAAGTCGCCCTCGCGCGAGGACTCGGAAACGGCCTGGGGCGAGGCCTTGCGCCGCCACGGCTGGCATACGCTGCTCGGCAGCGTATGGGCGGGCGGCGTGTACTGGCTCAACCCGCAGTACCTGTGGTGGCTGGCGCCGATCGTGGTCGCGCTGATGCTGTCGATCCCGATCTCGGTCTACTCGAGCCGCGTGTCGCTCGGCCGGCGGCTGCGCAAGGCGCGCTGGTTCCTGATCCCCGAGGAGTCCTGGCCGCCCAAGGAGCTGCGCCGCATGCGCGCGGCGTTCCGGCGCGCGCGCCACGCGCTGCCCGGCTTCGTCGAGGCGGTGGTCGACCCGGTGACCAACGCGCTGGTGTGCGCCTCGGGGGCCGTGCGCACGCGGCCCGCCGCGGCGGCGCGCACCGAGCGGCTCGCGCTGCTCGAGCAGGCGCTGAGCAACGGCCCCGACGCGCTGGACGCGCGGCAAAAGCTCTCCCTGCTCGTCGATCCGGCCGCGCTCTCGCGCCTGCACTTCGAAGTGTGGAGCGCGCCGCACGCGCACCCGGCCTGGCGCGCCGCCACTTAATCAAGAAGTGTCAGGCTGCGACATTTTTAACTGAGCGCCCCAAGGCCGCACGCTATAAATGCGTCCGGCCGTCCCGCACCAGAACTGAAAGGAGCGCTCATGCAAGAACAACAACACTCGATGCGCCCGCCCGGGGCGCCGGAGAATTCCGACCGGCAGGTCGGCATCCTGGAATCCGAAATCCCGCTGGGGGGCTGGGGCCGCCGGCTGACCGCCGCCGAGTGCCGCAAGCTGCGCGAGCGCGGCGTGCCCTGCGACGAGCGCTACATCGTCGTGCGGGTCGCGGTGGATACTCCCGGTCTGGGCTACCTCTACGAGCCCGTGCCCGCACCGGAGCGGCACGCGCGGGTGGGGGTGGTGCTGGGGTAGAAGCTTCGGCGCGCGCGAGCGCCACACGCAAAAGGGGGGAGATTGGGTAAAAGCGAAGTGAAGCACGCCCCGCCCGCGTGCCCCTATCCCAGCTTCATCAGCCGCCGCGCGTTGCCCTCGTAGATCGCGTGGCGCTCGGCGGGCGACAGGTCGAGCCGCTCGACGATCTCGATGGTGGTGCGCGTGTACATCGAGCCCTTCTCCGGGTCGAACGGCGCGTCCGAGGCGAACAGCACGCGCTCGGGGCCGAAGAACTTCAGGCCGCACTTGGTCGCCTCCCAGGCGCCGAACAGCGCCGTGTCGGCGTAGAACATCCTGAAGTAATCGAGCGGGCGCTTGTTCAGTTTCTTCAGCAGCTTCGTGTAGTCGACGTCCGAGGTGCGCTTGCCGAGCTGGTCCCAGCCCGGACCGACGCGGCCCTCGAAGTACGGCACCATGGCGCCCATGTGGTGGGTGATGATCTTGAGCCCGGGGTGCTTGTCGAACAGGCCCGCGAACACGATGTGCGCCATGGCGACGCTGGTCTCGTAGGGCCAGCCGAAGGTCCACCAGATCTCGTAGTGGCTCTTGCTCTCCGACTTGTAGTCCGGCGTGTCGGCGCCGCGCGCCGGGTGCAGCCAGATCGGCAGGTCGAGCTTCGCCATCAGGTCGAACAGCGGCAGCGTCTCCGGCGCGGTGAGCGGGCGGCCGAGCACGTTGCTGAACACCTGCACGCCGACCGCGCCGAGCTGCTTGATGGCGCGCTGCGCCTCCTCGAGCAGGCCCTCGGGGTCGTTCATCGGCAGCGAGGCGACGAAAGCCGGAAAGCGCTGCGGGTGCTTGCGCACCAGCTCGGCCATGCCGTCGTTGGCGAGCGCCGCCATCGCGGTCGACAGCGGCGGCGGCCCGAACACCTCGATCGGCGGCGAGCCCAGGCAGATCACCTGCGCGTAGTCGCCGAACCGGTCCATGATGCGAAAGCGTGCGTCGAGGTCGACGATCGACGGGATCGCGCGCACCCGCTTGTGCATGTCGCGGCCGTTCGGCGCGACCTTGAGCATGCGCTCGAAGTACTTCTTCGGAAAGATGTGGTTGAAGATGTCGAGCTTCATCGCCGCCCCTGGTGGTCGTCCGCGAGGGGAAGTCTTGCGCCGTTTGCGCGCCGGCGCACGGCGATTGCGCGCGCGCGTTGATCTGGCTCAACCCGGGATGCGGCGCGCCGCCGCGCTCAGTCGCCCCGGATGATGGTGCGCAGCGTTTCCCTGTACCGAGCCTGTCGCGGCCCGCCCAGCGCCACCGCGCGCTCGGCAGCACCGAGCGCCTCGTCCTTGCGATGCAGCCGGTGCAGTGTCCGGGCGAGGTTGTTCCAGGCGTCCGCGGCGTCCGGGTGATCGCGCACCGCGCTCCGATAGGCGGCCTCTGCGGCGGGCAGGTCCCCCGCGGCGTAAGCGGTGTTGCCAAGGCCCAGGCGCGCGCGCAAGTCGTGCGGCCAGCGTTCGAGGGCGGTCGCGTACGCGCGGCGCGCGGCTGCGGGCGAGACGCGCTCGAGAGCGATAGCGGCGGCCGCGTAGCGGTCGGCATCGGCGGTGGCGGGAAGCTGGTCCGGCGGCACGGCGAGCAGCGCCCAGTACCCGCTGCGCGCCCAGGAGCGCTCGAAATCGTCCAGCGCCATCTTCATTCGAAAGCTGCGGCCGGATCGCAGCAGCACCGCTTTGGTCGGCAGGTCGTAACCCACGACCACCGCGTAGCGCCAGTCCGGATGGATGGGCAGAGACAGGTTCTCGAGGACCACGACCGGGTTCCCGTCCCAAATTTCCCTTAGCAGGTCCTGCAGGCGCGGGGCCAGCGGATACGCGATCAGACCGTGGCGGCGGGTCGCGGCGGCCATCTCCGCCTGAAGCGAAGCTTCGCGTTCGGGGTCGTACACCTGTTCGGCGAGCGCCTCCGGCGTGGTCGCGACGCCCGCGTAGGCGAGCACCGTGGCGAGCGCCGCGGGCCCGCACTGCTGCTCCTCCTGCGGGAAGAAGGGCACGGACGCCAGCTCCACGAAGTCGGGAAGCTGCGCGGGTCGATGTGCGAGTAGCGCGCTCGCCTGCTGCGTCGCGCACCCTCCGAGAACGAGCAGTGCGGAGAATATCTGGGCCGCTGCAGCGGCCGCGGCCCGCCTGGGGTGATGCATGCCGCTCATCTCCTGATCGGTCTGGCGAACGGAAACGCCATGGTAAGGCCGAATGCACCCGCCTTACGTGCTGACCCGGTTGCGGCCGCCCTGCTTGGCGCGGTACAGCGCCTGGTCGGCGGCCTTGATCACCTGGTGCGGCGTGTGCGCCTTCTTGCCGGGCTGCGCCGCGCCGATGCTCACCGTGACCGAAAGCGTCTTGTCGGCCTGGCCTGCGGCGCGGCGCTTGCTGCCCGCGTCCTCGTCCTTCGGCCGGTCGGGGCCGCGCACCGCCATCTGGTAGCTCTGGATCGAGGCGCGCAGCTTCTCCAGGTGCGGGCGCGCCTCCTCGAGCGTGCGTTCCGGGAAGACGACGCAGAACTCCTCGCCGCCGTAGCGGAACGCGCGCCCGCCGCCTTCGACCGCGTCCAGGCGCGCCGCGACCAGCTTGAGCACCTGGTCGCCGACATCGTGGCCATGGGTGTCGTTGAACTGCTTGAAGTGATCGACGTCGACCATCGCGATCGCGTAGCGCGGCCCGAGGCCGGTGAACCGCTCCTCCAGCGCGCGCCGCCCGGGCAGCCCGGTGAGCTGGTCGCGGTAGGCGAGCCGGTGCGACTCCTGCACCACCGCCAGCAGCAGGATGGCGCCGCCCGCGGTGAGGAAAGTGCTGAACACGCCGAATGGGGTCACGAACTCGGCGCCGATGAAAAACGCGAGCAGCGCGCCCGCCAGGCCGACGTCGAGCGGCGAGCGCTCGGGCCAGGCGCGCGCCACCGCGGCGACGAAGGCGGCGGCGAACATCAGCCGGCCGGCAAACGGCGTGGGCGGCGAGCGCAGCAGCCAGAAGTCGAGCACCCGGTGCCACGCCAGCCCCGAAAGCATGGCGCTGCGCCCCGCGGCGGCGACCCAGGCGACGAACAGCGCCTCGACCACGGCAAGCAGCAGCCAGCGGTAATTATGGTGATACGAGACGCCGCGCTCGGGGAGCAGCAGCGCGAGCAGCACGTTGAACGGCACCAGCACCACCAGCGCGGTGTACACCGCGCGCGCGGAGAACGCCGCGTGGGGCAGGTGCAGCGCGTAACGGTATCCGGCGTAGGCGCCGAGCAGCGAAGCGGCGGCGATGAATGCGCGCCCGCGGTTGAACCAGAGGCTGATCAGCGCGGCGAGCGAAAGCGCGACGAAGGGCCCGAGCGTCTTCAGTCCGGCGAGCGAGGGCGGCAGCCGCGGTCCGACGCCGGCGACGAGCGCGCCCGCGAGCAGCACCGTCGCCGGCATCAGCACCGGGCGCAGCGCGGAGGGAAGACTCGCTCGCAGCACGGCTGTCAGCTCCGCCGGCGCGCGCGTTCGGACGGCGCGGGGTCGAAGCCGACAGCGTGCGAGACCCTGCGAGACCTGGCGATCGGAGTCATCCGGTACAGAGCGCGAATTCTAGCGCGCGCCTGCGCCCCGGGTCTCGCCGCCGCCCTCACTCCGGGGCGAACTCCGCGCGGCTCTTCACGCGGCCGCGGTCGCTGCGCCAGTACACGCGCGAGCGCGCCGCCGCGCAGCAGATGAGACCAATGCCTTCCCGCATGTGGCACCTCCTTCGGCCGGCGTGCGCCCCGTGACCCTGAAGAGGCGGCTCGCGGCGGCGCAAGGCCGGTGGTCATGCTGACGGGGCTGGACGAATCCGGCAGTTAACAAGTGCACACTCGAGCGCGGCAACGGGCGCTGCGGCTGTCGCCTCGGCCCGACGCACGCGCTAGCCGAGGCGGTCGGGACGAAAGCCCGCGTCGCACAGCTTGCCGCGCTGCGCGCGCCTGCCCTCGAACTCCTTGAGCCGCCTGGCGTCGAGCGTCGCGGTCGCGCGATTCTTGCGCCTGATCCCGGATACGACCAGCGACCTGCCGTCGCTGACCGCGACCGAGGCGAGCGCGACCTTCTCCGGCAGCGCGATGAGCTGCACGCCGACGCCGCCGTTGGGGCGCAACGGCAGCTCGTCGAGCGCAAACAGGAGAAGACGAGCGTCGGAAGACAGCGCGGCGACCTTCAGCTTCGCCGGCTCGCCCTCGAAGGGGGTGGGCACGTTCGCGCGCGCGCCCTGGGCCACGGTCATGAACTCCTTGCCCGCCTTGGTCTTGGTCAGCAGATCGCCCAGCTTGCACAGGAAGCCCTGCCCGGCGCTCGAGTGCATCAGCAGGCGCTGCTCGAGGCGGCCGCTCGCCAGCCACACGATGTCGTCGCCGTTGGAGTTGACCAGCGTGTTCACCGGGGCGCCGTCGCCGCGGCCCGCGGGCACGTCGGCCGCGTCCACGGTCCAGGTCTTGCCGCTCGCGCCGAGCAGGATCACCGGGTCGGTGGTCTTGCACTCCAGGGTGGCGAGCAGGCCGTCGCCGTCCTTGAACGACAGCGTGCCGGCGTCGATTTCGTGGCCCGAGCGCGCGCGCAGCCAGCCTTTGCGCGACAGGATCACGGTGATCGGCTCCTCGAGCACGGTGCGCTCGATTCTCGCGCGCGACTCCTCGGCGATGACCGTCCGGCGCTCGTCGCCGTATTTCTTCGCGTCGTCCTCGAGCTCCCTGATGACCAGCTTCTTCAGCTCCTTCTCGGAGCCGAGGATCTCGGTGAGGCCCTTGCGCTCCGCTTCCAGCGCCTTGCGCTCGTCGTTCAGCTTGACGCTGTCCAGGCGCGTGAGCTGCCCCAGGCGCAGGTTCACGATGTCCTCGGCCTGGCGCTCGCTGAAGCGCCATTTCTGCTGCAGCTTGAGCTTGGCCTCGGCCTGATCCTCGCAGGCGCGGATCAGCTTGATGATCTCGTCGATCTTGACCAGCGCGAGCAGCCGCCCGAGCACGATGTGCAGCCGGTCCTCGCACTTGTGCAAGCGGTGCCCGGTGCGCCGCTTGACCGTCGCCTGGCGGAACCCGGTCCACTCGCGCAGCACCTCGACGATGCCCTTGGTGTCGGGCAGGCCGTCCAGGCCCAGCCAGGTGAGGTTGACCGCGTAGCGCGTCTCGAGGCTGGTGTGCACCAGCAGCGCCTGCACGGTTTCCTCCGGGTCCTGGCGCGAGGAGCGCGGCTCGATCACCAGACGCAGCTTCGACTTGCGGTCGGACTCGTCGCGCACCGACTCGACCAGGTCGAGCACGAACTGCTTGAGGCGCTTCTGCTCCTGGGTGAGGTCCTTCTTCCCGGCGGAGGGGCGCGGGTTGACCAGCGCCTCGATTTCCTCGAGCACCTGGCGGCACGACACGCCGTGCGGCAGTTCGTCGATCACGATGCGCCACTGCCCGCGCGCCAGCGGCTCGACGTGCCAGCGCGCGCGCAGCGCGATCGAGCCGCGGCCGGTTTCGTAGGCCTGCCGGATCTCCGCGGGCGGCGAGATGATCTGCCCGCCGCCGGGGAAGTCCGGCCCGGGCAGGAGCGCGAGGATTTCGTCGATGCCCGCCTTGGGCTGCTTGAGCACGCAGGCCGCGGCGAGCGCCACCTCCTTCAGGTTGTGCGTCGGAATGCGCGTCGAGAACCCGACCGGGATGCCGAACGAGCCGTTCAGCAGGCCGAAGGGCAGGCGCGCGGGCAGCAGCTGCGGCTCGTCGAACTTGCCGTCGTAGTTCTTGACGAAGTCGACCGTGCCCTCGCCGATCTCCGCGAGCATCAGCTCGGCGAAGCGCGACAGCCGGGCCTCGGTGTAGCGGTAGGCCGCCGCGGAATCGCCGTCGCGCGAGCCGAAGTTGCCCTGGCCGTCGATGAGCGGATAGCGCATCGAGAACGGCTGCGCCAGGTGCACCAGCGCCTCGTAGGTCGAGGTGTCGCCGTGCGGGTGGTATTTGCCGAGCACCTCGCCGACGTAGCGCGCGCACTTGGCGAAGCCGGGCGAGCCGGTTTCGCCCATCGCGTACAGGATCCGGCGCTGCACGGGCTTGAGCCCGTCGGCGATCTCGGGCAGCGCGCGCGCCTTGACCGTGGAGACCGCGTAGCCGAGGTAGGCCTGCGAAGCGTGGCGCTCGATCGGCGCGCTGTCGTCGCCGTTGTCCGGCGCAAAAAGATCCAGGGTCCGGGTATCGTCCATGTTCAGCCGTTGAATAGGTCCATTTGCCGGTCGGCCATCGCCACCGCCAGCTCGACCGCGGACTTGGCCTTGGCCAGGTTTTCGGCGCGGCCGACCCTGCCCGCGGCCTCCCAGCGATAGCGGCCGGGATCGCCGGCGATGCGCTCGGCGTCAAGCGCCACCTTGCCGAGCTTCGCTTTGCCCAGCCAGTAGGCGTGGCCGTTGTAGCCGCGCTCCCAGAACGGCTTCTGCTTCCTCGAGGTCTTCTTCGCAGTCATCGCCCCTCCCTGCGCAAACCAGGTCTCAGATGTCCGCCTCCACCGTCTTCCAGTGCTCGCGCATCCAGTTGCGCCGGCCCTCGGCTTCGCCCGAGTCCATCAGCAGCTCGAAGGTCTCGCGCACCTTCTTGATCCTGGCGAGGTCGAGCTGCATGCGCACGAGGCGCCGCGTGTCCGGGCTCATGGTGGTTTCCCAGAGCTGCTCCGGGCTCATCTCGCCCAGCCCCTTGAAGCGCGAGATCTCCCAGGCGCCCTCGCGCAGCTTTTCCTTGCGCAGCATCTCGAGCGACTCGTCGAGCTCGTCGTCGTCCAGGCAGTACAGCCGGCGCCCGGGCCTGCCCTTGCCCTGCGCGGGCACCTCGACCTTGTACAGCGGCGGCTGCGCGACGTACAGGTGGCCCGACTCGACCAGCCTGGGCGCATGCATGAAGAAGAAAGTGAGCAGCAGGGCCTGGATGTGGCCGCCGTCGACGTCGGCATCGGTCATGACGATGATCTTGCCGTAGCGCAGCCCCGACAGGTCCGGATGGTCGTCCGGCCCGTGCGGATCGACGCCGATGGCGGTGGCAATCGCCTGCAGCTCCTTGTTGGCGAGCACCGTGCGCGCGTCCTTGGACATGGTGTTGAGCACCTTGCCGCGCAGCGGCAACACCGCCTGCGTCTCCTTATCGCGCGCCTCCTTGGCCGAGCCGCCGGCCGAGTCGCCCTCGACCATGAACAGCTCGTTGCGCGAGGTATCGCCGGAGGCGCAGTCGACCAGCTTGCCGGGCAGCGTCGCCACGCCGCTCGATTTCTTGCGCTCGTACTTCTTGCCGCGCGACAGGCGAGCGAGCGCCTGCTCGATCGCCAGCTCGACGATCTTCTTGCCCTCCTCGGGGTGCTCGTTGAGCCACAGCTCGAAGGCGTCCTTGACGCACAGCGCGAGCAGCTTCGCAGCATGGCGCGTGGTGAGCTTCTCCTTGGTCTGGCCGTGGAACTGGGTGCGCACAATCCTCGCCGAGAGCGTGAAGCAGGCCCGCCCCCAGACGTCGTCGGCGATCAGCTTCACGCCCTTGGGGGCGAGGCCGCGCGTTTCCACGAACGCGCCGAGCGCCTCGAAGATGCCGGTGCGAAAGCCCGCCTCGTGCGTGCCGCCCGAGCGCGTCGGAATGAGGTTGACGTGGCTGTCGCAGAACACCTCGCCCTCGGCCACCCAGCCGAGCGCCCAGGCCGCCCCCTCGCCGGCCTCGATGTCGCCGTGGTCGGCGGCGCCGCGCTCGTCGAAGTATTTCTCGCCGGCGAACAGCGGCGCCGCCAGCTCGCGTCCCTGCAGCATGAACTCGAAGTATTGCGCCATGCCGTGCTCGTACTTCCAGCTCTTGTCCTGCAAGCCGTCCTTGCCTTCCACGCGCAGCACGGTGGTCAGGCCGGGCAGCAGGTAGGCCTTCGAGCGCACCAGGTGCTCGAGCTCGGCCAGCGGCACGTTGGGCGAGTCGAAGTACTTCGGATCGGGCCAGCAGCGCACCACGGTGCCGGTGCCGCGCCGCTCCCTCGCCTTCTCGCTCCTGAGCTTTTGCTTCAGCTCGCCGCCCTCGAAGGCGAGCGCATGCTTCTCGCCGCCGCGGTACACGGCGACCTCGAGCCGCCTGGACAGCGCGTTGGTCACCGCCACGCCGACGCCGTGCAGGCCGCCCGACATGTGATACACCGCGTCGCCCGACTTCGCGAACTTTCCGCCAGCATGCAGCATCGAGAACGCAACCTCGACCGCGGGCTTCTTCTCCACCGGATGCATGTCCACCGGTATGCCGCGCCCCTCGTCCTCGACCTCGACCGAGCCGTCCCGGTACACGGTCACGGTGATCCGCTTGCCGAAGCCGACAAGCGCCTCGTCGATCGCGTTGTCGATCATCTCCTGCACGATGTGCAGAGGATGGATGGTGTGGGTGTACATGCCCGGCATGCGCCGGACCGGCTCGAGCCCCTTGAGCGCCTGGATGGCGGACGCGTCGTAACTCGCCTGCTTGGCCATTTCTTCCCGTCGAATCAGTTGTTTGCCTTCTGCCACTAGGGATTGTGCCCAGTGGTGCTGCGAACGCCACATATTGTAGTCGTGCGCGCGACCCCCTCCAAGCGCGGGTGGCGTGCTGCGGCGTTGCGGGAAGGCGGCGGGCCGCGGACGGGCCCGGCCGGGTCAGTGCATCGTGGCGGGGGCGCCGACGATCCCCAGCAGCCGCGCGAACTGCTCGGGCGGCACCGGGCGGCTGAACAGGAAGCCCTGCACCTCGTCGCAACCGGCCTGGCGCAGGAACTCGTACTGCTCCTTCGTTTCGACGCCTTCGGCGACGGTCTTCAGGCCGAGCGCGTGGCCGAGCGACACGACCGCGCGCACGATCTCGACGTTGTTCGGGTCGTGCGGCAAATTGACCACGAAGGAGCGGTCGATCTTCAGGCTGTCGATCGGGAAGTTGCTGAGGTAGCCCAGGCTGGAGTAGCCCGAGCCGAAGTCATCCACGCTCAGCCGGAAGCCTTCGGACTTGAACGTGTCGAGCGTGCGCTGCGTCGCATCCCCTTGCGCCATCAGCACGCCTTCGGTCACCTCGAGCTCGAGCGCGACCGCGGGCACGCCGCTCATCTGCAGGATCGAGCGCACGCGGTTGAGCAGCCCGGCGTTGCGGAACTGCACCGCCGAGACGTTGACCGCGACGGGAACCGTGCTGAGCCCGGCCTGCCGCCAAGTCCTGATCTGGCGCGAAGCCTCGCCCACCACCCATTCGCCGATGGCGACGATGTCGCCGGTGTCCTCCGCGATGGGAACGAATTTCGCCGGCGGAATTTCGCCCAGCCCGGGCACGCACCAGCGCAGCAGCGCCTCGCAGCCGACCACGCGGCCGCTGGCGGCGTTGACCTTCGCCTGGTACTCCAGGCGCAGCTCGCCGCGCTCCACTGCGTGGCGCAGCGCCTGCTCGATGGCGACGCGCTCGGAAACGCGTTGCTCCATCTCCCTGGAGAAATAGCGGAACGCGCTACCGCCCTTGCCCTTCGCCTGGTGCATCGCGGTGTCGGCGCGCCGCATCAGGGTCACGGCATCCGCCCCGTCGTCCGGATACAAGGCAACGCCGGCGCACGCCGTCGCCTTGAGCGTATGGCCTTCGACCTCGTACGGATCGGCCAGCCGGCGCAACAACCGCGTCACGATGCCCTCGAGCGCCGCCGGATCGGCCACGTCGCCGATCGCCTTGACGAACTCGTCGCCGCCCAGGCGGCCGACCACGTCGCTGCGGCGCGCCTGCTCGCTCAGGCGGCCGGCGATCTGCTTCATGAGCGCGTCGCCGACCTGGTGGCCGAGCGTGTCGTTGATTTCCTTCAGGTGGTCCGTATCGATGCACAGCACCGCCACCCGCGAGCCGCTCATGCGCGCGTGCGCCAGCGCCTGCGCGAGCCGCTCCTGCAGCAGCGCCCGTTTCGGCAGTCCGGTGAGCGCGTCGTGCTGCGCCAGGTAGCTGATCTGGTCCTCGGCCGACTTGCGCTCGGTGACGTCGGAGAAGATGGACAGGAACCCGGTCAGGTGCCCCGCCGGGTCGTGGATCGCGCTGATCGTCTGCCACACCGGGAACGCCTCGCCGCTCTTGCGCCGGTTCCACATCTCGCCCTGCCAATGGCCGGCGCCGTCGAGCGCCGCGCCGATCGTGCGGTAGAACGCCGGGTCGTGCCGGTCCGAACGCAGCATGCGCGGCGAATGCCCGATGACCTCGTCGGCCGGGTAGCCGGTGATCGTGCTGAAGGCGCGGTTCACCGACTGGATGCGGCTGCGCGAGTCGGTGACGATGATCCCCTCCCTCAGGGCATCGAACACCGTGGCGCCGAGCCGCAGGCGCTCCTCGGTGCGCCGGCGCTCCGAGATGTCGCGCACGATGGCCTGCAGGAACACGCGTCCCTCGACCTCGAGGCGGCGCCCGCTGACCTCGACCGGGAAGTGCGTGCCGTCCCTGCGCCGGTGCTCGGTCTCGAACAGCACGCCGTCGGTGCTCCCCTGCGCCGGATCGCCGCCCGCGGCCGACTCGGCCCGCAAAGCGCGCAGGTTCATCCCGCGCAGCTCGTCGCGCTCGTAGCCGTACAGGTCGCGCGCCCGCTCGTTCGCCTCCAGGATCGTGCCGTTGCCGTCGAGCAGTATCACCACGTCATTGGCGTAGCGCGCGAAGCAATCGTAGTGCTGCTCGAGCGCCAGCCGGCGCATGCGGCGCGCGTAGCGCTGCGTCTGGGCGCGGGCTTCGAGCTGGCGCCACCACAGGCGCGTCGCAACCCCCCCGCCGAGAATGAACAGGCCGGCGACGACGGTCGCCAGCCAGGCGTCATCCAGCGCCGAGCCGTCGGGAAGCGCGCCCTGCCAGCGCCACACCGCGTAGCTCGCCGCCGCGATCCCGAGCGCGAGCAGCGCGAATACCAACAGCGGCAGCCACAGCGGCGCGCGCGCGAGCTTCGGCTCCGCGCCGCCGGGCTCGAACATGTCGAGCGGCGAAGGCGCGGGCGCCGTTGCGGCGGTCGTTGACTGCGGGAATTCCATGGTGCGTTCTTTGTGTCCGCATGCAAGCTCGCATACGCGGCCCGCAGGCGTCCATCCCCGCGGCGGCCTATTTGCGCGCGCAGAGGAAAGATTCCCGCTTGGGTTCACACGTTTTTACACGCGCCGACAACTAGTTCACGGATTGCGCGGGCAGCGGCGCGGAGCGGGGGCGCGCCGCAGAGCGGCGCGGAGGGGCGGCCCTAGCTCCGCGCTTGCAGCGCGCGCCAGACTTTCTCGGCAGTAAGCGGCATGTCGAGCTCGGTCACGCCGCGCTCGGCGAGCGCGTCGAGCACCGCGTTGACCAGCGCTGGCATCGCGCCGTGGCAACCCGCCTCGCCCACGCCCTTCGCGCCGAGCGGGTTGAGCGCCGTGAGCACCGTCTCGTCGAAGCCGCCGTGCAGCAACCCGGGCATCGTGTCAGCGCGCGGCATCGCGTAGTCCATGAACGAGCCGGTGAGCAGCTGGCCGGACTCGTCGTACACCGACTGCTCCATGAGCGCCTGGCCGATGCCCTGCGCCACGCCACCGTGCACCTGCCCTTCGGCCATCAGCGGGTTGATCACCCGGCCGATGTCGTCGAGCGCGGTGTGGCGCACCACGCGCACCGTGCCGGTCTGCGGATCGACCTCGGCCTCGCATACCTGGCAACCGTTCGGCCAGGTCTGGCCCTTCACCGTCTCGGTGTGCTCGCAGGCGATGCGCCGCCCGGTCTGCGTCGCCGCCAGCTCGGCGAGCCCGATCGAGCGGTCGGTGCCGGCGATGCGGTAGCGCCCGGCGGCGAACTCGATGTCCACCGCCGCGGCCTCCAGGTCCTTCGCCGCCAGCGCGCGACCGGTCTCGATCAGCTTCAATGCACCGCCCAGCGCGGCGCTGCCGCCGACTTGCAGCCCGCGCGAGCCGCCCGCACCGCCGCCGGTGTGCGCGACGTCGCTGTCGCCCTGCAGCACGCGCACCGCCTCGGGCGCCACGCCGAGCCGCTCGGCGACGATCTGCGCATAGGCGGTGGTGAGCCCCTGCCCGATCGCGCCCGTGCCCGACACCAGCGTGACCTCGCCGCGGTCGGTGACCTCGAGCTGCACGGTCTCGGTCACGCGCGCGCTGCCGGTGATCTCGACGTAGCACGCGAGCCCGCGCCCGTAGAGTCGGCCGCGGCGCGCCGCCTCGGCCCTGCGCGCCGGGAACCCGGCCCAGTCCGCCGCCTCGAGCGCGCCGCGCAGGATGCGCGGGAAATCGCCGCAGTCGTAGGTGGCTCCGGTGGGCGTGCCGTAGGGCATCTGTGCGGGCGCGACCAGATTCTTCAGGCGCAGCTCGACCGGGTCGACGCCCAGCTCGCGCGCGGCACGCGAGACCAGGCGCTCGATGAGGTAGCCCATCTCCGGCCGGCCGGCGCCGCGGTACGCGTCCACCGGCGCGGTGTGGGTGAACAGCATGCGCACCTCGTGGTCGAGCGCGGGGATCGCGTAGACGCCGGTGGCCGCGCGCGCCCCCGACATCGCCGGCACCGAAGCGCCGAAATTCGACACGTAGGCGCCGACGTTGGCGAGCGTGCGGATGCGCAGCGCCCGGAAGCGGTGATCGGCGTCGATCGCCAGCTCCGCCTCGGTGACGTTGTCGCGCCCGTGGACCTCGCACAGGAAGGCCTCCGAGCGGTCCGCGCGCCACTTCACCGGTCGGCCGAGCCTGCGCGCCGCGAAGCACAGCGCGGCGTGCTCCGGGTACAGGTAGCCGCGGGTGCCGAAGCCCCCGCCCATGTCGTTGCTCACGACGTGAAAGCGGTCCTCGGGGAGTTTGAACACGCCGGCGAGCTGGGCGCGCTTGGTGTGCACGTTCTGCGAGGGGCAGTGCACCGTGAAGCGGCCGGTCGCAGCGTCGTATTGCGCCACGGTCGCGCGCGGCTCGAGCGGGTTGGCGACCACGCGCTGGTTCACGACCTTGAGCCGCACGACGTGCTTCGCCGCGGCGAGCGCCGCGTCGACCGCGGCGGGCTCGCCCTTGCGGTAATAGGCCGCGATGTTGCCGTGCTCGGGCGTGAACGCCGGCGGCCACACTACCGGGGCGTCGGCGCGCGCCGAGCTCGCCAGGTCGGCCACCGCGGGCAGCGGCTCCCATTCGATCTCGACCAGCTCGGCCGCGTCGCGCGCCTGCTCGCGGGTCTCGGCCACCACCATCGCCACCGAGTCGCCGACGAAGCGCGCCACGTCGGCCGTGAGCGGCATGCGCGGCGGCACCGTCATGTCGGCGCCGTCCGGGCGCTTGTGCATGCGTGTGAACGAAAGCGGCGCGAGGCCCTCCGCGGCCACGTCGGCACCGGTGAGCACCGCGACCGTACCCGGCGCGGCGAGGGCCGGCGCGGCGTCGATGCGCACGATGCGGGCGTGCGGGTGCGGCGAGCGCACGAACCAGACATGCGCCTCGCCGGCAAGCGCGAGGTCGTCGGTGAAGCGGCCCTGCCCGGTGAGCAGGCGCAGGTCTTCGAGGCGGCGCATGGGCTTGCCGATCCACTGGCTCGCGCCGGGCTGGATGTCGAGGGGTTCTGTCATCGCGTTCGGATCCCGGATAGGTTGCCGATGGCGCACCCGCGGTGCCGGGCGGCGAAGGCTACGAATGGTACAGCGCGGACACCTGCGGCAGCGTCTCGAGATCGAGCAATTGCCCCCACAGTTTCGCACGCGCCCCGTCCGGGAGCGCCGCGCCCACGCAGTCGTCGAACTTGGCGCGCAGCTCGTCCATCCCCACCGGGTTGCGCGCATGGCCGCGGGCGTGGCGCACCGGCTCGCTGGCCAGCGTGCGGCCGTCCGCGAGCGCGATGCTCACCGCGTCCCAGGCGGCGAACAGCGGCTCGTCCGGGTCGGGCTCGTCGTGCGTGCTCACGCGCACCTTCGGCATCAGCGACTGGACGGCAGCGGAGCGCACGAACCCGTCGGAGAGCTCGGCCAGCCCCACCCGGCGCGCGACGAGCGCGCTCGCCATCGCGAACTCGGCGCTGAACTTGGCGTCGAGCGCCGTGCGCGGGCGGCTGTGGCGCAGCATCCCCGCCTGCAGGGGCCCGATGCGCAGCTCGACGCCGGCCACCTGCTCCGAGCGCAGGTCGTGGCGCCCGATCAGCTCGAGCGCCCCGTCGATCGAGCGGTGCAGCGCGTAGCACACGGGGTAGCGCTTGACGTTCAGGCCGTGGCGCAGGATGTGCCAGTCGCGTCCGGCGGCGATCTCGCCGTCCGTGCGCGCGCGCCCGGCGGGCGAGATCGCGCGCAGGAACCCGGCGCGGTGCTCGAGCGCGTCGGGCGCCGCGCTCATTCCCGCTGCGGCAAGGCGCGCGGCGAGCAGGCCGCTTTGCGCCGCACGCCCGACCTGGAACGGTTTGGTCATCGAGCCGAAGTTCGCCACCAGCCCGGCGGCCATCGACGCCGCGATACCAAGCGCGCCGGCGGTGCGCGCCGCGTCGAGCTTCGCGAGGCGCGCGCCGGCAGCGGCCGCGGCGACGGTGCCGAACACGGCCGTCGGGTGCCAGCCCTTGGCATGATGCTTGTCCGCGTCGCGCCCGGCGAGCTCGGCCCAGGTCTCGTAGCCCGCGACGTAGGCGGCGATCAGCTCGGCGCCGCTCGCGCCGGTGCGCTCGCCCTCGGCGAGCACCGCCGGGACCAGCACCACGCTCGGGTGGCCGTCGATTCCGGTGTCGTCGTAGTCGAGCGCGTGCGCTGCGGTGCCGTTCAGCAGCGCCGCGTCGGGCGCCGACGCGCGCCCGCGATCGAACAGCACCTGCGCCTCGCCGCCCGGCGGCACGGTGTCGCGCACCACGCCCACCACCGGCTGGTCGCGCCCGGCGAACAGCACCCCGAGGCAGTCGATCGCGCCGCGCTTGACGGTCCGGACCGCCTCGACGGGCAGCGCTTCGAAGCGGAGCGCGGCGACGAACTCCGCGAGCTGCTGGGTGAGGCCGGGCATGGGCTCAGTACGACCTCGGCATGCCGAGGACGTGCTCGCCGATGTAGGCGAGGATCAGGTTGGTCGAGATCGGCGCGATCCTCTGCACGCGCGCCTCGCGCCAGCGACGCTCGACGTCGTACTCGCGCGCGTAGCCGAAGCCGCCGTGGGTCTGCATGCACGCCTCGGCCGCCTCCCACGCGGCCTCCGAGGCGAGGAGCTTCGCGACGTTGGCGTCCTCGCCGCAGGGCAGCCCGGCCTGGAACAGCGCCGCGGCCTTCCTGAGCAACATGTCGGCGCCCTGGGTCGAGGCGTGGGCGCGGGCGATCGGAAACTGGATGCCCTGGTTCTGCCCGATCGGGCGGTCGAAGACGATGCGCTCGCTCGCGTACTTCGCGGCGGTGCGGATGAACCAGCGCGCGTCGCCGATCGACTCGTGCGAGACCAGGATGCGCTCGGCGTTCATGCCGTCGAGAATGCAGCGAAAGCCCTTGCCCTCGACGCCGACGAGGTTCTCGGCGGGCACGCGCAGTCCGTCGAAGAACACCTCCGTCGTGTTGTGGTTGATCATCGCCTTCAGCGGGCGGATCTCCAGGCCCTTGCCCAGCCCCTCGCGGATGTCGACCAGGAACACCGACAGGCCGTCGGTCTTCTTCGCCACCTGCTCGCGCGGCGTGGTGCGCGCGAGCAGCAGCATCAGGTCCGAGTGCAGCGCGCGCGAAGTCCACACCTTCTGCCCGGTGACGACGTAATGGTCGCCGTCGCGCACCGCGCGCGTCTTGAGCTTGGTGGTGTCGGTGCCCGTGGTGGGCTCGGTGACGCCGAAGGCCTGTAGCCTCAGCTCGCCGCGCGCGATCGCCGGCAGGTACTTCGCCTTCTGCTCGGGACTGCCGTGGCGCAGGACGCTGCCCATGGTGTACATCTGCGCGTGCGCCGCCGCGGCGTAGCAGCCCGCGGCGTGGCATTCCTCGAGGATCACGCCCGCGGCGCGCAGCGGCAGCCCCGCGCCGCCGTACTCCTCGGGAATCAGCGCCGCGAGGTAGCCGCCCTCGGTCAGCGCCCGCACGAACTCGGTCGGATACGCCTCGCGCTCGTCCAGGTCGCGCCAGTAGGCGCCGGGGAAGTCGGCGCAGATGCGACGCACACCCTCGCGGATCTCGGGGTGGTCCTCGCCGAGCGGCACGCTCACCTGTTCGGGGGTCATGCGCGGCGGCCTCAGGCGGCGGCCCGCAGCGGGGCGGGCACGTAGTTCGTGGGCAGGCCGGCGCGCGCGAGCGCCCCGTGCAGCTCGGTGCCCGCCAGATTGCGCGCGAGGATCGCGCGCACCGCGAGGAGCTTCTCCAGATCGACGCCGGTGCGCAGCCCCATCGAATCGAGCATGAACACGAGATCCTCCATGACGATGTTGCCCGACGCGCCCGGCGCGAACGGGCAACCGCCCAGTCCCGCGAGCGATGCGTCGAACCTGCGCACCCCGCACTCGAGCGCGGCGGCGACGTTCGCGAGCCCGGTGCCGCGCGTGTCGTGGAAATGCGCGCCGACCGGCAGCGTCCCGACCTCGGCCCTGACCGCCGCGAACACCGCGCGCACCTGCGCCGGATCGCCGTAGCCCACCGTGTCCGCGACCATCAGCTCGTCGGCGCCGGCCTCGGCGAGCGCGGCGGCGTAGCGCCGCACGTCCTCCACCGGGACGCGGCCCTCGTAGGAGCAGCCGAGCGCGGTCGACAGTCCGCCGATCAGCCGGGGGCGGCGCTCCGGCGGCAGCGCGTCGCGCGCGGCGACGATGCGCCGGAAGTCGGCCACCGACTCCTCGCGCTCGCGGCGCACGTTCTTCACGTTGTGCGTGCGGCTCACCGACATCACGAAGTTGAGCTTCGGCACCCCGAGCGCGAAGCCGCGCTCCGCGCCCTTCAGGTTCGGGATCAGCCCCGACACCGCGAGCCCGGGAACGGCGAGCGCCCCGCGCACCACCTCCTCGGCGTCCACGAACTGCGGCACCAGCTTCGGGGGAACGAACGAAGTCACCTCGATCTCCGGCATCCCGGCGGCTGCCTCGGCCGCGATCCAGGCGAGCTTGTCCGCCGTCGGGAAGAAATCCAGCACGAGCTGCAGCCCGTCGCGCAGGCCGACTTCGCAGAGGGTGACGTCGGTGGGCGTCATGAGTTCAGACCTTTCCATGCGTTGTACGTCGCGCCGCTGCGAGCGGCGTGCGGGGGTTTGGGCATCGCTTGTCTCCGTCTTTTGCGCGGGTCAAAAAACGACCCGCGCAAAAGACGGAGATCGGGGAAAACCCCAATTCGTCATCGCGCATCATCGGCCGGCCCTTGCCTTTCCACGATCTCCTGGTTTTCGGCTGGGTTCGCTTTCTGAACCCAACCGAAAAGCAGGAGACACTGCAGCGCCTAATGTCTTCACAGCGCTCATGAGCCACCCCGTGCCGTGCAGATACGAGCCGCGCGCGCAGGTTTGGGCACCGCTGTGTCTCCGCCTTTTGCGCGGGTCAAAAGACGACCCGCGCAAGAGACGGAGATCGGGGAAAACCCCAATTCGTCATCGCGCATCATCGGCCGGCCCTTGCCTTTCCACGATCTCCTGCTTTTCGGTTGGGTTCGCTTTCTGAACCCAACCGAAAAGCAGGAGACACCGCAGCGCCAATAGTCTTCACCGACGCCCACAACACCCCCTACCTCCCCCTGAACACCGGCTTGCGCTTCTCGTTGAACGCCCGCACCCCCTCCAGCCGGTCCTCGGTGGTCACCAGCCGGTTGTAGGCCTCGATCTCGTAGCGGTAGCCGGTGAGCAGGTCCATCTGCAGGCCGTAGTGGATCGACTTCTTCGCCTGGCGCACCGAGAGCGGCGCGTTGCCGGCGATCTCGCGCGCGGTCTCGAGCGCGTCGGCGAGCACCCGGCCCGGCTCGCACAGCTTGTTCACTAGGCCCCAGGCGTGGCCCTCTTCGGCGCTGAAGGCGCGCGCGCTGAGGATCAGCTCTTTCGCGCGCCGCTCGCCCACCGCGCGCGCCAGGTTCTGCGTGCCGCAGCCTCCGGGCATGATGCCCAGGCGCACTTCCGAGAGCGCGAGGCGCGCGTTTCGGGCCGCGTAGATGAAGTCGCAGCCGAGCGCGGTCTCCAGCCCGCCGCCGTAGGCGTGGCCGTTGACTGCGGCGATCACCGGCAGCGGCTGCTCCATCAGGGCGACGAAGGCGCGCTCGAAGAGCTCGTGCTGCGCGCGCCAGGCTTCGTTGCTCATGCCGTGGCGCTCCTTCAGGTCGCCGCCGGCGCAGAAGGCGCGCTCGCCCGCGCCGGTGAGGACCACGCAGCGCAGCCCGCCCGGCTCGGCCGTGAGCCGCGTCCACAGGTCGAGCAGGTCGTGCCCCATCTGGGTGTTGGTGGCGTTGAGCACCTCGGGCCGGTTGAGCGTGACGACGAGCACGTGCTCGCCGTCGCGCTCGAGCTTGAGGGTCGCGTAGGACGGCAAATTCATGGCGTCGCCTCCTTGCGTCCGAAGACTTCGGCGGTGTGCTCGCCCAGCGCGGGGGAAGCCGCGCGCGGCGCCAGGCGAGCGCCGTCGAACGAGATCGGCAGCCCGATCAGCGGCACGCTCGAGCCGGGCACCGGCTGCAGCAGCCCGAGCGCGCGCAGCTGCTCGTGCCCGAGCATCTGCGCCACGTTCTGCACCGGCGCGCAGGGCACGCCCGCGGCGTCGAGCGCCGCGATCCACTCGCCGCTCGTGCGCCGCGCCATCTGCGCCTCGATGAGCGGATACAGGACGTCCCGCTGGCGCACCCGGTCGGGGTTGGTCGCGAAGCGCGCGTCCTGCGCCCATTCGGGATGGCCGAGCACCTCGCAGTAGCGGCGGAACAGCGCGTCGTTGCCCGCGGCCACCACGAGGTCGCCGTCGAGCGTGCGGTAGGCGCGGTAGGGCACGATGCCCACCTGCCCCGAGCCGTGCTTCTGCGGCAGCTCCCCCGAGGCGAGGTACTGCGCGGCGAACAGGCTCATCCACGCCGCGGCGGTCTCGAACAGCGACACGTCTACCACGCAGCCGATGCCGGTCTCGCGCCGGCGGTACAGCGCCGAGGCGATGCCGAGCGCGGCCCACAGCGCCGTTCCCATATCGATCATCGACGGCCCGACGCGCACCGGCGGACGGCCCTCTTCGCCCACCACGCTCATGATCCCGCCGAAGGCCTGCATGAGCGGGTCGTAGCCCGGCCGGTCGGCGAGCGGCCCGCGCGCGCCGAACGCTCCGAGGTTGCAGTACACGAGCGCGGGCTTCGCCGCGCGCAGCGCCTGTGCGCCCAGGCCGAGCGCATCGGCCTGCCCGGGGCGCAGGTTCTGCAGCACGACGTCGGCGCGCGCGCCGATGTATTCGAGCAGGCGCGCGCGCTGCACGGGGTCGCGCAGCTCGCACACCACGGAGCGCTTGTTGCGGTTGAGCGCCTGGAACGAGGCGGCGGCGCCGTCGAGAAACGGCGGGCCCCATTTGCGCGCGTCGTCGCCCTGGGGTTTCTCGATCTTCACCACCTCGGCTCCCAGATCGGCGAGCACCTGGCCCGCGTAGGGCGCGGCGACGCTGTGGCCGAGCTCGACCACCACGATTCCGGAGAGCGGCGCGGTCCCTGGGTGCATGCCGGTGTCGCCTGCGCGCATGGGGGTCGAGCAGGGCCGCTGCCGCGGCGCTTGCCTAATGGTTAGGTTGTCCGTACATTTAAGCGAAGCCCCCTCGGGCTGTCAACACGCACGGAGGACGACAGTGGCAAACGCTCCCGCCCCCTTCGCCGGCCGCACGGCGATCGTCACCGGCTCGGGCCGCAACATCGGACGCGCGATCGCGCTCACGCTCGCGGCCGGCGGTGCCAGCGTGGTGGTCAACGGCCATCGCGACCGCCAGGCGGTCGACGCGGTGGTGGACGAGATCGCGCAGGCCGGAGGCCGCGCGCTCGGCGTCATGGCCGACGTGTCCGCGCACGAGGAGGTCGCGGCGATGGTGCGGCGCACCGTGGAGGAGTTCGGCGCGCTCGACATCGCGATCTCGAACGTCGGCATCCGGCGCAAGCAGCCGTTCCTCGAGATCTCGCCCGAGGACTGGCAAAAGGTGCTCGACAGCAACCTCTCGCCGGCGTTCTACCTCGCGCGCAACGCGATCCCGCACATGCGCGCGCGCAAGTGGGGCCGCATCGTCCATATCTCGGGCTTCGACGGCTTCTGGGGCCAGGTGACCGAGCGCGCGCACAACATTACCTGCAAGGCGGGCCTGCACGGGCTCGCCAAGGCGCTCGCGCGCGAGTTCGGGCGCGACGGCATCACCGCCAACACCGTGGTGCCCGGGGCCATCGACACGGTGCGCGACTGGTCGCAGTACGCGCACCAGGACAAGGCGCGCATCGAGAGCGAGATCCCGCTCGGGCGCTTCGGCAAGACCGAGGAAGTCGCCGCCGCCTGCGCCTTCCTGTGCGCCGAGACGGGCGGATTCGTCTCCGGCCAGGCGATCCACGTCAACGGCGGGCACTACATGTACTAGTACGCAGACACGTTAATTACGGAACATAGTATCATGGCGCATCCCCACCGAACGAGGAGCATGGGCGATGCGCCAAACCGAGCTGAACCTGAGCAAACGGGAGCGTGAAGCGGTGCAGCAGTTCCGATCCAAGGGTGCACACAGGGCGCGCGAGTTCAACCGCGCCCACATCCTTGCGGCCTTGGATCGAAACGTGCCCGAGCGCCAGATCATGGAGGTGCTCGGGGTGGGCCGTACCGCGATCTGGCGCACCCGGGCGGCATACTTGGAGGGGGGCTTGGACTTTGCGCTGCGCGATGTGGCGCGCCCGGGCAAACCCCAGCAGTACCGAGCCGAGGCGCTGGCCGAGGTGAGCGCCTTGGCATGCTCCTCACCGCCCCAGGGGGCCAAACGCTGGACGGTGGCGTTGCTGACCCGGGCGGCGCGCCGCCACCCGCAGATGCGCCGGATCAGTCGCGAGAGCGTGCGCCGGCTGCTAAAAAAAACCGCCTCAAGCCCTGGCGCAAGCTGATGTGGTGCATCGGGGTGTTGACCGAGGAGTACCGTCGACGCATGTACGACGTGCTCGAGCTCTATGCGCAGCCCTATCGCGCGCGCGAGCCCGTGATCTGCATCGACGAGAAGAGCAAGCAATTGATCCGAGACAGCCGAGCGCCGCTGCCCATGAAGCCCGGCAGACCGGGCAAATGCGATTACGAATACGTGCGCCAAGGCACCTGCAACGTGTTCGTGGCGGTCGAACCCAAGGCAGGGCGTCGCACGATCGAGGTGACCGAGCGCCGAACCAAGCCCGAGTTCGTGGGCTTCGTGCGCCAACTGCTGGAACGCACCTACGCCTCGGCCCAGAAGGTCCATTTGGTTCTGGACAACCTCAATACCCACTTCCGTTCGTGCTTCGAGGAGGTCCTGGGCCGCTCGGCCGCTCACGCCCTGCTGCGACGCGTGCAGTTTCACCACACGCCCAAGCATGCCAGTTGGCTGAACATGGCGGAGATCGAGATCAGTATCCTGGAGCGTCAATGCCTCGGGCGGCGATTGATGGACCGAGCCCGCGCGCAGCGCGAGCTCAACGCCTGGGAACGCCGGCGCAACGCCGAGGGCCGCGGCATCGACTGGACCTTCACGCGCCAAGATGCGGATCGAAAGCTCGGCCATCACTATGTTGCGTAATTAACGTGTCACCGTACTAGGCGGCGTACCCGCCCTCATGCCCGCCGCCGCGCCCTCCGCCGCCCCGCGCTACCAGCAGCTCGCCGAGCGGCTGCGGCGCGAGATCGCCGCCGGAAAGTACGCGGTGGGCGCGATGCTGCCGCCCGAGCTGGAGCTGAGCGGGCGCCACGGGGTGTCGCGCCACACGGTGCGCGAGGCGATCCGGCGGCTCGCCGACATGGGTCTGATCACGCGCCACCAGGGGATCGGGACGCGCGTCAAGGCGCTGCAGGTCGAGCCGCGCTACACCGCCTCCCTCACCGACGTCGCCGACCTTTTCCAGTACACGCAGCGCACGCGCCTGAAAGTGCTCGCCGAGCACCGCGTCGAGGCCGACGCCGCGCTCGCCGCGCTGCTGCGCTGCAAGCCCGGGCAGCGCTGGCTGAAGTTCGAGACCTGCCGCTATCCGATCGGCGCCGCGCCGCCGATCGCCTACACCGAGATCTACATCCTGCCGGCCTACGGGCGCATCCGCGCGCGGCTCGAAGGCAGCGGCGTGTGGGTCTACGGCCTGATCGAGGAGCATTACGGGGAGCGCATCGTCGAGGTGCAGCAGGAAATCGGCGCCGTCGCGATCCCGGCGCGCGTGGCGAGGCTGCTCGGCGCGAAGCCACGCTCGCCAGGGCTGCACGTCGTGCGCGGCTACTTCGGCAGCGGCGAGCGGCTGCTCTCGGTCTCGGTGAACGTCTACCCCGCCGAGCGCTTCAAGCTCTCCACCCGCTGGCGGCTGGAAGGCCGTTAGATTTCAAACCGCCGCACGCGCTCCCAGTCGACGAGGGAGGCATAGTCCGCGGTCTGCGGCAGCTCGAAGCAGCCCTCGCGGATCTCCAGGGCGTGCGCGGCGACCTGCTCGGTCATGGCGAGATAGAAGGTCTGCTCGGCCGGCATCGTCCCCGGCAGCTGCAGGCTGATGAGCGTGCCGAGCAGGCTCTCGGCGTAGATGCCCACCGCGACCCGCGCGCCGTGCTGCGCGGCGAGCGCCGCCACGGCGCGGCACTCGGAGAGCCCGACGCGACCCGGCTTCGCCGAGAGCGCCTGCGCGCCGCGCTCGAGGTAGAGCGCCGCGTCGCGCGCCGAAGCGCAGCTCGAATCGACCAGGATCGGGATGGCGCAATCGCGTTGCAGCGCCGCGAACTGCGCGTCCGGCGCGAGCGGGCTGGGGTCCTCGGCTACGGTCGCGCCCGCGTCGGCGATCGCGCGCACGTAATCGAGCGCTTCCTCGCGCCGATACGCGCCGTTGGCGTCGACGTAGAGCTCGACCCGCGGCCCCACCGCGGCTCGTATTCGCTCGAGCGCCGCGACGTCGGTCGGCAGCCCCTGCCCGCCCTTCACCTTGAGCGTCCTGAAGCCGTAGCGCGCGCACGCTTGCGCCGCCTCGGCGGCCATGCGCGCAGGCGCCTGGCGCGTCACGGTCCAGCTGAGCTCGACCCTGCGCTCGCCGCCCCACAGCCGCCACAGCGGCTGGCCCGCGGCCGCGGCGCGCAGCGTCCAGCAGGCGTTGTCTATGAGCGCCTTGCCGAGCCGGTTCTCGGGGACGGCGGCGAGCGCCTTCGGCACCTCCTCGAGGTCCTTGCCGAGCACGCGCGGCATGAGCACGTCCTCGAGCGCGGCCGCGAGCGAGCGCGGGGAGACCGCCGACCAGGTCTGCTTGACGGTCCCCTCGGCGATGCCCACCGCGCCGTCGTCGGCCACCAACTTGAGCAGCGCGAAGATCCCGTCGCGCTCCACCGCGTTCGACCACACCACCTCGCGCGCGTACGGCAGGCGGTAGAAGGCGAGCGACCAGGAAGCGAGCTTCATGCGAATGTCATCGTGCCCGCCTCGCGCCGCAGCGGCAAGGCCACGGCCCGGGCAGAGTTTTTATGCGCGCGCAACTCGCCTATGATGCGCGCTGGACGATTACCAGGGAACACTGCGATGGGGGGAAAGGACCGCGGCACGCCCGCGCCGACTGAGATCAAGCTGCACCAGAAATCGCGCCTGCTCGAAATCTCGTTCGCCGACGGCAAGACGTTCAAGCTGCCGTACGAATTCCTGCGCGTGTTCTCGCCCTCGGCCGAGGTGCGCGGCCACGGGCCGGGGCAGGAGGTGCTGCAGGTCGGCAAGAAAAACATCGACATCGCGCGCGTCGAGCCAGTCGGCACCTACGCCCTCCAGTTGTGCTTCTCCGACGGCCACGACACCGGGCTGTACTCCTGGGACCTGCTCTACGATTACGGCCTGCAGCAGGACGAGATGTGGAGCGACTATCTGCGGCGCCTCGAGCAGGCCGGAGCGAGCCGCGAGCCGCCGGGCGCCGAGGCACGGCCGAAGGCCGGCTAGGAACGGCTCGGGCGCGCGCCCGAGCCGCTCACCCCAGCGTCGGCATGTGGAAGCCCGGCGCCGGGGTGTCCTGGTGCGGCCAGCGCGTGGTGATCACCTTGGTGCGGGTGTAGAACTTCACGCCCTCGACGCCGTGCACGTGCAGGTCGCCGAACAGGGAATTCTTCCAGCCGCCGAAGGAGTAGAAGGCAACCGGCACCGGGATCGGCACGTTGATGCCGACCATGCCGACCTGGATCTGGTTTTCGAACCTGCGCGCCGCGCCGCCCGACTCGGTGAAGATCGCGGTGCCGTTGGCGTACGGGTTGCGGTTGACCAGCGCGATCGCGTCCTCGAGCGTGTTCACGCGCAGCACCACCAGAACCGGGCCGAAGATCTCGTCCTGGTAGATTTTCATGTTCGGCTGCACGCGGTCGAACAGGCTGGTGCCGAGGAAGTAGCCGTCCTCGGCGCCGGCGACCTTGTGGCCGCGGCCGTCCACCACCAGGCGCGCACCTTCCTTCACGCCGAGGTCGATGTAGCCCGCGACCTTGTCGCGGTGCTGCGCGGTCACCAGCGGGCCCATGTCCATGCCGTCGCGCTCCCCCGGCCCGATCTTGATCGCGCGCGCCTTTTTCTCGAGCAGCGCCACCAGCGGATCGGCCGCCGTGCCCACTGCCACCACCGCCGAGATCGCCATGCAGCGCTCGCCGGCCGAGCCGTAGGCCGCGCCGGTCAGCGCATCGGCGGCGAACTCCAGGTCGGCGTCGGGCAGCACCACGGCGTGGTTCTTGGCCCCGCCGAGCGCCTGCACGCGCTTGCCGTTCTTCGCGCAGGTCTCGTAGATGTGCCGGGCGATCGGCGTCGAGCCGACGAAGCTCACCGCCGCGATGCCGGGGTGCTCGAGGATCGCGTCCACCGCCTCCTTGTCGCCGTGCACGACGTTGAACACGCCGTCGGGCAGTCCCGCCTCCTTGAACAGCTCGGCCATCTTCACCGACGCCGAGGGCACTTTCTCCGAAGGCTTGAGCACGAACGTATTGCCGCAGGCGATCGACACCGGGAACATCCACAGCGGCACCATCACCGGGAAATTGAACGGCGTGATGCCGGCGCACACGCCGACCGGCTGGCGCACGGTATGCGTGTCCACCGCGGTGCCGACGTTCTCCGAGTATTCGCCCTTGAGCAGGTGCGGGATGCCGCAGGCGAATTCGACCACCTCGATGCCGCGCTGCACGCTGCCGGTCGCGTCCGGGAGCGTCTTGCCGTGCTCCTCGGTCACCAGCCGTGCCAGCTCCTTCTGGT
The DNA here is from genome assembly GCA_963817785.1 of uncultured Pseudomonadota bacterium. Classification (GTDB taxonomy): domain Bacteria; phylum Pseudomonadota; class Gammaproteobacteria; order Burkholderiales; family SG8-39; genus JAKALD01. The sequence goes on along the minus strand of CAWFPL010000002.1, from coordinate 805,308 downwards.
TGGCCTGCAGCAGCTGCAGGAACTTCTGCATCACGCGCGCGCGGCGCAGCGGCGGCGTGTCGCGCCACGCCGGAAACGCCGCCGCGGCCGCCTTCACCGCCGCGTCCACCGTCTGCGCGTTCGCGTACGGCACGCGCTTCGCGACCTGCCCAGTAGCGGGGTTGTACACGTCCCCCATGCGACCGCCGGGCAGCACCGGCTTGCCGTTGATCCAGAGGGGAACGGTGGAAAGCGACATCTCGACTGGCTTGTTCATCGGACGGCTCCTCGAGCGACCGGCGGCGCGAGCGGCGGCAGGGCGGAAAAGGACGCGATTTTACCGCGCCCGGCGCGCGCCGCGTACCGCGCTCTAGAATGCCGGCTGAACATGCCCGCGCCCATCCCTGCCGAGCGGAGCCGACCGTGCGCGTGATCCACGCGCTGCGCGAGTTCCTCGCGCTCGAATCGGCCGGCGGGATCCTGCTCGCGATCGCCGCCGTGGCCGCGCTCGTGCTCGCCAACTCGCCGCTCGCCGGCCTGTACGAGCGTTTCCTCGACACGCCGGTCGAGGTGCGGATCGGCGCCCTCGGGATCGCCAAGCCGCTGCTGCTGTGGGTCAACGACGGCCTGATGGCCGTGTTCTTCTTCCTGGTGGGGCTCGAGCTCAAGCGCGAGGTGCTCGAGGGCGAGCTCTCCGATCCGCGGCAGGTGCTGCTGCCAGCGCTCGCCGCGGCCGCCGGCATGGCCGTTCCGGCCGCCATCTACCTCGCCCTCAACCGGGGCGACGCGGTGGCGCTGCGCGGCTGGGCGATCCCGACCGCCACCGACATCGCGTTCGCGCTCGGCGTACTGGCGCTGCTCGGCGCGCGCGTTCCCGGCACGCTCAAGGTGTTCCTGCTGACGCTTGCGATCCTCGACGACCTGGGCGCGATCGTGATCATCGCGCTCTTCTACACCGCCGAGCTGTCCGCACTTTCGCTCGCGGTCGCCGCGCTCGCGCTGGCGGTGCTGTACGCCCTCAACCGGGGCGGCGTGACCCGGGTAGCGCCGTACCTGATGGTCGGGCTGGTGCTGTGGGTCTCGGTGCTCAAGTCCGGCGTGCACGCCACGCTCGCCGGGGTGGCGCTGGCGATGTTCATTCCGCTGCGCACGCACGACGCCGGCGGGGTGCATTCGCCGCTGCGCCGCCTCGAGACCGACCTGCATCCTCCGGTCGCTTACATCATCCTGCCGCTGTTCGCCTTCGCCAACGCGGGCGTGTCGCTCGCAGGCGTGACCCCGGCGGCCCTGCTCGCGCCGGTGCCGCTCGGCATCGCGGCGGGGCTCTGCCTCGGCAAGATGCTCGGCGTGCTCGGCGCCACGTGGCTCGCGGTCAAGCTGGGCTGGGCGCGGCTGCCGGCCGGTGCGGGCTGGGGCGCGATGACCGGCGCCGCGCTGCTCTGCGGCGTGGGCTTCACCATGAGCCTGTTCATCGGCGGGCTCGCGTTCGAGAGCGCCGCGGCGCACTACGCCGCCGACACCCGGCTCGGCATCCTCGGCGGCTCGCTGCTCTCGGCCCTGGCCGGCTACGCGTTGCTGCGCGCCGTGCTGCCGCGCCGCGCCGAGGGCTAGACGGTTCGATGCCCGAAGCATTGATTCCTGCGCGGCTCGCCTTCACGGCCGAAGGCACGCCGTACTCGGAGTCCTATGGCGACGTCTATCACAGCGCCGAGGGCGGGCGCGAGCAGGCGCGCCACGTCTTTCTCGGCGGCAACGAGCTGCCGGAGCGCTGGCGCGGCCAGCGCGCGTTCACCATCGTCGAGACCGGCTTCGGCATGGGCCTGAACTTCCTCGCCACCTGGGCGGCGTGGCGCGAGGATCCGGAGCGCTGCGCGCGCCTGCACTTCGTCTCGCTCGATAAGCATCCGTTCGCCCTGCACGACTTGGCCGAGCTGCATGCGCGCCATCCCGGCCTCGCGACGCTCGCCGCTGCGCTGCAGGCGCAATGGCCGCTGCTCGTGCCGGGCTGCCACCGCCTGTCGTTCGACGACGAGCGCGTGACCCTGACGCTGTTCTTCGCGGATGTCGCCGACGCGCTGGCGCAGATGCGGCTCGCCGCGGACGCGATCTACCTGGACGGCTTCGCGCCTGCGAAGAACCCGGACATGTGGACGCAGGCGCTGATGAAGCGCCTGGCGCGCCTCGCGGCGTCGGACGCTACCGCCGCGACCTGGAGCGCCGCGGCGGGCGTACGCGAGGCGCTCCAGGCTGCCGGCTTCGAGGTCGAGGTGCGCCCAGGCTTCGCTCGCAAGCGCGACATGCTCTGCGCCCGTCACGCGCCGCGCGAGCGCGCGGCCTCCTGCCTCGCGCCGGAGCCCCGCGAGCGGCGCGCGATCGTGATCGGCGCCGGCCTGGCCGGGACCACGGTGTGCGAGCGCCTGAGCGCGCGCGGCTGGGGCGTGACGCTCGTCGAGCGTCGCCATGCGCCGGCGCTCGAGGCCTCGGGCAACCATGCCGGCGTGTTCCATCCCATCGTCACGCGCGACGACAGCGTGCTCGCGCGGCTGACGCGCGCCGGGTTCCTGTACGCGATCGCGCGTTGGCGCGCGCTCGAGGCGCAAGGGCACGCTCTCGAGTGGGACCGTTGCGGCGTGCTGCAGCTCGCGCGCAACGCGAAGGAGGACGCGGCGCAGCGCAGCGCGCTCGCCGCGCTCTCGCCACCGCCTCAATACGCGCAGTACGCGACGCGCGAGGAGGCTTCCGCGCACGCCGGCGTCGCCGTCGCCGCGGGGGGAATCTGGTTTCCCGAGGCCGGCTGGCTGCGGCCCGCGAGCCTGGCGCAGGCAGCGCTCGCCGCCTGCGGCGCTTCGCTCGAGACGCGCTACGGTCGCAGCGCGGCCGCCCTTGAGCGCGCCGGCGAGCGCTGGCTCCTGCGCGACGCCGAAGGCGAGCCGATCGCGAGCGCGCCGGTGGTGGTGCTCGCCAACGCGGGCGAAGCGCTCCGGCTCGCGCCGTCCGGCCATCTGCGCCTGCGCCGCGTGCGCGGGCAGATCAGCTACCTGCCGGCCGGTGCATTCGAGCCCCCGCGCGCGGTGGTGCTGCGCGGCGGCCTCGTGCTGCCGCCGGTCGAGGGCCTGTGCGTGGTCGGCGCAACCTACGACTTCGACGACGACGACCCGCAGCCGCGCCTCGAGGGGCACGCCGGCAACCTCGAACGGCTCGAGCGCATCCTTCCGGGCGCAGCGCGCGGCGTCGATCCCGCGGCGCTCGCCGGGCGCGTCGGCTTTCGCACCGTCGCCGCGGATCGCCTGCCGCTGGTGGGCGCGCTCGCCGACGAAGGCGCGTGCACGGTCCGGGAAATCGCGCGCCTGCCAGGACTGTACGGCGCGCTTGCCTACGCCTCGCGCGGCATCGTCTGGGCGTCGCTCGCCGCCGAGCTGCTCGCGAGCCAGATCGACGGCGAGCCGCTGCCGCTGGAAGGCTCGCTCGCGGACGCGCTGGATCCCGGGAGGTTCGTGAAAAGGGCGTTGAGGAGGGAGGAAAGGTAGAGGCGGCGGTTTTGGTTTTGACTTTCTCAGGTCTCCGGTTTTTGCGCATTTCGCTCCCTAGAGCGAAATGCGCAAAAACCGGAGATTGGGTTAAAAGCCAAAACCAACCCGGCGCTCGTCCAGCGCGCGCTTTACGCCTTCGCCCGCAATTCCCGGAAGTCGATCCGCGCGGCCGCCGCATCCGGCTCGCCGAGCCGCTCGTAGATCGCCTGCCGTGCCCGATCACGCAGCCGGATCGCGGCGTGCCAGTCGCTGCCGTCGGGCCGGATCGGCTCGCACACGATGACCTCGAGCGGCGCCGGGCGCGGGAACCAGATGCCGTCCGGCATCATGACGCGCGTGCCGCGCAGCACCACCGGTACCACCGGCAGCCCCGCCGCGGCGGCGGCGACGAACGCGCCCATGCGGAACGAGAGCAGTCCGGGCTCGCGGCGGAACGTGCCTTCGGCGAAGATGAGCGGCGCGACCCCGGCGCGCGCGCGCTGCTCGATCGCGTAGCGTTCCTGCGCGCCGCGCACCACGTCCACGCGCTCGACGAACACCGATCCGAGGCGCCGCAACACTGTGCCGGCGATGCGCTGCCCGGCGAGCTCGCTCTTCGCCACGAAGACGGTGCGCGGCGGCAGCGCGGCGGTCAGCACGAAGCCGTCGAGGTAGCTGGCGTGGTTCGTCACCACGATCGCCTGCGGCTCGGCGGCGAGCCGCTCCGCGCCCTCGACGCGCGGCAGCGCGCCGCACAGCCGCAGCAGCAGCCTGGCGCCGCCGCGCGCGATCCTGCGCGCCCGGGCCTCGTCCGGCGTGAGCGCGATCAGCGACCACGCCACGGGCGCGAGCAGCGCGAACCCCACCGACGCGCGCACGCCCCACAGGACCTCCGTCCAGTGCCGCAGCGCACGTCGCGCGCGCACCCCGGCGGCCTCGAACGCGAGGCGGGTGAGCTGCAACCAGGGGGGGCGCTCGCCGGTGCCGAGCTCGCCGCGCTCGTAGAGCGTGCGGCAGGCCGCGCGCCGCACCTTGCCGCTCGAGGTCTTGAGCACCGTGCGCGGGCGGGCAAGCACCACCTCGTCGGCCGGCAGGCCGATCAGGTCCACCGCCAGATGGTTGATCTCGGCGACGATGCGCGCGCGCTCCTCGGGCCGCATCTCGCGCGTCTCGGCCAGCACGATCAGCCGCTCGGTGCCGGTACGCGGGTCGCCGGCGGCGAACACCGCCACGCCGCCGCGCCGCACGCCCTTCACCTCGGCGGCGGCTTCCTCGAGCTCCTGCGGGTGGATGTTGTGGCCGCCGCGGATGATGATGTCCTTCTCGCGCCCGGTGATGAACAGCTCGCCGCCGGCGAGATAGCCCAGGTCGCCGGTGTTGAGCCAACCCGCCTGGTACAGCTTCGCCGTCTGCTCGGGGTTCTCGAAGTAGCCGGCGGTCGCCGAAGGCCCGCGGAACTGGATGCGGCCCTGCGCCCGCTCGCCCACCTCGCGGCCGCCCGCGTCGACCGCGCGGATCGAGTGCGCGGCGAGCGCGCCGCCGCAGCTCACGATGCGCATCGGCAGCGGATCGCTGTCGCGCGCGCGGCGCGCCACGCCGAGCGACTGGAAGGCGGTGCGGTCGATGCGGTCGATCAGCACCCCGCGCTCGAGCGGCGGGAAAGCGAGCCCGAGCGCGGATTCGGCCAGACCGTAGACCGGGGTCATCGCCTCGCGCCGCAGGCCGTAGCGCGCGAAGCGCTCGCAGAAGCGCTCCACGGTGTCCGCGCTCACCGCCTCGGCGCCGTTGAATGCGAGTCGCAGCGAGCTCAGGTCGAGTCCCTCGATCTCCTCGTCGCGGATCTTGGTCAGGCACAACTCGTAGGCGAAGTTGGGCCCGGCGGTGATGGTGGCGCGGTGCCGGTGCACGCGCCACAGCCAGCGCGCCGGCCGCGCGAGAAAAGCGAGCGGCGCCATCAGCACCAGGGGAAACGCGTACATCATCGCGCCCAGGCAGGCGCCGATCAGGCCCATGTCGTGGTACAGGGGCAGCCACGACACGAAGGTGTCGATCGAGCTCGCCCGCGCGGCGGCGCCCATCGCGCGCAGGTTCGCCAGCAGGTTGGCGTGGCTGAGCACCACGCCCTTCGGGTTCCCGGTGCTGCCCGAGGTGTACTGCAGGAACGCCGTGTCGTGCGCTGCGGCGCGGTGCGCCGGGGCGGCGCCGTCGGCCTCGAGCACCTCGGGCACGCTCGCCACGTGGCGCAGCGCGCCGCCCTGCACGCGCAGCAGCCGCGCGAACGGCATGGCCTGTTCGAAGGTCACGAACAGCTGCGCGCCGCAGTTGGTGATGATCCCCGCGATGCGCTTGAAGTGCTGCTCGAGCTGCGCCGGCCGCGCCGGCGGGTAAAGCGGCACCGGGATCGCGCCCGCGCGCAGCGCACCGTAGAACGCGACGAAGAACTCGCGCCCGGTGGGCAGCATCAGCGCCACGCGCTCGCCCGGCCCGATGCCGCGCGCGGCGAGCCCCGCGCTGAAGGCGCGCGACTCCTCGGCGAGCCTGCCGTACGTAATGTCCTCGGGCGTCTCGTGCTCGCCGTAGAGCGTGATGTGCACCCGCTCGGGATGGCGCGCAAGGTGCCAATCGAAGGCCTCGACCAGCGTTTGCACCGTGAGCGGCGCCTGCTCCACCGCCTCGGCCGGCCGCGGCGCGGCCGCGGCGCCGGCGCGCTCCTGCACCCTCGGCGCAGCCGCAAGGAAGCGCAGCACGTCGCGCGGCGTCTCGGCCTCGCTGAACGCCTCGTCGGGAAGGCGCGCGCCGAAGTCGCGCTCGATGCGCGCCGCGAGCTCGACGCGCGCCAGGCTGTCCAGGCCGAAGTCGCGCTCGAGCGAATCGCCGAGCCCGAACTGCTCGAACGTGCCCTCCTGCGGATGCAGCTCGCGCGACAGCAGGCGCAGCAGCTCCAGCAGCCTGGCGCCCTGCGCTTGGTTCGTGTCCGCTTCGCTGTCTGCCCGGGCGCTCATTGTCCGATCGGCTCACCCCACGTTTGCCGCGGGTGCGGCAGGCCGGCGAACGCCCCGGGCTACCGACCGCCCGCCTCGCTCGCCTGCCGCGGCCGGAACTCGCGCAGCAGCCGCAGCGCCTCCTCGTCCTCGACCTGGGTGAAATCATAATAGAACATGCTGATTGCGCCGAATTGGCTGGGCGTGAGCAGGCATTCGACGTGGTCGCAGCGCGCGCGGAACAGATCCAGCGTGTCCGGCGGCGCCACCGGCACCGCCATGATGACCTCGTGCGGCTTCTGTGCCCCCAGCACGTGCAGCGCCGCGAGCATGGTCGAGCCGGTGGCGATGCCGTCGTCGGTCACGATCACCGAGCGGCCGGCCACGGGCGCCGCGGGGCGCGCGGCGCGAAACAGCGCGCGGCGCCGCTCGATCTCGGCAACCTGGTACTTGCGCTCCTTTTCGATGTAGGCGTCGGTCACCCCGGGAATCTCGCGCGCGAACGGGTTCAGGTACACCTCCCCGTCCTCGCCGATCGCCCCGATCGCGAGCTCGGGCTGCCGCGGCGCGCGCAGCTTGCGCGAGAGCACCACGTCGAGCTCCGCGCCCAGCTCGCGAGCCAGCACCGCGCCGGTGACCACGCCGCCGCGCGGAATCGCGAGCACGAGCGGATTCCTGAGCGGACGTGCCTTGAGGCGCGCGGCGAGCTGCCGCGCCGCATCCTCCCGATCCTTGAACATCCTCAGGGCTCCTGGTCTCCCGGCTTGGGCCCGAGATGGCGCGCGAACCAGCGGCCAGCGTGGCGCGCGACCTCCTCGAGCGCGCCGGGCTCCTCGAACAGATGGGTCGCCCCGGGTACGACGATCAGCTCCTTCTCGGCCTGGAGAAGCCCGAGGGCGTCCCGGTTCCAGTCGAGCACCGCAACGTCGCTGCCGCCCACGATGAGCAGGGTCGGCGCCTTCACCTGCGGCAGCCAGCGCCGTGCCAGGTCCGGGCGCCCGCCGCGCGATACGACGGCCGCGACCCGCTCGGGCTCCTCGGCGGCGGCCACGATGGCCGCCGCCGCCCCGGTGCTGGCGCCGAAATAGCCGACCGCCAAGGCGCTCGTCTGCCGGTTCGCGCGCAGCCAGCGCGCCGCGTGCAGCAAGCGCGCGGCGAGCAGCCCGATGTCGAAGACCTTGTCGCGGTCTTCCGCCTCGTCCGGCTCGAGCAGGTCCATGAGCAGCGTGGCGAGACCGGCCTTGCGCAACTCCTGCGCCACGAAGCGATTGCGCGGGCTGAAGCGCCCGCTGCCGCTGCCGTGCGCGAAGGCGACCACCCCGGTGGCGCCCCACGGCACCGCCAGCTCGCCGTGCACGCGGCGCGCGTCCGCAGCGATGCTGACTTCGCTGACGGCGGGCGGCTTCCCTGCGGCGCGAATCATGTGGAGCATCCTCTTCTGCCGGTGGCTTCGATCGAAAGCGCGCCCCGCACCGCCTTGCCGGCCGCGGTGGGCCGCCCTCGCTTCTGCGCTACCCTAGTCCCGCGCGCAACACGCCTATTGACCGAGATCAAACGCCCGCCGTGGCGAGCATGGTCTGCTGGCATTCGACCCATCGGACCGCCCTGGCATGAACAAACCCGCTTCCCCCCCGATCCGCGCGCTCGCGCCCGCGGAGCTGTGCCGCCGCTGCGACCCCGGGCAGTTCAAGTTCGAGACCACCGACGAGCTCGAGGATTTCAGCGAGGCGCTCGGCCAGGTGCGCGCGGTCGACGCGATTCAGTTCGGCATCGGCATCCGGCGCGAAGGCTATAACCTGTTCGCGATGGGCCCGGAGGGCCTCGGGCGGCGCACCATGGTGCAGCGCTTCCTCGAGCAGCAGGCCGGCTCCGAGGCGGTGCCCTCGGACTGGTGCTACGTGTTCAACTTCGAGACTCCGCACAGGCCGCGCGCGCTGCAGCTGCCGCCCGGCCAGGCGCCCAGGCTCCGGCAGAGCATGCAGCGCCTGGTCGAGGACCTGCGCGCCGGCATTCCGGCGGCCTTCGAGACCGACGAGTACCGCGCGCGCCGCCAGGAGATCGAAAGCGCCTTCAGCGAGCGCCAGGACCAGGCGATCGGCACCGTCGGAGAGCATGCCAAGGACAAGGGCATCGCGCTGCTGCGCACGCCCGCCGGCTTCGGCTTCGCCCCGACGCACAAGGGCGAGGTGATGGGTCCGCAGGAATTCCACAAGCTCCCGGAGGCCGAGCAGAAGCGGCTGGAGGAGGCGATCGCCGCGCTGCAGCAGGAGCTCGAGCAGGTGCTGCACGAAGTGCCGAAATGGCGCCGCGAGGCGCAGCGCGGGCTGCGCGAGCTCAACCGCCAGGTCACCTCGACCGCGGTCAACAGCCTGATGGAGGAGCTGCACGGCGAGTACCAGGCGCTGCCGCAGGTGCTGCAATACCTGGCCGCGGTGCAGGAGGACGTGCTCAACCACGCCGAGTCGTTCCAGCAGCCGAAGGAAGGCGAGCAGCCGACGCTGTTCGGCATCACCCTGCCGCAGGCCGAGGATTCGGACATGCCGTTCCGGCGCTACCGGGTCAACGTGCTCATGGAGCACGCCGACTCGAAGGGCGCGCCGATCGTGTACGAGGACAATCCCACGCACGACAATCTGGTCGGTCGCATCGAGCACGTCGCCCAGATGGGCACGCTGGTCACCGACTTCACGCTCATCAAGGCAGGGGCGTTTCATCGCGCCAACGGCGGCTACCTGGTGCTCGACGCGCTCAAGGTGCTGCAGCAGCCGTTCGCCTGGGAAGCGCTCAAGCGCGCGCTGCGCTCGCACGAGATCCGCATCGAATCGCTCGGCCAGATGCTCAGCCTGATCAGCACCGTGTCGCTCGAGCCCGAGCCGCTGCCGCTCGACGTGAAGGTGGTGCTGGTGGGCCAGCGCATCATCTACTACCTGCTGCACGCCTACGACCCCGAATTCGGCGAGCTGTTCAAGGTCCCGGTCGACTTCGACGAGGACATGGCGCGCGATCCGCAGAGCGACCTGCTGTACGCGCGCGCGGTCGCGACCCTGGCGCGCCGCGAGAAGCTGCGCCCGTTCGACCGCGGCGCGGTGGCGCGCGTGATCGAGCGCGGCGCGCGCGACGCCGGCGATGCGCACAAGCTCTCGGTGCAGATGCGCGGCCTGGCCGACCTGCTGCGCGAAGCCGACTACTGGGCGAGCACCGAGCAGCGCGCGGTCGTGAGCGCGGCGGACGTGCAGCGCGCGCTCGACGCCCAGGAGCGCCGCTCCGACCGCATCCGCAACCGCCTGCAGGAGGAAGTCCTGCGCGGCACACTGCTCATCGATACCCGCGGCGAGCGCGTCGGCCAGGTGAACGGGCTGGCGGTGATGCAGCTGGGCAGCTATGCCTTCGGCCAGCCGCACCGCATCACCGCCCGGGTGCGGCTGGGCGGCGGCAAGGTGGTCGACATCGAGCGCGAGGCGGAGCTCGGCGGCCCGATCCACTCCAAGGGCGTGCTGATCCTGTCCGGCTTTCTCGCCGGGCGCTACGCGGCCAACCGGCCGCTGTCGCTCGCCGCGAGCCTGGTATTCGAGCAGAGCTACGGCGGGGTGGAAGGCGACAGCGCTTCGTCGGCCGAGCTGTACGCGCTGCTCTCCGCGCTCGCCGACGCACCCGTGAAGCAGTCCCTCGCGGTGACCGGCTCGGTGAACCAGCACGGCGACGTGCAGGCGATCGGCGGCGTGAACGAGAAGATCGAAGGGTTCTTCGACATGTGCAGCGCGCGCGGCCTCGGCGGGGAGCAGGGCGTGCTGATCCCGGAGGCGAACGTCAAGCACCTGATGCTGCGCCACGACGTGGTGGAAGCCGTCGCCGCGGGGAAGTTCCACATCTACCCGGTCGCCACCATCGACCAGGGCATCGAGATCCTGACCGGCGTGCCGGCGGGTGAGCGCGGCGCGAGCGGGCAGTTCGCCGAGGGCAGCATCAACGCCCGCGTCGAGCATCGGCTGGTCGACTACGCCGAGCGCGCGCGGATCGTCGCGCCGGCCGGCGCGCCGAGAAAGGAATGGCGGCGCAACGCGCCGCGCGACAAGTGAAGATCCGCCGCATCGTCGTCGGTCTCGAGCCGGGCCGGCGCGGCCGTGCGGCGCTCGAGACGGGCGCCGCGCTCGCCGGTCACATGCAGGCCGAGCTGGTCGGCCTGTTCGTCGAGGACGTGAACCTGCTGCATCTGGCCGGCCTGCCGTTCGCGCGCGAGGTCGGGGCCGCTTCGGCGACGACGCGCGCGCTCGACGTGGCGGGCATGGAGCGCTCGCTGCGCGCGCTGGCGAACGACGCGCGGCGCACGCTGGCCGGGCTCGCCGCACGCGGGCCGGTACCCTGGTCGTTTCAGGTAGCCCGCGGCTCGGTGATGGCCGAGCTGCTCGCGGCGTCGGGAGAGGACGATTTGCTGGTCGCGGCCACGGCCGCATGGGAGCCCGAGGTCGCCGCGGCGCACGAGGCGCTGGCCTTGCGTCTCGGGGCGAGCGCGCGCGCCGCGGTGCTGCTGCTGCAGCGCGACTTCGCGCCGCGTGCGCCGCTCACGGCAGTCTGCTCCGTGGCAGCCGCCCCCGAGCGGGTGATTCCCGCGGCGACCGAGCTCGCGCGCTCCTTCGGCGACGGCCTGCGCTTCGTGCTCGTCGGCGGGGATCCCGCCGCGGCCCGCAGATGGGAGCGCGAAGCGCGCCGCGCGCTCGCGGCGCAGGGCGAACCGGCGCGGTTTCGTATCGTGCGCGCGGGCGGCGCGCAGGCGCTGCGCACGGCGCTCGGCGAGGTGGCCCCGGGAGTGCTGATGCTCGCCGGCGCCTACGCCGCGCCGGAGCGCGCGGCGCTCCAGGTGCTGCTCGGCGAACTGCACTGTCCGGTGTTCGTGCTGCCCGAGCCGGGGCGCGGCGTCCAAGCCGCGCCGGCCTAGCTCCGGCTTGACCTGGGTCAAGCGAGCGCGCCGCGGGCGAGGTTCAATCGAACGCGGCGACGCACAGGAGAGGCATGCCATGGCGATTGGAGAGATTTGCAGCCGCGCGGTGGTCTTCACGCGCAGGGGCGACAGCGTGCTCAGCGCGGCGATCCTGATGCGCGAGCACCACGTCGGCAGCCTGGTGGTCGTGGACGAGGCCGGCGCCAGGCGCGTCCCGGTAGGTTTGATCACCGACCGCGACGTCGCGGTCGGGGTCGTCGCCCTCGGCCTGGATCCGGAGAAAGCCAGCGTGGGCGACGTGATGAGCCCGGAAGTGATATGCGAGCACGAGGACGCAGGCATTGCCGAGACCGTTGCGCTCATGCGGCAGAAGGGCTTGCGCCGCCTGCCGGTGGTGGACGCTTCGGGAGCGCTGGTGGGCCTGGTCGCGGCTGACGACCTGCTCGCGCTGCTCGCCGAGGAGCTGTCGGGACTCGCGAGCATGGTGGCGCGAGAGGAATCGCGCGAGCAGCGGCAGCGCCGCGCGATGCCGTGATGCAGCGCAGCGCGATTGGGCTTCCCGATGAGCGAGCCGCAGGTTTTCCTGGCCTATTCCCCGCGCGGCGTGGGCTTGCGCTGCGCAGTGATGTACTTCAAAGGCGGGCGCGACGTGTACGGCTGGTTCACCGGCGCGCGCAACGCCGATTACGTGAGTGCCTACTTCCTCCTCGAGGACTTCTACGCGCGCAGCGGCACACGCTTCTACGCGAGCGAAGGGTCCGACCTGTATGGCGGCTGGCGCTACGATTACGCGGCGCGCCCGGCGCGCCGGCTGGAGTCAGCCGTGCGCGCCGAAGACGCGATGTGCCACGAGCTGGAGCGCGCCCAGAGCGCGTTCGTGGCGGAGTGGCTCTTTTACCGCGGCGACCAGGACGCCGCGCCGGACATGGAAACCTACGGCGAGGCTGAGCTCGCCCTGGGCGAGGTCAACATACGCCACCGGCGGCTCAGGCGCCTGTCGCACACCCACGTCACCTGGACCTATTATTCGCAGGACTTCGAGCAGCCGGTGCTCCAGTTCCTGGCGCGCAACTGGCCGCTGGATTACCGCGCGGATTAGGGGTGGTAGGTCGGGGAGCCGTGACGCGCAGCCGGCGTCACGAATGGATGCTTTTACCCAATCTCCGGCTTTCCGTTCGGGTCGCCACAGCGAACTGAACGGCAAGCCGGAGACCATGGAAGGCCAAGACACACACGGCCTCCGATCGAACCACCCGCCACCTACTTCCCTGACGCTCTCCCGCCGCGCTTTGCGTACAGCTCCCTGAACGTCCTGCCTTCCGGCGCCGGCATGTCCCGGCCGAGCGTCCAGCCGCTGCCACCGAGCGGCAGCCGCGAGATCCGGCCGCGCCGCCCCCCCATCAGCTTGAGCATCCGGGCGCCGATGCGGGTGAGTGGTGCGTACAGCCATGGACGCAGTGCCATGAATCCCCACATGCGCAGTGCGGCGCGCTCGCCCCGGGGGCGCAGCTTCGCCTGCACTTGCTTCTCGCGCAGCTTTCTCAGCAGCTCGGGCAAGGGAATCTTCACCGGACAGGCGACATGGCAGGCGCCGCACAGCGTTGCGGCCTGCGGCAGGTCGAGCGCGTTCTCCAGCCCGACGTAGGCGGGGGTGAGCACCGAGCCCATCGGGCCGGGATAGACCCAGCCGTAGGCGTGCCCGCCGACGGTCTGGTACACCGGGCAGTGGTTCATGCACGCGCCGCAGCGGATGCAGCGCAGCATTTCCTGCAGGTCGCTGCCGACGAGGTTGCTGCGGCCGTTGTCGACCAGGATGAAGTACATGTGCTCGGGACCGTCGAGGTCGGCCTCGCCGCGCGGCCCGGTCAGCAGCGACACGTAGTTCGAGATCGCCTGGCCGGTGGCCGAGCGCGGCAGCAGGCGCATCAGCGCGGCGAAGTCCTCGAGGGTGGGGATGACCTTCTCGATGCCGGTGATCGCGACGTGCACCCTGGGCAGCGTGGTGACCATGCGGCCGTTGCCCTCGTTGGTGACGATGGCCACCGAGCCGGTCTCGGCGATCAGGAAGTTGCCCCCGGAGATGCCGAGGTCGGCCGTGAGGAAATGCTCGCGCAGCATGAGCCGCGCCTCGCGCGTCATCTGTTCGATGTCGGTCAGGCGCGCGCGCCGGTGGTGCTCGGCGAACAGGTCCGAGACCTGCTCGCGGTCCTTGTGGATCGCCGGCGCGATGATGTGCGAGGGCGCCTCGCCCGCGAGCTGGATGATGTACTCGCCGAGGTCGGTCTCCACCGGGGTCACCCCGTTGTCCGCCAGCGCCTCGTTCAGGTCGGCCTCCTCGGAGAGCATCGACTTGGACTTGATGGCCTTCTTCAGGCCGTGGCGACGGCAGATGTCGAGCACCAGGCGGCGCACCTCGGCGCCGTCGTGCGCCCACAGCACTGTGGCGCCGCGGCGCTGCGCCTCCTGCTCGAAGCGCAGCAGCCATACGTCGAGGGTGGCGAGCGCGCGATCGCGGATCACCGCGCCGGCATCGCGCAGCTCCTCGAACAGCGCGACTCCCAGCTCGACGCGCGCCGCGGCGCGCTTCTCGACGAAGCCGCCGCCGAAGCGCTTGAGCACGCTTTGCAGCTTCCGGTCGGCGAGCGCCCGGCCGGCGCGCGCCTTGAAGTGCATGGACTGGACCTGCACCGCTACGCTCCCGCGGCGCGCGTGCTCACGGCTTGCCCGCCAGCACTTCGGCGACGTGCAGCACCTGCGTCCGGTCGTCGCCGCGCCGTCGCAGCCGCCCCTCGATGTTGAGCATGCAGCCCAGGTCGCCGAGGACCACCGCGTCGGCGCCACAGGCCGCGACGTGCTCGCACTTGGCGTCGGCGATCGCGGCGGAGATGTCGCCGAACTTGACCGAAAAGGTTCCGCCGAATCCGCAGCACACTTCGCAGTCCTTCATTTCCTTCAGCGTCACGCCCGGCATTTTCGCGAGCAGCTGGCGCGGCGGCTGCTTGACGCCCAGCTCGCGCAGTCCGGCGCAGGAGTCGTGGTAGGTGATCGTGCCGCGGTAGTCGCCGGGCACGCTCTCCAGCCCCGCGACCCGCACCAGGAAATCGGTGAGCTCGTAGGTCTTGGCGGCCAGCGCATCGACGCGCGCGAGCCACGCGCCCTCGCCGGAAAACAGGTCCTTGTAATGCGTGCGGATCATGCCGGCGCAGGAGCCCGAGGGCGCGACCAGGTAGTCGCAGACTTCGAATTCGGCGACCACCTTTTCGGCGAGCGCGCGCGCTGAGGCGCGCTCGCCCGAATTCCAGCCGGGCTGGCCGCAGCAGGTCTGCGTCGCCGGCACCAGGACCTCGCAACCGGACGCCTCCAGCAGCTTGAGCGCCGCGAACCCGATGCGGGGCCGAAACAGGTCGACGAGACAGGTGACGAACAGGCCGACGCGTCGTTTCACGGATTTCTTTTTGGAATCAGCAGGAAGGGCTCTTGAATCATAGCATAGGGTCCGGCTCGCACGATTTCACATCGTGGGATACAATGCGCCGCTCGAATTGCCGCAATGCAGCAAGGCTATGGCGACCAGCAAGGACGAACCGAAGAGCCCGATCCAGGTGATCGAGCGCATGATGAGGCTGCTCGACGTGCTCGCGGAGCACCCCGAGCCGCTCGGACTCAAGCAGATCTCGCAGTACACCAAGCTTCACCCTTCGACCGCGCACCGCATCCTGTCGGCGATGGCCGCCGACCGGCTGGTCGATCGCGTCGAGCCGGGCAGCTACCGCCTCGGCATGCGCCTGCTCGAGCTCGGCAACCTCGTGAAGTCGCGCATCGGCGTGCGCGAGCTCGCGCTCCCGGTGATGCGTGAGGTGCACGCGCAGACCGGTGAGACGGTGAACCTCTCGGTGCGCCACGACGACGAGATCGTGTACGTCGAGCGCACCTCGAGCGGACGCGCGGCGATGCGCATCGTGCACATGATCGGCACGCGCGCGCCGCTGCACATCACCGCCGCGGGCAAGCTCTTCCTGCTGGAGGACGGCTTCGCGAGGCTGCGCGAGTACGGCAAGCGCACCGGCCTTGCCCCGCACACCAAGAACACGCTGTCCACGCAGTCGCTGCTCGAGCGCGACCTCGAGCGCACGCAGCGCCAGGGCTACGCCACCGACAACGAGGAGGCCGAGATCGGCGTGCGCTGCGTCGCCGCCGCGGTGCGCGACGACACCGGCCATCTCATCGCCGCGCTGTCGCTGTCCACGCCCGCCGACCGCATGAAGCCGCAGTGGGGGCCGCTGGTGAAGGAAGCCGCCGAGCGCATCTCGCGCGCGATCGGGCACCGGCCGCAGCCGGCGCGCATCGGCGCGTAGAGCGGGTTTCGCGCACGCCGAGGAAGCGCGCTGCGCCGGCGGGGTGAGGAAAGGAGGCTTTTACCCAATCTCCGGCTTTTGCGTATTGCGCCGCGCGCGGCACAATACGCAAAAGCCGGAGAGCCGCGAAAGGCAATGACATTTCCGGCGCGTGTTCCTTCCTGAAAGCCCCCTACGCCGCCACCAGGCCGTGCAGGCTGAACAGCCCGCGGCGGTCGAGCCAGACCTTGGCACCGCGAAAACCGGCTTCGGCGGCGAGCTGGCGAAACTCCTCGATCGCGTACTTGCACGAGTTCTCGGTGTGGATCGATTCGCCGCGCTCGAAATGGAACCGGTACGCGCCCACGCGCACCTTCTGCTGCTCGAGGCAGACGAGATGCATCTCGACGCGCCCGAGCGCCACGTTGTAGAACGCGTAGTGGCGGAAGCGCCGCAGGTCGAAGTCCGCACCCAGCTCGCGGTTGATGCGCCGCAGAATGTTCAGGTTAAACTGCGCGGTCACGCCCTGCGCGTCGTTGTAGGCGGCGTGCAGGACGTTGGCGTCCTTCTTGAGATCGACGCCGACCAGCATGGCGCCGTGGCCGCCGATCTGGGCGCGCGTCATGCTGAGGAATGCCTGCGTCTCGCCGGGCGTGAAATTGCCGATGGTCGAGCCGGGGAAATACACCAGTGGGCGCCGCGTGCCGCGCCTGCGGAACGGCGCCAGCCGCAGCGGCTCGGTGAAATCGCCCACCACGGCCGTAATCTCGAGCCAGGGGAACTCGCGCGCCAGGCGCCGTACTGCGTCACGCAGCGCCGTCTCGGAGATGTCGACCGCCACGTAGCGCGTCGGCCGCAGACGGCGGATCAGCGCGCGCGTCTTCACGCTGGCGCCGCTGCCGTACTCGATCAGCTCGCAGCCCCCGCCGGCGAAGCGTGCGATGTCGTCCAGGTGCCGGCGCGTGAGCGCGAGCTCCGCGCGCGTCACGTAATACTCGGGCAGCCTGCAGATGGCCTCGAACAGGCGGCTGCCTTCGCCGTCGTAGAAATACTTCGGCGGCAGCGTCTTCGGGGAGCGCGACAGGCCTTCGATGACCGCCTCGCGCAAGTTGTCGGCGGGAACCGTCGTGCCACAAAGCCGGATTGCGCTGCCGCGCGCCGCGCGCGGCTTTGCCCGAGCGCCTCGCGTCAGCCGCGGTGCCGCTCGAACGCGCTGCTCTCGATCCACTTCCGGATGCGGTTGGCGTCGCCGATCCGGGAGTACTTGCCCCAGGAATCGAGCAGCACCACGATCAGGTCCTGGGAGGCCACGCGCAAGCGCATCACCAGGCAGCGGCCCGCCTCGTTGATGTAGCCGGTCTTGGATAGGTCGATGTCCCAGCGCGGGTTGCGCACCAGGCCGTTGGTGTTGTGGTACGCGATCATGCGGCCGCGTGCGTTGACGTAAGCGCTCTCGCTGGTGGTGTCCTCGCGGATCAGCGGGTACTGGTACGCGGCCTTGACCAGCTTCGCCAGGTCCTCGGCGCTCGAGACGTTGTGCGGGGTCAGCCCGGTCGGGTCCTCGAAGTGCGTGTCCGTCATGCCGAGCGCGCGCGCCTTGGCGTTCATCGCCGCGACGCAGGCGGGCTTGCCTCCCGGGTAGGTGCGGCACAGCGCCGAGGCGGCGCGGTTCTCCGAGGCCATGAGCGCGACCAGGAGGAGCTGGTCGCGCGTCAGCACCGAGCCGATGCGCAGGCGCGAGTGCGTGCCCTTGAGCGTGTCGATGTCCGCATCGGTGATCTTGATCGGCTCGCTCAGATCGAGCCCACGGTCGAGCACGATCATCGCGGTCATCAGCTTGCTGATCGAGGCAATCGGCACCACGGCATCGGCGTTCTTGGACAGGATCGTCCGGCCGCTCTTCGCGTCCTGCACCAGCACGGACGAGGAGCGCAGGAAGACTCTCGCCGCGCGCGCGTGCGGACTCTCCTGCGCCTGGGCGAAGCCCACGGCGAGGAACAGCACCGCGACCAGTGCCATGGCGACGACGATCTTTTCGAGCGAATGCAGCCTTCGTTCTTGTTGCATGGTGGCGGTTCCGTGCTGGCCGTTTTGCCGCAGTCTAAAGCAGAGTTATAAAAAAAGGCAAGCAAAAATAAATGCCTACCCCTGTTTTCTAGAAAGCCTGTGAACTAATTCAGCTAACTGGCGCCCCGCGTCAGGCCGCCTTGGCCTGCTCCAGGACCGCCTCCGCCTCGCGCGCCTGCTGCTGCAGCGCCCACATCCGGGCGTACTCCCCGCCCAGGGCGAGCAATTCGCGGTGAGTGCCGCGCTCGACGATGCGTCCCTGGCTCATGACCAGGATCTGGTCGGCATCCATCACCGTGGAAAGCCGGTGCGCGATCACCAGGGTGGTGCGCCCGACGGCGATGCGCTCGAGCTCGTCCTGGATCGCCTTTTCGGACTTCGAGTCGAGGGCCGAGGTCGCCTCGTCGAATATGAGGATGCGCGGGCTCTTGAGCAGCGCGCGCGCAATCGCCACGCGCTGCTTCTCGCCCCCAGAGAGCTTGAGGCCGCGTTCGCCCACCGCGCTCTCGTAGCCGGCGGGCAGCGAAGCGATGAAGTCGTGGATGTGGGCGGCGCGCGCCGCCTCGATGACCTCCGCGTCGCTCGCCTGCGGACGGCCGTAGTGGATGTTGTAGCGGACGGTGTCGTTGAACAGCACCGTGTCCTGGGGCACGATGCCGATCGCCGCGCGCAGGCTCGCCTGGCGCAGGTCGCGCAGGTCGACGCCGTCCACCAGGATCCCACCCGCATCGACGTCGTAGAAGCGGTACAGCAGCCGCGCGAGCGTCGACTTGCCCGAGCCCGAGTGTCCGACGACGGCGACGCGCTGGCCCGCGCCGATCGTGAACGATACGCCGTGCAGGATGCGCCGCGCCGGCTCGTAGGAGAAATCGACCTCGCGGAACTCGACCGTCGCCGGCCCGGGCGGCACGTCGACGGCGCCGGGACGGTCTTCGACCTCGCGGTGCACGCCGAGCAGGCGGAACATGCGGTCCATGTCGATCAGCGCCTGCTTGATCTCGCGGTACACCATGCCGAGGAAGTTGAGCGGAATGTAGAGCTGGATCAGCAGCCCGTTCACCAGCACCAGATCGCCGACGGTGAACTGCTTGCGCGCCACGCCCTGCGCGGCGAAGTACATGAGCAGCGTCACCGCAGCCGCGATGATGAAGCTCTGGCCGATGTTGAGCAGGCCGAGCGAGGCCTCGTTCTGCACCGAGGCGGTCTCGTACTTGGTCAGGTTCTCGTCGTAGCGCCGCGCCTCGAACTCCTCGTTGCCGAAGTACTTCACGGTCTCGTAGTTGAGCAGGCTGTCGATGGCGCGCGTGTTGGCCCTGGAGTCGAGCTCGTTGACGCGGCGGCGGATGTCCATGCGCCACTCGGTGACCAGCACCGTGAACGTCAGGTATATCGCCACCGCGCCGAAGGTGACCGCGGCGAAGCGCCAGTCGAACTTCTTGAGCAGCACCGCGGCGACGAGCGTGAATTCGAGAATCACCGGGATGATGGAGAACAGCAGGTACGAGAGCAGCGTCGCGATGCCGCGCGTACCGCGCTCGATGTCGCGCGACATGCCGCCGGTCTGGCGCTCCAGGTGAAAGCGCAGGCTGAGGGCGTGGAGATGGCGGAACACGCCGAGCGCGACGCGCCGGATGGCGCGCTGCGTGACACGCACGAAGACCACGTCGCGCAGCTCGGCAAACAGCGTGGTCGAGAAGCGCAGGATGCCGTAGATCGCGAGCAGCGCCGCGGGCGCCACGAGCACGGCGGTGCGCGCGTCGAGGCGGTCGACCACCTGCTTCATCACCAGCGGCACGCCGACATTGGCGAGCTTGGCGGTCACCAGGAACACCAGCGCGAGCGCCACGCGCCCGCGGTACTCCGCCAGGTAGGGCGCGAGCTGCGCGAGGGCGCGCCACTCGGTGCCGGCAAGCGGTTGCGTCGGTGCGGCGTGATGACCGGCCATGGAGGAAGACTCTGGGCGAGGGGCGGATTCTAATTCAGGCGCGCCCGCGCGGTCGGCTTCCGAGCCCGAGCAACGCGAATACCAGGCGGCCGACGCATCCCGCGTCGAGGAACAGGGGCAGCAGGATCCACAGCCACGGCCAGGGCACGTGCCATCCCGCCTTGAGCAGCGTTCCGACACTGAAGAACGACGTGACCGAGCCGATCAGTCCGGGCAGCAGCGGCAGGCCGCCGTAGCGCGTCCCCGGGGGCGCCTTGCGCGCCCGACGCCAGGCCGCGAAATTGACTGCCGCGCCGGCAAGGAAGAACAGCCAGCCCATCGAGAACAGCGTGAGCCCGAGCAACGTGCCGCCGGTCACTTGCCACCCCTCGAACGGAACCGCCAGACCGCGCCACAAGGCGCTGGCCAGCGCGGACGTACCTTGACGCCAGCCAGGGGGCGCGCATAACATTCAAACGTTCGTTTGAATTCAATCTCCGCCATGAACCTACGCACCATCAAACCGCTGCACCAGACCCAGACCCGTATTCTGGACGCCGCCGAGGAGCTGTTCATGCAGCACGGATTCGAAGGCGCCTCGATGCGCATGCTCACCGCCTGCGCCGGAGTCAACCTCGCGGCCATTAACTATCACTTCGGCTCCAAGGATGCGCTCATCGAGGCCGTGTTCCGGCGCCGGCTCGATCCCAAGAACGCCGAGCGCATTGCGGAGCTCGATGCGCTGGAAAAGGCCGCCGCTGGCAGGCCGCTCGCGCCGGCCGCGATCATCCGAGCCTTCGTCGGCCCGAGCCTGCGCATGATCCAGGACGAAACAGGGGGGCGCAATTTCATCCGCCTGCTGGGCCGCACCTACACCGACCCTGCCAAGCACATCCGCGCCCTCATCGGCCAGCTCTACGCCCCCGTCATGGCGCGCTTCAAGGAAGCGTTCGCAAGAGCGCTTCCGGAATTGCCGCGCGAGGAGCTCATCTGGCGCATGCACTTCATGTTCGGCACGCTGTCCTACACGCTGGCGGCCACCGACACGGTGCAGCTGATCGCCGGCTGCAAGCCGGAAGACCGCTACGACGTGCGCCTGCTCGAGGAGCGCCTCGGCGCGTTTCTCGCTGCCGGCCTGCTGGCACCGCTGCCGCACGCCGGCAAGCGCGCGGCCGACGTGAACGTGAAACAAGCGGCCTGATCGCCGCCGCAGCAAGCAGGGAGAGATCGTCATGCTCGGCTTCGCGCTCGCAACCCTCGCCGTCATCCTGGTGTTCGGCTACTTCCAGATGTCGCTCCCGTGGTGGACCGCCGCCGGCGGCCTGCTGGCCGCCTACCTCTCGGCGCTCGCCGGGTTCGGCGCCGCGGACAACGCCGTGCTCGGCGCGGCATTCCTCGCAGCCGCGGCGGCGCTGAACGTGCCGGCGCTGCGCAGGGCGCTGTTCAGCGACCGGGTGCTCGCGCTCTACCGGCGCATCCTGCCCGATATGTCGCAGACCGAGAAGGAAGCCATCGACGCCGGCACGGTGTGGTGGGACGCGGACCTGTTCTCGGGCGATCCCGACTGGAACAAGCTGCTCGCGATGCCCGAGCCCAAGCTTACGCCCGAGGAGCGGGCGTTCCTCGATGGGCCGGTCGAGGAGCTGTGCGCCATGTGCGACGACTGGGAGATCACGCACGAGCGCCAGGATCTGCCGCAGCACGTCTGGCAGTTCATCAAGGACAAGGGCTTCCTCGGCATGATCATCCCGAAGCAGTACGGGGGCATGGGCTTTTCCGCGCTCGCGCACTCCGCGGTGGTGATGAAGCTGTCCACGCGCTCCAACACCGCCGCGGTCACGGTGATGGTGCCGAACTCGCTCGGGCCGGCGGAGCTGCTGTTGCACTACGGCACCGACGCGCAGAAGAGCCACTATCTGCCGCGGCTCGCCAAAGGCCAGGAGATTCCGTGCTTCGCGCTCACCAGCCCCGAGGCAGGCTCCGACGCGGCCGCGATTCCCGACTACGGCGTGGTGTGCAAGGGCGCGTGGCAGGGCAAGGAGGTCCTCGGCATGCGCGTCACCTGGGACAAGCGCTACATCACGCTCGGCCCGGTCGCCACGCTGCTCGGCCTCGCGTTCCGCCTGTACGACCCCGAGCGCCTGCTCGGCGACCAGGAGGACCTGGGCATCACCTGCGCGCTGGTGCCGACCGGCCACCCCGGCGTCAACATCGGCCGCCGGCATCTGCCGCTCAACGCGGCGTTCCAGAACGGCCCGAACTCCGGCAAGGACGTGTTCATGCCGCTCGACTGGATCATCGGCGGCGGCGAATACGCCGGCAAGGGCTGGATGATGCTGATGGGCTGCCTCGCGGCCGGCCGCTCGATCTCGCTGCCGAGCTCCTCGGTGGGCGGGGCCAAGGCGCTCGCGCGCTTCACCGGGGCCTACGCGCGCGTGCGCAGCCAGTTCAAGGCTCCGATCGGCAAGCTCGAAGGCGTCGAGGAAGCGCTCGGACGCATCGCCGGCAACGCCTACGTGATGGACGCCACGCGCGTGATGACAGCGGGTGCGGTGGACGCCGGCGAGAAGCCCGCGGTGCTCTCGGCGATCGCCAAGTACCACATGACCGAGCGCGCGCGCAAAGTCATCGACGACGCGATGGACATCCACGGCGGCAAGGGAATCTGCCTGGGACCGGGTAACTGGGTCGGCCGCGGCTACCAGGTGATTCCGGTGGGCATCACCGTGGAGGGCGCCAACATCCTGACGCGCAGCCTGATCATCTTCGGCCAGGGCGCGATCCGCTGCCACCCCTACGTGCTGCGCGAGATGCGCGCCGCGAAGGAGATGCAGGGCCGCGCCGCGTCGGTCGAGTTCGACGACGCCCTCACCTCGCACGTCGGCCACACCCTGGCGAACGGCGTGCGCGCGCTGGTGCACGGTGTGAGCGGCGCGGCGTTCGCGCCCGCGCCGGCGGCGGCGGCGCGCGAGACGCGCGTGTACTACCGCCGCCTGTCGCGCATGGCGGCCGCGTTCGCGTTGGTCGCCGACGTCTCGATGCTGGTGCTGGGCGGCGCGCTCAAGCGCAAGGAGAAGATCTCGGCGCGCCTGGGCGACGTGCTGTCGCTGATGTACCTCGCCTCGGCAACGCTCAAGCGCTACGAGGACCAGGGCCGGCAGGCCGAGGACCTGCCGCTGCTGCACTGGTCGGTGCAGGACTCGCTGCATCAGGCGCAAAACGCACTCGACGGCGTGCTCGCCAATTTCCCCGGTCGCGTCGTCGCCCTGCTGCTGCGCGCGGCGGTGTTTCCGCTCGGCAAGCGTCTCGCGCCGCCCTCGGACCTGCTCAACCACAAGTGCGCGCAGCTGCTGCTGACGCCCGGCGCCGCGCGCGAGCGTCTGACCGCGGGCATGTACCTGGCGCAGTCCGAAGCCGATCCGACCGGCGAGCTCGAAGCGACGTTCCTCGCCACCATTGCCTGCGAGCCGCTCGAGCGCAAGCTCAGGGAGACCCTGCGCCGGGGCACGCTCGAGCCGCGCCCGGGCTTGGACAGCGCTCAACTCGCGCGCGAGCAGGGCGTGTTCAGCGCCGACGAGTACGCGCAGTGGCAGAGGAAGGAGTCGCTGCGCAAGGGAGTAATCCGGGTCGACGATTTTGCGCAGGACTTCGACCGCGCCGAGATTGTGCAACGGCTCGAGCGCGAGCAGTCCGCGGCGGCGGTGAGCCGGGCGGCGGCTTGAGCGCGCGGCGCAGGGCCGACACCGCGTGCCTGCGCCTGGGCACCACCTGAGCACGAGGGGAGAGCGAAATGGCCGGATTTCCGAAGCCGATCCACATCGTCGACGGCGCGCGCACGCCGTTTCTCAAGGCAAAGAACCGCCCCGGGCCGTTCTCCGCGGCCGACCTCGCCACGCAGGCAGGCCGCGCGCTGCTCGTGCGCCAGAAATTCGCCCCCGAGCAGCTCGACGAGGTGATCCTCGGCTGCGCCGCGCCCTCGGCCGACGAGGTGAACATCGGCCGCGTCGCCGCGCTGCGCCTGGGCTGCGGCCAGAAGGTGCCGGGCTGGACGGTCATGCGCAACTGCGCCTCCGGCATGCAGGCGCTCGACTCGGGCATCGCCAACATCCTCACCGGGCGCTCGCACCTGGTGCTCGCCGGCGGCGTGGATGCGCTGTCGCGCGCGCCGCTGCTGTTCTCGGACGCCATGGTGCTGTGGCTGTCGCAGTGGTATCAGGCCAAGTCGCTCGGCCAAAGGGCCGCTCAACTCGCGCGCCTTCGGCTCAAGTATTTCGCGCCGGTCATCGGCATCATGAAAGGGCTCACCGATCCGATGGTCGGGCTGCTGATGGGCCAGACCGCCGAGAACCTCGCTCACCGCTTCGACATTTCCAGGGAGCAGATGGACGCGTACTCCGTACGCAGCCATCAGCGCGTGGCCGCGGCGCAGGACGGCGGCTGGCTCGCCCCCGGCGGCGGCGAGCTCGAGGCGCTGTACGACCGCGACGGCAACGCCTACCAGCTCGACGACGGGGTGCGGCGCGACGCCTCCGGCGCGAAGCTTGCCCAGCTCAAGCCCTTCTTCGATCGCAAGTACGGCAACGTCACGCCCGGCAACAGCTCGCAGATCACCGATGGCGCCGCCTGGCTGATCCTCGCCGACGACGACGCGGTGCAGCGCTACGGACTGAAGCCGGCCGGGCGCATCCTCGACTCGCAGTGGGCGGGGCTCGACCCGGCGCAAATGGGCCTCGGCCCGGTGCAGGCGGCTACGCCGATCCTTCGGCGCCACGGGCTGGGCCTGAATGATCTCGACTACTGGGAGATCAACGAGGCGTTCGCCGCGCAGGTGCTGGCGTGCCTCGCGGCCTGGCGCGACGACGCTTACTGCCGGCAACAGCTCGGGCTCGAGGCGGCGCTGGGCGCGCTCGACGAGGAGCGGCTCAACGTCGATGGCGGCGCGATCGCGCTGGGGCACCCGGTGGGCGCCTCGGGCGCGCGCATCGTCCTGCACCTGCTGAGGACGCTGCAGCGCCGCGGCGCGAAACGCGGCATGGCTTCGATCTGCATCGGCGGCGGATTGGGCGGGGCCATGCTCGTCGAAGCAAGCTGAAGAACAACGCAGCGTTGCAGCGCAGAAAAGGCCTGCGCTGCAAGGCGAGACTTTCGGAAAAGGCAAAACAGGGAGGCGGTATGCAGGCTGCTGCCGGGAGGGTCACCAAGCACTGGCGCTGGGAGCAGGACGCGCAGGGCCTGGTCTGGCTCAGCTTCGACAAGCAGGGCGAGTCGACCAACACCTTTTCGCTCGGCGCGCTGCAGGAGCTCGACACCGCGCTCGAGACCATCCTCGAGCTCGACCCCAAGGGACTGATCATCCGCTCGGCCAAGGAGGGCTTTGCCGCCGGCGCCGACGTCGAGGAGTTCACCCGCTTCACCTCGGCCGACGATGCGCTGGCGTTCGTGCGCCTGGGGTGGGACGTTTTCGACAAGCTCTCCCGGCTGCCCTTCCCCACCACCGCGCTGGTGCACGGCTTCTGCATGGGCGGCGGGCTGGAACTGGCGCTCGCCTGCCGCTACCGCGTCGCGCTCGAAGACCCGAAGACGCGCTTCGCGTTTCCCGAGGTGATGCTCGGCATCATGCCCGCCTGGCACGGCGTGCAATGGCTGCCCAAGCGCGTCGGCCCCGCCGCCGCGCTCGACATGATGCTCACCGGCCGCACGCTCGACGCGCGCCGCGCCAAGCGCATCGGGCTGGTCGACCAGGCGGTGCCGCTGCGCATCCTCGACAACACGGCCCGCATGGTGACGCTCGAAGCGCGCCCGCCCAGGAGACTGCGGTTCGCACGGCGCCTGCTGCTCGGTCCGCTGCGCGGCTTCGTCGCCGCGCAGGCGCGCAAACAGGTGGCGCGACGGGCACGGCGCGAGCACTACCCCGCACCGTACGCGATCGTCGATCTCTGGCACAGACACGACGGCGACCCGTTCGCGGTGCCTGCGAGCGATCCCGGCTCGATCCAGGCGCTGTTCGCGCACCCGACGACCCGCAACCTGATCCGCGTCTTCTTCCTGCAGGAGCGGCTCAAGTCGCTCGGCAAGACTTCCGACTTCGAAGCGCGGCACGTGCACGTGATCGGAGCCGGTGTGATGGGCGGCGACATCGCCGCCGTGTGCGCGCTGCGCGGCCTGCGCGTGACGCTGCAGGACACCTCGCCGGAGCGCCTCGCGCCGGCATTGCAACGCGCCGCGCAGCTGATCGAGCGGCGGCTGCGCGAGCCGCGCCGCGTGCGCGACGCGCTCGACCGGTTGATCCCGGACGTCGGCGGCAACGGCGCCGCGCGTGCCGACGTCGTCATCGAGGCGATCTTCGAGAACCTGGAGGCCAAGCGCAAGCTGTTCGCCGAGCTCGAGGCCAAGGCGCCGCCCGGGGCGATCCTCGCCACCAACACCTCGAGCCTGAAGCTGGCCGACATCGCGGCCGGGCTGCGCGACCCGTCGCGCCTGGTGGGAATCCACTTCTTCAACCCGGTGCCGCAGATGATGCTGGTGGAAGTCGTCTCGGGCGAGGCGACCGACGCGGCGCTCGCCGGCCGGGCCGCCGGTTTCGTGCGCCAGATCGACAAGCTGCCGCTGCCGGTGCGGGATTCACCCGGGTTCCTGGTCAACCGAGTGCTCGGGCCGTACATGCAGAACGCCTTCCGCATGCTCGACGAAGGCGTCAAGCCCGAGACGATCGATGCCGCCATGACGCAATTCGGCATGCCGATGGGGCCGATCGAGCTCGCCGACACGGTCGGCCTGGACATCTGCCTCGCCGCCGGGAAGGAGCTCGCCAGGAAGGGCGCCCGCTCGGAAGTCGAAGCGCCGCGCGCCCTGCTCGAGAAGGTCGCGCTCGGCCAACTGGGCAGGAAGAGCGGCCAGGGAATCTATCGCTACGAGAAAGGCAAGGCGGTGAAAGGTGCGCCGGGCACGTTCGGCCCCGACCTGATAGAAGCGCTCATCGAGCCGTATCTCGCCGAGGCGCAGGCGGTGCTCGCCGATGGCATCGTGGCCGACGCCGATCTGATCGACGCAGGCCTGATCTTCGGCACCGGGTTCGCGCCGTTTCGCGGCGGGCCGCTGCATTACCTGGCGCACAAGACCTAGGACGGGGGCACTCGCATGGGACAGGCATCGCAACAACCCGCCGATCCGAAGCTGCCGCAAGGCAAGGAGCCGGCACTGCGCGTCATGCCGATGCCGGCGGACGCGAATCACAACGGCGACATCTTCGGCGGCTGGATCATGTCGCACGTCGACATCGCCGGCGGCGTGGTCGCGGGGCGCCTGGCGCGCGGACGCGTCGCTACGGTCGCGGTCAACGCCTTCGTATTCAAGCAGCCGGTGCACATCGGCGACCTGCTGTCGTTCTACGCCGACGTGGTCCGGGTCGGCAACACCTCGGTCACGGTCAACGTCGAGGTGTACGCGGAGCGCCGTCCCGCCGATCCGCACGTCGTGAAGGTGACCGAGGCCACTCTGAGCTACGTGGCGATCGACAAGGACGGACGGCCGCGTCCGATTCCGAAGTGAGCGCGGCGCCGCGGCCCGGCGGGCACGGTCGCCGCGGGACTTCATGGGGGTGACACGTTGAAGCATCTGCAAGGCAAGGTCGCGGTGGTCACCGGCGCCGCGAGCGGGCTGGGGCGCGCGATGGCACTCGCTTTCGCCGCCAAAGGCATGCGCGTGGCGCTCGCCGACGTGGACGAAGCAAACCTCGCGCGCGTCGCGGACGAAGTGCGAGCGCGCGGCGTGCGGGCGCTCGCGCAGCGGGTGGACGTCTCCAAAGGCGAGCAAGTGGACGCGCTCGCGCAGCGCACCGTCACCGAGCTGGGCGGCGCGCACGTGGTGTGCAACAACGCCGGCGTGTCGCCGCTCGGCGCGGCATGGGAAAACACGGTCGCCGACTGGCAGTGGACGCTCGGCGTGAACCTGTGGGGCGTGATCCACGGTGTGCGTGCCTTCGCGCCGCTGCTGCTGGCGCAGGACGAGGGCCACATCGTCAACACCGCGTCGGTCGCCGGACTGATCTCGCCGCCGGGCATGGGGGCCTACAACGTGAGCAAGCACGCCGTGGTGGCGCTTTCCGAGTCGCTGTATCACGACCTCGCCGAGCGCAAGGCGCGGGTCGGCGTCTCGGTGCTGTGCCCCGCCTACGTGCCGACCGCGATTTCGGATTCGGAGCGCAACCGCCCGGCCGAGCTCGCCAATCCCGCGCGCGCCAAGTCGGCGCAGCTGCTCGCCAAGGAGGCGATGCTGCGCAAGGCGGTCCAGTCGGGCAGGATCTCCGCCGACGAGGTGGCGCAGGCGGTGGTGGCGGCGGTCAAGAGCGAGCGCTTCTACATCCTCACCCACCCGCGCATCAAGCCGGCGATCCGCGCGCGGCTGGAAGACATCCTGGAAGAGCGCGCGCCACGCAATCCGCTGGCGCTGTAGCGCGCCCCCGCGTCCCACTACCCGCGCAGGCCGGGAAACAGGCCGAGCAAGCCCTCGGCCATGGTCTGGATCGCGATCGCGCTGAGCAGCAGTCCGAGCAGGCGCGTGGCGATATTGAGCCCGGTGGTGCCCATCCTGGGCGCGATCCGCGGTGCGAGCCGCAGCGTTGCCCACAGCAGGCCGCACACCAGGGCAATGCAGCCGAGCACCGCGGCGCGATGCGCCACTCCGCCCGCCTGCGCGGCGATGATGGTGGTGCCGATCGCGCCGGGCCCGGCGAGCAGCGGCACCGCGAGCGGCACCACGCCGGAGGCCTCACCCGATTCAAGCGCCTCGGCCTCGGCGGGCGACTGGCGCACCCCTCCCGCCTGCGCGGTCAGCATCGCGAGCGCCATCAGCAGCAGCACCAGCCCGCCGCCGACGCGGAACGCCGACAGGCTCGCTCCGAGCAGCCGCAGCAGCGGCTCGCCGAAGAGCGCCGACCCGGCGAGCACCGCGAACACCGTCACCGTCACGACATGCGCCAGCGCCAGCCGCTCGGGCTCGCTGTGGCGTGCGGCGAAGCCCAGGTAGATCGGCACCGCCAGGAACGGGTCGAGGACCGCGGTCAGCGTGACGATGAAACGCAGGTAGTCGGCGAGCGGCTCGAGGTCGCGCATGCGCGCCCGCAGCCTACTTCCTGGCGCTCGCGGCCATTGCCGCCTGCGCCGCCTTGCGATCCTCGTTGACGCGCGCGAACGCCGGGCGCTCGCCGAGCATCTTGAGGTAGGGCTTCACCTGGGCGACGTCCTCGAGCGCATCCCGCCCGAACGCGAGCTTGGTCGCGAGCGACACCAGCGGCAGGTGCACGAACGCGGCGCAGTCGGCGAGCGTGAGCTCCTTGCCGGCGAGGTACGGCTCGAAGCGCGCCAGTCTCTTGAGGCCGCGCACGCCCTTGGCGACGTCGCGCTCGACTTCCTGGCGGACTTCCTCGGACACCTTGCCGCCGAAGAACACCTCCCGGTACAGGCGCCGGGCCACCAGCTCGAGGTGCAGCTCCAGCACGACGATCAGCTCCCGCACCCTGGCGCGCGCGAGCGGATCGCGCGGATAGAGCGGGTGCTGCGGATAGGCGTCCTCGAGGTACTCGCAGATCACCTGCGACTCGGCGAGCCCGGCGCCATCCACTTCCAGGATCGGCACCTTGCCGAGCGGCGAGCGCGCGAGCCATTCGTCCTTCTGCGACGGCCGGCAGTTCGCGTCCTCCTCGAACGCCACGCCCTTCTCGAGCAGCGCGACGCGGACCTTGTTGTGGTAGTTGCTGACGTGAAAACCGCAGAGCTTAAGCATGAATTGTCCTCTCCCGGCCCGAAGGCGCATTATAAGGGTCCGGCCACTTCCGCCCTGTGCCATGACCGTCACCGACCCCGGGATCATCACTGCTTTGCGCGAGCTCCTCGCGCTGATCGACGTGCCTGCCGAGTTCGGCACGCGATGAGCATCCAGGAGGCCATCGCCGCGCTCGGCCGCGGGCCGCTCGAGGAGGACGCCCTGAAGCGCCACGTCTGGCCGCTGTTCTCCCGCATGCTGCAGCGCTCGGAGCGCGACGTCTATCTCGCCAATCACTCGCTCGGCCGGCCGCTCGATCGCACCGCGCAGGACCTCGGGGACTCGGTCGCCGCCTGGTACGCGGAGCTCGGCGGTGCCTGGGGCCAGTGGCTCGCGGACCGCGAGCGCTTCCGCACGCTCGTCGCGCGCCTGGTCGGGGCCGCGCGCCCCGACAGCATCGTACCGAAGAACAGCGCCGGCCAGGGGCTGCGCGCCGTACTCAACGCTTACGACAAGCCGCTGCGCGTCGTCACCACCGAGGGCGAGTTCGACTCGCTCGACTTCATCCTGCGCGCCTACCGCGATCGCGGCCGCGTCTCGCTCGACGTGGTGCCGGCGCGCGCCGACGGCCGCTTCCACATCGACGACATCGCGGCACGGGTCGTGCGCGGCGTCGATCTGGTGGTGCTGTCGCACGTCATGTTCCGCACCGCCCAGCTGATCGAGGCGATCGAGCCGCTCGCGCGCCACGCGCACGATGCCCGGGCCCGGCTGCTGCTCGACGTCTATCACTCGGCCGGCGTGGTGCCGCTCGACCTGCACGCGCTCAAGGTCGATTTCGCGGTCGGCGGCAGCTACAAGTACCTGCGCGGCGGCCCCGGCGCCAGCTGGCTGTACGTGCATCCTGACGTGCTCAAGGGCGGACTCGGCACTCTCGACATCGGCTGGTTCGCGAAGCACGAGCCGTTCGCCCACCTGCGGCCCGAGCCGCCGCAGTTCGGAGCCGGCGGCGACGCGTGGCTCGAATCGACGCCGCCCGTGTTCAGCTACGCGCAGGCGCGTGCCGGCCTGGAGTTCACCTTCGCAATCGGGGTGGCGCGCCTGCGCGCGTACTCGCTCGCGCAGCAGACGCGCCTGATCGAGCTGCTGGCCGCCCGCGACATCGAAGCGCAGGGCGCGCGGCGCGACCACGGCGCGTTCGTCGTGGTGCCGCACCCGCAGGCCGAGACGCTCGCCCGCGAGCTCGGGCGCCGCGGGATCACGGTCGACGCGCGTGGCGACCGGCTGCGCCTGGGCTCCGACATTCTCAATTCCGACGCCGAACTGCAGCGCGCGGCTGCGCTGCTGCGCGCCGCGCTCTCGAGCGTGTAGCGAAGGCCCCCCGCCCTCGCATCCGGTCGCCGCCGGAGGCGGCCTCAGGCGCGCTTCTTGGCGGTGAGCGCTTCGGCGAGCGAGGTCTGCTCGCCGAGCTCCATCTTGGCGACGGCGTTGCGGTGCACCTCGTCGGGGCCGTCGGCGAAGCGCAGCGTCCTGGCATGCGCGTAGGCGTAGGACAAGCCGAAGTCCTGGCACACGCCGCCGCCGCCGTGCACCTGCATCGCCCAGTCGATCACCTGGCAGGCGACGTTCGGCGCGTACACCTTGATCATGGCGATCTCCTTCTTCGCCACCTTGTTGCCGACGGTGTCCATCATGTACGCGGCCTTGAGCACCAGCAGGCGGGCGCTGTCGATCATGATGCGCGCCTGCGCGATCCTCTCGCGCGTCACCCCCTGATCGGCCACCGGCCGGCCGAAGGCGACCCGGCTCGACGCGCGCCGGCACATCTTCTCGAGCGCCGCTTCGGCCTGGCCGATGAGCCGCATGCAATGGTGGATGCGCCCCGGCCCGAGGCGTCCCTGCGCGATCTCGAAGCCGCGCCCTTCGCCGAGCAGGATGCTGGACGCCGGCACCCGCACGTCCTTCAGATCGACCTCCATGTGGCCGTGGGGCGCGTCGTCGAAGCCGAACACCATCAGCGGGCGCACGATCCTGACGCCCGTGGCGTCCGCCGGCACCAGGATCATCGACTGCTGCTTGTGGCGGCTGGAATTGTCCGGATCGGTCTTGCCCATCAGGATGTACACCTTGCAGCGCGGGTCGCCCGCGCCGGAAGACCACCACTTGCGGCCGTTGATCACGTATTCGTCGCCGGCGCGCGCGATGCGGCACTGGATGTTGGTGGCGTCCGAGCTGGCGACGTCGGGCTCGGTCATCAGGAACGCCGAGCGGATCCTGCCTTCGAGCAGCGGGTCGAGCCACTGCTTCTTCTGCTCTTCGCTGCCGTAGCGCTCGATCGTCTCCATGTTGCCGGTGTCGGGCGCCGAGCAGTTGAACACCTCCGGGGCCCAGGACACCCGTCCCATGATCTCGCACAGCGGGGCGTACTCGAGGTTGGACAGCCCCTCGGGCACGCGCGGCGAGCGCGGCAGGAACAGGTTCCACAGCCCGGCGGCGCGCGCCTTGGGCTTGAGCTGCTCGATGAGCGGCACGGGCTCCCAGCGCTTGTCGCTCCTCACGTGCTCCCACCAGAGGTGATCGTTCGGGTAGATGTGCTCTTCCATGAAGGCGATCAGCCGCTTTCTCAGCTCCTGCACCTTCGGCGAGTATGCGAAATCCATCGTCGGTCTCCTATGCGGCCCGTTTGAGTATCTTCTCCACCTGCTGCCAGCCCAGCTCGGCGAGCAGCGGCGCCTTGCTGCCGGCCTCCACCGCGTGAGCGCTGGCCGCGGTTCCGTCGAGCACTCGCTTCTTGATCCCCTGGGTGATGGCGGCGATGCGAAACAGGTTGTAGGCCATGTAGAAATCCCAGGTCGAAGGGTCGATGCCCTGGCGACCGGTCCTCCTGCAGTACGTCTCGATGTACTGGTGCTCCAGGGGAATGCCGAGCTCCTCGAGCGGCAGGCCCTCGATGCCGCGGAACTTGCCCGGCGGGATGTGCCAGCTCATGCAGTGGTAGGAGAAATCGGCGAGCGGATGCCCGAGCGTCGAGAGCTCCCAGTCGAGCACCGCGAGGATGCGCGGCTCGGCGGGATGGAAGATCGTGTTGTCGAGCCGGAAATCGCCGTGCACGATGGTGGTCTCGTCCCCCTGCGGGATGTGCCCGGGCAGCCAGTCGATGAGGTTGTCCATCGCCTCGATCTTCTGCGTCTCGGAGGCCTGATACTGCTTGGTCCAGCGCGCGATCTGGCGCTCGAGGTAGCTGCCCTCCTTGCCGAAGCCCTCCAGGCCGAGCGCCTTGTAGTCGATGCTGTGCAGCAGCGCGATGACGCGGTTCAGCTCGTCCCAGATCGCGAAGCGCTCGGCCCTGGTCATGCCCGGCAGCGCCTGGTCCCACAGCACGCGCCCCTCGACGCAGTCCATGACGTAGAACGCGGTGCCGATCACTGCGTCGTCCTCGCACAGCACGTAGGGTCGCGCCACGGGGAAGCCCACGCCGTGCAGGGCCTTGATGACGCGGAACTCGCGCTCCACGGCGTGTGCCGAGGGGAGCAGCTTGCCGGGGGGTTTGCGCCGCAGCGCGAAGCGGTGGCCATCGGCCGCGGTGATGCGGTAGGTCGGATTGGACTGTCCGCCCTTGAACTGCTCGAGGTGCAGCGGTCCGCGAAAGTCCGGGATGTGCCGGCCCAGGTATTGCTCGAGCCGCTCGAGGTCGACGCGATGGCGCTCTTCGACGGGCTTGGTGCCGACGAACTGGTCGAACATGCGGCGGGGGACGAGGCGGGTTGCTTCGCGCCGAAGCTTACGCCGATTGAGCCGGTGGCGCCAACGCCGCGGGCCAGGGGATGCAATGCCGTGCGCACCGAGGAGCAGGATCCTCGCGCACGTCGCCTTCAGGACCTGCCGTGCGGAGCCACCTGCAGCCAGAAAGTCACGGGCCCGTCGTTGACCAGGCTCACCTGCATGTGGGCCCCGAAGCGCCCGGCGGCGACCGGCCGGTGGCGCTGCCGGGCAAGTTCGACGAAGCGGTCGAAGAGCCGCTCGCCGTGCTCCGTAGGCGCGGCGCGGGAGAAGCTCGGCCGCGCGCCCTTGTGCGTGTCGGCCACCAGCGTGAACTGCGGCACCGCCAGCAGCCCGCCGCCCGCCTCGACGAGCGACAGGTTCATCCTGCCCTCGCCGTCGGGGAAAATGCGATAATCGAGCACGCGCTCGGCCAGCCGATCGGCTTCTGCCTCCGCGTCGCCGCGCTCGACGCCGATCAGCGCCAGCACTCCCGCCTCGATGGCGCCCACGACATCGCCGTCGACCTCCACCCGCGCCCGCGTCACTCGTTGAATTAGGGCGATCACGGGTCAGCGGCAGGCGCTCAGGCGATGATGTCCGGAATCAGCCGGGCGCGTAGCCGCGAGATCTGGTCCTTCAGCACGAGCTTGCGCTTTTTCAGCCGGCGCAGCTGCACCTGGTCCTGCGCCGGATCCTGCGACAGGCGCACGATCACGTCGTCGAGATCCCCGTGCTCCATCTCGAGCGCCTGGACACGCGCCTGCATCTGCGCTTTTTCCTCGTCGGTGAGCGGCTGGTTGCTCACCGCCATGTCCTCCCCGCCGCGCGGCGGCTAGGGGAGCATCGTAGCTCGCTTTACCCGTGCGCGAAAGGGGAGCACTGAAGGCCTGGCGGAAACCGCAAGGGGTTGAATGTCCAGGCACGGCAGCGGACAATGCGGGCCGGCTCCCGGCGCCCATTCCAGTATGCGTCGCAACGATCATGACGTGACCGACAAGGTCCGAACGACCGACCTCCCCGCCGTGCGCGCCGCGGTGACCGGTCTTTTTCGCGAGCTCTACGACCGCGTCGCCGGGCGCGCCCTCGAGCGCGCGTTCGCCGACATCGTGCGGCTCTACCACGGCGATCATCCCGACTACTGCGCGTGCGACACCCAGTACCACGACATCCAGCACGTACTCGATGTGACGCTCGCGAT
This sequence comes from uncultured Pseudomonadota bacterium, assembly GCA_963817785.1. Lineage (GTDB taxonomy): Bacteria > Pseudomonadota > Gammaproteobacteria > Burkholderiales > SG8-39 > JAKALD01. The sequence continues at coordinate 770,859 of CAWFPL010000002.1, read as the reverse complement.
GGCGCGCCTGATGGACGGCTACGAGCGCGACCGCGTCGACGCCTCGCCGCTGGGACCGCAAGTGTTCCAGCTGGGGGTGATCGCGGCGCTGTTCCATGACTTCGGCTATCTGCGCCGTCGCGGCGATCGCCGGCATCGCTACGGCGCCGAGTACACCCTGGTCCACGTGTCGCGTGGCGCCCGGTTCCTGCGCCGTTACCTGACGCGCCTCGGGATGGGCCGCTACGCCGAGACCGCGGCCGAGCTGCTGCACTACACCGGCTACGAGCGCGCGCCGGGCACGCTGCGCGTCGCGGACCCTCTGCTGCGGCGCCTTGGCCACATGCTCGGCACCGCCGACATCATCGCGCAGATGTCGGACCGCTGTTACCTGGAGAAGTGCCGCGACCGCTTGTATCCCGAGTTCGTACTCGGAGGACTGGCGCGGCGCGAGCTGCCGGGTGGCCGCGCGCAGGTCGTGTTCCGCTCGGGCGACGACCTGGTGCGCAAGACACCCGGTTTCTACCGCAATGCCACCAAGCGCCTCGACATCGACCTGGCGTGCGCGTACGAGTACGCGCAGAGGCATTTCGGCGGGCAGAACCTGTACCTCGAGGAGATGCAGAAGAACGTGCGCTTCGCCAGGGTGGTCGCGCAGGCTGCTGACAGCGAGATGCTGCGCCGCACGCCGCCCGACACCCTGCGGGCTGACGTCGAACCCTTCCCGAAGGATCTCGTGATCAACTGAGGTGGCCGGGCCGGCAGCGCGCTGCCGGCCGCGGCGGATCGGCGCAGGCGCTTTACCGGGTGGTCCATTTCCATTAACGTTGCCGCAACAATTCGGCAATAGCATCGGCGCAATTTCGCGGCGGTACTCTCGGGGGAGGACTCTTTGTCTGCGGTCAGCCTGCGCAACGTGGTCAAGGCGTGGGGTGCAGTGCGTGCCGTGGACGACATCTCCTTCGACGCCGCGGCGGGGCGCTTCCTCGTGCTTCTCGGGCCGTCGGGCTGCGGCAAGTCGACTACGCTGCGCCTGATCGCCGGCCTGGAGCAGGTCTCCAGCGGGCGCGTGCTCATCGGCGACTCCGACGTCACCGCGCTGCCGCCGGCCAGGCGGCGCCTCGCGATGGTGTTTCAGTCCTACGCGCTGTTCCCGCACCTGTCGGTGGCCGAGAACATCCTCTTCGGCCTGAAAGTGAGGGGCGTCGCGGCCGCCGAGCGCGCCGCGCGGCTCGCCCGCGTCGCCGCGCTGCTCGGGCTGGAGCAACTGCTCGCGCGCAGGCCCGCGCAGCTCTCGGGCGGGCAGCAGCAGCGCGTCGCCCTCGGGCGCGCGATCATCGCCGAGACCCCGCTCTGCCTGATGGACGAGCCGCTGTCCAACCTTGACGCGCAGCTGCGCCACGACATGCGACGCGAGATCCGCGCGCTGCAGCGGAAGCTCGGCATCACCATGGTGTACGTGACCCACGACCAGACCGAGGCGATGAGCATGGCCGACCAGGTCATCCTCCTGCGCGACGGCCGCGTGGAGCAGGACGGAACGCCCGCCGAGCTGTACGACCGGCCGGCGAGCGTGTTCACCGCGCGCTTCATCGGCACGCCGCCGATGAACGTGGTGGCCCTGCCCGCGCTCGCCGGCGAAGGGCTGCTGCTCGGCGTGCGGCCCGAGGACGTGCGCATCGGCGCGGAGGGCCTGGCGGCGAGCGTGCAAAGCAGCGAGTACCTCGGCGCCGACAGCATCGTGACCTGCCGGGTCGGCGAGGAGTTGATCAACGCGCGCGTCGCGGGCGGCGCCCGGCTGCAGCCGGGCGCTCCGCTCCGGCTGTCCTGGAGCCCGGGCGCGCAGCACCTGTTCGACGCGCGCAGCGGCAGGCGCGTGGAGGCCGCAATGCCTGCCGCGCGATTCGTAGCCTGACTTTTTCAAGGAGAGGAAAAATGCTGAAACGGTTGTTGCGTGGCACCGCGGCCCTGGCAGCCGCCGCGCTGTTCTCCGGCCCGGCGCTGGCGCAGGACGTGCAGGTCTCGTTCTACTACCCGGTGGCGGTGGGCGGACCGATCACCAAGATCATCGACGGCCTGGCGGCCGATTTCGAGAAGGACCATCCCGGCGTCAAGATCAAGCCGATCTACTCCGGCACTTACCAGGAGTCGATCGTGAAGGCGCTGACTGCGGTGAAGTCCGGCGAGCCGCCGGTGCTCTCGGTGCTGCTGTCGACCGACATGTTCACGCTGATCGACGAGGACGCGATCGTGGACTGGACTTCGGTCGCCACCAGCGCAGGGGACAAGGCCTGGCTGAAAAGCTTCTACCCGGCGTTCATGCAAAACAGCCAGACTGGCGGCAAGACCTGGGGCATTCCCTTCCAGCGCTCGACCATCGTGCTGTACTGGAACAAGGAGCTGTTCAAGCAGGCCGGCCTGAATCCGGACCACGCGCCGGCCAACTGGAAGCAGCAGCTCGAGTACGCCCGCAAGCTCACCAGGCGCGACGCTTCCGGCAACACCACGCAGTGGGGCATCGAGGTGCCCTCCTCCGGGTTTCCGTACTGGCTGTTCCAGGGCTTCACCACGCAGAACGACGTGCTGCTGATGAATCCCGAGGGCACCCACACCTACTTCGACAAGCCCGCCGTGATCCAGGCGCTGCAGTACTGGGTCGACCTCGCACGCAAGGACAAGGTGATGCCGCCGGGAATCATCGACTGGGGCACCACGCCGAAGGACTTCTTCGAGCGCAAGACGGCGATGATGTGGACCACCACCGGGAACCTCACCAACGTGAAGGCCAACGCCAAGTTCGATTTCGGCGTGGCGATGCTGCCGGCAGGCAAGCGCCGCGGCTCTCCCACGGGCGGCGGCAATTTCTACCTGTTCAAGAAGTCCACACCGCAGCAGCAGGCCGCGGCGCTCAAGTTCGTGAAGTGGATCACTTCGCCCGAGCGCGCCGCGCAGTGGGGCATCGAGACCGGCTACGTCGCGGCGCGGCCTGACGCCTGGCAGACGCCGGTGATGAAGAAGTACGTGGCCGGCTTTCCGGCCGCAGCGGTGGCGCGCGATCAACTGAAGTACGCGGTGGCGGAACTCTCGACGCACGACAACCAGCGCGTGACCAAGGTGCTGAACGACGCGCTGCAGGCGGCGCTCACGGGCGCGAAGACCCCGGCACAGGCGATGAAGGGCGCGCAGCGCGAGGCCGACCGGCTGCTGCGGCCGTACCGGCACTGACGAGTCTCGCGGCGAGGCCGCGTCGCCGGAGCCCCGGCGGCGCGGCCGCTCCGCTCCTCGGGATGGCCGCGTGAGGCGCTTCGACGTCCATATCCACGGCTGGCTGCTGCTGCTGCCGGCGGCGGTGCTGCTCGCCGTGTTCACCCACTACCCGGCGCTGGCGACGCTGTGGCACAGCTTCTACTCCACGCCGCGCGCGGGCCGCGCCTCGGTCTGGGTCGGCCTGGGCAACTACCGTTCGATGGCCGAGGACCCGGTGTTCTGGCAGGTGCTGCGCAACAACCTGTGGTACGCGCTCGGGACCATCCCCGCCTCGATCGGGCTCGCGCTGCTGATGGCGGTCTGGGTCAACGGCAAGCTGCGCGGCCGGGCCTTCCTGCGCCTCGCCTACTTCACCCCGACGGTGCTGCCGATGATCGCGGTGGCGAACATCTGGCTGTTCTTCTATACCCCCGGCTATGGCCTGCTGGAGCAGATCACGGTCGGCCTGCTCGGGCTGCCGTCGCACAACTGGCTGGGCAGCCCGGACACGGTGCTCGGCTGCCTGATGGTGGTCGCGATCTGGAAAGACGCCGGCTTCTTCATGATCTTCTACCTCGCCGCGCTGCAGTCGATTCCGCCCGCGCTCGCCGAGGCCGCCGCGATCGAGGGGGCCGGGCGCCTGTACTACTTCCGCCGGGTCGTTTTTCCGCTGCTCATGCCGACCACCCTGTTCGTGCTGGTGAACGCGGTCATCAACTCGTTCCGGCTGGTCGACCACATTATCGTCATGACCAAGGGCGGTCCGGACAACGCGAGCGCGCTGCTGCTCTATTACATCTACGACGTGGCCTTCAAGTTCTGGGATTCGGGCTACGCCTCGGCGCTGACCATGGTGCTGCTCGCGATCCTCGCCGCCGCGGCGATCATGCAGTTCGCAGTGCTCGAAAAGCGCACCCACTACCAATGACGGCGCAGCGCCATCCGATGCATGCGCACGGCGTGGGCGGGGCGCTGGAGACCGCGGGGGCCTGGCTGCTCGCGCTGCTCTGGATCCTGCCGCTCGCGTACGCCGCCTGGGCTGCGTTCCATCCGCCGGAATTCGCGACCCGCTTCACGCCGCTCGCGCCGCTCACGCTCGAGAACTTCCGCAAGGCGTGGAACGCCGCGCCGTTCGCCCGCTACTTCGTCAACACCGTGATCCTGGTGACGATGATCCTGGCGGCGCAGCTGGTGCTGTGCACGCTGGCCGCTTACGCGTTCGCGCGCTACGCCTTCTTCGGGCGCGAAGTGATGTTCATGCTGGTGCTGATGCAGCTGATGGTCATGCCGGACGTGCTCATCGTGCAGAACTACCGCACCATGGCGCAGCTCGGGCTGATCGACACCATCGCCGCGATCGGGCTGCCTTACATGGCCTCCGCGTTCGGCATCTTCCTTCTGCGCCAGACCTTCAAGACGGTTCCGAAGGAGCTCGACGAGGCCGCGCGCGTCGAGGGCGCGAACGGCCTGCAGGTACTGCTCAAGGTCTACGTGCCGCTCGCCAGGCCGGTGTACATCGCCTACGCGCTGGTGTCGGTCAGCTACCACTGGAACAACTTCCTCTGGCCGCTGATCGTCACCAACACCGTCGGCTCGCGGCCGCTCACCGTCGGCCTGCAGGTGTTCTCCTCGGGCGACCAGGGTATCGACTGGTCGATCATCACCGCCGCGACCCTCATGACCAGCGCGCCGCTGCTGCTCGCGTTCCTGATCTTTCAGCGCCAGTTCGTGCAAAGCTTCATGCGCGCGGGGATCCGATGAAGCTGCTGCACTGGAATATCCAGTGGTGCCGCGGCATGGACGGCGTGGTCGACCCGGCGCGCATCGCGCGCGTGGCGCTCGAGCTGTGCGACGCGGACGTGCTCTGCTTCCAGGAGGTCGCCATCAACTTCCCCGCGCTCGCCGGCAGCGCGGGCGAGGATCAGGTGGCGCTGCTCGCCGCGCAGTTCCGCGGCTATGCGGCGGCCTTCGGCTGGGGCGTGGACGTGCCCGACGGCGCGGGCGGGCGGCGGCGCTTCGGCAACCTGATCCTCTCGCGCCTGCCGCTGCGGCAGGTGTACCGCCATGCCCTGCCCTGGCCTGCGGACCCCGGGGTGCCCAGCATGCCGCGCGTGGCGGTCGAGGCCGTCGTCGCGACGCCCGCCGGCCTCGTGCGCGTCGTGACTACGCATCTGGAGTATTACTCCGGGCGCCAGCGCGCGGCGCAAGTCGAGCGCCTGCGCGAGCTGCACGCCGAAGCGTGCGCGCATGCGACCGTGCTGCCCACGGAGCGCTACGAATCCGGCCCCTTCGAGCCGTTTCCACGGCCGGCGTCGGCCATCCTGACGGGCGATTTCAACCTGCCGCCCGACGACCCGCTGCATGCCCGTGTCCAGGAGCCGCTCGCCGAGAGCGCGCCGCGCTGGGTCGACGCCTGGCAGCATGCGCACCCCGGCACTCCGCACGCGCCGACCTTCTGCCTGTTCAGCCAGGACTACAGCGACGCGCCGTACTGCTGCGACTACGTGTTCGTCACCGAGGATCTGACGCCGCGGCTGCGTGCGCTGCGCGTGGATGGCGCCACGCAGGCCTCCGACCACCAGCCGGTGATCGTCGAGATCGAGGAGTGACGCGGGGGCGAGAGGCGCCTGACCCCCGCCCCCCCTTGGGACGCAGGGGTGAGAAGCGCTTGCCCCCCTCAGGGCGGGGACACCGCGCCGAGCCGCGCCCGGATCGCCTCGACGCGCGCGCGATTGACGCCGAAGTCGCTGCGCCCGAGGCGCGAAGCCGAACGCACGTGGATCGCGTGCGCCTTCTCGTCGCAGGTGAACTCGACGTCGTCCACGAAGCCCAGCAACCTGCTGCGGAACTCGGCGTACAGGTAATTCGGCGCCTGGCGGATCACGGTCGCGCGCGGCATGCTCTCGATCGCCCGGCGCAATGCGTCCCTGGCCTGCTGCGCGCTGCCGGCGAAGGCGAGCGGCGCCACGTAGTGCCGCGCGTCCGAGGGATCGGCCTGGCTGGAAACGCAGTTCGGGGTGGGGCGGCACGGCGCGAGGCGGCCGTCCGTGACGCCGAGATTGTCGGGCCGCCTGCCGGAGAACATGCCGCCTCCTTCGCTCGCGCCGAGCCGCGAAGCGGGTGCTTTTCCCGCCGCATCGCGCGATGGTACCATCGTCGCAGCATCCGTAACCGGACTGCCCCGACGGGTGCGGCGCAGGTCCGCAGGACCGCTGGCGCTGCGCGCATCGGGGCTTCCTTGGGAGGTCGGACATGCTGCAAATATCCGCGCTCCAGCTCGCCGAGCTGCTCTCCGGCATCGCCCGCGCGCAGGCCGGCATCATCCACGGCATCGAGAGCGCGCTGCCGGGGACGCGCGCCAGCCACATCGTGCCGGCGCTGCAGAACGTCGCCCACCTGCGCGACCATCCCGATCCGACGCTCACCGACTTGCCGGTGCGAACGCTGCTCGCATACATGGGACGCATCGGACCGGACCTGGAGATCATGGCGCGCGAACTGGAGCGCCTGACTGCCGAGCGGCCCGCGCAAGCGTCGGCACCGCCCGCCGACGCCGCGGCGCCGGGCGCGGAAGGGATCGCACCATCGCGGCGCTCGCCGGACATCACCACCACGCTCGACTTCAGCGACCTGCATCCCGCGCCCTAGCGCGGGCGCGCCGGCAGCCCGCGCAAGCGGGGGCTCAGAAATTCGGCGGCGCCGGCGGGAACGAGGGCTTGCGTTTCTCGCGATGCGAGGCGATGCCTTCCTGCACCTCGGGGCCGCTGAAGCCGAGAAATTCGAGCGCCAGTGAAGTATCGAAGTTCGGCCCGGCCATGCGCAGCCAGTTGTTCAGGCTGTACTTGGTCCAGCGCAACGCCGTCTGCGCACCGGCGGCGAGCCTGCGCGCCACCTCGAGCGCCCTGGCCTGCAGCTCGGCTTCCTCGCAGCACAGCGACACCAGCCCGATGCGCTCGGCCTCCTCGCCCGAGAGCTGCTCGCAGGTAAGCAGGTAGTACTTCGCCTTGGCCATGCCGCACAGCAGCGGCCAGACGATCGCCGCGTGGTCTCCCGCCGCCACGCCGAGCCGCGTGTGCCCGTCGATGATGCGCGCGTTCTTCGCCGCGATCGACACGTCGGCAAGCAGTCCCGCCACGAGGCCCGCGCCGACCGCCGGGCCGTGCATCGCGGAGACCACCATCTTCGAGCAGTTGATGACGTTGTAGACGAGGTCGCGCGCCTCGCGCCAGACGCGCGCGCGAGCGGCAAAGTCGCGCGTGATCTCCTCGACCATCGCCAGGTCGCCGCCCGCCGAGAAGCCCTTGCCGGCGCCGCGCAGGATCGCCACGCGCGCATCCGGGTCGCGGTCGATGTCGAGCCAGATGCCAGCGAGCTCGGCGTGCATGCGCGCCGTCGCGGTGGGCAGCCTGCCGCCCTCCTCGCCCATCACGATCTCGAGGATGCCTGGCTCGAGGCGGCGGATTTTCAGGTCCTGGTACCGTGCGTAGTCCATGCTTCCTCCGTTCGATGGCCGCGATTTTACGCGCGCCGGTAGAATGCCCGCATGACTGTCCCGCAGCTCGCAGTGTCCTATGACGACGTCGAGGCCGCGCACGCGCGCATCCGGGGCGTAGCCAAGCGCACGCCCGCGCTCGCGTCGAGCACCGTCGACGCGCTCACCGGCGCCCGCGTGTTCTTCAAGTGCGAGAACCTGCAGAGGATGGGCGCGTTCAAGTTCCGCGGCGCCTACAACGCGCTGGCGCAGCTGCCCGACAAAGACCGGCAGCGCGGCGTGATCGCCTATTCCTCGGGGAACCACGCGCAGGCCGTGGCGCTCGCCGGGCGGCTGCTCGGCATCGCCGCGACGATCGTCATGCCGGCCGACGCGCCGCGCGTGAAGCTCGAGGCGACGCGCGGCTACGGCGCCGAGGTGATCACCTACGATCCGCAGGCCGAGTCGCGCGAGACGATCGCTCGCCGCATCGGCGCCGAGCGCGGCCTGACAGTTATTCCTCCCTACGACCATCCGCACGTCGTCGCCGGCCAGGGCACCGCCGCGAAGGAGCTGATCGAAGACGTGGGCGCGCTCGACATGCTGCTCGTGCCCTGCGGCGGCGCGGGGCTGCTTTCGGGCTGCGCGATCGCAGCGCGCCGCCTCGCCCCCGATTGCCGCGTCATCGGCGTCGAGCCTGCCGCCGGCGACGACGCCACGCGCTCGTTCAGGACGAAGGCGCTGCAGACGGTGCACAATCCCGACACCATCGCCGACGGCGCGCGCACTCCCTCGCTCGGCAAGGTCACTTTCCCACTCGTGCTGCACTACGTCGACGACATGCTCACCGTCACCGACGACGAGCTCCTCGAGAGCATGTTCTTCCTGTGGGAGCGCATGAAGCTCGTGGTCGAGCCCACGGGAGCGCTCGGCGCGTGCGCGCTGCTCCGGGGCAAGCTCGATGCGAAGGGCCTGCGCGTCGGCGTCATCCTCTCGGGCGGCAACGTCGATCTCGACTGGGCCGCGCGCGCGCGGCTGCGGGAGCTCTGAGGCGCGGACCTACGGCGCGAGCCGCACGGCGACGAAGATGAACAGCGCCCCCAGGCAGGTGAGCGCGATGAGACGCAGCGCCGCGGCGGGCGGCGCCTGCGAGTGCGCTTCCGGGAGGATGTCGGACGCGCCGATGTAGAGCAGGAATCCGGCGAAGAACCCCAGGTAGAGGATCTCCATCGACGGCGGCAGCTGGAACAACAGCGTCGAGGCCGCGCCCAGCACCGGCGCGAGCGCGTCGAGCGCGAGCATCGCCAGCGCGCGCCGCGGCGTATTGCGATGCACCAGCATCAGGCTCACCGTGTTGAGGCCATCGCAGAAATCGTGCGCGATCACGGCAAGCGCCACCACTACGCCGACCGCCGGTGCGATCTGGAAGCCCAGGCCGATCGCCACGCCGTCCATGAAGCTGTGCCCGGCGAGCGCGAGGGCCGAGAGCACGCCCACCTTCGGGTGATGGTGCGCGGCGTAGTCGGCCTCGTGCACGTGGTGCACCAGGACGAACTTCTCCAGGCCGTGAAAGAACAGGAACCCGACCACCAGCGCCACCATCGCAAAGGTGGCGTTCAAGCCGTGCGCCTGCGCGAGGCCGAAGATCTCGGGCAGGAGGTCGAAGCCGACCACCCCGAGCAGCACGCCCGCGGTGAAGCCCAGTATGTAATGCAGCCGGTCGCGGAACTTGAGCGCGAACAGGCCCCCGACGAAGGTCGACGCGAGCGCCGCGAGGGAGAGCAGGATGGCATTCATGATGCGGGCAGCGCCGAGGAAACGGCGAGATAGTAGACCCAGCCCCGGTGGACGTCGAATCCGGCGATCGCGGTAGCGAGCAGGTGGAACCGGACGATGCGACGACCAGGTGCGCTAAACTGCGCGCCTTTCCAGCAGCGAGAACCCCCATGTCCCTGCCCGCGAAAATGCGCGCCGTCGAGATCGCCAGGCCCGGCGGACCCGAAGTCCTGACGCCGGCCGAGCGGCCGGTCCCGGCACCGAAGGCGAACGAGATACTCGTCAAGGTCGCCGCCGCGGGCGTCAACCGCCCGGACGTGCTGCAGCGCATGGGGCTGTACCCGGTGCCGGCGGGCGCGTCGGATCTGCCGGGCCTCGAGGTCGCCGGCGAGGTCGTCGCCTGCGGTACGGACGCGAAACTGTGGAAGCCCGGCGACAAGGTCTGCGCGCTCGCGAGCGGCGGCGGCTACGCCGAATACTGCACGGTGCCCGAGGTGCAGGCGCTGCCGGTGCCGAAGGGCCTGTCGATGGCCGAGGCGGCGTCGCTGCCGGAGACCTTCTTCACGGTGTGGTCGAACGTGTACGACCGCGCGCGCCTCGCGCCGGGCGAGACGCTGCTGGTGCAGGGCGGCTCGTCGGGCATCGGCGTCACCGCGATCCAGATGGCCAAGGCGATGGGCAACCGGGTGCTCGCCACCGCCGGCAGCGACGACAAGTGCGCGGCGTGCGTGAAGCTCGGCGCGGAGAAGGCGATCAACTACCGCACCCAGGACTTCCTTGCCGAGGTGAAGGCCGCCACCGGCGGCCGGGGCGTCGACGTGATCCTCGACATGGTGGGCGGCGACTACGTGCCGAAGGAGCTGAAGTGCCTCGCCGACGACGGGCGGCTGGTGTTCATCGCCTTCCTGCGCGGCCCGAAGAGCGAGCTCGACATCAACGAGCTGATGCGCCGCCGCCTCACGCTCACCGGCTCGACGCTGCGCCCGCGGCCGGTCGAGTTCAAGGGCGCGATCGCGAACAGCCTGCGCGCGCGCGTCTGGCCGCTCATCGAGGCGGGCAAGATCAGGCCGGTGGTCTTCAAGACTTTCGCGCTCGCCGAGGCCTCCGCCGCGCACCGGCTGATGGAGTCCTCGCAGCACATCGGCAAGCTGGTGCTCACCGTCTAGGTTCGTCGGCCGCCGCCTCGGCGCGCAGCCAGGCCACGAACTCGGCCACCTCGGGCCGGCCCGCTGCGGCCTTCGACACGATCGCGAAGTAGGCGCGCGCCGGATCGGCGCTGCGTCTGAACGGCGCCACCAGCTCCCCGGAAGCGAGCGCCTCGCGCACCAGCGGGCTCCTGCCGAGCGCGACGCCGTGCCCGGCGATCGCCGCCGGGATGATCTGCTCGTAGCCCGAGAACAGCAGGCTGCCCGCGGGCCGCAGCTCTACCAGGCCCTCAACCTCGAGCCAGGTCTTCCAGTGCATCCACGGATGGCGCCCGTCCGGGTCGTGATATTGCAGCAGCACTTGGTGCGCGAGGTCAGCCGGCCGCTTGAGCGGCCGCTTCGGGTCGCGCAGCAGCTTCGGGCTGCACACCGGAAACACGCGCTCGCCGAACAGGCGTACCGCGTTCGGACCGGCGAGCGAGGCCGGCCCGTGGCGGATCGCGACGTCGAGGCCCTCCCTTTCGAGGTCCTTCACGCGCGTGTCGCTGGCGATGCGCACGTCCACGCCCGCGTGCGTGCGCGTAAAGCCCGCGAGGTGCGGAATGAGCCACAGCGCCGCGAACGAGTGCGTGGTAGTCACCGCGAGCGTGCGGCGCGCCGAAAGCGCATGCAGCCGGTCGGTCACGCCGCGCATCGCCGTCAGCACCTGCGCCGCAGCGGGATACAGCTGCTCGCCCGCGGGTGAGAGCACCAGCGCACGGTGGCGCCGCTCGAACAGCGCCACGCCGAGCTGCTCCTCGAGCTGCTTGATCTGGCGGCTCACCGCCGACTGCGTCAGGTACAGCTCTTCGGCCGCGCGCGTGAACGACAGCAGCCGCGCGGCTGCCTCGAAGCCTTTCAGGAGGTCGAGCGACGGCAGCCGCGGGTTCCCGGCGGGCTCGCTTTTTGCATTCCGTTTACTCATGCATATCCTGAGGATTTCCCGTTTGAGCTCCCTCACAGGGGCGCGCACACTGCGTCCCACGAAGCATGCACTCCCAGCATGCATTGGGCAAGGAGACCGCGATGCGCATCGAGTTCGACGCCGGCAATCTGCACCTCTCGCTCGGGCAGACGCTGAAGATCCAGGACGGTATCGGCAGCACGGTGTGCTGCCGCCAGGGGTCGCTCTGGCTGACCGAGGAAAATCGCGCGCGCGACGTGGTGCTCGGCCCGGGCAGCTGCCACGTCCTGTCGCAACAGGGGATCACGCTGATCCAGGCGCTCGGCGAAGCCGTCGTTGCGCTCGCCTGAGCACGCGCAGGTCGCCATGGAACGCGTCACTGCGGAACGCTTCTACAGCGACCCGAGCATCGGAGCACGCATCCACGCCCAGGCGCGGCGCGAGCGCGCAGCGCTGCTGTATACGTGTTTCGCGCGGTTCGGCGCTGTGCTGCTGCAGGGCGTCTACAATACGCGCTCCCCGCGCGTCGCGGCGAAGGAGCGCCCATGTTTCGGCAAGGACTGCTCGAGGGCAAACGCATCCTGATCACCGGGGGCGGCACGGGCCTGGGCAAGGAGATCGCGGCCAAGTATCTCGAACTCGGCGCCGAGGTCTGGATCGCCGGACGCCGCGGCGGCGTGCTCGAGCAGACCGCGCAGGAGCTGACCGGCCGGCATGGCGGCAAGCTGTGCACGCACGCGGTCGATATCCGCGACGCGCAGGCGGTCGACGCCATGGTGCAGCGCATCTGGGACGAAGCCGGTCCGCTCACGGGCCTGGTCAACAACGCCGCGGGCAACTTCATCAGCCCGACCAAGGACCTCACGCCGAACGGCTTCAACGCCGTCGCCAACACCGTCTTCCACGGCAGTTTCTACGTGACCCACGCGGTGGGACGGCGCTGGATCGCCGGCGGCCGCAAGGGCTCGGTGATCTCGATCCTGGTGACTTGGGTGTGGACCGGTTCCCCCTACGTGGTGCCTTCGGCGATGTCGAAGGCCGGACTGCACGTGATGACCAAGTCGCTGGCGGTCGAGTGGGGGCGCTACGGCATTCGTCTCAACGCCATTGCACCCGGACCGTTTCCCACCGAGGGCGCCTCCAAGCGCCTGCGGCCCGACGGCAGCTTCGAGGACGCGGTGCAGTCGGTGCCGATGCGCCGGGTCGGAAAAATGCCCGAGCTGCAGAACCTCGCCACCTTCCTCATGGCCGACGGCTGCGAGTTCCTCACCGGCGAGACCATCGCCATCGACGGCGGCGGCTATCTCGCCAACGGCGCGTCGTTCACCGAGCTCGACAAGCTCCCGGACGCCGAGTGGCAGCGCATGCGCGCGCTGATCACGGCGCAGAACGACAAGGACCGTGCCGGCCGCACTGCCTGAGCCGCGCGCAGCGATGACCGCCCCCGCCCCCCGCCCCGCCGCCACCGTCGTGCTCGTGCGCGAGGCCGGCGAGGGCCCCGAGGTGTTCATGCTCCAGCGAACCAAGGGCGCGGCGTTCCTCGCCGGGGCCTACGTGTTTCCCGGCGGCGCGCTCGATGCCGCCGACCGCGAGCCGAGCATTACGCGGCGCGTGTTCGGTCTCAGCGACGCGGAGGCGAGCGAGCGCCTCGGTCTGCCCGGCGGCGGCCTCGCGTTCTGGGTCGCCGCCATACGCGAATGCTTCGAGGAAGCCGGCATCCTGATGGCGACCGACGAGAACCGGCGCCCGGTGAGCGCCGAGCGCGCCGCCGCGCTCGGGCACCTGCGCGGCGCGCTCAACTCGGGGGAGCTGCCCTTTGCCGAGTTCCTCGAGCGCGAGCGCCTCCTGCTGCCAGCGCGCGCGCTGGCCTATTTCGGCCACTGGATCACGGCGCCGGGGCGTTCTCGGCGCTTCGATGCCCGCTTCTTCGTCGCCGAGGCGCCGGCCGGGCAGCAGGGCTCGCACGACGACTCCGAGACGATTCACAATCTGTGGATCCGTCCCGAAGATGCGCTCGCGCGCGACGCGCGCGGCGAGATCGAGCTGGTGTTCGCCACCAAGCACACGCTCGCCGACGTCGCGCGCTTCGAGCGCCCGCACGACCTCCTCGAGCACGTGCGCGCGCTGCCCGAGATCGACACCAACCGGGCCTGCTGGGCCCAGGGACGCGACGGTGCGAAGCTGTTCCGGCGCGCCGACCCGCAGTACTTCGAGATCCACTGGTGCGACCCGGAGGAAACGGGCCGCACGACCTACGACCTGACCCCCGGCGTGCCCAAGCGCCTCGACCGCCTGGTGACGCGCATCATCGCCCCGAACGCGGGAATGATGACCGGGCCTGGCACCAACACCTACCTGGTCGGCGAGCGCGAGCTCGCGGTGATCGACCCCGGCCCGGCAATCGCCTCGCACGTCGAGGCAGTGCTCGCCGCGGGCGCCGGGCGCATCCGCTGGGTGCTGTGCACGCACACGCACCTGGATCACTCGCCGGCCGCGGCGGCGATCCGCGCCGCCACCGGCGCAACCGTGATCGGCCGCCCCGCGCCGGCGGGACCGAGCCAGGACCAGGGCTTCGCGCCCGAGCGCGTGCCGGCGCACGGCGAGCGGCTCGAGCTCGGCGGCTGCTCGCTGCGCGCGCTGCACACGCCGGGGCACGCGTCGAACCACCTGTGCTACCTGCTCGAGCACACGCGCATGCTGTTCACCGGCGACCACGTGATGCAGGGCTCGACCGTGGTGATCAACCCGCCCGACGGCGACATGCGCGCCTACCTCGGCTCGCTCGAGGCGCTGCTCGCCGAGGACCTCGCGATCCTCGCGCCGGGTCACGGCTACCTCATCGGCTCGCCGCACAGGGAAGTGCGGCGCCTGATCGCGCACCGGCTGGCGCGCGAGGCGAAGGTGCTCGCCGCGATCGCGCGGCTGGGCCGCCCGACGCTGGCCGAGCTCCTGCCGGCGGTGTACGACGACGTGCCCGCGAAGCTGCATCCGGTCGCGGCACGATCGCTTGCCGCGCATCTCGACAAGCTGATCGGCGAGGGGCGCGCGCGCCACGCGCAGGAGCGCTATGCGACGCACGATTGACCGCGGCTGGCCAAATCGCGCCCAACTGGCTAATATGACCTCACAGGAGGGGGGTGCGGCGCGCCGCCTTCGCCAGCCGACCCCGGGGAGCGCGTCATGAGCCTGCACGAAAAGACGCTGAAGATCGTCACCAATCTCGACCGCGCCGCGATCGAAGCCAAGCTCGTCGAGGTGCGCACCGCCGCGCAGTCACAGGGCTTCGAGGCGCTCGCGCAGCTGTTCGCCGGCATCGAGGGCATTCCGCGCGCGCAGGTCGAGGAGCGGGTGCGCAACGCCCTGAAGTGGATGGGCGACAAGCCGCAACTCAAGAACCTGGCCGACCATCTCGAGCTCATCGAGCTGAACCTGCCGAACCTGAAATAGGGCCTGACGGGCGGGGCGCCGCCCCCCTCTCAGCGCGACCGTGGCGCAATACGACTTCGACCTGTTCACCATCGGCGCCGGCTCGGGCGGGGTGCGCGCGAGCCGCGTCTCGGCCGGCTACGGCGCGCGCGTCGCGATCGCCGAGTCGGGCCGCTTCGGCGGCACCTGCGTCAACGTCGGCTGCATTCCGAAGAAGCTGTTCGCCTATGCGGCGCATTTCCGCGACGACTTCCACGACGCCGCGTCGTTCGGCTGGACCGCGGGCCCGGCGCGCTTCGACTGGAACACGCTGCTCGCCAACAAGGACCGCGAGATCGCGCGCCTGAACGGCGTGTACGAGCGCGTTCTGGTCAACGCCGGCGCCGCGATCCTGCGCGGCCGCGCCACGCTGCGCGACGCGCACACGGTCGAGGTCGACGGCAAGGCGTACAGCGCCAGGTACGTGCTCGTGGCCACCGGCTCCTGGCCCCAGGTGCCGCAGATACCGGGCTGCGAGCACGCGATCACCTCGAACGAGGCGTTTCACCTCGAGCGGCTGCCGGCGAGCGTGGTGGTGGTCGGGGGCGGCTACATCGCGCTCGAGTTCGCCTCGATCTTCAATGGCTTGGGCGTGGACACGACGCTCGCCTACCGGGGCCCGCGCCTGCTGCGGGGCTTCGACGCCGAGCTCGGCACGCGCATCGCCGAGGAGATGAGCAGGAAAGGCGTCGCCATCCGGCTCAACGCGATCCCGGCGCGCATCGAGCGCACCGCGGACGGCACGCTCGAGCTCGCCTACCAGGACGGTACCCGGCAGCGGACGGGCACGGTGATGTTCGCCACCGGGCGCAAGCCGAACACGCACGGCCTGGGGCTCGAGGCGGCGGGCGTGCAGCTCAACGCCGACGGCGCGATCGTGGTGGACGCCCACCTGAAAAGCTCGGTCGACTCGGTCTACGCGCTGGGCGACGTTACCCACCGCATGAACCTGACCCCGGTGGCCACCGCCGAAGGCATGGCGCTCGCGCGCACGCTGTTCCGCGGCGAGCCGACCGCGATGGACTACGCCAACGTGCCCACCGCGGTGTTCGCCAATCCGAATCTCGCCTGCGTCGGACTGTCCGAGGAAAAGGCGCGCGAGCGCCACGGCGCGGTGGACGTCTACAAGACCGCATTCCGGACCCTCAAGCACACGCTCGGCGACAGCGAAGAGCGCAGCTTCATGAAGCTGGTGGTCGGCGCGCCCTCGCAGCGCGTGCTCGGCGCTCACATGATCGGCCCGGACGCCGGCGAGATCATCCAGGGCATCGCCATCGCGCTGAAGCTCGGGGCCACCAAGGCGCAGTTCGACGCCACCATCGGCATCCATCCCACCGCCGCCGAAGAGTTCGTGACCATGCGCGAGAAATCCGCCTGAGGCGCATGCTGCTCGAAACCCGCATCGAGAGGATGATCGCCGAGCTCAGGCGGCAGGTGGCGCTGCCGCTGGCGATCGAGCTGTGGAACGGCAAGCGCTACGCGCTCAGCGAGCCCGCCAGCGTGTCGCTGCGCATTCCGCGCGCGGCCTCGCTGCGCTACTTGGTCAACCCCGATCTCGCCAAGCTCGGCGAAGCCTACGTCGAAGGGCATATCGACGTGGACGGACCGATCGGCGAAGTGCTGCGCGCCGCGGAAGACCTGGCGCGCCACTGGGGCAAGGAGAAGAAAGGGCGGAGACCGCTGCTGCGCAACCTGCACAACCGCAAGCGCGACTCCGCGGCGATCCACTACCACTACGACGTCTCCAACGACTTCTACGCGTTGTGGCTCGACCGCAACATGGTGTACTCCTGCGGCTACTTCAAGACCGGCGCCGAGGACATCAACACCGCGCAGGAGCAGAAGCTTGACCACATCTGCCGCAAGCTGCGGCTCGGACCGGGCGACCGGTTTCTCGATATCGGCTGCGGCTGGGGGGCGCTGGTGCGCTGGGCGGCCGCGCACTACGGCGTCGACGCCACCGGCGTGACGCTGTCGCACAACCAGCACGCGCTGGCCGAAGAGCGCATCCGCGCCGAGGGGCTGCAGCAGCGCTGCCGCGTGCTCGTCCAGGACTACCGCGACATCCCGGGCGAGGGGGTGTACGACAAGATCGCCTCGGTGGGCATGTTCGAGCATGTCGGGCTGAAGAACCTGCCGCTGTACTTCGGCGCCGTCCACCGCCTGCTCAAGGACGGCGGCATCGCGCTGAATCACGGCATCACGTCAATCGACCCGGACAGCCGCTCGGTGGGACTGGGCGCGGGCGAGTTCATCGACAAGTACGTGTTCCCGCACGGCGAGCTGCCGCACATCGGGCTGGTGCTGCGGGAGATGGCTGGCGCCGATCTCGAGGTGATGGACGTCGAGACGCTGCGCCTGCACTACGCCAGCACGCTGTGGCGCTGGAGCGAGCGCCTGGAGGCGAACCTCGATCGGGCGCGCGCGCTCGCGGGCGAGAGGCGGCTGCGCATCTGGCGCACCTACCTGGCCGGCGCGGCGCACGCCTTCGAGCGGCGCTGGGTCAGCATCCAGCAGGTGATCGCGGTGAAGAGCTCGCGGCCGCAGAACAACCCGCTGCCCTGGACGCGGGCCTGGATCTACGAGTAGCCGCGCGCCCGCCGGCCGGCCGCTAAGCCAGCGCGCGCGCGAGCAGCGAACCCCCGCTCACCAGTAGCATCACGCCCACCGCGCGCATCAGCGTCTCGCGCCGGATGCGCTTGAACAGGCGCGAGGCGCTCGAGATCCCGAGCCACGCCGCCGGCAGAGCGATCGCCGCCGCCACCCACACCTTGCCGTGGCTCATCAGGCCGGTCAGCGCGAACGCCAGCAGCCGCAGGGAAACGCTCGCCACCGAGGTCAGCGCCAGGGTGGCGCGGAACGCTTCCTTGGTCAGGCCGCGCTGCGAGAGATAGATCGCGTACGGCGGTCCGCCCGCGCCGAACAGCGTGCTGGTGACGCCGCCGGTGAACCCGGCAAGGTAGGCCCAGCGCCGGCGCAAGTTGCCGCGCGGGCCGCGCGCGAGCAGCGTGTAGAGCGCGAACGCGACCACGAATGCGCCGAGCGCCAGCATGGCGCCGCGGCGCGGCAGATTGACGAGCAGCGTCACGCCGAGGGCCGTGCCCACCAGCAGCGACGGCACCAGACGCACGACCTCGGCGCGCGCCACGTGGTGCGGCGCCTCCAGGCCGAGGCGCAGCGAGTTGGCGAGGTCGAGCAGCACGAACACCGCGAGCGCAAAGGGCAGCGGCACGAAGTGCGTGGCGAGCGGGATCGCGATCAGCGCGGCGCCGAAGCCGGTGATGCCGTAGACCAGCGCGCCGAGGAACGCGATCGGCGCGAGCGCGGCAACCGCCGCGTAACCCTCAGGCACCGGACGCGGGGCTCAGAATTTCACCGCCAGGTTGAGCGCGTAGACGCCGGTCAGCCGGGCGCTGTCGAGGACGTGACCCTCGATCGCCCGCAGCACCTCCGGCCCCCTGAAGTCGCCACTCACGGGGCACTTCTCGACGTCGAGCGCGTACAGGGTGAAGACGTAATGGTGCACGATGGTGTCGTTCCACGGCGGGCAAGGTCCATCGTAGCCGAAGTAGTTGCCCGCCATGTCCTTGTCGCCGGCGAACCAGGCGGTGTAGTCGTTCAGACCGTGGCGCGCTCCGCGAGGTGCTTGCGGCCCCGGCTTGCCGCGTGCGGTGATGCCGTTGGAGAACTCGCCCTCGGCGATCGTCCCGTCGAAGGGCTTCAGGTCCACCAGCAGCCAGTGGTAGAAGTCCACACGCGGCAGGCTCGCCGGGATCGCGCGCCCCTCCTGGTTCACGTCGTCGGCCCTGGAAGGCACGTCGTAGTCGTGGCACACGAGCGCCAGGGAGCGCGTACCGGCCGGAAGGCCGGCCCACGCGAGCTGCGGATTGCGATTGTCCGACAGCCGGATGTGGCTCTGGGCGTCGGGCACCGCGAAGGCGCAGCGCCCGGGGATCGCGCCCATGTCCTTGAAGCTGGTGCTGGTCAGTTTCATCGCTCGCCTCCTTGCTGCACGATTATAAGGTCCTGAGGGGTGTGCCGGTTCATGCGTCGCAGCGCGCCGACGTAGCGCCCGAAAGGCAACCCAAGGCGCGCCTCGAGCGCGGCGGCGCGCGCCCGCAGCGCCACCCAGGGCAGGCGCGCGGGGGCACCTTTCAGCGCGAACGCGATCAGGTTCGGATCCGCGAGCCCCGGCAGGCACAGCACCGCGCCGCCGAACGCGCGCTCGAGGCGCTCGAGGTAGCGCTCCAGCCGCGGGTCGTCGCTCATGAAATTGGCCACCAGCACGCCCGGCTCGGCGAGCGCGAGGTAAGCGGCGTCGTAGAAGTCCCGGCTCGCGAGCCGGGGCACCTGCTCGCCGTCGTCGAAGCCGTCCACCACCAGCACGTCGCAGCACTCGGGCGCCAGGACCTCCGCGCCGTCGCCGATCTCGACGCGCAGCCGCGCATCGTCCGGCGGCAGCCCGAAATGCGCGCGCGCCGCCGCCACGACGCGCGGGTCGAGCTCGATCGCGCGTACGCGCGCGGCGCGCAGCCGGCGATGAAAGAATTTCGCCAGCGACCCGCCGCCCAGGCCGATCATCAGCGCCTCGCGCGGCTCGGGGTGAAAGAGCAGGAACGCCATCATGCAGCGCGTGTAATCGAGCGCCAGCGCGTCAGGGTCGTCGAGCCGCATGGCGCTCTGGATCGCCTCGCCCCCGATATGCAGGCTGCGCACGCCGTGCGCCTCGGTGACCGCGACCTGGGGGCCGCGGCGCAGCAGCCGCTGCGCCAGGGCGCGCGCGGCGCGCTTCACGCCGGCGCCGCGGCGCGCGTGCGCCGGATCAGCACAAGCACGAAGCCCACGGCGACGAACGACAGCGCCGCGCCGGCGAGGATCGGCGCGCGGTAGCTGCCGAACGCGTCGAACGCGGCGCCGGCGAGGGGCGGCCCGACGAGCGTGCCGATGCCCGGTCCGGTGTACAGCACGCCGATGATGCCCGACACGGCGCGCGGGCCGTAGAGGTCCATCATGATCGTCGGCGACAGCGCGACGAAGCCGCCGTAGAAGGCGCCGAACAGAAGCGCGAACAGCGCCAGCATCGAATAGGCGGTGCTGAGCGACCACACCACCAGCATGGCGCCCAGGCCGACGTACATCAGCGCCAGCGATGGCAGCCGCCCGAGGCGGTCGGCGACGGCGCCGATGGTGAAGCGCCCGGCAAGGCTCCCCAGGCCGATGAGGCTGACCAGAGCCACGCCCTCGGCCCGGCTGTAGCCGACGTCCTGCGCGTACGACGCCAGATGAACCATCGGCACGAACAGCCCGACGCAAGCCAGCGTACCGGCGACGTACAGCAGCCAGAACGACCGGCTGCGCAACGCCTCGCCGAGCGTGGCGCCGGTGAGCGACGTACGCTCGGTACGCGCGGCGCCCGGCGCGCCGTGGCGCGCGGGATCGTCGTCGATCGCGAGCGCCGCGGCCCCGCCCAGCACGAGCACGAGCAGCGCCAGCGCCTGGTAGGCGCTGCGCCACCCGAACAGGCCGATGAACCACGTGGCGAGCAGCGGCACCAGAAAGTTGCCCGCCCCGATGCCGGCCACTGCGAGTCCCGAGGCGAAGGCGCGGTTCCTCGTGAACCAGGGCTGCACCGCCCCGACCGAGGGCACGTAGGTCAGGCCGACGCCGACCCCGATGCCGATGCTGTAGGTGAGATAAAGCGCCTCGATCGAGCGCGCGATGCTGGCGAACGCAAGCGCGGCCACCAGGCAGGCCACTCCGGCCAGCGCGACGCGCCGCGGGCCGAGGCGATCGGCGAGCAGGCCGCCGGGCGCCCCGAGCGAGAACCACAGGAACGCGGCCACCGAGAACAGCAGCGACACGTGGCCGCGCGAGGCGGAGAACTCCGACTGGAACGCCGCAAAGAAGGCGGCGAACGAGTACGCAGCGCCGAAGCCGACGAACATCAGCGTGAACGCCGCGGCGACTACCACCCAGCCGTAGAACACGCGCCGCATGCGGGCGCGCTCAGTACCCGGCGCCGCGCGCCGTGATCGGCCACAGCGCCTCGACCACGCCGTGGCGCACGCACACGTACCAGTCGTGCATGTTCACGGTGGGATCGCAGTGGCCGGGCACGAGCAGCAGCTTGTCGCCGAGCGCCGGCGCCGGTGCGCCCGCCCCGATCTCGAGCACGCCGTGCTCGTCGGAGGCGCGCGCGTAGCGCAGCCCCGGGCGCTCCCACACGACCGGCAGCCCCGAATCCACGCTCGAGGCCTTGAGGCCGGCGTCCAGCACCGCGCGCTGCGCGCTCGGCCGGCTCATCACCGTGCCGAGAACGAACAGCGCGTGATCGAAGCGCGGCAGCGGCGCCGGCCACTCGTTTCTCGCGTAGTCGGCATCCATGAAGACGTAGGAGCCGGGCTGGATCTCGTCGTAGGTACCCGATTCGATCTCGTACGGGAAGCTGCCGCTGCCGGCGCCGGTCACCACCGGGCACGCCACGCCCGCGCTCTCGATCAGCCTGCGGCTCTGGTGCGCGGCCTGGGCAGCGCGGGCGATCGCCGCGCGGCGATCGCCCGCCGAGCGCAGGTGCTGCGCCGGACCGTGGTAGGCCTGCAGCCCCGCGAAGCGCAGCGGCGCGCTGCGCGCGACCTCGCGCGCCAGCAGCAGCGCCGGCTCGCCCGGCGGCACGCCGCAGCGCCCCGCGCCGACGTCGATCTCCACATACACGTCGAGCGACGCGCCGGCTGCCTGCGCGGCGGCCTGCAGCGCGCGCACGTTCGCCGCGTCGTCCACGCACACGCCGATCCTGGCGCGCCCGGCGAGCGCGGCCAGCCGCTCCAGCTTCGGCGCGCCGACCACCTCGTTCGACACCAGCACGTCGGCGATGCCGCCTTCGACCATCGCTTCGGCCTCCGAGACCTTCTGGCAGCACACGCCGAGCGCGCCGGCCAGCAGCTGGCGCCTGGCGATCTCGGGGCACTTGTGGGTCTTGGCGTGCGGGCGCAGGCGCACGCCGCGCCCGGCGACCGCCGCGGCCATCAGCTTGAGGTTGCGCTCGAAGGCATCGAGCTCGAGCACGAGCGCCGGCGTATCGACCTGCTCGAGCCGCATGCCGAGGCTTGCCGGCGGGCGCATTGTCTAGGCGGGTGCGGCGCGGCTGGCGCGCTGGCGCAGCGCGAGCCAACCGATGGCGACGATCACCACGACCACCAGCGGCAGCGCCGAGAGGTTCACCTGTTCCCAGCCGGCGTTGGTGACGATCACCCCCGAGGAGAACGACGACAGTACCTGTATGGTAAAAATGGTGAAGTCGTTCGTGCCCTGCGCCTTGGCCATCTCCTCCGGCCGGTAGGTCTCGGTGAGCAGCGTGGTGCCGCCGATGTACAGAAAGTTCCAGCCCACGCCGAGCAGCACCAGCGAACCCCAGAAGTACGGCACGGCAATGCCCGAGAGCGCGATGGCGATCGAGACCAGGTCGAGCGCGGTTCCCGCCAGCATCACCCGCAGCACGCCGAAGCGTCGAATCAGGCCGCCGGTAAAGAACGACGGCAAGTACATGGCGACCACGTGCGAGGAGATGACGAACGCTGCGGCGCCGTACGGATGGCCGCAAATGCCCATCGCAATCGGGGTCGAGGTCATGAGGAAGTTCATCACGCCGTAGCCGATCGCCCCGGCCATCACCGCAACGACGAACTTGGGCTGCGCAGCGAGCTTCCTCAAGGGCCGGCCACTCGGCGCACGCGTGCTCTCGAGCACTGCCGGAATGCGGATGAAGCTCAGCAGCGCCAGGGTCACCAGCGCGAAGACGATCAGCGCGAGGTAGGCAGCGAGGAACTTGGGCGCGAGCAGGTCGACCGTGACGCGGCTGATGGTCGGCCCGAGGAATCCCCCGACCAGCCCGCCGGCGAGCAC
This sequence comes from uncultured Pseudomonadota bacterium, assembly GCA_963817785.1. GTDB lineage: Bacteria > Pseudomonadota > Gammaproteobacteria > Burkholderiales > SG8-39 > JAKALD01. The sequence goes on along the minus strand of CAWFPL010000002.1, from coordinate 747,935 downwards.
CAGCGAGATCGCGGTGGCGCGGAACTCGGGCTTCGCGGCATCGACCGCGGCGAAGCGATAGTAGTGCCCGAAGGCGGTGAAGCAGCCCAGAACCAGCGTGCCGAGGCACAGCAGCGCGAAGCTCTGCAGCCAGATCGCGGTCGCGCAGATGAGTGCTCCCACCATGACAAACGCGGTCGCGCGCATCAATCCCTTCTGCCTGCCGACCCGCCTCATGTAGAGCGAAGCCGGCATGGTGGTGAGCGCGGCGCCCAGCACCCAGCAGGTTACCGGCAGCGTGGCGAGCGACCGGTACGGCGCGAGCGCCAGCCCGGCCAGGCCGTTGATCGCGGCCAGGGTCGAGTTGTTGCCGAGCAGCATCGCCTGGCAGGCGGAGAGCAGCGCAATGTTGCGCCGGGTGCTGTTCATTTGTACAGTATCGAGGAACCGGGTGAGTACAGCGGGAGCGGGCATTCTACCGGGCACGATGATGCGCAGCGACGACAAAAACGAAACTCGGAGCGTGGCGTTGCCGGCGGCACGCCCGGAACGCGCGCACAAGTCGCGCGGTGCGCTGTCGTTCCTCCCGGGCCGATTCGAGCAGGATGCGAGAGAACCCTGCGACGACGGCTGGACAGCCGAGGACTCGTCCACGGAGCCGCTCGCGACCACGGTCACCGAGGAGCGGGCGCGCTCGATCATCGCGCGCAACGACTCCCCCGACATACCGTTCGAGCAGTCGATCAACACCTACCGGGGCTGCGAGCACGGCTGCATCTACTGCTACGCGCGGCCGAGCCACGCCTACCTCGAGCTCTCGCCCGGTCTCGATTTCGAGACCCGGCTGTTCGCCAAGACGAACGCGGCCGAGCGGCTGCGTGCGGAGCTGGCCAAGCCGGGCTACCGCTGCTCGCCGATCGCCTTCGGCGCCAACACCGACTGCTACCAGCCGATCGAGCGGCGCTACCGCATCACGCGCGCCGCGATCGAGCTGCTGGCCGAGTGCCGCCACCCCCTCACCATCGTCACCAAGTCGGCGCTGGTGGAGCGCGACCTCGACTTGCTCGCACCGATGGCGCGCGAAGGGCTCGCCAAGGTGTTCGTGAGCATCACCACGCTCGATCGGGTGCTCGCGCGCAGGATGGAGCCGCGCGCCGCGAACCCGCAGCGGCGCATGGACACCCTGCGCGCCCTCGCGGCGGCAGGGGTACCCTGCGGCGTGATGGTGGCCCCGGTCATCCCGGCGCTCAACGACAGCTCGATCGAGGAGGTGCTCGAGGCGGCGCGCTCGGCCGGCGCGAGCATGGCCGGCTATCAGATGCTGCGCCTGCCGAACGAGCTGAAGATCCTGTTCCGTGAATGGCTCGCCGCCCACTACCCGCAGCGCGCGGAGCATGTCATGAGCGTCGTTCGCCAGATCCGCAGCGGGCGCGACAACGATCCGCGCTTCGGGCACCGGATGACAGGCAGCGGCAACTATGCCGAGCTGGCGGCGCGGCGCTTCGCGATCGCCTGCAAGCGGCTCGGGTTGAACGGCGACGAGCGCGGCCAGCGCGCCCGGCGCGAGCTCGACTGCTCGCTCTTCCGGCCGCCCCCGCCTCCGCCCGTGAACCCGGGCCAGCTGGCGCTGTTCTGAAATTCGGGCGACGATCGCGCTGGGGCAAGGCTAGAATCGGTAGCCGCGGGCCCATCGACGCTGCACGCTTGTTCCGGAGGGTGGCCGGATTTGACACATCCCTACTACGTCGTGGACGTCTTCGCCGAACGGCCTTACGCGGGCAATCAGCTCGCGGTCGTGATCGGCGTCGACGGCCTGTCGAACGGGGCGATGCAGCAGATCGCAGCCGAGATGAACTTCTCTGAGACGACCTTCGTGGCGCCGAAGCGCGACCCCGACGGCGGATACCGCGTGCGCATCTTCACGCCGGCACGCGAGATCGCCTTCGCCGGCCACCCGGTCCTCGGCACCGCCTGGGTGATCCGCCACCACGTCTCGCAGGAGCCCGCCCACTCGGTGTTGCTCGACCTGGCGACGGTCCAGGCGCGAGTCCGGTTCGAGCCTTGCGCTTCGCCGCCGGGGGAGCTGGCCTGGTTCGTCGGCCCGCCCGCACGCCTCGGCGCGGCCTGCGCGCGAGCGCGCATCGCCGCTGCCCTCGGAATCACGGCGGAGGAAATCGATCCATCCGCTCCGGTGCAGCAGGTCTCGGCGGCCGCCTCGGCGGTCATCGTTCCGGTCAGAAGCCTCGAGACGCTCCGGCGTAGCCGCCTCGACCTCGAGGCATTCGCCTCGATCGCCGCCGAGGGATTCCCGCCACTCGTCTATCTATTCTGCCGCGAGGCCGTTGACCCGCGGAACGACGTGAGCGCGCGGTTCTTTTTCGAGGCCCGCGGCGTGCGCGAGGACCCGGCGACCGGGTTCGGCGCCGCGCTTCTCGGCACCTATCTGCTGGAGCACCGCCTGGTCGGCGGGCCCGAGATGTCCCTGAGGATCGAGCAGGGACACGAATTGGGGCGGCCATCCGTGCTCAGGTTGCGCGCCCGGATGAACGGCGGAATCCGTGAAGTAAGCGTCGGCGGACTCGTCATCCCGACCATGCGCGGAGAGCTGCTCCAGCAGGGGCGCGACGCGCCATGAACCTCGCCAGCATCCCGCTGCCGCTGCTGTCGGTCGCCGGCGCGGCATTGCTGTTCGGCGCGAGCACGCGCTTCGCCAAGCAGCTCAGCGGCAGCATCGCGCCGGTGATGCTCGCGGGGCTGCTGTACGCGGGCAGCGGAGTCGGGCTGGCCGCGCTGCGGCTCGCCCGCGACCGCGGATGGCGCGGCTCCCGGATGTCGGCACGGGAATGGCCGCAGCTGCTCGCCGCAATCGCGTTCGGCGGAATCGCAGGTACGGCGCGGACGGCGGCGTACTTTTCCACCGCTCCTTTCGTCGGCGCGGTCATCGCGGTCACCGCGTTCCGCGAGAGCGTGGAACCCTTGTTCTGGCCCGCGGCAGCTCTGATGGCGGCGGGCGTGTATCTGCATCTCAGCGAGCGGCACGCCCACTTTCACTCCCATTCTGCGATGCGTCACGATCATCGTCACGTGCATGACGCGCACCACCGGCACGAGCACGACTTCCCTTGGGACGGACGCGAGCCTCGTGCGCACACCCATCGGCACGAGGCAATCGCCCACTCGCACGCGCGCTATCCGGACATCCATCACCGGCACGCTCATCGCTCTGATCCCGCGGGCGCCGCGGGCCGCGCCTCCTGGCGCTGACCGACGGCGGCCCGAGGCGAAGCCCGGCACGCGCCGGGCGCGGCGCCTAGCGCCCCGAGCGGTGCTCCAGATCGCGCATGCTCTCGCTCCAGTATTGCCCGAGCACAGACAGCGACCGCAGGGCTTCCTGAGTGCCCGGCTCGCGGGCAAGGCGCCACAGCCCGGCGATGCCGCCGGGCGCCGGAGGCGCCCCGGCAACCTCGCGGCTCATCTGGCTGAGCGCCCTGGACAGTCCGATCAGAAGGTGCTGAGCCTCCGGACGATCGAGTACCTGGAGCAGGCGCATCAGTCCCTCGTTGCGGGTGAGCCGATCGAGCAGCGTGACGCCTTCGCTCGCCGCGCGCGCGAGTCGGGCGACGATCTCGTCCGACATCGCGTCGCGGGCCGAGGCGATGAGCGCCGCGAGCTCCGCGAGCTCACGCAAGGGGCCGCCGGCGTCGACGGAAGAGGCGGCGAAGGTCTTTTCGGTCTGCGTGCTCATGATGGCGCTCTCAAAGTAGGCCGCGCACGCTGGTCCAGTACATCTGGTTGTAGGCGACCTTGAACCAGTGGACCGACTTGGTGGCGGGCTTGAGATCCGGCAGATTGACGTAATCGAAGGAGTTGTAAGTGGCGCGATCGAGCCCCGCTTCGATGAAGCAGTACACCCTGCCGTCGTACTCGCGCACCGGACTGCCGGTCTTGATCAGCGACGCGACGTTCTCCGCCACCAACTCCGCCTCGAAGTGTGCCGCCGACCCCGTCTTGCTGACGGGGACGTTGCTCGCATCGCCGATGACATAGACGTTGTCGTGGCCGTTCATGGTGAGCTTGAACCGGTCGGTGGGGATCCAGCCGCCGTCGCCGAGCTTGTTGTCCTCGATCACCTTCATGCCGCGGTGGGGCGGTATGGCGATGAGCAAATCGTATTGGACCTCGCTGCCCTCTTCGCTGTAAACGATTCCCTTGACCGGGTCGACCTCCTTGACGTTGAAGAAGGTCTCGCATTCGATGCCGGCGTTGTCGAACTCAGGTTTCGCCCAGCGCGCCACGTTGGCGGTCGCATGGACGTGGTTGACCGGATAGTTGTAGCGCAGCTTGACCTTGTCGCGGATGCCACGTGCCTTGAAAAAGTCGTGCAGCATGAACGTCGCCTCCACCGGCGCCACCGGGCACTTGTGAGGGATCGACACCACGATCGCCACGGTCCCGCCCTTGAATTCCAGCAGGCGTTTGCGCAGGCGGACGGCACCCTCCTCGGTGAAGAAGTGCTCCGCGCCCTCGGTCATGCCCGGGACCTCTTCGGGCACGATGCGCGAGCCAGTGGCGATCACGAGTATGTCGTAGGCATGGACCCCGCCGCTCTGCGTCCGAACGCGGTTGTGGTCGAGCTCGAACTGCACGACCGGATCGACGTGGAAGTTGACGCTCGGCTCGAGCAGGCTCGCTTGATCGCGATACAGCTCGTCGGGGGCCATCTGCCCGAACGCGACGTACAGCAGGCCCGGCTGGTACATGTGTCGCTCCGAGGCCGAAAGCATCGTGATCTCGACCTTGCCGGCATGGATCTCGCGAGCCAGCCTGCGCGCAAGATGGTTGGACACGATGCTGCCGCCCGTGCCTCCTCCGACCACCAGAATCTTCATAGCAATTTCCTTTCCGATGCGGCGCCTGTCGTCAACATCCCAAATCTCACTTCGCCTTGTGGACCTTGATGCGCCAGACGTTGTCGATGTTCCCGGTACTGATCATCTCGTGGCCCGCCTCGCGGACCCACTCGGGCACGTCAGTGACGGTGCCCTGGTCGGCGGAGAGCAGCTCGAACGTGTCTCCGGGTTGCGCGCGTCGATCGCCTTGGTTTCGCTCATCGCCATTGCGAGCTCCATTGCCAGCTCTACCACTTTTTCGAGACGGCGAGCTTCAGCGCCTGATTTGACAGGGTGAGATCGGCGACGATCGAGCGCAGGCGCCGGTTCTCCTCCTCCAGCCGCTTCAGGCGCCGCGCGTCCGAAGGTCCGAGCATGCCGCGCTCCGCGCGCCACTTGGCAAACATCTTCTTCGAGATCCCGTACCTGGCGCACAGCTCCTCGTCGGTCGCGCCCGCCTCGGCTTCTCTGAGCACCGCGAGGATCTGCTCCTCTGCGAAGCGCGGCCCTTTCCTCGCCACTCTCCTTTGACCTAGCGGCCGGGCGGTCGGCCTCTCTGCGCGCCGCTCAGCCATCGGAGTGCCGCACCGGCACGACCGCCAGCTCAATCTCGTCGTAGCGCTTCAGGCGGTAGAGGAGCATCGAGACGAGCCAGCTGCCGATGAACAGCGAGACCACAAGGACGCCGATCAACTCCCAGTGATCACTCAAAGCATTGACCCGATCCCAGATTTCGCCCCTGAGACTGAACTGCTCGGACATCAGTGCGAGCGCCTCGATTCCGGCGACCGCCAGGGCGACCGCCGCCGAGACGACCGTGATCGTGAGGTTGTAGTAGAGCTTGCGGATCGGGTTTCTGAATGCCCAGCCGTAGGCGCGCACCATCAGGACGCTGTCGGTCGTGTCCATGAGCGACATGCCGGCGGCGAATAGCGCGGGAAAGACGAGGATCACCCAGATCGACAGGCCCTTGGCCGCTTCTGCCCCCGCGATCCCGAGCAAGCTCACCTCGGTCGCGGTGTCGAAGCCGAGCCCGAAGAGGAAGCCAATGAAGATCATGTGCCAGCTCCTCTCGACCAGCCTGAAAAGCGGCCGAAAGATGCGCGCGAAGAAGCCGCGCCTGCTGAGGAGCACGTCAAAATCCTCCTCGGCGTACGTGCCGCCCGCGCGGACACGCCGGAACGTGGCATAGGTCGAACCTGCGATCGTCAGGTTGAGCGCCGCCATGATCAGCAGAAAGCTCACCGAGACGAAGGTGCTGGCGATGCCGGCGGAGCTGCTGATGAAGCTGAACGTGCCGTTCTCCTGGCCCCACGCGCCAAGCGCCGCAATCGCCGACACGAAGACGAACAGGGCGAGCGAGTGCCCAACGGCGAAGTGAAAGCCGACCGTGGTCGGACGCACGTCGCGCTGCATCAGCTTGCGGGTGACGCTGTCGATCGAGGCGATGTGATCGGCATCGAAGGCGTGGCGCAGGCCGAAGGTATAGGCGAGCAGCGCCGCCCCGAGCAGCACCGCATTGCCGGCGAAGGCCCAGATCGCCCAAATCCACGCCGCGAAGTTACACGCGATCAGCAGCAGGTACAGGCCGAGCACCTTCCTGCGGAAGCTGCCCGCGCGATCGCCGAAAACCTCACGCAGCGCCTTAATGATCTCGTGCATCGCAATCCTCCCTGTCCGAACTCGACGCCGCCGCCGGGGCCCGTCACTGCGGACTTCGCTCCGGCATTCCCGCGGCGTGCGCGCCGTGTGCTCACCGCTCCCGTACCCAGCTGTAGCGCCGGATGAGCCAGGCAAAGGTCGAATCCACGCTGAAGCCTATGACTCCGATGACGAACACCATCGCGCCGAGATGGCTGTACTGGAGCGTTTCGCGCGCGTCCTCGATCGCGTAGCCGAGACCCGAGGTGACCCCGAGGAACTCTGCGGGAACGAGCACGATCCACGCAACGCCGAGCGCGAAGCGCATCCCGGTGAGCATGTCTTGCGCGACCGCAGGCACGATGATCTTTGACAGCATATGCCAGGGTTGGGCGCCAAGATTGCGCGCGATTTTGAACCACGTCGGCTCGATCTTGCTCACCCCGTTCGCGGTCGCGTACACCACCGACCAGACCGACGCCATGGTGACGAGGAAGATGATTGCCTGGTCCCACGACGCGAACGCGAGTACTGCGATCGGCTCCCAGGAGAGCGGGCTGATCATGCGCAGGAACTGGAACGGCATGTTGCTTGCCTTGCGGAACGCCTTGCTGAGGCCGAAGATGATGCCGATTGGAAGTCCGAGCCCTGCGGACCAGGCAAGCCCGATGCCGACCCGATACAGGCTGCTCGCCGTTGCATGGCCGATCGTGCCGTCGGCGAGCATCGCGAACAATGCGTGGAACGTCGGCACCGGCCCGAGCCCCGCGAACGTGCGCGTTGCCTGATTCAGATAGAGGACCTCGCCGCCCACCCACCAGAGGGCGAGCAGAACCGCCACCCCGGCGACCGGATAAATGACGTCGGCCGCCCGCCACCGGGACGTTCGGGCCGCTGCCGCGGGCGGGGCGTCGGCGCGCTGTTTCGGGGCCTCGAGCTCGGCGACCGGTTCGTTCATAGGTCGATCACCTCGGTGCGCACATAGGGATCGCTCGACGTGGACACGCTTGCGTCCTTCTTCCAGTCCGGAAATTTTTCGGTCGCCTTCTTGACGTGATCGTAGTAAACGAGGTCCTTGGCGACGAACTCGGGCGTGAGCTTGTCGAGGAAGGCACGGTCGCCGGTCACCAGCGTGTTCTTCAGGTCGCTCGCCACCCTCTCGGTCGCCGAGGCGTACGGCCAGGGGTCCATGTTGATTCGGTCCTGGTGCCACTCGGGGTGCTTGATCGCTTCCTTGTAGAAGGTCGGGTTGTAGAAGACCATCGCGCGCTCCACCACCTTGGCCGGGAACGGCAGGTACTTCTGCCCCTCGCGGGAGAGCAGGTGAGCGACCTCCGTCCGGTTCGCGTCGATGTAGATCTGCGACTGGACGATGGCGTTCAGCACCGCCTGCGCCCAGTGGGCGCGCGCCGGGTCCATCGCGTCCGCCTCGTGCATGCACACCACGCAGCAGGGATGGCCCCTCCAGATATCGCCGGTGAAACGCAGCACCTCGCCGCCGGCGAGCAGCTCGCCCAGGGCATTGAACGGCTCGGCAACGCAGTAGGCGTCGATCTTCCGCGACGCGAGCGCCGCCGGCATATCGGGCGGGGGCAGGATCAGCAGGTTGCACTCGTCGGCAGCCAGCTTCGCGCTCTGCGGGCGGATCACCGGCTTGATGCCGGCATTACGCAGCTCGAGCTGCGAGATGATGTTGTGGATCGAATACCAGAACGGCATCGCAAACTGCTTGCCCCCCAGGTCCTTGAAGCTCTTGATGCCGCTGTCCTTGCGCACCACCATCGCCGAACCGTTGGTGTGGTCCCAGGCGACGATCTTGACGGGGTAGTGGTTGCCGTAGCGCATCCAGATCGGTATCGGTATGAGCAGGTGTGTGAGATTAAAGCGGTGCGACTCGAAGGCCTCGACCAGCTGGTCCCAGGAGCGGATCAGCGTCGGGCGGACCGAGTCGAGACCCTGCCCCTTGAGGAAGCCCTTTTCGTGGGCGACGAGCAGCGCCGCCGCATCGGTGATCGGCAAGTAGCCGATGCGAACCACCGGATCGAATTTCTTGTCGACTGCGCGCGCCCGCGGGATGACGCCGCCAAGCGCGGCAAGCCCGGCCGCCTTGAGCAGCGCGCGCCGGTTGACGCCCGTTCCCAGGACCGGATGGAAGAGAGGGTCGTACTCCAGCCGGAGCTTCGGATCATACACACCGTCGGCGCGCTCCTCGATCCCGCTCAGTACCCCGCGGTGCCATCCCTCGTAGATGTCGATTCCCTTCCTTGCCATTTCTCGATCTCCTCGTTTTGCGGCTGGAGTGGTACGCCGCGTGGCTCGCGAGCCTCATCTCCCGAAGAAGTCCGCGGCGGAAGCAGTCTCGATGTCGCTCTTCGGACCGGGCCTTGCCTCCGCCCCGACCCCCTGACTCGCTGCCGCCTCGGGTCTAGCTGCGCGAGCGGCCTCGGCGGCCTCGAACATCTCCATCACGCGTCGCCGGATCGCGAGCGCCGACGGGTCGTCGCGCTCGCGAATGCTTCCGAGCTCGATTGGAATGGAATGCACGATCGTGCCCGGCGAGCCGGCCATGATCAGCACGCGATCTGCCATCAGAACCGCCTCGTCGATATCGTGCGTGACCAGGATCAGCGTGATCCCGAGGTTCTTGACGATCGAACGCACGTCGCGCTGCAGCGCGCCCTGCGTGAAGGCATCGAGCGCCGAGAACGGCTCGTCGAGCAGAAGAAGCTCCGGCTCCATCACCAGCGAGCGGGCGAGCGCCACGCGCTGCTGCTGGCCACCCGAGAGATCCTGCACGTTGCTTGCCGAGAAAGCCTCAAGATCGACTAGGCGCAGCACCTTGGCGACGCGATCACGGATCTCGTCCTTTGGACGGCCGGCGAAGTGCAAGCCGATCCCGACGTTCTGCGACACCTTCATCCAGGGATAGAGATGCGGCGCCTGAAACAGCAGAATCCAGCGAGGGGACGGTTTCACGACCGGCAGGCCGTTGATGCGCACCGAGCCGCCAGCGTGGTGGAGCAGGCCGGCGATCACTTGCAGAACCGTCGACTTGCCGCAGCCCGAACGGCCGATGATGGCGAGCGCCTCGCCCGGCTGCGCCTCCATGGTGACGTGCTCGAACGCGAACCCCTTGCGCGTGCCATAGCGGTGATACAGCCCAGCAGTTTCGACATGAACGCCGCGAATCGTCATCAGTGGTCTTCTCCGTCAACGAAACTCAGTACGTCCCGATCGCGCTCCAATGGTGCCGAATGCGGCTTGGAACTTGCTCCTCCTGGCCCCGGCTCGGGACGATCCGCGGGCGACAGCGAGCCCTTGCATTCATCGCGCTACACCGCGGTAAGGCGCTCCTGGACCTGCTTCATGCGGCGGGCGAGCTCTTCCTCGTCGAACAGGCCGCGGCGGATCATCGAGTGCGCGAGAGCCAAGAGTTGTCGCTCCGGGAAAGGCACGCCCGCGTAGACCGTCGCCGACAGATCGTCCTCTTCCGCGCGCCGCTCGAGCGCGGGCAAGGCCCCGGAGCCGGCGTGAGCATCCGGGTCGGCGCAGGATTCGGCCGCCAGGATGTCGCAAGTCGCGTCCAGCGTGACCCGCCAGGGAGGATCGGGATTGGTGACGCCGTATTGCGCGGCCAGGTCGCCCCATACCCTTCCGCGGCTGCGCACGTTCTCGAGCAGGCTGATCGGCGCCGGGCCGGCTTCGCGCCGGTGCTCGCGGCGCCTGCGGTCGTCTTCCTGCGATGTCGTCATGCAGCGGCTCTCTCAATGACCGTGGTGCAGCGGATGCACCGCCGGGTGGATCGGCCGCTTGGCGTTCGAGGTGACGCCGGGCTTCGGGACCGCCACGCCGATCAGGCAGTCGCGCGTCACGATCTCGGCCAGCTTTTCCTCGCTCCAGCCCTCGGTGCCGGCGGGTCTCATCGGCAGCACCATGTAGCGGGTCTTCTGGTTGGAATCCGCGACCCTGATCTCGACGTCCGGCGGCAGCTGCAGGCCGAACTCCGCGAGCACCTGCCGCGGCCAGCGAACCAGGCGGCGGCGGTAGTTCGGCGTTCGATACCATTCCGGCGACTGTCCGAGGATCGGACGCGGATAGCACGAGCACAGCGTGCACACGACCACGTGCTTTAGCTTCGGCGTGTCCTCGAGGACGCGGAAGTTGCAGTAGTCGCTCGGCGTGCCGAAGTGGGTGGGAGGGCTGTTGATCCAGTCGACACCCACTGCCAGACTCGCCTTGACCCCATCGGTCACCGCCAGCTTCTTGAACGCGGGATCCAGCCATGCCTTGGCAGCCAGGCGCGCCGCGGGCAGCGGCCCCAGGCTGTGCACATACTCGGTCCACCGCCGATGGTCCTCGGCGCTGAACAGCCCTTTTTCGATCGCAAGCTCGCGCACCGCCATCTCGAGGACTTCGAAATCGCTCACTTCATCGACCATGGGTGCAGGGGGCCTGTGGCCATGTTCGTGCGCAGTTTCCTTTTTCGACTCCGTGCGTATCTTCGCCATATCTCGTCCCTCTCTATGCGTCGGCCCGATTTGCTCGCCGCTCACGCCTTCTCGAGCCAACGCTCGGAAAACTCGGTCTCGACCGTGTCGTTCGGGTAAGCGTCGGAGTAATCAGGCCATAGGTCCTTCTGCTTGAACGCCACGCTGTAGAACCATTCCGGATGCTCGGTGTTGTCCCACGCTTCGTCTTCCGCCGCGGGGCTTTCGTACACCGCCAGGGTGACCGTGCCGACCACGCCGCGCGTGTACACCTGGCAACGCGTATAGAAAACGTCCGGCAGATCTCTTACCCGCACGCGGTCGCCCGCCTTGAACTTGGCCCGACCGGCTTCCCCCTTGAAGCACTGCGGGTCGCCGATCCCGGTGGCCTTCTTCGCGTGGTGAGTCCTATCGAGATGTGGCTTGCTCATAGCGCTTTTTCACCTCATCGATCTTGTTGACCAGCTCCGTGAGCGTCACGTACTGCTTGTCCACCAGGATCCGGGCAGCGCTGAGCAGCCAGCGCCCGTAATAGGGCAGGCCGAGGTACTGCGTCTGCCCGACATCGACGTTTTGGCGGCGGCGACGTTCCTCGGCGGACCAGACGCCGCGCCACGCCAGGCACTCGCAGGTCGCGAAGGTGCTCGCTTCCCACTGCTCCTCCTCCTTTTCTTCCCAGCGGATCGGCACGTCCGCCTCGCCGCCGATGTCGTGCGCCGAGCGCAGCAGCGCGCGGAAGCGCGCGTGATCGATCTCATCGGGGTATGGCGCTTGCGTCTGCTGGTGATAGGCCGGCTGAAGCTGGCCGACAAGGTCCAGGTGTTTCATCAATCCCGGTCGAGTAGTCGACGACATGTTGTGGCACTCCTCCTCTAGATGCGGCCGACGGGACTCTCGCGCGATGCACTCGAAGCCGGAGCGTGTGTGGCTAGGCCGCGCGATTGCTCGTATCATGCGGAGCACTGCGTCCAGTAGTCCAAGTCGTAATTCGGATAAAAGCTATAGGGATTGGCTATGGATCGAAACTTCGTTTTCCCACGTTCGATCCGTTATCTGCTGGCAGTCGTAGAGCATCGCAGCTTCACGCGTGCGGCAGAGGTACTCTACGTTTCCCAGCCAACCTTGTCGCAGCAAATCAAACAGTTGGAAGAGACACTTGGGGTGCGACTTCTCGAGCGAACCTCGCGCACCGTACGGCTCACGAATGCGGGTGAGGTCTACGCGCGCTACGCTCGCCGCGCCTTGGTCGAGCTCGACGCGGGAAAGCGCGCCGTGCATGAGCTGGAGGATCTCAGCCGCGGCTCGCTGCAGGTCGGGATGACGCCGATCACTGACTACCTGGTGACCCCTTTGCTTGAAGACTTCAGCCGGCGGCACCCCGGCATTGCACTGAGCGCCATCGAGATGTCTCAGAGCGAAATCGAGGCCGCAGTTGCGGAGGACCGGATCGATCTGGGAATCGCGTTCACCAATACGCTGCTATCTAACGGCGCTCGCTCGTCGGACATCGACACCCATGTCCTGTTCATCGAGGCACTGCACCTGGCGGTAGGGAAGGCCCATCCGTGCGCCGAGCAGCCGGCGCCGCTCGACGGGCACAGGCTCGAACAGATGGGACTGGTATTGCTCAGCACCAAGTTCGCGCTTCGGCGCCATATCGACCTGTACTGCCTCGAGCATGGCATTACACCTCAGATCGCGATGGAGACGAACTCGCTCAGCGTGATAGTGGAAATGGTACGACTCGGCCGGCTCGCCACCGTGCTCCCCAAGGCGATCGCCTGCGCGCAGAGCGGCCTGTTTCCTATCATGCTCCTGCCGGAGCTGCCGCACCACGCGATCACGCTCATCTGCCGTAAGGGCGCCTATAAGAGCCCCGCCTGCGTAGCTTTCGCCGAGCTGGCGTCGGAATGGAGCGCTCGCCGATGCGAGGCCGCGCCGTCGGAACGGCTCAACCCCTGCCCGCTCGCGGAGAGCTGCGACAAGAGCCGGCGAGGCGCCTACGAGTCGGCCGTCACCGAGCCCGAGGAGCTGCCGGCCGCAGCGCTCGCGGCGAGGAAGGCGCCGATCGCCGCGGCGGTCTCTTCAGGAAACTCCTCGTAGAAGGACAGCTTCCCTCCCGGGAGCCGCAGCGTCGTCAGCCCGGGCTGCGCGGCGAGCGCTTCCATCTCCAGCCGCGACTTGCGCGGCGCGGTCTCGGAGAACACGACGAGCGTCGGAACGGCGAGGCGCCGCGCGGCCTGCGTCTGCTCGTCGCGGCTGCGGAACGGATCCAGGCGACCGGTGACGAAGCGCGCCGAGCCGTGGCGCGCCCCGGGCGCCCGCGTCACGGCGAGCTTCTCGTGCATGCGCGGACCTGCGAGCCACCCGGGATCCGAATACACGTGACCGCGCGCCATGACACCGACGACGTACCGGTTCACGTTCAATCGGTAGAGAAGCGCGCCCGGGAGCAGCGGGTCGAATGCCTTCGCGATGCTGGCGAACATCGCGCGATCGCCGCCCATCATCGTCGGCAGCGGCCCGCGCCAGGTGGGCGAGAGCAGCACCGCGCGCGCCGTCGCGCGCGGGTGCGCGGCGAGATGCCTGATCAGGTAGCCGGACGCATGCCCGGCGGCGACGATCGCGTGCGGCTCGGGTACGACGCGGGTGAGCACGTAATCGAGGTAACTCTCGTAGATCTCCGGTCGCCAATCGACGCGCGGCTTCGGCAGCTCGCCGAAGCCCGGCCAGTCGATCGCGATCGCGGTGAACGACCCGGCCAGTCGCGCCTGCAGGGGCGACATCTCGCGGCGCGTCGAGATCGAGCTGAGCGCGGGAAGCAACACGACGCGCGGCCCGCTGCCGACGCGATCCAGCCCGATCGTGCAGCGTCGACCGTCGGGATGCCAGCTCAACTCCTCGTAAGACATGGTGACGTTCGCACCAAATTGAAGCACGGGATCCTGGAATGCTTCCTCGCGGAGCGGGCTTGCGCTTCGTAGCTTGACGATATACTACTTATACGCCCAGCAGCGCGCATTTCACGCGCACGCAAACCGACGGATTCGCCAGCCCATCGCAGAGGAGCGCCGCCATGAATGTCCACGAACTGACCGAGAAATTGCTCGCGGCCAAGAAGCAGAAGCGCGTGACCTACGCCGACCTGGAGAAGGCGGTCGGGCGAGACGAGGTCTGGATCGCCGCGCTGCTCTATAGGCAGGCGCGCGCCTCGCAGGAGGAGGCCGAGAAGCTCGCGGCGGCGCTCGGGGTCGATGCGAAGCTGGTCGAGCCGCTCACCGAGTTCCCGACCAAGGGGCTCGGCCCGGTCGTGCCGACCGACCCGCTCCTGTACCGCTTCTACGAGATCTTGCAGGTCTACGGAATGCCGATCAAGTCGGTGATTCACGAAAAGTTCGGCGACGGCATCATGAGCGCGATCGACTTCACCCTCGATATCGAAAAAGAGCCGGACCCCAAGGGCGACCGGGTACGGGTGACCATGTCTGGGAAGTTCCTGCCATACAAGAAGTGGTGACGGCGTCGAACCCCATCAACGCAGCCGTAGTGCGCGTTCACCGCTAGCAAGGGCGGAGTCTCGCGACGCGCGGCCAACGACCTGCGGCGAGAGCGCAATGCACCCGCTGAACCGCCGCTTCCTCCTGCCGGTGCTCGCTGCCGCGCTGATCTTCGCCATCACGCTCGGCACGCGCCAGTCGCTGGCCCTGTTCATCAGCCCGCTCAACTCGGCCACCGGCCTGGGGATCGTGGCGATCAGCTTCGCGTTCGCCATCGCGCAGCTGGTCTGGGGCCTGGTGCAGCCGTTCGCCGGAGCGCTCGCCGACCGCTACGGCACGGGCCGCGTGCTCGCCGGCGGCGCGCTCCTGGTCGCGCTCGGCACCGCGCTCACGCCGCTTGCGCACACGAGCGCATTGCTGGTGCTCGCGATCGGCGTGCTCGCGGCGACTGGAGCCGGCGCGGCAGGCCCTTCGGTGCTGATGGCCGCGGTGTCGCGGCGCATCGCGCCCGACAAGCGCGGCATGGCGACCGGCTTGGTCAACGCCGGCGGCTCGTTCGGCCAGTTCACCATCGCGCCTCTCGCCGGAGCGCTGCTCGCGGGCATCGGCTGGGTCGGCGCGCTCGAGACGCTGGCGCTCGTCACCCTGCTCGTCCTGCCTGCTGCGCTGTGGCTGCGCACCCCGCCCGCGGCGCCGGGCGAGCGCCACGTCATCGAAGGCACGCAGCTGCGCGCGGCGATACGCGTCGCGCTGCGCGACCCGAGCTACCTGCTGCTGTGCGCGGGCTTTTTCGTGTGCGGCTTCCACGTCGCCTTCATCGCCACGCACCTGCCGGGCGTGGTGGGGAGCTGCGGGCTGCCACCCCAGGTTGCGGCCTGGTCGCTGGCCGTGATCGGGCTGTTCAACATCGGGGGCAGCTTCGCTTCCGGCTGGGCGATCGGGCGCTGGCGCATGAAGAGCCTGCTGTCGCTGATCTACGCGGCACGCGGCCTCACCATCGTCGCGTTCCTGCTCGCCCCGAAGACCGCAACGACCTTTCTGGTCTTCTCGGCGGCGATCGGCTTCACCTACCTCTCCACCGTGCCGCCGACCGCCGGGCTGGTCGCCAAGTTCTACGGCCCGTCGGTGATGGCGACGCTGTTCGGGCTGGTGATGCTCTCGCACCAGGTCGGGGGATTCCTGGGCGCCTGGCTGGGCGGCAAGGCCTACGCCGCCACCTCGAGCTACAACTGGATGTGGTACGCGGACATCGCGCTCGCGGCGTTCGCCACCCTGGTGCACCTGCCGATCCGCGAGCGCCCGCCCCGGCTCGCCGCCGCGGCGGCTTGAGCTGCCGCGCTCAGCGAAGAAAATCGATCAGCGCGTCGAGCGTCGCGTCCGGCGCCTCGGCCATCAGCGAGTGGCCCGAGGTCGCGATGCTCACCGTGCGGCTGCCGGGGATCGCCCGGGCAAGCGCTTCGCCCGCGGCAGGCGGGGTCATCAGGTCGCGCCGGCCGACGATGAGGAGCGCCGGACATTTCACCTTTGCGGCGCTCTCGAGGCCAGCGGCGTACTCGTTGCAGGCCTTGAGGTCGGCGTAGAGGACCCCCGGCGCCAGCCGCGCGAGGCGCGCCAGCGTGTCGCCGTACATCCACATCCCGGGGTTCGGATTGCCCGCGAGCGGCACCTGCGGCGCGTGCCCCCAGATGGTTTCCATATCGTAGGCGCTCTGCTCGTTCCTGCGCGCGGCATCGAGAAATGCCGCCGACACCCGCATCGGAAAGGCGCTACCCAGCAGCGCGATGCGCTCGACGCGCGCGGGGTGGCGCGCCGCGCACTCGAGGGCCACCAGCGAGCCCAGCGAGTGGCCCACGACGCTCGCCGTGCCGAGGCGCGCCGCGTCGAGCAGGCGCATCACCCAGTCGGCGAGCGCCTCGATCGTCGCCAGCGGCGCCCCCTCGGAGCGGCCGTGCCCGGGCAAGTCGACCGCCAGGACGTTGCGCCCGTGGTAGGCGAAGTAGCGGCTCTGCAGCCCCCACCAGCTGTGATCGAGCCCCGCGCCGTGCACGAACACCACGCTCGGCTTCGCGGCATCCGGCGCGTGGTCCGCCGTGTAGGCAAAGGCCTTCCTGCCGTCGACGGCGAAGTCCACCGCGTCTCCTATCCTAGCGTCTTCTGCGCGGCGGCCAGCGCGCGGCCGAGGTCCTCGACGAGGTCCTCGGGTTCCTCCAGGCCGATCGACAGGCGCACCGTACCCGCGGTGATGCCGGCGCGCCGGAGGTCCTCGTCGGACATGCGGTAATGGGTGGTGCTGGCAGGATGGATGACCAGCGACTTGGCGTCGCCCACGTTGGCGAGGTGCGAGAACACGCGCAGCGCCTCGATGAAGCGCTTGCCCGCCTCGCGCCCGCCCTTCATGCTGAACGAAAACACGGCGCCGCAGCCCCGCGGCAGGAGCTTGCGCGCCAATTCGTGGTCCGGATGGCCGGGCAGCTCGGGGTAGGCCGCCGCCTCGACCATCGGATGCGCGGCGAGGAACTCGACGACCTTTCGGGCGTTCGCGACGTGCCGCGGCATGCGCAGGTGCAGGGTCTCGATGCCCTGCAGGATCTGGAACGCGGTCATCGGCGCCATGCAGGCGCCGAAGTCGCGCAGGCCCTCGCGGCGCGCGCGCAGCAGGAAGGCGCGCGTGCCCGACTCCTCCTCGAAATCCATGCCGTGAAAGCCCTCGTAGGGCGCGCTGAGCTGCGCAAACTTGCCCGCGGCCTCCCAGTCGAAGCGCCCGGAGTCGACCAGCACGCCGCCGATCGCCACGCCGTGGCCGCCGAGGAACTTGGTCGCCGAGTGGTACAGCAGGTCGGCGCCCAGCTCGAAGGGCTTCATCAGGTAGGGCGTGGTGAAGGTCGAATCGACCAGCAGCGGAACCCCGGCTGCGTGCGCGATCTTCGACACCTCCGGGATGTCGAGCACGTCGAGCCCCGGGTTGCCGAGCGTCTCGCCGAACAGCAGCCGAGTGTTCGGGCGGAGGGCCGCGCGCCAGGCGCCGAGGTCGCCCGGTGTCACGAAGGTCGTCTCGATGCCGAAGCGGCGCAGCGTGTAGCCGAGCAGGTTGTGCGAGCCGCCGTACAGAGCGCTCGAGGCCACGATGTGCTGCCCGGCATCGAGCAGCGTCGCCACCGCTAGGTGGAGCGCCGCCTGGCCCGAGGCCGTGGCGATGGCGCCGACTCCGCCCTCCAGCGCCGCGACGCGCTCCTCGAGCACCGCCACGGTCGGATTGGAGATGCGCGAGTACACGTGCCCGGCGCGCTCCATGTTGAACAGCGACGCGGCATACTCCGTGTCGCGGAATACGTACGAGGTGGTCTGATAGATCGGTACGGCGCGGCTGCCGGTCGCCGGGTCGGGCGACTGGCCGGCGTGCAGCGCCAGGGTATCGAAGCCCGGATACTTGGGTCCAGCCACGATCGCCTGAGGCCCTGCTCTTGGCCTTTTCTGAAAGTCAGGCATTGCGCCGCAGCGTCATGACGCTGCGGCGCAATGCAGTGTTGTTCTTCAATGCAGGTGCTTGCGCGACGGGCGCGTGTAGTACTCGAATGCGCGCTCGGGCTTCTTGGGTTGCGCCGCCTTTTCGCGCCACTCGCGGTCGAACAGGTCGTTCACCAGCACCACCACCTCGGCAACGCGGTCCTTGTCGAACTGGCGCCCCAGGAGAGCGGTGACGTCCTCGATCATGCAGCGACGCTGCGCCTCGTGGATGGCCTGCGCGGTGGGCCCCGCGAACAGCAGGCGGTTCTCCTGCTCGCCGTTGTCGTGATACAGCGTGACGTCGACCTCGACCGCCTCGAAGCAAAGCGGTCCGAGCTGCTCGAGCGCCGCCTCGAGAGCGTTCAGAAAGCTGCCGCCGATCTCCCCGGTCCAGCACAGGAACAGCAGCAGCTCCTTCTCGTCGTAGCGGATGCCGGGCTCCTCGGGCTCCAGGCTCTTCACGTCGGCCACGGTCTCGGCGTCCAGGTACTCTAGCCACGGCGCAAGCGCCCGCTCGATCTGCTTTCTGGAGACGCCTTCGAGGATGGGAATATCGGCGTGCACGTGGACTTCCATGCGCATGGCTGGTCCTCCGCGGGGAAAGGCGTGCAGTTTATCACGCGAGTGCGCCGATCCCCCGCAAAAGGGGCCCTATTTTCCGCAGTTGCCGACGCCGGCCTTGAAAGTGCCGGCCGCTGGACAAACCTTGACACACAGGAACGGTCCAATCGGTATGTAATGAACGCGCCGGGCGGCAACGCGGGCGGAGGTGAACCATGAACGTCCTGTACGACAGCCAGAATTACTACGTCGCGGAGTATCCCGAACACGGCGGCATCGAGCTGGTCGACAAGGCGAGCGGGCGCGGCGCCTATCTCGAGGGCGAGGTCGAAACGACCTTCCGCAGCTCGATGGTGGACCTGTTCTCGGACGATCCGAGCGACGAGTCGCTCGACGAGTTTTTCGGCCACTACGACGCGTTGATGACCAATCCGCTGGTGCTGCACTGAAGAATCACACTGCATTGCGCAGCAGCGTCACGACGCTGCGGCGCAATGCCCAACTTTCAGAAAAGGCGGGGCGGGGTTCCGCGAAAGGCGGTTCCGGCGCATCCGTCCAGCGCTTAGAATTGGGCCGATGGTCCGGCCCGATTATTCCGGCGGCGGCTTTCTCAACCTGATCTCATCGATCGCCGAGGGCTGCGGCGCCCGCCCGCGGCACGCGACGCTCGAGGCGCTCGCTCCCGCCGAGCTTGCCGAAGCGACCAATGTCGTACTGGTGATCATCGACGGGCTCGGCGACCGCTACCTGCAGTCGCGCGGACCGGCCGGCGAGCTGGCGCGGCGCCGGCGCGGCGCGATCAGCGCGGTGTTCCCCTCCACCACCGCGGCCGCGATCACCACCTCGTACACCGGCTTCGCCCCGCTCGAGCATGGGCTGACCGGCTGGTTCACCTATTTCGGCGAGGCCGGCTGCGTCGTCGCGCCGCTGCCCGGGCGCACGCGCGGGGACAACGCCCCGCTCGCCGCGCGCGGCGTGCCGCCAGCGCGGCTGTTCCTCGCGCCGTCCCTGCTCGACGCGCTCGCGGTGCGGCCGATCGTGGTCTCCTACAGCGCCATCGTGAATTCCGACTACAACCTGCACCACTGCGGCCGCGCCGAGCGGCGCGCCTACGACGACCGCGCCGGCTTCGTCGCGCAAGTCGAGGCGGCGGTGAAATCGGGCGCCGACCGGAAGTTCGTCTACGCCTACTGGCCGCAATTCGACACCCTCGCGCATCGCCACGGGGTCGCGAGCGCCGAGACGCTGGCCGAGTTCGCGGCGATCGACGCGGCGTTCGGCGAGCTGCTCGTGCGCCTGGCCGGCAGCGACGCAATCGTCGTCGCGACCGCCGACCACGGCTTCCTGGACAGCGGGCCTGCCGAGTCGCTTGCGTTCGAGGACAGCCCGGGGCTCCCCGCGTTGCTGCGCTTTCCTCTGTGCGGCGAGCGCCGCGCGGCCTTCTGCCACGTCCAGGAGGGTCGCGTGCCGGAATTCGCCGCGCGCGCGCGCGACTGGCTCGCAGGCAAGGCCGAAGTGCGCCTCAGCCGCGAGCTGGCCGAGGAAGGCTGGTTCGGCCCCGGCGTCCGGCATCCGCGCCTCGCCGAGCGCATCGGCGATGTAGCGCTGCTCATGAAGGAGCGCTACACGGTCAAGGACTGGATACCGGGCGAGAAGCAGCATCTGCACATCGGCAATCATGGTGGCGCGAGCGAGGACGAGATGCTGATCCCGCTCATCGTGGCAAAAGTCTGAATCGCGCGCGCCGGGCGCCGCATGGCTGGCGCCGCAATGATGAAATAATGGCAGACAGGTCCGTTACCAAAGGAGAAAGCATGAAGGCCAAGACCAACGGCATCGAGCTCTACTACGAGATTCACGGCAAGGAGGACGCGCCATGGCTGGTATTTAGCCACTCGCTCGCCTGCAACGTGCGCATGTGGGACGAGCAGATCGCGGCGTTCAGGGACCGCTATCGCGTGCTCGCGTTCGATACGCGCGGCCATGGCCAGAGCGCCGCGCCCGCCGGCGCGTACACGCTCGGGCAGATGGCCGACGACCTGAAGGGCCTGCTCGACCACCTCGGCATCCGGCGCGGGCACTTCGTCGGCCTGTCGATGGGCGGCATGATCGGCCAGACCTTCGCGCTCAAGTATCCGGGAATCTTCCACAGCCTGACCCTCGCCGACACCACCAGCCGCTACCCGGCGGAAGCCATGGGCGCGTGGACCGAGCGCATCAAGACCGCGCAGACCCAGGGCATGCAGCCGCTGGTCGAGCCGACGCTCGCGCGCTGGTTCACCGAGTCGTTCCGCAAGGCCAGGCCCGACACCGTCGCGCGCATCGCCGCGCAGATCGCCGACACGCCGGTACCGGGCTACGTCGGCTGCTGCCACGCGATC
This sequence comes from uncultured Pseudomonadota bacterium, assembly GCA_963817785.1. Taxonomy (GTDB): domain Bacteria; phylum Pseudomonadota; class Gammaproteobacteria; order Burkholderiales; family SG8-39; genus JAKALD01. The sequence goes on along the minus strand of CAWFPL010000002.1, from coordinate 726,996 downwards.
CCGCAAATCAACCTGAGCGCGCGGCTGAAGGAGATCGAGTGCCCGGTCCTGGTGATTGTCGGCGAGCAGGACCCGGGCACGCCGGTGGCCATGGCGCGCGAGATCCACGCCAGCGCGCCGGGCTCGAAGCTTGTGATCCTGCCCAACGCCGCGCACCTTTCGAACATCGAGCAGCCCGCGGGATTCGACAAAGCGGTCGCCGAGCTGCTCGCGGGCGCACGGTAATTCGCGCCATGCAAGCACCCGAGATCGGCCGCAGCGGCGGCTGGGAGCCGGTGCCCGGGGCGGAGCACACCGCGCACGCGGTGGGCAATGCCGGAGTGCACGTGGTGTCGACCCCGCACCTCATCGGCTTTCTCGAGATGGCCTGCCACTACAACATCGCGCCGCTGCTCGCGCCGGGCGAGGCGACCGTCGGCACGCGGGTAGAGGTCGAGCACGTCGGCGCGGCGCTGCCCGGCCATGCCCTCAGCTGCAGCTCGCGGCTCGAGGGGCTCGACGGCAGAAAGCTGCTGTTCTCGGTGCGCGCGACGCAGGACGGGCGCGAGATCATGCGCGGCCGCCACGAGCGCATGGTCGTGACGCTGGAGCGGTTCCTGCAGAAGCTGGAGCAGGCGACCGGCGCCAGGCTGCGCGGCTAGTCCCCCGCCTTGCTCGGCATGCCCTGCCAGCGCGCGAGCTTCGGCGAATGCACCCCGAACAGATCGAGCACGCGGTGCACCGTGTGCTCGACCAGATCGGCGATCGTCTTGGGCTTGGCATAGAACGCCGGCACGGGCGGGAAGACGATGCCGCCCATCTCGGTCACCGCGGCCATGTTGCGCAGGTGCGCGAGGTTGAGCGGCGTCTCGCGCGGCAGGATCACCAGCCGGCGGCGCTCCTTGAGCACCACGTCGGCAGCGCGCGACACGAGGTCGTCGGCGTGCGCGTGCGCGATCGCCGCGAGTGTCTTCATCGAGCAGGGCGCCACGACCATGCCGTCGCCCAGGTACGAGCCGCTGGCGATCGCCGCGCCGACGTCGCGCGGATGGTAGGCAACGTCGGCGAGCCGCTCGATCGCCTTGCGGGTGAGACCGAGCTCCTGCCAGGCGTTGAGCACGCCCGCCTCGGTGAGCACCAGATGGCTTTCCCAGCCGGGCAGCGCGCGCAATTGCTCGAGCAGCCGCACCCCGTAGACCGAACCGGTGGCCCCGGTAATCGCGACCACCAGGCGCCTCTTGTCCGCATTGCCCGCAGCGCGTCTTGCCATAGCCGGTAGCCTACCCGATTCCCGCATTGCGCACTGCGCGCACGGCTGCGCAGGCGGTAAACTCCCGCCGGGAAACCCGACCGGAGACACCCATGTTCGAAACCACCCTAGCCGGCAGCCTGCCCAAGCCGTTCTGGCTCGCCGAAACGAACAAGCTCTGGCCGTCCTGGCGCGCCGCCGGCGCCGAGCTGGCGGCCGCCAAGCGCGATGCCACGCTGCTCTGGCTCAAGGAGCAGGAGGACGCCGGCATCGACATCGTCAGCGACGGCGAGCAATCGCGCCAGCACTTCGTGCACGGCTTCCTCGAGTACGTCGAAGGCATCGATTTCGAGCACAAGGTGAAGATGGGCATCCGCGACAACCGCTACGAGGCCATGGTTCCGCTGGTGACCGGACCGCTGCGCCTCAAGGGCCGCGTGCACCAGGTCGAGGCGCGCCTCGCCCGCGCGCATACGCAGCGAAAGCTCAAGATCACCATGCCCGGCCCGATGACCATCGTCGACACGCTTTCCGACCGCCATTACGGCGACAAGGTCAAGCTGGCGATGGCCTTCGCCGCGCTGCTCAACCAGGAAGCGCGCGCGCTGGAGAAGGATGGCGTCGACGTGATCCAGTTCGACGAGCCCGCGTTCAACGTCTACATGGACGACGTGAAGAAGTGGGGCGTCGCCGCGCTCGAGCGCGCGATCGAGGGCCTGAAGTGCACCACCGTGGTCCACATCTGCTACGGCTACGGCATCCATGCGAACATCGACTGGAAGAGCACGCTCGGCTCGGAATGGCGCCAGTACGAGGAAATCTTCCCGGCCCTGGCGAAGAGCCGCATCGACCAGGTCTCGCTCGAGTGCATCCACTCCCACGTACCGGCGCGGCTGATGGCGCTGCTCAAGGGCAAGGACGTCCTGGTCGGCGCGATCGACGTGGCGAACGACCGGGTCGAGACGCCGGAGGAGGTGGCGGCGACGATCCGCGAGGCGCTCAAATACGTGCCGGCCAGGCGCCTGTTCCCGTGCACCAACTGCGGCATGGCGCCGATGGACCGCGAGATCGCGATCGCCAAGCTGAGGGCGCTCGCCGCGGGCGCGGCGCTGGCGCGCAAGCGCTACCGCGCGGCGCCGGCGAAGAAGCCGGCCAAGGCGAAGAAAGCGCGCCGCGCGGGGAAAAGACGCTAGATCACCAGGCGTAGGCGAACGCGGGGAAACACTCCGCCTTCGCGCCCCTCGGGTCGCAGCCGGCCTCGAGCAGACCCGTGTCCGGGTCGTACTGCGCGGCGGAAACAAAGCCCTCGGTCCAGTCGGGCGCGACGTCGACGTCGTGCCCGCGGCGGCGAAGCTCGTCGAGTATTTTCTTGCCGATGCGCTCCTCGGCGCGCACGCGGTTGGGGATGCCGCGATGCGGCGCGAAGAAGCCGGGGAAGCTCTCGCTCGACAGCCGCGGCGCCTCGATCGCCTGCGGGATGGTCATGCCGAACACGGCGCGGTTGAGATAGAACTGCAGCAGCCACTGGCCCTGGTTGTCCCCGCCCATGGTGCCGAAAGCCATCCACGGCTTGCCGCCCTTGAAGGCGAGCGAGGGCGTGAGCGTGGTGCGCGGGCGCTTGCCCGGCCCGACCACGTTCGGGTGATGCGCGGGCCCGAGGTAGAAGGTCATCATGCGCACCGAGAGCGGGAAGCCGAGCGCCGGGATCACCTCGGAGGACATCAGCCACGCGCCGCTCGGCGTGAACGAGGCCATGTTGCCCTTCGCGTCCACCGCGTCGACGTGCACCGTGCCCGCGCCCCAGCCTTTCGGGGTCACGCGCTCGTCATCGGGGAGCAGCGCCGCGTTGCGCCGCGCGTCACCCGGCCGCAGCTCGGGGTTCGCGCGCCGCATGTCGATGAGCGCCGCGCGCTGCGCGGTATACGCGTCCGAAAGGAGGATTTCCCCGGGGACGAGCCCCTGCGCGGGATCGCCGTAGTACTGCTCGCGGTCGGCGTAGGCGAGCTTCATGCTCTCCACCAGCAGGTGGCAGTAATCGGCGCTGCCGTGCCCCATGCCGCGCAGGTCGTGGCGCAGCATGAGCGCGATGGTCTGCAGCTCCGCCGGCCCCTGCGTCCAGAAGCCGCACTTGTAGAGCACGCTGTCGCCCACGCGCAGGCTGACCGGGTCTTCGATGCGCGTCTCGAAGCGCGCCAGGTCGGCGGACTCGAGCAGCCCGTCGCGCTCGCGCGAGAAGCGGCCGATCTCGGCCGCGATCTCGCCCCGGTAGAACGCGTCGTGCACCGCGGCGAGCTTCGCCTTGCGCTCGCCTCCCGCGCCGCGCTCGACGTTCGCCAGCCACTCGTAGGTGCGCGCGAGCGCTGCGTTCTCCATCGGCTCGCCAACTTCCGGCACGCGGCCCTCGGGCAGGTAGAGCTGCGCGCTTCCCGGCCAGCGCGCGAGGAACTTGTCGCGCAGCGCCACGAGACCGTACTTGTGCTGGTTGCGCAGCCCCTCGGAGAGCGGGAAGCCCTTCGAGGCAAGCTCGATCGCCTGCGCCGCGACGTCGGCGAAGCCCATCGTGCCCCAGCGCGCGAGCACCGTGACCAGCGCCGAGAATGCCGCCGGCGCCCCCGCCGCGAGGATGCCCTCCTCCGGCACGTCCGCCAGCCCGCGCGCACGAAACGCCTCGGGCGTCGCCGTCATCGGCGCAGCCATGTTGCCGTTCACCGCGATCACCTTCGATTCGCCCGCGACGCGCAGCAGCATCGGGCACTCGCCGCCGATGGTGTGCATCTGCGGGTTCACCAGCCCCTCGACGAGCGTCATCGCCACTGCCGCGTCGAAAGCGTTGCCGCCCGCCTTCAGGATGTCCACGCCGGCGTTCACCGACAGGTAGGAGTTCGCCGCCACCGCGCCGTGCGTGCCGATCAGGCGCGGGTGGAAGGTGGTCGAGTCGGTGGGAAGAACTCGGTAGGCTCTGGCGCTCATGGGAGGGCGTGAGATGATCGGACGCGGATGATCGCCCAGTCGCTTGCCGATCGCAATGCTCGCCTTCGAACCGGACCGGGCGCGCCGGCTGTGCGCCTAGCGGCCTTTGCGCGCGCCCTGCGCAGCGAGCTCGTCGAGCAGTCCCTCGAGCGCACGCGCCGCCTCGCCCGGATGCTCGAACGGAAACAGGTGCCCGCCCGGCACCTTGCGCATCACGAAGCGGCCGCGCATCGCGCCCAGCCCGACGCGCCGCACCACCTCCGAGCGGGTCCCGCCGATGAACCCGGCCGGTACCGCCAGCGCGCCCAGGTAGCGGCTCATGTCGTGCGGGATGGTGCGGTAGATCTGATACTCGACCTGCGGCGGGATGCGCAGGCGCAGCCGGCCGTGCGAGGCGACCAGCCCGTAGCGCACGTAATCGTCCAGGCAGCGCTCGCTGAAGTCGCGGAACAGCTTGCGCGAGCGGAAATGCGCCTTGGCCGCCTCGCGGCTGTCCCACTCGCTGCGCCGGTCGCGGGTCGCCCCGGCGGGCGTGACGCGGTCGACCACGCCGAGCCGCTTGGTCGCCCCGAGCATGCGGCCGCGCAGCGCGCCGATGACCGGCGCATCGAGCAGCACGATGGCGCGGAACAGCTCGGGGCGCCGCACCGCGGCGAGGAAAGTCAGGTACCCCCCCAGCGAGTGGCCGACGCCGTACACGGGGGCGCCGCGGCATTCGCGCTCGATGGCGTGCTCGAGCTGCTCGACCAGGCGCGGCCAGCGCTCGGTCACCGGGTAGCGCGGGTCGGTGCCGATGGTCTCCAGGTATGCGACGCGAAAGCGCGCGCCGAGCTGCTCGAGCAGCGCGCCGTAGCACGGCGCCGGGAAGCCGTTGGCGTGCGCGAAGTACAGGACCGGTCGGGACATGCGCCGTGGTTGCCGCGCGGCGACGCGCCGCGGCGCGCCTAGAGGTACTCTTTGGCCGCCGTATCGGCGTCCATCGGACGGCCGGCGAGGAAGCCCTGGATGAACTCGCAGCGGCTGCTCTGCAGGAACTCCATCTGCGCCTCGGTCTCCACGCCCTCGGCCACCACCTGCAGGCCGAGCGCGTGCGCCATGCCGATGATCGCCGCGATGATCGCCTTGGCGTCCCGGTCCCCGGGCAGGTCGGCGATGAACGAGCGGTCGATCTTCAGCTTGTCCACGGGGAATCGCTTGAGATACGCGAGGCTCGAGTAGCCGGTGCCGAAGTCGTCCACCGACAGCGACACCCCCAGGTCCTTGAGCTTCTTCAGCGTGCTCAGCGTGACGTCGGTGTTCTGCATCACGGTCGATTCGGTGATCTCGAGCTCGAGCAGCCCGGGCGGCAGCCCGCTGTCGGCGAGCGCCTGCGCCACCAGCTGCGCCAGGTTGGGATCGTGGAACTGCCGCGCCGAGAGGTTCACCGTCACCGCCAGGCCGCGCTCGGCGCCGATGAAGGTCGCCCAGCGGCAGGCCTCGCGCAGCACCCATTCCCCGATGCCGAGGATCAGGCCGGTGTCCTCGGCGAGCTGGATGAACTCGGAGGGCAGCACCAATCCCTTGCTCGGGTGCTGCCAGCGCAGCAGCGCCTCGTGCGCCGCAGTGCAGCCGGCCTTGAGCTCGATGATCGGCTGGTAGTACACGCGCAGCTCGCCCTTGTGCAGCGCGCGCCGCAGGTCGTTCTCGAGCGTCAGGCGGCGCGACGCCGCCAGGTTCATCTGCTCGGTGAAGAACTGGTAGTTCGCCCGCCCCATTTCCTTGGCGTGGTACATCGCCGCGTCGGCGTTGCGGATCAGGGTCTCGGCGTCGCGACCGTCGTCCGGAAACACCGCCATGCCGATCGACGGCGTCACGTGCAGCTCGCGGCCGTCGAGCGCCATCGGCCGCGACACCGACTCGATCACCTTCTGCGCCACATTCGCCGCGTCCGCGGAGCGCTTGATTTCCGGCAGCACCACGACAAATTCGTCGCCCCCGAGGCGGCAGATCGTGTCGCCGACGCGCAGCTCCTGCAGCAGGCGCCGCGCCACCTCCTTCAGCAACGCGTCGCCCACCGCGTGGCCGAGGGAGTCGTTGATGTTCTTGAAGCGGTCCAGGTCGACGAACATGACCGCGGTCTGCTTGCGGTTGCGGTAGCTGAGCGCCAGGGCCTGGGTCAGCCGGTCCTCGAGCAGCCGCCGGTTCGGCAGCCCGGTGAGCGCGTCGTGGTCGGCGAGGTGCCGGGCGCGCTGCTCGGCCTGCTTGCGCTCGGCGATCTCCTCTTCGAGCCGCCGGTTCGCCGCCTCGAGCTCGGCGGTGCGCTCGGCGACCGCGCGCTCGAGCGCCGCGCGAGAGGCCTCCAGCGACTCGCGCGCCGCGTGCTCGGCGCTGATGTCGTCGTAGATCCAGATGGTGCCTTCTTGCGGCCGCGCGGCGTCGATCGCCTTGCCGACGACCTTGCACCAGAACCGGCTGCCGTCCTTGCGCGTGAACTGGCGCTCGTCCGAGTAGGCCTGGCCGGAGGCGAACTGGGCATGCAGCAGGCGCCCCGCCTCGTCGTAGTCGTCTTCGCTCGGAAAGATCAGCCGGGTGCTGCGGCCCACCAGCTCGCCCGGGGCGTAGCCGAACATCTCCTCCAGCCGCGGATTGCAGCGCTGGTAGACCCGGTCGCGCACGAACGATATTCCCACCGTGGCGTTGGCGAGAATCAGCTCCTGCTCCGTCAGCGCGCGCTCGATGCCCTGCTCGGCCGCGCGCTGCTCGGTGATGTCCTCGATGATCCAGATCCACTCCTGCTCGGCGGCGCCGCCGTCGATGCGCCTGCCGACGTTGCGCGCGAGGAACGTGGAGCCGTCCTTGCGCCGGAACAGGCGCTCGGCCTGGTGCATGTCGCCGGGCGCGGTGCCGTGGTAGGCGGAGTCGGTCGCGCGCCGCCACTCGTCCTGGTCCGCGAACAGGGTCCCGGTGCTGCGGCCATCGAGCTCTCCCGGGTCGCGGCCGGTCATTTCCTCCAAGCGCCGGTTGCAGCGCTGGATGACGCGATCCCGCACGAACAGGATGCCCACGGTGGCGTTGTCGAGGATCTGCTGCTGCTCGGCGGCCAGGCGGCGAATCTCCTCGTCGGCGCGCCTGCGCTCGGTGATGTCCTCGAACAGCCACACCGAGCCCTGCTGCGGGTCGCCCGGCTGCACCGCGCGCCCCGACAGCAGACACCAGAACCGGCTGCCGTCCCCGCGCACCATGCGCGATTCCCGCTGGTAGGTCTCGCCGCCCCAGATGCGCTCGTAGCCCGGCTCGCCGGAGGTGAACTCCTCGTCGCTCGCGTGCAGGACGCGCATCGACTGGTTGAGCAACTCGCCCTGGGGGTAGCCGAACAGCTCCTCGAAGCGCCGGTTGCAGCGCATCACCCGGCGGTCCCTGAGGAACGCGATGCCGATCATGGCGCTGTCGAGCAGCGCGTTCTGCTCGCGCACCATGCGCTGAATCGATTCGTCGGCGCGCTTGCGCTCGGTGACGTCCTCGAACAGCCACACGTAGCCCTTGGCCGGGTTGCCGGGCTCGACCGCGCGCCCCGACACGCGGCAGGAGAACCCGGAGCCGTCCTTGCGGCGCAGCCACTGCTCGCGCTGGTGGGTGCGGCCCCGGTCGAGCTCGCCGTGCGTCGCGCTGTGGGCCTCGAATTCCTCCTCGGTGAAGTACAAATGCCGCGCGGACAGGCCGAGCCCCTCGGCCGGCGCGTAATCGAACAGCTCCTCGAAGCGCCGGTTGCAGCGCATGACCTGCTGGTCGCGCATGTACGCGATCCCGACCACGACGTTATCGAGGAGCGCCTGCTGCTCGGCGAGCACGCGCTGCAGCTCCTCCTCGGCGTGCCGCTGATCGGTGATGTCCTCGTGGATCCAGACCGTGCCGCGCTGCGGGTCGCGCGGGTCGATCGCGCGCCCGGTGGCGCGTACCCAGAACGCGCTGCCGTCCTTGCGCCTGCGCTGCGCGACGTGCTCGTAGGCCAGCCCCTTGCCCATGTGCTCGAAGGCGCCAGCACCGCGCCGATAATCGTCCTTCGAGGCGAACAGCACCGAGCTCGGCTGCCCGATCAGCTCGCCCGGACCGTAGCCGTACATCTCCCCGAAGCGCCGGTTGAAGCGCACGATGGTGCGCTCGCGCATGAAGGCGATGCCGATCGAGGCGGTTTCGAGAATGGTCTCCTGCTCGCGCAGCACACGGTCGAGCTCGTCGGCGTGGCGCTTGCGCTCGGTGATGTCCTCGACGATCCAGATCGTTCCCTGCTGCGTATTGGCGGCGTTGATCGCCTTGGCGATCATGCGGCTCAGGAACGTCGAGTCGTCCTTGCGCCGCACTTCCCACTCGAGGTCGACCTGCTTGCCGGCGGCGAGGAGCGGGACCGCGATCTGGCCGAGCGCGTCGTAGCTCTCGCGTGACGGGTACACGACCTCGCCGGAGCGGCCGATCAGCTCGCCCGGGGCCCAGCCGAACATCTCCTCGAATTTCGGGTTGCACAGGAAGAATTTGCGGTCGCGGGTGAAAGCGATGCCGATCGAGGCGTTGGCGAGCACCGCCTCGTATTCGAGCTGCGTGTAGCGCGTGCGTCCGGCGTAGCCCGCCGGGGGCTGCGCCGCGTGCCCGCCCGCCTGCTGTGGCGCGGCCGGCGCATCGTCGGCCTGCAGCTCGATGCGCTTGTTCACTGCGCGCGCCCCCGGACCGAGGCGCTGCGGGGCCGCCTCACCCCCGCCCGGCGCGCTACGCGCTCGCTCTGCGCTTCATTCAGTCCTCCCAAGCCACGCCTCCAATCGCTAGAGATGGCGCATCGGCCGGCACCGCTGTAAGGCGGTTCCGGTCAGGTCCTCCCCCGGGGGGTAAGGCGCTGCGCCAGCCGGCGCGGCGATCGCGCGGGAAGAATCCTACCCCCCAAACGGGGGTTTCGCGAGCGGCTGGCCGCCAGCTCATTGCAGGCGCGGGTGCCCAGCGTCCGGCCCGTTCAGCCCGCCGCGGATCGGATACGGCTCCATCTGCAGGTCGTCGAGCTCGGCGCCCAGCACCGCGATGCTGCCGGGCCGCCGATTATTCCCGGTGTCGGAAAACTCGAAGCTGTAATTGCGCCGCAACCGCAGCCGCCCCGCGGCGTTGCGCGCCAAGCGCAGCCGGACGAAGGCCACGGTCTCGTCGAGGAACTGCACGCCGTAGCGCTCGCAGGCCGCGCGCCCCGCAGCCACCGCGCGCTCGCGGGCGCGCAGACTGTCGACCCAGAACAGGGCTGCGGCGACGACCAGGAGAAGGGCCAGGGTTTGCCACATCGGCGACTGCCCGAGCGGATCCTGCGTCAGCGCGCGCCGGGGGCGGCGCCGGCCGCATCCGCGCGCACCAGGTCGGCGCCCTTCTCCGCAACGGCGATCACCGCGGCGTTGGTATTGCCCGAGATCACCGCCGGCATCACCGAGGCGTCGATGACGCGCAGCGCCTCGAGCCCGCGCACGCGCAGCCGCTCGTCCACCACCGCGCGCGCGTCCGTGCCCATGCGGCAGGTGGAAGTCGGATGGAACACGGTGTCGCCGGCCTCGCGGCAGAACGCGAGCCAGGCGTCGTCGCTCTGCACGCGCTCTCCCGGCAGGTACTCGCCGGCGACGTAGTCGCGCAGCGGCGGCATGTTGGCGAGGCGCCGTACGAACTTGAGGCCTTCGACCATCATGCGACGGTCGCTCTCGGTGGCGAGGTAGTTGTAGTGGATCGCCGGAGCCGCCGCCGGGTCGGGCGAGCGAATGCGCACCCAGCCGCGCGATTCGGGCTGCAGCTGCGACACCGAGCAGGTAAAGCCGGAGAACGGGTGCAGCAGCCCGCCGCGCTTCGCGGTCGAGAAGTTGATGAAGTAGATCTGCGCGTCCGGGCGCGCGAGCCCGGGACGCGTGCGCACGAAGGCGGCGGCCTGCCCGGCGCTGATGGTGAGCGGCCCGCGGCGCGCGAGCACGTAGCGCAGCCCGATGCCGAGCTGGCGCCAGCGGCTCGCCATGTCGTCGTTGAGCGTGATCGGGCGGTTGCAGCGCCAGAAGGTGCGCGCGTAGAAGTGGTCCTGCAGGTCCTCGCCCACCCCCGGCGCGTCGTGCACGGCCCTGACGCCGTGGCGCTCGAGCAGCGCGCGCGGCCCGACCCCGGAAAGCTGCAGCAGCTGCGGCGAGTTGAACGCGCCCCCGGCGAGGATCACTTCGCGCGCGGCACGGGCAGTGCGCGTCGTTCCGCCTTGCCGGTATTCGATGCGCGCCGCGCGTTTGCCCTCGAACAGCACGCGCGTGGCGAGCGCCTCCACCTCGATGCGCAGATTGGCGCGCTTCATCGCCGGACGCAGGTAGCCGACCGCCGCGCTGCAGCGCCGGCCGTTGCGCGCGGTGGCCTGGTAGTAACCGGTGCCCTCCTGGCGCTCGCCGTTGAAGTCGTCGTTGCGCGGGACGCCGAGCGCCTCGGCCGAGGCGATGAAGGCGTCGGCGAGCTCGTGCCGCTCGAGGTCCGAGACCGCGAGCGGGCCGCCCGCGCCGTGCCAGGCGTCGGCGCCGCGGCTCTGGTCCTCGGACTTCCTGAAATACGGCAGCAGCTCGCCGAAGCTCCAGCCCGGAACGCCCCAGCCGTCGAAGTCCTCGCGCTGGCCGCGGATGTACACCAGGCCGTTGATCGACGAGGAGCCGCCCAGCACCTTGCCGCGCGGCGTGAACACCCGCCGGCCGCCGAGCGCCGGCTCGGGCTCGGACTGGTAGGCCCAGTTGACGTCGGTGCGCGCGAACAGCTTGCCATAGCCGAGCGGCACGTGGATCCAGAAGTTGGCGTCGCGCGGCCCGGCCTCGAGGAGCAGCACGCGCGATCTTCCGTCTGCCGTGAGCCGGTTGGCGAGCACGCAGCCCGCCGAGCCGGCGCCGACGATCACGTAGTCGTAGGTCGGGTCGCGCGCCATGCGGGCGCCGCCGCTAGGCCTTGCGCGGCGGCGCGACGTGCATGCCGCCGTCGACGTACAGGATCTGCCCGGTGACCTGGGCGCCGGCCTCGAGCAGCCACGCCACCGCCTCGGCGATGTCCCTCGGCTGCGCGACGGATTTGAGCGGCGCCATCGAGGCGTAGGCGTCGCGCAGGCGCGCGTAGCGCTGCGCGCCATAGCCGGCGACCAGCCACGGCGTATCGACGAAGCCCGGCGCCACGACGTTGAGACGGACCTCGGGCGCCAGCACGCGCGCGAGCGACATCGACACGGTGTCGAGCGCGGCCTTGGAGGCGGCATAGGCGATCGACGAGCCGGTGCCGAGCAGCGCGGCGAGCGAAGACACGTTGACGATCGCGCCCCGCGAGCGCTTCAGCTCGGGCGCGGCGGCGCGGCACATCTGGAACGCAGCGACGACGTTGGTGGCGTAGATGCGCTGGAAGTCCTCGGCCGAGAGGCCCTCCAGCTCGCCGTGCGGCACGAACTTGGTGGTGCCGGCGTTGTTCACCAGCGCGTCCAGCCGGCCCCATCGGTCGAGCGCCGCCTGGACCAGGCGGCGGCATTGCACGTCCTCGGAGACGTCGGCCTGCACCGCGATCGCCTGCGCGCATTGCGCCGCCACTTCGCGCGCCTGGCGCTCGCTCTTCGAGTAGTTCACCGCCACGCGCCAGCCGCGCCGCGCGAGCTCCATGGCGCAGGCGGCGCCGATGCCCGAGGCCGAGCCGGTGACGATGGCGACCCTGTCGTCCATGCGCGCCCCTAGACCGTCGCCACCGGCGTCGCCGGCGAGCCCACCGCCCCGGGCAGCCGCAGCGGCGGCGCGGTGAGCAGGAAACGGTTGCGCTTGCGCTCGCGCAGCCAGCGCGCGAGCGCCGTGAGATACCACAGCTCGCCGAGGTGGATGCCGTTCTTGAAGATGCAGTGCTCGTGCAGCGGCATCATGGCGTGCGGCTTGGGTTTGAACAGGCTCGCCGGGATGATCTCCACCGCGTAATTGTCGGCGATCAGGCAGGCCAGGCCGCTGTCGGAGATCCAGTTGAGCAGCTTGTCGTCGCGCCCGTCCAGGCCGGTGCAGGTGTCGTGCAGCAGCTTCGGGTCGGGGTTTTTCCTCAGCTCCAGGATCACGTCGGCGAAGCCGGTGTACAGGCACACCATGTCGCCGCGCTCGACCGCGACGCGGTCGGCCTCGAGCACGCGCATCAGCTCGTCGTAGCCCACCGCGTGGCGCCGGCGGCCGAAGTGGGCGTGCAGGTCGATCATCACCCCGCGTCCCTGCGCCCCGTGCTCGGCGAGGTTCTGGATGCCGAGCGCCTCGGCGCGCGTGCCCTCGTACCTCGCCCAGGGCTCGGCCGCGGCCGGGTTCTCGGGCGCGGGCTTGACGTGCTCGCCGGCGCGAAAGCCGTTGTAGAACACGACCTCCGGCTTGCCGTCGCCGTCGGCGTCGAACAGGCCGCCGATGTGCGCGAACGAGTCCCACTGCGTCGAGTACTGCAGCGTCAGCAGCACCAGGTCGTCGCACACCACGTCGGTGAGCTCCGGGTGGTCCTCGGCGAGCGGCCAGCAGAAGTTCTGCTTGCCCGCTTGCTTGCCGTCGCGCAGCGTGGCGAACAGGCGCGGCGGGCCGCGCCGCGGATTGAGCGCGTTGCCGCCCGGATAGTCGAGCGGCAGCGACAGGCAGAATGCGACGCCTTCCTTCACTTCGGCCACGCCCTGCAGCACCTTCTCGCGCGTCACCAGGTTCATGCGGCCGCGCTGGTCGTCCGCGCCGAACTCGCCCCAGCTCGAGCCCGGCGGCCTGTGCTTCCATCGCTGTGCCATCGCGCGTCCCCTCAGTAGTAGTGCCGCGCGATCGTCTCGGCGACCATCACCGGCTTGTCGCCGCCCTCGCGCTCCATGACCACGTTCCAGGTCACCTGCACGCCGCCTTCGATCTTCTCGTACTTCGCCAGCGTGAAGCGCGCCCGCACCTTCGAGCCTGAAGGCACCGGTGCGGTGAAGCGCACCCGGTTCAGCCCGTAGTTGACCCCCATCTTGCGATCGGAGAATGAAAACGTGATCTCGCTCAGATGCGACAGCAGCGAGAGCGTAAGAAAGCCGTGCGCGATGGTGGTGCCGTAGGGCGAGCTGCGGGCGCGCTCGCGATCGACGTGGATCCACTGGTGGTCGTCGATCGCCTTGGCGAACAGGTCGATGCGCTCCTGCGTGATCTCGAGCCAGGGCGAGACGCCGATCTCCTCGCCCACCCGGTTCTCGAGCCCGCGGATGGTGACGGCTTGCGTGCCCATGCTTCCCCCTCGATGACGCCCAGGCCCCGATTCTAAGCACGCGGCGCCGAAACGAAGCGCTCGATTTCGCTGCACACCAGGGCGGGCTGCTCGTGCACGATCCAGTGCGAGGCGCCGGGCACCCGCCGCACCGCCAGATCGGGCACGCATTGCTCCAGGCCGCCCAGGCAGCCGGGCAGCAGCGCCCGGTCGCGCTCGCCCCACAGCACCAGCGTCGGCACGCGCACCATGAAATCCTGCGGCCGCAACGCGAGGCGCGCGGCGCCCGTGTCCGCCGCGGAGGGCGGATACAGCGGCGAGGCGCGATAGTAGTTGAGGCCGCCGGTGAGCGCGCCCGGCTGCGCCCAGGCTTCGCGGTAGGCCGCCTGGTCGGCGGCGCTGAAGGCACCGCCCGATTCGTCGAACACCATGCGCCCGAGGCGCGCGTAGCCGTTCTCCGACAGCACGCGCTCGGCCTTCGCGTCGCGCAGCAGCAGCATGTAAGCGCTCGCCTTCTGCTGCGCCGGGTTGTGCGCGAGCTCGCGCCAGAAGGTGTAGGGATGCGGGGCGTTGACGATCACCAGGTGCGAAAGCAGCTCGGGGTGCGCGATCGCCAAGCCCCAGGCGAGCGCTCCGCCCCAGTCGTGGGCAACCAGCACGAACGGTTCGGCGCTGAAGCGCGCGGCGAGCCGCGCGACGTCGGCGATCAGCGTCTTCGCCTTGTACTGCTCGACCCCCGCGGGCTTGTCCGAGAGGTTGTAGCCGCGCAGGTCGGGCGCGAGCGCGCGCCAGCCGCGCGCGCCGAAATGCTCGAGCGGATGCTGCCAGGCGCGCCAGAATTCCGGGAAGCCGTGCAGGAACAGCATCAGCCTGCCCGTGCCCGCCGTAGCGTAGTGCAGCCGCACTCCGTTGACGGAGGCGTAACCGTGCTCTATCCGAGGCATGCGCGTCATTGCGGTGAATCAACCCTTATGACATGCGCTGCCGAGCCGAAGCCCGGGCGCGGCCAGGTAGTCTTTGCCAGAGCGGGTGAACAGCGCCCGCCAAATCCCCCCCCCCCCCACCCCGCTCCCTTTTTGTTGCCTTTATTTCTTTTATTTCTTGCCCGAGCAAAAGGGCTTGCCGCTTGAAGTCCTTCGTAAATCTCCGTCGCTCCATCTGACACCTCCGATCTCATCTTCGCCCCTATCGAAAGTGTCATATCGGAGCAAGCCCAGAGACAGGTCTAAACCTAACACCGCGTACGGCGTAACCTCGTACGCCAAACATATTGACACGTGTACTCGGGCATTGTTAACGTGTCACCCAGTAAACCATGAGTTTCACTGCGTAAAACAGATGGAAATTAGAGCGCTCAGTCGCGCAGTGCAGATTCTGGCTAGCGTTAATGCGAAGCCGACCGGGATTACGCTCTCGGAAATTGCGACTGACGTGGCATTGAGCAAGGCGACCACGTATCGGTTTGTTCGGGCGCTGCTCGCAGTGGATTTCCTCCGGCTTGAACTCGAGACTGGAGGTTATTACATTGGGCCGGCGCTTCTGCGCTTCGGAAGGCTTGCCGTCCAGCACGAAGACTTGCGTATGGCCGCACGCCCATTCCTGGAGGCGTTACGTACGTCCACGGGGGAAACGGTCACTCTGGTGGTTCCGGTTGCCGCGGAGCGGCTGACCATCGACGTCGTGCTGAGCGAGCATGAGCTGCGGGCAGCTCCGGAGGTCGGCAGCCTCAAACCGGTGTATGCCGGGGCAGCCGGGAAGGCGATGCTGGCGTGGTATCCGGACGAGGAGCTCAAGAGCCTTCTCAATCGACTGACCCTCAAATCCGTGGCGCCTGGGACGATCACGAATCTTCCCGCCCTCCGGCGTGAGCTCGTTCGCGTTCGTGAGCGTGGTTACGCGATCAGTGCCGACGAGACAGTGCTCGGGCAGGCGGCGAGCGCCGCACCGGTCTTTCGGGACGCCGGGAGGCTGGTCGGGTCGATCAATATATCCGGGCCAAAAGTTCGGCTGACACGCCCGAAGCTGGAGAGGCAGGGCGAACTCGTCGCGGCTGCTGCCGCGAAGCTCTCGAAAAAATTGGGTGCAAGGAAAGCACTTCCCGACGTGGGAAGACACGCCTTGCAGCGATAGAGCGCCTTGTTTCAGGTAAGCGCTGCAGACGTGCGCATGAGGGAGGAAGACCGTCATGCGCTGGCTGTGGCTTCTTCGTCACCACGGCAAAAGAGGAGGCAACCTTGAGCAAATCATCGATTACTGGAATGGAGCTCGTTTCCGAGTTCACGCCCGAACGCGTGGCCGCGCATTTCCCCGTCGACACGGAAGAGCGGATCATGACCATGGCGAAGCCGGTCATCATCGAGAGCGCCTGTCCCGGCTGGCAGGTGGGCGGCAAGCGATTCCCCGCGGTGCCGGTCAGCATCGAGGATCAGGTGCAGGAGACGATCGACTCGATTCGCGCCGGCGCCGTGGCGGTGCACATGCACCCGCGGGATCCGAAGACGGGAAACGCTCAAGCGAACCCGAAGCTGCTGGCCCGCATCCTCGGGCAGGTATTCGATGAAGTTGGCGATTACGTGACGCTGTCCCACACCTGGGCTGCGCGCGAGCAAGTCGACTATATCGACGAAACGGACGAGCTACTGCAGCTAGGGCAAGGGAACAAGTATTGCCAGGGTAGCGTGGTGCTGCGCGCCGGGCATCTTAGTGCAACGGGGACTTTCCATCCGGCGCAGAACGTGATCGACGGAGTGAGGTGGCTCGAGGAACATGACATCAAGCCGATCTTTCAGCTCTACGACACCTATGTGATGTGGGATTTCAAGCACAAGCTGCTGGACACGGGCGTCGCGAAGAAGAGGCCTTATATCTTCAATTTGCACCTGGGCAAGCACCATGCGCATACGATCCACCAGGATCCCTGGTCCTACCTGCAGCTGATTACGAACTACAACATGGTGCTTGCCACCGAGCCCGACTCGATCGTCGGGGTGTATCCCGGCGGGCGCAACTGGCTCCCGATCGTGGTGATGGGCCTTCTGATGGGGACCCAATTGATCCGGGTCGGGATCGAGGACTGCTACTGGGTCTATCCGCACAAGGACGAGATCATCCGCAAGAACTCCGAGATGGTCGCGCTCGTGCGCGGTATTGCCGAACGACTGGGGCGTCGGGTCGTGACCGATCCCGACGAGGCGCGCGCGATCCTCGGGCTGAAGCTTACCTCGAAGCTGAAGGCGGGGGTGCCGGAGCCGGCGTAAGTCTCGGACATGCGTGCGGAGAGTCCCGGCGCCCCCGCACGCACATTGTGCAGAGAAGCACAGCGCATTTATTAGACAGGAGGAGGCGCTATGAAAAAACTACTGAAAGTGGCTGCCGTAGTCGTTCTCGCAACCCTGGCACGGGTGGGCGTTGCAGCTCCATATCCCAGCCACCCGATAAAGATCATCAACCCCTATGCCGCGGGCGGGACGGACGGGTTCTTTGCCCAGATCGTGGCCAAGTCCCTCAGCACGCAATTGGGCCAGGACGTCATTGTCGAGCCCTATCCGGGCGCCGGCGGTAACATCGGTTCGACGCTCGTCGCTAGGGCCCGACCGGACGGCTACACGCTGCTGGCCGGAACGTCAGGGTCGAACGCGGTCAATCCTTCCCTGTACAAGAACATACCTTACAGCGCGCGCCGCGACCTGAGGCTCGTCGCAACGCTGGCAACCACCGACAACGTGCTCGTCGTAGGTGCGAACAGCCCTTTCAAGTCCGTACGGGAGGTCATTGCATACGCGAAGAGTCATCCGGGCAAGTTGACGTACGGCTCCTCCGGCGTGGGAAGCGTCCTCCATCTGTCCGGTGCGATGCTGGATCACGTGGCTGGCATCAGCATGGTGCACGTCCCCTATAAGGGCACCTCGCCGGCGCTGATCGACGTCATAGGCGGCCGCGTGAGCATGATGTTCGCCAATGCTCCCTCCGTAGTGAACCTGATCAAGGACGGCAAGCTGCGAGCACTCGCCGTGAGCGGTGCGCGCCGGACCGCGGCGCTGCCCGACGTGCCGACCATGCAGCAGGCCGGGGTCCGCGGTTTCGACCTGGTCTCGTGGTTCGGCATCATGGCTCCGTTCAAGACGCCTCACGCCGTCATCACCAAGCTGAACGATCGGATCGGCCGCATGCTGCGGGAGCCGGAGGTAAAGGAGCGTTTCGCCAGCCAGGGTGCGACGCCGCTGATCCTGAATGCGGACCAGTCGGAGAAGTTCTTCATGAAGCAGCTGAAAATCTGGGGCGACGTGGTAAAAATCTCGGGTACGCAGATCGAATGAAGCGCGATTCGGGGCCGTTCTCCAAACCTCCGGAAAGTTCGCCGTGCGTGTATTGGTGACGGGCGGGGCCGGAAATATCGGTCGGGATGTGACGCGACTGCTGTGCGAGTCTGGCCACGAGCCCACCGTGTATGACCTGTGCCCCTATCCGGACGCGCGGGTCCGCTTTGTGGTGGGAGACATCGGCGATGCGGCGCGTCTCGCCCGAACCTTCGAAGAGGCAAGACCCGACGGGGTGATCCACCTTGCCGGGACGCTTCAATTCGCTTGCGAAGCCGACCCTGTGGGCACGATCGCCGTCAATGTCAGCGGCACAGCCGCCGTTCTCGAGGCCGCGCGCAAAAGCGGCGCTGGCAGGTTCGTGTTCGCGAGCTCGGCCGCCGTGTACGGCACTACTGCCTCCGAAGTGGACGAATCCAGCCCGATACAAGCGGACGTGACCGTCTATGGCGCAAGTAAGCTTCTCGGGGAACGGATGCTGCGGCGGTATCGGATGCTCCATGGGCTGACGTGCCGGACGGTCAGATTCTCCACTGTGCTGTCCAGCCGGCCCGTCTCGAGCCCCGGGATCGCCGCCGCCGTGGGAAAGCTCCTGGGCATCGCATCGGGTGAAGACGTGGCGGTTAGCGGAATCGCGGCTTCGGAGCTGCGGCACTTCGTACACGTCGCGGACGCGGCTCGCGGGGCCGTGCTAGCGCTGACCGCGGATGTATGCGAGGACGAACTCTTCAATATTGCCGGCGGTGAGGATGCGTACCTGAGCTTCGAGCAATTGGCGGCGCTGGTACGGGAGATGCGCCCGAATTCGGGGCGCGTCAGCTTTTCGGGGGCTTCCGGCAACCGCGGAAAGATCGATTGGTCAAGGGCGGCGACGCAACTTGGTTATCGACCCCAATACAGCATAGAACAGGCAATTCGAGAGGCAATTGAGTCATGTCCCACGAAGGCGTAACGCAAGCTCCGAAGGAAGGCGCCAAGGCCGGTACCGTGCCGGCGTCGGTACAGCGGGAGTTGCTCGCAAATTTAGTGCTGGTTCGGGAATTCGAACTGGCGTGTGAGCGATGGTGGAACGCAGGCGAGCCCCTGGTTGGAGAGTTTCATCTGAGTCTCGGCCAAGAGGCATTTGCGGTCGGCGCCTGCATGGCAGCACAGCCGACCGATCCGATTTGCCCGTCGATACGCGGCATGGGTGTTTACTTGTGCCGCGGGGTTTCCATGGTACCTCTGATCGCGTCCTTCCTCGAGCGGCGTGGCAGCATCAGCGAAGGCCGTTGGGCGCACTGGCACACTCCGGTCGTTGAGCGCAACATTCTTCCGCAAACCGGGATGCTGGGCAGCGGGCTGGTAACTGCGGCGGGTGTGGCCATGGCGCAAAAACTGCGGAAGAGCCGGCGCGTGGTCCTCGGCATGCTAGGCGACGGAACGACCAACACCGGCTACTTCCACGAGGGCGTCAACCTGGCCGCCGTGATGCGGCTGCCGATCGTCATCGTGATCGAGAACAATCAATACGCGATTTCGACCCCGATCAGTTCGATGGCCATGGTGCGGAACCTCTCGGAGCGCGCAGCCGGCTATGGAATCCCCGGAGTCACGGTTGACGGCACGGACGTCGTGGCGGTCTACCTGGCAATTCGGGACGCGGTCGAGCGCGCGCGTCAGGGGGGCGGACCGACGCTCGTGGAGCTGAAGGCATATCGCTGGGGAGGGCAGACCCTCAAGGATCCCGATCGAACCCGCCCGAGCGAAGAAAAGGCGGCCGCGCGGGCGCGATGCCCGGTCGCGCAGCTCAGGCAGAAGCTGACGGCGAATGCCGGACTGACGGACGCCGAGTTCGATGCGCTCGTCGCCCGCACGCAAGCCAACATCAAGCAGGCTGAAGCCGAGGCCCGGGGCCTCGCGCCTATCGCGCCGCCTCCCGAGCCCGCGATCATGCGAGCATTTGACCCCTATGCCGCTTAAGGACGAAGACGCGAACATGACCACGAGCACAAGAACTTTTCGGCAGGCGCTCAACGACGCGATCCGCCAGGAGATGGAGCGCGATCCGAGCGTGATAGTGCTTGGCGAGGACGTCGGGCGCCATGGCGGAGCGCGTGGCGTCACGCGGGGTCTTTGGGAGCGGTTCGGGGCCGATCGAGTCATCGATACGCCGATCTCGGAGATGGCGGTCAGCGGGGCTGCCGTCGGACTGGCGCTCAGCGGTTTCCGCCCGGTGGTCGAGAACTACATCGGCGATATCATCATGTTCATGGCGGACAGCCTCGTGACGAGCGCCTCCAAGCTGCACTTCGCCACCTCCGGGATGCTGTGCGCACCGATGGTGATCCGCGGCGCAGATGCAAGTCGACCCGACGGCGGGCCTCACCAGGACACGCTTGCAGCGTGGTTCGCCCACGTCCCCGGCCTCAAGGTAGTTGTTCCGGCGACCCCGGCCGATGCAAAAGGGCTCCTGACTTCGGCGATCAGAGACAACAACCCCGTGGTGTTTCTGGAGCCGTTCAAGTTATATGACACGGAAGGGGATGTTCCCGACGGCGAATATGTTGTCCCCATCGGGAAAGCCGAAGTCAGGGCCGAGGGCAGCGACGTTACGCTCGTTGCAATCGGGGGGTGTCTGCCCGAGGCGCTCGCTGCGCGCGACCGTTGGCTGAAGCAAGACGTTGCCATTGAGGTAGTGGATCCCCGCAGTCTGAGGCCGCTCGACGTCGCGACGATTCGGCAATCCGTGCGTAAGACAGGACGCTTGGTCGTCGTGCACGAAGGCTGGGCATCATACGGGATCGGCTCGGAGATCATCGCATGCGTGTCCGACGGTCCCGAGCTCCTGTTGCGCGCTCCTGCGCACAGAATCGGTACGCTGGAGACGCATCTGCCCGCGAGCGTTGTGCTTACCAAGGCGGTCTTGCCGAACGCCGAGCGCATCGATCGTGGTATAGGAAAGGTGATAGAAGCTGGGCGGCAGACAGCCCAGGAGCTTTCCGTCGGAGGAGCGTAAGGTCGCCGCGGCGCTCGTGTACTCGCGCCCGATCGAAGCGTGACGGGGGCTTAACGTCGGCCCGAGCTCGTCAAAGAGCGGGACGGCGGCGCTGGAGACTAGGAGGAGGACCTTGCTGATCAACGCCGTTGGATCGACCGTCCCAATGTAGCGCGGCGTAATGCAACCCTCGTCGAAGTGGAACAAGGATTGCTACGGCGGCGCCCTGATGGCCCTCATCGGCCTCGCAAGCGTGGGGGGGGGGGCGCGCCTTCGGGTCGGAACGCTCGTCCACATGGGTCCTGGGTTTTTCCCGGTCGCGGTCGGCGCAATCCTGGCGTTGATCGGCATTGCCATTGCACTAAGGGGGGCGCGGCAGTCCGATTGGAGCGGTACTGTAGTCAAGCCCGATTGGCGCGGGTGGGGCTGCATTATCGGGGCGATGGTGGCCTTCATGGTACTGGGAGCCTACGGTGGTCTCGTCCCGGCCACCTTCGCAATCGTTTTCATCTCCGCGATCGGAGACAGGAAGAACTCACTCAAGGAGGCATTCTGGCTTTCCGTCGCGATGGTTGCTATCAGTGTGAGCGTGTTCTGGTGGGGCCTGCAATTGCAGCTCCCTCTGTTTGGATGGCAGTAAGCGATGTTTCACAACGCTCTAACGGACCTGACATACGGGTTCGGCGTTGCCCTGGAACCGCACAATCTGGGGTGGGCTCTGGTCGGCGTGATCCTTGGCAACCTGGTCGGCGTGCTGCCCGGCTTGGGGCCATTGACCGCCATCGCAATGCTCCTTCCCCTCACCTATATGATGCACGCAGTACCGGCAATCATGATGCTGTCAGGCATTTTCTACGGTGCCATATACGGCGGCGCGATCGGCGCGATTCTCCTTAACTTGCCCGTGCATCCCGCACACGCAGTGACGTGTCAGGACGGATATCCTCTGACGCAACAGGGCAAAGGAGGCGTCGCCCTCGGCATCGCGATGATCGGGAGCTTCGTTGCCGCATCCGTGGGTATCGTCGTGATGATCCTGTTCTCGCCGGTGCTGGTGAAGATCGCCTTTCGATTCGGTCCGGCGGAAATCTTTGCGATCATGCTGATGGGCTTATTGGCCGGAGCAACGATGTCAGGGGGCTCCGCGCTCAAAGGCATAGCGATGACGCTCTTCGGCATCCTTTGCGGGGTGGTGGGTACCGATGTCAACACCGGGGCCATGCGCTTCACGCTTGGGCTGCCCGAGCTGCAGAACGGCACGGACCTGGTAGCGATCGCCATGGGCTTGTTTGGCGTGGCGGAGTTCCTGAGAAACATCAATCGCGTGAGCTTCGTCGGCGGCAATAGCAAAATCCGGCTGCGTGACATGCTCCCGACCGGGAAAGACCTGAAGCAGGCAGCCTTGCCGATAATGCGTGGGACGGGGGTCGGCGTACTGTTCGGCGCATTGCCCGGGACCGGACCGACCATCACCACCTTCGTCGCTTACGCCCTGGAACGGAAGATCTCGAAGACACCGGAACGCTTCGGACGTGGTGCCCTGGAAGGAGTGGCTAGCCCCGAAGCTTCGGCACATTCGAAGACGCAGATCGATTTCATTCCGACATTGTTGTTGGGGATTCCCGGCGATCCAGTAATGGCGTTGATCCTCGGTGCCCTCATCATTCAGGGGATCAATCCTGGGCCGCAGTTGATCACCGAGCATCGGGATCTGTTCTGGGGGCTGATTGCGAGCTTCTGGGTCGGAAATGTAATGCTCATGTTACTCAATGTTCCCCTGATCGGCGTCTGGGTCAAACTTCTCCAGGTACCGTACCGCTACCTGGTACCATCAGCACTTTTTTTCATAGCGGTCGGCGTCTTCAGCAAGCAGAACACGCTGTTCGAGGTGGCCGAAGTGCTCGCCTTCGGGCTGATCGGTTGGGTGTTCATGGCGCTCGAATTCCCGTTGACACCGATCCTTCTGGGATTTGTTCTGGGCCCGATAGTCGAAGAAAACTTCCGGCGCGCGCTGATACTTTCGCACGGCAGTATGGCGACTTTCGTCGAGCGCCCGATCAGCAGAGCGTTCATTGTGGTGAGTGCCCTCTTGATGCTGTTCCAACTCGTGGCGTCCGTGCGCAAGACCCGACACGCGCGCCGCGCACTGTAGGGGCCAAGCCAGTAGCAGCGCCCACGGCGTCAATCGCCGATTGTGTCTAACGAGGCTCTCCGCAGAAAGGCGGGCAAGGCAAATGCACTCTGACGCGCAATACGACTTCATCGTCGTGGGAGCCGGCACGGCTGGATCCGTCGTCGCCAACCGCCTGAGCGCCGATAAAAATAATCGAGTGCTCCTCCTGGAGGCAGGCCCGGCGGACCGAAATATCTGGATCCACATCCCGCTCGGCTACGGCAAGACGATGTTCAACCGGAAGGTAAACTGGTGCTCCTGGTCAGCACCGGTAGAGGGCATCAACGGTAGAAAGCTTTATTGTCCCCGAGGAAAGTGCCTTGGCGGTACCAGCTCAATCAACGGCATGCTCTACGTTAGAGGGCAACCACAAGACTATGACATGTGGTCGCAGCTGGGCGCGCAGGGCTGGGACTGGGCGGGCGTTCTCCCGTATTTTTTGCGTTTGGAGGACCACTTCCGAACGGGGGATCCCTTGCATGGCGTCGGCGGACCGGTGCACGTCTCGCAAATCCGGTCCAGGCATCCTTTGGCGGACGCGTTCATTGAGGCCGCGCAGCGCTGCGGCATACCCCGCAATGACGATTACAACGGTAGTCACCAGGAAGGCGCGGGTTATTTCCAGGTAACCATAAGAGACGGAAGACGTGTAAGCGCGGCTGACGCCTACATTAGGCCGGCGCGCGGCCGGAGCAACCTCGAGGTCGAAACCGACGCGACCGCCAGCCGCGTAAATTGCGCCAACGGGGTCGCGAAAAGCGTGACTTACCATAAAGGCAAGGTGCGTCGAACCGCCTATGCAGCGAAAGAGGTGATCGTCAGCGCCGGTGCCATTGGATCGCCGCAGCTGCTGCAACTTTCTGGGATAGGGCGCGGGGACTTTCTGAACTCACGCGGCATCGAGGTCGTTGCCAATGTGCCTGGCGTCGGGGAGAACTTTCATGACCATGTGAGAGTCCGGCTCATGTATCGCTGTAATCGGCCGATCAGTACGAATGACGATCTCAACAGGTGGTACAGGCGAATCAAAGTCGGTCTGGCTTACTTGATGAACCGGTCGGGTCCTCTCGCAACCGGCATAAACCAGGCGGGGGCGTTCGTGAAGGCCGGAGAGTCGTTGGACCGGCCGAACGTACAATTAATGTTCGGGACGCTGAGCGCCGATCTTCAGGGGGGCAGGATACACCCCTTTCCCGGCTTCACGATCGTGGCGACGGTGCTGCGACCCGAAAGTCGCGGATTCGTGCGTGTCAGGTCGCCCGATGCGCGGGCAGAGCCCGAAATTCAACCTAACTATTTCGCCAGTGAAAGAGACTTGAGCGAATTACTGCGCGGGGCGCAGCTGGCAAGGAAGGTGACAAATACTTCGCCGTTGAAGGATTTCGTCGCAGCAGAGCACGTTCCCGGGGACGCTTGCGCAAGTGACGAACAATGGGTCGCATTTCTCCGCGAGCACGCTAGCGGCATGATAGTCGGTCACCCGTGCGGCAGCTGCAGGATGGGGCAAGATGACGGCGCAGTCGTAGACGAGAAATTGCGTGTTCGCGGTGTCGAGCGATTGCGGGTCGTGGATGCCTCGATAATGCCGGCCATTACGTCCGGCAATACAAACGGTCCAACTTTCATGATTGCGGAAAAGGCCAGTGATCTCATATTGCGGGAGTGGGGATCAAACGCCGTCGCTTCTGGGCTTCAGCCGAAAGCATGCGGTGAGCAGCCGATTTTTCAGGACGCTTAATTGCTTCCGGTGCCCGCAAGTGCAGTGCTTTATCTCAGAGCTAGTGAAGGTAACGCCGCCTGGGAGAAGCTATAACGAAACACGATCTCATGGCGCGCTCGCAGAGTTGAAGATAACCTCTACTTCTTTAATCATGTTTACTTCAGAGCTATACGATGACGCCGACTGAAACGCGCGTCTCGTCAGGAGTGTCCTGATTTCTGTGTTTGAGGCGTGAATGACTTTCGCGCCGTGGCGGCGTTGGTCGCTTGCGACGAACGTCCGACGCGGAGCGAAAGTCGGCTGCGAAACATCTTACCCCTGGTGCCTCGTGAAGCGGTCCTGGTAGAGGATCGCGAATTGGTTCATCGCCGTCTTCCAGCTATGCGCCGAGCGGCTCCAGTCGGCGGTGATGTTGCGCAAGGCCAGCCAGATCAGCTTGCTGGCCGCGTCGTCCGAGGGGAAATGGCCGCGCGTCTTGATGATCTTGCGCAGCTGCGCATTCACGCTCTCGATCGAATTCGTGGTGTAGATCACCCGCCGCACCGCCGGCGGAAACGCGAAGAACGGAATCACGTTCGACCACGCCCGGCGCCAGGAGGCGACCACGGTCGGGAATTTCTGACCCCAGGGCCCGTCGGCGAAGGCCTCCAGCTCAGCCTCGGCTGCCTCGGCGCTGGCCGCCGTGTAAATCGGCCTGATCGCTGCAGCCAGGGACTTTCGCTCCTTCCAGCCGGCGTAGTCGAGGCTGTTGCGCATCAGGTGCACGATGCACGTCTGCAGCGTGGTTTCCGGATAGACCGCGGCCAGGGCTTCGGACATGCCTTTGAGGCCGTCGGTGACCGCGATCAGGATGTCGGCCACCCCGCGGGTCTTCAGGTCGTTGAACACCTTCATCCAGAACTTGGCGCCTTCGGTGGTCTCGATCCACAGCCCGAGAATCTCGCGGCTGCCGTCGGGCTGCACCCCCAGGGCCAGGTAGACGGCCTTGTTGCGCACCACGTTGTCCTCGCGGATCTTCACCCGCAGCGCGCCGAAGAACACCACTGGGTACATCGGCTCCAGCGGCCGGGACTGCCAGGCCGTCACCTGCGCGTGCACCGCGTCGGTGACCCCGCTGATGAACTCCGGCGTGACGTCGGTTGCGTACATCTCCGACAGAAACCCCTGGATCTCCCGCACCGTCATCCCGCGCGCGTACATGGCGATGATCTTGTCGTCAAAGCCCGTGAAGCGCCGCTCGTGTTTGCCGATGAGCTTGGGCTCGAACTCGCCCGCCCGGTCTCGCGGAACGTCGATGCGCACCGGGCCGTCGTCAGTGAGCACGGTCTTTCCGCTCTTGCCGTTGCGCTGGTTGGTCGTGGCAGCCGGCTTATCGGCGCCGGCGGGGTAGCCCAGTTGGTGGCTCATTTCGGCGCCCAGCGCGCGCTCGATCAGCGCCTTCTTAAAGGCCGTCGAGGCTTCTTGCACCGCCTCGGCGCTCATCGGTCCCTTGACGAGCTGGTCGAGCAATTCAGGCGGAATCTTGGGCAACACCGCCGCTTGCGCGGCCGCATTGGCTTTCTGCATCTTCCTTACTGGCTTCGGCATACATGCTCCTCTCAGATAACATGGTATGCCTCAAACACAAAACTCCGGACAGGCTCGTCTCGTCCGAATCACGACAAATCCACCTTTCGTCCAACCCAGGAGCCCCGTCATGAACAATCTCTTCAGGACCCTTTTCATCTCGGCAGCGCTGCTGCTCGGCAACGGCTACTCGCTGAGCGCGGGCGCAGCGCCGCTCGGCGACGCCAACGCGCTACGCGGCCTGCACGAGGCGAGGGGCGTGTTCATGATCAGTGTGAACGATCCCAACAAGCTCGCGCACGTGCTCAAGGTCGTCGAGGAAACCGATACCGGCATGGCCGCCCAGAACGTCAAGCCGCACCTCGTCGTCGTGGTGGTCGGCCCCGCGGTCGCATTCCTGACCAAGGACCGGCGCGGCATCCCGTACATGGAGCAGCCGGGCGTCGCCCACGTCCAAGCGGCGCTCAAGAAGCTCGGCGGCATGGGCGTTCGATTCGAGGCCTGCGGAGTGGCGCTTAAGGGCATGGACATCGAGCCCGGCGACGTCATCCCCGAGGTCCACCCGGTCGGCAACGGCTACATCTCCGCCATCGGCTACCAGGCGCAGGGTTACCAGCTGGTGCCGGTGTACTGAGCTCATCTCGAAGCCGGCGACACCGATCTCAGGCATCTGCGCAATCCTTCGGCGACGGCGCGCGCGATGCGCCGCTGAACGCGCGGCTCGCGCAGGCGCAGCTCCTCGGCGCGGTTGACGATCACCCCCGCCTCGAGCAGCGCCGCGGGCATGCTGGCGCTGCGCGCCACGGCGAGGTGGTCGAACCAGTGCACGCCGTTCGCCTCGTCGGCGAACGGCCGGTTCTCCCCGAGCACCGGATCGGCGTGGTAGCGCGACGGGTGGAAGCCGGCCGCGCGCAGGCGCGCGCCGATCGCGCTCGCGCAGGCGAGGCTCGCCCGCGGTTGCGGGTTCTGGTGCGACACGAACAGCGCGAAACCCGAGAAGCGGTCGCTGTAACGCTCGGGCCGGCCCTCGTAGGTCCAGGTCTTGAGCAGCCGCTCCTTGGCCGAATCGTGATGGATCGAGAGGAAGAAGTCGGTGCCGCGCGCGGCGCGCGTACGCGCGCCCAGATCGGCATAGTCGCCGCGCTCGCCGATCAGCCGCACGGAGAAGCGGGCATGCTCGAGCGCCGCTTTGACCGCGAGCGCCAGATGCAGGTTGTATTCGAATTCGGGAACGCCGCGCGCCGACAGCGCACCCGGCTCGGCGAGATAATGGCCGACATCCACCGCGATCTCCTTGCCCCAGGCCGCGCCGGCGAACAGCGCGAGGGCGAGGAAGACGATCCGCCTCACGAGAACTTCGAGAAATCCGGCTTGCGCTTCTCGAAGAACGCGGTCATCGCTTCCTTCGCTTCCGGCGAGGCAAGGCGCTCGCGAAACAGACGCCCCTCCTCGTCCATCTGCTCGGCGACCGCTTGCGCGAGGCGCCGCTTCATCAGCTGCTTGGTGAGGCGCACCGAGGCCGGCGGCAACGCCGCCAGGCCGAGCGCCGCGTCGCGCGCGTACTCGAGCAGCTCGCCCTCTGGGATCACCTCGGTCACCAGCCCGGCGCCGAGCGCCTTGGCGGTGCCGAACGGCTGGCCGAGCAGCAGCAGCTCGGCGGCGCGCTGGTAGCCCGCGGCGAGCGGCAGCAGCAGGCTCGAGGCCGCCTCCGGCACCAGCCCGAGCGGCACGAACGGCAGCTGGAAGCGCGCGTTCGGCGCGGCGTACACCAGGTCGCAGTGCAGCAGCATGGTGGTGCCGATGCCCACCGCCGGGCCGCCGACCGCGGCCACCAGCGGCTTCTGCGCGCCGGCGATCAGGCGCAGGAAGCGCCAGCTCGGCGAGGCGTCGCCGTGCGGCGGGCGCTCGAGGAAGTCCTTCAGGTCGTTGCCCGAGCAGAAGCAGTCCGATTTGCCGTGGATCAGCACCGCGCGCACCTGCGCATCGGCGTCCGCTGCGGCCAGCGCGTCGCCGAGCGCCTGGTACATCTCCTGGGTGAGCGCGTTCTTCTTGTCGATGCGCGCGATCTCGATGCGCGCCACGCGCTCCCTGGTTTCGAACACGACGTGCTGGCTCATCTTCTAGTCCTTTACGCTGATCCGGTCGCGACCGGCGCTCTTCGCCTCGTAGAGCACCGCGTCCGCCCGGCCGAGCATCTGCGCGACGCTCTCCCCGGCACGATACCCCGTCACGCCGACCGACGCCGTGACCGCGAGCCCGGGCGCGATCGCCCCCCAGTCCCGGCGCGCCAGCGCGGCGCGGATGCGCTCCATCGCGCGCACGCCCTCCGCCGGCCGGGCCGCCACCAGGATGACGAGGAATTCCTCGCCGCCGTAGCGGCCGAAGGTGTCGGTGTCGCGCGTGCTCGCTTGGACCGTCGCCGCGAACGCGCGCAGCGCCTCGTCGCCCGCCGCGTGCCCGTAGGTGTCGTTGACCCTCTTGAAATTGTCCAGGTCCATCAGCGCGACGCTGAAGCCCACCGCAGTGCGCCGCGCGCGGCTGCGCTCCTCGTCCAGCCGCGCGAGCAGCGTGCGGCGGTTGTAGACCTTGGTCAGATCGTCGAAGTGCACCAGCTCCTGGATCTGCTCGAGCGAGGCGGCGAGCATGCGCCGGCCCTCGGCGAGCTTGGCGCGCAGCGTGTTGGCGTACATGTTGAGCACCAGGCAGCGGCCGAGAATGAGCGAAATGCAGGCCGCGGTCAGCAGCACCTCGAACGGAGTCGAGGTCGCCGCGCCGACGCGCGCCGCCTCGACCCACAGCAACGCGCCGACGGCGAGGCCGGTCATCAGCCAGATGACGACGGCGGCGCGCAGCGACATCCAGATCAAGCCGAAGGCGAAGACCGTGAACACGTTGGCGAGCAGCGGAAGCGCGGCGCCGGGCGCCAGGGCCACCACCGCAAGATGGATCGCTACGCCCGCCACCACCTGCAACCAGATCACGCTCGGGTCGCGGAACTTCCGGTTCCAGCTCGTCCAGTACAGGGCGAACGTCGAGGCTGAGATCGCGCCCGCGCCGGCCACGAAAACGGCCAGCGCGCGCACCGGAGCCGCTCCGGCCGCCACGAACAGGCCGATGAACAATCCGTCCAGCGCGTAGCTCGACGCCGTGGAGGCGCTCCACCGGAGCCGCTGCCGGCGCTCGCGCTGCGCGACGCGCTCGCCCCTCAAGGCGCGTTCCAGCTTCGAGTCGGCCTCGACCACCTTGCCGCCCGCTCAGCCCGGCAGCCGGTAGTCTTTGAGCTGCACCCGCAGGTTCAGCTTGGAGAGCTTGCCGGTCGCGGTGTGCGGCAGCTCCTTCACGAACACCACGTCGTCCGGCATCCACCACTTGGCGACCTTGCCCTCGAAAAACTTGAGCAGCTCGTCCCTGCTCACCTCCTGGCCGGCCTTCTTCACCGCGACCACGATCGGGCGCTCGTCCCACTTCGGGTGCTGGACCCCGATCACCGCGGCTTCGGCGATCGCCGGATGCGCCACCGCGATGTTCTCCAGGTCGATCGAGCTGATCCATTCGCCGCCCGACTTGATCACGTCCTTCGAGCGGTCGGTGATCTGCATGTAGCCGTCCGGGTCGATGGTGGCGACGTCGCCGGTCGGGAACCAGCCGCCCTTGAGCGGGCTGCCGCCCTCGCCCTTGTAGTAGCCCTCGATCACCCACGGACCGCGCACGTGCAGGTCGCCGAACGCCTTGCCGTCGCGCGGCAGCTCCTTGCCGTCCTGCCCCACGATCTTCATGTCGACGCCGAAGATCACCCGGCCCTGCTTGCTCTGCACCGCGTAGCGCGCGTCCTTGTCCATCTTGAGGTGCTTCGCCTTGAGCGTGCTCACGGTGCCGAGCGGGCTCATCTCGGTCATGCCCCAGGCGTGCAGCACCTGCACGCCGTAGTCGTCCTGGAAGGCGCGGATCATCGCCGGAGGGCAGGCCGAGCCGCCGATCACCACCGCGCGCAGCGTGGAGAACTTGAGCTTCTGTTCCTTCATGTAGTTGAGCAGGCCGAGCCACACCGTGGGCACGCCCGCCGACATGGTCACGCCTTCGTTCTCGAACTGCTCGTGCAGGCTCTTGCCGTCCAGGTGCTGCCCCGGGAATACCAGCTTGGTGCCGGTGAGGGCGCAGGAGTACGGCAGTCCCCAGGCGTTGACGTGGAACATCGGCACCACCGGCAGCACCACGTCGCGCGCCGACAGGTTGAGCGCATCCGGCAGCGCCGCGGCGTAGGCGTGCAGCATGGTCGAGCGGTGCGTATACAGCGCGCCCTTCGGGTTGCCGGTGGTGCCCGAGGTGTAGCACAGGCACGCGGCGGTGCGCTCGTCGAAGCTCGGCCACTCGAACGCGTCGCTCTGCGCCTCGAGCAGCTCCTCGTAGCACAGCAGGCCGGGAATGGCCGACTTCGGCATGTGCGCGCGATCGGTCATCGCCACGTAGCCCTTGACGGTCTTGAGCTGGGGCGCGAGTTTCTCGACGAGCGGCGCGAAGGTCAGGTCGAAGAAGACGAACTTGTCCTCGGCATGGTTCGCCATGTAGGTGATCTGGTCGGGAAACAGGCGCGGATTGATGGTGTGGATGACCGCGCCGCTGCCCGACACCGCGTAGTAGATCTCGAAGTGCCGGTAGCCGTTCCAGGCAAGCGTGGCGACGCGGTCGCTCGCGTTGACGCCGAGCGCCTTGAGCGCCCTGGCCAGCCGGCGCGCACGCGTGTGCGCCTGGCGGTAGCTGTAGCGGTGCAGCGCGCCGGAGCCGTCCGGGTTCGGCCCTTCCACCGTCTTCGACACGATCTCGACGTCGCCGTGGTGCCGGTCGGCGTGGCGGATCAGGTCGGTGATCAGCAGCGGCGAGTCCATCATCAGGCCCTGCATACGAATCCTCCTCCGGGATGTGGCGAATCTGCTTGTTGTGGAGCTTAATTATGACGCCGACGCCCGTATCACGCAGCCCTGCCTGCGGCGCGCGCCGCAGGCGCTGCGGAACGGGCTGTCTCGCGGCCGTCGATCCCGGTAAAATCGCCCCTCCACGGCGCGCCGGCTCGGACGGCGCGCATCGTTTCAGCCTGGAGACCCCGATGAGCGACGCTGCTCAGTATTCCGTCCGCGACGGCATCGCCGTCATCACCTTGAACAACCCGCCGGTCAACGGCCTGGGCCACGCGTTGCGCAGCGGAATCATGCAGGGCCTGCAGCAGGCCGGCGCCGACGCCGCGGTGAAGGCGATCCTGATCATCGGCTCGGCCAAGGCGTTCTCGGGCGGCGCGGACATCCGCGAATTCAACACGCCCAAGTCATCCACTCCCCCTTCCCTGCACCAGATCATCGAGGCGC
The DNA here is from genome assembly GCA_963817785.1 of uncultured Pseudomonadota bacterium. GTDB lineage: Bacteria > Pseudomonadota > Gammaproteobacteria > Burkholderiales > SG8-39 > JAKALD01. The sequence continues at coordinate 695,473 of CAWFPL010000002.1, read as the reverse complement.
AGGACGCGAGCGCGAAGCCGATCGTCGCCGCGATCGGCGGCTTCGCGATGGGCGGCGGCCTCGAACTCGCGCTCGGCTGCCACTACCGCGTGGCGGCGCCCAAGGCGCAGCTCGCCCTGCCCGAGGTCAAGCTCGGCATCCTGCCGGGCGCCGGCGGCACCCAGCGCCTGCCGCGCGTCGTTCCGGTGGCCGAAGCGCTCAAGATGATGACCACCGGCAACCCGGTCGCCGCCGAAAAGGGCCAGGCGCTCGGGCTGGTGGACGAGATCGTGGCGGGCGACCTGCTCGCAGGCGCGCTCGCCTACGCGAAAAGGCTCCTCGCCGAGGGCAGGGGCCCGCGCCGCATCCGCGACCTGAAGGCCAGACCCGAGGGCGACGCGAAGGCGTTCTTCGCGGCCGCGCGCGCGGAGGTGGCGAAGGCGAGCAAGGGCTATCCCGCGCCGCTCGAGATCGTCGCCTGCGTCGAGGCCGCCGTGAACCTGCCCTTCGACGAGGGGCAGAAGGAGGAGCGCCGGCGCTTCGAGCAGCTGGTGAACACCACCGAGTCGAAGGCACTGCGCCACATGTTCTTCGCCGAGCGCCAGACCACCAAGATCCCCGACGTGCCCGAGGACACTCCGGTGCGCGAAATCCGCAAGGCGGCGATCGTCGGCGCCGGCACCATGGGCGGGGGCATCGCGATGAGCTTCGTCAACGCCGGCATTCCGGTGACGCTGATCGAGGCGAAGCAGGACGCGCTCGACCGCGGACTCGCGACGATCAGGAAGAACTACGCCAACACCGTGTCCAAGGGCCGGCTCAAGCAGGAGGACATGGACAAGCGGATGGCGCTGATTGTGCCCGGCCTCAGGCTGGAGGACGCCGGGGACGCCGACATCGTGGTCGAGGCGGTGTTCGAGCGCATGGACGTCAAGCAGGACATCTTCCGCAAGCTCGACGGCATCGCGAAGGCGGGCGCGATCCTCGCCACCAATACCTCGACGCTCGACGTCGACCAGATCGCGGCGACCACCGGGCGGGCCCAGGACGTGATCGGCACGCACTTCTTCTCGCCCGCGAACGTGATGCGCCTGCTCGAGATCGTGCGCGGCGCGAAGACCGGCAAGGACGTGCTCGCCACCACGCTCAGGCTCGGCAAGACGCTGAAGAAGGTGCCGGTGGTCTCGGGCGTGTGCGACGGCTTCATCGGCAACCGCATGCTGGAGAAGTACGTCCAGCAGGCCATGTTCCTGCTCGACGAGGGCGCCACGCCGCAGCAGGTCGACGGCGCGCTCACCCAGTGGGGGCTGGCGATGGGGCCGTTCACCATGTCCGACATGGCGGGCAACGACATCGGCTGGGAGGTGCGCAAGCGCCGCTACCAGGAGCGCCCGAACATGGTGTACTCGCGCATCGCCGACCGTATTTGCGAGCAGGAGCGCTTCGGGCAGAAGACCGGCAAGGGCTTCTACCGGTACGAGCCGGGCAACCGCAAGCCGATCCCCGACCCCGAGGTCGACAAGATCCTCGCCGCCTACCGCAAGGAGATCGGCGTCACGCCGCGCTCGATTCCCGACGCGGAGATCGTCGAGCGCTGCATGTACGCGCTCGCCAACGAAGGCGCGAGAATCCTGGAGGAAGGCATCGCGCTGCGCGCCTCCGACATCGACATGGTGTATCTCACCGGCTACGGCTACCCGCCGTACCGCGGCGGACCGATGTTCTACGCCGACACGGTGGGTTTGGCGAACGTGCTCGCGGCGATCGAGAAGTTCCAGAAGGGCTACCAGGGCGCGCAGTGGAAGCCCGCGCCGCTGCTGGTGAAGCTCGCCAGGGAAGGCAAACGCTTTAACGGCTAGGAGAGAGGCCATGACCGACGCAGTGATCGTATCGACCGCGCGCACCCCGCTGTGCAAGAGCTGGCGCGGGGCGCTCAACATGACGCACGGGGCCACCATGGGCGGCCACGCGGTGAAGCACGCGCTCGAGCGCGTGAAGCTCGAGCCGGGCGAGGTCTACGACGTGATCATGGGCTGCGCCAATCCCGAGGGGGCGACCGGCGCCAACATCGCGCGCCAGATCGCGCTGCGCGCCGGGCTGCCGGTCACGGTGTCGGGCATGACCGTGAACCGCTTCTGCTCCTCCGGCCTGCAGACCGTGGCCCTCGCCAGCCAGCGCATCATGCAGGGCGAGGCCGAGATCATGATCGCGGGCGGCGTCGAGTCGATTTCCTGCGTGCAGAACGAAGCCAACAAGCACATGATCCAGGAGGAGCGGCTGGTCAAGAACAAGCCCGAGGTCTACTGGCCCATGCTGCAGACCGCCGAGATGGTCGCCAAGCGCTACAAGATCTCGCGCGAGCAGCAGGACCGCTACGGCGTCGAGAGCCAGCTCAAGGCCGCCAAGGCGCGCGCCGAGGGCAAGTTCAAGGACGAAATCGTGCCGTTCAGCACCAGGATGAAGGTGGTCGACAAGCACACCGGGCAGGAGACGCTCAAGGACGTGACCGCGTCCGAGGACGAAGGCATCCGGCCCGACACCACCTACGAGGGCGTGTCGCAGATCAAGCCCGCGATCGAGGGCGGCGTGATCGCCGCCGGCAACGCCAGCCAGTTCTCCGACGGCGCCTCCGCCCAGGTGGTGATGAGCGACAAGATGGCGGCGCGCAAGGGACTGAAGCCCATGGGCGTGTTCCGCGGCTTCGCGGTGGCCGGCTGCGAGCCCGACGAGATGGGCATCGGCCCGGTGTTCGCGATCCCGAGGCTGCTCGCGCAGACCGGCAAGAAGATCGGGGACATCGGCTTGTGGGAGCTGAACGAAGCCTTCGCGGTGCAGGTGATCTACTGCCGCGACAAGCTCGGTATCCCCAACGAGCGGCTCAACGTCAACGGCGGCGCGATCGCCGTGGGGCATCCCTACGGCGTCACCGGCTCGCGGCTGATCGGGCACGCGCTGATCGAAGGCAAGCGCCGCGGCGTCAAGTACGTCGTGGTCACGATGTGCATCGGCGGCGGCATGGGGGCGGCGGGTTTGTTCGAAGTCGCGTAGCGACTTCGAACAAACCAAGGCAAGTCGGAACAGGGAGAGAGGGGTGGCGCCCCCTCTCTCCGTACCCCTCTCACCCCCCTTGTCCGAGCTTATTCGACTGTCATGAAGATCGCGATCGTCGGGACCGGGGCGATGGGGTCGGTGTACGCGGCGCTGTTCGCGGCGGCGGGGCACGAGGTGTGGGCGATCGACCGCTGGCACGAGCACGTCGAGGCGATGCGCGAGCGCGGACTGCGCGTCGAGGGCGCCTCGGGCGACCGCACGGTGCGCCTGCACGCCACCGGCGACGCGCGCGACGCGGGCCCGTGCGACCTGGTGATCGTTGCCACCAAGGCGATGCACGTCGCCGCGGCCGCCGAGGCGGCGAAGGCGCTGCTCAAGCCCGACACCGTGGTGCTCTCGATCCAGAACGGCCTGGGCGGACCCGACACGGCTGCCGGCGTGCTCGGCAGGGAGCGCGTGATGGTCGGCGTGGTGGGCGGCTTCGGCGCCTCGATGAAGGGGCCGGGCCACGCGCATCACAACGGCTGGGAGCTGGTGCGCCTGGGCGAGCTCGGCGGCCCGGTCACGCGGCGCCTCGAGCAGGTCGCCGAGGCGTGGCGCAGTGCGGGCTTCCGCGTCAAGCTGTTCGACGACATCGACCAGCTGGTCTGGGAGAAGCTGATCTGCAACTGCGCCTACTCGGGTCCCTGCGGCGTCACCGACCGCACCATTGCCGAGGTGATGAGCGACCCGGACTGCGCGCAGGTCTCGGCCGGCTGCGCGACCGAAGCCTACCGCGCGGCGCACGCCCGCGGCGTGAAGCTCGGCTTCGACGACCCGGTGGCTTACGTGCACGAGTTCGGCTCGAAGATTCCGAACGCGCGGCCTTCGGTGCTGCTCGACCTGATGGCAGGGCGCAAATCCGAGATCGACGTCATCAACGGCTCGATCCCGCGCGTCGCGCGCGAGCACGGCCTCGCCGCGCCCTACAACGAGGTCGTCACCGCGCTGGTGCGCGAGAAGGAACGGCGCCTGGGCTGCCGCTGAGGCGCGCCCGCGGCCCTCAGCCTGGCGCGCGCAACGCCAGCAGCCGGAACGCCGGCACCGGCTGCTGGAAGCCGCGCAGCCGCAGCGGGCCGACCGGCTCGCTGTCGGCGAGACCGACCAGCTCGGCCTCGGTCCGGGCGTCCAGGATGATCTCTCCGGCGCGCGCCTCGCCGCACAGGCGCGCCGCCAGGTTCGGCACGTTGCCGATCGCGGCGTACTCCCAGCGCTGCTCGAATCCGATCACGCCGAGCGTCGCCTCGCCCTGCGCGATACCGATGCCCAGGCCCACCTCGTGGCCGAACCTCGCCCAGGCCTCGGCGATCGGAACGAAGGCCTGCTGCAGGCCGGCGGCCATGCGCACCGCGCGCTTGGCCGGCCGGTCGACCGGGAACGGATCGTTGAAGAAGATCATCACGCCGTCCCCCGCGAAGTGCTCCAGCGTGCCGCCGTAGCTGCTCACGATGGTGCCCAGCGTCGCGTGGTAGCTGCGCAGCAGCTCGAGCACCTCCTCCGGATCGGCGCGGTCGGTGAAAGCGGTGAAGCCGCGCAGGTCGAGGAACACCGCCGTGATGTCGCGCCGGTGCGGCGCGAGCATGTTCTCGCCGCCCGCCACGATCGCGTCGGCCACCTGCGGAGAGAAGAAGCGTTTCAGCCGGCCGAGGCGCTGGATCGCCCCCACCTGCTCGGTCACGCGCTCCTCGAGCTTCGCGTTCCAGTCGCGCAGCGCCTCGGCCTGGCGGCGCACCTCGTCCTGCAGGGACTTGACGCGCAACAGCGACCTCACGCGCGCGAACAGCTCGGTCCAGTTGACCGGCTTGGACAGGAAATCGTCGGCGCCCGCCTCGATGCCCTTGAGCCGCTCGGCCTGCGGGTCGAGCGAGGTCACCAGCACCACCGGCAGCAGCGCGGTCTCCGCGTCGCTGCGCAAGCGGCGGCACAGCTCGTAGCCGTCGAGCCCCGGCATCATGATGTCGGAGACCACCAGGTCGGGCCGCGCCTCGCGCACCAGCTTGAGCGCCTGGTCCCCGTCATACGCGGTTCAGACCTCGTAATGGCGGCTGCGCAGCAGCCCGGCCATCAGCTCGACGTTGTTGCGCTGGTCGTCCACCACCAGGATGCGCCCCACGCCGGCGCCGGCCTCCGCCGGGGACGCCTTGACCGGATCCGATAGGCTCACTGGACTACCTTTCGGTGGATCAGGGGAGCTGGCATGCCACGGTGCAGGGTTGCCCACGGCGTCGGTCGGTCGGCGCCTGCGACGAACCGACCGAGCGACGCGGTGGACAACCCGTGCTCAGCACGCCCGCGTGGGTGTGCGCACGGCTTGACGTGGCGCGCCGCACGCACCGATGTTTCGTTCGGACTTCCGTGCCCCCGAAGCGACTGCCACGCGCGCTGGCCGCTCGACGGCCCGCATGAGACCCGCAGCCTTCGGGGAGCCGGAAGACCCAGACGGGCTACAGGGTGTAGCGCCATGGTGTGCAGCCAAGAGCGCCGATCAGTGAGCGTCCCGCGTGGGCTTCCGGCACGGCGAGTCTTAGCGCAATTTGTAGGAGTCTGTCCATGAGCACTTGCTATGCCGGGCTGGACTGGGCCAGCCGAACCCATGCGGTGTGCGTCCTCGACGAACGCGGCACCGCACTCGAGCACTTCGAGGTCACGCATGACGCGGCCGGCTTGATCGAGCTCAAGCGCCGCTTGAAGCACCACGGCTGTCCCCCGGTGGCCATCGAGCGGCCCTCGGGCCTGGTGGTCGACACGCTGCTCGAAGCCGGCTTCACCGTCGTGCCCATTCACCCCAACGCCGTCAAGACCACGCGCCCGCGCTACCGCAGCCACGGGGCCAAGAGCGACGCCAGCGACGCCTATCTGCTCGCCGATTTGCTGCGCACCGATGGCCATCGCTTCAAGCCCCTGGCCGCCCAGAGCGACGAAGTGCGCGCGCTGCGCGCCCTCGTGCGCGGGCGCGACGACCTGGTGGCCACGCGCGTGGCCCTCGCCAACCAGCTGCGCAGCCTGCTCGAGTCGTTCTGGCCGGGCGCCGCCGAGATCTTCGCCGAGGTGGATTCGCCCATCGCGCTCGCCTTCGTCGAGCGCTACTCCACGCCCGAAGCCGCCGCGCGCCTGGGGCCCCAAGCGCATCGCCGCCTTCTGCGCCCAGCACGCCTACAGCGGCCGGCGCAGCCCCGCAGAGCTGCTCGAGCGGCTGCACCACGCCCCCAGCGCCGCCTGCGCCGAGCTCGAGATCGAAGCCAAGGGCGAGCTCGCCCGCAGCCTCGCGCGCACGCTCGAGCGCCTCGTCGAACAAATCCGCCTGCTTACCAGCCGCATCGAGCACCACGTCGCCTCGCTCGAGGACGGGCGCCTGCTCATGAGCTTCCCGCGCGCCGGGCGCCTGTGCGCAGCGCAGCTCCTCGCCGAGCTGGGCAGCGTGCGCGAGCGCTTCGCCAGCGACGAGCACCTGGCCGCCGAGGCCGGCGTGGCCCCCGTCACCTACCCATCGGGCAAATCCAAGGCCGTCACCTTCCGCTGGGCCTGCAACCACCGGCTGCGCGCTGCCCTGACCTGTCTGGCCGATAACTCGCGCCACGCCAACGCCTGGGCCGCACATCTGTACGCCCAAGCCCACGCCCGCGGCTGCGATCATCCCCACGCCGTGCGCATCCTCGCGCGAGCCTGGCTGCGCGTCCTCTGGCGCGCCTGGATCGATCGCAAACCCTACGATCCTACCCAACATCGAGCAGCCCAAACGCTGCTCAACGCAACCAAGGGTTGACACAGGGTGTCTCATGCGTGCCGCCGGTGCCGCGCCTCAGAACTCGATCACGCCGCGCGCGTTCTTGCCCGATTCGAGGTCGGCGAGAGCCTGCGCCGCCTCGTCGACCTTGTAGCGATGCGTGATCAGCTCGTCGAGCTTGAGCCGGCCCGCCATGTACAGCGCGAGCATGCGCGGGAAGTCGACGCGCGGCACGCAGGAGCCGAAATAGCTCCCGGTGAGCGTCTTTTCCTCGAACGGCAGCGTCATGGTGCGCACCGAGGTCGAGTCGCCCGGCTTGGCGACGCCGACCACGACGGCGAGGCCGCCGCGCCCGATGGCGCGATAGGCGATCCCGGCGAGCTCGCCGCTGCCCACGCACTCGAAAGCGTAGTCCGCGCCGCCGCCGGTCAGCTTCTTGATCGGCTTGACCAGGTCCTCCCCGGGCTTGGCGAGCAGCGTATCCGTCGCGCCGAACTGCTGCGCCATCTCGAGCTTGGGCTGCAGCGTATCGATCGCGACGATGCGCCCGGCCCCGGCGATGCGCGCGCCCTGGATGACGTTCAGCCCGACCCCGCCGCAGCCGAACACGACGACGCTCGAGCCCGGCACGACGCGCGCGGTGTTGAACACCGCCCCCACGCCGGTGGTCACGGCGCAGCCCACCAGCGCCGCGCGGTCGAGCGGGATCGCGCGATCGATCTTGACCACGTTATCGACCGACAGCGTCGCGTATTCGGCCATCACGCCGCAGCCGGAGAAAACGTTGAGCAGATTGCCCTGCGCGTCGCGGGTGCGCAGCGTGCCGTCAGGCAGCGTGGTGAGCGCCTTGCCCTGATCGAGGCACAGCACCGGGCGTCCCATGGCGCAGAAGCGGCACTTGCCGCACATGTAGATGAACGAGGAGACGACGTGGTCGCCGACCGCGAGGCCCGTGACGCCCTCGCCCACCTCGACCACTTCGCCCGCCGCTTCGTGGCCGAGGATCAGCGGCAGCTGCATCGCGATGGTGCCGTTGGTGGCCGAAAGGTCCGAGTGACACACGCCGCAGGCGGCGAGCTTGACCATCACCTCGCCGCGCTCGGGCGAGTCCACGGTGATGCGCTCCACGACCACCGGCTTGTTCAGCTCGCGGCAGATCACCGCGCGGGCGGCTTGCGCCATGCAATATATCTCCTTGTCCGCTCGAGCTGACGAGTATAGCGCGCTCGCTCGGCTAAAATGCGCTTCGCAGACAAGGGGGTCCCAATGATCGTGCGCGACAAGTTCTACATCGGCGGCAAGTGGGTCGAGCCCTCCGGCAAGGAGGCGATCGACGTGCACAACGCGGGCACCGGAGAGGTGATGGGCTGGGTCCCGGCCGGCGGCGAGAAGGACGCCGACGCCGCGGCAAACGCGGCGCGCGCGGCGCTCGAGGGCTGGGCGCACACGCCGGTCGAGCAGCGCGCCGGGTTCCTCGAGAAGATTTCCGCCGGGCTGAAGGCGCGCGTCGAGGAGCTCGCGAAGCTCATCGCACAGGAAGTCGGCATGCCGATCAAGCTCGCCAACCGCATCCAGGCGGGACTGCCGATCGCCAACTTCGGCAACTACGCCAAGCTCGTCAGGGACTTCAAGTTCGAGGAGCGCGTCGGCAACTCGCTGGTGACGAGGGAGCCGGTCGGCGTGGTGGTCGCCATCACGCCGTGGAACTATCCCCTGCACCAGATCGCGCTGAAAGTCGCGCCGGCGCTCGCCGCCGGGTGCACGGTGGTGCTCAAGCCCTCCGAGGTGGCGCCATTCAACGCATTCCTGCTCGCCGAGGTGATCGATGCCGCCGGCCTGCCGAAGGGCGTGTTCAACCTCGTTACCGGCTTCGGCCAGAGCGTGGGCGAGGCGCTGGTGCGCCACCCGATGGTGGACATGATCTCGTTCACCGGCTCGACGCGCGCCGGCAAGCGCATCTCCGAGCTCGCCGCGCAAGGCGTCAAGCGCGTGGCGCTGGAGCTGGGCGGCAAGTCGCCCTCGGTGATCCTGGACGACGCCGACCTCGCCGCCGCCGTGAAGAGCACCGTCAACGGCTGCTACCTCAACTCCGGCCAGACCTGCACCGCGCTCACCCGCATGCTGGTGCCGGAGTCAAGGTACGAGGAGGCGAAGAAGATTGCTGCCGAGGTCGCCAACGCTTTCACCCTGGGCGACCCGCTCGCCGAGACCACCAAGCTCGGGCCGCTCGCCTCCGCGGCGCAGCTCGAGCGCGTGCGCGCCTACATCCGCAAGGGCATCGAGGAAGGCGCGGAGCTCGTCGCGGGCGGGCCCGACATCCCGGAGAACGTGCCGGGAGGCTACTTCGTGCGGCCGACGGTGTTCGGCAAGGTCAGGCCCGGCTCGACGATCGAGCAGGAGGAGATCTTCGGCCCGGTGCTCTCGATCATCACCTACAGGGACGAGGACGAGGCGATTCGCATCGCCAACGACACCCCCTACGGCCTGGCGGGCGCGGTGTGGGGCAAGGACGAAGCGCGCGCGCAGAGGGTGGCGCGCCGCATCCGCGCGGGGCAGGTCGACGTGAACGGCGGCGCGTTCAACATGAACGCGCCCTTCGGCGGATTCAAGCAGTCCGGTCACGGCCGCGAGGCCGGGGTGTACGGGCTCGAGGAATTCCTCGAATACAAGAGCCTGCAGCTGAAGGGCTGAGAGCCAGCCCTCTCAGGCGCCCAGCCGCGCCGCCGCCTCGCCGATCGCCGCCTCCAGCTCGGGATAGCTGCGCGTCACCCCGAACTGCGGGAACTGCGCCGCGATGGCCGGCGGCGGGCTGAAGAAGATCCCGGCATCGGCGGCCGCGAGCATCGCGGTATCGTTGTACGAGTCTCCCGCGGCGATCACCTTGTAGCGAAGCCCCTGGAAGGCCTGTACCGCGGCGCGCTTCTGGTCGGGCATCCTGAGGCGGTAGGCGCTGACGAAGCCCTCGCCATCGGTCTCGAGCCGGTGGCAAAACAGCGTCGGGCGGCCGAGCTGGTGCATGAGCGGATCGGCAAACTGGTAGAAGGTGTCCGACAGGATCACCACCTGGAAGCGCTGGCGCAGGAGAGCGAGAAATTCGGCCGCGCCGGCAAGCGGCGCCATGCCGGCGATTACCTGCTGGATGTCCGCCAGCCGCAGGCGGTGTCGCGCCAGCAGGTCGAGCCGATAGCGCATCAGCACGTCGTAGTCGGGCTCGTCGCGCGTGGTGCGCGCGAGCGCGGCGATGCCGGTGCGCTGCGACACTTCGATCCAGATCTCGGGCACCAGCACGCCTTCGAGATCGAGGCACACGAGCTGCATGCGATTTCCCTTCCTTCGCGCCCGGGCGCAAAAGGGGCGGATGGTACCAATTCGGCTAGAATTCCGGCACCCCTCCGAAGGAGAAGCGCATGAGCGTGAAGAAGCTTTTCGACCTCACGGGACGCGTCGCGATCATCACCGGCGGCTCGCGCGGCCTCGGGCTGCAGATGGCCGAGGCGCTGGGCGAAATGGGCGCCAGGCTGGCCCTCACGGCGCGCAAGAAGGACGAGCTCGACGAGGCCGTGGCGCACCTGAAGAAGCTCGGCGTCGAAGCCGCGGCTTACGTCTGCGACCTGGGCAAGCGCGAGCAGATCCCGCCGGTCGCGGACTCGATCCTGAAGCACTTCGGCAAGGTCGACATCCTGGTGAACAACGCCGGCGCCACCTGGGGCGCGCCGGCCGAGGACCACCCGCTCGAGGCCTGGGACAAGCTGGTCAACCTCAACCTGACGGGCACCTTCCTCGTCAGCCAGCAGGTAGCGAAGAAGTCGATGATCCCGAACAAGTACGGGCGCATCGTCAACGTCGCCTCGGTCGCGGGGCTGCTGGCGAGCGACCCGCGCGTGGTGCGCACCATCGCCTACAACGCGACCAAGCACGGCGTGGTGGGCCTGACGCGTCAGTTCGCGGCCGAATGGGGAGAGCACGGCATCACGGTGAACGCGATCTGCCCCGGGTTCTTCCCCTCGAAGATGACCAAGGGAACGCTCGACACGGTGGGCAAGCTGGTCATGGAGGTCACGCCGACCAGGCGCCTGGGCGGGGACGAGGACTTGAAGGGTGTCGCGGTGCTGCTCGCCTCCGACGCCTCGCGCCACATCACCGGCCAGGCGATCGCGGTGGATGGCGGCGCGATCATAATTTAGCGATGAGCGGGACGACCAAGCACGCCGAGTTCGCGCGGGACTACCAGAAGAAGATCCCGTTTCTCGAGCATCTCGGCGTCATAACCGAAGAGCTGGGAGAAGGCACGGCGCGCGTGTCGCTGCCGCTCGAAGCCCATATGACCAACAGCTTCGGCAGCGCGCACGGCGGGGTCATCATGACGCTGCTCGACGTCGCGCTATGCACCGCGGCGCGCACCCTGCATCCCGATTCGATCGGGGTGATGACCATCGACCTGAGCATCTCGTTCGTCGGCGCCGGCGCCGGCAAGCGCCTGCTGGCCGAGGCGCGCGTACTTAGAAACGGCCGCTCGACCATCTTCGTCGAGGGCGAGGCGAGGAACGAGGACGGCAGCCTGGTCGCCAAGGCGATCGGCACGGTGCGCGCGCGCAAGCGCGACTAGGCCTGGCGCCTCGCTCAGCGCGACAGCACGATGAGCGCGTCGGCGGCGACGACGCCCTCGCCGCGCGGACGCACGAACAGCGGATTGATGTCCACTTCCGCGATGGCGTCGCCGTGATCCGCGAGCAGATGCGATAGCCTGGAGAGCACGTCCGCCAGCGCGTCGATGTCCGCCTCTTTCTGCCCCCGGTAGCCCTGCAGGATCCGCGCGGCGCGGATTTCACCGATCATCCCGCGGGCGATCTCGGGACCGAAGGGAGCGAAGCGCAGGCTGACGTCGCGCAGCGCCTCGGCGAACACGCCGCCCAGGCCGAACACGACGGCCGGCCCGAAGAACGGATCGTTCAGGCCCCCGGCAATGATCTCGACGCCGCGCACCATTTCCTGCAGGAGCACACCCTCGATGCGGGCCTCGGGCCGGTAGCGCGCCGCGTTCTCGCGCATTTGCGCCACCGCGCGCTTGAGCTCTTCGAGATCCTTCAGGCCCACGCGCACCGCCCCGGCCTCGGTCTTGTGCGGCAGATCCGGCGACTCGAGCTTCGCCACCAGAGGAAACGGGAGGGGCGCGCTCTGCATCCGGCCGACCTCGGCCCAGTCCAGCAGCACCTCACGCGTGATCGGAATGCCGTAAGCCTCGAGCACCTGCTTCGACTGGTGCTCCGAAAGCGTCTTGCGGTCCGCGGGAAATGACAGCGCCTTTCGAGCGACACCGCGCGTGCCGTCCGGGCGGGCAGCGCCTTTGGCGAGCTTCGAGGCGAACTGCCAAAGGGCGGAAGCGCCGAGCGCGGCGCGCCCCGGCGTCGGATAGCACGGAATGCGCGCGGCCTCGAAGACCTCGAAAGCCCTGGCCGCGCGCTCGCGCGCGGCGCTCGAGACCATCAGGATGGGCTTGGGCGAGCGTTCGGCCAGCGCTGTCAGCTCGAGCGCGAGGCGCTCGGCCTCGACGCCCTGCATCGAGGCGCTCACCACGACGAGCTGCGCGATGCCGGGATCGTCCAGAACCGCCTCGCACACCCGGCCGAACATCGGGAAATCGTTAAACACCTGCGCGGTCACGTCGGCCGGGTTGGCCGCCGAGGCGAACTCCGGAAGGAGCTGCGCGAGCCGGCGCTGCGTGTCCTCTCCGAGCGCCGGCAGCTTGAGGCCGTGCTCCTCGCAGCGGTCGGCGAGCAGCACGCCGGCACCCCCGGACACCGATACCACGCCGACGCCGTCGCCCACGGGCAGGCGTCCCGCCCTGAACGCCTTCACCGCATCGACCAGATCGTCGACGTCGCGCACCTCGATGAAGCCTCCCTCGCGGAAGGCCTCCTTGTACAGCTCGTAGGGCGCGGTCAGGTTCGCGGTGTGCGAGGCGGCGGCGCGCCGCCCGATCTGCGAATTGCCGACTTTCCAGACGAGCACCGGCTTGCCCTTGTCCAGGGCGCGCCGCCCGAGCCGGCGCAACGCGCGCCCGTCGCGCACGCCCTCCAGGTAGACCGCGAGCGCCTCTACGTCGTCCTGATCGAGCAGGTAATCGAGCAGCGCAACCGCGTCGACGTCGGCCTCGTTGCCGGTCGAGACCACGTAGCTGAACCCGATGCCGCTCGCCTCCGCCAGGCTCACGACCGCGTAGCCGAATCCGCCGCTCTGGGTAACGAGGGCCACATTGCCGCGCTGCGCGTGTGCGTACTGAAACGGGGCCCCGAACCCGCAATACACCGCGTGCGCGGGGCTCATCAGGCCCTGGCAGTTCGGTCCGACGACGCGCACGCCGCTCTCGCGGATCGCGGCCTCGAGCTCCTCCTGCAGCGCGCGGCCCTTCTCGCCGACTTCCTTGAATCCCGCGCTGAGCACGATCGCGAACGGGATCCCGGCGCGCCCGCAGTCGCGCAGCGCCTGCGGGACGAGCTTCGCGCCGACGGCGATGAGGGCCACGTCGCACGGCTGCGGTACCGACGCCGGATCGGGGTAGCAGGGCAGGCCCCGGATCTCCTGGTAGCGCGGATTGACGGGGTAGACGCGCCCGGCGTAGCCGAACTCGATCAGGGCGCGGATCGGCTGGCCGCCGATGCGCGCCGCGTCCGCGGAGGCGCCGACGACGGCGATGCCCCTCGGCCTGAGCAGGTGCGCGAAGTCGGCGTGGCGCCTCCCGGTTGTTGCGCGCGCAGCGCCGCTCATTGCGCCTCGTCCCGCACGAGTTCGAGCTGCAGATCGCCCTTCGAGACGTAGATGCGGCTCACCTTCGGCCGGCGCACCAGCTCCTCCAGAAGATGCACCAACGGGTTGCGCCCCGCAGCCGGGGCGGCGGCCGGGTCGTGCGCCATCATCTGATCCACCTGGGGACCCGCGAACATGAAGCGCAGCAGCCGCTCGTCGTCGCTCGCGTTCGGGTACTTGCGCCTCAGCTCGGCGACGGCCGGGGCAGGCGGCGCGGGCTCGAGACCAATGCGCCTGGAGCCGTTCTCGACGATGCGGTCGAGCACCTGGGGATCGATCCGCGCGAGCAGCCTTCCGTAGTAGCCGAGGGCGTATTTCTTGACCTCGTCGGGAACGATCTCGTATCTCTGCCCGCGCACCACGTTGAGCACCGCCTGGGTGCCGACCAGCTGCGCAAAGGGCGTGATCATGATCGGCCAGCCCAGCTCGCGCCTCACCCGCGCGCACTCCTCGAGCAGCTCGTCGAACTTGTGCAGGATCCCGGCATGCTCGAGCTGCGAGCGGAAGTTGCTCAGCATGCCCCCCGGAATCTGATGCTCGTAGTGGAACGGGTCGTACTCGAGCGGCGCCCCGATCGGCTTGCCCTCGCGCTCGGCGATCCCCCGGAAGTGCTCGCCCACCTCGTCGATCAGGCCGTCGTCCACCGCGACGCGGTAGCCGCGGTGCCGCAGGGCGCGCGCCATCGACTGCGTGGCGGGCTGCGCGGCGCCGTTGGCGAGCGGCGCGATCGAGGTGTGGATCTCGTCCACCCCGAGGTCCACGCCCTCCAGGTAGACGAGCGGCGCGAGCCCGGTCAGGCAGTGGCTGTGCAGCTCGAGCGGCGTGTCGCCGACCACCGCGCGCAGCGCCGGCACCATCGTGCGGATCCGGTCGGGGGTGAGCAGCCCGCCCGCGTCCTTGATCATGATGGCGTCGACCCGGCCGCGCTCGATCAGCGCCTTTGCCGTCTGCACGTACAGCTCGTCGGTGTGCACCGGGCTGAGCGAGTAGGCGAGCGCGCCGAAGGTTCGCGCCCCGAGCCGCTTTGCGACGCGGATGCTGGCGAGCATGTTGTCCACGTCGTTCAGGCCGTCGAACGCGCCCACCACGCCGAAGCCGTTCGCCACCAGGCGCTCGACCCACAGCTCGACGATGTCGTCGGGCACGATGTCGAAGCTCATGATGTTGCGGCTGCGGATCAGCGCGCGCAGCGGCGTGCGCGGGCAGCGCTCGCGCATCAGCCGCACCCGCTGCCAGGGATCCTCCTTCAGATAGCGAATGCACACGTCGAACTGGATCGCGCCGGCCAGATCGATCTGCGCAAACCCGCTGCGGTCCATGCGTTCGGCTACCGGAAGCATGTGCGCCGTCGTCATTCGCGTCGCCCACAGGCACTGGTGCGCGTCGCGCAGCGTGGTGTCGATGATCCGGACCTCGCGGCCCCGTTCCGGCATGGGCCGTTCCACCCGCGCGGGCGCGGGGCGCTTCACGCCGCGGGTTCTCGCCAAGGCGCTACCTCGAAGGATCGATGATGACGAGCGGTTGCCCATATTCCACGAGCGCCCCGTCTGCCGCGAGAATTTCGCGCACCGTTCCCTTCGTTCCCGACTTCACCGAGTTGAACAGCTTCATCACCTCGACCAGGCAGACCGTGTCCTCCGGCCCCACCCGGTCGCCGATCTCCACGAACGGCGGCGCGCCCGGAGACTCTGCCCGGTAGAAGGTTCCGACCATCGGCGAGCGCACCGCCGCGCAGCCTTCCGGGATGCTCGCCTCGAGCGGCGCTGCGGGAAGCTCGATCGCCTGCGCGGGGGCCGCGGGAATCTCGGCCTCACGCGGTTCCGCAGGCGCGGCGGGCCGGGCCGGGCTGCGCCGCAGGTGGATCTTGAGGTCCGCGAACTCCACGCGCACCTCGTCGAACTGCGACTCGTCGACGAGCTTCAGGATCCTGGCGACGTCGCTCTCGCTAAGTCCCATGAACCCTCCTCGTTTCCACGGCGCCGCCCTATCCCCATGAGCGCCGGAGTCCCTCACCCAGCGGCCGCAAAGGCCGGCTCGAACCGTGAATCGAGGCCGCAGGTCACTCGACCGTCTGGCGTCACGGTGAGGCTTGACGCTGGACCGTAGTACTCGTGGAGTTCGATCGCCCGCGCCTGCGGAAGCGCGCCTGCAAGTTCAGGGTCCGCTTCGAGCAGGCCATCCGGTGTGACGGCCACCCTGGGAAGCGCGAGGGCTTCGGCGAGGTCGATTCCATGGTCGAGAAGGTCCGTGACCGCCTGCAGTACGATGGCGGGAATTCGTGTCCCGCCAGGCGATCCGATCGCGTGCCGGCTGCCGTTCGCGTCCCGCACGATGACGGGACACATGTTGTGCAATGCCACCGGCGCGCGGGCTTCGGCCTCGACCAGCAGGTTTGCCCCGGCGTTGAGCACGATGCCGGTGCCGCCTGCGACGAGACCTGAGCCGAACCACAGCGGCCCGTGGGTGAAGGTCAGCGACACCAGGCAGCCCTCGGCATCGACCGCGCACAAGTGGGTCGTGTGCGCGGCCGCCAGGGCAGACTTTCGAAAGGGTGCTGCGCGCCGGTTCCAGCCGACCCTGAGAGCCGAGGCAATCTGCTCGACATATCCGGGGGAGCGCCCGCGCTCGAGCGGCTGATGCTCCAGCTCCCGCAACGCGCTTGCCAGCACCTCGAAGCCGGACCATGCTCGCGCCACGCCAAAAATCGCAGCGTCCCGGTACGTCGATCGGTCGGCGGGGCCCGTTTGAGGCGCGTAGGCGCCGAAATCCTTCGTCGACAGCGCGCCCCCTTCCGCGTTCACGCTGCGCACGATGGCCTCGACGAGCGACCCCGCCCGCAAGGCGGCCTCCCCCTCGTCCGCAATCCGCCGAAGCGTGGCCGCGAGGTCGGGTTGCCTCAGCGGCGCTCCCGCGTCGAGGGGCGTGTCGCCTGAAAAGAAGATCCTGCGGAACTCACTGTTCAGTGCGTGATGATTGCGCGCGGCCCAGCGCAGTGCGGCCGCGAGCCCCGCGCTCACCGGGATCCCCTGCGCGGCAAGCTCCACGGAGGGAGCCATCACCTCAGCCAAGGGGCGCCGGCCGTACTTCCGGTGAGCGGCGAGCAGGCCGAGCGCGGCAGCGGGCACCGAGACCGACGCACCGCCGTGCGCGAACCCCCACGAGCGTCCGGCGTTGCGCAGGCGGCCAAAATCGAACTCGATGGGGGCCGCGGTATTGAAGTCCACTTGCTCGCATGCCGTCCCACCGCGATCGGCGATCACCATGCAGCCGCCGTGGCCGCCGACCCCGCAATTTGCGGCATCGACCACCGCCAGGGCAAACGCCGTCGCGACTGCGGCGTCCACCGCGTTGCCGCCGCGCTCGAGGAGTGTGCGCCCCGCCCGTGCCGCCTCCGGGTGCGCCGCGGTCACGCCCGCGCGCGCCTGCCCGCCTGAAACCGGTCCACCGCTCATTGCCAGTGGACGCTCTTTTCCGCCTTGTCGAGATAGCTGTACTCGAGGTACTTGTTCACCCAGCCGTCGATGTCCTGGCCGAAGGACGCCGGGATCTTCTTGGCGTCGATGACCGCCTTGAGGATGATCCGGGTCGAGGGCATGTCCACGCGCGGGTCCGTCACCGTGATCGATTTCATGGCGTCCAGGACGATCGGCACGCCCTTCGGATTGTTCATCTTCTTGGCGACGATTTCGGCCACCTTGTGCGCCGAGTGGGTCTTGATGTACTGCATGCCGCGCAGCGTCGCGCGCACGAACCCCTCGACCGCCTGGGGATGTTCCTTCACGAAGGCCGGCGATACGATGACCTCGAGGCTTTCCGCGTTCTTGATCGGCGGAAGCTGGGCCACGTAGTGCAGCGCCGGATTCTGGTGGATCGCCGTCGCGGCGGCGGGCTCCCACGAGATGAACGCCGCGATCTCGCCCTTCTGCGCCATGATCGCGAAGTCCGACACCTTGGCGAACACCCGCTGGAACTTGATGTGCTGGGTGTTCTCGACGTAGGTCAGGACCGCGTCCTGCACCGTGCCCAGGCCGGGGCTGCCGACCTTCTGCCCGTTGAGGTCCTTGTACGAGTGGTACTTCTTCGCGCCGACAAGCGGCGCGTTGTACTTGGTGACCGACATCAGCATCTTGAAGTCCTGCCCGCGCGCGGCCATCTCCATGAACGGCGCCAGCCCGGCGGCGATCATGTCGATCTCCCCGTTGGCGAAATGCAGCAGTCCTTCCGGGCCGTTGTTGAAGGTGCGACGGTCGATCTTGATGCCCTCGTCGGCGTAGTAGCCCAGTGCGTCGGCCACCCAGATGTTGGCGTAGTCGGCCTCCGAGCCGATCTCGTCGCCCAGGCGCACCGTGGTGAGCGTCTTGCCGCCCTGCGCCAGCGCCGCCGGCGAGAAGCCGAGTGCGAGGCCGAGTGCGAATACGGCGCCGGCCAGGCCGGCGAACAGCCGCCGCCCGGGGCGCGAGACACGATCAGTGATTTGCATTTTCAACCCTCCTCCGAGTTATCACTACTTCGACCAAGCGCGTCGCGCTGGCGCGGCGCGCACTTCTGCATGCCTCGTGCGCCCATCAACCGGCGCGCGACGGCACCGCCGAATTCATCAGGCTGGCGAACTGCGCGCGCAGCCGCATGAACTCCGGGCTCAGCGTGTTGCGCGGCCGCGGCAGCGTGATCGGCACGTCGGCCAGGATCCGCGCCGGCTTGGCCGACAGCACGATGGCCCGATCCCCGAGGAACACCGCCTCCTCGAGGTTGTGTGTCACGAAGATGATGGTGCCCTTCTTGCGCCCCCAGATGCTCAGCACCTCCGCCTGCATCCGCTCGCGCGTCGGCTGGTCAAGGCTGACGAAGGGCTCGTCCATCAGGATCACGTCTGCGTCCGTGGCGAATGCGCGTGCGATCGCCACGCGCTGCTTCATGCCGCCGGAGATCTGGTGCGGGTAGTAGTCCTCGTAGCCGCGCAGGTTGACGACTCCGAGGATGTCGTCGACCACGCGCCTGACTTCGCTATCCGGGCGCTTCTTGATGCGCAGCCCCACCGCGACGTTGTCGCGGACCGTGAGCCACGGCAGGGTGGAAGGCTCTTGGAACACGAACGAGATGTTCTGCCGCTTCGGGTTCACGGCCTTCCCGTGGACCAGGACGCGCCCCCGCGTGGGCTTGAGCACGCCTGCCAGGATGTCGAGCAGCGTGGTCTTGCCGCAGCCGCTCGGCCCGCACAGGCACAAGAACTCGTTCTCGCGCACCGCGAACTGCAGCGCGTCGTGCACGCACAGCGCGCCGAAGCTGTGCGAGATGTCCACGTCCACCTTCACGTTGCGCTCGCTCATCGATGTGTCTCGCGGCCTTGGAAGCGTGGCGGTCATGACGCGCGCCCTAGAGCGTGACCTGCCAGCGCCACCGGAACAGGTACTTCTCCAGCAGCAGCAGGATCTCGTTAAAGGCGAACCCGATCAGTCCGATCAATACCATGGCGACGACCACCTCGGGAATGCGCAGCAGCTCCGAGTAGTTCACCATCATGCGACCGAGGCCGATCGGCGTGCCGCCGGTGAGCTCGGCGGCGACGATCGTCATCCACGCCGTCCCCAGGCCGACGCGCATGCCCCCGAGAATGTCCGGCAGCACGGTCGGGACGACGATGCGCGCGAGCACGTAGGCCTTGCCGGCGCCATAGACCATCGCCACCTTGCGGTGGATCGGCTCGACGCGCGCGACGCCGATCAAGGTCGCGGTGAAGATCGGAAAGAAGGCGCCGAGGAAGATCAGGAACGCGTAGCGCGTCAGGCCGGTGAACAGGATGATCGCCAGGGGGATCCACGCGATCGGCGGAATGAACCGGAAGGGCTCGATCACGGCGCGGATGTTCCGGTAGACGGCGTTGTACAGCCCCATCAGCAGCCCGAGCGGCACCCCGAATACCACGCCGAGGCCGAAGCCGACCAGCAGGCGGTACACGCTCGCCCAGATGTGGGTCCACAGGCTGTTGCCCAGGACGTCGCCGTTGCGCGCCAGATCGATGAACGCCTCGTAGATCGCCCCCGGCCCCGGCAAGTACGGCGAGTGGTACTCGGCGGCGCCGATCTGCCAGACGAGCAGCGCGACGGCGAGCGACACGCAGTTCCACAGCACGGTCCACCAGCGGGAGCGCGCGCCTGCCCGCCCGGGCGCGCGCGCCTGTGCCGGCTCCTGCGGGTCGGCGCGCACGCTGGTCAGATTCGGCGCGTGTCCGGACATCAGGATCGCTTCCCGGCTCGCAATTGCAAGGGCGTGCGACGCGCGCACGCGGGCGGCGCATCGGGATGGCGCTGTCGCTTCATCGCTCCTCCTGCTCTCTTGGTGTTGCGGCGCGCTCGGCGCGCGCCGTCGCGGGTTCCCGGCGGTGGCGGCGGCCTTGCTTTATAGTAAATCCACGTTACTACTATATAGTTTTGGTGTCAACGCGCGCGGCCCGCGGCGCAAGGAAGCGGTATGCTATCCGTCAACACGGCAAAGGCCGACATTCCGACATGACCCCCGTCCCGCAGGAACGCCGGCGCGAAAGATTCTTCGCGAAATACCGGCCGCGTGCCGCGCTCGGCGGACCGAAGTACAGGATCCTGCGCGAAGCCATCATCGCGGCAATCGAGGACGGCTACTGGAAGGGCGGCGACCGGCTGCCCACCGAGCTCGAGCTGACTGCGATGACGCCTTACAGCCTCGGCACCGTGCAGCGGGCGATCCAGACCCTGGTTGCGGAGGGTTTCGTCACCCGCAAGCAGCGCAGCGGGAGCTTCGTCGCACCCGGTCACCAGCGCATCGGCGGCCCTTGGCTGTTTCGCTTCCTGGCCGAGGACGGCAGCGGGTTCCTGCCGATGTTCACCAAGGTGATCGGCCGGCGGCAGGTGGTCGAGACCGGTCCGTGGTTCAGCTGGCTGACGCAGGGCAAGCCCGGAAAGCGGCTGCTGCGCATCGACCGGCAGATCCGCGTCAACAGCGAGCTGGTCGCGTTCAACCACGTGTACCTCGATCCCGAGGTCTACCCGGTCATCGCCGCAGCCCCCGCCCGGGAGCTGGACGGCGTCAACTTCGTGCACCTCATCCAGGATGCCTATCGGTTGCCGGTCAGCAACATCGCGCACACGGTGCGTTGCGCGATGCTGCCGGAAATCGCGTGCCGCGCCATCGGCCTGCACCGGCGCACGCTCGGCATGATCGTCGAGATCGCCGCGAGCGCGGGGCGCACTCGCCCGGTCTCCTACCAGCAGATGTTCGTACCGCCGACCGACTACCGGCTCTACATCTCGGAGTCGTCCGCGGACTGGCACGCGGCGACGCCGACGGACCTCGTGCCCGGCGCCCGCTAGGCCGCGGCGGCCTAATCCGCGAAGGCCGCGTCCAGGAATCGCCTCGCCATGGCGTGCGCCTCAAGCGCGCCCGGAACCACTCCGGCCATGTTGAAGAAGCCGTGGATCATGCCGGGGAAGACCTCGTGGCGGACCTCGTTGCCGGCGCCCGCCAGCGCTTCGGCGTAGGCCAGGGCGTCATCGGCGAGCGGGTCGCACTCCGCCGTGATGATCAGGGAGCCCGGCTGCGCGCGCAGGCTGCGCGCCGCGATGGGAGCAAAGCGGGGATCGTCGTCGAGGTCCCGCCCCTGCGTGTAGTTGCGGTAGAACCAGTCGACGTCGTTCAGGGTCAGGAAGTGGCCCTCGGCGAAGCGCTGCTTCGATGCGCTCGGCCTGCGCCCAATGGCGCTCGGATAGACCAGGATCTGCGCCGCCGGCGGCGGCAGATCGGCCTCGCGCGCGAGCAGCGACACGACGGCGGCGAGCGTGCCGCCGGCGCTGTCGCCGGCAACCGCGAGCCGCGCCGGCCGCGCCGACTGCTCGCTCAGCCGCGCGAGGGCCCAGCGGTAGGCGTGCAGCGCGTCGTCGACCGCGGCCGGGAACGGATGTTCCGGGGCGAGCCGGTACCCCGCCGAAAAGACGCTGCAGCCGGAGCTCGCCGCGAACATCCGGCACACGATGTCGCTCGTCTCGATGCTGCCCACGCAGTAGCCGCCGCCGTGCAGCCACAGCAGCCCGCCCGCCGCGCCGGGAGCGCGTTGCGCCGGCGTGTACTCGCGCACGCGTAGCCCGCCCGCCCCGGGGCCCAGCTGCTCGTCGCGCGCGGCGACCGACGCGTCGGGCGCGAGATCGAGCAGGCGCATTCCCTTGTCGTAATTCCTGCGCGCGGCCTCGATCGGCTGGCTGGACAGAAGCGGCGTGTTGTTGCGCCGCATCCCCTCCAGGATCCGCGCGACGTCCCGGTCGAGCCCGTTCATGGCGAGGTCGAACCGGCTCAGGCCGCCGGCCCGTCCTGCTCGACGCGGCACACGACCCCGCCGACTTCGACGCTGTCCTCGACGTTGGCGACGATCTCGACGAGCTTGCCGTCGAAGGGCGCCGGAATCTCGGTAGCGACCTTCTCGGTCTCGATGTCGTAGAGCGGCTCGCCCTGCTTGAAGCGTTCGCCGGGCGCCTTGTGCCAGACCTTGAGCGTGGCCTCTTCCATGTTCATTCCGATCCTGCCCAGCTTCAGCTCAACCATGGCGGCGCGCTCCTTCGGCACTGGCGATCTCGAGAACGGCGCCGACGATCCTCTGATGATCGGGCAGCACCGCCTTTTCGAGCACGGGGGAATACGGGATCGCCACGTCCTCGACCGCGACGCGCTTGATGGGTGCCTTGAGCAGGTGAAAGCCGCGCTCGGCGACGGTCGCAGCGATCTCGCTCGCCGCGCTGCACGACTTGCGCGCCTCGTCGACGACGACCAGCCGGCCGGTGCGGCCCACGGAGGCGAGGATCGTGTCGTAGTCCATCGGCACCACCGTGCGGGGGTCGATCAGGCTCGCCGAGATGCCCTGCTTCGCCAGCTCGTCGCAGGCCTTGAGCGCGGGCTTCACCATGCTGCCGATCGCCACGATGGTGACGTCGTTGCCGGTGCGCTTCTCGTCCGCCTTGCCGAGCGGAATCGTGTAATCCCCGTCGGGCACTTCGCCGGCCTCTCCGCCGCGACCCGCCGCCTGCAGGAGAAAAATCGGGTTGTCGTCGCGCAGCGCCGCCTTGACCAGGCCTTTCGCGTCCCCCGGGGAAGCGGGCATGATGATCTTGATGCCGCCCAGGTTCATCAGGATCGGATGCATGCTGTCCGAGTGCTGCGCCGCGACCGAGCGCCCGCCGCCGATCATCGCCATGTAGAGAATCGGCAGCTTGACCTGCCCGCCGAGCATGTAGCGCAGCTTCGCCGCCTGGTTCGCGATCGCGTCGAAGCCGGTGTAGATGAAGTTGCCGTAGAAC
The DNA here is from genome assembly GCA_963817785.1 of uncultured Pseudomonadota bacterium. Lineage (GTDB taxonomy): Bacteria > Pseudomonadota > Gammaproteobacteria > Burkholderiales > SG8-39 > JAKALD01. The sequence continues at coordinate 672,562 of CAWFPL010000002.1, read as the reverse complement.
AGGTGGCAGATCACCCGCAGCCCGGTCGCCGCGGCGCCCACCGCCATGCCGCTCATGACCGACTCGGAAATCGGCGTATTGCGCACCCGCGCCGGCCCGAACCGCTCGATCAGCCCGCGCGTGTCGCCCACCGGGCTGATGTGCACGTCCTCGCCCATGACGATGATCGAAGCGTCGCGCTCCATCTCCTCGCCGATCGCCTCGTTGATCGCCTGCACCATCCGCTTTTTCGCCATCGGCCGCCTCACGCAAACATGTGTTGGAACGCAACTTCGGGCTGCGGCCACGGCGATGCGGCCGCATACTCGAAGGCCGCCTGGACCTCGACCCGCTCCTTCTCCTCGACCGCGGCGATCGCCTCGGGCGCGATCCCCGCGCCGCGCAGCTCGGCGAGCGCCACGCGCAGCGGCTCGCGCTCGCGCCGCTGCTCGACCTCCTCGTCGGTGCGATAGCTCTTCGAGAGGAAGGACTTCTCCGCCTCGACGTGGCCGCGCAGGCGATAGGTGCGCATCTCCAACAGGGTCGGGCCGCCACCGCTGCGCGCGCGCTCGATCGCCTCGCCCGCCGCGGACCAGACTTCCCGCACGTCGTTGCCATCGACCGGCTTGCCCGGTACCCCGAACGGCGTGGCGCGGTTCCAGATCTCTCCCGCGGTCACCGTCGCGGTCGGCGAGAACTCCGAAAAGCCGTTGTTCTCGCACACCAGGACGAGCGGCAGCTTCCACAGCGCCGCGACGTTGAGGGATTCGAGCAACACGCCCTGGTTCGCCGCGCCGTCGCCGAAGAAAACCACGGCGACGTTGCGCGTGCCGCGCGTCTGCGCCGACAGGGCCGCGCCGGTGGCGAGCGCGATGCCGCCCCCGACGATGCCGTTCGCGCCGAGGATTCCCTTGGAGACGTCGGCAACGTGCATCGACCCGCCCTTGCCCCCGCACACCCCGGTCGCCCGGCCGTAGACCTCGGCGACGAGCTTTCCGATCTCGTCGCTCTTGGCGAGGAAGTGGCCGTGGCCGCGGTGCGTGCTGGTGATCCAGTCCTCGTCCGACAGGTGCGCGCACACGCCGACCGCCACCGCCTCCTGGCCGATGTAGAGGTGGACCGGCCCAGGCAGCTCGCCGGCCGCCTGCACCTGCGCCAGCCGCTCCTCGACCGTCCGGATGCGGAACATCCGGCCGTACAACTCCAGCAGTTTCTGGCTTCCCAATCCCTGAACGCTCATAAGGTCGAAATCCTCGTCTTCGTTGGCAATGACCGAATCCCCGCCGCCGCGCATCACGCGGCGGGCGGCGGAGCCGTGGAGTTGCGCACGACCAGCTCGGCTTCGAGCCTGACGTGATCGGGCGTCGGCGTTCCCGCGAGGCGCGCCACGAGATAGTCCGCGGCGCACAGGCCGATCTCCGCCGCGGGCACCCGCATGGTAGTCAAGGAGGGCACGACGTGCGAGGAAAGCTCGACGTCGTCGAACCCCGCGATCGACAGCGACTGCGGCACGCTCACCCCTTGGGCGATGCATTCGTGGACCGCGCCGAGCGCCAGGATGTCGTTTCCGCAGACCACCGCGGTGGGCGGCTCGCGCTGCGCCAGCAGCATGCGCAGCGCGCTGCGCCCGTCGGCGATGGTATAGGGCCGCTCGACGATCTGCCCCGGCGGCAGCTCGATGCCGCGCGCCGCGAGCGCGTCGACCAGGCCGGCAACGCGTTGCGCCGCGCGGTCGTTGCCGCGCGTGATCCCCGCGATCATGGCGAAGCGCCGGTGGCCGAGATCGAACAGATAGTTCGTCAGCCGCATCATCGCCAGGCGATTGTCGAACCCGATGCACGGTGCCGAGCGGCCGCTGTCGTAGATCCAGGTGTTGACGAAGGGGATCGCCTTCGCCTCGATCAGGCGCGCGACCGCGGAATCGTGCTCGGCGCCTACGAGCACGATGCCGTCGACGCCGCGCTCGACGAGCGACTGCAGCTCGGAGGACTCGCGCGCGGAGCGATAGTCGGTGCTGGCGAGCAGCAGCGTATAGCCGTGCGCGTTGAGGCGGCTCTGCAGCGCGTGCAGCGCCTTCGCGAACATGGCGTTGTCGATCGTCGGCACGATCGCGCCGATGGTGCCGAACTGCTTGGAGACCAGCGCGCGCGCGGCGCGGTCTGGGACGTACTTCAGCGCGTCGGCAGTGGCGCGAATGTGCGCGATGGTCTCCGCGCTCACCCGCCCGGGATTGTGCAGGGCTCTCGACACCGTGGCGATCGATACCCCAGCGTTGCGTGCAACGTCCTTGAGGGTGGCCGATCTTCCCTTCAGCGCGGCTGGCAAACGTTTACCAATCATCTGTGGAAATGGCCCACGAATTTTACCAAACGCCGATCTCAGCTGTGTCGGCAGAATTACCAGATTGTTCATTCTTTCAAAACAATGCGTTAATTATCGTTTCGCTATGTGCTTGACAAGGCACGGCTCGGTCTAATAGCGTTTTCTGTGCAAACGTTTGCATTTCGTGTAGCAATTGAGCCCGTGAGGGGCTGAGGGTCGCCTCGCGATCGAGCCGACACAGACCGGCGGAGACATGTCCGAAATAACCAGCAGAGCGATCGACGGCCTGACCGCGGACGCGCGCCCCGTGGCGCGGCGCATGGACGACATCAAGGCGAAGCGCGGTTCCTTCGCCGGTATGCGGCGATTTGCCGGCGCGGGCGAGATGAACTACCGGCAGAAGGCGGGCCTAGGCCAGATCGCCGAGTTGTTCGCCACATGAGGAGCACCATGGCAGCGCGCATGCGGGACGGCTACGGTATCGTGATCAGCGGCGGCGCAAGCGGCATCGGCGCAGCGACAGCGCGCAAGGTGGTAGCCGCGGGCGGCTGCGTCGGCATTCTGGACCTCAACCTAGCGCTGGCCGAAGCGCTCGCCTCGGAGCTCGGCACCGCCGCCGTGGCGGTGAAGGCCGATGCCATGGACGAACGGCAGGTCAGCGCAGCGCACCGCAAGCTGGCGGCCCGCCTGCCTAGCATTCGCGGCCTGGTCAACTGCGCCGGGATCCCCCAGCTGCCGAAGCCGATCGAGGACTACCCGGTGGCGGACTGGGAAAGGATCGTCGCTTCGCACCTGAAAAGCACCTACGTCGCCTGCCGCGAAATCGGCGCGGCGATGGCGCGCCGCGGCGGCGGAGCAATCGTCAACCTCGCATCGGTCCTATCCTTCAGGCCCGGGCCGGTGCTCGGCTACGGGCCAGCCAAAGCCGCGGTGGTCAATCTCACCCAGAGCCTGGCAGTACAGTGGGCGAAGCGCGGCGTACGCGTCAATGCCGTGGCGCCTGGATGGACCGATACGCCGTTTCTTCGACCGAAGGAGCGCCGCGGGCGGCGCGACCTCACGCCGATCATCCGGGCGACGCCCCTAGGCCGGCTCCTGAGGCCGGAGGAGATCGCCGAGGCAATCTTCTTCCTGCTGTCGCCCGCAGCGAGCGGCGTCACTGGAGTAACTCTGCCATGCGACGGCGGGGTAATGGCGGCAAGCGGCTGGGCACCCTATGGCGGCATACCCGCATAGGCAGCCGACAACGGGCACGCGTGCCCGCCGCGGCGCCTCGGCTCGGCGCTGGATCATCGCGGCGAGTTGCATCGCGGCGCTGCTGGCCTCGTGGTACCTCTTCACCGGGCCGCTCGGTCTGATCACATCGATACAATTCCCCTCGCCCGGTGATACCTACGACTGCGTTGTACAGCTGATCGGGCCGGGCTACGCGGGCGCCACACTTTCGCGCCACGTACTGGATAGCCTCGAGCTGGTGCTGCTGGGGTTCCTTGCGGCCGCGCTCAGCGGGGTTCCCCTCGGGATCCTGATGGGCTGGAGCCGCCTGGCCGAGGCCTACCTCAACCCGGTGTTCCAGATCATCAGGCCGATCGCCCCGATCGCGTGGATCCCGCTGACGATCCTGTGGTTCGGCCTGGGGACGACCGCGAAGATCTTCGTCATCTGGCTGGCTGCATTCTCGCCCGCGGCGATCAACAGCTATACGGGCGTGCGCAACATCGACCCCGTGCTGATCGCGGCGGCCAGAGTGCACGGCGCCTCCACGCGCCGGGTCCTGTCCCAGGTCGTCATCCCCGGAGCTCTGCCGACGATCTTCACCGGGCTGCGCATCTCACTGCAGGCATGCTGGATGGTGCTGGTCGCCGCCGAGTTGGTCGGCTCCTTCGCCGGGCTCGGCCACATCATGATCATCGCGACCCGCGACCTCAACCCCGGCATGATCTTCGTGGCCATGGCCTGCGTAGCGATCCTCGGCGTGGCGCTGAGCCTGGGCCTGGCGCGGATCGAGCGATGGGCAATTCCATGGCGAACCTGAGCGCCCGCCCGCTGCACGGGGCCGCGCGACCCGTCACGGCCGTGGCGCAGTACGTCGCCTCGACACTGGGCCTCGCCACGTTCATCGGTGCCTGGGTGGCCGTGACGTCCCTTCGGCTGGTGCCCGAAACCTTCCTTCCCAGTCCGCTCGCCGTGCTGGCGAAAATCGTTGACCTAACGCATGAACCCTACTCCGGCTCCCTGCTCCAGGCGCATCTGCTCGCCAGCCTGCACAAATTCGGCATCAGCTACGTGCTGGCGGTAGTCCTCGGCGTGCCCCTCGGGCTGCTGATGGGCCGACTGCGGAGCGTCGAGTGGGTGATTTCGCCGCTGTTCGAGGCACTGCGCTTCATTCCGCCGATCGCCTGGGTGCCGTTCTCGATCCTGTGGTTCGGCACCGGCTTCATGGCTCCCACCCTGGTCATCTTCGCCGGGGCGTTCTCGCCCTGCGTGCTCAACGCCTACCGGGGCGTCAAGTCAATCGACCGGACTCTGATCGAGGCGGCGCAAACCCTCGGCGCGAGGGGGTGGACCATGATGAGCCGAGTCATGCTGCCGGCCGCGCTGCCGCACATCGTGGCGGGGTTGCGCGTCAGCGCCGGCTTCGGCTGGCAGTCATTGATCGGGGCCGAGCTCATCGTCGGCTCGACCGGGCTGGGCTACATGATCGTGCAGGGAGAGAGCAATCTCGCGCCCACCGTCGTGATCGCCGGAATGGTGACCATAGGCGTGATCGGCGCGCTCATCGACTACTCGATGCGCGCTATCGAGGACTGGATCAGACGCGATTGGGGCCACTAGAGCAGGTCCACCGGGGCGGGGTCCGCCCCACATCACCTAGAGGAGGAGATGCAATGAGAACGCAAATGGTAAGGTTGCTCGCGGCGGCACTTTTCGTCGCGTTTGCGGGCGCAGCGGTAGCGCCGGCCGCGGGCGCGGCGGACACCGCCCTGTTCCCGATCCGGGTAAGCCAGCAGCCGCAGCGCTGGGCGCTGGAGTGGTACATCGCGACGCAGAAGGGCTGGTGGCAGCAGCTCGGGCTGCAGCCGACCATGGCCATGTTCGCCTCGGGTGCGCCGCAAGTCGCGGCCGGCGCCTCCGGCTCGTGGGACGTCGGCGGGGCGGGCGACCTCCCGGCGGTGCTCGGCGCCAGCCGCTACGGTCTGCAGACCATCGCGATCGCCGACCAGGAAGCCGCCATCATCACCATCATGGCAGCCAAGGACAAGGCTGCGCAGTACGTGCACAACCCAGCCCTCATGAAGGGCAAGACGATTCCGGTCACGACCAACTCGACCGGCGAGTGGGGTGCCGCGGTCTGTCTCGAGAAGAAGTTCGGTCTCAAGGCCGGCGATTACCGCTTCGTCAACCTCTCGCCTCCGGAAATCAACGCGGCCATGAGCAGCGGCCGCTATGACGTCTCCGAGGTCTGGGCACCCAACACCTACATCCTGGACTCGACCATCGGGGCGAAGGTGATCTGCGACGGAGGAGAGATGGGACTGCCGATCACCAGCAACGTGTTCGTCACGCCGGCATTCGCCAAGAAGCATCCCGAGGAGGTGGCGAAATTCCTGGCGATCTACCTGCGCGCGGTAGCCTGGGAAAGGGCGCATCCCGAGGAGACCGTGAAGATGCTGGGCGCCTTTTTCCGCTCCGTGGGAGTAAACGTCGCCGACAAGTACCTGCCCACGGAACTGCACAACCGGCCCGCGTTCACCCTGCAGGAGCAACTGAAGATCTTCCAGGGCAGCGCAACCGGCAGGTCGGAGGCGGCCAAGTGGTCGGATGCGGTAGCGCAGTTCATGAAGTCCGTCGGAGTCATCAACAAGGTGCCCGACGCGAAGACCTACGTCACTGACAAATACCTGTTGATGATCGAGCACGACCCGAAACTGAAGCACTTCGCGGAGAACGGCGCCGACTGAGTGCCGCACCGAAGGCGCGGGCGGCGGCGGCCGAAGGCGACCGCCGCCGGCGCGCGACATCGCGCCGCTCCCGGCATGCGGACGCGCAGCGCACAGCCCTTGGGGAGAATGAGCAACGTGAGCGCCATTTCGTTCGAAAAAGTCGCGCGCAACTTCGTACGCAACGGACAGAGCGTGGTTGCCGTGGACGGCGTCAGCTTCGGTGTGAAGGAAAAGGAATTCGTGGCGATCGTCGGGCCTTCGGGATGCGGCAAGACGACTCTGCTGCGCATGGCGGCGGGCCTGGATTTCCCCACGCAAGGCACCGTGAGCGTCGGCGGCAGGCGGATCGAGGGTCCGGGTCCCGACCGCGCGGTGGTGTTTCAGCAGTTCGCGCTATTCCCGTGGAAGACGGTCGCCCAGAACATCGCCTTCGGCCTGCAATGCCGGGGCGCGCCGGAGGAAACGCGCCGGCATAGCGTCGCGCACTACGTTGCGCTGATGGGCCTGCAGGGATACGAGCAGGCGTATCCGCATCAGCTCTCCGGCGGCATGCAGCAGCGCGTCGCGATCGCCCGCAGCTACGCGCTCGATCCGGAGGTCCTGCTGATGGACGAGCCCTTCGGCGCCCTCGACGCGCAGACCCGCGTCGTGATGCAGGAGGAGCTGGTGCGGCTTTCGCGGATCAATCCCCGCACTGTGCTGTTCATCACCCACTCGGTGGAGGAAGCCATCTATCTCGCCGACCGCGTGGTGGTCATGACTCGGCGACCGGGGCACATCAGGGAGGTCGTCGACGTGGCGCCGGTTCGGCGCCGCGAAGGCTGGGACGGCTGCGAGCGCATCGAGGACGTGATGGACCAGGAGTCGTTCGTGCGTCTGCGCACGCACATCTGGAGGCAGCTGCGCGAACAGCACGCCGCAGCGGAAAAATGAGAAACTGCGCCGGCATAGGGGCGTCGGAACCGGAGCCAGCATGAAGATCGCCTTTCTGGGCCTGGGCACCATGGGCGGCCCGATGGCCCGCAACCTGATCGCGGCCGGGCACGAGCTAGCAGTGTTCGACGTCTCCGCGCGCGCGCTCGAGCCGTTCGCCGGGCTGCGCTGCAGGGTCGCCGGCTCGCCGCAGGACGCCGCCACGGGTGCGGACGCGGTGATCACGATGCTCCCCGATTCGTCGCACGTGCGCGAGGCGCTCCTCGGCGCCGCGGGTGCCTGCCAGGCGCTCGCCAAGGGCCGCCTGGTGATCGACATGAGCACGATCGCGGCCTCGGCCAGCCTCGCGCTCGCCCGCGATCTGAATGCGCAAGGGTTCCGCATGCTGGACGCGCCCGTCGGGCGCACGCCGGCCGACGCCGCCGCCGGAACGCTGCTCGTCATCGTGGGCGGCGCCGAGAGCGACCTGGCCGAGGCGCGCCCGATCTTCGAGCGCCTCGGGAACACGATCGTCCATGCCGGCCCGCAGGGGCACGGCATCAAGCTCAAGCTGGTGAACAATTACATGTCCGCGGTCGGCACGCTGCTCACGGCCGAAGCGCTGACCCTGGCGAAGAAGGCCGGGCTCGATCGCGACGTCACGGTAAAGGTGCTGAGCAGCACCACCGCCGGGCGCGGCCAGCTCATCGTGAACTATCCCAAGAAGGTGCTCGCGGGAGACGTGACCCCCGACTTTCCGCTGCGCATGGCGCACAAGGACGTGAGCCACGCGCTGAGCCTCGGTGCCGAGGTCGGCTCGCCCCTGCTGCTCGGCGCGATCCTGCGGGAGATGCTCGGCCTGGCGGGACCCTGGGGCCGCGCCGACCAGGACTGGACCGCGATGCTGCTGCTGCTCGAGGACCTCAGCCGGGCCTGAGCGTCGCCGCGAGAAATCACGGACGCAGCAGAACCTTGGCGGCCGCCAGGCGCCCGCGATCGAGGTCTTCGAACGCGCGCGCACCGTCCGCCAGGCTGCGCTCCTCGACCCAGGAGAGGTCGCCGAAGGCGCCCTCGTGCAGCGCCTGCACCGTGGCCCGCAGGTCCGAGGTCGTGTAGGTGTAGGTGCCCAGCAGCGTGATCTCGGCGAGCGTGAGCTTGCGCATGTCGATCTCGCTCGCCCAGTCCTGCAGGCCGACGTGCATCACCACGCCGCCCGGCTTCACCGCCGCGAGCGCGGCGCGGCGGGTGTCCTTGCTGCCGACCGCGTCGAGCACCAGATCCACGCTGCCTTCCGCGGCGCCGCTGTGCTCCCGCGGGTCGAAGCCGGGGTAGCCGGTGTGCCGCTCGGCGGCCGCCCGCCTCAGCGGGTTGACCTCCGCGATCAGCAGTCGGCGGCAGCCGTAGGCTCTCATCAGCAGCGCCGCGAGCAGGCCGACGGCCCCCCCGCCGATCACCAGGACCCGCGCCTCCGGCAGCGGGCGCGCGAGCGCGCGCAGGCACAGGTGAAGGGCATGCAGCGCGGTCGCCGCCGGCTCCGTCAGCGCGGCCTGCCTCGCGCTCATGCCCTCGGGGAGATCGATCAGGCTGCCCGTGGGAATCGACATGTACTGCGCGAACGCGCCCGGGCGACTCATGCCGACCATGCCGCGGTTCGCGCACAGGTTGTTGCGGCCCTGCACGCAGAACTCGCAGCGGCCACAGGTGATCAGCGGATTCACGGTCACGCGCTTGCCGGTGTCCGGGCCGGCGACGATCTCGCCCGCGAGCTCGTGGCCCAGGATGAGCGGCGGCACGCGGCGCGGATCGTGCCCGTGGTAGGCATGCATGTCCGAGCCGCAGATGCCGGCGGCGTCGATCCTGATCACCACCTCGCCCGCGCCCAGCGCAGGATCGGCCTCGTCGCGATAGACCACCTCGCGCGGGCCGGTGTACACGAGGGCTTTCATCGAATGCCTCCTGGCGTCACTTCGCGCTGAATCCGCCGTCCACGTAGATCGTCTGGCCGGTGACGTAGTCGGAGGCGCGCGAGGCGAGGAACACCGTTACGCCGTGCAAGTCCTCCAGCTCGCCGTTGCGGCCGATCATGGTGCGCGCGGCGAGATCGGCCACGCGCTTCGCGTCGGCATATACGGGAGCGGTCAACGCGGTCGGGAAAAAGCCCGGACCGATCGCGTTGCAGGTCACGCCCCTGGCCGACCAGGCTTCCGCCATCGCGCGGGTGAGCTGCACGATCCCGCCCTTTGAGGCGCCGTAGGGCGCGCCGTCCGGAAAGGCCCGCAGCGACTGCATCGACGCCACGTTGATGATCCGGCCCCAGCCCTTGGCGATCATGCCCGGCACCACGTGCCGCGCAAGGAAGAACGGGACCGTCAGGTTGAGCAGGATTTGCGCGTCCCAGCTCGCTTCGGTGATCCGCTCGACCGGCTCGCGCAGGTTGATCCCGGCGGCGTTCACCACGATGTCCGGAGCCCCGAAATGCGTTGCGGCCTGCGCCACGCACTCGCCCAGCCGGGAGCGCTCGCTGACGTCGCAGGCCACGTGGGCGGCCCGCCCTCCCGAGCCGGAGATGCCCTGCGCCGCCTCGCGCAAGGCGTCTTCGCGGCGCGCCACCAGCACCACCGCCGCGCCAGCGCCGGCGAGCGCCTGCGCCATGGCGAGGCCGATTCCGGAGCTGCCGCCGGTCACCAGCGCGACGCGGCCGCGCAGGTCGAACAACGCGGGGATCCCCGACATCGCCTAGCCTTCCGTCGCGAAGCGCTCTTGCGGGAAATACTTGCTCAAGCGGTCGTCGGCGGTGCGCGCGTGCGCCTCCATGCCCTCGAGGCGCGAGATGCGCGCGGTGACTCCGGCGATCCTGCGATTGGCGTCCCGGGTCATGCGCTGGTAGGTCACCGTCTTGATGAACTTCCCGACGCTCAGCCCCCCGCTGTAGCGCGCGGCCTTCTTGGTCGGAAGAATGTGATTGGGGCCGGAGGTCTTGTCGCCGAAGGCGACCGTGGTCTCCTCGCCCAGGAACAGCGAGCCGTAGGCAGTGAGGCGCCCGAGCCACCAGTCCAGGTCGCGCGCATGGACCTCCAGATGTTCCGGCGCGTACTCGTCGCTCAGCGCCGCCGCGGCCTCGCGATCGGCAACCACGGCGACTTCGCCGTAATCGCGCCAGGCGGCGCCGGCCGCCGCGCTCGCCTCCGCCGGCAGGGCGGCGATCAGCCGCGGCACCTCGTCCATCGCCCGGCGGGCGAGCGGCTCGGAGGTGGTAATCAGCCACGCCGGCGTCTCCACCCCGTGCTCCGCCTGGCCCACGAGGTCGGAGGCCACCAGCAGCGGATCGGCGCTGTCGTCCGCGATCACCAGGATTTCACTCGGGCCCGCGAACACGTCGATGCCCACCTGCCCGAACAGGATGCGCTTCGCCTCCGCCACGTACTTGTTGCCGGGTCCCGCGATGACGTCCGCCGGCTTCCCGGTGAACAAGCCGTAGGCGAGCGTCGCGATCGCCTGCACGCCCCCCAGCGTCATGATCACGTCGGGCTTGGAGACCGACATCGCGTACAGCACCACCGGGTGAATTCCCCCTCCCTTGTGGGAGGGGGAACACGCGATCACGAACGGCACGCCGGCGGCGCGCGCGGTGGCGATGCTCATGTAGACCGACGCCACGTGGGCATAGCGTCCTCCGGGCACGTAGCAGCCCGCCGCGTTGACCGGAATCAGCTTCTGGCCGCACACCAGCCCCGGGTGAAGCTCGGTCTCGAACTCGAGCAGGCTCTCGCGCTGCCGCTGCGCGAAGCGGAACACCTGGTCGTGGGCGAAACGGATGTCGTCCTTGACCGTGTCCGGCAGGCCGCCGGTGCGCTTCGCGATGACCTCCGGGGTGACGACGATGTCGCCGCTCCAGCCGTCGAACTTGGCGGCATACTCCCGCGCCGCATCCTCACCGCGCGCGCGGATCTCGCGCAGCATGGCGTTGACGATCTCGCGCGCCTCGTCTTCCCCCGTTTCCGGGGTCTTCAGCGCCTTCTTCAGGTACTGAGCGGCCATGCTGCGCCTCCGGTCACTTGCTCGAGTCGTTGGCGAACGCCTTCAGCTTGGGGTCGTCGTTCACCATCTTGAGGTACTTGTCGGTGAGATAGCTGCTCGCCGCCGGAGTCTCCTGCAGCGACCCCTTGGACTTCATGAACTCGACGATCTTGTCGAACCACACGTCCACCTTGGAGGGCTTGCCGCCATTGCGGCCCATGATCTCGAGCTGCTGGGCGAGATCGAAAATCGGGCGCTGGTACTCGACCTTGGCGAACTTCTCGGAGATCGGAACGCCCGCCTCCTTGTCCGCCGCCTGCAGCTCCTTCACCGTCTCCGCGGGATGCGCCTTTTCCCATTTGATCGCGTGCAGGTACACGGCCAGGTACTTGGCGACCAGGTCGGGATGCTCCTTAGCGAAGTCCTCGCGGACCACCAGGGCCCCCGGGATGATCGCGTTGGCGTCCTTGCCGGTGCACACGATCTTGGCGCCGATCTGGTCCTCCAGGGTGTAGCTGTTGGGCGCCCACAAGGCGCCGAATCCCGCCGTGCCGCTGCTGAGCGCGGTCATGATCCCGGCCTGGCCGAGGTTGACCATGGTGACGTCGTTCTCGCTCAGTCCGTACTTGTGCAGGCAGGCCGCGGCCGCGTATTCGCCGGTGGAGTTCGCGGTCACCAGGATGCGCTGGCCCTTGAGCGCTTCCTTCGGGTTCTTGTGGAAGCGTGCCGCCGCCGCCTTGGTCGCGATCAGGACGTTGGTCGCCGACTCATCGTTGGTCACGCCGACGGTGAGGATGTGGTAGCGCGCCGCGCCGATCACGGCGGGAACCGAGCCGGTTCCGCCGACGTCCCAGGATCCCGCGGCCGCTGCCGCGATCTGCGGCACGCCTGCGGGGAAGGTGCTGTAGCTCACCTGCAGGCCGACGTCGGCCCACCAGTTCTTCTTGCTTGCGAGGATGTAGGGCAGCGCCCACCAGTTGGTCGGCTGGTAGCTCACGTTGATGTGAACCGGCTCCGCGGCCGCGGTTTGCAGGGCGAACGCGGCCGAGACCGCCAGCAAGCTTGCACAGATCGACTTCTTCATACCTTCCTCCTCACGTTTCGGGTTGGTCGACAAATTTCACGCGGACTTCGCCGTGACTCCGGGGGCTGCAGCGTCTTCCTGCTGTTCCCGCAGCAGGCGCCAGATCCTGGTGCGCAGGTGCACGAACGATTCCAGATCCATGACCTCCTCGATGTGCTCGAGCTTCTCCCAGCCCTCGCGCTTGCGCACCGAGGCGACGTCGAGAACCTCCCGGATGCGGCCGGGCCGCCGCGTCAGCACCACGACCCGGTCCGCCAGATAGACCGCTTCCTCGACGCTGTGCGTGATGAACAGGGCGGTGCGCGGGTTGACGCGGCACAGCTTGACCAGCTCCTCCTGCATCACGACGCGCGTCTGCGCGTCGAGGGCGCCGAAGGGCTCGTCCATGAGCAGCACGTCGGGATCCAGGGCGTAGCTGCGGGCGATCGCCACGCGCTGCTGCATGCCGCCTGAGAGCTGCTGCGGATAGGCCCGCTCGTAGCCCTGCAGGCCCATCAGCTCGACGTAGCGCGCCACGATGGCCGCGCGCGCCTTCGCATCCGTTCCCCGGCAGCGCAATCCGAAGCCGATGTTCTCTTCCACCGTCTTCCACGGGAATAGCGCGAACTGCTGGAACACGACCGCCCGGTCCGGGCCCGGGCCCGCGACTTCGCGCTCGTCGACCTGCATCGAACCGCTGCTCGGGAAATCCAGCCCGGCGGCCATGCGCAGCAGGGTGGTCTTGCCGCAGCCGGAGGGCCCGACGATCGCGACGAACTCCTTCTCTCCGACCTCGAAGCTCACGTCCTCGAGGGCAGGCACCTGCTGCTCGCCGCGCCGGAAAACGCGGTTGACGTTGCGAAACACGATGCGGCTCAAGTCTGATCCCCCCAGCTGCGCCGCACCGCCCGCTCCAGGGCGCGCAGCGCGACGTCGATGACGAAGCCGATGACTCCGATCGCGACCATGGCGGACATCACGATCGGGGTCTGCAGCGAGGTCTGCCCCTGCACCATCAGGTAGCCCACGCCGCTGGAGACGACGATCAGCTCGGCGCCGATCAGCGACTGCCAGCCCAGGCCGGCGCTCACCCGCAGGCCGGCGACGATGGAGGGCAGCGCCGCGGGCACGAGCACTTCGGTGATGATCCGCAGGCCGCCCGCGCCGAGCGTCTGTGCAGCCTCGAGCAGCACCTTGTCCACCTGCCGGGCGCCGCGATAGGCATTGATCAGGCAGGGCGGAAACGCCCCGCTAAAAATGATCAGGGTCGGGCCGCCGATTCCCGTGCCGAACCACAGCGCCGCGAACGGCACCCAGGCGATGGGGGCGATGAAGCGCACCGACTCGAACAGCGGCGTGACCAGGTCGTCGAGCCAGCGGTACCAACCCATCATCAGGCCGAGCGGTACGCCGAGCGCCGCGGCGAGGACGAAGCCGAGCCCGAAGCGCTTCAAGCTCGCCAGCGTGTGAACCTGGATGGTGTAGCCGGCGTAGGGATGCTGTGCGAGCCCGGCAAGCGTGCCGGCGACCACCTGCGGGCCCGGCAGGAAGCGCGATGGCACCCACCCGCTCGAGGCGACGCCGTACCACGCGCCGAAGAACAGCAGCAGGCCGACGGCGGAGAGCGCCGCGAGCTCCCTTCTGGATGGGGCGCCGCCGAGCCGGGCGCGGCCCCGCGCCGCTAGCCGTGCCACGGGATTGCCCTCTTCTCGATCAGCGCGAGGGCCTTGGTCATCAGCGCGCCCATGATCCCGACCCAGATCATCGCGTAGAGGATCATTCCCGGATAAATGTCGAGCGAGGCGACGACGAGCACGTGGCCGAGCCCGAGGAGCGCGCCGACCAGCTCGGCCGCGACCAGCGTCGTCCACGACGCCTGCAGCGACAGCCGCAGCCCGGTGAAGATCATCGGCAGCGCGCCGGGAATCAGCACGTGCAGCACCACCTGGGCGGGCGAGGCGCCATGCACGCGCGCGGCAGCGATCAGCGTCGGGTCGACGTTGCGCACCCCCGTGTGGCTGTTGATCACCGCCGGCACGAAGGCGGCGAACCAGATGACGAAGATCTTCGCGACGTCGCCCAGGCCGAACCACAGGATCGCCAGCGGAATCCACGCGAGCGGCGGGATCGGCCGCAGCAGCAGGAAGGCGGGATTGATCAGCGCCTCGGCGCGGCGGCTCCAGCCCATCAGCAGCCCCAGCGGCACGCCCGCGCCGGCAGCGACCGCGAAGCCCATCAGCACCAGCTTGGTGCTCTGCCACACCTGGCGCGCCATGGTTCCGCCGGCATAGCCGTTGCCCCGCGAGATCTGCAGCGCGGCCTGGAAGACTTCGTGCGGCGAGGGGAAGCGCCCCGGGCTGATCGTGTGCGTGACCGAGGTCAGCACGTACCACGCGAGCAGCAGCGGCACCGCCGCCGCAAAGGCGAACACCAGGCGGCGCGAGTTGTCGCTCCCGCGTTTCCACACGCCGACGGGATGCCCGCCATGCCGTGCCGCCACCGTCGGTTCCCGGCGGTACATGCGTTCCCCTCCTGTACTCGCTTCCTGGTTTTTTTGTTTCGGAGCGCGCGCGGCGCGTGCATCGTGGCGCACACCGCGTACGCGCCGTGAGCCGCAAATGAAAGCGCTCTCAAAATTTATGCCTTTTCCGCATGGGCGTCAACTCGGAGCTTCCGCTCTGCCGGTCGCTGCGGTACTGTTATGGTTTCGTAAGCTGTTGCGCCAGTCGCAGCGGGGCAGAATTTCGGCGGTCGGAATGAAAGCGCTTGCGCGGCTGGCGACAGCGCAGCGTGATGAAGTGCTCGCCGCACGGCGCCGGATCGGCGCTGGCGAAACCAGAGTGGCCGAAGACGAACCGGACGCATGGCGTTGACCGGCAGGAACACACCGAAGTTGAGCGACGTCGCGCGTATGGCGGGCGTTTCACCCGCCACCGCCTCGCGCGCGCTGTCGAGCCCTGCGCAGGTGCGCCCCGATACCTTGGCCAAGGTGAAGAACGCCGCGCGCCTGCTCGGTTACGTGCCGCACGGCGCCGCGCGGGCCTTGGCTTCGCAAAGGAGCCGAACCGTGGGCGCGGTCATCCCGACTCTGGACAACGCGATCTTCGCCAGCTCGGTCAACGCCATGCAGCTCGCGCTGGCCGAATCCGGGTTCAATCTGCTGCTCGCCTGCGACGGCTACGACCCGGGCGTCGAGCTGGAAGTGACGCGCGCGCTGATCGAGCGCGGCGTCGACGCGATCGCCTTCGTCGGCACCGACCACGACCTCGGGCTGTACCGCCTGCTGGGGACGTTCGGGATTCCCTATGTCCTGACCTGGTCGCTCGACGCGAGCCGCCAGCATCCGTCGATCGGGTTCAACAACCGCGAGGCGGCGATCCAGGTGATGCGCTATCTGCTCGACCTCGGCCACCGCGACGTGGCGGTGATCACCGGGCTGACCGCGCACAACGACCGCGCGCGCGACCGTGTCGCCGGGGCCCGCGACGCCCTGCGCGCGCGCGGCCTCGACCTTCCTCCGCGCGCAGTGATCGAAAAACCCTACTCCTTCATGAGCGGCCAGGAAGGTCTGCGCGAGCTGATGAAGCTGCGGCCGGCACCCACCGCCATCCTGTGCATCAACGACGTCCTGGCGCTCGGCGCGATGATCGAGTGCCGCGCCGAGGGAATCGACGTGCCGGGAGCGGTCTCGATCACCGGCTTCGACGACATGGAGATCGCCGCGCAGCTCCCTCCGGGGCTCACCACCATGCGGCTGCCCACCGTCGGGATGGGCCGCTCGGCGGCCGCCTACCTGGTCGATCGCCTCGCTGGCCGCGAGGTCGCGCTCACCACCGAGATGCCGGTCGAGCTCGTGATCCGCGGCAGCACCGCCCCGCCCGCTGGCGGGCGGGGGCAATGAGCCGGGCGGCGCGCGACGCCGTCGGCGTCCTCACCTTTTCTCGTACTGCTTGGCGCCGAACAGGATCTCCATCTCCTGCGGCGTGCGCGGCCCGGCGCGGCGCCGGTCGGCGAGCACCTGCAGTGCGCGCTGCACCGCCGGGCGCGCGTCGATGCCCTCGAACCAGCGCTTCACGTTGGGGTAATCGTCCATCTCCACGCCCTGGTTCTTGTACGAGCGCAGCCAGGGAAAGATCGCCATGTCCGCGATCGTGTAGGCGCCGCAGGCGATGAACTTCGACCTGGCGAGGCGCTTGTCCATGACGCCGTAGAGGCGGTTCGCCTCCTTGCTGTAGCGCTCGATCGCGTATTGAATCTTCTCCGGCGCATAGATCAGGAAGTGGTGCGCCTGGCCGAGCATCGGGCCGATCGAGCCCATCTGGAACATCAGCCACTGCAGCGCCGACCACTTGTCGCGCAGGTCCGCGGGCAGGAACTTGCCGGTCTTGGCGGCGAGGTATACCAGCATCGCGCCCGACTCGAACAGCGAGATCGGCTTGCCGTCCGGGCCGTCGGAGTCGACCATCGCCGGGATCTTGTTGTTCGGCGAGATCGCCAGGAACTCGGGCTTGAACTGGTCCCCGGCGCCGATGTCCACCGCGTGCACGCGGTAGGGCAGGCCGGTTTCCTCCAGCATGATGTGGATCTTGTGGCCATTCGGCGTCGGCCAGGTGTACAGGTCGATCATCGCGAAGCTCCTTTCTTCCTCAAGGTCTTGTGCCGGCGGACGGTCATGCACCACGCAGCATGGGCTACCTCAGCGCACCGATGTTGTGCAGGAGCCCCTCCAGCACGTTCTTATACTCCAGAGATATCCATCCTATAAGAGGGGTGAGGAGGATTGCGCTGATGAGGCTGTAGGCAAGCATGCGTTTCTTGTCCGTGCGCAGCGCCTGGAATACCAGTATCACCGTGAACGTGCCCAGCACCAGCGGCCCGAATATGACCGCGTAAGAAAGCCCTTTGCCTTCGATAAACCTCGTCAGCCGCTTGCCGCGCTTTTTCTCGATGTATCGCTTCACCGCGGCGATCTGCTCCAGCCTGTCGATCATCAGGATGATCGCGGCGGCAAGGACGAAATTGCTGATTCCCGCCACGACACATACCCAGATCGAAGGCAGGCCGAATCCGACGCCAAGAGGGATCGCGATCGCCCGGCCCGTTACGGGGTTGATGGTCGCAACGACCACCGCGATCCACTTTTCAACGAGGTCCATTGTGCTTCGCGCGCCGGCGGCGCGATGCCTCACTTCACGCCAGCTTCACCAACTGCTTGCCGAAGTTCTGTCCCTTCAGCAGGGCGATCAGCCCTTGCGGCGCGTTCTCGACCCCTTCGAGCACCGACTCGCGGTACTTGAGCTTGCCCTGCGCGAGGTGTCCGGCGAGCGCGGTCACGCCCTCGGCGTAGCGGTCCTTCCAGTCGAACACGATCATGCCCTGCATCCGGATGCGGTTCACGAGCACCGAGCGCAGCATCTTGTAGCCATAGGGCTCGGTCGCGTTGTACTCCGAGATCAGGCCGCAGACGATGATGCGCGAGAACAGATTCATGATCCTGAGCACGGTGTCGAGGATCTCGCCGCCAACGTTCTCGAAATACACGTCGACGCCCTTGGGGCAGGCCTCGCGCAGGTCGCGGTACAGGTTGCCGGCCTTGTAGTCGACGCAGGCGTCGAAGCCCAGCTCCTTGGTCACGTAGCCGCACTTCTGCGGCCCGCCCGCGATTCCCACCACGCGGCAGCCGGCGATCTTGGCGAGCTGGCCGACCACGCTGCCGACCGCCCCCGAGGCCGCGGACACCACCACGGTCTCGCCCGGCTTGGGCAAGCCGATCTCGCTCATGCCGAAGAACGCGGTCAACCCCGGCATTCCGAGGATCCCGAGGTAATATGACAGCGGCGCGCGGCTCGCGTCCACCTTGGTGAGCTCGTCACCCTTCACGCAGCAGTAAAGCTGCCAGCCGGCCTGGGCGAGCACCTTGTCTCCCGGCCTGAACCCCGGATGCCTGGATTCGAGCACCTCGCCGGCGGTCTGCCCGACCATCACCTCGCCGATCTGCACCGGGGGCACGTACGATTTCACGTCGTTCATGCGCCCGCGCATGTACGGGTCGAGGGACAGCCACAGGTTCTTCACCAGCACTTCGCCGTCCTTCGGCCGCGGCACCTCGGACTCGACCAGCTTGAAGTTGTCCTCGGTCACCCAGCCGGCGGGGCGGCTGGCGAGCGTCCACGCCCTGTTGGTCGTCATGTCAGCTCCGGTCCAGCGCCGCGAAGCGCTCGAGATGGTGCTCGGCGTCGCCGAACTGCTGCGCGATCATGGTCAGGCGCCGGAAGCTGTGGCTCACCTTCAGCTCCTCGGTCATGCCCATGCCGCCGTGCAACTGGATCGCCTCCTGGCTCACCTGCCGGCAGGCATCGGCGATTTTCACCTTGGCCGCCGAGACCAGCCGCTTGCGCTCGCGCGCATCCTTCTCGCCGTCGACCTTGGCGCAAGCAAGGCACGCCATCGAGCGCGCCTGCTCGGCGGCGACCACCATGTCCACCATGCGGTGCTGCAGCGCCTGGAAGGTGCCGATCGGCACGCCGAACTGCTTGCGCGTCTTGAGGTATTCGAGCGTGGCGTCGTTCGCCTGCTTCATCGCGCCGATCGCCTCGGCGCAGACGAGCGCGGTGGCGAAGTCGACCACCTCCTCGATCAGCGCGAGCCCATCGCCCTGCTTGCCGAGCAGGGCGTCGGCGCCGGCTTCGACCCCCTTGAGAACGACGTCCGCGGCGCGCATCTCGTCCAGCGTCACGTAGGGCCGCAGGCTCACGCCCGCCGCCGTGCGGTCGACGAGGAACAGGCTGATGCCGTTCGCCTCCGTCGGCTTGCCCGAAGTGCGCGCCGAGACGACCAGCTTGTCGGCGAGCGGGGCAGCGAGCACGACGCACTTCTCGCCGTCGATCACCCATACCTCGCCCGCCTTCTTGGCGGTCGTGGCGACGTGCGCCAGGTCGTAGCGCGCACCGCGCTCGGTCTGGGCGAACGCCATCTTGAGCCTGCCCTCGATCACCGCCGGCAGGATCGACTTCTTCTGCGCGTCGCTGCCGCCGCGCGCGACGAACTGCGCGCCGAGGCCGACGGTGGCGAGATAGGGCTCGACCACCAGCGCCTCGCCGATCGCCTCCATCACGCTCATCAGGTCGATCGCCCCGCCGCCGAATCCGCCCAGGTCCGCGGCGAAGGGAATGCCGAGCAGCCCCATCTCGGTGAACGTGCTCCAGACAGCGGCGCTGCAGCCGTCCTTCGAGGCGACGATCTTCTTGCGCGCCTCGAAGTCGTAGTCCTTGGCGATGAAGCGCCGGATCGAATTGGCGAGCAGCTGCTGCTCTTCGTTGTAATCGAAATTCACGGCTACAACCCCAGTGTCATCTTGGAGATGATGTTGCGCTGGATCTCGTTCGAGCCGGCATAGATGGTGGTCTTGCGCATGTTGCAGTAGCGCGGCGCGAGCGCGGCGGCGAACGAATCGAAGCCGTCGCCCCCGTCGGAGGGCCTGAACGGCTGCGCGAACGGCCCGACCGCCTGCATCATCAGCTCCGAGAGCGCCTGCTGGATTTCGGTGCCCTTGATCTTGAGCATCGACACGTCCGCGCCCGGCGGCTGCCCGGTACGGCGCATCTGGTCGAGAAACCTGAGGTTCGTGATTTCGAGGGCCGTGAGCTCGATCTCGACGCGCGAGAGCTTGTCGCGGAAACGCACGTCCTCGATCAGCGGGCGGCCGTTGTTGGTCTGCGCGGCGGCGAATTCCTTCAGCTTCGCGAGCTCGCGCTTCGAGGCGCCGATGCGGCCGGTGTTCATGCGCTCGTGGCCGAGGAGGTACTTGGCCACCGTCCAGCCCTTGCCTTCCTCGAACACCAGGTTCTCGGCCGGCACTTTGACGTCGTCGAAGAACACCTCGTTCACCTCGTGGCCGCCGTCCATCAGGATCAGCGGGCGAACCGTGATGCCCGGCGTCTTCATGTCGAGCAGCAGGAACGAGATGCCCTCCTGGCGCTTCGACACGCCGCTGTCGGTGCGCACCAGGCAGAAGATCCAGTCGGCGTAGTGCGCGAGCGTGGTCCAGATCTTCTGCCCGTTCACCACGTAGTGGTCGCCCTGGCGCACCGCCTTGGTCTTGAGCGAGGCGAGGTCCGATCCCGAGCCCGGCTCCGAGTAGCCCTGGCACCAGAAGTCGTCACCGTTGTAGATCCGGGGCAGGAAGCGCTTCTTCTGCGCCTCGGTGCCGAACTTGAGCAGCACCGGCGCGCACATCGACAGCCCGAAGGGAATCAGCGGCGGCGTCCCGGCGTAGCCGCACTCCTCCTCGAAGATGTAGCGCTGCACCAGGTTCCAGTCGGTGCCGCCCCATTCCCTGGGCCACGACGGCGCGATCCAGCCCCGCTTGGCGAGGATCCGGTGCCAGCGCAGCAGGTCATCGCGGGTGAGGTGCTCGTACTCGGCCATCTTGCGCCGCAGGTCGGCGGGCAGGTTGGCGTTCAACCAGCCGCGCACCTCGTCGCGAAAAGCGAGTTCTTCTGGAGAGTAGTTGAGGTCCATGAGGGGACTCCTTGAACCGGCAAGTCTAGCGCAGCGCTCAGACGATCGTCACGCCGCCGTCGGCGACGATCACCTGGCCGGTGATGAACGACGCCGCGTGCGAGGCCAGGAACACCGCGATGCCGCCGATCTCCTGCGGCTCGCCCAAGCGCCGAAGCGGGGTCAGCGCCTCGCGCTCTTTCCTGCGCTTTTCGTCCTCCCACAGGACGCGCGCGAAGTCGGTCTTGATCAGGCCCGGGGCGATGGCGTTCACCCGGACGTTCTTCGGGCCCCACTCGGCGGCCAGGTTCCGCACCAGATGGTGATCGGCGGCCTTCGAGATGCCGTAGGCCCCGATCACGGTATTGGCGAGGATGCCGCCGATCGAACCGATGGTGATGAAGCTGCCGCCGCCGCGCTCGGCCATCCCGGGCAGGGTCAGGTTGGCCAACCACAGGACGCTCTTCACGTTGTTGGCAAAGATCTTGTCGAAAACCTCATCGGGCAGCTCGGCGAGCGGCCCGTAGTAGGGGTTGGCGGCGGCGTTCGCCACCGCGATGTCGATCCGGCCCCAGGTCGCCAGGGTCTTGTCGACCAGCGCCTTCAGGTCGTCCTTGCGCGAGACGTTGCACGGCTGCGCGATCACCGGCCAACCCTGCTTGTCGAACTCGGCGCGAACCGCGTCGCAGGCCTCCGCCTTGCGGCTGGAAACGACCACCCTTGCGCCGGCGCGCGCCATTTCCTCCGCGATCGATTTGCCGATGCCGCGCGTGGAACCGGTGACCAGGGCGACCCGACCGGAGAGATCGAACAGAGGATTGGGCATGGGGAACGCTCTCAGAGGAGGGAGGCGCGTAAGCCTAATGAATTTCGCGCCGCAACACGACCCAACTCCCAGGACTACGATTTCGTTGTGCGAAATCTCGTACGACTAAGTTGACAGCGGAACGCGCTCGGCAAAGAATCGAAATGCGAAACATTCCCCTGCCGTACCAAAAATATGCGCCGTGCACGCACGCGTGCGCCGGCCGTCGCCGATAACCGCAGGAAACCAGGAGACCACGCATCATGGGCGCGCCCGAGTCCGCCGCACCGCTTTCCCAACCCGCCGCCACGTTCAGCTACGAGCACGAGGGCGACCGGCAGTTCGCGACCACCCTGGCGCGCGGACTCGAAGTGCTGCGCTGCTTCGCGCCGACCGAGCCGATGCTCGGCAACAAGGAGATCTCGGTGCGTACCGGGCTGCCCAAGCCGACGGTTTCGCGCCTCACCTACACGCTGACGAAGCTCGGCTACCTGCGGCACAACATGCGCCTCGGCAAGTATCAGCTGGGCTCGGCGGTACTGTCGATCGGCTACCCGCTGCTCGCCTCGATGAGCGTGCGCCAGATCGCGCGGCCGTTCATGAAGGAGCTGGCCGATTACTGCGGCGGCTCGGTGTCGATGGGCATCCGCGACCGCCTGAACATGGTGTACGTCGAGTCCTGCCGCAACGGCAACGGCTTCTCGACCCTGCCCGACATCGGCACCGCGGTGCCGATCGCCCAGGCGGCGGTCGGACGCGCGTTCCTCGCCGCGTCCTCCCCGGCTGAGCGCGAGGCGGTGCTCAACCAGATCAAGGTGAAGCAGCCCGAGAGCTATCGCAAGTACAAGGCGCAGATGGACAAGTCAGTCGAGGACATCCGCGCGCGCGGCTTCTGCGTGGCGCTCGGCGAGTTGCGCCGCGAGGTCTACGCGGTGGGCGTGCCGATGCGACGCACCGTCGACGGGGAGATCGTCGCGTTCAATTGCGGCGTGCCCGCATTCGCGCTGAAGAAGGGCCAGCTGGAAGACGACATCGGGCCGCGCCTGGTGGCCATGGTGCGCAACATCGAGGCGTCCCTCGGCATCCACTGACCGGCGGCCGCAAGAGCGGCCGCGCAGGTCTAGGCACGTGCCCGCCGCTCGTTCCATTCGGCGAGGATCGCGTGCATGCGGCGCACGCCGTCGCCGAGCGCCGCAGGCCCGGGCTGCAGGATGTCGGCCGACTTGATCTCGTGCAGCTCGCCGTCGCGCAGCGCCGGAATTTCCCCCCAGCCGGGGCGCGCGGCGACCCGCTCGGGCCGGAACTTCTTGCCGCACCAGGAGCCGAGGATGACATCCGGCCGGCGGCGCACCACCTCGGCGGGATCCGCGATCGTGCGCCCGCTCGCGGCCGGCGAGGCGGCGAGCTCCGGGAATACGTCCTCGCCGCCCGCGATCGCGATCAGCTCGCTCACCCAGCGGATGCCGCTGATCATCGGCTGGTCCCACTCCTCGAAGTAGACGCGCGGCCGCGCGGCGAACCGCTCGCCCGCAGCCCGCACCGCGTCCAGGCCGGCCTCGAGCTGCGCGACCAGCCGCTCTCCCTTGGCCGCGGAGCCGACCAGCGCCGCGAGCGTGAGGATCATCGACAGGATCTCCTCGACCGAGCGCTGGTTGAAGATCATCACGTTGAGCCCGGCCTTGGCGAGCTCGCGCGCGATGTCGGCCTGCAGGTCCGAAAAGCCGAGCACCAGGTCTGGCTTGAGCTCGAGGATCCTGTCAGTCCGGGCCGAGAGGAACGCCGAGATCCTCGGCTTTTCGTGGCGGGCCTGCGGCGGACGAACGGTGTAGCCGGAAATGCCGACGATGCGCTGCTGCTCGCCGAGCAGGTACAGCGTCTCGGTGGTCTCTTCGGTGAGGCAGACGATACGGCTGGGATAGCGGGCGGGCATGTCACGCTCGGGCGGCGCCGCTGCAGGATATCATTCACCGCATGGGCCCACTTGCCGGCATCCGCGTCATCGAGTTCGAGGCGATCGGTCCCGGCCCGTTCGCGGGAATGCTGCTCGCCGACATGGGCGCCGACGTGCTGCTCGTCGATCGCCCGGCGTCCTCCGGCCTCGGCCTGGAGCGCGAGCGCTGGTACGACGTCATGCTGCGCGGGCGGCGCTCGGTCACGCTCGACCTCAAGTCCGCAGGCGGCCGCGAGGCGGCGCTCGAGCTCGCCGCGCGCGCCGATGCGCTGATCGAGGGCTTCCGCCCCGGCGTGATGGAGCGGCTCGGGCTCGGCCCGGAGGCGCTGCTCGAGCGCAATCCGCGCCTGGTCTACGGGCGCATGACCGGATGGGGCCAGGACGGGCCGCTCGCGCCGCGCGCCGGGCACGACATCAACTACATCGCGCTCGCCGGCGTGCTGCACGCCTTCGGCCGCAAGGGCGAGGCGCCGGTGCCGCCGCTCAACCTGGTCGGCGATTTCGGCGGCGGCGGCATGCTGCTCGGCTTCGGCATCGTCTGCGCGCTGCTCGAAGCCCGGCGCTCCGGCAAGGGCCAGATCGTCGACGCCGCGATGGTCGAGGGCGCGTCGCTGCTAGCGGCGATGTTCTCCGGCTTTCTCGCCGCCGGGCGCTGGAGCGAGGCGCGCGGCGAGAACATCCTCGACACCGGGGCGCCGTGGTACGACGTGTACGAGACGAGCGACGCCAAGTACGTCTCGATCGGCGCGATCGAGGCGCGCTTCTACGCGGAGCTGCTCGAGCGCCTGGGGGTCGCCGGGGAGACGCTGCCCGCGCAGCACGAGCGCGCGCGCTGGCCCGAGCTGCGCGCGCGCTTTCGCGCGGCGTTCAAGAGCCGCACGCGCGACGAATGGTGCGCGGCGTTCGAGGGCTCCGATGCCTGCTTCGCCCCTGTCCTCACGTTCAGCGAGGCGAGGCGCGATTCGCACAACGTCGCGCGCGGCGGCTACGTCCGCGTCGGAGGAGTCGAGCAACCGGCGCCCGCACCGCGCTTCTCGCGCACCCCGGGCGACGTGCCCGCTGCGCCGCCCGAGCGCGGAGCCGGCGGTCGCGCGGCGCTCGCCGACTGGGGTTTCGACGAGGTCGAGATCGCGCGCCTGGGATCGCTCGGGCTCGGATTCGCCGAGTAAGGCCGCAGCGGCGGCGCTTCAGGACGGCCGCGCCGCGCGCGCGTTCTCGTCCTCCTGCAGCTTTCTCCAGAAGATCTTGCCGGTGGCGGTCTTGGGCAGCTCGCCCACGAACTCCACCACGCGCGGCACCTTGAACGCGGACATGCGCTCGCGCGCCCAGGCGATGATGTCCTCCGCCGAGACCCGGCCGCGCGCGGCGGGCTTGAGCACGATGCAGGCCTTCACGGTCTCGCCGCGGTAGCTGTCGCGTGCAGCGAAGATGCACGCCTCCTCGATGTCCGGGTGCGCGTAGAGCATCGCCTCGACTTCGGCCGGCCACACCTTGAAGCCCGAGGCGTTGATCATGCGCTTGAGCCGGTCGGTGATGAAGAAGTAGCCTTCCTCGTCGTAGTAGCCGAGGTCGCCGGAGCGGAAAAAGCGTTCACCGTCGTGCTCGATGAAGGCCTCGGTGGTCTTCTGCGGATCGTTCCAGTAGCCCTTGAAGACCTGCGGCCCGCGCATCACGATTTCGCCGACCTCGTTCGGGCCGCATTCGCCCAACGTCTCGGGATCGAGCACGCGCGAGTCGGTGCCGAAGATCGGGATGCCGCCGCACTGCCTCTTCGGCCGCTGCGGCGGGTTGGTGTGGCTCGGCGCCATGGTCTCGGTCAGGCCGTAGCCTTCGATGAACTCCAGCCCCAGGGTATGGGACAGCTTCTGCGCCAGCGCCTCCGGCATCGCCGCGCCGCCGCCGCCGAGCGTCGTGAGCGAGGACAGGTCGTACTTGCCCAGGTTCGGGTTGCCGAGGAAGTCCACCATCATGGTGGTGATCGCGGTGAACGAGGTGACCCCGGCGCGCTCGATCTGCATCGCGGCGCACTCGCGGTCCCAGCGCGAGAGCATGACCGCCGTGGCGCCGGCCTGCAGGGGCGTATTCATGCCGCCCTGCATCCCGGTGACGTGGAACATGGGCAGCACCGCGAGCACCACCGCGCCGCTGCTCGAGCCGCGCCAGTGGCAGCCCGCGGTGCTCGTGGCGAGCACGGTCGAATGCGTATGCATGCAGCCCTTGGGCTTGCCCGTGGTGCCCGACGTGTAGGGCATCACCGCGAGGTCGCCCGCGCCCGCCAGATGCTCGCCCGGCCGCAGGCCCGCGGCGAGCGCCGCCTGCCACGGGCTTGCCGCGGGGCCCGGCTGCCGCAGGCGCGGTGCGCGCACGTAATCGGGCACCGGCAGATCGGTCGGCGCGACGAGATAGTCCGAGTAGGCGCCGAGCACCACGTGCCGCAGCTCGCCGGGGCCGACGCGCGGCGCGATCTCGGGCCACAGCTCCTGGGTGGCGATCATCACCGAGACCTGGGCGTCGCCGATGTAGTGGCGCAACTCCTCGCTCTTGGTCATCGGGTTCACCGGCACGACCACCGCGTCGGCGCGCAGGATGGCGTAATAGCCGATCACGAACTGCGGGCTGTTCTGCGTATAGAGCAGCACGCGATCGCCCTTCGCCACGGCGCAGCGCTGCTGCAGGAAGCCCGCGAGCGCGTCCACCTGACGCTTGAGCTCCGCATAGGACAGGCGGCTGCCGTAGTAGTCGAGCGCGCATTTGTCCGGGTAGCGGTTCGCGCTGACCTCGAGGTTGTAGTACAGGCTCGTCTGCGGGATCGCCAGCGTCCTGGGCAGCCCCGGGGGCCAGTGCTTGAAGTGGCGGGTGAATGCGCTCATAGCGCGTAGCGTTTGACGGCTTTCTCGTTCCATCGCATGCCGAGCCCCGGGCGCTCTGGCACCAGCACGTGGCCGACGCGGTGCTCGAGCGGGTCCTCGAGCACCGGGTCGGCCCAGTCGACGTACTCGAGCCAGTGGCAGGTGGGCGTGACCGCGAGCAGGTGCGCGCTCGCCTCGGGAAACAGGTGGCTCGACATCTCGAGGCCGGCCGCCTGCGCGAGCGCCGCCGCGCGCGTCCAGCCGGTGACGCCCCCGATGCGCTGCGCGTCGGGCATCACGAAGTCGCAGGCGTTCGCCGCCAGCGCCTGCGCCATCTGCTCCGGCCCCATGAAGTTCTCGCCGAGCTGGATCGGGGTCGCGACCTCGCGCGCGACGCGCGCACAGCCGGCGAGGTCGTCGGCGCGCACCGGCTCCTCGATCCAACACACTCCGCCCTCCTCGTCGAGCATGCGGCCGCGCTTGATGGCGTCGTTGACGCTCAGCGCCTGGTTGAAGTCGACCATCAGGGTGATATTCCTGCCGACCGCCTTCTTGACCGCGCGCACCGCGTCCAGGTCGTCCTCGGCGCGCGGCCGCCCCAGGCGCAGCTTCACCGCCCAGAAGCCCTCCTTGACCAGCTCCTCGGCCTCGCGCGCGAGCTTGCGCAGCGGCAGGATGCCGAGCCCCTTCGAGTTGTACGCCGGCACCGGGCGCCGCGCGCCGCCCAGCAGCCGCACCAGCGGCTGGCCGAGCGCCTGGCCGAGCGCGTCCCAGGCGGCCATGTCGATCCCCGCCATGGCGAACAGCACGATGTTGTGCACGCCGAGCAGCGTATAGCGGGCGCGCAGTTTCTTCTCCATCTCGAACGGTGCGACCGCATCGCCTTTGAGCATGTCGGCCATCGCCTCGACCAGCGCCTTGAGGGGCGCAAGGTTGTTCCGGCCGATGCCGAACAGGTACGAGCGCCCGACGATTCCCGCCTCGGTCTGCAGGTCGATCAGCAGCAGCGGCGCCACCGAAACCGCGCCCGTGCTGGTGGCGAGCGGCCGCTTCATCGGCGCGGCGACCGCGCGCGCGCGCACGCCGCGCAGCAGGAATTTGGAGATCGTCACGTGGCCTCCTCGCCACTCAGGGCTTGCCGCCCGGGCCGTAAACGGACGGCACCGGCGCGCGCGCATCGCGCGCCGTCCAGCGGCCGGCTTCGACCTGGTGGAAGAAGTCCTCGAGCAGCCGGTTGAACACCGCCGGCTCCTCCATGTTGAGCACGTGGCCGCTCCTCGGCAGCACCGCGAGCGCGGCCATCGGGTTGGCCCGTTTCATGAGCAGCGAGGGCTCCAGGCTCGGCTCGTCCTCGTCCCCGGCCACGATCAGCGTCGGCGCCGCGATGCGCGCCATGCGCTCCACCAGGTCGTAGAGCGAGGGCCGCAGCGCCTGGTAGCCGAGCATGGTGTTCGCCGAGCCCCGCGCCGAGTGCTCCGAGAGGTTGGCGATGAAATCGGCGAACTGGCGCGGGTTCTTCGCCTGCAGCTGCACGCGCGAGGGGCCGTGCCCGTAGCTGGAGGCGAGCTTCGCCATGCCCCCGGCGAGCATCGTCTCGGCGAGCTGGCGCGCCTCCTGCTGGAAGCGCGCGCGCTGCGCCGGGTGCGCCCCGTAGCCGCAGCCGGCGACCACCAGCGACAGCGCGCGCGCGGCTTCGCCCTGCCCCTGGGCGGCGTACTGCATGCCGAAATGCAGCGTCGCGAACGCGCCCATCGACAGGCCGACCACGTGCGCTCGGGCGATGCCGAGCGCGTCGAGCACGCAGCGGATGTCGTCGCGCGCGCGCTCCTGCGAGTAGCGCCCGACATCCTCCGGCACGTCCGACGGCGGATAGCCGCGCGCGTTGTAGGCGATGCAGCGGTAGCGGCGCGAGAAGTGCCGCAGCTGCGGCTCCCAGCTGCGGCAGTCGCCCGCGAACTCGTGCACGAACACGATCGCGGTGCCGCTGCCGGCTTCCTCGTAGTACAGCTTGACGCCGTCGTCGGTGGTGAGGGTGGCCATGGTCGCGCGTTTCGCAGGCGCCGTTGTATCCGGCGCGGGAGGCTGCAAGACTAGCGCAAAAGCCGAACTTTCATCGAGGGGCGTTTTATGGATCTGGGCTTGCGGGGCAAACGGGTGCTGGTCACGGGGGGCTCCAAGGGCATCGGGCGCGCCTGCGCCGCGGCACTCGCCGCCGAGGGCTGCGCGGTCATGATCGCCGCGCGCGACGCGGGCGCGCTCGAGGCCGCGGCGGCCGAAATCCGCGATCGCCACGGCGTCCAAGTGGCGTGCAAACCGATCGACCTGTCGCAGCGCGGCGCGGCCGAGGAGCTTGCGGCGTGGGCGGGCGGGCTCGACATCCTGGTGAACAACGCGGGCGCCATTCCAGGCGGCGACCTGCTCAAGGTGGACGAGGCGACCTGGCGCCGCGCCTGGGACCTGAAGGTCTTCGGCTACATCAACCTCGCGCGGCAGGTCTACGGCAGGATGAAGGCCGCCGGCCGCGGCGTCGTCCTCAACATCATCGGCAGCGCCGGGGAGAAGATGGACGCGTCGTACATCGCCGGCAGCGCCGCCAACGCCGGCCTGATGGCGTTCACGCGCGCGCTCGGCGGCGCCTCGCACGCCGACGGCATCCGCGTGCTCGGCATCAACCCGGGCCCGGTAGCGACCGACCGCCTAACGAGCCTGTACCGGCAGCGCGCCGAGGCGCGCTTGGGCGACCCGGCGCGCTACCGGGAGCTGTTCGCCGGAATGTCCTTCGGCCGTCCGGCTACGCCCGAGGAGATCGCCTGGGCGGCGGCCTTCCTGGTGTCGGAGCGCTCGGCCTACACCAGCGGCTGCGTCCTCACCATCGACGGCGGCGCCGCGGCGCGCTCGGGCTGAGCGCGGGCTATCATGCCGCCTGCGTTTTCAGCGAGAAGCCGATGAAGGCAGTGCTTTGCAGGCAGTTCGGGCCGCCCGAGACCCTGGCGGTCGAGGAACTGCCCTCGCCGCGCCCCGGGCCCGGCGAGGCGGTGGTGAGCGTCAAGGCGGCGAGCGTCAATTTTCCGGACGTGCTCATCATCCAGAACAAGTACCAGGTGAAGCCGCCCTTGCCGTTCTCTCCAGGCAGCGAGCTCGCGGGCGTGGTGAAGGAGGTCGGCGAAGGCGTCACACAGGCGAAGCCGGGGGACCGCGTCATCGCCTTCACCAGCTACGGCGCGTTCGCCGAAGAGTGCCTGGTGCCGGCGGCGCGCCTCGTGCCGCTGCCCGAGGGGATGGATTTCAAGACCGGGGCGGCGTTCCTGCTCACCTACGGCACCTCGCACCACGCGCTGCGCAACCGTGTCGCATCCGCCCCCGGCGAAACGCTGCTGGTGCTCGGCGCGGCCGGCGGGGTCGGCATCGCGGCGATCGAGATCGGCAAGATCCTGGGCCTGCGCGTCATCGCCTGCGCTTCGAGCGAGGACAAGCTTGCGGTGTGCCGCGCGCACGGCGCCGACCAAACCATCAACTACGTGGCGGAAGACTTGCGCGAACGCCTCAAGGCGCTCACCGGCGGCCAGGGCGTCGACCTGATCTACGACCCGGTCGGCGGGGCATACACCGAGGCGGCGCTGCGCTCCTCGGCGTGGCGCGCCCGGCTGCTCGTGATCGGGTTCG
Source organism: uncultured Pseudomonadota bacterium (assembly GCA_963817785.1). Classification (GTDB taxonomy): domain Bacteria; phylum Pseudomonadota; class Gammaproteobacteria; order Burkholderiales; family SG8-39; genus JAKALD01. Next base: position 642,558 of record CAWFPL010000002.1, on the reverse strand, counting down.
CCGGCGGCGACATTCCGAAGATCCCGCTCAACCTGCCGCTGCTCATGGAGCGCTCGATCATCGGCGTGTACTGGGGCGAGTGGACGCGCCGCGCGCCGCACGAGTTCGCCGCGGCGGTGCAGGAGCTCGGCGCCTGGTACGCGCAGGGCAGGCTCAGGCCGCACGTGTCCTCGACCTACCCGCTCGAGCGCGCGTCCCAGGCGTTGCGCGAGATGGCCGAGCGCAGGGTCATGGGCAAGGCGGTGCTGGTGACCGGCAATGGCTGAAGCACCGGCCTGGGTCCTGGTGCTCGGTGCCGGCGCGATCGGCGGGCTCATGATCGAGCAGCGCGCGCCGTGATCGACGCGCTGCTTGCGATCGCCGGCTGGCCGCAGCTCGTGTTCTGCGCGCTGGTGGTCTTCGGCGCCTACACGTTGCGCGCCGCGGCCGGCTTCGGCGCCGGCGTCATGGCGATCCCGCTGCTCCTGCTGGTGCTGCCGTTGCGGGCGGTGATCCCGGTCATCACCACGCTCGGCCTGGCAGCCTCGCTCGGCCAGTCGCTGCGCGAGTACAGACACGTGGACTGGCGCGGCCTGCGCCGCCTCGTCCTGCCCACGCTCGCCGGGGTCGGCGCGGGGCTGTGGCTGTTCAGCTCGGTGCATCCCCATGTGCTGCTCAAGGCATTTGGCGCGTTCATCATCGGCTATGCGCTTTGGTCGTTTACGCCGCGACGCGCGAGCACGGCGGCGCCCGCCAGGCTGCTCGCGCCGGCTGCCGGCGGGGTCGGTGCGCTGGTCGCCACCGTGTTCGGCGGCATGGCGGGGCCATTCTACGTCGTCTATCTGAACGCGCTCGGGCTGGACAAGACGCGCTTCCGCGCCTCGGTCTCGGTAGTGCTGTTCGGGCTCGGCGTGCTGCGCGCAGTTGGCTATGGCGGACTGGGACTGTACGACCGTGAAGTGCTGGCGCTGCTCGCCCTGATGTTTCCGGTGATGGGCCTCGCCATGCTCGCGGGCAACCATCTGCACCGGCGCCTCGACGAGCGGACGTTCAAGCGCATCGTCGCCACGTTGCTGATCGCAAGCGGCCTCCTGCTGCTGTTCAAGTGATTCGGCCTTCCTGGCCGATCGATCTCGTTTATGCCGCCATGCCGGGCCGCGCGTGAGCCTCGGGCAAATCGACATATACTTGCGCCTCCCCGCAGCACGAATACCGGCAAGCCCCGCCGAGCCCCGTCGTCGATGAAGACCCTGCCGCGCCTGCACAGGCTCTGGATCCGCCTGCTCGATCGCTTGCGGCCGTCCGAAACCCATTCGATGCTGCTGTGGGCGGTGGTGGTCGGCTTCATCGGCGCGGTCGCGACGATCGCCTTCCGCGAGGCGATCGCGGCCCTGCAGTGGCTGTTCGTCGGGCGCAGCAGCAGCTTCGTGGACATGGCCGAGTCCGTGCCGTGGTACGGGCGCATCGTCCTTCCCGCGCTGGGCGGCGTGGTCGGCGGGCTGCTGCTGCAGCTCAGCCGGCGCTTCAGCCCGGACGGCGCGGCCTCGGATTACATGGAGGCGATCGCGATCGGCGACGGCCGGATCCCGGTGCGCCAGGGCCTGGCGCGCAGCGGCTCGTCGCTGTTCACGGTCGCCTCGGGCGGATCGATCGGCCGCGAGGGCTCGATGGTCCACCTGGCCGCGATGTGCGCGTCGTTCACTGGCCGCCTGGTGCGCCTCAACCCGCCGCGGCTGCGTCTGCTGGTCGCCTGCGGCGCCGCAGCCGGCATCACCGCGGCCTATAGCGCGCCGATCGCGGGCTCGCTCTTCGTATCGGAAATCGTGCTCGGATCGATCGCCATGGAGAGCTTCGGACCGCTGGTGGTCGCCTCCGTGGTCTCCAATATCACGATGCGCGAGCTGACCAGCTACCGGCCGCCCTACCAGATGCCGGCTTTTCCCAGCGTCTTCGGCCGCGAAATGCTGTTGTTCGTCCTGCTCGGCCTGATCGCCGGCGCCCTGGCCCCGCAGTTCATGCGCGTCCTGGACGGCGCCAAAGCGGGATTCAGGCAGCTTGCGCTCCCGCTGCCGGCGAAGCTGGGCCTCGGCGGGCTGATCGTGGGAACGATCTCGGTGTGGCGACCCGAGGTCTGGGGCAACGGTTATTCGGTCGTCAACGAGCTGCTGCACCAGGACTGGCTATGGTGGATGGTGCTGCTCGTGCTGGTGGCAAAGATCGCCGCGACCGCGGCCACAACCGGATCGGGCGGAATCGGCGGCGTGTTCACCCCTACGCTGTTCGTCGGCGCGTCGCTGGGATGCCTGTTCGGCCAGGGCGCCCACATGCTCTGGCCGAACGCCACGTCGATGCCGTTCGCGTACGCGATCGTCGGCATGGGCGCGTTCCTCGCCGGCGCGACCCAGGCGCCGCTGATGGCGATCCTGATGATCTTCGAGATGACGCTGAGCTATTCGGTCGTGTTGCCGCTGATGCTCGCCTGCGTGGCGGCTTACTTCATGGCGCGCAGCGTCGGCGAGCATTCGATGTACGAAGTCACCCTGCACCGCAACGAGCAGGAGCGCGCACGCGCACGCTGGCGCGGGCTGAAGATCGCGGATCTGGTCAAGCCGGCGGCGTCGGTGGTGCGCGCTTCGGCCAGCTTCGCCGAGGTCGAGCACATGTTCCTCGAGCACCCGGTGCGCTATGTGTACGTGGTCGACGACGCGCAGCGCTTCCTCGGCGCCATTTCGCTGCACGAAATCAAGCAGCATCTGATCGGCAGAGGCGCAACGCCTTCGTCCACCGCCGGCGAGCTGATGAAGCGCGACTTTCCCGTGGTCCTGCCGGATGCGAGCCTGGGCGACGCGCTGCAGGTGTTTCTCACCCAGGGCACCGAGCGCCTGCCGGTCGTGAGCAGCGCCGACGAGCGGCGCCTGCTCGGGGTGGTCTCGAGATCCGAGCTGCTGCTGCAGATCCAGCAGTTCGCGAGCTGAGCCGCGCCCGCGGGGTCAGCCGATGTCGCGGGCCGGCGTGCGGTCCCCCTCGCCCAGCGGCCGCTGCATGATCACGCAGTCCACCCAGCGGCCGAACTTGTATCCCACCGAACGCAGGGTGCCGACGCGCAGAAACCCGAGATTCGCGTGCAGCCCGACCGAGGCGGCGTGGGCGCTATCGCCGATCACCGCGATCAGCTGCCGGTAGCCGAGCCGCTCGCAGCGCGCCACCAGCTCGGCGAGCAATGCCTTGCCGATGCCCTGCCGGTGTTGCCCCAGCAGCACGTACACGGAATCCTCGAGCACGAAGCGATACGCGGAGCGCGTGCGGTATGGCGCGCAGTAGCCGAAGCCGACGACCCGCCCGCCGCGCTCGGCCACCAGGTAGGGAAGGCCCCGGCCGGTCACCTCCTCATAGCGGCGCCGCATCTCCTCGACCGCCGGCGGCTGCTCTTCGAACGACGCCAGCCCGTTCAGGACGTGATGGGCGTAGATCGACTGGATCGCGGGCATGTCCTGCGCTGCCGCCGCACGCAGCGTCACGCCGGCGGCGAGCGGCGCAGCGGTCGCGGGCGAGCCGCCCGGCGCCGGACTCATCGCGCGTAATCCGGCTGTTCGCGATCGAGGATGCGCTTGAGCGCGGCGAAGTGCGCGCCCGCGTATTTGGGGTTGTCCTCGAGCAGCAACCGGTGGGTGCCGCGCGCGACGTCCTCCGCGCTCCGGCGCAAAGCCTTGCCGGTGGACATCGCCAGCACCTGTGCCTGGCAGGCGCGCTCGAGGTAATACAGGAGGTCGAAGGCCTCCGCGACGGAGGGCCCCACGACGATCACGCCGTGGCTGGCGAGGAACAGGCAGCGCCTGTCGCCCAGCGCTTGCGCGATCCGGTCCCCCTCTGCATGATCAACCACCAGCCCGCGGTACTCGTCATAGTACGCGATGTCGCCGAAGAAGCGCAGCGCGTTCCGGCCGGCCATTTCGAGGCGCCCGCCCTCGAGCATGCTGAGCGCGGTCGCGTAAGGCATGTGGGTATGCAGCACGCAGCGCGCGTGCGGGTGGGCGAGGTGGATGCGCGAATGGATGTGGAACGCGGTCTTTTCGAACTCGCCTTCGCCCTCGAGCACCCGGCCCTGCGCGTCGAGCACGAGCAGGTTGGACGCGCTCACCTCGCTCCAGTGCAGGCCGAAGCGATTGAGCAGAAAGCGCTCGCTCGAACCGGGCAGCCCGAGCGTGAAGTGGTTGCATACGCCCTCGTGCAGGCCCAGGCGCACCGCGAGGCGGAATGCCGCCGCCAGATCGGTGCGCGCTTCGCGCGTGTCCGCCGCCTGGCGGCGCGGCTGCAGTGCTCTGGTCTCCGGCATGCTCGGCTCCCGTATCGACGTCAACTCGATTATAGTTGCGCCCGATGGCCGTCTTCCAGGGAGTCAGGATGGTTTCGTTTCGCCGCTCGTTGGTCGCGGTCGCGCTGGCCCTGCTGCTGGCCGCCTGCGGCTCCAAGATCACCGAGGACAACTTCGCCAAGATCCACGAGGGAATGACCCGCCAGGACGTCACCGACCTGCTCGGCAAGCCGACCCGCTCGTCCAGCGTCGACATCCTCGGGATGTCCGGCTCCTCGGCGACCTGGACCGACAAAGATGCCAGCATCACCATCCAGTTCGTCAACGACAAGGTGCGACTGAAGAGCTTCAACAAGCCGGCCGGCGACGGCGGCTGATATGGCCGGGCCGCACACGCACGCGCACGGCCCGGTGGACGTGCACGCGCACTACTACCCGAAGGCGTTCCTCGATCTCGTCGCCGAGCACGGCCCGGCCCATGGCGTCGAGTGGCGCATGGTCGAGGGCAAGGGGCCGCAGTTCAAGGTCGGGCACCTGATGACCGGGCCGCTGGGGCCGCGCTACGTGGACCTCGATGCTCGCCTCGCGGCCATGGACGAGCAGGGTGTCGAGGTGCACGCCCTGTCGCTGTCGCAGCCGATGCTCTACTGGGCGGGACGCACGCTCGGCGAGCGGCTCGCCGCCACCTTCAACGAGGAGCTCGCGGGCGCCCACGAGAAGCATCCGCGCCGGCTGGTGGGCCTCGCTACGCTGCCGATGCACGAGCCCGACCTGGCGGTACGCGAGGTGGAGCGCGCGGCACGACTCGCCGGCGTGCGCGGCTTTTACATGGCCACGCGCGTGCTCGACAAAGAGCTCTCCGACCCGGCGTTCTTTCCGGTCTACGAGAGGATCGAGGCGCTCGGCCTGCCGCTGTTCCTGCACCCGGTGTTCGTCATCGGCGCCGAGCGGCTGGAGCGCTTCTATCTCACCAATCTGCTCGGCAACCCGTTCGAATCGGCGATCGCCGCCGCGCACCTGATCTTCGGCGGCGTGCTCGACCGCTTCCCGCGCCTGGTAGTCGTGCTGCCGCACGCCGGGGGCGCGTTCCCGTGGCTGGTCGGCCGGCTGCAGCGCGGCTGGGAGAAGCGCGAGGACCTGAAGAAGCTCGCCTCCGGGCCGCTCGAGTACCTGCGGCGCTTCTACTACGACACCATCGGCTATTCGGAGCACGTGCTCGACTACCTGGTGCAGGTGGTCGGGGCGGACCGCGTGCTGATGGGCAGCGACTACTGCTTTCCGATTGCCTACGAGCGGCCGGTGGAGGTGGTGAGCGCGCACCCGCGGCTCGACGAGGGCGCCAAGCGCGACATCACCGAGCGCAACGCTCGCGCCCTGCTGAAGATTTAAACCGAAGTTCCAGCAAGCGCGGAGCGAGTTTTCCTTTGCATCACAGGCACGTGGCGTGAGATTGAGGGTCTGGCTTCTGTCTACAAGCGGATTTGCTGGAGGAGCTCGAGCGCGCGCTGTTGCTTGGGGCTGGGCGTGGTGAGGAGGTCGAAGCTCGGTGCGTCGGCCCCAGCCCCGGGGGTGCGGCAGGTGTTGCGTACGATCGTGGCGAGCTCGGCCAGCAAGGTGGCGAAGCTGTGCGTGGGGGTGCCGTCCTCGAGCGCGTGGCGCGCCACCTTGGCAAGCGCCGCCTGGGAGCGCTTGGCCGGCGCCACCGGATCGCGCCCGGCCTTGGCCGCCTGATCGGTGTCGGCGAACATCAGCTCGCGCCAAGCCTCGCGCATGTGCCACTCGACGTAGTAGGCGAGCATGCACAGGAAGATGTGCGCACGCACCCGATCGGCGGTGCGGTGATGGATCGGGCGCACCTTCAGGTCGATCGTCTTGAGCGAGCGAAACGCCCGCTCGACGTTGGCCAAGGCTTTATAGTTGCGCACGCACTCGGGTGCGTCCATCTGCGACGCACTCACCGAAGTGCGGATGATGTACAGGCCATCGAGCGCGGCCTCGGCGGCGATGCTCTGGGCCTTGCGAGTGAACTCGAAGCTCGCCTCGCCGATGCTGAGCTCGAAGTGCTTGGCGACCTTGTACTGGTTGACGAGCTTGCCCACGCGCAGCCCGATTTGGTCGGCCCCGGTGAGTTTGCCCGCGTCCACGCGGGCCTTGATCTTCGCGAGGTTCGTCTCGGTCCCCGCGAGCAGCTCCTCGCGCTTGTGCGCGCGCAGCTTCGCGAGCTCCGGGTTGCGGCAGGCCACCAGGCGCTCGCCCGGATACTGCGGTGAGCTGAGCTCAAACAGATTGCGCTCGTCGAACAGCCCCAGTTGCAACTGCCCGCCTTCGAGGAGCACGCGGATCGAGGCGCTCTTGAGCGCCGTGATCCAGCCGATGCCGTCGGTTGCGCGAAGCTCCGCGATCACCTTGTGCGAGATCATGCCGCGGTCGCCCACCATCACCAGGTGCTCCAGGCCGAAGGCCTCGCGCAGGCGCCTCACCTCTGGCATCAAGGTGTGGCTGTCGGCGACGTTGCCCTCGTGCACCGAGACGGCCACCGGGCAGCCGCGCGCATCGGTCAGAAGCCCATAGTTGACCTGCAGCAGTCCGCGCCGGCCGTCGCGGCTGTAGCCCAGCCGGGCCAGGGGACAGGTGCTGCCCTCGAAGTAGCTGGAGCTCAAGTCGTAGAGCACCAGCCCCCCGGGGCTCAAGTGGCGCGCGGCGAGCTTTTTCTGGATCCGGTCCTGACGCGCGAGCAACCAATCCATCGCGGCGTACAGATCGTTCTCGTCGCAGCCGGCCACGCCGAAGTCCTCGGCCAAGGTCGTCGTGTGCCACCAGCGCGTGGTCGCGAGCTTCGTATGCGGGGCCAGGATGCGCGCGCCCACCATCGCCAGCACCCGGTCGCGCTCGGGGCTGGGCCGAGCCCCCAGCAGCGCCTCGAGCCCCAGGCGTTGCATGGCTACACGCACGGCCTGGACGTGCCCCTGCGCGCGCGAGGTGATCGCCTCGAACAGCGCCTCGGGGCGCTGCAAGGCTTCGCCCCGAAGCACCGCGCGAATGGCGAGGATCTGCGCATCGCTGAGCGAGGAGAGATTCGCCAGAGTGCGCTTGCGCACCTTGGCGCCGTCACGAAACGACTCGCGCAACAAATACGCCGGGCGCGAGCCGCGGTTCGGGATGACATCGATGTGCATGGCTACAATGTAGCCTCACATCGCAGCTTTGTCAAGCCAACTACATGGCTACACGACGAACCCCCGTCAACGCCCCCAACCTGCAGATTCCAATGCGCTTTCCAGCCGCTATTCGGTCAGGACTGCGGGGAACTTCGGTTTAAAGAACAACGCTGTGCTGCACCGCGACGCTGCGCGTCGCGGTGCAGCACCTTACTTTCAGAAAAAACATCGGGTAGGCCGAGGGGTTACCCCCTCGGCCCTCCCACACCACCGTACGTGCGGTTCCGCATACGGCGGTTCAAGTAACACGCTGGAGGCGCTGGTGGAGGGCCACCAGGGAGACCAGCACGACACGCTCCATCAGCGTGTCGCCCTCCGATTTCGTTTGCCCGCCGGCCGCCGTACGAACCTCAGCACCCAACGGCGGCCTGCCCGGATTCCGTCCGGTCCCACCTCCTCGGGCCTCCCCTTCGGGAGCTTCTGCCTCACCAGCTCGCATCGAGTTTCCGTCGTCCTACTCTCGGTGTTGCCTGTTCGGGCCTTCGGTGTCGCCACCTACTATGCCCTCTGCTGACTTCTGACCCCGCATCCCCCCGCCTCTCGACGACGGTAGCCTTACGGCACGGGGCCAGATCTCCCCGGGTATTGCACACGTACCTTCACGCTTATGCGCGTCGGATATACCTCACTGCGTTCCGTACACGTATCGGGCTTTGCATCTTTTGGCCTGCTCACCCCGCAGTGCTGCCTCTATCCGCTTCCTGTTCGTCGCGCCAGCGCTTTGCCTCCGGCTTCCTTCAGACCCCCAGTCACCCGGGAAACCCTTGCCCTCGGCTAACACTTCCCCGTGTCGGGTATGTAGTGGACTTTCACCACCAAGTACGTGCGCCCTGCCGGGCGCAATCGGGTAGGGTGAGGGGTCACCCCCTCAGCCCTCCCACAACACCCGGCGTACGGTTCCGTACCGGGCGTTTCCTGTCTGGCCGCAGCGCGCTGCGGGTTGGAGCTTGGTTTCGTGCGTCGTGTCGTCGGCGAGCCGCGGACACCGGCAAGCGCCCGACGGAGTTCCGCCCCGTCTCTCGCCTGCAGGCCCACGGTTTCCCGTGGCTTCTGTCCAACTCGTCCGAGAGCACGCGTGACTGTCCGCTCGCGACAGGGTCGGCCCTTCGGGATGCCGGTTTCGCACCCCTACTATGGCGTCTGCTGACTGCGACCGACCCATCTGAACGCCTTGCGACGCCCGTAGTGCCCTTGGCACAGGTCGGCAGCTCTCCCAGGGTAATGCGCGTGACCTTCACTGCACCTATCCGCCACATTTACGCGCCCCGCCTTCCGAACGGTATTGGGCTTCCACGAATTGGGCCGTCTTGCCCAGGGGAGCACGCCTCGTATGTGATTTCTGTTCGTCGGACCGCAGCTTTGCATTCGGCTTCCTTCAGACTCCGGGTCTCCCCGGAAACCCTTGCCGTTCCGCTAGTGGTTCCCACCGTCAGGGCCCACAGAGGACTTTCACCTCCAAGTCAACCGGACCGCCACCACAGCAGCCCAGTCAGCGCCAGGCACGGCGCTTCGCGCCATGCCTGGCGCACCCAAGAAAAAGGGGCGGCCGAGGCCGCCCCTTTGCGTTGCTCCGGTCGCCCGCTCAGCCGCCGTTGGCGGTCGCGTTGGCGGTAGCGTCCGCCGGCGTCTCCGCGCCGAACGGCAGCTCCACCAGCGGCGGCTCGGCCGCCTGCTCCTTGCGGATGTTGTGATACGCGAGGCCCGTGCCCGCCGGGATCAGGCGCCCGACGATGACGTTCTCCTTCAGGCCGCGCAGGCCGTCGCGCTTGCCCATGATCGCCGCCTCGGTGAGCACGCGCGTGGTCTCCTGGAACGAAGCCGCCGAGATGAACGAATCGGTCGACAGCGACGCCTTGGTGATGCCGAGCAGCATGTACGAGTAGATCGCGGGCTTCTTGCCCTCCTTTTCGGCCTTCTCGCTCTCCTCGAGCACGTCGGCGCGCTCGGCCTGCTCGCCCTGGATGAACGACGTCTCGCCCGGATCCTCGATCTGCACGCGGCGCAGCATCTGGCGCACGATCACTTCGATGTGCTTGTCGTTGATCTTGACGCCCTGCAGCCGGTAGACGTCCTGCACCTCGTCGATGATGTAGCGCGCCAGCGCCTCGACCCCGAGCAGCCTCAGCAGGTCATGCGGATCCACCGGGCCGTCGACGATCATCTCGCCCTTGTTCACGACTTGGCCGTCGTGCACCAGCACGTGCTTGTCCTTCGGGATCAGGTACTCGTGCTCGACGTTCTCCAGGTCGCGGATCACCAGGCGCTGCTTGCCCTTGGTCTCCTTGCCGAACGATACCGTGCCGGTGACCTCGGCGAGCATGCCCGCGTCCTTCGGCGCGCGCGCCTCGAACAGCTCGGCCACCCGCGGCAGGCCCCCCGTGATGTCACGCGTCTTGGACACCTCCTGCGGGATGCGCGCCAGCACCTCGCCGACCTGCACCTGCTGGCCCTCGCGCACCGCGATCACGGCGCCGACCGGGAAGCTGATGTTCACCGCGTGGTCCGTACCGGCGATCCTCACCTCGTCGCCTGCTTCGTTGAGCAGCTTCACCGACGGGCGCACGCCCTTCGTCCCGCTCACCGCGCGCCGCTTGCTGTCGATCACCACCAGGGTGGAAAGGCCGGTCACCTCGTCGATCTGCTTGGCAACCGTGGCGCCTTCCTCGACATGCTCGAATTTCACCGTGCCGGCATACTCGGTGATGATCGGACGATGGTGGGGGTCCCACAGCGCGAGCATCTTGCCCGCCTTGACCGCGTCGCCGTCGGCCACCTGCAGCGTAGCGCCGTACGGCACCTTGTGGCGCTCGCGCTCGCGGCCATTGTCGTCCGCAATGATGACTTCCCCGGAGCGCGAGATCACCACCTTGTCGCCCCTCGGGTTGGTCACGTAGCGCATGGTCGCGGTGAAGCGCACGGTGCCGGAAGACTTCGCCTCCACCTGGCTCTGCACCGCGGTTCGCGACGCCGCGCCGCCGATGTGGAAGGTCCGCATCGTGAGCTGCGTGCCTGGCTCGCCGATTGATTGCGCGGCAATCACGCCGATCGCCTCACCGACATTCACCAGGTAGCCGCGGCCCAGGTCGCGCCCGTAGCACTTGGCACATACCCCCCAGCGCGTGTCGCAGCTGAGCGGAGTGCGCACCTTGACCTCGTCGATGCCAAGGCTGTCGATGGTCTCGACCGCCTCTTCGTCGAGCAGCATTCCGGCCGGGTACAGCAGGTCCTGCCGCTCCGGATGCACCAGGTCGGAGGCCAGCACGCGGCCGAGGATGCGCTCCTTGAGCGCCTCGACCACTTCGCCGCCCTCGACCAGCGCCTTCATGGAGACGCCGTTCTGGGTGCCGCAGTCGTCTTCGATGACCACCAGGTCCTGGGTCACGTCGACCAGGCGCCGGGTCAGGTACCCCGAGTTCGCGGTCTTGAGCGCCGTATCCGCCAGGCCCTTCCTCGCGCCGTGCGTCGAGATGAAGTACTGCAGCACGTTCAGGCCCTCGCGGAAGTTCGCCGTGATCGGCGTCTCGATGATCGAGCCGTCGGGCTTGGCCATCAAGCCGCGCATCCCCGCGAGCTGCCGGATCTGCGCCGCCGAGCCCCGGGCGCCGGAGTCCGCCATCATGTAGATCGAGTTGAAGGCCTCCTGCTTCACCTTCTTGCCGTGGCGGTCGACCACGTCCTCGGCGCCGAGCTGCTCCATCATCAGCTTGCCGACCTGCTCGCCGCAGCGCGACCAGATGTCGACCACCTTGTTGTAGCGCTCGCCCACGGTGACCAGGCCGGAGGTGTACTGGGCCTCGATCTCCTTCACTTCGTTCTCGGCCGACTGGATCATGTCGTGCTTGGCCGCCGGGACCTGCATATCGTGCACGCCGAACGAGACCCCGCCGCGCGTGGCGATGGTGAAGCCGGCGTTCATCAGCTTGTCGGCGAAGATCACCGTCTCGCGCAGTCCGCAGCGGCGGAACGCCGCGTTGATCAGGCGCGAGATCTCCTTCTTCTTGAGCGGCTTGTTGAGCAGCTCGAAGCTCAGCCCCGCGGGCAGGATCTCGGACAGCAGCGCGCGGCCGACCGTGGTCTGGTAGCGCGTGATCTTCTCGCTCTTCTCGCCGTCCTCGCTGAGCTCCACCTCCCGGATGCGCACCCAGGCGCGGGCGTGGAGCTCGACCTGGCGCGACTCGTAGGCGCGCGACACCTCGGCGAGGTCGGCGAAGCTCATGCCCTCGCCCTTGGCGTTGATGCGCTCGCGAGTGGCGTAATACAGCCCGAGTACGATGTCCTGAGAGGGCACGATGATCGGCTCGCCGTTGGCGGGCGAGAGCACGTTGTTCGAGGCGAGCATGAGCGTGCGCGCCTCCATCTGCGCCTCGAGGGACAGCGGCACGTGGACCGCCATCTGGTCGCCGTCGAAGTCGGCGTTGAACGCCGCGCACACCAGCGGATGCAGCTGGATCGCCTTGCCCTCGATCAGCACCGGCTCGAAGGCCTGGATGCCGAGGCGGTGCAGGGTCGGAGCACGGTTGAGCATCACCGGGTGCTCGCGAATCACCTCCTCGAGGATGTCCCACACCTCGGGTACCTCCTGCTCGACCAGGCGCTTGGCGGCCTTGATCGTGGTGGCGAGGCCCAGAAGCTCGAGCTTGTTGAAGATGAACGGCTTGAACAGCTCGAGCGCCATCTTCTTCGGCAGCCCGCACTGGTGCAGCTTGAGCTGCGGGCCGACCACGATCACCGAGCGGCCCGAGTAGTCGACGCGCTTGCCGAGCAGGTTCTGGCGGAAGCGCCCACCCTTGCCCTTGATCATGTCGGCGAGCGACTTGAGCGGGCGCTTGTTGGCGCCGGTCATCGCCTTGCCGCGGCGGCCGTTGTCGAGCAGCGAGTCGACCGCTTCCTGCAGCATGCGCTTTTCGTTGCGCACGATGATCTCGGGCGCCTTGAGCTCGAGCAGGCGCTTGAGGCGGTTGTTGCGGTTGATCACGCGCCGGTACAGGTCGTTCAGGTCGGAGGTCGCGAAGCGCCCGCCGTCCAGCGGCACCAGCGGCCTGAGCTCCGGCGGCAGCACCGGCAGCACTTCCATCACCATCCAGTCGGGCTTGATGTTCGAGCTCTTGAAGCCCTCGAGCACCTTCAGCCGCTTGGCGATTTTCTTGACCTTCGCGTCGGAAGACGTCGCCTCGAGGTCCTTGCGCAGGCTGTCGAGCTCCTTGTTGATGTCGAGCGCGCGCAGCAGCGCCCGGATCCCCTCCGCTCCCATCGCCGCCGAGAAGTCGTCGCCGAACTCCTCGACCTTGGCGAGGTAATCGTCCTCGGTGAGCAGCTGGCAGCGCTTGAGCGGCGTGAGCCCCGGGTCGGTGACGACGTAGGCCTCGAAGTACAGCACGCGCTCGATGTCGCGCAGCGTCATGTCGAGCACCAGGCCCAGCCGGCTCGGCAGGCTCTTCAGGAACCAGATGTGCGCCACCGGGCTGGCGAGCTCGATGTGGCCCATCCGCTCGCGCCGCACCTTGGCGAGCGTCACCTCGACGCCGCACTTCTCGCAGATCACCCCGCGGTGCTTGAGACGCTTGTACTTGCCGCACAGGCACTCGTAGTCCTTGATTGGCCCGAAGATCTTGGCGCAGAACAGCCCGTCGCGCTCGGGCTTGAAGGTGCGGTAGTTGATGGTCTCGGGCTTCTTCACCTCGCCGTAGGACCACGAGCGGATCTTCTCGGGCGAAGCGAGCCCGATCTTGATCGCATCGAATTCCTCGTCCTGCTGGACCTGCTTGAAGAGCTCCAGTAGCGCTTTCATCAGTACCTCTCCAGGTCGATATCGATGCCCAGCGAGCGGATTTCCTTCACCAGCACGTTGAAGGATTCCGGCATGCCGGCGTCGATCTTGTGGTCGCCCTTGACAATGTTCTCGTACACCTTGGTGCGGCCGGTGATGTCGTCGGACTTAACCGTCAACATCTCCTGCAGCGTGTAGGCGGCACCGTAAGCCTCCAGCGCCCAGACCTCCATCTCGCCGAAGCGCTGGCCGCCGAACTGGGCCTTGCCGCCGAGCGGCTGCTGGGTGACCAGGCTGTACGGCCCGGTGGAGCGCGCGTGCATCTTGTCGTCGACCAGGTGGTGGAGCTTGAGCATGTGCATGTAGCCCACCGTCACCGTTCGATCGAAGGCTTCGCCGGTGCGGCCGTCGTGCAGCGTCACCTGGCCCGAGGTCGGCAGTCCCGCCAGCTCAAGCATGGCGTTGATCTCGGCCTCGGCCGCGCCGTCGAACACCGGGGTCGCGAACGGCACGCCCTCCTTCAGGCCCTCGGCCAGCTGCAGCACCTCCTCTTCGGAGAGCGCGCCGACCCCGTCGCCCTTGCCGCTGGCGTTGTAGATGCCTTCCAGCGCGGCGCGCAGCTCGGCGGCCTTGGCGTGCGCCTTGAGCAGCGCGCCGATCTTGTGCCCGAGGCCCTTGGCCGCCCAGCCCAGGTGCGTCTCGAGGATCTGCCCGACGTTCATGCGCGAGGGCACGCCGAGCGGGTTGAGCACGATGTCCATCGGCGTGCCGTCGGCCATGTGCGGCATGTCCTCGACCGGGACGATCTTGGAGATCACCCCTTTGTTGCCGTGGCGCCCGGCCATCTTGTCGCCGGGCTGCAGGCGGCGCTTGACCGCGACGTACACCTTCACCATCTTCAGCACGCCCGGCGGCAGTTCGTCGCCCTGAGTGAGCTTCTTCCTCTTGGCCTCGAACATGGCGTCGAACTCGTGCCGCTTCTGGGTGAGCGACTCCTTGAGGCTCTCGAGCTGCGCCGCCGCCTCTTCGCTGGCGAGGCGGATGTCGAACCAGTCGTAGCGCTCGATCGACTCGAGGTAGCTCTTGACGATCTTGCTGCCCTTCGCCAGCCGTTTCGGGCCGCCGTTCGCGGCCTTGCCGGTCAGCAGCCGCTCGAGCCGCTCGAAGGTGTCGGCCTCGACGATGCGCATCTGGTCGGCGAGGTCGGTCTTGTAGTGCTTGAGCTCGTCCTCGATGATCGACTGGCTGCGCTTGTCGCGCTCGATGCCCTCGCGCGTGAACACCTGCACCTCGATCACCGTTCCGGAGATGCCGGACGGCACCCGCAGGCTGGTGTCCTTCACGTCGCTCGCCTTCTCGCCGAAGATGGCGCGCAGCAGCTTCTCTTCCGGCGTGAGCTGGGTCTCGCCCTTGGGCGTGACCTTGCCCACCAGCACGTCGCCCGCCTCGACCTCGGCACCGATGTAGACCATGCCGGACTCGTCCAGGCGCGAGAGCTGCCCCTCCGAGAGGTTGGAGATGTCGCGCGTGATCTCCTCGGGCCCCAGCTTGGTGTCGCGCGCCACCACCGTCAGCTCCTCGATGTGGATCGAGGTGAAGCGGTCGTCCGACACCACGCGCTCCGAGATCAGGATCGAATCCTCGAAGTTGTAGCCGTTCCACGGCATGAAGGCGACCAGCATGTTCTGCCCGAGCGCCAGCTCGCCGAGGTCCGAGGAGGCCCCGTCGGCGATGACGTCGCCCTTGGCGATCCTCTCGCCGGGCTTGACGATCGGACGCTGGTTGATGTTCGTGTTCTGGTTGGAACGCGTGTACTTGGTGAGCTTGTAGATGTCCACCCCGACCTCGCCCGCCACGGTCTCCTCGTCGTTGACGCGCACCACGATACGGTTGGCGTCGACGTAATCCACGATTCCGCCGCGCAGCGCGATGACGCAGGTCCCGGAGTCCACCGCCGCGGTGCGCTCGACGCCGGTGCCCACCAGGGGCTTCTCCGGGCGCAGGCAGGGCACCGCCTGGCGCTGCATGTTGGAGCCCATCAGGGCGCGGTTGGCGTCGTCGTGCTCGAGGAACGGAATCAGCGAGGCGGCAACCGAGACGATCTGCGCAGGCGCCACGTCCATGAACTGCACTTCCTCGGGAGACTTCAGCTCGAACTCGTTCTTGAAACGACACGACACCAGCGAGTCGGTCAGGTGCCCGCTCCTGTCGATGGCGGCGTTGGCCTGCGCGATCACGTAGTTGCCTTCCTCGATCGCCGACAGGAACTCGATCTCGTTGCTGACCTTGCCGTTCACCACCTTGCGATACGGGGTCTCGAGAAAGCCGTACTTGTTGGTGCGCGCGTACAGCGCAAGCGAGTTGATCAGGCCGATGTTCGGACCTTCCGGCGTCTCGATCGGGCACACCCGCCCGTAGTGCGTCGGGTGCACGTCGCGCACCTCGAAGCCCGCGCGCTCGCGCGTCAGCCCGCCCGGCCCGAGGGCCGAAACGCGCCGCTTGTGGGTAATCTCCGACAGCGGGTTGGTCTGGTCCATGAACTGGCTGAGCTGCGACGAGCCGAAGAACTCCTTGATCGCGGCCGAGATGGGCTTCGCGTTGATCAGGTCGTGCGGCATCAGGTTCTCGCTCTCGGCCTGCGACAGCCGCTCCTTGACGGCACGCTCGACGCGCACCAGTCCGGCGCGGAACTGGTTCTCTGCCAGCTCGCCCACCGAGCGCACGCGCCGGTTGCCGAGATGGTCGATGTCGTCGATCTCGCCACGGCCGTTGCGCAACTCGACCAGGATGCGGATCACTTCGACGATGTCGCGCGGGCTGAGCGTAAAGCGGTGCTCGACTTTGACTTCGAGCTTCTGCTTGTCCACGCCCTTCGATTTCAGGTCGTGGAACATCTTGTCGGCCAGATGCTGGGCCTGCTCCTCGCTGGTCACCCCCTCCAGGCTGACCTTGCCGAGCGAGAGCTCCGGCACGCGCTTGAAGTACGCGCGCACGTCGTCCTCGATCTCCCTGCCGAGCATGACGTTGCGCAGGCGCAGCTGGTAGCTGGTCTCGCACGGCACGCCGATACGGCGGTTGAACTTCATGCGGCCGACCGCCGAGAGGTCGTAGCGCTCCTCGGCAAAGAACAGGCCGTTGAACAGCGCCTCCACGGCGTCTTCCGTCGGCGGCTCGCCCGGCCGCATCATGCGATAGATCGCGACGCGTGCCGCGTTGATGTCCGCCGTTTCGTCCACGCGCAGGGTCTGCGACAGGTACGGTCCCTGATCGAGGTCGTTGGTGAACAGCGTCCGGATGCTGCCGACCTTCGCTTCGCGCAGCTTGGCGAGCAGCGTCTCGCTGACCTCGTCGTTGGCGTTGGCGAGGATCTCGCCGGTGTCGGCGCTCACGACATTGTGGGCCAGCGTGCGGCCGATGATGAACTCGTCCGGCGCGGCGACGCGCTTGATTCCGG
This sequence comes from uncultured Pseudomonadota bacterium, assembly GCA_963817785.1. Taxonomy (GTDB): domain Bacteria; phylum Pseudomonadota; class Gammaproteobacteria; order Burkholderiales; family SG8-39; genus JAKALD01. The sequence continues at coordinate 625,828 of CAWFPL010000002.1, read as the reverse complement.
CCGCTTCCATGTCCCGGGTGTGCTTGACGGTGATGCGCTTGTCCTTGGCCACCACCACCTTGCCCGACTTGTCGGTGATATCGAAGCGCGCCACCTCGCCGCGCAGCCGCTCGGGCACCACCTCGAACAGCACACCGTTCGGCTCGATCTGGAACGTGTCGAAGGCGAAGAATTCCTTCAGGATCTGCTCCGGCGTGAAGCCCAGCGCCTTGAGCACGATCGTGGCGGGCATCTTGCGGCGTCGGTCGACGCGGAAGTACAGGATGTCCTTCGGATCGAATTCGAAGTCCAGCCACGAGCCGCGATACGGAATCACGCGGGCGGAGAACAGCAGCTTGCCCGAGCTGTGCGTCTTGCCGCGGTCGTGCTCGAAGAACACTCCGGGAGAGCGGTGCAGCTGCGACACGATCACGCGCTCGGTACCGTTGATGACGAACGAGCCGGTGGTGGTCATGAGCGGGATCTCGCCCATGTACACCTCCTGCTCCTTGACCTCCTTGGTGGTCGGCTTCGGCGCCTCCTTGTCCATGATGACCAGGCGCACCTTGGCGCGCAGCGGGCTGGCGTAGGTCAGGCCGCGCTGCTGGCACTCCTTCACGTCGAACGGCGGCTCGCCGAGCGTGTAGCTGACGAACTCCAGCCGTGCGCTGCCCGAGTGGCTGGAGATCGGAAAGATCGAGCCAAACGCGGCCTGCAGGCCCTCGCTCTTGCGCTTCTCGGGCGCGACCGGCGCCTGCAGGAAGGCGGTGTAGGACTCGAGCTGCGTCGCGATCAGGAACGGCACGTTCAGCACGCTCGCGCGCTTGGCGAAGCTCTTGCGAATGCGTTTACGCTCGGTAAGGGAATAGCTCATGGAGGCTCCCGGTCAGAGAACTCGTGTCGCGGAGGCGCACAAGATCACGCCCCTGCACCCCCGAGGCACAGGGCAAAGCGAAGGCGCGGCCGCGGCTGCGGTCGGGCGGTCGGCACCTTGAATTTGCACTCTCTTCGTATCAAAACGTCCCGGCGCCGGGGACTTCCCCGGCGCCGGGACCGCATGCTGCCGTGTTACTTGATCTCGACTTTCGCACCGGCGTCGGTCAGCTTCTTGGCGACCGCGTCGGCGTCGGCCTTGGAGATCCCCTCCTTGACCGCCTTGGGAGCGCCGTCCACCAGGTCCTTCGCCTCCTTGAGGCCGAGGCTGGTCACTTCGCGCACCGCCTTGATCACGTTCACCTTGCTGTCGCCGATCGCGGTGAGCACGACCGTGAACTCGGTTTGCTCTTCCGCCGCTGCCGCTGCTCCGGCAGCGGCGGCGGCCGGTGCCGCTACCGCCACCGCGGCGGCGGCCGACACCCCGAACTTCTCTTCCATGTCCTTGATCAGCTGGGACAGTTCGAGGACCGTCATATTCGAAACTGCTTCGAGAATCTGCGCTCGTTCCATCGTTGACTCCGAAAATTGATTGGGTTCTGAAGAATCGCTTGATCGCCGCGCGGCCGCCTACGCGGCCGCCTTTTCCTTCTGGTCGCGCACCGCAGCGAGCGTGCGGGCAAACCTGCCCGGCACCTCGTTCATGGTGCGCACAAGCTTCGCGATCGGCGCCTGCATGGTGCCGACAAGCATCGCCAGCAGCTGCTCGCGGGCGGGCATGGTGGCCAACGCGCCGACATCCTTGGCGGACATCAGGTTGTTGGGCAGCGACCCGCCTTTGATGACCAGCTTCTCGTTCTCCTTGGCGAACTCGGCCAGCACCTTGGCGCCAGCCACCGGGTCCTGCGCGATGCCGTACATCAGCGGGCCGGACAGTTGCTCGGCCAGCTTCTCGAACGGCGTGCCCTGCACGGCGCGGCGCGCCAGCGTGTTTTTCAACACGCGCAGGTACAGGCCCGATTTCCGCGCCTTGGCACGCAGGCTGGTCAGGCTCGCGACGCCGAGTCCGCGGTACTCCGCGACGATGACCGCCTGCGCGCCTTTCAGCTGCCCGGCAACCTCGGACACGACCGCTTGCTTCTGCTCCAGACTAAGACTCAAGGTCTACCTCCATCTGTTATTCACACGGACTGCCGTTTCCAGCCGTCCCCCTCAATTCGGCGACCTTTCTTCAGGAACCGCATAAATCCTGTCTCAGGGTGCGCCATCTGCGTAGGGCGCGCACTGCTGCGTTTAAGCATGCGGATACTGCCGCGCTTGCCCCTACGGTCTTTGACAGCAGCCGGTTGCCCCGGGATCGGAAGTTGCATCTCCCGCTCCCGCAGGCGCGCCGGCAGCCCAAAGTTCAAAAAATCCGTCCTCTCCGACATTTGCGCGTGCGGCAGGTTCACACCGCGCCGCAAGCACCCCGTCACTGCTGTTGCGCCGCCAGCGAAGCGGGATCGACCTTGACGCCGACTCCCATCGTGCTCGACACGGAAAGCTTCCTCAGATACACGCCCTTGCTATGCGAGGGCCTGGCGCGATTCAGCGCCTCGACCAGCGCCGCCAGGTTGTCGCCCAGCTGCTCCGGAGAGAACGACGCGCGCCCGATCCGGCACTGCACGACGCCCGCCTTGTCGGCCCGGAACTGGACCTGGCCTGCCTTGGCGTTCTTGACCGCACCCGCCACGTCCGGCGTCACCGTCCCGACCTTCGGATTCGGCATCAGTCCACGCGGACCGAGGATCTGGCCTAGCTGGCCGACCACGCGCATCGCCTCGGGCGCCGCGATCACCACGTCGAAATCAAGCTTGCCCGCCTTGATGCTCTCGGCCAGGTCTTCCAGTCCGACCAGGTCGGCCCCGGCCGCCTTGGCCGCCTGCGCCTTGTCGCCCGGCGCGAACACGGCAACCCGCACCGTCTTGCCGGTGCCGGCCGGCAGCACCACCGAACCGCGCACCGACTGGTCGGATTTCTTGGCGTCGATGCCGAGATTGACCGAGACGTCGACCGACTCGTCGAACTTGGCGGTCGCGGTGTCCTTGATCAGTTGCATCGCGTCCATCACCGGGTACGCCTTGGTGGGGTCGACCTTGCCCGCGAACGCCTTCCTGCGCTTCGAGATGGCCGCCATTTACATCCCCTCCACGATGATGCCCATCGAGCGGGCGCTGCCGGCGACCGTGCGCGTCGCGGCCTCGAGGTCCGCGGCAGTCAGATCTGGCATCTTCTGCCTGGCGATCTCCTCGGCCTGCTGGCGCGTGATCTTGCCCACCTTGTCGGTGTGCGGCTTGGGACTGCCCGACTCGATCCCGGCTGCCTTCTTGATCAGCACCGTGGTCGGCGGCGTCTTGATGATGAAAGTGAAGCTCTTGTCCGCATAGGCAGTGATCACCACCGGCAGCGGCAGCCCGGGCTCGACTTTCTGCGTCTGGGCGTTGAACGCCTTGCAGAACTCCATGATGTTGAGCCCGCGCTGGCCGAGCGCGGGGCCGATCGGGGGCGAGGGATTCGCCTTGCCCGCCGGCACTTGTAGCTTGATGTAGCCGATGACTTTCTTCGCCATGATGGCTCTCCTATCGGGTGCAATCGAGCGCTTCGCGCGCTCTCCCCGTCAATGGGGGCAGATCCCGTCGATCTCGAAAAATGGGCCCTGTCCCCGGTATCAGGCCTTCTCGACCTGGCCGAACTCGAGCTCGACCGGAGTCGAGCGACCGAAAATCGTGACCGCCACGCGCAGGCGGCTCTTTTCGTAATTCACATCCTCCAGCGTGCCTTGGAAATCGGTGAACGGTCCCTCCTTCACGCGCACCATCTCGCCAACCTCGAACAGCACCTTCGGCTTGGGCTTTTCCACCCCCTCGCGCATCTGCTGCATGATCGCCTCGACCTCCTTGGGGGAGATCGGGGCAGGCTTGGTCGCCGTGCCGCCGACGAAGCCGGTGACCTTGTTGGTGTTCTTCACCAGGTGCCAGGTGTCGTCGTCCATTTCCATCTCGACGAGCACGTAGCCGGGAAAGAACTTGCGCTCCGACATGTGCTTCTGGCCGCTCTTCATCTCGACGACCTCCTCGACGGGCACCAGGATCCTGCCGAACTTGTCCTGCATCCCGGCACGCGCGATCCGGTCCTCGAGCGCGCGTTGCACCGATTTCTCGAAGCCCGAGTAGGCGTGTACGACGTACCAGCGTTTGCTCATGCCCTTTTGACCTACGTCTTTTTCCATCCGAGGATCACGTCGTACAGCACCCATTCGAGGCCCTTGTCACTGATCCACAAAAAAACCGCCATCGCCACGGCGAAAGCGAATACCGCCGCCGTCGTCTGCATGGTCTCCTTGCGCGTCGGCCAGACCACCTTCTTCACCTCGACCACCGACTCGCGCGCGAAGCCGACGAAGCGCCGCCCCAGGTCCGTGAACCAGGCCATGGCGCAGCCCGCCAGAATGCCGCCGGCCACGGACAGCACGCGCAGCACCAAAGCGCTGTCCGACAGCCAGTAATAAATCCAAACCCCGGCCACGACCAGGGCTACTGCGGCGACTAGTTTGATCCTGTCAAGCATGGGGCGAAGTGGCAGGCCAAGAGGGAATCGAACCCCCAACCTTCGGTTTTGGAGACCGACGCTCTGCCAGTTGAGCTATTGGCCTGCGGGTTTCCTGTCGATCGTCCGTTATTCGAGCACCTTGGCGACGACGCCGGCACCGACGGTCTTGCCGCCCTCGCGGATGGCAAAGCGCAGTCCCTGCTCCATGGCCACCGGTGCAATCAGCGTTACCGTCATCTTGATGTTGTCCCCCGGCATCACCATCTCCGTGCCCGCCGGCAGACTCACCGCCCCGGTCACGTCCGTCGTGCGAAAGTAAAACTGCGGCCGGTAATTGTTGAAAAACGGCGTGTGCCGCCCGCCCTCTTCCTTCGAGAGCACATACACCTCGCACTCGAACTTGGTGTGCGGCGTGATCGAGCCGGGCTTGGCCAGCACCTGCCCGCGTTCGACCTCTTCGCGCTTGGTGCCGCGCAGCAGCACCCCGATGTTGTCCCCAGCCTGCCCTTCGTCCAGCAGCTTCCTGAACATCTCCACGCCCGTGCACACCGTCTTGATCGTCGCCTTCAGCCCCACGATCTCGATCTCGTCGCCCACCTTCACGATCCCGCGCTCCACCCGCCCGGTCACCACCGTGCCTCGCCCCGAGATCGAGAACACGTCCTCCACCGGCATCAGGAACGGCCCGTCGATCGCACGCTGCGGCTGCGGAATGTAGGAGTCCAGCGCCTCGGCCAGCTTCATGATCGCCCCCTCGCCCAGCTCGCCCTTGTCCCCCTCCAGCGCCTTCAACGCCGAGCCAATCACGATCGGGGTCTTGTCCCCGGGAAAATCGTACTTCGACAGCAGCTCCCGGACCTCCACCTCCACCAGCTCCAGGAGCTCCTTGTCATCGACCATGTCGGCCTTGTTCAAAAACACCACGATGTAGGGCACCCCCACCTGGCGCGCCAGCAAAATGTGCTCGCGCGTCTGCGGCATCGGACCGTCGGCCGCGCTCACCACCAGAATCGCCCCGTCCATCTGCGCCGCACCCGTGATCATGTTCTTGATGTAGTCCGCATGCCCCGGGCAGTCCACGTGCGCATAGTGCCGCTTCGCCGTCTCGTACTCCACGTGCGCCGTGTTGATCGTGATCCCGCGCGCCTTCTCCTCCGGCGCCGCGTCAATCTGATCGTAGTTCTTCGCCTCCCCGCCAAACTTCTTCGATAGCACGTGCGTCATCGCCGCCGTCAGCGTCGTCTTCCCATGGTCCACATGACCAATCGTGCCCACGTTCACGTGCGGCTTGGTTCGCTCAAATTTGCCTTTTGCCATTTCGACAATGCCCCTGAGTTGGACAGCCCGGTGCCGACCGGGTGGTAAGTTGATGATGATTCCCTAACGCAGTTCACCTGGTGCCCATGACGCGGATTGAACGCGTGACCTCTCCCTTACCAAGGGAGTGCTCTACCACTGAGCTACATGGGCCGAATTCTCTCGGTCCTCGAGCAGGGCGCCACCCACGCCCGCAAATGCTCCCTGCCGCTTCTGGAGCGGGTGAAGGGAATCGAACCCTCGTCATAAGCTTGGAAGGCTTCTGCTCTACCATTGAGCTACACCCGCCCGTCACGCTCACTCGCTTTCGTTCCGCCGGCCAGAATGTGCTGGTGGAGGGGGTTGGATTCGAACCAACGTAGGCGCAAGGCCAACAGATTTACAGTCTGCCCCCTTTAACCGCTCGGGCACCCCTCCGGCGGAACCGAAAATTATCTGAGATTTCCGCCGCTTAGTCAAGCAACCCGGACGGGAAACTGCACTTGCCCCTGGCCGGACGCCAAGCTCTGCTCCTGGTCTGACGCGCAATCCCCTTGCGCCGGGTACCCGACGGGGGGCTTCAGGCGGGCGAAAGCAGGCCCGCCATCGACGAGGCCACCGTAAGTCATGTGCCGTAGCGAGTGCGCGCGGTCATCTGCTTGAGTGCCGCGAGCGCGCTGTAGCAGGCCAGCCAAGCGGTCTTCGGATTGTCGGGCGATGGCAAGTTTTCCAGAACAATTTCAAAGCGTCCGGTCATGCCCGAGACGCGGATGGTGTGTGTGTTGTAGGTGAGCGACGGATCCGCCACCACCGTAAGGCGGGTGCGGTCGAAGCCAATGCCGGCGAGCGCGAGCACCGCGGCGATATTGACGTTCTGGGGGAAGTGCGCGACACCTTCGCGCGCTGGGCCGTCGAACAGCACATGCGCCTCCGCAAGCCGATCCAGTTCCAGGCCGAGCGCGTCGACATAGGGGATCTTCTGCCAGGCCGCGGGCGGCTTGGTCACCTGGATCGAGACCTCGTCGACGCCGGCTGCACACGCTGCCTTCAGCGCGTCGAGCGCGCCGATCCCCCCCGAGGGCACGTAAAGCAGCGCGTCAGAGCGCGTCGCCGCCCGCTCCGCGGCGGCGCGCAGCGCATCGTCTGCCAGCGCCCCCGCGGACATGACCACGACGGATATGCCGGCTGTGAGCAGCGTCGCGAGGTGCTCGCGCACCGCTTCATGCGAGGCAGCCTCGAGCACTACGTCGGGCCGCGCCGCGAGCAGCGGCTGCGCGCCGACGACGAACGGAACCCCGTAATCGCGCGCGAGTGCCGCACCGCGGGAGGTCGGCGCCCTGCCCACGAGGCACGCGATCTCGACGTCAGGAAGCTCGCCGCAACGCAAATGCTCGAGCACGAGCCGCGCGATGGTGCCGCCGCCGAGTAGCGCCAGGCGCATGGTCCGGATCCTTTACGGGAACGTGGATTCTGCCACAGCCCTTCTGCTTCGCGCGCCATTCGCATTATCATTACCTTGCTCGACCCGTCCGGATCGGACAGCGTCGCAAGGGAGGCAGCCGTGCGCATTGCTATTCTTGAAGACGACCCCGACCAACTCGCCCTGCTCGAGCGCTGGCTGGCTGATGCGGGACACGACGTGCACCCCTACCAGAGCGGGCGCGAGACCATGCGGCACGCCGGCCGCGAGAGCTTCGACATTTTCGTACTCGACTGGCAGGTCCCGGACGTCTCCGGCCCGGAAGTGCTTGCGTGGGTCCGGAACAATGTGTCCAAGCACGTGCCGGTCCTGTTCGTGACAGTGCGCGACTCAGAGGAGGACATCGTGTTCGCCTTGGAGAACGGGGCCGACGACTACATGATCAAGCCCGCCCGCAAGCACGAGCTGCTCGCCCGGGTCAACGCCCTCCTGCGGCGTGCCTATCCCCGGGAGGAGGAGGCGCTGCTTTCGTTCCCCCCATTCGAGATCGATACGCGACGAGGGGAAATCCGCCGCGCCGGCGCCAAGATCGAGCTCACTCCGAAGGAGTTCGACCTCGCGGTCGTACTGTTTCGCAACATCGGCCGGCTGCTCTCCCGCGGCCATCTGCAGGAGTCGGTGTGGGGCCGTAGCGGCGACCTCGCAACCCGCACCGTCGACACGCATATCAGCCAGGTGCGGAAGAAGCTCGACTTGCGCCCGGAGACCGGCTTTCGCGTCGTTCCGATCTACAACTACGGCTACCGGCTGGAGCAGGTCGACGCCGACGTCAACAGCGCCTAGATCGGGAACGACTTCGTTTTGGCCGCCGGGCTATTGCAGTTGCTGAATGCGCTGCTCGACGTAGCTCCTGACCGGCCCGTTGAGCGAGTTCGTCGCGAGCGCATGATGGTACGCATCGAGCGCCTCCGCACGGCGCGCGAGCGTTTCGAGTGAAATCCCCAGGCCCACCCAAGCCGCCCCATTGCCCGGAACCGCGCGCACCGCGGCACGGTAGGCTTCCACGGCTTTGGCGTGCTGCGACAGCCGCTGCAGCACGGTCCCCAAGAGCATGTCGAACTCTGCATCGCCCTGCGCAGGCGGCGCGGCGCGTTCCAAGACGGCAAGCGCACCGTCGTAATCTGCGCGACCGACCAGGATGCGCGCGAGAACCGTCGCGAACTGCACCTGCCTGGGATCGAGCGCGAGCCCTTCCTGCAGCACCCGCTGCGCGTCCACAATCCTTTGCTGATCAAGCAGAAGTGCGACCAACGCCTGGCGCGCGGGTTGGTACGACGGCTCGATCTGCAGCGCCGCGATAAAGCCGTCCTCCGCCTCGCTCACGCGACCCTCGTTCAGCAGCACTATCGCGCGGCGGAAACGCGCCTGCGCCCTCTGCACCGGAGAATAGTGGTGCTCGCGCTTCTCCACGCGGGTCGTCGCGTTCGCGGGCGGAGCTTGAACCTGACCCGCGGGCGCAGCGGCCTCGCCGTTCCGGGCCGTGGACGGCATCGGTTCGGGCTGTCGGGCCGGGGACGCCCTTTCCTGCTCGCGCGCCTGCCTCTGCGCAGATGGCTGCTGGATCGGCGCCGCTATCGAGGTGGCAAGCTTGAACGTCTCGGTCGACGGCCGCGCGAGCTGCGGTGCCGGTGGCGCGCTCGGTGCCGGCTGTTGCTGAGCGGCAACCTGCGGCGCGGCCGGCTGCGTCGGCCGTGGCGCCGGCGGCACGCTCGGTGCCGGCTGTTGCTGAACGGCAGCCTGCGGCGCGGCCGGCGGGGGCGTCGGCCGTGGCAACGGTACCGGCGGGAGCGGCGCTCTCAGGGATCCCGCGACTTGCCAGTGCGACTGTGCTGCGCGCATCGCCTTCTCTGTAGCGAGCGGCTTGAGTTGCAACTGAAAGGCGACCCACGCCATCCACCCTACCGCAGCGGCGATCAGCGCGACCACAAGGCCCCGTACCACCCAGCGCTCCCGCTCGCGCGACGTGAACACCGCGCGGACCTCCCGCGGCGGAAGCTCGCTGCCGGGCGCCGACGGTGCATGTCGACGATCCAGCTCCTGGAGCATCTTATTGATCAGGCTCATCGGCGGGGCGGCTACTCGATGGCGCGCATAGGTATCAGGCGCAACCACCGGCTGCGCCCTAGCGGCTTGGCCGCGGGCGTGTCCTCGACCGCGGCGCGCATGTGCCGGCGCTCGACCAGAGAACCCCCTTCGCCATATACGAGCAGCATGGCCTTGTGCATGAGAATGTTCACCAGCCGCGGCACGCCGCGGCTCGCGCGGTGCAGCGTCACGAGGGCGCGAGCGCTCAGCAATTCGGCGCCGGCATAGCCGGCAACGGCCAGGCGATGCGTTACGTAGGCGCCTACTTCTGATTCGGTGAGTGAGTCCAGCCGGTACTGGAACGTGATCCGCTGTCGCAACTGACGGATCGAATCGGAGGCGAGCTTGCGGTCCAGCTCCGGCTGGCCGAACAGCACCACGTGCAGCAGCTTGCGCTTCTCCGTCTCCAGGTTTGTCAGCAGGCGCACGGTCTCGAGCGTCTCGAGCGGCATCGCCTGGCTCTCGTCCATACACAGCACCACCCGCTTGTGCTGTCGAGCGAGATCGAGCAGCGTCCGGTTGATGCCTCTCAACAGATGGTACTGATCGACGCCGGGCGCCACTGGGATTGAAAGCTCGTCGGCCAGGGCGAGCAGCAGCGTGCGCGGTTCCAGGTTCGGATTGGGAATGTACGCGCTCACCCAGCCGGGATCGAGCGTCGCCAGGAACTTGCGGCACAGCAAGGTCTTGCCGCTTCCGACCTCTCCGGTGATCTTGATGAAGCCTTCGCCGTTGCCGAGCGCGACCAGCAACGTGTTGAGCGCCTCCTGGCTGCTGCGGCAAGCGTAGAAGAAGCTCGTGTCCGGCGTGATGCCGAACGGCAGCTCGCGCAGGCCGAAATGTTGGACGTAGATCACTGCGCGGCGGCCCCGCCGGCCGAACCGGGGGCGGTCAGCTGGTCCAGGCGCTCACGCGTCTCGCGGGCCTCGCGCACCCAGGTCCGGTCGCCGCTGATGATGGTCGGCTTGAGCAGGATCACCAGTTCCTGCTTCTGCGTCTGCCGGTCCGTATTGCGCAGGAAGCTCCACGAGTCGCTGACCCCCGGTACGCCACCGCGGTTGTCGGTTGAGCTGACGCTCATCAGTCCGCCGATCGCGACAATGGTCCGATCGCGGACCCGAACCACGGTGTCGGTCTCGCTGACCGAACTCATGGCGAGCGGCAGGGTAATCGAGGGCACCGATCCACCTAGGCTCACAACGGTCTGGTTCGTCGTGACGTTGCTCACCGCCGGATGGACGTGCAGGATGATGTCGCCGTGAGCGTCGATTTGCGGAGTGACGTCGAGCATGATGCCGGAGAAGAACGGCGCCACGGTCACCGTGGGCGTCTGCTGCGTCGTGCTTCCGGTTACGGTGGTCACGGTCGCCACGTTGGTCACGAAGAACTGGTCGGTGCCGACCTTCAGCACCGCCATCTGGTTGTTGAGTGTCGCTACGCGCGGGCTGGACAGCACCTGGACATTGCCTTGCGTCTGCAGGAACTGCAGCAGCGCGGCGAAGTTGGAGGTCTGCAGCGCCAGACCGAACACCCCGCTCGCCGGGTTGGCCGCCGCAATCGCGCTGCCGGCCAGCGATGCGATGCGCCCCGTCGGGTCGACTAATTGCCCGGCGCCCGAGAGCGTCTGCCCTGGCCCTCCGCTCGCAGAGAGCGTGGTGGTGCCAGTCGCATTCGTGAACTGTCCTGCTACCACGTTCGGACCGGAATTGCGGAACGCGGCCCAGTTGATGCCGGACTGGTACTGGTCCGATAGCGTCACCTGGATGATCTTCGCCTCGAGCATCACCTGGCGCTCGATCGACAGCTTGGTGGCGTGCAGGAAGGCCTCCACCGCGTGTTGCTCGGAGGGGAACGCGCGCACCAGGATCACGCCCGAGTCGGGCGACACGACGACGCTGCGGCCGTCTCCGCCCCCGACGATCGCATTGAGCGCGCTCTTCAGATCGGCCCAGAAGTTGCTCACCAGGCGCGTCGAGATGCGGCTCGCCTCGAGCGTGTTGGAAGGCGGCACCCCCGTCGTCTGTCCGCCTAGCAAGGTGCCCGGAATGGGGTTCGCCGTCGAGGATGGCGACGGCGCTCCGGCCGAGCCGATGGTGTCCGAAACGGACCCCGACTGCACGCGCAGGTCGCTTTCGCCGGTGCGCGTTCCGGGCAGATAGTTGACCTTGTAAATGCGCGTTTGCAGCCCGGGCGGCAGCACCAGGATGCGGGTGCCCTCGATTCGGTAGTCGTAGCCGTAGAGCTGGCTGATCGACTCGAGCGCCTCGGTTACCGTGACGTCCTTGAGGTTCACGGTGATGCTGCCCTTGACGCCCGGATGCACCAGCATGCTGTAGGGGGTGCCTGAAACGATCGACATGAAGACCTGCGCCGCCGGGGCATCGCTCACCGACAGGTCGAAGCGCTGCTCGAGCGACTTGCCATACACATTCGGCATCTGCATGCGCAGCGGCGGCAGCAGTGCCTGCTCCACGGCTTCCGCCTTCGGCGGTTGAGGCTTCTGCTCGGCCGCCTTGTCGATGGCGGCCTTGATATCCGGGTTCATGCCTACCGGCCGCGGGGGTGGCGTTACGCAACCCGCCAGCAACCCAAGCGCGACAACGAGAATGATTTTCTTCACTTGCGGCCCCCCCTCTCCGGCCGGCGAAGGGCGTGCGTGCGGCGCACCTTTTTCGCCTCCGGAAGAAGCGTCAACGTTTGAATTTCCCTGCCTTGCCTCAACGCGACCTCGCCTTCGGAAATGCGGATGACGATCGCGTCCCCGTACTTGCCGCCAAGGGCCACCGTCTGCCCGCTGATCACCGCCTCGCGGCGGTGCGGCGAGATCAGCACCGACTGCAGCCGTGGGCCCGCCGGCGCAGTCGCGTCGGAGTCGGGCACCGCATTCGGCGGCCGCGTCGGATCGACGAACGCGGCATCTTGCGCCACCGCCAAGCCGCACCAGAGCGACACGGCGAGCGCGATGACGGCGGCGGCCCTCATACGACGAGCCAAGCCTTGTCGAAGCTCACCGTGAACACCGTGAGCTTGAGCACGTCCAGCGGATAATCCGCGGCGCTCAGGTCGGCCCGACCCCAATAGAGCTGCGTGGGCAGGTGCTCGAGCGCCTGCAAATATGCGTACAGGTCGGCGTAGCGTCCCTTTACCGTGAGCTCGACGCCATGCTTGAAGATGCGCCGCTGGCCGGCACCGGGATTGCCCGCGCTCAGTGTCGCCAGCGGCAACGTCCTCAGCTCCACCAGCGCCAGTCGCTTGTTGCGCGCGAGCATCTCCTCGAGGACTGCGCGCATTTGATCGGGCGGGGTGAAGCGCTGCTGCTCCTCGGCCGCACGCCGGTCGAGCGCCACCAGCTGCGCGCGAAGTGCCTCGATACGCCGCGAGACTTCCGCAATCCCGTTGCCGGTCTGCGTGCGCATCGCGCGCTGCGTTTCGCGCTGCAGGGCACTCAGCTCGGCGCTTTGCTGCGCGCTGCGCTGGTTCAGGAGCTTCTCCTCGGCCAACAGCGGGCTGATGAACAGGAAGTAAAAACCCACGACGAGCAACAGCAACGCGGCGGAAAAGATGAGCACCCGCTCGCGCAGCGTAGTGTCGTCGATGCGCTTCTCGTAGGCATCGAGCCATTGCATCAACGCTTTTTCTCCTGCGCGCCTGCGGCATCCGGATCCGGCGCCCGCAACGGCGCCGCAATGGTGAAGTCGACGAAGCGCGCCGGCCCCCCCGCTGCGCTCCCCTGGGCCGCGGAAGCCTGCGTGCCCGCGGTGAGCCTGAGCGCGATCACCTGGCGCCCGCGCATGACGTCCTCCAGGTTCAGCGCGCGCAGATAGTCAGGCAGCAGGTCCGGCTCCAGGGCGCGGCCACGAACCTGCAGCTCGTTGCCGCCCTCGCCCACGCTGAATCCGGTGAGCCATACGCCGGCCAGCGCGTGACGCGCGAACGCGGCGAAGTAGCGCGAGAACCCGGCGCTGTTGCCCAGATCGCCGCTGCGCAGCTTGTCCAGCAGCGCCTCGCGCGCGCGGGCTTCGGATTGCAACCGCTGCGTCTCGGCCTGCAGGACGTGCAGCCGGTCCTGCCCTTGCGCGCCGTTCATCTCGAGCACGCGCGCGCGCTCGTGCGCCACCTCGCTCTCTTGTTGCGCGACCAACCCGCCCAAGGCCCGGGTCTCCCACACGGCGTAGGCATAGAACGCCCCCAGGCCGACGATCACCAGGCCCAGCGCCTGCAGCATGGTCCGCGCGGAAAAATACTTCTCCCGCCGCAGGAACAGGGGATTGAAGAGGTTGATCTGCTGGCTCATCGCGCGTCGTGCTCAGAGCACCTTGTTGTCCTGGCGCAGGGCGGCGCCGATGAGGTGGAACATGCGCCATTCGCCCGCGGCATCAAGTTGCGCCTCCGCGCCGAACGAGACCAGCTCGGCGAGCCTGGTCGGCTCCACTGCGACGTCGAGATTGCCGCGCAGAAACTCGGTGAGCCCGGTCTCCTCCGGCTGCGGAGCCAATGCGAGCTTGGCAATCGGTACCGACGGATACTGCCGGTCGAAATGGTCGAAGGTACGCTGCAGCTCGAGCGCGATGCGGTTGAAGAGCTCCTGTCGGGCCTCGTCGGCCGCGGCAGTCAGTAGCTGCAGCCCGACCTCGATCCTGCGCGCGAGGTACAGCTCGCCGCGGAAATTGACGGTCAGCAGCCCCTGGTCCAGACCCATGTAGAGCATCGCGATGCCGCGCTCCTGCGGCTCCAGCAGGGACGCCAGGTTGCGTTGCGCGGTCTCCGGAATCTCGATCACCGAGAGCGCGATCTGCGCGCTCTCGAAGCGGTCGATGCAGCCGCGAATGACATCGTTGCGCGCCGCGATCACGTACATCGAATGGCCGCGTGCAGCTCCAGCGGGATCCGGCGGGATGTCCAGCACATCGATGGTGGCGTCGTCGATGTGATAGTCGATCATGTCCTTCACCCGCCAGCGCACCGCGGTGCGTAACTCCGCCGGCGGCACCTTGGGTGCCTCCACCAGCAGCATCTGGTATTCGCCCCGCGCGAGCAGCGCCGAGCACTGATAGCGGCGCAGCTGCAGCTCGTTCGCGCTGCGTCCCGCGGCGGCGAAATCGCCTTCGTAGGCACGCGACCCACAGCGGTCGATGCGCGGCCGGCCCCCAAGCGCGTAGCCGCCGTGTGCAAACTCGAGCGCGCCGGGCCTCAGCGACACGGCGAAGTAGCCCTGCTCGACCTGGTTTCGCGAAAATGCCCACCACATTTCGTCTGAGGCCACAGCCAAAGTTTGTATTTAACTTTAAATTATATGACTAACCGATTGTTGTCAATGATTATTCTTAGAACAACGAGACACCCCCGGCGAGTGCGGCCACAAAGCTCACGCCAGCGGCTCAGTAGTTCTCCCGCTGGAACGTGAACTGGTTGGGTTGGCTTCCGTAAAGCCCGAAGCTCGCGCTGCACATCGGATCGTCGTCATAAGCGGTGGCCGGATTGCCGTCGGGATCGGCTGGCGACCAGTTGCCCAAAAGGTAGTCCATGCCCGCGCCGGAGACATCGAGCGTGACGCTCATGCTGCCGGCGTAATTCCCGCTTCCGCCGCTTGGCTTGGGCAGCAGCAGCTGCCCGGTGCCGGCCGCGATCTGCGTGATGGTCGGCGGGCCCACGTCTCCCGAGGTGAGATTGAATCGGTAATTTCCGTACACCACGTTGCCGGCTGCGAGGGGGGTGCAGCTGTCCGCCCCGTTGGTGACGAACGCGCTGCCGTTCCAGTATTGCGCAAGGATCGGCATCGGCAACGGCAGCTGGACCGCTCCGAGCGCGTTGTAGCAGCGTAGCTGCCCGTAGCGGACCTCCGTCGAGACGCCGAGATTCTTGTGGTCGTTGCCGCCGCCACCTACGTTGAGGTCGAGCGTGTTCATCGCCACGCCGTCCGAGTCGACCGGCGCGATACCGAAGTTCACCCCGCTGTATGGCCCGTCCGGAAGGTCCTGCGGGTTCGGTCCGGTGTTGTTGCGCCCGATGGCGACCGTCGCCTGCACGGCCGCCTGCCCGTTGACCCAGCTTCCTGACGCGGCGCTCGCGCTCAGCCGCCCGGTGAGGTTGGTGGCACCGCTCTTTGCGCCGAATGCGAAGCTCGATGCGAGAGCGGGATTGAGCTTGGCGAACGAACCCGTGTAGTTCGGCGTCGCCTGGCTCGCCGAGTTCTGCGCCGTCAGCGTGAAGGCGAGGCCCATGCCCTCCCCCATGTAGCTGAAGCTGGACGCCGGGCCGCAGGCGAGCGCCTGCCGATTGGTCAGGCCGGCACCCGGCTGCAGGTAAAACCATGCCGGGATGAAGCGCCCCACCCCGGTCAGCCCCGCGGCCGAGTTGGTGACGTCCTGGCCGCCGGCGAGGTAATTCGCGCTTCTGGCACTCAGGTTCATCAGCCCGACCTCGCTCCAGCTCACGTTGGCGCTGGTCGTGCCGGAGCCGAATGCGCTGAAGGGGCCGACGGTGAGGGTACCCGGGTCGCCGCCCGCCGGCTCGGCCAGCGAGCTGCTGAGCGTAATCGTAGCGGGCGTGGACTCCTGGCCGAAATTCGGAGTCACCGGATTGGAAGCAATCTGCGCGTCGCTGTCAGGCACGCCGTCCGCGTTGGCGTCATCGCCCGCCTGCCACTGCACCCCGGCGACGTTGACCGGGAAGCTCTGCCCGGCGGTGGCGAACACGGTGCTGCCCGCGCCGGTACGCCCCGAGGGCGGGCCGCTGATGCGCAGTCCGAACGGGCGCACCACGAAGACGTTGCTGCTGCCGCTCACGGTGCTTCCCGAGGGCGGGCTGGGCAGCGCGTATTGGGCGTAGAGCTGCACGCTCCCAGCGTCGCCGTAGTTGAGCACCAGCGGCGCCTCGGACGCGGCATTGAAGGCGAGCGACACGCTTTGGTAGCTGGTCGGGGCCGCGGGGCCGTTGTTCTTCGGAATGCTCACCATCGATCCGCCCGAATTGAGCACTTGCATCGACGTCGAGCCGATCGCAGCACAGCTCGCCGGATTGATGCACGAGGCCGCGAGATCGACGCCCACCGTCTTGCTCTGGATCAGCCCCACGCAGCTGCCGGTGTTCGTGTCGGTGCGGATGGCCTGCAGATACAGGGTCTGCGCGCCGAACCCGAAGTTGGAGCTCTTACCCGCGATCTGCGTCCCGATGTTCGCGGCCGTGCTGCCGTCCGCCGTTACCCGGAAGGCAGCGTCGGCGAAGGTGATGCTTGGGTCCTCGGTACCGGAGTTCTCCATCTTCCCGTTGCTGTCGATGAGGTTGACGTTGATGGTCGCGGGCGTGTTCTGCCGCAAGTTGAGCGTGATGCTGCTCTCGCCGCCCGCC
This sequence comes from uncultured Pseudomonadota bacterium, assembly GCA_963817785.1. GTDB lineage: Bacteria > Pseudomonadota > Gammaproteobacteria > Burkholderiales > SG8-39 > JAKALD01. The sequence continues at coordinate 609,180 of CAWFPL010000002.1, read as the reverse complement.
CAGGTGTAGCTGGCCGCGCCGTTGTTGGCGCCGAATCCGGAGAGCGTTCCCGCACCCGCAACCAGCCCGGTCCAGACGCCGGCCCCGGTCGAAGTCGAGATGTTGAGCACCGTGCCGGCCGGAGGCGACGCCGGAGCGTGACTCGCATCGTGGGCCGTGAGCGTCACCTGCGAGACATCGCAGGTCACGCCGGTCGAGCCTCCGGGAAAGCTGATCGCGTAGTGTGTATAGCAGGAAGGCACCTGCTGCGGACCCACGCTGAGAAAGGACCCAGGCGAGTTCTGGTTGTTGTACTCGGTCTGTATCCAGGCGGCGCTGCGTGCAACGTTCGAAACGCGCGTCTCGTCCATCAGGCCGGTGAGCGGCTCGGACGGCGTCGCAGCGTACGAGCCCCACAAGAACTCCCCGATGGCGCCGGTCTGCAGCACCGCGGTGTTGGTCGCCACCTGCGCACCGTCGATGTAGAAGGTGTTGGTACTGCCCGAGTGTGTGAAGACAAAGTAGTGCCACGCCCCTGCCGCCGGGGCATTGGTATCGATCGTGCAGGTGCCACCCCATTGGGTCAGCCCCAGCGGGTAGGCAAAACCGGCCGTGCAGTTACCGCCCTGGATGCCGCCGACGAAGACGCCCTGATTCGCCGATCCCCCGCCGGCTGTACGCAGCACGAAGAAGTTCGACCGGGCCGTCGTGTTCGAGGCCACCTCGTACCAGAACGACATCGTCTGGTCGCCATTCACGTTCGGCATCGAGCTGGTCGTGCCGTAGATCAGCTGGCCGCCGGAGAACTGCTGCCCGTAGCCCATCTTGCCCGCGACCTGCGTCGGCACGTAGGCGCTGTTGCCGGCACCGCCGGTCGCATTGTTGCCGAGCGAAGTGCTGTCTTTGTATCCGCCGCTGGCGTTGCTGCCCGGCTCCTTCAGATGCCAGACACCGCGGTAGTTTGCGTCCCACACGAGCGCCGGGCGCGCCTGGGCGCTCGCGCTCGCGTTACCGTAGTACATGTAGATCACCGTATCGGCGCTCGCCGAGAGATTTGGCACGTTGACCCAGGCGATCAGCTGTCCGGTCGTGCTGTCGTACTGCTCGATCTCGTGTGCGAGCTTGGTGGTGCCGCTCGAGTCGGTAAAGAGGATGTCGCCGCCGTTTGCCTGGGCGCTCGCCTGCAGGTTCGCATCCGTGACGCTCACCAGGACCGGGAAATTGGCGAGTGTCCCGCCGACCTGCGTATGGTCGATGGTGATCGCCTTGCGGTACAGCCACGAACTGTTGTACCAGGCGGGGATGGTGCAGGTCAGGCCGGCTGCAACGCTGAACGGCGAGCTCGCTACCCCAGGCACGGTACCGTCAGTGGCGGTGATGGTCGTGGTTTCCGCCGCCGTGAGCGTGGTCATAAGCGTGGTGGTCGAACTGCCGCCGGAGAAGGTCACCGACGTGGTGTAGTCCGGCGTTCCCGAGGGACCCGAATAGGCAATGGTCTTCGTGCCCGAGTAGGCCGAGTCGAGATTGCCCCACTGGTCCGCCACTACCAGCTGGGTAAGGTTGAACGGGATGGCGACCGTCTGGTTCGCCGCAGTTCCGCCGATACCGCCGCAGGCCGCAAAGCTCTGGCCTGACAACACGGTGAACATGCCGTTCGGCGCGCCGGCCACCTCGTTGAGCGTCCCCATCGAAGTCCCGGCAGGAGCGCCGTTGATCGTCGCTGTGCCGCCGAGGATGATGTCACCCGAAGCGAGCGGGCAGCCCGCCGTCGGGCGCACGCGGATGTTGAGCCAGGTAAGCCGGTTGCGCACCCCGCCGTTCGTGCAGCTTGTCAGATCGAAACTGATCGTGGTCGCCGTGATCGCGGTCGCGAGCGTAGTTCCGCTGCGGACGCCGTTGATGTTGCGGCTATTCGGCCCGTTGCCCGCGATCCGGTTTACGCTCACCGTTACGGCAGTGCCGGTATCGAACTCGAACCCCGTAGGCGCACTGAGCACGATGGTACTCGGCAGCGGCGCGCCACAGATGTCGCCCGTCGCGCCCTCGCTGATCTGCGGTCCAGTAAGCGCAGTCCAGACGCCGCCAGTGTTGTCGGCAGAAACTGCGCCACCGCCGGTCGCAGCAATGACGTTCACCTGCGCCAGGGCGCCACGCGTCCCTGCAGCGACCCCTAGAACCGCGAACAGCACGAGCACGAACCGGTTCAGGCGCATATCTGGCCTCAGTTGGTCAGCGCGAGCTGCAGCTGCCGCTCGACGTAAGTCGGCCCCGCGCTGCCGCCGCAGGGATTCTTGTTGCAGCCGGTCACCGTGATCTGGTAGCCGCGCACGGTGGCGCCGCCTTCGATCTCCGCGCCCGGGGACTGGCACGCGACCTGCGCGTAGAAGCCATTGAGCCCGGCTGAAAGCGTCAGCGTCTGGCTCGCCGCGCCACCCGCGCAGCCGGAGGCGAAGGCGCCGCCCGGGTTGCGCAGGATCTGGTAGGCACCCCAGTCGATGCCGGCGCGCGCGGCCTGGTAGGCGTTCGCCGCCTGCACGTCCTCGGCCACCGCCGCGGCCTGGCCGGTGGAGACGGTGACCAGGTAGGCGCCGATCGCCGCGAGCGACACCAGGAGGAACACCGCCAGGATCAGGGCGAAGCCGCCCTGGCGTTGCGCGCGGCGTGGGTTGCCGTTGCTCATGGGACGTTGCTGACGTGCACGGCGTTGTAAAGGCTCACCGACTCGGTCTGGCCCGCCGACAGGGGTTTGGCCAGCGTGATGCGCATCGTCAGCAGTCCCACCTGCGGCGCGACGTTCGGGCTGTAATCGAAGCTGCAGGCCGCCACGTCGGAAGCAATCAGCGCGGAGCTCGCTCCGGCAAAGGTGGTGGGCTGGGTCGCCGAAATCGCGTAGCCCCAGTAGCGCGCAATGGTCCCCGCCGTGGTGTCGCACACGTAGCTCACGGGGCCCGAAATCACGTAGAAGCGCTTACCGGGCGAATCGTGCAGCGCGCGCTGGAACGTCGTCGGCGTGAACTGGATCCTGTCGCGAAAGCTCTCGGAGGTGGAATCGACCGCCACGATCTGCGCCCGGTTGAGCGTACCGGAGGTGGCATAGGCGTCCTGGCCGGTGAACCCCGGGCCGTAGTTGTTGAGCACCAGCCAGTCGCCGGGCGTGATCGAGCTGGCGTTGGCCACCGTGCCGATCGTCTTGAAGCACGAGTCGGCGACCGTGTCGAACGACAGCTCGTCGTTGCCCGGCGCCGGCAGCGACGGATCGTCGTTCGGGCAATCGGTTCCGCCGCTGACGCCGCCAAGATCCGCGCGATAGCGGCCCGCGGCGCGCACCGCGAGGAATTCCAGGAACACGCTGCCCGGCACCGCCGAGGAATTGACGCGCACGCTGTTCGGCAACGCCAGGCGTACGTCGCGGCCGATGCGCTGCAGGGCGTTGTCGGCGATGTCGGTGAGCTCGGCGCGGGCCGCGATGTCGCTGCTCTGACGCAGCGGCAGCACGAAGTAGGCCACGGTCGCGACGATGATGCCGACGATGACGATCGCCACCACCAGTTCGACCAGCGTCACGCCGCGCGCGCGTGCCGGATGGCGTTCAGGGCTGGTTAGGCGCATAGCGCAGTCGATACCCCTGCAGCGATACGGTCACGCCGGTCGGCGCGGTCACCGTGACCGTGATGCGCAGGCCGTCCGCGGTCGAGAGCATCGCTGGCAGCTCGCCGGCAGTGAGATTGGCTTCGCTCACCGAAACCGAGTAGCCGGCCAGCCCCGGAATGACCGTGCCGGTAATGTCCAGGATGTTGGCGCCGGTCATCGAGAAGCCGTCGTAGTCGGCCACGTTGTCGAAGCGCGGGTCGGCGTAGCGCGTCTCCCCCGGCTGGGGCCCGATCGTCTCCGGCACCGTGCAGCCGGCAGTGCTGGTCGCAGTGAAGACCGCCGGGTCGTCGGGATCGCAGTAGGTGAACGGCTGCAGCTCGATCTCCTCGAGCAGCGACGAGGCGATCGCCAGCGCCTGCTTGCGCACGAGCGGATCGACGCTCGCCTTGGTGAGCTGGCCGTACAGCGTCACGACCGCGGCGATGCCGATCCCGAGCACCAAGATGAACACCACCACTTCGATGAGGCTGAAGCCGCGCGCCAGGCCGCTACTGGACATAGCCCGTCTCCGCAGTGACCGTCACTGGGCTGCCGTTTACGCTGAGCGCCACCGCCGAACTGGGCTGTCCGAGCCCGTCGAACGAAAACGGCGAACCGGACGCAGACAGTGTCACTCCGCTCGGCACCGCAAGCGCATAGTTGCTGCCGCTCGCGATGTCGGTCAGCGGCTGGCTGCAGGCCGCGTCGTAGCACAGGCGCAATTGCGCGCCTGGCGGGCCGTCCACCCTGACATAGACGAGCCGGCGCTGAGCCACCGCCTGGCGCTGCGCATAGCGCACCGCGCCTTTCACCTGTTCCTGGAACCAGGCGGCGTCGATCCCGCTCTCGTTCAAGCGCGGCAACGCGACCGCGGCAATCACCGACATGATCACGATCACCGCCACCAGCTCGGGCAAGGTGAAGCCGGAGGCGCGGCGCAAGCGGCCCTCCCCGGTCAGCTGCGGGCGCCGGAACCGATCAGGCGACGCAACGCCGGATCGTCCGGGAAGTCCCGCAGCAGTCCTTGTGCCAAGACCTGCGCCGCGGCCGGCTCGCCCATATAGCGCAGCATGAGCATTCGCTCGACCCGCACGGCGGTGTCGAGGGGCGCCAGCGACGAGGCCTCGTTCATCCTCGCCAGCAGCTGCGCGCGCGGCGCAGGGTGCGCGAGGCGCGCGCCGAACGTGCGCTGCAGCGTGAGCCAGCCGAGCAGGTTGTGCACGTCGCCGGGGTCGGCCCGCATGCCGGTCTCATAGGCGTCCGCGGCAAGCTGGGCCAGCTTCGGATCGCGCAACAGCGCCGCCTGCTGCGCCAGCAGCTCGGCCAGCTGCCAATGGCGGCGCCAGTCGCGCGGATCGAAATTGCGCGCCACCTGCAGCCAGTACACCGCGGCGGAGATATTCCCGTGGCGCACCCGGTCGCGAGCCAGCAGCGAACAGGTCTCGGCCGCTGCGGGAACCGCGAGCGCATAGGCGCCGAGCGCGAGCAGCGCAAGGCGTAAAAGTCGCCCGAATCCGGATGAGCGCCGGGGCACCTGCGCCGCGACCTGAACCGCCGGGTGCAACCAGTCGTCCGCGACCCCGAGTAGCAGGCCGTAGCCTGCCAGCGTCCCGGGCACGTAGAACGGAAAATCCACCAGCGCGTGCGTCGCCATCGTCGCCAGGCCCGCCACTGCCGCGATGCCGAGCGCGTCGCGCGGCGAGGCGGGCTGGAGCGAGCCCTTCCGGCGATAGGCGAGCAGCGCCGGCCATGCGGTGATCGCGAGAAAGGGCAGCAGCCCGAGCAGCCCCAACTCGAGCAGGACCTGCAGGTAGTCGTCGTGCACGAACAGCGTCGTCGTGCCGGGCTCGTAGCTCGGCACTCGCGCGCGATCGCGCTCGAACAGGCGCCCGAAGCTGAGGTAGCCGCTGCCGAGCAGGGGCCGCGCGCGCGCGCCGTCGGCCGCCAGCGCATACAGCTCGAGCCGCGATTCGGACGAATTGGCGCGCGCCTGCGGCGAAACAGCTTCGGCCTCGGCACTGCGCTCGGCTTCGCTCGAGACGCCGGTCGTCCATGCGCTCAGCGGCAGACTGACCTTGACGAGGCCGTATCCCGCGGCGAGCGAGAGCACGATCGCAGCCAGTGTCCTCGCCGGTGCTCGCCATCCGCTGCCGGCGAGCAACAGGGTAGCCACTGCCGCACCGCCCGCGAGCCCGAGCCATCCGCCGCGGCTCTGAGTCGTCGTCAGGCCTGCCCACAGTAGCGCAAGCACGACCAGCGCCGGCGCGCGTGGTCCCCGCAGCAGGGTCAGCACCGCGATCGGCACCAGCGCCAGATTGACGAACGCTGCCAGCAGGTTGGGCGTTTCGAACCAGGCGTCCGCGCGCGTATATCCGAGCCGCGCGAACTGCCAGAGCGCCCACGCCGAGGCGACCGCCGCGACCAATCCAAGGACGATGAGCGCCGTGCGGCCCTGTCCGCGCTGCGCGCAGGCGCGCCCGACTAGGTATGCGCCGACGAGAAGTGCCATCTGGTAGACCGCGACCGGGCTGTAGCGGGTTCCCCAGAACCAGACGCTGCCCAACACCACTGCGCCGAAGGTAACGACTGCCACGCCCATGGCGGTGCCGAGCGCACCGCGCGGCAAGCGCACACAACCGGCCGCCACGACGAGCGCGGCAGCGGCGGCGAGCAACAGCAGCGGCGGCTCGCGCGAAGCGAGGACCGCGGCGGCCAGCCCCAAACAAAAAAGGGGGGCAGCAAGCCCCCCTTTTTCGTCGGCCAGAGAGTTACGCGCGTCAGACGCTCGGCTCAAAACCGTCAACGCAATGGGACATTACGGCGTCGTGCAGACATCCGCGGAGATGCTGCAGGTCATGCTCGGACCGCCGGTATACGCGAGCGTCGGGAGGCATGCACCGCTGCCATTGGGGGTGATCGTCACGTTGGCCGTGTCGTAACTGAGATTGGGGATAATGTCGGTCGCCAGCGAAGCCGCCGCCCTTTTCGAGGCATACGCGATCACCGCCTGGGACTGGAGAGCACCACACGTGGATTGCAGCACGGCGGTCTGCGCCGACGTCTGCACGTTGAGGAACTTCGGTATCGCCACTGCGGCGAGGATGCCGAGGATCACGATGACCACCACCAGCTCAATGAGCGTAAAACCATTTTCGCGCGCTACTTTCATTGTCTCTCCCTCCGATATGAACTCGTTCGCTGGATCGCCGCCGCATTCACCCCGTGCCCCAGTGCGCCGATCACGTTGCCAGATGCTACTCAGGATGCACAGCACATTCAACAATAAATTGTCAAGAAAAGCAAGGGTTTCAAAGCGAATCCTCACACCATTTTTAACAGTTCAGTCAGGAATTCATCCGACACTCCAGACGTAGGGGTTGACCGGGACCAGGCGAACCACCCAGCCGGCGTCCCGCGGCGGCCCTTCGATGCGCAGCGCAAAGCGCAGAGCCGGGACCGGATCATTCGAGCCGTACACGCTCAAGCTTCGCGCGCTCATCGGGACATACACCAGCTGACCGCGCGCGCTGTCGAAGAGCCAGCTGCCGCCTGGCACGCGGCGCAAATCGACCTTGGCGGTTTCCCCCATATACGCGGGCGGCGGGACTCCGACCAGCAAGATGGGATTGCGGCCGCGCCACCGGGCGGCAACTGCCGCCGGGCCGCCGTGCGCCGAGGCGAGCATGAAGCTCACCTGAAGCGCCGTCTGCAGGCTGGCCAGCGTCGTTTCCATGGCGGACCTCTCGGCCAGCTCCGCGTAACGCTGCAGCCGGTCGAGCAGCACGAATGCGAGCACTGCCGCAATCAGCACGCAGAGCGCGGCTTCGAGCCGCCGCATCGGTCGTTTGCCCACGATCGCCACGCGAAAACTCCGACAAGCGCATCGGCCGCGCGCGGCGGCCTAGCGCTTCAGCAACACCGAGCTCAGGTCCCAGATCGGCAGGAACACGCCCAGCGCAAGCAGCAGGACCATCACGCCCATCGCAATGGTCAGGATCGGCTCGAGGTTTGCAGAGAGGTTCTTGATTTCGTAGTCGACCTCGCGCTCGTACATCCCGGCCACCTCGTCGAGCAGCTCGTCGAGCTCCCCGGTCTCCTCGCCGACGGCGATCATCTCCAGCACCACGGAGGTGAACACGCCGCTCGCGGTCGCCGTGCGGCGAATACTCTCGCCGCGCTCTACTCCATCACGCATGTTCTCGATGCGCCGCGCGACGTAGGAGTTCGACACCACCTCGGCCACCACCGAAAGGGACTGCACGATCGGCACGCCCGCACGCGTCGCGAGCGCCAGGCTGCGCGCGAATCGCGCCAGCGTCGCCTTGAGGACAATCGGCCCCGCGATCGGCAGGCGCAGCTTGGTCCTGTCCCACTGGTAACGTCCGCGCGGTGTGGAGACGTAGACCTGGAACCCGACCACCGCGGCCACCAAGCCGATCAGCAGCGCGGGCCAGTATTCCAGAAAGAAGCGCGAGCTGGCGATGAGCAGCTGGGTCAGCAGCGGCAACGGCACCTTGTTGGCGGTGAAAACCCTGGCGAACGCCGGAATCACGGCGAAATTCACCACGCCGATGGCGACCGCGATCACCACCAGCACGATCAGCGGATAGCGCGTCGCGGTGTTGATGCGCTCGCGCATCTCCTTCTCGAACTCGATGTAGTGGAACAGGCGGTCGAACGAGTCGTCGAGCGCACCGGTCGCTTCGCCGATGCGCACGACGCTGACATAGAACGTGCTGAAAACCTCCGGGTGGCGGCGCATCGCGGTCGACAGCTCGCGGCCGGCGTCGAGCGTCGAGCGCATGTCGCCGATCACCTCGGAGAGCGACGCATTGGTGGTGGAATCCTGCAGTCCGGCCAGCGCGCGCAGGATCGGCACCCCCGACTTGAGCAGCGTGTACATCTGGCGCGAGAACAGCATCACGTCGACCTGGGTGATGGGCTGCGCGGTAAGGCTGCGCCACCATGCGGGCGCGCCCAGCCCGACGGCGCCCGCCGCCGGCGCGATGTCCACCGGCGTGACGCCGATGCTGAGCAGCTGGTCGGCGATCGCGCCGGTATCGGGCCCTTCCAGGGTGCCGGTCACCAGATCGCCGCGCGAATCGCGTCCGCGATAGGCGTAGCGCGCCACTCAGCCTTCCTCCACTTGCACGGCCACCTTCACCGCCTCGGCCACCGTGGTGCGGCCCTGCAGCACGACCTCGAGCGCGCGATCGGCGAGGGTGCGGCCCTTGAGCTGCGCGCGGGCCGCCTCGACGAAGGCATTGGGGTTGGCCTGGTTCACGGCGCGCGCCAGCTCGGGCGTCATCTCGAGCATTTCGTAGACCCCGGTACGGCCGGAGAAGCCGGTGCCGTTGCAGTGCGCGCAGCCGCGGCCGCGGAAGAACTTCTTGCCCTCGTAGCCCGCGCCAAGCTGGGTCGTCAGCCAGCGCTCCTCGTACGGGTCGGGCCGATGCTCCTCGATGCAGCTCTCGCAAATGAGCCGCAGCAGGCGCTGGGCCACCACCCCGTGCACCGAAGTCGCCACCATGTAGTTCGGCGCGCCCATGTCGATCAGCCGCAGCGGAGTGCTCGCAGAGTCCTTGGTGTGCACGGTCGACAACACCAGGTGGCCGGTCAGCGCAGCGCGCAGCGCGATTTGCGCGGTCTCTTCGTCCCGGATCTCGCCCACTAGGATGATGTCCGGATCCTGGCGCAAGGTCGAGCGCAATACCCGCGCGAAGCTGAGGTCGATCTTCTCGTTGATCTGTACCTGGCTGATGCCGTCGAGCCGGTATTCCACCGGGTCCTCGACCGTAATGATCTTTCGGTCGGGCGTATTGAGCGCCGAGAGCGCCGCGTACAGGGTGGTCGTCTTGCCGCTACCCGTCGGCCCGGTCACCAGTACCATCCCGGCGGTGCGCCTGATCATGTCGCGAAAACGATCCAGCGTCTCGCGCGGCATGCCGAGACTCTCGAGGGACTGCAGCGTGGCGCGCCGGTTGAGCAGCCGCAGCACCACGGTCTCCCCGTACTGGGTCGGCATGGTGGACATGCGCACGTCGATCTTCTGCTCGCGCACGAGCACGTGGAAGCGCCCGTCCTGCGGCAGGCGCTTCTCGGAGATATCCAGTCCCGCCATCAGCTTCAGCCGCAACGCCAGTGCCGGCGCGATCCGCGGGGCGGCCTCGCTCTGCGGCATCAGCGCGCCATCGATGCGGAAGCGGATCTGCACGTGCTGCTCCTGCGGCTCGATGTGCACGTCGGAAGCGTTCACCTGCACCGCGTCCTCGAACACCGTCTGCAGCAGCTTGACCACCGGCGCATCCTCGGCGCCCGCCACCGCCCCCAGGGCGCCGAAATCGACGTACCCCTCTCCGACTTCGCGCTCGAGCTCCTTGGCAAGCCCGCTGATCTCCTCGGTCCGCCGGTACACCCGGTCGATGGTGTTGAGCAGCGCCGCCTCGCTGACCACCGCGGCCTCGATGTCGCGCTTGAGCTGGCGCGCGATCTCGTCGTACGCGAACAGATCGGTCGGATCGGACATGCCCACCAGGTAGGCGGTGGTGTGGTCCTCGAGCACCACGGCGCGGAAGCGCCGCGCGGCCGCCTCGGGCAGCCGCCGCACCACGTCCTGGTTGAAATTGAAATACTTGAGATTGACGTACGGGATGTTGAGCTGGCGCGAGATCGCCTCGCAAATCTGCTCGTCGTTGACGAAGCCCTGCTCGATGAGCACGCGGCCGAGCTTGCGGCCGCTTTTCTTCTGCTCGTCGAGCGCGATCTTCAACTCTTCGAGCGAGATGAGCCTCTGGGCGACGAGAATGTCGCCGAGGCGAATCTTCTCCGGACGTCCCATGCGCACGCTCCCAGGTGCCGCCAGCGCCGCGCCGGCTGGGCGGATTATGGCGCGCCTCGGCGGCGGGCGCCAATGGAACGCGCTGGCCGCACCGCCGCAAACCGCATATCATCTTCGGCCCACACAACCTTTTGCATCCAGGGCTCCATGAAGACCTTCGCTTCGCGCGGCGACCTGACGCCGAAGAAGATCAGCTTCGATAGACTCTCGCCGAGCGCCTACGCGTTCACCACCGAGGGCGACCCGAACACGGGCGTCATCGTCGGCGACGACGGTGTGATGGTGATCGACACCCAAGCGACGCCGGTGATGGCGCGCGAGGTGATCAAGCGCATCCGGCGCGTCACCTCGAAGCCGATCAAGTACGTCGTCCTGTCGCACTACCACGCGGTGCGGGTGCTCGGCGCGGCGGCGTACAAGGCCGAGCAGATCATCGCCAGCCAGGCCACGCTCGAGCTGATCCGCGAGCGCGGCAGGCAGGACATGAACAGCGAGATCGGGCGCTTTCCTCGCCTGTTCCGCGCGGTCGAATCGATCCCGGGCCTCACCTGGCCGACGCTGGTGTTCAAGGACGAGATGACAGTGATGATGGGCTCGCTCGAGGTGCGCATCGTGCACGCCGGGCGCGGGCACACCGCGGGCGACACCGTGGTCTGGCTGCCCAAGCAGCGGGTGCTGTTCTCGGGCGACCTGGTCGAATACAACGCCGGCATCTACACCGGCGACGCGCACCTGGAGGACTGGCCTGCGACGCTCGATAAGCTGCGTAAGTTCAAGCCGCGCGCGCTGGTGCCCGGCCGCGGACCGGCGCTCACCACGCCCGCGCAAGCGGACCGGGCGATCCGCTACACGCAGGACTTCGTGCGCGGACTGCTGGCCTGCGCGCGGCGCGGCGTGGCGGCAAGAAAGTCGCTCAAGGAAACCTACGAGCTCACGCGGCGACGCCTCGACCGCGCCTACTCGAGCTTCCCGATCTACGAGCACTGCATTCCGTTCGACGTCTCGCGCGCCTACGACGAGGCGCGCGGCATCGAGCATCCGCGCATCTGGACCGCGCGGCGCGACGTCGAGATGTGGCGGGAGCTGCAGACCTGAGCAGGGCCAACTGCGTCAGTGGTCCGCGGGCCCCACAAACCTTCCTGGTTGTTTTGAAAGTAAGGTATTGCACCGCAGCGCCTTAGCGCTGCGGTGCAATACAGCGTTGCTCTTCAGGTAGCGGTCCCGCTCCGCACCCGAAGGTGCGGAGCGGGACGAACCCCGCCGCGGAGGAGGAGGAGGAGGAGTTCCGCGGCGGGCGCGTTCGCTGCCGCTGCCGCCGGTGAGCGGTAACGGCATGATGTCTTAGCCGTGCAGCAGGCGATTGGCGCCGCGCGACGCAAGCATGGCGCGCAAGCGCCCGAAAAGCGTCGTCAGATGGGCAAGCCCTGCGTTCACCGCCCGCGAGATTTCCTGGGCGCGCTCGACTTCGGCTCGCATCCGGACGTCGGCGAAGTCGAACTCGAGCTCCGAAAAGCGCGGCGCGGCGGCAGGCCGCTGCTCGATGGTCCGAATCTCATTCGCTTTCATAGCCCGCCCTGCTGGTCTGTTGTTGCGACGCAGCAATAGTAAGGCTTTGCGGGTTTGTTTATAATCCTTCTAATTAAATAAACACTTTTGCAATATATGCACGAATATGTCCGATTCCTTTCATGAAATGACCGTCTTCGCCAGGGTCGTCGCAAGCGGAAGCCTGTCTGCCGCCGCCCGCGAGGTCGGCCTGTCGCCCGCGATGGTGAGCCGCAGGCTGGCGGCGCTCGAGGCGCGCCTGGGTGTGCGCCTCGTCAACCGCACGACGCGCAGCCTCAGCCTGACCGACGAAGGCGCGGCCTATTACGAGGCATGCGCACGCATCCTGGCCGAGATCGCCGAGGCCAATACCGTCGTGGCCGCCGGCCGCGTCGAGCCGCAGGGCGTGCTCAAGGTGACGATGCCCGCCTCTTTCGGCCATAAGCACGTCGCGCCGCTCGTCCCATTGTTCGCGGCGCGCTACCAGAAGGTGCAGCTGGCCCTCAGTCTGTCGGATCGGCGCATCAACCTGATCGAGGAGGGCTTCGACGTGGCGATCCGTATCGCCGAGCTCGAGGACTCATCCCTCGCCGCGCGCAAGCTCGCCCCGAACCGGCGCGTGGTGTGCGCGAGCCCCGATTACCTGCGGCGGCACGGCACGCCGAGCACGCCCCAGGACCTCGCGCACCACAACTGCCTGGTGGCGAGCTGGGAGCAGGGTTTCGCCATGAATTGGGAATACAGGGGCCCGGACGGCAAGGCGGGCACGGTGCGCGTCGCCGGGCGCTACGCCTGCGACAACTGGGAGGTGCTGCGCGAATGGGCGCTCGCGGGGCTGGGCGTCGCGCTCAAATCGACCTGGGACGTGCGCACGCACCTCGAGGACGGCTCGCTCGTGCCGCTGTGCCCGGGCTACACCTTCGGCACCGACGTGGCGATCTACGCCGTGTATCCGCATCGCCGCCACCTGCCAGCCAAGACGCGGGCGTTCATCGACTTCCTGGCCGATTCGTTCGGCCCGGAGCCGTACTGGGATCGACCCGGCGCGCAGAAATCGCCCAAGCCGCGCATCAAGGGGCGCGCCGTCGCAGCGTAAGGCGCGTTACGCGAACACGCCGCGGCGCGAGCTGCGGCAGCCAACCTGCACCCTGCGCGCCCGGTCGAACAGGCGAGCGCTCAGGGCTAATGGTTATGCTAGTCTGGCGGTGGGGAAGCAGGACACAATCCCGCTTCGCCCCGCGCGCAAGGCTGCATCACCCCCGCAGCGCCGCGCCCACACGAACACGATTTCTGTGGAGACACGCCGATGAACGCCCCGCTCGACCCCGCCACGCTCGCCAAGGTCTCCCTCGAGGACAAGTACACGCTGGAAAGCGGCCGCGTCTTTCTGACCGGGACGCAGGCGCTCGTTCGCCTGCCGATGCTGCAGCGCGAACTCGACCTGCGCGCCGGCCTCAACACCGCCGGCTTCATCTCCGGGTACCGCGGCTCGCCGCTCGGCGGACTCGACCAGACGCTGCAGCGCGCGCAGAAGCACCTCGAGACCCACCACATCAAGTTCCAGCCCGGGGTGAACGAGGACCTTGCCGCCACCGCGGTGTGGGGCACGCAGCAGGTCGGCATGTTCCCGGGCGCGCGCTACGACGGCGTGTTCGCGATGTGGTACGGCAAAGGACCGGGCGTGGACCGCTGCGGCGACGTGTTCAAGCACGGCAACGCCGCGGGCACCTCGAAGCACGGCGGCGTGCTGCTGCTCGCCGGCGATGATCACGCGGCGAAGTCCTCCACGCTGCCGCACCAGTCGGAACACATCTTCAAGGCCTGCCTCATCCCGGTGCTCAATCCGGCGAATGTCCAGGAATACCTCGATCTCGGCCTGCACGGCTTCGCCATGAGCCGCTATGCGGGCTGCTGGGTGGCATTCAAGTGCGTCACCGACGTGGTCGAGTCGGGCGCCTCGGTCATGCTCGACCCGGCGCGCGTGCAGATCAAGCTTCCGGACGCCTTCCCCCTGCCGCGCGACGGCCTGAACATCCGCTGGCCGGACGGCATCCTCGAGCAGGAAGCTCGCCTGCTCGACTGGAAGGTGTACGCGGCGCTCGCCTACGTGCGCGCCAACGGCCTGGATTGCATCGTCTGGGACAGCCCGAACGCCCGCCTGGGCATCGTCACCACCGGCAAATCGTTCGGCGACACCATGCAGGCGCTCGCCGACCTCGGGATCGACGAGCGGGTCGCGCGCGACATCGGCCTGCGGGTCTACAAGGTGGCCATGAGCTGGCCGCTCGAGCCGCAGGGCGCGCGCCGCTTCGCACAGGGGCTGGACGAGATCCTGGTCATCGAGGAAAAGCGCCAGCTGATCGAGTACCAGATCAAGGAGGAGCTGTACACCTGGGAAGCAGGCAAGCGCGCGCCGCGCGTCGTCGGCAAGTTCGACGACAACGGCGAGTGGAGCCGCGCCGCGGGCCAGCCTGCAGGCACCTGGCTGCTGCCCGCGCACTACGAGCACTCAACGACCATCGTCGCGCGCGCCATCGCGCAGCGCCTCGAGAAGCTGGGCCTGGCCGTCAAGCTCGGCTCGCAATTCCGCGAGCGGCTCGCATTCCTCGAATTCAAGGAAAAGGCACTCGCCAAGCCGCGCGTCACGGCGATCCGGCAGCCGTACTTCTGCTCCGGTTGCCCGCACAACACCTCGACCCGCGTGCCCGAGGGCAGCCGCGCCACCGCAGGCATCGGCTGTCACTTCATGGCGGTATGGATGAACCGCAATACTGCGACCTTCACGCACATGGGCGGCGAAGGCGCGCCCTGGATCGGGCAGGCGCCGTTCACCGACGAGAAGCACATCTTCGCCAACATCGGCGACGGGACCTACTTCCATTCCGGCCTGCTCGCGATCCGCGCCGCAGTCGCGGGCAGGGTCAACATGACCTACAAGATCCTGTACAACGACGCGGTGGCGATGACCGGCGGGCAGCACCACGACGGCCCGCTCGATCCGGCGATGATCTCGCGCCAGATCGCCGCCGAAGGAGTGCAGCCGATCGTCATCGTGACCGACGAGCCCGAGAAGTACCCGGCGGGCGTGAACTGGGCACCCGGCGTGACCGTCCGGCAGCGCGACGATCTCGATGCCGTGCAGCGCGAACTGCGCGAGCTGCCGGGCGTGTCGGCGATCATCTACGACCAGACCTGCGCCTCCGAGAAGCGCCGCCGCCGCAAACGCGGCGCCTACCCGGATCCGGCCAAGCGCGCGGTAATCAACGAACTGGTGTGCGAGGGCTGCGGCGACTGCAGCGTGAAGTCCAACTGCCTCTCGGTCGAGCCGCTCGAAACCGAGTTCGGACGCAAGCGCAGGATCAACCAGTCCACCTGCAACAAGGACTTCTCCTGCGTCAAGGGCTTCTGCCCGAGCTTCGTCACGGTCGAGGGCGGGCGCCTGAAAAAGGGCAAATCGCCAGCGCGCGTTGGGCCAGCGGACGAGCTCCCGCCCCTGCCCGCGGTGACGCCGGCGCCGCTCGGCGCGCCCTACGGCGTGCTCGTCACCGGGATCGGCGGCACCGGGGTCATCACCATCGGCCAGATCCTCGCCATGGCGGCGCACCTCGAAGGCAAGGGCGTGTCGGTGCTCGACATGTCGGGGCTGGCGCAGAAGTACGGCGCGGTCATGTCGCACGTGAAGATCGCGGAAACGCCCGAGCAGCTGCACGCCGCGCGCCTGGGTAGCGGCGATGCGAGCCTGGTGGTCGGCTGCGACCTGGTGGTGACCGCGAGCACGGACGCGCTGGAGAAGATGAACCCCGTGCGCACGCGTGCCGTCGTGAACGCGACCACTACGCCCACCGCGGATTTCGTGCGCAACCCGAACTGGCAACTGCCCGGCAGCGACCTGCGCCACGACATCGCCCAAGCCGCCGGCGAGAACAACGTCGCGTTCATCCCGGCCGCCGAGCTGGCGACGAACCTGATGGGCGACTCGATCGCCACCAACATGTTCATGCTCGGCTAC
This sequence comes from uncultured Pseudomonadota bacterium, assembly GCA_963817785.1. Taxonomy (GTDB): domain Bacteria; phylum Pseudomonadota; class Gammaproteobacteria; order Burkholderiales; family SG8-39; genus JAKALD01. The sequence goes on along the minus strand of CAWFPL010000002.1, from coordinate 593,179 downwards.
GCGTACCAGAAGGGCTGGGTGCCGCTCTCCGCCACGGCGCTCGAGCGCGCGATCCAGCTGAACGGCGTATCGGTCGAGTTCAACATGCAGAGCTTCCAGTGGGGCCGGCGCGCCGCCGTGGACCTCGAGCGTGTGCGCCGCATCGCCGTCCCGGCGGAAGTGATTCCGCTCGACCAGCACCTCTCGCGCAACCTCGACGAGCTGATCGAGCGGCGCGTGCAGCAACTGACCGGTTACCAAAGTGCCGCCTACGCCGCGCGCTACCGGGCGCTGGTCGATCAAGCGCGCAACGCCGAGCAGGAGAAGACCGGGTCGAGCAAGCTCGCCGAGGCGGTCGCGCGCTACTACGCCAAGCTCATGGCGTACAAGGACGAGTACGAGGTTGCGCGCCTGTACGCCGAGGGCGAGTTCGCCAAAACCATCGAGAACATGTTCGAAGGCGACTACAAGGTGGTGTTCCACCTCGCGCCGCCGCTGCTCGCCAGGCCCGATGCGCGCACGGGCGAGCCGAGGAAGATGCGCTTCGGCCCGTGGATGATGTCCGCGTTCAAGGTGCTCGCCAGGCTCAAGGGTCTGCGCGGAGGACCGCTCGATCCCTTCGGGCGCACCGAGGAGCGGCGCGCCGAGCGCGCCCTCGTCCGCGAGTACGAGGAAACGGTCGCGCAGCTGCTCGCTGGGCTGACGCGCGACAACCACGCGCTTGCGCTCGAGATCGCGTCGCTGCCCGAGGAGATCCGCGGCTTCGGCCACATCAAGATGCGGAGCATCGTCGAGGCGCGGCGCAAGCGCGCCGAGCTCCTCGAGCGCTGGCGCAGCGCCGGCACGCAGCCTGCCGTCCAGCGCGCCGCCGCCTGAGACTCGCCGTGCGCCGTGCGCTCGCGGCAGCCTTGGCCTGCCTGGCACTGGTCTCGGCGCATGCGCAGACCGAGCAGGCACGCAGCCTCACCCTCGCGGATGGCAGCAAGATCGCGTACAACCTGCGCCGCTTCACACCCGACGCCCAGGCGCTTGCGCCGGGCGTCAAGCTCGCGCCGACCAACGCGCTCGACGCGGCCAAGCTCCTGATCGAACACCTCGCGCGCGGCCAGATCGAGGACGCGGCGCTGCTCTCGAACGCTCCTAAACAGCGCTACCAGCTGCTGCGCGAGGCCTACGCGGGCTGGAAGCCGGAGGACTTTGCGCGCGCCTACGGGCGCTACTTCCTGCCGCAGAACCGGATCCTCGCCGAAGCGAGCATCGGCGCGCACCATCTCGTGCTGTGGCGCCTGCAGGACATCGACTACCTCGCCGGCTACTTCTTCATCGACATCGACGGCCAGACCTACCTCGACGACTGGCCGAGCCCGGTGCGCGCACAGCTCGAGCAGGTGCTCGAGGCCTACCGCGCGGGCACGCTGCCGCTGCACTGATCGCCGGCGCGGGATCACCCCTTCCCGCGGCCGACGACTTCGCAATCACCCTGTCACTGGGCCTGCGCCTGTTCCGCGCAGCGCTGTTTCGCGGGCTCCCGCGCAGGTCCGACGCCAGGCGCCCCATCGTCGTTTCTGCTTTCAGGACAAAGAGATAAGCCAGAATGATCGTGGCGAATCATAGAGCAGTTATCGAATTGTCCTGTCCCTTGCGTCGCCTCCCTTGCACGTTCTGAAGAAAAATTTTGTAAGATCATCATGTTATTGACCAATCCTGACACTACTTTGAAGGTATGCGAGGTAATGTCCAAACCACAGGAAGGCGGGACATTCCCCATCAACCGATCGCTGACTTAGAAGGCTCAACATGAATCTCGAAATGACGACTGAAGGAGTGGATTCTCGCTCGCGCAAGCTCATCAACTTGTCTGGCCCGCGGAGTGGAACAAGGCACAGGGGAGCCGGTTCTCTCGCGCTGAAGGCCTCGCTCGCGGCGCTTTCGCTGGCCGTGGGGGGTCTGCTCCCGTCGGCGGCTTATGCGCTCACTACGACTACGACCTTCGCAGTGTCGGCCAACGTTCCCAAGAACTGCACGCTGGGGACAGTGAACGCCCTGGCGTTCGGCGCCTACAACCCGGGCGGGGGCGCGGTCCCCGGGACAACGAACATCGTCGTCAATTGCACCAAGAACACCGCGTTCAACATCGGCCTGGATGCGGGCACGACCGCGGGCGGCACGACGTCGACCCGTCTCATGACCGACGGCGCGGGCGATACCCTCCAATACACGCTGTGGCAGGACTCGAGCCACACGACAAACTGGGGCAATACCGTCAACACGGACACCCTAGCGGGCACAGGTTCCGGGGTGGGCATCGGCAATGCCATCACGGAAACCGTATACGGGCAAATTCCCGACAGTGCCACCAACCAGGTCGCGGTTCCGGCGGCGAGTTACACTGATACGATTACCGTCACCGTGACCTACTGATGCAGCGGCCGCTGATCACCCGCGTCGGGTGGTTCTGCCTTGTCATGATCATCGCGGGGGTCGCTGCCCACACCCGCGCCGCCACGTTCAACGTTTCGCCGGTCCGGATCCACCTGTCGGCCGCGAAGATGACTGGCGTGTTATCGGTAACCAATGCGGGCGAGGCGCCGACCGTGGTGCAGTGCCAAGTGCGGGCATGGTCGCAGCACAATGAAAAGGATGTCTACGCGGCGACCGATGACCTGATCGCCACGCCCCCGATCTTCACCATCGGGCCGGGCAAGACGCAGATCGTGCGCCTCGGTCTGCGACAACCGCCGCATGGGTCCCAGGAATCGGCTTACCGGATTTATCTGCAGGAAATCCCCGGCCCCCCGAAGCCGGGCTTTCAGGGACTGCAGATCGCGCTGCGCATCGGCGTCCCGGTTTTCGTCGATCCTGCGCAGGCGGTCGCTCCCGCCCTGCATTGGCAGGCCAAACTCGGCGAAGGCGGAGCCCTCACGCTGGCGCTTCAGAACGCGGGCAACGCGCACATTCAGGTGTTTGACTTCAGCGTTTCGCGCCCCGGGACCTCGCAGCCCATTGCCACGCAGAAGGTCTCGGCGTACGTCCTCCCCGCGCAGACCATGCGCTGGAGCTTGAAGCCGAGCCAAAAGGGTCTGAAAGCCGGCGAGACGTTGCATCTGAAGGCGTACACGGATGCGGGCGATGTGGACACGGATCTCGTCCTCGGAAGCCCCTAGGTGCCTCCGCCCCTCGCTACTGATCCTCGTGGTTTTCGCGCTGTCGGCACGGGCGGCACCTCTACGAGCGGCCGGCTTCGCGTTGAGGCTCAGCACGACGCTGTCCCCTTCGCGTTCTTCAGCCCCGCCGCAGACCGGCGCGACCGCCCAGGCACGCAATGACGAAGGGTTAGCGCTTCGCCTGGCGCCGGAACTCGGCGCGCAAAATTCCCCGCCCGCCGCGCCGCTTGAAGAGTTGCTGCTTCTCGTCGATGTCAACCAGCAGCACCTCAATGAAACCTCTCTGTTCCTGAGGGCCGCCAACGGCGATCTGTTCGCTTCCGCGGCGGACTTGCAACGCTGGCGACTGCGTGCGCCGCAGGTGGCGCCGCTATTCCACAACCGCCGGCCCTACTTCAACCTCAAGGCCATACCCGGACTGACCTACCACCTCGACGAGGCGAGCCAGGCGGTTGCCATCCAGGCTCCGCCACAGGCGTTCGCGGCTACCGCGATCACACGCTCGCCGTCGGCGGGACCTGCGCCCACCGTGCCCCAACTCGGTGCCTTCGCGAATTACGACTTCGTCGCGACCCGTGAACCGGGCCTTGTGCAGCGCTCCGGCCTACTCGAGCTGGGGGCGTTCGGCCAATCGGGGGTGGTGATCGGCGATTTCCTCGCGCAAGACAGCGGGCTGGGTCTGCACGTCACCCGTCTCGACACGACCTGGACGAAGGACCGGCCCGACAGCCTCGCCAGCCTGCGGCTGGGCGACGCGATCAGCAACCCGGGCTCGTGGGGGCAGTCCGTACGCTTCGGCGGGATCCAGTACGCGACCAATTTCGCCACGCAGCCGAATCTGGTCACTTTCCCTCTTCAGAGCGTCAGCGGCCAGGCAGTCCTGCCCTCCACGGTCGGTCTGTACGTCAACAACGCGCGCGTGGCCAGCCAGAACGTGGCGCCCGGGCCGTTCACGATCAGCAACGTTCCCGTCATTGCGGGAAGTGGCAACGTCACCATGGTCGTGCGTGACGCGCTGGGCCGCGAACAGCTCGTCACCAGCCCGTTCTACGCCAGCCCTACGCTCTTGCGCGAGGGCCTGCGGGACTTTTCCTACGAAGCCGGATTCGTGCGCGAGGACTACGGTTTGGCGAGCGATCAGTACGGCCCATGGCTTGGGTCGGGAACCTACCGAGTGGGACTGACCGACGGACTCACCGGAGAATGGCACGGCGAGCTGATGCACAACCAGGCCACGACAGGCGTCGGGGCCGCCTTTTTGGTGCCGCGGCTCGGCGTCGTGAGCGGATCGCTTGCCGGCAGCAGCAGCGCGGAAGGCTTGGGAGCGCTCGCGGCGTTCGGGGTGGAGCACATCGCCTCCCCCTTCAGCTTCTCGGGCCACGCTCAATTCACGAGCAGTCGATTCACGCAAATCGGGCTGCAGCCCGGCGAGATGGCGCCGGTCCAAGTCAGCAATCTGAACCTGGGCTATGCCATGCGCGGCGGCGGTACGATAGGCGTGAGCTACACCGTCTTGGCAAATCGTGGCCAAGCCCGCACCAACCTGCTCTCGGCGACCTACGGTCTCGATCTGGGCAGATTCGGGCAGCTCGGTGTCTCCGCGCTCAGCAGCTTCGGCGGCGACAGCTCGCGCTCCCTGTTCGTGACGTGGACGCTCGCCCTCGACAACCGCACGACCGGTTCTTTGGCGAGAAGCACCCAGGGCGGCGCGAGTCAATGGTCGGCCGCGCTTCAGCGCGGCCTGCCGGCGGGAGACGGTTATGGATACAAGCTGCAGGCAACCGACGCCGGCCAGCAGATCGCGGAACTGGATATGCAAAACAGCGTGGGCACCTACAGTGTCCAGGCCGCGCAACTCGAGGGTCAGACGAGCGAGCAGGTGAGCGCAAGCGGCGGCATCGCCCTGCTCGGGAACAACCTGCTCTTCTCCCGGCAACTCAACGATAGCTTCGGGCTCGTCGAGGTTCCCGGATATCCCGGCGTGCGCGTCTACGCCGACAACCAGTTGATCGGCCGCACCGATGCCCGAGGGGATGCGATGATTCCCGTGCTGCGCCCCTACCAGGACAATCGCATCAGCATCGAGCAGCTCGACCTGCCGATGAACGCGAAAGTTGATTCCTTGACCCTCGACGCCGTACCCTACTACCGCAGCGGGGTGCTGCTCAAGTTTCCCGTGCAGGCCTCACAGGGGGCCCTGTTCAAGGTGCGACTGCAGGACGGCAAGCCCTTGCCTGCGGGCGCCACCGTGCAATTGAACGGCCGGAAAGAGGAGTTTCCGGTCGGACTCGATGGAGAAGTCTACGTGACGGGTCTTCAACCCTCGAACCGCATGCACGCGACTTGGCGCGGGCAAGGCTGCGATTTCGAGGTGACCTTTCCGAAAACCTCGGATCCCCTTCCCAAGCTCGGGACCTTCGTCTGCAAGGGGGTCCAGCCATGATAGTTCCCGGACCTGTTTCGCAGCCCACGCGCGACCCGCCTCCGGCATCGCGAGCAGCCCGGAATCCCCGGCATGCGCTGGTGCGCCTGGCGGCAGTCCTCGTCGCGGGCCTTGTGCCGCAATGGAGCCATGCGGCGCCTTCGTGCACCGTCAGCGCCCCCGCACTCGCGTTTGGCAGCTACGACACGATAAACAACCTGAGCGGTGCCACCTCGATCACCATCAGCTGCAGCCGCATCAACCAAGGCGCCGGCGGTACAGTGACCTATACGCTCGCCCTCAGCACCGGGCCCGGTAGCTATACGGCAAGGCAGATGACCTCCGGAACCAACGTGCTCCTTTATAACCTCTATACCGATCCTACCCATACGCAGGTGTGGGGCGATGGCACGGGCGGGTCGGTGACGGTCTCGGGAACGTTTACGCATCCGCCCAATAGCCAGACAGCGGTACTGACCGTATATGGCCTGATTCCCGGGGCGCAAAACGTCGTCCCGGGCGCGTACGCGACGGCAACGCCCATTACCGTCACGATAACCTACTGAGAAAGAGCCCCGGGGCAGGGGCGTGACCGCGCTTGCGTCATCGCATGGCGCGGCACGGAGCTCAAAGCGGCCTCGCCGAAACCATGAGCGGCCAGGCGTATGTTCCGGGCTGGGCGTTGGGGTCCAGCCGGAATCGGTAGCCCAGCATCAGCGCTCGTCCCGCGACCTCGTACCCGGAATGGCGCTCGACGACGTCGCCCCCGGACGCGCCCAGCTCGATGTCGCCCCCGAGACCGCTGATCTTGATCGACTTCACGAATTCCGCCATGTTGTCGAAGCGGAGAATCACGCCGTGCCGACTGTTGGTTTTGACTTCCAGCACGGATGCCGACGGGACATCCACGTACCCCCGCGCAACGTCTTGCGGGGTGATCCGCAGGCTGCAAACCTGCTGCGTCGGCTGGACTCTGGCGAAAGGCAGCACCATTGCGGTCACCTGCATGGTGCCGGCCGCGTGCCGCATCTCGGCAGCAGACGCCTGCGGCGCGGCAATCGCGCCGATCGACAGCACCGCCACGAGGGCGGCCGTGACGAGCCGCTCCTGAAGCGACAGCGCCCGGTCGAGCTGCCGGGGCTTGAGATCGCCCGCGGCAAGCAACTCCTCGCCCAGCTTTCTGCCGGAAAGCCGCTGCCGCGATAGCGCTGCGTCGAGCTGCTCGCGGGAGATCTGAGCCGTAGCAACGAGAATCTCGCCGAGCTTGAGCCGCTCTCCGCCAGGCGAACCACCCGACTGACGGCGCTGAAACGCGAGCACCTGATCGAGCTGGGATCGCTCGAGCAAGCCTCGGCGCACCAGGATGTCCCCGAGCCTCGTGCCCGTGCGGCGCTGCTCCGTCAGGGCATCCTCGAGCTGGACCTGCGTAATGCGGCTGGCGCGCAGCAGCAGATCGCCGAGGCGCTGGCGCACGCCGGCCGCAAGCCGGATACCGGCGGCCAGGTCGTCCTGCAGGGAAAGCACGGCTGCAAGCTCGTCCGGCTCGAGCATGCCGAGCCGGACAAGCACCTGGCCGAGCTGCTCGTTGGTCTTCTTTTGCTCGACCAGCGCGCCATCCAGCAGCGGCCCCGAAACGAATCCCCCGTCCAGCAACAGGCGCCCGACCAGCGGCCGCCCTTTCGCTGAAGGCTGGTCACCCGCTGCGAGCTGCTGCAGGTCATTCATATCCTGTCGGCTCATGCGTCGTTTCGCCGGCTGATACGGACCTGTGCAATGACCCGATGCCGTCCTCGGCAGCGGTCGCACACAGGTGCGTAGGTTGTGCCGCTACGCAAGCATACCTGCGCACGACTGGTCGCAGCGCGGCAACCCCGCATGGCCTTGCAAAATTTGACATTCCTTGCGCGCAAGCGTGCGGCCGCGCTTTCAGGCCTTGAGGTGGAACGGATTGAAGTCGGTGCGGTAGTCGTAGTAGTCCTCGTGCTCGGCGCGCTTGAGCGCCGCGACGATCTTGTAGGTGAGCGGCGTGAACACCACCTCGACCCCGACCTTCGCGATGAACTGCGCCACCATTACCAGCGGCAGCTTGTCGTTCGGAATGATGCCGGTGCCGTAGAACGCGAGCGGATAGAAGATCGACGAATCGACCGCCTCGCCGAAGATGGTCGAGCCGATGATGCGCGTCCACAGCCAGCGCCCGCGCGTCAGGATTTTCATCTTGGCGAGCACGTAGGAGTTCACGAACTCGCCGCAGAAGTACGCGGTCATGGAGGCCGTCACGATGCGCCAGGTGTTGCCGAACGCGATCTCGTAGGCGTCTTGGTGCTTCCAGAACGATGCCGGCGGCAGCGCCACCACCACCGAGGCCATGAAGGAGGCGAACCCGAGGCCGGCGAAGCCCGCCCAGATGACGCGCCGCGCGCGCGCGTAGCCGTACACCTCGGTGAGGATGTCGCCGAAGATGTACGACACGGGGAAGAACAGCACCCCCGCGCCGAAGGTGAGCGTGCCGAGCACCGGCACGTGAATCTGCGAAATCTTGGCCGGGCCGATGAGATTCGAGCAGATCAGCACCGTGACGAAGGCGGCCATCACGAACTCGTAGTAACGGAAGCTGCGCTGGGTGGTCATGGGTGGCGGGCTCCTGTTCGGCGGGGGTCAGGCGCTTCCCACCCCGGCGTCACTTCGGGGGTGCGGGGGTAAGGTGCTTTTCACCCCCGCGTCACCACCCAGGCGCGGCGAGTGTTCGCGGATGTCCTCGTCCAGCGGCACGCGCAGCGCCTCGAGCACGCGCGGCACCATCACGTACGCCGCCGCCGTGAGCACCAGCTCCACGTACTCGCCGTGGCCGAAATGGCGCGCGCACTCGGCGTAGACATCGTCGCCCACCCTGCCGGCGACAACGGCCTCCTGCAGCGCGAGCGCCGCGCGCTCGCGCGGGTCGAACTCGGCCGCTGCGCGCCACTGCGCCAGCGCCGCGATCTGCGCTTCGCGCACCCCTGCCTTGCGCGCCATGCGCAGATGCTGCGCCCATTCGTATTCGGAGCCCGCGAGCTGCGCCGAGCGCAGGATCATGAGCTCGCGCAGCGCGCGCGGGGTGCGGCTGTCGGCGCGCAGCGCGTTGAAGAACTCGGCCCATGCCGCGACCAGCTTGGGCTGGTTGGCCAGGGCGCGATACAGGTTGACCGGCTTGCCCCACAGCTCCTCGAGACGCTTGAGCAGGGCGGGTTCGAACGATGCGAGCGGAACGCGTTGCACGGAGTCTCCGGTATCCAGGTACCGCGGCGCATTGTCCGGTGCACGAGCGGCGCCGGTCAACCGTTGCCCCCTATCCGGCGCACGAGGGATTCGCATGGGGAGCATGCGCTATTCGCTGGTTTTCGGTGCAGGACCATCACCCTGAGCTGCCGCCCACGGTCCAGCAGTTCTACCAGGAGCTCATGCAGCAGTGCATCTCGGCTGAGCGCCTCAGGTGCGCTAATGCTGCAGCAGCTTGAGCGCGCGCAGCTTCAGCCCGACGAACTCGTCGCTCCCGGATACCACGTCGTACACCCTCGGACGGTCTATCCTGACCTCGAGCGCTTCGAGGATGCGCCCGGGGCGCGCGCTCATCACGTATACACGGTCCGAGATGAAAATCGCTTCCTCGACGTCGTGGGTGACGAAGAACACGGTCGGTCGGTACTCTTCCCACAGATCCAGCAGCAGCTTCTGCATGGTCAGGCGCGTTTGGTAATCCAGGGCTCCGAACGGCTCGTCCATCAAGAGGATCCGCGGCTCGCCGATCAGCACCCGGGCGATCTGCACTCGCTGCTTCATTCCGCCCGACAGCTGATAGGGATAGTGGCGTTCGAAGCCGGCCAGCCCCACCGATTTGAGGTAATGGTCGACAGCTTGGCGATAGCGGGCCTGCGGCACCCCGCGCATGCGCGGCCCGAAGGCCACGTTGTCGTAGACGTTGAGCCACGGATAGAGGGTCGGCTGCTGAAATACGATGCCCCGGTCGGCGCCAGGCCCGCCGATTCGCCGCCCGCCCAGCTCCAGATCGCCCGAGCTCGGATGGTCGAACCCGGCGATCATCCTGAGCAAGGTGCTCTTCCCGCAGCCGCTCGGACCGATGATCGACACGATCTCGGAGGGCTTCGCCGTCAGCGACACGCTCTCGATGGCGGTGAGCGCCTTGCCATCGGCGACGAACACCTTGGAAATGTCGCGGACCTCGAGGGCCTCGCTCCCGGTCATTGCTTGCCCCGCCAATGCAGCAATCGCCGCTCCAGAAGGAGCAAGGCGCTGTCCAGCACCAGTCCGATGAGCCCGATGGTGATCACGCCGACAAACACGATCGGGATGCGATAGAAGGTGGTTGCGTCCATGATCATGTAGCCCAGTCCGACTTGCGCGGCGATCAGTTCCGCGGCGACCACAAGCGTCCACGACAGAGTCATCGCGATGCGCATCCCGGTCAGGATCGGCCCCGACGCGGCGGGCAGGATGACGCGAAGGAAAATCTGCCGCCGCGTCAAGCCGAGGGACCGCGATGCGAGGATCAGGTCCTCCGGCACGGCCTTGACCCCCGCCGCCGCATTGACGGTGAGATAGAGAAACCCGGTCATGAAGATGAGCGCGATCTTCGACACCTCGCCGATGCCGAAATAGAAGATGAACAGCGGCACCAGGGCGATCGGGGGGATCGGCCGCATAAAGGTCAGGAACGGCGACACGACTGCTTCGAACACGCGGTTGGTGCCCAGCCAGATGCCCACCGGCACGCCGATCAGAACCGCCAGCACGAATCCGGCGAGCGCTCGTCCGACGCTGGCAAAGATCTGCCAGTAGAACGGCTTCCCCGCGTAGCCGTGGGCGATCAACTCCCACAGGGTACTCGCCAGTGTCTGCACCGGCGGCAGCTTGTTGGGATCGAGCTTCATCAGGAAACTCGCCACGATCCAAGCCGCGAGCGCCACCCCGACCGAGGCGACGCTGATCAGGCGGTAGTGCCGCGTGGCGAGACGGCTCTTCACCAGTCCCCGCCGCGGGTCACACGCGCTTCGTGCAGCTCGGCGTCACTTTCCGCTCTTCACGGCCTCCATGAATTGCGGCATCACGTAGCCGTCCACGTCGGTGTCGCCCTTGGCCAGGCCGTATTCCCTGCCGAAGGCGAGAAAGTCGTGCATCAGCCGGTTGAGCTTCGAGCCCTTCGCCCAGTAGCAGTTCTCCTTGGGGTCGATGGCCGCGGTCGCCGGGTAATACACGAGCTGCTTCTGGATGGCGTGCGCCTGATCGGCGTTCATGCCGGTGAATTCCATCGCGGTACTGATGGCGAGCTCCGGGTCCTGATGCATCTTCTTCAAGCCCATGTCCCAGCCCTTCAGGAGCTTCTCGACGACGTCCTCGTTCTTCTCCAACCATGCCCTATGCCCGGCCCAACCGAGGAACGCAGGCCCGGGATGCAAATCGCTATTGCGAAAAATGATTCGTGCCCCCTTGTTCGTGAGAGGCGTCAGGAAGGGTTCCCAGGAGAACATCGCGTCAATGTCCCCCGCCTCCAGCGCCGCGGCCTGTTGTGGTGGTGCCATGTTGAGAATATGGACCGAGTTCTTAGCCATGCCATTGACCTGCAGCGCCTTCAGCAAGCCGTAATGCGCGTCGGATCCGCGCACCAGAGCGACCTTTTTCTCGGCCAGGTCGCGCACGGAATGGACCGGGCTCGCACCGGGCACCACGATCCCCTCGAGCGGGTTGTAGTCCATGAACACTGCGAAGAAGTTCAGGTCCTGTCCGTTCGCCTTGGCCAGCAGAAATGCGCCCATGCCTCCCCATGCGAGGTCGATCTGGCCCCCGGCGAGTGCTGCGAACTGCGCGGGGCCGGAGGTGAACTTCACCAGGTTCACATGGAGTCCCATCTTCTCGAAATACTTCTCCTTGATCGCGATGTAGATTGGCCCGTTGACGATCGGCTGCATGCCTACGTTGATCGTCCTGAGTGGTTGCGCGGTCGCCGCCGGGGACCCGAGCAGCATGACTGCGACGATCGCCGCGACGGCCTGCACGATCCCGTTCATCACTTTGCGAAACGTCATGATTCGTCTCCTCTCCGTGGATGCTGCTTCGATCGGCCTTCGTCATCTTTCGCGGCGTTGCGCCTGCGTCGCGCAAACGCCCGCGCGCCCTCCTCGATGCGCCCCGAGGCGAGCAGCAGCGCGTTCAGATTCTTGGCATAGGAGAGCGCTTCCGGGAGCGGCATACTGGCCGCGGCGCGATGCGCCTCCTTGGTGAGCCGCACCGCCAGCGGATCGAGCGTCGCCAGCGCCGCGGTGAATTGCGCCGCCACGCTCTCGAGCTCAGGCGCGTCGGCCGCGAGGCGGTTGATCAGCCCCATGCGGTAGAGCGTCTCGGCCGGCACCGGATCGCCGAACAGCAGCAGCTCCAGGGCGACGCGCGGTCCGGCGAGATGCGCGAGCAGCGCAGAGTTGACCGCCGCGGGAAAGCCGTTGTTCATCTCCATCGCGCCGAAGCGGGCGCTCGCGTCGGCGAGCACGAAGTCGCAGCCCATCGCCAGCGTGAACCCGCCCGCCACCGCGTAGCCGCGCACGACCGCGACGGAGGGCTTGGACAGCTGCATCAAGGCGCGGAAGATCGCCGCGTAGGCCTCGTCGTATGCGAGCACGGGCTCGAGCGTGCGGCCGATTCCGGCGTCGAGCTCCCGCCCGGCGCAGAAATGCTCGCCGCCGGTGATCACCAGGCAGCGGCAGGCCGCGTCGCCCTCGGCCTGCGCGATGTCACGGCCGAGCGCCTCGATCATCGGCAACGAAAGCGCGTTGCGCCGTTCCGGGCGATCGAGCACCAGCGTGGTGACGCCCTCACGGTGCTCGCGGCGGATTCCTCCCGTGCTCATGGCCCGGCTTACGCAACGCTCGCGGCCACGCGCGCGGAGACACCTGCCCGCGCGAGCCGTTTCTTCTTCACCTGTGCCGGCAGGACGGCCAGGAAGAGCGCCAGGCCCATACCCAGGGAGGCGAACGCCAGCGCCTCATGCCCCGTGGCACGGAACAAAGAGAAGCCGAGCTCTAATACCACGCACAGCGACGCCGCGATCCGCTCGCGCCGCGTGAACGGCACCAGGCCGCAGCCGTACAGCGCGGCGGTCAGGGCGGTGATCCCGAGCAGCATCGAGACCAGGGCCCCGGCGCCCCAGATCCAGTTGTCGGGCCGAAGGAGCAGGACCGGGTTGCAGACGATCAGAAACGGGATGAGGAACCCCGAGATCGCCAGCCTGACCGAATGCAGTCCCGTCTTGATGTAATCCGCCCCCGCCATGGCGGCGGTGGTGAGCGCGGCCAGGGCCACAGGGGGCGTGAGCGCGGAGATCACGGCGAAGTAGAAGGCGAAAAAATGGGCCGACAGCGCCGGCACGCCCATGCGCACGATGCTCGGCACGACGACGATCGCGACCAGGCTGTAGGCCGCCGAGGTGGGCACGCCGCAGCCGAGGATCAGCGACACCAGCATGGTGATGAAAAGCGCGATCGCCAGGTTGCCGCCGCTCAGCAGGGTCACCAGACCGGCGATCTTGGTGCCCAGACCGGTGGTGATCAGCGTCTGCGCGACCAGTCCGACGACCGCGAGCGATACCCCGATCTGCGCGCCGCCGTAGGCGCCCTTCGCCAGGCAATCGATCAACGCCCCGAGGCGGGGCCGGGTGTCGCGGCCGATGTAGCTCAAGCCGATGGCGACCAGGATGGTCCAGAACGCCGCGTCGCTCGGGCTGTAGTAGAAGAGCAGCATCGCGACCAGCAGCCCGACCGGGCCGAGGAACAGCGGCGCGCGCCTGAGCAGCAGGCGCCAATCGACCGGCTCCGCGGCCGGGAAGATGCCGTGCGTCACCGCGATGAACTGAACACCGAGGATGCAGCCCCAGTAGTACAGCAGGGCGGGCACCACCCCTGCGAGCATGATCGTCGCGTAAGGCACGCCGAGGAAGGATGCCATGAGAAACGCCGCCGCGCCCATGACCGGCGGCATGATCTGGCCGCCGGTCGATGCGGTGGCCTCGATCGCCGCGGCGATCTCGGGCTTGTAGCCTACGCGCTTCATGTAGGGAATGGTGAAAGCGCCGACGATGGCGGCATTCGCGACCGCGGCGCCCGTCACCATGCCCATCAAGGAGCTCGAGATCACCGCGGTCTGTCCGGGGCCGCCCTGGAACACGCGCCCGGCGAGCTTGCCCGCCTCGTGGAAGAAGTCGGTGATCTTGATGACGCCGAGCAAGCCGCCGAAGACGGCGAACAGGAACACCTGCTGGGCCGAGATGCCGAGGAAGGTTCCGAAGATGCCGGAAAGCCCGATGCTCAGGTACGAAATCATGTAGTCGAAGCCGAACTGCCGGTGATAGAGCGGCCCCGGAAGCAGGTGCCCGAACATGAAGTAGGCGATGAAAATGATCGCCACCAGCGGCAGCGTGAGGCCCCACGTGCGGCGGGTTCCCTCGACGACCAGGACCACCAGCGCGACCCCGACGACGACGTCGACGTGGTCCGGGAAGCCCACGGCCTCCTCGAGGTGGTTGATGTGGGTAAAGACGTAGGCCGTCGCCGCGATCCCCGCGGCGAGCATCGCCATGCACCACGCCCTCGACCACCCGGTCTTGGCCTGGCGCAGGCTCTGCAGGAAGATCAGGGTCAGCAGGAATCCGAGGTGCACGTCCTGATGCTGGTAGTCGGTCAGCAGGGCGACCTGGCTGGCCACCATGTGGTAGGCGAACATCGCCAGACCGACCACGACCAACGCCACCGCAAGCACTCTGTCGCGCCGAGCTTCAGTCATCTGTGCGTGCCTTCCGTAGGCTGGTTGATCCCGGTAGGCGGCCGGGACGGGAAACTCATCAACGCCTGCGCCTCGCTCACACGGCCTCGAGCGGCACTCCCGCCACCGTGCCCTTCACGACGATGCCACCGCGGTCTCCCGGGGTCACGCTGCCGTAACGCTGCGCGTAAGCCGGAGGCAGCGGCCTGCCGGTCCGCGTGCACAGCCAAAGGCGCAGCAGGTGGCGGTGACGCTCGGGCTCGGGCCAGTTCTCGAAGTCGTTGCGCGAATGGAAGATCTGGTGGTTGTGCAGGAACTGCAGATCGCCGGCGCGGAACTCCATTTCCAGGTGGATGTCCGGATCGTTCGCCAGCTCGTCGAGCAGGTCGAGCGCCGCAACCTGCGCGGCGGTGAGGCGGCGTGCCTGCGGAAACAGGCGTTGCGCCGACTCGATGTACTGGCGCGCGTAAATCGCCGACAGCCGTCCCGCGTACCAGTGGTACACGGGAATATCGAACCACGGCAGCATCCCCTCGGGCACCTCTCCCCTGCGATCCGTCGGAAACGGCTCGAACAGCGCCGGCGCGAGGTCGGGGCGCCGCCGCAGGATCTCGTTAAAGATGGTGACCGAGCTGACGATCGAGCTTTCTCCGCCGGATTTCGCGGGCAGAAGGCACAGCAGGCCGACGATGTCGACCGAGTCGGTGTGGTACTCGAGCTTGCGGTTGGTCTGGTAGTAGCGCACCCGCGCGTCGCCGATGTCGTAGCCGAGATCCTTGACGTGACCCAGCAGGTGACCCTTCGCGTTCTGCGATCTCGGTCGGCCGAAGTAGCTGCCGAGTCCGAGGTAGGCGATCGCCTGGTCCTCGCGCGCGTAGCGCTCCACCGGCAGGCCGCGCAGCAGCGCGAAGCCGCGCCCGTCCTGCAGCTCGCCGAGAATCTCCTCGAGCACGCGCGCCAGACCGTCGAGCGGAAACTGGGCTGGCGAGATCGCGTGCAGCGGCGCGCCGCTCGACCGAAACGCCCGGGTCGCGTCGTCGATCTCTTTCAGGTCGCGTGCCGAAAAGCGGTAGATCCAGTCCTCGCGCGCCTTCATGTCGCGGCCGTACCACGCGCTCGGGCCCTGGATGGGCCCGGGCACGGAGGGATCCGGCTGCACGGAGGTCGGGGTCGATGCCATGGGGGCCCGCGGGAGGCGCCGCGAGACGCGCCCGCACGATCGCGGGCGCGCCCCGGGGCTTCCGGTCGAAGCTCCGCTACTTCAAAATCCCGGCTTCGCGGTACGCCTTCAGCGCGCCCGGAGCGATGTCCTTCGGCTCGAAGCCGTAGGTGAGCGACTTCGCGGACATCAGTTTGCCGGCCGCGCTGTATTCGGCGAACTTGGTCACGTTGTCGATGATCAGCTTCGTGACCTCGTAGGCGACGTCCTGCGGGAAATCGGCCGACACGAACCAACCCACGGTGTCGGCGAACACCGGCATGTCGTGGGCAACGCCCGGAATCGCGTTCGGCGGCAGGTCGACGTAGATCACGTTCATGCCGCTGGCGATGGTCTTCTCCACCTGCTCCTTGCCCCAGGGCAAGAAATGGTAAGCGCGATTGGAAGCCATGAACTGCGTCGTCTGCGGGCTCAGCACCAGCTTGGCGTCGCCCGGGTTCATGTAGCCTCCGAGAATCGCCGCGTCCACGTGTCCGTCGAGCAGGGCCGACACGGCCTCCTTCGGGCCAAGATAGGAGATGCTCACCTTATCGGACCCCAGCCCCCAGCCCACGCGCAACATCCGCTCGGGCTCGACGCCCCAGTTGATCTGCGCGGCGCGGCCCAGGCCGACGCGCTTGCCGGCCAGGTCGTTCACCGACTGCACGTGCGGGTCGAGCGTCGCGAGCCACAGGGCGACCAGGTTGTAGTCGCAGATCAGCTTCAGGCCCGGGTATTTCTTGTCGAAAGGCTTGGCGCCCGCCTCGGCAAGCGCCAGCACGCCCTTGCCGGAGCCCACGATGGTGGTCCTGCGCGCGTCCGGGTCGGAGGCGAGCTTCTTGACGTTGAAGATGAACCCCGGGCTTTCGGAGGCGTCGATGCGCACCCAGGACTTGGACTTGTTGGAGATGTCCTGGAGCGCCGCTCCGAGCACGTACGAACCGGTGCTGAACGGCGCGGTCAGCAGGCTGACGTGAACGATCGGGTGTTCCGCGGCGCAGACCGCGCCGCTCGTGAGTGCGAGCCATGCTGCGCCCGCGAGCCATGCCAGACGTCGTTTCATTTGTCTCCTCCTCCTGTCGCTTCACGTCATCGAATGTGGCGCGAATCGCAAAACTTCCTGCGCAGATCCAGTCCCGAGGGAAGGACTACGCTCATCGTCGGTGCCGTTTACCGGCCCCGGCCGCTCTTATCGCCGGCGGTTCCCGCGCCCCGCTCTTGCGGCGCTCGCGCGCATGCAAAGCACCGTAGCAGCGGCGTTTCTATTCGTCCAATGGATAAGCGTGATAATGAACATTCACCTGCGGCATGCTGCACTGCCTACAGCCGCTGGCACAGGTCCCAGATCGAATCGCGCAGCCAGGCGTGTCCCGCCTCCCCCTCGAGCGACTGGTGCCACACCAGGTAGAGCGGGATCGTCGGGCACTCCACCGGAGTCTTCAGGACCCGCAGGCGGAAGTTCTCGGCGTAGACGTTGGCCATGCGCCGCGGCAGGGTGCACACGAAGTCGGTGCCCTTGACGATCAGCGGCATCGACAGGAAATGCGGCACCTGCAGCGCCACCCGGCGCTTGAGGCCCGCCCTGCCGAGCACGCGGTCGATGATCGGCCCGTCCGGGGTGCGCGGCATCAGGATCACGTGCGCCAACGCCAGGAATTGCTCGAGGCTGAGCGTGTCGCCGACCGTCGGGTGGTCCTGGCGCACCATCGATACCAGCGACTCCTCCATCAGCAGACGGTTGCGGAACTCCGGCGACTTGACCCGGAAGTACGACACCCCCAGATCGACCTCACCCTGCCGGAGCGCCTCGCGCAGCGCGCTTCCCGCGATGGGGCGCACGTCCAGCTGCAGGCGTGTCGCCGCATGCGACAGCCAGTCCATGAAGCGCGGCACGATGACCGCCTCGCCGTAGTCTTCCACCGCCATGACGAAACGCCGGTCCGACGAGCGGTAGTCGAACGCGGTGTTCGGGTTGACCGCGTTCTGGATCAGATCGAGCGCCTGGCGCACCGACGCGGCGATCGCCTTGGCGCGCGGCGTGGGCGTCATGCCGCGCGCGCTGCGGGTGAACAGCGGATCGCCGAGCGCGGCGCGCAGGCGCGCCAGCGCGTTGCTCATCGCGGGCTGGCTCATCGCCAGACGCTGCGCGGCCCGCGTCAGGTTGCCCTCGGCGGCGATCGCGTCGAACACCGTGAGCAAGTTGAGGTCGAGGTTCTTTGGATTCACGACGTGAATAAATTAAATCACGCTTATCCATTGGATGTATAACTTCGCGGCTGCTAGCGTGTCAACCAGGGCGCGACCCGCGCGCCGATCGCATGGCTCAACCACTCGGAGATCCATACATGCGTGGAGAGGTGGCAGTCGTAGGCGTTGGCAGAACCCCATACAGCAGGGCCAAGCAGGGCGAGCGCACGTACACCGTGGACGAGTACCTGGCCTGGGCGGCCGACCTGGCGCTGGCCCAGGCAGGGATGTCGAAGAACGATTTCGACGGGCAAGGCCTGGGCGTGGCCCACGCCGAGGCGAGCCACACGGTGAACTGGTCGGCGGCGGTCGCCGAGACCCTGGGGATCAGCCCCAGGGTTCTCCTTCGGGGCGATCAGGGCGGCGCGACGGCGGCCGCGCTGCTCATTCGCGCCGCGGCCATGATTCACGCGGGCATCGTGGACCGCGTGCTCGTGATGGGGGCGGATACGCCCCTCACGATTCCGTCCATCGCACCGGGACTGCCGCTGTCGCCGGAACGCACCCGCGGCGTCTTCTGGGACTTTCAGGGACCCTTCGGGGTGATGGGCGCCAACAGCCAGTTCGGCCTTGTGCAGACCCGATACATGCATCAGTACCAGATCGAACCCGAGCAACTGGGCAAAATCGCAGTGACCACGCGGTATCACGCTTCGCTCCACCCCGGCGCCATCTACCGCAAGCCCTTCACCATGGAGGAGTACCTGGGCTCGCGCGTTCTCTCGTACCCGGTGCGGCTGCTCGATTGCGTGCCGATGGTGAACGGCGGCCTGGCTTACATCGTGACTTCCGCGAACAGCGCCAGGACGATCACCGACAAGCCGGTATACCTGCTCGGCTTCGGCGAGGTCAGCAATTACTATCATGGCCCTCGCACCCGGCCCGACATCACCTTCACCGGATTCGAGCAGGCCGCTCCGGAGGCATTCAAGATGGCGGGCGTCGAGCACCGGGACATCGACGTGTTCGAACCCTACGACGACTACCCGATGGTGGTGCTGATCCAGATGGAGGACTACGGCTTCTGCAACAAAGGCGAGGGCGCGAAGTTCGTCGCGGAGCGCAATCTGCGCTTCGACGGGGACTTCCCCATCTCGACCGACGGCGGCCAGCTCTCCGGCGGGCAGCCGGGCGGCGCGATCGGGGGCTTCATGCCCATCGTTGAAGCGGTCACGCAGCTGCGCGGCGAAGCGGGAGACCGGCAGGTGAAAGGCGCCGCCGTCGCCGCGGCGTCGGGCTTCGGCGGAATGACCTACGCGCGCAACAACAGAAGCTGCGTGACGCTGGTTCTGGGTTCGGAGGCGTAGGCCATGGCACAGATCCCCCAAGGAAAACCCCTTCCGGAAATCACCGATTTCTCGCGCCCGTTCTGGAGCGCGGCGAAGAAGGGCAAACTGGTGATGCAGAAGTGCGGGCGCTGCGGAACCCTCGATTTCTTCCCCAAACCCTGGTGTATCGAATGCGGGTACCGCGGCCTGGAGTGGGTCGAGGTGAGACCGCAAGGCACCGTCTATTCTTACACCGTGGCGTATACGGTGATGATGAACTTTCCGGCCTGGAAGGACGATCTGCCCATAACGCTTTGCATAATCGACCTGGACGACGGTCCCAGGATGTATGGCCAGCTCACCGGCTGTAGCCCCGACAAAGTGCACATCGGCATGCGGGTGCAGGCCTACTTCGAAGACATCAGCGAGGATGCGGCCGTTCCCAAGTTCCGCCCAGCTTAGCGCAGGCCGCAATGGACTTCGATCTCACGCCGGAGCAGGAAATGCTGCGGGAGTCGGTGAGCCGCTTCGTGCGCAGCGAATGCACCGAGGAACTGTTCCGGCGGATGGACGAGCAGGCCCACTACCCGCACGCGCTGTATGCGAAGCTGGCCGAGCTGGGATTTCTCGGCATCCCGCTTCCCGAGCAGTTCGGCGGGTCCGGAATGGGCTGCGTTGCCTCGGTGATCTTCCAGGAAGAGTTGAGCAAGCGCCTGTTGCCGCTGCAGATGACCTTCCAAGTCTCGATCCTCAGCGCGGGCATGGCGATTCTCGATCTCGGCACGCCGGCGCAGAAGGACCGGTTTCTCAGGCCGCTGGCGGCGGGGAAGATCAATTTCGCGATCGCCTTCACCGAACCGGGTGCCGGTTCCGACGCGGCCTCCGTCGCGCTTGCCGCCGTGCCCGCCGGCGACGGCTTTCGCCTCAACGGCCAGAAGATCTTCATCACCGCGGCCGACATCTGCGACTACATGATCGTGTCGGCGCGCACCGACCGCAGCGCGCCCAAGCGCGACGGGATGACCGCCTTCATCGTCGATTCCAAGTCGCCCGGCCTTGCCATCAACAAGATCGCCAAGCTCGGCGTGAAAGCGAATGCATACTGCGAGATCTTCTTTGACGACGTGTACGTCCCGGCGGAGAACGTCCTCAACGGCCTCAACCGGGGATGGGCCGTCGTCACTCACAGCCTCGAGCTCGATCGCATCGGTGCCGCGGCGCGCTGGGTCGGCATTTCCCAGGAGGCGCTCGATTACGCCATGGACTACGCCCGCAACCGCGAGCAGTTCGGCCGCAAGATCAGCACGTTCGAGTGGACGCGGGACCTGTTCGCGGAGATGCAGACCCGGATCGACGCGGCCAAGCTGCTGACCTACCGCGCGGCCCGCCTGATGGACCAGGGCAAGCCCTGCCGCAAGGAAGCGTCCATGGCGAAGCTGTTCGCCTCCGAGCTGGTGGTCGAGCTCACGCGCAACATGATGCAGGTCCTGGGCGGCTACTCCTACGCCATGGAGTATCACGCGCAGCGCTTCCTGCGGGACTGCCAGTTCGCGACCATCGGCGCGGGCACCTCTCAGATCCAGAAACTGATCATCGCCAACGAGATGGGACTTTGAGCGATGCGCCACGCCGCCGGACGCGGCACCAAGGACGAGACGACGGACATGAGTGACGACATCCTGTTGAGCGAAATCGATCCGCGCGGCGTCGCCACGCTGACGCTGAACCGTCCGGCGGTGCACAACGCCTTCAACGACGCGCTCATCGCCCGACTGGACGAGGCGTTCTCCGGGCTCGGCGCCGACCCGAGGGTGCGGGTCATCGTGCTCGCCGGGGCCGGCAAGAGCTTTTGCGCCGGCGCCGACCTGAACTGGATGAAGGCGATGGCCGGCTACTCGGAGGCCGAGAACATCGCCGACTCGAACCGTCTCGCGGACATGTTGTACAAGATCCACTCCTGTCCCAAGCCCACGGTGGCGCGGATTCACGGCGCGGCGCTAGCCGGCGGCGTCGGCCTGGTCTCGGCCTGCGACATCGCGGTCGCGGCCGCGCAGGCGAGCTTCGCGATCACCGAGGTGCGCCTCGGCCTCATTCCGGCCAACATCGCCTGCTATCTGGTCCCGACCATCGGACCCCACGCGCTGCGCCGCTACGCTATGACGGCACAGCGCTTCGACGCGGCGGAGGCGCGCCGGATCGGCCTGGTCGACGAGATCGCGCCGGCGGAAGGCCTCGACGCGGCGGTGGCGAGCATCGTCGAATCCCTGCTCGCGGCGGGCCCCGAAGCGCTCGCCGAGTGCAAGAAGCTGATCGATCACGTCGGCGGCCCGTTGACCGAAAAGATGCGCCGCGATACGGCGGCGTGGCTCGCGCGGGTGAGGGTCGGCGACGAGGCCCAGAGCCGCATGAACGCCTTTCTGACGAAGCGCTAGGCGGAGACCCTCCATGACGGCAGGTGTCGCCACCGATCTCGCGGCCGTCACCCTCACCGGCGGCGCGTTCCGCTGGGACGACCCGTTTCTGCTGGAGCGCGAGCTTTCGGACGACGAGCGCATGATCCGCGACGCGGCGCGCGCGTACGCGCAGGAAAAGCTCATGCCGCGCATCCGCGACTGGAATCGCGAGGAACGCTTTGAGCGCGAAGTGATGCGCGAGATGGGCGAGCTCGGCTTTCTCGGCGCGACGCTGCGCGGCTACGGCTGCGCCGGCGTGAGCTACGTCGCCTATGGCCTGGTCATGCGCGAGCTCGAGCGCGTCGACACCGCGTTCCGCTCCGCCTGCGGCGTGCAGACCACGCTCTCCATGACGCCGATCTACGCCTACGGCACGGAGGCGCAGCGCGAGCGCTACCTGCCTGCGATGGCCAGGGGCGAGCTGCTCGGCTGCTTCGGCCTCACCGAGCCCGACCACGGTTCCGACCCGGGCGGCATGCGCAGCCGCGCGCGCAAGGTCGATGGCGGCTGGCGCCTCACCGGCAACAAGATGTGGATCACCCACGCACCGATCGCCGACCTGATGGTGGTGTGGGCGAAGGACGAAGCCGACACCATCCGCGGCTTCATCCTCGAGCGCGGCATGCAGGGCCTCGCCACGCCCAAGATCGAGGGCAAGTTCTCGGTGCGCGCCTCGCCCACCGGCGAGATCGTGATGGACGACGTGTTCGTGCCGGACGAGAACCTCCTTCCCGGCGCGAGCGGGCTCAAGGGCCCCTTCGGCTGCCTCAACAACGCGCGCTTCGGAATCTGCTGGGGCGCGCTCGGCGCGGCCGAGTTCTGCTGGCACGCCGCGCGCGACTACGTGCTCAACCGCAGCCAGTTCGGCCGGCCGCTCGCGGCCAACCAGCTCATCCAGAAGAAGCTCGCCGACATGCAGACCGAGATCGCGCTCGGGCTGCTCGCCTGCCTGCACGTCAGCCGGCTGCGCGACCTCGGTCTCGCCACCCCCGAGATGGTGTCGCTGCTCAAGCGCAACTGCGCCGGCAAGGCGCTCGAGATCGCGCGCCTCGCGCGCGACATGCACGGCGGCAACGGCATCAGCGACGAGTTCCACGTCGTGCGCCACATGCTCAACCTCGAGACGGTCAACACGCTCGAGGGCACGCACGACATCCACGCCCTCGTCCTCGGCCGCGCGCAGACCGGCATCCAGGCCTTCGGCTGAGCCATGAGCGACAGCATCCACGCCTTGCTTTCTCCGCGCTCGATCGCGATCCTCGGCGCGTCCTCGGACTTCCGCAAGATCGGCGGCCGGCCGATCAAGCACCTGCTCGACAAGGGCTACGCCGGCCGCATCTATCCGGTCAACCCGAAATACGAGCGCATCGGCGAGCTGACCTGCTATCCGAGCGTGGAGGCGATCCCGGGCGAGGTGGATCTGGCCGTGGTCGTGCTGCCGGCGGCGGCGGTCGTCCCGGCGTTCGCCGAGCTCGGGCGCAAGCGCGTACCCGCGGCGGTGGTGTTCAGCTCGGGTTTCGGCGAGACCGGGCCCGAGGGCAAGGAGCTGGAGGCCGAGCTCAAGGCCGCGGCGCGCGCCGCGGGCGTGCGCCTGTGCGGGCCCAATTGCCTGGGCCTCATCAACGCCTTCGACCGCATGGTCGCCACCTTCAGCCAGTATGCCGACGGCGAGGTGAATGCCGGTCCGATCGGCTTCGTCACCCAGTCGGGCGCTTTCGGCACCGCGATCGCCGCGCTTGCGCGCAACCGCGGCCTCGGCCTGGGGTACTTCGTCAACACCGGCAACGAAGCCGACGTCGATTTCGTCGACGCGATGCGCGAGGTGATCCGCGACCCGCGCATCAAGGTCGGCTGCGGCTACATCGAGGGCCTGAAGAACGGCCGCGGCCTCGCCGAGCTGGCCGCGCTGGCGATGGAGCTGGGCAAGCCGCTGGTGCTGTGCAAGGTGGGGCGCAAGAGCGCCGGCGCGCGCGCCGCGGCCTCGCACACCGGCTCGCTCGCCGGCGAGGACGCGGTGTTCGACGGCGTGGTGCGCCAGCTCGGCATCCTGCGCGCGCGCAACGAGGAGCAGATGCTCGACCTGGCCGAGGTGCTCGCCTATTGCCCGCCGCCGCAGGGCAATGGCATCGCGATCGCGACCCAGTCCGGCGGCGCCGGCGTGTTGATGGCCGACCGCGCCGAGGAGCTGGGGCTCGACGTGCCGGTCCTCGCTCCCGAGACCCAGCGCCGCATCATGGCCACCATCCCGGGCTTCGGCGTCGCTGCCAATCCGATCGACGTCACCGGCCAGTTCGTCGCCAATCCCGCGGTCCTGCGCGAGAGCATTCTGTTCATGCTGGAGGATCCCCGGGTCCACGCCGGCGTGGTGTGGCTGCAGCTGATGAACGCGCACGTCGATCTGCTGCTCGGCATCTTCGACGAGGTCAAGTCACGCACCGCGCTGCCCTTCGTCGTGTGCTGGGTGGCCGCTCCCGAGCGCGCCGCCACCGAGCTGCGCCGCCGGGGCATCGCCTGCCTGCGCGGCGGCGAGCCGACCATCGAGGCGCTTGCCGGCCTGGTGCACTGGGCCGAAGCGCGGCGGCGCTGGCACGCGGACAGGGCAGCGCGCGACGCGGCGCAGCTCCCGGCGCTCGCGCTGCCCGAGGGGGGCGGAGTCGTTCCGAGCGCGGATGCCGCGCGGCTGCTGGGCGCCGCGGGCATCGCGATCGCGCCGCTCGAGCTCGCGCGCAGCGCCGACGAAGCGGCGCAGGCGGCCGAGCGGCTCGGCTTCCCGGTCGCCCTCAAGATCGAATCGCCGGACATCCTGCACAAGACCGAGGCCCAGGCCGTGCGGCTCGGCCTGGCCGATGCCGCCGCCGTGCGCAAGGCATTCGCCGAAGTGACCGCCAACGCGCTCGCCTATCGCGCGGACGCGCGCATCGACGGCGTGGTGGTGCAAAAGATGGCCGGCGGCGACGTCGAATTCGTGCTCGGCCTCAAGAACGACCCGGTGTTCGGCCCGGTGCTGATGGCGGGCCTGGGGGGCGTGCTGGTGGAAGTGCTCAAGGACGTGGCGTTCCGCCGCTGCCCGCTGAGCGCGCTGCAGGCCGATGAGATGCTCGAGGCGCTGCAGGGGAAGGCGATCCTCGCCGGCGTGCGCGGCAAGCCGGCGGTGGACCGCGCGGCGCTGGTGCGGCTGATCTGCGCCGTGTCGCGCTTCGGCGCCGCCGCCGCCGGGCGCCTGGCCGAGCTGGACCTCAATCCGGTGCTGCTCTCGCCCGCCGGCGCCGTGGCGGTCGATACGGTGCTGGTGCTCGAGCCGCGCTAGCCGCACTCCGGGGCGCGAGCGGCGCCGGTTTGACCTGGCGCAAGGCTCGCGCGCGGCCGAGCCGTATATTAGGCTGTTCGCAACGCCCGCCGAGCCGCCGCCATGGAGCCCACCGCCTACATCGAGAATCGCACCTACGACGAGATCCAGGTCGGCGATTCGGCCACGCTCAGCCGCACGCTCAAGCCCGAGGACATCCAGCTGTTCGCGGTCATGTCGGGCGACGTCAACCCGGCGCACGTCGACCCGGAGTACGCCAAGAGCAGCCTGTTCCATGAAGTGATCGCGCACGGCATGTGGGGCGGCGCGCTGATCTCCACGGTGCTCGGCACGCAATTTCCCGGCCCGGGCACCATCTACGTCGACCAGACGCTGCACTTCTCGCGGCCGGTCGGGCTGGGCGACACCATCAGCGTGACCCTCACGGCGACGCGCAAGTTCGACCACAACCACCACATCCTGTTCGATTGCGTGTGCATCAACCAGGACGGCCAGACGGCGATCCGCGGCACCGCCGAGGTGCTCGCGCCGACCGAAAAGATCAAGCGCCCGAGATTCGAGCTGCCCGGGGTGACCATCGTCGACCGGGCCGGGCGCTACCGGCACCTGCTCGAGCGCGCCAAGGGCATGGAGTCGATCCCGATGGCGGTGGTGCATCCGTGCGACGCCGAGTCGCTCGGCGGGGCGGTCGCGGCCCTGCAGGCCGACCTGATCATCCCGATCCTGGTCGGCCCGGAGAAGAAGATCCGAGCAGTGGCCGCCGAGCACGAACTCGACCTCGGCTCGATGCAGATCGTCGACGCGCCGCACAGCCACGCGGCGGCGGCGCAGGCCGTGGCCCTGGTGCGCGCCGGACGCGCCGAGGCGCTGATGAAGGGCTCGCTGCACACCGACGAGCTGATGAGCGAGGTCGTCGCCTCCGGCACGGGGCTGCGCACCGCGCGGCGCATCAGCCACGTCTTCTTCGTCGACGTGCCGACCTATCCGCGGCCGATGCTGATCACCGACGCGGCGGTCAACATCGAGCCGATGCTCCCGGACAAGGTCGACATCGTGCAGAATGCGATCGATCTCGCGCACGTGCTTGGCGTGGCCGAGCCCAAGGTCGCGATTCTCGCGGCGGTGGAGACGGTGAATTCCGCGATGCGCGCCACCACCGACGCCGCGGCGCTGTGCAAGATGGCCGACCGGGGGCAGATCACCGGCGGCATCCTCGATGGCCCGCTCGCCTTCGACAACGCCGTATCGCTGGTCGCTGCCAAGACCAAGGGGATCCGCTCGGCGGTGGCGGGGCGCGCCGACATCCTGGTGGTGCCGGACCTGGAGTCCGGCAACATGCTCGCCAAGCAGCTCGAGTACCTGGCCGAAGCGCTGCTCGCGGGTGTGGTGGTGGGCGCGAGCGCTCCCATCGTGCTCACCAGCCGGGCCGACAGTACCCGGTCCCGCGTCGCCTCCTGCGCCATCGCGGTTCTCATGGCGCACGCCAGACGCCAGCAAGGGAACTGACGCGCCTGGACTGCGCGGTGCGGAACTCCCGCCCGCACGACGCTCGCGCGACCCCGGAGAGCGGTAGCATAGCGGCGTGGCAAACGTCGATTTCCGCGGCCCGCTCGCGCTGCTGCGCTCTCTCCTGCACCTCCTGCTCATTCCCGCGCTCGCGGGGATCGCGGCGCTGCTCGTCGTGGCAATCGCCGCGGAGGTGGTCTATCCGGAGCTGCCGCCGCTCAATTCGCTCACCGACTACCGCCCGGCGCTCCCGCTGCGGGTGTACACCTCCGACGGCACGCTGATCGGCGAGTTCGGCGAGGAGCACCGCTCGGTGGTCAAGATCCAGGATGTCCCCCGCGAGCTGAAGCTCGCCATCCTCGCCGCCGAGGACTCGAGGTTCTACCAGCACGGCGCGATCGATTTCAGCGGCGTGCTGCGCGCAGCGTTCGCCGACACGCTGGGCGGCGCGGCGCGCCAGGGCGCGAGCACCATCACCATGCAGCTCGCGCGCAACCTGTTTTTGTCGCGCAACAAGACTTTCCTGCGCAAGTTCGCCGAGGCGCTGCTCGCCTACAAGATCGAGCACGTGCTCACCAAGGACCAGATCCTCGAGCGCTACATCAACCAGATCTACCTCGGCGAGCGCGCGTACGGCTTCGCCGCCGCCGCCCAGGTGTACTTCGGCAAGCCGCTGGACGAGCTGACCCTCGACCAGGCGGCGGTGCTCGCCGGGCTGCCCAAGGCGCCCTCGCTGTTCAGCCCGCGCGCGAACCCGGTCGCGGCGGAGCAGCGCCGCGGCTATGTGCTCGGCCGGATGCGCGATCTCGGCTACATCGACGCGGCGCAGTACCAGAGCGCCATGGCAGAACCGGTCGAGACCGTGAGCGCCGAGCCGCACTACGCGTTCGACGCGCCGTATGCCGCGGAACAGGTGCGCCGCATGATGTTCGCCCAGGATGGCGAAGCCGCCTACACCAGCGGCTATGCCGTGTACACGACGCTGAACCCCGGCGACCAGGAGGCGGCGAACGCGGCGGTGCGCGCCGGGGTGCTCGCCTACGACCAGCGGCACGGCTACCGCGGCCCCGAAGGCCACGTCAAGCTGAGCGGCACCGCCGCCGAGGAGAAGTCCGAGGCCGAGCGCGCGTTGCGCGCCCTCGCGCCGGTGAACGGGCTCGAGCCGGCGCTGGTGCTGCGCGCCGACGCCGAGTCGCTGACCGCGCTGACGCGCCACGGCAACACCGTCCGGCTCGCCGGCGACGCGCGCAAGTTCGGCCGCTCGGCGCCGAAGCTCGCCCGCGGCGCGATCATCCGCCTCGACCCCGTCGGCGGGCAGTGGAAGCTGTCGCAGCTGCCGCAGGCCGAAGCCGCCCTGGTCGCGCTCGATCCGAGCGACGGCGCCATTCTCGCGCTGTGCGGCGGCTTCGATTTCGACACCAACCAGTTCGATCACGTCAGCCAGGCCTACCGCCAGCCCGGCTCGAGCTTCAAGCCGTTCGTGTATTCGGCCGCGCTGGAAAAGGGCTATTCGCCCGCCAGCATCGTGCAGGACGCGCCGCTCGTGGTCCCGGCGAGCTATCCCGGCGGCCCGGCCTGGAGCCCGCACAACTACGAGAACGACTTCCTCGGCCCGATCACGGTACGCGAGGCGCTCGCGGACTCGCGCAACGTCGCCGCGGTCCGGGTGCTGCTGTCGATCGGCATCCCCTATGCGCGCGACTACGTGACACGCTTCGGCCTGCCCAAGGACCAGATCCCGCCCTACCCCACCATGGTCCTCGGGGCGGGATCGTTCACCCCACTGCAGATGGCCTCCGCCTACGCCGTATTCGCCAACGGCGGCTACCGCGTCTCGCCCTATCTGATTGCGCGCGTGCTGGACTCGAGCGGCAAGGTCATCTACCAGGCCCAGCCGGAGCGCGCCGGCGCCGGCG
This sequence comes from uncultured Pseudomonadota bacterium, assembly GCA_963817785.1. Taxonomy (GTDB): domain Bacteria; phylum Pseudomonadota; class Gammaproteobacteria; order Burkholderiales; family SG8-39; genus JAKALD01. Next base: position 564,917 of record CAWFPL010000002.1, on the reverse strand, counting down.
CACCGCGCGTGATCGATCCGCGCAATGCCTTCCTGATGACTAGCCTGCTTCAGGACGTGGTGCGCCACGGCACGGCGGCGCGTGCCGAGTCGCTCGGCAGGCGCGACCTCGCCGGCAAGACCGGCACCACCGAGAACTTCGTCGATGCCTGGTTCGACGGCTACAACCCCGACCAGGTCGCGGTGTCCTGGATGGGCTTCGATCAGCCTCGCACGCTCGGCAACCACGAGGCCGGCGCGCGCGCCGCGCTGCCGATATGGATGGACTACATGCGCGCGGTTCTCAAGAACGTTCCGGACAACCCGTATCCGGTGCCTCCCGGAGTGGTGCAGGCGCCCGTGGACCTCACGATCACCTCCTCCGCGCCCGAAGGCGTGTGGAACGAAACCAAGGACTACTTCTACGCCGAGAACGCGCCGCAGGCGACCACGGCGGCGGCCGCACCTGCGACAGCCGCACCTGCTGGAGCCGTAGCGCCGACAGCTGCGGCGCCGGCCCCAGTGGTCAGCGCTTCACCGGTTGCCGTTCCTGCCAAATCCGCAGCCGGCTCCAGCGCGCCCCCTGGGCCGCAGCCGCGCAATGCCCCAGCGCCCGCGCCGGGCAAGTCCTGACCGCAGCCGCTGGTTCGCGCAGGGCGTGGACAACGCGCCCGCGGGCGCCTAGATTTGGCGCCACGAAGAAGGAGGCTTCATGTCGGTCCCGCATCAGACCGGACGCGTGCAGTCCGGCGACGTTTTCCTGCACTACCGGCGCCTCGGAAGGCCAGGCCAGACGCCGATGGTGTTCGTGCACGGGCTGTCGTACTTCTCTTACGACTGGCTGGAGAGCGCGCAAGCGCTCGGGGCCGAGCGCGAGGTGGCGTGCCTGGATATGCGCGGCTTCGGCGACTCGGACTGGAGCGCGGCCAGGGACTACGGCGTCCCGGCCATGGCGCAGGACATCGTGAACCTGCTCGACCACCTGGGCTGGCGGCGCGCGGTGCTCTGCGGGCATTCCATGGGCGGACGCAGCACCGCCTACGTGGCGGCGAAGATGCCGCAGCGCGTCGCGGGGCTGGTGCTGGTGGACTATTCCCCCGACAACGCGCCGGCCGGCTCGAGGCGCGTGGCCCAGGCGGTCGCGAGGGTGCCGGACAAGTTCGCCTCGATCGACGAGGCGATGCGCCACTTTCTGCTCGACCCGAATTCGCCGCGAGGCCGAGCCAGGCGAGAACGCTTCGAGGCCTACTTGAAGCCGGCGCCGGGCGGCTTCGCGCTCAAGCGCGACACCCACTTTCGCGACCAGTTCAGGAAGATCATCGAGACCGGAGAGCGCCCCAAGCTCGGCGTGGACATGTGGCAGGTGCTCACCGAGCTGCGCTGCCCGACGCTGGTGCTGCGCGGCGCGCGCTCCGACATGTTCGCCGTCGAAACCGTCGCCAGGGCGCAGACCGCCAACGCGCACATCCGCGTCGTGGAAGTCGACGCCGGGCACGACGTCGCCGGCGAGAACCTGCACGATTTTCTCGCGGCCGTCCGGCCATTCCTCGCCGAGTTACAGGAGAAGCCCCATGAGCAAGCAGCCTGAGCGCGAAACCGCGACCCTGACGCCCGCGCTCACGCGCGGCATCGACCACCTGGCATTCGTCACCGACGACCTGCCGGCGACGATGGACTTCTACACCCGCGTGCTCGGCATGCAGCTGGTGCACGTGCGCCGCGTACCCTTCGAGCGCGACCGCGGCCAGCCGCCCTACGACAACCTGCGCCACTACTTCTTCAACATGGGCAACGACTCGCTGCTCGCGTTTTTCGAGTACCCGCGGGGCCTTGGGAAGCAGAACCGCGACCTCCCGGGCGGCATGCAGCACGTCGCGTTCCACGTCGCTCCCGACAAGTTCGATGCCGTGGTCGAGCGGGTCAAAGCCTGCGGCGTGAACGTGATCGGCCCGGTGCCGCTCGGCGGGCGCTTCTGGTCGGCGTATTTCTTCGACCCCAACGGCATTCGCCTCGAGTTCGCCACCGACCGCAGCGGCGAGAGGCGCAGCGTGATCGAGTCGGTGCGCCAGACCGAGGAGGAGGCACGCGCCGAGCTCGAAACGCTGTTCTCCGATCGCAACGAAGTGCAGAAATGGCTCGCGCACATGCCGCTCAAGAAGGTGCCGATCACGGCCTGAGCCGCGGCCTCGTCGCCGCCATCCGCGGTGCTAGGATTGAACGCGTCCACGAAGGGGATTGCGCCATGATCGTCACTGCGCCTGCGCGCACCACGCCGCAGAACGCCGCCCGCCCGGTGCTCGAGTATCAGACCGGATTCGGCAACCTGCACTCCACCGAGACCGTACCAGGCGCGCTGCCGGTGGGCCAGAACTCGCCGCAGCACACGCCGCACCGACTGTACACCGAGGTGCTCTCCGGCACCGCGTTCACCGCGCCGCGCGCGGACAACCTTTCCACCTGGATGTACCGGCTGCGGCCTTCGGCAATGCATGCGCCTTTCAAGCGCATCGCCGAGCGGCTGCTGCGCTCGGGGCCCTTCGTCGAGACCGAAACGCCCCCCAACCGCCTGCGCTGGGATCCGCTGCCGCTGCCCGAGGCGCCGACCGATTTCCTCGACGGCCTCGCGACCCTCGCCGGCTCGGGCGATCCGGCCGGGCAGGCCGGGATCGCGGTGCACCTCTACTGCGCTAACCGCTCGATGACCGAGCGCTACTTCGTCGACTCCGACGGCGAGCTGATGCTGGTGCCGCAGCAAGGCGAGCTGCTGGTTTTCACCGAGCTCGGCAAACTGACCGTCGCGCCGGGCGAGATCGCGGTGCTGCCGCGCGGCATGAAGTTCAAGGTCGAGCTGCTGGAAAAGCAGGCGCGCGGCTACCTGTGCGAGAACTACGGCCAGCCGTTCCGCCTGCCCGAGCTCGGCCCGATTGGTGCGCAAGGCCTGGCGCAGGCGCGCGACTTCATGGCGCCGGTCGCCGCCTACGAGGACCGGGACGCGAAGTGCGAGGTGGTGAACAAGTTCATGGGCGGGCTATGGGCCGCGCCATGGGACCGCTCGCCGCTCGACGTAGTCGCCTGGCACGGGCGCTACGCGCCATACAAATACGACCTCGCGCGCTTCATGGCGGTGAACACGGTGACGGTCGATCACTGCGACCCCTCGATCTTCACCGTCATGACCTCGCCCTCCGGGCAGTCCGGCGTGGCCAACTGCGACTTCGTGATCTTCCCGCCGCGCTGGGTGGTGGCCGAGCACACCTTCCGGCCGCCGTGGTTCCACCGCAACACCATGAGCGAGCTGATGGGCCTGGTACAGGGAGTCTACGACGCCAAGGCAGAAGGCTTCCTCCCCGGCGGGGTATCGCTGCACAACTGCATGAGCGCGCACGGTCCGGACGCCGCCACCTTCGACCGGGCCACGCAGGCCGAGCTCTCGCCCGTGCGCTACCAGGACACGCTCGCCTTCATGTGGGAATCGCGCTACGTGTTCCGCCCGACCCGGTTCGCGCTCGAGACGCCCGCGCTGCAGAAGAATTACGACGCGGTCTGGAACGGCTTCAGGAAGCACTTCAAATGAGAAAGAAGCACCGGGCGATGCAGCGGGACGAGACGCGCGATGCGAAGTGCAAGAGCTGGATCGAGGCCGCGGACGCGCCCGAGTGCGAGTTTCCGATCCAGAACCTGCCCCTCGAGGTGTTCCGCCGCAGTGGCGCGCACGCCTGCTGCCCGCGCGCCGGCTTCGTTTCGATCGACAGCGGCGAGGCATTCAGGTTGGTCATTCCGGCGCCGAAGCCGTAGCCCTCACCGAGGGATCGCTACCGGCCGCGGGTAGCCGTTCTGCGCACTGCGCCTCGATTTACCGGGAGCCTGCCTCGGCGTCCGTAGTGCAGCACTCATTAGAAAGCACGAATGGCTCGCGCCCGGTCTCGTTGCCCAGCTCGTCGCGGTAGATCAGCTCGCGCCGCTCGAAGTCGTACTCCGGGTGCCGCGGGTCGTTCCACTTGTTGAGAAAAATCACGTAGAAGGGAAGGAAAAGACCTTGCGCGGGAGTACGCGCATTGAGAGCGAATACGTAAGCGGGAGCATCATTCGGCTCCAGCCCGTCATGACAGTATTGCACCCAGGTGTGCTCCCCGAGAATGACCAGTTTCCAGAACGGCGCTTCGTCGTAGAGCTTGAGCGTAACCTTCTTGCCACTGCGGCGCAGGTCGTCTAGGAAGCGGATGCTGGCTTCGATCTCGCTGCAGCGCGACGTCAGGTCCTCGGCCTGCCGCGGCGGTCCCACATGCGCCTGCCCGCCGTGTTTCATGGGGTGGATCAGCATCACCCGAATCTCGTATGCGGTCTTGAAGGCGGTGCCGACAAAGCCCTTGCTGTCGACGAAAGCATGAAAGCCCGTGACCGCCATCACGAACGCGTCGCGCGATACGGGCATCCTCCCCATGAAGCGGCGCTCACGCCAGGAATCGATCCATCCGCCGCGGCGCGCATACGCGAGGGATGCCAGTTTGGCGCTCTCCGCGTAGCGCCGGTTGTCCAGGCTCGTCAGCGCCAGATTGAGCAGCATCGCCAGCACTGCGGCAAACAGGATCTCGGTGGTCAGCAGCAAATGTGAATTGGCCTCGACTTGCGGCCACCAGTAGAACAGGACGTAGCGAGCAAGCTCGGGCAGTCCGAATGCGGTACCGATCGCAAGCAGCGTGATGACTGTGTGCGACAAGGCGAAGCGCAGGCCCTTCCCGACGCTTTGAGGGCTATGCCCGTTCATGGAATCACCCTTCTCCCTTCGGGACGCAAGTTCCTTCGCGCACGCACCGACTGCCAAGGCGTGAAGGCCGGAACGAAAAAGCACCCGCCGGGCGCGCGCCCGGCGGGCGAGCGAATCGCCTCACGCCAGGGAAGGAGGAAGTGGATTGCGTGAGGCGATCATCGGGGCCAGAGGATCAACGGCGTCTGCGCCCGGATGCACCTTGCCGGCGGGCAGCGGGTCCGGTAGCTCTTCTGCGCGACTCGCTGCCGGCCTGCCTACTTCTTGCAGCGTGGGTCTTTCGGATGCTTCGTGCAGTCGACCGCACGGGCATCGCTGCGGGCCTGCGCTGCTGCGATGACGGCGGCGAGTTGCTGCCGCCCTTTGGCCTGGCCGGGCGCGTTCGCCGCGCAGGCACTCGCCGCGATCTCGACGACCGCGATCAGCGCCAGGGCGAGCGGAAATATCTTCGTCAGTTGCATGGGTATGATCCTCTGCGAAAGTTTGAATTCAGCGTGAGCCGCACGAACTCGCGCAGGCAGTCTTAGCGTGATTCGTGCCAGAAAAATTGAAGCGCCTCGGAATCAAGGCGTTGCAGGATCCCTTGCGGCGATGTGGGCGAGCGCAGCCGTCGTGCTCACGCCACATACTTTTCGGGCTTTGACGCCAGTACCTTGTTTCTTGGCGATTTGCATTGTTGTGCCGCGGCGACAATGGCGCGCCAGTGTGAAAGGAGTCACATCCGAGTCTAGAGCGCACAACTAGGCGGCGCGCGGCGGCCGATAATTTCCACCGGCGCGGCACGTGCCCGAGCGCATGGCCACGGCGCATCGCATTTCCCCGCGCCCGAAGGGAAACGCAATGCTCGACGTACTTGCAGATTTCTTCGCGACGCATGGGCGGTCCGCCGCAGGCGGGTGCGCTGCCTGCTCGTCCCAGCTGCTGTGGACGCTCGCCGCCTCCGAAGCGCTGATCAGCGTGTCCTGCTTCTCCATCGCCCTCGTCGTTACGCGGTTTGCCGCGCAGCGCAGGCAGCTCGCTTCGCGCCGCCTGTTCATCATGTTCAGCATGTTCCTGTACGCGTGCGGGACCGTGCACTTCGTGCAGCTGGTCGACCTCTGGCAGCCGATCGCTCTGGTCACCGCTGCGGTAAAAGCCGCCACCGCCGTAGCCGCGCTCGCGACGGCCGGAGCGCTGCGCGGGCTGCTTCCACGCGCGCTCGCGCTCCCCAGCCACGAGGAGCTCGATCGCTCCAAGCAGACCCTGGTTCGCGAGGTGCAGGCGCGCATTGACACCGAGCAGGTCCTGCATGGCCGCGAGGAGCAGTACCGGCAGCTCTCGGAAACGCTCGAGCGCAGGGTCGTCGCGCGCACCCGCGAGCTCGAGGCAGCCAATGCCGCCCTGCAGCGGGAAATCGTCGAGCGCGCCCGCATGCAGCATCAGCTGCAGGAAGTGAACGGCAAATTGTCCGATTCGTTGAGCGCGCTGGAGGGGCGCACCGCTCAGCTCGAGCAGATCAACCAGATGAGCGGCCTGCTGCAGTCGACGTCGGGCGCGGCGGATTCGTGCGAGCTGGTGGCGCGCTTCGCGCGGGACCTGTTTCCCAGGGCCAGCGGCAGCATCCTGCTGATGGATGCGCAGCGCCGCATCGTCGAGGCGCACGCCAGCTGGGGGACGCTGCCGGCCGAAGATCTGGTGTTCACGCCGGACGACTGCTGGGCGATCCGGCGCAGCGCCCTTCACCCCGGAAGCGACGAGCAGAGCGGCCTGCGCTGCATGCACGTGCGCGGGCATGCCGGCGCATACGTGTGCGTGCCCATGATCGCCAACGGCGAGACGCTCGGCTTGCTGCACCTGCGCGGCACCGGCGCCGCGCTCGATCCGCACACGCGCGCGATTCTCGGCACCATGGCCGAGCGGACCGCGCTCGCGCTGGCGAACCTGCGCCGGCGCGAGGATCTGCTCGCGCAGTCGGTTCGCGACGGGCTGACCGGCCTGTACAACCGGCGCTTTCTGGACAGCGCGATGCAGCTCGAAGAGCGCCGGGCGAAGCGCTCGAAGCGGCCCTTCGGCGTGCTGATGCTCGACTTGGACCACTTCAAGCACCTCAACGATCGCTTCGGCCACGACGCCGGAGACACGGTTCTGCGCGAGCTCGCGCGCATCCTCCAGGCCCAGACCCGCGGCGGCGACCTCGCCTGCCGCTATGGCGGCGAGGAATTCGTGATCGTCATGCCCGGCGCCACGATCGAGTCGAGCCTGCAGCGCGCCGAGCAGCTGCACGCGGCGATCGCGGCCACCCGTTTCACGCACTTGGGGCGTTTCATCGGCCGGGTGACGGCGTCGATCGGCGTCGGCGCATTTCCCCTCAACGGCGAGACCTGGGCCGCGGTGCTGCGCGAGGCCGACCAGGCCCTGTATCGTGCGAAGCGCGGCGGTCGCAACCGGCTCGAAGTGGCCGGTGCCGGGCAGCGCTCCTCCTGAGGCCGTCCGGGTCGCGGCCGTCCCGCCTAGCGGGTCCAGCGGGGTGTGCGCTTTTCCAGGAAGGCGCGCATACCCTCGCGCGCCTCTTTCCCTGCGCGCACCTCCGCGAGCAGCGCCGCGGTGTCGGCCGCGAGCTGCGGCGTGAGCGGCGCGCCTTCGACCTTGTCGAGCAGCTTTTTCGCCCGTGCCAGCGCCCGCGGCCCGGCCTGCGCGAGTTGGTGCGCCAGCGTCTCGACGCGCGCGTCGAGCTCGGCCTGCGGTACACACTCGTGGGCGAATCCGAGCCGGTGCGCTTCGCGCGCGGAGAGTCGCTCGGCGGTGAGGACGTAGCGCCGCGCCTGCTGCGCGCCGAGCGCGCGCACCAGGTAGGGGCTGATCATGGCGGGCACCAGCCCGATGCGCGTCTCGGGCAGGCAGAACTCGGCCTCCTCCGCGGCGACGACCAGGTCGCAGGCGGCGACCAGCCCCATGCCGCCGGCGAATGCGGCGCCGTGCACGCGCGCGATGGTGGGCTTCGGACAGGCATGCACGCGGTACAGCAGCTTGGCGAAGCGCTCGGCGTCGCGCCGCGCCTCGTCCTGGCTGAGCGTCGCGGCCTGCTCCATGCGCGCGAGATCGCCCCCGGCGCAGAACGCCCGGCCGCGCCCCGCGAGGACCAGCACGCGCACGCCCTCGTCGCGTTCGAGCGCGACGAGCGCCTCGCCGAGCGCGGCGGTGAGCGCCTCGTCGAGCGCGTTGCGCACCTCGGGGCGGTTCAGCCACAGCCACGCAGCCGCGCCCCGGCGCTCGACCTCGAGGACCCGCGCCGCCTCGCCCATGGGCTCAGCCGAGCTGCAGGCGGCGCCGCGCCGCCGCGTATTCGGCCTCGAGCCGGTCCACGACCTCGCGCACCGGCATCACCGAGTCGATCTGGCCCACGCCCTGCCCGGCGCTCCAGATGTCGCGCCAGACTTTCTTCTCGGCGCCGCTGCCGGAGCCGAAGTTCATCTTCGACGGATCGGACTTGGGCAGGTTGTCCGGATCGAATCCGGCCGCCACCACGCTGTGGCGCAGGTAATTGCCGCGCACGCCCGTGAAGAGGTCCGTGTACACGATGTCGGCCGCGGCGGCGCGCACCACCTCCTCCTTGTAGCGCTCCGGCACGTTCGCCTCTGAGGTGGCGAGAAAGCGCGTGCCGATGTAGGCGAGGTCCGCGCCCGCGGCCTGCGCGGCGAGGATCGCATCGCCGCTGGCGATCGCGCCCGAGAGCACGATCGGGCCGTCGAAGAAGCGCCGCACCTCGCCCACCAGGGCGAAGGGCGAGAGGGGGCCCGCGTGGCCGCCGGCGCCCGCGCACACCAGGATCAGGCCGTCGACGCCCGCCTCGAGCGCCTTCTCGGCGTGGCGCACGCTGATCACGTCGTGCAGCACGATGCCGCCATAGGCGTGGATCGCCGGAATGACATTGTTCGGCGCGCGCAGGCTGGTGATCGTGATCGGCACCCGGTGGCGGATGCACACCTCGAGGTCGTGCTCGAGCCGGTCGTTCGACTTGTGCACGATCTGGTTCACCGCGAGCGGCCCGACGACCGCCGCGGGATTCGTCTTGCGGTGCGCGGCGAGCGCTGCCTCGATCTGCGCAAGCCAGTCGTCCAGCGCCTCCTTGGGGCGGGCGTTGAGGGCCGGGAACGAGCCGACGACCCCCGCCTTGCACTGCTCGATGACGAGCGCCGGGCCGCCGGCGATGAACATCGGCGCCCCGATGACGGGCAGGCGGAGGTTAGCGAGGATGGGGGGGAGGGACATGGCGCCTACCTTTCAGAACCGAATTGGTTTTACCCGATCTCCCTGTTTTGCGTCACTCGCCGCCTTTGGCGAGTGACGCAAAACAGGGAGACACAGCAACGCCGAGCCTGCGCGCGAGCGGTCGTGAGTGAGCGGGCACCGCCTGTCTCCGGCTTTTGCGTCGCTCGCGATGAATCCGCGAGCGGCGCAAAAGCCGGAGATCTGGTCAAACCCAAACCAGCACCCGGCGAACTCGCGCCTCAAACGAACAACTCCCCCTTCGCCGCCTTCTCCCGCACGCTGCGCGGCGGCGCAAACCTTTCGCCGCACTTCTTCGCGAGTTGCTCGGCGCGCGCGACGAACCTCGCGGGCCCGACGTGATTGATGTACTGCAGCGCCCCGCCTGCCCAGGCCGGGAAGCCGATGCCGAAGATCGAGCCGATGTTGGCGTCGTGCACCGTCTCGAGCACGCCCTCCTCGAGGCAGCGCGCCGCTTCGAGCGCCTGGCGGTAGAGCAACCGCTCCTTCAGCTCTTCGAAGTCGTACGCGGCGCCCGGCCTGCCGAACTGTTGCTTCAGCCCGGGCCACAGGAACTTGCGCCCGTCCTTCGGATACTCGTAGAAGCCCCCGCCGCCCGCGCGCCCCGGGCGGCCGAGCTCCTTCACCATGCGCATGATCACGTTCTGCCCCGGGGCCGGCGTCCAGCGCTTGCCCTCGGCCTCGAGGTCGGCCATGGTCTGCTCCATGACGAGCAGCGAGAGCGATAGCGAGGTCTCGTCGATGACTGCGAGCGGCCCCACCGGCATCCCGGCGAGCTTGCCGGCGTTCTCGATCACCGCGGCCGGGATGCCCTCCTCCAGCATCGCGCAGCCTTCCATCACGAAGGTGCTGAAAGTGCGGCTGGTGAAGAACCCGCGCGAGTCGTTCACCACGATCGGCGTCTTGCCGATCGCGAGCACGAAGTCGTAGGCGCGCGCGACGGTCTCGGGCGCGGTCTTCGCGCCCTTGATGATCTCGACCAGCGGCATCTTGTCCACCGGCGAGAAGAAGTGCAGCCCGACGAAGCGCTCCGGGTGGGCGGACGCCTGCGCCAGGCCGGTGATCGGCAAGGTCGAGGTGTTGGAGGCGAACACGCCGCCCGCGGCGAGCATCGGCTCGGCTTCGCGGGTCACCTGCGCCTTCAGCTCGCGCTTCTCGAACACCGCCTCGATGATCAGGTCGCACCCGGCGAGATCCTGTGCGCGCGCGCCGGGCTGGATGAGCGCGAGGAGCTGATCGGCGTCTCGCTCGCTGGTGCGCCCATCCTTCAGGCGCTTGGCGAGCAGCTTCCCGCTGTAGGCCTTGCCCGCCGCGGCCTTCTCCGCGCTCACGTCCTTGAGCACGCAGGCGAAGCCGCGGCTCGCGCACGCCCAGGCGATGCCGCTGCCCATCATGCCGGCGCCGACGATGCCGACCTTGCCGGGCTTCCAGCGCGGGAAGTCCTTCGAGCCCGAAGGGGTCGAGTCCTTCGGCCTCGAGGCGCCCGACTTGATCGCGTTCAGGTTGAAGAAGAACGCGGTGATCATGTTCTTCGCCACTTGGCCGACGGCGAGCTTTGCGAGGTAGCGCGACTCGATGCGCAGCGCGGTGTCGAAGTCGACCAGGGCGCCCTCGGCCATCGCAGCCATGGTCGCCTCGGGCGCCGGGTACAGGCCGCGCGTCTTGTCGACCAGCATCGCGGGAGCGACGGCGAGCATCTGCTGGATCTGCGGCGAGCCCGGCGAGCCTCCGGGCATGCGGTATTCCTTCGCGTCCCAGGGCTGCACCGGCGAGGGATTGGCGCGGATCCATTCGCGCGCCATGGGCATAAGCGCCTGCGCGTCCACCGCGAGACCCTGGATCAGGCCGAGCTTGGCCGCGTCGCCCGGGCGCATCAGCTTGCCTTCCACCAGGAACGGGAACGCCGCCTGCAGGCCGAGCAGGCGCACCATCTTGGTCACGCCGCCGGCGCCGGGCAGCAGGCCGAGCGTGACCTCGGGCAACCCGAGCTGGATGCGCGGGTCGTCCACGCATACGCGGCAATGCGCGGCGAGCGCGATCTCCCAGCCGCCGCCGAGCGCGCTGCCGGCGAGCGCCGCCACGACGGGCTTGCCGAGCTTTTCCAGGCGGCGGAAATCGTGCTTGATCGACTCGATCTCGTGCAGCAACCGCGGACCGTCGGCCGTAGCGAGCTTGAGCACGTCCTTCAGCTCGGCGCCGGCGAAGAAGGTCTTCTTGGCCGAGGCGAGGATCACACCGTCGTAGGCATCGCGCTCACTGTCCAGGCGCTGCACGGTTTCGGCGAAGGCCTTCTGCCAGGCCGCGGTCATGGTGTTGACCTGCGCATCCGGCGCGTCGAAGGTGATGGTGACAATGCGCTCGTTCAGTTCGTAGCGGATGGGGGAGGTCATGGAGACGCTTTTGGAAAAATCGGATGCGGGTAGGGCGCGCTGCTATTTCCCGTCCCGCTGTATCAGGGGTTTATCGCATCTCCCTAGTTTCCGGATTTAGCCGCATGAATCTCGCGGCCAAATCCGGAAACTAGGGAGACCATGGAAATTCAAAACTGCGCGACGTGGGTGAGCCGCGCGGTATCCATCGCCGCCTACAGCCTCTCCACGATCGTCGCAATCCCCATCCCGCCGCCGACGCACAGGGTGGCGAGGCCGAAGCGCAGCTTGCGGCGCTCGAGCTCGTCGAGCAGCGTGCCGAGGATCATGGCGCCGGTGGCGCCGAGCGGGTGGCCCATGGCGATCGCGCCGCCGTTCACGTTCACCTTCTCCTCGGGGACGCCCATCTCCTTCATGAACTTGAGCGGCACCACGGCGAAGGCCTCGTTGATCTCGAACAGGTCGATCTGGTCGATGGTCATCTTCGCCTTGGCGAGGGCCTTCCTCGCCGCCGGCATCGGGCCGGTGAGCATGATCGTCGGATCGGCACCGGATAGCGCGGTCGCCACCACGCGCCCGCGCGGCGTCAGCCCGAGCGCTTTGCCCTTGTCCTCGCTGCCGATCAGCACCGCCGCAGCACCGTCCACGATGCCCGAGGAGTTGCCGGCGGTGTGCACGTGGCGGATGCGCTCGACCTCGGGATAGCGCTTGAGCGCCACCGCGTCGTAGCCCATGCGGCCCATCTCCTCGAACGAGCTCTTGAGCGAGCCGAGGCCCTCCAGGGTCGAGTGCGGCTTGATGAACTCGTCCTCGCCGAGGATCAGGTCGCCCAGGGCGTCGCTCACCGGCACCACCGATTTCGCGAAGCGGCCCTCGCCGCGCGCGGCGGCGGCGCGCTTCTGCGAGCGCAGCGCGAACCGGTCCACGTCCTCGCGCGAGAACTCCTCCATGGTCGCGATCAGGTCGGCGCCGATGCCCTGCGGCACGAAGCCGAGCCCCAGGTTGGTCTCGGGATCCGACATCCAGGCGCCGCGATCGGTGCCCATCGGCACGCGCGACATCGACTCGACGCCGCCCGCGACCACCAGGTCCTCCCAGTCCGAGCGCACCTTCTGCGCCGCGATGTTCACCGCCTCCAGCCCCGAGGCGCAGAAACGGTTGAGCTGCACGCCCGCGGCGCGCCAGTCCCAGCCGGCCGCGAGCGCGGCGGTCTTGGCGATGCACGAGCCCTGCTCGCCCACCGGCGTGACGCAGCCCATCACCACGTCGTCGACCTGTCCGGTGTCGAGGTCGTGGCGCTGCTGCAGCTCGCGCAGGATGCCCGAGAGCAGCGCGATCGGCTTCACCTCGTACAGCGAACCGTCCTTCTTGCCCTTGCCGCGCGGCGTGCGCAGCGCGTCGAAAATCATCGCTTCCGCCATCTCAGCCTCCTAGCCCGATCGCGCGGGTAATGAGCTCCTTCATGATCTCGTTGGTGCCCCCGTAGATGCGCTGCACGCGCGCGTCCACGTAGGCGCGCGCGATGGGAAACTCCCACATGTAGCCGTAGCCGCCGTGCAGCTGCACGCATTCGTCGATCAGCTTGCACTCGAGATCGGTGCACCAGTACTTGGCCATCGACGCGGTGGCGGTGTCCAGCTTGCCCGCCAGGATGAGCTCGATGCACTTGTCGACGAATACGCGCGCGATCTGCGTCTCGCTCGCCAGCTCGGCAAGCTTGAAGCGTGTGTTCTGGTACGCGGCCACCGGCTGGCCGAAGACCTTGCGTTCCCGGACGTAGTCGATGGTCCAGCCGAGCGCGGCCTCGCACTTGGCCACCGCGCCAATCGCGATCTGCAGCCGCTCCCAGGGCAGCTCCTGCATGAGGTAGATGAAGCCGTTGTTCTCCTGGCCGAGCAGGTTCTCGGCCGGCACCTCGACGTTGTCGAAGAACAGCTCCGCCGTGTCCTGGCCCTTCAGGCCGACCTTCTTCAGGCGCTTGCCCTTGGAGAAGCCCTTCATGGAGGTGTCGACCACCAGCAGGCTGGTGCCCTTGGCGCCCTTCGCCGGATCGGTCTTCGCGACCACGATCACTAGGTCCGCGTGCCAGCCGTTGGTGATGAAGGTCTTGGAGCCGTTGAGCACGTAGCGCTCGCCCTTCTTCACCGCGCTGGTCTTCACCCCCTGCAGGTCGGAGCCCGCGGCCGGCTCGCTCATCGCGATCGCGGCGATCCACTCGCCGCTCGCCATCTTCGGCAGGTATTTCCTCTTCAGGTGTTCGCTGCCGTAGTGCAGCAGATAGGGCGCGACGATCTCGGAGTGCAGGCCGAAGCCCAGCGAGGAGTCGTTCGCGCGCGCCTGCTCTTCCATCAGCACCACGCTGTAGAGCTTGTCGGCGTCGGCGCCGCCGTATTCCTCCGGCATGCTCGCGCACAGGAAGCCGTTGCGCCCCGCCTTCAGCCATACCTCGCGATCGACGTAGCCCTGCTCCTGCCAGCGCTCGTCGTGCGGCTTCACCTCCTGGTCCATGAAGCGGCGCACGCTGTCGCGGAACGCCTCGTGCTCGGGGGTGAATAGGGTGCGCGAAATCATGTCCGGTGCTGCCTGCGTGAATTGACGAATCATAGTCCAATGGGACACACTGCCCAAGCATTTGCTTGGTCGAATTCCCGCCTGCAAGCCCCACGATCATGGTCAGTGCCTCCCGCTCGGTTTTCCGCCCAGGCCCGTTTCATACGCGGGCCTAGCCCAGGTCATGGCCGCGATCGAATCCAGGCTCGATCCGCAAGGCGACGCGTTTCAGCGCAACCGCGCGCACATGCTGCGGCTCGTCGAGCGGCTGCGCGCGCTCGAGGCGCGCGCGCGGGAGGCATCGGCCAGGGCGACGCCGCTGTTCGACAAGCGCGGGCAGCTGTTGCCGCGCGAGCGCATCGCGCGCCTGCTCGACGCCGGCGCGCCCTGGCTCGAGCTGTCTTCCATCGCCGGCTACTGCCTCGACGACCCCGACCCGGAGAAGTCGATCCCCGGCGGCGGCATGATTGTCGGCGTCGGCTACATGGCCGGCGTGCGCGCCATGGTGGTGGCGAGCGACTCGGGCATCGACGCCGGCGCCATCCAGCACATGGGACGCGAGAAGCTGCTGCGCGCACAGGAGCTCGCGCTGGCGAACAAGCTGCCGTTCGTACACCTGGTCGAGTCCGCGGGCGCCAACCTCCTCAAGTACCGCGTCGAGGGCTTCATTCACGGCGGGGCGATCTTCTACAACCTGGCGCGGCTTTCGGCGGCCGGCATTCCGGTCGTCACCGTGGTGCACGGCTCCTCGACCGCCGGCGGCGCCTACATGCCCGGGCTGTCGGACTACGTGATCATGGTGCGCGGACGCGCCAGGGCGTTCCTCGCCGGCCCGCCGCTGCTCAAGGCCGCCACGGGCGAAATCGCCACCGACGAAGAGCTGGGCGGCGCGGTGATGCACACGCAGGTCTCGGGCCTCGGCGAATACCTGGCCGAGGACGACGCCGACGGCGTGCGGCTCGCGCGCGAGGTGCTCGCGCGCCTCGCCTGGGGCGCCGCGGCACCCGCGCTCGGCCGGCCGCCGCGCTATCCCGCCGAGGAGCTGCTCGGCGTGATGCCCGAGGACTTCCGCAAGCCCGTCGACATGCGCGAGGCGATCGCGCGCATCGTGGACGACTCCGACTTTCTCGATTTCAAGGCCGGCTACGGGCCGGCCACGGTGTGCGGCCACGCCATGCTGCAGGGCATGCGCCTCGGCATCGTCACCAACAACGGGCCGCTGGACCCGGCCGGCGCGAACAAGGCGGCGCACTTCATCCAGGCGTGCTGCCAGGCCGGCCTGCCGCTTCTGTACCTGCAGAACACCACCGGCTACATCGTCGGCAAGGCGAGCGAGGAGGCCGGCATGATCAAGCACGGTTCGAAAATGATTCAGGCGGTGTCGAACGCCGGCGTGCCGCAGATCACGCTGATGTGCGGCGCCTCCTTCGGCGCCGGCAACTACGGCATGTGCGGACACGCCTACAACCCGCGGTTCCTGTTCTCCTGGCCGAACGCGCAGACCGCGGTGATGGGCGCCGAGCAGGCCGCCCTCACCATGGCGATCGTCATGGAGGCGGGCGCGCTGCGCAAGGGCCGCGAACCGGACGCCGCGGCGATCGAGGCGCTCAAGAAGCGCATCGTCGACAACTTCGAAAGCCAGCAAAGCGCCTTCGTCACCAGCTCGCTGATGCTCGACGACGGCGTGATCGATCCGCGCGACACGCGCAACGTCCTCGGCTACGCGCTCTCGGTCTGTCTCGAGGCGGAGCGGCGGATGTTGCGTCCGGTGCAGTTCGGCGTGGCACGCCCTTAGGAGAATCTCATGCGACTCACCCACGAGCACGAGGAGCTGCGCCGCAACCTGAACCGCTTCATCGACCACGAGATCAATCCGCACGTCGACGAGTGGGAGGCGGCCGAGATCTTCCCGGCGCACGAGCTGTTCGGGAAGCTGGGCAGCCTCGGCTTTCTCGGCCTGACCAAGCCGCCCGAGTACGGTGGCAGCGGCCTCGACTACTCGTATTCGCAGGTGATGGCCGAGACGCTCGGGCGCATCCGCTGCGGCGGCGTGCCGATGGCGATCGGCGTGCAGACCGACATGGCCACCCCGGCGCTGGCGCGCTTCGGCTCGGACGAATTGAAGAAGGAATTCCTCGCGCCCTCGATTTCGGGCGCCTACGTCGCTTGCCTCGGGGTCTCGGAGCCGGGCGCCGGCTCGGACGTCGCCTCGATCAAGACCACGGCGAGAAAGGACGGCGGCGATTACGTGATCAACGGCGGCAAGCTGTGGACCACCAGCGGCACCCAGGCCGACTGGATGTGCCTGCTCGCCAACACCTCGGAGGGCGCGGCGCACAAGAACAAGACCCTGATCTGCCTGCCGATGAAGACGAAGGGCGTCACGGTGGCGAAGAAGCTGAAGAAGATCGGCATGTGGTCTTCCGACACCGCGCAGATCTTCTTCGACGACGTGCGCGTGCCGCAACGCTACCGCATCGGCGAGGAAGGCATGGGCTTCACCTACCAGATGCTGCAGTTCCAGGAGGAGCGCCTGTGGGCCGCCTCCGCCAAGCTCCACGGGCTGCAGAGCTGCATCGACGAGACCATCGCCTATACGCGTGAGCGCAAGCTGTTCGGCTCGACCGTGCTCGAGCAGCAATGGGTGCACTACAAGCTCGCCGAGTGCCAGACCGAGCTCGAGTGCCTGCGCGCCCTGACGCACCGCGCGGTGGACCTGTACCTCGGCGGCGAGGACGTCACCATGCTCGCCTCGATGGCCAAGCTCAAGGCCGGGCGCCTGGCGCGCGAGGTCGCCGACACCTGCCTGCAATTCTGGGGCGGGATGGGCTACACCTGGGACAACCCGGTGGCGCGCGCCTGGCGCGACGGGCGCCTGACCTCGATCGGCGGCGGCGCCGACGAGGTGATGCTCGGCATCATCTGCAAGCACATGCACATCCTGCCCGCGCGCGGCAGGTAGGCGGCGAACGCCGCGCCGGAATGTTCCGCTCCCTGCTGATCGCGAACCGCGGCGAGATCGCGTTGCGCATCCTGCGCACGGCGCGAGGGCTCGGACTGCGCACGGTAGCGGTGTACTCGGAGGCGGACCGCGACGCGCGCCACGCGCGCGAGGCGGACGACGCGGTGTGCATCGGCGGCGCCGCGCCGCGCGAGTCGTATCTCGATGCGGCCGCGATCGTAGCGGCCGCGCGCCGCGCCGGCGCCGAAGCCGTGCACCCGGGCTACGGCTTCCTGGCCGAAAGCGCAGCCTTCGCGCAGGCGGTGCTCGATGCAGGGCTCGCCTGGGTCGGCCCGCCCCCGGCGGCGATGCGCGCCCTGGGCGACAAGGCCGAGGCGAAGCGCCTCGCGCGCGCGGCCGGCGTGCCGGTGCTGCCCGGCTACGACGGCGCCGAGCAGAGCGACGCCGCGCTCGCAAGGGCTGCGCGCGAGACCGGCTTTCCGCTGATGATCAAGGCCGCGGCCGGAGGCGGCGGGCGCGGCATGCGCCTGGTGCGCTCCGCCGCAGAGCTTCCCGCTGCGCTCGCACAGGCGCGCTCCGAAGCGCAGCACGCCTTCGGCGATGCGCGCGTGCTGCTCGAGCGCGCCCTCGAAGGCGCACGCCACGTCGAGGTGCAGATCTTCGCCGATACGCAGGGCAATTGCGTGCACCTGGGCGAGCGCGACTGCTCGGTGCAGCGCCGCCACCAGAAGCTGATCGAGGAGTCGCCCTCCCCGGCGGTGGACGCCGCGCTGCGCGAGCGGCTCGCCGGCGCGGCGATCGCCGTGGCGCGCGCCGCCGGCTACGTCGGCGCGGGCACGATCGAGTTCCTGCTCGGCGAGGACGGCCGCTTCTGGTTCATCGAGGCGAACGCCCGGCTGCAAGTCGAACATCCGGTGACCGAATTGCTGACCGGGCTCGATCTGGTCGAGTGGCAGCTGCGCGTCGCGGCGGGCGAGCCGCTGCCCAGGCGCCAGCAGGAGATCCGCTTCGACGGTCACGCGATCGAGGCGCGGCTGTGCGCCGAGGACCCCGCGCACGACTTCCTGCCGCAGTCCGGACGGCTCCACGTGTGGCGCCCCGCCGCCGGGGTGCGCGTGGACCACGCGCTCGAGCCCGACGGCGTGATCGCGCCGCACTACGACTCGCTGCTCGCGAAGCTGATCGCGCACGGCGCCACGCGCGATGAGGCGCGCGTCCGGCTCGCCGCGGCGCTCGAGGCGACCGTCGCGCTCGGCGTCGCCACCAACCAGGCCTTTCTCGCCGGCGTGCTGCGCGACCCGGAATTCGCGCGCGCCGGAGCGAATACCGATTTCGTCGCTCGGCGCTTCGGGCGCGTCGAGACTGCGCAGCCGGACGCCGCGCTGCTCGCCATCGGTGCGGCGCTGCTCGCCGAGAGCGCGGCCGGCTACGGCGAGTGGCGCTCATGGAGCAACAATCCGGCGCGGCTCATGCGCGCGCGCTTCGCCGGGCGCGACGTCGCGCTGACGCATTCCCAGGGCACGTACGCGGCTCGCATCGCCGGCGCAAGCATCGCGCTACGCTTCGTCGCCCTCGAGCGGCAGCGGGCGCGCATCGAGCTTGACGGCGGGCGCGAAGAGAGCATCGCCTACGCGCTCGAGGGCGAGGTCGTGCACCTGGCGCACGCCGGCCGGAGCTGGCGCCTGGAGAACGTCCTCCACGCGCCGCCCGCAAAACGCGCAACCGGGCTCGGCGAGCGGCGGCTGGTCGCCCCGATGAACGGGCGCGTCGTCGCGGTGCACGTGCGCGCGGGCGACCAGGTCGAGGCCGGAGGCGCGCTGATCGTGCTCGAGGCGATGAAGATGGAGCACGGGCTCGCCGCGCCGGCCGCGGCGAGCGTGCGCGCGGTGCACGTTGCGCCGGGAGCGCAGGTCGCGCCGGGCCAGGTGCTGCTCGAGCTCGACCCGCTGCCCGCGCTCGGCGCAACGCCGTGAGCCGCGCACCGAACGGGAGGACCACTCAAGCCATGAACGCGAAATCCGCTTCCACATCGCGCGCGGCGCAGCGCACGCTCAAGGACCAGCTGCGCAGGATTTTCGAGGAGCGCGTGCCGTTCAATCGCGTGCTCGGACTGAAACTGGTCTCGCTCGACACGAAGAATCCCCGGATCCGCTTCGACATGCGCCCGGAGCTGATCGGCAATCCGACGCGCGGCATCCTGCACGGCGGCGTGATCTCCTCGGTGCTCGACGTCGCGGCCGGGATGGTCATCCACCTCGCGTTCATCGAGCGCCACGGCCTGCAGGAGGACCTCGTGTTCCCGAACATCGGCACGGTGGACCTGCGCGTCGACTATCTGCGCCCGGGGCGCGGCAAGCATTTCTTCGCCACCGGGCGCGTGCTGCGCATGGGCAGGCGCATCGCGGTGGCGCACGTGGAGCTGGCGAACGACGAGGGCGAGCTGATCGCCACCGGAGCGGCCGCGTACGTGGTAGGTTGAGGCGACGCCCCGCTAGGCCATGTGCCAGCCGTGGCTGACCGTGATCGACTGGCCGGTGAGCGCGTTGCTCGGGAAGGCGGCGAGCATGACCGCGATCTCGGCGACGTCCGACGCGGCCGTGAACTCGCCGTCCACGGTGGCGCGCAGCATGACCTCGCGCACCACTTGCTCCTCGGATAGGCCGAGCTCGGCCGCGAGCTGTGGAATCTGCCGCTCGACCAGCGGCGTGCGCACGAAACCCGGGCAGATGATGTTGGCGCGCACGCCGTGCGGCGCGCCTTCCTTGGCGACTACGCGCGCCAGCCCCAGGAGCCCGTGCTTGGCGACCACGTAAGGACCCTTTTGCACCGAGGCTTCCTTGGAGTGGACCGAACCCATCAGGATGATGGAGCCGCCGCGCTGCTGCGCATACATGCGCCGCAGGCAGGCACGCGTGGTGAGGAATCCGCCGTCAAGGTGAATCGCCAGGATGCGCTTCCACGTCGCGAACGACGCGTCCGCGATCGTGTCGAGATGCTGCACGCCTGCATTGCTCACCAGGATATCGATTCCGCCCATCGCCCGCGCCGCGGTCTCGACCCCGAGTTCGACCTCGTCTTCGTCGGTGACGTCCATGCGCACGGCGATCGCCGCCTCGCCGAGTGCACCGGCCAGGTGCTGCGCGGCCTGCGCATCGATGTCGGCCACGCACACTCGCGCGCCCTCCGCGACGTAGGCCCGCGCGATCGCGGCGCCGATGCCGCCCGCCGCCCCGGTCACGATCGCGGCTTTGCCCAGCAGGCGCACTGTTCGGCTCCCAGGTATGCGCAATTCCGGCGGACGCTGCGGTCGATGGAGCGCGGTCCCGGATCAGTGCTCGGGCTCGAACTCATCGTGGATCAGGTCGCGGATCCGCTGTTTGAGCTCGATGAACCCCGGATCCACCTCGCGCCGCGGCCGCGGCAGCTCGACCCGGATGTCCGCCTTGACGCAGCCGGGCCGGCGCGTCAGCACCACGACGCGGTCGGACAGCAGGATCGCCTCCTCGATGCTGTGGGTCACCAGCACCATGGTCTTGCGCACCCGCGGATCGCTGCTTGCGAGGATGCGCCCCATCTCCTCCTGCATGCGCGAGCGATTCTGCGCGTCGAGCGCGGCGAACGGCTCGTCCATGAGCAGCACCTCCGGGTCGACCGCGAGCGCCCGCGCGATCGACACCCGCTGCTTCATCCCGCCGGAGAGCTGGTGCGGATAGCGGCGCTCGAAGCCCTGCAGCCCGACCAGCCCCATGTAGTGCGCCACGGTCTCGCGCCGCGCCTCGCGCGGCACGCGCTTCATCTCGAGGCCGAAGGCGACGTTTTCCTCGACGGTCATCCAGGGAAACAGGGCGTAGTCCTGGAACACCACCGAGCGCCGCCACGTCGGGTGGCCGACCGGCCGGCCGTCGACCAGGATCCGGCCGCTGGTCGGCGCCTCGAACCCGGCGAGCATCATGAGCAGCGTCGTCTTGCCGCAGCCGCTGTGCCCGAGGATCGAGCAGAATTCCTGGTCGGCGACGCCAAAGCTGACGTCGCGCAGCGCAAGCACCGCTTCGTCGCCGGCGCCGTGGCCGGGAAAGACCTTGGAAACGCCTGAGATTGCGACCGCGCTCACCGTCCGGCGCTCATCTGGCGAGCGCCTGCGACCACGGCATCAGGCGGCGCACCACCGTGCGGATCACCCGGTCGATCGCGAAGCCCACGACGCCGATCGTCGCCATGCCCACGATCACGTAGTCCGTGCGCAGGATGGTGCGCGAGTCGTTGATCAGGAAGCCGAGGCCCGAGTTCGCGCCCACCAGTTCCGCGGCGACCAGCGCCATCCACCCGACCCCGAGCCCGACGCGCACGCCGGTGACGATCTGCGGCAGGGCGGCGCGCAGCACCACCCGCCACAGGATCTGCCAGACGTTCGCGCCGAGACAGCGCGCCGCGCGCACCAGGTTCGCGTCCACGCCCTTTACGCCGCTCACCGTGTTGAGCAGGATCGGGAAGAAGCAACCCAGGAAAATGATGGACTCGTTCTGCATGTCGCCGATGCCGAACCACAGGATCGACAACGGTATCCAGGCGAGCGGCGGCACGGGGCGCAGCATCTCGATCACCGGGTCGACCTGCTCCTCCACCGCCTTCCACCATCCCATCGCGATGCCGAGCGGAATCGCGGCACAGGCCCACAGGAACGCGACCAGCTCGCGCTTCAGGCTGTCGTGCAGGTGGTGCCACAACTCGCCGCTGCGCGTCAGTTCCCAGGCCGCGCGGAGGACCGCCTGCGGCGGCGGCAGGAGCGTGCGGGTGCTGCGGTCCAGAACATGCTCGCTCACATACCACCATCCGGCGATCAGCGTCGCGAGCAGACCGAGGCGGCGAGCCCTGCAGAGGAAGGCGCGCAGCACGGCGGGAAGGTGCGCCCTCCCGCCCGCCGCCGGGCCCGACGCCGCGTGCGCGCCGGGGCGCGTCACGGCTTATAGCTCTTCCCGCCGTAGGACCAGGGCTTGACGAGGTCCCCGGGCCCGGGGAAAGGTTGCGGCGTCTTGGTGTCGAACGCTTCGACGTAGGGCGGATACGGCGGCGTCGCCGGGTCGCCCTTCCAGCCCGGCGGAATGAAGGGCGGCAGCTTCGGAACCGCCCAGCCGAGCTTGGCGAAGGTCCGCGTCATGTAGCGCGCGTCGACCGCGTCTTCGAAATCCTTTGCCGTGAGCGGCCGGGTGATGCGCTTCTGGTCGTACAGCCACTTGAAGATCGTCTGATTCACGGCTCCCCAGAACGCGGCCTGCGGGTAGATGTAGGTCGGCTTGTACAGATTATTGTAGGCCTCGACCTGCTGCAGCAGAATGGCTTTGGAGAAGTGCCGCAGGTTCGGGTCCTGGCCCGTCAGCTCCGCCGCCTTCTGCGGATGGCGCCGGATCCACAGGGTGGCCTCGGCGTACGCGTCGGAGAAGGCTTGCACTACGTCAGGCGCGTGCCGCGCGATCTCCGAGCGCACGTAGAACTGGCCTTCGTACATGTTGTACGGAAAGATCGTGTCGATGATGCGGCCGTTCTTCAGCTCGTCGGTCATCATGGTCGGCGTCGGGTCCCAGGCGACGACCCCGTCCATGCCCTTGGGCAGCGCCAGCTGATCGCCCGGCGGGGTGTTCTTCAGGATGACGTCCTTGTCGGGCCGGATACCGTTCAGCGCCATCGCCTCCTGGAAGTAGAACTCCGCCGACGATCCGGTTACCAGGCCGATGGTCGCCGGCGTACTCCGCCCCTTCAGGTCCTTGATGCTCTTCAGCGGCGAGTCCACGGGCACGACCAGCGCGTGCAGCAGGTTCGGGCTGAGGATCGCGATCGCGGTCACCGGTATGTGCTTGTCGAGCAGCGAGGTGAACGGGAAATTGCCGCCGTTGCCCACCTGGAAGCGCCCCGAGACGATGGTCTCGTTGATCGCAGGGCCGGACGGGAAGGCCTGCCACTTCGCCTCGACGCCGCGCTTCTGCATCAGGTGCTCGCGGTCCATCACGATGTTGACTGTGTTCTGGCCCGACCACGGCGCCTGGAAGGCGACCTCTACCGGCCACCAGCCCTTGCTCTTCAGCCACTGCACCGACTTCTGCGATACCCGCTGGTAGGGTAACGGCCAGCCCCAGTCGGTGAACTTCTGCTGCGCCAGCGCGGGTGTCGCAGTCAGCAACGCCAAGGCGCCCGCCAAGGCGATGCGCCAGCCCGCCGTCCAAGTCTGCGTCAGTCTCCTCATGTCTGCCTCCTCAGGTCAGTGTCGCTTCCCTATCCGGGTGTGCTTGCTACGCCGAGAGGGTCATCTCGGTTCCTGCAAAGCGAATGCGCACGTGTTCGAGGTCCTGCCGCCCGCCCACGTAGCGGATCAGCTCGTTGAGCGGCGTCGCGCGGAAGCTGCATCCGGGCGCCGGGTTGCGCAGCGGCTCGAGCAGCTTGCGGTCGTAGAACGCCGCCAGCAGCAGATCCTCGTCGCTCGCCGCCGCGCCGAGCTCGGCGCGAAGCCGCGGCAGCCAGGGCGCGATGTGCGCGGCGGGCCGCTCGGTGACCAGGTCGGTCGGGCGGATGTTGGCGCGTTCCAGGAACTCGTCCGAGGGCCTGGCCGCGAGGCGCCCGTAGTAGCCCATCGCATACTTGCGCACCTCGTCCGGAATCGTCTTGTAGCGCTCGCCCTGCACCACGTTGAGCGTGGCCTGGGTCACGATGTACTGCGCGAACGGACTGACCACGATCGGATAGCCCAGGTCGTGGCGCACGCGCGCCGCCTCCTCCAGGATCTCCGGCAGCCGGTGCTCGAGCTGCATGGTCTGCAGCAGGTAGCGCAGGTTCGAGATCATGCCGCCCGGGATCTGATGCTCGTAGAGCGCCGGGTCGTAGCGCGCCACTTCGCCCCGGGGCTTGCCTTCACGCTCGCACAGCCACGCGAAGTAGCCGGCCACCTGTTCGAGCGCCTCCTGGTCGAGCGAGGTCTGGAAGCCCAGGCGCTGCGCGCGCGCCGCGATCTCCTCGGTGGCCGGCAGCGAGGCGCCGTTGGCGAGCGGCTCGCTCGCCGTGTAACCGTGGCGAAAGCCGCTTTGCATGGCGACCTCGTACACCTGCGGTGCCAGCCCCGACTGGCAGTGCGAGTGAAGCTGCACGGGAATCCTCCCGGCGGCCCGCACCACTGCCGGAAACAGGGTCCGGCCGCGCTCCGGGGTAAGAAGCCCGGTCGGGTCCTTGATGCAGATGAAGTCGACCTTCAGCTTCACCAGCTCGCGGGTGCGCTCGACGTAATACGCGTCGGTGTGCACGGGGCTCAGCGTGTAAGTCATCCAGCCGCTGATCTTCATGCCCGCCGCGCGCCCCGACTTCACCGAGGACTCGATGTTGCGGTTGTCGTTGAGCGCGTCGTACACGGTGAGCACCGACAGTCCGCGCTTGGCGAGCACCTGCGAATTGAGCTCGACGACGTCGTCCGGGAACAGCTCGAAGGTGTACAGGCTCTGGCCGCGGGTCAGCCCGTCGCAGGGGGTGGCGAGCCGCTCGCACAGCAGTCCCACGCGCTCCCACGGGTTCTCGTGCAGGTAGCGCACGCAGACGTCGAACACCGCCCCGCCCAGGATGTTGACGTAGGCGTATCCGACCCGGTCGATCGCCCCGAGGATGGGCGTCATCATGGCGGTAGTCATGCGCGTCGACCACAGGCACTGGTGCGCGTCGCGCAAGGTAACGTCGACGAAATCGAAGCGCCGCTGCGCCCGATCGGATTTCGTCTGCGGTTTCATGCAATCTCCATAAAGACGTCCTCGACGAAGCGCGTGTGCACGTCGCCGCGGCGGAACCGCTCGTCGCCCAGCAGCCGCTGGTGGAACGGGATCGTCGTCGCCACGCCTTCGATGCGCATCTCGGCGAGCGCGCGGCGCATGCGCGCGATCGACTCGTCGCGGTGCCGACCCCAGGCGATCACTTTCGCCATCAGGGAGTCGTAGTACGGCGGAATACGGTAACCCTCGAATAAGTGCGAGTCCACGCGGATCCCCGGCCCGCCCGGAAAATGCAGCCCGCGGACCTCTCCGGGACAAGGAGCGAATCCGCGCTCCGGATCTTCCGCGTTGATGCGGCACTCGATCGCATGCCCGTGCAGCCGCACGTCGGCCTGGGCGAGCGACAGGCGCTCTCCCCGGGCGATGCGCAGCTGCTCCTTGACGATGTCGATGCCGGTCACGAGCTCGGTCACCGGGTGCTCGACCTGCACCCGGGTGTTCATCTCCATGAAGTAGAACTCCCCGCTCGCGGCGTCGACGATGCATTCGATGGTCCCCGCGCTGCGGTAGCCGACGTGGCGGCAAAGACGCACCGCGGCCTCGCCGATCCGCTCGCGCGCCCGATCGTCGAGGGCCGGCGAGGGGCTCTCCTCGAGCAGCTTCTGGTTGCGCCGCTGGATCGAGCAGTCGCGCTCGCCCAGATGCAGGACGGTTTCGCCGTCCGAGAGCACCTGGATCTCGACGTGGCGCACGCGCTCGAGGTACTTCTCGACGTACAGCGCGCCGTCGCCGAACGCGGCCGCCGCCTCCCGTGCGGCATCCGCAAACTGGCTTGCGAGGCTCGCCGGGTCGCGGACCACGCGCATCCCGCGCCCGCCGCCGCCCGCCGTGGCCTTGAGCAGCACCGGGTAGCCGAGCCGCGCGGCGATTTCCCCCGCCTCCCCGGCGCCCGAGAGAGTGCCGGCCGAGCCCGGGGTCACCGGTACCCCGGCCTCCTCGGCCATGCGCCGCGCCGTCGCCTTGTCGCCCATTTTCCGGATCGCCTCCGCGGGCGGGCCGACGAAGGCGATGCCGGAGCTTTCGCACAGCTCGGCGAACGCCGCGTTCTCCGACAGGAAGCCGTAGCCCGGGTGGATCGCATCGGCTCCCTGGGTAAGCGCGGCCGAGACGATGAATTCGGCATTGAGATAGCTCTGGCGCGAGTGCGCCGGCCCGACGCACACGGCGCGGTCGGCGAGCCGCACCGCGAGCGAGTCGCGATCGGCATCCGAGTAGATCTGCACCGTCTCCAGCCCCAGCTCGCGGCACGCGCGGATGACGCGAACGGCAATCTCCCCTCGGTTCGCCACCAGAACGCGGCGCATCGGCCTGGCGCGCATCATGCTCGAGCAGCGGTCACTTCGGCCGCAGCACGATGAGCGGCTGGCCGTACTCGACCGCGGCCGCATCCTCCACCAGGACGTGGGTGACCACCCCGCTCACCCCCGCGGGAATCGAGTTCATGAGCTTCATGACCTCGATGATGCAGACGGTGGTGCCGAGCGCCACCTCCTGCCCGACCTCCGCAAACGGCGGCGCTCCAGGTTCGGGTGCGCGGTAGAACGTGCCCACCATCGGCGAGCGCAGCACGATCGAGCCTTCGGGCCAGGCCTGCCCGGAGACGGCGGGCGCGGCCGTCGCCGCGGAGGCCCGCGCCGGCGCGCCGGCGTCGACCAACGGCTCTCTTCCGCCGACGTGGCTGATGCGCTGCACGGCCTGCGGGGTCCCGCCCTCGGCCGCCGGCGCCGGTCGCGGCTCGCCGCGGCGCCGCAGGTCGAGCTCGATGTCGCCGATCTTGAGGTGAAACTCGGAAAACTGCGGCGACGATTTTATGAGCTCCACGATCTGGAGCAAATCCTCGTACGTGAGATGGTTTTGACTGCGCACGGCGGCGTACCCGTTTCTGTCGTTATGAAAGCAGCGCGGGCTGCGCTTGCGAACCGGTGGTGACTGGCGGCTCGGTTCATGATTGCATGCATGCAGAAAAAGTTGCAATAATGAAATGTGCAATTTCGATCACCGAAATCGAAGCAGGCGAACGGCGACGCCGGGGAACCCGACTCGTCCACCTTGCGCGCCTTCGCCCTGCTCGAGCTGATCGCCAATGCCGACACCCCTCCCACGCTCGACGATTTGACGCGCGCAAGCGCGCTGCCCAAGCCGACCGTGTACCGCATCCTCGGGCTGCTCGCGCGCGGCGGCCTGGTGCAGCGCGAGACTTTCGAGAAGCGCTATGTCGTCGGTCCGCGCGTGTCGGCGCTCTCGCTGGTCGTGCAAATGCACTCCCCGCTGCGCGGCGCGCGCCACGCCATTCTCTCGCGGCTGGTGGAGGAAATCGGCGAGACGTGCAACTTCACCATGCTCGACGGCAGCGAGGTGATGTACGTGGATCGCGTCGAGACCTCGGCCAACGTGCGCCTGCACATGAAGGCGGGCTCGCGCGTACCGCTGCATTGCACCGCCAGCGGCAAGCTGTTTCTCGCGCACCTTCCCCCGGCGCAGGTGCGCACGCTGCTCGGCCCGGGGCCGCTCAAGCGCTACACCGACCGCACCGTCACCGCCGTCGAGGCGCTCGAGCGCGAGCTGCGCAAGGTCCGCGGCGCCGGCATCGCCACCGACATCGGCGAGTACCTGGTGGGATCGGTGTGCCTGGCGGTCCCGATCGGCGACCCCCACGGGCGGGTTTGCGCGGCGGTCGCGGTGCACGGGCCGGCGCCGCGCATGACGCTCAAAAAGGGCTACGAGTTCGTGCCCGCGCTGGAGCGCGCGGCCGCAGCGATTTCCGCGACGCTCGGCGCTTCAGCGGGCAATGCGCCATCTATTTCGGTTTCGCAGGTCGCCGCCAAAGCGACCCCAACAGGAGGAATCCGTGTCAGAGCCCGTGATCATCACCGTGGCGATTACAGGCGCCGTGCCGAGGAAGAAGGACAACCCCGCGGTGCCGGTAACCCCGTCGGAGCAGATTGAGTCGACGCACGAGGCGTTCGAAGCGGGCGCCGCGCTGGTGCACATCCACGTGCGCAATGCGGACGAATCGCCCGGCTCCGACCCGGAGCTTTTCGGCCGCGTGCAGGAGGGCGTGCGCAAGCATTGCCCGGGGATGATCGTCCAGTTCTCGACCGGCGGGCGCGGCCGCGAGCTGTCCGCGCGCGGCGCCATGCTCCACCTCCGGCCGGACATGGCCTCCCTGGCCACGGGCTCGGTCAATTTCCCCACCAACATCTACGAAAATCCGCCCGATTTCGTGGAGGGGCTGGCGCGGACCATGCTGGAATACGGCATCAAGCCCGAGATCGAGGTGTTCGATCTGGCGATGCTGTACAACGCCGCGAACCTGGTGAAGAAGGGCCTGCTGCAGGACCCGCCGCACGTGCAGTTCGTGCTGGGCATCCCGAACGCGATGCCGGCGCGGCGCTCGATCTTCGACTTCCTGCGCAGCGAGCTGAAGCAGGTGCTGCCGCGCGCGACCTGGGTCGCGGCCGGGGTCGGCCGGCACCAGTGGGAAGTCAACCAGTGGTGCCTGGACAGCGGCGGGCACTGCCGCACCGGGCTGGAGGACAACCTGAGGATCGAGCCCGAGCGGCTCGCGGCGAGCAACGCGCAACTGGTGCAGAAGATCGTGGACCAGTGCGATCGCCACG
This sequence comes from uncultured Pseudomonadota bacterium, assembly GCA_963817785.1. Lineage (GTDB taxonomy): Bacteria > Pseudomonadota > Gammaproteobacteria > Burkholderiales > SG8-39 > JAKALD01. The sequence goes on along the minus strand of CAWFPL010000002.1, from coordinate 536,611 downwards.
GCCGGCGGCCGGCCACGCCCGCGCAAGCCCGCAGCCTTCTCGGCCTGCGAGCGGCGGCCGCCTAGCTCGCCCGGCGGCGGCGCAGCGCACCGCCGTGCCGATCCCTGCGCTCGATAGGAGGTGACCAAGGCATAGCTGAATCGTGTTTCGCGTCAACGGGAAACGGATTGAACAGCAGAACCTGTCGACCAGACGGGCACATCTTTCCAGCCAACCCCAGGAGGAGATATGGACAGCGTCGCAGATCGCAACACTCTGAGCGAGGCCGACATACGCAAGGTCGCGTTCGCAAGCGCAATCGGCTGCACCATCGAGTGGTACGACTTCTTTCTCTACAACACGTTTGCCGCGCTCATTTTCAACAAGCTGTTTTTCCCGTCGTTCGACCCGCTGATCGGGACCATGCTGGCCTACACCACCGCGCTGGTCGGCTTCATCGCGCGGCCGATCGCCGGCGTCTTCTTCGGGCACTTCGGCGACCGCATCGGCCGCAAGAAAATGCTGATTCTCACGCTGCTCATCATGGGAATCGGCACCTTTCTCATCGGTCTGCTGCCGACCTACCAGAGCATCGGCGTGTGGGCGCCGCTGCTGCTGCTGGCGCTGCGCGTCGCGCAGGGCTTCGGGATCGGCGGCGAATGGGGCGGCGCGGTGCTGATGGCGGTGGAGCATTCGCCCAAGGGCCGGCGGGGCTTCTACGGCAGCTGGCCGCAGATGGGCGTGCCGGCCGGGCTCGCGCTGGCCACGGGCATGGTGGCGCTGCTGACGGCGCTGCCGGGCAACATGTTTCTCGATGGCGCCTGGCGCTTCGGCTTCCTGATCAGCGCGGTCCTGGTGGCGATCGGGATCTACATCCGCCTCAAGATCATGGAAACGCCGGCCTTCCTGCGCGTGCAGCAGACGCAGTCGGTGGCCCGCGTGCCGTTCATGGACCTGATTCGCAACCAAACCAAACAGGTCCTGCTCGGCATGGGCTGCCGCTACATCGAGGGCGTGGTGTTCAACATCTACGGGGTATTCGTCATTACCTACCTCGTGGTGGCGCTGAAAGCCCCGAAAGCGACCGCGCTGCTTGGGGTGACGCTGGCGTCGGTGGTGATGCTGTTTTTCATCCCGATCTTCGGCAGGCTATCCGACCGCCTCGGCAGGAGAAAGGTGTTCGGCTGGGGGGCATTGCTCAGCGGCCTGGCGGGATTCCCCGCCCTGTGGCTGATGAGCACCTCGGTGCACAGCCCGGCCCTGATCGCGCTGGCGATCGTGATCCCCTTCGGCATCATCTACGCGGCGGTTTACGGCCCCGAGGCGGCCCTGTTCTCGGAGCTGTTCGACACCCGGGTGCGCTATAGCGGGATCTCGTTCGTGTACCAGTTCTCCGGCATCTTCGCCAGCGGGCTGACGCCGATCATCGCCACCGCGCTGCTGCGCGAGGGGGGCGGCCAGCCGTGGCTGGTGGCGGGCTACATGCTCATCGTCGGGCTGATAAGCACGGCCTCGGTGATGATGCTGAAGGAGTCCGTCCATGCCGACCTGGTCGCGCCGGCTGCGGGATTCGCGGCGCAGAAAACGGGCTGACCGTGCGCCGGTCCGGCGCCGCCCGATGACCCGCGCATCCGCCCTGCCATGGAGCTGAACCTGACGGGCAGGGTGGCGCTGGTCACGGGCGCCGCCGGCGGTATCGGCGCGGCGATCGCCGCGGCGCTGGCGGCCGAGGGTTGCGTGGTCTACCTGGGCGACTCGAACGCCGACGCGGCGGCGCTCATTGCGGCGTCGATCGGCGAGGAGTGCCACGCGCTGGCAATGGACGTCGCCGATGCCTCGGACGCGAGCCGCGCGGTGCAGCGGATCGTGAGCGAGCAGGGACGCATCGACATCCTGGTCAACAACGCCGGAATACTGAAGACCGGCTCCGTCGTCGAGGCGACGATCCAGGACTGGGATGAGGTCTGCCGGGTCAACCTGTCCGGCGTGTACTACTGCTGCAAGGCGGCGCTGCCCGCCATGCTCGAGCGGCGCTCGGGAAAAATCATCAACATGGCGTCGGTCTCCGCCTTCAAGGGCGGCGGGGCGCTCGGCAACGTGCTCTACGGAGCCACCAAGGCGGGGGTCGTCGCGTTGACCAAGGGCTTTGCGCGCGAGCTGGCGCCATTCGGGATCAACGTCAACGCGATCGCCCCGGCGGTGACCGAGACGGCCATGACAAACCCTTTGCTGACGCCCGAGAGCCGCAGCGCGGTGCTCGCGGCGATACCCCTCGGGCGCTTCGCATCTACCGCGGAGATCGGGCAGATCGCGGCGTTCCTCGCCTCGGACGCGTCCGGCTACATCACCGGGGAGACGATCGCGGTGGACGGCGGCTACCTGACCCGGTAGCCGCCCGCCGTCACTCAGCTGCCGTGCAGATTGTGCACTTCCGGAAAGAACAGGTCCTTCCACGATTTGGGCTTCACCTTGATGGAGCCGATTTGGTACATGAAGTCGGCATACTTGAGGATTTTGTGCGGCGTGGTGGTGAACTTCACCAGCGGGTCGTCGAGCACCGTGAGCGGCAGATTCTGCGGGCCCTTGTAGTGCGCCCACTTGATGTAGTTCTCGGCCGCGGCGGGCTTGCTCTTGTTGATGTCCGCGATCGCCTCGTCGAACGCGGCGAGGAACGCGCGGTAGATCTTGGGATTGTGCTTGCGAAAGCTGCCCGTCGCCCACACGACGGTGAAGGTATGGGGCCCGCCGACGATCTTGTAGGAGTCGAGCACGGTGTGAATGCCCGGGTGCTCGAGCTCCTGGTACTGGAACGGCGCCGCCGTGAAATGCGCCGTGATCTCGCTGGCCGGAGACAGCAAGGCCGCCATGCCGTCGGGGTGCTTCATCGAAACGGTCAGCCGGTCGAGCTTGTTATAGTCCTTCTTCCCGAACATCTGGGCCGCCGCCATCTGCAGGTTCACCGCCTGGAACGACACCTTGACCGCGGGCAGCGCGATCTTGTCCTTGTCGGTGAAGTCCTTGATGCTCTTCACGTTCGGGTCGCGCGTGTTGAGGTACAGCGGCATGGTGTTCATCGCGCACACGCCGCGCACATCGAGGTTGTCGCGGGTCTTCGCCCACAGCGTGATCAGGGGGCTCACGCCGCCCGAGGCGAAGTCGAGGCTCCCCGAGATCAGGGCGTCGTTCATCACGTTGCCGCCTGCGAATGTCGCCCACGTGACCTTGACGTCGCCGAGGCCTTCCTGCTTGGCATGCTTCTCGAGCAGCTTCTCGTGCTGCATGTACATCAGCGGCAGATAAGCGATGCCGTACTGCTGGGCGATCCTCACCGTGCTGACCTCGGCATGCGCCGGCAGCGCCGCAACCGCCGCCAGGGCGGCGGCAACGCAAAGCGCCTTCGAATTGCTCCTCATGAATCTTGTCTCCTCGTGGTGGTTGGCCGCGCAATGCGGCGCTCGAGTTCGCCGGCCGCTTCGTCGCGCGCGGCAAAATCGCACTGTGCCGCAGTTACCCGCCTGAGGCAACCGCGCCGCGGGGCGATGGACCATTGTTTCGATTGCGGCACCCCGCTCGCGAAAGCGGCATCTTCCTGACACCGGAGCGTCTTTCGACGATCACCATGAACCAAGCGACTTACGATTTCATCGTCGTGGGCGCCGGCTCCGCAGGCTGCGTCCTCGCCAGCCGGCTCACGGAAAGCGGCAAGTACCGCGTTCTGCTGCTCGAAGCCGGGCCGCAGGACCGCTACCTGTGGATCCATATTCCGATCGGCTACGGCAAGACCATGTTCCACAAGGTCTATAACTGGGGCTTCTACACCGAGCCCGAGGCCACGACGAACCACAGGAAGATCTACTGGCCGCGCGGTCGCGGGCTGGGCGGATCGAGCTCGATCAACGGTTTGATCTTCGTGCGCGGCCAGCAGCAGGATTATGACCACTGGGAAAGTCTCGGCAACCGCGGCTGGGGATGGAAGGACGTACTGCCGTACTTCATCCGCTCGGAGCACAACACCCGCGGCGCCAGCGCCTATCACGGCGCGGACGGGCCGCTGTGGTGCTCCGACATCGGCGAGCCGCACGAGCTGATGGAGGCGATCATTCGCGGCGCGAACGAGCTCGGGATCCCGCGCAACGATGACTTCAACGGAGCGACTCAGGAAGGGGTCGGCTATTACCAGCTGTTCACCAGAAACGGCTGGCGCTGCAGCACCGCGAGCGCCTACCTGCGCCCGGCCGGTAAGCGCGCCAACCTGCGCGTCGAGACCGACGCGCACGTGACCGGCGTGCTCTTCGAGGGCAGGCGCGCGGTGGGGGTGCGCTACGAACAAGGCGGCAGGTCGCTCGAGGCACGCGCCGCGCGCGAGGTGATTCTCGCCGCCGGCGCGATTCAGAGTCCCCAGTTGCTGCAGCTCTCGGGAATCGGCGCGGGACCGTTTCTGGCGTCCATGGGGGTCCCGGTGGTGAGGGATCTGCCCGGCGTCGGGAACAATCTGAGCGACCACCTGCAGCTGCGCGTGATGTACAAGGTGGCCAAGCCGATCACCACCAACGACGATCTGCGCACGCTGTCAGGGCGCGCAAGGATCGGCCTGAAGTGGCTGCTGTTCAGAAAGGGGCCCTTGGCGATGGGCATCAACCAGGGCGGGATGTTCGCGCGGGTCCTGCCCGAATCGGCATCGCCGGACATTCAATTCCATTTCGCCACGCTGTCGGCGGACCTGGCCGGAGCCAGGCCGCACCCGTGGTCGGGCTGCACGTTTTCCGTGTGCCAGTTGCGCCCGGAGTCGCGCGGCACGGTGATGATCCGGTCGCGCGATGCGAAGGAGCCTCCGGCGATCCGGCCGAACTACCTGTCGGCGGAGGCGGATCGCCGCTGCGCGGTCGAGGCGCTCAAGTTCACGCGCCGGCTCGCCGCGGCGCAGCCGCTCGCGCCGTACCTCGTGCAAGAGTACCGGCCGGGCGCTCAGCTGCGCAGCGACGAAGAGCTGCTCGGATTTGCCCGCGAATACGGCGCCACGATCTTTCACCCCTCGGGCACGTGCAAGATGGGCTCCGACCCGATGGCGGTGGTCGACCAGCGGCTGCGGGTCAATGGCATCGCCGGGCTGCGCGTAGCGGATTGCTCCGTCATGCCGACGCTCGTCTCGGGCAACACCAATGCGCCGGTGGTGATGATCGCCGAGAAAGCCTCGGCTCTGATCCTGGAGGACGCGGCGATGCAGTAAGCGCGCTGCGTCTCCCGCAGCGCGGCGCAGCAAGCGTTTGCTTTTCGGGAACGCGGTCACTAGACTCGCCCGCGACATGAAGTCCGTCCGCATCGGCGCCGGCCTCGGGTTCTACGGCGATTCCTGGCGCCCGGTGCGCGCGTCGATCGAGCGCGGCGGCGTGCAATACATCGCCTCCGATCACCTCGCCGAGCTCACCCTCGCGATCCTGCAGAAGGACCGGCAGAGGGATCCGGCCGCGGGCTACGCGCGCGACCTGGTGCCGATGCTCGTCGAGCTGTGGCCGCTGGCGGCGCCGCGCGGGGTGAAGTTCGTGTTCAATGCTGGCGGCCTGAACCCCCATAGCGCGCGCGCGGCGCTCGCCGCGGCATTCGCTGCCCGCGGCTGGAAAGCGCGCATCGCCACGGTGAGCGGCGACGACGTGGCCCCGCGACTCGACGAGCTGCGCGCCGCGGGCGAGCCGCTCGCGCACATGGATTCGGGCGCCGATATCGCCGGAGTGCGCGAGCGGCTGCTCTTCGCCAACGCCTATCTCGGGGCGCAGCCGATCGCCGAGGCGCTCGCGCGCGGCGCCGACATCGTGCTCACCGGGCGGGTGGCCGACGCGGCGCTCGCGCTCGGACCGCTCGCGCACGAGCTCGGCTGGCGCTGGGACGACTGGGACAAGCTCGCCCAGGGGCTCACGGTCGGCCACTTGCTCGAGTGCTCCGGGCAGGCGAGCGGCGGCAACTTCGGCTCGGCGCTCGAGTGGGCGAAGATCCCGGATCTGCTGCATCTGGGCTACCCGATCGCGGAGGTGACAGCGGACGGCGCGGCGCTGTTCACCAAGGCGCCCGGCACGGGCGGGCGCGTTTCCTTCGACACCCTGCGCCAGCAGCTGCTCTACGAGGTGCACGACCCGCACGCCTACGCCTCGCCCGACGTGGTGCTCGACATGGGCACCCTACGCCTCGACGATCTGGGCAACGACCGCGTGCGCGTGGCCGGAGCCCGGGGTGCGCCGCGCCCCGCGAAGCTCAAGATCGTCGCCGGCTACCACGACGGCTGGATGGGCACGGGAATGATCGGCTTTTCCTGGCCCGACGCGTACCGCAAATGCGCAGCGAGCGCGGCGATCATCGAGGCCCTGGCGGCCGAGCAGCAGCTGCCGGTGGAGGAGACGAACGTCGAGTACGTCGGCTACGACTCGCTGCTGGGCGCCAACGCGGACCCGACGTATCGCGAGCAGCTGAACGAATGCTTTCTGCGCATGACGATCCGCACCCGGGACAAGCGCGCGGCCGAGGCCTTCGGGCGGCTGTTTCCGTGGCTGGGCCTATCGGGCCCGCCCTACGCGGGGGGCTTTCACGGCATCGAGCGCCCCCGGGAGCTGCTCGGCGTCTGGCCGACGCTCGCCGCGCGCGAGCTGATCGAGCCGCGCGTCGAGGTGAGCGTGGAGGAGGTCTGATGCGCGTGCCGCTGTGGAGAATCGCCCACGCGAGGAGCGGCGACAAGGCCGACCGTGCCGACATCGGGCTGTTCGCCTACGACGCCGAGACCTACGCGGTGCTCAAGCGCGAAGTCACTGCCGAGCGCATCGCGGCGCACTTCGCCGCGCTCGCGCGCGGCCCGGTCGAGGTCTATGCGCTCGACAACCTGCTCGCGCTCAAGATCGTGCTCAACGAGGCGCTGCAGGGCGGCGCGGCGCGCAGCCTGCGAATGGACAACCTCGGCAAGAACGTCGCCGCGGCGCTGCTCAGGATGGAAATCGACGCGCCCGCAACGCTGCCGCGGATCGCCGCGCCGTGACCGCCGCCAGGCCGAAGCGCAGCCGCCGCAGCGGCGGCGCCGAAGGCAACCGGCGCGACGCGCTGCTGCGCGTGTGCGCACGCCTGTTTCGCGACCAAGGATTCGACGGCACGACGATCCGCGACATCGCCGCGGCCGCCGGCATGCACTCGGGCAGCCCGTTCTACCATTTCAAGACCAAGCAGGACATGCTGGTCGCGGTGATGGAGGAAGGCCTCGCCGAGGGCCTGCGGCGCACGCAGGCGGTGATGGCGCTCGCCCTGCCGGCCGAGCAGAAGCTCGAGCGGCTGATCCGCGCGCAGCTCGGCACCATCCTGGAGCGCGGCAACGACTTCATCCCGGTGCTGCTGTACGAATGGCGCTCGCTCACGCCGGCCAACCGGCGCCGCATCATCGCGCTCAAGGATCGCTTCGATGCGCTGTGGCAGCGGCTGGTGGACGATCTGGCGCGCGCCGGGCGCGTGCCGGGCGACCCGGGGCTCGCGCGCCTGCTGTTGCTCGGCGCGGTGAACTGGAGCGGGCAGTGGTATCGGCGCGGGGGGCGCCTGTCGCTCGACCAGATCGCCGCCGGCGCGGCGCGGCTGTTCGTGCACACCGCAGACTGAAGAGCGCGGCCGAAATCGGCTATCATCTCGGTCCCGCCGGAACCTCCTCCGCATGAAGCTCGCCACTCTCAGGGACGGCACGCGCGACGGCACCTTGCTGGTCGTCTCGCGCGACCTCGGGTACGTCCTCAAGGCGGACCATCTCGCCGCCACGCTGCAGGCGGCGCTCGACGACTGGGACTACCTCGCCCCGCAGCTCGAGCAGCTCTACAACGAGCTCAACGCCAAGCCGCCGGGGCCGGCGTTCGCGCTCGATTTCGCGCAGCTGATGGCGCCGCTGCCGCGCGCCTATCAGTGGGCAGACGCGAGCGCCTACCTCAATCACGTGGAGCTGGTGCGCAAGGCGCGCGGCGCCGAAATGCCGCCCGAGTTCAGGAAGGAGCCGCTCATGTACCAGGGCGGCTCGGACTCGATGCTCGGCGCGCGCGACGACATCGTGATCGCGAGCGAGGACTGGGGCATCGATCTCGAGGCCGAGATCGCGGTGATCACCGGCGACGTGCCGATGGGCATCGAGCGTGACAAGGCGCCGCAGCACATCCGGTTGCTGGCGCTGGTGAACGACGTGTCGCTGCGCAACCTGGTCCCGGCGGAGCTCGCCAAGGGCTTCGGGTTTTTCCAGTCGAAGGCGTGGACTGCGTTTTCGCCGGTGGCGGCGACGCCGGACGAGCTGGGCGAGGCCTGGGACGGCAAGCGGCTGCACCTGCCGCTGCGGGTGCACGTGAACGACACCGAGCTCGGCCATCCGGACGCCGGGCGCGACATGAACTTCCACTTCGGCCAGCTGATCGCGCACGCGGCGAAGACGCGGCCGCTCGGCGCCGGAACGATCGTGGGCTCGGGCACAGTCTCGAACAAGGACCGCTCGATCGGCTGCGGTTGCCTGGCCGAGAAGCGCGCGCTCGAGACCATCGAGCACGGCGCGCCGCGCACTCCGTTCCTGCGCTTCGGCGACCGCGTGCGCATCGACATGCTCGACGCGCATGGGCACTCGATATTCGGCGCGATCGACCAGCGCGTTGCGCCGCTTGCCAGGAAGGCCGCCGAGCCGCAGGGCGCAGCCGAAGAACCGGCCACCTCCTGACACGGTCCAACCGCCGGTCCCCATGACCTCCCGCTCCCCTTCCCTGCGCGCCTGGTTCGCGCTCGGCGCCCTGGCCTGTGTCGGCCTGCTCGTCTACGCTCTGGTCCTGCAGTACTTCCAGGGCCAGGATCCCTGCCCGCTGTGCCTGGTACAGCGCGGGTTCTTCACCCTCGTGATGGTGGCGTTTCTGGTCGGCGCCGTGCACAACCCCGGGCGCTCGGGCGCGGTCGTGTACTCGGTGCTGGCGCTGCTTTCGACCGCGGGCGGCCTCGCGGTCGCGGGGCGCCAGGTCTGGCTGCAGCACCTGCCCGCGGATCAGGTTCCGGCCTGCGGGCCCGACCTGTACTTCATGCTGCAGAACTTCCCGCTCTCGCGCACGCTGCAGAAGCTGTTCATCGGCACCGGCGAGTGCGTCGAGGTGAAATGGAGGTTCCTCGGCCTGTCGATCGCCGAGTGGTCGCTGGCCTGGTTCGCGGCGCTGGCGCTGTACGCGCTGTGGATTGCGGCGCGCTCCCGGCGACTGCGGCGATCCTGAAGCGGGCCGACCGACCGCATGCGCAACCTTGCATGCGCGGCAGCTTCGCTGAGTCCCCATACCTGTAGGGGAATTGACAAGCATGCTGCCCAATGAAACAGTTCGAACAGGCGCGATCACCGCGCAGCAGGGCAACAACAACACCCAGTAGCATTGGGAGCGCGGCATGGGCGTAAGGGGATTGACGGTCTGGGTGCTGGCGTGCGCGTTGTGGGCGGCCAGCGCCTACGCAGAGAGCCCTGCCGACCAGGTGAAGTCGATGGTCGAGGCCGGGCGCATGAAGGACGCCTACGCATACGGCCTGCAGCACCGGGAAGCTTTCGGCGAGCCGGTCTTCGATTTCTATTTCGGCATCGCGGCGGTCGACACGGGGAACGCGGGCGAAGGCGTGCTCGCGCTCGAGCGCTACATCCTTCGCTACCCGAACAACGTTTCGGCGCGGCTGCAGCTCGCGCGCGGGTATTTCATCCTCGGCGTGGACGCACGCGCCCGCGAGGAATTCCAGGCGCTGCGCAAGCTGTCCCCGCCTCCCGACGTGGCCGCCACCATCGATCGCTATCTGGACGCGATCCGGCTGCGCGAGACGCGCTATACGCTGAGCAAGGGCCTGTACGTGGAAGCCGGAATCGGCACCGACTCGAACGTCAACGGCGGCGTGGCGAATGCCAACATCTCGCTCCCGATCCTGGGCCCGGTGACGGTCGCGCAGACCGCCGCCAAGCAGTCCGATACGTTCACCTTGCTCGGCGCGGGCGGTTACATCAGCGATCCAGTGTCCCCGGGCGTGGCACTGTATGCGAACGGCGAGGCGAGCCTCAAGAGCAACAGCGAGCAGAGCAACCGCCAGTACGACCTGGGAAGCTACAACGCCGGCGGCGGGGTGTCGCTGCTGCGCGAGAAGAACCTGTTTCGCGCGGGTCTGAGCGTGAGCTCGCTCGAGCTGGGATCGAGCCGCTTTTTGAGCACGACGGGCGCGCAGGTGCAGTGGCAGCACCAGCTGAGCGAGCTGCAGGCGCTTTCGCTCAGCGCGCAAACGGCGCGCCTCGATTACCCGGGGGCGAACAGCCCGCGGAACGCGGATTTCTGGGGCCTGAGCGGCGGCTACCGCCGGCTATTCAGCTATCCCTGGCAGCCGATCCTCTCGGCCGACCTGAGCGCGGGGCACCAGCGCTCGCTGACCGATCGCCCCGATCTGGTGCCGAACACCTGGGGCGCGCGCGTGGGGGTGAGCTTCACTCCGGCGGCCAAATGGGGCGTCTCCGCGGACTACACCTACCAGCAGAGCAACTACGAGGGGAACGACGCGATTCTCGGGGTCACGCGCGAGGACCGCTACGAGGCGGTCGATGCCGCCGTGTCGTACCTGTATACGCGCCACCTGTCCTTGCGTGGCGAGCTGACCAGCGCGCGCAACCACTCCAACATCGAGCTGTACAGCTTCCCGCGCGACATCGTCCTGTTCAATGCCCGTTACGAATTCAACTAAAGGTTGGGGGAACACATGAGAGCTTCCCTTGCGGCGTTTCTCATCGGTGCGGCGCTGGCGGCCTGCGCGCCGTCTTCCTACGGGGCCGAGCACGCCGGTCGGGTGCTGATCGCCGCCGGCGAGGTGACGATCCTGCGCGGCGCACAGACGATCGCGGCGCAAAGCGGCACCGAAGTGGAAAGCGGCGACACCGTGCAGCTCGGGTCGCGCTCGAACGCGCAGCTCCTGCTCACCGACAACTCGATCGTCGCGCTGCGCCCCGAGACCACCTTCCGCATCGCCCAGTACCACTATACGGGGCGCAGCGCGCCCGGCGAAAACGCGTTCCTCGCCTTGCTGAAGGGCGGCATGCGCACCCTCACCGGGATCATCGGCCACATCCGGCACGAGGAGTACCACGTCACCACGCCCACGGCCACGATCGGCATCCGCGGCACCAATTACGCCCTGGTGCAGTGCGACAACAACTGCCGCAACGCCGACGGATCGCTCGCGCCCAACGGCACCTACGGGGCGATCACCTTCGGACGCATCTCGGTGACCAACCATACCGGTGAGCACGTGTTCGGGGCCAACCAGTTCTTCAGCGTTGCCGGCCAGAACACGCCGCCGCATCAGCTGATCGGTCCGCCGCCGTTCCTGCAGGACACGCTGCAGGGACGCGGGCGGGCGGGCCATGAAGTCGCCCAGGAACACGGCGAGGGCGGCAACGGCAAGGGCGGCACCTCGGGCGGCGGCGGAGAAAGCGCCAGCACCGTCGCGCAGACCGGTTTGGGCGGGGGCACCGGCGACACCAGCGTGACCAGCACGACCACGAGCGTTCCGCCGCCTGCGGTGCTCGAGCAGACCGTGATTCCGGTCACCAGCACGCCGAGCGTCAACACGCTGCTGCAGACGACGTTGAGCGGCACGATTTTCTATCGCCTGGCCGGAAGCACGTCCATCCCGGTCACCTCCTGCACCGGGGGATCCTGCGGCACGATCACGCTGACCGACCTGACGCTGGGGGTGAACTTCACCACCAATCAGGCCTATCTCAAGGCGGACTTCGTGTCCCTCGACCAGACCGGCGGCAACGCGAACATCTTCAACCTCGGAACCCCGTTCAGCTCCGGCGGCATCCCGGTCACCGTCAGCGGGGGCCAGGCCACGATCAACGCCACGATCAACCGGAGCTCTTTCCCGAACGAGCAAGGCGCTTTTCGCTGCCTGGGCTGCGCCAGCAACAGCTACGCCTACGGCCTCGTAGCCGGCTACCTCGACACGATCAGCGTGTCGGGCACGATTTCCGGGACGCAGGCCAACCTGACGCTGAGCGGCTCGAGCGCCACCGGGGGAAGCGGCAGCTTCAACGCCACGCTGACGCAGACCGCGCTGCCCAACGCGTACGCGGCGGCGATGGTCGTTCCGGGCCAGACCTCGAGCACCCAGGCCATCTCTCGCTCGGGCGCCTATTGGGGAGTGCAGGTCGGTTCCTCGCAGGAGCTGCTCGCGTTCGGCTCCGGAGTGGGGCAGCCGACGGCCGTCGTCGGCAGCGCCACCAACACCATCGACCGCAGCGCGCCCACCTACGGCAACCTCGTCTGGGGCCACTGGTCCGGGTCGGGGGCGTCGATCATCGACTACGACTACAACACCTACACGACCACCAGCGGCAACGAGCCCTGGATCACCGGTCAGGTCACCACGGCTCTGCCCACGTCGCTCGGCACGGTCACCTATACACCGGTCGGCGCGTACATCACTGGCGGCGGATCGATCGGGACGCTGAACAGCGCGAGCATCACCGCGAACTTCGTCAGCCAGTCGCTGAGCATCAGCCTCAATGCTACCAATGGCGGCGACGGCAACGTGTACCAGATGAACGGCACCTCGGGCATCAGCTCGGTGTCCGCACGCTTCGGCGCGGGGTTCTCGAGCGTAACCTGCAGGGGATCGTATTGCCCCACCGGAACGCCCGGGGGCTCGTTCGGCGGCTTCTTCGCCGGGCCGAACGCGGAAGGCGCCGGCGTCGCCTTCGACGCGGGCTACCTCGGCAGCAGCGGCACCGGCGTGAAGGGTGTCGTTGCCTTCAAGCGCTGAGCGCTGGCGTCACGCGTCCGCGAGGGCGCGGATCTGCTCGGACTCGAATGCGCCCGCGGGCAGGTCGCCTGATGCAGCGGCCAGCATGGCCGCCGCCACCGCATCGGCGTGAACCGGCCGGTAACGCGCGAGCTTGCCAAGGAGCAGCGGTGAGAGCGCGTTGCCGGCGAGCAGCGCCAGTCGCTCCCCCAGCCGGAACTCGCGCCGCGGCCCGTCGAGCAGCGAGGGGCGATACACGTAAGTCCTCGGCACCCCCGCGCGGCGCACCGCGTCCTCCATCTCGCCCTTGACGCGGCTGTAGAACACCGCCGAGCGCGCATCGGCGCCGAGCGCCGAGATCACCAGCAAGCGCTGCGCCCCGTCGCGCGCAGCGGCGCGCGCGAGAGCGAGCGGATAGTCGAAATCGACGCGCCGGAAGGCATCCTTCGAGCCTGCCTGGCGAATGGTCGTGCCCAGGCAGCAGTACACGTCGTCGGCCTCGACGCGCTGCTCGCCGAGGTGCTCGAAGTCGATCGGCACGACGCGCAGCTTCGCGTGCTCGCGCGGCAGGGCGCGCCGCACCCATGCGTCGACGCTTGCGTATAGCGCGCTCGCAAGCAGTCTTTCGAGCAGGAACGAACCGACCAGTCCGCTCGCGCCGACCAGCAGAGCGCGGCGCGGCGCGCCCGCGCCGCTCTCAGGCATGCGTTCGGATGAACTCGCGGATGCGCGGGTAGATGACGTCGCGCCAGCGCCGGCCGGAAAAGATGCCGTAGTGTCCGACCCCCGGCACCTGGTAGTGCTCGCGGCGCCCGCGCGGGATGTTCAGGCACAGCAGGTGCGCCGCCTCGGTCTGGCCACTGCCGGAGATGTCGTCGAGCTCGCCCTCGATGGTGAGCAGCGCGGTCGCGCGGATAGCCTGCGGGCGCACCAGCTCCTCGCGCACGTACCAGCGGCCCTTGGGCAGCGCGAAGTCCTGGAACACGGTGGCGATGGTGTCGAGGTAATACTCGGCGGGCATGTCGAGCACCGCGTTGTACTCGTCGTAGAAGCGGCGGTGGCCTTCGGCCGACTCGCCGTCGCCCTCGAGCAGGTGGTTGTAGTAGTCCCAGTGCGCGTTGAGGTGGCGGTTCGGGTTCATCGCCACGAAGCCCAGGTGCTGCAGGAATCCCGGATACACCCGGCGCATGCCCCCGGGATACTTCGCCGGCACGCGCTCGATCAGGTTGTGCTCGAACCAGGAGTACGGCTTGCGCATGGCGAGGTTGTTGACCGCGGTCGGGCTCTTGCGCGCGTCGATCGGCCCGCCCATCATCACCATCGTCTTCGGCGGATGCGGCTCGCCGCCCTCGGCCATCAGCGCCACCGCGCCGAGCACCGGCACCGTCGGCTGGCACACCGAGATCACGTGCAGCTCGGGAGACAGCAGCCGGATGAACTCGCGCACGTAATCCACGTAGTCGGCGAGCCGGAACGGGCCCTCGGCGAGCGGCACCATGCGCGCGTCCACCCAGTCGGTGATCCACACCTCGTGCTCGGGCAGCAGCGCACGCACCGTGTCGCGCAGCAGGGTCGCGTGGTGCCCGGAGAGCGGCGCCACCAGCAGCACCTTCGGGTCGTCGCGCGGCGCGCCGAGCGCGCGGCGGAAACGGATCAGCCTGCAAAACGGCTTGTCGAGCGCGACCTCGATCGAAACCGGGACCGTCTCGCCGCCGATCCGGGTCCAATCGATGCGCCACTCGGGCTTCTCGTAGCGCTGCGTGACGCGCAGAAACAGGTCGCTCGAAGCGGCCATGCGCCGGGCCAGCGGCGAGTAGGAAAACGGGTTGTACGGGTGGCCGAGCCAGCCGCGCGAGAGCTCGGCCAAGTAGCGCAATGGCTCGAGCGCGGCGTGCTGAGCCTCGTACAGGCTATAGAGCACCGAAACGGCTCCAACGAGTCGGGGTCATGCGTTGCTTATAGCACTAATGCGGCAGCGCCGCATTAGCGGGAAGCGGGGCGCCAACGTATCCTTCGAGGCCATGCGCGCCCTGGCCCGCTCGCTGCTCGCGCTCATCGTGCTGGGGCTGCACGCAGCGGGCGAGACCGGAAAATCGGGTCTTCGCTACGCGGCTTTCTTGTCCTCGCGCAGCGCGCGGCGCAGGATCTTGCCGACGTTGGTCTTCGGCAGCTCGCTGCGGAACTCGACGTGCCTGGGACGCTTGTAGCCGGTCAGCTCCCGCCTGCAGTGCTCCAGGACGTCGTGCTCGGTGAGCGCCGGATCCTTCTTCACCACGAAGACCTTCACCGCCTCGCCCGAATGCTCGTCGGGCACCCCGATGGCGGCGACCTCGAGCACGCCCGGAAGCATCGCCACCACCTGCTCGACCTCGTTCGGGTACACGTTGAAGCCCGAAACCAGGATCATGTCCTTCTTGCGGTCGACGATGCGGATGAAGCCGTTGTCGTCCATCGCGCCGATGTCGCCGGTCTTCAGAAAGCCGTCGGCCGTCATCACCTGGGCGGTTTCGTCGGGCCGCTGCCAGTAGCCTTTCATGACTTGAGGGCCCTTGATGCAGATCTCGCCCGTGCCGCCGATCGGCAGGTCCTTGCCGTTGTCGTCGCGGATCACGATCTCGGTCGAGGGTATGGGCAGCCCGATGGAGCCGGTGTAGCCCTCGAGGTCGAACGGATTCATGGTCGCCAC
Source organism: uncultured Pseudomonadota bacterium (assembly GCA_963817785.1). Taxonomy (GTDB): domain Bacteria; phylum Pseudomonadota; class Gammaproteobacteria; order Burkholderiales; family SG8-39; genus JAKALD01. The sequence continues at coordinate 521,160 of CAWFPL010000002.1, read as the reverse complement.
GGGACTGGTCTCGGTGAGGCCGTAGCCCTCGAGCAGCACGGTTCCGGTCACCTGCTGCCAGCGATCGGCCACCGCCTTCTGCACCGCCATGCCGCCGCCGCCGGATACCCGGAGCGCCGAGAAGTCGAGCTTGGCGAACTCCGGGTTGTGCAGCAGCGCGTTGAACAGCGTATTGACGCCCGTGATCATGTTGTAGCGGTGCTTCGCGAGCTCCTTGACGAAACCCGGGATGTCGCGCGGATTGGTGATCAGGATGCTGCAGCCGCCGACCTTCAGCATCAGCAGGCAGTTCACCGTGAGCGAGTAGATGTGGTAGAGCGGCAGCGCGGTGATGATGGTCGGCGTCTCGCCCTTGAGGCCGAGCATCAGCCAGCCCGCGACCTGCTCGATGTTGGCGAGGATGTTGCGGTGAAGCAGCATCGCGCCCTTTGACACGCCGGTGGTGCCGCCGGTGTACTGCAGGAACGCGACGTCCTCGTGCCCGACGTCGAGGGCCTTGAGCGGCTTGCCCGCGCCCTCGGCGAGCGCCGCGTTGAAGCGCAGCGCCTGCGGCAGCGCGAACGCGGGCACCATCTTCTTCACCTTGCGCACCACGAAATTCACGATCGCGCCCTTCGGGCCGAGCATGTCGCCGAGCGCCGCCAGCACCACGTGCTTGACCGGTGTGCGCGCGAGCATGGGCTCGAGCGTGTGGGCGAAGTTCTCCAGGATCACGATCGCTTCCGCGCCCGAGTCCTTGAGCTGATACTCGAGCTCGCGTGCGGTGTACAGCGGGTTGACGTTCACCACCGTGCAGCCCGCTCGCAGAGTGCCGTAGAGCGCCACCGGGTACTGCAGCACGTTCGGAAGCATGATCGCCACGCGCGCGCCCTTGGCGAGGCCCTTCGCTTGCAGCCAGGCGCCGAAGTCGCGCGACAGTCTGTCGAGTTCGCCGAAGCTGATCGACTTGCCCATGCACGCGAACGCCGGCCGCTCGCGGTACTGCGCGACGCACTGCTGGAACAGGTCGCCGACCGACCGGAACTCGTCGTAGCGGACGTCGGCGGCGACGCCGGGCGGATAGCTCTTCAGCCAGATGCGTTCCATGCGGTGCCTCCTGCTGGTCGGCGCGAGTCTACGCCGTGCTTCCGCGGCCGAACAGCCGCGCCACGAGCGGCGCCGCCAGACAGCCCGAGCCGATCGCGGCATAGCCCCAGGCCCAGGCGCCGGGGGCATGCTCGCCGCCCGCCAGGTCGAGCGCCGCCCCGAACGCCAGCGGTCCGAGCATGCCGCCGCCGAAGCCCGCCAGCGAATACAGGCCCATCGCCGCGCCGCGCAGATCGTCGGGCGCCACCGCCACCAGTCCGGCGGTGAGCGTGGCCGATTCCGCCATCACCAGCATGGAGTACGCGACGACCAGAAGGAGCACGAGCACCCAGTACCAGGACACGGACGCCCCGAGGAGGACGCCGGAGGACCCCGAGGCGAGCATCGCGATCAGGATCCACGGCCGGCGGCCGATGCGCAGCGCCACCTCGTTGCCGAGGATCGACGCCGGCACTGCGCACAGATTGACGAACGCGGCGATCGCGGCGGGAGCCCAGGGAAAGCCCTGTCCCGCGGCGTGCGATGCCGCGGCGAAGCTGAGGAACGCCACGATCCAGCCGCGCGCGCCGAACAGCTCGAGGCAGTGCGCGGCATAGCCGGCGATGTAGCCTGCCGCGGCGCGCTGCGCGAGCACCCTGCGCCAGGCGCGCAGCGGAAACAGGCTGCCAAGCGAGAACGCGCCCGCAGCCGGCCCCGCGCGCGTCCGCTTGTCGAGCCCGCTGCGCACCAGCAGCGCGGCCGCGAACGGCCCCGCGGCCGAAAGCGCGAATGCCGCGCGCCAGCCGTAGGCCGGCGCGACGCTCCCCGCGAGCAGCAGCGAGAGCGCGGTGCCGACGCCGAAGAACGAGGTGTAGAAAGCGATATAGCGGCTCTGCGCCACCCCGCCGATGCGGTCCGAGAGCAGTCTCAGCCCCGGCATGTAGGTGGCCGCCACGCCGACGCCGAGCAGCGCCTGGCACAGCATTGCGCTCCACAGCCCGCGCGCAAGCAACGCAAAGCCCAGCAGTCCGGCGCCGGAGATCAGCCCTCCGGCGAGATAGATCTTCCTGCCGTCCAGGCGATCGGTGAGCGCTGTCCAGTAGGAAACGGTGGCGACGTAGCCGACGAAGAAGCTCGACCCGATCAGGCCGGCTTCCGAGTTCGACAGCGCCCACCGATCGCGCAACTGCGGCAGCAGCGCGGGATAGCTCGCGAAGCCGAGCATCGACAGGATCTGGGCGGCGAGGAGCAAAAGCCCTACACGCCTGGCAGATATTTTCCTCTCCCCGACCGCGCTGCGCTGCGCGAGCCGCTCAGCGATGCTTGAAGTCCGGCTTGCGCTTGGCCACGAACGCCGCCATGCCTTCCTTCTGGTCGGCGAGCGCGAAAGCGGCGTGGAACAGGCGGCGCTCGAAGTGAACGCCCTCGGCGAGCGTGGTCTCGTAGGCCGCGTTGACCGATTCCTTGATCATCATCACCACGGGCAGCGAATACGAAGCGATCTTCCCGGCGACGGCCAGCGCCTCCTCCATCAGCTTGTCGAGCGGCACCACGCGCGACACCAGCCCGGCGCGCTCGGCCTCGGCCGCGTCCATCATGCGCGCGGTCAGGCACAGGTCCATCGCCTTCGCCTTGCCCACCGCGCGCGGCAGGCGCTGCGTGCCGCCGGCCCCGGGCAGAATGCCGAGGTTGACCTCGGGCTGGCCGAACTTGGCGTTCTCGGCGGCGATCACGATGTCGCACATCATCGCCAGCTCGTTGCCGCCGCCGAGCGCGAAGCCGGCGACCGCCGCGATCACCGGCTTGCGCACGTTGCGCAGGTGCTCCCAGTCGCGCGTGATGTAGTTCGCCTTGTATACGTCGACGAAGTCCCAGTCCTTCATCGCCACGATGTCGGCGCCGGCGGCGAAGGCCTTCTCGCTGCCGGTGATCACCATGCAACCGATGCCGTCGTCGGCGTCGAAGCCGTACAGCGCCTGACCGAGCTCCTGCATGAGCTTCGGGTTGAGCGCGTTCATCTGCTTCGGGCGGTTGAGCGTGACGAGCGCGACGCGCCCCTTCACTTCGGTCGTGATGAATTCGTAGCTCATGGTCCTTCCCGCAAGGTCTTCAGAATCTCGTCTGTCGGCGCGACGCTGGCGAACAGTCCGTTCAGGGAGGCGAGGAACGCCGCGTGCACCTGCGGCGCGGGCACCGCGTGGCCGCCGAAGCTCTGCGAGCGCGTCGCGCAGGCGTCCGAGAGCAGGCTCACCCGGTAGCCGAGATCGAACGCCTCGCGCACGCTCGAGTCGACGCACATGTGGGTCATCATGCCCGCGACCACCAGGTGCTTGATGCCCGCCTTCCCCAAGCGCTCGTGCAGATCGGTGCCGCGAAAGCTGTTGGGGAAGTTCTTCTCCACCACCGCCTCGCCGGCCGCGGGCGCGGCGCAGGCGTGGATCTCGGCGCCGCGCGTGCCGGGTATGAAGAAGGTCGCCCCGGGGCGTACCGAGAGATGGCGCACGTGGAACACGGGGAGCCCCCGGGCGCGGAACGCCGCCAGCGCCGCGGCGGCCTTCGCGCCCGCGGCCTCGGCACCCTCGAGCTCCATCCTGCCGCCCGGGAAATAGTCGTTCTGAACGTCGATGACGAGCAGCGCCGTATCGCTCATGCTTTCCCCGCCTTGCGCCGCTTCATCTCCGAGAGCGGCACCACGTCCCTGCCGCCCGCGTGGCGCCGGCGCCGCGCCTCGGGGACTTTCAGCGCCGCGACCGCTTTCATGCTTCCCAGGCTGCGCACCGCGAGTGCCTGGTACTGGCGGGTCGCCTCGCGCTTCCACGCCAGTTCGTCCTCCGAGAGCGGGCGCATCACCTTGGCCGGCACGCCCACCGCGAGGCTCCTGGGCGGCACCACGAAGCCGGCCTTGACGAACGCCATCGCGGCCACGATCGCCGCCTCGCCCACCACCGCGCTGTCGTTGACCACCGCGTTGATCCCGACCAGCGCGTCGCGCTCGATCACGCAGCCGTGCAGCACCGCGCCGTGGCCGATGTGGCCGTCGGCCGCGACGCGCATGTCGCGGTCGGGAAAGCCGTGCAGCACGCAGGTGTCCTGGATGTTGGCGCCCTCCTCGACCACGATGCGGCCGAAGTCGCCGCGCAGGCAGGCGCAGGGTCCGATGTACACGCGCGGCCCGACGATCACGTCGCCGATCAGCACCGCGCTCGGGTGCACGTAGGCGCTGGGGTGCACGACCGGCGTGATGCCGTCGATGGCGTAGACCTTGACCATGGAGCTTCGCAGGGCTCGATTCTAGCCCCTATGGTGTATCCTTTTATCCCCCGTTCGAAATCGCGCGTAGAAGCCCCGAGCGGCCCCGGCGCGACCGTAACCATGTCCACGTCGATCCTGGTATCCGTCGAAGCCGGGGTACAGCGCATCACGCTGAACCGCCCGGACAAGCTCAACGCCTTCAACCCCGAGATGCACGGGATGCTGCGCGCGGCGCTCGCGCAGGCCGACTCCGACCTCGCCATCCGCTGCGTGCTGCTCACCGGCGCCGGGCGCGGCTTCTGCGCCGGGCAGGACCTCTCGGAGCGCGAGGTAAAGAGCGGCGACGCGCCGCTCGACCTGTCGGTCACCATCAGCTCCTATTACAACCCGCTGGTGCGTCGCATGCGGGCGCTGCCCAAGCCGATCGTGTGCGCGGTCAACGGCGTGGCCGCCGGCGCCGGGGCGAGCCTTGCGCTCGCCTGCGACCTGGTGCTCGCGGCACGCTCGGCTTCCTTCATCCAGGCGTTCGCCAGGATCGGGCTGGTGCCGGATTCGGGAGGCACGTACTTCCTGCCGCGGCTGGTGGGCCGCGCGCGCGCCATGGGCCTCGCGCTGCTCGGCGACAAGCTCGCCGCCGAGGACGCCGAGCGCTGGGGCCTGATCTGGAAGTGCGTGGACGACGACAAGCTGGCGGAGGAGGCGGCGAAGCTCGCGCAGACGCTCGCCTGCGGGCCCACCCGGGGCTACGGCCTGATCAAGCGCGCGCTCGAGGCCTCGACCGACAACACGCTCGACGCGCAACTCGAGCTCGAGCGCGACCTGCAGCGCGAGGCGGGATTCTCGGACGACTACCGCGAGGGCGTCGCCGCGTTCCTCGCCAAGCGCAAGCCGGAGTTCAAGGGCCGATGAACGATGACGCGCAGCGGCTCGCCGAGGCCTGCGCCAACGCCATGTGGGGCGAGGACCGCGCCTCGAAATGGCTCGGCATGAAGATCGAGGAGGTGCGGCCCGGCTATGCGCGACTGTCGATGCGCGTGACGCCGCACATGGTCAACGGCCACGACCTGTGCCACGGCGGCATGATCTTCACCCTCGCCGACTCGACCTTCGCCTACGCCTGCAACAGCCGCAACCATCGCACGGTGGCTGCCGGGTGCTCGATCGAGTTCCTGGCACCGGCGCATCTTGGCGACCTGCTTACCGCCGAGGGCGCGGAACAGGCGCGCGCCGGGCGTTCCGGCGTTTACGACATGAAGGTCACCAACCAGCAAGGCGAGCTGATCGCGCTGTTTCGCGGCAAGTCCGCGACCATCAAGGGCAAGCTGATCGAGGAAGAAGGAGGACTGCGATGAGTGCTACGCCAGCCGCACCGGGATTTCCCTTGGACCCGATCGAGAAGGCGCCGCTCGCCGACCTGCGCAGGCTGCAGCTGCAGCGCCTGCAGTGGTCGCTGCAGCACGCCTACGACCACGTCCCGCACTACCGCAAGAAGTTCGACGACGCCGGCGTGAGGCCCGCGGACTGCCGCACGCTCGCGGACCTGGCCAAGTTCCCCTTCACCACCAAGGCGGACCTGCGCGAGACCTATCCCTTCGGCATGTTCGCCGTACCGATGGACCGCATCGTGCGCATCCACGCCTCGAGCGGCACCACGGGCAAGCCGACGGTTGTCGGCTACACGGCGAGGGACATCGACACCTGGACGCAGGTCATGGCGCGCTCGATCCGCGCCGCCGGCGCGCGCCCCGGCGACAAGGTGCACGTGGCCTACGGCTACGGACTGTTCACCGGGGGGCTGGGCGCGCACTACGGCGCCGAGCGCCTCGGGCTGGCAGTGATCCCGCTCGGCGGCGGCATGACCGAGCGCCAAGTGCAGCTCATCCAGGACTTCCAGCCCGACGTCATCATGGTCACGCCCTCCTACATGCTGGCGATTGCCGACGAGATGGAGCGCCAGGGCCTGGATCCGCGCAAGTGCTCGCTGCGCATCGGCATCTTCGGCGCCGAGCCGTGGACCAACGAAATGCGCAAGTCGATCGAGGAGCGGCTCGAGCTGCAGGCGATCGACATCTACGGGCTCTCGGAGGTGATGGGCCCGGGCGTGGCGCAGGAGTGCATCGAGACCAAGGACGGGTTGACCATCTGGGAAGACCACTTCTACCCCGAGATCATCGACCCGGAGAGCGGCAAGGTGCTGCCCGAGGGCGAGAAGGGCGAGCTGGTGTTCACCTCGCTCACCAAGGAGGGCCTGCCGGTGATCCGCTACCGCACCCGCGACCTCACGCGCCTGCTGCCCGGCACCGCGCGCAACATGCGGCGCATGGAGAAGATCACCGGCCGCTCCGACGACATGCTGATCATCCGCGGCGTGAACGTGTTCCCGACGCAGATCGAGGAGATGATCCTCAAGCAGCCGGAGCTTTCGCCGCATTACGTGCTCGAGCTGAGCAAGGCAGGGCCGCTCGACCACCTCACCGTGCTGGTGGAGATGCGCCCCGAGGCCGACGCCTGGCCGCAGGCGAAAAAGGACGAGGCCGCGGCGACGCTGCAGCACAACGTCAAGTCCTTCATCGGCGTGACCGCCGATGTACGCATCGTGCCCCTGAGCGCGATCGAGCGCTCGGTCGGCAAGGCGAAGCGGGTGATCGACAAGCGGCCCAAGTGATGAAGGGCCTGTCGGGAAAGATCGTCCTGGTCACCGGCGGCGCGGGCGCAATCGGAGCTGCGATTCTCCGGCGCTTCGCGGAGGAAGGCGCCAAGCTCGGCGTCGCGGACCGCAACGCCGCGGGCGCCCGGCGCCTCGCCGAGGAGCTGCAAGCGGCCTATATCACGGGACAAGTCATAAGCGTCTCAGGCGGCCTGACGATGGCAGGCTGAGCGCGCGCCGTCCTCCAGCGCGAGCAGCGCGCGCTTGCGGTCGAGGCCGCCGGCGTAGCCGGTCAGGCTCCCGTCCGAGCCGACGATGCGGTGGCACGGCACGATCACGCCGATCGGATTGCGGCCGGTCGCCGCGCCCGCGGCGCGCGCGCTGCCCGGCCGACCCGCCCGCCGCGCGAGCTCCGCATAGCTGATCGTCTCGCCGAACGGCACGCCCGCGATCGCCTTCCACACCGCGCGCTGGAACGGCGTGCCTTCGGCCGCGAGCGGCACCTCGAACCTGGTGCGCCTGCCGCCGAAGTACTCCGCGAGCTCGCGCCGCGCCTGGCGCAAGGGGGCGGCGTCGGGCTCGAGGTGCCACTCGCGCTCCGGCTCGCGGAAGTGCTTCTGCCACTTGAAATAAGCGCCGCACAGGTCTTCGCCCCTGGACACGAGCAGCATGCGGCCGTGCGGGCCGTCGTAATAGTCGTAGCGCATCATTTCCTGCCTCCTCGGGCGAGCGATTGCCACAGGTGCATCACCGCGTACGCGCGCCACGGCCGCCACGCTTCGGCGGCGGCGAGCACGCGCTTCGGGTCGTCGAGCTTCAATGCCTTCATCACTCCGTAGTCGGTATGCGGGAACGCGTCGGGCCAGGCGAGCGCGCGCATCGCCACGTATTGCGCGGTCCATTCACCGACGCCGGGAATCGCGCGCAGCCTCGCGAGCGTCGCCTCGACCTCGGCGCCGGGCGTCAGATCGAGCTCGCCGCGGGCGAGCGCCCCGGCGAGCGCCGCGATCGAGCGCGCGCGCGCCGCCGGAACGCCGAGCCGGGCGATGCGCCCGAGCGTCGCCCCGGCGACGTCCTCGGGGCGCGGGAACACGACCTCCAGCCCCGCGAACGGCGTCTCGATGCGCGTGCCGAACGCCGCAGCGAAGCGCCCCGCGAGCGTGCGCGCGGCGGCGACCGTCACCTGCTGGCCCAGGATCGCGCGCACCGCGATCTCGAAGCCGTCGAACGCACCCGGCACGCGCACGCCGGGGCGCCGCGCGGCGAGCGACCCGAGCGCCTTCGCGACCTCATGCGGGTGGCAGGAGAGGTCCATGAGCGTTTTCACGCGCGCCAGCACGGGCGGCAGCGCCTTGCCGAGCGACGCGGAGACGCACACGCGCAGCGCGCGCTTTACCTCGAGCGGCGCGACCTCGATCCAGCCGCAGTGCTCCTTGCCGCCGCTCGCCACGCGCGCCGTGCGCCGGTACGCCGCGCCGTCGAAGGATTCGACCCCGGCGACGGCGCGCGTGCCGAGAAAGCCCGCCATCGCCGGCCAGTCGTAGGGGGGACGGTAGCCGAGCTCGAAGGCGAGCGCATCGCGATCAGCGGCCGGCAGCGACGCCTTGCGCAGCTCGCGCGGGCGCAGCCGATAGCGCTCCCTGAAAAGCGTGTTGAAGCGCCGCAGGCTGCCGAAGCCGCTGGCGAACGCGACCTCGGTCACCGGCAGCGACGTATCGGTCAGCAGCTGCTTGGCGAGCAGCAGGCGCTGCGTCTGCGCGAACGCGACCGGCGAGACGCCGAATTCGACCTGGAACACGCGCCGCAGGTGGCGGTCGGTGATACCGAGGCGACGCGCGGCGGCCTCGACGCTCGCCTCGTTCATCGCGCCCTCCTCGATCAGCAGCGCGGCGGCGCGCGCGGTGCGCTCGACCGCGTCGATCGTGGCGTTGCCCGGCGCGAGCTCGGGCCGGCAGCGCAGGCACGGCCGGTAGCCCGCCGCCTCGGCGGCCGCGGCGCTCGGGAAGTAGCGGCAGTTCTCGCGCCGCGGCGGGCGGACGGTGCACACCGGCCGGCAATAGATGCGCGTCGAGGACACCGCCACGAAGAAGCGCCCGTCGAAGCGCGCATCGCGCGCGCGCAGCGCGCGGTAGCAGGTGGTGGGATCGAGCCGCATGGGCGCCATTATGGATCGGCCGGTAGCCGCATACTCGCCGTTTTCGGACATCGGAACCGGAGTGCCTCGTTCATGTTCGTGCGCGTCGCCGGGACCGTGTTCGCGATGCGCGGCTAAAATAGGGCCCGTTTCCGGTTGCCGTCCGCCCGATGCCCGCCTACCCGCACCTGTTCAGCCCGCTCGACCTGGGCCATGTCACGCTTCCCAATCGCATCATGATGGGCTCGATGCACACCGGGCTCGAGGAGCGCCCCGACGGCATCGAGCGCCTGGCGGCCTTCTATGGCGAGCGCGCGCGGGGCGGCACGGCGCTGCTCGTCACCGGGGGCTTCTCGCCCGACGAGGCGGGCAACCTCGGCCCGCATCCGGCCATGATGGCGAGCGCGGCCGACTGCGAGCGCCATCGCCCCATCCCGCGCGCCGTGCACGCGGCGGGCGGGCGCATCTGCCTCCAGGTCCTGCACGCCGGTCGCTATGGCAAGCACCCGAAGATCGTCGCGCCCTCGGCGCTCAAATCACCGATCAACCCAATCGTGCCGCGCGAGCTGGCACCCGCGGAGATCGAGCGCACGCTCAATGCGTTCGCGGCGAGCGCCGAGCTGGCACGCGAGGCCGGCTACGACGGCGTCGAGATCATGGGCTCGGAGGGCTACCTGATCACGCAGTTCCTCGCACCGCGCACCAATCACCGCAGCGACGGCTGGGGCGGCAGCCTGGCGAACCGCATGCGCTTCGCGGTCGAAGCCGTGCGCCGCACCCGCGCGGCGGTCGGCAGCGACTACATCGTCGTCTACCGCATCTCGGCTCTCGACTTGGTCGAGGGCGGCCTGACGGGCGACGAAATCCTCGCAGTGGCGCGCGCGGTGGAGGCGGCCGGCGCGACGCTGCTCAACACCGGCATCGGCTGGCACGAGGCGCGCATCCCGACCATCGCGCAGGCCGTGCCGCGCGGCGCCTTCGCCTGGGCGACCCGCCGCCTGAAGCAAGCGGTGGGGATCCCGGTGATCGCGTCGAACCGCATCAACGCGCCGGAAGTCGGCGAGGAGATCCTCGCGCGCGGCGACGCCGACATGGTCTCGCTCGCTCGCGCGCTGCTCGCCGACGCGGAATTCGCGAACAAGGCGAAGGCCGGCGACCGCGCCGCGATCAACGTGTGCATCGCCTGCAACCAGGCCTGCCTGGATCACATCTTCGAGGGCGATTTCGCCTCCTGCCTGGTCAATCCGCGCGCCGGCCGCGAAACCGAGCTGGTCTACGCGCCCGCGCCCAGAAGGAAAACCATCGCAGTGGTGGGCGGCGGACCGGCGGGTTTGTCCTGCGCGGCGGTCGCCGCCGGGCGCGGCCACGCGGTGACGCTCTACGAGAAGAGCGCCGAGCTGGGCGGGCAGTTCAATCTCGCCAGGCACGTGCCGGGCAAGCAGGAGTTCGCAGAGTCGGTCGCCTACTATGCCGAGCGGCTGCGCCGCCTCGGCGTGAATCTCGTCCTCGGCCACGCGCCGGGCGAAGCCGAGCTCGGCGCCTTCGACGAGGTGGTGATCGCCACCGGCGTGGACCCGCGCCTGCCCGACATCCCCGGCATCGACCACGCGAGCGTGCTGGGCTACGGCGAGGTGCTCGCGGGGCGTGCGGCGGTCGGCCGCAACGTCGCCATCATCGGCATGGGCGGCATCGGCTTCGACGTCGCCGTCTACCTGCTCGGGCGCTCGAGCCGCGCCGCGCTCGACGCCGAGGCGTTCGAGCGCCACTGGGGCATCGTGGAGGACGGCGGCGTGCCGGGGGGCCTCGATCCGCGCGGCCCGGCGGCCGAGACTCCCGCGCACAGCATCGTGATGCTCAAACGCTCGGCGAGCCCGTTCGGCCAGACGCTGGGCAAGACCACCGGCTGGGTGCACCGCAGTGAGCTGGCGCGCAACGGGGTCAGGATGCTGAAGGGGGTCACCTACCGCCGCATCGACGACCGGGGCGTGCACGTCGGCGTGGACGGCAAGGAAGAGGTGGTTCCGGCCGACACGGTGATCGTGTGCGCGGGACAGGAGCCGCGGCGCGACCTCGCGCAAGCGCTCGAGAAGGCCGGCCGGACCCCGCATCTGATCGGCGGCGCGAAGCTCGCGAGCGAGCTGGACGCCAGGCGCGCCATGCTGGAAGGCGCCGAACTGGCAGCGAGGCTGTAGGATGAACAAGACACCGGTGGCAGTGATCGCGGGGGTGGGCGAAGGCCTGGGCTTCGCCCTCGGCAAGCGCTTTGCGAAGGCGGGCTTCCGGGTCGCGCTCGCGGCGCGCAGCGTCGAGCGCCTCGAGCGGCTCGCCGAAGAAATCCGCCGCGATGGGGGTTGGGCGATTGCGGCTCCGACGGACGCGCGCAGCGAGGAGGAGGTGCTCGCGCTGTTCGACGAGCTCGAATCCGAGCACGGGCCGGTGGAGGTCGCGGTGTACAACGCCGGCGCAAACTTCCGCGCCTCGATCCTCGAGACGCCCGCGGACATGTTCGAGAAGGTCTGGCGTCTGGGCTGCTACGGCGGATTCCTGTTCGGGCGCGAGGCGGCGCGCCGCATGGTGGCGCGCGGCCGGGGAACGATCCTGTTCACGGGCGCCACTGCCTCGGTGCGCGGCGGGGCGCAGTTCGCCGCCTTCGCCGCGGCGAAGAACGGCCTGCGCGCCGTGGCGCAGTCCATGGCGCGCGAGCTCGGGCCGAGGAACATCCACGTGGCGCACGTCGTGATCGACGGCATGATCGACACCCAGGCCGGGCGGCAGCGCTTTCCCGAACGCGCCCAGGCGCTGGGCGAAGAGGGGATGCTCGCGCCCGACGCGATCGCCGAGCTGTTCTGCCAGATCCACCTGCAACCGCGCTCGGCCTGGACCTTCGAGGCCGACCTGCGGCCCTGGGCGGAGAAGTTCTAGCGGGTGAGCGCATGCGTGTGCTCGCGCTGCTCTGCGGGCTGCTATATGCCGCCATCGGCTGTGCGCAACCGCCGGAGGTGCAGCGCGCCCTGATCCAGCGCGACCAGCAGTCGGACGAGTTTTCGCAGCAGCTGCGCCAGTCGCAGGAGCAGCTGCGTGTCCCGCCCGGCGACCTGCGCAAGGAGCCGAAGACCGACGCAAGCCAGCTCGAGGAGCGCCAGCGGCTGCAGAACCTGAACACGCAGCAGCAGCAACAGTCGGTCGAGCCCGGCACCCCCGAAGTGCTGCGCCCCTACGAGCGGCAGAAAGCGGCCGACGAGCGCCGCGAGTTCGTGCTGCCGCCGGCCGTACCGTAAAGTGGCATCGCTACCTTTCCCACGGCGGCACCGCGCTGATCTCCAGCCGATAACGCTCGCGCGCCTGGCCGGGTAGCTCGCGCCCGAGCGTGCCCTCGTCCGCCAGCGCGGCGAGCGCCGCGAGCGCAATGTGCGGCGCGCTCACCTCGAAGAATTCGCGCAGCGCGGCCCGCGTGTCGCTGCGCCCGAAGCCGTCGGTGCCGAGCGTCACGTAGCGCCGCGGCACGTACGGCCGGATCAGGTCCGCAACCGCGCGCACGTAGTCGCTCGCCGCGACGACCGGCCCGCCGGTGGCGCCGAGGCACTGCCCAACCCAGCTCTGTTGCGCGGCGCCCGAGCCGCGCAGGCGGTTCATGCGCTCGACCCGCATTCCGTCGCGGCGCAGCTCGCTGAAGGAGGTCACGCTCCAGACGTCGGCGGCGACGCCCCAGTCGCGCTCGAGCAGCTCGGCGGCCGCCAGCACCTCGCGCAGGATCGTGCCCGAGCCGAGCAGCTGCACGCGCGCAATTCCTCCGCGTGCCTCGCGCAGCCGGTACATGCCGCGCAGGATGCCTTGCTCGGCGCCCGGCGGCAGCGCGGGGTGCGCGTAGTTCTCGTTCATCACCGTGAGGTAGTAGAAGACGTCCTCCTGCGCCTCGAGCATGCGACGCATGCCGTCCTGGACGATGACGGCAAGCTCGTAGCCGAAGCACGGGTCGTACGCACGGCAATCGGGAATGGTCGAGGCGATCAGGTGCGACGTGCCGTCCTGATGCTGCAGACCTTCGCCCGAGAGGGTCGTGCGGCCGGCGGTACCGCCGACGAGGAAGCCGCGGGCGCGCGAGTCGGCCGCGGCCCAGATCAGGTCGCCGACGCGCTGAAAGCCGAAGATCGAGTAATAGACGTAGAACGGCAGCATCGCCATGCCGTGCGCGCTGTACGCGGTCGCCGCGGCGAGCCACGAGGACAGGGCGCCCGCTTCGGTGATCCCCTCTTCGAGGATCTGGCCGTCCCGCGCCTCCTTGTAGTACAGCAGCTCGTCGTGGTCCTCCGGCTGGTAGGTCTGGCCGACCGCGGAGTAGATGCCGACTTGGCGAAACAGCGTCTGCATGCCGAAGGTGCGCGCCTCGTCGGCGACGATCGGCACCACGCGCTTGCCGAGCGTCGCGTCCTTCAGCAGCTGGGCGAGCAGCTGCACGAACACCATGGTGGTGGACTGCTCGCGCGGCGTTCCCTCGAGCAATTTGGCAAACGCGCCGAGCGGCGGCACGGCGAGCGCCGGTGCGCTCACCGAGCGCGCCGGCAGGTAGCCGCCGAGCCTGGCGCGGCACGCGTGCAGGTACTTGATCTCCGGGCTGTCGGCGCCGGGATGGAAAAAGCGCAGGCCGGCGGTGTCTTCGTCCGAGAGCGACAGCCCGAAGCGATCGCGGAACGCCTTGAGCGCCTCCTCGTCGAGCTTTTTCTGCTGGTGCGTGCCCATCTTGCCCTGCCCCCAGTGGCCCATGCCGTAGCCCTTCTTGGTCTGGGCGAGGATCACGGTCGGCTGGCCCCGGTGCTCCAGCGCGGCGCGATAGGCGGCGTAGATCTTGAGCGGGTCGTGACCGCCGCGGCGCAGGCGGTCGATATCCTGGTCCGAGAGGTGGGCGACTAGCTGCTTGAGCTCCGGGTACTTGTTGAAGAAGCGCTCACGGTTGAAGCGCCCGTCGGTGGCGGCGTAGGTCTGGAACTCGCCATCCACGGTCTCGTGCAGCCGCTTGAGCAGCACGCCTTCGGTGTCGCGCGCGAACAGCGGATCCCAGTCGCTGCCCCAGAGGAGCTTCAGCACGTTCCAGCCGGCGCCCGCGAACAGGCCCTCGAGCTCCTGCACGATGGAGCCGTTGCCGCGGACCGGGCCGTCGAGGCGCTGCAGGTTGCAGTTGACGACGAAGATCAGGTTGTCGAGGCCCTCGCGCGCTGCCAGCGACAGCCCGGCGAGCGACTCGGGCTCGTCCATCTCGCCGTCGCCGGCGAATGCCCACACCTTGCGCCCCGCGGTGTCGGCGAGCCCCCGGTGCTCGAGGTAGCGCATGAAGCGCGCCTGGTGGATCGCGGCGATCGGCCCCAGCCCCATCGATCCGGTGGGGAACTGCCAGAACTCCGGCATCAGCCAGGGATGCGGATACGACGACAGCCCGCCGCGGGTGTCGCGGCGATAGCGCGCGAGGCGCTCCTCGGGCAGCCGTCCCTCGAGGAATGCGCGCGCATACACTCCTGGCGCCGAATGCGGCTGGAAGTACACCAGGTCCCCCGCCGGGCCGGCGCGGAAGAAGTGGTTGAAGCCGACCTCGAACAGGTCGGCCGCGGAGGCGTAGCTGGCGATGTGTCCGCCGAGCTCGGCGTGCTCGCGGTTGGCGCGCACCACCATTGCGAGCGCGTTCCAGCGCACGATCGAGGACAGGCGCTGCTCGAGTTCCAGGTTGCCCGGAAACTGCGGCTGGTCGGCGAGCGCGATCGAGTTGCGGTACGGCGTGTTGAGCACCGGCGGCAGTGGCACGCGCCGCGCGCGGGCGTGCTCGAGCAGCTTCCTGAGCAGGAAGGTGGCGCGCTCGCGCCCCTCGGCCTCGACCAGCGCGTCGAAGGCCTCCAGCCACTCGCGAGTCTCGAGCGGGTCGGCATCCGGCGGGTTCACGCGCCAGAACGCCGAGGAAACGATGTCGGACAGATCGGCCATGGCGCTCTCCGGGTTGTGCCTGGTCAGGCGAGATCGTACCCGCGACGCGGCGGCAGTTGCTATCGTTTCGTATTGCCCCGCCGAATCGAAGCAGCATAAAATTCCGCTACACATCAATGTAAGGAGTGTTTATGCCGGCGGAAAAGCTCGATGCGATCGACTGGAAGCTCCTCGCGCGGCTGCAGGACGACGCGCGCAGCTCAAACGTCGAGCTGGCACGCGCAGTGCACCTCTCGCCATCGCCCTGCCTGAACCGCGTGCGCCGGCTCGAGGAGAGCGGTGTCATCGCGCGCTACGTGACCCTGCTCGACCCGCTCGCGCTCGGACTGACGGTGAGCGTGTTCATCCAGGTACGGCTCGACAAGCAGATCGAGCCCGCGCTTGAGGCCTTCGAGCGCGCCATGCGCGAGCGGCCCGAGGTGATGGAGTGCTACCTGATGACCGGCGACGCCGATTATCTGCTGCGCGTCGTGGTTCGCGACGTGCAGGCGCTCGAGCGTTTTATCGTCGATTTTCTGTCGCGCGTGCCGGGCGTGGGCAACATCAAGTCGAGCTTTGCGCTCAAGCAGGTCAAGTACCAGACCGCGCTGCCGCTGCCGGCGCAGGGCAGCGGGCGCCGGGACCGGTCAGCGAAGCGGCGCGCCGGGACTGTGGTATGATGCGCGCCGCAGGATACTCAAGCAGTGAATTGTCCGTCCCTTTCCGCCGTTCCCGCGGCGCGTGGTACCGGTTCCCTTACTTGATCGTCATGCCCGGCATTCGCGGCCCGGTTCACGCCGCGCTTCAATCAAGGAAGGAAACACCATGGCAACCGGAACCGTGAAATGGTTTGACGACGCTAAAGGCTACGGCTTCATCACTCCCGACGACGGCGGCAAGGATCTGTTCGCGCATCACAGCGCGATCCAGATGGACGGCTTCAAGTCGCTGAAGGAGAACCAGAAGGTCGAGTTCGAAGTGCGCTCGGGCCAGAAAGGCCCGCAGGCGGCGAACATCAAGCCGGTCTGAGTCGGCGCTAAGCCGAAAGGGAAAAGCCCGGGCGACCGGGCTTTTTTTCGCCTGCGAGACTGGTGCCGGCTGCAGGAATCGAACCCGCGACCTTCGGTTTACAAAACGCCTAGTTTGGTCCCGCCCGAGGACCCATTTTCCCCGTTCTCCCTCTGAAAGCGCGATAATTGAAGGGGTTATCCGGGGGCCGTTCCCCGGCCCAAGATCCACGGTACCGACGCGCCACCGACGCGCCGGGATTTTCTAGACCGTAGGTCTAATTTCGGAGGGCGGGAGATGACCTCACCAACTAGCCGCGTTGTACTGCTCACAGAGGCGTTCGTTCAACGCGCCGCACCGGCGCAAGGGCGCCGTTGGGTGGCGATGGATACCAAGACCGAAGGCTTCGGTCTCGCCGTCAACCGCACGAGCAAGAGCTACTTCGCCATGCGCCGGGTGCATGGGAAGCAGCGCCGCGATTTCTTCGCCAAGGTGGGCGGGTTCCAAGAGGATGGCTCCCTGTGGACCCTCGCCTCCGCCCGCAACAAGGCCCAGCAGCTCCTCGGCGAGATGGCCGCCGGGGTCGACACCGTGGCCCGTAGGCAGACCCAGCGCGACGAGGCCCGACGTCAGAAAGCGCGTGGAATCACCTTGGAGGGAGCCATCACGCTCACCGAGGGCGCCATGCGCGCGAAGGCGCGTAGCACTCGCACCGTTGCTGATGTGCGCGCTCGGCTGGGGCTTTACCTCCGCGAATGGCTGGACCTGCCGCTCATCCAGATTACCCGACAGGAGGTGCGCGAGCGGCACGCCGCGCTCGCCCGCGAGATCGCCCGGGGCAAATACGTGCTCAAGCTCAAGAAGGGCCGCGGCCGGCGCCGCACCGCTGGCAACGGGCAGGCGACCGCCAACCGCACGTTCCAGTTGTTCCGCAACGTGTGGAACCGGGCCGGCCGCGAGCACGAGGATCTCGGCCCCGCCCCAGTTCATTCGGTCAACTGGTTCGACGAAGGCAAGCACCGAGCCGCCCTCCAACCGGAAGGCCTGGCCGATTGGTTCAAGGCGGTGAACAAGCTTGAGAACGGACTGCGGCGCGACTACCTGCTGTTCACGCTGTTTTCGGGCATGCGCCGGCAATCCGTCGCCGAGATGCGTTGGGAGGACGTCGATCTGAAGGGCAAGACTCTGCGCGTCCCGCGCCCGAAAGGCGGCGAGCGGCGCGCGTTCGATTTGCCCCTGTCAGACGCAATGGTCGAGATCCTGCGGCGGCGCGAAGCCGAGCATTCCAAGCTCGTCGCCGACGTCGAGCGCATGAAGCCCTGGGTCTGGCCCGCGCCGAGCGCGAGTGGGCATATCGCCGAGCCCCGGGAGGAAGGCGTCCCCGGCACGATCCACGACCTGCGCCGGGTCTTCATCACGGTCGCGACTCACCGGCTCAAGCTCCACCCGTTCGACGTGAAGCTGCTGGTGAACCACGCGCTGCGCGGGGACGTGACGATGGGCTATGTGACGCCCGACGTTGAGCACTTGCGCGCGCCGATGCAGAAGGTCACCGATGGGCTGCGGGCGTTGTGCGAGCCGGCGCCCGCGAGCAAGGGCAAGGTGGTGCCAATGCAGCGGCGGCAAAAGCAAATCCAGAATGGAAGCGGTGGCAGGACTTGAACCTGCGACCTCCCTTCCCATACAATCGAATCGCGAATCCGTCGTACGTAGCGAGAAGGGCACTCTATCCACTGAGCTACACCGCTGTTTGAACCGGCACACGCATGGTGGTTACTTCTTCACGAGACCACCTTTCTGCGAGACCTTGCGCTTCATCTCTTCAACTTCGCGGAACTCCGGTTCAAGTTTCGCCAGCCGTTCCACCAAGCCGCTCAAATCGAACTCATTGCTGAGCCGCCCGCGATGCCTCGCGTGGCGCTCGACGCGCTTCATGAGACCGGCCTTCTCCAGCCCGTCCATGTACCGCTGAATCTGACGCGGACTCAGGTTTAGCCGCTCGCCCAGCGTCTTCATGCTCGGATAGGGCTTGCGGTTGTGGTCCCACCAGAAATCGGCAATCTGAAGCAGGATCGCGAGCTGCGTCGGGTTGAGCCCAAGCCGCTGCTGTGCCCGGAAGATCAATGACGGCACGATGCTGAATCCCAGCTTCATGACCGCCCGACCCCACTTGCGCTCCGAAGCGAGGGAGGCCTGGTTAGCCTTGAGCTGCACGACCTTCGCCGTTTGTGTGGTCTCGTTCTCTGCCACGATCAGCCCCCTGCATCCGCGTCACCGATGCCCCACACAATACTCGCGCCACGTGCAAAGGCAACGGTGCCCCTGCGGACACTTGTGACGAGGAGCCCCGGCCGGATTTGACGCATCCGTTCAGTCACGCGCGTCCGATAAAACAGCACCCACGCGACAAGGTAAAGGGCAACCGGGACGAACGAGGAAAATGCCCTCCCGTCATCCCTGTCCTATGGCCCTACCCTTCCTCGGCGAGATCGAAAGGCTGATCAACGAGCGCGGCTCGGCGGCCATCATGAGGGAACGCCTCGCGCTGGCGAACGACCAATACGTGGCGCTCGAACGGAAGCTCACTGAGTGCGAGGCCCGCGCGCAGCGCCTTGAAGCGGAGAACCAGCGGTTCGAGCTGGAAAACCTCAGGCTGAAGGAGAGGACGCGCGCGCTCGAGGCGCAAATCGCCGACCGCCAAGGCGCCCGCCTCGACGAAATGCAGGAAAAGATCCTGCAGCTACTCACGCAGCACGGCAGCGTCACCGACCGGCAGATTGCCGCAATTCTAAAAAGCGAGCACCAGCTTGCGGTCTACCACCTCGAAGAGCTGAGCAAGAAGAAGTTTGTCGACGCGGCGCATTTCGCGGGGTCCGATTGGGCAGGAGAAGCGCCGAGGAGCGAGTGGCACCTCGCTCAGCCCGGGCGCGCCTATCTTGTCGCGCACGGACTTCTGAAGTAGCCATCCTTTTGCCCGTACCGCGCCGATCGCGGCGCAATGATCTGCGCGATTAACAGCCGCAGCCAAGCACTGGTCGCAACGACGCGGCGGGGCGATAATGAGTGATGGCAAAGCCCAGGGACCCGGTTCCGCAATACATCTCGATCGAGGTGAACGGGCGGGCACACGCCGTGTCCTATGTCGAAAAAGATGGTTGGCTCGAGGTTAGATGCGAGCATGGCACCAAGCGCGCGGCGGTCCACGAAATGCCCCTCAAATCCAATGAACGGAAAATCTACATTGAGGGCTTGGCTCGCATTCTAGCGAGCGAGTTTCGTCATTGAGCGGCGCGCCAGATAGCGCCGAGCGCGATGAGAACACTGAACGGAAAGACTTCACGCCCAGCGAAGCGGTGGCGATCGGAGGCTGATCGAGGAGCGCGTGCGGCCAGATTGCTCCGAGTCCGCGGCGCGTGGATGGCAGACAAGACGTGGCCAGAATGATGATCCTGTAAAAGTTACAGATTCATCCGCTACGCGCGACGTGGTGGGCAACGCTATCGGCATGAGCGGCCCCACCTACGCTCGCGCCCGCGCCGTCGTCGCCGCAGCCGAGGCTAATCCCGAACTCGGTAGTGATGCTGCTGCGCTCGATGGCGATGAACGAAGCGCCGACGATCGGCAGAAGGGAAAGACCGTGAAGCTCTACGTTGCCGCGGTCATCGCTTTGAGCGCCTGCATGGGCTTGGCCGCATGCGCGCCGCCGGGCTACCACTACGCGCCCGGCAGCTTCACGCTGACGCCAAACGTACCAGCCGGTGCCTGTACCGATGCGTCGCGCCCTTGCTACGTCTGGCACGACCCATCGGCCGCAGCGTGGGCCGCGCCGCAGCCGGCCGCCGCGGCCAACTTGGCGTCGACCTCGACCGCTTCCGCGCTCACTTATCTCGATTTCGAGAAACTCGCCTTTGCAAGCGGAGATCGAACCCAAATGATGGATGCGGAAGCCTGCGGCCGGCTTGCGGGCGTGGCGATGGACTTATACGCGCAGGTTCGCGGCATGATGCTGCAACTGCACATTCCGTTCGAAACAGCCGTCTCCCAAGCAAGAATCGATCCGACCGTAATCTCTGCCGACGATTTCAGAGTCGTCGCAGCGTGGACAAAAGACGAGATCCGTCTCGACAATTACGCTGGCACGCCCATGCTCGCCGGCGCCTGGGACAATGCTACGGAAGCGTGGACCCTCTGCTTCGGCAGTATTTTCCGCCACGACAATACCCCAGCAGGCAAAGCCGCCTGGTCTTGGTCGCAAAGAATGTTCGAGCTTCGTTCCGAAGCGGCTCAGCTCGCGCACCCGCAACAGCCCGCAAGCGGCACCGCTCCCCCGTCGCAGCCCGCTGCTCAACCACCGGCCGCTGGAACCAAACGCTCGACCGCGAATCGGATGCCACAAGCGACGCCGATGGGTGTTCCAATCGAGAAAGATGCGGTCCTTACCGACACGCATCACGACACGTTAATTTTAATCGATGGATTGGTCCGAGTAGTCACAACCAATGGGTATAGCTGTAACAGCATCAGCAGTTTCTCCCCATATGTTTTTTCGCGAGGGTTTGAGTTGTGGTGCAATCAGTTTGCCTATAAATACGACTTCGAGGACAAGGGAAGAGGTTACGAGTTTAAGCCTCCCAAGTGATTGATTCCGGCGGGAACGGCATTCATCCCACCCGCGACCCGCCCCAGCGCACGCTGCAGCGCGGCGCAGGCGTCGAGCACGCAAGCGACACTATGCAAGTGAACGAATACGACACGCGCGACCCGGCCGAGCACGTAGACGTCGCGACGATCCTCGGGGTCCTGCCGGAGAATCATCCGGCGCGCACCGCCTACGCCCGCGGCACCGGCACGCTCGGGATTATGCACCTCTGCGCTGATCGGCCCGAGTTGGTCGAGGACCTCAAGGACGCCTGGCTAGTAGGGTCACCCTATGGCCGGATTTTCGGGCGCGAAAAGACGGGCTCGCGCAACCCTCGCAAATTTCTCACACTCCGTTGTTGTCAAGCCACCAGTCAGATCACCATTGGCGTTTTTGCGCGATCCGATTACGAGCGCGTGCGCGGGGTTCGGTCCCCCCTCTTGTCCCTCGGGGATGGGATCGCGCACTACGCGAAGTCCTAACGCCCTCGCGGAGCCCGCTGTAATCTCCGCGACATGAAAGTTGCCATTGGTGCCGCGATCGCGCGTTTCTTCGGGCGAGCAATGTGACCCTAGGTCAACTGACTTGGGCTCATCTTTGTTCGCGGCCCGCCGAACAGCGCCCGAGGCTAGGCGGAATTGGCCGTCACCGACGGGAACCAGCACATCTGGCGAAGGATAGACCCGAATATACAGTAACTCGTCATCCGGGATTGTATTGTCGTCGGCCGGACGTAGATCCGCCATGGCCGGCAACAATATGTTGAGACGTCTAGCGCGATGCTAGCCAGCCGAATAAGGTCGCCAAGTCCAAAGGCGGTTCGTCTTCGATTGGCATCCCGTGCTCAACCCTAAGCTTCTCGACCCTGCAATCCGCGTCGACTGAAATTTCCAATTCTCGGTCGCCAATCGACCATTCGAAGTGGTAGCCCCCGCCGCTAACGGGTACGACGCGCGGCGTAGGGAGCAACTCCACGGGGATTGATCGCAGCAGTTCATAGGCCGTTTGCCGTACCGCCCTACTTGGCGCCCGGCTTCCATGGCTGTCCCAGTTTGAAGGAAGCGCACCAAGGCGAATTACCTTTTGGATCGCCTCCATTCTCCAAGGCTCCATGCCGCCGACCTGTATCGAGACATTTGCGCTGATACCGGAATATTGCGGCGAATGCGAATGGGTCGGTCTCGTAACTGTATTTGTCGCGGCGGCGCCGTTCATTTTCTTCCCCAAACGTTGTGCATCTCTGGCGTGGTGAAGTCTTCGAACCCACGCACGACCCACTTTCGTCCTAGATCAAGCCAAGCGAACACGTCTTCGGTGCTAGACGACCTTGGCGCCCCTCGGGCGGTAAGCGTCAACTGCAATACCTCTGCTGCGTCGCGACCTCGAATGACGGGACCAAGCGACACATATAGGCGTCCAGCGTCATCCTCAAGGCGGTAGACAACTTGCATGCTCATCCGCTCTGGCGACGGAAGAAATCTGTTCTTCGCCTTTGGTAAAGCCAGGGACGCGATTACTTTGTCAAGTTCGCCGTAACCACTCCAGCCTTTTCCGTACTCGACGTTGTTGACGTAGAGAACCTCGCACTGATTAACCTTGGGGCTATCAAGCCCCTCGGAGTTTAGAAAATCGCGAAAGCGGTCCCACTCTTTCCCAAGCTCATCGCGCAATGATGGGTACCGCGGGTAGCTCTCTGTACCTTTCACCTTGCGCCAGTTGTGTACGAAGCGATCGTGCTGGATTTGAATCAAGTAATTCCCACTCTGATCCAGATACCAACAACGAACCTCTGGCACTTGGACGAAGGACACGCCGAGTTGGGGAGCGATACCATTTGCCGGCCCGAATTGCTCGGTTACGTTCGTAATGGGCGGGTGCGCCTCGAAGCGCGGATACTCTGCTCGCAACCGCTCCCAAAAAAGGCCAAAGTGGCCCATGTTGAGGCCGGGAATCGGCGCAAACTGAATCGAGAGCGCAACCTCGTCTACCGGTGGCTGCGCGAAGTCGGGCAGGCCGCTGCTGCCAATCACGGATTGCGCGGAGCGCTCCCTGTCTTTAGCCACGTGAATCACCAAGTGGGATCTGTACCTGTTCCTCAGGGGGTCTATATGGGACGAGCACGATGCCGCATTTATCGGCTGAAAACGAAGAAACTGGCGTCGGAAAAAGAGCCGCCAAGAGGCTCGTGACTGCGCCGTAACCCGAGCCAGCGATGCCGCACAAAAAGTCGGCGGCCAACAAAGACATTTTCAAGCCCGGCGACTGGCCGTGTCAATGATTGATTGGACCACAATTCCAGATGGCCATTTGCAAAAATATGGCAGTTTTTCATGGTGATAGCAGCCTTGCGTGGTCCAGGGGGCGCTCGCTAGCCGGCCAAACGCCGCTAGAAGGAGCTCCGAATGGGGACGCGGCTTGGTGGCGCGGCCACAAACCGGACTTCGCCCTCGCGCTCGTAGACACCGAGCTGCCCGCGGCCCGCCACGCTCACCGAATCGCCCCGCTCGAGCGCGAGCGCCGCCTCCGCAAGCTCGCCGAAGACGAGAGCGCTGACCACCTGCGACTGCTCACCGCTTCCCGCTTTGATCAGCAGGTGCGCGTAGGCCTTGCCGGCGGCGCTAGTCTTCGGCGTCGGGTCGCGGATCAGCTCGCCGGCGACGTGCGCGTGAATCACCGCTTATGCCCCCGGCGTCTGGGCGCCTCGAACTGGTCATGCGGCTTCAGGTCGCGCTTGAGGTCCACGTCGCGCAGGCTTGCCACCAGCAGGCTCACGCCCGCGCCCTGCAGCAGCCAGGCGCGACCGCGCTGGCGGATGCTGATCCCGAGCGCCGAGCACTTCGCGCGCAGCTCGGTCTCCGCCGCCGCGGGGTCGCGACGCTTGGCGGGCATCATGTCAGGTGCCGGCGCAGTGGGGTGGAGTACCCCCCCCCCCAGAGGTTGCAAAGGAGCGTGCGTGCCCCACTCGCCGGCGGTCGCGGTTGGTGTTGACGCGGCACTCACGACTGACCCGCGCCGCGGCTGAGAAGGAGGCGCCGCGGACACCCAGCGCCACTCGCTCACGCCGGGCGCGTGGTGCCGCCGCGGCCGAGCACCTGGATTCGCTCGCCGGCTTTCAGGTCGACCGTCTGCCGCGACACGACGCCCGGATCGCGATTGAGTTTGCAGATCTGGCCGCCGCCGGTGAAGGCGTTCATCCACGCGCTCGGATCGCCGGTATAGCGCACGATGAACCTCCCGCCATTTTGCGGACTCGGCTGCTCGACGTGCTCGTACAACCTGCCGTCATTTTCGATCTCCTCGTGCTGCGACTGGCTGCGCAGGTTCATCGCGGCCAGCGCCTCGTCGGCCATTGCCAGGTTACCGACGGCCGCAGCCTCGTTCCGCGCTTTCCGCAGCGATGCCATGGGCAGCCGCGCGAACAGCTCGACCCGCTCGCGGGCGTTCATGACGAGAATCCCGGGCGCGCGATCTTGCAGACCTGGCCGCCGCCGAGGAAGGGGCCATAGGCGGCGAGCCAGTCGCCGTAGCGCTTGGTGATTCTCTGGCCGAGGGCGTTCGTCTCCTCGACTTCGACCAGCGGCGCGCTCGTCTCGGTGCCGGATTCGGCGACCCGCTCGGCGGCCTTGAAGATTTCGTCCTCCGCGAGGTCGAGCATCGCACCGTCGGCCCTGCTGAGGTCGAAGTCGGTGAACTCGGGCGAGTGGTGCTGCAGGTTTTCCAGAGTGCGCAGCCGGAATGCCCGCAGCGTTTCACCCTGCACCGGCCGAGGTCCGGCCTCGCCGAACTTCGCCGCGACGGAGTCTGCACGAGATTGAATGGCGGCCAGCGCATCGAGCTCGGCCGGAGCGCGCGGTGTGCGCACCTTGTGGATCAGGTGGTCCAGCTCGGCGATCGTCTCGCGCAGCGCTGAGTTCTGCCGCTCCATGGCGGCGCGTTCGGATGGGCTCATCACTTTGGCTCCTTGCTCGAAAATTCCCCGCAAAGGTCCTGCGAATGTTTCTGCACCGGCTGCGGGTACCGCCGGCACATCAGGTGCGCGTGCGTCGCCACCGTCGCAGCGTACCGACAGTTCTCGCAGCTCGGCGGCGGTGTCGGCACGACCCGACGCGGGCCGCCCTCAGCCTCGCGCACTGCGGCCTCCTGGATGCGTCGGCCGCGGGTGTCGTCACTCATGTTCAGTCACCTCCGAAGAAAAAGTCCCAGCGAGCGCGTGCTCGCCAGCGAGACCGCTGTCGCCAGCGGATTCGACTCGCTCGGGCTCGACCGGCTCCGTCGCCGGCCGAAAATCGGTCGTGTCACGGTTGCTTTTGCCGAGGTTGCAGCTCTCGCAGAACACCTGCACGTTGGTCGGGTCGAGGCGGCGGCCCCAGTCCTTGCTCAGCGGCACCACGTGGTCACCGTGCAGCACCGCGCCGTCGCGCCGCGACCGGCCACACAGCTCGCAGCGGGCGACGCCGCCGTGACGGCGCGCGTTGGCGGCGAGCACTCGATACCGCAGCGCGCGCCACGCCCGCGACTTGTAGAACCGCTTGGCCCGATCACGATGGCTCTCGGGCGCCGGCTGCTTGCGCGAGACGGCGGCCATCGCTTCGGCGACGCTGACCATCTCAGGCCGCCAATCGCGCCGCGGGAATCGCGGGCGCCGCGAACGCGTCGGTGGGCGACAATCCCAGCCCGATTCCCGTCAGGATCGCGAGCCGCAGCGGATCGTCGTCGATTCGCTCGCCGGCCCGGAACGTCAGCGCCCCGCCGAGCGGGAGCTGGTGCGCCTTCGCGGCGGCACCCTCGCCGACCTTGAACCGACCCGCATTCACATGGCCGGCCGCAGCGAGCGCCAACGCCGGCAAATCGCGCAACATCTCGGCGGGAATCTCGTCCGCATCGCAGCCGGCGAGCTGCGCGTGCTGTAGATATGCGCGCGGCACCCAGGCGGCGTGCATGATGACGCGCGGGATCGCGCGGTGCAGCTCCTCCAACCGCGTGAACATCTCTGGCGCGCTCGAACCAGAAAGCGGCTCGTAGGTCACGTCGACCAGCGTCAGCGGCGCCGGAACATCGACACCGAGGAATGCGTGGGAGGCGAAATAGGCGACCGCCGCCCGGCCGTCGTCGCCGATGATGAGCGTCGCGAAAACCGCTTGCGCGAACTTGGGCAGCGCCACCGGCTTGTCGTCGCGCAGCAGATCAGCCGCGCGAATCAGGCTCGGCGCGGCCTCCGTCGCCGCCAGGACCAAAGCGCCGGCCGCCGCATTGCCAAGATCGTCGTGGCTGCCCGGGCGATGGTCGATCGAGTCCTTGCCGCCGCGCGCAGTGCGGCGCTCCAAGCCCGCGAGCTGCGCGGCGAGGCGAGGGTGATCGAGCAGCTCGACTCTCCCGGAGTTCAGCAGCGGCAAAGCCTCGCGGTAGAGATCGGACTTCGGCCGCTCAGCGAGCGCGTAGCTGACACCCGCCTCGCTGAAACGTTCGCGTGGCCATTCGCCCGCGTATCGGTCGCCCTCGACGCGGAAAAGGCGGTAGGTCTTGAGGAGCGCAGCGAAGTCCTCGACCACCTGCTCCGGGCTGAAGGGCGGACGCACTTCGCGCACAGCGTCGAGGATGCCGCGGCCGTCGGAGTCCCGGTGCGCAATGGCGAGCGTCATGCTGTCGGCGCTTCCGCCGCTCGGATCGCAAAACGCAACATAGTTGACGCCTTCTACAGGCGGCAGCTCGTGGCGGCCCGCGACGGTCGCGGCGTCGATCACCTCGCGGGCGACGAACGATTCAACGTCGACTCGGAACTGCGCACCATATTCTGCCGCGGCGGCGCTCGGGTCTTCCTCAGTCGCGGAGTCGATGAGTGATTGAGGCACCGTCGGGTTCATCGCGCGGGTGGCGGCCTGCCACACGAGCACAGGGTCTCCGTCCTGCGCGTAGTGCCGGCGGTGCGCAGCGTAAAGGGCGCCGCGTCGCGCGTAGGGCGAGGATGCGGCGAGGAGGAGGGCTCCAGGGACTGTGGCCATCGCCGGGCGCAGCGCGTTGAGAATCTCCGTGTCCGGGTTCGCGCTGTCATCGCTCGGCCAAAATGCAAGTTCGTCCAGCAGCGCGGCGACCACGGTGTAGCCGCGCACCGAGCGGAAATTGGAAGTGTGGATCTCGATGGCGAGCCGGTTGTTCAATTCGATAAACTCCTGCCCTTCCCGCTCCACCATCGGCGCGAGCAGCGCCACCTCCGTCAAGAGCGAGCGCACGTAGCCGAAGATCACCCTGGCCTGCCGCCGGTCGCTCGCGAGCACCATCACCACTCCGCGCTCCCCGGGCGAGAGGTGCGGGCTCCAGTCCCGAAACGTGGCGAGAAACACCGCGATCAGCGCGAGGATGCGACTCTTGCCGCCGCGCCGCCCGACGACCAGCCAGCTCTCGGTCGCGATGGTGGTTGGCGCGGCGGTGCGGCCTGTGTACCGCTGGTACAGCGCCAGCTCTTCGGCGCTCATGGGCAACGCGAACAGCGCCTTGAGGAGCACGAACCACGCGGCCCATGTTGCACGGTCGCGGAACCATGGCGCAAAGAGCCTCGCGTCGCCGATCGCGTCGAGCAGCGTGATCGAGTTAAGCCGCGGCGCTCGGCTGCGGGTGTGCGCTGCCATCAGTGGTGGCCTCTGGTGGTGAGGTGGTGGAAGCTTCCGCCGGCTCGACGAGTTGAGCATCCTCGGCCGGCTCGCTGGAGGAGTCTTGCTGAGCCTTCTTCTCGGCTAGTGCGCGCAGGTAGGTCTGTAGATCGGGCACAGGCTTCGCTCGGCGCTCCAGGCCCAGCATTCGCAGCACATCCGCCTCTCGCGCTGTGGCGCGCAGATATGCCTCCACCGCTGGCGTCGCGCAGCCGTTCTTGAACGCACCGCGACGGCCGATCTCGGTCCACGCGAATTTTGTGAGCAAGTGCAGCCGCGAGGCTTGATCGACGAGCGTTGCCATCGCGACAGAGAGATCGCCGCCTAGATCGGCGCTGAGCAGCGCGCATCGTTCGCGGTGCGCCTTGCCGACCTTCGTGCGCATGTCCAACGGGTCGCGCAGGATCGAGGCGCCTTGCAGCGCATGCACGATCATCACCTTGCGCGGGCGCGCGTTGCCCGCGGCGTCTGGGCGCGCACCGTAGCGCCGGCGCAGCTCGGCACGGGTCAGCCGAGGCATTTGTGGGCGGGCGACGCGCCGTCGACGCGCCGATGCGTTGCACAAATCATCATAAGCTGACTATCGCCCTTATTTATGCTCTAGGCAAACGTTAAATGGTCAGCGTGGACCAACGGTCTAGAGAAACGTGGGTCCGTGGGCGAGAGGAGCTTGACGACGTGAAGCAGATGATCGGCCGCGTGAATGCGTGACGCATGGAGCGAGCGGCGCCATCGTGGACGGCCCAGCGGTTGGCGCACGGTTGTGCCGCGGCGTGCCGCCGGGTCTCGGCACCTCATCCAGCGGGGTTTGGGACGCGCTGGGACGCGCTGTATAAGCGCTCGCCTAAATGCACTCCTTCTCACCACAAATCCTTAAGAGGGGGGTAGGTGCGCGTCCCAGCGCGTCCCAAAACGTGCCTCGGCCGCCGAAGCAACCCTCAAGAACCTCCAAAACAGCACGTCCCAGCGCGCCCCTGGATCATCAGAATGCCCCCCTCCGGATTCGTTCAAGCAGTCCAGGCAGCTCGGCCCGAGGCGTTCCGCGCCGCACGTAGACGGCGCAGCGGACGCGCTTGCTGTTGGCGTCCTCCAGGTTGTGCCTACGGTCCCGGCTCGCCATGTTGGGGAGCAGCTCGTAGCCGGCCCGGGCCATGGCGAGCGCGAGCCGCGCGTTGAATTCCGCGCCCGAAAGGTCGCCCTTGACGCAAAGCTCCCGGAGCACGTCGGCGCGCACCATCCTGGGGAAGTCCTTCGCCTCACCCTCTCCTTCGCGGAGCTGCTCTAGACCATCGATCAGCCAACCGTCCCGTCCCAAGCTGCTCGCGACGATCTTCTCCCAGCTCTCGGTGTGCGGCGGCGGCGCGTTCGGGTCAAAGTCGTTCAGGTCGACCGAATGCAGGTAGGCCGCCACATGCGCGCAGCCGCCCTCACTGAACAGCCAGGCGTAGAGCTTGTTGAAGTAATCTGCACGTTCTTGAGCCGTACCCCACAGTTCCACAGTCTCCACCACGTAGTGCCGCCGATCGTCTTCCGGTAGGTAAAGACCGCCGGTGCCGTGGTTCGTGGTCATCACGACGCCGCAGACGTTGCGCACGTGATATTGCGTGCCGTATTTCGGATTGACCCGAATGAACTCGGGGTTGCCAGCGATGAGGGTCTTGGTCGCCTCGTTGAACTTGAACTGGCTGATTTCGTGCAGATCAACCACCTCGCTGATGCGCAGCAGGACTGTGCGGACGTGCTCGTTGAAATCCCCGAACAGATCGTTGGGCTTTATCTCGTCGCAGTTCCAGGCGCCTATTGCCGGCGCAATCGCTTCGAAGATCGTGTCCTTGCCGATGCCTTGCGGGCCTGCGATCACAATCGCGTGACGCACCTTCTCCCCCGGCCGCTGCACTCGGTGCGCGCACCATCGGACGATGTGCTCGGCTTCGGCTGCTTTCGGCAGGAGCTTGTGAACATGGTCGAGCCATGACTGCGCTCGCCCCATATCGCCGAGCGTGATGCGAGGAGGAGCGTAAGTGTTGTAAAGGCGCGCGCCCTTGTCCTCGACTATGCCCTGCTCACGGGCGACCTTGTCCTCGACGATCTCGGGCAGCGCTGGGTCATAGGTCATCGAGTTCACGCCGCAGTTCTTCATCAGATGATCAGATGCCCGCTGGAATGCAGGATCTCCGTTCGCCTTGTATCCAATGAGTCGCGGTGCGAGCGTGGCGTCAATCGCTTCCTTTGACCAAAGCGCGCCGCTGGGCCTGTACAGGAACTTGTTCGCTGGGCGCACTCCGATGAACTTCTCGTAATCGGCGTCGTCTTGCTGCGGCAGAACCCATTCGCCTTCTTGTGCCCAATGAATGAGGGTGCCGAGGGTCAACGCCTCGCCTCCGCGCGGCGGCGCCTTCTGGCTTTCGCGGTAAAACATCTCGCGCATGCGCTTGAGGTTGCCGGCGCGGTCCTCGTCAAATTTCGGACTCCTGGCGGCCCATCGCTCGCACAGCTCCCAAGCCTCATCGCTCACGTTGAAATCGCGCCCGAGGATAAGGCAGACCTTGAGCCAGATCTCGCGATCGTCCGCATCGACATGGTCGAGCGCTTGTGCGACCTGCTCCAGGGTCAACTTCCTGCCTGCACGGCTGGCCTGCGATTTCTTGCGCTTGGGCTTGTCGGTCAACCACGCCTCGAACTTCACCTTCAGTTCGGAAGGCAGGGGCACGATTGCGGAGCCGTTGATCCGAGCGCCGGTGACGGTGAGGTAGCCCTTGGAGCAGAACACCTCGATGCCGCCGCCCGCGCGGTGCGCGTTCTTGTCGTCGCGCATCTCGCCGAAATAAAACACCCGCACTCCGTGGCCGCTCGGGCTCGTTTCAGAGTACGAATCGCAAGCCGTCAGCACCTCATTCAGAATCGGAGCGTCGTCGCCTACGGAATCGATGACATCGTCCAGATCGAGCCCGACCAGCTTTGCTTCCTTGAGCATGGCGAGCCCGACGCCGTCGTGGCCGCCGCGCTCGAACTCAGCGCGCACGTCCTCGAACGTTGCGAGCGCTGCCCGATCCTCGGGCGAGCCCTGCGCACCTTCGCGTGGAGCGCCGTGCGCATAAAAGGGAACCTTGTCGAATTCTCCCGGCTTGCCCTTTTTCGGCACGTAGCGCCACAGCAGCCATTGCTTTAACCGGCGCAGCTCTTGAGGGATGTTCTCGAATTGAGGCGACGCGACGGTGGGCTTGCCGGCGGCGCTCATGATGCTCTCCCTTGCGCCCGCAGCGCTGGCCACGGTCCGCGCAGCACCACACCGATCGAGCTGCCCGGCGCGGCAACCTCGCGCCACCCGCCGTTACGCTCATCACGACGCAGAATTGCGACCCAGCCGCTCAACAGCTTCCGCAGCTCGCGGGCGCGCAGCCGGCGCCCGCCAAGCTCCAAGCCGAACGCGCCTGGGACGAGACCAGGGATCTCGGGCAGCACCTCCATGAGCGCTCGGGTGATTAGGAACTCATCGCCGGGCTGGTAGTGGATGGCGCGCCGACCGTTTGCGCAATTAGGCTTGCCGGGCGTCGCCCGGGGAGAGAAAAGTTGAGCGCGTTTGCTTTGTTTTGCCTCACCCGCGCCACCGGTCCCGTCCACCGGTGGCGCTTTCACGTCTAGGGGCGGCGGCCGCAGCCAAATCACGTCCGCACTCATGGCCGCCCCCGGCGCGCGAATGCGTCGACGTCTTGCACGCTGTAACGGACCGAGCGCTTGCCGAGGCGCGACCATTTCGGGCCGCAGCCTTCTGATCGCCATTGTTCGAGCGTTTTCGGTTTGACGCCGAGGCGCGCGGCGGCCTGTGCACAGGTAAGCCACTCTGCCGCAGGTAGCTGTGCAGGTGCGGGCGCCGCCGACTGCACCGGATGTCGCGCGTCGAGCTTCTCGGCGATGCGCTCGGCGAGCGCGTCGAGCACGGCGTCGAGCACCGTCCCGCCCTCGCCCGAGGGCGTACCACCATGGCGAGCCATGATTAGCCTCGTGCGGTCGAGGTGGCGGGCGCGGCGCGCGGCTTCTTGGCGGCGCGTTCGGCCTGCTCGGCAGCAGCGAGCTGTAGCGCGTTGCGCCGTTCGTAGACGTCGCGCACGCGCAGTTTCTTGGTCTCGGCCTTCTTGATCAGCTCGATCAGCGAGGCGGTGTAGACCAAGATGCGCTTGCCGGGCTTCGAGGTCCGCAGAAAGCCGGCGCCGGCCGCTTCCTTCAGGAACGTTTTCGTCAAGCCGGTGATGTGCACCGCTTCGTCGAGCGTGATGGTGTGTCGCCCGACGAGCGATGAGGCCAGAACGGCCTCAGGGGAGGGTTGGAATTTCGAGTCGCGCATGGCGTGTCCTGTGTAGAACGGCCGATGCGCTGGCGTGTCACGCCACTCGCAATCGACCCAGCCTGGGCGAACTCGTTGCGACGGAAGCCCGTTGACCAATTCTACACAGCCGGAGTGAGCGACTTTTGCTCAGACGTTCGACTGCGCGCGGTAGGTATTCTCGCCTGTAAATCGGGCGAAAGGCAAGCGTGTTTTGTTGTCGAAAGTGACTCGAAACTCTCGGCCATCGCTGCTCGTTTTGCGCGAGCAGAAAACGGCCCCGCCGCGAGAGAAGCGACGGGGCCGATGCAGTGCGAGTTTTTAAGAGGTCAATTCACGAATGTCGCGAAAGCCAACCCGCTCCCTGGCAGTGACGAACGCGACCGCGCGCGCTGTGGGCAGCTTGTTCGCACGCTCGGTTACGCGCGTCTTGCCGTTATCGAGTCGTTCCGTGAGCTGCTCATGCAGTAAGAATTCCCCATCCTGTATGCGGTAAAGACAACTCTCAAGCCGCGCCGAGCTGACACAATCAAATCCCAGCTCGCTCCTGAAATATTCCGTATAGAACGTGGCGTTGAACTGATCCACTTTCTGCGTCACCAGCTCGGCGCATGTGAGGTCGTAGGTGTGCTTCCCGACTTTGAGCTTGTAGGGATTGTGATTAACTTTCATAGGTCGTTTCCTTCTGGAACCACGACGGGACGCCGCCGTGACGACTCGCGCAAGATGCGAGAGCATCGTCATTGAATAGAACACGGCGCGCGATGCCTAGGCGCCTCCGCAGGGCTCGCCCCTGCGCACCGCTGCCCCTCGCAGCCCCATCGCGCCCAATCTAGCCCAGAGCGCGAATCGAGCACGCTCTGTGCAACACCAAGCGTGCCCTGCGGCGACTCGGGCGCTTGCCCCGCGGAGCCCGGCATGAAATTTTCGGATGGCCGCGCGAGCTGCAACCTATGGCGCCGGACGCGGTACCCGCTCCACCCCTGCCTACCCCTGCCGCGCCCGCCACCGCCCATCCCGCGACGCGCCGCCGACGCGCCATATTGTGCGCCGCGGCAGACACATTTGTAACTACTTGATTATTGGTGCCGGCTGCAGGAATCGAACCCGCGACCTTCGGTTTACAAAACCGCTGCTCTACCAGCTGAGCTAAGCCGGCACGCGAGGGATTATAGAAGGCGCCGTCGCCGGCGCGCGACACGCCTATTTGATCCGGCGCAGGGGCGGGCGGCCACCCGGTTTGGGCGGCTCGGGCGACTTCGGCGGCGCGGGCAGCGCCTCGACCGAAGGCTCGCTCTCGGCCTGCGCCTGAAGCGGCGGCTTCTCCGGGTCGATCTCGAAGGTCATGCCGTGGCCGGTCTCGCGCGCGTAGAGCGCGAACACGTTCGCCACCGGCACCGAGATCTGGCGCGCCACGCCGCCGAAGCGCGCCGAGAACTCGATCAGCTCGTTGCCCATCTGCAGCTTGTGCACGGCGCCGGGCGAAATGTTGAGGGTGATCTCGCCGTTGCGCACGTACTCCGACGGCACCTGGCTGCGCGCATCCACCTTCACCGCCAGGTGGGGTGTGTAGCCGTTGTCCGCGCACCACTCGTACAGCGCGCGCAGCAGGTACGGCTTGGTCGGGATCTCAGTCGGCTCCACCGTCATACCCGCTTCCGCTCCCGGCGACGGAGCGGGAGGGTCACTTGCGCATCACCTTCTCGGACGGCGTCAGCGCCTCGATAAAAGCGGGCCGCGAGAAGATGCGCTCGGCGTATTTCATCAGCGGCGCGGCGGGCTTGCCCAGCCGGATGCCGTAGTGGTCGAGCCGCCACAGCAGCGGTGCGATCGCAACGTCGAGCATGGTGAAGTCGTCGCCCAGCATGTGCTTGGTCTTGGCGAAGATCGGCGCCAGCTCCACCAGCCTGTCGGCGACCTGCTGCCTGGCGCGCTCGATCTGCTTGTCCTTGCCCGACTCGAGCGCCTCGATCTGCGAGAACAACTCTACTTCCATGTTGAACAGCATCAGGCGCGCGCGCGCGCGCATCACGGGATCGGCCGGCATCAGCTGCGGGTGCGGGAAGCGCTCGTCTATGTACTCGTTGATGATGTTCGACTCGTAGAGCACGAGGTCGCGCTCGACCAGCACCGGCAGCCGGTTGTACGGGTTCATCACCGCGATGTCTTCCGGCTTGTTGTACAGGTCGACGTCGATCACCTGGAAATCCATGCCCTTCTCGTAGAGCACGAACCGGCAGCGGTGGCTGAAGGGGCAGGTGGTCCCCGAATATAGTTGCATCATGGCGCGTTACCTAACAGAGAAAATGGCCGGGCGGCGGCGCCGTCTGGCCGTGCACTTTTGCCCCCCCCGGGGCCTTTCCCAAAAGTCTCGCGTTGCAGCGCAGGCTTTTTCTGCGCCGCAACGCATCGTAGTTCTTGTGTGCGCCGCAATGCAGCGTTGTTCTTACTTTACGTCTTTCCAGTACTCCCGCTTGAGCAGGTAGGTGAGCACGAACAGAATACCCAGCACGAACAGCACCACCACGCCGATGCGCCTGCGCACCAGCCCCGCCGGTTCGCTCATGTAGACCAAATAGTTGACCAGGTCGCGGACCGTGGCGTCGTACTGAGGACCGGTGAGCGCGCCCGGGGTGAGCTGCTTCCACTGGTACTCGACCTTGCTGTCCCCCTCCTGCTTGACGGTCTTGGTCTCCAGCGCGCGCTCGCCCTGCAGCGTCCAGAGCACGTGCGGCATGCCGACGTGCGGGAACACGGCGTTGTTCCATCCGGTGGCGGACTTCGGGTCGCGGTAGAAGGTACGCAGGTAGGTGTACAGCCAGTCCGCGCCGCGCGCGCGCGCGATCACCGACAGGTCGGGCGGCGGGACCGCGAACCACTTCTTGCCGTCCTCAGGAGACATCGCCACCGTCATGGTGCTGCCGATCTTGTCGGAGGCGAACATGAGGTTGTCCTCGATCTCCTGCGGCGTAAGCCTGAGGTCCTCCAGCCGGTTGTAGCGCATGAAATGCGCGCTGTGGCAGCTGAGGCAGTAGTTCACGAACGTCCGGGCGCCCGCCTGCAGGCTCACCAGGTCGCTCGGATCGATCGGCGCGTGATCGAGCGGATAGCCCTCCTCCGCGGCGAACGCCGCGCCGGCGATCAGCACGCCGGCAAGCGGTGCGAGCAGCAGTGCGATGAGCAGCTTTTTCATGGTCTTGTTCCCTCGCCTCAGTGCGTCACCCGGTCCGGCACCGGCTTGGTCTTGTCGCGCGCCGTGTACCAGGGCATCAGGAAGAAGAACAGGAAGTACAGCGCGCCGAAGACCCGTGCGACCACGGTGCAGCGCTGCGCGTTGCCGAGCCAGGGACCGAACTGACCCCAGGCGTTGGTCGGCACTGTGCCGAGATAGCCCAGAACGAAGAAGGACACGACGAACACGGTGAGCGCGATCTTGAACAGCGGTCCCCGGTAGCGGATCGATTTCACCGGACTGCGATCGAGCCAGGGCAGGAAAAAGAAGATCAGCACCGCGGCACCCATCGCGAGCACCCCCGGAAACTGCGAGTCGAACATCGGCGGCACCGCCCGCAGGATCGAGTAGTACGGCGTGAAGTACCACACCGGCGCGATCTCCGACGGCGTCTGCAGCGGGTTGGCCGGGAGGAAGTTGTTGCTCTCCAGGAAGTAGCCGCCCCCGTTCGGCACGAAGAACACTACGAAGGCGAAGATCGCGAGGAACACGACCACGCCGACGATGTCCTTCACCGTGTAGTACGGGTGGAACGGGATACCGTCGAGCGGTCGGCCGTTGGCGTCCTTTTTCTTCTTGATCTCGATGCCGTCCGGATTGTTCGAGCCAACGTCGTGCAGCGCAAGCAGGTGCACCACCACCAGCGCGAGCAGCACCAGCGGGATCGCGATCACGTGGAAGGCGAAGAAGCGGTTGAGGGTCGCGTCGGACACCACGTAGTCGCCCCGGATCCACAGCGATAGGTCCGGCCCGATGAACGGGATCGCGTTGAACAGGTTCACGATCACCTGTGCACCCCAGTACGACATCTGCCCCCAGGGCAGCAGGTAGCCGAAGAACGCCTCGGCCATGAGCGACAGGTAGATGAGCATGCCGAAGATCCACACCAGCTCGCGCGGCTGGCGGTGCGAGCCGTAAAGCAGGCCGCGGAACATGTGCAGGTAGACGACGATGAAGAACGCCGACGCCCCGGTCGAGTGGATGTAGCGGATGATCCAGCCTCCGCTGACATCGCGCATGATGTACTCGACCGAGCCGAACGCGAGTGCCGCGTCGGGCTTGTAATTCATCGTGAGGAAAATGCCCGAGACGATCTGGACTACCAGCACCAGCAGCGCCAGCGAGCCGAAGTAGTACCAGAAGTTGAAGTTCTTCGGCGCGTAGTACTCGCTCAGATGCTTGCGGTACTCCTCCCCGAGCGTCGGCATGCGCGAATCGATCCAGTCCCACAGCGCGGTCATTCGAGAAGCCATCGCTTACGCCTCCCCTTGTTCGTCTTTGCCGATGACAATCTTGTTGTCCGACAGGTACATGTAGCGCGGGATCCAAAGGTTGGTCGGCGCCGGTACGCCCTTGTAGACCCGCCCCGCAAAGTCATACATCGAGCCGTGGCAGGGGCAGTAAAAGCCGCCGTTCCACGCCGCACCCATATCGGCCTTGTCGCTCGCCGGCTTTTCCATGGGCGTGCAGCCGAGGTGGGTGCACACGCCGATGATCACCGCCAGGTCCGGCTTTCTCGAGCGGTACTCGTTCTTCGCATAAGCGGGCTGATGCGGAACCTCGGATTTGGGGTCGGACACCACCCCGTCGTCCTTCTTGATGTCCTGCAGCATGCCCGGGGTGCGCCTGAACACCCACACCGGCTGGCGGCGCCACGCGTAGGTGTGCAGCTCGCCGGGCCGCAGCCTCGAGATGTCGACGTCCACCGGCGCGCCGGCTGCCTTGGCACGCTCCGAAGGCCACATGCTGGCCACGAAAGGAACCGCTGCACCGACCGTCGCCGCACCGCCCACCACGGAGGTGGCAACCAGCAGGTTGCGCCGCGTCTTGTCGATTTTTTCTTTATCGCTCATGGAGTTGCATCCGAATCAGGAGGGATGGGCTGGGAAAAAAAGAGCTAATTGTAGCGGCGCGCGCGTGCCCTGTCCATGATTTCGCGCCCAAGTGTTTCAATTTAATGGAGTTTTTGGCCCGTGCCTGTCATCGTCAGACAGGCTGCGACCGCTCGAAAAAGCGGCATGCGAGCCTGAAGCGCACCGCCTGCCGGCTCGCTCGTCGATCGCGAGCATGTCGGGATTGGCGCGTCAGATGGCCTTGCCCCGCGTCCGCCACACGCGTCCCGATGGGCCTTTTTGCTGCAGTGCGTATGGTAGATTGATTGCGCCATGTACAGGCTGTGGCTCATTTTTTCGCAGGCCGCGACAGTATGCGTGGCGGTGCTGTTCGTACTCTCCACCCTCAAGCCGGAATGGCTGCCGGCCCGCCTTGGCCGCCCCGTCGAGGTGCTGCAGTCCGCGCCGTGCGCGGGCGGGGCACCTGCGGCCGACTCCTACCACGAGGCGGTCAGGCGGGCGATGCCGTCGGTGGTGAACGTCTTCACGTCGAAGGAGACCCGCGCCCCGCTGCACCCGTTTTTCGATGATCCGCTGTTCAGGCGATTCTTCGGCGACCAGGTTCCGGACGACACGCAACGCTCGGTAAGCCTCGGCTCCGGCGTGATCGTCAGCTCGGCAGGCTATATCCTCACCAATGAGCACGTGGTCGAGGCGGCCGACGAGATCGAGGTCGCGCTGCCCGACGGCAAGACCCTGCTGGCGAGGATCGTGGGCACCGACCCCGACACCGATCTGGCGGTGCTGCACGTCGACGACGGCAAGCTGAAAGCGATCACCTTCGGCTCCTCCGAGAACCTGCGCGTGGGCGACGTCGTGCTCGCGATCGGCAACCCCTTCGGAGTCGGCCAGACGGTGACCTCCGGCATCGTCTCGGCCCTCGGGCGCAGCGGCCTGCACATCAACACGTTCGAGAACTTCATCCAGACCGACGCCGCGATCAACCCGGGCAACTCGGGCGGCGCACTGATCGACGCGCGCGGCGAGCTGGTCGGCATCAACACCGCGATCTACTCGCGCACCGGAGGATCGATGGGCATCGGCTTCGCCATTCCCGCCTCGACCGCCAAGATGGTGATGGAGCAGATCATCCGGACGGGCACCGTCACGCGCGGCTGGATCGGCGTCGAAGCGCAGCAAGCCACCCCGGAGCTCCTGCAGGCGTTCAAACTTGGCAACATCCAGGGGGTGATCATCGCGGGCGTGCTGAAGAGCGGACCGGCCGACCAGGCAGGGGTCAAACCCGGCGACCTTCTGCTGGCGATCAACGCCAAGCCGGTGCTCGACCCGCAGAGCATGCTCAACCTGGTGGCCGCGCTGAAGCCCGGCAGCAAAGCCCAGCTGAAGCTCAAGCGCCGGGGGCGCGATCTCGAGGTCGCGGTGGTGGTCGGGCGCCGCCCCAAGCCGCAGCCGCGCGACCGGTGAGCGCGCAGGGAGGGAAATTGCCGAAGCCAGCCGCGCTGCCGCGCGACGCGGTGAGCATCCTCAAGCTGGCGGCGCGCTCGATGTTCGACCTGTTCTCGAGCATGAGCCAGGGCATGATGCTCGTCGACCGGTCGGGTCGCGTGGCCTGGATCAACGAGAGCTACAAGAAGTTCCTGCCGGCGCTCGGCTTCGAGAAAGCAGAGGATTTCGTTGGCCGTCCGGTCGAGGAAGTGGTGCCGAACACGCTCATGCGCCGCGTGCTCGAGTCCGGCAAGCCAATCCTGGTGGACCTGCTGACCAACAAGGCAGGCACGTTCGTGGTCAGCCGCATTCCGCTGCGTGACGAGTCGGGGGAGGTGATCGGTGTGCTGGGCATGGTGCTGTTCGATCACCCCGAAACGACGCTGCAGCCGCTGATCGCGAAGTTTGCCAAGCTGCAGCACGAACTGGATGCCGCCAGGAAGGAGCTCGCCGCCCGTCGCCGGCCCAAGTACACCTTCGCGAGCTTCATCGGCTCCAGCCCTGCGGCGCTCGAGGTCAAGCGCCAGGCGCGCCGCGCGGCGCAGGCCGACAGCAACGTGTTGCTGCTGGGCGAGACCGGCACCGGCAAGGAGCTTCTGGCGCACGCGATTCACGCGGCATCGGCGCGCGCCGACCGGCCCTTCGTCGGCGTGAACCTGGCTGCGGTGCCAGACACTCTGCTCGAAGCGGAATTCTTTGGCGTTGCGCCGGGCGCCTATACGGGCGCCGAGCGCAAGGGCCGCGACGGCAAGTTCAAGCTCGCGGACGGCGGCACGCTGTTCCTAGACGAGGTCGGCGACATGCCGCTCGCGCTGCAGGCGAAGCTGCTGCGCGCGCTGCAGGAGCAGGAGGTCGAGCCCCTCGGCTCGAACCAGGTGCTCAAGGTGGACGTGCGCGCCATCGCGGCCACCAGCCGCGACCTGAAGGCGCTGGTTGCCGCCGGGCGCTTCCGCGAGGACCTGTACTACCGCCTCAACGTGCTGCCGATCCGCCTGCCGGCGCTGCGCGAGCGCCTGTCCGACCTCGAGGCGCTCGCCGAGTCGCTGCTCGAGCAGATCGCCGTGCGCACCGGCCTGCCACAACGCGAGCTCGCGGCAAGCGCGATCGGCGCCCTCGCCGCGCACGATTGGCCGGGCAACATCCGCGAGCTGCGCAACGCCCTCGAGCAGGCGGCCATGCTCACCGACAGCCTGCGGCTCGGCGCCGAGGATTTCCGCACCATCCTTCCGGCCCGGGCGCAGCCCGAGGGCCGCGGGCAATCGCCATCGCGCCGGCTGCCGCAGCTTATCGCCGAGCTCGAGCGCACCTCGATCCGCTCGGCCCTGGAAGCGACTGGGGGTAACAAAGTGTCGGCTGCAAAGCTGCTCGGGATTTCTCGCGCGACGCTCTACGAGAAGCTCGCCGAGATGAAGGGGCTGTCCTCATAATAGACAGTCTGTCTGGATATCGGACATGGCCGCCCCCGTCTAACCCGTTGATTCGCAGTGCCAAGGTCGTCGAAGCCGCCTTGGCAAGTGCCTATCTTTCAGGCACCGGCGCTCATGCAGCGTACCACTGATCGTATTTTACTTAATTGTTTCAAGTACTTTTTATATTTGGCATGGCGATTGCTCTGTGCTCGGGGACTGGCGCGCCAGGTCGGACCGTGAGCGGAGGAGGCACATGAAACGCATATGGATCGGGGCCGCGTTGGCCTTTGCGGCGTCCGCAGGCTTGGCGTTTGGCCAAGGCAACGAAATCAGGATCGCGCAGGTTTACGACAAAACCGGCCCGCTCGAGGCATACGCGAAGCAGAGCCACATCGGCTTCATGCTCGGGCTCGAATACGCGACCCACGGCAGCATGGAGGTGCTCGGGCGCAAGATCGTAGTCATCGAAAAGGACACCCAGAACAAGCCGGACGTCGGCAAGGCGCAGCTTGCTGCGGCCTACGGCGACGACAAGGCCGACATTGCGGTCGGGCCGGTCAACTCCGGCGTCGCACTGGCGATGCTGCCGGTGGCCGAGGAATACAAGAAGATCCTGCTGGTCGAGCCGGCGGTGGCCGACTCGATTACCGGCGACAAGTGGAACCGCTACATCTTCCGCACCTCGCGCAACTCCACGCAGGACGCGGTGGCCGCCGCAGCCACGCTGAAGGGCGAAGTTTCGATTGCCACTCTCGCACAGGACTACGCCTTTGGCCGCGACGGCGTCAA
This sequence comes from uncultured Pseudomonadota bacterium, assembly GCA_963817785.1. GTDB lineage: Bacteria > Pseudomonadota > Gammaproteobacteria > Burkholderiales > SG8-39 > JAKALD01. Next base: position 480,736 of record CAWFPL010000002.1, on the reverse strand, counting down.
GGCCTTCAAGGAGGCCCTCGCCAGGCTCAATCCGCAGGCAAAGATCGTGCACGAGGAGTATGCGCCGGTCAGCACCACCGATTTCACCGCGCCTGCGGAACGCGTCTTCGAGGCGCTGAAGGACAAGCCGGGCCGCAAGGTGTTCGCGATCATCTGGGCCGGCCCGCATCCGCTGGTCAAGATCGAGGCGCTCAAGCCGGAGCGCTACGGCATCCAGATGGCGCCCGGCGGCAACATCCTGCCGGTGATGAAGAGCTGGCGCGACTTCGGGGGCATCGAGGGCGCGATTTACTATTACTACGGCTTTCCGAAGAACGACGCCAACGACTGGCTAGTGAGGGAGCACGAGAAGCGCTATGGCCAGCCGCCGGACTTCTTCACCTGCGGTGGCATGGCCGCGGCGATCGCCGTAGTCGACGGTATCAAGAAAGCCGGCTCGACCGATACGGAGAAGCTGATTCACGCCATGGAGGGAATGTCATTCCAGACCTGCAAGGGAAAGATGACCTTCCGCAAGGAAGACCATCAGGCGCTTCAGGACATGTACGAGTTCCGCATCAAGCCGAGGAAGGACCAGAAGAGCGACTGGGATCTGCTCGACCTGGTGCGCACGATCCCTGCCTCGGAGATGCCGATCCCGATCCAAACCAAGCAGTAGCGCACGCGAGGCGCCAAGCTCCGGGTGAGGCCCACCGCCCCACCCGGGCTTCCTGGCGCCTTCCTTCTCCGTGAATCGGTGGTGCCGGATGACCGCAAGCGAACACCCGGTCCTGCAGACCCATGAGTTGACGATCCGCTTCGGCGGCCACGTCGCAGTGAACCGCGTGTCCTGTGCCTTCCGGCCGGGCACGCTCACCGCGATCGTGGGGCCGAACGGCGCGGGCAAGACGACCTATTTCAACCTGATCTCGGGCCAGCTCAAGGCCTCGAGCGGCCGCGTGGCGCTGTTCGGCGAAGACATCACCTCGCTCGGCCCGGCGCAGCGTACCCGGCGCGGCATCGGGCGTGCGTTCCAGCTCACCAACCTGTTTCCGCGCCTCACCGTGCTCGAGAACGTGCGCCTGGCAGTCCAGGCGCAGGCCGGGGCGGGCAAGGACATGTTCTCCATGTGGCGCAGCCACGTGGAGCTCGTGGAGAAGGCCGAGCATTACCTGCATCGCGTCGCGCTCGCCGACAAGCGCGCAGTCCTCGCTGCGGCGCTCTCGCACGGCGACCAGCGCAAGCTCGAGGTGGCGATCCTGCTTGCGCTCGAGCCCGCGGTGTTCATGCTCGACGAGCCGACCGCGGGCATGAGCGTGGACGAGGTGCCGGTGGTGCTCGAGCTGATCCACCACATCAAGCAGCAGGAAGAAAAGACCGTGCTGCTGGTCGAGCACAAGATGGACGTGGTGCGTTCACTGGCCGACCGCATCATCGTGCTGCACCAGGGCGAACTGGTCGCCGACGGCGCGCCGGCCGAGGTGATCGCCTCCCCGATCGTGCAGGAGGCGTACCTGGGGCGCAGCGCCGCCCGGAAGGCGAAGCATGGCTGAGCCGATGCTCGCCCTCGCCGACGTCAACACCCGCATCGGCCAGTACCACATCCTGCAGGGTGTGGCCTTCGAGGTGCCCAGAGGCGGGCTCACCATGCTGCTCGGGCGCAACGGCGCCGGCAAAACGACCTGCCTGCGTACCATCATGGGGCTGTGGCGCGCCTCGTCGGGCTCGATCCGCATCGACGGGCGCGACACGACGCGCACGCCGACGCCGGAGCTCGCGCGCCTCGGCGTCGCCTACGTCCCCGAGAACATGGGCATCTTCGCCGGCCTCACGGTGAAAGAGAACCTGGTGCTTGCCGCGCGCGAGCGCTCACTCGAAACGCAGCGCCTCGACTGGATATTCGGGCTGTTCCCCGCGCTGCGCACGTTCTGGAACGCGCTCGCCGGCAATCTTTCCGGCGGGCAGAAGCAGATGCTCGCCGTCGCGCGCGCGATGGTCGAACCGCGGCGCCTGCTGCTGGTCGACGAGCCGACCAAGGGCCTCGCGCCGGCGATCGTCGCCAACATGATCGAGGCGTTCCGCGAACTGAAGCGCACCGAGACCACGATCCTGGTGGTCGAGCAGAACTTCCATTTCGCCAAGTCGCTGGGCGACACCGTGGCGGTCATGGACTCCGGGCGCATCGTGCACATCGGCGATATGGCGGGGCTCGCCGCCGACGAGGCGCTGCAGCGCCGCCTGCTCGGCCTGGCACTCGACGCGCACCAATGAAGCCGCGCTTCGACTGGATTCCGCTCGCCCTCGTGGCGGTGATCGCCGTCGGGGCGCTGCCCCTGGTGGCGAGCCTGCCGATATGGCTCACGCTTACCGTGGCGGGCCTGGCGATGGGCATGATGATCTTCATGATGGCGTCGGGCCTGACGCTCGTGTTCGGGCTGATGGACGTCATGAACTTCGCGCACGGCGTGTTCATCTCGCTGGGCGCCTACGCCGCCGCCACGGTGCTGCTCATGCTGAGGAGCTCGATGCACGAGCACAGCCTCGCCGCCAACCTGGCCGCGATGGCGCCAGCGGCGATCGCGGCGATCGCGCTGGCGGGAATCCTCGGCTGGTTCTTCGAGCGGGTCGTGATCCGCCCGGTCTACGGCGATCACCTCAAGCAGATCCTGGTCACGATGGGCGGCCTGATCGTGTTCGAACAGCTGATTAAGGTGGTGTGGGGCCCGGACATGATCGCGCTGCCCAGGGCGGAGGCGCTGTCCGGCTCGCTCATCTTCGGCCAGGCCGCGATCGAGCGCTATCGGGTGCTGGCGGTGGTGGTCGGCTTGGCGGTGTTCGTGGGCATGTGGCTGATGCTTAACCGCACCCGGCTGGGTCTGCTGATCCGCGCCGGCGTGGAAAACGCGGAGATGGTCGAGTCGCTCGGCTACCGCATCCGGCGGCTCTTCGTCGGCGTGTTCGTCGCCGGCAGCTGCCTCGCCGGCCTGGGGGGTGCGATGTGGGCCATGTACCAGGAGTCGATCACCGCGGAGATGGGCATGCAAGTAATGGTGGTGATCTTCATCGTCGTCATCATCGGCGGGTTGGGCTCGGTTGGCGGCTGCTTCATCGGCGCGCTCCTGGTCGGGCTGTTGGCCAATTACACCGGCTACCTGGCGCCAAAGCTCGCGCTCGGCTCGAACATCCTGCTGATGGTGCTGGTGCTGATGTGGCGCCCGCGCGGACTGTACCCGGTGGGCAAGTGATCCGCTTCCTGCTCTCAGGCGACCTCCCGCGCAGCCGCCTGCTTGCGGCGAGCCTGCTCGCGGTCCTGTTCGGGCTGGCGGCGGCGCCGTTCCTGTTCCCTGGGTCGCGCTCGCTCGACGTCGCCGCCAAGATCGCGGTCTTCGTGCTCCTCGCGGCGAGCTACGACCTGTTGCTCGGCTACACCGGGATCGTGTCCTTCGCACACACCATGTTCTTCGGCATCGGCGGCTACGGCATCGGCATCGCCGCCGCGACCTGGGGCTCCGGCTGGGCGAGCCTCGCGGCCGGCAGCCTGCTCGCACTCGGCGCCTCGGCGGCGGTCGCCTTCGCAGTCGGCCTGCTCAGCCTGCGCGTACGCGCGATCTTCTTCGCCATGATCACGCTCGCGGTCGCGTCGTTCTTCCAGATTCTCGCCTCGCAGCTGTCCTGGCTCACGGGCGGAGAGGACGGCATCAACTTCAGTCCGCCCGAGGTGCTGCGGCCCGGCACGAAGCTCCTCGCGACGCCGATTTTCGGCGTCGAGCTGAACGGCCGCGTGCTCAGCTATTACCTGGTGTTCGGCTGCGCGCTCGGGCTGTTCCTCGTGCTGCTGCGCGTCGTGAATTCGCCCTTCGGCCGCGTGCTGCTCTCGATCCGCGAGAACGAATTCCGGTCCGAGGCACTGGGCTACCGCACCGTGGTCTACCGCACGATGGCCAACTGCATCGGCGCGGTGGCGGCAACCTGCGCCGGGCTGCTGTACGCCCTGTGGCTGCGCTACACCGGACCGGCGACCACGCTGTCCTTCGACATCATGATCGACATCCTGCTGATAGTGGTGATCGGCGGCATGGGCACCATGTACGGAGCGGTGCTGGGCGCCACGATCTTCGTGCTGGCGGAGAGCTACCTGCGCGACCTGCTGAGGCTCGCAAGCAGCGCCGCACACGGCGTCCCGCTGCTTCCCGCCCTGCTGCATCCGGACCGCTGGCTGCTATGGCTCGGCGTGCTGTTCATCGTCTGCGTCTATTACTTTCCCCACGGCATCGTCGGGCGGCTGCGCTCGCGGGCGTCGTGATCCAGGAGCCTGCATGAGCGTCGCTTCCCGCTATCTCGTGTGCCACGGGCGCGAGATTCACTACACTGAGTGGGGCGATGCGCACGAGGACGTGGTGATCGCCTGGCACGGCCTGGCACGCACCGGTCGCGACATGGACGAACTCGCCGCCCGCCTTGCTCCGCGCTACCGGGTGATCTGCCCGGACACCATCGGTCGCGGCCTTTCGCAGTGGAGCCCGGCACCGGAGCGCGAGTACTGCCTCGAGTTCTACGGCAAGCTGGCAACCTCCCTGCTCGACCAGCTCGGCGTCCGCGAGGCGCATTGGGTCGGAACCTCCATGGGCGGCGCGCTCGGCATGCACCTCGCGGCCGGGCCGCTTGCGGGAAGGATCCGCAGGCTGGTTCTGAACGACATCGGCCCGCGGCTCGGCGAGGCAGCAGTGCAGCGCATCCGCGCCTACGCCGGCAGCCCGCCGCAGTTCGAGCGCGTGAGCGAGCTGGAGCAATATTTTCGCACCGTGTACAAGCCCTACGGGTGGCTGTCCGACGAGCAATGGCGCCGGCTCACCGAGACCTCGCTGCGGCGCACGCCCGAGGGCAAGGTCACGCCGCATTACGATCCCGGTATGGCGCTGCAGTTCGAGCACCATCCGCACGATTACGACTTGTGGGACGCCTACGACCGTATCGACGTGCCAACCCTGTGCCTGCGCGGCGAGGAGTCCGATCTGCTGCTGCCCGAAACCGCCGACGAGATGCGCACCCGGGGCGCGCGCGCGGTCGTGGTGACAATCCCGAACTGCGGCCACGCCCCTGCGCTCAACGTGACCGAACAGCTCGATCTCGTGGAGCGCTTCCTCGCCGGCTGAACAGCATCAGCGGTCGAGCTCGCGCTCCATCTCCGCGTCGCTGAGCGGACGCTCCTCGTCCTTGGCCTCCTGCGCGCGCTTGGACACGAAGCGCGCGAGCAGCAGCCCGACCTCGAACAGCAGGCACATGGGGATCGCGAGCATGAGCTGCGATAGCGCGTCGGGCGGCGTGATCACTGCGGCCAGCACGAACACGCCGACGACCACGTAGGGGCGCGCGGCCGCGAGCTTCTCGACGCTTACGATGCCCACCCTCACCAGCACGATCACCACGATCGGAACCTCGAACGCGGCGCCGAAGGCGAGGAACATGGTGATGACGAAGTTCAGATAGTTCTCGATGTCCGGCGCTGGCGTGATCGCCTTCGGGGCGAACATGTTGATGAAATGAAATACCCTGCCGAAGACGATGTAGTAGCAGAACGCCACACCCACGAAGAACAGGAACGTGCTGCCGATGACCAGCGGCAGCGCGAACCGCTTCTCGTGTTCGTACAAGCCCGGGGCGATGAATGCCCAGATCTGGTACAGAACGTACGGCAAAGCCAGGATGAAGGCGGCCAGCGCGGTCAGCTTGAGCGGCACGATGAACGGCGTCACGACGCCGGTGGCGATCATCTTCGCTCCCTGCGGCAGCGCGTGCATCAGGGGCGCGGCGAGAAAATCGTAGATGTTGCCCGAGCCGGGCCAGATGGCCAACGCGATGAACAGCACCAGCACGGCTGCGACGGAGCGTATCAGCCGCGTCCGCAGCTCGATGAGGTGAGAGAGAAAGGATTCCTCGACACTCATCCCCGGTCAGCGGCTCTCGGGGAGCGCAGCCTTTTCGCCACCGTCGGGTGCCGGCGGCGTGGCATGCGCCACCGGTCCGGCGGCGGGCTCCGGCGCATGCAACCCGGCAGCGGCAGGCGCCGGTGATTCGGACGTCGCCTGCGCAACCGTCTGTTCGGCTGCAGGCGCCGGTGATTCGGAGATCGCCTCGGCGACCGTCTGATTGAGGTCCTGTTCGGTCTTGGCGAACTCCTTGCGGACCGTCGATTCGACCTCGGTCGCCGCCTCCTTGAACGAGTCGCGCATTTTGCGCAGCTCGTCGAGCTCGATTTCGCGGTTGATGTCCGCCTTCACGTCGGCGACGTAGCGCTGCAGCCGGCCGAGCAGATGGCCGACCGTGCGGGCCACGCCCGGCAGGCGCTCCGGCCCGATCACGATCAGCGCGACCACAGCGATCACCAGTAGCTCGGAGAATCCGATGTCGAACACGGTGCCTAGAAAACCCTAGAGAACAAAAAGGGCGCCCGGCGCGGGCGCCCTGCCGAGCGAGGAACCCAGCCGAACCAGGCCGCTCAGGCCTTGGTCTCGGTCTTCTCCCTCACCTCGCCTTCAACGGTCTTGCCGGTGACCTGCGGCGGCGCGCCTTCCGCAGAGGCAGTGCCCTCGCGCATGCCCTCCTTGAACCCGCGCACCGCCCCGCCGAGATCGGTGCCGATGTTGCGCAGCTTCTTGGTACCGAAAACCAGCATGACGATCACCAGCACGATCAGCCAGTGCCAGATGCTGAGTCCGCCCATGTCAAACCTCCTGTCTCTTGCGCTGGATCATCGGCCCGAGCGGCTCCGGACCGGCGATCACGTGCATGTGCAAATGATACACCTCTTGATTACCCACACGACCGGTGTTGATAATGGCGCGGAACCCGTCCCGCGCGCCTTCCTTGCGCGCGAGCTCCCCGGAGAGCGCCAGCATTTTGCCCAGCACACGCTGGTGAGTCATGTCAGCCTCGTACAAGCTGTCGATGTGCGTCTTGGGGATGATCAGGAAGTGCACCGCCCCCTGCGGCCGGATGTCGTGGAAAGCGAGGATGTCATCGTCCTCGTAGACCTTTTTCGAGGGGATCTCGCCGCGCACGATCCTGCAGAAAAGGCAGTCCTGCATGTTCACTCCGCTTCGCGCCCGGCCTTCTCGTCGATGCCGGAGATGCCCTCGCGCCGGTGCAGCTCGGCGAGCACGTCGGCCGGCCCCAGCCCGTAGCGCGCCAGCATGATCAGGCAGTGGAACCACAGATCCGCGGTCTCGCGCACCAGGTGCAGCCTGTCGCCGCCCTTCGCCGCGAGCACCGTTTCGGTCGCTTCCTCGCCGATTTTCTTCAGCAGCGCGTCATCTCCTCCGCGGAGCAGGCGCGCAACGTAGGACTTCGCCGGGTCGCCCGCCTTGCGCTGCTCGATGGTGGCGGCGATCCGCTCCAGCGTCTCGTACAGTCCGGGCTTCATGACTTGCCGTAGATGAGCGAAGGATCCTTGAGCACCGGATCGGTCGTCACCCACCTCCCGTTTTCGAGTTTGCGAAAGAAGCAGCTCTCGCGCCCGGTGTGGCAGGCGATGCCGCCGACCTGCTCCACCTTGAGCAGGATCGCGTCGGCGTCGCAGTCGAGCCGCACCTCGCGTACCTTCTGCACGTGCCCCGACTGCTCGCCCTTGCGCCACAGCCGGCCGCGCGAACGCGACCAGTACACCGCCTCGCCGCTGCGCGCGGTCTCGGCAAGCGCCTCGCGGTTCATCCAGGCGAGCGTGAGCACGCGCCCGCTGGCGGCGTCCTGCGCCACCACCGGCGCCAGCCCCCGATCGTCCCAGCGCACCTGGTTGAACCACTCGGCGAGATCGAGCTGTTCTTCCCGGCTCACAGCCGCACCTCGATGCCGCGCGCCCGCATGTGTTCCTTGGCCTGGCGTACCGTCCACTCGCCGAAGTGGAAGATGCTCGCCGCCAGCACCGCGTCGGCGCGCCCCTGCAGCACGCCCTCCGCCAAGTGCTCCAGGCTGCCCACGCCGCCCGAGGCGATCACCGGTACCCCGACTGCGTCCGCGACGGCGCGAGTGAGCGCCAGATCGAACCCCTCGCGCGTGCCGTCGCGGTCCATGCTGGTGAGCAGGATCTCCCCGGCGCCGGCAGCTTCCATGCGCCGCGCCCATTGCACCGCGTCGAGCCCGGTCGGATTGCGGCCGCCGTGCGTGTAAACCTCCCAGCCGGCGCCGTCGGCCCGGCGCTTGGCGTCGATCGCCACCACGATGCACTGGTTGCCGACCTTGCCGGAAGCCTCGCGCACCAACTCGGGATTCTGCACCGCAGCCGTGTTGATCGACACCTTGTCCGCGCCGGCGTTCAGCAGCCGGCGCACGTCTTCCACTTTGCGCACGCCGCCGCCGACGGTGAGCGGGATGAATACCTGCGCCGCGACCGCCTCGATCACGTGCAGGATGATGTCGCGCCCGTCGGAGCTGGCGGTGATGTCGAGGAACGCGAGCTCGTCGGCGCCGTCCGCATCGTAGCGCGCGGCGATCTCGACCGGGTCGCCGGCGTCGCGCAGGCCGACGAAGCTGACCCCCTTCACCACTCGGCCGCCGGTGACGTCAAGGCAGGGAATCACTCGCTTGGCAAGGCCCATCGAAAACGGGTTGTTGAGAAGTTTGGCGGGCCTGGCGCGGCCTCGCAACGTAGCTCTTACGGTTTCTCGGCCGCCTTGTCGGCGGCGACCTGGGCCTTCTTGAAATCGAGCTTGCCCTCGTAAAGCGCGCGCCCTGCGATCGCCCCGACAATGCCTTCGGGAACCAGCTTGGCGCACACCGCCTGCACATCCTTGACGCTGTTCAGCCCGCCCGAGGCGATGATCGGGATTTTGATGCTCTGGGCCAGCCTCAGCGTGGCCTCGATGTTCACGCCGGTCATCATGCCGTCGCGCCCGATGTCGGTGTAGATCAGCGCCTCCACGCCGTAGTCCTCGTACTTCTTGGCGAGGTCGACCACGTCGTGGCCGGTCATCTTCGACCAGCCTTCAACCGCCACCTTTCCGTCCTTGGCGTCGAGCCCCACGATGATGCGGCCCGGGAACGCGTAGCACGCATCCTGCACGAAGCCCGGGTTCTTCACCGCCGCCGTGCCGATGATGACGTAGGCCACGCCCGCATCCAGGTAGCGCTCGATCGTGTCGAGGTCGCGGATGCCGCCGCCCAGCTCGATCGGCGTGCCCTCGCCGACCGCGGCAATCATCTCGCGCATGACCTTCTCGTTGCGCGGCCGGCCTGCGACCGCGCCGTTCAGGTCGACGATGTGCAGCCGCCGCGCGCCCTCGCCGGCCCAATGCCGGGCCATGGCCACCGGGTCGTCCGAGAACACGGTCGCGGTGTCCATGTCGCCCTGCTTCAGCCGGACGCAACGCCCGTCCTTGATATCGATGGCCGGAATGATCAGCATGTGCGGGTTGGTGGGCGGCGCCGAAGCCGAGGGCTTCAGCGCGTTCGCGGCATGCGAACGGCGTTCTGGAACTCGGCTCCTCGGCAGCGCACGCAGGGAATCAGGGTCGCCAGGTGACGAAGTTGCGCAGCAGGGTCAGGCCGGCGGCTTGGCTTTTTTCCGGGTGAAACTGTACGGCAAACATGTTATCCCGCGCAACCGCGCAGGTAAAGGCCACGCCGTATTCCGTCTGTCCGCAGCGTGCGCCGGCGTCGCTCTCGTCCGCGTAGTAGCTGTGCACGAAGTAAAAACGCGTCGCCTCGGGGATGTCACGCCACAGCGCGTGCGGCCGCGTCTGACGTACCTCGTTCCATCCCATGTGCGGCACCTTGAGCCGCGCTCCCGTGGCCCGGTCGACCAGCGGCTCGGGAAAGCGGCGCACCGCTCCCGCGAGCACGCCCAGCCCGCGCACGTTGCCTTCCTCGCTGCGCTCGAACAGCATCTGCAGCCCGATGCAGATACCGAGGAACGGCTTCGCCGCAGCCGCCTGCTTGACCGCGTCGATCAGCCCGCGCGCGCCGAGCTCGCGCATGCAGTCCGGCATCGCGCCCTGGCCCGGCACGACGACACGCTCGGCCCCGGCGATGGCCTCGGGATCGGCGGTCACCAGCACGCTCGCCTGCGGCGCGACGTGCTCGAGCGCCTTCGACACCGAGCGCAGGTTGCCCATGCCGTAATCGACGACGGCGATCTTCATGTGACGGACTTGCTAGCCAAGCTGCGCTGCCGCTTTTCCCGACGTTTCGCGTTGCGGTGCGGCAGGACTGTCGCACCGCAACGCATCGTGGTCCTTACAACGATCCCTTGGTGGAAGGCACCACCCCGGCCGAACGCGGGTCGGGCTCCACGGCGGCGCGCAGCGCCCGCGCAAAAGCCTTGAACACCGTTTCGCATTGGTGGTGTGCGTTGACGCCGCGCAGGTTGTCGATGTGCAGGGTCACCAGCGCGTGATTGACGAAGCCCTGGAAGAACTCGTGCACCAGGTCGACGTCGAACTCGCCGATCATCGCGCGCGTGAACGCGACGTGGTATTCGAGCCCCGGGCGTCCGGACAGGTCGACCACCACCCGCGACAGCGCCTCGTCCAGCGGCACGAAGGCATGACCGTAGCGGCGCACTCCCGCCCTGTCGCCGATCGCCTTCGCGAACGCCTGGCCGAACGCGATGCCGATGTCCTCGACCGTGTGATGCGCGTCGATGTGCAGGTCGCCCTTGGCGTCGATCTCGAGGTCGAGCATGCCGTGGCGCGCGACCTGGTCGAGCATGTGCTCGAGAAACGCGATCCCCGTGGCGAGCTTCGCCACGCCGGTCCCATCCAGGGCGACCCGGACGCGGATCTGCGTCTCCTTGGTGTTGCGCACGACTTCCGCGCTACGCATGCCTGGTTTCACAGCGCCTCACGCAATGCAGTGAGCAGTATACGGTTTTCCTCCGCCGTGCCCACGGTCACGCGCAGGCAGCCCGGCAGCGCGGGGCTGTTCAGGTTGCGCACCAGGACGCCCTGGCGCCGCAGCGCCTCGTAGGTGCGATCTGCGTCCGCGACACGGATCATGAAGAAGTTGGCCTCGGTCGGAAACACGCTGACCCCACTCAGGGCGGCCAGCGCCGAGCCGAGCTGCGCGCGGTCCTCCAGGATGCGCGCCGCCTGCGCCTCGAGCACCTCGAGGCGCTCGAGCACGTACAGCGCCGCGGCCTGCGTGAGCACGTTCACGTTGTACGCCTGGCGCACCTTGTTGAACTGCTCGACCCAGCGCGGCGCGGCGGCCAGATAGCCGAGGCGGATGCCCGCCAGGCCGAGCTTGGACACCGTGCGCATCACCACCAGGTTCGGGAACTCGGCCAGCCGCGGCATGAAGCTCCTGCGGGCGAACACGTGATAGGCCTCGTCGAGCACGACCACTCCCTCGGCCGCGCGCAGGATCGCTAGCACGTCGTCCTCGCGGTACAGCACGCCGGTCGGATTGTTCGGGTAGGCGATGAACACCAGCGCCGGCTTGTGCCGCGCCATCTCGGCCAGGAAGGCGTGGCGATCGAGCGAGAAATCCTCGCGTGTCGGCACGCTCACCGCGCGCATGCCCGACAGGACCGCGTTCATGCCGTACATGACGAAGGTGGGGGTCGGGTACATCATCACCGCGCCCGGGCGCGCGAGCGCCAGGGTGACCACCTGGATCAGGTCGTCCGAGCCGTTTCCCAGCAGCAGCTGCATGCCGGCTGGAACCTGCATCTTGCGCGCGAGCAGCTCGCGCAGCCTGCCGCCGGCGGGATCGGGGTAGCGGTTCAGCTCGACGCCCGCGAGCGCCTCGCCCAGCCCGCGCCGCAGCGCCTCGGGCAACGGGTAGGGGTTCTCCATCGCGTCGAGCTTCACCATGCCGTCGCTTGCCGCCACGTGGTAGGCCTTGAGCGCGAGAATTTCCGGGCGCACGAGTTGTTCGGGCGTCAGCGGCATGCCGGTCACTTCTCGGAGATGCGGTACTCGGCCGAGCGCGCGTGCGCCTGCAGACCCTCGCCCCGCGCGAGCACGGACGCGACGCGGCCGAGTCTGGCGGCGCCGTCGCGCGAGATGCCGATCAGGCTCGAGCGCTTCTGGAAGTCGTACACGCCGAGCGGCGAGGAAAAGCGCGCGGTGCCCGAAGTCGGCAGCACGTGGTTCGGCCCGGCGCAGTAATCCCCCAGCGCCTCGGAGCTCCAGCGTCCGAGAAAGATCGCCCCGGCGTGGCGCAGCCGCCCGAGCCAGGCCTGCGGCTCGGCCACCGAGAGCTCCAGATGCTCGGGCGCCACACGGTTGGCGATCTCGCAGGCCTCCTCGAGGTCGCGCGTCTCGATCAGCGCGCCGCGCGCCGCGAGCGAGGCGCTGATCACCTCCCGCCGCGGCATGTCAGGCAGCTGGCGCGCGACGCTCGCCTGCACCGCGTCCAGGTAGGCTGAGTCCGGCGACACGAGAATCGCCTGCGCCGCCTCGTCGTGCTCGGCCTGCGAGAACAGGTCCATCGCCACCCAGTCGGCGGGCGTGCTGCCGTCGCCGATCACCAGGATCTCGGAAGGCCCGGCGATCATGTCGATGCCGACCTGGCCGAACACCTGGCGTTTCGCGGCAGCGACGTAGACGTTGCCGGGTCCGACGATCTTGTCCACGCACGGCACCGACTCGGTGCCGTAGGCGAGAGCGGCCACGGCCTGCGCGCCGCCGATCGTGATCACCCGGTCCACGCCCGCGAGCGCCGCCGCCGCAAGCACCAGCGGATTGCGGCTGCCGCCCGGGGTGGGAGTCACCATGACCAGCTCCGCGACGCCCGCGACCTTGGCCGGGATCGCATTCATCAGCACCGAGGACGGGTAGGCCGCCTTGCCGCCCGGCACGTACAGCCCCGCGCGCTCGAGCGGCGTCACCCGCTGGCCGAGTACGCTGCCGTCGGGCTCCTCGTACTGCCAGGACTGAGACAACTGCCGCTCGTGGTAGCGGCGCACGCGCGCAGCCGCCTCGCGCAGAGCGCCCGCCTGCTGCGCGTCGAGCGCCGCGAGCGCCGCGTCGAGATCGCGCTTCGGGATCTCCAGCTCGGTCACGGAGCCCGCCGTCACGCCGTCGAACTGGCGCGTGAACTCGAGCAGCGCCGCGTCGCCGCGGCGCCGCACCTGGGCGATGATCGCGCGCACCGCGGATTCGACGGCCTCGTCCTGCGCCGCCTCGTAGCGCGTCAGCGCCTGCAGCTCGGCGTCGAAGCCCGGCGACCGGGTAGTGAGACGACGCAGCTTCATCGCGTGCGCCTCGAGGCGTCGGCGAAGGCCTCGATCAGCGGCTGCAGCCGCGCGCGCTTCAACTTGAGCGCCGCCTGGTTGACGATCAGCCGCGCCGAGACCGGCATGATCTCCTCCACCGGCACCAGGTGATTCGCGCGCAGCGTGTTGCCGCTGGACACCAGATCCACGATCGCGTCCGCCAGCCCGACGATCGGCGCCAGCTCCATCGAGCCATACAGGCGGATCGGGTCGACGTGCACCCCCTTGGCGGCAAAGTGCTCGCGGGTGATCTGCACGTACTTGGTCGCGATGCGCAGCCGCGCGCCCTGGCGCACTGCCGCCTCGTAGTCGAAGTCCTCGCGCACCGCCACCATCATCCGGCAGACAGCGATGCCGAGATCGAGCGGCTGGTACAGACCCGCTCCGCCGTGCTCGCGCAGCACGTCCTTGCCGGCGATGCCGAGGTCGGCGGCGCCGTACTGCACGTAGGTCGGCGCGTCGGAGGCGCGCACGATGATCAGCCGCACGCCGGGCCGTTCGGTCTCCACCACCAGCTTGCGCGTGCGCTCCGGGTCGTCCTTCGGGCGGATGCCGACGCGCGCGAGCAGGGGCGCGGTCTCCTCGAGGATCCGTCCCTTTGACAGCGCGATGCCGATGACGTCCATGCTCGGTGCCGAAACGAAAATGCCCCTGGGGGAATGGCGCGGCGCCCGGTGGGCCGGGCGCCGCGTGCTCAGGCCGGATGCGACTGCATTTTACCGCAACGCCGGTCGCCGCCCGCGCGCCTCAGCGCACCCGCGCCACGCGCGCGCCCAGTGCCGAGAGCTTGCGCTCCAGGGCCTCGTAGCCGCGGTCCAAGTGATAGATCCGGTCGATCAGGGTCTCGCCCTCGGCGGCGAGCGCCGCGATCACCAGGCTCGCCGAGGCGCGCAGATCGGTGGCCATCACTTGCGCTCCCGAGAGGTGCCCCACGCCGCTTACCACCGCGACGTTGCCCTTCAGCTCGATGCGCGCCCCCATGCGCGCCAGCTCCGGCACATGGGTAAAGCGGTCCTGGTAGATCGTGTCTTCGACCACACTCGTGCCTTCGGCGATTGCGCAGACTGCGATCATCTGCGCCTGCATGTCGGTAGGGAATCCCGGAAACGGCTGCGTCACGACGTTGACCGCGCTCGGACGCGGTGGGCCGGAGACGGCGACCGTATCCACGCCGCGCTCGACCGCGCAGCCGGCTTCTTCCAGCTTGTGCAGCGCGGCCTCGAAATGCTCCGGCACGACGCCGAGCAGCCGGATGCGGCCGCCGGTCATCGCTGCCGCCGCCGCAAACGTCGCCGCCTCGATGCGGTCGGGAATGATCGTCGCGTCGATCGGGCGCAAGGCGCTCACGCCGTGGATCGTCAGGCGTCGCGAACCCAACCCCTCGATGCGCGCACCGCACGCCACCAGCGCCTCGCCCAGCGCGGTCACGTCGGGCTCGATGGCCACGTTCTCCAGCGCGGTCGTGCCTTGCGCGAGAACCGCGGCCATCATGAGCTGCGCCGTAGCGCCGACCGAAACCACGTCGAAGCTCACCGTCGCGCCCCTTAGCCTGACGTCGCGGCCCACGATGTAGCCGTGCTCGATATCGAGCTTCGCGCCCATCGCCTGCAGCCCCGCCAGGTGCAAATTGACCGGCCTCGGCCCCCAGGCGCAACCCCCGGGCAGCGACACCCGGGCCTGGCCGAAGCGCGCGAGCAGCGGCCCGAGCACGTAGATGCTGGCGCGCATGGTCTTCACCAGCTCGTAGGGCGCCTCCACCGATTTGACCGCATGCGTGTCGATCGTGAGCAGGTTGCCGTCGAACGCCACCTTGGCGCCGAGCAACTCGAGCACGCGAGCGAAGGTTTGCGTGTCGCGCAGTCGCGGCACGTTGCGCAGCCGGTGCACGCCTGGCGCAAGCAGGGTCGCCGCCATGATCGGCAGCGCTGCGTTCTTCGCGCCGGAAATTGCGACGTCTCCCTCGAGCGGCACGCCGCCGTTGATGCGCAGCTTATCCACCGGCGTGCCACTGTTCGGGCGTCAGCGTGCGCATCGACAGGGCATGAATCTCCTCGCGCATGCGCTCGCCGAGGGCCGCGTAGACGCGCTGATGGCGCCGCACCCGGTTGAGGCCCTCGAATTCACGCGACACCACCAGCGCCTGGAAATGCTGCCCGTCACCGATCACCTCGACGTGCTCGCACGCGAGCCCGGCTTCGATGCCCCGTTTCACGCTTTCCGCTTCCACCATGTCGGCACCCTATCTCAATAGCGCAACTTGTATCCAGTCCTGAGCAGCCCAAGAGTCAGCGCGCAAAGCACGACCAGGCTCCCTCCCACCACCGCAAGGCTGACCAGCGGCGGCGCGTCCGAGGCCCCGAAGAACCCGTAGCGGAAGCCGTCGATCATGTAGAAAAACGGGTTCAGGTGCGACAGCGACGCCCAGAACGCCGGCAGCGAATGGATCGAGTAGAACACGCCGGAGAGGAACGTGAGGGGCATGATGAGGAAATTCTGGAAGCCCGCCAGCTGGTCGAACTTGTCCGCCCAGATGCCCGCGACCAGACCGAGCGTCGCCAGAATCGCACTGCCGAGCAATGCGAACGCGAGCGCCCAAAACGGAGCGCGCAGCGGCAGGTCCACGAACCAGGCGGCCGCGGCGAGCACGCCGAGCCCGACCACCAGGCCGCGCGCCATCGAGGCGAGCACGTAGGCGCAGAACAGCTCGAAGTACGAAAGCGGCGAGAACAGGATGAACACGATGCTGCCGGTGATCTTGGACTGGATCAGGCTCGACGAGCTGTTGGCGAACGCGTTCTGCAGCATGCTCATCATCACCAGTCCCGGCACCAGGAACGCCGTGTAGCGCACGCCGCCGCGCACGTGTACGTGCGTGGCGAGCGCGTGCGAGAAAATCAGCAGGTAGAGCATCGAGGTGACGATCGGGGCCGCCACGGTCTGGAAGCTCACCTTCCAGAAGCGCAGCAGCTCCTTCTGCAGCAGTGTCACGAAGCCGGTCATCAGTTGCGCCCCATCACGCGCATGAACACTTCCTCCAGATCCGGCGGCTGCAGCTCGAGCTCGCGGACCGTCACCCCTGCCCGGCGCAGGCGCATGAGCACGTCCTCGAGCTCGGCATATTCGCGCAGCCGCAGGGTCAGGCAATCGCCGTCCTGCCCCAGCACCCGGCCCGCCAGATCCTCGGGCGGCGCATCGCGGTCCAGGCGCAGCTTGAGCTCGAGCCCGGAAAACTTCTGCAGCAGGTTGTGCGTGGAGTCGAGCGCCACGACGCGGCCCGCCTTCATCATGGCCAGGCGGCTGCACAGCTGCTGCGCCTCCTCCAGGTAATGGGTGGTGAGCACGATCGTATGCCCGTCGCGGTTCAGGCGGCGCACGAACTGCCACAGCCCCTGGCGCATCTCCACGTCGACGCCGGCGGTCGGCTCGTCCAGGACGATTACCGGCGGCTTGTGGACCAGCGCCTGGGCGACCAGCACGCGCCGCTTCATGCCGCCGGACAGGGCGCGCATGTTGACCTCGGCCTTCGCCTGCAGGTCGAGGTGATGCAGGATCTCGTCGATCCACGCGTCGTTGCGCCGCAGGCCGAAGTAGCCGGACTGGATGCGCAAGGTCTCGCGCACGGTGAAAAAGGGATCGAACACCAGCTCCTGCGGCACCACGCCGAGCATGCTCCGGGCGCGCCGATACTCGCCGATGACGTCCGCGCCCAGGACGCGGACCTGCCCAGCGTCGGCACGCGCCAGCCCCGCGATGACGCTGATCAGGGTGGTCTTGCCGGCCCCATTCGGCCCCAGCAGGCCGAAGAACTCGCCCTGCGCAATGGACAGGCTCACGCCGGCAAGCGCCCGCACGCCGCCATAGCGCTTATGCACCTCGTGGACGTCGATCGCTGCAGTCATGAATGCGTAGCGTGCACCGGTAGCCGGCCGCGCGCGCGGAGAAACGCCGGATCAGTGGCTCGCCGGGTCTTGCGGGAGCAGATCGGACACGCCGTACAGCCGCGCGATGGTGGTGAGCCCCTCGGGAAGATGGGCGAAGACCAGTTCCGCTTTCCGCTGCCGCGCCTCGCGCAGCCAGGCAAGCAGCGCCGCGAGCAGCGAGGAATCGAGCTCCGTGACCTCGGCGAAGTCGATCACCCGCGCGCCCGCGCGCAGCTCGGCGGAGCCCTCCTGCAGCACGCGCGTGACGTTGGCGAGCGTGACCGGCCCGTCGACGCAGATACGCTCGCCGTCGCGCCGGATCACTTTTTTTCGGCGCCGGAGGAGGCTCGGCGCATCAGCTTCTCGTTCTTGGCGTGCAGGCTCGCGATCAATCCGTCGATGCCGTGCTCGCGCACCTCGTTACTGAACTCGGTGCGGTAGTTCGACACCAGGCTCACGCCCCCCACCACCACGTCGTAGACCTGCCAGCCCCCCGGCATCTTCTCCATGGTGTAGTCGATGCTCACCGGCTGCGCCCCGGACTGCAGCACCCTCACCCGGACCGTGACGTCGGTATCCGTCGCACTGGCGTGCAGCGGCAGAAACTCGAACCTCTGGTCGCGGTAGTTGGCCAGCGCGCTGGCGTAGGTGCGCACCAGCAGCGTGCGAAACTCGGCCGTGAGGCGCTGTTTCTGGTCCGCGCTCGCCTTGGGCCAGTTCATACCCAGCGCCAGGGCGGTCATGTCGGTGAAGTTGAAGTGCGGCAGCACCCTCTGCTCGACCAGGTCGATGACCTTTTGCGTGTTGCCGGCCTGGATGTCCTTGTCCTTGGCGACGATGCCCACCACGTCCAGGGTCACGTTCTTGACCAGTACGTCGGGCGGGGTCATCGGGGCAGCGGCCGTCCCTGTGGCGAACACGAGCAGCGTCGCCCAGGCCAGCAGGAGCGCCAATCCCTTCACCGCGTGCCGCACCTTCAGCCTCCGTGCTCCGTCGCCAGCACCGCCCGGTAGTGCGCGGGCACCCGCGGCTCGTAGACCGCCGCGCTGACCGCCGACGCGCCCGCCGGGCTGGCGGCCGCGTGCGGCTCGGCCTCAGGGGCCTGCGAGGGCGGCCGCTCGCGCGGAGGATTGCCCTGGTAGATCAGGCTGCGCCGGCGCTGCAGATACGCGTCGCGCTCAAACGAGTACTTGTCCAGCGCCGCTTCCTCGAGCAGCCGGCTCGCCCCCAACAGGTCGGCCCGCTCGCTGGTGGCGCGCAACACGATCATGGCGTCGCGCGGCGCCACCGGCTTGTGCTTGCTCACCGGATCGAAATGCCAGTCGAACACGCTGCCCACGCTGTCGCGCACGTCGCTCGAGCCCACCAGCGGCCAGACGATGTACGGCCCCGGGCCCGCACCCCAGGTGCCGAAGGTCAGGCCAAAGTCGCCGTGGTGCTTCTCCAGCCCCATCTGGCTCGCCACGTCGTTGATGCCGAAGATGCCCAGCGTCGTGTTGAACGCAAAGCGCGCCCAGTCCGTCACCGCATCCATCGGCCGGCCCTCCAGCAGGTTGTTCACCCCGATGAACAGGTCACCCACGTTGGCGAAGAAATTGCGCACCCAGCCCCGCGCCGGCGAGGGCACCACGTCCTGGTACGCCGTGGCCACCGGCTTGCCGATCGCCTGGTCGAACTTGTCGTTGAAGGCGAACATCGACCGGTTGAACCCCTCCAGCGGGTCCCCAGCGTCGCCCCCGCTCGTCGCACACCCGCCAAGCGCCACCAGCACGATCGCCAGCAGCACCCCGCGCGCGCATCCCGGCCCACCGGATCGTGCTGGTGCGCGCGTCACTTGCTGTTTCCCTTGCCTTCCGCGGCCTTGTTGAACAGAAACTGGCTGATCAGATTCTCGAGCACCACCGCCGACTGCGTCAGGCGCAGTTGATCGCCGTTCGCGAGCATTTTCGGGTCGCCTCCGGCCTCCAGGCCGATGTACTGCTCGCCGAGCAGGCCCGAGGTCAGGATTTTCGCCGAGGTATCACGCGGAAAGCGGTAACGCGACTCGAGGTTCAGGGTGACCTTCGCCTCGTAGCTCTGGTTGTCGAACTCGATCTCCGCGACCCGTCCCACCACGACACCCGCGCTTTTGACCGGCGCCCGCACCTTGAGGCCGCCAATGTTAGCAAACTCCGCGGTCACCGCATACGTCTGGCCGGTGGTGAAGGAGGCCAGATTGCCGACTTTGAGCGCCAGAAAAAGCAGCGCGCCAAAGCCCGCGGCGACGAAGGCGCCGACCCAGAGATCGAGCGTGGTGCGGTTCATCTTCCGTTTCCTCCGGTAAACATGAGCGCGGTGAGCATGAAGTCCAGCGCCAGGATGGCGAGCGACGACGTGACTACCGTGCGCGTCGTGGCGCCGGACACGCCTTCGGCGGTCGGCGGCGCGTCGTAGCCCTCGAAGACCGCGATCCAGCTCACCGCGATGCCGAACACGACGCTCTTGATCACACCGTTCAGGATGTCCTCGCGCACGTCAACGGCCGCCTGCATCTGCGACCAGAACGAGCCGGCGTCGACCCCGATCAGCTGGACGCCGACCAGGTAGCCGCCGAAAATTCCCATCGCCGAGAACAGCGCCGCGAGCAGCGGCATCGAGATCACGCCCGCCCAGAATCGCGGCGCGACCACGCGGGCGATCGGATCGACCGCCATCATTTCCATCGCCGAGAGCTGCTCGGTGGCCTTCATCAGCCCGATCTCGGCCGTGATCGCCGAGCCCGCCCGGCTGGCGAACAGCAGGCCGGCGACGACCGGGCCCAGCTCGCGCACCAGCGACAGCGCCACCAGCACGCCGAGCGCCGACGACGAGCCGTAGCGCTGCAGCGTGTCGTAGCCCTGGAGGCCGAGCACCATGCCGACGAACAGGCCCGAGACCAGGATGATGATGAGCGACAGCACCCCCGTGAAGTAGATCTCGCGGATGGTGAGCCCGAAGCGGCGCAGCGCGGTGCCGGAATGCAGCACCATGTGGAAGAAGAAGCGGCTGGCGAAGCCGAGCCGCCACACCTTCGCGGTCGCGGCGTGGCCGAGGCGCTCCAGCAGACGGCGGATATTCGCGAGCATCGGGTCAGGCCGGCGCCGCGCCGAGATCCAGCTCGGCCGCGTAGCCCGACGCCGGGTAGTGAAACGGGATCGGACCGTCCGGCTTGCCATGCACGAACTGGTCGACGAACGGCTCGCCCGAGCTGCGCACCTCGGCGGCGGTCCCTTCGGCCACGATGCGCCCGGCCGACACGAAGTACATATGGTCGACGATGTCCAGGCATTCCTGGATGTCGTGGCTGACGATGATCGAGGTCGCCCCGAGCGAGTCGTTGAGCTCGCGGATGAGACGCGCGATCACTCCGAGCGAGATCGGGTCGAGCCCCGCGAACGGCTCGTCGTACATCATGAGCTGCGGGTCGAGCGCGGTCGCGCGCGCCAGCGCCACGCGCCGCGCCATGCCGCCGGAGAGCTCCGAGGGCATGAGCTCCGCCGCGCCGCGCAGGCCGACCGCGTTCAGCTTGAGCAGCACGAGGTCGCGGATCAGCTCCTCGGAGAGGTCGGTATGCTCGCGCATCTGGAACGCCACGTTGTCATACACCGACATGTCGGTAAACAGCGCGCCGAACTGGAACAGCATGCCCATCTTGCGCCTCAGTTCGTACAGCGCGTCGTCATCCAGCTCGTTCATGACCTTGCCGAGCACGCGCGCAGTGCCCCCGCTCGCCCGGAGGGCCCCGCCGATGATGCGCAGCAGCGTGGTCTTGCCGCAGCCCGACTGGCCCATGATGCCGATCACCTGACCGCGACGAATCTTCAGGCTGACGCCGTGCAGCACGGGGTGCGACTCCTCGTAGCCGAAGGAGACGCTGTCGATCTCGACGATGTAAGGATCGGCCACCAGAGAAAGGGATGCCCCAAAAGCGCTGATTTTACTCGACGCCGGTACGCTCCCGGAAACGGCGGCGCCCGCCTGCGCCGGAAAGACCCGCTTTCGCCTATAGTGTGGGCCATGCTTGCCGAGCCCCGCGCCACGACCGCAGCCGCCGTTTCAAACACCGCGGCGCTGCGCATCGCCGGCCTGAGCAAGCGCTACGGTGCCCAGCCGGTGCTCGACGCGCTCGAGCTCGAGGTGGCCGCGGGGGCCGCGTTCGGCCTGGTCGGCGTCAACGGCGCCGGCAAGACCACCCTGATCAAATGCATGCTGGACCTGTGCGCGAGCGACGCCGGCCGGATCGAGATATTCGGCACTCCCAGCCGCCTGCCCGCGTCGCGGCTGCGGCTGGGCTACGTGCCGGAGCGCTTCCTGCCCCCGCACTTTCTGCGCTGCCGCGAGTTTCTCGAGCTCACCCTCGCGCTCGCCGGCGCGCGCTTCACGCGCGCCCCGGCGGAAGCGCTGCTCGCCGAGCTCGAGCTCGACCCCGGCGTGCTGGAGCGGCCGGTGAGGCAGCTGTCCAAGGGCATGACGCAGAAACTCGGGCTCGTCGGATGCTTCCTGGTGTCGCGCGACCTGTACGTGCTCGACGAACCCATGAGCGACCTTGACCCGGCGAGCCGGGTTGCGGTGAAATCGGTGCTCGGGCGCCTCGCCGCCGCCGGGCGCACCCTGTTCTTCACCTCGCATGTCCTGGCCGACGTCGAGGAGCTGTGCTCCTCGATCGCGGTGCTGCACCGGGGAGGAATCAGATTTCTGGGCACACCCTCGGACCTGTGCGAGCGCACCGGGGAGACCCGCCTCGAGCGCGCGTTCATCCGATGCATTAAGGGCGATGGCGACCGACCCGCAACACCTGGCTGAGGGCAAACCCTCGCTGCTGGTCGTCGACGACGACGCGCTGATCACGGACACGCTCGCGTTCGCGCTCGATGCAGACTTCCAGGTCTTCGCCTGCGAATCGCGGCCGCACGCGATCGAGCTGCTACGCCAGCTGCCGCAGGCCCCGCAACTGGCGCTGGTCGATCTCGGGCTGCCGCCGACGCCGCACTCCCCCGAAGAGGGCTTTCAGCTGATCGCCGACCTGCTGGCGCATTCGCCGAGCATGAAGATCTTCGTGCTCTCGGGCCAGAACGACGCCGCGCACGCGCGCCACGCCAGGGCGCTCGGCGCGGCCGAGTTCATCGCCAAGCCCTGCGACCCCGCAACGCTCAAGCGCATTCTGCGGCGCGCGCTCGAAGTCCGCGCCGCCGAGGTGAGCGGCCGGCAGGGCGAGGCCGACACCCTGATCGGCGAGAGCCCGCCGCTGGTGAAGCTCAGGAGTCAGCTTGCGCAGTTCGCCGATTCGCCCTTCCCCGTGCTGATCGAGGGAGAGTCGGGCAGCGGCAAGGAGCTCGTGGCGCTGAGCCTGCACCACCTGTCGCTGCGTTCGCGCAGGCCGTATCTGGCGCTCAACTGCGCGGCGATCTCGCCCAACCTGGTCGAGCCGACCCTGTTCGGCTACGTGAAGGGCGCGTTCACCGGGGCGACCTCCAACAAGTCGGGATATTTCGAAGACGCGCAGGACGGCACGCTGTTCCTCGACGAGATCGGCGAGCTGCCGCTCGAGATGCAGGCCAAGCTGCTGCGCGTGCTCGAAAACGGCGAATACCAGCGCGTTGGCGAAACCCAGAGCCGGGTCTCGACGGCGCGCGTGATCGCGGCCACCAACCGGGATCTGCGCCACGAGCTCAAGCAGGGCGCCTTCCGGGCCGACCTGTACCACCGGCTGTCGGTGTTCACGCTGGTAGTGCCCTCGCTGCGCGAGATGGGCCGCGACAAGGTGCTGCTGCTCGAGCATTTCAGGAAGTTCTACGCCGAGCAGTCGGGCGTGCAGCCGTTCTCGCTCGATTCCGCCGCCGAGGCGCGCTGGCTCGCGTATCCGTTTCCCGGCAATGTCCGCGAGTTGCGCAACATCGTCATCCGGCTCGGCACCAAATATGCCGGGCAGCGGCTCGGGGTGGCCGAGCTCGAGCCCGAGCTGGACCTCGAGTCCGCGACCGAGGCGAGCGCCGCCCTGTCGGCCGATGGCGGCGACATCGTCGAGCAGGCACTCAAGCACCTGGAGAACGACCGTGCCTTCAGCCTGGACGAGACGCTCAAGGCATGGGAGCGCGGCTACATCCAGGCCGCGCTGCGCTTGACGCGCGGCAACGTGAGCCAGGCCGCGAAACTGCTGGGCATCAACCGCACCACGCTGTACAGCCGCATGCAGTCCTCTGCGGACCAGAAGTAGCAGTCACGGCACGCCCATGTACCGCGAACACTTCGGGCTGGACGAGGCACCGTTCCGGATCACGCCGCACACCGACTTCTTCTTCGATGGGGCGGAGCGCGGCGCGACCCTCGAGGCGCTCACCTACGCGGTGCTGCACGAAGAGGGCATCGTCAAGGTCAGCGGCGAGGTCGGCAGCGGCAAGACCATGCTGTGCCGCGTCCTGATGGAGCGCCTGCCGCCCGAAGTGGAGACCGTCTATCTCGCCGATCCATCGCTGTCGCGCGACGAGATTCTGCACACCATCGCCCAGGAGCTGAAGCTCGAGCTCGCCGGCAGCCGCTTCACGGTCGCGCTGCGCGAGCTGCAGGAGCAGCTGATCCGGCTCTATGCCGAGGGCCGCCGCGTGGTGATCCTTATCGACGAAGCGCACGCGATGCCGACCGAGACCCTGGAGCAGGTGAGGCTGCTGTCGAACCTCGAGACGAGCCGACACAAGCTGCTGCAGATCGTGCTGTTCGGGCAACCCGAGCTGGACGACGCGCTCGCCGCGCTTTCCATGCGGCAGCTTAAGGACCGCATCACCCACAGCTTCCGCATGCGGCCGCTCGATGCGCAGGAAGTCGGCAGGTACCTGTCGTTCCGCATGCGTGCGGCGGGCTACCGCGGGCCCGATGTGTTCGCGCCGCGGGCGGTCGCTGCGATCGCTCGCGCCTCCAGCGGCTTGACGCGCCGCGTCAACATCCTCGCGGACAAGTCCCTGCTCGCCGCGTTCAGCGAGGACACGCACGCGGTGACGGTCAGGCAGGTGCGCAAGGCCGTCGCGGACTCCGAATTCTCCGCGCTCGCCAAGCAGCGCCGGCCCGCCGCCTATATCGCTGCCGCACTGCTCGCCGGTGCCGCGCTCGGGGCCGCCGCGTACTGGGGGCTGAGCGAGCGCGGATCCGCGAGCGCGCAAGGCCCGCATGCGGCCTCGGCCGGCAATCCGCCGATGGCGCCGACACGGACCGAGCCTCCTGCCGGCGCCGCCTCGCGCCCGACGAGCGCCGCAGCCCCCGCGGTTCGTGCGGCGCCGGCCGCTGCGGCGATCGCGGCCGCTCCCGTCTCTGCAAACGCTTCGGCCGCCGGGGTCCGCGCGCAGACCGGCAGCGACGCGCAGGCAACCGCCGCGACGCAAAGCCTACCGCCCGCGCCGAAGCCGGCGCCTAGGCTGCCTAGCCGGGCGCAGGTTCAGCGCATGGCGCGTTACGCAATCGGACCGCATCCGCTGCTGCGCGAGCGGATCGCGGCCGCCGCCGCGCTGCTCGCGAGCGAGCCCGGAACGAGCTACAGCCTGGAGCTGTTCGCCACCGACAACGCCGACCCGGCGCGCATGGAACGCTTTCTGATGCGCGCGCGCGATCTCGTGCCGCTATCGGAGTTGTACGTGATTCCCGTGGCACGCGCAGGCAGTTACCGCCTGCGCGTGCTCTACGGCACCTACTCCGGGCGCGAGGCCGCCGCGCGGGCCGCCAGGCATCTGCCGCCGAAGTACCAGAGGGCATTCCGGAGCGTCCCGCAGAGCCTTGCCGAATTGCGCCACCAGATGTAGTTCAGAAAGGCCGAAAGTGCCTCCGCGACAGGCGCTTAGCGGATCTTGCAGGAGTTCGCGGCGTGATATCCTAGAAACGTGGAGGAGTACGTGCGTTTGATCGGCCTTACAAGAACAACTGTCGCGCTGGCGGTGGCGCTCGGCCTCGCCGGCTGCGGGCTGACGCCGGTGAAGCCCTCGCCCACGCACATCACCGCCGAGACCACTCCGACCGAACGGGGCGTCATCCCGCCGCCCGTGCAGCTTGCCCCCGTGCTGCCCAAACCGACTCCGGCCGCGCCGCCCGAAACCTACAGCGTGGTGGTGAGCAACGTGCGCGCGCAGGACCTGCTGTTCGCGCTGGCGCGCAACGCCAAGCTGAACGTCGACATCAACTCGGACGTCACCGGCAGCGTCACCATGAACGCGATCAATCAGACGCTGCCGCAGCTTCTCGATCGAATCGCAGACCAGGTCGACATGCGCTACCGGCTCAGGGGCTCGGACCTGGTGGTGATGCGCGACACGCCCTACCTGCACATCTATCACGTCGACTACGTCAACCTCAGCCGCGACGCGAAGAGCGTGAACAGCCTGTCCACGCAGGTGATCAATAGCGGAACCGGCACCGCCGGCGGGGGGGGCTCGTCCGGATCGAGCAATTCGACGTCCACGATCAATTCAGTGTCAGACAACAAGTTCTGGGGCACCTTGGTCGCCAACGTCAACGCAATACTGCAGGAGACACAGCCGGCCGCCCCCGTCGCGGTCCAGGCGCCGGCCGTGTCCTCCGCCGCGGCGGCCGGCGCAGCGGGCCCCGCGGCGGGCCAGAGCGCTCCCGCGACGCCCCCGGCGCGGCCACCCGCGACGGCGCAGCCCAGCGCACCGGAGTCGGGATCGGTCATCGCGAATCCCGAAGCGGGCGTGTTGGCGGTGCGCGCCACCGCGCGCCAGCAGGCGCGCATCCAGCAGTTCCTCGATCAAGTGCTCGCCAGCGCCCGGCGCGAGGTCCTGATCGAAGCCACCGTCGCCGAGGTGCAGCTCGACAATCAGTACCAGCGCGGTATCGACTGGTCGAAGCTGCGCACCGGTTCGTCTGGATTCCAGTTCCAGCAGTCCTCGGCGAATACACCTGCCGGGGTCAACACCAACGCGTTCGTGGTGGGCTACGCGCTCGGCAACTACAACTTCACCGCCGCCATCAAGCTGCTCGAATCGTTCGGCACGGTGCGCGTGCTGTCGAGCCCCAAGATCAGCGTCATCAACAACCAGACCGCGCTGCTCAAGGTGGTCAATAACCTGGTCTACTTCACCATCCAGGCAAACACCACCACCAATCAGACCAGCGCCCTGACCACATTCACGACCACGCCGCAGACGGTGCCGGTGGGCTTCATCATGAGCGTGGTGCCGCAGATCAGTGCGACGGATAGCGTGCTGCTCAGCCTGCGGCCGACGATCTCGCGCAAGATCGGGGACGTCTCGGACCCGAATCCGTCCCTGGCGCAGAACAACGTGACCAGCCTGATCCCCGTGATTCAGACGCGCGAGATGGAATCGGTGCTGCGCGTGGAAAGCGGGCAGATCGCGGTGCTCGGCGGCCTGATGGAAGACCAGATCTCCGACACGCAGGATACGGTCCCGGGTTTGAGCAGCGTGCCGCTGATCGGCTCGCTGTTCAACCAGCGCAACCAGAGCAACACCAAGACCGAGCTGGTGATCTTCCTGCGCGCTACGGTGATTCGCAATCCCAGCACCGACGCGGATTTCGCCTCCTATCGCCGCCTGCTCCCTGGCCCCGACTACCTGAGCCGCCCCAATCCGGCCATGACCCAGGACGCGCCGGGCCTGGGCGCGGGCCAGCCGTCGACCCGATGACATGAGCCTCCTGCTCGACGCGCTGAAGAAAGCCGAGAAGGCGAAGGAGGAAGCCCAGCGCCGGGCTCAAGGGGAGCGTGCCGGCGAGCCGCCCGAGCAAGTCGGAAGAGCGGAGGAGACCAAGCACGTGCGCACGCGCGACGAGCTTCCGGACATCTCGCAATCGCTCGAGATCCGGGACGAAGACATCTCCGCGGGCGAGCCACCCAAGCCGAAAGCGCCCGCGCTCGCGCTCGAGCTGGAAAAGACCGAGCCTCCGCCCCCGCCGCAGCGCTCGAGCGCACCCGCGGCCGCGGAAGTGCAGGCTGCCGATCGCGCCGCCGCGAAGCGGGTGTTCGAGGCGAAGTTCAAGGAGCCCAGTCCCCGCATGCCGTTCTACATCACGATGGGCGTGCTGGGGGCGTTCGCGGTCGGTGTGGTCATCTACTTCTGGATCCAGTTGCGGCCCGCGCCGGCCCTGGTGAATAAGAACCCCCCGCCACTCACTGGCGAGCAGGCGGTCGCGGCGGCGCCGCGGGTTTCTGCTGGGCCCGCGCCAATGGTGGCGAGCGCACAGCCCGCGCCCCCAGTCGCGATCCCCGGGCTGCCGCCGGCGGGCGGAGAGCCGGCCGTCGCCACGCCGACTGCGACCGCGTCGGGCCCGCAGGCACCGGCCCCTGCTCGCGAGCCGGCTGCCGCGCCGTCGCATACGGGCGCGAACGCCGAGGAACCCCGTGGCGCACGGGAGCCGCGCGCTGCACCGCCCGCTCCCCGCGCGACGGAGGCTTCCACGGGGCCGATCCGCGCGCAGGCGCGGCGCCCCGAGCCGAAGGTCAATCCGCAGGTCGCTTCCGGATACCAGGCCTACCAGGCGGGTGACTTCACGGCTGCGCGTGCCGATTATCGGCAGGCGCTGCGCGAGGAGCCGATGAACCGCGACGCGCTGCTCGGTCTGGCCGCAGTGGAGATGCAAGCGCACCACTACGAGCTCGCCGAGGCCTACTACCAGCGGCTTCTGCAGACCGATCCGCGCGATCCCGACGCCCAGGCCGGCATGTTCGCGCTGCGCGGCCAGCTGATCGACCCGCTGGTTGCGGAAAGCCGCGTCAAGACCCTGCTTGCATCGGACCCGCAAGCGGAGGTGCTGTATTTCACGCTCGGCAATGAGTACGCGCAGCAGGCCCGCTGGGGCGAAGCGCGGCAAGCGTACTTCCGGGCGCTGGCAGCAGACCCGGAGAACCCGGATTTCGCCTACAACGTCGCCGTCAGCCTCGATCACCTCGGACAGCGCCCACTCGCGCTGGAATACTATCGCCGGGCGCTCGCGCTGGCGGGCAAGCGTGCCGCCAACTTCGATGCCGCCGCGGCGCGCGAGCGTGCCCTGCAGCTCTCGCACTGACAGATTCTCACGCTCCCGCCTTCACGTCGGCCGGGTATGATTAAGGCCTGATGAACTCGCCCAGCAATCCCCAGGCCAAGCGGCACATCGGCCAGATCCTGATCGATCAGGGAATCCTGACCGAGGATCAGCTCAGGATTGCGCTGCTCGAGCAGATGAAGTCGCATCTTCCGGTCGGGCGGCTGCTGGTGCAGCTCGGCTTCGTCTCGGAAGCCACGCTGCGCGACGCGCTGTCCGAAAAGCTGGGGCTGCAGTCGGTCGATCTGGCGCACATCATCGTCGACCCTGCGGCGCTGAAGGCGCTGCCGCGCGATCTGGCGCGCCGCTACCGCATCTTCCCGATCGCGCTCGACCGGCAGGCGAAGAAATTCATCGTCGCGCTTTCCGACACCAACAACATCGTCGCGGTCGACCAGCTGCGCGAGTTTCTGAAGGGCGACTTCGAGATCGAGCTGCGGCTCGCGGGCGACACCGAGATCGAGCGCGCGATCGAGCACTACTACGGCCACGAATTCTCGATCGACGGCATCCTGCGCGAGATCGAGACCGGCGAGCTGGACTACACCTCCCTCGCCGAGGGCGACGAGTACAGCCAGCCGGTGGTACGGCTGATCTCGGCGCTGCTGGCCGACGCGGTGGAGCGCGGCGCCTCCGACATCCACTTCGAGCCCGAGCAGAACTTCCTGCGCATCCGCTACCGCATCGACGGCGTGCTGCGCCAGATCCGCAGCCTGCACAAGACCTACTGGCCGGCGATGGCGGTGCGCCTCAAGGTCATGGCCAAGATGAACATCGCCGAAACGCGCGCGCCACAGGACGGGCGCATCTCGGCGACGCTCTCGGGCCGGGTGATCGATTTCCGCGTCTCGAGCCTGCCGACCTCGCACGGCGAGAACATCGTGCTGCGCATCCTCGACCGGCAGAAGGGCATCGTGCCGCTCGACAAGCTCGGACTGGAGGAGTCCCAGCTCGAGCTGCTGAAGCGCATGATCGCCCGCCCCGAGGGGATCATCCTGGTCACCGGACCGACCGGCAGCGGCAAGACCACGACGCTGTACTCGATCCTGAACCACATCAACTCGGATGCGATCAACATCATGACGCTGGAGGATCCGGTCGAGTACCCGATGACCCTGATCCGCCAGACCTCGGTCGCCGAAGCGGCCAAGCTCGACTTTGCCAACGGCATCCGCGCCATGATGCGCCAGGATCCGGACGCCATCCTGGTCGGCGAAGTGCGCGACGCCGACACCGCGGAAATGGCGTTTCGCGCGGCCATGACCGGCCACCAGGTCTATTCCACCCTGCACACCAACTCGGCGATAGGCGCCATCCCGCGGCTGCTCGACATCGGGGTCGTTCCGGACGTCATGGCCGGCAACATCATCGGCATCATCGCCCAGCGCTTGGTGCGCAAGCTGTGCCGCACCTGCCGGCAGTCTTTCGATCCGGACGTCCACGAGCGGCGCTTGCTCGGCATCACGCCGACCGAGCCCGCGGCGGTGTTCCGCGCGGTGGGCTGCGAGCAGTGCGATTACCAGGGCTACCGCGGCCGCGTCGCGATCCTGGAAATACTCAAGATCGACAGCGCCCTCGACGAGCTGGTGGCGCGCCGCGCCACCACGCGCGAAATCCTGACCGCGGCGCGCGCCAAGGGCTTCAAGACGCTCGCCGAAGACGGCGTGCGGCTGGTGCGCAGCGGGGTCACCAGCCTGGACGAGCTGATGCGCGTGGTCGATCTCACCGACCGCATGAGCTAGGGAAGAACAACGACGCGGTGCATCGCGGCATTGCACGCCGCGATGCACCGCCTTACGTTGGGAAAGGCGCGTTGCAACTGGGCTAATGCCTCTCTACACGTACAGGGCGATCGACGCGCAGGGCAAGGCGGTGCTTGGCCGGGCCGACGCCGTCAACCTGTTCGATCTCGAGCAGCGCCTGGCGCGCATGGGCCTCGACCTGGTGTCCGGCGCGCCGACCAGCCAGCGCAGCCGGCTGATTGGGGGCGGCAAGATCAAGCGCCCGGAGCTGATCAATTTCTGCTTCCATCTCGAGCAGCTCGCCACCGCCGGCGTGCCGCTCGTCGAGGGGCTGATCGACCTGCGCGACAGCGTCGAAAACCCGCGCTTTCGCGAGGTGGTTTCGGGGATGCTCGAGTCGATCCAGGGCGGCAAGAGTCTGTCCCAGGCGCTGGCGGAATTTCCGGAGGCGTTCGGCAAGGTGTTCGTCAGCCTGGTACGCGCGGGCGAGCAGACCGGCCGCCTGCCGGAAGTGCTCAAGAGCCTGACCGAGTCGATCAAGTGGGAGGACGAGCTGGCGCAGCAGACCAAGAAGCTGATCATGTACCCCGCATTCGTCGGCACCGTCGTCATCGCAGTGACCTTCTTCCTGATGATCTATCTCGTGCCGCAGATGGTCGGGTTCATTCTCAACATGGGCCAGAAAATCCCGCTGCAGACGCGCATCCTGATCCACGTCTCGAGTTTCTTCGTGCACTTCTGGTGGGCGCTCATCGCCGTCCCGGTCGTGATCGTGGTCGGCCTCAGGATCGCGATCAAGAGGAACCCGGCAGTCGCCTACCGCGTCGACCGCTACAAGATCTCGCTGCCGCTCATCGGCCCGATCCTGCGCAAGATCATCCTGTCTCGCTTCGCCTCGAGCTTCGCGATGATGTACGCCTCCGGGATCACGGTGCTCGACGCGATCCGCAGCTCCGAGGAGATCGTCGGCAACCGGGTGCTCGAGGGAGGGTTGCGCACCGTCGGGCAACAGATCGCCGAAGGCAAGAACCTGACCGCCGCGTTCCAGGACGCGGGGCTGTTCCCGCCGCTGGTCATCCGCATGCTCAAGATCGGCGAGAACACCGGCGCCCTGGATACCGCGCTGCTCAACGTCAGTTACTTCTACAACCGCGAGGTGCGCGAGGGGATCGGCAAGCTGGAGGCGATCATCGAGCCGGCGCTCACGCTGGTGCTGGGCACCATCCTGGGCTGGGTCATGCTCTCGGTGCTGGGGCCCGTGTACGACACGATCTCGAAGATGAAATTCACCTGACATGTCGGCCAAGCTCGTCGTCTACTTCACCGCCGGCGACCACTACGTCTACAGCTTGTCGCGCGGCGCGCTCGCGCTCGAGGCGGAGTTCACCGCCGACGACGCCGGCCTGGCCGGGTTCCGCGAGTACCTGCGCGGCCGGCGGGGCGCGCTATTCTCGGTGCTGGCGGACCTGGCGGGCGAGGACTTTCACGAGGACCAGATTCCCTACCTGCGCGGCGGCGACCGCGACGCGGTGATCCAGCGGCGCCTGGCGCAGCGCTACCGGGAGACGCGCCTCGCGGCCGGGCTGTCGCTCGGCTACGTGACCGGCGAGCGGCGCAACGAGCGGCTGCTGCTCGCGTCTTTCAGCAACGCGCAGCAGTTCGTGCCCTGGCTCGACGCGCTGTCCGAGGCCGGAGCCCGGCTCGCGGGCGTGTACTCGGTGCCGCTGCTCGCGCCGGCCCTGGCCGCGCGCCTGGGCGCGCGGCCAGGGCCGTGCTTAGTCGTGACCGCGAACCGCGCCGGCCTGCGACAGTGCTTCGTGGACGACGGCAAGCTGCGCTTCGCGCGCCTCGAGCGCACGCTCGACACGCAGCCGGAAGCGCTCGCCGACTTCGTGCGCTCGGAAACCGCGCGCCTCGCACAGTACCTCGGCACCTTGCGCGCCCTGCCGCGCGAGGGCCCGCCGGTCCAGGTCATCGTCGTCGCGCCTCCCGGACAGCGCCCCGCCTTCGAGCGGCTGCTGGCGTCCGACGCGCGGCTCGCGTTCCATTCGGTGAGCATGGAAGAGGCGGTACGCGCGGTCGGGGTGAAGGGTGCTCCGGCCGGCACCGCGGCGGAGCAGCTGTACCTGCACCTCACGCTGCGGCGCCCGCCCAAGGAGCAGTTTGCGCGCCGGGAGGAACGGCGCAGCTTCTTTATCTGGCAACTGCAGCGCGGCATCGTGGCTGCCGGCGCGATCGGATTCGCCGCCTGCGTGCTGTACGCGGGGGCCAAGTGGCTCGATATCCTCGGCGCGCGCACGCAGACGTCGGTCCAGGAAAGGGCCGCGCATGACGCCGAACAGCACTACGAGCGCGTCACCTCGACCTTCCCGGTGACCCAGACGACCACGGAAAACCTGAAGGCGACCGTGGTCGAGTTCGGCAAGATCGCACGGCGCTCCGCCTCGCCGGAGGCGGCGCTGGTCTACCTGTCGAAGGCCATGGACCAGTTCCCGCAGATCGAGCTCGACAGCCTGGTATGGAGCATCGAGCGCGGCAGCGTCAAATCCGTCGCGGTCGCGGCCGTGGGCGCGGCAGTGGCTGCGGACGCGGGAGCCGCGCCGCCGCCCGCCGCGAGCGGCCAGTTCAGCCAGGTATTGCGCATTTCCGGGCAGGTCAACGCGACGCAACGCTCCGATTACCGCGCGATCACCGCCGAGGTGCAGCGCTTCGCCGCCGCCTTGCGCGCGGACCCCAGCTACCGGATCGTGCACACCCGCCTGCCTTTCGACATCAGCTCCGAGGGCACGCTGACCGGCGACATCGGCCAGTCCGAGAACGGCGAAGCACCGCGCTTCACCATCATCCTGGCGCGCCAGCTGCCATGAACGTCACCGCCGCCGAGATCAGGAAGCTCCTGCTGCCTGTGCTGGCCCTCGCCGCCATGCTCGGCGCAGGCGCCGCGCTGGTCTGGTACACCGAGGTCACGCTGCAGCGTGCCGGCCAGGAGCTGGCCGCCGCGCGCGCGGAACACAACCGCGCGAGCGAGCGCCTGTCGCGCATCGCCGAGGAGGAACGCGAGGTCACCGAGAAGCTGGCGGTTTACCAGCGGCTGAAGCAGCTGCACATCATCGGCGACGAGCGCCGCCTGGAATGGGCCGACACCATGGCCCACATCAAGACCAGCCGCGACCTGCTCGACCTACGCTACCGCGTCGACCGCCAGAGACTGCTGGTGTCGGTGCCGGGCAAGCCGGCCGGCGTCGATTTCTACTCCAGCACCATGAAGGCGCAGATCGCGCTGCTCGACGAGGACGACCTGCTCAACTTCCTCCACGACCTGCGCGACTCCGGCAACGCCTACTACTCGGTGCGCAGCTGCTCGATCACGCGCGTCAACCAGGCGCCCACCGCGGGGGCCATGGCGCCGCGCCTGCAGGCGGACTGCGACATCGACCTCATCACCATCCTCGACCGGGCGGCGAAGTCATGAGGCGCGCCGGTCTCGCACTGCTTGCCTGCGCGCTGCTCGTCCCGGCGTACCGCGCGAGCGGCGACGAGCTCGGGCGACTGTTCTTGGCGCCCGAGCAGCGCGCGGCGCTCGAGGCGCGGCGCAAGGCACGGCTCCCGGACAAGCCCTCGGCCCCGGTCATCGAGTCGCCGGTCACGCGCATCGACGGCTATGTACAGCGCTCCGGCGGCCTGTCGACCGTGTGGGTCAACGGCGAGGCGATTCCGCAAGGCACGCAGCCCGAAGGCACGCAGGTGTACCCCGGCTCCGATCCGAGCAAAGTCGGCGTGACCGTCGGCGAAAGCGACAAGCGCTTCGAGCTCAAGGTCGGAGAGAGCCTCGACCGCGGCAGCGGCGAGGTGCGGGGCCTCCTAGACGGCGGCACGATCAGCGCGCACCGCGTCCCGCCCGAGCCGGCCCCGCCGCCGGCTCGGGGCAAGCGGTGATCCCGCGCAGACGGCCGGCGCGACGCCGGGAGCAGCGCGGCGTCGCGCTGCTGATTCTCATGCTGATCGTGGTGCTCGGGGTGTCGTGGATGCTGGTGTCGGCGATGAGCTCCTGGCTCAATCCGGCCGCCACCAATCCGGGAATCAACGGCAAGGTGCTAGGGGAGGCGAAGGCGGCGCTGCTGGGGTATGTGGCGAACAAGGTAATGGACGATTCGGGCTCAAATCCCGAGCGGAATCCGGGCCGCTTGCCATGTCCCGAATACTCGTCCTGCCAAAGCGCGTCGGGATCCTGCACCCCACCCCCCAGCGTCAATGACGGTGTTGCCGCGGCAGCCTGCCCTCCCCCTGCGGTTGGTCGACTGCCGTGGCGCACCCTCGGTCTTGACAAGTTAACCGATGCGTCCGGGCAACCACTGTGGTATGTCGTCTCACCTGGCTGGGCGCTGCAATCAACCGGCTCAACTCTGCAGATCAACTTTAACACCTCGGGGCAGCTCTCCGTCGACAATCAGTCAAACGCCGCCGTTGGGTTGATCGTCGCGCCAGGGCCGCCAATTCAGATGCCGGCGTCCACCACAGGCAACTGCCCGGCGCGGACTCAATCAGGCGCGGTCAGCCCGCCCGACTATCGCGACTATCTTGAGTGCCCGAACGCGGCGTCTCCCGTCGGCGTTGATGGGTTCGCCACCACCGGCGTTGCCGGCGCGTTCAACGACCAGGTGGTTCAAGTCACGGCGGCCGACGTCATGCGGGTGATCGAAGGTCCGATCGCGCAACGCATCCAGGCCCAGATCGTTCCGGCGATCAACAACGTGTACTTCACAGATACGGCGACCGGTAAGTACTGGGGAAATGCGCGGCCGCTCTATCCGTTCGCCGCACCCTTCAATAACCCGACCCCAGAACGTGATCTCCTCCTGCCCCCTCCCCCCAACGACGGGAGCATTGACAACTACGAAGGCGTGCTGCCGCTTGCCCCGGACGCGTCCAGCGAGGTGGGGTGGCTAACAAGCGGATCCTTCTTCCCCAGTTGCGCGATCGGAGGTGGCGCTAATTGCGGCTTGAGCGTTATGCCGTCTTCAACGACGATTTCGTACAGCGTCGTGGGAGTCGGGTCTCCACCTCCGACCTTGACGATTTGGGCGTACGCATCGGCGGTCGGCACGGGATTTCGCCAGCCGCCCGGGATCCTGGCGAATGTCTCCGATCCGGGATACACCTCTCGCTCGATCGAAAATACACTGCGCCCCGACGGCAAAGCGATGGTCGTCTACCAAGGCACCCCGCCCCTTGGAAATTCGACCGTGACGCTAACCATCAACGCCGCGGACGACCCGATCACTGATTGGAGCAACGCGACGACCGGCTGGTTCATCCGCAACCAGTGGTACAAGTTCACCTACTATGCGGTTTCCGGCCGGTACACTCCGGGCGGCAACCAAACGTGCACCGGCGGGCCCGCCTCGAGGCCCTGCTTGACGATCAACGTTGACGGCGTGCCGAACAACAACATCCACGCGCTGCTGGTGTTCGCGGGGCGGTTCCTTACCGGTGTCAATGCGCCGGGGCGGCCGTCGGGCCAGCTCGCGAGCTACTTTGAAAACGCAAACAAGACCCCCCCGAATAACTGGGTGTTCGAGACGCACTCGGCGGTTACGAGCAGTTTCAACGACCGGGCGTTTGCGATCGCCCCGTGAACGTGCCATCTGCCCGTCTGCGCACCGCCGGCTTCTCGCTCATCGAGATGGCGCTAGTGCTCGCTATCATCGGCTTTGTCCTCGGCGGGATGATGCTGACGCTCTCGGCGCAAGTCACCCAGCACAACATCGACGAGACGCAGAACCGCCTGAAGCAGGCGCGCGACGCGCTGCTCGGCTTCGCCATCGCCAACGGGCGACTGCCGTGCCCGGCGTCGGCACCGCCACCGGCGTCGCCGAGCAGCAACGGAATGGAGTCAGTTTCAGGAGGCACGTGCACCAACTTTTACAATGGCTTTCTTCCGGCCGTGACGCTCGGCCTTCAGCCCGTCAACAGCGCCGGCTACGCGGTCGATGCTTGGGGGAACCCTATTCGGTATGCGGTGGTACAAAAGGTGGCGGGCTGCGTTAACTCCACGACGGGGGCGCCCGAAACTCCGACGATCTCCCCATTTATTGCAACTTCCCCGAATCCCACACTCAAGACGTACGGCGTTTCGTGCCAGCCGAACGACTTGGTGATATGCCAAGGCGGCCCATACGACGGGTACATCACTGCCTCAAGCTGTGGTACGCCGCCGGCCCCTGCAACCGACTCAGTAACCAACCAGAATACGGTGGTCGCGATCGTGTTTTCTACCGGCAAAGACTACGCCGCGATGACCAGCGGCAATACGGACGAGCAAATAAATCTCAAACTCGCACCGTACGGAAGCTACTCGACGTTCATCAGCCACCCGCCCGCCCCCACCGGCTCCTCGGGCGGCGAATTCGACGACCAGTTCGAATGGATCCCCATCGGCCTGTTGTACGGGCGCATGACCGCCGCCGGCGTTCTGCCATGAAGGCCTAGTGTGCCGTCCCGCTGATTCGTGCGCAAAGTCGTTGGAGCTTCGCGAGGATGGAATCGGCGGTGGCGGTCCAGATGAAGGGTCGACAGGACTGGTTGTATTTCGACACGAAATGATCGATCTTGCCAATCAGCTCTCGCACGGAGCGAAACGAGCCGCGCCGGATCGCCTTGTCGGTAATGAGCGCGAAGAAGCGCTCGACGAGGTTCAGCCAGGACGAGTACGTCGGCACAAAGTGCACGTGCCAGCCCGGCCGTGCGGCCAGCCATGCCTTGACTCGCGGGTGCTTGTGCGTGCCGTAGTTGTCCAAGATCAGATGCACCTCCAGGTTCCTGGGCACAGCCTGCTCGATGTGGCGCAGGAACGACAGGAACTCCTGATGGCGGTGGCGCTGTTTGCACTGCGAGAGCACCGAGCCGTCGAGGACGTTAAGCGCGGCAAACAGGGTGGTGGTGCCATGGCGCTCGTAGTCATGCGTGAGGCCCTCCACGTAGCCAAAGCCCAGCGGCAGCATCGGTTGGGTGCGTTCCAAGGCCTGGACTTGGCTCTTCTCATCGACCGAGAGCACGATCGCGTTCTCGGGCGGGCTCAGGTACAGCCCCACTACGTCGCGCAGCTTCTCCAGGAAAAACGGGTCGTTGGACAGTTTGAAACTCTCGCTGCGGTGCGGCTGCAGGCTGAAGGTCTGCAGCAGCCGGTGCACGCTCGTCTTCGAGATCCCCGTCTCGGCCGCAAGCCCGCGTACGCTCCAGTGCGTCGAACCGTCCGAGGGCGTTGCGTGAAGCGTCTTGTTCAGAAGCTCGGCAATCGCCTCGTCCTCGATCGAGCGCGGCTTGCCCGGGCGCAATTCATCGTGCAGTCCTGTAATGCGTCGCTCGATGAAACGGCGACGCCACTTGCCCACCGTCGCGTGATGCGTATGAAGCTGCTTGGCGACACGTCGGTTGTTCGACTCGCGCTCACAGCCCAGCACGATCTTCGCGCGCAGCACCAGCGCCGCGGGCATGCTACGCGAGCGTGCCATCGACATCAGCTGGTCTCGCTCCTCGACTATGATCACAAGTTGCGCCTTGGGGCGTCCGATTCGCATCGCGATATCTCCATCGGGAAGATACCTCGATACCAAGCACTATGTGTGCCACGTATTAACGGGACAGGACACTAGCGGCAGGACGCAGATGGTCGCGCTGAAAACCCTCTATCGCCGCCTGCGCACGGCCGGCATCGAGCCGACCGACTCCGAGGAGCTCAAGCTCAAGAAGCAGGTGCTGCTGTTCGCCTGCGGCCTGATGATCGCGGGCTCGGCGATCTGGCTCGGTTTGTACTGGCTGCTCGGGCTGTCGCTGTCCGCGTCGCTGCCGTTCGCCTTCCAGCTGACTTCCCTCGCCACGCTGCTCGTGTTCCTGGCGACGCTCAACTTCAATTTCTTCCGCATCGCCCAGCTGTCGCTGTTCCTGTTCGTGCCCTTCGTCGTGCAGTGGTCGATCGGCAATTTCGTCTCGGCGAGCGGCATCATCCTGTGGGGCCTGCTCGCGCCGGTCGGCGCGGTGCTGCTGTACTCGCCGCGCGAGTCGCTGCCCTGGTTCTTCGCCTACATCGTGCTCGTGCTGGCGACCGGCTACACCGATTTCTACCTGGCCGGCGTGCCGGGGGCGCAGGCGCGCGTTCCGCTGCAGACGAGCGTGCTGTTCTTCGCTCTCAACTTCGCCTCGACTTCGGCCATCGTCTACTGGCTGCTGCACTTCGCGTTCACCGAGCGCGACGCATCGCGCGCCCGGCTCGAGGAGGCGCACGCCCGGCTGCAGGAGGAGCAGGAGCGCTCCGAGCGGCTGCTGCTCAACATCCTGCCGGCGCCGATCGCCGAGCGCCTCAAGCATTCCGAATCGACGATCGCGGACGGCTTCGCGGAGGTGTCGGTGATGTTCGCCGACATCGTCAACTTCACCGGCATCGCCGAGCGCATGTCGCCGCAGGAGATCTTCGCCCTGCTCAACCGGCTGTTCTCCGTCTTCGACGGCCTCGCCGAGGGGCTCGGCCTGGAGAAGATCAAGACCATCGGCGACGCCTACATGGTGGCGGGCGGGATCAACGACGGCGGCGCGGACTACACCAGCGCGGTCGCGGACCTGGCGCTGGCCATGCGCGACGCGGTGGCGCGCGACTTCGCGGTCGGCGGGCACCCGCTCGCCTTGCGCATCGGCGTCGGCACCGGCCCGGTCGTAGCCGGGGTGGTCGGCAGGAAGAAGTTCATCTACGACCTCTGGGGCGACACGGTGAACATCGCCAACCGCATCACCTCCGAGGGGGTGCCGGGAATGATCCAGGTCGATCACGCGACTTACCACAAGCTGCGCGAGCGCTACGAGTTCGCGCCCCCACAGACCCTGTACCTGAAGGGCAAGGGCGACACGCCCGTGTACCGGCTGACTGGCAAGCGCGCACAGCCGGCCCCGCCGGCGACCTGAGACTCAGCCAGGCGCGCCCGCGCCGCCGCGCAGCGCAAAGCAGACCTCGCCTTCGCGGTTGCACACCAGCGACAGCCGGTAGCCTTTTGCCTCGGCATGACGCGCCGCCTGGTACAGGCCGATCCCGAGGCCGGTGCTGCTGGAGGGCACCGGAGCCTGCAGCAGCGTGCGCTCCAGCTCGGCGGGCACCGCGTGTCCCGAGTCGCACACGCGCAGCTCCACGCCGGCGTCGCAGCGCAGCGCGGCGTCGATCCGCAGGGTCGATCCGTAGTCGCGCTTGGCCAGGGCGTTCTGCAGCAGGTTGTCCGCCACGCTGTCGAACAGCGCGCGCGGCACGCGCAGCTCCGGCCGCAGGCCGACCGCCTCGAACTTCACCCCCTGCGCCTGGTACTGGCGGGTGAGCGACTGCCACCACTCCTGCGCCGGGATGCTCTCGTCGCTCTCGCTCTGGCTTTCGGGCCGGTGCAGCTTCTCGATCGTCGCGGACAGGCGCTGCGCGATCACCGGCAGCTGGCGCCGGATCAGCGCCATCAGTGCGGGGGAATCCTGGCTCTGCTGCGGCCCGGCCACGGCGCACAGCGCGTTCAGCGACTGCAGCAAATTCTTCACGTCGTGCGTCACGCGAGCGCCGGTTTCGTGCACCGCCTGCAGGTAGCTCTGCTCCTGGAGCTTTTGCTCGCGCAGCTTCGCCTCGTAGAACTCGCCGAGCAGCTGCCCCAGCAGGTGCAGGTTCCAGTGCAGCGCCGGGCTGGTGCGGTACCTCGAGTAGATGGTGAGCGCCAGCTCGCGGCTGTCGAACTGCACCGCGTAGCCGGTTTTGGCGCCCGCCTCGCCGCGCTCGTGCGCCGCCGCCCACGCAGCGCCGGCCACCCACGGCAGGCGCGCCAGCGCGGCGACGCCCTCGGCCAGGAAGCGATCGGGGCGCGGCTCCATCTGCGCGAGCTCGGCGAGGAAGTAGAGCCACTTCTCGATCGGCAACCCGATCGAGAACAGGTAGCGGGAAAAGAACACGTTCAGGCCGGCGTACCCGGTACGCGGGTTCCAGGCCAGGCCGATGAGCAGGATGGCGCCGGCGATGGCGAAGACGGTGTAGGTGAGCGCCTGCAGATAAGGAATGTTGCCCAGGGTCATGAAGGTGAAGCTGCCCAGGATCACCGCCACCAGGACGAGCATCACGAAAACGCTGTAGAAGAAGTCGATCACCTGGGGCACTTCGGGAGGATCGGGCTCGGCCGGAATCAGCGCCATCGCCACGAACAGCAACGGCAGACCGTACTGCGCCCCGAGCGCGATCTCGGGGGCAACCTCGCGGCGCGGCGCGATCTCGGGAAGAATCACCACCGCGAGCAGCGCGAGCAGGTACAGCAGCACCAGCAGGTAGAAGCGCCGCTGCCAGCGCGCCTGATGCAGGTACACCTTGCCCCCGACCAGCCCGGCCAGCACCACCACCCAGACCGCGAGCAGCCACCAGTTGAGCCACAGCATCACCACCATCGCGCCGAGCGCGATGAATCCCGCCTGAATGACGCTGACCTGGTGCTCGCCGCGAAGCACCGGCTGCCAGAGCATCAGCAGCCCGAGATGGGCGAGTAGCAGCGAACGTGCCCACACGTCCGCGGCGCCGCGCAGCGCCGCCACGTGCAGCAGCATCAGCATCGCGATGACAACCCATCTCCAGTGCCTGTGGCTGACGGCCCAGACCGCGTTGGAGACGCGCGACAGCAGTGGAACGCTTAGGCTCGGCGCTTGCATGTTGAATGCGTGCCGACTAGTCTAGCCGATGCCTTGCCGTTGCGCTCCCGCCGCTGGCGCCCGCCGCCCGGCCCGCCGAGCATGCGTTCCGTCGTCGCGCTCACCCGCTCCATCCTGATCGAAGCCC
This sequence comes from uncultured Pseudomonadota bacterium, assembly GCA_963817785.1. Lineage (GTDB taxonomy): Bacteria > Pseudomonadota > Gammaproteobacteria > Burkholderiales > SG8-39 > JAKALD01. Next base: position 439,996 of record CAWFPL010000002.1, on the reverse strand, counting down.
GCCGCAGCGGGCTGCCCTGGCTCGCGCTGGGCAGCGTCGCGCTGGCGCTGGGGCTGGCCGGCTTCCTGTCGCAGGTCGCCATCACCGAGAGCCTGCAGCTGCAAGCGGCGGTGAGCGCAGCGGTCCTGCGCGCCTGTGCGGTGTTCGTCCTGATGACTTACGTCGTCACGAGCACTGTGCGCGAGGCGAACGACAAGGGGATCGAGCTGGTTCTGTCGCTGCCAGTTTCGCGCTCGGCCTATTACCTCGGCAAGCTGTGCGGCTTCATGCTCTGCGGCGCGGCCCTGGCCGCGTGCTTCGCGCTGCCCTTGCTCATCTGGGCGCCGCCGGGGGCCGTAGCGCTGTGGGGCGTCTCGCTCGCCGTCGAAACCCTGCTCGTCGCCGCGGCGAGCCTGTTCTTCTCGATGGCGCTCGGGCAGGTCCTGCCCTCGATCGCTGCGACCGCGGGCCTGTATCTGCTCGCCCGCGTCATCGCGGCCGTCCAGGCCATCGCCGGGGGGCCGCTCGCCGAGCCGACGCTGACGCACCGGATGGCGCAATGGACCGTCGATGCGCTCGCGCTGGTGCTGCCGCGCCTCGACGCCGCCACCCGTACCGACTGGCTGCTCTATGGCGCGCCCTCGGCGCTCGAGTTCGGAAAGCTCCTGGCGGGACTCGGGGTCTACACCCTGCTGCTCATCGCAGCGGGCTTGTTCGACTTCAGGCGGCGCAACCTGTGAGCGCTCGCGAGCGCCCGTTGTCGGCGGTCCCGGGCTGGCTCTGGGCGCTCCTCGCCGCGAGCCTCGCTGCGCAGCTTGCCTTGCAGGCCGTTCCGAGCGCCCACCGCAACGCAGTGGAGAACTTGCCGCCCGCCCCGCGTCCGCTCGCCTTGCGCCTGGCGAGCTTCGGCGAAACCGCTGCGGCGGCGCGACTCGCGATGATCTACGTCCAGTCGTTCGACCTGCGCGCGGGCAACGACATCCCCTTCCGGCGCCTGAACTACACGCGGCTGCTCGCCTGGCTGCGCGCGATTCTCGCGACCGACCCGCGCAGCCAGTACCCGCTGTTTGCGGCAGCGCGCGTCTATGCCGAGATTCCCGATCCGGTGAAGGTGCGGGAAGTGCTCCAGTTCATCCACCAGGAGTTCCTCGCAGACCCCAACCGCCGCTGGCAATGGCTCGCCCAGGCCGCCCTGATCGCCAAGTACCGGCTACACGACATGCCGCTCGCGCTGCGCTACGCCACGGCGCTCCAGCGCGACACCACCGCCGAGAACGTGCCGCTGTGGGCCAAGCACATGGTGGTCTTCATGCTCGAGGATATAAACGAACTGCAGGCGGCCAAGATCATGCTGGGGGGGCTGCTCGTGCGGGGGGATATCCGCGACCCGGCCGAGCGCCGCTTTCTGCAGAATCAGCTGGAGAAGCTTGAGCAGCGGCAGCAGCAGGCTCCGGCAGGCGCACGTCAGAAACGTTGAATATTCAACGTTTGTGTCGAGATTTCAACAACTTTCTGACGATTTCTAATGATTTTTGGCTCCTTTTTCGGGTTTTGGCGTGGCATGCGATTTGCTGGAGTGTAGCTGCATGGGCTCTATAGAGAGGTAATGCCATGAGCAAACTGCAGAAAGGCTTCACTCTGGTGGAAATCGCGATCGTCCTCGTGATTATCGGCCTGTTGCTGGGCGGGATCCTGAAGGGCCAGGAGATGATTACCCAGGCCAAGATCAAGAACGCGCTCGCCGATTTTTCCGGGATCTCGGCGGCCTATTACGGGTATCAGGATCGCTACCGGGCCATTCCAGGCGATGATCCGAATGCTGCAACACGGTGGACCACGCCGACTGTCGCCACGTCCGGTAACGGAAATGGAGTGGTTGAGGGCTCCTATAATGCACCCTGCACTACGGCGCCGACGGGCACTGAATCTTGCCTTTGGTGGGACGATCTTCGACGCGCGGGATTCGTGGCCGGAAGTGGTTCATCGCAGCCATTTAACGCGTTCACGGGCCTTATTGGCGTACAGACAGGGGATGGCGCAGCTTCGCCGAATACCAAACCTGTCCTCGGAGGATTTGCCGGGTTGATTGTGTGTTCTGCGAACATTCCCGACAAAGTGGCCATTGCGCTTGATACGCAGATGGACGATGGCACTCCGGGGAACGGCACTGTGCGCGCGATACTTCAGGCCGCACCGAATCCCACGATCGACAGCACGGTAACCGCTCCGGCAAGCTACCAAGAGACTGGTACGAACACCTACACGCTCTGCAAGCAGATCTAAGCCGCCAAGCGGCGCGATCAAAAAGGCCGGCGCAAGCCGGCCTTTTTTTATCCCCGCAGCAGTTGCGCCTCGGCCTCCGCGAGCAGCTCCGGCACTCCGAGCAGCACCGCCGCGTCGCCCTTCTTCGGCGCTGCGATCATCCAGGATTCATCGCGGCCAAGCTTTACTTGACCCCCATCGCTCCTTACAATATATAATAATGTAAGGAGAAGGCGATGCCTGAAGCCGCTGTGACCAGCAAGGGTCAAATCACCATTCCCGTCGAAGTGCGGCAGGCGCTCGGCCTGCGGGCCCGGGACCGCGTGGTGTTCACCGTCATGCCCGATGGAACGACCGTGCTGCGTGCCAAGACCCGCACGCTCGCTAAGCTGGCGGGCACGCTCAAGCCCGCTACAGGCAAGAAGATTCCAGTAAAGGCCCTGCGCATCGGGCGAGAGTGAGCTTGTGCAGGCGCTCGACACCAACATTCTCGTGCGCCTGTTGATCGAAGACGACCCGCGCCAGATGGCTGGGACCTTGAGCCCGGTCGAGCGCGCGGCCCGCGAAGGTCAGGCGCTGTTCGTCCCCCTGACCGTGGCGCTCGAGCTCGAATGGGTGTTGCGTTCGCGCTACCGCTTCCCCAAGGACGTCGTCTTGACCACCTTCTCGGCGCTCCTGGAGACGCAGGAGCTCGAATTTCAGGACGAGGCGGCGCTGGAGACCGCGTTGTATCTCTACCGCCAGCATCCAGCCGATTTCGCGGAATGCCTTCACCTAGGCTGCGCGCTCGCCCACGGCCATGCGCCTCTGATGACGTTCGATCAAAGCGCCGCCAAAGTGCCGGGGGCACAATTGCTCGCGGCGTGAGTCGCTCGCAAGCCGCAAGGCTGATCAACGGGCGAACGCGTCTGCCGAAATCCCCGACGGCGGCCAACATCACGGAACAAGAGCGCGCGGTCGCGGTTCTCCGCTCGCGCCTCAAGCTCGGCGCGCAACCCTGGAGAATTTGGTGCCCTGCGGCAAGCGCCGCACGGCGGAATATTTGATCCAGATCACAACAACGGCCGAGTCGGCTTGGGCGCCGTTGCCGGCCACTAGGAGTTGGGATAATTTAGCGCCCCACCACTGCATGTTGTGCAAAAGGACTCGAGCAGGACAACAAGCATGACAAACGTCACCCGCCCGATCTCGAGCGATTTCCCCCTGTCCGCGGCAAGTGGCCTGCCGCAGAGCGTCCGCAAACGCGAAGGCAAGCTAGTCGCGTTCAACGCGGCCAAGATCGTGAACGCGATGCAGCGCGCTCGCGCTGCCGCCGGCGAGTTCGACGGTGCCGCGCTCGAACCGGTTGCGGCGCGCGTGCTTGCCGATCTCGCCGCGCTGCCCGCCGGGAGCGTGCCCGACATCGAACGCATCCAGGACAGCGTCGAGCTGGCGCTGCTGGGCGCTGGCTATTACCGTACCGCTCGCGCCTACATCGCCTACCGCGAGCAGCACCGGCGCCTGCGCGAAGACAGCCGCACCGCAGTGGACGTGGAGAGCTCGATCAACGAGTACCTGGAGCGGCGCGACTGGCGCGTCAACGCCAACGCCAACCAGGGCTACTCCCTGGGCGGCCTGATTCTCAACGTGTCGGGCAAGGTCGTGGCCAATTACTGGCTCAGCCACGTCTACGCCCCCGAAGCCGGGCGCGCGCACCGCGAGGGCGACATTCACATCCACGATCTGGACATGCTTGCCGGGTACTGCGCCGGCTGGTCGCTCCGGATGCTTCTGCAGGAGGGCCTGAACGGGGTGCCTGGGAAGGTCGAGGCGGCGCCGCCCAGGCACATGTCGAGTGCGGTCGGGCAGATCGTCAATTTCCTCGGCACGCTGCAAAACGAGTGGGCCGGCGCGCAAGCCTTCTCCTCGTTCGACACCTACATGGCGCCCTACATCCGCAAGGACGGCATGTCCTACGCCGAGGTGAAGCAGTGCGTCCAGGAACTGATCTACAACCTCAACGTGCCTTCGCGTTGGGGCACGCAGACGCCCTTCTCCAACCTCACCTTCGATTGGGTCTGCCCCGAGGACCTGCGCGAGCAGGTCCCGGTCGTGAGCGGCGAGGAGATGCCCTTTACGTATGGCGCCCTGCAGCGCGAAATGGATATGATCAATCGCGCCTACATCGAGGTCATGACCGCGGGCGACCACAAGGGCCGGGTATTCACCTTTCCGATCCCGACGTACAACATGACGCCGGATTTCGATTGGGATTCGGAAAATGCCTCATTGCTGTTCGCGATGACCGCCAAATACGGCTTGCCGTATTTTCAGAACTTCATCAACTCCGAGCTCAAGCCCAACATGATCCGCTCGATGTGCTGCCGGCTTCAGCTCGACTTGAGGGAGCTCCTGAAGCGCGGCAACGGGCTGTTCGGGTCGGCCGAGCAGACCGGCTCGGTGGGCGTGGTGACCCTCAACTGCGCCCGGCTGGGGTACCTGTTCCGCGGCGACGAAGCGGCGCTTGTCGCGCGCGTCGACGAGCTCATGGAGATCGCCAAGAATAGCCTGGAGCTCAAGCGCAAGGTGGTCCAGCGCCACATCGACGCGGGCCTGTTTCCCTACACCAAACGCTACCTCGGCACGCTGCGCAACCACTTCTCCACCATCGGGGTGAACGGCATCAACGAAATGATCCGCAACTTCACGAGCGATGCGCACGACATCACCACCCCGTGGGGCCATGCCTTCGCCTGCCGGCTGCTCGATCGCATCCGGGCACGCATCGTGGCGTTCCAGGAGGAGACCGGTCACATGTACAACCTCGAGGCGACGCCGGCGGAGGGAACGACTTACCGCTTTGCGAAGGAGGACCGGAAGCGTTTCCCCGGCATTTTGCAGGCGGGAACGGCCGAGATGCCGTACTACACCAATTCCTCCCAGCTGCCGGTGGGCTTCACCGACGATCCGTTCGAGGCCTTGGAGCGCCAGGAAGAGCTGCAGCGCAAATATACCGGCGGCACGGTGCTGCACCTGTACATGAGCGAGCGCCTCACTTCGACAGACGCGTGCAAGAAGCTGGTTCGCCGTGCGCTGGAGCGCTTCGGCCTGCCCTACATCACCGTGACACCGACGTTCTCGATCTGCCCGAAGCACGGCTACCTCGCCGGCGAGCATGAGTTCTGTCCGCGGTGCGACGAAGAACTGCTCGCGAGAAAGCACCGCGAACCCGAAGCCGCGTAGAACGCGGCCGACGTCTCAGGAGGAAACGCCATGAATGCGATGACCGAAGCCGAAGCTCTTGCACGAACGGAGCTGCGCGACAAGGAGCGTCAGCGCTGCGAAGTTTGGACCCGCGTGATGGGCTACCACCGGCCGGTGGCGTCCTTCAACACCGGGAAAAAAGGCGAACACCACGAGCGCAAGTTTTTCACCGAGCGTCAGGCGAGCCTCGGCTGAGGCGGGGGCGCCGCTGCGCGTCGGCGGCCTGACGCCGCTTTCGGCGGCCGACTTTCCGGGCGAGCTTGCCGCGGTCGTCTTTTGCCAGGGCTGCCCCTGGCGATGTGCGTATTGCCACAACCCGCATCTGCTGCCGAGCCGGGCGTCAGGCGCCATCGCCTGGAGCGAAGTGCTGGAGCTCCTGGAGCGCCGTTACGGGCTGCTTGACGCCGTGGTGTTCAGCGGCGGCGAACCCACCGCTCAGCCGGGACTGGCTCGGGCGATGCGCGAAGTAAAGGCCATGGGCTACCGCATCGGCCTGCACAGCGCGGGCATCTACCCGCGCCGCTTCGAGGAAGCGCTGCCGTTCGTCGATTGGGTCGGGTTCGACGCCAAGGCGCCGTTCGACGCGACCTACGAGCGCATCACCGGCGTGCGCGGAAGCGGGGAAGCCGCACTCGCCAGCGCGCGGGCGCTGCTCGCGAGCGGCGTGGATTGCGAGTTCCGCACCACGTGGCACCCGGAGCTCCTTTCACGGAGAGAGCTCGATCGGCTCGCCGGCACGCTCGCCGAGCTCGGCGTGCGGCGATACGCACTGCAGGAATTCCGCCGCAGAGGTTGTCTGGGCTTCCGGCCCGAGGCGCGCGCTACGGCGGCAGACCTGGATGCTTTATCGCGGCGCTTCGCACAGTTCAGTATACGGCCCGCGTAGGCGGGGCGCGCACGCTTCCCAGAAATTCAGTCGCTGAAGGGCGCGGCAAACGAGCTTGAAAGGTCGGAGATGGAGCCTTTGAACACGATCAGACCGGAGAAACCTGCCATCGTCGGCAACCGCGTCGAGCTGCAGTTGCTCACGACGTTGAAGTGCAACCTCCGATGCAGTTACTGCTCCTTGGGCGTCGGCGAGGTTCTCGGCTCGCAAAGGCACGCTGCCTACTCGGCCGAGCAGCTGGAAACCTTTGTCAGGACGCATCTCGGCGACAAGGAGGTCTATATCACCCTGTACGGAGGCGAGCCGACGTTGAACACTGAGTTCGCTCTGGAGCTGATGGAACGCTTCCCCAGCCAGCGCTTCAATCTTCAGACCAACGGGACGCTGCTTCATCGCGTTCCCGAAACGCTGCTGCGCCGCCTGTCCAACATCATGGTGTCGGTGGACGGTGGCGAGGACGTTACCGACGGCTTTCGCGGCAAAGGCGTCTACAGGAAGGTCGTGGAAAACGTCGCCGCGATCCGCCCGCGAACGTTCGGGACGCTCACCGCACGGGTCACGTGGTGGAGCGGCGAGACGACGTTCGAGGATCTCGACGAATTGGCCCGGGCATTTGACTACGTGTATTTCCAGTTTGCCCAGGATGCGGCCGCGTATTCCGCGCAGTCGGTGAGAAAGAAGAAGCGCGTTCTTGCGAAGCTCGTCGCGAGGTTCTTCTCCGGCGACGCGCTCTACCCCATCGTGCCGATCATGGGAATCGTCAGGAACAAGGTCACTCCGTCACGGATCAACGAATTGTCCGCGGGGCTCACGCAGTGCAGGGTGTCGACGAACCTGCTCAACGTGATGCCGGACGGAAAGATCTATCCCTGTCCGGATCTGCTCTATTCCGCGGAGCTGCAGCAAGGCGATGTGGTCGCGAACTGGGTCCGGAAAAGCGCTTTGCAGCCGCATCCCGCGATGCCGTGCAAGAGCTGCGAGGCCTACCACTTCTGCAGGGGGAACTGCATGAAGAACTTGCACCTTGCATACGTCAAGAACGACGAGGCGTGGAGAAAACGGGTCACCGAGCCTACGTGCGAGCTGATCAGATTTCTCGGCGAGGAGGTTGATCGCCACGATCCCCGGCGTTGGTTCGCCGAGAGTCCTCTGCCGGTGAGGAAGAAGCTCGCCGATGCCGAGGTCTACGAGTTTTGCGAGGTGATGCCGTAGGACACGCGACTTTCGGGGTGGCGCCGACAGAGCGTTCGGCCCGCAGCAGCCGCGCCTCGGCCGCGGCGAGCAGCTCGGGCAGAGCTTCTCCAGCCTACACCGCCGCCAGACGCTTGACCGTATCCGGGTAGCGCGCTGCGGGCGCTTGCATGATGCGCGCGCGACGGACCGGTATGATCGCTACCCCTCTAGTACGCAGACACGTTAATTACGGAACATAGTATCATAGCGCATCCCCACCGAACGAGGAGCATGGGCGATGCACCAAACCGAGCTGACCTTGAGCAAGCGGGAGCGTGAAGCGGTGCAGCAGTTCCGATCCAAGGGTGCACACAGGGCGCGCGAGTTCAACCGCGCCCACATCCTTGCGGCCTTGGATCGAAACGTGCCCGAGCGCCAGATCATGGAGGTGCTCGGGGTGGGCCGTACCGCGATCTGGCGCACCCGGGCGGCATACTTGGAGGGGGGCTTGGACTTTGCGCTGCGCGATGTGGCGCGCCCGGGCAAACCCCAGCAGTACCGAGCCGAGGCGCTGGCCGAAGTGGCCGCCTTGGCCTGCTCCTCACCGCCCCAGGGGGCCAAACGCTGGACGGTGGCGTTGCTGACCCGGGCGGCGCGCCGCCACCCGCAGATGCGCCGGATCAGTCGCGAGAGCGTGCGCCGGCTGCTAAAAAAAACCGCCTCAAGCCCTGGCGCAAGCTGATGTGGTGCATCGGGGTGTTGACCGAGGAGTACCGTCGACGCATGTACGACGTGCTCGAGCTCTATGCGCAGCCCTATCGCGCGCGCGAGCCCGTGATCTGCATCGACGAGAAGAGCAAGCAATTGATCCGAGACAGCCGAGCGCCGCTGCCCATGAAGCCCGGCAGACCGGGCAAATGCGATTACGAATACGTGCGCCAAGGCACCTGCAACGTGTTCGTGGCGGTCGAACCCAAGGCAGGGCGTCGCACGATCGAGGTGACCGAGCGCCGAACCAAGCCCGAGTTCGTGGGCTTCGTGCGCCAACTGCTGGAACGCACCTACGCCTCGGCCCAGAAGGTCCATTTGGTTCTGGACAACCTCAATACCCACTTCCGTTCGTGCTTCGAGGAGGTCCTGGGCCGCTCGGCCGCTCACGCCCTGTTGCGACGCGTGCAGTTTCACCACACGCCCAAGCATGCCAGTTGGCTGAACATGGCGGAGATCGAGATCAGTATCCTGGAGCGTCAATGCCTCGGGCGGCGGCTGATGGACCGAGCCTGCGCGCGGCGCGAGCTCAACGCCTGGGAGCGCCGACGTAACGCCGAGGGGCGCGGCATCGACTGGACCTTTACGCGCCAAGATGCGGATCGAAAGCTCGGCCATCACTATGTTGCGTAATTAACGTGTCACCGTACTAGGTTGATCCCGGCGGCCGAATCCATCGCCCGGGCCCGCGCCGCGATAAGTGATCTTTTCGCTCAGTCCTTACGCCGACCGGGAGCCGACTGACGGCGCCGGGTTGTACGCCCGCGAAGGCGGCGGCAAGACCCGGCCGATTCGCCTGGCACCGTAAAGCTTGCCGCATGCACTAAATGTTAGTACATTTGCACTAACATCCAGTGCACATGGAACGCATCGCCGACACCCTGTTCGGAAAGACGCGGCAAGCGGTTCTCGCGAAGCTCTTCCTCGAGCCGGGGCGCGAATTCCGCTTGCGCGAGATCTCGCGCCTGGTCGAGATCAGCTCGGGCTCCGTGCAGCACGAGCTGAGGCAGCTGGTCGAGGCAGACCTCGTGCGGCGCAGCGAACAAAACGGCTTGGTGACTTACCGCGCGAACGCGGCCTCGCCGATCTTCGCGGAGCTGCGTTCCATCGTCGAAAAGACGAGCGGGATCGAGGAATTGGTGAGGAAAGCGCTTGAGCCGGCGGGGCCTCGCATCCGGCTCGCGTTCATCTACGGCTCGATCGCCAAGGGCAGCAGCACGTCCCGCAGCGATCTCGACGTGCTCGTGGTGGGTGCCATCACCTTCGGCGAGCTCATGAAGCTGCTCGGGCCCGTCGAGGAAAAAATCGGCCGGGAGGTCAGCCCGCGCCTGTTCTCGGAAAAGGAGTTTACGACGCGCTTGAAACGCGACGACCGTTTCCTGACCTCGGTCATGCGCGGTCCGAGAATCATGCTGATCGGTGATGCAAGTGACCCTCGATAACATGCTGGGTCGCGGCCTGGACAAGGCCGGGACGAGCAAGGAAGAGATGGCGCGCTACTTCGCCAAGATCAGGCGCAGGATCGCGGACAGCAAGAATTCGAGCAACAGCCTCGACAGCCGCTTCGATCTCGCTTTCGAAGCCCTCCTGCAGACCGCCGTGGCGGCGCTGCGCGCCAACGGCTATCGGACCACCTCGGAAGCCGGCCACCAGCGGGTCGCGATCCAACTTCTTCCGAAATCGATCGGCATCGATCCCGCCGAAATCCGCACGCTCGACGAATACCGCAAGAAACGCTCGATCGGACTCTATGAGGCGGACTTCGATCCATCGGAGGACGAGGTGAAAGCAGTTACGCTGTCGGTTGAGCATCTGCTCGACAACTTGGTTGCCTGGATCAGGAACAACAAGCCCGAGCTTGTCGAAACCTCCGCTGCGGCCAAGGTAACTGCCAAGCAGAGGACAAAGTCGGAACGCCGCGAGTAGGCGGTTCGCTTCGAGCCGCTCGGCCCGTTCATCCCCGCAGCAGCCGCGCCTCCGCCGCCGACAGCAGCTCCGGCACCCCGAGCAGCACCACCACGTCGCCTTCCCTGAGCGACGCAATCTCGCCAGGCGCGAGCTTCGCCGACTCGCCCGGGCGGCGCACCAGCTTCAGCTCCACGCCGATTTCCTCCAGGCGCAATTCAGCGGGCGGTTTGCCGATCGCGTAGGCGCTGCCGCCAAGGGTCACCGCGCGCAGGCGCGGTTGCGCCGCGTCCACGGTTACGGCCTCGTCGCCCGCGCCATGGAATAGCCCGCGCAGCAAGCCGTAGTGCTGGTCGCGCACGGCGCGCAGGCGGCGCACCACGCGGTTGAGCGGCACCCCGACCCAGACCAGGGTGTGCGAGGCGAGCATGAGCCCGGATTCGAGCGCCTCGGGGACCACCTCGGAGGCGCCCGCTGCGGTGAGCGGCTCGATGTCGGACTCCTCGCGCGCGCGCACGATGACCGGCACGGCGGGATTGAGCGCGTGGATGTGCGCCAGCACCCGGATCGCGGCGGCGGCGTCGGCGAAGGTCAGCACCACCGCCGCCGCGCGCGCGATGCCGGCGGCCATCAGGGATTCGCGCCGCGCGCTGTCGGCGAACACCACCGTATCGCCGGCGAGCGCAGCTTGGCGCACGCGCTCGGGATCCAGGTCGAGCGCGACGTAGCGCACACCTTCGGCCTCCAGCAGCCGGGCCAGCCTCTGCCCGTTGCGCCCATAGCCGAGAATGATGACGTGGCGCTCGCTTTCCAGGGACTGAACGGCGACGTGGTGCAGCGCCAGCGAGCGCTGCAGCCACTCCGAGCCGGAGAACCGCAGCACGATGCGGTCGCTCGCCGCGATCACGAACGGAGTGGCGAGCATCGACAGGATCATGGCTGCGAGCAGCGCCTGCAGCATCGCGTCCGGGACGATCCCGGTGCCCGCGGCCTGCGCGAGCAGCACGAAGCCGAACTCCCCGCCCTGCGCCAGGGTAAGCGCGGTGCGCAAGGCGGTGCCGGCGGGGCTGCCGAACGCGCGCGACAAGAGGCCGACGAGCGCGAACTTCAGGCCCGTGAGCAGCGCCAGCAGCAGCAGCACCAGCCAGAGCTTGCCGAGGACGAGCCGCGTGTCGAGCATCATGCCGACGGTGACGAAGAACAACCCCAGGAGCACGTCGCGGAACGGTTTGATGTCCTCCTCGACCTGGTAGCGGTACTCGGTCTCGGCGATCAGCATGCCGGCGAGAAACGCGCCGAGGGCGAGCGACAGGCCGGCGAGGCCGGTGACGAACGCGAGCGCCAGCGTGATGAACAGCACGTTCAGCACGAACAGCTCGGTCGAGCGCCGCCGCGCCACCACCCCGAACCAGCGGCGCACCAGCCACGGCCCGGCAAGCAGCAGCACCGCGAGCGCGACGAGCGCTTTGCCGAGCGCGAGCGCGAGCGCCGTCCCGATCTGCTGCGCCGGGCTGCCGAGCGCCGGGATCAGGATCAGCAGCGGCACTACCGCGAGGTCCTGGAACAGGAGCACGGCGACGACCTCACGCCCGTGCGGCGTGTCGAGCTCGAAGCGCTCGGCGAGCAGCTTGGAGACGATCGCCGTCGACGACATCGCCGCGGCACCGCCGAGCACGAGCCCCGCCTGCCACGTGCCGCCGAGGAGCAGCGCGGCGCCGACCACCAGCGCGATGCTGAGGGCCACCTGGGCGAACCCGAGCCCGAGCACCGCGCGCCGCATCGCGCGCAGCTTGGGCAGGCTGAACTCGAGCCCGATCGAGAACATGAGGAACACGACGCCGAACTCGGCCAGCCGGCGCGTCTCCTCGTCGTCGGGAATCAGGCCGAGGGCATGCGGTCCCAGAACGAGCCCCGTAACCAGGTAGCCGACGATCGGCGGCAGCTGCAGGCTCCTGCACGCGACCACCGCCAGGACCGCCCCCGCGAGCAGCACCAGCACCGGCACAAGCGCGACGCCCGTCGTGTCCATTCGCAGGAGGGAAAGAGAGGGGCTTGGGATATACTTTGCGCCTATGATAAGCGCGGCGCGTCCTACCGGACAGGAAAACGCCGCGGGCGTGCCCGCGGCGCTTGAACTCGCGCGCCGCGTGCTCGCGATCGAAGCCGACGCGGTGCGCGCGCTCATTGCCCGGCTCGACCAGAGCTTTCTCGACGCGGTAACGCTGATCCTCGGCTGCAGGGGACGCGTGGTGGTGAGCGGCATCGGCAAGTCGGGCCACATCGCACGCAAGATCGCCTCGACGATGGCCAGCACCGGCACGCCGGCCTACTTCGTGCATCCTGCGGAGGCCAGCCACGGCGACCTGGGCATGGTGCGTCCCGAGGACGTGTTCATCGCGCTGTCGCATTCGGGCGAGAGCGAGGAGCTGCTATGCATCGTGCCGCTCGTCAAGCGCCAGGGCGCCAGGCTGATCGCGCTCACCGGCAACGTGCGCTCGACCCTGGCGCGCGAGGCCGACGTGCACCTGGATGCCGGCGTGGCGCAGGAAGCCTGCCCGCTCAATCTGTCGCCGACGGCGAGCACCACCGCGGCGCTCGCGCTCGGTGATGCGCTCGCCGTCGCGCTGCTCGACGCGCGCGGCTTCTCCGCCGACGACTTCGCGAGCTCGCACCCCGGCGGCACGCTCGGGCGCAGGCTGCTCACGCACGTCACCGACGTGATGCGCGGCGGCGCGGACGCGCCCGCCGTACGTGACTCGGCCTCCCTCAAGGAGGCGCTGCTCGAAATGTCGCGCGGCCGCATGGGCATGACCGCGATCCTCGACGAGCGCCGGCGCGTGGTGGGGATCTTCACCGACGGGGATCTGCGCAGGACGCTCGAGAGAATTTCCGATTTCCAGGGCACGCGCATCGCCGACGTGATGACGCCGAACCCCCGCGTGATCCGCGCCGAGGCGCTCGCGGTCGAGGCGGTGCAGATCATGGAGCTCCATAAGGTCAACCAGCTGCTGGTGGTAAACGCTGCGCACGAGCTGGCCGGTGCGCTCAACATGCACGATCTGTTCCGTGCCAAGGTGATCTAGGCGCATGGACGGAGCGTCGTCGGACGCGCTCGAGCGGGCTCGGCGCGTGCGCCTCATGATCTTCGACGTCGACGGCGTGCTCACCGACGGACGCCTGTGGTACGGGCCGGGCGGCGAGGAGCTGAAGGTGTTTCACAGCTTCGACGGGCACGGCATGAAGATGCTCGCGAAGAGCGGCGTGGCCACGGCGCTGCTCAGCGGGCGCAGCTCGCGCGCGACGTCGCTGCGCGCCGCCGACCTCGGCGTGGCGCATGTCCTGCAGGGCATCGAAGACAAGCTGGCCGCGTTCGAAGCGCTGCTCGCCCGGCTCGGGCTGCAGGCGGCGGCCGCGGGCTTCATGGGTGACGAGCTGGTCGATCTGCCGGTGCTGCGGCGCTGCGGCTTTGCCTGCGCGCCGCGCGAGGCGCCCGAGCTCGTGCGCCGCCACGTGCACTACCAGGCCGCGGCTGCCGCCGGTGCAGGCGCGGTGCGCGAGGTGTGCGAGCTGCTCATGCAAGCGCAGGGAACTCTGGACGAGATCCGTGCGCCATACCTGCAATGAAAATCTCGGCGAGCGGGCTGTTCCCGCTGCTCCTCATGATCGCGCTCGCCCTGGTCAGCTTCTGGCTCGAGCGCGCGGTGCGCGAGCAGGCGCCGGCCGCGCAGCCGGTCCGGCACGACCCCGACTACATCGTCAACGACTTCACCATCGAGAAATTCGATACGCGGGGTATCGCCGAATCGACGCTCTCGGCGGCCAAGATGGTACATTTCCCGGACGACGACTCGACCGAGCTGGTGGCGCCGCACGTGGTGCAGAGCAAGCCGAACGAGCCGCGCATGACGGTGACCGCCGATCGCGGCGCATTGTCGCAGGACGGCGACGAAGTGTTCCTGTACGGTCACGTGGTGCTGGTTCGCGACGCGACGCCGAGCCGGCCCGAAGCGCGCATGCAAACGAGCTTTCTGCACATTGCCCGCGGCGGGTCGCTGGTGCTGACCGACCGCGAGGTGGCCATCACGGAGGACGACCGATCGCTCTCGGGTCGCGGCATGGAATACAACAACGATTCGGGCGAGCTGATCCTGCACCAGCAGGTGCGCGGCCGGTTCGAACCGAAGAAAAATGGCTGAGATGCGCGCACTGACCCGACTCGCGGCCGCAGCACTCGCCGCGCTCGCCTGCCTGCCGCCGCCGGCGCTGGCGGAGAAGGCGGACCGCGACAAGCCGATGCAGATCGAGGCCAATCGCATGAGCTCGGACGATGCGGCGCGCATCAGCATCTTCGAAGGCAACGTGATCCTGACGCAGGGAACGATCCGCGTGCTCGCGGACCGCATCGTGGTGCACCAGGACGCCGACGGATTCCAGTACGCCACCGCCACCGGCAAGCCGGTGCATTTCCGCCAGAAGACCGACGCCAGCAACGGCCAGCCGGCCGAATGGATCAACGGCGAGGCCGACCGTATCGAAATCGACGATCGAAATCAGAAGGTCGAGCTGTTCGACCACGCGTGGGTCACCCGTGGCCAGGACAAGGTGGAAGGCGAGTACATCTTCGTCGACGAGCGCTCGCAGTTCTTCTCGGTGAAGGCGGGGCGGGACGGCACGCCGGGCTCTGGCCGCGTGCGTGCCGTGCTGCAGCCGAAAACCGGACCCGCTGCGCCCTCGAAGCCGGCGGCCGCGCCGCCGGCGGCGAAATAAATGAGCCTGCTGCGCGCAGACAACCTGCGCAAGCGCTACAAGGCGCGCACCGTGGTCCAGGACGTCTCGCTCGAGGTCACGAGTGGCGAGGTGGTCGGCCTGCTCGGTCCCAACGGCGCCGGGAAGACGACCTGCTTCTACATGATCGTCGGGCTGATCCCGGCCGACGCCGGCCGCATCCAGCTCGACGGCCGCGAGCTCACCCATCTGCCCATTCACCGCCGCGCGCGCCTCGGAATCTCCTACCTGCCGCAGGAAAATTCGGTGTTCCGCAAGCTCACCGTCGAGGAGAACGTGCAGGCGGTGCTCGAGCTGCAGGGCTTCGCCCCCGGGGACATCGGGCCGCGACTGTCCGAGCTGCTCAAGGACCTCAACATCTCGCACCTGCGCAAGCACGCCGCGCTGTCGCTGTCCGGGGGCGAGCGGCGCCGGCTCGAGATCGCGCGCGCCCTGGGCACCAAGCCGGCTTTCATCCTGCTCGACGAGCCGTTCGCCGGGGTGGACCCGATCGCGGTGCTCGACATCCAGCGCATCATCCGCTTCCTAAAGGAGCGCGGCATCGGCGTGCTGATCACCGACCACAACGTGCGCGAGACGCTGGGTATCTGCGACCGCGCCTACATCATCAATGAAGGCGCGGTGCTCGCCTCCGGGCATCCCGAGGAAATTGTCTATAATGACAGCGTCCGCCGGGTGTACCTGGGGGAACATTTCCGCATGTGACGCCCCCGGCGCGACCGAGACCGAGCATCCTGCAGCAACCACGTAGCGCCGACCCTCCATCATGAAGCCGACCCTGCAGTTCCGGCTGTCGCAGCACCTCACGCTGACGCCGCAACTGCAGCAGTCGATTCGCCTGCTGCAGCTGTCCACGGTCGAGCTGAACCAGGAGATCGAGCGCATCCTGCAGGACAACCCGATCCTCGAGCGCGACGAGGGCGAGGCAGAGAGCGAGGGCCAGGCCGCGCCTGCGGCGGGCTACGGCGAGGCCCAACCGGCCGCCACCTCGGAGCCTTCCACGCAGGCCGGCCAGGCGCCCGCCGAGCACGGCGACGACTGGCAACCGGACCTGGCCGCAGCGTGGCGCGGCGCGGACGACGACGACGACGGCGACCGCACGTTCGTGGCCCCGGACACACCCACGCTGCGCGATTACCTTTACGGGCAGCTCTCGCTCACCAACCTCGGCGAGCGCGACCGCACCCTGGTCGGGCTGTTGATCGATGCGCTCGACGATGACGGCTACCTCACTCAGAGCCTGGAGGAAATCCTGGCGCTGCTGCCGGCCGAGGCCGAGGCCGGCATCGACGAGCTCGGCATCGCGCTCAGGCATCTGCAGAATTTCGAGCCCTCCGGAGTCGGCGCACGCAATCCGGCGGAGTGCCTGGCGCTGCAGCTGCACGCGCTCGGCACGGACGACGCCACGCACCGGCTGGCGCTCGACATCGCGCAGCGCCACCTCGAGCTGCTCGCGGCGCGCGATTACACGCGCCTCAAGGCACTGACCGGCGCCGGCGAGGACCAGCTGCGTGCCGCGCAGCGGCTCATCCAGAGCCTCAATCCGCGTCCGGGCGCGGCCTTCGCCAACGTGGAGACACGCTACATCGTGCCGGACGTGATCGTCCGCAAGGCGAAGGGCGTGTGGCGCACGAGCCTGAACGCGGAGGCGATGCCGAAGCTGCGCATCAACCGCCTGTACGCCGAGCTCGCCGCGCGCCAGCGCAACGGCCGCAACACGCTCGCCCCGCAGGTGCAGGAAGCGAGATGGCTGATCAAGAACGTGCAGCAGCGCTTCGACACCATCCTGCGCGTGTCGCAGGCGATCGTGGACCGCCAGCGCCATTTCTTCGAGCACGGCGAGGTCGCCATGCGGCCGATGGTGCTGCGCGAGATCGCCGACACGCTCGGATTGCACGAAAGTACCATCTCGCGCGTCACCACCCAGAAATACATGGCCACTCCGCGCGGCACCTATGAGCTGAAATATTTTTTCGGCAGCCACGTGGCGACCGACACGGGCGGCGCGTGCTCGGCCACCGCGATCCGGGCCCTGATCAAGCAGCTGGTGGCGGCCGAACAAGCCGGCGCGCCGCTGTCGGATTTGCGCATCTCGCAAATTCTCGGTCAACAGGGTATCGTAGTGGCGCGCCGCACGATCGCGAAATACCGGGAAGCGCTGCAAATTCCACCAGTCAATCAACGCAAGCGATTGTGAGCGGCAGGCTGCCCGCAACGGGCAACTTCCGGTCGCAACCTAGGAGATCCCCAATGAATCTCAACGTGAGCGGTCACCACCTCGAAGTGACGCCGGCCATCCGCAGCTACGTGAACAGCAAGCTGGATCGGGTGGTGCGGCATTTCGACCATGTGATCGACGCCCACGTCATTCTTTCGGTCGGCAAGCTGAGCCAGAAGGCGGAGGTGACGCTGCGCGTGCGGGGCAAGGACATCCACTGCGCTTGCGAGGAGACCGATCTTTACGCCGCGATCGACCTGCTCGCCGACAAGCTCGATCGCCAGGTGCTCAAGTACAAGGGCAAGGTCTTCGAGAAGCCGCACGAGGCGCTCAAGCACCGCGACGTGGGCTCCTGAGGCCGCACGGCGTGCTTCCGCGCCCCATCCAGTCTTGATGCAATTTGAACTGCCGCATGCGAGGCCGGGGCGCAGACCTTGGGCTATAATCGCGCCCGGTTTCGGCCAACCCTACAGCGGGCCGGAAATGCGCCGATCCGCGAATCGCTTTCTTTCCAGACCGCCTATCGGCCCCGATCGATGAGCCTTGTCGCCAAGCTCTTGCCGCCCGCAGGTGTCGTGCTCGACCTGTCGGTCTCCAGCAAGAAGCGCCTGTTCGAGCAGATCGGCCTGCTGTTCGAGAACAACAGCGGCATCGCGCGCAATCTCGTGTTCGACAGTCTGTTTGCACGCGAGCGCCTGGGGTCGACCGGCCTCGGGCAGGGGGTCGCGATCCCGCACGGCCGGATCAAGGGTTTGAAGGAAGCCCTCGGCGCCTTCATCAGGCTCGCCCAGCCGGTGCCGTTCGACGCGCCGGACGGCAAACCCGTGACGCTGGTGTTTGCTCTGCTGGTGCCCGAGCAAGCGACCGAAAAGCACCTTCAGATTCTGTCGGAGCTCGCCCAGATGTTCAGCGACCGGGCTCTGCGCGAGGCGTTGGCGAGCGCTGCGGATGCGCAGGCGCTCCACCGGCTCATTTCTACGTGGCAACCGGATGTTGCAGGTCGACGTCACGCAGTTGCATGACGACAACCGCGAAGCGCTTTCGCTCGCCTGGGTAGCCGGGCGCGACGGCAGCACCGCGGTGCGGCGCGACGCGGCCACGTCGGCCGCGCTGATCGGCCACCTCAACCTGCTGCATCCCAACAGCATCCAGATCCTCGGCGCCTACGAGGCGGCGATCCTGGCCGGCTACGGCGCGCCGCAGCGCGCCGATTTCTCCGACAAGCTGTTTTCGGCCACCCCGACCGCGGTGATCCTCGCCGACGGGCTTGCCGTGCCCGAGGAGCTGCTCGCAGGCGCGATGCGCACGCATACGCCGCTGTTCACCAGCCCGGCGACCGCTGCGCGGGTGATCGAGAAACTGTCGCGCTACCTTGTCAAGGCGCTCGCCGACACCACGTCGCGGCACGGCGTGTTCATGGACGTGCTGGGGCTCGGGGTGCTGATCACCGGCGATTCCGGCGTCGGCAAGAGCGAGCTCGCGCTCGAGCTCATCAGCCGCGGCCACGGGCTGGTCGCCGATGACATCGTGGAAATCTCGCGCGTCGCCGCAGGCGCGCTCGAGGGCCGCTGCCCGCCGCTGCTCAAGGACTTTCTCGAGGTCCGGGGGCTCGGTCTGCTCAACATCCGGACCATCTTCGGCGAGACGGCGGTGCGCCCGAAAATGAAGCTCAAGCTGATCGCGCACCTGGAAAAGCCGCTGCCCGGCGGGCAGCGTGACACCGCCGAGCGCCTGCCGCTGTCGGAGCTCGCGGAGGACATCCTCGAGGTCACCGTGCGGAAAGTCGTCATCCCGGTCGCCGCCGGTCGCAACCTGGCGGTGCTGCTCGAAGCCGCGGTGCGCAACTACATCCTGCAGCTGCGGGGCATCGATTCGACCGCCGAGTTCTTCGCACGCCAGAAACGGGCGATGGAACGCAGCGCCTGAAGGGGTGCCAGGGAATCCGAGTCACGCCGCGGGTTCTGCCGTAACGGGACCTTGCGTCAACCTGACATGCTGTGGCACGTTACTCCCGCCACGGGAATCCTTCCCGTGCCACCCAGAGGAGAGAGACGATGATCAAGCCTCTGCTGGCCGCGGCCACGATCGCCCTGTTCGCGGCGACCGGCGCCTACGCGCAAGACAAGAAGGCGGAAAGGAAAGTCACTCCGCAACAGCAGCGAATGAGCGCCTGTAACAATGAAGCCAAGGAAAAGAAGCTCAAAGGCGGCGCGCGCAAGAAGTTCATGGGCGAGTGCCTGAAAGCGAAGAAGCCCTCCTAGCCGCAATACCCTTCACTTAACGATTGAGATAGCCTTGTTGATGTTGACCGGTGGGAGCGGCTCCGCGGCACGCGGACTCAGTGGGAAGTTGCTCATCTTGCGTTTGACGCCGCGCGGATTGCGTCGGCCGCGGCGGGGGGCGACTCGCTCCTGGAGAATCTCCTCGAGCACACGCTCATGAAAGGCTTTGCGCTCCAGAGGGGGGAATAGCGTGGAAGGCAGGGAGTTTGCGCCGCACCACGCGCACGGCATGCAGAAACGATAGTCGGTCGGGATCTTCGCCTGCCTTCAAGGCCGCCTCGTGCATCAGCGCGCGCACCGCGAAGTGGGCCAGCATCAGCCCATAGAACTCCTGGCGCACCAAGTCGGGCGTTTTGCTGCGCAAGACGATCTTGGCGCCCCGCAGATGGGTCTTGAGCTCATCGAGCGCCGTTTCAATCTCCCAGCGCTCGTGGTAGAGCGCGGCGAGTTCCTGGGCCGGGGCTTGTTGCGGATCCAGAATACTGGTCACCAAGCGGTAGATCGGCTCGGCCCCCGCGATGCCTTCCAGACGGTACTCGATCACCCGCACCGTGACGCCACGGCTGCTGCTGCGGTGGCGTCGATCTTTTTTAGAGGGGTAGATACGGCTCAGATAGGAACCATCGGCCAGCCGCTTCTCACAGGGCAGACGGAGATTCTTCTTGACCCTCCAGAGCAGCTGCGCCTGCGTGGCGAGTGCCTGGCGCCACATCTCGAAGCCGAAGAACCCCCGGTCGGCCAGGCACAACATCGTCTTGTGCAATGCTCCGAGCACGTCTTGGGCCAAGCGGTTCTCGGCGGTGGCATACGGACCCATCTGGGTGCCAAAGAGCACGTGCGTCCCGTTTTCCACAAGGCAGACGAAACGGAACTGGGGGTAGGCACTGCTGCCGCGGCTTGCTCCGGGCCGGCCAAAGGCTTCTTCATTGGCTTTCTCGTCCGCCACATCCAAGGTGCTGCCATCCAAGCTCACCAGGCGCCATTGGCGGTACCAGGCACCTTGGCTGGCCGCCACGGCAATGGGCTTGACCACCTCATCGTGCAGTTGTCGCAGCGGTTCCCACCCCAGGCGCGAGCGGGCCTGAGAGATCCCCGAGTTACCGGTCACCTTGAAGCTCACCGACGGATCCATCAGCCACTGCACGCCTTCAAGCAGACAACGCAGCACTTCGCGATACGACGAGTGCATGTACAGCGCCAAGGCGATGGCGTAGTACACCACCACGTGGGCCGGCAAGTCGCGCTCGCGCAGGCTCGCCTTGCCGGTGGCGGCGAGAACCGCGCGCACTCGCTTCAACGGGACGGTCTTGGTGATCACACCGAGGCTGATGTAGTCGGTGATCCGACTCCCCTCGGGCAGCGCCGCAAGCGTGCGTGCCATAGCCGGTTCTCCTGTCGTGGAAAGCGACAGGATAGCGCCGTGCCAGCATTAAGTGAAGAGTATTGCTCCTAGCCGCGCTCGCGCGCCGCGCGGCGGCGCATTCCCATCTCGCATTCGCCTGAAGGCCCGCACGCGGGCCTTCTTTGTTTCCAGCGCCGCGCCGGCGTGCTTTGCCACCACGCGGGCAAGCGGATAGAGTGGGCCGAGCGCCATGCAGATCATCGTCGTCAGCGGGCTTTCCGGCTCCGGCAAGAGCATCGCCCTCAACGTGCTGGAGGACAGCGGCTTTTACTGCGTGGACAATCTGCCCGCGACGCTGCTGCTCGAGGTGGTCGATTTCCTCGCCGCCGCCGGCAGCGAGCGCATCGCGCTGAGCGTGGACGCGCGCAGCGCAGCGCTTCCCGCGCTGCCCGACAGCATCGCGCAACTCAGGGCGCGCGGCATGGACTGCCGGGTGCTGTTCCTGGAGGCGACCCCGCACACGCTGCTGCGCCGCTTCGCCGAGACGCGGCGCGGGCACCCGCTCGCCAGCGCCGAGCTGTCGCTCGCCGAGGCGATCGAGCGCGAGCGCGGCCTGCTCGGCGGGGTTTCGCAGCTCGGCCATCGGATCGACACCAGCGGCCTGCAGCCCAAGGCCCTGCGCAACTGGATCCGGGACATGTTCGGGCTGGCCGCCGGCACGCTGGCGCTGCTGTTCGAATCGTTCGCCTACCGGGACGGCATCCCGCTCGACGCGGACTGGGTGATCGACGCGCGCATGCTGCCGAACCCGCATTACGAGCCCGCGCTGCAGCCGCTCACCGGCCGCGACGCGCCGGTGGTCGAGTTCCTCGAGCGACAGGAGGTGGTGCAACGCCTGCTCGAAGACGTGCGCGCGCTGCTCGCGCGCTGGCTCCCCGAGATGGTGCGCGACAACCGCAGCTATCTCACCGTGGCGATCGGCTGCACCGGAGGACGCCACCGCTCGGTATACCTGGCCGAAAAGCTCGCCGCCAAATTCCGCGGTGAATGGCGCGTGCTGGTGCGCCACCGCGGGCTCGCTTCCGGAGGCGATGCATGAGCGCGTGCGCGGCGCGCGACATCGCTCTCTTCCCGCTGCACGCCGTGCTCTTTCCGGGCGGCGTGCTGCCGCTGCGCGTGTTCGAGCCGCGCTATATGGAAATGGCCAAGGCGTGCCTGCGCGACGATGCGGCCTTCGGCGTGTGCCTGATCCGCGAGGGCGCCGAGGTCGGCGCGCCCGCGCTCCCCGTGGAAGTGGGTTGCCTGGCGCGCATCACCCAGTGGGACATGCCGCAGCTCGGGCTGCTGCAGCTCACCGCTCGCGGCGAGCGGCGCTTCCGCATCCGCGAGCGGCGCGTGCAGGGCGACGGCCTCGCGCGCGCCGTAGTCGAGCTGCTGCCCGAAGACGGCGATGCCGAGTTCCCGCAGCGCTTCGCGCGCTGCGCGCGGCTGCTGAAGCGCATCATCGAAGAACACGAAACGCAGCTCATCGAGCCGCCGTTTCGCTTCGACTCGAGCGCATGGGTCAGTGCGCGCTTGGCCGAACTCCTGCCCCTGCCGCTGCAGGCGAAGCAGAAGCTGCTGGAGCTGGACACCGGCCTCGAACGCCTCGAAATCCTGCACGCGTTGCTAGCGCGCAACGGTCTCGCCGGAAGCCCGTAGCTGCGCGAGCAGCTTGCGCACCGGCACCGGCGCGGCCGCCTCCGGCGCACGCGCGAGCGTCAGCCACACGCGCCCCGGGGACTCGGCCCGGATCGAGTTGGCGCGCACGGCGCACAGCAACGGCTGCGCGCGCAGGCGGAAGTGCGTAAAACCGTGCTCGATCGGCTCGAGCCGTCGGCTGCCAGCGATCTCGCAGCCCAGCGCCTGCCGGCAAAACAGCCGCACCCGCGTCCCCTCGAGCTCGGGGAAGGTCCAAAGTCCACCCCACAGCCCCGCGGGCGGCCGGTGCTCGAGCAGCACCCGATCGCCGTGCAGCAGCACCAGCCAGGTCGCGCGCCGTTCGGGCCGCGGCTTCCTGGGCCGCGCCGCGGGAAGCTCGTCGACGCGGCGCTCCCGGCGCGCAACGCACTGCCGCGCCACGGGACACGCATCGCAGCGCGGGCGGCTACGCGTGCACAGCGTGGCGCCCAGATCCATCAATGCCTGCGTGTAGACCTCGATCGAACGTGCGGGCAGCAGCCGCTCGGCGAGCGCCCAGAGCCGCTGCTCCACCGCGCGCTCGCCCGGATAGCCCTCGACGCCGAAGCAGCGCGCCAGCACGCGCTTGACGTTGCCGTCCAGGATCGCGCCGCGGTGCCCGAACGCGAACACGGCGATCGCCGCCGCCGTCGAGCGGCCGATGCCTGGCAGCGCGGCGAGCGACTCGGCATCGGCGGGCAAGCAACCGCGGCGCTCGTCCACCACGCGGCGCGCGGCGGCGAGCAGGTTGCGCGCCCGCGCGTAATAGCCCAGCCCGCTCCACAATTGCAGTACTTCGCCCTCGGAGGCGCGCGCAAGGCTCTCGATGTCCGGAAAGCGCGCCAGAAAGCGCAGGTAATACGGAATGACGGCTTCCACCTGCGTCTGCTGCAGCATGACTTCGGACAGCCAGATGCGGTACAGGTCGCGGCCGCCCTGCCAGGGCAGGCCGTGGCGGCCGTGCGCGCGCTGCCAGTGGATGAGCTTGCTCGCGAAATCGGGCACGGCGCGATTCTAGCGCCCGGGTCACGCGGCCGCGGCGCGCGCTCGGGCGGGTTTGACGGCCCCTGGCGGAATCGGCAACATGGCCTGCGCGCCGATCGCGCGCTTGCCGCCCCTTTGCAGGTACCCATGAGCAATCCAGTCGAGCACATCCGCAACTATCAGGCCGAGCTGCAGCAGATCCGTCGCGACATTCACGCACATCCCGAGCTCGGCTACGAGGAAAACCGCACCTCCGGCATCGTCGCCGAGAAGCTCGCCCTGTGGGGCATCGAGGCGCACCGCGGCCTGGCGAAGACGGGCGTGGTCGGGGTCGTGCGGGGGAAGCGCACGACGAGCGGCCGGGCCATCGGGCTGCGCGCCGACATGGATTGTTTGCCGATGCACGAGACCGGCGATGTGCCGTACCGCTCGAAGCACGAAGGCCGAATGCACGGCTGCGGGCACGACGGCCACACCACCATGCTGCTGGCAGCGGCGCGCTACCTCGCGCAGACGCGCAATTTCGACGGCACCGCGTACCTCATCTTCCAGCCAGCCGAGGAAGGCGGCGCCGGCGGCAAGGCAATGGTCGACGAGGGGCTGTTCGAACGGTTTGCCGCCAACGAGGTATACGCCCTTCACAACTGGCCGGCGCTGCCTGCGGGCAAGATCGCAGTCGGACCCGGACCGATGATGGCCGCGACCGACGAGATCCAGCTCGTGGTGCGCGGCAGGGGGGGACATGCCGCGCTTCCCCACCTGACGGTCGACCCCGTGGTCGTCGCCGCTCACATCATCACCGCGCTGCAAACGATCGTCAGCCGCAACGTCAGCCCGCTCGACGCGCTGGTGATCAGCCTGTGCTCGATGCAGACCAGCCAGCTGGGTGCCTTCAACGTGATTCCTGAGTTCGTCAAGCTGATCGGCACCGTGCGCACGTTCCAGCCTGAGACGCGCGACATGGCCGAATCGCGCATCAAGGCGATCGCCGCGAACGTGGCGCAGGCTCTGGGCGCCGGCGCCGAGCTCGAGTACCGGCGCGACTACCCCGCGACCATCAATTCGGCGCGCGAGGCCGCGTTCGCGGCCAAGGTGGGCGAGCGCATCTTCGGCAGGGATAACGTGATCCGCGATCCCGAGCCGACCATGGGCGGCGAGGACTTCTCTTTCATGCTGCAGGCGCGGCCCGGCGCCTACGTGTGGCTCGGCCAGGGCGGCGGGCCCTCGAGCTGCTTCCTGCACAACCCGGGCTACGATTTCAACGATGCGGTGATTCCCTTGGGGGCGGGCTACCTCGCGGCGCTGGCCGAGGACGCGCTTCCGCTCGGAGAGTAACGGCAGAAACCGCCTGATCCGGTCCCGGGCCTGAGCGGCCACCCGCCTCCCGGCCGAAGAGGAGCCCCCCAACCCGTTCGGGTGCCAGCTCGGACACGCCCTTTACCACGCCGACCGAACAAGCACGCGGGCGCGCGCGTGCCACCGGGTACCCTGCCGGACAGCACGGCAGACTCTGGGACACTCGCGCCCCCCGGACGCCCGGGTAGCCTGTCCCTTCGCAGGCTCCGGCCGCTGAATGGGACAGGCACGGAGATTGCCGAGTTTCGACTGCTGGTGAGGGTTTGTTAAGTCGCCGGCGGGAAAGCCCCGCGACTCCGGGAGGAGGCAGTCATGAAACGTGAAATATCTGTCGAAGATTTGACAGTTGGCATGTTTGTGTCAGAACTCGACCGGCCCTGGACCGACACCCCGTTCGTGTTCCAGGGATTCACCGTGCGCACACCCACGCACATCGAGGTGCTGCGCAAGTACTGCCGCACGGTGTTCATCGACGCCGAGCGCGGACGCGACATCGACCTAAGTGCAAAGCGCCCGGCAGGCACCAGCCTCCCCGCACCCGCCGCGCCCGAGTTCTCGATTCGTGGCAGCGCGGTCTACCGCGAACTGGAGAACGTCGAGAGCGAGTTCGGTCGGGCGCACGATGTCTACGCCCACTCCATCGCCGACGTCGAAGAGCTGTTTGGCGGCATTCGCGCCGGAGGCGTTCTGGACGGCAAGCATGCCCGCGATGCGGTCGCACGGATGACGGGCAGCCTGGTGCGCAACCCGGACGCACTGATGCTGGTGTCGCGCCTGGGCAGCAAGGCCGAGGGTCTGCAGGAGCGCGCCCTCAACATGTCGATCTACATGACCGCGTTCGGGCGCTTTCAGCAACTGGCGCGCGACGATCTCGAGCTGCTCGGCCTGCTCGGCTTGCTGCAGGACGTGGGCAAGCTCGAGCTCCCGGATGCCCTGCTCGGCAAACGCAGCCACCTGAACCCGGCGGAGTTCAAGGTGGCGAAGACCCACGTGCAGCACTCGGTCGAGATCCTGCGGCGCACCCCGGGGTTGCCGGCGCGCTTGCCGGGGCTGGCAGCGCTGCATCACGAGCGACAGGACGGCACCGGCTATCCGAACAGTCTGTCCGGAGCCGAGATCGGGCTGTTCGGGTCGATGGCGGCGATCGTCGATGGCTTCGACGCGATGACCATGCCGCGGCCGTACGCCGCGCAGCTCTCGCCCTCGCAGGCCTTCGGCGTGCTCTACAAGCTGCGCGGAAGCGCGTATCACGGCGCGCTCGTCGAGCAGTTCTGCCAGTGCATCGGCGTCTATCCGGTCGGCAGCACCGTCGAGCTGAATACGGGCGAGATCGGCATCGTGATTGCGCAGAATCCCCAGCGCCGCCTCAAGCCGCGCGTGATGGTGGTCCTCGACCCCGCAGGCCAGCCGACGCGGCCGCACAAGCTGCTCGACCTGATGAAGGCACCGAAAGCCTCCGCCGAGGAGCCCTACCACATCCGGCGCACGCTCGAATATGGGAGGGTGCGGGTCGAGCCGCGCGAATTCTTCCTCTGAGGGCGCAGTGACCCGCGCGCCGCGAGAGCGCGCGACGCGGCCGCTAACGCGCGGCCCGATTGGCAATGCCGAAGGGGACGTGGCCGGTCGCGACGTGCTGGCGCGCCGAGTCGGCGTGGCCGCGCTGATCGTCGAAGTAAAAGTCCGGCTCGAAGGCCTTGAGGAAGGCGCCCTTGTCCAGCCCGCCTAGGAACATGGCCTCGTCGACCTCGATGTCCCACTGCATGAGCGTGCGCACCGCGCGCTCGTGCGCCGGCGCGCTGCGCGCGGTCACCAGCGCCGTGCGGACGCGCATCGGCACATCGGTTCCGGCCGCGCTCTGCAGGCGGTGCAGCGCTTCGAGCAGCGGCTTGAACGGCCCCGGCGGCAGCGGCCGCAGAGCATGCCGCGTCTCGTGCTGGGTGAAGGCATCGAGCCCGTCGCGCTGGAAGACCCGCTCGGCCTCATCGGAGAACAGCACCGCGTCGCCGTCGAACGCGATGCGCACCTCGTCGGCGTGGCGCTCGGCGGCCTGCGCGGATTCCGGAAACACGCGCGCTGCTGGAAAGCCCGCCTCCAGAGCGCCCCTCACGTCCACTTCGTTGGCCGACAGGAACAAGTTCGCGCACAGCGCGTCGAGGTAGCGGTAGGCGTTGCGCCCGCGGGTGAACACGCCGCGCTCGAGCCGCAGCCCGGCGAGATCGGCCGACTTGAACACGCGCAGCCCGCTCACCGGGTCGTTCTTGGACAGGATCACCACCTCCACGCGCTGCGCTTCCGGCGTGTTGAATCCGAGCAGCTTCTTCACCAGCGGGAATGCGACCCCTTCCTTCGCCGGCACCTCGAGGCGCGAGAACTGCAGATCGATGTAGGCGCGCTCGCCCTCGCGCTCGAAAGTGAGGTTCTCCTCCTCGAAGTCAAACAGCGCCCGGGAGGAGATCGCGACTACGAGCTTGCCTTCGAAGCTGACCGGCATGGGACGGACTCCTTCTGTAGCACCAGGATGCGCGGCGACATGGCACCGCCCGCGGCACTTGCGGGTTCGTCGCATACTTGGCCACGGCCGCTAGAATCGCATAGAAAGCGCTCGATCGGTGACTCGAACGCCGAACCGCGCGAGAGCGCGCATAGTCATGACCGCAGAGTCACCTTTCTAAATGTGGCCCACAGCACAAGGTCGTAGAGGATCTTCAGCGCACCGCATGCCAGCAACGGAGCGCTCAGCGCGCCGCCCGCGATCATCGCGCCGGCCAGCGCGGGGCTGGCCGCGGCGGCGAGGCTGCGCGGCACCGAGGTGAAGCTCGCGGCCGCAGGGCGTTCCGCCGGAGTCACGACCCCCATCACGTAGGCTGTGCGAGTAGGCACGTCCATCTGAGATAGCGCGCTTCGCAGCAGCAGCAACGCGATGGCCCATGCCTGGCCGGGCGCGAGCGCGGCGAGGATCAGGCACACGCTCGACGGGATGTGCGTGAACACCATCGTGTTCAGCAACCCGAAGCGCCGTGCGAGGGGAACCGCCGCGAGGTACGAGAGCGCGGCGAGAACGCTGGAGCAGAAGAAGAACGCTCCCGCGTCCGACAGCGAGAGCCCGAAGCGCTTGAACAGCCACAGCGCGAGCAGCGAGTTCACGATCAGGCCGCCCGCAAAGGCATCGATGCTGAAAAGTGCCGCCAGCTTGAGGACGATCGACCGCGATGCGCCGAGGCTCGCCTGGCGGGCCTCCGCCGCCCGCTGCGGCGGCCGCGGCAGCGCGCGGTACAGCCACCACACGAAAACGCCCGCCGCGCCATAGAACAGGAACATGATGCGCATCACGCTCAACGATGCCATGCCGACAGCGAAGTGGAGCCGTTCGGGCAGACCCGCGGCAAGCGCGCCCACCGCCCCGAACATAGAGCCGGCCAGGCTGTAACGCGCGAACAGGGCCGTGCGCGCACGGTCTGTCGCCATCCCCGCGAGGGCTGCCTGCTCCAGCGGACTGAAGACGCTCACGTCGCCCGAGCTTGGATTGATCGTGCCGACGAACGCGATGACAAGAAGCAGCCCGAAGGACTCGGACGCGGCGAAACCGAATCCGGTGGCCGCCATCAGGATGGCGGCGCCGAGGAGTAACACACGGTGGCCCAAGCGGCACCCGACGGCGCCGACGCCGAGCGTCGCGAGCGCCGAGCCGAGCAGCGTCGCGGAACTGAGCAGGCCGACCTCGAGCGTGCCGTGGCCCAGCGCAAGCAGGTACGCGGGTAGCAGGATAGCCACGTAGCCGTCGCAGAACGCGCGCAGCGCGCGCGCAGCCAGAATCCGCGCAGCTCCGCGCTCGACGCCCTCGGCGACGATCAGAGCCATTTCAAGGTACTCGCCCGGCGGACCAGGAGCGCGCGGGTTTTTCTGATGGCTTTTTCAGTCGCAATGGCCGTCACCTCCGGCCGCCGCGAAGATCGCGGGCATGTCGTCCGGCCCCGTCTCCCCCGCCATCGCAAGCGCGCCAGGACCAGACGAGTTCGCCCGGCAGCACCAGGGCGATCAACGCTCCCGGGAGCACCAGTCGGCGCGGAACCCTCATGTCACCGCCCGTAAATCAGCAGTCCCACCGCGGCGGCGATCAGTACGATGACCGGCTCGGGCACCTTCTTCAGCTTCAATAGCAGCGCGGCGGTGGCGAGCGCCACCAGTAGCGTTGCGACGTCGGTGACCGATCTCTTCCCCAGCACCAGCACGGCGCCAGTGATGGCCCCGATCGCCGCTGCCGTCACCCCGTCGACGAATGCCGCGATCGCCGGCTTCTTGCCGTGCTTCTTGAAGTACGGCGCCGGGATGATCGTAAACAGGTAGCAGGGCAGAAAAGTTCCGAGCGCGGCGACTATGGCACCCGGAACTCCCGCCACCAGGTAGCCGATGAAGCCAACAGTGATTACGACTGGTCCGGGCGTAATCATTGCGACCGCCACCGCATCCACGAACTGGCGATCGTTCAGCCAGTGGTGCTGGGCGACGACCCCGCCATAGAGAAAGGGGACGATCGCCAGACCGCTGCCGAACACGAACGCGCCCGCGTACGCGAAAAACAAACCGAGATGCAGCAGCTGCGGCCAGTCGACTGCGGTCGCGAGGGTCGATGCGGCCGGAAGCTGGCCGGCCATCGCCGCCAGCCCGCTCGCACCCCCGCCGCCGAACCACATCTTCGGAGGCGTCTTGACGAGCCACACCAGGATTCCGGCGCCGATGAATAGCCACACGCTCTCCGTCTCGGTGACAACGGTTACTGCCGCGGCAGCCAGATAGATCGCCCAGAGCAGCTTGTCCTTGCGGAGGTTCTTCAGAGTCAGCTTGTAGGCGCTGATCGCGATGATGCCGATCACCGAAGCACCAACGCCGTAGAACACCGCCTGCATCCAGGCGAGCCCCCCGTAGGCGACGTACGCGGCGCCGAGCCCGACCACCATCAGGAAGGACGGGATGACGAAGGCGAGCCCGACCAGTGTCCCCCCGCGCACGCGGTAATGGACATAGCCGAGATAAATGGCGAGCTGGGCCGCGAGCGGTCCGGGGGCAAGCTGCGCGAGCGCCAGCCCTTCCTTGTAGTCGGCCTCCGAGATCCATTTTCGGTTTTCGACCAGATCCCGGTGCATGTAGCCGACGAGCGCCACGGGACCACCGAAGCCCAGAGTACCGAGCTTCAGCGCATAGCCGGCGAGCTGCCAGAGCGAATACCCCGGCGGGGCGGGATTCTGGGAAGAGGCTTCCTGCGAGGGGTCCAAGATATCCCTCCATATGGCGGTCAAGCCAGATGTCGGGCAGACCTTGGACGCTTGCGGCGTCTTGGGCGGGGAGGCTGCCGGATCCCCGATACGAGAATCCTACCGTGCTGGCGCGGCCGGGGTCAACGGCAAGCGCCTGGCGGAGGTCGTTTCCCGCTCCCCTCAGTGGGCAGCGCGGCTGTCGCCGCCGGACACGCCTGCATCGCTCCGCGCCGCGAGCTGCGCGGACCCGCTCGCCATGACGCGGTAGCCGACCGGCAGCAGCCGCAACCCGAAGCGCTCCTCGATCGTGCCCCACAGGCCGCGCGGCAGGTACAGCGCGAACACGACTGCCGTCGCCCCGAGTCCGACCAGATACCAGACGCCGCTTGCGCCGAACACGCTCTCCATCAGGAAGAACACGATCGCGCCCAGGATCGGTCCCTCGAAGGTGCCGAGCCCGCCCACCAGCGCCATGAAGATCATGTAGGCGGTCCATTGCACCCCGAAATAGGTCGCCGGCTGGAACGAAATCGAGGTCGCGAGCCACAGCGTGCCCGCCAGGCCGCAGCCGGCGCCGGCGACTACGAAGATGATGCGCTTGGTAGCGAGCACTCGCACGCCCAGCGACGATGCCGCCTCCTCGTTGTCGCGGATCGCCTGTACCGAGCTGCCCAGCCGGCCGCGCAGCAGCGCGTACATCAACGCCACCAGCGCCGCCACCGCGGCAAGCGCCAGCCAGTAGTTGTAGTCCCTGCGATGGTCCGGGCTGAAGGCGTTGAGCGCGATCAGCGAGGTCCCGGTCTCTCCCTGGATCAGCCGGTCGAGGTTCACCAGCAGGTGGAACAGCTCGGCCACCACCCACATGCCGATCGCGAACTCGCCCCCGCGCAACCGCAACGCGAATCCGGAGAGCGCATACGACACCGCACCTGCGAACACGGCACCGAGCACCAGCGCCGGATAGACCCCTACCCCGAAGCTCGACAGCCGGATCGCCGCGTAGGCTCCGATGCCGAAGAACGCCTGCTGGCCCACCGAGACCAGGCCGCCGTAGCCGGCCAGCGCGTTCCACATGGTGGCGAGGATGATGTAGATGTACAGCGTGGTCAGGCGGTCGATTGCGTTCGCCCCCAGGAACAAGGGGCCGAAGGCGAGCGCCACGCCGAGCGCGATGAGCGTGCCCACCGAGACGGCCGACAACGGCGTCCAGCGCTGGATCGACAGGCCGGCGACGCCCTTCATGCCGATCTGCCGAACAATGCGCGGATCCTGTCGCGTGCGACCACCGACCCGAACGCGAGGCGGGCGCCGAGCACCAGAAGGAACACCGCGTGGCCGGCGATCAGGAAACCGTTCGGCGCGATCTGGGCGCCGATGTTCTGCGCCACGCCCAGCACGATGCCGCCGAGCAGCGTTCCCCACATCGAGCCGAGGCCGCCGATGACCACGGCCTCGAAAGCGAAAATGAGCTGGGTCGGCCCGGCATAGGGGCCGAAGGTGGCGCGCATGCCGAGAAAGGTGCCGCCGACCGCGACGGTCATGACGGCGATGGCGGCGGCGGCGGCGTAAACCGCGCGCGAGTTGATGCCGACCAGCTCGGCGGTATCCGGGTCCTCCGCGGTGGCGCGAATCGCGCGGCCGAGCGGCGTCCAGGTGAGAAGAAGCTGCAGTCCGCCCAGCAGCAGGACCGCGACCAGGAAAATCAGCCCGGCCAGGTGGCTGATGTAGATCTGGCTGCCGAGCGACCAGCTGTCGAACGCCAGATCGCCGATCGCGGGCGCGAGCGAGCGGGTGTCGGCGCCGTAATACGCGAACAACAGGTTCTGGATCACGATGGCGAGACCGAACGTGGTGAGCAGCGGCACCAGCATCCCGGCCCGCAGGCTGCGCTCCAGCATGGCGCGTTGCATCAGCCAGCCCAGGCCGCCCATCACCGGAAGAACGATGGCAAGCGCAAGGAACGGCGACATCCCGGTGTGCTCCACGATAGTCCACACCAGGAAGGCGGCGAGGACGGCGAGATCGCCATGGGCCAGGTTGATGATGCGCATCACCCCGAACATGAACGAAAGCCCGCAGGCGATCAGCGCGTAGTAGCCGCCGAGCAGAATGCCCTGCACGATCTGATTGAGCCAGATCATGCCGGCTGATTCTCCTCGGCACTGCGCTTGAGGCCGAAATAGGCCTCGGTGACCTGCTCGCGCGTCAGCGCCGTCGCAGAGCCTTCGAGCACGACGTTGCCCTCGAGCATGCAGGCCACCCGCGTCGCCACGCGCAGCGCGCGCCCGAGATCCTGCTCCACCAACAGGATGGTGGCGCCGCCGGAGATCAGGGTCTCCAGGCACTGGTAGACGCGCTCCACGGCGATCGGCGCCAGGCCGAGCGAGACCTCGTCGAGCAGCAGGATGCGCGGATTGGTGACCAGCGCCCGCCCGATGGCGGTCGCCTGCTGCTCGCCGCCCGAGAGGCTGCCGGCTTTCGCCTTGAAGCGCGCACGCAACATGGGAAAGGCTTCCAGCACCCGCTCGATGGTCCACGGCCCCGGCCGGCCATTGGCGCGCGCGACCAGGAGGTTCTCCTCCACCGTCATTCCCGGGAACAGCCGCCGGCCTTCCGGCACCAGCGCGATTCCCTGCGCCACGCGCCGGTACGCGGGAACCGCGGTGACGTCGGCGCCGTCGAGCAGAATGCGCCCCCCCGCCGGCCGGTGCGCTCCGGCAATGGCCCGCAAGAGCGTCGTTTTCCCCGCGCCGTTGGCGCCGACCAGGGCCAGAGTTTCGCCCTCCTGCACCTCGAAGGAGATGCCGCGCACCGCCTGCAACTGCCCGTGGCGGACGTCGAGACGTTCCACGCTGAGCAGGCTCACGCCGCGCACTGGCCCAGATAAGCGCCGATCACCGCCGTATCGGCCATCACCGCCGCGGGATCGCCGTCGGCGATGATGCGTCCCGCGTCCATGCACACCAGGCGGTTCACCACCTGGAGCAGGACATGGACGATGTGCTCGATCCACACGATGGTGATCTTGCGTTGCCGCAGCTTGAGGATCGCCGCGACCAGCTCGCCGGCCTCGGCGTCGGTCAGACCGCCGCCGATCTCGTCGAGCAGCAGCACCACCGGATCGGTCGCGAGCGCGCGCGCCAGCTCGAGGCGCTTGCGGTCGAGCAGGCCGAGCGACTCGGCGCGGCGGTTGGCGACGCGCAACATGCCGCACAGCTCGAGCGAGTCGATGCAGCGCTCGTAGGCCGGCGCGCCGCGCAGGCCGCCGCCCGTGGTCGCGGCGACCAGCACGTTCTCGAACACGGTCATGCCGCCGAAGGGCCGCGGCACCTGGTGCGAGCGTGCGACGCCGAGGCAGCAGCGCTCCGCCGCCCCGGCCGCGGTCACGTTCGCCCCCCGGAAGCGGACCATGCCGGCGCTGGGGCTGTAGGCGCCGGCCAGCACATTGAGCAGCGTCGTCTTGCCGGCGCCGTTCGGTCCGACGATGCCTACGGCCTCATCGGCGGCGACGGCGAAGTCGATCTGATCGAGGACCAGCAGGGCGTTGAAGCGCTTGCTGACGCCCTCGGCCGCAAGGATTACCCCTCCGCCCTGCAACTGGCGTTCCGTCCGTGCCGCGTCACGCGTTGTACGGCACCAGCTGCGCTGCGATCGGAACGTTCGCGTCGTCCGCGTGCTCGGTGATCGGCAGATCCAGCTTGAACTTGCTGCCCGGCTTCGCCTTCACCCACTGGCAGCCGATGATCGGCGTTGTCGACACGTTCGGCACCGGCCCCTTGGTGAAGTCGATCGGACCGACCGGCGTGACGACCTTGAGCGTGCTCATCGCCTTGGCGACGTCGGCCTTGCTCTTCGGGTTGCCGCTGTTCGTCAGCGTGGCGATGCCGGCGTCGAGCAGCGCCATGCTGGCGCCGACCTGCTGGGTCCACTGCCGCTTCGTGGCCTTCTCGTAGCCCTCGCCCAGCGCCTTGGACGACAGGCCGGTGAGCGGCGACTTGTACGGCCAGGTCGGGTGCCAGTAGCAGCCGGTGGCGAGGTTGTAGCCGAGCGAGCCAAGCGCCTCGACCTGCGAGGGAAACAGCCCGGTCTTGGCGATCTGCGCGATCTTCACCATGCGCGTGTAGCCCTGCTGCGCGGCTTGGCGCCAGAAGGTCGCGAAGTCCGGCGGAATCGGGAAGGTATTGAAGATCTCGCACTGCTCGGCCTTGAACTTGGCGATCTGGGCTGAATAGTCGGTGGTGCCGTCCTCGTACGCGCCCGGATCGACGATGGTGAAGCCGGCCTTGGCGAGCGCGGTCGCGAGGTGCTCGCGCACCGCGTTGCCGTCCGCATCGTTCGGATACAGGATGCCGACCTTCTTGTTGGTCTTGACCGGGCCGTTCCATTGCGAGTCGTAGCACTTGAAGAAATCGCCCCCGCCGAAGCAGAAATGGTAGGTCCAGTGGAACGGCGAAGGCTGGCCCGGCTTCGCGCCGCGCCCGAAATACCACGCCTCCCAGGGCACGATGGTCGACAGGCAGGGCACGCCCGCCGCCTCGCAGGCGTCGGAAACGGGGTTGACCACTTCCGGCGTCGAGGTGGTCAGCATGAGGTCGACGTGCGCCTCGTTGATCAGGCTCTTCGCGAGCTGGCTCGCGCGCGCCGGATCGGACTGGGTGTCGCGATCGATGATCTCGACGCGGTAGCGCTTGCCGTCGACGCGCAGGCCCTTGGCCAATGCCCTGCGCGCAAGATGCAGCACGAACGGGTCGCTCTCCCCGAAGCCTGCCAGCGGGCCGGTGCGCGGGCTGATGAAGCCGACCTTGAGCGTCTTTTCGCCGCCGGTTGCGGCGCGCGCCAGCGCGGTGGGCAGGCTGGCGGCCGCCAGGGCCGTGCCCGCAACCTGGATCAGACGGCGGCGCGTCGGGTTCAACGCGTCGCCGGAGACGTCGTGCGATGGTGCATCTGTTTTCGTCGTATTGCTTGCCATCTTTTCCTCCTTCGTCGGGTTCACTGCTCCTCCTTCGTCCGGACCGCTGCGCCGATAATGGTACGAATTCAAACGATCGGCCGCATACTATGACGAATTCCTCGCTGCAGATCAAAAAACCGCTGATTCGGACGGGGCGGGCACCGGGATATAGTGCCGGTACGAAGGCGGCTCCGGGACGGCCTCCGCCGCGCGGGTTGCATTCCCCTGTCGGAGATCCGGCGTCGGCGTCAGGCGGACGTTACGGCGGTCGGCCGCGGAGCGCTGGCGCGTCACGTAGCATTGCCGCCCGCCGGAGCAGCCGGCAAATGCGCGCAACGAGGCGCCTTGCGCCACCCGCAGGTGATGGCCGATCCATCCCTCCAGGACCCCGAGCCCCAGTCCGGCTGCGTATGTGTCGGTGCACGGCGACAAGTGCGCAGCGGATGTGCGGCGTCAAGTAAAAATTTGTTAGGTTTTTCCTTTACGTCGTATGCGTCTCCTGTCGGAATACGGCGACGCGCACCCGGGGCGACGGCGTGCGCGGTCCGCTCAAAGGGGGAGCGCGCCGACATCTCGCCATAGGAGACGCCCATGCGCACTCACTGGACAGCGGTCATCGCGGTTTTGCTCCTCAGCCTCGTATGCAGCACGGCGTTCGCCGATGGCGGCATTGGATTGCGCTGGTCGATCGCACTGCCGGGCCTGTCCGCCCGCGCGAGCGCGAGGTCCCCGGGCCTTCACGTCGGCCCGGCGTCCGTCATGGCGGACCCGCTCTCCGCGCCGGCTTACTCGCTGGCGGCTCCAAGGAGCATGGACCGGGCGCCGTCGCCGCCCTATGACCTGCCGCCCGGACTCTCCTTCTACTACAGGCTGTCGCCAAGCGAGGATCCCGGCCGCGATCCGCGCCTTTATCAGTTGACCTCGCCTTCCGGACTGGGGTTGGGGACGATGGGGCTCACGGTCGTGTACCCGTTCTAGGAGCTGCTCCGGGACCGATTCAACCGCGTGGCGCTCGCGTTCGCCTCGACGTATCGGGGGCCGACGGGCGCCTTCGGCGGACAAGGCAGCCGCAGTCCCGGCCACTTCGGCGAAAATGCGCCATGGGCCTGCTGATCGACGGCGTGTGGCGCGACCAGTGGTACGACACCGCGGCGGCGGGCGGGCGCTTCGTGCGCCCGCGCACCGCCTTCCGCAACTGGGTGACCCCGGACGGGAAGGCGGGACCCGGCGGGGCGGACGGTTTCGAGGCCGCGCCGGGGCGCTATCACCTCTACGTGAGCCTCGCCTGTCCCTGGGCGCATCGCACGCTGATCATGCGTGCGCTGAAAGGCCTGGAGGAGCTGGTCTCGCTCTCGGTGGTCCACTGGCGGATGCTCGATCGCGGCTGGACGTTCGAGCGCGGCCCTGGGGTCGTTCCCGACCCCGCGCTGAACGCCGAGTATCTCTACCAGATCTACCTGGCGGCCGACCGCTCGTTCACGGGACGCGTCACGACCCCGGTCCTTTGGGACAAGTCTCGGCGGACGATCGTCAATAACGAGTCCGCGGAGATCGTCCGCATGTTCAACTCGGCGTTCGACGCGGTGGGCGCGCGTGCGGGCGACTACTATCCGGCCGACCTGCGTGGTGAGATCGATGCGTTGAACGAGCGCATTTACGGCGCGGTGAACGACGGCGTGTACAAGGCCGGCTTCGCCACGACGCAGAAGGCGTACGAGGAGGCGGTCGACCCGCTGTTCGAAGCGCTGGATTGGTTCGACGACAGGTTGGCGCGCAGGCGCTACCTGTGCGGCGATCGGCTGACCGAGGCCGACATCCGGCTGCTCCCGACGCTGCTGCGCTTCGACCTGGTCTACTTCTCGCACTTCAAGTGCAACGTCCGGCGGCTCGCGGATTACCGCAACCTCTCCGGGTACGCGCGCGAGCTCTACCAGATGCCCGGCGTGGCGGCGACCTTCAATGCCGAGCACGCCAAGCGGCACTACTACGAGAGCCACCGCACGCTCAACCCGAGCGGCATCGTGCCGCTCGGACCAGCGATCGACTTCGGCGGCCCGCACGAGCGGGCGCGCCTCGAGCGGGGCGGCTAGCGACGCTCAGGAGACGCTTGCCGCCCGCCCCTGCCTGGCGGCGGTCCAGCGCTCGAGCTTCTCCCGCGCGCCGTTCGCCGCCGGGTCCATCGCGCGGTCGTGATCCGGCGTCTTCGCGGTGAGCTCGATCACGTAGCCGTTGGGGTCGCGGAAATAGATCGAGTGGATGAAGCCGTGGTCCGACACGCCCCGGGTCTCGACGCCCGCCGCATTGCCCCTGGCAAGCATCTCGTGCAGGGTCTGCGGGTCCACCTCGAGCGCGATGTGCAGGTCGTAATCGTGCTGCACCTTGAACTCGAACGGCATGTCCGGGGCCTCGAAAAACGCCAGGTAGGATCCGTCGCCGAGCCGGTAGAAGGTGTGCAGCGTCTCGGTCCTGCGGCCGCTCTTCGTCTCCTTGATTTCCAGAGTGCCGGAGAGCGGCAGCCCGAGGAAGTCCTCGTAGAAGCTGCGCGTCTGCTCCGAGTCGCGGCAGCGGTATGCATTGTGGTGCAGGCGGTGGATCATGGGAGCGCTTCTCCTGTGCGCAACGGCCTCAGATCGCGACGAAGGCCTTGTCCTTGAGCGAAGCCGCGAACCCCTCGATGACCTCGTGCACCTTGGGCCAGCTCTTGAGCGCCTTCATGTTGCGCAGCCAGCGCTCGACGTTCGGGTAGGCGGAATAGCTGCAGCCGATGAGCGCGCCGAGCGCGATCATCTCGGCGCCGAGGTAGTCGGCGAGCGTGATCTTGTCGCCGCACAGATA
Source organism: uncultured Pseudomonadota bacterium (assembly GCA_963817785.1). Lineage (GTDB taxonomy): Bacteria > Pseudomonadota > Gammaproteobacteria > Burkholderiales > SG8-39 > JAKALD01. The sequence goes on along the minus strand of CAWFPL010000002.1, from coordinate 402,056 downwards.
GGCCTTGCCCGGGCCGATCAGGTTCTGGTCTAGAATCTTCAGCCAGTCGCAAGTCTTCTGCTTGCCCCACTCGAGCGTTCCTGCCTGGATCGCGTCGCTCGGGCGCTTGTGGTGCGGGAACGTCTGGGGATAGATCAGCCCGTAGCCGAAATCCTTGTAGACGTTGGAATTGAACCAGTCCATCATTTCGTTGACGCGCGCGCGCGCCTTCAGTTCCTTCGGGTAGGCGGGCGAGCCCGCCTTGTCGGCCAGGTACCTGATGATCGCGGCGCTTTCGGTCAGCCGGAAGTCGCCGTCCTCGAGGACTGGAACGAGGCGGTTGGGGTTGATGCGCTCGTACTCGGGCTTGAGATGCTCGCCGGTGAACAGGTCGACCACCTTGTATTCGAGGTCGATGCCCTGATCCAGCGCGAATTGCTGGACGATCCGGCTGGTCGTCGAAGCAGGATGGTAATAGAGCTTCACGGACTCCTCCTTGGGCGGGTGTGGCGGGGCCACAGTCTAGCGCGACCGGGCAGGTGCTACATCTCCATGTCGGCAATATTGCGCAGCAGCCCGATCAGCCAGAGCTTGCGCTTGCCGACGATCCGCTCGAGGCGGCGCTCGTGGTTTCTCGCGTGCGCGATCAGAACGCCGAGCGCGCGCCTGCCATCCGGCGTCAGCGTCAGATGGACGTTGCGGCGGTCTGCCTCGGACTGCCGGCGCGTCACGTAGCCCAGCCTCTGCAGATCCTGCAGCAGCGGCGTCACCGAGGACTTGTCGCGCGCCATGGCACGGCCCAGCGCGCTTTGGGTGATTCCCGGGTTGTAGCGGATCAGCAGCAGCGCGGCAAAGCGCCCGGGCTTGAGTTGCGGCCCGCCGGAGCAGCCGGCAAATGCGCGGAACGAGGCGCCTTGCGCCATCCGCAGGTGAAAGCCGATCCATCCCTCCAGCACCCCGAGCCGCACATCGGCTGCGCGCCGGGTGCCGCGGGCCGACACGCGCGCGCCCCCGCGGCGCTGGCCCGCGGAACTTGTTTTTTTGCTGGCGTTCATCGCCGTCCCCGATTCTCCCCGAACGCGCGCCGGACTAGCTGTGAAGGCCCAATAGGTCGTTTGTGTTCATCCGGACTGAGTCTGAGAGTCTGGTAGGTGCGACCCGTTCCGCATCTTTCAGGAACTCAGGCGAACGAACGTGCACAAGAATGCCCGACTCACCTTTGTTCGTCGATTGGAAATGGTCAGGAGCATCTTGGATCGAGGGCCGACGCCCGCCGATGCCGCGGCCGAGGCGCGCGACAGCGAGCCGGCCGGCCGTAAGTGGTTGGGGCGCTTGCTGGCCGAAGGCGAGGCTACCCCCCGCCGGCACGCACGCGGTCGCGCCACCAGGTGAATTTTCACCGCCGCAGACCGACTCGCGCGTTGACGCCCCATACCATCGGCCATATACTCCGCGCGCCTGCAAAGCCATAGGAAAGCGGTCTTGGGAAGTAGCACCTGCAATCTTGCTGACGCCCCGGCCCAGTCACCCTCCTGTAATACAGTCCGCTGAGACTGTCTCGCGGGTCCTTCGCAGGGCGTGAGCCCAGCGGAGAGCTCGGAGCCCTCGCCCGCCGACCACACCCGGCGGTCCGCAGCTCCCCTCTCTTTGGTTCGTAGTTTCCGACAGCCCCGGCGCAATTGCACCGGCGCCGTCCGTGCATGGCGTTCGCACGCGAATACGAGGAGACGCCGATGGAAATGAGACTCTCCGGCTGGCGCTGGCTGGGGCGGCTGTTCGGCCACCGCCGCGGGGACACCGCTGCAGATTCGCCGGCGCGGCCCTCGGCGCTGCTTGCGCAGATGGCGGTCCTCTCGGGCGAAGGCGCACTTGCGCGCCTGGAGACCTCCATGGAGGGGCTGCTCGAGCGGGAGGCCGAGGAACGCCTTGCCGTGTACGGCGAGAACGTCGTCGCGCACGAAGTGAAGAAGCATCCGCTCGTCCGGCTGCTGGAGATGTTCTTCACGCCGCTGCCGTTGCTGCTCCTTGGTCTGGCCATCATCACCGACCTGACGGGCGAGGTGCCGGGGGCCATCGTCATCACCGTCATGGTGGTGCTCTCGGTGCTGCTGTCGTGGGTTCAGGAGTTTCGCTCCAGTCAAGCCGCCGAGAAACTTCGCGCCATGGTGAACACCACGGCGACGGTGCTGCGCAAGGACAAGCGCAAGGGCGTCCCGGAGGAGGTGAACCGGCTGTTCGAGGTCCGGCTGCGCTACGGCGGACCGCACTCAGCCGAGGTACCGCTCAGCCAGGTAGTGCCCGGGGACATCGTTCGGCTCTCGGCCGGAGACATGATTCCGGCGGACGTCCGGCTGCTCTCCGCAAAGGACTTGTTCGTCAACCAGGCTTCGCTTACGGGAGAGTCGCTGCCGGCCGAGAAATTCGCAGCGGCCGTCAGCGATGCCGGCAAGCCGGTCCTCGAGCTTCCCAATGTCTGCTTCATGGGCACCAACGTGGTGAGCGGCGCCGCCACTGCGCTGGTCGTGGCAACTGGGAGAAACACCTACTTCGGCTCGATCGCCTCGACGGTGGCTGGCCAGCGCCAGCTCACGAGCTTCGACAAGGGTATCAACCGATTCATCTGGCTCATCGTCCGCTACATGTTGGTGATGGTGCCCCTGGTGTTCCTCATCAACGGCTTCACCAAGGGCAACTGGGTAGAGGCGTTCCTGTTCGCGGTATCGGTAGCGGTCGGATTGACTCCGGAGATGCTGCCGGTGATCGTGACCATCAATCTCGCCAAAGGCGCGCTCGCCATGGCGCGCAAGAAGGTCATCGTCAAGCGGCTGAACTCGATTCAGAACTTCGGCGCGATGGACGTGCTGTGCACCGACAAGACCGGCACTCTGACCCAGGACAAGGTGATCCTCGAGCGGCATGTGGACATCTCGGGCAACGAGAGCCAGCGGGTGCTCGATTACGTCTACCTCAACAGCTACTACCAGTCGGGGCTGAAGAACCTGCTCGACGTCGCCGTCCTGCAGCACGGCGAAGTGCACGAGGCGCTGCACGTCACCGATCACTTCGCCAAAGTGGACGAAGTGCCTTTCGACTTCCAGCGCCGCCGGATGTCGGTGGTCGTGGAGAAGGACCACGCGACGCACATCCTCATCTGCAAGGGCGCGGTCGAGGAGGTGTTCAGCGTCTGCTCGAGCGCCGAGGTCGACGGAACGCCGATGCCCTTGGCGAAGGGCGACTACGGCGCGCTGCAGAAAGTCATTCAGGAGCTCAACGAGGATGGCTTCCGGGTGATCGCGGTCGCCTACAAGGAGGTTGCCACGGGCCAGCAGGCCTACAGCGTGGCGGACGAATCCGGGCTGGTGCTGCTGGGCTACATCGCCTTTCTGGACCCTCCGAAGGAAAGCGCCGGGGCAGCCATCAAGGCCCTGAGCTCGCACGGCGTCATGGTCAAGGTGCTCACCGGCGACAACGACGTGGTCACCCGCAAGGTGTGTCGCGACGTCGGCCTGGACGTCGACCACGTCGTGCTCGGCAGCGAAGTCGACGCCTTGAGCGACGAAGCCCTCGCCGAAACGGCGCAAACCGCGACCGTGTTTGCCAAGCTCTCGCCCGCTCAGAAGGCCCGGGTCATCCAGGCGCTGCACCGCAAAGGCCACGTGGTCGGGTTCCTCGGCGACGGCATCAACGATGGCCCTGCGCTGAAGACTGCCGACGTGGGCATTTCCGTAGACACGGCGGTGGATATCGCGAAGGAGTCGGCCGACATCATCCTGATGGAGAAGAGCCTGCTGGTGCTCGAGGAGGGGGTCGTAGAGGGACGCAAGGTATTCGGCAACATCGTCAAGTACATCAAGATGGGAGCGAGCTCGAACTTCGGCAACATGTTCAGCGTGCTCGGAGCGTCCGCCTTCCTGCCGTTCCTTCCCATGGCGCCGGTGCAGATTCTGCTGAACAACCTGCTTTACGACGTCTCGCAGACCGCGGTGGCGACCGACGACGTCGACAAGGAGTACGTCGAGGCTCCGCGCAAGTGGGACATCGGCAACATCGGCCGCTTCATGCTCTACGTCGGCCCCATCAGCTCGGTGTTCGACTACGCGACCTACTTCACGATGCTGTACGTCTTCAATGCCTGGACCAATCCGGCCCTGTTCCAGACCGCCTGGTTCGTGGAGTCGCTGCTCTCGCAAACGCTCATCGTGCACGTCATCCGGACCGGGAAGCTGCCCTTCATACAGAGCCGCCCGAGCTGGCCCTTGCTGGCGACGACGATTGCCGTATGTCTCGTCGGCCTGTGGCTGCCCTTCTCGGGCTTCGCCGCCGCGCTCGGCCTGGTGGCGCTGCCGCACGGCTACTGGATTGCGCTCGTTCTGATACTGGGCTGCTACATGGCGCTCACGCAACTCGTGAAGGGCTGGCTCATCCGGCGATTTGGCTTGAGCTAGCCGGCCCCTGCTGAGCCGCCTTGGAAGCGTTCATCGTCTCGGCGGCAGTCGTCGCCGTCGGAGAAATCGGCGACAAGACCCAGCTCCTTGCGCTGCTGCTCGCGGCCCGATTCAGGCGGCCCGTACCCATCCTCCTCGGGATCCTCCTCGCGACCGTGCTGAACCATTCCCTGGCCGCCCTGCTCGGCGAATGGATCCGCACGAGCGTCGGCCCGGATGTACTGCGCTGGGCGCTGGGAATCTCGTTCCTGGCCATCGCCGCCTGGGCCCTGAAGCCCGACCAGCTCGACCAGCAGCCGCGCGACATCGGCCGGTACGGCGCCTTCGTGTTCACCCTAGTCGCCTTCTTTCTGGCCGAGATCGGCGACAAGACCCAACTCGCGACGATTGCCCTCGCGGCCCGATTCGACTCGCTGGCGGCGGTGGTCGCGGGAACCACGACCGGCATGCTGATCGCCGACGCGCCGGCGGTGTTGCTCGCCGGGAAGGCCTCCCTGCGGATTCCCTTCAAGACGGTGCGCTACGTCGCTGCGGCGCTGTTCGCCGCCCTCGGCGTCGCGGCGCTCGCCGGGCTTCGCGTCGCTTAGCGCGGACCGCCGGCCGGTTGGATCGCGCTCCGGCACGATGTACCCTTCCCGAATCGACGGATCCATCGGCGGCCATGAAAACCTCCCTGACCGAACGCTTCGCCCTGTCCTACCCCATCATGCTGGCGCCGATGGGCGGCGTCTCCGGCGGGGCGCTCGCCGCGGCGGTCTCCAACGCCGGAGGACTGGGCATGGTCGGCGGCGGCTACGGGGATTTGCAGTGGATGAAGCGCGAGCTGGAGCTCGCGGTCGCGGGCACCCGGCGCCCCTGGGGCGTCGGCCTGATCACCTGGAAGGCCACGCGCGAGGCCATCGCGCTCGCGCTGTCGTACAAGCCGCATGTCTTTTTCTTCTCCTTCGGCGACGCCTCGCCGTACGCCGACGCGGTCAAGGCGCAGGGCTGCGCGCTCGTGTGCCAGGTGCAGGATCTTCACGGCGCGCGCGAAGCCCAGGCGCTCGGCGCCGACTTCATCGTCGCCCAAGGGGCGGAAGCGGGCGGCCACGGAGCAGTGCGCGCTACGCTGCCGCTGGTGCCGGCCGTGGTCGATGCGGTCGCGCCGTTGCCCGTGCTCGCGGCAGGCGGCATCGGCGATGGGCGCGGACTCGCCGCGGCCCTCGCGCTCGGGGCCTGCGGCGCGGTGATCGGCACGCGCTACTGCGCCACGCGCGAAGCCCTGCTTCATCCGCTCGCCGCGCAGCTCCTGATCGAAGCCGATGGCGACCACACGCAGCGCACTGCCGTGTTCGACATCGCGCGCGGCTACGATTGGCCGCGTCCCTACACGGGCCGGGCGCTGCGCAACCGGTTCGTCGAGCGTTGGCACGGCCGCGAGCAGGCGCTCGCGACCGACGCCTCCGCGCTCGAGGGATACCGCGCGGCGCAACAGCGAGGCGATTTCGACGAAGCGCTGGTATGGGGCGGCGAGGTGGTCGACCTGATCTCCAGCGTCGAGCCGGCCGCCACGCTCACCGAGCGCATCGGCCTCGACGCCGCCGAGCGCCTGCGCCGGCTGGGAGCGGCGTGAGGGCGCGCTCCGATGGACTTGCAGGATTGGGCCGCCGGGCGGATTCTCGATTCGGGACGTGTACGTATTGCGCAGCGCTGGGGCACCCGGAGCGACGCTGGAGCGGGTGATGGGGATCGCAGCTATCCCATCGACGCCGCCGCTAACGCACTGATTCCAGAAGGCTCTCTCCTTAGCCAAGCAGCATCGCCATTGGGCACGGTTCACCGATGCCAAAGCCCTGCGCGTAGCGGACCCCTAGTGCCTTCAAGCGGATGAGCACGTCCTGATCCTCGACGTATTCCGCGACAACGCCGAGCCCGATGGCTTCGCCGACGCGCAGGATTGCTCGCAGCTTGCTGAGCGCTACGGCGCTGCGCAGGACATTGCGCACGATGGAGCCGTCCACCTTGAGAAAATCCGCGTGCAGCACCTTCAACGGCGCAAACGACACCGCGCGGCCGCCGAAACCGTCGATCGACACCGCGCATCCGATCGCCCTCACGGCCGCCGCGAAGCGCGCCGCATACTCGAGCCGAGTCAGCACATCCGACTCGTCGATTTCGAACACCAGGCTCGTAGCCGGCACCGCCGCCGCGACCAGTGCGTTCGCGACGAATTTCGGGAAACCGGGATCTTCGAGCGACTGGCCGAATACGTTGACGATCAGGCGCGGGATACGCGAGCCCTGCACGAGCCGCGTGACGACGTGGCTGACCACCCAGCGGTCGAGGTCCGGGAGCATGCGGTAATGCTCGAACACCGGGAAGAAGTCGCCAGGGGGGAGCAACGCCTCTTCCTCCTCGCGCAGCCGGACCAACACCTCCGCCATGGGAAACTGCACCCTCCCCTGCAGATCGAGGACCGGCTGGCAGTACAGGACGAGCTCGTCGTGCCTCAGAGCCTGGTACAGCCGTGCTTTCGGGTCCGCCCAGCCCGCGAGGAGCGGGTCCATGTTGTCGAGGAACTGAGCCTCGCTCGGCTTCAACCTGGCGCCATTGTCTCGCTCGGTCATGACATATGGGCCTGTTGCTGGACAGTCCGGATGTTAGCGCGCGAAGCCAAGAGACCCCGGGGTGGGTTCAAGCAGTCGGTCCACATCTCTCACCAGCTCGTGCCCACACAGGACCATGACAAAGCGCCGTACTTGACTGGAAGTCGGAGTAACATCGTCCGCCATATCGCAATGGTACAGGGGGCGCTCACGTCAAATGATGTTGCACCTCGCGTGACGCTAGCGTTGGACGCAGCCAGGAGGCTCGTCTTGGGCCTGTGGCGTCAATACGACCGCAAGACCGGCGCCAATCCCGACATGGAGATGGGGTCGTTCTACCACTGGCTGGAAATTGAACACCCCGAGACGCTCCGCTTCCGATGCCATAGCTCCAAGTGGGAACTGGTCCGGGCCTGGCTGGAGCACGACGACAAGGTACGGAAATCAATCACGCGGGCCGTTCGGCTGTGAGGGTATCTGCGGGACGCTCGAGCTGACTACGGGTTCACTGCGCACTTCCCGGTGCGCCAAGTTCCAAAGAAAACACTCTGGACGGTAAGCAATCCGGCAGCGGCCAGGTGATCCAGCCGAATCGGCAACCAGCCTGGATAGCAAGTTGAGCGATAACGCCGGCGCGGATAGCGGTCTTACACCACGATAGCGGGCTACCCGCACTGACCGACGTGAACCTTGTCTGGCCCAACGGGTGCCTAGGTTATCTCCATCTGTTAACGGGGGTCGAGAACCGCGTGTTGCTGGGGTTTGACGCGCAGCGCCCCTAAAATCCTTCGCCGCGTAGGTTCGATGAATTTCTGATCGTGCGCTCACCCGCGCAGGGATATCCACGGCGGCGCGCGGGCGGCGATCAAGACGCACGCGAACGCGTGCCGCGGTGGATATCCCGTCGGCGCGCTGCCCGTTGCCCAATTTGCCCGGTGAGATGGGTTCGACGCCTGAGCGGGCGGCGCAATGCTCTGAGGTGTTGTACCTTGGGTCTCGAGGCTGTGATGAGCGGCTCGCTCGATCGGCTGGGCCGATCGGCCAAGGCCGCGGGCTCGCGCTATTCTTGAGCGCAGACGCCGCAAAAACGAAGGCCCGGGCGAGTTCCTGGAAGAACCCCGGGCCTTCTACACGGGCGGCGCACGCGAAGCGCGCGCGCGTCGTCTGCATTGCCTTTATGCCCGCAATGCACGGCGTTGTCCAGTCCTTGCCTGGAACGCGTGCATGGCGGCGGTGCCCGAGGCGTCTCATCGGCTCTACAACTGCCGGCGTTGCGGCGAGCAGGTGCAGGTGTGCCGGCGCTGCGACCACGGCAACATCTACTGCGCCGGGGGGTGCGCGGCGCTTCGCCGGCGCGAGTCGTTACGCCGCGCCGGGCAGCGCTACCAGTTGAGCTTCCGCGGGGCGTGCCGCCACGCGGCGCGCCAGCGGACCTGGCGCATGCGCCAAGCCCATAAAGTGACGCATCAGGGTTCCCCTCGTGCCGCCTTGGCTGCCACAGTGGTGGCTACTTCGCTTGACAGCACAAGGCTGGTACATGATGGCCAAAGTCCGCCGGTTGGATCGCGCACCTTGCCGGGCGCGGGGCCGCGCTGCAGTTTCTGCGCTCGGGCGCTCTCGGCCTTCGCACGGTTGGGAGCGTTACGCGGCGGACCATAAAGAGGGCTGCGCGCCATGATCCCGCGCGCGCTCGAAGCCGAGATCCTGCGCCTGCATCACACCGAGCACTGGCCCGTGGGCACAATCGCTCGGCAGCTTCGCGTGCACCACGGCACCGTGCGCCGCGTGCTCGCTCAAGCCGGCGTGCTGACGGCCCCGCGCACAGCGCGCGCCTCGATCGTCGAGCCCTATGTCGGCTTCATCACCGAGACGCTCGCCAAGTATCCGACACTACGTGCCTCGCGCCTGTACGCGATGGTGCGCAGCCGCGGCTATCCGGGCGCTGCGGATCACTTCCGCGCCATCATCGCGCGGCTGCGCCCACGGCCGGCGGCCGAAGCCTATCTGCGGCTACGCACATTGCCGGGGGACCAAGGCCAGACTGACTGGGCTCACTTCGGCAAGCTCGCCGTGGGCCGCGCCGTGCGTCCTCTGATGGCCTTCGTGATGGTGCTCTCGTACTCGCGGATGCTGTTCCTGCGCTTTTATCTGGGCGCCTCGATGAGCGAGTTCCTGCGCGGCCATGTGGAGGCGTTCGCGTATTTCAACTCCGTGCCGCGTGTCTTGCTCTACGATAATCTTAAGAGCGCCGTGCTCGAGCGCGTCGATCAGGCGATTCGCTTCCATCCGAAGTTGCTCGAGCTGGCCGCCCATTACCGGTTCCAGCCGCGGCCCGTGGCGGTGGCGCGCGGAAATGAAAAAGGGCGCGTGGAGCGCTCGATTCGTTTTGCCCGCGAGGCGTTCTTCGCCGGGCGCACGTTCCGCGATCTCGAGGATCTGAACGCGCAAGCGCTTGCGTGGTGCGCGGGGGCGGCCGCCGAGCGGCCCTGCCCCGAGGATCGTACGCGCAGCGTGCGCGAGGTGTTCGAGGAGGAGCGCTCCTGTCTTCTCGCCTTGCCTGATAACCCGTTCCCGTGCGAAGCGAGAATCGAGGCGAGCGTGCATAAGACGCCTTACGTGCGCTTTGACTGGAACGAGTACTCGATTCCTCACACGCACGTCAACCGCACCCTGGTCGTGCTCGCCACGCTCCAGAGCGTGCGCATCCTCGAGGGCGCTCAAGTCCTCGCCACTCACCCCAGAAGCTTCGATCGGGGCGCGAGAATCGAGGATCCGGCCCACCTCGAAGCCCTCGTCGCTCACAAGCGCGCCGCCCGAGCGCATCGCGCGCAGGACCGCCTGCAGCACGCCGCACCCAGTGCGAAGCCCCTGTTCCTGCGCGCCGCTGAGCGCGGCGCCCACTTGGGCGTGCTCACCCGGGGGCTGCTGCAGTTGCTCGACAGCCACGGCGCGCAAGCGCTCGAGGCGGCGATCGCCGCGGCGCTCGCCGAAGACGCTGCGCACCTCGGGGCCGTGCGCCACTTCATCGACGCCCACGCCCATGCGCGCGGCGAGCGCCCGCCCATTGCGGTCGCGCTGCCCAAGGACCCGCGGCTCGAGCACTTGAGCGTGCGCTCGCAGCCCTTAAGCGATTACGAACGACTCGCCGAAGGAGTCCCCGATGAACGCCCCGAGCGATCGAATCCCGAGCACACCGACGACGAACCTCAGTCTTGAGGCGGCCCGCGGCCGGCTGCGCCGGCTCGGCCTCTACGGGCTGCTCGAGCAGTTGCCCGAACTCCTCGCCGAGCCCTGGCTCGCGCGGGTGATCGACATCGAGGAGGCCGAGCGCACCCGGCGCTCGCTCAAGCGTCGGCTCGACAACGCCCGCCTGGGCGCCTTCAAGCCGCTTGCCGAGTTCGACTGGGCCTGGCCCACCAAGTGCGATCGCGCCGCGATCGAAGAGCTCTTCTCGCTCGGCTTCCTCGCCGAAGCCGCCAACGTGATCCTGATCGGCCCCAACGGCCTGGGCAAGACGATGCTCATGAAAAACCTCGCCCACCAAGCGCTGCTCCAGGGCTACAGCGCGCGCTTCACCCTCGCCTCGGACATGCTCCATGACCTGGCCGCCCAGGACTCGAGCACCGCGCTCGCGCGGCGCCTGCGCCGCTATAGCAGCCCGACACTGTTGTGCATTGATGAGCTCGGGTATCTGTCCTACGACAGCCGCTACGCCGACCTGCTCTTCGAGGTGATCACCCGCCGCTACCAGGCCCAGCGGCCCGTCGCCTTGACTACGAACAAGGTCTTTGGCGAATGGAATCAGGTCTTCCCCAACGCGGCTTGCGTCGTCACCCTGATCGATCGACTCCTCCACCGCTCCGAGATCATCGCCCTGGAGGGCGAATCCTACCGCCTCAAGGAAGCCCAGGAACGCGCCGCACACAAAGCGAAATCCCGCGGCCGCGCCCCACGCAAGTGAGCGCTGAAGCCGATGTTGCGACCCAACGATTTGCCGCTCGTGTGTCTGCCCACCGGGCTCTCCGATGAGGCCGCTGCAAGCCTGCTCGAGTTCCTCTACGAGCTCACCGAGGCGCTCGAACGTCACTACGCCGCCCAGCTTCGCCGCTACTATCAACCACCCGCCGACATCGCACAGCACGATCTTGATGTCGATCCCCCGAGCACCGATCCGCCGTTCTGATCGTTGCCTTCCCCTCTCGCCCGAGTGCGCCTACCGACCCATCGCGCGCCCATCCTCAAAATGACGCGCTTTTACATCCCCGGCAACACCATCGGGCGGCGGGCATATACGAACGCACGCAGGCAGGTGAAATCGCGACTGCCCGACCGGTATCGGAGCGATCGAGAATTACGTCGGTGAGACGTGGGCGATGCGGATCGACGATATTGTGCTTGAGCCTTTATTCGAGCGCGTAGGCATGATTGCTGTGGCTCGTCCCCTGGCTGCCGACTCTGTGCGTCCATGCGCTCGAACGTCGCCTGCGTCACGGCATCTTCCGCCGGTAAATTTCCTTATTGCCGATGTCGGGACAGTCCAGCCGTCTCGGCGATGAGTGTAAGAGTTCGTCAACCAGCGCGACTCTTTGCGCGTTCTCCTCCGAGCAGCGCGCTATAAAGCCGCTTCACGAACAACGTCTACGAGGTCCAGTTGTGCTTCCGAAGGTACAAGAAGGCATCCTGAATGCTGAGATTCCTCTGGGTGGATCGGGTCGCGCCCTAACCGCGGACGAGCGCAGCAAGCTCCTTCGCGCAGGCGTCGCATGCAGCGAGCGGCACATCGTCGTGCGCGTCGCGGTGAACACCCCCGGCCTCGGTCGCCTTTACGAGCCGACATACACGGCCGAACGGCACGCCCCGATGGAATTGTTTGTTAGCTGAGTCGTGTCAATTGGTCACAGGACCAGCGGTCCGGCGCTACGGTTCTCGGCTTTCGCCTGCGACGAAGCCGGATCGGTGACCATTGATGCGGGCGCAGTCGTTGCGGCCGGTATGGGCAGGGCGCGCCCGAGGACAAATCAATCCTACGTGGCGACACCGCCGTGTGCGGAGGTTGGACTCGCCTCATTCTCAAATGAGAATTTCCCGTCTCGACAAAGCCTAAGACATGCGTCCACGACGGCCGAATCGAACTTTATGCCGCGCCCCTGTTCAATCTCAGCCAACGCTGCGTCCATTCCCCGCGCTGGCCGATACGGCCGGTGCGAGGCCATGGATTCGACTACGTCGGCCACCGCAAGGATGCGCGCCTCTGGAAGGATGGCGCCATCCTTGAGTCCCTGCGGGTAACCCGTGCCGTCCAGCCGCTCGTGGTGCTGGCGAACGATGTCGGCAATGGGCCACGGAAACCGAATGCCCTTCAGGATTTCATAACCGGCTTCAACGTGTTGCTGAATCAGCGTGTATTCCACCTTCGACAGCTTGGCGGGTTTGCTCAGAATCTCCGCAGGAACGGCAATCTTACCGACGTCGTGGACAATGCCGGCCAAGTACAGCCCCTGCACATTGTCCTCCGAGATGCCCATTTCTCTTGCGATAGCAACCGCCAGATAGGCGACGCGCTTCTGGTGCCCGGAGGTATACGGGTCGCGCATCTCCACCGTGGCCGCGATGGCCTCCACGCTCTGCAGCAGACTGTTCCTTAGAACTGCCGCGTCGTGCTCGTGCTCGCTGGCAATGCGGTCGCGCTCGACCTTGGTACGACGCGCCGCGATGCCGAAGCTCAGGTCCTCGGCCAACTGGTGCAGGAGCGCGACCTGTTCGGCGTCGAAGATTCGGGGCTCGTTGGCGTGGATGCTCAGAAATCCCAAAGCGCGCGTTACGCCCGTCAACAGGGGCAAGACAAGAATGGCCCTGGTGCCCTTTCCAATAACCAGCTCGCGCGAAGCCACTAAAGTGGCGTCGCGGGTAACATCCTGCGTCACCTGTATCTTGCCGGTGCGAATTGCTCGGCCAGCAAGACCGTTGCCCGCTTTGCTCTCTGCGTCCCAAGTTAAATTGATTTGACTAAAGAGATCCTCCGCCTCAGCGCCGGCCCACGCTTTCGGAGTGATGCTTTTCGCTGTGTCGTCTTCTGCGTATCCCACCCATGCCTTAGCGTAGCCACCTCGCTCCACAACGACCCGGCATACCGCCCACAGGAGCTGCTCCTCATCGGAGACACGCACCAGCTCCTCGTTCACGGCGCTGAGTGTAGCAATCGTCCGATTGGCACGCGCCAAGGCGAGTTCATTCACGTGGCGCTCGGTGATGTCGATGACGCCTGCAAGCGAGCCCGCAAAGCTTCCCTGGTCGTCATGCAACGGTGACGCCGTAATGCGCAGCTGGCGCGTAGCCCCGTCCCTGCGCACAAATTCCAGCTCGTAGTCTTCCTTGAGTCCCCGGTGGCGCTGCTCGAAATGCTGCTCGAGAATCTGCGCTTCGCGCTCCCCTACGAACATGAATAAGGGCTTGCCGAGCATCTCGTCAATCGAATACCCGAGCATCTCGGCCATGCGCGGATTGACAAACGTCGTACGCGCCTCCGTGTCCACCGCCCAGACACCTTCCTGCAAGGACTCGAGCAATTCCCGGTACTTCTTCTCGCTCGCTTTTAGCCGTAGCGAGGCCTGCATCCCCTCGGTGATGTCCTGCCAGAACACGGCGACGCCGTCTCCGAGCGGTACGACTTGGTGGCGTATCCACAGGGTTCTGCCACTGGGCGTACGCATCGAAACCTGCTCGTCCTTGGGATGACCAGACTCCAGAATTGGAATGTAACGCCGCAATAGCTCCTCGTAGGAGGGGAAAACCTCCAAGAATCGGCGCCCGAGAAGCTCTTCAGCCGGCCGCTTCAGCAGCACCTCGGCGCGAGGGTTGAGCTCCGCGAACTCCATGTCGACGACTGCTCCGTTCTCGCCACGCACCGGGTTTAGAACACAGAAAGCGTCCAGGTTCCCCTGCAGCGCGGCGTGCAGCCGGCCCTCGGCCTTGCGCAGCGCCGCCTCGAGCCGCGCGCGCTCCGCCCGAGCGCGCACCGTCGAAATGCCGAAAGACAGGTCTTGAGCTAGTTCCAGGAGCACCCGGAGCTCTTCGTCCCCGAAAGCCCCCGCATCCACTGCATACGCTCGAAGCACTCCCAGGACTTTGCCCTCGTCGGACTTTAGCGGCAGCGCGACCGTGGAGCCATAGCCGCCAGCACGCGCCTCGGAGCGCCACGGCTCGAAGCTCGGCTCAGTGAAGACGTTGTTCACCACAACCGACGACGCGCTTCGTATCGCCGTTCCGCTCGGTTCCTGACCGCGTTCGGTGTCCGCCCAGGTGAGCTCAAGTCCGTCCAGATATTGCTTTTCGACTCCGCGATACGCGACGGGTCGGACAGTCTTCTGCGCGTCGTCCTGAGCGTACCCGACCCAAGCCATGCGATAACCGCCCACTTCCACGAGCACGCGGCATGCCTCATCGAGCAACTGCTTTTCTTCGGACGCGTGCAGTAGCGCGCGGTTTGACGAAGAGAGCACCCGCAATGCGCGATTGATGCGCTCGAGGTTCTCACTCATCGCCATGACCGACCGTGCCGAATCGGGGTCTGCAGAACCCCTTAGCATCAGGACACCTATTGGCCCGAAGGTCTACAGCATTTCATTCAGCCAACTGCGCCTGTAGTGTCACCATTGCCCCTGGGTCGACATGCATAGCAAGGCGTGCCCTCACGGAACTCGTTTGTCTGTCCCAGTGCATCGACACCCTTTAATCCCGTGCGCTATTGGCCATCGACTTCGCACCTGCCCCACCGAGAGCGAACCCCAATGCTACTCGCCACCCTCTTAAATGCCCACGGTCAATTGAAATCCTACGGGTTCGACGCTATAGACTCCCCCCGTTTTCCCTGACATTAAACAAAGCTTTTCGAAGCCCGCTCAAACCACTCTGGCCTGACATCAGCGGGGAACTCTCGCGCTGCGCCGAGAGGTGCATGGGGGTCGGCATACGCGCGACTCGGTGTGTGGCTCCTGGTCTGCGCGTGCCAACTTCTAACGTCCTTGCATGGCGCCGTACATGTTGCACGAGCAGGCGGATTCCAGAGGGACTGGACCGCGCGTCGGACAGAAATTCACACTTGAGCTCGCCGGGGGCCAAAGTGTGATTCCAAGTGTGAATCGGAGGCCTTTTGAGGGCCGTCGCAGACAACCGAGCAGACAGCCCCGGTCGTATAACTTCTTAATTCACTTGGTTTCGCGTGGTCTGCAGTGGAAGGACGCTGGAGCGGGTGATGGGAATCGAACCCACGTATTCAGCTTGGGAAGCTGATGTTCTACCATTGAACTACACCCGCCGACGGTGCGGATTCTACGGGGGGCCGCGCCGCCGTTGCAAACGAGGCGACGACTGTCCGCCACTTGGCGGCGATCCCCCGCGCCCCTTCCCCAGGCTCCAGCGCGGGACTATTGCCTGATTTGGCGGATTCCGCGAAGCTAGCGAGGCAGGGGGATTTCAGGCAATGCTTTCCACCAACCAGCCACTGCAGTTTGGCCGATACACGGTACTCGGCGAGCTTGGCCGCGGCGCAATGGGAACGGTCTACCGTGCCGTCGATCCGGCGCTCGAGCGTGAGGTCGCCGTCAAGACGCTGCTGTCGCACCTGCCCGAGGACGTCATGGCCGAGGTGCGCGAGCGCTTCCTGCGGGAGGCGAAGTCTGCAGGCCGGCTGAACCATCCCAACATCGTGACCATCTATGACGTCGGCGAGCAGGACGGCGTCGCCTACATGGCCATGGAGCTGCTCGAGGGCCGCACGTTGCAGCAGATGCTGCGGGACCCGGCGCGGCTGCCTTTCGCGGCTATCGCCGAGATCGTGGCGCAGGTCGCCGACGCGCTCGATCATGCACACCGCTTCGGCATCGTCCATCGCGACGTGAAGCCGGCGAACATCGTGGTGTCTCCGACTGGCCGGGCCAAGCTCGCGGACTTCGGCATCGCCCACCTGACATCGTCGTCGATGACGCAGACCGGCGCGGCGCTCGGCTCGCCCAAGTACATGTCGCCGGAGCAGATCCTCGGCCAGCCGGTCGATCCGCGCTCCGACGTCTTCTCGCTCGGCGTGGTGCTGTACGAGATGCTGACGCGCCGCACGCCCTTCGAGCGCAGCGGCGACAGCACGGTCTTCTCGCTGCTGCACCGGATCCCGGCCGAGCCGTACCCGCCGGCCGGCTCGATCGACCCCGGCATTCCGCCCGGATTCGACAGGATCCTCGCCCGCGCGCTCGCGAAGTCGGCGGCGGAGCGCTATCAACACGCCAGCGACATGGCGGGCGAGCTGCTCGCCGATCCGACCCTGCGAAGCGACGACGACAAGACGGTGCTGCTCGCGCCGCGGTCGGCAGGCCCTGCGGCCCGGACTCCCGATTTCAAGCGCACCACCATCGACCTGATCGCCGACGTGGAGGCGTTCGACAATTCCTTCGAAGAGCGGCAGCAGATGCTGCTGCGCGCCGAAGAGCAAGAGCTCCTGCGCAAGGAGGAGGAAGTGCGCCTCTGGGGGGAGGCCGAGGAGCGGCGCCGCGACGACTACGAGCGCCAGCGCGAGGCGGATGTCGCGCGCCGCACGACTTCTCAACACATCACGGCGATCGAGCTGCTGCGGGAGAAGGCTGCCCGTCAGAAGACCAGCGACGATCGCGCACAGCGCGCCGCGGTCGCCGCCAAGATCGATGCGCGCCTGCGCGTCGCGTTCAAGTATCTTTCGGAGCTCACGGCCGAGCTCAACCGGGCGCAACCCGTCTCCGGGCGTCCCTACGGCGTGATGTACCTCGGCGAGGTTGCGGGCGTGCTCCTCGGCGACGGTTTCACCGACTACCGCTCGCGCGATCTGGACGCCAGGGAGCGCATCGACTTCATCACCTTCAAGTACAAGGTCCGCTGCGCGCAGCCGACGCAGGTGGAAGTGACCGGCCAGCATCTGGCGCAGGCGCTCGATCGCCTGGCGGCGCTGCACATCCCTTGCGAATGCATCGAGAAGAAAAACGAATTCGGAGCCGTGGTGCGGGCGACGCTCACGCTGTCGGGGCCGTTTCCCTGCCAGGCGACGCTGCGCGGCGACTATGACGGCGCCGGCTTCGTGCTCGACCTGATCAACGTCAGGCGCCATGGTCCCGTGCGGCTGCGTTTCGGGCTCGAGGAGCTCACCGACGAGGTGCTCGACCAGTTCGGCAACTACCTGCTCGGCGCCGACGACGCCTTCGCGCGGCGCTTGCCGCCGCACGGATTCGCGGTGTGACAGAACGTCCGCGGCGCGCGCAGCCGCTCAGTCGGCGGTGCCGAAACCCTGCCCGGACTTGCGGTATTCCTCGCGCGGCGGACTGAAGATGTCGAGCACGGTGGCGCCGACCGCCTCGGTGCGGATGCCGTGCGGCACGCCGCCCGGGGTGTGCCAGAAGTCGCCGGCCCGCATCGCCCGCTCCTCTCCGCCCTGGATGCGCACGCATTCGCCCTCGAGCAGCACGCCCCACTGCTCCTGAGGGTGGCTGTGCACGGTGCCGCTGGCGTGCGGTTCGATGCGCACCACGGACAGCATCGCCTGCTGCCCCGGAAATATGCGCGTCGTGATGCCCTCGCCCAGCGTGCGGGCAATGCCCTGGGCTGGATCGGCGAGGTTGAATACCCACGGCGCGTTCGTCGCGCGGGTCGCTTGTGTCATGGCGCAAGTCTCCTTTGCCCGAAGCTCGCATGATGCCCCATCGGGGGGCGTCGCGGGCTGCCGGCGGCGCGCCTGAGAAACTCACGTCCGCGCCGGCTCGGATCGGTGCGAGAATCGCCGCTCCTCCTGCGGGATACCGGGCGTGCCGAGAAATGATCTCTCCGACGCGAAGCTGCTGCGGCTGATTGCCGGTACCGTCCTGGCGATCGCCGCCTGGTTCGTCGTCAGGCACTGGCTGCCGCAGACGTGGCACGTGCCCGGCAGCCCGGCGCTGTACCTGACCGGGATCGCAGGAGCCGCGCTACTGCTGGTGCCCGCCGCGTTCGCGCTCGCCAAGCGCGGCGGCGCAAGCCGCAACCCGCTCGGCTGGTTCAACGCCCACGTGATCTGCGCGTGCCTGGGTGCGGTGCTGATCGCCATTCACTCCGGCGGCTTCCTGCGCCGGCCGCCGGCGCTGCTGCTCGCGGCGATCGTCGCGCTCGCCGTGCTCGGCGTCTGGGCGCGGGTGCGCGGCGCGCGCCGCATGGCCGCCACCTTCGCCTCGAAAGCGCCGACGTTCAGCGTTCCCGATCCCGTCACGCGCGAGCGCCTGACGGGCCTGCTCGCGGACAAGCGCAGGCTGCTCGCCCGCCTCGACCCGCGGGCGCAGGAAGGCACGTTCTCGGTCACGCTGCCGCACTGGCTGCGCGCGCCGCGCCTGGCGCTCGCGTACCAGCGCCTCGCGCGCGAGGAGGCGCGCTTGCTCGGCACGCGGCGCGCGGTGGGTCTGGCACAGGGCTGGTGGCGCCCGCTGCACATGCTGATCGCCTGGTTGTTCGTGCTCGGCGTGCTGGTGCACGTGGTCACGGTGACCTTCTTCGCCGGCTATGTCGCCGGCGGCGGCCCGATCGCCTGGTGGCACCTGGCCGAATGGTGATTCCTTGAGGCTCGCGCTGCTCATCGATACGGAACGCTGCACCGGCTGCAAGAGCTGCGAGGTCGCCTGCAAGCAGGAGCACCGGCTCGGTCCGGGCGAGTACCGCAACAAGGTGGTCTGGGCAAGCGACGCCGCGGAGCCCGGGCTCGCGTTCCTCACGCTCACCTGCCAGCACTGCGAGCGCCCCGCCTGCCTGCGCGCCTGCCCGGTCAACCCCAAGGCGATCGACAAGGACCCGCTGACCGGCGCCGTGCGCGTGATCGAGGACCGGTGCACCGGCTGCGGGGAGTGCGTCATCGCCTGTCCCTACAGCGCGATGGGCTACGACCCGGAGGACCATCACGCGGTCAAGTGCGACCTGTGTGCCGATCGCCGCGCGCAGGGGCAGACCACCGCCTGCGCGAGCGTATGCCCGACGCGCGCCATCCGCTTCGGAGCGCGCGACGAGCTGCTCGAGGAGGCGAAGCGTGAAGGCCGCTCGCCGCGCGAGCTGGATCACTTCCTGCTCGGCCCCGCGACCATCTACCTCGAGCGCACCCGGCCGCCGCTCGCCGAGCCGCGCCGGCCCGCCTTCATGGACGCTCCCGCCGCGCAGCAGCCCGTGCTGGACTCGATCCCTGCGTTCCCGTACCGTAGCGAGAGAAAGGACACCGAAGCGGATCGCGTCGAGCCCGGCGGCTGCAACATCTGCTTCAACTGCTGCAGCACCAAGTTTCATTTCCGCGGCGACGAGCTGGTGAGGATCACCGGCAACGACGAGGACCCGCTGCTCGAGGGCCGCGTGTGCCCGAAGTCGCAGCTGACGCTGCAGCTCTACCACAGCGAGCACCGCCTGCTTCACCCCTTGAAGCGCGTCGGTGAGCGCGGCGAGGCGCGCTTCGAGCGCATCGGCTGGGACCAGGCGCTCGACGAGATCACCGTCAAGTTGAAGCGGCTGCGCGACGCGCATGGCCCCGAGGCGCTGGCGCTGTTCATCGGCACGCGCACCGGAATGCTCGACTATCTGGGCTACACGCGCCTGTTCGCGCAGCTCTGGGGCACGCCGAACCACGAGGGCACGGACCCGTTCTGCGCCAGCGGCAAGAACGTCGCCTACGAGCTCACGCAAGGCAGGGTCGGCAGCGGCAACAGCTACACGCCGGGGGACATCGGCTCGGCGCGGATGTACCTGTACCTCGGCGACAACCAGGCCGAGACGCGTCCGGTGTACTTCGGCATGGTCAACGACTGGCGGCTGAGGAACGGCGCGCAGATGGTGGTGGTCGATCCGCGCCTCACGGTCACCGCCTCGAAGGCCGACCGCTGGCTCGCGATCCGCCCGGGCACCGACATGGCGCTCGGCCTCGCGCTGTGCCAGCACATCCTGGCACACGCGCTGCACGACGAGCGCTTCTGCTCGCAGTGGATGCTCGGCTTTTCCGAGTGGCGCGACTTCATCCTCGCGCGTGGCTACACCCCCGAGTGGGCCGCGCCGATCACCGGCATCGACGCAGCCGAGATCGGGCGCCTCGCCGAGGAGCTCGCCGCCGCCGACGGCTGCGTGATCTTCGCCAGCCGCGGCATCAACCAGCACACCAACAGCACCCAGACCAACCGCGTGCTGATGTTCCTCGCTGCGATCACCGGCAACTGGGGGCGCAGGGGCGGCGCCTTCTTCAACATGAGCCACGGCACGCCTATCGCGCCCAACGCGCCGGCCGCGCGCCGGCCGAAGATCGCGCGCCCGCGCGTGCGCCGCAGCCCTACCGGCTGGACCGAGGCGATGACGCAGGGCAAGCCCTACCCGATCAAGGGGCTCATCGCGTGCAACAACCCGCTGGCGCAGTGGCCCGGCCAGGAGGCGGCGCGCGCGGCCTTCCGCGCGCTCGATCTGGTGGTACACATCGAGCTGTTCGCCAACGAAACCTCGGCGTTCGCCGATTACGTGCTGCCCGCGGCGACCGGCATCGAGAAGGGCGAGATCGGGCGCGGCAACGACGACCGGCGCGTGGTCTGGATTGACAAGATGATCGACCCGCCGGGCGAGGCGAAGGCCGACGGCTGGATCTGGATCGAGCTCGGCAAGCGCCTGGGCTTCGGCGACGTGCTGAAGGAGGAGCACAAGGACCCGCGCGTGTTCTGGGACCAGATGTGCATCGACAACGAGCTACTGCGCGGCTGCACGCAAAAACGCCTGCACTCGGTGCCGTACCGCTGGGTGCGCCAGCCGGTGGCGAGCGAATCGGCGCCCGAGATCGAGACGCTGTACCTCGACGGCACGAGCGCGCCGGGCGCGCCGGCCGGCCACCGTTTCCCGACCAAGAGCGGCAAGCTGGAGTTCTGGGCCGCCGAGCTCGAAGCGAAATTCGCGGTGCTCGGGCTGTCGGCACTGCCCGAGTTCTACGCCGAACGCGAGAGCCTCGTCGACCTGCCCTACGTCGAGCTGCTCGACTCCGACGCGGACGAGGGCGTGCTGTCGCCCTTCTGCCGCCCCGACACGGCGAGCGCGCGCGCGCGCATCGTCGCCGCCTCGAGCGAAGGCCCGGGCGCCCGGCTGCGCGCGCAGGGCTTCGACACCGAGCTGGTCACCGGCCGCCCGCCGGCGGCGCACTTTCACAGCCTCACGCACTACTTCTGGCAGGCGCAGGAAATGTGGCCGGACCTGTACTGCCAGATCCATCCCGACAAGGCCGCGCGCCTGGGCATCGCCGACGGCGAGCGCGTGCGCGTCGAGACCGCGCACGGCGCGATCGAGGCGCTCGCCTGGCTGCACGCCGGCATCCGTCCGAGCGCCGTGTTCATCCCCATCGGCTGGGGCGAGCGCCAGCCCTACCACCCGTGGCGCTCGGTCAACTTCCTCACCGACAAGACCCAGCGCGACCCGGTGTCGGACCAGACCAACCTCAAGGTGCTGCTGTGCCGGGTGTCGCGCGCGGCGGCTTGAGCCGGGCCGCGGCGAGCCCCGCCCTCACAGGCCCGATTGCTTCAGCGCTGCGGAAAGAATGGCGCGAACGTCCCGGCGGCGGAAGATTTCATGCCCGCGTGCCTCGAGCTCTGCGCGTGCCCCGGGGTTCGCGAGGAGCTCGGCGCAGCCCGCCACGATCTTCTCCGGCTCGCGCAGGAGCACCGCCTCCCGGATGTCCGATTCGACGCTGGTGTCCGGGCTGATGTCGGCCACGACGGCCTTCGAGTTCGCCAGCAGGTAGGAGACGCGCGCCAGCTCGAAGATCTTGCGACCGTACCGGTTGACGTTCAGCACCACCTTCGCTCTGGCGATCAGGCCGTCGCGGTCGGCGCCGTACAGTCCGCACGCGAAGACCGCGCTCATGCTGGCGTCGCACAGCGCGCGGAAAACCTGCAGGCGCTGCGCGCCCGGCCAGCCGTAAAAGAGCACCTCGATGTCCTGGCGCGCGGGCTTGTCGATCCTGGCGAGCACTGGAGCCCAGCCGATGGGCACGTAAACCGGCTCGCGGCCGGGCGAGAGCCGGCGCCAGACATCGAGGTTGCGCTCGCTGTAGTCCCACACGACAAAGCGCCGCGCGCAGATCCCGAAGCTCGCGCGCAGCAGCTCAGGGGCCGCCAGTTGCTCGAAGTTGTAGACGACGAAGCGCTCCTCCGGCAGCGAAGCGAGATCCTGCTCGGAAAACATCTGCGCGCCGAACAGGATGTTCACCGCGCCGCCCCGGATCGCATTGCGTTCGGCGGACACATGGTGCCCGAGCGCCTCCAGGCCCCAGCGCACCGAATCGATGATCTCCTGATAGCCGTTGAGGCCGTGCGCCCAGGGCGCATCCGGAATCACGTGGCAGAGATGAAAGTCGCCCATTGGTGGGCACGTGCTGCCGCCCTGAAGGCGGCGCCGTGCGCCAGACAGGATACATCGATGCTGCGCCAAGCCCAGCCGGCCACGCGCTCAACGCGGGGGTATGCGCGTCACGATCCGGTTGCGGCCGCGGCGCTTGGCTTCGTAGAGCGCCCGGTCCGCGGCGTCGATCAGGGCGTCCCAGTCCTCGCCGCCACCGCGATGCCGGCGCTGGGCGTCGCCCCGATCCCGTGGCCGTCCACCTCGAAGGGAGCGTCGGGCAGCGCTGGATTCTAGCCGCGGCAGCACGCCGCGGACCGCCGATCGGGCTCGGGTCGCATGTTAAAATTTGCTTTGGTTGTCACAGCACCGCAGGCGATGATCCAAGTGACGATAAACGGCGCGGCGCGCGCGTTTCAGGAGCCGATCGACGTGGCCGGCCTCCTGCGCCAGCTCGAGCTCGCGGGCAAGAAGCTCGCCGTGGAGCGCAACGGCGAAATCGTGCCCAGGAGCACGCACGGCGCAACGCTGCTCGTCGACGGCGACCGGCTGGAGATCGTGGTGGCGGTGGGCGGAGGCTGACATGCGCACACAGGACCGGCTCACCATCGCCGGCAAGGCGTATTCGTCCCGGCTGCTGGTGGGCACCGGCAAATACAAGGACTTTGCCGAAACGCGCGCGGCGATCGAGGCCTCCGGCGCGGAGATCGTGACGGTCGCGATCCGGCGCACCAACATCGGTCAGAACGCGAACGAGCCGAGCCTGCTCGAGTTCCTGCCGCCGTCGAAATTCACCTACTTGCCGAACACCGCCGGCTGCTACAGCGCGCAGGACGCGGTGCGCACGCTGCGCCTCGCGCGCGAGCTGCTCGACGGCCACGACCTGGTCAAGCTCGAGGTGCTGGGCGACGCGCAGTCGCTGTACCCGAACATGCCGGAGACGCTGGCAGCCGCCCGGGAGCTGGTCAAGGAAGGCTTTAAGGTGATGGTGTACTGCTCCGACGACCCGATCCAGGCGAAGATGCTCGAGGACATCGGCTGCGTGGCGGTGATGCCGCTCGCCTCGCTCATCGGCTCGGGCATGGGCATCCTCAACCCATGGAACCTGCAGCTCGTCATCGAGCGCCTCCAGGTACCGGTGCTGGTCGACGCCGGCGTCGGCACCGCGTCGGACGCCGCGGTCGCGATGGAGCTCGGCTGCGACGGCGTGCTGATGAACACCGCGATCGCCGCGGCGAGGGACCCGGTGCTGATGGCGCAGGCGATGAGGAAAGCGGTCGAAGCCGGCCGCGAGGCCTATCTCGCCGGCCGCATGCCGAAGAAGCTCTACGCCGCGACGCCCTCTTCCCCGGCTGCGGGCGCGATCCAGCCTTCGCAACCCAAAGCCGCCTGAGCCGCTTGCCCGAGCGCAGGCACGTCCGCAGCTACGTGCTGCGCCAGGGCCGCATCACACGCGCGCAGCAGCACGCCTACGACGCGCTCTACCCGCTGTACGGCATTCCCTACGCCGCGGCGCCGCTCGATGCACGCGCGCTCTTCGGGCGCAGCGCTCCGCTGGTGCTCGAGATCGGCTCGGGCATGGGGGAAACCTCCGCCGCGATCGCCAAGGCGCACCCCGACACCGATTACCTCGCGGTCGAGGTGCATGCGCCGGGCGTGGGCAGCCTGCTGCGGCTGATCGAAGCGGAGCGGCTCGCCAACCTGCGCATCGTGCGCCACGACGCGATCGAAGTCCTCGAGCACATGATCGCCGATGGCGCGCTCGCCGGGATCCACCTCTTCTTCCCCGACCCGTGGCCGAAGAAACGCCACCACAAGCGCCGCATCCTGCAGGCGGGATTCGCCGCCCTCGCGGCGCGCAAGCTCGCGCCGGGCGGCATTCTGCACACCGCCACCGACTGGCAGGATTACGCCGATCAGATGCTGGCGGTGCTGTCCGCCGAGCCGCTGCTCGAGAACACGGCTGCCGGCTTCGCGCCGCGGCCCGGGTACCGCCCGCTCACCAAGTTCGAGCGCCGCGGCCTGGGGCTCGGGCACGCGGTGCGGGATCTGGTATTCCGCCGCCGCTGAACGGGCTCAGGGCCCGGGAAGAAACAGCGCCTGCAGCTCGTTGAGGAACAGGCGCCCGCGCTCAGTCGGGCGGATGCGGCGCCGATCGCGCTCGATCAGGCCCTTGCGCTCGGCCGCGGCGAGCGCCGGCTCGGCGGCGCTCGGCGGCAATCCCGTGCGCGCAGCGAACAGCTCGCTTGCAAAGCCATCCACCAGGCGCAGCGCGTTGAGCATGTACTCGAACGGCAGCTCCTGCGGCGCAACGGTCTGCTCCTCGATCAGGGAGCCGCGCCCCCCCGCGCCGTGCAGCGCCGCCTCCATGTATTCGCGCGGGTGCCTGGCGCGCGCGTGCCGCGTGATGCGATCCGCGAAGCTGATCTTGCCGTGCGCGCCGGCGCCCAGGCCGAGGTAGTCACCGAACTGCCAGTAGTTGAGGTTGTGGCGGCTGCGCCGGCCCGGCTGGGCGAATGCCGAGGTCTCGTAGTGTCCATAGCCGGCCCCCGCAAGCACCTCCTCCACCGCCACTTGCATGTCGGCGCACAGATCGTGCTCAGGCAGCTCCGGCCGCTTGCGATAGAAGACCGTATTCGGCTCGACGGTGAGCTGATAGGCCGAAACGTGGCTCGGGCCCCAGCGCACCGCCTCCACGATGTCGCTGCGCGACATCGCCAGCGTCTGCCCGGGCAGCCCGTACATCAGGTCGACGTTGACGTTGTCGAAATGGCGCAGGCCCAGCTCGATTGCGCCCCGCGCTTCGTCGGCCCCGTGAATGCGGCCGAGCGCGGCGAGCATGCGGTCGTCGAAGCTCTGCACCCCGAGCGAGAGGCGGTTCACCCCCGCTGAGCGGTAGCCCGCGAAGCGCTCCGCCTCGGCCGTGCCCGGATTGGCCTCGAGCGTGACCTCGGCGTCGGGCTCGAGCGGCAGCCGCGCGCGCAGCGCGGACAGCAGCCGGTCGATCGACTGCGGCGCGAACAGGCTCGGCGTGCCGCCGCCGAGAAACACGCTCGTCGCGCGCCGCCCCCAGACCGACGGCAGCAGTCCCTCCAGATCGGCGATCAGCGCGTCCACGTACTGCGCCTCGGGCAGAGCGTCCGTGCGCTCGTGAGAATTGAAGTCGCAGTAGGGACATTTGCGCACGCACCACGGAAGATGGATGTAGACCGCCAGGGGCGGCAGCGCCGCGAGACGCACCGTGCCCGGCACCCGCAGGGCGACGCCTGCCCCGGCGCCGGCCATCACGGTTCCTCGCGCAAGCGCGCCAGCAGCCCCTGCAGCGCCAGGCCCCGATGGCTGATGCGGTTCTTTTCTTCGGGTGCGAGCTCGGCCGAGGCGCAGCCGCGCGCCGGCACGAAGAACAGCGGGTCGTAGCCGAAGCCGCCCCCGCCGCGCGGTTCGCGCGCAATCTCGCCGCGCCAGATGCCCTCGGCGACGATCGGCTGCGGGTCGTCGTGGCGCCGCAGCAGCACCATCACGCAGTAGTAGTGCGCGCGCCGGTCGCCCAGTCCGGCGAGCGCGGCGAGGAGCTTGGCGTTGTTGCGCGCGTCGCGCTCCGCGCGCGAGCCTTCGGTCCCCGCGTAATAGGCCGACTGCACGCCGGGCGCGCCGCCCAGGGCTTCGACGCAGATCCCGGAATCGTCGGCGAGCGCGGGCAGCCCGGCCGCGCGGCTCGCGTGGCGCGCCTTGGCAAGCGCGTTCTCGAGGAAGGTCTGGTGGGGCTCTTCGGCCTCGGCGATGCCGAGCGCGGATTGCGGCACGACCTGGATCGCGACCTGCGCGAGCAGCGCGCCGATCTCGCGCAGCTTGCCCGGGTTGTTGCTCGCCAGCACGAGCCGCTCGAGTCCGTTCACTGTCCCAGCGCTTGCCGCTGCAGCTGCACCAGCTCGCCGACGCCGCGCTCGCCGAGCGTGAGCAGCGCGTCCAGCTCCGAGCGCGCGAACGGCTCGCCCTCGGCGGTGCCCTGCAGCTCGACGTAGCGGCCGCCGCCGGTCATCACCACGTTCATGTCGGTGTCGCAGGTCGAGTCCTCGGCATAGTCGAGATCGAGCACGGCAACGCCGCGGTACACGCCGACCGACACCGCGGCGACGAAATCCCGGATCGGCAGCGTCGCGATCTTGCCGCGCGAGCGCAGCCAGGTGAGCGCATCGTGCATCGCGACGAACGCCCCCGTGATCGACGCGGTGCGCGTACCGCCGTCGGCCTGCAGCACGTCGCAATCCACGTGGATGGTGCGCTCGCCGAGCTGCGCCAGATCGACCACCGCGCGCAGCGCGCGCCCGATCAGGCGCTGGATCTCCTGGGTGCGGCCCGACTGCTTGCCGCGCGCGGCCTCGCGCTCGGTGCGCGTGTTGGTCGAGCGCGGCAGCATGCCGTACTCGGCCGTGACCCAGCCCTGCCCGCGATCCTTGAGAAACGGCGGCACGCGCTCCGCGACGCTGGCCGTGCACAGCACGCGGGTGGCGCCGAACTCGATCAGCACCGAGCCTTCGGCATGCATGGTGTAGCCGCGATGCATGCGCACCGGGCGCAGCTCGTCCGGCCGCCTGCCACTGGGTCTCATGGGTTGCGGGAATGCTTCCTCAAGGCCGCCTTGATCTCCGCGATCGCCCGGTCGATCTCGGCGTCGCTGGTGCGCAGGAAATCCGGCTCGGTCGCGGTAAAGTCCTGCGCCACGGTCGGGGGCTCCTGGTAGGTCTCGGCGTGCACCGCGCGCGCCGCCGGGACGGCGTCCTCGCCCCACGACAGCGCCAGCACCGACACATTATCGCACTCGGGACCGGAGCGCGTTTCGGCCAGCTCGACCAGTCCGTGCACGGCGTTGTTCAAGTCCCTGGCGAGCAGCCCGGTGAGCAGCTGGTTGGGGGTGAGGGGACCCCACAGCCCGTCGGAGCACAGCAGCACGATGTCGTTCTTCGCCAGGGGCGCGCTCATCGCCGGCTCCAGCTTCGGCGGCGGCTCGCCGCCCAGGCACTGCAACAGCTTGTTGCGGTCGGGATGCGATGGCACGGCCTCCTCGCGGATGCGTCCCGAGTCGATGAGCCGCTGCACGGGGGTATGGTCGCGGGTGCGCGCCAGAACCCTGCCTTCGCGGACCAGGTACAGGCGCGAGTCGCCCACGTGCGACCAGTACGCGCTCCCGTCCTGCACCACGCAGGCAACCGCCGTGGTGCGCGGCGTCTCCGCCAGGCCGAGCTCGGCAGCGCGCCGGACGATCGCCGCGTGGCACCCGGCGAGCGAATGCAGCAGGAATGCACCCGGGTCGGCAAGGCGCGGGCGCGCGTTGCGCCGGAAGACGCTTGCGCAATGCCCGACAGCAAGCTCGGCCGCCAGCTCGCCGTGCAGATGCCCGCCCATGCCGTCGGCGACCACCATCAGCAGCGCCGCGCTCGTGCGCCAGTAACCCAGGCGGTCCTGGTTGGTACGGCGCGCGCCGATCCGGCTGGTTTGAACGATCGAGAATCTCATCGCCGCCCGCGCCCCTTTCAATGCGAGCGCTGCGCCAGCCGGAGCAGCGCGCGCTTGGCCTGACCGAGGAACACGAGGTAGCGCGGCCGGGCGGGCCCCCTTCCGGCGAGCAGCGCTTTCTGCAGCTCGAATACGCTCTGCGGGCGCTCGAGGTAGTCGAGCTGCAGGCAGCGGTCGATGAGCTCGAGCAGCGCGTCGGAGTATTTTCCGGCCCAGGCGTCGCGCGCGGGCGTCAGCAGATCCTGTTGCAGCCGCGCGTTGGCGGGCTGCGGCGCGGCCGCCGCAAGACAGGCGTACATGCTGGCGCCCACGGAGTAGATGTCGCTCCACGGCCCGAGGTTCTGGCGTTCGGCGTGTTGCTCCGGCGAGGCGAACCCGCGCGTATACATCGGCGGCAGCCGCACCCCCTCGTGGCTCAGCGTCTGCCGCGCGGCGCCGAAGTCAAGCAGCAGCGGGGTGCCGTCGTTGCGGATATAGATGTTCGCCGGCTTGATGTCCAGATGCAGCAGCTTGTTGGAGTGCACCTCGCGCAGTCCGTTGAGCAACGCGGCGAACGTGCGCCGTATCCAGGGCTCGCCGAGCGCGCCGCGGTGCTCATGGATGTGCGTCTGCAGGGTACGGCCGCGCTCGTAGCGCATCACCATGTACACGGTCTCGTTGGCGCGAAAGAAGTTCAGCACCCGCACCACGTTCGGGTGCATGAGCCGCGCGAGCGAGCGCCCCTCCTCGAAAAAGCACTTCATGCCGTACCGGAAGGTCGGCAGGTTCTCCTCCGAAATCAGCGGCGCGGCGCTGCCGTTCACCCGCAGCGCGAGCGAGGAAGGCAGGTATTCCTTGACGGCGACCGGCGTGTCGTTCTCGTCGTGCGCCAGGTAAACGAACGAAAAACCGCCCGAAGCGAGCACGCGCATGAGGCGGTAGTTCAAAAGCTGGTAGCCCTCCGGCAGCGGCTGGTTGGCTTGAGCGGGCATCTAACCTATGATACCTGCTTCCCCATTCGAAAAATCGCGCCGCGGTGCTTGCGCACTTTGTCACACCCGGCGCACGCCCGAGCACTCATGATTCAGAGCATGACCGGCTACGCGGCGGCGGCGGCGGAATCGCCGCGCGGCACGCTCAACCTCGAGTTGCGATCGGTCAACTCGCGTTATCTCGACATCCAGTTCCGCCTCGCCGACGAGCTGCGTCTCGTCGAGCCGGCGCTGCGCGAGCTGATTGCCGCGCGCGTCGCACGCGGCAAGATCGATTGCCGCGTGTTCTTCACTGCGGGTGCGACGGCCGCCGCGGCGCAGAGCCTGAGCCCGGCTGCGCTGCTGAACCTGATGCGTTTGTCGGAGGAGGCCCGGCGCACGTTTCCCGACGCCGGGCCGCTGCGCGTCGCCGACGTGCTGCGCTGGCCGGGCGTGCTCGCCGAGGCGTCGCTGGACGAGGAGGCGCTGCGCGCCGGCGTCACCGAGCTGGCGCGCAGCGCGCTGCAGGAGCTGTGCAGTGCGCGTGCGCGCGAAGGCGCCAAGCTCGCGGCGATCGTCGCAGCCCGCGCTGCGGACATGCGCCGCCGCCTCGCCGAGCTCGCCCCGCTGGTGCCCGAGGCGATGGCCGCCTACCAGCAAAAGCTCGCGCAGCGCCTGCGCGAGGCGCTCGGCACGGGCGACGACGATCGCATCCGCGCCGAGCTCGCGGTGTTCGGCGTGAAGACCGACGTGGACGAGGAGCTGACGCGCCTTGCGGCGCACGTCGACGAGGTCGAGCGCGTGCTGGCGAAAGGCGGCGCGGCCGGCAAGCGGCTCGACTTTCTGGCCCAGGAGCTGAACCGCGAGGCGAACACGCTCGCCTCCAAGGCTGCGACGCAGAAGATCTCCGACGCCGCGCTCGAGCTGAAGCTGCTCATCGAGCAGATCCGCGAGCAGGTGCAGAACATCGAGTAAGGACAACGCCGCTCGGCGGGCGGCGCGGCCGCCCGCCCGTCAAGACTTCCGGAGAATGCATGAGAGGGCTGCTATTCGTGGTCACCGCCCCGTCGGGCGCGGGCAAGAGCTCGCTGATCAACGCCGTGCTCACCGAAGACGCGCGTTTGCGCCTTTCGATTTCCTACACCACCCGGCCGCCGCGCCCCGGCGAACAGAACGGCCGCGAGTACCGCTTCGTCGACGACGCCGCCTTTCTGCGCATGCTCGAGCGCGGCGAATTCCTGGAATCCGCCGAGGTTCACGGCTATCGCTACGGCACTTCGCAGGCGGTGATCCGCGAGGTCCTGGCCGCTGGCTTCGACCTAGTACTGGAGATCGACTGGCAGGGCGCGCAGCAGGTGCGCGCCATCGAGCCCAGGTGCATCGGCATCTTCATCCTGCCGCCCTCGCTCGAGGAGCTGGAGCGGCGCCTGCGCGCCCGGGGCCAGGACGCCGAGGCCGTGATCCAGCGCCGCATGGCCAATGCGCGAGAGGAACTCTCGCACGCGCCTGAGTTCGATTATGTTATTATTAACAACGAGTTTGAGAGCGCCAAGCGGAACCTCCTGGGGGTCGTCCGGGCCGAGCGCGCGCGCACCGCGCGCCAGCTTGAGCTTCACCCCGAACTGTTCCGCCCCCCTTCCTGACCGGACGAGCGAACCATGGCACGCATTACCGTCGACGACTGTCTGAAGAAGTTTCCCAACCGCTTTCAGCTGACGCTGGCGGCGACCTTCCGCGCGCGCCAGCTCAGCGCGGGGGCCTCGCCCACGGTCGAGCCGAACCGCGACAAGGTCACCGTGATCGCGCTGCGCGAGATCGCGGCCGGCAAGGTGGGCGCCGAAGTACTGAGGCGTAACCCCGGCGCGGCGGCGCCCAGCACGAGCTGACGCCCGGCACCCGGGTGGCGGGGGCCCGGGCAGGTTCTCAAGCAGCGTGCACTTCTGTACGCTCCCCCGTATGGTCGCCGTTCCCGCCCTCGACGCAGACCGCTTCGCTTACCTGAAGCCGGCGGACGTGGCGCGCCTGGCGGAGGCGTACCGCTTCTCCGAGGCGGCACACGCCGGACAGACGCGGCAGTCAGGCGATCCTTTCATCTCGCACCCGCTCGCGGTGGCCGGGATCCTCGCCGATTGGCATCTGGACGGGCAGACGCTGATGGCGGCGCTGCTGCACGACGTGGTCGAGGACACCTCGGTCACCAAGACCGAGATCGCCGAGACCTTCGGCAAGCCGGTGGCCGAGCTGGTGGACGGCGTCTCCAAGCTCGACAAGATCGAGTTCCAGTCCGCCGAGGACGCCCAGGCCGAGAACTTCCGCAAGATGCTGCTGGCGATGGCGCGCGACGTGCGCGTCATCCTGATCAAGCTCGCCGACCGGCTGCACAACATGCGCACGCTGGGCGCGGTCCCGCCGGCCAAGCGCGGCCGCATCGCGCGCGAGACGATGGAGATCTACGCGCCGATCGCCAACCGCCTCGGCCTGAACGCGCTCTACCACGAGCTGCAGGAGTGGGCCTTCTCGCACCTGTACCCCCTGCGCTACCGGGTGCTGGCGAAGGCGACCAAGGCGGCGCGCGGCAACCGCCGCGAGGTGATCGGCAAGACGCTGGAGGCGATCCGCGCCAGGCTCGCCGAATCTGGCATCGCGGCGACGGTCAGCGGCCGCGAGAAGCACGTGTATTCGACCTACAAGAAAATGGTCGAAAAGCACCTTTCGTTTTCGGAGGTGCACGATATCTACGGCTGCCGCGTGATCGTGCGCGACGTTCCGGCGTGCTACCTGGCGCTCGGCACCCTGCACGCGCTGTACAAGCCGGTGCCGGGCAAGTTCAAGGACTATATCGCGATCCCCAAGGCGAACGGCTACCAGTCGCTGCACACTACGCTGATCGGCCCGTTCGGCCTGCCGGTGGAGGTCCAGGTCCGCACCGAGCACATGCACCGCATCGCCGAATCCGGGGTGGCCTCGCACTGGATGTACAAGGACGACGCCGAGTCGCTCACCGAGCTGCAGAAGAAGACCCACCAGTGGCTGCAGTCCCTGCTCGAGATCCAGAACCAGTCGGGCGACTCGCACGAGTTCCTCGAGCACGTGAAGGTCGACTTGTTTCCGGACGAGGTCTACGTGTTCACCCCGAAGGGCAAGATCATGCCGCTGCCGCGCGGCGCCACGGGGGTGGATTTCGCCTACGCGGTGCACACCGACATCGGCAACCGCTGCGTCGCGGCGAAGGTGAACGGCGAGCTGGTGCCGTTGCGCGGCGAGCTGCGCAACGGTGACCGCGTCGAGATCATCACCGCCAGCCACGCCAAGCCGAACCCGGCCTGGCTGCAGTACGTGCGCACCGGCAAGGCGCGCGCCCACATCCGCCATTTCCTCAAGACCATGCAGTACGAGGAGTCGGCGGCACTCGGCGAGCGCCTGCTCGAGCAGGCGCTGAAGGGGCTCGGCACGACGCTCGCCGCGATCGACGAAGCGAGCTGGGAGCGCGTGGTGCGCGACAGCGTGGCGCGCTCCAGGCAGGAGCTGCTCGCCGACGTCGGCCTGGGCAAGCAGCTTCCGGCGGTGATCGCGCGCCGCCTGCTGCGCCACTCCGAGCTGCCCGGCGAGGACGCCCGGGCGGCTGCGAAAGCGGGCAGCGTCATGATTCGCGGCACCGAAGGCGTCGCGGTGCAGCTCGCCACGTGCTGCCG
Source organism: uncultured Pseudomonadota bacterium (assembly GCA_963817785.1). Lineage (GTDB taxonomy): Bacteria > Pseudomonadota > Gammaproteobacteria > Burkholderiales > SG8-39 > JAKALD01. The sequence continues at coordinate 369,519 of CAWFPL010000002.1, read as the reverse complement.
TCCGATCCCCGGGGACTCGATCGTCGGTTCGATGAAGAAGGGCCTGGGCCTGGTCGTGCACGCGGCCGATTGCCGCCAGATCGAGCGCTCGCGGCGCAACGAGCCCGAACAATGGATCGACGTGGAATGGGATCCGAAGCCCTCCAAGCTGTTCCAGGTGGCGATCAAGGTGACCGTGGCCAACCGGCGCGGCGTGCTCGCCAAGGTGGCCTCGGAGATCGCCGATGCCGGCTCGAACATCGACTCGATCAGCATGGAGGAGGATCGCGCCGTCTACGCGACCATGCTGTTCGTTCTGGAAGTCGCCAACCGGCAGCATCTGGCGCGCGTCATGCGCGCGCTGCGGCGCCTGCCGGACGTCACCAAGCTCGCCCGCGTGCGGGAGTAGCCGGGACGCGGGGGTGACGACGTCCTCACGCCCGCACCCGGCTAGCGGATCGAGATCGTCAGCAGGAAGTCGCCCCGGATCACGTTGAGCGCGACGTGGCGCGGCTTGCGCAGCGCGCTCGCCAGTGCAGCCACGCTGCGCACGCGCTGTCCGTTCACGCCGATGATCAGGTCGCCCGGCTGCAGGCCGTTGCGGTCCGCGGGCGAGCCTGGCTCGACGCCGGTCACCGCGATGACCCGCTCCGCACCATCCCCAGTCGAGCGCTCTGCCTCGGCGAGGCTCGCGCCCGCGAGCTCCGGAACGGCCTGACCGCCCGGCACCGCGCGCGCCTCGATCGCGCCGATGCGCGCGCGCACCGTGCGCGTCTGAGCCCCGCGCAGCACCTTCAGGGCAACTTCTGCGCCCACCGGCATTACGCCCAGGCGCGCGCGCAGCTCGGAGGCGCTGCGTACCGGCCGGCCGTTGATCGCGACCACGACGTCGCCCGGCTGCAGGCCGGCGCGCGCGGCGGGCGAGTCGTTCTGCACCTCCGCGATCACCGCGCCCTCGTCGGCCGTGACGCCGAGCGCGCGCGCGAGCTCCGGAGTGAGCTCCTTCATGCTGATGCCGAGCCGCCCGCGCTTGACCTTGCCGAAGCGAATCAGCTGGTCCATCACCGCGCGCGCCATGTTGGACGGCACCGCGAAGCCGATGCCGACGTTGCCGCCGGAGGGGCCGATGATGGCCGAATTGATGCCGACCAGCTCGCCGCGCAGGTCGACCAGCGCGCCGCCCGAGTTGCCCGGATTGATCGGCGCGTCGGTCTGGATGAAGTCCTCGTAACCCTGCGGCGATAGCCCCGAGCGGCCGAGCGCCGACACGATGCCCGAAGTGACGGTCTGCCCGATGCCGAACGGATTGCCGATCGCCACCACGAAATCGCCGACCCGCAGCGCGTCCGAGTCGCCGAACGGCAGCTCGGTCAGGTGGTCAGCCTTGATCTGGAGCACCGCGATGTCGGTTCCGGCGTCCGAGCCGATCACGCGCGCCGGAAAGCGCCGGTTGTCCTTCAGCGTCACCATCACCTGGGTGGCGTCCTTGATCACGTGGCGGTTGGTGAGCACGTAGCCGTTCTTGGCGTCCACGATCACGCCGGAGCCCGCCGCCATCTGCGGCTGCGAGGACTCGGGCAGGCCGAAAAAGCGCCGAAAGAACGGGTCCTGCAGCAGCGGGTTGTCCTCTTCGGGGCTCTTTTGCAGCACCGCGATGTTGACCACCGCGGGAGTCACCTTCTGGAGCAGCGGCGCGAGCGTGGGCAGGCCGCCGGCGTCCTGCAGGAGCGGGATCGCCCCGGCGACCGCCGCGGGCGATGCGAGCAGCAGGGCCGCCAGAGCCGCGAGGACCAGGCGAATCCCGAGCGAAATGGAGGCACGTCGGAGTTGCATCGTTGATTCCAGAGGTGCGTTCATCGGCGATCGCGGCGCTTGCGGGCGCTGCCGCGGCGCGCGGCGTCCGGCCGGGGTGAGCTCATTGCGGTCCTTTGCGGCATACCAGGTACACGCTGGCGCAAAGATCCGGATAGACCATTCCGAGCTGGTAGCAACCCTCAAGGTACTCTTCCGACAGGACATCGGTTCCGACAAGCCGGTCGAACTGGAAATTGGCCAGCGGTTTGAAAAGCACCCCGCCCCGGTGGAGGACCTCGAGGCCCGCAGTCCTCGCGTCGCGCTCCAAGGTGTCGAGGCTGTAGGTTATCCGGTGCCCGTGGGCGCGCTCGGCCGCGGTGACCGCCGCATTGTGCTCGATCAGCCCCATCTTCACCGCGATCTGGCGGGACGGGGCGTTGGCATTGGGTACGGCCAGGAACAGCTGGCCCGCCGCGGAGAGCCAGCGGTTCACCCGCCGCAGCACGCCCACGGGGTCGTCCAAGTGCTCGAGCGTATGCACGAGAAAAATGCTGTCCCAGCGCTCCTCGGTCTCGAACGCCTCGAACGTCCTGCACACGAAGCGGACGCGATCGCCGGCGCGCTGCCTCGCCTGCGCGACCAGCTCGTCGGAGGCCTCGACGACGGTGAGGTCCGCGAACTGCTGCGCCAGCAGCTCGGTGAACTCGCCCTGGTAGCAGCCCATCTCGAGCGCCCGCCCGCGCGGTGCGAAGGCGGCGAAGCTGCGCATCATGTAGCGGCGCATCCGGCTGTCGAAGTCGTAGGAGTACTTGCGATCCGGCGTATCCCGGTATTCCTTGTTGTAGTCGCGCAAACTGGTCTCCTCGGGGATCTCGCTTTATCGACGTTCGGTGCCGGGGCCCGCGCTGGACGCGTCCCGCACGCAGCGCATGACCATCATCCCGGCACGCTTCTCGGAAGCCCGAAAGCCGAGCTTCTCGTAGATGCGCAGCGCCGCAGCGCTTTGCTCCGACACTTCCAGCGAGGTCGCTTCGATCCCGGCCGCCCACGCGTGGGCGAGGCAGGCTTCTACCAGGCGCGTTGCGATGCCCTTTCCGGCGCATTCGGCCAGCACGCTCACACTCGTGATGTAACACGAGCCGCCGGAGGGATCGACGTATGCCGCGACCAACCCGACGAGCGTCCTGCCGTCCCAGGCTTCGAAGGTCACGGCCTGATCCCGGATCTTTTTCGCGTACTCGCCGATGTCGACCCTTGCGCTCAAGCGCGGATCGAAGCGCGTGTCGCAGTGCAGGAGGTGGGCGCGGATGTCTTCTTTCGTACTCAGGTCGGTGCCGAACCTCAGCAAGGCGCGGCTCATTCGAGCACTGCCAGGCCGAAGCCGTAGCGGCCGAATTCGTTGCCGTTATACAGCAAGTAGACGTTGCCTTCGCAGGCGAAGACGTGCGGGTAGCACATCATGTCGGAGTCCCAGTCGCCCTCGGTCACGTCGATTCCCGGCTGGTCGTCGTCCCGCGTCCAGTTCGACAGGTCGTCCGACCAGGCGTGGCCGATGCGGTAGCCCCTGGCCCGGTTCTGCCGGAAATCGTAGGACTGCCGGTAGCAGAAGAACATGTGATAGCGGCCGGCAATCTCGATCACCGAGGGCAGGGCCTGGCTCTCGTCGGGCCCCAGGCGGTCGGCGACGATCTGCCGCGCCTCCTCCTTGGTCCACTCGAGGCCGTCGTGCGAGACCGCATGGCCGATCTTGTAGGTCCGGTCGGGCGCGGAATCGCGTGCGAATTTCCTCCAGCCGGTACCGAAGATGTACCACATGTGAAACGCATCCCCGTAGCGCTTCACGAACGGGTCGCCGACCAGGCAGGGCTCGTGCAGCGACGCGGCGAGCACCGGCCCGTCCCCGATGCGCCGGAAGCTGAGACCCTCGTCGTCACTGATCGCGATCCCGATCGCGGTTTCCACGGAGACCGAGATCCTTCTGCTCCAGCCGCAGGTGTAGCCGTAGATCGCGGGCCCGTGCCGCAGCACGTTCATGGGGAAGATGCCGTGCTCGTCGAAGCAGCCCAGCGCGCCCAGTTCGATCGCGGCGTGCGCGCAGACCCCGATGATCTCGCGCAAGCTTTTGCGCATGTCGACGAACGCCACGTGACTCAGGTACTTGCCGTTCGTCCTGTCCGCTGAGCGGGTGGAGAAATAGATCCGCACGAAATCGTCGAACAGCAGTGCCTGCGGTGATTGCGCGAACTGGACGCAATCGTTCGGCAGGACAAACTGCGTCGGGTCGAAGATTTTTCCGAGCTTCTTCCACCTCATGGCGATCGCCGGCACCCGCTAGGCCAGGCTGCCCTCCAGCCGGGCCAGGCCGAAGCCGTATCGGCCGACCTGGTTTCCGAGGTAAGCGAGGTAAGTGCTCCCGTCGAGCTCGAAGACGTGCGGGTAGCTGATCATTTCGGAGTCCCATCCGTCCTCGGAGACGTCGATGCCCGCTTTCGAGTCGTCGCGGGCCCAATGCAGCATGTCCTCACTCGAGGCGTAGCCGATGCGATAGCCGTTTTCGCGGCCGCGGTAATGGCTGCTGTAGCGGTAGCAGAAGAACATGTGATATTTGCCGTCGCGGTAAAACACGTCCGGGCTCGCCTGGGCCTCGTCTTCCTCGACCCGGCTCTCGATCAGGTCACGATTGACTTTCGTCCAGTGGACACCGTCCGCCGAGCTCGCCATGCGGATCTTGTACACCGGCTCGGCCCTGCCCTCCACCAGCTTCCATTTGCGGCCCGCGATGTACCACAGGTACCAGGTGCCGGCGAATCGGCGGATCTTGGGTCCGCTGAGAACGAAGGGCTCGTCGGGGCTGTAGGACAGCACCGGGCCCCTGCCGTGCTTGACGAAGGTCCTGCCCCCGTCCCGGCTGGTCGCGTAGCCGATCGCGACGTTGAAGGGGACGGACTCGCATCTCGTCCAGCCGCCGTAATAGGCGCGCACCTCGTCCCCGGCGCGCGCGACGGAGACCGGGTAGGTACCGAACTCGTCGAACTCGCCCAATCCCCCGAGCTCGAGGATCGGGCGCGCGCTGACCTCCAATATCCTGAACGGATCGGCCCGGTCCAGGTCGACGTAGGCGGAATAGCTGACGTACTGCCCGTTCTCGTCGGCCGGGGGACGGCAGGAGAAATAGACGCGCACGAAGCGCTCGAAGATCAGGGTCGCGGGCGCCTGGGCGAACTCCTTCAGCCAGCTTCGGCCGTGCACCTCCTGCGGCGTGAAGACTTTGCCCAGCTTGCGCCACTTGAACATTACAGATTCGCGATCGCAGCGCGACGGTGGCTAGCGGCGCAGCCTCAAATCAGCTCGTAGTTCGAGGCGAGACACTCGGCGATCGCCTGCACCGAGTTGAACATCATCACGTCGATGATCGAGAGCCATGGCACGAATGGGTTGCCGAGCTGACGGTACTCGAACGGTCCGGACTTGAGGAATTTTAGCTCGATGTTCCTGGCGCCGAAGGCGGGTCCCGAATAAAGCTCCGTGCCGCCGATCGGATTGACGTAGACGCTCGCGCCGGCCGCCTCGCACAGCGCGAGCACCCGGTCTTGACCCCTGAGGGCGTGATCGATCGGGATGGCGGACGAGATCGACAAGCGGGTCCGGATGCCGAGGTATCGGCAGACGGTCGCGAGCGAGTGGTGCAGGAATCGGAACAGGTTGCGATCGTCGTGACGGATGGCCTCTTGGACGACGCCAAACGCCGGCTCGAAATACGGCGCGCGCCGGTAGGCCTCGGTGATCTGGCCGAGCAGCTTGTCCCGGTCGAGCCCGGCCGCCAGTTCCCTGTCCCTCACGTCGAGGGAGTCCGAGTCGCCCTTCAGAGGCAGGGTGAAAAATGCTTCCTTGCCGTGCCGAAGAATCCGGTTCCTGTTGATCCAGCCCTTCTTGGTGTATTTGATGTTGTCATACACGATGAACAGATCGACGGCATGAATCAGCTGGAAATACCCGATATACGGGAAGAAGTACGGCTGCATGATGGCTACTTTCATGGCGCTTTGCTTTCCTGTCCCGGCTTGCCCGGAGCGGCGCTGCCGAGGCGCATCGCGTCGCTTCCCGGGCAGGAAAGCCCGGAACGACTCCCTGCACCGGCCGTCCTGCGGAAGCGAGCGATCGCGGGCGGCCAGCAGCATGCCCCCGGCGCGTCACGTTCGGGACCATGGTATCCGACGAGGCGCCGCGCGCAGGCGCGCTCGGGAAAATTGACGGGCTAAGGGGGCTGGGAGCGGACCGGCGTGTCCGGGGCAGCTCCGTGGGGCGCCGCCCCGGCCGGCCCCGGGGGCTCAGCGGCGGCGCGCTTGCGCCGGACGCCGGGGTGCCACCGGGGGCGCGGCCCGTTCGTCCTTGTGCCGAAAGTTGATGCGCGCCTTGGTCAAGTCGTAAGGCGAGATCTCCAGGGTGACCTTGTCGCCCGCGAGTATCCGAATGCGGTGCTTCCTTACTTTGCCCGAAGCGTAGGCCAGTACCTGCGCGCCGTTCTCGAGCACGACGCGAAATTGGGTATTGGGAAGCACTTCGCTTACCACGCCCTGCATCTCAATGAGTTCTTCCTTTGCCATGTAATACACCTCCCAGCATCCGGTGCGCCGGCAATGCCGGCCCGCCGGGCGCTCACGATTGGAACCCCCTCGGTTTCGGGGGCGCAGGCGGGCCAGCCGCCTGCGCCCCACGCGAATCAGAGAACCTTCAGATCGACCGCGGACGTCTTGCCGTCACGGCCTTGCTGCAGCTCGAACGAGACCTTCTGGTTCTCGCTGAGCCCGGTCAGGCCGGCGCGCTCGACGGCCGAGATGTGCACGAACACGTCCTTGCCGCCGCCGTCCGGTTGAATGAAGCCGAAGCCCCTGGTGGGGTTGAAGAACTTTACGGTGCCAGTAGCCATGTGATTCCTCCAAGTCTGGCGTTGCCGCGCCCGAAGCGGAGCGCGGCATCAAATCGCAGGATTGGAGACGGCCGGAAGTGGCACCCGATGGGGCTACTGCCGACGACCCAAGAACGAATTCGACACGCGTAGTATGAGGGCTTGAACGCCAATTGCAAGTGGTCAGGTGCCGCGTCCGCGCGGGGTCGCGGCGAACGACAAGAGCCTGGCGGCCCCGCCTCGCCCATGACGAGAAGGGCAAGCCTCCACGGATTCGAACCGCCGATCGACGGACTGGAGGTGCCGAACAGTCGCCAACCTGCTGTTCTGCGGTCCGCCTTCGCTCGGCAACGCTCCCCGGGCACGGCATCTTTCGCACCCACCTCCGGACCTTCGTCAGCGTGCTCGATCGCTTTACAGAGTAAGCTGCTGGCTTATTCAGATCCGGTCGTGGCGAGGCAAGCCTGGAATACGGATCGGAAGGAGTGAATCAGATGGGTGCGGCACGGACGCGCCGTGAGGCCGGGTCCATGTGGAAATTCCGGTCGCCGGACCGGCAACCAGGCGCCGGGGTACGCGCCGTCGAGCCGGATGCCCGATGACGAACCTGAATCCGCTCAAGTACTGCTACCACGGCCAGCACGCGAAGCCGCGCGCCCAGTTTCGCTCGATCCCCGGCGGGGACCCCCGGCGCATGGTGTGCGCCGAGTGCTACGAGAAGATCATGGCCGATCGCAGGCTGAAGCGCACCCAGTCGACGCGCGTGGGGCCTGCGAAGTAGTGCCCTGCGCCGTCCCTGGTTGCACGCGACCCTACTAGCAGGTCGCGGCGCTCAGCTGTCTTCGGCGCTGGCGAACTCGCGGATGGGCGCGGTCGGAGGCAGATCCTCACGCGCGATGGCATGGCCCCTCTCTACGGGTACGGCCACGTTGGCGGCGGGCGCCGCCGCGCCCTTCTTGGGACGGCCGGGCCGGTAGGCCACGTGGAAAGACTTGAGCGGCGGGACCGGCGGCGGCTTCTCGAGGTACAGGCAGTCGGACTCCGAGGGCATGCTGACAGTGGCGCCGATCCTCCGCCCCGCGAGGAACACCGTGTAGCGTTGCATGTGCGTCGCGCCGGGAAGCGGCTCGGTGACCACCTCGTACTTGCCGACCGTGAACCGCTGGCGCCGAGGGGCGCCGGAAAACTCCCGCAGCTGCGCCTGTGCTTTCATCTTGCTCCTGGTCTGGTTCATCGCGATGGCGTTGCAGTACCCCCCTTTATACACCCTACCGGGGCTGCGCGCTGGCCGAGTGGGTCTTTTGTGCTGGACGCGCGGTTGCGCCGCCCGGGTGACCTGCGCCGCCAAGCGGCTCCCGGAGTCGAGCGGTCCGGCCCCGGGACTTGGCAGGCGAACGTCCTTCCATCGACTTGAGCTGCTTTGCTTGCTATTGTGGGAGGGGGTTGAGTCCTCATCGAGCCATGGGCGCGGAGCGCTTCCACCGCGTGACAGGCTGACCGCTGCCGGGCTTCCAGAAAGAATCCGCCGCGGCTACGGAGACTTGACCGAGGCGGATCATGATCCGCTGATCCGCCCTTGAACGATCTGCTATCGACGTCCATCGGGAGATTACCGCCTTGGCAAAACCAAATTATCAGCTGGAGAAGCGCCAGCGAGACCTCAAGAAGAAACGCAAGCAGGAAGAAAAGCGTCAGCGCAAGCTGGCACTGAAGAAAGGGGCGGAGGGCAGCAGTCCCGAATCTCCGTCGGCTGCGCCGGAATCGACTCAGCCCGAAGGTGCCGCCGGGAGCGGGGACTTGCCCTAGCTTCGAGCGCGCATCTTGAAGATCGCTCCTCGGTCGACACCAACCGCCCCGGGCGTCGCATGCTAGTCGCAGATCGCGCGTTGACGGCTCAGCGGGTGCGCGAGCGCATTCTTGACTTCATGAAGACCAATCCCACCGCCTGGCGGGCGAAACCGCTGGCCGCAAGGCTCGGGATCAAGGTGGAACACGTCCGTGCGCAGCTGAACCACCTCAATGGCGAGGGTAAGCTGGTGTCGTGCACCGTGAGCGCTCCCAACCAGCTGCCGCAGGAGGAGTACCGCATCGCGGCGAACGCCCTGCCGTTCAATTTGCGCCAGTTCGTCATCAGCAAGAAGACCGCTCCGCGGCCCGGCAAGTCCGCCAGGATCGCCATGCGCGGGACGCACAAGCAAGCGCCTTGAGGGCGCGTAGCGCGTCTTAGCCTCGATCGATCGCGCCCCACCGTCGCAGGGCGATCTGCCCGGTCGCCGACGGCAGCCTCTGCTACGATACTGACCGGTCACTCACGGCCGGAGCGGGGGACATCGATGGCCAGGAAACGGGACTCGGCGCGCCCAAGCGCCCGCAAGCGCATTTTCGACACCGCTTCCGAGCTGTTCTACCAGAAGGGAATTCGCGCGGTAGGCGTCGATGCGATCGCCGCCCAGGCCGCGACCACCAAGATGAGCCTGTACCGGAGCTTTCCTTCCAAGGACGAACTGGTGGCCGAGTGGCTGCGCGACCACGACGCGAAGTTCTGGCGGACGTGGGATTCGATGTCGCAGAAGCATCCGGGCGAGCCCCGCAAGCAGCTTCAGGCGGCGTTCGCTCTGCTCGCCAAGCACGTCTCCGATCCCGGCGCGCGCGGCTGCCCGATGGCGAACGCGGCGGTGGAGATCACCGAGAAAGATCACCCGGCCAGGAAGGTGATCGAGGCGCACAAGACCAGGCTGCGCGCCCGACTCGCCGAGCTGTGCGAAGGAACGGGCGCCCGGGACCCGGCGTCGCTCGCCGACGAGCTCTTTCTCCTGATGGAAGGCGCGCAGGTCAGCACCGTTCTGGGAGTCCGCATCCCGGGGCGCAACGTCACTCGCGCCGCCGATGCGCTGATCGATTCCCGCCTCGGGAGCAGGCGCGATGCGTAGCTTCCGCGCGCCTCGCGGCTAGCGCGGGTTCCGTGCCGGAGCCGGCATCCCCGCGCCACGCTTTCTCCCGCGCACGCGCGTGGGTGATAGGGCGACTGAAACCGGCGATTCTCCGCGCCTTCGGGGACGCATCGCGCGCCGCACCATGGGATAACGAAGAGTCCATCCGCGCGGAACTCTTCAGCACCGAGCGTCTCGAGCAGCATGCCGAGACCCTAGCGGCGGCTCAAGCCATCACCGCGAGGCCACTGGCCGGTCGATCGCTCGCCGTTCGACTGAGGGACAACGAGGCGGCTCTGCTCGAAGCGTATCGCGGCATCGCAACGGCGGCCGGCGAGGGTCGCGCCACGACACCGGCCGCCGAGTGGCTGCTCGACAACTACCACCTCGTCGAAGAGCAGATCCGCGAGATTCGCGACGATCTGCCGCCCGGCTACTATCGGCAGCTGCCGAAGCTGGCCGCCGGACCTTTCACCGGCTATCCGCGGGTGTTCGGCGTAGTGTGGGCCTTCGTCGCTCATACCGACAGCCACTTCGAGCCCGAGATGCTGCGCCGGTTCGTGCGCGCCTACCAGCGCGTGCAGCCGCTGACGATCGGGGAGTTGTGGGCGGTAGCGATCACGCTGCGCATCGTGCTCGTGGAGAATCTTCGACGCGGCGCTCGACGCATCGAGACCAGCCGCGCCGCGCGCCTGGCAGCGGACACCCTGGCCGACCGACTTCTGGGCGTCAACCCGCACGCCGCCGACCGGGTCGCCCCGACCCTACAGGATTACGAGCGGGCACCTCTGCCGGAGGCCTTTGCCGTGCAACTCGTTCAACGGCTTCGGGACCAGGATCCGAGGGTGACGCCGGCACTGACGTGGCTCGAGGTGCGCCTGGCCGCGCAGGGAACGACCGCCGACGAGATGGTACGCGACGAGCACCAGCGAATGGGTGCCATGAACGTGACGGTCCGCAACGTCATCACCAGCATGCGGCTGATCTCCGACGTCGACTGGGCGGAGTTCGTCGAAAGCGTCAGCCTGGTCGACGACGCGCTGCGCTCCGGGAGCGATTTCGCGCAGATGGATTTTCCGACGCGCAACCTTTATCGCAGCGCGATCGAGGAGCTTGCGCGGGGCTCGAAGCTGACGGAGCTCGAGATCGCGCGCGCGGCCCGGTCGGCCGCCAGCGAGCGCCATGGCCGCGAGCGGGACCCGGGCTATCACCTGATCGCCGGGGGCCGCCGACCGTTCGAGAGGACGGTCGGATTTCGTCCTCCCATGGGGAGCTGGCTGGGTCGGCTCAACGCAACGATCGGGATCGGCGGCTATATCGGCGCCGTCGTCGCGGTCGCGGCAGGCGTTCTGTTCCTGCCGCTGTTCGCGTTGGCCGGTGCGGGGATCGGCGGCTGGTGGCTCGCTCCGCTCGCGCTCCTCGGACTGATCCCGTCAGTCGATGCGGCGATGGCGTTCGTGAACCGCGGCGTCACGAAGGGGTTCGGTGCGTCGATCCTGCCGGGCCTCGAGCTGGCCGGCGGCGTACCTGCGCATCTGCGCACGGTCGTGGCCGTTCCGATCCTTCTCACGACGCAGGCCGCACTCGAAGAGCAGATCGAGCGGCTGGAAATCCACTTCCTTGCCAGCCCGGAGGGCGAGTTTCACTTCGCGCTGCTGTCGGACTGGACGGACGCCGCGACCGAAACCGTCGCCGGCGATGGCGCGCTCCTCGACGCGGCCGCCGCGGGCATCGCTCGCCTGAATCGCCGCCATGGGCGCGCGCCCGGAGGGGAGCGCTTCCTGCTGTTGCATCGCCGGCGGGTGTGGAACGAAGGGCAGAAGCGGTGGATCGGGTGGGAACGCAAGCGCGGCAAGCTGCATGAGCTGAACCGGCTGCTGCGCGGCGCGACCGATACGACCTTCATCGGTCACGGCGCCCCGCCGTTTGCCCCGGCTCCCGCTCCGCCGGCCGGCGTGCGTTACGTCATCACGCTCGACGCCGACACCCGGTTGCCGCGGGAAACCGCCCGCCGGCTGGTCGGCAAGATGGCGCACCCGCTCAACCATCCGCGGTTCGCCGCCGGCAGCCGGCGCGTCGTCGAGGGATACGGGGTGCTGCAGCCGCGCGTCACGCCCTCGCTGCCGATCGGCCGCGAGGGATCGGTGTTCCAGCGCATCTTCTCCAGCATGGGCGGTATCGATCCTTACGCCGCAGCCGTCTCCGACGTCTATCAGGATCTGTTCGGCGAGGGCTCCTACACCGGCAAGGGCATCTATGACGTCGATGCCTTCGCAGCGGCGCTCGAGGGCCGCGTGCCCGACAACACGCTCCTCAGCCACGACCTGTTCGAGGGCATTTTCGCGCGCGCCGGCCTTGCGTCCGATATCGAGGTCGTCGAGGAGTTCCCGTCGCGCTACGACGTTGCGGCGGCACGCCAGCACCGCTGGGCACGCGGCGACTGGCAATTGTTGCCATGGATTCTCGGTCGCGGCGATGCCGCGGCCGGCGAGCGGAGCAACGGCACGCTTCCGCTGATCGGCCGCTGGAAAATGCTGGATAACCTGCGGCGGTCGCTTTCCGCGCCGGCGAGTGTCGCCGCCCTGATCGCGGGATGGGCGTTGCCCCTGCAGGCTGCGGCGGTGTGGACGGGCTTCGTCGTATCGACGATCGCGTTGTCGACGCTGTTCCCCGTTCTCTCGGCGGTCGTGCCGCGACGCGCTCAGATCACCGCGCGCAGTCACCTGTGGGCCCTCGCCGCGGATGTCCGGCTCGCCCTGTGCCTGACCGCCCTGCTGGTCGTATTCCTGGCGCATCTGGCATGGCTGATGGCGGACGCGATCGGAAGAACGCTGTTTCGCCTGCTGGTGAGCCACCGGCACCTGCTCGACTGGGTCACGGCGGCCCAGGCGACGGTAGGCCCTCGGCTCGACCTGGCCGCGTTCTATCGGCTAATGAGCGGTGGGGTCGCCATCGGGATCGTCGGCGCCGTGGTCGCCTGGCGGGCCGGCAACGGCGCCTGGCTGGTGGCGGCACCGTTCGTGATCGCCTGGATCGCATCGCCGGTCATCGCGCGATGGACCAGCCTTTCGCCGCTGGTGGCGGGGCGCTTGCCGGTCTCGGCTGCGGATGCCCGCGCTCTGCGGCGGGTCGCGCGCCGCACCTGGCGCTTCTTCGAGACATTCGTGACGGCAACGGACCACATGCTGCCGCCGGACAATTTCCAGCAAGAGCCGAAACCGGCCCTCGCGCACCGGACCTCCCCCACCAATCTCGGCCTTTACCTGCTCGCTGCCGTCAGTGCCCGCGATTTCGGCTGGGCGGGAACGACCGAAACCGTCGACCGGCTGGAGGCGACGGTCGCGACGATGGGCGGCCTGCAGCGCTTCCGCGGGCATTTCTACAACTGGTACGACACGCGGGATCTTCGGCCGCTCGACCCGAGGTACATCTCCTCGGTGGACAGCGGCAATCTGGCCGGACACCTGATCGCTCTGGCGAACGCCTGCCGGGAGTGGATCGGCCGGCCGCTGGCGGCAGGCGCCGAACTGGTTGCCGGCATCGAAGACGGCCTGAGCCTGACGCGACAAGCCCTGGAAGGGCTTCCCGACGACCGTCGAACGCAGACGATTGCCCGCCATCAGCTCGACGGCGCGCTGGATGCCTTGAGCGCGGCGCTCCGCCAGGACCCGCCTCGCCAAGGCTTGATGCCACCGGGAAATGTCACCGCCAGATTGCCGGAGCTTGCGTCTCAGGCGACCACCATGGTCGACATCGCCCGCACGCTCGCCAGCGAACGTGGCGACGAGGCCGGGGCCGAAATGCTGTTCTGGGCGCAGGCGACCCAAGGGTCGGTCGAGAGCCACTGCCGTGATTTCACCCAGACCGCCGACGCCGCGCGCGCCCTGGAACGGCGTCTCGCGACGCTCGAGACGGCGGCGCGAGCGATGGCGATGGCGATGGAGTTCGGCTTTCTCGTCGATCCGAAGCGCAAGCTGCTGTCGATCGGTTACCGGGTCGCGGAGGGCACTCTCGATGCGAACTGCTACGACCTGCTCGCCTCGGAGGCTCGCCTGGCGAGCTTCGTGGCGATCGCCAAGGGCGACGTGGCCACGCGCCAGTGGTTCCGGCTCGGGCGCGCCGTCACGCCGGTCGGGCGCGGCGCGGCATTGATCTCCTGGTCGGGATCGATGTTCGAGTATCTGATGCCCTCGCTGGTCATGCGTGCGCCGGCCGGCAGCCTGCTCGAGCAGACCAACCGTCTCGTCGTGCGCCGGCAGATCGCTTATGGCGCCGCGCTCGGGGTGCCCTGGGGGGTTTCCGAATCGGCCTACAACGTCCGCGACCTGGAGCTCACCTATCAGTATTCGAACTTCGGCATCCCGGGCCTGGGGTTGAAGCGCGGCCTCGGCGAAAACGCCGTCGTCGCGCCGTACGCGACGGCGCTCGCGGCGATGGTCGATCCGGACGCGGCGGCGCGCAACTTCGCCCGACTCGCCGCCGTCGGCGCGCTTGGCCGCTACGGCTTCTACGAGGCCCTGGACTACACGCGCGCGCGGCTGCCCGAGGGGAAGGACGTCGCCGTCATCCACGCCTTCATGGCGCACCACCAGGGCATGACCGTGGTCGCCATCGCCAATGCCCTCCTGGACGGCGTGATGCGGGCGCGCTTCCATGCCGAGCCGAGCGTACAGGCGACCGAGCTGCTGCTGCAGGAACGCACGCCGCGCGATGTCGCGGTCGCGCATCCCAGGGAGGAGGAACTCAGGACAGCGGCGACGGTGCGCGACTCGGACTTGCCGGCGGTGCGGCGCCTGCGTTCCGCGCACCATGCCACGCCGCAGACGCACCTGCTTTCGAACGGCCGCTACGCGGTGATGCTGACCGGTGCGGGCTCCGGGTACAGCCGCTGGGGCGACATCGGGATCACGCGCTGGCGCGAGGACGTGACCCGCGACGACTGGGGCGCCTATGTCTTCCTGCGCGACGTGCACGGCGGCGAGGTGTGGTCCGCGGGCTACCAGCCGAGCGGCGTCGAACCGGACAGCTACGAGGTCACGTTCACCGAGGATCGCGCCGAGTTCATCCGGCGCGACGGAACGATCATCACCACCCTCGACGTGGTGGTGTCGCCCGAAGACCACGCCGAGGTCCGCCGCGTATCGGTCGCCAACGCGGGCGGCCGGACCCGGGACATCGAGCTCACCTCGTACGCCGAGCTCGTGCTGGCGCCGCCCGCCGCCGACACGGCCCACCCGGCCTTCTCGAAGCTCTTCGTGCACACCGAGTACCTCGCCCGGGACGGCGCCATCCTGGCGACGCGGCGGCGCCGGTCGCCCGGCGAGCCGGAGATCTGGGCGGCGCATCTCGCAGTCGTCGAAGGCGCGTCGCTGGGCGAGCCGGAGATCGAGACCGACCGGTCCCGGTTCCTCGGCCGCGGGTGCGAGGTTCGGGCGCCGATCGCCGTCATGGACGGCCGGCCGCTTTCCAACAGCGTCGGTACGGTCCTCGATGCGGTCTTCGCGCTGCGCCGCCGCGTGCGCGTTGCGCCGGGCAGGACGGTGCGCGTCGCATTCTGGACCGTCGTCGCGTCGTCCCGAGGCGAGGCTCTGGACCTGATCGACAAGCATCAGGACGCGACCGCCTTCGAGCGCGCGGCCACGTTGGCGTGGACCCAGGCACAGGTGCAATTGAGCCATCTCGGGGTCGACGCGGAGCAGGCGAGCCTGTTTCAACGTCTCGCGGGTCACGTGCTGTACGCCGACCCGTCGCTGCGTCCGTCCGCCGCGGCCCTGCGCCGCGACGGCGGCGGGCCGGAGGCGCTGTGGGCGCAGAGCATCTCCGGCGACATTCCGATCGTGGTGGTGCGGATCGACGACCTCGAGGACCTCGCCATCGTCCGTCAGCTGCTGTGCGCCCACGAGTACTGGCGCATGAAGCAGCTCGCCGTCGATCTCGTGATCCTGAACGAGCGGGCGTCGTCGTATGTTCAGGACCTTCAGGTCGCCCTGGAAACGCTGGTCCGGACGAGCCAGCCCCGAACGCAGATCGGGGCGGACAGCGCGCGCGGCGCCGTATTCGTGCTGCGCGCGGACCTGATTTCGACCGAGACGCGCGCCGTGCTGCTGGCCATGGCCCGGGCGGTGCTGATCGGACGACTCGGGACGCTGTGGGAGCAGCTCAACCGTCTCGACGATGCGGACGGCGCCGCCACGCCGTCGCCAACGCGCGCGCCGCCTGCGGGCGTGCCGCCGGCCATCGCGCCGGCGCCGGACCTTGAATTCTTCAACGGGCTCGGCGGATTCGCGGCCGACGGACGTGAGTACGTGACCATCCTTGGCGCCGGCCGGACGATGCCCGCCCCGTGGATCAACGTCATCGCCAATCCCTCGTTCGGCTTTCAGGTCGCGGTCGAGGGCAGCGGTTACACCTGGTCGCTCAACAGCCGCGAAAACCAGCTCACGCCCTGGTCGAACGACCCGGTCACCGATCGGCCGGGCGAGGTCCTCTACGTACGCGACGAGGAGAGCGGCGAGCTGTGGAGCCCGACCGCCCAGCCGATCCGTCACCCGGCCGCGTCCTATGTCGCTAGGAATGGCCAGGGATACAGCCGGTTCGAGCACGCCGCGCACGGCATCGCGCTCGATCTCCTCCAGTACGTGGCGCTCGCCGATCCGATCAAGCTCTCGCGGCTGACGCTGCGCAACACCTCGGGGCGAGCCCGGCGGCTCTCGGTCACGGCCTATGTCGAGTGGGTCCTGGGCCCGCCGCGCAGCGCGTCCGCGCTCTCGGTGGTGACGGAGATCGATCCGCAGACCGGCGCAATGTTCGCGCGCAACCCCTGGAACACGACGTTCGGCGCCCGTGTCGCCTTCGCCGATTTGCGCGGACGGCAGACCGCCTGGACCGGCGACCGGCGGGAGTTTCTGGGGCGTCACGGCACCCTCGACAACCCCGCCGCGCTGGCCGGGGACCGGCCTCTCGCGCAGCGCGTCGGTCCCGGCCTGGACCCCTGCGGGGCCCTCCAAGCCCGGCTCGAGCTCGAGCCCGGCGGCACGGCGGAAATCGTCTTCCTCCTGGGCGAGGAAGCGACCGCCGCAGACGCGCAATCCCTGATCGCGCGCTACCGGGTCGCCGACCTCGATGCGGTCCTGCGCGAAGTCCTCGCGCATTGGGACCAGGTGCTCGGCACGGTGCAGGTGAAAACCCCCGACCGGTCGATGGACCTCATGCTCAACCGCTGGCTGCTCTATCAGACGCTCGCCTGCCGCATGTGGGCGCGAGCGGCGTTCTACCAGGCGAGCGGCGCATACGGCTTTCGCGACCAGCTGCAGGATGCGATGGCGCTCGCCACCTCGCGACCGGCGCTGACGCGCGAGCATCTCCTGCGCGCCGCGTCCAGGCAGTTCACCGAAGGCGATGTCCAGCATTGGTGGCTGCCGCCCTCCGGTCAGGGCGTGCGCTCGCGCATCACGGACGATCGCATCTGGCTTGCCTACGCGGCCGCGCACTATGTCGGGACGACCGGCGACGCCGCGGTGCTGGACGAGCCCGTCGCGTTCCTCGAAGGCCAGTCGCTCGGGCCCGGCGAGCACGACGCCTACTTCCGGCCGACGCTCGCGGACGAGAGCGCTTCGCTGTTCGAGCACTGCGCGCGCGCGCTCGACCACAGTCTCGCGCTCGGCGAGCACGGCTTGCCGCTGATCGGCACCGGCGACTGGAACGACGGCATGAACCGGGTCGGCGAGCTGGGCAAGGGGGAGAGCGTCTGGCTCGGCTGGCTCCTGGTTGCAACGCTCGCCGCGTTCGCGCCGCTCGCCAGGGCGCGCGGCGCAGAGACGCGCGCCGCGCGCTGGCTCGCGTACAGCGCCTCGCTTCGAACCTCGCTCGAGCGACACGGCTGGGACGGCGATTGGTACCGGCGCGGCTACTTCGACGACGGGACGCCGCTCGGCTCATCCGCGAACGACGAATGCCGGATCGACTCGATCGCGCAATCCTGGGCCGTGATCTCCGCGGCGGCGGAGCCGGCTCGTGCCGTGCGCGCCATGGCCGCCGTGGATGAGCAGCTCACGCGCCGCGACCAGGGCCTGGCGTTGCTGTTCACGCCGCCCTTCGATCGCACGCCGCTCGATCCCGGATACATCAAGGGCTATCCGCCCGGGATCCGCGAAAACGGCGGCCAATATACCCATGCCGCGGCGTGGTCGGTAATCGCCTTCGCCGCCCTCGGCCAGGGAGACAAGGCCGCGGAGCTGTTCTCGCTGCTGAACCCGATCAACCGCAGCAGCACCCGGGCGGACGTGCAGCGCTACAAGGTCGAACCCTACGTCGTCGCCGCCGACGTCTATTCGGTCGCCCCGCACGTCGGGCGCGGCGGATGGACCTGGTACACCGGCTCAGCCGGATGGCTTTACCGGGCCGGCGTCGAAGCGATCCTCGGCTTTCGCCTGGAGGGCGCGGTCCTGTGCCTTGCGCCCTGCATCCCCAAGGCGTGGCCCGGATTCGAGATCGCCTTCAACTACCGCTCGGCGCGCTACCAGATCGCAGTCGAGAATCCCAACGGCGTCAATCGCGGCGTCGCGCATGCCGAGCTGGACGGCAAGACGCTGCCGCAGGGCCCAGCGCGAGTTCCGCTCGCGGACGACGGCCAGGCCCACGAGGTGCGCGTGATCCTCGGCTAACGAAGGCCCCCGGATTCGGCCGATCTCAAACGATCAGGCGGGTTTAGCTCCGCCTCGCGTCTTGTCGAGCACCGTCATCGCCGAGGCGACGACGCTCGCGACATCCGACAGATTGGTCGGCACGATCATGGTGTTGTTGGTCTTGGCGAGGTTGCCGAGTGCACCGATATAGAGCTCCGCGACCTTGAGGTTCGCCGCCTGCTGCCCACCTTCCTTGCCGATCGCGGTTGCCACCGCTTCCACCGCCGCCGCGGTCGCCTCCGCTACGACGCGTAGCGCGGTCGCTTCGCCCTGCGCCTTGTTGATCGCCGATTGCTTCTGGCCCTCGGACTTGAGAATCGCCGCCTGCTTCTCGCCCTCCGCCAGGTTGATCTCCTGCTGCTTCTCGCCCTCGGACTTGGCGATCAGCGCGCGCTTCTCGCGCTCGGCGGTGATCTGCGCCTGCATCGCGCGCAGGATGGTCTCGGGCGGAGTCAGGTTCTTCACCTCGTAGCGCAGCACCTTCACGCCCCAGGAACGGCCCGCCTCGTCGAGCACGTTGACGATCTGGCGGTTGATCACGTCGCGGCTCTGCAGCGACTGGTCGAGCTCCATCTTGCCGACCTCGCTGCGCAGCGTCGTCTGCGCGAGCTGCACGATGGCGCTGACGTAGTCCGAGGTGCCGTAGGAGGCCAGGCGCGGGTCGGTGACCTGGTAATAAATGAGGCCGTCCACCGCAAGCTGCGTGTTGTCCTTGGTGATGCATACCTGCTCGGGGACGTCCATGGGCACTTCCTTCAGCGAGTGCTTGTAGGCGAGGCGGTCGAAGAACGGGATGATGATATTGAGCCCCGGTTCGAGCACCTGGTGAAACTTGCCCAGCCGCTCGACGATCCAGGCGTTTTGCTGCGGGACCACGCGCACGCCCTCGATCACGAACACCGCAGCCAGCGCGACGATGAAGAACGGTATCGCGAACGGCCGGATATCCGGGACGGCGGCGATGATCAAGGTGGCGATTACCACCGCGACGACTTTCGCAAACATGCTGCCTCCCGTCGAACGTGAGATTTCGCTGAGGGCCTGCGCCAGATCAGGCGGGCCGGGTCTTGGAGACTTTGAGGGTGTTGCCATCGATCGAATTGACGTAGAGAACCTCGCCGCGCTCGCCGGCGATTGCGCCCGCGATCTGCGCGTCCCAGAGAGCATCGCGGTACTTCACGCGCGCCTGGCCGGCGTCCTTGTTCACCCAGGAATCGAAGGCGGCCGGCTGGCCGAAATCCAGCCCCTGCATGCGCTTCGCTCTCGTCGCCTTCTTGTAGCGCTGCACCGCGACCACCCCGGCGACGGCGACCGCCGCCGCGACCAGCGCCTGCCAGGCGAACTCACCGCCCGCGTACGCCAGACCCGCGCCGGCGAAACAGGCGACCCCGAGCACGAGCAGATAGAACGTGCCCGTCGCAAGCTCGACGACGACGAGGAGAAAGCCGGCAATCAGCCAGGCGAGGAAGCTGTCCATGAGCACGTGCGGGGATCCTTGATTCCGGAGCGCATACTACTTGATCGGTGGTGCGGGTGGCGGGTTAGTCGGTTCAGGGCTGGTTGATTGCGGAGATTTCCGGCTCCGATGCAGATGGGCAAGTGCCGAGATCCGACACAGCGGAGGACGCGGAGAGGATCGCGGGACTGGTGGACGGCGCAAATTCGGTACGCACCACCAAAGAAAAAGGCCCTAGCTCGGGCTAAGGCCTTGAGTGTTTGGTAGGCCGTGGCGGATTCGAACCGCCGACCAACGGATTAAAAGTTGTGGCTAATTCTCTAAGTAACTGACTAACCGGCCCGCCCTCGCTTGCCAAAGCCCGCCAGCAGCTGTGAGCGCCCTACGTTTTCTCTACGGTCCAGCCCGGTCGTTGGGGCACGCATGGCCTTCGCACACGGGAATCAAGGTCAAAGAGAGGGGGCAGCTGTCTAATGCCTTGATGTAGAGGAGGAAGTACGCCCTTCGGTCGCTACACGCACGGCGCGGAGGCCCTGTACAAGCGGCCCGCCGCAGAGGTACCCTCTCCCGCAATCTACATTACGTCCAGAAGCGGGGAAAGACCATGGCGTCGAAGGACACGATCGATCTGCAGATCGTAGTCAACGGTAATCCGGTTGCCGTCAATGCGAACTTGAACGAGCCATTGATCGCGCTTCTAGTTCCCACGTTGAAGAAGGCCGGGGTAGCGGGCGATCCGGAGCCAGATCGCTGGGTATTTAAAGATGAGAACGGCAACGTGCTGGACAAGCATAAGAAGATCGGCGACTTTGGTTTCGCTGCTGGGGCGACCATCTTTTTGAGTCTCGAAGCAGGAATTGCCGGCTGAGTCGGGCGGCAGAGTGTTTGTAGACCCTGCAGTCTCCCGGGCGAAATTCGATCGCGAGCTGGCCGGCTTTAGAAAATTCTCTGATTCGTATCAGAGACGCGGCATTTTTCTGATCAATGCCACATTTCCCAAAGTCTTCGCATTGATTGTAGCCGTCAATTCGAAGCCGGCGCCGATGTTGCCGTTTGGCGTCATGCTTGACTTCGCGGATTACGATGTTCTGCCACCCTCCGTGCAACTCGTTAATCCGTTTACGCTTGCCAAGCTTAAGTTAAGTGAGGTCGGATACCACTTTCTCCGGCTGCTGCCTGGCCCTCAGGGGGGCACTACACCCACACAGCAGCAGGTGCAGCCGCTTCTCCAAGCTTTTGTGGACGAGAGGCCATTTATTTGCTTGCAAGGGGTAAGGGAGTATCACGATAGTCCCGCGCACACTGGAGATGCTTGGTTTCTTCATCGTGGGCGTGGCCCAGGGACGCTCGTATTTCTTCTTGATATTCTTGCACGATATGGCGCGGAGCCGATTCGCGGGCCGGGGATCAACGTTCAGCTCAGTGTCAATGGTTTCGCCGCTTCGTTGCCGCCCCCGTGATTGATTTCACTGCGGTAGAGCACGTGATAGTCCCGAGGACGCTTCTTGATGAAGCGCAGCTCTTTCTAAGAAAGGTAGGCGCTACGGGACGAGAAGGGATGGTCCTCTGGGTTGGGAAGCCGGAGGGCAAGAAATTTGGCGTTACGAAGGTACTCGTTCCTCGTCAACGGGGGATCAAGACGAAGGACGGGGTATGCGTTGTGGTGGAATCTCCCGAAATGCACCGGATAAATGTCGAGCTATTCAAGTCGGGGTTAAGAGTAATTGCGCAGGTGCATACACATCCTACGAACGCGTACCACTCGGATACGGATGACGAGTATGCAATTGCGACTACTGCGGGTTCGTTGTCGCTGGTCATTCCGGATTTCGCGCGCCGGCCCTTCAACTTGATGGAGTGTGCGGTGTACCGCCTAGATAAGACCGGAATATGGCAGGACGTGCCACCACCCCGGGCGAGGGCGCTTATCTCCATTGAGGCTGGCTAATGGCGCTTGCCGAGTACTTTGGGAAAAATGTGCAGGCTGCGTCTCTGTTACTCCAAGGATTTGACGCAGAGGCCTTTAGAAAGCTGCTAGAAGAAGAAACTATTGGCATCGCGTTCGACAAAGCCGCGGCAGCTGCGCAAGAGGCGAAGGCCACATTGGATCTTGTCGTGCGGCTTTTGGCCCGCCTTTACCCGAAGATCGCACTCATATCGGTCGATCGTCAGGGCGAGAAGCTTCGTGAGTCCCTGGACACTCTAGCTAGGGAAATAAACCCTCGTATTGACGTCATTGATGCGCCAGGTCATGTGACCAAATGGCTGGTCGTAGGCCAATCAACACCCAAGATGGAAGGTCCGAGAAAGCAGGTTATTTACCTGGGCTCGAACAATTGGATCTCAATGTTGTCGACAAAGACGGCCGTTGGGAGTGGCAACTCAAGCAATCCATTCGGAGCAGGAGCGGCCGCTTGTTTTGGCGCTGCGAACCTCTTCCGTTGTGTTTTCGGTGAACAGTTGTTCGGATCGCAATTAGACGCTGAGTTAAGATTTTCGACTCTCGACTTAGATCCTGCCGCATCACAGAAAAAGAATTCTGCCTTGGGGGAAGTAGATCTGGGTGAACTGCACCTGGTCGGGGCAGGCGCTGTTGGCAATGGGTTCCTATGGGCGCTAGGCAGGTTGAACAGTATCGGCAGCGTCACAGTGGTCGATGCTGAGGTGATCGAGGAGAGCAATCTGCAGCGGTATGCCATGACATCTCCAGGGCATGTCGGGCAGTCCAAGGCCGAATTAGCCAAGGCATGGCTTGCTCATCGAAAAATCAGGATCAATCCTCAAAAGGCGACTTGGGAGGATTACGTTTCGAGCAGGGAGAATTGGCACTTTGAGCGAGTGGCTGTTGCCGTGGATAACGCTGATTCTCGTATCCATGTGCAGGCATCTTTACCAAAATCCACGTTCAACAGTTGGACGCAAGCGGGAGAGGTGGGTCTTTCGCGGCATACATTCACGGGGGACGAGGCGTGCCTTGCGTGCCTCTACATACCAAAAGGCAAGACGCCGAACTTAGACGAGATCGTTCTGGCAGCATTGCGGCTTCCACAGGATGAAGCCCATCTTAGAGATGTGCGAAAGCGCTTGGATACAGGTCAACCGACGGAGCGGGAGTTTCTGGAGCGTATCGCGGCAGCGGCGAGCATTCCCGTCGATAGGTTCGCGCCATTTGAAGGACGCCCATTGAACGCACTCTATGTAGAGGCAGTGTGCGGAGGGAAGGTTCTTGAGTTCGATTCCGGGAGCGAGAAGAACCGAGCAGAGGTTCCGCTTGCGTTCCAATCAGCCTTAGCGGGTGTGCTGTTGGCGGCTGATGTGACGGCAGATGCAGGTGGTCTGAGAGCGCCGTTACCAACTATCACGCAGATAGACCTTATGCGTCCGCTCCCTGCTATTACATGCACGCCGAGAAAGAAGCAGGTGGAGTTGCTCTGCATCTGTTCGGACACGGACTTTATTGAGCAATATCGGGCGAAGTACCAAACGGCGAACCCCGCGGCCCGAAAAGGCGCGGGACCGAAGAAGACCGAGAACAGGCCGGTGCGCAGGACGCGGGCGCCAGCTTCAGGAGAACGGCGCTTGTCGGGGCGGCGGTAACTCGCGGCGCAAGATTTAGGTGGGTTGACGATGATGAACTCCGTCCGCGACCCGTACGGTAGCGCAAGGAATGGTCGGCTTAACAGGCACTTGCGCGGGCTCGTTAACTTATCGGCTTGTCCGAACGCGTCGGGTACATGTAACTCTAAGATTTGACATGCATTTATATTCGGGTAACCTTCTCGAGAGAGGTGACAAGATGAGCCGAGCTGCTATTCAGGCCGGGCACAAGAACGACTTTCAGGGGGATTCAATGTTCGAAGGCCGGATCGTCCGAGTAGACCGTTTTGGCTTGGGGTTTGTGGAAGCCAGAGGCACTAACACGGATACGCATCAGTACGCCTTTACCTTTGATAAGGTAGAGGGCTATCGCGGTCAGCCGCCCCGGGAAATCGGCTTGGAAGAGGGATGCGCGGTGCGAATTAGTGTGCGGGACGGGCTGATCAAGAGCGTAAAGATTTCCTCGCGTCCCTGATTTCACGCGGTCGAAATGCTAGCTGAAGCGCCGCGTGCCACAGCTGGTACTTGATCCTGCCGACCTATCCGAGCCGACGGGCGATTGGACGCCGTCGGAGCCGTTACCCCCTAAAGTCCGCAAGTTTGGATATGTACCCGACGTCAACCTGTGGCGTCCGGGAGATCTGTTGCTGTTCAGCCGAGTTAAACCTGGCCCAATCCAGCGGGCGATCATAGCGACACAAGCACGCGGCTACAACGCCGATCATGCGAGATGGCATCACGCGGCTGTATACATTGGTGGCGCTCGCGTGTGCGAGGCGACTATGACCGGGGTAGGGATCGATGAGATTTATAAGTACGTGCCCACCCATCTCGTGCGCGCGCGTCGCTGTCCGATACTTGCGAACGACCTCGCTCGATCATACGACGTCGTAGTGGCAGCTTTGATCAGAATGAACCGGCTATATTCGTTTCACATGGCGGCAGAGCTCTGGATAAGCTCAATAATGGGGTTTTGGAAGTTGCACTATGCGATGGCTGGTCCGCTCTCGCATATCTGCTCGCATCTGTATGCTGATGCATTCTCGCAAGCCACGGAAAGACCCCTCCAGAACGGTGGTGGAAAGATACCCACGCCGGCCCACCTGAGCGCGGCGTCGGTTTTGGTTGATGTGGCGTCCAAATGGAAGCGTTTGGCCAACTGATCGCGCGCTAGAAAATCGCCACCGCAATATGCCAGCCGTCCGAGACCAAGTTTTCGGACGTGATTACGATAGAAAAATAGGGTGGCTCTTCTAAACACACGGTTGTCCGCTTGGGAAATCGGCTTCCGATGGGCCGGGCCCGATCCGGCGCGGTGGTGGTAGCGGCTTCCGTTGGCGGTTCGCGACAATTTTTGCGTACTCATGGACGCGATTCTGCACGCCCATCTCCGGTGCGAAAACATATTAATGGAGAAGCGCGACCCGGAGGATGAGAAGGCGCTTCCAGCAGAGTTTTATATCCGGTATGACCTGAAAGAAATCGAGGCATGCATCGACGAAGTTCGACCGCCGGCTATTGCGCTTTGCCGTGGTGGAGCGGTGGACGTTTCAGCAGTGGTGCGAACGTTGGAGCGCTCCGTTGCCAGAATTTTGGTTTCCTCCTGGCTGGTCGTTTGGCTAACAAATACCCGGAGGACGAGGATGACACGCCTGGGGCTGTTGTGGAGGCGCCCGGCGCCGGTCAGGAAGCGCTGCAGGAGGAACAGGGCAGCGGCCTACGGCCTGTGCAAAGAGCTCGGATCGCTTGCCAGCAAATTGCGTCGGCGGTGTGGAAAGTAGAGCCGGATCTGACCATCAAGCAGATGGCGGAGCGAGACGACATCCAGCGCCTTGGCGGGGCGGTACATTGGGAGCCAGCGGTGGTTCAGCGTTGGCTGAGCGAAGCTGATCCGCGGGACCCGAGCAAAAAGAGAGGTCGGCGCAAACGTCGTAATTCGACGTAGCGGTGCCGTGGCCGCTGGCGGGACGGCAGGTAAGGCTTTGTCGGGCTTGAAAGAATAAGTCGACGCTACGTTCCGTCGAATTGCCTGCGTGGTCGCGGCATTTTTCCGCGGGCAGTTGAAGCCTACGTTTGAGACTCCTTCACCAACAAGGGGTCTTGAAGTGGTACGTGGCAGCGGAAGCGAAAGTGCAGAGCTGGGGCGAGGCCGCCCGGGCGGCCGGCCCATCGCAGGCGACAAGGGTGCGCTAACTTCTCACAGAGCACCCCAGAAATACTATTGGTGGGGAGGGGGAGGGCCTTGCCGTGTCCTACGGTGGGCCGTGGACTCCCTGGACCTGTCGTATGCGGGAGCGATACCGCAGCCGGCGTGCCCGGGCGTCTTCAGGCGCATCGGGTGCGAGATTTATCGCGGAGGTTTCAAGCCGTAAACCTCGCAGCCAGCCCATCCAGGGTGATATTGGAGGCGATCTCGTCGTGCGGGATGAGTAAGTAGCGCCAGCGTTTGCCGTCGTAGGTCGAGGCGTGCTGCGACGCGTTCGCGCACCACTTAACGGCAGCGTCTTTCTTCGCCAGGACGACAGGATCCGCGAGCTGATTGCTGGCCTTTGGTTCCAGCATGTAGATCGTGTCCTTGGTCTCGGCGACGAAGTCCGGCTGGTATTCGAGGTGGTCGCGCCCTGCCGGTAGAAGATCTGGAACTGGCCCTTGGCGGGCTTGAACCACTTCGTCGCCTCGCGCTCCAGAATCACGGCGAGCTTGCGCTCGGCGTCCGACTGGAACTTCTGCACCGGATAGAGGCAGCGCTTAAAGCCGCCGAAGAGATACTTCGCCATGTTGCTCTTGTCCGCCGGCGACTCGCGGTAATCGGCCACCGGTTGCTCCGCGGTAATGGTGTAGGCGCTCGGTTTCAGCTCGGTGAAGCCCTTGCTGATCTTCACTTCGTAGCCGGCCGCCTCCTCCCAGTAGTGCTCCTGCATCTGCGCGTGGATGAAGCGGGCGATGTCGCGCTGGTAGCAGCGGAGCACCTTGCGCGTGTCCTCCTCCGACAGATAGCTCCGGAAGTGCTGCACGGTCTGCGCGGCGAGGTCGTAGAGCAGGTCGGCGTGGTCGTCGTAGGAGATGTCGTCGAAATCCACCAGGCCGCTGACGACGTAATCCTCCAGCCGCTGCTCCTCGATGCCGCCGCGTCCGAGCGCGATCACCTCCAGTTGCTGGGTGCGCAGGTGCTGGACCCAAAGCTCGTCCGAAACTGCCGGGTACTTCAGAGCGTCCAGCTTCAGCGTGAACGGCTTGAAGCCCGACTTCACCTCGCCCGTGGGCACGACCAGGATGCGCGGAATGTCGATCGTCTGCTGCATGACCAGATCCACCGTTCTTGCGACCACGGCGGCGATGTCCGGCTTCTCCGTCACACCCTCCAGTTCCAACTGCGCCGGCTGCTGCGCCTCGACCGCCTTGACGATGGCGGCCTGAATCTCGGGCTTCCTCAGATGCTCCAGCGAGGGAAGCATTTGCGGCTGGTTTTCCAGTCTTGATCACCTCGTAGGCGATCTGCGCGACCTTCTGCTCTTCCGGCTTGGCGAAGGCAGGGGTCTGCTCCTTCCCGGCGACGGCCGTGCTGCTCGTCGCCTGCTCGGGTTGCAAGCCCAGTTTCGTCGCCAGTTGGACTGCGAAACCACCGTCACCGTCTTCTGCGCGAGTTGGTCCGGATCGAGCACCACCGCCTGCAGGCGGATCGCCGAATCCGGCTTGTTGGCCTCGTCGATGATCTCCTGGAACCTGTCGTGCGCGACGATGTTCAGCCGGTCCACCGCCGTCACGCCGGTGCGCTTGCCGTAGGGCAGGCGCAGGCCGCGCCCGATGGACTGCTCGATCAGAGTGCGGGCGTTGGCCGCGCGCAGCGGGACGATGGTGTAGAGGTTGGTCACGTCCCAGCCTTCCTTGAGCATGTTGACGTGGATGACGATCTCCGTCGGCTCGTCGGTGTGCTCCACCTTCAGCAGCCGCTCGATCATCTCCTCCTCTTCCGCGCCGGTCTTGCTGGAATCCACCTGGATGACCTTGTCCTTGTAGCGGCCCTCGAAGAACGCGTCCGACTGGATCAACTGCAGTCAGCTGTCCGGCGTGGGTCGTGTCGCGGGCGATCACCAGCAGGAAGGGCTTGACGATCGGGTTGTCGCTCTCGCGGGCGTAGGTCTCCAGTTCCACCTTCACGCTCTCGTGCAGGCGGACGCCGTCCTCCAGCTTCAGCCGTTCGATCTCCTCCGGCGACATGCCGGCCGGGTTGAAGTTCTTGCGCGTCACGACGGCCGGTTCCTTGACGAAGCCATCGGCCATCGCCCGGCCCAGCGGATAGTCGAAGATCACGTTCTTGAACGCCGCGGCGCCTTTGCCCGACTCCACGAACGGCGTGGCGGTCAGCTCCAGGCCGAGGATCGGCTTCAGCTCGTTGATCGCCCGCACGCCCGGCGCTGGCCCGGTAGCGGTGCGATTCGTCCATCAGCAGCACCAGGTCGGCAGCCCGGCCAGATAGTCGAAGTAGCTCTCGCCGATGTATTCCGACAGGCGCTTGATGCGGGGCGACTTGCCGCCGCGCACCTCGGAGTTGATCTTCGAGATGTTGAAGATGTTGACCTTGCAGCGGAGCAGCTCGTCGAACAGCGTCCCCGCCTTGGCCTCGTAGTTGTCGCCGGTGATGATCGCGGGCGCGTCGGTGGCGAACTCCGCGATGCCCTTGAACACGTACTTCGGCGTGTTCGGCGTGAAGTCGGCGATCAGCTTGTTGTAGATGGTCAGGTTCGGCGCCAGCACGAAGAAGTTGTTGATGCCGTGCGCCAGGTGCAGATAGCTGATGAAGGCGCCCATCAGCCGCGTCTTGCCGACGCCGGTGGCCAGCGCGAAGCAGAGCGACGGAAACTCGCGCTCGAAATCCGTCACCGACGGGAACTCGCTGCGGATGGCCGCCAGCGCGGCGGCGACGT
The DNA here is from genome assembly GCA_963817785.1 of uncultured Pseudomonadota bacterium. Lineage (GTDB taxonomy): Bacteria > Pseudomonadota > Gammaproteobacteria > Burkholderiales > SG8-39 > JAKALD01. The sequence continues at coordinate 341,248 of CAWFPL010000002.1, read as the reverse complement.
CCGCGCCCTTCTTCGGCGGCGCGATCTCCGTGATGCGGTCGAGAATCTCCAGCGAGCGGCGCTGCGGTGGGCGCAGGCTCAGGCGGCCGGCGATGGCGTTGACGTGGCGGTTCACCCCTCCTCCTCACCGAAAAGGCCCTGCTGTCCGGGTTTGGGGGGAGCCTTGGGCAGATTCTCCACCTTCAGGCTGTAATCGTCGTGGCCCCACTCGCAGCGCGAGAGCACCGCCTTTGGGATCTTCTTCACGGTCAGGTTCGGGTACTCGCCGCGGCCGCGGAAGGCGGTGCAGAGCACGAGCAGCGAGCGCTCCGGCCCGACCTCGTCGCTCAACTGCTGCAACTGCTCGTGGTTCAGGTTGGCCGTGGTGACGTAGATGAAATCCCGCTCCGTGGAGTGGCCGTGCTGCCAGTAGACCGTGTCGCTGGGCGCGTAGGTGAAGCCCTCCAGCTTGCAGAGCGCCTCGGCCAGCATCGCGGCGTTGTACTCCTTGTTGATGACCCAGTTGCCCCACTTGTCCTTTTCCAGCAGCGACGGCGCGAGACGGTAGTAGCGGAAGCCGCCGCCGCCTTTCCAGCCGACCGCCTCGGTGATGCCGCCCGGGTCCTCGCCGTCAATGACCTTCTTCAGGCGCGGGATGATGTGCGTGTGGCAGTGCTCGCCCAGTTCCACCATGATCCAGCGCCGGCCCATCTTGTGCGCGACCGCGCCGGTCGTGCCGGAACCGGCGAAGGAGTCGAGAACAAGATCGCCAGGATTGGTCGCAATGTCAATAACTCGTTTGAGCAGTCGCTCGGGTTTGGGCGTATCAAACACGTCCGTCTTGCCGAAAAGAGCATGGATCTCCTTCTTCGCTTCGTCTGTATGTCCAACCTCGTCGTGTGGCCACCACGTCGAGGCACAAGCCCTTCAACCTCGGAATAGAAAGTTTCAGTCCCGCTGGGAGTCGCCCCTCTTTCCAAGAAAACCTTCCTTCCGTAACTAGTCCAGAAACTTCTCTTCAGGAACTGCCAATTCGCCCTTTAGGTGGTTCTGACCTTCCCAGTTGGGGTCGAATTGGCTATTGCTGATTTGACGTAGCCTGCTTCAGATAGGCATCAGCCGCCATGGCCCGCGGGGGTCGTTGTCTGGGTTCTATAAGCAGAACGCGTCTTTGCGTCTGCCTCGACGTGGTTGCGTATCGCCTTAAAGGGTTCTGCGTCTTCGCGTAGGAAATGACGTGGTCGTGAATATCCGATCCCCGAATTATTATTCGCGATTTCTTTTCTGCCAACGTCACTGCGACGAAGCTTCCTGCCAAATACCTCGTCGCACAGCACCTTCAGGTAAGGCACTCGTTGTCGTCAATCGTGATCCACAACGAACCGTCTTCGGACAGCAACCGGCGGATGATTTCCAGACGGTCCCGCATCAGCGACAGCCAGATCGAGTGCTCGACGCCATCGTCGTAGTGCGTGAACGCGCTGCCGGTGTTGTACGGCGGATCGATGAAGACGCACTTCACCTTTCCCGCGAACTCCTGCTCCAGCGCCTTCAGCGCCAGCAGGTTGTCGCCGAAGATCAGCCGGTTGTCGAAGATATCGTTGTCGGTCACGCGGTGCTTGGCGTGATAGGACTTCTCCGGATCTTCCAGCAGAATGCGCGGCTCCAGCCTGGGCCGGTTTTCCTTGCCGATCCAGGTGAGTTCGAGTTTCTGTTTGCGTATCACGTGTCAGCCATTCAATCAAGCATGCAAAGCTGCCTGAACAGCATTCACGCATGCGGCCCAGGCGTCCGGGTGCCGTGCGCGTAGGTCCGAGAATGGCGGCAAGGTCGCCGCCCGTGCCCATGATGCACCAACCGAGAAGTCCATGGTCATCGGCTGCCTCCAGTGACGCGACAAGCGTGTCTGTGTTATCCAGTCCATCTTGCAGATGCCGCTCAACCAAAGCCGACAATCGACGGTACGTTCTTGAGTAGCCGACCGCCAGCGCTTCGCGCCGGTCCAATTGCAGAACTTCGACCGTCTTGAGTCCTCTAGCGGACCAGTCGTTTGCGTTGGTATCAAAACGCGCGACGACGTTTCCAGTCGTGGGATCGAAATCCAGATGGTGCCAAGGATCTTCTGCCGTCGGGTCCAGCAGCATCGGTTCTCCTGCTCCCGATAGTGGAAATCGATTGCCTTTTACCCGACCGCACTCGGTGCAGCAAAGCAGAAGATTCGGCCACACAAACATACGCGCAGGGTATGGCGTCTTTGGCCAGAAATGATCAATGTCCGTCCCGTGCGAATCGAGGCAGTACATGCAGCGCTGGCGATCCCCCATCATGCTGTGAAGGGTGCCGAGGACGGACCTCAACTGTGCGCTCTGCCTCGCGCTCTTCCATTCGTCGGCCACCACCAGGTTTCCTGCGGCGTTCTTCAGATTCGCGCCGGCCTGCCGCTGATCCAAAGTCTGCTGGACGGCTGCATTCAGGGCCGCCCTGATAACGCGGCGCATCGCTTACTGTTCTTCCTCTACAGGCGCAAAAAGCTTGAGCTGCTCCCAGCGGCTTTTCTCATCAGGCGTGAGACTTCCACCCGTGCGCTGCTTTGCGTGCAACTTCGCCAACTCCGCGCGGCCTTCAACTGCACGGGGAGACCGTGTGTTCTGCAGGCCAAACGCCGCAGTCCGCAAGATCGTGTCCGGCTTGGAAGCGATCACCTCCCTATACTCCTCAACAGTCAACGCCCTCGGTGATACATCGCTACCAGGTTCTTGAAGAACGAAGAGACCGTTCTCGTCGGCGGCCTGACAGATGATCGGGCTGTGCGTAGTGACGAGGAACTGGATTTTCGGAAAGTGTCTCTTCAACCAGAAGCCGATCTCCCGCTGCCATTCCGGATGAAGGTGGGCGTCAATCTCGTCGATCAGCACCACGCCGCTTCGTTTGATGAAGATCTTTCCATCCGAGCCACGCTCTGCCAGGCCGGCAATGCCGTATGCATTGATCAGATGCCGAAGGATGTCGGCAAGGAGTGCCAACGCAGCCCGATACCCGTCGCTCATCTCGCCCCAGGAGAGTTGAGCCCCGTTTCTGTCCTTCAGCCAGAGACCGTCGGAGTCCACGCGGTCGACGGAAATCTGATTCGGCATCAGATCGTCTCGCAAAATCTCAAGCAACAGTTCCAGTTGTTCACGCTCCGCCGCCTTGTTCTCTAGCTGCTTGTGCTTCAGATTCCTCAACCATTGATCGACTTCTGCGAGCGAGGCCGCCTCCTGAAACATGGTTACGAATCGTTCCGTAGCGGGCGCAACCATCTGGCGCGTAGCCTCGGGAGATGCTCCGAACACGCGGCGAAACGGACCGTATCCGCAGGAAAACCAACCTCGCGCGTCCAGCGACCATATGGTTCTTTGCGGCGTCGAATATTTCACCTGTTTCCCAGAGGGAATGGCAATCTCCAGCGTCGTTTCCTTGCTTCCGTTCTTCAACTCGAGCCTTGCCGGAAACTCGCTCCCCGGCGCTCTTCCCGTCTCGACAAGCGCATCGTCTTCGGGGCAGCGAACAATTTCGAGCTGAATTGAAGCCGCTTCCGCAGATCCGTCGCGAATCCAGCGGTGAAAACTCGGCTGCAGGGCGCGCGCCGTGTCCTTACCGGTCAACCCGAGCGCGAGGGCCTTGAGCAGAGTGCTCTTGCCGGACCCGTTGTCGCCAGTAAACACTGTCCATCCCGCGTATCCCCCGCCATCCCGAGCAAGATTAAACTCCAGGTCGGAAAACCCACGAATGTTCTTAAGGTTTACTTTGGCGACGTACATTTTTGAATCAATCGGTTATGCAATCGCGTGTCCTATCAGAATGGCGTTCAAATGTAGCGTCGCTCATCCTAATGGGCGATGACCGAATGGCGTCAAAATCAGCGTGACGGGCCGTCACTCCTGATCTTGTCCAGGTTGGTAGGCCGCACTGGTCATCACTTCGGCGTGGTGTAAGGGGTTGCGCGACCTCGGTACTTGTCCTTGTCAAAAGCCTTCAGCAGCTCGTCGCGAATACCTTCGACCGCTTTCGGCGATTTGAATTCGCGTTTGTAATCGTAGGCCTCACCACCTTGAGCCTTGACGAAATAGTTCAGCTCCGTCACAAGCCAATTTATCAGTGGCGCTGACTGAGCAAGCATCTTGGACTCCAGCGGGTTGTGCTTCCCGCCTGTCGCAAGGAACGGGAGAGGTTGCTCCAATAGCTTCTGTCCGTCCTCGGAGGAGCGCATTAGCTCGCCGAGAAAGTACAGCACCAAGAATGACGTTAGTCCATACCGCGCCAATCGCTGATTCTCCAGCGCGTTCAAACTAGACGGTATCTGATCGTAAATAAGTTGAGCTACGCGGATGTGCGCTGCGGTCGTGTGGTAACTGAAAATACGATTCTCAAGATCACCAAATACACGGTACTTTTGATGCGCACCCCACGGCTCCTTGACATAGAGAGCGAGGAGAAGACGGCCAGCGAGCTCGTTTGGGAGTTCCTTGGCTTCAGAAGTTTCTCCGCGTTTGATGGCGTAAACGACCTTAGAGCCGAACGCTTTGTCGAATTCGGCCTTGAGACGAACTTGAGTGTTGTCATTCGAAGCAAGATCGCGAAGAGAAATAGCATTCTGATTGTTCGTTCGGTATGCGATGACTTCAGGTAAACGTCTGTCGTCACCAACTCGCACGATCCGAACCAGAACTTGCAGATCTTCAGTCAGCGACTTTCGATTATTGTAGAACGTCAGCAGCGACTGGCAACCGTTGCAGACACTGAAATCTTTAAGCCAGAGAGTCTTGCCGCGTAACGTTATCTGTTTGGAGACGATGGTAAGGCCGTTGTGAAACGTTAAGAAGTCTCGGTGCTCATTCTTGTGCTTCACGCTCTCTAGAATGTCATCGTTGACGCGAGTACTACCCAATCCTAGCCTAACGTTTTGAGCAAAAACCCGAGAATCATCAATACCTGGAAGGTGAACCAGTTGTCGAGCGCGAATGGCAGCGTACAGAAGATTGGGTTCAGTCTTTGATGGTCCAACATAAAACAGCCGCTTGGGATCTACCTCGAGGCGGACGTTGTCAGGCACGAACCAATCACGCCGAAGCTGCTCGAGTACCGGGCGTAGCCGATTCAGATCCCAAAGATCGACATTGTGTCCGTCCGCCTCCGCATGAGACAAGTACGCAGTAGCATCTCGGTTTGCCACAATATTCGTAACGAATATTGCTCGAACGCTGTAACCAGCGTTGATTTTCGCAGCAACGTCCAAATCAAGGAGTAGTTGCTTTAGGTCCGCGTTCGCGGTCGTGGCTGCTAGCTTTTCCACGGAAGCAGCGGAGCCGAGTTGAGTCAAAGATCCGACGAATGTCTTAAGGTCTACGTCCCCAAGCGTGGCAGGAAGCTTTTCGCGCCGTTTTGCCTGAAAGACAACAAGTTCTCGCCGGAGGTCGTTGGCTGCTATGGCGTCGAACCCGGCATCACCCGGGCTATCGCATACGGCATCCTCGGCTTCGACCTGGTCAAGACGATAGACGGTCTCGAGAAACCAAAGCAGTAATGAGATGCTTCTCGCCCGACCGACGGCATCGAAACGTTTCGCTCGACTCTCGAGATCCTCAAAGGTGGTCGGGTCGGATTTTATGGTTTTGGCCATAAGCGTCCTCAAAGGACAGGTATTGTGGCCCAACGCGAACACCATAAATCTGCACCCGCGTGATTCGCGAAGGCAGACAGGTGCTCCGCCAACCGGTCCTTGTTCGGCGACAGGCCGCTCTTCCAGTCGAGCTCGTTTGGCTCGGTAGGCAATGGCGCCAGGCTCTCCCCAAGAAGAGCCATAGCGCGCTGTACCCACGGCTTCGGTGTCCCCATGTTATTACAGGCTATGGATAAATATGGACTTTTTCAGGCTTTCCGTTTCCCAGTGAGATAGGCCGGAAGGCCTCCCCGACCCATAGCTTGGGTCACGCCAGCTTCCACCGCAAGGAAAGCAGTTCCTGCCGCCCGGTTTTCTGCTGCAACTTGCCCTCGATGTTCACGATCATCTCCTCCCGCTGCCGGTCCACCTGGTCCTGCGCATCGAAGAGCGAGCGCCGCCTGTGATTGCGCTGGGCTTCGAGCGCCTTGATTTGCTTTTGCCCAGCGAGCTTCTCCTCCAGTGTCAGCGCGGTGGTCGCCGCGCGGCGCGCGTCGCGAATCTGGCGGTCAAGTTCCTTGATCTCCCGCTCCAAGCCGAGCTTCAGATCGTCCGCCCAGCCTTCGAGCTTATCGATTTCGGCCTCGAAGAGGCGGGCATTGCGCTCGGAGATGCCACGTTGAATCGCTTCTTGTCTGGTCGCGACCGCTGCCTCCAGCGGCGCGCCCGGTGAAGCAGTGGCTGGCCGACCAACCACGCGGCCAGGTAGCGTGAGCAGGCGCAATGCTACTTCGTGATCCATCGCCTGGCCGTCGTCGGTCACGGCGGCGACGATCAGGTGGTCTTCCGCCTGATTCAAGGACTCGATACTCACCTGACAGAGCGTGAGCCAGCCGGACTTGCCGACCAGGGGTTCGAGCAGGGTGATCTTCCCTGCGTGATCGGCGTAGGTGAGCTGGATTTCGGCAGGGGGCAGTTCGCGGCCCTTCGCCTGCGCCAACACGGCCTCGGCGAGGGGATGGGTCATCCGGTAGAGATGGGCGTCGCGTGAGCGGCGAGGAAGCTCATAGAGTCCTAATGGGATGGCTTCGCCAAAAGGACAGGATTTGAGCCGGAACGCCGATTCGTCGATGAACTCGGCATGCCCTTCGAGCTCGTGGCGGCTGACTTGCATGAGCAAGCGCTCGAAGCGGTTGAGGTAGGCCTTGGAGTCCTGGTCCCTTACCTTGAGTTTCTCGCGCACTTCGTCGTCGAAGTTCTCCAGCAGTTTCTGCCGCGTACGGGAGATCGACTCGTTGATCTCCAGATTCAATTCGAGCTGAAGCTGGTCGAAGGCGATCTGGATCTCATCCGGTTTGCGGCAGCGCTGGTAGATCGCCGCTATGCGCTTCTCGAAGTCGACGCCCGATTCGATCGCACCCAGGACTTCGTCGCTCGCACCGAATACGCCCTCGAAGAGTTTGAACTTTTCGGACAGCAACTCGAATACGCGCCGATCGGCGTCGTTCTTGCGATTCAGGAAATTGACGACCACCACGTCATGCTGCTGCCCGTACCGGTGGCAGCGGCCGATGCGCTGCTCGATCCGCTGCGGATTCCAGGGCAGGTCGTAATTCACCACCAGCGAGCAGAACTGGAGGTTGATGCCCTCCGCACCCGCCTCGGTGGCGATCATGATGCGCCCTTGCTCGCGGAAGTAGTCCACCAGCGCGGAACGGATATCCGCGGTGCGCGATCCGGTCACGCGATCCGTGCTCTGATGCCGCGCGAACCACGCGGCGTAGATTTCCTTGGACCGATCGTCGGTATTGGAACCGTTGAAAAGGACGATGCCCTCCGCGAACGGACTGTCGGCCAGCAGCCGAAGGAGATAGTTCTGGGTCCGCCGGGATTCGGTGAAGATGATCGCCTTCTGGGCGCCGCCGAGTTTGGTGGCCTTGCCGAAGGCGATATCGAGCGCCTTCAGCAGCGCCTTGCCCTTTGCGTTGTGGTGAATCGAGGTTGCGAGGCTTGCGAACCCATCCAGATCGGCGATCTCGCGCTCGATGGCAGCGCGGTCACCCTCGGAAAGAGGCGTAGCGGGTTCATCTCCGTCCCACTCTTCGGCGGTCTCGTCGAGCGCCTCGTAGTCCTTGTCCAGTTCCTCCTCGAGAGGTTCGCTTGGCTCGGCTTTCTTGAGTTTGGCCTTCAGCCGCGCAGACATTGAGGTTAGTGCGCCAGCGATGGCAAACGTAGATGAAGCGAGGAGCTTGCGGAGCACCAGAGTAATCAGGCTTCGCTGGCTGGCCGGCAGCGCTTGCAGGTTCTCGCGCTGCAGATACTCCGACACCGCGTGATAGAGCCGGTCCTCGCTTTCCTCCGGCGTGAACTCCTCCACCAAAGGCAAGCGCTTCGTGAACTTGATATAGGGCAACACTTGGCGTCGCAACGTCCGGTGGCAAATCGGCTTCAGCCGCGCCTTGAGCGTCGCGAACACCCGGTCCTGGTCGAGATTGGAGAACTGCTCGCGGAAGCTTTTCAGGTCGCCGAAAGCGTGTTCGTCGATAAAACTGACCAGACCGAACAGCTCAAGGAGGGAATTCTGCAAAGGTGTCGCAGTAAGCAAGAGCTTGTCCTTCCCTGCCAGCACCTGCTTGAGCGTATTGGCGATGACGTTCGACGGCTTGTAGACGTTGCGAAGCCGGTGCGCTTCGTCGATGACAACGAGATCCCAGGCGATGGCGTGGACATCGCTCGCCTTACCTTTCGCGAATTGATAGGAGCAGATGACGATGTCGGGCCCTTCGAACGGACGGAACTGGCCCTGCTTTATCGCTGCGTTGTATGACTTCGATTCGAGAATGCGGCAGGGCAGAAAAAACTTCTCGGTCAGTTCCTGATACCACTGCTTTCGCAAATTGGACGGGGTAATGACGAGAATGCGGCGCTTGCGCTCCGCCCATTTCTGGGACAGCACGAGACCCGCTTCGATGGTCTTGCCAAGCCCGACTTCATCAGCGAGCAATGCGCCCTTTGAGAGCGGCGACTTGAACGCGAACAGCGCGGCATCGACCTGGTGGGGATTCAGATCGACCTGTGCATCCGTGAGCGCCGCCGCGAGCTTCTCGACGCTATCTGGCGGGCAGCGGCGCGTAAGCTCGTAGGCAAAGTACTTGGCGTGGTAGTCGGTCAGATCCATTTACGCGGCACCGGTATCCACTTCGATTCAGACTTCCTATTGCGTTGCTTTGCCCATAGTTACCCCCACCCACACCTGTCCCACACCCACCCCTACGCTTACCCCCACACCTACGTGCAACCTACCCCTGCACTACCCTACACCTGTCCCCACTCCTATCCCTACACCTTCGTCCCTACACCCGGTCCTACTTCTCGCGCAACTGCACAGTAGGCGGCTCGCTGCCTTTCGTACTTCACGGGCATTGCCTTCTGGCAAGCAAGACCGCAACTCTGCAAGCCGGTAACCCCCGCAGATCACCCCTTGACAGCGCTTGGCGTAATTGCGTAGCGTGTCCGTCCTGTAGCCTTCCTCGGGCAAGCGTGCTGCAATCCCGAGGTCGTAGTGGCGACGGGAAGAGCAGTTTGGTCGTAGACCGTCGCGGCAGTGAGGGCGTCACGCCCCCGCTGCTGAGGGATAACCTCCGAGTCCCCCGCAGTGTTCGGTCCGCCGCTCGGTGACCGAGACGTGTCGGGAGGCCGCACGGGAGCGCCTGGGTACTCAACCACGCAATCTTGCTTGGGTTGAGGCTGGGCGCGCGACCTCCCCCTGATGTGCGCCCGCCTCCACCCTACGGAGGTGAGGTTTGAATGCATATGTACCTATTCGTCCCTCGCCCGAGGGCCGGTCGGCACTGGCTTCTTCGCTTCGCCCAGGCTATCCGCCCTGCCATGCGAGCGTACTGCCCTTGCGTCTGGGAAGGCCGCCATGCCTGAGCAAGACCCGAAGGAGAACCTCCCCTCGTTGCCTGCCGTACGCTGCCTCACCAAGGCGCAGGCCGCGGCATATCTCGGGATCGGGGTCACTCTCCTTGCCGAGCTCGGGGTTCCGTTCGTCAAGCTTGGACGCCGGTGCGCGTACGACCGCCTTGACCTCGATCGCTGGCTGGATGACTATAAGCGCCGAGGGCGGGCCAGAAAGGAGCACTTTTCATGGCCCGTGAAAGCGGCCTCTACCGGCGACGGGACTCCCGTTTCTGGTGGGTCGATGTCGTACTGCCCAACGGCAGACACCTATGCGGAAGCACTAAAACCGAGAACAGGAAGGAAGCAGAAGCCTTCGTTGGCAGGTTGAAGCGTGAGGCTTACGCGGAAGGCCCCCTCGGAGTTAGACCGCCCCGCACATGGCGCGAAGCTGTTGTACGGTATCTCTCAGTAAAGGCGAATCTGCGGAGTATCGAGGACGTAAGGCGTATTTGCCGAAAGCTTGACCCGTACTTTCGTGAATTGACGCTGGACCAGATCACAGGCGACAAGATCTGGGCTGTCGTCGAGGGCGAGCAGAAGAAAGGCAATAAGCCCGCTACGGTAAATCGGTATCTCGCCTTGATTCGCTGCCTCTTTCGCATGGCACGCGATGAGTGGCAGTGGATTGTGGCGTTTCCGAAGATTCGGCTGCTCGGCGGCGAGGTGGAGCGGGACCGCTGGCTGACAAGGGACGAGGCAAGCCGCTTGATTGCGGTCTGCCCTCCTCACTTGGCGGCGCTGGTGCGGTTCGCGCTGGCGACGGGTTGCCGGGCGCGAGAGATATCGGGTTTGGAATGGGTTCGGGTTGACCTGGAACGTAGGACAGCCTGGCTAGACCAGACCAAGAATGGAACGCCGCGAGGCGTCCCGTTGAATAGTGATGCGGTAGCCGTGCTGGAGGAACAGCAGGGCAAGCATCCGCAGTACTGCTTCACCTATCGGGGTGAGCCGATACGCTGGGAAATGACGAACAGCGCTTGGCATACCGCGTTAGGCAAGGCAGGGCTCAAGGACTTTCGGTTCCACGATCTCCGGCATACCTGGGCTTCGTGGCATCGGCAGGCGGGAACGTCGACCGATGAGCTGAAGGACCTGGGCGGATGGAAGTCCCGCATCATGGTTGACCGCTACGCGAAGTTTGCGACGGAACATCTAGCGGTCGCGGCGGCGCGCATTGAGAGCGGGCGTGGAGGAAACGTAGTTCAGTTCCCTACGTTTTCTCTACGGTCCAAAGAAAAAGGGGCTAGCAAATCGCTAACCCCTTGAGTATTTGGTAGGCCGTGGCGGATTCGAACCGCCGACCAACGGATTAAAAGTCCGCTGCTCTACCAGCTGAGCTAACGACCCGGAAAAGGGCGCGATTTTAAGCGCTGCGCCGGGGCTGCGTCAACGAAACAGCCCCTTTTAGCCCTCTATGCCGCTAGCCTTGGCGCATCAGGCGCCAGTACTGGAGCTTCATCGTCGCGGCCGCGCCGGCGACGATGCACGCGAAGGTCATGATGGACCCGAGCGCCAGCGTGGAAAACCCGGTGATGCCCTGGCCGATGGTGCAGCCGAGCGCGGTGATGCCGCCGAAGCCCATGAGGATGCCGCCGAGCATGTGCATCGCGGTGTCTTCGGCGTCGCGAAAGCCTTCCCAGCGAAAGTTCTTGGTCGCCAGCGCGTACGCAGCGGAGCCGACGATCACACCCGCCGCCGAGGCGATGCCGTAGGTGATGATCTCCGATTTGTCGGTCCACAGCATCAGGTATTCGAGCGCGTAGGCCATCGGCGAGACGAACGAGAACGACTCCATGCGTCCGGTGTTGGTGCCGTAGAACGCCTCCGACAGCGTGTTCGGATCCTCGCTGAGGTGGCCGATATGGCCGCTCACGTACCACCCGGCCACCACCACCACCCCGGTGACGACGCCGCCGAGCGTGTAGTCGAAGCTGGAGCGGAAGTCGCGGCTCGAGTACACGAAGGCAAGCAGGCCTCCGCCCACGACGATCATCCCGGCGACCATCCAGGTATTGCGCGCCACGCCCGTCCAGTGCGCGAGCAGCGAGGGCAGGTCCTGGCCGGTCGGGAGGGTCAGCGCGGCCTTCTCCAGCACGTCGACGCGGAACGCGCCGAACAGGCCGCGCAGCGTCATGTACGCCGCGATGCCGAGGAACATGAACACGACCACCGACTTGAGGTTTCCGCCGCCGATGCGGATCAGGGTCTTCGAGGCGCAGCCCGAGCCGAGCGTCATGCCGGCGCCGAACAGGAACCCGCCGACGATGTACGACAGCCAGGTGAAGTTGGGCCCCGGGTAGATCGACTTCGACAGGTCGATCACGCCGGCGAGCTGCAGCGCGTTGGCGCCGATCACGGCGACCGCGATCGCGAGCAGCCACATGCGCATGCGGCTGGTGTTGCCCATGTTCACCCAGTCCGACACCGCCCCCATGGTGCAGAAGTTGGTGCGGTTGGCGACCGCGCCGAAGATGAAGGCGAGTATGAATGCGCCCCAGGCGACGTAGTGGGTGAGCTGGGCCGGGTTCGCTTCGCTCATCGGAATTTCCTCCTCCGGTTATCCATTAGCGGGCGCTAATATACCCGAAGCGCGCCGCCTGCTCAGCGGTAGCGGGTCGGGTCCGCAATCCCGGCCGCCGCGAAGCCGGCCTTGCGGATGCGACAGGCGTCGCAGGCGCCGCAGGCGCGGCCGTCCGCGTCGGGCTGGTAACAGCTGACCGTCTCGGCGGCGTCCACCCCCAGGCGCAGGGCGAGCTTCACGATCTCCGCCTTCGGCAGCTCGAGCAGCGGCGCGCGCACCTCGATGCGCCGCCCCTCGACCGCGGCCTTGGTGGCGAGGTTCGCCATGGCCTCGAACGCGCGCAGGTACTCCGGCCGGCAATCCGGGTAGCCCGAGTAGTCCACCGCGTTGGCGCCGACGAAGAGGTGCTGCGCGCCGAGCACTTCGGCCCAGGCGAGCGCGAGCGAGAGCAGGATCGTGTTGCGCGCCGGCACGTAGGTCGCCGGGATGCCGGGCTGAACGTCGCCGGTCGGCACCGCGATCGCGCGGTCGGTGAGGGCCGAACCGCCGAACTGCGACAGGTCGAGCCGCACGACGCGATGCTCGACGGCACCGAAGCGCCCGGCCACGCGCCGCGCCGCGTCGAGCTCGGCGGCATGGCGCTGGCCGTAATCGACCGACAGGCACCAGCAGTCGTAGCCTTCGCTGCGCGCCCACGCCAGCGTGGTCGCGGAATCGAGCCCGCCCGATAGCAGGACGACGGCTCGGTTCAGCGCTTGGCCCCCACGCCGAGGCGCTGCCTGGCGCTCGCGGCAGCCGGGGTCCCGGGGTACTTGGCGAGCAGGCTCTCCAGCGTCTTGCGCGCCGCGACGCTCTCGCCGAGCGCTTCCTGCGAGCTGGCGATGTTGAGCATCGCGTCGGGCACCTTGGGGCTGTCGGGCCAGCCCGCGAGCAGCTTTTGCTGCGCGGCGATCGCGCCCTTGTAGTTGCGTTGCGCGAAGTAGGCGTTGCCGATCCAGTACTGCGCCGACGGCGCGAGCGAGCTGGCGGGATTCGCCGTGATGAATGCTGAAAATGCCTGGATCGCGCGCGGATATTTGCCGAGCCGGAACTCGTTGAGCGCCGCCTCGTAGGCCTGCGTCTCGGCCGGCGTCGGCGCGGCCGGGGTCGCCGGCTTCTGTGCCGCGGCGCCCTGCTCCGCCGGCTGCTCCAGCTTGCGCAGGCGCGTGTCGATGTCGAGGTACAGGTCCTTCTGGCGTTTCTCGTCGGTGTCGAGCTGGTGCTGAATCACCTCCATCTCGCCGCGCAGATTCGCGAAGTCGCTGCGCAGCGACTGGATCTGGCCGGAGAGCTCGAGAATCGCGCCCTGGCCCGCGGCTCCGGCCTCGAGCTTCGAAAGCCGCTGCTCGTCCGCGCCGACCTGCTGCTTGAGCTGCTGGATCTGCGCGCGCGCCTCGTCGTCGCCGAACAGCGCGAACGCGCTGCCCGACCAGGCGAGCGAGAGCAGGAGCGCGGCAATAACGGCGGGGCGGCGCATGGCTCAGTACTCGCCCGGATAGAGGATGTCGCTGCGCCGGTTCTGGGCGTAGGCCGCCTCGCTGCGGCCCGGGTCGCGCGGCTTCTCCTCGCCCAGGCTCACCGCCTCGATCTGCCCTTCCTGCGCGCCGAGCAGGATCAGCATCTTCTTCACGCCCTCCGCCCGGCGCTGGCCGAGCGCAACGTTGTACTCGCGGCTGCCGCGCTCGTCGGTGTTGCCCTGGATCAGCACCTTGATGCCGGGATGGGCGCGCAGGTACTCGGCGTGCGCCTCGACGATCGGCTTGTACTCGTCCTTGATGTCGTACTGGTCGAAGTCGTAGTACACCGAACGCTTGGACAGGATGTTGTTCGGGTCCTTGAGCGGGTTCACCGCCTGGGCGCCGAGCCCCGCGCCCTGCACGCCCTTGCCTGCGACGCCCTGCGCCTGGGCACCGGGCTGCCCCGCAGCCGCCGGGCTGGCTTCCTCGACCCCGGCAGCCGCCCGTTGCGTGGAGGTGCTCGCGCAGGCCGCCAGCAGTGCGCCGAGCAATGCGATCAAGACAACGCGCATGGCAATTCTCCCTGGGTCCTGGTCACTGGATGAACGGGCCCCACGCGGGCTCGCGCACGTCGCCGCCGACGACGGTGAGGCGATACTTGACGCGGCCGTCGATCGAAACCGCCGACAGCACGCCCTGGTTGTTGATCACGGTCGCATACAGGATCATGCGCCCGTTGGGCGAGAAGCTCGGGGACTCGTCGCGGTCGCCGTCGGTCAGGATCTGCACCTGGCCGCTGCCGAGATCGAGCAGCGCGACCCGGAACTGGCCGGCGTCGGTGCGCGTGATGAAGGCGAGACTCTTGCCGTCGGGGCTGATGCGCGGCGAGACGTTGTAGCTGCCCTGGAACGTGATGCGCACCGCGTCGCCGCCGGTGGCGGGCATGCGGTAGATCTGCGGGCTGCCGCCGCGATCCGAGGTGAAATAGATCCACTTGCCGTCGGGCGAGAACACCGGCTCGGTGTCGATCGCGTTCGAGTTGGTGATGCGGCGCACGCCGGTGCCGTCCGGGTTGATGAGATACAGCTGCGAGCCGCCGTCGCGCGACAGCGCCACCGCGAGCTGCTTGCCGTCCGGGGACCACGCCGGCGCGGAGTTGGAGCCCTTGAAGTTCGCCACCACGTGGCGCTTGCCGTCGAGCAGCGAGTGCACGTACACGACCGGCTTCTTGGTCTCGAACGACACGTAGGCGAGCTTCTTGCCGTCGGGCGACCAGGTCGGCGAGATGATCGGCTCGAACGAGGCGAGCGCGGTCTCCTCGTCGGCGCCGTCCTCGTCGGCGATCTGCAGCTCGTAGCGCGGGCCGCGCTTGACCACGTACGCGATGCGCGTCGAGAACACGCCTCTCACGCCGGTGAGCTTCTGGTACACGTAATCCGAAATGCGATGCGCGGTCGCGCGCACCTGGTCCCCGGCCAGGGTGTAGGCGACCCCGCCGAGCGGCAGCTGCCGCGCCACGTCGAACAGGCGAAAGCGCACCTCGAAGCGCCCGTCCGGCCGCGCCGCGACCGAGCCGAGCACCAGCGCGTCGGCGAGCCGCGCGCTCCATTCGGCGTAATCCACGTTGGACGCCTCGGTCGGCGGCGGGGTGAGCGGCGGCACCTCGATTGCGCGAAACAGGCCGCTGCGCTCCAGGTCGGCGCGCACGATCGCGGTGATTCCGGGCGCCGGCAGCGCGCCCTCGCCCGGAAACGGCACGATCGCGATCGGGATGCGGTTCGCGCCGGCGCCGGTGATCTCGATCGAGAGCTGCGCCGCCGCCTGCGGAGAGGCGAGCGCGGTGAACGCGGCGAAGGCGATGGCCAGAAAATTGGTCCAGCGCGCGAGCATGCCGTGCATGGCCCCTCTCATTGCGGTGAGCGAGCCGCGATTATAGCGAAGGCGGGCGATTGCCCGCGCGTCGCCCGCTGACGACAGATTGGCGTTCATTGGTCCTTGTCTTCGAATGGCCAGTAATGAAGGGTGAAGCTGCGGTGGAACAACGACGGATCGTCGGGCTTGGGCAGGGGCGACGATTTCCGGATCGCCCGCACGATCGCGTCGTCCAGCGCCCCGTTGCCGCTGGATTTCTTCAGCGTCACCGTGAGCACCTCGCCCGTGGGCAGCTGCACGACCTCGAACTGCGCCTCGGGGTTGCCGTTGATGCCGGGGGGCAGCACGATGTTGCCGCGGATCTTGGCCTTGACCTTGTCCACCCACGCGGCGAGCGCCTTGGCGTCGGCCGCGGCGGTCGCCTGCGCGAGCTGCTGCTGGATGAGTTGCTGCTCGCGCGCCACGCTGAGCGCCGCCCGCTCGCGCGCGATCTCCTGGTGCAGCTGCTTCTGCAGCTGCTGCTGCTCCTGCCTGCGCGCCTGCTCCTCGCGCAGCTTCGGATTCGGTTTTGGCTTCGGATTCGGCTTTGGCTTCGGTTTCGGCTTTGGCTTCGGTTTCGGCTCGGGCTTCGGCTTGACCTCGGGCTTCGGCTTGGGCTTCGGCTTTTCCTTGAGCGCGATGTCCGGCTTGGCGATGCGCGGCTCGGGCTTGGGCTCCACCTTCGGCGCGGGCTTGGGCTCCACTTTCGGTTGCGGCGCGGGCGGTGGTGCGACCTTGGGCCGCGGGCTGGGCTCGAGCGGCGCGCTCCAGAGCTCGACCGCGACGACCTCGGGCGACCGGCTCTGCCAGCTCAAGCCCAGGAACAGCACCGCGATCAGCACCAGGTGCACCGCGGCCGCGAGCGCGATCGAGCGCCCGAGGCCGGGTTCCCTGCGCTCCTCGAAGCCGGGGACCGCGCGTGCTTCGCTCATCCGCCCTTCAGCGTGCAGGCTTGACCAGCAGGCCGACCCGCCTCACCTGCTCCTTCTGCAGCTCGTCCATCACGTTCATGACCGCCTCGTAGCGCACGTTCTTGTCGGCGGCGATCAGCACCGGCTGATCGGGGTTCTTCGCCTGGCGCTCGCGGATCAGCTGCGCGAGCTCGCCGCGCGACACGCGCCGCTCGTCGCTCACCGCGCCCTTCGCGTCGCGACTGCGCACGATGATCGACCGGTCCTCCTTGATCAGCACCTCGAGCGGAGCCACCGGCACGTTCGAAGCCTTGGACACCGAGGGCAGCTCGACAATTCCCGGCGTGACCAGCGGGGCGGTGACCATGAAGATCACCAGTAGCACCAGCATGACGTCCACGTAAGGCACGATGTTGATCTCGTGCATCGGGCCGCGCTTGCGGTGCAGGGAGGGCATGCGCTCGCTCCGCTCAGTGCGCCGCGGGCTGGCGCTGGAGGATGTTGGAGAACTCCTCCATGAAGCTCTCGAAGCGGATCGCGAGCCGGTCGATGTCGTGCGAGTAGCGGTTGTAAGCCACCACCGCCGGGATGGCGGCGAACAGGCCGATCGCGGTCGCGACCAGCGCCTCGGCGATGCCCGGAGCGACCTGCGCCAGGGTCGCCTGCTGCACGTTGGCCAGGCTGCGGAACGCGTGCATGATGCCCCAGACGGTGCCGAACAGGCCCACGTAGGGGCTCACCGAGCCGGTCGAGGCGAGAAACGCGAGATGGCGCTCGAGCAGGTCCATCTCGCGCTGGAACGTGGCGCGCATCGCGCGCCGCGCGCCGTCGACCATCACGCTCGCCTCGGTGCCGCGCTGGCCGCGCAGCTTGGCGAACTCGCGAAAGCCGGCCTCGAAGATGCGCTCCAGGCTGCCGATCGAGTGGCGGTGGGCGACCGCGCCCTGGTACAGCGCGTTCAGGTCGTTGCCGCCCCAGAACTCGCGCTCGAACTGCTCGGTCTGCGCGCGCGCGAGCCGGATGGCGAACCACTTGCGGAAGATGAACATCCAGGAGGTGAACGACACCGCCAGCAGCAGCGCCAGCACGATCTTCACCACGATGCTCGCGTGGACGACGAGCGACCAGAAATCCAGATCCTGCGTGACAGTCATGCGTTCCCCAGCAGCTTCTTGAGTTCTTCGGGCATGCGCGCCGGCCGGCCGCGGTCGCGGTCGACCAGCGCGAGCGTGACATCCGCTTCGACCAGCAATTCCCCGCCGCGCTGCACGCGCTGGCGGAAGGCGAGGCTCGCGGCGCCGATTCTAGCAACTTCCGCGCTCACCGAGAGCATGTCGTTCAGGCGCGCCGGGCGGTGAAAGCGCATCGCAAGCTCGTGCACCATGAACAGCACGCCGCGCTCGTCGGCGAAGCGCGCGAGGTCGAGTCCGCCGGCATTGAGCAGCTCGGTGCGCGCGCGCTCCATGAAGGCGAGGTACTGGGCGTGGAACACCACGCCGCCGGCGTCGGTGTCCTGGTAGTAGACCCGGACCGGAATGCTGAAGGGCTCAGGCATGCCGGCCCTCACCGCGCGCACGGGTCGTTGCGATCGACGCACCGGAAGTGATATCAGCCCGCCTCGCGTTCGCCCGGCCGCGGCTCGCTCCACAGGTCCTGCATCGCTGCCGGCACGAGAATGCCGAAATGGCGGTAGGCGGCCACGGTCGCGACACGCCCGCGCAGAGTGCGCTGCAGGTAGCCCTGCTGAATCAGGAAAGGCTCGAGCACGTCCTCGATGGTGTCGCGCTCCTCGCCGATCGCGGCGGCGAGATTCTCGATTCCGACCGGCCCGCCGGAGAACTTCTCGATCACCGCGAGCAGCAGCTTGCGGTCCATCAGGTCGAGCCCGAGCGCGTCGACGTCGAGCATCCTCAGGGCGGCATCGGCGACCGGCTCGGTCACCACGCCGTCGGCTTTCACCTGCGCGTAGTCGCGCACGCGGCGCAGCAGCCGGTTGGCGATTCGCGGCGTGCCGCGCGAGCGGCGCGCGATCTCGCTCGCCCCCTCGTCGGCGAGCTGCACCTCGAGCAGCCGCGCCGAGCGCCGCACGATGGTCGCGAGCTCGGCGGCGCCGTAGAACTCGAGCCGCGCCGCGATGCCGAAACGGTCGCGCAGCGGGCTGGTCAGCATGCCGGCGCGCGTAGTCGCGCCCACCAGGGTAAACGGCGGCAGGTCGAGCTTGATCGAGCGCGCCGCCGGGCCTTCGCCGATCATGATGTCGATCTGGTAGTCCTCGAGCGCCGGGTAGAGGATTTCCTCCACCACCGGCGAGAGGCGGTGGATCTCGTCGATGAACAGCACGTCGCGCGACTCGAGGTTGGTGAGCAGCGCAGCGAGGTCGCCCGGGCGCTCGAGCACCGGGCCCGAGGTCTGGCGCAGATTGACGCCCATCTCGCGCGCGATGATGTGCGCGAGCGTGGTCTTGCCCAGGCCCGGGGGACCGAACAGCAGCACGTGATCGAGCGCCTCGCCGCGCGCGCGCGCCGCCTGGATGAAGATCTCGAGCTGGCCGCGCACCTTGTCCTGGCCGACGTAATCGGCCAGCGCCAGCGGTCGCAGCGAGCGCTCGAACTGCTCTTCCTGCGCGGACGCCGGCGCGATGGAGATCAGGCGGTCCGTCTCGATCGACATCGCCGCATCATACTTCAGGAGCGGCGCGCATTCGCGCCGGATCCGGCCTGCACGCCCGGGCCCTCCAGCTCGGCGCGCAGCGCGCGCAGCACCGCCGCCCAGTCGCGCGGGCGGTTCTGGAAGAAGCGCCTGGCCGCGGGATACCAGTCGCTCGCCGCCGCGCCCTTCATCCAGCGCCAGCACGCATCGAACCGGCACAGCACCCAGGTCGGACGGCCCAGCGCCGCGGCGAGGTGCGCCACCGAGGTGTCCACCGTGACCACCAGGTCCAGGTTCGCGAGCAGCGCCGCGGTGTCCTCGAAGTCGCGGATCGAGCCGCTCCACTCTTCCACGCCGGCCGCGGCGAATGCCTGCGGCGCGAGCCCGTGCTCGAGCTGCAGATTCAGGTAGCGCAGCCGCCCCTGCGGCAGCGCGCCGGCCAGCACGTCGAAGCCGATGTCGCGGCTGGCGTTCAAAAGCGCGTCCGCGTGGCCGATGCCCGTGTGCCGGCCGCTTTGCCACACCAGCCCGACCCTGGGCGCGGGATTGCCCTGCAGCTGGCGGGCAAACTGCTCGACCCGCGCCGGCTCTGCTCGCAGGTACGCGCCCGCATTGCTGACCGCCGCGGCGTCGGCGCCGAGGCGCAACGGCAGGCTGAGCAGCGCCGCCTGCAGGTGCGCGCCGTCGGGATTGGCCGCCTGCGCGATGGCGTCGCTCACGCCCGACACGCGACGCATCAGGCCCTGGACCGATTCCGGGCAGGCGACCACCAGACGGACTCCGGGCAGACGCGCCGCCGCGACCGGCAGGAAGCGCGCGAACTGGAACATGTCGCCGTAGCCCTGTTCGGTCCACAGCAGGAGCGTCTCGCCCGGGTGCAGCGCTTCGCCGTGCCACTGCGCCGCAGGGTGCAGGTTGCGCGCGCGCTTCACGCGGGGATCGTCCCGGCGCCACTCGAACTCCGGCCAGGCCTCCGCGTAGCGCCCCTGGGCGAGCAGGATCTCGCCAAGCAATATGTGCGTCGCCGTGCGATCGGGCTCGGCCAGCAGGGTGCGCCGGCAGAGCGCCTCCGCGGCGCCCAGCTCGCCTCCCCGGTAGTGCACCAGCGCCAGGTTGCGCTGCGCATCCGGGAAACCGGGCGCCAGCTCGAGCGCGCGGCTCAGGTGCAGCGCCGCGGCGTCCAGCTCGCCCAGCAGCTGCAGGCATTGTCCGAGATTGCAGTGCGCGGTGGCCCGGTTCGGATCGGCCGCCACCGCGCATTCGAGCAGGTCGCTCGCGCGCTCGAAGCGACCGGCGTCGTATTCGATCAGGCCGGCAAGCTCGTTCCCCCTGGAAGACAGTTGCGCCGCGTGCGGCAGGCGTGCGAACGCGGCACGCGCTGCGCCGCCGTCGCCGCGTTCGAGCGCCACGCGCACCGCTTCGAAATCGGCCGGCGCTTCGCCGCCGGGCGCCCCGGAGGCGCGGCGGCCTCGGACCAGCCTGCGGATCAGCCCACCCAGCACGCGCGTCGTCTCCGGAGACCCGATGCTCAGGACTTCGCCAGCGCCTTCAGCGCGGCGCGAATCCCATCCGCCACGGCGAGCCCGGGCGCGAGCCGCTTGATCGCGCCGAGCGCCTCTTTCTCGCTGTAGCCCAGGCCGATCAGCGCATGCAGGATGTCCGCCGCCACTCCGTGCGCGGCCGGCGCGCCCTCCGTTCCGGGCAGCGCCTCGGCCAGCTTGCCCTTCAGCTCGAGCAACAGCCGTTCGGCGGTCTTTTTGCCGATGCCGGGAATCGTGGTGAGGCGTGCGGTCTCCTGCAGCGCCACGGCCTGAGCGAGATCGGACACCGACATCCCGGAGAGCACCGCGAGCGCGGTGCGTGCCCCGATGCCGGAGATGCGGATCAGTTGCCGGAACGCGGTCCGCTCCTCGGGCGTGGCGAAGCCGTACAAGGTGTGCGCGTCCTCGCGCACCGCCAGATGCGTATGCAAGGTCACCGGCTCGCCGGTGGCCGGCAGGGTGTAGAACGTGCTCATCGGCACGTCGAGCTCGTAGCCCACGCCGCCGACGTCGACCAGCACCTGCGGCGGGTGCTTGGCGGCGAGCCGTCCGCTGAGCCGCCCGATCATACGAGGCGCCCGCCCTTCACGCGGTAGCCGCGCGTCGACAGGGCGCCCAGGCGGCCGCCGTGGGCGTGGCAAATGGCGCAGGCGAGCGCGTCGGCCGCGTCCGGGCTCGGATCGCCCGGCAGCGCGAGCAGCCGCCGCACCATGTGCTGGACCTGCTCCTTTTTTGCGTGCCCGTTTCCGACCACCGACTGCTTCACCTGCAAGGCGGTGTATTCGGCCACCGGCAGCCCGGCGAGCACCGCCGCGCAGATCGCGGTGCCGCGCGCCTGGCCGAGCGCGAGGGTCGACTGGGGATTGACGTTGACGAACACCTTCTCGATGGCCACTTCGCCCGGGCGCTGCGCCGCGATCACCTCGTTCAGTCCGTCCAGAATCGCCTTCAGCCGCGCCGCCAGGTCGCCGCTGCCGGACTTGATGCAACCGCTGGTGACGTAGGCGAGATGCTGCGCGCTCTGGTCGACGACGCCGAAGCCGGTGACCTGCAAGCCGGGGTCGATGCCCAGAATCCGCAGCGGCGCGCGCAAGTTCAGGCTTCTTCGAGCACCGCGGTGGTGTAGACCTGCTGGACGTCGTCCAGGCTCTCGAGCGCGTCCAGGAGCTTTCTCATCTTCGCCGCGTCGTCCCCATCGAGCGCGTTCTCCGTAGTCGGCTTCATGGTGATCTCGGCCAATCCCGGCTTCAGGCCCTTCCTTTCGAGCGCCTGGCCGACGGCCGCGAAGTCCGCCGGAGCGCAGATCACCTCGACCGAGCCGTCTTCGGCGCTCACCACGTCCTCGGCGCCCGCCTCGAGCGCCGCGTCCATCGCCTGCTCCTCGCTCGTGCCCGGCGCGAACACGAACAGGCCGCAGTGCTTGAACAGATAGGCGACCGAGCCGTCGGAGCCGAGATTGCCGCCGTTCCTGGTGAACGCGTGCCGCACCTCCGCGACCGTGCGCGTGCGGTTGTCGGTCAGGCAATCGACCATGATCGCGGCGCCCCCCACCCCGTAGCCCTCGTAGCGCGCCTCCTCATAGGCCACGCCCTCCAGCTCGCCGGTGCCGCGCTGCAAGGCGCGCTGGATGTTGTCGTTCGGCATGTTCTGCTCGCGCGCCTTGTCGATCGCCAGCCGCAGGCGCGGATTGGTACCCGGATCGCCGCCGCCCAGGCGCGCCGCGACCGTGATCTCCTTGATGAGCCGCGTGAAGACCTTGCCACGCTTGACGTCCTGGCGCCCCTTGCGGTGCTGGATGTTGGCCCACTTGCTGTGACCTGCCATGAATTGTTCGGTTAAGCGGTTGTTAAGGGTGCAATTTTACGCCATGAGTCGGCTACCGACCGCCGGGCTGCGGCAGTCGGCCGCCGCGCCGCCGGAGGGCTCGTTTCGCTCAAGTCGGCGGCGCAGGCGCCCGCTTCGGGCTAAATTCGCGCCCTGGATGCCGTGCGCGGCGCGGCCTTTCGCAAGGAGCAGACATGGATCTCGGCATTCGCGGCAGGAACGCACTGGTATGCGCCGCCTCCAAAGGCCTGGGCAGGGGCTGCGCGATGTCGCTCGCGCGCGAAGGCGTCGATCTGGTCATCACCGCCCGCGGCCGCGACGCGCTCGAAGCCACCGCCGAGGAGATCCGCAAGGCCTGCGCGGTCAAGGTCGTCACGGTGGCGGGCGACATCACCACCCCCGAGGGACGCGCGCAGGCGCTCGCGGCCTGCCCCGAGCCGGACATCCTGGTCAACAACGCCGGCGGCCCTCCGCCGGGCGATTTCCGCAACTGGGGGCGCGAGGACTGGCTCAAGGCGCTCGAGGCCAACATGCTGACGCCGATCGAGCTGATCAAGGCCGTGGTCGACGCAATGATCGCGCGGAAATTCGGACGCATCGTCAACATCACCTCGAGCGCGGTCAAGGCGCCGATCCCCGAGCTCGGCCTGTCCAACGGCGCGCGCAGCGGCCTCACCGGCTTCGTCGCCGGCCTCGCGCGCAAGACCGTGGCGCACAACGTGACCATCAACAATCTGCTCCCCGGGCGCATGTGGACCGATCGCCTCAGGTCGAACGCCGAGTTCAACGCCAAGCAGCAGGGCAAGGCCCTGGACGAGGTGAAGGAGGCGATGGCCAGGCAGATCCCGGCGGGTCGCTTCGGCACGCCCGAGGAGTTCGGCGATTACTGCGCTTACCTGTGCAGCGCCCGCGCGAGCTACGTCACCGGACAGAACCTGCTCATCGACGGCGGCAACTACCCCGGCACCTTTTGACCCCCGGGGTACCCAGGCGGCGAGGAGTAAAATCCTCCGCCCCGCCCCGAACCCCCTGGAGGCATCCATGAACGCACCCAGCCGAGCCGGACTTCCGGCGCTCCCCCTGAAGGATCCGAAGCTGTTCCGCGAGCAGTGCTACGTGGACGGCGCATGGATCAACGCGGATTCCGGCAGGACTTTTACGGTCCGCAACCCCGCCAGCGGCGAGACTCTCGGCGGCGTGCCCGACATGGGCGCCGCCGAGACGCGGCGCGCGATCGAGGCCGCGGACCGGGCCTGGCCGGCCTGGCGGGAGAAGACCGCCAAGGAGCGCGCCGCGATCCTGCGCAAGTGGTTCGATCTGATGCTGGCGAACCAGGACGATCTCGCGCTCATCCTCACCACCGAGCAGGGCAAGCCGCTCGCCGAGGCCAAAGGCGAGATCGCCTACGGTGCCTCGTTCGTCGAGTGGTTCGCCGAAGAGGCGAAGCGCATCTACGGCGACGTCATCCCGCCGCACCAGCCCGACAAGCGCATCCTGGTCATCAAGCAGCCGATCGGCGTCGCGGCGATGATCACGCCCTGGAACTTCCCCAACGCCATGATCACGCGCAAGGCCGCGCCCGCGCTCGCCGCGGGCTGCACGGTGGTGCTCAAGCCGGCCGAACAGACGCCGTTCTCCGCGCTCGCGCTGGCCGGGCTCGCGGAACGCGCCGGGATTCCGAAGGGCGTGTTCAACATCGTCACCGGCGACGCTCCGGCGATCGGCAAGGAGCTGTGCGCCAACCCGACGGTGCGCAAGCTCTCGTTCACCGGCTCGACCGAGGTCGGACGTATCCTGATGCGCCAGTCCGCCGACACCATCAAGAAGCTCTCGCTCGAGCTCGGCGGCAACGCGCCGTTCATCGTGTTCGACGATGCCGACCTCGACGCCGCGGTCGAGGGTGCGATCGCGAGCAAGTACCGCAACGCCGGCCAGACCTGCGTGTGCGCCAACCGCATCTACGTGCAGGACGCCGTGTACGACCAGTTCGCCGCCAGGCTGACCGCGAAGGTGCAGCAATTCAAGGTCGGCGCCGGCACCGAGGCCGGCGTGGTGATCGGCCCGCTGATCGACGAGCAGGGCATGAAGAAGGTCGAAGAGCACGTCGCCGACGCGCTCGGCAAGGGCGCCAAGGCCGTGCTCGGCGGCAAGCGCCACGAGAAGGGCGGATTGTTCTTCCAGCCGACGGTGCTCACCGGCGTCACGCCCGAGATGCGCGTGTCGTTCGAGGAAACCTTCGGGCCGGTGGCGCCGCTGTACCGGTTCAGGACCGAGGACGAGGCGATCCGGCTCGCCAACAACACCGAGTTCGGCCTCGCCGGCTACTTCTACAGCCGCGACATCGGCCGCATCTTCCGCGTGGCCGAAAAAATGGAGACCGGCATGGTGTGCGTCAACTCCGGCATCCTGTCGACCGAGGTGGCGCCGTTCGGCGGCGTGAAGCAGTCCGGGCTGGGCCGCGAGGGCTCGAAGTACGGCATCGAGGAATACGTCGAAGTCAAGTACGTGATGCTCGGCGGGATCTGACGTGGGGCGGACGCCGCGCGTTTGATCCTGGTCAACAGGTTGGCGCCCGGCCGCGCTATGTTGCGGAGGTCCCAGTGACGCTTCGAGGAGACTGCCCATGAAAACCAACGTCGGAAGCACCGACCGGGTGCTGCGCATCGTCATCGGCATCGGACTGCTGTCGCTGTTGTACTTCGTCGAAGGTGCGGCGCGCTGGTGGGGCCTGGTCGGCCTGGTGTTCCTGCTCACGGGGGTGTTCGGCACCTGCCCGATCTACTCGATCTTCGGTCTGAGCACCTGTACGACGGAGAAAAAGGGCACCTGAGCGCCAGGCGTCGAGCGCAAGGTCCGCTGCGCCGCGCCCGGTGGCGTGCTTGATACGGTTCGGCGCCGGTAATCCGCGCAGCGTCGTCCTGAGCGCCGCATCGACGCGCGGCCCCCGACTGGACAGCCAGTGATCCGCCCACCGGTCATCCGCAAGAATCCCGCCGATTTCACGGTCGCGCCCAATCTGTCGGATTACGCGGCGGAGCGGGCGGCGTTCTCCTGGCAGGCCGCGCGCCGCGGGCTCGAAGGGCTCCCGGGCGGCGGCATCAACATCGCATGGGAAGCGCTCGAGCGCCATGCGCGCGGGCCGCGCGCGGCGCACGTGGCGCTGCGCTGGCTGGGCCGCAACGGCGCGACGCGCGACATCAGCTACCGGGAGCTCGCGCGCGAGTCGCGGCGCTTCGCCCGCGTCCTGCGCCAGCTCGGAGTCGGCAAGGGCGAACGGGTGTTCGTCCTCGCCGGACGGATCCCCGAGCTTTACGTAGCGGCGCTCGGTACGCTGCGCAACGGCAGCGTGCTCTCGCCGCTGTTCTCCGCCTTCGGCCCGCAGCCGATCAAGACCCGGCTGGCCGCGGGGGACGCACGGGTGCTGGTCACCACCGAGTCGCTGTACAAGCGCAAGGCGGCCCAGATCATCGGCGAGCTTCCCGGCCTGCGCCACGTGCTGGTGATCGGCGAGGGCGGGCCGCCGATCCCGGATACGCTCGATTTCGCGGCCCTGATGCGCGGCGTGCAAGACGACTTCCTGGTGGAGCCGACGAGCGAAGAGGACATGGCGCTGCTGCATTTCACCAGCGGCACCACCGGGACGCCCAAGGGCGCGGTGCACGTGCACGGAGCGGTGGTGGCGCATTACGCGACCGGCAGGTATGCGCTCGACCTCCACCCCGAGGACGTCTTCTGGTGCACCGCCGATCCCGGCTGGGTCACCGGAACGTCCTACGGCATCATCGCTCCGCTGCTGCACGGCGTGACCAGCATCGTCGACGAGGAGGACTTCGACGCCGAGCGCTGGTACCGGATCCTCGACGAGCAGCGCGTGACGGTGTGGTACACCGCGCCGACCGCGATCCGCATGCTGATGAAGGCGGGCCCGGAGCTGGCGCGCGCGCATCGCCGCGACGCGCTGCGCTTCGTCGCCAGCGTCGGCGAGCCGCTCAATCCGGAGGCCGTGTGGTGGGGCGCCGAGGTGCTCGGGCTGCCGATCCACGACAACTGGTGGCAGACCGAGACCGGCGGGATCATGATCGCCAACACGCCCGCGTTCGACATCAAGCCCGGCTCGATGGGCCGGCCGCTGCCCGGGATCGACGCCTATGTCGTGCATCGCGCGCAGGACGGCTCGGTGAAGATCGTCGAGCAGCCCGACGTCGAGGGCGAGCTGGCGCTCACGCGCGGCTGGCCGTCGATGTTCCGCGGCTACCTCGGCATGGAAGAGCGCTATCGCAAGTGCTTCGCGGGGGATCTCTACCTCACCGGCGACCTGGCGAAGCGCGACGCCGACGGCTACTTCTGGTTCGTCGGCCGTGCCGACGACGTCATCAAGTCGGCCGGCCATCTGATCGGCCCGTTCGAGGTCGAAAGCGCTCTGATGGAGCACCCCGCGGTCGCGGAAGCCGGCGTGATCGGCAAGCCCGACCCCACCGTGGGCGAGGTGGTGAAGGCGTTCGTGTCGCTCAGGCAAGGCTACCAGGCGGGCGAGAAGCTGCGCCTCGAGCTGCTCGGCCACGCGCGCAAGCGGCTCGGCGCCGCGGTGGCGCCGAAGGAAATCGACTTCCTGCCCACGCTACCGCGCACGCGCAGCGGCAAGATCATGCGCCGGCTGCTCAAGGCGCGCGAGCTCGGCCTTCCCGAGGGCGACATCTCCACGCTGGAGGCGGGCGGATGAACGTACCGGTGCCCTTCGACCGCGAGCAGGCGCTCGGCCTGCTGCGCCACATGCTGCGCATCCGGCGCTTCGAGGAGAAGGCCGCCGAGCTCTACGGCCAGCAGAAGATCCGCGGCTTCCTGCACCTGTACATCGGCGAGGAGGCGGTTGCGGCGGGGGCGATCCCCGCGCTCACGCCCGAGGACGCGCTGGTGTGCACCTATCGCGAGCACGGCCACGCGCTGGTGCGCGGCGTACCGATGAACGCAGTGCTGGCGGAGATGTACGGCAAGGTCGAAGGCTGCTCGCACGGCCGCGGCGGCTCGATGCACATCTTCGACGCGCGACGCCGCCTGTACGGCGGCAACGCCATCGTCGGCGGCGGCATTCCCATGGCGACGGGGCTCGCGCTCGCCGACCGGATGCAGGGCAAGCGGCGCGTGACCGCGGTGTTCTTCGGCGAAGGCGCGATGGCCGAGGGCGCATTCCACGAGTCGATGAACCTCGCCGCGCTGTGGAAGCTGCCGGTGCTGTTCTGCTGCGAGAACAACCTGTACGCCATGGGCACCCGCCTCGAGCGCTCCGAGTCGCAGACCGACCTCACCGTCAAGGCCGCGAGCTTCGGCATGCCGGTGGCGAAGGTCGACGGCATGGACGTCGTGGCCGTGCACCAGGCCGCCGGGCAGGCCGCCGCGCAGGTACGCGAGCAGCAAGCGCCGATGTTCGTCGAGTTCCGGACCTACCGCTACCGGGCACACTCGATGTACGACCCCGACCTGTACCGCGACAAGGCCGAGATCGAGGAATGGAAGAAGCGCGGCCCGCTGCACACGTTCACCGACCGCCTCAAGGCCCAGGGCCTGATGGTCGAGGAGGACTTCCGGCGTCTGGACAGCGAGGCGCTCGCCGAGGTCGAGGCGGCGGTCGATTATGCCGAGGCCGGGCACTGGGAGCCGGTCGAGGATCTCGCGCGCGACGTCTACAGCGCGGGGCCGGCGCCATGAAAATCAGCTACCGCGAGGCGATGCGAACTGCGATGCAGGAGGCGCTGGAGCGCGACCCGCGCGTATTCCTGATGGGCGAGGACGTCGGCAAGTACGGCGGCAGCTACGCCGTATCGATGGGCTTGCTCGATCGGTTCGGGCCGGAGCGCATTCGCGATACGCCGCTCTCGGAGCTCGCGTTCGTCGGCTGCGGGATCGGCGCGGCGCTCGGCGGCATGCGCCCGATCGTCGAGGTGATGACGGTCAATTTCAGCCTGCTCGCGCTCGACCAGATCGTCAACAACGCGGCGCTGCTGCACCACATGTCGGGCGGCCAGCTCTCGGTGCCGCTCGTGATCCGCATGGCGACCGGCGCGGGCCGCCAGCTTGCCGCGCAGCACTCGCACAGCCTGGAGGGCTGGTACGCGCACATCCCCGGCATCAAGATACTGGCGCCGGGCACCGTCGAGGACGCGCGCGGCATGCTGTGGCCGGCGCTCGAGGACCCGGACCCGGTGCTGATCTTCGAGCATGCGACGCTCTACAACATGGAGGGCGAGCTCGGCTCGCCCGCGGAGGGCGCCGACATCGCGCACGCCAGGCTGCGACGCGAGGGGACGGACGTCACGCTGATCACTTACGGCGGCACGCTGTGGAAGACGCTCGAGGCGGCCACGCTGCTCGCAAGCGACGGCATCTCGGCCGAGGTCGTCGACCTGCGCGTGCTGCGCCCGCTCGACGACGCGACCTTCCTCGCCTCCGTGCGCAAGACCCGGCGGGCAGTGATCGTGGACGAGGGCTGGCGCAGCGGCAGCCTCGCGGCGGAGGTCTCGGCACGCATCATGGAGCAGGCGTTCTACGACCTCGACGCGCCCGTGGCGCGCGTGTGCAGCGCCGAAGTGCCGATGCCGTATCCCAAGCACCTGGAGGACGCGGCGCTGCCGCAGGCGCCGCAGATCGCGGCCGCCGCCAAGGCGCTGCTCGGACGCCGATGATCGAGTTCAAGCTGCCCTCGCTCGGCGCGGACATGGACGAGGGCACGCTGCTCGAGTGGCGCGTGCATCCGGGCGACGCGGTGAAGCGCGGCCAGGTGGTCGCGCTCGTGGACACCTCCAAGGCCGCGATCGACGTCGAATGCTGGGACGAGGGTACGGTCGACGAGCTCCTCGTCGAGCCCGGGACCAGGATCCCGGTCAACACCGTGCTCGCGCTGCTGCGCGCTCCGGGAGAGACGCCCGAGCAGGCCGCGAAATGGAAGGTCGAGCACCCGATCGCCAAGCCTGCCGCTGCGGGGCCTGCCCCGGCCGTGCGGATCCCGGCCGCCGTCGAGGCGCCGCCCCCGGCGGCTGCGCCACTCGGCCGCCGCCGCGTCTCGCCGGCCGCGCGGCGGCACGCGGCGGATCTCGGCGTCGCGCTGGAGACCGTGACCGGGTCCGGGCCCGAAGGCGCGATCACCGTGGAGGACGTCGAGCGCGCGGCGGCGAAGCCAGCCCCTTCGCCGCCCGCACCTGCAGCCGGTGCGGCCGCCGTCGCCGCGGCACGCGGCGCCGAGATGCGCCGCACCATCGCCGCGGCCATGGCGCGCTCCAAGCGCGAGATCCCGCACTACTACCTCGCCGCCGAGGTCCCGCTCGAGAAGGCGAGCCGCTGGCTGACGGAGGAAAACGCCCGCCGCCCGGTGACCGAGCGGCTGCTGATGGCGGTGCTGCTCATCAAGGCGGTGGCCAGGACGCTGCCCAAGTTCCCCGAGCTGAACGGCTTCGTCCGCGAAGGCCGCTTCGAGCCCTCGCGCGAGGTGCACGTGGGCGTCGCGGTGTCGCTGCGCCAGGGCGGGCTGGCCGCGCCGGCGATCCTGAACACCGATACCAAGCCGCTCGATCAGCTCATGCGCGAGCTGGCCGACCTGGTCAAGCGCACGCGCGCCTTCTCGCTGCGCAGCTCGGAGATGTCGATGCCCACCGTGACGGTGACCAACCTCGGCGAGCAGAGCGCGGACAGCGTCTTCGGCGTCATCTACCCTCCGCAGGTGGCGCTGATCGGCTTCGGCGCCGTGCGCGAGCGCGCCTGGGCCGAAAACGGAGCGCTGAAGGTGATCCCAGTGGTGACCGCGAGCCTGGCCGCCGATCACCGCGCGAGCGACGGCCACCGCGGCGCCCTGTTTCTCGCCGAGCTGCGCACCCTGCTGCAACAACCCGAGGCGCTCTGACATGGACGAACAGACCATCCGCGACGCCGTTTTCCGCATCCTCGGCAGCATCGCGCCCGAAGTCTCGCCGGCGGACATCGTGTCCACCAGGCCGCTACGCGACCAGATCGACCTCGACTCGATGGACTGGCTCAACTTTCTCGTCGGCCTGCACGAGCAGCTGCACGTCGACATCCCGGAAAGCGACTACCGCAAGCTGGTCACGCTCGACGATCTGACCGCCTACCTGCGCGCCAGGCCGGCCTCCGGCGCCTGAGGACTCGCACGCGGGGCCTGCGCGGGCCGCGCGACTGATACAATCGCGGCCCCAACGCAAGAATCCCATGCCGCGCCCGATCCGCAACATCGCCATCATCGCCCACGTCGACCACGGCAAGACCACGCTGGTCGACAAGCTGCTGCACCAGTCCGGCACCTTCGCCGCGCACGAGCGCATCGCCGAGCGCGTCATGGATTCGAACGACATCGAGCGCGAGCGCGGCATCACGATTTTCGCCAAGAACTGCGCGCTCGATTACGCGGGGGTGCACATCAACATCGTCGACACGCCGGGGCACGCGGATTTCGGCGGCGAGGTCGAGCGCGTGCTCGGCATGGTGGACGGCGTCCTGCTGCTGGTCGACGCGGTCGAGGGCCCGATGCCGCAGACACGCTTCGTGACCAAGAAGGCGCTGGCCCTGGGGTTGAAGCCGGTGGTGGTGGTGAACAAGGTGGACCGCGACGGCGCGCGCGCGGATTGGGTGGTGAACCGGACCTTCGAGCTGTTCGACAAGCTCGGTGCGAGCGAGGAGCAGCTCGACTTCCCGGTGGTGTACGCCTCGGCGCTGCAGGGCTGGGCGAGCCGCGATCCGGAGGCGCGCGGCGGCGACATGCGCGCGCTGTTCGAGGCGATCCTTGAATACGTGCCGGCACCCCAGGACGTCAACGTCGACGGGCCGTTGCAGATGAGGATCTCGGCGCTCGACTATTCGACCTACGTCGGGCGCATCGGCATCGGACGCATCCGCCGCGGCCGGCTCAAGTCCGCGAGCGAGGTCCTGGTGCTGGCGCCTGGACGCCCCCCGGCCAAGGCCAAGGTGGCGCAGGTGTTCAGCTTCCGCGGCCTGGAGCGCGTGCCGGTCGCGGAGGCGCTCGCCGGCGACATCGTGCAGTTCACCGGCGTGGACGAGCTCGCGATCGGCTGCACGCTGTGCGACCCGGAGCATCCGGATGCGCTGCCCGCGCTCAAGGTGGACGAGCCGACGCTCACCATGAACTTCCTGGTCAACTCCTCGCCCTTCGCCGGTACCGAAGGCAAGTTCCTGACCAGCCGCCAGATCCGCGAGCGCCTGCAGCGCGAGCTCTACACCAACGTGGCGCTGCACGTGGAGGACACGGCGGACGCCGACGTGTTCCTGGTCTCCGGCCGGGGCGAGCTGCACCTCACCATCCTGGTCGAGAACATGCGCCGCGAAGGCTACGAGCTGGCCGTCGGCCGGCCGCGCGTGATCACGCGCGTGCGGGACGGGGCGGTGCAGGAGCCCTTCGAGCTTCTCACGCTGGACGTCGAGGAGGCGCATCAGGGCCCGGTGATGGAGTCGCTCGCGGTGCGCCGCGGCGACCTCGTGGACATGGTTCCCGACGGGCGGGGCCGCGTGCGGCTGGACTACCGGATTCCGGCGCGCGGGCTGATCGGCTTCCAGGGCGAGTTCATGAACCTGACGCGCGGCAACGGCATCATGAGCCACGTGTTCGACGACTACGGGCCGTGGAAGGGCGACATCCCGGGCCGGCGCAACGGCGCCATGGTGTCACAGGAGAACGGCGAGGTGGTGGCCTACGCCCTGTTCAACCTGCAGGAGCGCGGCAGGCTGTTCGTCAGCCCCGGCGACAAGGTTTACGAGGGCATGATCGTCGGCATCCACAGCCGCGACAACGACCTCGTGGTCAACCCGATCAAGAGCAAGAAGCTCACCAACGTGCGCGCTTCCGGCAAGGACGAAAACGTGCTGCTCACGCCGCCGGTGCGGCTGACGCTGGAGTACGCGGTCGAGTTCATCGACGAGGACGAGCTGGTCGAGGTGACGCCGAAGTCGATCCGCATCCGCAAGCGCTACCTCAGCGAGCACGAGCGCCGGCGCGCGGTGCGCGGGGCCGCCGCGAGCGCGGCCCTGTAGGCCGCCGGGATTCAACGCAGCTTCAAACGCATCGGCCGCATCGCCGAAGGGCTGAAGCCCAGGCTGCGGTAGAGTCGCTGCGCGCCCGCGTTGTCGGCGTCGGTGAGCAGCGTGATACGCGACACGCCCTCGCCGCGTGCCTGGGCGATCACGTGCTCGACAAGGCTGGTGCCGACGCCTCGTCCGCGGTACTCGGGACGCACCACCAGGTCTTCGAGCCAGGCGGCCTTGCCGCCTTCCGCGGTGCTCGGCGTGAACAGCAGGCTCGCCATCCCCGCCACCCGGTTGCCATCGCGCGCCACGTAGACGCGTCCGACGGCGGGGTCGCCGAGGATGAGCTCTAGAGCGCGACGCTGCTTTTCGGCGTCGGGCGCAAAATCGGCTTCTTGCGCGAACAGCAGCCCGAGCAGCTCGACCAGCTGCGGCAGGTCCTGTTCTCGAGCCGCGTCGCAGCGAGGGTTCACGGCCGCAAGGATAGCGCCGGGTGAGCCGCGCCCGCAGGCCGTCAGACGTTGAACCTGAAGTGCATCACGTCGCCGTCCTTCACCACGTAGTCCTTGCCTTCGACCCGCAGCTTGCCGGCTTCCCTGGCGCCCTGCTCGCCCCGGCCGGCGACGTAATCCGGGTAGGCGATGACCTCGGCACGGATGAAGCCGCGCTCGAAGTCGGTGTGGATGACCGCTGCCGCCTGCGGCGCGGTGGCGCCCACCGGCACCGTCCAGGCGCGCACCTCCTTCGGCCCGGCGGTGAAATAGGTCTGCAGCCCGAGCAGCTGGTATCCGGCCCGGATGACGCGGCTCAGCCCCGGCTCGTCCATGCCCATGTCGGCGAGGAAAATCTGCTTGTCCTCCTCCGCCAGGTCGGCGATCTGCGCCTCCAGCGCGGCGCAGATCGCGACCACCGGCGCGCCTTCGCGGCGGGCGTGCTCCTCGACGCGCTGGAGCAGCGGATTGTCGCGAAAGCCGTTCTCGGCCACGTTGGCGACGTACACGGTGGGCTTCATGGTGAGCAGGAACAGCGGCCTGAGCACCGCCAGCTCTTCCCTGGCGAGCGCCACGCTGCGCGCGGGGCGTCCCTGGTCGAGCGCCGCGCTCACCTTCTCGAGCACCGCCACCAGGCGCTGCGCCTCCTTGTCGCCGCCCGTCTTGGCGACCTTGGAGTACTTGGCGAGCTGCTTGTCGACGGTCTGCAGGTCGGCCAGCGCGAGCTCGGTGTTGATGGTCTCGATGTCGGAGACCGGGTCGACCTTGCCCGCGACGTGTACCACGTTCGGGTCCTCGAAGCAGCGCACGACGTGCGCGATCGCGTCGGTTTCGCGGATGTTGGCGAGGAACTGGTTGCCCAGTCCCTCGCCTTTCGACGCTCCGGCGACCAGCCCCGCGATGTCCACGAACTCGACCACCGCCGGGATCACCTTCTGCGGCTGCGCGATCCGCGCCAGCTCGGCGAGACGCGCGTCCGGCACCTCGACGATGCCGACGTTCGGCTCGATGGTGCAGAAAGGATAGTTCTCCGCCGAGATGCCGGCCCTGGTAAGCGCGTTGAACAGCGTCGACTTGCCGACGTTGGGTAGCCCCACGATGCCGCACTTGAGGCTCAAGTTTTGTCCTTGGTGTGCAACTTCAGCATTGCGCCCTGCAGATCGCCGGCCAAGCATAGCGGCAGGATCCCGAGCGCCTTGTCGATCGCGCCGTCGATCGCCGCGCGTTCATCAGGCGCCGGCTTTTGCAGCACGTAGTCGGCCACCACGCTGCGCTCGCCCGGGTGGCCGATGCCGAGCCGAACACGCCAGAAATCGAGGCTGCCGAGGCGCGCGGCGATGTCCCGCAGGCCGTTGTGGCCCGCCACCCCGCCGCCCTGCTTCATCTTCGCGGCCCCCGGGGCGAAGTCGAGCTCGTCGTGCGCGACCAGGATCTCCGCGGCCGGGATCTTGAAGAAGCCGGCCAGCAGGGCCACCGAGCGACCGCTCGCATTCATGTAGGTCTGCGGCAGCAGCAGCCATGCCCCGGTCGCCTCGTCGCGGCCCAGAAGCGCCTGGTACCTCGCCTCCTTTCTCAGTACCACGCCGGCCTGCGCGGCAAAGCGCTCGACCAGCCAAGAGCCCGCGTTGTGGCGCGTGCGCTCGTATTCCCTGCCCGGGTTGCCCAGGCCGACGATGAGGCGGATGCGCGTCATGCTGGATCAGCAAGCGAGGATCGGGCGCGCGCAACGCGATCCGCGCGCGGCTTCGATCTTCGGTGCCATCGCCCGCGGCGGCACCGGCCGCTGCGCCGGTGCCGCACCCGGGCGCAAGGCGCTTACTTCTTCTCCTTCTTCTCCGCGCCCTTGTCCGCGCCCTTGTCCGCGCCCTTCTCGGCGGCCGCGGACTCCGCGCCCTTCTCGGGCTGGGCCTGCGCCGTGGCCGGAACTTCGCCGGCGGCCGGCACCGCTTCGGCCGCGACCTCTTCCTCGGTGATCAGGGCCGGCATCAGCAGCGTCGCGACCACCGGGTTCTCGGTCTTGTGCAGCACCGCCTCGACACCCTTGGGCAGCACCAGGTCGCGCGCGTGGATCGAGTGCCCCACGCTCATACCCGAGAGGTCGACCTCGATGAACTCCGGCAGGTCGTCGGGCAGGCAGCTCACGTCGAGCTCGTTCAGGACGTGGCTCGCCACGCCGCCCTGATCCTTGACCCCCGGCGAGATCTCCGCGTTCACGAAGTGCAGCGGCACCTTCATGTGGATCTTGCGGTCCTTGGAGACGCGCTGGAAGTCGACGTGCTGGACCTGGGCCTTGAACGGATGCATGTTGAACGTGCGCAGCAGCGCCGGTTCCTTGGAGCCCTCGAGGTCGATGGTCAGGATCGAGGAGTGGAACGCCTCCGTATGGAGCTTCTGCAGCAGGTCCTTGTGGTCGAACTCGACGTTGACGGGCGGCCGATCGCCGCCGTACAGGATGCCCGGTACCTTGCCCGTGCGTCGCAGGCGGCGGCTCGCACCCGTTCCCTGCACCGCGCGCTTGTGCGCGCTGATTTCGATTTTCATGGATGACCTCTCAGTGTGCCGCGCGACCCGCGACCAGGCACGCACGGCGGTTGCAATGAGGCTGCAGGGCCATCCCTGCGCGCCCCTCCGAATATCACTCGATGAACAGCGAGCTCACCGAATCCTCGTTGAAAATGCGCAGGATCGTCTCCGCCAATAGCCCCGCCACCGACAACTGCCGGATCCTCTTGCAGGCGCGCGCATCGTCGCGCAGCGGAATGGTGTCGGTCACGACCAGCTCGTCCAGGTCGGAAGCCGCGATGCGCTCGACCGCGCCGCCGGAGAGCACCGCGTGGGTGCAGTACGCGACCACCTTCTTTGCGCCCTCTTGTTTCAGCACCTGCGCCGCCTTGCACAGCGTGCCGGCGGTGTCCACCATGTCGTCCATGATCACGCAGGTGCGCCCCTCCACTTCGCCGATCACGTTCATGACCTCGGCGACGTTGGCGCGCGGGCGGCGCTTGTCGATGATGGCGAGGTCCGACTCGAGCCGCTTGGCCAGCGCGCGCGCGCGCACCACGCCGCCCACGTCGGGCGACACCACGATCACGTCGTCGTAGCGCTGCTTCCAGACATCGCCGAGCAGCACCGGCGCGGCGTAGATGTTGTCCACCGGCATGTCGAAGAAGCCCTGGATCTGGTCGGCGTGCAGGTCCATGGTCAGCACGCGTGCGACGCCGACCGAGGTCAGCATGTTCGCCACCACCTTGGCGCTGATTGCCACGCGCGCCGAGCGCGGCCGGCGGTCCTGCCGCGCGTAGCCCAGATACGGGATCGCGGCGGTGACGCGCGCTGCGGAGGAGCGCTTGAGCGCGTCCACCATGATCATCAGCTCCATCAGGGTGTCGTTGGTCGGCATGCAGGTCGATTGCAGGACGAACACGTCCTTGCCGCGCACGTTCTCAAGGATCTCGACCATCACCTCGCCGTCGGAGAATCGGCCGACGACCGCGCGCCCGAGCGCGATGTTGAGGTGCTTCACCACGTCCTGCGCGAGGCGCGCATTGGCGTTCCCGGTGAACACCATCAGACGCTCGAGCGGTATGTTGCCCATGGGAAGATCCCGTGCGAAGCCAAGAAAATCAGCCGCGGTAGCGGCCGCCAACCACCGTCAAATGGCTGGGGAGGTAGGATTCGAACCTACGCATGCCGGAATCAAAATCCGGTGCCTTAACCAGCTTGGCGACTCCCCAACCGCATGCAAACTCTGCCCGGTGCCGATAGGAACCGGTGCATCCAGCGCCCTGTTCCACCCACCCTAGGCGGCCCAGTCGCACAGCGGGTGCCGCTCGAGGCCGCGGGTCACAAATCCGCGCATCGTGCCAGGCAGCCTCGCACCGAGCGCGCGCGCCTCGGCTTCCGTGCCGAACTCGGCAAACACGCACGCTCCGGAACCCGTCAGGCGCGCATCTGCGCCGTGCTCGCGCAGCCACGCAAGATGCGCCGCGATCTCGGGATAGCGGCGCGTGACGACCGGCTCCAGGTCGTTGTGTCCCTGTCCCGAGAAAAAGGGCGGTATTTTGAGCGGTTTCGTATCGCGTGTCAACGCGACGTCCGCGAAGATTTCCCTCGTAGAAACCGACAGTTGAGGCGCGAGAACGAGGTACCACGCGGGCGGCAGCGCCAGGCCGCGCAGACGCTCGCCGATACCCTCGCCCAGAGCGTTCTCGCCGAACACGAATGCCGGCACGTCGGCCCCCAGTCGCGCGCCGAGCGCCAGCAGCTCGGCGCGCGCAAGGTGCAGATCCCACAGCCGGTTGAGCACCAGCAGCACGGTGGCCGCATCCGACGAGCCCCCGCCCAGGCCGCCGCCGATCGGAAGCCGCTTGTCCAGCGCAATGTCCGCGCCCAGCCGCTGCGCCGCCGGTCCGAGGCGCGCGAGCGCGACGTCCTTCAGCGATCGCGCTGCGCGCAGGCACAAATCGTCTTCGGCCGGCACCCCGGGCAGCGCGTGCGTGCGCAGCAACTCGCCGTCTGCGCGCAGCTCGATGCCCACCCGGTCGGCGTGCTCGATCAGCCGGAACAGGGTCTGCAGTTCATGGTAGCCGTCGGCGCGCCGGCCAAGTACGTGCAGGAACAGATTGAGCTTCCCGGGCGCCGGATACCACTGCAACGCCGAACTCACGGCCTGGCCCGCCACTGGTTGATGGCGAGCCGCAGCTCCAGACCCGGGTAGGTGAGCGTGAGCCGCGACGGCATGCCGCCAGCGGCCGCGTAGGCCAGGTACTCGACCCGCCAGCCCGATTGCTCGAGCTCGACCAGCCGCCCACCCGCGTCGTAGCGCGTCTGCGCGGGCGTCCCGGGCTCGGGACGCCCGCGCACCCAGTCGGCCAGCCCTCGGAGCGGCAGACGAAAGCCGAGCACACGCTCGGTCAGCGACTCGGCGTCGGCGGCCTGATAGCGGCGATCGTCGGACGTCGTCAAGGTCACAGTGTCGCCCACCCGCACGATGCGCGCGATGCCCTGCCCGAGCGGCGAGGTGATCAGCACGTCGTCGGCAGCAGCCGCGTGGCGCCAGGCGACGTTTCCGCTCGACGCTTGGTTGCCGTAGCGCACCGCAATGCGCGCGGAGAGCTCGAATTCGGCCTGTCCGGCCGGGACCACGCGGCTGCGCAGCCCGGCGCAGCCAGTGAGCAGCGAGGCGATCAGGACGATGCTGAGCCCTGCGCAGCGCGGCCAGCGGGGGGGCGCCAGCCAGACCGGGGTCCGCCCGAACGGGGCGATGAAACGCCGCGGCATCGCCTGCGCGCTAGTGCGCTCTGAAACGCTTGATCGTGTCTTGCAGCGTCCCGTTGGTCGGCCCGTTCTTGAGCGCCTGGTCCCAGATGCGCTCGGCCTCCTGGTGCCGGCCCATCACCCACAGCACCTCGCCGAGGTGCGCGCCGATCTCGGGGTCCTGCTGCCCCTGCCAGGCGCGCTGCAGCTCGTCCGCGGCGGCTTTCAGCTCGCCCATGCGGTACAGCACCCAGCCCATGCTGTCGATGATGTAGGAATCCTGCGGTGCCAGCGTGAGCGCTTTCTCGATCAGCTTGCGTGCTTCGGGCAGTCGCTGATTACGGTCGGCCAGCGAGTAGCCGAGCGCGTTGTAGGCGTGCGCGTAATCGGGCCGCAGCTTGATCAGTTTGCGCAGGCTCGACTCGACGAGGTCGTAGCGCTTGACCTTGTCCGCGGCGAGCGCGTAATCGTAAAGCAGGTCCGGCTGCTCGGGGGATGCCGCGAGCGCCTTGCCCAGCACGTCGAACGCGTCCTGGTAGCGACCCGCCTCGCGCAGCAACTGCGCTTCGGCAATCACCAGCTGGGCGCGCTGCGCCTCGTCGCTGGCCTTGACGTTGTGCAGGTACTCGAGCGCCTGCCCGAGCTTGCCCTCCTGCGCGAGCACGTGCGCCGCGCGCGCGCGCGAGGCGACGTATTGCGCGCCACTGCCAATCTGCTCGTACCATTTGATCGCTTGCGGCCAGTCCTTCTGCTCCTCCGCAACCTGGCCGAGCGCGTAGCGCACGCCGTCGATGTCGCGATAGCCGAGCGCGACCAGCTTCTTCAGGTTCGCCTCCGCGGTCGCATAGTCCTTGAGCTGCGCCGCCAGCAGGCCCACCGCGAAAATGACGTCCTTGTCCTTGGGATAGGCGGCCAGCAGTTTCTCGAACTGGTCGCGCGCTTCCGGGTAGCGCTGCTCGGTCACCAGCATGCGCGCGTAGGCAAGCCGCGCTTCGCGCGCATCCGGATGCTTGGCGAGGAAGTCCGCGAGGCGCGCCTCGGCCGCGGTGGCCGAGCTGCGCGCCAGGATTTCGGCCTCGAACATCGCGGCGAGCTGCCAGTCCGGGCGCAGCGCCGAAGCCTGCTGCGCCTCGCCCAGAGCGAGTGATTCGTCGTTTGCGACCAGCGCTGCCTGGGCGATCGCGAAATGCGCCTGCGGCAGGACTGGATACTTCTTTGCCAGCTGCTGCACCACGCGCAGGTTCTGCGCCTTGTCCGGGTTGCCGGCGAGCAGCCGGCCGAGCTGCATGAAGCCGTTCGCCGCCACCTTGGCGTCGATGGCGAGCAGTCTGGCGAGGTACGGCTCGGCCTCGTCGACGCGGTGCGTGCTGATGAGCAGCGCGGTCACCATCTGCAGCGCCACCGGCGAGTCCGGCGCGACCTGCTGCCAGATCTTGGCCGCCTCGAGGGCGAGCTGCGGCATGCGTGCGTAGTCCGCGACCTCGACCGCCCGTTGCGCGATCCGCGGATCGCGAGTGCGCTTGGCCAGATCGAGGTAGGTTTCGGCCGCGAGCGCCGCGTGGCCGCGCTGCAGCGCGATCTCGCCCAGCAGGAATTCGTAGAGGATCTGGTCGGTCAGCGCCTCGTTCGGCAGCTTTTCGCCGCCCGCCCCGGTTGCGCCGGCCGCAGGGGCTACCACGCTCTCCTGCGGCTGGGCGCGCGCCGTTCCGCTCAGCAGCGCAAGCGCGAGCAGCGGCGCGATGAAGCGAACCAAACGGGGAATTGCGTGCATGGGGTATCCTAGGGCTACGCGACGGCGGCGACGGCGCCTTCGGCGCGCCCCGACTCCGCCGCATCTTAGGTATATTTGGTGCCCCGCACAAGCGCGCCCTGGCGCGCGCGTGCGATCTTGCACTGACCTGTTTCCCCGACCAAAGTTCGTTCCTGCGCGATGCCCGAGCTTCCCGAGGTCGAAGTCACTCGCCGCGGCATTGCGCCGCTGGTCACCGGGCGCCGGATTACCGGCATCGCGGTACGCGAGCCTCGGCTGCGCTGGCGCGTGCCCGCGGCGCTGAGCTCGCTCGCGGGACGCACGGTGCGCGCCGTGAGGCGCCGTGCCAAGTACCTGCTCATCGACTGCGACGGGGGCCATCTCATCGTGCACCTGGGCATGTCGGGCAGCCTGCGCGTGCTCGCGCGCGGCACGCCGCCGGGCAAGCACGACCACTTCGACCTCCTGCTCGGCGACCGGCTGCTGCGCTTGCGCGACCCGCGCCGCTTCGGCGCGGTGCTCTGGACGGTCAAGCCCGTCGAGGCGCACCGGCTCATCCGGCACCTCGGCATCGAGCCGCTGACGCGCGCGCTCGACGCCGCGCGCCTGCACGCGCTCACGCGCGCGCGGCGCACTGCCATCAAGCAGTTCCTCATGGACGCCCGGCGCATCGTCGGCATCGGCAACATCTACGCCAACGAGGCCCTGTTCCGCGCCGGCATCCATCCGCGCACGCGGGCGGGCCGGCTGTCGCTCGCGCGCTGCGAGCGTCTGGCCGCGGCGATCCAGGACACCCTGCGCGAGGCGATCCGGGCAGGCGGCTCCTCGCTACGCGACTTCGTCGGCAGCGACGGCAAACCCGGCTATTTCCAGCAGCGCTACCGGGTCTACGACCGCGCCGGCGAGGCGTGCCGCCGCTGCGGCACGCCGATTCGCCGCATCGTGCAGGCGCAGCGCGCGAGCTTCTATTGCCCGCTGTGCCAGCGCTGAGCCGCGCGGCCGCGGCGCACCGGCCCCGCCGGCGTCACGAGGCCTTGCCCAGCGATCTCACCTTCTCGGCCAGCCGGCGCGATACCAGCGGGTGCACGAACTTGGACACGTCGCCCCCCAGCGTGGCGATCTCGCGCACCAGCGTCGCGGAGATGAACATGTGCTGCTCCGAGGGCGTGAGGAAGATCGTCTCCAGGTCCGGGTACAGGCTGCGGTTCATGCCGGCGAGCTGGAATTCGTACTCGAAGTCGGACACCGCGCGTAGGCCCCTCAGGATGACGCGCGCGCTGTGCTCGCGCACGAAGTCGATCAGCAGCCCGCTGAAGCCGACCACCTTCACGTTCTTCAGGTCGCCGAGCACGGTGCCCGCCAGGTCGATGCGCTCGTGCCGGGTGAAGAACGGGTGCTTGGCGCTGCTGTCGGCAACGCCGACGATGAGCGAATCGAACAGCGCGCTCGCTCGGCGCACGAGGTCTTCGTGGCCGCGCGTCAGCGGATCAAAGGTCCCCGGATACACGGCTCGAATCATGCTCGCTCCATTGCAGCAGTTGGTAACTGACCTGGCCGGCGCGCGCGCGCTTCAGCTCGCGCCACCGGGGCGGCGGCGCCACCGGGGCGGCGGCCTCGGCGTAGACACGCGCGCCCCCGGTCAGCCGCGCCGGCAGCCGCTCCAGAAGCGGCTCGAGCGCATTCTGCCTGAAGGGCGGATCGAGGAAAACCAGGTCGAAGCGCCCCGCTTCGCGCTGCAAGTACTCGCCTGCGTCCGCAGCCACGATCTCGACGCAGGCCGCGCCGAGTCGCTCGCGATTGGCGCGCAGCGCCCGCAGCGCCACCGGGTCGCGCTCGACCATCACCACCCGCGCGGCGCCGCGAGAGGCGGCCTCGAAGCCGAGGGCGCCGCTGCCGGCGAACAGGTCCAGGCACGTCAGGCCGTAGAGTTCCTGGCCGAGCCAGTTGAACAGCGTCTCGCGCACGCGATCCGGGGTCGGACGCAGTCCCGGCCGCGCGGGCACCTCCAGCCGGCGGCTGCGCCACACGCCACCGATGATGCGCACGCGCCCGGGAGGCGTGCGTCTGGCCGCGGTGGCCCGGTGGCTCGCGCCTGCTTTGCTAGAATCCACCGGTCAATGGTAGCAGCCGCGCCTCGCGGCTCGCGCCCCGCGCCATGCTCGGCTTCGCCAAGAAGAATTCCGACGAGAAAGTATCCTGGTCAGTCCGCCTGAAGGCGGGCCTGGCGCGCACGCGTGCGGCCCTCGGCGGCGGCCTGGGCGGGCTGCTCGGCCGCAGGAAGATCGACGAAGCGCTGTTCGAGGAGCTCGAGACGGCGCTGCTCACCGCCGACTGCGGTGTCGAGGCGACGCAGGCACTCCTCGAGCGGCTGCGCGCGCGCGTGCGCAAGGAGCGGCTGGAGGACGGGGAGGCGCTGAAGGGCGCGCTCAAGCAGGCGCTGCTCGAGCTGCTGGCGCCGCTCGAGCGCACGCTGCAGGCGTCGCGCGCCAGACCGTTCGTGATCATGGTCGCCGGCGTCAACGGCTCGGGCAAAACCACCTCGATCGGCAAGCTCGCGAGATGGCTGCAGTCGCAGGGCCTGAGCGTACTGCTCGCGGCCGGCGACACCTTCCGCGCCGCGGCGCGCGAGCAGCTCGTGGCCTGGGGAGAGAAAAACGGCGTCCCCGTGATCGGCCAGGCGGGCGGCGATCCGGGCGCAGTGGTGTACGACGCGATCAGCGCCGCGCTCGCCCGCGGCATCGACGTGGTCGTGGCCGACACCGCGGGAAGGCTGCCGACGCAGCTGCACCTCATGGAAGAGATCAAGAAGGTGAAGCGCGTGGCGGCCAAGGCGCTGGCCGAGGCGCCGCACGAGGTGCTGCTGGTGCTGGACGCCAACACGGGCCAGAACGCGCTGGCGCAGGTCAAGGCGTTCGACGACGCGCTTGGGCTCACCGGGCTGGTGCTGACCAAGCTCGACGGCACCGCCAAGGGAGGCGTGGTGTGCGCGATTGCCCGCCAGCGGCCGATTCCATTGCTGTTCGTCGGAGTCGGCGAAGGCATCGACGACCTGCGCCCGTTCGTCGCGCGCGATTTCGTCGAGGCGCTGGTTGATTAGCTTCTCGAACGTCTCCAAGCGCTACCCCGGCGGCCAGGAGGCCCTGCACGGCCTGTCGTTTTCGATCCAGGCCGGTGAGCTCGCGTTTCTCGGCGGGCACTCTGGCGCCGGCAAGAGCAC
Source organism: uncultured Pseudomonadota bacterium (assembly GCA_963817785.1). Classification (GTDB taxonomy): domain Bacteria; phylum Pseudomonadota; class Gammaproteobacteria; order Burkholderiales; family SG8-39; genus JAKALD01. Next base: position 298,066 of record CAWFPL010000002.1, on the reverse strand, counting down.
GCTGCTCAAGCTGATTCCCGCGATCGAGCGGCCCACCAGCGGCTCGGTGATCGTCAGCGGCCAGAACGTCGCCGCGCTCAAGCGCGCCGCGGTGCCCTTTCTGCGGCGCAACCTCGGGCTGGTGTTCCAGGATCAGAAGCTGCTGTACGACCGCAGCGTCTACGACAACGTCATGCTACCGCTCGCCATCGGCGGGCATGCGCCGCAGCAGGCGGCGCGCCGGGCGCGGGCCGCGCTCGACAAGGTCGGGCTGCTGGGTCGCGAGCGCGCCAACCCGATCCAGCTCTCCGGCGGCGAGCAGCAGCGGCTGGCGATCGCGCGCGCGGTCGTGAATCGCCCCTCGATCCTGATCGCCGACGAGCCTACGGCCAATCTGGATGCCGAGTCGGCGGCGCTGATCCTCGAGATCTTCGTCGCCTTCAACCGGATCGGGGTCACCGTGCTGATCGCGACCCACGACGAAGCGCTGATCCAGCGCTACGCGAAGCGCGTGCTGCGGCTTGCCGCAGGCCGGCTGGTCGACGACGCGGCGCCGGCGGCGACATGAGGAGCTGGCTCAGGCAGCACCGCCAGGCGTTGCGTGCGGCGCTTGGCAGATTCACCGCGCAACGCGCCGCGAGCCTGCTCAACGTGCTGGTGATCGGAGTGACGCTGTCGCTGCCGGCAGGCGGCTACGCACTGCTCGCCAACCTGCGCGCGGTGACGCAGCGCTTCACCCTCGAGCCGGAGCTCACCGTGTTCATGCGCGCCGCGGCCGCGCGCGCCGACGCGGACGCGCTGGGCGCACGGCTCAGGTCGGACGCGCGAGTGCGCGATTTCCGCTTCATTCCGCGCGAGGCCGCCCTCAAGGAGCTGCAGCAAAGCGCGGGGCTCGGCGACGTCGTCGCGGCGCTGGACCACAACCCGCTGCCCGACGCATTCGTGGTGCGCGCCAAGAACCCGCGTCCGGAAGCCCTGGACGCTCTCGCGGCGAGCCTGCGCGCCGCGCCCTCGGTCGCGTTGGTCCAGGTAGATTCGGCCTGGGCACGGCGCCTGGCCGCGCTGCTCGACCTCGGCCGGCTGGCGGTCGCCTTGCTGTCGGCGCTGCTCGGAGTCGCTCTGGTGGCGGTCACCTTCAATACGATCCGGCTACAGATGCTCACGCAGCGCGACGAAATCGAGCTCTCGAAGCTGATCGGGGCCACCGATGCGTTCATTCGGCGCCCGTTCTTCTACCTCGGGCTGCTGCAGGGTGCGGCGGGCGGGCTGATCGCCTTCGCGATCCTGAGGGCCGGGCTCGCGGGGCTCAACGGCGGAGTCCGCGAGCTGGCGCGCGCCTATGGCTCGGACTTCCAGCTTGCCTTCCTCTCGCCGGGGGATACGGGCGCGCTGGTCGCCTTCTCCGCGGCCCTCGGCTGGCTGGGCGCATATCTGTCTGTAAGTAAATACTTACATGAAATAGAGCCAAAATAGGGGGGCGTGGGCGTGGCCCTGGTTGAACTTCAGCCCCTCTTAGCACTCTAATTGGGCGAGTGCTAAAATTCAGCGCAAGGAGGTAGTGCCATGTCGCTTCCGATGACTTCGCCCGTGGCGGTCCCCATTCCGATGGCGACCGGCAGCCTCGAGGCATACATCCAGACGGTCAGCCGTTTTCCCATTCTCAGCGCAGAGGATGAGCGGGCGCTGGGGCGCCGCTTGCGCGAGCACGACGACCTCGATGCGGCGCGGCAACTGGTCGTCTCGCATCTGCGTCTCGTGGTCTCGATCGCGCGCGGCTACCTCGGCTACGGGCTGCCGCACGCCGACCTGATCCAGGAAGGTAACGTCGGTCTGATGAAGGCGGTGAAGCGCTTCGATCCGTCGCGCGGCGTGCGTCTGGTCTCCTTCGCGATCCACTGGATCAAGGCGGAGATCCACGAGTACATCCTGCGCAACTGGCGGCTGGTGAAGGTGGCCACCACCAAGGCGCAGAGGAAGCTGTTCTTCAACCTGCGCTCGATGAAGCCGGGACTGGGGGCGCTCACCAGCGAGGAAGTCGGGCGGGTCGCGGCCGAGCTCAAGGTGAAGCCCGAGGAAGTGGTCGAGATGGAGACGCGCCTGGCCGGTCACGAAGTGACCTTCGAGGCGGACGACGACGAGGATGGCTACGCTCCGGTGCATTACCTCGCCGCCAATCAGGACGACGAGCCGTCGCGCGTGCTCGAGACCGAGGAAAATGCGCGCGTCGGCGCCGCCGGTCTGGTGCGGGCGCTGGAAAGCCTGGACGCCCGCAGCCGCCGCATCATCGAAGCGCGCTGGCTCAAGGAGAAGGACGCGTCCACGCTGCACGAGCTTGCCGCCGAATTCAAGGTCTCGGCGGAGCGCATTCGCCAGATCGAGTCCAAGGCGCTGGAGAAAATGCGCACGGTCATGGACGCGCAGGCCGGCGCGCCCCGCGCCTTGAGGGCGCCCGCAGCGGCCTAGCAGGGCGCCAGGGCTCGGCGGCCGCGCGCCGCTAGCCGTTCTCCTTCAGCAGCGCGCGAATGTCGTGCGGCAGGTCCGCGACGATCTCGCTTTCGCGCTCCATCAGGCGCAAACGGCCCCTGGTGTCGAATACGTAGCTCTGCGAGCTGTGATCCAGCGTGTAGTCGCCGGGCGTCTCCCCGGGCTCTTTGTCGTAGAAGATCCTGAACTCCTTGGCCGTGCGTCGCGTCGCGGCCTCGTCGCCGTAGAGCCCGAGAAAGCGCGGGTCGAAGGCAGGCACGTATTGCGCCAGCGCGGCCTGCGTGTCGCGCTGCGGATCCAGGGTCACGAACAGCACCTGCACGCGCTCGGCGTCGGGGCCGAGCTGCCGCATCACCTGCGCGAAGGCGGCGAGCGTCGTCGGGCAGACGTCCGGGCAGTGCGTGTAGCCGAAAAACAGCACCACCACCTTGCCGCGGAAGTCCTGCAGGTGCCGCAGGCGGCCATGCTGGTCGGTCAGTGCGAAACCCTTGCCGTAATCGACGCCGGTAATGTCGGAGCCCTTGAACTTCGGGCCGCCGGGGCTGCAGCCGGCGAGGGCCAGCAGCGCGATCAGCGCAACCAGGCTAGAACGCCAGGTAGTGGTCGATGAGCAGCGCGGCAAACAGCAAGGACAGGTAGAGGATCGAGAAGCGGAAGGTGCGGCGCGCGAGCGCGTCGCTGTAAGCGACGTACAGCCGCACCGCATAGGCGACGAAGGCGGCGCCGAGGGCACAGGCGGCGGCCAGATAGAGCCAGCCGCTCATCCGGATCGCGAACGGCAGCAGACTCACTGCGAACAGGATCAGCGTGTAGAGCAGCACCTGCAGCTGCGTGTAGCGCTTGCCGTGCGTCACGGGCAGCATCGGCAAGCCCGCCCGCGCGTAGTCCTCGGTGCGGTACAGCGCGAGCGACCAGAAGTGCGGCGGCGTCCACGCGAAGATGATCAGGAAGAGCAGCATCGCCTGGAGGCTCACGTCACCCGTGACCGCGGCCCAGCCCAGCACCGGCGGCATCGCGCCGGAGGCGCCGCCGATCACGATGTTCTGCGGCGTCGCGGGCTTGAGAATCACCGTGTAGACGATCGCGTAGCCGACGAAGGTACCCAGCGTCAGCCACATCGTGAGGGCGTTGACGAACTGCACCAGGATCCAGAGACCGAGGCCGCCGACCACGCCGGCGAATATCAGGGTCTGCAGCTGGCTCAGCTCGCCGCGCGGCAACGGGCGCCAGCGCGTGCGCTGCATCGCCGCGTCGATCCGCTGCTCGACCAAGCAGTTCACCGCAGCAGCGCCGCCCGCGACCAGCGCGATGCCGAGCGTGCCGGCCAGCAGCACGTGCGGTGGCACCATGCCGGGCGATGCGAGGAACATGCCGATCACGGCGGTGAACACGATCAGCGACACCACGCGCGGCTTAGTGAGCGCGTAAAACGCCCGCGCACGCTGCGCGAAGGTCCTGGCGGATGCGGCGGAAAGGGCTTGCGAAGTCACGGGCGCACTAGGTCTGACGCACGCGGGGCGCGGCCCCGCTGAAGGCGAAGAAGTTTAGCACGATGACCGCGACCAGCAGAAGCGCGGCGCCCGCGTTGTGCGCATCAGCCAGTGGCAACGGCAAGCTGAGCAGCACGTTCGCCACGCCGAGCGAGATTTGCAGCACGAGGGCGGCCGCTACGAAGGCGCCCAGGGCGCGCAGCTCCGCCACGCGCTGCGCGCGCCAGGCGAGCCAGCCGAGCACCGTCGCGGCGACCAGCGCGAACATGCGATGCGTCCAGTGGATCGCCACCAGCGCCTGCAGCGGCAGCAGCTGGCCGTCTGCGCTCATGCCAAGATTGCGGATCACGTGGAACGCGTCGTGGAAGTCCATCGGCGGCACCAGCTGGCCGTGGCATAAAGGCAGATCCGGGCAGGCGAGCGCCGCGTAGTTAGTGCTCACCCATCCGCCCAGCACGATCTGCACCGCGAGCACCGCGAGCCCGAAGGCCGCCGGGCCGCGAAGGCTGCGCGCGCGGGGGGCTTGGTCGTAGCGCCATTGTGCGAGCGCGAGCCAAGTCAACAACGCCAGCGTGATCATGCCCCCGATCAGGTGGCCGGTTACGATCGCCGGCTTGAGCAACAGCGTCACGGTCCACATGCCCAGCGCAGCCTGCAGCATGACTACCAGCACGAGCGCCGTGGGCAGCCAGGGAGACTGCCCCGTCGCGTGCCGGCGCCGCCACGCCATGAACGCGATCGCGAGGATCAGCATCCCGAGCGTACCGGCGAGGTAGCGGTGCCCCATCTCCTTCCAGGCCTTGTGCAGTGAGACCGGACCGAACGTGCCGCCCTGCTCGGCCACCGCCTGCGCGATCTTCGGCGCCGCAGCGTCCGGCGTGAGCTTGCCGTAGCAACCCGGCCAGTCCGGGCAGCCCAGCCCGGCGTCGGACAAGCGCACGTACGCGCCGACCACGACCACGACGAAAGCGAGAAGCGCGGCGACGACAACGAGCAATCGGTAGTGTTTCATCCGGCTGACGAATACCTCAGAAGGCGCTGCAGGTCCTTGAGCATGCGCGAGGGGTTGGGATCGCGCGGAAAGCGCATCATGACGTTGCCGAGCGGATCGATCAGGTAGACGTGATGCGTGGGCCTGTCGGAGGCCGGAAAGCCGCGCTCGAAGTCCGGGCTTGGCGCGCGCGCCACGTGCATGCCGGGGTAAGCCGCGAGCAGCGCCGCGCCCGGCGTCCCCGCAGCGGTCAGGATCCAGACCCGCTCGACTCGACCCATGTTGTCCCCCTGGGCGACTCGGATCTGGCGCATGTAGTACAGCTTGCGCACGCACGACTCGTCGCAGGCGGGGCTGTCGAACGCGAGCATCACCCACTTGCCGCGCAACTGCGACAGGCGGAACGGGCGGCCGTCGAGCGCGGTCAGCGGCGTGTCCGGGGCGGGATGCGGCTTGATCAGGTCGCCGTAGTTGCTGGTGCCGCCGGGCGCCCAGCCGAGAAGATACGCGGTCCACGCCGCCGCGATCGGCAGCGCGAACACCACCCCGATGGCAAGCAGGATCAGCCGGCCGCGCTTCACCGGGTCCTTAGGAAGAATGCTCATGGCGGCGCAGACTCAGGACGAAGAACAGTACGACCGCCAGCGAGGCGAACAAATACCATTGCAGTGCGTAGCTCTCGTTCATCTCGATGTGGGTGTCCGGGCGAGGCCAGTCGCGGATCAGCCCGTCGTCCGCGGGCGAGAGCTGCTCCATCACGATCGGCTGCAGCGCGAGCCCCGACCAGGCCTCGAAATCCTTCACCCGGACGTTGAGCCACAACCGGCCCGTGGGCTTGTGCTTGAAGGGCTCCAGCGCGCGTGGAAAGCGCGCGAGTGCCAGGCCCTCGACGCGCTGCACGCCCGCCGGCGTACGCACCTCGGGCAGCTGGTCGCGGCGCTCGCCCGCCACCACCCAGCCCCGATTGACCAGCACGCAGATCTTCGCGCCGCTCTGGCACAGCGGCGTGACGACGTGGTAGCCGATGCGTCCCTGGTACATCTTGTCCTCGAGCAGCACCGTGTACTTGGGCACGAACTCGCCGCGCGCCGCGACGCGCCGCAGCACGTATGCCGCGGGCTCGACCGGCCGTCCGGGAAGCTCGAGCGCCGGGCCGTTCAGCGCGGCGTCGAAGCGCGCCTGCAGCGCGCGCTTGTCCTCGGCGCGCCGGCTCTGCCAGTTGCCGAGCGCGACGAACGCGGCGCAGCCCGCCGCCGCGAGCGGCAGGGCCCACCACTTGGGACGGAAAGAACGACCGAAAAAAGTCAGCGGCATGCTTGGAGGCTGGTGAACCGATCCGTTACACTGCCCTTTTCAGGGATGCGGGGCGCGACGTTTCGCGCCCCGCGATTTGTATGCGCTACTTCGTGATCGCCGTGCTCGTGCTGATCATCGCCAGCCTCGGCTCGGCGCTGTTTTTCGTGTTCCACGACCGTGGCGGCTCGACGCGCGCGGTCAAGGCGCTCATGTTCCGCGTCGGCCTGTCGATCGCGCTGTTCCTGTTTTTGATGGCCGGATACTACTTCGGTTTCATTCACGGCCGCCTGTAGGCCGCGCATCCCGAAAAAAAATGCCGCACCCAGTGCGGCATCGAAGCTCCTCCTCCGGAGCGCTACTGCGGCGCTCTCCTCCTTGTTGTCCAGCGATGGCCGCGCGCTGCGCGCCTCACAGCCAGTACACGAAGATGAACAGGCACAGCCACACCACGTCCACGAAGTGCCAGTACCACGCCACCGCCTCGAAGGCGAAGTGGTGCTCGGGCTTGAAGTGCCCGGCGAGGCTGCGCCCCAGGATCACCGACAGCATGATCGCACCGACGGTGACGTGAAAGCCGTGGAAACCGGTGAGCATGAAGAAGGTCGAGCCGTAGACCCCGGTCGTCAGCTTGAGATTCAGTTCACTGTAAGCATGGCCGTACTCGTGCGCCTGGAGCACGAGGAACGTCACGCCGAGGGCCACGGTGAAAAACAGGAACAGGTTGAGCTGGAAGCGCTTGTTCTCCTTCAGCGCCCAGTGCGCGATCGTCACGGTGACGCCCGAGGAGAGCAGCAGCAGCGTGTTGATTGCCGGAATACCCCACGCCGCCATGGGCGAAAAGGCCGCCGCGAATGCCGGCCCCGCCGACGGCCAGCGGCCGGAAAAGCCGGGCCAGGCGTACTCGTGGCTGGTGATGCTCGCGAGATCCGGAACCGAGATCACGCGTGTGTAGAACAGGGCGCCGAAAAACGCGGCGAAGAACATCACCTCCGAGAAGATGAACCAGCTCATCCCCCAGCGGAACGACACGTCCTCCCAGGCGCCGTACTTGCCGCTCTCCGATTCGCGGATCACGTCACCGAACCAGCGGAACATCATGTACAGCAGGATCATGAATCCGAGCGCGATCGAGATCCAGCCGGGCATCATGCCGTTGAACACGAACACCGCGCCCAGGGCCATGCAGAACAGCGCCACTGAGCCCATGATCGGCCACGCCATGGGCTGCGGCACGTAGTAGTGCTGCCGTGCTGGGGTGGATGCAGACTGCGCCATTTCGATTTCTCCCTGTGCTTTTTCCTGATTGCCGATGAGCTCAGCCGACCACCATGTGCACGACGGTGATGAGCGTAACCACGAACAGCGCCGCAAGAATCACGGCGACGACGACCACTTGCCCCGGCCTGATGCGGGCGGTCGCGCGCTCGTGATCCGCGCGGCGGCGCACGCCGAGGAACGCCGACAGCACGGTCTTCGCGACCTCGAGCAGGCCCGCACGCTTGGGCGCCGGCGTCTCGCCGGCCATCACTTGCCCCCTCCCGATGCAGCCGCCCGGGCGCGCAGATCGTCGCGCGTGCTCATCGCTTCAGATACCAGACTCTTGCGATGAAGCCGAGCAGGAAGGCCAGCGAGATGCTGGCGAGGATCAGCCCGGTCCTGGTGTTGCGGTTCATGCCTACTTGAGTACCGGCGGTGTCTCGAAAGAATGGTACGGCGCCGGCGTCGGCAGGTGCGTCCACTCCAGCGAATCCGCGCCCTCCCAGGGCTTGTCGGGCGCCTTGGCGCCATTGCGGATGGTGTTCACGACGATGTACAGGAACAGCAGCTGCGACAGCCCGAAGCCGAACGCGCCGATGGTCGAGATCTGGTTCCAGGTCGTGAACTCGGGGTTGTAGTCGGCAATCCGCCGCGGCATCCCGGCCAGGCCAAGGAAGTGCTGCACGAAGAAGATCATGTTGAAGAAGATGATCGACAGCCAGAAATGCCACTTGCCGAGCGTCTCGTTGTACATGCGGCCGGTCCACTTCGGCAGCCAGAAGTAGATCCCCGCGAACGCCGCGAACAGCGCGCCGGCCACCATCACGTAGTGGAAGTGCGCCACGACGTAGTAGGTGTCCTGGAGCTGGATGTCGATCGGCGCGAGCGACAGCACCAGCCCCGAGAACCCGCCCAGCGTGAACAGGAACAGGAAGCCGCAGGCGAACAGCATCGGCGTCTCGAAGCTGAGCGAGCCGCGCCACATGGTCGCGACCCAGTTGAACACCTTCACCCCGGTCGGGATCGCGATCAGCGTGGTGGAGTACATGAAGAACAGCTGCGCGGTCACCGGCATGCCGACCGTGTACATGTGGTGCGCCCAGACCATGAACGACAGGATCGCGATCGCCGAGGTGGCGTACACCATCGAGGCGTAGCCGAACAGGGGCTTGCGCGAGAACGCGGGGATCACCTGCGAGATCACGCCGAACGCGGGCAACGCGATGATGTACACCTCGGGATGGCCGAAGAACCAGAAGATGTGCTGGTACAGCACCGGGTCGCCGCCGCCGGCGGCGTTGAAGAACGAGGTGCCGAAATGCCGGTCGGTGAGGGTCATCGTCACCGCGCCCGCGAGCACCGGCATGGCCGCCACCAACAGGTAGGCGGTGATCAGCCAGGTCCAGCAGAACAACGGCATGCGCATCAGCGTCATGCCCGGGGCGCGCATGTTGAGGATGGTGGTGATGATGTTGATCGACCCCATGATCGAGCTCATGCCCAGCAGGTGGATGGCGAAGATCGTGAAATCCATCCCCATGCCCATCTGCACGGTGAGCGGGGCGTACATGGTCCAGCCCACGCCGGGCGCGCCGCCCGGCACGAAGAACGAGATCACCAGCAGCGAGGCCGCGAACGGCAGCAGCCAGAACGACCAGTTGTTCAGGCGGGCGAACGCCATGTCGGGCGCGCCGATCTGCATCGGGATCAGCCAGTTCGCGAAGCCGACGAACGCCGGCATGATCGCGCCGAACACCATGATCAGGCCGTGCATGGTGATCATCTGGTTGAAGAACTCGGGCTGCACGATCTGCAGGCCGGGCTCGAACAGCTCGCTGCGGATCACCAGCGCCATCACGCCACCCAGCAGGAACATGGTGAAGCTGAACCACAGGTACATCGTGCCGATGTCCTTGTGATTGGTGGTCGTGATCCAGCGCATGATCCCGCCATAGGGACCATGGTGGCCGTGATGCTCGTCGTGGGCCCCGTGGCCGTGCGTGTCGAGGACTGCGCTCATCGAAATCTCCTGATCTGAAATCCTAAACGCGTCACTTGCGCAGGGCCTTTACCTCGGCAGGCTGGACCGCCCCGCCGCTGTTGCCCCAGGAATTGCGCTCATAGGTGATCACGGAGGCGATCTCCGTGTCGGAAAGCTGCTTGCCGAAGGCGGCCATGGCGGTGCCCGGGATGCCGTGCAGCACGATGTCCACGTGGTGCTCGACCGGCCCCATCACGATCTTGCCGCCCTTGTAGAAGCCGCGGTCCTCGAGCTCCTTCAGCATCTGCGGGGCAGCCTGGAACGGATTGCCCGCCGAGATCGGCGGGAAAGTGCCCGGGATGCCCATGCCGGTCGCCTGGTGGCAGGCAACGCAGTTCGCGGCGTACACCTTTTCGCCGTTCGCCTTCAGCTCGTCGAGGGTCCACGTCCTGTTGACGTCCTCGGCGGCAGAGGCAACCTGTTCCTGCTGCTGCTTCACCCAGGCGTCGTATTGGTCCTGCGTAACGACCTTCACCACGATCGGCATGAAGGCGTGGTTCTTGCCGCACAGCTCCGCGCACTGGCCGCGGTAGGTGCCGGTCTTGGTCGCGCGGAACCAGGTGTCGCGGATCAGCCCGGGGATGGCGTCCTGCTTGACGCCGAAGGCGGGCACCCACCAGGAATGGATCACGTCGCCGGCGGCGGTGAGGACGCGAACCTTCTTGTTGACCGGCACCACCACCGGATGGTCGACCTCGAGCAGGTAATGCGCGTCCTTGGGCGCATCGCCGACGATCTCGTCCTGCGGCGTGGACAGGGTCGACAGGAAGTGGATCCCCTTGCCTTCGCCCTGCACGTAGTCGTAGCCCCACTTCCACTGGTAGCCGGTCGCCTTGATCGTGAGGTCCGGATTCGAGGTGTCCTTCTGCCAGATCACCGTCTTGGTCGCGGGCAGGGCGATCACCACCAGGATGATCGCGGGAATCACCGTCCACAGGATCTCGGCGGTGGTGTTCTCGTGGAACTGCGCGGCCTTGTGTCCCTTCGACTTGCGGTGCGCGAAAACGGAGTAGAACATCACTCCGAACACCCCGACGAAGATCACGATGACGAGCACCATCACGTAGTTGTGCAGGGTGAGAATCTCCGCCGCGATCGGCGTCACCGGCGGCTGCAGGTTCCACCCCAAGGCCATCGCGCGGCCGGACAGCACCATGCCGATCACGCCGGCGATCCACCAGGCGCCTGTTCGTGCCCACTTGCTTGCCATCTTCACCGTCTCCCGAATCAGATCCGCAATCTTTTTGTCAGCTCGGCCGAGAACTCGACGCGTGTCTCGGCGTCGAGGTTGCGTCCGATCTCGAATTCCCCGCCCGGTGCCCACAGCAGCACCCGCTTCCGGCCTGTCACCCCCGCGAGCTGCACGCGCGCCAGGCGCGCGTCGAGCTCGAAGCGCGCGGTACGCTCGGCGACTGCCTGCTCCACCATCAGCCGGCCGCCCGCGAGCTCGATGCGCTCGTAGTCGGCCGCGTGGCGCCCGTTCAGCAGGAACGCCGCTCCGAGCGCGACGATCTCGAGCCCGGCAAACGGCAGGATCAGCCACGCGCCCAGCAGCGCAAACGCGGTGGCGATGCCGATGGCCACGCCCGCCAGCAGCACGAACACGCGCAGCAGTCCGTGAGGAGAAATCGAGCAATTGCGCTTGACGACCAGGCTGAACCCGGGGCTCCGCTCCATGAACGCCAATTCGCGCCGCGGGGATTCGAAGCTCACTTGCTCAAGACGAAGTTGTCGCAGACTCGATCTCGCGGCTCGCCGGACGCGGAGGTCGCAGCCCCCGAACACCTGCCCGCATAAGGCGCGGTAAATTACCATAGTCACTTCGCCTCCACAAGCAAAAAGCCCAGCGAAATCCTCGCCTTCGGGCTGTTGCGGCGCTTAATTGCGCTTATGGCGTGCAAACTCCGTGCGCACGATCGCGCGACCGTCGGCGGTGCGCGTCGCGGCGCCCTTCCAGGCGTGGCCGTAGACCACCTCGAAGCTGACGTCCAGGCCGGTGTCGCGCGCCTGCGCAGCCAGCGCCGCATGCAGGCGGCGTACAAAAGCGCCGCCCGAGAGCCCGCGCGCGCGATCCGGCCGCGCCAGCGTCTGGCCGCTCGCGCGCAGATCCTCGAGGAGCTTGCGCGGCTGTGCATAGCGAAGCTTCACCAGCTCCATGTCCATCACCGGCGCCGAAAATCCGGCGGCGAGCAGCATGTCGCCAAGGTCGTGCATGTCGATGAAGCGGTGCACGCGCTCGGCGCCGGCGGCCGCGCGCAGCTCGCGCAGGGTATCCGGCCCGAGCGTGCTGAACATGAGCAGTCCCTCGGGCGTAAGCACGCGCTGGAACTCGCGCAGCGCCGCGAACGGGTCTGCCGCCCAATGCAGCGCCATGTTCGACCACACCAGTCCGACCGCGCCGCTTGCGAGGGGTAACTGCTCGAGCTCCGCGCACACCGCGAGCAGCGCGGAACGCGGCGCGAGGAGGCGGGCGCCGAGACGCGCGAGCGGGTGCTGTCCGGCGCGCGCCTGGCGCAGCATGGCGAGCGAAAAATCGAGCGCGAGCACCGCGGCGCCGCGGTAGCGACCGGCCAGCGCGCGCGCTTCGCGCGCGGGCCCCGCGCCGGCGTCGAGGATGCGTTGCGGGGCGAGCTTGACGTAGTCGAGCCGCTCGAGCATGCGGGTGCCGATCTCGGCCTCGAGGCGCGAGGCCGAGGCATAGGTCGCGGCCGCGCGCTCGAAGCGCCGGCGCGCCGCGCGACGGTCGACCGCGGCCGCGGGGCGCTCAGCCACGCGGGCCGAGTGCGCGCTCGATCGCGGCGGCGGCCGCGAGCACGTGTCGGTCCGCGCCCGCGACGCCGCACACCATGAACCCGACCGGGGCGGTCGCCGGCTCGTGGCAAGGCAGGGTCGCCGCGCAACCGTCGAGAAAGTTGATCAGCCCGGTGTTGCGCAGCACGCGCAGGTTCCAGCGGAAGTAGGCCTCGTCGCTCGCGTCGGCCTCGGCGATCGTCGGCGCGACGCACGGCACGGAGGGCATGACGATCGCGTCAAACGGCGCGGCGAGCGCCGCGATCTCGCGCACGTAGGCGGCACGCATGAGGCCGATCTCGACGTAGTCCGCGCCCGACAGATCCTTGCCCAGGAGGACGCGCTTGCCTACGCGCGGGTCGAAATCGGCCAGCCGTTCGAGGCGCGCCCGGTGGATGGCATACGCCTCGGCGCCCTGCAGGCCGCCGCCCTTGAAGTACTCGCTCTGCCGGTCGAACGCCGGCACCGCGACCTCGGCGAGCGCCGCGCCGGCGCGAGAGAGCTTGGCGAGCGCCGCGTCGAACGCCCGCGCGACCGGCGCGTCGAGATTTTCCAGCGCGCTCGATTTCGGCACCAGCAGCCGCAGCCCCTTCGCGGGAAGCTCGGGCAGCGCGACCGGCGGCTCCCCGGCGAGCACCGCGTCGTAGGCCGCGCAGCAGGCGATCGAATTGGCGAGCGGGCCGATCGAATCGAGCGTGAAGGACAGCGGAAACGCGCCTTCGCGCGGCACGCGGCGCGCAGTCGGCTTGAAACCGGCCACGCCGCACAGCGCCGCGGGGATGCGCACCGAGCCGCGCGTATCGCTGCCCAGCGCCATGACGCACATGCCGTCGGCCTGCGCGACCGCGGCGCCCGAGGACGAGCCGCCGGGCACGCGCCCGACCTTGCGCTCCCAGGGGTTGCGCGGCGTGCCGTAGTGCGGATTCAGCCCCACCGCGCCGAAGGCGAACTCGACCATGTTGGTACGCCCCACGATGACCGCGCCGGCGGCCCGCAGTCGAGCCACGGCGGGGGCATCGCTCGCCGCAGGCGGGGCATCCGCCAGCACCCTGGAGCCGGCGCGGGTCACGTCGCCGCCGACGTCGAACAGGTCCTTCACCGAGACGGGCAGGCCTTCAACCGGGGAACGCACGATTCCGGCGCGCCGCAGCGCGTCCGAATGCTGCGCCTCGGCGCGCGCGGTTTCGGCGTAGGTCTTGAGAAACGCGCGGCCGCCCTCTCCGGACGGGTCGGCGATGCGCGTCAGCGCCTGCTCGGTGAGCTCGCGGCTCGAGGTCGCGCCGCGGGCAAGCGCCGCGGTGAGGTCGCGTACGGTCCACATGCGGCGCAGTCTAACGCGCCGCCGCCGCCGGAGCATAATCGGCCCCAGCAGCCGGGACGCAGCCGGCGCAAGCCGGGCTGTTCCGGCCGGACAGCCCCCGGATACACGCATGCCCAGCCACACCGTGAAAAGACTGGCGAGCTATCTGTTCGGCGGCACCTGCTATCTGTGTCGCGGCGCCGCGCCCGCAGAGAGCCTGCTGTGCGCGGCGTGCGACGCGGACCTGCCGCGCCTGGGCGCGCCGTCCTGCCGGCGCTGCGCGCTCGCGTCGCCCGGGGGCGAAATCTGCGGCCGCTGCCTCGTGCTCTCGCCCAGCTACGACGCCACCGTCGCCGCGCTGAGCTACCGCTTTCCGGCCGACGTGCTGCTGCACGCGCTCAAGTACCGCGGCGAGCTGGCGCTCGCACCGCTGCTCGCGCGTGTACTGGCGGCCAGGGTGGCGCCGGTCGAACGGGTGGACTTCCTCGTGCCGGTTCCGCTGTCGTCGGGACGGCTCGCGCAGCGCGGCTACAACCAGGCCACGGAGATCGCGCGGCCGCTCGCTGCGCTGACCGGGATCGTGCTTGCGCCGCAGCTGTGCGAGCGCGCACGCGACACGCCCGCTCAGACCGGGCTCCCGTGGGCAGCGCGCGCGCGCAACGTGCGCGGCGCGTTTCGCTGCCCGCGCGCGCTGCGGGGCGCCGTGATCGCCGTGCTCGACGACGTGATGACCACCGGCGCGACCCTCGAGGAAACCGCGCTCGCGCTCAAGCGCGCCGGCGCGGCGCGCGTCGTCAACTGGGTGCTGGCGCGCACTCCGCCTCCCGGGGACAGCTGATGTTCGACGTCATCCTGTTCCAGCCGGAGATTCCGCCCAACGCCGGCAACGTCATCCGGCTCGCCGCGAATACCGGGGTGCGGCTGCACCTGGTCGAGCCGCTCGGCTTCTCGCTCGACGACCGGCAGCTCAAGCGCGCCGGGCTCGACTACCACCAGCTCGCCAACGTACGCAGTCACCGCGACTGGCGGGCGTGCCGCGACGCCCTCGCGGGCAGGCGCATGTTCGCGCTCAGCACGCGCGCCCAAGCCGACTTCTTCGCGCAGCGTTACGCCCGCGACGACGTCTTCGTGTTCGGCCCGGAGACGCGCGGCCTGCCGGAGGAGCTGATCGATGCCTTCGCGCCGGAGCACTGCCTGAGGCTGCCGATGCGTCCGGGCAATCGCAGCCTGAACCTGTCCAACGCCGTGGCGGCCGTGGTGTACGAAGCCTGGCGGCAGATCGGATTTCCCGGTGCCGCTTGAGGCGGCGCGGGGGGTCAGGCCTCGCGCTTCGGGTCGCGGGCGAGCAGCAGCTCCGCGGCCTTGTCCGGCGCCAGCCGGCCCTCGAGCACCGCGCACACCGCCGCGGTCACCGGCATGTCCACGCCGTGGCGCGCGGCGAGCCTGGCAACCTCGCTTGCCGAGCGCACGCCCTCGGCGACATGCCCGAGACCGGCGAGGATCTCGTCGAGCCGGCGGCCGCGCGCGAGCTCTATGCCGACGCGGCGGTTGCGCGACAGGTCGCCGGTCGCCGTCAGGATCAGGTCGCCCGCGCCGGCGAGACCCATGATGGTCTCGACGCGCCCCCCGAGCGCCACCCCCAGCCGCGTCATCTCCGCCAGGCCCCGGGTGATGAGAGCGGCGCGCGCATTCTGGCCGAAGCCGAGCCCGTCGCACACGCCGACCGCGATCGCCATCACGTTCTTGACCGCACCGCCCACCTCGACGCCAACCAGATCGTCGCTGTAGTACACGCGCATCCGCCCGCCGTGGAGGAGCGCCGCGGCCCCGCGGGCGAACTCGGCATCGCGCGCCGCGAGCGTCAGCGCGCACGGCAGTCCCTGCGCGACCTCGAGCGCGAACGACGGGCCCGACAGCGCGCCGCTGGGCGAGCGAGCGCCGCGCACCTGTTCGACCACCTGGTGAGGCAGCAGTCCCGAACCCTGCTCGAAGCCCTTGCACAGCCATACCAGCGGCGCCGCCCGGACGGCGAGCCGTCCGAGCAGCTCGCGCAAGCCGGCGACGGGCGTCGCGGCGATCAGCAGGTCCGCTCCGGCGAGCGCCGCATCGAGCTCGCCGGTGACGTGCAACGAGTCGGGAAGCGTGATCTCCGGCAGATAGCGCACATTGCGGCGCTCCCGGGCGATCGCCTGCGCCTGCGCCGGGTCGCGCGCCCACAGGGTCACGCGATGACGCGCCGCCAGCACGCTGGCAAGCGCGCTGCCCCATGCCCCCCCGCCGAGCACCGCCAGGCGGCTCGGCGCCACTGGCTACGCGCCCCAGACGAGGCCGATGCGCACGTAGCCTTCCGTGCCGCCCGCCAGGCGCACGTGCAACCAGCCGCCGGCGGCGACCTCCACCAGCTCGAGTACCACGTTCTGCGCCGCCACGAACGCGACCGGCGACGCATCGTCCGGCTGCGTGTGCACGTCGGCCGAAGGCGCGGTCACCAGCACCATGTGGTCGTCGGTCAGGTCCTTCTTCTGGATCCAGGACAGCGTCCCGGTGGCGTCACGCACCTTCGCCCAGGATTCGAGATTGACGATCACCTCGAGCGGATAGTCCTTCGACACGACGTACAGCGGGTTTGCGGCAGTCGACGGCGCGTCGTAGAGCACGGCGGCATCGTCCGCGACGGAACGGAAATCGGCGGCGCGCGCCGCCGCCGGCAGGCACGCTAGAGCCGCGGCCAGCAGCGCGCGCTTCAGCGCCTGCCGGACCGGCACGGCCGTCGGCCGGCGACGGTGCTGGATGCGCGGACCGCGGGCGACGCGCGTCATGCCCGGCTTCAGGAAGCGATCTCGATACGCGGTTCGGACGCCGCGCGCTGCACGCGCTGCGCGTACAGCGTCTCGAAGGACACCGGCGCGAGCAGCACGGGCGGAAAGCCGCCGCGCGTCACCAAGTCCGAAATGGCCTCGCGCACGTAAGGGTAGAGGATGTTCGGGCACGCGATGCCAAGCAGCGGTTCCATGTCCGCGGCCGGAATGCCGCGCACGGTGAAGATGCCGGCCTGCACCGCCTCGGCGAGGAACAGCGTCTTTTCGCCGGCGCGCGCGGTGACGGTCACCGTCACGGTCACCTCGTACAGCGCGTCCGCGAACTGCAGCGCGTCGCTGTTCACCTGAACCTCGAGCTGCGGCTGGTCGGCCTGCAGGAAGATCTGCGGCGCGCCCGGAATCTCCAGGGAGATGTCCTTGACGTACAGCTTCTCGATCTGGAACGAGGGTTGGTCGTCGCTCATGTCACGGCATCTCCTGAAACCTGTTGTTTGCAAAAGTGACGCGGCCGGCGCGACGGGTCGCCCCGGCGGCCGCGTTGCTCCTCAGGCAGCGAGCAGCGAATCGAGCTCGCCGGCATCCTCCAACGCGTACAGGTCGTCGCAGCCTCCGACGTGGCGCTCGCCGATCCAGATCTGCGGCACCGTGCGCCGCCCGGCGCGCTGCACCATCTCGGCGCGCCGCGCGGGCTCGAGATCGACGCGGATCTTTTCCAGCGCGCTGACGCCCTTGGCGAGAAGCAACTGCTCGGCCGACTGGCAGTAGGGGCAGGACGCGGTGCAGTACATCAGCACGCGCGCCACTTCACTTCTCCACCGGCAGCCCGGCCTGCTGCCACGCTCCAAAGCCGCCCGCGAGGTTGACCGCGTTCGTGAAGCCGCGGTTCTTGAGCGCCGCCAGCCCCGCGCCCGAGCGGCTGCCGCTCGCGCACACCAGGATCACCGGCCGCGCCTTGTACTTGTCGAAATCGCCGGCCCGTGCGCTCAGCTCGCCGAGCGGGACGTTCTTCGCGCCCAAGACGTGGCCCTGCGCGTACTCGGCCGGCTCGCGCACGTCGATCACCAGGGCGTTCTCGCGGTTGATCAGCTGCGTAGCCTGCAGGGTGCTGACCCAGGGCCCGCCCGCGCCGCGGCGCACCAGCGGCCACAGCAGCATCGCGCCCGAGACCACGGCGACCGCGATCAGAAGTAGGTTGTCCTTGACGAATTCGATGGGCATGCGATGCGGGTAGGCGGGGTCCCGCCCGTCCCTGGACTCCTGTCAGGCGCGCGGGACGCCGCAGAACACCTCGCGCATCATGCTGATGAGCTGCAGCGTGCGCTCGTCGCTCACGCGATAGTAGACCCGGTTGGCGACCTTGCGCGCGCGCAGGACGCCCTTGTCGCGCAGGATCGCCAGATGCTGCGAGATGTTGCTCTGCGATGTGCCGACCGCCTCGACGATCTCCTGCACGCTCGATTCGACGTTGCCCAGCACACACAGGATCTTGAGCCGCAGCGGGTGCGACATCGCCTTCAGGGCGCGCGCCGCCTGCTCGATGTGCTCCTGCTTTTCGATGAGGTCGAAGATGTCGCGCTTCATGCGCCGCGGCTGGCCGAGTCGATCAAAACACCTATTATAGAATACGCGGGTTGCCCCGGCCTTTCCTCTTTCTGCGGCATGCACAAGCTCGTCCTCCTGCGCCATGGCGAATCGGACTGGAACCGCGCCAACCGCTTCACCGGCTGGACCGACGTCGACCTGTCGGCCACCGGGGTCGAGGAGGCACGCGCTGCCGGCCGGCTGTTGCGGGCCGAGGGCTATGCGTTCGACATCGCCTTCACCTCGGTGCTCAAGCGAGCCGTGCGCACGCTGTGGCTGGTGCTCGACGAGATGGACATGATGTGGCTCCCGGTCGAGAAGAGCTGGCGCCTGAACGAGCGGCACTACGGCGCGCTGCAGGGCCTGAACAAGGCCGAGACGGCGGCCAAGTTCGGCGAGCGCCAAGTGCTCGCCTGGCGCCGCAGCTACGATACGCCGCCGCCCGCGCTCGCCGAGGATGACCCGCGCCACGCCGGGCGCGACCCGCGCTACGCCGGCCTCGCGCGCAACCAGATCCCGCTGACCGAGTGCCTGAAGGACACCGTGGCGCGCGTGCTGCCCTACTGGGGCTCCGCGATCGCCCCGGCGGTGCGCGCCGGCCGGCGGGTGCTTATCGCGGCACACGGCAACTCGATGCGCGCGCTGGTCAAATACCTCGACGGCATCTCCGACGCCGACATCGTCGGCCTGAACATCCCGACCGGAGTGCCGCTGGTGTACGAGCTGGACGCCGAGCTGCGCCCGCTCAAGCACTACTACCTGGGGAACGCCGAGGAGGTGGCGCAGCGCGTGGCTGCCGTCTCGGCGCAGGGCAAGGTCAAGACCTGACGGGCCGCCGGCTTCTCGTCCTCGCCGTCTGCACGCTGCTTGCGGCGCCGGCGCCGGCGCGCGAGCGCGTCGCTCCGGCAGCGCACGAGAGGGCCGACCTGAACTCGCTGCGCGAGCGCATCCGGGCCCTGAGCGGCGAGCTCGAGAAAAAGGAAGCCCACCGGCAGGAGGCGCTCGACGCGTTGCGCAGCTCCGAGCAGGCGATCTCGGACGCCAACCGCGCACTGCGCGCGCTCGGCGGCGAGGAACGCGCGCTGCGCGACCAGATGAAGTCGATCGCGGCCAGGCGCGGCGTGGCCGGGCGCGCGCTCGAGAAGCAGCAGCGGGCGCTCGGCCGGCTGCTCGTCGCGCGCGAGCTGAGCCCCGCGCCGGACGCATTGCGCCTGGCGCTGTCGGGCAAAGACCCCGCCGACATCGCGCGCATGCTGTATTACATCGCGCTGGCTTCGCGCGCGGAAGCCCAGCTCATCCAGTCGGTGCGCGCCAACGTCGCCGAGCTCGGCCGGCTCAGGAGCGAGGCTCAGGAGCGGGCGGCCCGGCTGGCGGCGATCGAGGCGCAGCAGCGCGCCGAGCGCGAGCGCCTGCTTGCCGAGCGCAGCGAGCGCCGGCGGGTCCTGCAGCACCTGGCCGGCGAGATTCGCGACAAGCGGCGGCAGATCCAGGCGATGCGCGCCGACGAGCGGCGCCTGGCGCGGGTCGTAAAGGAGATCGGCCGGGTGCTGCGCGCCAAGCCAGGGGCAGGCTACGCCCGGGTCGAGCAGGTGCCCCAGCCCGGCGAGGCGCACGGTCCCTTCGCCAGCCTGCGCGGCAAGCTGCGGCTGCCCGTGCGCGGGGAACTAACCGGCCGCTTCGGCGCTCCACGTATCGATGGCGGTCCGGACTTCAAGGGAGTGTTCATTCAGGCGCCAGAAGGCGAGCCGGTGCGCGCCGTGGCTGCCGGGCGCGTCGTGTTCGCCGACTGGATGCGCGGCTTCGGCAACCTGCTGATCGTCGACCACGGCGCGGGCTACATGTCGATCTACGCCGACAACGAGGCGCTGCTCAAGCAGACCGGCGATCCGGTCGCCGCGGGCGAGGTGATCGCCACCGTCGGCTCGACCGGTGGCAACGAGAAATCGGGTTTATACTTCGAACTGCGCCATCTCGGCAAAGCCTTCGATCCCCTGCGGTGGGTCAAACTCAAGTGAATCTGGCGCGGCGTCCGCCGCGTAAGGAAAAACGTATGCGTAGCAAATTCAAGAGCATCGGGCTCATCCTGCTCGGCGCTGTTGCCGGAATTCTGGTCAGCCTCAACGTCCCGGCGATCGCCGAGCGCGCCGCGAGTTCGCCGCTGCCGGTGCAGGAGCTGCGCGCGTTCACCGAGGTGTTCGGCGCGATCAAGGAGAACTACGTCGAGCCGGTGCCCGACAAGAAGCTGATCACCGGGGCGATCAATGGGATGCTGTCGGACCTCGACCCGCACTCGGAGTATCTCGACCAGGACGCGTATCGCGAGCTGCAGGTCGGCACCCAGGGCCAGTTCGGCGGCCTGGGCATCGAGGTCGGGATGGAAGACGGCTTCGTCAAGGTGATCTCGCCGATCGAGGACTCCCCGGCCTTCCGCGCCGGGATCAAGCCGGGCGACCTGATCGTGAAGCTCGACGACACGCCGGTGAAGGGCATGACGTTGAACGACGCAGTGAAGCGCATGCGCGGCAAGCCTGGCTCGAAGATCACGCTCACCATCGCGCGCAAGGGCGACACCGCCCCGATCGTGGTGACGCTCACGCGCGCCATCATCAAGGTGCAAAGCGTCAAGTCGAAGACGGTCGAGCCGGGGTACGGCTGGGTGCGCGTCTCGCAGTTCCAGGAGACCTCCGCCGAGAGCCTGGTGAAGCAGGTGGAGGCGCTCTACAAGCAGGGGCCGCTCAAAGGCCTGGTGCTCGACCTGCGCAACGACCCCGGCGGGCTGCTGTACGGCGCGGTCGGCGTCTCGGCGGCGTTCCTGCCGGAGAACTCGCTCGTCGTGTCCACCGACGGCCGGGCCCCGGACTCGAAGAAGAAGTATTTGGCCAATCCCGACGACTACCTGCACGACTCCGAAGGCGACATGATCAAGGACTTGCCGCCGGCGGTGAAGACGGTGCCGATGGTCGTGCTGGTGAACGGAGGCTCGGCATCGGCCTCCGAGATCGTGGCCGGGGCGCTGCAGGACCACAAGCGCGCCACGGTGATGGGCACGCAGACCTTCGGCAAGGGCTCGGTGCAGACCATCATGCCGCTGGGCAACAACACCGCGATCAAGCTGACCACCGCGCGCTACTACACCCCGAGCGGCCGCTCGATCCAGTTGAAAGGCATCACGCCCGACATCGTGGTCGAGGAACCCGGCGACGAGCAGGCGCGGCTGCGCGAGGTCAACCTGCAACACCACCTCGCCAATCCGCTGGACAAGAACGCCGCGGCGGAAGGCGAGAAAGCGGTGCAGGAGCAGACCGCCGCGGAGAAGGCGGCGGCCGCCGCGGCCAAACCGGCCAAGCCGATCGAGTTCGGCTCGAAGGACGACTTCCAGCTGGCGCAGGCGATCGCCTTCCTCAAGGGCGAGCCGGTGCGCGGCCAGCCGGCGAACTCCGTCGCGCAGACCAAGTCCGGCAAATAAGCCCGCCGCGCGGCGCGCGCGGCGCCACGCCGGGTGCCCCGACCGGAAGTGCCTCGCCGTGGACGACCAGCAGCTTCTCCGCTACAGCCGCCACATCCTGCTGCCCGAGATCGGGATCGAGGGCCAGGAGCGCCTGCGGCGCGCCCGCGTGCTGGTGGTCGGCGCGGGCGGCCTGGGCTGCCCGGCGGCGCTGTACCTCGCCGCGAGCGGCATCGGCCGGCTGACCATCGCCGACGCCGACCGCGTGGATCTCACCAACCTGCAGCGCCAGATCCTGTACCGCACCGACTCCATCGGCGAGGGCAAGGCCGGGGCCGCGCGCACCGCGCTCGCGGCGCTCAATCCCGAGGTCGAGGTGGTGGCGCTCGCCGAGCGCGTCGAGGGGGCGGCGGTCGAACCGCTGGTGCGCGAGGCCGACGTCGTTCTCGACTGCTCGGACAACTTCGCCACGCGCCATGCGCTCAACCGCGGCTGCGTGCGTTACGCCAAGCCGCTGGTGTCGGGCGCCGCGATCCGCTTCGACGGCCAGGTCGCGGTGTTTGACCTGCGCCGCAGCGACGCACCCTGCTACGCCTGCCTGTTTCCCGAGCGCGGCGAGCCCGAGGAGTTGCGCTGCGCGGTGATGGGGGTACTGGCGCCGCTCACCGGCGCGGTGGGCGCGCTGCAGGCAATGGAAGCGATCAAGCTCCTCGCGGGCTGCGGCGAAACGCTGAACGGCCGCTTGCTGCTGCTCGACGCCAAGCGCGCCGAGTGGCGCACGGTGCGCGTGGCGAAGGACCCGGAGTGCGAGGTGTGCGGCGCCGCGCTTCAGGCGCCGAGATAGGGGCGCTGCGCGGCGAAGCTCTCAGTCGGCTTGCGGGTGAAGCCGCTCTTCGCGTACTGGTGCAGGCAGCCGATCGCGTAGCGCAGCAGCGCTCCGGCGCGCGCCGCGCACTCCGTGTCCGGCTTCCTGCCGGCCGGGTCGTCCTGCGCCCCGCCGTTCTGGGTCGCGGCCAGGCGCAGCGCCTGCTTCAGGCTCGCCTCGAAGCGGTCGAAGAACTGGTTCATGCGGGCCTGCAGCCTTTCGTGCTCACCGACCAGCGCGTCGCCGGTCATGACGCGCACCATGCCGGGATTCTTCTCGGCGAACGTCAGCAGCATCTCGACCAGCTTGTCGGCCTGCCTGACCCCGTCGGGCTCGTCGGCGGCGATGCGGTTGGCGAGCGAGAACACCGAGTTTTCGACGAATTCGATCAGCCCTTCGTACATCTGCGCCTTCGAGGCGAAGTGGCGGTACAGCGCGGCTTCCGAGACGTCGAGGCGGTCGGCGAGCGCCGCGGTGGTAATGCGCTCCCACTTCGGCGCCTCGAGCATGTGAGCGAGCGCCTTCAGGATCTCGAGCTTGCGTTCGCCTTTGGCGCGGGGCATGGGTGGGGCGATGGCAACGGACGGGGGATTCTAGCGCGATGCCGGGGCCGGGGCGAAAGCCCGCAGCGGCGGTCTCGGGCGGTGCTCAGTGCGCGTGGCGCAGCACCAGGCTCGGCAGCTCGAGCACCGAGCTCACCCGCAGGTCGACGAAACGCGGCCGCGCGAGGCGCGGGCTCACCCAGATGGTGGACATGCCGAGCCGCCTGGCCGCGCGCAGGTTGTCGAGCGAGTCGTCGATGAAGGCGCAGCGGTGCGCGTCGAGGTCGTGCTTGCGCAACAGCACCTGGAAGCCCTCGACCGCGGGCTTCGGCCGGTAGCGGGTGCTCTCGATCGTGTACACCGCGTCGAAGTAGCGCATTACCCCGATCGCGCGCAGCACCTGCTCGACGTAGTGCCGCGGCGCGTTGGAGAAGATCAACTTGCGCCCGCCCAGCCGGGCGAGCGCATGGCGCAGCGCGGCCTCGTGCACCACCATGTCGCCGAGCTCGGGAAACTGGTGGGTCTCGCGCAGGAAGCGCCGCGGGTCGGTGCCGTAATGGCGCATCAGCCCGGTCAGCGTGGTGCCGTAGAGCTCCCAGAACCTGCGCCGCATGGCGTTCGCCGCCTCGTCGTCGAGGCCGAAGTGGCGCTTGATGTAGTCGTTGATCTGCACGTGCATCGACGGAAAGATGTGCGCGCTCGCGTCGTGCAGCGTGTTGTCCAGGTCGAAGATCCAGACCCGCCTGGACGGCGGCAAGCGGGCGATGTGCACGGGCCGCGCGCGCGACCGGCGCCGGCCGGCGCGGCTACTTGCCGCGGATCAGGGTGCCCACGCCCTGATCGGTGAGCACTTCGAGCAGCAGCGCGTGCGGCACGCGGCCGTCGATGATGTGACAGGACTTGACCCCGGAGCGCGCAGCGTCGAGCACCGACGCGATCTTCGGCAGCATGCCGCCGGAGATCACGCCCGCGGTCACCAGCTCGTCGATGCCGCGCGGCGTCAGTCCGGTGAGAAGCTTGCCGTCGCGATCGAGCACTCCGGGCGTGTTGGTGAGCACGATCAGCTTCTCGGCGCCCAGCACCTCGGCGACCTTGCCCGCGACCAGGTCCGCGTTGATGTTGAAGGTGGTGCCGTCCGCGCCGACTCCGATCGGCGCCACCACCGGTATGAAGCCGCCCCCCTCGAGGGCCGAGATCACCGCCGGATCGATCGATTCGATCTGCCCGACCAGGCCGATGTCGAGCAGCTCGCTCGGCTTGCTCTCGCTCGGCAGCAGCAGCTTGCGGGCGCGGATGAAGCCTCCGTCCTGCCCGGTGAGGCCGACCGCCTTGCCGCCGGCCTGGTTGATCAGCGTCACCACCTCCTTGTTGACCTGGCCGCCAAGCACCATCTCGACCACGTCCATGGTGTCGGCGTCGGTGACGCGCATGCCCTGCACGAACTCGCCCTTCTTGCCGAGCCGCGCCAGCAGCTGCTCGATCTGCGGCCCGCCGCCGTGCACCACCACCGGGTTCATGCCGACCAGCTTGAGCAGCACCACGTCGCGCGCGAAGCCCGCCTTGAGCGCCTCGTCGATCATGGCATTGCCGCCAAACTTGACCACGATCGTCTTGCCGTGGAAGCGGCGGATGTACGGCAGCGCTTCGGCGAGGATGCGCGCCTTTTCCTGCGGGGTGGAGGTCGGCGACATGGCGGCAGGGACAGTGAGCGGCAATTTTACCCAAAGACACGCGCCGGCAGGCGGCGCGCGGCGCCGCAACGAAAAAGGGCCGGCATCTGCGTGCCGGCCCTTCGCCGTGCGCGGGCCGCGGCCGCAGCCGCGCTCGCTCACTGCACCGTAATCGGCTTGCGCTGTGCGGCTTCCTTCTTCGGCAGCGTCAGCTCGAGCACCCCGTCGCGGAACTTCGCCTCGGCCTTGGCCTCGTCCAGCTCCTGCGGCAGGCTGAAGCTGCGCGACACCTTGCCGAACACGCGCTCCGCATGCAGCACGCGCTCGTCCTGCGCAACTTCCTTCTCTCGCCTCACCTCGGCGGCCAGCGTGACCTGCGCGCCGTCGATCGTCACCTGGATGTCTTCCTTCTTCACGCCGGGCAGCTCCGCGGTCACCACGTACGCGCCGTTCCTCTCGGTCACGTCCACTTTCGCGCGCAGCGCCGCTTCACGCGGCTCGGTGTACATCGGCCGAACCAGGAAGCCCTTGAACAAGTCATCGACCAAGTCGTTGAACGGGTCAAATCGGGTCAGATTGCTCATCGCGCTTCTCCTATCAGTCGTCACTGTGCAGCGGTCCGCGCCGCGAACCGCAATGCCTATACGCTTCCTGATATGAGGCGCCGCGCGCCGGTTTCAACCCCCCCTCCTGCGCCGGGTTGCCGCGGCGGCGAGGCCCGGGGTAAAGTGCCCGCGCGCCCGGCCCCACCCCTCATGAGCCCGCCAAGCGACTTCCGCGCCCGGATCGAAAGCCAGCGTGCCTACCTGCTGCGTTACGCCAGGCTTCAGCTGCGCAACGCCGAGGCGGCCGAGGATGCGGTGCAGGAAGCCCTGCTCGCCGCGCTCGCGGGCGAAGCCGGCTTCGCCGGGCGCTCCAACCTGCGCACCTGGCTGACGGGGATCCTCAAGCACAAGATCGTCGATGCCATGCGGCGCTCGAGCCGCGAGCAGCCGCTCGGCGGCGACGACGCCGAGGCCGAGCTCTCCGAGCTCGACGCCCTGTTCGTCGAGGACGGGCATTGGCGCGACCCGCCCGCGGGCTGGGTCGACCCCGGCCGGGCGCTCGAGCAAAAGCAGTTCTTTGCGGCACTCGAGATGTGCCTCGAGCGGCTGCCCGCGCGCACCGCGCGCGCGTTCCTGATGCGCGAGCATCTCGGCCTCGAGACGGAGGAGATCTGTAAGGAGCTCGAGATCACCTCGACCAATTGCTGGGTGATGCTGTATCGCGCCCGCGTGACGCTGCGCCAATGCCTGGAGGCGACCTGGTTCAGCGACCAGGGAGCGCCCCGATGAAGCTGCTGCCTTGCAGGGAAGTGAGCCGCCTGGTGTCGCAGGGCCTGGACCGCGAGCTGGGCTTCGGCGAGCGCGCGGCGTTGCGCCTGCACTTCGTCGTCTGCGAGGGCTGCCGCAACTTCAACCGCCAGATGCACTTCCTGCGCCGCGCGATCCGCGAGCTGCCCGAGTCGGATGATGGCGGCTCCCGCTGAGCCCGCCGGCACCACCCGTTGCGCGCGCTGCGCAGGCACGTTCGTATGCGGCATGCTCGCCGGCGAGGCGCGCTGCTGGTGCGCCACGCTGCCGCCGCTGACCCCCGTGCCGGGCCAGACTTGCCTGTGCCGGCGCTGCCTCGACGAAGCGCTGCGCGGCGCGCAGCGCCAGCCTTGATCTGATCGCCGGAGTCGCGCGCGATCGGCGTTAGAATCCGCCCACCATGGCGACGCCGCGCCACGAACCCTGCAATCCCGCTTCGCGCATCGCGCGCCCGGCATGGCCGCAACCGGCCGCGCACCGAGCAGCAGCATGTCCTGGCTGACGCATTCCGATTGGCTCCCCCCGGAGGGCGTGAAGATCGTCCTCGTCCTGTTCCTGTCCTTCCTGGTCGGGCTGGAGCGCGAGGAGCACAAGTCGGTCGATGGGCACTACGGCTTCGGCGGCGTGCGCACGTTTCCGCTGATCGGCCTGATCGGCTACGCGATGGCGTTCCTTTCCGGTGCCCAGCTCCTGCCCCTGGCGCTGGGCTTCGCCGCGGTCGCGGGATTTCTCATGCTTTCGTACTGGCACAAGCTGACCGCCAACGACGCCGCCGGGGTCACCTCGGAGATGTCCGGCCTTGCCACCTATCTGGTCGGCGCGCTGGTCTATCACGAGCAGTTCTGGATCGCGACCACGATCTGCGTCGCCAGCGTGATGCTGCTCGAGCTGAAATCCGTGCTCGAAGGCATCACCACGCGCATCGCGCGCGACGACATCCTCAGCTTCGCCAAGTACCTGCTGCTCACCGCGGTGATCCTGCCGGTGGTCCCCGACAAGCCGGTCACGCTGTTCCAAATCAACCCGTTCAAGACCTGGCTGGTGGTGACCGCGGTGAGCGGCGTGTCCTACGGCAGCTATGTCCTGCAGCGGCTGACGCGCAGGCACGGCGGCATCCTCCTCGCCGCGGTGCTCGGCGGCGCGTACTCCTCGACCGTGACCACCGTGGTACTGGCGCGGCGCGCCTCGCGCGAGGCGCATCCTCAGCTGTTCGCCGGCGCCATCCTGATCGCCTCGGGCGTGATGTACCTGCGCCTGGCAATCCTGCTCTGGCTGTTCAACCGCGACCTGATGCGCATGCTCGCGCCCACCCTGGTCGTACTAGCCGGCATCGGCATCGCGGTCGGCTGGTACTGGTCGAGGAGGGGCGGCGTGGTTGCGGAGGAGGTGGCGCGCGACTACGAGCCCAGGAACCCGCTCGAGCTCGGCACGGCATTCCTGTTCGCCGCGCTGTTCCTGGCGATGCTGATCGGCACGCATCTCGCCATCGCCTACCTCGGACAGCATGGCGTGTACCTGTTGGCCGCGCTCATGGGCGTCACCGACGTCGACCCGTTCATCATGAGCATGACCCAGGCGGCGCCCGCGTTCACGCCCCTGCAATGGGCGGCCGCCGCGATCCTGATCGCGGCGGCGAGCAACAACGTGGTGAAGGGCGTCTACGCCTACGCCCTGGCGCCGCGCACGACCGGCCTCGCGAGCCTGGGCCTGCTGCTGGGGCTGGCGGCGCTCGGTCTCGCGCCGCTGCTGTGGTAGCGCGCGGCGCCTACAGCACGTAGCGCGCGAGATCCTCGTTCTTCGCCAGCTCGGCGAGCCGCGCGTCCACGTACGCGCCGTCGATCGTCACCGTGCCCGCGCCGCGCTTGCCGGCCTCGAACGAGATTTCCTCGAGCATCTTTTCGAGCACGGTGTACAGGCGCCGGGCGCCGATGTTCTCGGTCCGCTCGTTCACCTGGTAGGCGATCTCGGCCAGGCGCCTGATCGCCTCGCCGCGGATGTCGAGCGTCACGCCCTCGGTGGCGAGCAGCGCCTGGTACTGCTTGATGAGGCTGGCGTCGGTGGTGGTGAGAATTTGCTCGAAGTCGTCCACCGACAGCGAGTCGAGCTCGACCCGGATCGGAAAGCGCCCCTGCAGCTCCGGAATCAGGTCCGAGGGTTTGGCGAGGTGGAACGCCCCGCTGGCGATGAACAGGATGTGATCGGTGCGCACCATGCCGTACTTGGTGGACACGGTCGTGCCCTCCACCAGCGGCAGCAAGTCGCGCTGCACGCCCTGGCGCGAAACGTCCGCGCCGCCCAGCTCGGAGCGACTGGTGATCTTGTCGATCTCGTCCAGGAACACGATGCCGTTCTGCTCGGCGTTGGCGAGCGCCTTCGACTTCAGGTCGTCGTCGGAGACCAGCTTCGCCGCCTCCTCCTCGGTCAGCAGCTCGAAGGCCTCGCGGATCCTGAGCTTGCGCAGCTTTTTGCGCCCTCCGCCCAGATTCTGGAACATGCCCTGGATCTGCGAGGTCAGCTCCTCCATCCCGGGAGGCGCCAGGATCTCCATCTGCGCGGACGGCGCGGCCAGCTCGAGCTCGATCTCCTTGTCGTCGAGCTCGCCCTCGCGCAGCTTCTTCCTGAACTTCTGGCGCGTCGCGCTCTCCTCGCCGGCGGGCTCGCTGCCGCGGCCCTCGAATCCGTCGGCGGAACGGGCCCGCGGCAGCAGCGCGTCCAGGATGCGCTCCTCGGCCGCGTCCTGCGCGCGGGCGCGCACGCGCCGCGTCGCCTGCTCGCGCGTCTGCTTGACGCTCACCTCGACCAGGTCGCGCACGATGGTGTCGACGTCGCGCCCGACGTAGCCGACCTCGGTGAACTTGGTCGCCTCCACCTTGATGAACGGTGCGTCGGCCAGCCGCGCCAGGCGGCGCGCGATCTCGGTCTTGCCGACGCCGGTCGGCCCGATCATGAGGATGTTCTTGGGCGTGATCTCCTGGCGCAGCGGCTCGTCGACCTGCTGGCGCCGCCAGCGGTTCCTGAGCGCGATCGCCACCGCGCGCTTGGCGCGCGCCTGGCCGACGATGTGCTTGTCCAGCTCGTGGACGATTTCCTGCGGCATCATGGACGACATGTGGGACCCCGAGCTTGAACCGGCGAGCGCCTCACTCCAGGACCTCGATGACGCGCTGCTGGTTGGTGTAGATGCAGATGTCGGCGGTGATCGCGAGCGCCTTGTCGACGATCTCGCGCGCGGGCAGGGAGGTATTCTCGAGCAGGGCCCGCGCCGCGCTCTGCGCGTAAGGGCCGCCCGAGCCGATGGCGACGATGCCGTATTCCGGCTCGAGCACGTCGCCCATGCCGGTGATGATCAGCGAGTGCTCGAGGTCGGCCACCGCAAGCATCGCTTCGAGGCGGCGCAGCACGCGGTCGGTGCGCCAGTCCTTGGCCAGCTCCACCGCGGAGCGCATCAGGTTGCCCTGGTGCTTGTCCAGCTTCGCTTCGAAGCGCTCGAACAGAGTGAACGCGTCCGCGGTGCCGCCCGCGAATCCGGCGAGGATGCGATCCTGATACAGGCGCCGCACCTTGCGCGCGCCGCCCTTGATGACCACTTGGCCGAGGGTCACCTGGCCGTCGCCGCCCAGGGCCACGCTCGGGCCGCGGCGCACGGAAAGAATGGTCGTGCCGTGCAGCTGTTCCATGAAAGGGGAGCCTCGCGAAATGGAAGGTTTAGCTGGGGCCGGGCGCGGCGGATTGCAAGCCCCGAGCGCGCCGCGGGCGCAGCATCAGTGGCGCGGCACCACGGTCGCCAGCGCGCTCACCCCGGTCACCTCGAGCAACGCGACCACGAGCGCGTTCGGCTGGCGCAGCTCGAGCCGCTTGCCGTGCTCCTCGAGCTTCGCGGCGACGTTGCGCAGGGTCTGGGCCGAGGGCACGTCGATGCGCTGCAGGCCGCTACAGTCGATCAC
The DNA here is from genome assembly GCA_963817785.1 of uncultured Pseudomonadota bacterium. Taxonomy (GTDB): domain Bacteria; phylum Pseudomonadota; class Gammaproteobacteria; order Burkholderiales; family SG8-39; genus JAKALD01. The sequence continues at coordinate 268,220 of CAWFPL010000002.1, read as the reverse complement.
CACGTCGGCGCGGGATGCGGCCGCAGCCGCGATCGCGCCGAAGAACGCGTCGGGGTTGTCCACGATCTCGGCGGGCGCGCGCAGTACGCCCACGCCGCCGGGCACGGGGACGGCTGCCGCCGGCGGCCGGGCGGCGCCGGGCACCTCGTAGCGCGGCGCCGACTCGACATAGGTCTGCGCATACTGTTGCGCCACGCCCTCGAACTCGGCGCGCCTGCCTTGGCCCTGCAGGATCTCGAGCCGCAGCAGCCAGAACGCGCGATCGGCCTGACGGTCTCCGGGTCGGGTGGCGCGCGTGAGGGCGCCGAGCAGCTCCTGTTCGCCGGTGAGGACCGCCTCGGCGCCGCCGCGCCGAATGGCCCGCAGCATGTCGAGCAGCAGGCCGCAGCCGGGGCCGTCCGCGCCCTGCAGGCGCGAGAGGTCGATGCGCAGCAGCCGGTGCTGCTGCGCGGCCGCGCGGACCTGCTCGAGCTGCGATGCGCTCTGCGCGGAAAGCCTCCCGCGTAGGCCGACGTAGGCTCCTCCGCCGGTGCGCAGGCCCGCGTCGGCGGGCGCTGGCGGACGCCAGTCGGGCGCGGCGCGACTGAAGCGCGCCTTGAACGCGCCCGCGCGCGCCGCGAACTCGGCGTGCTCGCCGAGCGCCTGATGCAGCTCGAGCAGCATCAGCCAGGCGCGCGCGGGCGAGGCGTCGACCACGCGCTCGAGGAGCGCTTTCGCCCGAGCCGCCTCGCCGCCCGCGTAAAGGACCGCCGCCTCCTCGACCGCCGAGCGCTGCCCGGCGGGCCCGCCCGGCGCACCGGTGCGCGCGGCGCCTCCGGCGAGGCTCGTGAAGTCGAGCGAGCGGGTCTGGTCCGGCTGCGGCACGCTTTCGGTCGAGGTCGGCGAGCGCGTGCCCTTGCCGACGCCGGCCCAGATCGACTCCTCGGGTCCTGCCCCTGCCTGGTCGCTCCCGGCCGGCTTCTTGTCCCCGGATTTCGGCATCTGCGGTTCGGAAGGAATTGCGCGGCTCAGCGCGACGTTCGGGTGCGTGTCACGCCGAGCGTTCGCGCACGGCCGCCCGGGGAGGCGCTCACTAGGCGAGGCACTGCTCCAGGCCCGCAATGAACAGGTCCCTGGGCAGCTTCTTGCCGATGAACACCATCACCGAGGTCTTCTTCTCGCCCTTGCCCCAGGGTTTGCCGAGATCGCCGCCCATCATCATGTGCACGCCCTGGAACACGACGCGCCGCGGGTTGCCCTTCATCCACAGCACGCCCTTGTAGCGCAGCAGGTCCGGCCCGTAGACCTGGATCATCCCGGACAGGAACTGCTCGAGCTTGTCGCCGTCGAACGCCTTGTCGGCGCGGAATACGAACGACTCGACCTCGTCGTGATGCTCGTGGTGGATGTCAGTGAGGAACTCGGGGTCGAAATCGAGGATCGCGTTCAGGTTGAAGCCGCGCACGTCGAGCACCTCCGCGAGCGGCGCCGCGCCGAAATGCACCTTCCTGATCGGGGCGCGCGGATTCATCTGGCGGATGCGCTCGGAGAGCTTCCTGACCTCGTCCTCGTCGACCAGGTCGGTCTTGGACATCAGGATCCGGTCGGCGAACCCGACCTGCTCCTGCGCCTCGTGGAACTCGTCGAGCTGTTTCTCGGCGTGCTTGGCGTCGACCAGGGTGATGATCGAGTCGAGCAGGTAATAGTTGCCGACCTCCTCGTCGGTGAAGAAGGTCTGCGCCACCGGGCCGGGGTCGGCCATGCCGGTGGTTTCGATGATCACCCGGTCGAAGCTCAGGTCGCCCTTGGCGCGGCGGTCCTTGAGCTCGCCGAGGATGCGGATCAGGTCGCCGCGCACGGTGCAGCAGATGCAGCCGTTGTTCATCTCGACGATCTGCTCGTCGCCGCTCTCGATGATGTCGTTGTCGACCCCGACCTCGCCGAACTCGTTCTCGATCACCGCGATGCGCTGGCCGTGGTCCTCCTTGAGGATGCGGTTCAAGAGCGTCGTCTTGCCGCTGCCGAGGAATCCCGTGAGGATGGTCACGGGAACCATGTTCTCCTGCTGCATGATGGCTCCTTCCGAAGGCCCGAATTCTACCGCCGCGCGGGCTCGAGCTACGAACGCAGCACCAGCAGGCCCTTGAGGTACTCGCCTTCGGGGAACTCCAGCGCCACCGGATGGTCAGCGGCGGCGGCGAAGCGCCCGACGATCTTGCCCTCCACCCCGGCGTCGAGCGCGGCGCCCGCCACGATCGACTGGAACAGCTCCGCCGGCACGCCGCCGGAACAGGAGAAGGTCGCCAGCAGCCCACCCGGCGCGAGCAGCTTGAGCGCCAGCAGGTTGATGTCCTTGTAGGCGCGCGCGGCGTTCTTCGCCTGCGCGGCGGTCGGCGCGAACTTCGGCGGGTCGAGCACCGCCAGGTCGAAGCGCGCGCCGCGGTCGCGCAGCAGGCGCAGATGCGCGAACACGTCGGCCTGCACGAGCTCGGCGCGTCCGGCGTCGAGACCGTTCGCGGCCACGTTCTCGGCTGCCACCGCGAGCGCGGCCGCCGAGCTCTCGATTGCCAGCACGCGCGTCGCGCCGCCCGCAAGCGCGGCGACCGAAAAGCCCCCCGTGTAGCAGAACCCGTCGAGCACCCGGCGTCCGGCGGCGAGCGCGCGCACGCGCTGGCGATTGTCGCGCTGGTCGAGGAAAAACCCGGTCTTCTGCCCCTGCTCGACGTCGACGTGAAAGTCGAGCCCGTACTCGACGATCGCGCAGCGTGCCGCCGCGCGGTCGCCGCGCACGAACCCGGTGCGCGGCCCCAGGCCCTCGAGCGTGCGCACCTCGGCGTCGGACCTCTCGTACACCGCCTCGCAGCCGGCGAGCTCGGCCAGAGCGTCGAGGATCGCTTCGCGCCAGCGCTCGACCCCGGCGGCGAGCAACTGCGCCACCAGCACGTCGGCATAGCGGTCGACCACCAGTCCCGGCAGGCCGTCGGACTCGCCGTGCACCAGGCGCAACGCGTTGCTGTGCTGCGCCGCGGGCAGCCGCGCGCGCAGCGCGAGCGCCGCCTGCAGGCGCGCGCGCAGAAACCCGGCGTCGATCGTCGCCGCGGGATCGAAGCTCCACACGCGCGCCCGGATCTGCGATTGCGGGCTGTAGGCGGCGAGCGCGAGGAATTCTCCGCCGGCGCTCACCACCCGCACCGTATCGCCCGCGCGCGGCGCCCCGGCCACGCGCTCGATCGCGCCCGAAAACACCCAGGGGTGGCGGCGCTTGAGCGATTTCTCGCGCCCCGCCTTCAGGATCAGCTGCATCGCGGCCACGCTACACCCAACCGGCCGCCCCCGCGAGCGCCCCCCCGATCAGCCACAGCGGATGGATCCGGGTGGTTACCAGGAGCAGGGCGCTCGCAGCGGTGATCGCCGCCGCGGCGACGTTGACGTCGACCGTGCGCGCCAGCACGCAGCCGCTGGCGAGCAGCAGCGCCACGGTAATCGGCGCCAGCCCTGCCTGGATGCACGCTTGCCAGCGCGCCCCGCGCCCAGGGCAGCACGCCGCCGAAGCCCGACAGCCCCATGCGCATGAAGACGACGAACAGCTCCGCGGCGCGCCCCGGCGCCGGGCGCCGGGCGTCGCCCGCGTCTTCCGCGATCACTGTTTCTTGCGCGCGCGCGGATGCGCGGCGTCGTAGACCTTGGCGAGCGCCTGGAAATCGAGATGCGTGTAGATCTGCGTGGTCGAGATGCTGGCGTGGCCCAGCATCTCCTGCACCGCGCGCAGGTCCTGCGAGGACTGCAGCAGATGGGTGGCGAAGGAGTGGCGCAGCACGTGCGGATGGACCCTGGCGTCGATGCCTTGGCGCAGCCCCCAGAGCCTGAGCCGGCGCTGCACCACGCCAGGCGCGATGCGCCCGCCGCGGGCGCCGACGAACAGCGCCCGCTCCTGCGGGCGCGCCAGCGTGCCGCGCACGCGCAGCCACGTCGCGAGCGCGGCGCGTGCCTTCGAGCCGATCGGTACGCTGCGCGTCTTGCGGCCCTTGCCAGTCACGGTGACTTCGCCCGCCTGCAGATCGAGCCGGCCGTCGTCGAGGTCGAGTGCGACCAGCTCGGCCAGCCGCAATCCGGACGAATACAGCAGCTCGAACATCGCGTGGTCGCGCTGCAGCGGCGCCTCGCCCCCGGTGTCGGCCTCGAGCAGGCGCTGCGCGGCCTCCGGCGAGAGCGCCTTGGGCAGGGTTGCGGGCGCCTTCGGTGCGCGGATGCCGGCGCAGGGATCGTGCGCGAAGCCGCGATGGCGCGCCAGCCAGCGATACAGCCCGCGCCATGCCGACAGCATGCGTGCCAGCGAGCGCCCTGACAGGCCGCGCGCCGAGAGCTGCGCCACCGCGCGGCGCACGTGATGGCCCTGCGCGGCGGCGAGCCGCACCTCGCCGAGCAGCGCGAGCAGCGCGCCGAGATCGCGCGCGTAGTTCGACAGCGTGTGCGGCGAGAGCCGGCGCTGATGCTCGAGCGCCCCGAGGTAGTCGCGCAGCGCCGCTGCGTCGGGATGGGCAGCCGGCCAGGGCGGCTCGGGCGCAGCCTGCCTGGAACGGGCCACGCCTGCCCCGCCTACAGGCGCGCCGCGAGCGCCGCGCTGGCCAGCTCGCCGATGCGGCTCAGGAACAGCGTGCCCATCTCGGCGTAGAAGCGCTCCGCATCCTCGCTGCCGAGCACCAGCATGCCGTGGCGCTTGGTCTGGCCGAGCGGCACCAGCGCCACCGAGCGCACGTGATCGCGCGCCTCGCGAAACCAGGGCAGGAAGGGATTGCCGCCCGCCGGGCCGCACTCGGGCGCGCCCATCGCCTCGACCTGCAGGCGCAGCTCGTCGCTCACCGGCGAGCCCTCGAGGGTGCCGTCGAGCAGCGTCTTGCCCCAGACGCGCAGCGCGACGTGCGGCACCGCGAAGTCCTCGCGCAGGTGGAAATACAGCGCGTGCACCGTCGAGCTGAAATCGCGCGCGGCGAGCAGCGCAAGCGCCAGGCGGTGGACCTTCTCGCCGATAGCGTCGTTGTCCTCGCCGAACTGGATCAGCTCGCTCAGCTTGCCTTCGAGCAGCTTGGCCTTTTCGCGCAGGCCGAGGATCTGGCGCTCCGAGAGCGGAATGGCGCGCCCGCCGTACGGGTGCGGCACGTAGATCGACTCGAGGAGATCCGGGAACTGGTCGAAGAACTGCGGGTTGTGCTTGAGAAACTGCGCGACGTCTTCTGCCGTCATGGTCGTTCCTATAACTCGATCGCGCCCTCGAACACGAACTCGGCGGGCCCTTTCATCCAGACGGCATTGTCGCCGCCCGTCCAAGCGATGGTCAACGTGCCGCCGCGCGTCTGCACCGCCACCGGCGAATCGAGCAGCCCGCGCAGCACGCCCGCGACCACTGCCGCGCACGCGCCCGTGCCGCAGGCAAGCGTCTCGCCGGCGCCGCGCTCGTACACGCGCAGGCGAATGCGCTGCCGGTCCAGCACCTGCATGTAGCCCGCGTTCACGCGCCGCGGGAAACGCGCGTGGCGCTCGAGCAACGGGCCCTGGCTGGCAACCGGCGCGGCGTCCACGTCGGGCACCACCTGCACCGCATGCGGGTTGCCCATCGACAGCACCGCCACCTCGACCGACCGGCCACCGACCTCGATCGCATGCACCAGCCCCGGGTGCTCGGCGACGAACGGCACGCGCGCGTGCTCGAAGATCGGCGCTCCCATGTCGACCGAGACCTCGCCGTCGTCCTCCAGCCGCGGCGCGATCACGCCGCCCAGCGTCTCGACGCGAATCTCGCGCTTGGCGCTCAGGCCTCTGGCGTGGACGAACTTCACGAAGCAGCGCGCGCCGTTGCCGCACTGCTCCACCTCGCCGCCGTCGGCGTTGAAGATGCGATAGCGGAAATCGGCCTGCGGCTGCGCCGCCGGCTCGACCACCAGAATCTGGTCGCAGCCGACGCCGAAATGGCGGTCGGCAAGATGCCTGAGCTGCGCGGCCGAGAGCGCGAGCGGCTCGCGCGTGGCATCGAGCACCACGAAATCGTTGCCCGCGCCCTGCATCTTGGCGAAGCGCAGCGTGGTCAAGCCGTCCGTCCCATCAGGCGGCGATAGTCGACCGAGATGCAGCGGTCCATCACGGTGAACATCCCCGCGGTGCGCGCGCGCTCGGCGGCCGGCTCGTCGACGATGCCCTCCTGGATCCAGATCGCGGGCAGCCCGAGCGCGATGCACTCCTCGACCAGCGGTCCGATCGCATGCGCCGGGCGGAACACGTCGACCAGATCGATCGGGCCGGGGACGTCGGCGAGCCGCGCGTAGGCCTTCTCGCCCAGCACTTCGTCCACCGCCGGGTGCACCGGGATGACGCGATAGCCCCAGTCCTTGAGCCGGCTCGCGATGCGGTGGCTGGGCCGCTCCGGCCTGGGCGACAGGCCGACCACCGCGATGCTCCTCGCCTGCGCGAGCAGCGCGCGCATCTCGTCGTCGGAGGGATTGCGGAACACCGGGCGCAATTCTAGTCGTAAAAACGCGCCTCGCCGGGCGGGCGCGTCTTGAATCGCTTGTGCAGCCAGAAGTACTGCTCGGGCATCTCGAGCACGCGCTGCTCGATGAACGCGTTCACCCGCCGCGTGTCGGCGGCGAGGTCCTCGGTCGGGAAATCCGTCCACGGCGGGTAAATCGTCGTCACGTAGCCGCCGGCGCCCGGCAACATGCGCGCCACGCACGGCAGCACCTTGGCGCCGGCGAGCCGGGCCATGCGCGACGCGCCGGTCACGGTCGCCGCCGGGACGCCGAAGAACGGTACGAAGATCGAGTCGCGCGGGCCGAAATCGAGGTCGGGCAGGTAGCAGAACGGGTAGCCCTCCCTGATCGCCCGGATCGCCGGTCGCACGCCGTCCTGACGCGAGATCATCCGCGTGCGCCCGAAGCGGTTGCGCCCGCGCGCCAGCAACCGCTCGTACAGCAGATTCTTCTGCCGCGCGTAAATGCCGGCGACGTCCAGCTCGCAGCTGAGGCGCGTCACCGCCGCGTCGAGCCCGACGAAATGCGGCATGAGCAGGATCACCGGACGGCCGTGCAGCGCCCGCAGGTGCTCCAGCCCCTCGAGGCGCACCAGGCGCCGGAGGCGCGCGGGCGAGGCCCACCACAGCAGCGCATGCTCGAGGAAGGCGCGCGTGAATGCGCGGAAATGCGCCCGCGCCAGGTGCTCGCGCGCCGCCGGGTCCATGCCGGGGAAGCAGCGGGCGAGATTGATGCGCGTCACGCGCCGGCGCTCGGGGATCAGCCAGAACGCGGCCGCGCCGACCGCGTTGCCGAGCGCGGCCAGCAGGCCGAGCGGCAGGAAATGCGCCAGCCACATCAAAGCGAATACGATGCGGCTCATTCGGACGATTGCATCGCTGGCGCGGGCTTCGCGCCGCTCGGCGTCTTGTAGCGGTTATAGCCCCACAGATACTGCTCCGGGCATTCGCGAATCAGCCCTTCGAGCGCGCGGTTGAGGCGCTGCGTCGGGCTCTCGCCGGAGCGCGCCGCCGGGTACTGGCGCAGCGCGATCGCGTAGCCCGCGCCTCGCGGCAGGCGCCGCGCGTAGGCGAGATAGCAGCGAACACCCGGGCGTTCGGCGAGCTTCGCGGCAAAGGTCATCGTGTAGGCCGCAGCACCGAAGAACGGCGCCCACTCGCCCTCGCCCACGCCCGGCACCTGGTCGGGCAGCACGCCCGCCGCCCCGCCGCGCTTGAGCGCGGCCAGCACCTCGCGCACGCCGGTGAGATCGGCCGGCGCGAGCCGCACGTTGGGCCGCTCGCGCCCGGCGCGCACCAGCGGTTCGAGCGCCGCGATCTTCGGCGGGCGGTACAGGACCGTGATCGGCATGAGCGTGGCGGCGTACAGAGAAGTCACCTCGAAGCAGCCCAGGTGCGGCGTGAGGAACAACAGCGGCTCGCCGCGCGCGTGCGCGGCGAGCATTTCGGCCTGGCCCTCGACCGCGCGCACCAGTTCGGCCACCTCGCGGTGAGGCCGGAACCACAACGCCGGCAGCTCGGCGATCATCCTGCCCGCCTCGGCGATGGCGGCGCGGCGCGTGCGCGCGTCGCGATAGCCGGCGCGCGCCAGATTGTCGAGCAGTTGTCGCCGATAGGTGGGCGAGATCCCATACATGGCCCACCCCAGCAGCGCGCCCGCGGCGTGCAGCAGCCGAAGCGGCAGGCGCGCCGCGAGGCGCATCAGCACGCGCGCCATGACCTCGCGCGAGCCGGGGGGATGCTTGGGATCTCCGGCAAGCTCTGCTATCCTTGCGTGCCGCCCTCGCGAGCGGTGTAGCGCGTTTTTTCAGGCAAGGATTTTCTCCAGATCAGGCGACCCCAATGAACGACTTTCTTTTCACTTCCGAGTCGGTGTCCGAGGGCCATCCGGACAAGGTGGCGGACCAGATTTCGGACGCGGTTCTCGACGCTATTCTAGCCAAAGACCCCCGCGCCCGGGTCGCGGCAGAGACGATGGTGACCACCGGCCTGGTGGTGCTCGCGGGCGAGATTACCACCGCGGCGCGCGACATCGACTTCCAGGAAGTCGCGCGCGAGACCATCAAGTCGATCGGCTACGACAACACCGAGTACGGCATCGACTACAAGGGCTGCGCCGTGCTGGTGGCCTACGACAAGCAGTCGCCGGACATCGCGCAGGGCGTGGACGAGGGCCGCGGGCTCGACCTCGACCAGGGCGCCGGCGACCAGGGACTGATGTTCGGCTATGCCTGCGACGAGACGCCGCAGCTGATGCCGCTGCCGATCCACCTGTCGCACCGGCTGGTCGAGCGCCAGGCGGAGCTGCGCCGCGACGGCCGCCTGCCCTGGCTGCGGCCGGACGCCAAGTCGCAGGTCACCATCCGCTACGCCAACGGCAAGCCCGACTCCATCGACACCGTGGTGCTCTCGACGCAACACGCGCCGGACATCGAGCACAAGAAGCTGTCCGAGGCGGTGATCGAGGAGATCATCAAGCCGGTGCTGCCCAGGAGCATGATCAAGGGCGAGGTGAAGTACCTGGTCAATCCCACCGGCCGCTTCGTGGTCGGCGGGCCGCACGGCGACTGCGGCCTCACCGGGCGCAAGATCATCGTCGACACCTACGGCGGCGCGGCACCGCACGGCGGCGGCGCCTTCTCGGGCAAGGATCCCTCCAAGGTGGACCGCTCGGCGGCGTATGCCGCGCGCTACGTGGCGAAGAACGTGGTCGCGGCGGGCCTGGCCAGCAAGTGCCTGGTGCAGGTCGCCTACGCGATCGGCGTCGCCAGGCCGGTATCGGTCCTGGTGACCACCTACGGCACCGGCAAGATGTCGGACGAAGCGCTCTCCAAGCTGGTGGCGGTCAACTTCGACCTGCGCCCGAAGGCGATCATCCAGGCGCTCAACCTGCTGCGCCCGATCTATCGCAAGACTGCGGCCTACGGGCACTTCGGCCGCGAGGAGCCGGAGTTCACCTGGGAGGAGACCGACAAGGCGCTCGCTCTGAAGGCCGCGGCGTAGGCTATAATCCGCAGCGCTGAGGAGCGTTGCGTCCGGACAGGCGTCCGGTCAGGCTCAGCGAAATCAACGGCGCTCGCATCCGAAACGGTGCGGGCGCTTTGCTTTTTGTGGCCCGCCGCTTGAGAACAGGAGCTGTGCCATGAACGCCGCGGTCATCAATCCACGCTTCACCGATTACCGGGTCGCCGACCTCAAGCTTGCGGACTGGGGCCGCAAGGAAATCGCCATCGCCGAGTCCGAGATGCCGGCGCTGATGGCGATCCGCCAGGAGTACGCCGGGCAGCAGCCGCTCAAGGGCGCGCGCATCGCCGGCTCGCTGCACATGACGATCCAGACGGCGGTGCTGATCGAGACCCTGAAGGCGCTCGGGGCGGAGGTGCGCTGGGCCTCCTGCAACATCTTCTCCACCCAGGATCACGCCGCGGCGGCGATCGCCGCGGGCGGCACTCCGGTGTTCGCCTACAAGGGGGAGTCGCTCGACGAGTACTGGGAGTTCACGCACCGCATCTTCGAGTTCGGCGACGGCAGCGGCCCCAACATGATCCTCGACGACGGGGGCGACGCGACGCTGCTGGCGCACCTCGGCGCCAGGGCCGAGCGGGACGCGTCGCTGATCGCCAAGCCGACCAGTGAGGAGGAGACCTCGCTGTTCAATGCGATCAGGAAGCGCCTTGCCGCGCAGCCCGGCTGGTACTCGGCCATCGCCAGGGAGATCAAGGGCGTGACCGAGGAGACCACCACCGGCGTGCACCGCCTGTACCAGATGGCGAAGGAAGGCCGGCTCATGTTCCCGGCGATCAACGTCAACGACTCGGTCACCAAGTCCAAGTTCGACAACGTGTACGGCTGCCGCGAGTCGCTGGTCGACGGCATCAAGCGCGCCACCGACGTGATGGTGGCCGGCAAGGTCGCGGTCGTGTGCGGCTACGGCGAGGTCGGCAAGGGCTCGGCGCAGGCGCTGCGCGGCCTGCAGGCGCAGGTGTGGGTGACCGAGATCGACCCGATCTGCGCGCTGCAGGCGGCGATGGAAGGCTACAAGGTGGTCACCATGGAGTACGCCGCCGACAAGGCCGACATCTTCGTCACCGCGACCGGCAACTACAAGGTCATCACGCACGCGCACATGAAGGCGATGAAGAACAACGCCATCGTGTGCAACATCGGGCACTTCGACAACGAGATCGACGTCGCCGGCCTCAAGGCTCACCGGTGGGAGAACATCAAGCCGCAGGTCGACCACGTCATCTTTCCCGACGGCAAGCGCATCATCCTGCTCGCCGAGGGACGGCTGGTGAACCTGGGCTGCGCCACCGGGCACCCGAGCTACGTCATGAGCTCCTCATTCGCCAACCAGGTGCTGGCGCAGATCGAGCTCTACGTCCGCACCGCGCAATACCCCGTGGGCGTGTACATCCTGCCCAAGGCGCTCGACGAAAAGGTGGCGCGCCTGCAGCTCACCAAGCTCGGCGCGATGCTGACCGAGCTCAGCGACGAGCAGGCCGGGTACATCGGCGTGCCCAAGCACGGCCCGTACAAGTCGGAGCATTACCGCTACTGACCGCCCCCGGCGCCGACCATGCGGCTCCTGTTCACCTGGGTCCTCAACGCGCTCGCGCTGCTCGCGGTCGCGTACCTGCTGCCCTCGGTGCACGTCGCCAGCTTCGGCGCCGCGCTCGTCGCCGCCCTGGTGCTGGGCCTGGTCAACGTGCTGATCCGCCCGCTGCTGGTGCTGCTCACCCTGCCCGCGACCGTGCTTACGCTCGGGGTGTTCTACTTCGTGCTGAACGGGCTGCTGTTCTGGGCGGTCGGCTCGATCCTCAGGGGCTTCGAGGTGGGCGGCTTCTGGGCGGGCGTGTTCGGCGGCGTCCTGTACGGCGTGATCGCCTGGGTGCTGTCACAGCTGCTGCTGCCGCGGCGCCCGCCGCCGCCACCGCCGCCACCGGGCGGGCGCGTATTGGAAGGGCAGGTGATCGACCATGAGTAGCGCCGCCGGGACGCACGGGCGTGCCTTCAGCTTCGAGCTCTTCCCGCCCAGGACGCCGGAGGGCAGGGAGAAGCTGCGCACCACCTGGCAGCAGCTCGCGCGGCTCCAACCCAGGTTCTTCTCGGTGACCTACGGCGCGGGCGGCTCGACGCGCGAGGGCACGCTCGAGACCGTGCTCGAGATCCGCGCCGCCGGTTACGAGGCCGCGCCGCACATCTCGTGCGTCGCCTCGACGCGCGCCGAAGTGGCCGCGCAGCTCGAGCGCTACCGCGCGCACGGCATCCGCCACGTCGTCGCCTTGCGCGGCGACCTGCCTTCGGGCCTGGCGCGCTCGGGCGAGCTGCGCCACGCGAGCGACCTGGTCGCCTTCATCCGCGAGACGACCGGCGACTGGTTCGAGATCGACGTGGCGTGCTACCCCGAGTACCACCCGCAGACGCGCAGCGCCGACGACGAGATCCGTACCTTCAGGATCAAGGTCGAAGCCGGTGCCAGCGGCGCGATCACCCAGTACTTCTACAACACCGACGCGTATTTCCGCTTCGTGGACGACTGCAGGGCGGCGGGCATCGAGGTGCCGATCGTCCCTGGGATCATGCCGATCGGCAACTTCGCGCAGCTCGCGCGCTTCTCGGATGCCTGCGGGGCGGAGATCCCGCGCTGGATGCGCATCAAGCTGGAGAGCTATCGCGACGACACGGCCTCGATCCGCGCCTTCGGCCTCGACGCCGTGACCGCGCTGTGCGACAAGCTGCTCGCCGCCGGTGCCCCGGGGCTGCACTTCTATACCCTCAACCAGGCCGCGCTCGCGAGCGAGATCTGGCGGCGGCTGGAGCTGTAACCGCCGCGCGCGGCCCTGGAGCCGCGCGCCGAAGTCAGGCCCTCACGCGGCGCGTTTCTTGCGCTGTGCGTCCTTGGCGTGCATCTGCGCGTAGGCGCCGTGCGCCGCGGCTTCGGCATCGCCGACGTGCACCGGCAGGCCCATGTCGGAGAGCACCGAGCCGAGCGCCGATAGGCACAGCATCACGTTGTCCGGGCGGCAGGAGTAGCCCATCAGGCCGATGCGCCAGATCTTGCCCGCGAGCGGCCCGAGCCCCGCCCCGATCTCGATGCTGAACTCGTTGAGCAGGGTCTTGCGCACCTCGGCCTCGTTCACGCCCTCGGGGCACAGCACCGCGTTCATCTGCGGCAGCTGGTTCTTCTCGGCCACCAGCATCTTCATGCCCATCGCCTCCAGCCCCGCCTTGAGCGCCACGTGGTGACGGTGGTGCCTGGCCCAGCTGTTTTCCAGCCCCTCCTCGCGGATCAGCAGCAGCGCCTCGTGTAGCGCGAACAGCGAATTCGTCGGCGCGGTATGGTGGTACGTGCGGGTGGTCGCGCCCCAGTAGCCGAGCAGCAGGTTCATGTCCATGAACCAGCTGTGGATCTTGTCCTTGCGCTGCTTGACGTGCTCGACCACGCGCTCGGAAAACGACACCGGCGACAGGCCCGGGGTGCACGACAGGCACTTCTGGCTCGCCGAGTAGATGGCGTCGATCTCCCACTCGTCGACCTTGACCGGCGTGCCGCCGAGCGAGGTCACCGCGTCGACGATCACCAGCGCGCCGTGCTTGTGCGCGATCTGGGTGAGCAGCTTCGCGTCGGACTGGCAGCCGGTCGAAGTCTCGGCGTGCACGAAGGCGACGATCTTGGCGTCGCGGTTCGCCTTCAGCGCGTCCTCGAGCTTGTGCGGATCGACCGGCTCGCCCCACTTGTCCTCGATCACCACCGGCACGCCGCCGCAGCGGATCACGTTCTCGAGCATGCGCCCGCCGAACACGCCGTTGATGCACACGATCACCTTGTCGCCCGGCGCCACCATGTTGACGAAGCAGTACTCCATGCCGACCGAACCCGGCCCCGAGACCGGGAAGGTGAGCGGGTTCTTCGTCTGGTAGACGTAGCGCAGGAGCGACTTCAGCTCCTCCATCATCTCCACGAACACCGGGTCGAGATAGCCGATCGCAGGCTGGCTCATGGTGGTGAGCACCCGCGGGTGGATCTCGGTGGGGCCGGGCCCCATCAGCGTGCGCTGCGGCGGGTGGAAGGAATGGATGCGCTTCGCGGGTGCGTACTGGTTCATGGCGTCATTCTCCGACAGGATGCCGAAGGCTGCGTCCCCCGGGCGCGATTTCACGCGCACCGGCTTCTTGGCGCTGGCTTCGGTAAGGATATCGACTGCGCTGATGCGGCCCTGGGTCACACGCTCGACCTCGGTCGCCCAGCGTGCCGGGACGTAGCCCGATTTCACCCAGTTGTTGATCACCGCCCGGTCGAGCTGAAACGCGCGCGCGACGTCCGCCTGGGAGCCGAAGATCTCGACGAGTCGCGCTGCGCAGTTCATGGGCCTAGGGTTCGAGCTTGGCTGAAATCCTAGCATGTCAAGCTCATTTTGACAAGCGCTTGGGGACAACCCCAACCTAGGTTCTTCCGCCGGTTATCGGCCGGCGCACGCGGCGCGAACGCCTGCTCGCCCCGCGCCTCGCCGCGGCGTAGCATCGCGCCCGAAGGAGCGCGCGATGAAGCCCGGCCACCCCGTCGAGTTCAATCCGGAGACCGCTGCCGAGGCCTATCTCGGCACGCTCGCCGCGCGCGGCGTGGAGTACCTGTTCGCCAACGGCGGCACCGACTTCGCGCCCCTCGTCGAGGGCTACGCCAAGGGCCAGGACCGCGGCTGGCACATGCCCGAGCCGGTCGTGGTGCCGCACGAAAACCTCGCCATCGCCATGGCGCACGGCTACGCCATGGTCACCGGCCGCGGGCAGGCGATGATGGTGCACGTCGGCATGGGGACCGCGAACGCGCTCAACGGCCTGATCAACGCCGCGCGCCAGAACGTGCCGCTCCTGCTCACCGCCGGCCGCACTCCGCTCACCGAATCGGGCGCGGTTTTGGGCGCGCGCAACAACTACATCCACTGGGCGCAGGAGCACTTCGACCAGGGCGGCATGCTGCGCGAGTTCGTGAAGTGGGACTACGAGCTCAAGCACCCCGAGCAGGTGGAGACGGTGGTCGACCGCGCGCTCGCGATCGCGCACTCGGAGCCGGCAGGCCCGGTGTACCTGACGCTGCCGCGCGAGATCCTCGCCGCGCCGATCGCCGGCACCAGGGTCGGCGAGCGCCCGGTCATGGTTGCGGCGAGCGCGCCCGCGCCGGATCCGGACACGCTCGACGAGGTCGCGAAGCTCCTCGCGCGGGCCGAGCATCCGCTGCTGATCACCTCGAACGGCGGCCGGACGGCCGATTCCGCGCGCGCCGTAGCGCGCTTGGCCGAGACCTTCGCGATCCCGGTCATCCAGTACCGCCCGAGGCACCTCGCGCTGTCCACCGAGCATCCGATGCAGGCCGGCTGGGACCCGCACGCGCTGCTCAAGGAGGCGGACCTGGTCCTGGTGGTGGACGCGGACGTGCCCTGGATCCCTTCGCAAGGCGCGCCCCGAGCCGATGCCCAAGTGGTGCACATCGCCACCGACCCGCTGTTCACGCGCTACCCGCTGCGCAGCTTTCGTACCGACATCGCGCTGACCGGACGGGTGGCACCGGCGCTCGACGCCCTCGTCGAGCGCGTCGCCACGCACGCGCCCTCGCAAGCGAAGATCGCGGCACGGCACGAGGCGGTGGCAAGACGCTCCGAGGACACGCGCCGGCGCGCGCGCGCCGGCGCGCACGTCCTCCCCGACGCGATCACCGCCAAGTGGGCCTCGGCGTGCGTCAACCGGCTGCTCGACGAAAATACGCTGCTGGTGAACGAGTACCCGATCGTGCTCGAGGAGATGGACATTCGCGAGCCGGGCCGCTACTGGTCGCTGCCGGCGTCGGGCGGCCTCGGCTGGGGGCTCGGGGCGGCACTCGGCGCGAAGCTCGCCTCGCCCGGCAAGACCGTGATCTGCGCCGTGGGCGATGGCGCCTACATGTTCGGCAACCCCACGCCGGCGCACTTGGTGTCACAGGCCATGCGCCTGCCGGTGCTGTGGGTGGTGTTCAACAACGCGCGCTGGGCCGCGGTGCACCGTGCGACCCTGTCGATGTATCCGAAAGGCCACGCCGCCGCGCTGTCGCGACCGCCGTTCTCGGTGCTCGAGCCCTCGCCCAACTACGAGATGGTGTGCCAGGCGAGCGGCGGACACGGCGAGCGGGTCGCCGAGCCGAAGGATCTGGTTCCCGCGCTCGAGCGCGCGCTCGACGCCGTCCGGCTCGAGAAGCGCCAGGCGCTGGTCAACGTGTGCCTCGAGCCGAGCTACGTGAAGACGAGCTGACGGCACGATGCGTCCCGGCACCCGCTTCGGATTGGCACTCGCGCTGAGCGTCGGCGTCGCCGCGTGCAGCAGCGCGCCGACGGCCGGGCCGAGCCTCGAGGGCGGCGCGACCTTCGCCTATGCGTGCAGCGACGGCAGCGTCCTCTCGGTGCGCTACTACGCGCTGTCCGACGGCTCGCTGCGCTTCGCCAAGCTGCGGCTGCAGGACGGCAAGGAGTTCACCTTGCCGCAGCTGCCATCGGACTCGGGGGCGCGCTACAGCGACGACACCACGACCTTCTGGATCAAGGGCAACCAGGCCACGCTCGACGAGACCGGGAGCTCGCCGACCCTGGAGTGCGGCACCGGCGCAAGACCGGCTTCCGCGCGCTGAGGGGCGCCCGGCGCATGGGCAGATCCCGCTAGGGTCCGCGGCGCGCGCCCGCGCGTCCGAGCAGATCCTGCGCAAGGCCATGGAGCATGGCGAAAAAGGTGCCCGTCCACGCGGCCAGCGCGACGAGCACGAAGTAACGGGGAATCGGCAGCAGAAAGGGCAGATCCATCGCGCGCGCCATTTCCAGGGTGCACACGGTGTACATGCCGAGCGGAAAGACCGCGCCCCAGTAAAGCGGGTCGTAGCGCAGCGGGAAGCGCTTGTACACGTGCCTCCAGTACCCGAGAACCAGGAGCATGGGAATCCACCACGTCCCCGTCGCCCAATAGAACACCGTGAAGCCCTTGAGAAAGGGGAGCAGTGAGTGAAGGTAGGGGGCGTCGGGCGTGTTCATCATGAGGAGCGAGCCGGCCAGCGTCGAGATGGCCATCGCCCCCATGTTGATCCAGTAGGGCGGCGCCAGGTCGCCGGGGGAGAAACGAAAGAAGGCGTAGCGGTAGAAGATGAGCGAGATCATCCAGATGTATTGCATGCCGCCCCACAGCCACATGGACAAGGCGAAGAAGTTCACCTCGAGCCGGTACGGCTGGACCCAGTGCGCGGCGATGTGTACGCCCAGGACCGCCGTCGACTGCGTCGCGACGACGGCAAGCAGCCAGGCGCCGCTGATGCCCTCCGCGAGCGCCGGCTTGCGCTCCTTGATCGTGAAGGCCGTGAAGATCGTGTAGGTGAGCGCCAGCCAGGAAACGATCCCGAGAATCCAGAAGCACAGCGCCGCGAGGTAATTGCCCTCGAAGAGCACGTACTGGGTGCCGAGGATGCACGAGGCCGCGACGAAGGTGAAGAATCCCGGCCCACGCTGGTGGTCGACCATGTCGTTGAAAAACCGTCGCGGGTACCAGGCCGCGCGCAGCGCGTACAGGAGAACGAGGAGCACGTAGGCCGCATTGTTCAGCCAGAAGAGTGCATCGGCGATGGCCGGCATACCTTCCAGGGCGACGGCGATGGAGACGATGCCGGTCGCCATGACCATGCCGAAGTAGGCCGGAGACAGCCCCGCGACCCGCTCCCGGATCCCGACCGATTGCGGGGCGCGGCGATGCGCCGCGCGCCCCTCCCCGTCCGCATTCTCGCTCATGTCCTCATCCGCTGATGGCTGCCGCGCCCAAGTTACGCAGGCTCAGCGAAGCCCCCGGCCCCTGCGCCGGGCGCGACGCGGAAAGTCTTCGCGGCTCATGGCTTGGCCGGCGGATGGCGGTACTCGGGCTCCTTCTCGATGTCCTGGTCCAGGTGCTTCAGCAGTCCGGTGTCGGTGAGCGCCCGGCGCATGTGCTCCGGGATCACCGCCGAGTTCAGCGTCCCGTCCTCGTTGATGCGCGCGTACACGCGCGTCGCCCGTCCCTCCGCGATCAGCGCGCCGGTGACGGCGTTCGTCGCCTTGCAGTTCCAGTGCAGCGTGCGCTCGCCCATGCTCGCGAGCGTGACCGTGGTCGCGACCCGGTCGCCGTAGGCCGCCGGGCCGATGAAGCGGAAATGGATCTCGCCCATGACGAAGGTGGTGCGGTCGTTCTTGATCATCTGGTCGATCGGAAAGCCGATGGTGCGGAAAAACTCGTGTTCGGCATCGTTGAACCAGGCGACGATGCGCGGGTAATAGACCAGCCCGAACGGGTCGGACTCGCCCCAATTGACCGTGATTTCCCTCCAGTACATCGCTGTGGCCACGTCGTTCTCCCCGAGCGGCCCGGGCGGCGGTTCCGCCCGGCGCTGCAGGCGCGATTCTAGCGGCAGGCGGCCCTAGCTCACCAGCCGCAGCAACGCCTCGCCGTAGCGCTCGAGCTTCTTCGCGCCGATGCCGCCCAGTTCGCCGAGCGCGTCGAGATCGCGCGGCCGGGCGCGCGCGATCTCCGCCAGCGTGCTGTCGTGGAAGATGACGTACGCGGGCACGCCCTGGGCGCGCGCTTCGTCCCGCCGCCAGGCCTTGAGGGCCTCGAGCAGGCCGCCGTCGGCGGGCGACAGCCCGGCCGGCGCGGCGCGGCGCTCGCTTCGCCTGCTGCGGCCGCGGGCCACCACGCGGCGCATCTGCACGGACTGCTCGCCCTTCAGCACCGGGCGGCTCGCTTCGGTCAGCCTGAGTGCGCCATGCGCATCGTGGTCGACCTGCGCCAGCCCGAGGGCAATCAGTTGGCGGAACACGCTGCGCCAGGCGGCCTCGTCCAGATCTGCGCCGGCGCCGAAGACCGCGAGCCGATCGTGCCCCCAGCGCGCGACGCGCTCGCCCGCCTTGCCGCGCAGCACCTCGATCAGGTGCACCGCGCCGAAGCGCTGTCCGGTGCGGTACATCGCCGAGAGCGCCTTGCGCGCGGCGTCAGTCGCGTCCCAAGTCTGCGGCGGCTCGAGGCAGGTGTCGCAATTGCCGCAGGGGCCGCTCGCCTCGCCGAAGTAGGCGAGCAGGCGCACCCGCCGGCAGCCCGCGGTCTCGCACAGGCCGAGCAGCGCGTCGAGCTTGGCGCCGGAGAGGCGCTTGTATTCCTCGCTCGCCTCCGACTGCTCGATCAGGCGCCGCTGCTGCACCAGGTCCGCGAGGCCGTAGGCCATCCACGCGTCCGCGGGCAGCCCGTCGCGGCCGGCGCGGCCGGTCTCCTGGTAATAGCCCTCGATGCTCCTGGGCAGGTCGAGGTGCGCGACGAAGCGCACGTCGGGCTTGTCGATACCCATGCCGAAGGCGATCGTCGCCACCATGACGATGCCATCCTCGCGCTGGAAGCGCGCCTGGTGGTCGCTGCGCGCGGCGGCGTCCATGCCGGCGTGGTAGGGCAGCGCGCGCAGCCCCTGGTCGGCCAGCCAGGCCGCGGTTTCGTCCACCTTGCGCCGCGACAGGCAATAGACGATGCCGGCCTCGTTCGAGTGCTCCTCGCGGATGAAGGCGAGTAGCTGCGCGCGCGGGTCGGCCTTGTCGACGATGGCGTAGCGGATGTTCGGCCGGTCGAAGCTCGACACGAACACGCGCGCGTTCTCGAGCGCAAGGCGGGTGACGATCTCGGTGCGGGTCTGCGGGTCGGCGGTGGCGGTGAGGGCGATGCGCGGCACTTCGGGGAAGCGCTCGTGCAGCAGGGACAGCTGCAGGTACTCGGGGCGGAAGTCGTGCCCCCATTGCGACACGCAGTGCGCCTCGTCGATGGCAAACAGCGCGATCCGCGTGCGCCCGAGCAGCTCCAGGCAGCGCGGCGTGGTCAGGCGCTCGGGGGCCACGTAGAGCAGGTCGAGCCGGCCTTCCGCGAGCGCGCGCTCGGTGGCGCGCGCGCTCGCCGCATCGAGCGAGGAGTTCAGGAACGCGGCGCGCACCCCGAGCTGGGTCAGCGCGGCGACCTGGTCGTGCATCAGCGCGATGAGCGGCGACACCACCACTCCGGTGCCGGGACGCAGCAGCGACGGCACCTGGTAGCACAGCGACTTGCCCCCGCCGGTGGGCATCAGCACCAGCGCGTCGCCGCCCGCGGCGACGTGCTCGACGATCTCGGCCTGCGCGTCGCGGAACGCGGCGTGGCCGAAGGTCTGGCGCAGCGCGGCGAGTGCGCGCGAGCTCAATGCAGCTCGAGCGGCGTCGGCTTCTCGGGCAGATCCCACAACGGCGGAACCTGGCCCGAGCCGAGCACCTGCTGCACGAACGAGGCCAGCTGCGCGTCCTCGATGAAGCTGGCCGACGACGGCGCGAGCAGGATGCGGTCTGGCTCCTGGGGGCGCGCGATGACGTAGCCTTGAACGTGGTCGACGCCCACCTGGGCCAGCGCCTCGACGGTGGCGCGGTCCTCGGTCCACTCGGCGATGCTCTGCATGCCGAGGTTGCGGGCGAGCTCCACGATCGCCTCGACGATCGCCAGGTTGGCCGGATGCGCGTTGACGCCGCGCACGAAGCTTCCGTCGATCTTGACCGCGTCGGCGGGCAGTTCCTTCAGATACGAGAACGAGGTGTAACCCGCCCCGAAGTCGTCGAGCGCCACCTTGGCCCCGAAATTGCGTGCCCGCTCGATGAACCGCTTGGTGTTCTCCAGGTCGTGCAGCGCGACGCTCTCGGTGATCTCGACGCACAGGCGCTGCGCGGCGCGCCGGTGCTGCGCCAGGATCGCGAACGCATCCTGGATGAATTTCTCGTCGTTGAGCGAGGCGCCGCTCAGGTTGATGCACGCGAACTGCGTGTTTCCGAGGCGCGCGTGGTGCGTGTCCAGCCACGCCAGCGTGCGCGCGAGCACCCAGCGGTCGATCACCGCGACGCGCCCGTTGTTCTCGGCCGCGGCGATGACCTGCCCGCCGCCGAGGACCGTGCCGTCCGGCTCGCGCATCCGGATCAGGACCTCGAAGTTCAGGGACTGAAAGGGCGCGCGCAGCGACATGATCGGCTGCATGAGCAGGAACAACCCCTCGGGCGCGACGCCCGCGCCGAGGTGCTCGATCAGGCGCAGCTCGCGCGCGCGATCCTGGAACACGGGCGCATCGCTCTGGTACACCACCAGGCCGTCGCACCCCCCGCGCTTCGCGGCGCGGCAGGCGCGGTCGGCCATCGCGATCGCGTCCTTAACCAGCGTGCCGGCCGCCACCTCGATCAGCCCGATCGAGCACTTCACCTGGAAGGCCTTGTCGCCCATCTGGAAGGGCTGGCCTCCGATGCTCTCGACAATCGCGCGGCACCGCTCGGCCGCCCGGTCCATCGGCACGCCCGCGAAGACGATGACGAACTCGTCGCCTCCGATGCGCCCGACCCCCTCGCCGTTGCCGCGCGCCTCCCGGATGCGCTGCGCCACCTGGCGCAGCACTTCGTCGCCCGAGACGTGGCCGAACAGATCGTTGATCAGCTTGAAGCGGTCCAGATCGACGTACGCCAGGGCAAGCGGCTCGCCGTGCGCGAGCCGCGCGGTCGCCCGATCGAGCCCCTCCTCGATGCCGCGCCGGTTCAGCACGCCGGTCAGGGGATCGTTCTCCGCCAGGAAGCGCAGCCGCTCGATGGCCTCGTGGCGCTCGGTGATGTCCTGCAGCGAGCCTTCGACGTGGCGGCGGCTGGCGCGCGCCTTGACGAAGAACCATTTCGCCTCCGTGCCGCCCGCGGCGGCCCCGCGCACCTCGATCTCGTGCGTTCCGCCCTCCCTGACCACCTGCTGCAGCCGGCGCCAGGCGCCGGGCTCGAAGTGCTCCTCCCAGCGACCGGCGCGCGCGCGCGCCGGATCGACGCCCAGCATCTCGGTGAGCGCCGGGTTGACGCGCAAGAACTCGCCTTGCCCGTCGAGGGTGAACAACCCGATCGGGATCGCTTCGTAGGTGTCGCGCAGGCGGGCCTGGGCCGTGATCCGCGCCTGGTGTTCCTGGCGCATCTGCTGCGCGATCGCCAGCGCGGCCAGTAGGCTCGACAGGAACGCCGCCGTGACGCTATTGATCTCGCCGATCAGTTCCCTGGCGCCGAGCGCGGCCGCGATCACCTCGTACAGGGCGAAGAACAGCACCACCGCGAGCGAGGCGCTGTACCACATTGCGACCCGGGAGCGCCTCACCATCAGGATGCGCGCCAGCAGGAAGGTCAGGATCGCGATTCCGACGGCGGCGGTCACCCACAGGACCGGCAAGTAGACGGAAAACGGCAGAAACGCAGCAGCGATCAGCAGCGGCAAGCACGACCAGCGCGCGATGCGCAGCAGCCCCGCGTGGCCGATCTGCCGCAAGTCGTCCCGGAATAACTTCGTGAACAGCGTGTAGGTCAAGACGTAGTAGGCCGCGGCGGTCAGCGTCCGCATGGGAAACATCCACGCCTCGGGCACCAGGTGCCCCAACCACTGGGTGTCCCAGCCCGCGGAGATCTCGCCCAGGCGCAGGCTGGCCACGAGCCAGGCCGCAAACACAACGTACAGCCACTCGCGATTGATGGCCGCGGTCACGAGAACGAACGCCGAGAGCACGATCAGGCCGCCCTGAAGCAGGCCCGCATCGTGGTGGAACTTGTTCACCGAGACCTCGAAGCCCGACTCGGGCCAGCGCACCACGGAGATGCGCGCGGGGCCGGCGTAGCGAGCGCGGCACAATAGCGCGACCTCGCCGTCATGTCGGCCCAGGCCGATCACGAATCCCGCCTTCGCCGCGCGCATGCTCCCGGACCCGCCATTGCGGCTCGCGGCGCCAAGAGGCACCAGATCGGTGGCGTCCCAGCACGCCACCGCCAGGGCGTGGCGCGACGGCAGCTCGACCTCCGTGCGTTCCCCCGCCCTCAGCCGTGGCACCGTGAAGCTGAACCAGAACGGCCGCCCCGACAGGAGCGTGTCACGGTAGGCGACCGGGGCGCGGCTCCCGAGCGCGGCCAACGCCTGCGCCGGCCCGAGCGCCGCGGCGCCCTGCCGCAGGACGCGGAACTCGACGGGGGTCGCGCCCTGCACCGGATACTCGCTGCGCCAGCCGAACAGGGCGATGAGGGACGTGACCCCGATCGCAATCGGCACGCCGAACACGGAAAACGCGGACCACAGCGCATCCAGCGCCCTGTCCAAGCCTTTCTTCCAAAGCGCCAGGAGAACGACCTCCCTCCGGGTGGATTTCGCGACCGGCAACATGGCCTATTATCGGCGCGCGGCGGGCCGCGGAACAGGGCTTGTGCCACATTGCGGCGAGTGGGTGAGTGCCTGGCGGGTCCGCGCCGGGCGCGAAGGAGGCCTTGCTCATGCCGGCGCTGGCACGCGAGTGCGCGCCCTCGGCAGCGGCTGCGCGTTCCGGTAGTCGAAACCCTCCAGGCTCACGTCGATATCGGGGTGAAGCGTGCGGCAAAAGAGCTCCAGCAGCGGATGGCGCGCTTCGGCCCAGCGCGCCTCTGCGGTGGCGATGTCGAACGCCATGATCCGATGCGGAATGTTGCAGGCGTGGCGCAAGGGAGTGAACCCGCCGCCTTCCAGCACGTCCTCGAACAGCAGCGCCTCGTAGTGCCGGTCGAGCGGTGCGCGCGCGGCGATCACGATCGAATCGATTTGCGCCTCCTGGCAATACAGGTAGAAGGCCTTGAACAGCATGACCTTGACGACCCGCCCGACG
Organism: uncultured Pseudomonadota bacterium; assembly: GCA_963817785.1. GTDB lineage: Bacteria > Pseudomonadota > Gammaproteobacteria > Burkholderiales > SG8-39 > JAKALD01. The sequence continues at coordinate 245,007 of CAWFPL010000002.1, read as the reverse complement.
CGTCCAAGGGAGACGCCGAGCCGCGTTGCGCCGGCAAGGCGCCGATCGCGCAGCCCCTCGGGGAGCTCGATCGACTGCTCGATGGCGAGCGGGCGGTAGCGGTTGGTCTGAATTCGCATCGTGCCGAGGGCCGACCCGTCGAGCTTGGATTCGGCGAGCAGTAAGACTACCCCGTCTTCGCGATCGCAGGGCTCCGGCGCCCTGAGCCGCTCGGCGAACTCGGGGACGTGTCGCGCATACGCCTCATATCGCATGCGCACGGCCCTGTCGAGTGCCTCTTCGTCGTGCGCGATTCTGATCGTGAACGGCAGGCGCTCCTCAGCCAGCGCCGCCTCCCGGGGCTGCCCCGCATGGGCCAGTGCCCCGCCGATCAGGTTTATGCATGCCGCCTCGATGCCATGTTCCGCTTTCATCGTCATCTCCAGGAATTGAAAAAAGACTCCGCCGCCGGAGGCCGCCGAGCCGGTGAAAAGCCGATCCAGTCGCGCAGAGCGACGGGCGGGCGCCCTCGCGCTGCAAGAGAAGGGAGCAGACAGGCGCTCGCGAGCGGGCGCCGAAGAGCTCACGGTTGGAGCCGCGCATTCATCCGCGTGATACTGCCGCGAGTTGCCTTTGCAAGAAACTGTAAAAACTTATCGCGCGTCAAGCATTGGAGGAAGGAACGATTGCCGCCGTGCGGCAACGGCGCGCACGGCGCTGGCCCGCCGCGGCCAGGCGGCTGTTGCACGGATAAAACGAACCCTGCGCCGGCAGGGCGCTACGCCCCCCCCGCAGCGCCCTTCCCGATCACCGCATCGAGCGGGAGAAGTGGTCCCGGCTCAATCGCCGCCCAGACGCCGCAGCGCTTCGGCGTTCATGCCGAAGCTGTGCGCCTCGTCCGGGAACGCGCCGCTGCGCACCTCTGCGGCGTAGCGCGCGATCGCCTCCTTGATCGCCGCGCCCGCCTCCGCGTAGCGCTTGGCGAACTTCGGCGTGAAGCCCGAGTACAGCCCCACCAGGTCGTGAAATACCAGCACCTGGCCATCGCAATGCGCACCGGCGCCGATGCCGATCGTCGGGATGGCGGTGCGCTCCGTGACCAGGCGGGCGAGCGGCGCGGGGACCAGCTCGATCACCATTCCCCAGCAGCCGGCGCGCTCGAGGGCCGCGGCTTCCTCGAGAATGCGGCGCGCCCCAGCCTCGTCGCGGCCCTGCAGCTTGAAGCCGCCGAGCGCCGAGGCGGTCTGCGGCGTCAGGCCGATGTGCCCGAGCACCGGAACGCCGGCCCGCACCAGCGCCTCCACGACCGGCAACGCCTCGATCCCGCCCTCGATCTTGACCGAGTCGGCGCCGGCCTCCTTCATGAGCCGTGCGGCATTGTCGAGCGCCCGCTGCGGCGTGGTGTAGGAGAGATAGGGCATGTCGGCGACGAGGAAGGTCTGCGGTGCGCCGCGGCGCGCCGCTCTGGTGTGATGCAGCATGTCCTCCATCGTCACTGGAACCGTCGAGTCGTAGCCCAGCACCACCATGCCGAGCGAGTCGCCCACCAGGATCAGATCCACGCCCGCCTCGCTCGCGAGCTGCGCGCTCGGGTAGTCGTAGGCGGTGAGCATCACCAGGTGCTCGCCTTTCTTGCGCTTGAGCTCGAAAACGGTGGCTTTCATAGGGTGGCTCCGGAAGTCAGGCCGTGCGCGGAAAGATTCGCCGCCGGCGCGATGCTCAGGCGTCCGTCTCTTCGGCAAACAACGGCTCGCCGAGTTCCTGCGGGTCGAACGCCGTGTCGCCGCCCGGATCGGCACGCCCGTCGGGCCGCAGCCCGGCGAAGTCGAACAGCTTGCGGTCCAGGAGGTGCGACGCGCGCACGTCCGAAAGCGCGCGCAGGATCGATTCGATCCGCCCCGGGTGGCGCCTTTGCCACTCGCGCAGCATCTCGCCCAGCACCTTGCGCTGCAGGTTCTCCTGCGAGCCGCACAGCGTGCACGGGATGAGCGGAAAACCCTTCGCCCCCGCATACGCGGCGAGGTCGTCCTCCGTCACGTAGGCAAGCGGCCGGATGACGACGTGGCGGCCGTCGTCCGAGACGAGCTTCGGCGGCATCGCCTTGAGCTTGCCGCCGTAGAACAGGTTGAGGAAGAAGGTCGCCAGGATGTCGTCGCGATGGTGGCCGAGCGCGATCTTGGTCGCGCCCAGCTCGGTCGCGACGCGATACAGCACGCCTCGCCGCAGCCGCGAGCACAGCGAGCACATCGTCTTGCCTTCCGGGACCACGCGCTTGACCACCGAATAGGTGTCCTGCTCGACGATGCGGTAGGGCACCCCGCGCTGTTGCAGGTATCGCGGCAGCACGTCGACGGGGAAGCCGGGCTGCTTCTGGTCGAGGTTCACCGCGATCAGCTCGAAGCCGACCGGCGCCTTGTCGCGCAGCGCGAGCAGCACGTCGAGCATGCCGTAGCTGTCCTTGCCGCCGGACAGGCACACCATCACGCGGTCGCCCTCCTCGATCAGGCCGAAGTCCGCGATCGCCTCGCCGACCTGGCGGCGCAGCCGCTTGGCGAGCTTGTTCGCCTCGAGCGCGCTCTTGCGCGGATCGAGCCAGGCGGACGGTGCGCGTTGCAGGGTCATCACACGAAAACCGAGCGGCCGCCGTCCACCGCGAGGATCGCGCCGGACACGAAGGGTGCGCTGCACAGGAAGTGTACCGCGTGCGCGATGTCCTCGGGCGCACCGATGCGCGCGAGCGGCGTGGTTTCCACGATGCGCCGGCGTTCCGCATGATCGAGCTTGCCGCCCTCGGGCCAGGCGATGGCGCCGGGCGCGACCGCGTTGACCCGCACCTCGGGCCCGAGCTCGAGCGCGAGCGAGCGGGTCATCGCCGAGAGCCCAGCCTTGGCGATGCTGTAGACCACGAACTTGCGCAGCGGACGCTCGGCGTGGAGGTCGGTGATGTTGACGATCACGCCGCGGGTTTCCTTGAGGTGCGGCGCGGCGGCCTGCGCGAGGAACAGCGGCGCCCTCAGGTTCGAGCCGATGAGGTCGTCCCAATGCTTCGGCTCGATGGCGCCGAGGCGCGTCACGTAGAAGCTCGAGGCGTTGTTCACCAGGATGTCGAGCCGGCCGAAATGCCGCACCGCGGCCGCCACCAGCGCCTCCGGCGCGCCCGCCTCGAGCAGGTCCTGGCGCACGCGGATCGAACTCGCCGCGCGCGCGGCGTTCAGCTCCGCCTCGAGCGCGATCGCGTCGGCCTCGGCACCCCGGTAGTGCACGACGAGCTTCGCGCCTGCCGCGTGCAGCCGCCGCGCGATCGCCGCGCCCACGCGCCGTGCCGCGCCGGTCACCAGCGCGACCTTGCCTTCGAGTGAATCGACCATGACATTGCGAATTCTAGCGGACCCGGTAACCTCGCCGGCCATGCACCCGGCGCCCCTGCCCGCTCCCGACCCCGAGGCGCTCGCCGCCGCACGCCGGCTGCTCGAGCGCATCGGCGCCGAGCTGGCGGCGGGCGGCAACTGGATCAGCTTCGCGCGCTACATGGAGCTCGCGCTGTACGAGCCGGGACTGGGCTATTACGCCGGCGGCGCGACCAAGCTTGGCGCCCCGGGCGATTTCGTGACCGCGCCCGAGATGGGCAGCCTGTTCGCGCGCGCGCTCGCGCGCCAAGTGGCGCAGCTGCTCGAGCCGGGCGACGCGGTCCTCGAGTTCGGCGCGGGCTCGGGCACGCTCGCCGCGACGCTCATCGACGAGCTCGCAGCGCTCGGCGCCGGCGGGCACGAGTACCTGATCCTCGAGCCGAGCGCGGAGCTCGCCGAGCGCCAGCGCGCGCGGCTCGGCAAGCGGGCGCGCTGGCTCGACGCGATGCCGCAGGGCTTTCGCGGCGTGATGCTCGCCAACGAGGTGCTCGACGCGATGCCGGTGCACGCGCTCGCCTGGACCGCGGCCGGCATCCTCGAGCGCGGCGTGTGCGCGCGCGAAGGCCGGCTTGCATGGTCCGGGCGTCCGGCGCAGGGCGAGGTGCTCGCGACAGCGCGCGCGATCGCGCTCGAGCTGCCGCCCTCCGGGCGCTACGAGAGCGAGCTCGGGCTCGCGGCGCGCGCCTGGATGCGCACGCTCGGCGCCCACCTCGAGCGCGGCGCGCTGTTGGCGATCGACTACGGCTTTCCGCGGCGCGAGTACTACCATCCGCAGCGCTCGATGGGGACGCTGCAGTGCCACTACCGGCACCGCTCGCACGGCGACGTGTTCTACTACCCGGGGCTGCAGGACATCACCGCGCACGTCGATTTCAGCGCACTCGCCGAGGCGGCGCACGACGCCGGGCTGGAGCTGCTCGGCTATGCGCCGCAGGCGCAGTTCCTGCTCAATTGTGGACTCACCGAGCTGCTCTCCGCCGCCGATCCGGGGGATACGGCGCGCTACGCGCCACTTGCCGCCGAGGCGCAGCGGCTCGTTTCGCCCGCCGAAATGGGCGAGCTGTTCAAGGTGCTTGCCGTCGGGCGCGGCGTGCGAGCCGGCCTGCGGGGCTTTGCGCGGGGGGACCGGCGGCACACGCTATAGCATGCCGCGGCCGATCCAGCGCCGCGCGCTCAGGCCGGGACCGCCATCCCCCGGGCGACGCCGGGGCGGCGCGCGATGGTGTCGTACCAGCGATTCACGTTGGGGAAGGCGGCGAGGTCCACTTGGTGCCACTCGTGGCGCGCGACCCAGGGGAACGTGGCGATGTCGGCGATCGAGTACTCCGTCGCAAGGAACGGCACCTCGGCAAGGCGCCTGTCGAGCACCCCGTACAGGCGCCGCGTCTCCTTGGTATAGCGCTCGATCCCGTAGGGCACCTGCTCCTTCGCCGCGCGCAGGAAGTGGTGCGCCTGCCCGAACATCGGGCCGACCCCGCCCATCTGGAACATCAGCCACTGCAGCGCCTCGTACTTGCCGCGCACCGACTGCGGCAGGAAGCGCCCGGTCTTGCCGGCCAGATATACGAGGATCGCCCCCGACTCGAACAGGCTGATCGGCTCGCCGTCCGGCCCGTCGGGATCGACGATCGCCGGGATCTTGCTGTTGGGGTTGAGCGCCACGAACTCGGGCGTGAACTGCTCGCCCTTGCCGATGTCGACCTTGTGCACGTTGTAGGGCAAGCCGCACTCCTCGAGCATGATGGAGACCTTGCGGCCGTTGGGCGTGCTCCAGGTATACAGCTCGATCATCGGCGCTCCTTGGCTGGCGCAGCAAAGCGCCGCAGTTTATCCTGTCCGCGCCGATGCTCAAGTGGCTGCTCACTGTCTTCCTGGCGCTCGCCGTATTCGGGCTCGCCAACCCGTGGCTAGCGCGTCTCGGCCTGGGACGGCTGCCGGGCGACCTGCGGCTGAGGGTCGGCGGCCGCGAGCTCTACCTGCCGTTCGCCAGCACGGTCGTGCTTTCGGCGCTGGCGATGCTGATCGGACGGCTGATTCTCTAGGGCAAACGCGGGATCGCGCGTAACGAGTTGTGGTTTGGCTTCTCAGGGTCTCCTGTTTTTGGAGGGGGCGAAGTCTGCCCCCTCCAAAAACAGGAGATTGGGTTAAAAACCGAGGCGCTTTCCGGCGTCCGCTCCGCTACCCGAGCACCCGCGCGATCGCCTGCGCACGCGCGGCGTCCAGCTGCGCCGGGATCTCGGCGGGTGACGCAACCGACTGCGCGATCGCTGCAGCATCGACCGATGCCGCCGCGGCGAGCGCCCGCTCCAGGCGCTCGGCGCCGGCAGCCGCCTGCGCTCCGGGCTCGGCGAGGCGCGCCACGCGCAGCACCTCGGCAAAGCGCTCCGGCCGCCTCAAGGCGTCGGCGCGCTTGAGCGTCGCGAGCAACGCCGCGGCGGCGGCCCGGTGCGCGCCCGCGAGCCCCTCGCGGCAGCGGCAGGTCGTGAGCGCGAGCTCGCGAACCTCGTTCGGCAGCCGCAGGCGCTCGGCGAGCGCCTCGATGCGGCGCTCTGCATCGTCTTCGAGCATCCAGGCCAGCAGCCCGAAGCGCACCGCGAGCGGCGCTGCCTCCTGCGCCGCTCGCGCGAGCGCTGCGAAGACGCGGGCGCGCGCCTGCGGCGAAGCGAACAGCTCCGCCAGCTCGGGAAGCAGCGGGCCGAGCGCCCCGCACTCTTCCAGCGCCTCGAACATGCGCGCCGGATCGTTCTCCATCAGCCCCTTGGCGAGCTCCTGCCAGACGCGCTCGGCCACCAGGAACCCGGCCTCGCCCGCCTCGACCATGCGCCGCATCAGGGCGCGCGTCTCGTCGGCGATGCGAAACCCGTAGCGCGCGGCAAAACGCGCCACGCGCAATATCCTCACCGGGTCTTCGGCGAACGCCTCGCTCACGTGGCGCAGCACCCGGGCGCGCAGGTCGCGCTCGCCGCCGAAGGGATCGAGCAGCCGCCCCGCCTCGTCGCGCGCCATGGCGTTGATGGTGAGGTCGCGGCGCGCCAGGTCCTGCTCGAGCGTCACGTCCGGCGCGCTGTAGACGGTGAAGCCCTTGTAGCCGCGCCCGCTCTTGCGCTCGGTGCGCGCGAGCGCGTATTCCTCGCGCGTCTGCGGGTGCAGGAACACGGGAAAGTCGCGCCCCACCGGCTTGAAGCCGCGCGCGGCCATCTCCTCGGGCGTGGCGCCCACCACCACCCAGTCGCGGTCCGCCACCGGCAGCCCGAGCAGCTCGTCGCGCACCGCGCCGCCGACCACGTAGGCCTTCATCGCGCCCTCGCGCGCTCAGGGCCGGCGCAGCCAGCGCGCATCGTCGAAGGTGGCGACCCACTCGCGGCGATAGACCACGAACACCGTGATCAGCGTTCCGGTGAGAAACGCCTCGCCGAAGGCGAGCAGCAGCGCGTAGGGCAGGTAGTTGTCCATGAGATAGCCGACAGTGTAATGCCCGACCGCGACGTGCAGCAGTGCGGTCGCGACGGCGACCGCGGCGAGCGACAGCCCTGAGGCGAAGAACGCGATGCCGATGAAGTAGATGAAGGGGTTGGGAGGCAGCCGCCGCTCGAGCGCGCGGCGCGCGAGGTGCACCACTCCGACCGGCAGCGCGCCCTCGAGCAGCACCTGCCAGGGCAGCGCCTGCCAGCCGCCGGCGCCGAGCGCCGCCGCGATGATCGCGACCAGCCCGATGCCGGCGATCGCCAGCGGCGCGCCGAACATCAGGTAGAGCGCCGCGGCGCCGAGGAAGTGCAGCATGAGCCCGGGCTCGACTCCGGCGCGTACCAGCCACAGCGCGGCGACCAGCGCGCAACTGGCGAGCCAGAGATTGGGATTGAATCCGCCCGGCCGCGCTCCGCGCGCGCGGCGCCACCACCACGCCGCGAGCAGCCCGAGCGCCGCCCAGCCCGCCGCGAGCCAGGGAAGCGGAAGGGTGCCGTCGGGGAAGTTCATGCGGCCGCGAGCCCGGGACGCGCTAGCCGTACGGCTCGAACTTCTCCAGCACCTCGGTCTCGATCTCGGCCGCCGCGATCCACTCCCGCATCGCCGGCAGCGCCAGCACGGCGTCGCAGTAGGCTCGGCATTCCGCTGGAAGCTCGACATCGTAGGTGCGAAAGCGCAGCACCACCGGCGCATACATCGCGTCGGCGGCCGAGAAGCGGCCGAACAGGTACGGCCCGGCGCCGCCGAAGCGCGCGCGGCAGTCGCTCCACATGGCGACGATGCGCGCGATCTCCTGCAGCACCTCGGGCGTGCGTCCCTTGCCGGGGTGGCGCTTGCGTACGTTCATGCTCATGTGCTGGCGCAGGTTGGCGAATCCGGCGTGCATCTCGGCGCTGATCGAACGCGCCACCGCGCGCGCCGCCGGTACCGCCGGCCACAGCTGCGGGTGCGTTTCGGCGAGGTATTCGAGGATGGCGAGGGACTCCCAGACCCGCACCGCGCCGTCGACCAGGCACGGCACCCTGCCGGAAGGCGAGTAACGCAGGATCTGCTCCTTGGAGCCGGCGACGTAGAGCGGGATGCGCAGCTCCTCGAACGGCAGCTCGAGCACCTTCATCGCCAGCCAGGGGCGCAGCGACCAGGACGAGTAGTTCTTGTTGCCGATGACCAGCAGCGGGGTGCTCATCGCAGCGCGGCGTGCATGGCATCCGAAAACGACCGCATGGGACTTACCCGCGCCCGGCGCGCCAGCGCATGCGGTCGTAGCGCTCGCGCCGCGCCGACGGCGCAAGGTAGCTCGGCGCGATCGTCTCGAGCGCGGCCGGCCGGATGCCGAACGGCGGCGCGCAGTCGCACACGCTGGGCACCTGCATCGAGCGGTAGTTGTCGCGCGTCATGAGCGGCCCGGGGCCCCACTCCATGAGGCGCGCCTGCAGATAGGACAGGCGATCCGGCAGGCCGATCACCAGGCGCCGGTGCCCGCTGAGCGCGCAGACGTACTCGACCAGCTCGCGCAGGGTGTAGCGCTTCGGGCCGCACAGGTCGTAGCGCTGGCCGAACGCCGCGTGCTCGTCGAGCGCGGCGATGAACGCCTGAACGACGTCGCCGACGTACACCGGCTGGAAGCGCGCCTCGGGGCAGGCGAGCGCGATCGCCGGCAGGAACCTGGCGAGCCGCGCGAACAGGTTGAGAAAGCCGTCCCCCGGACCGAAGATGACCGACGGGCGGAACACGGTCACCTCGAGGTCGTCCGCGGCAAGCACCGCCCGCTCGCCGACCCCCTTGGAGCGCAGGTATTCGCTCGGCGCCTCGAGCGACGCGCCGAGCGCGCTCATGTGCAGCAGCCGCGTCACGCCCGCCGCGCGGCATGCGGCGACGATCGCCTGCGGCAGCTCGACGTGCGTGCGCGCGAAGTCCGGGCCGTAGTCGTTCGGGCCGCGCTCGTTAGCGCGTCCGCGACGGCCGTGCAGGATCCCGACCAGGTTGATCACCGTGTCGCAGCCCTCGGTCAGGCGCTGCAGCACCCCGGGCTGATTGACGTCCGCCTCCACCACGTCCACCGTAGGCAGGAGGATCAGCTCCCTGGCGCGCTCGCGGCGGCGCGCAGGCACGATCACCCGGGCGCTGCGCGCGGCGAGCGCCGCAACCAGATGGCGTCCGACGAAGCCGGAGCCGCCGACGACGAGAAAGTTTTGCAGGCGCATGATTTGCGGCCAACCACCCCGCCCGAATGATAGCGCGCCGCGCGCGAGCCTGCCGCCCGGGCGGCGCTTCAGGGCAGGGCGTCGACCCGATCGGCGGAGCGGGCCGGTATCGTCCCCAGCCGCTGTTTGAGAGGGACGTACGGCTGGCCCAGAAGGGCGGCGTAGAACACCGTGTTCGCCATTACTTTCTTCACGTAGTCGCGCGTCTCCCTGAACGGGATGTTCTCGACGTAAATCGCGCCTTCGAGCGGCTTGGAGCCGCACCAGCGCGCGGCGCGGCGCGGGCCGGCGTTGTACGCGGCGGAGGCGAGCACCGGTTGGCCGAGGTCGTCGAGTACCAGTTTCAGGTAGCGCGTGCCGAGCGTGATGTTGGTCTTGGCCTCGCCCACCTCGGCCGGGCGATAGCGCAGCCCGATCTTGCGCGCCACCCAGCGCGCGGTCCCCGGCATGAGCTGCATCAGGCCGCGCGCGCCGACCCCCGATCTCGCGTCCACGATGAAGCGGCTTTCCTGGCGCACCAGGCCGAGCACCCAGGCCTCGTCGAGCTGGCAGGCGCGCGCCGACTCGCCGAACAGGTCGCGGAACGGCATCAGGTAGCGCAACTTGAAGTTATGCACGGCGGTGGTCTTGTCGGCGGTGTTGATCACGCGATCGAACACGCGCGCGCGCAGCGCCAGCTCGGCGGCGGCGAGCAATTGGTGATCGTCCATGTGGCGAATCGCGTACACCCACTCGCGCGTCGCCTCAGTGCGCAGGTCCAGCCGGTACAGCTCGAGGGCGCGCTGCAATCCCGGGTCGCGGCCCGCCTGCGCGACCTCCTGCTCGCTCGGCACGTAGGCGCGCTTGGGCAGGGCGATCATGTAGCCCAGCTCCTCGGTCGCCAGCACGCTGTAGAAGCTGGGTTCGTCCGAGATCATCAGGTAGTAGGCTTGCGCACCCCGCAGGTCGCCGAGCGCGGCGAGCGCGCGCGCGTACCAGTAGATCCATGCCGGCTCATGGCTTGCCTCGGCCGACATCGCGTCGATCGACTCGCGCACACTGCGCCAGTCGCCCGCGCGCAGCGCGGCGCGCGCCTTCCACTCCAGCTGCTCGTCGCTGAGCCCGGCGTTGTCGCCCGCCTGTGCGTACCACTCGAGCGCCGCGGGATCGTGGTCGCGCGCGGCCTGCGTGGCGATGAACGCCCACAGGCGCTGCGTATCCGCCGCGGGCAGCCGCTCGCCGAGCGTCGCGCCAAGCACGCCGGCCGCCTCGTCCGGGTCGTCGCGCGCCAGGCGCGTCAGCGCGAACATGAAGACTTCGCGCACCGGCCGGCGGCTCAGGACCCGCGGCAGCCGCGCGAGCAGGCGCCGCGGCGCGACCGCGGCCTGCGTCAGCGCGCCCTCGTTGGGTGCCTCGCTCGCGGGCAAATAGGCGATGACCCGCCGCGCCGCGCTGATCTTGCCCTCCCACAGCAGCAGCCGCACGCGCCCCCAGATGTCGTCGACGCTGAGCCGCCCCGCCGCGACCATCTGTCGGGCGAGCGCCCTGCAGCCCACGGGCAGCTCCCTGGGAACGCTCCACATGGCGCGCGCCTCGCCGTATGCGGCATCGTCGCCGCGCGCCAGGCGCGCGGCCCAGGCATAGCAGCGGATCTCGAGGTCCTGGTGCTTGAGGGGCGCGAGCTCCTGCTCGAAGGTCTGCCAGTCGGCACGCTTGCCCAGCTCCTTGAGCCAGCCCGCGCGCAGGCGCTGCGCGAGGTAGCCGTCGGGGTTCCGGCGCAGAAATGCGCGCACATCGTCGTCCGCGCTCGGATCGTCGAGCCGCAGCTCGGCGCGCCAATACTCGAAATAGGGCTCGAGGATGTAGCCCTTCAGATACGGCGCCTGCTTCTCGAGTCTGACGAGGCTGTCGCCGCGGTAAGCGTCGTACGCGGCGAGGAAGGCCCGCTCTTCGCCGGACGTCTTACCGGCAGCCGCCGCCGGGCCCGCGGCGAGCAGCCCGAGGGTCAGTACGGCGAAGGCCGATGCTATAGTGCGCAAGCGCCGTAAAATCACCCAGCAAGGATAGCACCTGCCCATGCAGATCGAGGCCCTTAAAAGCTGGCGCAAGAGCGAGCGCGAGCGCTTGATCGCAGCCCGCCTCGCGCTCGACGCCGAAACAGTCGAGCGACACCGCCACAGCATCGACATGCATCTCGAGCGCTCGTTCCCAGGCCTTTTCAAGGCCAGCGTCGCTTTCTGCTGGCCGATCCGTAACGAGTACGATTCGCGCCACCTCGCCAGGAGGCTGCGCGAGCAGGGCGCGGTGACCGCGCTGCCGGTCGTGGTCGCGCGCGGAGCGCCGCTCGTGTTCCGCGAGTGGCATGCCGGCGTGCAGCTTGCCGAAGGCGCCCTCGGCATTCCCTATCCGGTGGGTTCGCGCGAGATCCAGCCCGACGTGGTGCTCCTGCCGATGAACGGCTGGGACGCGCGGGGCTACCGTCTGGGCTACGGCGGAGGGTTTTTCGACCGTACCCTGGCGAGCCTGGCGAACAAGCCGATCACCATCGGCATCAGCTACGAGCTGGCGCGCATGGCGACGATCGAGCCCCAGAGCTGGGACCTGCCGCTCGACTACGTGGTCACCGAGCGCGGCGTGTACCGCCGGGATGCGGAGGGGCTGGTGTTCCTGGGCGCTCCGCCCGCCGGCACGCCGAGCGCGATGGCCTCGCCGGTGTGCTACGCGGGGGAAATCGACCCCGAGTACTTCGGCAAGCGCTGAACGCGGACGAGCCCGGTTCCGGCAGGACGCTAGCCCAGGAACAGCCGGTAGGCCGGATTCCTCGTCTCGTCGGCGAACGGGTAGCCGAGCTCGGCCAGAAAGCGCCGGAACTCGCGCATCTCTCCGGGCGGCACCTGGATGCCGACCAGCACGCGGCCGTAGTCGGCGCCCTGGTTGCGGTAGTGGAACAGGCTGATGTTCCAGTCGCTGCGCAGGCTCGACAGGAACCTCATCAGCGCGCCCGGGCGCTCGGGGAACTCGAAGCGGTACAGCAGCTCGTTCGCCGCGCGCGTCGCGCGCCGCTCGCCGCTCCAGGGCGCGCGCCCGCCGACCATGTGGCGCAGGTGCAGCGTCGCCATCTCGTTGTCCGACAGGTCGAGCGCGGTGAGCCCGTGGCGCTCGAGGTTTCTCACGATGCGCGCGGTCTGCTCGCGCTGCTGCACCTCGATGCCGACGAAGATATGCGCCTCCTTCGATCCGGCGATGCGATAGTTGAACTCGGTAATGCTGCGCGCGCCGAGCGTGGCGCAGAACTTCTTGAAGCTGCCCGGGCGCTCGGGGATGGTGACCGCGAGGATCGCCTCGCGGTGCTCGCCGAGCTCGGCCTGCTCGGCGATGAAGCGCAGCCGGTCGAAGTTGGTGTTGGCGCCGCTGGCGACCGCCACCAGCGTGCGCCCGCGCATGGCGCTGCGTTCGACGTAGGCCTTGGCGCCCGCAATGGCAAGCGCGCCCGAGGGCTCGAGCACCACACGCGTATCCTCGAACACGTCCTTGATCGCGGCGCACATCTCGTCGGTATCGACCAGCACCATGTCGTCCACCAGCCGGCGGCACAGGGCGAAAGTCTCCTTGCCGACCTGCTTCACCGCCACGCCGTCGGCGAACAGGCCGACCTGCTCGAGCATGACGCGCCGCCCCGCCTTGAGCGAGCGCGCCATGGCATCGGCGTCGGTCGGCTCGACGCCGATGATCTTCACCCCGGGGCGCAGGCGTTTGATGTAGGAGGCGATGCCAGCGATCAGGCCGCCGCCGCCGACCGGCACGAACACCGCGTGGATCGGGCGCGTGTGCTGGCGCAGGATCTCCATGCCGATCGTGCCCTGGCCCGCAATGACCTCCGGGTCGTCGTACGGATGCACGAAGGTGAGGCCGCGGCGGCGCTTGAGCTGCATCGCGCGCGCGTAGGCGTCCGAGTAGCTGTCGCCGTGCAGCACCACCTCGGCGCCGCGCGCGGCGACCGCGTCGACCTTGATGCGCGGCGTGGTCACCGGCATCACGATCACCGCGCGGCAGCCGAGCTTCTGCGCCGCCAGCGCGACGCCCTGCGCGTGGTTGCCGGCGCTGGCGGCGATCACCCCCTGCGCGAGCCTGGCCGCCGGCAGGCCCGCCATCTTGTTGTACGCCCCGCGCAGCTTGAACGAGAATACCGGCTGCAGGTCTTCGCGCTTGAGCAGCAACCGGTTGCCGAGACGTTTGGAAAGTCCGGGAGCGAGCTCGAGCGGCGACTCGAGCGCGACGTCGTAGACGCGCGCCCGCAGGATGCGCTCGAGGTAATCGTCACGCTTCACGCTTGCGCTCCGGAAAGGGGCGAAGGTTATCCGACCGCACCACCCCCGGCAAGGACGCGCTTGCAAGCCCTGCTCTCGCCCGAAGGCGGACTGATCGGACTGTTCGCCGCGAGCTTCATCGCCTCGACGCTGGTGCCGCTGTCCTCGGAGGCAGTGCTGTTCGGCTATCTCAGGGTCTTTCCCGATCACGCCGTTGCTGCGCTCGGCCTCGCCACTCTTGGCAACACGCTGGGCGGCATGACGACCTATCTGCTCGGGCGCCTGGTGCCGGAACGCACGCAGGCCAGGCTCGACCCGCGCGCGCTCCACTGGCTGCGGCGCCAAGGCGCGCCGGTGACCTTCTTCGCCTGGCTGCCGCTCGTCGGCGACGGGCTCGCTCTGGGCGCCGGCTGGCTGCGCTTGCCGTGGCTCGACTCCCTGCTGTTCATGGCGAGCGGAAGGCTGGCGCGTTACCTGCTCGTGGCGCAGGGGGCCATCGGGTTGTGACAGGGATTTGTCGAACGGGCATCCGATCCGCGCGGGCGCGACCGGACAGATACGACAGCAACACGCAAGCTAATACAATAGTTGCTCGATTATTGTCAGCATTATAACAAAAACATTGTCAGCTTTAAAGCAAGTGATAGTCAGTAACCTGACTCACACCTGATGCTCGGGTGAGTCGCGGCGCGAATGCCACGCGGCCGCGCGGAAACCGCTTCGCTGCTCGATTGCATCGCGAGTACGATATTCGCCGCCGTCGAGCATCTCAAAGAAGATGCGCAGCAGAGACCGCGTGAGGCAAGTCGAATCATCTGGCGGTTTCAGTCCCCCGAGGCTGCATGAATATGCGGCAGGGTCCAGCAGCCGCGACGCTGCTTGCGGAGGGGACAACTGCGGACGGCCTCCGCAACGGTTGCGGATCCTTAAGTGCCGGTGTGTGTTGTCGAGCATCACCATAAGGTGTTAACCCACAAAAGGAGGTTCCATGGCAGAAGAAACGAAACCCGTGTTCGCTAATCCCGCTCCGCTCGGCCTGGTCGGCTTCGGACTGACCACGGTGATGCTGAGTCTGGTCAACGCCGGGGTGCTGCCGCATGGCGGCGAGCAGGTGGTGCTGCCGCTGGCGTTCGCTTACGGCGGCTTGGCCCAGATGATCGCTGGCATACTCGAGTTCCGCACCGGCAACACCTTCGGCACCACGGCGTTCCTGAGTTATGGCGCGTTCTGGTGGTGGTTCGCGCTGCTCATCCTGCTCGGCGGCCACGGCGTGCTGGACCTTTCGCAGGCGGGCAGCTCGATCGGGGCGGCGCTGCTGGCCTGGGGCGTGTTCACGCTGTACATGTGGATTCCCACGTTCAAGCTGTCGAAAGCGCTGTGGTGGGTGTTCCTCACGTTGTGGGTCACGTACTTCCTGCTTGGCGGCGGCATCCTGCTCGGCATACACCTACTCTCGTTGCTCGGCGGCTGGCTCGGCCTGATCTGCGGCTTGCTCGCCATGTACACCAGCTTCGGGCTGGTGACCAACGCCACCTTCGGCAAGACCGTCGTGCCGCTCGGCGCGCCCGGCGGCTGAGAACGACCCGCAATCCTTCCGGCGGCCGAGTGAACGCGGCCGCCGGAAGCGCGTTGGAACTGCAGCAGCGCAGTGGATACCCATCACATGCCGGCGGCCGCGCTCGTGAGTCCTGCCGGCGCGGAGGAGGTTTGCTTATGAGCGATTCCAAGAACGAACAACCGAACGAAGCCCAACTCGCGGTGCACTGGAAAGAAGAGGAGTACTACTACCCTCCGGTTAGTTTTATCGCACAGGCCAACATGACCGACGGCTCCATTCTGGAGCGGTTCGGAGAGAAGAACTTCCCGGAGTGCTTCAAGGAGTACGCCGATCTCCTGACCTGGTACAAGTACTGGGAAAAGACCCTGGACACTTCGACCCCTCCGTTCTGGAAGTGGTTCGTGGGGGGCGAATTGAACGCTTCCTACAACTGTGTGGATCGGCATTTGGCGGAAAACAGGAACAAGACGGCGATTCACTTCGTCCCTGAACTCGAAAACGAGCGCATCCAGCACATTACTTACCAGGAGCTCTGGGTCCGCGTGAACGAGCTCGCTGCGCTGCTTCGCGACTTCTGCGGATTGAAGCGCGGCGACCGGGTCACGCTGCACTTGCCCATGATCGCGGAGCTGCCCATCACGATGCTCGCTTGCGCGCGCCTGGGCGTCATCCACTCGCAGGTTTTCAGCGGGTTCTCGGGCCAGGCCTGCGGCGAGCGCATCGCCGATTCGGGGAGCCGTGTGCTCATCACCGCGGATTCCTACTACCGCGCCGGCACCCTGCTCGACCACAAGAAGGCCGCGGACATCGCGTTCGAAAAAGCCAAGGAAGAAAAAGTCGTCCCCGAGAAAGTCCTGGTCTGGCAGAGGCATCCGGGCAAGTACTCCGCCCAGACACCTCTGGTGCAAGGCCGCGATGTTGTCATCAACGATCTTCTGCCGAAGTATCGTGGCCAGCGCGTCGAGCCCGAGCGCATGCTGGCCACGGACCCTCTGTTCCTGATGTACACGAGCGGCAGCACGGGGCGCCCGAAGGCTTGCCAGCACAGTACCGGCGGCTACCTCTCCTATGTGGCGGGCACTTCCAGGATCATCCAGGACATCCACCCCACGGACGTGTACTGGTGCATGGCGGACATCGGCTGGATTACCGGCCACTCGTACATCGTGTATGGCCCGCTCGCGCTCGGCGGCTCCACCGTCATGTATGAAGGCGTGCCGAATTATCCCGATGCCGGCCGCCCCTGGCGCATCGCCGAGGAGCTCGGGGTCAACATCTTCCACACCTCCCCGACCGCCATCCGCGCCCTGCGCCGCGCCGGCGCCGACGAACCCAAGAAGTACAACTACCACTTCAAGCACATGACGACCGTCGGCGAGCCCATCGAGCCGGAGGTCTGGCGCTGGTACTACAACGTCGTCGGCAAGGGGGAGGCCGCCATCGTGGATACCTGGTGGCAGACCGAGAACGGCGGCTTCCTGTGCAGCACCATCCCGGCCCTCGCGCCCATGAAGCCCGGCAGCGCCGGACGCGGCGTGCCCGGCATCTACCCCATCATTTACGATGACGACGGCAAGGAGATCCCGGCGGGAGCGGGAAAGGCCGGCAACATCTGCATCCGCAACCCGTGGCCAGGCCTCATGCAGACCATCTGGGGCGACCCCGATCGGATGACGAAGGTCTACTTCGAACGCTACTGCAAGAACAAGAACAGCAAGGACTGGCACGACTGGCCGTACTTCGCCGGCGACGGCGCGGTGCACGCGGCGGACGGCTATTTCCGCATCCTCGGCCGCATCGACGACGTGATCAATGTCGCCGGCCACCGTCTCGGTACCAAAGAGATCGAGTCAGCGGCATTGACCGTGCCCGAGGTCGCGGAAGCCGCGGTCATTGCGGTGCCCGATGAGATCAAGGGCCGCGTCCCCGAAGTGTACGTGTCGCTCAAGCCGGGCGTGACCGGCGACGAGGCATTGGCGCAGCGCATCTCCAAGGCCATCGAAACCCAGATCAGCCCGATCGCGCGTCCACGCAAGGTGTGGATCGTTCCCGACATGCCCAAGACGCGCTCGGGCAAGATCATGCGCCGCGTGCTGGCGGCGCTGTCCACGGGCGGGAACCCGGGCGACATCACCACGCTCGCCAACCCGGACGTGGTGGACAAGATCCGGGAGCAGGTTTCGCGCAGCTGATCGGGCGCCACGCCCGGGATAGCGGCGGCGCCGTCGTCGGCCCCGCCGCACCGCTTGGCGCTATCGGAACCGGGCCAGCTCCGGATCGCTCTCCGGCTGCTCCGGCAAGCCGGTGATGGCAGGCAGCTCGTGCAGCCGCGGCAGGCCGACTTTCAGCTTGATCGCGCCATGGGCGCCCTTCCACACCAGGGCCGGGGTGCCGTTGGCGCCCAATTTCTGCATCAGCTCGTTGTTGGCCTGCAGTTGCTTCAGCGTGCCGGCCTCCGGCTTGGCCAGCGCCAGGATTCCGCCTTCATGGCGCTGCATATCGTATTTTTCCTCGTTCCTGCGCAAGGCGGCGCGGCGGTCTTTCGCCTCCATGATGGCCGCCGCCTTGCCGGGCGAGCTCGGCATCAGATAGGCGACCGGAACCCAGCGCACCTGCAGGCCGGCTTTCTCGTACGGCTGCAAGGCGATCCACGCCAGATGGCAGAACGGACAGTTCGGGTCGAACAGCGCGTAAACGACGGACTTCGGCGATTGCAGCGTGCCTTCCGCGATATAGCCCGAGCGTTCGAGCTCGGAGAACAGCGCCGCGCGATCCGGCTGCGGAATGTATTTGCCGGCGTACTGCTCGGTCAGGTTGTTCCCCGCTTCGTCGATCAGCTCTCCGGCGAGCAGCGTCTTGCCGTCCGGCGTCGAAAAGACCATCGTGTAGCGCCCGCCCCGCGAGAGCACCCAGCCTTTCAGCTGCGAGGCCGCCTGGAACGTCGTGACGATCTTGGCGCCCGACTGGACCGCCCTCTGAATCTGCTGCGGAACCTGCTCCGCGCCGGCGCCCCAGCAAGCCGCGGTGAACGACGCGAAGGCGAGCGCAGCCAGCGTTTTGGCGCGTGACATTCATTGTTCTCCTGTTGCAATGCTCTGGTCTGCGCCGGGGCTGCCCCGGCTACGGATACTGGAAGAAGCCGCGCTTGGTCTTGCGGCCGAGGTAGCCCGCCTCGACCATCTCCACCAGCAGCGGCGCCGGCCGGTACTTCGGATCCTTGAAGCCTTCGAACAGCACCTGCATCACCGCCAGCTCCACGTCCAGCCCGATCAGGTCGCACAGCGCGAGCGGGCCGAGCGGATGGTTGGCGCCGAGCTTCATCGCTTCGTCGATCTGCTCCGCGCTGGCGAGCCCCTCGGCGAGCGCGAACACCGCCTCGTTGATCATCGGGCAGAGCATGCGGTTGACCACGAACCCGGGGCTGTTCCTCACCTGCACCGGCGACTTGCCGATCTTCCTGACCAGCGCCTCGACCGCCGCATACGCCTGCGGCGAGGTCTGCAGCCCGCGGATCAGCTCGACCAGCGCCATCACCGGCACCGGATTGAAGAAGTGCATGCCGATCACCCTCTCGGGGTGCCTGGTGGCGGCGGCCAGCCGCGTGATCGAGATCGACGAGGTATTCGAGGCGATCACCGCCGGCGGCGCCGCCAGCTCGTCGAGCTGCTTGAAGATCCCGAGCTTGAGCTCGAGGTTCTCGGTCGCCGCCTCGAGCACCAGCTCGCAGTCCTTGAGCGCGGCGAGATCGGTCGAGGTGCGGATGCGCGCGAGCGCCTGCGCCTTCTGCTCGGCGCTCATCTTGTCCTTCTTCACCAGCCGGTCCAGGCTGCCCGAGATCGCGGCGTTCGCGCGCTCGAGCTGCGCCTGCGCCACGTCGGTCATGACCACGTCCAAGCCGGCCACCGCGAACGCCTGGCTGATGCCGTTGCCCATGGTGCCGGCGCCCACGACGCCGATTTTGCTGAAGTCCATGCGTGTCCCTTTCCTCGAGTCCGGTTCAGGCCGCCTGCAGCTTGGCGACGCCCACCGCCAGCCACTTGAGGCCCTGCCTGCCGAAATTGACCTGCACGCGCGCATCATTGCCCTGCCCCTCGGCATCGACGATCACCCCGGCGCCGAACTTCGGGTGCAGCACGTTCTGCCCGACGCGAAAGCCGCCCGCGCCCGAAGACGTGCCGCGCCCGAAGACGCTCGCGCGCGGCGCGGCGCTGCGCGCGGCGCCGCCCCAGGCCGGCGCCGCGTATCCGGCGCCCGCCGGCGCGTGCCGCAGCTCGCGCAGCCGCGGCGTGAGCCACTTGAGCAGCGCTTCCGGTATTTCCTCCAGGAAGCGCGACGGCAGGTTGTAGCGCGTCTGGCCGTGCAGCATGCGCGTCTGCGCGAACGAAAGGTAAAGCCGCTGGCGCGCGCGCGTGATCGCGACGTACATCAGGCGCCGTTCCTCCTCCAGGCCGTTGCGCTCGGCCACGCTCTGCTCGTGCGGGAACAGCCCTTCCTCGAGCCCGCTGATGAACACCGCGCCGAACTCGAGCCCCTTGGCCGAGTGCACCGTCATCATCTGCAGCGCGTCCTGCCCCTCGCCCGCCTGGTGCTCGCCCGCCTCGAGCGCGGCGTGCGCCAAGAAGGCGCTCAGCGGATCGACCAGTACCGGCTCCGCGCCGCCCTCGCCGGTCTCCAGGCCGGTGTCGTGCTGCTCCGCGTCGAACGCCGCCGCGGCATTCACCAGTTCGGCCAGGTTGTCGACGCGGTCCGCACCCTCGCGCTCGCCCCGGTAATGCTCGATCAGGCCGCTGCGCGCCACCACGTGCTCGACGGCTTCCGCGAGCGGCAGTTTGGCGGTCTCGGCGCGCAGGCTCTCGATCAGCATGCGAAAGACCGTGAGCGACTGCCCCGCGCGCCCGGCGAGCGCATCGAGCGCTCCCCACAGGCTGCCGGCGCGCGCCTTGGCCGCGTCGTGCAGCTGCTCGAGCGTGCGCGCGCCGATGCCGCGCGGCGGAAAGTTGGCCACACGCAGGAACGCGTTGTCGTCGTCGGCCGAGGCCACCAGGCGCAGGTAGGCGAGCGCGTGCTTCACCTCGGCGCGCTCGAAGAAGCGCAGCCCGCCGTACACGCGGTACGCGATGCCGGCGCTGAACAGCGCGTGCTCGAGCACGCGCGACTGCGCGTTGGAGCGGTACAGCACCGCGGTCTCCGACAGCTTCGAGCCTTCGCGGCGCAGCGCCTGGACCTGGTCCACGATCCAGCGTGCCTCCTCGGTGTCCGACTCGCCCTGGAACACGCGCAGCGGATCGCCGCGCCCGTCCGCGGTCCACAGATTCTTCCCCAGGCGGTTGCGGTTGTTGGCGATGAGCGCGTTGGCGGCATCCAGGATGTTGCCCTGCGAGCGGTAGTTCTGCTCCAGGCGCACCACCTTCTCGACGCGGAACTCGCGCTCGAAATCGGCCATGTTGCCCACGTTGGCGCCGCGGAAGGCGTAGATCGACTGGTCGTCGTCGCCGACCGCGAACACCGCCGCCGCTCCGGCGGCGAGCAGCTTCAGCCAGCGGTACTGCAGCCGGTTGGTGTCCTGGAACTCGTCCACCAGGATGTGGCGGAAGCGACCGGCGTAGTGCGCGCGCAGGATCTCGTTGCGTGCCAGCAGCTCGTAGCTCCTGAGCAGCAGCTCGGCGAAGTCGACCACGCCTTCCCGCTGGCACTGTTCGTCGTAGGCGGCGTACAGGTCCGCGAAGCGGCGCGTCATCTCGTCGGCGAGCGGCACGTCGCGCGCGCGCAGCCCCTGCTCCTTCTGCGCGTTGACGAAGTACTGCACCTCGCGCGGCGCGAAGCGGTCCTCGTCCACGTTGAGCGTCTTGAGCAGCCGCTTCAGCGCGGCCAGCTGGTCCTGCGAATCGAGGATCTGGAAGGTCTGCGGCAGCCCGGCCTCGCGGTGATGCGCGCGCAGCATCCGGTTGGCCAGCCCGTGAAAGGTGCCGATCCACATGCCGCGCGGGTTCAGCGGCAGCATCGCCGTCAGGCGCGTGTGCATCTCGCGCGCCGCCTTGTTGGTGAAGGTCACGGCGAGCACGCCGGAGGGCGTGACGCGCCCGGACTTGATCAGCCACGCGATGCGCGTGGTGAGCACGCGCGTCTTGCCGCTGCCGGCGCCGGCCAGGATTAGCGCGTGCTGGTCCGGCAGCGTGACGGCGGCAAGCTGTTCGGGGTTGAGATGTTCGAGATGCAGCGACAAAGCGGGCGAGGCGCGAAGTGCAGGCGCATTATAAGCCGCGCACCGCGTCCCGGCCTCGACGCGCGCTACTTCGACACCCGCGGAACCACGCCGAGCGCGCCGCGCAGCTTCGCCGCCAGCGCCCCGGCGTCGGCCTTCGAGCGCAGGTGGCGGATGCGCACTTCGTAGCGCCGGCGCTGCGCGGCGCGCAGAGGATGGATTTCCGCTGCATAGCCCGCGGCGCGCGCCCGGTCCTAGACCGCGAGCGCCGCGGCCTGGGTATCCGCCGAGAGCAGCACGACCTGCCAGCGCCCTCCGCGCAGCGCGGCGCCCGCGCCGCGCTCGATCTCGGTCTCGGCGGCCCACTTGGCGAGCTGCGCGCGGCTCACGAATCCGATCGGCTGCGATTTGCCATGCTCGCGCTGGTAGAACTGCAGCGGCTGATCCATCGTGATCGCGCCCTCGCCCTGCGGCTGCACCTCGATCCGGCCCTCGATCAGGCAGACGATCTGCTTGGGCTCGGTCGAGCGGCCCCACACGTCGGTGCCGCGGATGCCGGCGGTCACCGTCTGCAGGGTGATGTGCACGTCGCGCCGCCGGTGCCTGGCGAGCACCGCGGTGGTGATGCGGAACGCGCCCTGCAATACGTGCAGCGCGGCGCCGAACGCGCCGCCGGGCTCGCGACCCATCCGCTCGAGCGTGAGCCCGGCGTTCTCGCCCAGCTTGACGCTGCTGCCTTCGCCGAGCCTGAGCAGCAGGCGAGCGCCTGCGCCGGTGCTCAGCCGGTCGCCGCTGCGCAGCGCCATGCCGGGCGCGAGCGCAGCGCGCGCGCCGTCGCGCTCGACCCAGGCGGGCATCCGCACGCCCTCGACCACGGCCGCCGGCGCCGCAGCGCTCGCGCACGGCAGCGCCAGCGCCAGGCACGCGGCGAGCAACACGCTCTGGATGGTTCTCATGACGTCCCCTTTGTAGGGCATGCGGCCGCGCGGACACGCCGGGCGGGAGAGGGTGATGCGGCTATAATTCGCGGTCCCCCGCCAACCGCGTCGTACCCGCAAGCCGGCATGCAAGAACGCTACGATCCGCAAAGCGTCGAGCGCGAGGCCCAGACTTTCTGGGAAAGCCGCGGCTCGTTCCGCGTCGTCGAGGATCCCGCCAAGCCCAAGTTCTACTGCCTGTCCATGTTCCCCTATCCGTCGGGGAAGCTGCACATGGGACACGTCAGGAACTATACCATCGGCGACGTGCTCACCCGCACCTACCGGATGCGCGGCTACAACGTGCTGCAGCCGATGGGCTGGGACGCGTTCGGGCTGCCCGCCGAGAACGCCGCGATGGCGAACAAGGTCCCCCCCGCGAAGTGGACCTACGACAACATCGCGTACATGAAGAAGCAGTTGAGGAGCCTCGGCTTCGCCCTCGATTGGCAGCGCGAGCTCGCCACGTGCCGGCCGGAGTACTACAAGTGGAACCAGTGGCTGTTCACGCGCCTGTTCAAGAAGGGGCTCGCGTACAAGAAGACCGGGGTGGTCAACTGGGACCCGGTCGACCAGACCGTGCTCGCCAACGAACAGGTGATCGACGGGCACGGCTGGCGCACCGGCGCGCCGATCGAGAAGCGCGAGATCCCGATGTACTTCCTGCGCATCACCGCCTACGCCGAGGAGCTGCTCGCGGCGCTCGACGGCCTGCCCGGCTGGCCCGAGCAGGTCAAGCTGATGCAGAAGAACTGGATCGGCCGCTCCGAGGGCGTGCGCCTCGCCTTTCCCTACCAGCTCGACGGCGAGCAGCGGCTGCTGTGGGTGTTCACCACGCGCGCCGACACGCTGATGGGCGCGACTTTCTGCGCGGTGGCCGCCGAGCACCCGATCGCCGCGCATGCGGCGCGGGGCAATCCGGCGCTCGCCGCGTTCGTCGAGGAATGCAAGCGCGGCGCGGTGATGGAGGCCGATCTCGCGCAGCTCGAGAAGAAGGGCATGGCGACGGGGCTCACCTGCACGCACCCGCTCTCGGGCGAGCAGATCCCGGTGTGGGTGGCGAACTACGTGCTGATGGGCTACGGCGAGGGCGCGGTGATGGCGGTGCCGGCGCACGACGAGCGCGACTACGCCTTCGCGCTCAAGTACGGCCTGCCGATCAAGCCGGTGATCCGCCACCCGCTCGGCGACGGCGTGCCCGAGCCCTGGAAGGCGGAATACGCCGATTACGGCACCTGCATCCATTCGGGCAAGTACGACGGCCTGGACTTCAAGGCGGCGGTCGACGCGATCGCGGCCGACCTCTCGGCCAAAAGCCTGGGCGGCAAGCAGGTGCAGTGGCGGCTGCGCGACTGGGGCATCTCGCGCCAGCGCTACTGGGGCTGCCCGATCCCGATCGTGCACTGCGGCGAATGCGGCGACGTGCCGGTGAAGGACCAAGACCTGCCGGTGGTGCTTCCCGAGCACCTGGTGCCCGACGGCACCGGCAACCCGCTCGCCAAGCTGCGGGAGTTCGTCGACACGACGTGTCCGGCCTGCGGCAAGCCCGCGCGGCGCGAGACCGACACCATGGACACCTTCGTCGATTCGTCCTGGTACTTCGCGCGCTACGCCTGCCCGGACAACGGCCGCGCGATGCTCGACGCGCGCGCCGCATACTGGATGCCGGTCGACCAGTACATCGGCGGCATCGAGCACGCGATCCTGCACCTGCTGTACTCGCGCTTCTTCCAGCGCATGATGCGCGACGAGGGCCTGCTCGAGGTGTCCGAGCCGTTCACCAACCTGCTCACGCAGGGCATGGTGCTCGCCGAGACCTATTACCGCGACACGCCCCAAGGCCGGCGCGAGTGGGTGCATCCCGCGGAGGTCGAGGTGGCGCGCGATGCAAAGGGCAAGATCGTCGCGGCTACGCGCCGCGCCGACGGCGCCGCGGTGGCGTTCGCCGGCATCGGCACCATGTCGAAGTCGAAGAACAACGGCGTCGACCCGCAGGCGCTGATCGAGAAGTACGGCGCCGACACCGCGCGCTTCTACATCATCTTCGCCTCGCCGCCGACCAACACGCTCGAGTGGTCCGACGAGAGCGTCGAGGGCTCGTTCCGCTTCCTCAAGCGCCTGTGGAGCTACGCGCTCAGCTTCGGCAGGGCGCGCGGCGCGCGCCCGGACGCGCCGGCGCTCGACGCCGCGGCCAGGCAGGCGCGCCACGAGATCCATACCCTGCTCAAGCAGGCGAACTACGACCTCGCCAAGCACCAGTTCAACACGGTCGCCTCGGCCTGCATGAAGATCCTGAACGCGCTCGAGCGGCTGCCGGGCGCGGGCGACGGCGTCGCCGAAGAGGGCCTCGCGATCCTGCTGCGCGTGCTTTCGCCGATCACGCCGCACCTGTGCCACCACCTGTGGCGCGCGCTCGGCTTCGGCGAGGACGTGATGGCCGCCGCCTGGCCCGAGCCCGACCCGGCGGCGCTCGAGCAGGACGAGGTCGAGCTGGTGGTGCAGGTGAACGGCAAGCTGCGCGGCTCGATCCGCGTGCCGAAGGCTGCCGACAAGCCGACCATCGAGGGGCTGGCGCTCGCCAGCCCGAACGTGCAGCGCTCGATCGCCGGGCAGGCGGTGAAGAAGGTGGTGGTGGTGCCCGGGCGGCTGATCAACGTGGTGGTCTGATGCGCGCCGCGCTCGCCTCGGTCCTGGCCCTGCTGCTCGCCGCCTGCGGCTTCCAGCTGCGCGGCACCGCCGATCTTCCGTTTCAGACCATCTACGTGCCCGGCGCCACCGGCGGCATCGCGCTCGAAGTCAAGCGCGAGATCGAGGCCGGCTCGCACACGCGCGTGGTCGACGACCCGAAGCAGGCGCAGGCGCTGCTGCAGATCACTCAGGAAACGCAGGGCAGCCAGATCCTGGCGCTCGACGTGAACGGCCGGGTGCGCGAGCTGCGGCTGCTGTACACGGTGAGCTTCCGCGTCGTGGATCCGAAGGGCGGCGACTTCGTGCCGCCGAGCACGCTGCAGCTCAGCCGCGACGTCACCTACAACGACGCCGACATCCTGGCCAAGCAGGCCGAGCAGACCCTGCTGTACCGCGACATGCAGACGGACATGGTGCAGCAGATCATGCGGCGGCTGGCGGCGTCGAAGCCGCCCAAGTAAGCACCACGCCGCATGGCGCGCGGCCCGGACGCGCGCCATGCGGCACTTTCGGAAAAGGCGTATCGGGTCATGCAAGTGCGCGCGGAGCAGCTGGAGGCGCAGCTCGCCAAGTCGCTCGCGCCGCTGTACGTGATCCACGGCGACGAGCCGCTGCTCGCGCTCGAGGCCGCCGACGCGGTACGCGCCGCCGCGCGCAAGCACGGCTTCGTCGAGCGCGAAGTGTTCGTCGCCGAGCGCCACTTCGACTGGAGCGAGCTCGCGCACGCCGCCGCGAGCCGCTCGCTGTTCGGCGGCAGCAAGCTCATCGAGCTGCGCCTGCCGGGCGGCAAGCCGGGGACCCCCGGCGCCGCGGCGCTGGAGGCCTACTGCGCGCGGCTCGGCCCCGACGCGCTCACCCTGGTCACGCTGCCTCGGCTCGATCGCGCCGGCCAGGATTCGGGGTGGTTCGGCGCACTCTCTGCGGCGGGCGTGGTGGTCAACGTGTTCCCGATCGAGCGCGCGCGCCTGCCGGAATGGATCGGCGAGCGGCTCGGGCGCCAGGGCCAGCGCGCGAGCCGCGAGGTGCTCGAATGCCTGGCCGACCGCGTCGAGGGCAATCTGCTGGCGGCGCACCAGGAGGTGCAGAAGCTCGGCCTGCTGCTGCCCGAGGGCGAGATCGCGCTCGCGCAGGCGTGGGAGGCGGTCGCCAACGTCGCGCGCTACGACGCCTACGCCGGCGGCGCGGCGCTGCTCGGCGGCGACCTGGCGCGCTACGTGCGCGTGATCGAGGGCCTGCGCGGCGAGGGCGAGACGCCGAGCTTCGTGCTGTGGGTGCTGGCCGAGGACCTGCGCGCGCTCGAGCGCGTGCACGAGGGACTGGCGCAGGCGCGCCCGCTCGAGCAGCTGCTGCGCGAGAACCGCGTGTGGGGCCCGCGCCAGCAGCTGGTCAAGGCGGCGCTCAAGCGCTTTCCGCGCGCGGCGCTCGGCGCCGCGCTGCGGCGCGCCGCGCTGATCGACCGCATGATCAAGGGCGTGGCGCGCGGCGAGCCCTGGGATGAGTTCGTGAAGCTTGGGTTAAGATTGTTGAATGGAAGCCAAGGTTGACGTCAAGGCGTACGTGCACGGGCTGGGCCGCGCGGCGCGCGACGCGGCGCGCGTGCTGGCGCGCGCCGACACGGCAACCAAGAACCGCGCGCTGCACGCCATGGCCGCCGAGTTGCGCGCGCGCGCCGCGACGCTGCTCGCGGCGAACCGCGCCGACGTCGAGCAGGCGATAAAGGACGGCCGCGACGCGGCCTTCGTCGACCGCCTGACGCTTGCGCCCGCGTCGGTGGAGGCGATGGCCGAGGGCCTGGAAAGCATCGCCGCGCTGCCCGACCCCGTCGGCCGCATCACCGACGTGGTCAAGCGCCCGAGCGGCATCGAGGTCGGGCGCATGCGCGTGCCGCTCGGCGTGATCGGCATCATCTACGAGTCGCGCCCGAACGTCACCGCCGACGCCGCCGGGCTGTGCGTCAAGGCGGGCAATGCCTGCATCCTGCGCGGCGGCTCGGAAGCCCTGCACTCCAACCAGGCGATCGCGGCCTGCGTGCGCGCCGGGCTCGAGGCCGCCGGCCTGCCCCAGGCCGCCGTGCAGGTGATCGAGCTCACCGACCGCGCCGCGGTGGGCGAGCTGATCACCATGCCGGAGTACGTCGACATCATCGTGCCGCGCGGGGGCAAGGAGCTGATCGCGCGCCTGATGCGCGAGTCGCGCATCCCGATGATCAAGCACCTGGACGGCGTGTGCCACGTCTACGTCGACGATCGCGCCGATCCCGACATGGCGGTGCGCATCGCCGACAACGCCAAGACCCAGCGCTACGGCACCTGCAATACGATGGAGACGCTGCTGGTGGCCGAGGCGATCGCGCCGCGGGTGCTGCCGCCGATCGCCGCGATCTACCGCGCCAAGGGCGTCGAAGTGCGCGGCGACGAGGCCACGCGCCGCATCGTGCCCGAGGCCAAACCCGCGACCGAGCAGGACTGGTACGCCGAATACCTCGCGCCGGTGATCGCGGTGCGCGTGGTGAAGGGCCTGGACGAGGCGATGGAGCACATCGCGAAGTACGGCTCGCAGCACACCGATGCCATCGTCACCGAGGACCGCGGGCGCGCCGAGCGCTTCCTGCGCGAGGTCGATTCCAGCTCGGTGATGGTGAACGCCTCGACGCGCTTCGCCGACGGCTATGAGTACGGGCTGGGCGCCGAGATCGGCATCTCCACCGACAAGCTGCACGCGCGCGGCCCGGTGGGCCTCGAAGGCCTCACCTCGCAGAAGTTCGTGGTGCTCGGGCACGGAGAAGTGCGCAGCTGATGGCCGCCGCGGCGATCGGCGTCCTCGGCGGCACGTTCGACCCGGTCCACAACGCTCACCTCGCGATCGCGCAGCACGCGCTCGAGGCGCTGGGGCTCGCGCGGGTGATCTGGCTGCCCACCGGCACGCCGCCGTACCGCCGCGCGCCGGTCGCGAGCGCCGCCGACCGCGTAGCAATGCTGCGGCGCGCGCTCGCGGGCGAGCCGCGCTATGCCCTCGACGAGCGCGAGCTCGCCCCCGGGGCCTCGGGCTACAGCGTCGACACGCTCGCGGCCATGCGCCGCGACCTGGGCGGCGCGCTGCCGCTGGTGCTGCTAATCGGCAGCGACCAGTTCGCCAAGCTCGACACCTGGCACCGCTGGCGCGAGCTGTTCGCGCTGTGCCACCTGGCGGTGTTCGCGCGCCCGGACTGGGATCTGGGCGCCAACCCCGCCGCGCGCGAGGCGCTCGCCGCGCGCCGCGACGCGCCGCAGGGGCGCTGGCGCGAGCGCTGCGGCGGGGCGATCGTGCTGGTCGAGATGGCGCCGCTCGCGGTCGCCGGCATCGAAATCCGCGCCCGCATCGCGCGCGGCGAGGACGCCTCGGATTTGCTCCCGCGCGCGGTGCTCGACTATATTGAGTCGCATCGCCTGTACCGCGATTAGAACCGACAGAGGAGGAACCCCGCTCTTGGACATCCGCAGCAAGCAGCGCGCAGTGGTGCACGCCCTGGAGGACATCAAGGGACACGACATCGTGGTCTTCAACGTGGCGGCGCTGTCGCCGATTTTCGAGCGCGTGGTGATTGCGAGCGGCGATTCGAGCCGCCAGCTGAGGGCGCTCGCCGACCACGTGCAGGAAAAGCTCAAGGCGCTGGGCGCCAGGGTGTACGGCGTCGAGGGCGAGGCGGGCGCCGAATGGGTGCTGGTCGACCTCGGCGACGTCGTGGTGCACATCATGCATCCGGCGGTGCGCAGCCACTACAACCTGGAGGAGATCTGGGGCGGCAAGGAAGTGAAGCTCAAGTCCTCTGTGCCCGCGCCCGCCGCGCGCCCCCGGCGCGGCTCCGGCGCGCGCTCCGCGCGCGCGCGCCACCCCTGAACAAGTTCATCGTCGTCGCGGTCACCGGCAGGCAGCCCGCCTGGGCGCGGACTGCCTGCGGGGAATACCTGGCACGCCTGCCGCGCGCCTTCCAGACGCAGTTGGTGGCACTCAAGGCGGAGCCGCGCGCCGGCGCGAAGCCGCTCGAGCGGCTGCTCGAGGCCGAGGCCGGCCGCATCCGCGGCGCCTTGCCGCGCGGCGCGCGCCTGGTGGCGCTCGACGAGCGCGGCCGCGACCTGACCAGCGCCCAGTTCGCCGCCAAGGTCCGGGCGTGGGCCGCCGAGCGTGCGCCGACCGCCTTCGTCATCGGCGGCCCGGACGGGCTGGACGCTAGGCTGAAGGACGAAGCCGAGCTCCTGCTGCGGCTCTCCGCGTTCACGCTGCCGCACGCGCTCGCCCAGGTGCTGCTGTGCGAGCAGCTGTACCGCGCCGCCAGCCTGCTCGCCGGCCATCCCTATCACCGCGAGTAGGCGCGCACCGCTCTGCTACACTTGGCCGTCTCTCGCGGGCGGGACCAACAACAATCCACCCCCGCCTCTCGCCGCGACGACCATGAGCCTCGACCGCAGCCTATATCTCGCTTCCCGCAGCCCGCGCCGGCGCGAGCTGCTGGCGCAGATCGGCGTGCGCTTTCACCTGCTGCTGTTCCGCTCACGGGCCGACGGCGAGGTGGAGGTGAGCGAGGACGTGCTGCCCGGCGAGGCGGCGCGCGCCTACGTGGAACGCCTGGCGCGCGCCAAGGCCGAGGCCGGATGGAAGCGCATGCTGCAGCGGAACCTGCTGCGTTCGCCGGTGCTCGCGGCCGATACCGCGGTGGTCGTCGACGAGCGCATTCTCGGCAAGCCCGCCGACCGCGGCGAAGCGGCCGCCATGCTCGCGGCGCTGTCGGGCCGGCGTCACGAGGTGCTCACCGCGGTGGCGCTGAAGAACGAGGACTGGCTCGAGGTGGCGCTCTCGGTGACCGAGGTGCAGTTCCGCGCCCTGCAGCCGGAGGAGATCCAGCAGTATCTCGCCACCGGCGAAGCCGACGACAAGGCGGGCGCCTACGCGATCCAGGGGCGCGCGGCCCAGTTCATCGCCGAGATTCGCGGCAGCTACTCGGGCGTGGCCGGATTGCCGCTGTACGAGACGGCGCAGCTGATCGAGAAGCTCGGGGCGCAGCGTGAGCGCCGGGCGCCGTACTGAAATCCCCAGGCGCCGCCGTCGCCCGCCCGCATGAGCGACGAGATTCTCATCAACGTGACGCCGCAGGAGACGCGTGTCGCGGTCGTGCAGGCCGGCACCGTGCAGGAGCTGCTGGTCGAGCGCGCCGCGAGCCGCGGGCTGGTCGGTAACGTCTACATGGGGCGCGTGGCGCGCGTGCTGCCCGGCATGCAGTCGGCGTTCGTCGAGATCGGCCTGGAGCGCGCGGCCTTCCTGCACGTCGCCGACATCTGGGAGCACCGCCGGCCCAACGGCGAGCCGGACAAGCCGATCGAGAAGATCCTCGCCGAGGGTCAGCCGGTGCTGGTGCAGGTGGCGAAGGACCCGCTCGGCACCAAGGGCGCGCGCCTGTCGACGCAGATCTCGATCGCCGGCCGGCTGCTGGTGTACCTGCCGCACGATCCGCACATCGGCATCTCCCAGCGCATCGGCGACGAAAGCGGCCGCCAGGCGCTGCGCGACAGGCTCAGGGAACTGCTGCCCGCCGACGAAAAGGGCGGCTTCATCGTCCGCACCATCGCCGAGGGCGCGGGGGCCGACGAGCTCGCCGCCGACGTCGCCTACCTGCGCCACCGGTGGCGTGACATCCACGAGCGCTCGCTCGGTGCGCGGCCGCCGCAGCTGCTGTACCAGGACCTGTCGCTCGCGCAGCGCGTGCTGCGCGACATGGTCTCGCAGGACACCGAGCACGTGCTGGTCGATTCGCGCGAGAACTTCCAGAAGCTGGTCGCCTTCGCCGAGGCCTATACGCCGCAGGTGCGCGCCAAGCTCGAGCACTACACCGGCGAGCGGCCGATCTTCGATCTGTACAACGTCGAGCCCGAGATCGAGAAGGCGCTCTCGCGCCGCGTCGACCTGAAGTCCGGCGGCACCCTGATCATCGACCAGACCGAGGCCATGACCACCGTCGACGTCAACACCGGCGGCTTCGTCGGCCAGCGCAGCTTCGACGACACCGTGTTCAAGAACAATCTGGAGGCGGCGCACGCGATCGCGCGCCAGCTGCGCCTGAGGAACCTCGGCGGCATCATCATCATCGACTTCATCGACATGGAAAGCGACGAGCACCGCGCCGCCGTGCTCGACGAGCTGAGGAAGGCGCTGGCGCGCGACCGCATGCGCATCACGCTGAACGGCTTCAGCGCGCTGGGCCTGGTCGAGATGACGCGCAAGAGGACGCGCGAGTCGCTGGCGCACGTGCTGTGCGAGCCCTGCCCCACCTGCGGCGGGCGCGGCGAGGTGAAGACCGCGCGCACCGTGTGCTACGAGATCCTGCGCGAAATCCTGCGCGAAGCGCGCGCCTTCCACGCCAAGGAGTACAAGGTGCTCGCATCGCAGCCGGTGATCGACCTGTTCCAGGAGGAGGAGTCGCCGGCGCTGGCGATGCTCTCGGACTTCATCGGCAAGCCGATCTCGATGCAGGTGGAGGCGAGCTATACCCAGGAGCAGTACGACATCGTGCTGATGTAGAGGAGGAGTGGAGAAAATGAGCCCCACCCAGCTGTGCTTCACCGGCGCGCGCAAGCTCGCGCAGATGATCCGCGGGCGCAAGGTGTCCGCAACCGAGGTGATGAAGGCCTTCCTGGCGCAAATCGAGCGCGTCAATCCCAAGCTCAACGCGATCGTGACGCTGCTTCCCGAGCACGCGCTCAAGCAGGCGCGCGCGCTCGACCGGCGGCTCGCCAATCCGCGCGGCGCCGCGGCCGGCCCGCTCGCCGGGCTGCCGATCGCCTACAAGGACATGGTCCCGACCAGGGGAATCCGCACCACCTACGGCTCGCCGATCTACGCCGATCACGTTCCGTCAGAGGACCACGCGCTCGTCGAGCGGCTGTCCGCGGCCGGCGCGATCACCCTCGGCAAGACCAACACGCCGGAGTTCGCCGCCGGCTCGCAGACCTTCAACAAGGTGTTCGGCACCACGCTTAATCCCTACGACACCGCGATGACCTGCGGCGGCTCCTCGGGCGGGGCCGCGGTGGCGGTGGCCTGCGGCATGCTGCCCTTCGCCGACGGCTCGGACCTCGGCGCGTCGCTCAGGAACCCGGGCAGCTTCTGCAACGTGGTCGGGTTTCGCCCGACGCCCGGGCGCGTACCCTCCTGGCCGACGGTCGACGCCTGGGCGACGCTGTCGGTGATCGGCCCGCTCGCGCGCACGGTCGAGGACGCCGCGTTCCTGCTGTCCGCGATGTCCGGCCCGGACCGCCGCTCGCCGATCACGATCAGCGAGCCGGGCAAGGCGTTCGTGCGGCCGCTGAAGCGCGATTTCCGCAAGGTGCGCGTTGCCTGGAGCCGCGACCTCGGCGGCCTGCCGGTGGACGCACGCGTCACCCGGGCGCTGGAGGCGCAGAGAAAGGTGTTCGAGTCGCTCGGCTGCATCGTCGAGGAAGCGCACCCCGATCTGTCGGACGCCGACGAGGCGTTCCACGTGCTGCGGGCGGTCGGCTTCGTGCAGAAGTACGGCGAGCTGCTCAAGACCGAGCGCGCCCGGATCAAGGACACGGTCGTCTGGAACGTCGAGGAGGGCCTCAAGCTCGACGGCCCGAGGATCGCACGCGCGCTGAACCTGCGCACGAAGGTCTATCACGCGATGCGCAGCTTCCTCGAGCGCTACGAGTTCCTGCTGCTGCCGGTGAACCAGGTGCCCCCGTTCCCGGTCACGCAGCCCTACGTCACCGAGATCAACGGCGTGAAGCTGCCGAGCTACATCGACTGGATGAAGACCTGCTACTACGTCACGGTGACCAGCCACCCGGCGATCTCGGTGCCCGCCGGATTCACCGCCGAGGGCCTGCCGGTGGGGCTGCAGATCGTGGGGCGCTACCGCGACGACTTCGGCGTGCTGCAGCTCGCGCACGCCTTCGAGCAGGAAACGCGGTTCTACAAGCGCCGCCCGGCGATCGCGGGATAGACGCCTACTTCGACTTCGGCACCCGCCCCAGCAAGTAAAACTCGTCGTTGGGGCGCATGTCGGTGAGGTTCGCCATGCGGTTCGACAGCGCGAAGAACGCGGCGATCGCACCGACGTCCCAGGCGTCCTCGTCGGAGAAGCCGTGCTCGCGCAGGCGCACGAAGTCGTCCTCGCCGATCGCCTGCGCCTCGAGCGCTACCTTCATCGCGAAATCGAGCATCGCGCGCTGGCGCGGGGTGATGTCCGCCTTGCGGTAGTTGATCGCCACCTGGTCGGCGACCAGCGGGTCCCTGGCGCGCACGCGCAGGATCGCGCCGTGCGCGACCACGCAGTACTGGCAGTTGTTCGCGCCCGAGGTCGCGACCACGATCATCTCGCGCTCGGCCTTGCTGAGGCCGCTTTCCTTCTCCATCAGCGCGTCGTGGTAGGCGAAGAACGCGCGGAACTCGTCGGGCCGGTGGGCGAGCGCGAGAAACACGTTCGGCACGAAGCCGGACTTCTCCTGCACCGCGAGGATGCGGCTGCGGATGTCCTCGGGCAGCGATTCCAGCACCGGAACGGGATAGCGGCTGATCGGCTTGGCGGTCATGCGTCAGTTGGCTGGCGGATAAGTTGGCGCGCCCGGCGGGAGTCGAACCCACGACCTTCGGCTTCGGAGACCGACACTCTATCCAGCTGAGCTACGGGCGCCCGGGAAAAGCTGCGCTCGCGCCGCGAGCGAGGCGCGAAGGATAGCCCTTTTCCCCTCTTGCGTCCAAGACTTGGCCGAGTGTTGCCCCCTACCTCCGCCAAAGCCACAGCAGGATCGTGAGGACCAGCGAGACGACGATGCTGGTGGTGACCGGGAAAAAGAAGGAGAACCCGTTGCGCTGGAAGTACAGGTCCCCCGGCAGGCGGCCGAACCACCTCCACAGCGCGGGCCGCCCCAGCCAGGGCCAAGCGAGCCCTGCGGCGACGAGCGCGACGCCGATCACGATCAGCCAGCGCGCCATGGGAACAAAACCTCCGGGCCGATTGGACCGTGAATTCGCCCCCGGGTTTCTTCCGGCACGACTTCCAAGCTAAAATCATGCCCTTATCTTGCATTCACCGGACAGGACGCGGCATGAGCGAGCACGACGAGCACTCCTCCTTCATCAAGACCCCGAAGCAGTTGATCATGACAGTGCTGCTCGCATTCATGTTGCCGGTCCTCGGCATCGTGTTGATCCTGCAGTTCGTGCTCGACACGCCCCGGGCTCCCGAGAGCGCCATGACGCCCGAGGCGATCGCGGAGCGCCTCGCGCCGGTCGGTCGGGTCGAATTCACCGAGGCCGCGCCGTCGGCCGCACCTGCGCCCGCCGCCGCGCCGTCCGCCGCAGCCGCCAGCGGCCCGCCCGACGGCAAGCACATCTACTCGACCGTGTGTTTCGCCTGCCACGCCACCGGGGCCGCCGGGTCGCCGAAGTTCGGCGACAAGGCCGCTTGGGCGCCGCGCATCGCGCTCGGCATCGACACGCTGGTGAAGGTCGCGATCTCCGGCAAGGGCGCCATGCCGCCGAAGGGGGGCAACCCGAGCCTGACCGAAGCCGACATCCGCGCCGCCGTCGAATACATGACTTCGCATTCGAAGTAGCACACGGCGGGCCGCCTGCCCGGCCAGCATGCAATTCCTGTTCATCATCGATCCGCCGGGCGCGCTCAAGGCCTACAAGGACACTACGGTGGCCATGATGCGCGCCGCCCAGGCGCGCGGCCACGCGGTGTTCGTGTGCGAGCAGCCGAGCCTCGCCTGGCGCGCGAGCGGCGTCACCGCCGAGGCCACGCGCATCGCCCTCACCGGCAACGACGAGGACTGGTACCGCGCCGAAGGCTCCGCCGCGCGCCGCCTGGTCGAGTTCGACGCGGTGCTGATGCGCAAGGATCCGCCCTTCGACCTCGAGTACATCACCAGCACCTGGCTGCTGTCGGCCGCCGAGCGCGAGGGCGCACGCGTGTTCAACGCCCCGGCCGCGGTCCGCGACCACAACGAGAAGGTGGCGATCTCCGAATTCCCGCAGTTCGTCGCCCCGACGCTGGTGACGCGCGAGCCGCGCCAGATCCACGGCTTCATCGACGAGCACCGCGACGTGGTGCTCAAGCGCCTCGACGTGATGGGCGGCGAGAACATCTTCCGCGTGCGCGCCGACGACCCCAACCGCAACGTGATCGTCGAGATCATGGCGCAGGGCGGCGCGCGCAGCGTGATGGCGCAGCGCTACATCCCGGAGATCGTCGACGGCGACAAGCGCGTGCTGATCATCGACGGCAAGGTGGTGCCCTACTGCCTGGCGCGCATCCCCAAGGCCGGCGAATCGCGCGGCAACCTCGCGGCCGGCGCGCGCGGCGAGGCGCGGCCGCTGACCGCGCGCGACCGCGAGATCGCCGAGGCACTCGGCCCCTTGCTCGCCGCGCGCGGGCTGCTGCTGGTGGGCCTGGACGTGATCGGCGCGCACGTGACCGAGATCAACGTCACCAGCCCGACCTGCTTTCGCGAGATCCAGGACCAGACCGGCTACGATGTCGCGGGGACGTTCGTCCAGGCGCTCGAGGCGAAGCTCAAGACGGGCGTAAGCTGACCCCTCCCGCCCCGCGTTGACCATGGTCGGCATCCTCATCATCTCCCACGGCGCGCTCGGCGAGGCGCTGATCCACGCCGCGAGCCACGTGCTCGGCAAGCGCCCGCCGCGGGTGCGCCAGGTCGGCGTGACCGTGCACGACGATCCCGAGGCGACCGTGCCGCTCGCGCGCGACCTGGTGCGCCAGCTCGACGACGGCGGCGGCGTGCTGGTGCTCACCGACATCTACGGCGCCTCGCCCGGCAATATCGCGATGAAGCTGCTCGAGCACGGCCGCGTCGAGGGCGTCTCGGGAGTCAGCCTGCCGATGCTGGTGCGGGCGCTCACCTATCGCGATCAGCCCCTGGCGGCTGTCGTCGAGAAGGCCCTTTCCGGCGGCCACGAGGGGGTGGTGCACATGAATACGGACAGCTGCTGCAATGCCAAAGGCTGAGACCGTCATCGTCAACAAGCTGGGGCTGCACGCGCGCGCCTCGGCCAAGCTCACGCAGACCGCGAGCGCCTTTGCGGCCGAGATCTGGATCGCGCGCAGCGGCCGCCGGGTCAACGCGAAGAGCATCATGGGGGTGATGATGCTCGCCGCCGGCCCCGGTTCGACGGTCGTCATCGAGACCGAGGGCGCGGACGCGGAGGCCGCGCTCGCCGCCATGCTCGCGCTCATCGCCGACAAGTTCGGCGAGGGCGAATGACACCGCGCACCGCGCGCTCCTCATGAACTTCGTGCTGCACGGCTCGAGCGTCTCGAGCGGAATCACCATCGGCTACGCGCAGCTGGTGTCGAGCGCGCGGCTCGAAGTGGCGCACTACGAGGTCGCCGAGGACGCGGTCGATGCGGAGGTCGCGCGCTTCGACGCCGCGTTCGCGGGCGCCAAGGACGAGCTCAGCACGCTCGGCGGGCACATTCCGGCGGACGCGCCGCCGGAGTTCGCCGCCTTCCTCAACCTGCACCGCATGATCCTCGAGGACTCTTCGCTGTCGCACGCGCCGCGCGCCCTGATCCGCGAGCAGCGCTGCAACGCCGAGTGGGCGCTGGTTCAGCAGATGGAGAAGCTGGTCGCGCAGTTCGAGGAGATCGAGGACCCGTACCTGCGCGAGCGGCGCCTGGACATCCAGCAGGTGGTCGAGCGCGTGCTCAAGGCGCTGATGGGCGGCGGCAGCCTCACCGAGCCGCAGCTCGAGGACGAGCGCAAGCGCATCGTCGTGGCGCACGACCTGGCGCCCGCGGACATGGTGCTGTTCAAGCAGCATCACTTCGGCGGCTTCGTCACCGACCTGGGCGGGGTCACCTCGCACACCGCGATCCTGGCGCGCAGCCTCGGCATCCCGGCGCTGGTCGGCCTGCACCACGCGCGCCAGATGATCCGCGAGAACGAGCTGCTGATCGTCGACGGCCTGCAGGGCGTGCTGATCGTCGACCCGGACCCGATCGTGCTGGGCGAGTACCAGCTGCGCCAGTCGCAGCACGAGCTCGAGCGCCAGAAGCTTAAGCGCCTGCGCAGCACCCCCGCGGCCACGCTCGACGGCACGCCGATCGAGCTGTTCGCCAACATCGAGCTGCCGCAGGACGTCGACGAGGTGCTCGAGGCGGGCGCGCAGGGCGTCGGGCTGTTCCGCACCGAGTTCCTGTTCATGAACCGCAAGGAGCTGCCGTCGGAGGACGAGCAGTTCGAGTACTACCGCCAGGTGGCGAGCGCGCTCGAAGGCAAGCCGGTGGTGGTGCGCACCCTCGACCTGGGCGCCGACAAGACGCTGCACGGCCAGGCCGAGCCGATGCCGAACCCGGCGCTCGGCCTGCGCGCGATCCGGCTCTCGCTCGCCGAGCCGCAGATGTTCCTCGCCCAGCTGCGCGCGATCCTGCGCGCCTCGCACCACGGCCGGGTGAAGATCCTGCTGCCGATGGTGGCGCACGTGCACGAGGTCGAGCAGGCGCTCGCGCTGGTGAAGCAGGCCAAGCAGCAGCTCGAGGAGCGGGGCGTGCCGTTCGAGCGCGCGATCGAGGTCGGCGGCATGATCGAAATCCCGGCCGCGGCACTGGCGCTGCCGATGTTCATGCGGCGGCTCGATTTCCTGTCGCTGGGCACCAACGATTTGATCCAGTACACCCTCGCCATCGACCGCACCGACGACGCCGTGGCCCACCTGTACGACCCGCTGCACCCGGCAGTGCTGCACCTGGTCGCCCACACCATCCAGACCGCCAACCGCGCCGGCATCCCGGTGGCGGTGTGCGGCGAGATGGCCGGAGACCTCTCGCTCATCCGGCTGCTGCTCGGCTTCGGGCTGCGCAACTTCTCGATGCACCCCTCGCAGCTGCTCGCCATTAAGGAGCGCGTGCTGCGCACCAACCTCGCCGACGTGCAGCCGCTCGCGCAGCGCGTGCTGCGCAGCACCGACCCAGCGCGCACCCGCGAACTGCTGGCGAAGCTGAATGCGTAGCCGTACGGCGGTGAATCGGGTTTTCCCCGATCTCCCCATTTCCCGCGGCCCGTCTGGGGGCCGCGGGAAATGGGGAGACACAGCAGTGGTCGCAGGGTTACCGGCGGTGCTGGACTTCACCGCCGCAGTTTCTCCATTTTTTGCGCGGCCCCCAGACGGGCCGCGCAAAAAATGGAGATCTGATAAAAGGCAAACCCGTGCCCGCGCAGCATGACCGTTGTCTCGTGAACGACTAATCCATGCCCGGCCCCCTCGAAGGCGTCCGCATCCTCGACCTCACCACGGTGGTGATGGGCCCGTTCGCCACCCAGATCCTCGCCGACTTCGGCGCCGACGTGATCAAGGTCGAGGCGCCCGAGGGCGACGTGATGCGCCACGCGTGGCCGTTCCGCAACCCCGGCATGGGGCACAGCTTCCTCAACGCCAACCGCAACAAGCGCTCTCTGGCGCTCGATCTGAAGCGGCCCGCGGCGCGCGCCGCGCTGCTCGCGCTGGCGAAGGGCGCCGACGTGCTGGTGTACAACATCCGCCCGCAGGCGATGGCACGCCTGGAGCTGTCCTACGAGGCGTTGCGCGCGGCGAATCCGCGGATCATCTACGTCGGCTGCTTCGGCTACAGCCAGCGCGGACCGTACGCCGCCAAGGCCGCCTATGACGACCTGATCCAGGGCGCATCCGGGATTCCCTGGCTGTTCCGGAAGCAGGGCGCCGAGACGCCGCGCTATGCGCCGGTGCTGATCGCCGACCGTTCGGTCGGCCAGCAGGTAGCGAGCGCGGTGAGCGCGGCGCTGTATTACCGCGAGAAGAGCGGCAAGGGCCAGCGCGTCGACGTGCCGATGTTCGAGCACCTGCTGCAGCTCGTGCTGGGCGAGCACCTGGGCGGTCTCACCTTCGAGCCGCAGGTGGGCGAGCCCGGCTACTCGCGACTGCTGGTGAAGGACCGGCGGCCCTACCGGACGAAGGACGGCTACGTCTGTGCGCTCATCTACAACGACAAGCAATGGCGGGCCTTTCTGGAGCTGATCGGCAAGCCCGAGATACTCGCCGATCCGCGCTTCGTCACGCCCGAGGCGCGCAGCCGCAACTTCGACGCCGCCTACGCCCTGGTCGCCGCGGAGCTGGAACAGCGCACGACCGCGGAGTGGCTCGAGGCGCTCGAGGCGGCCGACATCCCCGTGCAGCGCATGAACAGCCTTGCGGACATCGTCGAGGACCCGCACCTCGCCGCGATCGGCTACTTCCGCGAGGTGGAGCACCCCAGCGAGGGGCGCATCCGCTCGATGGCCGTGCCCTCGGAGTGGTCGGAGTCGGCGCCCGAGCCGCGCCGCCACGCCCCGCGCCTGGGCGAGCACACGCGCGAGCTGCTCGCCGAGGCGGGGCTCACGCAAGAGGCGATCGAAGCGATGCTCGCCAGCGGCGCGGCAAAGGCGGCGGATTGAGGGCGCGCGCGACTCGGCTATAATTCCGTCACGCGCCGATTTGATGTTCAGCTTGCGGGCGCGCTACAAATGCAGCTAAAGAGACCGGTCCCGGAACCCGTTCTCGCGCAAGCTGAACGGGTTTTGTGTTTTTCGGAGCGTCAGTGGAAGCATCGCAGGATCCCGGCTCGGTCGGCACGGTCGTCGCGCAGAAGGCGCGCTTCGACGAGCCGATCCGCTTGCGCGGCGGCGCGGAGCTGCCCGCCTTCGAGCTCGCCTACGAGACCTACGGCGAGCTCAACGCCGCGCGCTCGAACGCGGTGCTGGTGTGTCACGCGCTCAACGCCTCGCACCACGTCGCCGGCCGCTACGCCGGCGAGCCCGACAACGTCGGCTGGTGGGACAACATGATCGGTCCGGGCAAGCCGCTCGACACGCGGCGCTTTTTCGTGGTGGGCGTGAACAACCTCGGCGGCTGCCACGGCTCGACTGGCCCGATGAGCGTCAATCCGGCCACCGGCAGGCCCTGGGGCGGCGACTTCCCGGTGGTGACGGTCGAGGACTGGGTGGACGCGCAGGCGCGGCTCGCCGACCGCCTCGGCATCGAGCGCTTCGCCGCGGTCATGGGCGGCTCGCTCGGCGCGATGCAGGCGCTGCAGTGGACGCTCTCCTACCCGGAGCGCATCCGCCACGCGTTCGTGATCGCCGCGGCGCCCAAGCTCTCGGCGCAGAACATCGCCTTCAACGAGGTCGCACGCCAGGCGATCACCACCGACCCCGACTTTCACGGCGGGAACTACTACGACAAGGGCGTGGTGCCCGTGCGCGGGCTGCGCATTGCGCGCATGATCGGCCACATCACCTATCTCTCGGACGAGGCGATGATGGGCAAGTTCGGCCGGCTGCTGCGCCGCGGTGCGCTCGGCTTCGACTTCGACATCGACTTCGAGGTGGAGAGCTACCTGCGCTACCAGGGCGACAAGTTCTCGACCTACTTCGACGCCAACACCTACCTGCGCATCACCAAGGCGCTCGACTACTTCGATCCGGCGGCGGACTACGGCGGCGACCTCGGCGCGGCGCTGGCGCGTGCGAAAGCCGCGTTCCTGGTGGTGTCGTTCAGGTCCGACTGGCGCTTCGCGCCGGCGCGCTCGCGCGAGATCGTCAAGGCGCTGCTCGACGCGAAGAAGATCGTGTCGTACCTCGAGATCGACGCGCCCGGCGGGCACGACGCCTTCCTGATGGACGACGCGCGCTACTTCGGCGCGATGCGCGCGTATTTCGGAAATATCGACTTGGAGACGCGGGGGTGAGAGTCACCCTACCCCCGCACCCCCTATGACCGACCACGAACAGGCCCTGCTCGCCGCACGCCCGGAATTCGCCGCGATCGCGCGCTGGGTCGCGCCGGGCGCGCGCGTGCTCGACCTGGGCTGCGGCAACGGCGCGCTGCTCAAGTACCTGTGGGAGGCGCGCCAGGCGCCGGGCTACGGCGTGGAGATCGACGACGCCGAAGTGCTAGCGTGCGTGAAGAACGACATCAACGTGCTGCAGCTCGACCTGGAGAGCGGGCTGTCGCTGTTCCAGGACGGCTCGTTCGACACCGTGATGCTGTCCGAGACGCTGCAGACCATCCACCGCATCGAGCAGCTCATGCGCGAAATGCTGCGCGTCGGGCGCGAGGCGATCGTGGCGTTCCCGAACTTCGGCCACTGGGCCGCGCGCCTGCAGGTACTGATGGGCCGCATGCCGGTGTCCGAGGCGCTGCCCTACGAGTGGTACAACACGCCCAACGTGCACCTGTGCACCATGGCCGACTTCGAGGACCTGTGCCGCAAGCTCGGCATCCGGATCCGCGAGCGCGTCGCGCTGCACCGGAGCAGGCCGGTGAGCCTGCTTCCCAATCTGCTCGGCAGCCTCGCCGTCTATCGCTGCGCGGCGTCCTGAGGTGCCTCCCACCGTCCTGCGCCTGATGGCCGCGCGCGCCGCGCGCAGCCTCGGGCAAGGCGCGCTGGTCGCGGCATTCGCGCTCTACCTGCACGCGCTGGGGTGGTCGGCGCCCGAAATCGGCGCCACGCTCTCGGCGGCGCTGGTGGTCGGCGCCGTGCTCACGCTCACCGTCGGGCCCCTGAGCGACCGGCGCGGGCGCAGGCGTTTTCTCCTCGCCTACGAGCTGCTGCAGGCGGGTGCGGCGCTGCTCGCGCTCGCCACCGCCTG
Source organism: uncultured Pseudomonadota bacterium (assembly GCA_963817785.1). Lineage (GTDB taxonomy): Bacteria > Pseudomonadota > Gammaproteobacteria > Burkholderiales > SG8-39 > JAKALD01. Next base: position 203,583 of record CAWFPL010000002.1, on the reverse strand, counting down.
GCCGCCGGCCCTCGTGCTCGCCGCCATCGCCGGCGGCTTCGGCCGAGGCGCGAACGGCAGCGCCGGGCCCTTCGGTCCGCTCGAGCAGGCCTGGCTCGCGCAGGCGCTGCCGGCGGGAAGGCGCGGCGCGGTGTTCAGCGCCAACGCGGCGATCGGCTTCGGCGGCATGGCGCTCGGCGCCCTGCTCGCGGGCGGCGTGCACTTCCTCATTGGGCCGCTCGGCGTAGTGCTCGCCTACCGGCCGCTGTTCCTGCTCTCGCTCGCCGGCTCGGTCGCCGCGTTCGCGCTCATCGCAGGCCTCGAGGAGCCCGAACGCACGCCTCCTGACGAGCGCGCTGCACAAGCCTCCGAGCGCCGCAGCGAGAACCGCATGCTGGTGCGCCTCGTCGTCGCCAACACGCTGAACGGCCTCGGCATCGGCATGATCGCGCCGCTCATCGCCTACTGGTTCGCGCTGCGCTTCCAGCGCGGGCCGGGATCGATCGGACCGGCGCTCGCGGCGAGCTTCGTGTTCGGCGCTCTGGGGGCGATGGTGGCCGGACGCATGGTGCGCCGCTACGGATTGATCCGCCCGGTGGTGATCATGCGCGGGGTCGGGCTCGTGTTGCTGATGGCAGTGCCGCTGGTGCCGGTGTTCTTCCTCGCCGCGGTCCTGTATGCCCTGCGCGCGGGATTCAACCAGGGCACGGCGGGCGTGCGGCAGGCGTTGGTGGTCGGTCTCACGCGCAACCGGCGCGGCTTGGCGGCCAGCCTGCAGAACGTCTCCATCCAGATCCCGCGCGCGGTCGGGCCGCTGGTGGCGGGATTCATGCTGCACGCGGGGATGCTGCGCGCGCCGTTCTTCGTGGCGGCGGCGCTGCAGGCGAGCTACCTGGTGCTCTACGCGCGGTTCTTTCGGGGGTATGCGGCGGGGGGAGCGGAGTAGGCGCGGTTCGGCGGTTCGGCGGCTCAGCGTCCCGGTGCGCCGGCGAGATATTCTATTTTCTGCGGATTCTCCACCCGCCTGGAGGCTTCCCTCGACGGGCATCGGTCAACTGCGCCCAGGTGTCATGCGCCAAATCCTTTTACGCGGATGAGTAGCCGGATACAGAACGAAAGGAAATTCGGCCACTGGGAGGAGATCACCGGTGGCGGCCGCCGCTACTGGATCGAAATCCAGGGGCGGCAGGGATGGCGTGCCCGCTATCTCAAAGAGGTCGACGCGCGGGAAACCACGCTGCGCTTCTGGCAGGAAATCTACGACGAGCAGAACAACCTCGTCGAGGTCCACCACAAGTACCCCGTGGATGAGGGGCACCGGAAGGCGTAGGATGGCTACATGAGAATCACCAAGCAGATCGTAGCCGGAAAGATCGCGGACTACCTGCATCACCGCATCACGCAGGCACAGCTGGTGGACTGGGCGGAAAACGCGATGATGGACGGCGAGTTCGACGAGCCGGACGCCGCAGCGATATCGACCGTCGTCGCGCGTCTTGGGGTCGCGGACGTACGCGCCTTCGGCCTGACCTGGGCGGACTGCGAGGAGCTTCTCGCGCGCCTCGGCTTCTCGGCGCGCATCGACATCGTCGCCGCCTGAATCCAGCCGGTATTGGGCACCGCGCGTTATTTCTCGGCCGGAGCGCATGGTACGAAGCCTGGCCGGGTGGACATCCGCAGGCCGGAACGTCAGGGAGACCTTCCCGCGATGAGCGCTCGCGCCGCGAGCCGCACCGCGCTCGCGACCGCCTACCTGCGGGCCGCGCACCAGCTGCTCGAGGCGCCGCCGCGCATCCTCGAGGATCCCGTCGCCGTCCGGCTGCTCGGCGCAGGCGCCGAAAAACGCATCCGCGACGACACGGACGCCTTTCAGAGCCCGGCGCGCCGCGCCCTGCGCGCGCACGTCGTGCTGCGCTCGCGCTTCGCCGAGGATCGACTGGCCGGCGCGGTCGCGCGCGGCGTCGAGCAGTACATCCTCCTCGGCGCCGGCTTCGACACCTTCGCCCTGCGGCAGCCCGAGTGGGCGCGCGTGCTGCGCATCGTCGAAGTCGACCACGCGGGCACCCAGAGCGAGAAGCGGAACCGCATCGCCGCGGCCGGGCTCGTCGTGCCGGCGAACGTGTCCTTCGCAAGCGTCGATTTCGCGCGCGAGTCGCTGCTCGAAGGCCTTGCGCGGCACGGCGTACGTTTGGACGAGCCCACCTTCTTCTCGTGGCTCGGCGTGACAATGTACCTCGCGGAAAGCGCGGTCGACACGACGCTCGCCGCCGTCGCCGCGTTTCCCGCCGGGAGCGAGATCGTGCTCACCTTCGCGTCGCCTGAGCCCTCGCCCCTCGCCGCGCATGCCGCGCTCGTGGGAGAGCCGTGGCTGAGTCACTTCGAGCCCGCGGCAATCGAGGCCAAGCTCCGTGAGGCGGGGTTCGCTGAGGTCGTGTTCCTCACGCCGGAGGAGGCCGAGGCTCGGTACTTTCGTTCGCGGCCCCAGGATTTGCCGACGCCCAAGCAGACGCGCATCGTCGCCGCGGTGCGCTGAGGCGGGTGGCCAGTGCGCGCCTATGAGGCGCGCAGACTTCTGGCCGGGGTCCTGACAGCCGCGGCGACTAAGTCCAAAAACTCCTGTCGATGCAGGCGCTTAGTGTTCAGAAGGCCGGATAACACCGCTGCCGGTTCGGCAGACTGTTGATCCTAGGGGCTTTGGCGCGGAGTATGGCGCGATATCCAGCAGTTTCGTCGGACGAAAAATGATCAACCGCGTGGGTGCGGACGATTTCTAGTTAGGCGGCACTACAGTGGAGGCGGTCATTTTCGACATAGACGGTACGCTTCTACAGTCTGACACCACTGACGACATGTTGTACTTAGCGTCTGTCCGTGAGGTACTGGGCAATGTCAAGGTGCGCCAGTCCTGGGGGATGTACACCCAATTCACCGCTGCCGGCATTTTGGCCGAAATACTTGGTGACAACGCCATAGAGGTGACACCAGCGACAGTGGCTGCGGTTCGCGACTGCTTCGTTGCCAGTGTCGGCCGCCATGTTTCCGCGCGCGGCCCGTTCGCAGAAGTACCGGGCGCAAAGGCCTTTGTGCAAAGTCTACACAAGTCGACCACGCATCGAGTCGCATACGCCACAGGTGGCTGGCTCGGAGCGGCGCTACTAAAATTGTCCGCCTCCGAATTTCCCGTAACAGGCATTCCGTTGGCTACGTCCGATGATCATGTCGAGAGGCAGGAAATAATGCTCCACGCGCTGCGACAACTGGGTGGCACCTTCGACACCGTCACCTATTATGGGGATGGACACTGGGACGCGGAAGCTGCGAAATCACTGGGGTGGCAGTTTGTTCCTGTCGGAAGAAGGCTCAATGGGCTCACCAGATATGAGTCGGGTGCCGCCTAACAATGGCATGGAACTGACAGCCAAAAGTGTCATGGCCTTTGCAAGAGCAAAGGCCGCGCCACTTTCGTCTGCAGCTCATGCCTGACGTTGGGCGGCATGAACAATCGCTTTGCAAACCTGATCGAGTCTCTGCATCCGTCGCTGATGGCCTTACTGGCCATGAAGCCGGCCACTTCCGCAACGCTTCCTCAATCAGCTCCGAGATCCGGTATCTACCTGTTCTCGCAGGGTCGCAAGCACCTTTACGTCGGGCGCAGCAATCGCCTTCCAGATCGGGTGCGCAGTCATGGCAAGGACACGTCAAGGCAGAATGTGGCGTCTTTCGCATTCCTGATCGCGCGACGGGATACTGGCAGCCACCAAGCCACCTATACCGCTGCTGGCTCCCGCGAAGCTCTCGTCGCCGACCCTGTGTTCGCTGCGGCATTCTTGGAGGCCAAGCGCCGCATCAGTCGCATGTCCGTTCGCTATGTAGAGGAAACGGATCAGCTACGACAGGCTCTTTTGGAACTGTATGTTCATGTGGCGCTTCAGACACCGTTCAACGACTTTGACACCCACTAACCTCGTACCGCCCAACACTTTAGTGTGCCGGACGCGTGCAACCGGTCGTTGCTTTTCACAACCGGCGTCACGCGCGCGCCGGTAACCACGACGTTGGTGGTATGACGATCCACCGCCCCTTCGCCGGAAAAGCATGTCCGAATTCGGCCGGAAGATTCCCTGCCACATGTCTACAATCGAACGCCAACAGGTCGTGGAGCAAGGCAAATGGCCTCCATCCGCCGCGAGATTCCCATCCACGCGTCTGCCCAGACCGTCTGGCAGGCCCTTCGCGATGTGGGCGCGCTGCACACCAAGCTGGTGCCCGGCTTCGTCACGAACTGCGTGCTTGAAGGTCAGGCGCGAACAGTCACGTTCTCAAACGGTCTGACCGCGCGGGAGCTGATCGTGGACGTCGATGACGCCGCTATGCGCGTAGCCTGGGCAGCCGTGGGCGGTCGCCTCAGTCATCACAACGCATCGGCGCAGGTGATGCCGAACAGCGCGACCGATTGCACCGTGGTGTGGGTAGCCGATCTACTGCCCCACGAGCTCGCACCCGCCATCGCGGGCATGATCGAACAGGGTCTCGCTGCGATGAAGCGGCACCTCGAGTCGGCGAATGCTGCCTAATCCCTTGCTCGGGAGCCGAGGTCGGACGGCCTCGCACCTTGGCCGCGGCTCGGCGCGAGTCTGAGAAGCCAGCCCCGCATGACCATCCTCGATACCCTCGTCGCCAAGGACAGGATCGCGTCCGTCGTCCACCAGCTCTTCATGGCGACGGATAAGCGCGACTGGCCTGCCGTGCGCGCCTGCTTCGCCGACCTCGTGGTCTTCGACATGACCTCGCTTGCCGGAGGCACCCCGGCAAGCCTCACGCCGGTCCAGATCACCGACGCCTGGGAGGCCGGGCTGAAGCCCATCCAGCACGTGCACCACCACACCGGCAATCTCGAGATCGCCGTCCACGGCGACACGGCCACGGCTTTGTGCTACGGAATCGCCCTGCACTACCGCGCGACCGCGTCGGGCGACAACGTGCGCCGCTTCGTCGGCAGTTACGACTTCACGCTTCGCCGCAGCGGCGAGGGCTGGGCGATCTCCGCCTTCCGGTTCAACAGCAAGTTCGTGGACGGCAACCTCGCGCTCGAGAAGGCGCCATAGAAGAAGGACGCGAAATGAACCGCAAACAAGTCGGCATCCTGATCTTCGAGAACGCCGAAGTCCTCGATTTCTGCGGACCCTTCGAAGTCTTCTCGGTGACCCGCCTGAACGAGGACGCGAGGCGCGACGAGCCCTCCCCGTTCAACGTCTTTCTCGTCGCCGAAGCGAAATCGCCCGTCGTCGCGACCGGCGGGATGAAGGTCCTGCCGGACTACGATCTCGACGGCTGCCCGCCGCTGGACATTCTGGTCGTCCCCGGCGGCTGGGGCACGAGAAAGGAGATCAACAACGCGCGCCTGCTCGAGTGGATCGCCGAGCGCGCCAAGGGAGTCGAGACTCTGACTTCGGTATGCACGGGTTCCCTGTTGCTGGGCAAGGCCGGGCTTCTCGACGGCAAGCGGGCGACCACGCACTGGCGTTCTCTGGACTGGATGCAGGAGCTGTTTCCAAAAGTCAGCGTCGAAAAGCGGCTGCATGTCGTGGAGGAAGGCGCCCTTTTCACTTCCGCGGGTATCTCCGCCGGCATCGACGTGGCGCTGAAGGTCGTGACCCGGCATTGCGGCGAAGCGGTCGCGAGGGCCACGGCAAGGCACATGGAATATCCCTTCCCGGAAAGCAATGAACGCCGGGTCGCGCTGGGCTAAGCGGGCGCGCGAGGACCGACCTGACGCCGAACGTTGACCGCCCCATGATCCTCGAAGTTGCCCCCTTGCACATCCGCGCCGGCCAAGCCGCCGAATTCGAAGCAGCATTTTCGATCGCGCAGCGCATCATCGCCTCGATGCCCGGGTACCTGTCGCACGAGCTGCAGCGCTGCCTGGAGCGCCCGGACGAGTACCTGCTGCTCGTGCGCTGGACCTCGCTCGAGGCGCACGAGGTCGGTTTCCGCAAGTCGCCGCAGTATCAGGAGTGGAAACGGTTGCTGCACCATTTCTATGAGCCGTTTCCCGTGGTGTCGCACTTCGAGCCAGTCACCGGCGCGGCGGGCCGCTGACCGGCGGCGGGCGGTCCACAAAGTCCCCGCATGTCCGGCGTTGTCGAGGAGAAAAGCCATGATCGTGACCATCTTCCGTTCCCGGCTGAAGCCAGAAGCGCAGGAGGAGTACAAGCAATGGGCCGGCCGCATGAGACACCCTGTGTCAACCCTTGGTTGCGTTGAGCAGCGTTTGGGCTGCTCGATGTTGGGTAGGATCGTAGGGTTTGCGATCGATCCAGGCGCGCCAGAGGACGCGCAGCCAGGCTCGGGCGAGGATGCGCACGGCGTGGGGATGATCGCAGCCGCGGGCGCGGGCTTGGGCGTACAGATGTGCGGCCCAGGCGTTGGCGTGGCGCGAGTTATCGGCCAGACAGGTCAGGGCAGCGCGCAGCCGGTGGTTGCAGGCCCAGCGGAAGGTGACGGCCTTGGATTTGCCCGATTGGTAGGTGACGGGGGCCACGCCGGCCTCGGCGGCCAGGTGCTCGTCGCTGGCGAAGCGCTCGCGTACGCTGCCCAGCTCGGCGAGGAGCTGCGCTGCGCACAGGCGCCCGGCGCGCGGGAAGCTCATGAGCAGGCGCCCGTCCTCGAGCGAGGCGACGTGGTGCTCGATGCGGCTGGTAAGCAGGCGGATTTGTTCGACGAGGCGCTCGAGCGTGCGCGCGAGGCTGCGGGCGAGCTCGCCCTTGGCTTCGATCTCGAGCTCGGCGCAGGCGGCGCTGGGGGCGTGGTGCAGCCGCTCGAGCAGCTCTGCGGGGCTGCGCCGGCCGCTGTAGGCGTGCTGGGCGCAGAAGGCGGCGATGCGCTTGGGGCCCAGGCGCGCGGCGGCTTCGGGCGTGGGGTAGCGCTCGACGAAGGCGAGCGCGATGGGCGAATCCACCTCGGCGAAGATCTCGGCGGCGCCTGGCCAGAACGACTCGAGCAGGCTGCGCAGCTGGTTGGCGAGGGCCACGCGCGTGGCCACCAGGTCGTCGCGCCCGCGCACGAGGGCGCGCAGCGCGCGCACTTCGTCGCTCTGGGCGGCCAGGGGCTTGAAGCGATGGCCATCGGTGCGCAGCAAATCGGCGAGCAGATAGGCGTCGCTGGCGTCGCTCTTGGCCCCGTGGCTGCGGTAGCGCGGGCGCGTGGCCTTGACGGCGTTGGGATGAATCGGCACGACCGTGAAGCCGGCTTCGAGCAGCGTATCGACCACCAGGCCCGAGGGCCGCTCGATGGCCACCGGGGGACAGCCGTGGTGCTTCAAGCGGCGCTTCAGTTCGGTCAAGCCGGCCGCGTCATGCGTGACCTCGAAGTGCTCGAGTGCGGTGCCGCGTTCGTCGAGGACGCACACCGCATGGGTTCGGCTGGCCCAGTCCAGCCCGGCATAGCAAGTGCTCATGGACAGACTCCTACAAATTGCGCTAAGACTCGCCGTGCCGGAAGCCCACGCGGGACGCTCACTGATCGGCGCTCTTGGCTGCACACCATGGCGCTACACCCTGTAGCCCGTCTGGGTCTTCCGGCTCCCCGAAGGCTGCGGGTCTCATGCGGGCCGTCGAGCGGCCAGCGCACCTGGCAGTCGCTTCGGGGGCACGGAAGTCGGAACGAAATATCGGTGCGTGCGGCGCGCCACGTCAAGCCGTGCGCACACCCACGCGGGCGTGCTGAGCACGGGTTGTCCACCGCGTCGCTCGGTCGGTTCGTCGCAGGCGCCGACCGACCGACGCCGTGGGCAACCCTGCACCGTGGCATGCCAACTCCCCTGATCCACCGAAAGGTAGTCCAGTGAGCGCATTGGCCAAGGAGATGCCGGGCTACGTCTCGCACAAGGGCTTCGTCGCCGATGACGGCGAGAGGGTCACCATCGTCGAGTTCGAGTCCGAGGAAGCGCATCGGGCCTGGAGCTCGCACCCCGAGCACGTCGAGGCGAAGCAGAAGGGGCGCCGGGACTTCTATCTCGAGTACCGGATCCAGGTGTGCCAGGTGCAGCGGGAGCGCGCGTTCCCGAACAGGTGATGCGCCGCCGCGCTCGCGCGACGCGACCGGCCGGCGGCGCCTTACTCTTACTTGTTCAGGCTGACCTTGACCCCCGCAAGCTCCTTCATCGCGACGAGCTTCTCCGCGCACGCGCTTGCGAGGTTGTCAGTCTCGTCGCTGCCGAGCTTGGTCCCCGGAAGGACCACGACGCCTATCTTCTCGAGCATGCTGCCCTGGTCGTAGTCGTCGGTTTTCTTGAGCTTGGTCCACTGCGCCGACGCGTCCGGCATTTGCTCGAATCTCGCCACACAGTAGGGCACCAGCGCCTTGACCACCGCGTGACGGGATTGCCGCGACGCCATGGTTTTGGCCGTATGGGCCGAGACCCAACCGCCCCAGTTGAATCCGACGATCGCGAGGGCGATTGCGCCGCCCACCGCGCCCCAAAACGCGGGCTTTGCTGCCGCAGGAACTTGCATGGAGGTCTCCCGTTAGTGGATTCCCTCCCTCGTATCCCGACACTACGACTCGGCGTTACGCGGATTCTTCGATGGGATCGTTGCGTAACACCGACTCTTTCGCCCCATCGTGGGACAGCGTAACCCTTGCCCGGTTCCGTCGAAGCGCCACGCGCGCACCGGGCTCTCCTGACGCCGCGTCAGGCGACGCGCGCCTGCGTCGCCCTGAGTTGCATCCCGAGCGCTCCCGTTCCCGCGATCAGCGCAACGAACCACACCAGTGCGCCGAGCACGGGGATGCGCGCGAGCAGCGCGATCGCCAGCACTCCCAGGACGGCCGCGCCGACCCGCCACGACAAAGCCGCCGCGCGGCCGGGCTTCCAGCGCTGCAGCACCGCTTCCCCGACGCTGATCGCGGCGCTCACGTAGCCGACGAGCAGCAGCGCGAGGTAGAGCGCGGCGACCAGCAAGGCGAGCGCAACTCCGATGCCGGTGACGAGCAGCAGCACGACGGCGACGGGCACCGATATCACCAGCGCGAATCCGAGCAGGAGGCTCCAGCCGAAGCGCCGCCGCGCGCCGGTCGCCACCGCGCCGAAGAAGCCCGGCATCACCGCGACCAGCATGCCCGCGAGCAGCATCAGCCCGGCGATCCACAGCCACCTGAGCGCATGCACCGCCTTCTCGGCCCGCGGGCGCGGCACCGGCGTGATCCGCCGCTCGATCGGGCCCTTCACCTGCGCCCCCGGATCGAGCACGATCGCTCTGCGGCTGACGTAGCGCAGCCCGCCGCCGACCCGCGCGGCCGGGCCGAGCTCGATCTCGTCCGCCGCGACGTCGACGTCGCCGCCCACCGTGCCGTCGATGTACACGCGTCCGCCCGCGGCCTGCAGATAACCGTCCACCGCGCCGAGCACGTTGACGTCGCCGCCCGCAACGGAAGCCCCGCCCGAGACGTGCGCGCTCGATCCGATCTCCACGCTGCCGCCGGCCATGCGCGCGTTGTGCGTCACGGCACCGTCGAGCGCGACGTGCCCGCCGAGCGCATACACGTTCTGCCCGGCGTTGCCGTCGATGCGGACGCGTCCGCCCGCAGCCACCAAGTCGCCGCCGACCTGCGCGCCGACGTCGAGGTCCCCGGCCGCGGCGTACAGGTCGCCCGCCACCGGCGTGCTGACGAGGGCGCCGCCGCCGGCGACGAAACGATCGGCGCCCGCCTCGCGCACGATCGGGCCGCGCTCGGTCTTCGGCGCCGGCGCAGCCACCGCAAGCCCGCTGATGGCCAACAATGCTAGGGCGAGAATTCGAACCATGGCCGCCTCCTCGTGCGATGTGCCGTCCACCAATCTCGCACCGCCCGGGAGCCCGGGCTTGACGTGGGTCAAACCGCGCCCGCGCTACGCCTCCTTGAACGACACCAGGATCTTCCCCGAGCGTCCGCCGCGCGCGGCGTGCGCCACCGCCTCCTTGATCCTGCGGATCGGATACACCGCCTCGACCTCGACCGCGAGCGTGCCGCCGGCGAGTTTCGCCGCCAGCTCCCCGTACAGTGCGGCGATGCGCTCGAGCGGCGTCTGCATGAACCAGCGCCGCAGCCAGAAGCCGCGCAAGCTCACGTCGCGGAACACGGTCTCGCGCCCGTCCACCCGGCACGGCTCGCCGCTCAGCAGGCCGTAGTTCACCACCGTTCCCCCGTCGGCCACGCAGCGCGCGAGGCGCTGCGTCCCGCTGCCGCCGACGGCGTCGATGGCGAGCGGCAGCGCGCCGTCGCCGATCGCTGCGCGTACGCGCGCGTCGAGGTCCGGACCGTCAGCCAGCGCCACGTCGGCGCCGAATGCGCGCAGCGGCTCGATCAGCTCGGCGCGGCGCACCACGTTCACCGTTTTCACGCCCGCCTCGCGTGCGAGGCGGATCAGGCAATGCCCGACGCCCGAGTTGGCGGCGTTCTGGATTACCCACTGCCCCGGGCGCGGTGCGACGAAGTCGTGCAGCATCAGATAGGCGGTCGGCGGATTGACGCGCAGCATGGCGAGCTGCCGCGGGTCCACGTTCGGCGGCAGCGCGAACAGCGCTTTCGCCGGCGCCTTGACGCGCTCGCGCCAGGTGCCCGGCCCCGGCAGCAACACCCGGTCGCCGACCTTCAGATGCGTCACGCCGGCGCCGAGCTTCGCGACGCGGCCCACGCCTTCGGCCCCCGGGGTCATCGGCAGCCTGGGCGGTGTGGCGCCGTAGCCGCCCTCCAGGTTGAGCACGTCGGCCGGATTGATCGGGAACAGCTCGGCGTCGACGATCGCCTCGCCGGGACCCGGCTCGCCGGGATCCGGCTGTTCCACCAGCTCGATCACCTCTTCGGGTCGCCCGAAGGCGGAAAGTTGCGCGGCCAGCATGAGCGGTTCACCTCCAGGAATCGGTTGCTGCGATACTCGCACGGTTTTCGTTTTCCGCGCGAGACGCCCATGCCCAAGATCCTCCTCATCCAAGGCCCGAACATGAGCTACCTCGGCCGGCGCCAGCCCGAGCTCTACGGCAGGACGACCGCTGCCGAGCTCGATGCCATGCTGCGCGAGCACGCGCGCGCCAACAAGTACCGGCTCGACATCTTCTACACCCACAGCGAGAGCGAGGCGATCGAGCGGCTCTACCGTGCGGTCGACGAGAAGCTGGACGGGCTGGTGATGAACCCGGCCGCGTTCCTGTTCGCCGGCTACGCGCTGCGCGACTGCCTGCGCGCGGTCCCGTTCCCCTATGTCGAGGTGCACATGACCAACGTCGAGAAGCGCGGGCTGCACTCGATCCTGGCCGAGACGGCGGTGGGGATGGTCGCCGGCTTCGGCATCCGCTCCTATTTCCTGGGGATCGATGCGCTGCTCGGGCACCTGAGCGCGCAAGGCAAGGCGCATGCCGCGCCGGCGCGCAAGCGCAAATCACCGTAGCCTGTCACACGGAATCGGAGCGGCGCGCGAGGCGCCGCTCCGCCATGCTCACTGCGCCAGCTTGATGAAGCGCAGCTGGTTCGCCGCCAGGTCGGGCTGCACGAGCAGCAGCCCGTCCTTCTCGGGCACCACGCACAGGTCCGCCGGTCCCTTGAATCCCGAGGCGATGGTCTGCTGCCCGCCCTTGGGGCTCCAGTGGAACACGGTGCCCGAGACCCAGTCGGTGGCGATCAGGCTGCCGTCGCGCATCCGGTACAGGCCGTCCAGCATTCCGATGTTCCCGGTCAGCTCCCTGAGCTTGCCCTCACGGCTCATCTGGTAGATGCCGCGCGGCTCCTTCGGCGAGGCGAACCCGACCATCAGCAGCGAGCCGTTCGGCCCCGGGTAGAGGCCGTTCGGGTTGATCGATTTTCCCGAGAACACCACCGTGACCTTCGGCTCGCCCTTCATGTTCAGGAAGTCGGCCGGCGCGACGCGAAACAACTTGTCGGTGCGGTTGTCGCTTACGTACAGCGCGTTGCCCTGGACGGTCGGGTCGTTGGCGAATTGCGCGCCGGGCAGCATGAGCTTGCGGCTCTTGCGGGTCTTGAGGTCGAACTCCCAGACCCCGTCGATGTCGGTGACCCACAGCCGCCCGCCGCGCACCCAGATACCCTTGGGTTTGTTCATGATCTCGCCGTGCGCGGGCAGGAACTGGTCCTCGAGAATCTTGCCGTCGAGCGACAGCTTGGCGATCTTGCCCTTGCCGCCCTTCAGCGCCGGCTGGAGCACCGAGCCGAACTGGCTCGCGTACAGCACCTTGGCATGCGGGTCGTAGGCGACCGACTCCGTGTACGCGAGACCGGTCACGATGGTGTCGTAGACCACCCGCAGCGGCTTTACCTCCTTGGCGCAGGCCGGCGGCGCGATCGCCGGTTGCCCGACCGCCAAGGCGGCCGCAAGCGCCAGGCCGGTGAAAACTCTTCTTCTCATGACATCCTTTTTTTCAGATTTGCCCGGAATGGACGGCCGGCCGATTCGTGTTGTACGTCGGAAAGCCGATGGTGGCTGTTCCTGCGCCAAGCCCGCGCGTACTGTATGCCAGCGCCGAAGCCGGCGCCAGAGCCCCGCGCCACCCTACTCCCGCGGCGCGGTGTCGATGGCGACGATGCGCTGCTTCTGCCACACCAGCATCGCGAGGCCGGGGAGCGAGAGCAGGAAAGTGATGAAGAAGAACTCCGGCCAGCCGAAGACCTTGGCCATCTCGCCCGCCGCCGGTCCGACGTACACGCGCCCCAGGGCGGCCAGGGCCGAGAGCAGAGCGTACTGGGTCGCCGAATGGCGCCGCTCGCACATCGCCATGAGCAGCGCCACGAAGGCCGCGGTACCCATCCCGCTCGCCAGATTCTCGGTCGCCACCGCGAAAATCATCAGCACGTAGCTCTTGCCGGCGAGCGCGAGCGCCATGTAGCCGAGGTTGGTCACGCCCTGCAGCACGCCGAACAGCAGCAGCGAGCGGTACAGGCGCAGGCGCGCCATCAGCGCGCCCCCCGCCAGGGCGCCGACGATGGTGGCAACAACGCCCAGCCACTTGTTCACCAGCCCGACCTCCTCGAGCGTGAAGTGCGGGCCGCGCAACAGGAACGCGGTCGACAGGGTGCCGGCGAAGGCGTCGCCGAGCTTGTAGAGCACGATCAGCGCGAGCAGCAGCCATGCGCCGTCGCGCGAGAAGAACTCCAGCAGCGGGTCGCGCACCGAATCGCGCAGCGTGTGCGGCGCACGCGCGGGCGCCTCGGGCTCCTCGCCGAGCAGCACCGCGGCGCTGCCGACCAGCATCAGAGCCGCCATCAGCCAGTAGGTGCCGGTCCAGCCGAGCGGACCGGCGGCAAGGATCAGCGCGAGCCCGCCCGAGACGAGCATCGCGATGCGGTAGCCGAACACGAACACCGCCGCGCCCGCGCCGCGCTCCTCGGCGCCCAGGATGTCGGTGCGATAGGCATCCACCACGATGTCCTGCGAGGACGAGAGGAACGCTACCGCGAGCGCCAGGCCGGCCAGCAGCCACGGCGTCTGCTGCGGCGAAATCGTTCCCATCCAGGCGAGCGCGCCGAGCAGCGCGAGCTGGGTCAGCACCAGCCAGCCGCGCCGCCGTCCGAGGAACGGCAGGCTGAAGCGGTCCATGAGCGGCGCCCATAGGAACTTGTAGGTGTAGGGCTGCCCGACCAGCGCGAACAGGCCGATGGTCGTGATATCGAGCCCCTTGACCGTCAGCCAGGCCTGCAGCGTGCCCCCGGTCAGCGCGAGCGGCAGACCGGACGAAAAGCCAAGCAGCAGCAGCACCAGGATCTTGCGGTTGCGAAAGACCGCGGCGTAGGTCGAGAGCGGCATGCGGCGGGCGGGTGGATGGGCGTGCCGATTGTAACCGCCGCGCCCGAATACGCCGCCGGTGTTGCCTGCCCCCGGAAAACTCGGTAGCCTCATCGCACGCGGCGCAGCGATGCCGGCCGCCCCCCAGAGCACCCCCACCACCCACGCGAAGAGCAAGCCCATGGCCACGGACGTGTCGAAAGAGAAACTCGTCGCCGATCTGAAAGTGCTGATCGGCGACACCGAAGAGCTGCTGCGCGCCACCGCCAGCCAGGCCGGCGAGAAAGTCGCTGCCGCGCGCGAGCGCATGCAGGTCTCGCTCACCGCCGCCAAAGTGAAGTTGGGCGAGGCCGAGCGCGCGCTCGTGGACCACACCAGGCAGGCGGCGCAGGCCACCGACGAATACGTGCGCGAGCACCCGTGGCCGGCGGTCGGCATCGCCGCCGGGATCGGCTTCCTGCTCGGCGCGCTGATCAGCCGCCGCTAGGCGGGCGGCGCCGGCCGCGATCCGCATCCGACATGCTGGGCTCGATCAGAAAACTGGCCCGAACGCTCCTCGCGTTCGCCGAGACGCGCGCGCGCCTGGCGGGCAACGAGCTCGAAGAGCAGGCGCTGCGCTGGTTCGAGATCGCGATCTGGACGCTGCTCGCGCTTTTCTTCCTCGGCATGGCGCTGGTGCTTGCCGCGGCCCTGATCGTGCTCGTATTCTGGGACCAGCACCGCGTGCTCGTAGCCGCCCTGCTCACCGCGCTGTTCGCCGGCGCGGGCGTGCTCGGCCTGGCGATGGCGCGCACGCGGCTGCGCGACCGGCCCAGGTTCCTCGCCGCCACCCTCGCCGAGCTGGCCAAGGACCGCGAGCGCATCGAGCGCCCGCCATCGGCGACCGCGGCGGGAGAGCCCCATGCGTGAGCGCCTGATCGCGCTGCGGGAGCAGCGCGTGCGGCTGCTCGGGCGCGCAAGCGCCGAGCGCGAGGCGCTCGCCGGCTACGTGGCGCGCGCCGAGGCCGCCACCGGCTGGCTGGAGAAGGGCATGCGGCTCGTCGCCGGGGCGAAGCAGCGGCCGCTGTGGGTCGCCGCCGGCATCGCCGTCCTGGTCGCCCTGCGTCCGAAGACCGCGCTCAAGTGGCTCGCGGGCGGCTGGTCGTTGTGGCAGGCGTACCGCGGCGCGCGTCTGTGGGTACGGCGCCTGGCGCCGGCATTCCTGGCCGCCGCGGCTGCCCGGCGCGAGACCTAGTCATGCAACGCCACTTCGGCAATCCGCTGCGCAACGCGTTCGCGCTCGCCGACCGCGAGCGTCGCGTGATGCTTGCCGAGTTCACCCAGATCAAGGGATTGATGCCGCTGCTCATGAAGCGGCGCAACGGCCAGCGCTGGACCCATGCCGAGCTCGCCGAGCTGCGCGTGCAGCTGCGCCGGCTCGGGCACCTGTCGCCTTACCTGGTGGTCATCGTGATGCCGGGCGGCTTCGCGCTGCTCCCGATGCTCGCCTGGTGGCTGGACCGCCGCCGCAGGCGCCTGGCCGTGGTACCGCTCGAGCGCCGGCGCTGGTAGCCGGCCGAGAAGCGCCGCAGCGGGCGGGATCCGCGACGCACGCTTCGCTCTCAAGTCTGCAGAAAGGCGCGCTCGGCGCCGTCCAGAACCAGGCAGGTGAGTACGCCGCTGCGGTAGGCCCCGGTATCGATGCCGATGCGGTTGTGCCTGACCTCGGGTGCAGGCGCGATGCTGTGGCCGTGCACGACGACCGCGCCGTGGTCCGCGTCCGAATCGAGAAAGCTCTGCCTGATCCACATGCGATCCAGGTCCGTCTGACCCTCGAGCGGCACGCCGGGCCGGATTCCGGCGTGCACGAAGTAGTAGTCGCCCTCCCGATGGGCAACCCGCAGGGAGCGGAAGAATTCGAGATGACGCCGCGGCAATACCGCCGCGAAGCTTCTGCGCAGCTGCTCGAGGGCGGCTCGATCCGGCCCCTGCGGCTCCACGGTGCTCACGCCGTAGTCGGGCATGCTCTCGGACTGCCAGCGCAGGGCTTCGAGCTCGGCCGGCTCCCGCCTGTGCGGGTTGGCAATGGCCATGCCGTAGTGGGACATCGTCTCGACACCGCCGTAGTCGAGCCAGTGAGCCCCGACGGACAGATTTCCATCGAGAAAGCGCAGCAGCAGATCCTCGTTGTTGCCTTTCAGCGTGACAATTTCGAAGCCCGGCAGCCCGGGGTCCAGAGCCAACTCGACAACGGCGCGGCTATCGCTGCCGCGATTGACGTAGTCGCCCAGGAACACGGCGACGCGTCGGCCCGCCCCGCGCCCCCGGCTGTCGATCCGTATGCCTTCGATGATCTTCCGCAACAGGTCACTGCTGCCATGAATGTCGCCGATGGCGTAGATCACGGCGTCCTCCGGGGTGATCGGCACCGGCCCCCGCGCTCCGGACGCCGGTTCGCATGCAACCCGCCGCAGGCTCATTTTGCGACGCGCAGCGACTCCTTGGGCGGCGCCTCGCGGTCGTGCCCGTTCCAGCGCTTGAACAACTGGTGCTCGATGCCGACCTGGTCGAGCGCCTTGCCGATGCTCTGATGCACCAGGTCCATGATCGACGCCGGCTTGTGATAGAAGGCCGGCATCGGCGGCAGGATCACGGCGCCGCAATCGGCCGCGCGCGACATGAGGTCGAGGTGGCCCTTGTGCAGCGGCGTTTCGCGCACCATGAGCACCAGCGGCCGCCGCTCCTTGAGCGTCACGTCGGCGGCCCGCACGATCAGGTTGTAGGTGAACGAGTTGGCGATCGCGGAGAGTGTTTTCACCGTGCACGGCGCGACGATCATGCCCCGAGTGCGGAACGAGCCGCTTGCCACCGCCGCCCCGACGTCCTTGTTGGGGTAGACCACGTCGGCCAGCGCCCGCACCTCTTCGAGCTGGTAATCGGTCTCGATCGCCATGTTCATGCCCGCGGCTTCGCTCAGGATGAGGTGGGTCGGTTGCCCCAGCCCCTTGAGTACGCGCAGCATTTCCACGCCGTAAATGACGCCCGTTGCACCGGTAATCGCAACCACCAGCGGCAAGCCCATGTTCGCGCTCCTTTGGTCCATTGTGTCCCGCGCCTTTGCTCAGGCCGCCAGCGCCGGGCTCTGCATCTCGACCGACTCGATGACCTCGAACCCCGCCGCGTTCAGGGCCGACACGACGCCGCGCACGTCGCTGGCGTGGAAGCGGATGATGATCTTCTTGTCCGGGTAGCCGGTGCCGGCCCTTCCGTCGTGTCGCCCGACCGGATACAGGGCCTGGAGCACTGCACCCGCCGCTTCGACCACATCGGCAATGCGACCCAGCACTCCGGGGCCCAGCCTGACCGGCGCCAGCGTCACGCCGCTGCGCCGCTCCCACGCACCCAGGCATTGCGCCGCCAGCTGAAAGATCTCGTTGGCGGAAATGACGCCGACCACCTGGTCGCCGTCCACTACCGGGAACTGCGCTACGCCGAGTTCCTGTCCCTTGAGCAGGCAGTGCTCCATGGTGTCGGTCGCCCGCACCGTGGCGGGATTGCGCACCATGATGTCCTTGACCTTGAGGCGCGTGGCGAAATAGTCCAGCTCGGTCGGGTTCTGAGTGCGCAAGACGAAGTGCCCGGTGCGCAGCAGGTTGGCGCGCGTCACCAGGCCGCGCAGCCGGCCGCCATCGACAACCGGCAGCGCATGCAGGTTGTTCTCGCTCAGCAGGCGCTTCGCTTCCGAAACCAGCATGTCGCTCGGGATCGTCATGGGGTTGGCCTGCATCCAGTTGCGCACCATCATCGTCGCTGCTCCTCGGATGCGATCCGCGGCGAGCGGCGGATCATTTCGCCGCCCCCGCCGCGGCCTGCCCCAGCGCCTTGGAGGTTTCGAACAGGCGCACGAATTCGTCGACCGCGGCGCGCGCAAATTCCGGCGTGTACAGGTGCAGGTCCACCTCCTTCACCCGCGCGCAGTCGGCGAGCCTCTCCTTGAGTCGCGCCACGAAGGCGGCGTCCGCGGCAGGGTCGTACATTGGCCGGCCCTCCTTGTCGAGCGACGACCAGCCCTTGCGCGGAATCAGAAAGCTCCACGGCCCCCTGGCACGATTGAGACGCTCGGCGATGACCTCTGCGGCCCGGCGCAACTCGTCGGCCGTGGTGCGCACCTGAACGCGCAATGCGTCCTGCACGAACTGCGGCCGGTCCCTGGTCTTCTCCAGCATGTCCGGCCGGCCCCCGTACGACAGGATGTCGAGCCCGCAGGGCGCGAGTACCGTCGGGACGCCGGTCTCGACGGCGGCCATCAGCCGGTCCGATCCCGGATCGCGGTTGCCTTGGTACAGGTGCTCCATCACCCCGCCGATGCAGATGTCCAGCACGCCGTGAAACGCACCGTCGCGGATCATCTCCTCCATCGCCTTGTCGCCCTTGCCCTGTGCGTGACAGACGATCGGCGTGAAGCCCGCCTGCTCGAGCATGCCGAGCGCCGCCTGCACCGCCATTTCGCCGAAGCCGAAGGAGGAAATCGCGACGCAGGGCTTGTCGAACCGGATATCGGTGCCCTGCGTCATTTCGACCATGCCGCAGATGGCGCCGACCGCGTTGACGATCTGCGCTTTCAGCAGCGGGTTCATCTTCACGATGTCGAGCACCGTGTGGTGCATCGTGATGTCGTGCGTGCCGACATATTTGTCGATGTAAGCTGGGTGCGCCGCCATCGGCGAGGCCATCAGCTTCGGCATGCCGAACGGCAGCTGTTTCATGATCGAAGTGGCGACCAGCGTCGCCGTGCCGCCGCCGATGCCGATGATGCCGTGCACGCGTCTCTGCCGCAGCAGGTCGCCCATGATCGCCGCCGCGCCGCGGATCTGGTTATTGGTGGCGGCATCCCGGTCGGAGCGATATTTCTCCCGCACCGCCTCGATCGGCAGGCCGCCACGCGCCGCCACCTCCTCGGTGCGGATGTCGCCGGCAAAGGGCGGCGGCTCCTCCATGCTGAAGTCGAGCAGGATCGCTTCGTGGCCGCGGTCCTGGATCAGTTTCTTGACGAAGACGATGTCCTCACCGCGGGTGTCCAGGTTGCAGACGATGACGATGCCCTTCTTGGCGGTCATCTTGTGCCGATCTCCTCTGGCTGCACTCCGGGCTCGTCGTATTACTTGCCGCCCTTGGCCTTTTTCACCTCGGGACGCGTCAGGCGGTTGATCATGCCGGCCACCGGGCTGGCTCCCTTGAAGCCGTATTCCTTCCAGCGATCGGACACCTTCTGCAGCACCGCGCGATCCATGAAGATCTCGCTGGGTTTGTTCTCCCACTCGAACGGGGTGCAGGCGTCGAGGATGATCCGGCTGGTGATGTTGCGGGCGTCGATCGGCAGCCCCGGATCGAGCGGCGTCGAGCGGCCGCGGTCGATGATCTGGGCCGAGCGCTTGGGGTCGAAGCGGGTGGCGAGCGCCCACCAGACGCGGTCCCAGTCATCGGCCTCGATATCGTGGTCGACCACGATCACCCCCTTGACGCCGTAGTGCCCGGTGGTCGAGCCGATCACCGCGTTGCCGACGTGATTGGAGTGGCCCGGATACATCTGCTTGACCGACACCACGACCCAGAACCGGCCGGTGGCCTCGGGCGGGAAATAAACGCTCTGGATACCCGGCACCTTCATGGTTTCGAGGTCATACCAGAGGGCTGCGGTACGGTTCAGAGACTGGATCATGTGGATGTCGTTGATCGGCTTGCCCACGGTAGTCGCCCACATGACCGGCTTGTTGCGGTGGAGGATGCGCTTGATGCGCAGAACCGGCTTCGGGTAGTCCTTTCCCTTGTTGCCGGAGTAGTAACCGGTGTACTCGCCGAACGGACCCTCCTCCATCACCTCGTTCGGGTCGATCCAGCCTTCCGCGATGATCTCGGCTGTGGCCGGCAGGGTCAGCCCGGTGAGGTCCGACTTGAACACCTTGACCGGCTTGCCGCGCAGCGAGCCGGCCACGTCGTACTCGTCGACCTGCGAGCTGACCAGCGTCGAGCTGGCCAGGAACAGCACCGGGTCGGTGCCTACCACGTAGGCCGCGGGCATCAGCTCGCCCCGCTCCTTGTATTTCTTCATGTGCATGTCGCCATGCTTGCCCTTGATGATCTGCGAGCCGAGGATGTTCTTGCCCAGCACCTGGGCGCGATAGGTGCCCAGATTGGTCCAGCCGGTGTCGGGATCCTTGGTCACCAGAAAGCCGGAAGTGACGAAGAAGCGGCCGCCATCGTCGGGATAGAACCAGGGCGAAGGGAACATCTCGATATCGACGGCATCGCCCTCGATGATGTTCTCCTTCACCTGCGGATCGTCGACGAACTCCGGCTTGACCATCTTCTTGGTGGTGAGCTCCATCCACTTCTTGGACAGTTGGCACATCGACAAGGACGGATCCTGCTCCAGCGCGATCGCGAGCCGCTGCGGCGTGGTGAAGGCGCTGGTGAACACCGGGATGTCGTATCCCTTCACGTTCTCGTAGAGCAGCGCCGGTCCCTTTTGCTCTTCGTTCACCTTCGAGATGTGGCACAGCTCGAACTTCCAGTCGACCTCGGCCCTGACGCGATGTAACTGCCCGTGCGCCTCCACGGCGGCGATGTAGCTGCGCAAGTCGTCGATGGGCCTTACTTCCGTGCGTACGTTCATGATTGCTCCGTATCGAGTCCGAGGTTGTGGGTGAAATGCGTTCCTAACTCACCTTCTTGCCGGCCAGCATGCCGGACAGGATGTAATCGATCGCCGAGCCGGCGGAATCGGACGCGGCGGACCGGCTCTTGCGGCTCCACACCGTTTCCGGACGCGCCTGCAAGATGAAAATATTGCCGCCCGACGGCAGGTCCTTGTCCACCGCCCATTCGATGTCCATCGGGCAGCCGTAGTGCTTCTCGATCTGCTTGCCCATCCAGGCCAGCTCCGTGATCTCGTCGTCGATCAGCGACTGCACCCGCTGCCGCTCGAACGGCACCTCCATGGCGCGCGACTTCTGCGTCAGCGGATCGACCGTGTAGCAGACCTGCTTCTGCGAGATCGTGCGGTCGATGATGTCGAGCGTGATCTTGTTGACGACGAAATGGTCCGGCGTCACTTCGCCCGAGACGACCGATTCGCCGAAGCCGAAATTGGAGTCGATCACGATCACCGAGCGATCGCCGTTGGCGGGATGAAGCGTGAACATCACCCCGGCGGTGAATGAATTGGCCATCTTCTGCACGCCCACGCTGATCGCGACCTGAGCGTCGCCAAAGCCCCGGTTGGCGCGGTACGCGATGGCGCGGCCGGTGTACAAGCTTGAAATGCAGCGCCGCATGTGGCTGAGCACGTCATCCACGCCGCGAATCCACAGATACGTGTCCTGCTGGCCGGCGAAGCTGGCTCCGGGCAGATCTTCCGCGGTGGCACTCGAGCGTACGGCGACCGGCAACGCCGGCACACAGCAGCGCACCGCCAGCTTGCGGTAGCACTCCGCGACCAGGTCCTCGATTTCCACGGAAAACGGCTGCGCCTCGATCGCGGCGCGGATCTGCGCGCTCGCCTGCTCCAGCGCGTCGAGTTCCTGGACGTCGACGCGGGCCAGCAGGGAGCGCACGGTGCGGTCCATCCCCGTCTCCGCCATGAAGCGCCGGTAACCTTCGGTGGTGAGGGCAAAGCCGGGGGGCACGCGCACCCCGGCGTTGATCAACTCACCGAGCGAGGAGCACTTGCCCCCGACCAGGGGCACCGAGTCCCTGCGGCACTCCTCGAACCAGCAGACCACCGGCGCGCCAGCCTGCAAGCGCTCCACCGACGTCCTGGCGATGGCATCTGCCCCTGGCACGCTGCCCACCACCGATCCTCAGCGCGCGATGGTGACTGCGCCGGTCGAGCCGTCGACGCGGAGCCTCATGCCGGTCTTGATGATCTTGGTCGCGTGCCCGGTGCCGACCACGGCCGGCATGCCGTACTCGCGGCAGACGATCGCCGCATGGCTCATCACCCCGCCGACGTCGGTGATGCAGGCCCCGATCTTGGCGAACGCCGGCGCCCACGACGGCGAGGTGGTCGGCGCAACGAGAATCTCCCCTTGCAGCAATTGCCCGACCTCACCCACCGTGCGGCACACGCGCGCCTTGCCTTCGATGATGCCGGGGCTGCCGGCAAAGCCCTTCAGCTCGGTGATGCTGTCCGGATCCTTGACCTCCTGTACCGACGCCCAGTCGGCCAGCGACTTGTTGGTCACGCCCCACAGCACGATGGTGAACGGCTCCTGGATGAGCTCCGGCGCGGTGCCGATCGCGGGCGGCGCGCTCCATTCCCTGAACTTCTGCATCACCCCCTTGCGCCAGACGATTTCCTTCGGCCAGGTCTTGGTTCCGCGCGGCGTGACCCCGGTTGCCCACGCCGTGACGATGTCCCACAGCGCCGACTTGATCTCGTCGCGGCGCAGCAGCCAGACGTCCTCGACGTCCTCGATCACGCCGTGCTCCTTCATGATCGCCGCGACCTCGCGCATCTTGTTCCAGAACACCGAGTGGAACCAGTGCTCGACGTAGAACAGGTGATTCTCGACATATGGGAATACCGTCTTGGCGCAGCCCAGCAATTCGTCGAACTGCTTGCGGTCCTCTTCCTTCTCGATCAGGGCACGATATTCCGCGGTGATGCGGTCGCGCTCGGCGCGCACCTTTGCGGTGGGCCGTTCGATCGAAACGCCTTGCTTGATCTTACCGATATAGGTGGCGATGCCGGAGAGCGGCACGTTCATCTGGTCGTTCCACGACCGGTCGTGGTGGAACCAGCCGGTGCCGCAGGAGATGTTGAACCAAGGCTCGCGCGCCAGGTCGAGCGAGCGCAGCCACTCCACGCCCTTGGGCAGTTTCTTCAGCGCCGCTTCGACCTCGGTCCATTCCTGGCTGAAGGTGACCACCGAGTCGACGCCCAGTGCGACCGCCATTCTGGCCAGCTTTTTCAGCTCCTCGTCGGGCTGATACATGATCACGTCGATGCCCGAGATCATCTGCGTCACGCGCTGCGCCGGAATGCTGGGAAACAGCTTCTGCACGAAGTCGAGGAAGAAGACGTAGGCGGCGTATCCCAGATTGAGGAACTCGAAGTGGTACTGCCAGCACTTGATGCCCAGGTTGATCAGGTCATCGTAGTTCTTCAGCAGGTGGTAGCCGTGCGATTCGCCCATCGCGTCGGTCACCACGCTCATGTCCTCCATGTCCTGCAGGCGCGGGATCTTGACCGCCTCCAGCTCGCGGATGGTGGCTTCCATCTTCACTTTCCACTTGGCCTCGAGCGCGTCCCAGTTCTTGTAGTAGTAGCCGGCGCGCTCCATGAAGTTCGGCACGCGCCGGCCGATCTCCTCGGGGTCCTTGACCGGCACCGGCGAGATGTAGACGTAGCCGTTGATGATGCGGTGGTCGACGCCGCGCACCGGAGGGACCATGAAGATCCGGTTGTTGAACTGCGACAGAGCCAGGAACCAGGCTTCGTCCCAGATGGTGTCGAACGGATAGAGCGGCTCGGGGTAGTGCAAGCCGTCGTAGAACCAGAACGTGTCCTTCTCGTACTGGTTGCGTACTGGATCGTCGGTCACGAACTGGTACTGGTACGGATACATCCGCTCCCAGCCTTCGGTGCCGGGAATCGCTTTGGCCTTGATGTCGTGCGGAACCGGGAATTTCATTTGCTGCTCTCCTGAGTCGTGGATGCCTCGGGGCCAGGCCGGACGCTCCATGCGGCCGCCGTAGTGGCCCAAGGACCGCAAAGCGCATGCCACGGCCTGTTTGCGCGCAGCAGCAAAAGCGCCCCTGAACCGCGCGCCGCGATCTTCGAAGGATCAGGCAAATTGCCGCGATCCGGCGATGCGCGCAGCTGCAGCAAAGTCGCCTCGGAATCGTTGCGTTCCGCGCGCTGGAGACCGCATGCGATGCGGTCGACCGTTCATCATTTCGTCAATCATTGAGCGCCCGGGCGGAGCGGCTTCACCATTTGAGCAATGCGTGCTCGTCAACGGATCTCAGGTTCGCGACAGAAACCCGATCGCGCTTCCTTGATCTCGATCAAACCGGCTCTCCGTTGTCGTCCCTACAAATGTCGGTTGGAGGAGGATCGCCAGATGAGCAAGCTTCGCAGCGTCCGGCTCGCGACCAGCGACGACCTCCGCGCGCGCGTTCACTTCTGCGCCGAGACCGGGCAGATCTGGTTGCACGAGCACCGCATGCTCCTCGTGCATGCCGAGGCACAGGCGTCGCTACGCAAGGAGCTGATCGACACGCTCGGCATGGACCGGGCGCGCGGGCTGCTCACCAGGATGGGCTACGCCTCCGGCGTGCGCGACGCGGAGCTCGCCCGCACCCGCGCGCAGAGCGCCGACGACGTCGAAGCCTTCATGACCGGACCGCAGCTGCATACGCTGGAGGGCATCGTCCGGGTCACGCCGATCAAGCTCGAGCTGGACCGCGTCAAGGGGAAGTTCTACGGCGAGTTCCTGTGGGAGAACTCCTGGGAGGGGCAGTCCCACCGCCATTACTTCGGCATTCACTCGGAGCCGGTATGCTGGACCCAGATCGGCTACGCCTGCGGCTACACCTCGGCGTTCATGGGGCGGCCGATCCTGTACAAGGAAGTCGAGTGCAGCGGCGCCGGCCACGACAACTGCCGCATCGTCGGCAAACCCGTCGAGGAATGGGAAGACGCCGCCGATCACATGCGCTTCTTCAATCCCGAGTCGATCGCGGACCAGCTCTTCGATCTGCAGACCCAGGTGGTGCAGTTGCGCTCGACCATCGGGGAGAAGGAGAAGTTGCCCATCGACATGGTCGGTAAATCGCCCGGATTCCGGGCCGCGTACGACCTGCTCAGACCGGCGGCGAGCAACCGGATTGCCGTGTTGCTGCTCGGCGAGACCGGGGTGGGCAAGGAGCTGTTCGCTCGCGCGCTGCACGAAATGGGACCGCGACGCAGCGAGCAGTTCGTCGCCGTCAACTGCGCCGCCATTCCGCAAGAGCTGGTCGAGTCGGAGCTGTTCGGGGTGGAGAGAGGCGCCTTTACCGGTGCCCTCGTCTCGCGTCCGGGGCGTTTCGAGCGCGCCGACGGCGGGACGCTGTTTCTCGACGAGATCGGCGACCTGCCTCTTTCGGCGCAGAGCAAGCTGCTGCGCGTGCTTCAGGACGGGGAGTTGGAACGGCTGGGCGATCAGAAGACGCGCAGGACCAACGCCCGGTTGATCGCGGCGGCGAATCGCGACCTGCGCCAACTGGTCAAAGAAGGGAAATTTCGTTCCGACCTGTACTACCGGCTCAACGCCTATCAGATCGACATTCCGCCGCTCAGGGAGCGCAAGGAAGACATCTCAATCCTCGCCAAGCGTTTTCTGGAGAAGTTCTCCGCCATCCACGGAAAGAAGCTGCGCGGCTTCACCGACAAGGCGAAGCGCGCTCTGCTGACCTACGGTTGGCCGGGAAACATTCGCGAGCTGCAGAACATGGTCGAGCGCGGCGTGATCCTGGCGCCGAGCGGGACCAGGATCGAGGTGGACCACCTGTTCTCCTCCTGTGCAGACAATCGGGCCCGCGAGTTCGGGCTGAACGTCAACGGCGATCTCGCCCTGAACTCCTGGGATGCGGGCGACGCGCTATGCGAGTCCGTTTTCAACGGTGTAATGACCCTGGATCAGGTCGAGGCCATGCTGGTTGAAACCGCGGTGAACAAGGCCTGCGGCAACCTTTCCTCGGCGGCCCGGATGCTCGGCCTGACCCGGCCCCAGCTTGCCTACCGCCTGAAATGCCTGCACGAGAGCGGCGACAACAAACCGGATATGGCGGTGGCGCCGTCTGCGAGGCCTTTGGTTGATCAGCCGTGAACGGCGGCGCCCTGCGCCAGCGGGTGCAGGCTTACCTCGGCGATCACCATGTCATGACCCTGGCCACCAGCGGCGATGAGGGCCCCTGGGCGGCGGCGGTGTTCTACGTCCATGAGGGCCGCACCGTTTATTTTCTCTCCGCTCCGACGAGCAGGCATTGCCGCAACATCGCAATAAGCCCGCGCGTTTCGGCAACGATCCAGGAGGATTACTCCGATTGGAAGACGATCAAGGGGGTACAGATGGAAGGCGTCGCCACCCGATTGTCAGGCGATCAAGAAGAACGGATTCGAGGCCTGTACGGAGCGAAATTTCCGCTCATCGGCGCCTTGGCCGACGCCCCTTCAGCGATCGTCAAGGCCATGGCCAAGGTAAGCTGGTACGCAATTGCTCCTGAGCGCGTCTACTTCATCGACAATTCGATCGCGTTCGGCCACCGGGATGAAATCGATATTGGGTGACCCGCGGCAACCTGGTCACGCCACGGGGTCGCCGCCCTAGTCCGCCTATTTCTTCGCCGCCCGCCGGTGCATCGCTTTCGCGAACACCTCGTCGGCGTTCTTCTGCTGCCTGGGCGGCATGACGGCGTACAGCGCCTCGAACGCCGAAACCAGGTTGGCTACGCCGGCGGCGTGGGCTTCGGCGATCGCCTGGTAGGCGCGCAGATCGTCCACCGCGTTCATCGTTTCCGCCTTCTCCCTTCGCTGCCGTATCAGCGCGCCGACGGTCTCTGCGTCGTCACGCATCGCCTGGGCCACCGCGGCCCATTGCGGCGCCTCGGAGGACGTGATCATGAGTTGCGCGTGAAGACTCTTGATGCGCTGCTCGACGCGATTGGCGATCGCCGCCCTGGCCGGCGCGGGCGTGCTCGGCGGCGCGCTTTGGGCGAGCGCGACCGATGGTACGGCGAGCAGCAACGCGGCAGAGATGCCCACGGCGAAGGACGGGATTTTCATGACTTGATCTCCATGAGCCTGGTCAGCGACGCTCGTGTTCGTATGAGCGCCGCCGCTCCGGCGGACCGCGCCTGGGCGGCGGGCGGCGTTCCTCCGGGCGGCCGCGATGGTCGCCGTGGCCGCTTAGCAGGATGCCGCCGAGGAGCACGCCGAGACCGATCATCAAACCGTCCGTCACGACCGGGGGTGTCGAGACTGGCGGCGCCGCGTCATACGCCGGCGGCGCGTAGCTGGGCGGCGGCCCAGGGTAGCAATAGCCGTCGCTCGCGTAGTAATAGCCGGGCGGACAGGATTGCGCCTGCGCTGCGAGCGGAACCCAGGCGGCGAGCGTTCCAACCAGGACGCAGGCCACTGCCGGGCGCAAGATTTTGTTGCGAGCGCTCATGCCACCTCCGGCGCGATGCGCCCATCCTTCCACACTTTGCCGGAACCCTCAAGCGCGGCGACCGCTTCGGCATGAACGTCAACTGCCCGCGCAAGGTTCCCGTCAAGTGAATGGAGCGCCGAACTCGCTCCCTTGAGGGGGCATACCCGTCATCCGTGGCT
Organism: uncultured Pseudomonadota bacterium; assembly: GCA_963817785.1. Lineage (GTDB taxonomy): Bacteria > Pseudomonadota > Gammaproteobacteria > Burkholderiales > SG8-39 > JAKALD01. Next base: position 176,479 of record CAWFPL010000002.1, on the reverse strand, counting down.
TGACCCACATCAACACGGCATGCCCAATACCGGCAAACCAGAGGCGGTCAGCGAAACGGGGCGGGACACCGTCGACACGCGTCTCAGGCTGGACGTCGGGAGCGGAGCGTCCCGGGAAGCTCGATGAGGGTCCCTGCCATGACGCCTGGTGTATCGGGCTATGCTGTCACGGCTGCCGCGGCGCCTACGCGATACGGAGCGGGCCGCCGACCTGCCTGGCGTATCGGCGGGCGGGCGCGTGCATCAAACCAACGCAAAGTGGGAGGAACCGTGCTGAGGCGAATCATTGCAATTTTTCTCGCGACATGGGCCTGCGCCGCACTGGCGCAGATCAGCCAGATCACCAACAAGGACGCGGTCGCGGGCCTCAAGGCGGCGCTCGAGAAGGGCACCGGCGCCGCGGTGAGCACGCTCGGAAGGACTGACGGCTTTTTCGGCAATCCCGCGGTCAAGATCCCGCTGCCGGAGTCGATCAGGCGTTATGAGAGCCTGATGCGCAGCTTCGGCCTCGGCAGGTATGCCGACGAGCTGGAGCTCACCATGAATCGCGCCGCGGAGGCGGCCGTTCCGCAGGCGAAGACGCTGTTCGTCAGCGCGGTGAAGAAGATGACCGTGCAGGATGCGAAAGGCATCCTCACCGGCGGCCCGACCTCGGCGACCGAGTACTTCGAGCGTACGACCAGCGATTCGCTGCGTGCGAAGTTCCTGCCGATCGTGAAGCAGGCGACCGCCAAGGTGAAGCTCGCGGAGAAATACAATCAGTTCGCGGAGAAGGGCGTACGGTTCGGCCTGGTGAAGAAGCAGGACGCGAACCTCGATGACTACGTGACGCAGAAAACGCTCGACGGTCTGTTCTACATGGTCGCCCAGGAAGAAAAGAAGATCCGCCAGGATCCGGTCGGCGCCGGCAGCGATATCATCAGCAAGGTGTTCGGTGCGCTGCGAAGATAGTCGGCGCCACCAGTCGCCGGGAATCTTGAACGAACCAACCGGGTCGTCTCTCGCCGTGCAGGCGACGGTGCCTGCATCACGGTTTCGGGTTCGACGATCACGAGGCGGATTCCAGCAGCGGCAGCAGTTCGTGCACGCCGGCGAGCGACAGGTGCGGCCTGTTCTCGGGCGCGAGCGAGGCAAAGGCCGCCGCATCGTTGAGACCGGTGTGTACGCCGATGGCGACGGCGCCGGCGCGCAGGGCCATGCCGACCTCGAGCACGGGGTCGTCCCCCACCACCGCGATCTGCGCGGCCGGCACGCCCAGCCGCCGGCTCGCATAGCGCATGGCCTGCACGGAGGGCTTGCCCAGGACCGTGGCGCGCTTGCCCGTGATGTTGCGCAACGCCGCGACGATGGCGCCGGAGACGCCCAGCACACGCCCGCCGGCACTTGCGAAGAAGGGCGCCACCGACACGACGTACAACGCCGCGCCGCCCCACAGCGCTGCACTCGCCGCCTGCAGATCCTGCAGGCCGAATTCGGGGTGCCAGCCGACCAGCACGACCTCGGCATCGTCGGCCCGCACGGGCGAAACGATGACCTCGAAGCCCGCGTCGGCGAGCGGCCGCCAAACTCCCTCGACGCCCAGCACGAGCACCTTGCGGAACTTGCGGCGCCGGAAGACCTCGATCGCGACGCTGATCGGCGTCAGCATCCGCGCCTCGCCGACGGTGAGGCCGATGCGCTCCAGCGTGGCGGCGTAGTCCCGCGGCGACTTGGTCGTGCCGTTCGTGAACGCTACGAACGGGATGCCGGCCCGCTCCAGGAGCTCGATCAGCGCCACCGCTCCCGGTAGCGCTCGATAGCCCGAGAGGCGCTGGTCGCCGAGCACGAGCGTGCCGTCGACGTCGAAGACCCATCCTTTGACGCCCTGCAGGCGTCCCCTCATCGCGCGGCCCCGCTGCGCAGCTCGAGCTTGAAGCCCGGCCTCACGACGCGCACGTGCGTGACGTCGCGGTGCTCGGCCAGGGCCGCGACCAACTCGATGATCGGCGACAGGGCCGGGTCGTACTGCCGGAGCGCAGGGCCGGCGGCGCGCATCGCATCCACCTGGTCGGGTGGCATCACCGCACGAAGCAGGAAGTCCTCGTCCGACAGGTGGGCACCGACACGGCGGCGCAGCTCGGAGAGCTCGGGCATCGGCGGCTGCGCCGCGAGCTCGCGCGCGCGCGGCAGCTGCGCCACGCGTTCACGCACCTCGGGGGCCACCGGCATCGGCGGCGTCCCGAAGCGGCCGAGCACGTAGCGCACCGCTTCGTCGGGCAGCTTGTCGTAGCGCTTGCCGCCGAGCACGTTCATCACCGCCACCGTGCCCACGATCTGCGACAACGGCGTCACCATGATCGGGTAACCGAGCTCGGCCCGCACGCGCACCACCTCGTCGAACACCTCGGGCAGCCGGTGCTCCTGGCGCAGCTCGCGCAGCTGGCGGCGCATCGTGCCGATCATGCCGCCCGGCAGCTGGTGGCCGAAGTAGCGCGCGTCGTACTCCTGGGGCACCCCCTCGGCGAGCCCTTCGGCGGCGGCCAGGCGACTGAAATACGCGCTCACGCGGCCAAGCGCGTCCAGGTCGAGGTCGACCGCGCGTCCGGCCTCGCGCAGGTTGGCGACGACGTTTTCGATGGCCGGCTGGCTCGTGCCGTTGGCCAGCGGCCGCGCGGCGGTATGCAACGTCGACGCGCCGAGCGCGGGCGCGATCGCGTAGGTGAACGGCGCCAGCGCGATCGTGCAATGCGAGTGCAGCTCCAGCGGTTTGCCCGCCAGGGCCTGGTGCAGCGCGGGCAGCAGCGTGCGCGCGCGCTCGGGCGTCAGCAGGCCGCCCGGGTCCTTGAGGTAGACGCGGTCGACCTCGGGCACGCCGGCCAGCTCAGCGGCGCAGCGCGCGAAGTAGGCGTCATCGTGTACCGGGCTCACGGTGTAGACCAGGGCGGCGACGATCTCCTCGCCGCCCTCGGCGCGCATGTCGCGCGCGCAGGACGCCACGGCCGGCATGTGGTTCATCGGATCCATCACCTGGAAGCGCTGGATTCCGTTTTGCACCAGCAGCCGGTAGGACAGCCGCATGAGTTCCGGATGCGCGGTTTCCCAGGAGATGAAGCGCATGCCGGTCGACAGGAACGACAGCGGCGTGCGCGGCATCTTCGCCTTCACCAGCCGCAGCCGTTCCCAGGGATCCTCGCGGTGATAGCGCACCGTGACGGCCATGTGGGTGCTGGTGGAGAAGTCGACGGCCCGGTAGCCCACGCGGTCGAGCTCCGGCGCGATGGCCAGCATCATGGCCGTGCGCAGGCCGGTGGCGCCCCACAGGCTCTGGTTGCCGTCACGCAGCGTGGTGTCGACGAAATCCACGGGATTTGCGCTCATGATGGCGTCGGCCCCGCGACCAATCGGCTGCCGAGTCGACAATGCCGGGCCCTCAGAGCGGGCGCACGCGCATGAGCACCTGGTCATACTCGACCAGGTCGCCGTCGCGCACCAGGATTTCGACCACTTCGCCCGCGACGTCGGCGGGCATCGAGTTCATGAGCTTCATGACTTCGATGATCCCGACGGTGGTCTCCGGGTCGACGCGGCTGCCGATCCGCACGAACGATTCGGCACCGGGCTTGGGAGCACCGTAGAAGGTGCCGAGCATCGAGGCCCGCACTTCGACCAGTCCAGGCGCCGGCTGCGGCGCCGCTGCCGGAGCCTGGACGCGTGGTGCCGCAACGGCCGCCGCAACGGGCACCGGCGCCGCCGGTTCGCCCGCGGGCGCCGCTGCGCGCCGGCGCAAAGTGAGCTGGGTACCGTTGGTCTCGAGATGCAGTTCGTCGAAATGCGAAGCGTCCAGGACCTTCAGCAGGCGCTCGACATCGTCGTGTGAAAGGCTCATGGCAAGCGGTTGGAAGATCAGCGCCGGCCGCCCAGCGTCGCCATCAGGTGGTCGAAGGCGGAGGCGCGCGCCGGCACCACCGGCTGCGCGTCGCGCTTGGACCAGACGGTCTCCGGCCTGCTCTGCAACAGGAGTACGGCCTCGGCTGCCGGCAGGCGACGGTCGATCGCCCATTCGATGTCCTGCGGGCGACCATAGTGCTGCTCGACACGCTTGGCGATGCGCGCGAGCTCCTGCAATTCCGCTTCCGACACGCTCGGCGCTGTCTGCTCGGCGTCGGGCACGGCCTCGTCGACGACCCCGCCCGCCGCGACCGGAACATGGCGGACCGTCTTGCACGAGATCGTGCGCGACAGCACCTCGAGCGTGACCTTGTTCAGCGTGAAGCGATCGGGCGTGACCTCGCCGCCGACCACGGCCGAGCCGAGACCCCACGCTGCTTCCACCGAGATCACCGAGCGGTCGCCGGTGGTCGGACTGCGCGTGAAGATCACGCCGGCGCTGCGTGCATCGACCATGCGCTGCACGACCACCCCCATGGCCACGCCGGACTCCGGAAGCTGCAGGCGGCGGCGGTAGGCGACCGACGGCTCACTGTACAGGCTCGCCCAGCAACGGCGCACGTGCATGAGCACTGCGTCCAGGCCGCGCAGCCAGAGATAGGTGTCCTGCAGGCCGGCGAAGCTCGCGTCCTCGCTGTCTTCCGACGTGGCACTCGAGCGCACGGCCACCGGCGTGTCGGCGTCGCCCCGGTACAGCGCGAGGTAGGACTCGTCGATGGCGGCGCGCACCGCCTCCGGCAGCGGACGGCTCTCGACCAGGGCGCGGGCCCCGGCCGTCGTCGCCGCGAGCCTGGGATCGTGCTCGGAGAGCGACTCGATCGCCGCGCGCACCTCCCCGCGCGGATCGATCGCCTGCAGAAATGCGTCGAAGGCCTGCGCCGTGATCACGAAGCCCGGCGGTACGCGGATGCCGGCGCGCTCGAGCTCACCCAGGCTGGCCCCCTTGCCGCCCACGGTCTCGCGGTCCGCGAGGCCGATCTCGCGGAACCATTTCAGTGTCGTCAAGTGTCGGCCCTCAGGGCAGTACCGTCACGCGTCCCTCGTTGCCGTCCACGCGCACCCGCTGCCCGGTCTTGATGACCTTGGTGCCGTGGCCCGTTCCCACCACCGCGGGCATGCCGTATTCGCGCGCGACGATGGCCGCGTGTGACATCGTGCCCCCGATGTCGGAGACCGCGGCCCGGATCTTGCCGAAAATCGGCGCCCAGCTGGGCGCGGTCACCGGACACACCAGCACCTCGCCGTCGCGCACCGATGCGATCTCGTCGACGCTGCGAACCACTCGCGCGATGCCCTCGGCGACCCCCGGCGACGCGGCGAACCCGCGCAGCTCGTCGCCCGATGCCGGCGGCATGCTCCACATCGTCAACTGCTCTGAGGTGATGCCCCAGAGCATGTTCAACAGCGGGTCGTTGATAACCTTGGGGATCGGGCCGAGTGCCGCCGGCGGCTGCCACTCGGCGAGCTTCTTGAGCATCGCGCGGCGCTCCGCGACCAGCGGACGCCAATGGGCCTTGCCGCGGGGCGGCGTGCCGGCGCTCCAGGCGAGGCTCAGGTCCGACAGGGCCTGCAGCGCTTCGCTGCGCTGGAGCTGGAACAGGTCCTCGGCATCGTCGAGGACGCCGTGCGCCGCGAGCAGCTGCCCGAACTGGCGCATCTTCTTGAAGAAGGCCATCGCCAGCCAGTGCTCGCAGTAGATCTTGTGGTCTTCCACGTAGGGGAATACCAGGTGCGCGAGCCCGAGCAGCTGATCGAACGTGGCGCGGTCGGCATCGGTGGCGAGCAGGGCGCGGTATTCCCGCGTAATGCGGTCGCGCTCGCGACGCAGTTCCTCTGTCGGACGGTCCAGGCTGCGGCCGGCCTTCAGCTCGGCGATGTAGCGCGGCAGCGCGGACATCGGGATCGCCATGTCGTCGTTCCAGCTGCGGTGGTGGTGGTAGAAGCCGTCGCCGGTGGAGATGTTGAACCATGGGTCGCGCGCCTTGTCGAGCGCCGCCAGCCAGCGCGCCCCCGCCTCGCCGCGCGCCTTCACCGCGGCGAGCAGTTCGCCGACCGGACGGCCCTCGACGAACAGATCGTCCAGCCCGCTTTGCACGGCCAGGCGCGCGAGCCCCTTCAGCTCGTCGTCGGGCCGGAACATCAGCACGTCGACGCCAGCCACCATGCGCGAGACCGTCTGGTCGGGGATCTCCGGAAAGACCTTCTTGCAGAACTCGAAGAAGGTCAGGTAGGCGCCGTAGCCGAGGATCAGGAACTCGAGGTGGTGCTGCCACATGCGGTAGTAGTTATCCAGCGCCTTGTGGAAGCCCTCGAAGATGGCCTGGTTCTGCGCGACGCCGGTGACGTTCTTCACCACCGCCTCGTCCTCGAACTCCGGCAGCCCCGGGACGGCGATGGACTCGGTGTCGCGGATGAGGGCGAGCATGCGCTCCTTCCAGCGCTCGTAGAACTCGTTCCAGTGCTCGAAGTAATAGAACGCGCGCTGCTGGAAGACTTGCGCGCGGCGCTCGATCTCCTTCGGGTCGGTGACCGGCATGGCGCTGATGTAGACGCGGCCATTGACGATGCGGTGATCGATGCCCAGCGCCGTGGGAATCGCGAACACGCGGGTCGTCATTGCCCCCAGCGCACAGTAGGCCGCCTCGGCCGTGATGATGTCGAAGGACGGCATCGGCTCCGGAAAGTGCATGCCATTGTAGAACCAGAAGCGCCCGTCGTCTTCGGGCCGGAAGCGGGTGAAGTAGGGATACATCCGCTCCCAGCCTTCGGCGCCGGGTGCGGTGGCCACCTGCGAAGGCAGCAGGACGGAAGGTCCGGTCTGAGCCATGCTCGTCTCCTCCATTGATTCTTATCGGACCGAACAAGTATGGACCGGTCCGAGCCGCGAGGCGTAGCATGCGCCTGTCTTGATTTCTCCTGGTGAAACTCGAGGCTTGCTTGATCCGTTACAAGATCAAGACCATCCGTGCCCTGGACCGGGGGCTCGAAGTGCTGGCGTTCATCCAGGCCTCGCGCGCCGCGAGCCTGCACGACATGCACCGGAGCACTGGGCTGCCCAAGGCGACGCTGATCCGCATCATCGCCACGCTCGACCGGCGCGGCCTGATCTGGCAGCGCCTCGCCGACGGCGCCTACTTGCCGAGTCACCTGCTGACCGAGCGCGCGCAGCACTTGAACGACGAGGATCGGCTGGTCGAGGTGGCCTCGCCGATCCTCGAGCGGCTGTGCCGCAAGGTGGACTGGCCGTCGATCCTGGCGGTGCCGCGGCTGGACCACATGGAGGTGATTGAAACCAATCGCCCGCGATCGTACTTCTCGCACATTCCGCTGGGGCCGATCGGCTTTCGCATCAACATGCTGCGCTCGGCCACGGGCCGGGCCTACATCGCCTTCTGCAGCGCGACCGAGCGCAACGCCGTGCTGCAACGGCTGCGCCACAGCTTCGAGCCCGGGAATTTCCTCGCCAGCAAGCCGGCGATGGTCGAGCGCCTGCTGGAGGAGACGCGCCGCCTCGGCTACGGCCACCGCGTGGCGGATTTCGGCGGGCATTTCGACAAGTCCCGGCGCGAAGCGAACGATGAGCGCGATTCGATCGCGGTGCCGATCTGGGCCGGCGCCGACGTGGTGGCGGTGGTCAACCTGACCTGGATGCACCGCGTGGCGACGCTGCAGCAGATGGTCAAGGCCCATCTGGGGCAGCTGACCGAGGCGGCGCGCGAGATCTCGGTCAATCTCACGAGTCCCTAGCGTCTCAGCCTTTCAAAAGACGGAGATCGGGGAAAACCAAACAGCCGCGGCAGCCGGAAGCAGGCTCCGCGAAAAGCGCCTACAGCGCCCAGTCGTACTCGATCGTCAGCGGCGCGTGGTCGCTGAAGCGCCGGCGCTTGTAGATCGACTCCTTGCGCGCGGTCTTCGCGACCCCCGGAGTCGCGATCTGGTAGTCGATGCGCCAGCCCACGTTCTTCGTCCAGGCCTCGCCGCGGTTCGACCACCAGGTGTACTGCTCGGGCTTGGAGTTGAGAGTGCGGAACACGTCGACGAAGCCGACCTCGTCGAATACCGTGCTCAGCCAGGCGCGCTCCTCGGGCAGGAAGCCGGAGTTCTTCTGGTTGGAGCGCCAGTTCTTCAGGTCGATTTCCTTGTGTGCGATGTTCCAATCGCCGCACAAGATCACCTCGCGGCGCGCGCGCCTGAGCTTTCTCAGCTGCGGCAGGAACTCCTCCAGGAAGCGATACTTCGAGGCCTGCCGGTGCGGGCCGCTCGAGCCCGAGGGCAGATACAGCGACACCACCGACAGCCGGCCGAAGCGCGCCTCGAGATAGCGCCCCTCGGGATCGAATTCGCGGCTGCCGAAGCCCTCGATCACCGCGTCCGGCTGCCCGCGGCTGTAGAGCGCGACGCCCGCGTAGCCCTTCTTCTCGGCGTGCGAGAAGGCGCCGAAGCAGCCCTTCGGGGCGCGCATCGTCGCGTCGAGGTCCGCCTGCTGCGCCTTGATCTCCTGCAGGCAGACGACGTCCGCGCGCTGCGCCGCGAGCCAGCGATAGAAACCCTTCCTCGCGGCCGAGCGGATGCCGTTGACGTTCAGCGTGACGATGCGCACGGTGAAGCGGGGGTGGGACGCGCCCCCTCAGGAGGACGGAAAGCTCGACACCCCGCCGTGCGCCGCGGACCAGGCCGCCGGCGCGTGCAGGAACTTCTCGACCTGGTCGACCTGCGCCGGCGCGAGATAGCCGCCGCGCTTGACCACGCCGAGCACGTCCCACCAGGTGGCGAGATAGTGCAGCCGCACGCCGAGGTCGGCGAGGATCTGCTTCGACTCGGGGAAGATGTCGTAGTAGAAGTTGACGAACACGTGCTCGACCACCGCCCCGGCGTCGCGCAGCGCCTTGCAGAAATTGATCTTCGAGCGCCCGTCGGTGGTCAGGTCCTCGACCAGCAGGGTCCTCGCCCCCTCGCGGATGTCGCCCTCGATCTGCGCGTTGCGCCCGAAGCCCTTGGGCTTCTTGCGCACGTACTGCATCGGCAGGCCGAGCCGGTCCGCGAGCCAGGCCGCGTACGGAATACCGGCGGTCTCGCCTCCGGCGATCACGTCGAACTGCTCGTAGCCGGCGTCGCGCGCGAGCGTCGCCTCGGCGAAGTCCACCAGCTGGGAGCGCACGCGGGGGTAGAAGATCAGCTTGCGGCAGTCGATGTACACCGGGCTCGCCCAGCCCGAGGTGAAGATGAACGGCTTGGCCTCGGAGAAGAGCACCGCCTTCACCTCGAGCAGCATTCTGGCGGTAGTCTCGGCGATGAAGGCCTTGTCAGCGGAGTGCATGGTGGCCGAAGCGGGCGAGTGGCGCGGATTCTAGCGCAAGTCCGCGCCCCACGCCCCGCCTCGCCGGGCGTTACAATTGGGCGCGTCGCAGGAAAGGAGAGACCGATGCTTCGCACGCTGCTCGTCGCCGCCCTGGCGCTCGCCCTCGCACCGCTGGCCGCGCAGGCCCAGACTTACCGCTGCGTGGACAAGGAGGGGCACAAGCACTACAGCCAGACGGTCCCGGAAGCATGCGTCGGTCAGATGATCGAGCAGCTCAACTCGCAGGGCGTCGTGATCAATCGCATCCTGCCGCCGCCGACCCCTGAGCAGCGCGCGGCGCAGAAAGCCGCCGCGCAGAAGAAGGCGCAGGAGGCGGAAGCAGCGAAGGAGCGGGAGCGCCGCGACAAGGCGCTGCTCGCGACTTACACCAGCACCCAGGACATCCAGGACGCACGCGCGCGCTCCCTGGCCGAGAACCAGCGCGCGCTCAGCGACATCAAGAAGCGAATCGCCGAGCTGGAGAAGCAGCGCGCCGCGCAGGACAAGGAGCTGCAACCCTACACCGGCGGCAAGCGCCCGCCGGCGCGGCTGACGATGGACATCAGGAACACGCAGTCGGACCTCGCCGCGCAGAACGAGCTGCTTGCCCAGAAGCAGAAGGACATCGCGCAGATGAACGCCAAGTACGACGACGACAAGAAGCGCTTCCTCGAGCTGACCGGGCACCCGGCGGCGGCGGCGCAGTAGGGCCCGTCGGGGGCTATCCGCCGAGCCGCGCGCGCAGCAGCTGGTTCACCTGCCCCGGGTTCGCCTTGCCGCGGCTTGCCTTCATCACTTGCCCGACCAGCGCGTTGAAGGCCTTGTCCTTGCCGGCGCGATAATCCTCGACCAGCCTGGCGTTGCCGGCGAGCACCTCGTCGACCAGCTTCTCGATCGCGCCGACGTCCGAGATCTGCTTGAGGCCGCACCGTTCGATGATCTCGTCGGCGGAGCCTTCGCCCGCCCACATTGCGTCGTCGACTTCCTTGGCGATCTTGCCCGAAATCGTGCCGTCCGCGATCCGCTCCATGAGCCCGCGCAGCCGTTCGGGGCTCACCGGCGACTGCGCGATGCCGATGCCGCGCTCGTTGAGCTGCGCGTTGGTGCTCACGGCGATCCAGTTGGCGGTCTGGCGGACGAGCTCCTGCGTCGCGTTGCGCGTCGCCTCCTCGAAATAGTCCGACAGAGCCTTGTCGCCGAGCAGAACCGTCGCGGTCGAGGCGGGCAGTGCCAGCTGGTCGACATATCTGCGCAGTCTCTGCGACGGCAGCTCCGGCAGCGAAGCGCGGATGCGCTCGATGTCCTCCTCCGAAACGACCAGCGGCAGCAGGTCCGGGTCCGGAAAGTAGCGGTAGTCCTGCGCCTCCTCCTTGGAGCGCATGGCGCGGGTTTCGTCGCGCTCCGGGTCGTACAGGCGCGTCTGCTGCTCGATGCGGCCGCCGTCCTCGAGCACCCCGATCTGGCGCCGCGCCTCGAACTCGATCGCCCGCTCGATGAAGCGGAACGAGTTCAGGTTCTTGATCTCGCAGCGCGTGCCGAGCTTCGCCTCGCCGGCGCGGCGCACCGAGACGTTGGCGTCGCAGCGGAACGAGCCTTCCTGCATGTTGCCGTCGCAGATGCCGATCCAGCGCACCAGCGCGTGCAGCGCGCGCGCGTAGGCCACCGCTTCTCTGGCGCCGCGCAGGTCCGGCTCGCTCACGATCTCGAGCAGCGGCGTGCCGGCGCGGTTCAGGTCGATGCCGGACATCCCATGGAAGTCCTCGTGCAGCGACTTGCCGGCGTCCTCCTCGAGATGCGCGCGGGTGATGCGGATCGTCTTTTCCCCCTCCGGCAGCACGATAGTGAGCATGCCGCCTTGCACGATCGGCGCCTCGTACTGGCTGATCTGGTAGCCTTTCGGCAGGTCGGGGTAGAAGTAGTTCTTGCGCGCGAACACCGAGCGCCGGTTGATGCTCGCGCCGACTGCCAGGCCGAAGCGCAGCGCCAGCTCGACCGCGGCGCGGTTGAGCACCGGCAGCACGCCGGGCAGTGCGACGTCGACCGCGGAGGCCTGCGTGTTCGGCGCGGCGCCGAACGCGGTCGAGGCGCCCGAGAAGATCTTGCTCCGGGTCTGGAGCTGCGCGTGGGTCTCGATGCCGACGACGATCTCCCAGCTCATAGCGGCGCGTCCTTCGGCACGCGCGCGTGCCAGTCGGTGGCCTGCTGGTAGCGGTGCGCGACGTTGAGCAGGCGCGCCTCCGAGAAGTAGTCGCCCATCAGCTGCAGCCCGACCGGCAGCCCCTTGGCGTCGAAGCCGCAGGGAATCGACAGTCCGGGCAGGCCGGCCAGCGGCGCGGGGATGGTGAAGATGTCGTTGAGGTACATCTGCACCGGGTCGTCGCTCTTGGCGCCGAGCGGGAACGCGGTCGAGGGCGAGGTCGGGCCCGCGATCACGTCGCAGCGCGCAAACGCCGCGGCGAAGTCCCGCGCGATCAGGCGCCGCAGCTTCTGCGCCTGCAGGTAGTAGGCGTCGTAATAGCCGTGCGAGAGCACGTAGGTACCGATCAGGATACGCCGCTTGACCTCGGCACCGAAGCCCTCGGCGCGGGTGCGGCAGTACATGTCGAGCAGGTCCCCGTACTGCGCCGCGCGATGGCCATAGCGCACGCCATCGAAACGCGACAGGTTCGAAGAGGCCTCCGCCGGCGCGAGCACGTAGTACACCGGCACCGCGAGGCCGGTGTTCGGCAGCGACACCTCGAGCGTGGTCGCGCCCTGGCGCTCGAGCTCGCGGATCGCCTCCTCGACCGCGCGCCTCACGCCTGGCTCGAGCCCATCGCCGAAGTACTCCTTCGGCAGCCCGACGCGCAGGCCGGCGAATGGCCGGCCGAGGCCGCGCCGGTAGTCCTCGGGCGCGTGCTCTACGCTGGTCGAATCGCGCGCATCGAACCCCGCCATGGCCTCGAGCAGCAGCGCGAGGTCTTCGGCGCTCTTCGCGAGCGGGCCGCCCTGGTCGAGCGACGAGGCGAAGGCGATCATGCCGTAGCGCGACACCAGACCGTAGGTCGGCTTCAGGCCGGAGACGCCGCACAGCGCCGCCGGCTGGCGGATCGAGCCGCCCGTGTCGGTGCCGGTCGCCGCCGGCGCCATGCGGGCGGCGACCGCCGCGGCCGAGCCGCCGGAGGAGCCGCCCGACACCAGGCGCCGGTCCCAGGGATTTTTCACCGGACCGAAGTGCGAAGTCTCGTTCGAAGAGCCCATCGCGAATTCGTCCATGTTGCACTTGCCGAGCAGCACCGCCCCGGCACGCGCGAGCCGCTCGACCACGTGGGCGTCGTAGGGGCTGATGTAGTTGGCGAGCATGCGCGAGCCGCAGGTGGTCAGCATGCCCCGGGTGCAGAAGATGTCCTTGTGCGCCACCGGAATGCCGGTGAGCGGTCCGGCGTTCCCGGCGGCGCGGCACGCGTCCGCCGCGCGCGCCTCGGCGAGGCTGCGCGCCTCGTCGACCGTGATGAACGCGTTGAGGTCAGGATTCAGAGCGCGGATGCGCCCCAGGAACAGGCGTGTCAGCTCCTCGCTCGAGATGGCCCTCGCCGCAAGCGCGGCGGAAATCTCCGAGAGCGAGGCATTGAGCATGGGAACGAGGCGTGTACGCGCCGCAGGCCGGGAAACGGCCGCAGCCGGAATCGGGGAACTATTCGATGACCTTGGGAACCAAATACAGCCCGTGCTCGACCGCGGGCGCCACCGACTGGAACGCGGCGTGCTGGTCGGCTTCGGTGACCGCGTCGTCACGCAGGCGCTGGCGCAGGTCGAGGGCGTGCGCCATCGGCTCGACGCCGCGCGTGTCGACCTTCTGCAGCTGATCGATCAGGCCGAGCACGCGGTTGAGCTGGCCGAGCGCCGCGTCCGCCTCCTCGGGACTGACGGCGATGCGGGCGAGGAGCGCTAGGCGCCGGATTTGGTCTAGGGTCAGGGACATTGCAGTGCAGCAAAAGGTCCCGGAAGCTTATCCCCGGGTTTTCATTAGAGTATCATAGCTGTCACGGGGACCCGGAGCGAGAAGGGCTCCGAACCCCAGCGGTGACACAGCCTTAGCGGGCGAAGTTAAGGCACAACTGGAAAACAGCTTCAAGAGGGATGCGGCCACGCCCATGCTCGGATTTCTGCGCAGCTACTTTTCAAACGATCTCGCGATCGATCTCGGAACCGCGAACACGCTGATCTACGTGCGCGGCAAGGGGATCGTGCTCGACGAGCCCTCGGTGGTCGCGATTCGGCAGGAAGGCGGACCGAACGCGAAGAAGACGATCCAGGCGGTCGGCAAGGAGGCCAAGATGATGCTCGGCAAGACGCCGGGCAACATCGTCGCCATCCGCCCGATGAAGGACGGCGTGATCGCCGACTTCACAGTCACCGAGCAGATGCTCAAGCAGTTCATCAAGAAGGTGCACGACTCGCGCCTGTTCTCGCCCAGCCCGCGCATCATCATCTGCGTGCCCTGCGGCTCGACGCAGGTGGAGCGGCGCGCGATCCGCGAGTCGGCGATCGGCGCGGGCGCCGGCCAGGTGTATCTGATCGAGGAGCCGATGGCTGCGGCGATCGGCGCCGATCTGCCCGTGGCGGAGGCGACGGGCTCGATGGTCGTCGACGTCGGCGGCGGCACCACCGAAGTCGGCGTGATCTCGCTCGGCGGCATGGTGTACGCCGGCTCGGTGCGCGTCGGCGGCGACAAGTTCGACGAGGCGATCATCAACTACATTCGGCGCAACTACGGCATGCTGGTCGGCGAGACCACCGCGGAGACGATCAAGAAGGAGATCGGCTCGGCGTTCCCGGGCAGCGAGGTGCGCGAGATGGAGGTCAAGGGCCGCAATCTCGCCGAAGGGATTCCGCGCAGCTTCACCATCAGCTCCAACGAGATTCTCGAGGCGCTCACCGAGCCGCTCAACCAGATCGTCTCGGCGGTGAAGTCCGCGCTCGAGCAGACCCCACCGGAGCTCGGCGCCGACATCGCCGAGAAGGGCATGGTGATCACCGGCGGCGGCGCGCTGCTGCGCGACCTGGACCGGCTGCTGATGGAGGAAACCGGTCTGCCGGTGATCGTCGCCGACGACCCGCTCACCTGCGTCGTGCGCGGCTCGGGCAGGGCGCTGGAAAAGATGGAGCACTTCGGCCCGGTATTCACGAATGACTGAGTGAAGGGGGCGGGCCCCCCTTAGCCAGGGAAGCTCCGCGCAGGTTCACTAGATGGAGCACACCCCGCCGCCGTTCTTCAAGCGTGGCCCGGCCCCAGTCGTTCGACTCGCGTTTTTCGCCTCGCTTTCGCTCGCGCTGCTGGTCGTCGACGCGCGTTTCCGCTACCTCGATGAGCTGAGGAGCGTCCTCGCCACGGCAGCCTACCCGCTACAGGAGATTGCCACCGCCCCGGTCGAGCTGGCCGAGCGCGCCGCGGGCTACTTCGTCAGCCTGACGGCGTTGCGCACCGAGAACGCCGCGCTCAAGGCTAGGCTGCTGGCGACCGCGCAGACCGCGCAGCGCTACGAGGCCGCCGCGGCCGATGCGGTGCAGCTGCGCCGCCTTGCGGGCGCCGCCGAGCGGCTGCAGTACCGTAGCACTCCGGCGGAGATCCTGTACGCGGGACGCGACCCGTTCGCGCGCACCATCATCATCGACAAGGGCACCGAGCAGGGTGTGCGCTCCGGCGATCCCGTGGTCGACGACATCGGCGTGCTCGGCCAGGTCACCCACGCTTACCCGTTCGTATCCGAGGTGACCCTGGTGACCGACAAGGACCACGCGGTGCCGGTGCAAGTGGTGAGAAACGGCCTGCGCGCGATCGCGTTCGGTGCCGGCAGCTCGGGCATGATGGAGCTGCGCTTCATGGCGCCGAACGCCGAGATTCAGGACGGCGATCGGCTCGTCACCTCCGGCATCGACGGCACCTATCCCCCGGGGCTGCCGGTGGCGAGCGTCGTCAGCGTCGAGCGCGACGCGACGCGATCGTTTGCCCGCATCGTGTGCCAGCCGGCCGCGGGCGTCGAGCGCGGCCGCTACGTGCTGGTGCTCTCGAACGAGGCCAAGCAGCCCGGATATCCCGCGAACGCGCGCGCCAGGCGCCCGGGACGACCCCACGAGCGGCGGCGCGGCAAGTGACGCGTTCGCCCGACAAGCCCCAGCACATCCTGCGGCCGGTGCGCGTGCGCACGATCGTGGCATCGTTCGTGCTCGCGCTGGTGGTCAACTTTCTGCCTTGGCCGAATGTGTCGCTGGTGCCGGACTTCGTCGCCCTGGTGCTCGCGTTCTGGTGCGTGCACCAGCCGCGCTTGGTGGGGCTGGGCGTCGGCTGGCTGCTCGGCCTGCTCAGCGACGCGGGCAACGGCGTGTTGCTCGGCCAGCACGCGCTCGCCTACGCGCTGCTTGCCTTCGGCGCGCTTACGCTGTCGCGCCGCATCCGCTGGTTCTCGGCGCTCGGCCAGACGCTGCACGTGGTACTGCTGCTGGCAGCCGCCGAAGGCGTGGAGGTCGTGGTGCGACTGGCTGCCGGGGCCCAGTTCCCGGGTTGGTCGGTGTTCGTCGGGCCGCTCGTTGCCGCGGCGCTGTGGCCGGTGGCGGGCTTCGTTCTGCTCGCGCCGCAACGCCGCCAGGTGGAGGTCGATGAAACGCGCGCGCTCTGAGCCATGCGCCCGGCCGAGCTGAAGGACCACGAGCGCGAGCGGCGCCGCTTCCACCTGCGCCTGGGAATCGCCGCCGCGTTCGTGGTGCTCGCGTTCGGCCTGCTGCTTGCTCGCTTCGTCTACCTGCAGGTGCTGCAGCACGCCTATTACCAGACCAAGGCCGAGGACAACCGCATCGCCGTGGTCCCCGTGGTGCCCAACCGCGGGCTGATCCTCGATCGCAACGGCGTGGTGCTGGCGCGCAACTACGCCGCGTACACGCTCGAGATCTTTCCGCGCAAGGTCGACAACCTGGAGCGCACAATCGACCGGCTCTCGAGGTTGATCGAGATCGGGCCGCGCGACCGGGCGCGGTTCAAGAAGCTGCTGGTCGAGACGCGCGGCGCCGAAAGCCTGCCGATCCGCACCCGGCTCTCCGACGAGGAGGTGGCAAAGTTCGCCGCCAACGGCTACCGCTTCCCGGGCGTCGAGATCCGCGCGCGGCTTTTCCGCCAGTACCCCCACGGCGAGCTGGCCTCGCACGTTATCGGCTATATGGGCCGGATCAACGAACACGACCAGGAAGCGCTCGACAAGGCGGGCGAGGCGGGCAACTATCGCGGCACCGATTTCATCGGCAAGTCCGGCATCGAGGCGAGCTACGAGCGGGTCTTGCACGGCGTGACCGGCCTGGAACAGGTCGAGATCGACGCCGCGGGACGCGCCGTGCGCACGCTGTCGCGCACTCCGGCGCAGCCGGGCGACAACGTGTCGCTCACCATCGACATGCACCTGCAGGAGGTGGCCCAGCAGGCCTTCGGCAAGCGCGACGGCGCGCTGGTCGCCATCGAGCCGCGCACCGGGGCGGTGCTCGCGCTGGTGTCCAGGCCCGGGTTCGACCCCAACCAGTTCGTCGACGGCATCGACACGGAGAACTGGGACGCGCTCAACAACTCGCCCGAGCATCCGCTCACCGACCGCGCGATCGCCGGCCTGTATCCCCCCGGCTCGACCTTCAAGCCCTATCTCGCGCTGGCCGCGCTCGAACTGGGCAAGCGCACGGAGACCCAGACGATCTTCGACCCGGGGTACTTCATGTTCGGCGGCCGGCGCTTTCGGGACGACAAGCCAGGCGGCCACGGCACGGTCGACATGTACAAGGCGCTCGTCGAGTCCTGCGACACCTACTTCTACATGCTGGCCAACGACCTCGGCATCGACACGATTGCGCGCTCCGTCGCGCCGTTCGGCTTCGGCTCGCGCACCGGCATTGATCTCGACGGCGAGGCCACCGGGGTACTGCCCTCGCCGCAATGGAAGATGCGCCGCTTCCGCACGCCGGAGCAGCGCAAATGGTACCCGGGCGACACCATCTCGATCGGCATCGGCCAGGGCTACAACGCCTACACGCCCATCCAGTTGGCGCTGGCAGTGGCCACGCTGGCCAACAACGGCGTCATGTACCGCCCGCACCTGGTCGACCACATCGACAACCCGCGCACCGGCGAGCGCCGCTACATCGAGCCGCACCTCGTGCGGCGCATTCCTGTCGACCAGAAATACGTCGACTTCGTGAAGCACGCCATGGCCGGAGTGAACCTGGATGCGGATGGCACGGGGGCGGGCGCCTTTGCCGGAGCGCAGTACACCAGTGCCGGCAAGACCGGCACGGCGCAGGTCGTGGCGATGAAGGGAAACGCGCGCAGCTACGACAACGGCAAGGTCGCCGAGCGCTTTCGCGACCACTCGCTGTTCATCGCCTTCGCGCCCCTGGAGAATCCGCGGATCGCGATCGCGGTGGTCGTCGAGCACGGCGGCTTCGGCGCGCAGGCCGCGGCGCCGATCGCGCGCGCCGTGCTCGATTACTACCTGCTCGGCAAGCTGCCCGAGCCGCCCAAGGCGCCCGCTCCGGTCGGCGAGACGGCGCAGGGGACGCAGTGATGGGGCTGCAACGCTTCTCGCTGCGCAGGCTGCTTGCGGATGTCACCGAGTGCATCGACGGCCCGCTGCTCGCGATCGCGCTGGCGCTCGCCGCCATCGGCCTGGTGACGCTGTACTCGGCCAGCCACGACGTGCCCTCGCGCGTCGCCATCCAGGCCGCGAACTTCATGTTGGCGCTGGCGCTGATGTGGGTCGCGGCGCGTACTGCGCCCCAGACGCTGATGCGCCTGGCGCTGCCCGTATACATGCTCGGCCTGCTGCTGCTGGTGGCGGTGGCGCTCGGCGGGGACGTGGTCAACGGCGCGCGGCGCTGGCTGCACGTCGGCCCCGTGCGCATCCAGCCCTCCGAGATCATGAAGATCGCCATGCCGCTGCTGCTCGCCTGGCACTTCCACCGCCACGAGGCGACGCTCAGGCTGCGCGAGTTCGCGCTCGCGGGCGTGCTGCTCGCCCTGCCGGTGCTGCTGATCGCGCGCCAGCCGGACCTGGGCACCGCGCTGCTCGTGGCGGTCGCCGGTTTCTACGTCATCTTTTTCGCCGGGATCGGCTGGAAAGTGCTCGCGGTGCTCGCGATCCTGGTGCTGGCGAGCCTGCCGCCGCTGTGGGGCCTGATGCACGAGTACCAGAGGGAACGCATCCTCACCCTGCTCGACCCGAACCTGGATCCGCTCGGCGCGGGCTACCACATCATCCAGTCCACCATCGCCGTGGGCTCCGGCGGCATCACCGGCAAGGGCTGGCTGCACGGCACGCAGTCGCACCTCGAGTTCATCCCCGAGCGGCATACCGACTTCATCTTCGCGGTGTTCTCGGAGGAATTCGGGCTGGTCGGCAACTGCGTACTGATCGCGCTGTACGCGCTGCTCATCGCGCGCGGGCTGCTGATCGCGGCCAAAGCGCCGACCGTCTTCACGCGCCTGCTGGCGGGCTCGATCACGCTCGTCAACTTCACCTACGCGTTCGTCAACATGGGCATGGTCGCGGGCATCCTGCCGGTGGTCGGAGTGCCGCTGCCGTTCGTGTCGTACGGCGGTTCGGCGCTCGCCACGCTGTTCATAGGCGTCGGCATCCTGATGAGCATCCATCGCGGCCGGGCGCTGGTGCAGACCTGAGCGCCAACGCTTATTGCAAAGCAGCAGAGACTTGAAACCTGGCTCCGCATGGTGAAAATGGAGTCGGCTAACTCGTTGTAAGCACTTGTTTCCAGCACGCTTACGCTAGCGCATTTGCGTTATTGCTGCGCGCCATTGCCCTACGGTAAGGTCCCTCCTGGACGCGCTCGGGCGGATTCGCGCCGTGCCGCGGGCCGAACGAGGAATTCACCGACATAGGGGCGACGATGAATCAACGAGAGCAAGAGATTGCTGCACTGAAGAAGGACTGGGCCGAAAACCCGCGCTGGAACGGCATCCGGCGCGGCTACAGCGCCGAAGACGCGGTGCGGCTGCGCGGCAGCGTGCGCATCGAGCACACGCTGGCGCGCAGCGGCGCAGAGAAGCTGTGGAAGATGGTGAACGAGCGCCCATTCGTGAACTCGCTCGGCGCGCTCACCGGCAATCAGGCCATGCAGCAGGTCAAGGCGGGCGTGCCCGCGATCTACCTCTCGGGCTGGCAGGTCGCGGCCGACGCCAACGATTCGCTCTCGATGTACCCCGACCAGTCCTTGTATGCCGTCTCGAGCGTGCCCACGGTGGTCAGGCGCATCAACAACGCGCTCCTGCGCGCCGACCAGATCCAGTGGATGGAGGGCACGGGCGACGTCGACTACATGGCGCCGATCGTCGCCGACGCGGAGTCCGGCTTCGGCGGCGTGCTCAACGCCTTCGAGCTGATGAAGTCGATGATCGAGGCGGGCGCCGCCGGCGTACACTTCGAGGACCAGCTCGCCTCGGTAAAGAAGTGCGGCCACATGGGCGGCAAGGTGCTGGTGCCGACGCAGGAGGCGGTGCAAAAGCTCGCGGCCGCGCGCCTGGCGGCGGACGTGATGGGAGTGCCCACCGTGCTGCTGGCGCGCACCGACGCGGAAGCCGCGGACATCGTCACCAGCGACGTGGACGAGAACGACAAGCCGTTCCTCACCGGGGAGCGCACCGCCGAGGGCTTCTACCGCACACGCAAGGGCTTCGACCAGGCGCTCTCGCGCGGCCTGGCGTACGCGGAATACGCCGACATGGTGTGGTGCGAGACCGGCAAACCGGACCTCGAGTTCGCACGCAAATTCGCCGAAGGCATCCGCCGCAAGTACCCGAACAGGATGCTCGCCTACAACTGCTCGCCCTCGTTCAACTGGAAGCGCAACCTCGACGACGCCACCATCGCCAAGTTCCAGCGCGAGCTGGGTGCGATGGGCTACAAGTTCCAGTTCATCACGCTGGCGGGGTTCCACGCGCTCAACTACTCCATGTTCGAGCTCGCCTATGGCTACGCGCGCAACAACATGAGCGCGTTCGTCGAGCTGCAGCAGAAGGAGTTCGCCGCGGCCGAGAAGGGCTTCAGCGCGGTGAAGCACCAGCGCGAAGTCGGCACCGGCTACTTCGACGAGATCACCCAGGTGGTGACCGGCGGCAAGGCCTCGACCACCGCGCTGCACGGCTCGACCGAGGACGAGCAGTTCTTCGACGAGCAGGGCGCGAAAAAGAAAGTCGCGCTCGCCTGAGCGCAGCGGCGCGGCGCCGCGCCGGCCCCTTCTCCGCATGAGCACGTCCACACGCCCGGCCAAGGTCGAACCGCTTTCCGTGGGGATCGCCAATCGGGCGCAGATCACCGCGGAGGTGGCGCGCAGCATCCTCGCGGGGTTCGACAAGCACTACGGGCTGTTCCGGAATGCCGCGCGCCAGGCGAAGCGGCACTTCGAGGTCGCCGACTGGGCGGCGATGCGCGTCCTGGCGCGCGAGCGCATTCAGATGTACGACCGCCGGGTGCAGGAAGCGGTCGAAGCGCTGTGCAGCGCGTACCCTCAGGCCGAGCGCGACGAGTCGTTGTGGCCGGCGATCAAGCTCGCCTACATCGGCCTGCTGCACGAGCACCTGCAGCCGGAGTGCGCCGAGACCTTCTACAACTCGGTCGCCTGCCAAGTGCTGTACCGTCGCTATTACAACAACGAGTTCATCTTCTGGCGCCCCGCGGTGGCCACCGAGCACCTCGAGGGCGAGGAGCCGAGCTACCGCTGCTATTACCCGCGCGAGCTCGGACTGCGCGGCACGCTGCGCCGCATCCTCGCGGACTTCGGGCTCGCCAATCCGCTGGAGAACTTCGCGCGCGACCTGCGGAGCGTGCTGCGCGCGCTGCGCACCCACTTTCCGCGCCCGGCGCGCGGCTACCCCAGCCTGCAGGTGCAGGTGCTGGGATCACTCTTTTTCCGCAACAAGGCGGCTTACGTCGTCGGCAAGATCGTCAACGGCCACCGCGAGTTCCCGTTCGCGGTGCCGATCCTGCAGAACGAGCGCCGCGAGCTGTACCTGGACGCGCTGCTGCTCGACCCCGACCAGCTGCTGCTGCTGTTCTCATTTGCACGCGCCTATTTTTTCGTCGATATGGAGGTGCCGGCGGCCTACGTGTCTTTCCTGCGCAACCTGATGCCGAAGAAGCCGCGCGCGGAGCTGTACACGGCTGTCGGCCTGCAGAAGCAGGGCAAGACGCTCTTTTACCGCGACCTGCACTACCACCTGAGGCATTCGTCGGACGATTTCGCGCCGGCGCCGGGAATCAAGGGCATGGTGATGCTGGTGTTCACCCTGCCCTCGTATCCCTACGTGTTCAAGGTGATCCGCGACAGCTTCGCTCCGCCTAAGGAGATGGACCGGCAGACGGTCAAGGACAAATACAATCTGGTCAAGGTGCACGATCGCGTCGGGCGCATGGCCGACACCCTGGAGTACTCGCTGGTCGCGCTGCCGCTCGAGCGCTTCGCGCCCGAGCTGCTCGAGGAGCTGAAGGCGCACGCCGCCTCGAGCATCGAGTTCGAGGCCGACCAGATCGTCATCCAGCACATGTACATCGAGCGGCGCATGACCCCGCTCAACCTGTACCTCGAGGAAGGGATGCGCGAAGGCGACTGGGCGCGTGTGCGGCACGCGTTGCGCGACTACGGCAACGCCATCAAGGAGCTCGCCAGCGCGAATATTTTCCCGGGGGACATGCTGCTCAAGAACTTCGGCGTGACGCGCCACGGCCGGGTCGTGTTCTACGACTACGACGAGATCGCGTACATGACCGACTGCAACTTCCGCCGCATCCCGCCGCCGAGCTCATTCGAGGACGAGATGGCCGCCGAGCCCTATTACTCGATCGGGCCGAACGACGTGTTCCCCGAGCAGTTCGAGCGCTTCCTGGTCGCCGACCCGCGGGCGCGCGAGATCTTCCTCGAATACCACCGCGACCTGACCGACGCCGAGTTCTGGCGCGGCAAGCAGGCGCGCATCCGCGCCGGCGTGCAGGAGGACGTGTTCTCCTATCCGCAGGAGATGCGTTTCCCGCGCTAGACCCTCAGGCTCCAGGCCAGAGCGCCTCGGCGCCGCGCCGCGCACCGCGCACCGAGACCCGCTTGCGCCGCGCCGCGGCGCCGGCGACGATCTCGACGTCGCGCCGGGCCGCGCCGAGCCGCTCGGCGAGAAACTCGATCAGGCAGGCGTTTGCCGCGCCGTCGACGGCGCGCGCGGCGAGCCGGATCTTGAGGCAATCGCCGTGCGGGCCGGCGACGCCGGTACGCGCCGCACCCGGCTGCACGTGCAGTTGCAGCACCAGCCGGTCGCCCTCGGCGCGGTACCAACTCACCCGATGGCGCCTGCCAGCGCGCGCAGGTACCACACCGGGATCAGCAGCACCTGCAGCACGACCAGCAGCACGAGCGGCGAAAGGTCGACGTTCGCGAGCGGTGGAATCAGGCGCCGCAACGGGCGCAGGAAAGGCCGCGTGAGGGCATCGAAGATCGGGGCGATCGGCGCGTAGGGGTTGACCCACGACAGCACCGCCTGCGCCACCACCGCGAAGCTCAGGATGTACAGGCTGTAGCGCAGCATGTCGACCAGCGCGACCGCGAGCAGCGCGGCGGCCGCCGCGCCCGGTTGCGCGCCGAGGCCGGCGCCGCGCACCGCGAGGATCAGGAACAGCCCGAACGCCTGCAGCAGCCACGCCGCGATCAGGGTGGCGAGGTCGTACCCGGCGAGCGCCGGAACCACGCGCCGCGCCGGCATCACGATCCAGTTGGTCGCCGCGACGATGAACTGCCCCAGCTGGTTGCGAAACGGCACGCGCAGCCACTGCATGTGAAAGCGCGCCAGCAGCAGGAACACGAAGAAGCCGGCGACGCTGTCGACCAGTATCTCGACGATCTGCGAGAGCATCAGTCGTCCTTGCCCAGCAGCTCGCCCAGCTCCGCGCCGCGCCGGCTCGCGGCCTCGATCGCGTGCCGCAGGCGCTCGGCGAGTCGCTCGTCGGCGAACACCCGCAGCGCAGCCTCGGTGGTGCCGCCCTTGGAGGTCACGCGCTCGCGCAGCGTGCCGGGCGCCTCGTCGCTTTGCGCGGCGAGCTTGGCCGCGCCGAGCACCGTGGCGAGCGCGAGGCGGCGCGCGGCCGCGGGCGCCAGTCCGAGCGCCGTGCCGGCGTCCGCCATCTGCTCGATGAACCAGAACACGTAGGCCGGCCCGCTGCCGGAAACCGCGGTCACCGGATCCATCAGCCGCTCGTCCTCGAGCCACACGGTCTCGCCCACGGCACCGAGGATCTCCTCGGCACGCCGCCTCTCCTCCGCCCGTACTTCGGGCAATGCGTACAGCGCGGTGATACCGGCGCCGATGAGCGCTGGCGAGTTGGGCATCGCGCGGATGAGCTTGCGGTGCCCTCCGAGCCAGCGCGCCAGGTCCGCCAGGCGGATGCCAGCAGCGATGCTCAGCACCAGCTTTCCCGGCAGGTGCACGGCGAGGGGCGCGACCGCCGCGCGCATGTCTTGCGGCTTCACTGCGAGCACCAGCGTCTCGGCTGCCGCAGTCGCCGCATCGGGAGCGCTGCTGACGTGCACCGCGTAGTGCGCCGCAAGCTTGGCGCGTGCGCCGTCGGCAACCTCGACCACCGAGATCTGTGCCGCCGAGTAGCCCTTGCCCAGCAGCCCGCCGATCAGCGCACCCGCCATGTTGCCGCCGCCGAGGAAAGCGATGCTCACGTCGCCGCCCTTTCCGGGCTCGGCCCGCCCGCGACGCCGCTGTCCTCGCCCCGCTCGCGCGGCCCGAAGATCGCGGTCCCGATGCGCACCATGGTCGCGCCTTCGGCGACCGCGGCTTCCAGGTCGTCGGACATGCCCATCGAAAGCGTGTCGAGCGCCAGCCCTTCGCGCTTGAGCCGATCGAACAATTCGCGCACTGTGCGAAAGCGCCTGCGCTGCAGCTCGGCATCGCCGCCCGGCTCGGGGATCGCCATCAGGCCGCGTAGCCGCAGCCGCTGCAGCGTCGCCACGGCGCGCGCAAGCGCGGGAACGTCCTGCGGGTCGAGACCGCTCTTGGTCGCCTCCCCCGACACGTTTACCTGCAGCAGCACGTCGAGCGGCGCCAGCCCCAGCGGGCGCTGCTCCGACAGGCGCCGCGCGATCTTCTCGCGATCCACGGTCTGCACCCACTGGAAGCGTTCCGCGACTACGCGCGTCTTGTTGCTCTGCAGGGGGCCGATCAGATGCCATTCGAGCGCCGGCGAGGCGCCGCCGAGCAGGACCGCAAGCGCATCCATTTTCTGCAACGCCTCTTGCACGTAGTTCTCCCCGAACGCGAGCTGGCCCGCGCGCACCGCCTGCGCCACGAGCGGCGCCGGGTGGGTCTTCGATACCGCGAGCAGCGTCACCGCGGCGGGGTCGCGGCCCGCCGCGGCTGCGGCACGCGCGATGCGCCCTTTCACGGCTTGCAAATTGACGTCGATCGTTGCCATAATCCGTTGAAACAGCGTGGGATTTTTTCGCGCCTGCCACCGCTCGAGAGGATTGTAATGGATCTCACCGAATTGCTCGCCTTCGTCGTCAAGAACAAGGCCTCGGACCTGCACCTCTCTTCGGGGCTGCCACCGATGATCCGCGTGCACGGCGACGTGCGCCGCATCAACGTGCCGGCGCTCGAGCACAAGGAAGTGCACGCGATGATCTACGACATCATGAACGACGGGCAGCGCAAGTTCTACGAGGAGAATCTCGAGTGCGACTTCTCGTTCGCGGTGCCCAACCTGGCGCGCTTCCGGGTCAATGCGTTCGTGCAGCAGCGCGGCGCCGCGGCGGCGTTCCGCACGGTCCCCTCGAAAGTGCTCACGCTGGATGACCTCAAGGCGCCGAAGATCTTCCAGGAGATCTCCGAATACCCGCGCGGCATCGTGCTGGTGACCGGCCCCACCGGCTCGGGCAAGAGCACCACCCTGGCGGCAATGGTCAACCACGTCAACGAGAACGAGTACGGCCACATCCTCACCATCGAGGACCCGATCGAGTTCGTGCACGAGTCGAAGAAATCCCTGATCAACCAGCGCGAGGTCGGGCCGCACACCCTGTCGTTCGCCAACGCCCTGCGCAGCGCACTGCGCGAGGACCCGGACGTGATCCTGGTGGGCGAGATGCGCGATCTGGAGACCATCCGCCTCGCCCTCACCGGCGCGGAAACCGGCCACCTGGTGTTCGGCACCCTGCATACGTCGTCGGCGGCCAAGACCATCGACCGCGTGGTCGACGTGTTCCCGGCAGCGGAGAAGGAGATGGTGCGCGCGATGCTCTCCGAGTCGCTGCGCGCGGTGATCTCGCAGACGCTGCTCAAGACCAAGGACGGCTCGGGCCGCATCGCGGCACACGAGATCATGATCGGCACTCCGGCGATCAGGAACCTGATCCGCGAGAACAAGATCGCGCAAATGTACTCGGCGATCCAGACCGGCGCGCAGCTGGGCATGCAGACGCTCGATCAGAACCTGCAGGACATGGTGCGGCGCAACCTCGTCTCGGCGGCGGAGGCGCGCGGCAAGGCGCAGAACAAGGAGAGCTTCCCGGGTTGAGGCCATGGCGCGACTTGCGGCACGGGCAGAGGTTTCGTAGCGTAGTAGGATTGCCGGCCGGCGCCACGGGCGGCCCGGCCGATCGCCAGCGACAGGAGACTGAGCATGGAACGCGAGCAGGCCACGAAATTCATGTACGACCTCCTTCGCGCACTGGTCTCGAAGAAAGGCTCGGACCTGTTCATCACCTCGAACTTTCCGCCGGCGCTGAAGATCGACGGCAGGATGACTCCGGTTTCGCAGCAGCTGCTCACCGCGCAGCACACCGCGATGCTGGCGCGCTCGATCATGAACGACAAGCAGGCCGCCGAGTTCGAGGCCACCAAGGAGTGCAACTTCGCGATCGCGCCCGCGAGCATCGGCCGCTTCCGCGTCAATTGCTTCATCCAACAGGCGCAGGTGGGAATGGTGCTGCGCACGATCAACACCACGATCCCGACCTTCGAGGACCTGAGGCTGCCGTCGGTGCTCAAGGACGTGGCGATGACCAAGCGCGGCCTGGTGATCTTCGTCGGCGGCACCGGCTCGGGAAAGTCGACCTCGCTCGCGGCGATGGTCGACTACCGCAACAGCAACAGCTACGGCCACATCGTCACCATCGAGGACCCGATCGAGTTCGTGCACCCGCACAAGAACTGCATCGTCACGCAGCGCGAGGTGGGCGTGGACACCGATTCGTGGGGGGCGGCGCTCAAGAACACGCTGCGCCAGGCGCCCGACGTGATCCTGATCGGCGAGATCCGCGACCGCGACGTGATGGAGCACGCGATCGCGTTCTCCGAGACCGGCCACCTCGCGCTCGGCACGCTGCACGCCAACAACGCCAATCAGGCGCTCGACCGCATCATCAACTTCTTCCCCGAGGATCGCCGCCAGCAGCTGCTGATGGACCTGTCGCTCAACATCCGGGGCCTGATCTCGCAGCGCCTGGTGCCGATGAAGGAAGGCAAGGGGCGCTGCGCCGCGGTCGAGGTGCTGCTCAACTCGCCGCTGATCGCCGACTTGATCTTCAAGGGCGACGTGCACGAGATCAAGGAAATCATGAAGAAGTCGCGCGAGTTCGGCATGCAGACCTTCGACCAGGCGCTGTTCGACCTGTACGAGGCCGGGCTCATCGCCTACGAGGACGCGCTACGCTTCGCCGACTCGACCAACGAGGTGCGCCTGGCGATCAAGCTGCACGGCAAGGAATCCAAGGAGAAGGACCTCACCAAGGGCATCGAGCACCTGGACATCGTCTAGCGGCGCGGTGGTCCTCTCAGTCCGGCTTGCGCGCGCCGCGGTGCGAGCCGGCGACGATGCGAAACTCGTACAACCGGCATTCGAGCGCGCCGTTGTACAGCGGCACGCGGCGCGAGGGCTGCAGCCGGATCAGCTTGGGCAAGCGCAGATCGGCGGTGAAGAAGTAGCAGCGCCAGCCCGCGAAGTTGCGCTTGAGCACGTCGCCGAGCTGCGGGTAGAAGCGCGCCAACGCCTCCTCCTCGCCGATGCGCTCGCCGTAGGGGGGGTTGGCGAGCAGTACGCCGTGCCCGGCCGGGGCCTTGCGTTCCAGCAGGTCGCATTGCTCCAGCTGCACCAGCCCCTCGAAGCCCGCCGCCGCGAGGTTGCTCCGCGCCGCTTCCAGCGCCCCCGGGTCCGAGTCGCTGCCGTACAGCGCGAGCCTGGGTGCCGGCGGCAGCTGCGCCGCCTCGGAACGCAGCCGGTGCCAGAGCTGCCCGTCGAACGCGGCCAGCCTCTCGAAGCCGAAGGCGCGTCCGGCGCCGGGAGCACGGCGCAGCGCGAGTGCCGCCGCTTCGGCGAGTAGGGTGCCCCCGCCGCACATCGGGTCGAGCAGCGGCTCCTCGGGCTGCCAGCCGCTGAGCAGCACGATTGCGGCGGCGAGGTTCTCGCGCAGGGGCGCCTCCACCTTCGCCAGCCGCCAGCCGCGCTTGAACAGCGGCTCGCCCGAAGTGTCGAGGTACAGCGTCGCGCGCCGGGCATCGAGGAAGGCGTGCACGCGCACGTCCGGGCTGACGCGATCGACGCTCGGGCGGTGCCCGGTCTCGTCGCGGAAGCGGTCGCAGATCGCGTCCTTGATGCGCAGCGTTGCGAATTCGATGCTCTTCAGGGGGCTGTGCTGCGCCGTGACGTTGACCCGCAGCGTGCAACCGACCTCGAACAGCTTCTGCCAGGCGAGCGCGCGCGTCGCCCGATAGACCTCCTCCTCGCTCGCGTAGTCGAACGCGGCGATGCGCCACAGCACGCGCGAGGCGAGCCGCGACCACAGGTTGGCGCGATAGCAGGCCTCCCAGCCGCCCTCGAACCCGACTCCGCCGGCCGTCGCGACCGGAGCGCGAGCGCCCAGGCCGGCCAGCTCCTGGGCGAGCAGCGGCTCGAGCCCCCGCGGACAGGGGGCGAAGAAGCGCTGATCAGAAAGGCTTGACGACAACGAGGATGACCACCGCGACGAGAATCACCGCCGGAAACTCGTTGAACCAGCGGTACCACACGTGCCCGTGCGGGTTCCGGTCGTGCTTGAAGTCGCGCAGCAGCTTGCCGCACCAGACGTGATAGGCGATGAGCACCGCGACCAGCGCCAGCTTGGCGTGCAGCCAGCCGCCCTGGAAGTGCCAGCCCAGCCACAGCCAGGTGCCGAACGCCACGGTGAGCACGGCCCCGGGGGTCATGATGCCCCAGAAGAGCTTTCTCTCCATGACCTTGAACCCCTCGATGGAGGCCGGGTCGCTCGCCATCGCGTGGTACACGTACAGGCGCGGCAGATAGAACAGCCCGGCGAACCAGGTCACCATGAAGATGATGTGCAACGCCTTGATCCAGAGGTAGGTCATGTCAGCAGGCGGCGGCGCGTCAGGACCACTGCGCCATAGAAGGCGACGATAGCATAGGCCGCGAGCACCGCCAGGTGCAGCGCGGCATGCTGCGGAAGCCGGCCCAGCAGCAGCGGCCGCACCAGGGCCACGGCGTGGTACAGCGGCAGCACCTGCGCCGCCTCCAGTACCGCCGCAGGCAGGCGCTCGACGGGAAAGAACACTCCCGACAGCATCATCATCGGCGTCAACGCGAGGGTGAGGTAGTAGCTGAAAAAGTCATACCCGGTGGCAAGCGCGTTGATCACCAGTCCGAGCCCGGCGAACGCGAAACCGACGAGCAGCACCACCGGCACCGCCGCCAGCGCGAGCGGGAAGCGCGCGTAACCGAAGGCCGCGACCACCACCAGCATGCTCACGCCCGCCACCAACGCCTTGGTCGCCGCCCAGGCCCATTCTCCGGCGAGCACGTCCTCGAGGGTCATCGGCGCGTTCACGATCGCCTCCCAGGTCCTTTGCACATGCATGCGGGAGAACGCGGAGAACAGCGATTCGAAGGTGGCGGCATACATGGTCGCCGAAGCGGCGAAGCCGCCGGCCAGGAAAGCGAAGTAAGAGGTCCCGCCGACGCCTCCGAGCACCGCGCCAAGGCCGTAGCCAAGGCCGAACAGCATGATCAGGGGATCGGCGAGATTGCCCAGGATGGAGGGCAGCGCCAGCTTGCGCCACACCAGGAAGTTGCGCCGCCAGACCGCGACGAAGCGCAGCGACAGGGCGGGCGGGGCGAACAGGCGGGCGTTGGTCATGGGCGTGTCTTTGGCGGGCGTGCTATGCCGGGCGGGGCGCCTTAGCGCATCGCGGCCATTCAATCGCGCAAGTCGCGCCCGGTCAGCTTGAGAAACACATCCTCGAGGTTCGCCGGCCGGTGCAGGTACACGAGCCGACCCTGCTCGCGCAGGCTGGCGAGCAACGGCGCTGCGTCCTCCGCGTAGAAGAATGCCGTATCGCCGGCGCGCTCGACGCGCGGCGCCAGGCGGCGCGCGACGTGCATCCACTCCTCCAGCCCCGGACCGTGGACCTCGACGACCTGCGGCTCGATCTGGCCGGCGATCAGCGCGCGCGGGCTGCCTTCGACCACGATGCGGCCGCGGTCCATGATCGCCAGCCTGTCGCACAGCCGCTCGGCCTCCTCCATGAAGTGGGTCGTGAGCACCAGCGTCTTGCCCTCCTGCGTGAGCTGGCGCAACCGGTCCCAGATCAGGTGCCTGGCCTGCGGATCGAGCCCGGTGGTCGGCTCGTCCATGAACAGGAGCTGCGGGTCGTTGACAAGCGCGCGCGCCAGCGTCAGGCGGCGTTTCATGCCGCCCGAGAGCGCCTGGATTTTGGCGCCACTTCGCCCGGCGAGCCCCGCGAACTCGAGCAGCCGCGGCATGCGGGCCGCGATCTCGGGCGCCCGCAGGCCGAAGTAGCGCCCGTACACCAGCAGGTTCTCGGCCACCGTGAAGTCCGGATCGAGGTTGTCGAACTGCGGCACCACGCCGACCCGCGAGCGCGCGCGGCGCGCCTCGGCGGGCACCGCGTGGTCGAGCAGTCGGATCTCGCCCGCGTCCGGATCGGTGAGACCGAGGCAGAGCTTGAGCGTGGTGGTCTTGCCGGCGCCGTTCGGGCCGAGCAGGCCGAAGCATTCGCCGGGCAGCACCTCGAAGTCGACGCCGCCCAGCACCTCCGTTCCGGCGTACGACTTGCGCAGCCCACGCACCGCAAGCGCGGCCGCGCGGCTCATCGCGCGCGCCAGTTGTGCTGCACGATGCCGCGCAGCACGTGCAGCCGGCGGTGGAAGAAGTGGTCGGCGCCCGGCACCAGGATCACCGGCAGATCCTGCGGGCGCGCCCAGTCGAGGACCTGCTGCAGGGGCACCGTCTCGTCCAGCTCGCCGTGCACGAGCAGCGTGTCGGCCGGCACCGCCGGTGCCTCGAAGTGGTTGACGGCGAGGCCGACGAGCACCAGGCGCTCCGGGTTCGCGCGCGCGGCAAGCCGCGCCTGCATCACCGCGCCGAACGAGAAGCCAGCCAGCGCAAGCGGCAAGTCGCCCAGCTCGCGCCGCGCGTGCTCGAGCACCGCGGCCAGATCCTCGACCTCGCCGCGGCCCTCGCCGTAGGCACCCTCGCTCGCACCCACGCCGCGGAAGTTGGGGCGCAGCGCCTGGTAGCCCAGCTCGACGAAGGCCCGCGCCAGCGCCTGCACCACCTTGTTCTCGAGCGTGCCGCCGTAAAGCGGGTGCGGATGCGCCACCAGGGCTATTCCACGGGCCGCGGCAGCCGGCGATTCGATCACGCATTCGATCCGTCCCGCCGGGCCGGCGAGCAACTCGCGGCGCAGGAGCGCGCGCGCCATCAGATCCGCAGCCGCTCCACGACGCGGCCGTTGCGCAGGTGCTCCTCGATGATCTCGTCGATGTCGGCGCGGTCCACATAGGTGTACCAGACCGCCTCGGGATAGACCACGATGCACGGGCCCTCCTCGCAGCGGTCGAGGCACCCGGCCTGGTTGACCCGCACCTTGCCCGGGCCGTCGAGCCCGAGCTGCTTCACGCGCCGCTTCGCGTAATCGCGCATCTGCGAAGCGCCCTTGAGGTTGCACGATGGCCGCTCGCCAGGCTCGCGCTGGTTGCAGCAGAAGAAGATATGTCGGCCGTAGTAGGACATGCGGCGGGCGCAAAGGGGAAAATTCTACCCGACCGGCTCGCGGCCCCGGCGCGCGGCGAGGTAAATGAGGTAGACCAGCGCGGCGAAGGGCCAGGCGCTCGCCACCACGCGGGTCAGGCCGTTGAAGTTAAGGAAGTGCCCCTGACGCCAGACCCGGAGGGTCTCCGCGAAGTAGGGGTTTTCCGGCGCCAGGTTGACCAGCACGGTGGCCGCCATGATCAGCACCGCGGAAAGCGCGAGCCGCGCGGTACGCGGCAGCGCGACTGCGGAAAGCGCCAGCGCCAGGCCCGCGGCCAGCCCGCGTAGCGCGCCGGGCGTCAGCCACGCGAACACGTGCTCGGCGCGCATCAGGATGGCGAACGCGAGGGTCTTGACCGCCAGCGCCGCCGCGACCAGCACCACCTGCGTCGCACGCACCAGCGTGCCGGGCGCGGCGATCGCCGAGGCGAGCAGGCACACGGCGGCCAGATTGGCGGCCGCGATGAGCGCTTCCACCGAGACGAAGATCGCGGGCGCGTAGCCGCGCCCCGCCGGTTCCTGGAGCAGGTCGCGAAGATCGCCGACGCCGAACAGCAGCATCGCCGGATCGAGCTGCGCGAACAACCACAGGCCGAGCAGCACCAGGCCGACGTCCGTGGCCGCGCCGGGCAGGAACGCCAGCGCGCGCAGGCGCCGCAGCGGCCCGATGTGCAGCAGCCATCCGGCCAGCGGCGCGCCCACCGCCGCGCCCGCAATGGTGCCCGCCAGGTTGCACAGCACGTCGAGATTGGAGGCGACGCGCGTCGGCAGGAAGCTCTGCGTAGCCTCCATCGCGATCGACAGCGCGGCACCGGAAATCACCGCGGCAAGCACCGCATAGCCGCCGCGCTGGCGCGGGTAGAGCGCCAGCACGCACAGAAATCCGTAAGGCAGATAGCCGACCACGTTGGCGCCGACGTCGAAGGCGGTGACGTAGCGCGGCCAGGGCGCGCCGAGGTACGCGAACGCGGACACGCCGGGTGCGGTCCAGCCCGCCAGCGGATACAGCGACGCGTACACCACCAGCAGGACGTAGACGACGAACAGGAACCGGGCGAGGGGAGATTCGCGCATCGGTCGCTCGCAGGCGGGCTCGGGCGAGGCGCTCAGGGCACCCGATGCGCCGGGTGCGCGACCGCGCAAGTGCCAATACCGATCGGGGCGGCGATGTACAGGACCACAAACCAGATTACGACCGGTTGAGCCATGCCGATTCCTTGCGCAGCGGGCGGAGCGCGCAACGGGGCGACGGCGCGATTTTAGCCGGATCCGGCGCCACGGCAGCGCCTAGATGAGCAGCAGGATCAGGCCGGCGAAGAACGCCATCACTACGATGAGCAGGGCGCGCAGCAGCTCGTTGCGGCGCGCGTTCTGCTCGGCGATCAGCTCGAGCGCGGCATGCAGCCCGCCGGCGCGCTCGTCGCTCAGTGCGCGGTGCAGCAGCCGCGGCAGCGCCGGCAGCGTCGCCGCCCAGTGCGGCGCCTCGCGCCTGAGCGCGCGCAGCGCGCCGCGCCAGCCGATCTGGCCCGCCATCCAGCGCTCGAGGAACGGCTTCGCGGTCCTCCACAGGTCGAGCTCGGGATCGAGCTCGCGCCCGAGGCCCTCGATGTTGAGCAGCGTCTTCTGCAGCATCACCAGCTGAGGCTGGATCTCGACGTTGAAGCGGCGCGAAGTCTGGAACAGCCTGAGCAGCAGCTTGCCAAAGTAGATCTCCCTCAGCGGGCGGGCGAAGATCGGCTCGCACACCGCGCGGATCGCCGCCTCGAACTCGTCCACGCGCGTTCCGGGCGGAACCCAGCCGGCGTCCAGATGCGCCTGCGCCACGCGCCGGTAGTCGCGATTGAAGAACGCGAGGAAGTTCTGCGCCAGGTAGTTCTGGTCGACCTCGCTGAGCGACCCCATGATGCCGAAGTCGAGCGCGATGTAGCGACCGTCGTCCGCGACCAGGATGTTGCCGGGATGCATGTCGGCGTGAAAGAAGCCGTCGCGGAACACTTGCGTGAAGAAGATCTCCACCCCCGCGCGCGCCAGCGTCGGCAGGTCGATGCCGCGCGCGCGCAGTTCCGCGGTCTGCGACACCGGCGTGCCGCGCATGCGCTGCATCACCATGACCCGCTGCGCGCACCAGTTCCAGTAGATCTCGGGCACCACCAGCAGCGGCGAGCGCTCGAAATTGCGCCGCAGCTGGCTGGCGTTGGCCGCCTCGCGCATCAGGTCCAGCTCTTCGCCGAGGTGCCGGGAGAACTCCGCCACCACCTCGCGCGGCTTGAGGCGCCGGCCCTCCGCCCACAGGCGCTCGACCATCCCCGCGGCGGTCTCGAGCAGCGCAACGTCGCGCGCGATCGCCTGCTCGACTTTCGGCCGCAGCACCTTGACCGCCACCTCGCGCCCGTCGCTCAGCGTGGCGAGGTGCACCTGGGCGATCGACGCACTCGCCACAGGCTCGCGCTCGAAGGCGGCGAACAGCTCGTCGAGCTTCTTGCCGAGCGAGCGCTCGATCTCGGCCACCGCCTGCTCGGAGGGAAACGGCGGCACCCGGTCCTGCAGCTTCGCCAGCTCGTCGGCAAGGTCGGCCGGCAGCAGGTCGCGCCGCGTCGAGAGCATCTGGCCGAACTTGACGAAGATCGGCCCCAGCACCTCGAGCGCGCGGCGCAGCCGCTCGGCGCGCGGCTGCGCCCGGCGCGGGGTGATCAGCCGCAGCAGCGGGTTGCGCGCGAGGCGCGGGACGAATTCGTACAGCCCGAAGCGCAAGCCGATCGTCAGGATGCGCAGCAGCCGCAGCAGTTTGCCCACGATGCGTGCTCAGGCCCCGCCGGCCAGGCGCTCGACGCGCTTTTCCAGCCGCTCGACGGCGTCGCGCAGAAGCGCTGCGGCCGCGGCGAGCTCGTCGAGCTCGGCGCGGCGGAGCAGCAGGCGCTTCTCCTCGAGCACGTACTCCATCAGGCCCTCGGCGGTGCGGCGCGCCGCGTCGGCCTGCCAGCCCACGAGTTGCTTCGCCACGGCCACCAGGCGGTGCGCAGCCGCATCGCCGATCACTCGGGAGAGATCCTCCTCGAAGTCCCAGCGCAGGTGGCGCAGCAGCAGCAGCACCTCGTGGGCGAGCCGTGCGTTGCCGGATACGTCGACCGCGCGCATGAGCGCGTCCTCGCCCCGCGCCAGGGCGCCGAGCGCTTCGGGGCCGACGCGTATCGAGAGCGACGGCTCGCCCTCGGCCGGCGCAGCCGCCGCACGCCCGCCCTCGCCGATCGCGAAGCGCAGCACCGGAAGCGGTCCCGGACGCAGCTCGACCACCTCCCCGGCGAACGGCGCGAGCCGCTCGCGCGCCCACGGCTCGGCGTCGAGCAGGTGGTTGAGGCCCAGCAGGAAGGGCTTTTCGGGCGCGATCATGGCAGGTGGTCAAAAAACAAAAGCCACCTGGCGGTGGCCTCCGAGCACTGTTCGATCATCCAGTGCGTCCGCTTCCGTGCGTGCGCCATGCTACCGCAGTTTGTAGCCGCGATGAACGGCGACCACGCCTGCGGCGAGATTGAAGAATTCCACGCGCTCCAGCCCGGCGCGCTCCAGCATCGTGCGCAGCGTCTGCTGGTCCGGATGCATGCGAATCGACTCCGCCAGGTAGCGGTACGCCGCAGCATCGCCGGCGACGCGCTCGCCGAGCCAGGGCAGCACCCCGAAGGAGTACAGGTCATACGCCTTCTCGAGCGGCTTCCATACCTTCGAGAATTCGAGCACCAGCAGGCGCCCGCCGGGCTTGAGCACGCGCGTCATCTCGGCGAGCGCCAGGTCCTTGTGCGTCATGTTGCGCAGGCCGAATCCGACGCTGACGCAGTCGAACGTGGCGTCGCGAAACGGCAGCCGTTCGGCGTCGCATTGCGCGGCCGGCAGGACGCAGCCGGCGTCGATCAGCCGGTCGCGCCCCGCAGCGAGCATGCTGGCGTTGATGTCGGTCACCCAGACCTGGCCGGCCGGTCCGACGCGCCTGGCGAAGGCGCGCGCGAGATCTCCGCTGCCCGAGGCGACGTCGAGCACGCGTTCGCCGGCATGCACGCGCGCCAGAACGACCGCGAACGCCTTCCACGCGCGATGCAGCCCGAACGACATGAGGTCGTTCATCCGGTCGTAGCGCGCGGCGACGCTGTCGAACACCGCAGCCACGCGTGCCGCCTTGTCGGCTTCCGGCACCCGGTCGAAGCCGAAGTCCGTTTCCGTCCGGGGATTCGGTTTTTCCATTGCGTGGGTGCGGGGCGGCCTTGGGGGTTGCGAGACGGGCTAGGGGCAAATGATACCTCGCCACCGTGTAACAATTCTGTCACCGCAAGTTCGTAGAATTGTCGCAAACGGAATCCGCGTAAGGCTGATGGCAGCGAACATACTCGTAGTCGAGGACGAGCCGGCGATCCAGGAGCTGATCGCCGTCAACCTCGAGCATGCCGGGCACCACGTCATACGGGCGCGCGACGCCGAGAGCGCGCTGCAGATCGTGAATGACGCGCTGCCGGACCTGCTGCTCGTCGACTGGATGTTGCCGGGCATGTCGGGCGCCGCGCTCGCCAAGCAGCTGCGGCACGAAGAGCGCACCAGGCAGATCCCGATCATCCTGCTCACCGCGCGCTCCAGCGAGCAGGACAAGATCCACGGGCTGGAGGCGGGCGCCGACGACTACGTGACCAAGCCCTTCTCGCCGCGCGAGCTGCTGGCGCGGATCAAGGCGGTGCTGCGCCGCCGCGCGCCGGAAATGACCGACGACCCGGTCGATATTGCGGGCCTGCGCCTCGAGCCCGCCACGCGGCGCGTGTACGGCGCCGGAAGGGCGCTGCAGCTCGGCCCCACCGAGTTCCGCCTGCTGCACTTCCTGATGACGCACGGCGAGCGGGTGCACAGCCGCTCCCAGTTGCTCGATCAGGTGTGGGGCGACCACGTCTTCGTCGAGGAGCGCACCGTGGACGTCCACATCCGCCGGCTGCGCAAATCGCTCGAGCCGAGCGGCCACGACCGCCTGGTCGAAACGGTGCGCGGCGCCGGCTACCGCTTCGCCGCCCACCCTGTGTGAGATACTCGGCGCAGGGGCGGCCCGGGCCGGCCCCGCATCTCTGTCCCAAGGCTGATCGGCCGCGGGAGCGCTTGGCATGAATCCTGTTTTGGCGAGCACGCTTGGCGTCGCGCTCGCGGCCGGGGCCGCGGGCCTGCTGGCATGGGCCGCCGCGGGCCCAGTGTGGGGCTGGGCGGCGGTCGCCGCGGTGTTCGGCTTGCGCGTGCTGTTCAACGCCGTGCATCTGGGCGCGTTCTCGCGCTGGCTGCAAGCGCCCGCGCGCGAGGCCCTGCCGGTGGGACGCGGCGTGTGGGAGGCGGTCTTCGCCGGGCTGCACCGCCATCTCAAGCAGCGCGACCAGGAGCGCTTGCGCCTGGTGCACGCGCTGGCGCGCTTTCGCGATGCCGGCCGCGCCATGCCCGACAGCGTCGTGATCCTGGACGCCGCGGGGCACATCGAGTGGTCCAACCCGAGCGCGGAGCGCCACTTCGGGATCGACGCCCGGCGCGACTTCGGCCAGCCGCTCACCAACCTGGTCCGCCAGCCGACATTCATCGGCTACCTCGCATCGGGCGAGTTCAGCGAGCCGCTGATGCTGCGCTCCGCGCGCACCGATGCCACGCTGTCGGTGCGCCTCATCCCCTTCGGCGAGGACCAGAAGCTGCTACTCGCGCGCGATGTCACGCAGCAGGAGAAGCTCGAGACCATGCGGCGCGATTTCGTCGCCAACGTCTCCCACGAGCTCAAGACGCCGATCACCGTGCTCTCGGGCTTCGTTGACACGCTGGCCGACGAGGCGATGCAGCTCTCCGAGGCGCAGCGCCGCAGGTTCCTCGGCCTGATGGCCGAGCAGGCAAGCCGCATGCGTCGCCTGATCGAGGACCTGCTCACGCTCTCGACGCTCGAGGCGAGCGCCGCCCCCGACGAAGAGCAGACCATCGAGGTGCTGCCGTTCGTCGACAGGCTCGCCGAGGAGGCGCGCGCGCTGTCGGCCGGCCGCCATCGCGTCTCGGCCGAGGTCGAGACCAATTGCCGGCTGACCGGCAGCGTCAAGGAGCTGCACAGCGCCCTGTCCAACCTGGTGTCGAATGCGGTGCGCTACACGCCCGACGGCGGCGCGGTGCGGTTGCGCTGGCAAGTCGTCGACGGCTGCGGCGAGTTCAGCGTCGAGGACACCGGCATCGGCATCGAGGCGCGCCACCTACCGCGCCTTACTGAGCGTTTCTACCGGGTGGACAGCAGCCGCTCGCGAGAGAGCGGCGGTACCGGACTGGGGCTGGCGATCGTCAAGCACGTGCTCACGCGCCACCAGGCGCGCCTCGAGATCCGCAGCGAGCCCGGCCGCGGCTCGCGCTTCAGCGCGGTGTTCCCGCCGCAGCGCATCGCTCCGCTCGACGCCGCCAAGGCTGCAGCCTAAGCAGGCTTTTCCGACGGTTGGCGTTGCGGTGCGGAGGCTTGCTCCCGCGCTGCAACGCATCGTGGTTCCTAGGGCAGAATCTCGTACGCGACGCGCTCGAAGTCGCTGCCGCGCTCGACCATCGCGGTGAGGCGCACCCGGACCGGAGCCTCGACGTAGACCTCGATCACCCGGCTGGGCTTGTACCAGCCCGCCGGCAGCACGAGCGTCGGCGGCGAGTTGAGCGCCGGCACCGCGGTGAGCGAGAGCGCCTGGACGTACTCGGCATGCGTCACGTTCAGTCCGGTGGGACGCACTGCGGTCGCCGCCGGCAGGCCCGGCAGCAGCTTGAGCCCGGCGTACAGATCGCTGTTTTCGCCCGACAACAGCCAGCGCACCTGCGCCAGCATGAAATTCTTCGCGTCGCCGGGCCGCACGGCGACCAGCTGGCCGTGCGTGAATCGCTTGCCCGGGCTGCCTGCGCCGCGCCGCATTCTCAGTCCCTGGGCACTTTCGTCCTGCAGCTGCCAGTCCTCGATGTCCAGTCCGTGCACGCGGCCGTACTCGTCGTCGTCGCGCGTGCTGATACGGCCGAACGTGGCGAGTTCGTCGCGCTGTTTCTGCGACAGCTCCTTGCGCTCGCCGGGTTGGCGGAACGGGCGCCCGGAGATGTGATAGTGGATCGCCGCCATGCCGTTGCAGGCCTGCGCCGCGTCGGTGACCAGACGGCGTTCGGCCACGCGCGGCGGCTTGCCCTGGCACCAGTTGCGGTACAGAAACACCAGCAGTTGCTCGCACGAGGGTTGCACGCAGTCTTCGCCCAGTGCGAGCTTGGCGGGCGACTCGCCCTTGCGCAGCAGCCCGATGCGGTTGCGCAGGCTCTTGGCCAGCCGCCGCGTATCCAGGTAACGCACCTCGCCCGCTACGGCCGCGCCGCGCTCGGCACAGCTCTCGCCCGCCAGGTCCACGACCAGCGGCGGCAGGTCGGCCTCGTCCACAGCCTGCGGCGAAACCGTGACCTTGTCGCCCCAGCGCTCCAGCAGATTGGCCACGAAAGTCAGCTGGCGCTGGCTGAGCTCGTTGGGGTTGCACAGCCCCATGAGCAACGCGCGCCCGAAGGCGATTCGCGGCGAGGTCTCGTTCACGTCGCGGCTCAGGTAGTCCATGACGCGGTCCTCCACGACCCCGAGCACCTCGGCCCTGGCGTAGGCCTCGTGCAGCGCGCGCCACTCGCAGGCCGGCACCTGACGGTAGGCGCGATAGTGGTGGAACATCTTGAGGCCCGAGTAGCCGAGCGTGCGCTGGCAGGCGAGCCCCGCCTGCGCGCGCATGCCCCCCTCGCCTGCGACCGCCGCCTCGACGCAGCGCAGGTAGCCGAGCCGCACCTGCTCCCACAACTCGATCGTGTCGTTGAACACCGCGGTCTCCGCCTCGGTCATCGGCAGCGCGCGGTTGCTGAAGCGCTTGGCCTGCTCGACCTGCACGAAGTGCACCGCCTCGCGCAGCGCCTCCAGCGCCGCGAGCCGGCTGGCCGCCTTGGTCGTGTAACGGTTGAACTCCTGCAGCTGGCCGAGCAGCTCGCGCTGCGAAGCCGCCACGTTGGCGAGCGGAAGGTGGCCGAGCCACTCCTTGCAGCTCGCAGCGTCGATGAATTCCGGCGCCGCGTCGGACGCCAGGGCGGGAAGCGCAAGATCGCTCATGGAAGCAGGCTCAAGCGAGCAGGGCAGCCAGTTGCCCCGCGAGCGCGGCCTCGGTCACCGCGGGGCGCGGCGCCGCCGCCGCACGGCGTGGCGGCGCCCAGATCGGGTCGGGAAAATGACGGTCGTCGGCGTGGCGCGCCAGCACGTGCCAGTGCAAGTGCGGCACCAGATTGCCGAGGCTCGCGAGATTCACCTTGTCCGGGCGGAACAGCGCGCGCAGCGTGCTTTCGGCAGCGAACACGGCACGCATCAGACGCTCGCGCTCGAGCGGCGCAAGGTCGGTCATCTCGCGCACGTGCCGCTTGAGGATGACCCGCAGAAAGCCCGGGTAATCGTCGGACGGCACGCGCACGATTCGGCACTGCTCGTCGCGCCAGAGCACCGGGCCTCCGTCTCGCTCGCAGAACTCGCAACCCATCGCGAACGGGATTTCCCCGCTGACCACCCGGATTCGAGGCCCGGGCCACGCCTTCCCCTTCACGGCGCGCGCCGTTACCGCTAGAGCAGGACCCGCTCGATCCCGCCCTGGTTGGCCTTGCGCACGAACTCCGGCAGCCAATCCGGACCGAGCAAGTGTCGCGCCATCTCGACGACAATATAATCGGCTTGGGCCCCGGTGTCATCGGCAAAGCGCGCCAGCCCCTGCAGGCAGGACGGGCAGGAAGTGAGGATTTTCACGCTGGCGTGCGCCTCCGTGCCGCGCTGTGCGGTCACGTCCCGCCTCAGCTCCTCCTCCTTGCGGAAGCGCACCTGGGTGGACACGTCCGGGCGCGTCAGTGCGAGCGTGCCGGACTCTCCGCAACAGCGCTCCGAGAGCCTGACTTCGGTGCCGGTCAGATCGCGCACCACCTTGAGCGGCTGGTAGGTCTTCATCGGGCTGTGGCAGGGGTCGTGGTACAGGTAGCGCACGCCGCTTACCCCGTCGAGCTTGACGCCCTTTTCCAGCAGATATTCGTGGATGTCGAGCAGGCGGCAACCGGGGAAGATCTTGCCGAACTCGTACTTCTCCAGCTGATCCAGGCAGGTGCCGCAGGATACGATCACGGTCTTGATGTCGAGGTAGTTGAGGGTCGTCGCCAGGCGGTGGAACAGGACCCGGTTGGCGGTGATGATGCGCTCGCCCCTCTCGGCTTCGCCGGCGGCAGTCTGCGGGTAGCCGCAGCACAGGTAGCCCGGCGGCAGCACGCATTGCGCCCCGATTTCGTACAGCAACGCCTGGGTCGCCAGCCCCACCTGGGAGAACAGCCGCTCCGAGCCGCAGCCCGGGAAATAGAACACCGCGCCGGAGTCGTCGCCGACCTTCGCCGCGTCGCGCACGATCGGCACCACGCGCGCATCCTCGATGTCGAGCAGCGCGCGCGCCGTCTTCTTGGGCAAGCCGCCCGGCATCGGCTTGTTGACGAAGTGCACCACCTGCGCCGCAAGCGCAGGCCGCCCGGTGCTCGCCGGCGGCCGCGCGGTCTGCGCGCGCGCAAGCCCCAGGCTTTTCGCGACCCGGTAGGCGGTGCGCTGCAGCCGGTATCCCCAGTCGATCAGCGCCGTGCGCGCGAGCTTGACCGCCCGCGGGTCGGTGGCGCTCAGAAACAGCATGGAAGCGCGCGCGCCGGGGTTGAAGCGGCGCTTGCCCGCGCGGCGCAGCAGGTTGCGCATCGCGATCGACACGTCGCCAAAGTCGATGTCGACCGGGCACGGGCTGGCGCACTTGTGGCACACGGTGCAGTGATCGGCGACGTCGGCGAACTCGTCGTAATGCGCGAGCGCCACCCCGCGCCGCGTCTGTTCCTCGTACAGGATCGCCTCGATCAGCAGCGAGCTGGCAAGGATCTTGTTGCGCGGCGAGTACAGCAGGTTGGCGCGCGGCACGTGGGTGGCGCACACCGGCTTGCACTTGCCGCAGCGCAGGCAGTCCTTGATCGAGTCCGACACCCCGCCCAGGTCGGTCTGCTCCAGGATCAGCGATTCGGCGCCGATCAGCGAGAAGCTCGGCGTGTAGGCGTTCGCCAGGGTGGCCCCCGCCAGCAGCTTGCCGGCGTTGAAACGGCCGTGCGGGTCCACGCTTTCCTTGTAGGCGCCGAACGCCTCGAGCTCGGCGCGGCCGAGGAATTCGAGCTTGGTGATGCCGATGCCGTGCTCGCCGGAGATCACCCCGCCGAGCGAGGTCGCGAGGCGCATGATGCGCGCGACCGCCTCGCTCGCGCGCTGCAGCATGACGTAGTCGTCCGAATTGACCGGGATGTTGGTGTGCACGTTGCCGTCGCCGGCGTGCATGTGCAGCGCCACGAACACGCGTCCGCGCAGCACGCGCCGGTGCACCGCGTCCGCGCCCTCGACGATCCTGCGGAACGCGATGCCCGAGAAAATGCGCTGCAGGGGCTCGCGCACTTCGGTCTTCCACGACAGCCGCGTGGCGCGCGCCTGCAACGCCGCTCCCACCGTCGCGTAGCGGGTGGCGAGCTCGTTGTGCAGCGCTCCCCAGCCCGAGATTTGGGAGGGCATTTCGACTGCGGCCGTATCCAGGTTCGCGCCCAGCCATTGCCAGCGTGCACGCACCTGCGCGATCAGCTCGAGCGCGCGCTCCGGGCGCTCGCCCAGCAGCTCCGGAGCGGCCACCTGCTCGTCCTGCTGGTACAGCGGCAGCTCGCCGCGGAAATACTCCGCGAGCGCGTCGAGCAGCTCGAGCTTGTTGACGGTCGAGAGCTCGATGTTGATGCGCTCGATGCCGTCGGTGTAGTCGCCCAGGCGCTCGAGCGGGATCACCACGTCCTCGTTGATCTTGAAGGCGTTGGTGTGCTTGGCAATGGCGGCGGTGCGCGCCCGGTCGAGCCAGAAGCGCTTGCGCGTCTCGGGCGAGACCGCGACGAAGCCCTCGCCGCCGCGCGCGTTGGCGATGCGCACCACGGCAGAGGCCGCGGCCGCGACCTGGTCGACGTCGTCGCCGACGAGGTCGCCGATCAGCACCATCTTCGGGCGCTGGCTGCGGCGCGATTTGGTGGCGTAGCCGACCGCCTTCACGTAGCGCTCGTCCAGGTGCTCCAGGCCCGCGAGCATGACGGGACGCGGGCCGCCAGCGTCCGCCGCGGCGCGCGCAGGCGCGCTCAGGTACTGCTTCACCTCGACGATCGCGGGCACCGCGTCGTGCGCCTCGCCGAAGAACTCCAGGCACACCGTGCGCGCGTGCGGCGGCATCTTGTGCAGGATAAAGCGTGCCGAGGTGATCAGGCCGTCGGTACCCTCCTTCTGCACTCCGGGAAGCCCGCCGAGGAACTTGTCGGTGACGTCCTTGCCCAGGCCGGTCTTCCTGAACTGCGCGCCCGGAATCTCGAGCGTGCGCTCCTCGAGCAGCTTCCTGCCGTCGGGCGCATAGCGCGCGATGCGGAACCTCGCCACGTCGGCGTCGTGGATCTTGCCGAGGTTGTGCCCCAGACGCTCCACCTCGAGCCATTCCGCATCCGGAGTCACCATGCGCCAGGACGCCAGATTGTCGATCGCGGTGCCCCACAGCACCGCTTTCTTGCCGCCGGCGTTCATCGCGATGTTGCCGCCGATGCAGGACGCATCGGCCGAGGTCGGGTCGACCGCGAACACCAGCCCCGCGGTTTCGGCCGCGTCCATGACGCGCCGGGTGACCACCCCCGCGCCGCAGCGGATGGTCGGCACCGCGCGCGCGAGGCCCGGAAGCTGCAGCCACTCCACCTCGCCGAGCGACTCGAGCTTTTCGGTATTGACCACCGCCGAGCGCCGGGTGAGCGGCACCGCGCCGCCGGTGTAGCCGGTGCCGCCGCCGCGCGGAATGATCGTCAGGCCGAGCGCGATCAGCTCGCGCACCAGCGGCAGCACCTCGTCCTCGGTGTCGGGCGACGCCACGACGAACGGATACTCGACGCGCCAGTCGGTGGCGTCGGTGACGTGCGACACGCGCGCGAAGCCGTCGAACGCGACGTTGTCGCGCCGCGTGACTCGGGCGAGGCGCCTGAGCGCGCGCGCGCGCAACTCGCGGGTTTCCCCGAATGCGGCAGCGAAGCCGTCCACCGCGCCGCGCGCGGTCGCGAGCAGGCGCGCCACCCTGTCGTTGTCGCCGCGTCGCAAGTCGATCTCTTGCAGGCGGCGCCGCATGCCGGCGAGCACCTGCTCGCGGCGTTTCGGGTGCTCGAGCAGGTCGTCCTCGAGATAGGGATTGCGCAGAATCACCCACATCTCGCCCAGCACCTCGTAGAGCATGCGCGCCGACCGGCCGGTGCGCCGCTCGGTGCGCAGCTCCGAGATCAGATCCCAGGCCGGCGCGCCGAGCAGGCGCAGCGCGATCTCCCGGTCGGAGAACGAGGTGTAGTTGTAGGGAATCTCCCGCAGGCGGGTTTGCATGGCGCGATTCTAGCCCCTCGCTGCAGTGCAGCAACCAGGCTCCCAGAAGGGGTTCAAGGCTCCACGGGCGGGGCAAACACGTCGCGATAGCTGGCGTAGAAGCTGGCGAGCAGGATCGGGAGCAGGACCACGAGCAGCAGGAATACCAGCGCCGCGAGCGGGACCGGCTGCGTGCCCAGCGCCAGGCTCGTCACCCCGAGCAGCAGAAAGGGAATGACCATGGTGATCAGGGCGGCGACCGCGGCGTAGACCAGGAACGCGCGCCAGTTGATCAGGGTGGCGAAGAAACTGAAGAACAGCGCCTTGGTCGCACTCAGGCCATGCCAGGCCGCGAGCACCGGGGCGAACCAGAACATCATCATTACCGGCAGGTAGAGCGCGGCCGCACTCATCAGCGCCAGCGCGAACTCGTTCGACTGCAGCACTTGGTCGCTCGGGCGCTGCCCGGCGACCATCCAGCGCGCCAGCGCGCCGTGGTCGGCCAACGCGCTCGCCGCGAGCAGCGCGGCCAGGCAGGCGAGGT
This sequence comes from uncultured Pseudomonadota bacterium, assembly GCA_963817785.1. GTDB lineage: Bacteria > Pseudomonadota > Gammaproteobacteria > Burkholderiales > SG8-39 > JAKALD01. The sequence goes on along the minus strand of CAWFPL010000002.1, from coordinate 132,091 downwards.
AGACGCCGCCCAGCCGCAACTCGGCCGCCAGGCTCTCGCGGAAGCCCGCGAACAGCTGCGCGAGGCCCGGCGCCTGGCCGTGCTCGCAGCTGCGGCTCGCGGACATGAAGCCCACCGAAAACGCCGGAATCAGGACCGTCGCGGCCGCCACGCCCACCAGCGGCACGATGCTCACGGCGCTCATCAGCAGCCAGTAGGCGAATACCAGCGCGATCCACATCGGCGGCGAGACGCGGAACAGGCGCCAGCCCTCGGCAAGCCAGCGGGCGCCGCGCAGGGCGGCTACGACGCGCGCGCGCACGGTTTCAGTCGATCCAGGGCGCCGGTGCGCCGCCGGCGCGCAGCGCGAGGATGTCGCGGAAGTGCTCCGGGTCGTGCGCGTGCACCAGGACCCCGGCCCGCGGCAGATGGTAGTCGTACAACCGCGACAGCCAGAAACGCAGCGCCGCGGCGCGCAGCAGCACCGGCCAGGCGCCGCGTTCCAGCGCCGTGAGCGCACGCACGGCGTGGTAGCCGCGCAGCAGCGCCAGCGTCTTCCCCTGCTCGAGACGCCGGTCCGCCTCGGCGTCGACCAGGCACCAGTCGTTGGCGCAGACCGCGCAGTCGAGCAGCCAGCAATCGACGCCGGCGAAGTAGAAGTCGATCACGCCCGAGATGCGGCCGTTCTCGAACAGCGCGTTGTCGCGGAACAGGTCGGCGTGGATCGGACCGCGCGGCACGTCCGGGAAGCGGTACAGCGACTGGAAGCGCAGCTCCTCGTCGAGCAGCGCCTGGCGCTCGGCGTCGAGGAACGGCCGCACCGCGCGCGCCGCGGCGCGCCACCACTTCGAGCCGCGCGGATTTTCCAGATAGCCGGCGTACGAGCGCCCGGCGAGGTGCATGCGGGCGAGCAGCGCGCCGAGCTCGGCGCACTCGGCCGGGCCGGGCCGCTCGACCGAGCGGCCGTCCAGCCGGGTGACCAGCGCCGCGGGCCTGCCATTGAGCTGGGCCAGGTAGCCGTCCGAAAGGTCGGCGATCGGCGCCGGGCTCGGGACGCCGTGGCGCGCGAGGTGCGCCATCAGGTTGAGGTAGAACGGCAGCTCGCTCGCGGGCAGTCGCTCAAACAGCGTCAGGACGTAGCGCCCCTGAGTGGTGGTGACGAAATAGTTGGTGTTCTCGATGCCCGCGGCGATCGGCTCGAGCGCAGTCAAATCGCCCACCGAATAGTTCGCCAGCCAGGCGGCGAGCTGCCCCTCGGAAACGGGCGTGAAGACCGACATCGGCCGGTAACGTGGCTCTGGTTCTCGGAAAGCGCTCGCGCAGCGCGCGGCGCGGCTTCACTGCCAGGTCTTGATCGGCCACTGCGGCACGCTGATGCCATCCAGCGAGTTGCGCCGCACCCAATTGCCGTTGCCCGTGGTGTCGATCAGGTAATACGGCGGCCCGTTCTTCGGCGTCACCTTGAGCGCCACCACGCGCCCCGCCTGGCGAATCTCCTCGACCTGCTGGCCCGGATGCTGCTGGATCGTGACGCTCGGCTCCGATGGCGTGAGGTCTTCCACCCCCGGCGGCGGAGGCGGAGCCTGCGGCAGCGGCTCGAGCTTGGGCGGCGGCGTCTGGGCAAGCGCGCCGGACGCGGCGGCAGCGAGGGCGAGGGCGAGAAGGCGGCGCATGCTGGCGGCAGTGAGGTGCCATTCTACCAGAGCGCGCCCGGAGACCCGCGCGCGGCGCCCGGCGGGCGCGGTGAACTCTGCCATAATGCCCGGGCAGCCACCGCGCCTTGCGCGGAGCAATTCCGAGCGTACACACGGCAAGGCGGCATCCCGTTTCTCATCGTGCCCGCGACGGATCCCGAAAAAACGCTGTTGCTCGTCGACGGCTCGTCCTATCTGTACCGGGCGTTCCACGCCCTGCCCGAGCTGAAAAGCCCGCGCGGCGAGCCGACCGGCGCGATCTACGGCGTCATGAGCATGCTGCGGCGCCTGGCCGGCGACTACGCGGCGCAGGCGCGCGCCTGCGTGTTCGACGCCAAGGGCAAGACCTTCCGCGACGCGGAGTACCCCGAGTACAAGGCGCACCGCCCGCCGATGCCCGAGGACCTCGCGGCGCAGATCGAGCCGCTCAAGGAAGCGACCGCCGCGGCCGGGTGGCCGGTGCTCACGATCGAGGGGGTGGAGGCCGACGACGTGATCGCGACGCTTGCCGCGCAGGCCGAGGCGCAGGGCTGGCGCTGCGTCATCTCGACCGGCGACAAGGACCTCGCCCAGCTCGTCGATGAGCACGTCACGCTGGTGAACACGATGTCGAACGAGACGCTCGACGTGGCGGCCGTGCGGCAGAAGTTCGGCGTGCCGCCGGACAGGATCGTCGACTACCTGGCGCTGGTCGGCGATCCGGTGGACAACGTGCCCGGCGTCGAGAAGGTCGGTCCGAAGACCGCCGCGAAGTGGATCGCGCAGTACGGCTCGCTCGAGGAGGTGATGGCGCGCGCGGGCGAGATCGGTGGCGCGGTCGGCGAGAACCTGCGCAAGGCGCTCGGCTGGCTGCCGACCGGCCGGCGCCTGCTCACCGTGCGCCGCGACGTCGCGCTGCCGGTGAGCCTGGCCGAGCTCGCCGCGAGCACGCCCGACGCCGAGCGGCTGCGCGCCCTGTTCGAGCGCTTCGGCTTCAAGTCGTGGCTGCGCGAGCTGGAGGGCGGCCTACCCGAGGACAGCCGGCGCGGCCAAGCGCGGCCGTCGGCCGCGGCGGCGCCGCCCACTGTCACCGCCGCGCGCGTCGAGCGGCGCCAGTACGTGACCATACTGGACGAGGCGTCGCTCGGCGCGCTCGTCGAGGCGCTGGACGTCGCGCAGCTGGTCGGATTCGACACCGAGACCACCGGGCTCGAACCGATGAGCGCGCGCCTGGTCGGCATGTCGTTCGCGCTCGGCGAGCGCGCGGCCTATCTGCCGCTCGGGCACGACTATCCCGGCGCGCCGCGGCAGATCGCGCTCGGGCGCGCCCTCGAGCTGCTCGGGCCCTGGCTCCAGAATCCGCGCCGGCGCAAGGTCGGCCAGAACCTGAAGTTCGACTGCCACATCCTGCTCAACCACGGCGTGCGGCTCGCCGGCATCGCGCACGATACGCTGCTCGAGTCCTACGTCTACGAGGTGCACGAGCGCCACGACCTCGACTCGCTCGCGCAGCGCCACCTGGGCTGGCAGACCATCAGCTACGACGACGTGACCGGCAAGGGCGCGGCGCGCATCCCGTTCTCGGGCGTCGACGTGGCGCGCGCGAGCGCCTACGCGGCCGAGGATGCCGACTGCACGCTCGCGGTGCACGACGCGCTGTACCCCAAGCTCGCCGCCGACGAGAAGCTGAAGTTCGTCTACGAAAGCATCGAGCTGCCGGTGCTGCCGGTGCTGCTGACGATGGAGCGCAACGGCGTGCTGCTCGATGCCGCGAAGCTCGAGCAGCAAAGCCACGAACTCGGCAAGGAGCTGCTGCTGCTGGAGCAGCAGGCCTATGCGGTCGCCGGCCAGCCGTTCAATCTCAACTCGCCCAAGCAGATCCAGGAGATCCTGTTCGGGCGCCAGGGACTGCCGGTGAAAAAGAAGACGCCGAGCGGCGCGCCTTCGACCGACGAGGACGTGCTCGCGGAATTGGCCGCCGACTACCCGCTGCCGAGGATCCTGCTCGAATTCCGCGCGCTGGCGAAACTCAAGTCCACCTACACCGACAAGCTGCCGCGCATGGTGAATCCGGAGACGGGGCGCGTGCACACGACCTACTCGCAGGCGGTCGCGGTGACCGGGCGCCTCGCCTCGACCGAGCCCAACCTGCAGAACATCCCGATCCGCACGCCGCAGGGGCGGCGCATCCGCGAGGCGTTCGTGGCGCCGCCGGGCGGCAAGATCGTGTCGGCGGACTATTCCCAGATCGAGCTGCGCATCATGGCGCACCTGTCGGGCGACGAAGGCCTGCGCCACGCCTTCGCGCACGGCCACGACGTGCACCGCGCGACCGCTGCGGAGGTGTTCGGCCTGCCGCTCGAGCAGGTGAGCGCGGACGAGCGGCGCACCGCGAAGGTCATCAACTTCGGCCTGATCTACGGCATGTCCTCGTTCGGCCTGGCGCAGAACCTGGGCATCGAGCGCGCCACCGCGCAGGCCTACATCGACAGCTACTTCTCGCGCTATCCGGGCGTGAAGCGCTACATGGACGAAACGCGCGAGCGCGCGCGCCGCACCGGCTACGTCGAGACCGTGTTCGGCCGGCGACTGTGGCTGCCCGAGCTGGCGAGCGGATCGCCCGCGCGCCGCCAAGCCGCCGAGCGGGCGGCGATCAACGCCCCGATGCAGGGAACGGCCGCCGACCTCATCAAGCTCGCGATGGTGGCAGTGCAGGACTGGCTCGAACGCGAGCGGCTCGAGACGCGCCTGATCATGCAGGTGCACGACGAGCTGGTGCTCGAGGTGCCCGAGCGCGAGCTCGAAGCGGTCGAGCACCACGTGCGCGACAAGATGCAGGGCGTCGCCGCGCTCGAGGTGCCGCTGGTCGTGGACGTGGGGGTCGGCGACAACTGGGATCAGGCGCACTAGTGCGCGCGCGAGGGACAGCGTCGCGCATGAGCGAAGCGCGCCGCATGGCGCTCGGTGTGCTCGCGCTGTGCACCGTCATGAACCTGCTGGCGCGCGGGGTGAGCGACTCGTTCGCGGTGTTCCTGCTGCCGCTGGCGCGCGAGTTCGGCGGCGACCGCGCGGCGCTCACCGGCGTGTATTCGACCTACATGCTGGTGACGGGTCTGGCGGCGCCGGTTGCCGGCATTGCGTTCGACCGCCTCGGGCCGCGCGCGGTGTACCTCGGCGGACTGGCACTGTTCGGCACCGCCTACCTGCTTGCCGGCAGCCTCGGCGCGCTGTGGCAGCTCTACGTCCTGGTCGGTGCCTGCGGCGGCGCCGGCGCCGCCTTGATCGGCATGGTGCCCGCTTCGGCGCTCGCCAGCCGATGGTTCGGGACGCGCCTTGCGTCCGCCGTGGGCGTGCTGTACGCCGCACTCGGCACCGGCCTTCTGATCCTCGCGCCGCTGACGCAGTGGCTGATCGAGCGCTTCGGCTGGCGCGGTGCCTATCATGCGCAGGGCGGCGCGCTCCTCGCCTTGCTGCCGCTGCTGCTGGTGTTGCCGTGGCGCCGGATCGCGGCCGGGCATCCCGACTACGCCGGCGAGCGCATGCGTCAGGCTGCGCGCGGCGTCACCGCGCCGCTCGCGCACGCCGTACGCAGCTCCGCCTTCTGGGCGCTGTTCGGGGTCATGTTCGTGACCTCGCTGAGCACGTACACCATCGGCGTGCAGGCGGTGGCTTATCTCATCGAGATCGGCTTCGCGCCACTCAAGGCCGCGTCGGTCTACGGCCTGGTCGGCATGCTCTCGGTATTCGGCATGCTCGGCTCGGGAGTGCTCGCCGAGCGCTACGGCGAGCGGCGCATCGCCACCTTGTCGTATTCCTGCACCATCGCCGGGATCCTGGCGCTCGCGCTGCTGCAGCACGTGCCCGCCTACGCCCTGCTCGTCGCCTTCGTCCTGCTGTTCGGCACCATGCAGGGCTCGCGCGGTCCGCTGGTCGCGGTACTCGCCGCGCGCCTGTTTTCGGGTGCCGGACTCGGCACCGTGTACGGCACGATCATGCTCGGCATGGGACTGGGCGGGGCGGTGGGCTCCTGGGCCTCGGGCAGGCTGCACGACCTGACCGGCGGGTACCTCGCCGGGTTCCTGCTCGCGATCCTGGGGGCGGCCGCGGGAATCGCGCTGTTCTGGACGGTCGGGGCCCTGTCGGGGAACGCCAGCGAGCTCAACGCAGCGCGCCGAACACATTCCGGATGATGCTGGACCCCGCGCCGAGCGGGTCCTGGCGGAGCTTTTTTTCCTCGTCGGCCATGGTCAGGACCAGGCCGTCGGGCGCTTTGCGGGTCACGTACTCGTTGAGGTCCGCGTCCTGCTTACTGAGCAGACCGAAGCGCGCCGCCTTGCCGGCGTACTGGTCGTACTGGTCGTACTTTTCGGCCAGCTGCACCCGGGCGGTCGCCTGCCTGACGATCGGCAGGAACCGGTCGTGCAGCTGACCGGAGGTGGTGCGCCGGAAGAGTACCGCGGCGCCGCGTCGTCGCCGCCCGTGAGAATCGCCTTGGCGTCCCTGACCGTCATCCTCTTCACCGCGTCCAGCGGCAGCTTTGACGCTTCCGGCACCGCCGCCTCGGCGGCGCGGTTCATGGTGAGCACCAGCTCGTCGGCGTACTTTCCCATGCCGATCGCGCGCATCAGCCCCTCGGCCCGACGCAGCGATTCGGGCAGCGGGATCTTCACCTGCGGGTTGCCGAAGAAGCCGTCCCGGCGCGCCGGACCCCAAGGCGTTTCACGCTCTGCCCGACAAGGCGCTACGCGCACCCGCCTGACGGCCGTGCCGCGCGGCCCCGCCTCTTTCATGCTCCGCTAGCGTCCGCTCGAGCATGCTTGCATCTACCTGACTTGCCCGCGCAGCGTGGTGGGCTCCGCCGCGCACCCGTACTAAGATTCTCCTGCGCCGCGATGCCCGAGCGGCGCGAGGAGGAGCGCGCCGGCGGTGCCCGCGGCGGACCGAACGCGCTACGACAACACGCAACACCAGAGGAGGAGGTGACCCAATGTCCAGTACGGCGAGCATGACCATCCAGGCGCGTCTTGATCGGCTGCCGCGATCCTGGTTCGTATGGCGAGTAGTGGTGCTGATCTCGCTCGGCGGCTTTTTCGAGTTCTACGATCTGTTCTTCACCGCCTACGTCGCGCCGGGCATGATCAAGTCCGGCCTGTTCACGCCGCAGTCGCTCGGCCCGCTGGCCTCGCTGCACGTGATCGCGGTCGCCGGCTTCGGCACGTTCGTGTTCGCCACCTTCGCCGGCCTCGCCATCGGCTACATCCTGAATGTCGCCGGGGTGCCGGGGGTGGCGGCCTTCATCGGGGTGGCGATGCTGGTGGTGATGGCGTCGATCGGCTTCTACGGCCCGCGCACGCGCGAGTTGGCGCTGGAGCAGATCGCGCACTGAGCCCGCAGTGCTCCGCGCTCCGCAGCCGGCCGCACGGCTACGGAGCGCGGCGTCGCACGGGCGGGGCCGAATAGCGGCCGGCCCGCGCGCGCCCTCATTGCCGCCGATAGACGATCTTTTTCTTGCCGCCGTCGCAGGTGCCGACGACCTTGCCGTCGGCGGCCTGGCCCTGCGGGACGATCTCGAGGCTGAACTTCTTTACGCCCTTCGCCTCGATCTTGGCCTGGATCCGAGCCTTCAGCTGCTCGCACGACAGCTTGGCCGCGAGCGCCGGCGAAGCGGTGAGCGCGAGGGCCAGCAGAATTGCCAGTCGCTTCATTTCAAGACCTCCTTGCGTTCGACAGGAGCGGCGCGCCCCGTCGCGTGATCCCCCTCCGCGTGCGCCATCTTCAGCACCCCGGTTCGCTGGCTGAGCGAACCGCGGTACGCCCATCCTTCGGGCGTCACGATTGCGTCCTGAGTACTGCCGAGGCGGCGGCAGGCCCCGACCCAGGCTTCGCCGCCGCCCGTGTTCACCTGGCCGAACTCGGCCCAATCGCACGGCAGCGTGAGCCCGCCGATCTGGTCGACGACCGCCATGTCGACGGCCTTGCCCCGATCTTCGAGCCGCAGGCCGCCGGCTTCCAGTCGCCGGATGAACACCTCGGCCTCGCTCGGCGTCATGAAGCCCACGCGGGCGAGCTCCGCGTCCGCGCACAGGCTCGCGTGCGGGGCCGCCTCTAGAAAACCGTCCCATCCGCCCGCGAGCTTGTCGGCGATGGCATCGCGTCGCACCACCACGCAGATCGCCTCGATCAGTACCGCCATGTTCGCACCATGCCTAAACCCGATCAGAAATCGTGCGCTACGCCACGCCGGCCTCGTGCGCCTGCCGGTCGGCATGATATGAGGAGCGCACCAGCGCGCCCACCGCGGCGTGCCTGAATCCCATCGCCTGCGCCTCGCGCTCCAGCAGCGCGAAGGTGTCCGGGTGCACGTAGCGCTCGACCGGCAGGTGATCCGGCGAGGGCTGCAGGTACTGGCCGACGGTGAGCATGTCGACCGCGTGCGCGCGCAGGTCGCGCATCACCTGCAGGATCTCCGCGTCGCTCTCGCCCAGTCCCACCATCAGGCCGGACTTGGTAGGCACCTCGGGAAAGCGGCGCTTGAACTCCTGCAGCAAGCGCAACGAGTGCGCGTAGTCGCCCCCGGGACGCGCCTGCCGATACAGGCGCGGCACGGTCTCGAGGTTGTGGTTCATCACGTCCGGCGGCGCGGCACCTAACAGCTCGAGCGCGCGATCCAGGCGGCCGCGGAAATCCGGCACCAGCACCTCGACCGTGGTGGCGGGCGCACGCTCGCGCACCGCGCGGATGCAGTCGGCAAAATGCTGCGCACCACCGTCCCTCAGGTCGTCGCGGTCGACGCTGGTGATGACCACGTACTTGAGGCCGAGCCGCGCGATCGTATCGGCCAGATGGCGCGGCTCCTGCGGGTCGGGCGGCAGCGGCCGGCCGTGCGCGACGTCGCAGAACGGGCAGCGGCGCGTGCAGATGTCGCCCAGGATCATAAAGGTCGCGGTGCCCTTGCCGAAGCACTCGCCGATGTTCGGGCAAGAGGCCTCCTCGCACACCGTGTGCAGGGCCTGCTCGCGCAGCAGGCGCTTGATCTCGTAGAAGCGCGAGCCCGGGCTCGCCGCGCGCACCCGGATCCAATCCGGCTTGGCGAGCGGCGCGCGCGCCACCGGCTTGATGGGGATGCGCGCGATCTTCGCGCTGCCCTTTTCCTTTACGCCCGGCTCACGCATGACCGAGGCCCGCCGCCAGGATCTGCGCCAGCCGCTCGCCGAGTGTGGCGCACGACTGCTCAATGCCGAGGTCGCGCGTCCGCGTGACCGCCAGTCCGGGATAGCCGCACGGGTCGATCGCGTCGTAAGGCGCCAGATCCATGTCGACGTTGAGCGCCAGGCCGTGATAGGCGCAGCCGCGCGCGACGCGCAATCCGAGCGCCGCCACCTTGGCCCCTGCGACGTACACGCCGGGCGCGCCGGCCTTGCGCTCGCCGCGCACGCCGTGCTCGGCCAGCAGGTCGATCACCGACTGCTCGAGCAGCGCCACGAACTCGCGCACGCGGATGCCGCGCCGCGCCAAGTCGACCAGCGTGTAGAGCACCGCCTGGCCGGGGCCGTGATAGGTAACCTCGCCGCCGCGCTCGACCGCAACCACGGGAATGCCGCGCTCCACGCGGGGACCATGGGCCGGGTCCGCGCCCAGGCCCAGCGTATAGACCGGATCGTGCTCGAGCAGCCACAGCTCGTCCGCCGTGTCCGCGCCGCGCCGGGCGCTGAACGCGCGCATCGCCTCCAGCGTCGGCAGGTACTCGGCACGCCCGAGGCTGCGAATGCGCACCTGCGGGGGCGCGACGGCGAGCGCGGCGGCCATCACAGCACCATGACCACCGAAGGGTGGTCGCACAGGTCGCGGTACAGCGCGTCGAGCTGCTCGCGCGAGGTGGCGTTCACCACGCAGGTCAGGCTGAGATAGGTGCCCTGGCGGCTCGGCCGCATTTCGATGCTCGCCGGCTCGAAGTCCGGCGCATGCCGGAGCACGATCTGCAACACGCTCTGCGCGAATGCGGCGTCGCGCCGGCCCATCACCTTGACCGGGAAGCAACATGGAACCGCAAGCAAGGCCTGCTGCGCGGGGGAGGCCGATGTGTGGTCGTCCATGCCCGCTCGCGCCGCGCTTACGCGGTCGCGGGGGCCTGCCTGCGGCCCGCGCGCATCACGGTCTGCTTGAAGTCCTGATACAGGGCATGCATGCGCCGGAACACCGGTCCGGGCCTGCCGTCGCCCACCGGCCTGCCGTCGAGGCTCACCACGGCGAGCACCTCCTTCGACGACGAGGTCAGCCAGATTTCGTCAGCGGCCCGCACCTCGGCCTCGCCGAGCTCGCGCAGCTCCAGCGGCATGTGCGCGCCGCGCGCCAGCTCCAGCACCACATCGTAGGTGATTCCGGGCAGGATCAGGTTCGACTTGGGCGGCGCCTGGGTCACGCCCGCCTTGACGATGAACACGTTCGAGGCCGATGCCTCGGTGAGCCTGGCGTCGCGAAACAGGATCGTTTCCGCCGCACCCGCGTCGGCCGAGACCTGGCGCAGCAGGCAGTTGCCGATCAGCGAGATCGACTTGATGTCGCAGCGCAGCCAGCGGTAGTCGGCGGCGCTCACGGCGGCGACGCCGCGCTCGACCAGCTCCCGGGAGGGATTGACCAGCGGGTTGGCCATCATGAAGACGGTCGGCTCGACGCCCGCGGGAAAGGCGTGGTCGCGCCTGGCGACGCCGCGCGTCACTTGCAGATACACCGCCTGGTCATCGAACGGCTGCTGCGCCGCCAGCGCATTGATCAGCTCGCGCCACTGCGCGCGGCCGTAGGGATTGCGGATGCGCACCGCCTCGAGGCTGCCCTCGAGCCGCGCGATGTGCTCGTCCAGGCGAAACGCCACGCGCGAGTAAACCGGCACCAGCTCGTACACGCCGTCGCCGAAGATGAAGCCGCGGTCGAGCACCGGTATTCTGGCCTCTTCCAGCGGCATGAAGCTGCCGTTCAGAAAGACCATCGGGGCGCGCCTGCTCCGGACATGGCGCACGCTGCGCGCTCCCGGCGCGCGGCGCGCAGGGTGACTCTCACTTGACCCACAGCCGCAGTGTATCCCAGGCGCGGCGGAAAATCCCGGCGGCCGGCACCGCCTCGAGCGCCACCACCGGGTATTCCCCCAGCGGCTTGTCGTCGAGCGACAGACGCAGGACGCCGATCTGCTGGCCCTCGGCCACCGGCGCCACCAGCGGCTGCTGCGAGCGCAAGTCGGCCTTCAGCCTGCCGGCCTCGCCCTTCGGCACGGTGATCACGAAGTCGTGCAGGAAGCCGACTTGCACCTCCGGAGCGGCGCCCTTCCACACGCGGATCGTCTTCACCGGCTTGTCTCTGCCGTACAGGCGCACGCTGTCGAAGAACTGGAAGCCCCAGTCGAGGAGCTTCAGACTCTCGTCGGTGCGCGCCGCATCCGAGGGCGCGCCGAGCAGCACGGACATCATGCGGCGCGGCCCGCGCTTGGCCGACCCGATCAGGCAGTAGCCGGCCTCCTCGGTGTGGCCGGTCTTCACCCCGTCGACGCTCGGGTCGAGCCACAGCAGCCGGTTGCGGTTCGCCTGAGTGATGTGGTTGTAGCTGAACTCCTTGAGCGCGTAGTAGCGCGCGTAGTCCTGCGGGAAATCGCGGATCAGCGCGCTTGCCAGCAGGTAGAGGTCGTGCGCGGTGGTGTAGTGCTGCGGGTCGGGCAGCCCGGTGGCGTTCATGTAATGCGTGTGGTCCATGCCGAGGCGTTGCGCCTCGCGATTCATCATCTGCACGAACACGTCCTCGGACCCGGCCACCGCCTCGGCGAGCGCGGTGGCGGCGTCGTTGCCGGACTCGATCTCCATGCCCCGGATCAGCTGGTCGACGGTGACCGGCATGCCGGGCTGGATGAACATGCGCGAGCCCGGCGCCTTCCACGCGTGTACCGACACCGGGACCTGCTGATCGAGCGAGAGCTTTTTGTCGCGCAGCGCGGCAAACACCAGGTACGCGGTCATCATCTTGGTCAGCGAAGCGGGCTCGACGCGCTCGTCGGGCTTGTCCGAGGCGAGGATCTGGTTGCTCGAGAGGTCCACGAGCAGCCACGACTTGGCGTCGATCGACGGCGGTTGCGGCGCCTCCGCGCGAGCGAGCACTGCGCAGGAGGCGATGACGAGGGCGAGCAGCGTGCGGAGCATGGTCTCTCGGGAGTGATGAAAGTGGGGTGCGGAGAAGGCGCGAATTATAAGAGCTGGCAGGCACGCCCGCCTCGACGGCTCGGCGCAAGGCACCGCCGCATGGCGGTCACCGCCCTCAGCGCCTATCGGGCCACGAATACCGGCTTGAAGTTTAGTTCGGCCTGGATGCGCGCCGCAACCGTACGGGCCTCGTCCGGCGTGCGGTACGGGCCGAGATGCAGCTTGAACAGCCCGTCGCTGCCGATCACGTGGATCGCGTCCGAAAGCCACGCGAGCTCGCGATACACGCGGGCGCGAAAGCTCTCGGCGTTGGCGCGCGCCGAGAACGCGCCGAGCTGCAGATAAAATCCGCTCGGCTCCGGCGCGGCGGGAGCGCTCGGCGGCGTCGCGCCTGGCGTGGCGGGCGGTGCCACGGCGAGCTGCTGCGTCGTCGGCGGCGGCGTCGCGCCTGGCGTGGCGGGCGGTGCCACGGCGAGCTGCTGCGTCGCCGGCGGCGGCGACGCGCCTGGCGCGGCGGGCGGCGCCCGCTGCGCCAGCTGGGTCTCGCCAGGCACGATGCTGTCGACCTCGACCATCGCGCTGCCGCTGCCGATGAAGCCGAGCTTGTAGGCGGCGGCGTAGGACAGGTCGATGATACGTCCCGGCCAGAACGGTCCGCGGTCGTTGATGCGCACCACTACGCTGCGGCCATTGGAGAGATCGGTGACGCGCGCATAGCTCGGGATCGGCAGCACGGGATGTGCGGCCGTCATCGCGTACATGTCATAGCGCTCGCCGCTCGAGGTCTTCAGGCCGTTGTAGCGCCGGCCGTACCAGCTTGCCAGGCCGCGCTCGTGAAACGACTGGACCCGCGTCAGCGGCACGTACTGCCGGCCGAGCGCCTGGTAGGGCCGATTGGCGGCGGGATCGAGCGGCTCGAGCTTCGGCGTGGCGTCGGGAATGGATGCCAGATCCGGCGGCGGATTGGCGCCGGGCCCATCGTCCTTGTAATAGCCCCCGCCCGGCGTACCCGGCGCGGCGGGCTGCTGGGCCGGCGCCGTGGCCGCCTCGCTCCCGGCCTCCGGTGCGCGGCGCGGCAGCGTGCCGCAGGCGGCGAGCAGCGCGGCGAGCAGCGCGGCAGCGAGCGGACGCGGCCTCACTTGTGCTCGTACACCAGATTCCCGGCCACCAGCGTGTAGCGCACGCGCCCCCCCAGCTCGCAGCCGAGGAACGGGCTGTTCTTGCCTTGACTGCGCAGCGCCTGCGCGGTGACGCGGAAGGGCGCTGCGGGGTCGAATACGACGACGTCGCCCGGCGCCCCCGGCTCGAGGCGCCCGGAGTGCACGCCGAGCACGCGCGCTGCGTCGCTGGTCACGCGCGCGAGCGTCTGCGCGAGCGACAGCTTTCTGCCTGCGCCCCACTTGAGCGCCAGCGGCAGCAGCAGCTCGAGGCCGGTCGCGCCTGGCTCGGCCTCGGCGAACGGCAGCTGCTTCTGGTCCTCGTCCACCGGAGTGTGGTCCGAACAGGCACAGTCGATCGTGCCTTCCGCCAGCCCCTCGGCGAGCGCGTCGCGGTCGCGCTGGCTCCTGAGCGGCGGCACAAGCCGGCAGTGCGCGTCGAAGTAGCCCAAGTCCATGTCCGACAGATGCACGTGGTGGATGCCGACGTCGCAGCTCACCGGCAGTCCTTCGCCTTTGGCGCGCCGGATCATGTCGACCGCGGCCGCCGTCGAGAGCCGGCACACGTGCACGCGAGCGCCGGTTGCGCGCACCAGCTCCAGGATCGCGGCGAGCGCGATAGTCTCGGCAAAGGCGGGAATGCCGGGCAGGCCGAGCCGCGTCGCCACTTCGCCGTCGTGCGCCACGCCGCCGCGGGCGAGCGACAGGTCTTCGGCGCGCAGCCACACCGGGAAGCCGAAGGTCGCCGCGTACTGCAGGGCGCGCCACAGTACCTGGCTGTCGGTGAGCGCCACGTTCGCCTGCGAGAAAGCGACGCAGCCCGCTTCGGCGAGCTCGGCCATCTCGGTGAGCGCCTCGCCCTTGAGCTGCACCGTGAGCGCGCCGACCGGATACACGCGTGCGCGCGACAGCGCCTTGGCGCGCCGGCGCAGCATGTCGACCAGCCCGGGCTCGTCGAGCGGCGGATCGGTATCCGGCGGGCAGGCGAGGCTGGTCACGCCGCCCGCCACCGCGGCGTCCATCTCGGATTCGAGCGTCGCCTTGTACTCGTAGCCCGGCTCGCGCAGCCGGGCGGACAGGTCGATCAGCCCGGGCGCGACCACCAGCCCCTGGGCATCGAGCGTGCGCTCCGCGCTGGCACTGCGCGCCGCGCTGTCGAGCGCGGCGATCCTGCCGTCCGCGATCAGCAGATCGCCTTTCGCGTCGCGCCCGCTCGCGGGATCGACGATGCGGCCGTTGCGCACGAGAAGCTTCATCAGTTCCCCGCGACGATCGACATCACCGCCATGCGCACCGCAATGCCGAAAGTGACCTGCGGCAAGATCACCGAATGCGGCCCGTCGGCCACCGTCGAGTCGATTTCGATGCCGCGGTTCATCGGCCCGGGATGCATCACGATGGCGTCGGGCTTGGCGAGCGCGAGCTTTTCCGCGGTGAGTCCGTAATACTTGAAGTATTCCTGGGCGCTGGGCAGCAGCGCGCCGCGCATTCTCTCGCTCTGCAGCCGCAGCATCACCACGACGTCGCAGCCCTTCATCCCGGCACGCATGTCGTGGAAGCGCCGCACCCCGAGGCTTTCCACCCCGGCGGGCAGCAGCGTCTGCGGCGCGATCACGCGCACTTCGGGCACGCCCAGCGTGGTGAGCCCGTGGATCAGCGAGCGCGCCACCCGCGAGTGCAGGATGTCGCCTACTACGGCCACGCAGAGCCGCGAGAATTCGCCCTTGTAGTGGCGGATCGTGTACAGGTCGAGCAGCCCCTGCGTCGGGTGTGCATGGCGGCCGTCGCCGGCGTTGATGACGTGCTCGTGCGGCTTGACGTGGCGCGCGATCATGAACGGCGCGCCCGAGGAGCCGTGGCGCACGATGAACAGGTCGGCCTGCATCGCCGAGAGGTTCGCCACCGTGTCGAGCAGCGATTCGCCCTTGGTCTGCGACGAGGCCGCGACGTTCAGGTTGATGACGTCCGCGGACAGGCGCTTGGCCGCGATCTCGAACGTGGTACGGGTGCGCGTCGAGGGCTCGAAGAACAGGTTGAAAACGCTCTTGCCGCGCAGCAGCGGCACTTTTTTCACTTCGCGTTCGGTAACGCCGACGAAGCTGCTCGCGGTGTCCAGGATCTGCGTCAGGGTCTCGCGCGGCAGCCCCTCGATCGAAAGCAGATGCTGCAGCTTGCCGTTGCCATCGAGTTGCGGGCTATGCTGCACGCTTGAGCTCGAGGCTGAGTTTGCCGTCGTCGGCGCGCTGCAGGCGCAGCCGCATGTCCGGCGGCACCTCGACCCGCGCGCCGCAGTACTGGGCACAGATCGGCAGCTCGCGGCCGCCGCGCTCGGCCAGTACCACCAGCGCGATGCTCGCCGGCCGGCCGTAGTCGAACAGCTCGTTCATCGCCGCGCGCACCGTGCGGCCGGTGTAGAGCACGTCGTCGACCAGCAGCAGGTCGCGGCCTTCGACGTCGAAGGGGATCCTGGTGCGCTTGGGATCGCGCTGCAGGCCCTGCCGGTCGTAATCGTCGCGGTAGAACGCGATGTCCATGGTGCCGAGCGGCGCCTCGATGCCGAGCGTCGCGTGCAGCCGCTCCGCGAGCCACACGCCGCCGGTGTACAGACCGATCATCGCCGTGCTCGGTGTGACGTGGGGGCGCAGTTCCGCGGCGAGCGTAGCGCACAGGGCTTCAGCGTCGGGCAACGCGCTCACTGCGGCGCCTCGTGGAAGTACTGCTCGAGAATGAGCTGGGCGGCGTACGAATCGAGTGTACGCTCCCGCGAAGCGCGCGCCGCGCGGCGCGCGCCCGCGGCTTCGCGCAGCCGGCTCTCAGCCGCGACCGAGCTGTAGCGTTCGTCGACCCGCTCGACCGGTAGGCCGAAGCGGCTCTCGAGCTGGCGTGCGAAGTGTTCAGCGCGCCGCGTCATCTCGTGGGCAGCGCCATCGGTGCCCCGAGGTACGCCGACCACCAGCGCATTCGGCTGCCATTCGGTGACCAGCTGCGCGACCGCGGCGAGCCGCGCCGCGTCTCCGGCCGCGGCAACGCCCGCGAGCGGATGCGCCGTGCGCAGCATCGCGTCGCCCACCGCGACCCCGATGCGCTTCGCGCCGAAATCGAAGGCCAGCACCGTGCCGGTGCGAGGGTGGGAAGAGACAGGGGAACGAGAGCTCGGGGCCGGCGCGCGGGCCATCAGGCGCTCAGGCATGGCCGGCTTCGTCCGCAAGCCGCGCGAAATCGATACCCAGCAGCTCCATCGCCGCGGGCAAACGCTCCTCGGCCGGCAGGTCGAAAATGATCGCGTCCCGCGCCTCGACTGTAAGCCAGGCGTTCTGCGTCAGCTCGTGCTCGAGCTGCCCCGGCGACCAGCCCGCGTAGCCCAGCGTGACCAGCAGGCGGCGCGGGCCTTCGCCGCGCCCCACCGCCTCCAGGATGTCCTTGGAGGT
This sequence comes from uncultured Pseudomonadota bacterium, assembly GCA_963817785.1. Lineage (GTDB taxonomy): Bacteria > Pseudomonadota > Gammaproteobacteria > Burkholderiales > SG8-39 > JAKALD01. The sequence goes on along the minus strand of CAWFPL010000002.1, from coordinate 115,676 downwards.
GGTCAGTCCAACCGCGTCGCCCACGCGCAGGGTGGATTGCCAGCTGCCCGCCGGGGTATGCAGCACGAAGCCGCGGTCGGTCTGCACCGGGCCGCCGAAGTAGATCGGCGCGCCGGCGAGCTCATGGTCCTTCAGGGTGAGCGACAGGCGCTCGAACAGCGCCTGCAGTGTCATGTCGATCGGCCGGTTCACCACCACACCCAAGGCGCCCTGCTCGTTGTGCTCGCACAGGTAGGTGAGCGATCTGGCGAAGTACGGATCGCCCATGTTGGGCATGGCGATCAGGAAGTGATGGGTCAGATTGATCGAAGCCATCCGTGACGATATTTTACCCCTTCCCCGCCCTGGGAGGGCACCCCCGCCCGTCCGGGCGCGGCAGCCCTCAGTCAGCGTCCCACGAAGCCGGCAACGTGGCCGAGGAGCTCGTCTTCCTGATAGGGCTTGCCGAGGAACGCGTTGACGCCGATCTCCAGCGCGTGCCTGCGGTGCTTGTCCGCGGTGCGCGAGGTGATCATGATGATCGGCACGTGCTTGAGGCGCGGATCGGCGCGCACATTGCGCGTCAGGTCGAAGCCGTCCATGCGCGGCATCTCGATGTCGACCAGCATCACGTCGGGCACCACGTTGACGAGCTGCTCCAGCGCCTCGACGCCGTCCTTCGCGGTGAGCACCTCGTAGCCCTCGCGCGACAGCAACCGCCCGGTGATCTTGCGTACGGTGAGCGAGTCGTCGACCACCATGACGCGCGGCCGGGCCGGGGCGGGCGCCGTCTGTGCCGGCAGTTGCTGCGCTGCCGCCGCCGGCAGCGGCCGCCGCGCGAGCGGCACCGGATTCAGGATCAGCACAATCTCACCGCTGCCGAGCACGGTGACCCCGGCGACGCCCGGCGCGCGCGTGAGCTGCGGGCCGAGGTTCTTCACCACCACCTCCTGGTTGCCGAGCATCTCGTCGACCAGCAGCGCAACCGAGTCCGCCCCGGCGCGCAGCAGCAGCAGCGGCCGGTAGCGCTGGCCCTGCCCGAGCGTGCCGGCCTCGCCCAGCAGCTCCGGCAGATAGGCAAGCGGGTAGCGCCGGCCGGCCCACTCGACGTGCCCGGCGGCACGCACCCGGGCGAGCTGCTCGGCGCGCAATTGCTGCACCTGCTCCACCATCACCGCCGGCAGCGCGTAGCTGCGCGTGCCGGACTTGACCAGCACGGTCTGCGTGATCGCGGTCGTGAGCGGCAGTCGGATCGAAAAGCGCGTGCCCTGTTCGGCGCTCGAGCCGAGCTCGATGCGCCCGCCCAGAGCGCTCACCTCGTTTTTCACCACGTCCAAGCCGACGCCGCGGCCGGCGACCTCGCTCACCTGCTCGGCGGTGCTGAAGCCGGGCTGAAAGATCAGCTCGGCGAGCTGCTCCTCGCTCACCGGATCGCCCGGGTGCAGCAGTCCCTGCGCGAGGGCCTTGGCGCGGATCCGCTCGAGATCGAGGCCGCGGCCGTCGTCCGACAAGGTGAGCGCGACCTCGTTGCCATCCTGGCGCACGTCGAGCCGCACCTCGCCGATCTCCGGCTTGCCCTGCGCGGCGCGCGCGGCCGGCGGCTCGATGCCGTGGGTGAGCGCGTTGCGCAGCAAGTGCTCGAGCGGGCCGGTGATGCGCTCCAGCACCGAGCGGTCGAGCTCGACGTTGGCGCCGCGCAAATCGAAATTGACGCGCTTGCCGAGGTCCTTCGAGATCTGGCGCACCAGGCGATGCAGCCGCTCGGCCAGCGTGCCCACCGGCACCATGCGGATGCGCATCAGGTCCTGCTGCAGCTCGCGGTTGAGGCGGGCCTGGGCCGACAGCGCCGCGTCCGAGCCGTCGAGCGAGCGTGCGAGGTTCTGCTGCACCGTCGCGACGTCGTTGACGCTCTCGGCCATCATGCGGGTCAGCTCCTGGAAGCGCGTGAAGCGGTCGAACTCGAGCGGATCGAACTCGAGCGCGCGCTCCTCGGCCTCGCGCACCCGGGTCTGCATCTGCGATTCGGCCTGGATCTCGACCTCGCGCAGCTGGTGGCGCAGCCGCGCCACGTTTTCGGTCAGCTCGCCGAGCGCCTGCTTGAGCGTGCGCATCTCGCCCTCGAGGCGCGTGCGGACGATCGCGACCTCGCCCGCCCCGTTGACCAGTTTGTCGAGCATGTCGGCGCGCACGCGCAGCAGCGCGCGTGCGCGCGCCGGCGCCGTCACCGTGGGGCGGCCCTGCGGCGCGGCTGCCGGCGCCGCCGCGGCCGGCTTTTGCAGACGCTCGAGCAGCAGGGCGGCACGGTCCCCGGCCTGCTCCAGTTCGTCGAACAGCTGCGCCGGCGCCAGGTTCAGCGCCAGCGCGCGCTCGACGCGCCCCTCCATCTGATGCACCAGCTCGCCCAGGCTCATCACCCCGGCCATGCGCGCGCTGCCCTTGAGCGTGTGCAACACGCGCTGCAGGGCCTCGGCGTGCTCGAAATTCGCCGCCTCCGCACGCCACGCGCGCAGCAGCTCGCCCATGCGCGGTGCGAGCTCCTGCGCCTCCTCCAGGAACAGCGGCAGCAACTGCGCGTCGACTTCGTCCTCGAGCCGGCCCTGGCGGCGCTCGAGCGGGATTTCCTCGACTATCAGTTCGGCGCTGGAGGACGCTCCCGGCGCCGGCTCGGTGAGCGGCGGATGCTCGGCCGCGGGCGCCGCCGCGTCGACTGCGAGCGCCTCGAGCGCGCCGAGCAGCTCGGCGCGCGCCACCGGCACGCGCCGCTCGAGCACTTCGCCGTACATTGCGCGCAGCGCCGCGATGCTCTCGGCCAGGCGGGCAAGCAAATCGCCGTCCGGCGCGCTGCCGCGCCGCTGCAGCCGCCGAAACGCGCCTTCCACGGCATGACCGAGCGCCTGCATGGCGTCAAACTGCATCGTGGCGCAGATGCTGGCGAGCGTATGCGCCGCGCGCAGCAGGTCCTCGCGCGCCTCGCCCGCCGCGGCGAACGCCGCGAGCTCGCGTTCGAGCACATCGAGGTGCTGGCGCGCCTCGTTGACGAACACCGCATACAGCGAGGACGAGACGCGCGTCGAGCCGATCGCGACCGTATCCTCCGCAGCCGCGGCCGCAGCCTCGCGGGCGGTCTCGAGCCCCGCCGGTGCGGCGCCCCCGGCTGCAGCCGAAAGCGGCTCGCCGCGGCTCACGCGTCCGGCCGCCGCGATCAGTGACGAGGCGTCCGGCTGCGGTGCGCCCGTGCGCAGCCGCTGCACCCAGTCGGCAAAACTGGCGTGTGCCATGCCGATCAGCTCAAGCAGGCCGGGCGTTGCGCCGCGCTCCTCCTGCAGCCAGAGGTTCATGACCTGCTCGAGCGCCCACGCCGCTTCACCGAGCTGCGCAAGGCCGACCATGCGGCCGCTGCCCTTCAGAGTGTGGAGGCCGCGCCGGATGATCGCGAGATGCGAGGTCGACGCCGGTTCGCCTCTGCTGTGTGCGAGGTTATCGCCGATCGAGGCGAGCACGTCGACAGCTTCTTCCAGGAAGATCTCGAGCAGCTCCCGATCGATTGTCTGGCCGTTCGCCTGGCTAAGCCGCTGCGCCTGCGGCGAGGCTGGCGCGAGCGGGGCGAAGCCTGACAGCGTCCGGTCGAGGTCCAGGGCACGCTGCGGGCCGGGGGTGGCATCGAGCTCCGCCAGCGCCTGCTGCGCCTGCTCCCCGAGCGATTGGTCCGCCACCAGCTCGGCGCCTTCGCGGATCTCCTCGAGCTTGCTCCTGAGCTCCGCCTCGAGCTGCTGGTCCTGTGGATGCTGCTGCCATGCCTGGAACACCGCCTGAGTGTCGCGCTTCGCCCGCACCAGCTCGGATTCCGCGCTCGGCGCGGCGGCCGTCGGCGCGACACCCGCCGCGGCGGCGCGCAACGGACGCATGATGGCGGCGAAGTCCGCCTTGCCGTGACGCAGGGCCTCGAGGTAAAAGCCCAGGCCCGACAGAATCTGCGCTACCTCCTCGAACTCGTCCAGCGGCGGGCGTCCCGCCGCGGTGCCGAACGCGCGCATCTTCACGGCGCAGCGCTCGAGCGCAGCGCGCGCCTCCGCCTCGCCGAGCATGCCGAGCGCCCCCGAAACCTGGTACACCAGCGTATCCAGGGTGCCAAACTCCGCGCCCTTCGCCGGATCGCGGAAGTAGGCGTCCAGAATCTGCTCGATGTGCTGCAGGTTGGCCTGCATCTCGGCCAGCGCTCGGTCCAGCGCGAGCTTGTCCTGCGCCCGGCGCGTCACCTCGTCGAGCAGCGGCTCCGCCGGCAGCGGTCCCGCGCCGCGCTCCCCGGAGACGGCGTCTTGCAGCCGCGCCAGCATGGTCTGCACCTGCTGGGCGAAGTCCGGCGGCTGCCGCCTGTAATTCTCTGCCGCGTTCTCGGCCACGAGCAGCGCGGTAGCCACTTCCATCGCGACCGCTTCCGACATTTTTGCCGGAGCGGCCTGCAGCTCGAGCGCCGCCTGCTGGATCTGCGCGGTCAGCGCACGGAGATCGGGAATGTCGAGCCGAGACGCGTGCTCGGCGACGTCGCGCGCCTGCTGCACGAACGTTGCGAGCGCGGTCTCGGCGCCGACCGCGAACTTGCCCCACGCTTCCTTGGCCGCGCCGATCGCCTCGCGCAGGCCGCGCACGATGATCAGGCGCTGCGAGATGTCGGCCGCCACGGGCTCGCGCGGCGGCAAGCTGCCGTCCAATGCAAAGGCCTGCCTGACCGCGCGGGCGCGCTCACTCGCCGCGCCGGCGTGCGCTACCCAGTACAGCACCTCTCGCTGCAGCCCTTCCGCCACCGACGGCGAGCCCTCGGTGATGCGGCGCAGTTGCTGCTCGATGCGCGTGCACAGCTGCCTGACCTCGGGCGCGGCAGCCAGGTCGCCTTGAGCAAGCGCATCAAACAGGGCGCCCGCGGCCCACCAGAAAGCGCGCTGTGCGGGAACGGTCTGCGTCTGTTCGACCGCATCGACCGCGGCGCGCAGCTCCTCTAGCGCCGGGACGTCGAGCGGCTCGCGCAGCCACTGGATGAAACCGCGCTGGAAGCGGGTACGCTGCGCGCGCAGAAAGGGTTCCAGCTGATCGCGTGGCAGCCGCTCGGCGGGCTTGGCGCGCGGCGGTGGCGGCAGCGACAGGTCGGGAAAGTAAAGCTCGGAGGCAGCGGGCTCGGGGGCGCCGCGCACCCGCGCCAGGGTACGGTATTCCGGCAGGAGCCGCAGCGGGTGGTCGACTGCGCCGTCGAGCAGCTCCGAAAGGTACTTGCCGATCGCGACGATCGCGCGCTTGAGCGCATCGAGCACGGGCGGTGCCGGTTCAAGCTTGCCGGACTCGACTTCGCTCACCAGGCGCTCAGTCTCCTCGAAGAGGCGCGACACCCCCTCGAGGCCGACGATATGCACCGCGCCGGCCGCCTGGTGCAGGTGCGTGCGGCAGGTCTTGAGCTCGTCGCGACGCTGTGCGTCGCCGCCGAACTCGCACAGCGCCGCGTGCGCCCGTTCGAGCGAGGAATCGATCTCGCTCTTGACCCAGGTAAGCGGGCCGATGTCGAGCGGGGCGCTCATGGCAAATTCGACAGCGCGGCGCTCAGAGCTTGAAGTCCGCCACCGAGCTCTTGAGATCGCGCGCCAAGCCGGCGAGCTGGCTGACCGAGGCGGCGGTGCGCTGGGTGCCCGCGGTGGCCTGCTCGGTGACCCCGAGAATATTGCGCATGCCGGCCGCGACCGCGCCTGCAGACTTGGCCTGCGTCTGCGTGGTGCGCGAGATGTTCTCGATCAGCTCGGCAAGCCGGCGCGAGACCGCGCCGATTTCGGTCAGCGCCTGACCGGCAGCGTCCGACAGCTTCGCGCCCTCCACTACGCCCTGCGTGCTCTTTTCCATGGCGCCGACCGCATCCTGGGTGTCGGTCTGAATCGTCTTGACGAGCGCGCCGATCTCCTTGGCGGCCTCGGCCGATCGCTCGGCGAGACGCTGCACCTCCTCGGCCACAACGCTGAAACCGCGTCCCGCCTCCCCCGCCGAGGCGGCCTGAATGGCGGCGTTGAGCGCGAGCACATTGGTCTGCTCGGTGATGTCGGAGATCAACTCGACGATTTCGCCGATCTCCTGCGAGGACTCGCCCAGGCGCTTGATGCGCTTGGCGGTGTCCTGGATGTGCTCGCGGATCTCGTTCATGCCGGAGATCGCGTCGTGCACCGCGTTCTGCCCCTTGCCGGCGGCAGCAAGCGACGCGCGCGCGACGTCCGCCGACTCGGTAGCGCGCGCCGATACGTCGTTGATCGCCCGCGCCATGCCGAGAACCTGCGCGCTCGCCTGACGGATCTCCTGCGACTGCTGCTCGGTGGCGGCGAGCAGCTCGGTCGAGGTTTGCTGCGCCGACTCGGTGGCCGATGTCACCTGGTCGGCGGCCGTCGTGACGCGACCGACCAGGGTACGCAGCTCCTCGATCGCGTAGTTCACCGAGTCCGCGACGGCGCCCGTAATCTCCTCGGTCACCGTGGCGCGCACCGTGAGGTCGCCCTCGGCGAAGTTCTGCATCTCGTTCATCAACCGCAGGATGGCCCTCTGGTTGCGCTCGTTTTGCTGCTTGGCCGAAGTCTCCTGCCGCTCAGCCTCCTCGCGCCGCAGGCGTTCGTCGCGGACGTAGGCGAGCGCCATCAGGGCGAGGACCACGACCATTAGCACCACCACCGCCGCGATGGCGTAGATCGCCTTGCTCTCGGCGAGGTTGGTTTCGTACGCGCGCGTGAGGTTCTCGGTGGCAGCGAGCAGGTTGTCCGACTGGTTGAACACTGCGGACGCGGCGTTCTTCGCCGCGATCAGCCGTTGCATGTTGCCGAGTATCGAGGCCACCGCCTGCTGGTAGCCCTTGAACGCCTCGCCGAGCTCGTTCAGCTTGGCCTGGGTAGCGGCGTCCTTCGGCGCGGGCAGGCGCATGGCAGAGCTGCCGTTCTGCAGTGCGTCGACCACGCCGCGGAACTCATTGGTGTCCTTGCCGAGCAGGAACGCGACCTCGGGCTCGATGGTCTGCCCGGCGAGCAGCGCATTCGCGTTTTTGGCCAGGCGCTGCGTCAGCATCACCAGCTCGCCGGCAGCCGAGATCTCGCGCGTCGAGGCCCCGCTTTCCAGCTTCAGGGTCTCGACCTGTTCGGCGAGGTCGAGCAGGTGCGGGTTCGTGTCGTTCACGCGCGCCACCGCGGTGCCGAGGTCGATCAGCTCCTGTTGCTCGCGCAGCAGCGTGTCCGCGTTGCGCTCGGTCCCCTGCCACACCGTGCTCAACGTATCGAGCGCCGGGCGTACGCGCGCCGGGCTGGGGGGCAAAGCAGTGCCGTCGACGGTGCCGCCGTCGCGCAATCGCGCGAGTATCGCGGCGAACGTGTCACGGCTCGTTTGCACCTCCCTGAACGCCTCCGGCGTGCCGAGCAGGCCCTGCAGCGACGCCTTGGCGAGCCGCTGCGAGAGCGTCCTCAGCTGTCCGGCGTCGGCGATGTACCGCGCGCCGAACTTGGAGTCGCGGTAGTTCGTCCACACCAGCGCCACCGCAGCCGCGAGCAGCAGCACGAGCAGCGGAACCAGGATCGCGAGCTGCCGACGCAGCGACATACCGCGCACGAGCGGCAAACCGGCAGCCTGCTCGGCGAGCACGCGGTCGCCGCCGGCGGTCGGCGGCGCGGCGGGCTTGGTCTGGGCGGGTCCGACTCCGGGCAAGGACGTCGTATAGGGCGGGTTCGATGCCATGATTCCTCCGAGCTCCTCCGGTGCGCGGCGCAACGCCGCGCGCCAGGTGTCTACTGAAGCGCCACGTCCACAAACTCCCGATGCGCCAGCAAGCTTGCCGCGTCGAGCTCACGCCAGACGCGCCCGGCGCGATCGCGCCAGGCCTCGCGCGCCCAAGGCGCGCTGCTTGCGTCTTGTTCGATCGGCTCCAGCTCTGCGACATTGCGCAGCCCAGCCAGGCGCGTCACCAGCAGCGCGGCGTTGGTCGCCAACGGCTGACCGACGAGGACCAGCCGATTCCCGGGGCCGCGCACGGTCGGCGCGGCGCCCAAGAACCTGGAAAAATCGGTCACGCCGTAGATCACGCCGCGCAAGTTCGCTACGCCCAGAAGCCAGTCCTTGGTCAACGGCACGTGCTCGATCTCGGGCACAGGAAGCACCTCGCCGGAGGCCTCGAGCCGCAGCAGCCAGAGGCCGTCGCCGGCCTCGAACGAGAGCCGCGCGCTCGGCGCCTGGCTGCCCGCCGCCGCCTGCAGCCGGGCAGCCAGGCTTTCCTGGAATGCCTTCAGGCTGCCGCGCGTGGCCATGGCAAATGCTCAGGCGAGAGCGGCGATCTTGGCCGCGAGCTCGGACATGTTGATGGGCTTGGTCAGGAAATCCCGGGCGCCCTGGCGCATGCCCCAGATCCGGTCCGTCTCCTGCGACTTGGTGGTGCAGATGATCACCGGAATGTGCTTGGTCGCATCGTCGCGAGTAATCTCGCGCGTCGCCTGAAAGCCGCTCACCCCGGGCATGACGACGTCCATCAGTACCAAGTCCGGCATCTCCGACCGGGCCTTGGCCACCGCAGCCTCGCCGCCATCGGCGAGCACTACCTGATAGCCGAGCTTGGACAGGCTCTCGAGCAGGTATTGGCGGTCGGTTGCAGAATCGTCGACCACGAGGATTTTCTTCACAGGCATGGGATTCTCCGTTACTCAGTTTCCGGCGTCGGCACCCGGCGCGGCGTGCGTGGCGACCGTGCGCAGCAGACTTTCCTTGGTAAAGGGTTTGGTGAGGTATTCGTTGGAGCCGACCATGCGTCCGCGCGCGCGGTCGAACAGCCCGTCCTTCGAGGACAGCATGACCACCGGGGTGGCGGAGAACTTCGGGCTTTTCTTGATCAGCGCGCAGGTCTGGTAGCCGTCCAGGCGCGGCATCATGATGTCGACGAAGATGACGTCCGGCTGGTGATCGGCGATCTTCGCCAAGGCATCGAAGCCGTCCTCGGCGAGGATCACCCTGCACCCGGCCTGCAGCAGGAAAATCTCGGCGCTACGGCGAATGGTGTTCGAGTCGTCGATCACCATCACCTTGACGCCAGCCAAAGCCGCCGGTTCCGCCATTGAGGCAAGCCCCCCTGTTCACACGCTGCGCTCGCACGCCCATGTCGGGGCGCTAGCGCGTCACGGCGTCTCAAAAGAATATACGACGTTGCCGTGGTGTGGCTACGCGCAGCGCGCAAAAAATCACGCTCTGATCAAATTTGAAGAAGCTCGAAATCCTCTTTGCGCGCGCCGCACTCGGGACACGTCCAGTTCATCGGCACGTCTTCCCAGCGCGTGCCGGGTGCGATGCCCTCATCGGGCAGCCCGGCCGCCTCGTCGTAAACGAAGCCGCAAATCAGGCACATCCAGGTCCGATACTGCTTGTCGTCGCTCATGAAACACAGGCGGGTTAAAATGGCCCGGCATCTTAACTGATTCTGCGTGCCGGCTCGTTGCACCGCCGCGCGCCCGCTGCCGCGGCTCACATGGCCTCGCTCCCGCCCATCGTACTCACTTTCGCCGCATCCGACCCGACCGGGGGCGCCGGGCTGCAGGCGGACCTGCTGACGCTGGCGAGCATGGGCTGCCACCCCCTTTCGGTGCTCACTGCGCTCACCGTCCAGGACACGCGCGGCGTGGACGGGCTGCTGCCGGTGGAGGCGGACTGGGTCGCGGACCAGGCGCGCAAACTCCTCGAGGACATGCCGGTCGCGGCGTTCAAGCTTGGCGTGCTGGGCAGCGTGGAGAACGCCGCGGCGATCGCCGAGATCATCGCCGACTACCCGGAAATCCCCGTGGTGCTCGATCCGGTGCTCGCCTCGGGGCGCGGCGACGCGTTGGCGGGCGAGGAGCTGATCGAGGTCATGCGCGAGCTGCTGGTGCCCCAGACCACCGTGCTCACCCCGAACAGCCTCGAGACACGGCGGCTGGCCGAAAGCGGCGACGACGAGGAGGAGCCCACGCTCGAGGACTGCGCCGGGCGCCTGATCGGGCTCGGTTGCGCATACGTGCTGATCACCGGGACGCATGAACCGACCGCTGACGTGATCAATACGCTGTACGACGAAAACGGCATCGTGCGCGCCGACCGCTGGCGGCGCCTGCCGGGCAGCTACCACGGCTCGGGTTGCACGCTCGCCTCGGCGATCGCGGCGACGCTCGCCAACGGGCTGGAGGTCCCCGAGGCGGTGCGCGAAGCGCAGGACTACACGTGGCAGGCGCTTGCGGGAGGGTTCCGCCCCGGCATGGGGCAGCACCTCCCGGACCGCTTTTTCTGGGCGCGCGACGTCGAGCGCGGCCCGGACCGCGCGGACGAGGCGTGAGGTTGCGCGGCCTTTACGCCATCACTCCGGACAGCCCGGATAGCTCATGGCTGATCGAGCGGGTGGGCCGCGCGCTCGAGCATGCCGAGCGCGGCGGCTGGGCAGCGTTGCAGTACCGCAACAAGCAGGCGGGCCGCGCGCAGCGCGCATGCGAGGCGCGCGCGCTCGGCGCGCTCGCCCGGGACAAGGGCGTCGCGTTCATCGTCAACGACGATGTGCCCCTCGCGCTCGAAGTCGGAGCCGACGGGGCCCACGTCGGGCGCGACGACGGCGGGCTCGGCGCTGCGCGGCGCATGCTCGGCGACAGGTTGCTGGGCGCTTCCTGCTACGACCGGCTCGACCTGGCGCGCGCCGCGGTCGCGTCGGGCGCCGACTACGTCGCATTCGGCAGTGTTTTTCCCTCGCCGACCAAGCCGCGCGCGGTGCGCGCGCCGCTGGCACTGTTCGGCGCGGCACGGGAGCTCGGCGTGCCGCTGGTGGCCATCGGCGGCATCACCCTGGATCACGCGCCGCAGGTCATCGCCGCCGGCGCCGATTGCGTGGCCGTGATCTCGGACCTGTTCGACGCGCCTGATGTCGACGCGCGGGCGCAGGACTACGCGCGGCTGTTCCACCGTCATGGCCTCGCCTTCGCATGACCGATCGCAACGCAGACTTGTTCGCGCGCGCGCAGCTCAGCATCCCGGCCGGCGTCAACTCGCCGGTGCGCGCCTTCGGCGCCGTCGGCGGCACGCCGCCGTTCCTTGAGCGCGCCAGCGGCGCCTACCTCTGGGACGCCAACGGCAAGCGCTACGTCGACTACGTGGGTTCCTGGGGACCGATGGTCGTCGGGCACACCCACCCCGCGGTGGTCGAGGCGGTGCAGGCGGCCGCCGCGCGCGCGCTGTCGTTCGGCGCACCGACCGAGACCGAGGTCGAGCTGGCCGAAGCGATACGCCGCCTCGTGCCCTCGATCGAGCTGGTGCGCCTGGTGTCCTCAGGCACCGAGGCGACCATGACCGCAATCCGCCTGGCGCGCGGCCATACCGGCCGCAACGGCATCGTGAAATTCGAGGGTTGCTACCACGGCCACGCCGACAGTCTGCTGGTCAAGGCGGGCTCCGGCGCGCTCACTTTCGGCAACCCGAGCTCCGCCGGCGTGCCGCCGGAGACCGCCCGGCACACCATCGTGCTCGACTACAACGACACCGCACAGGCGCAGGCGCTGTTCGCGGCGCGCGGCGCCGAGATTGCCGGCGTAATCGTCGAACCGGTGGCGGGCAACATGAACCTGGTGCTGCCCGGGCCCGGCTTCCTGCAGGCGCTGCGCGAGCTGTGCACGCGCCACAGCGCGGTGCTGATCTTCGACGAGGTGATGACCGGCTTTCGCGTCGCCACCGGCGGCGCGCAGGCGCACTTCGGGGTGCACCCCGATCTCACCACTCTGGGCAAGGTGATCGGCGGCGGGCTGCCGGTGGGCGCGGTCGGCGGGCGGCGCGACATCATGCAGCGCATCGCCCCGCTCGGCGCGGTCTACCAGGCGGGCACGCTTTCGGGCAACCCGGTCGCGGTGGCCGCCGGCCTCGCCACCCTCAAGCTGGTGGAGCAGCCCGGCTTTCAGGACCGGGTGGCCGCCACGACGCGGGCACTGATCGAGGGCCTTGCGGCCGTGGCGCGCAACGCCGGGGTCGCGTTCTCGGCGCAGTCGATCGGCAGCATGTTCGGGATCTACTTCCGCCATGCGCCGCCGACGCGCTTCGCTGAGGTCATGCAGTGCGACCGGGAACGCTTCAACCGCTATTTCCACGCGATGTTGGCGCGCGGGGTGTACCTCGCGCCTTCCGCCTATGAAGCCGGGTTCGTGTCCGCGGCGCACGGCGCGTCCGAAATCGAGGCGACGCTCGAGGCGGCGCGCGCGGCATTTCGCGAGGTCGGCTAGATTAGCCGGCGACGGCGCGAACCTCGCATGCCTGCGCACACCGAATCGCGAGAGGCGAAGCCTTGAGCATCGTTACCCGGGAGCTCTCCAGGGCTGAGCGCGCCGAGCTTGAGCGGCACTTGCTCGCCCTCGACGCCGAGGACCGGCGCCTGCGCTTCGGTGTCGCGCTGCCCGATCAGGCAATTCGCGACTACGCGGCACGCATCGATTACTCGCGCGATGCCGTCTTCGGCGTGTTCGACGACGAGCTGCGCCTGGTCGGCGCGGCGCACTTGGCGCGCGGCGACGGCTTCGTGGAGCTCGGCGTCTCGGTGCTGCCCGCGCATCGCGGGCGCGGCATCGGCGGCGCGTTGCTGGCGCGCAGCCACATGCATGCCCGCAATTGGGGCATTCGCACGCTGTTCATGCACTGCCTGGCCGAGAACGGCGCCATGATGCATCTCGCGCGCAGCCAGGGTATGCGCATCGCGGCCGCGAGCGGCGAAGCCGACGCCTACCTCGAGCTGGCGCCAGCGGACCCCGCGAGCATCGCGACCGAGCTATTTGCTCAGCGCGTCGGCCTTTTCGACTTCGCGCTGAAGTCGCAGTTTCTCGCCGCGCGCCGGCTGGCCGACGCCTTTGCCCGGCCGGCGGCCGCGGCAGGAAAAGATTCGCCAGACGCGCAGAAATGAAGACCCCGCTGCGGCCGGAGCCGGCGGCGAGCTAGGGAATCTGCGCCGCAGGCATGCGCGCGAGGATCACGTTGACGCGGTGCGCAAGATAGCGCGTCATGCGACCGTGATCGTAGCGGCGCGGGCTGGGCAGGATGGCCGCGAGCCAAGCTGCCTGCTCGCGGCTGAGCGCTGCGGCGGAAACGCCAAAATGGTGGCGCGCGGCCGCTTCGGCGCCGAACACGCCGTTGGCGCCCCATTCCGCGACGTTCAGGTACAGCTCGAGGATGCGCCGCTTGCTCATGGTGGACTCGAGCATCCAGGTGATTGCGGCCTCCTCCCCCTTCCTCAGCCACGAGCGCTCGCCTGAGAGGAACAGATTCTTCGCCAGCTGCTGGCTGATGGTCGAGGCGCCTACCACGATGCGCCCCTTGCGCTCGTTCTCCTCCGCGGCTTTCTCGATCGCCTCCCAGTCGAATCCGGCGTGGTCGAGGAACTTCGCGTCCTCGGAGGCCACCACCGCGCGCTTCAGGTAAACCGAGATGCGCCCATAGGGCACCCACTGCTGCTGCAGCCGCGCCTTGGGATCGCGCGCGCGCAGCTCCTCGAGGCGCTGTTCCATGAATGCAGTGCTGGCGGGGTTGTGCGAGACCCACCACACGACGTGCACATAGAACCACGCCTGCACGCAGAGCACGCCGAGCACGAGCGCACCCAGCGCATAACGCGACGTCCTCCTCCAGCCGGCGGCACGCCTGCGCGGCATGGCAGCGCCGTCTCAAGCGGCGCGCAGCGCCGCGAGCACGGCAGCCGTGGCAGGGCGCACGCCGCGCCAGATGAAGAACGACTCGGCAGCCTGCTCGACCAGCATGCCGCTGCCGTCGCAGGTCGCGGCGCCGGCCGCGCGCGCAAAGGCGAGAAACGGCGTGTCGCGCCCGTAGAGCATGTCGTAGGCGAGCGCGCCGGGACGGAACAGGCCGGCCGGCAGCGGCGGCAGGCTGCCGGTGATCCCCGCCGAGGTAGCGTTGATCACCAGGTCGAACGCCTCGCCTGAGAGCGCGTCGTAGCCGCAGGCCAAGAGCGGCGCTGCCGGAAAGCGCGCCGCCAGCGCGCGGGCCCTGGCCGGGGTGCGGTTGGCGATCGCCAGTCGCGCGGTGCCGGCCGCGGCGAGCGGCCCGACGACGCCCTGCGCGGCACCACCCGCGCCCATCAGCAGTACCCGCTTGCCGGCCAGCGTGCGCCCGAGGTTCACGCTCAGGTCGCGCAGCAACCCGACGCCGTCGGTGTTGTCGCCGTAAGGCGCGCCGCGGTCGAGCACCAGGGTGTTGACCGCACGCGCCTCGCGCGCGCGCGCGCTCAGCTCGACGCAGTAGCGGAACGCCTCTTCCTTGAAGGGCAAGGTGACGTTCGCCCCGCGCCCGCCAGCGGCGCGAAACTCGTCCAGCGTGCGTGCGAAGGCGTCGAGCGGCGCCTCGATGCGCACGTAGTCGATGTCCTGGCCGGTGGCGCGGGCGAACTGCGCGTGGATCCAAGGCGACTTGGAGTGCGCCACCGGATTGCCGACGACTGCGTACCGATCAGGCATGTGCGGATGGTCGAAGTCGCGGCGCCGGCCCCGGCGGCAGGTTGGCCGCCGCGGACACTACTGCGTCCAGATCTTGTCGCCCTGACCGAAGAACCAGGTGCGCGTGATGACCAGCAGATCGGTGTCCTTGCGGATGTCCGGCGGAAACCGTTCGAACGGCGCCGCAAGATGCACGATCCTGAAGGCCGCCTCGTCGAGCGCCCTGAGGCCGGAGGAACGATCCAGCACGACCGACTGCACCGAGCCGTCCGGCCGGATGGTCACCGTGAGCCGCAAGTTGCCATACAGCCTGCCGCGGGCCTCGGAAGGGTAGTTCAGGGTGCCGACGCGCTCGACTTTCTGCCGCCACTCCTCTTCGTACTGCGCGAAGCGGTACTCGGAGGCACGCGCGCCGAGAAATTTCTTGCGCGGGCGCTTTTCGTAGGCCTCGATATTGCGGTCGATCTGCGCCTGCAGGCGCATGGCGGCGAGCGACAGGTCCGCGAGGTCGCGCCCGGAAATCTGTTGCGCGAGCTGCTGCTCGGGCGCCTGTTGCCGCGCCCTCGGAACCACCGGCGCGCGTTCGCGCTGCGTTTGCGTGAGCAGGCGGCGCTGCTCGGCCTCGAGCCGCGCCACGCGACGCCGTGCCTTGACCAGATCGTGTCCGGGGCGGCGCGGACGGGTGACCGGCAGCGGAGTCTTGGCGTGTCGCGTGAGATCGGTGTTGCCGCCGCCGTCGAGGTTCGACTGCGCCAGCACCTCGGCATGCACCGGCCGCTCCTGCGTCTTGGCGTTGACCAGAACCACCTCCAAGGACTGGTTGGCCGACTTCCAGCGCGGCGCCTCTGGAAACTTGAAGTGCAGCGTCAGGATCACGGCGTGCACCACCACGGACGCCGCGATCGAGCCGTACAGCACGCGGGACTGACGGTCGAGACCCGCCCAGGCCTCGAACGGGCGCAGCAGATTGGTCGCGACGGCTCCCTGCAATGTCACCTCATGCCGCATCCAGGCCGCTATTCTAGACGCTCTTCGCGAGGCCGCGCCGGGCGCAGCCGGCCGGAACCGGGGCTCATGGGTCCTGCACCGCCTCCGCGGCGGCGAGCGCCGCGCCTTCAGGGCCGAGGGTCCCGCGGTAGGCGCAGGACACGCTGCGCTCGAGCAGATCGACCCCCTGCAGAACCAGTCGCACGCGTGTGCCCGGCTCGAGCTCGGGAAGAGACGGCACCCGCACCGCGAGCGGGAGTCCCTCGAAGCGCACCAGGTTCTCACGCAGCACCTTGGCCTGCACTTCCGTGACGCCCTCCTGCAGCAGCCAGCGCAGGCTCCAGTACGTTTCCATCGCGCGCTGGTGCTCGTCGTAGCGCGCGTAGGTGAGCTCGAAGGCGCGCATCGCCGCGAGCAGCTGCTCGGAGCTGCGCGCGAACGGCGGCCGAGTGCCGCCCAGCGCAGCGACGAGCTGCCACTGGTTCACCAAGTCCACGTAGCGCCGCAGCGGCGAGCTCATCCACGCGTAGCACGACACCCCCAGCGCGTCGTGGGCTTCGGGGTGCACGCTCATGCGTACCTTGCCCGAGGACTGCACGCGGTAGATGGCGGCCACGCCGTGCTCGGCGAGCAGCTCGCCCCAGGTGCTGTTGGCGAGGATCATCAGCTCCGAGACCAGCTTGTCCAGCGGCGAGCCGCGCCCGCGCGGCTCGATCGTCACGCGGCCCGCCTCGACGCGGAAGACGTAGTCCACCATGCCTACGTTGACGCTCGGTTTGCCGCGTCGGGCCTCGAGCGCGAGCGCCAGGCGCCACAGCGTGCGCAGCTCCTCCTCGAACGGCAGCCCGGTCGCGCGGCCCGCCTCGAACTCGGCGTTCAGCGCCTCGAGCTCGGTGTGGCGCAAATTGGCGGCAATGCGCACCCGCTCGAGCCGGCTGTGGCGGCCGCGGATCGCGAGGTCGCGCGCCGACACGTCGAGGTACAGCGAGACCGCCGGCCGCTCGCTACCCGCATCGAGCGAAAAGCGCGCGACGACGTCCTCGGGCAGCATCGTGAACTTGAGCCCCGGCATGTACGCGGTCGACAGCCGCTCGCGGGCGATGGCGTCGAGCGCCGAGCCGGGCGCAAAGCCGAGCGCCGGCGCGGCGATGTGGATGCCGATGCGCAGCTCGTCTTCGGAGATCCGGGTCAGCGAGAATGCATCGTCGATCTCCGTCGTTCCGATGTCGTCGAGGCTGAACACCTGCGCCTGCGCCAGCGGCAGCTCGGTTGCCACCCAGGGCGGCTCGTAGGACGGAAACGAAGTGCCCTTCGGGTAGAACTCGAACAGGAAGCGATTGAGATGGTAGGCGTGGCTGTCGGGCAACTGGCCGCATCGCTCGAGCAGCGCGGCCGCCGTGAGGCCGGTCACCTTGCACGCCTGCTCGAAGGCCTTGGTCTCGGGCTTGTTGCGATCCGGCAGGTACAGCAGCTCGTCGCGCAGCGCCGCGATCTCGGGGGGGCACTCGAAGTGCGCCAGCCGGGCTGCCCAGCCGGCGATCTGCTCCTGCACGCGCTTCTTCTTCTCCATGCCGGCGAGCGCGGCCTTGAGGGTCTGTTCGGGCGCAGCCTGGTAGCGGCCGCGGCCGCGGCGGTAGAAATACATGGGCGCCGAATGCAGCTTGAGCAGCACGCCGGCTGCCTCGGCCGGCGCGGGCTCGCGGCCGACGTATTCACGCGCCAGGTCGAGAAAATAGAATTCGGCGCCGTTGCAGCATTGCCACAGGAAGTCGGTGTCCAGCGCGGCGGCGAATTTCTGCGCCTCGGCGAGCAGCTCGGCGGCCGCGGGCCGCTCGAAGCTCATCAGTACGTTGGCGGCCTTGACCTTCGAGCGCCGGCCGTGCGGGCTTTCGACCTGGAACGACACCGCGGCCTGCGCCAGCACCGCGCCCACCTTGAACTCGCCGTCTTCCTCGTAGAGAACTTGCATCGTCATGCCGCGGTCAAACCGCCCGATTATAGGGGCACGCGCTCACAAAGCCGGGCGCGCACCGCCCATTGGAGTGGCGCGCGGCGGGGAGGTTCTCGGCTGGCCTGCGCGGGCGGGCCAGGATCAGACCGGCGACAAGCCGGCAAAGCACAGAACGCGCGTCAGATGTTCCGGGAAGCTTCTCAGGGTGTGGTCGCCGCCGAATCGGATCGCCATGCGCGCGCCTTCGTACTTCGTTACGGCCTCGCGCCAGTCGAGCACCTCGTCGCCGGTCTCCAGCAGCAGCAGATAGCGCTCGGGGTCGACGCGCTCGATGGCCAGCGTGCGCCAGCCGTCCAGATCGGCGCGCGTGAGCTCGTACTCCTGCCCCGTGTACAGGTTGCGCTGGGCACCAAGGTAGGCCTGCAATCCGATGTGCGGCGTGATCGCGGGATTGATCAGGACCGCGCGCAAACCGTGCCGCTCGGCGAACCAGGTGGCGTAAAAGCCGCCGAGCGAGCTGCCGACCAGCGTCACCTGCTGCCCCTCGTGACGCGCGAGCTCGCCCTCGATGCAGCGCACCGCCTCCTGCGGCCGGTGCGGCAGCGCCGGGCAGGCGAACCGCCCGCCGAGCCCGCGAGCCTCCATGTAGGCCCGCAACACCCCCGCCTTATGCGAGCCTGGGGCACTGTTGAAGCCGTGCAGGTAGACGATCATGCCGCCGTTGCCTCAGCGGCCCGCATCAAGCGGCCCGCCGTCGGCCGCGACGCCACGCGCGAGCGCGTGCAGGAGCTTGTCGTGAATGCCGCCGAAGGCGCCGTTGGACATCACCAGCACCTGATCGCCGTGGCGCGCCTCGGCGGCGATCGCGGCCACCAGCGACTCGATCGTGCCGATGCAGCGGCAGCGCTCGCCGAGCGGCCGGAACACGGCCTCCGCGTCCCAACCCAGATTGGCGCTGTACACGAACACGCGATCGGCGCCCGCGAGGCTCTCGGGCAATGCGTCCTTCATCACGCCGAGCTTCATCGTGTTGGAGCGCGGCTCCAGCACGGCCAGGACGCGCGCACGACTGACACGGCGCCGCAGCCCGGCGAGTGTGCTGCGGATGGCGGTCGGGTGGTGGGCAAAGTCGTCGTACACCGTGACCCCCTTCACGCGGCCGCGCAGCTCCATTCGGCGCTTGACCCCGGCAAAGCTGCCCAGCGCGGCGATCGCGACCTCCGGCCGAATCCCCGCGTGGCGCGCCGCCGCAATCGCGGCCAGCGCGTTGAGCTGGTTGTGGCGTCCCAGCTGGCCCCAGGCGACGTGTCCCACGGGCTCACCGCGCCAGGCGACCTCGAAGCCGCCTGCCTCGTCCGGCTCGCCGGCTTCCCACCCTCCCGGGACCCCGAATCTCTCCACGGGCGTCCAGCAGCCGCGCTCCAGTACCCGATCGAGGGCGGCATCGGCGCCGTTTGCGATGATTTGGCCGGACCCTGGAATCGTACGTACCAAATGATGAAATTGGCGCTCGATCGCTGCAAGATCGGCGAAGATATCTGCGTGATCGTACTCCAGATTGTTCAATATTGCGGTCTTGGGGCGGTAGTGAACGAACTTGGAGCGCTTGTCGAAAAACGCCGTGTCGTACTCGTCGGCTTCGAGCACCATGTAGCGCGAGCCGGTGAGCCGCGCAGAGGAGGTAAAGTTGGATGGCACTCCGCCGATCAGGAAGCTCGGTCCGAACCCGGAGTGCTCGAGTACCCAAGCCAGCATCGACGTAGTGCTTGTCTTACCGTGCGTGCCTGCGATTGCAAGCACCCACTTACCGAAAAGCACATGATCCCCCAGCCATTGCGGGCCGGAGACGTAGCGCTCGCCGCGATCCAGGATCGCCTCCATAAGTGGATTGCCGCGTGTCACCACGTTGCCGACGACCCACAGATCGGGGGCGAGGCTGATCTGATCGGCGCCGAAACCTTCGATCAGCTCGATGCCGAGCGCGGCCAGTTGGTCGCTCATCGGCGGATAGACGTTGGCGTCGCAGCCGGTGACCCGATACCCGGCTTGCTTGGCGATGGCCGCTACCCCGCCCATGAAGGTGCCGCAGATGCCAAGGATATGAAGGTGGGCAGGCATAGTGGTGCGGCGAAAGGGCCGCCGATTGTACGCGATGCGAGCGGGACCCCATGCATTCCGCTGCGCTATCATGCCGGTCGCAATTCCACACCGCACGAGGTGCTGCCATGAGCCGCCGGACTACGCGGCAAAACGGCATGCGGGCGCGCATCGCAGCCGTCGCGGCCAGAATCATGGCCGAAGACGGAATCGACGATTTCGCGCTCGCCAAACGCAAAGCTGCGCGCCAACTCGGCGCCGAGGATGATCGCCAGGCGCTGCCCGCAAACGACGAGGTGGAAGCCGAGCTGCGCGCCTACCGGGATCTGTACCAGGCCGACGAGCACCCCCTGCGCATCGCCGAGCTGCGCTGCATCGCGCTCGATGCGATGCGCGCCTTGGCACGCTTCAATCCCTACCTCACGGGTCCAGTGCTGAAGGGCATCGCCGGACCCTACGCCGAAATCGATCTACAGCTGTTTCCGGAGAGCAGCAAGGAGGTGGAGCTGTTCCTGCTCGACCGCAATATTGACTACACCGCGAGCGAGGTCCGCCGCTATTCCGGCGACCGGCCGCGCGCCGTGACGCAACTCACGATCGCCTGGCAGGGCGCGCCGCTCAAGCTCTCGGTATTCGATCCGCGCGACGAGCGCCTGGCGATCAAGACCTCGCAGACCGGACGCACGATCGATCGGGCCAGCATTGCGGAAGTCGGCGCCTTGGTCGACAGGCAGCATGCCCTTCAGCCGACGTGAGGCCCTCGGCCTAGGGACGCTGGGGCTTGGCTGCGGCGATCCTTGGCGTGTTCGCCGGCAGCCTCTTCGGAGAGACCGTACCGGCGCGGCGGCGGCGCTCCAGGCCGCGGACTTCGCCGACCTCACGGGCAAGACCATAAAGCTTTCTGAATGGAAAGGGAAAATCCTGGTCTGCAACTTCTGGGCAACGTGGTGCCCGCCTTGCCGTCGGGAAATCCCTATGCTCATGACACTGCACAAGGAGTTGGCCCCCTCCGGCGTCGAAGTTGTGGGGATCGCCGTCGATTCGGCCGCTAAAGTCGTCGAATTTTCAAGAGTGGTCCAGATCAGTTATCCTGTTCTCATCGCGCCGGAAGACGGCTTTGCTCTGATGCGGGAGCTCGGCAATACCGAGGGTGGCTTGCCCTATACTGTTGCCCTGCGCCGCGATGGTTCGATCGGCTACCGCAAGCTGGGTGAGCTCAGCGAGGCGGTGCTGCGCATGAAGCTCACCGCACTCCTTGGGGCCTGAAGCGTAGCCTATGCGGCCGGCGCATAGGGCGGAGGGGAACTTGGGGTAAAATGCGGCGAACTGCTGCGAAAATGCGGAAAAATTCCAGATCTGCGGGTAAGCGCGTGCTGGTACTGCACGGTCCCAACCTCGACTTGCTCGGCTCACGCGAGCCCGAGATCTATGGTCGGGAAACCCTCGATGACATCAATCGCCGGCTGACCGCCGCCGCGAGGCCGACCGGCGTGGAAGTGCACTGCTTCCAATCCAACCACGAAGGAGCGCTGGTCGATCGCATCCACCAGGCGGGGCGCGAAGAGGTTGGCTTCATCATCCTCAATCCGGCGGCTTACACGCACACCAGCATCGCCCTGCGCGATGCGCTTGCCGCCGTGGACATTCCGTTCATCGAGGTGCATCTGTCCAATGTCCACGCACGCGAGCGGTTCCGGCAGCGGTCCTATTTTTCAGACGTGGCAGTGGGCACGATTTGCGGGCTGGGAACTCAGGGCTACGACTTGGCGCTCGCCTACGCGCTGGTCAAGGTCGCAGGCGCCACCGGGGGCTGAGCCCAGCGCGGCGCCCGTCGGGCGTCGCGGCACTCCCGTCGGGGGAAGGCAATCAACTATATGGACTTGCGCAAGCTGAAGAAGCTCATCGACCTCGTGCAGGAATCCGGCGTTGCGGAGCTGGAGATCACCGAGGGAGAGGAAAAGGTCAAGATCGTGCGCGGCGGCGGCGGCGTCAGCGTCACCCCGCTTGCGGCTCCGACGGCGGCCGTCGCAGTCCCCGCGGCAGAGGCGGCAGGGCCGGCCGCGCCCGCGCAGGCCCCCGAAGGCGCGGGTGGGCAGGAAGGCCATATCGTGAAGTCGCCCATGGTCGGCACCTTCTACCGGTCCCCCTCGCCGGACGCCAAAGCCTTCGCCGAGGTCGGCCAGACCATCAAGGAGGGGCAGACGTTGTGCATCATCGAGGCGATGAAGCTGATGAACGAGATCGAGTCGGATGCCTCGGGCATCGTCAAGGCAGTGTTGGTCGAAAACGGCCAGCCGGTCGAGTACGGTCAGCCGCTGTTTCTCATCGGCTAGCCGGCAATCCCAGGCCGGCGACCCGACGCCGCAACCCCGCATTACCGCCCCCGGTCCTCCATGTTCGGCAAGATTCTGATCGCGAACCGCGGCGAAATCGCGCTTCGCATCCAGCGCGCGTGCCGCGAGCTGGGCATTCGCACCGTGGTCGTGCACTCGGAAGCCGATACCGAGGCCAAATACGTGAAGCTCGCCGACGAGTCGGTGTGCATCGGCCCGGCGGCGGCGGCGCAGAGCTACCTCAACATCCCGGCCATCATCAGCGCGGCAGAAGTCACTGATGCCGAGGCCATCCACCCCGGTTACGGCTTCCTCGCGGAAAACGCCGATTTTGCCGAGAGGGTGGACAGCTCCGGGTTCGTATTCATCGGCCCGAGCGCCGAAAGCATCCGCCTCATGGGCGACAAGGTCAGCGCCAAGCTGGCGATGATCAAGGCCGGAGTGCCCTGCGTGCCCGGCTCCGAGGGGGCGCTGCCGGAGGACCCGAAGGAGGTGGTGCGCATCGCGCGCAAGGTCGGCTATCCGGTCATCATCAAGGCCGCAGGCGGCGGCGGCGGGCGCGGCATGCGGGTCGTGCACACCGAGGCGGCGCTGCTCAACGCGGTGAACATGACGCGCGCCGAAGCCCAGTCGGCGTTCTCCAACCCGATGGTGTACGTCGAAAAGTACCTGGAGAATCCGCGCCACATCGAGATCCAGGTGCTCGCCGACAGCCACCGGAACGTGGTATTTCTCGGTGACCGCGATTGCTCGCTGCAGCGGCGCCACCAGAAGATCATCGAGGAGGCGCCGGCGCCGGAGCTCGCCCAAAGACTGCGCGACAAAGTCGGCGAGCGCTGCGTGGAGGCGTGCCGCAAGATCGGCTACCGCGGCGCGGGCACCTTCGAGTTCCTGTACGA
This sequence comes from uncultured Pseudomonadota bacterium, assembly GCA_963817785.1. Classification (GTDB taxonomy): domain Bacteria; phylum Pseudomonadota; class Gammaproteobacteria; order Burkholderiales; family SG8-39; genus JAKALD01. The sequence goes on along the minus strand of CAWFPL010000002.1, from coordinate 92,953 downwards.
GGACGGCGAGTTCAACTTCATCGAGATGAATACGCGCATCCAGGTCGAGCATCCAGTGACCGAGATGGTCACCGGCATCGATATCGTGCAGGAGCAGATCCGCGTCGCCGCGGGCGAGAAGCTGCGCTTCCGGCAAAAGGACATCCAGCCGCGCGGCCATGCCATCGAGTGCCGCATCAACGCGGAGGACCCCTACAAGTTCACGCCGTCTCCGGGCCGCATCACCTCCTACCATCCGCCCGGCGGTCCGGGTATCCGGGTGGACTCGCACGTGTACCAGGGCTACAGCGTCCCGCCCTACTACGACTCGCTGATCGGCAAGGTAATCGCCTATGGCGACACGCGCGAGCAGGCCATCCGTCGCATGCGCATCGCGCTGTCCGAGACGGTGATCGAGGGCATCCAGACCAACATCCCGCTGCACCGGGAGCTCCTGCACGACAGCCGCTTTGTCCGCGGCGCCGTCTCGATCCATTATCTCGAGCAGAAGCTGGCGCAGGAAAAGAAGAAGCCGAAGTGAGGCGCACGTGGCCTGGCTCGCGTTGACGCTCGAAGTCGACGAGGCGCATGCCGAGGCGTTCTCCGACGCGCTGCTCGAGGCGGGCGCCATCTCCGTTTCGATCGAGGACGCCGAGGCCGGCAGCGCGTTCGAGCGGGCGCGCTTCGCCGAGCCCGGCTGGAGCACGCCGGCGACCTGGCACCGCAATCGGGTGCAGGCGCTGCTCGATCCGGGCGCGGACTGCAATGCTGTCGTGGCGGCGGCCGCGAGCGTGGCGGGGCTCGGTGCCCCGCCGGCTTTCGCGCGCTCGCGCGTCGACGAGCAGGACTGGGTGCGTGCCACCCAGGCGCAGTTCTCGCCGCTGGCGGTCGGAGAGCGGCTCTGGATCGTGCCGACGTGGCACGAACCGCCCGATCCGCAAGCAGTCGTGGTGCGGCTCGATCCCGGCCTCGCGTTCGGTACCGGCAGCCACCCCACGACCCGGCTCGTACTGGCATGGCTCGAGCGCACGTTCTGCACGCAATCGCGGAGGTCGTCCGCAGAGCGCGGGGCTCGCGGAGACGCAGGCGAGGAACAACGCGGGGATGGGAGCGCGGGGGAAGGACGCCACCTCCCTTCCACCGCGTCCGAATGGCGCGTCCTGGACTACGGATGCGGTTCCGGTATATTGGCGATCACCGCCGCCAAGCTCGGCGCAGGCGAGGTCGACGCGGTCGACCTCGACCCGCAAGCGCTAGAGACCACGGCACACAACGCGTTGCGCAACTGCGTAGCGGTGGGCACGGCAGCCCCCGAGACGCTGCCGGCCGGAGACTACGACGTGGTCGTAGCCAACATCCTCGCCAATCCCCTCGTGCTGCTCGAGCCCGCGCTCGCGCGGCGCACCCGCGTCGGCGGACGGATTGCGCTCTCCGGCATTCTCGTCTCGCAGGCCGCCGCGGTGATTGACGCGTACGCACCTGACTTCGATCTTGCCGTCGAGGGCGAGGAGCAGGGTTGGGTGCTGCTCGCGGGCCGCCGACGCGCGGCCTGCACCGCCGCAGCAACGCGATGATCCTGATCACCTGCTGCCCGAGCTGCGGCACCACGTTCCGGGTGCAGCCGACGCAGCTTTCCGTCCGGGGCGGCAAGGTGCGCTGCGGCAAGTGCGGCACGGTCTTCAACGGGGTCGCGGCACTGGTCGAACAGCCGAGCGCGACGGCCAGGCCCGAGCCTTCGCCGCAGCTCGGACTGTTCGAAGCCGCGCGCCACGCGCCGCCTGCCGAGCAGCCGCGGCCTGTTGCGGAAGCGGGCGACCTCTCGGGCGCCGGGGTGCCGCCGAACAGGCTCGCGCACGGCACGCCAATGACCGTGGAGGAGGTGCTGATCGAAGAGGTTGCGCTGGATCAAGCGCGACCGGTCGCGGCCGCCGCGCCACGCCGCCCCGCGCCGCCCCACGCCGCTTCGCGTCAGGACCCGCCGCTCGCGTTCCTGGCCGACGAGCGGCCGCGAGCGCGCTTCACGGTCGCCTGGAGCTTGCTCGCGCTCATCGCCGCGGCAGCGCTGGCGCTCCAGCTGCTGCTGTACCTGCGCAGCGACGTCGTGGCCCGCTATCCGCAGGCGCGGCCGGCGCTCGCCGCTCTTTGCCTGGCGCTCGAGTGCGAGCTGCACCTGCCGCAGCGTCCCGATCTGATGAGCATCGAATCGTCTGACCTCCAGGCCGACACGCAGCGCGACAACGTGATCGTTCTCAACGCCGTAATCCGCAACCACGCGCGGTTTCCGCAGCAGTTTCCGTCGCTTGAGCTGACGCTGACCGACGAGCAGGACCGCCCAGTGGTGCGGCGCGTACTGGCGCCGTCGGACTATCTCGCGGCGAGCACAGCCGGCGCCCGGCTCCAGCGGGGCATCGCCGCAGGCGGCGAAGCCGTGGCGCGCGTGTACTTCGACGCCAGTCGCGTGCGCGCCACGGGTTACCGGATCTACCTCTTTTACCCTTGACGCCGCGCCGCCGGTCGCGCGCCGCACCGCACAGGAGAACCGAATTGCGCACGCTCGTCACTGGATCGATCGCCTACGACACCATCATGGTGTTCCCGGATCGCTTCAAGAACCACCTGCTGCCAGACCAGCTGCACATCCTGAACGTGTGCTTTCTCACTCCCGAGATGCGGCGCGAGTACGGCGGCACCGCGGGCAACATCGGCTATAACCTGAAGCTGCTGGGTGGCGAGCCGCTGGTCATGGCGACGGTCGGCGACGACATTCAGCCCTACGTGGAGCGCCTTGCCGCGCTCGGCATCGACAGCACCCTGCTCAAGCGCGTTCCCGGCCAATTCACCGCGCAGGCCTTCATCACCACCGATCTCGACGACAACCAGATCACCGCGTTCCATCCCGGCGCGATGAACCATTCGCACGAGAACCGGATCAGCGCGGCGCTCGGTGCGCGCCTGGCGATCGTCGGGCCGGACGGCAAGGAGGGCATGCTGCGGCACGCACGCCAGTGCGCGGCCCTCGACATTCCCTTCGTCTTCGATCCCGGTCAGGGTCTGCCGATGTTTTCTGCCGACGAGCTCACGGAGCTCGTCCGGCTTGCGGATTACGTCGCCCTCAACGACTACGAGGGCAAGCTGCTGGAGGAAAAATCCGGCCGCCGGCTGGAAGAATTGGCGCGCGAGGTCAAAGCGCTGGTGGTGACTCTCGGGGCGAAGGGGTCGCTGATCCTTGCGGACGGCGCTCGCCACGAGATCCCGAGCGTCGCGCCAGAGCGGGTGCTCGACCCCACCGGCTGCGGCGATGCCTACCGCGCGGGGCTGCTGCACGGCATCGCGCAGGGGTGGGACTGGCCCACGACCGGACGCCTCGGCTCGCTCATGGGTGCAATCAAGATCGCGCATCGCGGGGCGCAGAATCACCGCGCGGGGCGCGACGAGATCGCGCAGCGCTTCCGCGGCGCGTTCGGCTACGCTCTGCCGTAGACGAACGGCGCGGCGCTCAGTCGCCGCCGGGCGGCCTGTGGCAACGGCAGGGAACCTGAAACAGCGCGCGGTCCTCGAGCCGGAACGCGCTCAGCGCGCCGCCCCAAACACAGCCGGAGTCCAGAGCCACCAGCCGTTTGCTCACGCTCAGGCCGAGCGCGGACCAATGGCCGCACACGAGCGTCGGCTCGGCGCGCCGCAGGCGCGCGTCGAACCACGGCACGAAACCCGGCGGCGGCTCTATGCCTTTCGCGTGAAGCTCCATCGCACCCTCGGGCGAGCAAAAGCGCATGCGCGTCATCGCGTTCACGATCACGCGCAGCCGGTCGGGGCCGACCAGGGCCTCGCTCCACACGCTGGGCTCGCTGCCGTAGAGCCGGGCGAGAAAATCGCGGTAATCGGCCGCGCGCAGCGCGTCTTCGACCTCGCGCGCGAGTTCGAGCGCCCGTTCCAGCGTCCACTGCGGCAGCAGGCCGGCGTGCACCATGGCGTAGCCGTCCTCAACGTGCAGCATGGAGCGCTGCCGCAGCCAGGCGACGAGCTCGCGTGCCTCCGGCGCCGCGAGCACGGCATCGAGGGTGTCGTCGCCGCGCCGGCGCGCCAACCCCTCGGCGAGGCACACCAGGTGCAGGTCATGATTGCCGAGCACGACCACGGCGCGCTCCTCCAGCGCGCGCACGAAGCGCAGCACCTCCAGCGACTGCGGGCCGCGATTGACGAGGTCGCCCACGAACCACAGCCGGTCGCGCACGCGATCGAAGCCGATGCGCTCGAGCAGCTCGCCGAGCTCGTCAAAGCAGCCCTGGACGTCGCCGATTGCGTAGGTCGCCATGGAAAGGGACGGTGCAGGCCTAGTGGCAAGGCCGAACAGAGTGCGTCAAGTCCGCAAAAACCTCAATTCCGGCGCGCTAGAGGTTCGCTCCCAGACGCCGGTACTGCACAGCCTCGGCGAGGTGCGCCTCGCCGATGCGCTCGGCAGCGGCCAGTCGGCGATGCTGCGCGCCACGCGCAGCACTCGGTGATAGGCCCGCGCGGACAGCCCCAGGCGCGCGATTGCCTGGCGCACCAGCGCCTCGCCTGCGTGGTCGGGTGTGCAATGGCGCTCGGTCTCGTGCGGGTCGAGGCGCGCGTTCACCTTCATTTGGCGCGCGAGCTGGCGTTCGCGCGCTGCGAGGACCCGCGCGCGGATGGCGCTCGAGGGCTCGCCCTGCGGCGCAGCGAGCAGGTCCGCCTCGCGCGGCGCGGGCACCTCGATCCTGATGTCGATGCGGTCCATGAGCGGCGCGGACACGCGGCTGCGGTAGCGCGCGACCTGATCTGGAGTGCAGCGACAGCGTGCCTCCCCAAGGTAGCCGCACGGGCATGCAGGCGTTGCCTTCCTGCCAGGGGTCCGCGTAACGCTTAAATGCCTGAAATCAAAAGAACCGAATGTGGACCCCCAAACTTTGGGCCAGCATGTCAGGAGGCGGCGTCTGGAACTACGGCTCACGCAGAAGCAAGCAGCTGAGCGGCTTGGAGTCAACGCTATAACCGTCTCGAGCTGGGAAAAAGGACACAGTGGACCGCCGATTGCGTCAATGCCCGCCATCTTACGGTTCTTGGGCTACGATCCCTTCCCGGAACCAAGCAGCCTCCCCGAACGACTACTCGCCAAACGCCGCGCGATGGGCTGGTCGATTAAGGAAGCCACCCGCCAGCTGGGGGTAGATGAGAGGACGTGGGCGGCATAGGAACGAGGGGAGACGATCCTATTCCGAAAGCACCAAGAACTGATTGCTCGATTTCTCGGGGTCCCTGTCGGCGAGATTGATCACGAAATGGAAAGTCGGTGGAGTCAATCGCCCCACAGTTGAGCCCCCATGCTCGGGCGTGTCGGAAAAGAGTCCCTCGCGCCGGTCTCGAGCGCTCGCCGGGAACCAAAGGCCACGGCTAGCTACCCGACGAATCCAAATCCCCGTCTCACCACCCTGGCAGCCGGTCAGGCGGGAAAGGCACGATCGCCCGGCGCGCAGCCGACGATGCGGGCTTTGCCTGCGACCTTTGCTTGGTACATGCGCCGGTCGGACAGGGCCACCAGCGAATGCCCGTCCGTAACGCCGTCCGCGAGCCACTCCGCGATCCCGATGCTGTAGGTCAAGGGCTTGCCGTCTGGTCTCCTCAGCGCGGGGCTGCGGCTGCGGATCAACTGCGCGGCCTGCGCGCAGTCCGTGTGCGGCAGCAGCAAAATGAATTCCTCCCCGCCCCAGCGCAGTATGGCGTCGCTTTCCCGCAGAGCCGCGTGCCAACCCTGCGCCGTCTGCGCAAGCAACCTGTCGCCGGCGGCGTGCCCCGCCGTGTCGTTGACCTGCTTGAAATCGTCTAGGTCCACGAAGACCAGCGCGAGCGGATAGCGATGGCGGTGCGCCAGCGCCAGTTGCAGCGCGACCAGCTCGGTCCCGCTCCTGCGGTTGAATACTCCGGTCAACGGGTCGATGACGGACTGAGTGAACAGATCGTGCATGAGCTGCAGTTGGCTTGCGGCGGAAAAGATTCCCACCGCGGCCACCAGGATCAACAGCCACAGCACCGCCACGGCGTTGAAGCCCCGCATCATGAAGGCGTGATCCCCAATCACCGGGATACCGGAGATTGCCAAGAGCGGCAGCACCAGCACGATGTTCTCCCTCACCGTCAAGGGGAAAACGCTGACGCCGGCCACCAACACGAAGGGAAGAAAAGCGTACCCGCTCGCCGCGACCGCGCCCACCTTGCTCAACGGCGCCCCCCAAAGCACCGCGTGCGAGAACAGGAAGAACGCGGATGGAATCAAAAACAACGCGGCCAAGGCCATGTAGCTTTGCCGGAGCGAGGCCGCGCGGCGGCAATACAGGGCCAGCGCGGCAAACGCCAAGCTGGTGGTGACCCGCCCCAGCGCCAGGCTGCGCCACACCGCGTGCGGGAATACCAGCACGTCTATCGGTATCCAAAGCGGGGTGAGCACCCCAAACAGGGTGGCCACCAGCATAGTTCGTAGCAGGATGAAACGGGCGCGCCGGTGTTCGAATACGGCGGAATGCTGACTGGTACTGAATAAGCCTTCCAAGTCGCCGGGCTCCGCGGAAAAAAAGCCGCTCAGCAGGCGGGCCCACCAGGGGGCCTGCTTGGTGTTCTCGGAGTCCGGCTTGCCCTGCTCGGATTCGGCCATCGGGTCGTCCTCGTTGTACATCGTGTCCTGGGAGAGCAGCTGAGACCGCTTGACGTTTGCTTCGCGCGATGACGCGTAACGGCGGGTTGTCGCTCGGGTATTCGAATGCCCCATCCGGGCCGCCCTACAATATCGGTCTGCGCCTTCTATCACCATCAAGTGTGCGCTTGCGAACGCGCGAGCTTTTCCATCGGCTGCGGCTCGCAAATTCCGAATCCCTGCGCGTAACCGACGCCGAGCCCTTTGAGGCGCGCAAGTACATCCTGCTCTTCGACGCACTCGGCAATCAGGTCGAAGCCGACCGCCTGGCCGACACGTATCATCGCGTCAAGCTTGCGGAGTGCTATGTCGCTGCGCAGGATGTTGCGCACGATCGAGCCGTCCACTTTAAGGAAATCGACGGGTAGCCCCTTCAGCGGCGCAAAGGATACCGATCGCCGTCCGAATCCGTCGATCGCCACGCGGCAGCCGATGGTCTTCACCGCCGTCGCAAACTCCGTGGCCGGCCCGAGCCGCGAGAGAACGTCGCTCTCGTCGATCTCGAAGTACAGAGAATCCGGCGCGAGGCCGGTCGCCATCAACTCTTTGGCGATGAACCTCGGCATCGCCGAGTCCTCGAGCGTCTGGCTCGAAACGTTGATGCCGAAGGAGCGCAAACTGCCGGCGCCCTCGTCGTGCAGCCTTTGCAGGACTTTTCTCACCACCCATCGGTCGAGATCGGGAAGCATGCCGCAGTGCTCGAACGCCGGGAGAAATTCTCCCGGCGGCAGGAGGAGTGTTTCCTCCTCGCGCAGGCGCACAAGCACCTCGGACATTTCAAATCGGCCGGTTCGCAGGGCGAGGATCGGCTGGTGGTGGAGCTGCAGCTCGTCGTTTTGCAACGCCTCGCGCAAGCGAGTGGCTGAATCGCTCCAGAGCGCAAGCGCCTCGTCCATCTCCTCGAGCAACTTCTGCTCGCTCGCCGTATCCGGCGCAGCCTGGACCTTCTGGTTCACCATTGAGAATCCCCTTGTTTCGGGCTCGATTCTACTGGCACAGGCCGAAGGCACTGCGTGGTCGGTGATCCAATTCGTGCGCTTTGTGCGCAAAGTTATCACCCCAGAATCCGGCCTTCGTCGCGTATGGCTTATTGATTTCTTGGCCTCGCGATGAGGTTCCGCTGCCCTTCCAAAGAAGCTAAACGCCGGGGGCGGGAAGCGCCTCCAGCGCACGCAACCCAAGCAGAACTGCGCCATGTCGGCCTGCTTGGCGGCAATCTCGGGTCGAGCTGGATCGAAGCAGTTTGAACGGAGAGTGTGAAAGTCTGTCAGGAGTGGTGATTGTCGATTGCGCATTCGTCCTGGTGACCGTTATAAGCGCTGGCAAGGGCAAAGCCGCCGAAAGGCGGCGACGCAAAGCCTCCGGCCTAACCGCCCGATAGGGCGCAAGGTAGCGGGGTTGCCGGTTCGGAAGGATCGTCAGTCCAAGCTCGCTTGGCTGTATGGCTGCGCGCTCTGCCCGAGATGCTTACAGGATTGGGAGGATCGTGCGCAACCTACGATCGGCCAGCCGCAGCGCTTGTTTGCCCTCAAAGCGGCTCGCGTCTGATACTCGTGTCTCCGGCGCCTGCCCACGCACGCGCCGGCACATACATGCCCCGTTGGGGTGCCTCGGGAACGCATGCCCGCAATGGACGTTACGCACGCGTATCCCGCTCGGGCGGCACGCTCAGGCGCGGCTTGGGTTGCCCCTGACGAATCCGTGGCCCTTGATCGGACGCCAGACCATAAGGCGCGCATCCGAACACGCGCGCCCCTCCCTCACAACGCACAAGCGAGCACAAGATGTTGCGGCGTCCGCCGGCGCGTTCTTCTCGCAAAGATGGCCCATCGAGGGCGTAGCGGTGACGGACCCATGAGGATATCGTCCATCGCTTCACCCGCTGGCTCACTCCGTGGTCGCACGCCAGCAATGAGCAGGGACTTTGCTCGTTCAAGATCGAGCGCGGCCGCGCCCATTGGCTCTTCGAACATCGTGATTAAGAAGACACAAAGAAAAAGCTTCACGCACCATGATCCGCAGGCCGAATTGGAGCGCGTGAACCGCGCGCTGCGGGGGCTCACGGCGGGCAAAGAGGTTGTGCTGCACGCACGTGACGAAGCCTCATTGCTCACCGAGATGTGCCGCGCCGTCGGCGAGGCCGGCGGCTACCGCATGGCGTGGGTGGGCTACGCGGCGCAAGATAAGCGTAAAAGCGTTCTCCCGAAGGCCCACTGGGGCGGCGCCGAGGACTATCTCGAGCGGATCAAGGCGCGCTGGGCCGAGACTGCGGAGGGCGGAACGCCAGTTGGGGCCGCGATACGAACCGGCATGCCCGTCGCGGTCGAAGACATTCGAGTCGGCGTGAGGTTCGGCCGCTGGCGCCGCATCGCGTTGAGGCACAGATACGGATCGTGCGTGTGTCTCCCGCTGAAGCTCGACGATACCGTCGTCGGAGCGCTCGCCTTGTACAAAGCGGAGCCGACGGCCTTCGGCAGCGAGACGTTGGGGCTTCTATGCGAAACAGCCGGCGACCTGGCGTTCGGCATCGCAACCACCCGCCGCCAGGCCGAGCACGATCGCGTCATTCGGTCGTTGCGGGAAAGCGAAGCGCGGTACCGGGCCGCCAGAGACGGTAGTCTGGACGCATTCTCCATGTTGAAGAGCGTACGGGATACCGCCGGCAGGCTCGTGGACTTCGAGTTCGTCGAGGTGAATCGGCACGCCGAAGAGATGCTCGGCGTGCCGCGAGGCAAGCTCATTGGCCGAAGGCACAGCGAGATCCTGCCGGCCATCAAGGCCGACGGGCTACTCGAGAACTACTTCCAGGTCGTGAACACCGGAAAGGCGCTGGAGGAAGATGTTCACGTCCGGATGCTCTCCGGAAAGGTCTGGTGGCTCCGGCATCAGCTCGTTCCTCTGGGAGACGGGCTCGCGGTCTCCGCACGCGATGTCACGTTGCGCAAGCAGATGGAGCTTGACCTGCGCCAAAGCCTCGCAACCTTGGCCGCGGCCGAGCAGCTCGCCCAGTTAGGCACCTGGTCCTTCGACGTCTCGAGCGGGATCATAAGCAGCTCTGCCGGATTGAGCCGACTATTCGGATTGCCCGCCCAGGAAAGCCGCCGTCCGGTCAGGGAGATTCTCGAATTCTTTCCGCCGCAGGAGCGGCAAGGCCTGCGGGGGGTCTTCAGCTCCATGGCGAGCGCAAACCGGGCGTTTCGCCAGGAGCGCCGCATTCTGCACAAGGGCGGCAAGGAGCGGGTGCTGCTCTTTCACGGTGAGCCGACGCTCGACGAGGCCGGCGGCATCGTCAGCTTTGCCGGCTTTGCGCAGGACATCACCGAGCGAAAGCAAAACGAAGCCCATATCGAGTACTTGGCCACGCACGACGCGCTCACCGCTTTGCCGAACCGCACGGTGCTGAGCGACCGGGTCTCCCAGGCGATCGCGCACGCCGAGCGCCGCAAGGGCGAGCGGCTCGCCGTGCTGCGGGTCGATCTGGACCGCTTTGCGGTACTCATCGGCGGCCTTGGTCACTCGTTCGGCGATGAAGTCATCAAGGCGGTTGCGGCGCGCATCCAGGCGCGCATGCGCGAGGGCGACACCCTGGCGAGCCTCGGCGGCGACGACTTCGTCGTGCTGCTGCAGTACGTTCGTCGACCGGAAGACGTTCTACGGGTCGCACACCGGCTTCAGGAAGCGTTCACAGAGTCGTTCTTGGTTCGAAGGCGAAAGATCTATGCGACGTGCAGTATCGGAGCGAGCCTGTACCCGGATGACGGCAAGGATACGGAGACCCTTCTCAAGAACGCCGATGCGGCGCTGCAACGCGTCCAGGCGGGCGGCGGCAACGGCTTTCAGTTCTACACGCCCGACCTGGGAGAGTGGGCCTCTCAGCGCGTACAAATGGAAGCCGCGCTTCGCCGGGCGCTCGACAAGGCGGAGTTCGAACTCCGCTACCAGCCCCAGGTCGACCTGAAGAGCGGCCGGATCTGCGGCGTCGAGGCGCTCATTCGCTGGCGGCACCCGGAGATGGGACTCGTATCGCCCGCCCGGTTCATTCCCCTGGCGGAGGAGACCGGTCTCATCATCCCCATCGGCGAGTGGGTGCTGAAAGCGGCTTGCGAGCAGAATCGACGATGGCAACGGGCCGGTTTGCCACGGTTACGCATGGCCGTCAACGTCTCGGCGAAGCAGTTCGCGCGCGGAGATATCGAGCGCAGCGTGGCCGCCATGAGAAACCGCGGCGATTTCGAGCCGGGTGAGCTCGAGCTCGAGGTCACCGAGGGCGTGGTCATGCACGACATCGTGGCAACGCGCGCGAGGCTCAAGCGCTTGCAGTCCTTGGGCGTGATCGTTTCGATTGACGATTTCGGCACGGGCTATTCGTCGCTTTCCTATTTGAGGCGCCTGCCGCTCGATAAGCTGAAGATCGATCAGTCCTTCGTGCGGGACATCGTCTCGGGCAGAAAGGCCCAGAGGCTGGTCCGCGAAATCATCGACCTCGCGCACGCGTTGGGCTTCGGCGTCGTCGCCGAGGGCGTGGAGCACGAGCGCCAGGCGCGCTTTCTGCGCGCCCATGGGTGTGATGCTGCCCAAGGCTATTATTTCGCCAAACCCCTGGTGGCGGGAAAGCTCGAGGCTCTGCTCAAAAAGGGGCCGTTCACCATTTCATCGTCAGCCAGATAGGGCGTAGCTGCCGAAGTCCGCGCGACGAAGGTCCGCGGCGTCGGCGCTGCGGACCATCCATGAAAATCCACTTATCCCAACTCGCACCCGCCACGGTGCTCGCCTCTCGGGTGCTCCGAGACCCGCTGCGTGGCGCCAACGTAGCATTACAGCGACCCTGAAAATGACATTCCCCGCTCAAGACCGCATCTATTGGCGAACGGCATTCGGGGACGAGGCCTTGGCCTCGCCGGACACGGCCATTCCCTCCGACTATCGCCGGATTCTTCGAATCATCGAGCGGGACACACATTGCGACGTCGTCCGGGGACGCCTGCGGCAGTTTGCGGACCCGCTCCTCTTCGATTGGCTTGCCGAGCTCGAGGAGATCGGATACGTCGGCTCGCGCGTTGCCGACTACACGCAGGATCTCGACTTCACGATCCTGCTCGAGTCGAAGCCGGAGGGCCCGACGGCGCCGGAGGATCTGTGGCGCATTGAGACACAGGCGCAGGCGGCCGATACGGCTCTTGAGCGTTCGGGCGCGTTCCTGTCGCCTGACCGGCTAAATAACCGCGATCCCCTCGGTAAGAACCCCGCCGAGACCACGGTACTCATCGTCGAGGATGATCCCGATCAGCTGGCGCTTGCCGATCTACGGGTAAGCATGGCCGGTTACCGCGTGCGGGCTGCGCGCGACCGTCGCCAGATGATCGAGGACCTACGGGCGCAACCGCTGCCGGACCTCGTGCTTCTGGACGTGATGCTGCCCGACGGCAACGGCTTCGAGATTCTCTCGGCCATGCGCCGCTCCCAAACGCTCGCCATGCTTCCGGTGGTCATGCTGACAGTGCTGGAGGGGCAGGAGGACATTCGCCGCGGTCTCGAGCTGGGGGCGGACGGCTACATCACGAAGCCTTACAGCAAGAAAATCCTGGAGGGCACAATTCGAGCCGTCCTGAAGCACGCATAGCTGACACGGATGCGCCACTCCGCTACCTGCCGTTGCCCTAGCATCGACGTCCATGCGCAGGGAGCGCGCCGCAAGTTCGCCCTGCTTCGCGGGCATCAACGTCGCGTGCGCCTTCACTCACGAGGAAGCAACCCCTTGGCGTTTCGATGCGGGATCGGAATCCCTAGATCTTGCAGGTGTCTGATCAAGGCCTGCTCGTAGTGGGAAGCCCATCCATCGACGTTGAATTCGTAGCAGGGATGGCACACATGAATATCGTACGCGGGGATATATCGCCCGTCCAAGGGGCGCCGGCCCAACTGAAACCTCGTCCCGCAGATCAAGCAGGTGCATGTCGCATTGTTAGCCATGTCCGAAGTGAGCCCGTTGGCGGCTCGACTCTCCGACGCCGCAGACGCTCGGCCCCGAGGAGAGTTCTCTATCCTACCCAGATGCTTGCAGACGGTGTTGGGGCTCGATACCGTGTGTTGCGCGCAGCCTCCGCAGTGCAGGCAGTTCCGATATGACGCTTACAAAAGCCTCGCTTACAGAAGTGCTCGCAGAAAGAATCGGTTTGAACGGCCGCGAAGCGAAGGACATGGTCGAAGCGTTCTTCGAGGAAATCAGCACCGTCCTTGAGCGAGGTGAGAGGGTCAAACTCTCTGGTTTTGGGAACTTTCAGGTGCGGCGCAAGGCACAACGGCCCAGGCCGCAATCCGAAGACGGGTGAGCCCGCCCTCGTGAGCCCGCGCCGTATTGTCACGTTTCATGCCGGACGGAAGATGCGGGTGCTGATCGAGGGGAGCCGTCGAGGCCGGAGCCGGTAACGAGGCTGCGTAGAGCTTGTATCGATTTGCGTCATGCATTGACTCGTATTGCCATCTTCTATTCATCGGCGTTGACACGGTGAGCGTCGCGCGCATCTAGGAAGGCGCACAGGAAGGAAGACGGCCTGCGAGCAAAGCCGAAGGTGGCGAGAGGCGGGCGTCCAAGACTTTCGCGTGACCGTTAACGTGTCGGCGATTCAATTCGCTCGTCGAAATATCAAGCAGATTGTTGCCGCAAAGAAAGCGCAGAGCGAGGTCGCTCCATGTACCCTTGAGCCTACGCGGGCCGCGCCTGCGCGTCGGTTGGGCGAGCTCCGTCATCGGGGCGGTGCGGCGCTGCGTGGCAGGACGAAGCGCGCGGCAGAATTCGATTGCAGAGCGGTGCTGCTCGCTGGTCTTTACGGGCCGCGTCTGGGATACCTGCTCGATGTCATACCCAATGTCTGCCTACTTCTGGGCAAGCAATTACGATCTTGATTACAACTCATCACGTCGAACGACCCGCACGGATTCATCGCCGCGATGAGCTGGAAGCGTGCCGGAAACTGCGCCTGGCGCGCTGCGCGAGCGAGCGAAATCGCGCCCGATTCGAGCGGCTCGCGCAGCGCCTCCAGCACCCTGCGGGCGAATTCGGGAAGCTCGTCGAGAAACAACACGCCATGGTGCGCGAGCGAAATCTCGCCCGGGCGCGGCGGGTTTCCGCCGCCCACCAGCGCGGCGTCGAAGCCCAGGCTCGAGGCGCAGTGCACCGCGGCCGATTCGAGCGCTTCAGCCTCGCTCAGCGGCGGCAGGATCCCGGGAAAGCGCGCTGCGAGCATGGACTTCCCGGTCCCGGGCGGGCCGGCCAGCAGGGCGCTGTGCGCGCCGGCGGCGGCGACCTCGAGCGCGCGCTTCGCCTGTGCCTGCCCCTTGACGTCCAGGAAGTCCGCGTAGGCCGGCGGCGCACAACGCGCGCCGCCCGGATGCTCGGCCAGCGGCGCCGCTCAGATGCGCGCAAACCTCGAGCGGGCTTTTAGCGGGCAGCACGCGGGCGCGCGCCGCGAGCGCGGCCTGGGCCGCATTGTCTGCGGGCAGCACGAACGCGTGCCCCGCATCCCTCGCCCCCAGGGCCATAGGCAGGGCGCCACGCAGCGGGCGCAGCTCCCCGGTGAGCGACAGCTCGCCCGCAAACTCGTGCCCGGCGAGCGCGTCGGCCTGCAACTGGCCCGTGGCCGCGAGGATGCCGAGGGCGATCGGCAAATCGAAGCGGCTCGAGTCCTTGGGAAGATCGGCGGGCGCGAGGTTCACGGTGATGCGCCGCGCCGGGAATTCGAAGCGCGTGTGGTGCAGCGCTGCGCGCACACGGTCCTTGGCCTCCCGCACCTCGGCATCGGGCAACCCGACGATGTGAAACGCGGGCAGCCCCGGCCCGAGGTGCACCTCGACCGTCACCGGCGGCGCCTCGACCCCCGCGAGCGCGCGGCTGGCCACGACTGCGAGCGACATGGCTTTTCCCCCTGTATCGGCAAACGCGGGGGCGACGCGGCGGTTTACGCGGGCGGCTTGGGGACGGTTCCGGCTTCGAGCTCGACGATGCGCGCTTCCAGCGCAGCGAGCTTTGCCTGCGCGCGCTCGAGCAGCCGGTTCTGGACCTCGAAGTCCTCGCGCGCGACCAGGTCGAAGCGCTCGAAGAAGGCGAGTACTAGGGCGCGCAGGTTCTTTTCCAGATCCTGCGCCGGCGCACTGCGCGCGGCCTGCGCGAGGCGCTCATCCAGCTCGTCGAGCAACGGTTTTTGAATCATGTAAGCAATAGGTTCCGGGGCAGGGCCGCGAGTCTAGCATCCGCCCGCACCGAAGGCGGGCAGCTCCCCCGCCGAGCGCCCCAAGATGGTGCGGCACTTTCGCTCACTTTCGACGGCAGGATCGCAACCTCATGAAAAACAAGGCAATGTAGCATGGCACAAGAGCTGCTAAGACTAACGCGCACGTCCTTCATTTAGGGAGATTTCTACCATGCGCAAGTCCATTCTCGCACTTTCCGTCGCCGCTGCCTTGGCCGCCCCCGGCTTGGCCGGCGCCGATCAGCCGGCCGCCTCACCGGTCACAGCCAACGTGACCCTCGCGTCGCAGTATATCTACCGGGGCATCGCGCAATCGCGTGGCAAGCCCGCCATTCAGGGCGGCTTTGACTACACCAACCCGAACGGGATTTACCTCGGAACCTGGGCCTCAAGTATCAGTTGGATCAGCGACGCCGCCACGAACTCCGCGATCAGCGCGCCGATCGAGATCGACGTCTACGGCGGGTACAGGGGCTCGATCACCAAGGATCTGGGCTACGACGTCGGCATCCTGACCTACAACTACCCTGGAACCAACATCGCGGGCGGCGCCGCCAATCCGGACACGGTCGAGCTGCACGGCGCACTGAGCTACCGCTGGCTGACCGCCAAGTACTCGGTGACGACCGGAACCAGCCTGTTCGGCTGGACCCCGGACGGAACCACCAAGACGACGGGCAGCGGTTACTTCCAGCTTGACGGCGCCTGGGACATGGGTAACGGACTCGGTCTCAGCGCCCACGTCGGCCACCAGAGCGTGAACCACCTCAGCGCCGCGAGCTACACCGACTATAACGTCGGCGTGACCAAGGCGTTCGCCGCCGGAACGCTCGGCCTGCTCTATTCGACCACCAACGCCAACAGCTGCGGCGACGCCACCCCGCTGTACTGCAACACGCTGTCAGGTACGGGAAATAGCTACGACCTGGGCAAGGGTACCGTGGTGCTGAGCTTTTCCAAAACGTTCTGAGAACGGCCCATCGCGACGGGCGCCAGCGTCCGTCCACCCCGGAGAGAGAACCATGAAATTTGTCACCGCAATCATCAAGCCGTTCAAGCTCGACGAGGTCCGAGAGGCCTTGTCGGGGATCGGCGTGCAGGGAATTACCGTGACCGAGGTCAAGGGATTCGGCCGGCAGAAAGGCCACACCGAGCTGTATCGGGGCGCCGAGTACGTGGTCGATTTCCTGCCGAAAGTGAAGATCGATGTCGCGATCAAGTCGGAACTGCTCGATCAGGCGATCGAGGCGATCGAAAAGGCCGCCAATACCGGGAAGATCGGCGACGGCAAGATCTTCGTGTTCGATTTGGAGAAGGTAATTCGCATCCGCACCGGCGAAACCGATGCGGCGGCGCTATAGGGAGATCAAGATGAGAAAGCTCTTTTCAATCCTCGCGCTGCTGGCCCTGACCGGGGCATTTGCCGCTCCGGTCTCGGCGGACGTCAGCCCGGCTACGCCGATGTTGCTGGCGCAGGCGACCCCGCCTGCGGCGGCACCAGCGGCTGCGCCGGCCCCCGCTGCGGCGCCGGCGCCTGCGGCCGCCGCGCCCAAGGAAGCGGTGTCGGCCGATGCCGATCCCGCCATCAACCCCGGCGACACGGCCTGGATGATGACTTCCATGGCGCTGGTGCTGATGATGACGATCCCCGGCCTGGGATTGTTCTACGCCGGCATGGTGCGCAAGAAGAACGTGCTCGCGACGCTGGCGCAGAGCTTCGTCGTCACCTGCCTGGTCACGGTGCTCTGGTACATGATCGGCTACACGCTCGCGTTCACCAATGGCGGCTCCTTCATCGGCGACCTGTCGCGGCTGTTCCTGCACGGCATGGGCAAGACGACGACGAGCGGCCTCTCGGGCGCCGTGCCGGAGTCAGTGTTCATGAGCTTCCAGATGACCTTCGCCATCATCACCCCGGCGCTGATCGCGGGCGCCTTCGCCGATCGCATGAAGTTTTCGGCCGTGGTTTGGTTCATGAGCCTGTGGCTGATTTTCGTGTACGCGCCGATCGCGCACTGGGTGTGGGCCCCGACCGGCTGGCTGGCCAAGATGGGCGCGCTCGACTTCGCCGGTGGCACGGTGGTGCATATCAACGCCGGCGTTGCGGGCCTGGTCTGCGCACTGGTGCTGGGCAAGCGCCTCGGGTACAGCAAGGAGCCCATGGCACCCCACAACCTGGTGCTGACCATGATCGGCGCCTCGCTGCTGTGGGTGGGCTGGTTCGGCTTCAACGCCGGCTCCGCGGTCAGCTCGGGCGGGCGCGCCGGCATGGCGATGACCGTCACGCAGATCGCCACCGCCACGGCGGCGCTTTCGTGGATGTTCGCCGAGTGGATGGCGAAGGGCAAGCCCAGCCTGCTGGGCATGTGCTCGGGCGCGGTGGCGGGCCTGGTCGCCATCACTCCCGCATCGGGCTTCGTCGACCCGACCGGCGCCTTCGTCATCGGCATCGCCGGGGGCGTGATCTGCTTCTGGACCGCGACCTACATGAAGAACATGATCGGTTACGACGACTCGCTTGATGCCTTCGGCGTGCACGGTATCGGCGGAACCGTCGGCGCCATCCTGACCGGCGTGTTCGCGGTCAAGGCGATCGGCGGCACCGCGGGCGTGCTCGAAGGTAACGGCGGGCAGCTGCTGACCCAGCTCATCGCCGTGGGCGCGGTCGCGGCCTACGATGCGGTCGTCACCTACATCATCCTCAAGGTGGTCGACGCCCTGGTCGGACTGCGCGTGACCGAGGAGCAGGAGCGCGAAGGTCTGGACATCACCCAGCACGGCGAACAAGTGATCTGACCGCGCTACACCGCGTCGCCGGCTCCGGCCGGCAACGCGCGGCGGGACTGCAGGACGGACCTTCGGGTCCGTCCTTTTTTTTACTTCGCGAGCTTGTCGAGCAGCGCCAGCAGCTGCTCGCGCTCGGCAGTGGAGAGCTTCCCGGCGACGCGTGCTTCGTGCGCCGCGATCGCGCGCTTCATGCGCGCGAGCAGCGCTCGGCCCGGCCGCGTGAGCCACAATCCGTTGGTGCGTCGATCGGTCCCGCGTCGCCGCTCGATCAGGCGGCGCTGCTCCAGCTGATCGAGCACGCCGACCAGGGTCGAGCGGTCCAGACCCACGGCCTGCGCCAACCGGGTCTGCGTCACTCCCGGGTTGGCCTCGATCAGCACCAGCACGCCGACGCGTCCGGGGGTCAGATCGGGCACGCTGGCTGTGAAGTCCCGGAACACGGTCTGCTGGGCCAGCCGCAGCCGGTAGCCGATCAGCCCGGGCAGGGGCCCTTGGTCCAGCTCGGCGCCCGCGGGGCCGTCACGGCGAATGCGCGTCATGCGGCTGCCGGGGGCATTTAGTTTGGTATCCAAACAGTTTGACATCTCAACGAATTGCGCGCTAGCATCCTATGCTAGCCAAGACCCGTACGCAACCGGCGTCCCTCCGTCTCGACTCCGCTGCCGCACCCATGCACATCGCGCTCGAGGGGCACGACCAGCCCATTCCGGTCGAGGCCGGGGACACCATCCTCGAGTCGCTGCTGCGCGCCGGGGTGGCGTTCCCGTTCTCGTGCCAGGCCGGCAACTGCGGCACCTGCAAATGCGAGCTGGTTAGCGGTGACGTGTTCGAGCTGGAGTACTCCGAACACGCGCTGACACCTGAGGAGCGCGCCAGGAACATGATCCTTGCCTGCCGCACGCAGGTCTGGGACGACACCGCCATACGCCGGCTCGACGCCGAGGAGCTGGTGGTACACCCCTCGCGCGTGATGCGCTGCCGCGTGCTCGAGCTCGAGGATCTGACGCACGACATCAAGGGCGTGCGCCTGGCGATCGAGGCGGGCGGCCCGTTCGCCTTCTCCGCCGGGCAATACGCGCAGGTCGAGTTTGCCCCCGGCCTGTCGCGGCACTATTCGATGGCCAGCGCCCCGGACGAACCGGAGTTGGTGTTCCACATCCGCCACATGCCCGGCGGGCGCACCAGCGCCTACGTCGCGCAACGGCTCAGGGTCGGCGACAGGGTGAAGGTCGCCGGTCCCCTAGGGGTCGCGTACCTGCGCGACAACCACGCGGGCCCGGTGCTCCTGGTCGCCGGGGGGAGCGGGCTCGCGCCGATGCAATCGATTCTATGCACCTTGCTCGTCCGCGGCCACGGCGCGCCGGTCACGCTGTATGTAGGCGTGCGCAGCGAGCGCGACCTTTACCACGAAGGTCTATTGAAGGACCTCGCGGCAATGCATCCGAACTTCGGCTATCACGTGGTGCTGTCGGAGCAAAAGGGTGCACGCGGCCGGCACTATGGGCTGGTGCACGAGGCGGTGGCGGCCGATTTGCCCGACGCTGAGGGCACGATGGCCTATCTAGCGGGTCCGCCAGTGATGGTCGAGGCGGCGAGCGCCATGCTGCAGGCGCGCGGACTGGCGCCCCGCCAGATCCACGCCGATGCGTTCTACAACCAAACTTGAGGAGGCTCGGGTGGATCTCAAAGGCAAAGTGGCGATCGTGACCGGCGGCGCGCGCGGCATCGGCCTGGCGATCGCCGAGGACCTGATCGCGCACGACGCAAGCGTCGTCGTGGTGGATGCCGGCGTGTCGATCTCCGGCGAGCTGCTCGAGCCGAAGCTCGCCGAGGAGGCGGTGCGCCACATGGACCGCGCGGCCGCCGTGTGCGGCGACGTCGCCGACCCGGCGGTGGCGCGCACCGCGGTCGAGCTCGCCGTCGAGCGCTTCGGCGCTCTGGACATCGTGGTGAACAACGCCGCCGTCATCCGCGACGCGCTCATCTTCAAGTCCGATCCGCAGGCCTGGGACGCGGTACTGCGCACCAACCTGACCGGCGCCTACCGGATGCTCGCCGCGGCGACGCCGGTGATGCGCGACCAGGCCAAGACCGGGCGCGCGCCCGGAGCGATCGTGAACATGGTGTCCTCGGCGGGCATTTACGGCAATTACGGCCAGGCCGCTTACGCCTCGGCGAAGGCCGGGCTGATGGGGCTCACGCGCGTCGTCGCGCACGACCTCGCCCGCTCGAAGATCCGCTGCAACGCCGTCGCGCCGTTCGCCGCGACGCGCGTCACCGAAAGCATCCAACCGGCGAACGAGGCCCAGGCGGCCTACAAGGAGCAGGCGCTCAAGGTTCCGGCGCTGTACGTGGCACGGCTGGTCACCTACCTCGCGAGCGACGCCGCTGCCGACGTGAGCGGCCAGCTGTTCGGCGTGCGCGGCCGCGAGGTGCTGGTGTTCTCCCAGCCGCGGCCGGCGCACCGGCTGGTGCAGCCCGCCGGCGGATACGACCTCGCCGGATTCGCCCAGGGCATCAAGGTGCTCGAGCCGTATTACGCCGACCTCGTGACCGACCTCGAAGCATTCGCCTCCGCGCCGGTGCTCTGATTCCAGACCAGGAGACTTGCATGTCCGCGTATCCCGAAGTGAAAACCGTCGAGGACCTCGCCAGGCAACCCACCGAGTACCAGGAGGCGGTGAAGAAGATCGTGCGCAGCCACGCGCTCAACGAGCTTTACGGCGCGCAGGTATTCGACGAGCCCGCGATCGGCCTGGCGCCGACGCCTTACGCCAAGTGGCTCACCTGCCGCGTGGCGATGGAGGAATACGCCCACCACGTCCGCTTCAAGGAGCTCGCCGACAGGATCGGCGTTGCGCCCGAAGAGTACGACACCAGGAACAAGAAGCCGCTGTCGATCTTCGCCTTCCCGCTCAAGAGCTGGGAAGAGTTCTGCGTCATCAAGATGGTCGCCGACCTCGCCGAGATCCTGCAGGTCGAAGACCTGCTCCACTGCAGCTTCGTGCCGCTGCGCAATCTGGCGCGCACCACCATGCCGGAGGAGAAGTTCCACGCCCAGTTCGGGCTCGACTTCTGCACGGAGCTGGTGAACACGCCGGAAGGCAGGCGCAAGGTGCAGGACGCGCTCGACCGCTATTTCCCGGGTCTGCCGGCGTTCTTCGGCGCCGCGGGCTCGAAGAACAACGAGATGTTCCGCAGATTCGGGCTCAAGCTGCGCAAGAACGAGGAGATGCGCGACGACTACCTGGAGCGTGCCCAGGGCGTGCTCGAAAAGCTCGGCCTGCGCATGCCCGAAGTCGCGGTGCCAGAAGCCGCCTGATGGGCGTGCTCGAACTGCACGCAGCCTGGTTCTCCGCGCTGGGCGAGCCACTCGGCGACGGCGAGGGCGAAGACGTGGCGGCGTATCTCGCCGGCCTCGGTCTCGCGCCGCGGCTGCCGCTGCTCGCGGTGCAAAGCTGGTCCCAGGCGGCCGAGATCATCCGCAGTCCGGCGGGCGACTGGTGGCGCTCCGAGGAGACCGAGCGCGCCCGGCTCGAGGCGCAGGCCCGGCTCGATCCCGCCGATGCGCAATGGCTCGCGCTGGCCGAAACGCTGCACGGCGCCGCGGCGGTGGCCGCGGCGTGCTCGGGCGCGGCCGATCCGGCGCTCATCCGCGCCGCGGCGGGCAGCGCGATCTACGCCGCGCACCAATACCGGCTCGCGTGCGCCGTGCGCGCGCCCGAATCGCACCCGTTCGTCCGCAAGCATGCCCTGTTCGCGGGCGGGCGCTGGCCGCTCGGCGTGTACGGCGGCCACTTCGCGATTTACTGAGGAGGTTGCGACGAAGATGAGGATCTGCCGCTTCGACGAGGACCGCCTCGGGCTGGTCGAGGGCGACCATGTCATCGACGTCACGCCCGCGCTGCAGGTCCTGCCCGCGGTGCGCTGGCCGCTGCCGCCGGGCGATCCCTTGATCGCCCATCTCGATGCGGTGCTGGCGCGCGCGCAGCTGCTGGCCCGCGGCGCGCCGCGCCGTCCGCTGGCACAGGTCAGGCTCAAGTCGCCGGTCGCCAATCCGAGCAAGATCGTCAACGCCCCGATCAACTATCAGGCGCACATCGACGAGGCCAGGCGCGACCAGGGCATCGCGCACGGCCGCGACATCAAGACGATCGCCGATTGGGGGCTGTTCCTGAAAGCGGCCAGCGCCCTGGTCGGCCCGGGCGAGCCGATCCGCCTGCGCTTTCCGGAACGGCGCAATGATCACGAGTGCGAGCTCGCCGTGATCATCGGCCGGCGCGCCGATCGCGTGCCGCGCGAGCAAGCCCTGGATTACGTGTGCGGCTACGCGGTCGGGCTCGACATGACGCTGCGCGGCCCGGAATTCCCGAGCTTCAGAAAGTCGATCGACAGCTACGCGGTGCTCGGTCCCTGGCTGACCACGCGCGACGAGGTGGGCGACCCCGGCGCGCTCGAGCTCTGGCTGCGCGTCAACGGCGAGACGCGGCAGCACTCGAACACGCGGCGCATGGTCTACGACGTGCCGCGACTGATCGAATACGCGAGCAGTTTCTACGCCCTGTACCCCGGCGACATCATTCTGACCGGGACACCGGAGGGCGTAGGGCCCGTGCACGCCGGCGACGAGATCCACGCCGGCGTCGAGCGCGTCGGCGAATTCTCGATTCGCGTTGCCGCGGAGGACGCGGCGTGAAGCGGTACCATACCCGCCAATCCACATCGGGTCCATCAAGGTCGTGACATGAACGCCGCAGAGCATCTCCTCGGCGCGGCCGCGCTGGCGCGCCACGGCGAGCGCATCGCCCTGGTGTGCGAAGACCGGGCGCTGACCTACGCCGAATTCGCGGCGCAGGTCAGGCGCGTGGCGAGCGCGCTCGCCACGCTCGGCGTCGCGCCCGGCGACCGCGTACTGCTGCTGATGCGCGACACGCCGGAGCTCGCCGCAGCCTGGCTGGGCTGCGTGTGGCACGGCGCTGTGGCGATCGCGCTCAACTCGCAGCTTACCGAGGACGACTATCACTTCGTGCGCTCCGACAGCGGCGCGCGCCTGGCGGTCGTCGAGGACGCCTACGCCGCCTCCCTGCCGGGATTCGTCGCTGCGCTGGCCCGCGAGCAGCGCATCGCGATCGCCGGCGCGACCCGGGACGGCATTACCGGCTGGCGTGAGGCGCTGGCGCGCGCCGCGCCCGACGCACCCTGCTACGCGGCGGCGGCGGAGGATGCGGCGTTCTGGCTGTACTCGTCGGGGACCACCGGCAGACCGAAGGGCATCATCCATACTCACAAGGACGTGCTGCCTGCCGGCCAGGTGCTGCGCGACGTCATCGCGCTCGCGCCCGGCGACAAGGCGCTGGTGACCTCGCGATTGTTCTTTGCCTACGGCCTGGAGAACGGGCTGCTCGGTCCGCTGTCGGTCGGCGCGACGGCGGTGCTCGACCCGGACTGGACCGACGTCGAGCGCGTGTGCCGGCTGGTCGCGCGCCACCAGCCGAGGGCGTTCTTCAGCGTGCCGTCCTATTACCGCCGTCTGTTGGCGCTCGGAGAGCAGGCGCTGGCGCCGTTCCGGCCGGTACGCTACTTCTTCGCCGCCGGCGAGCGCCTGCCCGAATCGATGGCCGAGCAGTGGCGCCGCAGCGTCGGCGGGGAGGTTCTGTCCATCTACGGCATGTCGGAGACGTTCTGCGTCGCGATGGTGACCCCGCTCGGCAGCGCGGGCGGCAAGCACACCGGCAAGCCGCTGCGCGGCGTCGAGGCGCGGCTGGTCACGCTCGAGGGCAACGAGGCGGCGGCGGGCGAGCCGGGCGTGCTGTGGCTGCGCCATCCCGCGCTCGCGCTGGGCTACGCCAACCGCAAGGAGCAGACGCGCGAGCAGTTTCGCGACGGCTGGTTCTGCACCAAGGACGTGTTCGTGCGCGACGCCGAGGGCTACTATGCGCACCAGGGACGCGCCGACGAGCTCATCAAGGTAGCCGGCCAGTGGGTCAAGCCCAGCGAGCTCGAGGAGGCGGTGCTGGGCGAGCCCGAGATCGCGGAGGCGGCGTGCGTGCCGGTCCAGGACGCGGACGGCTTCGTGCGGCTGGCGCTGTTCGTCACCTCGAGCGGCGATGCGGATGCGGCAGTGAGCGCCGCCGAGCGCGCCTGCACGGCGCGGCTGCCGCGCTACAAGCAGCCGAAGTGGGTGCGCGCGGTGGAAGGGCTGCCGCGCACCGCCACCGGCAAGGTGCAGCGCTTCCGGCTGCGTGAAATGCTGGAGCGCGAGCGCGGCGCCAAAGGCTAGAATTTCGTTTTCCGCTCCGAGAGGACAACATGGCTTACGCAATTCCGCTTTGGACTCCACCCGCCCTGCCGATCACCGGTTCGGCCGACACCTTTCCGGTGCGGCGCGTCTTCTGCGTCGGTCGCAACTACGTGGAGCACCAGAAGGAGATGGGAGGCGACGGGCGCGAGGCACCGTTCTTCTTTCTCAAGTCGGCGCATGCGCTGGTACCGCTCGGCGGCCAACTGCACTATCCCCTCAAGACCAGCAACTACCACTACGAGACCGAGATGGTGGTGGCGCTCGCCAAGGGCGGCCGGCGCATCGACGCCAAGAAGGCGACCGAGCACGTGTTCGGCTACGCAGTCGGCCTCGACATGACGCGCCGCGACCTGCAGCAGTGGGGCAAGGATCACGGCCGGCCGTGGGCCTTCGGCAAGGATTTCGACGAGGCGGCACCGTGCAGCGCGCTCGCGCCGGCGGCCAAAATCGGGCATCCGTCGAAGGGGGCCCTCTGGCTCACGGTGAACGGCAAGGAGCGCCAGCGGGCGGATCTGGCGGACATGATCTGGTCGGTGCCCGAGCAGATCGCGTACCTGTCGGAGTACTACACGCTCGAGCCCGGCGACATCATCTTCTCCGGCACGCCGGCCGGGGTCGGTCCGGTCAAGCCGGGCGACGAGCTGCTGGCCGGCATCGACGGCGTCGGCGAGCTGAAGGTGAGGATCGTCGCGCCGCTGTGAGCGGCGCGGGCACGATGCGCATGAAGCTCTACACCTACTTCCGCAGCTCGGCGGCGTTCCGCGTGCGCATCGCCCTCAACCTCAAGGGGCTCGCTTACGAGGCCGCGTTCGTGCACCTGCCCAAGGGCGAGCACCGCGAGCCCGAGTATACGGCGCTCAACCCGCAGGCGCTGGTGCCCGCGCTGCTGGACGACGGCAGCCTGCTCACCCAGTCGCTGGCGATCATCGAGTATCTCGAGGAGACGCACCCGAAGCCGCCGCTGCTGCCCAAGGATGCACCGGGCCGCGCGCGCGTGCGCTCGCTCGCGCTGCTCGTGGCCTGCGAGATCCACCCGCTCAACAACCTCCGTGTCCTGCAGTACCTCGTGAAGCAGATGGGGCACTCCGAGGAAGACAAGAACAAGTGGTACCA
This sequence comes from uncultured Pseudomonadota bacterium, assembly GCA_963817785.1. Classification (GTDB taxonomy): domain Bacteria; phylum Pseudomonadota; class Gammaproteobacteria; order Burkholderiales; family SG8-39; genus JAKALD01. Next base: position 67,824 of record CAWFPL010000002.1, on the reverse strand, counting down.
CCACTGGATCCACGACGGCCTGGCGAAGCTCGAGGCGCAGCTGACGTCGATCCCGGGGACTTCGCGCTTCTGCCACGGCGATGCGCCGACCATGGCCGACTGCTGCCTGGTGCCGCAGATCTTCAACGCCAAGCGCTTCGACTGCGACACCTCGCACGCTCCGACGGCGATGCGCGTGTTCGATGCATGCATGCAGCTGGACGCCTTCCAGCGCGCCCAACCCTCGAGGCAGCCCGATGCCGAATGACGCGACGCAACCCGGAGTGATGGCCGCTGCGGTGGTTGCGCATGTTCCCACCCTGTCGCGCGCGGAGATCACCCCCGAGTTCCAGCGCACGCTGGTCGAGGGCGAGCGAGCGCTCGGCGAGGCCTTGCGCGCCGATAAGCCCGACCTGTGGGTCGTCGCGTCGACCCACTGGGTTTCGACCTTCAACTGGTTCGCGACCTGCCAGGCGGTGCACCAAGGCGTCTGCGTCGCCGACGAGGCGCCCGATCTGGTGCCCGGAACCCCCTACCGCTACCGAGGGGATCCCGAGTTCGCCGGGGCCCTGGTCGAGGAATGGCAACGCCTGGGGATCCCCGCGGTGCGCAACGAAACGCCGCACTACAGCTGGGATTACGGTACCTACGTACCGATGTCGCATCTCGACCCGCACGCCGAAGTGCCCGTCGTCGGCGTGCCGACGGTGCTGATGGCGAACCTCGCGGAGAGCATGCGTGCCGGAGCGGCGATCCACGCAGTCGCCAAGCGGCTCGGTCGCCGGGTGGCGCTGCTCGCCAGCACCGCGCTGAGCCACGCGCTGGTGCGCGGCCGCCATCACATGCCCACCCCCGAGCGCGTGGCCCTCGACCGGCGCTTCATGGAGTTGCTGCGCAAGGGCGAGGTGCAGGAGCTCATCGAGTGGATGCCGGCGTACAGCCGCGAGGCCGTCGCCGAAATGGGCGGGCGCGTGCTCGCGGTGATGCTCGGCTGCCTGGACGCGCTCGCCGCGGACGGCGCGCGCTTCGAGACCTCGATGCACGGCGAATACGCGCAGTCCTCGGGCAGCGGCAACGCCGTGCTCTGCGTGCGCGCCCGGGCCTAGACCGGCCCCGGCACGGCCTCGCCGGGGGGCTTGACGCGGGGCGATGAATGAACCATCATTCATCCTGAACCGTGGTTCAATCCGGGGTGCGGGGCACCCCATAGCGAAGCGGCCCGCCGCGGGCCGCCCTGGAGCGAGGCCATGAAGCCGCAAGGCGTCACGGACACCGGCGAGGCGCGTTTCGCGCACCTCGGCTGGCCGTTCGTCGCAGAGTCCCACCGCGCGCTCGCGCGCGCGGCCGAGGCGTGGGCCGGCACCGCGCTCGGGGAGTGGACGCACGGCGCCGATGCCGACGCCATCTGCCGGCGGCTGGTGCGCGAGATGGGCGAAGCGGGCTGGTTGCGCTACGCCGTTCCCGCGGCGTTCGCGGGCGACGACCGTCCGGGCGCGGGCGGCACCGACGAGCTCGACCTGCGCTCGATCTGCGTGCTGCGCGAGGTATTCGCCTTCCACGCCGGGCTGGCGGACTTCGCCTTCGTGATGCAGGGCCTGGGCAGCGGCTCGATCGCGCTCGCCGGCAGCGAGGCGCTCAAGCGCAAGTACCTGCCGCAGGTGGCCGAAGGGCGCGCCATCGCAGCGTTCGCGCTGTCGGAGCCCGAGGCCGGCTCGGATGTCGCGGCGCTCGCGACCACCGCGCGGCGCGAAGGCGGCCGCTGGGTCATCGACGGGGTCAAGACCTGGATCTCGAACGGCGGGCTGGCCGATTTCTACGTCGTGTTCGCGCGCACTTCCGGAGAGGGGCCGGCCGCGGGCACCAAGGGCATTTCCGCCTTCGTGGTGGACGCCGATGCCCCGGGTCTGTCGGCGGGCGAGCGCATCAACATCATCGCCCCGCATCCCATGGCCACCCTGCGTTTCAGCGGCTGCTCGGTGCCGGCCGAGAACCTGCTCGGCGAGCCGGGCGGCGGCTTCAAGCTGGCGATGCGCAATCTGGACGTGTTTCGCACCAGCGTGGCGGCGGCCGCGCTCGGCTTCGCGCGCCGCGCCTTGAGCGAAGCGCTGGCGCGCGTCGTGCAGCGCCGAATGTTCGGTCAGACCTTGGCCGATTTCCAGATGACCCAGGCGCGCCTCGCCGAAATGGCCACCGCGGTCGACGCCGCGGCGCTGCTCACCTACCGCGCCGCCTGGACCCGGGACGTCGCCGGGCAGCGCGTGACGCGCGAGGCCGCGATGGCCAAGCTGCAGGCGACCGAGTCGGCGCAGCAGGTGGTCGACGCGGCGGTGCAGCTCTGTGGCGGGCTGGGCGTGGTCAGCGGCCATCCGGTCGAGCGGCTGTATCGCGAGGTGCGCGCGCTGCGCATTTACGAGGGCGCGAGCGAGGTGCAGAAGCTCATCATTGCGCGCGAGCTGCTCAAAGGCGCGAAAAGCGGCGCATGAATGCACTGATGGACGATCGACCGCGGCAGGCGGGCGGCTCGGCCCACGCGGACAGCTTTGCGCGCGACCACCTGCCGCCGCGCAGCCAATGGCCCGAGCTGGTCTTCGACCTGCCCGAGCTGCAGTTCCCAGAGCGGCTGAACTGCGCGGTTGAGATCCTCGATCGCAACGCGCTCGGCGACAATGCGGGCCACCGCGCGATCGCGGGACCCGATGGGGGCTGGAGCTATCGCGACCTGCAGCAAAGCGCGAACCGGATCGCCCGCGTACTGACCGAGGACATGCATCTGGTCCCGGGCAATCGGGTGCTCCTGCGCGCGCCCAACAACCCGATGCTGGCCGCCTGCTGGTTCGCTGCCCTCAAGGCGGGAGCGATCCCGGTGCCGACCATGCCGCTCCTGCGTGCCGCGGAGCTGACGCAGATCGTGCGCAAGGCATGTATCTCCCACGCACTGTGCGACGCCGGACTCGCCACGGAGCTGGAGGCAGCACGCGCGCGCTGCCCGAGCCTGCAGTACCTGCGCTACTTCAACGCCGACGGGCGCGACGCGCTCGAGCGGATCGCCGCCGGCAAGCCGCCCGATTTCGAAAGCGTGGACACCGCGGCCGACGACGTCGCGCTGATCACCTTCACCTCGGGTACCACCGGGGTGCCGAAGGGAACCATGCACTTCCATCGCGACGTGGTGGCGACCTGCCTGGGCTTCCCCCAACACATCCTGCGCCAGTCGAGCGACGACGTGGTCCTCGGCACGGCATCGCTCGCCTTCACCTACGGGCTGGGCGGCCTGCTGCACTTTCCGCTGTATCACCGGGCGACCACAGTGCTGATCGAGCAGTACACGCCCGAAACGCTGCTCGAGGCGATCGCCCGCTACCGCGCGAGCGTGCTGTACACGGGGCCGACCACATACCGCGCGATGAGCGCTCTGGCGCGGCGCTACGACCTGTCGAGCCTGCGCGCCTGCGTCTCGGCGGGCGAGGCGCTGCCCGTGCCGACACGCGATGCCTGGGAAGACGCGACCGGAGTGAAGCTCATCGACGGCATTGGCGCCTCCGAGATGCTCTACATGTTCATCGCCGCGGCGGGCGACGAGATCCGCCCGGGGGCCACCGGCAAGCCGATTCCCGGCTACCGCGCGACCGTGCTCGATGCGGAGGGCCGGGCCGTTGCGCCGGGCACCGTAGGCCGGCTCGCCGTCAAAGGCCCGACCGGCTGCCGCTACCTCGCCGACGAGCGCCAGCGCGACTACGTGCAGCGTGGCTGGAACTTCACCGGCGACGCCTACCTGATGGACGCGGAGGGCTACTTCTACTATCAGGGGCGCACCGACGACATGATCGTCTCGGCCGGCTACAACATCGCACCCGCCGAGGTCGAGGCGGCGCTGCTGTCGCACCCCGCGGTGGCCGACTGCGGCGTGGTCGGCTGCGGCGACGCCGAGCGCGGTCAGATCGTCAAGGCGTTCGTCGCGCTCAAGCCCGGACAGGCCGGCGGGGCCGAGTTCGTGCGCGCGCTGCAGGACTTCGTCAAGGGCGCGATCGCTCCCTACAAGTACCCGCGCGCCGTCGAATTCGTCGAGGCGCTGCCGCGCACCGAGACCGGCAAGCTGCAGCGCTTCAAGCTGCGCCAGCTCTGCGCGGCGCAGCCGCGGGGCGCCGGCGGCGAGCGCAAAGCTTGATCTATGTCGAATCCTGACACGCGCGCGTCCGCTAGCCTGCGCTTTCCGACCGGAGCAACGACATCATGAAACGGCTCGTCTGCCTGACCGTCAACGGCCGCCCGCGCGAGGACGCCGTGGCCGACAACGTGCTGCTGATCGACTACCTGCGCGAGCAGCTCGGTCTCACCGGCACCAAGCACGGCTGTGACGGCGGCGAGTGCGGCGCGTGCACCGTACTGCTCGACGGCGAGCCGCGGCTCGCCTGCCTGACGCTGGCCGTCGGCTGCGAGGGCCGCCACGTCGAAACGATCGAATCGCTCGCCCAGAGCGGCCGCTTGAGCCGGCTGCAGCAGGCGTTTCACGAAAAGCTCGGCACGCAATGCGGCTACTGCACGCCCGGAATGATCATGGCCGCGGAGGCGCTCCTGCGGCGCAACCCCGATCCGAGCGAAGCCGAGATCCGCGAGGCGCTGTCCGGCAACCTGTGCCGCTGCACCGGGTACGTGAAAATCATCGAGTCGGTCCAGGCGGCGGCCGGGGCATAGGGGGCACGACGTGACGCAAACCGCTTCCGGGGCCGTCGCGGCGCACGCCGGCAACACCGCCGGACGCCGGACGCCGCTCATCGACGGCGTCGAGAAAGTGACCGGGCGGGCGCGCTACACCGCCGACCTGCCCGCCGAGCAGGCGCTGGTGGGCCTGATCCTGCGCAGCCCGCACGCGCACGCCGAGATCCTGCGCGTGGACACCAGCCGGGCGCGCGCGTTGCCCGGCGTGCACGCGGTGATCAGCGGGGCGGATTGCGATGTTGCCTACGGCATCCTGCCGATCGCACACAACGAATATCCGATCGCGCGCGACCGCGCGCGCTACTGCGGCGAGCCGATCGCCGCGGTCGCGGCCGAGGACGAGCGCACCGCGCGCGCCGCGCTCGAGCTGATCGAGGTCGAGTATCGCCCGCTGCCCGCGTACTTCACGGCGTCCGAGGCGCGCGCCGAAGGCGCGGTGCTGCTGCACGACAAAAAGCCGGGCAACGTCGAGCGCGAGGTCGAGCACAGCTTCGGCGACCTCGATGCGGGATTCGCCGCAGCCGACCTGGTGCGCGAGCACAGCTACCACTACGCCGAGGTCACTCACGCCCAGATGGAGCCCGACAGTGCGCTCGCCGAGTGGGACCCGGAGCGCGAGCGGCTGACGCTGCACTCGGTGACTCAGGTCCCCTACTACGTGCACCTGACGCTGGCGCAGTGCCTGAAGATGGATGCGGCCGCGATTCGCGTGGTGAAGCCGTTCGTCGGCGGCGGCTTCGGCCACCGTACCGAGACGCTGAACTTCGAGATCATCGCCGCGCTGCTCGCCCGTGCCGCGGGCGGTGCGGTGAAGATCGAGCTCTCGCGCGAAGAGACCTTCATCATGCATCACGGCCGGCCGGAAACGGACGTCCGGTTGCGCATCGGCATGAAGCGCGGCGGCGAGATCACGGCGGTGGACGCCGAAGTGGTGCAGCGCGGCGGGGCGTATGCCGGCTATGGCGTCGTCACGATCCTGTACGCCGGGGCGCTGATCCACGCGCTCTATCGCTTGAGCGCCGTGAAGTACCGGGGCTCCCGCGTCTACGCCAACACGCCGCCCTGCGGCCCGATGCGCGGCCACGGATCGGTCGACGTGCGCCATGCGTTCGAATCGCTGCTCGATCAGATGGCCGCCGAGCTTGGGCTCGACGCGTTCGCCGTGCGGCGCGCGAACCTGATCAGCGCGCCCTACCGCACCGCGAACGACCTGCAGGTGAACTCCTACGGCCTGCCCGAGTGCCTCGACTGGGCCGAGCAGGCCTCGGGCTGGAAGGCGCGCAAGGGCAAGCTGCCGCGGGGGCGCGGCCTCGGCATGGCCTGCTCGCACTACGTCTCCGGTGCCGCAAAGCCGGTGCACTGGACCGGCGAGCCGCACGCCACGGTCAACCTGCGGCTCGACTTCGACGGCTCGGTGACGCTGTTCACCGGCGCGGCCGATATCGGCCAGGGATCCTCGACGCTGCTGGTCCAGGTCGCGGCCGAAGTGCTCGGCCTGGGGCTGGCGCGCTTCCGGGTCATCGCGACCGACAGCGCGCTTACGCCGAAGGACAACGGTTCGTATTCGTCGCGCGTCTCGTTCATGGTCGGCAACGCGGCGCTCGCCGCGGCGCAGGAGCTCAAGACGCACCTGCTCGACGCCGCGGCCAGGCGCCTCGAGGTGCAGGCCGCCGACATCGAATGTGCCGGTGAGCGCTTCCGCGTCGCGGGCACCGACCGCGGCCTGTCTTACGCGGAGACGGTGCGCGCGGCCCTGGAAAACGGCGGTCCGATCACGGCCAAGGGCACCTATACCGTGCCGCCCGAGCTGCAAGGCGGCAAGTTCCGCGGCGCGGCGGTCGGCCCGAGCCCGGGGTTTTCCTACGCCGCCCAAGTGGTGGAAGTGGCGGTGGACGAGGACACGGGGGTGGTCGGCGTGGAGCGGGTGTGGGCCGCCCAAGACTGCGGCTTCGCCATCAATCCGCTCGCGGTCGAGGGGCAGATCCAGGGCGCGGTCTGGATGGGAATGGGCCAGGCGATGGGCGAGGAGACCCAGTTCCACAACGGCCTGCCGCTGCGCGCCAATTTCCTCGATTACCGCTTCCCGACGATTGCCGAGTCGCCGCCGATCGAGGTGAAAATCGTCGAGGCGCGCGATCCGAATGGCCCGTTCGGCGCCAAGGAAGCGAGTGAAGGCGCGCTGGCCGGCTTTCTGCCTGCGCTGACCAATGCGATTTGCGACGCGATCGGCATCCGGCTGGACGAGTTGCCGGCCACCCCCGACCGCCTGCTGGAAGCGATCCAGGCGCGACGCCGGGCCGAGCGTCTCCAGGCAGCACGCGGCGGCAAGACGCCATGACCACGCTCTCGGACTTCGCGCTGCGCCGGCCGGCGACGCTCGCCGAAGCCGCGTCGCTGCTCGCCGCGCACCCGGAGGCACGGCTTCTCGCCGGGGGCACCGACCTGGTGCCGAACATCCGGCATGGCCTGGAGAGGCCGGCACTGCTGATCGATCTCGGGGCGGTGCAGGCCATGCGCGAGCTCGTGCTCGATCGCGAGGCGTTGCACATCGGCGCCGGGGTCAGCCTGGCGCAGCTCGCAGCCGATGTCGTGGTGCTGGAGGAGTTTCCCGCGCTCGCCCAGGCGGCGCGCCTGATCGCCGGACCCGCGCACCGCGTCGCTGGAACGGTGGGCGGCAACCTGTGCCTGGATACGCGTTGCGTGTTCTACAACCAGGGCGAGTGGTGGCGGCGCTCGAATCAGTACTGCCTGAAACGCGATGGCGAGACCTGCCACGTCGCGCCCCAGGGCAAGCGCTGCCACGCGGCCTACAGCGGGGACTTGGCCCCGGCGCTGCTCGTACTCGGGGCCGAGCTCGAGCTCGCGTCCCAGGCCGGGACGCGCCGCGTACCGCTCACCGCCTTGTACCGCGACGACGGTGCGCGGCACCTGACGCTCGAGCGCGACGAGATTCTGGTCGCCGTGAACGTGCCGCGCCCCGCTGCGGGCCTGCGCACCGGCTACCGCAAGGCGCGCGTGCGCGGCGCGATGGACTTCCCCCTCGCAGGCGTCGCGGCGGCCCTTGCGCTCGATGCAGACGGGAGGCTGAACACGTTCCGCCTGGGGCTCACCGGGACCAACTCGTACCCCCTGCTGCTTGAAGGCACGGACGCGTTGATCGGCCACTCGGCCGACGAGGCCGCGCTGGGCGCGCTCGGCAAGCTGGTGCAGAAGCAAGTCAGCCCGATGCGCACCACGGTGACCGCGTCCAACTACCGGCGCCAAGTGGCGGCGGTGCTCGCGCAACGGCTGCTGCGCGATCTGGCGCAGCCGCGCTGAGGCGGATCAGGCCTGCTTGTCGAGGAAGCGCCGCACCCGGCGCTGGGTCTCGGGCGCGGCGTAGAGCCGGCGCGTCTCGGCGATCTCGAGCGCGAAGCCGTCGGCGCGCGGATCGAGCGCGGCGCCGATGCAGCGCTTGCAGGCGGCCAGCGCCGCAGGCGGATATCCGGCAATGCGATCGACGAGCGCGCGCGTGAACGCCTCCAGTTCCGCGCGCGGCGCCACCCAGTGCGCGAGCCCGAGCCTCGCAGCGTCCGCTCCGCACACGACTTCCGCACCCAGGATCAGCCGGCGCGCGAGCGCATCGCCGCACAGCCGTGTCAGGCGCTGCGTGCCGCCCGCCCCGGGGAGCAGCCCGAGCCCGGCCTCGGGCAGGCCGATTTTCGCCGTGTCGGCGACCACCCGCAGATCGCAGGCGAGCGCCAGCTCCAGGCCGCCGCCCAGCGCCGCGCCGCCGATCTCGGCGATCGAGACTGCCCCCAGAGCTTCGAGTCGCGCGAACACCTGCTGCATGCGGTGCACGACGTCGATCATTCGCTCGCGTCCCTGTTCGCTCTCGAAACCCGCGCGCATCAGCTCGAGGTCGGCGCCCGCGCTGAACGCGTTCAGGGCACTGCGGATCCAGAGCACCCCGATCGAAGCGTCGCGTTCCGCCTGCTCGACGATCTCCGCCAGGCGGTCGGTCCACGCGCCGTTGACGGCATTCACCGGCGGCCGCGAAAGCGTGGCCACCGCCACCGCGCCCTCGATGCGCAGCTCGATCATTTTCCCTTTGCCGCGCCCGCCCTGGCCCACGCCGGGCTGCGCAGCATCGCCGTGTAGACGCCGGTGCCTTTCGCCGTCAGGAACGGCTCGACCAGCAGGGCGCATCCCTCGCGCACGTACTGTTCGAGCGAATAGCGCTTGCGCAGCGCCCAGTGCTTGAGCGCCCAGGCGTGGCAGAACATGACGTGGGAGTAGGCGAGCAGGTGCTCGTTTACGGCGCGCATGTCGCCGCCCGTCACGCAGGCGCGGATGCAGCGCTCGAGCAGCCGGTTGGTGCGGACTTCGCCTTCCATGATGAGCGCTCGACGATCCGCGCGCAGCGACTTGGTCGAGCGGTAGGTGAGCACCGTCGCGTCGCGCATTCGGTCGACGATGTCGCAGTAGGTGCGCAGCGCCGTGCACAGGCGCTCCACGGGGTGCTCGACGCCCTCCAGGCGCCGCGGGATCTCCTGCTCGTAGCGCTCGAGCACCTGCATCAGGGCGAGCAGCAGCAGATCGTCCTTGTCGCGGAAATACTGGTACACCAGCCCCGTGCTGATACCCGCCTCGCGCGCGACCTGCTGGATGGTGGTGGTGTAATAGCCCTGCTCGGAAAACAGCTTGACGGCCGCGCGCACGATCTGCGCGCGCCGCTCCTCGACCAGCCGCGGATCCGAGACCAGGCTCTCGACGTGCGCCGGAGCATCCGTGCGCACCGCACTCGAGCGCGCGCCAGTCGGCCGCGCGCGCTTGCCGACCGCCGCGTGCCCGCGCATCAGTTGCCCTCGAACTTCGGCTTCTGCTTGTTGACGAACGCGTTGTAGGCGCGCTCGAAGTCGCCCGTCTGCATGCAGATCGCCTGCGCTTCGGCCTCGGTCTCGAGCGCCTGTTCGATCGACAGGTTCCACTCCTGGTGCAGGCACTTCTTGGTCATCGAGTGAGCGAAGGCCGGGCCGTTGGCCAGCGACAGCGCCATGTCCTGCGCCTTCTGCAGCAGTTGATTCGCCGGAACGACCTGGTTGTAGTAGCCCCAGGCCAGGCCCTCTTCCGCGCTCATGCTGCGTCCCGTATATAGCAGCTCGGACGCGCGCCCCTGCCCGATGATGCGCGGCAGGATCGCGCAGGCGCCCATGTCGCAGCCGGCCAGGCCGACGCGCACGAACAGGAACGCGGTCTTGCATTCGGGAGTGGCATAGCGCAGGTCGCTCGCCATCGTGATGATCGCGCCGGCGCCCGCGCAGACGCCATCCACGGCCGCGATGATCGGCTGCGGGCAGTGGCGCATCTCCTTCACCAGGTTGCCGGTCATGCGGGTGAAGGCCATCAGCCCGGTCATGTCCATCTTGACCAGCGGCCCGATGATGTCGTGCACGTCGCCGCCCGAGCAGAAGTTGCCGCCCTCGCCGGTGAACACCACCGCGCGCACGTCCTCCGCGTACTGCAGCTTGTGGAAGGTGTCGCGCAATTCGGCATAGCTCTCGAAGGTCAGCGGATTCTTGCGCTCCGGCCGGTTGAGCGTGACGGTGGCCACGCGGTCCGCAACTTGCCACTTGAAGTGCTGCGGCCGCCACTCGGCCGCTTTCAGCTTGTACATGCCGTCCTCGTCTTCGTTCGTTGTGGAAAAACCGTTCAGCCGACCATCGTCAGGCCGCCGCTCACCGAGAGTACCTGCCCGGTGACGAAGTCCGAGCGCGCGCTGGCGAAGAACAGCACCGCGTCGGCAATCTCAGAGGGCTTGGCGAGGCGCTGCATCGGGGTCACCCGGACGAAGGCCTCGCGGTGCTTTTCCGGCACCGCCGCGAGCAGCGGCGTGTCGGTGGGGCCCGGGCAGACGCAGTTCACGTTGACGCCGAAGCGCGCCATTTCGCGCGCCAGCGACTTGGTGAAGGCGATCGCGCCTCCCTTGGCGCCGGAGTACACGCTCTCGCCCAGGCTGCCGACGCGCCCGGCGTCGCTCGCCACGGTGACCACCTTGCCGGCCTTGCGCTCGATCATGCGGTCGAGGAAGGCGCGCGTCACCGCGATCGGCCCGAGCAGATTCAGATCGATGACCTTGCGCCAGAAATCCGGCGTGTTCTTGACGAACGGCTCGATTCTTCCCCAGCCGGCGACGTTGGCCACGATGTCGACGTGCTCGTGACGCGTATAGGCCGCGCGCTGGAAGGCCTCGATCGAAGCGAGATCGGTGACGTCGAGCCGAATGAAATCGGCGCCGCCCCCGTTGGCACGGATCGCGGCCGCCGCCTCGGCGCCGGGCGCCTCTGCGATGTCGCCGAGCAGCACGTGTGCCCCCGCCGCCGCGAGCGCTTGCGCAGTCGCGCGCCCGATTCCCGACGCCGCCCCAGTCACTACCGCCGTCTTGCCGTCCAGCCGCATGATCGCGCCTCCGCCACGTAACGGGGGCCGAGCAGCCCCGCCGCACAGTGGACTGAATGATTGCTCATTCAACGAGCCGCGTCAAGCCCCGGCGCGCTGCCGCGCTCAGCTCACCCCGTGGTTGCGCAGGAAAGCCGCGAACGGCCGGTCCACCTCGTCGATGTGGTGAAACAGCCACTCCTGCAGGAAGCGCGAGCTCTGGCTCACCCCCTCGGCGTCGAGACGCAGCGTGAACTGCATCAGGCTGTCGAGCAGCCTGCGGTGCTCGGCGCGGTGGCGCTCGCCGTGCGCGCCGAGCTCGTCCATCAGGCGCTCCTCGGTGGCGAAGTGATGCTCCGTGTAACGCACCAGCTCCTTGAGCGCATCGACCAGCTGATCGAATTCGCGCCCCGACCTGAGGCCGTCCCCCAAGCAGTTGATGAGCTCGAGCAGGTGCCGGTGCTGGCCGTCCAGCACCTCGACGCCCACTTCGTAGCGCGGGCTCCAGCGCACGTACTCCGGCAAGCCCGGGCCCGCCGCTTGCGCCGGCGACGCGAAGGCGAACCGGCCCTCGCCCGCCCCGCGCGCGTCGGCGAGCGCCGCGCGCGCGCGCTCGAGGAGCGGCTCCGCGGAGGGGGCGTCGTCCGGGTAGGCGGCGATGCCGATGCTCGCCCGGCAGCGACCGCCCTCGCCCCCGGGCAGCCCGGTGAGCGCAGCGAGCATGCGCGTCGCCGACAGCGCGGCATGGCCGCGCTCGGCGACGCGCGGCAGGATAATGCCCAGCCGCACCTCCCCGAGCCGCGCGACCGTGTCCGTCTCGCGCAGGCACTGGCGCAGGCGCGAGCCGATTTCGCGCAGCATCGCGTCGTGCGTGCTCGCGTCCGCCCCCTCGAGGCCGTCCAGCTCCACGAGCATGACAATCGACGGGCGACCCGCGCGCCGTGCCGCGCTCAGCGCCGCCTGCAGCCGGTCGACGAATGCCTGCCGGTTCGGCAGACCGGTGACCGGATCGACCAGCGCGAGGTACGAGAGTTGGCGCGCCGCACGCTCGCGCTCGGTGAGGTCGGACAGCGCGATCACGGTCGCCGCGCCGCCGGGCAGCGCTGCGTGCACCGCCGAGAGCTCCGCCTCGAACAGGCTGCCGTCCGCGCGCACGGCACGAAAGGCAACCGCCCCCTCGCCAGGCGAAAAGAGCACGCGTGCGACCCGTTCGCGGTCGGCGGGCTCGACCAGATCCGCAAACCGCTTGCGCGTTCCGCCCTCCCGCAGCCCGAACATGCGCAGCAGCGCCGCGGAAGCATGCGCCAGGACGCCATCGCGCACGGCGCCCAGCGCCAGCAGGCTCGACCCGGCGAGCGCCGCCACGCAAGCGCTTTGCATTGCCGCCGCCGCCGTGCCGGGATCGACTGGCGCGGAGCCGCTCATGTCCCCTGCCTAGGCATTCACCCGGAACAGCACCTTGACCTCTTCGCCGATCGGCTCGCCCTTCATCGGGCTGCCTGGACCCGTCGCGCGGCGGCTCCAGACGCGCGTCTCTGCGCCCTCGGCGAGCAGTGTGCCATCGTCGCGCACCACGCGGTGAGCGACGATGAACGACTTGCCGCCCCAACGCGAGATTCGCGACTGCACTTCGCATCGGTCGCCGTGCACCGGCGAGGCCCGGAACTCGCACTGCGCCGCGACCAGCGGCATCGCCAGCTGCTCGGCGCGCATGCGCTTCACATCGTAGCCCGCCTGGGCGAAGAAGTTCCAGGTCGCCGCGTCGAACCAGCGAAAGTAAGTCGGATAGAAGATGATGCCCGCCGGGTCGCAGTCGCCCCAATGCACCTCGCAGGCGAACTTGCCCGTGATCGATTCGAATTCGCTGTCAGCCATGATGCCGCATCTTAATTACGATTTACGGGCGCGGGCGCGCCTCGCACCCCGGTCGATGCCTGCACTGCTTAAAAGGTTTGGCGCGTGCGCCCCGGCGCAGGCAGCACCGCGACGAGTGTTCCCACGAGGCAAGCGAGCGCCGGGAAAATCCGGCGGCAAGCGAGCCTTCGCCTCGCTGCACGCTCAGCACTGCTCCCAGGGCAAGCCCTCGAAGCGCCAGCCGGCGATCGAGTTACGCCGGTGCTGCTCGTTCAGCTCCCCCTCGAAACCATGCACGACGTTATAGATCTTGGTAAACCCGGCGCGCTCGAGCGCAGCGCCCGCTTCTTGCGAGCGGTTGCCGCTGCGGCAAATCAGCAATATCGGTCGCGTCGTGTGATTGGTGCCGGCGAGCCTTTTGACTTGCCCGACAAAGTGCGGGTTGACCTCCCAGTCCGGGCCGTCGTTCCAGGCCACGTGCAGCGCACCGGCCGGATGACCGACAAACAGGTACTCCATCTCGCTTCGGCAGTCGACGAACAGCGCATCCGAATTGCTCTGCAGGAACTCGTGGGCTTGCTTGGGCTCGAGATGCTCCATGGCGGGAGGGCTCGGTCGAGGGAGCGGCATTATACGCCCGCGCCCCCAAGTTGTTGACAGCACAGGACTTCGGCGGCAGACTGCCCCCTGCGCCGATTTGATGTTCAGCTTGCGGGCGCCGGGCCGCCGCAAGGCGGGGACAAACAAATACCGCTAAAGAGACGTGCCTCGAAGCCCGTTTCTTGCGCAAGCTGGACGGGCTTTTTGTTTTGTGCCCCGGATGAACCTGCCAGCCCGCGCCGCCCGCCTCGAATCGCTGCTCGCCGAGCGCATCCTGCTGCTCGACGGGGCGATGGGCACCATGATCCAGCGCGAGCAGCTTGCCGAAGGCGACTACCGCGGAGAGCGCTTCCGCGACTGGCCGCGCGAGCTCAAGGGCAACAACGACCTGCTGAGCCTCACCCGGCCCCAGCTCATCCGCAAAATCCACGCGCAGTACCTCGCGGCCGGCGCCGACATCCTCGAGACCAACACCTTCAACTCGACCTCGGTCGCGATGGCCGACTACGGCATGGAGGCGCTCGCCTACGAGCTGAATCTCGCCGCCGCGCAGCTGGCGTGCGGCGTGGCCGGCGAGTGGGAGGCGCGCAGCCCGGCGCGACCGCGCTTTGTCGCCGGCGTACTGGGCCCGACCAACCGCACTGCGTCGATCTCGCCCGACGTCAACGACCCGGGATTCCGCGCCGTGACTTTCGACCAGCTGGTCGCCGCCTACGGGGAAGCGCTGCGCGGTTTGCTCGACGGCGGCGTCGATCTCGTCCTGCTCGAAACGGTCTTCGATACGCTGAACGCGAAGGCGGCGCTGTTTGCGATCGAGACTCTGTTCGAGGACCGCGGCCTGCCGCTGCCCTTGATCGTTTCCGGAACGATCACCGACGCCTCCGGGCGCACGCTTTCGGGCCAGACCGTCGAAGCGTTCTACAACTCGGTGCGCCATGCGCGCCCGCTCGCGGTGGGACTGAATTGCGCGCTGGGGGCGAAGGAACTGCGGCCCTACGTCGAGGAACTGTCGGGCATTGCCGAGAGCTTCGTTTCCTGCCACCCGAACGCCGGCCTGCCGAACGCGTTCGGCGAGTATGAGGACACCCCGGAGTCGATGGCCGCGCAGATGGGGGAATGGGCGCGCGCCGGCTGGCTCAACATCGCCGGCGGCTGCTGCGGCACCACGCCGGAGCACATCGCCGCCCTCGCCGCGGCGGTGCAGGGCGTGGCGCCGCGCCCGGTCCCGGCGCCGCCGAAGAAGCTGCGCCTTGCCGGCCTGGAGCCGCTCAACGTCGGCGACGACTCGCTGTTCGTCAATGTCGGCGAGCGCACCAACGTCACCGGGTCGAAGGCCTTCGCACGCCTGGTGCTCGCCGGCAATTATGCCGAGGCGCTGTCGGTGGCGCGCCAGCAGGTCGAGAACGGCGCGCAGGTGATCGATGTCAACATGGACGAGGCGATGCTCGACTCGGAGAAGGCGATGACGACCTTCCTCAACCTCGTCGCCTCCGAGCCCGACATCGCGCGCGTGCCGCTGATGCTCGACTCCTCGAAGTGGAGCGTGATCGAAGCGGGCCTCAAGTGCGTGCAGGGCAAGGCAGTGGTCAACTCGATCAGCCTGAAGGAAGGCGAGGCGGAGTTCCTGCGCCAGGCGCGGCTGGCGAGGAAGTACGGCGCCGCGGTGGTCGTGATGGCCTTCGACGAGCAGGGCCAGGCCGACTCCCTCGAGCGGCGCACCGCGATCTGCGCGCGTTGCTACCGCCTGCTCACGCAGGAAGTCGGCTTTGCCCCCGAGGACATCGTCTTCGACCCGAACATCTTCGCGATCGCCACCGGGCTGGAGGAGCACGCGCGCTACGGCATCGACTATCTGGAGGCGACTCGCTGGATCCGCGCCAACCTCCCCTACACCAAGGTCTCCGGCGGAGTGTCGAACCTGTCGTTCTCGTTCCGCGGCAACGACGCGGTGCGCGAGGCGATGCACACCGCGTTCCTGTACCACGCCATCCGCGCCGGCATGTCGATGGGCATCGTCAACGCCGGGCAGCTGGGAGTGTACGAGGAGATCGAGCCCGAGCTGAAGGCGCGCGTCGAGGACGTCATCTTCGACCGGCGCCCGGACGCCACCGAGCGCCTGGTCGAATTCGCGGGCACGGTCAAAGCGGGCGCGCGTGAAAGCGTGAAGGACGACGCCTGGCGTGCGGGGACGGTCGAGGAGCGCCTCGCGCACGCCCTGGTCAACGGCATTGCCACCCACGTCGTCGAGGATACCGAGGAGGCGCGCCTCAAGTACGCACACCCGATCGAGGTGATCGAAGGACCGCTGATGGACGGCATGAACGTGGTCGGCGACCTGTTCGGCGCCGGCAAGATGTTCCTGCCCCAGGTGGTCAAGTCGGCGCGCGTGATGAAGACTGCGGTCGCGCACCTGGTGCCCTACATCGAGGCCGAAAAGGCCAGATCCGGCGACGCCGGGCGCGCGAAGGGCAAGATCGTGATGGCCACGGTAAAGGGCGACGTGCACGACATCGGCAAGAACATCGTCGCGGTAGTGCTCCAGTGCAACAACTACGAGGTGATCAATCTCGGCGTCATGGTCCCGGCGCAGACCATCCTCGAGACTGCGCGCCGCGAGAACGCCGACGCGATCGGCCTGTCGGGGCTGATCACGCCCTCGCTCGAGGAAATGGCGCACGTCGCGCGCGAGATGCAGCGCGAGGGTTTCCAGGTACCCCTGCTGATCGGCGGAGCGACCACTTCGCGGGCGCATACCGCGGTCAAGATCGCGCCGAACTATCCGGGTCCGGTGATTTACGTGCCCGACGCGTCGCGCAGCGTTCCGGTAGTGAGCAGCCTGCTCTCGACCGAGCAGCGTGAGGCCTACCTCGCCGGGGTACGCGCGGACTACGAGAAAATCCGTGCCCAGCATCGTGACAAGAAGGGATCCGGGCCGCTGCACCCGATCGTCGAGGCCCGCGCCCGCGGTCTGAAGACCGACTGGGCGGCCTACCAGCCACCCCGGCCGAAGCAGCTCGGCGTCGTGGCGCTGCGCGATTATCCGCTCGAGAAGCTGCTGCCCTACATCGACTGGACGCCATTTTTCCAGACCTGGGAGCTGTCCGGGCCGTACCCGAAGATTCTGCAGGATCCGGTGGTCGGCGAGGCCGCGCGCAAGCTGTTCGCCGAGGCGAACGAGATGCTCGAGCGCATCGTGCGCGAACGCTGGGTCAACGCAAACGGCGTGTTCGGGCTGTTCGCGGCGGCGAGCGTGCGGCACGACGACATCGAGATCTATCGCGACGAGAGCCGGCGCGAAGTGCTCATGACCTGGCACAACATGCGGCAACAGAACCACAAGCCGAGCGGCCGGCCGAACCTGTGCCTGGCCGATTTCGTCGCACCGCGGGAGGTCGGCGTAGCGGACTACGTCGGCGCGTTCGCGGTGTGCGCCGACGGCATCGCTGCGCGGGTGGTCGAGTTCGAGTCGCGGCACGACGACTACAACGCGATCATGCTGAAGGCGCTGGCGGACCGTCTGGCCGAAGCGTTCGCCGAGCACCTGCACGAGCGGGTGCGGCGCGACTATTGGGGCTATGCGCCGCATGAGCAGCTCGGCGGCGAGCAGCTGATCGCCGAGCAATACCGCGGCATCCGGCCGGCGCCGGGCTACCCGGCCTGCCCCGATCACACCGAGAAGCCCGCGCTGTTCACCCTGCTCGACGCGCCGCGCAACGCCGGCATGCGGCTCACCGAGTCCTGCGCCATGCTGCCGGCCTCGTCGGTCGCGGGCTTTTACCTCTCGCATCCGGAAGCAGGCTATTTCGCAGTCGGCAAGATCGGGCGCGACCAGTTGGACGATTACGCGCGACGCAAGGGCATGGATGCGCGCGATGCCGAGCGCTGGCTCGCGCCATACCTCGGCTACGAGCCGGAAGCCTCGGGCGAACGAGCGCCAGCCTCGCTATAATTTTGCGCGCAGCGTTGCGGAGAACCAGCATGGGCAAGGGCGACACGTGCACTCTGGGCGGCAAGATCTGCATGGGCAGCTGCGACACGCAGCGCCCGTTGCGCGCCAAGAGAAACACCGGGTAGCCCGTGGGCACGACGATGCCGGCGAGCGCCAGGCTATTCCTCTCCCTCGGCGCCGCGCTGGCTGCCATGGCGGTCGTGTTGGGCGCTTTCGGCGCCCACGCGCTCAAGGGACGCCTGCCCGCCGAAATGCTCGCGGTCTATCACACCGCGGTCGAATACCACTTCTGGCACGCGCTCGGGCTGCTCGCGGTCGGACTCGCGTGCCTGCACTTGCCCGACAGCTTCTGGCTGCGCGCGGCCGGATGGCTGCTCGCGGCCGGCGTGCTGCTGTTCTCCGGCAGCCTCTACCTTCTCGTGCTGAGCGGCGCCCGCTGGCTCGGCGCGGTGACTCCGTTCGGCGGCCTCGCCTTCGTCCTCGGCTGGCTCGCCTTCGTCATCGCCGTGCTGCGCGCATAGAGTCAGTTCGCTTCCAGCGCTTCGGCGCGCAACGCGCTGGCAGCGGGCAACATCAGGTCACGTCCCGGCTCGAGGTAAGGCGCGAGCGGTCCCGCGCACAGCGTGCGCCGCAGCAAGACCTGGTGCCCAGCATTGCCAAGCTCGACCAGCACGCGCGTCGGGCGCAGCTCACGGAGCGCGCGCACCAGAACAAGCTCGAGCGCAAGGCGCGCAGTGCAGCACGGGCAGCCCGCGGGCGCCAGGCGCAGTCCGCGCGGGCCCGCCGCGGGAAGCACGTTTACGATTCCGAGCCACCCCGGGCGCTCCGCGACCAGCCGCGCGACGAGCGCGCTCTTGCCCGAACGCGGCGCGCCCGCCACGATATGGACCGGAATGCGGCTCAGGCCGCGCCCTCGTCGCGCCGTCCTACCGGCAAGCCGAGCGCCTTGAGCTTGCGATAGAGGTGCGTGCGCTCCAGGCCGGACTTTTCCGCCACCCGGGACATGCTGCCGCCTTCCTGCGCGAGCAGGTTCTCGAAATACAGACGTTCGAACGCTTCCCGCGCTTCGCGGTAGGGGCGGTCCAGGCCCAGCTCGGGCGGCGTGCGCGGTACCGCCTGCGCGCCAAGCACGCGCTCGACGTCTTCGAGCCCCACCTCCTCTTCCAGCGAGCTGAGCGCGAGGTTCTTGATCACGCTCTCGAGCTGCACGAGGTTTCCCGGCCACGCGTAGTTGCGCAACGCGTTGAGCGCCGCGACGGCCAGGCGGCGCGGCGGGCAGGCACGCGCCTCCACCAATTGGGCGAGCATCAGTGCCGCCACGTCCGGCACGTCCTCGGCGCACTCGCGTAACGCGGGCAGGCGCAGCATCAGCTCGGAGAGCCGGGCCAGCAGCTCGGCATCGAACTGATGCTTCTCGATCAGCGCGCGCGGATCGAGCGGGGAGAACGACACCACGCGCGCCTTGTGCTTTTCGGCGCGCGCCAGGACGAACTCCAGGCTCTTCTGCTCGCCGCGCCCCAGTCGCGACAGGTCCGACACCAACAGGATGCCGCCGCCGGCGCGCGTGAGCAGCTCCGAGGGTGGCTCGGCGAGCAGCTCTGGCCCTCCGGCCAGGAACGGCACGCCGGAGGCCGCAAGCATGCGCGCAAACGGCTCAGGCAGCATACCGGGCTCGCCGCGCAGCATGAGCGGCGCACCGACCTGCCTCAGCTGCGCCAGGCGCTTCTTGGCCTCTGCGAGCGCGGGCGAGCGGCCCAGCGCGAGCAGCGACAACGGCTGCGACCCGCGTACCTCCTGGTTGCTCAGTGCGCGCCTGACCGTAGCCAAAAGCCGCTGCAGCGCGATCGGCTTTTCCAGATAGTCCAGGGCGCCGATGCGGGTCGCCTCCACGGCGGTCTCGATGGTCCCGTGTCCTGACATCATCACCACCGGCATGGTGAGCTGGCCGCTCGCCGCCCATTCCTTGAGCAGCGTGATGCCGTCGGCGTCCGGCATCCAGATGTCGAGCAGCACCAGGTCCGGGCGCTGTTGCTCGCGCGATGCACGCGCCGTGCCGGCGCTCTCGGCGAGCAGCACCTGGTGCCCCTCGTCGGCCAGGATCTCCGACAGCAGCTCGCGAATGCCGATCTCGTCGTCGACCACCAGGATCTGCGCCATGGGATCAGGCCGCCTTCGCCGCGGCGTCTTCGCGGCCCGTGGGCAGCAGCACGCTCACGCGCGCACCTTCGTTGGGGTGGTTTTCGATCAACACAGTGCCGCGGTGCTCGTCGACGATTTTCTTCACGATCGCGAGCCCGAGGCCGGTGCCGCGCGGTTTCGTGGTGACGTAGGGTTCGAACACGCGCGCCATCAGCTCCTCCGGAAAGCCGCCGCCGTTGTCGGACACCGACATCCGCACACAATCGCCGGCCAGCTCGGTGCGCACCTCGATCGAGGGAGCAGCGGCGCCCGCGTCCTTGCGATTCTCGATCGCGTCCTGCGCGTTCTGCACCAGGTTGTGGATGACTTGGCGAATTTGCGCCGAGTCGGCCCACACCCGGGGCAGGGACGCCTGAAGCTGCCTCGCGATCGGCGCCTTCGAGTGCTCGTAGAGCGCCAGAACCTCGCCCAGCAGGGCATTCAGGTCGAGCTCCGAGGGCGCCGGCGCAGGCAAGCGCGCATAGTCGCGGAAATCGTCGACCATGGCCTTGAGAGCGGTCACCTGACTCACGATCGTCTCGGTGCCGCGACGCAGACTCTCGGCGTCCTCGGCTCCCAGCTTGCCCGCGAGCTTCATCTCGAGCCGCTCGGCCGAGAGCTGGATCGGGGTAAGCGGATTCTTGATCTCGTGGGCCAAGCGCCGCGCCACCTCGGCCCAGGCGGTCGCGCGCTGCGCCTGGATGAGCTGTGTGATGTCGTCGAACACCAGCACGAAGCCGCCGCCGGGGGCATGAGGCAGGGCGGTGCCGCGCACCAGCAGCGTCTTGCCGGTGCCTTTCAGGGTCAGCTCGAGCTGCCAAATCCGCCCGCCCGCGGCGATGAATTCCTGGCGCACCGGTTGTGCGAAGGAGGCCAGAGTCAGGTTCCATTCTGCGAGCGGCTTTCCGCTGCAGCCGGTCAGCTCCTCGCCGAGGATCGCGGCGGCGCCGCGGTTGAAGATGGACAGTCGCAGCTCGCGGTCGAATACCAGGACTCCCGCGGACAGGTTGGCGAGGATGTTCTCGAGGTGCGCTTTGGCGGTCTCGAGCGCGGCGCGATTTGCCTCCACCACGCGGCGCGCCTCGTCCAGCTGCAGTGTCATCGAATTGAATGACTCGGTCAGCACCCCGAGCTCATCCCGGCTGGTCACTGGAGCTCGCTTGCTGAAGTCGCCGCGCGCCACCGCCTGGGTGGCCTGCGCGAGGTTCGACAGCGGCTCGGAAAGCCGGTTGGACAGGATCACGGCCAGCGCGATGGCGATGAACAGCGCCATCAGCAGCGCCAGGGTCAGCGTTACGATGTAGATGCGTCGCAGCCCCTGGCGCGACAGGGCGAGCTCGCGGTAATCGCGGTAGGCGCCTTCGACCGCCTCCGCGCTCCTCGAGAACGAGTCCGGCAGGGTCTGGCGCAGTTGCAGATAACGAGGCTCCTGGCTGAGCGTCAGCCCCGAGATGGGCACGACGACGCGTAGCGACATGGGCTTGCCGGCCGGAGCGTCGACCAAGGTATAACTCTGGCTGCCGCGCGCCTGGCGCAGCATCTGCGCGGAAGGCAGATCGGGCACGAACTGCGCGACGTTCTCGGTAGCGCTGGCAATGAGCCTGCCGCTCGCGGTGACCACCACCGCTTCCTGCACGCCTGCCTGCTCGCGCAGCCGATTGAGCAGAGTCACTTGCTGGGCCGCCGCGTGGTCGCCGAGCTCGAGCGCCATGGCGCGGCCCTTGACGTCGAGCTCGGAGAGCATCTGGTCGATCGCCGCCTGGCCGAGGTGAATGCCGCCCTCGAGCGCGGAGTCGACCTTGACGTCGAACCACGATTCGATGCTCTTGGTCAGGAACTGCACCGACACCGTGTAGACGAGCAGCCCCGGCGCCACGGCCATCATTGCGAACAGGGCCAGCAAGCGCAGTGTCAGGCGCGAGCCGAACTCGCGGCCGCGGTATCTGCGGATCAACCCGGCGATCTGCCAGCCGACCAGCGCAAACAGCGATGCGGCGAGCGCGGCGTTCAGCACAAGCAGCAGCGGATAATGCTCGGCGAACAGCGACGTATTCGCGCTGGCCGTGGCGAGCAGGAACAGCAACACGCCCGCGAGCGCGGCGCCGATGATGAGCAGCGCCTTCATTGCTGCGTACCCCTCAAGGGAGCGGGCTCGCGCGTCTCGACCGGCGCGGGAGGCGGCGGTGGCGGGTGGTACTTGAACTGCAGCCACGGCGACTCGAGACGCCATTCGTGGCTGGTGAGCGCATTGATCTGGAACGGTTTTGGAAGCAGCGTGGTATCGAGCCGCATGCGCACCGCGGCGTCGTAGTCCGTATCGCTGAGCGTCACGCCATGATCGGCCACGAGCCAGTTGCGCACGTGTTGCAGCACCTGCAGTGCCTCCTGCAGCGTACCGAAGCTCTGCTGCAGCAGGCCCGTCGACAGGCGGTATTGGCGCGACAGTGCGTGATAGGCAAGCCGCAACTGCAGGCGCCTGGACACGGTCTTTTCGTCCAGCCACCACCAGCGCGGACGCGTCAGCTCGAAATCGACGACGAAGTACAGCGGCACGCCATTACTCACCGCCTCCTCGAGCCGCGGGTTGAGGTCGAACGAGAAATTGGCGTCGAGCACCAGTCCCTCGTCGACCTTCACGAGCTGCGCATCGCGCACCTCGATGTCGTCGGCGCGGGCCGCGAGCGCGGCAGTGCACGCGAGCACGACGAGAAGCTTCGTCAGGAGAGCGATGCCTCGCATCGCGCGTCGCGTCAGGACCGTTTTTCTAGCAGGGCGAAGAAAAACCCGTCGTGCTCGGGGCCTGGCAGGAGCTGCGCGGGAACGCCGGCCGGCAACGCGAGCCGCCGCGCGTCCGGTGTTCGCGTGGCGAACCCGTCGACCACCGCATCGTTTTCCTCCGCGAACACTGAGCAGGTGACATACAGCAATTTACCATTCGGGGCGAGGGTGCGCCAAAGCGCGCCCAGGATCGCGGCCTGGCGCGACGCAAAAGCACCGAGGTCCGCCGCGCGCCGCAGCCATTTGATGTCCGGATGGCGACGCGCCACGCCGGAGCCGGAGCAGGGCACATCGGCGAGGATACGGTCGAACGGCTGTCCGTTCCACCAGCTCTCGAGCCGCGTGCAATCAGCGGTCTTCACCGACGCCTCGAGGCCGAGCCTGGAAAGGTTGCGCGCGATGCGCGCAATGCGCGCCGCATCGCTGTCGAGCGCGGTGAGCGACACATCGGCCGTCTCCAGGATATGGGCGCTCTTGCCGCCGGGCGCGGCACAGGCGTCGAGCACGCGCTGCCCTGACGCGAGGTCGAGATACGGGGCGGCGCGCTGCGCCCCGGCGTCCTGTACCGAGACCTCGCCGCGCGCGAAGCCGGGCAGACGATCGACGGGGACCGGCTTGTCGAGCAGCAGCGCGACCGGCCCGACCCGGCGCGCGGCGAGACCCGCCGCGGTGAGCCGCATGGCGTAAGTTTGCGGCTCGAGGCGGCGTGCGTTGACCCGCAGGCACATCGGTGGATGGGTGTTGCCGGCTTGAAGCACGCGCTCCCAGTCACGCGGATGGTCGCGGCGCACCGCGTCGATCCACCATCCGGGATGCTGATAGCGCGCCTCGGCGTTCGCCGCGATGCGGGCCTCGAGCGCGCCGTCGCGCCTCAGCCACGCGCGCAGCAGGCCATTGACGTAACCCTTCGCCGCGCCATGCCCCAAAGCCTCACACGCGCGAACCGCCTGATCCACCACGGTGTAATCGGCGTAACGTTCTGATTCAATAGCGTAAAGCGAACACCAGATGAGCGCCGCTACCAGCGGGTCCGAGCGCTCGTGATGCGAGAGCGCCGCGAGTACCGCCTGCACGCGGCCGTAGCGGCGCAGGGTCCCGTAGCACAGGTCCACCAACGCGGCGCGCGCGGCGTCTCCCTCCCTTTCCACGCGGTTCTCGAGCTCGGCGCCCAAGCTGCGACCCGCGGCGACGTGCGCCACGACCCGCGCGGCGTCACGCAGCGCTGCTGCGAGCCCGGTCATGCCCACGGCTCGACCAATCTGCTTTCATTCGTACTGGGCCGCGTCGGAAAGCGCAAAGCGCTCGCCCGCGCCGATGGGGAAGCCGCGCAGGAACGCCGCCGCGGGCAGGCGCTTACCGCCCGCGCGCTGCAGTTCGCTTACGGCCAGCGCACCCTCTCCGCAGGCGACAAGCAACGCCTCGTCGCCAGGCTCGAGCACCGTGCCCGCCGCACCGCTACCCTCCGCCGCGCGGGCGCGCCAGATCTTGACGATTTCTCCACGCAATACCGAAAACGCGCCCGGCGCGGGACGAAAGGCGCGCACCGCGCGCTCGAGTTGTGGCGCGGGCTGGCGCCAGTCGAGCATCGGCTCGAGCCGGTCGATCTTGTGCGCGTAGGTCACGCCCCGCTCCGGTTGCGGCTGCGCGCGGCCACGGCCGGCAGTGCGGTCCGCGAGCGCAGCCACGATCATTTCGGCCCCGAGCGCCGCGAGTTTATCGTGCAGCGTCTGCGCGTCGTCGTCTGACGTAATCGGCAGCGCGCGCTGCGCTAGGATCGGCCCCGTGTCGAGGCCTGTGTCCATCTGCATGATGGTGATGCCGGTTTCGCTGTCGCCGGCGAGCAGCGCGCGCTGGATCGGCGCTGCGCCGCGCCAGCGCGGCAGCAGCGAAGCGTGAATGTTAAGCGTGCCGTGCGCGGCAAGCTGGAGCACAGGCGGCGGCAGGATCAGACCATAGGCGGCGACCACCAGCACGTCGGGGGCCGACGCGCGCAACCGCGCTAGGCTCTCCGCGTCGCGCAAGGTGGCCGGCTGGAAGACCTCAAGCTCGTGCGCCAATGCGAGGCGCTTCACCGGACTCTGCACGAGCCGCATTCCGCGGCCCGCAGGCCGGTCCGGCTGAGTGACAACCAGGGCGATGCGATGGCCGGCCGCGACCAATGCCGCGAGCGCCCGCTCGGCGAACTCGGGCGTGCCGGCGAACACCACGCGCATAGCGGACAGGGTGAACGCTGACCGCGCTGCGGCGGCCCTTACGCGCTCTTTCTCAGCTGCTTGGTGAGCTTGGCGCGGATGCGCTGTTGCTTGAGCTGGGACAGGTACTCGACGAAAACCTGGCCCTTGAGGTGGTCCATCTCGTGCTGAATGCACACTGCGAGCAAGCCCTGCGCTTCGAGCGTGAACGGCGTTCCGTTCTGATCGTACGCGCGCACCTTTACCCGTTCCGCGCGCTCGACGGTCTCGTAGATCCCGGGGACCGACAAGCAGCCTTCCTCAATGTCCGAGATCCCCGAGGCCTCGACGATCTGGGGATTGACGAGCACCACCAGCGAGTCGCGCCGCTCCGAGACGTCGACCACGATCACCTGTTTATGCACGTCGACCTGAGTAGCGGCGAGGCCGATGCCGGGGGCCGCGTACATGGTCTCGGTCATTTCGCGTACCAGGCGCTTCAGCTGCTCGTCGAAGACGGTGACAGGTGCAGCGAGCTTATGCAGTCGCGCGTCAGGGTACCTAAGGATGTTCAGCAAGGCCATTGATTATCGTAAATTGCTTGCAAATTGAACAGATTAGATGCAGGATCTCGCGCTGCGTATAAACTGTTCCTCGTTTATGCTAAATTTGGTCTGGTAAAGTGTTTTTCAAGCCGGCCAGGGAGGTGGCTAGATGATCGGCGTTCCCATGCGTCACCAGCTGCGTAAGTCTATCACAGCGCTCGCTTTCTTCCTTGCTGCCGGTCTCGCCCTGGCTCAGGCGCCGAAGACGCCCCTGACGCTCAAACCGACAGCCCCCGGCCGCTACGTCGTCGTCCGTGGCGATACCCTCTGGGGGATCGCCGAGCGCTACACCGACTCTCCGTGGCGCTGGCCGGAACTGTGGAGGCTCAACAAGGACGAGATCAAGAACCCGGACCTGATCTACCCGGGCGACGTGATCGTGCTCGATCGGGGGCAAAGCCGCCTGTCGCTGCTCAAGACAGTCAAGCTCGAACCGCGAGTCCGCGACGAAGGACCGGCCGTAGAGGCGATTCCGAGTATCCCCCCCAAGGCCATTGAGCCGTTCCTGTCGCGTCCGATCGTGGTCGAGCCCGGCGGCCTGGACAACGCGCCCACCATCGTGGCCACGGAGGAGAACCACGTGGTGCTGGGTGCCGGCAGCCAGGCCTACGTCGAGGGCATCGGCAACTCGAAGGTAGACACATGGTACGTTTATCGTCGCGGCAAGGCATTGGTGGATCCCGACACCGAGCGTACGTTGGGCTACGAAGGCGTCTACCTCGGCACGGCACACGTCGTGCGACCCGGCAATCCGGCCACCATCACGCTCACCTCGGTGACCCAGGAAGTCATGGCCGGCGACAAGCTGATTCCCGCCGGCAAGTCGCTACCCATGGTGTACGCACCGCACGCGCCCTCGGTTTTCATCAAGGGCCGGGTGATCGACATCTACGAGGGGCTGGCCAAGGTTGGCGAGGCAGGTCCCCAGTCGATCGTAGCCCTGAACCGCGGCAAGGCAGACGGTCTGGACGTCGGATCGGTGCTCGCGCTGTATCGTTACGGCGCCACGGTGCGAGACGTATACTCGTCGAACAAGGCAGCTGACGCGACGCTCAAAGTGCCCGACGAGCGATACGGCCTAGTGTTTGTATTCCGCGTGTTCGACCACGTATCCTATGCCTTGGTGATGCGCATCTCGAGGCCGGTGCAACCCCTGGATGTGGTCGAAACCCCGTAAAGAATCATTCAGGCACCGGCGTTGGCCGGCGTCGGCACGCGGGGGAGCTGTTCCCCGCCCCGCGCCGCCGGCATGAAGCACGACCCGGGGCTGGCGAGCTGGCTGCAACTCACGCTCACGCCCGGGCTCAGTGCCGCCACCATGCGCGAACTGCTGCGGCGGTTCGGTCTTCCAGAGACGTTTATCACCGCCCAGCGCGCGCAACTCTCGCGATTGCTTCCCTCCGCCGCGCTCGAAGCGCTTTACTCCGATCAGGTGGCGCGCGCGGTTGAGCGCGCACAACAGTGGGCCCAAGTGCCCGATCATGCCATCGTGACGCTGGCGGACGCCGCGTATCCGAAGCTGCTGCTGGAAATCGGCGATCCGCCACCACTGTTATATGCGGTGGGCCGCCTGGAGTTGCTCGAGCGACCTGCCCTCGCGGTCGTCGGCAGCCGTAATGCAAGCGCACAGGGCGCGAGCAACGCGGAAGGATTCTCCAAGGCGCTAAGCGGCGCCGGGCTCACGATCGTGAGCGGACTGGCGCTAGGCATCGATGCTGCGGCCCACCAAGGCGGCCTGACCGGGCCCGGATCCACCATCGCCGTGCTGGGCACCGGCATAGACGTCATTTACCCCGCGCGGAACGCAGGACTCGCCGCCCGGATCGCGCAGGGCGGTCTTCTCGTCTCGGAGTTCCCGCTCGGCACGCCTGCGGCTGCGCAAAACTTCCCGCGCCGCAATCGCCTGATCAGCGGACTCGCGCGAGGCTGCCTGGTGGTCGAGGCAGCGCTCGCCTCGGGCTCGCTCATCACTGCACGGGCTGCGGTTGAGCAGGGTCGCGAGGTGTTCGCGATTCCGGGTTCAATTCACTCCCCGCTGTCCAAGGGCTGCCACGCCTTGATCAAGCAGGGCGCCAAGCTGATCGAGTCCGCCGAGGACGTGCTAGCCGAACTCGGCGTCGTTTGTGGAGGCGCCGCGGCACCAGCTGGCGGCGGCAGCCCTGCGCGCAGCGACGCCGACAAACCGTTTCTCGCGCATATGGGCTTCGACCCGATGAATGTAGATTCGTTGTGCGCACGCTCCGGGCTTTCCGCTGAGCAGGTCTCCTCCGAGCTCCTGCGGCTTGAACTCGACGGGCGCGTCGCTGTCTTGCCTGGTGGCCTTTACCAACGCCTCAACTGAGAGAATAACAAGCCATGTACGACATCCTCGTGTACCTGTTCGAGAACTACCAGCACAGCGACCTTTCCCAGAACAGCGAGATCGTCGCGAAGAAGCTCTCCGCAGCGGGCTTCGACGATTCGGACATCAGCGAGGCGTTGACCTGGTTGGCGGGCGTGGCACGCGGGCCGCAACGTGCGGTCGCGCCCTTGCCAGAGACGCACGCGGCGTTCCGCGCCTATGCGCCGAGAGAGCTAGCCAAGCTCGATGCAGAGTGCCGCGGTTTTCTGATCGCGCTCGAGCAATCCGGCATCCTCGCGCCGCAGACACGCGAGCACGTGATCGAGCGGGCGCTCGCCGCGGCCGGTCACTCGCTCGCACTGGAGCAACTCAAACTGATCGTGCTGATGGTGCTGTGGAACGAGCAGGCACCGGCGAGCCGGCTGGTGGCCGAAGAGCTCCTTTCGCCGGACGAAACGCGCCTGCCGAACTAGGGCCTGTCGCGCGCGCACGCGCGTGTGCGTAACTCGTAGAAGACCCTGCGGTTGTCTCCCCGCCGGGTTTGCACTTATCATCTGCGGCCTTTCGGCGCCCACCGCGGCGTCGTGCGAGCTCTACCATGAGCAAGAAACTGATCATCGCCGAAAAACCTTCCGTCGCCGCGGACATCGCGCGCGCGTTGGGCGGCTTCACGCGTAAAGGCGACTACTTCGAGAGCGATGATTACGTACTGTCATCGGCAGTCGGCCACCTGCTCCAGCTCGCCGTACCCGAGGAATACGACGTCAAGAAGGGCAAATGGTCATTCGCCCACTTGCCGGTGATCCCGCCCCGCTTCGAGCTGGCGCCGATCGAGCGCAGCGCCGAGCGCCTGAACGTGCTGCTGCGGCTGCTCAAACGCAAGGACGTGGTTGGTCTGATCAACGCCTGCGACGCCGGACGCGAGGGCGAGCTGATCTTCCGCTACATTGCGCAACACGCGAAGACGCAAAAGCCCATCGAGCGTCTTTGGCTACAGTCCATGACTCCGGCCGCGATCCGCGAGGGTTTCGAGCACTTGCGCTCGGACAAGGAAATGCTGCCGCTAGGCGACGCCGCCAAGTGCCGCTCCGAGGCCGACTGGCTGGTAGGCATCAACGGTACGCGCGCCATGACCGCCTTCAACTCCAAGGAGGGCGGCTTTTACCTGACCACGGTCGGCCGCGTACAAACGCCAACGCTTGCGGTCCTGGTCGAGCGCGAAGAGCGTATTCGCAGCTTCAAACCGAGGGACTACTGGGAAGTCCACGCGCGCTTTGCGGCCAAGGCGGGGGAGTACGCCGGACGATGGTTCGATCCAGCGTTCGAGAAGGACGAAGACACCGAACGCAAGGCCGAGCGCCTATGGAGCGCGGCACAGGCGGAGGCGATCGCCGCCGCGTGCCTTGGCAAGCCCGGCACGGTCAGCGAGGAGACGAAGCCGTCGACCCAGCTCTCGCCGCTGCTTTTTGATCTCACGAGCCTGCAGCGCGAAGCCAACGGGCGCTTCGGTTTCTCCGCCAAGACCACTCTGTCGCTCGCGCAAGCGCTGTACGAAAGGCACAAGGTGCTGACCTACCCGCGCACCGATTCGCGCGCGTTGCCCGAGGACTACCTCGGCACGGTGAAAAAGACCATGCAGGAGCTCGCCAAGGCCGCAGAGTACGCCCCCCTCGCCAAGAGCGTACTCAAGGGCGGGTGGGTGAAGGCCAACCGGCGCGTGTTCGACAACGCCAAGATTTCGGATCACTTCGCGATCATTCCGACACTGCAGGCGCCGAAGCAGCTGAACGAACCCGAGCGCAAAATCTACGACCTCGTCGCGCGCCGCTTTCTCGCGGTATTTTTCCCCGCCGCCGAGCATCTGCAGACCACGCGCATCACGCGGGTCGCGGAGCACCACTTCAAGACCGAGGGACGCGTCCTGCAGAAAGCGGGGTGGCTGGTGGTCTACGGGCGGGTAGCACAGGACGAAAGCGTGAACCTGCCGGCGCTCGCGTCCGACGAGCTGGTCGAGACGCGCGAGGTGACCGCGCAGGCTCACCAGACCAAGCCTCCCGCCCGCTACACGGAAGCGACCCTGCTGTCGGCGATGGAGGGCGCGGGCAAGCGGGTGGAGGACGACGAGCTGCGCGCCGCGATGGAAGCGAAAGGCCTCGGCACGCCGGCGACGCGCGCCGCGATCATCGAGGGCCTCATCCAGGAGGAGTACGTGCACCGCAACGCCAAGGAGCTGGTGCCGACGCCAAAGGCGTTCTCGCTGCTGTTCGCGCTCAGGCACTTCGGCGTCACCGAGATCACGTCGCCCGAGCTCACCGGAGATTGGGAGTTCAAGCTCAAACAGATGGAGCAGGGCAAGCTGCGGCGCGAAGAATTCATGGACCACATCGAGCAGGCCGCGCGCGACCTGGTCGAGCGCATCAAGCGGGGCGATATCCCCGATACCGCCTTCGCCACCGTGCCGGCGCCATGCCCGAAGTGCGGCGGTACCGTGCAAGAGAACTACCGGAAGTTTCAGTGCCAGTCATGCGACTTCTCGCTCTGGAAGGTGACCTCCGGGCGCGAGTGGTCTCCGGAAGAAGTGGCAGAGCTCATCAGCAAGCGCTTCATCGGTCCGCTCACCGGTTTCCGCAGCCGGCTCGGCAAGCCATTCACCGCCGGCCTGCGGCTCAACGACGATTTTCGCCTTGAGTTCGACTTCGGACAGGGAACACCGTCATCGGAAGGCGAACAAGCGCCCGACTTCAGTACGCAGGAAAGCCTCGGCCAGTGCCCCAAGTGCGGCGCTCGGGTATTCGAGCATGGTGCGGCCTACGTCTGCGAGAAGGCAGTCGGTGCGGCACGCACCTGCGACTTCCGCTCGGGAAAGGTGATCCTGCAGCAGGCGGTGGAGCGCGCGCAGATGGAGAAGCTGCTCGCTACCGGTCGCACCGATCTGCTGCCGCGCTTCATATCCAAGAAAGGCCGACCGTTCAAGGCCTACCTGGTGAAGACCGCTGGCGGACGTATCGGCTTCGAGTTCGAGCCGCGCGCCCCGCGCGCTACTCCGGTGTCAAAGGAACCGGTCGCAGCGCAGCCGCCGGCAGTCAGCAGGGCGAGCGCGGCGCGACCGCCGTCGGCGAAGCAAGCAGCGGCGAAACCGACCCGCAAATCCCCGGCGAAGCAAGCACCGCGCAGCGCCGGGCGTCGAAAGACCCGCTAGGCTAAACGTCCAGGTTGCGCACTCCGAGCGCGTTCGACTCGATGAACGCGCGGCGCGGTTCCACTTCGTCGCCCATCAGCTTGGTGAAAATCTCGTCGGCCGCGATGCCGTCCTCGATCTGCACCTTGAGCAGGCGTCTGGTCGCCGGATTCATCGTAGTCTCCCAGAGCTGCTCCGGGTTCATCTCCCCCAGGCCCTTGTAGCGCTGCAGGCTCATCGACTTCTGCACCTCGCCGAGCAGCCAGCGCATAGCCTCCGGAAAGTCCTTGACCGGACGCTTCTTGTCGCTGCGCTGCGCGTAAGCGCCGACACCGATCAGACCGCGTAGCAGCTCCGCAGTCTGCCGGATCTGTGCATAGTCGCCCGAGTGCAAAAACTCGGAATCGATGTGCGTCACTCGCATGTTGCCGTGCCGCGTGCGTTCGATCCGGACCTGGTAACGCTCGGTCTTGGAATCGAAATGCGCGTTGATCCGCACGCCGTTTCCCGGAATCGCCGCCATCAGCGCCGCGGCTGAGCTCTCGGCCGCATCGCGCGAGGACAGATCAACCTGAACTCCGCGCAGCATCGCATGCAGTACATCGCGGTCGATCCAGCGGGTGACGCGATCGACCACCGCCTCGGTCAGCAGATAGGACTTAGCCAGCTCGGCGAGGGCATCGCCGAGAATCGGCTCGCGCCCCTCAGCGGGGTACAGTGCAGCCTCCACCAGGGCTTGCCTGAGCATGAACTCGTTCAGCTCGTGCTCGTCCCTGAGGTAGCGCTCCTCCTTGCCGAGCTTGGACTTGTAGAGCGGCGGCTGCGCGATGTAGATATGCCCGCGCTCAACCAACTCGGGCATCTGGCGGTAGAAGAACGTCAGCAGCAGGGTCCGGATGTGCGAGCCGTCGACGTCCGCATCGGTCATGATGATGATGCGGTGGTAACGCAGCTTCTCCGGGTTGTATTCTTCCTTGCCGATGCCGCAGCCGAGCGCGGTAATCAGGGTCGCGACCTCGGCCGACGCCAAAAGCTTGTCGAAGCGCGCTCGCTCGACATTTAGAATCTTGCCCTTAAGCGGCAGGATGGCCTGGAAGCGCCGGTCGCGGCCTTGCTTGGCTGAGCCGCCCGCCGAATCGCCTTCGACCAGGTAGAGCTCGCACGCTGCCGGATCCTTCTCCTGGCAGTCGGCGAGCTTGCCCGGCAAGCCCATTGAATCGAGCACCCCTTTGCGGCGAGTCATGTCGCGTGCGCGCCGCGCGGCCTCTCTCGCGCGCGCGGCGTCAACGATCTTCGCGGTGATGACGCGTGCGTCGTTCGGACGCTCATCCAGGAACTCGCGCAGTTTCTCAGCCACGATTTCCTCGACCACTGGGCGCACTTCCGAGGAGACAAGCTTCTCCTTAGTCTGCGAGGAAAACTTGGGCTCCGGCACCTTCACCGACAGCACGCAGGCCAAGCCCTCGCGCAGGTCGTCGCCGGTGGTCTCTACCTTGGCCCGCTTGGCGGTCTCGTTTTCCTCGATGTACTTGTTGAGCACGCGCGTCATCGCAGCGCGCAGGCCGGTAAGATGCGTACCACCATCCTTCTGCGGGATATTGTTGGTGAAGCACTGCACCGACTCCTGATACGAGTCGTTCCACTGCATCGCCACCTCGACAACGATGCCTTCCCGCTCGCCGCGGGCGCAGAACACGTTCGGGTGCAGCACCGACTTGGAGCGATTCATGTACTCGACGAATCCCTTTACCCCTCCTGAAAACGCGAAGTTCTCCTCCTTGCCGGTACGCTGGTCGATGAGCACGATCCTGGCCCCGTTATTCAGGAACGACAGCTCGCGCAGGCGGCGCGCCAGGATATCGTAGTGATAGTCGATTGCGCCGAAGATCGCCTTTGAAGCCAGAAAATGCACCTCGGTGCCGCGCTTCTCGGCGGCACCGGTTGCGCGCAGAGGCGCAGTCGCTGCGCCGTCGCGAAACTCCATCTGATGCACTTTCCCATCGCGCCAGATGGTGAGCCGCAGCCACTCGGACAGTGCGTTCACCACCGACACGCCGACCCCGTGTAGCCCTCCCGAGACCTTGTAGGTGTTAGTGTCGAACTTCCCCCCAGCGTGCAGCTCGGTCATCACGATCTCGGCGGCGGAGCGCTTGAGCTCGTCATCGTCCTTGATGCCGGTGGGGATGCCGCGGCCGTTGTCGAGCACGGAAATCGAGTTGTCGGTATGGATGGTGAGCACGATCTCGTCGCAAAAACCGGCCAGCGCCTCGTCGACCGCGTTGTCCACCACCTCAAATACCATGTGGTGAAGCCCGGTACCGTCCGAGGTGTCCCCGATATACATC
Organism: uncultured Pseudomonadota bacterium; assembly: GCA_963817785.1. Classification (GTDB taxonomy): domain Bacteria; phylum Pseudomonadota; class Gammaproteobacteria; order Burkholderiales; family SG8-39; genus JAKALD01. The sequence continues at coordinate 34,713 of CAWFPL010000002.1, read as the reverse complement.
CCGGGGCGCTTGCGCACGGCCTCCAGGCCCTTGAGCACCTTGATACTGTCGGAGTCGTAGTCGTTCGCGTCAGACACTTGCTTTTCCGGTTCACCCACTTGCTGCTTCCTTTATTGACCGCATGATCTGGAGAAGCGGTTGCGCCGCTCCTAGATTCGCATTGGCATCACGACGTACTTGAATTCCGGCTCCGTGGAAAAAGTCATGAGCGCACTCGATCCGGAATCACCGAACCTGCACTGCACTTCGGCCCCCGAAACGTTGTTCAGCACATCGAGCAGATAGTTCACGTTGAAGCCGACATCGAGCGCTCCGCCGTCGTACTTGACCTCGAGCTCCTCCTGCGCCTCCTCCTGCTCGGCGTTGGAGGAAATGATCTTGAGACTACCGTCGGTAAGCACCCAGCGCACTCCGCGGAACTTCTCGTTCGACAGAATCGCAGCGCGCTGCAGTGATTGACGCAGGCTGTCGCGATCGACCGAGAGCGTGTTGTTGTGCTGCGTCGGGATGACTCGCGTGTAATCCGGAAACTTGCCGTCGACTAGCTTGGACACCAGGTCTACGCTACCGAACGAGAATGCCGCCTGCGTCGAGGAAAGTTCAATGCGCACCTCCTCGTCACTTTCGCCGAGCAGCTTGACCAATTCGAGTACGGTCTTGCGCGGAACGATCACTTCCTGCCGTGGCAGGTCCGTTTCGAGCGCCATCGCGGCATAGGCGAGGCGGTGACCATCGGTCGCTACGAGTTTCAGCTGCCGCTCCTCCACCACCATGAGCAGGCCGTTCAGGTAATAACGGATGTCCTGCTGGGCCATCGCATATTGCACCAGCGCAAGCAGCTTCCTGAGCGCCTTTTGCGGCAGCGCAAAGCGTGCGACATCTCCCGCAGGCTTGCCGAGACGCGGAAAATCCTCCGCCGGGAGTGTCTGCAGGGAAAAGCGGCTCTTGCCAGCCTTGACCTGGAGGCGCTTGTCCTGCTGCTGCAGAGTGACCTCGATACCTTCGGGCAGCGCGCGCAGAATGTCCACCAGCTTGCGCGCACCGACCGTCATGGTGCGCGCCTCGCCCTGGGGCGCGATCACCGCGCGTGCGGTAATCTGAATTTCGATGTCAGTGGCGAGGAATGACAACGCTTCGCCATTGCGATCGATCAGGACGTTCGACAGGATAGGCAGGGTGTGGCGCCGCTCGATAATACCGCTCACTGCGGAAAGCGGACCGAGGATCTCGTCGCGTTTCGCTTTGACTAGAACCATTAGTTCTTCCTTAGTAATAGTTAGTAGAGCGGTCGCAACCTCTGGATAAGCCAAAAACCCGATTTGCAGCGCGTAGTTGCGCGGCGCTGGGCGGGTGGAAAACCTGTGAACCGAAGGTGGATCGGAGTGCATCGTTCCGGCCGGCAGGGCAGCGCGCGGAGTTATGCACAAAATACTCGAGGCCTTCGCACAGGATATTCATGTGTTATCCCTTGAGCACCTGCTCGAGCACGAGATAGTCGCGGTTGAGCGCTTGATCCTGCTTGCGCAGCGTGGCAATGGTCCGGCAGGCGTGCAGCACTGTTGTGTGATCGCGGTTGCCGAATGCCTCGCCGATTTCCGGCAGGCTCATTTGAGTCAAGTCCTTGGCGAGCGCCATGGCAACCTGCCGCGGCCGGGCCACGTTGCGGCTACGTTTCTTGGAATGCATGTCGGAGACCTTGAGCTTGAAGTACTCGGCTACGGTCTTCTGAATGCCTTCGACCGTGATCTGTCGATTGGCCACGTTCAGGATGTCGCGCAAGGCCTCCTTGGCCAAGTCGAGCGAAAGCTCGCGGCCGGTGAAGCGCGCAAAGGCGAGTACCTTCTTCAGCGCGCCCTCCAGCTCGCGCACGTTGGAACGGATGTGTTTGGCGATAAAGAAGGCGATTTCCTCCGAGAGTTCTACCGCTTCGGCCTCGGCTTTCTTGAGCACGATGGCCACGCGCATCTCGAGCTCCGGCGGCTCGATCGCCACCGTCAGCCCCCAGCCGAAGCGCGAGATCAGGCGCTCTTCCATGCCAGCAATTTCCTTCGGGTAGGTATCGCAGGTGATCACGATCTGCTTGTGCGCTTCGACCAGGGCATTGAACGCGTAGAAAAACTCCTCCTGCGTGCGCCCCTTGTTGGAGAAGAACTGGATGTCATCGATTAGAAGCAGGTCGAGCGAGTGGTAGTAGCGCTTGAAGTCGTCGAACGATTTCTGCTGGTAGGCGCGCACCACGTCGGTTACGTATTGCTCGGCGTGGGTATAGCGGATGCGGGCTTGCGGACGATTCTCGGCCACGTAGTTGCCAATCGCCTGCACCAGGTGCGTCTTGCCGAGCCCAACGCCGCCGTAGATGAATAGCGGGTTATAGGATATGCCCGGGTTTTCAGCTACCTGGATGGCGGCTGCGCGCGCCAGCTGGTTTGCCTTACCGGTGACAAAGCTGTCGAAAGTGAAGCCGCGGTTGAGTCGGCGGCGCTCCGCGGCGGCCAAGGCGGCCTCGCCGACCTCGCGTGCGGCGGCGGGAGGTTGGGGCCGTGATGACGCCTCCGCGCCCCGCGCCAGCACGAGCCGCACGCCGAGCTCGCGGCCAGCGGCTTCGGCCGCGAGCTTTTCGATGCGCGCGGCGAAGCGCTCGCGCACAAGTTCAAGCACGAAGCGGTTCGGGGCAGCAAGCACCAACGTGTCCGCACCGGTGGCGTCCAAGTCGGCCGCGAGTGGGCGTATCCACGTATTAAACTGTTGTGTGGGCAGCTCCTGCTCCAGCCGGCGCAGGCACGCGTGCCACAGACTTTGCATAGGTTCGACTTCGTTCTTCGGCGCGGTTTTCGGAGGCTGGCCGCGCGCAATCCCGGGCGCCTCGACTAGAATGAAATTTTACTCCGATCGCATCGAGTTATCCACAGGGTTGAAGAGATAAATCCTTCGATTTGACAATGGCTACCGGCGCAGGCTCTAATACCGCCCTTTTTGGATCGAGCCAGCAATGAAACGAACCTATCAGCCATCGAAGACGCGGCGCGCGCGGCGTCACGGGTTCCTCGTGCGCATGCGCTCGCGTTCCGGAAGGGCAGTGATCCGCGCCCGGCGTGCGCGCGGACGCCACCGGCTGGCGGTGTAAGGTCGGACGCTAGGCGAGTGCTCGGCGCCGCCACGCGCAGTACACGGCGGGCATGGCGCAGGTTCGGACTGGGAGCGGATCGGCGACTTTCGCGGAGCACGGACTTCGAGCGGCTGCTGCGCGAGGGTGTGCGTCGCAGCTTCTCCGGGTATACCTTCTATTTTGCGCAACGGTCGGAAGGCCCGCCGCGCCTCGGTGCTCTGGTGTCGCGCAAGCATGCCCGGGAAGCGGCGGTGCGCAATCGCATCAAGCGGTGCATTCGTGAGGCATTTCGGCTGGAGCAAGAGGCCCTCGGGGCGCTCGATATACTGGTGCGACCACCATACGGTGTACGGCCTGACGCAGCCATGATGCTGCATCTGCGGCAGCTGCTTGCAAAGCTCGTCCGATGAGCGATCTCGTTCGTCTCGCCGTGCGCGGCTATCGCTACTTTCTCAGCCCGCTGCTGCCGGCCTCATGCCGCTTTTATCCGAGCTGCTCGGCCTACGCCGAGGAGGCTCTGGCACAGCACGGGTTATTGTGTGGCGGCTGGTTGACTGCCAGGCGTTTGTGCCGGTGCGTGCCTTGGCATCCCGGCGGTTACGATCCAGTTCCTGCGCCGCGCGAGCGCGGCTGAGCGCGCGGCAGTTCCCCACATGGACACTCAACGACTCATCCTGTTTGTGGTCTTCAGTATTTCGGTCCTTCTGCTCTGGGAGAATTGGCAGAAGGCGAATCTGCCCGCGCGGGGGCCGCTGGCGCCCGCAGCGCAGACGGCGGCCGGGGTCCCAACGCCGAGCGAGCCTTCCGCAGGCGTCGCGCCGGCTGAACCCCCGCAGCGGGGCGCCGCTGCGCTGCCCGGCGGCAGCGAGCGCGCGGCAAAGGGAGAGCTCGTAAAGGTGCGCACGGATCTGGCGATCGCGGAGATCGACACCTTGGGCGGGAGCCTCACGCGGCTCGAATTGCTCAAGCAAAAGGCGACCGACGACCCGAGCAAGCATTATGTACTGCTCGACCCGCAGTACGCCTACAGCGCCGAGAGCGGCCTGATCGGCGCAGGCATGCCAAATCACCACAGTTTGTGGAAGCTGCTGCCGGGCGCGCTCAACCTCGCGCCGGGGGCCGACAAGCTGGAGGTGCGATTTGCGGCAGACGGGCCCAACGGCCTTTCGGTGGAGAAGGTGTACACCTTCCATCGCAACAGCTACGTGGTCGACGTCGCATTCGTGCTCAAGAACGAGGGCAATGCACCGCTGCAGACCGATGCCTACTTCCAGCTGGTGCGCGATGACAAGGCGCCCGAGGGGGAGGGCTCGATGATGCAGCACCGCGAGTATCACGGACCGGCGATTTATACCAAGGAGCACGCCTACGAAAAGGTGAGCTTTTCAGACGTCGACAAAGGCAAGGCGGAGTATCCGAAGCAAGCGCGTGACGGCTGGATCGCGATGGTGCAGCACTATTTCGTTTCGGCGTGGATTCCGGCCGAGAACTCGCCGCGTGAGTACTACATCAAGAAATTGCCGGGCGCACTGTACTCGGCCGGAGTGATCCTGCCGACGCCGCAGATTGCCCCCGGGGGGACCGTGCGCGTCGACGCGCGCCTCTACTCCGGGCCGCAGGAAGAAGGCCGCCTGAAGCAGGCGGCGCCCGGGCTCGACCTGGTCGTGGACTACGGCTGGCTGTCGATCATCGCTTGGCCGCTGTTCGCGGTGCTGCGCTTCTACCATGGCTGGACCGGCAACTGGGGCGTGGCGATCATTCTCCTCACGGTGAGCGTGAAGCTGCTGTTCTTTCCGTTGTCGGCGACCAGCTACAAGTCGATGGCGAAGATGAAGCTGGTCACGCCGCGGATGCAGAAAATCCGCGAGATGTACGCTAACGACCGCGCCAAGATGAACCAGGCGATGATGGAGTTGTACAAGACGGAGAAGATCAATCCGCTGGGCGGTTGTCTGCCGATTGCCGTTCAGATCCCGGTGTTCATCTCGTTGTACTGGGTGCTGCTTTCCTCGATCGAGCTGCGCAGTGCGCCGTTCATCTTCTGGATCAAGGACCTCTCTGCGCTTGATCCGTACTACGTGCTGCCGGTCCTGATGACGATTTCAATGGTGGTGCAGACGCGCATGAACCCGAAACCGCCCGATCCGGTGCAGGCGAAGGTGATGACGTTCATGCCGTTCATCTTCAGCGTGATGTTCTTCTTCTTCCCGGCCGGCTTGGTACTCTACTGGTTGGTCAACAACATCCTATCCATCCTGCAACAATGGCAGATCCAGCGCATGTTCACGCGCGGCAAGGCTGCCAATGCGAAAAAACGCTGAGGCGCCGGCTCCGCCGCGCGACACGATTGCAGCGGTAGCGACCCCACCGGGACGCGGCGGCATAGGCGTGGTGCGGGTGTCCGGCGATCTGGTCCAGGACATTGCGCGCCGTCTCTTGGGACGGCTCCCCGCGCCGCGCCGCGCGGTCTACTGCGCGGCACGCGATGCTGCCGGCGACAAGATCGACGAAGGCATTGCACTCTACTTTGCGGCGCCGGCTTCCTATACTGGCGAGGCGGTGCTCGAGTTCCAGGGTCATGGGGGGCCGGTGGTGATGCAGGCACTGCTTGCGGCTTGCCTCGATGCAGGGGCGCGGCTCGCTGCACCAGGCGAGTTCACGCAGCGTGCGTTCCTGAATGGCAGGCTTGACTTGGCGCAGGCCGAGGCAGTCGCGGACCTGATCGACGCAGCGAGTCAAGAGGCGGCACGCTCGGCATTGCGCTCGCTGGATGGGGAGTTCTCAGCGGCGGCCGATACGCTGGTGCGCGACATTACCGAATTGCGCGCGCGCGTTGAGGCGATGCTTGATTTTCCCGAAGAGGAAGTCGACGCGCTGCATCGCGACGATGCGCTCGAGCGGCTGGCGCGCGTTCGCGCGGCTCTCGACGAGGTGTTCGCCAGGAGCCGCCAAGGCAGTTTGCTGCGCAGCGGCATCAACGTCGTGCTGGCCGGGCGGCCCAACGTGGGCAAGTCCAGCCTGCTCAATAGGTTGTCGGGCGAGGAGCGGGCCATCGTGACCGCGTTCCCTGGTACCACGCGCGACACGCTACGTGAGGCGATCCAGATTGATGGCGTGCCTATCAATGTGATCGACACCGCAGGATTGCGCGAGTCGTGCGACGAGGTCGAGCGGCTCGGCATCGAGCGCACGTGGCGCGAGCTCGATCGTGCCGACGCGGTGTTGGTGGTGTTCGAAGCCGATCGTGGCATCACTGAGGACGATCGTACGCTGCTCGCGCGCCTGCCGGCCGTGGGACGTCGTTTGCATGTGTTCAACAAGTGCGATCTGGTGCCCGCGGCGGGCGCAGGATTGCACGTCGGCGAGCCGAGGGAGCTCTGGGTGTCGGCCAAAACCGGCGCCGGGCTGGGCGAGTTGCGCAAGGCGCTGCTCGAGGCTGCGGGCTGGCGCGCAGCCGGGGAATCGGTGTTTCTCGCGCGCGAGCGGCACCTCAGGGCGTTACTGCGCGCTCGGGCGCATCTCGAGACTGCGAAGGAGCGGCGGATGCAGTGGGAATTCTTCGCCGAAGAGCTGCGGCTGGCGCAGGAGGCGCTGGCCGAGATCACCGGCGAGTTCACCGCAGACGATCTGCTGGGCGAGATCTTTGCCCGGTTCTGCGTTGGAAAATGAGGACGCTCGCCGCGGCTCGACACCTCGGAAAAGTGCGGGCACGCGAACCCTATGCCCGTGTAAGAAAAGAATAAATCGACAAGTTAATGGCTCGGTAACCGGCATCTCGCATAGGCGCGCCGGGGCGGGTAAAATCCCTCACCGACCCACAAAGAACGATCGGCCCGGCACTGCCAGGGCCGTTTTTCTTTTCAGGAGCGAGCGGCATGAACGACCCGCGTTCCCCCAAAAGCGACCTTTCAAATGCTCCGAGCTGGGCACGGCACCGCGGCCTGCGGCAGTGGGTATCGGAGGTCGCGCGCCTCGTGAAGCCGGAGAACATCGTCTGGTGTGACGGCTCGGAGGAGGAGTACGAGCGGCTGTGCACGGAGCTGGTCGCAAGGGGCACGTTCATCAAACTGAACGACCAGCTGCGCCCGAAGAGCTACCTCGCGCGCTCGCACCCCACCGACGTGGCGCGCATGGAGGACCGAACGTTCATCTGCAGCGTGCGCAAGGAAGACGCGGGCCCGACCAACAACTGGGTGGATCCCGGCGAGATGCGCGGCACGCTTAATCGCCTATTCAACGGCTGCATGCGCGGACGGACCATGTACGTGATGCCCTTCTCGATGGGCCCCATAGGCTCGCACATCGCGCAGATCGGCGTGCAACTCAGCGACTCGGCTTACGTCGCGGTGAACATGCGCATCATGACCCGCATGGGCCGGGCGGTCGCAGACTGGCTGGGCGAGGACGGCGATTTCGTGCCCTGCGTGCACTCGGTCGGCGCACCGCTCGCGCCCGGCCAGCGTGACGTGGCCTGGCCGTGCAACGAGAAGGAAAAGTGGATCGTTCACTTTCCCGAGGTGCGCGAGATCTGGTCGTACGGATCGGGCTACGGCGGCAACGCGCTGCTCGGCAAGAAGTGCCTGGCATTGCGCATTGCGTCGGTCATGGGACGCGACGAGGGCTGGCTTGCCGAGCACATGCTCATCCTCGGCGTTGAGTCGCCGGACGGGCAAAAGAGCTATGTCACGGCGGCCTTTCCGAGCGCCTGTGGCAAGACCAATCTGGCGATGCTGATTCCGCCTCCCGCGTTCAAGGGATGGAAAGTCACCACCATCGGGGAGGACATCGCCTGGATTAAGCCCGGTCATGACGGCCGCTTCTACGCGATTAACCCCGAGGCCGGCTTCTTCGGCGTTGCACCGGGCACCTCCGAGGCCACCAATCCGAACGCGATGAAGATGCTGCGCGAGAATGTCATCTTCACCAATGTCGCACTGACTCCGGCGGGCGACATCTGGTGGGAGGGCATGACCGAGCAGCCGCCGGCGCGGCTCCTCGACTGGCAGGGCAATGAGTGGACAGCGGGCTGTGGACGCGCCGCCGCGCACCCCAATGCGCGCTTCACGGTTGCGGCGGCGCAGTGCCCTTCGATGGATCCCAGGTGGGAAGACACCGGCGGAGTGCCAATCTCGGCGTTCATATTCGGCGGGCGGCGTTCTACAACGGTGCCGCTCGTCGCCGAGGCACCGACGTGGGAAGACGGCGTGTACATGGGAGCGACCCTGGGCTCGGAGACGACCGCGGCGATCACCGGCAAGGTAGGTGTCGTGCGCCGCGACCCCATGGCAATGCTCGCCTTTTGCGGCTACAACATGGGCGATTATTTCGCGCACTGGCTGAAGATGGGCGCGGCAGTACATCACCCGCCCAGAGTCTTCCGCGTCAACTGGTTTCGCCGCGACGCGAACGGCAAGTTCATCTGGCCGGGATTTTCGGAGAACATGCGCGTGCTGACGTGGATCGTGGAGCGCTGCCACGGGCGCGCGCAGGGCGTGGCGACGCCACTCGGCATTACACCACGTTACGAGGACCTGAACTGGGCGGGACTCGACAGGTTCACGCGCGATCGATACCGGGAACTGGAGCGCATTGACGACGCGGCGTGGAAAGAGGAGCTTGCCTCGCACGATCAGCTGCTCGGAATTCTCGGCGCGCACTTGCCGCGTGAGCTCGAGACCCGTCGCACGGCGCTGCACGCGAACCTGGGCGCCTGAGACTGAGAATCGGCATTCGCACCCACCGGCGCGACGATTCCTACGGCAGCAGGATTATACAAATTTTGATATAGAAGCTGCCACCACGCTTGCCACGAGCGACACGGCTGCGGCCGCAGCAAAGACCGTCGGCGCATGTGCGTGCTCGAGCAGCCAGCCGCCCGCGGCGATCCCGATCCCGACGCCGGCAAGCAGCCCTGTCGCGGACCACGTGAAGGCTTCGGTTACATGCTGCGGCGAGGCGACCTCGGCGACGAGCATTGATTGCATGGTGAGGGCCGGTGCTATCACCACGCCAGCCGCCATGCTGACGGCAACGAAGAGCAGCAGGTGCGCGACAATTGCGAGCAACGACACGCCGGCGCCCATCAGAAACAGCGCGATCGCAAACTGCCGCGGCAGCGGCAGGTGCCAAGTGCGGCTGCCGTAAGCCAGACCGCCCACAACGCTACCCACGCTCATAAAGCCGAGGATCACGCCGGCGAGCGCCCGCTGGCCAGCCTCCGCAGCAAACGCGGTCACCCCGATCTCGATCAAACCGAAGGCGCCCGAGTAGCACAGGATCACCGCCAGGAGCGCCAGGAAACGGCGCTCGGCCAGCGGGCCGAACAGACTCGCGCGAGCCCGGGGCTCGGTCCGCCAGTGGGCCAGCGCGGGTGAGCGGACAAAGAGCACCACGCCGGCAAAAGCGCAAACGGACGCAAAGACCAGCGCAATCGCCGCCGAGGCTACTGCCACGAATAGCGCCACCAACATTGGGCCGACGATGAAGATCGTCTCGATCAGCACCGATTCCAGGGAATAGGCGGTTGCGAGCAGGGCGTCGTCTCCCAGCTGTTGCTTCAGGAAACTGCGCATGCAGACCGTGATAGGTGGAAAACTGGCGCCGGCCGTAGCCGCCAACGCGAGCACGCCCCAATTCGGCGCTTGAACGTGAACCGCTGCGACCAACGCGAGCAAGGCGCTTGGATACAGCAATGCGCAGGCGACAAGCGGCCCGCGCGGGCCGGAACGATCGATAAGGCGACCCACGACGGGCGCGATGCAGGCCAGTCCGGCGATGTAGCAGGCCGTGGTCGCGCCAGCGCGCGCAAAGGAATGGGTCGCCGCCTGCACGAGGAGGAGGAGCGACAGACCTGCCATGCCAACAGGCAATCGACCGATGAGTGAAGCGGCGATGGTCGCTCCAAGTCGAGGCCTGCCGAGCAGAGCGGCGTAGCGCGCGAATGAGATCATGGCGTGAGAAAAGCGCGGGATTGTCGCACGCGCCCCTGGCGCGACCAATGGCTGGCTGGCGCCAAGCGGGGGCATTAAATCCGCTAAGTCGACAATGTTCCACGTGAAACTGCCCTGCCGAGGCCGGTTGCTGTTCCACGTGGAACTTCGCTCTTGCAGCTTGGCGCGGATGGTTTTGCGCTGGTCGTTCGCGTATCATTGCGCCTCCCCGCGTTTTGCAGTGCCATGCACTTTCCGCACGAATTCGACGTCATCGTGGTCGGCGGCGGCCATGCCGGCACTGAGGCTGCACTCGCAGCAGCTCGGATGGGCTGCCGGACACTGCTGCTCACGCACAACCTCGAGACACTTGGCCAGATGTCCTGTAACCCGTCTATTGGCGGGATTGGAAAAGGTCATTTGGTCAAGGAGATCGATGCGCTTGGCGGGGCGATGGCGCTCGCCACCGATGAGGCGGGTATTCAGTTCCGCGTCCTTAATTCTTCGAAGGGTGCCGCCGTGCGCGCGACCCGCGCGCAAGCCGACCGGGTGCTTTACCGGAAGGCGATCCGCTCGCGCTTGGAGGCTCAGCCTGGACTGACGCTGTTCCAGCAAGCGGTCGACGACATCCTGATCGAGGGCGAGCGGGCCGTCGGCGTCGCGACCCAAGTCGGAATCTACTTTCGTGCGCGCACCGTGGTGCTAACGACCGGGACGTTCCTGGCCGGATTGATCCACGTCGGTCTGGAGAGCTACTCAGCCGGGCGCGCGGGGGACCCCCCCGCCGCGACTTTGGCGGCGCGGTTGCGCGAGATGAAGCTTCCGGTCGGACGCCTGAAGACCGGAACACCGCCGCGGCTCGACGGCCGGAGCATCGACTACTCAGTGCTACAGGTCCAGCCGGGCGACTCACCTGAACCGGTGTTCTCGTTCCTGGGGCGGCGCGACATGCATCCCGAGCAACGACCCTGCTGGGTGACGCATACCAACGCACAGACGCACGAGATCATTCGCGGCGCCCTGGACCGCTCGCCGATGTTCACCGGCGTGATCCAGGGCGTGGGCCCGCGCTACTGCCCGTCGATCGAGGACAAGATCCACCGCTTTGCCGACAAAGCGAGTCACCAGGTCTTTCTCGAGCCGGAGGGCTTGACCACCAGCGAGATCTATCCGAACGGCATATCCACCAGCCTGCCATTCGACGTCCAATTGGCGTTGGTGCGCTCCATCAAGGGTCTTGAGCGCGCGCACATTCTGCGGCCTGGCTATGCGATCGAATACGACTATTTCGATCCGCGCAATCTGAGACGCTCCCTGGAGACGAAGACGATCTCCGGGCTGTTCTTCGCCGGGCAGATCAATGGCACGACGGGGTATGAAGAGGCAGCCGCGCAGGGCTTGCTGGCGGGCATCAATGCGGCGCTCCAGGCGCAGGGGAAGAACGCGTGGTGCCCGCGGCGGGACGAGGCTTATCTGGGAGTATTGGTCGATGATCTGGTGACGCGGGGCGTCTCGGAGCCTTACCGCATGTTCACCAGTCGCGCCGAGTTCAGGCTCATGCTGCGCGAGGATAATGCGGACCTGCGCTTAAGCGCGATCGGTCGCGGGCTTGGCGTTGTTGATGACGCGCGCTGGGACGCATTTGCGCGCAGGCGTGATGCCATCGCGCTGGAACAGGAGCGGCTGCGCAGCACCTGGGTCGGGCCGCGAGGCATTAGTGGGGGCGAGGCGGTAGCGATCCTGGGAGGGCCGCTTGAACGTGAGTACTCGCTTTCGGATCTTCTTAGACGCCCTGGGGTCAGCTACACATCTTTGATGACTCTTTCCGGCGCAGCCGGCCCGGCGCTCGAGCCGAGCGAGGCGCAGCAGGTGGAGATCCAGACCAAGTACGAGGGCTATATCGAGCGGCAGCGCGAAGAGGTCGCCCGGCGTGAGGCGGACGAGGCGCTTGAGCTGCCGGCCGACCTCGACTACGGAACGGTACGTGGGCTGTCGGCGGAAGTGCAGCAGAGGCTCAATCAGCATCGACCCGAAACCTTGGGTCAGGCGAACCGCATTTCCGGTGTAACGCCCGCAGCGATTGCGCTTTTACAGGTGCATCTCAAGCGCGGCCTCGGGCGCGCGCGGGCCCCGGATCGCGAGTCGACGGTTCGCGCCGGGCCTCAGCCGACAGCGCAGAGAAAAACCGCATGACCCCCGCCGCCGCGCTCGATCGTGGGCTCGGCGAGCTTGGATTGGGTCTGTCTGCGGGCGCGCGCCACAAGCTTCTGGCCTACCTCGAACTGATGGCCAAGTGGAACCGAACCTATAACCTCACCGCGATCCGCGATCCATTGCATATGGTGAGCCATCACTTACTCGACTCGCTTGCCGTGGTGCGGCACCTGAGTATCGGTCGACTGGCCGATGTCGGCTCCGGAGCAGGCTTGCCTGGCATTCCAATCGCCATCGCGCAGCCGGAGCGGCAGGTGACCCTGAACGATGCGAGCCACAAACGCGCGGCGTTCCTGCGCCAATCGATCATCGAGCTGGCGTTGCCGAACGCCGATGTGTACGCGGGTCGCGCGGAGGCGTGGCAACCGCTCGAGCGCTTCGCGGTCGTGATCTCACGGGCGTACGCGGAGTTGGCGGAATTCGTGGCGACTTGCAGGCACCTGGTGGCGCCCGGGGGGGTGCTCGCGGCGATGAAGGGGGTGTTTCCGGCGCGCGAGCTGGCGCGAGTTCCCGCGAGCGCAAACTGCGGAGAGGTCGTGCGCCTGACGGTGCCGCTGCTCGGCGAGGAGCGCCACCTCGTGCTGTGTCGCGCGGAAGCTTGACGTGGCACGCATTCTGGCGGTCGCGAACCAAAAGGGCGGGGTCGGCAAGACCACCACCAGTGTCAACCTGGCCGCCGGCTTGGCACAAGCCGACCAGCGCGTGCTGCTGATCGACCTGGATCCGCAGGGAAATGCCACCATGGGAAGCGGCGTCGATAAGCGGTCGGCGGCACGCACGGTGTATCACGTGCTGCTCGGACTGAGCGATCTGGCCACCGTCCGGACGCGCTCCGAGAGCGGTCATTACGATCTCGTGCCGGCAAACCGCGAGCTCGCCGGCGCCGAGGTGGAGCTGGTCGATTTACCCAACCGTGAAGCCCGCCTGAAGCTTGCGCTCGCCGCCGTCGAGCTCGACTACGACTTCATCCTCATCGATTGCCCCCCCTCGTTGTCGCTGCTGACGATCAATGGGCTGGTGGCGGCCCAGGCGGTGCTGATCCCGATGCAGTGCGAGTACTACGCCCTGGAAGGATTGTCCGACCTCGTGGGCACGATCAAGAGGGTGCGCGCGCACTTGAACGCCCGCCTGGAGATCGCCGGATTGCTGCGCACGATGTACGACCCGCGCAATACCCTGTCGCTGCAAGTCTCCCAGCAGCTCGAGTCGCACTTCGGCGACAAGGTCTATCGCACCCTGGTGCCGCGCAACGTGCGCCTCGCCGAAGCGCCGAGCTACGGCGCCCCGGCAGTGGTCTGGGACCGGGCCTCGAAGGGGGCACAGGCCTATCTGGCGCTGGTCGACGAAATTCTTGGCCGCGAGTCACGGCCTGTGGAGAGCGCCGTTTCCTAGGGGCGCGCAGCCGGATCGAACCGATAGACGAGCAGACCATGACCAAGCCTAAAGGACTGGGCCGCGGACTCGACGCGCTGCTGGGCGGCGACGAGGCAGCGCCGAAGGAGGCGCTCAGGACGCTCGCACTGAGCCGCATCCGGCCAGGCAAGTACCAGCCGCGCACGAAGATGGACCAAGAAGCGCTGGCAGAGCTTGCCTCCTCCATCAAGTCGCAGGGCTTGATGCAGCCGATTCTGGTGCGGCCGGTCGAGCGCGACCGCTACGAGCTGATCGCCGGCGAGCGGCGCTGGCGCGCGGCGCAGATGGCAGGACTGGAAGAAGTACCGGCGCTGGTACGCGAAGTGCCGGACGAAGCGGCGCTGGCAATGGCGTTGATCGAGAACATCCAGCGCGAAAACCTCAATCCGATGGAGGAAGCCGCGGGCCTGCAACGCCTCGTCGACGAGTTCAAGATGACGCATGAGCAGGCTGCGGAGGCGGTCGGACGCTCGCGCAGCGCGACCACGAACCTGTTGCGCCTGCTCAAGCTGGCACGTCCGGTGCAGGCGATGGTGATGGAGGGGGTGTTCGAGATGGGCCACGCGCGCGCGCTGCTCGCGCTGGACGGAGCGCGCCAAGTTGAGGTCGCCAACCGGGTCGCCGCGCGCGGCCTCTCGGCGCGCGAAACCGAAGCCCTGGTGCAGCGCCTGCTGCGGGGCCAGGGCGCTCGCCGTCGCAAGAAGGTGGACCGCGACGTGGCGCGCCTCGAGGAGGAGGTCTCCGAGCGGCTCGGGACTACGGTGGAGATTCGGCCCGGACGTAAAGGCAGCGGCAAGGTCGTGGTGCACTACGCGAGCCACGACCACCTCGACCAGTTGCTGCGCAAGCTGCGGTGAAGGCTGGGCCGCGGCGCTGCTGCGCCGCAACGCGTTGACCGTGACATCCCCGGACGCTATACTCCGCCGGCTTTGCTGGGCGCGGAGATAACGGATGCCATGCTTCGCACCCTGAGCAAGCCGATTCGTACGGTCCTACGGTGGCAGTTGATCGCCACCCTAGCCCTAACGCTGGTCGCCGCTGCGGTGGCTGGTGTTCACGGCGCCCTGTCAGCGGCCCTTGGCGGCACGGTCAGCGTCTGTGCCGGGCTGGTGTCTGGAGTCGTCGCATCGGCAGGCAAGGCAGAGTCGGCAGGGGGGGTCCTGATCGGCGCGCTGAGGGCGGAAGGCATCAAGATCGGCCTCATCGTCATCCTGCTGTGGCTCGTGTTGGCGACCTACACGGATGTCGTGGCGCTCGCCTTCCTGGGGACGTTCATATTGACGGCCCTGATTTTCTCCGTGGCATTCGTGGTTCGCGACCGTTAGGTTGCGCTGATTGAAAAGTCGATTACGGTTAAGTCATGTCCGCCGGCACCGAGTTAAGTCCCTCTGAGTACATCAGCCACCACCTGACCTTCCTCGCCAAGCCGGTCGGCGAAGGCAGTTTCTGGGTCATACACGTCGATTCTCTCGTCACTTCGGTAATCCTCGGCATGGTGGGCGTGTGGTTCTTCTGGTGGGTGGTGCGCGGCGCGACCTCGGGGGTACCGAACAAGAGACAGGCATTCGTCGAGCTCGTGTACGACTTCGTAGACGAGCAGGTGAAGGGCATTTTCACGCACGGCGACCGCAACAAGTTCGTCGCGCCGATGGCTCTCACGGTGTTTGTCTGGGTGCTGCTGATGAACGCCATGGACTGGCTGCCCGTCGATTTCATCGCCAAGGGCCTCGGCGCGCTCGGCCTGCCCGAATGGCGCCCGGTGCCGACTGCCGACGTCAACACGACCTTCGCGCTTGCGCTGTCGGTCTGGGTGCTGATGATTTATTTCTCGATCAAGTCGAAGGGCCTGGGCGGCTGGCTGCACGAGCTGTTCTGCGCGCCGTTCGGGTCGAACCCGCTGCTGTGGCCGGCGAACCTGGCGTTCAACGTGGTGGAGTACGTATCGAAGCCGCTGTCGCACTCCCTGCGGCTGTTCGGCAACATGTTCGCCGGCGAGATCATCTTCCTGCTGCTCTGGGTGTGGGCCGCGACCGGGCTGGTGGGTACCTTCTTCGGCACGGTGCTCGGGCTGGGGTGGGCGATCTTCCACATCCTGATCGTGGTGATCCAGGCGTTCATCTTCATGATGCTCACCGTGGCGTACATCTCGATGGCGCACGAGCATCACTGACTTTCATCGTTTTACTGTCTTTTCGCTCTGAGAGGAAACCGAAATGGAAAAGCTTCAAATGCTGGCGATGATCCAGGCCTACACCGGGATCGGCATCGGCCTCATGATCGGGCTCGGCGCTGCCGGTGCGTGCATCGGTATCGGCATCATGTGCAGCCGCTTTCTGGAAGCCGCGGCGCGCCAGCCCGAACTAACCGCCTCGTTGCAGGCGAAAGTGTTCCTGCTGCTCGGGCTGATCGACGCATCGTTCATCATTGGGGTCGGCCTCGCGATGCTGTTCGCGTTCGGTAACCCGCTGCTCGCCGTCATCAAATAAGGCGCGACGCGTCTTTGTTCATCCGCAAGTAAGGGGCAGGCATGAACATCAATCTGAGCTTGTTTACGCAGGCCGCCGCCTTTGCGCTGTTCATCTGGTTCACCGTCAAGTTCGTATGGCCACCGTTGCTGCGCGCCATTGAGAATCGGCAGAAGCAGATCGCCGATGGCCTGGCCGCCGGCGAAGAGGGCAGGAGGTCGCTCGAGGTCTCGACGCGGGAGGCCGGGCAGATGATCGAGGCGGCGCGCGGCCGCGCAGCCGAGATCATTGCGCAGGCCGAAAAGCGCTCGGCGCAGATGGTCGAGGAGGCGAAGCTTGCGGCCAGGGAAGAGGGGGAGCGCGAGAAAACCGCCGCCAAGGCTGACATCCAGCAGCAGCTCTCCCGTGCCCGCGAGCAATTGCGTGAGCAGGTCGCCTCCCTGGCGGTCGCCGGCGCGGAAAGAATCCTGCGCCGCGAGGTGGATGCCAAGGCTCACGCGCAGCTCCTCGATTCGCTCAAGGCGCAGCTCTAGAGCCATGGCCGAGCCGAGCACCATCGCGCGCCCGTACGCCGAGGCGCTCTTCAGGATCGCCGACGCGGCAGGAAAGCTCGTCGACTGGGCGGCGATGCTCGGGATGCTCGCGCAGGTCGCGGCCAGCGACCGCGTGCGGGCCGCGCTCAGCGACCCGAATCTGTCGGCGTCGAAGGTCGCCGGCCTGTTCCTTGCTGTTCTGAGCGGCAACCTGACCGCGGAGTGCGAGAACTTCGTTCGCGTGCTGGCGGAGAACCGGCGGCTCGACGTGCTGCCCGAGATCGGCGCCCAGTTCGACGCGCTCAAGAACGAGCGCGAGGGCGTGGTAGAGGCCGACATCTACAGCGCCCTGGAGCTCGACCAGGCCCAGTTGGCCGATCTGGTCGCGCGCCTGGAGAAGCACACCGGACGCACGGTCAAGGCGAAGCTGAGCCTCGACCGGGAGCTGATCGGCGGCGTCAAGGTGGTGATCGGCGACAAGGTCATCGACGCTTCGGCGCGCGCCCAGCTGGAGGCGCTGGCGAACGTATTGAGAGCGTAGCGCAGCGGGGCGAGGCGAGGCCTTCCCGCGTCACATCCAAGCCTAGGAGCACTTATGCAACTCAACCCGTCCGAGATTTCGGAACTCATCAAGAGCCGGATCCAGGGCCTCCAAGCGGGTGCCGAAATGCGCACCCAGGGCACCGTGGTCTCGGTGACCGACGGCATCGTCCGCGTCCACGGACTGTCCGACGTGATGCAGGGCGAAATGCTGGAATTCCCGAACAACACCTTCGGTCTCGCGCTCAACCTCGAGCGCGACTCGGTAGGCGCGGTGATTCTCGGCGAGTACGAGCACATCACCGAGGGCGACACGGTGAAGTGTACCGGCCGCATTCTCGAGGTGCCGGTCGGGCCCGAGCTGCTCGGGCGCGTCGTCAACTCGCTCGGGCAGCCGATCGACGGCAAAGGCCCGGTCAACGCCAAGGAGCGCGACGTCATCGAGAAAGTCGCCCCGGGCGTGATCTGGCGCAAATCGGTCTCGCAACCGGTGCAGACCGGCCTCAAGTCGATCGATGCCATGGTGCCGGTGGGGCGCGGGCAGCGCGAGCTGATCATCGGCGACCGCCAGACCGGCAAGACCGCGGTAGCGGTCGACGCGATCATCAACCAGAAGGGCAAGGACCTGCTCTGCGTCTACGTCGCGATCGGGCAGAAGGCCTCGACCATCGCCAACGTGGTGCGCAAGCTCGAGGAACACGGCGCGATGGAATACACCATCGTGGTCGCTGCCACGGCCTCCGAATCGGCGGCCATGCAGTACATCGCACCGTACTCCGGCTGCACCATGGGCGAGTACTTCCGCGACCGGGGCCAGGACGCGCTGATCATCTATGACGACCTGACCAAGCAGGCCTGGGCCTACCGTCAGATTTCGCTCCTTCTGCGTCGTCCACCGGGGCGCGAGGCGTACCCGGGCGACGTGTTTTACCTGCACAGCCGGCTGCTTGAGCGCGCAGCGCGCGTCAACGAGGCGTGGGTCGAGCGCTTCACCGGCGGCAAGGTGAAGGGCAAGACCGGCTCGCTCACCGCGCTGCCGATCATCGAAACGCAGGCGGGCGACGTGACCGCGTTCGTGCCCACCAACGTGATCTCGATCACCGACGGCCAGATCTTCCTCGAGACCGACCTGTTCAACGCCGGCATCCGCCCCGCGATCAACGCCGGCATCTCGGTGTCGAGGGTCGGCGGCGCGGCGCAGACCAAGATCATGAAGCGGCGCGACACCGGCGGCGGCGTGCGCCTTGCGCTGGCACAGTACCGCGAGCTCGCCGCGTTCGCGCAGTTCGCCTCCGACCTCGACGAGGCGACCCGCAAGCAGCTCGAGCGCGGCCGCATGGTGACCGAGCTGATGAAACAGCCCCAGTACATGCCGCTGCAGGTGTGGGAGATGGCGCTCACCCTGTTCGCGGTGAACAACGGCTATTTCGACGATGTCGACGTCAAGAAGGCGCTCGCCGCCGAAAGATCGATGCGCGACTACGTGAAGGACAAGTACGCCGATCTGGCCGGCCGCATGGAGGACAAGAAGGACCTCTCAGCGGACGACGAGAAGGCGCTCAAGGCTGCGGTCGAGGACTGGAAAAAGAACGGCACGTTCTGAGCTGAGTCAGCGCCATGCCAGGCACCAAAGAGATCCGCAACAAGATCAAGAGTGTGCAGAACACTCGCAAGATCACCAAGGCGATGGAGATGGTCGCCGCGTCGAAGATGCGCAAGGCGCAGGAGCGCATGCGCGCCACGCGGCCCTATGGCGAGAAGATCCGCAACGTCGCGGCGCACATCAGCCACGCCAACCCCGAGTACCGCCATCCGTTCCTCGTCGCGCGCGATTCGGTCAAGCGCGTCGGACTGATCGTGATCACCACCGACAAGGGGCTGTGCGGGGGGCTGAACACCAACGTACTGCGCATGGTGCTCGGCCAGTACAAGGAATGGCAGGCACAGGGTGAGGAAATCGAGGTGTGCTGCTTCGGCAACAAGGGCTTCGGCTTCATGCAACGCCTGGGCGCGAACATCGTGTCCCACGCCGTCCAGCTCGGGGACCGGCCGCAGCTCGACAGGCTGATTGGCGCCGTAAAAGTCATGCTCGACGGCTACATCGAAGACCGGTTTGATCGCCTGATCTTGGCCTACACGCGCTTCATCAACACCATGAAGCAGGAACCGGTGATGGAACAGTTGCTGCCGCTGTCCGGCGAGCGCCTCGGATCGCCGGCGGGTACTTGGGACTACCTCTACGAGCCGGAAGCGAAGACGGTGCTCGAGCAGGTACTGACGCGCTACGTCGAGACGATCATTTTCCAGGCGGTGGCGGAGAACATGGCCTCCGAGCAGTCGGCGCGGATGGTGGCGATGAAGGCCGCCTCGGACAACGCCGGCACGCTGATCGACGAGCTGACCCTGGTGTACAACAAGAACCGCCAGGCCGCGATCACCAAGGAGCTTTCGGAAATCGTCGGCGGCGCTGCCGCCGTGTAACGGCATTCAAATCCAGGAAAAGGTCATGGCACAAGCAGAAGGCAGCATCGTCCAGTGCATCGGCGCGGTGGTCGACATCGAGTTCCCGCGCGAATCCATGCCCGGCATCTACGAGGCGCTGGTTCTGGTTGACACCGGCAAGGCCGGGCTCGCGGAGAAGGGACTCACCTTCGAAGTCGAACAGCAGCTCGGCGACGGCGTGGTGCGCTGCATCGCCATGGGCTCGGGCGACGGCCTGCGGCGCGGCATGAAAGTGCGCAGCACCGGCGTGCCGATCTCGGTGCCGGTGGGCAAGGGCACGCTCGGGCGCATCATGGACGTGCTCGGCCGGCCGATCGACGAGGCAGGCCCGATCAAGACCGAGGAGCGCCGCTCGATCCACCAGCAGGCGCCCAAGTTCGACCAGCTTTCTCCCTCGGTGGAGCTGCTGGAGACCGGCATCAAGGTGATCGACCTGATCTGTCCGTTCGCCAAGGGCGGCAAGATCGGGCTGTTCGGCGGCGCCGGGGTCGGCAAGACGGTCAACATGCTCGAGCTCATCAACAACATCGCGACGCAGCACTCGGGCCTGTCGGTATTCGCGGGCGTGGGCGAGCGCACGCGCGAGGGCAACGACTTCTACCACGAGATGGCGGAAGCGGGCGTGATCAAGCTGGACAACCTCTCCGAGTCCAAGGTGGCGATGGTGTTCGGGCAGATGAACGAGCCGCCGGGCAACCGGCTGCGGGTGGCGCTCACCGGCCTGACCATGGCCGAGAGCTTCCGCGATGAGGGGCGCGACATCCTGTTCTTCGTCGACAACATCTACCGCTTCACGCTCGCGGGGACCGAAGTCTCGGCGCTGCTCGGGCGCATGCCCTCGGCCGTGGGCTATCAGCCGACGCTGGCGGAAGAAATGGGCCGGCTGCAGGAGCGCATCACCTCCACCAAAACCGGATCCATCACCTCGATCCAGGCCGTGTACGTGCCCGCGGACGACCTGACCGACCCTTCGCCCGCAACCACTTTCGGCCACCTCGACGCGACGGTGGTGCTGTCGCGCGACATCGCCTCGCTCGGCATCTATCCGGCGGTCGACCCGCTCGATTCGACCTCGCGCCAGGTCGATCCGAATACCATCGGCGAGGATCACTACAACACCACCCGCGCCGTGCAGGCGACCCTGCAGCGCTACAAGGAGCTGCGCGACATCATCGCCATTCTGGGCATGGACGAGCTCTCCCCGGAGGACAAGCTGGCGGTCGCGCGCGCGCGCAAGATCCAGCGCTTCCTGTCGCAGCCCTTCACGGTGGCGCAGAACTTCACCGGCACGCCGGGCAAGTACGTGACGCTCAAGGACACGATCAAGGGCTTCAAGATGATCGTCAACGGCGAGTGCGACCAGATTCCCGAGCAGGCGTTCTACATGGTGGGTGGGATCGAGGAAGCCTTCGAGAAGGCGAAGACCCTTCAGTAAGGCGGCTCCATGGCCCACACCATCCACGTCGACGTCGTCAGCGCCGAGGAATCGATCTTCTCCGGCGAGGCGGAGTTCGTCGTCCTGCCGGGCGAGGTCGGTGAGCTCGGCATCTACCCGCAGCACACGCCGCTCATCACCCGCATCAAGCCGGGTACGGTGCGCATCACCCCGGCGGGCGGGGGCGATGAGCAGCTGATCTTCGTCGCCGGCGGCGTGCTCGAGGTGCAGCCGCAGGTGGTCACGGTGCTCGCCGACACGGCGATCCGCGGCCACGACCTCGACGAGGCCAAGGCCAACGAGGCGCTCAAGCGCGCCGAGGAGGCGCGTGCCAAGGCGCAGGACAAGCAGGAGATCGCGGCGGTGGAGGGCGAGCTCGCGATGCTCGCCGCGCAGCTCGCCGCGATACGCCGCTTGCGCAAGAAGTAATACGGGCGCGATGCGACAATGAGGGGGCAGCCGCGGCTGCCCTTTTCGTTTGGGCAGTCCCGCCTGTTCTGAAAGTATGGCGTTGCACCGCAGCGCCCGAGCTGCAGTGCAGCGCGTCGTTGTTCTTTTGGGAGCGCGAGCGTGACCGAGAGCTTCGACCTGCTGGTGATCGGCGGCGGCATCAACGGCGCCGGCATCGCGCGCGACGCCGCCGGGCGCGGGCTTTCGGTGCTGCTCGCCGAGAAGGACGACCTCGCCGCCGCCACCTCGTCGTGGTCCTCCAAGCTGATCCACGGCGGATTGCGCTATCTCGAGCTGTACGAGTTCCGGCTGGTGGCCGAGGCTCTTGCCGAGCGCGAGGTGCTGCTCAAGGTGGCCGACCACCTGGTGTGGCCTGCCCGCTTCGTCATGCCGCACGTGCCCGAGCTGCGGCCGCGCTGGATGATCCGCGTCGGCCTGTTCCTGTACGACCACCTCGGCCGCCGCAGCACGCTGCCCGGCTCGCACGCGGTGCGGCTCGACGTTCCTCCGTACGGCGCAGGCATCAAGGCGGGGTTCCGCCACGGCTTCGCCTACTCCGACTGCCGCGTGGACGACGCGCGCCTGGTGATCGCCAACGCGCTCTCGGCGCGCGAGCACGGCGCGGCGGTGCGCACGCGCACCGAGTGCGTCTCGGCGCGCCGGCAAGGCGGACTCTGGAGCGTGCAGCTGCGCGCAGCCGACGGTGCCCGGAGCGAGGTCTCCGTCCGCGCGATCGTCAATGCCGCCGGCCCCTGGGTGAAGCGCGTGCTGAACGAGCGCCTGGCGCAGCCCAGCCGCGAAGCGGTGCGGCTCGTCAAGGGAAGCCATATCGTGGTGCCGAGGCTGTATACGGGCGAGCATGCCTTCATCCTGCAGAACACGGACCGGCGCGTGGTCTTCATGATCCCCTTCGAGGAGCGCTACACACTGGTCGGCACCACCGACGTGCCGGTCGACGAACCGTCGGGACCCGAGGCGAGCGCCGAAGAGGTCGAGTACCTGTGCCGCGCGGTCAACCGCTATCTGGCGAAGCCGGTGGCACCGAGCGACGTCGTATGGCGCTATGCCGGCGTGCGGCCGCTGTACGACGACGGCACCAGCGACCCCTCCGCGATCACGCGCGACTACACGCTGCGCGTCGATGACGAAGGCGGCAGCGCGCCGGTGCTGTCGGTGTACGGCGGCAAGATCACCACCTATCGCTGCCTCGCCGAGCGCGCCCTGGAGAAGCTCGCGCCCTATTTTCCCGCAATGAAGCGGCCGTGGACCGGGAGCGCGCCGCTGCCGGGCAGCGGCTTCGGCCCGCCAGGTCGCGACGGCGCGTTCGCCGCGTTCGCCGCGCGCTACGCCGGCCTTCCGCCGCAGACCTTACACGCGGTATTCAGGCGTCACGGGTTGCTGGCGGCCCAGGTGCTGGGCGATGCGCGCGGCGCGCCCGACTTGGGCGAGGACTTCGGCGCCGGCCTGTGCGAGCGCGAGCTGCGCTATCTCGTCGAGCGCGAATGGGCACGCGGTGCCGAGGATATCCTCTGGCGCCGTACCAAGGCCGGGCTGCATCTGGACGCGCACGCGCGAGAACGCGTCGCGCGCGCCCTGGGCCAGGCATGAGGCCGTTGACGGAGCTGCGCGACGCGCGCCGCTTGCGCGGCCTGCTGTTCGACATCGACGACACCATCACCACCGAGGGCAAGCTCGGCGCCGAGGCCTATGCCGCGCTCGAGCGCCTGCATAGCGCGGGCCGCATCGCGGTGGCGATCACCGGACGCCCCGCCGGCTGGTGCGACCACATCGCGCGCATGTGGCCGGTAGACGCGGTGGTGGGCGAGAACGGCGCGTTCTACTTCTACTATGAGCCGGGCGCGCACCGGCTGCGCAAGCGCTATCACGACCCGGAGGTGGTGCGCGCCCGCAATCGTGCGCGGCTGGGCGAGATCGCGCAGCGCATCCTCGCGTCGGTGCCGGGAAGCGCGCTGGCCTCTGACCAGGGCTATCGCGAGGCCGACCTGGCCATCGACTATTGCGAGGACGTGCCCGCGCTGCCACTCGAGGCCGCCGAGCGCATCGCGCACCTGATGCGCGCGGCGGGGCTCAACGCCAAGATCAGCTCGATCCACGTCAACGGCTGGTTCGGCGACTATGACAAGCTCGCCATGGCCAAAACGCTGTTCGCCGAGCGCTTCGCGGCCGACCTGGTGCGCGAGCAGCCGCATTTCGCGTTCGCGGGCGACTCGCCGAACGACGTGCCGATGTTCGCGTTCTTCGAGTGCTCGGTCGGGGTGGCGAACGTGGCGCGCTTCGCCGGGCACCTCGCGGCGCAGCCGGCCTACGTCACGCGTGCGCCGGCTGGAGCCGGCTTCGCCGAGCTCGTCCATCACCTGCTTGGGGAGCGTTGATGGACTGGTGGTGGGCCTACCTCGCGATCGGCGCAGGGGTCGGACTGCTCGCCGGCTTGCTGGGTATCGGTGGCGGGATGGTGATCGTGCCGATGCTGGTGCTGGTGTTCACCGCCAAGCACTTTCCGGCCGCGCATCTGATGCATCTTGCACTCGGCACCGCGCTTGCGACCACGGTTTTTACGTCGCTCGCCAGCGTGCGCGCACATCATCGCCACGACGGCGTGGACTGGCGGGTGGTCCGTGCGATGGCGCCCGGAATCGCCACCGGCTCGCTCGGCGCGGCGCTGGTGGCCGGTTTGATCGCGACCCGGCCGCTGGCGGCGATTTTCACCGTTTTTCTGTTCTACGCGGCGGGTCGGGCGTTGGTCGAAGCGAAGCCGACGGCCTCGCGCCGTCTGCCCGGGGGCGTCGCGCTGTTCGCGGTCGGTGCCGGGATCGGCGGCGTAGCCAGTCTGCTCGCCGCCGGCGGCGCGTTCCTTTCGATTCCGTTTCTCGTCTGGTGCAACGTTCCGCTCAGGCGCGCGATCGGAACCGCGGCGGCGAACGGCTTCCCGATCGCGCTGGCCGGCTCGATCGGCTACGTGGCGCAGGGGCTGCGCGCGACGGGGCTGCCCGAAGGTACCCTCGGCTACATCTACCTGCCCGCCCTGCTTTTTATTGTCGCCACCAGCATGCTCACCGCGCCGCTGGGCGCACGTCTGACGCACCGGATTCCAGTGAAGCGGCTGCGTATGGCCTACGTGCTGCTGCTGTGCGCGCTCGGCGTGCACATGCTGCTCACCCTGTGGTGAGAGCACACCCCCTGCCCTCCCCCCGCTTCAGCGATAGGTCTCGCGCAGGACGTTCTTCTGCACCTTGCCCATCGCGTTGCGCGGCAGCTCGGCGACGAACACCACGCGCTTGGGGACCTTGAAGTCGGCGAGCTTGCCCTTGACGTAGGCGATCACCTGTTCCTCGCTGAGTTGCGCGCCCTTGCGCTGCACGATGACCGCCGCGACCGCCTCGCCGAAGTCCGGATGCGGTACGCCGATCACCGCCGATTCCTCCACGCCCGGAAACTCGTCGAGCAGCATCTCGATTTCCTTCGGGTAGACGTTGTAGCCCCCGGAGATGACCAGGTCCTTGGAGCGCCCTACGATGCTCAGGTAGCCATCCGTGTCGAAGCGCCCGACGTCGCCGGTCCTGAAGAATCCGCCCGCAGTGAACTCCTCCCGGGTCTTCTCCGGCAGGCGCCAGTAGCCGGGCATCACGTTCGGCCCGCGCACCTGGATGTTGCCGATCTCGCCCGCGGGCAGCGGCTGGTCGGCATCGTCCGCTACGCGAACCTCGATTTCGGGCAGCGCAAAGCCCACCGTGCCGGCGCGGCGCTCGCCTTGGTACGGATTCGAGGTATTCATGCCGGTCTCGGTCATGCCGTAGCGCTCGAGAATGGTGTGACCGGTGCGTTCCACGAAAGCCTGGAAAGTCTCGGCGAGCAGCGGCGCCGAGCCCGAAACGAACAGGCGCATGTGAGCGCAGAGCTCGCGCGTGAACCCCGGCTCGGCCAGCAGCCGCGTGTAATAGGTCGGCACGCCCATGAGCACCGTCGCCTGCGGCAACAGGCGCAGTACCTGTTTGGCGTCGAACCTGGGCAGAAAAATGATCCGGCTGGCATTGAGCAGCGCGGTGTGCAGCGCCACGAACAGCCCATGCACGTGAAACAGGGGCAGCGCGTGCAGCAGTACGTCGCCGGGGCGGAACCCCCAGTAGGCGTGCAGCGTGAGCGCGTTGGAGGTCAGGTTGCGATGCGTCAGCATCGCGCCCTTGGAGCGGCCGGTCGTGCCCGAGGTATAGATGATCGAGGCGAGATCGTCGCCCCGGCAGGCGACGGTCTCGAACGCCGCCGGCTGGCGCCCAACCGCTTGCGGCAGCGTGCCTCGTCCCCCGGCGTCGAGCTCGAGCAGCTGCGCCACCCCGCAGCGCCGCGCGACCGGCTCGAACCAGGCTTTCGACTCGGGCCGCATGACGGCGAGCTTTGGCTGCGCGTCGCCCAGGAAGTACTCGATCTCCGCTTCCCGGTAGGCGGTGTTGAGCGGCAGGTAGACGCAGCCGGCGCGCAGGCAGCCCAGATAGAGGAAGACCGTCTGAGCGCTCTTGTCGACCTGCGCCGCGACGCGATCACCCCGCTCCAGCCCGAGCGAGACGAGCAGGTTTGCGTAACGTGCCGTCTCGGCCTCGAGATCCGCATAGCGGTAGCGCGTGCCGTCCTCGAGCTCGAGACAGACCGCGTCCGGCGAGCCGGCGAAGCGTCTGGCGAGCAGGGAATACAGGTTGTCATTCATGGCGCGACGAGCCGCGATTGTAACCAGATGTCACCCCGCGGCCAGGCGAAGCAGGACGATCGCCAGGGCGCCGGCGATGACGCCGACGAACAGGTTCTTGCGGGTCAGCAGGAAGTAGGTCGCGAGCGCGCACGCGCTGGCGCCGAGCCGTTCGGCGAGACTCGCCGCACGGAGCGCGCCCGTCGGCAGCAGGAGAATCTGCGCGATCAGGCCGGCGATCATCGCGAACGCAACGCACGAGACCCAGCGAAACGCCTCGCTGCGCACGTCCAGCCGGCGCGCGAGCGCGACGCCCAGGCCGCGCCAGACGTAGGTCGCGGCCCAGCAGACGAGCACCAGGCCGAGGAACTCACGCACGGCGCAAGCTCCGGTCGACGGCCCAGGCGAGCGTACCGCCGACGACTCCGCAGGCCAGCAGGCTCCAGTGCGGCCAAACGAGCAACGCGAGCGGCCCGGTGATCATGCCGGCGGCAACGGCGAGCGCCACCGGTCGCTCGCGCACCCCACCGAGCATGATCAGCAAGTAGTACATCGGCGCGAGGAATGCGAGTCCGAGCTTGAGCAGCGGCGTAAGCTGGTCGGCGATCACATAGCCCAGCGTGGTCGCGAGTGCGGACGCGGCGCAGCACACCGCGGCGAACCCGCTGAGCCAGGGCAGCCGCTCGACCACCGGCATCGCCGGAAAGCGCACCAGCGCCATGCTCCAGCCGGTCATAGCGAGCCATTGCGCCGCAGCGTAATAGTGCCAGCTGCGATAGCGCTCGTGACGCACCATCGGTATGAGTGTCGCGGTCATCGGCAGGAAGCGCGCCGAGGACAGCGCGACCGAGAGCACGACCGCGATCAACGGCGCGCCGGCCGCATGCATCTCCAGCAGGATCAGTTGGCCAGGCAGCGCCCAGATGACCACCGTCGAGAGGATGGCGCCGGCGACCGGGATGCCGTGGCCGGCCGCGAGGGCGCCGAAGCCGAGATAGCCCGCAGCGAGGGTGGCGGCGGGGATTCCCGCCGCCTCGCGCATGCCGAGCCGGAACGCCGCGCCGCTCATGCTTAGGCAGCCAGTGCGGCACCCGAGGCGATCAGCGCCGCGATCTCGGCTTCGCCGAAGCCGAACTCGGCGAGCACCTCGCGCGTGTGCTCGCCCAGCAGGGGCGCGGGCCGCGTTACCCGCCCCGGGGTCGCCGACAGCTTGATCGGCAGCCCGAGCGCGCGCGTGCGCCCGGCGCGCGGATGCTCGAGCTCGACCACCATGTCGCGCGCCGCGGTCTGCGGGTCGGCGAGCATGTGCGCGATCGAGTTGATCGGCCCGCAGGGCACGCCCTCGGCTTCCAGCGCGGCGATCCACTCGGCGACGGTGCGCGCCGCGAGCCGCGCGTTCATCGCCTCGACCAGCGTCGGCAGGTGATTCATGCGCTCGGCGTTGGTGCGAAAACGCGGATCGTCGATCCACTCCGGCGCGCCCAGCACGCGCGCGACGCGCTCCCAGTTCGCCTGGTTCGCGCCGCCGATGTTGAGCCAGCCGTCGCGCGCGCGGAACGCCTGGTAGGGCGCCGACAGGATGTGAGCCGAGCCGCTCGGACCGG
Organism: uncultured Pseudomonadota bacterium; assembly: GCA_963817785.1. Taxonomy (GTDB): domain Bacteria; phylum Pseudomonadota; class Gammaproteobacteria; order Burkholderiales; family SG8-39; genus JAKALD01. Next base: position 6,826 of record CAWFPL010000002.1, on the reverse strand, counting down.
GCGGCTCGCCGGTGGCGAAAAAGATCGCCGCCTGCCAGTAGGTCTGCTGCACGCCCGCCTCGAACAGCGAGGTGTCGACGAGCTGCCCTGCGCCCGTCTTCAGGCGGTGCACGTAGGCCGATACCACGCCGAGCGCGCCCAGGATGCCCGCGTTGATATCGGCGACCGGGTTGCCGGACTTTACGGGGGTTCCGCCCGGCTCCCCCGTGATCGCCATCAGCCCGGACATGCCCTGCGCGATCAGATCGAAGCCGCCCTTGTCGGCGTAGGGCCCGCTGCGGCCGTAGCCCGAGATCGAGCAATAGATGAGCGCGGGATTGTCCGCGCGCAGCGCGTCGTAGCCCACGCCGAGGCGGTCCATCGTGCCCTTGCGGTAGTTCTCGATCAGCACGTCCGCCTTCGCCGCCATGCGCTTCAGCGCGTCGCGCGCCGCCGGGCGCTTCAGGTCGAGCGCTATGCCGCGCTTGTTGCGGTTCATCATCATGAACGCCGCCGACTCGCCGCGCACCGAGGGCCGGCTGTAGCTGCGCGTGTCGTCGCCCCCGGGAACGCGCTCCACCTTGATGACCTCGGCGCCGAGGTCGGCGAGCAGCATGCCGCAGGTCGGGCCGGCCATGATCTGCGCCAGCTCGAGCACCTTCATTCCGGCGAGCGGTCCCATGGGTCAGCGCCCCAGCGTCCGGTTCACAGCTGTTGCAGCACTTCGCGCGTGGCCTCTACGTGCCCGTGCACGAAGCTCTCGTGATAGCGCTCGATGCGCGCCAAGTCGTAGACGTAATTCACCATCAGGCCCCAGGACTCGCGCACGCCCCGCGTCGAGCTGTTGGCGAGGTAATTCAGGCGCTCGACGCGCGCGCCGTTGTTCAGATGGAACCTGGCGACCGGATCGGTTGCCGCATCGCGTTCGCCGGCGCGCAGCAGGTACCCCGCGCCCAGCCTGAGCAGCGCCTCGCGCGCTGCCTCGTCCGCCTCCTGAAGCGCGGCGAGTGCGGGCGATTCGCGCAGTTCGCCGAAGGCCGCCTGCACGCTCGCGCGCGCACGCTCGAGGCGCTCGGCGGCCCCGCGCCGCCGCCCGGCGGCCTCGAGCGGCGCGCCGCTGCGCAGCCAGGCCCCGAACCCCGGCATCGGCGAAAGAGTGCAGAACTGCGCCAGCCGTGGAAACTCGCTCTTGAGCCGTTCGCATACCTGCTTGATGAGGAAGTTGCCGAGCGACACGCCGCGCAGCCCCGGCTGGCAGTTGGAGATCGAATAAAACACCGCGCAGCGCGCGCGCTCCGGTTGAACTCCGGACGGACCGTCCGCGAGCAGCGGCTCGACCGCATCAGGCATGGCATCGGTGAGCGCGACGTCGACGAAAATCAGCAAGTCCTCGGGCAGCGCCGGGTGCAGGAATGCGAAGCAGCGCCGGTCGGGCTCCAGGCGGCGGCGCAGGTCGGCCCAGTCGCGGATCGCGTGCACCGCCTCGTGGCGGATGATCTGCTCGAGCAGCCGCGCGGGCGAGCCCCAGTCGACCCGCACCAGATCGAGAAACCCGGGGTTGAACCAGGACGACAGCAGGTGCCGGAAGTCTGCATCGAGCGCGTCGAGTTTGGGCTTGCGCTTGAGCTCGCGCAGCAGTTCGCTGCGCATCGCGAGCAAGGTGGCAGTGCCCCCGGGCGCGCGGTTGATCCGGCGCAGCAGCTCCTGCCGCGGCGGTTCGGTGACCTCGAGCAATCGGAGCAGGGTTTCGGCCGACGCGGCCTCGGCATAGTGGCGCGCCTGCTCCAGAACCCGCTGCGGGTCGGGCGAGAACTCATCGGCGAGGATGTCGAAAAACTCGACGCGCGCCTCGCCGCTCAGCGCACGATATTGCTCGATCAACGCGGCCGCGAACTTGGCGCCGTTGGCTTCACCGCGTTCGCTCAACAGGGTCAGGCAGGTCTCGCGCAGCGTGCGCACCGCCGAGTTCTCGCGGGCGCGCTGGCGCGCCTTGCGCAGGCGCTCAAACACGCACACCCCCGCGGCGTTGGGCGAGCGGGACCGACAACACGTCGTTCATGGATGAATCCGCGGTCTCGTGAGTGCGGAGCGTATGCTCCGGTCGCGGAAATCAGGCCGCGGCGCGCTCCTGCGCGCCGCTCGCGCGACATTCGGTGAGATACGCCATCGCCTGCTGCACGCCTTCCTTCCTGATCGGCACCCCGGCGAGCGCGAGGCCCATCTCGACGCCTGCCAGCGTGCCCATCAGCATCAGATCGTTGAAGTCCCCCAAGTGCCCGATGCGGAATACCTTGCCGGCGAGCTTGCCGAGCCCCGTGCCGAGCGACAGATCGAAGTGCTCGAGGATCAGCTTGCGCGCGCGGTCGGCATCGTGGCCCGCCGGCAGCAGCACCGCGGTGAGCGAGGCGGAATACTCGGCCGGGTTCTTTGCCAGCACTTCCAGGCCCCAGGCGCGCACTGCGCGCCGAGTTGCCTCGGCGTGACGGCGATGGCGTGCGAAAACCTGCTCGAGCCCCTCTTCCTCCAGCAGCATCTTGAGCGCCTCGCGCAGCCCATAGAGCAGATTGGTCGCGGGCGTGTAGGGGAAGTAGCCGGCCTTGCCGCTGGCGAGCATCTCGTCCCAGGCCCAGTAGCTGCGTGGCAGCCTCGCCGCCTTCGAGGCGGCGAGCGCTTTGGGCGAGATCGCGTTGAACGAGAGCCCCGGCGGCAGCATCAAGCCCTTCTGCGAGCCGGCCACCGTCACGTCGACGCTCCACTCGTCGTGGCGGTAGTCGATCGAGGCAAGCGAGGAGATGGTGTCGACCATGAACAGCGCGGGGTGCCCGGTGGCGTCGATCGCCTTGCGCACTTCGGCGATGCGCGAAGTGACGCCGGTGGAGGTTTCGTTGTGCACCACGCACACCGCCTTAATCCGGTGTTCCGGGTCGTCGCGCAAGCGCTCCGCGATCGCGGCCGGGTCGGCGCCGCTGCGCCAGTCGCCGGAAATGACCTCGGTCTGCAGGCCAAGGCGCGTGGCGAGCTTCTGCCACAGGGCTGCGAACTGGCCGGTTTCGCACATCAGCACCCGGTCGCCGGCCGAAAGGGTGTTCGCGAGCGCTGCCTCCCAAGCGCCGGTTCCGGAGGCGGGATAGATCACGACCTCGGCCGTAGCGGTCTTGAACACCTGCTTCATGCCCGCGAGTACCGCCTTGCCGAGTTCGGCGAACTCGGGGCCGCGGTGGTCGATGGTCGGCGAATCGATCGCGCGCAGCACCCGATCGGGGACGTTGGTGGGCCCCGGAATCTGCAGGAAGTGTCGGCCAGCGCGTCTCGTCATAAGCGCCTCCTTCGTCAATTTTGCATGCAAAATGCCTTATGCCGCGCAGCAACCTGGGAAGACCTTGCGGTGGCCGGACATTTTTTGTATTCTGCATGCAAAATATGGCTTAGGCAATGGGCTCAGTCGAAACGCTCGCCAGCGCTCGCATCGGCCGCCGGCCGCTGCACGAGGAAGTGGTCGACCAGCTGCGCGACCTGATCGTGCAGGGGACGCTCGCGCCCGGGGCGCGCCTGAACGAGCGCGTGCTGTGCGGGCGCTTCGGCATCTCGCGCACCCCGCTGCGCGAGGCGATCAAGCTGCTCGCCAACGAGGGGCTGGTCGAGTTGCTGCCCAACCGCGGCGCGATCGTGGCCAGCATTCAGCCCGAACGGCTGGCCGAAACCCTGGCGGTGATGGGGGCGCTGGAAAGTCTGGGCGGCGAGCTCGCTTGCCGCAACGCGAGCGACGCGCAGATCAGCGAAATCCGCGCGCTGCACTACGAGATGCTCGCGCACCACGCGCGCGGCGACCTCGCCGCGTACTTCAAGTACAACCAGCAGATCCACCTCAAGCTGGTCGAGGCCGCGGGCAACGCGGTGCTGCTGCACACCTACCGCCAGCTCAACACCAACGTGCGCCGCGCGCGCTACATGGCGAACCTGTCCAAGGAGCGCTGGAACGCGGCGGTCGCCGAGCACGAGGAAATTCTCGCCGCGCTCGCGGCGCGCGACGCGGAGCGCCTGAAGCAGCTGTTGCGCGATCACCTGGCGGGCAAGCTGGCGAGCGTTCTCGCCGCGCACGGCTCGCGCGCGGCCGCATGACATGAACGCCCCGCTGGCGGGGGCCCGAGCTCACGCCGACCCGATTCCGCCTGCCCGGACGCGGCCGGGAGACAGCGCGCTTGCGGCGCGCCTCGCGCGCGAAGTCGACGGCGAGGTGCTGTTCGATGCCGCGAGCCGCGGCCGCTACTCGACCGACGCGTCCATCTATCAGATCGAGCCGATCGGCGTGGTGGTGCCGCGCAGCGAAGAGGCGGCCCGCGTCGCTGTGGCGGTCGCTGCCGACGCGGGCGTGCCGATCCTGCCGCGCGGCGCCGGCTCATCGCAGTGCGGCCAGACGGTCGGCGCGGCGCTGGTCATCGACCACTCGAAACATCTCAACGGCCTGCTCGAAGTCGATGCCGAGCGGCGCCGCGCGCTGGTGCAGCCCGGGATCGTGCTCGATCGGCTCAACGCCCGCCTGCGCCCGCATGGCCTGTGGTATCCGGTCGACGTCTCCACCGGCGCCCAGGCGACGCTGGGCGGCATGGCGGGCAACAACTCCTGCGGCTCGCGCTCGATCGCCTACGGCAACATGGTGCACAACGTGAGCGCGATCGACGCGCTGCTCGCAAACGGCGAGCGCTGGCGCTTCGGCCCGATCCCGGAGGTGCTCGACGAGCGAGCCGGCCCGCCGGCCTACGTCGCGCTGCTGGCGAAGCTGCGCGCGCTCTACGAGCGCGAGAAGGAAGAACTCGCGGCACGCCTTCCCAAGCTGCTGCGCCGCGTGGCGGGCTACAACCTCGACCACCTCGGCCCGCCGCACGCCAACGCCGCCCACCTTCTGGTCGGCTCGGAGGGCACTCTCGCGTTCTTCGAGCGGCTCGAGCTCAAGCTCGCCCCGCTGCCGGCGGCGCGCGCACTCGGCGTGGTCCACTTCCCGCGCTTCTACGCCGCCATGGACTGCGCCCGGCACATCGTCAGGCTCGGGCCCTCCGCCGTCGAGCTGGTCGACCGCACCATGATCGAGCTGGCGCGCGGCAACGCCGCGTTCGCAAAGACCGTCGCGCAGTTTCTGCGCGGCGAGCCCGACGCGATTTTGCTGGTGGAGTTCTCGGGCGAGGATCGCGCCGCGCAGGCGGCGCAGCTCGGGCGTCTCGTCGAGCTGATGGGGGACCTGGGGCTGCCGGGCAGCGTGGTGGAGGTGACCGACGCGCGGCTGCAGAGGGACGTTTGGGAGGTGCGCAAGGCCGGCCTCAACATCATGATGTCGATGAAGGGCGACGGCAAGCCGGTGTCGTTCATCGAGGACTGCGCGGTGCCGCTCGAGCATCTGGCCGAGTACACCGAGCGGCTGACCCAGGTGTTCGCCAGGCACGGCACTCGCGGCACCTGGTACGCGCACGCCTCGGTGGGCTGCCTGCACGTGCGCCCGGTGCTCGACATGCGACGCGACGGTGCGGTGAAAATGCGCGCCATTGCCGAGGAGGCGAGCGCGCTGGTCAGGCAGTTCAAGGGCGCCTACTCCGGCGAGCACGGCGACGGGCTGGTGCGCTCGGAGTGGATCGCGCCGTTTCTCGGCCCGCGGCTCACGGCCGCGCTCGCCGAGGTGAAGTCCTGGCTCGACCCGAAGGGTCTGATGAACCCGGGCAAGATCGTGGCCCCGCCCAGGATGGACGACCGCTCGCTGTTGCGCTTCATGCCGGGCTATGCGGCCGCCTTGCCCGAGGCAGTGCTCGACTGGTCCGACTGGGAGGTCGCACCGCAAGAGCGCGGCGCCGGCTTCGCCAAAGCGGTCGAGATGTGCAACAACAACGGCCACTGCCGCAAGTTCGACGCCGGCACCATGTGCCCCTCGTTCCGGGTGACGGGCGACGAGCGGCACGTCACCCGCGGCCGTGCCAACACGTTGCGGCTGGCGCTGTCAGGCCAGCTCGGTACGAACACTTTCACCTCGGCCGCGGTGAAAGACGCGCTCGATCTGTGCGTGTCGTGCAAGGGCTGCAAGCGCGAGTGCCCGACCGGCGTCGACATGGCGCGCATGAAGATCGAATTCCTGGCGCAGTACCGCAAGCGCCACGCTCCGGCGCTGCGCGAGCGGCTGGTCGCCTACCTGCCCCACTACGCACCGCTCGCCGCGCGTCTCGCGCCGCTCGCCAACCTGCTGCAGTCGCTCCCAGGGTGGGCGCGCATCGCCGGAATCACGGACCAGCGCCAGCTGCCCAAATGGCGCCACGACCGTTTCGTGGACCGCGTGCGCACGCTCTCGGGCCGGCGCGAGGTGGTGCTCTTCGTCGATACCTTCAACCGCTACTTCGAGCCCGAAAACGCGCGCGCCGCGATTCGCGTGCTGCAGGCCGCCGGCTACCGCGTGCACGTGGCCACGCCGCCGCGGGACGGCGAGCGGCCGCTGTGCTGCGGGCGGACCTTTCTCGCTGCCGGCCTGCTCGAGCAGGCGAGGCTCGAAGCGCAGCGCGTGATCGCCGCCCTCGGGCCCTACGTCGAGCGCCGCACGCCGGTCCTGGGGCTCGAGCCTTCGTGTCTGTTCACGCTCAAGGACGAGTACCACGCCCTTCTTCCGGGGCCGGAGACGCAGGCGCTCGGGCGCCAGGCGCTGCTGTTCGAGGAGTTCCTGGCGCGCGAAGCGGACGCCGGGTGGCTGGCGCTCAAGCTCAAGCCGCTTGCCGGCGAGGCACTGTTGCATGGCCATTGTCACCAGAAGGCGTTTGGCGCGATGCCGGCGGTCGAGCGCACTTTGCGCCTGGTGCCGCAGCTGAGCCTTAAAACGATC
>CAWFPL010000001.1:0-141159 GCA_963817785.1 uncultured Pseudomonadota bacterium | reverse complement strand
CATCCTCCCCGGCCTAAAGGCCGGAGATTCCTACGGTGTCTGAAACGATGATGCACATCTCAGATCGCTTCGGTGGGTTCCTGTTTCACGGAGGAGCCCAACTGCGCTACCTCTCCACAGGCTGCAACGCGGTGTCCCCGCGCCAGAATGTTGATCGCGCCGACGACATCGGCGTTGTCCTCGAAGCCGCATTCGACGCAGCGGAATTGCGCCTGCGTGGGCCGGTTGTCCGCGCTCACGCAGCCACAATCCGGACACGTGCGGCTTGTGTGCTGCGGCGGCACGGCGATCAGCCATCCACCGCTCCACGCCAGCTTGTATTCCAACTGGCGGCGGAACTCGAACCAGCCCTGATCGAGGATCGACTTGTTCAGGCCGGACTTGGCCCGAACGTTTCTGCCTGGCTCATCGACCGTGCCCGCCGCCGACCGGGACATGTTCCGTACCTGCAAGTCCTCGATTGCCACCATCGCGTGGTTTTGGCTGATCGTGGTCGTGGCCTTGTGCAGGTAGTCGCGGCGGGCGTTGCCGATGCGGGCGTGAATGCCCTGGAGGCGGGCTTTCGCCTTCTTCCAGTTGTTGCTGAACTTGACCTTGCGGCTCATGGCCCGCTGGTAGCGGCGCAATCGGGCCTCGTGTTTCTTGAAGCTGTCCAGCGGCGCGAGGAACGTGCCGTCGCTGAACGTGGCGAAGCGGGCTACGCCCACGTCGATGCCGACGGCGCTGCTGGCCTGCGGCACCGGAGGCGCGGCCTCGCGCTCGGTCTGGATACTCACGAACCACTTGCCGCCGACCAAGCTCACCGTGACGTTGCGCACCTCACCCAGCACGTCCCGGCTGTTGCGATAGCGCAGCCATCCGAGCTTGGGCAGGAAGATGCGGCTGTTCCCCTGATCCAGCTTGATCTGCTTCGGATCGGGGTAACGGAAGCTCTCGCGCTGGCCGCGCTTCTTGAACTTCGGGAAGGCCGCGCGCTTGGCGAAGAAGTTGCCATAGGCCCGCTCCAGGTCCTTCAACGCCTGCTGCAACGGATGGATCGGCGCATCGGCCAGCCAGGGCGTCTCTGAACCAGAGCGCCACTGCGTAATCTCCTTGCACAGCCCAGCGTAGCCGAGCTTCTTCTCGCCGCGCTCGTAGCGTTCCTTCTGCATCGCCAGCGCCTTGTTGTACACGAACCGGCACGACCCCGCGAAGCGGCGCATGTCGCGCTGCTGCTCACCGGTCGGCATCAGTTCGTACTTGAAGGCTTGGAGACGCTGCATGGCCTCATGATACTCTTGGCCTATGAGCGACGACAACGACATTCGCCACGGAAGACACTGTGTTTTCAAGATGCACGTCCACTTGGTCTTCGTGGCAAAGTATCGCCGCCGGGTATTCGATGGCCCGGCCATCGATGCCCTGCGCGGCATCTTCGCCAGCGTCTGCGCGGACTTCGAGTCCACACTGCTCGAGATGGACGGCGAGGACGACCATGTGCACCTGCTGGTGGAGTACCCACCCAAGGTCTCTATCTCTTCGCTCGTGAACAGTCTCAAGGGCGTCTCCAGCCGTCTGCTGCGCAAGCAGCGTCCCGACATCCGCAAGCGGTACTGGAAAGGCGTGCTGTGGTCGCCGTCCTACTTCGCCGTTTCGTGCGGCGGCGCTCCCATCAGCATCGTGCGCCAGTACATCGAACAGCAGCACACGCCAGACTAACCGGCTCAAAGCACGCCTACGGCGTCCGCGCTTTCCTTCCCCGCCCTGAAGGACGGGGCTTGACGCGCATCTCGGTCAACGTTGACATCCTCCCCGGCCTAAAGGCCGGAGATTCCTACGGTGTCTGAAACGATGATGCACATCTCAGATCGCTTCGGTGGGTTCCTGTTTCACGGAGGAGCCCAACTGCGCTACCTCTCCACAGGCTGCAACGCGGTGTCCCCGCGCCAGAATGTTGATCGCGCCGACGACATCGGCGTTGTCCTCGAAGCCGCATTCGACGCAGCGGAATTGCGCCTGCGTGGGCCGGTTGTCCGCGCTCACGCAGCCACAATCCGGACACGTGCGGCTTGTGTGCTGCGGCGGCACGGCGATCAGCCATCCACCGCTCCACGCCAGCTTGTATTCCAACTGGCGGCGGAACTCGAACCAGCCCTGATCGAGGATCGACTTGTTCAGGCCGGACTTGGCCCGAACGTTTCTGCCTGGCTCATCGACCGTGCCCGCCGCCGACCGGGACATGTTCCGTACCTGCAAGTCCTCGATTGCCACCATCGCGTGGTTTTGGCTGATCGTGGTCGTGGCCTTGTGCAGGTAGTCGCGGCGGGCGTTGCCGATGCGGGCGTGAATGCCCTGGAGGCGGGCTTTCGCCTTCTTCCAGTTGTTGCTGAACTTGACCTTGCGGCTCATGGCCCGCTGGTAGCGGCGCAATCGGGCCTCGTGTTTCTTGAAGCTGTCCAGCGGCGCGAGGAACGTGCCGTCGCTGAACGTGGCGAAGCGGGCTACGCCCACGTCGATGCCGACGGCGCTGCTGGCCTGCGGCACCGGAGGCGCGGCCTCGCGCTCGGTTTGGATACTCACGAACCACTTGCCGCCGACCAAGCTGACCGTGACGTTGCGCACCTCACCCAGCACGTCCCGGCTGTTGCGATAGCGCAGCCATCCGAGCTTGGGCAGGAAGATGCGGCTGTTCCCCTGATCCAGCTTGATCTGCTTCGGATCGGGGTAACGGAAGCTCTCGCGCTGGCCGCGCTTCTTGAACTTCGGGAAGGCCGCGCGCTTGGCGAAGAAGTTGCCATAGGCCCGCTCCAGGTCCTTCAACGCCTGCTGCAACGGATGGATCGGCGCATCGGCCAGCCAGGGCGTCTCTGAACCAGAGCGCCACTGCGTAATCTCCCCTTGCACAGCCCAGCGTAGCCGAGCTTCTTCTCGCCGCGCTCGTAGCGTTCCTTCTGCATCGCCAGCGCCTTGTTGTACACGAACCGGCACGACCCCGCGAAGCGGCGCATGTCGCGCTGCTGCTCACCGGTCGGCATCAGTTCGTACTTGAAGGCTTGGAGACGCTGCATGGCCTCATGATACTCTTGGCCTATGAGCGACGACAACGACATTCGGCACGGAAGACACTGTGTTTTCAAGATGCACGTCCACTTGGTCTTCGTGGCAAAGTATCGCCGCCGGGTATTCGATGGCCCGGCCATCGATGCCCTGCGCGGCATCTTCGCCAGCGTCTGCGCGGACTTCGAGTCCACACTGCTCGAGATGGACGGCGAGGACGACCATGTGCACCTGCTGGTGGAGTACCCACCCAAGGTCTGTATCTCTTCGCTCGTGAACAGTCTCAAGGGCGTCTCCAGCCGTCTGCTGCGCAAGCAGCGTCCCGACATCCGCAAGCGGTACTGGAAAGGCGTGCTGTGGTCGCCGTCCTACTTCGCCGTTTCGTGCGGCGGCGCTCCCATCAGCATCGTGCGCCAGTACATCGAACAGCAGCACACGCCAGACTAACCGGCTCAAAGCACGCCTACCGCCTCCGCGCTTTCCTTCCCCGCCCTGAAGGACGCGGCTTGACGCGCATCTCGGTCAGCGGGTCTCCGCGCCGCCGCCTTTTGCCTCCAGCCGCAGCCGCGCGTAGCTGCCCGGAGCGTCCTCGAGCACCGGCAGCGCGCCGTCCCCCGGCACGCGCGCGGGCACCTTCGGCTCGCCCGCGTTCTGCGCGTCGATCCACGCCTGCCAGTCCTCCCACCACGAGCCCGGCCGCTGCGTGGCGCTCTCGAACCACGCTTCGGGCGACTCGGGCAGCACCCCATTCGTCCAGTAGTGGTACTTCCGCGCGCCGGGCGGATTGACGATGCCGGCGATGTGGCCGGAGCCGGCGAGCGTGAAGCGCACCGGCCCGCCGAGGTAGCGCGCCCCGCGATAGGTGGTCTTCCAAGGCGCGATGTGGTCCTCGACCGCGGACACGAAGTACGCCGGCAGGGTCACCTTCGAGAGGTCGATCGGCACGCCGCCGAGCGAGATCCCGCCCGGCACGCCGAGCAGGTTCTTCATGTACATGTTGCGCAGGTAGAAGCTGTGCATCTTCGCCGGCATGCGCGTGGAATCGGAGTTCCAGTACAGCAGGTCGAACGGAAACGGCTCCTTGCCGAGCAGGTAGTTGTTGATGACGAACGACCAGATGAGGTCGTTCGCGCGCAGCAGGTTGAAGGTCGTGGCCATCTCCGAGCCCTCGAGATAGCCGCGCTCGTTCATCTTCTTCTCCAGGCTCTGCACCTGGTCTTCGTCGATGAACACGCCGAGCTCGCCGGGCTGCGAGAAATCGAGCAGGCTGACGAAGAACGTGGCGCAGCCGACGCGGTCCTCGCCTTTCGCGCGCAGATACGCCAGGGCGGCGCCGAGCAGCGTCCCGCCCAGGCAGTAGCCGATGACATCGAGCTTGCGCTCGCCGCTGGCCCGCTCGACCGCGTCGAGCGCGGCGAGCGCGCCCTCGAGCAGGTAGTCGTCGAAGCCCTTGTCGGCCAGGCGCCGGTCCGGGTTCACCCAGGAAATCACGAACACCGTGTGGCCCTGATCGAGCGCCCACCTGATGAACGAGTTGCTCTCGCGCAGGTCGAGAATGTAGTACTTGTTGATCCACGGCGGCATGATGAGCAGCGGGCGCCGGTACACCTCGGGCGTCGTGGGCTGGTACTGGATCAGCTGCATCAGGTCGGTCTGGTACACGACCTTGCCCGGCGTCGTGGCGACGTTGCGCCCGATCTCGAACGCGCTCTCGTCGGTCATGCTGATGCGCAGCCGGCCCTCGCCCTTCTCGATGTCGGCGAGCAGGTTGTTCAGCCCGCGCACCAGGTTCTGGCCGCCGCTGGCGAGCGTCTCGCGCAGCACCTGCGGGTTGGTGAGCACGAAGTTCGAGGGCGCCAGCGCGTCCACGTACTGGCGGGTGAAGAAGGCCACCTTCTTCTGCGACTCCTCCGGCAGGCCTTCGACGCCGGCGACCGCGTGCTGGATGTGGCGCGCGGCGATCAGGTAGGACTGCTTGACCAGGTCGAAGACGAAGTTGTCCGACCAGTCGTCGTCCTTGAAGCGCGCATCGCCCCTGGCGGGGGCGGCGACCGGCTGCGCCTGCCCGCCGAGCAGCCTGGTCCAGCTCGACTGCCACAGCCGCGCGTAGTCGAGCCACATGTTCACCGAGCTCGCGGCGAGCGCCATGGGGTTGGCGAGCATGCGCCCGTAGAGGTCCATGTAGGCCTTGGCGAGGCCCAGCTCGTCGCCCAGCGCCGCGAAGCGCGGGTGCTGGGTGGCGAACTCCCCGAGCAGCTTGGCGGCGCGCTCGGCGACGTCGCGGTAGACCCTGGCGAGCTGCTCCGGGCTGGCGTCGGCGTTGCGGCGGGCCATCGCCCCTCGCTACTCGAGCGCCCGCGCCGGCTTGCCGGCGGAGGCGTAGCGCACCACGCCGTCGGCGCCGGTCGCGCGCGTCATGCGCCCCGCGTAATACAGGTAGTGCAGGTGTGCGATCGCCTCGCCCATGGCGAAAAACATCTGGTGCGCATCGAGCTTGCGCCGGAACAGCACCGGGATCACGTCGAGCGCGCTGCGCCCGCCCGCCTCGCAGGCCTGCACCAGCTCCGCGAAGTGCGCCGCGTGATGCGACTCGAGCTCGGCCACCCGCTCGTGCGCGCCGCGAAACGGCAGCCCGTGCGAGGGCAGCACCAGGATGTCCGGGGGCAGCTCGCGGTAGCGCCGGATCGAATCGAGGAACAGCTTGAGCGGGTCGCCCTCGGGATCGATCGACCACACGCTCACGTTGGTCGAGATGGTCGACAGCAGCATGTCGCCCGCGATCAGCAGCTTCAGCTCCTCGCAGTACAGCGAGGCGTGCTCGGGGGCGTGGCCGTAGCCGACGATCACCCGCCAGCGCCGCCCGTTCACGATCATGTCGTCGCCGTCCAGGATGCGGCGGTACGAAAGCGGGAATTCCGGCACCAGCTCGCGGTACTGGTTGCCGCGCGTGGACATGCGGGCGAAATGCGCCTCGTCCAGGCCGTTCCTGCGGAACACCGCGAGCACCGCGTCGGTGGTATAGCCGGCGCCGGCGGCGCGCACCGCGTGCGCGGTTAGGTATTCGCCCTGGGTCATCCACAGCTCGGCGCCGAAGCGCTGGCACAGCCAGGCCGCGTTGCCGGCGTGATCGGGGTGGTAGTGGGTGACGATCAGGCCGCGCACCGGCAGGCCGCCGAACGCGCTGGCGAAGACCTGCTGCCACAGCGCCCGCGTCGCCTCGTTGCCGATGCCGCTGTCGACGATGGTCCAGCCCTCGTCGTCGCGCAGCAGCCACAGGTTGATGTGGTCGAGCTGGAACGGCAGCGGCATGCGCAGCCACAGCACGCCCGGCGCGACCTGCGTGACGCTGCCCGGCGCGGGCGCCGACGGAAACGGAAACTCGAGCGGGGTGGCGCGGCGCATGGCGGTGGCGGACGGCTTGCGGCTTGCGGCCCGCGGCGCACGGCTTGGGCTAGAATCCGCTGGCGTGCGCACCGCGTCCCGGCCGAGCCGGTTGCGGACCATTATGGCCGCATCGTCGCAGCCGGGCAACCCGCGCAGGAACTCTTCAGATGACCGCCGATTCCCCTTCCGCGCCGCGTTCCAAGGCGCCGCCCGTGCGCGCGGAAGCCGCGCCCGGCGCGGAGCGCGCCGAGTACGCGATCGGCGATCTGGCGCGCGAGTTCGACGTCACCCCGCGCGCGATCCGCTTCTACGAGGACCTCGGCCTGCTCGCGCCGCGGCGCGAGGGGCAGCGGCGCATCTACACGCTGCGCGACCGCACGCGGCTCAAGCTCACGCTGCGCGGCAAGCGCCTGGGGCTGACGCTGTCCGAGATCCGCGAGATCGTCGACATGTACGACACCGGGCGGGACGAGCGCCCGCAGCTGGAGCGCTTCCTGGCGGTGCTCGCGCAGCACAAGCACAGCCTCGAGCAGCAGCGCCAGGACATCGAGGCGCAGCTCTCGGAGATCGCCAGCTTCGAGAAGCGCTGCCGGCGCCTCCTCGCCGAGCAGGCGGCCGCGGCGTCCAAGTCCGCCCGGCGCGCCGCGCGCGGCGGGCGCAAAGGCTGAGCCTGGCGTGGTTGACGTTTACGTAAACGTTAAGTAGAGTTTCCGCCCCCCCGCACCGCGAGCCGCCCATGGAATTCCCGTTCCTGCGCTTCGAGCACGGCGAGACCATCTCGATGCTGCGCGCGAGCGTGCGCGACTTCGCCGCCAGGGAGATCGCGCCGCGCGCGGCCGACATCGACCGCGACAACGAGTTTCCGGCGGACCTGTGGCGCAAGCTCGGCGCCCTCGGCCTGCTCGGCGTCACGGTCGAGGAGGAGTACGGCGGCACCGCCATGGGCTATGTCGCGCACATCGTGGCGATGGAGGAGATCAGCCGCGCCTCGGCCGCGGTCGGGCTGTCCTACGGCGCGCACTCCAACCTGTGCGTGAACCAGATCCGCAGGAACGGCAGCGAGGCGCAGAAGCGGCGCTACCTGCCGAAGCTCGTCTCGGGCGAGCACGTCGGGGCGCTGGCGATGAGCGAGCCCGGCGCGGGATCGGACGTGGTCGGCATGCGCCTGCGCGCGCAGAGAGTAACAAGCGGCCGCGGCGAGACCTACGTGCTCAACGGCAACAAGATGTGGATCACCAACGGCCCGGACGCCGACGTGCTGGTGGTGTACGCGAAGAGCGACGCCCAGGCCGGCCCGCGCGGCATCACCGCGTTCCTCATCGAGAAGGGCATGAAGGGATTCTCCACCGCGCAGAAGCTCGACAAGCTCGGCATGCGCGGCTCCAACACCTGCGAGCTGGTGTTCCGCGACTGCGAGGTGCCCGCCGAGAACCTGCTCGGGCGCGAGGGCGGCGGGGTGAACGTGCTGATGAGCGGCCTCGACTACGAGCGCGCGGTGCTCGCCGGCGGGCCGCTCGGCGTGATGGCCGCGTGCCTCGACGTCGTGCTGCCCTACGTGCACGAGCGCAGGCAGTTCGGCCAGCCGATCGGCGAGTTCCAGCTCATGCAGGGCAAGCTCGCCGACATGTACGTCACGTTCTCGGCCTGCCGCGCCTACGTGTACGCGGTCGGCCAAGCGCTCGACCGCGGCGAGACCACGCGCAAGGACGCCGCCGGCGCGATCCTGTACGCCGCCGAGAAGGCGACCTGGATGGCGGGCGAAGCGATCCAGGCGCTCGGCGGCATGGGCTACATCAACGAAACGCCCACCGGGCGGCTGTGGCGCGACGCCAAGCTCTACGAGATCGGCGCCGGCACGAGCGAGATCCGGCGCTGGCTGATCGGGCGCGAGCTGTTCGCGGAGAGCGCATGAAAAGCCTGCCACAGCTGTTCGCCAACAACCGGCGCTGGGTCGAGCGCACCAAGGCGGTGGATCCGGAGTTCTTCCGCAAGCTCGCGGCGCAGCAGTCGCCCCGGTATCTGTGGATCGGCTGCTCCGACAGCCGCGTGCCGGCCAACACCATCGTCGATCTATTGCCCGGCGACCTGTTCGTGCATCGCAACGTCGGCAACGTGGTCGTGCACACCGACCTCAACTGCCTGTCGGTGATCGAGTTCGCGGTCGAGGTGCTGAAGGTGCGCCACATCATCGTGTGCGGGCACTACGGCTGCAGCGGCGTGCGCTGCGCGCTCACCGGCGAAGGCAGCGGCCTCTCCCGCAACTGGCTGCGCCACATCGAGGACGTCTACGCGCGCCACGGCGCGCGCATCGACGCCCTGCCCGACGCGCAGCGCCGCCACGACCTGCTGTGCGAGCTGAACGTCGCCGAGCAGGTCGCCAACGTGTGCCGCAGCAGCGTGCTCGAGGAAGCCTGGCGGCGCAGCCAGCCGCTCGCCGTGCACGGCTGGGTGTACGGCGTGGAGGACGGCCTGCTGCGCGACCTCGAGGTCACGGTGGAGTCCCCGGACGCGCTGGCCGCGACCTATCACAGGGCGGTCGCGCGCCTCGCGCCGGCGCGCGTCCCCGAATTCGCTTCACGCTAGACAGGAGGTCATCATGGCAAGCGATCCGATCGTCATCGTGTCCGCCGCCCGCACGCCGATGGGCGGCTTCCAGGGCGAGCTGAAGGGCTTCGCCGCGCCCGAGCTGGGCGCCGCCGCGATCCGCGCCGCGGTCGAGCGCGCCAGGGTGAAGCCCGAGGACGTGCAGGAAGTGATCATGGGCTGCGTGCTGCCCGCCGGCCAGGGCCAGGCGCCGGCGCGCCAGGCCTCGCTCGGCGCGGGCCTGCCGCTCGCCGCGGGCTGCACCACGGTCAACAAGATGTGCGGCTCGGGCATGAAGGCGGCGATGCTGGCGCACGACCTGCTCACCGCGGGCAGCATGGAGGTGGTGCTCGCCGGCGGCATGGAGTCGATGAGCAACGCGCCCTACCTCATGCCGAAGGCGCGCGCCGGCTACCGCATGGGGCACCAGCAGGTGCTCGACCACATGTTCTACGACGGGCTGGAGGACGCCTACGCAAGAGATGAAAAAGGCGGGGGGCGCCTCATGGGCAGCTTCGCCGAGGACTGCGCGCAGAAGTACCAGTTCTCGCGCCAGCAGCAGGACGCGTTCGCCATCGCCTCGCTGCAGCGCGCGCAGAAGGCGAACAAGCAGGGCTGGTTCGCCTGGGAGATCACGCCGCTGGCGATCAAGGCCGGCAAGGAGGAGAAGTTCGTCGAGACCGACGAGCAGCCGTTCAAGGCGAACCTCGACAAGATCCCGGCGCTCAAGCCCGCCTTCCGCAAGGACGGCACGGTCACCGCGGCCAACTCGAGCTCGATCTCCGACGGCGCCGCGGCGCTGGTGATGATGCGCCGCTCGACGGCGGAAAGGCGCGGCCTGGCGCCGCTCGCGGTGGTGGTGGGCCATGCGACCCACGCGCAGGAGCCCGGCTGGTTCACCACCGCGCCGGTGGGCGCGATCCGCAAACTCTACGAGCGCACCGGCTGGAGCTCGGACAAGGTGGACCTGTTCGAGATCAACGAGGCGTTCGCGGTGGTCACCATGGCGGCGATGCAGGAGCATGGGCTGCCGCACGAGAAGGTCAACGTGCACGGCGGGGCCTGCGCGCTCGGCCACCCGATCGGCGCCTCGGGCGCGCGCCTGCTGGTGACGCTGATCGGCGCGCTGCGGAAGTACGGCGGCAAGCGCGGCGTGGCGAGCCTGTGCATCGGCGGCGGCGAGGCGACCGCCATGGCGATCGAGCTGATCTGAGCGCGCCCGCCCGCGCATGCTCAGGCTGAATCTCGGCTGTGGCGCGAACCGGATGGCGGGCTGGGTGAACGTGGACCGCGAGGCCTCGCTCGCGCCCGACCAGGTGGTGGACCTCGAGCGCTTCCCCTGGCCCTGGTCCGACGACAGCGTCGACGAGGTCCTGCTCAACCACGTGCTCGAGCATCTGGGCGCCACGCCCGCCGGGTTCATCGGCGTCATGAAGGAGCTGTGGCGCGTGTGCCGCGGCGGCGCGCGCATCCAGGTGAACGTGCCCGACCCGCGCCACGACGATTTCCTCGGCGACCCGACCCACGTGCGCCCGGTGACGCTCGACACCCTGGGCCTGTTCAGTCAGCGCTTCAACCGCGAAGCGCTTGCGGCCGGCGGGCCGAACACGCCGCTCGGGCTGATCCACGGCGTGAATTTCGAGGTCGAGGAGCACGAGCGTGTCCTCGACGAGCCGTGGCGGGCGCGCTCCGCGGCGGGTGAGCTGGACAGCGAGGCGCTCGAACGCGCGGTGCGCCGTTACGTCAACGTGGTGCGCGAGCACCGCTTCCTGCTGGTGGCGCTGAAGCCCGGCGAGGCAGGCGCTTGAAGCGCGCCGCCACCAAGCGCGCGCTGCAGGCGCTGCTCGACGGCGAGCGCTTCGTGCGCCCTTACGGCTTCTGCGTCGTCGCGCTGCGCCCGCTCGGCTGCACCATCGAGCTGCCGTTCAAGCGCACGCTCGAGCGCCCGGGGGGCATCGTCAACGGCCCGGCGCTGATGGCGGCAGCGGACTGCGCGATGTGGCTGGCGGTCAAGGCGGCGATCGGCATCGAGCACGATGCGCTCACCTCGGAGCTGAACACCGCGTTCCTCGCGGCGGCGAGGAACGAGCCGGTGCGCTGCACGGCGCGCATCCTCAAGCTCGGCAAGCGCAGCATCTACGGGGTGGCCGAGTGCCACAGCCGCGCGGGCAAGCTGTACAGCCACCACACCGTCACCTACGTCCGCCTGCCAGCCGCCTGACATGCCGCTTTCCGCGCAGCACGAGATGATCCGCGACAGCGTGCACCGCTACGCGCGCGAACGGCTGTGGCCGTACGCCGGGCAATGGGATCGCGACAAGACGTTCCCGCGCGAGGCCCTGGACGGGCTGGGCGCGATGGGCCTGTACGGCGTCGCCGTGCCCGAGGAATGGGGCGGCGCGGGGCTCGACTCGAGCGCGCTCGCGCTGGTGATCGAGGAGGTCGCCGCGGGCGACGGCGGCGCCGCGACGGTGATCGCGGTCAACAACCTGGTCGCGGGCATCCTCGCCGGCTACGGCGACGCCGCCCAGAAGGAGGCCTACCTCAAGCCGCTGGCGCGCGGCGAGCGGCTGGCCGCGTTCGCGCTCACCGAGCCGCAGGTCGGCTCCGACGCCTCCGCGATCGTCACCCGCGCCGAGAAGCAAGGCGCGCACTACGTGCTGAACGGGGTCAAGCAGTTCATCACCTCGGGCAAGAATGCCGATCTTGCGGTGGTGTTCGCGGTCACCGACAAGGCGGCCGGCAAGAAGGGCATCAGCGCGTTCGTCGTGCCGACCGCGACCCCCGGCTGGACGGTGGCGCGCCTCGAGGACAAGCTCGGGCAGCGCGCCTACGACACCGCGCAGATCGTACTCGAGAACTGCAGGATCCCCGCGGCCGGCCTGCTCGCCGGCGAGGGCCTGGGCTACCGCATCGCGCTCGCCAACCTGGAGTCGGGGCGCATCAACATCGCCGCCCAGGCGGCGGGAATCGCGCGCGCGGCGCTGGGCGCGGCGCTCGACTATGCCAAGCAGCGCTCGAGCTTCGGCCAGCTGCTGATCGAGCACCAGGCGATCAGCTTCCGCCTGGCCGACATGGCCACCCAGCTCGAGGCCGCGCGCCAGCTCACCCTGCACGCCGCGGCGCTGCGCGACGCCGGCCAGCCGTGCCTGAAGGAAGCCTCGATGGCGAAGCTGTTCGCCTCCGAGATGGCCGAGCAGGTCTGCTCGGACGCGATCCAGATCCACGGCGGCTACGGCTACGTCACCGACTTCCCGGTCGAACGGCTGTGGCGCGACGCAAGGGTGTGCAAGATCTACGAGGGCGCGAACGACATCCAGCGCATGCTGATCGGGCGCACGCTGGCCGCCGGATAGCGCCCGATCGGCTCGACAACAGACTCGCAACGGGAGGATGATGAAGTGGCACTGAAACTGAAAAAAGGGATCAAGCGGCTGCTCGACGAGGCGGCCGCGCGCACGCGCGGCATCGCGCCCCGGGACGCCCAGGCTCGGCTGGCCGACCCCGACACGGTGTTCGTCGATATCCGCGACGTGCGCGAGCTCGAGCGCGACGGCATGATCCCGGGCGCATTCCACGCCCCGCGCGGCATGCTCGAATTCTGGGTCGATCCCGAGAGCCCCTACTACAAGCCGGTGTTCGAAGACGGCAAGGCGTACGTGCTGTACTGCGCCGCCGACTGGCGCGCGACGCTCGCCGCCGCGGCGCTCGGCGAGATGGGGCTGGAGAACGTGTTCCACCTGGAAGGCGGCTTCGGCGAGTGGAAGAAGGCCGGCCTGCCGGTGGGCGAAAGGCCGAACAAGCCGCAAGGCTGAAGCCGGTGCCGGCGATCAAATCCCAGCTCGAGCCGCGCGCGGCCGAGTTCCGCGCCAACGCCGAGCGCATGCGCGCGCTGGTCGCCGACCTGCGCGACAAGGTGGCGGCGATCGCCCTCGGCGGGGACGAGCGCGCGCGCGAGAAGCACGTGGCGCGCGGCAAGCTCCTGCCGCGCGAGCGCGTGAGCACGCTGCTCGATCCGGGCTCGCCCTTCCTCGAGGTCGGCCAGCTCGCCGCCTACGGCCTGTACGGCGGCGAGGCGCCCGGCGCCGGCATCATCACGGGGATCGGGCGCGTGTCCGGGCGCGAGTGCGTGGTGCTCGCCAACGACGCCACCGTGAAGGGCGGCACTTACTTTCCGCTCACGGTGAAGAAGCACCTGCGCGCGCAGGAAATCGCGCTGCACAACCGCCTGCCCTGCATCTACCTCGTCGACTCCGGCGGCGCCAACCTGCCGACGCAGGACGAGGTGTTCCCCGATCGCGAGCATTTCGGCCGCATCTTCTACAACCAGGCCAACATGTCCGCGGCCGGCATCCCGCAGATCGCGGTGGTGATGGGCTCGTGCACCGCGGGCGGCGCCTACGTGCCGGCGATGTCGGAGGAGTCGATCATCGTGCGCAACCAGGGCACGATCTTTCTCGGCGGGCCGCCGCTGGTCAAGGCGGCAACCGGCGAGGTGGTGACGCCGGAAGAGCTGGGCGGCGCCGACGTGCACGCACGCGTGTCCGGAGTGGCCGACCACTACGCGCTCAACGACGCGCACGCGCTCGCCATCGCGCGCCGCATCGTGGCGAACCTCAACCGCGGCAAGAGCGTCGGCCTGCAGCTGCGCGAGCCGCGCGAGCCGCTCTACCCGGCCGAGGAGCTCTACGGCGTGATCCCGGCCGACGTGCGCAAGCCCTACGACGTGCGCGAGGTGATCGCGCGCGTGGTGGACGGCTCGGAGCTCGACGAGTTCAAGCAGAACTACGGCACCACCGTGGTGACCGGATTTGCCCACCTGCACGGCTACCCGGTCGCGATCGTCGCCAACAACGGGATCCTGTTCTCCGAGTCCTCGCTCAAGGTGGCGCACTTCATCGAGCTCGCCTGCCAGCGCGGCATCCCGCTGCTTTTCCTGCAGAACATCACCGGCTACATGGTGGGCAGGAAATACGAGGCGGGCGGCATCGCCAGGGACGGCGCCAAGATGGTGACCGCGGTGGCCACCGCGCGCGTGCCCAAGTTCACCGTCATCCTGGGCGGCTCGTTCGGCGCCGGCAACTACGGCATGTGCGGCCGCGCCTACAGCCCGCGCTTCCTGTGGATGTGGCCGAACGCGCGCATCTCCGTCATGGGCGGCGAGCAGGCCGCCTCGGTGCTCGCCACGGTGCGGCGCGACGCCATCGAAGCCAAGGGTGGCAGCTGGTCCAGGGAGGACGAGGAGGCCTTTCGCCAGCCGATCCGGGAGCAGTACGAGCGCCAGGGGCACCCGTACTACGCCAGCGCGCGGCTGTGGGACGACGGCGTGGTCGATCCCGCGGACACGCGGCGGCTGCTCGGGCTCGCGATCTCGGCCTCGCTCAACGCGCCGCTCGAGGACACCCGGTTCGGCGTCTTCAGGATGTGAGCGTGACCGGGACCCGATCGTCGAGCAGCGCAAGGCCGAGGCAGCGGGCTGGAATGTTCCGCAAGATCCTGATCGCCAACCGGGGCGAGATCGCCTGCCGGGTCATCTCGACCGCGCGCCGCCTGGGCATTCGCACGGTGGCGGTCTATTCCGACGCCGACCGCGATGCGCGCCACGTGAAGCTCGCCGACGAGGCGCGCCGCATCGGACCGCCGAGTGCCAGAGAGAGCTACCTCGACGCCGGCGCGATCCTCGCCGCGGCGCGCGAGTCCGGTGCCGAGGCGATCCATCCCGGCTACGGCTTCCTCGCGGAAAACGCGAACTTCGCGCGCGCCTGCCGCGATGCCGGCTTCGTGTTCATCGGCCCGACGCCCGAGGCGATCGCGGCGATGGGCGACAAGTCGGCCGCCAAGACGCTGATGGAAAAGACCGGCGTGCCGCTGGTGCCGGGCTATCACGGTGCGAGCCAGGAACCGGCGCTGCTCGCGAAGGAGGCCGCGCGCATCGGCTTTCCGGTCCTGATCAAGCCGTCGGCCGGCGGCGGCGGCAAGGGCATGCGCGTGGTGCGCTCGGCGGTGGAGCTCGCGCCGGCGCTCGAAGCCGCCAGGCGCGAGGCGCGCTCGGCGTTCGGCGACGAGCGGGTGCTGATCGAGCGCTACCTCGAGCGCCCGCGGCACATCGAGGTCCAGGTGTTCGGCGATACGCACGGCGAGGTGGTGCACCTGTTCGAGCGCGACTGCTCGGTGCAGCGCCGCCACCAGAAGGTGCTCGAGGAGGCCCCCGCGCCGGGAATGACGCAGGACCGGCGCCGCGACATGGGCGCCGCGGCGGTCGCCGCCGCGAAGGCGATCGGCTACGTCGGCGCCGGCACGGTCGAGTTCATCGCCCAGCAGGACGGGCGCTTCTACTTCATGGAGATGAACACCCGGCTGCAGGTCGAGCACCCGGTGACCGAGATGATCACCGGGCTCGATCTGGTCGAGTGGCAGTTGCGCGTGGCCGCCGGCGAGCGGCTGCCGCTGCCGCAGGAGGCGCTGCACATCAGCGGGCACGCGATCGAGGCGCGCATCTATGCCGAGGACCCGGAGCGCGACTTCCTGCCCGCCACCGGGCGCCTCGCGCACCTGGCGTTCCCGCGCGAATCGGGTTCGGTGCGCATCGACACCGGCGTCGAGGCGGGCGCGCTCATCACGCCGTACTACGACCCGATGATCGCCAAGCTGGTCGTGTGGGGCGAAAACCGCCCGAATGCACTGGCGCGGCTGCGCGCCGCGCTCGCCGAGGTGGAGATCGCCGGGGTCGCGACCAACGTCGCGTTCCTCGGACGGCTCGCGGCGAGCCGGGCGTTTGCCGACGCCGAGCTCGACACCGGCTTCATCGAGCGCTGCCGCGCGGAGCTGTTCGCACCGGCGACGCCGGCTTCCGCGCAGGCGCTCGCCGCCGTCGCGCTCGCCGAGCTGCTGCTCGAAGAGGAGGGGGCGCGCGAGCGCGCGCGCGCCTCGGGCGACCCCCATTCGCCGTGGCGCAGCGTCGACGGCTGGCGGCTGAACCAGGACTCGCACCACCGCTTCGTGTTCACCGAGGGCGAGACGCTGCATGCGCTCACGCTGGAGTTTCGCGCCGGGGGCACCCGGCTGCGCGTGGGCGAGCGCGAGCATGCGCTGGCGGGCGAGAAGCTTGCCGACGGATGCCTGCTGGTGAGGCTCGACGGCTGCGCCTTCAAGGCGCGCGCCGTGCGCGCCGGGGGCGACTGGCACGTGTTCACCGGCGGCAGCGCCCACAGGCTCACGCTGCGCCGCGAGCTCGAGGGGCTGGACGAGGACCTCGGCAGCGGCACGCTGACCGCGCCGATGCCGGGCAAGGTGATGGCGGTGCTGGTCGAGGCCGGCGCCAAGGTCTCCAAGGGCACGCCGTTGCTGATCCTCGAGGCGATGAAGATGGAGCATACGATCGCCGCGCCCGCCGACGGTGTGGTCAAGGAAGTGCACTTCGCCGCCGGCGAGCAGGTGAGCGAGGGCGTCGAGCTCATCAGCTTCGAAGGCAGCGCGCCGACGGGAGGGCAATAGCCACATGGCGCCGCTCCCGAACAAGGTCCGGATCGTCGAGGTGGGCCCGCGCGACGGGCTGCAGAACGAGAAGACCGAAGTGCCGACGCGGGCGAAGATCGAGCTGATCGAGCGGCTCGCCGACGCGGGCCTGGCCGCGGTGGAGGCCACCGCCTTCGTGTCGCCCAAGTGGATCCCGCAGATGGCCGATCACGCCGAGGTGCTCGAGGGCATCCGCCGCAAGCCGGGCGTATCCTACCCGGTGCTGACGCCGAACCTGAAGGGCTTCCAGGAGGCGCAGGCCGCGGGCGCCACCGAGGTGGCGATCTTCGGCGCGGCTTCCGAAGCCTTCTCGCGCAAGAACATCAACTGCTCGATCGCCGAGAGCCTGGAGCGCTTCCGCCCGGTGGCGGAGGCCGCGCGCGCTGCCGGCATGAAGCTGCGCGGCTACGTGTCCTGTGCGCTCGGCTGTCCGTACGAGGGCGAGGTGAGGCCGCACCGCGTGGCCGCGGTGGCCGGCGCGCTCTACGAAATGGGCTGCTACGAGGTATCGCTCGGCGACACCATCGGCGTAGGCACGCCGCGCAAAACGCAGGCGATGCTCGAGGCGGTGGCCGGGCGCGTGCCGCTCGAGCGCCTCGCCGGGCATTACCACGACACCTACGGCCAGGCGCTCGCCAACATCTACGCCTCGCTCGAGCTCGGGGTCGCGACTTTCGACTCCTCGGTCGCCGGCCTGGGGGGCTGCCCCTATGCGGCCGGCGCCTCGGGCAACGTCGCCACCGAGGACGTGCTCTACATGCTCGCCGGGCTCGGCATCGACACCGGCGTCGACCTGGCGCGGATGGTGGAGATCGGGCGGTGGATCTGCGACGTGCTCGGGCGCGAATCGACCTCCAAAGCAGGCAGGGCCCTCGCGGCCAAAGTCGCGCGGGCGAGCGCAGCGTGATCAGGTCGCCCTGCGTCGACATCTGCCACATGAGCCTGCCGCGCGGCGTGTGCGTCGGCTGCGGCCGCACGCTCGACGAGATCGCGCGCTGGAGCGAAATGACCGACGCCGAGCGCGACGCGGTGATGGCGGAGCTGCCGCGCCGCCGCGAGGCGCTGGGGCTCTCGGGCGGCGCGGCCGCGGGCAAGGGCTGACGGCCCGCGGGCGGCCGACGCCCGGCGGACCTGCCCGCAGCAGGGATTACTCGTGGGTGTAGATGATGTCGCTGCGGCGGTTCTGCGCCCAGGCGGCCGCGTCGTGCCCGGTGGCTTTCGGCTTCTCGGAGCCCCAGCTGACGGTCTCGATCTGCTTGTCGGATGCGCCCAGCAACTCCATCGCCTTCTTCACCCCGTCGGCGCGCCGCTGGCCGAGCGCCAGGTTGTACTCGCGGCTGCCGCGCTCGTCGCAGTTGCCCTCGATGCGCACCGCCGCCTCGGGATGCGACTTCAGGTAGCCGGCGTGCGCCCCGACGATCGGCATGTACTGCGGCTGGATGTTGTACTTGTCGAACGCGTAGTAGATGCTCTTCTTGTACAGGATGTTGTTCGGATCGTTCAGCGGGTTCATCGCCACCGGCTGGCCCGCCACCGCCTGGCTCTGCGCCCCCTGTTGTTGCGTCGATGCGGGCGTGGCCTCCGAAGTCGGCGCCTGCTTCGCCTGCTGGCTCGCGCATGCGGCGAGCACCAGCACCATGGAGACTGCGACCAGATTTGCGACCTTCTTGATTTTCATCCTCTCACCTGTCGTTTTTGACAGCATCGAAGCGCCGATGCACGCGTGTCGGAAGTATCTCAGACAAATGCTACGCGTAAACGATCCTGCGGCGCGCCGGTTGACATACGGCGTGATTCTGTTGTTTGCGCGCACGCGTCGCCGCGCGGCGACAGCGGCTTTCGTAGGCGTCAGACATCGCCGTGCCGCCCCTTGCCGGCGGCAAAGCGCCCGGCGCCCTCGGCGCCCTCGGCGACCAACGCAGGCAGGCCGTTGTGCCACTCCTTGCGCATCGCTTCGTCTCCGCCCCGCCCGGGGCCGCCCGCGCTACATGCTGCGCCGGTACTGGCCGCCGACCTCGAACAGCGCCTGCGTGATCTGCCCGAGGGAGCACACGCGCACCGCATCCATCAGCGCCGCGAAAACGTTCTGATCCGCGATCACCGCCTGCCTGAGGCGCTCGAGCATCGCGGGCGCCGCCTTCGAGTGCTTGCGGTGGAATTCCCGCAGCCGCTTGAGCTGCGAGCGCTTTTCCGCCTCGGTGGAGCGGATCAGCTCCAGCTTGGCGGGAATCGACTCGCCGTGCGGGTTGCGGAAGGTGTTGACGCCGACGATCGGGTACGAGCCGTCGTGCTTGCGCTGCTCGTAGTACAGCGACTCCTCCTGGATCTTGCTGCGCTGGTAGCCCGTCTCCATCGCCCCCAGCACCCCGCCGCGGGCCGCGATCGCCTCGAACTCCTTGAGCACCGCCTGTTCCACCAGGTCGGTGAGCTCCTCGATCACGAAGCTGCCCTGGTTCGGGTTCTCGTTCTTCGCCAGGCCCCACTCCTTGTTGAGGATCAGCTGGATCGCCATGGCGCGGCGCACCGACTCCTCGGTCGGCGTGGTGATCGCCTCGTCGTAGGCGTTGGTGTGCAGCGAGTTGGTGTTGTCGTAGGTCGCGATCAGCGCCTGCAGCGTGGTGCGGATGTCGTTGAACGCGATCTCCTGCGCGTGCAGCGAGCGCCCCGAGGTCTGGGAGTGGTACTTGAGCTTCTGGCTGCGCTCGTTCGCGCCGTAGCGCTCGCGCATCGCCACTGCCCAGATGCGGCGCGCCACGCGCCCGAGCACCGCGTACTCCGGGTCCATGCCGTAGCTGAAGAAGAAGCTCAGGTTGGGCGCGAAGTCGTCGATGCGCATGCCGCGCGCGAGGTAGGCCTCGACGAAGGTGAAGCCGTTGGCGAGCGTGAAGGCGAGCTGGCTGATCGGGTTGGCCCCCGCCTCGGCGATGTGGTAGCCGGAGATCGACACCGAGTAGAAGTTCCTCACCTGGTTGTGGATGAAGTACTCCTGGATGTCGCCCATCACCTTGAGCGAGAACTCGGTCGAGAAGATGCAGGTGTTCTGCCCCTGGTCCTCCTTCAGGATGTCGGCCTGCACCGTGCCGCGCGCCGTGGCGAGCGTCCATGCGCGGATCTTCGCCGCCTCGTCCTCGGTCGGCTGGCGGCCGTTTTCCTTCTCGAACTTCTCGATCTGCTGGTCGATCGCGGTGTTGAAGAACATCGCCAGGAGGGTCGGCGCCGGGCCGTTGATGGTCATCGACACCGAGGTGTTCGGGGCGCACAGGTCGAAGCCCGAGTACAGCACCTTCATGTCCTCGAGCGTGGCGATCGACACCCCCGAATTGCCCACCTTGCCGTAGATGTCGGGGCGCTCGTCGGGCTCGAAGCCGTACAGCGTCACCGAGTCGAAGGCGGTCGACAGGCGCTTGGCGGGCATGTCCCGCGACAGCAGGTGGAAGCGCTTGTTGGTGCGCAACGCGTCGCCTTCGCCGGCGAACATGCGCGTCGGGTCCTCGTTCTCGCGCCTGAAAGCGAACACCCCCGCGGTGAAGGGAAACGATCCCGGCACGTTCTCGCGCAGCTGCCAGCGCAGGATCTCGCCGTGGTCCTCGAACCTCGGCAGCGCCACCTTCGGCACCCGGGTGCCCGAGAGCGAGGCGTGGGTGAGCGCGGTGCGGATCTCGCGGTCGCGGATCTTCACCACGTATTCGTCGCCCGCGTACGCCTTCACCGTGTCGGGCCACATCTCGATCAGCTTCTTCTCGCGCGCGTCGAGCGCCGAATTCTTCTCGTCGATCAGCGGATCGAGGTCGCGCGCCTCCCTGCCCGCCTTGAGCAGCATCGCCTTCGCCGCGATCAGCTGCTGGCGCTCGCGAGCGAGCCGCGCCTGCCCGGCGCTGTGCCGGTGGTAGCCGCGCACGCATTCGGCGATCTCCGCCAGGTAGCGCTGGCGCTGGGGAGGTATCACAACGTGCACGCTCGACGAGACCTTCGCCTGGACCTTCGGTAGCGCACCCGCCTCGAGCGCGAGGCCCTTTGCGGCGAGCTTCGCAACGATCGCCTGGTAAAGCGCCGTGACCCCGTCGTCGTTGAAGCGCGCCGCGATGGTGCCGTACACCGGCATGTCCTCCGGCACGGCCTGGAACGCCTCGCGGTTGCGCTGCACCTGCTTCCTGACGTCGCGCAGCGCGTCCTCCGCCCCCTTGCGGTCGAACTTGTTGATCGCCACGAAGTCGGCGAAGTCGAGCATGTCGATCTTCTCCAGCTGGCTGGCGGCGCCGTACTCCGGCGTCATGACGTACAGCGTGGCGTCGACGTGCGGCACGATCGCGGCGTCGCCCTGGCCGATGCCGGAGGTCTCGACGATCACCAGGTCGTAGCCCGCGGCGCGGCAGCACGCGATCGCCTCCGGCAGGCAGGCGGCGATCTCCGCGCCCGAGGCGCGCGTGGCGAGCGAGCGCATGAACACGTTCGGGCCGTGGATCGCGTTCATGCGGATGCGGTCGCCGAGCAGCGCGCCGCCGCTCTTCCTGCGCGACGGGTCGACCGCCAGGATCGCGATTCTGAGCCGGTCGTCCTGGTCGAGCCGGAAGCGGCGCACCAGCTCGTCGGTGAGCGAGCTCTTGCCGGCGCCGCCGGTGCCGGTGATGCCGAGCACGGGCGCGCGATGCGCCGCGGCCGCGGCGTGGATCGCTTGTTTGAGCTGCGCGTCGGCCGCGCCGAGCTCGAGCGCGGTGATCAGCTGGGCGAGCGCGCGCCGGTCGCCGCGCCCGAGCGCCTCGAGGTCGCGCGGCGCGTACTGCGCCGGGTCGAAGTCGCAGCGCGCCAGCATGTCGTTGATCATGCCCTGCAGGCCCATCCTCTGCCCGTCCTCGGGCGAGTAGACGCGCGCCATGCCGTAGTCCTGCAGGGCCTTGATCTCGTCGGGCACGATCACCCCGCCGCCGCCGCCGAACACGCGGATGTGCTCGGCGCCGCGCTCCTTCAGCAGGTCGATCATGTACTTGAAATACTCGATGTGGCCGCCCTGGTAGGAGGACACCGCGATGCCCTGCGCGTCCTCCTCGAGCGCCGCGGTCACCACCTCGTCGACCGAGCGGTTGTGGCCCAGATGGATCACCTCGGCGCCGGAAGCCTGCAGGATGCGGCGCATGATGTTGATCGACGCGTCGTGCCCGTCGAACAGGCTCGCGGCGGTGACGAAGCGGATCTTGTGCCTGGCCTTGTAGGCCAGCTTCTGGGTATCGGACAGGTCGGTCATCGGTGCCTCCGGCGGGCGCGCGGCCGGCGCGCAGGGACCGCCCGCATCCAGCCAGCGCAGAGGCTAATTGACGTTTACGTTAACGTCAACTTGCGGCCGCCGCGGCGCGCCCGGTGTCATCTTACGACGGCGCGCCGCGGGCGTAAGGACGTGCCGCCCTAGCGGAAGTCGAAGATGCGCTCGGCGTTCGCGCCGCGTACGCGCTCGCGCACCCCGTCGGGCAGCCGGTCGACGCGCGCCAGGCAGCCGATCGGGTCGCCGATCGTGTGCGGGTAGTCCGAGCCGTAGAGCACCCGGTCGGTGCCGAACACGCGCACCGCCATCGCCAGGGCGTCGTCGGTGAATACCACCGAGTCGGCCCAGATGCGGCGCGCATACAGGCTCGGGCGCTCGGAGACCTTCACCCGGGCCGCGGGAATGTGCTCGAAGCACTGGTCGAGCCGGCCGATCAGGAACGGCAGCGCGCCGCCGCCGTGGCCGGCGATGATCTTGAGGTGCGGGTAGCGGTCGAAGAAGCCGTCGTGGATCATGCGCGCCACCGCGAGCGAGGTGTCGAAGGTGAAGCCGATCGACGCGGTCAGCTGGAACTGCGTCATGTCCATCTCGCGCACCCCCGGCGGCGCGGTGGGATGGACCAGCACCGGCAGCTTGCGCTCGTCGATCGCCTGCCAGACCGGCGCAAACGCCGGATCGGTGAGGTGCTTGCCGGCGATGTTGGCGAGCACCATCACCCCGGCGGCGCCCGCCCTGAGCGCGCGCTTGAGCTCGGCGAGCGCCGACTTCGGGTGCTGCCAGGGCAGCGAGCAGAAGTACTGGATGCGATCGGGCCAGCCCTTGCGCGCGCGCGCCATCTCGTCGTTCATGGTCTGCGCGGCCTTCAGGCTCACCTTCTCGCCGCCCCAGTAGCAGTTCGGGCAGGTGAGCGACACCACCGACACGTCGATGCCCGCCTTGTTCATGTTCCTGATGCGCAGGTCCCAGTCGAACATCTCCGGCACCGGCGTCATGAAGGGCGCGCCGTCGAGGTGGATCGCGCGCAGGCCGCCCGGAACCGTCCGCAGCGTGTAGCGCGGTCCGCCGTGCTTCTCGAGCAGCTTGATCCACTCGTGGTTGAGCATGTGGGTATGGACGTCAATCACCGGGGTCATGACCAAGCCTCCTGTTCGGGTAGAGCCATCTGGTGGGGCGCGGCGCGCGGACGGCACAGGCAACCCGGGCGGGCCGGGTCCGCCCTCGATCCGCCTGTCAGGTCAATTGCCGCAGGATCGAGGAATTGGGGCAGAACGCGTCCACGCCTTCACGGCCTCCCGACGCGAGCCAGTCGCGACATCGGGCCGCGGCGTCGCACGTGATGCATTGACTGACGGCGGCCGTCAGCGCGTATTCGCGGCCTGCCGCGCCGTCGGCGGAGATCGCGAGCCGCTGCATGACCTTGCCGAATGGGTAAGGACCCTCGAGCGTGACCGCCCTGCGGTACCAACCCAGCAGCGCCGGCACCGACAACAGGACGGTCCCCGCCATGGCTCCGAGAACGATTACGGCGATCAGCGGCAATATGTTCATGCGACTCTCCCTGCCC
Organism: uncultured Pseudomonadota bacterium; assembly: GCA_963817785.1. Classification (GTDB taxonomy): domain Bacteria; phylum Pseudomonadota; class Gammaproteobacteria; order Burkholderiales; family SG8-39; genus JAKALD01. The sequence goes on along the minus strand of CAWFPL010000001.1, from coordinate 117,823 downwards.
TCTGCAGAAAATGGAGACGACTAAATGCCCAGCATGGCATACGAGAACCGGATGCTGACCGCGCCGCGCGCGCACTCCTGGCGGCACGCGCCGCAATGCCAGCACTCGTCGGGATAGCGGACCACCGCCACCTCGCCTTCCATGTGGATCACGTCCACCGGGCAGTACAGGTCGCAGAGCTCGCAGCCGTTGCACTTCACAGGATCGATCACCGCTGGCATCGCGCCTCCTGCCGTCAGCTGGCGTACTTCAACCGGTCGAGCCGGGTCGTGACTTCGCCGCCGGGCCGCTTCTGGATCACCATCAGGCCGCCGAAGTTCTCGTCGTCGGTCTGCGGGTAATCGGCCCGGTAGTGATAAGGCGGGAAGCGCGACTCCTTGCGCGCGAGCGCCGCACGCGCCGAGATCTTCGCGACCTGGTGGATGTTCATCGCTTCGTGCGCGCGCATCAGCTCGTGCATGTTGTCGGCCCTGAGCTCGTCGCGCGCGCTGTCGAGCCGGTCGAGCTTGTCGAGGGCGCTGGTCAGGCTGAGCTCGGTCTTCACCGGACCGAAGTGGTCGCTGCAGATGACCCGCACGATGTTCTCGAACTCGCGGTAGCTGATCCCCGACTTGCGACCGAGCGGCCCGATCACCCGCTGCTCCTCTTCGGCCATCGCCCGGGGGTCGAGCGGCCGCAGCGGCCCTGAGCGCCGGGCGTATTCGGCCGCGTGCCGCCCCGCCGCGAAGCCGCCCGCCACGGCCATGTGCAGGCACCCCATCTGGTCGGAGGCATCGCCGGCGGCGTAGATCCCGGGGACGTTGGAAGCGCAGTTGCGGTCGATGCGGATGCCGCTGCCGCACAGCTCGGAGGGCCGCGCCTGCATCGGCTCCGAAACCGTCATTTCGATCATCGCGCCTTCCTTGGCATAGCCCTTGGCCAGCAGGAACTCGGGCAACGTGTCCTTGTCCACGCCGAGCGTGAAGAACAGGTGCTCGAGCTCCTTCGGAGTCAGGTGTCGACAGTCCATGTAGATCGGTCCGCGACCGTCCTTGAGCTCCTGCAATGCGCCCCAGACCATGTAGTTGCGCGGGGCCTTGTTGCCCATCGCGTGGTACTTGTCCATGAACGGCTCGCGCAGCGAGTTGACGAGCTGCGCGCCCATGCCGAAAAAGGCATTGAAGCCCGGGGCGCTGAAGCCCTTGGGCACGATCGTCATGCGCACGTACTCGACGTTGGCGAGCGCGACGCCGGCGTCGAAGGCGGCGCGGTGCAGGTCCCCGGTATTGGCCGGGCAGTACCAGAGGTTGAACGGGTTGCCGGTCTGGGCCTGAAACATGCGGTTGGTGTTGCCCGTGGCGATGACCATCGCCTTGGCGCGGATGCGGTAGAAATCGCCGCTGCGCACGTCGAAGCCTGTGAATCCCGCGAGCCCGCCGTCGTGCAGGTAGATGTTGGTCACCTGTACCCGGTTCAGCACCTGGCACTTGCGGCGGCGCACCTCGATCGCCATTTTCGGCTTGAGCTTCTTGCCGTCGAAATTGATCCAGTACGGCCCGGGCTGGCCCATCGAGGCGGTGCGAAAGATCTTGCCGTCGGGCTGCCTCAGGGACACGCCGATCTTCTCGATGCGCGCGAGCGCCGCGGGGAGCTCGTCGCAATAGACCGCATCGTGGACTTCGAGGTCCACGGCACCCTTGGCGACCCTCGCGACATACTCCAGATAGGCCTCGCGCGTATCCCAAGGCGCTCCCGTGTCGAGGAAAGCGAGGAAGTGGTCGATGCCGCCGGCGATCGCCCCGCTGTGCACGATGTTCGCCTTGTCGACGATCAGCACGCGGCAGCCGGCCGCGGCGGCCGCCATGGCGGTATTCAGGCCGGCGGTGCCGCCGCCGACGACCGCTACGTCGGTCTCGAGATCGTGGCTCTTGCGCTCGTTCATGTCCGTCCTCTGTTGCGCAAGCCCCGTCAGCCCGCGCGGGCGCTGGGGCTCATCTGGGCCGCGCGCGCGACCATCCGCGGCGCGGTCTCCCTGACCGCAAGCATCGCCGCAGCCACCACGATCTCGCTGCCCACGCAGAGCCACAAGGCGGCGCTCAGCGTGAAGTGGTCGGCGATCGCTCCGCCCAGCACGGGCATGATGGTGGTGCCCACGATCACCGCCAGGCAGTTGGTCATGCCGAGCGCGGCGCCGCGCAGCTCGTCGGACACCAGCTCGCTCACTGTCGTCGCCAGCACGATCGGCAGCAGGCCCCAGCCGAAGAAGCCGCTCGCGCCGAGCAACAGCCGCATGTCGGCGATGCCGAAGTCGCCTTCCAGGTAAAAGACCAGCGCCGCGGCGCAGGCGAGCGCGCCGAGAACCACCGTGCGCTTGCGGCCCCAGAAATCGGACACCAGCGGCAATACGAGCTGGCCGACGACGCCGGAGAATCCCCATACCGAGGCGATGCCGCCCGCCTGCATCAGGCTGAAGTGGCGCATCTTGGTCAGGAACAGGACGTTGAAGCCGATCGTCAGCTGCAGCCAGGTCAGCACCGCGCAGCCGGCGATGGTGACCGCCAGCACCGACGGATCGCGCAGCAGCCGCGCACCGGCGCGCCACTCGATCGGGTGGCGCTCGGTGTGCGCCGGCGGCTCGCGCATGACGAAGAACAGCGCGATCAGCACCAGCAGGCTCGCCGCGCCGACGATGGGGAACGCCCAGCGCCAGCCCAGGTGCACGGTGATCGAGGTGATGATGAGCGCGCCCAGCCCCGCGCCGATCAGCGTGTAGCCGGCGGCGAAAATGGCCTGGTTGAAGCCGCGCCGCTCGGGCGCCGACTCCTCGTTGATCGTGGCCTGGCCCACCGACCAGCCCACGCCGTCGCCGATGCCGAGCAGGTCGCGCACGACGAACATCGACAGGAAGTTCCACGCCGCGCCCATCGCGGCGGTCATCACGCAGGTGAAGGCCACCGCCGGCAGCAGCACCTTGCGCCGGCCGTAGCGGTCCGAGAGCCAGCCGCCGATCCAGCTCGAGAGCGCCCAGGTGACCGACGTGCCGGAGATCAGCAGCCCGGCCTGCCACAGCGCCATGTGGAACTCGGGCACGATCTTCGGAAAGATGAACCCGATCCCGACCCGGTTCAGGCCGACCGTGCCCCAGAACAGGACCAGCAGCACCAGGATGCCGTACTCGTAACGCGACGACCGCGGTTTCTCCATGACTTCCTCCTCCTGTGCGCGCGTCATGCGCGCTTCAAACCGTGCCGGGCTGTCGACGGCCGACACCCGGGGCGCCGGAGCGCCTCAGATGCACAGCATCTCCGGCGGGAACTCGACGCGAATGGCCTGCGGCTTGCAGTCCTGGCGGCAGGCTCCGCAGTGCCAACACTCGTCGCCGTAGCGATTGAAGGGCCGCAGCCTGCCCGCTCCCGCCGCGGGCTTGCGCATGTCGATCACGTCGCCCGGGCACACCCGGGCGCACACGCCGCAGCCGTCGCACTTTTCGTAGTCGAACACCATCGGCACGGGGTTCTCCTACGTGCGCTCGAAGGCGCATTCCAGGCCGCCCCGGCCCCGGCGCACCGTGACCAGCCCGTGCCAGTGGGCGTCGTCGGTCTCGGGATAGTCGATGCGGTGGTGATAAGGCTTGTTGCGGCTTTCCGTGCGGTACAGGGCGGCGCTCGCCATGACCTTGCCCACCGCGAGGATCGAGCGCGTTTCATGGCAGCGCATCAGCTCGTGCAGATCGCCGACCTTGATGTCCTCCAGGCTCGCCTCGAGCCGCGCCAGCTTCGCCAGTCCGGCCTCCAGTCCCAGCCGGCTGCGCGTGGGCCCCACGTGCTCGGCCATGATCTTGCGCACGGCGGCCTCGATCTGGGCGTATGGGTAACCGTGGGCCCGCTCGAGCGGCGCGACGAAGCGCTCGATCTTTTCCTTGCTGACCGCGGCGGAGCCGGGATCCAGCGCGCCTCCGGCGAGGGAATACGCGGCGGCGGACTTGCCGGCGCGATAGCCGCCGGTCACCGCGCCGTGCACGCAGCGGTTGTGGTCGGCGGCGTCGCCCGCCGCGAACAAGCCCGGCACCGTGGAGGCGTTGTCGGCGTCGATCTTGATCCCGCTGCCGGTGACCTCCGTGGGACCCGCCTGCATGCCTTCCGATACGGTCACTTCGATTGGCGCCTTGCGCAGGTCCTCCCCGCGCTGGCGGATGTAGTCGGGCAGCGTGTCCTTGTCGTAGCCCAGGGTCGCGATCAGATGCTCGTGGTCCGCGTCGCTCAGGTGCCGGCAGTCGACGTACACCGGTCCGCGCCCTTCGCGGATCTCCTTGAGCGTATGGAAAACGATGTCGTAGCGCGGCGCCCGGTTGCCCAGAGGATGCGCGGCTTCCATGTAGTAATCGCCCACACTGTTCATGAAGCGCCCGCCCATGCCGGTGAGCGCGTTGAAGCCCGGCGCCGAGAACCCCTTGGGCATGAGGGTCATGCGCATGAACTCCATGTTGGTTAGGGTCGCGCCGGCGTTCAGGGCGAGCACCTGACCGTCCCCGGTGTTGAACGGACACAGCCAGGTATTGAACGCGTTGAGGCGGGGATTCTCGTACAGCCGATTCGTGTTGCCGGTCGCGATGACGGTCGCCCGCGCGTGAACCGCGTGGCAGGCGCCGCTGCGCATGTTGAACACGATCGCGCCCGTGACCTCGCCATCGCCGGTGAGCAGGTCGACGATCATGCTGCGCCCCATCACGCGGCAGCCCGCCTTGCGTACCGCTTGCCCGAGACGCGGCTTGAGCAGCTTGCCGTTGAAGTTGATCCAGTAAGGCCCGGGTTGGCCCATCGACGCCGTGCGGAAGAACTTGCCGTCCGGGCGCGTGAGCGGATTGCCGATGCGCGCCATGCGCTCGATCGCGGCCGGCAGCTCGTCGCAGTACTGCCGCTCCAGGATCGAAAGGTGATTGGTGCCGCGACCGACCCGCTCCACGTACGAGAGGAACCCCTGCCGGGTGTCCCATTCCTCACCCGTCTCGAGGAAGGCGAGGAAGTGGTCGACGCCGCCGCCGATGTCGCCGCTGCGCTCGATCTTGCCCTTGTCCACGACCACCACCGAAGCGCCGCGTTCGGCGGCACCCAGCGCGGCGTTGCATCCGGCAAGTCCGCCGCCGATGATCAGGACGTCCGTCTTGAGGTGTGTGACGTCCATGTCGCCCTCCGCTCAGCTCTCGCCCGGACCGAGTCTTTCGAGGCGCGCATTCGCCGTGCGGATGTGTTCCTCGATCAGCGCGCGTAAGCGCTGCGGGTCCCTGGCTTCCAGGGCGTCGACGATCCGGCTGTGATCCTCGGCCACCGCGCGCGTAATCTCCGCTTCCGGCTCGGCGCGACGGATCAGCAGCATCAGCAGATCCATGATCGAGGCGAGCACCATGACCAGGATCGGGTTGCCCGCGATTTCCGCCAGGCGCAGATGGAACGCGACGTTGTCGTGGCTCGCCGCGACGCCCGCGCGGGCCTTGCCGATCGCCTCGCCCACCATGGCGCGCAGCGCGGCGATGTCCTGCGGCGTTACCCGGACCAGCGCCAGCTCGGCGATTTCGCGCTCGATCACCAGCCGGGCCTCGGTGATCTGCGCGACCGAGACGCTGCCCACGCGCAGCAGATCGTTCAGCGCGCCGGTGAGCGATTTGGCGCTCGGCGTGCGGATGTACGCGCCGCCGTCCTTGCCCTTGCGGACTTCGACGATGCCCACCAGCTCGAGCGCGCGGTAGGCCTCCCGCACCGAGGGACGCCCGATGGCCAGAGCCTCCGCCAGCTCGCGCTCGGCCGGCAGCCTGTCTCCGACGCGGTACTGGCCGGCGAAGATCCGCGCCTTCAGCAGGTCCACGATGACCTCGAAGGTGCGTGGCGGCCGGATAAATTCATCGAATGCAAGCATTTGGTCGCATGGTATGACCATTCGATGCGACCGCCAGACCGTTCTATCCGGATAGTTGATCCAAATTAACGATCGGTCTTTCCTGAGGCGATTTGTCAGCGAGCAGCCACGTCTGCGGCGCGCTCCTGCAGATTCTCCGCCACCAGCTCGAGCAGGCTCTGCATGCGGGTATCCCACTTGAAGTACGCCTGGCCGTCGTCGAAGGTCTGGCGGCAGTTGGCGCAGCTGGTGGCGGCGATCTCGGCGCCGGTGGCGTCGATTTCGCGCATCTTGATGCGGAACGTCCCGCGGCGCAGCTCGTCGGCGTGCTTGATGGCGACCACTCCACCGCCGCCGCCGCAGCACCAGCCGGCGTCGGCGTGGTCGGCCAGCTCGCGCAGCTCGACGCCGAGCGCGGCGAGCACCCGGCGCGGCGCCGCCGCCGCTCCGCCGCGGCGCGACACCTGGCAGGGATCGTGGAAGGTGAGCGACTTGGCCAGCGGCTTGAGGCGAAGCTTGCCGGACTCGACCAGCGCGGCCAGGTACTCGGAGATGTGCAGCACCTGGAAGGGCAGCGGGGCGCCGTGCACGTTGGCGCCCTCCCAGCGCAGCGCGCCGTAGGCGTGTCCGCACTCGGGCACCACCACGGTCTTGACGCCGCAGCCGATGGCAGCGTCGATGACCCGCTCGCTCATGTCGCGCTGCCAGTCGCGATTGCCCGAGAGCATGCCGAAGTTGGTCGCCTCGTAGCCCTTGGTGGAGATGGTCCAGCTCTCGCCCGCGTGCTCGAGCACCCGCGCCAGGGCCACCAGCGACTGCGGGTACTTCATGATCTCGATTGACGACAGCGTGATCAGCATGTCGGCGCGCGGCGCGTCGAGCGGCACCTTGATGCCGTGCTCGTCGGTGAGCCACTCGATGCGCTCCGCGAGCACCTTCGGCGTGGCGCCGAGCGGGCTCATCTCGCGCTCGGCGCGCTCGGCCACGGCGCCGAGGTCCACCGGCACCAGCCCCGCGGCGAACATGCCGTGACGCGCACGCGCAATGAGCGCAGCGATGTCGATGCCCATCGGGCACACCAGCGTGCAGCGCCCGCACATGGTGCAGGCGTCGTAGATCAGCTCCTGCCAGCGCTCCAGCTCCGCGAACGTCACCGGCTTCTCGAGCCCGAACAGGCGCGCGAGCGGCGCCCACGGCGCCGAGGTGCGCCGGTAGGCATGCACGAAGGGCGCGAGCTTGTTGATCGGCGTGTACTTGGGATCGCCCGTCGAGGCGTAGAAGTGGCAGGCGTGCGAGCAGTGGCCGCAGCGCACGCAGGCATCCATGTGCACCGCGGCCTCGCGCGTGAAATCGCGCGCGAAGGCCTGCATCGCGGCGGCGACGCGCTCTTCGCCGGCACGCTCGACCAGGCGCTGGATGGCGCTCATGGCAACGCTCCGCGGCGCGCGTACTTGGCGCCGGTGATGCCGCGCGACCAGAACGCGGTGATGGCGTGCATCAGCTTGCCGAACGGGAACCAGACGAGCAGCAGCTCGACCGACAGCAGGTGCACGGCGATCGCGGGGCTGACCGAATCGGGGTCGATGCCGATCAGGGCCATCCCGGTGATCACCGGCAGGAAAGTCACGAACCAGCTGAAGTAGTCGTCGAAGCGCGACAGCATGCGCTTCACCGGGTCGCCGCGGCGCTGGATCAGCACGATGATCAGCGCCGCCGTGGTGAGCGCGCCCGCGAAGTAGGTCACGGGGTCGGGCAGCGCCGGCCAGTGCAGGCCGGTGAGCTTCTGGATGAACTGGATGTGCGGCAGGAAGGTGAAGACGATGACCGCCAGGCCGAGGTGGTAGATGTAACCGATGGCGGTGGAAAACCCGATCTTGGCGCCGAAGCGCGGGTGCGGCCAGAAGCGGTGCGCGATGCCGCGCAGCGCGCCCGCCGCCGCGCTGCCGCGCGGCGCCGACAGGTCCCGCGGCGCGGGGCGCCCGGCGAGCCGCCCCAGGCGCCACAGGGTGCCCGCGATCAGCACGGCGAGCGACACGGTCAATGCCGGGCCGCGCGCGAATTCGAGCAATGTCATGGGTCAACTCCGTCCAGTCGGGAATAAAATCCGGTTCCGATGCTGCCGTCCGAGCGGGAAGACATATTGACCGAGGTCAAAGCGCGTGTACGCGTGTACACGGCCCGATCCGGCGGACCCGCGCGGCCCGGAGACCTTGCGCCGGTCTGACGCAGTGAGCCACGCCCACCATTCGCACGCCCGCCATGCCGTGCATGCCCACGAAAGGCGGCTCGACCGCGCCTTCGCGCTCGGCGCAGGCCTCAACGTGGCCTTCCTGCTAGTCGAAGCGGTCGCAGGCGTCATCGCGCATTCGGTGGCGCTGCTCGCCGACGCCGGACACAACCTGTCGGACGTGCTCGGCCTCGGGCTCGCCTGGGGCGCGAGCGTGCTCGCGCGCCGCCCTCCGAGTGGCCGCTTCACTTACGGTCTACGCAGCTCGACCATCTGGGCCGCGCTCGCCAACGCGGCCGCGCTGCTGATCGCGGTCGGGGCGATATCCCTGGAGGCGCTGCAGCGCTTCTCCCGGCCGGTCGCGGTCGAAGGCGGCACGGTCGCGCTGGTCGCGCTGGCCGGAGTGATCGTCAACGCGGCCACCGCCGCGCTGTTCATGCGCGGCCGGGAGCGCGACCTCAACGTGCGCGGCGTGTTCCTGCACATGGCCGCCGACGCCGCGGTGTCGCTCGGCGTCGCGCTCGGCGGCGTGGCGATCCTGTGGACCGGCCGCAGCTGGATCGACCCGGCGATCAGCCTCGCGGTGGCCGGGTTCATCGTCGTGGCGGCGTGGGACGTGCTGCGCGAGTCGTTCTCGCTCGCGCTGCATTCGGCCCCCAGGTCGATCGAGCTCAACGCGGTGCGCGCCTACCTCGGCGCGCTGCCGGGAGTCGAGAGCGTTCACGACCTGCACGTCTGGGCGATGAGCACCAGCGAGACCGCGCTCACCGCGCACCTGGTGATGCCGCAGGGACATCCGGGCGACGCGCTGCTCGCGCGCGCCTGCCACGAGCTGGCCGAGCGCTTCGCGATCGGGCACCCCACGCTGCAGGTGGAGACCGGCGACCCGGCGCATCCCTGCCGCCTCGAACCGGAAGAAACCGCGTGAGCAGCGAGTCGTCACAGGGCGCCCGCCGCACGCGCCTGGCCCTGGGCCTGGCGGGGATTGCGCTCCTTGTCGTGGCGGCAATCGGGGCCTATCTCACGCGCCACCGAGCGCCGGATCAATCCGAGAGCGCCAGGACCGCCGCGGGCGTTCCTTTCGCGCGCAGCGCGACGCCCCAGCCGCTCCCGGACATCCGCTTTGAGGACCAGGCAGGACGCGAATTATCACTCGCCGATTTCCGCGGCAAAGTGGTGCTCCTGAACATCTGGGCGACGTGGTGCCCGCCCTGCCGCAAGGAGATGCCGACGCTCGATCGCCTGCAGGCGAAGCTCGGCGGCCCGGACTTCGAAGTGGTCGCGCTTTCCATCGACGAGAAGGGAGCGCCCGCGGTGCGCGACTTCTTCCGCGAGATCGGCGCGCACGCGCTCAAGCTGTATGTCGACCCCTCGATGCACGCGGCGGATGCCCTGCACGCGCCGGGCATTCCGACGACCCTGTTGATCGACCGCGCCGGCCGCCAGATCGGGCAGCATGTCGGACCCGCCGAATGGGATTCCGCGCCCAGCCTGAATTTTCTGCGCGCGCTCATTGCGGCGCAGGGCAAGGCCCCCGGGCGAGGCTCGTGATGGGCGAGCTGACGAGCCTGGGCGCGCTGACTGCCTTCGGTGCGGGGGTGGTGTCCTTTCTTTCGCCCTGCGTGCTGCCGCTCGTTCCGGCGTACGTGTCCTACATCGCAGGACAGCCGCTCGGAGGCTCGGCGGGGCGTCCTGCGCGCGGCGGGGCACGGCTTCACGCCGTGCTGCTCAGCGCCTGCTTCGTGCTCGGCTTCTCGCTGGTGTTCATCGCGCTGGGAGCGAGCGCCACCGCGCTCGGCAGTCTGCTGCTCCGGTACCGCTACCAGGCGGGCATCGTGGGCGGCGCGGTGGTGACGCTGTTCGGCCTGCTGATGCTGGTCGGCGTGGGACGCGTCCCGTTCCTGCGGCGCGACTTTCACTTTCATGTGCAGGCAGCGACCGGCCGGCCGCTCACCGCGCTCGTGCTCGGGCTCGCGTTCGCATTCGGCTGGACGCCGTGCATCGGGCCCATTCTCGGAGCGATCCTCACCGTGTCCGCGGTGAGCCGGTCGGCGCACAGCGGAATCGGGCTGCTCGCCGCCTACTCGGCCGGGCTCGGCATCCCGTTCCTGCTCACCGGCGCGTTCCTGCACGAGATCTCGGGCAGGTTGCGCAGCCTGCGCCGCGCCGGCCCGCCGCTGCAGGCCGCCGCCGGCATCGTCATGATCGTGGTGGGGATCGCGATCATGAGCGGCGAGCTCACCGCGTTCAGCTACTGGCTGCTCGACAAGTTTCCCGCCCTCGGCAGGATCGGCTGATGTGGTCCAGGCGCCGCGCCCTTAAAGGAATGCTCGCCGCGGGAGCGGCCCTGGGCGTGCGCTCGCCCGTGCGCAGCGCGACCGCGGGGCAGGAACCCGACCTCGAGCTGCGGCTGGTCGCGGCCCCGGGGCGCGCTCAGATCCTGCCCGGCGCGCAAACCGCGGTGCTGCGATACAACGGGCAGGTATTGCGCGGGCGGCGCGACGCGCTGCGACCCGCGCCGGGCTACCTCGTCGCCCGCTTCGCGGTGAGCCGCGAGGGCGCCGCGCGCGGCGAAGCGCTGCGTCTGCCGCCCGAAGATCTCGCCCTGCCCGAGCCGCGCCTCGAATTACAAACCCGGCTCGCGTTCCGCATGATGCGCGGGTTCCTCAACGGCCGGCACTTCCAGATGGACGCGGTGGCGAGCGACGAGCGGCTGCCGTTCGACGAGCCCGTGCGCTGGACGTTCGAGAACACCGACGCGGGCGGCATGATGGCGATGCCGCATCCGATGCACGTGCACAGCGCGCGCTTCCCGATCCTCGAGCGCGCGGGCCCGGTTCCGCCCGATCTCGCCGAGGGCCTGGTGAATGCCGGCTACAAGGATACCGTGCTGGTGATTCCCGGCGAGCGCGTGCGCGTGCAGTTCGCGCCGCTGCACCGCGGCCTCTTTCTGTACCACTGCCACAACCTCGAGCACGAGGACGGCGGGATGATTCGCAATTACCTCGTGAGCTGAAGCGCGTGGTGTCCGACTGGAGACGAGCGCGCCGGCTACCGCTCCAGCGTTCGCCTCATCTCCTCGTACTGCTCCTTGCTGATCTCGCCGCTCGCGTAGCGGCGATCGAGAATCTCGCGCGGCGACTCGCGTTTTTCGTCGCGCCGATTGTCGTGCCAGCCTCCGCGCCAGAACCGTCCCGGACCGCCGCGGGACAGGAACACGATCACGACGATCAGGAACAGCAGCGGAAAGATCCACATGAAGCCGAAGCCGGGCCACCATCCATAAGGAGCCATGATCGATACCTCGTCGAGAATGCCTTGATCGTTTGCGCTTGCGGTTCGCGGTGCGCCTAGGCGGAAAGCCGGGTTCGCCGCGCCGATGGGCGCCTGGGTGCGCTGGCTACCACTTCGGGTCCCGGCGCCTTCGCTCTGCCGGTCACCGCCTCGAGAGCAGCTCCTTTTTCCAGCCAGGCCTCGAGATCTTCCAGGATCCGCAGCAGCTCGGGGTTGGGCAGACAGTAGTAGATGAACGGCCCGCGCCGCTCGGCCCGCACCAAGCCCGCCTCGCGCAGCGCCCGCAGGTGAAATGACACGTTGGTCTGCGCGAGCCCCGTCGCTTCGATGATGTCGGTCACGGGACGGCACGCCAGCCCCAGGCTGAGCAGGATGCGCAGCCGGTTGGGCTCGCCCAGCAGCTTCATGATCGGCGCGAGGCCCTTGACAGCGGTTTCGTGGCGTCTGATCATATCAGCACATACGCATATGCGTAGTCACTGCAATCATCGATCATGGGCGTGTTGGAGTCAAGAACAGCCACGGAGCTCGTGTCGAAGCAGAGCACCTACTTTCCGGCGACCGGCATGCCGGATCGGGACTGGTGGCAGGCGCTCTGGCCCGAGCCGATCAAGTTGCTCGAGGCACTCGGGCTGCGCGCCGGGATGGTCGTGGTGGACCTATGCTGCGGCGACGGCTACTTCACCGCACCCCTTGCCCGCTTGGTGAAACCGGGAAGGGTCGTCGCCGTCGACCTCGACCCGGGAATGCTGGAACAAGCGCGGGCCGCCTGCCGCGACCATCCCAACTGCACGTTCCTGCAGGCCGATGCGCGCGAGCTGGCGCGCCTCGTCCCGGAGCCCGTGGACTACGTGCTCATGGCCAACACCTTCCACGGCGTGCCGGACAAAACCGGGCTTGCGCGGGCGGCGCATGCGGTGCTCAAACTGGAGGGCTGCTTCGTCGTCGTCAACTGGCACGCGCGGCCGCGCGAGGAAACGCCCGTGCTCGGACAGCCGCGCGGGCCGGCCACGGCAATGCGGGTGTCGCCCGAAGCGCTGCGCGCCGTGGTCGAGCCGGCCGGGTTCGAGCTCGAGCGACTGGCGGAGCTGCCTCCCTACCATTACGGCGCGATCTTCGTGCAGGCAGTCGGCCGCGCCGGCTAGGAGCCACCGATGCGAAAACCCTTCCAGCAGATGATGGAAAAGATGATGTCCGGCATGATGAAGCCGGAGGACATGCCGCGCATGATGCAAACCATGATGGACAGCGTGTTCAAGGAAATGAAGACCGAGGATCGAGTGAGCTTCATGCAGACCATGATGCCGCGTTGCATGTCCATGATGTTCTCGGAGCTCGATTCTGCGGCGCGCCACACGTTGGCCAAGGCCATGCTTCAGCGCATGCAGGATGAGCTGAAGGGTCAGCTCAAGGAATGAGTTGGGAGCGTTTGAGAACACCGTAAGTCACGGCGCTTGCCCCGCGAGGCGCCGTCATCGAGCAACCTTTAGAACGGAGGCCGACATGGCTGAGGACGAGAAGCCGGGCAAGGCGACCGAGGAAAGCCGCACGGAAAGCGGCGCAGGTATCGGCCCAGGGATGGGGATGGGAATGATGAAGAAGATGATGGCTCAGATGGGCCAAGGCGGCGGCCCGATGGCGATGATGCAGAAGATGATGGCGCAGATGAAACCGGGCGAAGGCGGCTTGCCGCCGATGGAGCAAATGATGGGAATGTGCGGCGAGATGCTCGCCACCATGCAGCACACCGCCGCGATGGCAACCTTCGCCACCCCGGAATTGCGCGACCTGTTCTCGCACTGGCTGGAGTCGCTGGAGGCGCAGGCGCTCGCGGCGCTCAAGGACAAAGGGGAGCTCGATCCCGCGCAGCTCGCCCAGGCCCTGAAAATCAGTCCTGACGGCGCGCTCTACCTGCTCATCCAGATGGCGCGCCAGAACAAGGTGAGCCTTCGGGTGCAGGCATCCCAGACGCAATGAGTGAGCCGCAGCACTGTCCGGGCGCGGGCGAGGCGTGCGCGCAAATCCGTTCGCTCTACACCGAGCTCGCCCTTCACCCGGACAAGGACTTCGGCTGGGGCAAGGGCAAGGAGAACGCCCGGCGGTTGGGCTACGAGGCGGCGTGGCTGGAGCGGCTGCCGGAGAGTGTGTGGGAGTGCGCCTGCGCGGTGGGCAACCCCTTCGACCCGGGCCCGATTCGCGCCGGCGAGTCGGTGCTCGATCTGGGCTGCGGGGCGGGTGCGGATATCTGCATTGCGGCGCTGCTCGTCGGCAGCCGTGGACGCGTCATCGGCCTGGATGTCACGCGCGCCATGGTCGAGAAGGCGCGCCGCAACGCGCAGCTCGCGGGCCTTGCGAATGTCGAATTGCATGAGGCCGACATGGCCCGCCTGCCGCTGCCGGAGGCGTGCGTCGACGTGGTGATATCCAACGGCGCCATCAACCTCGCGCCCGACAAGGCGAGCGTATTCGCCGAAGCCAAACGGGTGCTTCGTCCCGGCGGCCGGCTGCAATTTGCAGACGTGGTGCGCAGCGACGCCTGTTGCGCGACCACGCAGGCTGGCAGCGACACTTCGTGGGCGGACTGCGTCTCCGGGACGCTTCCCGCCGAAGAGCTGCTGTCCATGCTGCGCGCGGCCGGCTTCCGCGAGAGCGCACTCGTCGGGCTCACGGACTACAGGACTTCACCGTCGACCAGCGGGGCGATCTTCCGCGCGCTCAAATAAGGCGAGGCCGAAGGGTTCATCAGCCGGCTTGATCATGCCGCATACATGGAACGGGCTTCAGGGATGCGCGTCGCTCATGCCGACCGCGTCGGCCGCCTTCATCACGGTGTGCGCCTCGCCGCAACGCCGGCGGAGGTTCCACCGCGTGCATGTGCGTTCACGGCGCGCACCTGGCTGAGAGCCATCGCCCCGAGCGTTCGGCTACGCATAGCAAGAGACGATGAAAGTGAATGAATCCGGGGTCCCGGCCGCGCTGGCCGCGGCCGTCCTGTTCGGTGTGAGCACGCCGCTGGCCAAACTTCTGCTCGCGCAGGCCAGCCCCTGGCTGCTGGCGGCACTCCTGTACCTGGGATCGGGCATCGGACTTTGGCTGCTTCGCCGGATCCGCCGCGCACCGGCGGCGAGGCCGGCCCCCGGCGAGTGGCGCTGGCTGGCGGGCGCGATCCTTTCGGGAGGCGTGATCGCACCGGTGTTGCTGATGACCGGCCTCGCAGCCATGCCGGCCTCGGGCGCGGCGTTGTTGCTCAACGCCGAGAGCGTTTTCACGGCGCTTCTGGCGTGGTTCGCGTTCAGGGAGAACTTCGATCGGCGCATTGCGCTCGGCATGTTCGCCATCGTCGCCGGTGCGGTGGTGTTGAGCTGGCCTGCAGGCGCGAGAGTGGAATTCGCGAGTCTCTGGCCGTCGCTCGCGGTGCTCGGTGCCTGCTTCGGCTGGGCCGTCGACAACAACCTCACGCGCAAGGTCGCGCTCTCGGACGCCTCGTGGATCGCGATGGTCAAGGGACTGGCCGCCGGCGCAACCAACCTCGTCCTTGCCGTCGGCCTGGGCGCCACGTGGCCCGGTGCAGTTCCCGTCCTCGGAGCTGCCATCGTCGGCTTTCTGAGCTACGGCGCGAGCCTCGCCTGGTTCGTGGTCGCTTTGCGGCATCTGGGGGCCGCCCGCACCGGTGCTTACTTCTCCGTGGCGCCCTTCTTCGGCGCGCTGATGGCGCTGGGACTGCTGGGCGAGCCGGCGACCCCGGCCTTGCTGCTGGGTGGCGCGCTGATGGCGGTGGGCGTGTGGCTGCACCTGACCGAGCGCCACGCGCATGAGCACACGCACGAGGCGCTCGAACACGCGCACGCTCACACCCACGGCGTCGGGGACGAGCACCACGACCACGAGCACGACGAGCCGGTACCGGCCGGCACGCACCATAGCCATAGCCATCGCCACGTGCCGCTCCTGCATGCGCATGCGCATTTCCCGGACGCGCATCATCGACACCCTCACCCGAGGAGAAGGTGAGCGGCGGCCCAATGCTACCCACTTAAAATCCCGAGAGGATCTCCGATGAAAGCCCGCTTCACGCAGCTGCTGGCCGCAAGCGTTTCTCTGTGCCTGGCGAGTGCCGCCGGCGCCGCCCCGGTCGCCTCGGCCGGCAGCGTCGATGCGCTCCTGCGTCATGCGGTCGACGGCTCCTGGCGCTCGGCCGCTAACAAGGCGCGCAATCGATACCGCCACCCGGTCCGAACGCTCGAATTCTTCGGGCTGGAACCGAACATGACGGTGGTCGAGCTCGAGCCGGGCGCGGGCTGGTACAGCGAGATTCTCGCACCCATCCTGCGCGACCACGGCAAGCTGATCGAGGCGGCGCCTCCGATGGACGCTCAAAGCGGCTTCATGGCCCGCATGGTGTCCGCCTACGCGCACAAGCTCGAATCGAATCCTGCCGTCTACGGCCGCGTGACGACGGTTCCTTTCGCGCCGCCCGCGCAGGTGAATCTGGGCGCCGAGGACTCGGCCGACATGGTGCTCACGTTTCGCAATGCTCACGACTGGCTCAATCACAGCCCGGCGACACTTGCCAAGGTGTTCCAAGCCGCCTACGAGGTGCTCAAGCCCGGCGGCGTCTTCGGGGTCGTCGAGCATCGCGCGCGTCCCTACGCGAACGCAATCGAAAGCTCGCGCGCGCTGCACCGCATCCCGGAGGACTACATGATCGAGCTCGGGCTGAAGACCGGCTTTCGCCTGGCCGGCGTGGCCGAAATCAACGCCAACCCGAAAGACGACGAGACGCTGAATGCGCATCGCCTGCCGCCCGATCTCGCCGGGCCGCCGGCCGAGCACGCGAAGATGAGCGCGATCGGCGAGTCCGACCGCATGACCCTCAGGTTCGTGAAGCCGGAGCGCCGGTAATCCGGCCCTTCGGCATCCGCTTACTTGCGCTGCCGGCGCGGCGACGGCGCGGCTGCCCCGAGAGGCCGGTATTGCCCGGTCGCCATCTCCCAGTGGTGCACCTGATGATGGTTGCCGATCGCGAGCAGCCCGATGTAGCCCAGGCCGCGAACCTCCGCGACCTGGCCCGGCTGCCGGGTCGTCACCACGAGGTCGTAGATGCCGCCGCGCTTCGCGACCGTCATCTTCCACCCGGTCTCCATCGCGAGAAACGCCGGATGCTCGGCCAGCACGCGGCCGAGCGAGGCGCCGGCCGCCGGGGTATTGCCCGACACCAGGATCTCGACTCCGTCGGGAACCGGTTTTTGCGAGTGTACGGTCACATCGAGCGTCATGTTGCGCATGTCGACGAGGTGCTCCCTCAGCGCCTCGAGGTTGACCTTGGACCAGTCGGTGTGCGGGTCGGCCTGCAGCGCCCTGACCGCTTCCTGGATCGCCCCGAAGGCGCCGTTTCCGGGCTCGGTCAGCGGGGTCGACTGCGACATCATCATCATCATGGAGTGGCTCATGCCGCCGTCATGCATCGGCGCTGCGGGCGCCGGCTCCGCCGCGCAGGCGGCGGACGTGGCGAGCAGCGTCGTAAGAACGAATACAGGAAGCAAGCGGTCGGGGTGCGGCATCTCGATCTCCGAAACAGGGAAACCGCCGAGTGTGCCGCCGGAGCGGAACGCGCGCTTATGATTGCGGTCATATATGCGAACGATGCGCGCCTCCCCTGCCGTGCGGTTCGATTCGTCAGCCAGCGTCGAGCCGACGCCGCTGCCGGCGGCGCTCGGTTTCCTGCCGCCGCGCCTGCTTGCCCAGGCCAAGCTGCGCAACGTCGCCCCGCGCACGGTGCTGTTTCGCAGAGACGATCGCCCCGCCGTCCTGTACTACGTTCTCGCGGGCGAGCTGGCGCTGCTGCGTCACTCGAAGCACGGGCAGGAGATCGTGCTGCAGCGCGCGCACCAGGGCTTCCTCGCCGAAGCGAGCGTCGAGTCCGAGCGCTATCACTGCGACGGCGTGGCCCGGGCTGCCAGCCGCGTGTGCGCGTTGCCGATGGCGGCCTTTCGGCAGGCGCTCGCCGCAGACCCGGATTTCCGCAGCGCCTGGAGCCGCCACCTGATCGCCGAGATCCGCAAGCTCCGGGCGCACAGCGAGCGCCTGCGGCTGCGCAGCGCCGAAGAGCGCATCGTGCACTGCATCGAAGCGGAGGGCGTGCAAGGCGCCCTGACGTTTGATCGGCCGCTCAAGGCCTGGGCGCTCGACCTCGGACTTTCGCATGAGGCGCTGTACCGCGCTCTGGCGCGATTGACGCGCTCCGGCCGGCTGGTCCGCCGGGGGCGCGTGCTGCGCCTCTCCTCCCGCAGTCGGCCCTCGTGAGGTTTCGCGTCCTCGTTGCCCGGCACCGGGTGACGAGCCCGAGCGCCAGGGGCGCGGCATGATGCGTCCTTACCTGATGAGCCGGGGCCCTCGCCCCGCCGCCTGCGACGTTGTTTGAATGGGTGGTGCCATCCCGCCCAGCAGCCCGCAAGCTGTTGAACACCACCAGCGGGCTCGCGCCCATGTCGGCGAAGACCGCCATCCACATGGTCGCGAAGCCGGCGATCGCCGAACCGAGCATCTCGGCAGGATGGCGACGCTTGGAAGAGAGTACGTCGCGCAGGTGGACGCTACGTTCACCGCGCTCGGTAACGGATCCCAAGACCGGCTACAAGCGCTCCCGCTGACATGAAGCCCGCGATAATCCAGTAAGACGAAAGCGCCATCACGCCGAACAGCCAGCCCTGAACAACCGAGCCCAGGGCCTGGCCCAGGCTCAGCGCCGCGGCCTGCAGGCCGAGTGCGAATCCGAGACGTTCCGGCTCGCCCGACACCAGGTAGGTCAGTCCGGCCAGCAACAGGCCCGAACCGCCGGCGAGCAGGGCCACCAGCACGAGCATGACATAAAGGTCTTTCGCGCCGGGCAAGAGCAAGAAGCCGACGCCCATGGCGAGGAAAGACGGCGCCGTAACGTATGTGGCTTTCAACCGAATCACCGACGGCCAGAAATACACGGCCGCCTGCACGAGCATCATCACCAGGCTGCATTCGGCAAACATGATGCCGGTTCCGGACACATCGAGTCCCAGGCTCTGCCGCCCCTGCAGCGTGATGCCGACTTCGAAGCTGCCCAGCCCGAACGTGGCGATCAGGTTCATGGCAAGCAGGATCAGCAGTCGCTGACCAGACTGAACGCGCGGGGCGCGCCTTCCCTGGTTGCTCGGCGCGGAATTCCTCGCAGTGTTGGGAACAGCCCTAAACACTCCGATCCAGACCGGCAGGCCAAGCAGGGCGGCCACGTACAGCGGCAGGAGGATCATGCCGTCGCCCATCGCAGCGATCCATGGCATCGCCCTGCCCGCCCCATAGACCGCTCCGCTCAGGGCGGGGCCGATCAGGAAACCGGCGAGGCTTGCCCCGCTCATCCATGCCAGGCGCCGCGCCCGGTTTTCATCGGTGCTCGTCTCGCTCACATACGCCTGCGCGACCGGAAGCACCGCCGAAACGAGCGCCCCGGAGAGGGTGCGCACGAAATAGGTCAGCCAGATGCTCTGAATAAGGCCGAAAAGAGCCACTGTCACCACGTAGCCCGCAAGGCCTACCAGGATCACCGGGCGCCGGCCGACCCGATCCGACACAAATCCCCAGAGCGGCGCGAACGCGAACACCGCGAACATGTACGCGCCCGTCAGCCAGCCGGTATGAAAGGACACGGCAGCGTCCCCCGGGCTGACCAGGATGCGCCCGAGGAAGAGCGGTAGCACCGGGAGGATGACCCCGTAGCCCAGCGCCACAGTGAACAAGGCCGCCACGATCCAGTGGAAGGCCCCGATTTCCGACGAGCGATTGACCAGACGAGCGCCGTGCCGCCCATGGAAGGACGACGGTGCGCCCATCCGCTTACGCTCCCTCACGCGCGACCGCGCTGCTTCCCCTGGCTTGGCGGATGCCCTCGAGCCGGGTGCGCTTCAGCAGCAACGCGTTCACCGCCACCAGCGCCGAGCTGCCGGACATGGCCAGCGCCGCGAGCTCCGGAGACACCAGCGTGGGATAGAACACTCCGGCCGCCAGGGGGAAGGCGATCACCTTGTAGCCGACCGCCCACCATAGGTTCTGGTGCATCTTGCGCAGGGTGGCGCGAGAGAGCTCGACCGCGCCGACCACGTCGTAGGGGTCGCTCTTCATGAGCACCACGTCGGCGCTCTCGATCGCCACGTCGGTGCCGGCGCCGATCGCGAAGCCGACGTCCGCCTGGGTGAGCGCCGGCGCGTCGTTGATGCCGTCGCCCACCATGCCGACCTTCTTGCCCTGGGCCTGCAGCTCCTTCACCTTGTCCGCCTTCTGGCCCGGAAGCACGTCGGCGAGCACGATGTCGATGCCGAGCTCCCGGGCGATGCGCTCGGCGGTGGCGCGGTTGTCGCCGGTCAGCATCGCCACCTGGATGCCGCGCTCGCGCAGCTTCTTGACCGCCGCGGCGGAGGAGGGGCGCGCGGCATCCGCGATCGCGATCAGTCCTATCAGGCGGCGGTCTTCGGCGACGTGCACCACGGTGCGGCCGCCGCCCTGGAGCTCCGCGGCCTTCGCCCCGAGCCCCGCCAGATCCACCTTTTCGGCGTCCATGAGCTTGCGGTTGCCGAGCAGGACGGTCTTGCCGCCGACCCGGGCACGGGCGCCCTGGCCGTCGATGTTGGTGAAATCGGTGGCAGCGTCCGCGGAAAGGCCGGACGCGCGCTTGAGAATGGCGTGCGCCAGCGGGTGCTCCGAGTGCTGTTCCACCGCTGCGGCCAGCGCCAGCAGCGCCTCTTCGGAGCTGCCGGACGCAGCGGTCACCTCGACCACCTCGGGCTGGCCCATGGTGAGCGTGCCGGTCTTGTCCATCACGATGACCTGGAGCTTGGTCGCATCCTCCAGCGCGGATGCGTTCTTGAACAGGATGCCGTTCATCGCCCCCAGGCCGGTACCGACCATGACCGCCATCGGGGTGGCCAACCCGAGCGCGTCCGGGCAGGCGATGACGAACACGGTGATGGTGAGCGTGAGCGCGAACAGCAGCGGCTGGCCGATCCACCAGAACCAGACGGCGAAGGTGGCGAGCCCGATCGCGATCGCCGCCCACACGAGCCACTCGGAGGCCCGATCCGCGAGGAGCTGCGCCGGCGCCTTCGAGTTCTGCGCTTCCTGCACCAGCTTCACGATCTGGGCAAGCGCCGTGTCGGCGCCCACCTTGGTGGCGCGGTAGCGGAAGCTGCCGCTCTTGTTGATGGAGGCGCCCACCACGGTATCGCCCGGCCCCTTCTTGACCGGCATGGACTCGCCCGTGAGCATCGACTCGTCCACCAGGGAGCTGCCTTCGGTCAGCTCGCCGTCCACCGGAATCTTGTCCCCCGGACGGATCGCCACCATGTCCCCCGCCGCCACCTGCGCGGTCGGGATTTCCACTTCCTTGCCGCCGCGAATCACGTGGGCCATCGGCGGGGAAAGATCCATGAGGGCGCGGATCGCGTCGGAGGCCCCGGCGCGCGCGCGCATCTCCAGCCAGTGGCCGAGCAGGATGAACACCAGCAGGACCGCCACCGCTTCGTAGAACTGCGCCCCTGCGAAGAAGAAGGTGGCGCCCGCGCTGAAGACGTAACCGGTGCCCACGGAGAGCACCACCAGCGTCGCCATGTTGAGCACGCCGTTGTTCAGCGCGCGCCACGCGGCCACGACGAACGGCCAGGCGGGATAAAGCACCGCGGCGCTGGCGAGCAGGAACAGCCACAGGTTGAGCTTCAAGCCGAAGGGCGGCGCCGGCGGCGTGAACATCGCCCCCATGGGCGAGTAGATGAAG
Source organism: uncultured Pseudomonadota bacterium (assembly GCA_963817785.1). Taxonomy (GTDB): domain Bacteria; phylum Pseudomonadota; class Gammaproteobacteria; order Burkholderiales; family SG8-39; genus JAKALD01. Next base: position 96,641 of record CAWFPL010000001.1, on the reverse strand, counting down.
ATCGGCACCGTGAAGACCAGGGCGATCCAGAAGCGGTTGCGCATATCGCGCACCATGGCCTGCATGTCCATGCCGGCGCCGTGGCCCATTTCGTGGGCCATGATGTCCGTGTGCGCGGCGTGCGCCACGGGTTTCTCGTGCGCGGGATGCGCCGCTTCCCCGGTCGAAGCCGCATGGACGTGCCGAGCGTGTCCTGCGGGATGAGCATGGTCCGTCATCGGAAGGACCGCCGCCGCCTCGGCCGGCGGGTCCTCGGGTTCGCACAGGTGCTTCGGAAGCAGCGCGCCGCTGCAGTGATAGCCGCACTCGCGGACCTTGGCCTTGATGGCCTTGAGGTCGATCACCGCCTCGTCGTACTGCACCGTGGCGCTCCCGGCGACGTAGTTCACCTCCGCCCGTGCAACACCGGGCAAGCGCCTCAACTGCCTTTCGACGCCGCGGGCACTGAGCGAGGAGAGCAGGCCGCCTACTTCAATGACGCTCGATTACATTGCGCCCTCCGTTTCGTGTGCCTGGCCGGGAATCTCCAGGGCGAGGCGATGGCCTGGCCGACGGAGGCGCCTCCCGTGCTTGTGCCGGCCTGCCCACCGCGAGCCTGAGGCGGTCGATCCCCGTGACCAGCACCCGATCGTCGACTTCGAATATCTCGCCGCCGGCGTCGGCCGCCCAGTACTCGCCCCCGATCTGCAGCGTGAGGCCGCGCTCGTCGACGCGCACCACCCGCCCGGTCTGGCCGACGATGCCGTCGGAGCCGTTGAGGCGCGGCATCCTCATCGTCTTCATCGCAAGCACGTAGACCGTGAGCGAGACCGCGAGCGCGAGCCCGTACACGGGAACGGCGATCGAGGGCGGCCACAGCCAGAACACCGGCAGCGCGAGCACCGGCAACAAGAGCACGAGGTGGCACACGGCGCCGTCCCGGCTGCGCTGCTCACAACGCCGCGAGCACCCGCTCGAGGCGCTTGCGCACCTCGGCGCCGATCTCCGCGATCTCGGGACGTCCGACGAGCTGCATCACCGCCTGCGGATCCATGATCTCGACCAGTGTGCGCCCCTGCGCGTCCTGCCTCACCACCACGTTGCACGGCAGCAGCGCGCCGATCTGCGCGGCTCGGCCTCGATCGCCCGGTGCGCGAACTGCGGGTTGCAGGCGCCGAGGATGCGGTAGGGCGGCATCTCCTTGCCGAGCTTCTTCTTGAGCGTGGCGGCGACGTCGATCTCCGTCAGCACGCCGAAGCCCTCCTTGCCGAGCGCCGCGGTAACCCGCTCGACCGCCTGCTCGAACGGAAGCGCCACAGATTTGCCGAAGGTGTATCCGGTTGTCATATCGACTCTCCTATCGGTTTGAAATAGAGCCTCTCGTGCCAGCCGCAGACGAGAGATCGCGGACGTATTCATGCCGCGAATATCCTGGAGATGGCGGCCCGCTCATGACGAGCCTCCGGAGCGCTGAACTGCGGCGGCGTGTTCCTTACTGGGCGCTTGGCGCCGTTCCGAAGCGATGGCGCGGGCCCAGGTGAAATGCTCGTAGACCCCAGCCCAGTACATGCCGAAGGCGAGGCCGAACAGCAGCTCTTCCACGGGTACGCCCAGGACCAGCAGACCCGACAGCGCAGGCAGGTTCCACACCTGCTCGATATACCCGGGCGCGAGAATATTGAGGGCTTCCATGAAGACGAAGTAGTAGCCGAGAAACAGCAGCCCGCCAATCAGCGTCTTGGCCTTCAAGTCCGGCCGGCAGGCCGCTGCGGCGAGTGCACCGGCGGCCATCGCGAGGATGCCGGGATAGATCGGGTTCCACCGGAACGGGAGGAGCACAGGAAATACGACGAACGGCGTGGCGAGCGCGGCGCGGTGCCAGCGATGGCGATGCCGGGAGTGCTCCGCCGCAGGAACGGCCTCGACGCGCTTCCCGGTGATGACGTTGTACAGCACCGAACCGACCCCCCCGATGGCGAACGTGAAGATCAGGCTCTCGATGTCGAAGCCGGTCCTTTGGGCGAGGTCGAACTGGCTGGGCGGGTTCCAGTAGGCCGGCACGAAGAGGGGCTCGGTCAGCCCGAACGGCGCGGTGAACACGCTCGCCCACAGCATCTCGCGCCGCTGCCGCGGAACGAGCGCATGCAGCAGGAGCCACGGCACCAGAAAGGCGCTAGACCAGGCGAGCCAGATGTAGTGGTATGCCATGGCGGAGACGGGCCTGGTCAGGGATATGAACACCGCTCGCGGAGATCAGATCGCACGGGGGGGTCTTCCTACAGCTTCACCCGGTTCAGCCGCAGCGCATTGGTGACCACCGACACCGAGCTGAAGCTCATGGCGGCGGCGGCGATGATCGGCGAGAGCAGCAGGCCGAAGAACGGATACAGCACCCCCGCCGCGATCGGTATGCCGAGCACGTTGTAGACGAAGGCGAAGAACAGGTTCTGGCGGATGTTGCGCATCGTCGCCCGGCTCAGTCGGAGCGCCCGCACGATGCCGCGCAGGTCGCCCTTGACCAGCGTGATGCCGGCGCTCTCCATGGCGACGTCGGTTCCGGTTCCCATCGCGATGCCGACCTGCGCCTGAGCGAGCGCCGGCGCATCGTTGATGCCGTCGCCGGCCATCGCCACGATCCTGCCTTCGCGCTGAAGCGCCTTGACGGCTTCGGTCTTCTGTTCAGGCAGCACTTCCGCCACCACCCGGTCGATGCCGAGCTTGCGCGCCACCGCCTGCGCCGTGGTCGGATTGTCCCCCGTAAGCATCACGACCTGCAGCCCGGCTCGATGCAGATCGCGGATGGCTTCGGCAGTGGTCTCCTTGATCGGATCGGCCACGCCGATCAGGCCCGCCGGCTTGCCGTCGATCGCGACGAACATCACCGTCTGACCGTCGGCTCGCAGCTCCTCGGCGCGCTGCGCCAGATCGCCGGCGGCGACGCCCACCTCCTCGAGCAGCTTGCGGTTGCCGATCGCCACCGCACGCCCGTCGACCCTGCCGATCACGCCCTTGCCGGTGAGCGACGCGAACTCGCCCACTGCGGAGAGCGCGAGGCCGCGCGCCTCGGCGCCGGCGACGATGGCGGCGGCGAGCGGATGCTCGCTCGCCCGCTCCAAGGCCGCGCCGAGCGCCAAGACCCGATCCTGCTCGAAGCCGGGCAATGCCACCACTTCCGTCAGCCGCGGCTTGCCCAAGGTCAAGGTGCCGGTCTTGTCGGTGACCACGGTGTTCACTTTCTCCATCACCTCGAGCGCCTCGGCGTTCTTGATCAGCACGCCCGCGGTCGCACCGCGCCCGGTGCCCACCATGATCGACATCGGCGTCGCGAGCCCGAGCGCGCAGGGGCAGGCGATGATCAGCACCGACACGGCATTGATCATCGCGTGCGCGAGCCGCGGTTCGGGGCCCCACAGGCCCCACACGACGAAAGTGAGGGCGGCCGCCGCGACCACCGCCGGGACGAAGTAAGACGACACCACGTCCGCGAGGCGCTGGATCGGCGCCCGGCTGCGCTGCGCCTCGGACACCATGTGCACGATCTGCGAGAGGAGGGTGTCGGCGCCGACGCGCTCGGCGCGCATCAGCAGGCTCCCCGTGCCGTTCACGGTGGCGCCGATCACCCGGTCGCCGGCGTGCTTTTCGGCCGGAATCGGCTCGCCGGTGACCATCGACTCGTCGATCGCGCTCGAGCCCTCGGTTACCGTGCCGTCCACCGGCACCTTCTCGCCGGGGCGCACACGCAGCCGGTCGCCGGGCTTCACCTGATCGAGCGCGATGTCCTCCTCGCGGCCATCGTCGCGCACGATGCGCGCGGTCTTGGGCGCGAGCCCGAGCAGCATCTTGATCGCGGCGCTGGTGCGGCTGCGCGCGCGCAGCTCGAGCACCTGGCCGAGCAGCACCAGCGCGGTGATCACCGCCGCGGCTTCGAAGTACACCGGGACCAGCCCGCCCATCCGGATCGTCGCCGGGAAGATCCCCGGCACGAGGGTGGCGACCACGCTGTAAATCCAGGCTACGCCGACGCCGAGCGCGATCAGCGAGAACATGTTGAGGTGGCGATTCACCACTGACTGCCAGCCGCGCACGAAAAACGGCCAGCCGCCCCACAGCACCGCCGGGGTAGCGATCGCCAGCTCCAGCCACTGCAGCGCGCGCGGCGCGATCAGATGCGAGGTGAGCTGCGGCGCGAATTCCGCGACCATGACGAGCAGAAACAGCGGCAGCGCCAGCGCCGTGCTCGCCCAGAAGCGGCGCGTCATGTCGATGAGTTCGGAGTTTTCCTCTTCCGCCGGGCCGACGGTGCGCAGCTCGAGCGCCATGCCGCAGAGCGGGCAATTGCCGGGCTGGGCACGCACGATCTGCGGGTGCATCGGGCACACATACTCGGTCCTCGCCGCAGGCGCCGCACGCACTTCCGGCTCGAGCGCCATCCCGCACTTCGGGCAATTGCCCGGGCCGGGCTGGCGCACCTCGGGGTGCATCGGGCAGGTATACATGGCGGCACCGTGTTCGGCATGCTCATTCATAACGTCACCCTCCTCGGCGCGTAGCGGCGCAGCAACGCGAGCGTCAGCCCCGGCAACAGCGTCCATTGCAACAGTGGCGCAAAGCCGATGCCGAAGACCAGCGGCATCGCAGGCGCGTACGACCAGCGGCCCGCCAGGTACACGTTGTAGCGCTCGCTGAATACCGTATAGGCGATGCCGGCGAGGGTCGCCACCGCGATTCCGCGCCACGGCCGCGTGCGGGGCCAGGTCGGATCGCGCGCCGCGAGGCCTGCGAGCGCATAGCAGGCCGCGGCGAGCAGCGCGTCGCCGGCGGTGCAATGCAGCACCGCCCACGCGATGGAGCCGGGGCGCTCGTTCCAGAAGATCGCGTAAAGGGGCAACTGGCCGAGCTCCCACAGCGCGTTGAGCCCGGTGGCGAGCGCAGTCCATGCGAGCCACGCGCCGAGCGGGCCGCGCGGCGGAGCGGCAGGCGCGAACGGTGGGCGTACCGAGCTCACCGCGTCTCTTGCAGATTCCATCGAAACACGCGCGCTGCAGGTTCGCCCGGACGCTGGATCCTGAGCTCGATGCTCTGCGGCGCCGGCGCGAGCGGCTTGAAGCGCAGCACGCCCTTGCGGTGATGCCCGCCCGGCGGGTCGCCGCGCCACTCGAGCGGCGAGGCGGCGACGCCCTCCGCGACGAGCGACGCGTTCTTCGTCAGGTCGTCGCTCAGATCGCCCGAGTGCGTTTCGAGGACGACCTCGAACTTCCAGCTCTGGGCGCCGAGGCTGAGCGGCTTCACGGTGATCGTGGCCCCCGAGACCATGCTCGAGCGCGCCGGCAGCGTTCCGGCGGCCGCGGCGCCGCCCGAAATCAATGCCATCAGAGTCCAGCCCGCAACGAAAGCGATTATGCGGTTGCGCATTGCGCATGCTCCTTCAAAGCGTTGGAAAGCTTCCTGCCGATATAGACGAGCCCCGCGGCGTTGAACGCGAGCCCGACCCAGAAGAATTGCACCTGGTACTGGGTGGCGAAGGTCACCAGCCCGGCCGCGCCGAGGATCGGCGCCACGTTGACGAGGTAATGCGCGCAGCAGGACACCATCGCCGCCGCCGAGGTCGTGCCCGAGGCCGCCATCACGCTCTTCGTCCCGCCGGCGCCGGCGACGACCTGCCTGAGCCGCACGTAAAGACCGACCTGCGCCGCAAAGCCGGCCCCGAGCGCCAGAATGTAGTACCAGTACTGGCTGAACTGCCTGAGCGTGAACGCCCAGCCGGACACGAGCGTCAGGACGCCGAAGTAGAGGACCATCAGCGCAACGAACGCGATGATCGCCCAGCCGAGCGGTCCCAAGCTCAAGCGCGCGGCACCGGCCCCGGGATCGTGGAAGCTGTGATCGTGGTTTATGTCATGCTCCGATGTACGGCCGTCATTTGCCGCCGTGGAAGAAGTTGTAAAGCGGCACGAACACCAGCCCGAAGTAGATGCCGTAGACGAACACCTCCAGCAATCCGAGCAGAAAGCTTTGCCACGTGATCCAGGTGAAGCCCGGCAGCAGCCCGAGCCAGGTCTCGTACATGCGCTGATGGAACGCGAGGTCGTACACCACGCAGAACACGTAGGTCACAGCAAGGAACGAGCCCATCGCGAGCCCCACGTCGCGCCAATAGAGCTTACCCATGGTGATGTCCTCCGTGTGCGGACTCCGTTGCGGCAGCCGTCGCGACGTATTTTGTCGGGGCTTGCTCGAATTTGTCGCGATCGGCAGTCGAGCAGAAGTAATAGGTGCGCCCGCCGTATACCGAAGCCGCGGGAGCGTTGTTCGGGTCGACGCTCATGCCGCAGACTGGATCCTTGACTGTGCCGCCCGTGCCCGCCCCTTCATCCCCGCCGTGTCCCCCGTGTCCCCCGTGTCCCCCGTGTCCGCCCATGATGTGGGCGCCGCATCCGAAACGCATCAGGAAAAAGAACAGCACGCCCCAGAACAGGATCGAGCCAATCGATTTGAGGGTTGCTGGGTCCATAGAGGTCTCCGTTCGGTTATCAAGAATTCCCGCACAGGTGCCGCATCGCTATTTCGCCGGCCCTTGCTCCATCATCTGCTGATGCTCGAGCATCTGCCCCATCATCATCTGCATCATGTTCATGCGCTGCTGCATCTGCGTCATGTGCTCCTGCATGAGCTTTTGCCGCTCGGCGGGGTCGGTCGTGCCGCGGATGCGCCGCATTTCGTCCTGCTGCGCGCCGTGCCCGCCGTGTCCGCCGTGCATGAAGTACATCAGCGGGCACAAGGCGAGCAGCGCCCAGGGCAGCGCGCCGAGGACGTGCGCGGTGTGCTCGGTGACGAGAAAAAATCCGGCGATCGCCGCGAATCCCGGGAAGATCCATTTGGTAGCGCCCCATCCGGGAGCACGTCGATGTCCCTCATGCTCGTCGCTCATGGGCGAAGCTCCTGTGAATGCGTCAGGGGCGCTCGAATTCGAAGCGCGCTCGCGTGGGCAGCGGCTCGCCGGGCCGGCGGATCGTCAACTCGATGAAGAACGGGCCTGTCCCGGGCGGCGCGAAATAGTTGCCGTACGACGCGGCGCCCGCGATCGTCATGGGCTCGAGCGGCTTTTGCTCGGTCCAGACCCCTCCGGGAGTCTCGACGCGCGCGGACACCGCGGCGTCCTCGACGCGCTTGCGCGACTTGGCATCGAAGATCGCCGCCACGACGTGAAAGTCGTACCTTCCCGGCCGACCTCCGTGCATCGATCTTTCCGGGTGCGCCGCCGGATGGCCGCGCACGATCGCGGCCGGCACCGCGCCGACGTAGATCTCCAGGCCGCCGACCGTGCGCCGGTGCGCCACGTCGGGCGCCTGCGCCGCGGCCGTGGTGGCCCACAACAGCGCGAGCAGCCACACGCGCCCCGCCGGCACCGGGCCTGTTCCGCGCAGTGCCCGCCACGCGGCCGAGCGGATCGTCATCCTCACGGGGCGCTCTCGATTCGACGGAAAAATGCCTCGGTTACCGTCACGCGCCCAAGTCGCGCTTCTTGTCCTCGAATTCCTTCTTGTCGATCTCGCCGCGGGCGTAGCGCTCCTTGACAATGTCGAGCGAGCGATCGCGCGATTCGTGCCCGCCGCGGCCCGCCGAGCCGCCGAAGATCCATTTCGCAAGGAGCACGATGCCGAGGATGATCAGCGCCCACCACAGCAGCATGCCGATCATGCCGAAGCCCCAGCCGCCGCCCCAGCCGTAGCCGCCCATCATCCCCGGGCCGTAGCCGTAGCCCTGTGCATACGCGAGCGGTGCGCCCGCCATAGTTGTTGCAAGCGCCGCGCCCGCGGCAATCAATTTGCGCTTCATGTTCGAATCTCCTTTGCGTTGATCAGGTGATGCATGGGCGAGTCCGGGCGGCGTGCAGCCGCGCTCGACCTCGGTGGACGATATGGCGCGCGGCGCTCGCGCGCCGGCGGCTCAGCGCTGGATGCGCGCCGAGCGGGCGTGATACGGACGGGTTTCCGGCGGCGCGCCCGCGAAGCGTAGCGCACCGAGCGGAAGAAACCTGGCGCCGAAGAGGAGAAAGGAGAGGGCGGCGAAAAGCACGGGCTGCATGCCGCCCGCGCCGATCGCGGCGCTCAGATCCGGGGCTTTGAGGACCGCCCCGTCGCCGATGCTCGAGCAGCACGCAGGGGAGCGATCCGAGCCGTGAGCGGCTTGCGCGTGCCCGTCGACGTCGTGCACGGCGGACGCCGCAGCCTCGGAGTTGCCGGACGCCGTGAGCAGGACGTCGCAGATCGGCCGCAGCGCCAGCACCGACAGCGCGGCAAGCGCGAGGACGACGAAGAGCGCGCGCGCGCTCTTCCCCACCCGGCGCCGGAGGCTCCCGCGCGGCGATCTGGCGGCGTGGCGCAAGATCAGCTGACCCGTGGACATGGAGCGAAGGTTGACACCGATTCAGCCCTCCGCATTGATCAAGATCAAACCGGCACGGGCGCCCGGCCGGTCCGGAGCGCGCGCTATTTCCGGCTTTCCAGCCTGGTCACCGTCAGCAGCCCGCCGATCTCCTCGGCGACGAAGCGCACCTTGTCGCCCGGCTTCACCTGCTCGAGCATCGCCGGGTCTTTCACCCGGTACACCATCGTCATCGCCGGCATCCCGAGGTTCTCGAGCGGGCCATGCTTGATGGTGAGCTTGGCGGCGTCCTTGTCGACCTTGCGGATCTCGCCCTCGGTCATTGCTTCGCCGCCTTGCGCCGGCATGGCGCTCTGCTCGGCGGCAGGCATCGCGGGCGCTTGGGCGGTGGCGGGCAGCGAGCCCAGCGCCAGAAGCAAGGCAAGCGCGAGGCCGGGAGCGGTGTGTTTCGGCATTGCGGACTCCTTTACGGGTTTGGAAAGCTACTCGGTCACACGGACGCGGCCGTGCATGCCGGCCTCCATGTGGCCCGGCACCAGGCAGGCGAACGGCACTTCGCCCGCCTGTGTGAACTGCCATACGATCTCGGCGCTCCCGCCCGGCGCGACGCGCGCCTGGTTCGGCTCGTCGTGCTCCATGTTGGGGAACTTGCGCATCAGCGCGGCGTGCTCCTTCAGCTCAGCTATCGTTCCAAGGACCAGTTCGTGCGTGACCTGGCCCCGATTGCGCACCACCAGGCGCACGGTCTCGCCGCGCTTCACGGTGATGCGCGAGGGCGTGTAGCGCATGGCGTCGCTCGCGTCGATTTCGATGGCGCGGCTCACGTTCTTCGGGTCGCCGGCGCGACCGAACGAGCCGTGGCCGGTGTCCGCCGCCGCGGGAATTGCCGCGATGGCGAGCGCGGCGCAGAGCGCCACGGTGTGTGTTTTCATCCCTTTCTCCTTTCAGCCTTCGGCAAATCGCCTTTCCACTCGTAGGCCACGCTCCCCGCCGGGTGGCGGTACCAGCCCGGGTCCCGGTAGTCGTCGCGCGCGAGGCCCTCCCTCACCTTCATCACGCTGAACATGCCGCCCATCTCGAGCGGGCCGAACGGACCCGCACCGGTCATCATCGGCAGCGTGTTGTCCGGTAATGGCATCTCCATCGCCCCCATGTCGGCCATGCCGCGCTCGCCCATCGCCATGTAATCGGGCACCAGGCCGGCGATCTTGTGCACGACCTTGCGCTGGTCCACGCCGATCATTGTCGGCACGTTGTGGCCCATGGCGTTCATGGTGTGGTGCGACTTGTGGCAGTGGAACGCCCAGTCGCCCGGGTAGAGAGCGTCGAATTCGAAGGCGCGCATCTGCCCCACCGCGATGTCCACAGTGACCTCGGGCCAGCGAGCGCTCTTCGGCACCCAGCCGCCGTCGGTGCCGGTCACCTCGAAGTCGTAACCGTGCAAATGGATCGGATGGTTGGTCATGGTCAGATTGCCGATGCGGATGCGCACCCGGTCGCCCTTGCGCGCGACCAGCGGGTCGATGCCGGGAAACACGCGCGAGTTCCAGCACCACAGGTTGAACTCGGTCATGGTCGCGACCCTGGGGGTGGCGCTGCCCGGGTCGATGTCGAAGGCGTTGGTGAGGAACACGAAATCGCGGTCGACTCGCATGAAGCCCGGATTCCTGGGATGCACGACGAGCGCGCCCATCATGCCCATCGCCATCTGCACCATCTCGTCCGAATGCGGGTGGTACATAAAGGTGCCGGACTTCTTCATCTCGAACTCGTAGACGAAGGTCTTGCCGGGAGGAATATGCGGCTGGGTCAAGCCGCCCACGCCGTCCATGCCGTTCGGCACGGGGACCCCGTGCCAGTGCACGGCGGTGTGCTCGGGCAGCTTGTTGGTAACGAAGATGCGCACCCGGTCGCCTTCGACGCACTCGATCGTCGGGCCGGGCGACTGGCCGTTGTAGCCCCACAGGTTCGCGGTCATGCCGGGCGCCATCTGCCTGCGCACCGGCTCGGCGACGAGGTGGAACTCTTTCCAGCCCTCCTTGACGCGCCAGGGCAGCGACCAGCCGTTCAGCGTCACCACCGGGTTGTACGCACGGCCGTCCGGCGGGACGAGCGGCGGCTGCGTCTGCGGCTTGTCCTGCAGCGGCGCCTCGGGCAGCGAGGCCGCGCCCGCCTTCGACACCAGCGCGGCGCCGACCAGGCCGGCCGCCGCGCCGCGCAGGAATTTTCTGCGATCGGTCATGCTCTTCTCCTCGTTCAACGTCCGCCGGTGAGGGCCAGCTGCAAGTCCGCATCCGCCAGCCAGAAATCGCGCTGTGCGCGGATCGCCGCGTCGACGCTCGCCACCTGCTCGCGCGCGTCGGCGAGCAGCTCGAACACGCTGATCAGCATGCCGTTGTAGCGCAGCAGGTTCTCGTCGGAGATCTTCTTGCGCAGGGGCACGATCTCGTCGCGATAGCGCCTGGCGACGCCGTAGGCGGTGCGGTAGGCGGCGTAGGCTTCGCGCACCTCGGAGCGCGCATTGACCGCGATCTGCGCGGTGCGGTTCAGGGACTGCATGTAGAGCTCGCGGGCACGCGCGAGCCGCGCGCCGCCGCCGTCGAATACCGGCAGGCGCAGCTCGAGCTGCCAGCCCTTCTGCGGCGGCAGGCCGGTCTCGCTGTTGCGCACCGCGCCCAGCTCGAGCACGTCGACGAAACGCGTCGCCCCGGTGAGACCGAGCGATTGCGCGAGCGCCTCGGTGTCGCGTTTCGCCGCCTGCACGTCGAGCCGCTCGCGCAGCGCGGTGGCTTCGAGATCGGCCAGCTCGCGCGGCGCCTTGGGCAGCTCGGCGAGCCGCTCGGGAAGCTCGAAATCGGTGGCGTTGGGCAAACCGAGGACGCGGGTGAGCCGCTCGCGCGCTGCGGTCGCGTTCCGCCGTGCGCGCGCGAGCTGCGTGCTCGACTCGGCGTAAAAGGCCTGCTCGCGCAGGCGATCGAGCGCGCTGAAGTTGCCGGCCTGCGCCATGCGCCCGGCGAGCTCGGCACCGGCATCGGCGGTGTCCTGCACCTGTTCGGCGTATTTCTCCGACTCGCGCGCCGCCACCGCCTCGAACCACGCGCGGCGCGCCGCGGACGCGAGCCGCACCGCATCGGCGGCCGCCTGCAGCTGCACCTGCTCGAAGCGCGCCTTGGCGATCTCGACCCGCCGCGGCATGGTGATTAGCGCCAGCACGTCGAACAGGAACGTGCGGTCGATCTGGAGATCTTCGCCGCGCTCCAGGCGCGCAAAGCTGAAGCCGGGGTTCACCCAGCGGCCCGCCTGCACGAGATCGGATTCGGCGATGCCGAGCTCGGCGTACGCGGCCTGCAGGCCGCGGTTGTTGTAGAGCGCCACCTGCACCGCCTGGTCCGGACCGAGCGGCGACGCGAGCAGCTTCGCCACTTCCGCGGCAAGCGTCTTCGCTTCCTCTTCGCTCTTCGCCCAGCGCGGTTGCGCGCCGGTGCGCGCCCTGACGGCGCTGTCCACCGCGTCGAACCCGCCGTCCTTGGAGAACGTCGCGCAGCCGCCGAGCGCGACCAGCGCGCTCCCCGCAACGAGCACGCCACGCACGCCCCGTGCGGCGCAATGCCACTGTTTCATATCGCTCCTCTCTGACCGGTGCGGCCACCCGCGAGCGGCCGCGTGCAACAAAGAGGCAGCGCGCTGCGCGCGCCGCCCCGCTGGCTCAGGAGAGGAGCGTCAAGGGAGGTCGGTCGAGGCCGTCAGGCACGAAGCCCGGCGGCACGGGGAAATCGGCGGCGGTGACGCCGCCGCCGGGACCCGTCGGGTTGAAGGCCGCCGGCGCGACGGCCATCGCGGCGGCCATGCCGCAGCTCGCGCAGGAGGTGCAGAACGCTTCACCCGCCCCGGATTCTCCGTCGCCGGCCTTGTGATGCTCACCGGCGTGCGCAGCATGATCGGAGATCGGCGCCGCTTGCGCAGCATGGTGCCCGAGCGCGCCGCACAGCCCGCCGCCCAGCGCCGCGAAGCCCTGTACGGGCGCCCCGGCGACCAACAGCAGCACGAGCATCGCGCGAATCAGACGCTTGACCATGAGCCAAATTATATCTGCGCAGTCGCCCTTCGACCGTAGCGCCCGGGGCCGGTTCCGCGGCGGCTATGCCTCAACGGTCGCGACGGCGCCGCAAATCGCGCAGCATCTCGCGCGCGCAGTTGTATCCCGGAGCGCCGGTGACGCCGCCGCCCGGATGCGCGCCGGCGCCGCACAGGTACAGGCCGCGCAGCGGCGCGCGGTAATCCGCGTAGCCGAGCAGCGGCCGCGCCGCCCAGAGCTGGTCGAGGGTGAGCGCGCCGTGGAAGATGTCGCCGCCGGTGAGGCCGAACTCGCGCTCGAGATCCGCGGGCGAGAGCGCGCTGTGCGCGATGACGCTCGCGCGGAATCCGGGCGCGTGCGCCTCGACCACATCGAAGATGCGCCGCACCGCCTCGTCCTTGCGGGCGTCCCAGTCCGCGTCCGGCGCGAAATGCTGGCAGAACAGGCTCGCCACGTGCAGCCCGCGCGGGGCGAGCGAATCGTCGAGCGTGCTCGGAATCACCATCTCGACGATCGGCGCCCGCGCCATGCCCTCGGCGCGCGCATCGAGGTACGCCCGGTCCATGTACTCGAGCGAGGGCGCGAGGATGATGCCCGAGGCGTGGTGCGGTCCGGGCTCTGGCAGGCAGGCGAAACGCGGCAGCGCGGAGAGCGCGACGTTCATGCGAAAACTCGCTGAGCCGCACTTGTAGCGCGCGATGCGTTCACGGAACTCGGGCGGCAGCGCGCGCGGGTCGACGAGCTGCTGATAAAGCAGCTTCGGGTTGACGTTCGCGGCCACCGCGCGCGCGGCCAGCTCGCGACCGTCGGCGAGCATCACCCCGAGCACTCGCCCGGCATTCTCCCGCACGCGCCCGACCGGCGCATTGCACTCGATCTCCACGCCGAGGCGGCGCGCCTCGGCCGCCAGCGCCTCGCTGATCGCCCCCATGCCGCCGAGCGCATGACCCCACACGCCGCGCTTGCCGTTCACCTCGCCGAAGCAGTGGTGCAACAGCACGTAGCCCGTGCCCGGGTGAAAGGGGCTCGCGAAATTGCCCACCACCGCATCGAAGCCGTACGCCGCCTTGATTCCTTCGGAGTCGAACCAGCGCTCGAGCAGCTCCGCCGCGCTGCGCGCGAAGAGCTCCAAGAGCTCGGCGCCGGAATCCACGCCCAGACGCCTGAGCCGGCCGCCGAGCCGCAGCGCGCGCCACGCGTCGGCGAGGCCGCCACCGGCATTGGGCGGGGTTTCGAGCACGAGCTCGCGCAGCACGCCGGCCATGCGCTCGAGCGCCGCCTGATACGCCGGCAGGCGCTCCGCGTCGCGCGCCGAAAACCGGGCAAGCTCGCGCCGCGTCGCCTCGAGCCCGCCGCCGACCTTGAGATAGTCGCGCTCGGAGAGCGGCAGGAAATTGGCGAGCGGCCGCTCCACGATCTTGAGGCCGTGCGCGGCGAGATTGAGCTCCCGGATCACCCGCGGCTGCAGCAGGCTGACCGTGTAGGCCGCAACCGAATTGCGGAACCCCGGGTGGAATTCCTCCGTGACCGCCGCGCCGCCGGCCACCGGCCGGCGCTCCAGCACCTTGACGCGCAGCCCGGCCTTCGCCAGGTAGCACGCGCACACCAGGCCGTTGTGTCCGGCGCCGATGACGATCGCGTCGTATGGCGCGTGCCCGGAACTGTCCAAGGAAACCCCGACTCCAAATGCTTGTGTGTGCATAGATTAGCGCGCCTGCGGGACCGCTTGATCTGCGTCAATACAGACCCGGCTGCGGCGCCTAGTCTGGGCAACTACGCGCGACGGAGGCCGCAATCGTGTGGAACGCGATGAATTACGGCTGGGGCGGCATGGGATTCGGCGGGGCCGGGATGCTTGTCTTTTGGTTGCTCCTCATCGCCATCGTCGCGATCGGGCTGCGCTGGTTGGTTCCCGGAAGGACCCCGAGGGCCGGACCGGAAGACACCCCGCTGGACATCCTGAAAAGGCGCTACGCCCGGGGCGAGATCGACCAGGACGAATTCGAGCGCGCGAAGCGCGCGCTTGAGCACTGACGCCCCGAATGGGGCATACATATATATATACGGAAAGGAGTGCAACATGGCCATGAAACGAGTTCTGGTGCTCTCGCTGGCGGCGGCTGCAATCGCTGCGGCGGGCGTTACGGTCGCGCACGCGCAACCCTGGGGCGGGGACTACGGGCCGGGCTACGGCATGGGGCCCGGCATGATGGGGGGCTACGGCCCCGGTGGCGGCTACGGTCCTGGAATGATGGGGGGCTACGGACCGGGTGGCGGCTACGGCCCCGGCATGATGGGGGGCTACGGACCGGGTGGCGGCTACGGCCCCGGCATGATGGGGGGCTACGGACCGGGTGGGGGCTACAGTCCTGGAATGATGGGGGGCTACGGCTGGGGCGGCGGCTATGGGCCCCGCGGCGGCTACGGACCGGGAATGATGCAAGGCTACGGTCCCGGCGGCTACGGCGCGCTCAATCTGTCCGAGGATCAGCAGAAGAAGATCGCCGGCATCCAGGAAGAAACCACACGGAAGCAGTGGGCACTGATGGAAACGCTACGCGAGCAGCGCTTCAAGCTCGCCGAGACCTACGACTCCGGCAAGGCGGACGACGCCGCAGCGCTCAAGGCGTATCAGGCGGAAGCGGACACTAGGAAGCAGATGTTCGAAAACGGGCTCGAGGCGCGCAAGAAGATCGACGCAGTGCTCACCAAGGAGCAGCGCGAGCAGCTGCAGCGCGGCTGGCGCGGCGGCTGGGGCCCGCGCTAACGCGCCGGGCCGCCGCTCCGCGAGGGCTTCTCACCCCCGCGCGTCCCCCTCCTCCGCTCGATCAGCTTGAGCATCGTCGCGAGCGTGATCGAGCGGAAGGTCGCCCTGGCGATCTCGTCGATTTCGCCGAGCACCACGCCGAGCGCCTCGTCCACCTCGAACGGCGACGCGCCGGCCGCCGGCGCCGTACGCCGTACTCCGCGCGGCAGCGCCGCCGAGCGCGCGCTGATGTCCTCGAACAGCTCGATCACGTCCATCAGCGTGAGGCGCTTGGCGTTGCCGGTGAAGCGGTAGCCCCCGCCCACGCCGCGCACCGCGCCCAGGAGCTTCGCGCGCCCGAGCGTGCGCAGCACCTTCGCCAGGTGATGCGGCGAGACGCGGTACTTGCGCGCGATCTCGGCGGCCGCGAGCTGGCGCTCCGGATTGGCCGCGAACTCGAGCACGCTGTAGAGCGCGAGCAGCGTATTTTTCTGCAGCCTCAAGCCGACCTCATTCGAGTTCCTTCTCCAGCGCGATGAACGGCGCGGCCATCATGCCCTGGCTGCGGAAGAACGAGAGGATCAGGTTGTTGTCGCGCGACAGCATGGTGCGCAGCGTGGTCACCCCCGCGCGCCGGAAGCAGTCGGAAATCGCCTCGAGCAGCCGCGTCGCGACCCCGCCGAGGCGGGCGTCCGGGCGCACGCTGATCGCGAACACCCAGCCGCACGGCGGCGAGCCGAACTCCCAGTCGCGCACCTCGCCGATGATGAAGCCCTCGATGCGCCCGCCCGAGTCGGCCACCAGGAAGTAGCGCTGCCGGCGGCCGCTGCCGTAGCGCTGCAGGATCTCCGCCCAGTAGGCCGGCTTGCGCAGCCCGGTGACTCCGGCGTCGATCTGGATCACCTGCGCGAGGTCCTCCGGCTGCGCGCCGCGCACGCGCGCCGGCCGTGGCCCGCCCTCCCGCGACCCGCCCTTCACGAGATTCCCGCCGCGCACCGGCGTGCCGCTCCGCTTTTCTTGAGCCAGATCAAACCGCCCGCTATCGATCCTGCTAGGGTCCAAATACGCTTTTCAGTACCGGAATGCCGCCGGTACACCCAGGCCGTATTGTACGAGACCGCGCCCGCGGGCGCGGAACGGGTGCGATATGGCCGCCGGCGGTAAACGGAAGCCACCACTCCAGGAGGAGAACCATGGGGATCAAGCATCGCTTTGCCGCCCTCGGGCGGTCTTTCTGCCTCACCGCCGCGGGCCTCGCCCTCGCATTCGCGGCGCACGCGCAGCCACCGATCAAGATCGGCGCCTTTCTCTCGGTCACCGGGCCGGCGGCGTTTCTCGGCGACCCCGAGCAGAAAACGCTCGAGCTGTACGTCGACAAGATCAACGCCGCGGGCGGCGTGCTCGGGCGCAAGCTCGAGCTCGTGTCCTACGACTCCGCGGGCGACGCCGAGAAGGCGCGCACCTTCGTCAAGCGGCTGATCGACGAGGACAAGGTCGACGCGATCGTCGGCGGCTCGACCACCGGCGAGACCCTGGCCGTGATCCCGCTGGTCGAGCAGGCGCAGATCCCGTTCATCTCGCTGGCCGGCGCGGTCGAGATCGTCGAGCCGGTGAGGAAGTGGGTGTTCAAGACGCCGGCCACCGACCGCATGGCGTGCGAGAAGATTTTCGGCGACATGCGCACCCGCGGCATCTCCAGGATCGGGCTCATTTCCGGCTCGGGGGCCTTCGACAAGTCGATGCGCGCGCAATGCATGAAGGTCGCGCCCAAGTACGGCATCGACATCGTGGGCGACGAGACCTACGGCGCCCAGGACACCGACATGACCGCGCAGCTCACCAAGCTGCGGCAGAACGCGCAGATCCAGGCGGTGCTCAACTGCGGCTTCGGCGCCGGGCCGGCGATCGTCACCAAGAACTTCCGCCAGATCGGCATGAAGGTGCCCCTGTACCAGTCGCACGGGGTCGCCTCCAAGGTGTACATCAAGCTCGCCGGCGGCGCCGCCGACGGCGTGCGGCTGCCCGCCGCGGCGCTGCTGGTGGCCGACACGCTGCCCGCCAGCGACCCGCAGAAGAAGGTGGTGGAGGACTACAAGCAGGCGTTCGAGTCGCATTACAAGCAGGACGTGGCCACCTTCGGCGGCCACGCCTACGACGGGCTGATGCTGATCACCCTGGCGATGAAGAACGCCGGCACCACCGACAAGGCCAAGGTGCGCGACGCGCTCGAGCACATCCACGGCTTCATGGGCATCGACGGCGAGTTCAACTTTTCGCCGACCGACCACATGGGGCTCAACCTGTCGGCGTTCCGCATGCTGGAGATCAAGAACGGCGACTGGACGCTGGTGAAGTAGATTCGGCCGCGCGCGGGCACCGGGCAGCCGGTGCGCCGCGCGGCGTGCGGATTTCATGAGCGCACAGCTGCTGCAGTTCCTGTTCGCGGGCCTCACCGCCGGCGCGATCTACGCGCTGGTGGCGCTCGGCTTCTCGATCATCTACAACGCGAGCCAGGTCATCAACTTCGCCCAGGGCGAGTTCGTGATGATCGGCGGCATGGCCACGGTGTCGTTCCTGCACCTCGGCCTGCCGCTGCCGCTGGCGGCGCTCGCCGCGGTGGCGGCCACCACCCTGGTCGGACTGGCGCTCGCCAAGCTGGCGGTCGAGCCGGCGCGCAACGCCTCGGTGGTGACGCTGATCATCATCACCATCGGCGCCTCGATCCTGCTGCGCGGGCTGGCGGCGCTGCTTTGGGACAAGAACCTCCACCCGCTGCCCTCATTCACCGGAGACCAGCCGATCGCGCTCGGCGGCGCGACGCTGCTGCCGCAGAGCCTGTGGGTGCTCGGCGTCTCGCTCGCGATCCTGGGCGCCCTGTGGTGGTTCTTCAATCGCACGCTGTACGGCAAGGCGATGCTCGCCACTTCGCACAACCGGCTCGCCGCCCAGCTCGTGGGCATCAGCGTGCGCTACGTGCTGCTCGCGTCCTTCGGCCTGTCGGCCGCGCTCGGCGCGCTCGCCGGCATCCTGGTCGCGCCGATCACCTTCACCTCGTGGGACGTCGGCGTGATGCTCGGCCTGAAGGGCTTCGCCGCGGCGATCCTCGGCGGCCTGGGCAGCGGTCCGGGCGCGGTGCTGGGCGGACTGGTGCTCGGCCTGGCGGAAGCGCTCGCCGCGGGCTACGTGTCCTCGGCCTACAAGGACGCCATCGCCTTCGTCATCATCCTGGCGGTGCTCATGCTCATGCCGAGCGGCCTTCTCGGGCGGCGCGCCGCCGAGCGCGTGTAAGCGCGCCGGCATGCTCGCCAGGCTCCGCACGCCGCGCACCGGAGGCCTGCTCGCGCTCGCGCTGGTGGTGGCGCTGCTGCCGCTCGGCCTAGTCAACGGCTACCTCTACGACGTCGCGGTCCTGGTCGGGTTGAACGCGATCGTCTGCGTCGGACTGAACCTGCTGATCGGCTACGCCGGGCAGATCAGCCTCGGACATGCCGGCTTCTTCGCCCTCGGCGGCTACGGCTCGGCGATCCTCGCCGCGCGCTACGGCTGGCCGCCGCTCGCGGCGCTCCCGGCCTCGGTCGCGGGCGTCGCGCTCCTCGCCTGGCTCATCGGCCGCCCGATCCTGCGCCTCAGGGGCCATTACCTCGCCATGGCGACGCTCGGCATGGGGGTCATCATCTCGATCGTGCTCACCACCGAGGATCGCCTGACCGGGGGGCCCGACGGCATGAGCGTGCCGCCGCTCGCGCTCTTCGGCCACGCGCTCGGCGGCGAGAGGGGGTGGTACTGGCTGGTGGGCGCGCTGCTCGTGGGCTGCGTCTGGCTCGCGCTCAACCTGATCGAATCGCCGCGCGGCCGGGCGCTGCGCGCGCTGCACGGCTCCGAGATCGCCGCGCAGATGATCGGCATCGACAGCGCGCAGCACAAGGTCGCGGCGTTCGTCCTCTCGGCGGTGCTGGCGGCAGCGGCGGGCGGCCTGACGGCGCATTACTCCGGCTTCATCACGCCGGGGCAGGGCAGCTTCCTGCGCTCGATCGAGCTGGTGACCATGGTGGTGTTCGGCGGCATGGCCTCGGTGTTCGGCGCCGTGGTCGGCGCCGCGCTGCTCACCACGCTGCCCCAGCTGCTCACCGTGCTCAAGGACTACGAGATGGTGGTCTTCGGGGCGGTGATGATGTTCACCATGATCTTCATGCCGCGGGGCATCGTGCCCAGCCTCGCGGCGCTGTTCCGGCGCAAGGCCGCGCGGTGAGCCTGCTGCGCGCCGAGGGTCTGTGCAAGGAGTTCGGCGGCCTGCATGCGCTCGACGCGGTCGGCCTCGCGGTCGCGCCGGGAACGGTGTACTCGATCATCGGCCCGAATGGTGCCGGCAAGACCACGCTGCTCAACCTGCTTACCGGCATCTACCGCCCGAGCGCCGGGCACATCTGGATCGGCGCGCGCGAGATCACCGGCCGGGCGCCGCACGAGTTCGCCGCGGCCGGCATCGGCCGCACCTTCCAGAACCTGCAGGTGTTCTTCAACATGAGCGCGCTCGAGAACGTGATGGCCGGGCGCTACCTGCACGAGCGCTGCAGCCTCGCCGCCGCGTTGCTGCGCTTCCCGAGTCTGGTGCGCGCCGAGCGCGCCTGCCGCGAGCAGGCGCTCGAGCTGCTCGCCTTCGTCGGCCTCGAGCAGCACGCGCACGCGAGCGCCGACGGCCTGCCCTACGGCGCGCTCAAGCGCCTGGAGATCGCGCGCGCGCTGGCCGCGGATCCGAAGGTGCTGCTGCTCGACGAGCCGGCCGCCGGTCTCAACGCCACCGAGACGCAGCAGGTCGACCGCCTCATCCAGCAGCTCGCCCGGCGCGGGATCACGGTGGTCCTGGTCGAGCACAACATGAAGCTCGTGATGGGCGTGTCCGACCACGTGCTGGTGCTCGACTACGGCCGCACGCTCGCCGAGGGCGACCCGGCCGCCGTGCGCAGCGACCCGCGCGTGGTCGAGGCGTACCTCGGCGTGGGCGAGAGCTGAAATGCTGGAGGTGAACGACCTCGAGAGCCGCTACGGGCGCATCCCCGCGCTGCGCGGCGTGAGCCTGCGCGTGCGCGCGGGCGAGCTGGTCGCGCTGGTCGGGGCCAACGGCGCCGGCAAGACCACGCTGCTGCGTGCGCTCTCGGGCGTGCAGCCGGTCACGGCCGGGCGGATCGCCCTCGACGGCCGCGACATCACCGCCACCGGCGCGGCGCGGCGCGTACGCCTGGGCATGGTGCAGGTGCCCGAAGGCCGGCAGGTGTTCGCGCCGCTCTCGGTCGAGGACAACCTGCGGCTCGGCGCTTACACGCGAACGCGCGCCGAGTCCGCGCAGACCCTCGAGCGGGTGTACGGGATGTTTCCCGCGCTGCGCGCCAAGCGCGCCGCGCCCGCCGGCATGCTCTCCGGCGGCCAGCAGCAGATGCTCGCGATCGGGCGCGCGCTGATGGCGCGCCCGCGCCTGCTGCTGCTCGACGAGCCGAGCATGGGGCTCGCACCCCGCCTGGTGAAAGAGATTTTCGATCACATCGCGGCGCTGCGCGGGGCCGACAGCGCCATTTTCCTGGTCGACCAGAACGCGCACGCGGCGCTGCGCATCGCCGACCGGGGCTACGTGCTCGAGACCGGGTGCGTCGCGCTCGAAGGCGCGGGGACCGAGCTGCTCGCCAACGAGCGCGTCCAGGCCGCGTATCTCGGTCTCTGACACGCCGGACAGGGTGCGCTCGCGCTGGGTTGACGTGGATCAAACCGCCGGGCGCGCAGGCGTGGTCGTATGAACGCTTGTTCAAAAAGAGGGCTATCATGAAGAAGACGCTCGTTCCCGGCCTTGCCACCACGCGCACCTTCGGCGTGGACCGCGAGCGCACCATCGATTTCATGGGCGAGGCCGCCCGCGTCTACGCCACGCCGATGGTGGTGCGCGACATCGAGATCGCCTGCCGCGAGTTCCTGCTCCAGTACCTCGACCCCGGCGAGGATTCGGTCGGCACGCGCGTCGAGCTCGATCACACCGCGCCGACGCTGCTCGGGATGACCGTGCGCCTGGAAGCCAAGGTCGCCGAGGTGAAAGGGCGCGCGGTCACCTTCGAGATCAGCGGCTCGGACGGCGTCGACACGATCTGCCGCGGCAAGCACGCGCGCTTCGTGGTCGACGTCAAGGCGACCGAACAGCGCCTCGCGGCCAAGGCGCAGAAGGCGAAGGCGACACGGGGTTGAGAAGCATCCTGCCCCTGCACCCCATGGCCGAGGACCGCATGACCGCAGACGCGAACGCGCCGCGCAAGATCCAGACCTACTGCTATCAGTGCGTCGCGGGTCCCGACCTGCTCACGGTCAAGGTGCGCGACGGCGTCGCCACCGAAGTCGAGCCCAACTTCGACGCCGCGGAGGTGCATCCCGGCGGCGGCAAGGTGTGCGTCAAGGCCTACGGACTGGTGCAGAAGCTGTACAACCCGAACCGCGTGCTGCGGCCGATGAAGCGCACCAATCCGAAGAAGGGCCGCAACGAGGACCCCGGCTTCGTGCCGATCTCCTGGGACGAGGCATTCGAGGCGATCACCGCCAGGCTCGGCGAGGTGCGCGCCAGGGGGCTGCTCGACGAGTCGGGCTACCCGCGCGTCGCGGCGAGCTTCGGCGGCGGCGGCACGCCGCAGTGGTACATGGGCACCTTCCCGGCGTTCCTGTCGGCCTGGGGGCCGATGGACATGGGCTTCGGCTCCGGCCAGGGCGTGAAGTGCTACCACTCCGAGCACCTGTACGGAGAGTTCTGGCACCGCGGCTTCACCGTGTCGGCCGACACGCCTTCGTGCGACTACATCATCTCCTGCGGGGCGAACATCGAGGCCTCCGGCGGCGTGGCCGGAGTCTGGCGCCACGCCAACGCGCGCGAGCGCGGCATGAAGCGCGTGCAGGTCGAGCCGCACCTGTCGGTGACCGGCGCCTGCTCGGCGGAGTGGGTGCCGATCAAGCCCAAGACCGACGCCGCGTTCCTGTTCGCGCTGCTCCACGTCCTGCTGCACGAGAAGGCGCGCGAGCGGCTCGACCTCGCTTTTCTCTCGCAGCGCACCTCCTCCCCCTACCTGGTCGGGCCGAACGGCTTTTACCTGCGCGACGCGGCGACCCGCAAGCCGCTGGTCTGGGACGCGAGGCGCGCCGCGGCGGTGGCCTTCGACACGCCCGACATCGAGCCCGCGCTCGAAGGCCGCTACAGCACCGAGGCGGTCGAGATCGGGCCGGACGGCGACCTCCTCGCGCAAGGCCGCCTCGAGGGCGAGACCGCGTTCGCCAGGCTGGTCGCGCACCAGCGCACCTATACCCCGGAGTGGGCCGCGGGCGTGTGCGAAGTCCCGGCCGCGACGATCCGGCGCATCGCGGGCGAGTACCTGGACGCGGCGCGCGTCGGCGCGACGATCGAGATCGACGGCCAGGTGCTGCCGTACCGTCCGGTCGCGGTGACCCTCGGCAAGACGGTGACCAACGGCTGGGGCGGCTTCGAATGCTGCTGGGCGCGCACGCTGCTCGCGGCGCTGGTCGGCGGCCTCGAGGTACCCGGCGGGATTCTCGGCACCACGGTGCGGCTGAACAAGCCCCTCGGCGAGCGGCTGAAGAGCGTCAGGCCCGGCCCGGACGGCTTCATGGCCTATCCGCTCAACCCCACCGACCGCGAGCACTGGAGCGCGCGGCCCAACATCCGCAACGCCTACCGCACCATGGTGCCGCTGGCGGCCGACGGGCCGTGGAGCCAGGCGCTCGGGCCGACGCACTTCTCGTGGATGTTCCTCGACGAGACGCCCCCCGGGCTGCCGCGCGTGACCCTGCCCGAGGTCTGGTTCGTCTATCGGACCAACCCGGCGATCTCGTTCTGGGACACCGAGCGGCTCGGCGAGCGTATGGCGCGCTTCCCGTTCACGGTGGCGTTCGCCTATACGCTGGACGAGACCAACCATTTCGCCGACATCCTGCTGCCCGACGCGATGGACCTGGAGAGCCTGCAGCTGATCCGCATCGGCGGCTCCAAGTTCATCGAGCAGTTCTGGGACTGCGAGGGCTTCGCCCTGCGCCAGCCTGCCGTCGCGCCTCGGGGCGAGGCGCGCGACTTCAGCGACATCGCCACCGAGCTCGCGCGCCGCATGGGCCTGCTGGAGAAGTACAACTCGGCGATCAACCGCGGCGTCGCGGGCGTGGCCCTGAAAACGGACGCGTGGGATTTCTCGTTGAGCGCTTCCGAAGCCCATGGGACCGAGGAAATCTGGGACGCGGTCTGCCGCGCGGCGAGCGCCGAGGTGACCGGAGGCGCCGAGTCGCACGGCCTCGACTGGTGGCGCGAACACGGCCTGCGCACCAAAGCCTTCTCGCGCCGCGACTGGTACCTGTACCCGACGCTGGCCGCGCTCGGCCTGCGCTTCGAGCTGCCCTACCAGGAGCGCCTGCTGCGCGTCGGCAAGGAGCTCGAGCGCCGGCTGCACGAGCACGAGATGCATTGGTGGGACACGCAGCTCACCGAGTACCAGGCCTTGCCGGCGTGGAAGGATTTCCCGGGGCTGTGGGAAGCGTCCCTGCGCAGCATGGGCGGCCAGCCGGAGGATTATCCCTACTGGCTGATCACCAGCCGCAGCATGCAGTACGCCTGGGGCGGCAACGTCGGCATGCAGCTCATCAAGGAGGTCGCCGACAACATCGCCGGCCACAAGGGCGTGATCCTGAACGCGCAGACCGCCGGGCGGCTCGGCGTCGCCGAGGGCGATCTGGTCGAGATCGCCACGCCCAAGGCGAGCGTGCGCGCGCACGCGGTGCTGCGCCAGGGAATCCGGCCCGATACCCTGCTGCTGCTCGGGCAGTTCGACCACTGGGCGACGCCGTTCGCCAAGGACTTCGAAATGCCGAGCATGAACAAGCTGGTGCCGATGTCGCTCGCGCTCACCGACGCCACCGGCTCCGGTGCCGACGTGGTGCGCGTCTCGCTGCGGAGAGCGCAATGACGCGCCGGGAGGGCTCACGATGACCCGCTGGGTCATGGTCGCGGATCTGCGCCGCTGCGTCGGCTGCCAGACCTGCACCGCGGCGTGCAAGCACACCAACGCCACGCCGCCGGAGGTGCAGTGGCGGCGCGTGCTGGACATGGAGGTCGGCGAGTATCCGCAGGTCAAGCGCGCCTTCGTGCCGGTGGGCTGCATGCACTGCGCCGATCCGCCGTGCATGCACGTCTGCCCTTCGACCGCGACGCGCCGGCGCGCCGACGGCATCGTCACCATCGACTACGACCTGTGCATCGGCTGCGCTTACTGCGCAGTCGCCTGTCCCTACCAGGCGCGCTACAAGACCGACGCAGCGACCTTCGCCTACGGTGAGCCGATGCCCTCCGAAGCGCAGCGCTTCGATCCGAAGCGCATCGGCGTCGCCACCAAGTGCACCTTCTGCTCCGATCGCATCGATGCGGGGCTCGAGCGGGGCCTCAAGCCCGGCGTCGATCCCGAGGCGACGCCGGCGTGCGTCAACTCGTGCATCGCCAAGGCGCTGCATTTCGGCGACCTCGAGGACCCGCGCAGCAACATCTCGCAGCTGCTGGCGGAAAACCAGTTCTTCCGCATGCACGAGGAGCTCGGCACCGATCCGGGCTTCTACTACCTCTGGGACCGGGCGCCATGAGCTATGGCCCGAAGCCGTGGCTGCAACGCCACTGGGATGTCCGCGCCGCGACGAACTTCATTCTCGGCGGCACCGGCGCCGGGCTGCTGTTCAGCATCGCGCTCGCGGCGCACGCCGCGCCGGGCTGGAAGCTCCCGCTCGCGCTCGGCCTGGCGCTGATCGCCGCCGGGCTCAGCGCGGTATGGCTCGAAATCGGCCGCAAGCTGCGCGCCGCGCACGTGTTCTTCAACCCGCGAACGTCGTGGATGACGCGCGAGTCGTTCGCGGCGCTGCTGGTGTTCGCGCTCGGAGCGCTCGCGCTCGCGCTCGGCCGCGCGTGGGCCGCGCAGGCCGCCGGTCTCGCCGCGCTGCTGTTCGTGTATTGCCAGGGCCGCATCCTGCGCGCCTCCAAGGGCATTCCCGCCTGGCGCACGGCGGGCATCACGCCGCTCATCGTCGCCACCGGCCTCGCCGAAGGCTCCGGCCTGTACCTGCTCGTCGCCGCCGGGGGCGGCGAAGCGCGCGCGCCGCTGCTGCTGTTCGCGCTGGCGCTCGTCGCGCGCGCGTTTGCCTGGCGGAGCTACCGCGCGAACCTCGGCAGCGGCGCGCCGCTCAACGCGCTCGAGCCGGGCGCGAAGTGGCTGCTCTACGTCGGGACCCTGGCGCCGCTCGCATTGCTGCTGGCGGGCTGGCTGGCGCCGCAGCTCGCGCCCGCGGCCGCCATGCTCGCCGGCGCCGCCGCGCTTGCGGCAGGCTGGCACTTCAAGTTCCGGCTGGTCACGCGCGCCGCGTTCAACCAGGGATTCGCGCTGCCACGGCTTCCCGTGCGCGGACGCAGCTGACGGCCATGCACCCGAGGGAGGAGGCCGGACCATGAACGCACTGCTTCAGCCGCGCTACGCCAAGCTGCACCACCGCGCCCCCGTGCCGCGCCGCACGGCACGCGATTACTTCGACCCGCGCGTCGAGACCGCGCCGCGCGAGCAGCTCGCCGGGCTGCAGCTTCGCCGCTTGCGCGCGATGCTGAAGAACGCGTACGACAACGTGCCGCTGCACCGCAGGCGCATGGACGCGGCGGGCGTCGCACCGCAGGACGTGCGCAGGCTCGAGGACCTGCGCAGCCTGCCGTTCTGCGTGAAGGGCGATCTGCGCGACCACTATCCGTTCGGGCTTTTCGCCCGGCCGCGCGAGAATCTGCTGCGGCTGCACGCCTCCTCGGGGACCACCGGCAAGCCGACCGTAGTCGGCTATACCAAGAACGACCTCGACACCTGGGCGGACCTTATGGCGCGCACCATGGCCTGCGCCGGCGTGCGGCCCGGCGACGTGGTGCACAACGCCTACGGCTACGGGCTGTTCACCGGCGGGCTCGGCATGCATTACGGCGCCGAGCGGCTCGGCGCCACGGTGGTGCCGATGTCGGGCGGCTCGACCGAGCGCCAGGTGGTGCTGATCAGGGACTTCGGCGCACGCGTGCTGTGCTCGACGCCTTCCTACGCGCTCAACATCGCGGAGGTGGCCGAGCGCGACGGCGTCGACCTGAGAAAGGGCCGGCTGGAAATCGGGCTGTTCGGCGCCGAGCCCTGGAGCGAGGCCCTGCGGCGCGAGATCCAGATCCGTCTCGGGCTCAAGGCGATCGACAATTACGGCCTGTCCGAAATCATGGGGCCGGGCGTCGCGGTCGAGTGCGAGGCCCAGGACGGGCTGCACGGCTGGGAGGACCATTTCCTGTTCGAGGTCATCGATCCCGACACCGGCCGGCCGGCGCCCGAGGGCCAGGCCGGCGAGCTGGTGATCACCACGCTCACCAAGGAAGCGCTGCCGATGATCCGCTACCGCACGCGCGACGTGACGCGCGTCACCACCCAGCCCTGCGCCTGCGGGCGCACGCACCTGCGGCTCATGCGCATCACCGGACGCAACGACGACATGCTGATCATCCGCGGCGTCAACGTCTATCCGTCGCAGATCGAAGCGGCGCTGGTGGGCTTGCCGGACCTCGCGCCGCACTACCAGCTGGTGGTCGAGCGCCGCGGCAACCTGGACGCGCTCACGGTCGAGGTCGAGGCTGCGGCGGCGGTACCGGCCGGCTCCCCGGACGCCTACCGCGCGATCGCCGAGCGCGTGCGCTACCAGATCAAGTCGCTCATCGGAGTGACGGCCGAAGTGACGGTCAAGAAGCCCGGAGAGGTGCCGCGCTCGCAGGGCAAGGCCGTGCGCGTGCGCGACCTGCGCAAGGACCCGCACGGCGGCTGAGGCGCCCCCACACGAACAGGAAGCTGCCCATGGACTTCTCCCGCCAGATCAACCGCCGGCTGCACGAGGAGCACGATGCGACGCTGCAGCTGTGCGTGCGCCTCGAGCAGGCGCTCGGCGCGCGCCCCTGGCCGCCGGACCCGGCCAACACCGGGGTGGCCCTGGTGCTGCGCAGCTCGGTCGCGGCGCTCGCCGACGAAGTCGCGCGCCACTTCGCATTCGAAGAGACCGAGCTGTTCCCGCGCCTCGCCGAAGCCGGGGAAGGCGACCTCGCCGAGCTGCTCGCCGAGGAGCACGCGGTGATCCGCGGCATCGCGCGCCGCCTCTCCGAGCTGCACGACGCGGTGCGCGCGCAAACCATCGATGCGCACGGCTGGCAACAGCTGCGCATGCACGGCCTCGACCTTGCCCAGCGGCTGGCGTCCCACGCGCAGATGGAGGAGATGTCGCTGCTGCCCTCGGTCGAGAACCTGCTCGACGAAGACAGCGACCGCGAGCTGTTTACCGCCTACGTCCTGGACTGAAGCAAAAGGAAAGCACCTCATGACAGCAACCGTTGGCGCGGCCCCCGGAGCGGGCGCCGGATTCAGGCTGCGGCCGCTCGCCGCGGGCGACCTGGAGGCGGTGGCCGCGATCGACGCCGCGCTGAGCGGTCGGCCTCGCCGCGCCTATTTCGAGCGCCGGCTCGCCGCGGCGGTGCACCAGCCGGAGCTGCACCTGCAATTCGCCGCCGAGGAGCAGGGTGCGGTAAGCGGCTACGCGCTGGGGCGCGTGCTCGAGGGCGAGTTCGGCCGCACGCAGCCCGCGCTGCGCCTGGAAGTGGTCGGAGTGACGCCCGCGGCGCAGAGCCGCGGCATCGGCCGCGCGCTGCACACCGCGCTCGAGCAGCAGGCCGCCAGGCGCGGCATCCGCGAGATCCACAGCGCCGCCTCCTGGCGCGCCCACGGCATGCTCCGCTTCATGGACCGGCTGGGCTACGCGCTGGCCGACAACCTCGTGCTCGACTGCCCGGTGCGCGCCGGGCATTACGGCGCCGCGGAGGAGCAGCCGGTGGACTCGCCCGAGCGCGACGGGCGCGGCGATCCGAACGACTACAGCGCCCCGGCGGGGAACGACTTCGAGGCGCTGGCGCGCGACACCGCCGACGTGCGCTCGCTGGCGTCCGCCGACCTCGACGCGGTGGTGCGCATCGACCGGCGCCTCACCGGCCGGGAGCGGCGCGGCTACATGGGCAAGGCGCTCGACGAAGCGCTGTTCGACTCGGCGATCCGCATCTCGCTTAGCGCACGCCGGGACGGGGTGCTCGCCGGCTTCCTGATGGCGCGCGCCGACCTCGGCGACTTCGGCCGCACCGAGCCGGTGGCGGTGATCGATACCGTGGGGGTCGACCCGGATTACGCCCGCCAGGGCCTCGGCCGCGCGCTGCTGTCGCAGCTGTTCATCAACCTCTCGGCGCTGCGCATCGAGCGCCTCGAGACCATGGTCGCCAAGGAGAACTTTCCCCTGCTCGGGTTCTTCTACCGCGCCGGCTTCGCGCCGAGCCAGCGCCTGGCGTTCGTCAGGCGGCTTTACTGATTCAGGCCGTTTCTACTGCCTCTGGTAGCGCTTGGAACTCCTCCATAGAACATGGTGCGAAGTTCGCAGGCCAAGGTGCGGACAACCGGCAAAGCAATCGAAATTGCATGGGTGCGTCCGGGTTCACTCTTTCAACCGTGACGATCACCTTCTCCGCACCAACTACGTCGATCAGATGACCAAACTCAGCACAATAATAGCGAGGGCAGTAACCAACGTTTGAAACCGGATCGCCCGTGCGCAAAAGGAGAGCCATTGCGTCAGCGCTATTCTGGATGTCTTTCATCAAGTAAAGACGCTCACCTTGCTGCAGTGAGTGGAATCGCGCATGGTTCTCCGGAAGCAAATAGCGGACCCCATGACTAAAAAAATAGACCACATACCTGTGATCGTCAGTCGGTTCGGGGCAAGGAAAAATTTCCAAGGTATCAGTTGCCCGCAGCCCGCCTGACCGAGCAAGCACCTCAAGTTCTTGCGCTCGGGCCTCAGTTAACCCAAGCCACCGCAGGTAGTCGCCATATTCCGGTCGCGACTTCGGCAAGATGCGGTTCGCGAACAATGGAAACAATTCGTTGGACACATACGCCGAATTGAAGTCGGTCATTCGTCCAAAGGGAACAAAGCTCTTGGCCTCTTTCGCCCCTCGGGTATAGGTAAAGCGGTACGTACCGTTCTCAAACGTCAGACGCCCGACCGGGATCCAGCGCCGTGACTCAGGATCCTGCCACGCTACGAAAAGCGCTTTTGTCATCGGTGCGTCGTTCCTGGTGTGAGACTTAAGAGCCGCTGGCGATTAGCTTCCAAGATCGCCAATGCGAAGTCTACTGCGGGACGAGAGATCACGCTGGGCGGAAACATTTCAAAGACTCGCTCGAAATCGTGTCCATCAAGCTTTGCGAGACGACTAAGCCAATATCGCGCGGCCGTCGCGCTAATCCTAGCCCCTTCTTCAAACGCGGCCAGGGTAGTCAACGGGCGAGTACCCCCACCACTCGGGAAGAATGCCGACTCGGCGCGCTCCACATACCGGACCACGGACCGACCCTCATCCCTTGTATGTAGGCGGTCGAGCCGGACGGCGTCCAGCTCGTTTCGGCCAAGGCTAGAAGCGTGATCAAACGTCGGGGCAAGGTGAATTGTTGACTGGGGTGTCACGACGAAACCCCAATTTTCATGATGACGATCCTGATTCCCAACGAGCGCGTCCAACAAAAGGTATCCCACGAAGACATCACCTGCGCCGTCGAGTTCTTCAGGTCGATGAAACCCTAAGGGGAAAGCAACTATCGCTTGTTTAAGGATTGCTATGGCTGTGACAACGCGGTGCTCCCGCGCTTCGAATCGCTTCGCGTGAGCTCCATAGTCAGGGATCATCTTCGCTAGAACCTCGTTAGCGAGAACCAATCGCGCCCCTTCGGGAACAAAGTTTGGCGATGCAACGCCCAGGCGTCCACGCCACTCCGCCAACTCGTATGACGCGGGCGGAAGGCAGAGAAGCGAGGCGATTTCGGCGCAGGCCTTTTCTGCCCAGTGTTCCCCTGTGCCAGTGCGCCCCTCCTTGAAAAGCCAACGCTTGCCGTCCTCACTCCGAAACCAGAACTTTGGCTTGGTCCCAAGCTGTTCAGGCAGCTCGGAAGCGTCTTGTAGAATCTGGAGGACTGGATACACGAGCGCCGACCTCAGGGGCGACCTACCTGGTTAGGACAGTTCGAACAGCAAAGCGCCGAACAACCGGTGTACCGCCACAAGATGCGGTCGCCCTGCGGCAATACACGCCGATGGCAGTTACACCGTGCTTGGCGTTTCCAGGCCGCATTCCAGGCCAATTCTGCCTGGGGTATCGATCCGGGCAAAGCCCCTGAGCGACGGGGCTGAGAAAAAGGAGCTAACGGCTACCCGTGCAGACTGTTGTACTTCTCCAGCAGCTGCTCGGGCGTCTCCGCGTAGTCCGGGTTCTGCACGATGCAGTCCGCGGGGCACACCAGCTTGCACTGCGGCTCGTCTTCGGCCCCCACGCACTCTGTGCACTTCAGCGGATCGATCACGTAGATCGGATCGCCGACGCTGATCGCTTCGTTCGGGCACACCGGCTTGCAGGCGTCGCAGGCGGTGCAGTTGTCGTTGATCAAGAGTGCCATTTCGAATCTCCGTAAGGTTTCAGGCCGCCGCCCTCTCCTGCATCGCCTTCAGCTTGTCGTGGCGGAAGGCGCCCCACAGCGCGGCGCCGATCGCGCCGGCGTAGATCGAGTCGGGGTGGTTGACCGTGTCGAGCCCGGTGATCTTCTCGTTGACCAGCTCTTCGCGCAGCGCGGCGAGCAGGCCGGCGTCGAGCGCCAGGCCGCCGGTGAGCAGCACCGTGCCGCTCTTGATGCCGGTGACCTTGAGCAGCTTCACCAGGCGCGAGGCCATCGAGATGTGGATGCCCTTCAGGATGTCCGGCGTGGGAATGCCGCGCGACACCATGTTGATGACGTCGGTCTCGGCCAGCACCGCGCAGATCGAGCTGATTTTCTCCGGCGTCTTGGCGGCCTTCGACAGCGTGCCGATCTCCTCGACCGCGACGCCGAGGTAGCGCGCGATGTTCTCGAGGAACTGGCCCGAGCCGGAGGCGCACTGGCTGGTCATCTTGTAGGACAGCACCTTGCCGCGTTCGTCGACGTAGATGGCGCGCCCGTTGAGCGCGCCGATATCGACCACCGCGCGCGCATCGGGCCGCAGGAACACGCCGCCGCGCGCGTGCGTGGTCATCGAGTAGAAGTGCCCGGTGGCGAATTTCACGTTCTCGCCTTCGCCCGTGGTGGCCACGTAGTCCACGTCGCCGGGCTTGAGGCGCGCTTCTTCCAGCACCTCGTCGTAGCCGGCCTGGGCGAGCTGCATGTTGTCGCGCCGGCGGATGCGCTCGCAGCGCCTGGCGAGCCATTCGCTCTTGCCGCCCGCCCCCGCCGCGTCGGTCCTGAACAGCGTCGTCTTGACGACGCCGGAGCCGATGTCGATGCCGATGGTGTGGATCATTGCCGCGCCTCCACGGTCTTGCCTTCCTCGACCACCGCGCGCCAGGCGAAGGTCGCGCCGCCGAGCGCGCCGGTGTAGATCGAGTCGGGGTTGATATTGAGCGTCACCTCGCCGTAGTTCTCCTTGACCAGCTCCATGAGCGCCTTCACCGCGGCCTCGTTCTTGGCCACGCCGCCGGTGAAGGTGAACTGGTCCCGGATGCCGCCGGAGCGCGCCAGGATCGACATCGCGCGCAGGATGATGGCGCGGTGCAGCCCCGCCATGATGTCCTCGCGCTTCTCGCCGAGCGACAGCCGGTCGCGCAGCTCGGCGCCGGCGAACACCGTGCAGGTCGAATTGATGCGCACGGTCTTGGTGGCCTTCATCGCCAGCGGCCCCAGCTCGTGCAGGCCCATGTTCATCTCGTCGGCGATGTAGCCCAGGTAGCGCCCGCAGCCCGCGGCGCAGCGGTCGTTCATCTGGAAGCTCTCGACGATGCCGTTGGGATCGACCTGGATCGCCTTGGTGTCCTGGCCGCCGATGTCGAGCACCGTGGCGGTGCGCGGGTACATCACGTGCGCGCCCAGGCCGTGGCACAGGATCTCCGAGCGGATGTGCTCCTTGGAAAACGGCAGCCGCGCGCGGCCGTAGCCGGTGCCGACGACGTAAGTCTCGTCGAGCGCCGTGTCGAGCACGCCCTGGATCGGCGCCCTGACCGCGTCGCCGCGGCTCGCGGTTTCCGGCTGCGCCGCGAAGGTGCGCTTGAGCGCCGCCAGCAGGTGGGGCTTGATCGAGTCCCCGTAGACGCGGTTCTCGACCTCGATGATCGAGCGGTCGAAGACGTTGAGCAGCATGTCGTAGCGCACCCCGGCATCCTTGGCAACCGCCTCGCCCACCGCGAGGTAGCGGCTGCCGGCGATGTCGCGGAAGAAGTCCGACTTGCGCTTCGCGCCCGGCGCGAACAGCGCGGGCGCCTCGAGCTGCAGCCGCCGGAACACCTCGCCGAGCGCAGACAGCACTCCGGCCGCGGCATCGCCGAAGCGCGCGCCCTCGGCGTTGCGCCGGCAGGTGGCCTCGAGGTCGGCCAGCTGCTCGAGGAACTGCTCGAGCCGGAAGTCGCGTTCGAGCTGCCCGAGGAAGTCCTCGAGCCGGCCGTTGAGCGCACCCGATCGGGACAGCGCCTCGCGGAACAGGTGGAAGCGCGCGTTGACCAGCGCTTCCTGCTTGGCGATCGCCGCCGCCGTGTCGTAGTTCGAGCGCGAGTTGGTGATGCCGCGCCCGAGCACGTTCTGCTGCTCGTCCATCACCACCGCCTTGGTGGTGGTGGAGCCGAGGTCTATGCCGATGAAGCAGCGCATGTGCATTCTCCTCAGTGCATGGCGCCGGCGGCGCGCTTCTGCTTGATCATCTGGAAGTAGCTCTCGAGCCGGTTCTTGATGTTGGCGGCGGAGAAGTAGCGCGGGTCCACCAGGTCCGACTCGATGAACGCCGCCGGCTTGCCGGTGCGCTTCTCAACCTCGCGCAGGATCAGCAGCTGCCCCGCCGAGAAGCTGTTGCAGCTCTTGATCGAGTTGATCAGCAGGCCGTCGGCCTGGTACTCGTCCATGTACTTGCAGATCATGTCGATGCGCTGCGGGAAATTGAGGTTGGTGTAGCAGCCCAGGCAGTACTCGGCGAGCGACTCGATCGGGTGGTCGGGGTCGTGGCGGAAGCCGAAGTCGTACACGCCGCCGACCTTCGCGTAGGTCGAGGCCACCACCACCGCGCCCTCGTCGTAGAACATCTTCCAGAAGTCGCGGAAGCTGGTCCAGTTGGGCGGACCTTCGACCACCAGCCGGTATTTCTCCTCCGCCATTTCGCCTTCCGGAGTGATCGGTCCCTTGCCCTCGCGGATGCGCTGCTCGATCTCGCCGCGCAGCACCTGGTAGTACTGGGTCGCCGCGGGCGTGCCGCGGA
This sequence comes from uncultured Pseudomonadota bacterium, assembly GCA_963817785.1. GTDB lineage: Bacteria > Pseudomonadota > Gammaproteobacteria > Burkholderiales > SG8-39 > JAKALD01. The sequence continues at coordinate 63,045 of CAWFPL010000001.1, read as the reverse complement.
ACGCGGTGAAGATCGGGCCGATGTAGTACACCGCGCCGAAGTAGCCGTCGATCGGCGAGGGCCTGTGCTTGGCCGATTGCAGCGTCCAGACCAGGTCGTCCTCCGCCTTCGCCGACTCCTTCATGTACTGGCGCAGCCGGTCGATGTCGAACTTCACGCCCGAGACCTTCTCCAGCGTCGGGATCACCTTCTCCTTGATCTGCTTGACCACGTAATCGCGCATGCTCGTCGAGATGTGGCCGTCTCCCTGGTAGGGCACGTGCAGCATCACCGTCTCGCAGTCGTACTTCTGGCGCACCAGCTCGAACCACTTCATGAAGGTGAAGCAACCGGTGTAGGAAAGCAGCAGCACGTCGGGCGTAGGCAGGGGTTCGCCGGTCGGCCCGACCTGGCCCTGCAGCATCATGCCGAGATCGGTCTTCACGTAGGTGCACACGTCCTCGGAATGGCCGTCGCGCTCGGCGTCCATGATGAACTTGCCGGATTTCTTGCGCATGCCGCTCTGCAGCGCGTTGGTCTCGGGCAGGCTGCGGGCGAAGTCGAAGCACATCAGCAGCTCGTTCAGGTTGCCCGGCACGAAGGTGGCGGAGACCTTCTTGCCCAGCTGGCGCGAATTCGCGAGCTCGTGGTAGTTGCCGTTGATCAGCTCCTTCTGCAGCCACATCGCGTCCTCTTTCTGGACCACGGGCTTGGCCTTGGGGCTGACTTGGGGTTGCATCGTGGGGGTGCTCATCACGCAGCGCTCCAGAGTTTGATCGAATCGGCGAAAGTGCCGGCCTGCTCGCGGATCGGCGCCATCTGGCCGGTGTTCTCCGCGTACTTGAAGGCGGTGTAGGGAACCTTGTACCTGGCGAGCACCTCCTGCAGCATCGGGCGCTCGAGCAGCGCCGGATCGCAGAACGACGGCGCGGCGAAAATCACCCCTTCGCCCGCGTTGGTCTTGACCTGCTTGAGCAGGAACTGTCCCTTGTCGGCCTTGTGCTCGTCGTACTTGGACGAGGTCGACGCCGAGCGGTGTAGGAACGCCTTCGACAGCTCGGTCAGCGGATCGCCGGCGGCCGGCACGTCGTCGAGCAGCCAGCGCATGACGAGCATGAAGTCGTCGTCCACGATGTAGCAGCCGGCCATCTCGATCGACTTGATGAGGCTGAGCGGCGGCTGCTCGCAGAACGCGCCGGTCAGAACGATGCGCGCGTTGTCGCGCGGCGCGCGCTTCGCGGCGTCGGCCGCCGCGATGTATTCGCGCACCAACCGGGTGTGCTCCTCCGGCGGCAGCACGCATCCGGCGCGCAGCACCAGGTAGACCTCCGAGGTGGGCGCCTGCCACGGCTTTTTCGCGCGGTAGGCGTACAGCTCCCCGATGGCGCGGCGGTTTTCGTTGTACACCGCGATGGAGGTGCGCAGCTCGTCGTCGGTGATCGGCTTGCCGCGCAGCTTGCCGAGGTCCTCGCGCAGCACCTGCATCTCGCGCACGTAGAACTCGCCGCCGATCGAGTCGTCGTAGTTCTGCGGCACGTCGAAGTACTTGACGTACTTGTCCTTGAACAGGATCTGCCACATGCCGGAGAGGTTGCGGATCACGTCGCAGATCGAGGGAAACAGCATGCCGTCGAGGCAGTCGAGCCGCCCGGTCAGGCCGAGCTCGAGGGTCGAGCGCGGGATGCGGCAGATGTAGCTCTGGTAGTACGCGTCGCCCTGGATCACCTCCATCTGGTCGCCGCCGCCGAAGATGCCCACCGGCAGCATGCCCGCGGCGTGCACGATCTCGCGCGGCACGTAGATCGGCATGTAGCCGATCGCCTTGCGCCCCGGGACGGCCGCCTTCCATTCCTTGACCGCGTTGAACTGCAGGTCCTCGAACAGCGCTTCGCAGCGCTCCACGATCTTTTCGACGCTCATGTGCCGGTTCCTCCTTCTAGCGGTGCTGCCACTGCGGTGGGCGCTTGTCGAGAAAGGCCTGCAGCCCCTCGACGGCATCGCGCGTGTGCATCAGTCCCTCGAGGTACAGCGCCTCGACCTCGGCGAAGCGGCGCTTCGCCTGCCCGACGAGCGGCGCGCGCACGGCGCGCAGCGCGTAACCGAGCGAGCTGGCGCTCTTGGTGGCGAGCTGGGCATCGAAATAGGCCAGCGCGGCGGCGGCCGGATCCGCAGCGAGCTCTCCGACCAGCCCCCAGGCGAGCGCCGTGGCCGCGTCGATCGAGCGCCCGGAAAACAGCAGGTCCTCGGCGCGTGCCTGGCCGATGCGCGCCGGCAGCAGCACCGACGCGGCCGGGGCGAACACCGCGAGCTTCAGCTCGGGCTGGCCGAACTGGGCGTCGGGCGCCGCGAACAGCAGGCTGCCGGCGCTCGCGAGCTCGAGCCCGCCGCCGAGGCACTGGCCGCGGATCGCCACCAGGATCGGGGCCGGCCACTCGAGCATGCGCAGCAGCAGCGCATGCAGGCCCTTGAGCATCGCCGCGCACTGCCCCGGCAGGTGCTCCTCGACGCTCGCGCCGAAGGAAAAGTGCGGCCCCTCGTGGTCGATCAGCGCGCCGCGCAGACGGGCGCCGCCCGCGTGCTCGGCGAACGCGCGCTCGAGCGCGGCGATCATTGCCGCGTCGACGATGTTGGCCTTGGGGCGCGCCAGGCGCAGCCGCAGCAGTGCGCCGTCGCGCTCCAGCCAGGCCTTGAGGGGAGGGCTCTCGGGCACGGGGTCAGTCCTTGCGCTTGGCCTTGGGCTGGATCGAATCGTGCAGCGGCCCGACCCAGCCTTCGCCGCGCGCCAGCGCCCGCCTGAGCGCCACAAAGTCGATTTCGCGGTCGTCCTTGGTGCCGGCGTTGAACGCGGTGAAGCCGGCGCGCGCCTCGGTGACCATGTTGAGCGCGAGCCAGGCGCGCGCGTCTTCCTTGTTGCGGTTCCAGGCCTCAAGCTTGGGCTTTCTCAGCTCCTCGAGGGTCTTGGTGGTGCAGTCGGGGAAGGTGAGCAGCAGCTTGGCGCACAGCTCCTCGACCCTGGCGTCGAGCAGCGACAGGTCGACCGTGCCCTTCGCCATCAGTTCCTTGCCCGCCTTGAGCGCATCGCCGGTCTTCGGCTCGCCGAAGACCATGCGCCCGTAGTCGTCAACCATGCGGCCGGTCTCGACCAGCGGGTTGGGCACGAACCTGCCATCCACCTTGAGCGCGGGAACGACGTCGCTGATCATGCCCCACTGGTAGGCCTTGTGCGCCGAGAACGGCTCGCACAGCACGCCCGCCACCATGGCACGCTCGGCGCCGATGATTACCGGCAGGAAGTCGGTCGCGCCGCCGATCGGCGCCGAACCGTGCTTGGGGCCGGCCTGGCCGAAGCGCGCCAGGTCCTGCGCGACGGTGAAGTCGCAGGCCATGCCGATCTCCTGCCCGCCGCCGACGCGCATGCCGTTGACGCGGCAGATCACCGGCTTGTCGCAGGCCAGGATTGCCGAAACCATGTCGTTGAACAGGCGCATGTACTGGCGGTACTCGAGCGGGTGTCCGGCGTAGTACTCGGCGTATTCCTTGGTGTTGCCGCCGGTGCAGAAGGCCTTGTCGCCCGTGCCGGTGAACACCACGCAGTTCACGTCGCGCGCGTTCGAGGCGGCGCGGAAGGCGAGGATCAACGCCTTCACCATCTCGGTGGTGTAGGAATTGAACTGCTGCGGGTTGTCGAGCCAGATCCAGGCGTTGTACAGGTCGGCCGCGGTCTTTCCGTCCGGGCTCTTCGCCGGCCGCTTCTCGACTCTCACGCCGGGGACGCTGATCTCGGCCAGGTCGTGATTTTTCAGCGCGTGCGCTTTCGCTTCCATTGCATGTCTCCTAGTTACGCGGGGGTGAGAATCACCTTACCCCCGCACCCCCTTCTGGAACCAGCACCGCGCGCTTCGAGAGTTCGTGGCGGTGCACCGCCTCGAAGACGCGGTTGATGTCTTTGAGCGGCAGGGGCTCGACGAAGGGCTTGACCTTCACCTTGCCCTCGAGCACCAGCTCGAGCGCCGCGGGATACTGCTCGGGCGGGCAGCCCCAGTTGCCGAGCGCGCGCGCGTCGAACGCCATCAGGTTGGACAGTCGCACTTCGACCTTGTCCATGGTGAAGCCGACCACGCTGAGTGTGGCGCCGTGTACCAGCAGTCCCCACGCCGTGGTCTGGCCGGCGGCGCTTCCCGAACATTCGAAGACGAACCACTCGGTGGCGCGCAGACCGTTCTGCCTGGCGAAGTCGGCGACCGCCGCCTTGAGCGCCTTTTGGTCGAGCGCCTTGGCGTTGAGCGTGAGCGCGGCGCCGTAGGGCCGCATCGCTTCCAGCTTGCGCTCGTCGACGTCGATCGCGACCACCTTGGCGCCGAAGGCATTGGCGACCTGCACGCAGTAGCCTCCCACGCCGCCCGCGCCGATCACGACCGCCAGCGAGCCCGGTGTCACCCCGGCACGGCGCACCGCCTGGTAAGGCGTGGTGAGCGCATCGGCGACGACCGACACCTCGGCGAGCGCCAGCCCCGCCGCGCCGAGCCGCTTCTCGTCCACCGCGCACAGCCCGCGCGCCGGGACCACGATGTGGGTGGCGAAGCCGCCCTGGATATCGTTGCCCGGCATCTTCTGCTTGCGGCAGATGGTGCCCAGGCCACGCTTGCACAGGTCGCACTCGCCGCAGGGCAGGACCGCCGGCACGATCACCGCTTGCCCGAGCCAGGACTCGGCCCCGGCGCCGGCGGCGGCGACGTGTCCGGAAATCTCGTGCCCCAGGGCGAGCGGCAGCGGGTGATTGGTACGCACCCCGTCGTAGAAGTAGCCCAGGTCGGTGTGGCACACGCCGCAGCCGGCGATCGCGACCGCCACCTCGCCCGGCCCGGGCGCGGCGTCGAACGCCTCCACGACCAGGGGCGCCCTGGGCGCCGTCATCAGCCAGCGTTGCGCATGAATTGCAGCTGCCATCTCGGTTCCTTCCACTTGTGCGCCGCCTCGTTTTCGCCTATTGTGGTATTCAAGTACCGCTTTACCAATTTAGCCGAGGACTCATCCCGCGTCAACGCTTGAAGGCTCCTCGATGCAGCGAGTTTCCACCCGCGATCGGCGCGGAATTTGATTTAGCGCAAGAAAATTGCGCTTTGTTGCGCGAGCATCCCGGCAGCGGCTTGCGGCGCGCTTATTTTCGGCAAGGAGGTTGCACGTGACTGGCGCAAAACTGACGAACGGTTTGGTCGACAGCGTATCGGTGGCACTGGCGGGCTCGGGCGGCGCAGGCGTCATGACCGCCGGCAACATGCTGCTGGAGGCCGCCGCCCAGGCCGGCTACTACGGCCTGATGACGCGCACCAGCGGCCCGCAGATCCGCGGCGGCGAGGCGGCCGCGATGGTGCGCGTGTCCACCTTCGCCTCGGACAGCCAGGACGATCGCTTTCACGTGCTGGCCGCGATCGACTGGCAGAACGTCAACCGCTTCGCCTCCGAGATCCCGCTCGGCGCGGCGAGCCTGTTAATCGGCGATCCGGCCCAGGGCGAACCGCCCGAGGCGTTCACGCGCAGCGGCGCGCGCTACGTGCCGCTGCCGCTCAAGGCGCTCGCCAAGCAGGTCAGCGGCGGCTGGCCGAATATGGTGGCGCTGGGGGTGCTCGGCGGCCTGATGGGGCTGCCCGCGGACGCGCTCGAGCGCGCCGTGCAAAAGGCAATGAAGAAAGGCGGCGACGCGCTCGCCGCGGGGCTCGCCGCGGTGAGGCTCGGCATCGCCGAGGCGGCCAAGGTCGACGGCGCATTGCGCCTGGCTGGGGCACGCAGCGGCGCGGGTCGCTGGCTGATCAGCGGCAACGAAGCCGCCGGCCTGGGCGCGCTGCGCGGCGGCGTGCGCTTCGTCGCCGCATATCCGATCACTCCGGCCACCGAGCTGCTCGAGTGGATGTCGCCGGCGCTGACCAAGGTCGGCGGCACCCTAGTGCAGGCCGAAGACGAACTGGCCTCGATCAGCATGATCCTCGGCGCCTCCTACGGCGGGGTGCCCGCGCTCACTGCGACCTCGGGTCCGGGGCTCGCCCTGATGAGCGAGGCGCTCGGCCTGGGCGTGGCCGCCGAGTTGCCGATCGTGGTGGTCGACGTGATGCGCACCGGGCCTTCGACGGGCATCGCCACCAAGACCGAGCAGGCCGATCTCAACATCGCCATGTACGGTCTGCACGGTGATGCGCCGCACGTCGTGGTCGCGCCCAATTCGGTGGCCGACTGCCTCGCCACCGCGCAGTGGGCCGTCAGCCTGGCCGAGTCGCTGCAGGTGCCAGCGATCGTGCTGTCCGACCAGTACTTCGGCCAGGCGCGCGCGATCATCGACCGCCCGGACCGCGCGCCGGCGCGCGTGCCGCGGCTGGTGGCGCAGCCGAACGCCGACGGCTACAAGCGCTACGCGCTCACCGAATCGGGCGTCTCGCCGATGGCGATCCCCGGCACGCCGGGCACCAGCTACACCGCCGACGGACTGGAACACAACGAGCGCGGTACGCCATCTTCGCAGCCGAGCGACCACCTGGCTCAACTCGAAAAGCGCCAGCGCAAGCTCGCCGACCTCGATTGCGCCGAGCACTGGGCGACCCTCGAGGGCGAGGGCGACATCGCGGTCGTGACCTGGGGCTCGTGCACGGCACCCGTGCGCGAAGCCTTCGCGCGCGCCCGCGCCGAAGGCGTGAAGGCGCGGCTGGTGTCGCTGCGCCTGCTCTCGCCGGCGCAGCCCGAGCGGATGAAGAAGGCGCTCGAGGGCGTGAAGCGCGTGCTGGTCGTCGAGCAAAGCTTCTCGGGCCAGTTCCACCGCTACCTTCGTGCCGAGTACGACTTGCCGGGCGAAGTGCGGAGCTTTCGCCGCCCGGGTCCCCTGCCTTTCCGTCCCGACGAGATCCACCAGACGCTCGTGAAATGGAGCCACTCATGAACGCCCCCGCCACCGTCGCGGCTCTGACCGCACAGGATTTCAAGTCCGACTACAAGCCCGTGTGGTGCCCGGGCTGCGGCGACTACACGGTGCTCGCATCGATCACCCGCGCGCTCGCGGCGCTCAACCTGCGGCCCGAGAACGTCGCCGTGGTCTCGGGCATCGGCTGCTCGTCGCGCATTCCGGCCTACACGACCTGCTACGGCTTTCACGGCGTGCACGGCCGGGCGCTCGCCGCGGGGACCGGCCTCAAGGTCGCGCGCCCCGATCTCACGGTGCTGGTCGCCGGCGGCGACGGCGACGGCTACTCGATCGGCGGCAATCACTTCCTGCACGCCTGCCGGCGCAACGTCGACCTCACCTACATCGTGATGGACAACCACGTGTACGGCATGACCAAGGGACAACCCTCGCCGACCACCGAGCCGGACTGGAAGAGCAAGCTCTCGCCGGGGGGCACGGGCCTGCGCGAATTTCACCCGCTGGTGATCGCGCTCGCCGCCGGCGCGAACTTCATTGCGCGCGGGTTCTCGGGCGACCCGAGCGGCACGGCCACGCTGATCGCCGAAGCGGTCCGGCACCCGGGATTCTCGTTCGTCGAGGTGCTTTCGCCGTGCGTCACCTTCCGCCCCGAGCAGCGTGCCTGGAAGGAGGCGGTGCACCCGGCGCCGGTCGCGGCCACGGAGGATCCGGCACGCGCGGCGCGCCGGCTGATGACCGACGACGGCTTCAACATCGGGGTGCTGTACAAGGGTTCCCGGCCAGCGTTCAGCCCGGCTGCACCCAAGGCACCGCTGAGCCCATCCGACCTCGAAAAGGACTTCGCGCTATGAGCACCCGCAAGGCATTCACCAAGGCCGCAGCGAAGAAGAAGCGCGTGACCGGGCGCGCTCGACCGGCGGCCGGTCCCTACGCCGATTTCATGGCGCGCGCTTACGTGATGGAGGTCGACGCCGCGGAGCGCTATGCCGATTTCGCCGACCAGATGGACGTGCACAACAACCCCGAAGTCGCGGAGCTGTTCCGCAAGCTCTCGCGCATCGAGGCCCTGCACGCCAAGCGCATCCTGGAGGAGATGGGCTGGAAGCAGCCGCCGCACGCGCTGCTCGCCTGGCGCTGGGACGAGCCCGAGCCGCCCGAGACCACCGCGCACACCGAGGTGCACTACCTGATGCAGCCCTATCACGCGCTGCAGCTCGCGCTGGGCAACGAGCAGCGCGCCGAGAAATTCCTCGCGCGCATCGCGCGTGCGCCGAAAACTCCACCCGAGGTGAAGCGAGCGGCTGCCGAAATGGCGGGGGAGGAGCGCGAGCACGTACGCCTCATCGAAGACTGGATGAAGCGCGTGCCCAAGCCGGCGAAGGACTGGGACCGCGACCCGGATCCGCCGGTGCTGGGGGACTGACGCCCCCGGCGCCGCGGCTACTTCTTCAGCTTGTAGTAGGCCTGGTCGAGCCAGGCCGCGACGCTTTGCTCGCCCTCGGCGGACAGGCCGGCGCGCGAGCGCTGGTTGCAGGCCTGCACCTGCGCGAGCAGCGCCGCCGCGGTGTGGATCCTGCGGTCGGCACGCGTGAACACGCTCGATCCGTCGCCGCCGAACATCGAGACGTGACAGGCCGCGCACTTCGCCTGGTACAGCTGCCTGCCGAGCTTCGGCTTGCCGAAGGGAAAGGCGTCGGATTGGGCGTGCGCTGCCGAAGCGAACAGCGCGAGCGCGGCGAGAGTATATAGGGTCTTCATGGCCATCACTCCACAGTAACCGATTTGGCGAGATTGCGCGGCTTGTCGACGTCGGTGCCGCGCGCCAGCGCCGTATGATAGGCGAGCAGCTGCAGCGGCAGGACGTGCAGGATCGGCGACAGCGCTCCCGCGTGATCGGCGAGCCGGATGACGTTCACCCCCTCCGAGGGCTGGAACCCGCTCTGGTGGTCGGCGAACACGAACAGCTCGCCGCCGCGCGCGCGAACTTCCTGCAGGTTCGACTTGAGCTTTTCGAGCAGTGCATCGCCCGGCGCCACCGCGACCACCGGCATGTCGCGATCGACCAGCGCGAGCGGCCCATGCTTGAGCTCGCCGGCGGCGTAGGCCTCGGCATGGATGTAGGAAATCTCCTTGAGCTTCAAGGCGCCCTCCATCGCGATCGGCCAGTGAATGCCGCGCCCGAGGAACAGTGCGTGCGCCTTGGTCGCGAAGCGCCCGGCCCAGGCCTTCACCGCCTCTTCGACGCCGAGCACGTTGCGCAGCGCCACCGGCAGGTGGCGCAGCGCGTGGATCAGCCCCGCCTCGCCCTCGGGCGCGATGCGTCCCTTCAGCTTTGCGAGCACCAGCGTGAGCAGGAACAGGGTCGCGAGCTGCGTGGTGAACGCCTTGGTCGAGGCCACGCCGATCTCGGGGCCCGCGCGGGTCAGGAACTTGAGCGCGGAGGCGCGCACCAGCGAGCTCTCCGGCACGTTGCAGATCGCCAGGGTCCGTCGAATCCCGAGCGTGCGGGCGAATTCGAGCGCGGCGAGCGTATCCGCGGTCTCGCCGGACTGCGACACGGTCACCAGCAGCGTGTCCGGGTCGGCGATGATGCCGCGGTAGCGGTACTCGCTGGCGATCTCGACTTGCGTCGGCACGCGCGCGATCGTCTCCAGCCAGTAACGCGCCACCATCCCGGCGTGGTAGCTGGTGCCGCAGGCCACGATCTGCACCGACTTCGCCCCGGCCAGCAGCTCGGCGGCCTGCACCCCGAACAGCTGCGGCTGAACCGCTTGCGCCCCGAGCACCATCTCGAGCGTCGCGGCGACCGCGCCCGGCTGCTCGAAAATCTCCTTCTGCATGTAGTGGCGGTAGGGCCCCAGCTCCACCGCCTGCGCCGAGAGCTCCGACAGGTGCACGGGCCGCTCCACCGCGGCGCCGCTCGCGTCGAGCATGCGCACGCCCTCCGCGCGGATCTCGGCGCAGTCGCCGTGCTCCAGGTAGACGATGCGCCGCGTCACCTGCACCAGCGCCGAGACGTCGGAGGCGGCGAAGTTCTCGCCCTCGCCCAGGCCGAGCAGCAGCGGCGCGCCCTTCCTGGCGAGCACCACCGCGCCGGGATCGTCCACCGATACCACCGCGATCGCAAACGCGCCCTGCAGCTCCGCCACCGCCTTCGAGGTGGCCGTGAGCAGATCGGGGCTCGAGCCGCGGTGCGCGGCGACGAGGTGCGCGATCACCTCGGTGTCCGTCTCCGACGCGAAGGCGAAGCCCTGCGCCTCGAGCCGAGCGCGCATCGACTCGTGATTCTCGATGATTCCGTTGTGCACCAGCGCGAGACCGCCCGAGACATGCGGGTGCGCGTTCTGCTCGCTCGGCGCGCCGTGCGTCGCCCAGCGGGTATGCGCGATCCCGGTGAATCCGGCGAGCTTGCTCGCGGCGACCCGGTCGGCCAACTCGGCGACGCGACCGACCGAGCGCAGGCGCTTGAGCCCGGGCTTGCCGGCGCCGTCGAGCACCGCGATGCCGGCCGAATCGTAGCCGCGGTACTCGAGCCGCCGCAGTCCCTCGAGCAGGACCGGAACGATATCGCGCCTAGCGGCCGCGCCGACGATGCCGCACATGAATCATTTCTTCTTGCGGGGCTTCCAGGAAGGCAGCGACACCTGCTTGGCGCGCGCCACGGTGAGCTGGCCCGCGGGTGTGTCCTTGCTGATGGTCGAGCCGGCGCCGATGTAGGAGCCCCTGCCGATCGTCACCGGCGCCACGAGCGTGGAATCCGAGCCGATGAAGCAATCGTCCTCGATCACAGTGCGGTGCTTGCTGACGCCGTCGTAATTGCAGGTGATGGTGCCGGCACCGATGTTGACGCGGCTGCCGACCTGCGTATCGCCGATGTAGGCGAGATGGTTCGCCTTGGAGCCCGCGCCCAGGCGGCTTGCCTTCACCTCGACGAAATTGCCGATGTGCACCTCTTCGGCCAGGCTCGCGCCCGGACGCAGCCTCGCGTACGGCCCTATGCGGCAGCGCGCGCCGACCTGCGCGTCCTCGAGCAGGGAGAACGCGTGCACCTCGGTATCCGCTTCGAGCGTCACGTTGCGCAGCACGCAGTTCGGGCCGATTCGCACGCGCTCGCCCAGACGCACGCTGCCCTCGAAGACGCAGTTGACGTCGATCGCGACGTCGCGCCCGCACTCCAGGCTGCCGCGCACGTCGATGCGCTCCGGATCGGCGAGCGTCACGCCGCTTTCGAGCAGGCGCTCGGCCGCGCGGCGCTGCAGCGCGCGCTCGAGCAGCGCGAGCTCGCGCTTGGAATTGACGCCCGCGACCTCGAGCCAGTCCGGCGTCTTGACCGCCGCCACCTCGAGGCCCTCGGCGACCGCCAGGGCAACGACCTCCGTGAGGTAGTACTCGCCCTGGGCATTGCGGTTGCCGACCCGCTCGAGCCACGCGCGCAGGCGCCTGGCCGGCGCGCACAGGAAGCCGGCATTCACTTCGCGCAGTCGCAACTCTTCAGGCGATGCGTCCTTTTGCTCGACGATGCGCGCCACGCGCCCGCGAGCGTCGCGCACGATGCGTCCGTAGCCACTCGGATCCGGCGCCTCGGCGGTGAGGATGGCGAGGCCACCGCGCGCCGACCGCACGAGCTCGCGCAGCGTCTCGGAGCGCACGAGCGGCACGTCGCCGTAGAGCACCAGCACGTCGGCGTCGCCGGAGATTTGCGGCAAGGCCTGCAGGACTGCGTGGCCAGTACCGAGCCGCTCGCTCTGCTCGATCCAGTGGAACGGCGCGGCGGCGAACGCCGCCTGCACCGCGTCGCCGCCGTGGCCGTGCACGACGACGATGCGCTCGGGCTGCAGGGTCTGCGCCGTCTCGAGCACATGTGCCAACAGCGGCCGCCCCGCCAGAGGATGCAGCACCTTCGGCAGTGCCGAGTGCATGCGCTTGCCCTGGCCGGCGGCGAGCACGACGATTTCGAGCGGCATGAGCGGGAAATGCGCGACAGCGGGAACCGAGCCACATTCTAGCATCGCGGCGCGCGCGCACGTGCGCAAGCCCTTGTATGTCTGAGACTTCCGTGACCTTTACGGACGCGAACGGAGCGCGGACCGCACTGGAGGCCCGGTTGCGCGAGGGCGGGCGCCGGACCGCCCGATGCGAACGAAGGCCGGGTCTTCACGGGCCACGCCCACGCCCTCGGCTGGCTCAAGGGATGCCGCGCACCGCAGCGATGCTCGCAGCGAGACGCTCGATCATCGTATCGATTTCCGCCCGCGAGACGTTCAACGCCGGCATGAAGCGCAGGCTGGCCGGGCGCGGCGCGTTAACGAGCAGCCCGCGCTCAAGCGCCGCGCTCACCACTTCGCCGCCGATCGGACGCAGGAGGTCGAGCGCGACCAGCAGCCCCTGACCGCGCACTTCGCCCAGCGCGAGCGTGCCGGAGAGCGCCTCCAGACGGCGCGCGAGGTACGCGCCTTCCGCGCGCACCTGCCCGAGAAACTCCGGTCGCGACACGGCCTCGATCACTGCGCAGCCCGCCGCGGTCATCAGCGGGCTGCCGTTGAAGGTGCCGCCGTGGTCCCCTGCGTCGAAGACGCTGACCTCCTCGCGCGCGAGCAGGGCCGCGAGCGGTACGCCCCCGCCGAGCCCTTTGCCGAGCGTCAGGATGTCGGGACGGATGCACGCGTGCTCGTAGCAGAACATGCGGCCGGTACGGCCGACGCCGGTCTGGATCTCGTCGAGGATGAGCAGGACGCCGTGCCGCTCGGTGAGCGCGCGCACGTCGCGCAGGTACGCCGCCGGCACAGGCAGCACGCCCGCTTCGCCCTGGATCGGCTCGAGCATCACGGCACACGTCTTCGGCCCGATCGCACGTTCGAGGCGCGCGAGGTCGCCGTGCGGCACGCGCACGAAGCCCGGCACCTTCGGCTCGAACAGGCGCCCCCAGGCAGGCTTGCCCGAGGCCGACATGGTCGCCAGTGTGCGGCCGTGGAAAGCCCCCTCGAAGACGACCATCTCGTAAGCCCCGCGGCGCTCGAGCGCACCCCACTTGCGTGCGAGCTTGATCGCGCCTTCGTTCGCCTCGGCGCCGCTGTTGGCGAAGAACACGCGCCCGAGCCCCGAGAGCCGCGCGAGCTGCGTCGCGAGCCGGCACATCGGCTCGTTGTAGTAAGCCGGGCTGACGTTCCACACGCGCGCGGCCTGCGCGGCAAGCGCCTCGCGCAGCACCGCGGGGCTGTGGCCGAGCGCATTCACCGCCCAGCCCTGCACGAAGTCGAGGTACGCGCGCCCCGCGCCGTCGTACAGCCACGAGCCCTCGCCTCTCACGAACATCACCTGCGGGCGCTGCGTGACGAACATCAGCGCCGAGTCGTCAATGGCATCCATTTCGGAATCCTCAAAAAGAAAAAGCCACGGGCCGCCGGCCCGTGGCTTTTTCGTGAACGTCGAGTGAAAACGCTACCCGATCATCGCCGTCGCAAGGCCGCGCATCGTCGTCTGCGGCGCGCTTCTCGTCGCAGCGGCAGGGGATGGATCGCGGCGCAGGTGCTCACCGCGGCAGCTCCGAGAACCCCATCAGGAATTCATCGACCGCGCGCGCACACTGGCGGCCCTCGCGGATCGCCCACACCACGAGCGACTGGCCGCGCCGCATGTCGCCGGCGGCGAATACCTTGGGCGCGCTGGTCGCGTAGCAGCCGGCACCGTCGGTCGTGGCCTTGGCGTTGCCGCGCGCGTCCCTGTCCACGCGAAAGCCCTCCAACACCGGTTGCACCGGCGACACGAAGCCCATCGCGAGCAGCACCAGGTCCGCGGGCAGCGTGAACTCGGACCCGGGGACCTCGCGCATCTTGCCGTCCTTCCACTCCAGATGGACCGCCTTGAGGGTCTTCACCCTGCCGTTCTCGCCGATCAGCTCCTTGGTCGCCACCGACCAGTCGCGCGTAACGCCCTCCTCGTGCGAGGACGAGGTGCGCAACCGCTGCGGCCAGTACGGCCAGACCGGATTGAAATCGACGTCCGGCGGCATTGGCAGCAACTCGAACTGGGTCACCGACTTGGCCCCGTGCCGGTTGGACGTGCCAACGCAGTCAGAGCCGGTATCGCCGCCGCCGATGATCACCACGTGCTTGCCGCTTGCCCACAGCTCGGGGACGCCCTGGTCGCCCGCAACCCGCCGGTTCTGCAGTGGCAGGAAGTCCATCGCGAAATGCACCCCGTCGAGCTCGCGGCCGGGCACCGGCAGGTCGCGCGGCTGCTCGGCCCCGCCCGCCAGCACCACTGCATCGAACTCGTCCGCGATGGTGGCCGGATCGAGCACGGTCGCGGCGGCGTTGCCGGCGCCGACCGGCGCGCGGCCCACCGAGTGGTTGACCCTGAAGGTCACGCCCTCGGCGCGCATTTGCTCGACGCGCCGCTCGATGTGCCCCTTCTCCATCTTGAAGTCGGGGATGCCGTAGCGCAACAGCCCGCCGATGCGGTCGTTCTTCTCGAACACAGTCACGTCGTGGCCGGCGCGCGCCAGCTGCTGTGCGCAGGCGAGGCCCGCGGGCCCGGAGCCGACCACGGCGACGCGCTTGCCGGTCTTGTGCGTCGGCGGCTGCGGTTTCACCCAGCCGCGCTCCCAGGCCTTGTCGATGATCGCGTGCTCGATCGACTTGATGCCGACCGGGTCGTCGTTGATGCGCAGCGTGCAGGCCTCCTCGCACGGCGCGGGGCACACCCGCCCAGTGAATTCGGGGAAGTTGTTGGTCGAGTGCAGCGTCTCGATCGCGCGCTGCCAGTCGCCCCGATAGACCAGGTCGTTCCAGTCCGGAATGATGTTGTTGACCGGGCAGCCGCTCATGCAGAACGGCGTGCCGCAGTCCATGCAGCGCGCGCCCTGGACTTTCGCTTCCTCGTCCTTCAGGTGCGCCACGAACTCGCGGTAATGCTTCCTGCGCTGCTCGGGCGGCTCGGACGCCTCCTGCAGGCGGTGATGCTCCAGGAATCCGGTGACTTTCCCCATGGCCGGTGACCCGCTTACGCCGCTGCTTTGTTATGCGCCGCGGCGAGCTCGCCCAGCGCGCGACGGTATTCCTTGGGAAACACCTTGACGAAGCGGCCACGGTATTCGGTCCACTTGTCGAGAATCCCCTGGGCGCGCCTGCTGCCGGTGTACTGGACGTGGCGCTCGAGCAGCTGCCGCAGCAGCGCCTCGTCGGCCTGGCCCAGGTGCCACAGCTCGCGTGCGAGCTTGCCCTGCTGCTCCGACTCCGACAGCAGCGGCTCGAGATCGACCATCGCCGCGTTGCAGCGCTTCGCAAAGTCGCCCTCGAGATCGAGCACGTAGGCGATGCCGCCCGACATGCCGGCGGCGAAGTTGCGCCCGGTGGTGCCGAGCACCGCCACCGTGCCGCCGGTCATGTACTCGCAGCCGTGGTCGCCCACGCCCTCGACCACCGCGGCCGCGCCGGAATTGCGCACCGCGAAGCGCTCGCCGGCGACACCGCGGAAATAGGCCTCGCCGGCGATCGCCCCGTACAGCACGACGTTGCCGGTGATGATGTTCTCGGTCGGCTCGCCGCGGAACTTGGGCGAAGGCTGCACGCAGATGCGCCCGCCGGATAGCCCCTTGCCGCAATAATCGTTGGTCTCGCCGATCAGGTCGAGGGTGACACCGCGGGCGAGGAAGGCGCCGAAGCTCTGCCCCGCCGCTCCGGCGAGCCGAACGTGAATGGTGCCGTCCGGCAGCCCATCATGGCCGTAACGCGTTGCGATCTCGGAGGACAGCATGGTGCCGACCGTGCGGTTGATGTTGCGGATCGGGGTGTCGATCGCAACCCGTTCGCCGCGTTCGAGCGCCGGACGGGCGAGCTCGATCAGGCGCTTGTCGAGCGCCTTGTCGAGGCCGTGGTACTGCGCCTCGCAGCGGAAGCGGGCGACCGCAGCCGGCATCTTGGGCATCTGGAAGATGCGGGAAAAATCGAGCCCGCGTGCCTTCCAGTGCTCGATCCCCTTCTTCATGTCGAGCAGGTCGCTGCGCCCGATCAGGTCGTCGAGCCTGCGCACGCCAAGCTGCGCCATCAGCCCGCGCACTTCCTCGGCGACGAAGAAGAAGTAGTTCACCACGTACTCGGGCTTGCCCGAGAATTTCTTGCGCAGCACCGGGTCCTGAGTCGCCACGCCGACCGGGCAGGTGTTGAGGTGGCACTTGCGCATCATGATGCAGCCACTGACCACCAGCGGCGCGGTCGCGAAGCCGAATTCGTCGGCGCCGAGCATGGCGCCGATTACCACGTCGCGCCCGGTCTTGATCTGGCCGTCGACCTGCACCGCGATCCGGCCGCGCAAGCGGTTGAGCACCAGCGTCTGCTGCGTCTCGGCCAGGCCCAGCTCCCAGGGCGTTCCGGCGTGCTTGATGGACGACCAGGGCGAGGCACCGGTGCCGCCGTCGTGGCCGGAGATGGTCACGTGGTCGGACTTGGCCTTCGCCACGCCGGCGGCGACCGTGCCGACGCCGACTTCGGAGACGAGCTTGACCGAGATCGAAGCGTGCGGGTTGGCGTTCTTCAGGTCGTGGATCAGCTGCGCCAGATCCTCGATCGAGTAGATGTCGTGGTGCGGCGGCGGCGAGATCAGCTCGACGCCGGGCGTCGAGTAGCGCAGTTCCGCGATGTACTCGGACACCTTGCGCCCGGGCAGCTGCCCGCCCTCGCCGGGCTTCGCGCCCTGGGCCATCTTGATCTGGATCTGCTCGGCCGAAGCCAGGTATTCCGCCGTGACCCCAAAGCGGCCCGAGGCGACCTGCTTGATCTTGGACTTGAGCGAATCGCCTTCCTTGAGCTCGATGTCGTGCGCGACGCGGTCCGCGCCGAGCCGCGAGCGCAGCGTCTCGCCCGCTTTCACCGGCGCGTAGCGGCGGTAGTCCTCGCCGCCTTCGCCGGTGTTCGACTTGCCGCCAATGCGGTTCATCGCCACGGCAAGCGTGGTGTGGACTTCGGTGGAGATCGAGCCGAGCGACATGGCCCCGGTGGCGAAGCGCTTCACGATCTCGGCGGCGGGCTCGACCTGCTCGAGCGGAATCGGCTGGCACTGATCGAAGCGGAACTCGAACAGCCCGCGAAACGTCATGTGGCGCCGCGACTGGTCGTTGATGATGCTCGCGTATTCCGTGTAGGTCTGCGCGGAGTTCTGACGCGTCGCATGCTGCAGCTTGGCGATCGCGTCCGGCGTCCACATGTGCTCCTCGCCACGCACCCGCCAGGCGTACTCCCCGCCCGCGTCCAGCGCCGCCCTGAGCACCGGGTCTTCCTCGTCGAACGCCGCCCGGTGAACGCGGATCGCCTCCTCGGCGACCTCGAACACGCCGATGCCCTCGACCGACGAGGTGGTCCCGGCGAAGTACTTGTCGACCAGGCTGTGCGCGAGGCCCACGGCCTCGAAGATCTGCGACCCGGTATAGGACATGTAGGTCGAGATCCCCATCTTGGACATCACCTTCTTCAGGCCCTTGCCGGTCGCCTTGACGAAGTTCTTGATCGCCTTGGTGCCGTCGACGTTCGGCCCGAGCTGGCCGCGTGTCGCCAGATCGAGCAGCGTCTCGAGCGCAAGGTAGGGATGCACTGCCTCGGCGCCGTAGCCGCCAAGCAACGCAAGATGGTGCACCTCGCGCGCCGAGCCGGTCTCGACCACCAAGCCGGTCGAGGTCCGCAGCCCCTTGTTCACGAGGTGCTGGTGAATCGCCGAGAGCGCGAGCAGCGCCGGGACGGCGACGTGGTCGCGGTCGAGCTTGCGGTCCGAGATGATGATGATCGAGGTGCCGCCGCGCACCGCGTCCTCGGCCTGCGCGCACAGGCTGGCGAGATGCGCCTCGATCGCCTCCTTGCCCCAGGCGAGCGGGTAGGTGATGTCGAGCTCACAGGCGACGAACTTGCCCTGCGTATAGCGCTCGATGTGCCGGACCTTCTCCATCTCGTAGAAGTCGAGCACCGGCTGGCTCACCTCGAGCCGCAGCGGCGGGTTCATCTCGTCGATGCCCAGCAGGTTCGGTTTCGGGCCGATGAACGACACCAGCGAGGTCACCAGCTCCTCGCGGATCGGGTCGATCGGCGGGTTGGTCACCTGCGCGAACAACTGCTTGAAGTAGTGATACAGCGGTTTGTTCTTGTCCGACAGCACCGCCAGCGGAGAGTCATTGCCCATCGAGCCCACGGGTTCCTGGCCCTCGAGCGCCATGGGCAGCATCAGGAACTTGATGTCCTCCTGCGTGTAGCCGAAGGCCTGCTGGCGATCGAGCAGTCGCACCGCGGAGCGCTCGGGCTGCCGGTGGTCGCTCTCCACCTCGTCGAGCTTGACGCGGATGCGCTCGATCCACTCCGCGTAGGGCTTCACGGAGGCGAGCGAGTCTTTCAGTTCCTTATCGTCGATGATGCGGCCCTTCTCCAGGTCGACGAGGAACATCTTGCCCGGCTGCAGACGCCACCTCTTGAGGATGCGCTCCTCGGGGATGGGCAGCACCCCCGCCTCCGAGGCCATGATGACCAGGTCGTCGTCGGTCACCAGATAGCGCGATGGCCGCAAACCATTGCGGTCCAGCGTGGCGCCGATCTGGCGCCCGTCGGTGAAGGCGATCGACGCCGGTCCGTCCCAGGGCTCCATCATCGCAGCGTGGTACTCGTAGAACGCGCGCCGGCTCGGGTCCATCAGCGTGTGGTTCTCCCACGCCTCGGGAATCATCATCATCATGGCGTGCGCGATCGAGTAGCCGCCCATCGCCAGCAGCTCGAGCGCGTTGTCGAAGGATGCCGAGTCGGATTGGCCGTCGTAGATCAGGGGCCAGATCTTGTTCAGGTCGGCGCCCAGGATCGGACTGGAGATCGCGCCCTGACGCGCGCGGATCCAGTTGACGTTGCCGCGCAGCGTGTTGATCTCGCCATTGTGCGCGATCATGCGGAACGGGTGCGCCAGGTCCCACGACGGGAACGTATTGGTCGAGAAGCGCTGGTGCACCAGCGCGAGTCCCGACTCGACGCGCGGGTCCTGCAGGTCGCGGTAGTACTCGCCCACCTGCTGCGCAAGCAGCATGCCCTTGTAGACGATGGTGCGCGCCGACATCGACGGTACGTAGAACTCGATGCCGTGGGCGAGCTTCAACGCCTGGATGGCGTGGCCCGAGCTCTTGCGGATGATGTAGAGCTTGCGCTCCAGGGCGTCGGTCACCGTAACGCCCTTGCCGCGGCCGATGAACACCTGCCGGATCACCGGCTCGACCAGCTTCACCGACTCACCCAGATCCGAATTGTCGACCGGGACGTCGCGCCAGCCGAGCAGCACTTGGCCCTCGTCCTTGATCGCGCGCTCGATCTCGTACTCGCATGCGAGCCGACTGGCCGGCTCGCGCGGCAGAAACACCATGCCTACGCCGAACTGCCCGGGAGGCGGCAGGCGCACGCCCTGCTTGGCCAGTTCCTCGCGGAAAAACCGATCGGGAATCTGGATCAGGATTCCGGCCCCATCCGACGCCTTAGGGTCCGCACCTACCGCGCCGCGGTGCGTGAGATTCTTGAGGATCGTCAGCCCCTGGCCGATGATGGAGTGCGATTTCCTGCCCCTGATGTGCGCGACGAAACCGACGCCGCAGGCGTCGCGCTCGCGGGCCGGGTCGTACAAGCCCTGCGCAGGGGGCAATGAACCATGGGCCATGGCTAACTCTCTGAAAACAAAAGAGCTGGTGTCGTTTCGCCGCTCTGCACAAAAAGGGCGGACGACCCGGTGAATATACCCAGTTGCTCCCTCTGATTCAAGGGACTGGGACTCGAGGCGCGGGCAGGCCTATTGCGCTGCGGAAGCGGGAACCTGCGGGCTGCAGGCGAGGATCGTCTCGCGCACCGCGCGATCGTCCAGATCGTCGCGCAGCGTCGCACGGCCGATCGCCTCCAGCAGCACGAAACGCGTGCGGCCGCGGGCGGCCTTCTTGTCGACCGCCATCAGCTCGAGGTAGCGCTCGGGTACGAGCTGAGGTCCGCGCACCGGCAGGCCGGCGTGGGCGATGAGCGCGCTCACGCGCCGCGCGTCGGCGGCGGCAAGCAGCCCGGCGCGCGCCGACAGCTCGGCGGCCATTGCCATGCCCGCCGCCACCGCCTCGCCGTGCAGCCAGGCACCGTAGCCCAGTCCGGTTTCGATGGCGTGGCCAAAGGTATGTCCGAAGTTGAGCACCGCGCGCAGCCCCGTCTCGCGCTCGTCGGCGGCGACCACGTCGGCCTTCAGCTCGCAAGAGCGTCGAACCGCGTGCACCAGCGCGGCACGCTCGCGCGCCAGCAGCAACTCCATGTTCGCTTCGAGCCAGGCCACGAATCGCGCGTCGAGGACGAAACCATGCTTGATGACCTCGGCGAGACCGGCACGCAACTCGCGTTCAGGAAGCGAGTCGAGCGTCGCTACATCGGCGATCACGGCGAGCGGCTGATGGAACGCGCCGATCATGTTCTTGCCGCGCGCATGGTTGATCGCGGTCTTGCCGCCGACCGAAGAATCGACCAGCGCGAGCAGCGTGGTCGGTACCTGGATGAATGGCACGCCGCGCTGGTAGACCGCCGCCGCGAAACCGGCCAAGTCACCCACGACGCCGCCGCCGAGCGCGACGATCACGCTGTCACGGCCGCAGCGCGCAGCGAGCAAAGCGTCGAACACGCGGTCGAGCGTCTCCCAGCTCTTGGCCGCCTCGCCGTCTGGAACCACGATCTCGATGCTCCGCGCTCCGGCGGCAGCCAGCGCGCTGCGCACCGTGGCCAGGTAGAGCGGCGCGACCACCTCGTTGGTCACTACCGCGACCTTGCCGGCGCGCAGGTGTGGCGCGTATAGCGACGCCTGGCCGATCAGCCCGGCTCCGACGTGAATCGGGTAGCTGCGCTCGCCGAGCGCTACGCGGAGAGTTTGCATGAGTCGCCAAGGCGGGTGAGCAGCTCGCGCAGCAACGCCTGTGCGCTTTGTCTGCCGGTGTCGATCACCAAGTCGGCGACCTGCCGGTACAGCGGGTCGCGCGACGCATAGAGCTCTTCCAGGCGCCGCAGCCGATCGGCCGCGGCAAGCAGCGGTCGGTTCTTGTCATGGCGCACGCGCTGGTACAGGTCGGCCGGGCGCGCGTGCAGGTATACGACCGTGCCGCGCGCGCCGAGATGCCGTCGGTTGTCCTCGCGCAGCACCGCGCCGCCGCCGGTCGCGAGCACGACACCGTCGAGCGCGCTCAGCTCCTCGAGCACGCAGGCCTCGCGGCTGCGGAAACCGGCCTCGCCCTCGATGTCGAAAATCATCGGGATCTTCACCCCGCAGCGCCGCTCGACTTCATGGTCCGAGTCGTAGAACGGGCGCTTCAGGCGGCGCGCCAGCAGCCGGCCGATGGTGGTCTTGCCAGCCCCCATCATGCCGACCAGGAAAATATTGCCGCTACCTTTCACGCGCTTATTGTAACGGCGCCGCAAAAAAAGAAGCGGCCGGGAGGTCCCGGCCGCAGCACCCACTTAGGAGTAGGCGACAGGCAGTCAGCGCAGGCCCAGACGATCGCTCACGATCTTCGGCGTGATGAACACCAGCAGCTCGGTCTTGCTCGTGTTCGTGGTGTTGTTCTTGAACAGGAACCCGACGTAGGGCAGATCTCCGAAAAACGGCACCTTCGTAATGTCAGTCTGACTGGTCTGCTCGTAGATTCCGCCGATCACCACGGTGCCGCCGTTTTCCACCAGCACCTCCGTCTTGACGTGCTTGGTGTTGATCTGCACGCCCTGCGGGGTGATGGTGCCCGGCGCGTCCTTGTTCACGTCGAGCGTCATGATGACGTTGCCGTCAGGCGTGATCTGGGGCTTGACCTTGAGCGCCAGGTTTGCCTTCTGGAAGGCGATGGCGGTCGCGCCCGAGGAGGTCGCCTGCTGGTACGGAATCTCGGTGCCTTGCTCGATCACCGCCTCGACCTGATCGGCGGTCAGCACGCGCGGGCTGGAGATGATCTTGCCCTTGCCGTCTGCCTCGAGCGCACTGAGCTCGAGGTTGAGGAACCGCGTCATCGCGCTGTTGAACAAGATGAACGAGAACTGCCCCGCATTGAAAGAATTCAGGCCGGCGGCCGGCAGGTTCGCGTTCAGCATGCTCGCCGCAAATCCCGTGCTCGAAGTCGTCGTCGTCCCCCCCGTCTGACCGGTGACTACGCCAGTGTTGTCCAGGCTACCGCCAAATGTGACGCCTGCTCCATGGCCTAGGAAGGGATGCGTGCCGGCGGCCGTTTCGTTGTACCCGAGTCTTGCACCGAGGTTCTTGCTGAACGTATCGTTTGCCTCGACGATCCGTGCCTCGATCATCACCTGCCGCACCGGGATGTCGATTTTGGCGATCAGCTTGCGCACCTCGCCCAGCCGGCTCGGCGTGTCCTGCACGAACAACGTGTTGGTGCGCGCGTCGACGACTGCGCTGCCGCGCTTGGACAGAATCCTCTGCTGCGGGTCGGTCAGCAGCTTCTGCACGTCCGCGGCCTTCTGGTAGTTCAACTGGAACGCCTCGGTATGTGTCGGCTCGAGATCGTTGATCTGCTGCTGCGCCTCGAGGGCGAGCTTTTCGCGTGTTGCGATCTCGTCGCGCGGCGCGATCCAGATTACGTTGCCGTTGCGACGCATGTCGAGACCGCGCGTTTCGAGGATGATTGCGAGCGCCTGGTCCCAGGGGACGTCCTTGAGCCGCAGCGTGATGTTGCCGGTCACGGTGTCGCTGGTGATGATATTGAGGTTGGTAAAGTCGGCGATCACGTTGAGCACCGCCCGCACTTCGACGTTCTGGAAGTTGAGCGAGAGCTTCTCGCCGGTGTACTTGCCGGACTGCAGCACACCGACCGCCGTCGCCTCCTTGGCGACCGGTTTCACCTCGACCACGAACTCGTTCTCGGTCTGATAGGCGGTCTGCTCCCATTGGCCCCTGGGAGTGATCACCATGCGCACGTTCTCACCCTCCTGGAACGTGTTTACAGTCTGCACCGGCGTGGCGAAATCGGTCACGTCGAGCCGGCGCCGCAGGGCATCGGGCACCGAAGTCTTTAGGAATTCGACGATAATGCTCTGAGCCTGCTGTCGAATATCGATCCCGGTGTTCGGGTCGGACAGATCGACGACCACCCGTCCCTCGCCCGAGCTGCCGCGGCGGAAGTCGACGCCGCGGATCGAGTGCGTCGTGTCGGCGCGGCCTTCCGCGAAGTGTGCGACCCCCGCGCTCGAGCTCGCCGAAGCGACCGCCGGTGGCGACAGCGTGATGATCAGGTTTTTACCGTCCAGGCTCATCTCGTGCGCCACGGGGCGGTTCAGATTGAGGACCAGCCGCGTGCGCCCCGCGCCCTGCACGAGGTTCATGCTGGCCAGATCCCCCTGGCCGATGTCCTGGCTGGTGCGCCCGATCGCGTTGACCGTGCCCGGGAAATCGACCGCGATGCGTGCCGGGTTGGTTACGCTGAAGTTCGGCGGCACGCTCTTCAGCGGATCGCGCGTGGTGACGCTGACCACGATCTTGCCCCCCTGCTGCGTCACGTTGAACGCATCGATACTGTTCGCCTGCGCGAGCGCAAGGCCGAGCCCCGCGAGCCACAGCGCCAACACCTGGAAAGAGGTGCGCATCATGCTGAGCGTACTCATTTCTTCGCCTCCTGCAGGTGCAGCGCGCTGGTGCGCTCGACCCACTCGCCGTTACTGTCCTGGATCAGCTCCTTGAGCGTGATCTCGTCTTCGCTGATCGCGGTGATGACACCGAAGTTCTGGCCCATGTAGTTGCCCTTCTTGACGCGGTACAGGTTCGGCCCCGCCTTCACCAACCCGAAGCTTTCCTTGCCCTGCGTGATGGTTCCGACCATCTGGATGGAATCAAGCGGAAAGGCCTCGAGCGGCTCGCGCGGACGGTTGAAGTCCGGCCGGTGCCCGCCGCCTCCGCCCTTGGCGGTGGCGGCCTGCGCGATATTGATTCGCTCCGGGTTGAAGGGGTCGATGTTCGCCGCACCCTTGTACGGAACCGGCTCGTATGGCTTTACCTGCGGCAGGGGCGGGACGCGCCCGCGCAGGTTTTGGGTAAGCCGCGCGAGCTCCTGTTTGAGATCGCCAAACTGATCGCCGCTGCAGGCGGTCAGGAACGCAACGCACGCCAGTGCCAGGAACTTCCTCATCACCTGGCCCCCGGTTTCTTGCCGTGCGCGGCCTTGCGCTGAGCGGCGATCTCTTGTTCGTCGAGGTAGCGGAAGGTGCGCGCGGTCGCCTCCATCACGAGGTTGCCGTCCCTGGTGGCCTGCACCGAGACGTCGTTGAGCGTCACGATGCGCGACAGCTGGCCGACGTCGCTAGCGAATGCGCCCATGTCGTTGTAGGCCCCGGTCACGCGGATTTCGATTGGCAGTTCGGCATAGAACTCCCTCTCGATCTCGTGCGGCGCCGGCTTGAACAGATCGAACTGAAGACCCCGCCCGAGGCCCGCCTGGTTGATGTCCACCAGCAGCGCGTCCATCTGCGATTTGTTCGGTAGCTGCTTGAGCAGCGCGCCGAACTGGGTGTCGATCTCGCGCAGTTGTTGCTTGTACAGGTCGAGGTTAATCGCCTGTCCCTTCTTGCTGACGTAGTCCTGCTTGAGCTTGCCCTCTTCCTGCCGGCCGCGATTTAGCGTGTCGAGCTGACCCTGCCAGTCGAGGAAATAGCCGCCGATCGGAATCACAATCAGGACCGCGAGCAGCGCGGCGATCTGCGGAACGAGCGGCCAAGTTCCGGGGTCGCGCGGATTGAGGTTGCGGAAATCCTCGAGATACCTGTTCAGGTCGATCGCCATGGCTCACCCCTTTTTAGCGGGTGCGCCCTTGGCGGGCGCCGCGCCACCTGCCTTGTGCTCTTCCCCGGTCTGAGGGCGCTTCAGCGACAAGTTCATGTCGAATTCCGACAGTCGCCGCTTGGCCACGGTCACCGCTCGAATTTCGATCAGCTGCGGCTTTTCCAGCCAGGGCGAGACCTCGATGTCGCGCATAAGTGTCGACACCCGGGCGTTCGACAGCGCGTAGCCGGAGAGCGCGACGTTCAGGCCCTTCTGCTTCATCGATTTCAGGTACACGCCCTCAGGCACTACGTGGACCAACTGGCTCATCAGGTGCACCGTCTGCGCGCGGTCGGCCTGTAGCGTCTCGATCACCTGTTTGCGGGCGAGCAGCGCCTGGATTTCATCCCTGAGCTTCTTGATCTCGTTGATCTGTTTGTCGAGCTGGGCGATCTGGGTCTTGAGGAACGCGTTGCGATCGTCCTGGATGGCGATGCGGTTGGCGAAGAACACGTGCACGGCACCGACGATCACCAGTCCAAGGACGGCGGTCAGCCCCGTAAGCGCGATGAAGTGCGTGCGCGCGCGCTTCCTGCGCTCCTCCCGGTGCGGCAGCAGATTGATACGGATCGTCATTGCGGGTCGAACCTCCGCATTGCGAGACCGCATGCCACGATCAGCGACGGTGCGTCGACGATCAGGCGCTTCAATTGGATGCGGGGCGAGGTCTGCATCGCGGCGAACGGATTGGCGACCAAGGTCGCCACCTGGGTACGGGTATTGACCACCTCGTCCAGGCCCGGGATCACCGCAGAGCCGCCTGCCAGCAAGATGTGGTCGATGCTGCTGAACTGGGTCGAGGTGAAGAAAAACTGCAGCGCGCGCTGGATCTCCATGGACAGGTTCTCCATGAACGGGCGCAGCACCTCCATCTCGAAGTCGTCCGGCAGCCCTCCGGTGCGCTTGGCGCTTTCCGCCTCCTCGACGCTCATGCCGTAGCGGCTCACGATGTCCTGGGTCAGCTGGTTACCGCCGAAGGCCTGTTCGCGGGTATATACGGACTGCTCGTTGCGCAGCACGCTGACGTTCATCACGTTCGCGCCGACATCGACCACCGCAATGTTCTGGTCCCTGCCGCCTTGCGGCAGCTGTCGCACGACCAAGCCGAGCGCCGCCTGCTGGGCATAGGATTCGACGTCCATGACAATCGCCTTCAGGCCCGCGGACTCCGCCACGGCGACCCGGTCCTCGACCTTTTCCTTGCGCGTGGCGGCAATCAGCACTTCCTGCTCTTCCGGGCTGGCGGGTGCCGGGCCGACAAGCTGGAAGTCCAGGTTCACCTCGTCGAGGGCGAATGGAATGTACTGGTTCGCCTCGCTCTCGACTTGGACTTCGAGCTCCTCCTCGCGCAGGCCTGCCGGAACGATGATCTTCTTGGTAATGACGGCGCCCGAAGGCACCGCCATGGCGACGTGTTTGGTGCGCGTGGCGAGCCGCTTGTGGCCGCGCTTGACTGCTTCGGCCACCGCCTCGAGGTTGTTGATGTTGCCGTCGACCACTGCCTCCCGCGGCAGCGGTTCAATCGTGTAACGCTCAACGCGGTAGGCATCCTTGCCAGCGTCGACGATTTCCAGCATCTTCACCGACGACGAGCTAATGTCCAGGCCGAAAAGCGGCGGCGCTTTCGGCTTGAAGATGTCTAGGTTCATCCCCTTTTCCCTTTTGTATCGGCATGTTAGGCGCGATACGTAGAAACCGCGTTAAATGCTAACAACAACTCCTCCCAGTGTCTAGCAAATTTTTCACGCTGGAGGACCCCTATAATGGACGGGCCTTTTTGCCGGCCGCAGCACCCCCAAGACTCGCCTAAGTCCCTTGATGCGCCTTCGTTTTTTGGCTTTCCCGCAAGCCCTGCTAGCAGGGCTTGCGGCGGTCGGCGCGTGCATCGCCGGCCTGGTGATCGCGATCGCCTACCCCAACCTGCCCTCGCTACATGCACTGACCGATTACCAGCCCAAGGTACCGCTGCGGGTGTACACCGCCGGCGGGACTCTGATCGGCGAATTCGGCGAGGAGCGCCGTTCGGTGATTGCGATCGACAAGGTCCCGCAGACGCTCAAGAACGCGATCATCGCCGCCGAGGACGAGCGTTTCTATCAACACTCCGGCATCGACTATCAGGGCGTGCTGCGCGCGGCTTACACCAATCTGGTGTCAGGTGGTCGCAGGCAAGGCGCCAGCACTATCACCATGCAAGTAGCGCGCAACTTTTTCTTGTCCTCGGAAAAAACATTCACCCGCAAGCTCTACGAAGCGCTGCTCGCGTTCAAGATCGAGCACAGCCTGACCAAGGACCAGATTCTCGAGCTGTATATCAACCAGATCTACCTGGGTGAGCGCGCGTACGGATTCGCTGCGGCCGCCCAGACCTATTTCGGCAAATCGCTCGATCAGCTGACGCTGGCCGAGGCCGCGGTGCTCGCGGGACTGCCCAAGGCGCCGTCGGCCTACAACCCGATCGTCAATCCGCAACGCGCCAAGCAGCGGCAGGCTTACGTCTTGCGCCGCATGAAAGACCTCGGCTATATCAGCGAGCAGCAGTACGCGCAGGCCGCCAAAGCTCCTCTCAAGGTGCAGCACTCTGCCAGCGGGTATGCGGTGCACGCCGATTACGTGGCCGAAATGGTCCGGCAGGCGGTCTACGAGCGTTATCCCCATGACGCCTACACGCGGGGCTTCCGCGTCTACACCACGATCCGCAGCGCAGACCAGGAGGCCGCCTACCAAGCGCTGCGCAAGGGGTTGATCGAGTACGATCGCAGCCGGGGCTACCGCGGCCCCGAGGGTTTCGCACAGCTCCCTGAACACGCCAGCGACGACGATTACCAGGAGGCGCTGGCTGACTATTCGGATGACGACGAGCTGCTGGTCGCAGTGGTGGCGGCGGCGAGCCAGCTGGAGGTCAAGGCGGTGCTCAAGAATGGGGACACCGTCAGCATCACCCGTGAGGGGCTCAAGTTTGCCGCGAGCGCCTTGAGCGCGAAGGCCGCGCCCCGAAAGCGGGTTCGCCGCGGCGCCATCATTCGCGTACAGCGGGACGCGCGGGGGAACTGGCAGATCGCGCAGATGCCGGAGGCGGAGGCAGCATTCATCGCGATCGACCCCGCCACCGGCGCGGTACGCGCCCTGGTCGGCGGCTTCGACTTCAATCGCAACAAGTTCAACCACGTCACCCAGGCTTGGCGCCAGCCCGGCTCGTCGTTCAAGCCGTTCATCTACTCGGCGGCGCTGGAAAAGGGCTACACCCCGGCATCCGTCTTCCCGGACGAGCCGCTGGTAGTTGACGCCGAGATCACCGGCAGCCAGCCCTGGGAGCCGAGGAACTACGACGGCAAGTACGAGGGTCCGATGCGGCTGCGGACCGCGCTCGCAAAATCGAAGAACATGGTCTCGATTCGACTGCTGCAGGCGATCGGCCCAGCGTACGCGCAGGACTATATCAAGCGCTTCGGGTTCGATGCGGACAAGAATCCGCCCTACTTGACGCTGGCGCTCGGCGCCGGGGCGGCAACCCCCTGGCAGATGGCGCGCGCCTACGCGGTGTTCGCCAACGGCGGCTACCTGATCGAGCCGTATTACATCCAGAAGATCGTGGATGACCACGGCAACCAGATCGCCGGCGCTGATCCGCAGCAGGCAGGCGACCCGAGCCTGCGCGTCATCGACCCGCGCAACGCCTTCAGCATCGACAGCATGCTGCAGGATGTGACGCGCTATGGCACCGCTGCACGCGCGTCGCGCCTGGGTCGATTCGACATCGCCGGCAAGACCGGCACGACCAACGACTTCGTCGATGCCTGGTTCTGCGGTTTTCAGCCGACGGACGTGGGCATCGCCTGGGTGGGTTTCGACCAGCCCAAGTCGCTCGGACGCAACGAGACCGGGGCGCAAGTCGCGTTGCCGATCTGGATGGGCTACATGGCCCAGGCACTTCAGAAGGTCCCCGAGATGCCGCTCCAAGTCCCCGTCGGCATCGTGGTCGAGAACGTTCCGGCCGACCCGGCCGACCCGAACGACAGCCAGACCGTGCCCGAATATTTCTACCAGGAATACGCGCCCAAGGCTGACCAGCAAGACACGGCGGGAGCACCGGCCGGGTCCGCGGGCGCAGCCCAGCCCGAAGCGCAACCGCTCAATCCGCCGTGATGCCGACTTGCGGCGCAGGAGCACCGGTATTCCTGCCTGCGCCGACATCCACTTCGACAGTGCTGCGAACAACTCGCTGCCATCGTCGAGCGCGACCTCGAGCACGCCGCTTCGCGCAGTTGCTGTGCCAAGGCGCGCCCATCCCCCGTGCTAAGATTTCGACTCTACCTGTCGTGATCCCATGCGTGCCCGCATCGCTCTTGCCGTCGCCGCCGCGCTGTTCGCCGCGGGCTGCGGGCAGCGCGGTCCGCTGTACCTGCGCCGCAACCCTCCGCCCAACGTGAAGCCCGCGAAACCGGCGCCCTACCAGCCGGTTCCCTATCCGCAAGACACGGGTGAGGACGGCGCCACGACCAATAAGTAGGCCGCGCCCATGAGTTTCGCCTACCGCGAGGGCGCGCTGTGCGCCGAGGACGTTCCCCTCGAGCACATCGCGCAGCGCTTTGGCACGCCCTGCTACGTATACTCGCGCGCCGCCATCGAAGCAGCCTACGGAGAGTTCGTGCGCGCGCTCGCCGGGCGGGACGCCGTAGTGTGCTATTCGGTCAAGGCCAACTCGAACCTCGCCGTGCTCGCGCTCATGGCACGGCTCGGCGCCGGATTCGACATCGTCTCGGGCGGCGAGCTCGCGCGCGTGCTCGCCGCCGGCGCCGATCCGCGCAAGGTCGTGTTCTCCGGCGTGGGCAAGACCGCGGACGAAATCGAGCGCGCGCTCGCGGCGGGCATCCTGTGCCTCAACCTCGAGTCCGAGGCCGAGCTGGCCCGGGTAAACGAGGTCGCGGGCCGGATCGGCAAGCGCGCACCTGTGGCGTTTCGGGTCAACCCCGACGTCGATGCGAGGACGCACCCCTACATCTCGACCGGCCTCAAGCAAAGCAAGTTCGGCATCGCGCATGCCGAGGCTGAGCGCCTGTACCGCGAGGCGGCGGGTCTGGCGCACGTGCAGCTGGTGGGCATCGGCTGCCACATCGGCTCCCAGCTCACGCGCGCCGCGCCGTACGTCGATGCAGCCGCTCGCCTGCTGTCCTTGGTGCAACGGATCGAGCGCTCGGGGATCGTACTCAGGCACATCGATCTCGGAGGGGGCTTCGGCATCCGCTACAAGGACGAATCGCCGGAGCCGGTCTCCGCGTTCCTGGACGGGGTGCTCGGCGTACTCGCCGGTCGCAGGGAAACGCTGCTGGTCGACCCGGGCCGATCGATCGTGGGCAACGCGGGCGTGCTGCTCACCCGCGTGGAATACGTCAAGCCGGGGCAGGCGAGGAATTTCCTCGTCGTCGACGCGGCCATGAACGATCTGCTGCGGCCCGCGCTCTACGATGCCTGGCACGAGGTGCGGCCGGTGCGCGAGGCGCCGCCCGGGGTCGCGCAAGCAATCTACGACGTGGTCGGGCCGGTGTGCGAAAGCGGCGACTTTCTTGCCAAGGAGCGGCGGCTGGCGGCGGAAGCGGGCGACTTGCTCGCAGTCATGTCGGCCGGCGCCTATGGCATGACGATGAGCTCGAACTACAACTCGCGCCCGCGCGTCGCCGAGGTGCTGGTCGAGGGCGCTTCGGCGCGCGTGGTGCGCGAGCGCGAAACCGTCGCGCAGTTGCTTGCCCTCGAACGCCACTTGATCTAAGTATGGCGCCCCGCGGGCGGAGCAGTGATGCGTGACGACTCTTCCCTGACGGCTACACCGCGACACGGCAAACGGCTGGCCTTGGGTGCAGCGCTCACCGCCGTGCTGCTGGCCGGCGCCCTCGCGGCATACCTCCCGGCCGGGCTGCGCGCCAAGGAGCGTAAGGGCGCAGCGCAGCCGGCGGCGGTGCCGGTGTCGGTGGCCGCCGTCGAGCAGCGCACGATGCCGGTGCGCCTGACGGCGATTGGCAACGTGGATGCCTACAACACGGTCGCCCTGAAGGCGCGCGTCGACGGTCAGATCGTCGCGGTCAACTTCCGCGAAGGACAGGCGGTGCGCAAGGGCGAGGTACTGTTCCGGCTCGACCCGCGCCCGTTCGATGCCGCGCTGCACCAGGCGGAAGCGAACCTGGCGCGCGACCGCGCGAACCTCGACCACGCAGACATGCAGCAGCGCCGCTACGCGGAACTGCTGCACAAGAATTTCGTCTCCCAGGACGCCTATGCCCAGTACCGGACCAATGCCGAAACCGCGACGGCCTCACTCAAGGCGAGCGAAGCCGCGGTTGAAACCGCGCGCCTGAACTTGCAGTACTGCACCATTCGCTCGCCGATCGACGGCTACGTCGGGCGCGTCATGCTGCAGCTCGGCAACATGGTAAAGGCGAACGACACCAATCCGCTGGTGGTGATCAACCAGGTTCAGCCCGTCTACGTCACGTTCGCGGTCCCGGAGCAGCGGCTCGCCGAGATCCGCCGCCACATGGCGGGCGGGCCGCTCGCAGTCACAGTCACGTCGCCCGATGCGGGGCACGCGCCGCGCCAGACCGGCAAGCTGGTGTTCGTCGACAACGCGGTCGACCAGAGCACCGGCACCATCAAGCTGCGCGCCCAGTTCGACAACCGCGATCTGGCGCTCTGGCCGGGGCAGTTCGTCAACGTGAGCCTCAAGCTCTACGACCAGAGCGGCGCGCTCGTCGTGCCCGCGCTGGCGGTCCAGACCGGGCCGCAAGGCGAATTCGTGTTCGTGCTCAAGCCGGATGCGACCACCGAAGTGCGTAAAGTGGCGATCGCGCGCACCGAAGGCGACCTCGCTGTCGTGGCCGAAGGTCTCGCCAAGGGCGAGAAGGTCGTCACCCGCGGCCAGCTGCGGCTGGCGCCGGGCGTGAAGGTGGTCGTCCGGCCGGGCGCCTCGTGAACCTTTCGGAGCTGTTCGTCCGGCGCCCGGTGATGACCGTGCTGGTCATGGCCGGGATCCTGATGTTCGGCATCGTGGGCTATCGGCTGCTGCCGGTGAGCTCGCTGCCGAACGTCGATTACCCCACGATCCAGGTCACCGCAGAGCTGCCGGGGGCGAGCCCGGAGACCATGGCCTCGGCGGTGGCGACGCCGCTCGAAAAGCAGTTCTCGACCATCGCCGGGATCGACTCGATGTACTCGGTGAGCGGCGTGGGCACGACCCAGATCACGCTGCAGTTCGCGCTCGACCGCAACATCGATGCGGCCGCGCAGGACGTCAATTCAGCCATCGCCGCGACCGCGCGCCAGCTGCCCGCCGCCATGCCCGCGCCGCCGTCGTTCCGCAAGATCAACCCCGGGGACTTCGCGGTTTTCTACCTGGCGCTCAGCTCCGACACGCTGCCAATTTCAACGGTCGACGAATACGCCGAGACCTTCCTCGCTCAGCGCATCTCGACCATCAGCGGCGTGGCCCAGGTCCAGGTGTTCGGGGAGCAGAAGTACGCGGTGCGCGTCCAGGTCGATCCGAACGCGCTCGCCGCGCGCGGCATCGGCATCGACGAGCTGCAGCAGGCGATCGCGCAGGCGAACGTGAACCTGCCCACCGGCACGCTGTACGGCAAGAACCGGCTGTTCGCGGTTCAGGCGAACGGCCAGCTGTTCGACGCCGCCGCATACGGTCGGATCATCGTCGCCTACCGCAATGGCTCGCCGGTGCGCCTCAACCAGCTCGGGCGCGTCATCGATGGCGTGCAGTCGGACAAGGTTGCCGCCTGGTTCAACAACAAGCCCGGCATCATCCTCGCCATCTTCCGCCAGCCGGGCACCAACACGATCGACGTGGTCGACGCGGTGCGCAGGCTGCTTCCGACCTTCCGCACGGAAGTGCCCGCCGGCATCAAGATGCAGGTTCTGTATGACCGTTCCATCACCATCCGGCAGTCGGTCGACGAGGTGCAGTTCACGCTGCTGGTGGCCCTCGCGCTGGTGGTCATGGTGATCTTCTTGTTCCTGCGCAACCTGTCGGCCACCGCCATTCCGAGCGTTGCGCTGCCGATGTCGATCGTCGGCACGTTCGCGGTCATGTACGTGCTCGGCTACAGCCTGGACAACATTTCGCTGATGGCGCTCACGCTGTGCGTCGGCTTCGTGGTGGACGATGCGATCGTGATGCTGGAGAACATCTCGCGCCACATGGAGGCCGGCAAGGACGCGCTGCAGGCCACGCTCGACGCCTCGAGGGAAATCTCCTTCACCATTTTGTCGATGACCCTGTCGCTTGCCGCCGTGTTCATCCCGGTGTTCTTCATGGGCGGCATCGTCGGTCGCCTGCTGCACGAGTTCGCGGTGACGATCATCACCGCGGTGCTGATCTCGGGCTTCGTGTCGCTCACGCTGACGCCGATGATGTGCAGCCGCATCCTGCGGCCGCAGCACGGCGTGGTGCACGGCCGGCTCTACCAGCTCTCCGAGCGCGGCTTCGAGGCGCTGCGCAACGCCTACCGGGCGACGCTCGAGCTCGCGCTGCGCCACGCGCGCTGGGTCATGCTGCTGTTCGTCGCAATCACGTTCGCCACCGCGTACCTGTTCGTGCACGTGCCCAAGGGGTTCCTGCCCGCCGACGACACGGGCCAGATCTTCTGCTTCACCGAGGCGCCGCAGGACATCTCGTTCGACGCCATGGCGAAGCTGCAGCAGCAGGCGGCCGAAATCGTGCGTCGCAACCCGAACGTCGAGGGCGTGATGTCCTTCATCGGGGCGAGCGGCTTCAACCCCTCCCTCAATCGCGGGCGCATGTTCATCACGCTCAAGCCGCGCTCCGAGCGCGTCTCGGCCGACGAGGTGATCCGCGAGCTGCGCCCGCAGCTCGCCCACCTGCTCGGCATCAAGGCATTCCTGCAGAACATCCCCGTGATCCGCATCGGGCTGCTCACCAACAGCCCGTACCAGTACACGCTGCGCGGCGCCAGCACCGACGAGCTGTACCACTGGGTGCCGATCATCGAGGACAAGCTCAAGGCGATACCGCAGCTGATCGACGTGTCGAGCGACCTGCAGATCCGCCAGCCCCAGGTGCTGGTCGAGATGGACCGCGAGAAGGCGGCGGCGCTGGGGGTCTCGCCGCAACAGATCGAGACCGCGCTCGGCGCGGCATACGGCTCGCAACAGGTGTCGACCATCTACACCGCAACGGACCAGTTCTGGGTGATCCTCGAGGTTGAGCCGCGCTACCAGACCGGGCCCGCGGCGCTGCCGATGCTGTACGTGCGCTCCTCGAGCGGCGCGCTGGTGCCGCTGAGCGCCGTGGCGAAGCTCTCCTACGGCGTCGGCCCATTGACGGTGAGTCATCAGGGACAGCTTCCCTCGGTCACTTTTTCCTTTGATCTCCGGTCCGGCGTGTCGCTGTCGCAGGCCGTCGACACCATCCGCTCGACAATGCGCGAGCTGCGCGTGCCGCCCACGCTCTCCGCCAGCTTCTCGGGCACGGCGCAGGCCTTCGAGGACTCCCTGCAGGGAATGGGCATTCTCCTGCTGCTCGCGATCGTGGTCATCTATCTGGTGCTCGGCATCCTGTACGAGAGTTTCATCCACCCGCTCACCATCCTCTCGGGCCTGCCGACTGCGGCACTGGGCGCGTTGCTCACGCTGCTCGCCTTCGGCATCGATCTCAACCTGTACGCGTTCGTCGGCATGATCATGCTGGTGGGCATCGTGAAGAAGAACGCGATCATGATGATCGACTTCGCCATCGAGGCGCAACGCAAGGAAGGCAAGACGCCGCGCGACGCGATCTTCGAGGCCTGCATGGTTCGCTTCCGTCCGATCATGATGACCACCATGGCGGCGCTCATGGGAAGCCTGCCGATCGCGCTCGCCTTCGGGGTGGGCGGCGAGGCGCGCCGTCCGCTCGGGCTGTCCGTAGTCGGCGGCCTGCTCCTGTCTCAGTTGCTCACCCTGTACATCACGCCGGTGATCTACATTTATTTCGAGCGCGTGCAGGCGTGGCTCGGAGGGCGGCGCGCGCACGCGGTGCCGGCGCTGGGCGGCGCTGGGCAGCAGGGCCCCCAGGCGCCGCACGCGGACCGATAGCCCTCGCGGGCTTCTGGTAGCATCGGCCGAAACATGGAGACCGCCATGCCCGCCAGCCAGGAAACCCGCAACATGGCGCTGTTCTGCGACTTCGAGAACATCGCGCTCGGGGTGCGGGACGCTAAGTACGCGCAATTCGATATGCAGCGCGTGCTCGAGCGGCTGCTGCTCAAGGGCAGCATCGTCGTCAAGAAGGCGTACTGCGACTGGGAGCGCTACAAGGAATTCAAGGCCGCGATGCACGGCGCCGCGTTCGAGCTGATCGAGATCCCGCACGTGCGACAGTCGGGCAAGAACTCGGCCGACATCCGCATGGTGGTGGATGCGCTGGACCTGTGCTACACCAAGTTGCACGTCGACACGTTCGTGATCATCAGCGGCGACTCGGACTTCTCGCCGCTGGTGTCGAAGCTGCGCGAGAACGCGAAAACGGTGATCGGCGTCGGGGTGAAGAACTCGACCTCCGACCTGTTGATCGCAAACTGCGACGAATTCATCTATTACGACGACCTCGTGCGCGAGGAGGAAGTGAAACGGCGCGCGGCGCGCAAGCGAAAGGAAGCGCGTCCCGCGACCACCGCCAAGGAGCCTTCGGGGGCCGACGAGAAGCAGCAGGAAGCGATGGACCTGCTGCTCGAGACCGTCGACGCGCTGATCGCCGAGCGCGGCGAGGGGGAGAAGATCTGGGGCTCGATGGTCAAGCAGACCCTCAAGCGCAGGAAGCCCGGCTTCAGCGAGTCCTATTTCGGCTTTCGCGCGTTCTCCGATCTGCTCGAGGAGGCGGAGAAGCGCAAGCTGGTGACACTCGAGCGCGACGAAAAGTCGGGCGGCTACGTCATCCGGCGTGCGTGAGCGGCCGGCGCGCGGTCAGGCTGCCTTCGGCGCGCCTGCCAGGCCTTGGCCACGCGGTACGCCAGCAGGATCCCGAACAGGAGGGCGTACAGCTTCGGATCGGCAGTGTCGTTTTTGGCCAGCTTGAACCACCAGAAGTGGAACACCGCCACCACCGCCACGACGTACACCAGCTTGTGAAGGGCCTGCCAGCGCGCCGCCCCCAGGCGCTTGACCATGGCGTTGGTCGAGGTGGCGGCAAGCGGCAGCATCAGCAGGAGCGCCGTCATGCCCGCGAGCACGAACGGATGCTTGACCACGCTCTTCAGCACTGAGTCCAGGTTGAAATCGTTCACCAGCCAGAGGTAGCAGGTGAAATGCAGCGCGCCATAGCTGAAGGCAAACAGCCCCAGCATGCGCCGCAAGCGCGCCAGCTCGGCCCAGCCCGTGAGCCGGCGCAGTGGCGTGACGGCCAGAGTGAAAAGCAGAAAGCGCAGCGCCCACAGCCCGGTGGTCCAGATCAGCGTCTGCTCGGGGTTGGGCCCGAGTTGCAGCGCCACGGCCCTCCAGACCAATGATGTCAGCGGCACCAGACCCAGGATGAGCAGCGCAGGCTTGAACCAACGCGCCTGCAGGGTCGCGCGCCGAAGGCGCAACGACAAGCTGGCGGCGGGGGCGCGGCCGGCCGAGTGGCCGTTCATGGTTGTCGCAGCCTGACGCACGAGGAGGCCACCGCGCAGTACGCGCTCAAAAGTCCTTGGTCAGGTTCATGCCCTGATAGAGGTGGGCCACCTGGGCGCCGTAGCCGTTGAACATCTGCGTGGGTATCCGCGGAGCGAACAGGCCGCCGAAACCGCCGTGGCCGATGCGCCGCTCGTTCGCCTGGCTCCAGTTCTGCGGACTGACGTTAGGATTGACGTTGGAATAAAACCCATACCACTCGGGCACCGCGCGCATCCACGAGGTGACGGGCTGCTGCTCCACTAGGCGGATGCGCACGATCGACTTGCCCCCCTTGAAGCCGTATTTCCAGGGGATGACCATGCGCATGGGCGCGCCGTCCTGGTTGGGCAGCACCTCGCCGTACAAGCCGAAGGTCAGCAGCGTGAGCGGATGCATGGCCTCGTCCATGCGCAGCCCTTCGCGATAGGGCCATTGCAGGATCGTGGAGTTCTGCCCCGGCATCTGCGGCGGGTTGAGCAGGGTGAAGAATTCCACGTACTTGGCGCTGCCCTTGGGCTGCACTGCCTTGAGCAGGTTGGACAGCGAATAGCCGATCCAGGGAATCACCATGGACCAGCCCTCCACGCAGCGGTGACGATAGACGCGCTCCTCCATCGGCGCGAGTCGCAGAAGATCCTCGATGCCGAAGGTACGCGGCTTGAGGACCTCGCCTTCGACTGTCACGGTCCACGGCCGCGTTTGCAGGCTGCCGGCGTATCTCGCAGGGTCACTCTTGCTGGTACCGAATTCGTAGAAGTTGTTGTAGCTGGTCACGTCCTCGTAAGGCGTGAGCGCTTCGGTCACGGACAGGCCGGCGTTCTTTGCGGCAGGCAGCAGCGGCAGCTTGCCCGGGTGCGCGGAGTCGGGGGTAACTGCGTGCGCGCGCTGCGCGGCCACCCCGGCTACGGCCGCCGCCGCCCCCAGGCCGGCAGCGGCAAGAAAGCGGCGGCGGTCCCGGTAGACCGCCCGGAGAGTGATCTCGGACGAAGGGGTATCGCAAGGCTTTTTGATCAGCATGGAATGGTCGCTCCTTGGACCGTTGGTCGCGCCGGAGCGCGCCGCCTTACACGAGTCATCATACGCCCGGCGACCGCCTCGACCGCTCAGGGATTGAGCTGCTGGTACACCAGGTTCGCCACGTGCAGCAGGTCGCCCTTGCCCACGTCGATCGAGGACAGCGCGTAGCCGAACCGGCGGTCGATCCAGTAGAACACCCGCACGTTGCCCTCGCGGGCGAAGCGGAACGCCGTCTCGCCCTGCTTCGGGGCTTCGGTGCGCACGTACAGCGTGATGCGCTGGCCCTGGGCGGACTGGTACATGAAATACGCGACCGGGCCGTTCTCGCCCGGCAGCAGGCGGCCGCCGACCAGCGCGAAGCCGGCCGCATCGAGCTTCGGGGCGCGCACCTTGGCACCGAGCCGCTTCGACAGCCACGCGACCAGATGCGCCTCCTGATCGGCGCCGACTTCGACCGGGTGCCTGACCTCTGGCGAATAGGTGGCGTGCGCGATCGCCGCTCGGTGCACGAATCCCGGCGCGCCGTCCCGCGCCAGCGACGCGGGAGGTGGCTGGTGCAGACGCCAGCCCGCGGCCGCACCGATCACCGCACCGAGCGCGAGCCAGCTCAGCGCCGCGGCAACGCCGCGCAGGCGCAAGCGTCTGCGCGGCGCCGCCTGAAGGCGCTCGGGGACCGGCTCATCGAGCACCGGGTCGTAAAACGCGTGCAGCTCGTCGTTGAGCCGCCGATAGGCGGCGATGCGCTCGGCGTCTTCAGCGCGCGTCGCGAGCCACGCATCGAGCTCGGCGCGCCGACCCTCGGCGAGCCGGCCGTCGCTGTAAGCCTGCAGGTCCGCTTCGGTGATCGGCAGTTTCTCGGACATCGCCTCGCTTACTTCAGCTCATTTCACCACGTGCAGCTTGGCACCCGCCGGCAGGCCAAGCAGCATGACGCGCAGCTTCTCGCGCGCGCGCGACAGGCGCGACATCACGGTGCCGATCGGGATGCCGAGCGTGCGCGCCGTTTCCTCGTAGCTCAGATCCTCCAGCGCGACCAGCAGCAGCACTTCGCGCTGCTCCGCGGGCAGTCGCGCGAGTGCGCGCTCCAGGTCGCGCACCAGGAGCGCGTCGTGCTGCGCCGCGCGCGGCGCGAGCTCCGGCATCTCCTCGTCGATGGGGTCCGTCGCCCGCACCGCGCGAATCTGGTTGACGTGCACGTTGTGCATGACCGTGAACAACCACGCCCGCAGATCGCTGCCTGGGCGATACAGATGGAGCTTGCGCCACGCCCGCTCGAGCGTGTCCTGCACCAGATCGTCCGCCGCGGCGCGGTCGCCGACCAGCGCGCGCGCATAGCGCCGCAGCCGCGGAATCAGCTCAAGCAGCCGTTGCGCGTCGCTCATGGATCAAAACAGCCCGCGGCGGCCCGCTATTCCACCGGCGCAAAAGCGCAGGCCCCGCGGATCGGGGCCGGCGCGGCGCGCGCTACTTGGCGCGAAAGTCGTCGTGGCAGGACTTGCAGCTCTTGCCAGTCTCACCGAACGCGACCTTGATCTCGCCTTCGTTGCCGGTCTGCGCAGCCTTGTCGAGCTTCTCGACCGCGTTCTGCATCTTCTCCATGTGCTCCTTGAACTTGTCCATCTCGTGATAGATCTTGTCCTTCGCCTTGGTATGCTTCGCCCCGGCGGTGCTCGGATCGAAGCCCTCGAGCGGCATCTTGGACAGAGTCACGAGGTAGCCCGCGTTGCGCGCCGCGATCTTGGCGTTGAACGGGATCTTGTCGTTGATCATGGCCCCGATCGGCCCGAAGTACCAGGCAATGAGGGTCATGGCCGCCTGGCGATGCTTCACCAGATCCTCTGGCTTGTGCTGCGCGAGCGCGCTCAGCGCGAAGCCCGCGCCGGTCGCGGCTGCGAGCAGGGTGACGGCCAGTTTCTTCTTCATTCGCTTGTCCTCAGAAAGGTCGTAGCACGATCAGGTACACCGCGAGCAGCGCAGCGGCAAACAGGGTCAGCGCCCGCCACGGACTGGCGAAGCGCGCGACAGCGGTCTCGGCGAGCTCGCCGGGCAGGCGTTTCACGCCCGTGAACATGGCGCCGACCAGATTCTCCTTTTTCACCAGCCAGTGGTAAAGCACGGCCGCGACGTGCAGGCACGCCAGCCCGAGCAGCACGTAGAAGTTCCACACATGCACGGTACTCAGGCGGTCGGACCAGGCGTCCGATACCAAGTCGGCGAGCGGGCCCTGAGTCGCGATCTGGTCGTTGGCGAACAGACCGGTGACCGTCTGCAGCGCGAGCGCGGCGAGCAGCAACAGCACCATCCAGCCGCCGAGCGGATTGTGTCCGGCGCTCGGCGCCGGCTGGCGCGAGTACAACTGCCTCGCGTAGTGCCGGCACGCCGCCGGTCCTTGCACGAAATTGGCGAAACGCGCGTATGAGCTGCCGAGCAGCCCCCACAGGATGCGAAACAGCACCAGCACGAGCGTGGCGTAACCGGCATAAAGATGCCACTGCATCGCGTTTCCCCCCGTCTGTCCGCTCCAGAACTGGAACGCAAACAGCGCCACCAGCGTCCAATGAAACAAGCGCACCGGGAGATCCCAAACCCGGACTTCGCGCTCGGCGCCCGCCGCGCTCGCCTGCATCGCGTTTTCTCTTTCGTGTGTCAACAGTCCCGGCGGGCGGTCTATTCCGCACCCGCGCCCAGGCCCCAGCGCCCGATCAGCCCCTCGGCCGCATTCAGCAGCTCCTCCGCGCGACTGGGGTGATTGAAGCGCTCGCGCGCCAACCGCGCGAGCAGCGCCTCGCCGGCGGCTCCCTGCTGCGCCAGATGCACTAGCTCGCCGGCCTGCGCGCCGGCGATCTCGCAGCCGAGCAGGTCGCCGCCTTCGGCGTCGACCAGCACGCGCACATACCCTTCGGCATCGCCCTCTCCGAGGGCGGCCGGGTTCGCCGCAAACGCCGAGAAACCGACCGCGTACTCGCGCCCGGCTTCTTCGAGCTCGTCCTCGGTTTCACCCACGCGCGCGAGCTCCAGTGCCGAGTAGATGACCTCGGGAACCCAGGCGCGGCGCGCGCGCCGCGCGCCCGGCGTCGTGATGCCGGCGACGGCGACGCTCGCCTCGGCGAGGGCGTGATTCGCGGTCATGGCGGGATTGGCGCAGTCGCCGATGGCGAAGATACGCGCGTTGCTCGTGCGCTGCGCGTCGTCGACCCGGACGAAGCCCTGGTGCGTAAGCTCGACGCCCACGACCTCGAGACCCAAGCCATCGGTGTTCGGCGTCCTTCCCGTGCCCGCGAGCAGCCAATCGACGCGCTCGACGCCGTCGGGAAGACGCAACTCGAGCGTGCCGTCGCGCTCGCTGCAGCCGGTCGGCCGGCTGCGCAGGCGCGGCGCCACGCCGTGTATCGCCAGCGCCTCGCGTAGGCGCTTTTTCGCCGGCTGCGAGAAGCGCGCGCCCGACAGCGGCTCACGCCCGGTGAGCCAGACGATCTCCAGGCCGAGGGCGCTCAGGATGAAGGCCATCTCGACGCCGACCGCGCCGCCGCCGACCAGCGCCACGCGCCGGCCGGATGGCAGCGGTTGCTCGAACAGCTCGTCGGTGGTCAGCGCGCGCACCGAGCCGCGCAACGCCGGCGGCAGGGACGGGCGCGAGCCGCTGGCGATGACGAAATGGCTCGCGAGCAGACTTTCGCCGTTCACCTCGAGCCGGTCCGCGGCCGAGAAGCGCGCGACGCCCGCGTAGCGCCTGACCCCCAGGCGCTCGAGATAGCCAACGTAGCTTGCGCGCACGGTCTGCACGATCTCGCGCTGCTGCCGCCAGGCGGCGGCCAGGTCCGGCGAGAGGGTGCCCGTGACGCCCCGTCCGGCGAAGCGTTGCGCCGCCGCCAGCAGGCGCGCGGTCTGGTACCAGGCCTTCTTCGGCACGCAGCCGCGATTCAGGCAGGCGCCGCCCCAGGCGTCTTTCTCGACTATCGCGACCGACAAGCCGCGCGTCGCGGCCAGCACCGCGGCGCGGTAGCCGCCAGGGCCGGAGCCTATGACGAGCAGATCGAAGCCGGGAGTGCTCAAGCGGGGATGCGAGGTTCGCAGGAAGGTGCCCGGAACGCGACCTCGGGGCCGCAGCGGCTCCCGTCGCCGGCGCTAGCGCAGTCCGGCGACGTACTGCGCGAGCGCCTTGATCTGCTGGTCGCTCATGCGCGCGGCGATGGTGCGCATCATCGCCTTCCGATCGTTGGCGCGCTCGCCCGACTTGAAGGCCTTGAGCTGCGCTTCCACGTACTCGGAAAATTGGCCGCCGAGACGCGGGAACTCGATCGGGATGCCCGCGCCGCTCGGACCGTGGCAGGCCGCGCAGGCCGGCACGCCGGTGGCAGCATCGCCGCCGCGATACAGCTTCTGGCCTTGCGCGGCGAGATCCTTGTCGTGCGCCACGGCCGGCTTGAGCGTCTGGCCGCCGAAGTACGCCGCCAAGTCGCGCATGTCGGAATCCGAGAGACTCGCGACCATACCCGCCATAATCGGGTTCTGGCGCCGGGCCGGCTTGCCGCCCTCGGCCTTGAAATCGTGCAGTTGCTTGTACAGATACTCCGGGATCTGTCCGGCGAGCTTGGGATTGGCGGGACTGACGCTGTTGCCATCGGCAGCGTGGCACGCGACGCATACCTGGCTCACGATCTGCTTGCCCTTCGCGACGTCGACTTTGGTGAGGTCCTGGGCCAGCGCTTGCGCGGCACACGACAGCAGGGCAACGCTGGCGGCGGCCGCCAGAACTCGGTTCATGCGGTGACTCCCGTGGATCCCGATCGAAGCGCGCAATTTTATTACAATTTCTCCTTTTTATTTCCGGAGCATCGTGAGCGCGCTCTCGCAGGCAGCCTTCAGCATCTCGGTGGCACGCTTGGAGCAATT
The DNA here is from genome assembly GCA_963817785.1 of uncultured Pseudomonadota bacterium. Lineage (GTDB taxonomy): Bacteria > Pseudomonadota > Gammaproteobacteria > Burkholderiales > SG8-39 > JAKALD01. Next base: position 20,771 of record CAWFPL010000001.1, on the reverse strand, counting down.
GCCCCCCGAGGGGCCGCCAGAGCTGGCAATCGTCGGGCGCTCGAATGTCGGCAAATCGAGCGCGATCAATGCGCTCGCGGGGCGCCGACGGCTTGCATTCGTGTCAAAGACCCCGGGCCGCACCCAGACGCTCAACTTTTTCGATCTGGGTGCGATGGGGCGCCTGGTCGACTTGCCCGGCTATGGCTACGCGCGTGTGCCGCAGGCGGTGCGGGCGCAGTGGGACCGCCTGGTCGGCGGCTATCTCCAGGGACGTGCCTCGCTGGCGGCGGTGGTGGTGATCCTGGACGCACGCCGTTCGCTCACGCCTCAGGACGCGCAAGTCATCCGCTGGCTCGAGCCGCTAGGGCGGCCGCTGCTCATCCTGCTGTCCAAATGCGACAAGCTTTCGCGCGCCGCGCGCCAGGCGGCGCTGCAGGGCATGCGAGAAGCCCTCTCGGCTACGGCGGCGCGGGTCGAATTACGCCTGTTTTCCAGCCTGACGGGCGAGGGGGTCGAGGAGGCGCGCTCGCTGCTCGAAGCCTGGCTGCGTGCCGCGCAGCCAGGCCCGGGGAATAAAAGGCCCCCGGCAAAGGGGATGTAAACCGGGGGCGAAAATGCCTTAATTGGGATTAAGGCACCCGCTCAGGGAGGAGAAGCGGGAGACGATCAACATCGTCTACGAGTAAGATTTGATCTGCCACAAAAAAGTTCCCGCGTGAATCTCTGCAGCCAAATCAGAGCGCTAGGCCGGGGCAGGTCTCGGCGCCGGCGGCTGAAAGGCCTCAAGGAGCACGCGGCTATTCGGCCCCTGACGACGGATTCCTGCCATGAACGTGTACGGTAGCTTCCCTTCGGTTCGCATGCGTCGCATGCGACGCAACGACTTCTCGCGGCGGCTGATGCGCGAGACCGTCCTCACCGCCGACGACCTGATCTATCCGGTGTTCGTCCTGGACGGAAAGCAACGGACGGAGAAAGTCGCCTCGATGCCCGGCGTGGAGCGCGTGACCGTCGACCGGCTGCTCCCCGTGGCCGAACGATGCCTGAAGCTGCGGATTCCCGCGATGGCCCTTTTTCCGGTGATCGACCAGAAGCTGAAGGCCCCCGATGGCCGCGAGGCGTTCAACCGCAAGGGGCTGGTGCCGCGCGCGGTCGCGGCGCTGAAGGCCCGCTTCCCGGAGCTCGGCATCATGACCGATGTCGCGCTCGACCCGTACACCTCGCACGGCCAGGACGGCGTGGTCGACAAGACCGGCTACATCCTCAACGACGTCACGCTCGAGGTGCTGGTCAAGCAGGCCCTGGTGCAGGCCGAAGCCGGGGTGGACATCGTCGCGCCCTCCGACATGATGGACGGGCGCATCGGCCGCATTCGCGCCGCGCTCGAGAAGGCGGGGCACATCCACACCAGGATCATGGCGTATTCGGCCAAGTACGCGTCCGGCTTCTATGGCCCGTTTCGCGATGCGGTCGGCTCGGCCAAGAACCTCGGCAAGGGAGACAAGAAAACCTACCAGATGGATCCGGCCAACTCCGACGAGGCGCTGCGGGAGGTCGGCCTCGACCTGGCCGAGGGCGCCGACATGGTGATGGTGAAGCCGGGCCTGCCATACCTCGACATCGTGCGGCGGGTGAAGGACGAGTTCAGGGCGCCGACCTACGTGTACCAGGTCAGCGGGGAATACGCGATGCTGCGCGCGGCGACCGCCAACGGCTGGCTGCCCGAGAGTTGCATCGCAGAAGCGCTGCTCGCCATGAAGCGCGCGGGGGCCGACGGCATCCTGACCTACTTCGCGCTCGAGTTCGCCAAGGCGCTCGCCGAGTAGTGACGCGGATGAAGAGCGCCGCGAACGCAGGATGTTCGGCGGCGTCGGGCGTGCCGGCTGGCTAGGCGCCGCCGGCGCTCGCGCGCTCGAGCGTCTGCAGGAAATGCGCCGCGTCCTGATAGCCCACGACGCGCAGCCCGCGGATCTCGCGTCCGGAAGCGTCGAAGAAGATGATGCCGGGCGGCCCGAACAGGGAAAAGCGCTTAAGCAAGGCCTTGTCCTGCGCCGTGTTGGCGGTCACGTCGGCGCGTAGCAGGAGCATGTCGCCGAGCTTGGCGCGCACGCGCGGATCGCGAAAGGTGAAGTTCTCCATCTCCTTGCACGACACGCACCAGTCGGCGTAGAAATCGAGCATTACCGGCCGGCCGGGCGCGCGCAGCTGCTGCCCGAGCTCGGCGGTCGAAGACACGCGCACGAACGGGATCGGATCCGCGGCGGTCGCGCCCGCGCCGGCAAGCCCGGCGAGCGGATGCAGCGGATCGCGGCCGCCGGCGAGCGTGCCGACGAGCAGCGCCACGCCGGCCACCAGCGCCATGACGCCCGCGCCCTTGCCGAGCCGGGCGGCGGCGCCCGCGCCCGGCGGCAGCGAGTCGATCGCCCGTAGAAACACACCGCCGCCGACGAGCAGCGCCGCCCACAGCAGCATGGTCGCCGCCGCGGGCAGCACGGGCGAGACGATCCAGATCGCCACCGCGAGCAGCAGCACGCCGAAGAAATTCTTGACGCTGTTCATCCAGGGCCCCGACTTCGGCAGCAGCGCGCCCTCCGACACGCCGACCGCGATCAGCGGCACGCCCATGCCGAGCGCCATGACGAACAGCGCCGTTCCTCCCAGCAGCACGTCGTGCGTCTGGCTGATGTAGAGCAGCGCCCCGGCGAGCGGCGCCGCGACGCAGGGGCTCACGATTACCGCCGAGAGCACGCCCATCACCGCCACCGACGCGATGCGCCCGCCCTCCAGCCTCCGGTGCGCCGCCGAGAGCCGATGGTGCAGAAACGAGGGCAGCTGCAGGTCGTGCAGGCCGAACATCGACAGCGCCAGCCACACGAACACCAGGGCGAACGCGCCGAGCACCCAGGGGTTCTGCAGCGCCGCGGCGATGAGCGAGCCGGAGTACGCGGCCGCGACGCCCGCGGCGGCGTAGGTGATCGCCATGCCGAGCACGTAGGCCGCCGAGAGCACCATGGCACGTACCTTGTTGAGGCGCCGGCCTTCGCCGACGATGATTCCCGACAGGATCGGGATCATCGGCAGCACGCACGGGGTGAAGGCGAGCAGCAGCCCGAAACCGAGAAAGCTGGCGATGACCAGCCAGAACCCGCCCGAGCGCAGCAGCGCGGCGATGTCGAGATCGCTCGCCTGGGTAGCAAAACGCGGCGTCGCCGGGATCACGCGTGGACCTTGGCTGAGCGCCTGCCCGGCGTTCCCTCCACCCGAGCCGCCCGCGCCGCCGGTGAGCGCGGCCAGCCGGATCGCGGCCTTCGACTGCATGGGCGTGTAGCACACGCCGGCGTCGGCGCAGCCTTGCGAAGTCACGACCAGATCGAGCGTCTGCGCGGCCGCGGGGCGCGACTGCAGCGGCAGCCGGACCGCGACGTGGTCGCGGTAGGTATAGACGTCGCCGAAGTACGGGTCCTTGTGATGCAGCGCGGGCGGAAACTGCGGCGCGCCGAGCTTGACCTGCGTGCCTTGCGCCGCGAACGCGAAGCGGTCGCGATACATGTAGTAGCCATTCGCGATCGCGAAGTCCACCTCGACCGTGTTCGCGTCGAGCGCGCGCGCGGACATCTTGAACGCCTGCTCCGGCTCGAGCAGATCAGGACCGGAGCTTGTGCCGGAGTCGGTGAGCCCCTGGAGCAGCGAGGCGGCGGGCGCGTTCAACGGCGCAAGCGCGGCCACGAGGACAAGGAGGCGAAGCAGGGCGGCGATCATGGCTGGGGTCGGGTCTCCTGCGCGACCCAATCGAGGTAGGCGGGCAATCCGCGCTCGACTGGGACCGCGACGATTTCGGGAAGTTCGTACGGATGGCCGGCGCGGATCGCCGCCTCGAGCGCCGGGTAGCGCTCGGCGCTGGTCTTGATCAGCATCGGATGCTCTTCGTCGTGCTGCACGGCCTCGCGCCAGCGGTACACGGAGCGGCACGGGGCGAGGATGTTGACGCACGCGGCCACGCGCTGCGCGATCAGCGCCTCGGCGAGCCGCTCCGCGGCGGCCCGGTCGGGCAGGTTGGTGAGCACGAGCAGCGTCGTCACGCGGCCTGGCGGCTCGACGAGAGTCCGGCGAACACGGTCGGGTAATGCAGGTCAATGCCGAGCGTGCGCTTCATTCTGCGATTGTCGAGTCGGCGCGACTCGCTCATGAAGGACAGCAGCTCGGGCGCGATGCGCCCGGCGGCCTCGATGCGCGCAATGCGCGGCGGGCGCGGAAGCCCGCAGCGCTCGGCCACGAAGTCCATCCAGTCCCCCATCTTCATGTGCGTGTCGTCGCACGCATTGTACGTTCCCGCAGGCGCATCGGGCTCGAGCGCGCGCGCCGAGATCGCCGCGAGGTCGTCGGCGTGGATGTGGTTGGTGTACACGTCGTCCGCCGCGGCGAGCACCGGGGCTTGCGCGCGCAGCCGCTCGAGCGGCAGCCGCTCGGCGGCGTAGATCCCGGGAGCTCGCAGGACCACTAGGGCGACCTCGTGCGCGGCGCACCACTGTGCGAGCTGCCGCTCGGCATCGGCGCGGCGCCGCGCCCGCGCCGATTGCGGATTGAGCGGGCGCGTTTCGTCGACCAGCGCGCCGCCGCAGTCGCCGTAGACGCCGCTCGTGCTGACGTACACCATGCGTCCCGGTAGAATGCCCGCTCGCTCGAGCGCCGCGAGCAGGTTCGCGGTGCGTGGATCGGCCTGTCCGCTCGCGGGCGGCGGCGCGCAATGCAGCATCGCTTCGGCCCAGCCGCCGATGGGCGCAAGGCTGTCCGGCCGGTCGAGGTCGAAGCCGCGGCGGCGCGACAGGGCGCGCACCTCGACCCCGGGCGGGAGCAGCGGGAGGACGCGGCGCGCGATGTCGCCGAAGCCCGCGATCAACAGCTTTTTCATGGACGTCATTGTAGCGACATGCACACCGTCACCCTCCAGCCGAGCGGTCACCAGTTCCAGGTCGAGGAAGGCGAGTCGATCCTGACAGCTGCGCTGCGCGCCGGTTTCGTGCTGCCGTACGGCTGCAAGAACGGCGCCTGCGGCAGCTGCAAGGGCAAGATCCTGTCCGGCACGGTCGACTACGGGATCTATCAGCACAAGGCACTCACCGACGATGAGCGCGCCCAGGGCAAGGCGCTTTTTTGCCAGGCGAAGCCTCTGTCAGACCTGGTGGTCGAGGCGCGCACCGTCGGCGCCGCCAAGGGCATCCAGATCAAGACGCTGCCCTGCCGCGTGCAGGCTATGGAGCGCGTGGCCGACGACGTCATGCTGCTCACGCTCAAGCTGCCCGCCAACGAGCAGCTCAAGTTCCTGGCCGGCCAGTTCATCGAGTTCCTGCTGCGCGACGGGGCGCGGCGCAGCTATTCGATGGCCAACCCGCCGCACGATGCGGAGCTCCTGCAGCTGCACATCCGCTACATGCCCGGGGGCAAGTTCACCGAGCACGTCTTCGGCAAGATGAAGGAGCGAGACATCCTGCGCTTCGAGGGGCCGCTGGGCACGTTCTTCCTGCGCGAGGATTCGGACAAGCCGATCGTGTTCGTCGCCTCCGGCACGGGGTTCGCGCCGATCAAGTCGATCATCGAGCACGCGCTTCACGAGGGCATCGCGCGGCCGATGACCCTGTACTGGGGCGGGCGCCGGCCGAAGGATCTGTACCTGAACGCGCTGGCCGAAAAGTGGGCCGCCGAGCACGCCCGCTTCAAGTACGTGCCCGTGCTCTCCGACGCGCTGCCCGAGGACCACTGGCAGGGACGCACCGGGTTCGTGCACCGCGCCGTGATGCAGGACTTTCCCGATCTGTCCGGCTACCAGGTCTACGCCTGCGGCGCGCCGGTGATGGTCGACGCGGCACGCCGCGACTTCGTCGCGCAGTGCAAGCTGGCCGAAGACGAGTTCTTCGCCGACAGCTTCACCACGCAGGCGGATTTGGCCGGCGCGAGCGCTTGAGGCGCGTCCGCGCAGGGTCGGCCTAGGTCGCCTCTTCCCCGAGATACGCCTCGCGCACCTTCGGATCGGCGAGCAGCCGGGAGGCATCGGCGGCGAGCGCGATCTCGCCCGACTCCATGACGTAGCCGCGGGCGGCGATCTCGAGCGCCAGCCTGGCGTTCTGCTCTACCAGCAGGATGGTCACGCCCTGGCGCGCGATCTCGCGCACGATCTCCAGGATCTTGGCCACCATCAGGGGTGCGAGCCCCATCGAGGGCTCGTCGAGCAGCAGGAGCTTCGGCCGGCTCATCAGCGCGCGACCGATGGCGAGCATCTGCTGCTCGCCGCCCGACAGGGTGCCGCCGGTCTGAGTGCGACGCTCCGCGAGGCGGGCGAACAGAGCGTAGGTGCGCTCCAGATCATCCCTTACCTCGGCATCGCGCCGCGCATAGGCGCCCATCGCGAGGTTCTCGGCCACCGTGAGCTGCGGAAAGATACCGCGGCCCTCGGGCACCATGACTAGGCCGCGGCGCGGCCGCTCGTGTACCGGCAGGCCCGAGATCTCCTCGCCCGCGTAGCGCACGCTGCCGCTGCAGGAATGCAGCAGCCCGCAGATCGCCCGCAGCGTGGAGCTCTTGCCGGCGCCGTTGGCGCCGATCAGGCACACCAGTTCGCCCTGGTCCACGTGCAGATCGATGCCCCGCACCGCACGGATGCCGCCGTAGTGCACCTCCAGTGCGCGGACTTCGAGCAGGCTCATGGCGCCGCCGGCGTTCCCAGGTATGCCTCGATGACCTTCGGGTCGCGCTGCACCTCGCCGGGCAGCCCCTCGGCAATGCGCTCGCCGTAGTCCAGCACCAGAACGCGGTCGCACACCTTCATCACCAGGCGCATGTCGTGCTCGATGAGCAGCACGGTGAGACCGCCGGCGCGAATCCGCTCGATCAGCTTGCCGAGCGCCAGGCGCTCGGACGGGTTCATGCCGGCCGCCGGTTCGTCGAGCGCGAGCAGCTTGGGGTCGGTCGCCAGCGCGCGCGCGATCTCCAGGCGCCGCTGGTCGCCGTACGGCAGGCTGCCGGCGCGATCGTTGGCGCGCGCGCGGATGCCGACGTACTCGAGCAACTCGAGCGCGCGCTTCTCGATGGCCCGCTCCTCGCCCACGGTACGCGCGTCGCGCAGAATCGCGCCGAGCACACCGGCGCGGGTGCGCACGTGCCGCCCGATCATCACGTTCTCGAGCGCCGAGAGGTTGGCGAACAGGCGGATGTTCTGGAACGTGCGCGCGATGCCGTGCGCCGCGACCTGGTGCGGCTTGAGGCCCGCAAGCCTCACGCCGTCGAACGCGAACGACCCGCTGTCCGGCGCGTAGATGCCGGTGAGCAGGTTGAACAGCGTCGTCTTGCCGGCGCCGTTCGGCCCGATCAGACCGTAGATTTCGCCGCGCCGGATCGCGAACGAGATGTCGGCGAGCGCCTGCACGCCACCGAAGCGCTTGCCGACGCCGGTCGCGCGCAGCAGCTCGGTCATTCGCGCTCCGCGAACTCGCGCTTGCGCACCGCCGAGGGCAGCAGCCCCGCCGGGCGGAACAGCATTACCAGCACCAGCGCGAAGCCGAACAGCAGCATGCGGATCACTTCGGGCGCGATCAGCGTACGCCCGAACAACGCCCGCTGCACCGGCTCGACCGAGTAGCGCAGGATCTCGGGCACGAACGACAGCAACACCGCCCCCAGCACCACGCCCCAGACATTGCCCATGCCGCCAAGCACCACCATCGACACGACCATCACCGACTCGACCAGCACAAAGCTCTCGGGCGATATGAATTGCTGGATAGCGGCGAACACGCCGCCCGCGACACCGCCGAAGGTGGCACCCATGGCGTAGGCGAGCAGCTTCAGGCTGGTAGTGTCGATCCCCATGGCACGGGCCGCGATCTCGTCCTCGCGGATCGCCTCCCAGGCGCGGCCGATGCGCGAGTTCTGCAGTCGCAGGTTGAGCGCGACGACGAGCGCGACCAGCAGCGCCAGCAAGTAGTAGTACTTCATCGGCCCGCTGACCTCGAGGCCGAGAATCTTCTGATTGGTCGCGAAGCTGAAGCCGTCGATGCGGAACGGATCGATGCGGAACACCCCCTGTGGCCCGTTGGTGATGTTCACAGGGCGCGACAGGTTGTTGAGGAAGATGCGCACGATCTCGCCGAAGCCCAGGGTCACGATCGCGAGGTAGTCGCCGCGCAGCTTGAGCGTGGGCGCACCGAGTAGCACGCCGAACAGCGCCGCGATCGCCGCCCCGATCGGCAGGATGACCCAGAACGGCAAGTGCAGGCCGAAGTGCGGGCTGGCAAGCAGTGCATAGGTGTACGCGCCGACTCCGTAGAACGCGATATAGCCCAGATCGAGCAGCCCGGCAAAGCCGACCACGATGTTCAGGCCCAGGGCAAGAAGCACGTAGAGCAGCGCGAGGTTGCTGATGCGCACCCACGCGGTGCCGATCTGGGTAAGCGCGAAGGGCAGCACGATGAGCACCGCCGCGACGAGCGCAAGCGCAGACCAGAACACGAGGCGATGGCGCTTGCCCGGAACCTTCAAGCCGCGCTCCTCAGGCCCGGTCGCCGACCCGCTCGCCAAGCAGGCCGGAGGGCCTGAAAACGAGCACCAGGATCAGCACGGCGAATGCGAACACGTCCTGGTAGTTGGAGCCGAACAGCACGAAGTGGCCGCCGTCGGCACAGCGCGGACCGATGACGCGCGCGAGCCATCCATAGCTGCACAGGTCGGTCAGGCTGCCGATGTAGCCCGCCCCGAGCGCCTCTACCACCCCCATCAGCACTCCACCGAGCATCGCACCAGGCACGTTGCCGATGCCCCCGAGCACGGCCGCCGAGAACGCCTTCAGGCCGAGAATCGAGCCCATCGTATATTGGGCGACGCCGTAGTAGGTACCCACCATCACGCCGGCGACCGCCGCGAGCGCTGCGCCGATCGCGAACGTAACGGCGATCACCCGATCGATGTCGATGCCCATCAGTCCGGCGACCTGCGGGTTCTGCGCCGTAGCGCGCATCGCGGCGCCGAGCCGGGTGCGGTACACGAGCGCGGCGAGTCCCGCCATCATCGCGATGCACACCAGGATAATGGTGAGTTGCACGTTGCTGATTCGCGCGCCCGCCACGTGATAGATACGCAGGTCGATGATCTGCGGAAAGGCGAGCACGTTGCGGCTCCAGACCAGCAGTGCGACGTTCTGCAGGATGATCGACACGCCGATCGCAGTGATGAGCGGCGCGAGCCGTGGCGCGCGCCGCAGCGGCCGGTAAGCGAGCCGCTCCATCGCATAGCCGACCAGCATGCACACGGGGATCGCGCAGGCGGTGCCGATCAGCACTATGGCGAGCGCGGGCAACCCCGAGCCCGCAAGCGCGTTGATCACCGTGAAGGCGACCATGGCGCCGATCATCACCACCTCGCCATGCGCGAAGTTGATCAGCTGGATGATGCCGTAAACCATGGTGTAGCCGAGCGCCACGACCGCATACACGGCGCCGAGCGTCAGACCGTTGATGATCTGCTGCAGGAAGATGTCCATCTGCGCGCAAGCCTAGCAAACCCCGCGCCTGGCGCCAAAGCGCGACCGGGCCCCCGAAACTAAAACGGCGCCCGCAGGCGCCGTTGCGAACACCGCTCGCTCGCTACTTCGGCGGCGCCCCGCCTGAGTCGCCCGTCCTGCCTTTCAGGAACTCTTCATAGGGCATCGTCTTGCCCGCCCTGACCACGGCGATCGGATCGATCTTGCCGTCCTTCATCGTGAAGATCGTGATTTCGGCGTTCTTGCGGTCGCCCTTGGCATCGAACTCGATCTTGCCGGTGGCCCCCTCGTAGCTGATCTTGTGCAGGAACGGCAGATACTTGGCCGGCTCGGCCGAACCGGCTTCCTTCATCGCCGCGATCAGCAGGTTCGCGGCGTCGTAGGTGAACGGCGCATAGATGATCGGATCCGTGTGAAAGCGCGCCTTGTAAGCGTCCAGGAAAGCCTTGGAGGCGGCCTGCGGCGGAATGCCCGCCTGCGAGCACAGCATGCCTTCCGCCGCCGCGCCGGCGAGATTGTGCATCTCCTCGGTGCACGCACCGTCGCCGAACGAGAAGATCGCCTTGAGGCCGAGCTCCTTGCCCTGCTTGAGGAGCGGGCCGGCGGTGGCGTCCATGCCGCCGTAGAACACGGCGTCGGGCTGCTCGCCCTTGATGCGGGTCAGTACCGCCATCCAGTCGGTGGTCTTGTCGGTGCCCTTCTCGCGGGCGAGCACCTTGATGCCTTCGGCCTTGAGCGTCTTCTCGACCTGGTCGGCAAGGCCTTCGCCGTAGGCGGTCGCGTCGTCGATCACCGCGACGACCTTGGGCTTTTCGGTCGCAACCAGATAGCTCGCGATCGCCGGTCCCTGCTGGTCGTCGCGCCCGACGATGCGGAACACGTTGTCGAAGCCCTGCTCGGTGAGCTGGGGATTGGTGGCCGAGCCGGTGATCATCGGGATGCCGGCCTGGTGGTAGATCGCGGAGGCGGGGATGGTCGTTCCCGAGTTGAGGTGCCCGACGACTCCTGCCACCTTCTCGTCCACCAGCTTCTGTGCCACGGTCGTGGCGACCTTCGGGTCGGCCTGGTCGTCTTCGGCGATCAGCTCGAAGTGCGCCAGCTTGCCGCCGATCATGATGTGCGCCGCGTTCGCCTGCTCGATCGCCAGGCGCGCGCCGTTCTCGTTGTCCTTGCCCAGATGCGCGATGCTGCCGGTGAGCGGCGCGACGTGTCCGATCTTGATGTCGAGCGTCGGCTCGACCGCGGCCCCGGCCTGCGCCTTCGGCTCGGGTTTCTTGCCCTCGCCGCAGCCGACCAGCCCGAGGGCGATTGCGGCGGCGAGTAGCGTGGTGCGCAAGGTGAGACGGGGCAATGCAACCTCCGGGGAAATGTGCTGGAGCGAGGGCTAGCGGCGGCCTATGATACCGCGCAGCCCAGCCTGAGTCAGCGCCCGGTCAGGACCCCGCGGCCCGGCGTACGGCCGCTCGATCGCCCGCTGTACGGCGAGGGCAGCGGAGTTCGGTGAGACGACGGAACCCCGAACAAAAAGGGCCGGTGGCCCGGCCCTTGTGCCGGCCCGTTCGCCTCATGTCACTTGAGGGACAGAATGAAACCCACCAGCTGCTTCAATTCAGCGTCCGAGGGTGTCGGGTTGGGCGGCATCGGGATGGTGCCCCATACGCCAGAGCCGCCTTTGCGGACCTTGGCAACCAGCTTCGCTTCCGCGCCCTTGTCGCCGCGGTACCTGCTGGCCACGTCCTTCCAGGCCGGGCCAACGAGCTTGTGATCGACGGCGTGACAGCTCAGGCAGGCGTATTTCTTCGCCAGCGCCATCGGATCCTCGGCGCGCGCAGACAGCGCGAAGGTAAGTCCGAGCAGCGCGAGAGGCCAGAGAAAGCGTTTCATTGCCGCTCCTTATAAAAGATCACGAATTCCGGCCGTCCGCGGACGGCAAAGAGTCCGCATGCTACCCGATGGCGGGTTGTTTGCAAGCGGCTTGCAAGGCATTCAGGTCGGTCATGGGCTCGAGGCAGGTAACGCCGCGGCACAGCCACGCGTTGACCGGAGCGGGCCGGGCCGGCTTGTCCAGGAGCGGCGGCAGGTCCGGCATCCCGTCAGGCAGCACGAGCACGAGGGTATCGGGCATGAACTGGTGCGCGAGCGCCGCCTGCCAGGCGCCCAGCGGCGGCAACGCCCCGCGCAGCACCACCGTCGCCGGCGGCGCGAGCGCCTCCGCGAGCGCCAGCGCCAGCGTAGCGAACCCCGCAGGGTGCTCCCGCATCCTCGGGTAGAACAGCTTGAGCGTGCGCTCGGCGGCGCGCGCATAACGCTGCTCGCCGGTGAGCGCCGCGAGACGCTGCAGCCCGAAGACGGCCACGCCGTTACCCGATGGCGTTGCGTTGTCGTGGCCGGGCTTCGGCCGGTGCAGCAACCGCTCGTGGTCGCGCCCGGTGAAGAAGAACCCGCCGGCCTCGCGGTCTTCGAACTGCTCCAGCAGCACTTCGGCGAGCTCCTGTGCGAAGCGCAGGTCGGCGATCCGGAACTCGGCCTGCAGCAGCTCGAGCAGGGCGCCGATGAGGAACGCGTAATCGTCCAGGTAAGCGTTCAGGTGCGCGCGGCCGTCCTTGTAGGTCGCGAGCAGCCTGCCGTCGCGCCACATCGCCGCGCGCACGAACTCGAGCGCGCGGCGCGCCGAAGCCAGCCATTCGGGTCGGCCGAACACGCGCCCGGCGCGCGCCATCCCGCGGATCGCGAGCGCGTTCCACGATACGAGCACTTTCTCGTCGCGCCCCGGGCGCACGCGCCGCTCGCGCACGGCGAACAGCTTCTCGCGCACAGCCGCCAGCCGCCGCTCGACTTGCTCGAGCGGAACCTGCGCCAGCTTGGCGGTGCTCTCGAGCGTGCGCGCGATATGCAAGTGCCAGTGACGCTCCTCAAAATTCGCGTCGCCGTCGAGGCCGAAGCAGGGCGCCGCGACGTCCCATTCCTCCGGCTCGAGCAGTGCGCGCACTTCGTCGCGCTGCCACACGTAGAATCTGCCCTCCTCGTGCTCGCTGTCGGCGTCGAGCGACGAGTAGTAGCCGCCCTCGGGCGACTGCATCTCACGCATCATCCAGCCCGCGGTCTGCGCAGCGCAGCGCGCGTACAGCGCGCTCCCGGTGGCGAGCCAGGCGTCGGCCAGCAAGCCGAGCAGCGGCCCGTTGTCGTAGAGCATCTTCTCGAAGTGCGGAATCAACCAGCGCCCGTCGGTGCTGTAGCGGCAGAAGCCGCCGCCCAGCTGGTCGTAGATCCCGCCCTCGCACATTCGGGTGAGCGTCACGTCGGCCATTTCGAGCGCGCCCCGCTCGCCGTGCAGGGCGAACTCGCGCAGACACAGCTCGAGGTCGGTCGCGTGCGGAAATTTGGGCGCCGGACCGAAGCCGCCGAAGCGCGCATCGAAGCCGGCGCGCAGGTCCCCGAGCAGGGCGCGCAGCGGCGCGTCACCGAGCTCGGGGCGCTGCGCCGCGGATTCCGGTAGCATGCGCGAGAACGCGATCCTGACCTGTTCGTTCTGCTGTTGGATCTCGGACTGCTTCTCGCGCCAGATCCGGGCGATGTGCTCAAGCAGCTCGCCGAAGCCCGGCAGGCCGTAGCGCGCGCTCTTCGGGAAGTAGGTGCCGCCGAAGAACGGCGTGCCATCGGGCGACAGGAACATCGTCAGCGGCCAGCCGCCCCCGCGCTGCGCGAGCATCTGGTGCGCCGTCTGGTAGATCTGGTCCAGGTCCGGCCGCTCCTCGCGGTCCACCTTGACGTTGACGAAGTGCCGGTTCATGAGCGCCGCGACCTCCGGGTCCTCGAAGCTCTCGTGCGCCATCACGTGGCACCAGTGGCACGCCGAATAGCCCACCGAGAGCAGGATCGGCTTGTTCTCGCGCGCGGCCCGCGCGAGCGCCTCCTCGCCCCACGCATACCAGTCGACTGGATTGGCGGCGTGCTGCTGCAGGTACGGGGAAGTCTCGCGCGCGAGGCGGTTGAGCATGCGATTGCTCCAGGCGAGCGATTATTGCAGGATGCGCCGATGCCGCCCACCAAAGACCCTCGCTCGGTCGAGGTCTTGCGCTTCTGGTTCGGTGCCGGGAGCGAGTACGGCACGCGCCGCAAGGAATGGTTCGCGAAATCCGGCGCATTCGACGCCGAGATTCGCGCGCGCTTCCTCGCGCTGCACGAGGAGGCGGCCGCCGGAGCGCTCGCGCCCTGGCGGCACGCCGCCGGCGACTGCCTCGCGCTGATCGTGCTGCTGGACCAGTTTCCGCGCAACATGTTCCGCGGCGAGGCGCGCGCGTTCGTCTCCGACGCGCCGGCGCGCGAGGCCGCGCGCGAGGCGCTCGCGCGCGGCCACGACCGCGACGCCCTGCCGGTGGAGCGGATGTTCTTCTACCTGCCGTTCGAGCACGCCGAGACGCTCGATGACCAGCGCCTTGCCTGCGCGCTCATGCAGCCGCTCGCTGCGTTCCCCGAGACGCACGATGTCTACCGCTATGCGGAGCGCCACCGGGAGATCGTCGAGCGCTTCGGACGCTTCCCGCACCGCAATGCCGCGCTCGGGCGGCAGGACGCGCCCGAAGAGCGCGATTTCCTCGCACAGCCCGGCTCGGGCTTCTGAGGCGCACGGCGGCCGCGCGCGGCCGGTACAATGCGCACCTGATCCGATGCACCCGGAAGCGCTCCTCGAGCAGGACTTCGGCAGCCTCGCCGAGCTGATCCGCGCGCACACGCGGCGCCAGCCCGGGCACGCGGCGCTGCTGCAGGACGAGCGCCGGCTCGATTACGCCGCGCTCGACGCCACAATGGACCGCGTCGCCGCCGCGCTGCAGCGCGCGGGCCTGCGGCCGCGGGATGCCATCGCGCTGTGCGCGGCGAACTCGATCGAGTACGCGGCGGTGTTTCTAGGGGCACTGCGCGCCGGCGTCGCCGTGGCCCCGCTCGCGCCTACCGCGACCAGCGAGAGCCTCGCCGGCATGATCGCCGATTCGGGCGCCCGCCTGCTGTTCCTCGACGCCGCGGCGGCGCAGGCGCTCGAGCCGGTGCGCGAGCGCAACGCCGTGCCGCGCATCGCGCTCGACGCATCGCGTGCCGGCGCCGCGCTCGAAGCCTGGCTCGCGCCACCGGGCAGCGTGCCCGCGCCGGTCGCGGTGCAGCCCGACTGGCCGTTCAACATCATCTACTCGTCGGGGACCACCGGCCTCCCCAAGGGCATCGTGCAGCCGCACGGCATGCGCTGGGGGCACGTGCAGCGCGGCCGGATCTCGGGCTACGAGCCTGGCGCCGTGACGCTGCTCGCCACGCCGCTGTACTCGAACACGACGCTGGTGAGCTTCTTCCCGACGATCGCCCTCGGCGGCAGCGTGGTGCTGATGGCGAAATTCGATGCGGCGCGCTACCTGGCGCTCGCGGAGCGCCACCGGGCTACGCACACCATGCTGGTGCCGGTGCAGTACCAGCGCATCATGGCGCTGCCCGAGTTCGGGCGCCACGACCTGTCCGCGTTCCGTGCCAAGTTCTGCACCAGCGCACCCTTTTCCGCGGCGCTCAAGGCCGACATCCTGCGGCGCTGGCCCGGAGCGCTGACCGAGCTCTACGGCATGACCGAGGGCGGCGGCACCTGCATCCTGGCCGCGCACCTGCACCCGAACAAGCTGCATACCGTGGGCCGGCCCGCTCCGGGACACGACATCCGTCTGATCGACGAGGCCGGGCGCGAGCTGGGGCCGGGCGAAACCGGCGAGGTGGTCGGCCGCTCGCCCCTCATGATGACCGGCTACCACAACCAGCCCGAGAAGACGGCGCAGGCGGAGTGGTTCGATGCCGCCGGGAGGCGCTTCATCCGGACCGGGGACATCGGTCGCTTCGATGCCGAGGGCTTCCTCACGCTGCTCGATCGCAAGAAGGACATGATCATCTCGGGCGGCTTCAACGTGTACCCGAGTGACCTCGAGGCGGTACTGCGCGAGCATCCCGCGGTGGTCGACGCGGCGGTGGTCGGCGTGCCCTCCGAGCGCTGGGGCGAAACGCCGGTAGCGTTCGTGGTGCCCGGCGCGCCCGGCGCGGTGCGCGCCGAGGAGCTGCTCGCCTGGGCCAATGCGCGCCTGGGCAAAACGCAGCGCCTCGCGGCGCTGCACGCGATCGATCAGCTGCCGCGCAGCGCGATCGGCAAGGTGCTCAAGCGCGAGCTGCGCGAGCGCTGCGCGCGCGGCGGCCTCGCCTGAGCGCGCGCACTAGGCCTCGTCGGTGACCGCGCCCACGGACGCGGTCGAGACCAGCTTCATGTACTTGGCCATCACGCCGCGGATATAGCGCGGCTTGGGCGCCTTCCACTTCTTCCTGCGCGCGGCCAGTTCCTTCGCCGGCACGTTGAGCTGGACGAGGCGCTTCTTGGCGTCGATGGTGATCGAATCGCCGTTCTTCACCAGTGCGATGGTGCCGCCGACGTAGGCTTCCGGTGCCACGTGGCCGACCACCATACCCCAGGTGCCCCCCGAGAAGCGCCCGTCGGTGATCAGGCCGACCGACTCCCCCAGCCCCTGGCCGACGAGCGCCGAGGTCGGCGCGAGCATTTCCTGCATTCCGGGCCCGCCCTTGGGACCCTCGTAGCGGATCACGATCACGTCACCCGGCTTGATCTTCTTCGCCATGATCGCCTTCATGCAATCGGGCTCGGAATCGAACACGCGCGCCGGGCCGGTGATCGAGGTCTTCTTCAGGCCGGTAATCTTCGCCACGCAGCCCTCGGGCGCGAGGTTGCCCCTGAGGATGGCGAGATGGCCTTGCGCGTACATCGGGCGATCGAACGGCCGGATCACGTCCTGGTCGGCGCGCGGCTGGTCGGGCACGTTCTTCAGCTCGTCCGCCAGGGTCTTGCCGGTGATCGTCATGCATTCGCCGTGCAGCAACCCGTGCACCAGCAGCATCCTGAGCACCTGAGGCACGCCCCCCGCGGCGTGGAAGTCCGTGGCGACATAGCGCCCCGAGGGCTTCAGGTCGCACAGCACCGGCACCTTGCGGCGCACGCGCTCGAAATCGTCGATCCTCCAGCGCACGCCGGCCGCTTGCGCGATCGCCAGGTAATGCAGCACCGCGTTGGTCGAGCCGCCCGTGGCCATCACCAGGGCAATCGCGTTCTCGATCGACTTGCGCGTGATGATGTCGCGCGGCCTGAGGTTGTTGTGAACGGCGTGCACCAGTACGCGCGCCGACGCCGCGGCCGAGTCCGCTTTCTCCGGATCGGGCGAGGCCATCTGCGAGGAGCCGAGCAGGCTCATGCCGAGGGCCTCGAACGACGAGGACATCGTATTGGCGGTGTACTGGCCGCCGCAGGCGCCGACCGACGGGCAGGCGTTCCTCTCGATGCCATCGAGGTCTTCCTGCGACATCTTGCCGGCGGTAAACGCGCCAACCGCCTCGAACGGGCTCACGATGGTCAGCTTCTGCCCTTTCCAGAATCCCGGCTTGATCGTGCCGGCGTAAACGAAAATTCCGGGCACGTTGATGCGCGCCATGGCCATCATGCTGCCGGGCATGTTCTTGTCGCAGCCGCCCGCGCACAGCACGCCGTCCATCAACTGGCCGTTGACCGCGACCTCGATCGAGTCGGCGATGACCTCGCGCGACACCAGCGAATACTTCATGCCCTCGGTGCCCATGCCGATGCCGTCGGTCACCGTGGGAAAGCCGAACACCTGCGGCTTGGCGCCCGCCTGCTCGAGCGCCGCCATGGCCCGATCGACCAGCGGCTGAATCCCGGCGTTGCACGGGTTCATCGTCGAGTGGCCGTTGGCCACCCCGACGATCGGCTTGTCGAAATCGCCGTCCTTGAATCCGACGGCGCGCAGCATCGCCCGGTTGGGCGAGCGCGCCACCCCCTGGGTGATCAGACGGCTGCGGCGGTTGTCCGGCATGGGAGGCTCCCTCGGTCGCTGCGGTATGTTCTAATGCGCCCGGATTCTATACCCGGTACCCGGCGCCACGCCCCTAACCGTGCTGATCTACCCGAAATTCGACCCCGTCGCGATCTCGCTCGGACCGCTGCAAATCCGCTGGTACGGGCTCATGTACCTGACCGGCTTCGGCGCGGGCTGGTGGCTCGGCATGCGGCGCATCGCGCGCGGCTTCGCGCCGGTCACGCGCGCTCAGTTCGACGACCTGCTGTTCTACGCGGTGCTGGGTGTGATCCTGGGCGGACGGCTCGGCTACGTCCTGTTCTACAAGCCCGAGTACTACTTCGCGCACCCGCTGGAGATCTTCGAGGTCTGGCACGGCGGCATGTCCTTCCACGGCGGTTTTCTCGGCGTGCTCGTGGCCATGGCATTCGTCGCGCGGCGCTGCCGGGTCAACTGGCTCGCGCTGATGGATTTCGTCGCGCCGCTGGTGCCGGTCGGACTGGCAGCCGGGCGCCTGGGAAACTTCATCAACGGTGAGCTCTGGGGCCGCGTCACCGACCTGCCCTGGGGCATGGTGTTTCCGGGCGCCGGGCCGCTGCCGCGCCACCCCTCGCAGCTCTACGAGTTCGCGCTCGAGGGGGTCACGCTGTTCGTCATCCTGTGGCGCTTCTCGTCCAAACCGCGGCCGCGCGGCCAGGTCTCGGCGCTGTTCCTCATGGGCTACGGCGCGTTTCGCTTCCTTGCCGAGTTCGCGCGCGAGCCGGACAGCTTCCTCGGCTTCCTCGCGCTCGGCCTGACGATGGGGCAGTGGCTCAGCCTGCCGATGATCGTCGCCGGTGTAGGGCTGTGGCTGTGGACGCTGCGCCGGCCAAGGTCCTGACGCCGCGCTGAAGTTTCAGGCGAGCGCGCGCTCGAGCACCCGCGCAACGTGCAACGCGCTGCGGCCGCAACCGTCGGCGATCTGGTGCCGGCAGCTGGTGCCGTCGGCGACGATCAAGGCTTCCGCCGGTGCCTGGCGCACCGCCGGCAGCAGGTCCGCTTCGGCCATCTTCATCGACACCTCGTAGTGCTCGGCCTCGTAGCCGAAAGCGCCTGCCATCCCGCAGCAGCTCGATTCGGTAACTGCTCACCCCCCCGGGCGGTTCCGCACCGGGGGACGAGGCGCTTGACATCGTAGAGACGTGAAGCTACGCTGCGCTCTAGTCTTTGCAAGAGGACGGATCGAGCAGCGATGGGGGCGTATTTCGGATCGAAGGCGACCTCGGGGTTGTGCCAGCCGATCATTGCGCTGATGCCCCCGCACGACACCTATATTGAGAGCCACCTTGGGGGCGGGGCGATCATGAAGCGCAAGCCGCCGGCGCTGCGCAACATCGGGATCGACCTCAATGAGGGCGCCCTGGAGAAGTTCCAGTGCGACTACGCGGTAGAGCTGGTGCACGGCTGCGCGCACCGGTTCCTGGCGGAGTTTGACTATCGGGGACGCGAACTCCTCTACTGCGACCCGCCGTACCTGCACGCGACGCGCACCTCGCAGCGGCGCTACCGGTTCGAGTACGAGGAGCGCGATCACATCGAGCTGCTGGGGTTGCTGAAGAGGCTGCCCTGCGCGGTGATTGTCTCCGGCTACCCGTCCGCCTTGTACGAGGAGTGGCTGGTCGGCTGGCGGAGCCTTTCGGTGCAGGTGATGAATCAGGGTGGGGTGCGCACCGAGAAGGTGTGGTTCAACTTCAGCCCCGACCGAGTGCATTGGGCGCGCTACGCCGGCAAGGACCACACGGACCGGCAACGCATCAAGCGCAAGGCCGAAAGCTGGGCGCGGCGCTACCGGGAGTTGCCCCCTGGGGAACGCTTGGCGGTGCTCTCGGGGCTGATGGCCCTCGAGGCTGGCGAGTAATCCACCGGGCCGCGCCTCGTGCCCAGCGTCAACAAGCAATCCCTGCGCGAGGAGTTCTCGGCGCTCAAGGAGCGCTTCGGGCAATTGTCCACCGACGGCAAGCTCGGCCCCGAGAGCCGCGCCCTGATCGAGGCGCTGCTGATGCTGATGCAGGTGCTGATGGCGGTGTTCATGGAAAAGAACACCAGCAAGACCAGCGCGAACTCCAGCAAGCCCTCCTCCCGAAGCGAGAAGGACGACAGCGCGCTCAGCCACCCCGGCTCCCATACCAAGGGCAAGGTCTACGACCCGAGCCGCTCGGCGAACACCCGCACCGTCGAGACCGTTGAGCTCTCCAAGGTCAGCTCCTGCGAGGAATGCGGGGAAGACCTGCGCACCGTCCGGCCTCACGGTCAGGAACGGCGCACCCGGATCGACATCGTCTTCGAGAAGGTCGTGAGCCACGTCGATGCCGAGATCAAGTCCTGCCCGCACTGCGGCAGCGAGACCCGTGCGCCGTTTCCCGAGAGCTTCTGCGGCCCCGTGCAGTACGGCTCGGGCATCAAGGCGTACGCGCTGAACCTGCTGATCGCCCAGATGATCTCGCTCAAGCGCGTGCAGCAGTCGATTCAGACCCTGATCGGCCTTGCGATCTCCGAGGCCACGATCCTCAAATACGTGCTGCAGCTGCACCTGGCGCTCACCCGCTGGGAGCAGATGGCCATCGATCGGATCCTCATCCAGCCGGCGATGCATGTCGATGAGACTTCCATCCGCGTCGAGAAGCACAATCACTGGATCCACGTCTGCTCGGCAGGCGAGATCACCCTGAAGTTCGTGCATGAGAAGCGCGGCCTGGAGGCGATGGCCGCCATCGGCATCATCCCCCGCTATGGAGGGGTGATCGTGCACGACTGCTGGGCCTCCTACCTGTCCTATGAGCACTGTCGCCATGGGCTCTGTGGCGCGCACCTGTTGCGCGAGCTGACCTTCATCGTCGAGTCCAACGGCTACGCCTGGGCCGGCAACATGAAGCGGCTTCTGCAGCAGACCTGCTCCCGGGTCTCCAAGCGCAAGCGCAAACGGCTCACCCCGCGTGAGTACGAGCGTCTTCAGACGCACTACCGCAACATCCTCACCCGCGGCGAGCGGGAACTGCCGCCCATCCCGGCAAAGCACAACGGCAAACGGGGCAGGGTCGCGAAATCCGATGCCCATAACCTCTGGGAGCGACTGAAGGAACATGAAATCGCCGTGCTGCTGTTCGCCAGAGACCCCAACGTCCCCTTCACCAACAACCGCGCCGAGCGCGATCTGCGCATGAGCAAGGTCAAGCAGAAAGTCTCCGGCTGCTTCCGCAAGGCCGAGTTCGCACAGGCCTACTGCCGCATCTCCAGCTATCTGCAGACCATGGCCAACCAAGGCTACAACCCCCTCGTCGCTATCCAAATGGCCCTATCCGGTCAGCTGTACGCAGAGGCGGGTGAGTAGT